>NZ_CP027225.1:0-5599325 GCF_003073275.1 Phytobacter sp. SCO41 | reverse complement strand
GGCGGACTCCACTCGAACAAAAATCGATAAATAAAAGGCAGAAACATTAATGATTGTTGACACACGTCGATCAGACCCAACGAGGGTGACGTGCGAACCGCTATCTGCGGTTTTACACGCTTCCTTCTGGCTGCATCATTGCACCGTTGAGGAAAGTGTACTTTGCCCTGTTCACGATCCACGGATCGCGATCGGGACCGCGGATCATAGCCTAAACTGCGTCAGAGATCTTCTGTTTATCACAGATTCTTCACGATTTATCCACAGGGGGATTCGGAATCGGGTAAGTGTAATCGATCCCAGGTGCAGTGCGGGACGATTTAGGCCGCATATTGGAAAATTTAATGAGTAATGCCAATTTCCTGCTTAATCGATCTAATGAAGATCCAGGCGGATCCTTGCGCTTTGCCCGCCAGGCCGTATAATCCACCACCCGGCGTGCTTTGCTCGTTTTTAGTCGTCGAGCACTGCTTATTTTTTACGCGAAACTGTGCAAAAATAAGCGTGTTATAAGGAAAGAGAATTGACTCCGGAGTGTACAATTATTACAATCCGGCCTCTTTAATCACCCATGGCTTCGGCGTCCGTCGTACGATATTCGTTCGGGTATCCAAAAAAGCCATTGAATTTATTCAAGTTTAGGTAGAAATCGCCATGAAACGCACTTTTCAACCGTCCGTACTGAAGCGCAACCGTTCTCACGGCTTCCGTGCTCGTATGGCTACTAAAAATGGTCGCCAGGTTCTGGCTCGTCGTCGCGCTAAAGGCCGCGCACGTCTGACCGTTTCCAAGTAATAAAGCTAACCCTGAGTGGTTAAGCTCGCATTTCCCAGGGAGTTACGTTTGTTAACTCCCAGTCATTTCACTTTCGTCTTCCAGCAGCCACAACGGGCTGGCACGCCGCAAATCACCATCCTCGGCCGCCTGAATTCGCTGGGGCATCCCCGTATCGGTCTTACCGTCGCTAAGAAAAACGTCAAACGCGCACATGAACGCAACCGGATTAAACGTCTGACGCGTGAAAGTTTTCGTTTGCGTCAACATGAACTTCCCGCAATGGATTTCGTGGTAGTGGCGAAAAAGGGGGTTGCTGACCTCGATAACCGTGCTCTTTCGGAAGCGTTGGAAAAATTATGGCGCCGCCATTGTCGCCTGGCACTCGGCTCCTGATAGGCCTGATTCGGGTCTATCAAATCCTGATTAGTCCGCTACTCGGGCCGCGTTGCCGTTTCAACCCGTCATGCTCTCGCTATGGAATTGAGGCATTGCGCAGGTTTGGAGTGATAAAAGGCAGTTGGTTGACAGTGAAACGCGTATTAAAATGCCACCCTTTACACCCGGGTGGAGACGACCCCGTCCCGCCAGGACCCTTTAATACCAGAGAACACTAACGATGGATTCGCAACGCAATCTTTTTGTCATCGCTTTGTTGTTCGTGTCTTTCATGATCTGGCAAGCCTGGGAGCAGGATAAAAATCCTCAGCCTCAGCAGCAGACCACGCAGACTACGACCACCGCAGCGGGTAGCGCAGCCGACCAGGGCGTACCAGCCAGTGGCCAGGGGAAACTGATTACGGTTAAAACCGACGTGCTGGAATTGACTATCAACACCCGTGGTGGTGATGTCGAGCAGGCACAGCTTTTGGGTTATCCGAAAGAGCTGGGTTCCAGCGAGCCGTTCCAGTTACTGGAAACGACCCCGCAGTTTATCTATCAGGCGCAGAGCGGTCTGACCGGTCGCGACGGCCCGGATAATCCGGCGAACGGCCCACGTCCTCTGTACAACAGCGAAAAAGATGCGTTTGTGCTGGCTGATGGCCAGAACGAACTGGCCATTCCGCTGACCTATACCGATGCTGCTGGTAACACCTTCACCAAAACCTTCACCCTGAAACGCGGTGAATATGCGGTGAACGTAGGTTACAACGTGCAGAACGCCGGCGAGAAACCGCTGGAAGTGGCTACCTTTGGTCAGTTGAAACAGTCCATCAATCTGCCGTCGCACCGCGACACCGGCAGCAGCAACTTTGCATTGCATACTTTCCGCGGCGCTGCGTACTCCACGCCGGACGCGAAGTATGAAAAATACAAATTTGACACCATCGCCGATAACGAAAACCTGAACGTCAGCGCAAAAGGCGGTTGGGTCTCCATGCTGCAGCAGTATTTCGCTACCGCATGGGTTCCGCGTAACGAAGGCACCAATAACTTCTACACGGCGAACCTGGGCAACGGTATTGCCGCTATCGGTTATAAATCTGAACCGGTTCTGGTTCAGCCGGGTCAAACCAGTACGCTGGGCAGCACTCTGTGGGTCGGCCCGGAAATTCAGGATAAAATGGCTGCCGTTGCGCCGCACCTGGATCTGACCGTGGATTACGGCTGGCTGTGGTTTATCTCTCAGCCGCTGTTCAAACTGCTGAAATGGATCCACAGCTTCCTGGGTAACTGGGGCTTCTCCATCATCGCAATTACCTTTATCGTTCGTGGCATCATGTACCCGCTGACTAAAGCGCAGTACACCTCCATGGCGAAAATGCGTATGCTGCAGCCGAAAATTGCGGCAATGCGTGAGCGTCTGGGCGATGACAAGCAGCGTCAGAGCCAGGAAATGATGGCGCTGTACAAAGCAGAGAAAGTTAACCCGCTGGGTGGTTGCTTCCCGCTGGTTATCCAGATGCCAATCTTCCTTGCGCTGTACTACATGCTGATGGGTTCCGTTGAACTGCGCCATGCGCCGTTCGCCCTGTGGATCCATGACCTGTCTGCACAAGACCCGTACTACATCCTGCCGATCCTGATGGGCGTGACGATGTTCTTCATTCAGAAGATGTCTCCGACCACCGTGGCCGACCCGATGCAGCAGAAGATCATGACCTTTATGCCGGTCATCTTCACGGTGTTCTTCCTGTGGTTCCCGTCAGGTCTGGTGCTGTACTATATCGTCAGCAACCTGGTGACCATTATTCAGCAGCAGTTGATTTACCGTGGTCTGGAGAAACGTGGGCTGCATAGCCGCGAGAAGAAAAGCTCCTGATTCGGTGAAGGCCGGGTAAGCGTAGCGCCACCCGGTAATCAGAATAGTAATGACAGGGCGGTCTCATGACCGCCCTTTTTATTGGGATTCAATGAGACATATCATGAGCCATAACGACACGATCGTCGCCCAGGCTACCCCACCGGGACGCGGTGGTGTTGGTATCCTGCGTATTTCCGGCCTCAACGCGCGTGATGTCGCGCAAGCCGTGCTGGGTAAGCTGCCAAAACCGCGCTACGCCGACTATCTGCCGTTTAGGGATGCCGACGGTACCGCGTTAGATCAGGGCATTGCGCTGTGGTTTCCAGGCCCGAATTCATTCACTGGCGAAGACGTGCTGGAACTGCAGGGCCACGGCGGCCCGGTGATACTCGATCTGCTGCTCAAACGTATTCTGACACTTCCGGGCGTACGCATTGCGAAACCGGGAGAGTTCTCCGAACGAGCATTCCTCAATGACAAACTCGATTTAGCCCAGGCGGAAGCCATTGCCGATCTGATTGACGCCAGTTCAGAACAGGCGGCACGCTCGGCGCTGAACTCACTGCAGGGGGCGTTTTCCGCACGCATTAATCACCTTGTGGAAGCACTCACTCACCTGCGTATCTACGTGGAAGCGGCCATTGATTTCCCGGATGAGGAAATCGACTTCCTGTCTGACGGCAAAATTGAAGCTCAGCTTAACAGCGTGATGGGCGATCTGGATGCTGTGCGCGCCGAAGCGCGCCAGGGCAGCCTGCTGCGCGAAGGGATGAAGGTAGTGATTGCCGGGCGTCCAAACGCCGGGAAATCGAGCCTGCTGAACGCACTGGCAGGCCGTGAGGCGGCGATCGTGACCGACATCGCCGGCACTACCCGCGACGTGCTGCGCGAGCATATCCACATTGATGGTATGCCGCTGCACATCATCGACACCGCCGGGCTGCGCGATGCCAGCGACGAAGTTGAGCGTATCGGCATTGAACGTGCCTGGCAGGAGATTGAACAGGCAGACCGCGTACTGTTTATGGTGGATGGCACTACCACCAGCGCCGTTGACCCGGCGGATATCTGGCCGGACTTTATTGCACGTCTGCCCGCCAAATTGCCCATTACCGTGGTGCGTAACAAAGCGGATGTGACCGGTGAAACGCCGGGCATCAGCGATATAAATGGTCACTCACTTATCCGCCTGTCGGCACGTACTGGCGAAGGCGTGGATGAGTTGCGTAATCATCTCAAGCAGAGCATGGGCTTTGATACCAATATGGAAGGCGGCTTCCTGGCACGTCGTCGCCATCTGCAGGCGCTCTCAGACGCCGCCAGTCACCTTGAACAGGGTAAAGCGCAGCTACTGGGTGCCTGGGCAGGCGAACTGCTGGCAGAAGAGCTGAGACTGGCACAGCAGGCATTGAGTGAGATCACCGGTGAGTTTACCTCCGACGATCTGCTGGGCCGTATTTTCTCCAGCTTCTGTATCGGTAAATGAGCCAGACGGCCGATGCCCTGTCCGCCATCTACGAAGCGACCAGTGAACGCACGCTGGTCGCCTGGCAGAAGGCGCCTGATTGCGGCGAGATCATGCAACAAGCTTATTACGACCCGCACAAACTGGCGCTGGCGAGCGGGATTCAGCCCTCCCTACCCACTGCCATCGCCTCGCTGCGCCAGCAGCTTGCGATACGGGTGAGCGATGATACGCTGGCCGATGTCATGCCCGCCGACGGCCTGCACTTTACCTTTATCCCGATCACGCTGCCGCTTTATAGCGCCGCAGAGCCGCCTGAGAATATGGCCTCTTTACTGACACTCTGGCAGCGCTGGCGGCAACATACCGTTCGCATAAATGAGCTGCGGCTGGTTGCGCTACCGGGTCAGATTTTGCTGGCTGGTATTCCTGATGAAAAAAGCCAACAGGCACGCCAGCAATTTTGCGACGCGCTACTGGCCTCCCCCTGGCGCAATCATCTGATTGACCGCCATGCGCATACCCCACTACCACCGCCATTCTGGCACACAACGCTATTACGTTATCAGGCACAATACCTGCCCCCATCATTACGGCACTTTTACCTCGCAAATCGCCAGCAACGCTACGGCAGCGTAGAAGGGACTCTGAAACTGGCTCAGGTGAATTACAACTGGACACGCGTGCTGCCGATTGAATGAATTGTGCAGGAAATATGTAGATGGGCACATATTGACTAAATTTATTGTAAATGTGGCCAGATTGGCCTTTTCATCAGCGTTTTTCCGCATTAAAACCTATGCGGTATGCGCGATAATGTTGATTATCGTTTCCTGCATCAGACCATTATCACGGAGGGAAAATGGCAACGCATTTTGCACGAGGGATCCTCTCAGAGGGATGTTTAGTTTCAACGCGGCTCTCCCAGGCCTGTCATAACAGCGCCCGGCAACTTCCTGAACACCAGCAGTCGCGCTATCTGGCTTCACGGGCACTGCTCGCTGAAATGATGTTTATGCTTTATGGCATCAGCGAACTCCCGGACATCATAATTGAATCCAGCGGACGCCCGAAATTTTCCGATCCTGGCCTGCCACATTTCTCTCTGGCATACGCCGGAAATATGGTTGGCGTGGCGATCACTACAGAAGGCGAGTGTGGTCTGGACATGGAGTTACAGCGCGCCACCCGCAGTTTTCACAGCCCCCATGCACAAAAATCCTGGCAGTTCAGCAGCAACGAACAGCTCTGGATCAACAACCAGAACGATCCCAACGAAGCACAGGCGCAGCTCTCAACCCTGAGACAAAGCGTGCTTAAGCTTCTCAATCAAATGCAGGATTCCCCCGGCATGTTGCAACTGCTACCTGGCGCCGGACGACTGCGCGTTCCCCAACTGGCTCAGGTCGAAGTTTTATGTGATGCTGAGGATGTCTTGATCTGGTCGGTTGCGGTGACGCCGGCCATCGAGAGCCTCAAGATCTGGGAGTTTGACAGCAAAAATGGGTGGCGCTTTCTGCCAGACGTGCAGACACGCGCGAACGATCCCCTCTCCCGCCTGATGCGCTTCACCAGTTTGCCAGCAGAAAAAGCCCTTATTATTAACTGACCCGATCGCAAGGAGTCATTATGTCTGCATCACTTAACGTTGTGACGTTACTGGGTAGTTTGCGTAAAGGATCGTTTAACGCGATGGTTGCGCGGACGCTACCCAAACTGGCCCCAGCGGGCATGGCAGTCTTACCTTTGCCGTCCATCGGTGACATTCCGCTGTATGACGCCGATTTGCAGCAGGAAGAGGGTTTTCCCGCCCGTATCGAAGAGATTGCACAACAGATTCGCGAAGCGGATGGTGTGGTCATTGTGACCCCGGAATATAACTATTCCGTACCCGGTGGGCTGAAAAACGCCATTGACTGGCTCTCACGTCTTCCTGAACAACCGCTGTCCGGCAAACCGGTGCTTATCCAGACCAGTTCAATGGGCGCGATTGGCGGCGCGCGTTGCCAGTATCACCTGCGGCAAATCCTGGTCTTCCTTGATGCCATGGTAATGAACAAGCCAGAATTTATGGGCGGCGTGATTCAAAGCAAAGTCGATCAGCAGACGGGAGAAGTGGTGGATCAAAGCACGCTCGATCATCTGACCGGGCAGTTGACGGCCTTTGGCGACTATATTCAGCGGGTAAAAGCGTAAGCGAAGTGCGGGCTGATGCCCTCACCCAGGCCCTCTCCCACGGGCAGAGGGAGCAAACACTAAAGCCCTTTTCTTCGAAAAGGGCTTACTGCTTATTTGGCGTCGATAAAGACGATTTTCAGCACGAAGAGCACCGCAACCACAACCACACACGGGCTGAGGTCACGCAGGCGCCCAGTGAACAGCTTCATCACACAGTAAGAGATAAAGCCAAGTGCGATCCCTTCGGTAATTGAGAAGCTGAACGGCATCATCACGGCAGTAATAAACGCCGGAACCGCTTCGGTCAGATCATCCCACTTCACGCGAGAAAGGCTGGATGTCATCAGAACGCCAACATAAATCAGCGCGCCCGCAGCAGCGTAAGCAGGAACCATTCCGGCCAGCGGCGACAGGAAGATAACCAACAGGAACAGGATGCCGACGACAACAGCAGTCAGACCTGTGCGGCCACCAACAGAGACACCGGATGAGGATTCGATATACGCGGTCACCGAAGAGGTACCGATGAACGAACCCGCCACGGAAGAGATACTGTCGACATACAGCGCCTGCTTCATGCGCGGGAATTTACCGTTCTCATCAACCAGACCCGCTTTGTCGGTCACACCAAGCAGGGTACCGGAGGAGTCAAAGAGGTTAACCAGCATAAAGGAGAAGATAACGCCTGCCAGGCCAATGTTGAACGACCCGGCCAGATCAACATTACCCACAACGCTCGCCACGCTCGGCGGCGCGGAAATAATCCCGTGATACTGCACATCGCCCATCATCCAGCCCAGCAGAGTGGTCACGACGATAGAAATCAGTACCGCAGCATGAATATTGCGGGAAGCCAGAACAGCAATAATAAAGAAGCCCAGAACACCCAGCAGGACGCTGTGAGACGTCAGGTTACCAATGGCCACCAGCGTATCTTTGTTCGGCACAATCACACCGGCGTTTTTCAGGCCCATCATACCGATAAACAGACCAATACCGCTGGTGATGCCCACACGCAGGCTCACCGGGATATTGGCAATCATCCAGTAACGAACGCGGAAAATAGTCAGCAACAGCAGACCTACCGCACCCCAGAAAATCGCGCCCATCCCAATTTGCCAGGAGAGCCCCATCGCGCCCACCACCACAAACGCGAAGAAGGCATTCAGGCCCATCGCGGGTGCCAGTGCAACCGGCAGGTTAGCAAACAGACCCATCAGGATACTGCCGAACGCGGCAATCAGACAGGTGGTGACGAAGACCGCACTGGTGTCCATCCCGGCGACACCCAAAATCTGCGGGTTAACAAAAACGATGTAGACCATCGTCAAAAACGTGGTGAAACCGGCGATCACTTCGGTGCGTGCCGACGTGCCATGTTCACGCAGTTTAAACACGCGCTCAAGCAACCCTTGGCTCGACGCCTGGGTAGTGTGTTGTTGGCTCATTATCAATTTCCGAACAAGGAGGGAAAATTCGTCGCTATCCTATACCAAAATGAGACAATGTTGACGGTTATCACACACTTTTTTTCATTGAATTTGCTTATACGGCAACGATTGCGTGGGGTAATCTGCCTTAAGTAAACGATAAACTTGCAATATACAGGAAACGGCATGTCCCAAATTGAAGCAGTATTTTTCGACTGTGACGGCACCCTGGTAGACAGTGAAGTCATCTGTTCGCGCGCATATGTGCATATGTTTAAAGAATTTGGCATCACGCTCGATCTTGAAGAGGTGTTCAAACGTTTCAAAGGTATGAAACTCTACGAGATAATCGAGGTGACAGGCGAAGAACACGGCGTGACGCTGGACAAAACCAAACTGGAGCCAGTATTTCGCAGCGAAGTGGCGCGGCTGTTTGATTCCGAGCTGGAAATCATTCCGGGGGCGAAAGAGCTGCTTGATGCAGTCACCGTGCCTGTCTGTGTGGTCTCTAACGGCCCGGTAAGCAAAATGGAGCATTCACTTGGCAAAACCGGTCTTCTGCACCATTTCCCGAATCTGCTGTTCAGCGGCTACGATATTCAACGCTGGAAGCCCGACCCGGAACTGATGTTCCATGCGGCAAAAGCGCTGAATGTGAATACAACGCGCTGCATTCTGATTGATGATTCGGTGGCGGGCGCACAGTCGGGTATTGCTGCAGGCATGGAAGTCTTTTATTTCTGTGCCGATCCGCATAACAAACCGATCGACCATCCGCAGGTGACCACGTTCACCGAGCTGTCGCAGCTCCCGGCATTGTGGAAAGCGCGCGGCTGGAACATTACGCGCTAACGGTAAACGCCTCTCCCTAACAGGAGAGGCGTAATGCATCACTTAAACAGTTTCTGGACAAACTCGGCATACGCCGGACGCCAGACATCCATTTCGTGGTTCAGGCCCGGGTACATCTTGTAGTCGAATTTAATGCCTTGCTTCTCAAGATCGCTTTTCAGACCGGCAATGTCTTTGCCCGTGACGGAATCTTTTTCACCGACCACCACCGTGAAGTTATGCAGTTGCTTGTTGATCTCCTGAGGCTTGTTAAGCTGAGCGGTAACACCCGCATCCGGAACGGTTGTGGTCGTTACGCCACTCAAGGTTGCCAGCCAGCCAAAGCTATCAAGATGGTTCATCCCTGAGACCAGCGCCTGATAACCGCCCTGCGATAACCCGGCCAGCGCGCGCCCGCTTGCATCTTTGCGCACGTTAAACCGCGCATCGACCATCGGGATGATGTCATGCATCAGTTCGCGATCGGCCGCTTTAGCATTCAGCGGATAGAAAGTTTTGCGACGCTCTTTCGGCGGATAGTTTTCCGCAATCGCCTGCGCGATGTCGGTTTCCGTATCCGGCACGACCACCAGCATTGGTTTGATTTTGCCTTCGGCCAGCAGGTTGTCCATGATCTGCGGCAGGCGCCCCTGATCGATAGCCGAGAGACCGGTATCACCAAAACCATGATAGAAATAGAGGACCGGCAGCGGCTCACCTTTGCCGTTATAGCCTGGCGGTGTCCAGATATAGACGCGACGCTCTGAGCTCAACGCTTTCGAGTGATAAGTCACCGTCAAGAGATCGCCATGCGGTACGGCGCGATCGTCGAGAATACTTCCCGGAACCAGGATCAGGCTGGTGTTAACCTGACGCTGCGGTTTCTGAAAACGGCTTCCCGTGTCTACCGAACGAAAACCATCCACATCAAAGTAATATTCGTACAGATTCGGCGCCAGAGATTCGCTTTTCCAGGACCAGACGCCGCTCTCATCTTTGCTCATATCATGGGAGACAAAGCTGTCCGGGGTGGAACCGGTAACCACCGACACCCGTTTTGCTGCTGGCGCAAACAGGCGAAAGGTAATGCTTTTATCGGCATTCACCTGAGTCACATACTGGCTGACCGGCACCGACAAATCCGGGGTTGCCGGAAAAGGGGCCGCAATGGCGGGAATAGCCGCGCTGCCAAGCAGTGCGGTGATGGCGAGTGTCAGACAGGCGATGTTTCTTTTCATATCAAATCCCTCGTATTTTTTTGTCGTTCATGCAGAGTTATTAAGCGGGCATTACCACCAGACCTCAGCCTGAACGCCTGCGGCAAACTGGTTATTTTTCTCATCAGCGAAGCTGAAATTATCCAGTTCGTTATCCAGCGCATGGATGTAGGTACCATAAAAACGAATTTCCGGGCGGGATGTCAGCATACTGGTGTTGACCTTAAGCGTATGGTAAAGCGTGGTTTTATACCCTGCCTCTTTGAACTTCGCGCCGTATTGATTTTTGTTCTGCTGGTTGAAATACGCCAGTTCTACGCCCGTCTGGTTGTATTTGTCCCAGATATACGCCGGACGTACCACCGCACGATAGCTGGTGAAGTCACTGTGAGCGCCAGTCTCATAGCTATAGACATCTTCGCCTCGTGAATAGACCAGCGCATTGGCCACGATCACATAGTCACGCAAATAGGTTTCGCCCTGCGAGACCAGACGAATCGCCGTACCGTTGGTGTGATCGCCATAGTAACGACCATTGAACGCGATGTACGGGCTGGAACCGCTGTAACGGGCAAAGCTGCTTGCCAGTGAGTTATTGGCCATCAGGAAGCTAAATTCGTTATAACCGCCGTTTTTAAATTTCTGCGTTAACGCCGTGCCAAACATCCAGGTGTCTTTCCATTTGTAATACCCGTTGTCGTTCACGTTCTCTTTCTGCGTATCCGTCGAGTTCGCCATCGCGTAACGACCATTGACCATCAGTTCTGCTTTATCCCACAACGGAATGGCTTTATAGCGGACATCAACGGTGTTGGTGTTAAGTTTCTGTGAGTGGCTTAGTGAGCGGTCGTATTGATCAATATCTTCACGCAGCAGCGCGATATCAAGCTTACCGCTGCCAAGCTTCATGTTTTCAATCCCAACGCCGCCGGAGGCATCAGTACGCTGCGTTTTCCAGTCGAGCATCTGTACTTCATATTTGGGAAGCTGGTGCTTACCCACCCACATATCCGCTTCCGGGGCGAATGGCAGGAAACCGGTGGTGGTCAGGTAGATATCAGAGAACTGCAGGTAGTTTTCATTGGTGCTGTTGTCGCCAAACCAGCCAGCAGAATAGGACTGCCCAACGTTACCATCGAGCATGACGACAGCTTTCGCGCTCTTACCATTTTCGTTATAGACACGCTGGGAGAACTGCAAATCAAACCAACTGGTGTATTCGTTGCCAAAACGCCCCAACGAGCCGATAGCCCAGGATTTGGGCGATCCGTTCGTGGTGGTCGCCCATCCCGAGCGGAAATAACCGTTGTAACTAAAGCCAATTTCGTCTTTGACGAACTTACTGAGATCTTTCATCGACATGGATGAAACATCTTCAGTTTTAGACGGCTGAGCACCCGGCGCTGGCGCTGTCTGAACCAGCACAGCAGCAGGGGCCGGTGTCATTTTCGCTGTACTTGCCGTCGCAGATGCGGGCGCAGGCGCAGAAGCGGTCTGCGAAAAGTAAACCGCCTGCTTATTCTTCTCTTCATCCTTGTAGCGCTGTAATTCCTTTTTTGTTTCGCTGAGATCTTTCTCCAGCGCCGCAAGGCGCTGTTCGATGGTCATATTTCCGGTTGCGGCCATCGCAGGGGTAACTGAGTATAAAAATGATGATGCCAGAATTAAGGGTATTGTTTTTTTCATGGTTTCCATCCAACCATTTTTTGGATAAAAAAAAACCTGAACCCACCCGAGATGAATCGGGTGTGAGTTCAGGTTTTGCCTGTCGAAAGCAGTAACAATCCTGTACTGGACACATCTTTGCGGCTGGCTGTTTTTTACTCAGCCCTAAAAACAAAAAACCTGGCACCTCCAGAAGGGAGATGTCAGGTTTAGCCCGCAAAGCGGTAGCAATCCAGTTTCAGCCCACAACATAGCGATTTTTAACCCACCGGCAATGCGCAAAATAATAAACTGTGATTTACCACGGGTTTTTAGTTCACCATTTCAGCAGCGGTACATTTTTATGGGCCAGATTCCGGTACCGGCCTGATACAGAACGTCGTTAATTTATTCCAGAATCAGAACTGTGGGTTTTCAGGAGAAAGAAATGGGAAGGCTTGTTGGGGTTATAAATAAACAGTGCGTTACATCTGACACTCTCCTGCAAATCAGCAAAAAAACGCCAGCAGATATGTCGCTGGCGTTTTTATTTGCTGAGCGCGGAAATCACTCTTTCGGGTCTTTTCCGGCGAGCAGTTTATCCAGTTCATCACCGCCAACATGACGGAAATCCTGGCCTTTAACAAAATAGAAAATGTATTCGCAAATATTCTGGCAACGGTCGCCGATACGCTCAATGGAACGGGCGCAGAATAGCGCGGTTAACACGCTTGGAATGGTGCGCGGATCTTCCATCATGTAGGTCATCAGTTGGCGTACGATACCTTCATATTCCTGATCCACTTTCTTGTCTTCACGGTAGATACGTACCGCTTCGTCAATATCCATACGCGCGAAAGCATCCAGTACGTCGTGCAGCATCTGCACGGTATGGCGGCCCAAAGATTCCAGGCTTACCAGCAGCGGCTGGTGCTGCGAGGAGAATTTCTCAAGCGCTGTGCGGCAGATTTTATCGGCAACATCGCCAATACGTTCCAGCTCAGCGATCGTTTTGATAATCGCCATCACCAGACGCAGGTCGCTGGCGGTCGGCTGGCGCTTGGCAATAATACGCACACAGGCTTCGTCGATAGCGACTTCCATCATGTTCACCTGCTTATCACCCTCAACAACGCGCTGAGCCAGCTCGCTGTCCTGGTTATGCATCGCAGTGATCGCGTCAGAAAGTTGTTGCTCTACCATCCCACCCATGGTCATCACCTGAGTGCGGATACTTTCCAGCTCGGCGTTAAACTGGCCGGAAATATGTTTGTTAAGATTGAGGTTGTCCATGGTGTCTCCTGATGCCCAACTATTTTTGGGCTATAACAAGGCGGCAACTGAGCGAATCCCCGGGGCGCATCATATGGCACGACCGGGGTGAACAAAGGCAGCCAACACAGTTAGAGCCTGAAAGCAGTATGGCAAATCAACCGTAGCGGCCAGTAATATAATCTTCGGTTTGCTTTTTCTTCGGCTTGGTGAACAGATCATCCGTGTTGCTGAACTCAATCAATTCGCCGAGATACATAAACGCCGTGTGATCGGAACAACGCGCAGCCTGCTGCATGTTGTGGGTCACGATGACGACGGTGTAATCCTGCTTCAACTCGGTGATCAATTCTTCGATACGACCAGTCGAAATGGGGTCGAGCGCCGAGCAAGGTTCATCCAGCAGTAAGACTTCCGGACGGATCGCAATCCCACGGGCGATACACAGACGCTGCTGCTGACCACCGGAAAGAGAGTACCCGCTCTGGTGCAATTTATCCTTGGTTTCATTCCATAATGCGGCCTTGGTCAAGGCCCACTGCACACGTTCGTCCATATCGGCACGAGACAGCTTTTCAAACAGACGCACACCGAAGGCGATGTTGTCGTAAATCGACATCGGGAACGGCGTTGGCTTCTGGAAAACCATCCCAACTTTTGCGCGCAGCAGGGCGATATCCTGGGTATTGGTGAGGATGTTATCCCCATCCAGCAGGATTTCGCCTTCTGCGCGTTGCTCCGGGTACAGTTCAAACATTTTATTGAATGTACGCAGCAGCGTGGACTTACCGCAGCCTGACGGCCCGATAAACGCCGTTACCTGGTTTTTAGCAATGTCCAGGCTGATGTTTTTCAGGGCATGGAATTTGCCGTAATAGAAGTTCAAATCGCGAACCTGAATTTTGCCCGGCGTTGTATCAACCATACTCATTTATCTCTTTCCTCACTCGGCACCGCGTTTCACCGCGCCGCAAAAATTAGTGTTTCTTCGCCGCGAAAATGACACGCGCCAGAATGTTCAGTAGCAGCACACACAGCGTAATAATCAGAACACCGGCCCAGGCCAGTTGCTGCCATTCAGCAAACGGGCTCATCGCAAACTTAAAGATGGTGACCGGCAAGTTTGCAATCGGCCTCATCATGTCCGTGCTCCAGAACTGGTTCGACAACGCGGTAAACAGCAGCGGTGCGGTTTCACCCGCGATACGCGCAACCGCCAGCAGCACGCCGGTCATGATCCCGGAGACAGAAGCTTTCACGGTAATGGCGGAAATCATCTTCCACTTCGGCGTCCCCAGCGCGTATGCCGCTTCACGCAGGCTATCCGGCACCAGTTTCAGCATGTTCTCTGTGGTACGAATCACGATGGGCACCTGCAGCAGCGCCAGCGCAATCACGCCAGCCCAGCCAGAGAAGTGTTGCATCTGCGCCACCACAATGGTGTAAACGAACAGGCCAACAACAATAGACGGTGCGGAAAGCAGAATATCGTTAATAAAACGGATAATTTCGGCCAGAATCGATTTACGCCCGTACTCAGCCAGGTAGATCCCGGCCATGATACCCAGCGGCGTACCGACAGCGGTCGCCCAGAAGATGAGCAGCGCACTCCCCGCCAGCGCATTCGCCAGCCCACCACCCGCCGTGTTCGGCGGCGGCGTCATTTCGGTAAAGAGCGCCAGTGACATCCCATCAAAACCACGACTAATGGTCGACAGGAGGATCCAGACCAGCCAGAACAGACCAAACGCCATGGTCGCCATCGAGAGCGTCAGGGCGATACGGTTTTTGGTACGGCGCTTCGCCTGCATCTTGCGACGGGATTCAGCCAGCTCTGCGGTGGTTTGCATTTCAAGCGTAGCCATTAGCGGGCCCCCTCATTTTTCGCCAGACGCATGATCATGAACTTAGAAATCGCCAGCACAATAAAGGTAATGACGAAGAGGATCAGACCCAGCTCCATCAAGGCTGCAACGTGCAGACCGGATTCCGCTTCGGCGAATTCGTTCGCCAGCGCGGAGGTAATACTGTTACCCGGCATATAGAGTGATGCGCTGTCGAGCTGGTAGGTGTTACCGATGATAAAGGTCACCGCCATGGTTTCGCCCAGGGCACGACCCAACCCCAACATAATGCCGCCGATAACACCATTTTTGGTGAACGGCAGAACAATACGCCAGATAACTTCCCAGGTGGTGCAGCCGATGCCGTAGGCCGACTCTTTCATCATCACCGGGGTTTGCTCGAATACATCGCGCATAACGGCGGCAATGTACGGAATGATCATAATGGCGAGGATAACCCCCGCGGCCAGGATACCAATACCAAATGCCGGGCCAGAGAAGAGGGCGCCAACAAACGGGATAGCGGACATAACGTTGCCGACCGGTTCCTGGAAATATTTGGCAAACAGCGGGGCGAAAATAAACAGACCCCACATGCCGTAAACGATACTGGGAATCGCCGCCAGCAGTTCAATCGCGATCCCAAGAGGACGTTTCAGCCAGCCAGGCGCCAGCTCCGTCAGGAAGAGGGCGATACCAAAACTTACCGGGACAGCGATCAGTAGCGCGATAAAAGACGTTACCAGCGTGCCGTAAATCGGAACCAGAGCACCAAAGGTCTCATTCGGCGCATCCCACTCTTTGTTCCATAAGAAGGAAAAACCAAATTTCTGGATACTCGGCCAGGAGGAGAAAATCAGAGACACGATAATGCCGCCGAGCAGCAATAGCACAATCAGCGCAGCCAGTTTTACCAGCGCGCTGAAAATCATGTCACCTTTTTTACCCGGGGGGCTAAAAGCCGGCTTGGTTGCAGCCATAAATCACTCTTTAAGTTTGGGCCAGGAAGCGCGCATTTTATCGTGCTTCCTGGCTAACGTAATGCCATACCCTAACTAATTCGAGTTGCAGCCAACACCAACACTGCTACGGCTCGAAGTATGGCGGGTATTAGTACAGCGCTTTACCGCTGCTGTCTTTCACGTTGGTTTTCCATGCAGCGCGAATCTGTGCAACAACGCTCTCAGGCAGGGTAGCGTAGTCCAGGTCATTAGCCTGTTTGCCACCGTTTTTGTATGCCCAGTCGAAGAATTTCAGCACTTCTGCGCCCTGCTCAGGATTTTTCTGCTCTTTGTGAACCAGGATGAAGGTGGTGGACGTAATCGGCCATACATCGGCACCTTTCTGGTTGGTCAGGTCCTGCGCGAAGGATTTGCTCCAGTCGATGTTTTTCGTCGCATTGGAGAAGTTTGCTTCGGTCGGGCTAACCGGTTTGCCATCAGCAGACAGCAGCTTGGTGTAGGTCAGGTTATTCTGCTTAGCGTAAGCATATTCAACATAACCAATGGAGCCCGGCAGACGCTGTACGAATGCAGCGATACCGTCGTTACCTTTACCGCCCAGACCGGTCGGCCAGTTAACAGTAGAGCCAGCGCCTACAGACGATTTCCACTCTTCGTTAACTTTCGCCAGGTAGCTGGTAAATACGAAAGATGTACCAGAACCATCAGCGCGACGTACGACAGCGATATTCTGAGAAGGCAGTTTTTTGCCCGGGTTCAGCTTAGCAATTGCCGCATCATCCCATTTTTTGATTTTGCCCAGGTAGATATCGCCCAGCGTTTTGCCATCCAGCACCAGCTCGCCAGATTTGAAACCTTCCAGGTTAACAGCCAGGACAACACCACCGATTACGGTCGGGAACTGGAACAGGCCTTCCTGAGCCAGTTTGTCGTCAGCCAGCGGAGCATCAGAAGCGCCGAAGTCAACGGTGTTTGCAGTGATCTGTTTTACGCCACCAGAAGAACCGATACCCTGGTAGTTAACCTTATTACCCGTTTCTTTCTGGTAAGTATCGGCCCATTTGGCATACACCGGCGCTGGGAAAGTTGCACCCGCACCTGTCAGGCTTGCAGCGGCGTTAACTGCAAATGCACTCAGTGAAAAGGTCGCGGCGACAACAGTTGCGACAGTGGTACGCATAACGTTCATAATGTCTCCTGCAAGGATCGTAAATCGTTGTTTAAGTGGCTACGACGAGCAAAATAGGACACTTTGATGACAGTTATATGCAATGATTGTTACTGTTTGATGACAATGACGGCTTTCACATAGATTAACCCTATCTTGTATGATTTATCAGCAAGATAACGTTATTAATGACAGTGAGATGTCAGCAAGATTTTAGTTTTATGACACTAAAAAAGTAGTAGATGCCAACCAGATGTCCCAGCAAAAAGCGACAAAAAGTAGCCTTAGATCAATTCATTTTCGCCTGGGTTGCGTCAATGCCTGACGTCGATACTGGGCTATTCTGAGTGACGCACGCCACTGTACTAGTTTCGTCAGTTCTGGCCCGTTCATGACCTGCCGCGTCAGCCATAAGAGAAGCAAACTCCCGGCCCAACACCCGACACTTAGCCATGAGAAAGAGGCGAACAACAGCCATCCTGCCACCAATAGATTACAAACACATAACGCCGACCAGACGGCTAAAAATAATCTCAGGGATAATGTTCTTCCTTTCTCTGCTCCTGATAACGCCACCACAAGCAGAATGAAGATAACAAGACCTGCAATAACGCCCCAACCGCCGGTAACGGTTCTGAACGCAATGGCAAGACCGGCAAAGCTCAACAGCAACGTATAAAACAACACCAATATGCTGGCGAAATATGTCGTCCCACGGATGTAGTAAGCCTTCGGCATTTCCTGAAAAGCCTCCGCCAGCGCTTTTAATTGCGCCAGTTTACGGCCCGATATTCCCATGTCTACCTTGTCGCAGTAGTCGATGAGCGCCAAAACTTTAAGCCCGATAATGCGTTTCAACAGATTCATCATCATCCTGAAAAAAAAGAGGCTGCCACCAGGCAACCTCTTTTATGCGTTATGACGTGGTTACGCCTTTATTCCACAGTGACTGATTTTGCCAGATTACGCGGCTGATCCACGTCGGTGCCTTTAATCAGCGCCACGTGATAGGCCAGCAATTGCAACGGAACAGTGTAGAAGATAGGAGCGATAACTTCATCAACGTGAGGCATATCAATGATATGCATAGTGTCGCTGCCTACAAACCCCGCATCCTGGTCGGCAAAGACATACAGTACACCGCCGCGCGCGCGAACCTCTTCAATGTTGGATTTCAATTTTTCCAACAGTTCATTGTTCGGCGCAATAACGATAACCGGCATATCATCGTCAATCAGGGCCAGTGGGCCGTGTTTCAGTTCACCGGCGGCATAGGCCTCAGCATGGATATAAGAAATCTCTTTGAGCTTAAGCGCGCCTTCCAGGGCAATCGGGTATTGATCGCCACGCCCCAGGAACAACGCATGATGCTTGTCAGAGAAGTCCTCGGCCAGTTGCGCGATACGTTTATCCTGAGACAGCATCTGTTCAATGCGGCTCGGCAGCGTCTGCAGGCCATGAACAATGCTATGTTCGATTGAGGCATCCAACCCTTTCAGACGGCTCAGTTTCGCCACCAGCATCAACAGTACCGTTAGCTGAGTCGTGAAGGCTTTGGTGGACGCCACGCCAATTTCCGTACCCGCATTCGTCATGATGGCCAGATCGGATTCACGTACCAGCGAGGAGCCAGGAACGTTACAGATAGCCAGCGAGCCCAGATAGCCCAGCTCTTTAGACAAACGCAGCCCCGCCAGGGTATCTGCCGTTTCGCCAGACTGAGAGAGTGTAATCATCAGACTATTGCGACGCACGGCAGATTTGCGGTAACGGAATTCGGAGGCGATTTCCACATCACAGGGTACACCGGCCAGCGATTCAAACCAGTAACGAGAAACCATGCCGGAGTTGTATGAGGTACCGCAGGCAATGATCTGAATATGCTCAACCTTGCTCAGCAAATCATTCGCATGGGAGCCCAGCTCGCTTAAATCCACTTCACCGTGGCTGATACGCCCGGTCAGGGTGTTTTTAATCGCATTCGGCTGCTCATAGATCTCTTTCTGCATATAGTGACGGTAAGCGCCTTTGTCGCCTGCGTCATATTGCAGATTGGATTCAATCTCCTGGCGCTTAACCAGCTCGCCCGTTTTATCAAATACCGTCACGCTGCGACGCGTTACCTCAGCGATATCCCCCTCTTCAAGGAAGATAAAGCGACGGGTTACCGGCAACAGAGCCAGTTGATCGGACGCGATAAAGTTTTCACCCATGCCCAGACCGATAACCATCGGGCTACCAGAACGAGCTGCCAGCAGTGTACTCGGATCGCGGGAATCCATGATAACCGTGCCGTACGCGCCACGCAGTTGCGGGATAGTACGCAGCACAGCATCACGCAGCGTACCGCCTTTCGCCAGCTCCCAGTGCACTAAGTGAGCAATCACTTCTGTATCGGTCTCAGACACAAAAGTGTAGCCACGCGCTTTCAGTTCTTCGCGCAGCGGTTCGTGGTTTTCGATAATGCCGTTGTGTACTACGACGATGTGTTCAGACACATGCGGGTGTGCGTTGCCTTCTGAAGGTTCCCCGTGGGTCGCCCAACGGGTGTGAGCAATACCGGTACCACCGTGTAACGGATGCTCTTCCGCAGCCTGAGCCAGCATCTGTACTTTACCGAGACGACGCAGACGGGTCATATGACCTTCTGCATCAACCACTGCCAGACCGGCAGAGTCATAACCACGGTATTCCAGACGACGTAAGCCTTCCAGAAGGATTTCAGCAATATCACGCTGCGCAACTGCGCCAACAATTCCACACATAGTTAGATTTCCTGATTATGGCATTGTGCCATGCGTTGTCGCTGACCTGTTTGCCCTTTACGGGCGCCCCGAGCCTTGTAGAGAGTGGGGTTATTTTTATAGTACTGCTTGTCGGGCGGGGGATTATGTTATCCCCTCATCCCTGGTTGCCGGATTACTCCGGCATGAAAATTACTTTTTCTTCACCGGGCGCTGCCAGCCTTTTTTATGGACCTGCGGCACACGGGTTAAGACCAGTTCGTTATCGGCGACATTGCGGGTAACCGTCGTACCTGCCGCAATGGTTGCCCCTTTACCCACGCTCACCGGCGCCACCAGTTGGGTATCGGATCCAACAAACACATCATCACCAATAATGGTCTTGTGTTTATTGGCGCCATCGTAGTTGCAGGTTATGGTTCCCGCGCCGATATTGACGTTGTCGCCAATTTCCGCGTCGCCAAGGTAAGTCAGATGACCCGCTTTCGAGCCTTTGCCCAGACGCGCTTTTTTCATCTCAACGAAGTTGCCTACGTGCGCGCCTTCCTGCAACTCAGCCCCCGGACGCAGGCGGGCAAACGGGCCAATCGTACAGGCGGCTTCAAGCGTGGCATCTTCCAGCACGCTATAAGGACTGATTTCACAGTCATCGCCAATGACGCTATTTTTGATGACACAGCCTGCGCCAATTTTCACGCGGTTGCCGAGTTTGACGTCACCTTCAATAATCACGTTAGCATCAATCTCAACATCCCGCCCATGCGTCAGCGTTCCACGCAGATCGAAGCGGGCCGGGTCGCGCAGCATCACGCCTGAGAGAAGTAATTTTTCAGCCTGTTCAGTTTGATATACACGTTCGAGGCGGGAGAGCTGGAGGCGGTTGTTCACGCCTTCCACTTCGCTCAGGCGCTGCGGATGGACGGCTGCGATTTCATGGCCTTCCTGATAAGCAAGAGCAATAATATCGGTGATGTAATATTCACCCTGCGCATTATTATTGGTGAGCTGACTCAGCCAGCGTTTCATATCGCCGCCGTTAGCTATCAAAATACCGGTGTTGATTTCCTGAATCTGGCGCTGCTGCTCAGTCGCATCTTTATGTTCAACAATGCCGGTTACTTTACCGTTCTCACGCGTGATACGGCCGTATCCACTTGGATCATCTAGCTTCACGGTGAGCAGACCAATGCCACCCTGCGGCTTCGCTTCACGCAGACGGGTAAGGGTATCGATCGATATCAGCGGCACATCGCCATACAGCATCAGGATATCTTCGTCGTCGGCGAAGAATGGCGCAGCCTGCTGCATTGCATGCCCGGTGCCCAGTTGTTCAGCCTGTAACACCCAGTTAAGTTTTTCGTCAGGCAGCGTTTGTTTTAACAGATCGCCGCCGTGCCCATAGACAAGGTGTACATGATCGGCGCCTAGATTATTCGCCACATCAATGACATGCTGAACCATCGCTTTCCCTGCAAGGGTATGCAGCACTTTCGGAAGATCGGAATACATGCGTGTGCCTTTGCCAGCGGCAAGGATCACCACACTCATTTTCGTGTTCAACATACGCGTCCTGACTTTAATTTGAGTGGAAGTTTTACTGTTTCACCTTGAAAATTCTACATTTTTTTCAACGCAAAATGGCAAGAAAGTAAAATGCACAACCTGCCTTACCAGATCGTAATTTAGGGCATTTTTTTGGCTTTTACATGGTACTTTATATTCAAAAATGGTGCTTCCTGCATGGGTATCGTGAGCAGGACAATGTTTTTGCTATTTTTTTTAGCCATGAATAAAGTCCTGAGCAAAACATTCATGTATCCAATAAAAGTACAGAATTTGCCCATAAAAAAAGCCAGCCTGATAATCAGACTGGCTTTTTGACTTTAAGCCGGTGTTACATCGCTTTTTTGGTCAACTCGATAACGCGCAGTTTCGCAATAGCTTTCGCCAGTTCGGCAGACGCCTGAGCGTAATCCACGTCGCCGTGCGAGCTCTTAATGTGCTCTTCGGCTTTACGTTTCGATTCCAGCGCTCGTGCTTCGTCGAGATCCTGGCCACGAATAGCGGTATCAGCCAGTACGGTCACGTTGCCAGGCTGCACTTCAAGAATGCCGCCGGACAGATAGATAAACTCTTCATGACCGTGCTGTTTCACGATGCGGATCATACCAGGCTTAATGGCGGTGAGCAGCGGCGCGTGACCAGGGTAAATCCCCAGCTCACCTTCGCTACCCGTTACCTGGATTTTCTCGACCAGACCAGAGAACATTTGTTGCTCTGCACTGACGACGTCCAGGTGGTAAGTCATTGCCATATCACCCTCCGATTAAGGCGTTAAAGTTTTTTGGCTTTTTCCACGGCTTCGTCAATGGAACCGACCATGTAGAACGCCTGCTCCGGCAGGTGATCGTATTCGCCTTCCATGATGCCTTTAAAGCCACGGATGGTGTCTTTCAGGGAGACGTATTTGCCCGGAGAACCGGTAAATACTTCTGCCACGAAGAACGGCTGGGACAGGAAGCGCTGGATCTTACGCGCACGTGCTACCACCAGTTTGTCTTCTTCTGACAGCTCATCCATACCCAGGATGGCGATGATGTCTTTCAGTTCCTGGTAACGCTGCAGGATAGACTGTACGCCACGCGCAGTGTCGTAGTGCTCCTGACCAACAACCAGAGGATCCAGCTGACGGCTGGTGGAGTCCAGCGGGTCAACGGCCGGGTAAATACCCAGAGACGCGATCTGACGGCTCAGTACCACGGTTGCATCTAAGTGAGCAAAGGTGGTGGCTGGTGACGGGTCAGTCAAGTCATCCGCAGGTACGTATACCGCCTGTACGGAGGTGATAGAACCGGTTTTGGTGGAGGTGATACGTTCTTGCAGAACACCCATCTCTTCCGCCAGAGTCGGCTGATAACCTACCGCTGAAGGCATACGACCCAGCAGTGCAGATACTTCTGTACCGGCCAGGGTGTAACGATAGATGTTATCGACGAACAACAGTACGTCACGACCTTCGTCACGGAATTTCTCTGCCATGGTCAGACCGGTCAGTGCAACGCGCAGACGGTTTCCCGGCGGCTCGTTCATCTGGCCATACACCAGGGATACTTTGTCGATAACGTTGGAGTCGGTCATTTCGTGGTAGAAGTCGTTACCCTCACGAGTACGTTCACCTACGCCCGCAAATACGGAGTAACCGGAGTGCTCGATCGCGATGTTACGGATCAGCTCCATCATGTTTACGGTTTTACCTACACCCGCACCACCGAACAGACCTACTTTACCGCCCTTAGCGAACGGACACATCAGGTCGATTACTTTGATACCGGTTTCCAGCAGTTCCTGAGAGTTTGACAACTCTTCGTAGGAAGGTGCTGCGCGGTGGATCGCCCAACGCTCTTCTTCACCGATGTCGCCTTTCATGTCTACTGGTTCGCCCAGTACGTTCATGATACGACCCAGTGTTGCTTTACCTACCGGGACTTCGATCGGGTGAGCCAGGTCTGTTACTTCCAGACCACGACGCAGACCATCAGAAGAACCCATTGCGATGGTACGTACAACGCCACCGCCGAGCTGCTGCTGAACTTCCAGCACCAGACGCTCTTCACCATTCTTTACCTCAAGTGCATCGTACACTCGTGGTACGGCATCCTGAGGGAACTCGACGTCCACCACGGCGCCGATTACCTGGATAATTTTTCCAGTAGCCATCTTGAATCCTCTACGAAATTCGTAAACCTGGTTAAACCGCGGCGGCCCCCGAGACGATCTCGGTGAGTTCCTGAGTAATGCTGGCCTGACGAGCTTTGTTGTAAACCAACTGCAGCTCTTTAATCAGGCTGCCGCCATTATCGGTCGCGGCTTTCATCGCCACCATACGTGCGGCCTGCTCGCTGGCCAGGTTTTCAACAACACCCTGATAAACCTGAGATTCCACATAACGACGCAGGAGAGTATCCAGCAGCGCCTTCGGATCAGGTTCATACAGATAATCCCAGGATTTACGCTTCAACTCTTCATCTTCTTCTGCCGGTAATGGCAGCAGTTGAGTGATGGTTGGAACCTGAGACATGGTGTTGATAAATTTGTTGCTGACAATATAAAGCTTGTCCAGACGACCTTCGTCGTAGGCCTGCAACATCACTTTAACCGAGCCGATCAGTTCGGACAGAGATGGGTTATCACCCATACCGGTCACCTGGGCGACAACGTTGCCACCAACGGAATTAAAGAAAGACACGCCTTTCGAGCCGATCATCGCGAGGTCGCTCTGAACGCCTTTATCGGACCATGCTTTCATATCCGCCAGTACTTTCTTGAACAGGTTAATGTTCAAGCCGCCACACAGACCACGGTCGGTCGACACCACCAGGTAGCCCACGCGCTTAACGTCGCGTTCTTCCAGGTAAGGGTGCTTATATTCCAGATTACCGTTCGCAAGGTGACCAATCACTTTGCGCATGGTATCTGCATAAGGACGGCTGGCCGCCATGCGATCCTGCGATTTACGCATTTTGGAAGCGGCGACCATTTCCATCGCTTTAGTGATCTTTTGCGTGTTCTGGACGCTTGCGATCTTACTACGTATCTCTTTTGCGCCGGCCATGAGCTTCTCCTCAATGCCTTGCGGCCTGCCCTAAGGCAGGCCACCAGACGTTACCAGGACTGGGTTGCTTTGAAGGAATCGAGGATGCCTTTCAGCTTGCCTTCGATTTCGTCGTTATAGCCACCGGACTGGTTGATCTCTTGCATCAACGGAGCGTGGTCACGGTCAACGTAAGCCAGCAGAGCGGCTTCGAAGCTACCGATTTTCGCCAGCTCTACATCCGCCAGATAACCACGTTCTGCTGCGAACAGAACCAGAGACTGCTGCGCAACGGACATCGGCGCATACTGTTTCTGTTTCAGCAGCTCGGTCACTTTCTGACCGTGGTCAAGCTGTTTACGGGTTGCATCGTCAAGGTCAGATGCAAACTGGGAGAACGCTGCCAGTTCACGATACTGCGCCAGCGCGGTACGGATACCACCGGACAGTTTCTTCATGATCTTGGTTTGCGCTGCGCCACCAACACGGGATACAGAGATACCCGGGTTAACCGCAGGACGAATACCGGCGTTAAACAGGTTGGTTTCCAGGAAGATCTGACCATCGGTAATCGAAATTACGTTGGTCGGAACGAACGCGGAAACGTCACCCGCCTGCGTTTCGATAATCGGCAGAGCGGTCAGAGAGCCGGTTTTCCCAGTCACTTCACCTTTGGTGAAGGCTTCAACGTATTCGGCGTTAACACGCGCAGCACGCTCCAGCAGACGAGAGTGGAGGTAGAATACGTCGCCCGGGAATGCTTCACGTCCTGGCGGACGACGGAGCAGCAGGGAAATCTGACGGTAAGCAACGGCCTGTTTAGACAGGTCATCATAAATGATCAGCGCATCTTCACCGCGGTCACGGAAGTATTCGCCCATTGCGCAGCCTGCATACGGAGCCAGGTATTGCAGTGCGGCAGATTCAGATGCGGTTGCAACCACAACGATGGTGTTAGCCAGCGCGCCGTGTTCTTCCAGTTTACGTACCACGTTAGAAATGGTGGACGCTTTCTGGCCGATGGCCACGTAGACGCACTTGATGCCGGAATCACGCTGGTTGATGATGGCGTCG
The DNA here is from genome assembly GCF_003073275.1 of Phytobacter sp. SCO41. Classification (NCBI taxonomy): domain Bacteria; kingdom Pseudomonadati; phylum Pseudomonadota; class Gammaproteobacteria; order Enterobacterales; family Enterobacteriaceae; genus Phytobacter; species Phytobacter sp. SCO41. Next base: position 5,573,886 of record NZ_CP027225.1, on the reverse strand, counting down.
ATGGCCAGAGCGGTTTTACCGGTCTGACGGTCACCGATGATCAATTCACGCTGACCACGACCGATTGGGATCATGGCGTCAACGGATTTATAACCAGTCTGTACCGGCTGATCGACGGATTGACGTTCGATAACGCCCGGTGCGATAGCTTCAACAGCAGAGAAGCCGTCGTGCTCCAGCGGACCTTTACCATCAATCGGCGCACCCAGAGTGTTCACAACGCGGCCCAGCAGACCACGACCAACCGGAACTTCCAGGATACGACCCGTACATTTAACCTTCATGCCTTCGGCGAGGTCAGCATACGGACCCATCACAACTGCACCCACGGAGTCGCGCTCCAGGTTCAGTGCGATAGCGTAACGGTTACCCGGCAGGGAAATCATCTCACCCTGCATACAATCGGCCAGGCCGTGAATGCGGATAACACCGTCACTTACAGAAACAATAGTACCTTCGTTGTGAGCTTCACTCACAACACTGAACTGAGCAATGCGCTGCTTGATCAGTTCGCTGATTTCGGTGGAATTCAGTTGCATGCTCCAGTCCCCTTAAGACTGCAAGACGTCTGCGAGGCGTTCAAGACGGCCGCGTACGCTACCATCAATGACCATATCACCCGCACGGATGATAACACCTGCCATTACAGACTTATCGATTTTGCAATTCAGCTTAACTTTGCGTGACAGACGTTTTTCCATCGCGGCGCTGATTTTCGAAAGCTGTTCTTCACTCAGTGCGGTCGCAGAGGTCACTTCGACTTCTGCGATAGCCTCGCTGGCTGCACGCAATTGAACAAACTGCTCAAGAACATCAGGAAGCACTTTAAGACGACCATTTTCAGCCATCACCCGAATCAGGTTCTGACCGTTGTCGTCAAGTTGCTCCCCACAGACTGCGATAAACGACTCGGCAAGCGTTTCCGGCGCAATAGCACCGGAGAGAAGCTCTGCCATATGTTCGTTTTTCGTCACCTCGGCCGCGAACGCCAGCATATCCTGCCAGCGATCAACACCCTGGTGTTCGACAGCAAAGTCAAAAGCTGCTTTGGCGTAGGGGCGAGCTACCGTTACAAATTCAGACATCGGCCCCTCCCTCCTTACAGTTCAGCGACCAGTTTATTCACGATGTCGCTGTTAGCAGCTTCATCCACGGAACGCTCGATGATCTTCTCGGCGCCGGCAACAGCCAGCAGAGCCACTTGTTTACGCAGCTCTTCGCGAGCACGTTTACGCTCGGCGTCAATTTCCGCCTGAGCCTGCGCCACGATTTTGTTACGTTCCTGCTCGGCTTCTGCTTTCGCTTCGTCCAGGATCTGAGCGCGGCGTTTGTTCGCCTGCTCAATGATGACCTGAGCTTCTGCTTTCGCTTTTTTCAGCTGGTCGGTCGCATTGGCCTGTGCAAGGTCCAAATCCTTCTTAGCTCGTTCCGCAGAAGCCAAACCGTCAGCGATTTCTTTCTGACGTTTTTCAATGGCTGCCATTAATGGCGGCCATACATACTTCATGCAGAACAGAACGAACAGGACAAACGCGATGGCCTGGCCGAGGATTGTTGCGTTTAGATTCACAGCACAATGCCTCTTATCTGGTTAACGTTCTAAATACTTGCTGTAAAAAGCAACCCTTACTACGCGACAGCAAACATCACGTACAGACCCAGACCTACAGCGATCATCGGGATTGCGTCCACCAGACCCATAACGATAAAGAACTGAGTACGCAGAAGAGGAATCAGATCAGGTTGACGCGCTGCGCCTTCCAGGAATTTACCCCCGAGGATGCCGATACCGATCGCAGCACCGATTGCCGCCAGACCCATCATAATAGCGGCAGCCATGTACAGCAGATCCATATTCAGGTTTTCCATGACAGTCTCCAGATTGTTTCAGTTAAAACGTAGTAGTGTTGTTAAAAATCAATGCTCTTCAGACGCCATCGACAGATAGACGATCGTCAGAACCATGAAAATGAAGGCTTGCAGCGTAATAATCAGGATGTGGAAAATGGCCCATGGCACATTCAGGATCCACTGTGACCACCACGGCAACAGACCAGCAATCAGAATGAAAATCAACTCACCGGCATACATGTTGCCGAACAGTCGCAGACCGAGAGAAACCGGTTTGGACAGCAGGCTAACACCTTCCAGGATAAGGTTGACCGGGATAAACACCGGGTGGTTGAACGGCTGGAGTGTCAGCTCTTTAGCAAAACCACCCAGGCCTTTCATTTTGATGCTGTAGAACAGAATCAGGATAAATACGCCCAACGCCATCGACAGGGTGATGTTCACGTCCGCAGACGGCACCACGCGCAGCGCAGGCAGACCCAGTACATGCTCAGCAATGTACGGCAGCAGGTCGATAGGCAGCAAATCCATCAGGTTCATCAGGAATACCCAGACGAAAATCGTCAGGGCCAGTGGCGCGATAAGCTTGCTTTTGCCGTGGTACATGTCTTTCACGCTACCGTGGACAAAACCAATAACCAGCTCAATCGCGGTCTGGAATTTCCCCGGGACGCCGCTGGTGGCCTTTTTGGCTACGCTACGGAACATCACCAGGAACAACAGACCCAGAACCACCGAGAAAAACATGGAGTCAATGTTGAGAGTCCAGAAGGTGGCCGGGGGGTTATGCGGATCCACCAGCGAAAGCGTACGAAGGTCAATCTGAAGGTTATTCAGATGGTGGCCTATGTACTCTTGCGGTGTTGAGATTTCTCCTGCAGACATGATGCCTCTTACCCTTTGTTGTTAATTACAGCGGGTGCCAGTATCTGAACAACCAGCACCGAAACCCACGTGACTATCAGCGGTAAAAACACCGCCTTTAAAACTGCCAGCGCCACCACCAGCAACACGAATGTTGCTAACACCTTGAACACTTCGCCGAAGGCGAAGGACCTGGCCACTCGGCCTCTGGCTGGTGTATGCGCCTGATGACGCCAGGCAAAAATCATAAACAACATATTCGGCAGAAAGACTGCCATACCGCCGCACACGGCGGAAGTGCCCCAGAAGGGGTCTTTGAGGCTAAACAGCAATCCGCTTGCTATTACCGCCAGAAATTGAATAAGCAGAAGCCTGCGAGCAACATTTCGACCCAAGAGCGACACAGACATCACTTTTAACTCCTGCTCACTTCGAGGTAGGCCGCGTGTCGTATAAAACGTTCTTTAAGGCCCGGAGTCAAGCATCAAAAAGCGGTCAAATTATACGGTGCGGCCTCGTGATTTCAAACAATAAGTAGCGAAAAGGTGAATAAATGTTTAAATAATTTTCCCGAGGGCTATTTTTCAACTTTTAGCGAAACTGTGAACCATCAGACACAATGTTGAATAACGCGAAATACCTGTTGCTAAAGCGTGCACCAGATCACAAATTAAACATTTATGCGCTCGCCAAAATATTGCCATCAGGAATTTGCGCCTTTTCATCTTTTTGATATTACAGATGATTACTGACAACTCTTTTTAAAACAGCTCGGTATACAATAAAAACCTTTCATTGACATTTATAATAATTATTTAACATTCATCAATACGTGCGAATGTCGATTTTTAGCAGACTGATATTTTCGCTGTTGACTATTTTCATGGTTAAGCAAAATTACGGCGTTAAAACTTAGAAAAAACGAAGTGAAATATGCGTTAAATGTAACCGAACGTATCACTGTTTTTTACGCCGTTTTTTAACATTCAGAAAACAGCACGAATTCTACATTTTTTGATAAAAATTAAATTTTGTTTGCCTTAATGACCACGAGATGTCGGTCACCCTCAAGGTGAGGCACGTCTAATTTGACGATAGATTCTACTGAAAACTGAGCAGGCAGCGTGTCAATTTCATCATTTGGAATCAACCCTTTAAGGGCATAGAACTTGCCTTGTGTTCCAGGCAGATGCTGACACCAGTTCACCATGTCATTCAATGATGCGAATGCCCGGCTGATGACGCCATCAAAAGGCGGCTCGGCCGGAAAATCTTCGACGCGGCTCTGTACGGGAGTGACGTTCGGCAAATGAAGCTCATGCTGAACCTGGCGCAGAAAACGGACGCGTTTACCCAGGCTATCCAGCAGGGTGAAGTGTGCATCAGGAAGAACAATAGATAACGGGATTCCCGGCAGGCCTGGCCCCGTTCCTACATCGATAAACCGCTCCCCCAGCAAGTGCGGCGCAACCACGATGCTATCGAGGATATGGCGAATCAGCATCTCGTTCGGGTCACGTACGGAAGTCAGGTTGTAGGCTTTGTTCCATTTGTTGAGCATTTCGACATAGGCTACCAGCTGGTTTTTCTGGTGATCGGTGAGCGAAATACCTGCTTCATCGAGCAGACGAGAAAGTTTATTGAGCACGGTGATTACCTGTCTGAAAAATATACCCGGTGGCGTTAACGCTTACCGGGCTTTAAATCTGTTGTGCTGACAGACAACGCACTCTCTGTCAGCACATGTTGCGTGAAGAGTATCAGGCGCTACGGCGCAGCATACCCTGTTTTTTCAACCAGACCAGCAGAATGGAGATCGCGGCAGGTGTGATCCCGGAAATACGCGATGCCTGTCCGATGGAGGCCGGTTTGTGATCGTTTAGTTTCGCGATCACTTCATTCGACAGGCCGCTGACCTGACGGTAATCCAGCGATGCAGGTAACAGCGTATTCTCGTTACGCTGCTGTTTTTCAATTTCATCCTGCTGACGCGCGATATAACCCTCGTACTTCACCTGAATCTCAACCTGCTCAGCCGCCTGTTCGTCGCTCAGACCTGGAACGAACGGTGCCAGTTGTACCAGTTGGTCGTAAGTCATTTCCGGGCGACGCAACAGATCTTCACCGCTGGCTTCACGAGACAGCGGTGCCGTCAGGTTTTTATTCACTTCCGGCGCAGCTTCCGAGGTTGGGTTCACCCAGATAGATTTCAGACGCTGACGTTCACGTTCGATATTTTCGAGTTTCTCGTTGTAGCGCGCCCAGCGTTCGTCGTCCACGAGACCAAGCTCACGGCCAATTTCGGTCAGACGCAGATCGGCGTTATCTTCACGCAGCATCAGGCGATATTCGGCACGGGAGGTGAACATGCGGTACGGTTCTTTGGTACCCAGAGTGCAAAGATCGTCGACCAGTACGCCCAGATAAGCCTGAGAACGTGCCGGCGCCCAGCCCTCTTTCTCGGCAGAGAAGCGTGCTGCATTCAGACCAGCCAACAGCCCCTGGGCCGCTGCCTCTTCGTAGCCAGTGGTGCCGTTGATTTGGCCGGCAAAGAACAGTCCATGGATATATTTACTCTCCAGGGTCGGTTTCAGGTCACGCGGGTCGAAGAAATCGTACTCAATGGCATAGCCAGGGCGAACGATTTTGGCGTTTTCCATCCCCTCCATCGAGCGGACGATTTTCATCTGTACATCGAACGGCAGGCTGGTGGAGATACCGTTCGGGTAAATTTCGTTAGAGGTCAGCCCTTCCGGCTCCAGGAAGATCTGGTGCTGGTTACGATCGGCAAAGCGCATCACTTTGTCTTCGATCGACGGGCAGTAGCGTGGCCCGATCCCTTCGATCACGCCAGCATACATCGGGCTGCGATCGAGGTTATTGCGAATAACCTCATGGGTTTTCTCGTTGGTGTGGGTGATGTAGCACGGCACCTGACGCGGGTGTTGCGCGGCATTGCCCATAAACGAGAAGACCGGCATCGGATTATCGCCGTGCTGCTGCGCCAGGACGCTAAAATCAATGGTACGAGCGTCAATGCGCGGCGGCGTACCGGTTTTCAGGCGGCTTACGCGCAGCGGTAGTTCACGCAGACGACGAGAAAGGGGAATGGACGGCGGATCGCCTGCACGGCCACCGCTGTAGTTATCCAGCCCGATGTGAATCTTGCCGTCAAGGAATGTCCCGACGGTCAAAACGACCGCTTTAGCGCGGAATTTCAGGCCCATCTGGGTGACTGCACCCACCACTCGATCGTTTTCCACAATCAGATCTTCTACCGCCTGCTGGAAGATCATCAAATTTGGCTGGTTTTCCAGCGCGGTACGCACAGCCTGACGGTAAAGTACGCGATCTGCCTGTGCACGGGTCGCACGAACTGCCGGGCCTTTACTGCCGTTTAGTATCCTAAACTGGATACCCGCCTGATCGATCGCTTTTGCCATCAGACCGCCGAGTGCATCCACTTCTTTTACCAGGTGTCCTTTCCCAATACCGCCAATGGCCGGGTTGCAACTCATTTGCCCCAGCGTGTCGATATTGTGTGTCAAAAGCAGAGTCTGTTGACCCATACGCGCTGCGGCCATCGCGGCCTCAGTGCCTGCATGACCCCCGCCAATGATGATGACGTCAAAAGGATCCGGATAAAACATGGTGTATTGCCTCGCGTAAAGCGGTTAGAAAGTGGATTGATGCCTGGGCCGTGGATTCTACTCAACTTTAGCTCAGTGAGAAAGCATCAGGATCCCGGGTATTAAAAAGAAGATCTTTATATAGAGAGATCTGTTTTACTATGATCTCTTATTAGGATCGCCTTGTCTTGTGGATAACCCGGATCCTGATATGAAGATCATGATGTTAGCCTGGATCATTAGCTGTGAATGATCGGTGATCCTGGTCAGTATAAGCTGGGATCAGAATGGGTAGTTATACACAACTCAAAAACTAAGCGACGGTTATACTTTGGATAACTACCGGTTGATCAACGCTTTTAAGCATAGTTATCCACACTCGATCGCGCGATCTTTAATCGATATTGAGTAAATTAATCCAGGATCCGAGCCAAATTTCAGCCGGATCTTCAGGAATGTCATGATCAAGGATGTTGATCTTCGCTGTTTCACCTAGCTGTTTTGCCCCACAGGCTTTCAATGAAACCTCGAGTTTTTCAATCGCACCGCAAAAGGTGTCATATTCGCGGCTACCGATACCAATCGCGCCAAAGCGTACGGCAGAAAGGTCAGGTTTTTGTTCATTAAGATCGTCATAAAACGGCTGGATGTTATCCGGCAGATCGCCTGCGCCATGGGTAGAACTTACCACCAGCCAGGTTCCTGACTGCGGCAGATCTTCCAGTAACGGGCCGTGCAGGGTTTCGGTTGTAAAGCCTGCTTCTTCCAGTTTTTCCGCCAGGTGTTCCGCTACATATTCTGCGCCACCCAGAGTACTGCCACTAATAAGTGTAATATCTGCCATCAGGTCCACTCCGGTTATGAGCTGCGTATTGTACGCTGTGAATGGGCTGGGATCTACCTGTGGACAATATGGGTATTAACGGTGGGGTAAAACGCCCTGTTACGGGCGGATCGTACGCATGATGGGGTTTTGCAAAGAGATCAGCGTTTCAGTGGACTGGATTTCATCAATTGTTTGGATCTTGTTGATAAGCACCTGTTGCAGAGCATCGATCGAGCGGCACATGACTTTAATAAAAATGCTGTAGTGGCCGGTGGTGTAGTAGGCTTCTGTCACCTCTTCCAGGCTTTCCAGGCGCGCCAGCGCGGAGGGGTAGTCTTTTGCGCTTTTAAGGATAATGCCGATAAAGCAGCAGACGTCATAACCTAATTGTTTGGGGCTGACGTCAATTCGCGCGCCGGTAATAATCCCCGCCTGCTTCATTTTCTCTACGCGAACGTGAATTGTCCCCGGGCTTACACCGAATTGCTTGGCAAGCTCAGCGTAAGCAGTACGCGCATTCGCCATTAAGGCGTCAAGGATGCCTCGGTCCAGATTGTCGATCTGATAATTTTCCATAGGTTTTTCTTATGATGAATAAACATTCTTCCTATTTTAGCGGCTCATTTTAACGAATCAAAACCCTCTCCGGCTTTTTTGTTGTTGATTATTGAATAAAGGCGAGATTTTGTTGCTTAATCGTTTGCAACAGAACAAAGGAGTTAAAAAATGAAATCCGCTTACATCAGCAAACAACGTCAGATCGTATTCGTGAAGTCGCATTTTTCCCGCCAGCTTGAAGAAAAACTGGGGCTAATTGAAGTTCAGGCACCGATTCTAAGCCGTGTAGGAGATGGGACTCAGGATAACCTGTCGGGCTGTGAAAAAGCGGTACAGGTAAAAGTCAAAAACCTGCCGGATGCGCAATTTGAAGTTGTCCACTCGCTGGCCAAATGGAAACGTCAGACGCTGGGACAACATGATTTCAGCGCTGGCGAAGGGCTGTACACGCACATGAAAGCCCTGCGTCCGGATGAAGACCGCCTCTCCCCAATCCATTCTGTTTATGTTGATCAATGGGACTGGGAACGCGTACTGGGTGATGGCGAACGCCACACCGGCACGCTGAGATCGACGGTTGAAGCCATCTATGCCGGAATCAAAGCAACCGAAGCGGCAGTGAGCAAAGAGTTTGGCCTGACGCCCTTCCTGCCAGCGCAGATCCACTTTGTGCACAGCGAAGAGCTACTGAGCCGTTATCCGGGGCTGGACGCAAAAGGGCGTGAACGCGCAATAGCCAAAGATCTGGGCGCAGTCTTTCTGATGGGGATTGGCGGGAAACTCAGCGATGGTCAGCGACACGATGTCCGTGCACCGGATTACGACGACTGGAGTACGCCCGGTGAGACAGGTTTGCACGGCCTGAACGGTGATATCCTGGTATGGAACCCGGTACTGGAAGATGCGATTGAACTCTCTTCTATGGGGATCCGCGTAGATGCTGATGCACTGAAACGTCAGCTTAACATCACGGGTGATGAAGATCGTCTGCGTCTCGACTGGCACCAGGCGTTGTTGCGCGGTGAGATGCCGCAAACGATCGGTGGTGGTATTGGCCAGTCTCGTTTGACGATGCTGCTACTGCAACTGCCGCACATCGGCCAGGTTCAGTGTGGCGTATGGCCAGCACAGGTTCGCGAGAGCGTCGACGCATTGCTGTAATTAGCGGCGCCAGCGCCTGAGCAGACGGCTTCTCATCCCGGTATCAAAGCGCCAGATATGATCGAAGATGCGCATGATGCCGGGTTTTCCGTGTGCTGACATCGCAACGGCGTGAAAACGGTGCTGGTGTACAGCCTGTAGTTCCTTGACCTTGCCTATTACATCGTCCGGCAGGCGCTGGGCGATAAAGTCAGAGATAACCACCGCGTCGGCGTCATACCACTCTCCGCCCTGCATGCGTTCAATAATGGCGCGAAAACAGCTCGCTAAATCCGTACCGCCGCGAAAACGCTGGCTCAGAAAGCGGATAGCGTGCTCCAGCCCTTGCTGGCAGGTCAGCTCATAACGCACGACCTCGCTGGAAAACAGCATAATAAAGCAGCGTCGTTTGTCTGCCAGCGCCACGCGCATCAGCGCCAGGCAGAAGGCTTTTGCACACTGTTCATTGAACCCGCCCATCGAACCGGATGTGTCCACACACACAATAAACGGCCCGCGCGGCTGTTCATCGAAATCCTGATGAATAACCGGGCGCTCAACTTCTCTTTCCCGCCAGGCATCGCCATGCAGGCGGTAGGTCAGCAGTTGTTTCTCTACCAGCCGACGGTAGAACTCATATTCCAGCTCGGTAATACCCAGCGTCGCCAGTTCCGGCGGCAACAGACGCAGGATATCGTCACTTTGATGCAGCCCGTCAACCTGCTCCGGCACGGTAGAGGGTTCGCGCACCAGCATACGGAAGGTTTCCATGGGGGCATCTTTGCGCGGAACGGATTTTGCCTCACGGGATCGCCCAAGTTGTTCCGCCAGTTGCTTGAGTTCCGGCTGCTCGGTCAGGAAGTCACCGTATTGCACGATAAGTCGATAATCGCCGCGCTTAATTTGCCCGGCGCTCATATCCCATAACCGCCCGGCGGCATTTTCGTTTTCAATCAGTACCGGTTCAAGCTGGCCGCTTAGGGTCATGCGTTCCTGTACTTCACTGAGTAACTGCTCGCGTTCCTCTTCCAGGAGTTGCTGATTAAACGCGGTTGTCTGTACCACCAGACTTAACCGCCAGCGCTGTAAGAAAAGCGTTTGTAACGCCGGGGTAAAGGTCGGGTTGTCCTTCACCATGGTGTTTGCCTGCGCGGCAAACGGCGAGCGAAGCTTATCCAGAAGCGTCAGAATTTGCGGCAACTGAACGACGAACTGTGAAGTGGAAAGCAACTGACTCTGCTGATAGCAGAGCACTTCTTCGGCAAGTTCTGGCGGCACCTGTGTCTCTTTCAGGTGATTTTTCAGCGCTTCGCGCCAGCGGGGGACATCTTCGGTAATGACGTGCTTGAGTTTGGGGAATTTTTCAAAGAAAACAGCCAACTGGGGGGAGGCCAGTAAGGCGACGATAAGCTCTTCAACTATCGTCTCCTCACTGATAGCCAGCAGGGCATTTAGTGCATCCAGCGTCAGCATTGAAGCGCCTGTTGTATCTGCGCGCGCACGTCCTGCAGGCTGGCTTCAATGCGACCCAACCAGTCGCCAGGAATGAACAGGCATTTTTGCTGTTCGCTAAAACGGGTGTGCTGCTGATGCCAGAGCGTGTAGAGCGCTTCCAGTTGCTGCTTTATTTCTTCCGGCACATGGGTTGCCGTTCCACCTGGTAAAGCAAGACGGGAACCCTGCAGGCTGATATCGCGGATCAACAGATGCAAACTGGTGTCGACTTCAAGGTTAAGGATCTGCGCGAAGCCAATGCCGTTAAGTTTGCCACGGATCTCCCCGCCTTTTGCCAGCCACTGGGCCAGCGCGGCGCGTTCGATAGTCACATGAATGACCTGCATGTCATGTAATTTTAACGGTTGCTGGAGCAACAATGTCAGCGTACTGTCTTGCAGATCTTCCGGCAAATCGTAATGCGGACGACGGCTGAACATGCCGCCCTGGCGCGAAACTTTTAGGGCCGTTTTGTCGCTGTGCTGCTGCTGAAGCTGGATGTTGCGCTGCGCAATCGCGCCCAGTTGCGTCAGCATGGATTGCTGCTGCCACGCGTGCCCGGTCATCAATATTTCCAACTGATTTTGCATCAGACGCATGCTTTCAGCGTCATGCCACAGGCAGTCTTTCAGCAAGATCAAATCCACAGGGGCCACAGCATCGCGTCCGCTGAAAAAGGCGCTGGCCTGAAGCAGACGAATGGCCTTTTTCCAGCGACGGTCAGAGACATAAGGCGCAGTAGGTAAGTTATCAAGCTGCTGGCGTAGCATGAAAATCAGCTCAAAAACGGCGTCGGGTAGCTTCACCTGCACGATTTCCTGCTGCCAGCGCGCATAATCCTCATCGCTGATTTGCAGATCAGCAGGCACCGGATTATCGCTTTCATCCTGCTGGCTGATGAGCATCGAGCGGAAGTTACTCTTATCCTGCACTTTATCGAGCCACAGGCGAATCAGCATGCGGTCATAGAGTGCTTCGAGGCTGCTGTCAGCCTCGGGCAGTTCGTTAGATGCCGCCACCAGCAAACGCATGGGGATTTTCTCTTCCAGCGCGCCGTTGCGAAAGCGACGTTCGTTAATGGCGGTTAATAGCGTATTCAGGATCGCCGGGCCGGCTTTCCAGATTTCGTCCAGAAACACAATCTCCGCTTCCGGCAGATAGCCATGTGTTAAACGTTCATAACGCCCTTCATCTTTCAGCGCCTGAATAGAAAGAGGACCAAACACCTCTTCGGGTGTGGAGAAGCGGGTCATCAGATATTCAAAAGCGCGGGCATTTTTAAAGGCGAATTTCAGGCGGCGGGCGATCAGGCTTTTGGCGATACCCGGCGGGCCGAGCAGAAAGACGCTTTCACCACTTAACGCGGCCAGCAGGCACAGGCGAATAGCGTGGCTACGCTCAAAAAGACCTTTTTCCAGCGCGCTACTTAAGCGGGAAATTCTTTCTGCTAATAAATGTGAGTGAGCCATAATTGATTTGCATCCTTTCGCCGCGATTCCGGCTTGCAACTGCGAGTATAGACGTTTCGATAAAGGCTTGTAATAGACTGAACAACGGCATCATTTTCTTTGCGCCAGGTTAATACGGTCGCAATTAGGGGGTACGATTTCATAAATAATCGTGCATACTGTGCGCTTTTTGTGGGCCAAGGGACTAAGCACACATTTGTCATTCAAACAAAAGATTAGTCTATGAGCACTGATAATAAGCAATCGTTGCCCGCGATAACACTCGCGGCTATTGGGGTTGTCTACGGTGATATCGGCACCAGCCCGCTTTATACACTTCGTGAATGTTTGTCAGGTCAATTTGGTTTTGGGGTTGAACGCGACGCCGTCTTCGGCTTTTTGTCGCTCATCTTCTGGCTGCTGATACTGGTCGTCTCGGTTAAATACCTAACTTTTGTCATGCGTGCAGATAACGCGGGTGAAGGTGGGATCTTAACGCTGATGTCGCTGGCAGGACGCAATACCTCCGCCAGAATGACCTCCGTGCTTGTTATCATGGGGCTTATTGGCGGCAGTTTCTTCTATGGTGAAGTGGTCATTACTCCCGCCATCTCAGTGATGTCGGCTATAGAAGGGCTCGAAATCGTTGCACCATCGCTGGATACGTGGATTGTTCCGTTGTCCATTTTGGTGCTCACGCTGCTGTTTATGATCCAAAAGCACGGCACAGGGCTGGTGGGCAAACTCTTTGCTCCCATCATGCTGGCCTGGTTTTTGATTCTGGCGGTGCTGGGTGCGCGCGGTATTATCAGCAACCCTGAAGTGCTGCAGGCGCTTAACCCGGCCTGGGCGGTCAATTTCTTCCTTCAATACAAAGCCGTCTCGTTTGTTGCGCTGGGCGCGGTGGTACTTTCTATCACCGGGGTAGAGGCGTTGTATGCGGATATGGGCCATTTCGGTAAGCTGCCCATTCGCCTTGCGTGGTTTATCGTGGTATTGCCATCACTGGCGCTGAATTACTTTGGTCAGGGGGCGTTGCTGCTGAAAACCCCGGAAGCGATCAAAAACCCGTTCTTCCTGCTGGCTCCAGAATGGGCTCTGATTCCGATGTTGATCATCGCAACGCTGGCGACGGTCATTGCGTCTCAGGCGGTTATCTCGGGCGTGTTCTCTCTGACACGCCAGGCAGTGCGCCTGGGTTATCTCTCGCCAATGCGCATTATCCATACGTCGGAGATGGAATCCGGGCAGATCTACATTCCCTTTATTAACTGGCTGCTCTACTTCGCGGTTGTTATCGTGATCGTGAGTTTTGAACACTCCAGTAACCTGGCGGCGGCTTATGGTATTGCGGTGACCGGTACAATGGTGCTGACATCGATTCTTTCTATGACCGTGGCGCGCAAGAACTGGCACTGGAACAAAATGGTTGTCGGTCTGTTGCTTACCATGTTCCTGTGTATAGATGTGCCGCTTTTCTCGGCTAACCTCGATAAGTTGCTGTCCGGTGGCTGGTTACCGTTGAGTCTGGGTCTGGTCATGTTCATCGTGATGACCACATGGAAGAGCGAGCGTTTCCGCCTGCTGCGGCGTATGCATGAGCACGGCAACTCACTGGAAGCGATGATTGCCTCGCTGGAAAAATCGCCGCCGGTGCGAGTTCCGGGTACGGCGGTATATATGTCCCGCGCGCTGAATGTGATTCCGTTTGCTATGTTGCATAACCTGAAACATAACAAAGTACTGCATGAACGTGTGATCCTGCTGACGCTACGTACAGAAGATGCGCCCTATGTGCACAATGTGCGTCGTGTGCAGATTGAGCAACTCTCGCCGACGTTCTGGCGTGTGGTAGCCAGCTATGGCTGGCGTGAAACGCCAAATGTGGAAGAGGTGTTCCACCGCTGCGGTCTGGAAGGGCTCAGTTGCCGCATGATGGAGACATCCTTCTTTATGTCGCATGAGTCGCTGATTGTGGGTAAACGGCCCTGGTATCTACGGCTGCGTGGCAAGTTATACCTCCTGTTGCAACGCAATGCGCTGCGTGCGCCGGACCAGTTTGAAATCCCACCCAACCGGGTTATCGAACTCGGTACGCAGGTTGAAATTTAACGCCTTTTAAAACCCCTCTTCGAGAGGGGTTTTTGCTATTTATCTCCCGCAATTTTATTTAAGTAAGATAACTTGTGTTTTCTTTCTGCAACGCGCGCGAAACGTTTCGATTTCGATCACAATTCTGTAATGCCATGGTGGTTTTCTGAACATTCTCAGGTCTAAACTGAGATCAGCGAAACGTTTCGCTAATGGAGCATAAAATGAAAAAAGGTACTGTTCTCAACGCTGAAATCTCGTCGGTCATCTCCCGTCTTGGGCATACCGATACGCTGGTGGTTTGTGATGCAGGCTTGCCTGTGCCGAAAAGCACCGCGCGTATTGATATGGCATTAACCCAGGGGGTTCCATCCTTTATGCAGGTACTGGAGGTGGTCACCGCCGAGATGCAGGTTGAAGCAGCTATCCTCGCGTCGGAAATCGAACAGCAGAATCCACAGCTCCACGAAACGTTGCTCAATCACATTGAGCAGCTGCAGCAACACCAGGGGAATACCATAGAAGTTCGTTATGTTTCACACGAACAATTTAAAAAACACACCGCGGACAGTCAGGCGGTGATTCGCAGCGGGGAATGTTCCCCGTATGCGAATATCATTCTCTGTGCTGGCGTCACCTTCTGAGGCCATCATGGACGCATTACTGCAACTCAAAGGGATCGATAAAGCGTTCCCGGGCGTGAAAGCCCTGTCTGGCGCCGCGTTAAATGTTTATCCCGGCCGCGTCATGGCGCTGGTCGGCGAAAATGGCGCGGGCAAATCCACGATGATGAAAGTCCTGACCGGCATCTATACCCGTGATGCCGGTTCATTACTATGGCTGGGTAAAGAGACCACCTTTACCGGACCGAAATCCTCGCAAGAAGCCGGCATCGGCATTATTCACCAGGAACTCAACCTGATCCCCCAGCTCACCATTGCCGAAAATATCTTTATCGGCCGTGAATTCGTTAACCGCTTTGGCAAAATCGACTGGAAAAAGATGTATGCCGAAGCTGATAAGCTGCTGCTTAAACTGAATCTCCGTTTTAAAAGCGACAGGCTGGTGGGTGAGCTTTCCATTGGCGATCAACAGATGGTCGAGATTGCGAAGGTCCTGAGTTATGAGTCGCAGGTCATCATTATGGATGAACCGACCGATGCCCTGACCGATACCGAAACTGAATCCCTTTTCCGCGTCATTCGCGAATTGAAAGCGCAAGGGCGCGGGATTGTCTATATCTCTCACCGTATGAAAGAGATCTTCGAGATTTGCGATGATGTGACCGTGTTCCGCGACGGCCAGTTTATCGCCGAGCGTGAAGTTGCAACGCTGACCGAAGATACGCTTATCGAAATGATGGTTGGACGCAAACTGGAAGATCAATACCCGCGCCTCGATAAAGCGCCGGGCGATATCCGTCTGAAAGTAGATAACCTGTGCGGTCCAGGCGTGAACAATGTGAGTTTTACCCTGCGCAAAGGGGAGATTCTGGGCGTGGCGGGCCTGATGGGCGCCGGGCGTACCGAACTTATGAAAGTGCTTTATGGCGCGCTGCCGCGCACCAGCGGAAGCGTCACGCTGGATGGCCATGAAGTTGTTACCCGTTCACCGCAGGATGGCCTGGCGAACGGTATCGTCTACATCTCCGAAGACCGCAAGCGCGATGGTTTAGTGCTGGGTATGTCGGTTAAAGAGAACATGTCGCTGACGGCGCTGGGTTATTTCAGCCGTCCGGGTGGCAATTTAAAACATAAAGAAGAGCAGCAGGCGGTGAGTGACTTCATTCGTCTGTTCAATGTCAAAACGCCATCAATGGAACAGGCTATTGGCCTGCTTTCTGGTGGTAACCAGCAGAAAGTGGCTATCGCACGCGGTTTGATGACGCGCCCGAAAGTGCTGATCCTCGATGAGCCGACCCGCGGCGTTGACGTTGGGGCGAAAAAAGAGATTTATCAGCTTATTAACCAGTTCAAGGCCGACGGCCTGAGTATCATTCTGGTGTCATCGGAGATGCCAGAAGTCTTAGGTATGAGTGATCGCATCATGGTGATGCATGAAGGGCATCTCGGCGGTGAATTCACGCGCGAGCAGGCCACTCAGGAAGTATTGATGGCTGCCGCAGTGGGCAAGCTTAATCGTGTGAATCAGGAGTAAAAAAGATGACTACCCAGGCTGTTTCTGGTCGCCGCTATTTCACCAAAGCGTGGTTGATGGAACAAAAATCGCTGATCGCCTTGTTGGTGCTGATTGCCATTGTGTCGACCATGAGTCCGAACTTTTTTACCGTCAATAACCTGTTGAATATCCTGCAGCAAACCTCTGTGAACGCCATTATGGCGGTTGGCATGACGCTGGTTATTTTAACTTCCGGGATCGATCTGTCCGTCGGTTCTCTGCTGGCGTTGACCGGTGCGGTTGCCGCGTCGCTCGTCGGTATGGAAGTAAATGCGCTGGTAGCTGTCGCCGCCGCTCTGGCGCTGGGGGCTGCTATTGGCGCGGTAACCGGGACTATCGTGGCGAAAGGGCGAGTGCAGGCATTTATCGCAACCCTGGTCATGATGCTCTTACTGCGCGGTGTGACGCTGGTGTACACCAACGGGAGCCCGATCAACACCGGTTTTACGGATAATGCAGATATCTTTGGCTGGTTTGGTATTGGTCGCCCGCTGGGGATCCCGACACCAGTATGGCTCATGGCAATTGTCTTTATCGCCACCTGGTACTTACTGCATCACACCCGTCTGGGACGCTATATCTATGCGCTCGGGGGAAATGAAGCCGCAACACGCTTGTCCGGTATTAGCGTCGATAAAGTCAAAGTGATTGTCTACTCTTTGTGTGGGCTTTTGGCGTCACTGGCGGGCATTATTGAAGTTGCGCGCCTCTCCTCAGGGCAACCGACTGCAGGTACCGGCTATGAGCTGGATGCTATCGCTGCGGTGGTGTTGGGCGGTACCAGTCTTGCAGGCGGTAAAGGGCGCATCGTTGGGACATTGATCGGCGCATTGATTCTCGGCTTCCTGAATAATGGATTGAATTTGTTAAGTGTTTCCTCCTATTACCAGATGATCGTTAAAGCAGTGGTGATTCTGCTGGCGGTCTTGGTAGACAACAAAAAGCAGTAATTACCTACACTACAGGACATCATGATATGAACATGAAAAAACTGGCTACTCTGGTTTCTGCTGTTGCACTGAGCGCCACCGTAAGCGCGAACGCGATGGCGAAAGACACGATTGCATTGGTTATTTCCACGCTGAACAACCCGTTCTTCGTTAGCCTTAAAGATGGCGCGCAAAAAGAAGCGGACAAACTGGGTTACGATCTGGTTGTGCTGGATTCACAAAATAACCCGGCAAAAGAGCTGGCTAACGTTCAGGACTTAACGGTACGCGGTACCAAACTGCTGCTTATCAACCCGACTGATTCCGACGCTGTAGGTAACGCCGTGAAGATGGCGAATCAGGCAAATATTCCGGTTATCACCCTTGACCGTGCTGCTGCGAAAGGCGAAGTGGTAAGCCACATCGCTTCGGATAACGTGCTGGGCGGTAAAATTGCTGGCGATTACATTGCCAAGAAAGCCGGTGAAGGCGCGAAAGTTATCGAATTGCAGGGTATTGCGGGGACATCTGCTGCCCGTGAGCGTGGCGAAGGCTTCCAGCAGGCTGTTGCCGCCCATAAATTTAACGTCCTGGCGAGCCAGCCGGCTGACTTTGACCGTACAAAAGGCCTGAACGTTATGCAGAACCTGCTGACGGCGCACCCGGATGTACAGGCGGTGTTTGCACAGAACGATGAAATGGCGCTGGGTGCGATGCGCGCCCTGCAAACTGCCGGTAAAACAGATGTGATGGTGGTTGGGTTTGACGGTACGCCTGATGGCGTAAAAGCCGTAAATGACGGCAAAATGGCGGCGACGATTGCTCAGCTTCCGGAAATGATTGGCGCGAAAGGCGTAGACACCGCAGCGCAGGTGCTGAAAGGTGAAAAAGTTCACGCGAAGATCCCGGTAGACCTGAAACTGGTTATCAAACAATAAAAATCGTCAGGCTATCTCACCGGGATAGCCTGAAAAAAAGCATCAAGAAAAGCAGAGCTCGCGCCACCCGCTGGCGGGTGGCGCATTTTAATGGACAAGCTCATCATGAAAACCACAGGCAAACTTGTTGTCCTCGGTAGTATTAATGCCGATCACATTCTTAACCTTGAATCATTCCCAACCCCCGGGGAGACCGTTACCGGCACGCAATATCAGATTGCATTCGGCGGTAAAGGTGCAAACCAGGCGGTGGCTGCCGGGCGCAGCGGTGCGGATATAGCCTTCATTGCCTGCACGGGTGATGACGACACCGGTGAACGTGTCCGCCAGCAACTAATTAGCGACAACATTGATGTGGCGCCTGTTAGCGTGATTGCTAATGAGTCGACCGGCGTGGCGCTGATTTTTGTTAATGGCGAAGGTGAGAATGTCATCGGTATTCATGCGGGCGCGAACGCAGCGCTCTCCCCGGCACTTGTTGATGCACAGCAGGAGCGTATTGCCCAGGCTTCCGCGCTGTTAATGCAACTGGAATCCCCGGTAGAAAGCGTTCTGGCCGCAGCGCGTATTGCCCATGCAAACCAGACCATTGTGGCGCTCAACCCCGCTCCGGCACGTGAGCTTTCTGATGAGTTGCTGGCGCTGGTGGACATCATCACACCGAATGAAACCGAAGCCGAAAAACTGACGGGTATTAATGTTGCCAGCGATGAAGATGCGGCGCGCGCGGCGCAGGTACTACACGCCAAAGGCATTGATACGGTCATCATTACGCTGGGAAGCCGTGGTGTCTGGGCTAGCGTGAAAGGCGACGGTCGTCGTGTTCCGGGTTTTAAAGTGAAAGCCATTGATACCATTGCAGCCGGGGATACCTTTAATGGTGCTCTGATGACCGCACTGCTGGAAGATCTCGCGCTGGATGATGCTATTCGTTTTGCTCATGCGGCGGCGGCCATTGCTGTCACTCGCAAAGGCGCGCAACCGTCTGTTCCGTGGCGCAAAGAAATTGACGATTTCCTGGCTGAGCAGGGGTGATGATTGGCTACGATGAAGGATGTGGCCCGGATGGCGGGCGTATCGACGTCAACCGTTTCGCATGTCATCAATAAAGATCGCTTTGTCAGTGAAGCCATCCGCGAAAAGGTGGAGTCCGCGATCAAGGCGCTCAACTATGCGCCGTCTGCGCTGGCGCGCAGCCTGAAAATCAATCAAACCCGCACTATCGGGATGTTGATTACCGCCAGTACCAACCCTTTCTACTCTGAACTGGTACGTGGCGTGGAGCGTAGCTGCTTTGAGCGCGGTTATAGCCTGGTGTTATGCAACACCGAAGGGGATGAGCAGCGCATGAACAGCAATCTGGAAACGCTGATGCAAAAGCGTGTCGATGGTCTGCTGCTTTTATGTACGGAAACGCATCAGCCTTCCCGGGAAATTCTGCAGCGTTACCCCTCGGTGCCCACGGTGATGATGGACTGGGCTCCGTTTGATGGGGACAGTGACCTTATTCAGGATAATTCTCTGCTCGGCGGCGACATGGCGACGCAGTACCTGATCAATAAAGACCATACCCATATTGCCTGTATTGCTGGCCCGCTAGATAAAACGCCTGCCCGCCTGCGCCTCGAAGGTTATCGTGATGCGATGGCCCGCGCGGGCCTGACCATCCATGACGGTGATGAAATTATTGGCAACTTTGAGTTCAGCGGCGGCTTTGAAGCAATGCAGATGCTGCTGGCACTGGAAGCGCGCCCGCAGGCGGTATTTATTTGTAATGATGCGATGGCTGTCGGGGCTTACCTGGCACTGTATCAGGCCGGGCTGCGTGTGCCGCAGGATATTGCCATTGTCGGTTATGACGACATTGAACTGGCGCAGTATATGACGCCACCGCTCACCACCATTCATCAGCCGAAAGATGAACTGGGGGAGCTGGCGATCGATGTGCTGATTCACCGTATCTCTGACCCTACGCAACAACAACAGCGGCTACAGCTTACGCCGGTGTTGATGGAGCGTGGCTCAGCGTAGTATTAATGCTTTTCTTTTATCAGGTTACGACCATCTTTCGGCTTTAACAGCATAAAGGTCAGGGCGGATACCAGGGTGATGGCACCCATCGTCACAAAGGTATAGTGAAACTGTTCCACGGTATTCGCGCTGTCAAACCCTTCGTAAAACCGCAAAACTGCCGCACTGACGGCGACACCAAGGCTGATGGAGAGCTGTTGCGTTACGGCAAGCACACTATTCCCGCTACTGGCGTTTTCGTCAGTCAGGTCGGCAAGCGTAATGGTATTCATGGCGGTGAATTGTGTGGACATGGCCATCCCCAGGATGAACAGCGGTAATATCAGCAGCCACACTTCCATTGACGGTGATTGCAGAGAAAATTGCGCAATCATCAAACCGATAAACAGGGTAATGGCTACCAGGGTTTTCCTGTAACCCAGGCGGCGCAATACCTGGGTGACCATAGATTTTGCCAGAATGGACCCTATTGCCGTCGGCGCCATCATGCATCCGGCAATCAGTGCAGGATAGCCAAACCCAACCTGTAGCATCAGCGGCATCAAAAATGGCACACAGCCCGTCCCCAGTCGCGAAGCAATATTTCCGATAATGCCCACAGAGAAGGTGCGTGTCTTAAACAGATTGAGCGAGATGAGCGGCGTGGGGTGACGGCGCGCGTGGCGAATATAAAGAAGAAATAACAGCACGCCGCTCAGTATCACGGCCGATGCCAGCCAGCTTGCGACAATTTTCTCGCCAAACAACTCCATGCCACTGGAAAACAGGACCAGGCTCAGGCCGAAGAAGAAAAAGCCGCCGGTATCGAAGCCTTTACGCGGTGTGGTGAAGTTCGGCATATATTTACGCGCATATAAAATCCCGGCTATGCCAATCGGAATATTAATAAGAAAGATCCAGTGCCAGCTTGCCCAGGTCACCAGCACGCCACCCAATACCGGGCCGAGAATGGGACCTACCAGGCCTGGCATAGTGACAAAGTTAAGTACCGGTAGAAGCTCGCTGCGCGGATAGGCGCGCAGCAGCGCCAGACGTGCAACTGGCATCATCATTGCGCCGCCTATTCCCTGAATCACGCGAAAGCAGACCAGCGCCCCGAGCGACGTCGAGAGTGCGCAGGCCAGTGAACCCAGCGTAAAGAGGGTGACGGCCAGCATGAAGACACGCCGGGTGCCAAAACGGTCCGCCAGCCAGCCGCTTGCCGGAATCAACATGGCGACCGTCAGGGTATAACTGATAATGGCGGACTGCATCGCAAGAGGAGAACGATCAAGGCTTTGTGCAATAGCGGGTAGTGCGGTGTTCAGAATGGTGGCGTCCAGCGCCTGCATAAAGAAGGCCATGGCCGCAATCCACGGCAATCCGGCCATACTGCGAGCTTTCTTTTCAGTCATTCTTTGTCCTGTTATTTTGCCGTTGGCGCGTTTGGCGTCTTCAACAGAGTCTGGCAGGCCTGAAAGGCACTATCCCCATCACTTTCCTGAATCGCATCAACAATAGCCTGATGCAGATCGAGCTTTATGGCCTGGTCCTGAGTGATGGAAGTAAAGTAGGTATGGTATATAGAATGGAACAGCGTAGCGAAAGAGATAAGAAAAGGATTAGCACTCATCGTATAAATATGTTCGTGCCAGGACATATCAACTTCAATCCAGCGATCACGGTTAAAGTGCTTTTTCAGATACACCATCTCTTCCATTAATGTATTGAGGTGTGCTTTTTGTTCCGCGCTGCCTAATTGTGCTGCCAACTGGCAAGCTTGTGGTTCGAGACTGTTACGCATAATAAGGAAGTGCTGGATGACTTCATGAAAGTTATCCTCGCTCATCCACCAGACCAGTAATTCTTTATCAAGGAAATTCCAGTTCTCTTTGGGCATAACCCGGGTCCCGATGCGCGGGCGAGGAAGCACCATACCTTTCGCCGTTAATGTCTTTACCGCCTCCCTGACCGCCGTGCGGCTTACACCGAACTGTTCACCCAACTCTATCTCGCCAGGCAAAATGCAGCCCGGGGCGTATTCGCCTCTCAGAATTTGTTGTGCCAGTTTCTCCGCCAGCACCCATGAGAGGTTTTTTTGCGCGGCAAGCTGTTGTGCGTTCAAAGACATTTATCGCTTCCTTTTATTCTTATTCACTCTTTAGTATGCCACCGGGGCTATTCCTGTGGTGGCAAAAACAGCAAAACAGGCCTTTTACGGTGCTTTTTACCGCGTCTTGTTGAAAAAAGAGACGGTTAAAAACTTTTTTGAAATTTATGCTTGTCACTTCACAAGAACTCCCTATAATGCGCCTCCACTGACACGGAACAACGGCAAACAAGCCGCCGGGTCAGCGGGGTTCTCCTGAGAGTCCCGGCAGAGAAAAGCGAAAATAAACGCTTGACTCTGAAAGAGGAAAGCGTAATATACGCCACCTCGCAACGGTGAGCGAAAGCCGCGTTGCACTGCTCTTTAACAATTTATCAGACAATCTGTGTGGGCACTCAAAGTGACATGGATTCTTAATGTCTTCGGACACTAAATGAATACCAAGTCTCATAGAGTGAACACGTAATTCATTACGAAGTTTAATTCTACGAGCATCAAACTTTTAAATTGAAGAGTTTGATCATGGCTCAGATTGAACGCTGGCGGCAGGCCTAACACATGCAAGTCGAACGGTAGCACAGAGAGCTTGCTCTCGGGTGACGAGTGGCGGACGGGTGAGTAATGTCTGGGAAACTGCCCGATGGAGGGGGATAACTACTGGAAACGGTAGCTAATACCGCATAATGTCGCAAGACCAAAGAGGGGGACCTTCGGGCCTCTTGCCATCGGATGTGCCCAGATGGGATTAGCTAGTTGGTGAGGTAATGGCTCACCAAGGCGACGATCCCTAGCTGGTCTGAGAGGATGACCAGCCACACTGGAACTGAGACACGGTCCAGACTCCTACGGGAGGCAGCAGTGGGGAATATTGCACAATGGGCGCAAGCCTGATGCAGCCATGCCGCGTGTGTGAAGAAGGCCTTCGGGTTGTAAAGCACTTTCAGCGGGGAGGAAGGCAATACGGTTAATAACCGTGTTGATTGACGTTACCCGCAGAAGAAGCACCGGCTAACTCCGTGCCAGCAGCCGCGGTAATACGGAGGGTGCAAGCGTTAATCGGAATTACTGGGCGTAAAGCGCACGCAGGCGGTCTGTCAAGTCGGATGTGAAATCCCCGGGCTCAACCTGGGAACTGCATTCGAAACTGGCAGGCTTGAGTCTTGTAGAGGGGGGTAGAATTCCAGGTGTAGCGGTGAAATGCGTAGAGATCTGGAGGAATACCGGTGGCGAAGGCGGCCCCCTGGACAAAGACTGACGCTCAGGTGCGAAAGCGTGGGGAGCAAACAGGATTAGATACCCTGGTAGTCCACGCCGTAAACGATGTCGACTTGGAGGTTGTGCCCTTGAGGCGTGGCTTCCGGAGCTAACGCGTTAAGTCGACCGCCTGGGGAGTACGGCCGCAAGGTTAAAACTCAAATGAATTGACGGGGGCCCGCACAAGCGGTGGAGCATGTGGTTTAATTCGATGCAACGCGAAGAACCTTACCTGGTCTTGACATCCACGGAATTTGGCAGAGATGCCTTAGTGCCTTCGGGAACCGTGAGACAGGTGCTGCATGGCTGTCGTCAGCTCGTGTTGTGAAATGTTGGGTTAAGTCCCGCAACGAGCGCAACCCTTATCCTTTGTTGCCAGCGGTCCGGCCGGGAACTCAAAGGAGACTGCCAGTGATAAACTGGAGGAAGGTGGGGATGACGTCAAGTCATCATGGCCCTTACGACCAGGGCTACACACGTGCTACAATGGCATATACAAAGAGAAGCGACCTCGCGAGAGCAAGCGGACCTCATAAAGTATGTCGTAGTCCGGATTGGAGTCTGCAACTCGACTCCATGAAGTCGGAATCGCTAGTAATCGTGGATCAGAATGCCACGGTGAATACGTTCCCGGGCCTTGTACACACCGCCCGTCACACCATGGGAGTGGGTTGCAAAAGAAGTAGGTAGCTTAACCTTCGGGAGGGCGCTTACCACTTTGTGATTCATGACTGGGGTGAAGTCGTAACAAGGTAACCGTAGGGGAACCTGCGGTTGGATCACCTCCTTACCTTAAAGAACCTGCCTTTGTAGTGCTCACACAGATTGTCTGATGAAAAGTAAAAAGCAAGGCGTCTTGCGAGCGAGACTTAAGTGTCCCCTTCGTCTAGAGGCCCAGGACACCGCCCTTTCACGGCGGTAACAGGGGTTCGAATCCCCTAGGGGACGCCACTTGCGCGGTAATGTGTGAAAGGCGTTGCCACCGATATCTCAAAACTGACTTTCGAGTCATGTTTGAGATATTTGCTCTTTAAAAATCTGAATCAAGCTGAAAATTGAAACGACACACGAAAGTGTGTTCGAGTCTCTCAAATTTTCGCGACACGATGATGTTTTACGAAACATCTTCGGGTTGTGAGGTTAAGCGACTAAGCGTACACGGTGGATGCCCTGGCAGTCAGAGGCGATGAAGGACGTGCTAATCTGCGAAAAGCGCCGGCGAGGTGATATGAACCTTTGACCCGGCGATGTCCGAATGGGGAAACCCAGTGCAATTCGTTGCACTATCGTTTGATGAATACATAGTCAAACGAGGCGAACCGGGGGAACTGAAACATCTAAGTACCCCGAGGAAAAGAAATCAACCGAGATTCCCCCAGTAGCGGCGAGCGAACGGGGAGCAGCCCAGAGCCTGAATCAGCTTGTGTGTTAGTGGAAGCGTCTGGAAAGTCGCGCGATACAGGGTGACAGCCCCGTACACGAAAGCACACAGGTTGTGAGCTCGATGAGTAGGGCGGGACACGTGGTATCCTGTCTGAATATGGGGGGACCATCCTCCAAGGCTAAATACTCCTGACTGACCGATAGTGAACCAGTACCGTGAGGGAAAGGCGAAAAGAACCCCGGCGAGGGGAGTGAAAAAGAACCTGAAACCGTGTACGTACAAGCAGTGGGAGCCTCTTAATGGGGTGACTGCGTACCTTTTGTATAATGGGTCAGCGACTTATATTCTGTAGCAAGGTTAACCGAATAGGGGAGCCGAAGGGAAACCGAGTCTTAACTGGGCGTTAAGTTGCAGGGTATAGACCCGAAACCCGGTGATCTAGCCATGGGCAGGTTGAAGGTTGGGTAACACTAACTGGAGGACCGAACCGACTAATGTTGAAAAATTAGCGGATGACTTGTGGCTGGGGGTGAAAGGCCAATCAAACCGGGAGATAGCTGGTTCTCCCCGAAAGCTATTTAGGTAGCGCCTCGTGAATTCATCTCCGGGGGTAGAGCACTGTTTCGGCTAGGGGGCCATCCCGGCTTACCAACCCGATGCAAACTACGAATACCGGAGAATGTTATCACGGGAGACACACGGCGGGTGCTAACGTCCGTCGTGAAGAGGGAAACAACCCAGACCGCCAGCTAAGGTCCCAAAGTCATGGTTAAGTGGGAAACGATGTGGGAAGGCACAGACAGCCAGGATGTTGGCTTAGAAGCAGCCATCATTTAAAGAAAGCGTAATAGCTCACTGGTCGAGTCGGCCTGCGCGGAAGATGTAACGGGGCTAAACCATGCACCGAAGCTGCGGCAGCGACACTAAGTGTTGTTGGGTAGGGGAGCGTTCTGTAAGCCTGCGAAGGTGTGCTGTGAGGCATGCTGGAGGTATCAGAAGTGCGAATGCTGACATAAGTAACGATAAAGCGGGTGAAAAGCCCGCTCGCCGGAAGACCAAGGGTTCCTGTCCAACGTTAATCGGGGCAGGGTGAGTCGACCCCTAAGGCGAGGCCGAAAGGCGTAGTCGATGGGAAACAGGTTAATATTCCTGTACTTGGTGTTACTGCGAAGGGGGGACGGAGAAGGCTATGTTAGCCGGGCGACGGTTGTCCCGGTTTAAGCATGTAGGCTGGTTATCCAGGCAAATCCGGATAATCAAGGCTGAGGTGTGATGACGAGTCACTACGGTGATGAAGTAACAAATGCCCTGCTTCCAGGAAAAGCCTCTAAGCATCAGGTAACATCAAATCGTACCCCAAACCGACACAGGTGGTCAGGTAGAGAATACCAAGGCGCTTGAGAGAACTCGGGTGAAGGAACTAGGCAAAATGGTGCCGTAACTTCGGGAGAAGGCACGCTGATATGTAGGTGAAGCCCCTGCGGGTGGAGCTGAAATCAGTCGAAGATACCAGCTGGCTGCAACTGTTTATTAAAAACACAGCACTGTGCAAACACGAAAGTGGACGTATACGGTGTGACGCCTGCCCGGTGCCGGAAGGTTAATTGATGGGGTTATCCGTAAGGAGAAGCTCTTGATCGAAGCCCCGGTAAACGGCGGCCGTAACTATAACGGTCCTAAGGTAGCGAAATTCCTTGTCGGGTAAGTTCCGACCTGCACGAATGGCGTAATGATGGCCAGGCTGTCTCCACCCGAGACTCAGTGAAATTGAACTCGCTGTGAAGATGCAGTGTACCCGCGGCAAGACGGAAAGACCCCGTGAACCTTTACTATAGCTTGACACTGAACATTGAGCCTTGATGTGTAGGATAGGTGGGAGGCTTTGAAGCGTGGACGCCAGTCTGCGTGGAGCCAACCTTGAAATACCACCCTTTAATGTTTGATGTTCTAACGTGGACCCGTGATCCGGGTTGCGGACAGTGTCTGGTGGGTAGTTTGACTGGGGCGGTCTCCTCCCAAAGAGTAACGGAGGAGCACGAAGGTTGGCTAATCCTGGTCGGACATCAGGAGGTTAGTGCAATGGCATAAGCCAGCTTGACTGCGAGCGTGACGGCGCGAGCAGGTGCGAAAGCAGGTCATAGTGATCCGGTGGTTCTGAATGGAAGGGCCATCGCTCAACGGATAAAAGGTACTCCGGGGATAACAGGCTGATACCGCCCAAGAGTTCATATCGACGGCGGTGTTTGGCACCTCGATGTCGGCTCATCACATCCTGGGGCTGAAGTAGGTCCCAAGGGTATGGCTGTTCGCCATTTAAAGTGGTACGCGAGCTGGGTTTAGAACGTCGTGAGACAGTTCGGTCCCTATCTGCCGTGGGCGCTGGAGAATTGAGGGGGGCTGCTCCTAGTACGAGAGGACCGGAGTGGACGCATCACTGGTGTTCGGGTTGTCATGCCAATGGCACTGCCCGGTAGCTACATGCGGAAGAGATAAGTGCTGAAAGCATCTAAGCACGAAACTTGCCCCGAGATGAGTTCTCCCTTGTCCTTTAAGGACACTAAAGGAACGTTGAAGACGACGACGTTGATAGGCCGGGTGTGTAAGCGCAGCGATGCGTTGAGCTAACCGGTACTAATGAACCGTGAGGCTTAACCTTACAACGCCGAAGATGTTTTGGCGGATTGAGAAGATTTTCAGCTTAGATACAGATTAACAGAATTTGCCTGGCGGCTTTAGCGCGGTGGTCCCACCTGACCCCATGCCGAACTCAGAAGTGAAACGCCGTAGCGCCGATGGTAGTGTGGGGTCTCCCCATGTGAGAGTAGGGAACTGCCAGGCATCAAACAAGTAAGAAGCCCATCCTCACGGATGGGCTTTTTGCGTTTTCACGCTTTAATTTATTACCAGACACTTTTCCTCCTGATGGTAACCTTCCTTATCGCCCTAACCAGCGCATAACAAATGCCGAAATCTGCGCTATATCATTGATATCTAAAAGCGGAACATCCACGGCCAGCGGGACATCACTGGCGATAGCGATGACATGTTTATCGATAATAAGTTCTTCTTCTCTGTGTCCGCAGCCCTGACGAAACAGTAAGATCTTAGCGACTGCTTCGTGCTTAAAGCCCTCAACGAGCACCAGATCCAGCGTAGAAGCATCCATTCGGCTGACCAGATACGCTAAATTAAGCTCCGGCTCATCCGGCGTTTCGGTCATTAAGGCCCAGCGTTGCGAACTGGCCACAATCGTTTGTGCTGCACCGGCTTTACGTAACTCGTAACTGTCCTTACCGGGCTTATCAACGTCCATATTATGATGGGTATGCTTAATCAGACCGGGGCGGATCCCTTGCTCGCATAATGCAGGAATCAGCTTTTTTAGTAGCGTCGTCTTTCCGGTACCACTCCAGGCGGCAATAGCCAGTACGGGTATCATACTTTCTCCTGCCAGCGCGCCAGATCTTCTGGTGTATTCACATTCACAAAGCTTTCCTTTGTATCGCTAAAGTCGACGGAATGCCCTCCGACTTCACGCATAAAAACCATGACCCGGCGTTCTCCTCGGTTAAGGTAGTCTTGCAGTTGCGGCGCGTTGATACGGTTCACCAGGGCAATCGTTGGATGGTCACGTTCACCATCATGCACCCACACCGGATTTGTGCTCTTACATTCTGCACTTAATCGCTCGAGCAGATTGTCCGGAATGTAAGGTGTGTCGCAAGGAGAGAACAGAAACCACTCACTCTCGCACTGCTGCATAACAGACAGCATACCTGCCAGTGGACCGGGGAAATCAACCATCTGATCCTGGTACACGGGTAAGCCGCTTGCCCGGTAGCTTTCCAGATTACGGTTTGCACTGATCACAATGTGCCCCACCTGAGGCGCCATCGCGTGTGCGACGTATTCCCACAGCGGTTTTCCTTTTAGCACCAGTAATCCTTTATCCTGACCTCCCATCCGCGAGGCTTTACCGCCTGCGAGTATCACACCTGTTACCACACCCTTTTTAATCAACCTTATCGCCTCTTTTATTGTGGGTTTGACCCTGATAACGTGTCTGTACCAAGAGTAAGGAGCACCACCATGAAATGTAAACGCCTGAATGAAGTTATCGAACTCCTCCAGCCTGCGTGGCAGAAAGAACCAGAATTAAGTCTGATGCAATTTTTACAGAAACTGGCGAATGAATCAGGTTATGAGGGAGAGCTTACCGATTTAAGTGACGACATTCTGATTTATCACCTGAAAATGCGTGACTCAGATAAAGATGCGGTAATTCCGGGTATTAAGAAAGATTATGAAGAAGATTTTAAAACTGCTTTGCTCCGCGCACGTGGCGTAATTAAAGAGTAAAAGCTTGTAAGTGAAGCCACCGAAAGCGCAGTGAAATGATATCCTCAATCATTCGGCTTTATTTGCGGATAATGGGATGAACCATAACGCTTTTACTTTCCAGACTCTCCATCCTGACACGATCATGGATGCGTTGTTTGAGCGGGGAATTCGGGTCGACTCCGGTCTTACTCCTCTTAACAGCTATGAGAACCGTGTTTACCAGTTTCAGGACGAAGACCGTCGCCGTTATGTGGTGAAGTTCTACCGTCCTGAACGCTGGTCCGCAGAACAAATCCAGGAAGAACATCGATTTGCGCTGGATCTTCTGGGTGATGAAGTTCCTGTTGCCGCACCGCTCGCCTTCGACAATCAAACCTTACTGACCCATCAGGGGTTTTATTATGCGGTTTTCCCGAGCGTCGGGGGGCGTCAGTTCGAAGCGGATAATCTGGATCAAATGGAATGGGTTGGCCGCTATCTTGGTCGCCTGCATCAAACCGGCCGTAAGGCACTATTCGTCCACCGTCCGGATATGGGGGTGAAGGAGTATCTTCTTGAGCCTCGTCAGGTCTTTGAAGATTCTGCGCTTATCCCAGCCTCGTTGAAAGACAGTTTCTTACGTGCCGCCGATCGGCTTATCGAAGCCGTCATGGCGCACTGGCATAATCGTTTTACCAATCTGCGCTTACATGGCGACTGTCATGCCGGGAATATACTCTGGCGCGATGGTCCACTGTTTGTGGATCTGGATGACGCCCGTAATGGCCCGGCGATTCAGGATCTCTGGATGTTGTTGCATGGCGACAAAGCCGAGCAGCGCATGCAACTTGAGATGATTATCGAGGCCTATGAAGAATTCTGCGAATTTGATACGGCCGAACTCAGCCTTATTGAACCGCTTCGCGCTATGCGCCTGGTTTACTATCTGGCGTGGATTATCCGTCGCTGGGATGATCCTGCTTTTCCCAAAAACTTCCCGTGGTTAACTGGGGAAGATTACTGGCGCGATCAGACGGCGACTTTTCTTGGGCAGGTAAAGGCGTTGCAAGAACCGCCTCTACAATTAATGCCGATTTACTAATGTGTGACACATCCTGGAGAGATTTAATCATGAAGAAAATTTGGCTGGCGCTGGCAGGAATGATTCTGGCTTTTAGCGCTTCGGCAGCACAATTTACCGATGGTAAACAGTACATTACGCTCGATAAACCGGTTGCTGGCGAACCACAAGTCCTGGAGTTTTTCTCATTCTATTGCCCGCACTGTTACGACTTTGAACATGTGTGGCATGTTGCGGATGCTGTAAAACAGAAGCTGCCGGAAGGCACTAAAATGACGAAATACCATGTTGAGTTCCTTGGCCCGTTAGGCAAAGAGATGACTCAGGCATGGGCTGTTGCAATGGCCCTTGGCGTGGAAGACAAAATCACCGCACCGATGTTTGAGGCCGTGCAGAAAACACAAACCGTTCAGTCTGTTGCTGATATCCGTGATGTCTTCATCAAAGCCGGCGTTAAAGGTGAAGAGTACGATGCGGCGTGGAATAGCTTTGTTGTGAAATCACTGGTTGCACAACAAGAGAAAGCGGCTGCTGACTTGCAGTTACAGGGTGTTCCGGCCATGTATGTTAACGGCAAATATCAGTTGAATATGCAAGGCATGGATACCAGCAGCATGGATATCTTCGTACAGCAGTATGCTGACACTGTTCGATACCTTGTCGAGAAGAAGTAATACCATCAACGCCGGTCACTGACCGGCGTTGTTATATTCACGTTTGATTGCGTCAATTTGCTGGTCTTTCTCGCTCCATAACGCATTTAGCCACTGCTGAAAACCACGCTTAAAATTCTTATCGTTAACGTAATCGCCATGCAAATCTTCGTTAACCGATAACAAATTTACGCGAACAACAATGCGCGTTAACTTCCCGCTTAGCATATCAAAAAACGGTTTTTTGTCGTTTTCCGGATAGCAGAGCGTAACATCAAGCAATTTATCGAATTGCTTGCCCAAAACGCCGAGAGCCATCGCTATCCCTGCTGCTTTAGGGGGGAGCAGGTTATTGAATGCCGATCGTGTCTCGATACGTTTTTCATCGGTAAAGCGTGAACCTTCAACGAAATTCACAATGGTTGTCGGATGGAGACGAAACTTCTCGCAGGAACGGCGCGTGGTCTCTACATCTTTACCGCGCCGCTCGGGATGGCGTATCAGATAACCCCGCGAATAGCGACGCATAAACGGCATATCCAGAGCCCAGCAGGCCAGCCCAATAAAGGGAACCCAGGCCAACTGTTGCTTAAGAAAGTACTTATTCATCGGGATATGTTTGCGGAAAAGCACGCACAGCACCACGATATCTGCCCAGCTATGGTGGTTGCAGATAAGCAGGTACCAGTTCTTTTTGTTCAGCCCTTCCAGGCCTTCAATATCCCACTGGAGATGCGGGTTAAGGTGCAGCAGCCAGGCCAGTCCTTCACACCAGCAATACATCATAAAATTACAAAATGCAGAGATAGCGCGCCACAGTACCGGAATCGGCAGTAATAGCTTAAGAATACCGGCGATAATGATCGGTACAGAACAGAAGATAGTCACCAGGATGGTGAGTATGACACTCAATACCAGAGTGCATACAACGAGCAGTCTCGACATAGTTAATTTATTCAAATGGTTAATCACAGCATGCACATCATGGCGCATGCAAGGCGCTGATCTTATCAGAAAACACTTCATATGATTGGGTAAAGGTTAGCCTTAGTGTGCGGTCGTAAGGTGTTGTGCTAAATCAAATTACTTTTTCTTATATCCACATGGAGCAAATTGTCACCAAAAGGCAATAATGATCGTTTCTCTTTTTTTAATCTCTTGAAAAATAAGGATACTTACTTTTCTGCGATCGGGAAAAATGCACAATAATCCAGTCCTTAAGAAATAATTCACAAACTTATCCACAGGAATGTATGGGAAGCGATCCCGCAGATCGTGAAATCTTTTTCGGCAAATGCGGTGAAAAACTGATGTTTTCGCCCGTCTGTGGCATCCTTTAGCCATAAATTGATAAACAGGCACGGACATCATGGTTCAGATCCCAGAAAACCCACTTATCCTTGTTGACGGCTCTTCCTATCTCTACCGCGCATACCATGCGTTTCCGCCGCTGACTAACAGTGCAGGCGAGCCTACTGGCGCTATGTACGGCGTCCTGAATATGCTGCGCAGTCTGATCCTGCAGTATCAGCCGACACATGCCGCAGTGGTGTTTGATGCGAAGGGCAAAACGTTCCGTGACGAACTGTTTGAGCACTATAAATCTCACCGTCCGCCAATGCCGGACGATCTGCGCGCGCAGATCGAGCCATTGCATGAAATGGTCAAAGCGATGGGACTACCGCTGCTGGCCGTTTCGGGCGTAGAGGCTGACGATGTTATCGGCACGCTGGCGCGCGAAGCCGAAAAAGCAGGGCGTCCGGTCCTGATCAGTACCGGCGATAAAGACATGGCTCAGTTGGTAACGCCAGGTATTACGCTTATCAACACCATGACCAATACTGTCCTGGGGCCAGAAGAGGTCGTAACCAAATACGGCGTGCCGCCGGGGTTGATCATCGATTTCCTCGCTTTAATGGGCGACTCTTCAGATAACATTCCCGGTGTTCCGGGCGTGGGCGAAAAAACCGCACAGGCGTTATTACAAGGGCTTGGTGGCCTGGATACGCTGTACGCCGAGCCGGAAAAGATTGCCGAACTCTCTTTCCGTGGCGCCAAAAATATGGCGGCGAAGCTGGAGCAAAATAAAGAGGTGGCTTACCTCTCTTATCAACTGGCGACCATTAAAACGGATGTTGAGCTGGAGCTGACCTGCGAACAATTGGAAGTTCAACAACCGATAGCGGATACGCTACTCAACCTATTTAAAAAATATGAATTTAAGCGCTGGATTACAGATCTGGAAGGCGGTAAATGGCTCCAGGCAAAAGGTGCTAAACCGGCGACGAAGCTGCAAGAGACGGTTGTTGTCGAAGCTGAGGCCGAAGTGTCTGCTGCGGTCCTGTCGTTTGATGACTACGTCACCATCCTTGATGAGGACGTGTTAAACGAGTGGATTGCGAAACTCAAAAAAGCGTCAGTGTTTGCCTTCGATACCGAAACGGACAGTCTGGATAACATCAGCGCTAATCTGGTGGGGCTCTCGTTTGCGACCGAACCTGGGGTAGCCGCTTATGTCCCGGTCGCGCATGACTACCTGGATGCACCAGCCCAGATTTCTCGCGATCGGGCGCTCGAATTACTGAAAGACCTGCTTGAAGATGAGAAGGTCCAAAAAGTGGGTCAGAACCTCAAATATGACCGTGGCATTTTGCAGAATTATGGCATTGAGCTGCGTGGCATTGCCTTTGACACCATGCTGGAATCCTACACGCTGGATAGTGTCGCCGGTCGTCATGATATGGACAGTCTGTCTGATCGCTGGTTAAAGCATAAAACCATTACATTTGAAGAGATTGCGGGTAAAGGCAAAAACCAACTGACCTTTAATCAGATCGATCTGGAGCAGGCCGGGCGTTATGCTGCGGAAGATGCGGACGTCACGCTGCAACTGCACCTGAAGATGTGGCCGGAATTGCAAAAGAATGCTGGCCCTTTAAATATCTTCCAGAACATAGAGATTCCTCTGGTACCGGTGCTTTCCCGCGTAGAGCGTAATGGCGTTAATATCGATCCTGCGGTGCTGCACAAACATTCGGAAGAAATTGCCCTACGTCTGGCGGAATTAGAGAAGAAGGCCCATGAAATCGCAGGCGAGCCTTTTAACCTTTCCTCAACCAAACAGCTACAGACGATTCTTTTTGAAAAACAGGGCATCAAACCGCTGAAGAAGACACCGGGCGGCGCACCGTCAACCTCCGAGGAAGTTCTGGAAGAACTGGCGCTGGATTACCCTTTACCCAAAGTCATTCTTGAGCACCGTGGTTTGTCGAAACTGAAATCGACTTACACCGATAAGCTGCCGCTGATGATCAATCCAAAGACCGGGCGCGTACACACTTCCTATCACCAGGCTGTCACGGCGACCGGGCGTCTGTCCTCCACCGATCCCAACTTACAAAACATTCCGGTGCGCAATGAGGAAGGCCGACGTATTCGCCAGGCGTTTATCGCGCCAAAAGACTACGTCATTGTTTCCGCTGACTACTCGCAAATTGAATTGCGCATTATGGCGCATCTGTCGCGGGATAAAGGCCTGCTCTCTGCCTTTGCCGAAGGGAAGGATATCCACCGTGCAACGGCGGCCGAAGTGTTTGGTTTACCGCTGGAAAGCGTGTCTAACGAACAGCGACGCAGCGCGAAAGCTATCAACTTCGGTCTGATTTATGGCATGAGCGCGTTTGGTTTATCCCGCCAGCTCAATATTCCGCGTAAAGAGTCGCAGAAGTATATGGATCTCTACTTCGAACGCTATCCGGGTGTACTGGATTATATGGAGCGCACCCGCGCACAGGCGAAAGAGCAGGGCTATGTTGAAACCCTGGAAGGGCGTCGTCTCTATCTGCCGGACATCAAATCCAGTAACGCAGCGCGTCGGGCCGGTGCAGAGCGTGCGGCTATCAACGCACCCATGCAGGGCACGGCAGCAGACATTATCAAACGCGCAATGATTGCTGTTGATGCGTGGCTGCAAACGGAAAAACCGCGCGTGAAAATGATCATGCAGGTACACGATGAACTGGTATTTGAAGTGCATAAAGACGATGTGGATGCGGTATCGCAAAAGATCCACGAGTTGATGGAAAGCAGTACCAAACTGGATGTGCCGCTGCTGGTGGAAGTCGGTAGTGGGCAAAACTGGGATCAAGCGCACTAAGTACTGGTCACATAAGCTTCTTTTTCTGTAAGTAAGCAACATAACCAGTACATTTTGTGACGATCATTAGAATTCCCTATGTAAAGGTTGAAAAAAAACTACAAAAAGTGCTTTGTGCGAAAACGAAAAGGGAGTAGAGTTAAACACGTAGGGTACAGAGGTAAGATGTTCTATCTTTCAGACCTTTTACTTCACGTAATCGGATTTGGCTGAATATTTAGCCGCCCCAGTCAGAAATGACTGGGGCGTTTTTTATTGGGCGAAAGAAAGAAAAAGCGCGAACGGATGCCGCGCTTAAGGGTCATTCTTCGGTGGTTTGCTCGGTAATCGGCGCAATGGTGTTAAACCAGTTATCCAGCTTCTCGCGCAATTTATCTACGCCCTGCTTCTTCAATGACGAAAACGCTTCTACCTGCACGTCACCATTAAAGGCAACCACTGCTTCGCGCACCATATTAAGCTGCGCCTTACGCGCACCGCTGGCGAGCTTGTCTGCTTTCGTCAACAACACCAGAATCTGCACATTGCTCTCGACCGCCCACTGGATCATCTGCTGATCGAGATCTTTAAGCGGATGACGGATATCCATCAGCACAACCAGGCCTTGCAGGCACTGGCGCTTCTCAAGATATTCCCCTAAGGCACGCTGCCACTTGAGCTTCATCTCTTCTGGCACTTCTGCGTAACCGTAACCTGGTAAGTCCACCAGGCGTTTGCCTTCGGCCACTTCGAACAGGTTAATCAGCTGAGTACGTCCGGGTGTTTTGGATGTACGAGCCAGGCTTTTCTGATTTGTCAGCGTGTTAAGTGCGCTGGATTTCCCTGCATTGGAGCGGCCGGCAAAAGCCACTTCTATACCAGTGTCGGCGGGTAAGTGGCGAATATCAGGCGCACTAGTGACAAAATGCGTCTGTTGGTAGTTCCAGTTAGTCAAAATGGTCGTCTCCGTAATCTCGGGCATGGGGGGATTATACCTGAACCCACGTAAAAGGCTGTTTTTCTCGTCAACGGATATCTGCCAGAGAATACCCCTGTTGTTTGTAGGATATTTGCCATAAAGCTTATGCGAATTTTCAGAGAAATTGCAGGGTCATAAAAATGTAAGCTAATGAATAAAAAGGTTTTGTTATTAGAGAATTTTCTGAATTTGTGTTTTTGGGGCGTTTTGTTACTTGTGAGTTTAAATTAAGCAGGTAAAGTATTTGTAAAGGCGAGGAAGCCTGCGGGATGAAGACTTAAGGATGAGGG
Source organism: Phytobacter sp. SCO41 (assembly GCF_003073275.1). Lineage (NCBI taxonomy): Bacteria > Pseudomonadati > Pseudomonadota > Gammaproteobacteria > Enterobacterales > Enterobacteriaceae > Phytobacter > Phytobacter sp. SCO41. The sequence continues at coordinate 5,537,724 of NZ_CP027225.1, read as the reverse complement.
GTCAGGAGCGCCAGGAGGCGAAGACCAGGAAACTGTCCGGATGACAGTCTTAAAAGGGAATAAAAGGACCACAACACGGAACGTGACATGCTAAGGGAAAAACAGGGTGTGTTGTAAGCAAACAGGGAACGTTGTACCCATTGAGGGTTGAGGGTCAGAAAAAAAGGCGACAGATTACTCTGTCGCCTTTTTTCTTTGCTTGCTTTCTGCTAGATTCCGCCGCAATTCTATACTGAATAAAACCATCTAAGCCGATTATCATGAAAAAACCTTCAACCACTCCGCGCGGCAAAACACCTGGCAAAGCGCACCGTAAATCACGTGAAGAACTCAACCAGGAAGGGCGTGACCGTAAGCGCGATAAAAAACACCGTGGCAATGCGGCTGGTAGCCGTGCAAGCGGTGCGAGCGCGTCTTCTGGCTCAGGAAAAGGCGCTTCTCAGGCCGATCCACGCGTTGGCAGCAAGAAACCGATCCCACTGGGTGCGACCGAGCCCCAGGTCAAAAAGCAGCACAAACCAAAGAGCGAGAAACCTATGCTTTCACCGCAAGCTGAACTGGATCTGCTGGAGAACGATGAGCGCCTGGACGCGCTGCTGGAACGACTTGAAGAGGGCGAAACCCTGAGCGCTGAAGAGCAAAGCTGGGTAGACGCTAAACTTGACCGCATTGATGAATTAATGCAGCAACTGGGCCTCTCCTACGACGATGACGAAGAAGAAGAGGAAGAAGGCCGGGAAGATATGATGCGTCTACTCAAAGGCGGCAATTAACGGTCAGGTATGGGCCTGGCTGTCCTGCTTATAACCCTTCCGGTTATATGTTATCTGGTGTGGTTATTCGTTAAACTACAGCGGTTGTCGCGGCGCAAACTGTGGCTGCGCAACCGGCTTATGACCCGAAATGAGGTCAGGCCGGGCCGCCGTACCCGCCAGCGGCGTTATCGGAAGGAGTGAGCATGTCTGAGCAACGAATTGACTGGGATCTGGCCCTTATCCAGAAATATAACTATTCCGGGCCGCGCTACACGTCATACCCCACCGCTCTGGAATTTTCCGCTGACTATGGCGAAGAAAATTTCCGTAGTGCCGTCGCACGTTATCCAGGGCGACCGTTGTCACTGTATGTGCACATTCCGTTTTGCCATAAGCTTTGTTATTTCTGCGGCTGCAATAAGATTGTTACGCGCCAGCAGCATAAAGCTGACCAATATCTGGATGCCCTGGAACAAGAGATTATCCACCGTTCGCCGCTATTCACTGACCGTCGTGTCAGCCAGCTTCACTGGGGTGGTGGTACGCCAACCTACCTGAATAAGGCGCAAATTAGCCGCCTGATGAGCTTACTGCGTGGTCATTTTCAATTCGAGGCCAATGCAGAAATCTCCATTGAAGTTGATCCGCGTGAAATTGAGCTGGATGTCCTTGATCATTTACGATCGGAGGGCTTTAACCGCCTGAGCATGGGCGTGCAGGACTTTAATAAAGAGGTCCAGCGGCTGGTTAACCGTGAGCAAGACGAGGCCTTCATCTTTGCGCTGATTAAACGTGCGCGCGACATTGGCTTCACCTCGACCAATATTGATTTGATTTATGGTTTGCCAAAACAGACGCCGGAAAGTTTTGCCTTTACCCTGAGTCGGGTGGCTGAGCTGAGCCCGGACCGCCTGAGCGTATTCAACTACGCGCATCTTCCCTCCCTGTTTGCGGCCCAGCGTAAAATCAAAGATGTGGATCTGCCGTCCGCTCAACAAAAGCTGGATATCCTGCAGCAGACCATTGTCTCGCTGACTGATGCGGGTTATCAGTTCATCGGCATGGACCATTTTGCCCGCCCCGATGACGAGCTGGCGGTGGCTCAGCGCGATGGTGTTCTCCACCGTAACTTCCAGGGCTACACCACCCAGGGCGATACCGATCTGTTGGGGATGGGCGTTTCGGCCATCAGTATGATTGGCGACAGTTACGCGCAGAATCAGAAAGAGTTAAAAGCGTATTACCAACAGGTGGACGAAACCGGCAATGCCTTGTGGCGGGGAATCTCACTGACCCGTGATGACTGTATTCGTCGTGATGTGATTAAAGCGCTTATTTGCCACTTCCGTCTCGATTTCAGCAGCATTGAGAATCAATGGGATTTGCGCTTTAACGACTACTTTGCCGAAGACCTGAAATTGCTTAAGCCACTGGCGACTGATGGGCTGGTGGAGATTAACGAGCAAGGTATTGAAGTAACGGCGAAAGGGCGTTTATTAATTCGCAACATCTGCATGTGCTTTGACGTGTACCTGCGCCAGAAAGCGCGGATGCAGCAGTTCTCAAGAGTCATTTAAACGGTTTCCCCGGCGGCGATGCGCTGGCCGGGGATATCAGACCGTGACCTGATAAGCGAAGCGCCTGCTGGCGCTTTAGCTAAAAAGCCCAAACAGCGCGGCGCACAATACGGCAGCGACGGCGGCTTGTGGCGTATGGCTGGCAGCGGCACTAACGCCTGCGCTGCTCGACACGATATTGATGAGTGATTCCAGCATGATGACCTCCCCGTGGACGGGCAAGATCATACTGAACTCATCGGAACAGTAAAGCGCAAAATTGCAGCAATTTGCGCTCGCTATTCAATCTTTACATTTAGCTGGATGACTACTCCATCCCCAACTCTTTCAGCTTACGCGTCAGGGTGTTACGTCCCCATCCCAGCAAGCGTGCTGCTTCTTGTTTGTGCCCCTGCGTGTGACGTAATGCAGTGGTCAACAAGGTCCGTTCCATCTCTGGTTGTGCTTCGGAAAGCAGGTTTTGATGACCGGAACGTAGCGCTCTGTCTGCCCATTGCGCCAACAGCGTTGCCCAGCTATCCGGCAGCGACTGTCCCGTGCTGCTTTCCGGGATCGTGGTTTCAAACAATTCAGCCGGTAAATCCTGAATCAGGACCTCCTGCCCGGCAGCCATCACGGTTAACCAGCGGCAGGTATTCTCCAACTGGCGCACGTTACCCGGCCAGGCCAGGCGAGTGAGCGCCGCTTCGGTTTCCGGATGCAACTGCTTTGCTTCCACGCCCAGTTCGCGTGCGGCGACCTGCAGAAAATGGCGCGCCAGACGGGGAATATCTTCGCGACGTTCACGCAGCGGCGGAAGGTGCACGCGGATAACGTTCAGGCGGTGGAATAAATCCTCGCGGAATTTCCCTTCCTGCACCCGCATTTCCAGGTTTTGGTGCGTTGCGGCGATGATGCGAACATCGACCTTCACCGGCGCATAGCCACCGACACGGTAGAACTGTCCATCGGCCAGAACACGCAGCAGACGAGTCTGTACATCCAGTGGCATATCACCGATTTCATCGAGAAACAGCGTACCGCCATCGGCCTGTTCGAAACGCCCCTGACGAATGGTATTGGCGCCGGTAAACGCCCCTTTCTCATGGCCAAACAGTTCGGATTCGATCAAATCTTTTGGGATGGCCGCCATGTTCAGCGCAATGAAAGGTGCTTTCACACGCGGGCTATGGCGATGCAGCGCGTGGGCGACCAGCTCTTTACCGGTACCGGACTCACCGTTAATCAATACGCTAATAGACGAGCGCGACAGCCGGCCAATGATGCGAAAGACATCCTGCATGGCTGGCGCTTCACCAATAATATCGGTGGTTGGCCCACTTACCTGCACATTACGCGGTTGCTGCTGTTCCTGATAATGGCTGATGGCGCGCTCAACCAGCGCCACCGCTTCGTCGATATCAAATGGCTTTGGCAGATAATCAAACGCCCCTTGCTGATACGCGCTGACTGCCGCATCCAGATCGGAATGCGCGGTCATAATGATGACCGGAAGCATCGGGTGGCGCTGTTTGATTTGCTTTAACAGGGCAAGACCGTCCATACCGGGCATGCGAATATCTGACAGCAGCACGTCCGGCGTTTTGGTGGTAAGCGCATCAAGCACTTCATTTGCGTTTTCAAACGTTGTACAGCTCAAGCCAGCCCCGGTGAGCGCGCGTTCAAGCACCCAACGGATGGAGCTATCGTCATCAACGATCCAGACTATCCCTCGTTGCATAAACACCTCTATTTCCGAATAGGCAGGAACACCGAGAACTCGGTATGGCCTGGCCAACTGGTGAATTCAATTTTGCCAGAGTGTTGATCAATCAAACTTCGTGCGATAGATAACCCTAAGCCAGTACCGCCTTCACGCCCGCTCACCATCGGGTAAAACAGCGTGTCCTGCAGGTTTGACGGAATACCAGGCCCGTTATCTTCCACATCAATACGTGCCGCAAGGCGGTAGCGAACGCCGTGCAGCGTGAGCTGAAACGCGGTGCGGGTACGCAGAATAATTTCGCCGCCCTCGGGTCCCAGCGCCTGGAGTGCGTTGCGAACAATGTTCAGTAGCACCTGTTCAATCTGGTCGGGATCGTGTGCCAGCTCCGGCAGGCTCGGATCATAGTCGCGCACCAGGGTGACGTTTTCGGGTAATTCCATCGACACCAGTTTCACGACACGTTCAGCGACTTTATGAATGCTTTCTGTTACGTGCATACCGGGCTGTTGTGGCCCAAGTAGTCGGTCCACCAGGTTACGCAGACGGTCGGCCTGCTCAATGATGACTTTGGTGTATTCCAGCAACGAAGGGTCAGGCAGGGCTTTGCTTAATAGCTGCGCCGCGCCACGTAAGCCTCCGAGCGGGTTTTTGATTTCATGCGCCAGGCCGCGTACCAGATCGCGCGCTGCCACTTGCTGGGCGTGCTGGAGCTGTTCCTGGCTCAGGCGTCGCTGATTGTCCATCGGTGCCATCTCCAGAAGGATGAGGCCCTCAGGCAACCGTTGCGCCGTTAACGAGAGAATATGTGAACGTCCGTCGATAACGAGGGTGACTTCATTGTCCGTAAAGCCTTGTCCGGCATCGAGACTTTCCCGCATCAGGACGATATTGAGCGAGAAATAACTCAGCAGGTCCGGCAAAGGCGTACCGAATAATTTACGGGAACTTTGCGCCAGAAGTTGTTGTGCCGCCGGGTTGGCGTAATGTACCGCCAGCTCGTCATCAACCAGCAAGATGCTGTTGATTAAAGAATTGAGGATCTGCCCAGCATCGGGCAACGAGCCACTTGCCATCCAGCAGTCTCCCAAAGAATGCACTATTTTAGTGCAGTATAGCGTTTTATAAGTAAATAAGGCGGTAATTCAGGTTGTTGGTGGAGAAAAAAGCCCATCTAGGATGGGCTGAAAGTTTCCACGGCAACAAAATATCCTATGTCTTTCTCGCTACAGCGGCGTTGGCTTCCTTCGCTTACCCCGGTCACATAGATCTCTATGCTCCCGGGGATTCACTCAATCGCCGCCTTGCTGTAACAAGAAATCCCTCGGATTTAAATTATTAAACGCTGTAGTACAGCTCGAACTCTACCGGGTGCGGCGTCATGCGTACGCGGTCGTTTTCTTCGATACGCAGAGCGATGTAAGCATCAATTGCGTCGTCGGTGAATACGCCACCCGCAGTCAGGAACTCGCGGTCTTCGTTCAGGCAGTTCAGTGCTTCTTCCAGAGAGCCTGCAACCTGCGGGATTTCTTTCGCTTCTTCAGCTGGCAGGTCATACAGGTTTTTGTCCATCGCTTCGCCCGGATGGATTTTGTTCTTGATGCCATCAAGACCAGCCATCAGCAGCGCTGCGAAGCACAGGTACGGGTTAGCAGCCGGGTCCGGGAAACGCACTTCAATACGACGCGCTTTCGGAGATGCAACCACCGGAATACGGATGGAAGCTGAACGGTTACGGGCAGAGTAAGCCAGCATGACCGGTGCTTCGTAACCCGGGACCAGACGTTTGTAGGAGTTGGTGGTCGGGTTGGACAGGGCGTTGATCGCTTTAGCGTGTTTAATAACGCCGCCGATGTAGTACAGCGCCTGCTCAGACAGACCAGCATATTTGTCGCCAGAGAACAGGTTTACGCCGTTCTTGGACAGAGACATGTGGCAGTGCATACCGGAACCGTTATCACCGAACATCGGTTTCGGCATAAAGGTTGCGGTTTTACCGAAGCGGTGAGCAACGTTGTGAACCACATATTTGTAGATCTGAATTTCGTCTGCTTTTTTGGTCATGGTATTGAAGCGGGTTGCCACTTCGTTCTGACCAGCAGTTGCAACTTCGTGGTGATGAGCTTCAACAACCAGGCCCATCTCTTCCATTACCAGACACATAGTGGAGCGCAGGTCTTGTGCGGAGTCCACTGGCGGAACCGGGAAGTAACCACCTTTAACAGCCGGACGGTGACCTTTGTTACCGCCTTCGTATTTGGTGGAGGAGTTCCATGCGCCTTCGATATCATCGATAGCAACGTGGGAACCGGAAATAGAGCTGCCGAAACGTACGTCGTCGAACAGGAAGAACTCTGGCTCAGGCCCGAACAGAACGGTGTCTGCGATGCCTGTTGCGCGCAGGTATTCTTCAGCGCGTTTTGCGATGGAGCGCGGGTCGCGATCGTAGCCCTGCATGGTGCCCGGCTCGAGGATATCGCAACGGATGATCAGAGTCGGTTCTTCGTAGAACGGGTCAATGACAGCGGTAGAGGCGTCCGGCATCAGTACCATGTCAGATTCGTTAATGCCTTTCCAGCCACCAATCGAGGAGCCATCAAACATTTTGCCTTCTTCAAAGAAGTCAGCATTTACCTGATGAGCTGGGATCGTGACGTGCTGCTCTTTACCTTTAGTGTCGGTGAAGCGCAAATCAACAAACTTGACTTCGTGCTCGTTCAGCATCGTCAAAACGTGTTCAGCGGACATACTTAAACTCTCCCGGATTTATCATTGTCGTCGTGGTAACGAGGTCTACAATTACGGCGCTAACCTGTCGTTGTTGCCATGAAAAAGATAAAGCGAAATCTATGCCAACTTTTAAATGTCACTAAAAAGGCGCTATTATGCGCACCATAGTGCAAAAGGGCTGCACCACAATGGTTATGTTGCACCAATTCAGTGCTTGCATGTGAACATTGAGCACCGAATTGGTGCAATTTTAGTTGAGCAGCCCGATTTCGCTTCGTGAAAATGATCACAAAGCAACCCTGCAATACTTGTTTGCGGGGGATGTTTGTGATCCTGTTTTGTAGTGCGATTAATCCGTGTACAATAACGCGCTATTTCTAAATGCCTGAGGCAAAGTTGTGATCGAAAATCTGCGTAACATCGCCATCATCGCGCACGTTGACCATGGTAAAACTACCCTGGTTGATAAGCTGCTGCAGCAATCCGGTACGTTTGATGCGCGTGCCGAAACTCAAGAGCGAGTGATGGACTCCAACGATTTGGAGAAAGAGCGTGGGATTACCATCCTGGCTAAAAACACCGCTATCAAATGGAATGATTACCGTATCAACATCGTTGATACCCCGGGGCACGCCGACTTCGGTGGTGAAGTTGAACGTGTCATGTCCATGGTAGATTCCGTTCTGTTGGTCGTTGATGCAATGGATGGTCCGATGCCGCAGACGCGCTTCGTGACCAAAAAAGCCTTTGCTCATGGCCTGAAACCGATTGTTGTTATCAACAAAGTCGACCGTCCGGGCGCACGTCCTGACTGGGTTGTCGATCAGGTATTCGACCTGTTCGTAAACCTTGACGCTACCGACGAACAGCTGGACTTCCCTATCGTTTACGCCTCTGCGCTGAACGGTATCGCGGGTCTGGATCACGAAGATATGGCGGAAGACATGACCCCGCTGTATCAGACCATCGTTGATCGCGTACCGGCACCAAACGTAGACCTTGATGGCCCGCTGCAGATGCAAATCTCCCAGTTGGACTACAACAACTACGTTGGCGTCATCGGTATCGGCCGTATCAAACGCGGTAAAGTGAAACCGAACCAGCAGGTCACTATCATTGATAGCGAAGGCAAAACCCGTAACGGTAAAGTCGGTAAAGTTCTGACCCACCTGGGTCTGGAGCGTATCGAGAGCGATATCGCAGAAGCGGGCGATATCATCGCGATCACCGGTCTGGGCGAGCTGAACATCTCCGACACCATCTGCGATACGCAGAATGTTGAAGCACTGCCGGCACTGTCTGTTGATGAGCCGACCGTAACCATGTTCTTCTGCGTAAACACCTCTCCGTTCTGTGGTAAAGAAGGTAAGTATGTTACCTCTCGTCAGATTCTTGACCGCCTGAACAAAGAGCTGGTACACAACGTTGCGCTGCGCGTAGAAGAAACCGAAGACGCTGATGCATTCCGCGTTTCCGGTCGTGGTGAGCTGCACCTGTCTGTACTGATCGAGAACATGCGTCGTGAAGGTTTCGAGATGGCGGTTTCCCGTCCGAAAGTTATCTTCCGCGAAATCGACGGCCGTAAACAAGAGCCGTTCGAAAACGTCACGCTGGACGTCGAAGAGCAGCACCAGGGTTCTGTGATGCAGGCACTGGGTGAGCGTAAAGGCGACCTGAAAAACATGAATCCAGATGGCAAAGGCCGCGTACGTCTCGACTACGTGATCCCAAGCCGTGGCCTGATCGGCTTCCGTTCAGAGTTCATGACCATGACCTCTGGTACGGGTCTGCTGTACTCCACGTTCAGCCACTACGACGACATTCGTCCGGGCGATGTGGGTCAGCGTCAGAACGGCGTACTGATCTCCAACGGTCAGGGGAAAGCGGTTGCGTTTGCGCTGTTCAGCCTGCAGGACCGCGGTAAGCTGTTCCTGGGCCACGGCGCAGAAGTTTACGAAGGTCAGATCATCGGTATTCACAGCCGTTCTAACGACCTGACTGTAAACTGCCTGACCGGTAAGAAACTGACCAACATGCGTGCGTCCGGTACTGACGAAGCAACGGTTCTGGTTCCGCCGGTTAAGATGACCCTGGAGCAGGCTCTTGAGTTCATCGATGATGACGAACTGGTAGAAGTTACCCCGACCTCTATCCGTATTCGTAAACGTCACCTGACGGAAAACGATCGTCGTCGCGCTAACCGTGGTTCTAAAGAAGACTAATCTTCTTTTTAACCAGATACGTGATGCCGGGCGGGCGTAATAGCCAGCCGGAAAAAAAGCCGCTGCTCTCAGCGGCTTTTTCTTTTGCTGAGTGCGTACCACCTGATGAATGGGGAGGCTTTTTTCATCATCGTTTGTCCGGGAACCTCTACCCATCACAATCCTGTTGCTCGCCAGCGCGGGCAAACTATTCAACTTCTGACTTTCCCGCTACAGTTAACTTTCCACGGAAAATAAGGAGAGAGAGATGCTCTATATCTTTGATTTGGGTAACGTGATCGTTGATATCGACTTCAATCGGGTGCTGGGCGTATGGAGTGACTTTAGCCGTGTGCCGCTTGCGACACTCAAACAGAGTTTCACGATGGGCGAGACGTTCCAGCTTCATGAGCGGGGTGAAATCAGTGATGAAGATTTTGCCAAAGCGCTCTGTGAAGAGATGTCTATGTCGTTAAGCTTTGAGCAGTTCGCAACGGGCTGGCAGGCGGTTTTTGTCTCCCTGCGTAAGGACGTTATCAGCATCATGCAAAAACTGCGTGAGCAGGGGCACCGCGTGGTCGTGCTCTCCAATACCAACAGTCTTCATACCACGTACTGGCCGGATCAATACCCGGAAATTTTGGCTGCCGCCGACCATATTTATCTTTCGCAAGATATGGGGATGCGTAAGCCGGAAGTACGCATCTACCAACGTGTTCTCGAACTGGAAGGCTATAGCGCTGATAATACTGTCTTTTTCGATGATAATGCCAATAATATAGAAGGGGCTAACCAGTTGGGGATCACCAGTATTCTGGTGACGGGTAAGAACACCCTCCCTGACTATTTTGCGAAGCAGTTATGCTGAAATTTATTCGCCATAAAACGAAACACCATACGCGACCCATTTGGTCGTGGCTGAAATTACTCTGGCTGCGTATTGATGAAGACCACATGACAACACTGGCGGGAAATCTCGCCTATGTTTCGTTGCTTTCATTGGTGCCACTCATTGCCGTTATCTTTGCGTTATTTGCCGCTTTTCCGATGTTTTCTGAGGTTAGCATCCAACTGCGTCACTTTGTTTTTGCTAATTTTATTCCGACTACCGGCGATGTGATTCAACGCTATATCGAACAGTTCGTTGCCAATTCAAGCAAAATGACTGCCGTTGGAGCATGTGGGCTGGTGGTCACCTCATTACTGTTGATGTACTCCATCGACAGCGCCCTCAATTCTATCTGGCGCAGTACGCGCGTGCGTCCGCGGATATACTCCTTTGCTGTCTACTGGATGATTTTGACGCTGGGGCCGCTGCTTGCCGGTGCAAGCCTGGCGATAAGCTCTTACTTGCTCTCTCTGCGCTGGGCCAGCGGGCTCAATGGCGCGATAGATAATATGCTGCGCGTTTTCCCGCTCATTTTGTCGTGGATCTCTTTTTGGTTGTTGTACAGCATTGTGCCAACCACCCGCGTGCCCAACCGTGATGCAGTGATTGGTGCTTTTGTCGCCGCTCTATTGTTTGAAGCGGGGAAAAAAGGGTTTGCGCTTTATATCACCACATTTCCTTCTTACCAGCTCATTTATGGCGTGCTGGCGGTGGTCCCGATTTTGTTTCTGTGGGTCTACTGGACATGGTGTATCGTCTTGCTTGGCGCTGAAATAACTGTCACTCTCGGTGAATATCGACGATTAAAAAAAGCCGCAGAACAAGAAGAAGACCAACCATGATTGCATTGATACAACGTGTATCCCAGGCCAGCGTTACCGTGGAGGGTGAAGTGACGGGTGAAATCGGTCCGGGACTTTTGGTGTTGTTAGGTGTCGAAAGGGAAGATGACGAGCAAAAAGCGAACCGCCTGTGCGAGCGCGTACTGGGGTATCGTATTTTCAGTGACGCTGACGGCAAGATGAACCTCAATGTTCAGCAGTCCGGCGGCAGCGTGCTGGTGGTGTCACAATTTACGCTGGCGGCGGATACCGAACGTGGCATGCGTCCTGGCTTTTCCAGAGGGGCCGCGCCGGAAAAGGCGGAGGCGCTGTATGACTATTTCGTCAGTCGCTGCCGTAGCCAGCAGATAGAAACACAGACCGGACGATTCGCCGCAGATATGCAGGTATCGCTGGTTAATGACGGCCCCGTAACGTTCTGGTTGCAAGTATGAGCCAGCTTGCGGAGTTGCCACGGGTAACAAGAGAGAATACAGCTATGTATCACCTTCGCGTACCGCAAACAGAAGAAGAGCTAGAGCTTTACTACCAGTTCCGTTGGGAGATGCTGCGCAAGCCATTGCATCAGCCGAAAGGCTCCGAACGTGACGCCTGGGATGCCATGGCCCATCATCAAATGGTTGTGGATGAAGAAGGCGAAATCGTTGCCGTTGGTCGGTTATATATCAATGCTGACAATGAGGCTTCGATCCGTTTTATGGCCGTCCACCCCTCCGTGCAGGATAAAGGGCTCGGCACGCTGATGGCGATGACGCTGGAGTCTGTCGCGCGCCAGGAAGGTGTGAAGCGGGTGACCTGTAGCGCACGTGAAGATGCGGTAGAGTTCTTTGCAAAGCTGGGTTTTATCAATGAGGGCGAAATCACCGCCCCGCAAACCACCCCGGTGCGCCATTTCCTGATGATCAAACCCGTGGCGACGCTGGATGATATTCTGCATCGCGGCGACTGGTGTGGGCAGTTGCAGCAGGCCTGGTATCAGCATATTCCACTCAGCGAAAAGATGGGTGTGCGCATTCAGCAGTACACCGGTCAGAAATTTATCACCACCATGCCGGAGACGGGCAACCAGAACCCGCACCATACGCTGTTCGCCGGAAGCCTGTTTTCGCTGGCGACGCTAACGGGCTGGGGGCTTATCTGGTTGATGCTGCGTGAGCGGCATCTGGGCGGGACGATTATTCTTGCCGATGCGCATATCCGTTACAGCACGCCAATCACGGGTAAACCGAGCGCAATTGCCGATCTCGGCTCTCTGAGCGGTGACCTCGACAGACTGGCTCGCGGGCGTAAAGCACGTGTTCAGTTGCAGGTTGAACTGTTTGGCGACGATAAACAGGGTGCCTTGTTTGAGGCGGTTTATATCGTATTACCCGCTAAACCTTATGGCGCCTATGAAGAAGGCGGCAACGAAGAAGAGTGATTAGCGAGTCCGGCGCCAGCGCCGGGCTCAACCCAGGCAAAATAAAGCTATTCGGCAAAGTAAAACCACGCGGTTTTAATCAAACCATCCTGAATCTCATACACCGCCATATTCTCGATAACCTGCTCGCCGATGCCATAGATTTTTTCGTGATCGAACACCTTATTTCCCATCACGGTGCGGCTAAGCAACTCCGCCCTCAGCGCCGGGTTGTTAAAACGATGCTGGCTGTAAAATGCGCGCAGCGCTTCCCGACCACGGGTGGAAGGGGATGTGGCGGGCATACGCCATGCGGTAAAATCTTCGCTAAAACAGGCCACGAACATCTCAATGTCATGGGCGTTATAAGCGGCAAATTGTTTTTCGACGGGCGCAACGATGGACATGGTGTTTCCTTGCTTCGTTAAGGGGTGTTTCTTCCTTTCAGCTATCTCTTGCAGCGCTAATGAACCTTCACCGCTACGCAAACCTTCCTGAAGTTCTCAATGTGGTAATGCTCTCAACCGCCATGCCACATCTCTTATCGCCCCGCGAGCTGTTTTGCTGATGCCAGCAAGCTGAAAGAAACCGTGAATCACCCCAAGATGGTGCTGGCAGGAACATGCCACCCCTTGCTCGGTCAGCCGTTGAAACAATGCTTCGCCTTCATCGCAGAGCGGGTCATATTCGGCAGTAAGAATATGCACCGGAGGAAGACCGTTAAAATCATCGCGCCAGAGCGGGCTGGCTTCCGGATGCATGGGATCCGTGTCACCGAGATATAGCTCATAGCCACTGAGCAGCGCGTCACGGGTAATCACATAGTCCTCGCCGTTGCTGGTATAGCTTTCAAAATAGGCGGTCGCATCGAGCATGGGATAAATCAGGATCAATTGAGCGGGTTGCCATACCTGCGCGGCTTTAAGACGAAGTGCCGTAACCAGCGCCAGATGACCACCCGCGCTGTCTCCTGCGAGGGTAACTTTTTGCCGATCCACGCCCAGCTCATCGGCGTATTGCCAGATAATTTCTGCCCCTCTGTACGCGTCATCATGCGCGGCAGGAAAGGGATGTTCCGGGGCCAGACGATATTGCACCGCAATCACCCGACAGCCGCTATGAAAAGCGAGCTGGCGTAACTGGTTGTCATGGGTGGCAAACTCGCCGCTGATAAAGCAGCCGCCGTGGTAATAGACAAGCGTTGGCAATGGGCCGGTTGCCTCAAGCGGGGAGATAACGCGAAACGCCATACCATCGAGATGCACATCTTCTACGTTTACCCGGGTTTCCGTTTCGCCCGCCAGCACGGTACTGGCGATGTAGCCCGCCCTCCGTTCATCAATACTTTTATCTCGCGAGGATGGCCGCCCGGCGGCAATAAACTCCCTGACCAGCTCTGCAATTCCGATTTCCAGCGCCATTACCACATCTCCATTCTGTATATATATCCAGTGTTATAACCTGGATTGACGTCGGTGGGAAAGGTGATTTTCAGGAGGCGAGTGAATCTGGAAAGCGTCTCGCAAAGATGAAATACAGGCAGAAAGGCGCCTTATTCATGCACAGGTTAGATTGCAGAGCGGAGCGGTAAACTGCGGCAAGAATATGGCATGACGCAGCCAGACGCCATAATCCTGGCGACAGCGCAGCTTCATCGCCGTGAATGGGTGACACGAAATACCCGTGATTTTGCCGGTGTAGCGGGAGTGATCACACCGTATCAACTGTAGCCGGGCGCATGGGCAACCCGGCACAGTTAATGGCGCTTACTCCCCTTCGCCCGGGAAGAGGAATGGATTGATGGAACTGCGGGCGAACCCTTCCTGTTCCATACGGGCATCAAGCACCAGTGAAGCTAAATCATCGGCAACAGGCTCCACATTCGGATCTTTTTCCTGATACAGAATCTTCAGATAGGTGCCGCAATCGCCACAGCTTTCGGCTTTGATTGCCGCCTTCTCGTTGTCCAGCGACCAGTAGTGTAAGTCGCGAGTCTGCTCGCAGTTGCTGCATTTGACGCGCACCACGTGCCACTCGGTTTCACAAAGATTGCAGTGCAGATAGCGCAACCCCTGGGTGGTGCCGATATGCACAACGCTTGAAACAGGTATCGATCCGCATACCGGGCAGAACTGACGTTGCTCGCCATATTCCGCACGGGCTTTGCCGGGGATCAGGCTGGCCATTTGCGACCAGTAGAGAGAAAGCGCAGCCCAAATAAACGGCGCTTTATCGCTACTCACCGCGCTAAAATCAGACGCAAACAGCGCGCTGGCCATCTGCTCCAGCTCCTGTTCGGAGGATTTTTCCAGATTTTCAATGACGGCCAGCGCAGGTCCACTCATTTCCGGTTTGAGTTCGGCAATGAGGGAGTGCAGCAGCCGGTGCCAGTGCTTATCGCGCGGCAGGACATGGATATCCAGCGGCGGCTTGCCCTCAGCGGCGGCCTGTTTGATACGTGCTGTCAGATCGATTTCCAGCGGATGGTCGTACAGCACCACCTCCTGGGCATGGGCGATCAGCGCGGCAAAACGCAGGTAATCACCCAGCGGATTGTGCTCTGCTAACGCGCGCAGGCGTTCTGCCCGGCGGTTATAGAGATTTTTCAGTCTGGGGAATAATAACGGCGGAATCACTTCCGCCGTGCGTTTCTCGCTCTTCTCCAGCTCGTCTTGCGGGATTATGCGAATACTCATTCCGTCGTTTTTTCCTCTTTCTGGCGGACTTCACGGTACCAGCGCGGGTGATGTTTCTTCGCCCACGTTTTGGTTACCCAGCCTTCCACCATGGCGGTTATCGTGCCCTTCACCCATAGTGCGGCGTAGATATGCACCATAATAACCACAATTAACGCTACTGCGGCAAACGAATGAACCATAATCGCAATTCGAATGACCGGGATAGAGAAAACGGGTGCGAAGTACGGACGCCACATGATGATGCCGCTCACCAGCAACAACACCAGGAAGAGAATCGCCGCCCAGAACACACATTTCTGGCCGAAGTTATAGCGCCCGGTATCACCCACTTCCTCGTTGACGACGATCTTACGAATATTCTTCGCCCAAAAGATATCATCCCGATTGATTAGGTTGTGATGCCAGTAGCGGAAGAACATGATGATGAACGACGCGAACATCACCACCCCAACAAACGGGTGCAGAATACGCGCTAACTGCGGCGTACCCAGAATGTGCATCAGCCAGTTAAAGGACGGGAAGAAAAAGCCCAGCCCGCTCACCGCCGCCAGCACGAAGCAGAAGGCGGTGACCCAATGGTTGATGCGTTCCGGCGCCGTGTAGCGCACGATGGTGTCACGTCTTTTCATTTGCGCACCTCGTCTTTTTCTTCATGCAGATTGTCGTCTTCTTCCTCTGCGCGGTTTGGACCGACACCGACGTAGTGGAAGATACTGGCTGCAAATGTCGCTGCAAAACCCACAGCGGCCAGCGGCTTCCAGATACCTTTCCAGAACTTCACGGTTTCGCTGATTTCCGGGTTTTCCGGCAGGCCGTGATACAGATTCGGCTTGTCGGCATGGTGCAGTACGTACATGACGTGTGTACCACCAACGCCGGCCGGATCGTACAGGCCCGCATTGTCATAACCCCGAGTTTTCAGCTCCGCCACGCGTTCGCCTGCCAGCGTTTTCATATCCTCTTTGCTACCAAAGTGGATAGCGCCGGTCGGGCACGTTTTCACGCAGGCCGGTTCCTGACCGACGGTAACGCGGTCTACGCACAGCGTACATTTGTAGACGCGGTTGTCTTCCGGGTTCAGGCGCGGCACGTTGAACGGGCAGCCTGCAATGCAGTAGCCGCAGCCAATACACTGTTCAGACTGGAAGTCGACAATCCCGTTGGCATACTGAATGATAGCCCCTTCTGAGGGACATGCCTTCAGACAACCCGGATCGGCACAGTGCATGCAGCCGTCTTTGCGGATAAGCCATTCCAGTTTGTCGTTCTGCTCCACTTCGGAAAAACGCATAACTGTCCATGACTTAGCGGTCAGGTCAGCCGGGTTATCGTAAACCCCGACGTTATGTCCCACTTCATCACGAATATCGTTCCACTCCGAGCAGGCTACCTGACAGGCTTTACACCCAATACAGGTGGTGACGTCGATAAGCTTCGCCACCTCCTGCTGGTGATCCCGCGCCTGTGGCGCGGGGGTAAAACCGTTAGTGGCGGAACGACGGATAATATCTTGAGATTGGTAAGCCATAATTCGTCTCCGCTATACCTTTTCCACATTCACCAGGAAGGCCTTAAACTCCGGCGTCTGGGTGTTTGCGTCACCGACAAACGGGGTAAGGGTGTTCGCGATAAAGCCTTTCTTCGCCACGCCTTCATAACCCCAGTGAATGGGAATACCGATGGTATCCACCTCTTTGCCGTGTACGTTCAGTGTGCGGATACGCTTGGTCACCACAGCCTTGGCTTTGATATAGCCGCGGTTGGAGGAGACTTTCACGGTATCGCCCTGCACGATCCCCAGCTTGCCCGCCAGCTTTTCACCGATTTCCACAAACTGCTCCGGCTGTGCGATCGCGTTCAGCAATGCGTGCTTGGTCCAGTAGTGGAAGTGTTCGGTAAGGCGGTAAGTGGTGCCGACATACGGGAATTTATCCGCTTTACCCATCGCGGCCATGTCGTCTTTAAAGACGCGCGCGGCCGGGTTCGAGACCACATTCGGGTGCAGCGGGTTAGTGCCCAGCGGTGTTTCAAACGGCTCGTAATGTTCCGGGAACGGCCCTTCCGCCATCTTATCGATAGCGAACAGGCGGCCCATCCCTTCCGGCTGCATGATAAACGGCCCCACATCGCTGCCCGGTGCTGCAGTGCTGTAGTCCGGGATATCCGCGCCGCCCCATTTCGCGCCGTCCCATTTCAGGATCTGGCGTTTCGGATCCCACGGTTTACCCTGCGGGTCAGCGGAGGCGCGGTTATACAGGATGCGACGGTTAAGCGGCCACGCCCATGCCCAGCCGAGCGTATTGCCAAGGCCTGACGGGTCGGCATTATCGCGTTTGGCCATCTGGTTGCCGTCCGGCGTCCAGCTACCGGCGAAAATCCAGCATCCGCTGGAGGTGGTACCGTCGTCACGTAACTGGGCGAACGAACTGAGCTGCTGACCTTTTTTCACGAGGACCGTATTGGTAACCGGATCGATAATATCCGCCAGCGCCTTGCCGTTACTCTCCATTGCCACCTCTTCCGAAGCCGGTTCGTGTGGTGTGGAGTAGTTCCAGGTCATGCTCAGCACCTGTTCAGGGTTAGCACCGCCCTCTTCGGCGTACATTTTGCGCAGGCGCAGGAAGATGCCTGCCAGAATCTCACCGTCGGTGACCGCTTCCCCCGGCGCATCCTGACCTTTCCAGTGCCATTGCAGCCAGCGGCCGGAGTTCACGATGGAGCCGTTCTCTTCGGCAAAGCAGGTGCAGGGCAGGCGGAACACTTCGGTCTGGATTTTCGATGAATCAACATCGTTCGACTCGCCATGGTTCTGCCAGAACGTGGAGGTTTCCGTGTTCAGCGGGTCGATGGTCACCAGGAATTTCAGTTTCGACAGTGCCGCCACAACTTTGTTTTTGTTCGGGAACGATGCGACCGGGTTGAAACCCTGGCAGATATAACCGTTCACCTGACCTTTAAACATCATGTCGAAATACTGCAGGACGTCGTAACTCTTGTCCCACTTCGGCAGCAAGTCGAAGCCCCAACTGTTTTCTTTCGTCGCTTTTTCGCCATAGAAGGCTTTCATCATCGAGACGAAGAATTTCGAGTAGTTGCCCCAGTAGTTCACCTGACCCTGCAACAACGGTTTTGGCGTGTTTGCCGTCAGGTAGGTTTGCAGATCCGTCTGTTTCTCGCTTGGCAGCGTCATATAACCCGGCAGGCTTTGCGACAGCAGGCCTAAGTCGGTCAGCCCCTGAATATTGGAGTGGCCGCGCAGGGCGTTAACACCGCCGCCCGCCATCCCCATGTTGCCGAGCAGCAATTGGATCATCGCCATGGTACGGATGTTCTGCGCACCAACAGAGTGTTGCGTCCAGCCCAGCGCGTACAGGAACGACGCAGTTTTGTCGTGGGCACTGGTTTCCGCGATGTATTCACAGACTTTCAGGAAGTCCGCTTTTGGCGTACCGCAGATGTTTTCCACGACCTCTGGCGTATAGCGAGAAACGTGTTGTTTCAGTAAATTCCACACGCAGCGTGGATGGGTCAGGGTGGTATCGCGTTTAGCGAAGCCCTGTTCATCCAGCTCATAGTTCCAGCTTGAACGGTCATATTTGCGTTTTTCCGCGTCATAGCCGGTAAACAGGCCGTCTTCAAAGCCGAAGTCCTCACGCACGATCAGGCTGGCGTTGGTGTAGGCTTCGGTGTATTCGCGGTTGTATTTTTCATTTGTCAGCAGATACAGCAGAACCCCGGAGAGGAAAGCGATATCCGTCCCGGAACGAATGGGCGTGTAAAAGTCCGCGACCGAAGCGGTACGCGTAAATCGAGGATCGATAACGATTAATTTGGCGCCATTATGGATTTTTGCTTCCATCGCCCAGCGGAATCCCACCGGATGCGCTTCAGCAGCGTTCCCTCCCATCACGATGATGAGATTGGCGTTTTTCATATCTACCCAGTGGTTGGTCATCGCACCGCGACCAAATGTTGGAGCAAGACTTGCTACCGTTGGTCCGTGTCAGACACGCGCCTGGTTATCCACGGCGAGCATGCCGAGGGCGCGGGTAAATTTCTGGGTTAAATAACCGGTTTCGTTACTGGATGCGGAGGCGCACAGCATACCGGTGGAGAGCCAACGGTTGACGGTGGTGCCTTCGGCGTTTTGCGCGATGTAGTTGGCATCGCGGTCTTTTTTGATCAGTTTTGCGATGCGATCAAACGCGTCATCCCAGGTGATTTGTTGCCATTTGTCGGAGCCTGGCGCACGGTATTCTGGATATTTCAGGCGGCTTTCTGAATGAATAAAATCCACCAGACCTGCACCTTTCGGGCAGAGCGCGCCACGGTTGACCGGGTGATCCGGGTCGCCTTCGATATGGAAAATAGATGCTTTGGCGTTTTTCGCGCCGTCGCCGAGGCTATACATTAAAAGCCCACAGCCGACAGAACAGTATGTGCAGGTATTTCGCGTTTCACGGGTGCGCAGTAATTTGTATTGCCGCGTCTCCGCCAGTGCTACGCTTGGGGCAAAGCCCAGCGCCGCTGCCGTTGTACCTGCCATACCGCCAGCGCAGATCTTAAAGAACTGCCTTCTGCTGACCTGCATGGTTTGCTCCTTGTTTCGACATTGTCACGAGGTTTTTTTTACTTTGCGGTCGTCGCCGCAAAGGTACAAAATTGCTGTAAATCCCCTGGCCCAAAAGGGGTATGACTCAGAATACCACATTGCGGTTACGCCTGTTTTAATTCGGTTAATACAACGTGAACAAAATCCATACTGAACAATACGAAGTTGCTACTCAGATCACAGGTTCCCGCCAGGTCGCACTCTGGAAGCGCGATGATCTGCAACATTCTCATCCCGATGTGTTAGCGGAGGAAGTGCCCGTTGCGCTGGTTTATAACGGCATTTCTCATGTGGTGATGATGGCCTCCCCCAAAGACCTGGAGTGGTTTGCCGTCGGTTTTTCCCTCTCCGAAGGGATTATCGAAACCCGCCAGGAAATTTTTGGTATGGAGGTGGTGCCGTCCTGCAATGGTCTGGAAGTGCAGATTGAGCTTTCCAGCCGTCGGTTTATGGGTCTAAAAGAGCGTCGTCGCGCGCTGGCCGGGCGGACAGGGTGTGGCGTGTGCGGCGTTGAGCAACTGAACGACATTGGCAAACCCGTCGCACCACTGCCGTTTACGCAGACATTTGATCTGGCAAATTTGGACCAGGCGCTGGCGCATCTCACCGATTTCCAGCCGATTGGCAAACTTACGGGCTGTACCCATGCGGCCGCCTGGATGCTACCTTCCGGGCAACTTGTGGGTGGGCATGAGGACGTGGGGCGTCACGTGGCGCTGGATAAGCTGCTTGGTCATCGCGCCCATGAAGGGGTGTCCTGGCAGACGGGAGCGGCGCTGGTCTCCAGCCGCGCGAGCTATGAAATGGTGCAGAAATCCGCCATGTGCGGCGTGGAAATTCTGTTTGCCGTTTCCGCTGCGACCACGTTGGCCGTTGAGGTTGCTGAGCGCTGCAACCTCACGCTGGTGGGTTTTTGCAAGCCGGGCAGGGCAACGATTTATACCCATCCGCAGCGTTTGATTGCGGGTTAAGATATAAATCAGTTTTTTTGAATGTTGAGAGCAAATTCTTCCGCTTTTTGTTGATGAGGTTCAGGTCTAGTATTTATTTCATCGAGGCACAACGCCTCACCTCAACAAAAATTCAGAAGGGTTTATATCATGAAAAGCATCAAAACTTTTGTCGCAGTTATCGCTCTGGCTTCTTCTTTCGGTTCATTCGCTGCACAGACAGTGACCGCAACCTCCTCCACAATGGACGGTGCAGAAGCGAAAATCGCCGCTCAGGCTCAGCAGGCTGGTGCCTCTTCTTACCACATCACCGAAGCTTTCACCGGTGATCGCGTGCACATGACCGCAGAACTGACCAAATAAGCGTAACACTGTCGAAAGAGCGCCTGCGGGCGCTTTTTTCGTTTCTGGTGTTACCCGCCCACCGCCACACCTCTCTTTAGCCGCCAGTACGAAACCAATGTACTCAGCATAAACGTGCCTTCCATGACTATCGCCATGGGTGAACCTGCCAGAACATTATTGATAAGCCAGCACAGGCTGCCGCCCAGAGTGATCAGCCGTAACCCCGCTGCCGTTGGCTGAAATGCGGCAATCGTCATGAGTAAACTGCCCGCTAGCGGGAAGATATCTGTCGGATGTTGCCAGGTCAGTCCGCTGCATAGCACCGACGCACAGAGAAATCCCCCTTTCACTCTTTGGCTTGTGGTGACGATAGCCAGCAGGTATCGGCTGGCGGCCAGCGCCATCAATCCACAGGCACTGTTTTCACCGAGCAGCCAGAAATGGAACGCCAGCAGGCTGGTAGAACAGGCGAGCGTCAGCAGAGAACACTGTCGACGGATAAACTGAAAGGCCAGCAAATCCAGGCCAAACGACAGGCCCGCCAGGATCTGTGAGAGGAAAAATGGGGTCATCGCATTGCCCGCAGAGAGAACGAGGGGGCAGCATAAGACGGGCGGGCGTGTCGGTCGTTAACCTTTGTTAAGACGTGCGCGAATTCGCGACAAACTCACCGGGGAGATGCCAATGTAACTGGCGAGATCTTTTTGCGTGAGCTGTTGCTCCCAGTCCGGAAAATTGGCCTGCACGTATTGCCAGCGCTGTTCGGGATTATTGAGCAAAAACATCTGCTCTTTCTTTTCCTTGTAGATCACCTGTTGGTTGAGCAGAGCCAACCGCGCAGTAAGGTGCTCGGGTTTATCGAGCAGACGCAGCGGGATTTCACAAAGCCTGCCTGGGGTCAGCATTTGCAGGCTGTAATCCGCCACCGATCCGGTAAGCCAGCTCAGGTAGAGAAAACAGCATTCACCGGCGAAATAGAACTCTTTCACTTTTTCCTGGCCCTGTGCGGAGTGATATACCGCCCGGGCAGTCCCTTCCTGTAACCAAAACAGACTGTGTTGTGGCTCCCCTTGCCGTTGCAGAGTCTCCATTGCCGACATGCTGCGCATGCGTCCAAATTGCTGCAAGGCGGTGAGCCAGTCTGTGGTCATTTTCCTCTCTCTTTTCATGTTCAGATAATTTGAAAGATAAATGCAAATCATTCCGCTGTCTGTTGATGGGGTTAAAGTCTATTATTTATTTCATCGAGGCGAAGCGCCTCATCCCAACAAACATTCAGAAGGGTTTATATCATGAAAAGCATCAAAACTTTTGTCGCAGTTATCGCTCTGGCTTCTTCTTTCGGTTCTTTTGCTGCTCAGACAGTAACCGCAACTGACTCTACACTGTCTGGTGCAGAAGCGAAAATTGCCGCTCAGGCACAACAGGCTGGCGCCTCTTCATACCAGATTACCGAAGCTTTCAGCGGTAACCAGGTTCATATGACCGCTGAACTGACAAAATAAGTTTTCCCGCATTGCCGCTGTCCCTGACTCTTCGGAGCGGGGACAGGTTATTTCCCCGCTGTTTTTGCTCTCCCTTTTCTGAATCCTCCTCCCGTATGCCTCTTTTACGTTAAAAAATGAGGTTGCAATCACAAAATTACCATCCTTCTAAAAGCCTTAATCGCAGTTTTATTTCTCCGAAATATTTCAAATCGCCTTCTTTTATAACTCAATGATTGGAAAGGAATTAATAAAAATACTGTGAGTTGAATCTCACTGTGTTTTTGTGATTAAAGTCGCAAATAAAAGCCATTTAACATATGTGTCAATGGTTGGTTGACGGAAAATTATCGATAAAATGTGACTTTCATTGCAAATATACCTCTTGAAGTCAGGGAAAAATATTCCCACGGGAAGTCAACGGGGAAATTGTGATGAGAATCGGTGTGGTCATTAGCGGTGGTGATGTATCGGGAATAAATAACTTTATTTTCCAGATCGCAAGACTGATGCAGGCAGACATTACTCTGTTCAATGGCGGAATACCTGGTTTACTTGAAAAGAAGCATAACGAAATCGCCTGGCGCGATTTGGTGGATTTCTCTATTGCCTCAATCCCCATTATTACCTCGGGTCGTACAACCCGAAAATTACTACGAAGCGAATATGAAATAATTGCAAAAAAATTAAGGTCGCTACGTATTGATGTACTGGTTATGGCGGGCGGTGATGGATCGCTGCAATTTTTAAATACGCTGAGCGAATTTGATGTGAATTGCTTTGGTGTCGGCATGACAATTGATAACGATGTCTATGGCAGTGATTATTCCATTGGATTTTCTACCGCCTGCGAACAAATTATTAAGGAAGTTTCCCGACTCAGGAATACCGGTCGGGCGTTACCCGGCCGTGTCTTTATGGTAGAGGTCCTGGGAGGATACTGTGGGGAGCTGACGCTGCAATCAGCGATAAAAAGCAATGCGGATATTGCCCTTATACCGGAGTGCCAGATCCCAATTGATGAGTTATCTCAACGCATTACAGACCGGCTTGCCAGCCAGAACAGTGTCGTTATTTTATGTTCAGAAGGTTACACCAGAGAGTACACGCCGGGCTTTCAGGGGGCTATCGACACCATGATCAAGCAGCTTGAACCGCGAATTGGCGTGCGTATTCGTAAAACGATTATTGGTTATGGTTTACGTAACGGTGACCCTACCTGCGAGGAGATTTATCAGGGCACTATCATGGCCAGTGAAGTGGTTCGTTGTATTCAATCTGGTATGAAAAATAAAGCCATTATTATCAATTCGAGTAATAAACCTATCCCTATTGATCTTATTAGTATGAAAAAACGTCTGGTAGACACAGAAGGACATCATTACAAACTGGCCAAACAACTCAATATTATTTGAGGAGATTTACATGCTTAAAGTTCTTTGCGTATGTGGCTGCGGCCTCGGCTCCAGCTTTGCGATCGAAATGAGCGCAAAAGCAGTGCTGAAAAAATTAGAAATTCCGGCAAAAGTTGAACACACAACCGTTTCTGAAGCTGGTGCATTTAAGTCCGATATGATTTTGACGCAAAAAGTCTTTGCCGACATTTTAACGGCGGATGCCAGTGAAGAAGAAATCAGCCGTGTCGTTGTGCTTAATAAATTGACCGATAAAGAGGAAATCGAGCAGAAGATTATCGCATTCTTAAAAATGCATAACATGAAGGTAACTGACCATGAATAGCTT
This sequence comes from Phytobacter sp. SCO41, assembly GCF_003073275.1. Classification (NCBI taxonomy): domain Bacteria; kingdom Pseudomonadati; phylum Pseudomonadota; class Gammaproteobacteria; order Enterobacterales; family Enterobacteriaceae; genus Phytobacter; species Phytobacter sp. SCO41. The sequence goes on along the minus strand of NZ_CP027225.1, from coordinate 5,513,796 downwards.
CATTGAGTTTATCGTCAAAGATCTACTCGGGCAGGCGTCAATATTAATTGCCTTTATCGCCATGCTTGGTTTGATCTTACAAAAGAAATCACCGGGAAAAATTGCCGAGGGGACATTTAAAACGCTGCTCGGTTTCTTAATCATGATGGCCGGTATCAATATCATCGTCGCCACATTGACCTTCCTGAATGATATTTTCACCCACGGTTTCGGGATGAAAGGCTACATCACCGATGTGGCGGCCATCGCCGGGCTGGCGAACCGCGAACTGGGTTCAGAAGTGGCGCTGACGCTGATGGTCATTTTCGCAGTTAATATCATCATTGCCCGCCTGACACCGCTGAAATACATCTTCCTCACCGGACAAGCATTGCTATGGATGGCAACTATCGGGGCGGTTATTGGCTATAAAGCCGGTCTGACCGGGCTGCCGCTGATCCTCACGGGCGGTATTTTTGGCGGCGCGATGGCGGTACTGATGCCTGCGCTGGCACAACCGGTGGTCAGACGCATTACCGGTTCTGATGATGTGGCGCTGGGACACTTCTGTACCATCGGCTACCTGGTGCAGGCAGCAGTGGCGAAAGTGGTCGGTAAAGGCTCCCGCTCAACGGAAGATCTGCAACTGCCGGATAACTTTAAATTCCTGCAGGATACCTATCTGGCCATGGCGGTGGTGATGGTACCAATGTACCTGATCCCGGCCGTGGCTGCGGGGCCGGAATACATCTCTCAGTTCTCCCATGGCGTGAACTTCCTGATGTACGCCTTCATGCAATCCATCCAGTTTGTGGCCGGGGTATTCGTTCTTTACAGCGGTGTTCGTCTGCTGTTGAACGAACTGGTGCCCGCTTTCCGTGGTATCGCCATGCGCATCGTCCCGGACGCCAAACCGGCGCTCGATTGCCCGGTGTTGTTTCCCTACGCCCCGAACGCGGTCATTGTCGGCTTCCTGGCCACCACCGTCGGTTCGATTATTGGCATGTTGGTCTTTCCGATGTTTGGTCTGGCGATGATTCTGCCAGGACTGCTGACCAACTTCTTTGCGGGCGGCACGGCGGGCGTCTTTGGTAACGCACTGGGTGGCCGTCGTGGCGCGGTTATCGGCGGCGTTGTCCATGGTTTGTTTATTACCTTCCTGCCCGCCATCCTGGTGCCAATGCTGGAAAGTTACGGTTTCACCGGGGTGACGTTCAGTGACTCTGATGTCATCAGTTCTGGTCTGGTGCTGGGGCATGCCTTCCAGAATAACTGGCTGTTTGTCGGTCTGTTTATTGTCTTTGTCGCGTTCCTTGCCTGGTTCGTTAATGGCAACTCAGCTAAACCAAAAGGGGAGAAAGTCCATGAGTCTGCATAATTTCACTGCGTTGTTAGAAATTGCCAAAGCACGTCAATTTAAAGCTGTCGGTTCCTTTAATTTACACTGTCTGGAAATGCTGCCTGCTTTTTTTAAAGCGGCAAAGCAAACGAACAGCCCGTTAATGATTCAGATATCAACCGGAACGGCGCAATATCTGGGATATCAATTACTGGTTGATTCTGTGTGCTCATTATCAGCAAGTGAAAATGTGCCTACCTGTTTGCACTTGGATCACTGTTCGGATATTAACGCGATTCAAACGGCGATTGATGCCGGATTCAGTTCAATAATGTATGACGGTTCGCATCTGGATATTGATGAGAATATTGCCAGGACCCGTATTGTGGTGGAGATGGCGCGACCACGTGATATTTCGGTCGAAGCCGAATTAGGCGCAATTGGCGGTTCGGAAGACGGTAAAGCCGTTGCCGAAGAGGATATCTGCTTCACCACCGTGGAAGACGCGAAGCGTTTTGTCGAGGAAACCCACGTGGACATGCTGGCGGTTTCGGTCGGCACGGTACATGGGCTATATACCGGTAAGGCGCAGATCCAGCATCAGCGTTTGCAGGAGATAAGCGCCGCCACAGGGACGCCGCTGGTGCTGCATGGCGGGACCGGTGTGAGCGACGAGGATATGCGCAAAGCCGTAACCGAAGGGATCAATAAAGTGAATGTCGGCACGGAGATGAATGTGCAGTGGGTTGGCCAGTGCAAATCAACCTTTGAGAAAGGAAAGGTGAATGACAGCGTGCGGAAGTTTTTGATTCCGGCAAACGACGCCGTCACCCAGGTGCTGGTCGAGAAAATGAATTTATTTAAATAATCCTCCATTACCACGTTAATTTTATTCCATAACCCTGGTGCTCCGGCACACGTCGGGGCGGGAGTGAGCCATGTTTGAATCATTGAAGTCGTTGTGGAAAAAAGATGATACGACGCTGGAAGAATATGACAAGCAGGCACAATTGCTGGCTGTCGATATAAAATCACTCGAAGGTAATCTGGCGGAGGATCCGCGAAATAGCGATGTCCAAAAACAATTAATGCTGCTATATAACCGGGCATTAAATGTCTTTGTTAAAAGTAAACAATATCGCCATGAAGTGGATTCTCTCTTTATTCGTATCGACGAGTTGCGCAATATTATTCGGCGTAATATTTAGGGAGAACAGATGACGATTAAAGATCTTCTTATCGAAGCGGATGCGATTCAGGTTGGCGTAACGGAAAAAGACTGGCGGCAGGTGATTCGGCTTGCCGCCCGCCCGCTGATTGACGGGGGCTATCTGGAGGCCCGCTACGGCGAGGCAGTGATCGACAGCACGCTGGAGCATGGCGCGTACTATGTCTTTGATGAGGGCATCGCCATGCCGCATGCACGCCCGGAATGCGGGGTAAAGCGTGACTGCTTTAGCCTGGTATTGTTGCAGGAACCGATTCGCTTTGGCGAAAGTGAAGCGGCGGATATTGTTATTATGTTCGGGGCGCACGACAGCAATGCGCACATCGAAGAAGGTATTCGCGCCATTGTGCATCTGCTGGACAGTGATGACACGATGGCGGCGCTCCGGGCGGCACGGACAAGGGAGGAGGTGGTAGCGCTGCTATGACTACGCAAATAAAAACGGTCGTACTGGTCAACGGTGTACCGGCATCGGGCAAAACCACGGTAACACGTCAGTTGTCGGAACGGTTTTCGCTGCCGGTTCTGACCATCGATGGCATCAAAGAGCCATTTATGGCGCAGTTTAGTGAAATAGACCGGGCGTTTAACCGCAAGCTGGGCTGCGCGGCCTATGACGTCATCTGGTCAATTATTCGTAATGCGCCAGCAGGCTGCCCGTTTCTTGTCGACGCCTGGTTTGGTTTTCAGCCGAAGGAGAAGCTGGTTGAGTATCTGGAGAAGGCCGGGGTGACACGGATCCTCGAAGTCTGGAACGCGGTCGCCCCTGACGTGGCCGTCGCGCGTTATGCACAGCGTCTTGGCGAGCGTCGGGTTGGTCATCCTGGCGAAGAGTACCTGCCGGAGCTGGCGGTACTGGCCGCCAAAGCCGAACCGATGGCGCTCGGCCCGGTGTTTCGCTTTGAACAGGGAAGTGAAGAGGGGTACACCCGCCTGTTTGCCTGGATGGGCGAGCATTTGCGGGCCTGAATCAATACGGTATAGCGCCTGCGGGCGCTTTTATGCCACTCCTGCCAGGCGCAACAGCGCGGTGACCACGGCGGCAGAGAGTATCACCACGATAAGCGGCATTTTGCGCCAGGCGAGAAACAGGGCAAACATCACTCCCAGCACGCGGGCCATACCGGCGAAATGTTCGCCTTCATATAGCGTTGCCGCCAGCGCCACGGCGAACAGTAACGTGGTCGCCGCATCGGATAACAGTGCCTGGGCGCGTTCTGACAGCGCCAGTTTATTGCCAAGCCGGGCGCCGCCAAAACGCATCAGGTAAGTACCCACCGACAGTACTGCAATACCGATAATGACCAGCGTGGTATTCGCCATTATTTCTTCCTCGTCAGCAGGCCAAATAAAGAAAACAGCACCGGCAAGCCCACGGGGGCAAAAGGCACGGCGGCAAGGGAGAGAACGGCTCCGCTGGCAGCGCGAATCAGTGTGGTTTTCTTTTTCAGTGCGGGCAGCACCAGCGCCAGCAGAATAGCCGGGAAAACCGCATCCAGCCCGATGGTTTCCGGGGCGGGTAGCAGTTTTCCAACCCCTGCGCCAACAATAACGCCAAGCGGCCAAAGCAGGGCAACACCCGTCCCACACAGCCAGTAGGCGGCTTTACGCTGTTCCGGCGTCGGTTGTGCCAGGCCAAACACGACACTTTCATCATTCATAATGTGACAGCCGAAGAAAGCCTTCGCCCGCGTGCCCACCAGGTCGCGCACCGTGACGCCAAAGGGAAGATGGCGGGCATTCACCAGCAACCCGGCAAGCGCCGCCGCCAGTGGATTGCCGCCGCTGGCGACAATGCCGATAAACATGAATTCGGAGGCGCCAGCTAAAACCAGCGTGGAAAGGGCAAGGGGAACCCACAGTGGAAAACCGTAGGCCATCGCCAGTGAACCGTAGGAGATGCCGACCACGCCAACCGCCAGACAGACCAGCAAGATGGCTCTGATCGTATCGCCTGTAAGATTTGAGAAGTTGTGTTTGAACATACAATTTTTTGGCTATATCGAACGAATATTCATTATAATGAACACATCGGGTTCGTTTTTCAAGAAGAACGATTCGTTCATTTTATAGAACACTGGAGCCGTGTAATGACACAGCCTATTAGCGTGATCGCCAAAAGTCTGGTGCGAGAACGTCTGCGAACCGGGCTTTCACTGGCGGAAATTGCCCGCCGTGCCGGAATTGCCAAATCCACACTTTCCCAGCTTGAGGCCGGCAACGGCAACCCGAGTATTGAGACCCTGTGGTCTCTGTGCGTGGCGCTGGATATCCCCTTTGCCCGTCTTCTGGAGCCGCAGGCCGCCAAAACACAGGTCATTCGCCGTGGCGAGGGGACGAAAGTGGTCGCCGAACTGGCGCATTACCAGGCGACACTGCTTGCAACCTGCCCGCCGGGGGCGCGACGCGATATCTATTTTCTTGATACTCAACCCGGTGCTGACCGTATTTCGCAGCCGCATCCGCCCGGTTCAGTTGAGCACATTATCGTGACCCGTGGCCGGGCGATGGTGGGGCTGACGGAAGCGCCAGAAGAATTAAGTGAAGGTGACTACATCTGTTACCCGGCGGATCTGCCACATATTTTTAAGGCGCTGGAGCCGGATACCCAGGCTATTCTGGTGGCGGAACAGAATTAAGTTATCCCTGCGTGTTTTGCTGACACGCAGGTCATTTATCGCCTGCTTCTCTCTAATTCACCCTCATTAATAGTACGAATAACGCCTGCAAATACAGCTTTCCGCTTTTTATCCTGCCATTTTTGTTTGGTTCCGTTTTGCCTGGAAACATGAGATTGATGTCACTCTTCAAACGGTATGCGGTTCGTATACTTCTATTGTGATTTCGGGGTTTATTATGTTTCTTGAAGAACGAAGACATCGTATCTGGCAATATTTGAATGAAAATGAACGTGGGAATGTTAATTATTTTTCCACGCTTTATGGCGTGTCTAAAGAAACGATACGCAGTGATTTAAATATTTTAGCGGAAATGGGGCTGGTGAAACGGTGCCACGGCGGGGCAATTATTTTGCGGCGAAGTTTGCAGGCAGAATTGATCTCCGAGACAGGGCCGGGATTTGAAGTTTTACTCCAGCAAATAGACCACCGTAAACCGCAGAACGATCATCAACAAAAAGGAAAAACCATGCAGGGTAAGGTCTGTGTTTTCGGTTCATTTAATGTCGATATTGTTGCGCGAGTGGAGCGCTTCCCACGCGGTGGCGAGTCCTTGCTGGCCCTGGCCAGCAGCCTGGGGCCGGGCGGTAAAGGCGCCAATCAGGCCACGGCGGCAAGTAAGGCCGGGGCAAAAGTGCATTTTGCGGCGAAAGTGGGTAAAGACCAGTTTAGCCAACTTGCTGCCGACCATTTAAATGCGTCCGAAATTCACTCTTATACCTTGTATCAATCCGACAGTGAGCCTACCGGTAATGCAATTATTTATGTCTCGCAGGAAAATGGCGAGAATATGATTGCCATTTATTCGGGTGCCAATAAAACCATTACGCACAGTGAAGTTCAGGCTATTTCTTCTGAATTATCTTCATCGGATGTACTGTTGGTGCAACTGGAAAATAACCTTGATGCTACTGTGGCATTAATTCAAATTGCCCATGAGCTTGGTAAGACAGTCATTCTTAATCCGGCGCCGTGCTCTGATGAGATAATTTCATGCTTGCCGTTTGTTGATGTCATTACTCCTAATGAAACCGAGGCGTCTTTATTATCCGGCGTTGAGGTTCGCGATATCGATACCGCAAAAGAAGCGGCATTAATTATTGCCGGAATGGGGGTGAAAAAAGTCCTCATTACGATGGGATCACGCGGCGCATTGTTACTGGATAACAAACAATTTAGCCATATTCGCGCTTTCCCTGCCGTTACCGTCGATACCACCGGTGCCGGCGATGCGTTTAATGGCGCGCTGGCAGCGTCACTTGCCGCCGGAAACAGTCTGGTTCAGGCCGCGACCTGGGCCTCTGCATTTGCCTCTCTCGCCGTTGAGCTGGAGGGCGCATCCAATATGCCTGACTTCGAACAGGCAACAACACGACTCCGTACTCACAACTAATTCAGGACGAGAAAATGAAAACCATTAACGGTATTGTTCCGGTCATGTTGACCCCTTTCACGGCCGATGAGCAGATTGACTACCCGGCGCTGGCGAAACTGATCGACTGGTATCTGGAGAAAGGCGTCGACGCGCTGTTTGCCGTTTGCCAGTCCAGCGAAATGCAGTTCCTTTCCTTGCAAGAGCGTGTAGAGCTCGCCCGCTTTGTGGTGCAGCACGTTGATGGACGTATTCCGGTGATCGCCTCCGGCCATATCAGCGATGATATCGCCGCGCAAAAAGAAGAGTTGCTGGCGATGGCGCAGACCAACATTGATGCGCTGGTACTGGTCACTAACCATCTTGATCCGCGCAACGAGGGGAGCGAGACCTTTTTTGCCACTCTGAATACGCTGCTCGACATCCTGCCAAAAGAACTGCCGCTGGGGCTTTATGAATGCCCGGCGCCGTATCGTCGTCTGCTGACGGATGATGAATTTAGCTGGTGCGCCAACAGTGGTCGTTTTGTGGTGCTGAAAGATGTGAGCTGCGATCTGCCGACTGTCGAACGCCGCGTCAAACTGGCGCAGGGCACCCCGCTGAATGTTATCAATGCCAATGCCGCCATCGCCTGGCCTGCCATTCTGGCGGGTTCGCAGGGGTTCAGCGGTGTGTTCACTAACTTCCATCCAGAGCTGTATAGCTGGTTGTGGCATAACGGCAAAACGCAGCGCGAACTTGCCGACGAACTGGCGATTTTCCTCTCGCTGGGCGCCGTAACCGAGACCCTTGGCTACCCCAAAAACGCCAAAATCTATCACCAGCGTCTGGGGACGTTTGACGATGTGACCTGCCGGGTAAACAAAGATGATGTGCTGGCGAAATTCTGGGGGCTGACGGTGATCCTCGATCAAATCCGTGCAGGCACTGAGCTTTGGCAGACGCGCCTTGCGCGCTAATGCGGAGAGACTGTCATGATTGTGACCAGCCTTCAGACCTGGCCTGCCCAGGCCAGTGCGTATCATCCGGTCTTTCGCCGGGCGCTGGAATTTATCGCGCGGCACGATTTTCGGCATGAGAAGCCGGGGAAAATCGACATTATTCCGGGAAAACTTTTCTGCCTGTTGCAGGAGATGGACAGCGTGCCATTCAGCGATGCGCGTCCGGAATCACACCGCCAGTTTATCGATATTCAGTACCTCATTTCCGGCCATGAAGTGATGGGGGTGAGCTCGGTAAGTAGCGGTAAACATAGCGTCGTGGAAGACCGTACGCCTGAACAGGACATTCTGTTCTGGCAGGTTAATGAGGATGAAAACCCGGTGACGCTGACCCCGGGTATGTTTGCCATTTTTTTCCCTGATGACATCCACCGCCCGTGCGCCCACCAGCCTGGCGATGCGCCATGCCATCTGCGTAAAGCGGTTATCAAAATTCACCGTGAACTTCTGGAGGAAACGGTATGAGTACTGTGCAATCTCCCGCTGAATCCGTTGTTAAGGCACCTGAACTTTCGCGTCGCCGCTGGGGCATCATCTTTATTCTGTTGCTGGCGGCGGTGGTGAACTATCTGGATCGCGCCAACCTCAGTATCGCCAACACGACGATTTCACAAGAGTTTGGTTTTTCTGCGACCCAAATGGGACTGCTGCTCTCTGCGTTTTTGTGGCCATACGCGCTGGCGAACCTGCCTGCCGGTTGGCTGGTTGACCGCTTTGGTCCGAAAAAGATGTTTACCGGCGCGCTGGGGATGTGGTCGGCAGTGACCTTCCTGATGGGGTTTGTTAATACTTACAGCTTCTTCTATGGCCTGCGTATGCTGCTGGGAATTGCGGAATCACCGTTCTTCACCTCCGGCATTAAAATTACCCAGAGCTGGTTCTCGGAAAAAGAGCGTGGGCTGCCTACCTCTATCATCAACACCGGTTCGCAAATTGCGAATGCGATTGCACCGCCGCTGCTGACCATACTGCTGCTGTGGGTGGGCTGGCGAGGCATGTTTATTGCCGTAGGGCTGTTAGGTCTGCCGTTGATTCTGGCCTGGCTGAAATTTTATCGCGATCCTGATGCGCGTGAAGCGATGCAGATCCACACCGGCCAGGTGACTAACGCCGCATCGGACGAACCAAAAGGGAACTGGGGTACGTTATTTCGCAACAAGACGACCTGGTGCATGATTGCCGGTAACTTCTGCATTATGTTCACCATTTGGGTCTACCTGACCTGGTTGCCGGGATACCTGGAAAAATCCCTTGGCTTTAGCCTGAAACAAACTGGCCTGATCGCCTCGGTACCTTTCTTCGCCGGGATTCTCGGGGTGTTATGTGGCGGTACGCTGTCTGACCGTCTGGTGCGCAGAGGCGTTTCTGCGGTGACGGCGCGTAAGGTTCCGATCGTATTAGGGGCTGGGATGGCGGCCTGCTTCGTGATGCCGATTCCGTTCGTGAGCGATACCACAACCGCGATTACATTGCTGACGCTGGGCTATTTCTGTTCACAGATGCCTTCCGGTGTTATCTGGACGCTGGCGACGGATATGGCGCCGAAAGGGCAGGTGGCTTCGTTAGGGGCTATCCAGAACTTTGGTGGTTTCCTCGGAGCCGCGCTGGCACCGATCGTCACCGGTATCATTCTGGATGTGACCGGTCAGTTCACCAATGTCTTTATTCTTGGCGGTTGTCTGTTGTTTATGGGCGCCTGTTTCTACGGCTTCTTTGTGCGTAAACCGATTCGTTAATCACAGTTGATACCGTAAAAATAAGAAGCCCGACGGACAGCCGCCGGGCTTTTTTTATTCGCTTGACCCTTCCTGAACGCGTTTGCCGGCGGCCTACAAAACGACGGTTTCGCATAATAGCTCCCCCTGCGGGGAGCTATCACGTTTTACGCCAGGTAAAACACCTCTTTCAGCTCTGCGCTCACCGGGCTGTTGTCCGGGTTGGAGGGCATCACATCGCGCATGTGCTTCCACCAGCGCTGGCACACCTCGGTGTTGGCCACCGCGTTCCAGCGCTCTTCGGACTCAATTTCTAGCGTCGCGAACAATAGGTTACGTTCTTTATCGAGATAAATCGCGTAATGGTGCGCGCCATGCGCTTTCAGCACCGCCTCCAGCTCGGGCCAGATAGGGCTATGGCGACGTTCATACTCTTCGTGTGCATCGGGGTTAACCTGCATCACAAAGGCCTTGCGGATCATAATGCCTCCAGGTAGAGCTCGCGGACTTCGTCGCGGCTTGCGGTGCGTGGGTTGCACGGCGCGCAGGGGTCTGCCAGCGCTTTGTCCAGCCAGCCTTCGATATCCTCTTTGGTGACGCCCAGTTTACTGAAACCAGACGGAATACCCACGCGCGCGCTGAGATCGCGAATCGCCTGAATAGCCGCCATGCTCGCCGCTTCGTCGCTCATGCCACGGGTATCAACCCCCATCGCCTGCGCGACGCGCGCGAAACGTGCCACGGCATTCGGGCGGTTAAAGTTTTCGATGATCGGCAGCAGGATGGCGTTACAGACGCCGTGCGGCAGGTTGTGAGTTGCACCCGGCTGGTGGGCGAGGGCATGCACCAGGCCAAGACCGGCACTGTTAAATGCCATCCCCGCCAGGTACTGGCCAAAGGCCATTTGTTCGCGTGCTTCCAGGTTGTGGCCATCATCGACGGCTTTCGGTAGCCACAGGTTGATCAGGCGAATGGCTTCCAGCGCATTGGCGTCGGTCAGTGGATGGGCGCCAATGGAGACAAAGGCTTCAACCGCGTGGGTCAGGGCGTCCATACCGGTTGCGGCAGTGACAGAGGCCGGGATTTCCAGCATCACGCTGGCATCGTCCACGGCAATATCCGGGATGATATTCGGGTCGATGATGACCTCTTTCACCTGGCGGGCGGAGTCGATGATAACCGCGTTGCTGGTCATCTCAGCGGCGGTTCCGGCGGTGGTGTTGATGGCAACCAGGGGGACGCCCGCGTTTTTCACTTTGCCCACGCCGGAATAGGCGGTGGACGGGCCTGGGTTGGCGGTGAGGATTTTCACGGCTTTCGCGGTGTCGATCGGGCTACCGCCGCCGAAGGCGATAACGTAATCGCAGCCCGCGGCTTTGTACGCCGCATAGCCTTTTTGCACCAACTCTTCGGTCGGGTTCGGGAAAACCTCATCGAACAGGTGATACGCCATCTGGTGCGCTTTCAGCGCCGCAAACAGGCTATCGAGCAGGCCGAGTTTGACCAGTTGACCGTCGGTGACAATCAGCGCTTTACCCCACTGTTTGCCTGCGACCAGGTTGACCATATCGCCGATTGCGCCCGCGCCATGCAGGCTGATTTTGGGAAGGGCTAACATAAAGCTCATCATATTCTCCTTAACATTGATTTTGGTAAATCCTGTTCCCCTCACCCTAACCCTCTCCCCAAAGGGGCGAGGGGACTGCCCGGTGCGGTCCAGTACACGGGAGCCAAACAACGGCTCAGCGCGGTTTCACCCTCTCCGCAAAGGGGCGAGGGGACTGTCCGGTGCGGCCCAGTGCACGGGAGCCAAACAACGGCTCCGCGCGGTTATCACCCTCTCTCCAAAGGGGCGAGGGGACTGTCCGGTACGGCCCCGTGCACGGGAGCCAAACAACGGCTCCGCGCGGTTATCACCCTCTCTCTAAAGGGGCGAGAGGACTGTCCGGTGCGGCCCAGTGCACGGGAGCCAAACAACGGCTCAGCGCGGTTTCACCCTCTCCCTAAAGGGGCGAGAGGACTGTCCGGTACGGCCCAGTGCACGGGAGCCAAACAACGGCTCAGCGCGGTTTTCACTCTCTCCCCAAAGGGACGAGGGGACTGTCCGGTGCGGCCCAGTGCACGGGAGCTAAACAACGGCTCAGCGCGGTTTTCACCCTCTCCCCAAAGGGGCGAGAGGACTGTCCGGTGCGGCCCAGTGCACGGGAGCCAAACAACGGCTCAGCGCGGTTTTCACCCTCTCCCCTTTGGGGAGAGGGCAGGGGTGAGGGGCAAATTAAATGCGCCTGCGCTGCATAATCCGGCGGTAAATAATCGGCAGTGAAATCACCACGATCAGCATCGCGCCGACGATAATCGACATCACAATCCCCGGTACATTGAGCAGGCTCAGACCAAAGGTCACCAGCCCCATCAGGAAGGCGGCAATCACCACGCCCACCATGCTGCCGGAACCACCAAGAATATTGACGCCGCCCAGCACCGCCATCGTTACTACCGCCAGTTCCCAGCCCATGGCAATCGTCGGGCGGGTACTGCCCAAACGCGAAGTGAGCAGCACAGACGCCAGACCTGCCATCAGGCCCACCAGCGCGAACAGAATCAGGTTGTGGCGTTTCACATTGATACCGGAATACCACGCGCCGGTTGGGTTATTGCCGATGGCGTAAGTGCGGCGACCAAAGTTGGTGCGGTGCAAGACAAAGGCGAAGACTGCGGCAAGCACAATAAACAGCGCAAACTCGAAGGACAGCGCGCCGAAGACATAGCCCTGGCCGAACCAGGCGAAGCTCTCCGGATACGCATTGAGCGCCTGATCGCCGAGCAGGATGTAAGTGATGCCGCGGTACAGACTCATGGTGCCGATGGTGATAACGATGGAGGAGAGGTTAAAACGCGTCACCAGGAAGCCATTGAACAAGCCGCACAGCAACCCCACGCCCAGCCCCACGCAGACCAGCAGTGCGGTATCCATACCTGCGGCGGCGCAAAAGCCCATTACCGTTGAGCTGAGCGCCATGGTGGAGGCCACCGACAGGTCAATCTCACGGGCAATAATCAGCATCGCCATTGGCAACACGATGATCGCTTTTTCCGTGAAGTTGAAGGTCGCGTCGGACAAGTTCCAGATATTAAGGAAATAGGGTGACGCCAGGGCGTTAGCGATAAACACCGCGAGGGTCACCGCCAGCAAAAAGCCTTCCCAGCACATCAGACGCTGCCAGAACGGGGTGGCGGCGGGAACGCTTTTCATGGCGTCGGAAGTCAGCATTTTTGTCATGATTTCACCGCCAGTTTTTGTCGGGCCAGGGCCGCATCGCGCAGGATTAAACGCCCTTTACGCTTGTTGCCACGTTCATTGAGCAGAACCGCAATGACAATCACCGAACCGGAAATCGCCATCTGCCAGAAGGGGGAAATACCGATGACCGGTAGCGCATTGTTGATAACGCCAAGGAACAGCGCGCCCAACAAACATCCCAGCACGCGGCCTGTGCCGCCCATGGTGCTGATGCCGCCAATCACACAGGCTGCCACGACCTGCAGTTCAAAACCGTTAGCCACATCGACATACGCCACGGCGAAGCGGGAAATCCACAAATAACCACAGAACCCCGCCAGCGCGCCGGACAGGCAGAAACTGACGAACTGCATTTTCCCGGCGTTGATCCCGGTGTAATACGCCGCCGTGGCGTTGCCGCCTGCGGTGTAGAGTGCGCGCCCTGTCCGGCTGTAGCGCAGGAAGTAACCCACCACAAACAGCGCGGCGATGGCGCACCAGCTCAGCAACGGCAACCCGAGCAGCGACGAGCGTGGCAGACCGAGGAAATCGGCGCTCATCTGGTGGGAGTTAATCCAGCCGCCGTCGGAGAGCAAAAAGATGATGCCGCGATAGATGCTCATCGTGCCGAGCGTCACCACAATCGCCGGAATCCCCATCTTCCAGACCAGCAGGCCGTTGATGATGCCCATCACCAGACCGAGCGCGGTGGCCAGAATTAGCAGCGCCCAGACCGGAATATCCGGATGGTGGAAGTTGAGCAGCGCGACGATCATCCCGGTCAGCGCGAGGTTGGCTGCCATCGACAAATCAATGCCTTTGGTCAGCAGAACCATCATCTGCCCAAGCGCGAGGATGATAAGAATAGAGGTGTCGTTAAACATCTCCACCAGGTTGCCGGGGCCGATAAATGACGGCACGCGGCTGCCGATGGCGAGCACCATCAGCACGATAACCCCGCCCAGCAGGGCCTCGCGGTGTTTCAGGAGTTGTTGCCACATTATGCTGCCTCCTTACCGGCGCCGCTGGCAGCGCTGACGATGGTTTCCGCCGTGGCTTCGCCGGCCTGATATTCAGCGACCATGAGCCCTTCGTGCATCACGATGATCCGGTCAGCCATGCCCATCACTTCCGGCAGTTCCGAGGAGACCATAATCACCGCCAGCCCGTGGGAGACCAGTTCGGACATAAACTGGTGTACCGCTGCTTTCGAGCCGATATCGATGCCTTTGGTCGGTTCGTCGAGGATAATCACGTCCGGGTGGGTGGCGAGCCATTTGCCGATCACCACCTTCTGTTGGTTACCGCCAGAGAGGGTTTCGACCGCCTGTTTCCAGCTAAAGGCTTTCACCTGCAGTCGTTTGGCGTATTCGTCCGCCAGCGCCCACTCTTTGGCGTCGTTGAGCACGCCATTGGGGTTGAGTTTGCTAAGCTGCGGCAGGCTGATGTTCTGGGCGATAGGCAATTCAATAATCGCCCCCTGCTTTTGCCGCTCTTCCGGCACACAGACAATCCCGGCCTGAATGGCATCGGCGGGCTGCTTGAAATGGACCGCTTTGCCGTTAAGGACTATCTCGCCCGAAGACGGGCGCGAGACGCCGGAAAGCGCCTGCATCAGTTCGGTACGACCGGCGCCCACCAGACCGTAGAAGCCGAGGATCTCCCCTTTACGCAAAGAGAAATCAATATGGGCAAATTCGGTCGGGTGGCATAGGTCTTTGACTTCCAGCACCGTTTCGCCCATCTCGCAGGCCACTTTCGGGTAGGTCTGGGTAATGGAACGCCCTACCATCATCGCCACCATCCGTTCTTCGGTGATCTCCTGCATGGCGCCGGAGCCGATCCATACGCCGTCGCGCAGAATGGTGTAGTGATCCGCCAGTTCGAAGATTTCATCAAACTTGTGCGAGATAAACAGAATGGCTTTACCCTCTTGTTTTAAACGCTCAACGATTTGATAAAACTCCAGAATCTCGTGCTGTGAGAGGGCGGCGGTCGGTTCGTCGAGGATGACCACCTGTGCTTCAAACGACAGCGCACGGGCAATCGCCACCATATGGCGCTGGGCGATACTCAGCGTCTTGAGCGTGGCGCGTGGATCAATCTGCACTTCCAGGCGGGTCAGAATATCCCGCGCTTTCTGGTGCATGGCAGGCCAGTCGAGCTTTTTCAGCAGGCCTTTATAGATGTACTGACCAACGAAAATATTCTCCGTGACGGACAGTTCGTCGAACAGCACGGTTTCCTGGTGTATGGCGGTAATCCCCACCTTATGCGCTGATTCCGGGGTCGGAAGCTGGATGGGAATAGCTTTGTAGAGAATTTCGCCCTCTTCAGGCTGGTAAATACCGGTCATGACTTTGACCAGCGTGGACTTGCCCGCGCCATTTTCACCGATAAGCGCGGTGACTTTGCCGGGCCAGAGGTCGAGCTGTACGTTCTCAAGGGCACGCACACCAGGGAAAACCTTGGTGATGCCTTTGAGCGACAGCAGGGGTGTGGATGCCGTCATGATGTTCTCCATAAAATTCCCCCTCACCCTAACCCTCTCCCCAAAGGGGCGAGGGGACAAACACCCCCTCTCCCTTTCAGGGAGAGGGCCGGGGTGAGGGTATTGGGATTAGAAAATTTTCGAGAACTTATCAATGTTGCTGGCGTCGTAGACGAACGGCTCTGCCATTGCGCCGTTGCCGTCAGCATCCAGCTTCACTTTGCCGAGCTTGCCCATATTGGCCTCGGTTTTCGTCGCTGTCCCTTTCACCAGATCGTCTGCCAGATAAGTAGCGGCATAGCCCAGATCGATCGGGTTCCAGATAGCGAAGCTTTTCGTTGCCCCGGATTTGACTGCACCCGCCATTTCAGACGGCAGGCCCAGACCCGTTACGTACACTTTGCCGATTTTGCCCTGGTCTTTCACCGCCTGCGCGGCGGCCACGATGCCCACCGATGACGGGGAGACAATCACTTTCAGATCCGGGTACGATTTCAGCAGACCCACCGCTTCGCGGTAGCTCTTATCAGACAGATCGTCGCCATAGGCAACGGTCACCAGATTGACGGACGGGTACTTCGGCAGCACCTTTTTCATCTCTTCAATCCAGATATTCTGGTTGGTAGAGGTCGGGGTGGCGCTCAGAATAGCCACATCCCCTTTCTCCACATTCAGCGCTTTTAACGCATCAACGGCCAGCTTGACGTTGGTTTCACCAATCAGGGCGTTATTGGACGGGTTCAGGTGGATCTGACGACCCGCTTTCGCCACGCCGGAATCCCAGGAGACCACTTTGATGCCACGCTGCATGGCTTTTTTCAGTACCGGCACCACGGCATCGGGATCGTTGGCGGAAATCGCGATCGCGTCCACGCCCTGAGCGATCAGGCCGTTAAGCACTTCGATCTGTGCTTCTGCGGTGGTGGTGGTTGGGCCGGTATAGATGACTTTTACATCGCCTAACTCTTTGGCGGCTTCCTGCGCGCCTGTGTTTGCTGCTTCAAAAAAACCATTTCCCAATGATTTCGCCACGAGAGCGATTTTGACTTCTGCTAATGCGGAACCGGACAACGCCAGGGCGGCAACGGTGAGGATCAAGCTTGCTTTAATTTTCATTGCTTTTACTCCACTGAGTTAGATTCCCGTCGTCTTTCACATTGCAGGTGCGTTGGCGTTCTCACGAACCCCAGTCACTTACTCTTGTAAGCTCCTGGGGATTCGCTGCGACGCCGCCTTCCTGCACTGCGAAATCCATAGGGAATAGATTGTTTGCAGGTAACAGAGTTTCCCCTTCGGATCGTTGCCCGAAGGGGTTATAGGACGTTCTTACTGGTACAGCTCTAATGCACTTGCCAGCGGAGTGACGCCAAAGCGTTTACCCAGGGCAATCAGTTCTTCACGGGTGATGGTCTGCTTCATACCGCCCATCGAATAGACTTTCACCAGTACTTCTGCCGACTTCTCGGCGGTGTCGATCAGACCAAACGCTTCGTCCAGTGTCGGGCCACTGCCAAAGACGCCGTGGAATGGCCACAGCACCAGCGAATGCTTGCTCATCTCTTTCGCGGTGGCCTGGCCGATTTCATCGGTACCCGGCACCATCCATGGCAGAATGCCGACGCCATCCGGGAAGACCACCAGACACTCGGTACTGCCTTCCCACAGCTTGCGGGTAATAAGATCGGTCGTGTTTTCCAGTACATAGGTCAGCGCGATCAGGTTCGTGGCATGGCAATGCATGATGACACGATCTTTGCCGTTGGTAGCTTTGATGCGTTCACAGTGTGACAGGAAGTGCGCCGGCAGCTCAGAGGTTGGCACCGCGTCGTTCGTCAGCCCCCACAGGATGTGGTAGCCTGCGCCGTCGCTGTCCACTTTGACCACGCCGAGGTTAGCGGCCGGGTCGAGCTGGACGTTACGGAAGAATTTACCGGAACCGGTGACGATAAACGCGGTGTTCGCCAGTAACGGCATTGGCTGACTGAGCGCGATATAGCGCGGTTCGGCGTGGAAATCGGCTTCGTACGGGGCAATATCAGCCGCGTCCAGACGCAGCGTCAGGTTGCCGCCGTTGCGTTCGTCCCAGCCTTTCAGCCAGGCATCGCTGGTGGCTTTGATCATGCCCTGAGTGAACCAGGCGTTAATAATGTTCTGCATAGTGTTTTGGTTCCTTTAATTCGGTGCGGGGTTCTCCCCTCACCCTAACCCTCTCCCCAAAGGGGCGAGGGAACTGTTTGGTTTTCTCCCTCTCTGCCCAAAGGGGGGAAGGAACTGTTCGGTTTTCTCCCTCTCCCTTCAAGGGAGAGGGCCGGGGTGAGGGTCAATCACCCGCGTAGACTCAATACATCTTTCTCATACGCCCGCACGCTCTCCAGCCACTGGCTACCGGCCGGGGTGTCATGACGCTGACAATACATTTCCCACACGGCCTGCCACGGTAAGCATTTCTGCTCTTCCAGCAGCGCCAGACGGGCGGTGTAATCGCCATCGGCTTCCAGTTGACGCAACTGTTCGGTCGGCTCCAGCAGGGCGCGCAGCAGGGCTTTTTTCATGTTGCGGGTGCCGATAACCCATGCGGCGATACGGTTGATAGAGGCGTCGAAGAAATCCAGGCCGATGTGCACGCGGTCAAACAGGTTGTGACGAATAATCTCGCTGGCGATGGCCTGCGTTTCATCATCCAGCAGCACCACATGGTCGCTGTCCCAGCGCACCGGGCGGCTGACGTGCAGCAGCAGGCGCGGCACATACAGCATGGCGGCGGAAATCTTGTCGGAAATGACTTCGGTCGGGTGGAAGTGCCCCGCATCCAGACACAGAGCCGTCTGGCGGCTGGTGGCGTAACCCATATAGAACTCGTTTGAGCCCACGGTGTAGCTTTCAGCGCCGATGCCGAACAGTTTGCTTTCAACGGCGTCGATGTGATGCGCCAGATCGAACTTCTCACTCAGCGCTTCGTCCAGCGCATCCATCAGACGTTTGCGCGGCGCCAGGCGATCAACGGTGACATCTTTCATGCCGTCCGGTACCCAGATATTCATTACCGATGGCGTGCCCAGTTGCTCGCCAAAGTACGCCGAGATGCGGCGGCTGGCTTTCACGTGGTCAATCCAGAACTGGCGAATGTCATCGTTCGCGTGAGAGAGGGTGAAGCCGTCTGCGCTCATCGGGTGTGAAAAACAGGACGGATTGAAATCCAGACCCAGTTTGTTGGCTTTTGCCCACTCAACCCAGTTTTTGAAGTGCTCAGGCTTGATCGCGTCACGACTGACCGATGGACCCGCTTCGTGGTACATCGCGTGCAAGTTAAGGCGCTTCGGACCGGGGATGAGGCTCAGGGCCTGCTCCAGATCGGCGCGCAACTCCTGAGGGTTACGTGCCTTGCCCGGATAGTTGCCGGTCGCCTGGATACCGCCGGTGAGGGCGCCTTCCGGGTTTTCAAAACCGGCGACATCATCGCCCTGCCAGCAGTGCATGGAAACCGGCAGCCTGTCGAGCTGGCGCAGGGCCTCTTCGACATCAATGCCTACAGCGGCAAAGCGCTGTTTAGCGAGTTCCCAGGCGTGTTCAAGTTGAGTGGTCATGCGCAAAGCTCCTTTGTCTGTCGTTTCTGCTGAAACCGCACGACGTTGCGGGCAATTTCATTGTCAGGATTGGGTGTAAAGGTGGTCAGCGCGTAACTCGCGGCAACCACGTCACGGAAAGTGTCGACACTGCTCAGTTCGTTCAGCGTCATGAGTTGTACGCCGATATTGCCCAGCGTGGAGGCTTCAATCGGGCCCGCGATGACGGGCAGGCCGCAGGCATCGGCACAGAGCTGGTTTAAGAGCTGGTTCTGGCAGCCGCCACCAACGATATGCAACTGGGTAAAGGGTTGACCACGCAGGTCCGCCAGTTCACCGAGAATGTCTGCATACAGCAGCGCCAGGCTGTCGAAAATGCAGCGTGCCAGTTCGGCGTCGCTCTGCGGTACCGGCTGGTTGCTTTCCCGGCAGGCGGACTGGATCTCTTCGCACATGTTCTGCGGATTGATAAAGCGCTCGTCGTTTGGGTTAATCACGAAACGACAGGAGGGCAGCGCGCGAGCCCCGGCGATCAGAGCGGGCAAATCGGTAATGTCGCGCTCTTTCAGAACGCGTTGCAGCAGCCACAGCCCCATGATGTTTTTCAACACGCGATAGCGCCCTTCCGCCCCGCCTTCGTTGGTGATATTGGCGGCCAGCGCCTCGTCGCTGGTGTAGGGCGTGGTACTTTCAAAGCCCATCAGCGACCAGGTGCCGGAAGAGAGATAGGCGGCACTGGCATTTTTCAGCGGTGAAGCGATGACCGCGCTGGCGGTATCGTGGCTGGCGACAGCAACCACCGGAATATCGGTGCCCTGCGGGCTTTGCCAGTGGCCAATCACATTGCCCGGATGGGTCGGTGTACCGAACCAGGAGGCGGGCACGCCCGCCCAGTTGAGCAGCGTGGTATCCCAGTTATCGCTGTCGATGTTCACCAGTTGCGTGGTGGTGGCGTTGGTGTATTCCCAGTTCAGATTGCCAGTCAGACGAAAACTGAAATAGTCGGGTATCAGCAGCGCATGGTCGGCAGCGGCCACGATTTCCGGCTGTTGCTGGGCCAGCGCGCGCAACTGATAGAGCGTATTAAAGGGTAAAAACTGAATGCCGCTGCGACGGTAAATATCGGCTTTGCCTGGCTGCTCAAAGGCAGTGGCCATGATGCCATCCGTGCGATGGTCGCGGTAAGAGACCGGTAAGCCAACACGCTTACCCTGTTTGTCGATCAAAACATAATCCACACCCCAGGTATCGATACCGATACTGTCGATGGTGACACCCTGCGCACAGGCTTTTTCCAGACCCAGGCGAATTTCATCTTCCAGGGTATCGATATCCCAGCAGTCGAAACCGTTGTTTTTTTCCAGGTAGTTGGCGAAGCGATGAACTTCACGCAGCGTGAGCGTTCGCTGTTCTGTCGCGTAGCAGGCCAGCATTACACGCCCGCTGGAGGCGCCTAAATCAACGGCGACACAATGGCGAAATGTCATGATGGGGTCCTTGTGAGAGTTATTGCCCCCAGTCTAAAAAAAGGACCTCGCGGTAACCTTCTTGTTAATGACACCCCCTGGAAGTGGCTGGCAAGAAAGCAAAGATGAAAGTGAGGAAGTTCACAGTTTCTGATAAACCCGTGTGGTTTGCGGGGTGTGACCAGGGCGACAATTCCTGAACTTTCCGACCCTTTCTTGAAAATCTGACAGGCTTTACCTGTTTTGCGGTCAAAAATTCAAGGTGCGAATTGCCGTGCTTAATTACTATTTTGAGAACACTTCTCATTGGTATGTGAGGCAATCATGACCGTATTACACAGCGTGGATTTCTTCCCTTCTGGCACAACGCCTGTCGCTATTGAGCCGCGTCTGCCACAGGCTGCGTTTCCGGAACATCATCATGATTTTCACGAAATTGTGATTGTTGAACACGGGACCGGCATCCATGTTTTTAATGGGCAGTCCTATACCATCAGTGGGGGAACCGTCTGCTTTGTCCGCGACCACGACAGACACCTATATGAACATACTGACAATCTGTGCCTGACCAATGTGCTCTATCGTTCGCCGGATGCGTTTACGTTTCTGGCGGGGTTGAACGCGCTGCTGCCGCAGGAGCAAGACGGGCACTATCCGTCGCACTGGCGCGTCAACCAGTGCGTACTGCAACAGGTACGTGAGATCATCGGCCAGATGGAAGCAGTGGGTGAGGAGATGGACATGGCGACCGCAGCCAATCGTGAAATCCTGTTTATGCAGTTGCTGGTTCTGCTGCGTAAAAGCAGCCTGGCGGAAGGAGCGATGAGTAATGATGCGCGCCTCAATCAGCTGATCTCCTGGCTTGAAGATCACTTTGCCGAAGAGGTCTGCTGGGAGTCGCTGGCGGATCAGTTCACCCTGTCGCTGCGCACATTGCACCGTCAACTAAAGCAATATACCGGCCTGACGCCGCAGCGTTATCTCAACCGGCTGCGTCTGATTAAGGCGCGCCATATGCTGCGCCACAGCGATGATAGCGTTACAGATATCGCTTTTCGCTGCGGTTTCGGCGACAGTAACCACTTTTCTACCCTGTTTCGCCGGGAATTCGACTGGTCCCCGCGCGATATTCGCCAGGGGCGCGATGTGCAACTGCAATAGCGGTAACGAGAAGGCTATCACCGATTTTTCGCCGAAAATCAGCTAATAGTTATCGGTTGTCTTCGGCCGAGGTGATGTTGTGGGAAGCCAGTTAATTCTTCGTAAAGCGGATTTTTTCCCCCGGGCGGGGCAGGCGGTGGCGGTGGCGGACCGCTATCCGCAAAATGTATTTGCCGAACATACTCACGAGTTTTGCGAACTGGTGCTGGTCTGGCGCGGCAACGGTTTGCATATCCTCAATGACCGTCCCTACCGCATTACCCGTGGCGATCTGTTTTATATCCGCGCGGAAGACAAACACTCCTACGCCTCCGTCAACGATTTGGTGCTGCAAAATATCATCTACTGTCCGGACCGTCTGACCCTTAATCTCGATTGGGCGGGGCATATTCCAGGGCTGAGCGGCGAAGAGTGGACGCCGCACTGGCGTCTGGGGAGCACCGGCATGGCCCAGGCAAGACAGGTCATCACCCAACTGGAGCAAGAGAGCACCAAAGCCGATGCGCTGGCAAACAATATGGCCGAGGTGCTCTTCGCCCAACTGGTGATGACGCTCACACGCCATCGTTTTGCGGTCGACAACCTGGCCGCCACCCATAGCGAAGCCCTGCTCGATAAGTTGATTACCGCGCTTACGGGCAGCCTTAATCGCACTTTCATGCTGGAGCGTTTCTGCGATCAGGAGCAGTGCAGTGAGCGTGCGCTGCGCCAACAATTTCGCGCGCAAACCGGAATGACCATCAATAATTACCTGCGTCAGTTGCGTATTTGCCATGCACAGTATCTGTTGCAGCACACGGAATTGCTGATTGGTGAAGTGTCTACGCGCTGCGGCTTTGAAGACAGTAACTATTTCTCGGTCGTTTTTACCCGCGAAACTGGCATGACGCCCAGCCAGTGGCGACAGCGTCGTAACGAAGCGGCTTAGGAAGGGCTTGTTCTGCGATAACACAGGACACGTACACCGGCCCATTGCCAGCCACTGATCCCCCGCTTTGATGCTCCACCGTTTTTATGATGGCCAGTTAACCAGTCACTTCATTTGTGTGTAGCGTTGGGCGATTTTTTTCGTCCGTCGTTGCGCTATCCCTCTCGTCGGCACGGGTTCATAACAGAATGTTATAACCATATTAAAACTACGGCATTGATAAACATTTTCAATATCATTTAACTAACTATAATGAACCAACTGATTACGCGGCGTTAACATACCTGCCGCCCGACAATAATGGAGATTAGTATGAGCTATACACTGCCATCCCTGCCTTACGCGTACGATGCACTTGAACCTCATTTCGACAAGCAGACGATGGAAATCCATCACACTAAACACCACCAGACTTATGTAAACAATGCGAACGCAGCGCTGGAAAGCCTGCCAGAATTCGCCAGTCTGTCTGCTGAAGAGCTGATCACCAAACTGGACCAACTGCCGGCTGACAAAAAAACCGTACTGCGTAACAACGCGGGCGGCCATGCTAACCACAGCTTCTTCTGGAAAGGCCTGAAAAAAGGCACCACCCTGCAGGGCGACCTGAAAGCGGCTATCGAACGTGACTTCGGTTCCGTTGACAACTTCAAAGCTGAATTCGAAAAAGCAGCGGCTACCCGCTTTGGTTCTGGCTGGGCGTGGCTGGTGCTGAAAGGCGACAAACTGGCTGTGGTGTCTACTGCTAACCAGGACTCCCCGCTGATGGGTGAAGCGATTTCCGGCGCATCCGGCTTCCCGATCGTGGGCCTGGACGTGTGGGAACACGCTTACTACCTGAAATTCCAGAACCGCCGCCCGGACTACATCAAAGAGTTCTGGAACGTGGTGAACTGGGATGAAGCGGCGGCACGTTTTGCTGCGAAGAAATAATTTCATTTAGCCCGTTCTTACGGGCAAACCAGGCCCCTGCTGGCATCGTCAGCGGGGGTTTTTTATGTCTGTTGGTCAGTCCCTGAAATCAAAAGAAACATATATCCAATAAAAATGAAATATTGTTTTGATTTTGTATGGGGGATCACTTTTCTGAGTGTGACGACGCTCTAACATTTTGCCATCAGCGCTGGAAACGCCCGCTCAGAGGGGCGTGATGGCGCACAAAACTCACTGTTTTTACAGGTGGCGATATGCAAATCAAACGTGCAATTGAAAAAATCCCGGGTGGGATGATGCTGGTTCCTCTGTTTCTTGGGGCGCTGTGCCATACGTTTTCACCGGGGGCCGGGAAGTACTTTGGCTCCTTCACGAACGGCATGATCACCGGCACCGTACCGATTCTGGCGGTGTGGTTTTTCTGCATGGGCGCGTCGATTAAGCTCAGCGCGACCGGGACGGTGCTGCGTAAGTCGGGCACGCTGGTGGTGACCAAAATCGCGGTGGCCTGGGTGGTTGCGGCGGTAACCTCGCATTTGATTCCTGCTCACGGTGTAGAGGCGGGCTTCTTTGCCGGGCTGTCGACGCTGGCGCTGGTGGCTTCGATGGACATGACCAATGGCGGTCTGTACGCCTCCATCATGCAACAGTACGGCACCAAGGAAGAGGCCGGGGCGTTTGTGTTGATGTCCCTTGAGTCTGGCCCGCTGATGACGATGGTGATTCTGGGAACGGCGGGTATCGCTTCTTTTGAACCGCACGTATTTGTCGGCGCGGTGCTGCCCTTCCTGATTGGCTTCGGGCTGGGTAACCTCGACCCCGAATTACGGGAATTTTTTACCCGCGCGGTGCAGACGCTGATCCCCTTCTTTGCCTTTGCGCTTGGGAACACTATCGATCTCAGCGTTATCGCCCAGACCGGCCTGCTCGGAATTCTGCTTGGGCTGGCGGTGATTGTGATTACTGGCATCCCATTGATTATTGCCGATAAAGTCCTGGGTGGCGGGGACGGTACCGCTGGGCTTGCTGCCTCCAGCTCCGCCGGTGCGGCGGTGGCCACACCGGTATTGATTGCCGAGATGGTGCCAGAGTTTAAAGCAATGGCGCCTGCCGCGACCGCGCTGGTGGCGACATCGGTGATTGTGACCTCTATTCTGGTGCCGATTCTGACTTCTCTCTGGTCACGAAAAGTAAAAGGGCATGCTGCGGTAGCGGATTTGCGCGGTGCGGTAAAATAGCGCTGCGGTTTAAAAGAGAAACCGGCCTTTTCAGGCCGGTTTTTTAATGGCCGATACCGAAAACCTCATCAACCTTCGCACATTGCGCTGGCGTGAGTTCGCCGCCAAAATTGCGGGACGTTGCGCCGCAATAGCCAAATTTCCGTGCCACTACGGTTTTGATAGTGGTAACGAAATCCTCGCCAATCGTGTAAATCGACATGAATTTGCCTGTCTCGCGCTGGGCTTCATGTAGCGTAGCCAAATCGTTTTGCTTCCACGCATCCCGAGCTCTGACAAACAGTTCCGGCATTACGTTATTGAGGCCAGAGATAACCCCCGCGCCGCCTGCGAGAAGATTGGGGATGAAGTATTCGTCATACCCCGACAGCACGGCGAAATCATCACGGATTTTCTCGGTTGCCAGAATGATGTTGCGCGTATGCGACTGGCAATCGACCGTGTCTTTTATGCCAGCGAAGTGTGGGAACTCCGTTGCCAGGGTGGCGACGATTTCCGGCGTCAGATCGCAGCCGGTCCTGGCCGGGAAATTATAGGCAAACCATTTGCCGTTCAGCCGTTGCCCCAGGTGGCGGAAGTAGCTCAGCAGTTGGGCAGACGTTTGCCCATAGTAATAAGGGGGCAGCACCATAACGGCATCGTAGCCCGTGCGGAAGGCTTCATCGGCCATCCACTCCACATCATTCAGGCATGTCGAGGAAACGTTCGCGACCAGGGTGCCGGGGGTCATACCGCGCACTTCGCGGATAAGCATGAGCCGTTCATCAAGGGTGAAAGAGGCAAATTCGCCGATACTGCCCATCAGCAACACCACGTCAATTCTGGCGTCGGTCAGGCGTGAAATATGCTGTTCCAATCCGTTCAGGTCGATTTTACCAGCAGGTGTCATGGGCGTAATGGACGGGCACCAGACGCCATAAAATTCATTTTTCTTCTTCACGTCACTGTCTCCTTGAATATGAAATTGCGTTTCACTTCTGTTAATTCATAGCACGTTCATATAAAACGCAGGCGTATCGGTGTCGCATTTCTGCACGATTTATTGCTAAAAAGTGTGGTCTAATACGCCGATGATGGGTGAGCCCGGGAGAGAGGAAATGCAGCATCCGGTGAATGTTTTTACAGGAAAAATAAAGGATTATAAGGACAGCAGACCCAGCGCAATTGCCAAGTTGCAGGTGGAGGGCGAGTTGATGTTAACGGAGCTGGGGTTAGTCGGTGATGAGCAGGCGGAGACGTCCTACCACGGCGGCCCTGACCGGGCGCTTTGTCATTATCCCCGCGAACACTACGCTCATTGGAAAACGATGTTCCCCGAACAGGCGGCGCTTTTCTTCGCCCCGGCATTTGGCGAGAACCTCTCGACCGAAGGGCTGACGGAAAGAAATGTCTTTATTGGTGATATTTTTCGTTGGGGAAATGCGCTCATTCAGGTGACGCAGCCGCGCTCGCCCTGTTTCAAACTTAACTTTCACTTCTCCATCAGCGACATGTCTTCGCAGATGCAGGCGAGTGGGCGTGTTGGCTGGCTTTATCGGGTTATTACCGGCGGTAAAGTGAGCGCCGATGCGCCGCTGGAACTGGTATCACGTAACAGCGATGTGAGCGTTCTGGATGCCGCTGCAATCGCCTGGCACATGCCGTTTGATGATGAGCAATATCGGCGGCTGATGTCCGCCGCCGGGCTTTCGGCCAGTTGGACAAGAACGATGCAAAATCGGCGAAGTAGCGGGAAAATCGAAGACAACGCCCGGCGTTTGCGGGGTAAATAGCAGTTTCCCCCCGCCCGGTAAGGCGAGGGGATATGCTCAGGCACGTTTATACAGCGGTATCCATAACGTCAAGCGTAAACCGCCGAGCGGGCTGTCGTCGGCTTTCACCCAACCGCGATGCTGCTGCATAGCGGTTTCAACAATTGCCAGCCCTAAACCTGTCCCGCCGGACGCGCGATCGCGCGCTTCATCGGTACGGTAGAACGGGCGGAAGATTTGCTCGCGGTCTTCCGGGCTGACGCCCGGGCCGTCATCGTCCACGTTAATGGTGATGCCGTCTTTATCGACCGAGAAACTCACTTCAATTTTGGTGTGCGAATAACGCAGGGCGTTACGGACGATATTTTCCAGCGCGCTTTCCAGTGCATTCGGGTTGCCGTACAGCGGCCACGGGCCAGGCGGGAAATTCACCGTCAGGGATTTACCCATCTGTTCCGCTTCGAACGCGGCGTTATCGAGCACCTCATTCCACAACTGATTGGCTTTGACCGTTTCGCTGACTAGCGCGTTTTTCTGCTGATTACGCGACATGACCAACAGGTCGTTGATCATACTGTCCAGCCGCTGTGCTTCCGTTTCGATACGTTCCAGCTCTTTGCTCTCGCCGCTGCGACGACGCAACAGCGCGGTGCCGAGCTGTAGCCGCGTTAACGGTGTCCGTAGTTCGTGGGAAATATCGGACAGGAGCCGTTGCTGGGCGGTCATCATGCGCTCCAGCGCCATGACCATCTGGTTAAAACTGGTGCCCGCAGCGAGGAATTCTTGCGGCCCGGCTTCCAGCTCAGGATGCTGTCGCAAGTTGCCCTGTGCCACTTCATCTGCCGCGTTTTTCAGCTTACGCGCGGGTTTTGCCAGGCTCCACGCCAGCCACAGTAGCAGCGGCGAGCTGATAAGCATTGTGACAATCAGCAACAGAAGAGGGCGGTCAAACAGCAGGTTGATAAAGTCAGACTGAGAACTACTTGCAGGTCGAATAAGATAGAGCTGGTAATTGTCCTCACCGTCGCGAACGGAAAAAGGCCCTACCAGCTCTACCCGACCATATTTTTTCTTTTGCGGGTGATCTGAGTTATCCGCCTGACCAATAAAGTTGCGGATAATTTGCATTTCATTGCGTTCAGCGCCAATCACGCGCCCTTCGCTGGTCACCAGCAACAAACGTTGCCCCGGAGGGGCCCATTTGTCGATTGCGCGAAACAGCCTGCGCCACCACATCAAATCGTTGGGTGGATCATTGGCCAGTTCCGCTTCAACGTGCTGTTCAATCATCACGCCCTGACGTTGTTCGCTATCAAGCAACTCCGTCATCTGGCGGGAATCAAGCTTTGGAACCATCAGGACCAGCATCAGCACCAGTGCCAGCGTTAACCAGAAAATGGCGAAGATGCGGGCGGTCAAACTTCCTATCATGAAGCGGATACCATCAAGTAGCCCCGGCCTCGTAAGGTTTTAAACCACGGATGACCATCTTTGCGGTCCGGTAACTTACGGCGCAGGTTAGAGATGTGCATATCAATCGCGCGGTCAAATGGCGTTAAGCGTTTACCCAGCACTTCCTGGCTTAAATGTTCACGGGAAACCACCTGGCCCAAATGCTGTGCCAGCAGATAGAGCAGGGTGAATTCGGTACCGGTCAGCTCCAGCGATTGACCATCGAAACTGGCTTCCTGACGACCTGGGTTGAGGCTCAGGCCGTCGACTTCCAGCGTCGGCGAACCGTTGTCCGTATTTTGCTGCTGTTCGCTCCAGTGGGAACGGCGCAAAATCGCACGGATACGCGCGACCAGTTCGCGGTCGTTAAACGGTTTTGGCAGATAGTCGTCCGCGCCCAGCTCAAGGCCGAGTACGCGATCCAGTTCGCTGCCGCGTGCAGTCAACATAATGACGGGAGTCTGGTGTGTCTGGCGTAGCTCTTTAAGGGTATCAATACCGTTTTTCTTCGGCATCATGACGTCGAGCAAAAGCAAATCGATGCTGTCATCAAGGAGGTTGAGCGCCTGTTCCCCGTCGTGGGCAACCAGCACGTTAAAACCTTCCATGTCGAGCAGCTCTTTTAACAGGGATGTAAGCTCTCGGTCATCATCTACTAAAAGAATTTTATTCATTGTTTAAATACCTCCGAGGCAGAAATTACGTCATCAAGGCTCGCTAATCCATGACTTTACGTTGTTTTACACCCCCTGACGCATGTTTGCAGCCTGAATCGTAGACTCATTATCGTTGATTCGCGACATAGAAAGTTCTTGGGAGCAAATGATGCGCAAAGTTACCGCTGCCGTCATGGCCTCAACACTGGCGCTAAGTGCTTTTAGCCAGGCTGCTGAAGTCGTAACAGGCGATAACTGGCACCCGACTGAGGGATTCGCGCAGCGTTCCAGTCAGAGCCATATGTTCGACGGCATACATTTAACCGAACATCAGCGTCAACAGATGCGAGATCTGATGCAGCAGGCAAGGCACGACAAGCCCCCTGTTAATGTTAGCGAAATGGAGACAATGCATCGCCTTGTCACCGCAGAAAATTTTGATGAAAACGCTGTGCGCGTTCAGGCCGAGAAAATGGCGCAGGAGCAGATAAGTCGTCAGGTTGAAATGGCGAAAGTCCGCAACCAGATGTATCACCTGCTCACTCCTGATCAGCAAGCGGTTTTGAACCAGAAACATCAGCAACGAATGATTCAACTGCGTGAAATGACGCAGATGCAGCAAAGTTCACCGTTGAGAGTATTGAGTAGTAGCACCCAGCGTTCCCAGTAGTCAGTAGTAATGAACCCTGTTTTCCTTGCCATAGACACCATCCCTGTCTTCCCCCTCATGATGAGGGGGTTTTTTTTGCTCCGAATTCAGCCACCTGATTTTCCTCCGATTAAGTTGCCTTTCGTTATACTACGCACAGAACAGCGTGGGGGCATTTATGATTGAATCTTATGGGCGCCTGGTCAGTCGCGCAGCTATCGCTGCGACGATCATGGCGTCGTCATTATTGGTCATTAAAATTTTTGCATGGTGGTACACCGGGTCGGTTAGTATCCTGGCCGCACTGGTGGACTCGCTGGTGGATATTGCCGCATCGCTGACTAATTTGCTGGTGGTGCGCTACTCGCTGCAGCCTGCGGACGACGAGCATACTTTTGGACACGGGAAAGCGGAATCGCTGGCGGCGCTGGCACAAAGCATGTTTATTTCAGGTTCAGCATTATTCCTGTTTTTAACCGGTATTCAGCATCTGGCGAACCCTGAACCGATGCGTGCGCCCGGTATTGGGGTTGTGGTGACGGTGATCGCGTTGGTCTGTACTGTGATACTCGTCACTTTTCAGCGTTGGGTTGTGCGAAAAACTCAAAGCCAGGCGGTGCGGGCAGATATGCTTCATTATCAGTCTGATGTTATGATGAACGGTGCAATTCTCATCGCCCTGGGGCTGTCATGGTACGGCTGGCATCGGGCGGATGCCCTCTTCGCACTGGGGATTGGCGGATATATTTTGTACAGCGCGCTGCATATGGGTTATGACGCGGTTCAGTCTTTACTGGATCGGGCATTACCCGATGCCGAACGGCAGGAAATTTTCGATATTGTCACTTCCTGGCCAGGCGTAAGCGGCGCGCACGATCTTCGCACGCGGCAGTCAGGGCCGACCCGCTTTATTCAAATACATTTGGAAATGGACGATAACCTTCCACTGGTTCAGGCGCATATTGTGGCTGAACATGTGGAGCAGGCCATTCTCCAGCGTTTTCCGGGATCGGATGTGATTATTCACCAGGATCCCTGCTCAGTAGTACCTCAAGGACGATAAGCGGATTAAGGCTGTCGTATTTCGTTGTAAAAGAAGTGAGTCAGACCCGATTTTTGTGTATAAATTACCGCCATATGGTCTGACCTGAATCAATTCAGCAAGCGGCAGTTGATATAATATTGCAGCATAGATGTTTACTCCCTCGCGGAGTTTTTTGGCCAACAGAACATTATTTTTGCATTCCTAAGTTCAGAGGTAGTCATGATTAAGAAAATCGGTGTGTTGACAAGTGGCGGTGATGCGCCGGGCATGAACGCAGCAATTCGTGGCGTGGTCCGTGCAGCATTGACTGAAGGTCTGGAAGTAGCGGGTATTTACGATGGTTATCTCGGCCTGTACGAAGACCGCATGATTCAACTCGACCGCTATAGCGTGTCTGACATGATTAACCGTGGCGGTACATTCCTTGGTTCTGCCCGTTTCCCGGAATTCCGTGAAGAACATGTCCGCGCCGTGGCTATTGAGAACATGAAAAAGCGCGGCATTGATGCGCTGGTCGTTATCGGCGGTGACGGTTCCTATATGGGTGCGAAACGTCTGACAGAAATGGGCTTTCCATGCATCGGCCTGCCAGGCACTATCGACAACGATGTTGCCGGTACTGACTACACCATTGGTTACTTCACCGCGCTGCATACCGTGGTAGAAGCTATCGACCGTCTGCGTGACACCTCTTCTTCTCACCAGCGTATTTCCATCGTTGAAGTGATGGGCCGCTACTGTGGCGACCTGACGCTGGCGGCGGCTATTGCTGGTGGTTGCGAATTTATCGTTCTGCCGGAAGTTGAATTCAGCCGTGAAGATCTGGTCGCTGAAATCAAAGCGGGCATCGCGAAAGGTAAAAAACACGCGATCGTGGCTATCACCGAGCACATCTGTGATATCGATGAACTGGCAAAATATATCGAAGCCGAAACGCAGCGCGAAACCCGTGCGACTGTTCTGGGTCATATTCAACGCGGCGGTTCCCCGGTTCCTTACGACCGTATTCTCGCTTCCCGGATGGGCGCATACGCAATTGAACTGCTGCTGCAGGGCCACGGTGGCCGTTGTGTCGGTATCCAGAACGAGAAGATGGTTCATCATGACATCATCGACGCTATCGAGAACATGAAGCGTCCGTTCAAAGGCGACTGGCTGGACTGCGCTAAGAAACTGTACTGATTACCTTAAACGCCCTCCCGTGAGAGGGCGTTTCTTTGCCTTCTGTTATTTCCTAAAGTTATAGCCAATCTTTTTTTATTCTTTAATCATTGGTCTGCTTTCTGGCAGGCTGAGCACATCAAAATAGATAACCTGAGAGAGTGGGCGATGAATAAATGGGGCGTGGGGTTAACTTTGCTGCTGGCATCCGGCAGCGTTCTGGCAAAGGATATTCAGTTATTAAACGTTTCGTACGATCCAACGCGTGAATTGTACGAGCAATACAACAAAGCGTTCAGTGCCCACTGGAAACAGGAAACGGGCGATAACGTCACGATTCGTCAGTCACACGGCGGCTCAGGCAAACAGGCAACCTCGGTTATCAACGGTCTTGATGCCGATGTCGTGACCCTGGCGCTGGCGTATGATGTTGATGCGATTGCCGAGCGTGGCAGCATCGACAAAAACTGGATCAAACGCCTGCCGGATAACTCCGCACCTTACACCTCCACCATCGTTTTCCTGGTGCGTAAAGGCAACCCAAAACAGATTCATGACTGGAATGATTTAATCAAACCGGGCGTGTCGGTCATTACCCCGAACCCGAAAAGCTCTGGCGGCGCACGCTGGAACTACCTGGCTGCGTGGGGTTATGCCCTGCATCAGAACGGTGGCGATCAGGCTAAAGCGCAGGAGTTCGTGAAAGCGCTGTATAAAAACGTCGAAGTGCTGGACTCCGGTGCTCGCGGCGCGACCAATACCTTCGTAGAACGTGGTATCGGCGATGTGCTGATTGCCTGGGAAAACGAAGCGCTGCTGGCAACGAACGAGCTGGGCAAAGATAAGTTTGAAATCGTGACGCCAAGTGAATCCATCCTTGCGGAGCCAACCGTGTCTGTTGTCGATAAAGTTGTCGAGAAGAAAGGCACGCAGAAAGTGGCAGAAGCTTACCTGAAATATCTCTACTCCCCGGAAGGGCAGGAGATAGCGGCGAAGAACTTCTACCGTCCGCGTGACAAAGACGTGGCGGCAAAATACGCAAACGAATTCCCGAAACTGAAATTGTTCACCATTGACGATGTCTTTGGCGGCTGGACAAAAGCGCAGAAAGAGCACTTCTCCAACGGCGGCAAGTTCGACGAAATCAGCAAACGCTAACCTTAATCCTCCAGCGGCCCTTAACAGGGCCGTTTTCGTTTTATCCCAACCGATCTCTGCGCTATGCTTCCTGTTCCTCCCTGTAAGGAGAGATCGATGAAAACAGTGCGCCTGTTTGGCATAGCGTTGTTGATTGCGGTGGCCGCGGCCGTGGTGGGTGGCGAATACTGGTGGAACAGCAGTAAACGTGACGTATTGCGTCATATCGTGCTTGAGCAGTGTGTGCCGAATCAGCGGAACAACCATCTACCCGCGCCCTGTGCGCAGGTTAATCTCGACAGTGGTTACGTGTTGCTTAAAGACCGCAACGGACCATTACAGTATCTGCTGATGCCAACGTACCGTATCAACGGTATTGAAAGCCCGCTGTTATTAAAATCCCACACACCCAATTTTCTCTGGCAGGCCTGGCAATCGCGCGGCGTGCTGGGTAAAACGCGGGGAACCCCACTCCCGGATAATGCTCTGTCGCTGACAATTAACTCTCGCGTCGGCCGTACCCAGAACCATTTCCATATCCATATTTCTTGCCTGCGCGAAGACGTGCGTGTGAAGCTTGATCAGCAAGCCTCGCGTATCAGCAGTCAGTGGCTGGCCTTTCCGGGTGGCATTCTTGGGCATCCTTATCTGGCGCGCCGCGTAACGGAAGCTGAACTGGTACAGCGAAGCCCGTTTTTAATGCTGGCGGAAGAGGTGCCAACAGCGCGTGAACATATGGGGCGCTACGGCATGGCGATGGTACAGCAGGCTGATGGCTCCTTTGTGCTGCTGGCGACGGAGCGTAATCTGCTCGCCTTTAACCGTGGTTCCGCCGAGGAAATTCAGGATCATCAATGTAATATCCTGAAATAGCCCCACCAGTTTTGGCGTTTACCAGGCAAGCCTGTCGCCGTAGACTTGCCGATAAATTCTACAGGAGACAGGTATGTCGCTCTGGTTTACTCACCCTCTGTTTCTGCCTTCCGTCATTATTGGCCTCACTATTGTGCTGTGGGCTACCTCGTTGCTGCCGGAATTCATCACGGCGCTGCTGTTTTTTGCCGCCGCGATGGTGGCGAAGATTGCGCCGCCGGACGTCATTTTCGGCGGTTTTGCCTCATCCGCTTTCTGGCTGGTATTTAGCGGTTTTGTCCTGGGGGTCGCCATTCGGAAAACGGGGCTGGCCAACCGGGCCGCGCGGGCGCTGTCGGCCCGGCTAACCGATTCGTGGTTGCAAATGGTCGCAAGCGTTGTATTGCTGAGCTATGCGCTGGCGTTTGTTATGCCGTCGAACATGGGACGTATTGCTCTGCTGATGCCGATTGTGGCGGCGATGGCGGCGCGTGCGGGCATCAACGAAGGAACGCGCTCCTGGTATGGCCTTGCGCTGGCGGTGGGGTTTGGCACCTTCCAGTTGTCGGCGACGATTTTACCCGCCAATGTGCCCAATCTGGTGATGAGCGGGGCGGCGGAAGGATCCTACGGTATTCATCTCAACTATCTGCCGTATCTGCTGCTGCATACGCCGGTGCTGGGTATTCTGAAAGGCCTCATCCTGATTGGTCTTATCTGCTGGCTTTTCCCCGGGCAGCCGCATGCGCCAAAAGACCTTACGCCGCCGGAACCCATGAGCCGGGAGGAGAAGCGCCTTGCCTGGCTGCTGGCGGTGGTCTTAACGATGTGGGTCACGGAGAGCTGGCACGGCATTGGCCCGGCCTGGACGGGGCTGGCTGCCGCCTGTATTACTCTGCTGCCGCGCGTTGGGTTTATTAATGGTGATGAGTTTTCCAGTGGGGTAAATATCCGCACCTGTATTTATGTCGCCGGGATCCTTGGGCTGGCCATTACGGTCACGCAAACGGGGATTGGGGCGGCGGTAGGGAATGCGCTGCTGCACATTATGCCGCTGGATCCGGCGCATCCTTTTACCAGCTTCCTGGCGCTCACCGGCACCACGACCGCGCTCAACTTCATTATGACGGCGAATGGTGTACCTGCGCTTTTTACCACGCTGGCGCAGAGTTTTTCCGATGCAACGGACTTCCCGCTACTGTCGGTGATTATGATTCAGGTGCTGGGATATTCCACTCCACTGCTGCCGTATCAGGCGTCACCGATCGTAGTGGCCATGGCATTAGGCAAAGTACCGGCACGGGCGGGGATGTTGTTGTGTATTGCGCTGGCGGTGGCAACGTATCTGGTGCTGCTGCCGCTGGATTATGCGTGGTTTAGTGTGCTGGGGAAATTGTAGTTCTGGCGCGATCTGCCCCTCACACTGGCCTTTGTGGGGGGCTACCAAGTCTGTACAAAGACGAGGTGAATTACGGCAGTGCGTTTATGATTTTGTGTAATACCGTTCTTAGCCAGTTCAGCGGCATATCGTTATCACAACATTTATGCCACAGCAGCGAGAGGGCAATTTCCGGCGTCTCAACCGGAACGGGGCTACAGCGTAAACCGTAATGGGAAATCCAGTCGGCAGCCAGCCCGGAGGGGACAGTCGCTAAAGCGGGTATGCGTTTCAGCAGCGGCGGCAGAGAAGAAAAATGCGGCGTAACGTAACGCACCCTTCGTGATCTCCCCTGCAATGCTAACTGTTCGTCGACGGCGCTCCATGCCGCACCGCGATAGGAAACCAGTACGTGGTCATGCTCCACGTAATCACTTACCGTCAGCGGTGCTTCCAGCGAAAGCTGATCGGGGTGCCAGAACGTACAAAAGTTGAGTGAACGGAGATGTTCACGCCTCAACGTGGCGGCGGTGCTCTGACCAACCGAAATCGCCAGGTCTATCTCCCTTTGGATCACTTGCTCACCATCCCGGAACGGATCGCTGGCTGCCACCTGCAAGGTGATTCCCGGCGCTTCGCGTGTCATGTATGCCTGTAATTCCGGCATCAGCCAGCGCTCCACCCAGTCGCTCATCCCCAGACGAAACACATGGCTTGCCTTCGCCGGGGTAAATGACGGTGGTTGAAAAAGAACATACTGCATCTGTTCCATCAGGGGGCCGAGTGAGGCAATAAGCGCTTCGGCACGCGGCGTCGGTACCATGCCTCCTGCGGTACGCACAAACAGGGGATCGTCGAACATGTCACGCAACCTGGCCAGCGCATTACTGACCGCCGGTTGCCCCAGATGCAGTTTTTCAGCGGTACGTGACACGCTGCCTTCCCGCTGCAGGACTAACAGTACCGTCAACAAATTCAGATCGATACGATGAAAATCATTTTCTCTGATAGTGAACATTATATTAATCAATTTGAGTGATACTGGTTTGCTGAGGATACTGCTGAGCACGCTTAAATGACACTGTGATGAGGCAATTTTATGAAAATGATACTGGCGCTGGTGGCGACACTTCTCTTTTCCAGCCAGCTTCTGGCCGCCGGGCAGACGAGTGCGC
This sequence comes from Phytobacter sp. SCO41, assembly GCF_003073275.1. Taxonomy (NCBI): domain Bacteria; kingdom Pseudomonadati; phylum Pseudomonadota; class Gammaproteobacteria; order Enterobacterales; family Enterobacteriaceae; genus Phytobacter; species Phytobacter sp. SCO41. The sequence goes on along the minus strand of NZ_CP027225.1, from coordinate 5,478,168 downwards.
TGGATGAACAGGCTCCCGGTTACTATCGCATGAAACTGGGCAAGCTGCGGGTTACCGCCGTATCCGACGGCACGGTGACGGTCCCCCTGAATAAACTGCTGACGAACATCTCACCGGAAAAATTACGCCAGGCGATGGCTGGCGAAGCAATGACGCCGCAGGCAGAAACCTCGATTAACGCCTATGTCATCGACGATGGCAAAAAACGTATTTTAGTGGATACCGGCGCCGGTGAGCTATTCGGTAGTCAGGGCGGGCATCTGCTGGAAAACCTTGCCGCAGCAGGGTATCCGCCTGAATCCATTGATGATGTATTGCTGACCCATATTCATGCCGATCACTCTGGCGGTGTGTCACGTGCCGGCAAACCCGCCTTTGCAAATGCTGACGTGTATGTGGACAAACGCGATGTCGACTTCTGGCTTAACCCGTCAAACGTCAATAAGGTGGAGCCAGGTGAAGCACACACTTTTGCTGAAAGTGAAAAGACGCTTCGTCCGGTCATCAATGCCGGGCGGCTAAAAACATTCCAGGCGCCTGCAGCTCTTATGGAGGGGATCCGTGCGGAATCTACCGCGGGTCATACGCCGGGCAGCGTACTGTATCGTGTAGAAAGTGAAGGTCAGACACTGGTTTTATGGGGCGATATTATCCACGCCAAAGCGGTACAAATGCCCGATCCGCACGTGGCAATACACTTTGACGTCAACCGCCAGCAGGCCATTAAAACGCGGGAGCGTGTGCTTAAACAGGCTGCGGAGCAGGGGTATTGGGTCGCCGCCGCACATATTTCTTTTCCGGGGTTTGGCCATGTAAAGCGTGAGGGAGACGGGTATCGCTGGGTGGAAAGTAACTATACGACCCAGTTAGGACAATAACCTGCATAGATTCTGGATGCCCGCATCGATAAAGCCGGGGCGGTAACCAGGTTAAGAGCGTATCTCTCCCCTTGAGGGGAGAGATAACGTGAACACTCCCCGCCTTAACAGGAAGTGAGTGCCCACAGGGGCAAGCGAATTACGCTTTAGCTGCTTCTGCTGCTTTAACGATCACCGCGAAAGCGTCAGCTTTCAGGGATGCACCGCCAACCAGCGCGCCGTCGATATCCGGCTGGGTGAACAGCTCAGCAGCGTTAGCTGCGTTAACGGAACCGCCGTACTGAATGATAACCTGCTCAGCCACTTTCGCGTCTGCTTTAGCAATGTGGTCACGGATGAATTTGTGAACCGCCTGAGCCTGAGCCGGCGTCGCGGATTTGCCGGTGCCGATTGCCCATACGGGTTCGTAAGCGATGACCGCGCCTTCGAATGCCGCTGCGCCCTGAGTTTTCAGAACTGCGTCGATCTGACGTGCACACACTTCTTCGGTTTTGCCCGCTTCGTTTTCTGCTTCGGTTTCACCGATGCACAGAACCGGAATCAGACCTTGTTCTTTCAGAACGGCGAATTTTTTAGCAATGAGTTCGTCAGATTCTGCGTGGTAAGTACGACGCTCGGAGTGGCCGATAATGATGTACTGCGCGCCGATATCTTTGAGCATTTCAGCGGAGGTTTCGCCGGTGAATGCGCCAGTCAGGTTAACGTCGACGTTCTGAGCGCCCAGAATGATGTGGCTGCCTGCAGCGGCTTGCTTAGCCAGATCCAGGTACATAGCCGGCGGAGCGATAGCAACGCCACAACCTGTCACGCCAGCCAGCTCTTTACGCAGGTTAGCTACCAGTTCGTTTACCATGTGGCGGCTGCCGTTCAGTTTCCAGTTACCCATCACTAAAGGATGTCGCATTTGAATTCTCCACGCTATAAGAGCGAATTTAAGTAAGATGTCTGCCCGTCAGGGCAGTTTGGTCTGTGAAACAGTATAGAGATTCGTCATGGGAAAGGCTTTGCTTTTTGTCATTTATTGTCGCCTTCCAGGCTTTCAGATAGCGCCAGCTTAATCGGTTCAACAGCGAAGGTCAGCCCCTTTTCGCCGTCATCTGCTACAACATAACGGATAGCCCCTTCCGTTTCGGCATACCAGAGCTTGTTTTTGCCGTTGTTCAGTAATTTTTGCAGCTTTTGCAGACTTTGCGCTTTGGTCAGCGTCGGTGAGAACGCGCGAATCAGCGCCGCCATATACTCCTGGGCTTTCGCTTTGGCCGCCTTTTGCTCTGGCCCCCGGACCGGTAGCCAGGTCATCTGCATGGATTTAATTTTCAACGTGCCGCGTTCCAGCGCCGTGGAGGCATACAAGTTGTCGTTAATTTTGGTCGCGGCGCGGGTCAGGCGTTCAGTATCACCTCGCGAATCGACAGCGCGAAATTCATTGAGCTGCAGGTCGGGATTATCTTCGTTGAATTTTTCCCTGAACTGGCTGATGGATTGTTCGAAGGTGGGAGCACCCGGCAGCAGATACGGGGCCGCCGCCGCAGGTGGCGTATCCTCTGCGATGGCATAGTGATTGATGAAGAGCGCCGTAAACAGGAGCCACCAGGTTTTCATTAACATCGTCCTCACTTCTCTTTGCTCACGATTAAAACGATAACAGTCTGGCTTGTCAAAAACTCACGCGACCAGGGTAAACTACGCAGCACTACAATTAAAGGAACCTTACATGGGTATTCAGCAGTGGTTGTTCTCATTTAAAGGCCGCATTGGTCGTCGTGATTTCTGGATCTGGACCGTTATCTGGGTGCTGGCGATGGCGGCGTTGTTTTACGCGGTCAGTTTTGAACTTCTGGCCAGCCAAAATGCCGCGTTTATGCTGGTTTGCCTGCTCTGGCCAACCGCGTGTGTGATTGTGAAACGACTGCATGACCGCAATAAGTCTGGCAGTTGGTCGTTGTTATTTATTCTTGCCTGGATGCTGCTGGCAGGGCACTGGGAGATACTTGGCGGTACATGGCAATGGGTTGTTGGCCGCTTCGTGCCGGTGCTGATTATGGTGACAATGCTCATCGACCTGGGCGCGTTTATTGGCACCCAGGGCGAGAACAAGTTCGGCAAAGATACGCTTGAAGTACAGTTCCGCTGATCACCAGTAGTGTTCGGCGGTAATGTGGCCCGGGCGGCGGCGCAGGTGTTTCGCCATCTGCCGGGTCTCTTTCAGTAACTGCTGGGTGTCGCGCACCATCTGCGGGTTGCCGCAGAGCATGACGTGGCTGGTGTCGCTGTTCATCGGCAATCCCACCGCCGCTTCCAGTGCGCCGTTCTCAATCAGCGCAGGGACACGCCCTGTGAGCGATCCGGGCACGGTTTCCCGGCTGACCACCGTTTGAATCCGCAATTTGCCTTCATAGCGTTTCTGCAGTTCGAGCATCAGCGGCAGATAGCTTAAATCCGCGGCATAACGCACCGCATGCACCAGCACCAGATTTTTGAAGCGATCCAGGTCCTTACCTTCCTGCAGGATAGACAAATAAGGCCCAATCGCGGTCCCGGTCGCCAGCATCCACAGCGTGTCGCAGTCCGGCACCTCTTCAAGAACAAAGAAGCCTGCCGCCTCGCTGACAATCAATACCTCATCGTCGGGCTGTAAGGCAGCCAGTCGCGGGCTGAGTTTGCCCTCAGGGACGGTGACCAGATAAAATTCCAGGTCGGGGTTGCCTGGGGCGTTGACGTAGGAGTAGGCACGCTGTACCCGTTCGCCATCGATTTCGAGGCCCAGTTTGGCAAATTGTCCGGCAGTGAAGGGATGAACGGGGGCATGAACAGTCAGGCTGAACAACGCGTCGGTCCAGAACTCGACTTTTACGACTTTTCCTGTAACCCAGTCGGCCATGATTTTCTCCTGTTCAGAATCATTGCCTTATCTTCGTCGTGAATGGGGAGGATTTCCAGCCCGGATGCGCCGGAAAGCTCTCCCTGATAAATAATCTTACAGAATGTGCGTCTGCACGTCCGGGTCTTTGCGATCCAGATAGTGAATGGACTGGATACGGCGAATAGTGCGCGATTTCCCGCGAATCAGCAGGGTTTCGGTGGTGGCGATGTTGCCTTTACGGCTAATGCCGTCCAGCAGGTCGCCTTTGGTAATTCCGGTTGCTGAGAAAATCACGTTATCGCTGCGTGCCATTTCATCCAGGCGCAGTACTTTATCGGCCTCGATGCCCATCGCCTGGCAGCGTGCCAGCTCAATTTCCCCGATACGACGATTCTCTTCGTTGTCGCCTTTCACGTGATGACGTGCCAGCAAGCGGCCATTCATATCGCCATCGAGCGCGCGGATGACGGCGGCTGAGACGACACCTTCCGGCGCACCGCCAATACCGTAGAGGACATCGACTTCACTGTCTGGCATACAGGTCAGAATGGAGGCCGCAACATCGCCGTCCGGAATAGCGAAAACGCGGACACCAAGCTTCTGCATTTCAGCGATGGTGGCGTCGTGGCGAGGTTTGGCCAGAATCGTCACCGTCAGCTCACTGAGCGGTTTACCGAGCGCATGAGCAACATTACGCAGGTTATCGGCAAGTGGCAGGTTCAGGTCGATAGTACCTTTCGCGCCAGGGCCGACAATCAGTTTTTCCATGTACATATCCGGCGCATTGAGGAAGCAGCCTTGATCACCCACAGCCAGTACTGCCAGAGCGTTGGCCTGGCCCATGGCGGTCATACGGGTGCCTTCAATCGGGTCAACGGCGATATCCACCGCGTCGCCTTTACCGGTACCGACTTTTTCACCGATATAGAGCATTGGGGCTTCGTCGATTTCCCCTTCGCCAATCACAATGGTCCCGGCGATATTGACCTGATTAAGCATGATGCGCATGGCGTGAACGGCAGCACCGTCGGCGGTATTTTTGTCGCCGCGACCCAGCCACTTATAGCCAGCCAGCGCCGCTGCTTCGGTCACGCGGGAAAATTCAATGGCAAGTTCTCGTCTCATAGCAAACTCGTGAAGTGAAAGAAATTGCGCGAAGTTTAACACACAGAGCAGGTCCGGGCGCGGTCTGGTCCCCTCGCCCTGGCACTCTCTCCAAAGGAAAGAGGGGCGAACCAGCGTGATTTTTGGGGCAGAAGGTGAGCGAGCGTGCGGGGCAGGTTTTCACCCTCTCCCCCTAAAGGGAGAGGGTGGGGGGAGATTACTCGTCGCGCTCTTCCCATGCCAGCGCGCGTTTCACCGCTTTTTTCCAGCCCTCGTAACGGTAGTTACGTTCGGTGGTTTCGATGCCCGGACGGAATTCGCGCTCAATGACCGCTTTTTCCTGCAGTTCGTCCAGGTTTTGCCAGAAGCCAACTGCCAGACCCGCCAGGTAAGCTGCGCCCAGCGCCGTAACTTCACGCACTTCCGGACGCTCCACGCGGGTGCCCAGAATGTCCGACTGGAACTGCATCAGGAAGTTGTTGGCTACCGCACCGCCATCCACGCGCAGAGCGTGCAGACGAATGCCGGAGTCAGCCTGCATGGCTTCCAGTACATCACGCGTCTGGTAGGCAATAGATTCCAGCGTTGCGCGAATGATGTGGTTTGAGTTTACGCCACGGGTCAGACCGAAAATCGCGCCACGTGCATACGGGTCCCAGTACGGTGCGCCCAGGCCGGTAAAGGCAGGCACTACGTAGACGCCGTTGGTGTCTTTCACTTTGGTCGCGAAATATTCCGAGTCAAACGCATCGCTGATCAGTTTCATCTCGTCGCGCAGCCACTGAATTGACGCACCTGCCATGAATACTGCACCTTCCAGCGCGTAATTCACTTCGCCACTCGGTCCGCATGCGATGGTCGTCAGCAGACCATTTTCTGATTTCACCGCTTTTTCGCCAGTGTTCATCAGCATAAAGCAGCCAGTACCGTAGGTGTTCTTCGCCATCCCTTCTTTGACGCACAACTGACCGAACAGCGCTGCCTGCTGGTCACCGGCGATCCCGGCGATAGGAATACGTGTACCGCCTTTACCACCGATGTTGGTCTGGCCATAGACTTCGGACGATTTACGCACTTCCGGCAGCATGGCGCGCGGAATATCCAGCGCATCCAGCATCTTGTCGTCCCACTCCAGGGTATTGATGTTGAACAGCATGGTACGGGAGGCGTTGGTGTAGTCAGTAACGTGTACGCGGCCCTGGGTCATTTTCCAGATAAGCCAGGTATCGACGGTACCGAACAGCAGCTCGCCACGCTTCGCACGTTCGCGAGAGCCTTCAACATGATCGAGAATCCACTTCACTTTGGTGCCGGAGAAATACGGGTCAACCACCAGACCTGTTGCGTTACGCACGTACTCTTCCATGCCATCACGTTTGAGCTGCTCACAGATTTCTGATGTACGACGGCACTGCCAGACAATGGCGTTATAAATAGGTTTACCGGTTTCGCGCTCCCAGACGATGGTCGTTTCACGTTGGTTGGTGATACCAATCGCGGCGATTTCATCTGAGTTGATATCCGCTTTAGCCAGCACTTCTACCAGCGTGGAGCTTTGCGTTGCCCAGATTTCCATTGGGTCATGCTCAACCCAGCCTGGCTTAGGATAAATTTGTTCGAATTCGCGCTGCGAAACGCTGATGATGTTGGCGTCATGATCCATTACGACGGCGCGGGAGCTGGTGGTACCCTGGTCCAGCGCAACGATATATTTCTTTTCAGTCATGATTTATGTCCCGTAGTCACATTACAGCGGAGCTTTTTGTTGTGAAGTTGTGGTGGCGTCTTTGTCATCTTCCACAGCACAAACGTCACACGGTAAATTACGGCCAATCAGTTTACGATAACCGAAGGCACCCAGTGATGCGCCGACAATAGGCCCAAACAGCGGTACGAGGAAGTAAGGAATATCTTTCCCACCGGTAAAGGCGACATTACCCCAGCCTGCCAGCCAGGCGAACGCTTTCGGTCCGATATCACGAGCAGGGTTCATCGCAAACCCGGTCAACGGACCCATAGAGGCACCAATAACAGCAATCAGCAGGCCAATCAGCAGCGGAGCCAGCGGGCCACGCGGGATCCCGTTGCCATCGTCGCCCAGCGCCATAATGACGCCCATCAGAACCGCGGTAATCACCATCTCAACAGCAAAGGCCTGGAAGAAATTGATGTGCGGGTTAGGGTAGGTTGAAAAGATGCCTGCCAGATCGAGGCTTTCGACGCTGCCACGCACCATATGGTGAGTTTGTTCGAAATCGAAGAAAAGATTGTAATAAAGCCCGTAAACAAGTGCGGCCGCGCAGAATGCGCCGGCAAATTGAGATGCAATAAAGGGTACAACTTTGCGCCCGTCGAAGCAGGCAAACAGCCACAATGCAATGGTCACAGCCGGGTTAAGGTGTGCGCCGGAAACCCCTGCGGTCAGGTAGATGGCCATCGCCACGCCCAGACCCCAAATGATACTGATTTCCCACTGTCCGAAGCTGGCACCTGCTACTTTAAGTGCCGCAACGCAGCCCACACCGAAGAAAATCAACAACCCGGTACCGAGAAACTCGGCGATGCACTGACCTTTTAAGGTTGAGGTTTGACTCATAATCGGATCCTGCAAAGAGTTTAATGGTTATAGTTTGCATGGAGGGAGAAGACTCCAAGATGCCGTGTAGACATACTGTTAATTTATCGTTAACGAGCAAAAACGAGAAATATCGAAATCAAAATGTGTGTACTGCGTCAATAAAATGAGCGTTTTCGCGCGATGAGGCGCGTTTGCGAAGGAGGGAGAAGTGTGAGCTGAATCATTTTTGTAACCCTCAATTTAACAATTTATTGAAGCGGACCGCAAATGCACCAGGTTTAGGCTGAAAAGTGTTGCAAAGCGCGATCTGCGCGGGTTGTCGCTGGACAGGGGCTAAAGGGCTTCATACAATCGGGTACTAAGACCGTGCGCTAAATACATTAAGGCGTCGCCGTTCACGGAACGCGGATTTACCCGAGTGGTATATACCCATCAACGCCTTGCAATTCAGGAGAGGTATGACGATGTCATTAGAAGTATTCGAGAAGCTGGAAGCGAAAGTACAGCAGGCGATTGATACCATCACGCTGCTGCAGATGGAAATCGAAGAGCTGAAAGAGAAGAACAACAGTCTGTCCCAGGAAGTACAGTCCGCGCAGCATGATCGCGAAGAACTGGCCCGTGAAAACAACCAGTTGAAAGAACAGCAGCATGGCTGGCAGGAACGTCTGCAGGCACTTCTGGGCCGTATGGAAGAAGTCTGATTACGCGTCATCTTTCGTGACGTAGCGGCGTTGGCTGCGCTCACTTTCCCCTGGCACGTCGTTGTCTGTGTTCCCGGGGATTCGCTCAGTTGTCGGCTTGCTACAACATGAAATCTTTCGCGTAGCTGCTCTGGCTTTCTTTTCCAGAACGGTACAGCGCATAAAAAAGGCACCTTGCGGTGCCTTTTTTGATCACTCGATATCCAGTGGATCTTCGGAAAGGATTATCCCGGTGTTGTCGGCATAGAGATGGTCGCCGGAAAAGAAGGTCACGCCGCCGAAATTGACGCGAATGTCGCTTTCGCCGATGCCTTCTCCAGCGGCACCCACCGGAATGGCGGCAATGGCCTGAATGCCAATGTCCAGTTCTTCCAGATCATCCACCTGGCGCACCGCGCCGTAGACCACAATCCCTTCCCACTCGTTTTGCAGAGCGATGCGCGCCAGGTCCGCATCAATTAACGCACGACGCACAGAACCACCGCCATCAACCAGCAGTACACGACCACGGCCATTTTCTTCGAGCAGATCGTACAGCAACCCGTTATCCTCGAAACATTTCACCGTGATGATTTGACCGCCGAACGACGACCGTCCACCAAAATTGGAGAACAGCGGTTCCACGACGTTGACATCTTCCTGGTAGATGTCACAGAGCTCAGACGTATCGTATTTCATAGGCTTAACGTTCAGTTGCTGCGAGAGTTGTCAGTATATCGCGCATCACGCATTGTTGGCAAAATCATCAATTGTTAATTGACTTTTGTCAGTTAAAAATGCGTCTGACTCAGCATAATCCCAATCACAAACAAGAGGTTAGTCAGTAAAGCCCCTTTTACTGTACGTTCGAGCATCGGCGGCATGGCTTTCGGATCCCGCTCACGCATCACAAAACGCGCCTGTTTTAACAGCAACGGCGCGGCAAGGATGAACAGCCAACCCCATACGCTATGCAGTGACAGCAGGTTAAACAGTGCCAGACAGAGAAGGGCGCCGGCCAGCAGACCCGCATGGTAGCGGCGTGCGTTCACCGGCCCTAAGCGTACCACGAGCGTGATTTTGCCATTGGCGCGATCGCTGTCGATATCACGCAGATTGTTGATATTCAGCACCGCAGTCGCCAGCAGCCCGCACGCCGTAGCGGGTAAGATAATCGCAGGGATCAGCATATGCGTTTGCAGATACCAGCTTCCCATTACGCTCAGCCAGCCAAAAAAGATCAGTACCGAAACGTCGCCAAGGCCGATATAACCGTAAGGTCGTTTGCCGATGGTGTAGGTGATAGCGGCGATGATAGACAGCGCGCCAAGCACCACAAAGCCGATGAAATCCGTCAGGGTTTGTGAGGCGGCCAGCAGCAACAGCAGGCCGGAAATGCAGCTCAGGCCAATGACAATGATCAGCGCACGCTTCATCTGCTCAAGCGAAATCGCCCCTTTTTGCATACCGCGCAACGGACCAATACGGTCGGGTTTATCGCTGCCTTTGACCGCATCGCCATAGTCGTTGGCGAGATTGGAAAGGATTTGCAGCAATCCGGCGGTGCTTAATGCCAGTATGGCAACCAGCGGATCGAAGAAACCCTGCCACCAGGCCAGCGTCGTCCCTACCACGATAGCGGCAAACGCCAGCGGCAGTGTTTTTGGGCGCAGGCTTTCCAGCCAGGCCTGGGTGCGGCTCAAAGGTTGTGCGTCAGTCATAGTCACCAGCCAGTAATAAAAAATGGGGGCATAAGCCCCCATCGGAAATGATGAAAACGTTGTGGCTGCGATTATAAGATAAAACGGCTCAGATCTTCATCTGCCACTAAAGCATCAAGGTGCTTACTCACATAGTCGGCGTCGATGATGATAGTTTCGCCATTCAGGTCGCTGGCGTCATAGGAAATATCCTCCATGAGACGTTCCAGAACGGTGTGCAGACGGCGCGCACCGATGTTTTCGGTGGTCTCGTTCACCTGCCAGGCCGCTTGCGCGATGCGTTTAATCCCGTCGTCAGTGAAATCGATATTGACGCCTTCTGTTGCCATCAATGCTTTGTACTGCACGGTAACCGATGCGTTTGGCTCGGTCAGAATGCGTTCAAAGTCTTGCGTGGTCAGCGCTTTCAGTTCAACACGAATAGGCAGACGACCCTGCAGTTCCGGGATCAGGTCAGACGGGCTGGCCACCTGGAATGCGCCGGAGGCGATAAACAGGATGTGGTCAGTTTTCACCATGCCGTGCTTGGTAGAAACGGTACAACCCTCTACCAGCGGCAGCAGGTCGCGCTGAACACCTTCGCGGGAAACATCCGGGCCGGATGTGTTACCGCCGCGCTTACAGATTTTGTCGATTTCGTCGATGAAGACGATACCGTGCTGCTCAACCGCGTCGATTGCATCTTGTTTCAGCTCTTCCGGGTTCACCAGCTTAGCCGCTTCTTCTTCAATCAGCAGTTTCATTGCATCTTTGATTTTCAGCTTACGCGGCTTCTGTTTTTGCCCGCCCAGATTCTGAAACATGGACTGGAGCTGGCTGGTCATCTCTTCCATTCCCGGAGGCGCCATGATCTCTACGCCCATCGGTGACGCGGCCAGATTAATTTCAATTTCTTTATCGTCGAGCTGGCCTTCACGCAGTTTTTTGCGGAAAGACTGACGTGCCGCAGACGGCTCAGCAACGGTTTCCGGCTGGCCCCAGTTGTTTTTTGCCGGGGGGATCAGCACGTCCAGAATACGCTCTTCCGCCATCTCTTCGGCGCGATAGCGGTTTTTCTCGATGGACTGCATGCGGACCATTTTCACGGCGGCATCGGTAAGATCGCGGATAATGGAATCCACTTCTTTACCGACATAACCCACTTCGGTGAATTTGGTTGCTTCAACTTTGATAAACGGCGCGTTTGCCAGTTTCGCCAGACGGCGGGCAATTTCGGTTTTACCGACACCGGTTGGCCCGATCATCAGAATGTTTTTCGGGGTCACTTCATGGCGCAGCTCTTCATCAAGCTGCATACGACGCCAGCGGTTACGCAGGGCAATCGCCACGGAACGCTTCGCCGCATCCTGACCGATAATGTGTTTGTCCAGTTCGCTGACAATTTCGCGTGGGGTCATTTCAGACATGAGGAATCCTTACGCCTTGGTGGTCAATTCTTCGATGGTGTGGAAGTGGTTAGTGTAGATGCAGATATCACCGGCGATGTTCAGCGCTTTCTCGGCGATATCGCGCGCGCTGAGGTCGGTGTTTTCCAGCAATGCACGGGCAGCCGCCTGGGCATATGGGCCGCCAGAGCCAATGGCAATCAGGTCATTTTCTGGCTGCACAACGTCACCGTTACCGGTGATGATCAGTGAGGCCGTTTCATCGGCCACCGCCAGTAACGCTTCCAGCTTGCGCAGCATGCGATCGGTACGCCAGTCTTTGGCCAGTTCCACCGCCGCTTTCACCAGATGGCCTTGGTGCATCTCCAGCTTACGTTCAAAGAGTTCAAACAAGGTGAAGGCGTCAGCCGTGCCTCCGGCAAAGCCTGCGATGACTTTGTCGTTGTACAGACGGCGAACTTTCTTCACGTTGCCTTTCATAACGGTGTTGCCCAGTGTCGCTTGGCCATCACCAGCGATAACGACATGGCCGTTACGGCGTACGCTTACTATTGTTGTCACGAGCAGACCCCCTGGTTACGAATGCAGAATACAAGCCCCGTAGTGATACGGGGCAGAATGCAAGTATAGATGGGGGAGATTTTGGGGGTTTCAACCCCCGGCGGCGAGACGGATGCAGTTTGTGTGGCCGGCCAGTTTCAGACGGCTAATGGTGCTATCTGCGTTATCTTTGCCTTTAACCGGACCGATAACCACGCGATTCCAGCCGTTATTGCTGGTGATGCGAGAATCAAACCCTTCAAAGGCGAGCTGGGCACGAACGGTCTCTGCCTGGTCCGCACCTTTGAACGAACCACACTGTACCATCCAGCGGCGTTCGTCTTTTTTCTCGGCCGTTTGCTTCGGTGCTTCTTCATGCGTCACCGGAGCGGCCTGCTGCGTTTTCGGCGCAGCCGCCGTGGTATGTGCTGGCGTTTGCAGCAGATCCTGGTATGGCTGCTGGCTGGCGGCAGATGGCTTTTGCTGAGGCGTTTGCTTCGCTGCCTGCACCGGCGCGGTTTGCGCCGTGCGTGGTTGCTCCGTCACCCGTGGCGGCGTCCGTGTCGGTTGCTCAACCTGCACGTTGCTCCACTGCTGTTGTTGCATCTGCTGCTGTACCTGTTGCTGCGCCTGACGCTGGCGTTGCAGCGTTTGTTGGCGCTGCTCCTGCGTCTGCTCGTTCCACGGCACTTCGTTTAACTGCGTAGGCTGCTGGCGCATATCCGCCTGCATTTGCGCCAGTAACTGACGTTGCTCATTGGTCAGTTGCTCCGGTTTTTCCACCTCGCCACCCGCAGATGGCTCGGTAGGCGCACGTACGCCTGGCTGGCGACTTTCCAGCTCTTTAATGTAACGCCAGCGCTCTTCCGGTTTTGGCGGCAGACCATTGCCTGCAACCTTTTGGTTTTGCAGCGTTTCAGATTCTTCTTTCTTGTGGTGGGTAATAAAGTACAGGCCACCGATAAAAGCTACCAGTACTGCGGCGGCAATCGCGACCATTGCGGGCGAGACAGCGGATACGCTACGTTGCTTCTTCCTTGAGCTACTCTTTTTTTGCCGCGAAGGAGCCGGCTGGCTGCGGCGTACATAATCTCGTTGTGCCACTATCGTTTCGCTGTATTTATTTCGTTTGTCAGCCCGTCATGTTACTTAAGCGACGGGCTTTTGACCAGAAGAGGGATTCCGATAACGCATTTACGTTAAGTCAACGCCTTAGTTGACCCACGAATGACCAATTCGCAATCCAGTAATCGGGAGCCGCTGCTTACCGTATGCCCTTGTAACTGTTCAAGTAATAACAGCATTGCTTCGCGACCGATATCGAAACGCGGCTGGGCAACGGTGGTGAGCGGAGGATCGCAGAATTCCGCCAGCGAGATGTTATCGAAACCAATAATAGACAAATCATTCGGCACTTTCAGACCACGGCGCTTCGCATAAGACAATGCGCCGAGCGCCATGACGTCGCTATGACAGAATACCGCCGTGGGCGGCTTCGGCAGCGAGAGTAACCGTTCCAGCGCCTCGCTACCAGCGGCAAAGGTAAAGTCGCCACGGGCAATATAGTGCGGGTCAACTGTAATGCCGGAGCGACGCAGCGCCTGTACATAGCCCTGCAGGCGATAGTGGCACAGCGGCATCTCTTCCGGACCGGCGATGCAACCAATGTATTGATGCCCCTGTTCGCGCAGGTAATTCACGGCATTGAAGGCGGCGGTCAGGTTGTCGATATGTACTGTGGGCAGTTCCAGTTCCGGGGCAAATTCATTCGCCATCACCATTGGCGGCAGGTTACGTTGTTCTTCGATGCTGGCATCAAAAGGCAAGCGTGAACCGAGCAGCAACATGCCATCTATCTGCTTAGTGATGATTAAATCGATAAAGGTTTTTTCTTGCTGATTCTGATGAGCACAATCGCCGATCAATACCAGATAGCCATTTTCTGCGGCAGTGACTTCGATGCCACGGATAATTTCACTAAAAAACGGATCGCAAATATCCGGCACAATCACCAGAATCGTCCGGGATTCATTACGTTTAACGTTACGTCCCATCGACTGCGGCAAATAACCCACTTCCATTGCCGCCTGCTCAACCCGATTGCGGGTAGCCTGCGACACTTTATCCGGGTTCATTAACGCACGGGACACCGTTGCCGTGGATACCTTCGCTTTAACGGCAACATCTTTCATGGTCGCGGCTGCAACCTGATTCCTGGTCTTCACCTTCTTCTCCTCGCATGCGCGGCGCAGGCGCAGACACATTTTTATCAGATAGTTAATCTAATCGGTTACAGAATTTTCATTAAAAATGTGATGAAAGTTGAATTTTTCGAGGTGCCTCGCAACCTTAGCCCTCAATAGGGTCCACATCCAGCACCCACTTCACTTTGCGGGCTTCTGGTAAGGTGTTGATAAGCGTAAGCGTGCCGCTGACAATTTGTTGCAGGCGCACGCGGGAAGGATGTTGTAGCAGGAGCTGCCAGCGCCAGCGCCCGGCGCGTTTGGGAGCCAGTGCCGGAACCGGACCAAGCACCCAGAGGTGCTGGTCTGCCAGCGGGCTGGATTGCAGCAGATTTTTTAGCTGTTGCAGGAACAGCGGCGCCTGTTGGTTGTTATGATCTTCCGCACGGATAAGCACATGGCTGGTCCAGGGGGGAAGCTGGAGCGTCTGACGTTCCGCCAGTGCCTGCTCCGCGAAGGTGTCGTAACCTTTATGCAGAAGTGTTTGCAATAAAGGGTGTTCCGGATGGTGGGTTTGCAGCACCACTTCACCCTGTTTCCCCGCGCGCCCGGCACGCCCGGAGACCTGGGTATAAAGCTGCGCAAAGCGTTCAGCGGCGCGGAAGTCAGCGGAGAAGAGCGCACCGTCGACATCCAACAGGGCAACCAGCGTGACATCCGGGAAATGGTGCCCTTTCGCCAGCATCTGCGTGCCGATAAGAATACGCGCGCCGCCGCGATGTACTTCCGCCAGGTGTTGCTCGAGCGCGCCTTTACGGCTGGTAGTGTCCCGGTCGATACGCGACAGCGGCACCCCCGGAAAAAGCGGGGCAAGCGCCTGCTCCAGTTGTTCTGTACCCAGTCCAACCGGCATCAGATGGGTTGAGCCGCAGGAAGGGCATTGCCGTGGCACCTGGCGCTGGCTGTCGCAATGGTGGCAGCGTAGATGCTGCTGGGCCTGGTGTAACGTGTAGTAATGATCGCAGCGCGGACACTCGGCAATCCAGCCACAATCATGGCACAGCAGTGCCGGCGCGAAGCCTCGACGGTTCAGGAACAAGATGACCTGATTGCCTGCCTGCAAATGCTGGCGCATGCGATTGACAAGAGCAGGGGAGAGTCCTGCCTGTAGCGCCTGGCCTTTCAGGTCCAGAACATGCTGCATGGCGGGGCGGGCGTTGCCGGCGCGGCGCGTCAGGCGCAGCATCTTATATTTCCGCGCCCGCACGTTGTGGAGCGTCTCCAGGGCGGGCGTCGCCGAGCCGAGTATGATCGGAATCTGCTCGCTGTGGGCGCGATAGACGGCCAGGTCGCGCGCATGGTAGCGCCAGCCTTCCTGTTGTTTATAAGAGCTGTCGTGTTCTTCATCGATCACGATAACGCCCAAATTTTTAAACGGGGTGAACAGTGACGAACGTGTGCCAATGACAATCGCCGCTTCGCCGTTTTTGGCTTTTAACCAGGCTGACAGGCGTTCACTGTCATTGAGTCCGGAATGCAGTACCTCGACCGGGGCAGAAAAGCGTTCGCGAAAACGGGCGATGGTCTGCGGCGTCAGGCCGATTTCCGGCACCATCACCAGCGCCTGTTTCCCTTGTGCCAGCACATTTTCCAACACGCTGAGATAGACTTCTGTTTTGCCAGAACCGGTTACACCCGCCAGCAGCCAGGCCGAGAACTGGTCCGCCGCGCTGTGAATGGCCCCCACCGCGGTTGCCTGTTCAGTGTTAAGGCGCAGACGCTCGCCGCAGACGGAAAAGCCATGCCGCCAGTCATGATGCGCGGGCTCCTCACTGTTGAGCTCTGCCAGCCCCTTGGTACGCAGTGCTTGTAGCGCGGCGTCATTGAACTCAAGTTCAGCAACCTGATGCCGCCAGATGCGCCCCTGGCGCAGGGCTGCCAACGCCTGTTGCTGCTTTGGCGAACGTTTAAGGCTATTAAGGTCGACCGCCTGCCCTTGCTCGGTGGCAAACCAGAACCACTGTACTGCGGCACTGGCGGGTTTACCCTGGCGTAGCGGTACAGGAATTGCGTTGAAAAGCACATCGCCAATGGCGTGGTGATAATAATCCGCCGCCCAGAGCAGAAGCCGCCAAACCGGGACGGAAAAGACAGGAGCACTGTCCAGCACTTCAAGCACGCTTTTGAGCTCACTGAGGGGCAATTCACTGGTCTCACCGATGGAGACCACAATCCCCACCCGTTGCTGGGTGCCAAAGGGCACGCGTACCCGGCAGCCCGCGCTGGCGACCATGCTATCGGGAAGCAGGTAGTCAAAGGTGCGGGGCAACGGTACGGGTAGCGCTACATGGGCGACGGGCATCTCAGGATCCTGGCTTGAAAACTGGCGGGATAGTATACACATTGTTAAAGGTGGGGCGCGGATCAGTTTGCATACGTTGGTTAATTTCTGTATGATTCGCCGCCTTTGGTGCGTATTCACGTGCCAGAGATCCACTAATACATTAACTCGCGTGGTGTCTGGCGTTAGGGCTGGAAGAGCGACGCGGCCTTAAACTGAGGTTTCCCATGAAAAAAGGTATTCACCCGAATTATGTAGCTATTACTGCAACCTGTTCTTGCGGTAATGTGATCAAAACCCACTCTACCGTGGGTCACGACCTGAACCTGGACGTGTGCGGCAACTGCCACCCGTTCTTTACTGGTAAACAACGTGTTGTTGATACCGGTGGTCGTGTTGAGCGTTTCAACAAACGCTTCAGCATCCCGGGCAGCAAATAAGTTGCCAGATGAAAAAAGCGCCGCAAGGCGCTTTTTTTGTCCCTGAATTCCGCGCCCTTATGTGTAACACCCCCTTGCTCTTCATCCCCTATCGCAGTTTTTCGCAACGCCAGTTCTTTTGATTCGGCACGCTGTTTCTTTTTAAAAAATCCAATGTTTCAGTTGGTGACATTAAGCCGACATATCTTTGCTTTTTTGCCACTTAAACGGAATGCTGGCAAAAACTCAAAGGTTTGTACATTTACACTAAAATACAATTCCTCACGTTATTAGGACATTTTTAATTTGTAGCTGTCTTTCACTCGTTACGCTGGCCTGCGAATCCATAGCTACACGCTTTTCTTTTATTGAAATTTACGTCAAAGAGGAATTTCCATGAAGTTGAAATATGCGTTGTTATTACTGCCGGTACTGGCAGGAACAGCCCATGCGGGTTACGTAGACTATCGTCATGAATATTACGATGACGGGCGTAACTATGATCGTGTATATATGTCACAGCGTTTTGCCAGCGGCTTTGGGGTGGCCTTAGAAGGTATTTCCCGTTCTGATGATGCGGATGCGAAAAAGCCGCTAAATAATATGGAAACGAACGGGATTGAGTATACAGCCAACTACCAGTTTACCTGGAGCAACCTGGTCTGGTTGCCTGGTATTGCCATCGAAACGGACGAGAACCAAACCATTTATAAGCCGTTCGTGCGTGTTCAGTACAATATCAACGACAACTGGTGGACCGCCTTCCGTTACCGTTTCGAGTACACTCGTCGTAACGCAGAAGGTCGTGATGACCGTCGCGTTAACCGCCCGGAAGTATGGATTGGTTATAATACCGGGAACTGGATGTTTGAGCTAAACGGTATTTATAAATTTGCTGAAGCTGAAAATCTTTATAACAATACCAAGCGTGATTATGAATATAACGGCCGTATTGCTTATAAATTTGGTTCCTGGGTGCCATTTGTTGAAGTAGGTAATGTGTCTTCTGGTTATAAAACGGCAACGACAGATGATCGCCAGACGCGTTATCGCGTCGGTATCGGTTATAACTTCTAATTACCTTTCTTTCTGTGTCTGAATAATGCGGCGGCAATATATTGCCGCCGTATCCGCTCGCAATTTTTAAGTCGAAATTTTATATTTCGCTAAGGATTGGGTTAAACAATGTCTACACGCAAAATTGGTTTAGTGAATTATCTGGCGTACGGCTCCGGAGATTTTCTGGGCGCGGGTACAACAGCACTGACCGCCGCATGGTTACTTTATTTTTATACAACGTTTTGCGGCTTAACGCCGATTGAGGCGACCTTCATTTTCGCCATGGCCAGGGTGCTGGATGCCGTTGTCAGCCCGCTGATGGGTTATCTGACCGATAACTTTGGCAATACCTGGTTCGGTAAGCGCTTTGGCCGCCGTAAGTTCTTTATTCTGCTCGGTATTCCCTGCGTATTTTCCTATACGCTGATGTGGGTTGGCCACATGAACTACTGGTACTATTTATTCACGTACCTGCTGTTTGATGTGGTGTACACCATGATTCTGGTGCCTTACGAAACGCTGGTACCGGAGATGACCGACGACTTCAAACAGAAAACCAAGTTTTCCGGGGCGCGTATCGCGCTGGCGCAGCTTTCCGCCATTCTGGCCGCATTCCTGCCGGGCATTCTGTTAAGCCATTTCGGCAAAGATAATGCCGTCTCCTTCTTCTATGCCAGTATCGTGTTCGCGGTGATTTGCGCGATCGTCCTGACGCTGGTGTGGACCTTCACCTGGGAGCGCCCGCGTGATGAAGAAGCGGAAGCGGCGAAACCGAAACTGACGCTTGGGCAAAGCCTGAGTCGTCTGATCATTGAGCTGAGTTCCACCTTCCGTATCCGTATTTTTCGTCAGCATCTGGGCATGTATCTTGGCGGGTATATTGCCCAGGACGTTTTCAACGCGGTCTTCACCTACTATGTGGTGTTTGTGTTGATGCAGAGCCCGACACTGGCCTCCAGCCTGATGGGAACCATGGCGATTCTGCAATTTATCGCGGTCATGGGGATGATCCCGCTCTGTATTCGTTTCGGCGCTGCGCCGTCTTACCGTATTGTTGTGGTGCTGTTTGGTCTGGCTGCGGTTTCGTTTGCCCTGCTGTCGTTGGCCGGACAGAGCGATAACATGTCGCTGCTGTTGTTTATTTCTGGTATTGCCGGGTTAGGGCGTGGCGGCATCAACTATATTCCGTGGAATATCTATACCTATATCGCCGATGTGGACGAGGTGGTGACAGGTCAGCGTCGCGAGGGCATCTTTGCCGGGATCATGACGTTAACGCGTAAAGCCTCTCAGGCTGGCGCCGTGATGCTGGTGGGTATTGTGATGCAGATGTCCGGTTTTGTTTCCGGGCAGAGTACGCAGGTGCCGGGAGTGAGCCATACCATCCTGATGATTCTGAGTATCGGTACCGTGCTGGTGCTGTCGATCGGTTTCCTGGTGTCGTTGCGCTTCCGCCTGAACTTGTCCACGCACAGCGTTCTGCGCGAAGAGACGGCAAAAATGCGTAGTGCGGGCCGCCTGACGCCGGAATCCATCACCCCACAAGCGCGTAAGACTGTGGAAATGCTGGCGGGTATGCCTTATGACCAGCTATGGGGCAACAACGATATCGGCTATATCAATCGCCAGAAGGCGCGTGAAGCGCAATCTCACGCCTCAGTCATATAGGCGATCATTTGAGCAATGTTTTTGTGATGCGCGTCACAAAAACATTGCCGATAAGGGTAAACAGGCATATGCTTTTCACTGCGAAAGAGGTTATCAACAACGCGTGAAAGGAAAATGAATATGCTGAATGCACTCAAAAATGTCGTTGTGTCTTACTTCACTTCTCTGGCAGAGGTTCACCCGGAAGTGACCCGCTTCTGATTCAGCCAGCGCAACAGACAGACAAACAAAAAGGCAGAAGATTTCTTCTGCCTTTTTGTTTGTCTCTGCTCCATTACTGGGGATAGCAGTGCACATTCAGGCATGCTCTGTGGTTCTCCACTGCGCGTATAACGCTTCCCGCCGTTAACGTAAGCGACGTATCCAACGTCATTCCTGCGCTTTCCAGCCTCTGGTTGTAGGTATTCAGTATGCTGTAGCAGTGTGGCTAAAGCGCGAATGAGTGGCTTGCTGGATAGCTTTACTTTGCGACGAGCGAGACATCTGAAAGATGATATCGCCCGTCTGCGGTTCATAAGCCAGAACCGGGAAAACCATCACCGCGAGCAGCAAGAGGACAAACTTCTTTGTCATGATTTACATCCTTGTTCGAGACAAAAAAGGCGATTCAATCCATGAGCCGCCTTTTTAAATCAGTACTCCCACGTATCGGGGTCGATACCCAATTCGCGCATAATTACTTTTGCCTCCTCCGGGATTTCATCGCTGCGCTCTTTACGCAGGTCTTCATCGTTGGGCAAAGGTTGGCCGGTAAACGCATGCAGGAATGCCTCACACAGCAGTTCGCTGTTGGTGGCATGACGCAGGTTGTTAACCTGACGACGGGTGCGCTCATCGGTGAGGATTTTTAACACCTTCAGAGGAATGGAAACCGTAATTTTTTTTACCTGTTCACTCTTCTTACCGTGCTCAGCGTACGGGCTGATATATTCGCCGCTCCATTCAGCCATGAGATACCTTTAATCCTCTCAGTCATTAATAAAAGGTCAGAACCTGATCAACGCAGCGCCCGGACCATAATCTCGCGTAGTTTACCGTAGAGTCAGTACCGTGACACGGTGTATCGCTCTGCGTCACTTCACTAAAGCATATAATTTTAACGGCTATTGCGATTTTGCTCAATCTATACGCAAAGAAGTTTAGATGTCCAGATGTATTGACGTCTATTATTCTTATGTTTACTCTGGTGCCTGACTTTTCATCCATTAAGCCAGGAAGCCTTCACCATGACGCGTAAACAGGCCACCATCGCAGTGCGTAGCGGATTGAACGATGACGAGCAGTACGGTTGCGTTGTTCCGCCCATTCACCTCTCCAGCACCTATAATTTCACCGGATTTAATGAGCCTCGAGCCCATGACTATTCACGCCGCGGTAACCCGACGCGCGATGTCGTGCAGCGTGCCCTGGCAGAGCTGGAGGGCGGTGCGGGTGCCGTGATGACCAACACCGGTATGTCGGCGATTCATCTGGTGACCACGGTTTTCCTGAAACCGGGCGACCTGCTGGTTGCGCCGCATGACTGCTATGGTGGTAGCTACCGCCTCTTCGACAGTCTGGCAAAACGCGGCTGCTATAAGGTTTTGTTTGTCGATCAGAATGATGAGCAGGCATTAAAATCGGCGCTGGCGCAAAAACCAAAGCTGGTACTGGTGGAAAGTCCGAGCAACCCATTGTTGCGCGTCGTGGATATTGCGAAAATCTGTCAGCTCGCGCGTGAGGCTGGTGCGGTCAGCGTGGTGGATAACACTTTCCTGAGTCCGGCGTTGCAAAACCCGCTGGCGTTGGGTGCTGATGTGGTATTGCATTCATGTACTAAATACTTGAATGGCCACTCAGATGTTGTCGCGGGCGTGGTGATTGCCAAAGACCCGGAAACTGTCACAGAACTGGCGTGGTGGGCGAATAATATCGGCGTCACCGGTAGCGCCTTCGACAGCTACCTGCTGTTGCGTGGCCTGCGAACACTGTCTCCACGTATGGAAGTGGCGCAGCGTAACGCCCAGGCGATCGTTGAGTTTCTGAAAAAGCAGCCGCTGGTGAAAAAACTTTATCACCCGTCGCTACCGGAAAATCAGGGGCACGAGATTGCTGCGCGCCAGCAGAAAGGCTTTGGCGCAATGTTGAGTTTCGAACTGGATGGCGATGAGCAAACACTGCGTCGCTTCTTAAGCGGTTTGTCATTATTTACGCTGGCGGAATCTTTAGGTGGGGTTGAAAGCTTAATTTCCCACGCTGCCACCATGACACACGCGGGCATGGCGCCGGAAGCACGTGCTGCCGCCGGGATTTCAGAGACGTTACTGCGTATCTCAACCGGCATTGAAGATGGTGAAGATTTGATTGCCGACCTGGAAAATGGCTTCCGGGTCGCAGCTGAGGGATAAACATGAGTGTGAATGCGCAGGCAGGGGCGAAGGTTCGTCAACTGCATAAGTTTGGTGGGAGCAGTCTGGCTGATGTGAAATGTTACCTGCGCGTCGCGGGGATCATGGCGGAATATTCGCAACCGGGCGATTTGATGGTCGTTTCGGCAGCAGGCAGTACCACTAACCAGTTGATTAGCTGGCTTAAATTGAGCCAGACCGATCGTCTCTCTGCGCATCAGGTTCAACAGTCGTTACGTCGTTACCAGAGCGAGCTGATTGCCGGGTTGTTGTCACCGGAGGTGGCTGATGGCCTGATTAGCGAGTTTATTCGTGACCTCGAGCGCCTGGCCGGGTTGCTGGACGGTGGCATTACCGATGCGGTCTATGCCGAAGTGGTGGGGCATGGGGAAGTGTGGTCTGCGCGTCTGATGTCTGCCGTACTGAATCAGCAAGGGCAAGCGTCGGCATGGCTTGATGCGCGCGAGTTTCTGCGCGCGGAACGCGCGGCACAGCCGCAGGTCAACGAAGGCGCCTCCTGGCCGCTGTTCCAGCAACTGCTGGCGCAGCATCCGGATAAACGTATCGTTGTGACGGGTTTTATTAGCCGTAACGAGGCGGGCGAAACCGTACTGTTGGGGCGTAATGGTTCTGACTATTCGGCAACGCAAATTGGCGCATTAGCCGGTGTTACACGCGTGACGATCTGGAGCGACGTGGCCGGGGTGTACAGCGCCGACCCGCGTAAAGTGAAAGATGCCTGCCTGCTGCCTCTGCTGCGTCTGGATGAAGCCAGCGAGCTGGCCCGTCTGGCAGCACCTGTACTCCATGCCCGAACCTTACAGCCGGTATCCGGCAGTAATATCGATTTGCAGTTGCGTTGTAGCTATAACCCGGAGCAGGGTTCCACGCGTATTGAGCGCGTGCTGGCATCTGGCACGGGTGCCCGCATCGTCACCAGTCATGATGATGTCTGTCTGATCGAGTTTCAGGTCCCTGCCGGGCAAGATTTCAAACTGGCGCAACGTGATATTGAGGTGATCCTCAAGCGCGCTCAGGTTCGTCCGCTGGCGACAGGCGCGCACGCTGACCGTAATTTGCTGCAACTCTGCTACACCTCGGAAGTGGTGGATAGCGTCTTTAAACTGCTCGACGAAGCCGGTCTGCCGGGCGAGTTGCGTTTACGTCAGGGGCTGGCGCTGGTGGCGCTGGTCGGGGCGGGCGTTTGCCGTAATCCGTTGCACAGCCACCGTTTCTGGCAACAATTGAAAGGTCAGGCCGTGGAATTCGTCTGGCAGTCAGATGAGGGGATCAGCCTTGTTGCCGTGCTGCGCGTGGGGCCAACGGAAAGTCTGATTCAGGGGCTGCACCAGTCACTGTTCCGCGCGGAAAAACGCATTGGCCTGATGTTGTTTGGTAAAGGCAATATTGGTTCTCGCTGGCTGGAACTGTTTGCCCGCGAACAGAGCGCGCTGTCTGCTCGTACCGGGTTCGAATTTGTTCTCGCAGGGGTGGTGGATAGCCGCCGCAGCTTGTTGAATTACGATGGTCTCGACGCCAGCCGGGCGCTGGCCTTCTTCAATGATGAGGCGGTCGAGCAGGAGGAAGAGGCGCTATTTCTGTGGATGCGCGCGCACCCGTACGATGATCTGGTGGTGCTGGATGTCACCGCGAGCCCGCAGCTTGCCGACCAGTATCTGGATTTCGCCAGCCACGGTTTTCATGTGATCAGTGCCAATAAACTGGCTGGTGCCAGCAGCAGTAATAAATACCGCCAGATCCACGACGCATTTGAAAAAACCGGACGTCGCTGGTTGTATAACGCCACCGTTGGGGCCGGGTTGCCGGTAAACCATACGGTGCGCGATCTTATCGACAGCGGCGACAGTATTCTGGCCATCAGTGGTATCTTCTCCGGTACGCTCTCCTGGTTGTTCCTGCAATTTGATGGCACCGTGCCGTTTACCGACCTGGTCGATCAGGCCTGGCAGCAGGGATTGACCGAGCCCGACCCGCGCGTCGATCTCTCCGGTAAAGATGTGATGCGTAAGCTGGTCATTCTGGCGCGTGAGGCAGGCTATGACATTGAGCCAGACCACGTGCGCGTGGAGTCCCTGGTGCCGACGAGCTGTGAAGAAGAGTCTATCGACCACTTCTTTGAGAATGGCGATGAGCTGAATGAGCAAATGACACAGCGTCTGGAAGCCGCTCGCGAGATGGGACTGGTGCTGCGTTATGTGGCGCGTTTTGATGCCAACGGCAAAGCGCGTGTGGGTGTGGAAGCGGTGCGTCCGGAACATCCGCTGGCGGCACTGCTGCCTTGCGACAATGTGTTTGCCATCGAAAGCCGCTGGTATCGCGATAACCCGCTGGTGATCCGTGGGCCGGGAGCCGGTCGTGATGTCACTGCCGGCGCAATTCAGTCGGATATCAACCGCCTGGCGCAGTTGCTGTAGTCCGTAGGTTTTCTCCCTCTCGCTGTGTGAGAGGGTTGGGGTGAGGGCATCAGCGCGCACTCACCCTGACCGCTTACATTAAGTTGCTACTATAGGCTGGATAAAGGGCGAACATTACCATTCGATAGCGGGCAAAATAGGATGTCTGCTTACCCTTCGTCAGCCGGGTTTTCTGTATTAGCCATGATAAATCGGTTCATCTTTGCCTGGATGATCGCTGCACCAACAGGTGGGTATAGTAATGCCCATACTAGCGTCCAGCCGGTTCGTATTCCTGAATTTTCTTTTTTATTCGCCAGTAATGTTCTGATTTCGTCACTCAGCATCAGACACATTATGGCTGAGCTAAACGGCATGATTGCTGACAACCATCCTGCGCCTCTTGCAGTCATTAACCGGGGCGAAGACGCCACAAACTGCATTTCCCGATGAATTTTTACGAACCAATAGACAATATAAAATGGAATGAAAGAGGCTAATAACGCGACGCTCATGGGATTTGCGTACTCAGGTCGTTGGGTTGATGAGCTTCTTTGAGGGGGCGAAACATAGAAAAGTTGTTTTTTTAACGGTAGCAGTAGCAAAACGGCGAAAATTGAAAAAGTTATCACTACTGTCGATATATCCTTTGGATTTAGTTGGAATATAAATATAGGAAAGCAGTGCGCCATGAAAAATTTAGCTATTAGACATAGGCTAAACATAATAACGAATGTCTCTGTACTCCCGATAGCGACGAAAAGTAATGCGGGTAATAACAATGTCATTATTCCCACGCTGAGGCTAATCAAAAAATGCCCAATAGTAAGCCTGACTTCTTGAGATGCATCATTGACGGAGAAAGCGCAGATTGTGCCAACTATTAATAGTAAGGCGACAAAGTAGAGGGGGTGACGATTTTTTATGCGGCAGAAAAACCAGCTCAGAACCATACCCAAAAAATATCCCGCCTGAATACAAGAGATAATAGCACTAATATGTTTAGTGGGAAGAGACAGTGAACTGTTCCAAAAATAAGGACCGTACGAAGAACCCAACGTGCCGAGAAGAGACTGTATTAAAAAGAAAAAAAAGATCCCCCAGAATCGATAGCTACTCAGAATATCGGCGCAGGTCCATTTTTGATGTGACATCGACGGTAAAGCAATTTCCATATTGATTCCTTGTTTTCCATAACATATTTTTTACAGAACGATTTTATTAGTCGTGGATTATGACTTACGATGGTCCATGGTGAAAAATATTTTACCAAATAATTATATTATTCTTTACGATGTAAAACAAATCGCCGTCGGATACAAACACTTGTCAGAATCTGAGGTAATGAAATCTATGAATGACTTCTAATTATATCCTGTGATTATTTATGGATGATATTTCGTTATGAAATGCAGTCTGGCCATCAGTTTCACCGTGCGCTTTTCTTCGTGGCATACTTACTCTTCTGGCGACATCTATAACGACATTCCGGTCACCCCGGCTGTCACGGATGAGCAACGCCCTGGTATGCGTACCGTGGATAATAAAAGTAGTCCTTTCTGCCATAGGGCGTCGGGTACTGCGGTGTCAGTTGAAAAAATTCATCTTCGCTGAACATTCCTCACGCATTATGATGATTTTCCTGTTGACGCCCGTCCGCTTTTCCGTCATTTTTACATCTGGACGTCTAAACGGATAGATGTTCGTAGCGCAATAAATAACAACACGCGATTGATGAGGTAAGGTATGAGCTTTTTTCACGCCAACCAGCGGGAAGCCCTGAATCAGAGCCTGGCTGAAGTGCACGGTCAGATTAATGTTTCATTTGAATTTTTTCCGCCGCGCACCAGTGAAATGGAACAGACCTTGTGGAACTCCATTGATCGTCTGAGCAGCCTCAAGCCGAAATTTGTCTCTGTCACCTACGGTGCCAACTCCGGCGAGCGCGACCGCACCCACAGCATCATCAAAGGCATTAAAGATCGTACCGGCCTGGAAGCAGTACCGCACCTGACCTGTATTGATGCGACCCGTGATGAACTGCGTGCTATCGCAAAAGATTATTGGGACAACGGTATTCGCCATATCGTGGCGCTGCGTGGCGATCTGCCACCGGGTAGCGGCAAGCCGGATATGTATGCTGCCGACCTGGTGACCTTGCTTAAAGAGGTGGCGGATTTTGATATCTCCGTTGCTGCTTATCCGGAAGTGCATCCGGAAGCAAAAAGCGCACAGGCAGATTTACTTAATCTGAGACGCAAGGTTGAGGCGGGCGCTAACCGTGCCATCACCCAGTTCTTCTTTGACGTAGAAAGCTATCTGCGTTTCCGCGACCGCTGTGCGTCGACGGGCATTGACGTTGAAATTATTCCGGGGATCCTGCCGGTCACTAACTTTAAACAGGCGAAAAAATTTGCCGATATGACCAATGTGCGTATTCCGGCGTGGATGTCACAAATGTTTGAAGGACTGGATGACGATGCCGAAACGCGTAAGCTGGTTGGCGCCAGCATCGCTATGGATATGGTAAAAATTCTCAGCCGCGAAGGGGTTAAAGACTTCCACTTTTATACCCTGAACCGCGCGGAAATGAGCTACGCCATCTGCCACACACTGGGCGTTCGCCCGGCGGTATAAGCCAGCGCAAATGCCGGGTGAGCGCATCATCCGGCGACGCTATATGCCACCTCGCCACAACAGAATGTGGTGTGCACATCATAGTTATCCTCCAGCACCACAATATCGGCGTCATAGCCGCGCTGCAGTTTTCCTTTGTGTCCGTCAAGCCCCAGCAGCCGCGCTGGGTTGATCGTGCAGGATTTCAGCGCTGCGCCAAACGGCACCATCGCGCCTTCGACCATATTGTATAAACCGCGATTCAGATGCAGCGTGCTGCCGACCAGCACGCCATTCTCACGTCGCGTGGCGCCATCTTCACCTAAAATCATCGGTTCGCCGCCAAACATATAACGTCCTGGCGGGCATCCCTTCGATTTCATGGAGTCGCTGATCATAATGACGTCGTCGTCATTCTTCACCCGGTACAGATGGGAGGCAGACACAAGGCTCACGAAGATACCATCGGCGATCACTTCCCCGTACAGGCCGTCCAGGCGAAAAGCAGCACCGAGAAGCCCCGGTTCACGATTCACATATTTCGCCATGCCGTTATAGACGTGGGTAACGTTTTTCGCACCGTTGGCGACTGCTTCCAGCACCTGCTCAAACGAGGCATCGGAGTGACCCATGTTGACGGCGATCCCCCGTTGCGCGCAGTAACGGGTCAGGGCGAGGCCTTTATCGTTTTCTGGCGCCAGGGTAATGGCGACAATGCGATTACGCGCCGCCTTTTCGAAAGCCTGGAACTCTACCACGCTGGCCGGGCGAATCTGTTTTTCTGGCTGTGCGCCGCGGTATTTCTGGCACAGAAAGGGACCCTCGAAATGAATCCCGAGGATCTCCGCGCCCGCATAACCTTCATCCATCACGCGGGAAATATTCTCCAGCGCAGAGATCAGCGTGGCATCTTCGTCTGTCACCGTGGTGGGGCAAAAAGCCGTTACCCCTTCTGCCGGGAGGTTAGCCGCCCAGCGGCGCAAGCCTTCGGGATTATTCTCGTTGGTATCATAATCCCATCCGCCGTGAGCGTGGCTGTCGATAAGGCCGGGGATAATACGGCGCTTAGCAAAATCGAAGTTGGCGTTGTCAGACAGGCCCATGGCGACATTGCTGATACGGCCATTCTCTATGTGAATCGTTGCCGGATAAAAGCCGCCAGAAAGCCAGACACGCTCGCTTTGGATGATCATGGTGTCACCTCAGAGAAGGAATAAGTGAAGCGGCTTCCCGGTCACAGATAATGGTGACATCGGGATGCAATAACAAAAAAGATGCCGGGAAAAGCGGGTCAATTGCCGTGCATTCATAGAGCTGTTTCATGACGTGCGCTTTTGACTCGCCGTTGGCAATCAACACAATCTCTTTGCTTTTGAGGATAGTCCCCATGCCAAGGGTAATGGCCTGGCGTGGCACATCTTCACGGCGTTCGAAGAAACGGGCGTTGGCTTCGATGGTCTCGTCATTCAGATCGATAACGTGGCACACCGGGCTGTGTGTACTGTGGGGTTCGTTAAAACCGATATGTCCGTCATGGCCGATACCGAGGACCGCGAGATCGAAATTGCCGTAATCCTGAATCATGCGTTCATAACGGGCGCATTCAACCGCCAGATCGGCGGCCAGCACATCGGGCACAAAGCGGTTTTCAACAGGCAGGTTGGCATGCTGGTAAAAGTAATTTTCCAGGAACCAGTAATAGCTCTGTGGATCGTCTTTGGTCAGCGGGATGTATTCATCAATATTGAACGAATACGCCCGCGAAAAATCCGCTTCGTTGTCGCGAGCCATGCGGCTCATCTCTTGTAATAAGCCGATTGGCGTGCCGCCGGTGGGCAGCGCCATCACTAAATCCGGTTTACGCTCCAGCGCCTGCGCGACACGTTTTGCCGCCAGTGTGCTCATTTCAGCGTAGTTATCCGTCAGGGTAAAGTTCAGCATCTGTTTTCCTTAACCGCCGATGGTAGCCTTGAGGCCAATATCTTCGGCGTACTGTTTTATCTGTGCGATCATGTCCCGCTGAACGGGCGGGAGATCATGAAGAAGGTAAGGCATACCGAGCTTTTCATATTTGCCGATGCCATAAATGTGATACTCCAGAATATCCACCTGCTGTACGGCGCTGCCGAGGCTGTGGATAAAATCAAGCCGCTTGCGGATATCTTCCGGCTGATCGTTACGCGTCGGGACGATCACCATGCGCGCCAGGATGGGTTTTCCTGTGGCGGCGATCGCTTTTGCATTTTCCAGGATCAACCGGTTATCCACTCCCGTACAGGCAAGGTGGATTTCCGGGTCGAACGCTTTAAAGTCGTAAGAAACCATATCCACCCTGTCCACCAGGGGCAGCAGCTTGTCACGGCGTATGTTACCGGCAGTGTCGAGACAAAGATGAACACCTGCTGCTTTTAGATGCTGCGCGGTCTGCGTGATAAATTCCGCCTGCAGTGCGGGTTCACCACCGGAGAAGGTCACGCCGCCGTGGCTTTCGTCGTAAAACGCTTTATCGCGTAACAGCAGATCTGCCAGTTCGCGGGAGGTCATCTCTTTACCGACTTTTTCGTAGGCGTCGTAAGGGCAAATATCGACCATCTCAAGCAGGTTGCTACACTGCTTACGGTCAATATTCACCCCCTCGCCAGGTGCAGCAAAGGTAATGGCGTTATTCGCTGCCGCCTGCACACAGGAACCGCACTGACGGCAACGTTCTTTAAACCAGAACACGTTAAAGCCAGGCTTGATGGTTTCCGGATTCGCACACCACTGGCAGCGCAAATTACACTGCTGCATGAATACGGTACTGCGTATCCCCGGACCATCTTTGGTCGAGTAGCGCTGAATGCGGGATATCAAACCTGTTTTCATGGTGCTCTCCGCCTTACCAGGCCAGTTCTGTACGGGCGATGATCGCATCCTGCGCTTCCGGCATCAGCGTTGAGAACAGCGCACAATAACCGGCCACGCGGACCATCAGGTTCGGATAATCTTCCGGGTGTGCTTTCGCCGCCCGCAGAATATTTGAATCGATAATATTGAACTGGTTATGGAAGATATTTTTCTCGCGGCTGGCCTCCATGAAGGCGGTGAATTTCTCCAGGTTTTCGTCGCCTTCCAGCGCGCTCGGGGTAAATTTCATATTCAGCAACTGACCGCCAGCGATTTTCTGGTTTGGCAGTTTCGAAACGGAGTTAATCACTGCGGTCGGGCCTTCTTTATCCGCACCGAGGCACGGAGACGCGCCTTCGTTTAGCGGCAGAGTTGCCAGACGACCATCCGGCGTTGCCCCTACATCAAAACCGTTCGGTACGTAAGAGGTAATATTGGACGTGGACATGGTATAGCCGCAGCCCTTCGGTCCTTTACCGTAGCGATCGGTTTTGTATTTCGGCAACAGTTTCAGGTAAGACTCGAATACGTCGGCGACAATATGGTCGACATAGTCGATATCGTTACCGAACTTCGGTGCGTTGCGGCACAGCTTACGCACGCGGGCGCCTTCAATGCCATCGAAGTTGCTGTCCATCGCGTCGCGCAGTTGTTTGAGCGTCAGTACCTTGTCATCAAAGACCAGTTTTTTCACTGCGGCGAGGCTGTCGCCCACCACGGAAGGGCCGATGTTGGAAGAGCTGACAAAGTCATATTCCGCGCCGCCGTTTTTCAGGGTCTTACCGCGCTCCAGCGAGCAGTTAATGGTCGCAGAGGCAAAGGCATCGGCATCGTGATATTTCAGTGCGCGATCGCATACCAGATCGCAGTCCACCGCCAGATCGGAGTAGAACTCCAGCAACTGGTTCCATGCGGCCCAGACTTCGTCATAAGACTCATAATTGATCTCGCGCCCCTCTTTGCCGTTTATTTTGACCAATTGGACGCCGGTCGCCGGATCGCAGCCGTTGTTCATGACCAGCTCAAGGATTTTGCCGAAGTTCACATAGGTCATGCCGGTGGCGCGATGCCCCCAGCGGCCCGGAATTGCGGTTTCCACACAGCCCATTGAGGCATATTCGCGCGCCACTTCTTCCGTCAGACCAAGGGTCATCATCGCCGGGATCACCACTTCGTCGCAGAAGATAGACGGCATGCCAAAGCCTTTACGGATCAATTTTGCAGCGTCCTGCATCAGTGAATGCGGGGTGTCTTTGGAGAAACGCACACTCAGGTTTGGCTCCGGCAGACCGGTCAGCGCCATGGCTTCCAGCGACAGATAAGAGAGATCGTTGGTGCCGTCAGTACCGTCCGGCTTCATGCCCCCCACCATCAGGTTGGAGTAGAGCGGGTAGCCGCCGCTGTACTGGGTGTGGCCCCACGGACGTACTTTGTTCAGGCTGTTGGTCATGATGAAGAAGTGGGTCAGGATCTCCAGCGCCTTCTCTTTGCTGATTTTGCCGGCGTTAATGTCTGCTTCGTAGTACGGCCAGACGTACTGGTCAAAACGGCCGAAGGAGAAGGAGTGACCGTTACTTTCGATCATCATCAGCAGGTGGGTCAGATAGACCGCTTCCACGGCTTCGTAGAAGCTCTGCGCTTTGCCTTCCATCAGATGGGCGAACATCTCGCTCATTGCCAGCAGCTCTTCACGGCGTTTGGCGTCGGTGGTCTTCCCGGCTTCTTCTTTTGCCAGTACAGAGAAGCGCTTGCAGTAGTTCAGCGCCGCTTCCATGGTGATGATAACGGCCTGGTAGAAGTCGGTCTGTTCTTCGGTCAGGTCTTTATCTTCGGCCAGATGCTGTCTGGCGATATCGCGCATGCCGCCGTAGCCGACTTCCAGCACGAAATCATGATTGGGGATGATGTGACCGTCACCAGACATGCTGATGCCGCCACGGTGCAGAACGCCCTGTTTCTCCGCCAGGCGGTTAATTTGCGGCAGGTTTGCCAGCACCTCATCCTGGTGAGTTTTACCCTGCCAGTAATCTTGCAACACGCGCAGGCGCGCTTTGGTCTCTTCTGAAACCTGGAAGCTGTCACCGGAGCGTTTGTCGAATTCGTCCAGCTCGTCGATAACCCAGTTGAAGGAAAATTCCGGGAAGACGGGTGCGGCGAAGTTTGCACTGGCCTGGTTACCGACGATCAGCATGTCCGGCTCAATGTAGATCGTCATTTTTTCCAGAATGTCGGCCAGCGCGAGGGCGCGGCGAATAACGATCGATTTCCCTTCTGAGCGTTTGAAGGAGTCGGTAATGATTTCGGCACGTTCCGGGCAGAGGGTCGCCACGCGATGGAACATCTGATCCTGTTTTTTGGCGATGCGCGCAAAGTCGCAATCATTGTTGGTGGGTTTGAAGCTGAGCAATCCGTTCATAAATTCCCTCACTGGTGAAATGGTTTTATTGCATTTCATGCCTGAGGTGTGCTTTTGTCAACCATAAAATGATCTATTGTGTTCCTTTTGTCACAAAAGAATCTAAATAAAACATTTAAAGGCACAAAAAAACACAAGCGCCCGTGAAGGGCGCGGAGGGTTATTCGACGCTATCGGCGAGGATGAGTTCAGCACAGTGGCCGTTAAGAAGGGTCAGAACGTCGGCAGAAATACCGCTTTGGCTGATGACGACATCAAAATCGCTCAGTTGGCCATGCCCGGCAAGGAAGGTTTGGCCGAATTTACTTTTATCGGCCAGCAGGAATTTTTGCCGCCCGGCACGCGCCAGCGCACGCTTCACATGAGCATCAGTGATTTTGGGGACCGTCAGTTCCCCTTGTTCGTTGATGCCCTGAGTGCTCAGAAACACTTTGTCGGCATGCAGCGTACTGAAGAACTCAGCCGTGCTAAAAGAGACCATTCCCTGGGTGTCATCTTCATACTCGCCGGGTGCGACAATCAATTTGATGTTGCTGCGGCCCTTGAGCAGGTTAACCACCGGCACGGAGTTGGTGATCACCATGATTTTTTTATCAAAGAGACATTGAGCAAACGCCAGCGCCGTGGTGCCGCAGTCGATAATGATCGTGTCACCATCTTCCACCCGTTCAGCCGCTTTTTGTCCAATCAGGTGCTTATCATCAACCATCTGTACGGATTTGAGCTGAAAACTGGGTTCCACGCTGGCACCGCTTGTCAGATACGCGCCGCCGTAGCTGGTTTTCACAATGCCCTGCTTTTCGAAGAAGGAGAGGTCGCGGCGAATGGTCATTTTGGTGACGCCAAACTTCTCCGCCAGGTCATTGACCACGACCTTTTTGTCCTGCTGCAGAATGGCATAGATGCGCATTCTTCTGTCTGATGATTGCATGGTGCGGGTTCGCTAAGAGGAAAAACGCACTATAAAGCACATAAACTGCAGTGACAATATCACTAGAAAGGAACATAAAGAAACACTCCCGGACATTGCCGGGAGTGTTAATGGGTTATTCCCACTCTTGAAGGAAGCGCTGACCGTACTGGTCGGCGACCAGGAGCGCAGCGTACACCTGATCTGCTGTTGCCCCACCCGGCATGTTGTGTATGGTTTCGCCTTCGGCACAGGCCGCTTCTGCCACGATGCGCATTTTTGCAGGAATGTCTTCGGTAATATCCAGCTGTGCCAGCGTAACAGGCAACCCAACGGCGTGAGTAAGCGCGGCGACGGTTTCAATTTCTTCCGCTGGCGCGTTTTCCAGAACCAGTTGTGTCAGCGTACCAAAAGCGACTTTCTCGCCGTGGTAGTAGTGGTGCGCATCGGGAATGGCCGTCAGGCCGTTATGCACCGCGTGCGCCGCTGCCAGACCGCCGCTTTCAAAACCCACGCCGCTCAGATAGGTATTGGCTTCAATAACGCGCTCCAGCGCCGGGGTGACCACGTGCTGTTCTGCGGCCAGCATCGCTTTTTCGCCCTCTTCAAGCAGCGTGTTGTAGCAAAGCTCCGCCAGCGCTAATGCAGCCTGAGTGCACTGACCACCTGCCATGGTCGTGGCGCCGCTGCGTGAACAGGCGCGGGCTTCGAACCAGGTTGCCAGCGCATCACCGATACCCGCAGCCAGTAAACGAGCCGGTGCACCAGCTACGATTTTGGTGTCGACAATGACGCGGTCCGGGTTATTGGGCAGCAGGAGATAACGGTCAAATTCACCGGCGTCGGTATAGATGACGGAAAGCGCGCTGCACGGCGCGTCGGTGGAGGCGATGGTCGGCGCGATGGCGACAGGTACGCCCATAAAGTGCGCCAGCGCTTTCGCGGTATCCAGCGTCTTACCGCCGCCAATACCGAGCACGGCGCCGCAATGTGCGCTTTCCGCGATAGCACGCAGACGGTCTATCTCATTTTGTGAACATTCGCCGCCGAAAGGCACCACTTCGCAGGCCAGTCCGGCATCGGCCAGGCTTTTTTGCAACGCCTCCTGGGCAAAACCTAAAACAAATTTGTCTCCCACCACCAGCCAGCTTGCTGCCAGTGGTTTGAGATACTCACCGAGACGGGTGATAACGTCTGCACCCTGAATATACTTACCTGGGGATTGAATAATGCGGTCCATATATTTCCTCCATTGGCGATGCGGGCCACGTACCGTGACCCTGACGCCCGGTTACAGGTTGAGATTGCCAAATGCGTTATTCCAGTCCTGCTCAAACTTCTCTATTGCTGACTCTACCGCAGGGGTATCGAGCATTTGTTGCGCTACATCCAGGGGAAGCGTGATCGCTTCGCAACCTGCCAGCAGGCAATCGAGCGCCTGGCGAGGGGTTTTGAAGCTGGCTGCCAGCACTTTGCTTTCCGGGGCATGTTGTTCCAGCAGGCTTTGCAGTTCTTGCACGGTGTGAATACCGTCTCCGCCCTGAGCGTCGACACGGTTGACGTAAGGCGCCACATATTTCGCGCCAGCCAGGGCGGCAAGCAGCCCTTGTGCCGCGCTGTAAACAGCAGTGCCGAGTG
The DNA here is from genome assembly GCF_003073275.1 of Phytobacter sp. SCO41. Taxonomy (NCBI): domain Bacteria; kingdom Pseudomonadati; phylum Pseudomonadota; class Gammaproteobacteria; order Enterobacterales; family Enterobacteriaceae; genus Phytobacter; species Phytobacter sp. SCO41. The sequence goes on along the minus strand of NZ_CP027225.1, from coordinate 5,443,479 downwards.
TCGGAATGCCTTCTTTTTTCAGAAGCTTAATGGCGGCAAGACCTTCGGAGGTTACCGGGATTTTGACAACAATGCCGGGTACGGCATTGCTCAGGCGTCTGGCTTCTTCCACCATCCCCTGCGCGTCGCGGCTCATGGTCTGGGCGAACAGAATACCTTCCGGGCCGATAGCCTTTTGCAAGCGTGGTAACACATCCCAGATGGATTCTTTACCCGCAGCAACAATGCTTGGGTTAGTGGTCACGCCCGCGATGGGGAAGATGCGCGCCAGACGTTCGACTTCTTTCACATTGGCGGTGTCCAGATACAGTTCCATGATGCGTCCTCTTAAAGTTCAAGTTCGTGTTGCAGCAGGCTGGCGATAGCGTCGGCAGAAGCGGCGTTGACCAGCGCGTTGCGGAATTCTTCGTGCATAATGCGGCGGGCCAGGCGTGAGAAAATACGCATATGCTGGTCGCCTGCGGCGTGTTTGTTGAGCGTCAGCATGATGATGAATTGCGCATCGTCATCGCCCCAGCGTACCGGCGCCTTCAGGCGCGCCACGCTGATGGTGGACTGCTCAATATGTTCAGATTTGCTGTGCGGAATAGCGAAGCTAAAACCTAATCCGGTGGAGAAGACCGCCTCGCGCGCCCACAGATCGGCTTCCAGCTTGCGCGGGTAGCGGCAGCGGCTTGCCAGCAGCAGGTTGTCGGTCATCCCTTTGATCACCTCTTCTTTGCTGCGCCAGTCGCTGTTCAGGGTGATGCATTGGGCGGTAACCAGCGGCGCGTCTTGCTGGGTCATGCGGAACTGCGCCAGCAGATGCTCTACCTCCAGCGAGGTGCGGCAAGCCATTGTCTGGTTCAGTAACTGGCGGCAGGCGCGGCTGTCGAGTTGCGCCATCCGTGCTTTAGCGGCGGGAATTGACGGCGCGCTCATGCTTATCTCGTCCAGTCCCAAACCGACCAGCAGAGGGAGCACAGACCCTTTCGCGCCAAGTTCGCCGCACAGGCCAATCCATTTGCCCTGACGATGTACCGCCTGCACCGCATAATCCAGCGCGCGCAGGAAAGCAGGGTTCAGGCTGTTGTAATGACGAGTGACTTTGGCGTTGTCGCGATCAACCGCCAGCAGATACTGCGTCAGGTCGTTACTGCCAATACTAAAGAAATCAATCTCTTCGCAGCACTGATCGATAATAAACATGACTGATGGCACTTCCAGCATGATGCCGAGCGGGATCTTTTCATCAAACGGAATGTGTTCATTACGTAGCTGCTGTTTGGCCTCCGCCAGCTTCTCTTTGACCCACAGGATCTCTTCCATTGAGGAGATCATCGGGATCATAATTTTCAGCTTGCCGTGCGCGGATGCGCGGAGGATCGAGCGCAGTTGTGTCGTAAACAGCGTGGCGTACTCTTCATAAATACGGACAGCACGATAACCAAGGAACGGGTTGGCTTCGGCAGGAATATTCAGATAATCAACGGGCTTATCGCCGCCGATATCCATGGTGCGCACGATAATGCTGCGTCCCTGAGCGGATTCCAGCGCCTGACAAAAAATGTTGTACAGCTCGTTCTCATCCGGCGCGCAGGCACGGTCCATATACAGCATTTCGGTTCGGAACAGGCCAACGGCTTCTGCGCCGTTGCCAAAGGCCGCCTGCGCTTCCACAGAGTGGGCGATATTGGCGGCAACTTCCATGCGAATACCGTCAGCCGTGCGTGCTTCCTGAGTCAGCCAGATGCGCTGCTGCTCGCGCAGGGCTTCTTGTACGCGGGCCTCCTGCTGATAGTAACGAGCAACGGGTTCATCAGGTGCAACGACGATGGCGCCTGCGTTGCCGTCGATATAAACCGTCTGCTGTAGCCATGGTGACAACGCCTCAATTTCCACGCCAACCAGCGTTGGAATGTTGAATGAACGGGCGAGAATAACCGTGTGCGAGGTGGTGCCGCCGCTTTTTAACAGCAGACCTTTGAGAAAGGTTTTGTCCAGTTCGAGGAACTGGCTTGGCGTGAGTTCATCGGCCATACAGACCGCGGGTTGGGTGAGTTTTCCCGGCGCCGGAAAGCGCTGTTCGCCATAGATTTGCTGTAAGAGCTGGAAGCAGACATCACGAACATCCAGCGCGCGCTCCTGTAAATAGCTGCTGCTGGAACGGGCGAATTCCTCGCAGAAGTGGCTGGCGCTTTCGATAATCGCCTGAGCGCAGCTTAACCCGCGGGAAACACCTGCCAGCAGATGCTGACGCAGTGAAGCGTCACCCGCCAGCGAGCGGTGAGCTTCCAGAATCGCGCTGGTGGCGCCGTCGCTGTCGAGCAGGCGGAACTCAATATTCTTGATTAATAGCGTCAGACCATTGTCCAGCGCGGATTGTTCTGTTTCTGCATCTTTAGCGGGTGGCAGGGAACCCAGCGCGTCGAGATCCAGTGAGGAGAGCTGCGTCAGAACGCCCCCGGCGCTGCCAGTGCATACGCTGCGGGCGCGGAAAATCTGCGGATTCAGGTTTGTTAGTGAGGCCGGAAGGGGGTCCAGTTCACTGCTTTTAACCTCTGCCAGCGGCGCGTCACAGTGCGGAAATTCATCACGTAGCCACTGGCTGAGGCGCTGGTGGGCCGCCTGTTCGTCGGCCCCAGAAATCAGTAACTGACAACTGTCGCCTGCCAGCGTGTCGGTGCCGATGAGTGCCAGCGCGCTCTTCGCATTACCCTTCCGGTCAGTGCGCAAATTATGCCACTCAATCTGTGAGGTAAAGGTGTTACAAAGCGTCTCAACGTGGCTTGCCGGACGTGCATGGACGCCATTGGGCAGCTCACAGGTAAATTCCACAACCAGGGCCATAGCCTCTCTCCCATAACAATTACTTGCTACAGGATAAAAGGCCAACCGCTGAAGGTGCCACGCGACAAATCTGCCAAAAACTGGATAAATGTAATGTAAGCCTCAAAGTGAGAGATAACTCACATGTCAATGCCTGTCATATAAATTCCGAGATTAACTAAGTTATGAGGCGGATCGCATTTTTGTACTGATATTACAAAAATCCAGTAAATGGCCTTTTTATCCACTGTCTGCACCTTATCGGATTGCCTATTGTTTCCCGCATCAACGTTATGGATATGGGCCTTCACTGGCCCGGGAGCGACTTATGAAAGAGTTGGTGCAGATCCTGAAAAACACCCGTCAGCACCTGATGACCGGGGTTTCGCATATGATCCCCTTTGTGGTGGCAGGCGGTATTTTACTGGCGGTCTCCGTGATGCTGTATGGCAAAGGCGCTGTACCCGATGCCGCGACGGACCCTAATCTCAAGAAACTTTTTGATATTGGCGTCGCAGGGCTGACGCTAATGGTGCCTTTCCTTGCCGCGTATATCGGCTATTCCATTGCCGAGCGCTCTGCGCTGGCGCCTTGTGCGATTGGCGCATGGGTAGGCAACAGCTTCGGCGCCGGGTTCTTTGGTGCGCTGATCGCCGGGATTATTGGCGGCATTGTGGTGCACTATCTGAAAAAGATCCCCGTGCATAAGGTGCTGCGCTCGGTGATGCCCATCTTTGTTATTCCTATCATCGGCACCTTTATTACCGCAGGCATCATGATGTGGGGGCTGGGTGAGCCGGTCGGCGCGCTGACCACCAGCCTGACCGCATGGCTGCAAGGGATGCAGCAGGGCAGCATCGTGGTACTGGCCGTTATTTTAGGACTCATGCTGGCTTTTGATATGGGTGGTCCCGTTAACAAAGTCGCCTATGCATTCATGCTGATTTGCGTGTCGCAAGGGGTTTACACCGTGGTGGCAATCGCTGCTGTGGGTATCTGCGTTCCGCCGCTGGGCTTAGGGCTGGCGACGCTGATTGGCCGTAAAAATTTCTCTTCAGAAGAGCGTGAAGCCGGTAAAGCCGCGCTGGTGATGGGCTGCGTTGGGGTAACCGAAGGGGCGATTCCTTTTGCTGCCTCCGATCCGCTGCGCGTGATCCCCTCCATTATGATTGGCTCCGCCTGTGGTGCGGTAACGGCTGCGCTGTCTGGCGCACAGTGTTATGCCGGTTGGGGCGGCTTAATTGTTCTGCCGGTTGTGGAAGGCAAGCTGGGTTATGTTGCGGCCGTTGCTGTTGGCGCGGTGGTGACAGCGGTCTGCGTGAACGTGCTGAAAAGTCTGGCGCGGAAGAAAGTGTCTCAGGTTGACGAGAAAGAAGACGACCTGGATTTGAATTTTGAAATTAATTAAGTGAGGAATGAGCCATGACTAAGATTGTTGCAGTAACCGCATGTCCTTCTGGCGTTGCGCACACCTATATGGCAGCCGAAGCGCTGGAAAGCGCGGCCAAAGCCAAAGGCTGGGAAGTAAAGGTTGAGACTCAGGGTTCGATTGGTCTGGAGAACGAACTGACCGCAGCGGACGTGGCGGATGCCGATATGGTGATCCTGACCAAAGATATCGGCATTAAGTTTGAGGAGCGTTTTGCGGGTAAAACCATCGTCCGCGTCAACATCAGCGATGCGGTGAAACGCGCCGACGCCATCATGAACAAGATTGGCGCGCATCTGGCGCAAACCGCTTAACGTTATTTTGTCGGATGGCGATCGGCCTACCCGTAGGCCGGATAAGGCGTTCACGCCGCCATCCGGCAACAAGCTTGTCCACAGGAGTTCCTCATGACCAACCGTATTCAACGCCTCAAAACTGCTCTGTTTCAAAACAACCGTGAAATTTCGCTTGAGCGCGCGCTGCTCTACACCGCCAGCCACCAGCAGACGGAGGGAGAGCCGGTTATTTTGCGTCGGGCGAAAGCGACCGCGTATATCCTTGAGCATGTTGAAATTTCGATTCGTGATGAGGAGCTGATTGCCGGGAACCGTACCGTTAAGCCGCGTGCGGGGATTATGTCGCCGGAAATGGACCCTTACTGGCTGCTTAAAGAGCTGGATCAGTTCCCGACGCGTCCGCAGGATCGCTTTGATATCAGTGAAGAGGATAAACGCCTCTATCGCGACGTGCTGTTCCCGTACTGGGAAAAACGGTCGATGAAAGATTTCATCAACGGGCAGATGACCGATGAGGTGAAGGCCGCCGTCAGCACCCAGATTTTTAGCGTTAACCAGACGGATAAAGGGCAGGGGCATATTATTATTGATTACCCGCGCCTGCTGAACCACGGGCTGGGAGAACTGGCGGCGCAGATGCGCCAGCACTGCCAACAGCAGCCGGATAACCATTTTTATCAGGCCGCGCTGTTACTGCTTGAAGCATCGCAACGGCACATTCTGCGTTACGCTCTGCTGGCGGAGAAAATGGCGGAAAGTTGCCCGGATGCGCAGCGCCGTCAGGAACTGCTGACCATTGCCGCTAACTCCCGTCATAACATGCAGCACAGGCCGCAGACCTTCTGGCAGGCGTGCCAACTGTTCTGGTACATGAATATCATTTTGCAATATGAATCCAACGCCAGCTCGCTCTCGCTGGGACGTTTTGACCAGTATATGCTGCCGTTTTACCAGGCCTCGCTGACCCAGGGCGAAGACCCGGCATTCTTAAAAGAGATCCTTGAATCGTTGTGGGTGAAATGCAACGACATCGTGTTGCTGCGTTCCACCAGCAGCGCACGCTATTTCGCCGGATTCCCGACAGGGTATACCGCGCTGCTCGGCGGGCTGACGGAGAATGGACGTAGCGCGGTGAACGTGCTTTCGTTCCTCTGCCTTGATGCTTATCAGAGCGTACAGTTGCCGCAGCCGAACCTTGGCGTGCGCACCAACGCGCTGATTGATACGCCCTTCCTGATGAAGACGGCGGAGACAATTCGTCTTGGCACCGGTATCCCGCAGATCTTTAATGATGAAGTGGTGGTGCCTGCGTTTCTGAACCGTGGTGTTTCGCTGGAAGATGCGCGTGATTACGCGGTGGTGGGCTGCGTGGAACTGTCGATTCCCGGCAGAACCTACGGCCTGCACGACATCGCTATGTTCAACCTGTTGAAAGTGATGGAAATCAGCCTCTACGAAAACGAAGGCAACAGCGCGCTGACGTATGAAGAACTGCTGGCGCATATTCGCGCCAAAATCAGCCACTACATCACGCTGATGGTGGAGGGCAGCAATATTTGCGATATCGGCCATCGCGACTGGGCGCCGGTGCCGCTGCTCTCTTCGTTTATCAGCGACTGTCTGGACAAGGGACGTGATATTACCGATGGCGGCGCGCGCTATAACTTCTCCGGCGTGCAGGGCATTGGCATCGCCAACCTGAGCGACTCCCTGCATGCGCTGAATGGGTTAGTGTTTGAGCAGCAGCGCTTAAGTTTTGACGAGTTGCTGTCGGTATTAAAAGGCAACTTCGCCACCCCGGAAGGCGAGAAAATTCGCGCCAGGCTGATCAACCGCTTCGAAAAATACGGCAACGATATTGATGATGTGGATAACATCAGCGCTGAATTGCTGCGTCATTACTGCAAAGAGGTGGAGAAATACCAGAACCCGCGCGGCGGGCGGTTTACGCCGGGTTCTTACACCGTCTCCGCGCATGTGCCGCTGGGTTCGGTAGTGGGGGCGACGCCGGACGGTCGTTTCGCCGGGGAACAGCTGGCGGATGGCGGTCTGTCGCCGATGCTGGGCCAGGATATGCAGGGGCCGACGGCGGTACTGAAATCGGTGAGTAAACTGGATAACACGCTGCTGTCGAACGGCACCTTGCTGAACGTGAAGTTTACCCCTGCGACCCTTGAAGGGGAGGCGGGCTTACGCAAACTGGCGGATTTCCTGCGTGCGTTTACCCAACTCAAGCTGCAACACATCCAGTTTAACGTGGTGAATGCCGAAACGCTGCGGGAAGCGCAGCAACGTCCGCAGGATTTCGCCGGGCTGGTGGTGCGCGTGGCGGGCTACAGCGCCTTCTTTGTCGAGCTGTCGAAGGAGATTCAGGATGACATCATTCGCCGCACCGCGCATCAACTGTGAGGTTGTGGAGCCGCGCAGCGATGAGGTTGCGCGCATCTTCAACATTCAGCGTTATTCGCTGAATGACGGGCAGGGGATTCGCACGGTGGTCTTTTTTAAAGGCTGCCCGCATACCTGTCCGTGGTGCGCCAATCCTGAGTCCCTTTCTCCACGCATTGAAACGGTGCGTCGGGAGAGTAAATGTCTGCACTGTGCGCCCTGTCTGCGCGATGCCGACGAATGTCCTTCCGGCGCGTTTGAGCGTATTGGCCGCGATATCACGCTGGATGAGCTGGAACGTGAGGTGCTGAAGGATGATATCTTCTTTCGCACTTCCGGCGGCGGGGTGACGCTCTCTGGCGGTGAAGTGCTGATGCAGGCGCCTTTCGCCACCCGTTTTTTACAGCGTCTGAGGCGGTTGGGGATTCAGTGCGCCATTGAAACCGCAGGTGATGCCCCGGCCAGCCGCCTGTTGCCGCTGGCAAAGGCGTGCGATGAGGTATTGTTCGATCTCAAAATAATGGATGCCGTTCAGGCGCGTGAGGTGGTCAATATGAATCTGCCGCGCGTGCTGGAGAATTTACGGCTATTAGTCAGTGAGGGGATCCATGTGATCCCCCGTCTGCCGCTGATTCCGGGCTTTACCCTCAGCACAGAGAACTTACAGCGCGCGCTGACGTTGTTGACATCATTAGGCATAAAGCAGGTACACCTGCTACCGTTTCATCAGTATGGCGAACCGAAATATCGCCTGCTGGGGCAGCAGTGGTCGATGAAAGATGTCCCTGCCCCGTCGGCGCAAGAGGTGGCGGCATTGCGTGAAATGGCGGAATGCGCCGGATTTCAGGTAACCACAGGGGGTTAACATGGCAGTCGCACCTGTACGACATCTGGTGGCAGTGACCGCTTGCGTGAGCGGCGTGGCGCATACCTATATGGCTGCCGAACGGCTGGAAAAGCTCTGCCAGCAGGAGAAGTGGAATATTAAGATTGAAACCCAGGGGGCGCTGGGGACTGAAAATCGTTTAACGGAAGAGGATATCAGCCGCGCTGACGCGGTATTGCTGATTACCGATATTGAACTGGCGGGCGTGGAACGATTTACCCAAAGCCGCTACGTCCAGTCGGGCATTAGCGCTTTTTTGCGGGAACCTCAGCGGGTGATGAGCGCGGTGCGTAAACTTCTTTCAGCGCCGCAGCATACCCATCTTATTCTGGAGTAGCCTTCTTTTCCGTCAACTGGCTGTGATACTGCCGACGATACTCTGACGGCGAACGTTCCGTATTTTTCCGAAACAGACGGCAGAAGTAGTTGCTGTCGACAAACCCACAGGTGTGAGCCACCTCTTTCACCTTCAGATCGTAACCCTTCAGCAGCGTTTTGGCATGTTCCAGCCGCGTATGGTTCAGGTATTCGTTAAAGCCGATGGCTCCCGTTTTCTGAAACAGGTGTGAGAGGTAATTCGGCGAGATATAAAATGCCTGCGCCACCGACTCACGGGTTAACGGCATGGCGTAATTTTCGTCGATATAGTCGCGAATGGCTTCGAAAAGTGCCTGGCTACGCGAGGCCGTTTGAATCTGACTGCCCAGCAGGTCGGCGCAGTGGCTCAGCAGGCTGGCGACGATAAGGCGAGCGGTTTGCTGTTCTTTCGGCTGCATTTGCATCTCGTGCAAGGTTTGCAGAAGGAATGAACCAATACGGGGACCCCGGCGCGCGACGTGTTGTTTGGCCAGGTTATGTAACTCAGCGCCATCCCAGTGAGTGACGCTGAAACCGAGTTGTTGCTTACCGAACAGTACGCTCAGCATAGTGACAGGCTTCTGCCATTGCGGGGCGTTCCAGCCGCCAGCGGGGATGTAAAGCACATCCTGTTCGCTCATCAATGACGTCTCTCCATTGATGCCCATATCTGTCAGCGTTCCTTCCAGCACAATTTCCAGACGCGGGAAATCCACCTGTAACGCTGAGGCGGGTGCAGGACCTGTGGCGGTAGCAAAACAGATGTGCCGCAGAGGTGTCTGGCCGCTAATCAGGCGGGTAAGCAGATGGCTGACATCGTAATTCATGGTTTCCTTTTCCGTGCGCGCGAACCGCTCAACCTTAACTGGCGGCATAAAAAAAGGCCACACAATGTGTGACCTTTTACGCCAGGCTGTGAGGGTTAACCGGTATTACGCATACCTGCCGCTACGCCTGCGATGGTGACCATCAGCGCCTGCTCTACACGGCGATCCGGCTCTTTACCTTCCTCTTCCGCTTTACGGGAACGATGCAGCAACTCAGCCTGCAGCACGTTCAGCGGGTCGGTGTAAATATTACGAAGCTGAATAGACTCGGCAATCCACGGCAGGTCGGCCATCAAATGGGAGTCGTTGGCGATCGCCAGAACCACGTTGATATCGGCTTCGAGTAGTTTACGCAGCTCGCTGCCCAGTGCCCACAGTTCTGGTTTCACCAGACGCTGGTCGTAGTATTCCGCCAGCCACAGATCCGCTTTGGAGAAAACCATTTCCAGCATACCAAGACGGGTTGAGAAGAACGGCCAGTCGCGACACATGGCTTCCAGCTCGCTCTGTTTGCCGTCTTCTACCACTTTTTGCAGCGCCGCGCCCGCACCCAGCCAGGCTGGTAACATCAGGCGGTTTTGCGTCCAGGCGAAAATCCACGGAATGGCGCGCAGAGATTCTACGCCGCCGGTCGGACGGCGCTTGGCCGGGCGTGAACCGAGCGGCAGTTTGCCCAGTTCCTGCTCTGGCGTCGCAGAGCGGAAGTACGGTACGAAGTCTTTGTTTTCACGCACGTAGCCACGATACAGATCGCAGGAGATATCTGACAGCTCGTCCATGATGTGACACCAGGACTCTTTCGGCTCCGGCGGAGGCAGCAGGTTGGCTTCCAGAATGGCGCTGGTGTACAGCGACAGGCTGCTGATGGTCACTTCCGGCAGACCGTATTTGAAGCGGATCATCTCGCCCTGTTCGGTCACACGCAGGCCGCCTTTCAGGCTTCCCGGCGGTTGTGAAAGCAGTGCCGCATGGGCCGGGGCACCGCCACGACCAATCGAGCCGCCACGGCCGTGGAACAGCGTCAGTTCAATGCCCGCTTTCTCGCAGGTTTTGATAAGTGCATCCTGTGCCTGATATTGCGCCCAGGAGGCGGCCATCACGCCCGCGTCTTTTGCGGAGTCGGAATAGCCAATCATGACCATCTGTTTGCCCTGAATAAAGCCGCGATACCAGTCGATGTTCAGCAATTGGGTCATCACATCGTTGGCATTATTCAGGTCGTCGAGGGTTTCAAACAGCGGTGCAACCGGCAGGGCATAGTCGATACCGGCTTCTTTCAGCAGCAGGTGAACACCCAGCACGTCGGATGGGGTCTTCGCCATGGAGATCACATAGGCGGCCACCGATCCTTTCGGGGCATCAACGATCGCTTTGCAGGTCCGGAGAACCTCAAGGGTTTCATTGCTCGGCTCCCAGTTACGCGGTAGCAGAGGACGCTTGGAGTTCAGTTCGCGGATCAGGAAAGCCTGTTTATCGGCTTCGGACCAGCTTTCATAATCGCCGATACCCAGGTAACGGGTCAGCTCACCCAGCGCTTCGGTGTGGCGGGTGCTCTCCTGACGAACATCAATACGCACCAGCGGCACGCCAAAACATTTCACGCGGCGCAGGGTATCGAGCAGTTCGCCATTAGCGATGATGCCCATGCCGCATGCCTGCAGCGATTTGTAACAGGCATATAGCGGTTCCCATAGCTGTTCGTTCTGGCTCAGCAGACCTTCTGGTTTCGGCAGTCGTTGGCCTTTCAGGCGCGCTTCCAGCCAGGCCTGCGTTGCCATCAACTGGCCGCGCAGTTTTTTCATCAGGTAACGATACGGTTCCTGCGCGCCTTCAGCACCGGCCAGCTCGCGAAGCTCGTCGGTACATTCGACCATCGAGAGCTCAGAGATCAGCAACTGAATATCTTTCAGGAACAGGTCGGTCGCCTTCCAGCGGCTCAGCAACAGGACGTGACGGGTAATGTCTGCGGTGACGTTCGGGTTGCCGTCGCGGTCGCCGCCCATCCAGGAAGTAAAGCGTACCGGTACGAAATCGACCGGTAACTTGTAATTCAGGTTCTCTTCAAGCTGTTCATTGAGCTCGCGAAGATAGTTAGGCACACCTTCCCACAGGCTGTTTTCCACCACAGCAAAGCCCCATTTGGCTTCGTCGACCGGGCTGGGACGGTGTTTACGGATTTCATCGGTATGCCAGGACTGCGCAATAAGCTGGCGCAGACGGCGCATCAGTTGATGGCGCTCATAATCGGCGATATCGGTATTATCTAACTGCTTTAAGCAGTTGTTCACTTCCACCATTTTATGGATCAGCGTACGGCGGGTGATCTCTGTCGGGTGGGCGGTCAGCACCAGCTCCAGCGACAGCGATTCGACGGCTTGCTTGATGGTCGCTTCGTTGAGATCGGGTTGGTCTTTCAGTTTACGCAGAGTACGAGCAATCACTTCCGGGTTGCTTGCAGCTTCGCCTTTTGGCGAAATGCTGTGGTATTGCTCAGCGGTGTTGGCAAGGTTCAGAAACTGGCTGAATGCGCGGGCAACCGGCAACAGTTCATCATTGGACAGGTTTTGCAGCGTATTGAGCAGCTCCTGACGACTCGCTTCATTACCAGCACGTGAAGATTTGGACAGCTTACGGATTGTTTCGACCTTATCAAGAATGTTCTCTCCCAACGCATCCTTGATGGTATCCCCCAGCAGCTTGCCGAGCATACTGACATTACTACGCAAAGCGGAATATTGTTCGTTCATGTTAACCCAGACACCCCATCTCATTTTATTTTGTTATATCCACCGTCCTGCAACGTGAAACGGATAGATATCAGACACCGCCTTTTATAAAGCCACGTAAAACCCACGACGTCAATTGCGGCGAAATCGGTTCAGCAAACGAATAAATGGCGTGAATTTACGAAATTTAATTCGCTTCCCGGCTAATAAGCGTTGCTTATGGAATTGTGAACAACGTCACTCTATTTTATCCTCACTCCGAATGTGGTTAATCGGAGTGAGGTGGTGACAAATCAATGCCAGCAGAAGTGATGAACCACCTGTGTAATTAACTCACGGGTGGGTTTAATAAAGCGGGTCTCAAGATATTCATCGGGCTGATGAGCCTGATTGATTGATCCTGGCCCCAACACCAACGTCGGGCACAGCGTCTGGATAAACGGCGCTTCGGTGCAGTAGTTCACCACTTCTGTTTCTACACCCAACAGTTTTTCGACCACATCGACCAGTTGATGGTCCTGCGGGCATTCGTAACCCGGGATCGGCGGATGAAGTTCAGAAACCGTCAGGCGACCCGGCCAGCGGCTGCTTACTGGTTCGAGCGCGTCATTGAGCAGGCCGTTCAGATCGTCGAGAGTCATACCCGGAAGCGGGCGGATGTCCATATGTAATTCACAGCAGGCGCAAATACGGTTGGAGGCGTCACCGCCGTGGATGCTGCCGAGGTTCAGTGTCGGATAGGGCACGGTGAACGCATCGTAGTGGAAACGCTCTTTCAAATTGTCGCGCAGTTGCAGAATATGGCCGATGGCATCATGCATCAATTCAATGGCGTTCACCCCGCGTGCGGGATCGCTTGAGTGGCCCGATTGCCCCAGTATGCGAATGGCGCTGGAGATATGGCCTTTATGCGCGCGGACCGGTTGCAGTGAGGTCGGCTCGCCGATGATGGCGCAATCCGGTCGCAACTGTGTATTTTCGGCAAAGTAACGCGCGCCTGCCATGCTGGTCTCTTCATCGGCAGTCGCCAGAATGTAGAGCGGCTTTTTCAGTTTCGTCACATCAACATCACGCAGCGCATCAAGAATGAAGGCGAAGAAGCCTTTCATGTCGGCAGTACCCAGGCCGTAGAGCTTATTATCATGCTCGGTCAGGGTGAACGGATCGCGCGTCCAGCGACCATCATCAAAGGGAACGGTATCGGTATGGCCGGTCAACAGAAGGCCGCCAGCACCCTCACCGATGCTGGCTAATAGATTAAACTTGTTGCGTGTGCCGGGGACGGGTTGCACTTCAACCTTGAACCCGAGGTCGCCAAACCATCCAGCAAGCAGATTGATTAAAGAAGCATTGCTTTGATCAAGGGCTTCTTCCGTTGCGCTGATAGACGGAGTGCCAATCAGGGCGCGGTAAATCTCGATAAATGGTGGCAAATTCATTTTCATTGTTGACATACCTGAGTTCGTGATAGTATCAATATTCATGCATTAATAGTGAATAAAAATACACTAATGCTGAGCGTAAAGGAACCCATTCGGCGCCTTTACAGCGCGACGTGGGATTGATGCCGAATCACTCCCTGGCAAACATGACGTACTAAGAAGGTAGACTGCCCCGATGTTGAACACATTAATTGTGGGTGCCAGCGGTTACGCCGGCGCAGAGCTAGTGACCTATGTAAATCGCCATCCTCATATGAACATAACCGCTTTGACGGTTTCAGCGCAAAGTAATGATGCAGGAAAATTGGTCTCTGATTTACATCCGCAGTTGAAAGGCATTGTCGACCTGCCGTTGCAGCCGATGTCGGATATCAGTGAGTTCACTCAAGGTGTGGATGTCGTGTTTCTGGCGACGGCGCATGAAGTGAGCCACGACCTGGCGCCGCAATTCCTCGCAGCGGGTTGCGTGGTTTTTGACCTGTCTGGTGCGTTTCGTGTTAACGATCCCGCGTTTTATGAAAAATTCTATGGCTTCACTCATCAGCATCCGGACCTGCTCGCGCAGGCAGTGTATGGCCTGGCGGAGTGGAGTGCGGATGCGCTGAAAGAGGCGAATTTGATAGCCGTGCCGGGCTGCTACCCAACGGCAGCGCAACTCTCCCTTAAACCGCTGATTGATGCGGGCGTGCTGGATCTCAACCAGTGGCCGGTCATTAATGCGACCAGCGGCGTGAGTGGCGCAGGGCGTAAAGCTGCTATCTCGAACAGTTTCTGTGAAGTCAGCCTGCAGCCGTATGGCGTGTTCAATCATCGCCATCACCCGGAAATCACTACCCATCTGGGCGCTGAGGTCATTTTTACCCCGCATTTGGGCAATTTCCCGCGCGGCATTCTGGAAACCATTACCTGCCGCCTGAACCCTGGCGTAACACAGGCGCAGATCGCGGAGATTTTCCAACAGGCTTATGGCGATAAACCGCTGGTGCGCCTGTACGACAAAGGCGTTCCGGCGCTGAAAAATGTGGTTGGCCTGCCGTTCTGTGATATTGGTTTTGCCGTGAAGGACCAACACCTGATTGTCGTGGCCACCGAAGATAACTTATTAAAAGGTGCGGCTGCGCAAGCAGTGCAGTGTGCCAATATTCGTTTCGGCTACGCTGAAACCCAGTCTCTTATCTAATTGAGTGCAGGCCTGATGATGAATCCATTAATTATTAAACTCGGCGGCGTACTGCTGGATAGTGAAGAAGCGCTGGAGCGTCTGTTTACCGCGCTGGTGAATTACCGCGAGTCGCACCAGCGCCCGCTGGTGATTGTCCACGGCGGCGGCTGCGTGGTGGATGAGTTGATGAAACAGCTCAACCTGCCGGTGAAAAAGAAAAATGGTCTGCGCGTGACCCCGGCCGATCAAATCGACATTATCACCGGCGCACTGGCGGGGACGGCGAACAAAACCTTGCTGGCCTGGGCGAAGAAACATCAGATTGCCTCTGTCGGCCTGTATCTTGGCGACGGTGACAGCGTGAAAGTGACGAAACTGGATGAAGAACTGGGCCATGTCGGCCTGGCGCAACCGGGTTCACCGAAACTGATTAACACGCTGCTGGAGGGTGGTTTCCTGCCGGTGATCAGCTCTATCGGCGTGACGGATGAAGGCGAACTGATGAACGTCAACGCAGATCAGGCGGCGACGGCACTGGCGTCAACGCTGGGCGCAGACCTGATTCTGCTCTCTGATGTGAGCGGTATTCTGGATGGTAAAGGCCAGCGTATTGCCGAGATGACGGCGGCGAAAGCGGAGCAGTTAATCGCCCAGGGCATCATCACCGATGGCATGATTGTGAAAGTGAATGCGGCGCTGGATGCTGCGCGTACTTTGAATCGCCCGGTGGATATCGCCTCCTGGCGGCATGCAGATCAGCTACCGGCGCTGTTTAACGGTACACCGATCGGCACACGTATTCTGGCTTAAAATTTTCCCTGAACCCTCTCCTGAGAGGAGAGGGTGAGAGACAGGCAACACTAAACGAATTTAAGGAAGCATGTTATGGCACTTTGGGGTGGGCGTTTTACTCAGGCAGCAGATCAACGGTTCAAACAGTTCAACGACTCTTTGCGCTTTGACTATCGCCTGGCGGAGCAGGATATCGTTGGCTCTGTGGCCTGGTCCAAAGCGTTGGTCACCGTGGGTGTATTAACCAACGATGAGCAGCGACAACTGGAAGAGGCGCTGAATATCCTGCTCGAAGAAGTGCGCGCGAATCCGCAGCAGATCCTCGAAAGTGATGCCGAAGATATCCATAGCTGGGTGGAAGGTAAACTGATCGATAAAGTCGGCCAGTTGGGTAAAAAGCTGCACACCGGGCGTAGTCGTAACGATCAGGTCGCGACCGACCTCAAACTGTGGTGTAAAGACACGGTGGCTGAGCTGCTGACCGCAAATCGTCAGTTGCAGAGCGCGCTGGTTGAAACCGCGGAAAATAACCAGGATGCAGTCATGCCGGGTTATACCCACCTGCAACGTGCGCAGCCGGTCACTTTTGCCCACTGGTGCCTGGCTTATGTAGAAATGCTGGCGCGTGATGAAAGCCGCCTGCAGGATACGCTTAAGCGCCTCGATGTGAGTCCGCTGGGCTGCGGCGCGCTTGCAGGCACTGCTTATGAAATCGATCGTGAGCAGTTGGCAGGCTGGCTGGGCTTTGCGTCCGCGACCCGCAACAGCCTGGACACCGTTTCTGACCGTGACCACGTGCTGGAACTGCTCTCCGACGCCTCTATTGGTATGGTCCATCTCTCCCGTTTCGCCGAAGACCTGATTTTCTTCAACACCGGTGAAGCCGGGTTTGTTGAACTGTCCGATCGCGTTACTTCCGGCTCCTCCCTGATGCCGCAGAAGAAAAACCCGGATGCGCTGGAGCTGATCCGCGGTAAATGTGGCCGTGTGCAAGGCGCCTTGACCGGCATGATGATGACCCTGAAAGGTCTGCCGCTGGCCTACAACAAAGATATGCAGGAAGATAAAGAAGGGCTGTTCGATGCGCTCGATACCTGGCTTGACTGTCTGCACATGGCGGCGCTGGTGCTGGATGGCATTCAGGTGAAACGTCCGCGTTGCCAGGAGGCGGCACAGCAGGGTTATGCGAACGCGACTGAGCTGGCAGATTATCTGGTTGCCAAAGGCGTGCCATTCCGTGAGGCGCACCATATTGTTGGTGAAGCAGTAGTGGAAGCAATCGGTCAGGGCAAACCGCTGGAAGAGCTGGCGCTGGCGGATTTGCAGAAGTTTAGCGCGGTGATTGCCGATGATGTCTATCCGATTTTGTCGCTGCAATCTTGCCTGGACAAACGCGCCGCAAAAGGCGGTGTGTCACCGAAACAGGTTGCTCAGGCCATTGCGGATGCGAAAAATCGTTTAGTTTGATTTGTGCGGGCTGGTGCCCTCACCCCGGCCCTCTCCCACAGGGAGAGGGAGTAAATACTAAAAATGGCAACTTCGGTTGCCATTTTGCTTTTATCCCGGGCATTTTTACGCAAAAAAAAGCGGACCACGGGGTCCGCAAATGTTCACGTTGGCTTTAGTTGTTCAGAGAGAACGTTGCAGTGGCATCAAGGGTAATGTCTCCCGCTGCGTTTCTTGAGCTAATTATTGAACAGAATGCTTGATAGGGATAATCGTTCGTTGCTATTCTATCTATCGCCATGAACTATCGTGGCGACGGAGGATGAATAATGAATATTCGTGATCTTGAATATCTGGTGGCGTTAGCCGAACACCGCCATTTTCGCCGCGCAGCGGATTCCTGCCACGTCAGCCAGCCAACACTGAGCGGGCAAATTCGTAAACTGGAAGACGAGCTTGGCGTTATGCTGCTGGAGCGTACCAGCCGCAAAGTCTTGTTCACTCAGGCCGGTTTGCTGCTGGTGGATCAGGCACGTACCGTGCTGCGTGAGGTCAAAGTGCTCAAGGAGATGGCAAGCCAGCAGGGGGAGACGATGTCCGGCCCGCTGCATATTGGCTTAATCCCTACCGTTGGACCCTATCTGCTTCCGCATATTATCCCTATGCTGCATCAGACATTCCCGAAACTGGAAATGTATCTGCATGAGGCGCAGACGCATCAGCTTCTGGCGCAACTGGACAGCGGCAAGCTCGATTGTGCAATCCTGGCGTTGGTGAAAGAGAGTGAAGCCTTTATTGAGGTGCCGCTTTTCGACGAACCCATGATGTTGGCGATTTATCAGGACCACCCCTGGGCGAATCGCGACCGTGTCCCGATGTCCGATCTGGCGGGTGAAAAGCTGCTGATGCTGGAAGATGGACACTGCCTGCGCGATCAGGCGATGGGCTTCTGCTTTGAAGCGGGTGCAGATGAAGACACTCACTTCCGGGCGACCAGTCTGGAGACACTGCGTAATATGGTGGCTGCGGGCAGCGGTATTACGTTGCTACCGGCGCTGGCTGTACCGCGTGAGCGTGTGCGGGATGGTGTGGTGTATCTGCCCTGTATTAAACCGGAGCCGCGTCGTACTATTGGTCTGGTCTATCGTCCGGGTTCACCGCTGCGTAGCCGCTATGAGCAGCTGGCAGAGGCCATCCGTGGTGCGATGGATGGCCATTTCGACAGTGCGTTAAAACAGGCGGTTTAAGCCATTTAGCGCAGCTACCCGATAGGCTTCCGCCATGGTCGGGTAGTTAAAGGTGGTATTAACAAAGTATTCGATCGTGTTACCGCCACCTTTCTGCTCCATAATCGCCTGGCCGATATGAATGATTTCGGCCGCGCGTTCCCCAAAGCAGTGAATCCCTAAAATCTCTTTGGTTTCGCGATGGAACAGGATTTTCAGCGTGCCAACGTTCATACCCACAATCTGCGCGCGCGCCAGATGCTTAAACTGTGCCCGGCCCACTTCATAAGGTACTTTCATTGCCGTTAGCTGCTGCTCGGTTTTGCCCACAGAGCTAATTTCCGGAATGGTGTAAATGCCGGTTGGAACGTCTTCTACCAGGTGCGCTGTCGCTTCGCCTTTCACCATCGCCTGTGCGGCAATACGCCCCTGATCATACGCTGCTGAGGCAAGGCTTGGATAACCGATCACATCACCCACCGCATAAATATGCGGCAACGCTGTCTGGTACATACTGTTGACTTTCAACTGACCACGACCATCAGCATCCAGACCAATATTTTCCAGTTGTAAACTGTCGGTGTTACCGGTGCGTCCGTTCGCATAGAGCAGGCAGTCTGCTTTCACTTTCTTGCCCGATTTCAGGTGCATAATCACACCATCATCCATTCCCTCGATCTGCTCGTACTCTTCGTTATGGCGGATAACGACGCCACTGTTCCAGAAGTGGTAGGAAAGGGAGTCCGACATTTCCTGATCGAGGAAAGCCAGCAGGCGATCGCGGGTGTTGATCAGATCAACTTTGACATTCATTCCCCGGAAGATCGAAGCATATTCGCAGCCGATCACCCCCGCACCGTAGATAATTACGTGGCGAGGTTCATGGTGCATATTCAGAATCGAGTCGCTGTCGTAAATGCGCGGATGAGAGAAGTCCACATCGGCCGGGCGATAGGGGCGGGAGCCACAGGCTATCACGAACTTCTCGGCGGTGAGGGTTTCTACTGAGCCGTCCGGACACTCCAGCGAAACTGTGTGTGGGTCAATAAAATGGGCGTTACCCTGCAAGATCTCGCAGCGATTACGCTCATAAAAGCCTTGCCGCATCTGCGTTTGTTGGTTAATCACGCTATCCGCATGGTTGAGAATATCGGCGAAAGAGGAACGAAGAAGGCGGGTGTGGTCGCTATATAAAGGGTTTTGGTTAAATTCGATAATACGGCTGACCGCGTGGCGAAGGGCTTTCGAGGGGATGGTTCCCCAGTGGGTACATCCTCCGCCCACGTTGTGATAGCGCTCAATCACCGCTATCCGGGCACCTTGTTTAACCAGCCCCATGGCAGCGCCTTCGCCGCCGGGACCGGAGCCTATAACTATTGCGTCGTAATCGTAGGAATGTGGCATGGGAGGGCTTACCTGTTCTTATACATAAAAACAACATAATAGTAACATCGTTAGCGGCATAACCCAATTATCGTTGTGCTTTTTTCATGCAGCAAAGCAGAAAGAGCTCGTAAACAATCATTCACAATCCAGTACAATCAGATTAGTTTTATTCTCTGGTATAGTGCCAGCAGGTCTGCGGAGGGATTCAAGCATCGTGATGGGCGTTAGAGCGCAACAAAAAGAAAAAACCCGGCGTTCGCTGGTGGAGGCGGCATTTAGCCAGCTTAGCGCTGAGCGTAGTTTTGCCAGCCTGAGTTTGCGCGAAGTTGCGCGTGAAGCGGGCATCGCCCCGACGTCCTTTTATCGCCATTTCCGCGATGTGGATGAGCTTGGCCTGACTATGGTCGATGAGAGCGGCTTAATGCTGCGCCAGTTGATGCGTCAGGCGCGACAGCGTATCGCAAAAGGCGGCAGCGTTATTCGAACGTCCGTTTCGACCTTTATGGAATTTATCGGCAATAATCCGAACGCATTTCGTCTGCTGCTACGTGAACGTTCCGGCACCTCAGCGGCATTCCGCGCTGCGGTAGCACGTGAAATCCAGCACTTTATTGCGGAACTTGCCGATTATCTTGAACTCGAAAACCATATGCCGCGTGCGTTCACCGAAGCGCAGGCCGAGGCAATGGTCACTATTGTTTTCAGCGCGGGTGCCGAAGCTCTGGATATCGGCGTTGAGCAACGCAGGCAATTAGAAGAGCGACTGGTATTGCAACTGAGGATGATCTCCAAAGGTGCGTATTACTGGTATCGCCGTGAACAAGAAAAAATGGCGCATCAAACCGACGAGTGAAGGATAAGTAATGAAACAATCTGTCCAGGATAAAGGTACGTTGTTGCTGGCACTGATCGCTGGCTTATCGATTAACGGCGCATTTGCAGCGATTTTTAGCTCGATCGTGCCTTTCTCCGTTTTCCCGATTATCTCACTGGTGCTCACGGTGTATTGCCTGCATCAGCGTTATCAAAACCGAACAATGCCGGTCGGGTTACCGGGGCTGGCAGCGGCTTGCTTTATTCTGGGCGTGTTACTTTACAGCACCGTGGTACGAGCGGAATATCCAGCTATCGGCTCTAATTTCCTGCCTGCGGTATTGTCCGTGATCCTGGTTTTCTGGATTGGTTATCGTATGCGTAACCGTAAGTCGGAACTGTAATCCAAATAAATAAAGCGCATCCGGCCCTTGAGCTGATGCGCTTTTTTTTACTTCGCCGTGAGCAATACGCCGCACTCCATATGGTGCGTGTAAGGGAACTGATCGAACAGCGCAAGGCGTTCAACGCGGTGCGTCTGGCTCAGAGTTTCCAGGTTCTTACACAGCGTCTGCGGGTTACAGGAGATATAAAGAATGCGCGGATAGGCCTGCACCATCTTTTCTGTCTCGACGTCCAGTCCGCTGCGCGGCGGATCGACAAAAATCGTCTCGCACTGATAGCCTTTCAAATCGATACCCTGCAAGCGGTTGAAGTCACGTACACCGTTCATTGCCTGGGTAAACTCTTCTGCCGACATACGAATGATTTGCACGTTATCGATATGATTCGCTGCGATATTGTATTGCGCGGCCGCAACCGAAGGCTTGGCGATTTCTGTGGCCAGAACGCGGTCAAAATTACGTGCAAGTGCCAGGGAGAAATTGCCGTTGCCGCAGTAGAGCTCCAGCAGATCGCCCGTTGAATCTTTCGTCGCGCCCAGCGCCCACTCCAGCATCTGAATATTCATCGCCGCGTTAGGTTGTGTGAAGCTGTTTTCAACCTGGCGATAAATCATCTCTTTCCCGGCGACCGGCAGACGTTCGTCGATATGATCCTGATCCAGCTCGATTTTAGTTTTGGTGGCGCGCCCGATCAGATGCACATTCAGGTTTTTAGCACGTAAAGCATCACGCAGACGCGTAGCCTCTTCACGCCATTCGTCATCCAGCTTTTTGTGATACAGCAGGGAGACAACGGCCTGGTTGCTCATGGTAGTCAGGTAATCAATCTGGAATAGCTTGTGGCGCAGCACCTTATTGCCGCGCAGGCCTTCCATCAGCTCTTTCATTAACTGATTAATCAGCTCGCTTGCCGCCGGGAAGCTATCGACACGGATTCGGCTTTTCGTCTGTTGATCAAAGATAATGTGGTAGAGATCGTCACCGTCGTGCCAGATACGGAATTCGGCGCGCATGCGGTAATGGTTGACCGGTGAGCGGAACACCTCCGGAACGGGCGCGGAAAAAGGCGTCATCATGGCTTGCAGACGTACGACTTTCTCAGCCAACTGGGCTTCGTACTGTTCTGTTGGCAGGTGTTCGGGTGTCATTGTGTTTCCTGAATGATTAAGAATAACGCGGGGATTGTAGGGATTGCTCAGGGGATGTCCAGTCCCGGATGTTTTTTCGCTTCCCGGCATAGCAGTCTGGACATCTATATGTTTCTGAATGTAGCATCCCTGTTCCGGTCCTGTGAGTTAAAAGGGAATCCAGTGTAAATCTGGAGCTGACGCGCAGCGGTAAGGATGTGTGGGATGATAGCGAAAGCAGACACTGCATATATATGTGGGAAGTCATCATCTTGTTGTACCTCCTAGCCCGAAGACCTGCCGGAATTACGTCGCATTTGGTGCCATCATCGCGAGCTATTGATGACACCTGCGGCATCCTTATTATTTTGTGGATGCTCTCACAATGATTAAAAAAGCTTCGCTGCTGACGGCGCTCTCCGTCACAGCTTTTTCCGGCTGGGCGCAGGATGGCAACCCGGACACTCTGGTGGTAACAGCAAACCGTTTTCAACAACCGGTGAATACCGTACTGGCGCCCACCGATGTGGTGACGCGTGAAGATATTCAACGCTGGCAGTCAAAAGATCTTAACGATGTGATGCGTCGTCTGCCGGGGGTGGACATTGCCCAGTACGGTGGAATAGGGCAGAGCTCCTCTCTTTTTGTTCGCGGTACCGAAGCGCGTCATGTACTGGTGCTGATTGACGGTGTACCGATGGCGCGTGCCGGTATTGGCAATGCAATCGATATTGGTCAGATCCCGGTCTCGCTGGTACAACGTATTGAATACATCCGTGGGCCACGCTCTGCGGTTTATGGATCCGGTGCCATCGGCGGCGTGGTTAACATCATTACGATGAGTGACGATGAGCGCGCGCAGATTAACGCAGGGATGGGGACCAACGGTTACCAGAACTATGACGGCGCGATAAATCAACGCTTTGGCGATACGATGGTCACTGCTGCTGGTGCGTATCAGACGACCAAAGGTTTCAACGTTCAGCCGGACTCAACCTACGCGGATGACAGCGATCGCGACGGCTATCGCAATAAACTGTTCTGGGGCGGTGTTCAGCATAAGTTTAACGATAGCGTCTCAGGTTTCTTCCGTGGCTATGGCTACAGCTCCAATACTGACTATGACCAGGGCAGTGGTGGTTACGCAGGTGGTGGCGATGAAAGCCAGAACTATACCCAATCATGGGATACAGGCCTCAATTATCATTCCGGCATCTACTCATCTCAGCTGATTGCCAATTATCAGCACCTTAAAAATTATAATTACAATGCGCAGGATGGTCGCTATGCTGCGAGCGCAAGCCTGGACAATATGGAACAGCGTTACATCCAGTGGGGTAACAACGTCGAGGTGGGACATGGTTCCGTTAGCGGTGGCGTTGACTGGAAACAAGAGAAACTGCAATCCAGCGGCACATCCAGTACGGATATCTATAAGCGTGACACCACCGGGCTCTATTTGACCGGCCAGCAGCAAATAGACAAAGTAACCCTGGAAGCGTCCGGGCGTGAAGACCATGACGAACAGTTCGGCTGGCATGGTACCTGGCAGACAGCAGCGGGTTGGGAGTTCGTTGATGATTACCGTGTGACGCTTTCTTACGGGACCGGATTCCTGGCGCCATCGCTTGGGCAGCAGTTTGGCGCGGAGCGGTTTGGCATTGCTTCCAACCCGAATCTTAAACCGGAAGAGTCGAAGCAATGGGAAGCAGGGCTTGAAGGCCTGACGGGGCCGCTGGACTGGCGTCTGTCTACGTATCGCTATGAAATCAATAACCTGATTGATTACGATAACAGCGCTTATTACAACGTAAAATCGGCAACGATCAAAGGTCTGGAGTGGACCGGAAACGTGACGACAGGTCCTGTCGATCACCATTTGACGCTGCAATATATCGATCCGCGTGATGACGAAACCAATAAGGTGCTTGCTCGCCGTGCGAAGCAGCAGGTTAAGTACGAACTGACCGGGCAGATTTATGACCTTGGCTGGAATGTGGCGTATCAATACCTGGGGCAACGCTATGACAACGCCTATGACGCAACTACTTATACTTCCCATACCGTTAAGCTGGGCGGTGTAAGCGTCTGGGACATTGGATTGTCATATCCGATGACCTCACATCTGACAGTTCGTGGTAAAATAGCTAACCTGTTCGATAAAGATTACGAGACAGCTTATGGCTACCAAACTGCAGGACGAGAATACACCTTGTCTGGCAGCTACACCTTCTAAACTGCGGCCCACCGTGCTGGTGTTTGATTCTGGCGTAGGTGGGTTATCTGTTTATGATGAGGTCCGGCATCTCCTGCCGGACCTGCATTACATTTACGCGTTCGATAATGTCGCCTTTCCTTATGGTGAAAAGAGCGAAGAGTTCATTGTCGAACGTGTTGTCGAAATCGTCACTGCCGTTCAGGCTCAATATCCCCTGGCGCTTGCCGTCATTGCCTGTAATACCGCCAGCACCGTTTCGTTACCTGCGCTACGTGAGAAATTCGCTTTCCCGGTTGTTGGGGTGGTTCCCGCGATCAAACCCGCTGCACGCTTAACGGCGAATGGTGTGGTGGGATTACTGGCCACACGTGCAACCGTAAAGCGTCCTTATACCCACGAACTCATTAAGCGCTTCGCTAACGAATGCAAAATTGAATTGCTGGG
The DNA here is from genome assembly GCF_003073275.1 of Phytobacter sp. SCO41. Lineage (NCBI taxonomy): Bacteria > Pseudomonadati > Pseudomonadota > Gammaproteobacteria > Enterobacterales > Enterobacteriaceae > Phytobacter > Phytobacter sp. SCO41. The sequence continues at coordinate 5,419,302 of NZ_CP027225.1, read as the reverse complement.
TTCAGCGGAGATGGTTGAGCTTGCGGAAGCGAAGCTGCACGGTAAGCCCGTTCCGTTGGATGAACTCAAACGCATTTTACGCCCGTGGCTGCGGATGCCTGAGCCGCCGGATACCGTGGTGCTTGGATGTACGCATTTCCCTTTATTGCAGCATGAGCTGTTGCAGGTGCTTCCGGAGGGAACGCGGCTGGTGGATTCGGGTGCGGCTATAGCGCGTCGTACGGCCTGGTTGCTTGAGCATGAGGCGCCTGAGGCTAAATCAGCAGATGCAAATCTGGCGTATTGCATGGCCGTCACACCAGAAACTGTTCTTTTATTGCCCGTCTTACAGCGCTATGGCTTCGGGACGCTCGAAAAACTCGCGCTTTAATGGCCTTTTGAGCAAAAAAGAGACGGTTGAAAAGTTTTTTAAAATTAGGGCTTGTCACTTCCTGAGAACTCCCTATAATGCGCCTCCACTGACACGGAACAACGGCAAGCAAGCCGCCGGGTCAGCAGGGTTCTCAGGCGAATGCCGGTGAGAATTCCGCAGAGAAAAGTGAAAATAAACACTTGACTCTGCAGCGGGAAAGCGTAATATGCACACCCCGCGCCGCAGCGAAAAACGAAGCGGCACTGCTCTTTAACAATTTATCAGACAATCTGTGTGGGCACTCAAAGTGACATGGATTCTTAATGTCTTCGGACACTAAATGAATACCAAGTCTCATAGAGTGAACACGTAATTCATTACGAAGTTTAATTCTACGAGCATCAAACTTTTAAATTGAAGAGTTTGATCATGGCTCAGATTGAACGCTGGCGGCAGGCCTAACACATGCAAGTCGAACGGTAGCACAGAGAGCTTGCTCTCGGGTGACGAGTGGCGGACGGGTGAGTAATGTCTGGGAAACTGCCCGATGGAGGGGGATAACTACTGGAAACGGTAGCTAATACCGCATAATGTCGCAAGACCAAAGAGGGGGACCTTCGGGCCTCTTGCCATCGGATGTGCCCAGATGGGATTAGCTTGTTGGTGAGGTAATGGCTCACCAAGGCGACGATCCCTAGCTGGTCTGAGAGGATGACCAGCCACACTGGAACTGAGACACGGTCCAGACTCCTACGGGAGGCAGCAGTGGGGAATATTGCACAATGGGCGCAAGCCTGATGCAGCCATGCCGCGTGTGTGAAGAAGGCCTTCGGGTTGTAAAGCACTTTCAGCGGGGAGGAAGGCAATACGGTTAATAACCGTGTTGATTGACGTTACCCGCAGAAGAAGCACCGGCTAACTCCGTGCCAGCAGCCGCGGTAATACGGAGGGTGCAAGCGTTAATCGGAATTACTGGGCGTAAAGCGCACGCAGGCGGTCTGTCAAGTCGGATGTGAAATCCCCGGGCTCAACCTGGGAACTGCATTCGAAACTGGCAGGCTTGAGTCTTGTAGAGGGGGGTAGAATTCCAGGTGTAGCGGTGAAATGCGTAGAGATCTGGAGGAATACCGGTGGCGAAGGCGGCCCCCTGGACAAAGACTGACGCTCAGGTGCGAAAGCGTGGGGAGCAAACAGGATTAGATACCCTGGTAGTCCACGCCGTAAACGATGTCGACTTGGAGGTTGTGCCCTTGAGGCGTGGCTTCCGGAGCTAACGCGTTAAGTCGACCGCCTGGGGAGTACGGCCGCAAGGTTAAAACTCAAATGAATTGACGGGGGCCCGCACAAGCGGTGGAGCATGTGGTTTAATTCGATGCAACGCGAAGAACCTTACCTGGTCTTGACATCCACGGAATTTGGCAGAGATGCCTTAGTGCCTTCGGGAACCGTGAGACAGGTGCTGCATGGCTGTCGTCAGCTCGTGTTGTGAAATGTTGGGTTAAGTCCCGCAACGAGCGCAACCCTTATCCTTTGTTGCCAGCGGTCCGGCCGGGAACTCAAAGGAGACTGCCAGTGATAAACTGGAGGAAGGTGGGGATGACGTCAAGTCATCATGGCCCTTACGACCAGGGCTACACACGTGCTACAATGGCATATACAAAGAGAAGCGACCTCGCGAGAGTAAGCGGACCTCATAAAGTATGTCGTAGTCCGGATTGGAGTCTGCAACTCGACTCCATGAAGTCGGAATCGCTAGTAATCGTGGATCAGAATGCCACGGTGAATACGTTCCCGGGCCTTGTACACACCGCCCGTCACACCATGGGAGTGGGTTGCAAAAGAAGTAGGTAGCTTAACCTTCGGGAGGGCGCTTACCACTTTGTGATTCATGACTGGGGTGAAGTCGTAACAAGGTAACCGTAGGGGAACCTGCGGTTGGATCACCTCCTTACCTGAAAGAACCTGCCTTTGTAGTGTCCACACAGATTGTCTGATGAAATAGAGCAGTAAGAAATCTCTGCAGGCTTGTAGCTCAGGTGGTTAGAGCGCACCCCTGATAAGGGTGAGGTCGGTGGTTCAAGTCCACTCAGGCCTACCAAATTCCTGCTGATGCTGCGTTGCGGCGACACTCACATACATTAAGTATGCTTCGTGTCACCACGCCTTGCCTCAACAGTAATTAAGGTTGGTGAGATTTAACTACGATGGGGCTATAGCTCAGCTGGGAGAGCGCCTGCTTTGCACGCAGGAGGTCTGCGGTTCGATCCCGCATAGCTCCACCATCTTTTACTGCGAACACAAGAAAACTTCAGAGTGAACCTGAAAAGGTGCACTGCGAAGTTTTGCTCTTTAAAAATCTGGATCAAGCTGAAAATTGAAACGACACACGAAAGTGTGTTCGAGTCTCTCAAATTTTCGCGACACGATGATGTTTTACGAAACATCTTCGGGTTGTGAGGTTAAGCGACTAAGCGTACACGGTGGATGCCCTGGCAGTCAGAGGCGATGAAGGACGTGCTAATCTGCGAAAAGCGCCGGCGAGGTGATATGAACCTTTGACCCGGCGATGTCCGAATGGGGAAACCCAGTGCAATCCGTTGCACTATCGTTTGATGAATACATAGTCAAACGAGGCGAACCGGGGGAACTGAAACATCTAAGTACCCCGAGGAAAAGAAATCAACCGAGATTCCCCCAGTAGCGGCGAGCGAACGGGGAGCAGCCCAGAGCCTGAATCAGCTTGTGTGTTAGTGGAAGCGTCTGGAAAGTCGCGCGATACAGGGTGACAGCCCCGTACACGAAAGCACACAGGTTGTGAGCTCGATGAGTAGGGCGGGACACGTGGTATCCTGTCTGAATATGGGGGGACCATCCTCCAAGGCTAAATACTCCTGACTGACCGATAGTGAACCAGTACCGTGAGGGAAAGGCGAAAAGAACCCCGGCGAGGGGAGTGAAAAAGAACCTGAAACCGTGTACGTACAAGCAGTGGGAGCCTCTTAATGGGGTGACTGCGTACCTTTTGTATAATGGGTCAGCGACTTATATTCTGTAGCAAGGTTAACCGAATAGGGGAGCCGAAGGGAAACCGAGTCTTAACTGGGCGTTAAGTTGCAGGGTATAGACCCGAAACCCGGTGATCTAGCCATGGGCAGGTTGAAGGTTGGGTAACACTAACTGGAGGACCGAACCGACTAATGTTGAAAAATTAGCGGATGACTTGTGGCTGGGGGTGAAAGGCCAATCAAACCGGGAGATAGCTGGTTCTCCCCGAAAGCTATTTAGGTAGCGCCTCGTGAATTCATCTCCGGGGGTAGAGCACTGTTTCGGCTAGGGGGCCATCCCGGCTTACCAACCCGATGCAAACTACGAATACCGGAGAATGTTATCACGGGAGACACACGGCGGGTGCTAACGTCCGTCGTGAAGAGGGAAACAACCCAGACCGCCAGCTAAGGTCCCAAAGTCATGGTTAAGTGGGAAACGATGTGGGAAGGCACAGACAGCCAGGATGTTGGCTTAGAAGCAGCCATCATTTAAAGAAAGCGTAATAGCTCACTGGTCGAGTCGGCCTGCGCGGAAGATGTAACGGGGCTAAACCATGCACCGAAGCTGCGGCAGCGACACTAAGTGTTGTTGGGTAGGGGAGCGTTCTGTAAGCCTGCGAAGGTGTGCTGTGAGGCATGCTGGAGGTATCAGAAGTGCGAATGCTGACATAAGTAACGATAAAGCGGGTGAAAAGCCCGCTCGCCGGAAGACCAAGGGTTCCTGTCCAACGTTAATCGGGGCAGGGTGAGTCGACCCCTAAGGCGAGGCCGAAAGGCGTAGTCGATGGGAAACAGGTTAATATTCCTGTACTTGGTGTTACTGCGAAGGGGGGACGGAGAAGGCTATGTTAGCCGGGCGACGGTTGTCCCGGTTTAAGCATGTAGGCTGGTTATCCAGGCAAATCCGGATAATCAAGGCTGAGGTGTGATGACGAGTCACTACGGTGATGAAGTAACAAATGCCCTGCTTCCAGGAAAAGCCTCTAAGCATCAGGTAACATCAAATCGTACCCCAAACCGACACAGGTGGTCAGGTAGAGAATACCAAGGCGCTTGAGAGAACTCGGGTGAAGGAACTAGGCAAAATGGTGCCGTAACTTCGGGAGAAGGCACGCTGATATGTAGGTGAAGCCCCTGCGGGTGGAGCTGAAATCAGTCGAAGATACCAGCTGGCTGCAACTGTTTATTAAAAACACAGCACTGTGCAAACACGAAAGTGGACGTATACGGTGTGACGCCTGCCCGGTGCCGGAAGGTTAATTGATGGGGTTATCCGTAAGGAGAAGCTCTTGATCGAAGCCCCGGTAAACGGCGGCCGTAACTATAACGGTCCTAAGGTAGCGAAATTCCTTGTCGGGTAAGTTCCGACCTGCACGAATGGCGTAATGATGGCCAGGCTGTCTCCACCCGAGACTCAGTGAAATTGAACTCGCTGTGAAGATGCAGTGTACCCGCGGCAAGACGGAAAGACCCCGTGAACCTTTACTATAGCTTGACACTGAACATTGAGCCTTGATGTGTAGGATAGGTGGGAGGCTTTGAAGCGTGGACGCCAGTCTGCGTGGAGCCAACCTTGAAATACCACCCTTTAATGTTTGATGTTCTAACGTGGACCCGTGATCCGGGTTGCGGACAGTGTCTGGTGGGTAGTTTGACTGGGGCGGTCTCCTCCCAAAGAGTAACGGAGGAGCACGAAGGTTGGCTAATCCTGGTCGGACATCAGGAGGTTAGTGCAATGGCATAAGCCAGCTTGACTGCGAGCGTGACGGCGCGAGCAGGTGCGAAAGCAGGTCATAGTGATCCGGTGGTTCTGAATGGAAGGGCCATCGCTCAACGGATAAAAGGTACTCCGGGGATAACAGGCTGATACCGCCCAAGAGTTCATATCGACGGCGGTGTTTGGCACCTCGATGTCGGCTCATCACATCCTGGGGCTGAAGTAGGTCCCAAGGGTATGGCTGTTCGCCATTTAAAGTGGTACGCGAGCTGGGTTTAGAACGTCGTGAGACAGTTCGGTCCCTATCTGCCGTGGGCGCTGGAGAATTGAGGGGGGCTGCTCCTAGTACGAGAGGACCGGAGTGGACGCATCACTGGTGTTCGGGTTGTCATGCCAATGGCACTGCCCGGTAGCTACATGCGGAAGAGATAAGTGCTGAAAGCATCTAAGCACGAAACTTGCCCCGAGATGAGTTCTCCCTTGTCCTTTAAGGACACTAAAGGAACGTTGAAGACGACGACGTTGATAGGCCGGGTGTGTAAGCGCAGCGATGCGTTGAGCTAACCGGTACTAATGAACCGTGAGGCTTAACCTTACAACGCCGAAGATGTTTTGGCGGATTGAGAGAATTTTCAGCTTAGATACAGATTTTCGGGAACGAAAGATTTTACGCTGAGGCAAGGCGGCAAATGAAGGAAAGGAAGGAGCATACATGAGTATGTGACTGACTTTGTGAATGCAGCCAACGCAGCCACAGTGAAAAAGATTCGTTTCCGGTAACAGAATTTGCCTGGCGGCTTTAGCGCGGTGGTCCCACCTGACCCCATGCCGAACTCAGAAGTGAAACGCCGTAGCGCCGATGGTAGTGTGGGGTCTCCCCATGTGAGAGTAGGGAACTGCCAGGCATCAAATTAAGAAGTAAGCCGGTGCATTAATCCGGTGGTTACAGAAGTATTCGGTGGAGCGGTAGTTCAGTCGGTTAGAATACCTGCCTGTCACGCAGGGGGTCGCGGGTTCGAGTCCCGTCCGTTCCGCCACCCTATTTAGGGGCGTAGTTCAATTGGTAGAGCACCGGTCTCCAAAACCGGGTGTTGGGAGTTCGAGTCTCTCCGCCCCTGCCAGAAAAAGAAAAAATCCTTTGCTTAGGCAAAGGATTTTTTTTTGCTTTTTTTCTGACAAAGCAATTCAAACGCATCCATAGCGGATGCGTTGACTTTACTCAATTACCTGTATTTTCAATAGCTCGCGGATCTGGTTTTGCTTATCGCTATTCTGTAGCCAGATAGCGTAAAGCGGTCGGGATAACGTCGTGCTATCAGCCACAACATGCAGGCCATCCCTTTGCTGCGCCCAGGATACGGGTAACCACGCGCATCCATTTAATAGTGTCAGTTGCTGATGAGCGACCTCAGCAGAACTGGTGGTTAGCGTTGGTACATCGTCGCTGCCAATCAATTCCGACTCATGTTGCTGAAAATCCGGCCCCCATTCCAGGCGTAAATAATTTAGCTGTGACTTCGTTTTTTCGGGCGTCGAGCAATAGAGGCCAAGCGTAAAGTGACCTAACAACTGGCTGCTAAATTCGTCCATTTTGGGCGTTTCTGTTGTGATCAAGAGATCAAGCTGACGCTCATGTAACTGTTTGACCAGCGATTGTCGCTGTGCAATTCGTGCTTCAAATTGCAGGCTTTCCTCGAGCTGATACAACCTCCCAAGCCAGTTGCTAAGCATGCATTCCCATAGCGATGCACTTGCGCCGATAGAAAATTGATTGTGTCGCGATGTATGAGCTACTTCTTTGCGTGCCGCCTGCCAGGTATTCATCAGAGTTTCGGCATAGGGGAGGAGTTTTTCTCCGGCCGCTGTCAGGCGGATATTGTTGCGATGGCGAGTGAAAAGGTTCACGCCAAGCTGGTTTTCTAACTGACGAATACGAAAGCTCACCGCTGACTGGGTTAAATAGAGTGCTTCAGCTGCGCGCCCAAAGTGGCGAGTTCGGCTGACTTCCAGGAAAGTTTTTAGCAATTCCGTATCCACAGGTTTCTCCGCAAAATTATTTGTCGTAATGATTTAAATGTTTTGTTTTACACTCTGTCAAGCGTAACTAATACTCCGCGCCATAAATAGCTCGGCCAAAGAATTAGGAGCGTGCAGGATGGCGGAAAGCTTTACGACGACTAATCGTTTTTTTGATAACAAACATTATCCGCGCGGGTTTTCCCGTCATGGTGATTTCACCATCAAAGAAGCTCAGCTGCTTGAGCGTCACGGTTATGCTTTCAACGAGCTGGATCTCGGGAAGCGTGAACCGACCACAGAAGAAGAAATCCGTTTCGTCGCTGTATGTCGCGGCGAGCGCGAGCCAGATACCGAAGCAGAACGCGTCTGGTCTAAGTATATGTCACGCATTAAGCGTCCAAAGCGTTTTCATACCCTGTCCGGTGGCAAACCGCAGATGGAAGGGAATGAGGACTACACGGAATCTGACGATTAAAAACAGGGGCTACGGCCCCTTTTTTTATCCCAACATTTTCTGCAAATGGATGAGTAGCCTGTCGATGGCACGATAGCTGAGCGCTTCCTGTAGATGCTCGCGCTGTATACTTTCTGCGCCTTCCAGATCGGCGATGGTTCTTCCTACTTTCAATAAACGTTGCCAGGCTCGTACTGAAAGGCCAAGCCGAACCAGTGTTTCTTCCAGCCACTGTCCATCCGTTTGCGTGAGCACGCAAAAATCCCTCATCTCGCTATTTTCCAGTAACGCATTGAGTTTCCCTTGCCGTTGGTACTGCCGCTCATGTGCTGCGATAACCCGTGCACGAACAACGCTACTTTTTTCGCTGTCATGTTGGCTATGACTCAGCATGCCGGGCGGCAGAAGCGGGATCTCAAGCGATAGGTCGAAGCGGTCAAGAAATGGCCCGGATAAGCGCCCAAGGTAGCGCAGTGTCTGCTCCGGTGTGCTGCGGTTGTGGTTCCCTTGGTAGTGCCCTGTCGGGCTGGGATTCATGGCGGCAATAAGTTGAAAACGGGCAGGATAAGTTACTTTTGCCCGCGTACGGGAAATATGAATCTGCCCTGACTCGATGGGTTCACGCAACGCGTCCAGCACCCGACGCTCAAATTCGGGAAGTTCATCAAGAAACAACACGCCGTTATGGGCCAGCGAGATCTCTCCTGGCCCCGGTATTGCGCCACAGCCAACCATGGCCGTAAGTGAGGCACTATGATGCGGTGCGCGAAAAGGTCTCTGCCGCCATTGACGTATCAATCCGGAGGTATTTACCAGACTCAGAATTGCCGCGCTTTCCAATGCCTCCTGGTTGCTCAGGGGCGGCAACAATGCACCAAGCCTGCTGGCGAGCATGGTTTTACCTGTCCCCGGTGGACCGATCAACAATAAGTTATGTCCGCCAGCAGCGGTAATCTCCAGCGCGCGTTTGCCTTGATCCTGGCCGATGATATCGCTTAGGTCGTGTTGCGCTGTATCCTGGTTATCGCTGATAAAATGGGCAGAGGGGGGAGATAGCTCATGTTTGCCTTCAAGAAAGGCGCATACAGCCTGCAGATGCTCGGCAATATAACAATCTTGCGTTCCCGTAAGGCTCACCTCGGCCTCGTTCTCTGCCGCGACAATAATGGATCTGCCCGCCTTGATTGCCTCCATGGCACTTGATATTGCCCCGGGAACGCCACGTAACGCCCCTGTAAGGGCCAATTCACCCACGAACTCAAACCGATGAAGTTGGATATTCTGCAATTGCTCAGAAGCCGCGAGAAGCGCAATCGCGATAGGTAAATCATATCGCCCTCCCTCTTTGGGAAGATCCGCCGGCGCCAGGTTGATAGTGATCTTTTTCGCGGGAAATTCGTAGCCGCTATTGATGATTGCGCTACGTACACGGTCCCGCGCTTCCTTCACCGTTGTTTCCGGTAAACCGACCATTGTCAGGCCGGGAAGACCGTTGCTGATATGCACCTCAACGGTGATTAACGGTGCACAAACCCCCAGCGCTGCGCGTGTGTAAATAACCGACAACGTCATAACACCTCCTTGTGAAAGGTAAGTATGCGGCGTAAATGGACGTTGGCTTCCTGAAAAAAGGAAGGTTTGCGTGCAGGCTTCCACACTTTTTGGACGATTGCGGACGATCTATTTTTTTCTGGAACGCTCCTCGCATGTTACAAGCTGATGTCCCAAAGCCCTTTTGCCGTTGAAAAAAATGAAATTATTTCATTTAAGTTTTTCTTTATAAAAAACAAAGATTTTCATTGAGATTGTTTTGCTAAAGAAAAAACGCGTCATAAAAATTTCTTGTGTCATGTCTTATATCTGTGATAACTCTTTAGGCATTCCTTCGAACATGAAGCCAGAAAGTACAGAAAATGACAGCCCTTCTACGAGTGATTAGCCTGATTGTGATTAGCGTGGTGGTGATTATTATCCCACCGTGCGGGGCTGCACTTGGACGAGGAAAGGCTTAAAAATCAAGCCTTAACGAACTAAGACCCCCGCACCGAAAGGTCCGGGGGTTTTTTTATGACCTAAAAACATAAGCGAGGAGCAGAGAATGAGTAGTAGCACAAAATTCTGTTTCTCCCGATTTACGGCGGGGAACTAACTATGAATGGCGCACAATGGGTAGTACATGCGTTGCGGGCACAGCAGGTTGATACGGTCTTTGGGTATCCGGGTGGCGCAATTATGCCGGTTTACGATGCATTGTATGACGGCGGCGTGGAACATCTGTTGTGTCGGCACGAGCAGGGTGCGGCAATGGCGGCGATCGGTTATGCGCGCTCCACGGGGAAAACCGGTGTTTGTATCGCCACGTCTGGTCCGGGTGCAACCAACCTGATCACGGGGCTGGCAGATGCGCTGCTGGATTCCGTTCCTGTGGTTGCCATCACCGGCCAGGTTGCGGCACCGTTCATTGGTACCGATGCCTTCCAGGAAGTGGACGTTCTCGGTTTGTCGTTGGCCTGCACTAAACATAGTTTTCTGGTGCAGTCCCTGGAAGAGCTGCCGCGCGTTATTGCCGAAGCTTTCCAGGTGGCAAACTCAGGCCGCCCTGGCCCGGTTCTTGTTGATATCCCTAAAGATATCCAGTTAGCCTCCGGTGATCTGGAACCGCATTTCTCCACCGTCGAAGACGAGTTCTCCTTCCCGCATGAAGAAATGGCACAGGCGTACCAGATGCTGGCTCAGTCCAAAAAACCGATGCTGTATGTTGGCGGCGGTGTAGGCATGGCGCAGGCGGTTCCGGCGCTGCGTGCGTTTCTCTCCGCCACCCGGATGCCAGTAACCTGCACACTGAAAGGCCTTGGTGCGGTTGAAGATAGTTATCCATGGTATCTCGGCATGCTGGGGATGCACGGCACCAAAGCCGCAAATCTGGCGGTGCAGGAGTGCGATCTGCTCATCGCCGTGGGCGCACGCTTTGACGATCGTGTAACCGGCAAACTGAACACCTTTGCCCCGCATGCAAAAGTGATTCATATGGATATCGACCCGGCTGAAATGAACAAATTGCGTCAGGCCCATGTCAGCCTGCAAGGCGATTTGAATGCGCTGCTGCCCGCACTGCAACAGAATTTAGAGATTAACGAATGGCGTCAATTTAATGCCGATATGCGTACAGAGTTCGCCTGGCGTTATGATCATCCGGGTGACGCGATTTACGCACCGTTATTGTTAAAACAACTGTCAGATCGCAAACCTGCCAACAGCGTGGTCACCACCGATGTGGGTCAGCACCAGATGTGGTCCGCTCAGCACATGACTTACACTCGTCCGGAGAACTTCATCACCTCCAGCGGCTTGGGCACAATGGGTTTTGGCCTGCCAGCCGCCGTTGGGGCGCAGGTGGCTCGCCCGAATGATACGGTAATCTGTATCTCCGGTGACGGCTCCTTCATGATGAATGTTCAGGAGCTCGGCACCGTAAAACGCAAGCAGTTACCGCTGAAAATCGTGTTACTGGACAATCAGCGTTTAGGGATGGTTCGCCAGTGGCAGCAGTTATTCTTCAACGAACGTTATAGCGAAACAACGCTTACTGATAACCCCGATTTCCTCGTTCTGGCCAGCGCCTTCGGCATTCCCGGCCAGCACATCACCCGTAAAGACCAGGTTGAAGCGGCACTCGACACCATGCTGTCCTGCGAGGGGCCTTACCTGCTTCATGTCTCAATCGACGAGCTTGAGAATGTCTGGCCGTTGGTACCACCAGGTGCCAGTAATGCAGAAATGCTGGAGAAATTATCATGATGCAACATCAGGTCGCCGTGCAGGCCCGCTTCAACCCGGAAACGTTAGAACGTGTATTACGTGTGGTGCGCCACCGTGGCTTTCAGGTTTGCTCAATGAACATGGAAGCGGCCACCGACGCGCAGAATATAAATATTGAATTGACCGTTGCCAGTCCGCGCCCCGTCGAATTACTGTTTAGCCAGCTAAGCAAACTGGTCGATGTCGCCCGGGTTGATATCCAGCAATGTACAACATCATCACAACAGATCCGCGCCTGAGCGCAAAGGAATTAAAATGACGACGAAAAAAGCTGATTACATTTGGTTCAATGGCGAGATGGTTCCGTGGGGAGAAGCGAAGGTTCATGTAATGTCCCACGCCCTGCATTACGGTACTTCCGTGTTTGAAGGTATCCGTTGCTATGACTCGCACAAAGGGCCGGTGGTGTTCCGTCATCGTGAGCACATGCAGCGTCTGCGTGATTCAGCCAAAATTTACCGCTTCCCGGTTTCTCAAAGTGTTGATGAACTGATGGAAGCCTGCCGTCAGGTGATTCGCAAAAACAACCTGACCAGCGCCTATATTCGTCCGTTGGTGTTTGTCGGTGACGTAGGTATGGGCGTTAACCCGCCGGAAGGTTATACCACTGATGTGATCATCGCAGCTTTCCCTTGGGGGGCATACCTCGGCGCAGAAGCGCTGGAGCAGGGGATCGACGCGATGGTTTCCTCCTGGAACCGCGTTGCACCGAACACCATCCCAACTGCGGCAAAAGCCGGTGGTAACTATCTTTCTTCTCTGCTGGTTGGCAGCGAAGCACGTCGTCACGGTTATCAGGAAGGTATTGCGCTCGACGTGAACGGCTATATTTCAGAAGGTGCGGGTGAAAACCTGTTCGAAGTGAAAGATGGTGTGCTGTTCACTCCGCCGTTTACCTCTTCCGCTCTGCCGGGCATCACCCGCGATGCGATCATCAAACTGGCGAAAGAGCTCGGCATTGAAGTTCGCGAGCAGACCCTGTCCCGCGAATCTCTGTACCTGGCCGATGAAGTGTTCATGTCTGGCACCGCGGCAGAAATCACGCCGGTTCGTAGCGTGGATGGCATCCAGGTGGGCGAAGGTCGCTGTGGCCCGGTCACCAAACGTATTCAGCAAGCATTCTTTGGCCTCTTCACCGGTGAAACCGAAGATAAATGGGGCTGGTTGGATCAAGTTAATCAATAAACAAAACGACAGGGCGGCACGCACCGCCCTGTTTTGTAGACAGACTGGGAGTAAATAAAGCATGCCTAAATACCGTTCCGCCACCACCACTCATGGCCGCAATATGGCGGGCGCCCGCGCGCTGTGGCGCGCAACCGGGATGACAGACGCCGATTTCGGTAAGCCGATCATTGCTGTCGTGAACTCGTTTACCCAGTTCGTGCCGGGGCACGTGCACCTGCGCGATCTCGGTAAGCTGGTTGCTGAGCAGATTGAAGCCTCCGGCGGTGTGGCAAAAGAGTTCAACACCATTGCCGTGGATGACGGTATCGCCATGGGTCACGGCGGCATGCTTTATTCACTGCCATCACGCGAACTGATCGCGGACTCCGTTGAGTACATGGTGAATGCCCACTGTGCGGATGCCATGGTGTGCATCTCCAACTGTGACAAAATCACCCCAGGGATGCTGATGGCGTCACTGCGCCTCAATATTCCGGTGATCTTCGTCTCCGGTGGCCCAATGGAGGCTGGTAAAACCAAGCTTTCCGACAAAATCATCAAGCTCGATCTGGTTGATGCGATGATTCAGGGCGCGGATCCGAAAGTATCCGACTCGCAAAGCGAGCAGGTTGAACGCTCTGCCTGTCCGACCTGCGGCTCCTGTTCCGGTATGTTTACCGCTAACTCAATGAACTGCCTGACCGAAGCGTTGGGTCTTTCTCAGCCGGGCAATGGCTCGCTGCTGGCGACCCATGCCGATCGTAAAGAGCTGTTCCTTACCGCAGGCCAGCGCATCGTTGAACTGACCAAACGCTACTACGAGCAGGATGATGCTTCCGCGCTGCCACGCAATATCGCCAGCAAAGCGGCGTTTGAGAACGCCATGACACTGGATATCGCGATGGGTGGCTCTACCAATACCGTTCTGCACCTGCTGGCGGCAGCGCAAGAAGCCGAAATCGATTTCACCATGAGTGATATCGACAAGCTCTCCCGCAAAGTGCCGCAGCTGTGTAAGGTGGCGCCGAGCACGCAGAAATACCATATGGAAGATGTGCATCGTGCCGGTGGCGTACTGGGGATCCTCGGTGAGCTGGATCGCGCAGGTCTGTTGAACCGCGACGTGAAAAACGTACTCGGTTTGACCCTGCCGCAGACGCTGGAGCAGTACGACATCACGGTAACGCAGGACGAGGCGGTGAAAAAAATGTTCCGTGCCGGTCCTGCTGGTATCCGTACGACTCAGGCTTTCTCGCAGGATTGCCGCTGGGACTCGCTGGATGATGATCGCGCTGAGGGTTGTATCCGTTCTCTGGAGCATGCCTACAGCAAAGACGGTGGTCTGGCCGTACTGTACGGTAACTTCGCTGAAAACGGCTGCATCGTAAAAACCGCAGGCGTGGATGACAGCATCCTGAAATTCACCGGCCCGGCAAAAGTCTATGAAAGCCAGGATGATGCGGTAGAAGCGATCCTCGGTGGTAAGGTTGTGGCGGGTGATGTTGTTGTTATCCGTTACGAGGGGCCAAAAGGTGGGCCGGGCATGCAGGAGATGCTGTACCCGACGACGTTCCTTAAGTCGATGGGCCTGGGTAAAGCCTGTGCGCTGGTCACTGACGGCCGTTTCTCCGGCGGTACATCTGGCCTCTCCATTGGCCACGTTTCTCCGGAAGCGGCGAGCGGTGGCAATATTGCCATTATTGAAGATGGCGACATGATCGCCATCGACATCCCGAACCGGGGTATCCAACTGCAACTGAGCGATGCCGAAATTGCGGCACGTCGTGAAGCGCAGGAAGCCCGTGGCGCTCAGGCCTGGACGCCGAAATCTCGCGAACGTCAGGTTTCCTTCGCGTTGCGTGCATATGCCAGCCTCGCCACCAGCGCAGATAAAGGCGCGGTGCGCGATAAATCAAAACTGGGTGGCTAATTATGGCTGATTCACAACCCCTATCCGGCTCCCCTGAGGGGGCCGAGTATCTCAGGGCGGTGCTGCGTGCACCGGTCTATGAGGCGGTGCAGGTTACCCCCCTGCAGAAAATGGAAAAACTCTCTTCGCGCCTCGACAACATTGTGCTGGTGAAGCGTGAAGACCGTCAGCCGGTGCACAGCTTTAAGCTCCGTGGCGCTTACGCCATGATGGCGGGTTTAACCGCCGAGCAGAAAGCCCGTGGCGTGATTACCGCATCGGCAGGCAACCATGCGCAGGGCGTGGCCTACTCTTCTGCCCGACTTGGTGTCAAAGCGTTGATCGTGATGCCGACTGCAACTGCGGAAATCAAAGTGGATGCGGTGCGCGGTTTTGGCGGGGAAGTGCTGTTGCATGGTTCGAACTTCGATGAGGCAAAAGCCAAAGCACTTGAACTCTCTCAGCAACAGGGTTTTACCTGGGTGCCGCCATTTGATCATCCGATGGTGATTGCCGGTCAGGGCACGCTGGCGCTGGAACTGCTGCAACAGGATGCCCACATTGACCGCGTTTTCGTACCCGTCGGCGGCGGCGGTCTGGCGTCTGGGGTAGCCGTACTGATTAAGCAACTGATGCCGCAAATCAAAGTCATCGCTGTGGAAGCTGAAGATTCCGCCTGCCTGAAAGCGGCGCTGGATGCAGGGCATCCGGTCGACCTGCCACGAGTAGGTCTCTTTGCCGAAGGGGTTGCCGTTAAACGTATTGGCGATGAGACGTTCCGTCTGTGCCGTGAATATCTTGACGACATCATTACCGTCGACAGCGACGCCATCTGCGCGGCCATGAAAGACCTGTTCGAGGACGTGCGTGCGGTGGCTGAACCCTCTGGCGCCCTGGCGCTGGCAGGGATGAAGAAGTATGTCGCTCAGCACAAGATCCGTGGCGAGCGTCTGGCGCATGTCCTGTCGGGTGCCAACGTGAATTTCCACGGTCTGCGTTACGTTTCTGAACGCTGTGAGCTGGGTGAACAGCGCGAAGCGCTGCTGGCCGTCACCATTCCGGAAGAGAAAGGTAGCTTCCTGAAATTCTGTCAGCTATTGGGCGGCCGTTCCGTCACGGAATTTAACTACCGTTTTGCCGATGCGAAAGATGCCTGTATTTTCGTGGGCGTGCGCTTAAGCCGCGGGCTGGAAGAGCGCAAAGAGATCCTGCAACTGTTGAACGAAGGCGGTTACAGCGTGGTGGACCTTTCCGATGACGAAATGGCGAAGCTGCATGTGCGCTATATGGTCGGAGGTCGTCCCTCGAAACCGCTTACCGAGCGACTTTTCAGCTTCGAGTTCCCGGAATCACCCGGTGCGCTTCTGAAATTCTTGCACACGCTTGGTACTCACTGGAATATCTCGCTGTTCCACTACCGTAGCCACGGTACTGACTACGGTCGCGTGCTGGCGGCGTTCGAACTGGGCGACCATGAGCCGGATTTTGAAACCCGCCTCAATGAGCTTGGCTACGATTGCCATGATGAGACCAACAACCCGGCATTTCGCTTCTTCCTTGCGGGCTAGCGTCAGGTTCTTACAAAACAAGGCACGATATTTCGTGCCTTGTTTGTCTGGCGAGCGCGGCGGCATAATGCAGCAGAACATTTCCGCTAAAACAGGTGAAGCACATGGCAGGACGCTTTCAGGGCTTTGCTCAGGAAGGGCTCGACTTCCTCCAGCAAGTCCGCATCGAAAACGACAAGACCTGGTTTGAAGAGCATCGTTTTATCTATGACCGCAGTATCCTTACCCCTTTTCGTGCGCTGGTGGACGACCTGGCTCCCACGATGCTGGAAATTGATCCGCTGCTGGAAACACGCTCCGCGATTGGTAAGACCTTGTCGCGCATTCATCGCGATACCCGTTTCTCTCACGATAAATCCCTTTATCGCAGCCGGATGTGGCTGACCTTCAAACGCCCGGCAAAGAACTGGACGGACGCGCCGGCTTACTTTTTTGAGATCAGCCCGGACACCCTGCGCTATGGCCTGGGGTATTACAGCGCCAGCAAATCAACGATGGACCTTTTTCGCCATACGTTGAAGCAGCGTCCGGCACAGTTTCTGGAGATTGCCGATGAATGCTGCCAGCCGCCGTTTGCGCTGGAGGCTGAGCGTTACAAGCGGCCGCTTGTGAAAGATCTCGATCCGGCGATTGCCAACTGGTATCAGTGCAAAACATTCGCGGTGATGGCGATCGATAACGACGTGGAAAAGCTGTTCCACGCCGGGTTGGTGAATCTGCTGGCCGAAGGGTTTCGTCAACTGGAACCGCTGTATCAGTGGCTGATAACTGTGGAAACGATGAAACAGATCGATCCCGATGATTTATAACTACAAGGATAAGTGAGAAGGGGCACCCCTTGTGTCACTTCATCACTGTCCCTCGTACATACTTATCCAGCTTGTCCGATTCATAAAATTTCATGCATTGCGCCAGCACGTTATTGGCGGTCTGAGCATGGTCGGGGTGTAACGACATCGTTAGCTGATCAAAATTTTTCGTCTCTTTAGCGACGAATTTCTGAAATTCGTCCCAGACACCAGCATTGCTTAATGCGTAGCTCTCGACAAGGAATGATGCATCCTTCGAGGAGGCTGATTGCGTGCCTTCTGGCGTTCGGGCCTGGTAATTCGTCACCAGGCACTGTTTCAGCGCCAGATGTTTTACATCCTGTACGGTAACGCCCTTTGGTTTAGCCTGGGCAGTGCAACATGCCGCAATGGCTACGGTTAACAACAGGACCTGGATACGCATCATTTTCTCCTTATTTAGCCTGAACAATTTCCCAGAATGCATTAATCAGAGGCTCATGTAGCCGCTTTTTCGGTGCGCAAACGCCCAGTTCGAAGGGGGTTTTTTCATCGCTGCGCTCCAGAATCATGACTCGGTTGCGTACGGGTTCGGGGCTATTTTCCAGCACCACCTCAGGGATGAGCGCCACGCCACAGCCGAGTGCCACCATGGAGACCATCGCTTCATGGCCGCCTACTGTCGCATAAATCGAAGGGTTACTGATTTTATGGCGACGAAACCAGAGTTCAATGCGGCGGCGGACAGGACCTTGATCCGCCATGATAAACGGCACCGTAGCCCAGTCAGGGTTATCCACAGAGACCTGGCTGCGAACAGGGCAAGGCAGCGCCGGGGCAATCAACACCACCGCCAGATTCTCCAGCATCGAAAATGCCACTGCGCCAGGCAGTGTTTCCGGTTTACCGGCAATCGCCAGATCGGCTTCCCCTGTCACCACTTTTTCCATCGCATCGGCAGCGTCACCGGTGGTGAGCTTAATTTCTACCGAAGGATGCGCGGCGCGGAAGCGATCGAGAATCGGTGGCAGATGGCTGTAGGCTGCCGTGACCGAGCAGAAGATATGTAACTCGCCTGACAGCGACGGTCCTTTCTGATCGATGGCGTGGCGCAGTTGCTGATACTGCAATAAAGTTTGATGAGCAAATGCCCGCAACTCTTCACCCGCTTCGGTGAGCGTAACGGTGCGGTTATCGCGAACAAATAGCGCCTGGCCAAGATCTTCTTCCAGACGCTGGATCTGCCTTGAAAGCGTGGAGGGACTGACGTGCATGGCGCGCGCACTGCGGCCAAAATGGCGGCTCTCCGCCAGATGCAGGAAGGTTTTCAGGTCACGTAAATCCATGAGACAGACTCCACATTTTTACGTTGCATAAATTGCAATGTCACATTGTTAATATATCAATTTAAGCAACACATTTCCTGTTGTAATGTGGGTACATTCTCGCAATACAGCGAACCGAATAACAAAAGCACGACACACGACGAGGAATCACCATGGCTAACTACTTCAATACACTGAATCTGCGCCAGCAGCTGGCGCAACTGGGTAAATGTCGCTTTATGGCGCGCGACGAATTCGCCGATGGCGCAAGCTACCTGCAGGGTAAAAAAGTGGTCATCGTCGGGTGTGGCGCGCAGGGCCTCAACCAGGGGCTGAATATGCGTGACTCCGGTCTGGACATCTCCTATGCATTGCGTGCAGAAGCGATTGCCGAAAAACGCGCTTCCTGGCGTAAAGCGACCGAGAACGGTTTCAAAGTTGGGACTTACGAAGAGCTGATCCCGCAGGCTGACCTGGTGGTTAACCTGACGCCGGACAAACAGCACTCTGATGTTGTACGTTCTGTTCAGCCGCTGATGAAAGACGGCGCGGCGCTGGGCTACTCCCATGGTTTTAACATCGTGGAAGTGGGCGAGCAGATCCGTAAAGACATTACCGTTGTGATGGTAGCCCCGAAATGTCCGGGTACCGAAGTCCGTGAAGAGTACAAACGTGGTTTTGGTGTTCCGACCCTGATCGCGGTTCACCCGGAGAACGATCCGAAAGGCGAAGGTATGGCCATCGCCAAAGCCTGGGCTGCGGCGACCGGTGGTCACCGTGCCGGCGTGCTGGAGTCTTCCTTCGTTGCGGAAGTGAAATCTGACCTGATGGGCGAGCAGACGATTCTGTGCGGTATGCTGCAGGCAGGTTCTCTGCTGTGCTTCGACAAGCTGGTGGAAGAAGGTACTGACCCGGCATATGCCGAGAAACTGATTCAGTTCGGCTGGGAAACCATCACCGAAGCGCTGAAACAGGGCGGCATCACGCTGATGATGGATCGTCTGTCCAACCCGGCAAAATTGCGTGCTTACGCGCTGTCCGAACAACTGAAAGAGATTATGGCGCCGCTGTTCCAGAAACATATGGACGACATTATCTCCGGCGAATTCTCTTCCGGCATGATGGCGGACTGGGCGAACGACGATAAGAAACTGCTGACCTGGCGTGAAGAGACCGGTAAAACCGCGTTCGAAACCGCTGCCCAGTTCGACGGTAAAATTGGCGAGCAGGAGTACTTCGATAAAGGCGTTCTGATGATTGCGATGGTGAAAGCGGGCGTTGAGCTGGCCTTCGAAACCATGGTGGCATCGGGCATCATCGAAGAGTCAGCATACTACGAATCACTGCACGAGCTGCCGCTGATCGCGAACACCATCGCCCGTAAGCGTCTGTACGAAATGAACGTGGTTATCTCTGATACCGCAGAATACGGTAACTACCTGTTCTCTTATGCTTGCGTACCGCTGCTGAAAGAGTTCATGACCACCCTGCAGACCGGTGACCTGGGCCAGGCTATTGCCGAAGGTTCCGTAGACAATGCGCAACTGCGCGATGTTAACGAAGCTATTCAGGCTCACCCGATTGAAGCAGTTGGTAAGAAACTGCGTGGCTATATGACCGATATGAAACGTATCGCTGTCGCGGGCTAACCAGGCGTCGGGTCGCTTTTTGCTGACCTGACCTGTCACTTCCTGTTTAAAAACCTGATGAGCGGAAACGCCTTCAGGTTTTTTTACATCTAAAAAACATTCCATATCAATAAGATAAGCGTCTCCTGCCATGAGTTTTCACTGGCATGATTGTTATTTAAATTATTATGTAATATCGTAAGTTACATGAAAATAAATAACTCATTCTCAGCAACGCTACACATCCTGCTTCACATGGAGCAGGCAGATAAACCGATGACATCGGAACAGATGGCTGCTTTTATCGACGGAAACCCGGCGTTTATACGTAAGCTTCTTGCCGGGCTGCGGGAAAGTCAGATTGTGTGTGCGACAAAAGGGCATCACGGTGGCTGGCGGCTTTGTCGCCCCGCCAGCGAAGTTACTCTCCACGATATCTATATCGCTTTAGGTTCCCCGGCGCTGTTTGCTTTGGGAAATCGTAGCGAGAATCCCCAGTGCCTGGTTGAACAAGGAGTTAACCGGGTGATGTCATCCACGCTTGCGGATGCGCAGTCCCTGATCCTGGAGCGCTTTAAAAACCTGACGTTGCAGGATGTGGGGGAAGAATTTATCAGTTACTTCAATGAAAAGGGCCATAACCATGTTTTCCACAATAATGACTGAGTTGACGACCTGCCTGATGATCGCCCTTGCTGCCAGCAGCATCTCTATGACGGTCACGCAAACAGAATTGTTTGCCGCATTTCGTGAGTGGACCACTAAAAAGAACGCAATGATGGGGCACCTTTTCCAGTGCTTTTATTGCCTGAGTCATTGGGTGGTATTTGGCGGGATGCTGGTTTATCACCCGGCGTTACTGCAAAGTGGTTTTGCGCTGATTGATTGGGTGATGACGGCGTTTATCACCATTACCCTGACGACCTTGATTAATGGCCTGATGTTTAAAGTTTTTCAGGCGGCTGTCAGCACACACGTCATGAAATTCGAAGCGCAAAAGACGCTACAATCGCAGAAATAAAAAACCTGCGTCGCTGGCTAATTACGGAGCACGCTGGTGCCCTCACCCCGGCCCTCTCCCACTGGGAGAGGGTGCAAACACTAAACGCCTTCTCCAGGAGAAAGCGTTGTTGTTTATTTCCGGTACAGCACTTTGATGATGTGGTAACCGAACTGGGTGTGCAGCGGACCGGTGGGCTCCAGCTCAGGGCAGGAGAAGACCACTTTATCAAAAGCCGGCACCATCTGACCCTGCTTAAACTCGCCTAAGTGGCCGCCTTTCTTGCCAGAAGGGCAAGTTGAGTGTTTTTTTGCCAGCTTCTCGAAATCGCCGCCATTTTTAAGCTGTTCAAGAAGATCGAGTGCCAGTTTCTCTTCTTTCACCAGAATATGCATTGCTGCCGCTGTTTTTGCCATGATTGCGCCTTGATGAGGTTGGGATAAATCCGGGCGCAATAGTAGCACGCGTTAGCGGCGATACAGCACCTTGATGATGTGATAACCAAACCTGGTTTTAACCGGACCGAAAGGTTGTAACAAGGGGCAACTGAATACGGCCTTATCGAAAGGCCCAACCATTACACCTTGTTTGAATTCACCCAGATCGCCGCCGTTACGTGCCGAAGGGCAGGAGGAATAACGCTTTGCCAGATGGTCGAAACTTGAGCCTTTCTCCAGCTTAGCCATAATTTCCTGCGCCAGTTTTTCGGTTTTCACCAGAATATGCAGCGCTGCCGCTGTCTTCGCCATGTTCGCGTTCCGTAGTTGAGAGAAGTCTCCACACTTTATCATTGGCGGGTAAATCTCTGGCAGGCTTTCTGCTACAATCCTCCCCCCGTTCGAAGATTGAGCAATACCCCCATGCGTTTAAATCCTGGCCAACAACAAGCTGTCGAATTTGTTACCGGTCCCTGCCTGGTGCTGGCGGGTGCTGGCTCGGGTAAAACCCGTGTGATCACTAATAAAATTGCCCACTTAATTCGGGAGTGCGGCTATCAGGCGCGGCATATCGCGGCGGTCACCTTTACTAACAAAGCTGCGCGCGAAATGAAAGAACGTGTGGCGCAGACGCTTGGACGTAAAGAAGCACGTGGTCTGATGATTTCAACATTCCACACGTTGGGCCTGGATATTATCAAGCGGGAGTTTGCCGCACTGGGAATGAAATCCAATTTCTCCCTCTTTGACGATACCGATCAAGTGGCGCTGCTCAAAGAGCTGACCGAAGGGTTGATCGACGATGACAAAGTGGTGCTGCAGCAGCTGATCTCGACGATCTCCAACTGGAAAAACGATCTGCTGACGCCTTCCCAGGCAGCGGCAAAAGCGATGGGCGAACGGGATCGTATTTTTGCCCACTGCTACGGTCTTTATGATGCACATCTGAAAGCGTGCAACGTCCTCGACTTCGATGATCTGATTCTGTTACCGACACTGTTGCTACAGCGTAATGAAGAGGTGCGCGAGCGCTGGCAGAACAAAATCCGCTATCTGCTGGTGGATGAGTATCAGGACACCAACACCAGCCAATATGAGCTGGTCAGGCTGCTGGTCGGGCAGCGAGCGCGCTTTACCGTTGTGGGCGATGATGACCAGTCCATTTATTCCTGGCGTGGCGCGCGTCCCCAAAACCTTGTGCTGCTGAACGAAGATTTTCCGGCATTGCAGGTGATAAAGCTAGAGCAAAACTACCGCTCATCGGGACGCATTCTGAAAGCCGCAAACATCCTGATTGCGAACAATCCTCATGTGTTTGAAAAACGTCTTTTCTCTGAGCTGGGCTATGGCGCTGAGCTTAAGGTTCTGACGGCGAATAATGAGGAACATGAAGCGGAGCGTGTGACCGGGGAATTGATAGCTCATCACTTTATCAACAAGACGGAATACAAAGATTACGCCATCCTCTATCGCGGCAACCATCAGTCGCGTGTGTTCGAAAAATTCCTGATGCAAAACCGCATCCCGTATCGTATTTCTGGGGGAACATCGTTTTTCTCGCGCCCCGAGATCAAGGATCTGTTGGCTTACTTACGCATACTCACTAATCAGGATGATGACAGCGCATTCCTGCGGGTAGTGAATACGCCGAAGCGTGAAATTGGCCCTGCAACGCTGCAAAAGCTGGGAGAGTGGGCCACAACACGCAATAAGAGCTTATTTGCCGCCAGCTTTGATATGGGGCTAACGCAGACCCTGACCGGGCGTGGCTATGAATCGCTGACCCGTTTTACCCACTGGCTTGGCGAGATCCAGCGTCTGGCCGAGCGGGAGCCGATCGCCGCCGTGCGCGATCTGATTCATGGTATTGATTATGAATCCTGGCTGTTTGAGACCTCACCCAGCCCGAAAGCCGCTGAAATGCGGATGAAAAACGTCAACACGCTCTTTTCCTGGATGACAGAGATGCTCGAAGGCGATGAGCTTAACGAGCCGATGACGCTTGACCAGGTTGTTACCCGCTTTACTCTGCGTGACATGATGGAGCGCGGTGAAAGCGATGAAGAGTCGGATCAGGTGCAACTGATGACGTTACATGCCTCAAAAGGGCTGGAGTTTCCGTATGTATTTATGGTGGGGATGGAGGAAGGTTTCCTGCCGCACCAAAGCAGTATTGATGAAGATAATATTGATGAAGAGCGCCGCCTTGCCTACGTGGGCATTACTCGCGCGCAGAAAGAACTGATCTTCACCTTATGCAAAGAGCGCCGTCAGTATGGTGAACTGGTGCGCCCTGAACCGAGTCGCTTCTTGTTGGAATTGCCGCAAGATGATGTGATTTGGGAGCAAGAGCGTAAGGTCATTACGGCAGAAGAAAGGATGCAAAAGGGGCAGGCCAGTATCGCCAATATACGGGCGATGATGGCGAAAGCGAAAGAGAAATGATTTTCCCGCCTCTCCCGGTTTGGAGAGGCAGAAACGGTTTATTTCAACTCAAGCGGCCAGTGAACGTAACTTTGCCACTGACTTTCCTGTTCAATGACTTCTGCCCCTAACGGATGACTTTCCAGCCAGCCGTGCGGTAATACCAGGGTCAGTGCTTCCCCTTTGGCAGAAATATCAATGTCAGGTAGAAGATCGTCGCGGCGACGGCTGGCAAAAATAATCGCCAGACGCAGTAAGCGGCAAAGGTGTTCCGCCACCCTCGGTGGGACGGCATTTTGCTGATGCAAAGAAGAGAGATCAACCGGGTTAGTCTGGTTTAATAACAGCGTTGCGAGCAGCTTTTTCTGTGCCGGCGTAAACCCAGGTAAATCCAGATTGCGTACCAGCCAGGCGGCGTGCAGCGGCGCCTGTTTGAATTCAATGCTCAGGCCAATTTCATGCAATTCGCTGGCAACTTGCAGAATTTCGATGCTATACGCATCTAAATCCCACTCATGAGCGACCGCGCTGGCAAATTGTGTCGCCAGGGTGGATACGCGTTTCGCCTGGTCGGTGTCGATGATAAAACGGCGCTGGATATTACGCAGCGTGCGACGGCGGATATCTTGATCAACGGTCAGATGCAGCATGCCATAGACCAGCCCTTCGCGCAGCGCGCCGCCAGCCAGCGTCATACTCTGGATATTCATTTCGGTGAAAATGGCGATGAGAATAGCCAGCCCGCTCGGAAAAACCAGCGCACGCTCCAGCGTGAGGCCCTCAATTTCCAGCTCTTCCAGACGCCCGCACTGGATGGCCCGCTGTTTTAACTGCTGGAGTTTGGGCAGGGTGATACGTTCATCCATCCCCTGTGCCATCATGATTTCCTGCAATGCCTGTACGGTACCGGAAGCACCAACACAGACCTGCCAGCCGTGATGGCGAAGCTCATCAGCAACCGGGCGTAAAACATCGCGCGCGGCTTTTTCCGCAGCGTCGAAATTTTCCTGCCCAAGATTACGGTCGGTGAAAAAACGCTCAAGCCAGGTTACGCAGCCCATGGACAGGCTGAACAGTGATGTCGCCTGGGCACCAGTTCCGGTAACAAGCTCTGTACTGGCGCCACCAATATCGACAACGAGCCGCTGATCGGAACCGCCTGTTGTATGCGCAACGCCCTGATAAATAAGACGGGCTTCTTCCTCGCCGCTGATGACCTGCACCGGACAGCCGAGGATCTCCTGCGCTCTGCTGATGAACTCACCGGCATTGACTGCCAGACGAAGCGTCGCCGTGGCGACGACACGAATTTGTGCCGGAGGGATATCCTGAAGCCTTTCCGAAAAAAGGCGCAGACACTGCCAGCCGCGCTCCATCGCTTCCTGTGAAAGCACGTTTTCCTGGCTCAAACCTGCTGCCAGGCGAACTTTACGTTTGATGCGGGTAAGCGTCTGGATGCTTCCAGCCACCTCGCGCACAACCAGCATATGAAAACTGTTTGAGCCTAAATCAATAGCCGCATAGAGCGAGGCGGAAGCGAGCATATTTTTTAACCTGAACGACGACGATTACGTGGTGCACCGCTGCGGCGCGGACCATTGCCAGAACGCGTACGCGTCAGGCGTTTCGCGGGTGGCAGATCAGTTAACAGGGCATCCGGATTGTACTTGCTGACCGGAATAGAGTGCCCAATGTATGTTTCAATCGCCGGTAGGTTCAGTGCGTATTCTTCACACGCCAGGCTGATAGAGTGACCACTGGCGCCAGCACGACCGGTACGGCCAATACGGTGGACGTAGTCTTCACAGTCATCCGGCAGATCGTAGTTGAATACGTGTGTCACAGCAGGAATATGCAGACCGCGTGCGGCAACGTCAGTTGCGACCAGAATATCCAGATCGCCGCGAGTGAATTCATCGAGAATACGCAGGCGTTTTTTCTGTGCGACATCGCCAGTCAGCAAACCAACACGATGACCGTCTGCGGCAAGGCTGCCCCAGATATCTTCACAACGGTGTTTGGTGTTGGCAAAGACGATAGCGCGATCCGGCCATTCTTCTTCGATTAAGGTTTGTAGCAGACGCATCTTCTCTTCATTAGAAGGGTAGAAGAGCTCTTCTTTAATACGGTGGCCTGTTTTCTGCTCCGGTTCGACTTCCACGTACTCAGCGTTGTTCATCTGCTCGAAAGCCAGTTCGCGAACACGGTAAGAGAGTGTGGCGGAGAAAAGCATGTTCAGACGCGCAGTTGCCGGAGGCATGCGGCGGAACAACCAGCGGATATCTTTGATAAAGCCCAGATCGTACATACGATCGGCTTCGTCGAGAACCACGACCTGAATCGCGCCCAGGTTAATATGGTTCTGTTTTGCGTAATCGATAAGGCGACCGGTGGTGCCGATAAGAATATCGACGCCGCTCTCAAGCACTTTTAACTGCTTGTCATAACCGTCGCCGCCATAAGCCAGGCCCAGCTTCATGCCGGTAGACTGCGCCAGCGGTTCAGCATCAGCGTGGATTTGCACAGCCAATTCACGGGTTGGCGCCATAATAAGCGCGCGCGGCTGATTCACCTTGCGATCATCGATCGCCGGATGAGAAAGAAGATAATGAAACGTTGACGTTAAAAACGCCATCGTTTTGCCAGTACCGGTTTGCGCCTGCCCTGCAACATCACGACCTTCCAGCGTCAGCGGAAGAGCCAGTGCCTGTATGGGCGTACAATTATGAAACCCTTTAGTTTCAAGGGCTTCGATCACCTTAGGGTGCAGGGCGAAGTCGGAAAACTTCTGTTCAGTTAAATGTGTTTTGCTCATAGTGTGGTAGAATATCAGCTTACTATTGCTTTACGAAAGCGTATCCGGTGAAATAAAGTCAACCTTTAGTTGGTTAATGTGGCATCAACACGATGCTGTTTTATGCTACACCAACACCAACACACCAGGCTTATTCCTGTGGAGTTATATATGAGCGATAAAATTATTCACCTGACTGACGATAGTTTTGACACGGATGTACTCAAAGCGGACGGGCTGGTTCTCGTCGATTTCTGGGCAGAGTGGTGCGGTCCGTGTAAAATGATCGCCCCGATCCTGGATGAAGTCGCTAGCGAATACGAAGGTAAACTGACCGTCGCGAAGCTGAATATCGACCAGAATCCAGGTACTGCGCCGAAGTACGGTATCCGTGGTATCCCGACCCTGCTGCTGTTTAAAAACGGCGAAGTGGCTGCGACCAAAGTGGGCGCGCTGTCCAAAGGTCAACTGAAAGAGTTCCTGGACGCTAATCTGGCGTAACTCCTCGAATCTCAGCCGGTGCGCCAGCCTTCTAAATTATGTGGATCGCTGGACGCCCGGCTTCAGTCGTGCTAATTTAGTTTTGACTTCGTTGTAAACATACCTTGTAGTTTGAATCTTGTGTTACCCGACGCTTCCCGCTGAGCTTTGCCTCGCGAGAGAAGTGGATAGATTCCGGGCTTATCATTTTTCCGTCTTGTCGTTTCAGTTCTGCGTATTTACCTTTGACCAGGCAGCGATTGGACATAAGTGATGGCCGTTAACAGGCATGGATGACCCTGCCATACCATTCACAACATTAAGTTCGAGTTTTACCCCGAGTTTAAGAACCCACACCACTATGAATCTTACCGAATTAAAGAATACGCCGGTTTCTGAGCTGATCACTCTCGGCGAAAATATGGGGCTGGAAAACCTGGCCCGTATGCGCAAGCAGGACATAATTTTTGCCATCCTGAAGCAGCACGCAAAGAGTGGCGAAGATATCTTTGGCGACGGTGTGCTGGAGATTCTGCAGGATGGATTTGGTTTCCTCCGCTCCGCAGACAGCTCCTACCTCGCCGGTCCTGATGACATCTACGTATCCCCCAGCCAAATCCGCCGTTTCAACCTCCGCACTGGTGACACCATTTCTGGTAAGATTCGTCCTCCAAAAGAGGGTGAACGTTACTTTGCGTTGTTGAAAGTTAACGAGGTTAACTACGACAAGCCGGAGAACGCGCGTAACAAGATTCTGTTCGAGAACTTAACGCCGCTGCACGCGAACTCTCGCCTGCGTATGGAACGGGGTAACGGTTCTACCGAAGATTTGACGGCACGTGTCCTGGACCTGGCTTCGCCAATTGGCCGCGGTCAGCGTGGTCTGATTGTTGCACCGCCGAAAGCCGGTAAAACCATGCTGCTGCAGAATATTGCGCAGAGCATTGCCTACAACCACCCGGATTGCGTACTGATGGTTTTGCTCATCGACGAACGCCCGGAAGAGGTGACTGAGATGCAGCGTCTGGTTAAAGGTGAAGTTGTCGCTTCCACCTTCGACGAACCGGCATCTCGTCACGTTCAGGTTGCGGAAATGGTGATTGAGAAGGCGAAACGCCTGGTTGAGCACAAGAAAGACGTTATCATTCTGCTCGACTCCATCACCCGTCTGGCGCGTGCGTATAACACCGTGGTTCCCGCTTCCGGTAAAGTCTTGACCGGTGGTGTGGATGCCAACGCCCTGCACCGTCCGAAGCGTTTCTTCGGTGCTGCACGTAACGTGGAAGAGGGTGGTAGCCTGACCATTATCGCTACTGCGCTTATCGACACCGGCTCCAAAATGGATGAAGTTATCTACGAAGAGTTTAAAGGCACCGGTAACATGGAGCTGCATCTCTCCCGTAAGATCGCTGAAAAACGCGTCTTCCCGGCTATCGACTACAACCGTTCCGGTACCCGTAAAGAAGAGCTGCTCACCACGCAAGAAGAGCTGCAGAAAATGTGGATCCTGCGCAAGATCATTCATCCGATGGGTGAAATCGACGCGATGGAGTTCCTCATTAATAAACTGGCGATGACGAAGACGAACGATGAATTCTTCGACATGATGAAACGCTCTTAATAGAAATAAAGCCAGGAAACGCCACGTTTTTACGTGGCGTTTTTCATTTGTGGACTATACGCTATATGCATTGGGACAGGCACCGTCCGCTACAGGCCAGCTCAACACAAATACCTAAGCAATCACACTATTCTGCTTGCTTAAGAAACATACTAAAACGCCTGTGAATGACCTGCTTTCTTCTTTTTGGAGCGAGGCATCGTCGTTATACTGCCAGGATTAACATTCGCTGAGAGCATGCATTGTGAATTTACTCACTGCGTTTACTGAATTATTCAGTATTTTCTTATTCACGACCGCGTTTTTATTTTTCGCCCGAAAAATGGCGAAGCGCGTCGGTCTGGTGGATAAGCCCAACTTTCGTAAACGGCATCAGGGTTTGATTCCGCTGGTTGGGGGCATCTCAGTGTTCGCCGGTATCTGCTTCACCTTCGGCATTGCTGATTACTACATTCCCCATGCGGTGCTGTATCTGTGCTGCGCCGGGATTCTGGTGTTCGTGGGGGCGCTCGATGACCGCTACGACATCAGTGTCAAAATTCGCGCAATGATTCAGGCAATTATTGCGATCGTAATGATGTCGGTTGGTAAACTTTACCTCAGCAGTCTGGGCTACATCTTTGGTACCTGGGAAATGGTGCTGGGGCCCTTTGGTTATCTGCTGACGCTCTTTGCCGTTTGGGCTGCGATTAACGCTTTCAACATGGTTGATGGTATTGACGGTTTGCTGGGGGGATTGTCCTGCGTCTCCTTTGCCGCCATCGGCATCATCTTGTGGTTTGATGGTCAAATCAGCCTCGCGATGTGGTGCTTTGCCATGATTGCCGCAATCCTGCCGTACATCATGTTGAACCTCGGCGTACTGGGGCGGCGCTATAAAGTCTTTATGGGCGATGCCGGCAGCACCTTTATCGGTTTCACACTTATCTGGATTTTACTTGAGACTACGCAGGGTAAGACCCACCCTATAAGCCCGGTTACCGCGTTGTGGATTATCGCGATCCCATTAATGGATATGGTGGCGATCATGTATCGTCGCTTGCGTAAAGGGATGAGCCCGTTCTCAGCGGACCGCCAGCATATTCACCATCTTATTATGCGCGCCGGGTTTACCTCACGGCAGGCCTTTGTGTTGATTACACTTGCCGCGGCGCTGCTGGCGTCGGTTGGTGTATTAACCGAATACCTTCACTTCATTCCTGAATGGGTGATGTTGGCATTATTTTTGCTATCCTTTTTCTTATATGGCTACTGCATCAAACGCGCATGGAAAGTGGCGCGGTTGATAAAGCGTGTGAAGCGCAGAATGCGCCGTAATAGCGGTCACAAACCAACCTTAACCAAGTAAATCTGGGAAAGCGATGACTCAACCATTGTCGGGAACACCTTCAGCGGGTACGGAAAACGAGCTGGATATTCGTGGTCTTTTTCGTACTTTATGGGCCGGAAAATTATGGATTTGCGGGATTGCGCTACTGTTTGCGTTAATCGCCTTAACGTGGACATTCTTTGCTCGTCAGGAGTGGGGGGCAACAGCCATCACCGATCGTCCGACGGTAAACATGCTGGGTGGCTATTATTCACAGCAACAGTTCCTGCGTAACCTGGACGTTAAAGCGAGTCTCGCACCTGTAGACCAGATTTCTGTCATGGATGAAGCGTATAAAGAGTTTGTGATGCAACTGGCGTCATGGGATACGCGGCGTGACTTCTGGATGCAGACGGACTATTTCAAGCAGCGGAAAGTCGGTAACAGCAAAGCGGACGCCGCAATGCTGGATGATTTAATCAATTACATCCAGTACACGCCGGGCGATGTGACGCGTAACCTTAATGACAATGTCAAACTGACGGCTGAAACTGCGCCTGATGCTAACAATTTGTTGCGTCAGTATGTGGCTTTTGCCAGCCAGCGCGCTGCACGCCATCTGAACGATGAGCTTAAAGGAGCATGGGCGGCTCGTACTATCCAGATGAAAGCGCAGGTGAAGCGTCAGGAAGAGGTTGCCAATACCCTTTTTAATCGCCGCGTGAGTAGCGTCGAGCAGGCGCTGAAAGTGGCAGAAGAACACAATATCTCCCGCAGCGAAACAGAAGTCCCGGTGGATGAACTGCCGGATTCTGAGATGTTTTTGTTAGGCCGCCCAATGTTGCAGGCGCGCCTGGAAAATTTGCGTGCGGTAGGGCCTGAGTACGATTTGGACTACTTCCAAAACCGAGCCATGCTTAATACGCTGAATGTGGGCCCTACGCTTGATCCCCGCTTTCAGACTTATCGATATTTGCGCACACCTGAAGAACCGGTAAAACGCGACAGCCCGCGTCGTGCCTTCCTGATGATCATGTGGGGTGTGGTAGGGGCACTCATCGGAGCTGGTGTTGCATTAACGCGTCGTCGATCATTTTGACACGCAATCTAAGATGAAGGCTTCGTGCCTTCATTACCTAATCGAAGAGAATCGTTGTGAAAGTACTGACCGTATTTGGCACACGACCGGAAGCCATTAAGATGGCGCCTCTGGTACACGCGCTGGCAAGGGACCCTGATTTCGACGCGAAGGTATGCGTCACTGCGCAGCATCGGGAAATGCTCGATCAGGTATTGAAACTTTTTTCTATCGTTCCGGATTACGACCTGAATATTATGCAGCCCGGGCAGGGACTGACAGAGATTACTTGTCGTATTCTGGAAGGGCTTAAACCTATCCTGGAATCTTTCCGTCCTGATGTCGTATTGGTTCACGGCGACACGACAACCACTATCGCTGCAAGTCTGGCTGCGTTTTATCAGCGCATTCCGGTCGGGCATGTGGAAGCAGGGTTGCGTACAGGGGATCTGTCATCACCGTGGCCGGAGGAGGCCAATCGCACGTTAACTGGCCATCTGGCGCTGTATCATTTTGCGCCGACGGAAAACTCCCGCCATAACTTGCTGCGGGAAAACGTTGCGGACAAACATATTTTTGTTACCGGCAATACCGTTATTGATGCGCTGTTTTGGGTGCGGGATAGCGTCCTGAACAACCCTTCGCTTGAGGAAGAACTGGCATCACGTTATCCCTTCCTCGACAGCAATAAAAAACTGATTCTGGTTACCGGGCACCGTCGTGAGAGTTTTGGTCTCGGCTTTGAGCATATTTGTCATGCGCTGGCGGAAATTGCTTCACAGCATGATGATGTGCAGATTGTTTATCCGGTACACCTTAATCCCAATGTCAGCGAACCCGTGAACCGCATCCTCGGTCATGTGGAAAATGTCACTCTGATAGAGCCGCAAGACTATTTACCCTTCCTGTGGTTAATGAATCGCGCCTGGCTGATTCTCACCGATTCTGGTGGTATTCAGGAAGAAGCCCCTTCGCTGGGTAAACCCGTTCTGGTGATGCGTGACACCACCGAACGTCCGGAAGCCATTGAAGCCGGGACCGTCAGGTTAATTGGCACCGACAGCCAGCGTATCGTTGAGGAAGTATCACGCCTGCTTTATGACAATGATGCCTGGCAGGCCATGAGCCATGCGCACAATCCGTACGGAGACGGGCAGGCCTGTGGTCGAATTTTGCATGCACTAAAAAACAATCGGGTAACACTATGAGTTTCAAAACGATTTCCGTCATTGGCCTTGGCTATATTGGACTGCCAACTGCGGCGGCTTTCGCCTCACGGCAAAAAGAGGTAGTAGGGATTGATGTTAATCCCCATGCCGTGGAGACCATTAATCGCGGGAAGATTCATATTGTTGAGCCTGAACTGGACATGGTCGTCAAAACCGCCGTTGAAGGCGGCTGGCTGCGCGCCAGCACGACGCCGGTGGCAGCGGATGCCTATTTAATTGCCGTTCCCACCCCTTTTAAAGGCCAACACGAGCCGGATATGACTTTTGTCGAAGCGGCGGCAAAATCCATTGCGCCTGTGCTGAAAAAAGGCTCACTGGTTATTCTTGAATCGACATCGCCGGTAGGTGCGACGGAGCAAATGGCAGAGTGGCTGGCCGCTGCTCGTCCGGACTTAACTTTCCCACAGCAGGTGGGAGAGCAGGCAGATATCAACATTGCCTATTGCCCGGAGCGCGTTCTGCCCGGCCAGGTCATGGTTGAGCTTATCAAGAATGACCGGGTCATTGGCGGTATGACGCCCGTATGCTCGGCACGCGCCAGCGAGCTGTATAACATTTTCCTCGAAGGCGAGTGTGTGGTGACAAACTCCCGCACCGCTGAAATGTGCAAATTGACGGAAAACAGCTTCCGCGACGTGAACATCGCGTTTGCTAATGAATTGTCGCTTATTTGCGCCGACCAGGGCATCAATGTCTGGGAACTGATTCGCCTGGCTAATCGCCACCCACGCGTGAATATTCTGCAGCCTGGCCCCGGCGTAGGCGGTCACTGTATTGCCGTCGATCCGTGGTTTATTGTGGCGCAGAACCCACAGCAGGCCCGCTTGATTCGTACCGCGCGTGAAGTGAACGATAGCAAACCACACTGGGTATTGAACCAGGTTAAAGCAACCGTCGCCGATTGCCTGGCCGCAAGTGATAAGCGTGCCAGCGACATTAAAATTGCCTGTTTCGGTCTGGCATTTAAACCCAATATTGACGACCTGCGTGAAAGCCCGGCGATGGAAATTGCCCACAGTATTGCAGGGTGGCATAGCGGTGAAACGCTGGTGGTAGAGCCGAACATTCATCAGTTGCCGCCGCGTCTGGCAGGCCAAAGTACGCTGGTCAGTCTTGAGGACGCAATGGCGCAGGCTGATGTGCTGGTTATGCTGGTCGATCACAAAGAGTTCAAAGCCATCGCGGGTGACAATGTGCGTCAGCAATACATTGTTGATACCAAAGGCGTATGGCGCTGAGGTCACCTCCCATGACACTACACGGCAACATTAACGAACTGGCATGGGAGAGTGAATTCTTTGGCCTGCGCAGCGCCATCGTGCGTTTGCAGGAGGATGCGCCAGCGCTCGATGCTTCTGCGTTCGACGGCTGGCCGCGCCTACAGGCGAAAATTTCCGCATCTAATGCACAACAGCTTGATGCTCTGCAACATTTTGGCTTTCGGCTGGTCGAAGGCGAAGCGGATTTCGCATTATCGGTTCCGCTACAGGCTGTTAATCCGCAGGCGCAGACGGCGGGAGCCGGTGATATCGCACCGTTACGCCAGATGGCGGAAAATATGTTCAGTCAGAGCCGCTTTCGCGCGCCCTGGTACCCTGAGGAGGCCAGTGGGCGTTTTTACGCGCAGTGGATTGAAAACGCGGTGAAAGGCGTATTTGACCATGAATGTCTGCTGTTTCGCGGAGCAAATGGCGATATCGAGGCTTTTGTCTCCCTGCGTCAACTCAATGAACAGGAAGCCAGGATCGGTTTACTGGGCGGGCGTGGCGCGGGGGAAAAATTGATGCAGGCGGCCTGTTATTGGGCGCAACAGCGGCAACTTAAGACAATCCGTGTGGCGACGCAGATGGGCAATCTTGCGGCTATCAGACGCTACACTCGCAGCGGTGCGATAATGGAAAGCACCGCCTACTGGTTATACAGGTGACTCTATGATCCCTTTTAATGCACCTCCTGTGGTGGGAACGGAACTCGACTACATGCAGTCGGCGATGGGCAGCGGCAAACTTTGCGGTGACGGTGGTTTTACCCGTCGCTGCCAGCAGTGGATGGAACAGCGTTTCCATAGCCCGAAAGTGCTACTGACCCCCTCCTGTACGGCATCGCTGGAGATGGCGGCGCTGCTGCTGGATATTCAGCCTGGCGATGAAGTGATCATGCCAAGCTACACCTTTGTTTCTACTGCTAACGCTTTTGTACTGCGTGGCGCGAAAATCGTCTTTGTGGATATCCGCCCGGATACGCTGAATATCGACGAAACTCGTATTGAAGAGGCCATCACGGAAAATACCCGCGCCATTGTGCCGGTTCACTATGCCGGTGTGGCCTGTGAAATGGACACCATTATGGCGATTGCCAAACGGCATGATCTGTTTGTGGTGGAAGATGCCGCGCAGGGTGTGATGTCCACCTATAAAGGTCGGGCGTTGGGCACTATCGGGCACATTGGCTGCTTTAGTTTCCATGAAACCAAAAACTACACCGCGGGCGGTGAAGGCGGCGCGACGCTGATTAACGATCGCGCGCTGGTTGAACGCGCGGAAGTCATCCGCGAAAAAGGGACCAACCGCAGTCAGTTCTTCCGTGGGCAGGTGGATAAATACACCTGGCGCGATATTGGCTCGAGCTATCTGATGGCGGATTTGCAGGCGGCCTATCTATGGGCGCAGCTCGAAGCAGCAGATCGTATCAATCAGCAGCGTTTGTCCCTGTGGCAAACCTATTTCGATGCCTTGTCGCCGCTGGCACGCGCCGGGCGTATTACGCTGCCGTCGATTCCCGAAGAGTGCGGGCATAACGCCCATATGTTTTATATCAAACTGCGTGACGAAGAAGATCGCAGCAAGCTCATCGCCTTCCTCAAAGAGGCCGAGATTCTCTCTGTGTTCCATTATATTCCGCTGCACGCATCACCTGCCGGGGCGAAATTTGGTGAGTTCCACGGTGAGGATCGCTATACGACGCAGGAAAGTGAGCGTTTGCTTCGTCTGCCTCTGTTCTACAATCTCGCCCCTGTTAACCAGCGTACCGTGATTAACACGTTACTGAGCTATTTCCGCTAACATGTCGCTGGCAAAAGCTTCTGTCTGGACGGCGGCAAGTACTCTCGTCAAGATTGGCGCCGGGCTACTGGTGGTTAAGCTGCTGGCGCTGGCCTATGGCCCCTCCGGGGTTGGGCAGGCGGGTAATTTTCGCCAGTTGATCATTGTGCTCGGCGTGCTTGCAGGCGCAGGTATCTTTAATGGCGTGACGAAATTTGTCTCCCAACACCATGATGACCCCACGCGACTACGTGAGGTCGTCGGCACGTCTTCTGCCATGGTGCTGGGCTTCTCAATGCTGCTGGCGCTGATCTTTTTACTGGCGGCGGCGCCGATCAGTCGCGGCTTGTTTGGTCATGCCGATTACCAGGGGCTGGTGCGGTTGGTGGCGCTGGTGCAAATGGGAATTGCCTGGGCGAACCTGCTGCTGGCGGTGATGAAAGGCTTTCGCGATGCGGCGGGTAACGCGCTGTCATTGATTATTGGTAGCGTGGTGGGGGTGGCCGCCTGGTATCTTTGCTACAAGCTGGGTGAGTATCAGGGAGCATTACTTGGTATGGCGTTGGTGCCTGCGCTGGTGGTTTTCCCGGCGATGCTGTTGCTGGTGCGCCGCAGCCACGTTCCATTAAGCTATTTTCGCCCACGCTGGGATAACGGGCTGGCCGGGCAACTCAGCAAATTCACTCTGATGGCGCTTATCACGTCTGTCACGATCCCGCTGGCCTATGTGATGATGCGAAATTTGCTGGCTGCCCATTATAGCTGGGACGACGTGGGGATCTGGCAAGGGGTAAGCAGTATCTCCGATGCTTATCTACAATTTATTACCGCCTCGTTTAGCGTGTATCTGCTTCCTACTCTCTCGAGGCTCGCCACAAAACAGGACATCACCCGCGAGATCGTGAAATCGCTGCGCTTTGTGTTGCCTGCAGTGGCGGCCGTGAGTTTCTGTGTCTGGTTGCTGCGCGACGTGGCTATCTGGCTACTGTTTTCTGACAAATTTACGGCGATGCGTGACCTGTTTGCCTGGCAACTGGTTGGGGACGTATTGAAAGTGGGCGCTTACGTTTTTGGTTATCTGGTTATCGCGAAAGCCTCGCTGCGCTTTTATATTCTGGCGGAAGTGAGCCAGTTTGCATTGCTGACGCTTTTTTCCCGTCTCCTGATCCCGACCCACGGCGCAGCAGGAGCGGCGCAGGCCTATATGGCAACCTACATAATTTATTTCGCCCTCTGTTGTGGCGTGTTTTTACTCTGGCGTAGACGGGCATGACGGCACTCATACACGTACTGGGATCGGATATCCCTCATCATAATCACACGGTGCTGCGTTTCTTTAATGAACATCTCGCGGCAACGGGCATCCATGCCCGTGAATTTATGCTCGCCGGAAAGGACGACGGCATGAGTGACGCTTACCCGAACCTGCATTTGCATTTTTATGGCAGTAAGCAGGCGCTGGCGAAGGCCGTTATTGCCAAAGCGCAGGCCGACAGGCAGCAACGTTTCTTTTTTCACGGTCAATTCAATACCGGTATCTGGCTGGCACTGCTACGCGGGGCGATTAAGCGCTCGCAATTTCACTGGCATGCCTGGGGGGCCGATCTGTATGAGGTCTCCCGTAGCCTGAAATTCCGCCTGTTTTATCCGTTGCGGCGTCTGGCGCAGGCAAGGGTCGGCACTATCTTCGCGACCCGTGGCGATCTGGCCTGGTTTGCAGACCGGCACCCGGATGTACGCGGTGAGTTGCTGTACTTCCCAACGCGTATGGACCCGGCACTCAACACGCTGGGCTATGAAATGCAGCGCGAGGGCAAGCTGACGCTATTGGTGGGGAATTCCGGCGATCCCAGCAATGAACATATCGCCGCCTTAAAAGCGATTCATCGGCAGTTTGGCGATACGGTAAATATCATTGTGCCCATGGGCTACCCGGCAAATAACGAAGTCTACATTGAGCAGGTTCGTCAGGCCGGGCTGGCACTGTTTAGCCCGGACAATTTGCGTATCCTGAACGAGAAGATGGCGTTTGATGATTACCTGACACTATTAAGCCAGTGCGACCTGGGTTATTTCATCTTCGCGCGCCAGCAAGGTATCGGCACGCTATGTCTGTTGATTCAGGCGGGTGTGCCTTGTGTGCTCAACCGCAAGAACCCGTTCTGGCGCGATATGGTGGAAGAGGGCGTTCCAGTGCTGTTTACCGATGATCTGCTTAATGAAGCGATCATTCGTGAAGCGCAACGTCAGTTGCTGGCGGTCGACAAAGATACCATCACCTTCTTTAGTCCGAACTTTATTGCACCCTGGCATCAGGCATTGTGCATTGCCGCAGGGGAGGCGTGATGAGTCCGCTTGAATTCAGTGGGTTGCTGATCATCTGGCTGCTGGCGACGCTGTTTATCGCCACATTGACGTGGTTTGAGTTCCGCCGCGTGCGCTTTAATTTCAATGTCTTTTTTTCATTGCTGTTTTTGCTAACGTTTTTCTTCGGTTTTCCATTGACCAGCATCCTGGTGTTTCGCTTCGATGTTGGCGTGGCACCGCTTGGCGTTATGCTACAGTCGTTGCTGGCTGCGGCCTGTTTTTACGGTGTGTACTATGTGACGTATAAAACACGGTTACGTGCGTCATCCCGTGTGGATGAACGCCGTCCTCTGTTTACCGTCAATCGGGTGGAGACGCATTTAACCTGCGTGATGTTGATGATTCTTGCGCTGGTGAGTGTGGGAATCTTTTTCATGCATAACGGCTTTTTGCTGTTCCGTCTGCATTCCTACAGCCAGATTTTTTCCAGTGAAGTTTCTGGTGTCGCGCTCAAGCGGTTCTTCTATTTCTTTATCCCCGCTATGCTGGTGGTCTATTTTCTGCGTCAGGATGGGCGGGCGTGGCTGTTCTTCCTGGTCAGTACCGTGGCGTTTGGCCTGCTGACCTACATGATTGTCGGCGGGACGCGCGCTAACATCATCATCGCTTTCGCTATCTTCTTGTTTATCGGGATCATCCGTGGCTGGATTTCGCTGTGGATGCTGGCAGCGGCAGGGGTGATGGGC
This sequence comes from Phytobacter sp. SCO41, assembly GCF_003073275.1. Taxonomy (NCBI): domain Bacteria; kingdom Pseudomonadati; phylum Pseudomonadota; class Gammaproteobacteria; order Enterobacterales; family Enterobacteriaceae; genus Phytobacter; species Phytobacter sp. SCO41. The sequence continues at coordinate 5,381,043 of NZ_CP027225.1, read as the reverse complement.
ATTGTCGGCATGTTCTGGCTGGCGCTTAAACGCTACGGGCTCAATGTCAGCGGTGATGAGGCGTTTTACACCTTCTTATATCTCACCCGCGATACCTTCTCGCCTTGGGAAAATCTGTCGTTGTTGCTGCAAAATTACGACAAGATCGATTTCCAGGGATTAGCTCCGATCGTTCGTGATTTCTATGTCTTTATTCCCACCTGGCTGTGGCCTTCACGTCCTGGCATTGTGTTGAATTCGGCGAACTATTTTACGTGGGAAGTGTTGAATAACCACTCGGGCCTGGCGATTTCCCCCACCCTGATTGGCTCACTGGTGGTAATGGGCGGTGTCTGGTTTATTCCGCTGGGTGCGGTAGTGGTTGGGCTGATTATCAAGTGGTTTGACTGGTTGTATACCCTTGGCAATCGGGAGACCAACCGCTACAAGGCCGCCATTTTGCACAGTTTCTGTTTTGGTGCCATCTTCAACATGATCGTGCTGGCGCGTGAAGGGCTGGACGCATTTGCTTCTCGAGTGGTCTTTTTCCTCGTCATCTTTGGCGCCTGCCTGCTGACGGCGAAACTGTTGTACTGGCTGTTTGATAGTGCCGGGTTGATTAACAAGCGCGGCACCTCTTTGTCGCGGGTCTGACTAAGGATACGAATGACTGACAACACAGTGGCTCCGGTGTATGAGCTACGTGGGCTGAAATTGATTGGCTGGCGTGATATGCAACATGCACTGGACTATTTATATGCCGGTGGCGCACTTAAGGAAGGAACCCTGGTCGCCATCAACGCTGAGAAAATGCTCACTATTGAGGACAACCCGCAGGTGAGGTCGCTGATTGAGGCGGCTGAATTCAAATATGCCGATGGTATTAGCGTGGTGCGATCGATCCGGAAGAAATTTCCGCAGGCACGCGTTGAGCGTGTTGCGGGGGCCGATCTCTGGGAAGCGCTGATGGAAAGAGCGGGGCGCGAAGGGACGCCGGTATTTTTGTTGGGCGGAAAGCCAGAAGTGCTGGAGCAAACGGAAGATAAGCTGCGTAAACAGTGGCAGGTCAATATCGTTGGCAGCCAGGACGGTTATTTCCGTGCCGAAGACAGGCAGGCGCTGTTTGAGCGGATTCGTGCGAGCGGGGCGAAAATCGTGACCGTCGCGATGGGCTCACCGCGCCAGGAGATACTGATGCGTGACTGCCGCGAAGTCTACGCTCACGCCCTCTATATGGGCGTCGGCGGCACCTACGACGTCTTTACCGGTTATGTAAAACGAGCGCCGGGCATCTGGCAACGACTGGGGCTTGAGTGGCTGTATCGCCTACTTTCACAGCCGAGCCGCGTCACCCGACAGCTACGTCTGCTGCGTTACTTGTCCTGGCATTACCGCGGCAATCTGTAATTTTCTCCTGCCATGCCCCGTTGATATGGGGCATTCGCTTTTTTATTGTGCGATACCCAGATTTTTTTTACACAGCATTTGCCATTTTCATCATTTTAAGAAACCATTCGCTCACTCAATGCATCATCCCAGTATATTTTGCGCGGTTTTCGCCTCCGGGATGGCTTTGACGCACGTTATTCTCATAAAAACAACCCGCACAGCGGGAAAGTTGCAAACACGACAGAGGTTATATGGCTGAAAACAAACCCGAGCTCCAGCGCGGCCTGGAGTCTCGTCACATTGAATTGATTGCCCTGGGCGGCACGATAGGGGTGGGGCTCTTTATGGGGGCCGCAAGCACCCTGAAATGGGCTGGTCCTTCCGTGCTACTGGCGTACATTATCGCCGGGCTTTTTGTCTTTTTCATCATGCGCTCAATGGGCGAAATGCTCTTCCTGGAACCCGTTACCGGTTCATTCGCCGTTTATGCGCACCGCTATATGAGTCCCTTCTTTGGATATCTTACCGCCTGGTCCTACTGGTTTATGTGGATGGCGGTTGGTATCTCGGAAATTACGGCCATCGGCGTCTATGTGCAGTTTTGGTTCCCGGACCTGGCACAGTGGATACCCGCGCTGATTGCCGTTGGGCTGGTTGCAGTCGCGAACCTGGCGGCGGTGCGTCTGTACGGTGAAATCGAATTCTGGTTCGCAATGATCAAGGTCACCACTATCATCGTGATGATTATCGTGGGACTGGGCGTTATCTTCTTTGGTTTTGGTAATGGCGGTCACGCGATTGGTTTTAGCAATCTGACTGAGCACGGCGGCTTCTTTGCGGGCGGCTGGAAGGGGTTCCTGACGGCGCTGTGTATCGTTGTGGCGTCTTACCAGGGCGTAGAGCTTATCGGTATCACCGCCGGTGAAGCGAAAAACCCGCAAGTGACGCTGCGAAGCGCGGTAAGCAAAGTGCTGTGGCGTATCCTGATTTTTTATGTGGGCGCGATTTTCGTTATCGTGACTATCTTCCCGTGGAATGAGATCGGCACTAACGGTAGCCCGTTTGTTCTGACTTTCGCCAAAATCGGCATTACCGCAGCGGCAGGTATCATTAACTTTGTTGTGCTGACGGCTGCACTGTCTGGCTGTAACAGCGGTATGTACAGCTGTGGGCGCATGCTCTATGCACTGGCGAAAAACCGTCAGCTACCGGCGGGTGTGGCGAAAGTGTCGAAAAACGGCGTTCCCGTTGCCGGCGTGACCATTTCTATCATCATTCTGCTGATTGGCTCCTGCCTGAACTACATCATTCCTAATCCGCAGCGCGTGTTTGTCTATGTTTACAGCGCCAGCGTATTACCGGGTATGGTGCCGTGGTTTGTGATTTTGATTAGCCAACTGCGCTTCCGCCATGCGCATCGTCAGGCGATTGCCAGCCATCCATTCCGCTCCGTGCTGTTCCCGTGGGCGAACTACGCGACCATGGCTTTCCTGGTGTGCGTGCTGATTGGTATGGCCTTCAATGACGACACCCGTATGTCACTGTTTGTGGGTATCATCTTCATGGCAGCAGTGAGCGTTATTTATAAGGTGCTGGGTTTAAACCGCCACGCTGTGACGCAGCGAGTGGGGGAATAATCAGCAAAATGCGCAAAGCATAACCAAACGCGCATTTTATTTAAAAAGGCACTAGACAGAGGGGGGGGAAGTCCGTATTATCCACCCCCGCAACGGCGCTAAGCGCCCGTAGCTCAGCTGGATAGAGCGCTGCCCTCCGGAGGCAGAGGTCTCAGGTTCGAATCCTGTCGGGCGCACCATTTAACCCGGTGCTTGATGAGCTGCGGTGGACTGTGAAATCACAGGGCCGCGTGAAAAGATTTGTAGTGGTGGCTATAGCTCAGTTGGTAGAGCCCTGGATTGTGATTCCAGTTGTCGTGGGTTCGAGTCCCATTAGCCACCCCATTATTTAGTAGTAAAAGTTTCGTGGAATGCGAAGGTGGCGGAATTGGTAGACGCGCTAGCTTCAGGTGTTAGTGTCCTTAGGATGTGGGGGTTCGAGTCCCCCCCCTCGCACCACAACTTAGATTGAACAAAAATTCAAAAAGCAGTACATCGGCGAGTAGCGCAGCTTGGTAGCGCAACTGGTTTGGGACCAGTGGGTCGGAGGTTCGAATCCTCTCTCGCCGACCACTTTTGAACCCCGCTTGAATAAAGCGGGGTTTTTTGTTTTTTGCATTCTAAAAACCTCTCATTTTACGGTGTTGCGTATCAGCGACAACCCAACCTACCTTTGTCGTCAATTGGTGACATCTAATTTATTGATTTATAAGGGGTAGGCTGTCTGGCATTGTGGCTGTCTCCTGTAGGCGACAATAAAGCGTCTGGCACCGTAGCTAAATTGGGGCGATTGCCGCCGCAGAGCGCGATTTTCCTGTTATCTGAAAAGAACTTAAGCGTGCTGTTTTGCTAATGCGAACCTGGCACACTATGTGCAATAATATACGTGTAGATGCTCATTCCACCTCTTATGTTCGCCTTCTGGCCTCATAAACTCCGGAATGATGCAGAGCCGTTTACGGTGCTTATCGTCCACTGACAGATGTCGCTTCGGCCTCATCAAACACCATGGACACTACGTTGAGTGAAGCACCCATTTATGTTGTCAAACAGACCTGTTTTAACGCCTGCTTTCGAGCAGGCGTTTTTTTATGCCTTATTCCCGGTAGCGTGCCATCACAACACTCATCAAAAGCAATGCGCTCAGTGATACGCTGTAGAGCGCCTGCGCGGCGCCCCATTCGCTGGCAAGCCAGGCCGCAATGGTGGTCATCAGCGTGGCGGTTAATGTTTGCCAGCGCCACGCTTTTGCGCTGGCTGCCGGGATCTCATCTCCGCTAAACCCGGCAAGCAGACTAAACGTACCGACAGCAAACACCACATTCGAGGCCAGATGGGCGATAAAAATAAGCCCCAGTGCCGCGCTCTTCTCTTCTGAGAGCAGCGGCAGCAGGCCGTATGCCCCAAGGAAAATGGCCAGACACAGCACTAACAGGCGATTGCGGCGGGCATAGTGCGGCAACTTTTCACCATTCAGCAGCAGCGGACCACAAAGCTGCCCCAGGCTACGGGCGAACAGTAGCGGCAATGCCAGCCCGCTAGCGTCGTCCGGGTGTATCTGTTGCGCCAGTGCGGGCAAGAGCGCCATGGCTGGTGAACCAACCGCGGCAAGGGCGGGCAGGATCAGCAGGCTGCGCTTTTGTGCGGCGGTAAGTGAAGGCCATGCAATAGTCGATAACGGTTTGCCGTTATTGCGATTGCTCATGTCATGGGCACGATAATGTGCCCGTGTCAGCATGAGCAGAGCCACCGACGCCAGAAAACTCAGTGCATCAATGCTCAGCAATATTAGCGGGGCAACATGGTCGAACAACAGCACGCCCACCCCCGTTCCCAGCAATACCTGAGAGGCAAAAATAACGCTCTCCATCCCTGTGGCCGCAGGCAATTCATCATGCGTAAGGCCGCGCTTGAATACCAACGCCAGCGCAGGCCAGGACATCCCGCCCAGCAACGCCTCTGCCGACTGAACCATCAGCAAAGCGGGGATACTGTGATACATGAGCCCGAACAGAGGAAGGGCGAGGGCGACCATACCCAACAGCTCTGTGATAATTAAAAGAGACAGGGGCGACAAGCGTCGACAGAGCTTTTCTCCCGCCAGGCTGCCCACAAAGCCCGGTAGCGTTGCCAACAGGTAGGCGAGGGTGAGCGTTGAAGGTGAGGCATGCCAGCGTAAGAGCTGACCGAAGACCAGTACCTGGGTCAGGCCATTACCCAGTGAAGATAAGACAAATGCGCAGAGCAGCAGCCGCAGCCAGCGGTGCGTGCGTAGCGCGCGCACGAGCGCGAACAATAGGGTGTTCATGGTAACGATTTCCCAAAACGAGTTATTTCCTGCAGCAAGCGCTGCATCGATTGAAAGGGGTTAACTCGGGAAGATCGTTACATTGGCAGAGACGTTCCGTTAACTGAGACGGGAAAACTGTAGCACAGGATATTCAGAAATGTCAGCCAGGCAAAAAATCGGGGCCTTGCGGCCCCGACAGAGGATCACGAAGGGGGGTTATTCTGCAACGTGAGCAGCAGACCATCACGACGCATCTCTGCGGCTTCTTCCGGCTGGTGCAACCGGTCGAGGCAGTCAGCAAGCCAGGCGTAATCGAATGCATCCGGGCGTTGTTTCAGCGCGGCACGAAACGCCAGGCAGGCCTCTTTCCACTCGCCGTGTTTCATTAGTGATTGCCCCAGCGTACTCCAGAGCATCGGGCGGTCGCCCTGCGTTTTGATTTGCTGGCGCAGGACTTTTTCTACCTGCTCAGGATTATTGGTTTTCAGGCGCGGGATCACCAGAACCAGGCGGTCGTCATACTGTCGTTTCAGACCATCCAGGAGGATCGCCTGGGCAGTATCGTGATCGTCACATTCGATAAGGTGTTCTGCCATTGCCACCTGCAAGGGGATTTGATGACGGGTTTTGCGACTCTGGTTTTTCCACCAGCTTCGTAGACCCTCGCTTCCCAGATCGGCACGCGCCTGATCCATTAGCCCAATCCAGGCTTGTTGCTGGAGTGCTTCGCGATGCGCCTCATCTCCGACGTTCGCTTTTGCCATCGACGGAATGATGTCCAGCAGTGAACTCCATGCGCCGGTGCGGATGTAAGCCTGTTCTGCCAGGCGCAATACTTCTGGATGACGTGGGGTAATTTCCAGCAGTCGGTCAACGCCATGGCGCGCGGCATGATTTTCATTGCGTGCCAGTTGCAGACGTACACGGGTAATCTCGACCGGGATCGGATCGTTTTCCGACAGCTCTGCTGCACGCTCAAGGTGCTGATTCGCACGCACTTCATCGCCACGTTGCTGTGCCGCTTCGGCCGCCAGTAAGTAGTTCACCACGGGTTGTTGCGCATGATCGGCGTTTTTCGCCATCAACTTCTCAACCTGCTGATAATCGCCTTCTGCCAGCTTGATGAGCGCCAGTTCCGTCTGTTTACGGGCGCGGCGACGTTTACGGCCAACGAACCAGCCACGCGTATGCGCGCCGGTGCGGAAAATACGGCGTAACAGCCATTCGAGGGCAAAAAGCACTACCAGAGCCAGTACCAGAATGATGACCAGGCCAGTGACGCTGGTTTCAATGTTGTAAGTGTCAGTCTGGATCAGCACATAGCCCTGATGGCCGGCGATCATCGGACCTAACACGATCCCGGCGATCAGCAGCGCAAAGAGTAATAATACTTTCAGCATGATTATTCTCCCTGCGGCGCTTGAGCAGGCGCATTCGGATCCGGGGCAACGCCAGGCTGCGCCAGAAGATTACGCACACGGGTCTGCATCAGTTTCTCCAGAATCGGCTGGCTTTTCAGCGACTCAGGGACCGCCATGGCGATGGACTGCTGCTCGAGCTTGTCAATTTCCTCAAGAAACGCTTTGGTGGCGGAATCATCCGTATCGTAGTAGGCGCGAATCCAGGTAGAGACATTATCCAGCGCCTGCTTGTAGGTCTCTTCCTGATGGCGAGGCACGGCCTGTGCCGCAACTAACAGCCTTGAGCGGATATTTTCGCGCAAATAGATGTCCTGGTTCGGGGCCAGCAATGGCACGGCGGTTTCATCGCGACGGCGAATCGTGATGAAACTGTCCATAAAGTTCTGCCAGCTTTTTTGCAGATTCACGCGCCATTCGCTAAGGGAACTCGACAACTCACTGCTGTCTGAATCCATCGGGGCATCGTCGTCGTTGTTATCCGCCAGACGCAGATTATCAATCTGGTTCGAGAGTTGGTTCACTTTCAGGATGATGCCGTCATAATCCACCTGAGAAATCGCAGAGAGGCTGGCGACATCATCAGTAATGGCGCGGCGCGCAGTGATAAGGCTGGGATCGTTCATGTCCGCCAGGCTGGCATCTGCGCTTTTCAGCAGCGCCGCGGCGGTGGTGACATCCTGATCGCTCCACAGCTTACGCCCGGCCAGTTTGACCAGGAAATCAGCCTGCGCCAGCAGCCAGGTTTTCGCATCGGTGCCGGAAATGGTGGCGACTTTTTGCTGAACCTCATTTAACTGCCTGGCGAGCGCGTCTTGCTGACGTTTGGCCTCTTCAAGCTGCGTGGCCTGCTGTTTAATAACGCCTTCCAGCCCGGCTTTTTGTTTGTCCTGCGCTTGCTGCATCGCAATGACCTGGTTGGCCAGCTCATCATTCGTTGCGCGCAGTACGGTAGTTTGCTGCTTTACCCAGCCATAAAGACCGACGCCTGCTGCCAGCGCAATTGCAATAGCAATCACGCTAAGTGCAAGACTTGTCTTGCCCGCGCGGTTGTTCTTCTCGGCGTTTTTCGGCGGCGGCGTGTAGCCATCAGCCTGCTTGGTTTCTTCAACCACGGCAGAGGAGTGTTGTTGTTCCGTCATTATGGCTTCCCATTATGAGTGTTATTGTAATGCGCGAAGCAGCGCATCGTTGTCTGCGTTTTCAGCGACCTGAATATCTTGCCAGCCCAGTTCCCGGGCGAGGTTCGCCAGACGCTCGCTGACGACCAACAGCCGACAGCGTAGTAACCAATTTTCGCGATACCAGAGCGGAATAAGCGTAAAAAGCTGTTGCAGCATCTCACCGCTGGTGACCACTATCGTATCGACGCCGCGTGTATGCCAGCGCATGGCCTCTTGTGCCCCGTCATACAACTTTCCACAGCGTTGATAACATTCGCAAAACTCAACCTGAGCGCCACGAGCCACCAGCGTTTCACCTAATAACTCACGTCCGCCGTTTCCCCGTAAGATTAGCGCACGTTTGCCCTGAATGTTTTGTAATTCAGGCAATTGTAGTAGGACTTCGCTGATTTCCTGGTCCAGTGGATAGCGAACCTCAATACCGCTGGCAGTATGTAACGCCAGCGCGGTCGAGCGACCAATGGCAAAGTAGCGTGGCTGTAAAGGCCAGTAAGCGTGGGTTTGCTGTAAATGCGCGTGGGCAAATGTCACGGCATGCTGTGATAAGGCAAAAACCATATCGTCTTCGCCCAGCGCCGACAGACGCTCGGGCAGCGTGTTGAGTTCCCTGCCTGGGGTGAACTCAATCAACGGAAAGCTCCATGCCACCTGTCCCAGTGCGCGCAGTCGGCTCACTAACATTTCCCCTGCCGGGGAGGGGCGGGTGACAAGGATATTCATGCGGGCGCATCTCCGTTGTAGACGTCAGCCAGAATTTCACGTGCGCCGTTATCCAGCAGTTCCTCGGCAAGTGAGATACCTAACTGGACGGCTTCGTCCGGATGACCCCGGCGCTCACCCTGGACCATTTTCGAACCGTCCGGCGCGCCAACCAGCGCACGCAGCCACAGTTCACCATCATGTAATTCAGCATAGCTGCCAATTGGTACCTGGCAGCCGCCTTCGAGACGGGTATTCATGGCACGCTCTGCGGAAACCCGCACAGCGGTTTCGTGATGGTTAAGCGGGGCGAGAAGCAAACGGGTGCGTTCGTCTGCAAGACGGCACTCAATGCCCACCGCACCCTGACCCACTGCCGGGAGCGAAAGCTCTGCTGGCAGCGCGACGCGAATTCGCGATTCGAGCCCCAGACGTTTCAGGCCTGCCACCGCCAGGATGATGGCGTCATAATCGCCGCTATCGAGTTTCGACAGACGGGTACCGACATTGCCACGCAAAGAGCGGATCACCAGATCGGGGCGGCGTGCCGCCAACTGACACTGCCGGCGTAAACTTGATGTGCCAACTACGCTCCCCGCAGGCAGCGCGTCGATGTCGCTGTAGTGATTAGAGACAAAGGCATCGCGCGGATCTTCACGCTCACAAATCGTCACCAGACCCAACCCTTCCGGGAACTCGACGGGGACATCTTTCATAGAGTGCACGGCGATATCGGCACGGTTTTCAAGCAATGCCAGCTCAAGTTCCTTCACAAACAGACCCTTACCGCCGACTTTCGCCAGAGGGGTGTCCAGAATGACATCGCCACGCGTAACCATAGGCACCAGTTCGACCGTCAGGCCCGGGTGGAGTGCCTCAAGACGCTGCTTAACATATTGTGCCTGCCAAAGTGCAAGGGGACTTTGCCGTGTGGCAATTCTCAGAACATTGTCTAACATGCTTGTTACCGTCATTATCATCCATCGACCATCCTAACATTCTTGTCTTAGGGTGTCAGTGTTCGTGGTGATTGCATAGGTGAGGCGAGCACGGTCTCGTCAAAACGAGACACACCCTCGGCCGTAATTGGGAATTTACACATTGTAAATGGTGCTAAACTGGTATGTAGCGCATCTTTCTTTACGGTCAATCAGCAAGGTGTTAAATTGATCACGTTTTAGACCATTTTTTCGTCTGTACCACCACAAAGACAAGGGCGAAAAAAGGTGACGGCGATTTTGGACTTTCTGTAAACATCAGGCGATACGTCTTGTACCTCTATATTGAGACTCTGAAACAGAGGCTGGATGCCATCAATCAACTGCGTGTGGATCGCGCGCTAGCGGCCATGGGCCCTGCTTTCCAGCAGGTCTACAGTCTGCTGCCCACGCTTTTGCACTACCATCATCCGTTGATGCCGGGCTACCTCGAAGGTAGCGTTCCAAAAGGCATTTGCCTCTACACGCCTGATGAAACCCAACGCCACTACCTCAACGAGCTTGAGCTCTACCGTGGAATGCCCCCGCAGGAATCGCCAAAAGGCGAGTTGCCGATAACCGGCGTCTACTCCATGGGCAGTACTTCATCGGTAGGACAAAGCTGCTCTTCTGACCTGGATATCTGGGTTTGCCACCAGTCGTGGCTCGATAACGAAGAGCGCCAATTGTTGCAGCGTAAATGCAGCCTGCTTGAGAGCTGGGCCGCATCGCTGGGTGTGGAAGTCAGCTTCTTCTTAATTGATGAAAATCGCTTCCGCCATAATGAAAGCGGCAGTCTGGGTGGTGAAGACTGTGGCTCGACGCAGCATATTTTGTTGCTCGATGAATTCTATCGTACCGCTGTGCGTCTGGCCGGTAAGCGTATTCTGTGGAATATGGTGCCGGGCGATGAAGAAGAGCACTATGACGATTACGTCATGACGCTCTATGCACAGGGCGTACTGACGCCAAATGAATGGCTGGACCTCGGCGGGCTGAGCTCCCTTTCCGCCGAAGAGTACTTCGGTGCCAGCCTGTGGCAGCTCTATAAAAGTATCGACTCCCCCTATAAAGCAGTGCTGAAAACTCTGCTACTGGAAGCCTATTCCTGGGAGTATCCGAACACCCGCCTGTTGGCGAAAGACATTAAACAGCGTCTGCACGACGGTGAAATCGTTTCGTTCGGTCTGGATCATTACTGCATGATGCTGGAGCGCGTCACCCATTATCTGACCGCGATTGAAGATTTCACGCGTCTCGATCTTGTGCGTCGATGTTTCTATTTAAAAGTGTGCGAGAAACTGAGCCGTGAGCGTGCCTGTGTAGGCTGGCGGCGTGAAGTGGTCAGTCAGCTAGTGAAAGAGTGGGGTTGGGACGAAGCGCGTCTCACCATGCTCGATAACCGGGCAAACTGGAAAATCGACCAGGTGCGTGAAGCGCATAACGAGCTGCTCGATGCCATGATGCAGAGCTACCGTAACCTGATTCGCTTTGCGCGCCGCAACAATCTGAGCGTCTCCGCCAGTCCGCAGGACATCGGCGTGCTGACCCGTAAGTTATATGCCGCTTTCGAAGCGTTGCCGGGTAAAGTCACCCTGGTGAATCCGCAGATTTCTCCGGATCTCTCCGAGCCTAATTTAACCTTTATCCATGTGCCGCCGGGCCGTGCGAATCGTACGGGTTGGTATCTGTACAACCGTGCCCCAAACATGGACTCTATCGTTAGCCACCAGCCGCTGGAATATAACCGTTACCTGAACAAACTGGTGGCGTGGGCGTGGTTCAATGGTTTGCTGACGTCGCGTACTCGCCTGTTTATTAAAGGTAATGGCATTGTCGATTTGGCAAAACTGCAGGAGATGGTGGCGAATGTGTCCCATCACTTCCCGCTGCGTCTGCCTGCGCCAACGCCAAAAGCGCTGTACAGCCCTTGCGAAATCCGCCATCTGGCGATTATCGTGAACCTGGAATATGACCCGACTGCGGCATTCCGTAACCAGGTCGTGCATTTCGATTTCCGTAAGCTTGATGTGTTCAGCTTCGGTGAGCAGCAAAACTGCCTGGTTGGCAGCGTAGACCTGCTTTATCGCAACTCCTGGAATGAAGTGCGTACACTGCATTTCAACGGCGAGCAGGCGATGATTGAAGCGCTGAAAACCATTCTAGGCAAAATGCATCAGGATGCCGCGCCGCCCGATAGCGTTGAAGTGTTCTGTTATAGCCAGCATCTGCGCGGCTTGATCCGTACCCGCGTGCAGCAACTGGTTTCTGAATGCATTGAGCTGCGCCTGTCCAGTACCCGCCAGGAAACGGGGCGCTTCAAAGCGTTACGCGTGGCCGGACAGACCTGGGGGCTTTTCTTCGAGCGCCTGAATGTATCGGTGCAGAAACTGGAAAACGCGATTGAGTTTTATGGCGCGATTTCTCATAACAAACTGCACGGGCTGTCGGTTCAGGTCGAAACGAACCACGTCAAACTGCCGCAGGTGGTGGATGGGTTTGCCAGCGAAGGGATTATTCAGTTCTTTTTCGAAGAGACCGGCGATGACGGTTTCAATATCTATATTCTGGATGAAAGCAACCGCGCGGAAGTGTATCACCACTGCGAAGGCAGCAAAGAGGAGCTGGTGCGCGACGTTAGCCGCTTCTATTCGTCGTCGCACGACCGCTTTACCTACGGCTCAAGCTTTATCAACTTCAACCTGCCGCAGTTCTACCAAATCGTGAATGTGGATGGCCGGGCGCAGGTGATTCCGTTCCGCAATCAGGCTATCACGCCTGTTGCGTCTGCCAATCAGGATAACGACGCGCCGCTGTTGCAGCAGTACTTCTCCTGATGTTTTAGCGGGTAGCCCGGGGAAGCGCAGCGTACCCGGGACTCCCGGATGCGGCGCAATGCCTTATCCGGGGTTAGATGTTAGCCGCGAAAACTTACCTCTTCGCCCGCCTGTTGCGTCGCCGCCTGTTCCAGCAGATCCCAGAAGGTTTCGCCTGAACGGTCGCAAACCCACTCGTCACCTTTCAGATCGAAATGGTAACCGCCTTGTTTGGCCGCCAGCCACACCTGATGCAAGGGTTCCTGGCGGTTGATGATGATTTTGCTGCCGTTTTCAAAGGTGATGGTCAATATGCCGCCGTTAATTTCGCAGTCGATATCGCTGTCGCCGTCCCAGTCGTCCAGACGCTCTTCAATGGTCATCCACAGGGTGTCAGCAAGGCGATGAAATTCACTGTCGTTCATTGTCGTTTCCCGTTTTACGTGATGGCGGCAGTATAGCCGCAGGAGCGAATCGCATCAAAGCCGCGCCTGTGCTTTCATTTCTCGTCCTCTGTTCTGTTATGCGTCCACTTACTGACAAAGGGCGCGGATGAACTCACTTCAAATATTGCTAAGCTGTCTTCGCCTAAAGGGGATAACGTAGCGATATACACGCGGTTTTGATAATGCGCGATACGCCTGGTGATGAGGTGAAATTGCCGTGGATCGAGGCCTGGTAGTCTTTCCCATTTGCCCCAATGCCCTTGAGAAGAGAGCACTTTGCGCCAGTGCACCCCGGTATCGTCTATTTTAAAAGAGGGGTCGTCACGCCAATCAGCAGACGCGCCTGCAGGCTGCGCGCTAGTGGAATATTTCACCCCCGTCGGAACAAACACACCGTCATCCATCAGCTTGCCATCCAGATATCCCGTACGGTAGTGGACGCCATAGCCATAGCCGGAATGCTGCTCGAACCATGTCACCCGTACCGCTTTGCTATCAGGCGTCGGGTACCGCCAGAGTTGCGTACCATCGAAAACATAAACGTAGCGGTCGTCACGGGCGAACCAATTTCGGAGATAGGGGTTATCGTTCAGGTGTGCTTCCTTTTCATCAGGAACGCGGTAATCCATCAGAATCAACGTTCCTGTTGATTCGAATACCTGCAATCCGCCTGGTTGATAGCCGTGTCGGGTAAGCAGATAGCCATGATTCCTTCCGGCGTTAAAACGTTTATCAATGGTCAGATTCGGGTTGTCGAGGGTGACGATTTCCAGCTTCTTTTCATCAGAGTCCGTTTTGGTAATGACATACAGTTTGTCCTGATACTGCGCCACGGTCTCGCTGAGCGGATGGAACTGCTCCGGGTCAAGGCCTGGGATCTCTGCTTGTTGGCAATCGGGGCCTTTACGCCACAGGACGCGCTTTTCCAGGAGGTTGAAGGCGTTACAATGTTTGTGCGTATCTTCGTCCCATTCCAGGTTGCCCTGGTTGAGGACGTAGCGATGCAGGCCGTTTTTATCGCGAAAGGTCAGCAGCGATCCTGGCATCCAGCGCACAATCGAAAAGGTATCGGGATCGGCTTTAAGCGGTTCGCCGTTAATGATAAGCCGCGTACGTGTTCGCGCCAGAGTATCCCAGGGACCGAAAGGCATCGTGACGCAGGGGTTAAACGCCGCAGAAAATTTGCCGCGCTGATCCCAGGATTTTTGCGCCAACACGGTAAAACTATCCGGCTCATCAAGGCGATGCCCATTGACGTAGAGATACCGATCGTCGCGCAAAATTAGCCCCAACCAGTCAGGACGCCATCTGCTGTCGAAGTCAATTTTGCGCAGCATTGCCACATTCACTGGCCTTTCCGTGCTGTTATCGCCGGTACGTTTGCCTTCGTAATAAAGGCTGTTTTTATCAGCGGCAAAGCTGTCGAAGGCTTGAAAAGAGGGAATGTCCACAGGCGGCGTGCCGGGCGGGTTATACATGACTTTGCCTGCGTACACGATGTAGCGGCCATCACTGTGATACGCATACTGGGAATAAGTCGACTGCGCGCCTTGATAGACATAATCGGTAGTCAGATCCGTTAACGGTGGTTCTTCTTTCCACCCTTTAGGATGCGCATAATCAATCGCCAGGTTCGGCAGGCGACGCAGGCGACGCAGGCGTTTGAAGTTAAGTTCTGGTAACGCAATGACATTTTCTTCGCCCGCTTGCATATAAACCGCGCCTTTGCCCCACGGCTGATAAGCATTATGCTCAGGCGGATCTAACCGGCATGCCAGGGCGGGCTGTAACAACAGTGAAAGTGAAAGAAGATAAAAGAGCTTGTTAATTTTCATCACGCCATCCTGGCCTTGAGAAGAGAAGGCTTAGCAAAGCATATTTGGCGTTGAGGATGTGTCGTGAACAGTTAAACGGGCGGCTTTTCCGATTTTATAAAGACGTGCTAAACGCTTGCTTTTGTGTCTTCTCCTGCGATGATAGAAAGCAGAAAGAATGAACCAACAGGCAACCTACAATGAAAGACGTGTGTCGAACCCTGGCTGTATTATTAACCTTATTTAGCCTGACGGGCTGTGGTCTGAAAGGGCCGCTCTATTTCCCGCCGGCTGACAAAAATGCGCCGCCGCCAACCAAAAAAACCGAAAGCGCCATTCAGACAACGACCCCGGATCGTAACGATCGTGGTGATAATGGTGGCCCAACGCAGGTGAATTACTAACGTTCCCGTGCTGTATCCGCGTATATGGAGTAGATGATGCAGTTCTCTAAAATGCATGGCCTTGGCAACGATTTTATGGTCGTCGACGCGGTAACGCAGAATGTCTTTTTTTCCCCTGATCTGATCCGTCGTATGGCTGACAGGCATCTCGGGGTGGGGTTCGATCAACTGCTGGTGGTCGAACCCCCCTACGATCCCGAACTCGATTTCCACTATCGCATCTTTAATGCTGACGGCAGCGAAGTCTCCCAGTGCGGAAACGGCGCACGTTGTTTTGCCCGTTTTGTGCGCTTAAAAGGGTTGACCAATAAACGTGACATTCGCGTCAGCACCGCGAACGGCCGCATGGTATTAACCGTAACGGATGACGAGCTGGTGCGCGTGAACATGGGCGAACCCAACTTCGAGCCATCGCAGGTTCCGTTCCGGGCGAACAAAGCGGAAAAGACCTATATTATGCGTGCGGCGGAACAAACAATATTGTGCGGCGTTGTCTCAATGGGCAATCCGCACTGTGTTATCCAGGTCGATGATGTCGATAGCGCTCCGGTTGAAACGCTGGGGCCGGTAATGGAGAGCCACGAACGCTTCCCTGAGCGCGCCAATATTGGTTTCATGCAAGTGGTCAAACGCGATCACATCCGACTGCGCGTGTATGAACGCGGCGCGGGGGAAACGCAGGCCTGCGGAAGCGGCGCTTGCGCGGCGGTCGCGGTCGGTATCCAGCAAGGTTTGCTGGCAGAAGAAGTACGTGTGGAACTCCCAGGCGGTCGGCTGGATATCGCATGGAAAGGACCGGGCCAACCGTTGTTTATGACTGGCCCGGCGGCACATGTCTACGACGGATTTATTCATCTATGAAGCAACCAGGGGAAGAACTGCAGGAAACGTTTATGGAACTGGATGACCACGCTGTCGTCGATTATCTGTTGCGTAATCCTGAGTTTTTTATCCGTAATGCACACGCTGTTGAAGCTATTCGTGTTCCTCATCCCGTACGCGGTTCGATTTCGTTAGTCGAGTGGCACATGGTGCGGGCACGTAACCATATCAACGTGCTGGAAGAGAACATGACGTTGCTGATGGAGCAGGCCAGCGCCAATGAAGGTCTGTTCTACCGCCTGCTGCGTCTGCAGGGCAAACTGGCATCGGCCAAAAGCCTTGAGGAAATGTTGAATCGCTTCCAGCGGTGGGCCAGAGATTTGGGGCTGGCAGGCGCTACCGTCCGCCTGTTCCCGGACCGCTGGCGTCTTGGCGCGCCGTCCGGTTTTACCCATCTTGCGCTCTCTCGCCAGGCTTTTGAGCCACTGCGTATTCAGCGTCTGGGTCAACAGCAGCACTATCTCGGTTCACTGAACGGACCGGAGTTACTCTTACTTTTGCCGGAAGCGAAAGCGATCGGTTCTGTGGCGGTAACAATGATGGGGCCAGACGCCGATCTGGGCGTTGTGCTGTTCAGTAGTCGCGACCCGCATCACTATCAGCATGGCCAGGGCACGCAACTGCTGGAAGAGATCGCCATAATGTTACCGGACCTGCTGGAGCGCTGGATCGAGCGCGTATGACCGATTCACCTCTGCATCTGGCCGTCACGCGTTTTCTGCGCTATCTGGGCGTGGAGCGTCAGTTAAGCCCCATCACGCTTCTCAATTATCAGCGTCAGCTTGATGCCATCATTGCGCTTGCCGGGGAAATCGGCCTGCAGCGCTGGCAACAATGTGATGCCGCCGCGGTACGGGCGTTTGCCGTACGCAGTCGCCGCAAGGGGCTGGGAGCCGCCAGTCTGGCGCTACGCCTTTCGGCTTTACGCAGCTTCTTTGACTGGCTGGTGAGTCAGGGCGAGCTTCCGGCCAACCCCGCGAAGGGTATTTCCGCTCCGAAAACGCCGCGTCACTTGCCAAAAAATATCGACGTGGACGACGTAAACCGTCTGCTGGATATCGATCTTAACGATCCGCTGGCGGTACGCGACAGGGCGATGCTGGAGGTAATGTACGGCGCCGGGCTGCGTTTATCCGAACTGGTGGGGCTGGATATCAAACACCTTGATTTGGAAAGTGGTGAAGTCTGGGTGATGGGGAAAGGCAGCAAAGAGCGCCGTTTACCTGTCGGGCGGAACGCGGTCATCTGGATTGAACACTGGCTGGATTTACGCGGGTTATTTGGCAGCGAAGAAGAGGCACTGTTTCTCTCGAAATTGGGGAAACGTATTTCCGCGCGCAATGTGCAAAAACGCTTTGCTGAGTGGGGAATCAAACAGGGGCTGAACAGTCACGTGCACCCGCATAAACTGCGTCACTCCTTTGCTACTCATATGCTGGAGTCCAGCGGCGATCTGCGCGGCGTGCAGGAACTGTTGGGGCATGCTAACCTTTCCACCACACAAATCTATACCCATCTTGATTTTCAACACCTTGCCTCGGTGTATGACGCAGCGCATCCACGCGCCAAACGGGGGAAATAATGCGATTTTACCGGCCTGTGGGCCTCATCTCGGCCATCACTTTTGATCTCGACGATACCCTTTACGATAACCGCCCGGTTATTCTGCGCACGGAACAGGAATCCCTGCTGTTTGTGCAACAATATCACCCCTCGCTGAATGCGCTGGAAAATACGGATTTGAAACGCATTCGCCAGTCGTTGTTGCTCGCGGAACCGGAGATCTACCACGATGTGACCGAATGGCGTCGTCGTGCGGTCGAACGCGCCATGCTGGATGCCGGGTTAACCGTTGATGAAGCGGCAGAAGGGGCGCAAGCGGCAATGCAGCATTTCGCGAAATGGCGCAGCCGTGTTGATGTGCCGCAAGAGACCCACGAAACCCTGGCAAAGCTCGCTGAAAAATGGCCGCTGGTGGCGATCACCAACGGCAATGCGCAGCCAGCGTTATTCGGCCTGGCCGATTACTTTGAATTTGTGCTGCGCGCTGGCCCTGACGGGCGTGCGAAGCCGTTTAATGATATGTACCACCTTGCGGCTGAACGCCTGAACATTCCGTTAGGTGAAATTCTGCACGTCGGGGATGACCTGACGACAGATGTCGCCGGTGCCATTCGCTGTGGTATGCAGGCCTGCTGGATCAAACCGGAAGGGGCAGACCTGCTGACGGCTTCTGATAGCCGATTGCTGCCACATCTGGAGATTTCGCGGTTGGCATCCCTCACCACGCTGATATAATCACCACAAGTTCTGTATAAATTCCCAGGGGTTGTTGCGCTTTATCCTTCGGTCTACAGGTGCGTTGACGGCACTCACTCACCCCAGTCACATAGTTAATCTATGCTCCTGGGGATTCATGAGCTTGTCGCCTTCCTGTAAACCAAATGATATAGCGCAACGGCTTCATACTAACCCGGCGGTGCCAATGGACGTTTCTTACCTGCTCGACAGCCTTAATGACAAACAGCGTGATGCGGTCGCCGCGTCGCGTAGCAATATGCTGGTGCTGGCCGGGGCAGGCAGTGGCAAGACGCGCGTGCTGGTGCATCGCATCGCCTGGCTGATGACCGTGGAAAACTGCTCGCCGTACTCCATTATGGCGGTGACCTTCACCAACAAAGCGGCGGCGGAGATGCGCCACCGTATCGGCCAGCTTATGGGGACCAGCCAGGGCGGTATGTGGGTGGGTACTTTTCACGGGCTGGCGCATCGCCTGTTGCGTGCGCACCATATGGACGCCAACCTGCCGCAGGATTTCCAGATCCTCGACAGCGAAGACCAGTTACGTTTGCTTAAGCGTCTGATCAAGGCGATGAACCTTGATGAGAAGCAGTGGCCGCCGCGCCAGGCCATGTGGTATATCAACGGCCAAAAAGATGAAGGCATTCGCCCGCACCATATTCAAAGCTACGGTAACCCGGTCGAGCAGACCTGGCAGAAGGTTTATCAGGCCTATCAGGAAGCCTGCGATCGCGCCGGGCTGGTGGATTTCGCCGAGCTGCTGCTGCGTGCCCATGAACTGTGGCTCAATAAGCCGCATATCCTACAGCACTATCGCGAACGTTTTACCAATATCCTGGTGGATGAGTTCCAGGATACCAACAACATTCAGTATGCCTGGATCCGCCTGCTGGCAGGCGACACCGGCAAAGTCATGATTGTCGGCGACGATGATCAGTCGATTTACGGCTGGCGTGGGGCGCAGGTGGAAAATATCCAGCGCTTCCTCAACGACTTCCCCGGCGCGCAGACGATCCGCCTTGAGCAGAACTACCGCTCAACCAGCAATATTCTCAGCGCGGCGAACGCCCTTATCGAAAACAACAACGGGCGTTTGGGGAAAAACCTGTGGACCGACGGTGCCGATGGCGAGCCGATTTCACTCTATTGCGCTTTCAACGAGCTGGATGAGGCTCGTTTTGTTGTTAACCGTATTAAAACCTGGCAGGAGAGCGGCGGTGCGCTGGAGCATTGCGCCATTCTCTATCGCAGTAACGCCCAGTCCCGTGTGCTGGAAGAGGCGTTATTACAGGCAAGCATGCCGTATCGTATTTACGGTGGGATGCGCTTCTTTGAACGTCAGGAAATCAAAGACGCACTCTCTTATTTGCGCCTGATTGCAAACCGAAATGATGATGCCGCCTTTGAACGTGTGGTGAATACGCCGACGCGTGGGATCGGTGACAGAACGCTGGACGTGGTCCGCCAGACTTCGCGCGATCGTCAACTGACGCTGTGGCAGGCGACACGCGAACTGTTGCAGGAAAAAGTGCTGGCCGGTCGCGCGGCAAGTGCATTACAGCGCTTTATGGAGCTGATTGACGCGCTGGCTCAGGAGACGGCTGACATGCCATTGCACGTACAAACGGACCGCGTGGTGAAAGATTCCGGCCTGTGGATGATGTACGAGCAGGAGAAAGGCGAGAAAGGCCAGACGCGTATCGAGAACTTAGAGGAACTGGTCACGGCAACGCGCCAGTTCAGCTACAACGAAGAAGATGAAGATCTGATGCCGTTACAGGCATTCCTCTCCCATGCCGCGCTGGAAGCGGGCGAAGGGCAGGCGGATACCTGGCAGGACGCAGTACAACTGATGACACTGCACTCCGCCAAGGGGCTTGAGTTCCCGCAGGTGTTTATTGTCGGGATGGAAGAGGGGATGTTCCCGAGCCAGATGTCGCTGGATGAAGGCGGCCGTCTGGAAGAGGAACGTCGCCTGGCCTATGTCGGCGTGACCCGTGCGATGCAGAAGCTAACGCTGACTTATGCCGAAACCCGCCGTCTGTATGGCAAAGAGGCCTATCACCGCCCATCGCGCTTTATCGGCGAGTTGCCAGAAAACTGTGTCGAAGAGGTGCGCTTGCGCGCTACTGTCAGCCGTCCGGTCAGCCATCAACGCCTTGGCGCGCCGATTTCAGAGAACGACACGGGCTATAAACTGGGACAGCGTGTGCGTCATCCGAAGTTCGGTGAAGGGACAATTGTTAATCTGGAAGGCAGCGGCGAGCACAGCCGTTTGCAGGTGGCATTCCAGGGGCAGGGCATTAAATGGCTGGTGGCTGCTTATGCACGTCTTGAAACAGTGTAACTTTCAGAAAAATATCATTATTTTGTAATATTCTGCTAGCCTTATACGCTAAGGGGGAAATATTACCCTTTAGCGTTTCGTTGCGTGTTGACGCCTCATTTTTGCTGGCGTAACATGCGCGCACGATCACGCTAAGAGGACATTCGCCTTGGACACACCCAGTAGATACTGGCTCAATTCCCTGTCATCCAGGAACAACTCCTAAGGCTATCTCCTTATGCTGATGGCCTTAGTGGTTGTCAGCGACCTGCTGTATTCCCGTCGCGCTGAGTCAGGCTGTTTAATGGTCTGAAACGCCAAATGTTTCTTGTGTGCCCAACCGAACTGTCCAGTCATTTTTGCATTGGGAGTCCCGGCTATGCTGAGCGCATTTCAACTGGAAAATAATCGTTTAACCCGTCTCGAAGCTGACGAAATAAAGCACCTCGCCAGTTCCGTCTGGGTTGACCTGGTCGAGCCGGACGATGACGAGCGAACCCGCGTGCAGTCTGAATTGGGTCAGAACCTGGCGACACGCCCGGAACTGGAAGACATCGAAGCATCTGCGCGCTTTTTTGAAGATGAAGACGGCTTGCACATCCACTCCTTCTTCTTCTTTGAAGATGCGGAAGACCATGCTGGCAACTCCACCGTGGCATTTACTATCCGCGAAGGCCGCCTCTTCACCCTGCGTGAGCGCGAATTACCCGCTTTTCGTCTCTACCGTATGCGCGCCCGTAGCCAGGCTATGGTCGATGGCAACGCCTATGAGTTACTGCTCGATCTCTTCGAGACCAAAATCGAACAGCTCGCAGACGAAATCGAAAACATCTATAGCGATCTGGAAAAACTCAGCCGTGTGATCATGGAAGGTCATCAGGGTGATGAATATGATGAAGCGCTTTCCACGCTGGCGGAACTGGAAGATATCGGCTGGAAGGTACGTCTGTGTCTGATGGATACCCAGCGCGCGCTGAACTTCCTGGTGCGTAAAGCGCGTTTGCCGGGCGGTCAGTTGGAGCAGGCCCGCGAAATCCTGCGAGATATCGAATCTCTGCTGCCGCACAACGAATCCCTGTTCCAGAAAGTGAACTTCCTGATGCAGGCGGCAATGGGCTTTATCAATATTGAGCAGAACCGGATCATCAAGATCTTCTCGGTCGTTTCCGTTGTCTTCCTGCCGCCGACGCTGGTGGCATCCAGTTACGGGATGAACTTCGAGTTTATGCCTGAGCTGCACTGGAGCTTTGGTTACCCTGGCGCGATTGTCTTTATGATCCTCGCCGGGCTGGCGCCGTATCTCTACTTCAAACGTCGTAACTGGCTGTAAATCTAAAATAAAAGGTTCAGCAATTCTGCTGAACCTTCCTTTATGGATCTTATCGCGCGTGGCTTCCTTCACCTGCTCCGGCTGATTAAAGACGCGGCGATATCAGCGGTACGGAATCCTGACGCCGGCAATTACCGACCCCTGCGTTGGGTGTACAGTGCATCCATCACGAATATGGCGAGCGCTACCCAAATAAACCCGAATGTCACCATTTTGTCCGCCCCCGGATGCTCGTCATAAAACGTCACCGCCAGCAGGAACATCAGCGTTGGGCCAATGTACTGGAAGAAACCCAGTGTCGACAGGCGCAGACGCGTCGCCGCGCCGGTAAAGCACAGCAGGGGAACGGTAGTGACCACCCCGGCAGCCATCAACAGCAGATTAAGCGACCAGCTATTCTGTGTCATATGGCTGGTCGCGCTATCGGCAATCCCAAACAGCCAGATAGCCGCCACGGGCAGCAGCCACAGTGTTTCTACCAGCATGCCGGTTTGCGCGTCGACGGCGATTTTTTTACGCAGCAGGCCGTAGAAGGCGAAACTAAAGGCCAGGCCCAGCGAGATAATCGGCAAGGAGCCGAAGGCCCACAACTGTACCAGTACGCCACTGGCGGCCAATATTACCGCCAGCCACTGCATGCGGCGGAAACGTTCACCAAGGAAAACCATCCCCAGCAGGATATTAACCAGTGGGTTAATAAAATACCCCAGGCTTGCTTCCAGCAGGTGGTGGTTATTTACTGACCAGATAAAGAGCAGCCAGTTACCTCCAACGAGAACGGCAGATACCGCTAACAGCAAGATTTTCTTTGGCGTACGTAAAAGCTGTTTCACCTGCGACCACTGACGGCTGACGCTTATCAGGGCGATCATGAAGAAGAAGGACCAGATAATTCGGTGAGTCAGGATTTCATCGGCAGGAACGAACCAGATAACTTTGAAATAGGCCGGTGCGACGCCCCAAATAAAATAAGCGGCCAGAGCAAATATCACTCCCAACCGCGTCTGTTTTGCATCCATCAGGAAAACTCTTTGCTGAAAAGTAACGACATTTTACCCGATTTTCGCGGCTTAACCCACCATATAGGTTGCTGTGGCGCTGGCGATATAGAGCTGCTCTTCGTTATGTAACTCGACACGCGCGACCGCAACCTTGTTCCCGGCACGCAGTAGCGTACTGGTGGCGGTGAAGCGATTACCCCGGCCCGGACGTAAATAATCGACGCGCAAATCAATGGTGCCCATTCGCGACAGACGAGCACGTAATTCATCTTCGGTGAGGGTGTCATGGCGCGTCAGCGTGCTGCCAACGCACACCAGGCCTGCGGCGACATCCAGCGCGGAGGCAATAACCCCGCCGTGTAAAATGCTCTGCGCCCAGTTTCCCACCATCATGGGCTGATTGTTGAAGCTGAGTTGGGCAAAATCCTTCTCGTAGCGAGTAAGCTCCAGACCCAGCGCACGATTGAAGGGCATGTGGTAGACGAAAATCTCACCCACGAGTTTTAATGCGGCTTCTGCTGTGAGGACGGCAGACATAGTGGCTCTTCCGTTAGGTTAATGAAATGTTGATTTTATGCCTCTAAATTGTTGAATTCCAGTTTAAGAGAGGATACCTGCGCAGCGTCTCAATAAATATGTAGAATAGATGTTGTAAAAATATTCAGTTCATCAACATTGTTCAGGGGAAGAAAACCGATGCGGACGTTTCTGGGTTGGTTTGTGGCATTGTGTGCGCTGCCTTTTGCGGCTTTTGCGCAGGAAGCGACAGTAAAAGAAGTTCATGATGCGCCTGCTGTGCGCGGTAGTATTATCGCGAATATGCTGCAGGAGCATGATAATCCGTTCACGCTCTATCCGTATGAGTCGAACTACCTGCTTTATACCTACACCAGCGACATGAACAAAGAAGCCATTCGTTCATATAGCTGGTCTGATGAAGCGCGTAAAGATGAAGTAAAATTCCAGCTCAGCCTGGCGTTCCCGCTGTGGCGCGGGATTGTCGGTCCGAATTCCGTGCTGGGCGCTTCCTATACGCAAAAATCGTGGTGGCAGCTTTCTAACACGAAGGAGCCTGCTTCTTCGCCGTTCCGTGAAACCAACTATGAACCGCAGTTGTTCCTCGGTTTCGCTACTGATTACAGCTTTGCGGGCTGGACGTTGCGCGATATGGAGTTTGGCTTCAACCATGACTCCAATGGCCGTTCTGATCCCACATCGCGTAGCTGGAACCGCCTTTATACGCGTTTAATGGCGCAAAATGGCAACTGGCTGGTGGAAGTAAAACCCTGGTATGTGGTGGGTAACACCGACGATAACCCGGATATCACCAAATATCTTGGTCACTATCAACTGCGGGTCGGCTACCAGTATGGCGAGGCCATTTTCAGCGTCAAAGGGCAGTACAACTGGAACACGGGCTACGGTGGCGCAGAAGTTGGCGTCAGCTATCCGATCACCAAACATGTCCGTTTCTACACCCAGGTGTACAGCGGTTATGGCGAGTCGTTAATTGACTACAATTTCAATCAGACGCGTGTTGGTGTCGGCGTAATGCTCAACGATCTGTTTTAAGCATTGCAGTTTCATGAGCAGGCGCTGAAAATAGCGCCTGTTTTCTTTTGTCGAGTGGAGTAAATGTGGCGCAGGCGGAAGTATTGAATCTGGAATCGACAGCCCTGGAAGTTTTACGGGAAACCTTCGGCTACCAGCAGTTCCGTCCGGGTCAGCAACATATCATCGATACCGTGCTCGGCGGCCGCGACTGTCTGGTTGTCATGCCGACCGGTGGCGGCAAATCTCTCTGTTATCAAATTCCGGCGCTGATTCTGCCTGGCCTGACGGTGGTGGTATCGCCGCTGATCTCCCTGATGAAAGATCAGGTTGATCAGTTACTGGCGAACGGCGTTGCTGCGGCCTGTCTGAACTCAACACAAAGTCGTGAACAACAGCTTGAGGTGATGGCTGGCTGCCGCACCGGACAAATCCGTCTGCTGTATATCGCTCCTGAGCGGCTGATGCTTGATAACTTTCTTGAGCAACTGACGCACTGGAACCCGGTACTTCTGGCGGTGGATGAAGCGCACTGTATCTCCCAGTGGGGTCATGATTTCCGCCCGGAATATGCCGCACTGGGCCAGCTTCGTCAGTATCTGCCGTCTGTGCCTTTTATGGCATTGACCGCCACGGCGGATGACACCACCCGTCGCGATATTGAACGTCTTCTGGGGCTGAACGACCCGCTGATTCAGATCAGCAGTTTTGACCGGCCCAATATCCGCTACATGCTGATGGAGAAATTCAAACCGCTCGATCAGCTTTTACGCTATGTACATGACCAGCGCGGCAAGTCCGGAATTATTTACTGCAATAGCCGGGCGAAGGTGGAAGACACCGCCGCTCGCCTGCAAAGCCGGGGTTTTAGCGCCGCGGCGTATCATGCCGGGCTGGAAAACGCGGTGCGCGCCAGCGTGCAGGAGAAATTCCAGCGCGATGATCTGCAAATCGTGGTCGCGACCGTCGCATTTGGCATGGGGATTAACAAACCCAACGTGCGATTTGTGGTTCACTTCGACATTCCGCGTAATATCGAGTCTTACTATCAGGAAACCGGCCGTGCCGGGCGTGATGGCCTGCCCGCCGAGGCGATGCTGTTCTACGCGCCGGAAGACATGGCCTGGCTGCGCCGTTGCCTTGAAGAAAAACCGGCCGGGCAATTGCAGGATATTGAGCGTCATAAGCTCAATGCGATGGGGGCCTTTGCGGAAGCGCAAACCTGCCGCCGTCTGGTCTTGCTCAATTACTTTGGCGAAGGGCGTCAGGAAGCCTGCGGTAACTGCGATATCTGCCTTGATCCGCCGAAACAGTATGATGGCCTGAAGGATGCGCAAATTGCGCTCTCGACCATTGGTCGCGTCAATCAGCGTTTCGGGATGGGCTATGTGGTTGAGGTGATCCGTGGGGCGAATAACCAACGTATCCGTGAACTCGGCCACGATAAGCTTAAAGTCTACGGCATGGGCCGGGAAAAAAGCCATGAGCATTGGGTAAGCGTGATTCGCCAGCTTATTCATTTGGGGCTGGTTACGCAGAACATCGCCCAGCATTCATCGTTACAGATGACGGATGCTGCGCGTCCGGTGCTGCGTGGTGAGGTTCCATTGCAACTCGCTGTGCCGCGTGTGGTCGCGCTGAAATCCCGGGTGATGCAGAAGGCAGCGGTCGGCAACTATGACCGCAAGCTGTTCGCTAAGCTGCGCAAATTACGTAAAGCGATTGCCGATGAAAACAACGTGCCGCCGTATGTGGTCTTCAACGACGCAACGCTGATTGAAATGGCCGAACAGATGCCCATTACGCCAGGTGAAATGCTCGGGGTTAACGGCGTAGGCGTACGTAAGCTTGAGCGCTTTGGTCAGGAGTTTATGGCGCTGATTCGTGCCCATGTGGATGGCGATGATGACGAGTAGCCAGCACAGAGAAAAAGTGTCAGGATAGTAACCCACTTTATTATTTTTCCGCGAGTTAACCATGTTAATGCTGTTTCTCACCGTTGCCCTGGTGCACATTGTGGCGTTAATGAGCCCCGGCCCGGACTTCTTCTTTGTGTCGCAAACCGCCGTCAGCCGCTCCCGCAAAGAGGCGATGATGGGCGTGCTCGGCATTACCACAGGCGTGATGGTGTGGGCAGGCGTTGCACTGCTCGGTCTTAACCTGATCCTTGAAAAAATGGCCTGGCTGCACAGTATCATTATGGTCGGCGGCGGCCTGTACCTGTGCTGGATGGGTTACCAGATGCTGCGTGGTGCGCTGAAAAAAGAAGAGAACAAAGCCGATGCGCCGCAGATTGAACTGGCAACCAGCAGTGGTCGAAGCTTTATGAAGGGGCTGTTAACGAACCTCGCCAATCCGAAAGCGATTATCTACTTCGGTTCGGTGTTCTCACTGTTTGTCGGCGACAGCGTGGGTGCAGGGGCGCGCTGGGGGATCTTTATGCTGATCACGCTGGAAACTTTCGCCTGGTTCACCGTCGTGGCAAGCCTATTCGCCTTACCGGCGATGCGCCGTGGTTATCAGCGTCTGGCGAAGTGGATTGACGGTTTTGCCGGTGCGCTGTTCGCCGGTTTCGGTATCCATTTGATCATTTCGCGTTAATTTTTATCCCGGAGGCGCTGCCGCTGTCCGGGGCTACGTGTTAGCCCGGATAAGGCGTTCACGCCGCATCCGGGGCGACACCGAACTCAGGCATGCCTTGCCGATGCCAGCAGCGCTCCCACCAACATAAACAACGAACCAAACACCCTGTTTAGCGCCTTCAACTGACGCGGGCCCTTAATCCAGGCGGCAATACGTTGCGCCAGCGTCGCATAGCCAATCATCACGATAATATCCACGACGATAGTGGTCACGCCGAGCACCACGTACTGCATCACCTGTGGCTCATTGGGCGCAATAAATTGCGGGAACAGCGCGGCGAGAAAGACGATGCTTTTGGGGTTCGTCAGGTTGACGAAAACCGCGCGTTTAAACAGCCGTGTACGCGATTGCGTATGCGCCAGAGTATTAAGGTCGATCGCGCCCGCGGCGCGCCATTGCTGAATACCAAGCCAAATCAGATAGGCGGCCCCGGCCCATTTCAGCACTTCAAACGCCAGTACCGAGCGCGAGAAGAGGGTGCCCAGACCTACGCCAACCAGCACAATATGGATGCCTAAGCCGGTTTGTAGCCCGGCAATGGACGCCGCAGCGCCGCGATAACCGTGGCTTATCGAGGTGGTCATGGTATTAATCGCGCCGGAGCCGGGCGACAGGCTGAGAATGATCGATGTCAGCAGATAAGCGAACCACCACTCGAAGGTCATGAGAAACTCCCTGATTGTCTGTTTTTATGCCACAATACGCTATTGTTAGCGGAATTAGCTACAGGTCACAAAAACGTTTTTGTCGCGCAAGTGAGGGCGTAGCCAATGTACCGGCAAAACAAGGAGTGGGAAACCAGAGAAAGCGCGTTTGCCGCCTTTGCCACAGGCCCGTTAACCGACTTCTGGCGTCAACGAGAAGAGGCAGAATTTACCGGTGTGGATAATGTCCCGGTGCGTTTTGTCCGTTTCCATGCCGCCAGGCATGACAGGGTTATCGTGGTTTGCCCTGGTCGAATTGAAAGCTATGTGAAGTATGCTGAACTGGCATATGACCTCTTCCATCTCGGCTTTGATGTGCTCATCATCGACCACCGCGGTCAGGGGCGTTCCGGTCGTTTGCTGGAAGATTCTCATCGCGGCCATGTGGTCAATTTCAGTGATTATGTCGATGATCTTACGGCGTTCTGGGAGCAAGAAGTCGCTCCGGGTCCGTGGCGCAAGCGTTACATTCTGGCGCACTCAATGGGGGGTGCGATCGCTACGCTCTTCGTGCAACGTTACCCACAAGCTAACTGTGATGCTATTGCGCTGTGCGCGCCGATGTTCGGCATTATTATCCACCTGCCGGACTGGATGGTGCGCCCGCTGCTGGACTGGGCGGAAGGCTACCCGCGTATTCGCGAGAATTACGCCATTGGCACCGGTCGCTGGCATGCGCTGCCCTTTGCCATTAACACACTGACCCACAGCCGCGAGCGTTACCGGCGCAATCTGCGTTTCTACGCCGACGATCCTGAACTGCGCGTGGGAGGCCCAACCTGGCACTGGGTGCGGGAAGGCATCCTGGCCGGTGAGCAGGTGCTGGCCGGGGCCGCATCAGACACATCGCCCATGTTAATTATTCAGGCAGAAGAAGAACGTGTTGTAGATAACCGCATGCACGATCGCTTTTGTGAAATGCGCGCCGCGGCGGGCCACCCCTGTGAAGGGGGGAAGCCGCTTGTCATCAAGGGCGCGTACCATGAGATCCTCTTTGAAGAGGACGCCATGCGCTCAGTCGCGCTCAACGCCATCGTCGATTTTTTCGATCGGTATAACTAATGAATTATTGAGGTTAACGTTTCCTATGTATCAGGTTGTTGCGTCTGATTTAGACGGCACATTGCTCTCCCCCGACCATACACTCTCCCCTTACGCGAAAGAAACGTTGAAGCTGCTCACCGAGCGCGGAGTGAACTTCGTTTTTGCGACGGGCCGCCACCACGTGGATGTCGGGCAAATCCGCGATAACCTCGGGATCAAGGCGTACATGATCACCTCGAACGGTGCGCGGGTTCACGATACCGATGGCAATCTGGTGTTCACTCATAACCTGGATCGGGATATTGCCAGCGATCTGTTTGGCGTGGTGCATAACAACCCGGACATCGTCACCAATGTGTATCGCGATGATGAATGGTTTATGAACCGCCACCGCCCGGATGAAATGCGTTTCTTCAAAGAGGCGATTTTCCAGTATTCCCTGTATGAGCCAGGCTTGCTGGAGCCTGAAGGCATCAGCAAAGTTTTCTTCACCTGCGAAAAGCATGAGCAGTTGCTGCCGCTTGAGCAGGCGATTAATGCCCGTTGGGGCGATCGCGTGAACGTCAGTTTCTCGACGCTGACCTGTCTGGAGGTTATGGCTGGCGGTGTGTCGAAAGGACACGCGCTGGAAGCCGTTTCGAAGGCACTTGGTTACAGTCTCAAAGAGTGCATCGCGTTTGGTGATGGCATGAACGATGCGGAAATGCTCTCCATGGCCGGTAAAGGGTGCATTATGGGCAACGCGCATCAGCGTCTGAAGGATTTGCATCCGGAGCTGGAAGTCATTGGCACCAACGCCGACAACGCCGTGCCGAATTACCTGCGTAAATTGTATTTGAGCTGATGAATAGGTCATTTATTGACCAGTTGTCAACCTGATACTCCGCTACAATGAGTGTTCCTTATTTTGAGAGACATTCATTGTGGCGTTACTCATCATCACCACGATCCTGTGGGCTTTTTCCTTTAGTCTGATTGGCGAGTACCTTGCCGGGCACGTCGACAGCTATTTTTCAGTGCTGATGCGCGTGGGGCTGGCGGCTCTGGTCTTCCTACCGTTCCTGCGCACCCGTGGACAAACGCTTAAAACGATCCTGCTCTACATGCTGGTGGGGGCGATGCAGCTTGGCATCATGTACCTGTTCAGCTTCCGTGCGTATGTCTATTTGAGCGTATCGGAATTCCTGTTATTCACTGTTTTGACGCCGCTTTACATCACGCTGATTTATGATCTTCTCAGCAAGCGTCGTTTACGGTGGGGCTACGCCCTGAGCGCGCTACTGGCGGTGGTTGGCGCAGCGATTATCCGTTACGACAAAGTCAGCGATCACTTCTGGACGGGCCTGATGTTTGTGCAACTCGCCAATATCAGTTTTGCGATTGGTATGGTGGGTTATAAACGCCTGATGGAAACGCGCCCGATGCCACAGCACAACGCGTTTGCCTGGTTCTATCTTGGCGCCGCTATCGTTGCTGTTATCGCCTGGTTCCTGTTGGGTAACCCGCAAAAACTGCCGACCACCAACCTGCAATGGGGCATCCTGGTGTGGCTGGGTGTCGTGGCGTCCGGGCTGGGTTACTTTATGTGGAACTACGGGGCGACGCAGGTGGACGCCGGTACGCTTGGCATCATGAACAATGTGCATGTCCCGGCCGGGCTGCTGGTGAACCTTGCCATCTGGCAGGAGCAGCCGCACTGGCCGAGTTTTATCATTGGTGGGACGGTGATACTGGCCTCACTATGGGTGCATCGGCGCTGGGTCGCTCCGCGCTCCGCACAAACGGCAGATGGTCGCAGGCGTGGTTCCGCGCTGAGCGAATAAATGCCTCGGTGACCGGCTGGCGCTGCTCGCCATCGCGCACGGCAGCGTACAACCGGCTCCATAATCCCTCACCCAGGGTTTTGGTCACCACCAGACCCTGGCGTTCAAAACTTTCCACCACCCAGTGGGGCAGGGCGGCAATGCCCATCCGCGCCGCGACCATCTGAATCAACAGCAACGTATTGTCCACGCTTTTAAGCTGCGGGCTGATGCCTGCCGGTTGCAGGAAATGGCGCCAGATATCCAGGCGGCTACGCTGCACCGGATAAATAAGCAGTGTCTCGGTGGCGATATCTTCCGGGGTGATCCGTGTGCGTGAGGCCAGCGGACTCTCCGGTGAAAGCACCAGCCGGACTTCAAAATCGAACATCGGCGAATAGTGCAAGCCACTGCGCGGCAGAATGTCCGAGGTCATCACCAGATCCAGTTCGCCCTGCTGGAGCGCGGGCTGTGGGTCGAAGGTAACGCCCGATTTGAAATCCATCTCGACATGCGGCCATTGGGTGCGAAAACTTTCCAGCGCCGGCGTCAGCCACTGAATACAGCTATGGCATTCAATCGCGATACGCAGGTGGGTCTGCTGTGGTTCATTGCAGGCCTGCAGTGCGCTACTGATTTGCGGCAGCACCTGATTGGCCAGTTGCAGCAGGATTTCCCCCTGCGGCGTAAAGCGTAAAGGCTGGCTTTTGCGCACAAAGAGTCGAAAGCCAAGGCGCTGTTCCAGATCGCTGAACTGGTGGGAAAGTGCGGATTGCGTCTGATGCAATGCCGCCGCTGCCGCAGCCAGCGACCCGCAGTTCCGTAACGCTTGTAGCGTTTTCAGATGTTTAATTTCGATCATGAAAGTCCTTCACTTCGGCATGACAAATTTGCGCTTGAGGAATATACAGTAACCGCCAAATATGGATGTGTAAACATCTGGATGGCTAAATCCTTTATCTTTCGAATTTATGGTGCGTTGGCCGCACTTTCTCAACCCAGTCACTTACCTCAGTAAGCTCCTGGGGATGAGCAAGCTTGCCGCCTTCCCGAAATCCGAAATCTTTCGGATTGAAATTATGAGGCTCAAAAAATGACAATTATTAACCACACCCTCGGTTTTCCTCGCGTTGGCCTGCGTCGCGAGCTGAAAAAAGCGCAAGAAAGTTACTGGGCGGGTAACTCATCCCGTGACGCATTGCTGGCGACAGGGCGCGAACTGCGTGCGCGTCACTGGGAGCAGCAAAAAGCGGCGGGCATCGACCTGCTGCCGGTGGGGGATTTCGCCTGGTACGACCATGTTCTGACCACCAGCCTGATGCTCGGCAACGTCCCGGCTCGTCATCAGAACAGCGACGGCTCCGTTGATATCGACACCCTGTTCCGTATTGGCCGTGGCCGCGCACCAACCGGCGAACCCGCGGCAGCGGCAGAAATGACCAAATGGTTTAACACCAATTATCACTATATGGTGCCGGAGTT
This sequence comes from Phytobacter sp. SCO41, assembly GCF_003073275.1. Taxonomy (NCBI): domain Bacteria; kingdom Pseudomonadati; phylum Pseudomonadota; class Gammaproteobacteria; order Enterobacterales; family Enterobacteriaceae; genus Phytobacter; species Phytobacter sp. SCO41. The sequence goes on along the minus strand of NZ_CP027225.1, from coordinate 5,348,945 downwards.
CACCAAAGGCCAGCCGTTCAAACTGACCTGGACGCAGTTGCTGGATGAAGTGGACGAAGCACTGGCGCTGGGCCACAAGGTGAAACCTGTCCTGCTGGGGCCGGTGACGTACCTGTGGCTGGGCAAAGTGAAAGGTGAGCAGTTTGACCGCCTGAGCCTGCTTAATGACATTCTGCCGGTCTACAAACAGGTACTGGCTGAACTGGCGAAACGCGGCATCGAGTGGGTACAAATCGACGAACCTGCGCTGGTACTGGATCTGCCCCAGGTTTGGCTGGATGCCTTCAAACCGGCTTACGAGGCACTCGCAGGCCAGGTGAAACTGCTGCTGACCACCTATTTTGAAGGCGTAACACCGAACCTCGACACCCTCACCGCGCTACCGGTACAGGGGCTGCACGTTGACCTGGTCCACGGTAAAGATGACGTTGCCGAATTGCACAAGCGCTTGCCCGCTGACTGGCTGCTCTCGGCAGGGCTGGTGAATGGACGTAACGTCTGGCGTGCCGATCTGAGCGCAAAATATGCACAGATTAAAGGAGTGGCAGGGAAGCGCCCGCTGTGGGTGGCCTCTTCATGTTCCCTGCTGCACAGCCCGATTGATTTGAGCGTGGAGACGCGTCTGGATGCGGAAGTGAAGAGCTGGTTTGCCTTCGCCCTGCAAAAATGTGAAGAACTGGCGCTGCTGCGCGATGCGCTGAACAGCGGTGATACCGCTGCAATTGAGGCCTGGAGCGCCCCGATTCAGGCGCGCCGCCACTCCACCCGTGTGCACAATACCGCCGTTTCGCAGCGTCTGGCGGCCATCACCGCAGAAGACAGCCAGCGCACCAGCACTTATGAAGTCCGCGCCAAAGCACAGCGTGCCCGCTTTAACCTGCCCGCATGGCCGACGACGACCATCGGTTCATTCCCGCAGACCACCGAGATCCGTGGTCTACGACTGGACTTCAAAAAAGGCAATCTGGATGCCAACAACTACCGTACCGGTATCGCTGAACACATCAGGCAGGCGATTGTGGAGCAGGAGCGTTTAGGGCTGGACGTGCTGGTCCACGGTGAAGCCGAGCGTAATGACATGGTGGAATACTTTGGCGAGCATCTCGACGGCTTTGTCTTTACCCAGAACGGCTGGGTGCAGAGTTACGGCTCCCGCTGCGTGAAGCCACCGGTGGTCATTGGCGATGTCAGCCGCCCGGAGGCGATTACCGTGGAGTGGGCGAAGTATGCCCAGTCCCTGACCAGTAAGCCGGTAAAAGGGATGCTGACGGGGCCAGTGACTATCCTGTGCTGGTCCTTCCCGCGTGAAGATGTGAGCCGTGAAACTATCGCCAAACAAATTGCGCTGGCGCTGCGTGACGAAGTCGCAGATCTGGAAGCCGCCGGTATCGGCATCATCCAGATTGACGAGCCGGCCCTGCGTGAAGGTCTGCCGCTGCGTCGCCGCGACTGGGATGCGTATCTGGAGTGGGGCGTGGAAGCTTTTCGCATCAGTGCGGCCGTGGCGAGGGATGAAACCCAGATTCACACCCACATGTGTTATTGCGAGTTTAACGACATCATGGACTCCATTGCTGCCCTGGACGCAGACGTGATCACCATTGAGACCTCGCGCTCGGATATGGAATTGCTGGAGTCGTTCGAAGAGTTTGAATACCCGAACGAAATCGGACCGGGCGTGTATGACATTCACTCGCCGAACGTACCGAGCGTGGAGTGGATTGAAGCGCTGCTGGCGAAAGCCGCCCGGCGTATCCCGGCAGAGCGCCTGTGGGTGAACCCGGACTGTGGCCTGAAAACCCGCGGCTGGCCGGAAACCCGAAGCGCCCTGGCAAATATGGTGAAAGCCGCGCAGAACTTGCGTCAGGCGTAATGATAAGCGCACCGTCCGTTAGGGCGGTGCGCTATCCCTCTTCCCGACACAGCCACTGCGTGCGGCGCTGTGCCAGCAGATCGCGCTGGGGGCCGGTGGGGGCTCTGTCGCTCACCACATAATGGAAATCGCCGATATCACCGTTGCGGCACATCGCCCGGCGGCCAAACTTGGTGCTATCGACCACCAGAACATTGACTTCCGCACTGGCGACCAGCGCCTGACGTGCCACCACCTCTTCATCGTTGAAATCGTATAGCTCGCCCTCTTCGCCAATTCCGCCAACGGACACCACCCCAATATCGACACGATAGCGGCGAAAGAAGGTCAGGGCGTCACTGCCGATCACATCCAGATCGCGCTTACGCACGCGACCACCCGCGACGGTCAGTTCGCAGCCAGGAAGCAGACTTAGCGGCGTGGCGGCGTGCAGATTATTTGTACACACCGCCAGACGGATATCGTCCGGCAGGGCGCGCGCTACCATTTCCACGGTGGTGCCAGTGCCGAGAAAGCAGCTTTGCGCTCCGCTGAGCAACTGTGCGACCCGTTCACCAATCCAGCGCTTACCGTTAACGTTGACGATCTCGCGCTGTTGATAGCCAATATTTTCGCGCGCGAAAGGGGCGACCATGCCATGACGGCGCAATAACAGCCCTTGCGCGGTGAGTTCGCGCAAATCGCTGCGTACTGTTTGCAGCGAGACGCCGAAATAGTGCGCCAGTTGTTCAATGCTGCTCTCACCGTGCTCTGTCACGATAGCGACAATCGCGCTGCGACGTGCTTCTGGAGTCATATTTGCGTCCGGCAGAGGGGATTTGCGCTCATGCTAGCCCGCGAATATGAAATTATTACTACGAAAAAAACGGGTCATATTTCTGTCAGATTCCCCTGTTTTAATCGTCACAACGAAAACCAGGGGGACGAAAACATGGGTAAGAAAATTGCGCTGGCAGCGGCATTGCTGGCTTTCATGAGTGGCACCGCTTTCGCGAAATCCACTCTGACGCTCTACACCAGCCAGCCAACCGAAGATGCGCAAATGACGGTGAGCGCGTTTGAGCAGGCGCACCCGGATGTCGAAGTAAAATGGATTCGCGATGGAACCGCAAAGCTGATTGCCCGCCTGCAGGCTGAAATTTCAGCCGGTGGCGCCAGCCCGGATGTCTTACTCATCGCCGACAGTGTGTCGATGGAGTCCCTGAAACAGCAAAATCTGCTGGCGGCCTACAAATCACCGCAGGCCAGCCGCTACGATGCTCAACTCTATGATAAAGACGGCTACTACTACGGTACGAAACTTATCACTACCGGCATTGCGTACCACAGCAAAGCCCCGGTAAAGCCGGAATCCTGGCAGGATCTGCTCAAGCCTGAACTGAAAAATATGACCACCTTGCCAAGCCCGCTCTATTCCGGCGCCGCGCAGATTCATATGGCGACGTTAATGAATGACCCGCAGCTCGGCTGGCAGTATTACGAGAAACTGAAAGAGAACGGCGCGATGCCGCAGAGTGGTAATGGCGGCGTGATGAGCGCCATCACCTCTGGCAGCAAAGCCTACGGCGTACTGGTGGATTACATGGCGATCCGTGAAAAAGCCAAAGGCGCGCCGATTGAGTTCGTTTTCCCGAAAGAGGGCGTCAGCATCGTGACCGAACCGGTCGCCATGATGAAAGGGGCGAAAAACCCTGAGGACGCGAAAGCTTTCATCGATTTTGTCCTCTCCGCAGACGGGCAGAAGCTGGTTCTCAAACAGGGCTACCTGACGGCAGACGCCAGCTTACCAGTACCTCAGGGCTTCCCGGCGCGTGACACCATTAAACTGATGCCATACGACCCGGCAAAAGCGCTGGCTGATACCGAAGCAAACAAAAAGCGTTTTGCCGATCTGTTCGGAAACCGCTAAGTCATGACGGACATGACACTGCACCAATCTACCGCCAGCAGCCCGCCGAAAGGGCTGCTGTGGCTTTTACTCGCGCTAATCGCCTTGCTGAGTCTGCTGCCCAGCCTGCGACTGCTTATTTCCGCCCTCTTTGACTGGCAGCAAGGTAGCAACAGTAGCCTGTGGCGCGTGTTGAGCAATGAATCCACCTGGGTTGCGCTCTACAATAGCCTGTATACCAGCGGGTTAGGTACGGTGCTGTCGCTGCTGTTGGGCAGTTTTTTCGCCTTTTGCCTGGCCCTGACCAATATTCGTAGCAAGCAGATTTGGGTCTTCCTGTTTATGCTGCCAATGATGATCCCCCCGCAGGTCACCGCCCTGAGTTGGTTACAATTGTTTGGCCCCAGCAGCATTTTGCTCAACAGTATTGGGCTCGCGCCGGGGTTTGGCAGTACCAATCCCCTTTACTCGCCGGAAGGCATCGCGCTATTGCTGGGGATCCAGCATGCGCCGCTGGTCTTTCTGGCTCTGCGCACGCAGCTACAGTGTCTGCCAAAAGAGCAAATTGAAGCCGCGCGGCTGAATGGCGCCTCGTTGTGGCGGGTGTTTATCGATATCGTATTGCCGCTGTGCCGTACCGCGCTGTGGGCCGGTGCGGCGATTGCATTTGTCTCCGCGCTGGGTAACTTCGGCATTCCCGCCATGCTCGGGATACCCATTTCCTATTTTGTACTGCCGATTCAGATTTACCAGACGCTCTCCAGCTTTGGTCCGTCGATGTTAAACGACGTCGCGGCGCTGTCTGTGCTGATGGGCGTGCTCGCCATTGGTATCGTGACCTTGCAGGGATATATGCAGCGTCGTCACGCGCTGCCGCTTATCGGGATGGCCGGGCGGGCGCTCAGTTTTGAGTTAGGTAAATGGCGACTGGCAACTGAGGTGCTGCTGGGAATGGTGTTGTGCGCCATCCTGCTGGCACCGCTGCTGGCGCTGATTGCAACGTCGCTGGTACCCACACTGGGCGTGCCGCTGAATGCCGATACCCTGACCTTTGCCGCCTGGCGAGCGATGTTTGATAACCAGAGCGCTACCTGGCGAGCACTCACTAACAGTATCTCGCTCTCCGTGAGCGCCTCGCTGGTTCTGATGTTGCTGTGTCTGCCACTGGCGTGGCTACTGGTTCGCTATCCCAGCCGTCCGCTGCGGTGGTTATATAGCGTCATCGATATTCCCTACACCCTGCCGGGCGTGGTGCTGGCGATTGCCTTTATTTTGCTGTTTGCCCGTCCGCTGCCGCTGGTGGGTATCAGCCTGAGTGGGACGCTGACCATCATTTTCCTCGCTTATCTTGCCCGTTTTCTGACGGTCTGCCTAAAGCCGGTGCATAACAGCATGTTGCAGCTTGACCCGGCGATGGAAGAGGCGGCCAGTCTGGCCGGGGCGAATTTTTCGCAGCGTCTGCGCCATATTATGTTGCCGCTGCTGGCCCCTGCCGCATTTGCCGGGGCGCTGCTGGTCTTTCTGACCGCTGTCAACGAGCTGACCGTTTCCGCGCTGTTGTGGAGTGCCGGTAAAGAGACGCTCGGGGTGGTGATTTTTAATCTCGACGAAAGCGGCAACAAGGTGCTGGCCTCGGCGATCTCCGTATTAGTCGTGGGGCTGGTGGCCTGCGTCATGTTATTGCTGAGCAGTCTCGGCAAGTATTTACCCAAAGGAGTTATCCCGTGGCAGAGCTAATACTGGAACGGCTGAACAAGGTGTTTGGAGAGCAGGCCGTGGTGCGGGATCTGAGTCTGACCATTCCCGAAGGGGCCTTCACCGCATTGCTGGGGCCGAGTGGCTGTGGCAAAACCACCACGCTGCGTATTCTTGCCGGGCTTGAGCACCTCTCTTCCGGGCGCTTGCTGCTGGGGGATCGCCTGCTGGCGGACTCGCGGGTGCATATGCCGCCGGAAACCCGCGATATGGGGATGGTATTTCAGTCTTATGCACTCTGGCCGCATATGACAGTGGCGGAAAACGTGGGTTATCCGCTGAAATTGCGCAAAGTGAATGGCGCTGCGCGCCAGAAGCGGGTGATGGAAGCGCTGGATGTGGTGGAGCTGGGCGCTTATGCCGGGCGCTCGCCGCAGGAGCTTAGCGGCGGTCAACGTCAACGCGTGGCGCTGGCCCGTTGCCTGGTATCGGAACCGGAAGTGGTGTTGCTCGATGAACCGCTGGCGAACCTCGACCGTCATCTGCGCGCCACCATGGAGCAGACGTTTCGCGAGTTTCACCGCCGTACCGGGGCGACTTTTGTCTATGTTACCCACGATCAGGCCGAGGCGATGGCGCTGGCCAGCCACATTGCGGTGATGCATCAGGGAGAATTAATGCAGTGGGGGGCGCCGCAGACGCTCTATCAGCATCCACAAAATGCCTGGGTGGCGGGGTTTATCGGTAAAGGCAGCATTCTGTCGCTGGCAACCCAGTATCCGCAAGCACAACTGGATAGCGTGCAACTGCATGACGGTCTTGCCCCCGACAATACACAACCGCGTCAGCAGGTGTTGGTTCGCCCGGAGCATGTCATGGTGAGTGATAGCGGGTTGCAGGCAACGGTGGAAAGCTGCATTTTCCAGGGAGAACGCTACCTGCTGGAACTGCGTCTGCCGGATGGGCAGCGGTTAAGCGCCTTCCACCATTTGCCATTGCGTGAAAAGCAGAGCGCCGGTGTGCGCCTGTTACAAGGATGGTGCCTGGAGGCGGCGTGACGGTACAAATTGAGATTATCAGTGGGGCGGGACATAAAGCCCCCGCAGCGATTCTGGTTTCCACGCCCCGGCAACGTATTTTGCTGGATGCAGGCGGTGCGCTGGATCCGCATACGGAACTCTGGCCAGTGCCGGAAAAGATCGATGCGATCCTGCTTAGCCATGATCATGTCGATCATATTGGCGGTTTGTATCGTCTTGCGCCGCACATCCCGGTCTATTGTACGCAGACCACCGCACAATCATTACCCGCAGGGCACAACGTTCACCCCATTGCGGTACGCGGACAATTCCAGTTGGACGACATTACGGTGACGACGGGCAGTTGCGGACACGCCTGGGGCGGGGTGTGGTTTCATCTTAATGTGGCCGGCGGCCTGTTTTACAGCGGCGATATCAGCATGGAATCGGCGCTGTTTCGCTTTGATGCACCGCCGCCTGCGCAGATTGCGCTGGTGGATGCGTCGTACGGGCTCTATAACGTTTCACAACGCCAGCAGTGGGATAAATTGCGCGCTCGTCTGACGCATCCGGTGCTGTGTCCGGTGCCGCCGTCGGGCAGGGCGGTGGAACTGGCGCTGCTACTGGCGCGTGAGGGGCATACCGATATCGCGCTTGATGCGCCCTGTCAGGAGGTGCTCAGGCAAATGGCCGCGCATAATGACGGCAGTTTGCGCGAGGATGTAGAGGCAGATTTACAGCAGCTTTTGCGTACTCTTCCGGCGTTTTCCGCCCAGTCATCGCTGATTCTGGCCGCAGATCCTGATGGGCAAAGTGGGGTGGCGGGCGAACTGCGTCGACGCAAAGATTTCCACCATCGTACCCTGTTTACGGGTCATATGAATCGCCTTAACCATCAACAGTGGCTGGCCGGGGAAGTGGATTTTTGCCGCTGGAATGTGCATCCAACTCTCAATACCTTAATGTTGTTGGTGTCGATGCTAAAGTGCAGCAAGCTGGTGCCGATGTTTACTCATGTAGAGGACATCCAGGACTGGCAACTCGCACCTGAATGCCACATCGTTACACAGAATATGTTGGGGGTGGATCTATGCCACTGATTTGCAAACCCTTTGTTTTTGTTCGTCACGGCGAGACGCCGCTTAACCGCGATAAAGTGATTGGCGGGAGTACGGATGTGCCGCTGACCGACGAAGGGGAGCAGCAGGCACGTTCCGCTGCCCCCATTCTGGGCCGTTATGACTGGAATGGTGTGGCGGTGAGTTCGCTCAAGCGGGCCCAACGCACCCTCGAACTGGCGCTGCCTGGTGCGGCCCATGTGGTTATGCCGGATTTATGTGAGCGCGACTGGGGCGATCTGGAAAACCGTCCGCTGGCGGAGTTAACGCCGTATGAAAGTACGCCGCCTGGCGGTGAAAGTTGGGAGACGTTTTGCACCCGGGTCACGGATGCGCTTAACAGCCTGCTGGAACAATACGATACGCCGTTAATTGTGGCGCATTCTGGCGTTTACCGAGTGATCCGCTACCACGCCTTCGGCACGCCTTATGGCGATCGCGTGGGGAACGCGGTGCCAATGTGGATCTCGCCTGGCGAAACGCCACAAGAGTGGCAGATAGTCCCACTGGCGGAACGTGATTAAGCGGCACGAGAGCCAGGCACGTGTCACGAGCGACACAGATCATACCGTTCTGCGTCGCTCTGCATAGGCAGTATTAGCGTGCTACGCCACCGTACTGGGCGAACCAGTCCAGCATCCGGCGCCAGCCATCTTTGGCTGATTCTTCATGATAGCTGGGACGATAATCGGCGTTGAAGGCGTGCCCGGCGTCAGGATAAACCACGATCTCGGCGTGTGCGTTGGCGGCGCGTAACGCCTGACGCATGGTCTCGACCGTCTCCAGCGGGATCCCCGTATCCTGCGCGCCATACAGACCGAGGACCGGCGCATTGAGGTCGGTGGCGATATCCACCGGATGCTTTGGTGAATTCAGTGATTTTTGTCCCACCAGTTTCCCATACCAGGCGACCGCGGCTTTCAATTGCGGGTTATGGGCCGCGTACAGCCAGGTAATCCTTCCTCCCCAGCAAAAACCGGTCGCCAACAGTCGATGAGCATCACCGCCATTACGTGCCGCCCAGTTGGCAACATGATCGAGGTCGGCCAGCACCTGCGCATCGGGCACCTTCATGACCAGCCCATCAAAAAGGGTCTGAATATCCGCGAAATCATTCGGGTCACCCTGACGAAAATAGAGTTCAGGGGCGACGGCCAGATACCCTTCGAGCGCAAGGCGGCGACACAGGTCGCGAATATGCTCATGTACGCCGAAGATTTCCTGAATCACCAGCACCACGGGCAGGGGATCGGAGGCATTTTTAGGCCGCGCATGGTACGCAGGCATGCTATCGCCCTGGCTTGGGATGGTGGTTTCGCCAGCGATGATGGCGTCTTCCGGGGTGTGCAGTGTGGTTGAAGCGTGAGGTGATGCCGCCGGTGCGAAGCCCGGTAATGTTTTGGTTGTCATGGCGTTCTCCATACCCTTTATTTAGCGCTCCACTAACTATAGTCCGACAGAGCGCAAATCATCCTGCGCGAAAAAGGCTATCTTTGGAGCAGGGCGAGACGGCTGAATGTGTTAATGTGATTGATATCACTATTTTATGGAAATGTTATGCAAACAAATTACATCATGGAGATCTCAATCACGAAATTGCGTGCATACCTTCTGTAAAGTACCGTTTTGCTTCTTCTGACTAACCCTGATCACAGAGGAGTTTTTATGTCCAAGTCTGATGTTTTTCATCTCGGCCTCACCAAGAACGATTTACAAGGGGCTACGCTTGCCATCGTCCCTGGCGATCCAGAGCGTGTGGAAAAGATCGCCGCGCTGATGGATAAGCCGGTTAAGCTGGCATCTCACCGCGAGTTCACCTCCTGGCGCGCTGAACTGGATGGCAAAGCTGTCATCGTCTGCTCCACCGGTATCGGCGGCCCGTCAACCTCTATCGCTGTAGAAGAGCTGGCCCAACTGGGTATCCGCACTTTCCTGCGCGTCGGTACGACAGGCGCTATTCAGCCCAATATTAATGTTGGTGATGTACTGGTCACCACCGCGTCCGTTCGTCTGGACGGTGCAAGCCTGCATTTTGCGCCGATGGAATATCCGGCTGTGGCTGACTTCGAGTGCACCACCGCGCTGGTGGCTGCGGCGAAAGAAGTGGGGGCAACCACCCATATCGGCGTGACCGCCTCTTCCGACACCTTCTACCCAGGCCAGGAGCGTTATGACACCTTCTCCGGCCGCGTGGTGAGCCGTTTCAAAGGTTCTATGGAAGAGTGGCAGTCCATGGGCGTAATGAACTACGAAATGGAATCCGCAACCTTGCTGACCATGTGCTCAAGCCAGGGGCTGCGTGCCGGGATGGTGGCGGGTGTTATCGTCAACCGTACCCAGCAGGAAATTCCAAACGCTGAGACCATGAAGCAAACGGAAAGCCATGCGGTGAAAATCGTGGTAGAAGCCGCGCGCCGTCTGCTGTAATTATTTCCTTCCGTATGAAGGCCGGCATGCCCGGCCTTTTGCTTATCTGCTGTTTCCCAGGGCGGGATTAATCCGTATTTTGCCCACCTGCCACGCTTGCGGTTCACAATAAAAACAACCGATTCGTATCCGCTGCTTATAGAACACACCCTTAATGAACTGTTCAGCGGAGGGTTGAAACGTAGGGCAATCTCGCCCAATCTGTTACACTTCACGAACATTTTCTTCAATAGCAGGCACTAAGATGGCGGAAGATTCAAAAGAGACGACGCACTTTGGTTTTCAGACCGTCGCCAAAGATCAGAAAGCCGAGATGGTGGCACACGTGTTCCACTCGGTTGCCGCAAAATACGATGTCATGAACGACTTAATGTCGATGGGCATCCACCGTTTGTGGAAACGTTTTACGATCGACTGTAGCGGCGTGCGTCGCGGGCAAAAAGTTCTCGATTTGGCCGGGGGAACCGGCGACCTGACGGCTAAATTCTCTCGTCTGGTCGGCGAAACAGGTCAGGTAGTGTTGGCAGATATTAACGAGTCCATGCTCAAAATGGGCCGCGAAAAACTGCGCAATATCGGCATTATCGGCAACGTTGAATATGTCCAGGCGAATGCCGAAGCGCTGCCGTTCCCGGATAACACGTTTGACTGCATCACCATCTCTTTTGGTCTGCGTAATGTCACCGAAAAAGAGAGCGCCCTGCGTTCTATGTACCGCGTGCTTAAACCCGGTGGACGCCTGCTGGTGCTGGAGTTTTCCAAACCGATTATTGAACCGCTGAGCAAGGTGTATGACGCCTACTCTTTCCATGTGCTGCCGCGCATTGGGCAACTGGTAGCCAGCGATGCGGAAAGCTACCGCTATCTGGCGGAATCCATCCGTATGCATCCGGATCAGGAAACCCTGAAAGCGATGATGCAGAGCGCAGGATTTGAAAACGTCGATTACTACAACATGACCGCAGGCATTGTTGCGCTGCATCGTGGCTACAAGTTCTGACAGGAGTTCACATGCCTTTTAAGCCACTGGTGACTGCGGGTGTTGAGCGTGTGCTGAATACCTTTTTCTATCGCGAGCGGGCGCTTAAACCTGCCCGGCAGCGGTTGCAGGGAAAAGTGTTGCGCATTGCGCTAAAAGAGTTTGCTTCGCCACTGGTGCTGGCCTTTAGTGAACGCCAGGTCGATGTGCTGGGCGAGTGGGAAGGCGAGGCTGATTGTACGGTGATTACCCAGCTTCGCGTTTTGCCTAAGCTGCGTGACAGACAGCAGTTGACTGCGCTAATTCGCTCGGGCGAACTGGAAGTTCAGGGCGATATTCAGGTGGTGCAAAATCTTGTTGCGCTGATGGATCTGGCCGAATTCGATGTCGCGGAACTGCTGGCCCCTTATACCGGCGATGTGGCTGCTGAGGGGATTGGCAAAGCACTGCGTAACGGTGCGTTTCTGGTGCGCCACGGCTTTGAGCGCCAGCAGAACTATGTGGCAGAAGTGCTTACCGAAGAGTGGCGTCTGGCGCCTGGGGCACTGGAAGTGGCCTGGTTTGCGGAAGAAACCGCCGCAGTAGAACGCGCAGTGGACGCATTCAGCAAACGCCTGGATAAACTGGAGGGCAAATGACGCCAGGAGAAATTCGGCGCCTCTATTTCATCATCCAGACCTTTTTGAGTTACGGCCTTGATGAGCTTATCCCCGTCATGCGTATTACGTTGCCGCTGCGACTCTGGCGACGCACGCTATTCTGGATGCCCAATCGGCATAAAGAGAAAGCGCTTGGGGTACGCTTACGCCTGGCGTTACAGGAGTTAGGTCCGGTATGGATTAAATTCGGGCAAATGCTCTCTACCCGACGCGATCTCTTCCCGCCGCATATCGCCGATCAACTGGCTATGTTGCAGGACAGAGTAGCCCCTTTCGATGGCGTACTGGCCAAACAGCAGATTGAAAAAGCGATGGGCGGTCTGCCCGTTGAGGCGTGGTTTGATGATTTCGAGATTGAGCCGCTGGCCTCCGCTTCCATTGCCCAGGTTCATACCGCGCGGTTGAAAGAGAACGGCAAAGAGGTGGTCATTAAAGTTATCCGCCCGGACATTCTGCCGATCATCAAAGCAGACTTAAAACTCATTTACCGTCTGGCTGGCTGGGTGCCGCGCTTGCTGCCGGACGGGCGTCGTCTGCGTCCGCAAGAAGTGGTGCGCGAGTACGAAAAAACGTTGATCGACGAACTCGATTTACTCCGTGAGTCGGCGAACGCTATCCAACTGCGACGTAACTTTGAAAACAGCCCGATGCTCTATATTCCCGAAGTGTATCCGGACTACTGTAGCCAGAACATGATGGTGATGGAGCGCATCTACGGCATTCCGGTCTCCGATGTGGCGACACTGGAGAAAAACGGAACCAACATGAAATTGTTGGCTGAGCGCGGTGTTCAGGTGTTCTTCACCCAGGTTTTCCGCGACAGTTTCTTCCATGCCGATATGCATCCTGGCAATATTTTCGTCAGCTTTGAACACCCGGAAAACCCCCAGTATATCGGTATCGACTGCGGTATCGTCGGGTCGCTGAACAAAGAAGATAAGCGTTATCTTGCGGAAAACTTTATCGCCTTCTTCAACCGCGATTACCGTAAGGTGGCTGAGCTGCATGTCGATTCCGGCTGGGTGCCGCCGGATACGAACGTTGAAGATTTCGAATTTGCCATTCGTACCGTGTGCGAACCGATTTTTGAAAAGCCGCTGGCGGAAATATCGTTTGGCCATGTGCTGCTGAACCTGTTTAACACCGCACGCCGTTTCAATATGGAAGTCCAGCCGCAACTGGTGCTGCTGCAGAAAACCCTGCTTTATATTGAGGGTGTGGGTCGTCAGCTTTATCCACAACTGGATCTCTGGAAAACGGCGAAGCCATTCCTGGAGTCGTGGATTAAAGATCAGGTGGGTATACCGGCGCTGTTGAAAGCGGTGAAAGAGAAAGGGCCCTTCTGGATCGAGAAAATGCCAGAGCTTCCTGAACTGGTGTACAACAGCTTGCGACAGGGTAAGCAATTGCAGCATAGCGTTGATAGGATCGCCAGCGAGTTGCAGACCAACCATGTGCGTCAGGGGCAATCCCGTTATCTGTTTGGCATCGGCGCGACGCTGATGTTGAGTGGAACCCTGTTGCTGATTAATCGCCCGGAATGGGGTTTCGCCCCCGGATGGTTAATGGCTATCGGTTTATTAACCTGGATTGTCGGTTGGCGCAAAACTCGCTGATTTTAACATCGCCCCTGGGAGGCACGGTAACGTATACTGTGGCTTGTTTTCATCATCTCCTACAGAGGACTATGTATGGGTGGTATCAGTATTTGGCAGTTGTTGATTGTTGCGGTTATCGTCGTGCTGCTGTTTGGAACGAAAAAACTCGGTTCTATCGGTTCCGATTTGGGTGCATCGATCAAAGGCTTTAAAAAGGCCATGAGCGATGATGACAAGCAAGACAAAGACAAATCTGCAGAGGATGCGGATTTCACTGCTAAATCTCTTGCTGATAAGCAAGAGGACGTGAAGAAAGACGAAAAGCGTCACGACAAAGAACAGGTGTAATTCGTGTTTGATATTGGTTTTAGCGAACTGCTATTAGTCTTCGTCATCGGCCTTGTGGTACTGGGGCCGCAGCGTTTACCCGTTGCGGTGCGTACGATTGTGGGCTGGATCCGCGCGCTGCGCTCGCTGGCGACGACGGTGCAAAATGAGCTGACTCAGGAGCTTAAGCTGCAAGAGTTTCAGGACAGCCTCAAAAAAGTTGAGAAAGCCAGCCTGGACAACCTGACGCCGGAATTAAAGGCATCAATGGATGAGTTGCGCCAGGCAGCCGAGTCGATGAAACGTTCCTATACCGTCAACGATCCGGAAAAGGCCAGCGATGAAGCGCACACTATCCATAACCCGGTGGTGAAAGGTAACGAAGCGCAGCACGAAGGCGTCACTCCGGCAACGGCAGAAGCGCAGGCCAGCGCACCGGAGCAGGCTCCTGACATTCAGGATGCGCCGGAGGCGAAAAAAACCGTAACTCAGGCCGCAGAAGCGAAAACGGCTTCTGAGGCGACCCCTTCTTCAAGTGATAAATCCTGAACATGGCTGTCGATGATACTCAACCGCTCATCACGCATTTGATTGAGCTACGTAAGCGCCTGTTAAACTGCATTATTGCCGTTATCGTGATCTTTCTGGCGCTGGTTTATTTTGCCAATGACATCTATCAGATAGTTTCAGCGCCCTTGATTAAACAGATGCCGCTGGGTGCGACGATGATCGCAACCGATGTGGCGTCACCCTTTTTCACGCCGATCAAATTGACCTTCATGGTGTCGCTGATTCTCTCGGCACCGGTCATTCTTTATCAGGTGTGGGCGTTTGTGGCCCCGGCGCTCTACAAACATGAGCGCCGTCTGATCATCCCGCTGCTGGTTTCCAGTTCGCTGTTGTTCTATATCGGTATGGCATTCGCCTACTTTGTGGTGTTCCCGCTGGCGTTTGGCTTCCTGACGCATACGGCACCGGAAGGTGTGCTTGTCTCGACCGATATTGCCAGCTATTTGAATTTCGTCATGGGGCTGTTTATGGCCTTTGGCGTCGCGTTTGAAGTGCCTGTCGCCATCGTGCTGCTGTGCTGGATGGGTATAACAACGCCGCAATCGTTGCGCCAGAAGCGACCCTATGTGCTGGTAGGGGCATTTGTGGTGGGCATGTTGCTGACGCCGCCGGATGTTTTCTCCCAGACGTTGCTGGCCATACCTATGTACTGTCTGTTTGAGGTGGGCGTCTTTTTCGCGCGCTTCTACACTGGGAAACGCCGTCAGGTTGACGAAGACGAAGAAGAAACCACGACAGAAGAGTAAATCCAGCCGCCCGTCAGGGCGGTTGTTGTCTGGAGCGCTGTATGTTTGATATCGGTGTGAATCTCACCAGTTCCCAGTTTGCCAAAGATCGTGATGATGTGGTGGCGCGCGCGCAGGCGGCGGGTGTCAGCGGCATGCTGCTGACTGGCACTAATCTGCATGAAAGTCAGCAGGCGCAACAACTGGCAAAACACTACCCACGCTGCTGGTCCACCGCCGGCGTTCACCCGCACGATAGCAGTAGCTGGACGCAGGACACGGCAGATGCCCTCCGCCAGCTTGCCGCCCAGCCAGAAGTGGTGGCAATTGGCGAGTGTGGGCTCGATTTCAACCGTAATTTCTCGACCCCCGAAGAGCAGGAGCGGGCTTTTTCCGCGCAACTGGCGCTGGCGGCAGAACGTGGTATGCCCGTTTTTTTACACTGTCGCGATGCCCATGACCGTTTTCTGGCGCTCCTGGATCCCTGGCTTCCCCGGTTGCCCGGTGCGGTGCTGCACTGTTTCACCGGCACATTAGACGAAGCGCAGGCGTGTCTGGCGCGGGGTATCTACCTGGGTATTACCGGCTGGGTGTGTGATGAACGGCGTGGACTGGAGCTGCGCGACGTGTTGCCGCATATTCCCGCAGACCGTCTGTTTGTAGAAACCGATGCGCCGTATTTGCTGCCGCGTGATTTGTCGCCGAAACCGGCATCAAGACGTAACGAACCCGCGCATCTGGGGCATATTCTGGCCTGTGTCGCTCAGTTGCGCGGTGAAGATGCCCAATGGCTTAGCGACGTGACGAATCAAAACGTGCAGACGCTATTTGGCATCAGGCTTTAACGCAGGATCAGACTTTACGGAAGTCGGTGTTTTTGATGCTCTGTAGCACCTGTTTATTCAGCAGGTTAAGCAGCAGCATGGAACGGGCTTCGCCGTCCGGCTCTTTAAAGATAGCCTGTAACCCTTCCAGCGCCCCTTCGGTAATGATCACGCTATCGCCGGGGTACGGCGTTTCAGGATCGGTAACGCCCTCGGGTTTATACAGGGAAAGCTGATGGATAACCGTTGAAGGAACCTGTGCCGGGCTCGCGCCAAAACGGACAAAGTGGCTAACGCCGCGAGTCGCATTAATCGTGGTGGTGTGAATCACCTCGGGATCGAACTCAACAAACAGATAATTTGGGAAGAGCGGTTCGCTCACCGTGGTACGTTTACCACGGACCATTTTTTCCAGTGAGATCATTGGCGTCAGGCAGTTGACCGCCTGGCGTTGAAGATGTTCCTGGGCGCGCTGGAGCTGGCCTCGTTTGCAGTAAAGTAAATACCAGGATTGCATAATGTTCTTTTCCGAAAGTTCGGTGAGCAAGCATACCAAAAGCCTAAGGCGATGGCGAAGTTGATTATAACTGGCGACAATACTTACCGTCCTCTTTCACCTTGATTTAACAAAATTACAGCAACGTGAAGATGAACACCGTATAATAGAGCGCTTAGCAAGAGGCCATTATAAACCCCATGAAATACCATGACCTACGTGATTTTCTGACGCTGCTTGAACAGCAGGGTGAATTAAAACGCATTACATTACCGGTTGATCCCCATCTGGAGATGACTGAAATTGCTGACCGCACCCTGCGCGCGGGAGGACCGGCGTTACTGTTCGAAAACCCGAAAGGGTACACGATGCCGGTGCTGTGCAATTTGTTCGGTACGCCACGTCGGGTTGCATTAGGTATGGGGCAGGAAGAGGTGAGCGCCCTGCGAGAAGTGGGGAAATTACTGGCCTTTCTGAAAGAGCCGGAGCCGCCAAAAGGCTTTCGCGACCTCTTCGATAAGCTCCCCCAGTTTAAACAAGTGTTGAACATGCCGACCAAACGGCTGCGCGGTGCGCCTTGCCAGCAAAAAGTGGTGCAGGGTGACGATGTTGATCTCACCAAAATCCCTATCATGCAGTGCTGGCCCGATGATGTCGCGCCGCTGATTACCTGGGGGTTGACGGTAACGCGCGGACCACAAAAAGAGCGCCAGAATTTAGGCATTTATCGCCAGCAACTGATTGGTAAAAATAAGCTGATCATGCGTTGGTTGTCCCATCGCGGCGGTGCACTCGATTTTCAGGAATGGTGTGCGGCGCATCCGGGCGAACGTTTCCCGGTCTCTGTAGCTCTCGGTGCGGACCCGGCGACGATTCTGGGGGCGGTGACGCCCGTTCCGGACACCCTGTCGGAATATGCCTTTGCCGGGTTACTGCGCGGCACCAAAACCGAAGTCGTCAAATGTCTCTCCAATGATTTAGAAGTCCCGGCCAGTGCGGAAATGGTGCTGGAAGGCTATATTGAGGCTGGAGAGATGGCACCCGAAGGGCCGTATGGCGACCATACCGGCTACTATAACGAGGTTGATAACTTCCCGGTCTTTACCGTCACGCACATTACGCAGCGTGAAGACGCGATTTACCATTCGACCTACACCGGCCGTCCGCCGGATGAACCTGCCGTGCTCGGTGTGGCGCTCAATGAAGTGTTCGTCCCGATTTTGCAAAAGCAGTTCCCGGAAATCGTCGATTTTTATCTGCCGCCGGAGGGCTGTTCTTATCGCCTTGCCGTCGTCACCATGAAGAAACAGTACGCAGGTCATGCAAAACGCGTCATGATGGGCGTCTGGTCGTTCTTGCGCCAGTTTATGTACACCAAGTTCGTGATTGTGTGTGACGACGATGTCAATGCGCGTGACTGGAACGATGTGATTTGGGCGATCACCACCCGTATGGACCCAGCGCGGGACACGGTACTGGTGGAGAATACGCCAATTGATTACCTGGACTTTGCCTCGCCGGTTTCCGGTCTTGGCTCAAAAATGGGCCTGGATGCCACCAATAAATGGCCTGGCGAAACCGAACGAGAGTGGGGTCGCCCCATCAGGAAAGATCCTGACGTGACGGCGCGTATCGACGCCATCTGGGATGAACTGGCCATTTTTAGTGACGGTAAAGGTGCCTGACGCGCCGCCGTTTTTCGCCAGACATTACGACAACGAGTATGAACCCGACAGAGGGAGCGCATGACAACCTTAAGCTGTAAAGTGACCTCGGTAGACGCCATCACCGATACCGTATATCGCGTCCGTTTAGTGCCGGAAGCGGCTTTTTCTTTTCGCGCTGGCCAGTACTTAATGGTAGTGATGGATGAACGAGACAAACGCCCCTTCTCTCTGGCTTCCACGCCGAGCCAGCACGACTTTATCGAGCTGCACATTGGCGCATCAGAATTAAATCTCTACGCCATGGCGGTGATGGATCGTATCCTGAAAGACCGGGAAATTGTGGTGGATCTTCCGCACGGTGACGCCTGGCTACGTGACGATGAAGAGCGTCCGCTGGTGCTGATTGCCGGGGGAACCGGTTTCTCCTACGCGCGTTCCATTTTGCTGACGGCGCTTGAGCAAAACCCGAACCGTGATATCACCATTTACTGGGGTGGGCGCGAAGAGAAGCACCTGTACGATCTGTCCGAGCTGGAAGCATTGTCCGTTGATCATCCGAACCTGCGCGTGGTGCCGGTGGTTGAGCAGCCGGAAGAGAACTGGCGTGGCCGCAGCGGAACTGTTTTGACCGCCGTATTGCAGGATTTCGGTACGCTGGCGGAGCATGATATCTATATCGCCGGACGTTTTGAGATGGCGAAAATCGCCCGTGACCTGTTCTGCAATGAGCGTGGTGCACGTGAAGACCGCCTGTTTGGCGACGCATTCGCGTTTATTTAAGCCTTCCCGAAAACCACCCCTTCGTGAAGGTGGTGGTTTTCAGCAATCACTCATCCAGGTTGTAGAAGTAAACAAACAACGGCTCATCGTTTTCTAGCAGACACATCATCTCGCCTGTCGCGCCTTGCTTCGTTTCGAGGTTTGCCGTCACCTGGGTCGCAATATGCTGGCTACCGATATTTTCATCGAAGCGCTCAATAACCGCGGTGCTGGCGTTCGGCCTGGCGGTTTGCAGTTTCGCATGTAATCCCGGATTGTCGGCTCTGAGCTTATTGAGCCCAAATGTCAGGCAGCGTTGTGCCATGATCTGTTCCTGGCGGGTCTCTTCATTTGCCAGTGCTGTCCGTGCTGCCAGTGCGAATGTGGGTAACAGAATAAACAGACAGGATAAAGCCAGAGTAGCGTTCTTCATTTCATTCCCTTGTCGATGTGGTGTCGCTCCCATAAGGAGTGTAAGGGATGGAGAGAAGAATAAGAAATAAAAAGCCCGCCCCTGACAGGCGGGAAAACGGCAACTAAATCTTTCTTTGCCATTGACACCATAACTGCGTTGGCTGCACTCATTTACCCGAATCACTTACTTCTGTAAGCGTATCGGGATGTAGTCGCTTGCCGTCTTGTTCTGGCGCCAATGTCTTAGAGATCAATTTTTGTAAGCCGGGCACGCGAAGCGCCCCGGCATCGTGTTATACCCGCTCGAACACCGTTGCGATGCCCTGACCCAGCCCGATACACATGGTCGCCAGACCAAACTGGGCATCTTTGCGCTCCATCAGGTTGAGCAGGGTAGTGCTGATACGCGTACCTGAACAACCCAGCGGATGGCCGAGCGCGATCGCACCGCCGTTGAGGTTGATCTTCTCGTCAATCTGCTCCATCAACCCCAGATCTTTTATGCACGGTAGGATCTGTGCGGCAAAGGCCTCGTTCATTTCAAACAGGTCAATGTCGCTGGTGGTCAGGCCCGCTTTTTTCAGCGCCAGCTTTGATGCCGGCACCGGGCCATAACCCATAATGGATGGGTCGCACCCGACGACAGCCATCGAGCGTACGCGCGCCCGTGGTTTCAGGCCTAACTCGCGGGCACGGCTCTCACTCATGACCAGCATTGCCGATGCGCCGTCGGACAAGGCGGAAGAGGTCCCCGCAGTGACCGTGCCGCTCACCGGATCGAACGCCGGTCTTAAGGCCGAGAGCGCCTCAACGGTGGTTTCCGGGCGAATGACTTCGTCATAATTAAATTGCTTTAACACGCCATCGGCATCGTGACCGCCGGTGGGGATGATTTCATTTTTAAATGCCCCGGACTGTGTGGCGGCCCAGGCGCGGGCATGAGAACGCGCGCCAAACGCGTCCTGCATTTCGCGGCTGATGCCGTGCATCCGGGAAAGCATCTCTGCGGTAAGCCCCATCATTCCTGCGGCTTTCGCCACATTGCGGCTCATACCCGGATGGAAATCCACGCCGTGGCTCATCGGAACATGACCCATATGCTCCACGCCGCCAACCAGACAGACCTGCGCATCGCCGGTCATGATCATCCGGGCGGCATCGTGCAGCGCCTGCATTGATGAACCGCACAGACGGTTAACGGTTACTGCAGGTACGGAATGGGGGATTTCCGCCAGCAATGACGCGTTGCGGGCAATGTTGAAACCCTGCTCCAGAGTCTGCTGAACGCAGCCCCAGTAGATATCGTCAATCGCAGAAGCGTCCAGCGCCGGGTTACGCGCCAGCAGGCTGCGCATCAGGTGCGCGGAGAGATCTTCCGCGCGCACGTTGCGAAATGCGCCGCCTTTTGAACGGCCCATCGGGGTGCGAATTGCATCGACAATGACAACCTGTTCCATTGTGACTCCTTAAGCCGTTTTCAGTTCGCCTGCCGGACGGGCAGGTTCAACCGGGGGATAATACGCTTCGTTGTGGCGCGCTTTCTCGCGCAGCCCGGCCGGGGCTTCATAGAGCGGGCCAAGGTGCTGGAACTGATGCGCCATATCGAGATATTTTGCGCTGCCAAGCGTGTCGAGCCAGCGGAATGCCCCGCCGTGGAACGGAGGGAAACCGAGACCGTAGACCAGCGCCATATCGGCTTCTGCCGGGCTGGCGATAATGCCTTCTTCCAGGCAGCGCACCACTTCGTTGACCATCGGGATCATCATACGGGCGATAATCTCATCGTCGCTAAAGTCACGCTTCGGCTGGCTAACTTCTGCCAGCAGGGCATTTACCTCGGCATCTTCTTCTTTCTTCGGTTTGCCTTTGCTGTCTTCTTTATAGCGCCAGAAGCCAAGGCCATTTTTCTGCCCGAAACGGTTAGCGTCGAACAGCGCGTCGATAGCATCGCGATAATCTTTCTGCATCCGCTGTGGGAAGCCCGCCGCCATGACGGCTTGCGCGTGATGCGCCGTGTCGATACCGACCACATCCAGCAAATATGCCGGGCCCATTGGCCAGCCAAAGACTTTCTCCATGACTTTATCGACTTTGCGGAAATCCGCACCGTCACGCAGCAACTGGCTAAAGCCGGCAAAATAAGGGAACAACACGCGATTGACGAAGAATCCCGGGCAGTCATTCACCACGATCGGTGTTTTGCCCATTTTGCTCGCCCATGCCACGACTTTAGCGATGGTTTTATCAGACGTTTTTTCACCGCGAATGACTTCAACCAGCGGCATACGGTGTACCGGGTTAAAGAAGTGCATCCCGCAGAAGTTTTCCGGGCGTTTAAGCACGCTTGCCAGTTCGGAAATCGGGATCGTGGAGGTGTTTGACGCCAGGACGGTATCCGGGCTTACCTTTTCTTCGGTTTCTGCGAGAACGGCTTTTTTCACTTTCGGGTTTTCAACAACCGCTTCGACTACGACATCCACGCGCTCAAAGCCGGCATAGTTGAGGGTCGGGTGAATAGTGGAAATGACCCCGGCCAGTTTTAGTCCATCGATTTTGCCGCGTTCAAGCTGTTTATTAAGCAGCTTACCCGCTTCACTCATACCCAGCGTCAGCGATTTGTCATTGATGTCTTTCATAATGACCGGCACGCCTTTCCAGGCAGACTGGTAAGCAATACCGCCGCCCATAATACCCGCACCCAGCACGGCGGCCTGTTTTGGTGTCTCGACATCTTTGGTCAGTTTTTTCGCTTTGCCTTTCACGTATTGATCGTTAAGGAAAATACCGACCAGTGCGCGGGCTTCTTTACTGTGCGCCAGAGGAACGAAACTTTGATTTTCAAGTTTCAGGGCTTCTTCACGGCCAAAGCGAGCGGCTGCTTCAATGGTTTTAACCGCTGTTATGGGTGCGGGGTAATGTTTACCTGCTGTCTGCGCGACCATACCTTTGGCAATCGTAAAGCTCATGGTGGCTTCGATTTTACTTAAGTGCAGCGGCTCCAGCTTCGGCTGGCGTTTGGCTCTCCAGTCGAGATCGCCGTTAATCGCCTGACGTAAAATCGCCACTGCGCCTGCTTTTAATTTTTCCGGCTGAACTACGCCATCGACCAGGCCAATTTTCAGCGCCTCTTCGGCGCCAACATCTTTCCCGGCGGCAATAATTTCCAGCGCACTGTCGGCGCCCAGCAGACGTGGCATACGGACGGAACCGCCAAAGCCAGGCATGATGCCCAGTTTCGTTTCCGGCAGACCGATGCGCAGATCCGGCGTCGCCAGACGGTAGTCGGTGGCGAGCACGCACTCGCAGCCGCCGCCCAGCGCATAGCCGTTTACGGCAGAAATGGTCGGTACCGGCAAATCTTCCAGACGATTGAACACGCTATTGGCAAAGTGCAGCCAGGTACTCAGTTGTTCTGCCGGAACCAGGAACAGAGAGAGGAATTCGGTAATATCGGCACCGACAATAAACGCTGCTTTTTCTGAGCGCAGCAGCAGGCCTTTTAAATCCGCCTGTTTTTCCAGCACGTCCAGCGCCTGGCCGAGGCTGGCTACGGTTGCCGTGTCTAACTTATTCACCGACCCGGGGGCATCGAACACCAGTTCGGCAATGCCATCTTCCAGCCATTTGATATATAGGGTATCGCCTTTGTAGAGCATGTCAGTCTCCTGAATCCAGCAAGGGATCTGGTCATACCAGATGAAGCGGAGTGTGGTTTTTATGTTAATAAATTGCAAATTTATCTTTAAAGAATTGCTAGTTTGATCACGCTCAGCCGAAATCACCCTACCGGGATCAGGTATGCTAAGATGCAAAAACTTGAGCTCAAAAAACAGAAGGAAGAATGATGGACTCACTGGCTGCGCTGTATAAAAATCATATCGTTACGCTCCAGGAACGTACCCGGGACGTGCTGGCCCGCTTTAAACTGGACGCGCTGTTGATTCACTCCGGTGAACTGTTCAATGTCTTTCTCGACGACCATCCGTACCCTTTCAAAGTCAATCCGCAGTTTAAAGCCTGGGTTCCGGTCACACAGGTTCCAAATTGCTGGTTGCTGGTCGATGGCGTTAACAAACCGAAACTGTGGTTCTACCTGCCGGTCGATTACTGGCACAACGTTGAGCCGTTACCGACCTCCTTCTGGACCGACGAAGTTGAGGTGATTGCCCTGCCGAAAGCCGACGGTATTGGCAGCCTGTTACCTGCTGCTCGCGGAAATATTGGGTATATCGGCCCGGTTCCCGAGCGCGCGCTTTCGCTGGATATTGCTGCCAGTAACATCAACCCGAAAGGGGTGATCGATTACTTGCACTATTACCGCGCCTATAAAACTGATTACGAACTGGCATGTATGCGTGAAGCGCAGAAAACGGCGGTAATGGGGCATCGTGCGGCGGAAGAGGCGTTCCGTTCCGGGATGAGTGAATTTGATATCAACCTGGCTTATTTGACCGCAACCGGGCATCGCGATACCGATGTGCCTTACAGCAATATTGTGGCGCTCAATGAGCATGCCGCCGTTCTTCATTACACCAAACTGGATCATCGTGCACCGGCAGAACTGCGTAGTTTCTTGCTGGATGCAGGGGCGGAATATAACGGTTATGCCGCAGACCTGACCCGCACCTGGTCGGCCAACAGCGATAACGATTATGCCCATCTGGTCAAAGATGTTAATGATGAACAACTGGCGTTGATCGCTACGATGAAGTCGGGTGTTAACTACACCGAGTACCACCTCCAGTTCCATCAACGTATTGCGAAGCTGCTGCGTAAACATCAGATAATCTCTGATATGAGCGAAGAGGCAATGGTCGAAAATGACCTGACCGGCCCATTCATGCCACACGGCATTGGTCACCCGCTTGGCCTGCAGGTGCACGATGTTGCAGGCTTTATGCAGGATGATACCGGTACGCACCTGGCGGCGCCGTCCAAATACCCTTACCTGCGTTGTACCCGTGTATTGCAACCACGTATGGTGCTGACGATTGAGCCGGGTATCTACTTTATTGAATCACTGCTGGCGCCATGGCGTGACGGCCCGTTCAGCAAGCACTTCAACTGGCAGAAAATTGAGGCGCTGAAACCATTTGGCGGCATTCGTATCGAAGACAACGTGGTGATTCACGAAAACAGTATCGAAAACATGACGCGTGATTTGAAACTGGCGTAATGGATAGCTGGCTGATACCGGCAGCGCCGGTCACCTTTGTCGAAGAGATCAAGAAAAGCCGTTTTATTACATACCTGGCCCATACTGATGGTGTGGAAGCGGCTAAGGCGTTTGTCGAGTCAGTACGTGCTGAACACCCGGATGCGCGACACCATTGTGTGGCCTGGGTAGCCGGGCCGCCGAATGATTCGCAGCAACTGGGCTTTTCTGATGATGGTGAACCTGCGGGTACAGCCGGAAAACCGATGCTTGCCCAGCTAATGGGAAGTGGGGTCGGGGAAATGACCGCCGTAGTGGTGCGCTACTACGGTGGCGTGTTGTTGGGGACCGGTGGACTGGTTAAAGCTTACGGCGGCGGTGTGAGCCAGGCGCTTACGCAGTTGACGACGCTGCGCAAGACGCCATTAACCGAATATACTTTGCAATGTGAATATGGGCAGTTGACCGGGGTTGAAACCCTGCTGGGGCAGTTTTCCGGCAAGATTGTTGCGAGTGAATACGAGGCGTTTGTTCGGCTTCGGGTGGCACTCCCGCAATCTGAACTGGCTGCTTTTTCAACAAAACTTGCTGATTTCAGTCGTGGTGCGTTGCAATTACACAAGATTGAAGAATAATCCCCACCTAATTTTTGCGTACCTAAGGAAGCGGCAGAGATGCATTTTCGTGCCATAACCCGAATTGTTGGACTTCTGATCATTCTCTTTTCCGGGACGATGATTCTGCCAGGGCTGGTTGCACTTATCTATCGTGATGGCGCAGGAAGGGCATTCACACAGACATTCTTTGTCGCGCTGGCGATTGGCTCTCTGCTGTGGTGGCCTAACCGCCGTGAAAAGAGTGAGTTGAAATCGCGCGAGGGTTTTCTGATCGTTGTGCTGTTCTGGACCGTGCTGGGTAGTGTGGGGGCGTTGCCCTTTATCTTCTCTGAAAGTCCAAACCTGACGGTGACGGATGCTTTTTTCGAATCGTTCTCTGGGTTAACGACGACGGGGGCCACCACGCTGGTGGGGCTGGACTCGTTGCCTCATGCCATTCTCTTTTATCGTCAGATGCTGCAGTGGTTTGGTGGTATGGGGATCATCGTGCTGGCGGTGGCGATTCTGCCTATTCTGGGCGTCGGGGGTATGCAGCTCTATCGCGCTGAAATGCCAGGGCCGCTGAAAGACAATAAAATGCGTCCGCGTATTGCCGAAACAGCGAAGACGCTGTGGCTCATCTATGTATTGCTGACTATCGCCTGTGCGCTGGCATTGTGGTTTGCCGGTATGCCCGCTTTCGATGCAATCGGGCACAGCTTCTCAACCATCGCGATTGGCGGCTTTTCGACGCATGATGCCAGCGTGGGCTACTTCGACAGCCCTACGATTAACACCATTATCGCCATTTTCCTGCTGATCTCCGGCTGTAACTATGGTCTGCACTTCTCTTTACTCAGTGGTCGCAGCCTGAAAGTGTACTGGCGCGATCCTGAATTTCGTATGTTCATCGGCGTACAGTTGACGCTGGTGGTGATCTGCACCGTGATGCTGTGGTTCCATAATGTCTACAGTTCGGCGATGACGACGCTCAACCAGGCTTTCTTCCAGGTGGTGTCGATGGCGACAACCGCAGGCTTCACGACCGACAGTATCTCTCGCTGGCCGTTATTCCTGCCGGTGCTGTTGCTCTGCTCAGCCTTTATCGGCGGCTGTGCGGGCTCGACGGGGGGCGGCCTGAAAGTTATTCGTATTCTGCTGCTGTTTAAACAGGGTAACCGTGAACTGAAACGTCTGGTGCATCCGAATGCGGTATATAGCATCAAACTGGGGAACCGTGCCCTGCCGGAGCGTATTCTTGAAGCGGTATGGGGGTTCTTCTCCGCCTATGCATTGGTATTTATCGTCAGCATGCTGGCTATCATTGCGACCGGCGTGGATGACTTCTCCGCATTCGCTTCTGTCGTGGCGACACTCAATAACCTGGGCCCGGGGCTTGGTGTAGTGGCGGATAACTTCGCCAGCATGAACCCGATTGCGAAATGGATCCTGATTGCCAATATGCTGTTTGGTCGTCTTGAGGTCTTTACCTTATTGGTACTGTTCACGCCGACCTTCTGGCGCGAATAAGGGAGCTATACGTGAAAACGCTAATTTTGTTTTCTACTCGTGATGGACAAACGCGTGAGATTGCCGCTTATCTGGCCTCGCAATTAAGCGAGCTGGGGGTGAGTACCGATGTGCTCAATCTCAATCGTGTCGGGACGATTGACTGGTCAGCCTATGAGCGCGTCGTCATCGGCGCTTCTATTCGTTATGGTCATTTCAACCCGGCGCTGGACAATTTCGTAAAGCAGCACCAGAAAAACCTGAATGCGCTGCCCGGCGCGTTCTTCTCTGTAAACCTTGTCGCGCGCAAGCCCGAGAAGCGCACCCCGCAGACTAACAACTACACCCGTAAGTTTTTGCTGCGTTCGCCATGGCGTCCTGATGAGTGCGTCGTGTTTGCAGGTGCGCTGCGTTACCCGCGTTATCGCTGGTTTGATCGTCTGATGATTCAACTCATTATGAAGATGACGGGTGGCGAAACGGATACCCGTAAAGAAGTGGTCTATACCGACTGGCAGCAGGTGACCGAATTTGCGCGCAAAATCGCTCAGTTAAACAGCAAAGCGCCGCTTTAACCGCCGCTATGAATGAAATATGAGCGAACGATAATTTTTTTGAATTTTATGCTTGTCACTTCACAAGAACTCCCTATAATGCGCCTCCACTGACACGGAACAACGGCAAGCAAGCCGCCGGGTCAGCGGGGTTCTCAGGCGAATGCCGGTGAGAATTCCGCAGAGAAAAGTGAAAATAAACACTTGACTCTGCAGCGGGAAAGCGTAATATGCACACCCCGCGCCGCAGCGAAAAACGAAGCGGCACTGCTCTTTAACAATTTATCAGACAATCTGTGTGGGCACTCAAAGTGACATGGATTCTTAATGTCTTCGGACACTAAATGAATACCAAGTCTCATAGAGTGAACACGTAATTCATTACGAAGTTTAATTCTACGAGCATCAAACTTTTAAATTGAAGAGTTTGATCATGGCTCAGATTGAACGCTGGCGGCAGGCCTAACACATGCAAGTCGAACGGTAGCACAGAGGAGCTTGCTCCTTGGGTGACGAGTGGCGGACGGGTGAGTAATGTCTGGGAAACTGCCCGATGGAGGGGGATAACTACTGGAAACGGTAGCTAATACCGCATAATGTCGCAAGACCAAAGAGGGGGACCTTCGGGCCTCTTGCCATCGGATGTGCCCAGATGGGATTAGCTAGTTGGTGGGGTAATGGCTCACCAAGGCGACGATCCCTAGCTGGTCTGAGAGGATGACCAGCCACACTGGAACTGAGACACGGTCCAGACTCCTACGGGAGGCAGCAGTGGGGAATATTGCACAATGGGCGCAAGCCTGATGCAGCCATGCCGCGTGTATGAAGAAGGCCTTCGGGTTGTAAAGTACTTTCAGCGGGGAGGAAGGCAATACGGTTAATAACCGTGTTGATTGACGTTACCCGCAGAAGAAGCACCGGCTAACTCCGTGCCAGCAGCCGCGGTAATACGGAGGGTGCAAGCGTTAATCGGAATTACTGGGCGTAAAGCGCACGCAGGCGGTCTGTCAAGTCGGATGTGAAATCCCCGGGCTCAACCTGGGAACTGCATTCGAAACTGGCAGGCTTGAGTCTTGTAGAGGGGGGTAGAATTCCAGGTGTAGCGGTGAAATGCGTAGAGATCTGGAGGAATACCGGTGGCGAAGGCGGCCCCCTGGACAAAGACTGACGCTCAGGTGCGAAAGCGTGGGGAGCAAACAGGATTAGATACCCTGGTAGTCCACGCCGTAAACGATGTCGACTTGGAGGTTGTGCCCTTGAGGCGTGGCTTCCGGAGCTAACGCGTTAAGTCGACCGCCTGGGGAGTACGGCCGCAAGGTTAAAACTCAAATGAATTGACGGGGGCCCGCACAAGCGGTGGAGCATGTGGTTTAATTCGATGCAACGCGAAGAACCTTACCTGGTCTTGACATCCACGGAATTCGGCAGAGATGCCTTAGTGCCTTCGGGAACCGTGAGACAGGTGCTGCATGGCTGTCGTCAGCTCGTGTTGTGAAATGTTGGGTTAAGTCCCGCAACGAGCGCAACCCTTATCCTTTGTTGCCAGCGGTCCGGCCGGGAACTCAAAGGAGACTGCCAGTGATAAACTGGAGGAAGGTGGGGATGACGTCAAGTCATCATGGCCCTTACGACCAGGGCTACACACGTGCTACAATGGCATATACAAAGAGAAGCGACCTCGCGAGAGCAAGCGGACCTCATAAAGTATGTCGTAGTCCGGATTGGAGTCTGCAACTCGACTCCATGAAGTCGGAATCGCTAGTAATCGTGGATCAGAATGCCACGGTGAATACGTTCCCGGGCCTTGTACACACCGCCCGTCACACCATGGGAGTGGGTTGCAAAAGAAGTAGGTAGCTTAACCTTCGGGAGGGCGCTTACCACTTTGTGATTCATGACTGGGGTGAAGTCGTAACAAGGTAACCGTAGGGGAACCTGCGGTTGGATCACCTCCTTACCTTAAAGAACCTGCCTTTGTAGTGCTCACACAGATTGTCTGATGAAATAGAGCAGTAAAAAATCTCTGCAGGCTTGTAGCTCAGGTGGTTAGAGCGCACCCCTGATAAGGGTGAGGTCGGTGGTTCAAGTCCACTCAGGCCTACCAAATTCCTGCTGATGCTGCGTTGCGGCGACACTCACATACATTAAGTATGCTTCGTGTCACCACGCCTTGCCTCAACAGTAATTAAGGTTGGTGAGATTTAACTACGATGGGGCTATAGCTCAGCTGGGAGAGCGCCTGCTTTGCACGCAGGAGGTCTGCGGTTCGATCCCGCATAGCTCCACCATCTTTTACTGCGAACACAAGAAAACTTCAGAGTGAACCTGAAAAGGTGCACTGCGAAGTTTTGCTCTTTAAAAATCTGGATCAAGCTGAAAATTGAAACGACACACAGTGTCTGTTCTCCGTAATAAGAACAGATGACGGTGTGTTCGAGTCTCTCAAATTATCGCAATCAGAAGATGACACTGTAAAAGGTGACGTGAGCGATGTGAAGGCAAGGCGTACCGCACGCAGCGAGCGCAGTGGACTTGATGTCCATGAGCATCGCGAGTACGGAACAACGTAGTATTCACAACGCGCAACAAACCGGACAGAACAAGACATCTTCGGGTTGTGAGGTTAAGCGACTAAGCGTACACGGTGGATGCCCTGGCAGTCAGAGGCGATGAAGGACGTGCTAATCTGCGAAAAGCGCCGGCGAGGTGATATGAACCTTTGACCCGGCGATGTCCGAATGGGGAAACCCAGTGCAATCCGTTGCACTATCGTTTGATGAATACATAGTCAAACGAGGCGAACCGGGGGAACTGAAACATCTAAGTACCCCGAGGAAAAGAAATCAACCGAGATTCCCCCAGTAGCGGCGAGCGAACGGGGAGCAGCCCAGAGCCTGAATCAGCTTGTGTGTTAGTGGAAGCGTCTGGAAAGTCGCGCGATACAGGGTGACAGCCCCGTACACGAAAGCACACAGGTTGTGAGCTCGATGAGTAGGGCGGGACACGTGGTATCCTGTCTGAATATGGGGGGACCATCCTCCAAGGCTAAATACTCCTGACTGACCGATAGTGAACCAGTACCGTGAGGGAAAGGCGAAAAGAACCCCGGCGAGGGGAGTGAAAAAGAACCTGAAACCGTGTACGTACAAGCAGTGGGAGCCTCTTAATGGGGTGACTGCGTACCTTTTGTATAATGGGTCAGCGACTTATATTCTGTAGCAAGGTTAACCGAATAGGGGAGCCGAAGGGAAACCGAGTCTTAACTGGGCGTTAAGTTGCAGGGTATAGACCCGAAACCCGGTGATCTAGCCATGGGCAGGTTGAAGGTTGGGTAACACTAACTGGAGGACCGAACCGACTAATGTTGAAAAATTAGCGGATGACTTGTGGCTGGGGGTGAAAGGCCAATCAAACCGGGAGATAGCTGGTTCTCCCCGAAAGCTATTTAGGTAGCGCCTCGTGAATTCATCTCCGGGGGTAGAGCACTGTTTCGGCTAGGGGGCCATCCCGGCTTACCAACCCGATGCAAACTACGAATACCGGAGAATGTTATCACGGG
Organism: Phytobacter sp. SCO41; assembly: GCF_003073275.1. Taxonomy (NCBI): domain Bacteria; kingdom Pseudomonadati; phylum Pseudomonadota; class Gammaproteobacteria; order Enterobacterales; family Enterobacteriaceae; genus Phytobacter; species Phytobacter sp. SCO41. The sequence goes on along the minus strand of NZ_CP027225.1, from coordinate 5,318,534 downwards.
AGACACACGGCGGGTGCTAACGTCCGTCGTGAAGAGGGAAACAACCCAGACCGCCAGCTAAGGTCCCAAAGTCATGGTTAAGTGGGAAACGATGTGGGAAGGCACAGACAGCCAGGATGTTGGCTTAGAAGCAGCCATCATTTAAAGAAAGCGTAATAGCTCACTGGTCGAGTCGGCCTGCGCGGAAGATGTAACGGGGCTAAACCATGCACCGAAGCTGCGGCAGCGACACTAAGTGTTGTTGGGTAGGGGAGCGTTCTGTAAGCCTGTGAAGGTGTGCTGTGAGGCATGCTGGAGGTATCAGAAGTGCGAATGCTGACATAAGTAACGATAAAGCGGGTGAAAAGCCCGCTCGCCGGAAGACCAAGGGTTCCTGTCCAACGTTAATCGGGGCAGGGTGAGTCGACCCCTAAGGCGAGGCCGAAAGGCGTAGTCGATGGGAAACAGGTTAATATTCCTGTACTTGGTGTTACTGCGAAGGGGGGACGGAGAAGGCTATGTTAGCCGGGCGACGGTTGTCCCGGTTTAAGCATGTAGGCTGGTTATCCAGGCAAATCCGGATAATCAAGGCTGAGGTGTGATGACGAGTCACTACGGTGATGAAGTAACAAATGCCCTGCTTCCAGGAAAAGCCTCTAAGCATCAGGTAACACGAAATCGTACCCCAAACCGACACAGGTGGTCAGGTAGAGAATACCAAGGCGCTTGAGAGAACTCGGGTGAAGGAACTAGGCAAAATGGTGCCGTAACTTCGGGAGAAGGCACGCTGATATGTAGGTGAAGCCCCTGCGGGTGGAGCTGAAATCAGTCGAAGATACCAGCTGGCTGCAACTGTTTATTAAAAACACAGCACTGTGCAAACACGAAAGTGGACGTATACGGTGTGACGCCTGCCCGGTGCCGGAAGGTTAATTGATGGGGTTATCCGTAAGGAGAAGCTCTTGATCGAAGCCCCGGTAAACGGCGGCCGTAACTATAACGGTCCTAAGGTAGCGAAATTCCTTGTCGGGTAAGTTCCGACCTGCACGAATGGCGTAATGATGGCCAGGCTGTCTCCACCCGAGACTCAGTGAAATTGAACTCGCTGTGAAGATGCAGTGTACCCGCGGCAAGACGGAAAGACCCCGTGAACCTTTACTATAGCTTGACACTGAACATTGAGCCTTGATGTGTAGGATAGGTGGGAGGCTTTGAAGCGTGGACGCCAGTCTGCGTGGAGCCAACCTTGAAATACCACCCTTTAATGTTTGATGTTCTAACGTGGACCCGTAATCCGGGTTGCGGACAGTGTCTGGTGGGTAGTTTGACTGGGGCGGTCTCCTCCCAAAGAGTAACGGAGGAGCACGAAGGTTGGCTAATCCTGGTCGGACATCAGGAGGTTAGTGCAATGGCATAAGCCAGCTTGACTGCGAGCGTGACGGCGCGAGCAGGTGCGAAAGCAGGTCATAGTGATCCGGTGGTTCTGAATGGAAGGGCCATCGCTCAACGGATAAAAGGTACTCCGGGGATAACAGGCTGATACCGCCCAAGAGTTCATATCGACGGCGGTGTTTGGCACCTCGATGTCGGCTCATCACATCCTGGGGCTGAAGTAGGTCCCAAGGGTATGGCTGTTCGCCATTTAAAGTGGTACGCGAGCTGGGTTTAGAACGTCGTGAGACAGTTCGGTCCCTATCTGCCGTGGGCGCTGGAGAATTGAGGGGGGCTGCTCCTAGTACGAGAGGACCGGAGTGGACGCATCACTGGTGTTCGGGTTGTCATGCCAATGGCACTGCCCGGTAGCTACATGCGGAAGAGATAAGTGCTGAAAGCATCTAAGCACGAAACTTGCCCCGAGATGAGTTCTCCCTTGTCCTTTAAGGACACTAAAGGAACGTTGAAGACGACGACGTTGATAGGCCGGGTGTGTAAGCGCAGCGATGCGTTGAGCTAACCGGTACTAATGAACCGTGAGGCTTAACCTTACAACGCCGAAGATGTTTTGGCGGATTGAGAAGATTTTCAGCTTAGATTCAGAGTTGAGTACGCAATAATTTGCGCAGCAGCAAGGCGGCAAATGAAGCGACGGAAGGAGCATACAAAAAGTATGTGACTGACGTTCGCAAATGCAGCCAACGCGGCTGATGCGATAAAGAATTGCGTACTGAGCACAAAGAATTTGCCTGGCGGCTTTAGCGCGGTGGTCCCACCTGACCCCATGCCGAACTCAGAAGTGAAACGCCGTAGCGCCGATGGTAGTGTGGGGTCTCCCCATGTGAGAGTAGGGAACTGCCAGGCATCAAATTAAAAGACCTGCACCCGTCTTCGGGGCAGTTCGCTACCCGACAGAGAGTAGGACAAAAGCGAGCGCTTTTGAACGTTGCGCAGCAACGGCCCGAAGGGTGAATCACAACGTGATTCATAAACTGCCAGGCATCAAACAAGTAAAAAGCCCATCCTCACGGATGGGCTTTTTGCGTTTTTATCCCTCACCATATAACCACAAGCGCTCACTTTGCATATGCGGTAAACTAGCCGGGTTTTTGCATCAGGACAGCGTCTATGAACCACTCCCTTAAGCCCTGGAATACCTTCGGCATTGATCACAATGCAAATAAAATAATACGTGCTGAAAGCGTGCAGCAACTACTTGAAGCGTGGCAGGAATCCGTACGTAATGAACAGCCCGTATTGATGCTGGGTGAGGGCAGTAATGTTCTTTTCCTGGAAGATTTCACAGGTACGGTCATTATTAACCGCATCCTGGGTATTGAAACTGAGGAAAGCGCCGAGGCCTGGCATGTACATGTTGGTGCGGGAGAAAACTGGCATCAACTCGTGCAATTTACACTCTCACATGGAATGCCCGGTCTGGAAAACCTTGCGTTGATCCCCGGTTGTGTTGGTTCATCGCCTATCCAGAACATCGGCGCATACGGTGTTGAATTGCAGCGCGTTTGCGCCTATGTCGACTGTGTAGAGTTGAGTACGGGAAATACCCGCCGATTAACGGCAGAAGCTTGCCGCTTTGGCTACCGTGACAGTATCTTCAAACATGAGTATCAGGATCGCTACGCAATCGTCGCGGTTGGTTTGCGCTTATCTAAGCAGTGGCAGCCGGTTCTGACTTATGGCGATCTGACGCGTCTGGACCCGGCAACCGTAACGCCGCAGAACGTTTTTGAAGAAGTTTGCCGCATGCGCACCAGTAAGTTACCCGATCCGAAAGTAAACGGTAATGCCGGTAGCTTCTTTAAAAATCCGGTTGTGAGTGCCGAACAGGCCGCCGCGCTACTGGAAAAGTCCCCGAAAGCTCCCCATTACCCTCAACCTGACGGCACAGTAAAACTCGCTGCCGGATGGCTTATCGATCAATGCCAATTAAAGGGTGTATCTATTGGTGGGGCAGCCGTTCATCCGTTACAGGCACTGGTGCTAATCAATCAAAATCACGCGACCAGTAAAGATGTTGTCCGCCTGGCTCACCATGTACGTGAACAGGTTGGCGCGAAGTTTAATGTCTGGCTGGAACCGGAGGTGCGTTTTATCGGCCATCGTGGCGAAGTCAATGCCGTGGAGGTGATTGCATGAAAGACAACACCATTCCATTAACCCTGGTCTCTATCCTTGCTGATGGTGAATTCCACTCTGGTGAACAGCTCGGTGAGCGGCTGGGCATGAGTCGTGCAGCTATCAATAAACACATTCAAACCCTGCGTGACTGGGGGGTGGATGTATTCACCGTGCCCGGTAAAGGTTACAGTCTTCCTGAACCCATCCAATTGTTGAATGAAGAACTGATCGTAACGCAGGTTCAAACAGGTAAAGTGGCCGTATTGCCGGTTATTGATTCCACTAACCAATACCTGCTGGATCGTATCGGCGAGCTGCGATCCGGTGATGCCTGTGTCGCAGAATACCAGCAGGCGGGGCGTGGTCGGCGTGGGCGTAAGTGGTTCTCTCCCTTTGGTGCGAATCTCTATCTCTCCATATACTGGCGTCTTGAACAAGGTCCGGCTGCGGCCATCGGATTAAGTCTGGTCATTGGCATTATCATGGCAGAAGTTCTGCAAGAACTTGGCGCAGAAAATGTTCGGGTGAAATGGCCCAATGATCTGTATCTGGGTGACCGTAAACTTGCCGGTATCCTCGTTGAATTAACCGGTAAAACCGGCGATGCTGCGCAGATCGTGATAGGGGCTGGCATCAACCTTGCCATGCGCCATGCGGAAAGTGACGTGATCAATCAAGGCTGGGTTAACCTGCAAGAAGCGGGTGTAGTCATTGATCGCAATACGCTCGCTGTCCGTCTGATTAATGAATTACGTGCTGCGCTGCAGTCTTTTGAACAAGAAGGGTTAAGCCCCTGGCTCTCTCGCTGGAAGAAACTGGATAACTTTATCGATCGCCCGGTGAAATTGATCATCGGCGAAAGAGAAATATTTGGGATCTCGCGTGGCATTGATGCACAAGGTGCATTGTTGCTTGAACAGGATGGAGTAATTAAACCCTGGATGGGTGGTGAAATTTCCTTACGCAGTGCCGAATAATTAAAGGGGGAGCATTTCGCTCCCCTTGTTTTATTTTCGCAGGCGTACTTGCTCGACCGCGTGGTCAGCACTCTTGGTCATAACGAGGCTTGCACGCTCACGAGTTGGAAGGATATTTTCTTTCAAATTTAGCCAGTTAATTTCCTTCCAAAGGGATGTGGCTATATTGACGGCTTCTTCTTCGGTCAATTTCGCATAGTTATGGAAATAAGAATCCGGATCGGCGAAAGCCCCTTCACGGAATTTCAGGAAGCGATTGATATACCATTTCTGTAGTAACTCTTCCGGCGCATCGACATAAATGGAGAAGTCGACAAAGTCAGAAACAAATACATGATGAGGGTCATGAGGATAATCCATACCGCTTTGTAATACGTTGAGTCCTTCCAGGATCAGAATATCCGGTTGAGTTACCGTTTTATCTCCGTCCGGGATCACATCGTAAATTAAATGTGAATATACTGGTGCAGTAACGTTTGGCACGCCGGATTTAATATCGGAAACGAATTTCACCAGACGGTGCATATCATAAGATTGCGGAAACCCTTTCTTCTTCATCAGGCCACGATCTTTTAAAACCTGATTAGGATGCAAAAAGCCATCGGTGGTGATTAATTCAACGCGGCGATGCTCCGGCCAGCGACTTAATAAAGCCTGCAATACACGTGCAGTGGTGCTTTTGCCCACGGCAACGCTACCTGCAATGCTGATGATATAAGGTATTCTTTGTCCATTCGTGCCTAAGAATTGTTCAAGCACAGCCTGGCGACGTAAATTCGAACTGATATAAAAATTGAGCAAACGCGATAGCGGCAGATAAATCTCTGCAACCTCTTCCAAAGAGAGATCTTCATTAATGCCTTTTAACCGCGCGATTTCACCCTCAGTGAGCGTCATCGGCACTGAATCACGAAGCGCAGCCCACTGGCTACGATTGAACTGCAAGTACGGGGTCATTAACGTTTGCTCTTTTTTACTCATAAGCTTTTTCTGCCTGCCATGGTGGCTCGCCACGTATGCTTCCGACACGGAGCGAGAAGCCTTCTTTTAAGGTAATGTGATGGCGCGACGTTATTGATATAAGTTAGGACAATGGGCAGGAGGTTAACACCAGATGGCAGGGAATAATATGAAAAATCGCGTCTGCATGATGCTTTCCGGGGAAAGCATCACGTTTCAGAGACTGCCAGGCAATAGCGCGGGATAACGGAATTACCGCGAATAAGCGTTGGTATTAAATCGCGGTTGAATGTGTGTTTCCATCTGCTGAGTTCAGGAAATCCGCTATTTCGGCAGGCAGTGTCGTCCCTGCTACTGTAGAAACCTTCTATATGCAAACCGGCCTGTGCTTAGTGATAAAGAAGGCTGCGTTGCCAGGCATAACCCGCTTTCTCAAATGTATTAATAAGGTATTAGCCAGAACCGCTTCGCTGGAGCTGATGGTGTACCTTATTTATCTTGATGGATGATGTTACGAAGATGACCGTTCGTTTCGTCCCTCTGAACGACCTGCACAACAAATTGGCAAGTTCCTCGCAATAAACGGAAAGACCCTTTTTACAGTGCTACTCCCGCGTACAGGTGATACGAATCACGCTCTCCTCAATAAGGGATTTCTTCTTGATTGGTTAAAAAACGGCATCAGGGTGAAGCAAAAGCACTTTATACAGACAGATGGGAGGTGCGCTCGCCTTAAACGGCGAGGAGGTATGGCCTCCAATAGCTGCCACGATGCTGGTTTTTTCCACTGATTTGCTTGAAATAGCAGCATTTAACGGCCTTGTCGTGCAAAATGTGAGCGATAGAACAATTTGTGCAATTTTTTAGTTGCATCAAGCGCTCTGTCTCCCTAGAATGCGCGCTACTTGATGCCGACTTAGCTCAGTAGGTAGAGCAACTGACTTGTAATCAGTAGGTCACCAGTTCGATTCCGGTAGTCGGCACCATCAAGTCCGGTGGGGTTCCCGAGCGGCCAAAGGGAGCAGACTGTAAATCTGCCGTCACAGACTTCGAAGGTTCGAATCCTTCCCCCACCACCATTTTCGGTCACCTCGTGTGACCAGAGTTGGTGTCAAAACTGAATCAACTCAAAGGGAGAGTTTTCTTCTCCTGAAACACAGAAAGAATAGGGTAGCCGAGTTTTAGGATGCGGGCATCGTATAATGGCTATTACCTCAGCCTTCCAAGCTGATGATGCGGGTTCGATTCCCGCTGCCCGCTCCAGACGTGCTGATATGGCTCAGTTGGTAGAGCGCACCCTTGGTAAGGGTGAGGTCCCCAGTTCGACTCTGGGTATCAGCACCACTTCTTTATCTCTCCTCCCCTGTTTCTCTCTGTTTATTGCATTCAACAAGTCGGGCATGTTGCCTGGTTGATGTGGTGATATCACCGATTTATCCGTGTCTTAGAGGGACAATCGATGTCTAAAGAAAAGTTTGAACGTACAAAACCGCACGTTAACGTCGGTACTATCGGCCACGTTGACCATGGTAAAACAACGCTGACCGCTGCAATCACTACCGTTCTGTCCAAAACTTACGGTGGCCAGGCTCGCGCATTCGACCAGATCGATAACGCGCCGGAAGAAAAAGCACGTGGTATCACCATCAACACCTCTCACGTTGAGTACGATACTGCGATCCGTCACTACGCACACGTAGACTGCCCGGGCCACGCCGACTATGTTAAAAACATGATCACCGGTGCTGCGCAGATGGACGGCGCGATCCTGGTTGTTGCTGCGACTGACGGCCCGATGCCGCAGACTCGTGAGCACATCCTGCTGGGTCGTCAGGTAGGCGTTCCGTACATCATCGTGTTCCTGAACAAATGCGACATGGTTGATGACGAAGAGCTGCTGGAACTGGTTGAAATGGAAGTTCGTGAACTTCTGTCTCAGTACGATTTCCCGGGCGACGACACCCCGATCGTTCGTGGTTCTGCTCTGAAAGCGCTGGAAGGCGACGCAGAGTGGGAAGCGAAAATCATCGAACTGGCTGGCCACCTGGATACCTATATCCCGGAACCAGAGCGTGCGATTGACAAGCCGTTCCTGCTGCCGATCGAAGACGTATTCTCCATCTCCGGTCGTGGTACCGTTGTTACCGGTCGTGTAGAGCGCGGTATCATCAAAGTTGGAGAAGAAGTTGAAATCGTTGGTATCAAAGATACTGCGAAATCTACCTGTACCGGCGTTGAAATGTTCCGCAAACTGCTGGACGAAGGCCGTGCTGGTGAGAACGTTGGTGTTCTGCTGCGTGGTATCAAACGTGAAGAAATCGAACGTGGTCAGGTACTGGCTAAGCCGGGCACCATCAAGCCGCACACCAAGTTCGAATCCGAAGTGTACATTCTGTCCAAAGACGAAGGCGGCCGTCATACACCGTTCTTCAAAGGCTACCGTCCGCAGTTCTACTTCCGTACAACTGACGTGACTGGCACCATCGAACTGCCGGAAGGCGTAGAGATGGTAATGCCGGGCGACAACATCAAAATGGTTGTTACCCTGATCCACCCGATCGCGATGGACGACGGTCTGCGTTTCGCAATCCGTGAAGGCGGCCGTACTGTAGGCGCGGGCGTTGTAGCAAAAGTTCTCGGCTAATCGCTGATAACATTTGACGCTAAGCGTAAGAAAAGGGCATCATTTGATGCCCTTTTTGCACGCTCTCGAATCAGAACCTGGCTCATCAGTGATTTTTTTTGTCATAATCATTGCTGAGACAGGCTCTGTAGATGGCGTTAAATCCGAAACGCGCCAGAGCATTTCGGTTTGGTTGCCTCGCCTATGCGGGGCAAAAATGTTTGTCTGATTCTTGTAACAGGTTGGTTTATGAGTGCGAATACCGAAGCTCAAGGGAGCGGGCGCGGCCTGGAAGCGATGAAGTGGGTTGTTGTTGCTGTTCTGTTGCTCGTAGCGATCGTTGGCAACTACCTTTATCGTGACATGATGCTGCCGCTGCGTGCGCTGGCCGTTGTGATTCTGATTGCTGCAGCAGGTGGTGTCGCGCTGTTGACGACGAAGGGTAAAGCGACCGTTGCGTTTGCCCGCGAAGCGAGAACTGAAGTCCGTAAGGTAATTTGGCCTACTCGCCAGGAAACATTGCACACCACATTGATCGTAGCTGCGGTAACTGCGGTTATGTCACTTATTCTGTGGGGACTGGATGGTATTCTGGTTCGCCTCGTTTCCTTTATCACTGGCCTGAGGTTCTGAGATGTCTGAAGCTCCTAAAAAGCGCTGGTACGTCGTTCAGGCGTTTTCCGGTTTTGAAGGCCGCGTAGCGACTTCGCTGCGTGAGCACATCAAATTACACAATATGGAAGAGTTGTTTGGCGAAGTTATGGTGCCGACCGAAGAAGTGGTCGAAATCCGTGGCGGCCAGCGTCGTAAAAGCGAGCGTAAATTCTTCCCGGGTTACGTACTGGTCCAGATGGTCATGAACGACGCAAGCTGGCACCTGGTGCGCAGCGTTCCGCGCGTAATGGGCTTCATCGGCGGTACTTCCGATCGTCCGGCACCGATCAGCGATAAAGAAGTTGATGCGATTATGAACCGCCTGCAGCAGGTGGGTGATAAGCCGCGTCCGAAAACGCTGTTCGAACCAGGTGAAATGGTCCGCGTTAACGATGGTCCGTTTGCTGACTTCAATGGTGTGGTCGAAGAAGTTGACTACGAGAAGTCCCGCCTGAAAGTTTCTGTTTCCATTTTCGGTCGTGCGACCCCGGTGGAGCTGGACTTTAGCCAGGTAGAGAAAGCCTAAAAAAAGGCGATCAAATGTTGCACAAGGCGCGAAGTTGGCATACAATTTCGCGCCTTTTGATTTTATGGGTCCCGTACCCGTAAAACGAATTTAAACACGGGGAGCCCTTCCGGGCGCTATAACCCAAACGAGGAATTTAGAATGGCTAAGAAAGTCCAGGCCTACGTCAAGCTGCAGGTTGCAGCTGGCATGGCAAACCCGAGCCCACCGGTTGGTCCGGCTCTGGGTCAGCAGGGTGTTAACATCATGGAATTCTGTAAAGCGTTCAACGCGAAAACTGATTCCATGGAAAAAGGTCTGCCGATTCCGGTTGTTATTACCGTTTACGCTGACCGTTCTTTCACTTTCGTTACCAAAACGCCTCCGGCAGCAGTTCTGCTGAAGAAAGCGGCTGGTATCAAGTCTGGTTCCGGCAAGCCGAACAAAGACAAAGTAGGTAAAATTTCCCGCGCTCAGCTGCAGGAAATCGCGCAGACCAAAGCTGCCGACATGACTGGTGCCGACATTGAAGCGATGACTCGCTCCATTGAAGGTACTGCACGTTCCATGGGCCTGGTAGTGGAGGACTAAGAAATGGCTAAACTGACCAAGCGCATGCGCGTGATCCGTGACAAAGTTGATGCGACTAAACAGTACGACATCAACGAAGCTATCTCTCTGCTGAAAGAGCTGGCCACTGCTAAATTCGTAGAAAGCGTTGACGTTGCTGTTAACCTCGGCATCGATGCGCGTAAATCTGATCAGAACGTACGTGGTGCTACTGTACTGCCGCACGGTACTGGCCGTTCCGTTCGCGTAGCCGTATTTACTCAGGGCGCAAATGCTGAAGCTGCTAAAGCTGCAGGCGCTGAGCTGGTAGGTATGGAAGATCTGGCAGACCAGATCAAAAAAGGCGAAATGAACTTTGACGTTGTTATTGCTTCCCCGGATGCAATGCGCGTTGTTGGCCAGTTGGGCCAGGTTCTGGGTCCGCGTGGCCTGATGCCAAACCCGAAAGTGGGTACTGTAACGCCGAACGTTGCTGAAGCGGTTAAAAACGCGAAAGCAGGTCAGGTTCGTTACCGTAACGACAAAAACGGCATCATTCACACCACCATCGGTAAAGTGGATTTTGACGCTGACAAATTGAAAGAAAACCTGGAAGCTCTGCTGGTTGCGCTGAAAAAAGCAAAACCGACTCAGGCGAAAGGCGTGTACATCAAGAAAATCAGCATCTCCACCACCATGGGTGCCGGTGTTGCAGTTGATCAGGCTGGCCTGAGCGCTTCTGCAAACTAATACCTTTACGTGGGCGGTGAATTTGTCTACAATTTTACCCCCACGATTCTGTTGAAAGATACAGACGCTATGCGAGTCATTTGAATTGCGGCAAGGCGGCAAGCGAGTGAATCGCCAGGAGCATAGTTAACTATGTGACTGGTGTGAGCGAGAGCAGGCAACGCAGCAGCAGTTCGAAGGACGAAGTCATAGACAAGATTTGTTCGTTGGAGCCTGGCCTATCCAGGCCTCCGTCGAAGACCGCAGGTGTTTCGTAAGAGACTTAATCCCCTGCGTAGACGGTGACAGAACGCTAAGATTATTTTTTATACTCTGGCTTGTTTCTGCTCACCGTATTAAGACGCTCTTCTCGTTGGGAAGAGTGAAGTGAGTTCCAGAACATTTTGTTCTGGCAAACATCCAGGAGCAAAGCTAATGGCTTTAAATCTTCAAGACAAACAAGCGATTGTTGCTGAAGTCAGCGAAGTAGCCAAAGGCGCGCTGTCTGCGGTTGTTGCGGATTCCCGTGGCGTTACCGTAGATAAAATGACCGAACTGCGTAAAGCAGGTCGCGAAGCCGGCGTATACATGCGTGTTGTTCGTAACACCCTGCTGCGCCGTGTTGTTGAAGGTACTCAGTTCGAGTGCCTGAAAGACGCGTTCGTTGGTCCGACCCTGATTGCATACTCTATGGAACACCCGGGCGCTGCTGCTCGTCTGTTCAAAGATTTCGCGAAAGCGAATGCAAAATTTGAGGTCAAAGCCGCTGCCTTTGAAGGTGAGTTAATCCCGGCATCCCAGATCGATCGCCTGGCAACTCTGCCGACCTACGAAGAAGCAATTGCACGCCTGATGGCAACCATGAAAGAAGCTTCGGCTGGCAAACTGGTTCGTACTCTGGCTGCTGTACGCGATGCGAAAGAAGCTGCTTAATCGCAGTTGTCTTTGTAACGCATTCGCTTACGTATAAACTTATTCTGATATTCAGGAACAATTTAAATGTCTATCACTAAAGATCAAATCATTGAAGCAGTATCCGCTATGTCCGTAATGGACGTTGTTGAGCTGATCTCTGCAATGGAAGAAAAATTCGGTGTTTCCGCTGCTGCTGCTGTAGCTGTAGCTGCTGGCCCGGTTGAAGCTGCTGAAGAAAAAACTGAATTCGACGTAATTCTGAAAGCTGCTGGCGCTAACAAAGTTGCTGTTATCAAAGCAGTACGTGGCGCAACTGGCCTGGGTCTGAAAGAAGCTAAAGACCTGGTTGAATCTGCACCTGCTGCCCTGAAAGAAGGCATCAGCAAAGACGACGCCGAAGCACTGAAAAAATCTCTGGAAGAAGCTGGCGCTGAAGTTGAAGTTAAATAAGCCAACTTTTCTGGTTGAAGCCTGAGAAATCAGGCCGATGGCTGGTGACTTTTTAGTCACCAGCCATTTTGCGCTGTAAGGCGCCAGCAGCATTTCACACTGTTTGACTGCTGGTAGTCCTGACAATGTTTGTTTCTATCGACGACTTAATATACTGCGACAGGCGCCTCGCTCTGTGTAAATCGCAATGAAATGATTTAAGCGTGATAGCAACAGATATTGCGGAAAGTATTCGATTTTCCGGTCAACAAAATGGTGTTGCATAAACTGTCCCTCCGATGGACAGAGTGGGTCGACTTGTCAGCGAGCTGAGGAACCCTATGGTTTACTCCTATACCGAGAAAAAACGTATTCGTAAGGATTTTGGTAAACGTCCACAAGTTCTGGACATTCCATATCTCCTTTCTATCCAGCTTGACTCGTTCCAGAAGTTTATCGAGCAAGATCCTGAAGGGCAGTACGGCCTGGAAGCGGCTTTCCGCTCCGTGTTCCCAATTGCCAGCTATAGCGGCAATTCTGAACTGCAGTACGTCAGCTACCGTCTTGGCGAACCTGTATTTGACGTTAAAGAATGTCAAATTCGTGGCGTAACCTATTCCGCACCGCTGCGCGTAAAACTGCGTCTGGTGATCTACGAGCGCGAAGCGCCGGAAGGCACCGTTAAAGACATTAAAGAACAAGAAGTGTACATGGGCGAAATTCCGCTCATGACCGACAACGGTACTTTTGTCATCAACGGTACTGAGCGCGTTATCGTTTCTCAGTTGCACCGTAGTCCTGGCGTTTTCTTCGACAGCGACAAAGGCAAAACCCACTCTTCTGGTAAGGTGCTTTATAACGCGCGCATCATCCCTTACCGTGGTTCCTGGCTGGACTTCGAGTTCGATCCGAAAGACAACCTGTTTGTTCGTATTGACCGTCGTCGTAAATTGCCTGCGACCATTATTCTGCGCGCACTGGATTACACCACTGAGCAGATTCTTGATCTGTTCTTTGAAAAAGTTGTCTTCGAAATTCGCGACAACAAGCTGCAGATGGAACTGGTGCCGGAACGCCTGCGTGGCGAGACTGCATCTTTCGACATCGAAGCTAACGGTAAAGTCTATGTAGAAAAAGGCCGCCGCATTACTGCGCGCCATATTCGTCAGCTGGAAAAAGACGAGATTCAGCACATCGAAGTACCGGTTGAGTACATCGCTGGTAAAGTCGCGTCCAAAGATTACGTGGATGAGTCTACCGGTGAGCTGATCTGCCCGGCGAACATGGAGCTGAGCCTGGATCTGCTGGCTAAACTGAGCCAGTCTGGTCACAAGCGTATCGAAACGCTGTTCACCAACGATCTGGACCACGGTCCGTACATCTCTGAGACTGTACGCGTCGACCCAACCAACGATCGTCTGAGCGCGCTGGTAGAAATCTACCGCATGATGCGTCCTGGTGAGCCGCCGACTCGTGAAGCTGCTGAAAGCCTGTTCGAGAACCTATTCTTCTCCGAAGACCGCTACGATCTGTCCGCGGTTGGTCGTATGAAGTTCAACCGTTCTCTGCTGCGCGACGAGATCGAAGGTTCCGGTATCCTGAGCAAAGAAGACATCATCGAAGTGATGAAGAAGCTCATCGATATCCGTAACGGTAAAGGCGAAGTCGATGATATCGACCACCTCGGCAACCGTCGTATCCGTTCCGTTGGCGAAATGGCGGAAAACCAGTTCCGCGTTGGCCTGGTACGTGTAGAGCGTGCGGTGAAAGAGCGTCTGTCTCTGGGCGATCTGGATACCCTGATGCCTCAGGACATGATCAACGCCAAGCCGATTTCTGCGGCAGTGAAAGAGTTCTTCGGTTCCAGTCAGCTGTCTCAGTTTATGGACCAGAACAACCCGCTGTCTGAGATCACGCACAAACGTCGTATCTCCGCACTCGGCCCAGGCGGTCTGACCCGTGAACGTGCAGGCTTTGAAGTTCGAGACGTACACCCGACTCACTACGGTCGCGTATGTCCTATCGAAACGCCTGAAGGTCCAAACATCGGTCTGATCAACTCCCTGTCCGTGTACGCACAGACAAACGAATACGGTTTCCTCGAGACCCCGTATCGTAAAGTGACTGACGGTGTTGTAACCGACGAAATTCACTACCTGTCTGCTATCGAAGAAGGTAACTACGTTATCGCTCAGGCGAACTCCAACCTGGATGACGAAGGCCACTTTGTAGAAGATCTGGTTACCTGCCGTAGCAAAGGCGAATCCAGCTTGTTCAGCCGCGATCAGGTTGACTACATGGACGTATCCACCCAGCAGGTGGTTTCCGTCGGTGCGTCCCTGATCCCGTTCCTGGAACACGATGACGCCAACCGTGCATTGATGGGTGCGAACATGCAACGTCAGGCGGTTCCGACTCTGCGCGCTGATAAGCCGCTGGTTGGTACCGGTATGGAACGTGCTGTTGCCGTTGACTCCGGTGTTACTGCGGTTGCTAAACGTGGTGGTATGGTTCAGTACGTTGATGCGTCCCGTATCGTTATCAAAGTTAACGAAGACGAGATGTACCCAGGCGAAGCCGGTATCGACATCTACAACCTGACCAAGTACACCCGTTCTAACCAGAACACCTGTATCAACCAGATGCCGTGTGTCTCTCTGGGTGAGCCAATCGAGCGCGGCGACGTGCTGGCAGATGGCCCGTCCACTGACCTTGGTGAACTGGCGCTCGGTCAGAACATGCGCGTAGCGTTCATGCCGTGGAACGGTTACAACTTCGAAGACTCCATCCTCGTATCTGAGCGTGTTGTCCAGGAAGACCGTTTCACCACCATCCACATTCAGGAACTGGCGTGTGTGTCCCGTGACACCAAGCTGGGGCCGGAAGAGATCACCGCTGACATCCCGAACGTGGGTGAAGCTGCGCTCTCCAAACTGGATGAATCCGGTATCGTTTACATCGGTGCGGAAGTGACCGGCGGTGACATTCTGGTTGGTAAGGTAACGCCGAAAGGTGAAACCCAACTGACCCCAGAAGAAAAACTGCTGCGTGCGATCTTCGGTGAGAAAGCGTCTGACGTTAAAGACTCTTCTCTGCGCGTGCCAAACGGTGTCTCTGGTACCGTTATCGACGTTCAGGTCTTTACCCGCGATGGCGTAGAAAAAGACAAACGTGCACTGGAAATCGAAGAGATGCAGCTCAAACAGGCCAAGAAAGACCTGTCTGAAGAACTGCAGATCCTCGAAGCCGGTCTGTTCAGTCGTATCTACGCGGTGCTGGTTTCCGGTGGCATCGAAGCTGAGAAGCTCGACAAACTGCCACGTGACCGCTGGCTGGAACTCGGTCTGACCGACGAAGAGAAACAAAATCAGCTGGAACAACTGGCTGAGCAGTATGACGAACTGAAACACGAGTTCGAGAAAAAACTCGAAGCGAAACGCCGCAAAATCACCCAGGGCGATGATCTGGCACCAGGCGTGCTGAAAATCGTTAAGGTTTATCTGGCCGTTAAACGTCAGATCCAACCGGGTGACAAAATGGCAGGTCGTCACGGTAACAAGGGTGTTATCTCGAAGATCAACCCGATCGAAGATATGCCGCACGATGCTAACGGTACGCCGGTAGATATCGTACTGAACCCGCTGGGCGTACCGTCTCGTATGAACATCGGTCAGATTCTGGAAACCCACCTGGGTATGGCTGCGAAAGGTATCGGCGATAAGATCAATGCCATGCTGAAACAGCAGCAAGAAGTCGCGAAACTGCGCGAATTCATCCAGAAAGCGTATGACCTCGGTGCCGATGTTCGTCAGAAAGTTGACCTGAACACCTTCAGCGATGAAGAAGTACTGCGTCTGGCTGAGAACCTGAAAAAAGGTATGCCAATCGCAACGCCGGTATTCGACGGTGCGAAAGAAGCTGAGATTAAAGAGCTGCTGCAACTGGGTGACCTGCCGACTTCCGGTCAGATCACACTGTATGACGGCCGCACCGGTGAACAGTTCGAGCGTCCGGTAACCGTAGGTTACATGTACATGCTGAAACTGAACCACCTGGTCGACGACAAAATGCACGCTCGTTCTACCGGTTCTTACAGCCTGGTGACTCAGCAGCCGCTGGGTGGTAAGGCGCAGTTCGGTGGTCAGCGCTTCGGGGAGATGGAAGTGTGGGCGCTGGAAGCTTACGGCGCCGCCTACACCCTGCAGGAAATGCTCACCGTTAAGTCTGATGACGTGAACGGTCGTACCAAGATGTATAAAAACATCGTGGACGGCAACCATCAGATGGAACCGGGCATGCCGGAATCCTTCAACGTACTGTTGAAAGAGATTCGTTCGCTGGGTATCAACATCGAACTGGAAGACGAGTAATTCTCGCTCAAACAGGTCACTGCTGTCGGGGTAAAACCCGACAGCAGAGTGTGCTAACTCCGACGGGAGCAAATCCGTGAAAGACTTATTAAAGTTTCTGAAAGCGCAAACTAAAACCGAAGAGTTTGATGCGATCAAAATTGCTCTGGCTTCGCCAGACATGATCCGTTCATGGTCTTTCGGTGAAGTTAAAAAGCCGGAAACCATTAACTACCGTACGTTCAAACCTGAGCGTGACGGCCTTTTCTGCGCCCGTATTTTCGGACCAGTAAAAGACTACGAGTGCCTGTGCGGTAAGTACAAGCGCCTGAAACACCGCGGTGTGATCTGTGAGAAGTGCGGCGTTGAAGTGACCCAGACTAAAGTGCGCCGTGAGCGTATGGGCCACATCGAGCTGGCGTCTCCGACTGCTCACATCTGGTTCCTGAAATCTCTGCCGTCCCGTATCGGTTTGCTGCTGGATATGCCGCTGCGTGATATCGAACGTGTTCTGTACTTCGAATCCTATGTGGTTATCGAAGGCGGTATGACGAACCTGGAACGTAACCAGATTCTGACCGAAGAACAGTATCTGGACGCGCTGGAAGAGTTCGGTGACGAATTCGACGCGAAGATGGGTGCGGAAGCTATCCAGGCCCTGCTTAAGAGCATGGATCTGGAGCAAGAGTGCGAGCAGCTTCGTGAAGAGCTGAACGAAACTAACTCCGAGACCAAGCGTAAGAAGCTGACCAAGCGTATCAAATTGCTGGAAGCGTTCGTACAGTCTGGCAACAAGCCGGAGTGGATGATCCTGACCGTTCTGCCGGTTCTGCCGCCAGATCTGCGTCCGCTGGTTCCGCTGGATGGTGGTCGTTTCGCAACGTCAGATCTGAACGATCTGTATCGTCGCGTTATTAACCGTAACAACCGTCTGAAACGTCTGCTGGATCTGGCTGCGCCGGACATCATCGTACGCAACGAAAAACGTATGCTGCAGGAAGCGGTTGACGCCCTGCTGGATAACGGTCGTCGCGGTCGTGCGATCACCGGTTCTAACAAACGTCCTCTGAAATCTTTGGCCGACATGATCAAAGGTAAACAGGGTCGTTTCCGTCAGAACCTGCTCGGTAAGCGTGTTGACTACTCCGGTCGTTCTGTAATCACCGTAGGTCCATACCTGCGTCTGCATCAGTGCGGTCTGCCGAAGAAAATGGCGCTGGAGCTGTTCAAACCGTTCATTTACGGCAAGCTGGAACTGCGTGGCCTCGCCACTACCATCAAAGCCGCGAAGAAAATGGTTGAACGCGAAGAAGCTGTAGTCTGGGATATCCTGGACGAAGTGATCCGCGAACACCCGGTACTGTTGAACCGTGCGCCAACTCTGCACCGTCTGGGTATCCAGGCCTTTGAACCGGTACTGATCGAAGGTAAAGCTATCCAGCTGCACCCGCTGGTTTGTGCGGCATACAACGCCGACTTCGATGGTGACCAGATGGCTGTTCACGTACCGCTGACGCTGGAAGCCCAGCTTGAAGCGCGTGCGCTGATGATGTCTACCAACAACATTCTGTCTCCGGCGAACGGCGAACCAATCATCGTTCCGTCTCAGGACGTTGTACTGGGTCTGTACTACATGACCCGTGACTGTGTTAACGCCAAAGGCGAAGGCATGGTGCTGACTGGCCCGAAAGAAGCTGAGCGTATTTATCGCGCTGGCCTGGCCTCTCTGCATGCGCGCGTTAAAGTGCGTATCACTGAGTATGAAAAAAATGCACAGGGCGAATTTACGTCTAAAACCAGCCTGATCGATACGACCGTTGGTCGTGCGATCCTGTGGATGATCGTGCCGAAAGGTCTGCCGTTCTCTATCGTGAACCAGCCTCTGGGTAAAAAAGCGATCTCCAAAATGCTGAACACCTGTTACCGCATTTTGGGTCTGAAACCGACCGTTATCTTTGCTGACCAGACGATGTACACCGGCTTTGCTTATGCAGCGCGTTCAGGTGCATCTGTTGGTATCGATGACATGGTTATCCCGGAGAAGAAACACGAGATCATCTCCGAGGCGGAAGCCGAAGTGGCTGAGATCCAGGAGCAGTTCCAGTCTGGTCTGGTTACCGCAGGCGAACGCTATAACAAAGTTATCGATATCTGGGCTGCGGCGAACGATCGTGTATCCAAGGCGATGATGGACAACCTGCAGACCGAAACGGTTATCAACCGTGAAGGTAAAGAAGAGCAGCAGGTTTCCTTCAACAGCATCTATATGATGGCCGACTCCGGTGCGCGTGGTTCTGCGGCACAGATTCGTCAACTTGCTGGTATGCGTGGCCTGATGGCGAAGCCGGATGGCTCCATCATCGAAACGCCAATCACCGCGAACTTCCGTGAAGGTCTGAACGTACTCCAGTACTTCATCTCCACGCACGGTGCGCGTAAAGGTCTGGCGGATACCGCACTGAAAACAGCGAACTCCGGTTATCTGACGCGTCGTCTGGTTGACGTTGCGCAGGATCTGGTTGTGACCGAAGACGATTGTGGCACCCTCGAAGGTATCACCATGACCCCGGTTATCGAGGGTGGTGATGTTAAAGAGCCACTGCGCGATCGCGTACTGGGTCGTGTAACGGCAGAAGATATTCTGAAGCCGGGTACAGCAGACATTCTGGTTCCACGCAACACGCTGCTGCACGAGCACTGGTGTGACCTGCTGGAAGCGAACTCTGTTGACTCCGTCAAAGTGCGTTCCGTTGTATCCTGTGACACCGACTTTGGTGTATGTGCGCACTGCTACGGTCGTGACCTGGCGCGTGGCCACATCATCAACAAAGGTGAGGCCATCGGCGTTATCGCGGCGCAGTCCATCGGTGAGCCGGGTACACAGCTGACGATGCGTACGTTCCACATCGGTGGTGCGGCATCTCGTGCGGCTGCTGAATCCAGCATCCAGGTGAAAAACAAAGGTAGCATCAAGCTCAGCAATGCGAAGTCTGTTGTTAACTCATCAGGCAAGCTGGTTGTGACCTCTCGTAACACCGAGCTGAAACTGATCGACGAATTCGGTCGTACCAAAGAGAGCTATAAAGTGCCTTACGGTGCTGTTATGGCGAAAGGTGATGGTGAGCAGGTTGCTGGCGGTGAAACCGTAGCAAACTGGGATCCGCACACCATGCCGGTAATCACCGAAGTAAGTGGTTTCATCCGCTTTACTGACATGATCGACGGCCAGACCATTACTCGTCAGACTGACGAGCTGACCGGTCTGTCTTCTCTGGTGGTTCTGGATTCTGCTGAACGTACTACCGGTGGTAAAGATCTGCGTCCGGCACTGAAAATCGTTGATGGTCAGGGTAACGACGTTCTGATCCCTGGCACCGATATGCCTGCGCAGTACTTCCTGCCAGGTAAAGCGATTGTTCAGCTGGAAGATGGCGTACAGATCAGTTCTGGTGACACCCTGGCGCGTATTCCGCAGGAATCCGGCGGTACCAAGGACATCACCGGTGGTCTGCCGCGCGTTGCGGACCTGTTTGAAGCACGTCGTCCGAAAGAGCCGGCAATCCTGGCTGAAATCAGCGGTATCATTTCCTTCGGTAAAGAAACCAAAGGGAAACGTCGTCTGGTTATCACCCCGGTAGACGGTAGCGATCCGTACGAAGAGATGATTCCGAAATGGCGTCAGCTCAACGTGTTTGAAGGTGAACGTGTAGAACGTGGTGACGTGGTTTCCGACGGTCCGGAAGCGCCGCACGACATTCTGCGTCTTCGTGGTGTTCACGCGGTTACGCGTTACATCACCAACGAAGTACAGGACGTTTACCGTCTGCAAGGCGTTAAGATTAACGATAAACACATCGAAGTTATCGTTCGTCAGATGCTGCGTAAAGCGACCATCGAAAATGCAGGTAGCTCCGACTTCCTGGAAGGCGAGCAGGTTGAATACTCCCGCGTCAAGATTGCGAACCGCGATCTGGAAGCGAACGGCAAAATCGGTGCGACCTTCTCGCGCGATCTGCTGGGTATCACCAAAGCGTCTCTGGCAACCGAGTCCTTCATCTCTGCGGCATCGTTCCAGGAGACCACGCGTGTCCTGACCGAAGCAGCCGTTGCGGGCAAACGCGACGAACTGCGTGGCCTGAAAGAGAACGTTATCGTGGGTCGTCTGATCCCGGCAGGTACCGGTTACGCGTACCACCAGGATCGTATGCGCCGTCGCGCAGCGGGTGAACTCCCGGCTGCACCGCAGGTAACTGCTGAAGATGCGTCTGCCAGCCTGGCAGAACTGCTGAACGCAGGTCTGGGCGGTTCTGACAACGAGTAATCGTTGCTGACACGTTAATATAAGTTAAGCTGCACCCCAAAGGTTGGATCCCAACTGACTAAGGTGCAGTTTTTTTTGCTTTTTTGTGCCCGCTTTTTATTGCCCCTCTCTGAATCACTCCTCTGGCGTTCTGCCAGTACCAATAAGTAAAATCCTGGATTAATTAAAATGAAATGGTGTTTTAGTTGTGTTCGTCACAATTTCTTTTCCCCTGTTTGTTAAAATACGCACCGTTAGCAGATGTTTTATCCAGGCCATTTTCATGACCAGAAATAAGGGGCTCTATTTTCATATCCTGATAGTAAGTCTTAAGCTCAAATTTATAACGACTGGTTAATTTTAATCAGCGCGTCTCTATATCATTAAATAATGCAATCTTTCTATGGATTGCCAAATTATAAAAATAATTCTGGGATTTATTTCTCAGGAACCGGCTCGTTTCAATATTACTGAAATGCTAAATAAAAGATACAAATCATTATCAGTTAATAATCAATGCTTACGGTGAAAGGGTTTATTATGGATTACGTAATTAAAATATTAGGTACCCCTGCAATAATAATTGCTTTTATTGCTTTTCTGGGTCTGGCGTTACAAAAAAGTAGCATTACGAATATTATCAAAGGAACACTCCTTGCTTTTATCGGCTTTGTATTAATTAAAACGGGTGGGAGCATACTTGGTGGTGTTCTGACCATGTTCAGCGACCTGTTCACTAATGCGTTTGGCTTGCGGGGCGTGGTCCCAAGCAATGAAGCTATCATGGCGTTGACTATTGACAAGCTTGGTCGGCCTGCCGCATTTATTCTGTTTTTCGCGATGATTATTAACGTTCTGCTGGCACGCTATACCCGTTTTAAAGCGATATATCTGTCACTGCACCTGATTGTCTTTATGTCCTTTTCCGTGACAGCCGCCCTCGTTGGCCTTGGCTACGGTGAGCAATTTGCTATTATTTTTGGCTCTGTGGTTATTGGTACCTACATGGCCGTTTTTCCTACTATATTGTCACGTTTTAGCCGAAAAATTATCGGCCACAATGAGTATTGTATAGCCCATGCTGCATCCAGTTCCTATATTATTGGTTCTTACTTAGGTAAATGGTTTGGCAATACCGCGACGAACGTTGAAGAAGTTAAAGTTAGCGATAAATTTAGTTTCCTCAAGAATGCTGATGTTGCCACTTTTCTGACCATGTTCTGTTTGCTGGGCATTTCTTCTATATTCGCTGAACATGCTTTTCTCGATAAAATGTTAGCGGGCAAACCTTATCTGGTTTGGTTATTAGAAAAATCAGCGACGTTTGCGGGTGGTTTGTACATTGCCAAGAAAGGCGTGGTCATGTTCACTGAGGAAATCGTACCTGCTTTTAAAGGCTTTTCTCAAATTGTTGCGCCCGGCTCCATTCCGGCAGTGGATCCGATGGTGTTGTTTGATAAATCTCCGAACGCGGTTCTCATCGGTTTTCTGGTGAGCTTTATGGCGGAGCTGTGTTGCGTTGCGCTGTTCCCGTTCATTGGCCTGCCGGTGATTATCCCTGGCATCATGGCGAGTTTTATTACTGGTGGCAGTGCTGCTATTTTTGGTAATGCGACCGGTGGCTTGCGAGGCGCATTGATCGCAAGTTTCGTAAACGGTCTGCTGCTGTGTGTTCTTCCAGCGTTGGTACTACCGTTGTTCAGCCATCTGGGTGTTGACAGTGTGACCTTTGCTGACCCTGATTTCACATTCCTGTCAGCCATCATTAAATACACGTTTGGTTTGGCGCATTAATCGTGCTGCAGGCCTGAATACCAGGCCTGCAACTTCTGTTTTAGCGAGGTGTAAAAATGTTTATTTATAAAAAAGAGACGGTGCTGGAAGATCTGGGTAATGGCGTCAATCGCAGAATCCTGGCCCATGGCGGCACGATGATGGCGGTGGAGGTTAACTTTACCGAGGGGGCTGTAGGGCCGATGCATAGCCATCCGCATGAACAGCTCACTTATGTTTTGTCAGGGCGCTTTAGCTTTACGATTGATGGCGTAACGAAAGAGGTTAGTGCCGGCGATACCCTCTACAAAAAGCCAAATGTTGTGCACGGTTGTGTTTGCCTGGAAGCCGGAACGCTGCTGGATACATTCACGCCGCAACGTGAAGACTTTTTGTCTTAAGCGCTTCTGCTCAGAATATAAGCAAAGACCCACTTCGGTGGGTTTTTTCATGTACAAAAACCATTAAAAAAGACCTCGATCGTGTTTCAGGACGCAAGCACAAGCTGCGGATGCTAGAAAAGCCGGGTGTTAACTCATCAGGAAAATCATTATGTATCGTCGTCTTACTTTGCTACTGCTTACTCTTCTTATCAGCTATTCCGCGTATGCGAATGTCGGTTTCAGACAACTGCAGATAAATGAAAACAGCAACCGTCCTCTTGATATCGCCCTGTGGTACCCAACGACAGACGCCGGGAAAATCGAACGCATAGGAGAGAATGCCGTGTTTCACGGTACTCCTGCACTTCGCAATGCGAAACCAACAGCACGGCAGCACCCCCTTTTGTTGCTTTCGCACGGTTACGGTGGCAACTGGCGCAATTTAAACTGGCTGGCTCAGGGAATGGCCTCTCAGGGTTATATTGTGGCGGCAGTTGACCATCCTGGCACCACCACTCGCAATAAAGAAGAAGTGGCAGCGCAGCAGTTGTGGGAACGTCCACGGGATTTGATTGCGATGCTGGACTACCTGTCTGATACACCCGCCATTGCCGGTGCTGTTGACCCCGAACGCATTGCGGCAGTAGGTCACTCTCTGGGAGGCTGGACAGTCATGGAGCTGGCGGGCGCGCAGTTTTCTGCGCCTCGCTTTTTGAAAGATTGTGAAACTCATCCGGCGCTGGGAGCCTGTAAACTCAAACACGTTCTGGGTATTGATAAGCCTGAATCACTGGCACCGTTGGCGGCAAGCCAACGTGACGTACGCATCAAAGCCGTTATTTCTCTGGATTTGGGACTGGCAAGGGGCTTTACCCCTGAGAGCCTTGCACAGGTTTCCGTGCCAGTGCTGGTTATGGGCGCGCAGGCCG
The DNA here is from genome assembly GCF_003073275.1 of Phytobacter sp. SCO41. Classification (NCBI taxonomy): domain Bacteria; kingdom Pseudomonadati; phylum Pseudomonadota; class Gammaproteobacteria; order Enterobacterales; family Enterobacteriaceae; genus Phytobacter; species Phytobacter sp. SCO41. The sequence goes on along the minus strand of NZ_CP027225.1, from coordinate 5,294,907 downwards.
ACAGCGATGATGTTCCTGCACGTCTGGAATCAGGCTACCTCTTTACTGCACTTGCGCAGGGGGATCGCCATCTGGTCAGCGTGACGGGAGCGACGCACTTTAGTTTTATGCAAGAATGTAAGCCAGGCGCCGTGGCAATGATTGAAGCCGCAGAACCCGGTGAGGGTATTGTTTGCCGGGATGGCGGACAGCTAAGCCGTCAGGCTATCCACCAGCAATTGTTTACGCAGATAAGTCAGTTTTTAAATCAGTCCCTGAACGACTCGCCTCAGCACGGCGAAAATCGCCAGGACTCATCCCGCTGACGCGCATAAATTCACGGTTAAAATTGGATTTTGTGGAGAAACCTGCCTCCAGCATGATCTGCGTGACAGGAGCATCTGACTGCACTAACAAGCGCTGTGCATACTGAATGCGAAAGCCATTAATCCACTGGGAGACATTACAGCCCCGAGTGCGGTTGATGGCACGGGATATTTGTCGTGCAGGTGTCCCGGTTTTTCGTGCCAGCCCCTGTAATGAAAGATCCGGGTCAAGGAAAAGCTCGCGTGCCGTAAGCGCGTTTTCCAGATGCAGGCAGAGAGCATTGTCTTCTGGATCCACCACCTCTGGCCCGGTAACCTCCGCTGTCACGCAGAGGGGAGGTGGCGTGACTTTTCGTCCGGTGAACAAAATCGCCAGGCAAATAAATGGCAACAAGATACCTTGTGAAATAGCAACCAGCAGAGGCGCATGCTGCCCATGGTACTGGTTAAAATCATAGGCTATCGCTGCATCCGTCAGGCTCGAAAAACACAGGAAACATCCGGCGGCAAATGCCATCACCGAGGTTGTTGGCGAATCGCTAAGCCGCGTTAAGACAAAGGCATCGGCGCCCAACAGAGCAGTTCTGAGCAGCGCAATGCCGTACCCCAGATAAAGCAGCACCAGCACGGCATCCGTTGCCTCAGGCCAGGCAAGATTCGCCAGCAGGGCGAGGGTGGGCGGTATGATGGATGTTGAAATATGCCAGACGCGTTTTCGCCCGGTGAGATCGGTAAAGCAACGCCACACCAACGGCGGGAAAAGTATCGCCAGCAATGACTGAGCCTGGCGAAACACCATGGCGTCAAACGCCCAACGCAGGGCCGACATAATAACCAGTAGTGTGCAACCTGCGATGAAGTACATTACCCCTCGCGATTTCTCACCCGGTTGCAGGCAAACTTTGGCCAGTAAGATAAGCAGGAGAAAAAGAGTAAAGACGGGAAAAGGGAGCGAAGGCATCCTGGATCCTGATGTCGTTCAGCAGAAGAATGCTCATGTTGTGCCATAAATGGCAGAAAAAAACACGCCACCAGATAGCGCGTTGACAGGGGCTAAACAGCAAAATGCCCGACTCATCGGGCATCATGCATAACTGAGCAAGAGTTAATTATTGATTAACGGGCGGCAGGCGGCGGTACAGTTCAATCATGTCTCCCGCCAAATCCTGGATGACCATTGCATTCATCAAGTGATCCTGAGAATGCACGGTAATCAGGTTAACCGGCAATTTCCCGGCACCTTCATCAAGGCCAATAAGTTGTGTCTGGATTTTATGTGCGTGTTTGACGAATTCGCGGGACTCTTCCATCGCCTGTTCCGCACCGGCAAAATCGCCTTTACGCGCCAGTTGCAATGCCGTCAGCGCCTGGCTGCGCGCTGCACCTGCATTCACCAGCAGCTCCATAATGATGGTTTCTAAATCTTCCACGCGCTTACTCCATCAGCTTGAGGGCTTTTTCCAGAACGACATCGCCTTTCATCATGCCGTAATCCATCATGTCGATAACCGCGACTTTTTTGCCCAGCGGTTCGGCCTGCGCCTGCAACTTGGCCTGTTCATACTTCACCTGCGGCCCGAGCAGGACAATATCTGCGGTAGCGATGTTGTCTTTAAACTCAGCGACGGGAACGGCCTTAATGGAAACTTCTACCCCTTTTTTCTGCGCTGCGTCTTTCATGCGTTGAACCAGCATGCTGGTGGACATCCCCGCAGCACAGCATAAAACGATGTTTTTCATAGTCAGCCTCGATGTGGATGGGATAACTGATAATTATCCCGTGCTGGCCCCTTCAACAACCGCCTTTCCATGAATGTGTGTATAGCATCACAAACATTCACTGCGCTGTCTGAAACCGGTTACAAGGAGGTTGACGAATCGGCGGGAAGCGACTTATTACGCAATACGATTTGGTTTTTGCCTTGCTGTTTCGCCTGGTAGAGCGCCTCATCAACGCTATTCACCAGTTGCTCCAGCGGCTCCATTTGCCACTCACCCAATCCGGCGCTGAATGTCACGGTCATTCCCTCTTCACGCCACTCACGGCTTGCCACGTTAATACGCCACTGCTCCAGTATCTGATGCGCGTTGGCGATGTGCTCTTCGGGGAAAATAACCGCAAACTCTTCGCCGCCGTAACGGTAGAGCGAGATATGTTGTGACTGCAGCACTTGCAACCCTTCCCGGGCAACATTACGCAGCACAATGTCGCCGCTCAGGTGTCCCCAGGTATCGTTTATCGATTTGAAGTTATCAATATCGACCATCGCCAGCGCGAAGGGTTGGTGATCGTTCATCAGGGCGGCGATGTCGCTATCGAATGCCCGGCGATTCTTACAGTTTGTCAGGGCATCCATCGTGGCCTGCCTGACCCAGACCTGCTCCCGTTCTTTGCTACTGACTATCGCTTTGCTCAGCATCGCCTCCAGCTTCGGTGTCTGCTGTACATCCCCGGTTTTAATCGCATTAATAATATTGAGCAGGACTGTGCGGGAAGCGTAGCGCAGATACAGACCGAACAGGATAATAGTCATGGCCGCAACGCCAAACCCCCAACCGACCACCAGCGTTTCATCGCGCAGGAGATTTTCCAGCGTATCGCCCGGTACGATATAGATGGCAAACCAGTCCGGATTGGTCAGCGAGCTGTAATAAAGCCAGGTGTTACGTCGTTCGTCATGAAACATGCCCTCGCCGCTGTTCATCTCTTTCATTCGCGACTGCTGGGAAAACGCCTCGAAAAGGACGCCCGTATCCGGGTGCAGCATGACATGACCGCTACGGTCCACCACAAAAAACTCCCCTTGCATGGGGGATTGCATGGTTCGTAATCCATGGCTGATAGAGGCCAGATCCAGGTGAAAAGCCAGCGTGCCTTTGAGATTGCCCTCCGGGGAGACGACGGGCTTATATACCGTCACTGTCGGATGATGGGTAAAGTAATCTTCGTAAATATCCGTGTATTTGCTGTACGACGTCGCCTCGGCCTGACGAACGAACCAGGGGCGGGTTTTGGCGTCATAACGCTGACCCTCCTCGCTATCAAACACCACCGGGGCACGCAGGTAACGACCCTGAGGATCGGCCAGTGAAATAGAGGAGACAGAGGGCATTAGCCGCAGTAACTGCATCAGGGATTGTAATCCCTCAGGCGAGGTGAAATTTACCGCGCTATCGAGGCGGTTATAACGGGAAAAGTAGGCTGCGGCCTGGTTGAGAATATAGTCATTCTCCTGAAAAACGGCTTCGGCATAGTTGACCGCGATGTTATGCGTAAACGTCTGATTAACCTTGTGATAGTTATCAGTAATGTCTTTCCTTTGGCTTAAAATGACCAGCGTGGCAATGACGGCCAGGCAAAGAAAGATGCCGGTAAAACTCACCAGAATGGGTGTAGTGAACGAAAGTTTTCGGCTATACATGTTCGTTATCTTCGAGAGCGTTAGACAGTGACCTGGAAAGTATAGGCAAGCGTGGCGCGGTAAATAAAAAAGACGTTCAGTGCTGTTAATCTATTCAATTGGTTAATGTTACACCATGAGGCATAAATGAAGGGAAGTTTGCGCCGGGAAACGCGGGGTTGGCTGATTTATATCAAGCGACGGGAAAACAAGGTTAACCAAAGAGAGGCGGGGCGTAAGCGACAACGCCCCGATGAGTGTGATGCGCAGTGTCCCGAAAGATATCAGCGCGTAACGGCAACGTTGCCATTTTCTTGCGGCGTTCTTCCCAGCCAACTGTCCCAGTCTTTCCACACGGGCTGTAAACCACGCGCTGCCAGCGCGCTGGCCACCTCTTCTGGCCGCCGGTCATCATGCGGTGAAAACTGTTCCAGTTCCGGATGATTATCGGCATAACCGCCGGGCTGCGTTTTGGAAAACGCGCTGACGTTATTAATGGCCAGCGGTACCACATGATCACGAAACCAGGGTGATTCACGTGTTGAGAGTGACAGTTCGATTTCCGGCGAAAAGAGGCGGAAAGCGCAAATGGTCTGCACCAGTTGACGTTCGTCCATAAGAGAAGCCGGCTCGATCCCGCCAGCGCAGGGGCGTAAACGGGGGAAGGAAACAGAAAAACGGCTTTGCCAGTAGTGCTGCTGTAACCACAACAAATGCTCGGCCATCATGTAGCAGTCCACCCGCCAGCTATCGGAAAGGCCAATCAGCGCGCCAAGACCGATTTTATCGATACCCGCCTGGCCGAGCCTGTCCGGCGTCTCCAGTCGCCAGAAAAAATCCTGTTTCTTGCCGCGCAGATGATGCCGGGCATACTGTGCTTCATGCCAGGTTTCCTGATACACCATGACGCCATCCAGCCCCAGCGTTTTCAGTTCAGCGTATTCCTCCATGGAGAGTGGTTGTACTTCCATTTGCAAAGAGGCGAACTGGCGACGAATGGTTGGCAGGTGACGGCGGAAATAGTCCATTCCCACTTTTCCCTGATGCTCGCCGGTGACCAGCAGCAAATGTTCAAAGCCCATTTCGCGGATGGCTGCACATTCGCGTGCGATCTCTGATTCATCGAGCGTCTTGCGCTTGATATGGTTACTCATCGAAAAACCGCAGTAGGTACAGTCGTTGGCGCATAAATTAGAAAGGTACAACGGGACGTAAAAGCTCACCGTGTTGCCAAAGCGCTGGCGCGTGAGGCGCTGCGCTTTTTGTGCCAGAGGTTCCAGATATGCGCTGGCAGCAGGAGAGAGCAGGGCCATGAGGTCATCGCGGGTCAGGCGCGTGGCATTCAGGGCTCGCTCCACATCGGCTGCCGTCTTACTGTTAATGCGTAGCCGAAGATCATCCCAGTTCAGCGTGCGCCAGTAATCGGTAAACGTCTTCATGCGCTGGCCTCCAGAAAACCGGTCAGCGGGCTGGTGGCCACGGCATGGGAGTGGCGCGCGCCGGGGACCGCCTGGCGTGCCAGCATGCCGGCCTCAACTGCCAGACGGAACGCATGCGCCATTGTTACCGGATCGTCGGCCACGGCAATCGCCGTATTCACCAGTACGGCATCAGCACCCATTTCCAGTGCCTGTGTCGCATGGCTGGGTACGCCGATACCGGCATCAACCACCACCGGCACGGTTGCCTGCTCGATGATGATCTCCAGCATCGCCCGCGTTTCCAGTCCCTGGTTGGAGCCAATGGGAGCACCCAGCGGCATGACGGCGGCACAACCGACCTCTTCAAGACGCTTGCATAACACCGGGTCTGCGCCACAGTAAGGCAGCACGACAAACCCCTGTTTCACCAGTGCTTCCGCCGCCTTTAGCGTCTCGATAGGATCCGGTAAAAGCCAGCGTGCATCGGGGTGGATCTCCAGTTTCAGCCAGTGGGTACCCAGCGCTTCACGTGCCAGTTGGGCGGCAAAAATAGCTTCTTGCGCCGTTTTCGCCCCTGATGTGTTAGGCAGTAGCGTGACGCCTGCTGCCAGCAGTGGCGCGAGGATGGCATCGTTATGTTGACGCAAATCGACACGCTTCATCGCCAGTGTGACTAGCTGGCTGCCGGACGCGCGGATGGCATCGACCATCAGCGCTGCGTTGGCAAATTTCCCGGTACCGGTAAACAGGTGTGAATCAAATTGTTTATCTGCAATGCGTAACATCTCAGCCCCCTGCGATAACCTGAAAAAGCAGGATCTGGTCGCCGTCCTGCACGATATGCGCTTCCCACCGCTCGCGCGGAAGAATTTGCTGATTAAGCGCCAGCGCGGCGCCGGGTTTTAGCTGATCGAGTTGCTGCAACAGGGCCGAGACGGTCAGCGCGTCGTCGAGCTGCATGGGCGTGTCATTGAACTGAATGTGCATGCAGCCCTCCGCAAACCGGGCAGCCGCTGGCCCGGCGTAACGCCAGACTGCGCCAGTTGTTGGCGCGGGCATCAAACAGACGTAACTCGCTGGTGTTGGTATTCATACCGCTCAGAAGCTTGATCGCTTCGAGTGCCTGAAGGGTGCCCATCACGCCAACCACTGGGCCAATCACACCGGCGGTACGGCAGTTGCGTTCGGGCTCCAGTTCATCTGGCCACAAACAGCGATAGCAACCATGGGTCCACGGCGGTGTGAGCACCATCAACTGCCCCCCGAAACCCACGGCGCTGGCGGTAATCAACGGTGTACCGGTGCTGACGCAGGCGGCATTAATCGCCTGACGAGTCGCCATATTATCGGTGCAATCGAGTACCAGATCGGCATTGTCCACCGCGTGGCGCAATGCCTCGCCGGAAAGGCGCTGCTCAAGGGCGACCAGCGAAATTTCCGGGTTCAGCCGCCCCAGGCGCTGTTTGGTGACCTGCGATTTCGACCGGGCGATGTCGTCAGTGGTAAACACGATTTGCCGCTGCAGGTTACTCAGATGCACATCGTCGTCGTCGGCCAGCACCAGCGTACCCACGCCAGCGCCCGCCAGGTAGAGCGCGGCGGGGGAGCCTAACCCGCCCAACCCGATAATCAGCACCCGGCTGGCGAGCAGCTTTTGTTGCCCGTCGATGGCAATATCTTCCAGCAACATCTGCCGGCTATAGCGCATAAAGTCACGATCATTCATCGCCAACCCCCGCCAGAGCCAGTAATTGCGCCGTTGCCTCACGCCAGTCAGCCGCCTGGGTAATCGCGCTGACGACCGCTATGCTGCCAACGCCAGTTCCCAGCACTTCGGGCGCACGGGCAAGGCTTATCCCGCCGATGGCGACGGTCGGATAATCGGCAAGCCTTTCGATATGCCGCGCCAGTTGCTCCAGCCCCTGCGGCGCGGAGGGCATCTGTTTCGTCTGCGTCGGGAAGATATGCCCCAGGGCGATATAGGACGGGCGTGCGGCGAGCGCCACGTCAATTTCCATATCGTCGTGAGTCGATACGCCGAGGCGTAATTCCGCAGCCTGGATCGCCTTCAAATCGGTGGTTTCCAGGTCTTCCTGACCCAGATGTACACCGTAAGCGTTATGTTTTATCGCCAGCCGCCAGTAGTCGTTGATAAACAGGCGGGCATCGTAACGACGCCCCAGTGCAATGGCCGCTACAACGTCGGCTTCAACCTCTTCATCGCGTTTATCTTTGATACGCAACTGGATGGTGCGCACGCCGGCGTCGAGCAGGCGTTCAATCCACGCCACGCTGTCCACCACCGGGTAAAGGCCTAAGCGAAGGGGCACTCTCGGGAAATCGGGTTGATACATCAGACCTCCTCCTTTTTGAGATAGATCTCACCGCCTTTGGCGCGGAAGTTTTCTGACATATCCGCCATCCCCACTTCGATGGTCTGGGCTGCGGCGTAATCGCGTACTTCCTGGCTGATTTTCATTGAGCAGAATTTCGGCCCGCACATGGAGCAGAAGTGAGCGACTTTGCCCGACTCCTGCGGCAGGGTTTCATCGTGATATGCACGGGCGGTGAACGGGTCGAGCGCCAGGTTGAACTGGTCTTCCCAGCGGAATTCGAAACGTGCTTTGGACATGGCGTTATCGCGGATCTGCGCGCCGGGATGGCCTTTGGCGAGATCCGCGGCATGCGCGGCGATCTTGTAGGTAATCAGCCCTTGCTTCACATCCTCTTTGTTTGGCAAACCGAGGTGCTCTTTTGGCGTGACATAGCAGAGCATGGCGCAGCCAAACCAGCCGATCATCGCCGCGCCAATCCCGGAGGTAAAGTGGTCGTAACCCGGCGCGATATCGGTGGTCAGCGGCCCCAGCGTGTAGAACGGCGCCTCATGGCAGTGCTCCAGCTCTTCGGTCATATTGCGGCGGATCATCTGCATCGGTACGTGGCCAGGGCCTTCAATCATCACCTGTACATCGTATTCCCAGGCAATTTTGGTCAGCTCGCCCAGCGTGTGCAGCTCGGCGAATTGCGCTTCGTCATTGGCATCCTGAATTGAGCCGGGTCGCAGGCCGTCGCCCAGCGACAGTGAGACATCATAGGCGGCGCAGATTTCGCAGATTTCGCGGAAGTGCTCGTAGAGGAAGTTTTCTTTGTGATGGGATAAGCACCATTTCGCCATAATCGAACCGCCGCGTGACACGATGCCGGTCAGGCGTTTGGCGGTTATCGGCACGTAGCGCAGCAACACGCCCGCGTGGATGGTGAAGTAGTCCACGCCTTGCTCAGCCTGCTCCAGCAGGGTGTCGCGGAACGCTTCCCATGTCAGGTTTTCGGCGATGCCGTTCACCTTCTCCAGCGCCTGGTAGATCGGTACAGTACCAATTGGCACCGGGCTGTTACGCAGGATCCACTCGCGGGTTTCATGAATATAGCGGCCCGTCGACAGGTCCATTACCGTATCGGCACCCCAGCGGGTTGACCACACCAGTTTTTCTACCTCTTCCTCGATGGAGGAGGTGATCGCGGAGTTGCCGATGTTGGCATTCACTTTCACCAGGAAATTGCGGCCGATGATCATCGGTTCCGACTCCGGGTGGTTGATGTTGGCGGGGATGATGGCGCGTCCGGCAGCCACTTCGTCGCGCACAAATTCCGGGGTGATATTTTCTGGCAGGTTAGCGCCAAAGCCGTGGCCAAGATGCTGCTGGCGCAACACCTCACCGCGGATACGCTCGCGGCCCATATTTTCACGGATGGCGATAAACTCCATCTCCGGGGTCACCATCCCCTGACGCGCATAATGCAACTGGGTGACACGCTGGCCCGCTTTGGCCCGTTTCGGTGTCAGTAAGCCGCTAAAACGCAGGTCGTTCAGGCCGTCATCCGCAAGCCGCTCTTTGGTGTATACCGAACTGCGATCGCGCAGTTTTTCGGTATCGTCGCGGGCATCGATCCACGGCTGACGCAGTTTCGCCAGCCCCTGCTGTACATCGATAGCCACATTCGGGTCGCCATAGGGACCGGACGTGTCATAGACCGGAATCGCCTCGTTTTCTTCGTATTGAGGGTTGTCCTTAGAGCCGCCGATAAGCGTCGGGCTAAGCTGGATTTCGCGCATCGGAACACGAATATCAGGTTGTGAGCCGGTGATATAGATACGTTTTGAGTTCGGGAAAGCGGTGCCTTCCAGCGTGTCGATAAAATGCTGCGCCTGGGCGCGTTGTTCACGGCGTGTAAGTTGATTTGCAGACATAGCTCATTCCAAATGTTAAGGACATGGCTTGTCAGACGACGGATGGAGTAATAACAACAGATCACCGCAAGGGTGATTGATGTGAATGGATTACTCTTGTTCCCTTCGCAGGTTCTAACCTGATCAGGTTCCGCGGATCCCGAATTAACGGTCTCAGCCTTTTCCACTTCATCCTTCGCGCCGCCTCTTAGGGCATCGCGAATGCTTTTGTGGAAATATAGGCACTCCGACAAGAAAAACCCCGTCCGAAGACGGGGACTGTTTTTTAAACTACGCGTTAATCAGAAAGAACTCAAGCAGGACGCGCCATTCCACTTTCGTCGTTGGCGCCGTCTTTAAGATTGTTGTCGTATGCCAGTATGATCAACTTGTCTTCAAGCGAAAAGCGGGCTGCAAGCGCTTCGCCGATATCAGACAGCGCCTGCTGAAATTCAGCGTAATTGTCATCATCGATAGCATTTTCCAGGCTGGAGTCGTAGTACTCCATAATTTCCAGGGTATTGGCTTCGAGGAGAGGGTAAATCTGCGTGGAGGCTAAAAGTGGGCTGGTCCCTTCCATTTCCCCGATAATCCGTTCATAAATATTAAAATGACCGGCGGAAAGGTATTCAACCAGGTTATGACAGAATTCGTCCAGCGCTTTTTCATTCAGCTGCATGTACGAGCCTTTTCCAGGTGTTATGCCAACCAGGTTGTAGTAATGAACCAGTAGCTGTTTTCGGTTATACAGCCAGTTGTCGACCAGTTCGTTACTTCCTCCAATTCGTTCCGCCAGGGTTGCTAACTGGTTTAGCATAATTGACTCCGCAATATTAAGATTAAAAAACGCTCGAATGTAATAATAATGTTAACAACATGCCAGTAAAGCTAAGGTAGTGCAAACAAATGCATCGTATTATCGAGTCATCAGATCATGGCTGGTGGATCGTAAGCCATGAACAAAAATTATGGTTGCCCGGGGGAGAATTACCACTCGGTAATGCAGGAAATTTCGATCTTGTGGGGCAAAGCGCACTCCAGATAGGCGAATGGGAAGGCGAACCTGTGTGGATGATCCGCCAGAATCGTCGGCAGGAGATGGGAACTGTCCGCCAGGTGATTGAACAGGATGCTGGATTGTTTCAACTGGCCGGGCGCGGTGTTCAACTGGCTGAGTTTTACCGCTCACATAAGTTTTGTGGGTATTGCGGACATACTATGCACCCCAGCAAGACAGAGTGGGCCATGTTATGTGACCACTGCCGCGAACGTTATTACCCGCAGATTGCGCCCTGCATTATCGTTGCCATTCGCCGCGATGATAAAATCCTGTTGGCTCAGCACACCCGTCATCGCAATGGCGTTTACACCGTTCTGGCCGGTTTCGTCGAAGTGGGCGAAACGCTGGAACAGGCCGTCGCACGTGAAGTGATGGAAGAGAGCGGCATCAAAGTGAAAAACCTGCGTTATATCACCTCGCAGCCCTGGCCTTTCCCGCAATCGCTAATGACGGCTTTTATGGCGGAATATGACAGCGGGGAGATTGTTATCGATCCTAAAGAGCTGCTGGATGCGGGCTGGTACCGCTACGACGACCTGCCGCTGCTGCCTCCGCCTGGTACTGTTGCCCGTCGTTTGATTGAAGATACGGTGGCGCAGTGCCGGGCAGAATACGAGTAAAGAACGAGTAGTGTTACACTGGCGGGCTGACGCAATAAGGAACTGTAAACATGACCGAATTAAAAAACGATCGCTACCTTCGCGCACTTCTGCGCCAGCCCGTGGATGTGACGCCAGTATGGATGATGCGTCAGGCTGGTCGCTATCTCCCGGAGTACAAAGCGACGCGCGCGCAGGCGGGTGATTTTATGTCGCTGTGCAAAAATGCCGAACTGGCGTGCGAAGTCACCCTTCAGCCTTTGCGTCGCTACAAACTGGATGCGGCCATTCTTTTTTCCGACATCCTGACCATCCCGGACGCGATGGGATTAGGGCTCTATTTCGAGGCGGGCGAAGGCCCACGTTTTACCTCTCCCATTACCTGTCGTGCGGATGTTGAAAAACTGCCCGTGCCGGACCCGGAGCAGGAACTGGGTTACGTCATGAACGCCGTGCGTACCATTCGCCGTGAACTGAAAGGTGAAGTGCCGCTGATTGGTTTCTCCGGTAGCCCGTGGACGCTGGCGACCTATATGGTGGAAGGCGGCAGCAGTAAAGCCTTTACCGTCATTAAAAAGATGATGTACGCCGAACCGCAAACGCTGCATTTGTTGCTTGATAAGCTGGCCAGCAGCGTCACCCTGTACCTCAACGCGCAGATCAAAGCCGGTGCCCAATCGGTGATGATTTTCGACACCTGGGGCGGTGTGCTGACCGGGCGCGATTACAAGCAGTTCTCGCTCTATTACATGCATAAAATTGTCGACGGCCTGCTGCGTGAAAACGAGGGCAAACGCGTACCGGTGACGCTGTTTACCAAAGGCGGTGGGCAGTGGCTGGAAGCGATGGCGGAGACGGGCTGTGATGCTCTGGGTCTCGACTGGACTACAGATATCAGCGATGCACGCCGCCGTGTCGGCCACAAAGTGGCACTGCAGGGCAACATGGATCCTTCGATGCTTTATGCCGCACCTGCCCGCATCGAAGACGAAGTGGCGTCTATACTTGCTGGTTTCGGTCAGGGTGAAGGGCATGTGTTCAACCTCGGTCACGGCATCCATCAGGATGTGCCGCCAGAACATGCTGGCGTATTTGTGGAGGCGGTGCACAGACTCTCAGCCCAGTATCACAAGTAAGGAGTCGTTATGGATCTCGCGTCGCTACGCGCTCAACAAATTGAACTGGCCTCTTCTGTTTCCCGTGAGGATCGTCTGGAAAAAGATCCTCCCGCTCTGATCGGCGGTGCGGATGTAGGGTTTGAGCAAGGCGGCGAAGTGACGCGTGCCGCGATGGTGCTGTTGACCTGGCCTGAACTGGAACTGGTTGAGTATAAAGTGGCGCGTATTGCGACCACGATGCCTTATATCCCCGGCTTTCTCTCTTTTCGTGAATATCCCGCGCTGCTTGCGGCGTGGGAGCAACTCTCACAAAAACCGGATCTGCTATTTGTCGATGGCCATGGAATATCACATCCCCGTCGTCTGGGGGTTGCCAGCCACTTTGGTCTGCTGGTGGATGTGCCAACCATTGGCGTGGCGAAAAAACGGCTGTGCGGTAAGTTTGAGCCACTCTCTGACGAACCGGGCGCCCTGGCGCCGCTGATGGACAAAGGCGAGCAACTGGCATGGGTCTGGCGCAGTAAGGCGCGCTGTAACCCTCTTTTCGTGGCGACAGGGCATCGGGTGAGCACGGATACCGCGCTGGCCTGGGTGCAGCGTTGCATGAAAGGCTATCGGCTGCCTGAACCGACCCGTTGGGCCGACGCTGTCGCATCGGGCCGCCCTGCATTCGCGCGTTGGCAGGAAATTCAGCGTTGATTCAGGTACACTGCCGCTAATTTCTGCATCAGAGAACCTATCATGTTACAAAACCCGATTCACCTGCGTCTGGAGAAGCTGGCAACGTGGCAGCACGTCACTTTTATGGCCTCTCTTTGCGAGCGCATGTATCCCAATTACGCCATGTTCTGCCAGGAAACGGAGTTTGGCAACCCGCAGCTTTATCGCCGCATTCTCGATTTGGTGTGGGAAACGCTGACGGTAAAAGATGCAAAGGTGAATTTCGATAACCAGCTTGAGAAGCTGGAAGAGGCAATTCCTTCGGCTGACGACTACGATATGTACGGTGTCTACCCGGCGATTGATGCTTGTGTGGCGCTAAGCGATCTTATTCATGCTCTCCTGAGCGGTGAATCGACAGAGTACGCGATTGAGGTTAGCAAGACGTCTATTACCACCGTTGCGATGCTGGAAATGACTCACGCAGGTCGCGAAATGACCGACGAAGAGCTCAAAGAAAACCCAGCGGTGGAGCAGGAATGGGACATTCAGTGGGAGATTTTCCGCCTTTTGGCTGCTTGTGAAGAACGCGATATTGAACTGATCAAAGGCCTGCGCGCAGACCTGCGTGAGGCCGGGGACAGTAATATCGGTATAAATTTGCAGCAATGAGACAACAAAACGTGATTTAACGCCTGTTTTGTCGTCCTGGGAGGCTTCCCTTCGCACCCCCGTCTGGTCTACATTTGGGGGGCGAAAAAAAGTGGCTATCGGTGCGTGTATGCAGGAGAGTGCTTTTCTGGCATTTCCGTCGCACTCGATGCTTAGCAAGCGATAAACACATTGAAAGGATAACTTATGAACAAGACTCAACTGATTGATGTAATTGCAGACAAGGCTGATCTGTCTAAAGCGCAAGCGAAAGCTGCTCTGGAATCCACCCTGGCTGCGATTACTGAGTCTCTGAAAGAAGGCGATGCTGTACAACTGGTTGGTTTCGGTACCTTCAAAGTGAACCACCGCGCTGAGCGTACTGGCCGCAACCCGCAGACCGGTAAAGAAATCAAAATCGCCGCAGCTAACGTACCGGCGTTTGTTTCTGGTAAAGCACTGAAAGACTCTGTTAAGTAAGACAGGCGTGGCAGTGAACAGTTTTATCGAAGGGGCTTTGCGGCCCCTTTTGTCTTTCTGGCGCCGGTCACGGGTGCTGGCGGGCGTGCTGTTATTAACTGCCTGTAGCCACAACTCCTCACTCCCCCCCTTCACCGCCAGCGGCTATGCCGGGGACCAGGGAGCAGAGCGCCTTTGGCGCAAAGATTCAGACAGCGAGACCCATCTTCTCGCCGCTTTTAGCCCGTGGCACAACGGGAATACCTCTTTAAGTGAATACCGCTGGCAGGGCGATGAGCTTCGGCTGATTGAACTCAATATCTACGGTAAAACACCGGAACACATCCGTGTGCGCTTTGATGACCACGGCGAGCTGAGTTTCATGCAGCGTGAAGTCAATGGTCAGAAAGAGCAGCTTTCCAGCGATCAGGTCGCGCTCTACCGTTATCGTGCGAACCAGCTCCGGCAGACCAGCGACGCATTGCGTCTGGGGCGTGTAGTGCTGCGCCAGGGCCGTTGGCATGCCAATGGTTCCGTTACAACATGCGAAGGTCAAACCATCAAACCCGACCTCGATTCTCTGGCTATCAGCCATATAGAGCGTCGGCAGAATCATTCATCGGCGGAAGTGAGCGTAGCGTGGCTGGAAGGTCCCGAAGGATCTCAGTTGCTGCTGGTGGCCAATGAGGATTTTTGTACCTGGCAGCCAACTGAGAAAAGTTTCTAAGTCTTACCCGTGATTCATTCCCATATGGTCGCGACCTCCGCCACAACTTCCGTGTCCCATGCCTTCACCGCGAGGAATTCCTGCCTGTGCTAAGGTGATATCAAACTTGACTCGCTGTTGGTCCAGTTTTTGGCTTAGCGTCTCTATCTGCTGAGCTGTGGATTCTATTTTTGCGCTGTCCGGTTTATCTGCGGTTAATAACGCATTGTATTCATAACGTTTTGAGGTGAGTTGCTGACGTAACGCACGGGTTTGCTCATAAAAATCGTTATGCAGCTTCCGGGCAGTAGCCTGTTGTTCGGTGGTCAGTTGGCTATAGCCCTGCGGGCCCATCCCGTTGCCGTTGTTCCAGTGGTGCCTTGCCCATGCCGAGCTGCTACCTAAAGTCAGCGCGGCGAGGGTGATGAGTGTCAGCGTCAGTTTTTGGTTCCGTTTCATGGTTCATTCTCCTGGTTGTTGTTATTTAGTGATTTGCATCTTCCATGCCAGGATGAGAGACCAGCAGAATATAGGGGTATCGTCGTGCTACAGGCCGGTGGGGCGAGTAAAAATGACTCACGATGAGGGCGAGACGGGTCATTTTTACTCGTTTTCCTTGCGGGTTTATGGCAGGAGGCAGGTTTGCCGTGGCAGAAAAATGGCATGATTTCTGCTGCGTGAACGGGAGCAGCAAATAAAGGGAGTAGTAATGAACATGATGCGGTTGTCGAAGGATTCTGTCGCCGTGGGCCTGAGCTGGCTATTGACCGGCTTTATTCTGCTACTGGTGTGCCTGTTCTCCGCGCTTATCGTGCGTGATTATGGCCGGGAAAATGAGGCCGCGCGGCAGACTATCCAGGAGAAAGGCAGCGTGTTGATTCGCGCCCTGGAGTCCGGAACCCGCGTGGGCTTGGGTATGCGTATGCATCATACGCAACTCCAGGCACTGCTGGAGGAGATGGCCTGGCAGCCTGGCGTGCTGTGGTTTGCGGTGACGGATGAGAACGGCAAAATCCTTGCCCATAGTGATCCGAACCAGGTTGGCGGGACACTGTACTCCGCCGATACGATGCATGAACTGAAGATTGACCAGGAGGAACGCTGGCGGCGGCTCGAACAGCCGGAACCGGCTCTGGAGATTTATCGTCAATTCCGCCCGCTAAACAGCGGTGGTGGGCATCATATGCGTATGATGCCCCGCGAATCTGCCGAACAGCGTGCCGGGCTACCGCAGGTGATTTTCATTGCCTTTGATACGCGCGAACTGGACACGGCTAATGCCCGTGGCCTGCGCAATATGGTCATTATGCTTTGCGCGGCAGGGGGGGTAATGATTGCAACGGTGTTGAGCCAGTTCTGGTTTCGCCGCTATCAGCATTCGCGTAAACAATTGCAGGAGGCGATGGCGCGTAAAGAAAAGCTGGTGGCGCTTGGGCATCTGGCCGCAGGGGTCGCGCATGAGATCCGCAACCCGCTGTCTTCCATCAAGGGGCTGGCAAAGTATTTTGCCGAACGCACTCCGCCTGATGGAGAAGCGCATCAACTGGCCCAGGTGATGGCGAAGGAGGCCGATCGTCTGAACCGGGTCGTTAGCGAGCTGCTGGAACTGGTGCGTCCGGCCCATTTAACCTACCAGTCCGTTAACCTGAATGAAGTGATTAGACATTCGCTTCGGTTGGTTAGCCAGGATGCCGCCAGTCGGGCGATTATGCTCAATTTCACCCCGCAGCCAGAGCTATGCCGCATCCAGGCCGATCCGGATCGTTTGAAGCAGGTGCTGCTGAACCTCTACCTTAATGCTATCCACGCCATTGATCACGATGGCGTAATTACGGTCGCAGCGAGCGAATGTGGCGACGGGCGAGTTAAGGTAAGCGTTGCGGACAGTGGTAAGGGTATGACGGCGGAACAGTTACAGTCCATCTTCACGCCGTATTACACCACCAGAGCCGACGGAACCGGGCTTGGCCTGGCCGTCGTGCAGAATATTATTGAGCAGCACGGCGGAATAATTCATGCCGGGAGTGCTCCCGGCAAGGGCGCGGTATTTACTCTCTTTTTGCCGGTCAACGGGCAACAGAAGGATGAACAAGGATGAGTGGCGGGCAGGTCGATATTCTGGTGGTGGATGATGACATCAGCCACTGCACTATTTTACAGGCGCTGTTGCGGGGCTGGGGATACCGGGTTGCGCTGGCTCATAACGGCGTACAGGCGCTGGAACAGGTACGTCAGCAGGTGTTTGATCTGGTGCTTTGCGATATCCGTATGGCGGAGATGGACGGTATCGAAACGCTGAAAGAGATCAAAACCTTGAATCCGTCGATTCCCGTTCTGATCATGACCGCGTACTCCAGCGTCGATACCGCAGTGGAGGCGCTGAAATCCGGTGCGCTGGACTACCTCATCAAGCCGCTGGACTTTGACAAGTTGCAGCAGACGCTGTCCGGGGCGCTGGCGCATACGCGGCTGAGTGAGTCCCCTGTCACAGGCACCCCCGCTGCTCAGTTTGGCATGGTGGGGGATAGCCCGGCGATGCGGGCGCTGCTGAATAATATCGCCCTGGTGGCCCCCTCCGATGCGACGGTATTGATTCACGGCGAGTCGGGAACCGGGAAAGAGCTGGTCGCACGGGCGCTGCACGCCAGCAGTGGTCGCAGCCACGGGCCGTTGGTTACCCTCAACTGTGCGGCGCTCAACGAGTCGTTGCTGGAGTCGGAGCTGTTTGGCCATGAGAAAGGCGCGTTCACCGGCGCGGACAAACGTCGGGACGGGCGCTTTGTTGAAGCAGACGGCGGCACGCTCTTCCTTGATGAGATCGGCGATATCTCCCCGTTAATGCAGGTGCGTCTGTTGCGGGCGATTCAGGAGCGCGAAGTGCAGCGCGTGGGCAGCAACCAGACCCTTTCGGTTGACGTACGGCTGATTGCCGCCACCCACCGGGATTTAGCCGGGGAGGTTAGCGCCGGGCGTTTTCGTCAGGATCTCTACTACCGCCTGAACGTCGTGACTATCGACATGCCGCCGCTGCGTCAACGCAGGGAAGATATCCCTCCGCTGGCGCGTTATTTCCTGCAACGTTACGCCGAGCGTAACCGTAAAGCGGTACAGGGATTTACGCCGCAGGCGATGGACTTGCTGATTCACTACACATGGCCGGGCAATATTCGTGAGCTGGAGAATGCGATTGAACGGGCGGTGGTCTTGCTGACCGGAGAGTTTATTTCTGAGCGCGAGTTGCCACTGGCGATTGTCGGTACGCCGATTGCGAACGCGCCACACGGCGATGATGTTATTCAGCCGCTGGTCGATGTAGAGAAAGAAGCGATCCTGGCGGCGCTCGAAAAAACGGGCGGCAACAAAACAGAAGCCGCCCGTCAGTTGGGCATTACGCGCAAAACGCTGCTGGCAAAGCTCAGCCGTTAGCTGTTTTGCTCGCGGGCAATTGCGCGATAACCGATATCTTTACGGCTAAAGCTACCTTCCCACTGGATATTTTCCATTAAGGCGTATGCACGCTTCTGTGCTTCGGCAACGGTGTGGCCCAGCGCAGTCGCGCACAGCACGCGACCGCCGTTGGTAAGAACGCGGTCATCGTCGGAAAGCTTTGTGCCGGCGTGGAAGACTTTGCCATCCGCCACTTCTTCCAGCGGCAGTCCGTGGATCTCGTCACCGGTGTTGTAATTACCCGGATAACCACCCGCAGCAACAACGACACCAAGAGACGCGCGCTCATCCCAATCGGAGGTTTTCTCATCCAGCTTGCCATCGCAGGCTGCGAGACACAGATCCACCAGATCGGATTTCATGCGCAGCATGATCGGCTGGGTTTCCGGATCGCCGAAGCGGCAGTTGAACTCGATAACCTTCGGGTTGCCCTGTTTGTCGATCATCAGACCGGCATACAGGAAGCCGGTATAGGTATTCCCTTCGGCGGCCATACCTTTAACGGTTGGCCAAATGATACGTTCCATGGTGCGCTGGTGGACTTCATCCGTCACCACCGGAGCGGGGGAATAAGCGCCCATACCGCCCGTATTCGGACCGGTATCGCCATCACCGACGCGTTTATGATCCTGGCTGGTCGCCATAGGCAGCACATGCTCACCGTCAACCATCACGATAAAGCTGGCTTCTTCACCGTCGAGGAACTCTTCGATAACGATACGGTGGCCTGCGTCGCCAAAGGCGTTGCCAGCCAGCATGTCGTTGACGGCCGCTTCGGCTTCCTCGAGCGTCATTGCCACGATCACGCCTTTACCGGCAGCCAGACCGTCTGCTTTGATAACGATCGGAGCGCCTTTTTCGCGCAGCCAGGCCAGCGCAGGTTCCACTTCGGTGAAGTTCTGGTATTCCGCTGTCGGAATGTTATGACGCGCGAGGAAATCTTTGGTGAAGGCTTTAGAGCCTTCCAGTTGAGCAGCGCCTTCGGTTGGGCCGAAGATTTTCAGCCCTGCGGCACGGAACGCATCCACAACGCCAATCACCAGTGGCGCTTCCGGGCCAACGATGGTCAGATCAATCTTCTCGCTCTGAGCAAAGCTCAGCAGCGCCGGAATATCGGTTACGCCAATGGCGACGTTTTGCAGCGTGGGTTCCAGCGCTGTGCCTGCGTTGCCCGGTGCGACGAAAACGGTGTCGACCAGCGGTGACTGTGCCGCTTTCCATGCCAGCGCGTGCTCGCGCCCGCCGTTACCAATCACTAATACTTTCATTGTCTGCTCCGAAAATTAATGGCGGAAGTGACGCATGTCGGTGAAGATCATCGCAATACCGTGTTCGTCGGCGGCGGCAATCACTTCGTCATCACGGATAGAACCGCCTGGCTGAATCACACAGCTCACGCCAACGGCGGCAGCGGCATCAATACCATCACGGAACGGGAAGAACGCATCAGAGGCCATCGCGGAACCTTTCACTTCCAGACCTTCATCGCCTGCTTTGATCCCGGCGATTTTCGCGGAGTAGACGCGGCTCATCTGGCCTGCGCCTATGCCAATGGTCATGTTCTCTTTGGCATACACGATAGCGTTGGATTTCACGAACTTCGCCACTTTCCAGCAGAACAGCGCATCACGCAGTTCCTGTTCGGTCGGCTGGCGTTTGGAAACAACACGCAGTTCGCCTTCGGTCACCATACCCAGATCGCGGTCCTGAACCAGCAGGCCGCCGTTAACGCGTTTGAAATCAAGACCCGGGACGCGTGCGGTCCACTCACCACAGGTCAGCACGCGGACGTTCTGTTTCGCGGCAGTGATCTTCAGGGCTTCTTCAGTCGCAGACGGTGCAATGATCACTTCAACAAACTGGCGGGAGATGATGGCCTGCGCGGTTTCGGCATCCAGTTCGCGGTTAAAGGCGATGATACCGCCGAACGCGGAGGTCGGGTCGGTTTTGTACGCGCGATCGTAAGCATCCAGAATAGAGGAACTGACCGCTACGCCGCATGGGTTAGCATGTTTAACGATAACGCAGGCCGGCTCGCTGAACTCTTTCACACATTCCAGTGCAGCATCGGTATCGGCAATATTGTTATAGGAAAGCGCTTTGCCCTGAACTTGCTGCGCGGTCGCAACAGAGGCTTCTTTGATCTCTTCTTCTATATAGAAGGCTGCCTGCTGGTGGCTGTTTTCGCCGTAGCGCATATCCTGCTTCTTAATGAAGTTCAGGTTCAGGGTGCGCGGGAAGCGGCCGGCGGCTTCTTTTGTCTCGCCGTGATAGGCCGGCACCATGCTGCCAAAATAGTTGGCGATCATGCTGTCGTAGGCGGCGGTGTGTTCAAAGGCTTTAATGGCGAGGTCGAAGCGGGTGTCGAGGGTCAGGGAGCCTTCGTTGGCATCCATCTCTTCAATAATAGCGTTGTAGTCGCTGCTCTTTACAACGATGGCGACATCTTTATGGTTCTTCGCCGCCGAGCGCACCATAGTCGGGCCGCCGATATCGATATTCTCTACCGCATCTTCCAGAGAACAGCCTTCGCGGGCAACGGTCTGGGCAAACGGATAAAGGTTAACAACGACCATATCAATAGGAGAGATGCTGTGCTCAGCCATGATGGCATCATCCTGGCCGCGGCGGCCAAGGATCCCACCATGCACTTTCGGATGCAGGGTCTTAACGCGTCCATTCATCATTTCCGGGAAACCGGTGTAATCGGAAACTTCGGTCACCGGCAGGCCTTTATCAGCTAACAGACGGGCAGTGCCCCCTGTAGATAGCAGTTCCACACCGCGTGCAGAAAGTGCCTGGGCGAATTCGACGATACCGGCTTTGTCAGAAACACTGAGCAGCGCGCGGCGGATTGGACGACGTTGTTGCATGGTAAATCCCCTGGATTTGACGATTACAGAGAGCGTTAGCTGAATTTTCATCTAAAAACTCAGCTAACGCCCCTTACGGGGCATCCTTGTTTTAGCGGGGGCATTTTAACGAAAACGTTTGCGCAACGCTCGCGAATTTTCACTTTTTCGCAGCATTGTGGATAAGTCTGTGTGCAAAAGGGTATAAGGCGGGCTTTTGCTGTGGAATGCAGCAGTCAGTCATTTTTCTGCAATTTTTCTATTGCGGCCTGCGGAGAACTCCCTATAATGCGCCTCCATCGACACGGCGGATGTGAATCACTTCACACAAACAGCCGGGTCGGTTGAAGAGAAAAATCCTGAAATAACGGGTTGACTCTGAAAGAGGAAAGCGTAATATACGCCACCTCGCAACGGTGAGCGAAAGCCGCGTTGCACTGCTCTTTAACAATTTATCAGACAATCTGTGTGGGCACTCAAAGTGACATGGATTCTTAATGTCTTCGGACACTAAATGAATACCAAGTCTCATAGAGTGAACACGTAATTCATTACGAAGTTTAATTCTACGAGCATCAAACTTTTAAATTGAAGAGTTTGATCATGGCTCAGATTGAACGCTGGCGGCAGGCCTAACACATGCAAGTCGAACGGTAGCACAGAGGAGCTTGCTCCTTGGGTGACGAGTGGCGGACGGGTGAGTAATGTCTGGGAAACTGCCCGATGGAGGGGGATAACTACTGGAAACGGTAGCTAATACCGCATAATGTCGCAAGACCAAAGAGGGGGACCTTCGGGCCTCTTGCCATCGGATGTGCCCAGATGGGATTAGCTTGTTGGTGAGGTAATGGCTCACCAAGGCGACGATCCCTAGCTGGTCTGAGAGGATGACCAGCCACACTGGAACTGAGACACGGTCCAGACTCCTACGGGAGGCAGCAGTGGGGAATATTGCACAATGGGCGCAAGCCTGATGCAGCCATGCCGCGTGTGTGAAGAAGGCCTTCGGGTTGTAAAGCACTTTCAGCGGGGAGGAAGGCAATACGGTTAATAACCGTGTTGATTGACGTTACCCGCAGAAGAAGCACCGGCTAACTCCGTGCCAGCAGCCGCGGTAATACGGAGGGTGCAAGCGTTAATCGGAATTACTGGGCGTAAAGCGCACGCAGGCGGTCTGTCAAGTCGGATGTGAAATCCCCGGGCTCAACCTGGGAACTGCATTCGAAACTGGCAGGCTTGAGTCTTGTAGAGGGGGGTAGAATTCCAGGTGTAGCGGTGAAATGCGTAGAGATCTGGAGGAATACCGGTGGCGAAGGCGGCCCCCTGGACAAAGACTGACGCTCAGGTGCGAAAGCGTGGGGAGCAAACAGGATTAGATACCCTGGTAGTCCACGCCGTAAACGATGTCGACTTGGAGGTTGTGCCCTTGAGGCGTGGCTTCCGGAGCTAACGCGTTAAGTCGACCGCCTGGGGAGTACGGCCGCAAGGTTAAAACTCAAATGAATTGACGGGGGCCCGCACAAGCGGTGGAGCATGTGGTTTAATTCGATGCAACGCGAAGAACCTTACCTGGTCTTGACATCCACGGAATTTGGCAGAGATGCCTTAGTGCCTTCGGGAACCGTGAGACAGGTGCTGCATGGCTGTCGTCAGCTCGTGTTGTGAAATGTTGGGTTAAGTCCCGCAACGAGCGCAACCCTTATCCTTTGTTGCCAGCGGTCCGGCCGGGAACTCAAAGGAGACTGCCAGTGATAAACTGGAGGAAGGTGGGGATGACGTCAAGTCATCATGGCCCTTACGACCAGGGCTACACACGTGCTACAATGGCATATACAAAGAGAAGCGACCTCGCGAGAGCAAGCGGACCTCATAAAGTATGTCGTAGTCCGGATTGGAGTCTGCAACTCGACTCCATGAAGTCGGAATCGCTAGTAATCGTGGATCAGAATGCCACGGTGAATACGTTCCCGGGCCTTGTACACACCGCCCGTCACACCATGGGAGTGGGTTGCAAAAGAAGTAGGTAGCTTAACCTTCGGGAGGGCGCTTACCACTTTGTGATTCATGACTGGGGTGAAGTCGTAACAAGGTAACCGTAGGGGAACCTGCGGTTGGATCACCTCCTTACCTTAAAGAACCTGCCTTTGTAGTGCTCACACAGATTGTCTGATGAAAAGTAAAAAGCAAGGCGTCTTGCGAGTGAGACTTAAGTGTCCCCTTCGTCTAGAGGCCCAGGACACCGCCCTTTCACGGCGGTAACAGGGGTTCGAATCCCCTAGGGGACGCCACTTGCGCGGTAATGTGTGAAAGGCGTTGCCACCGATATCTCAAAACTGACTTTCGAGTCATGTTTGAGATATTTGCTCTTTAAAAATCTGGATCAAGCTGAAAATTGAAACGACACACGAAAGTGTGTTCGAGTCTCTCAAATTATCGCAATCAGAAGATGACACTGTAAAAGGTGACGTGAGCGATGTGAAGGCAAGGCGTACCGCACGCAGCGAGCGCAGTGGACTTGATGTCCATGAGCATCGCGAGTACGGAACAACGTAGTATTCACAACGCGCAACAAACCGGACAGAACAAGACATCTTCGGGTTGTGAGGTTAAGCGACTAAGCGTACACGGTGGATGCCCTGGCAGTCAGAGGCGATGAAGGACGTGCTAATCTGCGAAAAGCGCCGGCGAGGTGATATGAACCTTTGACCCGGCGATGTCCGAATGGGGAAACCCAGTGCAATCCGTTGCACTATCGTTTGATGAATACATAGTCAAACGAGGCGAACCGGGGGAACTGAAACATCTAAGTACCCCGAGGAAAAGAAATCAACCGAGATTCCCCCAGTAGCGGCGAGCGAACGGGGAGCAGCCCAGAGCCTGAATCAGCTTGTGTGTTAGTGGAAGCGTCTGGAAAGTCGCGCGATACAGGGTGACAGCCCCGTACACGAAAGCACACAGGTTGTGAGCTCGATGAGTAGGGCGGGACACGTGGTATCCTGTCTGAATATGGGGGGACCATCCTCCAAGGCTAAATACTCCTGACTGACCGATAGTGAACCAGTACCGTGAGGGAAAGGCGAAAAGAACCCCGGCGAGGGGAGTGAAAAAGAACCTGAAACCGTGTACGTACAAGCAGTGGGAGCCTCTTAATGGGGTGACTGCGTACCTTTTGTATAATGGGTCAGCGACTTATATTCTGTAGCAAGGTTAACCGAATAGGGGAGCCGAAGGGAAACCGAGTCTTAACTGGGCGTTAAGTTGCAGGGTATAGACCCGAAACCCGGTGATCTAGCCATGGGCAGGTTGAAGGTTGGGTAACACTAACTGGAGGACCGAACCGACTAATGTTGAAAAATTAGCGGATGACTTGTGGCTGGGGGTGAAAGGCCAATCAAACCGGGAGATAGCTGGTTCTCCCCGAAAGCTATTTAGGTAGCGCCTCGTGAATTCATCTCCGGGGGTAGAGCACTGTTTCGGCTAGGGGGCCATCCCGGCTTACCAACCCGATGCAAACTACGAATACCGGAGAATGTTATCACGGGAGACACACGGCGGGTGCTAACGTCCGTCGTGAAGAGGGAAACAACCCAGACCGCCAGCTAAGGTCCCAAAGTCATGGTTAAGTGGGAAACGATGTGGGAAGGCACAGACAGCCAGGATGTTGGCTTAGAAGCAGCCATCATTTAAAGAAAGCGTAATAGCTCACTGGTCGAGTCGGCCTGCGCGGAAGATGTAACGGGGCTAAACCATGCACCGAAGCTGCGGCAGCGACACTAAGTGTTGTTGGGTAGGGGAGCGTTCTGTAAGCCTGTGAAGGTGTGCTGTGAGGCATGCTGGAGGTATCAGAAGTGCGAATGCTGACATAAGTAACGATAAAGCGGGTGAAAAGCCCGCTCGCCGGAAGACCAAGGGTTCCTGTCCAACGTTAATCGGGGCAGGGTGAGTCGACCCCTAAGGCGAGGCCGAAAGGCGTAGTCGATGGGAAACAGGTTAATATTCCTGTACTTGGTGTTACTGCGAAGGGGGGACGGAGAAGGCTATGTTAGCCGGGCGACGGTTGTCCCGGTTTAAGCATGTAGGCTGGTTATCCAGGCAAATCCGGATAATCAAGGCTGAGGTGTGATGACGAGTCACTACGGTGATGAAGTAACAAATGCCCTGCTTCCAGGAAAAGCCTCTAAGCATCAGGTAACACGAAATCGTACCCCAAACCGACACAGGTGGTCAGGTAGAGAATACCAAGGCGCTTGAGAGAACTCGGGTGAAGGAACTAGGCAAAATGGTGCCGTAACTTCGGGAGAAGGCACGCTGATATGTAGGTGAAGCCCCTGCGGGTGGAGCTGAAATCAGTCGAAGATACCAGCTGGCTGCAACTGTTTATTAAAAACACAGCACTGTGCAAACACGAAAGTGGACGTATACGGTGTGACGCCTGCCCGGTGCCGGAAGGTTAATTGATGGGGTTATCCGTAAGGAGAAGCTCTTGATCGAAGCCCCGGTAAACGGCGGCCGTAACTATAACGGTCCTAAGGTAGCGAAATTCCTTGTCGGGTAAGTTCCGACCTGCACGAATGGCGTAATGATGGCCAGGCTGTCTCCACCCGAGACTCAGTGAAATTGAACTCGCTGTGAAGATGCAGTGTACCCGCGGCAAGACGGAAAGACCCCGTGAACCTTTACTATAGCTTGACACTGAACATTGAGCCTTGATGTGTAGGATAGGTGGGAGGCTTTGAAGCGTGGACGCCAGTCTGCGTGGAGCCAACCTTGAAATACCACCCTTTAATGTTTGATGTTCTAACGTGGACCCGTAATCCGGGTTGCGGACAGTGTCTGGTGGGTAGTTTGACTGGGGCGGTCTCCTCCCAAAGAGTAACGGAGGAGCACGAAGGTTGGCTAATCCTGGTCGGACATCAGGAGGTTAGTGCAATGGCATAAGCCAGCTTGACTGCGAGCGTGACGGCGCGAGCAGGTGCGAAAGCAGGTCATAGTGATCCGGTGGTTCTGAATGGAAGGGCCATCGCTCAACGGATAAAAGGTACTCCGGGGATAACAGGCTGATACCGCCCAAGAGTTCATATCGACGGCGGTGTTTGGCACCTCGATGTCGGCTCATCACATCCTGGGGCTGAAGTAGGTCCCAAGGGTATGGCTGTTCGCCATTTAAAGTGGTACGCGAGCTGGGTTTAGAACGTCGTGAGACAGTTCGGTCCCTATCTGCCGTGGGCGCTGGAGAATTGAGGGGGGCTGCTCCTAGTACGAGAGGACCGGAGTGGACGCATCACTGGTGTTCGGGTTGTCATGCCAATGGCACTGCCCGGTAGCTACATGCGGAAGAGATAAGTGCTGAAAGCATCTAAGCACGAAACTTGCCCCGAGATGAGTTCTCCCTTGTCCTTTAAGGACACTAAAGGAACGTTGAAGACGACGACGTTGATAGGCCGGGTGTGTAAGCGCAGCGATGCGTTGAGCTAACCGGTACTAATGAACCGTGAGGCTTAACCTTACAACGCCGAAGATGTTTTGGCGGATTGAGAAGATTTTCAGCTTAGATACAGATTAACAGAATTTGCCTGGCGGCTTTAGCGCGGTGGTCCCACCTGACCCCATGCCGAACTCAGAAGTGAAACGCCGTAGCGCCGATGGTAGTGTGGGGTCTCCCCATGTGAGAGTAGGGAACTGCCAGGCATCAAACAAGTAAGAAGCCCATCCTCACGGATGGGCTTTTTGCGTTTTCTTCGCATGATAAAAGGAATTTTTCATGTCTGTTCTTTATATCCAGGTTCGCAAAAATCATATCACCGTTCGCAACATTGAGCGTAAGCAGGATGTATCAGGAAGCGGTGCCTTTAGTAATCAACGCCTGCTTATCGCTGATTTTTTCAAGGCCGAAAAAGTTCTGTGGGACCTTATCGAACAGATCCGACCCCGTTCATGGCTCAGGAAACTGCTGCGCACAGACCGCTTTGACATTGTTATCAGCGCGCTGGAAATGAACGAGGGCGGATTATCGCAGGTCGAAGATCGTATCCTGCAGGAAGTCGTCGCAGGTGCGACGCGAATGCGTTATCGCCGCTTGATAACGCACGCGCAATCAACACCCCTGAGCGATGACGCGGTGATGGCGCTGATCGCGAAGCGGTAAACATTACTGTTGATAGCGTAAATGCAGCAGTGGATATGGCCTGCCGGAATCATCCTTTTCGCTTCGTCCGGTTACCATAAATCCCAGCTTAAGGTAGAACCCAATGGCCTGCTCGTTTTGCTCATTAACGTTGGTCGTTAAGTTGGGGGCCAACAGCAAGGCGTGTTCAACCAGTCGTTTCCCTACGCCGCTGCTGCGAACGTCAGGATCAATAAACAGTGCATCCATATGCTTATCGGTGAGTAGCATAAACCCAACGGGTTCATCCTGTTTATTGACGGCAACCCAAAGCGGCGCTGTCGGTAAAAATGCACTCACCTGCTCCTCCAACTCAGCCCGATAATCTCTGGACAAAAAATCATGTGTCGCATCGACCGAGCGGCACCAGATAGCGATCAGCCTCTCTCCTTCCTCAGGTCGCGAACGACGAATACTAATAACCATATTGTCTCCTGTTATGCGCGCTTATATTCTAACGCAAACACTTTCGTGAAACTTTCTCACCTTCTACATGCAGACTCGACAACGCGCCTATTCCTGGGTATTGTCAGCTATCTGGATGTCTAAACGTTTAAACGTATGCAGTGAGGATATAAGTTATGCCGATTCGGGTGCAGGACGAGCTACCAGCCGTCAATTTCTTGCGTGATGAAAACGTCTTTGTGATGACGACATCGCGTGCTACAGGTCAGGAAATTCGTCCGCTCAAGGTACTTATCCTCAACCTGATGCCAAAGAAGATCGAGACAGAGAACCAATTTCTGCGGTTACTCTCCAACTCGCCACTGCAGGTGGATATCAAGCTACTGCGCATTGACGCGCGTGAATCACGCAACACGCCAGTGGAACACCTCAACAACTTCTACTGTAACTTTGATGAAATCAGCGAAGAGAACTTCGATGGCTTGATTGTAACCGGTGCGCCATTGGGTCTGGTTGAATTTAACGATGTTGCCTACTGGCCGCAGATCAAACAGGTACTGGAGTGGGCAAAAGACCATGTCACCTCCACGTTGTTTGTCTGTTGGGCGGTACAAGCCGCACTGAACATCCTTTACGGTATTCCTAAGCAAACCCGCAGTGAAAAGCTGTCCGGCGTCTATGAGCACCACATTTTGCATCCACACGCTCTGCTGACTCGTGGTTTTGATGATACGTTCCTCGCGCCGCACTCACGCTATGCCGATTTCCCGGCGGCACTGATTCGTGACTATACCGACCTGGAAATCCTGGCTGAAAGCGATCAGGGCGATGCCTATCTGTTCGCCAGCAAAGATAAGCGTATCGCCTTTGTTACCGGCCATCCTGAGTACGACGCTAATACTCTTGCAGGTGAGTATTTCCGTGATGTTGAGGCCGGGCTGTCACCGGAAATCCCGTATAACTATTTCCCGAACGACGATCCCCGGAACAAGCCACATGCAACATGGCGTAGCCATGGAAATCTATTGTTTACCAACTGGCTGAACTACTACGTGTACCAGATTACGCCGTTCGACCTGAGCCATATGAACCCAACGCTTGATTAACGTTTCAGCACGATCCTAAAGCGTTTCAGCTCCCCATTTCAGGCACCTTCGGGTGCCTTTTTCATGCCTGAAATTCTCTCCAGCAAGTAATTAAATTTTAAATTCATTGTTATCAAATAGTTAAGCTGTTTTTTAAATTAAAATGGAAATTGTTTTTGATTTTGAAAATTAAATGAGTAGTCTTAATTGTGCTGAACGAAAACCATACAACGATCTTTCGTTCGCGTTGGGGAGTGTACGTGGATCAACGATGATGAGGAGCAGCGCAATGACACAACAGGCAACGACGACAGGTGAATTGGCTTTTAACAAGCCTTATGGCGAAATGGAAAAGCAAATTCTGACCCCGGAAGCGGTCGAATTCCTTACGGAGCTGGTGACACGCTTTACGCCACAACGCAATAAGCTACTGGCTGCGCGTATGCAACAGCAGCAGGATATCGACAACGGCAAGCTGCCTGATTTTATTTCGGAAACTAATTCCATTCGCGAGGGCGACTGGACTATTCGCGGTATCCCGGAAGATTTGCAGGATCGCCGTGTTGAGATCACCGGGCCGGTTGAACGCAAAATGGTGATCAATGCGCTCAATGCCAACGTGAAAGTCTTCATGGCGGATTTCGAAGACTCCCTTTCACCGGACTGGGATAAAGTGATCGATGGGCAAATTAACCTGCGTGATGCGGTGAATGGCACCATCAGCTATACCAATGAGGCCGGAAAAATCTACCAGCTCAAACCCGATCCGGCGGTACTGATTTGTCGCGTCCGTGGCTTGCATCTGCCAGAAAAACACGTGACCTGGCGCGGCGAAGCTATCCCTGGCAGCCTCTTCGACTTTGCGCTCTATTTCTTCCACAACCATAAAGCGTTGCTGGCAAAAGGCAGCGGTCCTTACTTTTATCTGCCGAAGACCCAGGCATGGCAGGAGGCGGCATGGTGGAGTGAAGTCTTCTGTTATGCCGAAGATCGCTTCGACCTGCCGCGCGGCACCATCAAGGCCACCTTGCTGATCGAGACGCTGCCTGCCGTCTTCCAGATGGATGAAATCCTGTATGCGCTGCGTGATCACATTGTTGGTCTGAACTGTGGCCGTTGGGATTACATCTTTAGCTATATCAAGACATTGAAAAACCACCCGGACCGTGTGCTACCCGATCGTCAGGTGGTAACGATGGATAAACCATTCCTGAGCGCCTATTCGCGGCTGCTGATTAAAACCTGCCATCGCCGTGGCGCGTTCGCCATGGGTGGCATGGCGGCCTTTATTCCCAGTAAAGATGCTGAACGCAATAACCAGGTACTCAATAAAGTAAAAGCGGACAAGTTGCTGGAAGCCAACAACGGCCATGACGGTACGTGGATTGCGCATCCGGGCCTGGCGGATACGGCCATGGCTGTCTTTAACGAGGTACTGGGTGAAAACAAAAACCAACTGGCGGTTACGCGTGAGAGCGATGCCCCCACCACGGCAGATCAGCTACTGGCGGCCTGCGATGGCGAACGCACAGAAGAGGGGATGCGCGCCAATATCCGCGTGGCCGTTCAGTACATCGAAGCGTGGATCTCCGGCAACGGCTGTGTACCGATTTACGGTCTGATGGAAGATGCGGCAACGGCTGAAATCTCGCGCACCTCAATCTGGCAGTGGATCCATCACGAGAAAACGCTCAGCAACGGCAAACCGGTCACGAAGGCCCTGTTCCGTCAAATGCTGGCCGAAGAGATGCTGGTGATTCAGGAAGAGTTGGGCGAACACCGCTTTAGTAGCGGACGTTTCGATGATGCTGCCCGCCTGATGGAGCAGATCACCACCTCTGATGAGTTAATCGACTTCCTGACGTTGCCAGGCTATCGCCTGCTGGCTTAGCGCCCAGGCTATTTTGTTCGCCATTTTGGCCCCGGACAGCGCTCAAAACCCTCACGTACGCTAAGTACGCTCCGGTTTTTGTGCGGCTTCTCGTGACCAAACTGCCTTCACCAATAACGCCTGGAAAGCCAGGACGAGAATATGGAGCATCTGCACATGAAAACCCGTACCCAACAAATAGAAGAACTGAAAAAAGAATGGACTAACCCTCGCTGGGAAGGCATCACGCGTCCTTATAGCGCGGAAGAGGTGGTGAAATTACGTGGCTCGGTGAACCCGGAATGCACGCTGGCGCAGATGGGCGCAGCGAAAATGTGGCGTC
The DNA here is from genome assembly GCF_003073275.1 of Phytobacter sp. SCO41. Taxonomy (NCBI): domain Bacteria; kingdom Pseudomonadati; phylum Pseudomonadota; class Gammaproteobacteria; order Enterobacterales; family Enterobacteriaceae; genus Phytobacter; species Phytobacter sp. SCO41. Next base: position 5,264,134 of record NZ_CP027225.1, on the reverse strand, counting down.
TGCTGCATGGTGAGGCGAAAAAAGGCTATATCAACAGCCTTGGCGCACTGACTGGCGGGCAGGCATTGCAACAGGCAAAAGCAGGCATCGAAGCGATTTATCTGTCGGGCTGGCAGGTGGCGGCAGATGCGAACCTGGCCTCCAGTATGTATCCGGATCAATCGCTCTACCCGGCCAACTCCGTTCCGGCTGTGGTCGATCGGATCAACAACACCTTCCGCCGCGCGGATCAGATCCAATGGTCGGCGGGTATTGAACCGAACGATCCGCGTTATACCGATTATTTCCTGCCGATCGTGGCGGATGCCGAAGCCGGTTTTGGCGGCGTACTGAATGCCTTTGAACTGATGAAATCGATGATTGAAGCCGGTGCAGCGGCCGTTCACTTCGAAGATCAGCTGGCTTCGGTGAAAAAATGCGGCCATATGGGCGGAAAAGTGCTGGTACCGACGCAAGAGGCGATTCAGAAACTGGTGGCTGCGCGTCTGGCGGCAGATGTCATGGGCGTACCGACGCTGGTGATTGCCCGTACCGATGCGGATGCTGCGGACCTGATTACCTCGGATTGCGACCCTTATGACAGCGAGTTCATCACCGGCGAGCGTACCAGCGAAGGGTTCTACCGTACCCGCGCCGGGATCGAACAGGCTATTAGCCGTGGCCTGGCGTATGCGCCGTATGCCGACCTGGTGTGGTGTGAAACCTCAACACCCGATCTGGCGCTGGCGAAACGCTTTGCGGATGCCATTCATGCGAAATTCCCTGGCAAGCTGCTGGCGTATAACTGCTCGCCGTCATTCAACTGGCAGAAAAATCTGGACGACAAAACCATTGCCAGTTTCCAGCAGCAACTGTCGGAGATGGGCTACAAATACCAGTTTATTACCCTGGCGGGCATTCACAGCATGTGGTTCAACATGTTCGACCTGGCACACGCCTATGCGCAGGGTGAAGGGATGCGGCACTATGTGGAAAAAGTGCAGCAGCCAGAGTTTGCCGCCGCCAAAGAGGGCTACACCTTCGTGTCTCACCAACAGGAGGTGGGCACGGGCTACTTCGATAAAGTGACCACCATCATCCAGGGCGGGGCGTCCTCTGTTACCGCGTTAACGGGCTCGACGGAAGAAGCTCAGTTCTGACACCTCTCACCGTAACTCTCTCCCCTCAGGGGAGAGAGGATCGATCCGTGCAGTTTTCGGGGTTGGCTGGATAATGTTTTCTCCCCTCTCCCTGGAGGGAGAGGCCGGGGTGAGGGGAAAGATGTGATGTCACGTGGCCTGGAATTACTGATTGCACAAACCATTCTGCAAGGTTTTGATGCGCAATACGGGCGCTTTCTGGAAGTGACTGCCGGCGCGCAACAGCGTTTCGAACTGGCGGACTGGCACGCCGTTCAGCAGGCGATGAAGCAGCGCATCCATCTTTACGATCACCACGTTGGGCTGGTTGTGGAGCAGCTACGCTGCATCACCGACAGTCAGCAGCCTGATGCCGAATTTCTGCTACGGGTGAAAGAGCATTACACCCACCTGTTACCGGACTACCCGCGCTTCGAAATTGCTGAGAGTTTTTTTAACTCCGTCTACTGCCGCCTGTTCGATCACCGCTCGCTTAGCCCCGAGCGTCTGTTTATTTTCAGTTCTCAGCCGGAACGGCGCTTTCGCACCATTCCGCGCCCGCTGGCGAAGGACTTTTGGCCTGAGCGTGGCTGGGAATCCCTGTTAACCAAGGTATTAACCGATCTGCCGCTGCGTCTGCCCTGGCAGGATAAAGCGCGCGATGTCGGTTATATCATTACTCACCTGACAGAGACGTTTGGCGCCGATACATTGCGTCAGTCCCATTTGCAGGTCGCAAACGAGCTGTTTTACCGTAATAAAGCGGCGTGGTTAGTGGGCAAATTGATCACCCCTGCGGGCACGCTTCCCTTCCTGCTACCGATTCATCGTACAGAAGAAGGCGAGCTGTTTGTCGATACCTGTCTGACCTCGCACTCGGAGGCCAGTATCGTGTTCGGCTTCGCCCGCTCCTATTTTATGGTATATGCCCCGTTACCCGCAGCCACCATCGAGTGGTTAAGGGAGATTCTGCCGGGTAAAACCACCGCTGAACTCTACATGGCTATTGGCTGCCAGAAGCACGGTAAAACGGAAAGCTATCGCGAATACCTGAATTATATTTATGCTTCGGACGAGCAGTTTGTTGAGGCGCCGGGCATTCGCGGCATGGTGATGCTGGTCTTCACGCTGCCGGGCTTCGACAGGGTCTTTAAGGTCATCAAAGATAAATTCCCGCCGCAAAAAGAGATGAGCGCGGCGCATGTGCGCGCCTGCTATCAACTGGTGAAGGAACATGATCGCGTCGGACGTATGGCGGATACACAAGAGTTTGAACACTTCGTTCTGGAAAAGCGCCAGATTGACCCGGCGTTAATGGCGCTATTGCTCCAGGAGGCGCCGCAGAAAATCACCGACCTTGGGGATCGCATCTCCATCAGTCATCTCTATATTGAGCGCCGCATGGTGCCGCTTAATCTCTGGTTCGAGCGGGTACATAGTTCGCAGTTGCGCGATGCGGTGGAAGAGTACGGGAATGCCATCCGCCAGCTTGCTGCGGCGAATATTTTTCCCGGCGATATGCTGTTTAAAAACTTTGGCGTCACCCGTCACGGGCGCGTAGTGTTCTACGATTATGACGAGATCTGTTATATGACGGAGGTCAACTTCCGTGATATTCCGCCGCCGCGTTACCCGGAAGATGAACTGAGTGCCGAGCCCTGGTATAGCGTCTCGCCGGGCGATGTTTTCCCGGAGGAGTTTCGCCACTGGTTGTGCGCCGACCCGCGCATTGGACCGCTATTTGAAGAGATGCACGCCGATCTGCTGCGCGCCGACTACTGGCGAGGCCTGCAAGCACGCATCAAAAACGGTCATGTGGAAGACGTTTACGCCTACCGTCGCCGCCAGCGCTTTTGCGTGCGCTACGGCACATCTGAAAGCGCTTTATTGCGAGCGGCTTTCCAGTCATGACGCTGTCTGTTTGTATGACTTTTATTGCCGCAGTACTCTTGCATCATATTGCGGGCGTACAGATAGCATTGCGCTAAGTCTGGCGGAGGAATTCTCTGGTGATATGCGTCTCTTCTTTCTAATATGTCCATACTGGCCATTCAAGCCATTTTGGCTAAAAAGGAGGATGTATGTACGTCATGCCTGCGCAACAAGCAAAGAATCAATTTGGGGATTTGCTGATGAAGGCCCAGAGTGAACCTGTGGAAATCAGTAAGCACGGTAAACGAGTGGCAGTGGTCATTTCTCCTGAGGAATATGATCAATATACGCAATTGAAGTTACAAAGACTGAAAGCTGTTCTTGCTGAATCAATGGCTCAGGCGGATGCCGGTGAATTGCATAGCGTTGAGGAGGTGTTCGGCCCGTTGGAAACAGATAAAACCAAAGATATTTAAGGGCATAGCGAAGGGATGAGCGTCAGGTTTACGACAAAGGCGAAAGAGCATATTCACGCGATTGGTGTTTATTCTACACATCGGTGGGGTAGGAAAGTCGCGCAGGCATATGCTTCTGTATTGCGCGTTACGATGACGGATATTCTGAATAAACATCCTTCCCCTGGTCGTGACCGCAGCAACGATCTCTTTCCGGGAGTGCGTAGCTTCCCTGTCGAAAGTCACATTATTTATTACCGTGAAGTCTCAACAGGGATTATCGTTTTGGCAGTGCTGCATGAAAAGCAGGATCCGCAGAACTCTCTCTAAATCTCAGGTCGTTAAACAGGTTACGGGCCGCTTTCAATTCGCCCTTTCAACGACGGCAAACTCCTCAAAAATTAGCTCCATATCAGGTGTCCAGGTGCCTTCACGTTCAAAGAACGCCTGATGCGCCGATTGCCAGTAAGCCAGGCTCAAATCACCTTCGCCTTCCAGCGCGGCGAGTTCCGGACTCATTTCATTAAACCGGATCAGCCTGAGCGTCAGAGTGCGTATCACGCATACGGCTTTGCCCCGGCCGTCCAGTACAATGTGATAGGCCCCTGGCGTGACGGGGGGTTGTTCTTGCCTGTAGCTGGCAAGTGAGCAGCAGGTACCGCGCTTTTTCCCCGCGATGACCAGGGCTGCCAGCTCGTCGGCCAGTTCCGGTGAATCGCCGAACGACCAGCAGAAAGCCGAAGGGTATTTATCCTGCCAATATGATTTGAGGTCAGCCATTTTGACGCATCCCGCCCCAGGCGACCGTCACCTCTTTGGCCCCTTTGATCGCCAGCGCACCCAGCTCAGTCACCCGGTCATCGGTGATACGGGAAATGGGGCCGGAAATAGAGATCGCGGCAAACGGCACACCGTGTTCATCATAAATGCAGGCAGCGACGCAGCGCAGGCCAAGCGCATGTTCTTCGTCATCAAAGGAGTAACCGCGCTTACGCGTCTGGGCCAGATCCTCTTTCAGGTGCACTGGTGATACCAGCGTGGCATGGGTATAGGCATGCAGCCCTTTGCGATGCAGCAGGCCGGAGACCTGGTCATCATTCAAATAGGCGAGGAACGCCTTACCCGCGCCGGAAGCGTGCATCGGCAGCTTCCCGCCAATCGGCGCGGACATGCGCATCAGTTGGGTACACTGTACCTGGTCTATAATTATGGCCTGATGGTCGCTCTGGTCGAGTACCGCAAGGTTGACCGTCTCGCCGGAATCTTCCATCAGCTTGCGCAGGATCGGATGGACAATCGCCATCAGGTTGCGGCTTTGCAAAAAACTGCTGCCGACGATAAACGCGTGGGCGCCAACGGACCAGTGGCCTAATTCACCGACCTGGCGCACAAAGCCAAGCTGTTGCATGGTGGTGAGCAGACGGTGGGTTGTGGAATTGGGCAGGCCGGCCTGTTGCGCCAGCTCGGTGAGCGCAACGCTACCATGGGATTCGGCAATTGACTCAAGCAGTTTGAGTCCACGCGTCAGAGACTGGACTTGCCCGGTAGCCTGAGCGGCGGGGGCGGCGGGTTTTCTGCCGCGTTTAGCGGGAACAGTGGCGACCATGGCTGACTCCTTTTCTGTATCGTGGAAATCATTTTCGTTTTATTTAATTATAATGCAACTCTGACGCGGACTGATCGGATGAGTTCAAATGAACATCTCTCATGTTCCCCCTGTGCGCCTTTTCCGCTCTGTCAGTTTGTGCCAGTATGTCCTGCTGGCCTTTTGGCCTGGTTGAGCGTTGTCGGGAGCACGTGTGAGCAGCAAAGTTGAGCAACTGCAGCAGCAGTTAAAAGAACGAATTTTGGTTCTGGACGGGGGCATGGGCACCATGATCCAGAATCAGCGTCTCAGTGAGCAGGATTTCCGCGGCGAGCGATTCGCCGACTGGCCCTGCGACCTCAAGGGTAACAATGATCTGCTGGTGATTACAAAGCCAGAGGTGATTGCCGCTATCCATTCCGCCTATTTTGAAGCGGGTGCGGATATCATTGAGACCAACACCTTTAACTCCACCACTATCGCGATGGCGGATTACCAGATGGAATCCCTGTCGGCGGAGATCAACTTTGCGGCGGCCAAACTCGCCCGCGCGTGTGCCGATGAATGGACTGCCCGCACGCCGGACAAACCGCGTTATGTTGCCGGTGTTCTTGGCCCAACCAACCGGACAGCCTCTATCTCGCCGGACGTTAACGATCCCGCGTTTCGTAATATCACTTTCGACCAACTGGTGACCGCCTATCGCGAGTCGACCAAAGCGCTGGTGGAAGGGGGTAGCGACCTGATCCTGATCGAAACGGTGTTCGACACCCTGAACGCCAAAGCCGCCATTTTCGCGGTGAAAGAAGAGCTGGAGGCGCTGGGCGTCGACCTGCCGATCATGATTTCTGGCACCATTACCGATGCTTCCGGGCGTACGCTTTCCGGGCAAACCACTGAAGCCTTCTATAACTCATTGCGCCACGCCGATGCGCTCACCTTCGGCCTGAACTGCGCACTGGGGCCAGATGAATTGCGCCAGTATGTGCAGGAACTCTCGCGCATTGCCGAATGCTACGTGACCGCGCACCCGAACGCCGGGTTGCCAAACGCCTTTGGCGAATACGATCTCGACGCCGACACCATGGCGGCACAAATTCGCGAATGGGCAGAGTCCGGCTTCCTGAACGTGGTCGGCGGGTGTTGCGGCACCACGCCGGAACACATTAAAGCGATGAGCGATGCCGTCGCCGGTCTGCCACCGCGCAAACTGCCGGACATTCCCGTCGCCTGCCGTCTGGCGGGCCTGGAGCCGCTGAATATTGGCGATGACAGCCTGTTTGTGAACGTGGGTGAACGCACCAACGTCACCGGTTCGGCGAAATTTAAACGCCTGATCAAAGAAGAGAAGTACAACGAAGCGCTGGACGTGGCGCGTCAGCAGGTGGAAAGCGGCGCGCAAATCATCGATATCAATATGGATGAGGGGATGCTCGACGCCGAAGCGGCGATGGTGCGTTTCCTCAACCTGATTGCCGGTGAACCGGACATCGCCCGCGTACCGATTATGATCGACTCCTCAAAATGGGAGGTGATCGAGAAAGGGCTGAAATGCATTCAGGGTAAAGGCATCGTTAACTCCATCTCAATGAAAGAGGGCGTTGACGCGTTTATCCATCATGCGAAAAAGGTACGCCGTTACGGTGCCGCCGTGGTGGTGATGGCCTTTGATGAAGTAGGGCAGGCGGATACCCGCGAGCGCAAAATCGAAATTTGCCGCCGGGCGTACAACATCCTGACCAACGAAGTGGGCTTCCCGCCGGAAGACATTATTTTCGACCCGAATATCTTTGCGGTCGCCACCGGGATCGAAGAGCACAACAACTATGCGCAGGACTTTATCGGCGCCTGCGAAGACATCAAACGCGAACTACCCCATGCGCTGATCTCCGGCGGCGTCTCCAACGTCTCGTTCTCGTTTCGCGGTAATGACCCGGTACGTGAGGCGATCCACGCGGTCTTCCTCTATTACGCTATCCGTAATGGCATGGATATGGGGATCGTCAACGCCGGGCAACTGGCGATTTACGACGACCTGCCGGCAGAACTGCGTGATGCGGTGGAAGATGTGATTCTGAACCGCCGCGATGACAGCACAGAACGCTTGCTGGATCTGGCAGAAAAATACCGTGGCAGCAAAACCGACGATACCGCCAACGCCCAGCAGGCGGAATGGCGGAGCTGGGACGTGAAAAAGCGTCTGGAATATTCGCTGGTTAAAGGTATTACTGAGTTTATCGAACAGGACACCGAAGAGGCCCGCCAGCAGGCTGCTCGCCCGATTGAGGTGATTGAAGGGCCGCTGATGGATGGCATGAACGTGGTCGGCGACCTGTTCGGCGAAGGCAAAATGTTCCTGCCGCAGGTGGTGAAATCCGCCCGTGTGATGAAACAGGCGGTGGCCTACCTTGAGCCGTTTATCGAAGCCAGCAAAGAGAAGGGCTCCAGCAACGGCAAAATGGTCATCGCCACCGTGAAAGGCGACGTCCACGACATCGGCAAAAATATTGTCGGCGTGGTATTGCAGTGTAACAACTACGAAATCGTCGATCTTGGCGTGATGGTGCCGACGGACAAAATTCTCAAAACTGCCCGTGAAGTGAACGCCGACCTGATTGGCCTGTCTGGCCTTATCACCCCGTCGCTGGATGAAATGGTCAACGTAGCGAAAGAAATGGAGCGCCAGGGCTTTACCATCCCGCTGCTGATTGGCGGCGCAACCACCTCAAAAGCGCATACGGCGGTGAAAATCGAGCAGAACTACAGCGGCCCGACGGTCTATGTGCAAAACGCCTCGCGCACCGTAGGTGTGGTGGCCTCGCTGCTGTCTGATAGCCAGCGCGATGAGTTTGTGGCCCGCACCCGTAAAGAGTACGAAACCGTGCGTATTCAGCATGGCCGTAAGAAGCCACGTACACCACCCGTGACGCTGGAGGCCGCCCGTGAAAACGATCTGGCCTTCGACTGGGAGAGCTACACCCCGCCGGTGGCCCATCGCCTGGGCGTACAGGAAGTGGAAGCCAGCATCGAAACCCTGCGTAACTACATCGACTGGACGCCGTTCTTTATGACCTGGTCGTTGGCCGGCAAGTATCCGCGCATTCTCGAAGATGAAATCGTCGGGGAAGAGGCTAAGCGCCTGTTCCAGGACGCCAACGATATGCTGGATATGTTAAGCCGTGAGAAGAGCCTGAACCCACGTGGTGTGGTGGGTTTGTTCCCGGCGAACCGCGTAGGCGACGATGTTGAGATCTATCGCGATGAAACCCGCACCCAGGTGCTCGCGGTAAGCCGTCATCTGCGTCAGCAAACCGAGAAAGTGGGTTTCGCTAACTACTGTCTGGCCGATTTTGTCGCGCCGAAGTTGAGCGGCAAAGAAGATTACATCGGCGCGTTTGCCGTTACCGGTGGTCTTGAGGAAGACGCGCTGGCAGAGGCGTACGACGCGCAGCATGATGATTACAACAAAATCATGATAAAAGCCGTGGCAGACCGTCTGGCGGAAGCCTTCGCCGAATATCTGCATGAGCGCGTACGTAAGGTCTATTGGGGCTATGCGGCCAACGAGAACCTCAGTAACGAAGAGCTGATCCGCGAAAATTACCAGGGGATCCGCCCGGCACCGGGATACCCGGCCTGCCCGGAGCATACGGAAAAAGGCACGATCTGGCAGCTACTGGATGTGGAAACCCACACCGGTATGAAACTGACGGAGTCCTTCGCCATGTGGCCGGGCGCCTCGGTCTCCGGCTGGTACTTTAGCCACCCTGACAGCAAGTATTTCGCCGTGGCGCAGATTCAGCGCGACCAGGTGGCGGACTACGCATTGCGTAAGGGAATGAGCGTGGCGGAAGTGGAACGCTGGCTGGCGCCGAATCTGGGCTATGACGCGGACTAAACATCAGGCGAATGAGGCTATCTTGCTTGCCTGTTTGAACCTGGGCAGTGCTCAAAACCTTCACGTACTCCGTGTACGTTCCGGTTTTTGCGCGCTGTCCGCGTTCAACGCTCTGCGCCGATGACGCCAACCGGGCCTGGTTCTGAACGTTCTTTCATTCCCGGAACTATCCTGCAGGCCCGTTTTTCATTACTCAGTATCTTTAGATAACAGTAGGGTAAATATTTTTATTAATCGTATGACAATTATAATTGTCATTAGCAGCCTTAGTATATATAACTATATAAAGTGTTAATCCGCGCCGTAATTAATAACGTATTAAAAATGATACCTTAAAAATATATTAAAACCCCGGTGTTATTTTTGATACTTTAAAAGTCCCTCAATAAATCAGGTTATGTGATCGCTGTTAGTAACTCAGCATAGTTGCATTTAATAAAATAGCCAAATAAACACAGCGCTTTTATTACCTGAATCAGAGCCAAATAAAAATGGCTCTAATCTATATTACTGAGGCCATATTATGGAAACCGTTCAAAATACCCTCGTCGCTCGCGAAAGCAGCGGCTGGAGAAAAAGTGATACCGTCTGGATGCTGGGCCTGTACGGTACTGCGATTGGCGCAGGGGTCCTTTTCCTGCCGATTAACGCCGGGGTTGGTGGTTTAATTCCGTTAATCATCATGGCAATTCTCGCATTCCCGATGACCTTTTTCGCCCACAGTGGTTTAACCCGTTTCGTTCTGTCGGGTAAAAATCCGGGTGAAGATATTACCGAAGTGGTTGAAGAACATTTTGGTATCGGCGCCGGTAAACTCATTACGCTGCTTTATTTCTTCGCTATTTATCCAATTCTGCTGGTTTATAGTGTTGCAATTACTAACACGGTCGACAGCTTTATTACTCACCAGCTTGGTCTGGTGTCTCCGCCGCGCGCCATTTTGTCGCTGATTCTGATTATCGGCATGATGGGTATTGTCCGTTTTGGCGAAAAAATGATTGTTAAAGCGATGAGCGTGCTGGTGTTCCCGTTCGTTGCCGCGCTGATGATGCTGGCGCTGTATTTGATCCCACAATGGAACGGTGCGGTCCTCGATACACTTTCCCTGAGCAGCGCTGCGCCAGGTGGTCACGGTCTGTGGATGACGCTGTGGCTGGCTATTCCGGTAATGGTTTTCTCATTCAACCACTCGCCGATTATCTCCTCTTTCGCGGTCGCTAAACGTGAAGAGTACGGCCAGGATGCCGAGCGCAAATGTTCCCGTATTCTGGGCTTTGCACATATCATGATGGTGCTGACCGTGATGTTCTTTGTGTTCAGTTGTGTACTGAGCCTCTCCCCGGAAAACCTGGCGGAAGCGAAAGCACAAAACATCTCTATTCTCTCCTATCTGGCGAACCACTTTAACGCGCCGGTGATTGCCTGGATGGCGCCGATTATCGCCATGATCGCCATTACCAAATCTTTCCTCGGCCACTACCTCGGTGCGCGTGAAGGTTTCAACGGCATGGTGATTAAGTCTCTGCGCGGCAAAGGTAAATCCATCGAAATCAACAAACTGAACAAAATCACCGCGCTGTTTATGCTGGTGACGACCTGGATTGTTGCGACCCTGAACCCGAGCATCCTGGGCATGATTGAAACGCTGGGTGGCCCGGTTATCGCGATGATTCTGTTCCTGATGCCGATGTATGCCATCAACAAAGTACCGGCTATGCGCAAGTACAGCGGTCACATCAGCAATGCGTTTGTGGTGCTGATGGGTCTGATTGCTATCTCCGCCATCTTCTTCTCTCTGTTCAGCTAAGTTTTCAGCGCCGCCTGTTACAGGCGGCGCATCCGTTTTGCTTTGTAACCGCATGGGTGCCACATGATTAGCGTTTTCGATATTTTCAAAATCAGCATCGGGCCGTCCAGCTCACACACTGTTGGGCCGATGAAAGCAGGAAAACATTTTGTTGATACCCTGCAGGAAAAAGGCCTGCTGCATAAAGTGACTCGTCTGGTGGTGGATGTGTACGGTTCCCTGTCATTAACAGGTAAAGGCCACCACACCGATATCGCGATCATTCTTGGGTTGTCCGGCTATTTACCGGATACCGTCGATATCGATGCCATTCCCGGAATTATTCGCGATGTAAACACCATGCATCGTCTGTTTATTGAAGAAGGTCAGCGGGAAATTGAGTTCCCGGTGGCGGAATGCATGCGTTTTCACAATGAGTTTCTGCCGCTGCATGAAAACGGCATGAGCATTACGGCGTTTTGCGATGGCAAAATTGTCCACTTTCAGACCTATTATTCGATCGGTGGCGGTTTTATCGTCACGGAAGAAAACTTTGGTAAGAATCAGGACGCGGATGTCGATATTCCGTTCCCGTTCTATTCTGCTCGCAACCTGCTGGCACATTGCCATGACAACTGCCTGTCGATCTCTGCGGTGATGATGAAAAATGAGATCGCTCGCCACGGCAGGGAGAACGTTGAGCAAAATATGGCGAAAATCTGGGAGACCATGAGAAACGCCATCAACCGTGGTATGAACACGGAAGGCATTTTGCCTGGCCCGCTGAAAGTACCGCGTCGGGCCTCTGCGCTGCATCGCGTACTGGCGCCGCAAAGCCAGTCCATTACGCCGTTAAGCGCAATGGACTGGGTCAATATGTTCGCCATGGCCGTCGGCGAAGAGAACGCGGCGGGCGGGCGAGTGGTTACCGCGCCGACCAACGGTGCCTGCGGTATCATCCCGGCAGTACTGGCCTATTATGATCGCTTTATCAAAGCGGTGACGCCGGAAATCTATATGCGCTACTACCTGACGGCGGGCGCGATTGGCATTCTGTATAAGATGAATGCGTCGATTTCCGGAGCGGAAGTCGGCTGCCAGGGTGAAGTGGGGGTCGCCTGCTCTATGGCTTCTGCCGGGCTGGCGGAACTGCTGGGCGGTAGCCCGGAGAAAGTGTGCATCGCGGCGGAAATCGGTATGGAGCATAACCTTGGGCTGACCTGCGATCCGGTGGCCGGTCAGGTTCAGGTGCCGTGTATTGAGCGCAACGCGATTGCGGCCGTGAAGGCGATTAACTCGGCCAGCATGGCGATGTACCGCACCAGCGATCCGAAGGTCTCACTGGATAAAGTCATCGAAACGATGTTTGAGACGGGCAAAGACATGAACGCCAAATACCGTGAAACCGCACGAGGCGGTCTGGCGATTAAAGTCGCGGTATGTGAATCCTGAGTCCTTTCTCTCCCCGGTGGCGCTGTGCTAACCGGGGCTATAGTTGATAGCCCGGATAAGCGTCAGCGCTATCCGGGCTAACCTTTTTTCTCTGTGTCAGGCGGCAGGAAAGACCACACCACACTGTGAGATGCCGATGAGGTATACCATTCGTTAATGGTGGCGTTCGCTTCATTGGTCTGCGCTGCGGCGGCAAATTTTTCTTTTGGCTGATGCGCTTTTTTCCGGATACGGATACGGGAAGGGGTCGCGGCATTGATTTGCGCGTTAAAGGTGCGAATGTGCGAATCGAATAACACCGACTCCAGTTGATGCAGACGATCCAGACCGCGCAGAATACCAATCAGCGTACTCAGGGTAACGGACTCGCCTAATTCAACGCGTTTAATGGTTGCAGCGCCGACTTGTGCACGCTCGGCCAGCTCAATCTGCGATAGCCCGAGCTGCATACGCGTTTCTTTAATTCTGCGGCACAGTTCAGAAATAATTTCACTGTCGGACATAGTACTGAAACGCATCTTAATTCCCCTACTGCGTAATAAATCATGGCAGATTATTTAGCATATTAAATTATAAATAAAGCGGATAATTTCTCTTTTGCGAGAGTAACAACATTGTTTTTTCTTTAACAAAGTTTCTACAGAAGAAACGATAATTAAAGACAAGCCGCTGAATAAGAAAGTTACCGCAGTTGTCCATTTTATTATTCCATCCTGGATGGATAATGCAGTTTACTCCGTTTTCTTTATCTCTTTATTACGCCTTTGCCTTTATACTGATAAAAAGCGTTATGCATAACAGGGAAGCGGTAATGGCATGAGTTACAAAGATAAAATATTTACATTCTGGGGCGCGATGGATCTGCTGGCTATCGGGAGCTACCTTTTCTATTCCCTAAAGATGGGTCACGTACCGGTCTGGTCCGATATCCAGCTTTTTTACGCTCAGCTAGCGTTAATGGAAGTCCGGGGTGCTGACCGTATTTTTCTGCAATCCCTCTTTTTTATCCATTCAGGGTTATTGTTATCGTTCTGTTTTTCGGCATACGCCTTTCTCGTGAAAAAGAAAATACGTTTCCTGCTCATTGGGTTGCAGGAGGTGATGCGTATTTTATCGCTCACCTGCTCGGTCGCACTTTTTCCGTTGCTCCTTCAGGTTATGCGAATCGATAACGTCTTCGTTGGTCTTTTTTTATTTGTCCTTTCCGAAACGCTCAAGGTCGGTTCGCTGCTGTGGCTGAGAAGGCGGGGATTGTTAACGTAATGTTGAGTTCGTCTGTCTCTTTATGGCGCGTAAGACTTTATACTTAGATTCAATGAGGCTTGCTCTGACCTGTTTGACAGAGTTTTCCCCCGACATACAGGGTAAAACCGGGTCGAGGATAAACCGAAAGGAATCGACAACGATAAGGAGAACCAGAATACGTGTTAATTTTGCTTCACTTACTCTCTTCTGTTGCCCTGTTAGTGTGGGGCACGCATATCGTACGTACCGGTGTGATGCGCGTTTTCGGCGCGCGACTGCGCACGGTACTGAGTCGCAGTATTGAAAAGAAGTCCCTCGCTTTTAGCGCAGGGATTGGCGTGACCGCACTGGTGCAAAGCAGTAACGCCACCACCATGCTGGTGACGTCGTTTGTTGCCCAGGACCTCGTAGCGCTCGCGCCAGCGCTGGTGATCGTGCTGGGGGCCGACGTGGGGACCGCGCTGATGGCGCGTGTTCTCACCTTCGATCTCTCTTGGTTATCACCGTTGCTGATCTTCATTGGCGTGATTTTCTTCCTGGGGCGTAAACAAACGCGCGAAGGCCAACTGGGGCGTGTCAGTATTGGCCTTGGGCTGATTTTACTGGCGCTTGAGCTGATTGTTCAGGCGGTAACCCCTATTACCCAGGCCGATGGCGTGCAGGTGATCTTCGCGTCGCTGACGGGCGATATCATGCTGGATGCGCTGATTGGCGCGGTGTTCGCTATCATCAGCTATTCCAGTCTGGCGGCTGTGTTACTGACCGCCACGCTGACCACGGCGGGGATCATCTCCTTTCCGGTGGCGCTCTGCCTGGTGATTGGCGCCAACCTCGGTTCCGGCCTGCTGGCGATGCTTAACAACAGTGCCGCCAACGCCGCAGCACGCCGCGTGGCGCTGGGCAGCTTGCTGTTTAAGCTGGTGGGGAGCCTGGTGATCCTGCCCTTTGTGCACTTACTGGCCGATGTGATGGGCAAGCTGCCGCTGCCGAAAGCGGAGCTGGTCATCTACTTCCACGTCTTCTACAACCTGATTCGCTGCCTGGCAATGGTACCTTTTGTGGGCGTGATGGCGACCTTCTGTGAACGTTTGATTCGCGATGAGCCGGAGCTGGATGCGCGTCTCAAACCAAAACATCTCGACAGTTCAGCGCTGGATACGCCAACGCTTGCTCTGGCGAACGCGGCCCGCGAAACATTACGGATGGGCGACGCGATGGAGCTGATGCTCGAAGGGTTGCATAAAGTGATGCACGGTGCGCCGAGGGAAGAAAAAGACCTGCGTAAGCTCGCCGATGACATTAATGTGCTGTATACCGCCATCAAACTCTACCTCGCACGTATGCCAAAAGAAGAACTGGCGGAAGAGGAGTCACGGCGCTGGGCTGAGATTATCGAGATGTCTCTTAACCTTGAGCAGGCCTCTGACATTGTGGAGCGCATGGGCAGTGAAATCGCCGATAAATCACTGGCGGCGCGGCGGGCTTTTTCCGGTGAAGGGCTGAAAGAGCTTGATACGTTACACGAACAGTTGGTCAGCAATTTGAAACTGGCGATGTCGGTCTTTTTCTCTGCCGATGTCACCAGTGCGCGCCGCCTGCGTCGCAGCAAACATCGCTTTCGTATCCTCAACCGTCGCTACTCCCATGCCCATGTTGACAGGTTGCATCAGCAGAACGTGCAGAGTATAGAGACCAGCTCGCTACACCTGGGGCTGTTGGGCGATATGAAACGCCTTAACTCGCTGTTCTGTTCGGTGGCTTACAGCGTGCTGGAGCAGCCGGATGAAGATGATGAAAGGGATGAGTATTAACGTCAGCGGTTGCGTGGTTGCCCACAAGACAATGAATTTATCCGCGCCACGCTTCGCTGGCATAAAACGCCTGACCGTATGGATAGATTCGTTATCCAGCAGCACCGGGATGCGAGAAAGCGCAGATTTCCTTAACCTTCTGATAAGATATATTGCGCTTTTACAGGAGAATTTATGCTGCCAGACTCATCAACCCGATTAAATAAATACATCAGCGAAAGCGGAATTTGCTCGCGCCGCGAAGCCGATCGCTATATAGAACAAGGCAATGTTTTCCTCAACGGTAAACGTGCCACCATTGGCGATCAGGTTAAGCCTGGCGACGTCGTAAAGGTAAACGGTCAGTTGATTGAGCCGCGAGAGGCCGAAGATCTGGTCTTTATCGCGTTAAACAAACCCGTGGGCATTGTCAGTACCACGGAAGACAGTGAAAAAGACAACATTGTTGATTTTGTTAACCACAGCAAACGCGTTTTCCCCATTGGTCGTCTCGACAAAGATTCCCAGGGGCTGATTTTCCTCACCAACCACGGCGACCTGGTGAACAAGATTTTGCGTGCCGGCAATGACCACGAAAAAGAGTATCTGGTGACGGTGGACAAACCCGTGACCGATGAGTTTATTCGTGGCATGGGAGCAGGCGTACCGATTCTGGGAACCGTGACGAAAAAATGCAAAGTCAAAAAAGAGGCGCCGTTTGTTTTTCGTATCACCCTGATTCAGGGGCTGAATCGCCAGATTCGCCGCATGTGTGAACATTTTGGCTATGAAGTCACGAAGCTTGAGCGTACCCGGATTATGAATGTGGGGCTGGCTGGCCTGCCGCTCGGGGAGTGGCGCGATCTGACCGATGATGAACTGATTGCCCTGTTTAAGCTTATCGAGAATTCATCGTCCGAAGCGAAGCCAAAGGCAAAGAGTAAACCGAAAACGGCGACGACCACCGCGAAGAAACCCGCCGCCAGTGGGGCGAAAAATATGGCGAAAACCCCGGCGGAACTGGCTTCGCGTAAACGCTTTACCCAGCCGGGGCGCAAGAAGAAGGGGCGTTAACGCCTGCCGCGCGTCGACGTACTGGCCGACCAGGAAAAGGTGGCCGCTTCATCTGGTTTGTAAGCCTGCTTTTTCTTTATCTGGCGGGCTTTTTTTGCCTCTGCTTCACGCTCAACCATCAATTTATCGATGTACTCTTTTTTGATGCTGTTGGTTTCGGCGTTGGTCAATACACGCCCGTGCGCAATGCGCGCGCGGTCGAGCAAGGTTTTCAGTTCACGCTGCTCGCGCTCGGTCATCTCTTTTTGGGTAATGCGGGGGAGTGCCATGTGGGTGCCCTCGGTCAGGAAGTTGAACCAGTGTACGGCATAGGCGTGGGGTGCTCACAGTAAATTGTCATTTGTTACAACATCTATCGCACTGACGCGTAGCCCCGGCAGGCGAAGCGCCGCCGGGGAAACCCGGATCTGACGCATGCCGACCGGGCTACGGCTTATCAGCTCTCTTTTGCTGTTTCGCGTGGTTTATCTGAAATAGGCTTACCGGACCAGTAACCTGCCAGCAGCGAACCGGAGAGGTTGTGCCAGACTGAGAACAGCGCGCCTGGCAGGGCAGCCAGCGGCGAGAAGTAGATTTTACCGAGTGCGGCAGCCAGGCCAGAGTTCTGCATTCCCACTTCGATGGCCAGTGTGCGACAGGTGGATTCGTCAAAACCGAACAGACGCCCACCCCAGTAGCCACCCAGCAGACCGATACTGTTGTGCAAAATCACCGCGACGATAACCACCATGCCCACGGAAGCAATATACGAGGCGGAACCCGCCACCACGGCGCTGATGATCGCCAGAATACAGACCATCGAAAACGCGGGAAGATACGGCTCCACGGCTTTCACCACGCGTGGGAAGAGATGGTGCACCACTAAACCGAGGCCAATGGGAATCACCACAATCTGCAGAATGCTCAGCAGCATGCCCATGACGTCTACCTGAATATGGGCATCAACATACAGACGCGTCAGCAGCGGTGTCGCCACCACGCCAACCAGCGTTGAGACGGACGATATCGTCACCGAGAGCGCTACGTCGCCCTTCGCCAGATAGATCATGACGTTGGATGCCGTACCGCTGGCTACGCTACCCACCAGTACCATCCCGGCAGAGAGATCCGGCGGCATCTTGAATAGCATCGCCAGCAGCCAGGCGGCCAGCGGCATCACCAGATAGTGTAGAAAAATACCTGCCGCCACCGGCGCCGGGCGGGAAAGCACGCGTTTGAAATCGTCAATTTTCAGGTGCACGCCCATGCCGAACATAATCAGCATCAGCAGCGTAGTGACCCACGGGCCTACAGGGGTAAAGGTTGAGGGGGTGTACCAGGCAATAACAGAGAGCAGCAGCGCCCATAACGGGAACAGCCGGGTGAGTACAGCGAGCATAGTGTTTTCCTTTAACGCGTTGTGTTGTGTTTCGTTATAAAAAGGCCGGGTTCGAGCCCGGCCATAGGTATTGTTTATCGCGTGAGGAAATTTTATTCAAACAAATTAAGGTGAAGAGGATTCATGTCGCCGGGCGGACGTTTTCCCAGTTCAGACCGAAGCGGGCGAGGTATTTACGCAGACGGTCAGCATCATTCGGCCTGGCTTTTTTCAGGCGCGAAACGGCAAACAATTCGCGTCCGGCATCGGAAAGAGAGTGGTGACGACGACAAACCTCCAGTACGGTTTCTAACTGGCGTTGATCAAACAGATCGACCTCCTCTGCTAAAGGGGGAAGCGCGGAAGGCGTCTGCCAGGCGTGCTGCAAACGGCTGATTTCTTCGTCGGCGATAGAAAGGGTAATGCGCCCCTGTTCGGCCAGCGTCGCCATACGGGCAATCGAGGAACTCAGCTCACGAAAGTTGCCGCGCCACTGCGCCTGCCCGGAACAGGCAAATGCCAGATAACGTTCGCGTGCGTCTTTGTCGAAACGGATGTGCGTCTGGGCTTCGCTGCTAAAGCGCTGGAGTTCGAATTCAATATTCGGCGCGATATCTTCCCGCCGTTCTGCAAGCCCCGGCAGAGCAAAAGTCCACATATTGATACGCGCGTAAAGATCTTCACGGAATTTTCCTTCCATCACCCACTGGCGCATATCGCGGTGCGTTCCGGCGATAAGCTGGAAATCACTGTGAACCTCTTTATCTGAGCCAAAAGGGAAGAACGTTTTTTCTTCAATGGCTTTCAGTAGCATGGCCTGCTCATCCAGACCCAGTTCAGCGATTTCATCCAGAAACAGCACACCACCATCGGCTTCGCGCAGCAGCCCCATTCGCGGCGTTAGCGCGCCGGTAAAAGCCCCTTTGACATGACCAAACAAGGTCGACATGGCGTTATCGCCGCGCAGTGTGGCGCAGTTAACGGCGACAAGTTTGCCCGCGACGCGGTGGCGCGACTGGCGCAACTGATAAATACGTTTTGCCAGAAAGGATTTACCGGCGCCGGTAGGCCCGGTGAGAAGAATGGGGGCCGTTGAGCGCAAGGCTACCCGTTCAATTTGATCGATGAGCTTATTAAACGTTGTATTGCGTGTATCGATACCGGCTTTCAGCAGCGAGACCGACTGTTGTTGTTCGCGTTGAAAGCGGCTGGTTAAGGTCGCATAGCGGCTTAAATCGAGATCGATAACCGAGTAAACGCCGGAGGCAACATCCTCCTCAGAAGCCCCTTTCGGTGCCGGGCTGGTTTGCAGCAGGCTGGCGGGCAGGTAGCGGGCCTCCGTCAGCAAAAACCAGCAGATCTGCGCCACGTGCGTGCCGGTGGTGATATGCACCAGATACTCTTCATTTTCCGTATCGAAATCGTAGTGGCTGGCGAAATCCAGAAACGCGGCGTACACCTCTTCAAAATCCCAGGGATCGCGAATATTCACCGTATGAGGGCGCACAGTGGTTTGCGGTGAAAGGAGCGCGATATCTTCCGCCAGTTGTTGAGCCATGCCTTCGTCGCGCGGCTGGTGGAGCAGCTCCAGTCGATCAACCGGAAAATCCGGCTGCTGGCATAACCCAACGGTTGGTCGCCATTTGCGAAAACGATGTGATCGCTTGCCGCGTTTATCCAACACCGTTCCCAGTACGCCAATTACCACTCTGCGCTTTTGCATTTTTATCCTTAAAGATAAACAACGATAACTAAATATAAAAAACGCGTGGTGTTACCAGCAAGCGATCAAAGTGCGTAAAAATTAAAATGATTAAATATCAATGAATTAAATTTTTTATTTTTCATTTCTTAGCACCTGGCACACTTCTGGCAATACCTGATACGTCACGACGCTGAACACGCAGGGGATTATGCCCCGCCAGCGCACCCGGAACGGTAAGACGTTATCCGCGGGGCGTTCTGTCAGCAGAGAGACACCATGAGGGTTCGATTCCCAACTCACCTTTCCGGTGAACACTGGTTGTGTTCGTAAACGCGCCATCGGGTGGTAAACGATGGCAATGAACCGGCGCCGATAAGGGCTCCGGGTCGCAGGCAAAACAGGCTGGCAGTGAGGGTCTGTTTCCCTCCGGCTCCGATCCTGCATTCGCGCCGGTACGTGAAAATGTAAGGATGACAAATGAATAAGAAAATCACGATCCGTAAGGGACAATTGGGCCTGCTGGTGAAAGCGGGCGATTACACACATATCCTTGAGGCAGGCGAGCACCGTCTTTCCTGGTTTGGTAAGCAAGAGGTCACGATCGTTGAGCTCAATGGCAGCGATGTAGCGGAAGATCTGGCGAATTATTTGCGCCGCTTCAGACCTGAATGGGTCGACGCGTACTGCCTGGCCGTCGATACCGCCGGGCATGATGTAGCCGCGCTCTACCGTAACGGTATCCTGGTGGAAATTATCCCTCCAGCGTCACGCCGCCTGTTCTGGCAGGACGGCAGCCTGAGCGTGGAGTTGCTGGATACCCGGGATGTGCGCGTACCTGAGAGCATCATGAATGCCGTGTTGCAGCCGCGAAGCGGCGCAGCAGTAAAAGGCCGGGATGCCATACTGACGGTGAATGTCGCGGCATGGCACGTCGGTGTCTTAAAAATCGATGGCGTAACACAACCTCTGTTGCCGCCGGGATTAAGCGCTTACTGGAAAGTGAACCATCTGGTTGATGCCGACGTTGTCGATACGCGCTTGCAACTGATGGAAGTGTCCGGCCAGGAAATTCTGACCAAAGACAAAGTGAACCTGCGCATCAACCTGGGCGCGAACTGGCAATACAGCGATGTGTTACAGGCGTTCAGCCAGTTAACCAAACCGCTGGACCACCTGTATCGTGAATTGCAGTTTGCCCTGCGTGAAGCGGTAGGGACCCGTACGCTGGACGAACTGCTGGAAGATAAGCAGATCATCGATGAGGTGGTCAGTGCGCAGGTGAAAACCCGCATGGCTTCCTTTGGTATGGATGTCGCCTCGCTGGGCGTGCGTGACATCGTGCTACCGGGCGATATGAAAACAATTCTGTCGAAACTGATAGAAGCAGAAAAATCGGCGCAGGCGAATGTGATTCGTCGGCGTGAGGAGACGGCGGCGACCCGTTCACTGCTGAACACCGCGAAGGTGATGGAGAATAACCCGGTAGCCCTGCGCTTAAAAGAGCTGGAAACGCTGGAAAGAGTGGCTGAACGTATCGATAAAATCTCGGTATTCGGTGGCCTCGATAACGTCCTGAATGGACTGGTGAGTATTAAAGGATAATCAAATGCAGCATAACGAATTTCAACTGCTGACGGCGCAGAACAGTGCGCCGATAAAAATGTGGACGCACGGGGTCCCGGTCGAGCCAGAGGCGCGCGAACAGTTGCAGAACACCGCGAAGATGCCGTTTATTTTTCAGCATCTGGCGGTGATGCCGGATGTTCATCTCGGTAAAGGTTCTACCATCGGCAGCGTGATCCCAACCAAAGGAGCCATTATTCCGGCGGCGGTCGGCGTGGATATTGGTTGTGGGATGATCGCTGTACGCACCTCGCTGGTGGCAAGCGATCTGCCCGATAACCTGAGCGGGCTTCGCAGCGCAATCGAACAGGCGGTACCGCACGGACGCACCAGTACCCGTTCCGGGCGTGATAAAGGCGCATGGGAAACGCCGCCGCAAGAAGTGGATAACCACTGGTCAATGCTGGCGGCACGGTTTAAACGTCTGACGGATAACTATCCGCAGTTGCTGAAAACCAATAATTATCAGCACCTGGGAACACTGGGGACGGGTAACCATTTTATTGAAATCTGCCTGGATGAGCAGCAGCGCGTGTGGGTGATGTTACATAGCGGTTCGCGCGGCGTGGGTAACGCCATTGGTACGCTGTTTATCACGCTGGCCCAACAGGATATGCAGCAGCATATTGCGAATCTGCCGGATAAAAACCTGGCCTATTTCAAAGAGGGAAGTAAACACTATGACGACTATATGGAAGCCGTGTCGTGGGCGCAGGATTTTGCCCGTCATAACCGGGAAGTGATGATGTCGCGCGTACTGGCGGCGCTGTCGCGCATCGTGACAAAACCGTTTATGACCCAGCAGGAAGCGGTGAATTGCCACCATAACTACGTGCAAAAAGAGACCCATTTTGGCGAAGAGGTGCTAGTGACGCGCAAAGGCGCTGTCTCGGCGCAAAAGGGCCAGATGGGGATTATTCCCGGTTCGATGGGGGCGAAAAGCTTTATCGTGCGTGGGTTGGGAAATGAAGAGAGTTTCTGCTCCTGTAGCCACGGCGCAGGGCGCACGATGAGCCGTACGGCTGCGAAAAAGCGCTTTACCGTTGATGACCAGATTCGGGCGACTGCGCACGTTGAGTGTCGTAAAGATAGCGACGTGATTGATGAAATCCCGATGGCTTATAAAGATATCGACGCGGTAATGGCGGCGCAGGCGTCGCTGGTGGAGATTGTCCACACTTTGCGTCAGGTGGTCTGTGTAAAAGGATAAATGAGATGTCTTATAGCGGAGTGGATGCCGCAATGCGTGAACGCGTGCGGCAGCAATTAAAAGAGGTGGAGCAGCGTTACGGCGTCAGAGTGCTGTACGCCTGCGAATCCGGCAGCCGTGGCTGGGGCTTTGCCTCGCCGGACAGCGACTACGATGTGCGTTTTTTATATGTGCATCCGCCGGAGTGGTATCTGCGCGTAGAGGCGCCGCGTGACGTGATCGAACTGCCCATCGATGATGAACTGGACGTGAGCGGTTGGGAGTGGCGTAAAGCCTTAGGCTTACTGAAAAGCGCAAACCCAACCCTGATCGAGTGGCTGGATTCGCCGGTGGTCTATCAGCAAGACGATGCTACCGTCTGTGCGCTTAAGGCGGAGATGCCGAAATGGTTTTCCGCCGTGCGGGCGCGCTGGCATTACTACTCGATGGCCCGCCGAAACTTTCACAGCTATTTGCAGGGCGATGAGGTGCGGTTAAAGAAATACTTTTATGTGCTGCGCCCATTGCTGGCGGTGCGTTGGGTAGAGGCGGGAAAAGGTGTGCCGCCAATGCGCTTTGCCGAACTGCTGGCCGGAAGCGAGCTGGATGCGCCATTGCGTCAGGAGATCGCTGAATTGCTGGCACGTAAGCAACGTGCAGGAGAAGCGGAATACGGCCAGCGTCTGCCACGTTTACATGCGTTTATCGCAGCCGAGATCGAAAGGGGAACCATTCCCCCCGCGTTACCGGAGAGCCGGGAAGGCGACGTCAGGACGTTGGACGCAATGTTGTACCGGACGGTCATGGGGCAGATGTAGGCCCGGTAAATTACGGTTGCCCCGGATGGCGGCGTAGATGCAGTCCGTAGCCCCGGTAAGCGCAGCGCCACCGGGGAAACAACGCCTGCGATTACTCGAACAAATTATGATGCAGCTTCTGCACCACCTGCTCAGCTTCGGCGCCCGGCACCAGGAAACAGAGGTTGTGGCTGGACGCGCCGTAGCAAATCATACGGATATTGAACGGGTCCAGCACGCCGAAGACCTCTTTGCCAACACCGCAGGCTTTCGACAGGTCATTACCAATTATCGCTATCAGCGCGAGGTTCTCTTCCACTTCCACACGACAGAGTGACGAAAGCTCGGTCAGCAGACCCTGCGTGAGCAACGTATCGCCGGTTGACGTGGACCCGGTGGTATCCAGCGTCAGCGCCACGCTCACCTCCGAGGTGGTGATCAGGTCAACCGAAATGCTGTGGCGCGCCAGAATGCCGAACACCTCCGCCAGGAAGCCACGGGAGTGCAGCATATTCAGGCTATGTAGCGTCAACAATGTCTGCCTGCGACGTAACGCCAGCGCGCGGAACAGCGGCGGGTTACTGGTTTTGTTGCACACCAGTGTACCGCCGGCTTTGGGATCTTTGCTGGAGCCGACAAACACCGGGATATCGCTACGAACGGCAGGCAGCAAGGTTGCCGGGTGCAGAACTTTCGCGCCGAATGTCGCCATCTCAGCCGCTTCTTCAAAGGCAATTTCGTCAATGCGTTTGGCGGCAGGCACTACGCGCGGGTCGGTGGTGTAAATGCCGGGAACATCGGTCCAGATATCAACGCGGGTCGCATGCAGCGCTTCGCCGAGCAGCGCGGCGGTGTAGTCACTACCGCCACGTCCCAGCGTGGTCGTACGGCCTTTCGCTTCACTGCCAATAAAGCCCTGCGTAATAACGATGGTATCGGCCAGGCGCGGCGCAAGCTGCTGGGTCGCCAGTTCTGACAGGGCTGCCACATCGGGCTCGGCGCGGCCAAAGCGATCGTTCGTACGCATCACTTTACGCACGTCAAACCACTGCGCCTGCACATTGCGTTCACGCAGAATTTCAACAAACAACAGGGTGGACATCAGTTCGCCGTGGCTGACCAGCTCATCGGTCAATGCATTAGAGGTCGCCAGCGAAGCGGCTTCTGCCAGAGTGGTGATATTTTCCAGCAGACGTTCGATCTCTTCGCGAATAACGTTTGGATTCGCCAGACGCTCCAGAATATCGAACTGAATTTTGCGAATCGCATCGAGCTTAACGAAACGCTCACTAGCCTCAAGCCCTTCGGCAAGCGCGACCAGCAAATTGGTAATACCGGCAGAGGCGGAAAGCACGACCAGACGTACGCTCGCATCGGAAAGGACCACGTCCGCACTGTGGTTCATTGCATCAAAATTTGCCACGCTGGTACCGCCGAATTTGGCGACGACGAGCGGGGAAACGGAGTGACTCATTGTTATAACCTCGTGTCAGGGAAGCCTGGCGTGTGACGTCAGACAAAATTATTCAGCCATGGCACAAGGGAAGAGCGAAAAGGGGTAGGCGCAGAGCAAAAGACAACTACGATTACACCCAGAAGTGCTCCACCACTTGTGAAACGCCCGACTGCGAACGTTTCTGGTGACAACTCAAGGGATTCAGCCCCTGTAGCCGATGATGAATGCCGCCATGCACTTCACCACCTCGGCGTTACTCCCCCTCAGGTGTTTTCTTTAGATTGGCTCTTCCAACACCGTACCTGGGTAACGCGCCTCTTCTGGCCCGCGCACGCGCGGGTAGCGCCCTAATAAATAAAGGCTAGCGGCACCGCTGTCAATGCTACGATTATGCGGATTTTTCATGCAGACGAATCGATTAGAAAAACGTCTTATGTTAGACATATTTATCGCGTAAAAAAGGCTGTTTTAGCAGCGCTGCTGGACAGCGACACAAAAACCATCACAATTTTCATTCGCAGGCGCTACAATCGACCGCAGTCACAATTCTCAAATCAGAAGAGTATTGCTAATGAAAAACATCAACCCAAAGCAGACCGCTGCCTGGCAGGCATTACAGAAACACTTCGATGAAATGAAAGACGTTACTATCGCGGATCTGTTCGCGAAAGATGCCGATCGTTTCTCTAAATTCTCCGCGACCTTCGATGACTTAATGCTGGTGGATTTCTCCAAAAACCGCATCACCGAAGAGACCCTGAGCAAACTGCAGGATCTGGCCAAAGAGACCGCTCTGGCAGATGCTATCAAGTCCATGTTCTCCGGTGAGAAAATCAACCGTACCGAAGATCGCGCCGTGCTGCATGTGGCGTTGCGTAACCGTAGCAATACCCCAATTATTGTTGACGGCAAAGATGTGATGCCGGAAGTCAACGCGGTGCTGGAAAAAATGAAAGCGTTCTCAGAAGCGATCATTTCAGGTAGCTGGAAAGGCTACACCGGCAAAGCGATTACTGACGTGGTGAACATCGGTATCGGCGGTTCCGACCTCGGCCCGTTCATGGTGACCGAAGCGCTGCGCCCGTACAAAAACCATCTGAATATGCACTTCGTTTCTAACGTCGATGGTACCCACATCGCCGAAGTGCTCAAGAAAGTAAACCCGGAAACCACACTGTTCCTGGTAGCGTCTAAAACCTTCACCACTCAGGAAACCATGACCAACGCCCACAGCGCGCGCGACTGGTTCCTGAAAACCGCGGGTGATAACAAACACGTGGCAAAACATTTTGCCGCGCTCTCCACCAACGGCAAAGCGGTTGGCGAGTTTGGTATCGACACGGCGAACATGTTCGAGTTCTGGGACTGGGTTGGCGGCCGTTACTCTCTGTGGTCGGCGATTGGCCTGTCCATCATTCTGTCCGTTGGTTTCGACAACTTTGTTGAGCTGCTCTCCGGCGCGCACGCAATGGACAAACACTTCTCCACCACGCCGGCTGAGAAAAACCTGCCGGTGCTGCTGGCGCTGATCGGTATCTGGTACAACAACTTCTTTGGTGCGGAAACCGAAGCGATTCTGCCGTACGACCAGTACATGCATCGCTTTGCCGCTTACTTCCAGCAGGGCAATATGGAATCCAACGGTAAATACGTTGACCGTAACGGCAACGCGGTGGATTACCAGACGGGCCCCATCATCTGGGGTGAGCCGGGTACTAACGGCCAGCACGCGTTCTATCAACTGATTCACCAGGGCACCAAAATGGTTCCTTGCGACTTTATCGCTCCGGCGATTACCCACAACCCGCTGTCGGATCACCATCCGAAACTGCTGTCTAACTTCTTCGCCCAGACCGAAGCACTGGCCTTCGGGAAATCCCGCGACGTGGTTGAGCAGGAATATGCGGACCAGGGTAAAGATCCGAAGTCGCTGGAACACGTGGTGCCGTTCAAAGTGTTCGAAGGCAACCGTCCGACCAACTCCATCCTGCTGCGCGAAATTACCCCGTTCAGCCTGGGCGCGTTGATCGCACTGTACGAGCACAAAATCTTTACTCAGGGCGCGATCCTCAACATCTTCACCTTCGACCAATGGGGCGTTGAGCTTGGCAAACAGCTTGCTAACCGTATCCTGCCTGAACTCGGTGATGATAAAGAAGTCAGCAGCCATGACAGTTCCACGAATGGCCTGATTAATCTTTATAAAGCCTGGCGTTAATATCGTTCATCGGTAAGGATGAGCGAAATACGCAAATTAAAATGCCGACATAACGTCGGCATTTTATTATCGGATAATTCTTGTTGTTCCGGCGTCGACATAATTCTTCATTATGAGGTTATTCTGAAAAAACAGAATATCCGGTTAATTCCTCAGTGTTATTTTCAGATGTTACGTATACTTCCAGGTTGTTTCTGTAATTGTAAATAAATGAAATATAATGATTTTATATTAAATTAATATCGGCAGTTTATCGTTTTTATCCAATTTTCTTAAAACTTCCCGCTGCGTTTCCCATTCGACAAATAGCCTGCTTTAGTTGTGTATACTCGTTCTCGCCTGTTTATTTTCAGGCAAATCTCCATTCATTCAATGAAGGGAAATTGATATGAAAAAAGCACTGTATGGCATTTTTGCCATTACCGCGCTTGCGGCGAGTTCTGCTTTTGCGGCACCGATTGAAGTCGGTGATGCGGCAGGGTCGGCAGCGACGACAGTTTCTGCGGGTAGCTCCTCAGCAACCAGCGTCAGCACCGTAAGTTCCGCGGTAGGTGTTGCCCTTGCGGCAACCGGTGGCGGTGATGGTTCCAATACCGGAACCACGACCACCACGACCACCAGTACTCAATAACGGCGAGTACTTTAATCATAACCACACTTCGGTGTGGTTATTTCGTCCCCCTCTGGAGAAGAGTCGTGAAGCGACCCGCGATCATCCTGATTTGCCTGCTGATTCAGGCCTGTTCATCCACCACGAAAGGGCTGGGCTATTCGCTCTGGAATAGCGTGTTCGGCACGCCGGGCGTCCAGTTAACCGATGACGAAATCCAAAATATGCCCTACGCCAGCCAGTATGTGCGGCTCAATGGCGGGCCGCAGCTCTTCGTTGTGCTCGCCTTCTCAGAAGACGGGCTGCAGAAATGGGCAACGCAGGATCAGGCCATTTTCGTTACACAGCATTATCGCATTGTGAAAACTCTGACCAACGGCGACAACCTGCTGGAGGTGAATAACCTGGCGGCAGACCCGTTAGCCAACCCGAATCAAATTATCGACGGCGCGAGCTGGACCCGCACGATGGGCTGGACGGAGCACAAACAGGTGCGTTACGCGACGGCGCGCTCGGTCTTCCACTGGAATGGCTCTGACTCGGTCACGCTGGGCAGCGAATCCACGCATGTGCGCATTCTTGATGAAGAGATTACGACGGACCAGACCCACTGGCGCAACCGTTACTGGGTGGATGAAGACGGATTAATTCGTCAGTCGGAACAGTACTTGGGGGCGAACTGGTTCCCGGTCAGAACCATGCTTATCAAGGCGGCGAAATCATGAGGCTCTTATCCGCGACCGCGCTGTTACTCTGTTTCGCCTCTTCACTGGCGCAGGCCGCTGGCAACGTCAATGTCTACATGGCAGGCGACAGTAAACCCAAGGTACTCACCAACGCGGCACGTCTGATTGATGTCGTGGGGCAGCCTCGTCTGGCACAAAGCTGGTGGCCGGGGGCGGTCATCAGCGAGCGGCAGGCCACGGCTCTTGAAGAGCAGCGCCAGCAGGCATTACTTGGCCGCCTTAGCGCGTTGGCCGCCGAGGAAGAGGGCGACGATGCGGCAGCGATAAACAGCATGCGTCGCCAGGTTCAGGCGCTGCGTGTGACGGGGCGGCAATTGATCAATCTCGACCCGGATTATGTGCGAATTAAAACGCGTGCTAACCCTCCGCTGGAGGGCGAATACAGCTTATGGGTCGGACCCCAGCCTGCGACTGTCACCGTGCTGGGGCTGGTAAGCCAGCCGGGTAAAAAGCCCTTTACGCCAGGACGTGACGTGGTGAGTTACCTCGATGAGATGAGTTTGCTGAGCGGGGCGGAAAAAAGCGACGCCTGGTTGATTTATCCCAATGGCCGCACAGAGAAAGTGCCGGTGGCGTACTGGAACCGACGCCATGTTGAACCTATGCCGGGCAGCGTGATTTTTGTCGGCTTCGCTCCGGCGTTATGGGGCGATCGCTACGAAGTGCTGAACGCTGACATTCTTCGCTTACTGACGCATCGGATACCGGAAGAATAATGAAAAAATCGTTTGTCATCAGTGTCCTGGCGCTAAGTGTGAGTGCCGCCTGCCAGGCTGAAACGTATCCGGCACCTGTTGGGCCCTCGCAATCGGATTTTGGTGGCGTAGGTCTGCTGCAAACTCCCACGGCCCGTATGGCGCCTGCGGGGGAGATCAGCCTTAACTATCGCGACAACGACCAGTACCGCTACTATTCTGGTTCGATGCAGCTTTTCCCGTGGCTGGAAACCACACTGCGTTATACCGATGTGCGTACCCGGAAATACAGCAGCGTGGAGGCCTTCTCCGGTGAGCAGACGTATAAAGATAAAGCCTTCGACCTGAAAGTGCGTTTATGGGAAGAGGGATACTGGCTGCCGCAGGTGGCGGTTGGCGCGCGCGATATCGGTGGTACTGGCCTGTTTGACGGCGAGTATGTTGTGGCGAACAAAGCCTGGGGACCCTTTGATTTCTCGCTTGGGCTTGGCTGGGGATATCTGGGTACCTCTGGCAATATCAAAAACCCGCTGTGTACCTATAAGCAAAAATTCTGCTATCGCGATAACAGCTATAACCAGGCGGGCTCTGTGGATGCCAGCCAGATGTTTCACGGCCCGACCGCGCTTTTCGGCGGGGTGGAATACCAGACGCCGTGGCAGCCGCTGCGTCTGAAACTGGAATATGAAGGCAACAACTATCAGCAGGACTTTGCCGGTAAGCTACCGCAAAAGAGCAAGTTTAACGTCGGCGCGATTTATCGGGTGACGGACTGGGCCGACGTGAACCTGAGCTATGAGCGTGGGAATACTGTGATGTTCGGTTTTACCCTGCGTAATAACTTCAATGAGTTGCGTCCGAATTACAACGATAACTCACGTCCGAAGTATCAGCCACAGCCCCAGGATGCCATTCTGCAGCACTCTGTCGTGGCCAATCAATTGACCTTGTTGAAGTACAACGCCGGGTTTGCCAATCCACAAATTCAGGTGAAGGGCGACACGCTCTACGTGACCGGGGAACAGGTGAAATACCGTGACTCCCAGGAAGGCGTGGTGCGCGCAAATCGTATCATCATGAACGATTTACCGGAGGGTATCCGCACGATCCGCGTGACGGAAAACCGTCTGAATATGCCGCAGGTGACCACCGAAACCGACGTTGCCAGTCTGCAACGTCATCTTGAAGGTGAGCCACTGGGCCAGGAAACGCAGCTCGTGCAACAGCGTGTTGAACCGATTGTGCCGGATAAGCCGGAGCAGGGCTGGTATATCGAGAAATCGAGCTTTGATTTCCACATCGACCCGGTATTAAACCAGTCTGTTGGGGGGCCGGAAAGTTTCTACATGTACCAGCTTGGGGCGATGGCGACCGCCGACTGGTGGCTGAGCGATCACCTGCTGACAACCGGCAGCCTGTTCGCCAACATTGCCAACAACTACGACAAATTTAACTACACCGATCCGCCGCGAGACTCGAAACTGCCGCGTGTGCGCACCCGCGTGCGTGAGTATGTGCAAAACGATATCTACGTGAACAACCTGCAGGCCAACTACTTCCAGTATATGGGTAACAATTTCTATGGCCAGGTGTACGCCGGTTATCTGGAGACGATGTACGGTGGTGCGGGGGCAGAGGTGCTGTGGCGTCCGGTTGACAGCAACTGGGCCTTTGGTATTGACGCCAACTACGTGAAACAGCGTGACTGGCGTAGCGCGCAGGATATGATGAAGTTTACGGATTATAGCGTTAAAACCGGGCACTTAACGGCCTACTGGACACCCCCGTTCGCCCAGGATGTGCTGATCAAAGCGAGCGTCGGGCAATATCTGGCGGGTGATAAAGGCGGCACTCTGGAAGTGGCTAAACATTTCGACAGCGGGGTGGTTGTTGGGACCTATGCCACCATCACCAACGTGTCGCCGAAAGAGTACGGGGAGGGGGATTTCACCAAAGGGGTGTATGTGTCTATTCCAATGGATCTCTTCACTTCTGGCGCTACCCGCAGCCGCGCGGCCGTGGGCTGGACGCCACTGACGCGTGATGGCGGACAGATGCTGGGACGTAAGTTCGATCTTTACAGTATGACCAGCGATAAGAGTTTGAATTTCCGCTAATTCCCGGATGCGGCGCAAACGCCTTATGCGGGCTACGACCGGTTTTCTCCCTCTTCCCCGGGGACAGAGAGGGGGGGTGAGGGGAATATGCGGCTCAGGAGGAGGGTTCCGTTCCCCTTATGTTCATGGCGAAATGTCACCACCGGACACGTGAACGGGTAAAGGGGAACACCGCGTTCCCCTTTACAATCCCCGCGGCCCCGCAAAGAAATCGGTGCTTCGCACTGCGTTCGCCTCCCGCCCCGCTGCCTGCGGTCGGTTTGACTCGAGTTACTCGCCCCATCCCTGGGGCTCGCCCTTCGGGCCAACGCGTTGCGTTGTTCAAAATCGTTCCGGACGATTTTGTCGTGTCTCGACAAACCTCAGTCCGCCATCCCTGGCGGCCTGACCTTGTCATCGGGTCTTCGTCTCACCGATTTCAGCGGGGACTCAACCCCCTCGCTGCATGCTCTGCGCCAGGGGGCACAAAGTTGTCGCTGTGGTTGTCATGCGGGAAAATGAGTCAGCCGTGACTAACAAGGTTGAAGACGCTCACTATCTACGACTGAGTGTGTAGCCCCGGCAAGCGCAGCGCCGCCGGGGGGCTACAAGCGCCGCAACAGTTTCGCCGGATTACCCGCGTAAACCCCTTTCTCAGTAATCGATTTGGTGACCACGCTGCCCGCACCAATCACCACGCCATCGCAAATGGTCACTGCCAGAATGGTGGCGCCGCTGCCAATCGACACATCATTACCCACCACGATCTTTCCCCAGCTATCCCTGTCCGGGTTGGGTTTGCCTTCACGAAACATATCGTTGGCGAACATCACGCCATGACCAATAAAACAGCGCTCGCCAATGGTCACATATTCGCAGATAAAACTGTGAGACTGGACTTTGCTGCCCGCACCGATTTTCGTATGCCCCTGAATTTCGACAAAAGGTCCGATGAAAACGTCTTCTGCCAGTTCGCAGTCATACAGATTCACCGGGTCATAGATCACCACATTTTCACCGCAAACCACGTTACGGATAGCGGCCTGCCGCATCTTCGCACCCATCCCATCTCCTTAAATGACTTTGCCCAGAATATGCAGCGTGCTCTGCTGCGAGGCGGTACTGAACACGGTATCGCGCACATGTTCAAAGCCCTGGCGTTCATAGAATCGACGGGCCTGCGGGTTGGCATCCAACACTTCCAGCCACAGGAAGCGTTCGCCATGTTCCCGCGCGCGACGGGTTACCTCCTGGATAACACCTTCCCCATAACCTTTACCGGTCGCCTGCGGCAGAAAATAGAGTTTATGCAGTAGCGTTCCTGACGGGCCCTGGGGGCTGGCGGCAGCATGCCAACTGAATTTGGCAAAGCCGACCGGGATACCATCGCTGGCCGCAATCAGCCAGCAGCACCCCTCGTCCTGCAGACTGTGCTGTAAAACGGGCAGTGCGTATTCTTGCGCGAGAAAATTCGCCAGTTCATCTTTGTTCTGCCACAAATGGGCGAAATGATGGGTGTAGCTGGCATATGCCATATCGTGGAGCAGTTCAGCATCGTTAACCTGTGCCTGACAGATTGTAAGCATTATGTTTTTTACTCCCTGTTGCTGTGCTTGCAGGGCGATATGTCACCACGATAGAGCACAAAATATAAGCAAAAAATCTAGATCTGGATCACATTTTTGCGTTATACAGAAAGCTCGCCACTGAGAATGAGGTGCCGGTATGACAATGCCATCGCTAACTGTTCGTCCACGCGTTGAGTTTATCTCCACCGTTCTCCAGACCGTGTTGAATCTGGGTTTGCTGAGTCTTGGCCTGATTCTGGTTGTCTTTCTGGGTAAGGAGACGCTGCATCTGGCGGATGTCCTTTTCGCGCCTGAACAAACCAGCAAGTATGCGCTGGTGGAAGGACTGGTGGTCTACTTTCTTTACTTTGAATTTATCGCGCTGATTGTGAAGTACTTTCAGTCCGGTTTTCACTTCCCGCTTCGTTATTTTATCTACATTGGGATCACCGCGATTGTGCGGCTGATCATCGTCGATCATAAATCGCCAATGGACGTGCTGATCTACTCTGGCGCGATCCTGCTTCTCGTGATCACCTTGTGGTTGTGTAACTCTAAACGTCTGAAACGCGAATAAAAAAATGGCGCTCCGGGGAGCGCCTAACAACAGTCACAAGTTAACTCGCCATATATCGGTTTGCAGGGGGGGTGGCGGCCTCGTTTACCCCCGTCACCTACGTTTGGTAAGTTTCCGGGGATGCTCTCTCTTGCCGCCTTCCTGCAACCCGAATTATTTAGAGTTCGGGTCAATATTCCAATGAGGACTACAGTGGCATATATACTCGTCATACTTCACGTTGCAGATGCGTTGGCTACACTCGTTCACCCCGGTCACTTACTCCAGTAAGCTACCGGTGACTCTCTCATTTGCCGCCTTCCTGCCACGCGAATTATTTAGAGTATGACGATGAAAATTAACCTTTTACACCGCCTGCGGTGAGGCCGTTAACCAGCCAACGCTGCGCAAGCAGGAAGACAACCGTAATCGGGATTGCTGACAGCACCGCAGCGGCTGCAAAGTCGCCCCACAGATAGTTTTGCGGGTTGAGGTATTGCTGCATGCCAACGGCCAGGGTGTAGCTGTTGACATCGCGCAGTAGCAACGAGGCTACTGGCACTTCGGTGATCGCGGCGATAAACGACAGAATGAACACGACCGCCAGAATCGGTACTGACAACGGCAACAGCACAAGACGGAATGCCTGCCACGGCGTTGCGCCATCCAGCGCTGCCGCTTCCTCCAGCGAGTTGTCGATCGTTTCGAAATAACCTTTAATCGTCCAGACGTGCAGGGCGATGCCGCCCATATAGGCGAAAATAACCCCGCCGTGCGTGTTCAGGCCGATAAACGGAATGTACTGGCCCAGACGGTCAAACAAGGCATACAGAGCCACCAGCGACAGCACCGCCGGGAACATCTGGAAAATCAGCATCCCTTTCAACAGCGTCGCTTTGCCAGGAAAGCGCATACGGGCAAAGGCATACGCACAGGTAGTTGAGAGCGCCACTACACCGATGGCGGTAATCGCTGCGATCTTGATGGAGTTCCACAACCACAGCAGCACCGGGAAGGGGGGCGGCGTCACACGGCCATCGGCGTGCTCCACGCTAAAGCCCAGCGCCAGTTTCCAGTGTTCCCACGAAATGCTTTCCGGAATCAGGCTCCCGGTGGCGAAGTTGCCTTCACGCAGAGAGATGGTGATCACCATCAGCAGCGGGAACATAATTGCGGCGATAAATACCAGCAATAACAAATGGGTAACGAATAACCTTAATTTTTGCGATTTCGCCTGGACCATTGCCATAATCATCGCCCTCCTTAATCAAATTTCATGCGTGTGGCTTTCAGGTTGATGATGGCAAGCGCGCCAACCAGCAAGAAAATCAGCGTGGCGATAGCGGCCGCGAGGCCAAAATCTTGCCCACCGCCACCCTCAAAGGCAATGCGGTAGGTGTAGCTGACCAGCAGGTCGGTATAGCCCGCAGGCGTGGTGGTGCCGATACGGTCCGGGCCACCGTTGGTCAACAACTGAATCAACACGAAGTTATTAAAGTTAAAGGCGAAACTGGCGATCATCAGCGGCGTGAGCGGCTTGATCAGCAGCGGGAAGGTGATGCGGAAGAAATTCTGGAACGGCCCGGCGCCATCCATTGCCGAGGCTTCATACAAATCGTCCGGAATCGCTTTCAGCAGCCCCATGCACAGAATCATCATGTACGGATAACCGAGCCAGGTGTTGACGATGATGATCATCGAACGTGCTGTGGTCGGGTCGCTAAACCACGCCGGTTTGATACCAAACAGCGCGCTCAGCATCATGTTGATCTCACCGAAGCTCTGGTTAAACAGCCCCTTGAAGATCAGAATGGAAATAAAGGACGGCACGGCGTAAGGCAGAATCAGCAGGACGCGGTAGATGGCCTTGCCTTTCAGCGATTCCCACTGCACCAGACAGGCCAGTACCATGCCGACGGCGACGGTCAACACGACGGTTAACAGCGAGAAGACCACCGTCCAGACGAAAATCTCAATAAACGGTTTCTGGATACCTTCATCGGTAAAGACGCGCATGAAGTTATCCCAGCCAATGGTCACGGTGTAGCCTGGGCTGAGCTTTTCATCGCCCCAACTGTTATCAGCGTTAATAGCCTGATAGAAACCGAGAGTGTTATTAGGACGGTATTTCACACCGCTCTGCTTGTTGGTGAGCGTGCCATCTTCCGCCATGCTGTACAGCGGCGTGGTACCAGAGAACTGACGCAGTGAGCTCATCACAACATTGCTGTTATCTGGCAATACGGCGGTAAGCTGGTTAAGCGCGGTGCGGTTTTGCGTGACGTCACGCAGGGTGCCACGTTCGCCCGCAGGCAGGGTATCCGTCTCTTTTAAGACGATTTTTTGCTCGCCACCGAGTTTAAAGGCGTCCGAAAGATAGTTTTTGCCGCTTTCACCGTCGGTCAGCGCCAGTCGCCAGCTTCCCTCAGCCGGGAAAAGCACAAAGTTATAGGTTTTTCCCGCCTGATAAGAGCGGTCCATCAGCACCTGCTGCGCGCGTTCTTGCGTGAGCTGGTGGGTGCTGCTGTAGTTCGTGAACGCAATGGCGATGGTACAAATCAAGGGAAACAGGACAAACAGCCCCATCCCGGCAAGGCCTGGATAGACATAGCGCCAGGCGTAGGTTTTACGGTTCGCAAAAATGTACAGGCCAGCCGAGCTTAAAATCAGCGTCGTGATGGCGAAAAGATATTCCCCTTGTGCATACATTAAAACTACAAGGTACCCCACCAGTAAGCCCAGCAGACCTATCACTGACCATTTCAGCGCGTCACTTTGCCACCAGTGCTTCTTTTTAATGACATCCATGGGGGAGTTTCCTCTTTACACTTCATCCTTCGCGTTGCCTCTTTGTTGGCTGCGGATGCGCACCCCAGTCACTTACTTTTGTAAGCTCCTGGGGATTTGCATCCTTGCCGCCTCGATGCAACACGAATGATTTCGTGTAAACAACGTATTTAACAATCCTTACTTCCTGAGAAATAAGGGACTACAGTCTTACTTAGTAATACGACCCTGTGCGTCTTTCAGCGCGGCATCGACGGTCTGACGACCACTCACTGCGTTGATCACGGCGGTGCGGGTGGCGTACCAGAAGGCGGCCATCTGCGGAATGTTCGGCATGATTTCGCCTTTCTGGGCGTTATCCATTGTTGCCGCGATACGTGGATCTTTCGCTAACTGGTCCTGGAAGGATTTCAGTGCTACCGCGCCGAGTGGTTTGTCTTTATTCACTTCATCCAGACCCTGATCGGTCAGCAGGTAGTTTTCCAGAAACTCTTTTGCCAGTTCTTTATTCGGGCTGGCGGCGTTAATACCGGCACTCAGCACACCAACGAACGGTTTGGACGCTTTGCCTTTAAAGGTGGGCAAAGAGGTCACGCCGTAGTTGATTTTGCTCTTATCAATGTTGCCCCACGCCCACGGACCGTTAATGGTCAGCGCAGTTTCGCCTTTGTTAAACGCGGCTTCGGCGATGGAGTAATCCGTATCCGCATTCATATGTTTGTCTTTGATGAGCTTAACCAGGAAGCTCAGACCCGCTTTCGCGCCAGCGCTGTCCACGCCAACGTCTTTCACGTCATATTTGCCGTTTTCAAACTTGAAGGCGTAACCGCCGTCAGCGGCAATCAGCGGCCAGGTGAAGTACGGCTCTTGCAGGTTGAACATCAGCGCGCTCTTACCTTTCGCTTTCAGCTCTTTATCCAGCGCCGGGATCTCTTCCCAGGTTTTTGGCGGGTTCGGCACGAGATCTTTGTTGTAAATCAGTGAGAGGGACTCCACGGCGACCGGGTAGGCGATCAGCTTGCCGTTATAACGCACTGCATCCCAGGTGAACGGGAATAGCTTGTCCTGGAAGGCTTTATCCGGGGTCACTTCCGCCAGCAGGCCAGACTGTGCGTAGCCGCCGAAACGGTCATGAGCCCAGAAAATAATGTCCGGGCCATCGCCGGTCGCTGCAACTTGCGGGAATTTCTCTTCCAGCTTGTCCGGGTGCTCAACGGTGACCTTAATACCGGTATCTTTCTCGAATTTTTTACCCACTTCGGCCAGGCCGTTATAGCCTTTGTCGCCGTTGATCCAGATAACCAGCTTACCTTCTTCAATCTTTGCGAGGGCAGAAGCGGAGAACATCATCGTCGTCAGTGCGGACAATGCGAGGATGCGTGCGCCTGTTTTGAATTTCATATATCCCGTCCTTTAGGTGATGTGCTCGTGGATATGTTTGGTGGTCTAACGGGGTGTAGTCTCCTTTGTTGGCAAGCGCTTCTCATCCTCCTTACCCCTACGCCCCTGGGTCGATTTGTGTGATCTCTGTTACATAAAGTTTCTTTATGTGTGTCAGCGCACATAAAAACACACCGATTTTTGCCGTCTGCGTCACGAAAATCGCCTCAGCCCCCGGCAACGCGGGGCAGACTCGTCCCTCTCATCCTCCCGTCTCCTCCCCCATAAAAAAGCGAGGGGGTGGAGGATTCGCCAGCGTTATCAATAGCCCATAGTCAGCCCATCTTGAATGTTTCTGTAAGTGACAGGTTGTAACGAAGGGAGAGGGGCATGGCGAGCGTACAGCTGCGGAATGTAACGAAAGCCTGGGGCGATGTGGTGGTGTCAAAAGACATCAATCTCGACATCCACGAAGGAGAATTCGTGGTGTTTGTCGGTCCGTCAGGCTGTGGGAAGTCGACGCTGCTGCGCATGATTGCGGGTCTGGAAACCATTACCAGCGGCGATTTGTTTATTGGCGATGCTCGTATGAACGATATCCCACCCGCCGAGCGCGGCGTAGGCATGGTGTTTCAGTCTTATGCACTTTATCCGCACCTTTCTGTGGCGGAGAACATGTCATTCGGCTTAAAGCTGGCCGGGGCGAAAAAAGAGGTCATCAACCAGCGGGTCACCCAGGTCGCAGAAGTCCTGCAACTGGCGCATTTGCTGGAGCGTAAACCGAAAGCCTTGTCTGGCGGTCAGCGTCAGCGCGTGGCAATTGGTCGTACGCTGGTGGCAGAACCGCGCGTTTTCCTGCTGGATGAACCGCTTTCCAACCTCGATGCCGCGCTGCGTGTGCAGATGCGTATTGAGATTTCGCGTCTGCATAAGCGCCTCGGCCGCACGATGATTTACGTCACCCACGATCAGGTAGAAGCGATGACGCTCGCTGACAAAATCGTGGTGCTGGACGCCGGTCGCGTCGCGCAGGTGGGTAAACCACTTGAGCTTTACCACTATCCGTCAGACCGCTTTGTCGCCGGGTTTATTGGTTCGCCAAAAATGAATTTCCTGCCGGTGAAGGTAACGGCCACCGCCATTGAACAAGTCCAGGTCGAGCTGCCTAACCGCCAGCGGGTCTGGCTGCCTGTCGACAGCGCCAATGTGCAGGTCGGCAGCAATATGTCACTCGGTATTCGCCCTGAACACCTGCTGCCAAGCGACATCGCTGATGTCACCCTGGAAGGCGAAGTTCAGGTCGTCGAACAGCTAGGCCACGAAACGCAAATTCACATCCAGATCCCCGCCATCCGTCAAAACCTGGTCTACCGCCAGAATGACGTGGTGTTGGTAGAAGAGGGGGCCACATTCGCTATCGGCTTGCCGCCAGAGCGCTGCCATCTGTTCCGCGAGGATGGTACGGCCTGTCGTCGGTTGCATAAAGAGCCGGGCGTTTAAGGTCTCCCATTAAAAAAGCAAAACGCCAAACCGTTCGCGGTTGCAGCCAACGAAGAGGCAGCCCGAGAGGTGAGGTGTTTAAAGAAAAGCAATGATCTCAGGAGATAGAATGATGACTACTCTGCGCAAAGTTCCACTGGCAATCGCCATCGCCGCGGGCATTTTGTCTGCCCAGGCGGGCGCTGTCGATTTTAAAGGCTATGCCCGTTCGGGTATTGGCTGGACCGGCAGCGGCGGCGAGCAGCAGTGCTTCCAGGCCACCGGTGCTCAAAGTAAGTATCGTCTTGGTAACGAATGCGAAACCTACGCCGAACTGAAACTGGGCCAGGAAGTATGGAAAGAAGGCGACAAGAGCTTCTACTTCGATACCAACGTAGCCTACTCCGTTGCCCAACGTAATGACTGGGAAGCGACCAGCCCTGCGTTCCGTGAAGCCAACGTTCAGGGTAAAAACCTGATCGACGCGCTGCCGGGCTCCACCATCTGGGCAGGTAAACGCTTCTATCAACGTCATGATGTTCACATGATCGACTTCTACTACTGGGATATCTCTGGTCCTGGTGCCGGTCTTGAAAACGTTGATGTTGGCTTCGGTAAACTCTCATTAGCGGCAACCCGTTCGTCTGAAGCGGGTGGTTCCGGTACTTTCGCTGACCGTGACTCGCTTGGCAATCGCGTTTACGACAACCTGGTGCCAAACGACGTCTTCGACGTGCGTTTAGCGCAAATGGCTGTCAACCCTGGCGGTACGCTGGAGTTCGGTGTGGATTACGGTCACACTAACCTGCCGGACAAATATGACCTGGCGCCGGGCGCATCGAAAGATGGCTGGATGTTCACCGCTGAACATACCCAGAGCATGATGAAGGGTTACAACAAGTTTGTTCTGCAGTACGCAACAGACTCCATGACCTCTAACGGTAAAGGTATTCCGCAGGGCGGCAGCATCAACAACAACGGTTCACTGTGGCGCGTGCTGGATCACGGGGCAATCAACCTCGCTGACAACTGGGACCTGATGTATGTCGGTATGTACCAGGACATCAACCGTGACGACAACAACGGTACCAAGTGGTGGACCGTGGGCGTACGTCCTATGTACAAATGGACACCGATCATGAGCACCCTGCTGGAACTGGGTTATGACAACGTCAAATCCCAGCGCACCAGCGACACCAACAACCAGTACAAAATCACCCTGGCCCAACAGTGGCAGGCTGGCGACAGCATCTGGTCTCGTCCGGCAATTCGTCTTTTCGCAACCTACGCGAAGTGGGATGAGAAATGGGGCTATGCCAACAGCGATTCCGGTAATGGTTACACCTCTGGCGTAGCGTATCGCGATACTTCCGCGAAAACCTTCAGCCGTGGTGATAACGACGAGTGGAGCTTCGGCGCCCAGATGGAAATCTGGTGGTAATCCTCGCCACCTGACGTACCGAAACAAGAGGGGCGCAAGCCCCTCAATTCTTCGAGACAGTGCGCTATTGCCGGGCGTTAGTTGTCTCTCGTAAAGAAGGTGATAACAATGAAAATGAAAAAAAGTTTCGTCGCCCTGTGCCTGACTGCGGGTTTACTCGCCGCAGCGCCTGGGGTTAGCTTCGCAGATGTTAACATCGTCCCGCAAAATACCACGGCGGCGCCGGCCATTCCGGCTTCCGCACTCCAGCAACTGAGCTGGACACCTGTCGATCAAAGCAAAACACAAACAACCGAACTGGCCACCATGGGCCAGCGCCTGAATGTAGCGGGTATCAGTGGCCCGGTGGCCGCATACAGTGTCCCGGCGAACATCGGTGAACTGACGCTCACGCTCAGTAGTGAAGTGAATAAACAAACCAGCGTTTTTGCGCCCAATGTGTTGGTTCTTGACCAGAACATGTCACCTGCCGCGTACTTCCCCAGCAGCTTCTTTACCTATCAGGAGCCGGGAGTGATGAGTGCCGACAGGCTGGAAGGGGTGATGCGCCTGACGCCTGCGCTGGGCCAGCAAAAAATCTATCTGCTGGTCTTCACAACCGAAAACGATCTGCGCCAGACCACCAAACTGATGGACCCGGCCAAATCCTACGCCAAAGGAACGGGTAATGCGGTACCGGATATCCCCGATCCGATAGCCCGTCACGTTACTGAGGGCGTGGTGAAACTGAAAGTGAAAACCAACAGCGGTTCCAGCGTGCTGGTTGGCCCATTGTTTGGTTCATCCGGACCAGGGCCGGTGACGGTGGGCAACACCGCCGCGCCTGCCACCGCTTATAGCGCACCGGCGGCCGCACCTGCTGCGGTGGCTACCGCGCCGACCTCTGCGCCTGCGCCTGCCGCGAAAAGTGAGCCGATGCTGAATGACACTGAAAGCTATTTCAACCAGGCCATTAAACAGGCCGCCGCAAAAGGTGATATCGATAAGGCCCTGAAATTACTGAATGAAGCTGAGCGTCTCGGGTCTACATCCGCCCGGAAAACCTTTATCAGCAGTGTAAAAGGCAAGGGGTAACCGTCTCCCCGCAATGCTGATGTTTGCAACAACTGGTGCGTCGCCTGACGCACCCTTTTTTCTGGCGCAACGACGCTGTTGCATATCTGTTGCGCTTATGAAAACTGAATGAAGTTCCCCGCACGAGGCAGCCTGTTCTGCGATACAATAATGTGACGTTATGTATTGGAGAGTAAGGCATGTCACACCCCGCGCTTACGCAACTGCGTGCGCTACGCTATTTTGACGCACTTCCCGCGCTCGACCCGCAGCAACTGGACTGGCTGTTGCTGGAAGATTCCATGACGAAACGTTTTGAGCAACAGGGTAAACAGGTGTCTGTGACGCTTATCCAGGAAGGGTTTGTGACGTCCGATATGCTTGATGGCGAGCGCCATTTGCTGCCTGACGATACGCGGTACTGGCTGCGGGAGATCCTGCTGTGCGCTGACGGCGAACCCTGGCTTGCCGGGCGAACCGTGGTGCCGGAGTCTACGCTGACCGGGCCGGAACTTGCGCTGCAGAAGCTGGGTACTACGCCGCTTGGGCGTTATCTCTTTACATCATCTACGCTGACACGAGATTTTATTGAGGTTGGTCGCTATGACACGCTGTGGGGAAGACGCTCCCGCTTGCGCCTGGGGGGAAAACCTCTCCTGCTGACTGAACTGTTTTTGCCTGCGTCACCGCTGTACTAAGAGGAAAAAAAATGGAGTGGAGTCTCTCGCAGAATAAGCTGCTGGCCTTTCATCGACTCATGCGCACGGACAAGCCCATTGGTGCGTTGCTGCTGCTCTGGCCAACGCTGTGGGCACTGTGGGTTGCAACGCCGGGCGTTCCTCCCCTGTGGATCCTGCTGGTGTTTGTGGCGGGGGTCTGGTTGATGCGTGCGGCAGGCTGTGTGGTAAATGACTATGCAGATCGTAAATTTGACGGGCATGTGAAACGTACGGCTAATCGTCCGCTGCCCAGCGGGGCGGTCACGGAAAACGAAGCGCGCGTACTGTTTGTGGTATTGGTGGTGCTGGCGTTTGCACTGGTGTTGACGCTTAACACGATGACCATTCTGCTCTCCGTTGCGGCGCTTCTGCTTGCCTGGGTTTATCCGTTTATGAAGCGTTATACCCATTTGCCGCAGGTGGTGCTGGGGGCGGCGTTTGGCTGGTCGATTCCGATGGCGTTTGCCGCGGTGAGTGAGTCGGTGCCGCTGAGTTGCTGGGTTATGTTTCTTGCCAATATCTTGTGGGCGGTGGCCTACGATACGCAGTACGCCATGGTGGATCGCGACGATGATCTGAAAATCGGTATCAAGTCGACCGCTATTCTCTTTGGACGCCACGATAAGTTAATCATCGGCATATTGCAGGTGGCGGTGCTGGCGCTGATGGTGGCGATCGGTGCGCTCAATGGCTTAGGCTGGCAATTCTACGGGGCGGTTATTATTGCGGGTGCGCTGTTTGTTTATCAGCAGAAGCTGATTGTGAATCGCGATCGCGACGCCTGTTTTAAGGCGTTTATGAATAATAACTATGTGGGGCTGGTACTGTTTATCGGTCTCGCGGCAAGTTATCTGGCGTAATTCACCTCTTCCCGGATGCGGCGTTGCCTTATCCGGGCCACCTCAAGCGCCAGGCTCAGAGTAGCCCCGATAAGCGAAGCGCATCGGGGACATTACTCCCCGATGCGGCCCTTTATTCACTCAGCCTGGGTTGCGCTCTCAATCGTCAAGCGCACATCAGAGGTAATCAGCTCGGCTAATAGCTGATACACCGCCAGCGTCTGCTCAGGCTCGGCATCTCCGGTATCGCTGATATACCCTTCGTCACGCAGCGTCAGCACCAGGGTGCTGAATACCGCCTTATCGAAGAATTCCGGCGCATTGATGCCGTGCAGAACAGACAGACGCTGTGCCAGCGTGCGGCTCTCTTTCTCCAGCGTACTGCGGTTCATTGCCGGATTGGCGCTCAGCAGCCAGAAGGTGATGGCATAGCGTTGCAGCGTTTCGCGCGCACCCGCCGCCAGCAGTTGCAGAGTTCGGGAATGTGCCGGGTTGATATAAAGCTGGCCATCTTTCATGGTAATCAGCCCCTGGCGCAGCAATTCCTGAGCAAGACTTTCCAGCACGCCTGCCAGCTCTTCTTTTTCCCAACGTAAGAAAAGCTCGGCTTTCAGCATCGGATAAAGCAGCTCAACATGGCGCAGCATCTCGTCCTGAGAGATATGACGATGCTGGGTAATAATGGCCGCCATAAGCGAGGGCAACATCAGCATATGCGCAATGTTGTTGCGGTAGTACGTCATCAGAACCGCCTGCTCGCGCGGCAGAATGATGATATCGCCAATCGTGTCTTTCTCTACTTCGAACTTATTCATCTGCAACGCATGCTCAATAAGCGCGTCCGCACTTACGGTGGGTACCGTTGTGTCGGCGGCATAGGGCACATTGCGCATCAGGTTGAGGTAGCAATTCAACTGCTCGGTGAGCTGTTCACGGGTCAGAGAACGCTGGCGAGAGGCCAGAAGCGCGGTACAGCAGAGGTTCATGGCGTTTGCCGCGCCGGCATTGTTAATGCGTACCATCAAATCGGCAGCAATAGCGTTCACCGTCGGCGTCAGCCAGGCAGGACGCACCGCTTCGATAGGATCGATAGACTCGCGCCACTCCGGCACCCGGTGGTTCAGGTAGTTCATCAGCGGGATAGGCTCGCCGAAGTTCACATAACCCTGACCGAGATTACGCAGCTTACTTAAACCGCGTATCATCTGGGCAAAACCTTCTTTCTCTTTCGTCGCGCCACGCAGCTCTTTGGCGTAAGTCCCCACCTCCATGACATGCTCATAACCAATGTAGATTGGCACCAGCGTGATTGGACGGGTGCCTCCGCGCAGCATGGCCTGAATCGTCATAGAAAGCGTGCCGGTCTTCGGATCCAACAGACGGCCCGTACGGGAGCGCCCGCCTTCAACAAAGTATTCCACTGAGTAGCCACGGTTAAACAGTTCACCCAGATACTCGCGGAAAACGGTGGAATAGAGCTTATTACCCTTAAAGGTACGGCGAATAAAGAACGCGCCCAGACGACGGAAAATGGGGCCCGCCGGCCAGAAGTTCAGGTTGATCCCGGCGGCAATATGCGGCGGTACCAGCCCCTGGTGATA
The DNA here is from genome assembly GCF_003073275.1 of Phytobacter sp. SCO41. Classification (NCBI taxonomy): domain Bacteria; kingdom Pseudomonadati; phylum Pseudomonadota; class Gammaproteobacteria; order Enterobacterales; family Enterobacteriaceae; genus Phytobacter; species Phytobacter sp. SCO41. Next base: position 5,219,944 of record NZ_CP027225.1, on the reverse strand, counting down.
GAGCACGTAGGAGAGCAGCAAATAGTCCATATGGCTGCGATGGCAGGGCACATAGACAATTTCATGGCCATCATGGGCGAGCTGACGAACACGCTCCGCGTTATGCACATTAATGCCCTGATACAGACGGTTCCAGGTAAAGCCGAGGATACGGTCTGACAGACGGATCATCTCGTAGGAGAAGTTCGCCGCAATCTCTTCCATCAGCGCAATTGCGTTTTGCTGCGCTTTATCATGGGAGATTTTTTTGCTGCGCGCTTCGTCTTCTACGGCGCGAGCGATGGCTTTGGAGGAGAGCAGCTTATTAAACAGGTCCTGACGGGCAGGTAAACGCGGCCCCACGGCGGCCAGGCGCTGACGGGCAAAGTGCATACGCGCTACGCGCGCCAGTTTTTGCGCAATGGTTTTGTCCGTTCCGTGCTCGGTTGCCATACGACGCAGCGAAACCGGCGGGGAGAAACGCACAAAGCTGTCGCGGCCAAGCCACGAGATCGCGAAAAATTTCTGAATACCGTTTAGCATACGCAGCGGCGGGTTGACCTCGCCCTTTTCGCGACCTGGAGAACGACCAAACATCATCGACACAGGCACCATCTGAACATCCAAATCGGGATGGCTGCGGTGCAGATCGAGATAGTCATGGAATAGCTTGATCGACTCTTCTTTCGGCGTGTACCAGGTAAAGACACGCGGCCCGCCGTGAATAAAGATATAACGCGGCAGCTCTGCTCCGTCGATTTCAAGCGGTTCGAGGGGATCGGGCAGATCGTGTGCCAGACACTGAGCGCGCAAGGTCAGCAAATCTGCCTTCGAGTTATAAGGCAAAACGTACATAATAGGGCGCGACGTATCGAGCCCTAATTCCTGGGCGGGTTCCGCCGGGATAGACTTGCTTTTTACCAGCACGCTTAATGGTAAATTAAGTAATTTGTAGTAAATTCGTGGCCAGCCGGACATAAACGATGTAAAGCCTCTGGTTAATAATGCCATTGCGCGGCAAGAATATCAGAAAGTCCGCAGAATTTCTTTTCTACCTCTATAAGCTTACATAGACATTGACGTTCATTACATAAAAAGGTTGTTTTTGATGGCCAACAATACCACTGGAATTACCCGCATCATTAAAGCGGCAGGCTATTCATGGAAAGGGGTGCGCGCAGCGTGGATTAACGAAGCTGCTTTTCGTCAGGAAGGTGTTGCGGTCGTTATTGCCATCATCATTGCGGCTTTTCTGGATGTAGATGCGATTACGCGCGTTCTGCTGATTGGCTCTGTCGTACTGGTGATGATTGTGGAAATCCTTAATAGTGCGATTGAAGCCGTGGTTGATCGTATTGGGTCTGAATTTCACGAACTCTCGGGGCGTGCGAAAGACATGGGGTCTGCTGCGGTATTGATGGCCATTCTCCTGGCTGTGTTTACCTGGGTTTCTCTGCTGTGGGGCTATTTTCGATAGCGCTTCCAGAAATGCGTTAAGTCCGCGTTTTTTGCTTAATTTTGGTTTCAAAATCGCCTTTAACTGTATATACTCACAGCATAACTGTATATACACCCAGGGGGCGGAATGAAAGCTTTAACGGCCAGGCAGCAAGAGGTGTTCGATCTTATTCGCGATCGAATCAACCAGACAGGTATGCCGCCGACGCGTGCGGAGATCGCGCAACAGTTGGGGTTCCGTTCCCCAAACGCGGCCGAGGAACACTTGAAAGCGCTTGCGCGTAAGGGTGTTATCGAGATTGTATCCGGCGCGTCTCGCGGTATTCGTCTGTTGCTTGAAGAGGAAGAGGATATTGGGCTGCCGCTTATCGGGCGCGTCGCTGCAGGCGAACCTTTGCTGGCGCAACAGCACATTGAAGGGCACTATCAGGTCGATCCTTCTCTCTTCAAGCCTAACGCTGATTTTCTGCTGCGCGTAAGCGGTATGTCGATGAAAGATATCGGCATCATGGATGGCGATCTGCTGGCGGTGCATAAAACCCAGGATGTTCGCAACGGGCAGGTTGTTGTAGCGCGTATTGACGATGAAGTGACGGTCAAGCGGCTGAAAAAGCAGGGCAATACCGTGCAGCTATTGCCTGAAAACAGTGAGTTTTCCCCTATTGTAGTGGACCTGCGCGATCACAACTTCACCATTGAAGGTCTGGCGGTTGGCGTTATCCGCAATGGTGAATGGCTGTAATACCCTTCTGAGCCGTGGCGGCATGCCTGCTGTCACGGTTGCTTGCTTTTACTGACAAAGCTTTAACCTCTTTTTTATCCCTCTGATCCCGCTCGGTTTTGCTCCGCATATCTATTCCGGTAATTTGCTTTCCGATGGTTAAAAATTCCGAATAAAGAATCATGGCCGCTATCCTTAACTACAATAATTATCACGTTCAGGATATTAAGAGCGTAACGAAAGGAATAACGCTGTTCATGACCAATGATGAGGAGACGACGATGAATAAAGACGAAGTCAGCGGCAACTGGAAACAGTTCAAAGGTAAAGCGAAAGAACAGTGGGGTAAATTGACCGACGATGATATGACCATCATCGAAGGTAAACGCGACCAGTTGGTCGGTAAAATTCAGGAACGCTACGGCTACGCCAAAGATCAGGCAGAAAAAGAAGTCGTGGATTGGGAAACGCGGAACGATTACCGCTGGTAGCCTTCACATCCCCCCAATGTGTAAACCCTCAATGGCTACCCTGCCCGAACGGTACATGGATGTACCACCCTCGATTGCCTCACCTGCTTAAAAGAGAAAAATCGCGACTAGCGCGATTTTTTTTTCAACTGAATCGTGTGGTCATGATGACATTTGCCGGGGTGTCGGCACGCTTCAACTTCCGCGCAATCAGCGCATAATCCATGTGCTTCTATGACATTATGGCGCAGCGCAAAACCGCGTTTTGCCGCCAGGGCATGCATGATGTCTTCCACGCCCTCCGCTTGCTCCTCTTTTACCACACCACAACGGTCACAGATAAACATTGCGGACGTGTGCGTTGGCTGATCGAAAAGATGACAAAGTACGTAGCTGTTAGTGGACTCCACTTTATGCACAAACCCTTGCTCTAAAAGGAAATCCAGCGCGCGATAGACAGTGGGAGGTTTGGCCTGCGGCTCTGCCTCACGCAGAAGATCGAGCAGGTCATAAGCGCTGATTGCCCCCTGCTGCAGACTCATCAGGCGTAACACTTCGAGGCGCTGAGGAGTCAGGCGCACATTGCGTTGCACACACAGTTTTTCGGCCTGCGCGAGCATCTCTTGCGAAGTGGACTTATCCATAGGCGTTCTCTCATGAAATGGCAATATGAAGCCCCACTTTACCATGTTCTGTACTAAACGCCGAGATCACGACCGCGCCTTCACCTTTCGCAATCGCTATGCGTCTTCTATAAATATTGTTGGTCACTTCATATAACAACATCTTCTGTAACGCTTTATTACATTCAGTAGAAATAGGATATTTTTTGGATGTTATTCGCAGCAATAGAGCCTCCCTGTCCATGTCACAACTAACAGGGTCATAAAACTCATTTGATTACGAGACGCATACTGTGAAAAACAATCTTAAACTTTCGGTGGTCGCTATCGCTGTCTCCTTTTTCGTGGCAAAGCAAGCCGGAGCGGCAAATACCTGGGCAGAGGCACGTAATGATGCGATGGGGGGAACAGGTGTTGCCTCCGCAAATTACGGCAGTGGTGCATTCATTAACCCGGCGTTGCTGGCAAAAGCAAAACCGGAAGACAATGTTACGGTCATCTTACCGACCGTGGGGGCGCGGATAACTGATGAGGACAACCTGCGTGATGAAATTGATGATATCAGTAATAAGATCGATTATTACAAGGACATAGTTAATAACCTCACCCTGCGGGAAGTGCTGCTTAACCCTGTTAGTACTGTTGATCAGTTCCAGTCAGCGGCAAAAGATCTGGCGGATTCGCTTGATTATCTGGATGGTAAAACCGCGAGTGCGAATGCCGGGGCCGGTATCGCCGTCACGATTCCTAACGATGTGTTGTCTGTTGCCTTTGTGACTAAAGGTTACGCGCACGCCCGCGTTAATTCGAATATTGATCAGGACGATATCACCTATCTTCGCAATATCCAGAACAGTGATACGGTAGCCACGGGCGTTGCCCTGGGGGCCGTACTCTCACCTAATGGCTCAGGCGAAATCACAAAAAATCTTAACTCCACGGCATCAGGCCGTGCGGCCATCATTACGGATTTTGGTATCGCCATGGCGCACCAGTTTGACGTGGGCGGTGTTCCGCTTTCCGTGGGCGTTACGCCAAAACTGCAAAAGTCGTGGATCTATAACTACACCACCTCGATTTATGATTACGACAAAAACCAATGGAACAACAGTAAGTACCGCAAGGACGACACGGGCTTTAACATTGATGTTGGCCTGGCGGCAGATTTAACAGATAACGTCACCGTCGGTCTGAGTGGACAAAACCTGGTCTCGCGTAACATCGACACCAAAGATGTATTTATCACCAATGGCAGAACCGGTGAGGTTAAAAACTATAAAGATACCTACCAAATCAGCCCATTAGTCACCGCGGGTGCGGCGTGGCATAACGATCTGCTGACGCTAAGCGCTGATGGTGATCTGACGGAAACCAAAGGCTTTAAGAGCGAGAAAAACTCGCAGTTTGTTGGCGTCGGTGCGGAGGTTCGTCCTCTGAGTTGGCTGGCGGTTCGTGCCGGTTATCGCGCTGATGTCAAAGGCGATGAAAGCAACGTCTTCACCGGCGGTGTTGGTTTTGCGCCATTTAACCGCGTGCACGTTGATTTAATGGGGTTAGTGGGTGAGAACAAAACCTGGGGTGCCGGTGCGCAGTTGAGCATGACATTCTGATGCACAACCGGAGGCCTTGCGCCTCCGGTTTTTCTTTGTGCTCAGGCAAAAACCACCTTCATACGTCCCGGGGTACGGCGCGGGCGCCCAACCACAATTTGAACATCGCGCCCTAAGCGTGTCAGACATTCAAGCATTTTTACTTCACTTATGCCGCGAAATTGGCCGCGCAGCATATTTGATAGCCTGGGCTGTGTCATCCCCAATAACTTTGCCGCCTCCACCTGAGTAAGACGACGACTTTTAATGATATTGCCAATGGTGGTAGCAAGCTGCGCTTTAACCTGCATTTCATCCGCATTGTCCAGTCCAATGTCGGCATAAACATTGCCGCTGCTGATATCGATATTCTGGCTCATATTATGCTCCTCTGGCATGGGCTTCTGCTGCCTTAAGACGTTCTCGAATTTTTTCTATATCAGATTTGGGGGTTTGCATACCGGATGACGACTTCTTCTGAAATGCATGTAGCACATAGACCGCCTGTCTGAATTTCAGGGTATAAACCGCGCGATAAGTATCGGTGCAATAGTCTTCGACCACCTCCAGCACACCTGCGCCCCAAATCCTTTTAACGGTTTTGCCTGGGGATGCTTACCTCCGTCTTGTGCGAGATGCAACGCATAACCAAAAACATCCTGAACATCCTCCGGCAGAGACTGAAGATCTTTTTTGCTGCTCCCCACCCAATACAGTGGCTTCATTCGCGTTATCCTTGCGATTTTTTATATCCATATGGGTATATTTTAGCTAAAGGGATGAGCAAATAACAGTCAGAAAACAGAATGTGTGCCATTATGTGCAGTACAATAATTACACTAATGTCCTCGCTGCCCGACGGCGATTCTCTGTGCTATAGTAGCGCCCCTTTTTTACCTAAAGCCTATTTATTCGCCATGTCGCCAGAAAATCAGCCTGCTGCTTATCCTGCTCACCGTTTCTCCATTGCGCCGATGCTCGACTGGACGGATCGCCATTGCCGCTATTTCCTGCGCCTGCTTTCACGCCATACGTTGCTCTATACCGAGATGGTGACGACGGGAGCTATTATTCATGGCAAGGGCGACTATCTGGCATACAGCGAAGAAGAACACCCGGTAGCATTGCAGTTGGGGGGGAGTGACCCGGCGCAACTCGCATATTGCGCGAAACTGGCAGAACAGCGCGGTTATGATGAGATCAACCTGAACGTAGGTTGCCCGTCCGATCGCGTGCAGAACGGCATGTTCGGCGCGTGCCTGATGGGCAATGCGCAACTGGTAGCCGATTGCGTCAAAGCGATGCGCGACGTGGTATCCATTCCGGTGACGGTGAAAACCCGCATCGGCATTGACGATCAGGACAGCTACGAATTTCTCTGCGATTTTATCAGCACGGTTTCCGGCAGGGGCGAATGTGAGATGTTTATCATCCATGCGCGTAAAGCCTGGCTTTCTGGCTTAAGCCCGAAAGAAAACCGTGAAATCCCCCCGCTGGACTACCCACGTGTCTACCAGCTTAAACGCGATTTCCCGCATCTCACCATGTCGATTAATGGCGGTATCACTTCGCTGGAGGCGGCCAAAACCCACCTGGAGCATATGGATGGTGTGATGGTTGGACGCGAGGCGTATCAGAATCCGGGCATTCTGGCGCGTGTTGATCGGGAAATATTCGGCGCGGATGCGGTGGATGCGGATCCTGTAGCGGTGGTTCGGGCAATGTATCCCTATATTGAGCGTGAACTGCAGCAGGGGACCTACCTCGGGCATATTACCCGCCATATGCTGGGCCTGTTCCAGGGGATCCCAGGGGCGCGCCAGTGGCGTCGCTATCTGAGCGAAAACGCACATAAAGCCGGGGCCGACGTCGCAGTGCTGGAACACGCGCTGAGTCTTGTGGCAAACCGCGAATAATTTCGCTAAAAAATGGTCAAATTCACCAGGCTCTGCATCACCATGCGGAGCCTTTTCTTTTAGAAATCAATAAACTAAATGTGGCACGCTTCTTGTAATGAATTTGGTAAGTCATCGTCCCGATGCCATTATCTGTTTACCAGGAGCGCGCCATGTTGGAATTACTGTTTGTTATCGGCTTTTTTGTTGTGCTACTCGCCACCGGTGTTTCATTGCTGGGTATTCTGGCGGCACTGCTGGTGGCAACCGCAGTGATGTTTTTGGGCGGCCTTTTTGCCTTGATGATCAAGCTGTTGCCCTGGTTATTACTGGCGGTTGCGGTGGTGTGGATTATCCGGGCAGTCAAAACGCCAAAAATTCCTCAATATCAGCGCAATAACCGTTGGCGTTACTAAAGTATTGAGTACTTGATCACAACCTCGACACTTTTCCGGGCGCTTTGCTAAGAACCGAATAGGATTTACTTATCAAATCTGTCACTATCGCCGCGTTAACGAATTCATCGAGCTGTACCCTACATACAGCCGAACTAAAAAAAGAATGGGCTTCCTTCGGGAAGCCCTAATTCTTTTTACCGCCGTCATCCTCAGGCCGCAGATGCATTACCTGCGCTCATTCATCCCGGTCACTGCCTTGAATAAGCGCCCAGGCATTCACGCTCTCGCCGCCTGCCTGCAACGTGAATTTACGGAATCAACAGGCTCGACCCTTGCGTTGCGCGGCTTTCCAGAACCTCGTGTGCGCGTCGTGCGTCGGTGAGGGCAAATTTCTGCGATTGCGCCACTTCCACTTTGATCACGCCGCTGGCAATCAGCGAGAACAGCTCATTGCTGGCCTCTTCAAGCTCCTCGCGATTTGTTACGTAGCCGTTGAGGGAAGGGCGGGTCGCATACAGCGAACCTTTCTGATTGAGAATACCCAGGTTGACGCCTGATACCGGCCCGGAGGCGTTACCAAAGCTCACCATCAGGCCACGGCGCTGCAGGCAATCGAGGGAGTCTTCCCAGGTGTCTTTACCCACCGAGTCATACACGACGCGGACTTTTTTCCCGTTGGTTATCTCTTTTACGCGCTCAACAATGTTTTCTTCGCGATAGTTAATCACCTGCCATGCGCCAGCCTGTAAGGCCCGCTGTGCTTTCTGCGCGGAGCCGACAGTACCGATCAATTTCGCCCCCAACGCCTTCGCCCACTGGCAGGCAATCAGCCCTACGCCACCCGCCGCCGCATGGAACAGGAATGCTTCATCAGGTTTAATTTCGTACGTTTTGCGCAGCAGATAAAAGACAGTGAGCCCTTTCAGGAAGGAGGCCGCCGCCTGCTCGAACGAGATGGCATTGGGCAGAATAGCGACTTTGTCTGCCAGAACATTGTGCACGGAGCTGTAGGCACCAAGCCCGGATTGGGCGTACACCACGCGATCGCCCGCTTTGACATGTTTGACGCCAGAACCCACTTTGCTGACCACGCCCGCCGCCTCGGTCCCCAGGCCACTCGGTAATGACGGGGGTGGGTACAGCCCACTGCGAATGTAGGTGTCGATATAATTAATCCCTATAGCTTTGTTTTCGACCTGGACTTCATTTTCCGCCGGATCGGTGGGATTAAACTCGACAGCTTGCAATACCTCAGGGCCACCATGCTTGTGAAATTCAATTCTTGTCGCCATGCTTCCTCCCGAATGATAATCTTTCGAACCATTCATTACGTTGGTAACTCCATTCACTATGGCAGGAAATAAACCCTTCAACAAACAGACTGAACCCCGCGATTTTCAGGTCGAGGAGATGAAAGTGCCGCCCCATTCCATTGAAGCGGAACAGTCGGTGTTGGGCGGTTTAATGCTGGATAACGAGCGCTGGGACGATGTTGCCGAGCGCGTTGTGGCGGATGACTTCTACACCCGCCCGCATCGCCATATCTTTACTGAGATGCACCGTCTACAGGAGATGGGTAAACCCATTGACCTGATTACGCTGGCAGAATCGCTGGAACTGCAAGGGCAGTTGGATATTGTCGGCGGCTTTGCTTATCTGGCTGAACTGTCCAAAAACACGCCAAGTGCGGCGAACATCAGCGCTTACGCTGACATCGTGCGTGAACGTGCAGTTGTACGCGAGATGATCTCCGTTGCCAATGAGATCGCCAATGCGGGTTTCGACCCTCAGGGGCGCACCAGTGAAGACCTGCTCGATCTTGCTGAGTCACGGGTTTTCAAAATTGCGGAAAGCCGCGCCAATAAAGACGAAGGCCCGAAAAACATCGCGGATGTGCTTGAGGCGACCGTTGCGCGTATTGAGCTGCTGTTCCAGCAGCCTCACGACGGCGTTACTGGCGTGAATACGGGCTACGATGACCTGAACAAGAAAACGGCGGGTCTACAGCCATCGGACCTGATCATTGTCGCCGCGCGTCCATCCATGGGGAAAACCACCTTTGCGATGAACCTCGTTGAAAACGCGGCGATGTTGCAGGATAAACCGGTTCTCGTCTTCAGTCTTGAGATGCCCTCAGAGCAGATTATGATGCGTTCTCTGGCCTCCCTGTCACGTGTGGACCAGACGCGCATTCGTACCGGTCAGCTTGATGACGAGGACTGGGCCCGTATTTCCGGCACCATGGGCATCCTGCTGGAAAAACGCAATATCTATATTGATGACTCGTCCGGCCTGACGCCGACCGAGGTGCGTTCCCGTGCCCGACGTGTTGCCCGTGAGCATGGCGGCATTGGGCTTATCATGATCGACTACCTGCAACTGATGCGCGTGCCGTCGCTGTCCGACAACCGTACCCTGGAGATCGCGGAGATTTCCCGCTCTCTGAAAGCACTGGCGAAAGAGCTGCAGGTGCCGGTTGTTGCGCTGTCGCAGCTTAACCGCTCACTGGAACAGCGTGCGGATAAACGCCCGGTCAACTCCGACCTGCGTGAATCCGGCTCCATCGAGCAGGACGCCGACTTGATCATGTTTATTTATCGTGATGAGGTTTATCACGAAAACAGCGACTTAAAAGGGATCGCTGAAATCATTATTGGTAAGCAACGTAACGGCCCGATCGGTACGGTACGTTTGACCTTTAACGGACAGTGGTCGCGTTTTGATAATTATGCGGGTCCACAATACGACGACGAATAATCCTCGTCATCCTTTGAGCTACAGCGGTGTTGGCTACGTCCCCGGAGATGCATGGCCTTGCCGCCTTGCTGCAACTCAAATGATTTAGAGGATGGTTTATTTTTCTTAAAGGCAAGGAATTCAAATGCAAGCGGCAACTGTTGTAGTCAACCGCCGCGCTCTGCGACACAACCTTCAACGTCTGCGCGAACTGGCTCCCGCCAGCCGCCTGGTTGCGATTGTGAAAGCGAACGCCTACGGACACGGTCTTCTTGAGACCGCGCGAACGCTCCCCGATGCCGACGCTTTCGGCGTCGCCCGTCTCGAAGAGGCCCTTCGCCTGCGTGAGGGGGGCATTACCCATCGCATCCTCTTGCTCGAAGGGTTTTTTACCGCTGACGAGCTCCCTCTGGTGTCTGCTCACCATCTTGATACGGTGGTGCATAGCGTGGAACAACTCACGGCGCTGGAAGCGGCGCATCTGGATGAGCCTGTTACCGTGTGGATGAAGCTTGATACCGGTATGCACCGCCTGGGCTTTCATCCGTCTGAGGCCGAGGCGTTTTACCAGCGTCTGAGCCAGTGCAAAAATGTGCGCCAGTCGGTGAATATTGTCAGCCACTTTGCCCGTGCCGATGAGCCGGACTGTGGTGTGACAGAACGTCAGCTCGATATCTTCACCACCTTTAGCGACGGCAAACCGGGGCAACGTTCTCTTGCTGCATCCGGTGGCACGCTGCTGTGGCCGCAGGCCCATTTTGACTGGGTGCGCCCCGGCATCATTCTGTATGGTGTTTCGCCGCTTGATCGCCATCCATGGGGGGAAGATTTTGGCTTCCAGCCCGCGATGACGTTGACCTCCAGCCTGATTGCCGTGCGCGAGCATAAAGCGGGTGATGCGGTCGGTTATGGCGGAACCTGGGTGAGTGAGCGCGACACGCGCCTTGGGGTGGTGGCGATGGGCTATGGCGATGGTTATCCGCGTTCGGTGCCGTCTGGTACGCCTGTGCTGGTTAACGGTCGCGAAGTCCCGATTGTTGGTCGGGTGGCGATGGATATGATTTGCGTCGATTTGGGCCCGGATGCGCAAGATACCGCCGGAGACCCGGTAGTGTTTTGGGGGGAAGGTTTACCCGTCGAGCGCATTGCGGAAGCCACAGGGATCAGTGCCTATGAATTAATTACGCGCCTGACATCGCGCGCTGCCCTGAAATACGTCGATTAACGCAGCGTCGACTCTCCCCGGATGCGGCGCAAGCGCCCTGTCCGGGCTATGACCGGTTTTCTCCCTCTCCCTGTGGGAGAGGGCCGGGGTGAGGGCATCAGACGACACTGCCCAAACGCAGTACACACATCCCGCTCGATCTTCTCTCGCTTCCGGTTTATTGTGTCTTATCCTTCCTACTGTAAACCTGGAGAACCACCTCGTGTTTCAAAAAGTTGACGCCTACGCTGGCGACCCCATCCTTAGCCTGATGGAGCGTTTTAAAGAAGACCCGCGCAGCGACAAAGTTAACCTCAGCATCGGGTTGTATTACAACGAAGATGGCATCATCCCGCAGCTACAGGCTGTTGCCGAAGCGGAAGCCCGCCTCAATGCCCAGCCGCAGGGTGCGTCTCTCTATCTGCCGATGGAAGGTCTGACTACTTATCGCCACACCATTGTGCCGCTATTGTTTGGTGCGGAACATCCGGTGGTGGCGCAAAAACGCGTTGCAACGATCCAGACACTGGGCGGCTCCGGTGCGCTCAAAGTGGGTGCTGATTTCCTGAAACGCTACTTCCCGGAGTCCGGTGTGTGGGTCAGCGATCCCACCTGGGAAAACCATGTCGCCATTTTTGAAGGCGCGGGCTTTAAGGTCAGCACCTATCCCTGGTTCGACAGTGAAACCAATGGCGTGCGCTTTACCGCGCTGCTGGAAAAACTCGCTACCCTGCCGGAGAAGAGCATCGTTCTGCTGCATCCGTGCTGCCACAACCCAACCGGTTCAGATTTAACGAATGCGCAGTGGGATGAGGTGGTAAACGTGCTGAAAGCCCGCAACCTGATTCCTTTCCTCGACATTGCCTACCAGGGCTTTGGCGGCGGTATGGAAGAAGACGCCTATGCGATCCGGGCGATTGCTGATGCGGGTTTACCGGCGCTGGTCAGCAACTCGTTCTCCAAAATTTTCTCACTCTATGGCGAGCGCGTAGGCGGTCTCTCCATTGTCTGTGAGGATGCGGAAACAGCCTCTCGCGTCCTGGGGCAGTTGAAAGCGACGGTGCGTCGTAACTACTCCAGTCCGCCGAACTTCGGTGCGCAGGTTGTTGCGACGGTGCTCGGCGATACGGCGCTGAAAGCCTCATGGCTGGCGGAAGTCGAGACAATGCGTACGCGCATACTGGCTATGCGTCAGGAACTGGTGAACGTGCTGAAAGAGGCCGTTCCGGGGCGAAACTTTGACTATCTGCTTAAACAGCGCGGCATGTTCAGCTACACCGGTCTGAGTGCTGCACAAGTTGATCGTCTGCGTGAAGAGTTTGGTGTCTACCTCATTGCCAGCGGGCGTATGTGCGTTGCCGGGCTTAATAGCCGCAATGTGCATCGCGTTGCTCAGGCATTTGCTGCTGTAATGTAAACGACGCATATTTTCCTCCCGTCAGGGAGGAAAATGGCGCGATCCTGCTACAAATATTCCGGTTTATGATGATGAAACCGCAGAAACGCCTTCCTTTCACCCGTCCCTGAGGGTATGGTCAGAGAGCTTTTTGATGCTTAGCACGCTATCTGACAATAACGGACTGAAAATTTAGGGATAAACATGCGAAAGTTCACATTAGCCCTCTGCTTATCGTTTTCGCTTACCGGTGCTTTCTTTGCTCAGGCTTCTACGCCGACTCCGGATAGCACAGGCACCAACGTTGCCAAACTGGCCGAACAAGCGCCCATTCACTGGGTCTCCGTCGCACAGATCGAACACAGCCTGGTGGACCGCCCACCGATGGCCGTCGGGTTTGATATCGACGATACGGTCCTGTTTTCCAGCCCCGGCTTCTGGCGCGGTAAAAAAATGTACTCCCCGGATAGTGAAGCCTATCTTCAGAACCCGGAGTTCTGGGAGAAAATGAACAACGGCTGGGATGAGTTCAGTATTCCAAAAGAGATCGCGCGGGCACTGATCGCTCTGCATGTGAAACGCGGCGACAGCATTTACTTCATTACCGGACGCACGCAGACGGCGACGGAAAGCGTGACCAAAACCTTGCAGGATGATTTTTTGATTCCGGCGGCGAATATGAATCCGGTCATTTTTGCCGGGGTGAAAGACGGGCAAAACAGCAAGACGCAGTGGCTGGCCGACAAGCAAATCAAAATCTTTTACGGCGATTCGGATGAAGACATTACGGCGGCGAAAGCGAGTGAAGCCCGCCCGATACGTATCCTGCGCGCTTCGAATTCAACCTACCGCCCGCTGCCACAAGCCGGGGCGTTTGGTGAAGAGGTGATCGTAAATTCCGAATATTAAGATTGAATAGTTGTTTTTTTAAGCAAATCTGTTCTGTCGGGTTTTACCTTTCGCCGACTTGCTGCACACTTAAAAAGATTCGTCTTTTAAAAGGAAGCAGCAGATGTGGTATCAACAGACTCTTGTTCTCGGGGCAAAACCCCGGGGTTTTCATCTGATCACTGATGAGGTGCTGGGGCAGATCCGCGATCTGTCCCGCATCAGAACAGGCTTGTTGCATCTGCTCCTCCAGCATACTTCCGCTTCTCTCACCCTCAATGAAAACTGTGACCCCACCGTGCGTCACGATATGGAGCAGCATTTTCTGCGAGCGGTGCCGGATAACGCCCACTACGAGCATGACTACGAAGGCGCGGACGATATGCCTTCGCATATCAAGTCTTCCATGCTGGGTGTGTCGTTATTACTTCCTGTCGCCAGCGGGCGCGTTCAGCTTGGGACGTGGCAGGGGATTTGGCTGGGAGAGCATCGTATCCACGGCGGTTCGCGAAAAATCATCGCGACGCTACAAGGGGAATAAAGATGACAATTTCGGAGTTATTGCAGTATTGCATGGCGAAGCCGGGTGCAGAGCAGAGCGTACACAGCGACTGGAAGGCCACGCAGATAAAAGTGTCTGACGTGCTGTTTGCGATGGTGAAAGAGGTGGAAGGCCGCCCGGCAGCGTCCTTGAAAACCAGCCCGGAACTGGCTGAACTACTGCGTCAGCAGCATAATGACGTGCGCCCAAGCAAACACCTGAACAAAGCGCACTGGAGCACCGTCTATCTCGACGGCTCGCTCCCGGATTCACAGATTTACTACCTTGTGGACGCCTCATACAAACAGGCGATAGAACTGTTGCCTGAACAGATCAGGCAACAGCTTTACTCCGCATCATCCAGGGCGTAATCAGCCCGGAAGATTATTTCAGCATCGGTTTCAGGAATCGCGCCGTGTGTGAGGCTTCACACTCGGCGACGGTTTCTGGTGTGCCGGACACGAGAATTTCCCCGCCTCCGCTGCCGCCTTCCGGACCGAGATCGACAATCCAGTCTGCGGTTTTGATGACGTCCAGGTTATGCTCAATGACCACGATGGTATTGCCCTGGTCACGCAACTGGTGCAGAACGTCCAGCAGTTGCTGAATATCGGCAAAGTGCAGGCCGGTGGTCGGTTCATCCAGAATATAGAGCGTTTGGCCGGTGCCACGTTTCGACAGCTCGCGCGCCAGCTTCACGCGCTGCGCCTCACCGCCGGAAAGCGTGGTGGCTGACTGACCCAGACGGATGTACGTCAGGCCCACGTCCATCAATGTTTGCAGCTTGCGCGCCAGCGCCGGGACGGCATCAAAGAATTCACGGGCTTCTTCGATGGTCATATCCAGCACTTCATGGATGGTTTTGCCTTTGTATTTAATCTCCAGCGTTTCGCGGTTATAGCGCTTGCCTTTGCACTGGTCGCACGGCACGTAGATATCCGGCAGGAAGTGCATCTCAACTTTGATTACGCCATCACCCTGACAGGCTTCGCAGCGTCCACCACGGACGTTAAAACTGAAACGCCCTGGGGTGTAGCCGCGCGAACGGGATTCCGGCACGCCGGCAAACAGTTCACGAACCGGGGTGAAAACGCCGGTATAGGTCGCCGGGTTGGAACGTGGCGTACGGCCAATCGGGCTCTGGTCGATATCGATCACTTTGTCGAAATGTTCCAGCCCCTGAATATCACGATAAGGCGCGGCTTCGGCGATGGTGGCACCGTTTAACTGGCGCTGAGCGATCGGGAACAGCGTATCGTTAATCAGGGTAGATTTACCCGAACCGGAAACACCGGTAATACAGGTGAACAGCCCTACCGGTAGCGTCAGCGTCACGTCTTTCAGGTTATTGCCGCGTGCCCCGGTCAGTTTAAGCACTTTTTCCGGATCGGCTTTAACGCGATTTTTCGGAACGGCGATCTGGCGTTTGCCGCTCATATACTGCCCGGTGAGGGATTCAGGCACTGCCATAATCGCCTTCAGCGGGCCTTCGGCGACGACCTGACCACCATGCACCCCTGCGCCGGGGCCAATATCGATCACGTGATCTGCGGCGCGAATGGCATCTTCATCATGTTCGACCACGATGACCGTGTTGCCGAGATTACGCAGGTGGATCAGCGTACCGAGCAGACGTTCGTTATCGCGCTGATGCAGGCCGATTGACGGTTCATCCAGCACATACATGACGCCCACCAGACCTGCGCCAATCTGGCTTGCCAGACGGATACGCTGAGCCTCGCCGCCGGAAAGGGTTTCCGCGGAACGGGAAAGCGTCAGGTAATTCAGACCGACGTTCACCAGGAATTTCAGGCGATCGCCAATCTCTTTGAGTACTTTTTCAGCGATTTTCGCGCGCTGGCCGGACAGCTTCAGGTTATTGAAGAAGTCCATAGCGTGACCGATGCTCATGTCCGAGATGGTCGGCAGCGGCGTATTTTCAACGAAAACATGGCGGGCCTCGCGGCGCAGGCGCGTACCGTCGCAAGTGGCGCAGGGACGGTTGCTGATAAATTTCGCCAGCTCTTCGCGTACCGCGCTGGATTCCGTCTCTTTATAGCGACGTTCCATATTGTGCAGCACGCCTTCGAACGGATGGCGGCGCACGGAGGTATCGCCACGATCGTTCATATACTTGAATTCAATACTCTCTTTGCCGGATCCGAACAGCACCACTTTATGCACGGTTGGGCTGAGGCTGTCCCACGGCGCTTCCACATCAAATTTGTAGTGGTCCGCCAGCGATTTCAGCATCTGGAAATAGTAGAAGTTACGGCGATCCCAGCCGCGAATTGCGCCACCCGCCAGCGATAGCTCGGGGTTCTGAATCACGCGGTCAGGGTCGAAATACTGCTGCACGCCGAGCCCGTCACAGGTCGGGCAGGCGCCTGCCGGGTTGTTGAACGAGAACAGGCGCGGTTCCAGCTCGCGCATACTGTAGCCGCAAATCGGGCAGGCGAAGTTGGCCGAGAAAAGCAGCTCTTCGGCTTTGGGATCGTCCATGTCGGCGACCACTGCCGTGCCACCGGAAAGCTCCAGCGCCGTTTCGAAGGACTCTGCCAGACGCTGCGCCAGATCCTCGCGCACTTTAAAGCGGTCAATCACGACTTCAATGGTGTGTTTCTTTTGCAGCTCCAGCTTCGGCGGATCGGAAAGGTCGCAGACTTCACCGTCAATACGCGCGCGGATATAACCCTGGCTTGCCAGGTTTTCCAGCGTTTTGGTGTGTTCACCTTTACGTTCTTTTATTACCGGCGCCAGCAGCATCAGACGTTTGCCTTCCGGCTGCGCCAGCACATTGTCGACCATCTGGCTCACGGTCTGTGCCGCCAGCGGAACGTCATGGTCCGGGCAGCGGGGTTCACCTACGCGGGCAAACAACAGACGCAGATAGTCATGAATTTCGGTAATGGTCCCGACGGTGGAACGCGGGTTATGCGAGGTCGACTTCTGCTCGATAGAAATAGCAGGAGAGAGCCCTTCAATGTGGTCAACGTCAGGCTTTTCCATCAGCGAAAGAAACTGACGGGCATAAGCGGAAAGAGACTCAACGTAGCGACGCTGCCCTTCGGCATACAGAGTGTCGAAAGCCAGTGACGATTTACCCGAACCCGACAGACCGGTAACGACAATCAATTTGTCGCGTGGAATGACGAGGTTGATGTTTTTGAGATTATGGGTGCGCGCGCCCCGTACTTCGATCTTATCCATTCACCTTTCCCGGTAATAACTCGGCATGCCTGGTCGATTGGAAGGACAACCAGCGGTCAGAAACGGCTAATTATGACACAATTTAAACTGGCTGGATATACAGTATTGGAATGCAAATTCAGAGGGGATGTGCAACAATGTTGAGTCCGCGCGACAACTCTGGAAGATCCTTCGCAGCTATGAACATGTCGCATGGAAATGGTACACTCCCGCGCTTACACTATTTAGAAATGTTTTCAGGAGACACGATCATGGCCAGCAGAGGCGTAAACAAGGTGATTCTCGTCGGTAATCTGGGCCAGGACCCGGAAGTACGCTATATGCCGAGTGGTGGTGCAGTGGCCAACATTACGCTGGCGACTTCCGAATCCTGGCGTGATAAAGCGACCGGTGAAATGAAAGAGCAGACTGAATGGCACCGCGTTGTGCTGTTCGGCAAACTGGCAGAAGTGGCCGGTGAGTACCTGCGTAAAGGTTCTCAGGTCTACATCGAAGGTCAACTGCGTACCCGCAAATGGACCGATCAGTCCGGCGCCGAGAAATACACCACCGAAGTCGTGGTTAACGTGGGCGGCACCATGCAGATGCTCGGTGGCCGTCAGGGTGGCGGTGCTCCGGCTGGCGGCAATATGGGCGGCGGCCAGGGCCAGCAGGGCGGTTGGGGCCAACCTCAGCAGCCGCAGGGCGGTAACCAGTTCAGCGGCGGCGCGCAGTCTCGCCCACAGCAGTCTGCGCCGGCACCGTCTAACGAACCGCCGATGGACTTCGACGACGATATTCCGTTCTGAGTGCAGGCCATCGGCCTTATCAGCGCGACCCGTATGGGAAACGTATCGACAAAAACCCCGCACTGCGGGGTTTTTTGTTACCTGCTGGCGTTATTTGTCTCTTTTCGTGTCAGCGGATTTTTGACAATAAAAAAGCTCCACGCGGGAGCTTTTTCACTAAAGAAGGGCTTGCTGTCAGGTAATCACCATCGGCCATTCGGGGGAGGATTTCTCTGACATCTCCGTCATGATATTGATGACGTTGTGCCAGACGGCATGGACATCGACCATCGTAATGCCCAACAGGCCCGTTGCAAACCAGCAGGCTGCTACCAGACCAAGGCCGCTGCTTATCACAGCCAGACCAATATAATCTGCTTTACGAAAGCGAATGTTCAATGTGCTGGCCATAAACATCAGCACTGCACTCAGTATCTGCCAACGAAGAAGAACGACACTGGTGGTTAATGTAGCCATGAAAACGATCCTCGAAAGAAAACTTTCAGGCACAGGTGGGTGACGCCATGAGCCTGAGCGATGTGTGCAGGCGCAGAAAATCTGCAGAAGTAACGTTCTACATTGAAACAGTGTTCCCTGTCTCAAGAATGTGTGAACTATATCACATTTGTTCTTTTATTCGCCAGTGTGCAAATGAGCAAAATTTTCTGTGCAAAGGGGCATTTTGTTAGAGGGCGTAGGGGTTAACCGGGCGTGATGATAGCGTTTTGCTATGAAGAATAAGAATGCTAATAAATTCAAAAAGATAGTCACTTTATGATTTTTTGCCTATTTTGCCTGGGTTGGCACTTTTCGGAACATCGATTATTCTTGATCGAATAGCTATATATATCTGAATGTCACTTTTCAGATTTCTGATCTGCATGGATATATCCTCAACTGGCGTCTTTTAAACGCATTTCGCTGCATTTTTTGTAAATCAGCGTTGGTCATCGGAATTTAGCTTTTCGTTTTTCCTGTACAGCTCATTGTGGGTATGGTCCGGTGTTTAATCATCTGTGACTGAAAAAAAATGAAAAAAGAAAATACCGCCATTCCTGTGGATGATGGCGCGGTGGCGCTTACTATCCTGGCGAAGTTGATGCCATGCTTCAGTGCACAACGCACGCTAAAAGAAATTTTACAGGCAATTAATAGTGCCGTAGGTTCAACGCTCTCCTGGGTTGTGGTAGAGCAGGATGGAGATTTCCAGCATGAGAGCGCGGGGCAGATTCCATGCACCCTGGGCGATGCGCAAACCTTTCTGGAACAGTCGCAATTGCGGCGCAATCAACATGCGTGGCGTGTTATCTGTTGGCGACGGCAGGTTGGTACAATATTATTTTCTCCTACTCACCATGCTGCTGATAAATTCCATGGCGGTATTCTCTGTAAATTAATTTCAAGCGCTCATGGGGTAGAGGGATATTTCTTCCTGGCGTTTCCGCAGCCGTTATTTTCAATGAGTATCATTAAAAGTGTGGTGATCATTCTTGTCGAGAAATTAAAAGATTATCTCGCCGGTATTATTGCTAAAGAGCGCATGACCAGAGAAATGCATCGCATTGTCGCGCAATATAAAGTCTTATTTGATCGCGCCCCCGTATTAATGAATTCATTTGATAAAAACAACCGCTGTATATTATGGAATGGGGAGTGCGAACGGCTGTTTGGTTGGTCAATTGAGGAGTTAAACTGTCAACCTGATCCATTAGCATTATTTTTCCCTGATGATGAGGTCCGTCATAAGGTCCGGGCTTCTGTCAGCGCTTCGCCTGCTGTCGATATGTATGAATGGCATCCGGTAAGGCGCACGGGCGAAGTATTAACCGTATTGTGGTCAAATATTTTGCTCCCGGATAAATCCATTCTCAGTATCGGGCTGGACATTACCGAACGTAAGAAGGCCGAGCAGCAACTGGCGGTGAAAGCGACGACTGATGACCTGACGGGGTGCTTTAATAGGTTCTCTATATTACGGCAGTTCAGAGAGGCGCTTGCCGCCTGTGAACCGGGAGATCCCGATAGTCATTTCAGTATCCTCATGTTGGACCTGGACCATTTTAAAAACATCAACGATCGCTGGGGCCACCTAACAGGCGATGCGGCACTGCGCCATTTCTGCGAGAAAATCCGTGAGCTCAGCACGCCGGACTGCGCGTTAGGTCGTCTGGGAGGAGAGGAATTTCTGATTTTATTACCGCAAACTGACAGTCAGACTGCGCTGTGTTTTAGCCAAAAAATTCGCGCTGCGCTGGTCGATAAACCGCTTTTTAACGGGGATGAAAAGATAACCTTATCCTTTAGCGCAGGTGTTGTGTTTGTCACCGGAGGGGTGTCCGATACTTCAGTTTTGCTTACGCTTGCGGACGATGCGCTGTACGATGCGAAGCGTACCGGGCGTAGCCGAACTGTGATTGCAGAAGCAATTTTATAAATATTCCCGGCTTCCTTCCGGAAGGCTACGCAATAGATGAAAAAATACCCGATCGGCCTGTCTTTTTTTTATCCTGCGGAGAGTTTGACTTAATCAACTATTGTCTGTTGCGTAAACTAAAAACCCTAGCTGGCGACTGGATAAATATTTTCCTTAATATAAACACAACGCATACTTTTAGTTTGCCTTACGGGCAAATATTATCGTCATAACCAAATATTAGGTTTTTAATGAAAAAAGTAAGTTGCTAATGTCGTATGATTCATGCAACGTAATCACCTGTTTATCAAAGCATCCTGCCTTCATTACAGGCACACTAAATGCAGGGATATAGGCGGAAATGAATCATAGCGCGCAGCGTAAGATGCTGAGAGTCGTCGGGATCATCATGGTAGTGCTCCTACCGGTGATGCTGTCGCTATGGTTTGCTCACATCCGTGCAGTAAAAGAAACAGGTATCCATCTTCGTTCTTTTGCGCAACTTGCTTTAGATAAAACTGAACGGGTTATCGGACAAGTCGACCTGGCCCGAAGCGCCGCTGAGAAATATCACGGTCAAGTTTGTTCCCCTGAGCATCGTAGCTACATGCTCAATATCATTCGCGGTAGCCTGTATGTTGCCGATTTAATATACGCGCGCGGCGAACAGTTTTTATGCTCGACAGCTTTTTATCCTACGCAATCGTATGCTATTTCGCCTCCCGAGTATAAAAAAAAGCCGGCCATCTCTATTTATTACTATCGTGATACGCCATTTTATCCCGGATATAAAATGGTCTATATGCAGAAAGGAAATTATGTCGCGGTAGTCAATCCGCTTTCCTACAGCGAGGTGATGTCAGACGACAGCACGCTGGCTTATGGTATTTACGATACGGTAACGGGTCTCTTTTTTTCCGTCAGTGATCAGGCCGATCTACAAACACTGGATAAGCTCGTCCGAAAAAATGACCTTACTTTTCAAGAGAATGGTCGTTTTTACACAATAGACCATTCTGATAAACGTCCCATTGCAATCATTGTTTCGACCTCCAGCGACACTTATTTTCAGTATCTTTATCATCAGGCGACATTAACACTGCCGTTAGGCATGATTTGTAGCATTATTATTTTATTGATGTGGTCGCGAACACGGCAGGAGTTTAACTCTCCACGACGAATGCTGCACAGAGCATTAACCAAACACCAGCTTGAACTTCATTACCAGCCCATTATTGATATCAAAAACGGCCAATGCGTAGGCGCTGAAGCATTATTGCGCTGGCCGGGTTTTAATGGTCCGGTAATGAGCCCGGCGGAATTTATTCCGCTGGCAGAGAAAGAAGGAATGATTGAGCGGGTTACCGATTATGTCGTTGATGAAGTCTTTAATGATCTAGGAGAATTCTTAGCAGCATGGCCGCATCTTTATATTTCGATTAATCTGTCAGCCGTCGATTTCCATTCTTCCCGCCTGATTGCACTTATTACCAATAAAACCAGGGAACATTCTGTACGCGCAGAACAAATTAAAATTGAAGTAACCGAACGTGGGTTTATTGATGTTCCTAAAACCACGCCGGTCATTCAGGCGTTTCGCCATGCGGGTTACGAGGTGGCGATAGATGACTTCGGCACCGGTTACTCGAACTTGCACAACCTGTACTCCCTCAACGTCGATATTTTAAAAATTGATAAATCCTTTATCGATACGTTGACGACCAATAGTACCAGCCACCTGATCGCTGAACACATCATTGAGATGGCACACAGTTTGCGCCTGAAAATTATCGCGGAAGGGGTGGAAACAGCAGAACAGGTAACCTGGTTACTTAAGCGTGGCGTGCAGTACTGTCAGGGTTGGCATTTTGCGAAGGCTCTGCCGCCGCAGGAGTTTAAAGCCTGGGTTGCGCAGCCACCTTCGCTAAAGTAATCATCCCGGCGACACTTACGCCTGGTGGCGATAGTCGCTGGGAGTCCGATCAAATTCCCGACGAAACACGCGTGAAAACGTTTGTTGCGAAACGTAGCCCAGATCCATCGCAATATCAAAAATGGGACGCCGCGTAGTACGCAGTGCTTCCGCAGCCAGTAACAGACGGCGCTGACGAATGTAATCTCCCAGCGTCTGATGCATCACGGTACGAAACATTCTCTGCAAATACCATTTTGAATAACCTGACTTTCTGGCGACTACATCAATGTTTAACGGTTGGTCGATATGTTCATCAATCCATTCCGTAAGGGTCTGAATAATTTGCTGATGGGACATAGAGCTGCCTCTTTCTCGATTCGTCGTTTTGTCTGCGGTGGAGTATAATTCCTCAAGTTAACTTGAGGTAAAGAGGTTTTATGGAAAAGAGAACACTGCGTCTCAAGGCGCTGCTCACGCCGGGTGAAGTGGCGAAACGCAGCGGGGTGGCCGTTTCCGCGCTGCATTTTTATGAAAGCAAAGGGCTTATAAAAAGTACCCGTAATGCCGGTAACCAGCGGCGCTATACACGCGATGTGCTGCGCTATGTGGCGATCATTAAAATCGCCCAGCGTATTGGTATTCCTCTGTCGACCATCGGCGATGCGTTTGGCGTATTGCCGGAAGGACATACGCTGAGCGCAAAAGAGTGGAAGCACCTTTCGTCCCAGTGGCGCGAGGAACTGGACAGGCGTATTCACACGTTGGTTGCGTTACGTGATGATTTGGATGGGTGTATTGGCTGTGGTTGTCTGTCGCATAGTGATTGCCCGCTGCGAAACCCAGGAGACCAGTTAGGCGCTCAGGGGACGGGGGCAAGGCTGCTGGAAGGCGATTAGCCAAAGAAACATATTCCCCCCGGTGGCGCTGTCGCTTACCGGGGCTACAGCAATACAAAAAACTAAAGCGCCCAACTGGGGCGCTTTAGTCGGTCCGGTCTTTGTCTTTCTCTCTATCCCATTCTGTTATGGGAGGGTTTCCCCCGACATCAGCACCCCTCATCATGTTGGAGGTTCCGGATTGTGCTGACACTTTTAGTCTAGGAAATGGCGAAAAATTCGCCACATCATGACGCTTTTTTTTAGGAAATTTTTCATCCAAAGAGCAAGCTTTTCTATAGTTAATTCGAATAACTCAGCGGGAGCCTGTCATGCTTAAAGTTCACCACTTGAACCAGTCTCGTTCTCAGCGCATTCTGTGGGCGCTGGAAGAACTGGGTTTACCGTATCAACTCATTCATTATCAACGTGAAAAAACCATGCTGGCTCCTGCGTCACTTAAGAAAGTGCACCCGCTGGGCAAATCACCGGTACTGGAAGACGACGGTCTG
This sequence comes from Phytobacter sp. SCO41, assembly GCF_003073275.1. Lineage (NCBI taxonomy): Bacteria > Pseudomonadati > Pseudomonadota > Gammaproteobacteria > Enterobacterales > Enterobacteriaceae > Phytobacter > Phytobacter sp. SCO41. The sequence goes on along the minus strand of NZ_CP027225.1, from coordinate 5,196,354 downwards.
ATCCTCGCTGAATCCGGCGCAATTCTGGAATACCTGCAGGAGACCTACGATACAAACAGCCTGCTTAAGCCTGAAGATAGAGAGATGCGTCAGCAGTATCGCTTTTGGCTGCATTACGCCGAAGGATCGCTGATGCCTTTATTATTGATGAAGCTGGTTTTTGCCAGCCTCGGTAAACCACCCGTACCGTTTGGTGTGCGAACGATAGGAAAAATGCTTGGTCAGGGCATCCAGAAAGCCTGGCTAAACAAGCAAATTGAAACCCACGCGCGTTATATCGAGTCGCAACTGGCCGTGAAGCCCTGGTTTGCCGGAGAGCAGTTAAGCATGGCCGACATTCAGATGAGTTTTCCGATTTTCGCATTGCTGTCACGCGGCGGCATTGCCGATCTTCCGCATACCCAGTCATGGAAAAAGAGAGTTGAAATGCGCCCGGCCTGGCAACGGGCGATTGAGCAGGGCGGCCCTTTGGATCTCCCCGGTACGTAATATTGATCGCGAAATGTTGCAAAGTTGCGCAGGGACGATAACGTTTGCGCATCGGTCGGTCAATTCTTCGTCGTCATAAGCGAAAATTAGCAAAAAGCGGCAAAGTTCAGTTGAAAAGCGGTATCTAAACGCTGGATAATCGTTTGCCTTTTTTGACCAACCGTTTTGTATGCGCGGAGTTAATCGTTTGCTTTTTGTGACACCCCTTCGTCACATCGCAGCTCAGGGAGACGACGTTTAACAGGCAGTGGACACTGTCCGCCTCGCATATCAACGAAAGATAAAAACTCTCAGGGGATGTTTCCTATGTCTACGCCTTCTGCGCGTACCGGCGGTTCGCTTGACGCCTTATTTAAAATTTCTGCTCGCGGCAGTACTGTTCGTCAGGAAATCGTTGCTGGGTTAACCACGTTTCTGGCGATGGTCTATTCCGTTATCGTTGTGCCTGGCATGCTCGGTAAAGCGGGCTTCCCGCCAGCGGCGGTGTTTGTCGCTACCTGTCTGGTTGCCGGTGTCGGTTCGATCGTCATGGGCCTGTGGGCAAACCTGCCACTGGCTATCGGTTGCGCTATCTCTCTGACCGCGTTCACCGCGTTTAGCCTGGTGCTGGGCCAACATATCAGCGTTCCGGTCGCTCTGGGTGCCGTGTTCCTGATGGGTGTGCTGTTTACCGTTATTTCCGCAACGGGTATTCGTAGCTGGATCCTGCGCAACCTGCCGCAAGGTGTTGCGCATGGCACCGGTATCGGTATCGGTCTGTTCCTGCTGCTGATCGCGGCGAACGGCGTGGGTCTGGTTATCAAGAATCCGCTGGACGGCCTGCCCGTCACGCTGGGTCATTTCGCCAGCTTCCCGGTGATCATGTCGCTGATTGGCCTGGCGGTTATCATCGGTCTGGAAAAACTGAAAGTACCGGGCGGCATCCTGCTGACCATCATCGGTGTTTCTATTGTCGGACTCATCTTCGACCCGAGCGTGCACTTCTCCGGTATTTTCGCTATGCCATCGCTGAGCGATGACAAAGGCAACTCCCTGATCGGCAGCCTGGATATCGTTGGCGCGCTGAACCCTGTCGTGCTGCCAAGCGTACTGGCGCTGGTGATGACGGCGGTGTTTGATGCGACCGGTACTATCCGTGCGGTAGCCGGTCAGGCGAACCTGCTGGATAAAGACGGCCAGATTATCGATGGCGGCAAAGCGCTGACCACCGACTCTCTGAGCAGCGTGTTCTCCGGTCTGGTGGGCGCGGCGCCTGCGGCGGTATACATCGAGTCTGCGGCAGGTACGGCGGCAGGCGGTAAAACCGGTCTGACAGCGATCACCGTTGGCGTGCTGTTCCTGCTGATTCTGTTCCTCTCTCCGCTCTCCTACCTGGTTCCGGCGTATGCGACTGCGCCAGCGCTGATGTACGTAGGTCTGCTGATGCTGAGCAACGTGGCGAAAATCGACTTTGCCGACTTTGTTGATGCGATGTCCGGTCTTATCACCGCAGTATTCATCGTGCTGACCTGTAACATCGTTACCGGCATCATGATCGGCTTTGCCTCTCTGGTCATTGGCCGCGTGGTCTCAGGTGATTTCCGTAAACTGAATATCGGTACTGTGGTTATCGCCGTGGCGCTGGTTATCTTCTACGCAGGCGGCTGGGCAATCTAATTCCCTTGTCTCTTGTGTACAACGGGTGGCTCAGGCCGCCCGTTTTCATTTTTTGCGCACATCCTGTTTCCTTTGCGTTAAGCTGAATGTTCTATCATCAAGGCATGACGCCTTAATAAAAACATCGCAAACAGGGAACGCATGGAAATCTTTTTTACCATTCTCATCATGACCTTAGTGGTTTCGCTTTCGGGCGTGGTCACGCGAGTAATACCATTTCAGATCCCACTTCCTCTTATGCAAATCGCCATTGGCGCGCTACTGGCTTTCCCCACGTTCGGGTTGCATGTGGAGTTCGATCCGGAGCTGTTCCTCGTCCTGTTTATTCCGCCATTGCTGTTTGCCGATGGCTGGAAAACGCCCACGCGCGAATTTCTTGAACATGGCCGGGAGATCTTTGGCCTGGCGCTGGCGCTGGTGGTAGTCACCGTCGTCGGGATCGGTTTTCTGATTTACTGGCTGGTTCCGGGCATTCCTCTGGTGCCGGCTTTTGCCCTGGCGGCAGTGCTGTCGCCCACCGATGCGGTGGCGCTGTCTGGCATTGTGGGTGAAGGGCGTATTCCGAAGAAAATCATGGGGATTTTACAGGGCGAAGCGTTGATGAACGACGCATCCGGTCTGGTCTCGCTCAAATTCGCCGTGTCGGTAGCGATGGGTACGATGGTGTTTACCATTGGCGGCGCGACGGTTGAATTTTTGAAGGTGGCGATTGGCGGCATTTTCGCCGGGTTTGTGGTGAGCTGGCTGTACGGTCGTTCACTGCGTTTTCTGAGTCGCTGGGGGGGTGATGAGCCCGCTACACAAATCGTGCTGCTGTTCCTGTTGCCGTTCGCTTCTTATCTGATTGCGGAACACATTGGCTTTTCCGGTATCCTCGCCGCGGTGGCCGCCGGTATGACGATTACCCGCTCCGGCGTGATGCGCACCGCGCCGCTCGCTATGCGTCTGCGTGCCAACAGCACCTGGGCGATGCTGGAGTTTGTCTTTAACGGCATGGTGTTCCTGCTGTTAGGCCTGCAACTGCCGGGCATTCTCGAATCGTCGCTGGCAGCAGCAGCAGCCGATCCGAATGTGGAAACCTGGATGCTGTTTACCGATATCGTGCTGATTTACTGCGCGCTGATGCTGGTACGTTTTGGCTGGCTGTGGACGATGAAAAGATTCAGCGTGCGCTTTTTGCACAAAAAACCGATGGAGTTCGGTTCCTGGAGTACGCGTGAGCTGCTGATTGCCACCTTCGCAGGTGTGCGTGGTGCGATTACGCTGGCCGGTGTGCTGTCTATTCCGCTGTTTTTACCTGATGGCATCGGTTTCCCGGCACGTTATGAGCTGGTGTTCCTTGCCGCCGGGGTGATTCTGTTCTCGCTGTTTGTTGGCGTTGTGGCGCTGCCGTCTCTGTTGCAGCATATTGAAGTGCGTGACCATTCCCAGCAGTACAATGAAGAACGACAGGCGCGGGCGACGATTGCCGAGGTAGCGATTGTCGCGATTCAGAAAATGGAAGAGCGTATGGCGGCCGATGCGGAAGAGAATATCGACAACCAACTGCTCACCGAAGTGAGTTCCAGGGTGATTGGTAATCTGCGTCGTCGTGCGGATGGGCGTAATAACGCAGAAAGCTCGCTGCTGGAAGAGAACCTTGAACGCCGTTTCCGCCTGGCAGCCCTGCGTGCGGAACGCGCCGAGCTTTACCATCTGCGCGCGACACGGCAAATCAGCAATGAGACGTTACAGAAGATGCTGCACGATCTTGATTTGATGGAAGCGCTGTTAATCGAGAAAAAGTAAGTTTCCTCTCCCTTATCCCCACAAAAATGCGAGCACGAACGGTCCCCTCTCCTCTTTGAGGAGAGGGCCAGGGTGAGGGGGAAAATGCGGCTCTGATGGTCATTCCGTTCACCTTATTCTCCTCGCCCCAAAGGGGAGAAGACAATGGATTATGCTCGCTGTGGCTATAGCATTCACTTATCGGGGCATTCCCGGTCTGATTACTTCTTTCCTTCGCCCAGCGGCACATCCGCAATATCCATATTCACCCAGAACCCTTCACAGCATTGCAGCCAGGCTTGTGCACTGCGGGAAAGATAGCTTCCTTCACGCCAAATCATCCCCAGATGCCAGCGTAAATCACTCTCCAGCGGAACCCAGCGCAGCGTCTGTTTATCCAGGCGCTGGCAAATGGGCTCCGGTAAAATCGCGATCCCTACGCCGGCCTGTACCATCGCAGCCAGGAAATCCCACTGCCCGCTACGCACGGCAATCCGCGGCTTCACGCCATGGTCGTTAAAGAGCTGCATAAGCTGGCGGCTGAGGGCGAAATCTTCGTTATAGATGAGCAGCGGGTGCCCGGCCAACTGTTCAGGTGTTATGGACTGAATATTGAGCCAGTCGCCGGAGCGCGGCACCAGCACACAGAGCGGATGGCTGAATAGCGGCAGGGTAGAAAGGCCGCTATCCTCCTCGACGGGCAGGGCGGTCATCGCCAGATCCAGTTCGCCATTGGTGACCGCCTGCTGGACCGTCAGGCCGCCAAACTCGGAAATTTTCAGCTCAACGCCGGGATAGCGCTGGCGAAACAGGCCTATCGGCCCGGCCATCAGCATTCCGACCATCGGGGGGATGCCGAGGCGCAGCAGCCCTTTATTTAAGTGGTTGATATCACCAAGTTCTGCCTCAAGCTGGCGAAACTCAGCAAGGATAGCCAGCCCGCGCTCGAACACCACGCGCCCGGTATCGGTGAGAAGTAATTTGCGCCCATCACGAATGAGTAGCGTGCAGTTCAGCTCATCTTCAAGATTTTTCAACATCTTACTGATTGTTGGCTGGGTGACGAACAACCGTTCCGCTGCGCGAGTGAAACTTTGCTGACGCACCACTTCCACAAAATAGCGCAGCGTTCTGATGTCCATAATTATTCCTTTAAACTATGCCTGCGATGAGTTTAATTCATTTCAGTATGGAGTAGCGGCTCCCTATACTGTGCTCTCTGTCTCATTTCCGCGAGAATTATCTATGGATATGGCGTTAGGTCGTATTACGCCTGCCATTGTGCGTCGACTGCAGGTGCCGGTTCAGGTTGTTATCTATGCCGGGCTGTTTATCGTGGCGCAATATCTGGTGCAGTGGCTGCATCTTCCCCTTCCCGCTAACCTGGTTGGCATGATCCTGATGCTGGCGCTGATTGTCTGTCGCGTGGTTCCCCTGAGTTGGGTGAGGGCCGGCGCGCGCTGGCTACTGGCCGAAATGTTACTGTTCTTTGTGCCTGCCGTTGTCGCCGTGGTGAATTACACTCAGCTTTTGATGGTGGACGGCTGGCGTATTTTTGCCGTGATTGCCCTGAGTACCCTGATGGTGCTGGGGGCCACAGCCTGGGTGGTTGATAAGGTTTATCGCTTCGAAATCAGCAGGCTGAATCATGAATGATTTTGCCCTGAGCGTGCTCTGCCTGGTCATGACGCTGGTTATCTATTTTCTCAATAAGCGCCTGTACCGCCGGTTCCATAAACTCCCGTTAATGCCGCTAGTCTTCACCCCGATATTACTGGTGCTGATCCTGGTGTTCGGGCATATCTCCTGGCAGCGTTATATCGGTGAATCTCACTGGCTGCTTTGGCTGTTAGGGCCAGCGACCATCGCCTTTGCCGTACCGGTGTATGACAACCTCGCGGTGATTCGTCGCCACTGGATGTCGCTTTCCGCGGGCGTTATCACCGCAACGGTGGTCGCCGTAACCAGCTCGGTCTGGCTGGCGCGTCTCTTTACCCTGCCGGATGACATTCAGCGCAGCCTGGCGGTGCGTTCGGTGACGACGCCGTTTGCGCTGGCGGCGGCAGGGCCATTGGGCGGACAGCCGGATCTGGTCGCTTTGTTTGTGGTGATTACCGGGGTATTCGGCATGGCGGTGGGGGATGTGCTCTTTTTGCGCCTCTCCATTCGCGAAGGAATGGCAAAAGGCGCTGGGTTTGGTGCGGCGTCTCACGGCGCGGGAACCGCCCGCTCCTACGAGCTGGGCCAGCAGGAAGGCGTCGTTGCCAGCCTGGTGATGATGCTCTCTGGCGTGGTGACGGTATTGGCCGCGCCGCTGGTGGCGCGGCTACTGTTTTAGCCCTGTTTTTTCAAACGCGATACCAGTTCGAACTCACGGAAATTGACCGGGCGCTGTTGCTGCATGGAAATATTGCCCGCGATGCCCGTCAGGATCGACATTGCCCCGGCACGGTGATCGGCGGCACGCCTGAGCGGATCGTTACCCGGCGTGCCGAACAGATCGGCAAGCATCGCGTTATCACCGCCGCCGTGGCCGCCTTCGCCGAGGGTAAAACTGGCCTCCCAGGGGGCGGCAAACATCGGAAAGACAGTAATATTGCAGGACTCCAGACTTCCCTCGTTTGCGCGCTCGCCCCCGGCGTTCACATACGATTTTTCGACGATTTTCATCTCCAGTCGGCCTTCGCTGCCGTTAAATACCACATTCAGCCCTTCCCAGGGCAAATACGTATTCAGCGAATAGCTAAGCTGGCACTGGTTCTGGTATTTCACCAGCACCGAAAGGGTATCTTCGATGGTGATACCATCGCTGAATACGCTCTGATCGCGCCAGTAGTTATCTTCATGCTCCGCGTCCAGATAGAGCGCCTTAAGCTGCGGATTGTCCGCCATGTGCAGCGCAAACGGGTCTTCTGTGGCCGTCGCATAGCCGTGGGCGCGTGGATAGAACCCGGTCACGCCCCGTTTTTCCGCGTTCTCTTTGCCGTAAAAACGCAGACTGCCTTCGGCGTAGACGCGCTCCGGGTAGCTATCGAGCCAGAAGTTCATTAAGTCGAAGTGGTGGGTGGATTTGTGGACCAGCAAACCGCCGCTGTTGCGTTTTTCCCGGTGCCAGCGGCGAAAATAATCGGCGCCGTGCTCGGTGTTGAGCAGCCATTCGAAGTGGACGGAGTAAACCTCGCCAATGGTGCCGTTCATCAGCAGTTCGCGCACTTTGCTGTGGTGCGGCGCATAGCGGTAATTAAACGCCACGCGAACGGTGTGCCCGGTCTCTTCAATGGCATCGAGAATACGGAGCGCCCGTTTTTCATCAATGGTCATCGGCTTTTCAGTGATCACATCGCAGCCCGCTTTCAGCGCCCGTACGATATAGTCGTCATGGGTGCGGTCCATGGTGGTGACGATAATAATGTCCGGACGCGTCTCGCGGATCATCGCCTCGAATTGCGCGGCTTTCCAGGTGGATACCGGAGCCGCGCCTTCGTTTTTTAATAATGTATTGGCGTAATTCATTCGCGTCTGGTTGGTATCGCAAAACGCCACCAGTTGCGCATTGTCTTTCCACTGACCGCCGATCGCAGAAATATATAATCCGGCGCGCCCACCTGTGCCGACCAGGGCATATTTTTTCATACTATCCTCAATTATTATCTGTGAGAGTAAATGACCTGGATGAAGTCATGAAACGTATTGCCCATCAATTAATGGAACTCAACAGCACCTTTATCTGGCACTGGCCATGGTTGATGCAAGGTGTTGAAAGCGCTAAGCAACACGGCTTTACAGGCATCATTCTTCATCAGCAGGAGTTATTTTCACTGCTGGCAACGCCCTCGCCATTGAGTCAGAAATTGAATGTGGAAAATCTCATTCATCAACAGCACTACGCGTTGCACTATTTAAAACGGGTGAACCAGTATCTGGCGGCGAATAATTTGTCTTTTTGGTTGCAGGGGGAGGCCGCGCCCGCTGACGATATTATTAAGCGTAAATTCCCGGAGTTTGCTTTCGACGATAAAAGCACGCCGGATTTCTGGAACCACTTTTATTCCACAACGCTGGCGCCGTTATTAAACGAATTGCCCCATCTGAGCGGTATCATTCTTAGCCTGACGACCCCGTCTTTTCAGACGGTAGAGTGGCAAAAAAGTCTGCGTCAGGTCTGGCGGCAATTGCGCGGCGCCGGAAAAAAACTGATCCTGCGCGACTTTATTGATGACTCCTGGCCGCGCCAGCAGTTGTCGGGCGTACTGGCAACGCTGCCTCATGACGTTCGCGCCTCGATCAAAGCCACGGAACTCGATTACCACCCCGGTTTTGCCAATCACCCGCATATCGTCACCCTGCCGGATCATAAAAAATGGATCGAATACGATCTCTTTGGCATCGGTTACGGCTGGACAGCGCTGCCGTGCTGGCTTGCCGATGAAATCAGCGGACGGCTGAGCTGGGCCATCGGCGCGACGGACAACAGCGTGGAAGCCATTACCTGCCGGGTAAGCTGGCAGTGGCTACCGGACAGCCGCGTCATGGATTCGGTCAATGCCATCAATCTGCTGGGCCTGGCGGCGGCCAATCAGACGCAGGGCCACGTTTTTGACGACTGGGTCGAACAGCATGGGCTGCGCTTTCGTCAGCCGCAGGATAAAACCCGCCTTGCCGCATTATTCCATTCCAGCTACGACTGGCTGTGTAAAACCCCTAATCTGCTGGGGCGACGCCTGCATTACCAAAGCCAGATCCCGGAAAGCCTGGCGCAGGCGCAACAACTGCTGCATATGGACACGCGCAGCGCCAACTGGCTGCAGGCATATCAGCCGCTGATGCCACCGGACGATCGTGACCTGGGCGGCGAACAGCGCCAGCTTATTGCGTTGGAAAAGCAAAACGCCTGTTTCCTGGCGGCCAATGCCGTACAAACCCTGCGCGAGCTGCTGCCGCGAATCACCTGCCCGGATGATTCGATGGAGACGTTACTGGCCGCCTGGCGCAATGCGGATATCTATAGCCAGATGTTCAGCCGGGTCACAGAGGTCGTTACCGATGTGCTGTGGCGCGATCATTATGGCGACGATGCCCTGCCTGCCAGAGCACTCGAAAAGCATCAGCAATCTCTGCTGCGCTACGCCGATACGCTCGCCGCCTGGGTGAACAACCCGCCACCCGGTAGCCCGCTCTTTCTGCCGTTGCTACTGAGCCCCCAGCGTCTGGCGGCCTTTGCCGATAGTCTGGAGACGTCGCTGTGAAATAAGCATAAAGGGGCGCCGTCGGGCTGTCGTGTACCCGTCGACGACCTGCGTGTCGGGAAAGGGCAGGAGATGCAAAAGCGTGATGTTGCTTACAAAGCAGGGGAAATGTTTGTGACAGGGATCGGCTTTTTGGCGGCAAAGAAGGTGATGTCTGTCACCTGTGGCGGGAAAAACTGTGATATTGCCCCGGTCATGGCTGACCGGGGCAGAGGGGCTTAGTGGGCGCGGCCCTGTGCGATGCCGACACCCGTTTGTGAACGGATGAACTGCGCACGGAACTGCTCACGCTCGCGAATACCTTCTTGCGTATTGTCGGTAATCGAGAAAATCCAGATACCGATAAAGGCTACGGCGATAGAGAACAGCGCCGGGTATTCATACGGGAAAATCGCCTGCGCGTGGCCGAGGATTTGTACCCAAATGGTCGGGCCGAGGACCATCAGAATCACCGCCGTCAGCAGGCCCAGCCAGCCGCCAATCATTGCGCCACGGGTGGTCAGTTTTGACCAGTACATGGAGAGCAGAATGATGGGGAAGTTGCAGCTCGCCGCGATGGAGAACGCCAGCCCCACCATAAAGGCAATATTCTGCTTCTCAAACAGAATACCCAGCAGAATAGCGACCACACCGAGCACCAGTACGGTGATTTTCGAGACTTTCAGCTCCTGACGTTCGGTGGCGTCTTTACGAATGACGTTAGCGTACAGGTCATGAGAGACCGCCGATGCGCCGGCAAGCGTCAGCCCGGCAACCACCGCCAGGATGGTGGCGAAAGCCACAGCGGAGATAAAGCCGAGGAACAGGTTGCCGCCGACCGCATCCGCCAGGTGCACCGCCGCCATGTTATTGCCGCCAATCAGCGCGCCCGCCGCATCTTTAAAGGCCGGGTTTGCCCCAACCAGCATGATGGCGCCGAAGCCAATGATAAAGGTCAGAATGTAGAAATAACCCATAAAACCCGTGGCGTAGAACACGCTCTTACGGGCTTCACGCGCATCTGACACCGTGAAGAAACGCATCAGAATATGCGGCAAACCTGCCGTACCAAACATCAGCCCCAGGCCCAAAGACAGTGCGGAGATCGGATCTTTAACCAGACCACCCGGACGCATAATGGCTTCCCCTTTCGGGTGGACCGCCATCGCTTCGCTAAACAGGCTATTGAAGCTAAAGCCGACATGCTTCATCACCATAAAGGCCATAAAGCTTGCGCCGAACAGTAGCAACACGGCTTTGATGATCTGCACCCAGGTGGTGGCGAGCATACCGCCGAAGAGAACATAGAGCACCATCAGCACGCCGACCAGCACGACCGCAACGTGGTAGTTGAGGCCGAACAGTAACTGAATAAGCTTACCTGCACCGACCATCTGGGCTATCAGATAGAGCGCCACCACCACCAGCGAACCGCAGGCGGAGAGGGTGCGAATCGGCCCCTGTTTGAGGCGATACGAGGCGACGTCGGCAAAGGTGTAACGCCCCAGATTGCGCAGACGTTCGGCAATCAGGAACAGAATAATTGGCCAGCCGACGAGGAAGCCCAGCGAGTAAATCAGCCCGTCGTAGCCGGAGGTGTAAACCAGCGCAGAGATCCCGAGGAACGATGCGGCTGACATAAAGTCACCGGCAATCGCCAGGCCATTCTGGAAGCCCGTAATATTACCGCCTGCCGTGTAGTAATCGTTACGCGAACGCACCCGTTTTGACGCCCAGTAAGTGATATAGAGCGTCAGCGCCACGAAGATCAGGAACATGATGATCGCCTGCCAGTTGGTTGGCTGGCGTTGGACCGCGCCGGTAATGGCATCGGCGGCGTTGGCCGTAAAAGGCAGTGTGGCGGCGAGCGCCGTCAGAACACGCTTCATGATGCTTTTACCTCTTGCAGAACGGTTTTTGTCAGACGATCAAACTCGCCATTTGCCCGCCAGACGTACACGCCGGTCAGCAAAAACGAAATCACAATCACACCAATGCCAATCGGAATACCCCGCGTGACGCTGCTGCCCGCCGAGATCGGCGTACCGAGCCAGCCTGGCGCAAAGGCGATCAGCAGAATAAAACCGACATAGATAATCAGCATGATGATGGAAAGAATGAAGGCAAACCGTTGCCGCTTTTCGACGAGCTCCCTGTAATGCGCATTGTTTTCTATCCGTTGATAAATGGTGTCATTCATCACAGAACTCTCCAGAGGTAAGGTAGGGTTTGTTGTTATTCCCTCTCCCTTGAGGGAGAGGGTTAGGGTGAGGGGGTGGTTTGCGATGCCCTCACCCCGACCCTCTCCCACGGGGAGAGGGGGAATGCGAGGTTACGATGGCATGGTGATGGCCTGCTTCTCTTCGAGCAGTTTCTCCACGACACCCGGATCCGCGAGGGTTGAGGTATCGCCGAAATTGCTGGTATCCCCGGCGGCAATTTTGCGCAGAATACGGCGCATGATTTTGCCGGAACGGGTTTTGGGCAGAGAGTCGGTCCAGTGCAGGACATCCGGCGTTGCCAGCGGGCCAATCTCTTTACGTACCCAGTTGCGCACCTCGGTATAGAGCGCGGGGGTCGGCTCTTCACCGTGGTTCAGGGTGACGTAAGCGTAGATGGCCTGGCCTTTAATATTGTGTGGAATGCCCACCACCGCGGCTTCGGCGATTTTTGGGTGGGAGACCAGCGCCGATTCAATCTCCGCGGTCCCCAGTCGGTGGCCGGAAACGTTCAGCACGTCGTCCACGCGGCCGGTTATCCAGTAATAGCCATCTTCATCGCGGCGCGCGCCATCGCCACTAAAGTACATGTTCTTGAAGGTTGAGAAGTAGGTCTGCTCAAAACGCTCGTGGTCGCCAAACAGGGTACGCGCCTGGCCCGGCCAGGAGTCGGTAATCACCAGGTTGCCCTCGGTGGCTCCTTCCAGTGGATGACCTTCGTTATCCACCAGCGCAGGCTGCACGCCAAAGAACGGACGGGTCGCGGAACCCGCTTTGAGCTGTATCGCACCCGGTAGCGGGGTGATCATAAAGCCCCCGGTTTCGGTCTGCCACCAGGTGTCCATGACCGGGCATTTTTCGTTGCCGATTTTCTTCCAGTACCACTCCCAGGCTTCCGGGTTTATGGGCTCACCGACGGAACCGAGAATACGCAGCGAAGAGCGGTCCGTACCGTCAATCGCTTTGTCACCTTCCGCCATCAGCGCACGGATAGCCGTGGGCGCGGTATAGAGAATATTGACCTTGTGTTTGTCCACAACCTGGCTCATACGCGCTGGCGTCGGCCAGTTCGGCACCCCTTCGAACATCAGGGTAATCGCGCCGCAGGCCAGTGGTCCGTACAGCAGGTAGCTGTGGCCGGTGACCCAGCCGACATCGGCGGTGCACCAGTAGACGTCGCCGTCGTGATAATCGAAGACATACTTAAAGGTGGTGGCTGCATAAACCAGATAGCCGCCGGTGGTGTGCAGTACGCCTTTAGGCTTGCCTGTAGAACCGGAGGTATAGAGGATAAACAGCGGGTCTTCGGCATTGACTTCAACCGGCTGGTGTTGCGGGCTGGCATTGGCGGTGAGGGCGTCCCACCACAGGTCGCGCCCTTCGTGCCAGTCGATGTTGCCGCCGGTACGTTTAAGTACCACGACGTGCTCAACGGTTTTTACATTCGGGTTTTTCAGCGCGTCATCGACGTTCTTTTTCAACGGGATATTACGCCCGGCACGTACGCCTTCATCGGCGGTGATCACCAGCCTGGAGCTGGAGTCCACAATACGTCCGGCAACGGCTTCCGGCGAGAAGCCACCGAAAATGACCGAGTGGACGGCACCGATACGCGCACAGGCCAGCATCGCGACTGCGGCTTCCGGAACCATGGGCATATAGATAGCCACCACGTCGCCTTTTTTAATGCCCAGGTCTGTCAGTACATTGGCAAAACGGCAGACATCTGTATGCAACTGGCGATAGGTAATATGTTTACTTTGGCTGGCGTCGTCGCCTTCCCAAATGATGGCGGTTTGGTCGCCACGTTCGGCAAGATGGCGGTCAAGACAGTTGGCCGCAAGGTTCAGCGTGCCGTCTTCGTACCATTTAATGGAGACATTACCCGGGGCGAAGGAAGTGTTTTTCACTTTCTGATAGGGTTTAATCCAGTCAAGGATTTTGCCTTGCTCGCCCCAGAAGGTGTCAGGGTCGGTGATGGATTGCTGATATTTAGCCTCGTACTGCTCCGGATTGATCAGGCAACGTTCCGCAATATTTGCGGGAATATCGTGTTTATGGATTTGGCTCATGGCTTTTGCTCTCCTTGTAGGATGTTAATAATATGTCAAATAAACGTTAATTATAGGGGCTTTGCCTGGTTTGTTTATTATTTGCGCTATAGATCACGCATTGACTGAACAGTATGAAAACTGAACAAATGAATCTTTGAAGGAAAATAATTGCCGGAATTAATTATCTAAAAATGGCTGAAAAAAAGTTTTTTCATAACAAATGGTTATGTATGATAAATGGCATAAAAAAGCGTTTTTATGCATAAATTCAGTCAATACCCCTTCTGGTAAAGGGTTGCGCCCTACACCCTGCAAATGGTACTGATAATGCGCGTTAAAAAACCCCGCAAGAGCGTGTGACGCTAACCATACCCTTTCCGTATGAGTCGTTCCCCACCGGGAAGGTCGCTTCATTGAGGATGTCTCGAGTTATGAAAAATTTGAAAGTCAGCCTGGCCTGGCAGATTCTGCTGGCCCTGGTGCTGGGTATTCTTCTGGGCAGTTACTTGCATTATCACAGCGACAGCCGCGAATGGCTGATTGCGAATCTCCTGTCTCCGGCAGGCGATATCTTTATTCATTTGATCAAAATGATTGTTGTGCCGATTGTTATCTCCACGCTGGTGGTGGGTATTGCCGGTGTGGGTGATGCGAAACAATTGGGGCGTATTGGCGCCAAGACCATTATTTATTTCGAAGTGATCACCACGGTGGCCATTGTGCTGGGTATTACGCTGGCGAATGTCTTCCAGCCGGGGTCGGGCATTGATATGTCACAACTCGCGGCGGTGGATATTTCGAAATATCAGAGCACCACGGCAGAAGTGCAAAGCCACGCGCATGGCTTGATGAACACGATTTTGTCTCTGGTGCCGACCAACATCGTGTCTTCGATGGCGAAGGGCGAAATGCTGCCGATTATTTTCTTCTCGGTACTGTTTGGCCTGGGGCTCTCTTCACTGCCTGCCACGCACCGCGAACCGCTGGTTACGGTGTTCCGTTCTATCTCTGAAACCATGTTCAAAGTGACCCATATGGTGATGCGTTACGCGCCGGTCGGCGTATTTGCGCTGATCTCCGTAACGGTCGCGAACTTCGGTTTTGCGTCCCTGTGGCCGCTGGCGAAACTGGTGGTGCTGGTTTACTTTGCGGTGCTGTTCTTTGCGCTGGTGGTGCTGGGACTGGTGGCGCGGATGTGCAAACTCAGTATCTGGACGCTCATCCGCATTCTGAAAGATGAGCTGATCCTGGCCTACTCCACTGCAAGCTCTGAAAGTGTGCTGCCGCGTATCATTGAGAAGATGGAAGCCTATGGCGCGCCAGCATCCATCACCAGCTTCGTGGTACCGACCGGTTACTCCTTTAACCTCGACGGCTCTACGCTGTACCAGAGTATTGCTGCCATCTTTATTGCACAGCTTTACGGTATCGACCTGTCGCTGGGCCAGGAGATCATTCTGGTGCTGACGCTGATGGTTACCTCTAAAGGTATTGCCGGTGTGCCGGGCGTTTCGTTCGTGGTGTTGCTGGCAACGCTGGGCAGTGTGGGCATTCCGCTGGAAGGTCTGGCCTTTATTGCCGGTGTTGACCGTATCCTTGATATGGCGCGTACCGCCCTGAACGTTGTGGGTAATGCGCTGGCGGTACTGGTTATCGCCAAGTGGGAACACAAGTTTGACCGTAAAAAAGCCGCGGCTTACGAGCGTGAAATGCTCGGCAAGTTCGACAAGACGGCCGATCTGTAATCGTCACGCCGCCTTCCGTCCGGGAGGCGGCGCTTCTTGTTTCAGGCCGTAATAACGGTAATCTGTTGTTCCTTTAATACGGTACGCAGTGCATCGCTGATATTTGCTTCAATGATTATCACATCAAGCGCCTGAGGCCGTGCCACAACATAGCGTGCCACGCCGGGCAGTTTATCTGCCGTCAGGGCAACAACCGTCTGGTTACTCTGTTTCAGCACCGCTTTTTTAAATTCGCAGTCGGCAAAATCAAACCCTGTTAGCCCAACATCCGGGTCCATAGCGCAACCGCCAATAAACACCTGATCGAATAACATCTCCTGAATCTGCGCAACGGCACCACTGCCAACGCAGCCTCCCGTGGCCTGATGAATCTGCCCGCCCAGAAGGATCACTTCGCTGTGCGAGCGTTTCATGAGGTCGACGGCGATTTCGGGTGAGTTCGTCACCGCTGTGATGCGGATATCCGCAGGCAGGGCTCTGGCGATGGCCAGATTCGTCGTACCGGCATCAATGAAAATACAGGTGTCTGGCTTCACCAGCGCTGCGCATTGCTGCGCGATCTTGTCCTTTTCTGCACTGTTTTTCACTTTGCGACTGTGAAAATTCCCGGCTTCCGGCAACTGCAGTACCGCGCCACCATAGACCTTTTTGCACACGCCTGAATGACTAAGCTCTTGTAAATCCCTGCGAATAGTATGTTCAGATACCTGCATCTGGCTGGCCAGTTCTGCACAGACAACGCGTCCGTTTTCCTGCAAAAGCTGGCGAATACGTGCTTGTCGCTGTTGCGGAAAAGCTGCATAATCGAGCATAAAGCCTCTTTATTGAAATGTCATCGAGCAATAATGAGCATGATCCAGCATTATGAACCGCCTTGTCAATGCGGCTACCGGGTATAACCACTGTGGAGATAAAAGATGAAAATTGCACACGTCGCGCTCTGGACGCGCAACCTGGATGCGCAGGTCGCTTTCTGGCAGGAAGTGTTCGGCGGGCAGAGCAACGAACGCTATCTCAGTAAAAACCGTCCTGGCTTCGCCTCGCACTTCATTTCCCTGAGCGAGGGGCCGACCATTGAACTGATGGCCTTGCCTGAGCTTGATGATGCGCCGGCTAACCCGGAGTTTGTCGGCTGGGCGCATATCGCGATTACCGTTGGCGGTACCCATGAGGTGGACGCGATGGCGCAAAAAGCACAGGCAAACGGGTGTTTGCTAAGCCCGGCGAGATGGACCGGCGATGGGTTTTATGAAGCGGTGATTGCCGACCCGGACGGTAATCGCATTGAGCTGGTTGCGGCGTAATCTCCCTTACCGGGCCATATAATATATGTACGTCGACTGTCGCCTCCTAAATTGCGGGGCGATTTTTTTATAGCAGATTAAGTAATTGTAGCCATAATACGTCTGTCGCGGATATTAGTACGCGTTTAACGTTACCCTGATGATACGGAGAGTTCAGGAATGTCAGACTTTTATCTACATGAAGGCAATCGCTATATTGTTAAAAATCAAAAGGGATTGAAAATAGCCCTGGCGATCGCGTTTGCTGCGATGGGCGTTTATGCCTATTTCAAACATGAATCATCACTGCGCGGTATTATTGTCGCGCTCGTTTTATTTGCCATTGCCGGCGTGATGCTGGCGACGCTGCGCATCAAGATGGTATTTGATTTAGATAAACGCATTTTTTATATCCAGAACGGCGGCGGCAAAACGACATACAACCAGTCGTTGGATAATTTCGCCGGGCTTGAGTTGATTCGCCAGTACCGCTTTTTTGGCCTTATTCGTAACAGTATTGTCAATGTGGTCTTTAACGTTGACGGTAAAACCTCGAAAATGCCGATAAGGCAGTTTGGCCCCGGCCAGAAAGCGCCGCAGGCTATGATGGAAGAGACGGAAGCCTTTCTGGGTATCAGCCCGCGAGGAGATGCCTGATGCCAGCCCCTTTGCTGGTAGAGTTGACCGACCGGCGGCTGGTCTATCGTCCGTGGAAGGTCGGTAGCGCACTGGTATTTGTCGCGGCCGGTATTGCCCTGCTGGTCGGCACGTTTATTTGGACGCAAATGAACGACAGGACACTGCAATCCGTCATCGTGTTTCTGCTTTTCGGCGCCGTTCTGACGGGGTACGGGCTTATCTACACCTTAAAGAATGCGGAAGTGCTTATTTTTGATGTCGCCACCGGGCGGATAACGAAGAAAGCTCCCTTTCTGCCGGAAAAAGATCTCAGCCGTTTTAATGAGATCTACTCCATTTCGCGCGTCGGCGAAATGCGGACATTTCATTATGCCCTGAGCCGTAAGAGCGAGCACGGCGGCGGTAATATTGCCATTTCTGACGATTTTTTAAGTGAAAAACGCGAGCCTGAACGCACTGCGTTTGAAGAGAATATTTTGCCTGTTATTTCAAGGCTGCTTAATTTAAAACCATAATCATTTAATGGTTATGTCATAAATAACAAAATAAAACGGGGTGCGATAATCACACCCCGTTTTTTTACGCCGCTATTAGCCCAGTGCGCTTTCGCGCAGACGCGATTTCAGTTTGTTGTACTCGTCGATCACATACTGCTCGGCAGCACGCTGGTCGGGAATACGTTCCACATTCACCGCGCAGTACTTGTACTCTGGCGTTTTGGTAATCGGACTCAGGTTCTCCGTCACCAGCTCGTTACAGGCACCAATCCACCACTGGTAGGTCATGTACACCGCGCCTTTATTCGGGCGTTCACTGACCTGCGCACGAGTGATAATCCGGCCTTTACGCGAGTTCACCCACACCAGCGCTTCATCTTCAATACCGAGGCGCGCGGCATCGGCGGTGTTGATTTGCGCGTAGCCGGGTTCATCTGCCAGTGCCGACAGCGCCGCACAGTTGCCGGTCATCGAACGGCAAGAGTAGTGGCCCACTTCACGCACGGTAGAGAGCACCATCGGGAACTCGTCGTTGAGTTTGTCGATTGGCGCGACCCAGTCGCAGGTGAAGAACTTCGCCAGCCCGGTATCGGTGTCGAACTTCTCTTTGAAGAGATACGACGTCCCCTGGTCGGCATCCGATGTATCGCGACACGGCCACTGAATGTAGCCCAGCTCACCCATTTTCTCGTAGGTGGCGCCGTAGAAATCCGGGCAGAGATGACGCAATTCGTCCCAGATTTCCTGCGTGTTGTTGTAATGCATCGGGTAGCCCATACGGGTGGCAATCTCACTGATAATCTGCCAGTCCGTTTTCAGATCCCACTTCGGTTCTACCGCTTTAAAGAAGCGCTGGAAGCCACGGTCAGCCGCCGTGAACACACCTTCGTGCTCACCCCAGGAGGTGGATGGCAATATGACGTCCGCCGCCGACGCGGTTTTGGTCATAAAGATATCCTGCACGATGACCAGTTCCAGATCCTCAAACGCTTTACGCACGGCGGAGAGTTCTGCGTCGGTCTGCAGCGGATCTTCCCCCATGATGTACGCGGCGCGCACTTCGCCATGTGCCGCGCGGTGCGGCAGTTCGCTGATGCGATAACCGGTATGCGCGGGCAGCTCGGCCACACCCCAGGCTTTCGCGAATTTATCGCGGTGAGCCTGTTCTTTGACGAACTGGTAGCCCGGGAAGGTATCCGGCAGCGCACCCATATCGCAGGCGCCCTGGACGTTGTTCTGCCCACGTACCGGGTTCACCCCAACATGCGGTTTACCCAGGTTGCCCGTCAGCATGGCGAGACTGGTCAGTGAACGTACCGTCTCTACGCCCTGATAGAACTGGGTTACGCCCATGCCCCACAGGATGGTGGCGTTTTTCGCACCGGCATACATGCGGGCGGCTTTACGGATATCCGCAGCGCACACGCCTGTGATTTCTTCCACCGACTCCGGCGTATAGCCTTCGACGATTTTTTTGTACCCTTCAAAACCCTGTGTACGCGAGGCCACGAACGCCTGGTCGTACAGGTTTTCTTCAATAATCACATGCCCGAGTGCGTTTAACAGCGCGATGTTCGAGCCGTTTTTCAACGCAACGTGCATATCAGCAATGCGCGCGGTTTCGATTTTGCGCGGATCGCAGACGATGATTTTTGCCCCGTTCTGTTTCGCCCGAATCACGTGGTTAGCGACGATAGGATGCGAATCCGCCGGGTTATAGCCAAAGATAAACACGAGATCCGTGTTATCGATTTCGTTAATGGCATTACTCATTGCGCCATTGCCGACCGACTGGTGCAGACCTGCAACCGATGGGCCGTGTCAGACGCGTGCGCAGCAGTCCACGTTATTGGTACCAATAACGGCGCGCGCAAATTTTTGCATTATGTAGTTGGTTTCGTTCCCCGTACCGCGGGACGAGCCGGTTGTCTGAATCGCATCCGGGCCATACTTCTCTTTAATGGCGCTCAGGCGAGTGGCAACGTAATCCAGGGCTTCATCCCAGGAGACGGCTTCCAGTTTGCCGCCACGCTGGCGACGGATCATTGGGGTTTTCAGACGAGGCGTAAGGATCTGTGTATCATTAATAAAATCCCAGCCATAGTAGCCTTTCAGACACAGGGTACCCTGGTTGGTCTTTCCTTGCGCAGCCTCCGCCCGAACGATTTTTCCGTTATCCACCACCAGGTTAATCTTGCAACCTGAGGCGCAATACGGACAAACCGTGACGACTTTTTTCATCGCTATCGCTCCAGTTAAGAAAGATCGCGCTTTGCGCGCTCACTCGACCCATTATGCATCTTCTATGCCATGCTTCTTTTGTGGGTATTGCCTGATTTTACGTCCGAATTTTGGTCAAAATACTGACGAAGGGCAGGCCATCGTCAAATTTGACGTGACGAAGGCGAGGGGATGTGACCGCGATTATAAAAACAGCATTAATTCACCGCCTTTATGGTTCCGCCAAATAAAATAAAGCAACGAATCACTTTTCCTGACGGATGCGGACAATGAAACCTGCGATTCTGGTAGTGGATGACGATGTGGCGGTCTGCGAACTGCTCAGGGATGTGTTGAGCGAACACGTCTTTACGGTACACGTGTGTCATAACGGGCTGGATGCGATTGCCGCGGCAGCACGGCATCCTGAAATTGCGCTGGTGTTGCTCGATATGGTCCTGCCGGACATCAACGGCCTGAAGGTGCTTACCCAACTGCAGAAACAACGCCCTGAGCTGCCGGTGATTATGCTCACGGGGCTGGGCAGTGAATCGGATGTGGTAGTGGGGCTGGAAATGGGGGCTGATGACTATATTGGCAAACCCTTTACCCCACGGGTGCTGGTGGCGCGGGTGAAGGCGGTGATGCGCCGCACGGGCGCGTTGGCGGCGGATGTGCAGACGATGAAAATGGCCGGGTATGCCTTTAATGGCTGGCATCTTGATCCCGCACGCTGCCAGCTTAGCGACCCCCGTCGGCAAACCGTTGATTTAACCCAGGGGGAATACAGCCTGCTGCTGGCGCTGGTACAAAACGCGCGTCGTGTACTTAGCCGTGAGCAACTGCTGGAATTGACCCACAGTGAAAGCATTGAAGTATTTGACCGCACTATCGATGTATTGATCATGCGCCTGCGCCGCAAAATTGAGATCAACCCGCATCAACCCGCGTTAATCAAAACAATACGCGGGCTGGGCTATGTTTTTGCGGCGGATGTCGTACACAGCGAACAGGCGGCGTAGCGGCGCTACGGCGCGCCGTCGATCTCTTGTTTTAATTCTTCCAGCGATTTCGCCCCGTCGATGGCGTTCGCGCAAAGCAGGCTTGCCCGGGCGCAGGCGTGGGCCAGTTGAATGCTTTGCGCCAGCGGCCAGTGTTCGTGGCAGCCGTAGAGCAGCCCGGCGCAAAACGCATCTCCCGCACCGACGCTACCGATGATCTCCTCCTGCGTGAGCATCTGGGTGGCTATCCACTGACCCTCGCGGCCTGGTTCCTCGCCCCATGCCCCCTCCGGGCAGTGGATCACCACGCGCTGGCGTACCCCGGCGGCGAGCAACTGCGAGGCGGCCGTGGCGATGTTGGCGATATGCGGCGAATCGTCAGGCAGGCGCATCTCCAGCCCGCTAAATTCTCCCGCTTCCATCTCGTTGATGACCAGATAATCCAGATACGGCAGGCAGGGCATCACCAGCGGCTGATAACGCGGATCGCCCTTGCGGGAGACCAGATCGAGCGACGTTTCGTAACCCTGCTCGCGCATCTGTGCCAGCAGGCGGGCGCTGCGGGTACCAAACTCCTCATCCGGCAGGTCAAGGCTGTCGAGCAGCAACAAATAGCCGAGATGGAAGATTTTCATGGTCTGGTCCAGGCTGTTGAATGCCGGGAGATCCAGAAGACGGTTGGCGCCGGGGGAGTGGAAGAAGGTGCGTTGGCCAGTTGGATCGGTCATGACCTGCGACATGGAAGTCGGGGCAGAATTGGTGCGCTGCACATGCTGGCGATTGACATGATACTGGTCGAGCATCGCCATAATGTAATCCCCGTCGCTGTCTTCACCGACCAGCCCCACCGCCTGAAGCGGCATGCCCGTGCGCATTTTGGCCAGCGTCAGCAGGACATTGAGCGGCGCTCCACCGGTAGAACGCTCGCTTTGCGTGATCTCCGCTAACCAGCCACGCTCCGGCCATTGCACAATCTGGTGCACATGATCGACCAGCATATTTCCGGCGGCGATAACTCCTTTTCTTTCCATCAGAGTTGCCCCGCGCTGCCAAAGACGCGCATCTGCCCGGCAACGGTGTCGGTGATGGCCTCTTCCACGCTCAGCAAGAGCTGGGCGAATTCGTCGTAGAGAGGTTGGCGGTTGGCCATGCGTGCTTCAATGGTGTCCAGCGCCGCTTGCGACATCCCGGTATAGAAATTGATTTTATGGATGCCAAGTCCGATAGCGCGCCGGAAATCCGCGTCACTGATGCCGGAACCGCCGTGGAGCACCAGCGGCAGGCCGGTTTGCTGGCGAATCGCCTCCAGGCGAGCAAAGTCGAGCTTCGGTTCCCCTTTGTATTTACCATGGGCGTTACCAATGGCGACGGCGAGGGTGTCGATACCGGTACGGTCGACAAAATCACGCGCTTTGGCGGGGTCGGTAAACCAGGCTTCATCCGCATGACCATACAATGCGCCACCTTCATCGCCGCCAACGGCCCCGAGTTCAGCCTCCACCGAGACGCCCACCGCATGGCACATCTTTACCACTTCCCGCGTCTGGCGAATATTCTCTTCATATTCCAGCGTAGAGCCATCAAACATCACCGAAGTAAAGCCCAGCCTTAAGGCGCGCACCACGGATTCAAAATGCAGGCCGTGATCGAGGTTAAGCACCACCGGAATGTCATGGTGGGCGGCTTCGTATTTTACCGCTTCCACCAGAGATTCGAGGGAGACATATTTGAAGTGCACCTCGGCGATATTGATGATGAAAGGCGAACGCTCCTGTCTCGCCGCAGCATACAGCGCGCGTAAAAAGTGGGAGTCGAGCACGTTGAACGCGCCCAGCGCGTAGTGATGTTCACGGGCGTGCGCCAAACCCTGGGCAAGCGAAATCAAAGCCATCGTATTCTCCTTAGCTCAGAAACAGACCATATTCGTTACACAGCACTAGCTGCGCGGGTTCGTCTTCCAGAATGTCGTTAAAGCGATCTACCGGGTGCAGGAAGTGGTTGTCATGTTCGTCATCGTTGACCGACGACACTTCGCCGACCAGCACATCGCCGAAACCGGATTCGCCCCAAAAGCTGTGGTACAGACCGGGCGGCAGGCAAATGCTTTCCCCTGGTGAGAGGCGTAACTGGCTGCCCGCTGAATGTGTCTGGAGACAACCGTCGATAACCACGCTCACGTCGGTATACGTCGTCTCTTCATGCGCGCCGGCGTTCCACAGCTCGATAATCAGATTGCCGCCGCCACGGTTAATAATGTCTTCGCGTTTGCGCCAGTGAAAATGCATGGGTGTGACCTGCCCGTCGCGCACGTGCATGATTTTTTCCGCATAGCATTTGGCGTAAGGGGTGCCATTTGGCGAACCATTGCGCAGGGTGAAAAGGGTGAGCCCCTGGGTGTAAAAATTATCACCGCCGAAAGCGGTGACATCCCAACCCAGCTTTAAGTCGAAGACTTCGCGCCAGCTATCGTGATCAAGTTGATGCCATTTGGTTGGGGGAAAACTGGCGAAGGGCGGCAAGTGGACGTCGTGCATGGAAAAGAATTGCCGGGTATGGCCGAGGATTTCATTGATTTCGGAGCGTTTCATGACTATCTCCTGATGGCATTTGAGCGCGTTGTGCCCCTCACCCTAACCCTCTCCCCACAGGGGCGAGGGGATGGTTTGCTCCCTCTCCCCACAGGGTGAGGGGATGGTTTGCTCCCTCTCCCCACAGGGTGAGGGGATGGTTTGCTCCCTCTCCCCACAGGGGTGAGGGGATGGTTTGCTCCCTCTCCCCACAGGGGCGAGGGGATGGTTTACTCCCTCTCCCCTATGGGGAGAGGGCAGGGGTGAGGGGAAAAATCCGCACTTACTTAACCGTCCAGCCCTTATAGGTACTGACGTTTTTCTTGTCGATCATCGTCACCGGGATCAGCACAGGCTCTTTCGGCGCGGGTTTCCCCTGCAGAATGTCATAGCCGATTTCCACCGCTTTGGCCGCCATTACCTGGGGATCTTGCGCCGGGGTCGCGACAAACAGCGAGTTCTCGCGTTTCAGCGCCTCTTCACCGTCCGGGCTGCCGTCAACGCCAACGATAAAGAACTCGTTACGTTGTGCCTGTTTAGCAGCCAGATCGGCGCCGATCGCCGTTGGGTCGTTAATCGCAAACACACCGTCGATCTTCGGATTCGCGGCCAGCAGCGAGGTCATCACTTCCAGACCCCCTTCGCGGCTGCCTTTGGCGTTCTGGTTAGACGACAGCACTTTGATATCCGGGTGGCGCTTGAATTCGGTCTGGCAGCCTTCCACACGGTTCTGTACCGCAGAGACCGGCGGTCCGTTGATGATGACCACATTGCCTTTGCCTTTCAGACGGTCGGTAATGTACTTACAGGCCATCTCTCCGGCCTGGGTGTTATCCGAGGTAATGGTGGCATCTGCCCCTTCCGCCGCAACGTCAACGGCGACCACGACGATACCGGCATCTTTCGCGCGTTTGACCGCAGGCCCAATGCCTTTCGAGTCCGCGGCGTTGAGGATAATCATGTCCACTTTGGCGGCGATAAAGTTATCGATTTGCGCCACCTGTTGGCCAAGGTCGTAGCCGCTGGAAACCAGCGTTACTTTCACCTTATCGCCCGCCAGTTTACGCGCTTCCAGCTCCGCCCCTTTGGTGATTTGCACGAAGAACGGGTTGGCAAGGTCGCCTACCGTTACCCCGATCGATTTCAGTTCTTTGGCCTGCGCAAATGGCGCTGCGGCAAGCAGTGCGCCAGCACAGAGCGCGGTGACTAACGGCTTCAAACGCATATTCTTTCCTCACGTAGGGTTTTCAGGGAAATCTTGTTGTTATGCACTTTGATGATGTCGGGTACGGTATTTGTCTATCAGCACTGCAATGATGATCACCGCCCCTTTGATCACCAGTTGCCAGAAGTAAGAAACGCCCATCAATGTCATGCCATTGTTCAGGGTGGCGATAATCAGCGCCCCGACCAGCGTACCGGTGATGGTGCCGATGCCGCCGACGAAACTGGTGCCGCCGAGGATGACCGCCGCGATGGCGTCAAGCTCGTAGCCCATACCAAGGTTACCGTTGGCGCTGTACAGACGAGACGCGCTCATCACCCCGCCAAGGCCAGACAGAAGGCCGCTCATGCCGTAGACAAACAGCAGTACCAGCCACACTTTGATACCGGTAAGACGCGCCGCCTGCATGTTGCCGCCGACGGCATAAATGTGCACGCCCAGGGTGGTACGACGCAGGATGAACCAGCAGACCACAATCACCGCCAGCGCAATCACCACCAGCCAGGGGATCGGCCCGAGATAGTTATTGCCGATCCACTCAAACCCGATACTGGAGTTGATGACCGTGGTGCCGTCCGCCAGCAGGTAAGCCGCGCCGCGCAGCGCCGTATAGGTGCCAAGCGTAACGATAAAGGGGGGAAGCCCGGCGAACGCGACCAGTACGCCGTTAAACAACCCCAGCACCAGACCGAGCATCAGCGCGGCGGGTACGGAAAGGAAAGCCAGTTCCGGGATCAGCGACACCACCATCGCCGCCACCGCCGTGGTGCCGAGGATGGATCCGACTGACAGGTCAATACCGCCGGTCAAAATGATAAAGGTCATCCCCGCCGCCAGCACGATGTTGATCGATGCCTGGCGAGTGATATTCAGCAGGTTGCTTTCCGTAAAAAAGTTCGGTGCGATAAAGCCAAATACTGCGACGATCAGGATCAAGATTGGCAAGATGCCGACCGTTTGCATCAGATCGCCCATCAGCATTTTTTTCGCCGAGGCCGATTTCGCCACCTGTTGTGGCGTGGTGGCAGAGGTCTCTTTCGATTCAGTCATGGTGCACCGCCTGATGATGGGATTCGTTCACGCCGGTCGCCAGCGTCATAATGTTTTCCTGGGTAATACGTTCGCCTTCCAGTTCACCGGCGATACTGCCTTCATGCATCACATATACGCGGTCGCTCATACCGACCACCTCCGGTAACTCGCTGGAAATCATCAGAATGGCCACCCCTTTGCGCGCCATCTGGCTCATGATGCGATAGATTTCGCTCTTGGCCCCGACATCGACGCCGCGTGTGGGCTCATCGAGAATCAGGATGCGAGGCCCGATGGCGACCCAGCGGGAGATCAGCAGTTTTTGCTGATTGCCGCCGGAAAGACCACCCGCCCGCACCTGAGAGTGGGGCACGCGGATATTGAGTAACTTGATGGCGTCATCGGAGATGGATTGCGCTTTCTTGCGGTCGAGCAGGCCGTAACTGGCATCGCGCTCAATGGTCGCCATCGTGATGTTTTCCTGCGCGGCCAACTCCAGAAACAACCCTTGTTCTTTGCGGTTTTCGGTGAGGAAGCCGATGCCTAAATCAATGGCGGCTCGCGGGGAGTGGATAACCACCGGTTCGCCATCGATTTCAATCACCCCGCCGGTAGCTTTACGCACGCCAAAAATCAGTTGTGCGAGCTCTGAACGACCTGCACCCACCAGTCCGGCAAGGCCGACGATCTCTCCGGCGCGAACCTGCAGGCTGACCGGCTGGATTTTTTTGCCGTCGGTGAGGTGATGAATGTTCAGACGGACATCGCCCCGTGGAATATCGCGTTCTTTATTGAAGAGATCGCTGAGCGGGCGGCCCACCATCATACGTACCAGTTCTGAGGCGTTGAGTTTGTCGCGGGTCAGGCTGCCCACATACTGACCATCACGCAGGACGCTAACCCGGTCGGAAAGCTCATACACTTCTGCCATGCGGTGGCTGATATAGATGATTGCCATCCCTTCGTCGCGCAGACGCATGATCAGTTCAAACAGGCGGTGTGTTTCACGAGAGGAGAGGGCGGCGGTGGGTTCATCCATCACCAGAATACGGCTGTTACGATGCAGGGCGCGGGCGATTTCGACCTGTTGCTGTTCGGCGATGGTCAGTTTCATCACCAGGTCACTGGCTTTGAACTGAGCGCCGAGGCGGTCAATCACGCTTTGCGCCTGAGCGACCATGTCCCGGCGCTGAATTAGCCCACCGCGGGAAATCTCACTGCCCAGAAAGATATTTTCGGCGACGGTCAGATTGGGGGCTAACTGCATCTCCTGATAGATCAGCGTGATGCCAGCCGCCAGCGCGTCTTTTGGCCCTTTGATATTAAATGACTGCCCGTCAATTAATATCTCGCCGCTGGTGGCGGTGTATGCCCCCGCGAGGATCTTCATCAGGGTGCTTTTACCCGCGCCGTTTTCCCCCATCAGTGCGTGGATTTCGCCAGGATACACCGTCAGATCCACGCCTTTGAGCGCGTAAAACTTGCCAAACACTTTGGCAATATTGCGCATCTCCAGAACCGGCGTCTTGCTCATGGCTTACTCCTGCAAGGGTTATCAATACTTGCAGTCCACCACGATGAAATAAATGCAGAATGACATTGGGCGTTCATATTTGTCATATTGCTGAATAGTTAACGAAGATCACAGTTACGCAACATAACTTCCTTCACCCTCACCCCAGCCCGCACCGAACAGTCCCCTCGCCCCTCCGGGGAGAGGGTTAGGGTGAGGGGAACACAGACAACGGAGCCCGCTATGCCCTATCGGCACAACTCGTTTTTCGCCAGCGCGCGCGGGCGGTTACTGTTCTTCAACTTGCTGGTGATGGCCGTGACCCTGATGGTTTGCGGCGTTGCGGTATTGGGATTTCGCCATGCCAGCCAAATCCAGGAGCAGGTGCAGCAGCAGACGCTGGATGACATGACCGGCAGCATGAACCTTGCGCGTGATACGGCAAATGTCGCCACGGCGGCGGTGCGCCTTTCGCAGGTGGTGGGGGCGCTGGAATATAAGAGCGAAGCGGAACGGCTTAAGGCGACCCAAATGGCGCTGCAAAAATCGCTGGAACAACTCGCCCGTGCCCCGCTGGCCCAACTGGAACCGCAACTGGTGGAGCGCATTACCTGGCGCAGCAATGAACTGGAACAGAGTGTGACGCAGATGCTGGAGCGTGGTCAGCGCCGCCATCTTGAACGTAATGCGCTACTCAGTTCGCTGTATCAGAACCAAAGTTATCTGCGCCATTTGCAGGCATTTAACCAGCGCGATGGCATTGCCATTGGCGATCCCCGTTTACTCGGCGAAATGGACAGGCTGCTGGCCGCTGCCATCCGTACCCCCTCGCCACGCCCGACGATCCAGCAACTGACGGAGATCCGCACACAGTTGCCAGAGCGCACCGACAACCCGGTGGTAAATGGCATTTTGCAGGATTTCAACGATGAGCTGGCAAAGCTCGGCCCGCTGGCGGCGCAACTGGATGAGAGCGATCTGGCGATAAGCTGGTTTATGTTTCATATCAAAGCGCTGGTCGCTATTCTCAATACCGATATCAATCAGTACGTTGCCCAGGTGGCGCAGGCTTCTGAGCAACGGACCGCGCAAAGTCACAGTGAAATGCGCTCGATCATTATCTTTATCAGCGCCTTTGCCCTGCTGGCGCTGGTGATTACCGGGTTTGCTGGCTGGTATATCTACCGCAATCTGGGGTCGAATTTAACGGCGATTTCCCGTGCGATGTCCCGTCTGGCGCGCGGTGAGCCGGATGTTCCTGTACCAGCGCTGCAACGACGTGATGAACTGGGCGAACTGGCGCGCGCCTTTAACGTCTTCGCCCGCAATACCGCCTCGCTTGAGCACACCTCTAAGTTGCTCAAAGAGAAAAGCACCCAACTGGAGACCACCTTCCATGCCATGCGTGACGGCTTTGCGCTGTTCGACAGCCAGGGCTGCCTGGTGGTGTGGAACCCGCAGTATCCGTTGCTGCTTGGCCTCTCTGCCGAGGCGCTGCAACGCGGGCAGCACTATCAGAGCCTGTTGCGTCAGGTGAGTGAGCTGCCGGACCATGTGCAGGAGAACCTCGCGCGCCCCATGCCAAAACCGCAGGAGCTTCGTCTGGCGGATAACCGCACTATTGAGCTGCGATTTAGCCCGGTGCCGGGGCGCGGAATGGTCAACGTCGTACTGGACAGAACGGAACGTAAGGGGCTGGAAGAGGCGCTGTTGCACAGCCAGAAAATGAAAGCCGTCGGTCAGCTTACCGGTGGGCTGGCACACGATTTCAATAATTTACTGGCGGTCATCATCGGTAGCCTGGAACTGGTGAACCCGCAATCGCCGGATGCCCCGCGTATCTCCCGTGCGCTAAAAGCGGCTGAGCGTGGGGCGATGCTGACCCAGCGTTTGCTGGCCTTCTCGCGTAAGCAATCTCTGCACCCCCATGCAGTAGAGATGCAGCCGCTGCTGGAGAACTTAAGCGAGCTGATGCGTCATTCTCTTCCTGCCACGTTGACGCTGGAGATTGAGGCTCAACAACCTGCCTGGCCTGCATGGATTGACGTTGGGCAACTGGAAAACGCCATCATCAATCTGGTAATGAACGCGCGGGATGCGATGGAAGGGCAGAAAGGGACGATCAAGATCCGTACCTGGAACCAGCGTGTGACGCGCAGCGACGGACGCAGGCAGGATATGGTGGTACTGGAAGTGATCGACAGAGGTTGCGGCATGTCCGGGGAGGTGAAGGCCCGCGTCTTCGAGCCGTTCTTCACTACCAAGCAGACCGGCAGCGGCAGCGGCCTGGGGCTGTCGATGGTATACGGCTTTGTGCGCCAGTCCGGTGGACGGGTGGCTATTGATAGCGCGCCAGGCCAGGGAACCACGGTACGTTTACAGCTTCCACGCGCGTCGGTACAGGTCGTCAGCCCGGTCGAGCAGGCGCCCGCACAGGAAGCGGACCGTACTGATAAGTTAATCCTGGTGCTGGAAGATGAAGCGGATGTACGACAAACCCTCTGCGAACAGTTACATGGGTTGGGGTATTTAACGCTGGAGGCGGAGTGCGGTGAACAGGCGCTGGCGCTGCTGGCGGCATCGGAGGATATCGGCATGCTGATTAGCGACCTGATGCTTCCGGGGCAGATGAGTGGCGCGGAAGTGATTAATTTCGCCCGTCAGCACTACCCGCATTTGCCGCTGTTACTGATTAGCGGCCAGGATTTACGCCCGGCGCATAACCCTGCGCTACCGGATGTTGAACTGTTGCGAAAACCCTTTACCCGCGTGCAACTGGCACAGGCGCTGCGACGGATTGCGGCATAGCGGCCATTGACGCGCCCCTGAACACAGGGACTATGTGGCGAGGCCAAGTACCGGGGGAACGATCTCTTCGAGCAGCGCGATCAACGCAGGGTCCATGTAGCGGTAGTCATCGGGGATATCGAGAACGTGAAGCGGTTTATTGTCGATGATACGACGATAGTCGGCCATTAAGCGGTTTTTATGTTTCTGCTCCATCACGCAGATAACATCTGCCCACTGCAACCCTTCGGCACAGACCGTTTTTTTGGCATTGCGACTGGTCCCGGCAGAACGGACGTTAAGCCCGGGATAACGGCGGAACACCTGTTCCGCCGTGGGGCTGCGCCATTGATTACGACTACATATGAAAAGGACGTTCATTGGCAAACAGATACTCTTCCAGGCCGCGCCTCGTCCTTTGTTGACGGGTTACGCGTGGATACTCAATCCCCAGTTGTGCGGCCCGCGTTACTTTTTCAGAACGCAGATACAGCATCTTCCAGTTTTTTTCGCCACGAAAACGTAAAAGCGCGGTGTGAACATCTCGGGATTTATTGCGCCGTTTTTGGGCACGGCGCCAGTCCCGGCTACGGGGTGTTTCCATTGCTTTTTCTCTCTTCGATTGATCGGGTTCAGCAGCCGCGATAATACGGAGAGAGCAAACAGCGAAATTCTATTCCATTTCGTTATGGCGTGCGACAGCAATTAATGAACTTGTCATTTTACTCAGATATGTTGCGTCACATAACAGGGAAAAGTATCAGCCGAAATAATTCATATTCTATTAATCAATATCCTTTAAGATTTTATCGACTTATTCTTCCTGGCTGAAAATAATAATATGTAGCCGCGATTTTTTTGTAGCTGCACCTATACTTACCTGTTTGCAATGTAATTGAAAAACCAGAGATCTGAAAAAATTATGGATAATAAGATCGTCGCTATTGAGCAGCATGATACAGCGGTAAATCTGCATGGCCTTATGCAGGTGTTAAGTAAACATCTTTACTCCACGCCCATGGTTGCGTTGCGTGAGCTTGTACAGAATGCGCATGATGCGATAGTCCGGCGCAGGCTGGAGGAGGTTGATTCTTCCTTCACGCCTGAAATTCGGGTTACCGGCAACCCGCAGAATAAAACGATTACCATTTATGACTCGGGTGCGGGCCTGACAAAACAAGAAATCCATGAATTCCTGGCAACGGTCGGCATCGGCTATACGCGGCAATTGCGCCAGGAGGATGATGATACCGGCCTCATCGGTATGTTCGGTCTGGGTTTCTTATCTTCTTTCGTGCTGGCACAACAGGTTGTTGTCCATACCACGTCCTGGAAAACGCCGCAGGAAGGTTGGGTTTATCGTTCCGATAACGGCGAGACGTATCGCATCGAATCTGCCCTGCCCAGGGAGCCTGGCTTTACGGTCACTCTCAACCTTAAAGATGAGTTCAGCTACCTGGCGGATAATCCGCTGCTGGAAACGCTGCTTGGCCGCTACTGCGTGTTGATGCGTGAACCGCTGTTTGTGGGGCAATCGGAGACGGCGGTCAACCATCTTTCGCCACCCTGGCGCCGTGACTCAGACTCGGCGGTCGTACTCCATCCGGGGCTTCGGCAGAAGCAGAATATTGAGTTCGCCAGCCGTTTTGAACGTACTTTTACCCCTATTTGCACCATCGATATCACCCCTTCTGGCAAAAGCGATGTGGTCGGCATTCTCTGGATCCAGGATGGCGCGACTTATGGCACCAGCGATAACCGTAATTTGTCGCTCTTTTTGCGTGGCATGCTGCTCGACGATCAGGCACATGACCTGCTGCCGCTGTGGGCAGGTTTTGTTGGTGGCGTCGTGGAGTCCAACGTCCTGACACCCACGGCGAATCGGGAAGATTTACAACGTGATGACGCCTATTTCGCAACCCAGCATGCATTAGCCGAAGGGTTAATTAAAGGGCTGGGTGAGCTGGCGAAAAACCAGCCGGCTATCTGGCGGCGTGTGCTGCTTCGTCATAATGAAGCGCTGTTAGGTGCGGCGATCTGCGATGAAAGGCTGTTTGATCTGCTCAAAGATGATTTGCTCATCCCGACCTCGAAAGGCGAAATTCCGGTTCGCAGTCTGCGCCAGCAAAATACGCTACTGGTGATGCCGGGAGAAGAGAGTTCTTTCGAAGAGATGTTATTTCGCCTCTCCGGGCGCCCCGTCGCGCTGGGGCATCGTTATGCCGTTATACCGTTTCTTCGCCGTTGGGCCACGCTCTATTCAGCGCGGTTAATTGAAATTGGCACCACGGGCGGCAACCAGTCTTTGTTCTCCTGCCATGAAATTAGCCAACAGGAAGAGCAGTGGTGGCGTGAACAACTGGCCGATGATGAAGAGTGCGTTATTTCACGATTTGAGCCCGCGGTGCTCCCCTTTGTGGTGGTACCGAATCGCGAAGTGGAATTAAAACAGCGGCTGGAACAGGATGACGCCGACCGACGCATGAGTACTGCGGCGCTGATGCTGGCACGGCAGTTTACTCAACGGATCAGCGAACAGTCCGATAAACAGCTCTATATTAATTTTAATAATCCGGCCATCAAGGCGCTTTCTGCTTCCTGGCAAAACGGGAAAAACACTGACGTTGCCTGTCAGTTATTGAAAAGCATGAAGGTCATCTTATCTTTTCAATTACAACGTTCGGGACCCAATGATTTTCATCAGGCGCTGGATAATATTAACCAGATAATAATGACGCAATTTCTTGCAAATAAAGGGGAGCAATAAAATGGATATATGGCAATGGTATAACCAATATGAAAGGGATCTTCACGCTGCAGGCCAACCCTATATTACCGATCATTTGAATAAATTGATTAACGCCATTTGTGACGTTAAGCCCGATGTGAGCGAAGCGTTACTGCCGGAAGCGCGATCATTTAAGAAAACGGCCGGCAATCCCTGGCTTGAGGTCTTTATCGGCCACTGGGAGATGCGCCACCGGCTGGGGATGGGCGAAGGCGAGACAGCGCTGGGAGATGCGGTGACCTTCTTTGAGCGTGCCCATCAGCCGGATGCGATTGATTGCCCGCAATCCGTTTGCGTGACTCAGGATCTCAGCGATTGCTACGGCAATATCGACGGTCCGGGCTGGGCGGATGAACGTATTGCCGTGTGTCAGGAAACGATGGAGCGGATTACGCCGTTATGGAGCTGCTTCCAGTGCTTATCGGACGAGCAATTCTGTGCCATGGTCGATAAAGGCGAGAAGCAGCAGGCGCTGGATTACATTCGGGGGCAGATAAAGAAAGTGCGTGATGCAGGGGAGCCTGATGTCACTGGCCTGCTGGAAAACGAAGCCGAAGCATTGATCTATTTGGGGCGCTATGAAGAAGCGCTGGCGGTGATTGAACCCCTCTGCGAACCGGACGAACTGGAAGGTAGCGCCGAACAGATACGGCTTACCCGAATGATGATCCGCGCTGAGGCCTATGCCTGTATGGGGCGGCTGGATGACGCCTGCAATAGCCTTATCCACTGGAAGCAACTGCAAACGCGCGGCGTCGTCCGCTGGGTGAGGATCATTGACCAGCTTTGCCGCCACGATGCCTCTTACAACAACTGGCAGACGGGCGTCTCATTACAGCAAATCCTTGAACAGCGTATCGCCCGGCAGGCCTGGCGGGCTGCAATAGATACCGCAATTGTACATATTCGTCTGGCGCTGGCTCGCAATGCGACCTGGATTGCCCGCCGGGCGTTA
The DNA here is from genome assembly GCF_003073275.1 of Phytobacter sp. SCO41. Classification (NCBI taxonomy): domain Bacteria; kingdom Pseudomonadati; phylum Pseudomonadota; class Gammaproteobacteria; order Enterobacterales; family Enterobacteriaceae; genus Phytobacter; species Phytobacter sp. SCO41. The sequence goes on along the minus strand of NZ_CP027225.1, from coordinate 5,162,692 downwards.
GGGCAGGCAAAAGCCTGTTTGCCACGTTTACGTAAACAGATGGGGGCCGACAGCGTTCTGGCCGATCTTGAACGTGAGATTGCTGGCATGGAAAAAGAGGTGCTGCTCCCGGTTCCTGCCCATGAGCTGTATGACTGGCTTGACGAACGCAGCAAACAAAATGAGGCGCGTGACCCTGAACAGGAAGCGGAGTGGCTGAAACTGGCGGCCATGCAGTTGCCTGATAATGAACAACTGGTTGCGCTGGCGTCATCCGCCCTGGAGGCGTGCCATGCTGCTGATGAAGCCATCGCGCTGCTGCAAACCTGGCGGTCACGCCATCCACACACTGAATCTCCTCTTCTGTTCGAGTTGCTGGGCGTGCTGTTGCGTACGCGGCGGTTCGATGAGGTTTTAACCCTCGCTAAGGACTATCACGAGACGCTCCCCCATGTCGCGTACTGGTTCGAAATGCAGGTAGCCTTTGGCAATGAGGATTGGGCGGCGCTGGAATCTCTGAGTGAATCAATGCTTGCGACGCCAGAAGGCAGCACTAAGATCGCACCGCTGTTAATGGCGAGCCGCGCGGCAATGAAACTACGCGCCAGCGAGCGGGCTATCCCTCGTCTTCAGCGCGCTATTGCGATGCTTGAGGAACAAGAACAAGAGACAAACAATGTTCTGTGGGATCTGATCACCGCGGCGAGTATTCAGCAGGAGTGGGCGCTGGTGCGCGAGGCCGGAACGAAGCTGGGGATGAAATTCGACAGCGAAGATGGCCCCATTGAAGAAAACTGGGGAGCGGTACGGCTACGTTTCCGGGAAGAGCACGACTACGTTTACTACCTTGCTCAGCGTACCGGGCCTGCGACGGCCAGAGTCTTCCAGCCAGCCTGGCCGAAAGCGCAGCAGCATTTAGGCGACAGCGTAGTATTTGATGTCGAACTGCTCAATACCCCTCCGGAAGATGAAGCCGAGCGGGAGTATTTTATCGGTCTTTATGACGCTGTCGAAATCATTGAAGAGGGTGAATATGCCCCATCATGGTTTGTTGATGGCGTTTATCCGGGCGAGGAACTGTTTGGTCAGTTTGAGAATAAAGTGCGCGAGTTGGGTGGGCAAGTATGGGTGAGTAGCGAAGGCGATTATGAAATAACCGACCGCGAAAATCCTCAAGAGCCATTGCCTGGCGTGTACTTTAATCTGGCTACGCCGCTATCGATGCTGCCGCAGGAAGTGGACAGTATATTGCTCACGCTCACACGGGACTGGCCGCATCCGGTGCACTGGCTTGGCGTTGCCATTAAAGGCGGGCTGGATGAACAGCGTCACCGGCAGATTATTGACCGCTACGGTTTGTAAACTGTTACCCGGCGTAGTTTGAGATTCCTCCGCTACTCGTGAGAACAGCGCTTGATTAACGTAAAGCCAGCCCACTGTTGAGACTGGCTTTATGAAACGTTACGCAACCCTGCTGTTTATCAGCGCACTCTCTCTTACCAGCCAAATTGCCCGTGCTGATATTGTCGATGACGCCATCGGCAATATTCAGCGGGCAATTAATGATGCGTATCACCCCAGCGATAGCCGTGATGACGATGATCGGCAGTATGATGACGATCGCCGTCGAAGTGACGAGCAGAGCAGACGCTATGAAGACCGACGCAGACAGCTTGAAGACCGGCGCCGCCAGTTAGATGACCGGCAGCGCCAGCTCGATCAGGAGCGTCGCCAACTGGACGACGAAGAACGTCGACTGGAAGACGAGTTCTAATCCGCAGGCACGAAAGAGGGCAATCAGTTCTTTTTAACGAACTCGGATTTCAACTTCATTGGGCCAAATCCGTCGATTTTGCAGTCAATGTTATGATCGCCTTCGACCAGACGGATATTCTTCACTTTCGTGCCGATTTTCAGCATGGAAGAACTCCCTTTTACTTTCAGATCTTTAATGACAGTGACGCTGTCGCCATCGGCCAGTAAATTGCCGTTGGCATCTTTGACAATCAGTTCATCGCTTTCGACAGCGGCTTCGTTGTCATTCCATTCATGGGCGCATTCCGGGCAGATGAACATGCCATTATCTTCATAAGCGTATTCGGAATTGCATTTCGGGCAGTTTGGCAGTTGCATGGGGGTATCCTCAAAAAGTACGTATGATGCTGGAAACAGGCCAGCGAAAAAGGCGGTTTATGCCAGAAAAGTCCGCGATTATACAGCATGTCCGTATAATTACTGTTGCTATTCTTTTTTTCAGAAAAAGATAAAAAAGGTGATAGAAGTGACATACCCTGTCATTAGCTTAAGCGATGCTAGGCCCATCTGATTAGGGGTAAACCCTTATGTATGATATTTAGAATATTTTCGACGGGAAATTGCTACCCATTGCCAATTCAGATAAGGTGAGGTGACGCAACCGGTGTTAATAATTAGCATACTGTCATATCAGCAGGGTCTTCTACCGAAGACAGTTAATTACCTCGCAAATTGGGGGGGTAAATAAATGACGATATATCCTGGTCGTTCTTGAAAATGAGCTACGCTCTCTATCTCCCAGCCATTTTATGTCCGGGACGGCGTGCTCTGTCAGTCTCTACCGAGAAAATGCATTTTTCCTGATTCCCATCAGGCATTTATCTTCTATAAGATATTTTCCACACGTAATTATAAAAGCCGAAACTTCACAAATAAAACATCACGGCTTAATAAAAGTAAGAAATTTGCGTTAAGGAAAGACTTTTATCATGCACACACAGACAATTTTCGAATTAAGCCAGGAAGCAGAGAGATTGTTACAGCTCTCCTTGCAGAATCTGCAGGCGCTCAAAGCCCTGCCGATTGCAACGCTTGATGAGGCGGCTTCCGGCAAAGCAGATAACGCAAATGTACTGCCATTACATTTTAGTGCTCGCGGCATCGAGACGCAGCAAGCCACTCTGCACAACGAATTACGGAAAATCACCCGCCTGGAGATGGTGTTAGCAATTGTCGGGACGATGAAAGCGGGTAAATCGACCACGATCAACGCGATTGTGGGCACTGAGGTTTTGCCTAATCGCAACCGTCCGATGACGGCGCTGCCGACATTAATCCGCCACACGCCGGGCCAGAAAGAGCCTGTACTGCATTTCGCCCATGTTGGGCCAATCGATACGCTGACCCAGCAACTCCAGATGCGGCTTTATACCTATGACCGTGAAAAGCTGGCGCAAAAACTCGAAATCGATAAAGACATGAGTGCCCTGCTCGAACGCATCGCACAAGGGGATGCGTTCGACAAACATTATCTCGGCGCGCAGCCCATTTTCCATTGTTTAAAGAGCCTTAACGATCTGGTGCGCCTGTCGAAAGCGCTGGATGTTGATTTTCCTTTCTCCGCTTACGCCTCCATAGAGAATATCCCGGTTATTGAAGTTGAGTTTGTTCACCTGGCGGGCCTTGAAAATGATTTGGGCCAGTTGACGCTGCTCGATACCCCCGGGCCAAACGAAGCGGGACAGCCGCATCTGCACAAGATGCTCAATGAACAACTGGCGCGAGCGTCTGCGGTGCTGGCGGTGATGGATTACACCCAGCTTAAGTCGATCTCTGATGAAGAGGTGCGCCACGCGATTTCCGCCGTTGGGCGCTCCGTTCCGCTGTATGCGCTGGTTAATAAATTCGATCAGAAAGACCGTAACAGCGATGACGAAGAACAGGTGCGGGCGCTGATCGCCGGAACATTAATGAAAGGCTACATTAATCCGACGCAGATTTTTCCCGTCTCCTCGATGTGGGGCTATCTGGCGAACCGCGCCCGCCATGAAATCAAACAACAGGGGAAATTACCCGACCCGCAAGAGCAGCGTTGGGTGCAGGACTTTGCCGAAGCGGCGCTGGGCCGACGCTGGAGAATGGCTGACCTGGATGATGTTGAACATATCCATCACGCCGCCGATCTGTTGTGGGAAGATTCGCTGTTTGAGCAACCTATTCGCAAGCTGCTGCATGCTGCGCACGCCAACGCGTCGCTGTATGCCCTGCGTTCGGCGTCGCATAAGTTGCTTAACTACGCACAGAGCGCCCGGGAATACCTTGATTTCCGCTATCAAGGGCTGACGGTCGCGTTTGAGAACCTTGAGCACAATATCAGCCGCCTTGAAGAAGATATGACGCTACTGAAAAGCTGTCAGGAGCGCGTCAGCGATGAGATTGATCATGAGGTGGATGAAGCGCTGGCGGCGGCGGACCTCTTCATTAATAGCCAGCAAGTGGAAATCGTTGGAGCCATTAACGCCTGGTTTAGTGATGGCAGGATCATGGAAATGGCCAACGAAAGTCAGGCCGACCTGCGTCTTGAGGCGGGAGTTTCGCCAGGCCAACTGGTGCTGGAAGATGAAGGGCAGGCGCAGATTGTGCTGAGCAAAATGCGCTCCTCCTGCGAAGCGATTTTTGTCACCGCACAGGAGAAGATCGGCCGCGAACTGGCGATGCGTTTTGACCAACTGGAAAATACCCTGACCCGCTCTCTCAATGATGCGATGCGCCCGATCGAGATGCGCATTAAAGAAGAGCTCAGCCACGCGGGTTTCCGGGCTCGTATCAGTTTCCCCGCATTCCAGGCAAGCGCACTCAATTTTAATACCCGCCAGCTTTTTACCAACGCGATCGCGCCGGAAGACACTCCGGCAGGGCAGGCGCCGCGTAGCGGAAGCGTACGGGAAACGGTTTCTCGTTGGTTAAATAATCCGAGCTGGGGATGGGATGATTACGTGGTGACCCGCACACGCTACGTCATTGATGTGGCGTCATTACATACCAAGCTCGTCCAGCATGTTGCTCATTTTTGTGAACAAATTCGTAAAGCTTTGGCTGCGCAGGTCGATGTTTCTGTTACGGCGGGAATGGCGACGTTCTTTGCTGAGTTCTCGCTGAGCCTGGCGGGGCTACAAGATAGTTTGCGTGACAGTTTGGCGATTCGTCAGCAAAACGAATCGTCAGTGTTAGCATTGCGGCAGCACCTGCGACACTGCATCAAAACAGCTAACTGGATTCAGGAAGATGCACGTCTTTTACGCGATGATATCCAAACACTATTCGCAGCAGAGTAATTATGAAAAATCGACTACTGGAAGGGCCTGGGCGAACGCTTGAGTGCATTCATCCGAAGTTCATTGTGGATTTAGTGCAGGGTGCCGATGCGCCTCGCCAGAGTCAGATTGTGCCCCAACAGCAGTTGTTTCGTGAAAGACTGACCCAGGAAGTGATGGCGCAGACCCAACTGCGCCCGTGGGCCATGTCCGGTGTCTTAAATGAGAATGACTCGTTACGTCTGGGACTGGCGGAAAAGCTCGCCAGTATGCTCGACCCCGGTCATCTTGCGCTGACGCGTATCACCCAGCGTCTGGTCTCATTACAGCAGGCTGAGCAGCGCCGCCCCGCCAACACACCGGGCAACCAGCAGCAATATGATGAGTTAATTGAGCACTTTAGCCAGCGAGCGAGCTGGAAAGAGAAAGCGCTCGGCCAGCGTGGCTTAACGGTACAGGCGGGAAATCACAGCGAACAAATTTTTACCCGCTGGCGGGCCGGGAATTATAACGGCTGGTCGATGGCGGGGCGCTGCTATGTTGCGCTGGAAGAGTTACGCTGGGGCGCTTTTGGCGACGCCTGCCGCCTGGCGAGTAGCGAGGTGGCTTCCATGCTGAAAGATAACCTGCGTGCGATGGCCTCTGATTTTCTGGCGCAGGGTATTAATGCTGCGCCTGCTACTCGCCATTTTTATCACCAGTGGCTGACAACGCCTGCGACACCGGGCCTGATGGATTATAAAGATCTGCTGGGCTGGCTTGGTGACTGGTGCGATGCGGATCGTCACCCTATTTGCTGGTCGGTGACCCAAAGCTGGCAGACAGTCGCGTTAGGTATGCCAAGGCTCTGTTCGGCATCGCGCTTAGCCACTGCCATGGTGGACGAGATTTTCGGTGAGTAAAAAGGTGTGTCCTGCAATTAACCAATGTTGATGGCTAATTGCAGGGCATAGCGATAAACAGGCAAAGAGAAGCCCCCGGCGTTTCACGTCGGGGGCTTTTTTTAATGATTGAGCGATGCGGCGGGGTTGTCTGCCGCTTTTGTCGTCTCAGGCACTTCGCCAAACCGTCTGGCGTACAGTGCGGTGATGATAGGTACCAGAATCGCCGTTACAATCACGCTTGCTGCCACCAGCGCCGTTGCGGAGGCGGCTACCGGTTCAAACGCCGGGTTGATTTGGGCAATGATCACCGGGTTTGCTACCGCAGCCCCGGCTGCCGATGAGGCAGCGACACCTGCCGTACCGTTACCGCCACCAATGACTTTATCGGCAATAATCAGTGGAATACCGGTGATGATGATAACCGCGATACCCAGGACGATACCCAGCAGACCGGTATCGAGGATCACTTTCAGGTTGATGGTATTACCCAGCGCGAAGCCGAAGAACGGGATCAGTACCGGTGTGGCTTTACTAAAGAACGCGCGCAGATCGTGGTCGAGGTTGCCCAGCGTAAAGCCAATCAGGAACGGCAGTACAGCTCCGATAAAATGGTGCGGTTCGAAGGATGCCAGGCCCGCAGATCCCAGAATGACCATGGTCATCAGTGGGCCGGATTCCAGTGACATCAGCACGAATGCGCCCGATTCTTCTTTGGTGCCGTACTGGTTCATCAGGCTGGCATACAGGCCGCCGTTGGTCATGTCCATCGCGGAAACAATAGCCAATACGGAGATACCGGCGAAGAAACCGGTCTGAATACCGCCTTCCGGGATAAAGGTGGCGGCGATCATTGCCACTACCCAGGCAACGGCGATTTTTGTCAGTACCAGCGTGCCGGATTTGCGTAAGACGGTCCCGGTGGCGCGTAAATCAATTGACGCGCCGATACAGAAAAACCAAACGGCAAGAATAGGTACCGTACCTGTGATCATACCCTTGGTGAAAGAACCGAAATAAGCGCCTGTGTTAGGTGCCAGCGTATTTAAAATTGCCCCAAGCAGCAAAGGTATTAACATCATCCCACCGGGGATGCGTTCAATGGTGGCTTTGATTTTCATTATGAATCCTCATATCTCATCATGTGCAATGACCGAGAAAATAAAAACATGCTATTCAATGAGTTAAACCTTCCTGGTTTGAATTTGTTCAATGTCCGGAGCTGTTATTCCTTTCCGGAGAGCACCGTCGCTATCCTTGTCTGTTTTGTGTCTGGACGTATGATGCGATCATTGGAATATTGATTCAATGAAAATAAAACGCTGTTTTAGTTATCTTCATCACATATTCCGTGTAAAGATTTATATGTGAACAATTAAATAACTTTGCGTTACATAGTTTCTGTAAAAAGGTGAATGGATACAGCTAGCAGAATAATAATCACGGGGGGTATGGCATATCAGTGTAAATAGCAACCGGGAGTATTCTATAAGTTAAAAACGTTTTTTCTCGTTAAGTAAAACGCAGTTCCGACAGAAAGAGGAGGGGATTGCCAGAATTGTGGGTGTTATCACAGGGATATTTTGTGTGAAGTTGATCACGTTTTTAAACCCTGTTAGGGTAAAAGGCGGTTAAACAACGCTCTGCCAGGCGTCAACAGGTTCGGTTGTACAGGCTGTAACCAGCCAGTGTAAGTAAACCTGCTACGCTTGAACAAGGTAAGTCGGCATGTACGGCTTAATACGCGCAATGTCGGTATGGCATATCAAATGCGCGGTTCAGGGCGAAAGTCAAAAGAGGACATCATGTTAAAAAGGAAGAAAGTTAAACCTATTACGCTGCGCGATGTAACCATCATTGATGACGGTAAGTTGCGAAAAGCAATAACTGCCGCTTCACTCGGTAACGCGATGGAATGGTTTGATTTTGGCGTATACGGGTTCGTAGCTTACGCACTGGGTAAAGTGTTTTTTCCTGATGCCAACCCCAGTGTGCAAATGATTGCCGCGCTGGCGACCTTCTCCGTTCCGTTCCTGATTCGCCCGCTGGGTGGTTTGTTTTTCGGGATGCTTGGCGATAAATATGGGCGGCAGAAAATCCTCGCTATCACCATTGTGATTATGTCCGTCAGTACATTCTGTATTGGGCTTATTCCCTCGTATGCCTCTATTGGTATTTGGGCGCCTATCCTGCTCTTGCTGTGCAAAATGGCACAGGGGTTTTCAGTGGGCGGGGAATACACCGGTGCATCAATTTTCGTAGCGGAATACTCCCCGGACCGTCGACGCGGTTTTCTGGGCAGTTGGCTTGATTTTGGTTCGATAGCGGGCTTCGTTATCGGTGCGGGCGTCGTTGTGCTTATCTCCACCGTCGTTGGTGAAGAAAACTTCCTCAGTTGGGGCTGGCGTATTCCCTTCTTCCTGGCGTTGCCACTGGGGATAATCGGTCTCTATTTGCGCCATGCGCTGGAAGAGACTCCGGCGTTCCAGCAGCACGTGGATAAACTGGAGCAGGGCGATCGCGAAGGGCTGCAAAACGGCCCGAAAGTCTCCTTCAAAGAGATTGCGACAAAGCACTGGCGTAGTTTGCTGATCTGTATCGGTATGGTGATTGCGACCAACGTTACCTATTACATGTTGTTGACGTACATGCCGAGCTATCTGTCGCATAACCTGAACTATTCAGAAGACCACGGCGTGCTGATTATTATCGCGATTATGGTCGGTATGCTGTTTGTTCAGCCTGTGATGGGCTTACTCAGCGACCGTTTTGGCCGTCGTCCGTTTATTATTCTGGGGAGTGTGGCGCTGTTTGCGCTGTCCATTCCGGCATTTATCTTGATCAACAGCAACGTGACGGGGCTGATTTTCGCGGGATTGCTGATGCTGGCCGTGATTCTCAACTGTTTCATTGGCGTGATGGCATCGACATTGCCGGCAATGTTCCCGACGCACATTCGTTATAGCGCACTGGCGAGTGCCTTTAACATTTCGGTGCTGGTGGCTGGTCTGACCCCGACACTGGCCGCCTGGCTGGTTGAAAGTACTCAGAACCTGATGATGCCAGCTTATTATCTGATGGTTGTTGCGGTGATTGGTCTGATCACTGGCCTTACGATGAAGGAGACGGCGAACCGCCCATTAAAAGGTGCGACGCCTGCGGCTTCCGATATCCAGGAGGCAAAAGAGATCCTGCGCGAGCATCACGATAATATTGAACAGAAAATCGAAGACATCGATGCGGAAATTGCTGAGCTACAGGCGAAACGCTCACGCCTTGTCGACCAGCACCCAAGGATTAACGAGTAGCAGACAAAGCCCGGTTCATGTACCGGGCTTTTTTATCAGCAGCCCGCCGCAATATAATCACCGCCAGGACTGACCGGAACGACGGTTAAGAACAACACCACGGCGAACAAAATCAGCGCCAGCCCGCCGACGATATTCAGTGCCGGTACCAGCCAGGGCATGCTGCCGCTCTCCTCACCAAAAAAGGCAGCCGTCCGGTTGCGGGCATAACGCACTGCCAGTGACAGACCCATAATCGACAATGCGGTACCGAATGCCATTGTCATTACGGCTGCGATCCCCCAGCTCACAATGCCCAGCGCGTTAGAAAAGAGCAAAATCATGATTGCGCCGCTACAGGGGCGTGCGCCAATGGCGAGTATGACGCCCAGACGTGTTTTCCAGTCGCCCTGCGTACTGATTCCCACACCGTGGTTTCCGCAGCCGCAGCCGCAGTCGTCAGAATGCCGGTGAGGCAGAGGCCTCATGGCAGTGATGTTCATTTTTTGCGGTTTGATGGTTTTTATCGCTTTGACAATGAGCCAGACGCCAAACCCACCCACCATAAACGCGCTGATTTTCTCAACGTACCAGCGGCTCTCACTGAGATCGCCAGAGGCGAGGTTAAAACCTACCGCGAGGATAAAGACAAAAAGAATGGCGCTCACACCTTGCATCAGGCTGCCAAGAAACGGGATGACGCGGGCGGCGGTTTGGCTCTCCTGGTTGGTGCTGAGATAGGTTGTGACGATAAATTTTCCGTGACCCGGCCCAACCGCATGTAACACGCCATAAAAGAATGAACCGGTCAGTAGCCACAGTCCCCCGGCATACTGATGGTTATTCAATTGCAGCAGGTACATCACCAGATAACGATGCAGCGTAATCTGGGTTGCCAGGCACCACTGGATAAAGGCATTCCAGTGCGCATGCAGCGCGAAGGCGGCACCCAGCAATAACATCACTGCTACGATAGCGCCAGGCAGACGCCATTGACGGGTAAGCGTTTGGGTTGTCATAAGCTTTAGGGGAATGGTTAAAGCATGACCGCAGTATAGGTGCTGCTTGTGGGGAGCTCCAGCAAGGGGAGGGGAATATGCAGCTCGGGAGGTGGGTTCCGTTCACCTTACGTTCATGGCGAAATGGACGCTCTGTGCCAGCGGGTTATAAAGTTGTCGCTGTGGTTTTCATGCGGGAAAACGAGTTGGCCGTGGCTAAAAAAGGTGGAAGACATTCACCGTATCTCAAAACGAACGGAGTTCGATGGAGAGTCCGGTCGTAGAAAAGCAAAAACCCAGCCATAGGCTGGGTTCTCTGAATAAGTGGTGCCCGGACTCGGACTAACGCCGGAGGCGTTGAACAGCGCGCTTGTCGCGCTGGCCCCGTAGGGGTGAGTCGCTTGCGGCGAATAATCGAACGGAGTTCGATGAAAAGCCCGGTCGTAGAAAAGCAAAAGCCCAGCCTATGGCTGGGTTCTCTAAATAGTGGTGCCCGGACTCGGACTAACGCCGGAGGCGTTGAACAGCGCGCGTGTCGCGCTGGCCCCGTAGGGGTGAGCCGCTAGCGGCGAATAATCGAACGGAGTTCGATGGAGAGTCCGGTCGTAGAAAAGCAAAAACCCAGCCATAGGCTGGGTTCTCTGAATAGTGGTGCCCGGACTCGGAATCGAACCAAGGACACGGGGATTTTCAATCCCCTGCTCTACCGACTGAGCTATCCGGGCAACGGGGCGCATTAAACCCTAATCAATGTAATGCGTCAACTCTATTTCAAAAAATGCTGTTCAGTTGCTCAAGTTTGCGGCAGTCTGAGTGATTCTGCGCCACAAAACGGCGTATTGCACAAATCTTCCAGATTTTTTCCGCACGGGAGAGTAATGCTGTTCCCGGGGATTTCGGAGGCAATATGGCTAATGACTGGCTGGAACTGCGGCAACATGCGGACACCGGCATCGAAACAATTCGCGCCCACTTTGAAGGCCATGCGTACGATCCGCACTGGCACGACAGCTATCTGGTGGGTATCACTCTCAGCGGAACGCAGGAATTTCATTGCCGCCGTGAGCGTCATCGCAGTACGCCGGGAGATGCCTTCTTGCTCGAGCCCGGTGAAATTCACGATGGTGACGCGCCGGTTGAAGGCGGTTTCACCTACCTGACATTCTACCTCGATGAAGCGTGGCTCAGTTCCACCCTCCGGGGTTTGTACGAGTCCGTCCCTTCCAGTTATTCGCTGCATTTTTCCCGCACGATGGCGCGCGAGCCACAGCTTGCTGGCGCGATCGCCCGGACCTTTCATTCACTGCACAGCGAAGAGATGCGCATTGTGCAGCAAAGCACCATGGATGATCTGCTCGGGCAGCTTACCCGGCACAGCCAGTGGCGCAAGCGCCTGCCGTCGCATCTGCAAAGCGCAGCGGTGGCTCATCGCGCACGGGACTATTTGCATGCCCATATAGGGGAAAACATCGGCCTGTCCGATCTGGCCCGCGAAACGGGTACCGACCGGTTTACCCTGACCCGTTGTTTTAAGCGCGAATTTCATCTCTCCCCCCATGCCTGGCTTATTCAACTGCGGCTGGCCAATGCCCGAAGCATGCTGGCGCGCGGCGAACAACCGGCGGACGTGGCGGCTGCGCTGGGCTTTGCCGATCAAAGCCATCTGGGACGCTGGTTCCAGCGAGCATATCGGCTATCGCCAGCCCACTACCGGAAACTTTGCACAAATCTTCCAGACGACATCCGTAAATAACGCCAAAGTCACAGGACGGAGAATAAGGAGTCCCGACTGTGAACATGCTCTACAGCTACCTGCCATTTATGTTGTTTGCCTTTGTGGCGTCGATAACGCCCGGCCCGACCAATATTCTGATCCTTGCCAGCAGTCAACGCTATGGCATCAGGGCCACGCTACCTGCGGTATTCGGGGCATGTGTGGCAGCAAGCCTTATTGTGTTTATCTCCGGGGCGGGGGCAGGAGAGATACTGCGAGGGTATCCGTTGCTACGTGAGGGGATGAGTTGGGCCGGTGCATTGTGGCTAAGCTGGATGAGCTGGCAGCTCTTTACCGCCCCGGCAGCGGATCTGAACGAGAAGAGTGGTGAACCCTTTAGCGGCAAAGCGGCGGCCATGTTGCAGCTAATCAACCCCAAAACCTGGATGATGGCGCTGGCCGTGGTCAGTCTGTTTGCCCCGAACGGCGCGCATCCCGTGCGCGAAGTGTCATTTTTGTCACTGAGCTTCCTGCTCATTTCGGTGCTCTGCCTGGGCGCGTGGACACTACTGGGCAAAGCGGTAAACCGGCTCTTTCGCAGCGCGGCATCGCTGATTTGGTTTCAACGGGCGATGGCGCTCTGCCTGCTGATTTCCGCCTGGACCGGGTTTATGCACTGATCAGGTTAATGCACCGCCCGTGCGACAACATGCAAAACGAAGAATATCTTCTGCGAGCTGTCGGGCGGTATCGACGTCAGTCTGGCTGCGATTGACCAGCATCCTGCTTAGACAACCCTCCAGCACCAGCTCCATCTGTTTCGCGACCATTGTCGGGTCGTCCACTTCCAGTTGGGTTAACAGGTCATGGGTGAAGTCGAAGGCCGCCTGCTTTTGCTGATCCGCCAGTTGGTGTATCGGATGGTCCGGGTCGGGGTAAAAGGTGCAGGCGGCGATAAACAGGCAGCCCGGATAGCGATTGTTACTAACGCAATCCGTCAACGCCCCATAACGCGCCAGCAATTTTTGCTCTTTTGTCAGCTCTTCATCGAGTAATAACTGCCTGCGCCAGATATCAACCTGCTGGCTGAGATAGCGTAGCGCATCATAAAACAGCGCTTCTTTATCCGGCCAGAAACGCAAAAACTCCTCTAACGGGTAGTCAATACGTTCCGCGACCATTTCCGGCGTGGTGTCAGCAATCCCTCTTAATTCAAATAATTGAAGTGTCTGGCTTAAAACATCTTCACGTTGCACGGTAAGTTCCTCCGTTGTCAGAAGCCTGCGTCCCCAACCAAGTGTTGTTTACGGTGTGTGATTGCGCAAATGTGTCGTAAAGGCAGGCGCATCCATAAACCCCGTGACCCGCTGTGCCGGTTGCTCGTGGCCTTGCGCATCAAAAAACACAATGGTGGGTAAGCCCAGAACCTGTAAATGGTGCAGTAGCGCTTGATCCTGTGCGTTATTGGCGGTGACATCCGCCTGTAATAACACGGAATTTTTTAATGCTGCCTGAACCCGCGTATCGCTAAAGGTGTACTTCTCAAACTCTTTGCATGCCACGCACCAGTCGGCGTAAAGATCCAGCATCACCGGGCGACCTTTGGCCTGTGCCAGCGCCTGATTAAGGTCATCCACGGTTTTGATGGTAGTAAATGGCAGGTGTGCCTGGTTTTGCGCCGCTGGCTGACCAAAGGCCCAGTCCTGCAAGGGACGAGCGCAAACCAGCGCCGCACCTAACAGGACGATTTGCACAATGCGCATCACCGGGCGGGTTGCGCCGAGGCTGGCAATAAAGGCCCAGGCGAAAAAGGCGACGCCGAGCAGCGACCATAAGCGTAAACCCCAGTTATCGCCCAATACTCGCTCGAGCAGGAAAACGGGTAACGCCAGGATCACAAAGCCAAAGGCGATTTTGACCTGCGCCATCCACGGGCCGCTTTTCGGCAGCAGGCGGTTGCCAAAGACGGTAACCAGAATCAGCGGCAATCCCATCCCCAGGGCATACAGATACAGCGTGCCGCCGCCAAGCCACAGATTACCGCTTTGGGCGATATAGAGCAGGATGGCGCTCAGCGGCGCCGTGGTGCAAGGGGAACAAATCAGCCCGGCAATCGCCCCCATAGCGAACACACCGCCTGCGGAACCACCTTGTTGGCGGTTGCTCATCAGCGTTAAGCGGGTTTGCAGCGAGGAGGGCAATTGCAGGGTGAACAGGCCAAACATCGACAGCGCCAGTACAAGAAAAACCACCGACAGGCCAATCAGCACATACGGATGCTGGAGTGCAGCCTGGAACTGGAGACCGGCGGCCGCCACGACCAGGCCCAGCGCGGTATAGTTCAGCGCCATGCCCTGCACATAGATAAATGCCAGCAGCAGCGCGCGGGGCGTTGAAAGGCGTTGTTTGCCCCCCAGCACGATGCCTGAGATCAGCGGGTACATCGGTAAGACGCAGGGGGTGAAGGCCACGCCAATGCCAATCAGCAGCGCCCAGAGGGCGGAGAAGGGCAGCGCGGCTGGAGCCGTATCGTCATTGCCCCTCACCACGGCCCTCTCCCCGGAGGGGCGAGGGGGGATGGATTGGGCAGTGGCTTTCACCTCACTCAACGGAATCACTTTGGTTTCCGGCGGGTAACAGAACCCGGCGTCCGCACAGCCCTGGTAGATCACCGTCAGGGTCGCGCCTTTGGCCGCCTCGGTGATGGTCACCGGCAGGTGCAACTGTTGGCGATAAATCTCGCTCTTGCCATAAAACTCATCGTTATGCGGCTCGCCGAAAGGCAGTTGTGGCGGGGTGATCGCCGCTTGCTGCGCAGTGAGTTTGATTTGCTGGCGATAGAGGTAATAGCCCTCTTTCACCTGCCAGTTCAGCTTGAGTTCATTTTCCTGTTGCTGGAAATCAAACATAAAGGCCTGATCGGCCGGAACAAAACTGGACCGTCCGGGGGCGTCAAATAACCCGGCAAGGGCCGGTGTGCTGCATAACAGCAGAATCAGCGTAAGGATGCGTTGAGCCATGAGAGGTAATCAAAATCTCCGTGAGTAACCGGTATAGCGAGTAATTCTGGGGTCTGATAAGGGTGATGCGATTTTATGCAGGCGAAGAGATCTTCAAGGTGTGCAACGTCAGTTTTGAGCAACAACTGTACTTCATATTCCTGTTCCAGCTTCCCCTCCCAGTAGTACATAGAGGTGGCGCCGGGGAGGAGGGTCACGCAGGCAGCCAGCTTATCGGCCAGCGCTTTGGCGGCCAGCTCCTGGGCCGTCGCTTCATCCGGGGCGGTACAGAGCACAACAACAGTATCAGGCGTGTTCATCGTTAACCTCTTCGCAGCGAAAAGGGGACTATATCACGCACACGAAAAACGGGCCGCAGTACGGCCCGTTTTTAACCACTTTTACAACAGAATACCGCCAATTACGAAACCGAGTATCACGCACAGGGTGATGGCGATAACGCCCGGAACTAAAAAGGCATGGTTAAACACATATTTGCCGATACGCGTTGAACCCGTATCGTCCATTTCCACAGCCGCAAGCAGCGTTGGGTAGGTTGGCAGGACAAACAATGCGGATACCGCAGCAAACGATGCCACGGCGGTCAGCGGGCTGACACCCAGCATCAGTGCCGCAGGCATCAGCGCTTTCGCGGTTGCTGCCTGAGAGTAAAGCAGCGTAGAGGCGAAAAACAGCACCACTGCCAGCAGCCACGGGTAGCTGTTGAGCAGGTTGCCGGCCACAGTCTGGATATCCTGAATGTGGTTTTTCACAAAGGTATCGCCCAGCCAGGCCACGCCCAGGACGCAAATACAGGCGCTCATACCCGATTTAAAGGTGCTGGCGTTGAGAATGTCGCCCGTGTTGATTTTACAGGTCAGGCAAATCAGCGTGGCGATGGTTAACATGAACACCACAATCGCTTCGTTACGTGGCAATACCGGGTTCGTGATAAGACCTACGTTCGGACTGATTGCCGTGGCGTACAGCATGACGGCGATAATCCCAACCAGGAACAGCAGCACGGAACGTTTGGCATGCGGCTTCATCTCGAAAACTTTACTGCCGCGCAGTTTGATTTCCCCTCTTGCCAGACGCTCCTGGTAAACCGGATCATCTTTCAACTCAGCGCCGAGGAAGTTACACACAATAGCCGTCAGCATAACGGCAATCAGCGTAACAGGAATACAGACCGCCAGCAGCGTCAGATAACTCACACCGAGCGGTTCCAGAATGCCGGCAAAAAAGACGACAGCCGCAGAGATGGGGGAGGCGGTAATAGCGATTTGCGAAGCCACGACGGCAATGGAAAGTGGTCGGGAAGGACGAATCCCTTGCTCTTTCGCCACTTCGGTAATGACCGGCAGCGTAGAAAACGCCGTATGACCGGTACCCGCCAGGATGGTCATAAACCAGGTGACCAGCGGGGCGAGAAAAGTAATGTATTTCGGATGACGGCGCAGCATACGCTCCGCAATACTCACCAGGTAATCCATGCCCCCTGCCACCTGCATCGCGGCAATAGAGGCGATGACCGCCATGATGATTTCAATCACATCGAAGGGTATAGCGCCGGGTTTGATTTGAAAAAAGAGTGTCAGTACAAGCACCCCGAAACCACCGGCAAAACCGATGCCGATACCGCCGAGTCTGGCCCCCAGGTAAATAGCAAGCAGGACGAGTACAAGTTCTGCAGCAAACATAATTGCCTTCCTTGTTGATGAAATGAGAATGATTTTTTTTACTGCAGGCTAAAAAAAAGGCACGTCAGAGCTGACGTGCCTTGTGGCTTTAGCCGTCAGTGTTACTGTTCGCTTTCATCGGTATAACGCTTCGCCTTATAGGCCGGATGCATCAGGTTCTGTGCGGAGAAAATATCATCCAGCTCCGCTTCCGTCAGCAGACCGCGCTCCAGCACGACCTCGCGCACACTCTTGCCCGTTTCGGCACAGATTTTGCCGACGATGTCACCGTTATGGTGGCCAATAAACGGGTTGAGGTAGGTCACAATACCAATCGAGTTATAGACATAGCCTTCGCACACAGACTTGTTAGCCGTGATACCGCTGACGCATTTTTCCAGCAGGTTGTAGCAGGCGTTGGTCAGAATGTGGATGGACTCAAACATGGCCTGGCCAATCACCGGCTCCATCACGTTCAACTGTAACTGGCCCGCTTCGGACGCCATGGTTACGGTGGTGTCGTTACCGATGACTTTGAAGCACACCTGGTTCACCACTTCCGGCACGACCGGGTTCACTTTAGCCGGCATGATGGACGAGCCTGCCTGCAGTTCCGGCAGGTTGATTTCGTTCAGACCCGCACGTGGACCCGAAGAGAGCAGTCGCAGGTCATTACAGATTTTGGACATTTTGACGGCCAGGCGTTTCAGCGCGCTGTGTACCATCACGTAAGCACCGCAGTCGGAGGTTGCTTCAATCAGGTCTTCTGCCGGTACTACAGGCAGGTTGCTCACTTCCGCCAGTTTTTGCACCGCCAGTTGCTGGTAGCCATCCGGGGTGTTCAGACGTGTGCCGATAGCCGTTGCGCCGAGGTTCACTTCCAGCAGCAGCTCAGAGGTGCGCAGCAGGTTTTTCGTCTCTTCATTCAGCAGTACGTTGAAGGCGTGGAACTCTTGTCCCAGCGTCATCGGAACGGCGTCCTGCAACTGTGTACGGCCCATTTTCAGGATGTCACGGAACTCATCCGCTTTGTGTTCAAAACCTTCACCTAACTGAGTGATGGCATCGACCAGCTTGAGGATGGAGGTATACACCGCGATACGAAAACCGGTCGGGTAGGCGTCGTTGGTGGACTGGCATTTATTGACGTGGTCGTTCGGGTTGAGGTACTGGTATTCGCCTTTCTGGTGGCCCATGAGCTCCAGACCGATGTTGGCCAGTACTTCGTTGGTGTTCATGTTTACTGATGTCCCTGCGCCGCCCTGATAGACGTCGACCGGGAACTGGTCCATGCATTTGCCGTTATTCAGGACTTCATCACATGCCGCCACGATGGTGTTCGCAATGCTCTTAGGAATGGTTTGCAGCTCCTTGTTGGCCAGAGCAGCCGCTTTTTTCACCATTACCATTCCCCGGACAAACTCCGGGATGTCGCTGATTTTGCTGTTACTAATGTAGAAGTTCTCAATCGCTCTAAGAGTATGCACACCATAATAGGCATCCGCTGGAACTTCCCTTGTGCCCAACAAATCTTCTTCGATACGAATGTTGTTTAACATGTGAACCTTCTTTATCAAGCTACGAATGAATACACCAAACACACAGTATATATGTGGTTATGTGTGATTTCGGGCCGACGATTATCCCCTTAATCGGCCAGATATCTGCGATCATATGCTGATCCGAGCGAAAAGCCGTAATCTGGATCACTTATTATCTTAGCCGCTTTATCAGAATCATTAATCTGTGAAATGAATCACCGCTATCGCAGCGCTGGAAAAAATAGTTTCCGCGGAAAATTGAATTTTCCGGCAGTTGTCACCATCTCAGTAAGTATGCGAATCGCAAAAATTTACCGACAGGCGCCAGTGGCGTCTGTCCACTGAGGAGAAACCAGTGCGCTGGATACCGCTGATTGCTGTTTTTTTATACGTCTACATCGAGATATCGATTTTCATTCAGGTGGCGCACGTGTTTGGCGTGCTGATGACGCTTATCCTGGTCATTTTTACTTCGGTTATCGGGATGTCTCTGGTGCGTAATCAGGGCTTCAAAAACTTTCTGTTGATGCAGCAAAAGCTGGCGACAGGGGAAAGCCCGGCGGCCGAGATGATTAAAAGCGTGTCGCTGATTATTGCAGGTTTACTGCTGGTGCTGCCGGGGTTCTTTACCGATTTCCTCGGCTTACTGCTGCTGTTGCCGCCGGTACAAAAACATCTGACGCTTAAGCTGATGCCGCATTTACGTTTTTCCCGTATGCCGGGCGGCGGCTTTAGCACCGGGCCTGGTAATACGTTTGAAGGGGAGTACCAGCGCAAAGATGATCAGCGCGACCGCCTGGATAACAAAGACGATCGCTAAACATTTTGTAGCCCGGAAGGCGAAGCCGTCTTCCGGGTTTACGACCGCTGAACCGCCACGCCGCGCCTGGGTAAAAATGCCCACAGACCTGCCAGCATCACAATCGCATACAGACTCTTCCAGCCAGGAATGGCCAGCAGCAGTAAGCACAGAATGCTGCCCACCCAGGCCAGCACTTTATAACGCCCTTTCAACAGGCGGCACCCTGCCAGCATGCACAGCAAATAAATCAGAATGAAAATGCCGTTGGCATAAATGATGAGCGTGTCGAGATTAATGGCAAATGCGTAGATACCCAGCGTACAGATAACGCAGCAAATCAGGACGGCATTCAGCGCGTTAAGCGGGATTTGTCGGGAGGACAAACGCGCCAGCGGGCTTTGCGGCTTGTATTGTGCCTGCGACCACACCAGCCGGGCGAAGCTCTGAATATAGATATTGAGACTGGCAAAACAGGCCAGATAACCGATGATGCAGGCAATCCACTGCGCCTGCTTGCCGAACAGCTCAACGACGATGATCGGTAAAGACGCCGCGGCTCCTGCGCTATGCCAGAGCGGGAAATGCAGCACCACCACGGTACAGGCCCAGTAGACTGAGCCAGCCAGAATCAGGCCAATCATCAGTGCGTGGGGGAAGTCGCGTTCAGGATGCTTAAACTCCGAGGCCAGATGGGCAAAGGCTTCCAGGCCGACGAAGCACCAGAACATCACCGCCAGCGAGGCGGTCATGCCGGAGAGGGGAACCTCGGCCGGTGCCGGAAAAGACAGGGCGCTAAAGGAGAGCCCACCACGCCACCAGATGGCGATGATCAATGCAACGATAAGCCCGGCAATGATGGATTGCAGGTTAGCGCTGGAACCCGCACCGCGCGTCCCGATGAGCCAGATAAATGCCAGGGTGGCAAGCTCGGCTATCAGCAGTTGCGCGCCCTGCCAGCCAAACATACCCTGCCAGAAACCGGCGGCGATATGCAGTGCCGCGGGCAACCCTACCGGGATCACTGACAGAAATAACCAGCCGGTGACGCGCTCCAGTCGTGAGCCAAACGCCATGCCGACAAAGTGGGCAACGCCGCCCGCGCTGGGAAACTGACGACCAAGAACGGCGAAGACGATAGCGACCGGAAAGACCAGCAGAATGAGCACGGGCCAGGCCCACAGGCTGCTGTCACCTGCCGCCAGCGCAGCCAGCGCCGGAACGGCAAAAACCCCTGTGCCCAGTAACGATGTTGAAAGTAACCCAATTCCCTGAGCCAGCCCCAGCTCCTGTTTCAGTCCACTCATGGCCCGTATCCCGCACGTCATCGCAAAGTAAAGTGGGATAATGCTATCACAATCAATTTTACTTATGGCTGTTGGTGCGCCTGCCTCTTCTCACGGATTGCGTTTTCCCTTTTCTTGCCGGCCTGGGGCTTTGTGCGAATTTTTTTTAAAGTCCCCCCTTGAAGGGGGAAAAACCCATCCCCATCTCTCTGGTCACCAGCCGGAGAACCGATTGCGGGCCGGCGTCACCCATAACTGATAATGACTTTCTCAAAGGAGAGCTATCAATGAGTATTCGTCCGTTACATGATCGTGTGATCGTCAAACGTAAAGAAGTTGAATCTAAATCCGCTGGCGGCATCGTTCTGACCGGTTCTGCAGCAGGCAAATCAACTCGTGGCGAAATCATCGCTGTCGGTAAGGGCCGCATCCTGGAAAACGGTACAGTGCAGCCACTGGACGTGAAAGTGGGCGACATCGTGATTTTCAATGATGGTTACGGTGTTAAAGCTGAGAAGATCGACAATGAAGAAGTGTTGATCATGTCCGAAAGCGACATTCTGGCAATTGTTGAAGCGTAATCCGCGAACGACACTGAACATACGAATTTAAGGGAAAGATTAAAATGGCAGCTAAAGACGTAAAATTCGGTAACGACGCTCGTGTGAAAATGCTGCGCGGCGTAAACGTACTGGCAGACGCAGTTAAAGTGACCCTGGGCCCGAAAGGCCGTAACGTAGTGCTGGATAAATCCTTCGGCGCGCCGACCATCACTAAAGATGGTGTTTCTGTAGCACGTGAAATCGAACTGGAAGACAAGTTCGAAAACATGGGTGCTCAGATGGTGAAAGAAGTTGCCTCTAAAGCGAACGACGCTGCAGGCGACGGTACCACCACCGCTACCGTACTGGCGCAGGCTATCATCACCGAAGGCCTGAAAGCTGTGGCTGCGGGCATGAACCCGATGGACCTGAAACGCGGTATCGACAAAGCCGTTCTGGCCGCTGTTGAAGAGCTGAAAGCACTGTCCGTACCGTGCTCTGACTCTAAAGCGATTGCTCAGGTTGGTACTATCTCCGCTAACTCCGACGAAACCGTAGGTAAACTGATCGCAGAAGCGATGGACAAAGTCGGTAAAGAAGGCGTGATCACCGTTGAAGACGGTACCGGTCTGCAGGACGAACTGGACGTGGTTGAAGGTATGCAGTTTGACCGCGGTTACCTGTCTCCTTACTTCATCAACAAGCCGGAAACTGGCGCAGTAGAACTGGAAAGCCCGTTCATCCTGCTGGCTGACAAGAAAATCTCCAACATCCGCGAAATGCTGCCGGTTCTGGAAGCCGTTGCGAAAGCAGGCAAACCGCTGGTTATCATCGCAGAAGACGTTGAAGGCGAAGCGCTGGCGACTCTGGTGGTCAACACCATGCGTGGCATCGTGAAAGTGGCTGCGGTTAAAGCACCGGGCTTCGGTGACCGCCGTAAAGCTATGCTGCAGGACATCGCTACCCTGACTGGCGGTACCGTGATCTCCGAAGAGATCGGTATGGAGCTGGAAAAAGCGACGCTGGAAGACCTGGGCCAGGCGAAACGCGTTGTGATCAACAAAGACACCACTACCATCATTGATGGCGTGGGCGACGAAGCGGCAATTCAGGGCCGTGTTGGTCAGATTCGTCAGCAGATCGAAGAAGCGACTTCCGATTACGACCGTGAAAAACTGCAAGAGCGCGTAGCCAAACTGGCTGGCGGCGTTGCGGTTATCAAAGTCGGTGCTGCTACCGAAGTTGAAATGAAAGAGAAAAAAGCACGTGTTGAAGATGCCCTGCACGCGACCCGTGCTGCGGTAGAAGAAGGCGTGGTTGCGGGTGGTGGTGTTGCGCTGATCCGCGTAGCAAGCAAAATCGCTGGCCTGAAAGGTCAGAACGAAGACCAGAACGTGGGTATCAAAGTTGCGCTGCGCGCAATGGAAGCTCCGCTGCGTCAGATCGTGCTGAACTGCGGTGAAGAGCCGTCTGTTGTGGCTAACACCGTGAAAGCGGGCGACGGTAACTACGGTTACAACGCATCTACCGAAGAATACGGCAACATGATCGAGATGGGTATCCTGGATCCGACTAAAGTGACCCGTTCTGCGCTGCAGTACGCGGCATCTGTAGCCGGCCTGATGATCACCACCGAGTGCATGGTGACCGACCTGCCGAAAGGCGACGCGCCTGACTTAGGTGCTGCTGGTGGTATGGGTGGCATGGGCGGTATGGGCGGCATGATGTAATTTAATCTTCATACTTCAAGCCGCAGGTGCGTTGGCTGCGCTCATTCACCCCAGTCACTTACTTATGTAAGCTCCCGGGGATGAATGGACTTGCCGCCTGCCTGCAACCTGAACTATTCGATTAAATAAGCATCTCGCTAAAAATGAGAAACCCCCGGGCAGAAATGGCCGGGGGTTTTTCTTTTGGTCATCTTTTTAGTATAAGATTCAGACACGGACGCAAGACGTCCAGCTCATTGATTGTGGGGAATAACATGCACGTTAAATATTTAGCAGGGATTGTCGGCGCAACGTTGTTACTGGCAGGCTGTAGCGCCGGTAATGAGCTTTCTTCGGGCGGGCAGAATGTTCGCTTCGTAGAAGATAAACCTGCAGCAAACTGTCAGTATCTGGGTACCGCAACGGGTAAACAAAGCAACTGGCTTTCTGGCCAGCATGGCGAAGAGGGTGGTTCAATGCGCGGTGCGGCTAACGACCTGCGTAACCAGGCTGCGCAAATGGGCGGCAACGTGCTGTTCAGCGTCTCCAGCCCGACACAAGGCTTTATGTCCAGCTTCGTGCCGACAGCCAGCGAAATGACCGGTCAGGTTTATAAATGCCCGCAGTAACGTAAACTGCATTGCTCCCATTTATAAATGGGAGCAGTGATCCTGATGTTGTTTGTATGTTTTATTATTCATATTATTTTTCTAAACTCACGTTTTAATCGTAACTGTTTAATTCTTAATCATATTTTTTATTGGTTTATAAATTAAAATCGAACGTCTTTTATTTTTATCCCCCACGTATATTAAGATTTCTTAAGCTTTCACTTGTGTGAGAGTTTTCACATCTTTTTTTCAATTCGTAAAGTAAAAGTTAACTTAACGCTAAAGTTTTAATAAAGCGTTCCGATAAATAAAACCGAAGTGTGAAAGGACTCTCCCTCATGGTGGTTATTCATCATGATATATCAAAGATACTAAAGTTAAATTGGAGAGGTATGATGAACATCACCAAACGGTTATTACTCGCTTTTTCTCTACTTATCATTAGCTTGATTGGCACGAATATCATTGCAATGATTTCTTTATCAAAAATTAGTGAGGACACTAATTATTTCCAGGAAAATATTCTTCCCAGCCTGACGACAATGAATAAGGAAATGATTCAGGCTACAGGTGTTCGTTCGCAACTTTATTTGCATGGTTTAACCGAAGACCAGGCGCAAATGGATGTCATTAAACAAAATGCCAACAAAATTTATGATGAGCTCCTTGCAAAACATCAATACTATCTTAAAGAATTAGCTTCTGACCCGCGTGACGTAGAACTGAGCAATAAAACACTGGCGGATTTACAGGCGTTCCGCGGAGCAATGGACCAATATTTTAAAATATCAGAATCGAATGACCGCAAGGCGATTATCCAAAGCATGCAAAAAGGCGGATTAATCGCAGAAAAAATTGCTGCATTACTTGCTGATTTTAATGATCAGATTGACTACAACACCTCTTTAGTTGTACAGGCGAATGCGGCCAGTAAATCGCTTATTAGCAAAGCTCTGATTTTATCAGTGAGCGCAACGCTGGCTGCCACCATTCTTCTTGGGCTGTTTGGTCTGCTTACGGTTTTAAATATTCGTCGCCGTTTAAATGCCATGAGAGATGGCATGGTGCAGATCAGTGAAGACCTTGATCTGAGCAAAAATCTGCCGGCCGGCCGCCAGGATGAAATTGGCCATGCCATCACGGCATTTAACCATCTCGTTGAGCGGGTGGCGGAATCCCTCAGTATGGTGAGAAATGCTTCTGCTTCGGTAAATACTGCGGCAAATGAAATTTCTTTAGGCAATGATGAGCTGTCAGCGCGTACTGAACAACAATCTGCCGCCGTTGTTGAAACTGCGGCCAGTATGGAAGAGCTGAGCTCGACGGTAAAACAGAACGCGCAAAACGCCCAACAGGCGAGTTTGCTGGCTGTTACCGCGTCCGATACGGCGAGTCAGGGTGGTATTGTTGTGGGTAATGCCGTGAGCCGGATGAAAGATATTATCGAAAGCTCACGCCGCATCTCTGAAATTACCACCGTTATTAACGGTATCGCGTTCCAGACCAATATTCTGGCGCTCAATGCCGCCGTTGAGGCTGCGCGTGCGGGCGACCAGGGGCGCGGGTTTGCCGTTGTTGCCGGAGAGGTTCGTTCACTAGCTCAGCGCAGCTCACAGGCTGCAAAAGAGATTGAAGCGCTCATCGGCGAGTCAGTTCATTTTGTAGAAGAAGGCGCAAAACAGGTCGATCTGGCGGGTGAAAGTATGAGTGGGATTGTTCACTCCGTTACCCAGGTTAAAGATTTGATGCAGGAAATTGCCGCAGCGTCTGACGAGCAAAATCGGGGTATTGCGCAGATTGCTCAGGCCATGTCTGAAATGGACACGACAACACAGCAGAACGCCGCTCTGGTTCAGGAATCGTCTGCTGCTGCGGGAAGTCTGGAAGATCAGGCGGTCAAGCTGCAACAACTGGTTGATGTATTCCGTTTACCTGGGGTACAAACAGCGGCGGCTGCGGCCAAAGCCCCTAAACGTCCTCTTAAAATGTCCCCTGTGTCTGCGGCTGCAGGCCATGATGCGGGTTGGGAGACGTTCTAAAGCAGGGCCTTACTGTAATAGCGTCGCACCTTTTGTTCAGGTGCCGGTAATTCCAACGCTGCCACGGAATATCGTGGCAGCGTTTTCGCTATATTATTTTTTGGCTTTTTTTACCGATGGTTTCACCGTGACCTGATGGCGTATCTGGTTCAGCGTATGCATGCATCTATCCAGATTAAGCGGTTCACCCTCTTGCACGTTAATAGCCTGAATGTGTACCTGACAGGCTTTACTGGCGAGTTTCCCCAGCCGTGGGCTGAAAGCCAACAGTCTTTTGGCGATCGCCTGGGTTTCAGGAGTATCGGGAAGGCTTCTGGTTTTGATAACCGTACCGCAGAAAGTGGATTTTTTCTTTGTCTCGGCATAGTGGTAAAGAAGAATTAAATAGTGATCAAACAATGCCGTTTTCCACTCTGGCTGGGTATAGGTATCGTAGATCATCTTACCGTCAGGCTGGCAATCAACATCATATAGTGGAAGAAAATCCAGTAACGAAGAGATACGCAATGCCAGGTCGCGCATACCAGCGTTATTAATGGCATGAATTAAAACATGGGTAAGTAACTCTATTTGCAGCTCATGAACTTCGAAGGTGAACTTTTCATTATTATGTAACTGCAACGTGAAAATGAGTTTCCCTTCATCGTAGGTGAAATTATCAATGGCATTTACGCGATAATTTATATCTGCATTTTCCAGTTCTTCTCTTTTTAACTCAGGAATATGGGCGTGCATTGCTTTGGTTACCGCAGTTTGCGCTGCGATGAAATCATCCCGTTGAGTACCGTCCAGTTCTTTTTGCTTAGAGAGATGATATTCCATGGCGACAAAAAGATCGCGTAAAGTCAAAGCCGGAAAGAAAAGCAGCTTCGTGTCACTCTTTTTAATGTTTAGTTTTAGCGCGACGGCAAGAAACTCGTCATTGTTACGTATTACGCCTGCGTTGACACCCGTAATATTCATTTCCATTATGGTTCTCCATAACCATTGTTAAAAACTATATATCCAACTGAACAATAGAATTGGTGAATATATTCTCTGCTATACACTTAAAAAGAGGATTAAAATACCATAATAAATGCAGTGGACAATCAGATATGCTAAAAAATCGAGCCTGGATGAGAAAACACTATCGTTTTCGTAGATACAGAAAAGCAATGCATTCCTGCACCGCTTTTCTGTTTGAACGGTTAGCTTCTATTGTTGCCGTAACTGCAAATCCAGTGGCGTTTTGCTGGGCTCACCGCCAATTTCCCGGGCCAGTTTTGGCACCATATAGCCTGAGATCAGCGTCAACAGCTCTCGCATAATTTCCCGCGCTTCATCATCGCTAACCATGAAATGGGCCGCGCCCTGAACTTTATCCAGCACATGCAGGTAGTAGGGCATCACGCCAGCATCAAACAACGCGTTACTGAGGTCTGCAAGCGTGCGGGCATTATCATTAACGCCGCGCAATAACACGCTCTGATTAAGCAGTGTTACACCAGCCCGACGCAGTTTAACCATGGACGCGCGAAAGTCGTCATCGATTTCCTGGGCATGATTGATATGGTTCACCAGCAGAATCTGCAGAGAAGAACCTGCAAGGCGGGCGACGAGTGTGTCGGTGATCCGCGCCGGAATGACAATCGGCAGCCGGCTGTGAATACGCAAGCGCTTGATATGTGGAATGGCTTCAAGCTGCGCGATCAGCCAGTCCAGTTCATGATCTTTCGCCATCAGCGGATCGCCACCGGAGAAAATGATCTCATCAAGTTCCGGTTGCCGGGCAATATAATCCAGCGCAACCTGCCAGTTGCGTTTATTGCCCTGATTTTCTGCATACGGGAAGTGGCGGCGGAAGCAGTAGCGGCAGTTTACCGCACAGCCACCTTTAACCAGCAGCAGTGCACGGTTACGGTACTTATGCAGCAAGCCAGGCACCACACTTTCCTGCTCTTCCAGCGGATCGGTGCTGTATCCTGGGGCGGCAACAAACTCTTCTCTCGCCGTCAGGACCTGACGTAAAAGCGGATCGTTGGGGTCGCCTTTTTTCATTCTCGCGGCAAAAGCGCGGGGCACGCGCAACGGGAACAGGCGTTTTGCTTCGCGTCCGGCGGTTAAATTTTCGTCAGTGTCTATATTTAAAACACGCAAGAGTTCATCTGGATCGGTTATTACATCGGCAAGTTGCACTAACCAATCTTCTCTGGATGGGGTATTTAGGGTTACAATATGCGCCATTTTGTGGCTTAGCTACCAGTTAACATTTTTAGAGGGCCTTTATGGCGACTTACTATAGCAACGATTTTCGTGCCGGTCTTAAAATCATGCTCGACGGCGAACCTTATGCAGTTGAAGCCAGCGAATTCGTTAAACCAGGCAAAGGTCAGGCATTTGCACGCGTTAAACTGCGCCGCCTGCTGACTGGCACCCGTGTAGAAAAAACCTTCAAATCTACTGACTCTGCCGAAGGCGCAGATGTTATCGATATGAACCTGACTTACCTCTACAACGACGGTGAGTTCTACCATTTCATGAACAACGAAACCTTCGAGCAGTTGGCTGCCGATGCGAAAACCGTTGGTGACAGCGCGAAATGGCTGCTGGATCAGGCTGAGTGCATCGTGACGCTGTGGGATGGCCGTCCGATCGCTGTGACTCCGCCGAACTTTGTTGAACTGGAAATCATTGAAACCGATCCAGGTCTGAAAGGTGATACCGCGGGTACCGGTGGTAAGCCGGCTACGCTGAGCACTGGCGCAGTGGTTAAAGTTCCGTTGTTCGTACAGATCGGTGAAGTGATTAAAGTGGATACGCGTTCCGGCGAATATGTATCCCGCGTGAAGTAATTCACTTTATCTTTTAGGCTGCCTCTTTGTTGGCTGTGCTTAGAGAAACCCCAGTTAACCCGTTAAATAGTTTGCTGGGATTTCTTGCTTGTCGCCACAATGCAGCCTGAATGATTTGTCTATTGTGAAATGTTGGTGCGCTCACCTTATTGCACCTTTGCTTTTCCAGGGCAGGAATGATGAAACGTCTTCTCAGTCTTGTAGCACTCTTTCTTCTCACCACCACTTTGCTGGCGGGCTGTAATACCGCGCGTGGCTTTGGTGAAGACATCAAACATCTTGGCAACTCAATCTCGCACGCTGCCAGCTAATTTCTTCCTGTCGTCCTAAAAATCGCCGATATTCCGCCAGGTTGCGCAATCTTGTCTATTCTTAAGTGGCTATGCACAAACAATATTGGCTACATAAGGAAGATATTATGGTTAAGAAGACATTTGCTGCGATCTTTACTGTACTGGTTCTTTCCTCAGCGCTGACTGCTTGTAACACCACGCGTGGTGTCGGTCAGGATATCTCTGAGGGTGGTAGCGCTATTTCTGGCGCAGCGACAAAAGCGCAGCAGTAATTCCTGCCAGTACGCGGTACGGCCAGTGCCGTACCGTTAATTCAGGTTGTCTTGCACGGTGTCTGGTGCTTCGGGGAGCGAAAGGAACGGTGTAAAACGGTTACCCATCCCCAGCTTCATCCGAATATTGCGCTTGTAGGTATACACCGTCTTACCATTGATGCTCATTTTGGACGCAATAGATTGATTACTGCGGCCTTCCATCCACAATGACAGTACTTTTTCTTCCTGGCGTGTGAGCAACGGGGTGGCTATCTGTGGCCCGGTTCGCACGGGGCGGGACAGAACGGCATGATCAATGACTTTAGCCAGCGTTTCCATCGGCTCACTTTTTTGCAGCGTTGCCTGTACCTGATACTGGGCACAATACGCCATGAGTTGGGCATCTTCCCCTGACTGCAAAAGGATAAGATGGTTATCTTTACCGCAGGCGGTGAACAGTGAGGAAAGTTGCTGAATATGGTGGAGATCATTCTTAAAGCCGTAAAGATCGGCAATGATCAAGTCCGGCTGCCATTGCACAATATGCTCTTTTGCCAGCATCAGGTTATTCAGCGAAGTCACAAGGAATGAAGCCGGGAAAAAATCAGTCTGATTGAGCCAGCTTTCCAGCCCCGTACGGGTGAAGTAACAACGGTCAATCAAGAGAATTTTGAACATATTTTTCTTCGCAGTAAGAATATTGACGCACGGCTTCCCGTTGCTGGCAGCACTTCATCATAGGGGGTACTTATGGGGAATAAATGCGCGAACTGCGTTGCTATCTGTAGCTATTTCTTGCTTTAAGTCACTTAAATCTGCGCAATTACGCAAAAATTGCATTCCGTTTGTAACCAGGTCAAAATTTATCTCTCTCAACCAGCCTGTCGGGACGACCCGATTGCGCAACACTCAATGGGGACGGCCCCGCACTGGAGCCACCTATGTCATGGATAATTCTTTTTATCGCTGGTCTTCTTGAAGTCGTTTGGGCTATTGGCCTGAAATACACGCACGGTTTTACCCGCCTTGTACCCAGCGTGATTACCGTAACGGCGATGATCGTTAGCATCGTGATGTTGTCATGGGCGATGAAAAGCCTGCCCACAGGAACGGCGTATGCCGTCTGGACAGGCATTGGCGCCGTGGGGGCTGCTATCACGGGGATTGTGTTATTCGGTGAATCGGCCAATCCCGCGCGCCTGCTAAGCCTGGCACTGATTGTCGCGGGGATTATCGGCCTTAAGCTCAGTACGCCTTAAAGGGTCTGATTTATCCACAGAAGTTTTTCAACCGCAAAACCTTCGCGGGCTGCGATATCAACGAGCTGTTTTTTCACCGCATCCGGAAGCGTCGGTGTGCGTGACAAAATCCACAGATAGTCCCGATCCGGCCCGCATACCAGCGCATATCGGTAATCTTTGTCCAGCGCAATGACGTTATAGCCGCCATAGAAAGGACCGAAGAACGAGACCTTAAGTGCGGCCTTACGCGTATCACCGGTAAAGTACGCCTTCCCGACCGATTGTTGCCACATACCGCGTTCCGGATTGTAGCCTTTATTGATGACCTGAATGCCGCCGTCATCCATTGTGCTGTAGGTCGCGGTCACCTTTTCCAGGCCACGCTCGAAGCGGTGGTCAAAGCGGGCAATTTCATACCAGCGGCCAAGGTAACGTTGCGCATCGAAGTTATCCACCACGGTGACGCCAGAAGGGGGAGTAGGAGAGCTACAGGCTACAACCAAAAATGCAGCAGCAGCCGTTGCGATAATCGGCAACAAACGCATGATTTTTTCCTTCCAGTTTTTTACTTAAGTGTAGAAGCTGGCGGGAAAAATGCTCTCCCGCCAGAGCGGGAGAGCGAGGTGAATTAAAGGAAGATGACCCCGATCAGGGTGACCACTGTCAGAATAGCGGCGAGGCCATAGAAGACCCATTTCCCGCTGGGGATATGGACTTTAATATCATGCATGGCATGATGCAGACGGTGCAGCCCGCACCATAGCGGCAGAACAATCATCAGGAATAAAAACGCACGGCCGATAAAGCTTTGGGCAAATGCCAGTACACGTTCGTAGCCGAGCGCTTCACCGGGGTAGAGACCCAGCGGTAGCAGCACGCCAACCAGCAGAATCATCACCGGCGCGATAATCGCACTCCACATGCCGCCTGCGCCGAACAGCCCCCAGAAGACGGGTTCATCGGAACGTTTTGGGTTTGGATTGATCACCTTTGGCCTCCTTACCAGAACAGTGCAACGAAAAGAATGACCACCGTCGCCAGCACGGTCACGACCCACAGCCCTCTGATAACCGGCTCGGGTTTAAGCTTTTCGCTTTTGATGATGATATTCGACGCTTTTGGCGCCAGTTCAAACCAGGTTTTGGTGTGCAGCAACGCTGCCGCCAGGGCAATCAGGTTCAGGATCACCACTATTGGGTTTCGCAGGAAGGTAACAAATCCTTCCCAGGATTCCGGGCCATGTTTTAAGGAAAAAAGTCCGCAGATCAAAATGATGCTGAACCATACCGCCGGTAACGCTGTTCCTTCACGCAGCATATAGAAGCGATAAAACGGCAGCGATTTCCACCAGGTCGACGGCATTGGCCGGACATAGGGTTTGCGTTTAGTCGTCATGATGCGCTCCTTAGCGTGGTTTCAGAGTGGCGATAAGAAAGTCTTTCGAGCTTTCCACTTTGCCCTGCTGGATAGCGGCCGCCGGGTCGACATGTTTCGGGCACACTTCCGAGCAGTAGCCCACAAAGGTACAGCTCCAGACGCCATTTGGACTGTTCAACTGCGGCATACGCTGCTGTTTCCCGTGGTCGCGGTTATCCAGGTTGTAGCGGTGCGCCAGCGTGATGGCCGCCGGGCCAATAAACTCCGGATTGAGGCCAAACTGCGGACATGCCGCATAGCACAGGCCACAGTTGATACAGCCGGAGAACTGATGGTATTTCGCCATCTGCGCCGGGGTTTGCTTGTTCGGCCCCTGATCCGGTGTCCGCGAATTGCCAATGATGTACGGCTTAATGGCCTCCAGGCTTTCGATAAAGTGAGTCATGTCGACCACTAAATCGCGCTCGATAGGGAAGTTCGCCAGCGCCTCGATTTTTAGCCCTTTCGTGTAGTCACGTAAAAACGTTTTACAGGCCAGCTTCGGCACTTTGTTGACCATCATGCCGCAGGAACCGCAAATCGCCATACGGCAGGACCAGCGATAACTGAGGTCCGGCGCCAGGTTATCCTTTATATAACCCAGCGCGTCCAGCAGCGACGTTTGCTCATCGTAAGGCACATCATAAAAGGCGCTGTGCGGAGCGGTATCCACTTCCGGGTTATATCGCACCACCTCAACTTTCAGGGTTTGCATCTCAGCCATGGGTCGACTCCTTCTTCTCAGCGGCTTCCGCTTCGCCACCGTAAACACGTTTCGCAGGCGGCAGCGTCGTTATCTTCACGTCGCTGTAATCGAGACGGGTAGTACCGTCTGCGTCCCGGTACGCCAGGGTGTGCTTGAGGAAGTTGACGTCATCGCGCTCCGTGCAGCCCTCATCCAGACGTTGATGCGCCCCGCGCGACTCTTTACGTGCCAGCGCGGAATGAGCCATACATTCGGCGACGTTAAGGCCGTGCCCCAGTTCGATGGTATAAAGGATGTCGGTATTGAACACGCTGGAAGTATCGGTGATGCGCACGCGTTTGAAACGCTCTTGCAGCTCCGCCAGTTTATCAACGGTTTTTTGCATCAGCTCTGGCGTACGGTAGATACCGCAGCCTTCTTCCATTGACTCACCCATTTCGTCGCGAATTTTCGCCCAGTTTTCCGTGCCTTCCTGATTAACCAGATTTTTCAGGCGTTGCTCAACGTCGGCGGCCTGTGCGTTCAGCGCAGCGTCGCTGGCTGCTGTCGCGGAGGCGGCGCGCGCCATTGCTTGTTCACCTGCCAGACGACCAAACACCACCAGCTCTGCCAGCGAGTTTGAGCCAAGACGGTTTGCGCCATGCAGACCAACAGATGAACACTCACCCACAGCAAACAGCCCTTTGATACGGGTTTCGCACTGCTGATCGGTTTCGATACCGCCCATGGTGTAGTGCGCGGTGGGGCGTACAGGAATCGGTTCTTTTACTGGATCCACGCCAACGTAGGCTTTTGCCAGTTCGCAAATAAACGGCAGACGCTCCAGCAGTTTTTTCTCACCCAGATGGCGCAAGTCGAGATGGACGACATCGCCGCGCGGGGTCGAAATGGTGTTGCCTTTACGCCATTCATGCCAGAACGCCTGCGACACTTTATCGCGCGGCCCCAGCTCCATATATTTGTTCTTCGGTTCGCCCAGCGGGGTTTCTGGCCCCATGCCGTAATCCTGCAGATAACGGTAGCCGTTTTTGTTGACCAGGATACCGCCTTCGCCACGGCAGCCTTCCGTCATCAAAATACCGGAACCCGGCAGCCCGGTGGGGTGATACTGGACAAACTCCATATCACGCAGCGGTACGCCATGAGCAAGCGCCATGCCCATTCCGTCGCCGGTGACGATACCGCCATTGGTGTTGTAACGGTAAACGCGACCCGCACCGCCTGTCGCCATAACGACCGCGTTGGCACGAATCTGCACCAGCGTGCCTTCCATCATGTTCATCGCGACTAACCCACGCACCTGGCCATCGTCGACCAGAATATCCAGCACGAAGTGCTCGTCGAAACGCTGAATTTGCGGGAACTGAAGTGATGCCTGGAAGAGGGTATGTAGCATATGGAAGCCGGTTTTATCTGCGGCAAACCAGGTGCGTTCGATCTTCATGCCGCCAAAGCGGCGAACGTTGACAGAACCATCGGGGCGGCGGCTCCACGGGCAGCCCCAGAGTTCAAGCTGCGTCATTTCGGTGGGGCAATGACGGACAAAGTAGTCAACGACATCCTGCTCGCACAGCCAGTCGCCACCGGCTACAGTGTCGTGAAAATGGTACTCGAAGCTATCATGATCCTGTGCAACGGCTGCGGAACCGCCTTCTGCGGCCACGGTGTGGCTGCGCATGGGATAAACTTTTGAAATAAGGGCGATTTTAGCATTTGGATTTGCCTGGGCGGCTGCTATGGCGGCACGTAAACCCGCGCCACCCGCGCCAATTACAGCAAGATCGGCTTGAAAAGTTTGCACGACATTCCTCCTGATTATTGTTATTTCGCAACCCTTTCTGATCTGACCAGCCAGGGCCTCGAATACGATTCCACTGCTCCTTTATTGGTATGCATTATAATCTTAGGATGGTGAGGGAAATTTGACCTGTTCGATTTTTTTAACGTATGAATAGCCTAAAACATCATTGATTTTGATTAATTTAATTACAAAACCCCCAACCTTTAGTGATTTTACCTCCCGTCGCTGAACCTTATTCCGCTCAAAATTTGTCTCTCTGAGCTGATACGGGTAGACTTCGTGCCCTTGTTTGAATTCGGAGAACGTACCATGAGCGAGACGGCAACCTGGCAGCCGAGCGCATCCATCCCTAACTTATTAAAACGCGCAGCAATTATGGCGGAAATTCGGCGTTTCTTCGCCGATCGCGGCGTGTTAGAGGTGGAAACGCCTTGTATGAGCCAGGCCACGGTAACCGATATTCATCTGTTCCCGTTTGAGACCCGTTTCGTTGGTCCCGGCCATTCGCAAGGGATGAATCTTTATCTGATGACCAGCCCGGAATACCACATGAAGCGTCTTCTGGCGGCAGGATGTGGCCCGGTTTTCCAACTGTGCCGCAGCTTCCGTAATGAGGAAATGGGGCGTCATCATAATCCTGAGTTCACCATGCTGGAGTGGTACCGTCCGCACTACGATATGTATCGTTTGATGAATGAAGTGGATGACCTTCTGCAACAGGTGCTGGAGTGCCCGGCAGCGGAATCACTCTCTTATCAGCAGGCTTTCCAGCGCTACCTGGAAATCGATCCGCTTTCTGCGGATAAAGCTCAACTGCGTGAAGTGGCGGCGAAGCTTGATTTAAGCAATATCGCAGACACTGAAGAAGACCGCGATACCTTGCTGCAACTGCTGTTCACCATGGGCGTTGAGCCGCATATCGGCAAAGACCGTCCGGCGTTTGTCTACCACTTCCCGGCAAGTCAGGCCGCGCTGGCGCAAATCAGCACCGAAGATCACCGCGTGGCGGAACGCTTTGAGGTCTACTTCAAAGGTATTGAACTGGCGAATGGTTTTCATGAACTGACCGATGCCCGCGAACAGCAGCAGCGTTTTGAGCAGGATAATCGCAAGCGTGCCGCACGTGGTCTGCCGCAGCAACCGGTGGATACAAATCTGCTGGAGGCGCTGAAGGCCGGTATGCCGGATTGCTCCGGTGTGGCGCTGGGCGTTGATCGCCTGGTGATGCTGGCGCTGGGGGCGGAAAGCCTCGCCGAGGTAATGGCGTTTACCGTCGATCGCTCCTGATTTTTCGGCTTCACCATCCCGGATGCGGCTACGCCTTATCCGGGCACGGTCTGATGGCGTTGATCATCGAAGCCTCTCCCAGTGGGAGAGGCTGTCAGAGTAGCCCCGATAAGCGCATCGGGGAAAGATTACACACTTCCCGCCGGACGATTCCCTTTCCCTGCCGATGTCAGCGTGCGCGCCGTGCGCTTGCCGTCCAGACTTTCAAGCCGCATCTGGAACGGTGGGAACGGCAGATCGATGCCATGTTCGCGGAAGCCCGCCAGAATCAACTGATGAATCTCGTGGCGCAGCGGCATACGGTGCCCCATCTCGGCGGCGTAGATACGCAGTTCAAATAGCTGAATCCCTTGCTGGAGGTCCACCAGAAACACTTCCGGGGCAGGGTTATCAATCACAAACGTACAACGTTCTGCGGCGGTATAAAGGATCTGCGTTACCTCTTCGCTGTTGGCATCGGCGGGTGCCGGAACCGTCAGCACCACACGCGTCACCGAATCCGACAGTGACCAGTTGATAAACTGCTCGGTAATAAAGGCCTTATTGGGCACGATGATCTCTTTGCGATCCCAGTCGCTGATCGTCGTGGCGCGGGTATTGATCTTCGTGACGCTACCGGTCAGATCGCGGATCGTCACGGTATCACCGATGCGGATCGGCTTTTCAAACAGAATGATCAGGCCGGAAATAAAGTTAGCGAAGATCTCCTGCAGGCCAAAGCCCAGACCGACGCCAAGCGCGGCAACCAGCCACTGCAATTTCGCCCATTCGATCCCGATCATTGAGAATCCAACCAGCCCGCCAAACAGCATTAGCAGATATTTGGTGATGGTGGTGATGGCATAACCGGTGCCGGGGGTGAGATCCAGATGCTGCAACAGGGCAAGCTCAAGCAGCGCCGGAAAGTTACGCACCAGTTGCGTGGTGATGATAAACACCAGAATGGCAATCAACACCGCGCCGAGAGTGATGGGCTCAAGGCTTTCCACCCCCTGCACCGTGGAGGTGACATCCCACAGGGAAATGTTCTCCAGGAAGCCAAAAGCTGAGTGGATTTCTGACCACAGCACAATGACGGAGAGCAGCGCGATAAGCATCAGGATCGAGCGCACCAGGCGCAGCGATTGCACGCTGATGGCATCCAGATCGAGCTCTTTCTCATCTATCTCGACCGATCCTTCGGTACTGGTGGAGTGCGGCGTCTCATCTTCGCCTTTCGCGCGTTGGGCGAGGATCTCTGCGCGACGATGGCGGGCACGATCGAACGCCAGACGGCGACGCTGGATCAGCATCCAGCGGCGGATAATGTGATAGACCACTAACAGCAGGAACCAGATGGCGACGGAGGTTTCCAGACGCGCCAGCAGAGCCTGCGAGGTGGCCAGATAGCCCACCGCAGCAGCGAGAATCGCAATCAGCGGGGCGCTTAACAGAAGGTTCCATAGCAGGCGGTTCGGCATGTTATCACCCGAACCGGTCTTATCGACATAGAGCGGGATCCCGGCGCGTTTAAGGCTGAGTGTGACGACCGCCAGCGCACCACAAATCAGAATAAAACAGAGCCTGCCCAGCGACCCGGAAAACTCCCGGTCATTGAGGTTATCGAACATGATCAGCGCCATAATCAATGGCACGATAAAACCAATGCTCATCAGATAGTTGCGCATTCCACGCGCCACGCGATGACGCGGCCAGCCGAAATGGGCGACAAATAATCCGGTAGGGCGGGCGAAAGTGGCGCAAATCATCACCACCCACAGTAGCGGAACGGTCGCGGTGACGCCGTCGCCAATCGCTACTGCCAGCGGATACGGCCAGGCTTCCTGTAAGCCGTATCCCAGCGTTGCCCACAATACGGGAAGCGGAAGGGCGACCAGAATCGACCAGAACACCGTACGCATTGTCAGCCAGAAATGGTCCTGAGTGACTTTGCCGACTTTGGCGCTGGAACGCTCCAGGAAACGGGTGAAATGTTTACGCGAGTAGAGGCTGAAACCTACGAGGATGAGCGCGCCAAAAAGCGGGAACAGCGTCTCTTTGCTGGTTAGCATCATTGCGCTGGCTTTGCCGAGTTGGCTAAAGGTATCCAGCGAGATCAGGCGTCGCAGATCCTGCACGATTTCAACCGGCCAGCTCAGGCTCATTGGACTGACGTCCGCCGTCCAGAAAAGGTAGCGGTGCGTGGCTTCATTCACCTCGCGCAGCGCATCCTCAAGCTGGCTATTGGAAACTTTGAGCTTTGTCAGTTCCAGAATCAGGGTATCGCCACCCTGTAGTAGCGACGAGAGCAACTCACGCTGCGTGCGCAACTGGGCATCGAGTATACGGCTCTGCTCCGCCGTCAGTTGCTGGCCATCAGCCTGACGAATCTGTCGCAACTGAGGCTGCTTGTTCACCAGGTCTTCATAGCGCATGCGGTGCACGCGAAGCTGCGCCATTTCTGTATCAAGCTGCTGGGGCTTAGGCATTTCCGGCAGGCGGGCCACCTGAGCGCGCAACGCTTCACCCAACATATTGGACGCGCCCAGCCACTGTGACTGCTCGCGCAGGGTGTTCAGTGCCTGGCGGACCTGCAACATCTGATTCGTCGCCTGACGCTGTTGCGAGGCGACCAGATCCATGCGCTGCGCCTGCTGGTTCAGCGCCTGCGACAGCTCACGGTTGATCTTAAACTGTTCGATGATACCGGGCGGTAGGTTATCGCTGTTTTCCGCCAGTTGTTCGGTACTCTCCAGCGCCTGCTCGGCTTCACGCTGACGCTGGCTGTTGAGCTGATTACGTAGCGCCTGCAGGTAAGCATCCAGTTGCTGTGCCTGTTTTTGGGCCAGCTCTGAGCGCATCCGAGACAGCTCCTGGCGGTTATTTGCCGATAGCTGTGCCAGTTCCAGTTCATCGACCAGCGCCCTCAGCTTTGCAGACTCTGCCTGGGCACTCAGATTTTGTGCCTGCGCGAGCGGCGTATTGCTGGTTTGCGCGCCGATGCGGCGTTCAACTTCATTAACCTGGCGGCGGGCATCCGTTTGCTGCTGCGGAAGCTGGCTCAGGGAATCGTTAATTTCCCGGGCGCGCTCCTGCTCTTGCTGCGCCTGGCGAGTTTTTTCCAGCAACTGACTGCTGACTTGCAGAATTTCCTGGTTTAGCGCATCGGTGCTTATATTGGCAGGCACCGATTTTGGCTCATCGCGCAGGTTATCTAGCTGCGAGCGTAGCGTGCGGGAAAGTTTGGGGAAATTATCGATAACATCTTGATATTGCTGGGCGCGCTCAAGCGAGCCTTTACGCTCTTCAAGCGCGTTCAGCGCGCCCTGGAGCACTTCGACGGTTTCAGCCTGATCGGGCGTGGCTTTTGCCGCTTTGGCCTGCTCCAGTTCTTGCGAGATTTGTTTGGCATCGGGGGCCGTTGCTGCATTGGCCCCCAGGCTGAGGCACCAGGCCATCAGAAAAATGATAATCAGGCGCACTACAGCTTACCTTCT
Organism: Phytobacter sp. SCO41; assembly: GCF_003073275.1. NCBI lineage: Bacteria > Pseudomonadati > Pseudomonadota > Gammaproteobacteria > Enterobacterales > Enterobacteriaceae > Phytobacter > Phytobacter sp. SCO41. Next base: position 5,124,248 of record NZ_CP027225.1, on the reverse strand, counting down.
TCGTTAGACTTCGTCTTTCTTGTCGTCTACCAGCGGGCTGGCATCCAGCTCGGCGGCAATTTCTTCTGCGGGCAGAGGCGTCGGTTCAGCTTCCGGTGTCACCAGCGTTTCGGTGGAGACGGCCAGCGGCTCGCCGATTTTGGTCACAGAAAGGCTTTGCAGGTGTTCTGCCAGGTTCACTTTACCCGGCGCGAACAGGTTAATCACCGTTGAACCCAGTTTGAAGCGGCCCATCTCCTGGCCTTTCAGCAGCGCAACTGCACCATCGCTCTCGCCTGCAGGATAGGTCCAGCGTTTGATGATGCCTTCGCGCGGCGGGGTGATCGTACCGGCCCAGACTGTCTCAATACTGCCGACAATCGTGGCTCCGACCAGAATTTGCGCCATCGGGCCGAATTCAGTATCGAACAAGCAAATGACGCGCTCGTTACGGGCAAACAGGTTCGGCACGTTCTGCGCCGTCAGGTGGTTAACCGAAAACAGGTCGCCCGGTACATAAATCATTTCCCGCAGGATACCGTTGCACGGCATATGCACGCGGTGATAATCACGCGGTGACAGGTACGTGGTAGCAAAAGAGCCATTACGGAACAGGTCTGCCATCAGGTAGTTGCCTGCCAGCAGGGCCTCCAGGCTGTAATCGTGGCCTTTCGCCTGCAGGATTTTGTCGTTTTCGATTTTACCGAGCTGGCTTATCACGCCGTCTGCGGGCATGACCAGGATGTTCGGATCGGTGTTCAGCGGGCGAACATCGTCACGCAACGGGCGCACGAAGAAGTCGTTGAAGGTGCGATAGCTGGCAGTGTCCGGCTTTTGCGCCTCCTGCATATTGACCTTGTAGTATTTGACGAACAGATCAATAACCAGTTTGGTCAGCCAACCCGCGCGTTTGCTTGCGCCCCAGCCCGCCAGGCGAGTGAGCCACAGTTTCGGCAGAATGTATTGAAGCGAAAGTTTAAATGAGTTTAACAAGGTAGCCTCCAGGCCATTGTTTTTGTCGTTCCTGACCCGGCGCTATCGCCAGGTCTTTGCAAAAAAGGGGGACGATTCTAACGACGCTAAGCTTAGTTGTCAGTCATCGGATTCAGAAAAGCTTTTACGCGTTTTTACTTGTGCCATGCTCTCAAGAATACGGTGATAATTTTCGAACCGCGTCCCGGCGATTTCGCCCTTGTCGACGGCTTCGCGGATGGCGCAGCCTGGGTCGCTGGCGTGTTTACAGTCACGGTATTTGCAGTGGCCGATATAGTCATGGAATTCGACAAAGCCGTTAGTAATTTGTTCCGGCTCCAGATGCCAGAGTCCAAATTCACGCACCCCAGGAGAATCAATCACATCGCCGCCGTGCGGGAAGTGATAAAGACGGGCGGCTGTCGTAGTGTGCTGGCCCAGACCGGAGTTATCAGAGACATCATTTGTCAGGATTTGGTCTTCATGCAGACCGAGCAGGGCGTTCAACAGGCTGGATTTGCCCACGCCAGACTGCCCGGCAAAAATACTGATACGGTCAGTTAATGCGTCCTCAAGTGGCTGCAGCCCGTTCTGGGTATGGCTGGATACCATCAATACGCGATAACCGATTTTGCGGTAGATATCCATCTGCTCATTGACGAAGGCCATGCCTTCATCGTCCAGCAGATCGATCTTGTTCAGCACGATCAGCGGTTCAACCTCCAACGCTTCGCAGGCCACCAGATAACGATCGATAATATTGAGCGAGAGTTCCGGCAAAATGGCTGAAACGATCACGATCTGATCGATATTTGCCGCGATCGGTTTTACGCCATCGTAAAAGTCAGGACGGGTCAGTACGGAAGTGCGATCGTGTACAGCTTCGACAATGCCTTTTACCGTCACCCCTTCCGCCGCCTCTTTGCCCGGACGCCAGACGACGCGGTCGCCGGTGACCAGTGAACGAATGGTACGACGAATATTGCAACGGTGTACGGTGCCATCCGCGGCTTCAACGTCCGCGTGCATGCCGAAGCGGCTGATCACTATGCCCTCAGACGGCTCGCCAAACAGGTTGTCATCGTAGTCGGCTTTCTCCACAGACGTTTTTAACCGGCGCTGATGATTCGCGTTGACGCGGCGTTGCTGTCCTTTGGAGAGTTTATTTTTACTCAATCGTACTGGCTCCTGGTCGCCCCGGATGGGCAAAACCTTTATGATACACGCTATTTTAGATGAATATAGTCACGCTGAATATGACGCGAGAAGGGTGGAAAATAGCATGAGTGCAAATGAAAACAACCTGATTTGGATCGATCTGGAGATGACCGGGCTGAATCCGGAACGCGATCGTATTATTGAAATCGCGACCCTGGTTACCGACGCGAATCTGAATATCCTGGCGGAGGGGCCGACAATTGCGGTTCATCAGTCTGACGCTCAGCTGGCGTTGATGGATGACTGGAACGTACGTACCCACACTGGCAGCGGTCTGGTGGAGCGCGTCAAGGCAAGTCAGTTTGATGATCGCGCGGCAGAGCTGGCGACCATCGAATTTCTGAAAGAGTGGGTGCCAGCGGGCAAGTCGCCAATTTGTGGCAACAGTATCGGTCAGGACCGTCGTTTTCTGTTTAAGTACATGCCGGAGCTGGAAGCTTACTTCCACTATCGTTATCTGGACGTCAGCACCTTAAAAGAGTTAGCGCGTCGCTGGAAACCGGAAATTCTCGACGGTTTCAAAAAACAGGGCACGCATCAGGCAATGGATGATATCCGCGAGTCTGTGGCCGAGCTTTCTTACTATCGCGAACATTTTATTAAGCTGTAAAAAGAGTGCCCGGATGGATGAAAAAGAGAGTAAGGTAGTCCGTCCGGTGCAAAAACAGGCAAGATGACGAATAATCGAGCACTTGAACGAAAAATTTAAAAAATCGTTTTCGGGGGGCTTGCAGGAGAAAGGAATTCTCGTATAATGCGCCTCCCGTGACGACACAGAAATGTGAAATTACGACAGCAAGAAAAATGATGTTTGCGGGAATAGCTCAGTTGGTAGAGCACGACCTTGCCAAGGTCGGGGTCGCGAGTTCGAGTCTCGTTTCCCGCTCCAAAATTTGAATGCACCATCAATCGCCGGTATGCACGTGTAGCCAAGCTGTTGCAACGTGAAACCAGAGATTATGCGGGAATAGCTCAGTTGGTAGAGCACGACCTTGCCAAGGTCGGGGTCGCGAGTTCGAGTCTCGTTTCCCGCTCCAAAATGTGAAAAGTATCGAAAGATACGCACCACCCAAGCGGGAATAGCTCAGTTGGTAGAGCACGACCTTGCCAAGGTCGGGGTCGCGAGTTCGAGTCTCGTTTCCCGCTCCAAATTTTTACTCCATTAAATTATCCACAGCGGAAAGCACATGCTGCGGACGATTTTTTTCGTCCTTACATATTCTTGTAAACAGACTTATCCACAGAACGCCTGCCTTCATTTGAAATCCCAATCGCTTCGCCTGGTGAATAGTATCAATTTAACTTACTGAATTTTTTAATAAAAAATTCATCTTAAATTGTTAATGGGATCACTTGACGATTTTGTGGGCATTGAAACGCAATGCGTTTTTAATTTTATTCACAAGCTGTGGATGTCTCAGGCGTCACGTATCAACCCCTTTTCGATGACCCTCACAAGGCGTTGTTTCTTCGGCGTCTGTACTTCCACCACGCAGGCATTTCGTTTTTCCACCTGTTGCGCAATGGCCCATTCTATATGTTCATCAAGAAGTGGGTGCTCACCCCGGCGTTGTTCCAGCGCACGTATATTGGCTTCATCCCAGGGGGCGTTACCCAGCGCGACGGCAATATTACGCAGCCAGCGTAGATGACCGATACGGCGAATTGCCGAGCCTTCCGTTACTTTCAAAAACCAGCTCTCGCTCCATGCAAACAATTCAATCAGTTCCGGCGAATGCAGCGCCTTGCGCGGGCTGAAATCTGCTTCATCTGTTAATTGCGAGAAACGGTTCCACGGGCAAATAAGCTGACAGTCGTCGCAGCCATAGATGCGGTTACCGATTAACGGGCGGAATTCCTCCGGAATCGCCCCTTCCAGCTCAATGGTGAGATAAGAGATGCAGCGGCGTGCATCGACCGTATAGGGCTCGACAATCGCCCCGGTCGGGCAAATGGTGAGGCAGGCCACGCAGCGACCACAATCCTCTTCAACGGGCTGATCGACAGGCAGGGGCAAATCAATGAGTAACTCGCCGAGGAAGAAGAATGACCCGGCCTGGCGATTAAGGATTAGTGAGTGCTTACCTACCCAGCCAAGCCCGGCTTTTTCAGCTAATGGGCGTTCAAGGATGGGCGCAGAATCCACAAACGGTCTAAAATTCAGCGAGGCACAATGCTGCTGGATCTTTTCACCGAGTTGCTTTAATCGGTTACGTAGCAGTTTATGATAATCGCGGCCCAGCGCGTAGCGGCTGACATAGCCCCGCGCCGGGTTTTTAAGTGTGCTGGCGAAGGCGGCATTTGCGGGGAGATAGTTCATTCTTACGCTGATAACCCGCAAGGTGCCGGGCAGAAGCTCGTGTGGACGGGCGCGCATCATGCCGTGTCGCGCCATCCACTCCATTTCGCCATGATATTGTTTGTCCAGCCATGCCTGCAGCTTAGGTTCGCTGGCGGAAAGGTCGGTGTCAGCGATACCGACCTGCTGAAAACCCAGTTCAGAGCCCCACTGTTTGATGCTGTGCGCTAATTGATTGAGATCGAGGGGCTCTGACATGACGGACCATACAATGAAGAAATACGCAGCAAGTATACCACACTCCATCTGGCCTGCGGATGAACTGCGGCGGGCGGAAAAGGAGGCGGCAGATAGCCTTGGGATTACGCTGTTTGAACTGATGCAGCGTGCGGGTGAAGCCGCGTTCAACGTCGCACGGGCATACTACCCCACAACGCGACACTGGCTCGTGCTGTGCGGCCATGGCAACAACGGCGGCGATGGTTATGTTGTCGCACGTCTGGCCGCGGCCGCAGGCATTGAGGTGACCCTGTTGGCTGTTGAGGGGAGCAAGCCGCTGCCGGAAGAGGCGCAGGCGGCGCGAGAAGCCTGGCTGAACGCGGGAGGTGTCATCCATGCCGCTGATATCATCTGGCCGGAAGGCGTCGATCTGATTATTGATGGTTTGCTGGGCACAGGGCTTAACAGCGCACCAAGAGAACCTGGCGCCTCCCTGATAGCCCAGGCCAATGCACATCCGGCTCCGATCCTGGCGCTGGATATTCCTTCTGGTTTAGTGGCACAGACCGGTACAACGCCTGGTGCGGTCATTGAGGCCGCGCATACCGTGACTTTTATCGCCCTGAAACCGGGGTTGCTGACCGGGAAGGCCCGTGATGTCGTCGGTGTGCTCCATCATCATGCTCTGGGGCTGGAAAACTGGCTGGCCGGGCAGCAAACTTTACTGACCCGCGTTGATGTGACGTTCCTTCCCCACTGGTTTAGGCCGCGCCGTCCCACTTCACATAAAGGCTCCCATGGCCGGTTGGTCATCATTGGCGGCGATCATGGCACCGCTGGCGCTATCCGCATGGCGGGCGAAGCGGCGCTGCGGGCGGGGGCGGGGCTGGTGCGTGTGCTCACGCGTAGCGAAAATATTGCGCCTGTCATTACGGCCCGCCCGGAACTGATGGTACATCAACTCACACCACAGAGCCTTGAAGAGAGTCTGGAGTGGGCCGATGTGGTGGTCATTGGGCCGGGGCTTGGTCAGCAAGAGTGGGGCAAAAAAGCCCTGCAGAAAGTTGAGAATTTCCGCAAACCGATGCTCTGGGACGCGGATGCGCTGAACCTTCTGGCAATCAATCCCGATAAACGTCACAATCGCATCCTGACGCCGCACCCTGGCGAGGCTGCGCGCCTGCTTGGCTGTTCCGTTGCAGAAATTGAAAGTGATCGCTTACTTTCTGCGCAACGTCTGCTACAACGATACGCAGGCGTTGTCGTTCTGAAAGGGGCGGGTACGGTGGTGGCGGGCGCTGACGGCAAGGTCAGTATTATTGATGCCGGCAATGCGGGGATGGCCAGCGGCGGCATGGGAGATGTGCTGTCTGGCATTATCGGCGCAATGCTGGGGCAGAAGCTTGAACTGTATGACGCGGCCTGCGCAGGCTGTCTCGCCCATGGTGTCGCGGCAGATTTGCTGGCGTCGCGACAAGGGATGCGGGGCATGCTGGCAACCGATCTTTTTTCCACGCTGGTGCGTGTAGTTAACCCGGACGTTATTGAAACAGAAGATGATGAATCGAGTAATTCCTTTACCTGATGAGCAAGCGACCCTTACGTTGGGGCAACGCATGGCGCAGGCTTGCAATGGCGCGACAGTGATTTACCTGTACGGCGACCTGGGTGCGGGTAAAACCACTTTCAGCCGGGGCTTTCTGCAGGCGCTTGGTCACAACGGGAATGTTAAAAGCCCGACCTATACGCTGGTTGAACCCTACACACTCGATAAGCTGAATGTGTACCACTTCGACCTGTATCGCCTTGCGGATCCTGAGGAGCTGGAATTTATGGGGATCCGCGATTATTTTGCCAACGACGCTATTTGCCTGGTCGAGTGGCCGCAACAAGGTGCGGGTGTGCTGCCTGACCCGGATGTCGAAATTCATATTGATTACCAGGCGCAGGGGCGTGAGGCGCGCATTACTGCTGTATCCTCATCTGGCGATGCATTGCTGGCTCGTTTGGCCGGTTAATCTAAGGGATGACGGGATGATTTATCGCGTTAAAAGTTGGCTAATGACCGCACTGATTTTATTCAGCATGCAGGTCGGTGCGGCGAGTTTGTCAGATATTCAGGTTTCCAATGGGGATAACCAGGCCCGTATCACGTTCAGTTTTATGGGCGACCCGGAATATGCCTTTTCTCAGGAAGGGAAGCGAAGCGTTGCGCTGGATATCAAACAAACCGGTGTAATTCAGGGGTTGCCGCTCCAGTTCAGCGGTAACAATTTGGTCAGGAGCATTCGTTCGGGCACGCCGAAGGATAACCAGTCGCTGCGATTGGTGGTCGATTTAACGCAAAACGGTAAAACGCGCGCGGTGAAACAGCAAAGCGGCTCAGGTTATACCGTGGTGTTTACCATTGATGCCGATGTGCCGCCACCGCCTCCACTGCCAAAAGTGGTAGCGAAACGCGTTGAGACGCCTGCCGTCACGCCGCAACCGGTGCAGACCCAACCCGGTCGTAATCCTTTTAGTGGCAGCAACGATCGCATCACTAGCGTCACCAGCAGCAATACGGCGGTTCGTCCTGCGGCACAGGCGCGTCCGGCTTCCGGGGACAGTAAAGTCATTATTGCTATCGATGCCGGGCACGGCGGGCAGGATCCTGGTGCGATTGGCCCTGGCGGCACTCAGGAGAAAAACGTCACTATCTCCGTGGCGCGTAAACTGCGTACTTTGCTGAATGACGACCCCATGTTCAAAGCCGTAATGACCCGCGATGGCGATTACTTTATCTCGGTGATGGGGCGTTCGGACGTGGCGCGTAAACAAAACGCAAACTTCCTGGTGTCGATTCATGCGGATGCCGCACCGAATCGCGATGCTACCGGCGCGTCCGTCTGGGTGCTTTCTAACCGTCGCGCCAACAGTGAAATGGCGGGCTGGCTTGAGCAGCATGAGAAACAGTCCGAGCTGTTGGGCGGCGCGGGCGATGTACTGGCGAACAGTCAGTCTGACCCCTACCTGAGCCAGGCGGTGCTGGATTTACAATTCGGCCATTCTCAGCGTGTCGGTTATGATGTCGCCAGCAGTATGATCACTCAGCTTGCGCGTATTGGCGCGCTACATAAGCGACATCCGGAACACGCAAGCCTTGGTGTACTTCGTTCGCCGGATATCCCGTCAGTGCTGGTTGAAACCGGGTTTATCAGTAACAACAGCGAAGAGCGTATGCTGGGCAGCGATGAATACCAGCAGCAGCTTGCGGAAGCAATCTACACGGGGCTGCGCAACTATTTCCTTGCACACCCTCTGCAATCTGCGCCGCAGGGGGGCAGTGGACAAATGGCTAACGCCGCAGCGCCTGCCAGCGGATTGCTTAATTAAGGAGACTTCATGCCGATTCAGGTTTTGCCGCCACAGCTTGCGAACCAAATCGCCGCAGGCGAAGTGGTGGAACGCCCTGCGTCGGTGGTGAAGGAACTGGTGGAAAACAGTCTGGATGCGGGCGCGACCCGCATCGATATCGATATCGAACGCGGCGGGGCGAAGCTTATCCGCATTCGCGATAATGGCGGCGGTATTAAAAAAGATGAGCTGGCGCTGGCGCTGGCACGTCATGCCACCAGTAAAATTGCCTCGCTTGACGATCTTGAAGCCATCATCAGTCTGGGTTTTCGCGGTGAAGCGCTGGCCAGTATCAGCTCTGTCTCGCGTTTGACGCTCACCTCGCGCACCGCCGAACAGCAGGAGGCCTGGCAGGCTTATGCGGAAGGCCGCGATATGGACGTGACCGTTAAGCCTGCTGCCCATCCTGTTGGCACCACCCTGGAAGTGCTGGACCTCTTCTATAACACCCCGGCGCGGCGCAAATTCATGCGCACCGAAAAAACCGAATTCGGCCATATCGATGAAGTCGTAAGACGCATCGCGCTGGCGCGTTTTGATGTCACCATCAACCTGAGCCATAACGGTAAGATGATGCGCCAGTACCGTGCGGTGACTCAGAACGGGCAAAAAGAGCGTCGGCTGGGGGCTATTTGCGGTACTGCATTTCTGGAACAGGCGCTGGAAATCGAATGGCAGCATGGCGACCTGGCGCTACGTGGCTGGGTGGCTGAGCCCACGGCGACCACCTCCGCGTTTGCTGAAATCCAGTATTGCTACGTCAATGGCCGCATGATGCGCGATCGCCTGATTAACCACGCGATTCGCCAGGCCTGTGAAGACAAGCTTGGGGCCGATCAGCAGCCTGCCTTTGTCCTCTATTTAGAGATAGACCCGCACCAGGTTGATGTGAACGTGCACCCGGCAAAACATGAGGTGCGTTTTCACCAGTCAAGACTGGTGCATGATTTTATCTACCAGGGTGTGCTGAGCGTGCTGCAACAGCAGACAGCAACCTCCTTGCCGCTGGAAGACGAACCTGCGCCGCGCCCGATACCGGAAAACCGCATCGCCGCCGGGCGCAATCACTTCGCAGAACCCTCTGTGATGCGCGAACCCACGCCGCGAGCGTCTGCTTCATCAGGGGCTGCTTCGGCAGGTTCCGCGCGTGCGCCTTCATGGCCAAACGCACAGCCGGGTTATCAGAAGCAGCAAGGCGCGCTGTACCGCCAGTTGCTGGAAACCCCGGCGGCGGAGCGTAAAGCGGATGTCGTAAAAGAAGCCGCTCCCGTTCTGGACGCGCACAGCCAGAGTTTTGGTCGGGTGCTGACGGTTGTCGCGCCTGCCTTTGCTTTGCTTGAGCGCGGCGGTCAGGTCGCATTACTGGCGTTGCCCGTGGCAGAACGCTGGCTGAGGCAGGCGCAATTGTCGCCGACCGGCGGGCCGGTGTGCGGACAGCCGTTGCTCATTCCCGTGCGTCTGAAAGTGTCCTCACAAGAAAATGCCGCGTTAAAACGCGCGCAACCGGTACTGGCCGAAATGGGTATCGAATTTGTGCCGGATGGTCAACACGTTACGATTCGCGCCGTGCCTTTACCCTTACGCCAACAAAATTTACAAATCTTGATTCCTGAACTGATAGGCTACCTGGCGCAGCAGACAGAGATTGATGCGGTGAATGTTTCCCACTGGCTGGCCCGCCATCTGGCGAGCGAGCATACCCAGTGGAATATGGCGCAAGCCATTAGCCTGCTTACCGACGTCGAGCGTCTTTGTCCGCATCTGGTTAAGACCCCGCCAGATGGTTTGTTACAACCTGTTGATTTATCTATGGCGATGAATGCCCTGAAACATGAGTGATGTAAGCAAGGCTGGCCTGCCTAAGGCTATTTTTTTGATGGGGCCGACGGCCTCTGGCAAAACGGCATTAGCCATTGAGTTACGTAAAGTTTTGCCAGTTGAGTTGATAAGCGTGGATTCAGCCCTTATCTATCAGGGGATGGATATCGGTACGGCGAAGCCGACTGCCGCTGAATTACGCGCCGCTCCGCACCGGTTGTTGGATATTCTCGACCCGGCGCAGGCGTATTCCGCGGCCGATTTTCGCCGCGATGCGCTGGCAGCCATGGCGGAGATTACCGCAGAAGGGCGCATCCCGTTGCTGGTTGGCGGTACGATGCTTTATTTTAAAGCACTGCTGGAAGGGTTGTCCCCTTTGCCATCAGCGGATCCAGCGGTACGAGCAGAGATTGAAAGACAAGCAGCAGAGCGTGGATGGGATGCGTTGCATCAGCAGCTACAGACTATTGATCCTGTAGCCGCAGCGCGAATCCATCCAAATGATCCGCAAAGGCTTTCCCGGGCACTGGAAGTTTTTTTCATTTCGGGTAAAACTTTAACAGATCTGACGCAAACGTCTGGAGATACTCTGCCGTATCAGGTGCATCAGTTCGCCATCGCCCCGGCGAGCCGTGAACTGCTCCATCAGCGAATTGAGCAGCGTTTTCATCAGATGTTAGCTTCGGGTTTTGAAGCAGAAGTGCGGGCGCTTTTTGCTCGCGGAGATTTGCATACGGATATGCCTTCCGTTCGTTGTGTGGGTTATCGCCAGATGTGGTCTTATCTTGAAGGCGAAATATCCTACGACGAAATGGTTTACAGAGGTGTTTGCGCCACGAGGCAGTTAGCAAAGCGGCAAATAACCTGGTTGCGTGGCTGGGATGGCGTTCACTGGTTAGACAGTGAAAAGCCGCAAGAGTCATACAACGAAGTGTTACAGGTTATTGGTGCGATCGCGAATTGAATGTGTACAATCAAGTTGTATCGTGCGCAAAATTTTACGCAGTTTTCAGAACTCCCGGGTTCTAAGTACAAAACAAGCATATAAGGAAAAGATAGAATGGCTAAGGGGCAATCTTTACAAGATCCGTTCCTGAACGCACTGCGTCGGGAACGTGTTCCAGTTTCAATTTATTTGGTGAATGGTATTAAGCTGCAAGGGCAAATTGAGTCTTTCGATCAGTTCGTGATCCTGTTGAAAAACACGGTCAGCCAGATGGTCTACAAGCATGCTATTTCTACTGTTGTTCCGTCTCGCCCGGTTTCTCATCATAGCAATAACGCGGGCGGCGGCACTGGCAGTAACTACCATCACGGTAGCAATGCTCAGTCCTCTGCGCAGCAGGACAGCGAAGAAACCGAATAAGGTTGATGGCTGTTTTTCCATGTCGGGGAGCCAGGATTCTGAGTTCCCCGCTGGTATTTTAGGAGAGTTTACGCTTGTTTGACCGTTATGAAGCCGGTGAGCAGGCGGTGCTGGTACACATCTATTTTTCGCAAGACAAAGATATGGAAGATCTCCAGGAGTTTGAATCTCTGGTCTCTTCCGCCGGTGTCGAAGCAATGCAGGTGATTACTGGTAGCCGTAAAGCACCGCACCCTAAGTATTTTGTAGGTGAAGGTAAGGCTGTCGAAATTGCGGAAGCCGTAAAAGCGACAGGGGCTTCTGTTGTTTTATTTGATCACGCATTGAGTCCGGCCCAGGAACGTAATCTTGAAGCGTTATGTGAATGCCGGGTTATCGACCGTACAGGTCTGATATTAGATATTTTCGCCCAGCGCGCGCGTACCCATGAAGGTAAGCTGCAGGTTGAGCTGGCGCAGTTGCGCCATTTAGCGACGCGTTTAGTGCGTGGCTGGACCCACCTTGAAAGACAGAAGGGCGGGATTGGTTTGCGTGGCCCGGGTGAAACCCAGCTCGAAACCGACCGTCGTTTACTGCGTAATCGTATTATGCAAATCCTCTCGCGGCTTGAGAAAGTGGAAAAGCAGCGTGAACAGGGACGCCGCTCGCGCATGAAAGCGGATATTCCAACGGTGTCGCTGGTGGGTTATACCAACGCCGGCAAATCCTCCCTGTTTAATCAGATAACCGAGGCCCAGGTGTACGCGGCGGATCAACTGTTCGCCACACTGGACCCGACCCTGCGTCGTATTGATGTTGCTGACGTAGGTGAAACCGTACTGGCGGATACCGTTGGGTTTATTCGCCATTTGCCACATGACCTGGTGGCGGCGTTTAAAGCGACGTTGCAGGAAACCCGGCAGGCGACGCTGCTATTGCATGTCATAGACGCGGCTGATGTGCGTGTCGCTGACAACATCGAGGCGGTGAACATTGTGCTTGAGGAGATCGACGCACATGAAATCCCGACGCTGCTGGTGATGAACAAGATCGATATGCTGGATGATTTTGAGCCGCGTATCGACCGTGATGATGAAAATAAACCGATTCGGGTGTGGCTTTCCGCTCAGACCGGAGTCGGCGTACCACTGTTATTCCAGGCTTTAACAGAGCGGCTGTCTGGCGAGGTTGCGCAGCATACGTTGCGTTTGCCGGCAAAAGAAGGTCGTCTGAGAAGTCGTTTTTATCAGCTTCAGGCCATCGAAAAAGAGTGGATGGAGGAAGACGGGAGTCTGGGCATACAGGTGCGTATGCCGATTGTGGACTGGCGTCGCCTCTGTAAACAAGAACCGGCACTGGAAGACTACGTCGTCTGACCGGTTGGCCAGAAGGATTTTCCCCTTTGGGGGTACCTAAAATAATTTGGGTTGCATCGTGGCGGCAAATCAAGGCCGCCAACAAAGAGGCAGCCCGAAGCATGAAGGGTAAAACCGCATAACAAATATGGAGCACATACATGGCGTGGAATCAGCCCGGTAACAACGGACAAGACCGCGACCCGTGGGGAAGCAGCAAACCAGGCGGCAACTCTGAGGGAAATGGAAACAAAGGCGGTCGCGATCAGGGGCCACCTGATCTGGATGATATCTTCCGTAAGCTGAGCAAAAAACTCGGCGGCCTGGGCGGTGGCAAAGGCACCGGTTCAGGTGGCGCAAGCCAACAACCTTCCGGCCCGCGTGGCCACGTTGGCGGCCGCATCGTCAGCATCGTCGCGGCTGCTGCCGTGATTATCTGGGCTGCCAGTGGGTTCTACACCATTAAAGAAGCGGAACGTGGCGTTGTGACCCGTTTCGGCAAATTCAGTCATCTGGTAGAGCCAGGTCTGAACTGGAAACCGACCTTTATCGATAACGTGACGGCGGTAAACGTCGAATCCGTTCGCGAGCTGGCGGCGTCCGGCGTGATGTTAACGTCTGATGAAAACGTCGTGCGCGTCGAAATGAACGTGCAGTACCGCGTGACCGATCCTGAACGTTACCTCTATAGCGTAACCAGCGCGGATGACAGCCTGCGCCAGGCGACAGACAGCGCGCTGCGTGGCGTTATTGGTAAATACGGCATGGACCGCATTCTGACGGAAGGCCGTACCGTTATCCGTAGCGATACCCAGCGTGAGCTGGAAGAGACCATCAGACCGTACAACATGGGTATCACCCTGCTGGACGTCAACTTCCAGGCGGCGCGTCCGCCAGAAGAGGTCAAAGCCGCCTTTGATGATGCGATTGCCGCACGTGAAAACGAGCAGCAATTCATCCGTGAAGCGGAAGCGTACACCAACGAAGTGCAGCCTCGTGCAAACGGTCAGGCGCAGCGTATCCTGGAAGAAGCGCGCGCGTACAAGACCCAAACCATTCTGGAAGCCCAGGGTGAAGTGGCTCGCTTTGCGAAGATTCTGCCTGAGTATAAAGCCGCACCGGAAATTACCCGTGAGCGTCTCTATATCGAGACCATGGAAAAAGTGCTGAGCCACACCCGTAAAGTGCTGGTCAACGATAAAGGTGGCAACCTGATGGTTCTGCCGCTTGATCAGATGCTGAAAGGCGGGAATGCACCTGCGGCAAAGAGCGATAGCAGTGGCGCGAACAACCTTCTGCGCCTGCCGCCTGCGTCCTCTTCCGGTAACAGCGGTGCCAGCAATTCATCGTCTATCAGTCAGGGCGACATTATGGACCAACGCCGCGCTAACGCGCAGCGTAACGACTATCAGCGTCAGGGGGAATAACGATGCGTAAGTCAGTTATCGCGATTATCATCATCGCGCTGGTAGTGCTCTACACCTCTATTTTTGTCGTAAAAGAGGGTGAACGCGGGATCAAATTCCAGTTCAGCAGCGTGGTGCGTGACGGCGATAAAAAGCCGGTAATTTATGAGCCTGGTCTGCATTTTAAAGTGCCTTTTATTCAGTCAGTTAAAATGATGGACGCGCGCATCCAGACGATGGATAACCAGGCCGATCGTTTCGTGACCAAAGAGAAGAAAGACCTGATTGTCGACTCGTACATCAAGTGGCGGATCAGCGATTTCAGCCGTTACTTCCTGGCGACGGGCGGCGGTGACGTCTCTCAGGCGGAAGTACTGTTGAAACGTAAGTTCTCGGACCGTCTGCGTTCTGAAATTGGTCGCCTGGATGTCAAAGATATCGTGACCGACTCTCGTGGCCGCCTGACGCTGGAAGTGCGTGACGCGCTGAACTCCGGTTCTGCGGGTACGGTAGACGAAGTGACAACGCCAGCGGCGGATAACGAAATCGCTAAAGCGGCGGAGCGCGTTCAGGCTGAAACCAACGGTAAAGTGCCGGTGGTGAACCCGAACAGTATGGCGGCGCTGGGTATTGAAGTTGTTGACGTGCGTATCAAGCAGATCAACCTGCCAACCGAAGTGTCGGAAGCGATCTTCAACCGTATGCGCGCTGAGCGTGAAGCGGTTGCCCGTCGCCACCGTTCTCAGGGTCAGGAAGAGGCTGAAAAACTGCGCGCAGCGGCCGATTATGAAGTCACGAAGACACTGGCAGAATCTGAGCGTCAGGGCCGTATCCTGCGTGGTGAAGGCGATGCCGAAGCGGCGAAACTGTTTGCTGACGCCTTTAGTCAGGATCCTGACTTCTACGCCTTTATCCGTAGCCTGCGTGCTTACGAAAGCAGTTTCCAGAGCAACCAGGATGTGATGGTGCTCAGCCCGGATAGCGATTTCTTCCGTTACATGAAGACACCGACTTCCGCGACACGTTAAACTGACGTCTCGATTTTATAAGTAAAAACCACCGGCCCATCAGGGCGGTGGTTTTCTTTTTATAAGGATAAAAAATGAACGCAACAATCTGGCTGGCACTGGCGCTCGTGTTGGTGTTTGAAGGGCTCGGTCCGATGCTTTATCCCCGAGCCTGGCGTCGCATGATTGCCACGATGAGTACATTGCCAGACAACCTGCTGCGTCGCTTCGGAGGGGGTCTTGTGGTCGCCGGTATCGTTATCTACTACATGTTGAGGAAAACGATTGGCTGATCAAAAAACGGTCGGATTTGCCTCATTTTGGGTACAAAAAGTGCTGTATATCTGAAAAAGCGATGGTAGAATCCATTTTTAAGCAAACGGTGATTTTGAAAAAATGGGTAACAACGTCGTCGTACTGGGCACCCAATGGGGTGACGAAGGTAAAGGGAAGATTGTTGATCTTCTGACTGAACGGGCTAAATATGTTGTTCGCTACCAGGGCGGTCACAACGCAGGCCATACTCTCGTAATCAACGGTGAAAAAACCGTCCTCCATCTTATTCCATCAGGCATTCTTCGTGACAATGTGACCAGCATCATCGGTAACGGTGTTGTGCTGTCTCCTGCTGCTCTGATGAAAGAGATGAAAGAACTGGAAGACCGTGGTATCCCGGTTCGTGAACGTCTGCTGCTCTCCGAAGCATGCCCGCTGATCCTTGATTATCACGTTGCGCTCGATGTGGCACGTGAGAAAGCGCGCGGTGCGAAAGCTATCGGCACCACCGGTCGTGGTATCGGGCCAGCTTATGAAGATAAAGTTGCTCGCCGCGGTCTGCGTGTTGGCGACCTGTTCGATAAAGCGACCTTTGCTGACAAACTGAAAGAAGTGATGGAATATCACAACTTCCAGTTGGTGAATTTCTATAAAGTTGAAGCGGTTGACTACCAGAAAGTGCTGGACGATGTCATGGCGATTGCCGACATCCTCACCGCGATGGTGGTTGATGTTTCCGATCTGCTGGATCAGGCGCGTAAGCGCGGCGACTTCGTGATGTTCGAAGGCGCGCAGGGGACGCTGCTGGATATCGACCACGGTACCTATCCGTACGTCACCTCCTCTAACACCACCGCAGGTGGCGTGGCAACCGGTTCAGGCCTGGGTCCGCGTTATGTGGATTACGTACTGGGTATCATCAAAGCCTACTCCACCCGCGTGGGTGCGGGTCCGTTCCCGACAGAACTGTTCGATGATATCGGCGAGTTCCTGTGCAAACAGGGTAACGAATACGGCGCTACCACCGGTCGTCGTCGTCGTACCGGCTGGCTGGACTCCGTTGCTGTTCGTCGTGCTGTGCAGATCAACTCCCTGTCTGGCTTCTGCCTGACCAAGCTGGACGTCCTGGACGGCCTGAAAGAAGTGAAGATCTGTGTTGCTTACCGTATGCCGGATGGTCGTGAAGTGACGACGACTCCGCTGGCGGCAGACAACTGGGAAGGTATTGAGCCGATTTATGAAACCATGCCAGGCTGGTCTGAATCGACCTTTGGCGTGAAAGAGCGTAGCGGGTTACCGCAGGCGGCGTTGAATTACATCAAACGCATTGAAGAACTGACTGGCGTGCCGATCGATATTATCTCTACCGGTCCGGACCGCACAGAAACCATGATCCTGCGCGACCCATTCGACGCGTAATGATCCAGGGGGCTTGCCTTGCAGGCCCCTCTCTTCCTGCTTTTTTCCCCTTCAGTTCAAATAAATTAGCGGCATCACTGTTGGCTGGTTTATCATCAATAGAGTCAATACCTGTAGGTATCTCACCTTTCTCCCTTTTACTGAGGTAGATGTGCAGTTAACAAGTTTTACGGATTACGGATTACGCGCACTGATTTACATGGCTTCCTTGCCGGAAGGAAAGATGACCAGCATTACCGAGGTCACTGAAATCTATGGTGTGTCCCGTAATCATATGGTCAAAATAATCAATCAACTTAGTCGTGAAGGTTACGTTGCTGCCGTCAGAGGAAAAAACGGCGGGATACGCCTTGGTCGGGCGGCGAAAGATATCTGCATTGGCGATGTCGTGCGTGACCTGGAACCGCTGGCGCTGGTTAACTGTAGCAGTGAGTTTTGCCATATTACTTCCGCCTGCCGCCTTAAGCGGGCGCTTTCTAAGGCTGTGCAAAGTTTCCTCAAGGAGTTGGATAACTACACGCTGGCCGATTTGGTTGAAGAGAATCAACCGCTTTACAAATTACTGCTGGTGGAAGGATAAAAGCCCTGAGTATTTCGCGTTACATCGCGGCGGCAACTGAACGAATGCCCCCGGCGCTTATATCGATAAGTGACGGGGTGAGTGAAAGAAGCCAACAAGAGGTAGCGTGGAAGATAACGGGACTTTCACCAGAGATGACAACGGAGGAACCGCTATGTCACACGATCCTTTCCAGGAACGCGAAGCTGAAAAATACACAAACCCCATCCCCAGCCGCGAATTTATCCTCGAACATTTAACAAAACGCGAAAAACCGGCCAGCCGTGAAGAGCTGGCAATTGAACTCAATATCGAAGGCGAAGAGCAAAACGAAGCACTGCGCCGCCGCCTGCGCGCCATGGAGCGCGACGGACAACTGGTCTTTACCCGCCGTCAGTGTTATGCCCTGCCAGAACGCCTTGATTTGCTGAAAGGAACGGTTATCGGTCACCGCGATGGCTACGGCTTCTTGCGCGTAGAAGGCCGCAAAGACGATCTGTACCTCTCCAGCGAACAGATGAAAATGTGTATTCACGGCGATCAGATTCTGGCCCAGCCGCTGGGTGCCGACCGTAAAGGTCGTCGTGAAGCGCGTGTTGTGCGCATCCTGGTACCGAAAACCGGTCAGATTGTTGGCCGTTACTTTACCGACGCGGGCGTCGGCTTTGTGGTGCCGGATGACAGCCGTCTGAGTTTCGACATCCTGATCCCGCCAGAAGAGATCATGGGCGCGCGCATGGGCTTTGTGGTGGTGGTTGAACTGACCCAGCGCCCGACCCGTCGCACTAAAGCCATCGGTAAAATTGTCGAAGTACTGGGCGACAATATGGGCACCGGCATGGCTGTCGATATGGCACTGCGTACCCATGAAATTCCGTATGTCTGGCCGCCTGCGGTTGAAAAACAGGTTTCAGGGCTGAAAGAGCAGGTGCCGGAAGAGGCCAAAGTGGGCCGCATAGACTTGCGTTCCTTGCCACTGGTCACCATCGATGGTGAAGATGCCCGCGACTTCGACGACGCCGTTTATTGTGAGAAAAAACGCGGCGGCGGCTGGCGCCTGTGGGTTGCTATTGCCGATGTCAGCTATTACGTCCGTCCGGGCACGCCGCTGGATGATGAGGCGCGAGCTCGTGGAACCTCGGTCTATTTCCCATCCCAGGTTGTGCCGATGCTGCCGGAGGTGCTCTCCAACGGCCTGTGTTCACTCAACCCGCAGGTTGACCGCCTGTGCATGGTCTGCGAAATGACCATTTCGGCAAAGGGTCGTCTGACGAGTTATACATTCTACGAAGCGGTAATGAGCTCCCATGCCCGTCTGACCTATAACAAGGTCTGGCATATACTGCAGGGCGATCAGGATCTGCGCGAGCAGTATGCGCCGCTGGTTAAGCACATCGAAGAGCTGCACAACCTCTATAAAGTTCTTGATGCCTCCCGTGCCGAACGTGGCGGTATCTCTTTTGAGAGCGAAGAGGCGAAGTTTATCTTCAACGCCGAGCGTCGTATTGAGCGCATTGAGCAAACTCAGCGTAATGATGCCCATAAATTGATTGAAGAGTGCATGATCCTCGCGAATATCTCGGCGGCGCGTTTCGTTGAGAAAGAGGATGAACCCGCGCTGTTCCGTATCCACGACAAGCCAACGACTGAAGCGATCACTTCTTTCCGTACCGTCCTGGCGGAGTTGGGCCTGGAGCTACCGGGCGGTAACAAGCCTGAGCCTGCAGATTATGCAGCACTGCTTGAGTCCATCGCCGATCGTCCCGATCATGAGATGCTGCAAACCATGCTGCTGCGATCCATGAAGCAGGCGGTCTACGATCCGGAAAACCGCGGCCACTTCGGTCTGGCGCTGCAATCCTACGCACACTTTACCTCGCCGATCCGCCGTTATCCTGACCTGTCGCTGCACCGTGCCATCAAATATCTGCTGGCGAAAGATGAGGGCCATACCGGCAACAGCACCGAAACCGGCGGCTGGCACTATTCTATGGAAGAGATGCTGCAACTGGGCCAGCACTGCTCGATGACTGAACGTCGCGCGGATGAAGCGACCCGTGAAGTCTCTGACTGGCTGAAATGCGACTTTATGCAGGACCAGGTGGGCAATACCTTCCCTGGCGTGATTGCCAGCGTCACCGGCTTTGGCTTCTTTGTACGCCTGACCGATCTGTTTATCGATGGTCTGGTGCACGTCTCCACGCTCGATAACGACTACTATCGCTTCGACCAGGTGGGCCAGCGTCTGATTGGCGAATCGGGCGGCCAGACTTACCGTCTGGGCGACAAAGTGGAAGTGCGTGTGGAAGCGGTCAATATGGACGAGCGTAAAATCGACTTCTCGTTGATTTCCAGCGAACGCGGCCCGCGTAATGTGGGTAAAACCGCACGTGAAAACGCGAAGAAAGGTAACGGCGCTAAGCCATCAGGTAAACGTCGTCAGACCGGTAAGAAAGTCAATTTCGAACCCGACAGCGCATTCCGTAAAGCGAAAAGCCCCGCGAAACCGAAGAAAGAAAAAAGCGTGAAAAAGCCGTCTGCGAAGACGCAAAAAATTGCCGCAGCGACTAAAGCGAAGCGTGCGTCAAAAAAGAAAGACGCTGAATAAATAGCGCTGAAATACCGCCTGATAACCCCTCTCTATGCAGAGGGGTTATTCTTTTTTAACGTAATATATTCCCGCGTGTAATAGAAATAGCCCTCCGGACGGTTATTTCTCTGACTTAGCTAAATTGTGAGAATCGATATTTATTATTGGTGATTAGCGCTCAGAATCTGATGTGTATAGTGACTCCCATCTGTTATTCGCTTATTTAGCAAGGAGTCGTTATGCATCTGGCGCGCTTTCCCCGACTTTCGCTCGGCCATTTTCCCACTCCCCTGGAGCCTCTGAATAATCTCTCTGCATTACTCGGCGGTCCGAAAATATGGATCAAACGCGATGATGCGACAGGGCTTGCCAGTGGCGGCAATAAAACCCGTAAGCTGGAATTTCTGCTGGCCGATGCGCTGGAGAAAAAAGCCGATGTGATCATTACCCAGGGGGCGACCCAGTCTAACCATGTGCGCCAGACCATTGCCGGTGCGGCGAAACTTGGGCTGGCCGCAAAAGTGCTGCTGGAAAAACGCGTTACCGACTTTGGCGAAGACTATCAACGCTCAGGGAATGTCCTGCTGGATGATTTGCTGGGCGGCGAAATCGTTGCCCATCTGCCGGGCGGCACCGATATGCAGCAGGCAATGGAAGAGTATGCCGCGACGCTGCGTGAGCAGGGCCATAACCCCTACATCATCCCTGGCGGTGGCTCTAACCCTATTGGTGCGCTGGGTTATGTCGCCTGTGCCGAAGAGTTGCTGTACCAGTCTTCACAGTTACGTTTGCGTATTGATCATGTCGTGCACGCCACCGGCAGCACCGGCACCCAGGCCGGGCTGGTCGCCGGGTTTACCGCCACCAACAGCCAGGTGCCTGTGCTGGGGATTAGCGTTCGCGCACCGAAGGCGAAGCAGGAAGAGAACGTCTGGAATCTGGCCTCGCGCACCCTGGCGTTGCTGGGTGTGCCGGGTGAGTTGCCGCGTGAGGCGGTGGTGGCGAACAGCGATTACGTTGGTGACGGTTATGGCCTGCCAACCGAGAGCATGCTGGAGGCACTGACCCTCTTTGCCCGCCATGAAGGCATTCTTCTCGACCCGGTCTATTCCGGGAAAGGGGCGGCCGGGCTTATCGACCTGATTCGCAAGGGCCATTTCCGCAAGGATGAGAACGTGGTGTTTATCCACACCGGTGGTTCCGTTGGCCTGTTTGGCTATCGCCAGGTGCTGGAGGCGCATGCCCGTCATGGCTAAGCCCTTTTTGCTTGGCGTGCTGGGCGGCATGGGGCCGCTCGCCACGCTCGACTTTCAGCACAAATTGCTCGACGCCACACCAGCGCAGAGCGATCAACACCACCTGCCGTCGGTAGTGTGGAATGTGCCGCAAATCGCCGACCGGCAAAAGGCGCTGGCCGGGGCTGGTCCGTCGCCGTTGCCTCAACTGCTTGAGGGCATTGAAAAACTGAATCAGGCGGGGGCGAGCCATATCGCTATTCCTTGCAACACCGCGCACCACTGGTATCCGCAACTGAGCGCCGCCAGCGATGCGCCCATTCTGCATATCGTGGATGCTACCCTGGATGCGCTGCTAACGGTGGCGAAAAAGCCCGAACGTGTCGGCATCATTGCCACCAAAGGGACGCTGGACGCCGGCTGGTTTCAGCAGCGTCTGGCAGCGCAGGGCATTGAATCCATTACGCCCACCGAAGACGAGCTGGCGGAGTGGTTTGTGCCCGGCTGCTATGCCGTGAAGCGCGGCAAACTGGCTGAAGGCGGCGAACTGCTCTCATTGCAGGCGCTGGCGCTGATGGCGCGCGGCGCGCAGCAACTGGTGCTGGCTTGCACGGAAGTCCCGGTGGCTCTGCGCGCGGTGGAAGCGCCGTTTCTGTCACTTACGCACGACCCCGCACAATCGCTGGCCGAACGATGTTCCCGCCTCTGGCAGGACTATCGCCTCACGCAACTGGCATAAAACAACACGCTTTAATTGACTATTTTCCCCTGCTTCGCGGGAAAGATGACTCGCATTTACCTCAAGGAAAAAGAAATGAAAAAAACGCTCGGCATATTACTCGCAGCAGGCAGCCTGTGGGCCAATATCGGTATGGCCGCCAATCCTCCAGAAGTCCGTGTGGCTTATAGCGGCGGCTCGCAGGTATTAATGCTCGCCAAAGCCGACGGCTCTTTAGATAAAGCCTTACACAGCCAGGTGAAATGGGTGCAATTTGCCTCCGGTGCCGATGCCCTTAATTATTTCGCCAGCAATGCGATTGATATTGCCAATTTTGGCTCCAGTCCGGCAACCGCAGGTATTGTCCGTAAATTGCCTGTGGAAATTATTGGCGTCTCAGGCGTCATTGCCAGCTATGAACGTTTAATTGGCAAAGACGGCATCAACACGATTAAAGATATTGAAGGGAAACGCGTGGCCTATCCGCCAAATTCTACGGCGGCTTATGCGCTGGAAGCGGCGATTAGCGTCAATAAACTGGATCGCAGCAAAATAACGCTGTTGCCTTTACGCCCGGCAGAGATGGTGGCAGCGTGGAAACGCGGCGATATTGACGCAGGTTACGTCTGGGCTCCCTTCGCGCAGGAGCTGGAATCCTCCGGCGGTCACCAGGTCTTTGCCACCAAAGATCTGCAGAAAGAGGGCTACCTGATTTACAACAACTACGTGGTACGTAAGGCCTTTGCCGAACAGTACCCGGAAGCAGTGAGCGCCTTCCTGCGCGTGCATCAGCAGAAAGTCGACGAGTTTAAGAAAGACCCGGAAAGCGCTGCCGCCATCGTTGCGAAAGAAGTGGGCGCACCGGTCACCACCGCTGCCAATACGCTGGGCGGGCTGGAGTACCCAACGCTTGCTGAGCAGGGCACTGCGGCCTGGTTGAGTAACGGTACGGACACCACCCATAGCGGCATTGGCAAGGCGCTGACCAAAACCTCTAACTTCCTCGCAGGCATTGGCGAAATTCGTAAGCAGGATATCCCGGAAAACTGGGACACGGCGATTGATTCCCGTTACATCCGGGAAGCGGCGGCAAAATGAAAGTAGGTCAGCATATCGCCATCAGCGTGTTTTCGGTGGCGGTTTTTTTCGCGCTCTGGCAACTGGCGGCCACCCGGCAATGGGTGGACCCGCTGTTACTGCCGTCACTCACCGATATTGGCCTGACGGCTGAAGAGCTGCTGGCGGACGGTTACCGCCAGGTCCCGCTCTGGCAGCACGTGGCGGTGAGCCTGGCCCGTGCGCTGAGCGCCTTTGCGGTCGCGATTGTGCTGGGTATCCCGCTCGGACTGCTGATGGGGCTGTCACCCGGTTTGTCCGCGGTACTTAACCCGTTTGTGCAGTTCCTGCGTCCGTTACCGAAAATCGCGCTGATCCCGCTGGCCGTGGTCTGGCTGGGGATAGGGGAAGCGTCGAAATTCTTCCTGATCTTTATCGCCACCTTCCTGAGTGTGGTGGTGGGGGCGTCGGCGGCGGTGGAGCGGATTGGTCGGGCACGCATACGGGTGGCACAAACGTTGGGGGCAACCAAAGGGCAGATTTTCCTGCGTGTGGTACTGCCAGATGCCCTGCCGGATCTCTTTACCACCGTCAGGCTCTCTATTGGTATTGGCTGGACCTCGTTGATTGCCGCTGAGATGGTCGCCGCCAGTTCCGGCCTTGGCTGGATGGTCATCAACGCCAGCTCTTATTTACGTACCGATATCGTCATGCTCGGCATCCTGCTCTTGGGCGGGACGGGGTATCTGTTGGATTTATTACTGCTGGGACTGCAACGCCTGTTTGTCCCGTGGGCGGGGAAAGAATAATGAGTGCCATCGCGCTTGAAAATGTCTCCCTCTCTTTTGCGGCTAAACCGCAGCCGTTTACGGTGCTGGAGGGGATAGATCTCACCCTCGATAAAGGGGAGTTTGTCGTGCTGTTAGGGCCGTCGGGCTGCGGCAAATCCACCATTCTCAACCTGGTCGCCGGGTTTACCAAACCGGACAGCGGCCGCGTACTGGCGAGCGGAAAACCGGTGCGGCAGCCGGGGCCGGAGCGCGGCATGATCTTCCAGCAGCCGAATCTGTTCCCGTGGCTGTCGGTGCTGGATAACGTCACCTTCGGCCCGCGCCTGGGCCGTTATCAAAAAGAAGAGATCAATGCGCGGGCGCAGGACTGGCTGAACCGCGTTGGCCTGAAAGGCTTTGAACAGCATGCGCCGTGGCAGCTTTCCGGGGGCATGAAGCAGCGTGTGGCGCTGGCCCGCGCCTGGCTGCCGGGGCCAGAAGTGCTGCTGCTGGATGAACCCTTCGGCGCACTGGATGCACAAACCCGCCTGATGATGCAGGAGCTGCTGCGGGAGGCCTGGGTGACGACCGGCACCACGCTGCTGTTCGTCACCCACGATGTAGAAGAGGCGCTGTTTCTGGCTGACCGCATTCTGGTGATGTCGGCGAAACCGGGAAAAATCGTCGAAGAGATTGTTCTGCCTTTTGGCCGTGAGCGCGATATCGAAACGCTCGCGGAGCACCCGCGTTACGGCGAAATCAAGCAGCACGTTTTACACCGCGTCCGCCAGGAGGCGAAACGTCATCTTAGTTGATTCGATCTGGGGCGTCTGTCGGTTATAATGTGGCGATGTGAATGTCTCACAGCCTATTCAACCCGGCGATATCGCCTCAAATGAGTACCATTGATGAGTGAAATGATTTACGGCATCCATGCGGTGCAGGCCCTGCTGGAACGCGCTCCGGAGCGTTTTCAGGAAGTGTTTATTCTCAAGGGGCGCGAAGACAAACGTCTGATGCCCCTGATTCACGCGCTGGAAGCGCAGGGTGTCGTGATTCAGGTCGCTAACCGTCAATATCTGGATGAGAAAAGCGAAGGGGCGGTGCATCAGGGCATTATCGCTCGCGTGAAACCGGGGCGTCAGTATCAGGAAAACGATCTGCCGGATCTGATCGCCAGTCTCGACCAGCCTTTCTTCCTGATCCTCGATGGCGTTACCGATCCCCATAACCTCGGCGCCTGTCTGCGTAGCGCCGATGCCGCTGGTGTGCATGCC
Organism: Phytobacter sp. SCO41; assembly: GCF_003073275.1. Taxonomy (NCBI): domain Bacteria; kingdom Pseudomonadati; phylum Pseudomonadota; class Gammaproteobacteria; order Enterobacterales; family Enterobacteriaceae; genus Phytobacter; species Phytobacter sp. SCO41. The sequence goes on along the minus strand of NZ_CP027225.1, from coordinate 5,099,334 downwards.
ATCATCGTACCGAAAGACAAATCTGCCCAGTTGAACGCGACCGCCAAAAAAGTGGCCTGTGGTGCGGCGGAAAACGTCCCGCTGATCCGCGTGACCAATCTGGCGCGTACCATGCGTCTGCTACAGGAAGAGAATATCTGGATTGTCGGTACTGCGGGTGAAGCGGATCACACCCTGTTCCAGAGCAAAATGACCGGCCCGATGGCGCTGGTGATGGGTGCGGAAGGTGAGGGGATGCGTCGTCTGACGCGCGAGCATTGCGACGAGCTCATCAGCATTCCGATGGCGGGCAGCGTGTCGTCGCTGAACGTGTCGGTCGCCACCGGTATCTGCCTGTTTGAAGCTGTACGTCAGCGCACAAAATAAACCGCAAAAGGCAACGTAAGTTGCCTTTTTAGTGTTTGCTCCCTCTCCCTGTGGGAGAGGGCCGGGGTGAGGGCACCAGACCGCACGACTCCCAGCAAGGTGAGGGCACCAGACCGCACGATTGCCAGCAAGGTGAGGGCATCAGACCGCACTACTCCTCCAGTGAACGCTGGTGATCATCCTTCCTGAGCGTCATCAGCGCAATCACGCTGACTACCGCCGTTGCCATCACGTAATACGCCGGAATATCCAGATTCCCCGTCTGCTTAATCAGTCCGGTAATGATCAACCCCGCACAGCCTGAGAAAATCGCATTCGACAGCGAATAGGCCAGCCCCAGGCCGGTATAACGAACCCTGGTCGGGAACATCTCAGCCAGCATGGCGGGCCCTGGCCCTGCCAGCATCCCCACCAGTCCACCAGCGATAAACACCACCATCGCTTTGATAAATAGCGTGCTTGATTCCGCCTGTAACACTTTCAGCAGCGGCAGCGCCAGGATGAGCAACAGCACTGCGGCGGTGACCATCACGGTGCGTCGACCAATCCTATCGCTCAGCATGCCGGAGGGGATAATCGTCAGGGCGAACCCGGCATTAGAAATCACCGCAATCAACAATGCCTGGTTAAAGCCGGTGTGCAGCGCCGACTGAAGGTAGGTCGGCATAATCACCAGATAGGTATAACCCGCCGCTGACCAGACCATCAGGCGACCAATCCCGGTGATAATCGCTTTTAGTGTACTGGCGAAACTGGCCGCCTGAGGCGGAGCGGCCTGCGCTTGCTGATGTACAAAACTGGGTGTCTCTTCCATATGAACGCGTAGCCAGAGCGCAACGGCGCCCATTGGAATAGCGATGAAAAAGGGAATACGCCAGCCCCAGTCATGAAGGGCCTCCGGACTAAGTACTGCTGACAACAATGCTACGACCCCGGCCCCTGCCAGCAGACCGAGGGCGACGGTCAATGACTGCCACGCACCGTACAAACCGCGCTTACCTCGGGGGGCAAACTCGGTCATCAGCGAGACGGCCCCGCCATATTCCCCACCGGCAAACAGCCCCTGCAAAATGCGCAGGCCGGTAATAAGCAGCGGTGCGGCGACGCCGATACTGGCATAAACCGGCACCACGCCAATGGCCGCCGTGGCTAGCGTCATCAGTACGAGGACAATAATCAGCGTTGGCTTACGGCCTATCCGGTCACCCATGCGGCCAAACACCACCGCACCCAACGGACGGAAGAAAAAGGCGACGGCAAAGGCGGCATAGGTCAGGATCAGACTGGTGATAGCAGATTCACCTGCGAGGGTAAAAAAGTTCTTCGCAATCACCGTGGCAAGAAAGCCATAGACCGCAAACTCGTACCATTCGATAAAATTACCGATAGAGCCTGCGACCAGCGCTTTTTTTTGTGCATGTGTTGTTGTCATGGGCGTCACCGTTCCTGGTTTCATATCGTTAAGCCTCGCCGTTAAGTACGGGTAACGCAAACAGAAAGCGCCCATACGCACCGTTTTGTGACCGCTATCGCGGGCGGAACGCCTGCCATCTGCCCATACTTATTGCCGATGCCATTGATGGAGGGCAAACAGATGCACTGGCAAACGCATACCGTTTTTAATCAACCCATCCCCCTGAATAACAGCAATCTTTTCCTTTCTGACCGAGCCCTGTATGACGCTGTCATCCGTGAAGGCGCAGCCTGGGATACTGATTTACTGGCCAGTATCGGCCAGCAATTGGGTACGGCAGAATCGCTGGAGCTCGGCAGGTTGGCTAACGTTAATCCCCCGGAACTGCTGCGTTATGACCCGACGGGGGCACGACTCGATGATGTACGGTTTCACCCGGCATGGCACTTACTGATGCAAGGCCTGTGCGCCAACCGTGTTCATAACCTGGCATGGGAAGAGGACGCGCGCAGCGGCTCGTTTGTTGCCCGCGCCGCGCGGTTTGTGCTCCATGCACAGGTGGAAGCCGGTTCGTTATGCCCGGTTACCATGACCTTTGCCGCCACGCCGCTATTGCAGCATTCCCTTCCTGCGCCTTTTCAGGATTGGCTAAAACCGCTGATGAGCGACCGTTACGACCCGCATCTCGCGCCAGGCAACCAAAAGCGCGGTTTGCTGATTGGCATGGGGATGACGGAAAAACAGGGCGGCTCGGACGTGCTCAGTAATACTACGCGGGCGCAACGCAGCGGCGACAGCTACCGGCTGGTGGGGCATAAATGGTTTTTCTCGGTGCCGCAGAGCGATGCGCATCTGGTCCTGGCGCAGGCGGAAGGCGGACTCTCCTGCTTTTTTGTGCCGCGTTTTTTACCTGACGGACAGCGCAACGGTGTGCGGCTCGAACGTCTGAAAGACAAGCTGGGTAACCGCTCAAATGCCAGCAGCGAAGCAGAATTTTGCGAGGCCAGCGGCTGGCTGGTAGGAGAAGAGGGCGACGGCGTGCGTCAAATCCTCAAAATGGGTGGTCTGACCCGTTTTGACTGTGCGCTGGGGAGCCATGGTCTGATGCGCCGGGCATTTTCCGTAGCCCTGTACCATGCTCATCAGCGTCAGGCATTCGGAAAAAATCTCGTCGACCAGCCAATGATGCGGGAAGTCCTTAGCCGGATGGCGTTGCAACTGGAAGGGCAGACGGCGTTTTTATTTCGCCTTGCCCGTGCCTGGGATGGTCGCACTAAGCCGGAAGAGACGCTTTGGGCACGGCTGTTTACCCCCGTTGCGAAATTCGCGGTCTGCAAAGCGGGTATGCCCTTTGTTGCGGAAGCCATGGAAGTGCTGGGCGGCATTGGCTATTGCGAGGAGAGCGAGCTTCCACGGCTTTACCGGGAAATGCCGGTGAACAGTATCTGGGAGGGCTCCGGCAATATTATGTGTCTTGATGTCTTACGCGTGCTGGCTAAACAGCAAGGCATCAGTGAGTTGTTGCACGATGCGTTTGGTGCGGTCAAAGGTCAGGACAGGCATTTTGATCGTGCATGGCGTCAGTTACAGCAACAGTTGCGTAAACCTCTTGAGGCGCAAGGGCGGGAGATTACCCGGCAACTGTATCTGCTAGCGACGGGGGCGCAATTGTTGCAGTTCGCTCCCCCGTCAATAGCACAAGCCTGGTGCCGGATGATGTTGGATATACGCGGCGCGTCTGTTGTGGCTGAGCAGGTCCAAAGTGACCTGCTGCTGCGTGCCACGGGCGGTGCCGGTTAGTCCGTTTTCAGGCTGAACAGGCGGACCACCTCCGTCAGATGTGCCCCTTTTTCGCGCAGCGTGCCAGCGGTTTGCTCACTGCGCGAAACCCGTCCTGCGTTAATATGCGTGGCTTCACCAATATGCGTCATGGCGATATTGACCTGATTAATCCCTGCCGACTGCTCATGAGAGGCGTTGTTAATCTCGTTAACCAACTGGTTAATGTGGTTCATATGCGCGGTGATAGAGCCCATCGCCTGCCGGGTATTGTTAGATAACGTATGCCCCTCATGGACTTTTTTGAGCGTATCGCTGGTCAGTTCATCGATCTCTTTTACTGCATTGGCGCTGCGGGCTGCCAGCGCCCGTACTTCCTGGGCTACGACGGCAAATCCTTTACCATGTTCCCCGGCGCGAGCGGCTTCAACCGCAGCATTAAGCGCCAGGATATTGGTCTGGAAGGCGATAGATTCAATCACATGGGTGATGTCGGCAATTCGCTGAGAGGCGGTACGAATCGCGTCCATGGTGGCAACCGCTTCTTCGACGGTTATGCCACCCTTTTGTACTTCCCGGGCGGTTTCATTCACCAGCGACTGCATCTCTTCCATATTGGCGGCATTCTGCTGTAGGGTCGCGGCAAGTTGCTCCATGCTGGCTGAGGTCTCCTCGACGCTACTGGCCTGCTTGTTAATTTGCTCGCTGATTTCACTGCTGTCGGCGGCAAGCGCATTGGTGCCGTGGTGAATATCACTGGCCGATTCACGCACTTGTAAAACAATGGTATGCAAGCCATTGCCGATCCCGTTGATGGCATCAATGAGTTGCCCCACTTCGTCCTGACGTTTGACTTCCAGACTGGCCCGCAGATCGCCCGACGCATAGCGGCTGGCCAGGCCAATGGCATCACGAAGAGGGCGGGTCAGCCAACGGCGAACAATTACCACAAACAGTGCGGCAAACAGCAGAGAGAGCACCAGCCCGGCTATCAGGAACTGGTTGCGTAGCGTGTTGACATCATTGAGTAATGCCGCCTTGTCGACTTCGCCCACCACCGTCCAGTTCCAGCCGGGCACAGTTATCCATGAGAGCATTTGTCGATGGCCATCGGGGCGCTGCTGTTCCAGCGTACCGGTAGTCTGTTGCAGAACGGTATTCAGATCGCGCTCATCCCACTGCGGGCGTTTACCCTCCTCGCTGGGGTGGAACAGGTAATTACCGTAGTTCTTACCATTATTACGATCCAGTACGTAGAAATGGCCGCTATCGCCAAGCTGGCGTCCGAGGATCTTACTGCGCATGCCCTCCCATGAGTGGGTGATGTCCACGCCGACAAATAAGATGGCTATGGTATTGCCGTTGTTATCTTTTACCGGCTGGTATTGCGTGATGTAGCGCTTACCGAATAATAAGGCCAGTCCACGGTAGGTTTCGCCTTTCAACGCCGGAGCAAAAGCCGGGCTGGCTTTGTCCAGTTTCGTGCCTATCGCACGATCGCCATTCTCTTTACGTAACGAGGTAGCAACGCGCACAAAGTCATCGCCACTGCGCACAAACAGCGTGGCGATAGCCCCGGTGCGGGTAAGAAAATCATCAACAATGGCATTGTTTTCATGAAGGTCACTGTCGCCCCCTTTCAGCAAGGGAACGCTAATGCCGTTAATTTCACGGCGTTGCGCCTGATCGATGGTCACAGGTTGAGGCAAAAAACTGCTGAACAGACGGGTATAGCTTTCAACCTCTTCGCTCAGGCTGCTGTTAAACATTTCTACCATATCCTGAACGCCCGTGGACTGGTTATGGAGATCTTCCACCGCCAGCGTTTCCAGTTGTTGGCTGGCTTTATTGCTTAACAGAAAGGTGAAAACCAGGAAAAGCACGGCTACGCTTGTGCCCGTCAAAAGAGAAAGTTTGGTGCCGAGTCCAATGCGACTAAAAAAGGTGCTCATAAAATATCCGCTGAAAAGAATGTCAGCACCTTCAACGGCAATAATTCGATAACATTTAACGCGTCAATGTAACCAAATGTTACTAAAATGTATTGTCTTCGTAACCCTTTGTTAACGATGAAGTAAACAAAAAAGCCACTCTTTAAAAGTGGCTTTTTCGGGTATATGGCATGTCAGGCATAAAGTATGGCCTGCACCCGCCAGTTATCTGCCCGTTGTTCTTCCTGCATCTGAATAATACGGTACCAGGATGCACCCTGTTCGTCTGCCTTCAGCGCGATGACACGCTCCACATCCTGTGGGCTTCCGGAAACGTTGTTGACAGAAATCAGGCCAATTTCATTCAGCCCGGTGACGCAGTCAGCGCTCGCGAACTCTGCTGGCTGCGCTGTTATGCTGGCTAAACCTGTAGAAAGCAACAGTGAGTTTAAGGCAAGAGATCGTTTCATATCAGCTCCATTCCACGTTACCCCGATTTTTTCCAGGGCACTCCATCGCGCGAAAATTCCATACATTCCATTGTGCACAGGCAAACATAAAAGGACGCAAAGCAGTGTAAATCTTCCTTAAACCCAGACGTTTACTTAATGACGATACAACATAGCCCTTGCATACCAGCGGCCTGGAATGACCGTGTCATCCATCATCAGAATGACGTAGTAATCCGCTTTTTCAGCGGTAGCTCTGGCTTTTATTTCATCTTCAACGTCCATAGGCGAACCCAGCACCGATACGCTAAATGCACCCATTTCATGCAGGTTTTGCGTCTGATTACGACTTATCTCCTGCGGATGATCGCTGACGGGCGGGGCGGGCTGTGGTTTACCTTCCAGCACGCTACATCCACTCAAAAACAGCGCCATAACAAGGGGGAGAAACCAGCGCATCATGTTTTCATGTTTCCTGATAGCCATAGTGTAGTTCCATAATAAACAGGCAAGAGGGGAATGTTCCCAATTTTGCTATTGCCAACATAAGTTTCGAATGAAAATGCGATCGGCGCAGCATCTTTATCATAATGCTAACACTTGATATGCGAACGTTGACTTGCACCTTCGAAGGCGTGATGGCATACCAGCACTATAGATCAAGGAGAGGCCAATGATTGAACTCGATGTACGGCATTTTGCCGGGATTGAAGCATTACACGCGTTCCCGGCGGGAAAAGAGGCACAGCCATTACCCTGTATTGTTTTTTACCACGGATTTACCTCCTCCAAGCTGGTATATAGCTATTTTGCCGTGGCGCTGGCTCAGGCCGGGTTTCGGGTCGTTATGCCTGACGCGCCGGAGCATGGTGCCCGGTTTGACGGTGATGAAACGCGGCGGCTACAGCGTTTCTGGCAAATTTTGCAGGGTAATTTTACGGAGTTTGCGGCGCTGAAAGCGGCACTGTATCAGCAGGGATTGATCGACAATCAGCGGCTGGGCGTAGGGGGCGCATCGATGGGCGGCATGACGGCGCTCGGTATTATGACGCAGTTTCCGGAGGTCCGAAGCGTTGCCTGCCTGATGGGTTCTGGCTATTTCTCCACCCTGGCGAATTCCCTTTTTCCGCCGCTGGAGGTGACAACACCGGAAGAGCAGGCGGCGTTCGATGCGATTGTCGCGCCGTTAGCAAAATGGGATATCAGCGGGCAATTAGCACAGCTTGCCAACCGTCCGCTTTTTCTCTGGCATGGGGAGGAGGACGACGTTGTACCCGCAGCCGAAACATTACGTCTGCAGCAGGCGCTGGCGGCTGCACGTCTGGACGAGCAGTTAACCTGCCTGTGGGAAGCAGGCGTAAAACATCGCATAACACCCACCGCCCTGACGGCCACCGTCCGCTTTTTCACCGAGCATCTTTAACTACACGCGCATCACTTTAACTCCCTGATCCTCAAGTTTTTTGAGGATTTCGGGGTTGGCCTGTTTTCCGGTGATCACCAAATCGATTTGATCGGCGTTACTGAACAGCATACCCGCACGCTCACCGACTTTGCTGCTATCCACCAGAACGACCAGTTTTCCCACCATGTTCAGCATTTTCTGTTCGGCCATGGCCGTCAGCATGTCGGTTTTATAAAGACCTTCTGCCGTCAGCCCTTTGCCGCTGGTAAACATCCAGTGACCGGCATAGAGGCTATTTTCACTGCTTTGCGGGCTCAGGGTGATGGACTGCGTCTTGTTGTACTGTCCGCCCATGATGACCACGCTTTCGTGTTCTTGTTCGATGAGGTAATTGGCGAGTGGTAGGTAGTTAGTGATGATTTGTACCGGTTTACCGCAGATTTCACGGCCTAACAGGAAGGCAGTTGATCCGCAGTTGATCACTACGCTTTCACCAGCGCTAACGAGCTGTGATGCGGCTCTGGCGATACGTACTTTTTCATCGTGGTGTAGTGCCTCATGGATATTCATCGGCGACCAGCGCGGACGCTGCTGGCTGATGGCTTCGGCGCCGTTACGCACTTTCTTAAGTTTGCCACTTTCATCCAGCTTGTTGATATCGCGACGTGCGGTTGCAGGAGAAACGCCCAGGCTGGCGATCACTTCTTCAACCGTAATAAAGCCCGTCTGCGACAGTTGATCCAGCAGTATTTGATGTCGTTGCGCTTCCGTCATGAGCTATTCCGATGATTAATGATGTGAAAAGATGATATTTGAAATAGCCTGAAATTACTAAAGATAAGTGCACGATACTGATGATAAAAGCGGGTGCACACGGCACCCGCTCCGGCTTTTAGAGGAAGGACTTAAACGGTAAATCGGGCTCGATAGTAAAGCAATCATCAAAACCACGTGGGTAGTGATACTCGAAATTATCTTTATCCACAGGCCAGGTAAATTTCCCGCCCACCTGCCAGATATAAGGCTTAAAGCCATACTGTAAGCGGTCTTTTTTCATGTTCCACAGAACACGAATCTCTTGTGGATCGGCCTGAAAATTAGACCAGATATCGTGGTGGAATGGGATCACGACTTTTGTATTTAGCGCTTCCGCCATACGCAGTATGTCGGCGCTGGTCATTTTGTCGGTAATGCCGCGCGGGTTCTCGCCGTAGGAACCCAATGCCACATCAATTTGGTACTCGTTGCCATGTTTCGCATAGTAGTTGGAATAGTGCGAGTCACCGCTGTGGTATAGCGTACCGCCGGGGGTTTTAAAGAGGTAGTTAACTGCACGCTGATCCATGCCGTCAGGCAGTACGCCGGCCGCTTTTTGCTCTGCAGGCAGGGTAATTAACGCGGTGCGATCGAACGCATCAAGGGCATGAATTTCAATATCTTTTACGCGAACGACATCACCCGGTTTGACGACGATACAGCGTGACTTTGGTACACCCCAGCCAATCCATAAATCGACGCAGGTTTGTGGGCCGATGAAGGGGACATCATCGGCACAGTTCTTCATGACGGCAGCGGCGACGTTTACATCAATATGATCGTTGTGATCGTGAGTGGCGAGGATGGCATCGACATGACGAATAGCGAACGGATCCAGCACGAACGGTGTGGTGCGCAGGTTTGGCTGCAGTTTTTCAACACCTGCCATGCGCTGCATCTGATGCCCTTTTTTCATCAATGGATTACCGTGGCTCTGCTTGCCCGTACCGCACCAGAAATCGACGCACACATTGGTACCTCCTTCTGATTTCAGCCAGATACCGGTACAGCCCAGCCACCACATAGCAAAAGTGCCGGGAGCGACACGTTCCTGCTCAATTTCCTCATTAAGCCAGCTTCCCCACTCGGGAAAAGTGCTCAGAATCCATGATTCCCGGGTAATGGTTTCAATCTTACTCATGGTGTCGCTCCTTACCTGTTTAATCAAAACAAATCATATTATGATAACTTGTGATTTATATTTTCACAGTTTCATCATGATCGCAACAGGGTTTGGCGTGTTAAATCGCATTGTGATTGTGTTGCTACGATACGCTTTGCATGCTGATTTCTTTGCTATTTTTATTAACTATATGAATTTAATAAATTGTTTTGCGGCTTCTTGTACTGGATATGTATGTCTAATGAGAATGGGGAAATAAATTGCGTGATGCATCACAATTAATCAAAAACAATCTTTTTGTGATTATTTATGATTGGTAGAGTGTTTTCACCTTGTGCTGCATTGCACAAATGCAGCCACTTTCTTACTGGAGCGAGTTATGGAGATTCTCTACAACGTCTTCACTGTCTTTTTTAATCAGGTGATGACCAATGCCCCGTTGCTGCTGGGGATCGTGACCTGTATTGGCTATATCCTGTTGAGAAAAAGTGTCAGCGTTATCGTTAAAGGCACGATCAAAACGATCATCGGCTTTATGTTGCTGCAGGCGGGGTCGGGGATCCTGACCAGCACGTTTAAACCGGTGGTTGCCAAAATGTCTGACGTATACGGCATCAACGGTGCGATTTCTGACACCTACGCGTCAATGATGGCGACCATCGAACGTATGGGTGACGCGTACAGTTGGGTGGGTTATGCGGTACTGCTGGCCCTGGCGCTAAACATTATTTACGTACTGCTGCGGCGTATTACTGGCATTCGCACCATCATGCTGACCGGGCACATCATGTTCCAGCAGGCCGGTCTGATTGCGGTGTTCTTCTTTATTCTCGGTTACTCCATGTGGACCACCATTATCTGTGCTGCCGTGCTGGTTTCACTCTATTGGGGCATTACCTCCAATATGATGTACAAACCAACACAGGAAGTGACAGATAATTGCGGTTTCTCTATCGGTCACCAGCAGCAGTTCGCCTCCTGGATCGCTTACAAAATCGCGCCGTACCTTGGGAAAAAAGAGGAAAGCGTTGAAGATCTGAAACTGCCGGGCTGGCTGAATATCTTCCATGACAACATCGTCTCTACCGCCATTGTCATGACGGTCTTTTTTGGCGCGATTCTGCTCTCTTTTGGCCTTGATACCGTTCAGGCGATGGCGGGGAAAACTCACTGGACGGTCTATATCCTGCAAACCGGCTTCCAGTTTGCAGTGGCGATTTTCATTATCGTCCAGGGCGTGCGTATGTTTGTCGCCGAGCTTTCCGAAGCCTTCAACGGTATTTCTCAGCGCTTGATTCCGGGGGCTGTGCTGGCAATTGACTGTGCGGCGATTTATAGCTTCGCGCCGAACGCGGTGGTCTGGGGCTTTATGTGGGGGACTATCGGGCAGTTGATTGCAGTCGGCATCCTGATTGCCTGCGGCTCCTCCATTCTCATCATTCCTGGCTTTATCCCGATGTTTTTCTCCAACGCCACCATTGGCGTCTTTGCCAACCACTTCGGCGGCTGGCGCGCCGCCATCAAGATTTGCCTGGTGATGGGCATGATCGAAATTTTTGGCTGTGTCTGGGCGGTAAAACTGACGGGAATGAGCGCATGGATGGGAATGGCTGACTGGTCCATCCTGGCACCGCCGATGATGCAAGGCTTTGCCTCCGTGGGGATCGCGTTTATGGCTGTGATGATTTTGATTGCGCTGGCTTACATGTTCTTTGCCGGTCGCGCCCTGCGTGCTGAGGAAGACGCGGAAAAACAACTGACAGAACACTCTGTTTAAAAAGGAGTTTGATTATGACCGTACGTATTCTGGCTGTGTGTGGTTGTGGGCAAGGTAGTTCCATGATCATGAAAATGAAAGTTGACCAGTTTTTGACGCAACAAAAGGTCGACCATACGGTGAACAGCTGCGCGGTGGGGGAATACAAAAGTGAACTGAGCGGGGCGGACATCATCATTGCTTCTACCCATGTCGCCAGTGAAATCGAAGTCTCCGGTAATAAATACGTGGTCGGGGTACGCAATATGCTCTCTGCCGCTGATTTTGGTCCGAAGCTAATGGAAGTCATCAACGCCCATTTTGCACAGGATGTGAAATAAGGACTCACTATGAAATTACGTGACTCGCTGGCGGAGAACAATGCGATTCGCTTGCAGGCAGAGGCCAGTACGTGGCAGGAGGCGGTGAAGCTTGGCGTGGATCTGCTGGTAGGGGCTGAGGTTGTTGAACCGCGTTACTACCAGGCCATTCTGGACGGTGTGGAACGGTTTGGACCGTACTTCGTGATTGCCCCAGGGCTTGCCATGCCCCATGGCCGCCCGGAAGAAGGGGTGAAGAAAAATGGCTTTGCGCTGGTGACCCTCAAAACACCGCTGGTTTTTAATCACGAGGACAACGACCCGGTCGACATCCTTATCACTCTGGCGGCAGTGGATGCGCGTACGCATCAGGAAGACGGCATCATGCAAATCGTCAACCTGTTTGAAGATGAAGCGAATTTTGACCGTTTACGCGCCTGTCGCACGGCGCAGCAGGTACTGGATTTAATTGATAGCGCCACGGCGGCGTCTGTATAAGGAGCAAAAAAACATGTCTGATTTACCGATGTTGCAGGTAGCCCTGGATAACCAGACGCTGTCACACGCTTATGCAACCACCCGCTTAATTGCCGAAGAGGTGGACATTATTGAGGTTGGGACCATTTTATGTGTTGGCGAGGGCGTTCGGGCTGTTCGCGATCTTAAGGCGCTGTATCCTCACAAAATCGTACTGGCCGACGCCAAAATTGCCGATGCCGGGAAAATCCTTTCAAGAATGTGCTTTGAAGCCAATGCCGACTGGGTGACCGTGATCTGTTGCGCCGATATTAACACCGCGAAAGGTGCGCTGGATGTGGCGAAAGAGTTTAACGGCGACGTGCAGATTGAACTGACCGGCTACTGGACGTGGCAACAGGCGCAGCAGTGGCGCGATGCAGGCATTCAACAAGTCGTTTATCACCGCAGCCGTGATGCGCAGGCGGCAGGGGTCGCATGGGGTGAGGCGGATATCAGCGCGGTGAAAAAACTGGCCGAAATGGGCTTTAAGGTGACGGTTACCGGCGGACTGGCGCTGGAAGATTTGCCGCTGTTCAAGGGCATTCCCATTCACGTCTTTATTGCCGGGCGCAGTATCCGCGACGCCGCAGATCCGGTTGAAGCGGCGCGCCAGTTCAAGCGCTCAATTGCTCAGTTGTGGGGCTAAGGAGCGGGTATGTTGTCAAAACAGATCCCGCTGGGTATCTACGAAAAAGCACTCCCTGCCGGGGAGTGCTGGCTGGAACGGTTGCGACTGGCGAAAACGCTGGGTTTCGATTTTGTCGAAATGTCGGTAGATGAAACCGATGCCCGTCTGGCCCGTCTCGACTGGAACCCTGAGCAGCGTCTGGCACTGGTAGCTGCGATAGCGGAAACAGGCGTTCGCGTTCCTTCAATGTGTCTGAGCGCGCACCGGCGTTTTCCGCTGGGCAGCGAAGATGACGCGGTACGTAACCAGGGGCTGGAGATCATGCGCAAGGCTATCCGGTTTGCGCAGGATACCGGTATCCGGGTGATTCAACTCGCTGGTTATGACGTTTACTACCAGCAGGCGAATGATGAGACGCGCCGCCGCTTTCGCGACGGACTCAAAGAGAGCGTGGAAATGGCCAGCCGCGCACAGGTAACCCTGGCGATGGAAATTATGGATTACCCGCTGATGAATTCGATCAGCAAAGCGCTGGGGTACGCGCACTACCTTAATAACCCATGGTTTCAGCTCTACCCGGATATCGGCAATCTTTCAGCCTGGGATAACGACGTGCAGATGGAACTGCTGGCGGGCGTCGGCCATATCGTGGCGGTTCATGTCAAAGATACGCGCCCCGGCGTTTTTAAAAACGTCCCCTTTGGCACCGGCGTAGTGGATTTTGAACGCTGTTTCGCCACGCTCAAAGAGAGCGGCTACTGTGGTCCGTACTTGATCGAGATGTGGAGCGAGACGGCAGAAGATCCGGCGGCAGAGGTGCTAAAAGCGCGCGACTGGGTGAAAGCGCGTATGGCAAACGCGGGTTTGGTGGAGGCGGCATAATGCAAGAGCTTAAACAGCAAGTGTTTGACGCCAATATGGATTTGCCGCGCTATGGATTAGTGACCTTTACCTGGGGAAATGTCAGCGCTATTGATCGTGAACGCGGGCTGGTGGTGATTAAACCCAGCGGTATTGCCTACGAGAACATGAAACCAGATGACATGGTCGTGGTGGATTTACAGGGCACCGGGGTGGAAGGGCAGTGGCGCCCGTCTTCCGATACCGCAACACACCTTGAGTTGTACCGACGCTACCCTCAGCTTGGCGGTGTTGTGCATACCCATTCCACGCATGCCACAGCCTGGGCTCAGGCGGGGCTGGCCATTCCTGCGCTTGGCACCACCCATGCAGATTATTTCTTTGGCGATATTCCCTGTACCCGGGCGCTCTCTGAAGAGGAGGTACGGGAAGAGTATGAACTCAACACTGGTAAGGTGATTGTCGAGACGCTGGGCAACAATAACCCATTGCATACGCCGGGAATGGTGGTCTACCAACACGGTCCGTTTGCATGGGGGAAAAATGCCGCTGACGCCGTTCATAATGCGGTAGTCATGGAAGAGGTTGCCCGGATGGCGTGGATTGCCCGAGGTATCAATCCGTCGTTAAAACCGATTGATGATTATCTGATGAATAAACACTTTATGCGTAAGCACGGCCCAAATGCCTATTACGGGCAGTGACCGGTAGCCCGGCCAGGCGCAGCGCCGCAGGAGTTTCCCCGGCATCTGCTATGCTTCGTCCGGACTACCAGAAAATTATGCTCCGGAATGTGTACGCCTTCGGGATGTTACTGGTCTGATTCCGGAGCCTTTTTATGCCTGTCGATAGGCTGATGGTATGCAGCGCATCCCTGCTAGCGTAATCAGGCAGATCATGGCACCGGCATAAAATGTTGATGCTGCACCCAGGCTTTCCCACAAGACACCGGCCCCGGCGCTGGCCAACAGCAGGGCGATACCGCTCATGAGGTTAAACATGCCAAACGCGGTGCCGCGCAGTTCTGCTGGCGCGGTATGGGCGATCATCGCCGCCAGCAGGCCCTGGGTCATTCCCATATGGATACCCCACAGGGCAACGCCAAGCAGCAACGTGCTCCAGTGGTGGCTTAACGCCAGTACCAGATCGGCGGCAATCAGCACCAGCAGGCCTGCCTGCAGCATTTTGCTGTGGCTCATGCCGTCAGACAGTTTACCAAAGGGGTAGGCCGTCAGGCCGTACACCAGGTTCATTGCGACCATTACCAGCGGAATGGCGAACAGTGGAATCTCCATCTGCTGTGCGCGTAGTACCAGAAAGGCTTCACTAAAACGGGCGAGGGTAAAGACGCTGCCCAGTCCAACGACCCACCAGTAAGCGCTACTGAGTTTTTTCAGGTTCTCACGGGTGAGCGGGTTGGTGCGCTTGTTGGTAATGGGCGTTTTGGGTTCATCAAGCCCGAAATAGAGCAGAGCGATAGCCAGTGTGCCTGGGATCACAGCCACCCAGAAGATGGACTGGAAATCATTGTCCCACAGAAACATCAGCGCCACGGCCAGCAGCGGACCAAGGAAAGCACCGATTGTGTCCAGCGACTGGCGCAGGCCAAATGCGGCACCGCGAATGTCGGGGGGCGTCACATCGGCAACCAGCGCGTCGCGAGGTGCCCCACGGATCCCCTTGCCAACGCGGTCAATCATTCGCGCACCGAATACCAGGCCGGAGGAGGAAGCCAGGGCAAACAGCGGTTTGCTAAGCGCACCCATGCCATATCCCAGCAGGGCCAGTCCTTTGCGTTTACCCAGATAGTCGCTGAGTACGCCGGAAAACACTTTAATGATAAGCGCAGTTGCCTCTGCCATCCCTTCAATCAGGCCAATGACAATGACGCTGGCACCTAATGTGGTCGCCATAAAGAGAGGTAACAGGCTGTGGATCATCTCGGACGAGACATCCATTAACAGACTTACGCCGCCGAGCACCCAAACGCCTCGCGGGATACGACCCAGGGTTGCAAAACGCACAAACACGATATTGCTCCGGATAATCAGGTTATTAAGATGCTATTACATTAGCGGCCTGCGCTTTTGATAAGCATACTGTACAAATAATTATCATTTAATGATGTGCAAAAAAAAGCCCTCATGGAAGAGGGCGATTAATAATGGCAAGGGTAACTGGTCTGTGTGTACTAGCGATAAATGTCAGCGCTGGCGTGAATAAGGCCATTGCTGCCCGGCTCCCGAAGTAAGACCGGGTGATAATATTTCGCACCCTTCGCGTCAGTTTCGACTTTGAGTGCTTGATCCGCTTCGCTTTCAGTGGCGATGTTATGATTAATGTAAATAACGCCTAAGCTCTGCACATCATCCATGTTTTTGGCTTGCCGCCCGTCAATTTTGATGGCTGCTGCCGCATTGGCGCTAAGGAGTAGCGCTGTGAGTAAGATTGCGATGTTTTTCATAATATTGTGCTCCATTACTGCTTATGTTGTGACCTTCAGAACATCTTTCCTCCCGTGTCATTGGGGTGTATTTAAAGTCTACGCTTTCCCGCCAAAACGTATCGCGACCATTTCTGATGCTGTCGTTCAAAAAATTGCCGTATCCGTTTTGTCTAATTTTAATCCCACTCTGTGAAGCGGCTTTGCGCTTAGTGCGAATTATTTGTGCAATCAGCTTGAGTTTGGGGGGCGAGATAAGTATTATGACGCGTCAATTTTTCAGCCGCCCTTTAATCACGTTCCTTGCCTCCATGGGCCGCGGCTGACCCAGACAGGAGGCTGAATAATCCGTAAGGAGCAATTCGATGCGTCATTACGAAATCGTTTTTATGGTCCATCCTGACCAGAGCGAACAGGTTCCGGGCATGATCGAACGTTACACTGGTGCAATCACTGCAGCAGAAGGTACGATCCACCGTCTGGAAGACTGGGGCCGCCGTCAGCTGGCTTACCCGATCAACAAACTGCACAAAGCACACTACGTTCTGCTGAACGTTGAAGCTCCGCAGGAAGTTATCGATGAGCTGGAAACAAACTTCCGCTTCAACGATGCCGTTATCCGTAGCATGGTAATGCGTACTAAACACGCTGTTACCGAAGCATCTCCGATGGTTAAAGCGAAAGACGAGCGCCGTGAGCGTCGCGATGATTTCGCAAACGAAACCGCAGATGATGCAGATGCTGGGGATTCTGAAGAGTAATTTCTGATGACCAACCGTCTGGTGTTGTCCGGCACCGTGTGCAGGACCCCCCTTCGAAAGGTCAGCCCATCAGGAATTCCTCACTGCCAGTTCGTGCTTGAGCACCGTTCTGTGCAGGAGGAAGCCGGGTTTCACCGGCAGGCGTGGTGCCAAATGCCCGTTATCATTAGCGGACACGAAAACCAGGCCATTACTCACAGTATAACGGTCGGTAGCGCAGTAACCGTTCAGGGGTTCATCTCTTGCCACAAGGCAAAGAACGGTCTGACTAAAATGGTTCTGCATGCCGAGCAGATTGAATTGATAGATTCTGGAGACTAGCCATATGGCACGTTATTTCCGTCGTCGCAAGTTCTGCCGTTTCACCGCGGAAGGCGTTCAAGAGATCGACTATAAAGATATCGCTACGCTGAAAAACTACATCACCGAAAGCGGTAAGATTGTCCCAAGCCGTATCACCGGTACTCGTGCAAAATACCAGCGTCAGCTGGCTCGCGCTATCAAACGCGCTCGCTACCTGTCTCTGCTGCCGTACACTGATCGTCATCAGTAATCGGGCACGGTCCATTAATACGACTTTAAGAGGATAAGGTAATGCAAGTTATTCTGCTTGATAAAGTAGCAAACCTGGGCAGCCTGGGTGATCAGGTAAACGTTAAAGCGGGCTACGCTCGTAACTTCCTGGTTCCACAGGGTAAAGCTGTTCCGGCTACCAAGAAAAACGTTGAGTTTTTCGAAGCTCGTCGCGCTGAACTGGAAGCCAAACTGGCTGACGTTCTGGCGGCTGCTAACGCTCGCGCTGAAGCAATCAACGCACTGGGCACTGTAACCATCGCTTCCAAATCTGGCGACGAAGGTAAACTGTTCGGTTCCATCGGTACCCGCGACATCGCTGACGCTGTAACTGCAGCTGGCGTTGAAGTGGCTAAGAGCGAAGTTCGTCTGCCGAACGGCGTTCTGCGTACCACTGGTGAGCACGAAGTGGACTTCCAGGTTCACAGCGAAGTATTCGCTAAACTGATCGTTAACGTTGTTGCTGAGTAATTAGCTTCTGACGTTGCGTAAAAACGCCGGCCTTGTGCCGGCGTTTTGCTTTTTATCCCTCTGGTTTTTCCTTTTTATCCCTTCGAGCTCACAACCTGATCTCTGTTTTCGCATATCTGTTTCCATTTCCTGGCTATTCCGCAATAATTAAAAAATAAAACGTTATTTTAAATTGGTGAATGTATGGAAACGATACACCAGCCGCCGCTCTTTGCCCGTAAAAATGCGGCGTATGCAGGAGCAGCATTCTGTTGTTTATTATGGGGAAGTGCCTACCCGGCGATTAAAAGCGGTTATGAGATTTTCCAGATTGATGTGGATGATATCCCTTCGAAAATCGTCTTTGCTGGTTATCGCTTCTTCTTCGCAGGGCTACTGTTATTACTGCTTGCGCTGGCGCAGCGCCGCCCGCTGGCTCGCCTCTCTTTCCATCAGTGTGGCCAACTGGCACTGCTCGGGGTTACGCAAACCTCACTCCAGTACGTCTTCTTCTATATTGGTCTGGCCTTCACCACTGGGGTAAAAGGTTCAATTATGAATGCGACGGGCACCTTCTTTAGTGTGCTGCTGGCCCACTTTATCTACCAGAATGACAAACTGAGCTATAACAAAACCCTTGGCTGCGTACTGGGGTTTGCTGGCGTCATGGTGGTTAACCTCAACAATGGCCTGATGGAGTTCAGCTTTAGCCTGATGGGGGATGGTTTTGTAGTCCTGGCGGCGTTTATCCTCTCGGCATCGACGCTATACGGTAAGCGGATCTCGCAAACGGTCGATCCGTTGGTAATGACGGGTTATCAACTGGGGTTTGGTGGCGTCGTGCTCGCGGTCGGCGGGTATGTTTTTGGCGGCGAGCTTACCGTGCATGGCCCTTCCTCGGTGGCGATTCTTGGCTACCTGACGCTACTCTCCTCGGTTGCGTTTGCGCTGTGGAGCATTCTGCTCAAGTACAATCGGGTGGGGATGATTGCGCCGTTTAACTTCTTAATCCCGGTCTCAGGTGCGTTACTGTCGGCTATTTTTCTGGGCGAGAATATTCTCAAACTCAAATACGCGATTGCGTTGATGCTGGTGTGCTCCGGCATCTGGTGGGTGAACAAGGTCTCCCGAAAAGCCGATTAACTTCTGGCCGGGTAGCGTTATTGCTCACCCGGCCAGGAGGCTTATCGTGCCCGGATAAAACTACCGTCCTGCTGGCGAGTGAACAAGACAGACTGGCCGCTGCCATTTTCAATCGTCAACCCGGTTACTACGCCATTCGCGTTCTGACGAATTTTCACCATCTGGCCGCTTTGCAGGGTGCTGAGCGGTTTGCCTTCGCCTTCTACTTTTGCCATGGCATAGACATCGGTTGGCGGCAAATTGTGGTCACGGAAAACCTGGGCCAGCGTTTTGCCCTGTTCGACACGGTAGGTGCGCCACTGCTGCTCAATACCGCCAGCGGAAGAGGCAGCAGGGGCCGAGTGTTCGGCGACCGGACGCTCCTGCTGTATCGGCTCCTGCACGGCCTGCGGTTCCTCGTTAAAGACAGGAGCAGGTTGCTGGTTTTGCACCGGCTGTGACGTCACCAGCGGTTGTGAAGGCTGCGATTGTGTCTGCGGCTGGGATTGTGACTGAATATTCAGTTGTGCTTCGCGCCCGACAGAGGCGGGAGGCGTCACCGTCTCTTTCGGGGTGGGCAGCAGGAAACCGATAATAACCAACAACGCCGCAAGGATCAGCCCACGACGGTGCATCGGCGGAAGCGGGTCCAGAATGCGAAAATGATCCGGGGCGTGCCAGATTTTCGCCAGGGTAGGTTTCAGTTCAAATCGCCCGGGCATGGCTTTCCTCCTGCTCCGCGTCATTATTTATCCTGTCTCGTTGAGTATAGATGGCTAACTACCTGATTGGCTGTGTGATGCATTGTCTCGTGACATCATAATGAGAATTATCTTACCGGGAGTATTGTTTCTGTTTCTCTGCGATTTGTCATCTTTACTACGACAAAGTTTTACCCGCTGCGGCGTGGCTGTTATGCTGCGCGCTACCTTAAAAAGTGATGAAAGGAAAACCCATGACAACCCCAACGTTTGACACGATCGAAGCGCAGGCCAGCTATGGCATTGGTTTGCAGGTAGGGCAGCAGCTTAGCGACTCCGGCTTACAGGGGCTGTTGCCGGAAGCGCTGGTCGCCGGTATTGCTGACGCGCTGGCAGGTAAACAACCGGCTGTGCCGGTGGACGTTGTTCATCGTGCGCTGCGTGAAATCCACGAACGTGCGGACGCAGTGCGTCGTGCGCGCTTTGAAGAGATGGCGGCAGAAGGCGTGAAATATCTGGACGAAAACCGCGAGAAAGAAGGTGTGAACAGCACGGAGTCTGGTCTGCAGTTCCGCGTTATCACTCAGGGCGAAGGCGCTATCCCGGCGCGTACTGACCGTGTTCGCGTTCACTACACCGGTAAACTGATCGACGGTACCGTGTTCGACAGCTCCGTCGCGCGTGGCGAACCGGCTGAATTCCCGGTAAACGGCGTGATTGGCGGCTGGATCGAAGCGCTGACGCTGATGCCGGTTGGCTCCAAATGGGAACTGACGATTCCGCACGAACTGGCCTACGGCGAGCGTGGCGCGGGCGCGTCCATCCCGCCATTCAGCACCCTGGTATTCGAAGTGGAATTACTGGAAATCCTGTAATCTTCCCGATGTTTTCCTCTCCTCGTCAGGGGAGAGGAAGACGATGTTGCGTGAATCATTCATTAAATGAATTAGTTTCGATACTTTATCTTGCTATGCGCGCATTGCGGTGTATTTTTGTGAACTCCATCCCCTAATTTGAGTGATATGCTGCTCACTTTAAACAAATATTTAACATCTCTTTTAATTCAGAGTATTCATCCTACCAATTCTTACCTAATATCGTTGCGTCCGCGAATGGGCGAAGTATGCAATTAAAGGCCAGAAGAGCCTCAACAACACAGACAGGATATAAACATGGTAGATCAGGCAAAAGTCGCGGCTGACGAAGAGGCTTCGACTGAACAATCGCTACGGCGCAATCTTACAAACCGTCATATTCAGCTAATCGCTATTGGTGGTGCCATCGGTACCGGGCTGTTTATGGGCTCCGGGAAAACCATCAGCCTTGCAGGACCGTCGATCATTTTTGTCTATATGATCATCGGGTTCATGCTGTTTTTCGTCATGCGTGCGATGGGTGAGTTGCTGCTGTCGAACCTTGAGTACAAATCTTTTAGCGACTTCGCCGCCGACCTGCTCGGACCGTGGGCGGGGTATTTTACCGGCTGGACATACTGGTTCTGCTGGGTAGTCACCGGGATGGCCGATGTGGTGGCGATCACCGCTTACGCACAATTCTGGTTCCCTGGATTATCCGACTGGATAGTGGCGTTGACCATTGTCCTGGTGCTGCTGAGCCTGAACCTTGCCACCGTAAAAATGTTCGGCGAGATGGAGTTCTGGTTCGCGATGATCAAAATCGTCGCCATTGTGGCGCTGATTGTTGTTGGTCTGGTGATGGTGCTGACCAGTTTCAAATCGCCGACCGGGGTAGAAGCCTCTGTTGCGCATCTGTGGAATGACGGCGGCTGGTTCCCGAAAGGCATCAGCGGCTTCTTTGCCGGTTTCCAGATCGCGGTCTTTGCCTTTGTGGGGATTGAGCTGGTCGGAACGACAGCGGCAGAAACCAAAGACCCGGAAAAGTCGCTGCCGCGCGCGATTAACTCCATTCCGATCCGCATCATCATGTTCTATGTGTTTGCGTTGATTGTGATTATGTCCGTGACCCCATGGAGTTCCGTGGTGCCGGATAAGAGTCCGTTTGTTGAACTGTTTGTTCTGGTGGGCCTGCCTGCCGCAGCGAGCATTATCAACTTTGTGGTGCTGACGTCTGCTGCGTCTTCCGCGAACAGCGGCGTGTTCTCCACCAGCCGTATGCTGTTCGGCCTGGCACAAGATGGCGTGGCGCCAAAAGCGTTCGGTAAGCTCTCTAAACGTGCGGTACCGGCGAAAGGGTTGACCTTCTCTTGTATCTGCCTGCTGGGCGGTGTAGTGATGCTGTACGTGAACCCAAGTGCGATTGCGGCGTTCACCATGATTACCACCGTTTCGGCCATCCTGTTTATGTTCGTCTGGACGATTATCCTCTGCTCTTACCTCGTCTACCGTAAACAGCGTCCGCAACTGCATGAAGCGTCCATCTACAAAATGCCGCTTGGCAAAGTGATGTGCTGGGTATGCATGGCGTTCTTTGTGTTCGTACTGGTGTTGCTGACGCTCGAAGAGGACACTCGTCAGGCGCTGATCGTCACCCCAATCTGGTTTATTGTGCTGGGCGCGGGCTGGCTGATTGTGGGTAAAAAACGCCTGGCAGGTATGCGCTAGTATTCGTAGACCTGGCATCCGGGAAAATAAAAAAGAGCCGCGCAGGCGGCTCTAAAGACTTCCATGAATCAGGCGCTCTCAGGGGCGCCTTTGCTTATTCTCCAGCGAGGGCACGCGGAAACAGAACGTTGTTTTCCAGACTGATGTGTTCCATCAGGTCGTCGATCAATTCATTGATACCGTTATACATTGCTTTCCAGGTGGTGCAGGCTTCCGGCGGCGGCGTCACGCCATTGGTAATGTGCTTGATCACTTCCAGCAGTTCGCCTGCATCATCATGCTCGCTTTCCATCACACTGATTGGCCCCATCGCCTGGCTGCCCATCCCCTCTTTAATCATCGGGAACAGGATGCGCTCTTCTTTCATCATGTGGCTGGAAAGCTCGTCGTGCAGCATGGTCAGGTATTTGGTTAACCCTTTTGGCACGTTGGGTTTATCGGCATGCACGCGTTCTACTTTGGTCGCCTGCAGGATAAGCTCTGGCAGTTGTTCGCGATGGCGGTCGTGGTAACGCACGATAATGTGATCGATGATTTCGCTCAGGGCGGCGACGCGCCAGTCTTTCTCGATGGGCTGCTCTGCCAGCTTTGCCAGTTCGGTTTCAATGATGCCAACATCCAGTTCTTTGCGGGACGCGGCGCGCTCCAGCGTCTGCTTACCGCCGCAGCAGTAATCCATATCGTATTTACGAAACAGCGCTGACGCACGTGGAATGGATAGCGCCAGTTCACCCAGGGGTTGGTCACGGAAAGCCATAGCAGTTACCTCATCAGAAATTATAACATGCATTTTAAATGCATCTTTTGTTCGATGATATACCCCTTTCGGGGCAGGGTAAACAAGACCACGATTAACCGTGGTCTGAAACTGACTGAACCAGAGGCTTTTCTGGCTTCGCGCGTACGGCCATGACCACGCCGCAAACCAACAGGGCGATACCACAGAGGGTGAGCAACGGCGGCATTTGCTGACGTAGCATGAAGGTATAAAGCAGGCCTGCAAGGGTTTCAAAAACAATCAGTGGCCCGACAATAACCGTGGGTAAACGCTGACTGGCAACATTCCAGCACATAGCGCCGACCCAGGAGCAGAGCACAGCAATCGCGAACATCAAACCGAGAAACACCGCGGGGCGCGGGCCAAAGGGTTGGGCAAAATCAGGCTGTTGCGCACTCAGCCACAGACAGGCAGCAGCATAGCCGAGTAAAGAGACGGGGAGTGTCACCAGTGCTTGCGCGGTTGCCCACATCATCGGGTTCTTGTCCGGGTTTTCCCGCAGCCAGCGGGCGTTACGCAGCGCATACCACGCCCAGCAGGCGACGGAAACCAGCGCAAGGGCAATGCCGGAGCCATAGCGCCACCAGGAGAACGCCGGCAGGCCGCCGTGCAGTTCGGCTATGTTGACGCAGGCCAGTCCCGCCGCAATACAGAGCAGTGCCGGGGCGAGGCTGGTCCAGGCGCGTTTACCGTCACGCTGGCTGTAGAGCAGATTTGCACATATCGGGATAACAACCGGCAGGGTGCCAATGATCATCGTCGAAACCGGTGCCCCGGTGCGCTGAATGGCGCTGGCAAGACAGACGTAATAGATGAGATTGCCCATCATGGTCAGCGCCAGTGCGGTGAGCCAGTCTTTCTGCGTTAACTGCCGTAAACGCTGGCGGCCCAGCCAGGCCAGCGGCAGGGCAATTATCCCCAACGCCAGATAACGACCGGTTGACTGCAATGCCGCCGGGTAATCCGGCACAATTAACGGCCCAACAAAAATAAGCCCCCACAACATCCCCGCGAGCAGGGCATACAACACACCACTAATCATACTTCCACCTGACGTTTCTGTTTGCCGTCACAGTGTAGGAAAGGAGGGGAACGGAATATTGTATGAGATTGCGCATTAGCGCCGGGCGACCTGCTTCTGGTAGCGCACGGGGGTGATGCCGTAACGACGCGTAAAGGCGCGGGTGAGGTGTGACTGGTCAGTCAGCCCGGTGGCTGCGGCGACTTCGGCGGCGGGCATCCCGTGGGTCAGGAAATCTTTCGCCCGCCACAGACGAATCGCCATCAGCATTTGATGGGGTGTCACATGAAAATGGGCTTTGAACTGACGCTGAAAATGGTACGGGCTCAACGAGACCACCTGCGCCAGCTCATCCAGCGTCAGGGGGTGCATAAAATTATCATGCAGATAGTCACGGACCCGCTCAAAACGATGAGCGCCTTCCTGACTGACCGGCGCGTGACGTGCAAGCGGTGTGAAGGTGTCGATCAGGTCCAGCAGCATCCCTTTTTGCGCCAGCGAATCCTCGGTGTGCCACAGGCCATGAATCAGGCGGCAAATCTTGACTGTGCGCAGGGGATCGTGGCGAGTAGCATCGCTAAACCACCAGTGGCGGATACCGGTCACCTCTTCCAGCAACGCGGGGTCAAGGTAGATCATGCGATAGCGCCAGCCATCCGCGGTCTCAGCCTCACCGGTATGCAGTTCGTCGGGGTTCATGGTGACAACGGAATTGGCAGGCGCAACGTACTGCGTACCGCGATAACGAAAGCGTTCGGCACCCGCTTCGATTGCGCCAATACCAAAGGCTTCGTGGGTGTGGGGTTCGAAGGCATAACGCGAGATATGCGCATGATACAACTCCACCCCTGGCAATTGCGCCAGGTGGCGAAAACGCGCGCTGTCTCTCTCGTCAAAGAATTGTTCCGGTACGCCTTCCACTTTTCGCCTCCGCTCAGGTCATCTTCTCATTATTAAGGATGACCCGGCGGCGTGCTACAAAAATTAACCAGCCTGTAACAGTTACAGGATGCCTTTGACGCTTTCCGCGAGCGGGGTGGTCGGGCGACCAATCAGCTTGCTCAGGGTATGGCTGTCATCGAACAGACCTCCTTTCGAGGCACCGATATCCGAGTCAGCCAGCAGGTTAGCGAACACGTCTGGCAGACCAACACCCTTTAACGCACCCGCAAAATCGGCTTCGCTCAGGTTCTGATACACCACCGGTTTACCGCTCTGTTTGCTCAGTTCAGCCGCCAGTTCGCTGAGTGTCCAGGCGCTGTCACCGGCCAGTTCGTAGACTTTCCCGGCATGGCCCTCTGTGCTGATAACGCGTGCGGCGGCAGCGGCGTAATCTGCGCGGGTGGCCGAGGCGATTTTGCCGTCTCCCGCAGCGCCGATGAAGACGCCATGAGCCAGAGCCGCCGGGGCGCTGGCCAGGTAATTTTCGGTATACCAGCCATTACGCAGCAGGGCGTAAGGGATGCCGGAATCGGTCAACATTTTTTCGGTTTCAACGTGCTCAACATGCAGACCGAGCGGAGATTTATCCGCATGCAACAGGCTGGTATAGGCGATAAATTTCACGCCCGCCGCTTTGGCTGCATTGATCACGTTACGATGCTGAGCGGCGCGCTGGCCCACTTCGCTGGAGGAGACCAGCAACAGTTTTTCCACGCCCGACAGTGCCGCCGTTAGCGCTGCCTGGTCGCCGTAGTCGGCCTGGCGAATGACGACACCTTTCTGAGCCAGTGCGTCAGCTTTTGCCGGGTTACGTACAATCGCGACGAGCTCACTCGCTTTGACGGTTTTCAGTAATTCTTCAACAGCCAGTGCGCCCAGTTGGCCTGTAGCGCCGGTAATTGCGATCATGATGATTCCTCTTCGTGTTTGTCTTGTGTTGTGGCACACTATCACCTTAACTAACTTTTAGTAAGTACGTACAAAAAGGTAAGTATGGAAGGCATAAATCCCACCCTGAGCGAGCGGATGCGCGACGGTAATCTGTTTGCTGAGGAGTGCCCCTCCCGTGAGGTGCTTAAACACGTGACCAGCCGCTGGGGCGTATTGATTCTGGTGGCGCTGCGCCACGGCACCCACCGTTTCAGCGATTTACGCCGCAAAATGGGCGGTGTCAGCGAAAAGATGCTGGCGCAATCGCTGCAGGCGCTGGAAATGGACGGTTTTATTAACCGCATTTCGTATCCGGTGGTGCCGCCGCATGTGGAGTATAGCCTGACGCCGCTGGGTGAGCAGGTGAGCGAGAAAGTGGCCGCGCTGGCCGACTGGATTGAGCTAAATTTGCCTCAGGTGCTGGCGACGCGAGACGACCGCGCCGCCTGAGTGAACCCGGATGGCGGCGTGAACGCCTTGTCCGGGCTACAGTTGCGGGATAAACGAGCTTACTTACTTAAATCCACCTGATAGAGCGCAAAGCCAATCTCGTCCGTACCGACCTTCTTCATCGGGTACTGCGCTTTCTCTTTGATAAACGCAGCCGCCTTCTCAGAAGGTGAGGTTTCGAAACGGATATCCAGCGCCGTATTACTGTGAATCGGCGCCAGGCGCCAGTTGTTATCCGCTGCCGGGTGGATTTCTCCCGCTTTTGCCGATTCGTCGGTTATCCATTTTGCCAGCACCGCGCGGTTTTCATCCGGCGAGGCAAAGGCGATATGGCTGTCACCCGTTCCCGCAAACTTACCGCCATAGGCGCGGTAGTTATTGGTTGCCACCAGGAACACCTGGTTGGGATCGATCGGTTTGCCGTTAAAGGTCAGATCTTTAATACGCTCAGCTTGCGGGTTGATGCTCTGGCACTCGCCGTCATAACGCGCAGGCTGCGTCACATCAATCTGGTATTTCACCCCATCAATCACATCGAAGTTATAGGTACGGAAGGTCTCCCAGTTGATGAGTGACTGAGGCTTCGTGCTGTTGATATCGATCTGATTAAACTGCCCGGCGGAGCACTCCAGCCACTCTTTCACCTCTTTGCCCGTCGCTTTCACGACCACCAGTGTGTTGGGGTAAAGATACAGATCGGCGGCGTTACGGAAGGTGAGCTGCCCTTTTTCGACCTCGACAAAACTGGCCGGATCGTTTTTACGTCCGCCTGCTTTGAACGGGGCGGCGGCAGATAAGACCGGCAGGTTCGCCAGATCCGGATCGCCCTGAATAAAGTGCTTCACATAAGCGGTCTGGGCGTTGTTGACGACCTGGACGGTTGGGTCATCCTGTACAAGGGAGAGGAAGCTGTACATGTTGTCGGCGGATTTACCGATAGGCTTGCCGACGAACTGACGGGTGGCATCGTGGTCGTGTTTCAGGATTTCCACCAGTTTGCTGTCTTCTGCGGCCAACGATTTTTTGGCGGCGGCATCATAAATCGGGCGCGCTTCGGCTTTTGACGAAGCGACCTGCCACTTCCCGGCATCGTTATTCAATACCAGATCCACCACGCCGAGGTGGTCGCCCCACATTCCTGGCATCACTGACGGCACGCCATTTAAGGTTCCTTTGGCGATATCCGCTCCTTTAATGGCGGCGAAATCTTTTGACGGGAAGACCGCATGGGCATGGCCAAACAGAATAGCGTCAACGCCGGGGACTTCGCTTAAGTAGTAGACGGAGTTTTCCGCCATCGCCTGATAAGGTTCAGAAGAGAGGCCGGAGTGGGCAACCAGTACCACCAGGTCGGCCCCTTTTTCGCGCATCTCTGGCACATATTTCTTCGCCGTTTCGGTGATGTCATTAACCGTGACTTTGCCGCTCAGGTTGGCTTTATCCCACACCATGATTTGTGGTGGGACAAAGCCGATATAGCCAATCTTCAGAGTATGCGTTTTACCATCGGTATCGGTAACGGCGGTCTCTTTAATGAGATACGGGGTAAACAGCGGCTTTTGGGTTTTGACATCGATAATATTGGCATTCACGTAGGGGAATTTTGCCCCTTCCAGCGCCCGGTGCAGATAATCCAGGCCATAGTTGAATTCGTGATTGCCGAGGTTGCCCACGGCGTAGTCCAACGTATTCAGCGCCTTATAGACAGGGTGGATGTCGCCCTTTTTCAGCCCTTTGGCTGCCATATAATCACCGAGCGGGCTGCCCTGAATTAAGTCGCCGTTGTCCACCAGCACGCTATTTTTGACTTCTTTTCTGGCGGCATTGATCAGGCTGGCGGTACGCACCAGGCCAAATTTTTCTGTCGCCGAATCTTTATAGTAATCAAAGTCCATCATGTTGCTATGCAAATCAGTGGTTTCCATAATCCGGAGATCCACCGTCGCCGCTTGTACGCTGGCTGCTATCAACGTGGCAAGGAGCGTTGCGCTAAACTTAATCATCAGAGGTGTCCTTTTTAGATCTGAGCCACAAAAGAAATGATATGTACATTTTGTTGCTTACAGAATTGTGAATTCTGCCATGAAATTTGCCACATAAATGCAACAACTATCACACCTGGCAGATTCGACCTGAATGCGATATAAGTAAAACAATGAGTTATACCCGTCATACTTCATGTTGCATGAGCGTTGGCAGCGTTCACTCACCCGAATCACTTGCTGAGGTAAGTGCATTGGGATTCACTCACTTGCCGCCTTCCCGCAATGTGAATTATTGAGGGTAAAAACCCCACTGCCATAGATAAGAGGTGGATGATGTTAGAAGCCATTTGTCAGCTCGCGCGAGAAGCGGGCGATGCCATTATGCAGGTCTACGACGGCCATAAGCCGATGGATGTAACCAGCAAATCCGACGATTCCCCCGTAACGGCCGCCGATATTGCCGCGCATGCGGTGATTGCTGGCGGGCTACAGGCACTGACGCCGAATATTCCGGTTCTGTCGGAAGAAGATCCCCCCTCCTGGAGCGTTCGTCAGCACTGGCAGCGTTACTGGCTGGTCGATCCGCTGGACGGCACCAAAGAGTTTATAAAGCGTAACGGTGAGTTCACGGTGAATATCGCCCTGATTGAAAACGGGAAACCGGTACTTGGCGTCGTTTATGCCCCGGTGCTTAAAGTGATGTATTGCGCGGCGGAAGGTAAAGCGTGGAAAGAGGAAAACGGCACGCGGACGCAGATTAAAGTGCGTGACGCGCGTCCGCCGCTGGTGGTGGTAAGCCGTTCCCACGCGGATGACGAACTGAAAGAGTATTTAACTCAGTTGGGCGAACATCAGACGACCGCGATTGGTTCATCGCTGAAATTCTGCCTGGTGGCAGAGGGACAGGCTCAACTGTATCCGCGTTTCGGGCCGACCAGCGTCTGGGATACGGCGGCAGGCCATGCGGTAGCCGTGGCAGCCGGGGCACATGTTCACGACTGGCAGGGAAAAACCCTGGATTACACGCCGCGTGAATCTTTCCTGAACCCCGGCTTTCGGGTGTCGATTTACTGACCGTCGAGTAACTTATGCAGCAGGGCGATGACCTGCTGCACTTCCGCCTGTGTCAGCCCGCCGTCTTTGACATATTGCACCCGTCCGTCTTTATCCAGCACAACGATGGCTGAACTGCCTTCATCCAGTTGCCAGGCCTTTCGCGCTACGCCATCACTGTCGACAATAAACTGTGACCAGGGATAGAGCTTTTTGTTGCTCTCAATACTGCTGCGCACAAACATTGCTGAGCCGGGGATAGCATCATCTGTATTGATGATGGTCGTCGTCTGGTAACGATCGTGAGGTAAATTTGCGGCCTTGATCGCTTCAATCAGCGCGGCATTTTTCTCTTTGGCAGAGGTCCGACCGGCAATATGTTGCACCACTCGCACTTTGCCAGGAAGCTGCGCGCTGTTCCAGTTTTTGTAGCTAAACTTATCGTTATTGAGAATCAATTCCCCTCTGTCAGCGATGCCCACAGGCGGTACTCGTTGGCTGGTTTCAAAATTGTGGGCTTGCGCCAGGAGCGGCAGTAGCAGGCAGGTGGCTGCCAGGATGTTACGTAAGGTCATGGTGTTTCCTTTTATTGTTTGCAGGTGATCCGACCACTTAACTCAACCTTTTAATCATAAGTGCGATCAATGTGCTTTTCCCGCAAACGGGATGCCAGTTTGCGGGTTAACGCACATAACGGCGAAAAAACGACGACTTATACTGCCTGTTCGTAAGCGCTGAAAAGAAAATTCTGAATAACTGTAATCAAAAGGTAAATAAACTTATACATACTAGGTCTCATGTTGTTTCTGAACTATGCTCATTGAGCACCAAAATTTGCGCTCATCACTGTTGGGCCAAGCGTGGCACCGCAAGGGCGTATTACTTAGCAGGAGATACAAAAATGAAAATTTTCCAACGTTACAACCCACTTCAGGTGGCAAAGTACGTGAAAATCCTGTTCCGTGGACGGTTGTACATCAAGGACGTTGGCGCTTTCGAGTTTGATAAAGGCAAGATCCTTATCCCGAAAGTGAAGGACAAACAGCACTTTACTGTGATGTCCGAAGTCAACCGTCAGGTTATGCGTCTGCAAACTGAGATGGCTTAACCAACCCACTACGCTATGCAGTAATCGCAGTACAACAAAAACGGCTCCGTCAGGGAGCCGTTGATGTTTTCAGGGGAGAATCTCCGCTGAATGGCAGGCAAGAAAAAAGGCGGAAATTACGCCGCCTTTTATGCAGGTGATTTGCCGTCGCGATTACTCGCTTTTCTCTTCAGCATCCGGCAACTTTGGCGTTAACACCGTGGCCTTGTTATCAATCCGCGTGACCAGCAACTGGTCGATACGGTAGTTATCAATGTCCACGACTTCGAACTTATAGCCGGAGTACTTCACCGAGTCGGTACGTTTCGGGATCTTGCGCAGCATGAACATCATAAAGCCGCCAATGGTCTCGTAATTGCCGGACTGAGGGAACTCGTCGATATCCAGCACCCGCATCACGTCATCAATCGGCGTGCCGCCGTCAATCAGCCATGAGTTTTCATCACGCGCGACGATTTGTTCTTCCAGCCCCTGACCGACCAGGTCGCCCATCAGCGTGGTCATTACGTCGTTGAGGGTGATAATCCCCACCACCAACGCATACTCGTTCATGATGACCGCAAAGTCTTCGCCTGCCGTTTTAAAGCTTTCCAGCGCTTCGGAGAGCGTTAACGTATCCGGCACAATAAGCGTGTTGCGGATTTGCACACCGCTGCTCAGCACCAGGCTTTGGTTGGCCAGTACGCGA
Organism: Phytobacter sp. SCO41; assembly: GCF_003073275.1. Taxonomy (NCBI): domain Bacteria; kingdom Pseudomonadati; phylum Pseudomonadota; class Gammaproteobacteria; order Enterobacterales; family Enterobacteriaceae; genus Phytobacter; species Phytobacter sp. SCO41. The sequence continues at coordinate 5,068,380 of NZ_CP027225.1, read as the reverse complement.
ATAAGCAGGTCTTTTGAGTCGACGTAACCAACGATATGGTCAATGTCTTCATTACATACGAGGAACTTGGAGTGCGGGTTTTCAGCGACTTTTCGTTTTAAGCTTTGCTCATCTTCATGCAGATCAAACCACACCACGTTTTCGCGCGATGTCATTGACGATGGTACCGTGCGCGATTCCAGCTCAAACACATTCTCAATCAGCTCATGCTCTTGCTTACGCAGCACCCCGGCCAGCGCGCCAGCCTCGAAGATGGCATAGACATCATCAGACGTGATGTCATCTTTACGCACCATTGGCAGCTTGAAGATGCGGAAAATAATGTTAGCCATGCCGTTAAAAAACCACACCAGCGGGCGGAAGAGAAACAGGCAGAAGCGCATCGGGTTGATAATGCGCAAAGCCACAACTTCAGGCGCGATCATACCGATGCGTTTCGGGGTCAGGTCGGCGAACAGGATAAACATCCCCGTTACCAGCGAGAACGAAATAATAAAGCTCAGACGGTCTGCCAGCTCTGGCGACACCACTGTGACTAAGATGCTGTAGAACGCGGGGGAGAAAGCGGCATCACCCACGATACCACCCAGGATGGCAACGGCATTCAGGCCAATTTGCACCACGGTAAAAAAGGTGCCGGGGTTTTCCTGCATTTTTAAAATGCGTTGCGCATTGACGTTGCCATCATCGGCAAGCAGTTTCAGTTTTATTTTTCTGGAAGCGGCAAGCGAAATCTCAGATAGCGAGAAGAATGCACTTACGACTATCAGACAGAGTATGACTAAGATGCTGTTTAACATAATTTATCCAGCTATAAGCGGGATCCTCGGAGGGAAGTTGAAAAATCCTTGTGGTAAACACATTGAAAGCGAGTCCGAAGCGGTGGACCTACAATTTCGACGGCTAGTATAGCGTAAGCGTGTTACAGCCTGCCAGCAGTGTAAGCAGTTTGTTACATGTAGATGGGAGCTTTTCTCATTTGTGAGTTCGTTTCTTGCTCGAATGGCGCAATGCGTAGTCGTTTTTCAGGTGTAGCCTTTATCCACAGGGGTGAGCAATGCGTCAATGAAAGAGCAAAAGGAGTAATAAGAGGGTTTTTATATATTCCCGTGGCACGTTATTACTTCCTTTTACTCGCGCTAAGGTTTTGCCTTTAATTTCTATTTTGTGGATGTGACCTTTTCGTTATTACGCTCGTGTTCTCTTTCGTAACGATTAAAGCAACCACTCCAGTTTCTTTAAGGGTACTGAGCGATACATGTAGCCCTGAACCGCCCAGATGCCGCAATCCTGTAGTACTGAAAATTCCCACGTACTTTGTACGCCGTCGATAATGACGCGATCCGAATATGATTTTCGGATGTTCTTAATCAGTTCAGGGAAAGTGGGTTTCTGCACCTGTTTATGGTAGAAGTCTCGATTAATCACCACGGCCTGGCGGACGTTTTCCCGCCATAGCCCAAATAACGCAGGATCTTCCTGTTTCATTAATGTCAGGTGTGGAAACTGTGCTGCAGTATCTGTAAGATTCCTGGGGTTGTTAACATAAAACAAAAGCCCATTTTCGACAGAGAAGTCAGAACAATACTTCAGGTGATGGCTGTGCGGGGGATGATCGCTACAGTCCATTGAAAATCCAACAATTGTGCCATTCAGGCTGTGAATGGGTATTACGCTAACCCGGTCCATATCCTTTCCTTGTTAATGCCTAGATATATCTAATATTGATCGCTAAAAGTTATTAATCAATCATTTATTGATCGATAATTAATATCAATATATATACCTATCAAAGGGTATTTCTTTGATAGTTAGCGCATTTGTACATTGCCACTTGTGCAAAGAACGTTGTTAAGCAGTGATGCTTCTGGCACTGACTTCACTATGAAGGCGGTTTTTTTATGGCCGTAAGACGTCCTTCCTTACCTGAGGATATGCTGGAGTTTTTCACTGTTTATGTGTGAAAAAATAAATCAAAATATCAATTCATATTCATTTCGTAATAAATGACACTGTAAATGGGCAGGGCGTTTCGCAACAAAGGGTTACATTAACTGATGCACCTTACTGAACGGTATTGGCGCATAAAGTCCGCAACAGGCCCAAATGCCCGCCTCTTCAAGTGCCCGACGGTTAATATTATTGTCTGTTTTTATAATAACTTTTTCGCAATAACGCTTTAAATTTTGGATAAGATACGGAAACGTATTTTTGTTTAACTCGTTGTTCGTAAAGGTTTCATCCAAAACGATTGCCTCACAGTACTGCGTAAAGGGTGCGTTTTCATTCCCCACATGACTCAGCCAGATACCATTTTTACTTTTTGCTAAATCCTGTATGGCTGTTTCAAATGTTTGGTTGATTTGTAATTTTACAAAAGGGAGTCGAGCCAGTGTTGCCTGTAATACTAAGTCGAACGTTAATAGCATTGCGATCTCTTCATCGGTGATGGAGACCAGACAGAACAAATCACGCTTTTTAAAAAAATCGGCTTTATTGCCGATGGCATTCATTAAATCAAAAAGATAAGTTCTTTTTTTTTCCAGGCTGTTCAGAACAAGCGTTTTTCTTGGGTAGATCTTAACGCCCAGTAGTTGACCGTGTGGAGTGGTTATCCTTTCTGCTAAGTAAGGCATATAAACTCTCCCTCCAGGTGGTATTCACATCGCTTTCTCAAAAACACGCTTACAACGCGTGTAACACATACTAAGAGCATATTGCGACAGGTGATGTCACTCTTAAATGGAAATTTATCTGAAATACGCTTATGAAAAAGAACGTTATATATGACAGATTTTACTTAAGTTAAAAAATGAAGACGTTAAAAAAACTTCTCAATAAAATGAACAGGATACACATATCTCGTAATACAGTTCAGGCATGCGAAATTAAACCAGTAATGACGAGAAAATAGCGTGGTCGGTGGAGAAAGAATAGCGAAAAGTTAAAGCGAGAATTTCCAGGGTGAGCGGGTCAGGTGCAACGTGAAAACCGGTTCAGGAAGCTGAACCGGTAATAAGAAATATCAGGCCAGTTGCGGCGGCAGGCAAACGCCAATGCCACCAATGCCGCAATATCCATAGGGGTTTTTATGCAGATACTGCTGATGATCGTCTTCGGCATAGTAAAACGGCGGTGCGTTAACAATTTCCGTCGTAATAGTTCGATCATCATTCGCGGCCCGCATTGCCGCCTGAAAGCGTTCGAGGCTGGCGTGGGCGGCGGCGCTCTGCTCGGGCGTCAGCGGATAAATGGCGGAGCGGTATTGTGTGCCGTGGTCATTGCCCTGACGCATCCCCTGGGCCGGATCGTGGTTTTCCCAGAACACGTGCAGAAGCTGCTCATAACTGATCACCGACGGGTCATACACTACGCGAACCGCTTCGGCATGGCCCGTCTGTCCGGTACACACTTCGCGGTAGGTTGGGTTCGGCGTATAACCGCCCATGTAACCTGCCGCCGTGCTGTAGACACCGGGCAGTTGCCAGAACAGACGTTCGACACCCCAGAAGCAACCCATTGCGAAATAAGCGGTCTCCATCCCTTCCGGTACGTTTGTCATGGAGTGCTCGTTAACAGCATGTAGCGTGGCAACGGGCATTGGCGTGTTACGTCCGGGTAACGCATCCGATTGAGTAACAAGGTTTTTCTTATCAAACAGACTCATGGTGAGGCCTCCCATAAGCGCAAATTGCGGTTAAGGTTGTAACGAAGCGTCTCTTTTAACACAATAAACGCGGTAAATCAGACTAGATTTAAACATAAGAAATATTTGGGGTGTCGTCCGTTTTTCAATCCACATATTGGATTTTTTACAAGCCGCGGAGCGGTATTGACGTTTCCTTCCAGGGGTGGGAACAAGGGATATTCAGGAGAGAACGTGCCAAAAATCCGTACTTTATGTTTTGCCGGTTTGTTGCTGGCAAGCCATAGCGCCATGTCGGCAAACGTCCGATTGCAACTGGAAGGGTTGACCGGAGCGCTGCAGAAAAATGTCCGCGCTCAGCTTTCCACCATCGAGAGCGATGAAGTGACGCCGGACAAGCGATTTCAGGCGCGTGTCGATGACGCCATCCGTGAAGGTTTGAAAGCGCTGGGATATTACGAACCCACTATCGAGTTCGAGCTTCGCCCACCGCCGGCGAAAGGGCGTCAGGTATTGATTGCGCGTGTCTCGGCAGGGGAACCGGTACGCATCGGCGGTACGGATGTGATCCTGCGCGGCGGTGCGCGTACCGATGAAGATTATATTGCATTGCTAAAAAAGCGCCCGGAAAAAGGCACTGTGCTCAACCACGGTGATTACGACGGTTTTAAGAAATCACTCACCCGTGTGGCCTTGCGCAAAGGCTATTTTGATAGCCACTACAACCACAGCCAGTTGGGCATCGCGCTTGACCGGCATCAGGCATTCTGGGACATCGACTATGACAGCGGACAGCGCTACCGTTTCGGAGATGTGACCTTCGAAGGTTCGCAAATCCGCGAAGAGTATCTGCAAAATCTGGTGCCGTTTAAAAAAGGTGATTATTACCAGACCAAAGATCTGGCGGAACTTAACCGTCGCCTGTCGGCTACCGGCTGGTTTAACTCCGTGGTGGTGGCACCGGAGTTTGATAAAGCCAGAGAAAGCAAAGTACTACCTTTAAAAGGTGTCGTCGCACCGCGTATAGAAAACACCATTGAGACCGGCATCGGCTATTCCACCGACGTAGGTCCGCGCGTTAAAGCCACATGGAAAAAGCCATGGATAAACTCCTATGGCCACAGCTTTACCACCACAGCCAGCGTCTCGGCGCCGGAACAACAGCTTGATTTCAGCTACAAAGTTCCGCTGCTCAAAAACCCGCTTGAGCAATATTATCTGGTACAGGGCGGTTTTAAGCGCACCGATTTAAATGATACCGAAGCGGACTCCACCACGCTTGCGGTCTCCCGTTACTGGGATCTCTCCAGCGGCTGGCAGCGCGCTATTAATCTGCGCTGGAGCCTCGACCACTTTACGCAGGCGAGCGTAACCAACACCACCATGCTGCTTTATCCGGGGGTGATGATCAGCCGTACCCGTTCGCGCGGCGGTCTGATGCCGACCTGGGGGGATTCCCAGCGTTATTCCATCGATTACTCCAGCACCGCCTGGGGCTCGGATGTGGAGTTTATCGTGATGCAGGCGCAAAACGCCTGGATCCGCACGTTATATGACCGCCACCGTTTTGTGGCCCGTGGCAACCTGGGGTGGATTGAAACAGACGATTTTAACCGCGTACCGCCGGATTTGCGCTTCTTTGCCGGGGGGGATCGCAGCATCCGCGGCTATAAATACAAATCTATCGCGCCGAAGGATGATGACGGCAAGCTGATCGGGGCCTCGAAAATGGCCACCGGATCGCTGGAATATCAGTACAACGTGACGGGTAAATGGTGGGGCGCGGTCTTTGTCGACAGCGGTGAGGCCGTGAGCGATATCCGCCGCAGTGATTTCAAAACCGGTACCGGCGTCGGGGTACGCTGGCAATCACCGGTTGGCCCGATCAAATTCGATCTGGCCGTTCCGGTCGGCGATAAAGACGAGCACGGATTACAGTTTTACATCGGTTTGGGGCCTGAATTATGAGTTTATGGAAGAAGATAAGCCTCGGCGTACTGGTGTTTATCCTGTTAGTGCTGGGGACGGTTATTTTTCTCGTCGGGACGACGAGCGGGTTACACCTGCTGTTTAAGGCCGCCAACCGTTGGGTTCCGGGGCTGGAAATCGGCCAGGTGACCGGCGGCTGGCGTGATTTATCGCTGAAAAACATTCGTTACGATCAGCCGGGTATCGCGGTGAATGCCGGAGAGTTCCATCTGGCGGTGAAACTGGGCTGCCTGCGTGACAGTAGCCTGTGCGTGAACGATATCTCGCTAAAAGATATCAATGTGGTCATCGATACCAAAAAGATGCCACCTGCCGCGCCAGTGAAAGAAGAGGATAACGGGCCGTTAAACCTTTCCACGCCGTATCCCATTACGTTAAGCCGCGTGGCCCTCAATAACGTCAATATCAATATTGATGACACGACCGTCTCCGTCATGAACTTCTCCTCTGCCCTGAACTGGGAAGAGAAAAACCTGACCCTGAAACCCACCTCGCTGAGCGGCCTGCTAATTGCCCTGCCGAAAGTGGCGAAGGTGGCGCAGGAACAAGTGGTGGAGCCGAAGGTTGAGAATCCGAAACCGGATGAACTGCCGTTGGGCGAATCCCTTAAGCAACTCTTCGCCAAACCGCTGCTGCCGCAGATGACGGATGTGCATCTGCCGCTCAATCTCAATATTGAAGAATTTCGCGGTGAGCAGCTTCGCTTAACCGGTGACACCGATATCACGGTCAGCAATATGCTGCTCAAAGTGAGCAGCATTGACGGCAATATGAAGCTTGATGCGTTCGATATCGATTCAAATCAGGGCACGCTTAATGCCACGGGCACGGCGACATTGCGGGATAACTGGCCGGTGGATATCACCCTCAACAGCACCCTGAATGTCGATCCGATGAAAGGCGAGAAAGTGAAACTCAAAGTCGGCGGCGAGGTGCGCAAACAACTGGAGTTTGGCGTCAACCTGTCCGGCCCGGTGGATATTGTTCTGCGTGGGCAAACGCAGCTTGCCGAGGCGGGGCTGCCGCTCAATCTGGACATCACCAGCGAGCAGCTCTACTGGCCGTTTACCGGTGAAAAACAGTATCAGGCCGACGACCTTAAGCTCAAGCTGACCGGTAAAATGACTGACTACACGCTGTCGTTCCGCACGGCGGTAAAGGGCCAGGACGTACCACCAGCCACCATCACTCTGGACGGTAAAGGTAACGAGCAGCAAATCAGCATCGACAAGCTGAGCGTAGCCGCGCTGGAAGGAAAAACCGAACTCAAAGCCTTGCTCGACTGGCAGCAGGCGATTAGCTGGCGCGGTGAGTTAACGCTGGACGGTATCAACACCGCAAAAACCTTCCCGGACTGGCCTGCAAAACTGAACGGGCTGGCGAAAATGCGCGGCAGTCTCTACGGCGGAACCTGGCAGCTTGATATCCCGGAGCTGAAACTCGCCGGGAACGTGAAACAAAATAAAGTCAGCGTTGACGGGCAGCTTAAAGGCAACAGCTATATGCAGTGGACCATTCCGGGGCTGCATCTGGAACTGGGACGCAACAAAGCCGATGTCAAAGGCGAACTGGGGGTAAAAGATCTTAACCTGGATGCCAACATCGACGCGCCAGGTCTGGATAACGCACTGCCAGGGCTGGGCGGGACGGCTAAAGGGCTGGTGAATATTCGCGGTACGGTGGATGCGCCACAGGTAATGGCGGATATCACCGCCAGCAATCTGCGCTGGCAAGCGCTGCGTGTGGCCCGTGTCCTGGTGAAAGGGGATGTGAAATCGACCGATCAACTTGCCGGTACGATGAATGTGCGGGTTGAACGCCTCTCTCAGCCTGGGGTGAATATCAGCCTGGCAACGCTTGCTGCCAAAGGTAGTGAAAAGCAGCACGAGCTTGAGTTGCGGGTGCAGGGTGAGCCGGTCGCCGGGCAGTTAAAACTGGCCGGGAGTTTTGATCGCAACGAACAGCGCTGGAAGGGCACTCTTAGCGATACACGCTTCACCACCCCCGTCGGGCCAGTTGCCCTGAACCGTGAAATCGCGCTGGATTACCGTAATCAGGAACAGAAGATCAGTATTGGACCACACTGCTGGACCAACCCGAATGCGGAGCTTTGCGTGCCGCAGACGATTGATGCCGGGGCGCAGGGACGTGCGGTAGTCAATCTGAACCGCTTCGACCTGGCGATGCTGAAACCCTTTATGCCGGATACCACCCAGGCCAGCGGCACATTCAGCGGTAAGGCTGATGTCTCGTGGGATGCCACCAAAGAAGGCTTGCCGCAGGGTGAAGTTACGCTGTCCGGGCGTAATGTCAAAGTGACCCAGGTAGTGAACGATGCACCGCTGCCGGTCGCCTTCGAAACACTGAACCTTAACGCGAAGTTGCAGAATAACCGTGCGGATTTAGGCTGGCTGATCCGTCTGACCAATAACGGACAGTTTGACGGGCAGGTGCAGGTCACCGATCCGCAGGGGCGGCGTAACCTTGGCGGTAACGTCAATATCCGCAATTTCTCGCTGGCAATGGCTAACGCCATCTTTACGCGCGGCGAGAAAGCGGCGGGTACGCTGAACGCTAACCTACGGCTCGGCGGAAATCTGCAAAGCCCGCAATTGTTCGGGCAGATGCAGCTCAACGGTGTGGATGTGGAAGGTAACTTCATGCCGTTCGATATGCAGCCCAGCCAACTGGCAATGAACTTCAATGGCACCACCTCGACCCTGCAAGGGGTGGTGCGGACCCAACGTGGACAGATTAACCTGAGCGGTGATGCGGACTGGAGCCAGATTAACAACTGGCGTGCCCGCGTGGCGGCACAGGGGAACAAGGTGCGCATTACCGTGCCGCCTATGGTGCGTCTGGACGTCTCCCCTGACCTGGTGTTCGAGGCTACGCCGACGCTGTTTACGCTTGATGGCCGGGTCGATGTGCCCTGGGCGCGGATCGTCGTGCATGATTTGCCGGAAAGCGCGGTTGGCACCTCCAGTGATGAGGTGATGCTCAATGCGGATCTGAAACCGGAAAAACCGAAAAGCGCGGCGATTCCGATTAACAGTAATTTGATTGTGCATGTCGGCAATAATGTGCGGATGGATGCTTTCGGACTGAAAGCGCGGCTGACCGGCGATCTGAAAGTGACTCAGGATCAACAAGGGCTTGGCCTTAACGGGCAAATCAATATTCCGGAAGGGCGCTACCACGCTTATGGTCAGGATTTGATTGTGCGTAAGGGGGAGCTGATTTTCTCCGGCCCTGTCGATCAGCCGCTGCTGAATATCGAGGCGATTCGTAACCCGGATGCCACCGAGAACGACGTGACCGCCGGGGTGCGTATTACCGGCACGGCAGATGAACCGAAGGCGGAGATCTTCTCCGACCCGGCGATGTCGCAGCAAGAGGCGCTCTCTTACCTGCTTCGCGGGCAGGGTCTGGAGAGCGGACAAAGCGATAGTGCAGCAATGACTTCAGCCTTAGTGGGCCTGGGGGTTGCACAAAGTGGTCAGGTTGTGGGTAAAATCGGCGAGACGTTTGGCGTAAGCAATCTGGCGCTGGACACCGAAGGGGTGGGCGACTCCTCCCAGGTGGTGGTCAGCGGCTATGTACTGCCGGGTCTACAGGTAAAATATGGTGTGGGTATTTTTGACTCACTGGCGACTCTCACGTTACGTTATCGCCTGATGCCTAAGCTGTATCTGGAAGCGGTGTCTGGCTTAGATCAGGCACTTGATCTGCTCTATCAGTTTGAGTTTTAGCAATGCGAATATTTGTCTACGGCAGTTTACGACGCAAGCAAGGCAACAGCCACTGGATGACCAATGCTCAGTGGCTGGGCGATTATTGCGTTGAAGATTATCAACTCTACAGTCTGGGGCACTACCCTGGCGCTGTACCGGGTGATGGCAGTGTGCTGGGTGAAGTTTACCGCATTGATGCGACAACGCTTGGCGAACTGGACGCGCTACGTACCGCTGGGGGCGAATATAAACGGCAGCTTATCCAGACGCCTTATGGCAGCGCCTGGATGTATGTGTACCAACGGCCGGTGGAGGGGAAAACGTTTATCCCTACCGGCAACTGGTTAGACAGAGACCAGTATTAATACAAACACGCCACCTTCGGGTGGCGTTGTTTTTCCTGAATACCTTCCTAAATAACCGTTTCCTTCCGCGATTTTTCTATATTGCCTGGTTGAGCCGTGCCATAAAACGCACTCACGCTTAACAAGGACGATATGGCATGAACAAATCTATTTTTGCATTGCTGCTGGTTGGCATGTTGACCATTTCCTCGCCGACCTGGAGCGCATCTTCATTTAACGATGTGCAGCAACGGGCGGAAAGCGGGGACGCGAAAGCGCAACTGGAGTTGGGATATCGTTACTTTCAGGGTAATGAAACGGCGAGGGATGTAGAAAAGGCCTTACGCTGGTTCCAGCGTGCGGCGCAGCAGGGGTACACTCCCGCAGAATATGTGATGGGCCTGCGTTATGCGAATGGCGAAGGCGTCGCGCAGGATTATGCACAGGCGGCACAGTGGTATCGGAAAGCGGCGGTGAAGGGATTGCCGCAGGCACAACAAAATCTTGCGGTGCTCTACCGGAAAGGGCATGGCGTTGCGGCGGATAGCCATGAGGCGGTGATGTGGCACCGTAAAGCCGCTGAACAGGGGTTGGCTAACGCACAATGCAGTATGGGATACGCGTATTTAGAGGGGGATGGTGTCGCTCAGGATTATGCTCTGGCGCTGGCGTGGTATCGCAAATCCGCTGAACAAGGGAATGCCGAAGCCTACAATCAGTTGGGCGTGATGTACGTTCAGGGATTGGGTGTTGAAAAGGATCCCGCTGTGGCGGCACAGTTGTACCGCAAAGCAGCAGAAAAAGGTTATGACGTCGCACAATCGAATTTGGGCAGTCTTTATTACAAGGGGAGTGGTGTCGAAAAGGACTACGGGCTGGCCAAACACTGGTATTTGAAATCGGCCGAACAAGGATTCGCAGCCGCACAAACTTCACTTGCCTCGCTTTATTATCATGGTGAAGGCGTTGAACAAGACTATGTGCAAGCCCGCGAATGGTATCGGAAAGCGGCGGAGCAAGGCGATGCAACTGCGCAGGAGAGTTTGGGGATTCTGTATGAACGTGGCCTGGGCGTCGAAAAAAATCTTCAACAAGCGGTAGCCTGGTATCGGCTGGCTGCGGCGCAGGGGGATGCCAGGGGGCAAATGAACCTGGGCACCATGTACCTTGACGGGAGCGGTGTGGAACAGAACTACGTCCTGGCGCGCAAGTGGTTTGGCAAAGCCGCAGAACAGGGAAATAGCGTCGCACAGCATCGCCTGGGTTATCTGTACGAGAAAGGCCTGGGGGGTGAAAAAGATGGGCCGCAGGCGCTGGCGTGGTATCAAAAATCGGCTGAACAAGGAAACGCCATCGGGCAGTTCCGCCTGGCCGAGCTGTATAGCAGCGGCACTGAGGGCGTCAAATACAATCGCGAGCAGGCCATTATCTGGTACAACAAAGCCGCAGAACAGGGCGATCTTCATGCGCAGGTGAATCTCGGTGCGCTGTACGGACATGGTACGAAAGAAGAGCAGCGTAAAGCCGTGGCGTTATACCGCAAGGCAGCCGAAAAGGGCTTTCGCATTGGTCAGTACAACCTCGGTTATGTCTACCTGCACGGAAAAGGGGTAGAGAAGGACGAAGCTCAGGCAGCGAACTGGGTGCGTAAGGCCGCTGAACAGGGGCTCAGCGAGGCACAGCTCCTGTTAGGGGAAATGTACCGGGATGGGCAGGGCGTTAAGCGCGATCGTGTGCAGGCGTGGGCCTGGTTTGATACGTCCTCAGCCAATGATATGAATCCCTTTGCGGCGCAAAACAGTATTTTTCTCGAGAAGAAAATGACCGCTGAGGAACGTGCGCAGGCGAAGGTACTTTCGAAACAGTACGTTGAGAAATACGCGCCGGAGGCCTGGGCGCGAATACAGAAGCTTAAGACTCAGTCTGCACCCATACAGTAATGAACTGGATGTGTGCCAACGCCACCTTCGGGTGGCGTTGTTTTTTGTCCTGCAGGCGTTGTCCGGTTACCAGTGCTTAATCAGCGATGCGCCGATGTCGGCGATTTTTTTGTTTCGTTCGTCCATGGTCGCCTGCGTTTCGGTGATGTAGATAACGACGATGCGGGCCGGTTTGCCATTAGGCCCCAGCGCGGCAACAATACCGCGAGAACCCCGTTCCCCCGCTCCCGTTTTATCGGCGATAAACCAGCCCGCAGGCATGACCGAGCGAATCAGCGGCCCACCGACTTTATCTGCTTCCATCCAGGCCATTAATTGCTGCTGTGATGCTGGTGTCAGTATCTTGCCGTTGAGAAGCTGGCGCAGCATCTGCGCCATGGCCTCAGGCGTTGTCGTATCACGCTCATCGCCAGGCAACGCTTCATTCAACGCGGTTTCCCATCGGTCGAGACGGGTGACCCGATCGCCCGCTTTACGCAGGAACGCCGTAAGTTCTGACGGTCCACCGATCGCAGACAGCAGCAGGTTGCCCGCCGTGTTATCACTCATTGTGATGGCGGCGCTGCACAGTTCGGCCACGGTCATCCCGTCGGTAAGGTGTTTTTCCGTTACCGGCGAATACGCGACCAGGTCCTGCTTACGATACTGTATACGACGGGCAAGCTGCTCCTGCCCGGCATCCACCCGCGATAAGACCGCGCCGCACAGTAGCACTTTAAAAGTACTCATCATGGGAAAACGTTCTTGTGGACGATAGCTGCCCAGCATCTGACCGTTGGCGAGGCTCAATTCAGCATAGCCCACTCGTGCGTTAAGCTGGTCCTCAGCTTTTTTTACGGTCTCCAGCGTGAGCGGGTGAGCAAAAGCGGGCAGGCAAAAGGCGGTCAGCAGGGAGATAAAGTGCAAACGAAACCGTGGCATAGAGATACGTTTCCTTGTGGTTATTTCGGGGCAGGGGGGCAATCACACAACGGTATGCATTGTAGAGGCATATGTTTACCAAAGCGTGATGAATTCGGGGATAAAGAATCGCACAGTCAATGAAAGCGGGGGAGATGCAGCGCCCTCCGACCCAAAGGCGAATGGCGCTGCTGCTGATTACGCGGCGTTTTGCCGCAATTTGAACTGGCTTACGGCTTCTAACAACTCTTCTGCCTGGCGCTGCATTTGATGCGCGGCAGCCGACGATTCCTGCGACAGCGTGGCGTTCTGCTGGGTTGCGGTATCCATATGCGTCACCGCCACGTTCACCTGATCGATACCGGTGCTCTGCTCTTTGCTGGCGGCGGAAATGGACTCCACCAGCTCGCTCACCTGCTGCACGCTACGCAAAATTTCGGCCATTGCGGAACCGGCGCTTTGTACCTGCGCGTTCCCTTCGGCGATACGGTTAACGGAATTGTCGATCAGGTTACGAATATCCCGCGCCGCAGAGGCAGAACGTTGCGCCAGGGCGCGGACTTCGGAGGCAACGACAGCGAAACCACGGCCTTCGGCACCCGCGCGTGCGGCCTCGACGGCGGCATTCAGCGCCAGGATATTGGTCTGGAAGGCAATACTGTCAATCACACCGATGATGTTATTAATCTGGCTGGAGAGCTGGTGGATGTCGCTCATGGTTTGCACCACGCGCTCCATGGCTTGCCCGCCCTGACCTGCGATAGTGAATGCGTCGCGGGCGATAGTGCTGGCAAAACGCGAGTTCTCGGCGTTGCTTTTCACCACAGAGGTGAGCTCCTCCATGGAGGCGGCCGTTTCTTCCAGCGCGCTCGCCTGCGCCTCGTTACGTGAAGAGAGTTCCCGGCTACCGGTGGCAATTTGCACCGATGCCGAGGCTATGGATTCCGTGCTGTGGCGAACACCGTGGACGATGCGGGTCAGGTTGCCGTTCATCTCCTGCAAGGCGTGCATCAGTTCGGCTGTCTCGTCGCGCCCGGTGATACTAAAGGTTGTCTGCAAATCACCAGAGGCCACCGTGCGGGCAACGGTAACGGCTTGTGCCAGCGGATGGGTAATGCTGCGCACCAGCCACCAGGTGATAATCCCACCGGCCAGCATGGTCAGCGCCATGGCGATCAGCAACATCAGGCGGGTTTGCTGATATTGCGCCAGGTTGCGCGCGTCCGTCTCCACGTGAATGGCATTGGCGTGTTTCAGCGTCCGCTCTACTACCTCGTCAATCATCCGTGTCGGCTCCCGGTCAATGCCGGTCACCAGTTTGTCGACGCGTTGGGCGCTGGTAGGGTCGCTCAGATCGTATTGCTGTAGTGCGCTCAGGTAGTGTGCTTCAAGCTCAGCATGGAGCTTGCGAGTCTGTTCAACCTGCGCGTTATCCATGCCAAGTTGTGGCAACATCGCGCTCAGTTTTTCCAGCAGTTGCTGCGTTTTTTGGCTCTGGGAAACAAAGGCGGCTTTGTATTTATCAAAAGTCTCTTGTCCCTGAGCGCCGCGTAGTAGCGTGTTCTTCCATTCCTGAACCTGGATTTTGAACTGCACCTGGGCGTTACGCGCGGTATCAATGCTCTCAACAAGCACCTTCTCCGTTGCCATCATTTTCTGATTTTGCCCAAAGCTGTCACTGTTTATCGCCAGCCCCCGCAAGCCGATAAACAGCGTTGCCAGCAGTAACAGTGTTGCCATCAGGCCGAGTCGTTGCCCAATTGTGAAGTGATTAAGTTTCATGTTGTTCCCCGGTGGAATGAAAGAGCACGGTCACAAAAGGGGTATCGACCCGCGTGGGACGGACTTTACAGAGGTCGGAAGGCGGTTGTGGGGCGGGTTTGGGTTATATCGTTCAAACGCATGGGAAAAGAATTTTGTGACATTTTTATGACAAATTAAGAAACGGGCGCTGAAAGGGCAGGAACAGAGAAGGACAGAGGAATAAGACATAAAAAAACCCTGTCCGCCGTTATTCGCGTTCAGGGTTTTTCAGATAAAACGGATTACTTCTTCGCAGCGCGCTCGAAGGAAGCAACGATTTCAGCTTTAGCCGCTTCAGCGTTGTCCCAACCGTCTACTTTCACCCATTTGCCTTTTTCGAGGTCTTTGTAGTGCTCGAAGAAGTGAGTGATCTGTGCTTTCAGCAGTTCTGGCAGGTCGTTCACATCTTTAATGTGATCGTACTCTTTGCTCAGTTTGGTGTGCGGTACAGCAACCAGTTTGGCATCTTCACCAGATTCGTCGGTCATTTTCAGCACGCCAACCGGACGGCAGCGAATGACAGAGCCGGGTTCCAGCGGGTACGGCGTTGGGACCAGCACGTCTACCGGGTCACCGTCCAGAGACAAGGTGTGGTTGATGTAGCCGTAGTTGCACGGATAGAACATCGCAGTGGACATGAAACGGTCAACGAACAGCGCGCCGCTGTCTTTATCGACTTCGTATTTGATCGGATCTGCGTTAGCCGGGATTTCGATAATAACGTAGATATCTTCTGGCAGATCTTTGCCCGCCGGGACGTTGAGTAAGCTCATGTTTGTTTCCTTTAAAATGTGTGGCAAACAAGTGCCGGGTATTATAGCCAACTCATCGGGAATGTCTTTGCTTGTTTTACATTGCGACACGCCTGACGCCTCCTTTTTTTTCTAAAAATGTAGCCGGATTATCCATAAAGATAGCTGCATCCTGAATAAAATTGTGAAAGCGATTACACTGCATGAATTAGACGTGGCTTTGAATGAAAATTTGTGTGTTTTCAAAGCATGATGCAGAGGCGATCGACCTTGCTCTTTTCGCGCGCCAGATCTCAACTGGCAACTAACAATTCATTCACTTTTCTGATTTGTGATGTAACGCATTCTGTTACATCTCCAATTGTCTATAGTTTTCCCGCAGGCGAAGTTGTAGCCAACAATAACCCTACGAGGATACACCTATGTGGAAGCGCTTACTTCTTGTCACAGCAGTTTCAGCAGCCATGTCGTCTATGGCGATGGCCGCCCCGTTAACCGTGGGATTTTCGCAGGTCGGATCAGAATCCGGCTGGCGAGCCGCCGAAACCAACGTCGCTAAAAGCGAAGCTCAAAAACGCGGTATTACCCTGAAAATTGCTGACGGTCAGCAAAAACAGGAAAACCAGATCAAAGCGGTGCGTTCGTTCATTGCCCAGGGCGTGGACGCCATCTTTATTGCACCTGTTGTGGCAACAGGCTGGGAGCCGGTACTGAAAGAAGCGAAAGATGCAAAAATCCCGGTATTCCTGCTCGACCGCTCAATTGATGTGAAAGATAAATCCCTCTATATGACCACCGTGACCGCCAATAACGTGCTGGAAGGGCAACTCATTGGTGACTGGCTGGTGAAAACCGTCGCCGGCAAACCGTGTAACGTGGTTGAACTGCAGGGCACCGTAGGCGCGAGCGTGGCGATTGACCGTAAGAAAGGCTTTGCCGATGCCATTTCTAAAGCGTCCAACATCAAAATCATTCGTTCTCAATCCGGCGACTTCACCCGCAGTAAAGGGAAAGAGGTCATGGAAAGCTTTATCAAAGCGGAGAACAACGGCAAAAACATCTGCATGGTTTATGCCCATAACGATGACATGGTGATCGGTGCCATTCAGGCCATCAAAGAAGCAGGTCTGAAACCGGGCAAAGACATCCTGACGGGCTCTATTGACGGCGTGCCGGATATCTACAAAGCGATGATCGACGGTGAAGCCAATGCCAGCGTCGAACTGACGCCGAACATGGCCGGGCCGGCGTTTGATGCGCTGGAAAAATACAAAAAAGACGGCACCCTGCCTGAGAAGCTGACCATCACCAAATCCACGCTCTACCTGCCGGATACGGCGAAAGAAGAGTTAGAGAAAAAGAAAAACATGGGCTACTAATGCCTTTATCGCTCTGCCCCTCACCCCAGCCCTCTCCCCGGAGGGGAGAGGGTGTCGACGGGCTGGCACTATCTATCCCCTCTCCCCTCCGGGGAGAGGGTCAGGGTGAGGGGGAGAAAACAATGACCACCGAACAACACCAGGAGATCCTCCGTACAGAGGGGCTTTGCCAGTACTTCCCGGGCGTTAAAGCGCTGGATAACGTCAATTTCAGTCTGCGTCGGGGCGAAATCATGGCGTTACTCGGTGAAAACGGTGCGGGAAAATCCACGCTGATTAAAGCCTTAACGGGCGTCTACCATGCAAACAGCGGCACCATCTGGCTGGAAGGCAATGAAATCCGGCCTAAAAACACCGCCCATGCGCAGCAACTGGGCATTGGTACGGTGTATCAGGAAGTCAACCTGCTGCCGAACATGTCGGTAGCGGATAACCTGTTTATTGGACGCGAACCGCGTCGTTTCGGCTTTATATGTCGCAAAGAGATGGAAAGACGCGCCACCGAGTTAATGGCGTCTTATGGCTTTTCCCTCGATGTGCGCGAGCCGCTCAACCGTTATTCCGTCGCCATGCAGCAGATTGTGGCGATCTGCCGTGCCATCGATCTTTCTGCCAAAGTGCTGATCCTGGATGAACCCACCGCCAGCCTGGATACCCAGGAAGTAGAAATGCTCTTCACCCTGATGCGCCAGCTCCGCGCGCAAGGGGTTGCGCTGATTTTCGTGACCCACTTCCTGGACCAGGTTTACGAGGTGAGCGACCGCATCACGGTTCTGCGTAATGGCAGCTTTGTTGGCTGCCGCGACACGCGAGAACTGCCGCAAATTGAGCTGGTAAAAATGATGCTGGGACGCGAACTGGACAATAACGCCCTGCAACGTGCGGGACGTACCCTGTTGAGCGAAAAACCCGTCGCGGCATTTAAAGGCTTCGGTAAGAAAGGGCTGATAGCACCGTTCGATCTGGAGGTTCGTCCCGGTGAGATCGTAGGCCTGGCCGGGCTATTGGGTTCCGGGCGCACCGAAACCGCCGAGGTTATCTTCGGGATTAAGCCCGCCGACAGCGGCAATGCGATGATCAAGGGTAAGCCCCAGACGCTGCGCTCACCGCATCAGGCCTCCTGCCTCGGTATCGGTTTTTGCCCTGAAGACCGTAAAACGGACGGCATTATTGCCGCCGCCTCCGTGCGGGAAAATATCGTTCTCGCGTTGCAGGCGCAGCGCGGCTGGCTACGGCCAATTCCCCGGCGCGATCAAAACGCCATTGCGGAGCGCTTTATCCGCCAGTTAGGGATCCGTACGCCGAGTGCGGAACAGCCGATTGAGTTTCTCTCCGGCGGCAACCAACAGAAGGTGCTCCTTTCCCGCTGGCTGCTGACCAAACCGCAGTTCCTGATCCTCGATGAGCCAACGCGTGGCATCGACGTCGGGGCGCATGCGGAAATCATCCGCCTGATTGAAACGTTGTGCGCGGACGGCCTGGCGCTACTGGTTATCTCTTCGGAACTGGAAGAGCTGGTGGGCTACGCTGACCGGGTAATTATCATGCGCGATCGCAAGCAAATAGCGGAAATCCCGCTTGCTGAGCTGTCGGTCCCGGCGATCATGAATGCCATTGCGGCATAAGGAGTACAGTGTGATGCCTCAATCACTCCCGCAAACCGGGCAGCCGAAGCGCCGCTTTAAGTGGCCTACAGGGACGCCACAAATACTGGCGCTGATTCTGGTGCTCGTGGTGGATAGCCTGGTGGCGCCCCATTTCTTCCAGATTGTGTTACAAGACGGCCGCCTGTTCGGCAGCCCGATTGATATTCTCAACCGCGCCGCGCCCGTGGCGTTACTGGCCATTGGCATGACGCTGGTGATCGCGACCGGGGGGATCGACCTTTCCGTTGGTGCGGTTATGGCCATCGCCGGGGCGACCGCCGCGTCAATGACCGTGGCCGGATACGGCTTGCCGATAGTGCTGCTTGCCGCGCTGGGGACGGGGATCCTCGCCGGTCTGTGGAACGGCGTTCTGGTGGCGGTTTTAAAGATCCAGCCATTCGTCGCCACGCTGATTTTGATGGTGGCCGGACGCGGGGTGGCGCAACTGATTACCTCCGGGCAAATCGTCACTTTCAACGCGCCCAATCTGGCCTGGATTGGTAGCGGTAAGCTCTTGCTGTTCCCGACACCGGTCATCATCGCACTGGCCACACTGGTTATCTTCTGGCTGTTTACCCGTAAAACGGCGCTCGGCATGTTTATTGAAGCGGTGGGGATTAATATCCGCGCGGCGAAAAATGCCGGGGTGAATACCCGCACCGTGGTGATGCTGGCCTATGTACTAAGCGGCGTATGTGCGGCTATCGCCGGGGTGATTGTGGCGGCGGATATCCGCGGGGCTGATGCCAACAACGCCGGTCTGTGGCTTGAGCTGGATGCCATCCTCGCCGTGGTGATTGGTGGCGCATCGCTCATGGGCGGGCGCTTTAACCTTGTGCTGTCGGTGGTAGGGGCACTGATTATTCAGGGCATGAATACAGGAATTTTGCTCTCCGGCTTCCAGCCAGAGCTTAACCAGGTGGTGAAAGCGGTGGTGGTGCTGTGCGTACTGATTGTTCAGTCGCCGCGCTTTATCGCACTGATTAAAGGAGCGCGCGGTCATGATAAAACGTAATTTACCGCTGATGATCACTCTGGGCGTGTTTATCCTGGGTTATCTCTATTGCCTGACGCAGTTTCCCGGTTTTGCGTCCACACGCGTCATTTGTAATATCCTGACCGATAACGCCTTTTTGGGCATTATCGCTGTCGGTATGACCTTTGTGATTCTGTCCGGCGGGATAGACCTCTCCGTGGGCTCGGTGATTGCTTTTACCGGGGTATTTTTGGCGAAAGCCATTGGCTTCTGGGGGATATCGCCGCTGGTTGCCTTCCCGCTGGTGCTGGTGATGGGCTGTGCGTTTGGCGCGTTTATGGGGCTTTTGATCGACGCGCTGAAAATCCCTGCATTCATCATTACCCTGGCCGGGATGTTCTTTTTACGCGGTGTCAGTTATCTGGTCTCCGAAGAGTCGATCCCGATTAACCACCCTGTCTATGACACTCTGTCCGGCCTGTCGTGGCTGATTCCCGGCGGTGGGCGCCTGAGCGCCATGGGGCTGCTGATGTTAGGGGTCGTGGTCATCGGGATTTTCCTTGCCCACCGTACCCGTTTTGGCAATGAAGTGTATGCCATTGGCGGCAGTGCAACGTCGGCGAACCTGATGGGGATCTCAACGCGCAGCACTACCATTCGTATTTATATGCTCTCGACCGGGCTGGCGACGCTGGCAGGCATTGTCTTTTCTATCTACACCCAGGCGGGATACGCGCTGGCCGGTGTGGGGGTTGAACTGGATGCGATTGCCTCGGTGGTCATTGGCGGTACGCTGCTGAGCGGTGGTGTGGGCACGGTACTGGGTACGCTGTTCGGTGTAGCGATTCAGGGGCTGATCCAAACCTACATCAATTTTGACGGAACATTGAGTTCCTGGTGGACCAAAATCGCGATCGGCATTTTATTGTTTATTTTTATCGCGTTACAACGTGGTCTTACGGTGCTGTGGGAGAATCGGCAGAGCTCGCCTGTTACACGCGTTAGCACAGCGGCAACAAGGCAGTAACACATTGAAATAATTAAAAAGAAGTAAAGTTTTTCCGGTGGCGGTCGATAACCTGCCAATGAGGCTTATTTTACGCCTGAAAGAATCTCTGCTACCGGAAAAACTATCATGCTCAGAACGCTCTCGCTTCGTACTGGTTTGCTTTCCCTTCTCGCTATTATGACTTTCCTGCTGCTGGTGGTGAGCGGCATGGGAATTTATGCCCTCAGCAAAAGCTCCTCCTCCCTGGAACGAATTAGCGTTCTGCAAGGTGAGAAGATGGCGCGCCTCAATGAAGGCTATACGCAAATTCTGCGTGCGCGTAATGAGTCGGGCCAGGCTGTACGCATGATGGAAGTTGGTCTGCTCGCCGATGCAGGCAGTGCAGTCAAAATCATTAATAGCGAAATTGAGCAGGGGCGTAAATCGCTCGATAGCGTCATTAAAGCGGGCGTGGATGACGAGCAGGGCGCAGCGTTGCTGGCTCAGGTTGCGAAAAGCTACAGCGTATATCTGGACCAGGGCATTAAGCCGATGCAGGCAGCGTTAAACCAACAAAGCGCGGATGCCTATTATGATCTGCTGGAGAACAAATTAGTTCCGGTTTCCCGGCAGTTTGATAACGATATTCAAGCGTTTCTTAGCTGGGGCGAAAACCGTGGTAAAGCTGAGGTCAGCGCGGTCCAGACCAGCAAAAATTTTGTGATGATGCTGATTGTCGTCGTTGCACTGGCCGCAGCGGGCATTATCGTGCTGGCCTGGCTGGCAATGCGCCATATGCTGCTTAAACCGCTGAATGCGTCGATTGTCCAACTGGAGCATGTTGCCGCCGGAGACCTGGCATCCGTTAGCGTCAGTACCGCCAGTAAAGAGTTCAACCGCCTGAATGCGGCGATTGAGAATATGCGTCATTCGCTCATTAACTCCGTTACCCGCGTGCGTGATGCCAGCTCGCAAATCGATACGGGCAGCCGTGAATTGTCGCTGGGTAACGTCGACCTGGCGCAACGTACCGAATCAACGGCAACGTCGCTGGAGCAGACCGCCGCCAGCATGGAACAGATCACCGCCACGGTGAAACAGAATGCGGATAACGCCGACCAGGCGCATCAACTGGCGAAATCGGTGTCTGATACTGCCGATCGCGGCAGTGAAATGGTCTGCTATGTGATTGAGAAAATGCGCGATATTTCAGACAGTTCCAGCCGCATCGCCGATATCCTCAGCATGATTGACAGCATCGCCTTCCAGACCAACATCCTGGCGCTGAACGCCGCCGTTGAAGCGGCTCGTGCAGGCGAGCAAGGGCGCGGCTTTGCCGTGGTGGCAGGCGAAGTGCGTAACCTGGCAAGCCGCAGCGGTGATGCGGCCAAAGAGATCCGCCAGCTCATCAGTAGCTCTCAGGCCCATGTGTCCGAAGGCAGCGACCTGGCGATGCAGGCAGGCGAAACGATGGATGAGATCGCGTCCGAAGTTATGCGTATGACCAAATTGATGCGTGAAATTGCCAGTGCGTCGCAGGAACAGAGTCGTGGTATTGAGCAGGTAAATATCGCAGTCAGCCAGATGGACGAAACGGCACAGCAAAACGCCTCGCTGGTGCAGCAATCTTCCGCCGCGACCCGCTCGCTGGAAGAGCAGTCCCGCGAACTGCTGGAGGCGATGGCCTCTTTCCGTTTGCAGCCAACTGCATAATAATTAACCCCGCGCAGGTTCGCGCGGGATTTTTTATACAGGGTAAGGATTGATGGACACACAGGAAGAGATCAGAAAACACATTTGTATTCAGTGTGATAACGAAGCGCTTAAGGGCAGCGATTACTGCGAAGCGTGTGAGGCCAAAGAATTTAAGAAAATTGGTGGCTGGTTGTATCTCCCCGCGCTGGGGCTGCTTGTGGCGTTAGTGTTGAGTATTTTTGCCATTAACAATACCGCGCGTGCCTTGCTTGAATTCAGCAGTAGCTTTACCACCAGTGGGCTTGCGGTCATTTACTTTGAGCTTTTTGGGTTTATCGGGCAATTCCTGCTCGTTATTTATGTGGGCAGTCTCTTTCTGCGCAAAAAGCGCCAGTTACCGGTTACTTACATCATTTTTCTTCTTTACGGCGTGGTGTTTGTGGGCGTGGATTTGTGGCTGGCGAACGCGCTGATGAACCTTCCATTTGGCTATGACGATGCACGCTCCCTCATTCGCGCGATCGTGGCTTGCTGTATCTGGATACCCTATTTCCGCATGTCTGAACGTGTAAAACGGACTTTTGTGCATTAATCAAAAAAACCGGATGCGGCATCAATGCCTTATCCGGTTATAGCCCGGGTACGCGAAGCGCACCCGGGACCAGATGCCGAACTTACGCGTCCGGGAACTCACGCATAAGACGTTCTACATCATCCACCATGTGCTCATTGCCAACGAAGAACGGGCGGCGCTGGTGCAGACTTTGCGGCACGATATCCAGAATACGGTTTTTACCGTCACTCGCTTTACCGCCAGCTTGTTCCGCCAGGAACGCCATCGGGTTGCACTCATACAGCAGACGCAGTTTCCCTTCCGGGTGGCTCGCGGTGCTCGGGTAGAGGTAGATCCCGCCTTTGAGCAGGTTACGATGGAAGTCCGCCACCAGTGAGCCGATATAGCGCGTGGTGTACGGGCGCTGAGTGGACTTATCTTCTTCCTGACAGAACTTGAGATACTTCTTCACGCCCAGCGGGAATTTGATGTAGTTGCCTTCGTTGATGGAGTACGTGGTTCCTTTTTCCGGGAAGCGCATACGCTCCTGGCACAGGCAGAACACACCCAGGGACGGGTCATAGGTGAAGGCATGTACGCCACAGCCGGTGGTGTAGACCAGCATGGTGGACGAGCCGTAAACCACATAACCCGCGGCAACCTGCTTATTGCCAGGCTGCAGGAAATCTTCTTCGGTGACAGGTGTGCCTACCGGCGTAACACGACGGTAGATAGAGAAGATGGTACCGACAGAAACGTTAACATCGATGTTGCTGGAGCCGTCCAGTGGATCCATGAGCACAACATATTTCGCGTGTTCGCAGCCTTCGAAAACGACGATTTCGTCCTCTTCCTCAGAGGCAATACCCGCGACAATATCGCGCGCACGCAGCGCGGCTTTCAGTTTTTCATTGGCAAACAGGTCGAGTTTTTGTTGCACCTCACCCTGGACGTTCTCGGCGCCACTGGCACCCAGGATATCAACCAGACCCGCTTTGTTGATATCTCGATGGATGATTTTGGCACCCAGTTTTATTGCCGAGAGCAGTGCAGTCAGCTCACCGGTAGCATGGGAAAATTCATGCTGCTTTTCGACAATAAATTCACCTAACGTTTTCATACCCTGTCCCTACATTTTATATGGAGTAATGTGACTGCAACAATATTAACAAAGATTCAAATGTTAGCGCACAGGTGAATCGCGCCAGCACAATACGGATTATCCTTAAATGCATTTCCGTCGTGTGAGACAAGAGGGTAAAATGTGCGCCGTAGATAAGAAGGATAGAGACGAATGCGCATTCATATTTTGGGGATTTGTGGCACCTTCATGGGTGGGCTGGCGCTGCTGGCGCGCTCACTGGGTCATGAGGTAACGGGTTCGGACGCCAATGTGTATCCGCCGATGAGCACCCTGCTCGAGAAGCAAGGCATTGAACTTATTCAGGGTTACGACGCCAGTCAGCTTGATAACGCGCCGGACCTGGTCATCATTGGCAACGCCATGACGCGCGGGAATCCGTGTGTTGAGGCGGTGCTGGAAAAAAACATTCCGTATGTTTCAGGCCCGCAATGGCTGCATGACTTTGTGTTGCGTGACCGTTGGGTGCTGGCAGTGGCGGGCACACACGGCAAAACGACCACGGCAGGCATGGCGACCTGGATTCTGGAAGCCTGCGGTTATAAACCCGGATTTGTCATTGGCGGCGTGCCGGGCAACTTCGAGGTGTCTGCTCGCTTAGGGGAAAGCCCGTTTTTTGTCATCGAAGCCGATGAATATGACTGCGCGTTTTTCGATAAGCGTTCGAAATTCGTCCATTACTGCCCGCGTACGCTGATCCTCAATAACCTTGAGTTCGATCATGCGGACATTTTCGACGATCTGAAAGCGATCCAGAAACAGTTCCACCACCTGGTGCGTATCGTACCGGGGCAGGGCAAGATCATCTGGCCTGAAAGCGACATCAACCTGAAACAGACTATGGCGATGGGTTGCTGGAGCGAGCAGGAGCTGGTGGGCGAACAGGGACACTGGCAGGCAAAAAAACTGACCACCGATGCCTCTGAATGGGAAGTGCTGCTGGACGGTGAATCTGTTGGTCAGGTGAAGTGGGGTCTGGTCGGCGAACACAATATGCATAACGGTCTGATGGCGATTGCCGCTGCCCGTCATGTGGGGGTTGCGCCAGCCGATGCTGCCGATGCGTTGGGCTCGTTCGTGAACGCCCGTCGCCGCCTTGAACTGCGCGGTGAAGCCTATGGTGTCAAGGTTTATGACGATTTCGCGCATCACCCGACGGCGATTCTGGCGACGCTGGCTGCCCTGCGCAGCAAAGTGGGGGGAACGGCGCGCATTATTGCGGTGCTGGAGCCGCGCTCAAACACCATGAAAATGGGCATCTGCAAGGACGATCTGGCGCCTTCTCTGGGGCGTGCCGATGAAGTCTTCCTGTTGCAGCCTCAGCATATTCCGTGGCAAGTGGCGGAAGTGGCTGACGCGTGCGTGGTCCCTGCGCACTGGAGTGGCGATGTCGACGCGCTGGCAGAGATGATCCTCAAAACCGCCCTGCCTGGCGATCACATTCTGGTGATGAGTAATGGCGGGTTCGGCGGCATCCATCAAAAACTGCTGGACGGGCTGGCGAAAAAAGCCGAAGCGGTCGCAGAGTAATTGAGCGGCCTCGCTTTCGACCAAAGAGCGGGATTGCTTAGACATTGAGATGAGATGTTCAGGAAACCGCGCCATCTGATGGGAATGGCGCGGTTTTTTTATGCTTACTCTTTGGCGATTGGCGTGTCGATGATCTGCGGTGCTTTAGCTCCCTGAATATCAGCGACGCGTTTTTCCACATCCTTCACCTGGCTTGCGTTGTGCAGCAGGGTGTAGGTCAGGTCGAAACGGGTGCTCTGGCCCGGTTCCAGTTTCTTCACGCGTTTCTGTTCGCGTTCAATGGTCACCGGATAGGCGTAGCTGGTACCCGGTTCAATCCCCGTCACATAGCCCTGTTTCAGGGTGTCGGTATTTTTCCACAGCGTCAGCACCGGCAACTGCTGGGTGTTAAAGCTGATGGCCGCCCCTTTATCACCGGCTTTGTTAATTACCGCCGCCACGGTCTCTTTACGTGCGTCAGACAGCGGCTTGAAGTTAAAGACCATTTCATCGAAGCCTTTGGTCGGCCCGCTATAGGTTTGCCAGTTTTTCAGCCCGGCTTTGGCGTAATCGTTGAACGGGCTGACGCTCTCAACAGGGGCGATAAAGCGCGCGCCCTCTTCCAGAATCGGCGTGCCGAAGTTGCTGTGGTAGATGATTTGGTAATCGTGCGCGTAATCAGCATGGTTGGTCAGCACGTCATGCAGGGTAAAGCTGTTGCTGCCCGGAATATAGCTCAGCTCCATTTCGGTTTGCAGATCGGCTTTTTTGAAGGTGCTCTCTTTTACCAGCCCACGAATGCGAATTTCATACGGCGCTTTCTCGCTGACATCCACGGAAACCTGTGAGGCCGGGGTGTTGCCCACTTTGCCGTGCAGGGTATAAATCTGCCCGTCAGCGGTGACCGGATGGCCGGTCCATTCATAGCCGCAGCGCACCAGCATTTCGTTGAATCCTTCCAGCCACCCCAGACCATTGCGGCTTTCCAGGTTCATATACGCCGGGTTAACCACCTCTTTTACCGGTGAATCCCAGCCCATCCGCACGCCAAAACCTTCTACACGAAGCAAATTCATGCCGCGAGTCGGACTCAGGGTGATTGTCAGGCCATTCTGGCTGCTGATGGTGATGATTTTACTGCCTTCCTGCTTGCCGCCGTGCAGGACTTTTTGCTCAATGCTGAAAGTCTGATCTTTAATTTTCAGCTGCTGGCTGGTGACCTGCCAGTTTCCTTGTTCTACGCCGCTTTCAGCGCTTGTCAGCAACCATGTTTTTGCACAGACGTTGCCAGAAATAAGCAGAGCGAGGGTTGATAACACCAGGGCTTTCTTCATTTTTATTCCTTTTTTGCTGAATCGATTATTTTCATGACCCCTGAAATCTAATAATTGCTGACGCTAAAAAATGTGATCCGTTTCATCTGGTGTAATTAAGCGCAATTGAGTGATCAAAAGTCTGCTATTGATCGCTTTTAACTATGTAATCATGAAAGCTCATGCATAAAATCTGTGAACCAGGATGATTTTAGCTTTAACGATTCAGCTTAAATAAGCTGTGATTATCAAACAGATAGCTGTTAAGGAAGCGTTGCCAAAAAGGCAGGGAGAAGAGGAAAAGCGATGTGCGGGGCGAGCCGCACATCCGGGTGAGATTACTCTGCGGCTTCGGACAGCTCGCGCAGGTACTGGAAAATCAAACGCGCAGATTTTGGCGGTTTGTTTCCTTCTTTCTCTTTCTTCGCGTTGCGGATAAGCGTACGTAATTGCTGACGGTCCGCGTCCGGCCACAGGCCTAACACTTCCGCAATGGCGTCATCACCTTCCTCAATCAGGCGGTCGCGAAGCTGTTCCAGTTTGTGGAAAAACGCCACCTGTTGGTTATGGCGGTTTTTCAGCTTATCCAGCGCCTGGCGAATTGGCTCAACGTCACGTTGACGCAGCAATTTACCAATCAGCTGTAACTGGCGGCGGCGGCCTTCCATCTTGATGCGCTGTGCCAGTTCAATGGCGTCGCGCAGGTCCTGGTCGAGCGGGATTTTCTCCAGCGCATTTTTACCCAGGTCTACCAGTTCTGCGCCCAGGCGTTTTAATTCCTCGGCGTCGCGTTTAATTTCACTCTTACTGACCCAGATGATCTCATCATCTTCGTCCTCGATGTCGTCACCGGGAACGTCGTCGAGCCAGTCGTCGGGCTGCTTTGTCATCTCAGGTTCCTCAAAAAAGAGGCTAATGTTACCAGTTAAGGGGCGCACTGAAAAACGGTTCTCTGTTAGACTTCAAAGATTCTCTCCTCTAATTATGGCATTGGCGATGAAAGTAATCACACAAGTTGCACAACAACGCAAAGCACTGGAAGAAGCGGTTTCTACCGCGCTGGAGTTGGCCTCCGGAAAAGCGGATGGTGCGGAAGTGTCTGTCAGCAAGACCACCGGGATCAGCGTTAGCACGCGCTACGGTGAAGTGGAGAACGTAGAATTTAACAGCGACGGTGCGTTAGGCATTACGGTTTATCATCAAAATCGCAAAGGCAGCGCGTCGTCCACCGATTTAAGCCCGGATGCGATTGCCCGCACCGTGCAGGCCGCGCTGGATATCGCCCGCTACACGTCGCCGGATCCCTTTGCCGGGGTGGCGGATAAAGAGCTACTGGCCTTCGAAGCACCGGATCTGGATCTCTTCCATCCGGCGGAGGTGACGCCAGACGAAGCCATTGATCTGGCTTCACGCGCAGAGCAGGCGGCGCTGAAAGCCGACAAGCGCATTAACAATACCGAAGGCGGCAGTTTTAACAGCCACTACGGCGTCAAAGTCTTCGGCAACAGCCACGGTATGCTGCAGGGCTATGCCTCCACGCGTCACTCGCTCTCAAGCTGCGTTATCGCCGAAGAGAACGGGGATATGGAGCGCGATTACGCTTACACCATTAGCCGTGATATTCGCGATTTGCAAAGCCCTGAATGGGTGGGGGAAGAGTGCGCGCGCCGTACGCTCTCTCGCCTTGCTCCGCGTAAACTCTCCACCATGAAAGCGCCGGTCATTTTTGGCCATGAAGTGGCGACTGGCCTGTTCGGGCATCTGGTCGGGGCAATTGCGGGTGGTTCGGTGTACCGCAAATCCACCTTCCTGCTTGACTCGCTGGGTAAGCAAATTCTGCCGGAATGGCTGACCATTGAAGAACATCCGCATTTGCTGAAAGGGCTGGCCTCTACGCCGTTCGACAGCGAGGGGGTGCGCACAGAGCGTCGCGACATCATCAAAGATGGCGTATTAACGCAGTGGCTGCTGACTAATTACTCCGCACGCAAACTGGGGCTGAAAAGCACCGGGCACGCGGGCGGGATCCACAACTGGCGGATCGCCGGGCGCGGCCTGAGCTTTGAGCAATTGCTTAAGCAGATGGGTACCGGTCTGGTGGTTACCGAACTGATGGGGCAGGGCGTTAGCGGTATTACTGGCGACTACTCCCGCGGTGCGGCGGGGTTCTGGGTGGAAAACGGTGAAATTCAGTACCCGGTAAGTGAGATCACCATTGCAGGAAATCTGAAAGATATGTGGCGTAATATCGTTACGATTGCTGACGATATCGAAACACGTAGTAATATTCAGTGTGGTTCAGTGTTGTTACCGGAGATGAAAATCGCCGGTCAGTAATGCCCGCCATATTTCAGGTTACAGGCGCGTTGGTTGTACGTGCGCACTCCGGTCGTTTACTCCTGTAAGCGGCTGGAATTCACACGTTTTCCGGCGGCCTGAATCTCGAATTATTGAGGGTATGGCTTTTTTTAATAATAAAAAAGGAAGTGAGCAATGCGGAAAAAACTGCTGGCGATGTTAGCTGTCTCTACCCTTGTCCTGGGCTCGGCACATGTCTTTGCTGCCGACCTTGAAGATGACATGGACACCCTCAACAAAAATCTCCAGGTTGTCGAAAAATCGGATGATGCCGCCACCATTAAAGATGCGTTAACCAAAATGCGCACGGCTGCCGAAGATGCGCAAAAAGCGACACCGCCGAAGCTGGAAGGTAAAGCGCCGGACAGCCCTGAAATGAAAGACTACCACCAGGGGATGCAAACGCTGATTGGTCAGATCGACGGCGCGCTGAAACTGGCGAACGAAGGCAAAGTCAAAGAAGCAAAAGCGGCGGCTGAAGATTTTAAAGCCACCCGCAACAGCAACCACAAGAAGTTCCGCTAACTATCCCGAAGCGGGGCAAATGCCCCGCTTCTCTCCCCGCTACGGGACAAGTACGATCTTCCCGCTAAATTCCCGGTTCTCCAGCAAACGATGCGCTTTTGCCCCTTCCCTCAGTGAAAACGCGGTGATATCGGGCAGCGAAACGTGACCCTCTTTGATAAGCCCGAACAGGCGATCCGCCCGCCGTTGACGTTGCTCCCGCGAGGTCAAGTATGTCCACAGATCGGCCCCCAGCACCCCAGAAGATTTCAGTAAAAACTCAGCCGGATCCACGGCCGGAATTTTTCCTCCTGACATACCAAACAGCACCACGCGACCGCCTTCTTTCACGGCTTCGAGGCTTTGCAACAGGGTGCTGCCGACGGAGTCAAAAACGATATCGCAGCCTGCGGCCTGTTTCTGCCAGGTGTCATAACCCACCGCAATTTCCGCCCCGTGGGCAAGGCAGATGGCCTGCTTCTCCTGGCTTGATGCTACGGCAAGCACCTGAACACCCCGGTGGACGAGCATCCGCGTCAGTAGCCGCCCAACACCACCGGCAGCGGCCAGTACGGCAACGCGCATCCCCGGCAACACCGGCAATACATCGTGGATCAGGTAATCAGCGGTTAATCCTTGCAACAGCACGGCGGCGGCCTGCGCCTCGCTAAGCCAGTCGGGAAGGTGAATAGCATGGGTTTGCGGCACGATAACGTGGCTGGCATGTGCCAGCGGCACATCGGTAAAGCCAATACGATCCCCCGGCTGCCAGCCGCTGACCCCCGCACCGACCTGCACCACGCGCCCGGCTCCTTCATAACCCGCTGTCCAGGGGGCGTCTCCGGCAAGAGGATAGCGTCCCTGTCGCCGATAGACATCGGCAAAGTTAAGCCCGGCCGCGGAAATTTCAACGAGAATATCGCCCGGCCCTGGCTGCGGCGTGGCGCTCTCTCGCAAGTACAACACGTCGGCAGATCCAAACTCATCGAAAACCAGTGATTGCATAATAAAATGACCTAATAGAGGGTAATGTGACGATTATTCCTCCCTGTTATGGGCGGATAAAGTGGACTCTGTTATTTTGATTTGATAGCCAGAGTTTAGAATTGGGGGTGGTGAATGGATTACTTAAAATGCGTTGAGTCCTTTGTCCGCACGGTAACCTGCGGCAGCTTCACCGCGGCGGCGGAAGAGCTGGGCATCACCCCGGCGATGGTGGGTAAACATGTGCGCGAACTGGAAGCCAGAACGGGATGCCAGTTGATTCACCGGACGACCCGGCGACAAGGGCTGACGGATGCCGGCCAGCGTTTTTACCAGTATGGCCTGCAGATCCTTGCCACCATTCGTGAGGCGGACGGGCTGGCAAACCACCTGTATGACAATGTCGCGGGCATGCTGCGTATCAGCGCGCCGGTGACCTTTGGCCAGCGCGTTCTCACCCCCATCCTGTCGCGTTTTCTGCAGCAATATCCTGGGGTCGATGCTGAAATGGTGCTGACCGATCGGAAAGTGGATCTGATTGAAGAGCGCTTCCAGTTGGCGATACGCATTGGCAATATCAACGATGACGGGATCGTCGCCATTCCGCTTCCGCCGTATCGTATGATCCTCGCCGCCTCCCCCGAATACCTGCAACGCCACGGCGCGCCGCTCACGCCACAAGATCTGAGGCAGCATCATTGCATCAGTTTCAGCCAGTGGCGCTCGGATCATAGCTGGCAACTGGAAGGCCCGTCCGGGAAGCTGGAGATTGCGATTACACCGCGTCTGATGGTCGATTCTGGCGAAGCGATACGCCAGGCGGCGCTCGCCGGGTTGGGGATAGTGCAGCACTCTGTTCTGACGTTACAACAGGATATCGACGAAGGCCGGCTCTGCCCGGTGCTGCCAGACTACCTGCCACCACCGCGCCCCATGCATTTGCTGCGCTTACCGATCAGGCCGCTGCTGCCGATTGTTTCCTCGTTTACCGACTATTTTTTGCAGGCGCTAAAAACGACCCTTTGATCCTTTTTCATAAGGAACCCTTATCTCGTCACACTTTTCTCTTCATGTTGACCGTTTTTTTATTCTCCGATAGCCCCGTTTTTCCGCATTTTTCCATCAAAGCTGTGAGCGCTGCACAGTGAAAAGCCCCGGAGGGGCGCATTAATATGGCGCAGATCACTAAAGTCTCCCGGCTTTCCACTTCAAAGTGGAAAACTCCTCGCTACAAACTCTTAACCTGCAACGTTAGTTTTATTCCAGGCCATTAACGGGGTAAGACGAGTGAAAAACGGAGCGGTAATGAACGACGCTGGAGACGGGGCGGAACAAACGGCAAGCCTGGCCGGGCATATGCTCACGCAGGTATACACTTTGCTGAGCCAGCACAACATCACGCCTAACGCGGTGCAGCAGCAGATGTTGACCTCGCATGTCCGTGCGATGGCGCACCGGTCGGTGACTGGCGAGCCGCTACCGGAGGTGGATGCCAGCCTGTTTGACGAAATCTCGCCTGAATCAATGCAACTTGCCCGCGACGTCGTGGCGCAATTTGGCAACCTCCCGGAAGAAGAAGCCTGGCTACTGTCGGTGCACTTCGAAGTGGCAAAAGACAACCTGTAAGGAGCGAACAATGGAACAGATTACCGTAGTGATTGGCGACCGTCTGGGTAAAGGCCAGAAAGTGGCGGCAGGTGTTGAGAAAGCCGGTGGGCGCGCCGTGGTGGTGCCGGGTGTGGCGGCGGATATGAAGCTGGGCGATGTGATGAAAGCGGAAAACGCGACGTTCGGCATCTCGTTTTGCGGCAGCGGCGGCGCGGGGGCTATCACCGCGCAAAACAAACACGGCTATAAAGCCAAATACGGCATGCGTTCGGTTGAAGAGGGCGTTACCGCCATCAACGAAGGCTGCAATGTACTGGGTTTCGGCTTTATGGATAAAGAAGAGTTAGGCGAGCGCCTGGTGCAGGCGTGGCAGAAAAAATACGGCGCGTAACCATGAAAGAACAGTTCACCACCACGGTCAGGGTTAAAGGGAAAGGCGAGGCGAAAGCGCGCGCGTTTTCCGATGCGCTGAACCATGTTCAGGCCGCGGTGATGAAAGCGTCGCCGCACATTTTACTGCGTATAGAGCCACAGGACGTGCAGGTTGTTCATGCGCATGAAACGACGCGGAAAGAGGCTTTTTTGTTCTTCTTTCTGCGCCGCGAAAGACGGACATACAGTGTGGAGCTGGATGTCACCGTCAACGTGACCGCCATCAATCTCGACAAAGTGGATTTCGTCACGCAACGCTGATTTTGACTAAAAGGGCAGACTGATGTTCCTGATAATTTTAATAAAATCGCTCATCATCGGCGGCCTTGTGGGCGTCGGGGTAGGCGCTGGGGCTGCACGCATGTTTCATGCGCCAACCACGCAAGGGATGGGCGCATTTCGTACACTCGGCGAGCTGAATTCCTGTGAAGGGGATCCGGCTTCTCACTTCTCCTTTGGGTTAGGTTTCTTCTTCAATGCCTGGGCCTCGTCCGTAGCGGCGGGTTCCTTCACTCAGGACGTTGATCATCGCATCATTCCGAACTGGGGCGCGGCGGCGTTGATGGTGAAAAACCGCAACGTCGGCGAAACCCTCCACGATCCGAAAAAGATGGCTATCGCCTGCGGTCTGATCGGCATGATCGTGGTGACCTTCCTTAACCTGACGGCCTCCTCCGTTCCGGCGGCACTACAGGTGACGGCGGTGAAAGTTCTGGTGCCTGCGGCGAACCTGCTGGTTAACACCGTCATGCCGGTGATCTTCTGGCTGGCGGCGATCGATGCGGGGAAAAAATCCGGCTTCTGGGCCACCGTTTTTGGCGGTGCCGCGCAGCTCATCATGGGTAACGCCGTGCCGGGCCTGGTGCTGGGTATTCTGATTGGTAAAGGTGTGGAAGAGAGCGGCTGGCATCGCGTCACCAAAGTGATGATGAGCGCCATTGTGGCCCTGTTTGTCCTGAGCGCCTTCTTCCGTGGCTTCGATCTGAAAATGATCCAATCCTTCCACCTGAGCGCGCCGAACTGGCTGGAGCTCATCCATAACTCGCTCAGCGGCAAGTAAGGAACGATGATGGAACAGAATAAAGGTTTTTGGTACGCCGACTGGTCATTCCCGATTTTTGTCGGTCTGCTCTCTTCCGGCGTCTTCGCCGGGACCCATATGTACTACCTCTACGGCATCGGTGCTTTTAACGAAGTGGCGTTCGTGGCGATGCTGAAATCGGGAATTGATACCGGCGCCTACGGCGCGGTGGCGGCCTTTGGCGCGAGCTTCCTGTTCGCCCGCATTATCGAAGGTTCACTGGTGGGGATTCTGGACATCGGTGGGGCGATTCAAACCGGCGTTGGTCTCGGCGTTCCCGCGCTACTGCTGGGCGCGGGGATTATGTTCCCGGTGACCAACTTTATCGCTTCGCTGGCGACCGGCCTGGTGATTGGCCTGGCGATTGGTTACATCATCATTCTGGCGCGTAAGTTCACCATCAACCAGAGCGATTCCACCTACGGGGCGGACGTCATGATGGGGGCGGGCAATGCTTCCGGCCGTTTCCTGGGCCCGTTGATTATCCTCAGCGCGATGACCGCGTCGATTCCTATCGGCATCGGCTCTCTGATTGGCGCGCTGCTGTTTTACCTCTGGCAAAAACCGATTACCGGGGGCGCTATCCTCGGGGCGATGCTGCTGGGCTCCATTTTCCCGATTGCACTTTGATCTGACCGGGCGCGTAAGCGCCCGTTATCACTGGAGATTCGCATGTTTGATTTACTCCTGCGCCGGGCGCGTCTGGTGGATGACACGGTGACGGATATCGCCATCGAAAACGGTAACATCGCGGCGCTGGGCGACATCAGCGGCCCGGCGATGAAAACCGTTGATTTAGGTGGTGAGCATTATGTGAGTGCGGGCTGGATTGACTCCCACGTCCATTGCTACTCCAAATCGCCGATTTACAATGACCAGCCGGACAGCGTCGGTATCGCGACGGGTGTGACCACGGTCATTGATGCGGGGAGTACGGGGGCAGACGACATTGATGACTTTTATGCCATTACCCGTAAGGCGGTGACCGAGGTCTATGCGCTACTGAATATCTCCCGCGTTGGGCTGATCGCGCAAAACGAACTGGCAAACATGGCGAATATTGACGCCGATGCCGCGCGCGACGCGGTGAAACGCCATCCGGATTTTATCGTCGGCCTGAAAGCGCGTATGAGCAGTAGCGTCGTCGGCGAGAACGGCATTAAGCCACTAGAGCGCGCCAAAGCTATCCAGCAAGAGAACGGCGATCTGCCGTTGATGGTTCATATCGGTAACAACCCACCGGACCTGGATGAGATTGCCGATCTGCTGACTTCCGGCGACATCATCACCCACTGCTATAACGGCAAACCCAACCGCATTCTGACGCCATCCGGCGAACTGCGTGCCTCTATCACGCGTGCCATTGCGCGCGGCGTGCGTCTGGATATCGGCCACGGTAGCGCCAGTTTTAGCTTTGCCGTCGCAAAACAGGCTATTGCCCTTGGCATTCTGCCGCAGACTATCAGTTCTGATATCTACTGCCGCAACCGGATCAACGGCCCGGTCTTCTCGCTGGCGAAAGTGATGTCCAAATTCCTGGCTATTGGCATGTCGCTGCCACAGGTGATTGCCTGTGTGACCGACCATGCCGCCGACGGACTGCGTTTGCGTCGCAAAGGCCGGCTTGCCGTAGGCTATGACGCCGACCTGACCATTTTCGACCTGCGCCGTCAGCCCGCGCTCTTTCGTGACGCGGAAAACGACACCCTGCAGGCCGACCTGTTACTCACGCCGCTTGCCGCTATTCGCGCAGGCAAAGGCTATATGACCGAACAAGGGAGTGCGGAACATGTCTTCGATTTATGAAAAATATCAGTTAAAGCAAGTGATTAACGCCTCCGGGCGCATGACGATGCTGGGGGTTTCCACACCACGCCCGGAAGTCGCTGAGGCCGTGTTGAACGGCATGAATCACTACTTCGAAATGAAAGATCTGGTGAACAAAACCGGCGACTACATTGCGAAGCTGCTGGAAGTGGAAGGGGCGACGGTTGTCTCCTGCGCCTCGGCGGGGATCGCCCAGTCGGTGGCGGCGGTACTGGTGAAAGATAGCGACTGGTTGCTGGAAAACCTGCACAGCACGACGATTGAGAACAACGAAATCGTCCTGCCACGCGGCCATAACGTCAACTTCGGCGCCCCGGTGGGCACCATGGTGGCGCTGGGCGGTGGAAAGGTGATTGAAGCAGGCTATGCCAACGAGTGCTCTGCCGACCAACTGGCGGCGGCCATCTCCCCGCGCACGGCGGCAATCCTCTACATCAAATCGCACCACTGTGTACAAAAAAGCATGCTGAGTGTGGAACAGGCGGCGGTAGTGGCACGTAAACACAACCTGCCGCTGATTGTGGATGCGGCGGCGGAAGAAGATTTGCAGTGCTATTACCGTGCCGGGGCAGATCTGGTGATTTACAGCGGTGCGAAGGCGATCGAAGGGCCAACCAGCGGGCTGGTCATCGGCAAAACACAGTACGTGGAGTGGGTCAAACGCCAGACGGCGGGGATCGGGCGCGCCATGAAAGTGGGCAAAGAGGGTATCCTCGGGCTGACATGTGCCATTGAGCACTACCTGAGCGCCACCAAAGAGAGCGGCGCAGAGATGGTCGCCAAAATGACGCCGTTTATCGACAGGCTGAACACCCTCAACGGCGTCAGCGCCCGCGTGGTGTGGGACAGCGCCGGTCGTGATATCGCCCGTAGCGAAATCAAGTTTGATGAAGCGATCACCGGCATTGCCACCGGCGAGCTGGTCAGTGCCCTGAAACAGGGGGAATACGCCATTTATTTCCGTGGCTACAAAGCCAATGAAGGGATCATCGAAGCCGATGTACGCAGCGTGAGCGCTGAACAACTGGACATTGTGGCGAACCGTATCGCCGAAGAACTGAATAAGGAGCCCCGCGCATGAAACTGACGCCCAATTTTTACCATGACCGTGTCTGCCTGAATGTGCTGGCGGGGAGCAAAGAGAACGCCAGCGCTATTTATGAGGCCGCAGAAGGTCATGTGCTGGTGGGGGTACTCTCCAAAAACTACCCGGATGTGGCAAGCGCGGTGGCAGATATGCGGGAGTATGCGGCGCGTATCGACAATGCCCTCTCCGTGGGCCTGGGGGCAGGGGATCCGAACCAGTCGGCGATGGTGAGCGCCATCTCCCGTGAAGTACAGCCACAGCATGTTAACCAGGTCTTTACCGGGGTGGCGACCAGCCGTGCGCTGCTCGGCCAGAACGCGACCGTAGTGAACGGTCTGGTGTCGCCAACGGGCACGCCGGGTCTGGTCAAAATCTCTACCGGGCCGCTCAGCAGCCAGGCGGCGGACGGCATCGTCCCGGTGGAGACGGCGATTGCTCTGCTCAAAGACATGGGCGGCAGTTCGATTAAATATTTCCCGATGGGCGGCCTGAAATGTCGCGAAGAGTACCAGGCGGTGGCGGAAGCGTGCGCGCGTTATGACTTCTGGCTGGAGCCGACGGGCGGTATCGATCTGGAGAACTTTGGTGAGATTTTGCAGATCGCACTGGACGCAGGGGTGAGTAAAATCATTCCTCATATTTATAGTTCTATTATTGATAAGGTAAGCGGCGATACCCGCCCTGCGGATGTCCGCCAGTTGCTGGCGATAACCCAACAGCGCGTGGGTTAACACACCCTCACCCCAACCCTCTCCCTCAGGGAGGGGGAGAAAAGCCATGTTAAGAGGACAACGACGTGCGATTCCCCAACCAACGTTTAGCGCAACTGTTTATGATGTTGCAGAACGAGACGCTGCCGCAGGATGAACTGGCGCAGCGGCTGTCGGTTTCCACGCGTACCGTCCGGGCTGATATCACTGCGCTGAACGCTTTGCTGGAAAGCCACGGGGCGCAGTTTATCCTCAACCGTGGCAGCGGTTATCAGCTAAAAATTGACGACGCCAGCCGTTATCAGACCCTGCAGGCAGAGCGTCCGCGCACGCTGCGTATCCCCCGCAGCGGAGCGGAACGGGTACAGCATCTTCTGCTGCGTTTTCTGACGTCGGCCTTTTCCATCAAACTGGAGGATCTGGCGGACGAGTGGTTTGTCAGTCGCGCTACGTTGCAAAATGACATGGCGGAAGTGAGGGAGTGGTTTTCCCGCTATCGCCTGACGCTGGAAACCCGGCCGCGTCACGGTATGAAGTTGTTCGGCAGCGAAATGGCGCTGCGTGCCTGCCTGACGGATTTACTCTGGGAACTGACGCAGCAGAATGCCCGCAACCCGCTTGTCACCGAAGAGGCGCTCAATAAAGGGATACCGGAGCAACTGGCGGTGATTCTGCGCGATGTTTTTACCCGGCATCATATTCGGCTGACCGATGAGGGCGAGCGCTTCATCCGCCTGTATTGTGCGGTAGCGGTACGCCGTATCAGCGAAGGGTTTCCGCTGTCAGAGTTCACCGCCGAAGACGGTGACGAGAATGTGCGGGATGCTGCGCGCGAGATTGCCGCCGCGCTGCAACAGCTTGCCGAAAAACCGCTGGCGGCTTCGGAAGTCCACTGGCTGCGGGTGCATATCGCCGGGCGTCAGTTGCAGGACATTACCCCCAGCGCCATCAGTGCGGACGATGACGAAGCGCTGGTCAATTACATCCTCAATTACATCAACACCCACTATAACTACAACCTGCAAAACGATGC
Organism: Phytobacter sp. SCO41; assembly: GCF_003073275.1. Classification (NCBI taxonomy): domain Bacteria; kingdom Pseudomonadati; phylum Pseudomonadota; class Gammaproteobacteria; order Enterobacterales; family Enterobacteriaceae; genus Phytobacter; species Phytobacter sp. SCO41. The sequence goes on along the minus strand of NZ_CP027225.1, from coordinate 5,030,448 downwards.
GCAGTTACATGCGGATCTGCTTACCCATATCAAGACCATGATCACCCGGGTGCGCTATCAAATCATGATCCCTAATCCGTTGCTGGATAACATCAAGCAGCACTACCCGATGGCGTGGGACATGACGCTGGCCGCGGTCTCCAGTTGGGGGAAATATACGCCGTATGTGATCAGCGAAAACGAAGTCGGCTTTCTGGTGCTGCACATCGGCGTTGGGCTGGAGCGGCATTACAACATTGGCTATCAGCGCCAGCCGCGGGTGATGCTGGTGTGCGATGCGGGTAACGCGATGGCGCGAATGATTGAGGCAGTGCTGCAACGCAAATATCCACAGATTGAGGTCACCCGTACGCTGACGCTGCGCGACTATGAGCAGTGCGAGGCCATTAGCGAAGACTTTGTTATCTCCACGGCAAGGATCAGCGATAAAGAGAAGCCGATTGTGACCATCGCGCCGTTCCCGACGGACTACCAGCTTGAACAGATCGGCAAACTGGTGCTGGTGGACAGAACGCGGCCGTGGATTCTGGAAAAGTATTTCGATGCTTCGCATTTCACGATTATCGACCAGCCGTTAGACAGACAAACGTTGTTCACTACGCTTTGTGCCCAGCTTCAGCGGGAAGGGTTTGTGGATGCGGATTTCCTCGACTCGGTCGTGGAACGTGAAGCGATTGTCAGCACCATGCTGGGTGAGGGGATCGCGCTGCCGCACTCGCTGGGCCTGCTGGCGCAAAAGACGGTGGTCTATACGGTGCTGGCGCCCCAAGGTATTCAGTGGGGAGAGGAGACGGCTCACGTTATTTTCCTGCTGGCCATTAGCAAAAGTGAATATGAGGAGGCGATGGCGATATACGATATTTTCGTCACGTTCTTACGCGAGCGGGCAGCATCCCGATTGAGTGCCTGTAAGGATTTCATGTCATTTAAAGCCGTAGCCATGGAATGCGTTAGCCGCTTTTAATGGGGATTGCGCGTTGAAACAACGCGCCCCACCTGACCAGACGTTACTGCTTAATATTCCGAAAGAGTAAAACGAATATTCTATTTAAAGCTTGCGCTTATTTTTCCTTGGCGGAAATAAGGTTTTCTTATTTTATATATCTGTGTGCGTAGTAAATGATTTACTATTCCGCAAGCAAGATTGATTATATTTTTTAATATTTATTCTGCGTTACCGGCGTGAGATTTAATAGTCTCTCCCGGAGTCCCTGCAATGTTTGCCATCTCTATATTTAACGATTCCTGAACGTTTTCTGTAGAACGACTAAACTGTTGCTGCAGGTCTTGCGCCGTTAATTTGACGCCAGAGAGGGCATCAACCATCTCTTCACTCCCGTCAGGATATTTCACCACCGAGACCAGCCGACCATGAAATAGCGGGATGCCCGTCATCTCCAGGGTGTAGTCAGTCTTTTTTATTTCTTCCTGTTTTAATTGATGTTGTTTCTTAATTTCCTCCGCTGTTTTGGACGATAGCGAAAGTTTGGTACTGCTATCATCGCTGCCAGAGCTATTAGTGTCAGAATTAGCATCTGCTGATTTAGGTTTATTTCGCAGACCAAACGTACTTTCATTATTTGATAAATGAGGATCACCAAGTGTGCCTGCGCTTACGGCGGTAACTTTATCAATACCGTTCATTGTCATCTCCGAAAAATGCAATCCAGGACCTGACGCAAGGAGCCTTTTGCCTCGTTGGATGATGAATCTACGCGGGAAAGAACGAGACTACGTCATTATCGGCAGTAATAAAAATATGTTTAGTAAATAATCACACTAAGAGTTCTTTCACTTTTTTTGAATGATAGATACAAATAGTTCTGCTTTCCCTAACTGGCTGGCAGGGCTACTCTTTTCACAGTCAGAGCAAACAGCCTGCGGGGTGTTTGCTCTCTTTTAAGGGACCGACAGGAAGCAGCGAACCATGAACTCGTTTCAGCGAATTTTGAACGCATTACTTTCCCGGGAGCAGCCTGTCACGCACACCCCAACTCCGTTGGAATTCACCACGCTTTCAGGAGGCGTTATGCCAGAGAACTACCTTGCCTTAGCGAAACAACGCAGAACCATTTATGCACTGGGCAAAGACCTGCCGTTGCCGGAAGATGATGTTGTTCAGACGATTCAGGACGCCATCAAGCAAGCGCCATCTGCGTTCAACTCGCAGAGTTCTCGCGCGCTGATCCTGCTGGGTAATGAGCACAATAAATTCTGGGAGCTGGTCCGTGAGCAATTGAGAAAAATTGTTCCGGCAGAGAGCTTCCACGCCACCTCCGATAAACTCGATGGTTTTGCCGCTGCCGCAGGTTCCGTGCTGTTCTTTGAAGATCAGGACGTCGTGACCGGGCTGCAGGAGCAGTTTGCCGCCTACGCCGACAACTTCCCGATTTGGTCAGAGCATAGTTCAGGTATCGCACAATATGCGGTATGGCTGGCACTGGCTGAGAAAGGCATTGGCGCCAACCTCCAGCACTATAACCCGCTGGTGGATGCGGATGTTCAGCGTACCTGGAATATCCCGGCGAGCTGGAAACTGCGTGCGCACATGAACTTTGGTTCGATTATTGCGCCTGCAGGCGACAAAGCCTATATGGATGACGCCAAACGCTTTATCGTGGCGAAATAATCCGCCCAGGCTGGATGTATCACGTGTTTTCGTCGCCCCGGCAGCATCGCGCCGCCGGGGAAAACCCGGATGGCGGCGCAAGCGCCCGATCCGGGTTACTGATAACCCTGGCACCTGTGCCGGGGTTTTACTATCGCAGGTGATGCACCACCTGGTTGCTGCTGCCCCGCCAGATAAGCGCCGGGTCTTTTAAATCCTGCACAAACTTCCCGTCGATCAATACGTTAATTAAATCGACAACGGCCATTTGCGCGTCGTTCAGCTCGTTTAACTTATACCCCGTCCAGACCCAGATATCTTTGTCCGGACATTCGGTGCGGATGCGCTGCACCAGCTTGAGGATATCCGGGACATTCTGCGGATGGAGCGGATCGCCGCCGGACAACGAGATCCCCTGGCGCTTGACGCGGGTGTCGTTGAGATCGTCAATGATCTGGTCTTCCATCTCTTTGGTAAACGGCTTGCCGGAGTTTAACCGCCAGGTGCTTTTGTTGTAGCAGCCGGGACATTCGTGTACGCACCCGGAGACAAACAGAGTGCAGCGCGTGCCGGGACCGTTGACGATGTCGACAGGGTAGTATTGATGAAACCTCATTTTCGCTTCTCAATTGACGCCATTACTGCGTTGGCTGCTCTCACTCACCCGGGTCACTTACTTATGTAAGCTCCCCGGGATTCGCTCGTTTGCCGCCTTGTCCTGACGCCAATTGCTTTGCGAAAAGCGCGGATCAGGTAAGCTACAGTAATTAAAGTTGTTTTCGATCGGTCCCCTCTCCCTTGAGGGAGAGGGTTAGGGTGAGGGGGAGAGGTTGGTAAAAAACTTAACCTATCTGCCCATTCCCCAGATGCTTAACCCGGCGCTTCACTTCTTCCTGCTTCCCGGCGTTAAACGGACGGGCGTCCGGACTACCCAGATAACCGCACACGCGGCGGGTCACCGATACTCGTGCTGCATCGTGGTTGCCGCATTTCGGGCAGGTGAAGCCTTTGCTGGTACACTCGAACTCGCCGGTAAAACCACACTCGTAGCACTCATCAATCGGCGTATTGGTCCCGTAATAGGGCACATGCTGATAGCTGTAATCCCAGACATCTTCCAGCGCACGCAGGTTGTGCTGAATATTCGGGTACTCGCCGTAGCAAATGAACCCCCCGCTGGCGAGCGGTGGATATGGCGCTTCGAAATCAATCTTGTCGTACGGGTTTACCTTCTTCTCGACATCGAGATGGAAGCTGTTGGTGTAATAACCTTTATCCGTCACCCCATCCACCACACCAAACTCAGCGGTATCCAGACGGCAGAAACGGTCACACAGGTTTTCACTCGGGGTGCTGTAGAGGCTAAAACCGTAGCCGGTCTCTTCTTTCCATTGATCCACCGCCTGGCGCAGACGCTCTACAATCGCAACGCCTTTGGCACGCAGCGTTTCACTGTCGAACATATGCTCTTTGCCGAACAGCGCGTTAATGGTTTCGTGGATGCCGATAAAGCCAAGCGAGATAGACGCACGGCCGTTTTTGAAAATTTCAGAGACGTCGTCGTCCGCTTTCAGACGCACGCCGCAGGCCCCTTCCATATAGAGGATCGGTGCCACACGCGCTTTCACCCCTTCCAGACGGGCGATACGGGTCATCAGCGCCTTACGCGCCAGCACCAGACGTTCATCCAGCAGTTTCCAGAACGCGGCTTCGTTGCCTTTGGCTTCCAGCGCGATGCGCGGCAGGTTCAGGCTGATGACGCCCAGGTTGTTACGCCCGTCGTGGATCTGTTCGCCGTTCTCTTCGTACACGCCGAGGAAGCTGCGGCAGCCCATTGGGGTTTTAAACGAGCCGGTCACTTTCACGACCTGATCGTAGTTGAGGATATCCGGGTACATGCGTTTGCTTGCGCACTCCAGCGCCAGTTGTTTGATGTCGTAATTCGGGTCATCAAACTTATGGTTCAGGCCATCTTTAATGGCGAACACCAGTTTCGGGAACACGGCGGTTTTACGGTTTTTACCAAGCCCCGCGATGCGGTTACGCAGAATCGACTGCTGAATCAGACGCGATTCCCAACTGGTGCCAAGACCAAAGCCGAAGGTGACGAACGGGGTCTGGCCGTTGGCGGTGTGCAGCGTATTAACTTCATATTCCAGTGACTGGAAGGCGTCGTAACACTCTTTTTCCGTGCGGCTGTGTGCGTAGCCGTCGGCATCCGGAATTTGCCATTCGTCGGCGACTTTACGGTGTTTGGCAAAGCTTGCGGTGACAAACGGCGCCAGCACTTCGTCGATACGGTTGATGGTGGTACCGCCGTAAATGTGGCTGGCGACCTGCGCGATAATTTGCGCGGTCACTGCGGTTGCGGTAGAGATGGATTTCGGCGGCTCAATTTCCGCGTTGCCCATTTTAAAGCCGTGGGTCAGCATGCCTTTCAGGTCGATCAGCATGCAGTTGAACATCGGGAAGAACGGCGAATAGTCGAGATCGTGGTAATGGATTTCACCACGCTCATGCGCCAGTACCACATCGCGCGGCAACAGGTGCTGACGGGCATAGTGTTTGGCAACGATACCGGCCAGCAGGTCGCGCTGGGTCGGAATGACTTTACTGTCTTTGTTTGCGTTTTCGTTCAGCAGTGCGGAGTTGGTCTGTTCCACCAGCCCGCGAATTTCCTGGTTCAGGCGGCCCCGTTTTTCACGCGCGATATCACGATCGTGGCGATATTCAATATAGGCACGCGCGAGCTGCTTGTGGGAACCGGACATGAGCTGGTTTTCGACAGCGGTCTGGATTTCGTTGATGTCGACCTGTGAACGGTTTTGCATCTGCTGACTGACAATTTCTGCGACGGTGGCGCAATAGTCCGCGTCATCGACTCCCGCTGCTTTAGCTGCACGCAGAATGGCTTCTTTGATGCGCTCTGATTTGAACGGCACTTTCTTGCCGTCTCGTTTCATCACATGCGGTGTCATGATCACTCCATATTAAAAACAGGTTATCCACAGAGGTGAGGAATTATTCACTGGAGGTAAGTGTTGTTGCGACAGTGAGTTCCCCGAATCCTGACCCTTGTTATCCACAATTCCGGCCAGCGTCGATGCCGTTGCTTTGTTGGAATAATAGACGATTAATACAATATGTTGGGTCGGCGTGCATTCTAAGTTCTATATATAGTGATTTGCATCAAACAAGTTTGCGATTTTTTTGATTCAGAACAAAGTAAAAAAGGGAGAGTACAAACGGCGGGCACTGGCGGCTTTGTAAATTCTACCAAGAAAAATCTGATTAATTATTCAACAAAAACAGTAAGGTAATAGGACACGCGGATATAACGCACTCCCCGGTGTCGCTATGCTTGCCAGGGCTACGAATTTCTTTTCCCCCTCTCCCTCAGGGAGAGGGCCGGGGAGAGGGAGAAAACCGGTCGTTGCCCGGATAAGGCGCCTGCGCCGCATCCGGGGCCAGGTCAGTCGTCGGATTGCAGCCACCATACCGCTTCAAACGGACGCAGTGTCATCTCACCGGGCGCCGGGGAAATTTCGGCGTAATTGCTCATGATCGGCTGCCACTGCCCTGGCATCTCTTTAGGTTGCCACTGCTGGCATTCACGGCTCAGGTTTGCCGCCACCACCAGCGTCTGCCCCAGCCACTGACGGCGATAACACCACAACCATGGGTGCGCGGGCAGCAAATCCTCATAATCGCCCCAGGTCAGGATCGGCTGCTCTTTACGCAAGGCGATCAGACGCAGATAGGTATAAAACACTGAATCCGGATCGTTCATCGCCGCCTGCGCGTTAACTTCGTCGCGGTTTTCACACAGGCCAATCCAGGGTTCACCGGTTGTGAACCCGGCATGCTTCTCGCCCGACCATTGCATTGGCGTGCGGCTGTTATCGCGGGATTTACTGGCCAGAATCGCCAACAGCTCATCGGCATCGCGTCCGCTGGCCCGTAATTCGGCAAACATATTGTGGCTTTCCACGTCCCGATAATCGGTGATTCGCGTAAAATGCGGATTGGTCATCCCAATCTCTTCGCCCTGGTAGATATAGGGCGTCCCTTGCATACCGTGCAGCACCATCGCCAGCATTTTGGCGGATGGCACGCGCAGTTCGCCTTCATCACCAAAGCGCGACACAATGCGCGGCTGGTCGTGGTTACACCAGAACAACGCATTCCACGCCACTTTATGCATGCCCTGCTGCCAGTGGTTGAATAGCGATTTCAACGCCACGAAATCCGGTCGCGCCAGCTCCCACTTTTTACCGCCGGGATAATCCACTTTCAGATGGTGGAAGTTGAAGGTCATCGACAGTTCGCGTCCATCCAGCGCGGCATATTGCTGGCAATGTTCCAGCGAGGTCGATGACATTTCGCCTACCGTCATCAGGTTACGCGGCTGGAAAACATCCCGGCTCATCTCCTGCAAGAATTCATGGGCACGCGGCCCGTCCGTATAAAAACGACGGCCATCACCGTCATGATCGTCCGGGAAATCCTGATCTTTGGAGATCAGATTGACCACATCCAGGCGTAAACCGTCGACACCGCGATCGGCCCAGAATTCGCAGACCTTTTTAAGCTCCGTGCGCACCGCCGGGTTTTCCCAGTTCAGATCCGCCTGCTCCGGCGCAAAGAGATGCAGATAGTACTGCTCGCTTGCCGCGTGCCAGCGCCAGGCGTTGCCGCCAAACTTCGAGCGCCAGTTATTGGGAAGTTCATCCGGTGTGCCATCGCGCCAGATATAAAAACTGCGGTACGGGCTGGCGGGATCCTGAGACTCACGAAACCAGGCGTGCTGCGTGGAGGTGTGGTTAAACACCATATCCAGCACCAGGCGAATGCCGCGCGCTTTGGCCTGAGCGACCAGCTCATCAAAATCTTCCAGCGTACCGTAGAGCGGGTCGATTGCGGTGTAATTGGCTACGTCGTAGCCGTTATCCACCTGCGGTGAGATATAAAACGGTGTCAGCCAGATGGCGTCTACGCCGAGGGTTTTCAGGTAATCGAGGCGCATAATCACGCCGCGTAAATCGCCCGTGCCGCTGCCGGTCGTGTCCTGGAAGCTCTTCGGATAGATCTGGTAGATAACACCGTTCTGCCACCAGTGAGGAAGGGTATTCATAATGATTTCCTGGTAAAAGCGAAGGGGCGCAATCGCGCCCCAAAAAAGTTACACAATCTGCAGCGTGCCCTGGCGGAACTTACGCTGGTAAACCACCGAGGTCAGCGCCATCGGCACGATAATCGCGACGGCCATCGCCAGTGCGAATACCTGCCAGAAAGAGGGCTGAATGGAGAGGATGCCCGGCAGGCCGCCGACACCAATGCCATTTGCCAGCACGCCGTTCAGGCCACACAGCAGCCCGGCAAGACCGGAGCCGACCATCGCGCAGAGCATCGGGAAGCGGTATTTCAGGTTGATGCCGTACATTGCCGGTTCGGTCACGCCGAGATAAGCCGCAATGGCCGCCGGGACGGAGATTTCACGTTCGTTCTGTTTACGGCTGACAATAATGATCCCGGTTACCGCTGATGCCTGAGCAATGTTAGAGAGCGCAATCAGTGGCCACACCGGGGTGCCGCCCATGCTCTGAATCATCTGCATGTCGATAGCCAGCGTCGTCTGGTGCACACCGGTAATGACCAGCGGCGCATAGAGGAAGCCAAACAGCGCCGCGCCAATGGGCGCAAAGCTGCCGGTCATCAGGTGGCGTACCGCGAAGGCCACGCCATCGCCGATCATGCGGCCGAACGGGCCAATAAAGGCATGAGCGAGGAACACCGCCAGCAGCAGGGAACAGACCGGCACGACCACCAGATAGAGGTAATCTGGCACCCATTTTTTAAGGCGCGTTTCAATGAGCCCCAGCGCCAGACCGGCCAGCAGGGCAGGAATAACCTGTGCCTGATAACCCACTTTGGCGATGCTAAACAGCCCGAAATTCCAGACTTCCGGCACCTGGGAGCCGAGCAGGTAAGCATTCATCAGTTGTGGGGAGACGAGGGTCACGCCCAGCACGATCCCGAGGATCGGCGTGCCGCCCATTTTACGTACCGCCGACCAGCAGATGCCCACCGGCAGATAGAAGAAAATCGCCTCGCCAATCAGCCACAGGAAGTCGTAGACGGTTTTGAGGCCGGGGTACATTTGCGCCAGCGTCTGGCCGTTACTCATCGGCAGATCGCCAATGACGTTACGGAAGCCCAGGATCAAACCGCCGCTGATCAACGCAGGCAAGAGGGGGAAGAAGATCTCGGCAAAGTGTGAGATCAACTGTTCGTGCCATTTCATGTTCTGGCGCGCCGCACGTTTGATCTGTTCTTTATCGGCAGAGGCCTGGCCGATGGCACTGATGAGTGCCTGATACCAGTCGCCCACGTCGGTACCAATAACAACCTGAAACTGCCCGGCGTTGGTAAAGCAGCCTTTGACCATCGGCAGCGTTTCGATGGTTTTTGGGGCGGCTTTGTCCGGTGCGTTCAGGACAAAACGCAGGCGGGTGATGCAATGACTCACCGTAGCGATGTTTTCACGTCCGCCGACCAGTTCAATAAGCCTGGCGAGATCCTCTTGTCTGACTTTGCTCATCGTGATGCCCCACTGAGAGAAATAATGACTGCTGATGAATGTGCGCAAGCATATCCATTGGCTCAATAACTGAAAATGGGAACGTTCCCGAAACCAAGCGAAGATCACAATAAACCGTGCGGGAGGGGACTCAGGCGAGGTGGGCGGGGATCACAATTTGACGTGGATCGGTGCGGCCATTGACCTGATCGATCAGTTGCGCCGCGGCCTGGCGGCCTGCTTCGGCATAGCCGGGATCAACGGTGACGATCTCCGGGTGGAGAAATTTCATCAACGGTGTATTCCCCACGCTCGCCAGTTGCAGGTTATCAATGCGCTGTTCCTGCAAATATTTGCTGGCTCCCAGGGCAAGGGTGTCCGTTGCACAGAGCAGGGCGCTGGTGTCGGGCGTCAACACGCTGGCGACGTTATCGTAGCCATGTTTCATCGCGAGACCCGGCAAAATGAAATCGGGGGTGAGTTGATGGCGCTCGCAAAACGCCAGATAGGCCTCGTGGCGACGCTTGCCCGTGGTGATATCGCTGTGCGGTACGCCAATAAAACTAATGTGGCGATGGCCCTGATCGTAGAGATTCTGCATCAGCAGGTTTATGGCCCCTTCGTCGTCATAGCAGACGGAGGCGAACCCTTTGGCATCCCGCGCCAGCAGGACCAGCGAGGCGCGCCACGAGGATAACAGCTTCTCCGTGACGCCGGTAAAGCCAAACAGCACGACGCCATCAATATTGCGGCGGCGTAGCATATGCAGATGTTCTTCGACCAAATCCGGCGAGAACTGGCTTTCCATCATGATCGGGTCATAACCCTGTTCATAGAAGGTTGGGAGCATGGTCTGGACGGCCAGGTTTTCCGAAAGAGAATCAAGACGGGAGACAATGATGGCCACCACTTTATCGCTCTGACCGCGCATGGCGCGTGCGGAACGGGAAGGTGAAAAACCGTGTTGATTGACCACCGCTTCCACGCGTTCGCGGGTACGTTCACTTACACCGCTTTCATTATTCAGCACGCGAGACACCGTTGATTTCCCAACGCCACTTAAACGCGCAATGTCTTTGATCGTCAGCCGGTTTTGCATGCGTCCTGTCCTGTTCCTCTTCTGGGCGGATAGCAGAATAAAGAAAGTTTGGTGAGTACTCAACCAAACGACAATGGGTAAAGTCTGGTTTACGTTCGGTTTAATTCACCGGAGTTATAATAACGACGCTTGAAATCGTCCCCTTTTCACCCTTACCGGAGGTTTTATGGACCCTGATCCCGCACCTCTCCCGCGACGGAGACACTCTTTCCGGTAAGCCCGCCTTTGCTGCCTTACCGGAAACGTAAGGCAGCGACGCAAAACGTCCCTGCATAACTGAAAACGCCTGCTGGCGCGGATGGCCCGTGCCTGCGGCAATGCACAACATCTTTCGTGATATGTCGAGCCAACAAAGCGACATCGCGAAGGATGACGTGTAGTGGCACCCGCGTGATGCGGGGGCAAGGATGACTACTATGTTCAAAAATATCACCCGACTCCTGGCCCGGCTTAACCGCCACTTACCTCGCCGTCTCGTTCAGCGTGACCCGCTGCCTGACGCCGCTAATATTCAACACGTCGAGGTTCCGGCTTCGCTAAGCGATCGTTGCCTGGCGCTGTCGACGATGGAACTCGCCGAACTGTGGCAACAGCTCAACAGCCATCCGGAAGGGCTGAATGAAAAAGAGGTGCAGGACGCGCGGGAAAAACACGGCGTTAACCAGATCCCCGGTCAGCGCCCGGTGCCCTGGTGGGCGCATCTGTGGTCCTGCTATCGCAACCCGTTTAACCTGCTGCTGACCTGCCTGGGTATTTTCTCCTACGCGTCGGAAGATCTATTTGCCGCCGGGGTGATTGCGCTGATGGTCGCTATATCGACCTTCCTGAACTTTATTCAGGAAGCGCGTTCCACCAAAGCGGCGGATGCATTGAAAGCGATGGTGAGCAATACCGCAACGGTGCTGCGTGTAGCCAATGAGCAGGGGGAAACCCGTTGGATGGAGATCCCGCTCGACCAACTGGTACCGGGGGACATCGTGAAGCTGGCGGCGGGAGATATGATCCCGGCTGACCTGCGTGTGGTGCAGGCGCGCGACCTGTTCGTGGCGCAGGCGTCGCTGACTGGTGAATCCCTGCCGGTAGAAAAAGTGGCAAAAACCCGTGCGGCGGATCAGACCAACCCGCTGGAAAGCGACACCCTCTGTTTTATGGGGACCAACGTGGTGAGCGGCACGGCGCAGGCGGTAGTTATCGCCACGGGCGGCAACACCTGGTTTGGACAACTGGCCGGGCGGGTGAGTGAACAAGAGAGCGAGCCGAATGCGTTCCAGAAAGGCATTGGCCGCGTCAGCATGCTGCTTATCCGCTTTATGATGGTGATGACGCCGGTGGTGCTGCTGATCAACGGCTTCACCAAAGGTGACTGGTGGGAAGCGGCGCTGTTTTCGCTCTCGGTTGCCGTGGGGCTGACGCCGGAAATGCTGCCGATGATCGTCACCTCTACGCTGGCACGCGGCGCGGTGAAACTGTCAAAACAGAAAGTGATCGTCAAGCATCTGGATGCGATTCAAAACTTTGGCGCTATGGACATCCTGTGTACCGACAAAACCGGTACGTTAACGCAGGATAAAATCGTGCTGGAAAACCACACGGATATCGCCGGTAAAGTCAGCGAGCGGGTGCTGCACTGTGCCTGGCTGAACAGCCACTACCAGACCGGGTTGAAAAACCTGCTCGATACGGCGGTGCTGGAAGGGGTGGAAGCAGAAGCGGCCCGGACGCTCTCGACCCGCTGGCAGAAAATTGACGAGATCCCGTTTGATTTCGAGCGTCGTCGCATGTCGGTGGTGGTCGCCGAAAACACGGATGCACACCAGTTGATTTGCAAAGGGGCGTTGCAGGAGATCCTCAACGTCTGCAGCCAGGTGCGTTACAACGGCGATATCGTGCCACTGGATGAAACCATGCTGCGCCGTATTCAGCGCGTCACCGAAACGCAGAACCGCCAGGGGCTGCGGGTGGTGGCGGTGGCAACCAAATATCTCCCGGCACGCAGCGGCGATTACCATCGTGTGGACGAATCAGACCTGATTCTGGAAGGCTACATTGCGTTCCTCGATCCGCCGAAAGAGACCACGGCACCAGCGTTGAAAGCGCTGAAAGCCAACGGTGTGACGGTAAAAATTTTGACCGGCGACAGCGAGCTGGTGGCGGCGAAAGTCTGCCTGGAGGTGGGGCTGGATGTCGGCGAGGTGGTGACGGGCAACCAGATTGAGCATTTGGGTGATGACGAACTGGCGGTGCTGGCAAAACGTACCACGTTGTTTGCCCGTCTGACGCCGATGCACAAAGAACGGATTGTGACCGTGCTGCGTCGTGAAGGGCACGTGGTGGGCTTTATGGGTGATGGCATCAACGACGCGCCGGCGCTGCGCGCGGCAGACATTGGCATTTCCGTGGATGGCGCGGTGGACATTGCCCGTGAAGCGGCCGATATCATCCTGCTGGAAAAAAGCCTGATGGTGCTGGAAGAGGGGGTTATTGAAGGGCGTAAAACCTTCGCTAACATGCTGAAATACATCAAAATGACTGCCAGCTCTAACTTTGGTAACGTGTTCAGCGTGTTGGTGGCGAGCGCCTTCCTGCCATTCCTGCCCATGTTGCCGTTGCACTTGCTGATTCAGAACCTGCTTTATGATGTATCCCAGGTGGCGATTCCGTTTGATAACGTTGATGACGAGCAGATTCGTCAACCGCAGCGCTGGAATCCTGCCGATCTCGGTCGTTTTATGATCTTCTTCGGCCCGATCAGCTCCATTTTCGACATTCTGACCTTCTGCGTCATGTGGTGGGTATTTAAGGCGAATGTGCCGGAAGCGCAGACCCTGTTCCAGTCGGGCTGGTTTGTGGAAGGGCTGCTGTCACAGACGTTGATTGTGCATATGATCCGTACTCGCCGCGTGCCCTTTATTCAAAGCCGCGCCGCCTGGCCGCTGATCATGATGACGCTGATGGTGATTCTGGTGGGTATCGCGCTGCCGTTCTCGCCGTTGGCAAGCTATCTGCAACTGCAGGCATTGCCGCTCTCTTACTTCCCGTGGCTGATTGCGATCCTGGCCGGATACATGACGCTGACGCAGATGGTGAAAGGATTCTACAGCCGCCGGTATGGCTGGCAGTAACTTGCTGTAATAATCGACCTGAAGCCGTTTTGTTCAGGTCGATTATCTCAAGATCAGGTGCACGAACAGATACCCCAGTGAGCAGAGGAAAAGAATAATCAGGCACCAGCTTAACTGATAAAAGACATTATCCGCTCCTAAGCCTGAACGTGCGAGGGAGGTATCTCCTTCCTTGATATGTTCTGCAGACAGCGCACGATAGCGGCGGATGTAACGCAGGCAGTAAAGTAAGACAAAGGGAATGACCCAACTGGCAACGGGTTTTGAGAAAATAAAAGCGAGCAGTAAAGTCGAAATCAAGAAGCCCAGAAAGACGTAGGACGCGGTTTTTTCTGCTTGTTTTAACTCATCGCGTATCCGTTGGGCGTGTAATTCTTGCCAGCGTCGAAGCGTGCTCGGGCTGAATCCAAATTTCTCGCACAATACGTTGTTGGGAACCCCATTTTTGGATTGTTGAAGAAAATCAGCAATCTGCTCCTCAGTGAAACGTACTTTTGCCATGATCACCCCTCCATGGCGGCTATTAATATGTTTTCAGCGAGATTAGCGGCGTACCACGATGGCTTCAATCGCGATTTTTACCGCCTTTGGCAGATGAGTCACTTTAAGGCATGTGTGGGGGAGATCCCCGGTGGCGCTGCGCTAACCGGGGCTACGTGGTGCCCGGATAAGGCGCTTGCGCCGCATCCGGGAAAGCCTTAGCGGCGTACTGCGATGGCTTCAATCTCGATTTTCACATCTTTCGGCAGACGCGCCACTTCTACGCACGAACGCGCCGGGAAGGTGGCGTTGTGCTCGGTAAAGAATGCTTCGTAGGTCGCGTTAACGGTAGCGAAGTCGTTCAGATCTTTCACAAACACCGTCGTTTTCACGATATCGCCCACTTTAAGGCCTGCGGCTTCCACGATAGCTTTCACATTTTCCAGCGACTGACGCGCCTGGGCAGAAACGTCGTCCGGCACGCTACCGGTTTTCGGATCCACCGGGATCTGACCGGAGGTGATGATCATGCTGCCGAGATCAACACCCTGAACATAAGGGCCGATTGCTGCTGGTGCATTTTCCGTCGCGATAGTTTTGCTCATGATTTCTCCTGAATTACAGCGGTAATAAGGTCGGGGCTCATTATACCCGTCATACTTCAAGTTGCATGCTTGTTGGCCAGGTTTGTTCGCCCCAGTCACTGACTTGAGTACACCTTTGCATCAATTACCCTGCCAGTACCACAGAATGCGAAAACTCTTTTTCACAGTATTTGCATTTCAGGGCGATATCGTGTGGGCGTTTCTTCACCGCGAAGCTGGAGGCGACCGGTTCAGCGTGGCTGATACAGTTGCTGTTCGGGCAGACCAGCACGCTGTCGATGCGATCCGGCAGATTCGGATGAGACTTGCTCACCACTTCATAGTTGTCGATGCGGTTTACCGTCGCCTGCGGGGCATACAGCGCCAGTTGGTTAACCTGCTCATCCGTCAGGAAGGTATTTTCGATTTTGATCAGGTCCTTGCGGCCCATTTCGCCTGACGGCAGGTTCAGACCGATAGTGATACGCTGCTCCGTTTCCGTCAGCTTGAATAGCGTCAGCAGCTTAAAACCTACCTGTGCCGGAATGTGGTCAATCACCGTACCGCGATTGATCGCTTCAACCTGGAGTTTATTGTCGTGTGTCATTGTCGCTTCCTCCTACAGAGCCAAATCACTATTCAGAACCAGTGCCAGCAGTGCCTGGCGCGCAAAGATGCCATTACCGGCCTGTTGGAAATACCAGGCGTGCGGCGTTTTATCCACGTCGGTAGTGATCTCATCAACGCGTGGCAGCGGGTGCAGTACTTTCATGTTGCCGCGTGCGCCGATAAGGTCGCTGGCGCGCAGGATGAACTGGGCTTTGACGTTGGCATATTCTGATGGATCCAGACGCTCTTTCTGCACGCGGGTCATATACAGAATATCGACCTCAGCCATCACCTCTTCGATGCTGGCGTGAATGCTCCACGCCAGCCCTTTCTCATCGAGCATGTCGAGAATGTACTGCGGCATGGCCAGCGCATCCGGGGCGATAAAGTAGAAACGGTTGCCGTTGAACTTCGCCAGCGCCTGCGCCAGCGAGTGCACGGTACGGCCATATTTCAGGTCACCGACCATCGCGATGTTGAGGTTCTCCAGGCGGCCCTGGGTTTCCTGAATGGTGAACAGATCCAGTAGGGTCTGAGTCGGATGCTGGTTAGCACCGTCGCCCGCGTTCAGAACAGGAATGCCGCCGGAAAATTCGGTCGCCAGACGGGCGGCGCCTTCCTGTGGGTGGCGCATCACAATCGCGTCCACATAGGTGCTGATAACTGAAATCGTATCCGCCAGCGTTTCGCCCTTCTTGCCGAGCGAGGTGTTGCTGCTGTCAGAAAAACCCACCACGCTCGCCCCCAGGCGATGCATGGAGGTCTCAAACGACAGGCGGGTACGCGTTGAGGCTTCAAAGAAGCAACTGGCGATCACTTTGTGCTTGAGTAACTCCGGCTGCGGGTTGGCTTTCAACCGGGCGGCAGTATTCAGCACCAGTTCAAGTTCTTCGCGGCTGAGATCGTTTATGGAAATGATATGTTTTTGATATAGCGGGTTAGCCATGTTTATCTCCTGACGACTGCGCAAAAAAAAGCCCCTCAATAGAGGGGCTATGGAATGGGGTGGGCAACGGGAAGAAAAACGGCAGGCCTGCGTCCTTTTTCAGACGCCCAGGGACATTATGTCGAACACACTGGACCATGCTTCCTCCCGGCAAATTGTCCGCGATTATACTCAGCTACTTTTCGGTTTCAAGCGATTAATGCAACATTTGCGTCAGGCAATCGGTTTATTTGCATATAAATGCATATTTAATAAATAAATAATTACTTTACGGGCGTGTGAATAGTCGTACTGACAATCCGGTGGAATAAACATGCGCAAGCGCAACTCTTCGCTAAAAAGGGGTGGTGAGCATCGCCATTTTTCCGTATAAAAGCTAAAAATGAAACGATGTTTTATCTTGAGGAGATAGCTATGATCGTTGGCAACATTCACCACTTACAAAGCTGGTTGCCGGAAGAACTGCGCCAGGCCATTGAACATGTCAAAGCCCACGTGACGGATGCCACCCCGACCGGGAAGCACGATATTGACGGTAACAACCTGTTTTATCTCGTTTCTGAAGACATGACTCAGCCGTTTGCCGAGCGCCGCGCGGAATATCACGCCCGTTATCTGGATATCCAGATTGTGCTCAAAGGTCAGGAAGGGATGACATTCAGTACGCTGCCCGCAGGCGCGCCGGACACCGACTGGCTGGCAGATAAAGATATCGCATTCCTGCCGGAAGGCGGCCAGGAAAAAACGGTGGTGCTGAGCGAAGGGGATTTTGTGGTGTTCTACCCAGGCGAAGTCCATAAACCGCTGTGTGCCGTGGGCGCGCCCGCACAGGTGCGTAAAGTGGTTGTGAAGGTTTTAGTAGCCTGACTCGCGTTACCCGTTTCCCCTCATCCCACCGGGGTGAGGGGAGCGATCGCGCGTGGTAGCCCGGGAAAACATCCAACTACCCCTCCACCCTTATCAGAGCTACCCGAACAGCGCACCCAACGAATCTGACTTTCCACTCTCTCTCCCTGCCTGGCTTCCCCTTACCACATCGCATAACGAAAACATGATGGCGATCTCATTAATACGTATTATAACGTATTAATGTTATCCCGAATTCAATATCCCTGCGTCTAACTTATGTGGAGATTTTCAACGTTATGAATATCAAAGAAATTATTGAAAAACTGGCGGGCAATGTTAAAGACAATGGCGGGATTCGCCAGGTGTTTCTGGTGGCATGCGGCGGTTCGCTGGTGGATATGTATCCGGCAAAATACTTCTTCGACAGCGAAGCCACCACGCTACATGTGGGCATGTACACCGCGAATGAGTTTGTTTATGCCACCCCGAAAACCCTCAGTGAAAACTCACTGGTCATTGTCTGTTCGCACGGCGGCAATACGCCGGAATCGGTCGCGGCGGCAAAACTGGCGCGTGCGCATCAGGCGCAAACCGTGACCCTGACCCACAACGAACAGGCGAAGCTTATTCAGCACGCCAGCCATAATATTCTGTATGCCTGGGGCAACGATACCAATGTCGTTGATAACCCGATGGCGATTATCCTCAGCCTGTGCGTCGAGGTACTCAATCAGGTGGAAGGCTATGCGGCTTATGCGGATTTTCAGCAGGGCATGGAACAAATCAACGGCGTTATTGCAAAGGCGCGTCAACAGGTGGCTGACCGCTGCCAGCGCTTTGCCCGTCGTTATCAGGACGAAAAATTGTTTTATATCCTTTCCAGCGGTGCGTCCTATGGCCATGCTTACGGCTTCGCCATCTGTTCGTTAATGGAGATGCAGTGGCTGCACGCCGCGCCCATTCACTCCGGCGAATATTTCCACGGGCCGTTTGAAGTGACCGATAAAGAGACGCCGTTTATCTTACTGATGAACGAAGGTCGCACCCGCGTGATGGATGAGCGGGCTAACGCTTTCCTTTCCACCTACGCAGAAAAAGTGGAAGTGGTTGATGCAAAAGAGCTGGGTATTGGCGTGCTCCCTCCGCGCGTCGTGGAGTTCTTTAACCCGGTGCTGTTCTACAGCATTATGTGTGAATATCGTTCGGCGCTGGCGGATATTCGTCAACACCCGCTGGAAACACGTCGCTATATGGGACAAGTCGCGTATTAAGGAGAGCATGATGAAAGTCATAGGCGTTGGCGATAATGTCGTCGATCAATATGCCCATATTCGTACGATGTACCCAGGCGGCAATGCGCTTAATTTTGCAGCTTATGCCTCTATGCTGGGCCATGAAGCGGCGTATCTGGGTATTTTTGGCAATGACAGCGCGGCAAAACATGTTATTTCCGTACTGGACGAACTGGGTGTCAGACATCCGCACTGTTTATATGTCTCCGGGGAGAATGGTTGTGCGCAGCTTAAAATAGAAGATGGCGAGCGAATATTTCTCGGATCAAATGCCGGAGGTATTCGTAAAACAACCTCAATGGATTTTATTTTCCATCATACGGACTATCTGCGGGAATATTCTCTCATTCACAGCGGTTGTTATAGCTATATGGAAGAACAGTTTCCGGCATTACAGCAACTGGGTGTGCCCGTCTCGTATGACTTCTCGGATGATTTTGTGCTCGAAGAGGCGTTGCCGCTTTGCCAGTATGTCGACTTTGCCTTTTTCTCCTGCGCTGATTACAGCCTTGAGCAGACGCGAGACATTATTCAGCAGGCGCACAATAGTGGCAGTCGAATTGTCTGTGCCACGCGTGGCAGCGAAGGGGCAATTCTGTTTGATGGCAAACAGTGGTATCAACAGGCCCCGGAATATGTCACCCCTGTTGATACGATGGGGGCAGGCGACGCGTTTATTACCGCCTTCCTGTGCCATTATCTTGCACAGACAAATATCCCGGATGAAGAAGCGATTCCTGCAAGCCTTAAGCAAGCCGCATTATTTTCGGCGAAAATCTGCCTCAAAGAGGGGGCTTTCGGCTACGGTGTTCGCTATTAAATAACGCTATCTAAATAGGTTTTTATTTCGCTCATTTTATGAGGGGAAGGGGCGCGGTTTTGCGCTTTTTCCCCAATAAGGAAAGAGTTATGCCTGAATATCATACTGCTGATCTTATTCTGCGGTCGGATAATATATTTACTGCCGACAGCGATGAATTATTTTCTGGATATATTGTTATAAACCACGGCGTTATTTCAGCGATACTTGCAAACGATGAAGATATTAGCCCGTGGCGCGGCCCCACTACCCATTTTCGCGATCTCGGCGAGCGGCTAATTTGTCCTGGTTTTTGTGATAATCACACCTTTTTCACGGGGTATATGAGCATGCATCGCGGCGTGGATCTTAGCGCCACGAACACTAGCGCGGCGGCACTATTGCTGCTCAAAAAAGCGGAGCAGGATCTGCCTGCCGGAAAAAGCCTGTACGCGTGGGGCTGGTCTGTGGCGCAGTGGGGAGCGTTACCTGCCAGTACAGAACTTGACGACGCTTTTCCCCATCGCCCGGTGGTCGCGATTAATAGTGAGAAGAGCTATTGCTGGATGAATCAGGCAGCGATCGCTCGCTACGGGTTCACGCCTGACGACTGTAGCGCGGAGTCACGTGTGCACCTGCTTACAGAAATGCTTAACGACGCGGGGCAGGTAAAAGAAGAGTTGCGCGCCTTTATGGCGATGCTGGCGACGCGCGGTATAACGGCAATTAAAGATGTCTGTTTTGATGATGCTCCCGCGCTGCTGGACGCCTGGGCCGGGCTTGAGGCGAATGATGAACTGTCACTGCGCGTCAGCCTGGTCAGTGAGCCAGTGGCCAGCGCCGCTAATTTTACTTTTGCCCGCCAGGCGCGTGACCGTTTTCACTCTGACTGGCTGCGTTTTCATGGCTTTAAATTTATGGTGGATGGCGTAATTGCCGATTACACCGGCGACATGTTGCAGCCTTATACCGACCGGCCGCACACGCATAACGAAAAACCGGTGGATTACGCGCTGTTGCGCCAACAGGTGCTGGAGGCCGACCGGCTTGGGTTTAATTGCTGCCTGAACGCCGAAGGGGATGCCGCCATACGTCATTGCATCGATATTTTCGCGGAATGTCATCGTGCCAATCTTCCCCGAGTGCGCCATCACGCCTTAAGCGATCTCGAGTGCCCGCATCCGGACGATATCCCACGTCTTGCGGCACTGGGCCTTTCTGCTGAGGTCTACGCGCAGATACTGCTGCTTAATCAGAGCGCGTCTGACGCATATATGCGTGAGCGCGGAGGCGAAGCCAGAGAGAGGCAGTTCTTTAACTATGCCGCGCTGTTTAATGCCGGGGTTCTGGTGACCATCGGCACTGATTTGCCGCTGTTTATCCCCAATATTCCCGATGCGATCTATGCGGCCTGCTGTCGCCATTTTGCCGATGGTTCGCCACCAGAAGGGTGGTATCGCGAACACGGAATGACGCGAACACAGCTTCTGAAAGCCTGGACCATCAACGCCGCCGTTCAGCATGGCATGGGGGCACAGACCGGAAGTCTGGCCGTGGGCAAGCGCGCGGATATTGCCGTGTTCGACCGCAACCTGCTCACCTGTGCCGATGATGAAGTGCGTAACGCGCGCGTGGTGCTGACCCTGATGGATGGCCGTACAACACACGATGTTTTATAGACGCCCGCCTTCACGCGCACAGACGACGTGATGACAGGCGATAAAGCGAATTCTTACCGAGGCAGATTATGCGTATTCCAACAATAAAATGGGCCGTACCCCACTGCTACGCTCTGATCTTTTTTATCATTG
Source organism: Phytobacter sp. SCO41 (assembly GCF_003073275.1). Taxonomy (NCBI): domain Bacteria; kingdom Pseudomonadati; phylum Pseudomonadota; class Gammaproteobacteria; order Enterobacterales; family Enterobacteriaceae; genus Phytobacter; species Phytobacter sp. SCO41. Next base: position 5,009,669 of record NZ_CP027225.1, on the reverse strand, counting down.
TTGTGGTTGCCGTTTTAACGTGGTGCATCCCCAGCGGCAGCTTTGACTATCACGCGGTCACTTTACCGGGTGGCGAGACCAAAAGCCTGGTGGTGCCCGGCTCTTATCATGTACTTGAAAAAGTCACCGCTGATGGTGACTTACGACAGGGGCTTTCGGCCATTCTTGCCGCTCCCTTAGAAGGCATCATTAAAGCAGCCGATGTGATCGCCTTTGTGCTGATAGTCGGTGGCGCGTTTGGCATTATTATGCGGACCGGCGCCATTGAGCGCGGCCTGCTTGCGCTGGCGCAGCGGCTGGCAGGCAAAGGGATTCTGGTGATTCCACTGTCGATGACGCTGTTTAGCCTGGGCGGTGCGACTTTCGGCATGAGCGAAGAGGTCATTCCGCTCTATGCCATCTTCATTTCACTGATGTTCGCACTGGGCTATGACTCCCTCACCGCCATTTTGATCTTATTTCTGGGGACGCAGATTGGCTACGTCGGCGCGATGACCAACCCCTTTTCCGTGCTTATCGCCCAGGGCGTTGCCGGTATTCAGGGCAACCCACAGCTCTGGCTGCGCGCCATTGCCTGGGTGGTCTTTACCGCGATGTCGATTATCTTCACCATGTGGTACGCCCATCGCGTGAAGCGTGACCCGAGCAAATCACCGTCGTATGAAAGCGACTCCCAGAACCGCTCGCTGTTTATGGGAGAGCAGACAGGAACGGTACACTTTTCGCTGAGTGACCGGTTGATCATCATCGCCTTTGTACTCGCGCTGGCGGTCATCTCCTGGGGGCTCATCACCCGTGGCTGGTATATGGTGGAGATTGGTACCGTCTTTTTAGCGCTGGGGCTGTTTGCCGGTATCGTCAACAGAATGTCTGTGAGCGATGTGGCGGAAAGCTTTGTCGATGGCTGCAAAGAATTTGTCTATGCTGCGGTCGTTATTGGCCTGGCGCGCGGCATTCTGGTTGTGGCGGATAACGGCAAAATCATCGACACCCTGCTCTATGGCCTGTCGGAAATGCTGGATGGTTTGCCGCAGTATGCTTTTACGACGCTGATGCTGGTGAGCCATAACATCATCACCTTCTTCGTGCCGTCCTCTTCGGGGGAAGCGGCGTTAACCATGCCGGTGCTCGCACCGCTGGGCGATCTGGTTAACATCAATAAAGAGGCGATGGTGATGGCCTATCAATTTGGTAACGGGCTGACCAATCTTATTTCGCCCACCGGCGGTGTGCTGCTGGCCGGGTTGTCGATTGCGCGCGTAGGGTTTGGTCAGTGGCTGCGGGTGATTATGCGCCTGTTTCCGCTGCTGTGGATCACCAGCGCCATTTTTGCGGCCATCTCCGCCTGGGTTTAAGCCCGCTATGCGCGCCGGCATAGTTTGCCGTGCGCGCATCGACTATAATCCGGGTTCAAATCATTGGCCCTGTTGGTGAAAACGCGATGTTGAGTAATGGACTGCAACAGCATACCGCTGTCCCGCTATACAGACAGTTGAAGGACAAAATCCTCAGCGATATCTCCTCCGGTAAACTTGCGGAAGGGGCGAAAATACCCACCGAAGTTGAGCTGAGTGAGCTGTATGACATTAGCCGTGTGACGGTGCGTAACGCTATTAAAGAGCTGGTGGACGAAGGCTATCTGGTCAAGAAACAGGGAAAGGGCACCTTTGTTTGTCTGCCGAAGATTGAACGTAAAGTGGTGCATCTGCTGAGCTTTACCGATGCCTGTGACAGCAGCCATCTGACTACCGCCAGCAAGGTGCTGCGTACCGCTATCCTCGACGATTATCACCATGTTCGCGAAGCGCTGCGCTTAGCTGACGACGACTCGCTGCTCTATATTCAACGCCTGCGTCGCGCGGGGGACCATCCTTTGATGCTGGAGAATAACTACTACTCGCTCAAGCGATTTGGTTTTTTACAACAGGAAGATCTGAGCGGTTCGTTGTATCAGCTTTTACGCGAAAAGTACGCGATTCGCCCGACCCATGCCGGGGAGACTACCGTGGAGATGGTGCGCGCCCACGGCGAGACGGCAACGCTGCTGGAACAGCCGCTCGGAGAGCCGCTGTTTTTAATGAAGACGCTGATTCTGGATGCCGACTACCAGCCTATTCACTACGGCGAGCAGCTTATCGTTGCCGAGCGGTATAAATTCAATTTTTGAGATGCGGGTGATTTTCCCGGTTGCGCTGCGCTCATCCGGGCTACGCCTGAGTGTAGCCACGGTAGGCGTAGCGCGCTGTGGAAATGATTACTGAGCCAGGGTCGCGACCATCACCGCTTTGATGGTGTGCATGCGGTTTTCCGCCTGATCAAACACAATACTGGCCGATGATTCAAACACCTCGTCGGTCACTTCCATTCCGCCGTGCAGACCGAACTCTTCAGCCATCTTCTTGCCAAGCGTCGTCTGGTCGTCGTGGAATGCAGGCAGGCAGTGCAGGAACTTCACATCCGGGTTACCGGTCAGCGTCAGCATCTGGCTATTCACCTGATATGGACGCAGCAGGTTAATGCGCTCGGCCCACTTCTCTTTCGCCTCGCCCATCGATACCCACACGTCGGTGTAGATAAAGTCTGCCCCTTTCACCCCTGCGGCGATATCTTCGGTCAGTGTAATATTGCCACCGTTTTTCTCCGCCAGCGCTTTACACTTCGCTACCAGACTGGCTTCCGGCCAGCAGGCTGTCGGGGCGACGAGGCGTAAATCCAGCCCGGTCATCGCCGCTGCTTCCAGCATGGAGTTGCCCATATTGTTACGCGCGTCGCCTGCATAAACCAGCATCATTTCATTAAACGCTTTGCCCGGCAGGTGCTCTTGCATGGTCAACAGGTCAGCCAGCAGTTGCGTCGGGTGAAACTCATTGGTCAGGCCGTTCCACACCGGAACACCGGCAAACTGCGCCAGGGTTTCGACGATCTCCTGGCCATAACCGCGATACTGAATACCGTCGTACATTCTGCCGAGTACGCGTGCGGTATCCTTAATTGATTCTTTATGCCCAATCTGACTGCCGCTTGGGCCGATCCAGGTGACGCGAGCGCCCTGGTCAAATGCGGCAACTTCGAAAGAGCACCGGGTGCGAGTTGAGTCCTTTTCGAAGATGAGCGCGATGTTTTTGCCGGTAAGTTTTTGTTCTTCTTTGCCGTTTTTCTTATCGGCTTTCAGTTTGGCGGCGAGTTGCAGCAGAGCGTTGATTTCAGCAGGGGTAAAATCGAGCAATTTCAAAAAATGTTTCTGGTAAAACGACGACATGGTTCCCTCACCTGGCTAAAGCCACTTATTGAATTAAAATTCAATTTATATGTATGAATATTCATTTGCAAGCCAAATGAATAAATCTTTTCCGCCAGGAGTGGAGGCATTGCCAACGGTATGTGACAATATCTCTATCTGCCACATTATGAGGAATGAGCCATGGCGAACCCGGAACACCTGGAAGAACAGCGCGAAGAGACGCGTCTGATTATTGAAGAATTGCTGGAAGATGGCAGCGATCCTGATGCGCTCTACACCATTGAGCATCACCTGTCGGCAGATGACTTCGAGACGCTGGAAAAAGTGGCCGTCGAAGCGTTTAAACTGGGTTACGAAGTGACCGAGCCGGAAGAGCTGGAGCTGGAAGAGGGCGAAGTCGTGATTTGCTGCGACATTCTGAGCGAATCCGCCCTGAAAGCCGAGCTGATTGACGCGCAGGTGGAACAACTGATTAACCTGGCCGAGAAATTTGATGTCGAATATGACGGTTGGGGCACCTACTACGAAGACCCGAACGGTGAAGACGAAGACGGCGACGAAGATGAATACGAGGATGAAGACGACGACGGCGTACGTCACTAAGTCTTCCCTGTGCGGCAGCTACGGCTGCCGCAGTGCAAGGAACAGCCATGGATTACCCGCAAATACTCTCCCCGGTTTTACACTTTCTGCATTGCCCAACACCTCAGGCCTGGATAGATAAAGCCCGCGACCCGCAAAACCTTCCGCTGTTGCTCACCGATCATATGGTCTGCGAATTGAAAGCCGCGCAAACCGCCATGCTGCTGGTGCGTAAATATGTGGCGGATAAAAGTGGGGCCGATGCGCTACTTGAATGGCTGAAACCCTATGAAGCTTTTACCTTTCGTGAAGGGCCGGAACCGGACTTTGTGGCGTTGCACAAGCAGATCGCCAAAGGCGCGATGCCGAAAGCGGATGATCCGTGGGGCAGGGCGCTGATCGACAGCATGGTGCTGCTTATCAAAGAAGAGTTGCACCATTTCTGGCAGGTACGCGAAGCTATGCTTGCCCGCAATATTCCTTATGTGAAAATCACTGCCAGCCGCTATGCGAAAGGGATGCTCAAAGGTGTGCGTACCCATGAGCCGCTTACGCTTATCGACAAGCTGATTTGCGGTGCCTATATCGAGGCGCGCTCCTGCGAACGTTTTGCCGCGCTGGCCCCGTATCTGGAAGAGGAATTACAGAAATTCTATCTGTCATTGCTGCGTTCCGAAGCCCGCCACTATCAGGATTATCTTGCGCTGGCACAACAGGTCTCGGAAACGGATATCGCGCCACGGGTTCGCTATTTCGGTGAGATTGAAGCCGAACTGATCACCTCGCCGGATCCCGAGTTTCGTTTTCACAGCGGCGTGCCGGGCTGACCTGCCAGAATCCGTAGTTATTTCGCTCGCCAGGTGACAATCCTCGCCGGGCTGGTACAACAATCAGCAAAATGGTTACAAGGAACCTGAAATGAACTGGACGTCTATTCTACTCTCCGCCCTCGTCGCTGGCCTGGCGACAGCACTGACGCAGTATCTGCGCCGGAAAGGGAAAATCGGCGGCATCACCTCGGCGGTGATTGTTGCGGTTGCTATTGTGGTCTGGAACGTGGGCTATCGGCAGTATATTGCACCCTTACTGCAAAATAGCGGTGAGTCGCAAATGGACGTGGCGTTCCGTGCGATAAGCAGCATGCCGACATACCAGGTGTTGCGTGAACAAGAACCGCAGTTGCTGGAAACTATTCGCAGCACGGCGAAAAAAATGGAAAAAGAGGGGAAAACTCCTCAGCAGATTATTGATTATATTCAACCGCAGATCGTCGGCGTACAGATGGTGCGTTTACAAAACGCCCCGGATGAGAACGTGATTGCTTATATGCAGATCAATATGGAGCAAACCGTGGCCATTCAGAAAGTCAGCGATGATAATTGCTTTCGTTTCCTGTTCCCGGCGGTGAAAGGGGGGATCAATCCCGCGAAAATGTTGTCGAGCGATTTCCTGATGAAACGCATGAATATTGATGCCGCGATGATGCGCGCTGCCTACGGCGTCAACCGACACACGGTGACAGATAAAGAGCGCCAGGACGCTCAGCAGCATCTGCAGCCAATTATTGCGGCGCTGGTCAAGAAATACGGTCAGGATATTGAGATCATGCCGGACCCGCGCAAAGGCGTCGGCAAAGAGAAAGTCGCCTGCGACATTGTGCAGGATTTGTGGCGTAACGTGCTGACGTTGCCCCAGGATCAGGCTGCGGGAATGATTCGTCTGATTATGGCGCCGGAGAATCAGTAAAGAAGAGGTTCCGGTCCTTTCCGGTAGAAAAGGAAAGGGCCGGGAACAATTACAGTGTTTTCAGCATTCGCACTTCGCAATCCACATGCCCGGTACAGCCCAGCGGCCCGCTGATATGGCTAAATCCGAGATGCTCATACAGGCCAATCGCCTCTTTTAAGAACGCGGTAGTTTCCAGATAACAACGGGTGAAGCCCTGCGTACGGGCGTGTTCAAGCGCCAGCAGCGCCAGTTTCTTCGCCAGCCCCTGACCGCGCGCGGCAGGCAGGAAATACATTTTTTGCAGTTCGCAAATATCCGGCTCGCTACATTTCAGCGGGGCGACACCGCCGCCGCCCACCACCTGGCCATCCTGTTCCACTACCCAATAGGCGTGCCCCGGCTGGCTGTAGAGTTGGTACAGCTCGTCCAGATTGGGGTCCGCCACGGTATAGCCTTTATCAGCGGTAAGACCGTATTCGGCAGAAACCCGACGAATAACGGAGGCAATCGCGGCATTATCGTCGGCAGTCATCCGGCGTAATGTCACGCTCTGCTTGGCCACAACATTCATACATTCACTCAATAAAATACATTCATTTATACGCGTATTTAATAGCACTCTCTGAAAGTGGCTGCAAGTCGTTTAATTGTGATGTGATTTACAGGGGGATACGTTATCGTAGCGCGCTTCACGGAAGTGATAATCATTATTTATCAAATCAATGTTTATATTTAAGGATGATGTAGTTATGAACGGTGATATCCGTTATACGAATAATTCCCGACAAACATTTATATTTCATGGCAAGGGTCTGGATTATTTTTTAATTTCTCTGGTTAATGTTCTGCTGAGTATCATTACGTTAGGGGGGTATATCCCCTGGGCAGTGGTGCGCTCCCGGCGCTACGTGTACGAAAACATGGAGTTAAACGGTGCACGCTTTGGCTATCATGCAAAGGGTGGCGCACTGTTTATAAGTTTCTGGTTAATGTCAATAATCCTTTTTGTCGTTATCTATACCGCAGAGATGCTTCATTCATTATTAGGTTATATTGCGATATTTCTTCTAATGTTGATCATGCCTTTTTTTATGGTGAAAAGCCTGCAATATAATGCGCTGATGACCACATTAAATAATATCCGCTTCGCCTTTCATTGTTCAATGAAAAAAGCCTGGTGGGTAATGATGGGCCTGCCGACATTACTGGCTATTTTATTATGCGTGGTTCTCTATGGTATTGGGAGTATGATGTTCAGCGGTTACAATTTTGACAGCTTACTGGCGAAGATTATTACGCTGGCACTGCTCGGAATCGTGGGCATGGGCGTGAGCAATGGCTATGTGTATGCCAAATGGCTATCTCTGATCGGGAAAGGTGGTCAGTTCGGCGTCCATAAATTCGATATTCGTGTCAGCACGAAGTACTGTATTAAAGCCTGCCTCTTCTCATTAGGTATTCTGGTTCCGTTTATGGGGCTAATGTTTTACTTACTTTCGATCTCCAATAGCAGTATGGCGATGCTGCATACGATTAACGGCTCGGAGGATTTCGAGCCCTCAGGGTTTCCAGGGCAAATTCTGCTGTGCTATCTGCTCTATATTGGCGGCATTCTTATCTCATCGGCTTATCTCTGGCAGGCCTTCCGCAACCATTTAATGAATGGTTTGACGCTGGCGGAAGGACGTATTCGTTTTACTTCCACCCTGACGTTCTATGGCGTTGTGATACAACTGGTTTTGCTGGTCTTCGTCTCCGGGATCACGCTCGGCCTTGCCTATCCGTGGATGAAAATACGTTTTATCCGTTACCAGGCCCTTCATACCCATGTTGAAGGAGATTTGGACGACGTAGTGTTGACGGATCATGACGAGCAGGTTGAAAAAGGTTTTATCGCCCTGCTTTCCCGCGGCGTGATGCCGATAGCTCCTTTCATATAAAACCAAAAGGCCGGACTCTGCTTCGGCCTTTATTTGCTTTTATCGTCGTTTTCCTGCCATACCATCACTTTTCTGTGCTGACAAGACCAGTAATATTGGGCGCTACATTTTTAGTACAAAGTTTACTAAACTTAATAACGGAAATAAAAATACCGCAATATTTCTATGGCTTAATTAGCGTTGTTTCTGATTTACGATAAGGATTGTTATGACTTTTGAAAATGGTGGTGCTGCGGCGACGCCTTCCCGGAATTTTGTGTTCCAGGGCAGTGGCGCGGGATATTTCTGGATCTGGCTGGTAAACGTTTTACTCACCATCGTTACCCTCGGGTTGTTTCTGCCCTGGGCGCTGGTGCGTGCCCGCCGTTATTTTTATGAGAATACCGATCTGGAAGGGGCGCGTTTTTCTTACCACGCCACCGGACGTTCAGTATTTGTAGGCTGGCTGTGCCTCATGGTGCTGTATATCATATTTCTGATTAACATGGCGCATAATAACGTGGTGTTATCCCTATGTATGATAGGGTTGTTTTTACTTTTCTTCCCATGGCTGGTGACGCAGGGCCTGCGTTATCAATTCCTGATGACGGAAATTAATAATGTGCGCTTTAGCTTTTACGCCAGCCCGCTGCGCGCCTGGTGGGTTATGCTGGGCTGCCCGTTGTTAATTATGACGGTCTCTGTGGTGGTGTTTTCGCTGTTTATGTCGAGCACTCTCAGCATGGGTTCCTATACCGCGATTATTGTGGGTATTGGCATTGGTACACTGGCGTTGCTGCTGGGTTCCGCCATTATGCAGGGGGTCTACACCGCCCAGTGGTATGGCATGCTGGTGAATAATCTGCAGTACGGTACGCAGAAATTTGCCGCAACCTACTCCATCAAGAAGTGCATCTGGATAGCGCTGTTTTCCATGCTGCTGCTCTTCCCGTTCCTGGCACTGGCGTTGTTTATCATCGTGCCGGCCTTCTTTACGCTGATGCAATATTCTCAGGCTGTGGGCGATAGCCCGGAACAACTGGCGATGTTAGCCGGGCCATTCTACGGCAAAATCGCGCTGGCCTATCTGGTTTACCTGTTCGGTATTATTGTCTGCTTTATCTATGCCTTCGTGAAAATGCGTAATTATATTTACGGGCAGGTCACGCTGGCCGGGCATATTCGCTTCTCATCGACTGTGACTATTGGGCGCGTGCTGTGGTTGTCTATCAGCAATACGCTGGTGTGCATGATTACGCTTTTCCTGGCATATCCATGGGCGAAAGTCCGCTTTACCCGCTATGTGCTGGAAAATACGCATGTTCACGGTGAGTTGCAGAATCTGACGCTGGAAAACCACGGTCAGCAACCGGCAAAAGATCCGGCGAACCTGCTGGCGCGCGGGTTGTCATTCTTCCCGGCGGTGTTTTAAGTCAGACGTTCCCGGATGCGTGATGCTGTTTGTAGCCCCGGTAAGCGCAGCGCCACCGGGGATTACCTGAGAGTTTGCCCCCTGAATTGTGGGACAAAAAAAGCCGGGCTATCGAAGCCCGGCTTTTTCATGTGCAGCCTGATTACAGCGCGCTAATAACGGCCTGCTGTTCAATCAGCTTGGTTTTGGCCTCTGCATAGCCGTCCAGCTTCTCACGCTCTTTGGCAATCACCGCTTCCGGTGCGCGCGCCACAAAACCTTCGTTGGACAGTTTGCTTTCGATACGGCCAATTTCCGCGTCGATCTTCGCCACTTCTTTCGCCAGACGCGCCAGCTCGTCTTCTTTGTTAATCAGACCTGCCATGGGGATCAGCAGCTCCGCGCCATCGATAATCTTGGTCACGGAAACCGGACCTTTATCATCGGCTGGCAGAACCGTGATGCTTTCCAGACGCGCCAGATTCAGCAGGAAGCTGCGGTTGTCATTTACGCGACGCTCCGCATCTTTACTGCAACCACGCAGCAGCAGCTCCAGTGGTTTGCCCGGGGAGATGTTCATTTCGGCACGGATATTACGTACCGCCACGATCGCCTGTTTCAGCCATTCGGTATCTGCCAGCGCCGCTTCATCAACCTGAGACGCATCGTACTGCGGGATAGGCTGCAGCATGATGGTATTGGCGGTAATGCCTTTCAGCACTTTCACGCGCTGCCAGATGGTTTCCGTAATAAACGGAATGATCGGGTGCGCCAGACGCAGCAGCGCTTCCAGCACGTTCACCAGCGTGTTACGCGTGCCGCGCAACTCTGCCTCAGAACCGCCGCTCATCACTGGCTTGGTCAGCTCCAGATACCAGTCACAGAACTGGTTCCAGGTGAATTCATACAGGATGCCCGCGGCGATATCGAAGCGGAAGTTATCCAGCGCTTCACGGTATGCTTTCACGGTCTGGTTGAATTCCGCCAGGATCCAACGGTCCGCCAGCGACAGTACCATCTCGCCGCCGTTGAAGCCGCAATCCTGGTCTTCGGTATTCATCAGCACGAAACGGCTGGCGTTCCACAGCTTGTTACAGAAGTTGCGGTAACCTTCCAGACGCTTCATATCCCAGTTGATGTCGCGACCGGTCGAGGCCAGCGCGGCCAGGGTGAAGCGCAGGGCGTCGGTGCCGTGCGGCTCAATGCCGTTCGGGAACTGCTTCTCGGTGCGCTTGCGGATTTTTTCCGCCAGTTGCGGCTGCATCATGTTGCCGGTACGTTTCTCCAGCAGATCCGCCAGAGAGATACCGTCCACCATATCCAGCGGGTCAATAACGTTACCCTTGGATTTGGACATCTTCTGGCCTTCGTCATCACGAATCAGACCGGTCATGTAGACGGTATGGAACGGCACCTGCGGCTTGCCGTTTTCATCTTTGATGAAGTGCATGGTCATCATGATCATGCGGGCAATCCAGAAGAAGATGATGTCGAAGCCAGAGACCATCACGGTGCTCGGGTGGAACTGACGCAGGGCATCGGTGTTTTCCGGCCAGCCGAGGGTAGAGAAGGTCCACAGGGCAGAGGAGAACCAGGTGTCCAGCACGTCTTCGTCCTGGCGCAGGGCAACATCGGCGCCCAGGTTATTTTCCTGGCGCACTTCGGCTTCGTTACGACCCACATAGACATTGCCGTTGTTGTCGTACCACGCCGGGATGCGGTGGCCCCACCATAACTGACGGGAGATACACCAGTCCTGAATATCGCGCATCCAGGAGAAGTACATGTTTTCGTACTGCTTCGGCACAAACTGGATCTCGCCATTCTCAACCGCTTCAACCGCCGGTTTCGCCAGCACATCGGCACGTACATACCACTGGTCGGTCAGCATCGGTTCGATAACCACGCCGCCACGGTCGCCGTAAGGTACGGTCAGGTCGTGTGGTTTGATCTCTTCCAGCAGGCCCAGCGTGTCAACGGCAGCAACGATGGCTTTACGCGCCGCAAAGCGTTCCAGTTTCTGGAACTCCGCCGGGATTTCATTTGAGTAGACGTCGGATTCGTTGCCTTTGGTGTCGTACACTTCCGCCGTTTCGCGGATATCGCCATCAAAGGTCAGAATGTTGATCATCGGAAGCTGATGACGACGGCCCACTTCGTAGTCATTAAAGTCGTGCGCCGGGGTGATTTTCACGCAGCCGGTGCCTTTTTCCATGTCGGCGTGTTCGTCGCCCACGATAGGAATACGGCGGTTCACCAGCGGCAGAACCACATATTTACCGATCAGGTCTTTGTAACGCGGGTCTTCCGGGTTCACCGCCACGCCGGTATCGCCCAGCAGGGTTTCCGGACGGGTGGTGGCGACGACCAGATAATCTTTGCCGTCGGCGGTTTTCGCGCCGTCAGCCAGCGGGTAGCGAATGTGCCACATGGACCCTTTGGACTCGCGGTTTTCCACTTCGAGGTCGGAAATCGCGGTGCGCAGTTTCGGGTCCCAGTTCACCAGGCGCTTACCACGGTAAATCAGGTCTTCTTTGTAGAGGCGGACAAAGACTTCTTTCACGGCGTTGGAGAGGCCTTCGTCCATGGTGAAGCGCTCGCGCTCCCAGTCCACGGAGTTGCCCAGACGGCGCATCTGGCGGGTAATGGTGCCGCCGGATTCTGCCTTCCACTGCCAGATTTTTTCGATAAAGGCGTCGCGGCCATAATCGTGGCGGGTTTTACCTTCTTCGGCGGCAATCTTACGCTCAACCACCATCTGGGTTGCGATACCCGCGTGGTCGGTTCCGGCCTGCCACAGGGTGTTTTTGCCCTGCATGCGCTGGTAGCGAATCATGGTATCCATGATGGTCTGCTGGAAGGCGTGACCCATGTGCAAACTGCCGGTGACGTTCGGCGGAGGGATCATGATGCAGAAGCTTTCCTGGCTTTCATCGCCATTCGGTTTGAAGTAGCCCTGCTTTTCCCAATGCTCGTAAAGCGGCTGTTCGATCTCTTGGGGGTTGTATGTCTTTTCCATTATTTCCAGGTTGCCGTGTTCAGGTTGAAACCAGCCATGCGATAGGCTTTATAGCGTTCGCGAGCCAGTTGTTTCAAAGAATCTTCGTAAGGAACGAAGTCTATCACTTCTGTGAAAGCGGTGGCAAAATCTGCAAAGTTTGACCGCAAACTGATGAGAATATCGCGCGGGCTGCCGTTGCGCTTTTGCGGCCAGGCTATCTCAACAGGCGCACCGCCTCTGGGGCCTTCTCCGGCGAGGTTATGCGGTACAAAACTCTCCGGCGGCCTTGCCCACAGCGCTTCATCCAGTCGCAGCGCCTGCTGCTCGTCTTCACAGGCAATCAGCACGCGTTTGCCATTGCGCCAACGTTCTGCGGCAACCTCACACACCAGTTGTTCCACGGCGCTCAGGCCGTCGACGGTGGTCTCATTGTCCAGAAGATAAAACGTGGCGTTCTTCATGATATGGGGCTTCTTGTGGTGAATTTAAATCGTACACCCTCACCCGGTCATTCGCCCTCAAGAGAGAGGGCGAATGCCATCCCCACGCCCCTTAGGGGAGAGGGGAAGGGTGAGGGGATTTCGCTTACTCTTCGCCAGTAAACCCGGCGCGGTTCAGCAGGAACTGCGACAGCATGGCCACCGGACGACCGGTTGCGCCTTTGGCTTTACCGGAACGCCACGCGGTACCGGCGATGTCCAGATGCGCCCAGTTGTACTTACGGGCAAAGCGGGAAAGGAAGCACCCAGCGGTAATCGCGCCGCCCGGACGACCGCCAATGTTCGCCATATCGGCAAAATTGGAATCCAGTTGCTCGTAGTACTCATCACCCAACGGCAGACGCCATGCGCGGTCGCCCGCCTGCTCGGACGCGCCAATCAGCTCGTGCGCCAGCGGGTTATGGTTCGACATCAGCCCGGTGATGTGATGGCCCAGGGCAATCACGCATGCGCCGGTCAGGGTCGCCACGTCGATAACCGCTTCCGGCTCGAAGCGCTCAACATAGGTGAGCACGTCGCACAGCACCAGGCGGCCTTCAGCATCGGTGTTCAGCACTTCAACGGTCTGGCCGGACATGGTGGTCAGCACGTCGCCCGGACGATAAGCGCGCCCGCCCGGCATGTTTTCACAGCCCGCCAGCACGCCGATGACGTTAATCGGCAGTTGCAGTTCGGCCACCATGCGCATCACGCCGTACACTGCCGCCGCGCCGCACATGTCGTACTTCATCTCGTCCATCCCTTCGGACGGCTTAATAGAGATACCGCCGGAGTCGAAGGTCAGGCCTTTGCCGACCAGGACAATCGGACGCACGTCTTCCGACGGGTTACCTTTATATTCGATAACCGACATCAGCGATTCGTTTTGTGAGCCTGCGCCAACCGCGAGGTAAGAGTGCATCCCCAGTTCGCGCATCTGCTGCTCACCGATTACGCGGGTGATGACATTTTTGCTGTATGAGTCCGCCAGTTGACGCGCCTGAGAAGCCAGATAGGCCGCATTACAGATGTTCGGCGGCATGTTGCCGAGATCTTTCGCCGCTTTGATGCCCGCAGCAATCGCCAGACCGTGCTGGATTGCGCGCTCGCCGCTGGTCAGTTCCCGACGGGTCGGCACGTTGAAGACCATTTTACGCAGCGGGCGACGCGGCTCGCTCTTGTTGGTTTTCAACTGATCAAAGCTGTACAGAGATTCTTTTGCTGTTTCGACCGCCTGGCGAACTTTCCAGTAGGTATTGCGGCCTTTAACGTGTAGCTCGGTCAGGAAGCAAACGGCTTCCATTGAACCAGTATCATTCAGGGTATTAATGGTTTTCTGAATGACCTGCTTATACTGGCGTTCATCCAGTTCGCGTTCTTTGCCGCAACCAATCAACAGAATACGTTCGGAGAGGACATTTGGAACGTGGTGCAGCAGCAGGGTCTGGCCCGGTTTGCCTTCCAGTTCGCCACGGCGCAGCAGTGCGCTGATATAGCCGTCACTGATCTTGTCGAGTTGCTCGGCAATCGGAGAGAGACGGCGCGGCTCAAAAACACCCACAACGATGCAGGCACTCCGCTGTTTCTCCGGGCTACCGCTTTTTACACTGAACTCCATGCACTATACTCCTGAATCTTAAAGACAACAGCAGGGGCTACAGATATACTCGACCTCTTTCAAACCGCAGATGCGTTGGCTTGCGCCTGCTTACCCCAGCCACTTACTGAACGTAAGTTCCGGGGCTTCATAGTCTCGCCGCCTTTCTGCAACTCGAAATCCATTGAGTATATAATTGCAAGCTTTCGTAACTCATGTCCGCTGTTGCGGTGACTTCGTGTTAATCTTAACGATACTTAGGTTTCGGCACGTCAGATACGGGTCGGATACGTTTTACCGCTGAGTATATTAATCTTAGCGATGATTTCGACGACTCAAGAGAATAAATGACGTTTAAGCCACGAAACAAGCGATTTTCCAGTAAAAAGACTGGTTTTTACGGGCGTAATATAAAGTGATAATCATAAGATATCTTGCGCGGGAGACGCTAAAAAGCCAGTTTGCGATCCTCTTCATCCTGCTTCTGATCTTTTTCTGTCAGAAACTGGTAAGGATCCTCGGCGCAGCGGTCGACGGCGAAATCCCCACGAACCTGGTACTCTCGCTACTGGGCCTCGGTGTGCCAGAGATGGCGCAACTTATCCTGCCGCTCAGTCTGTTCCTCGGTCTGCTCATGACGCTGGGCAAACTTTATACCGAGAGTGAAATTACGGTCATGCACGCCTGCGGCCTGAGCCGGGCGGTGCTGGTCAAAGCGGCGATGATTCTGGCGCTGTTCACCGGTGCGCTGGCGGCGGCAAACGTCATGTGGCTTAGCCCCTGGTCATCGCGCCATCAGGAATCGGTGCTGGCTGATGCCAAAGCTAACCCTGGCATGGCCGCACTGGCGCAAGGGCAGTTCCAGCCAGCCTCTGACGGTAACTCGGTGCTGTTTATCGAAAGCGTGGAAGGCAGCAAATTCCACGATGTCTTCCTGGCGCAGATTCGCACGAAAGGCAATTCCCGCCCCTCTGTGGTGGTAGCGGACTCCGGCCATCTTGCACAATTGAAAGATGGTTCTCAGGTCGTGACCCTGAACACCGGCACCCGCTTTGAAGGGACGGCGCTGTTGCGTGATTTCCGCGTTACTGATTTCAAAGATTATCAGGCGATTATCGGCCACCAGGCGGTAACGCTGGACCCGGACGATACCGAGCAGATGGGCCTTGATACGCTGTGGCGCACGGATACCCCACGCGCTAAGGCCGAGTTACACTGGCGTCTGACTCTGATATTCACCGTATTTATGATGGCGCTGATGGTCGTGCCGCTGAGCGTGGTGAACCCGCGCCAGGGACGCGTGCTGTCGATGCTGCCCGCCATGCTGTTGTATCTGGTGTTCTTCCTGCTACAGACTTCCCTGCGATCCAATGCCGCAAAAGGCAAAATCGATCCGATGATTTGGATGTGGGCGGTTAACCTGGCGTACCTGGCGTTGGCGATGGGTCTGAACTTGTGGGACACGGTACCGATGCGTCGGATTCGCGCCCGTGTGATGGGCAGAGGAGCGGTATAATGCAGGCGTTTGGCGTACTTGACCGCTATATCGGCAAAACCATTTTTTCCACCATCATGATGACGCTGTTCATGCTGGTGTCGCTCTCCGGCATCATTAAATTTGTCGACCAGTTGAAAAAGGCCGGGCAGGGCAGCTATGACGCGATGGGGGCGGGGCTTTATACCATCCTCAGCGTGCCGAAAGATATTCAGATTTTCTTCCCGATGGCGGCGCTGCTTGGCGCGCTCCTGGGGCTGGGGATGTTGGCCCAGCGCAGTGAACTGGTGGTGATGCAGGCTTCGGGTTACACCCGTATGCAGGTGGCGCTGTCAGTGATGAAAACGGCCATCCCGCTGGTGCTGTTAACCATGGCGATTGGCGAATGGGTGGCGCCGCAGGGCGAACAAATGGCGCGTAACCAGCGCGCACAGTCAATGTATGGCGGTTCGCTGCTCTCCACCCAGCAAGGGTTGTGGGCGAAAGATGGCGAGACCTTTGTCTATATTGAGCGGGTGAAGAGCGATGATGAGTTGGGTGGGGTGAGTATTTACTCCTTCAACGATCAGCGTCGTTTGCAGTCCGTTCGCTATGCCGCTTTAGCGAAGTTCGATAAAGACACTAAGCTGTGGCGGCTGTCACAGGTGGATGAATCCAACCTGACCGACCCGAAACAAGTGACCGGTACACAGACGCTGACCGGTACCTGGAAGACCAACCTCACGCCGGACAAACTGGGCGTGGTGGCGCTGGACCCTGATGCGCTGTCGATTAGCGGTCTGCACAACTATGTGAAGTACCTGAAATCAAGCGGCCAGGATGCCGGGCGTTATCAGCTTCAGATGTGGAGCAAAATTTTCCAGCCGCTTTCCGTGGCGGTGATGATGCTGATGGCGCTGTCGTTTATCTTTGGCCCGCTGCGTAGCGTGCCGATGGGCGTGCGCGTGGTGACGGGTATCAGCTTCGGCTTTGTATTCTACCTGCTGGACCAGATTTTCGGCCCGCTGACGTTGGTATACGGCATTCCGCCGATTATTGGCGCGTTGCTGCCAAGTACTTCGTTCTTCCTGATTAGCCTCTGGCTGCTGATGCGTAAGAACTAGGTTTCTGTTCTGTTCCCGGATGCGGCTTCGCCTTATCCGGGCTGCTTTCTCCCTCTCCCTGTGGGAGAGAGCGCCTGGCCGCACTAAACTCATCCTATTTCATCGACACACTTTCCCTTATCCTGGCTACGCTTTCCTTACGGTTCTCAAAAAATTCAGGAAGCTATGTCCAGATTCTTCTTTAATGACCGAAAACAATTGGTCAATGACGCCATTGAAGGAATGGTGATTTCCGCTCCCCACGGCAATTTAGTTCGCCTCGACATCGACCCCGCTATTCGTATTGTTGCCCGCGCCGACTGGGATAAATCCCGCGTTGCAGTGATCTCCGGCGGCGGTTCCGGCCATGAACCTGCCCACGCTGGCTTCGTAGGTAAGGGGATGCTCACCGCCGCCGTCTGTGGCGACGTGTTTGCCTCGCCGAGCGTTGATGCTGTGCTCAACGCTATCGTTGCCGTCACTGGTGACCGGGGCTGCCTGCTGATCGTTAAAAACTACACCGGCGACCGCCTTAACTTCGGCCTCGCGGCAGAAAAAGCCAAACGCTACGGGCTGAAAGTAGAGATGGTGATCGTCGCCGATGACATCGCCCTGCCGGACAATAAACAGCCGCGCGGCATCGCCGGAACGGCGCTGGTGCATAAAATCGCAGGCTACGCCGCCGAGCAGGGTAAATCCTTAAGCGAAGTGCGCGACATCGCCCGACAGGCCAGTGAAAGTGTCTGGAGCCTGGGGCTGGCGATGGAGACCTGCAACCTGCCGGGAAGCAGCGATGAAGACGACCGTATCCAGCGTGGGCAGGTCGAACTGGGGCTCGGCATTCACGGCGAGCCGGGCGCGAGCACTGTGGACTCGCATAACAGCCAGAAGTTGATTGAGACGCTGGTTGCACCGCTGAAAGCACAGGCCGGGGATGACCGCGTTGCGGTGTTAATCAACAACCTGGGCGGTGTGTCAGCGCTCGAAATGGCCCTGCTCACCAAAGAGCTGGCACACTCGGCGCTGAAAGATCAGATTGCGTATCTGATTGGCCCCGCGCCGCTGGTCAGTTCCCTGGATATGAAAGGCTTTTCCCTCTCTCTGTTACGCCTGAACGAGACATTTGAGAAAGCCATTAATGCCGATGTACAGACCGTCGGCTGGCAAAAACCGGTGCCTTTTGCGCCGATGAAAACCCAGCGCCACAACCCGGTTTACAACCAACTGGAAATCGAACCGTCGGAAAACCCACAGGTAAAAACGCTGGTCTCGACGGCGGCGCGGACACTTGTCGATCTCGAAAATCGCCTGAATGCGCTGGATGCCAAAGTGGGCGATGGCGATACCGGCTCGACGTTCGCCGAAGGGGCGCGGGAAATTATCCATTTGCTGGAGCAGGGCGAATTGCCGCTGAATAACACCGCGCAGTTGCTGCAATTGGTGGGCGAGCGGCTGGCAACAGTAATGGGCGGCTCCAGCGGCGTGCTGATGTCCATCTTCTTTACCGCCGCAGGTCAGGCTGTGCATGACGGCAAGCCGCTGCCGGAGGCGTTACTCCGTGGGCTACATCAGATGAAACATTATGGCGGTGCGGACTTAGGCGACCGGACGCTTATCGACGCGTTGCAACCGGCGCTGGAAGCCTTGCGCGATAGCGGGCTGGATGCTGCCGCGTCTGCCGCAAAAGCGGGTGCCGCCAAAACCGCGACCATGCAGACCGCTGGCGCGGGCCGTTCGTCCTATGTGAACAGTGAGAGTCTGGAAGGCGTCACCGACCCCGGCGCAGTGGCGATTGCAGAGGTGTTCGCGGCGCTGGCGAAGGGGTAAGCCATTTCCCGGATGCGCTGCGCTTATCCGGGCCACGCCTGGTTCCCGATACAAATGTGAGTGCGGGTTTTCGCCCTCTCTCTGTGAGAGAGGGCAGGAGTGAGGGCAGCAGTCCGCAAAGCGCCATTAGCCGGATGTGCTGTCGCCTGGCTTCTGATGCAAATATGAGTGCGGATTTTCTCCCTCTCCCCGTGGGAGAGGGCAGGGGTGAGGGGATATCAGAAATCCGCTTTCAACACCACGCGGTAACGCGCCTTCCCGTCACGCACATGCTGCAACGCCTCGTTAATCTGCGACATCGGGAACATCTCGGTAGTCGGTGCCACCTTCGCCCGCCCGGCAAACTTCATCAGCTTACGCAGCTCGAACGGCGTACCGGTCGCGGAACCGGACACACTTCTGTCGCCGCCAATCAGCGTAAAGGCCGGGACTTCCAGCGGTTTCAGTACTGCGCCAACGGTATGGAACGCGCCGCCGTGGGCCAGCGCTTCAAAATACGGCTGCCACTGCAAATCAACGTTTACGGTGTTGATAATCAAATCGAACTGGCCCGCCAGCGCTTTTAAGGCCTCCGGATCGCGGCTGTTCACCACATAATCCGCGCCCATCAGGCGGACTTCGGCCTCTTTCGCCGGGTTCGAACTGAACGCCGTCACCTCACAGCCCATCGCCCGTAGCAGTTTGATGGCGATATGGCCCAGCCCTCCAATCCCGATTACCCCGACACGGCTGGTAGCGGTGATATGGTGCATCAGCAGCGGTTTAAACACAGTAATGCCGCCGCAGAGCAGCGGCCCGGCGGTCTCGACATCGATGGTATCCGGCAGCGGGATCACCCATTGCCAGCCCGCGCGGATTTTGTCGGCAAAGCCGCCGCGGTTAAGGATAGTTGGCACGGCGCCTTCCTGGCAGTTGATATTGTCGCCGTTGATACAGGCGTCGCAGTGACCGCAGCTTTTCGCCGTCCAGCCAATGCCCACGCGCTGACCGACTTTAAGTCCTTTGTTTTGCGCGGCACTACCCAGCGCCACCACGCGACCAATCACTTCATGCCCGGCGACCAGCGGATATTGAGAGAAGCCCCACTCGTTGTCGATCATCGACAAATCCGAGTGGCAGATCCCGCAATAATCCACTTGTACTTCCACATCTTCCTGACCCAATTCCCCCGCGTCGTACTCAAACAGCTCCAGGTCTGCCCCGGCTTCTTTAGCGGCATAGCTTTTGATAATCGACATCGCCTTTCCTCATGATGGTGTGAGATTTGAGTGTAGAGGATAGTCAGAGTAGTGGAGTTAATCTTTGCGTAACAAGGCGTTAAGCCAGGTTTCCGCACGATCCGGGCGTTTGTCCTGCGTCGTCCACATCGACACCACCTGAACATCCGGTAATGGGCTGACCAGCGCGGTCAGGCCTGATTCGGTTAAGTCACTGAAATGACGACCTTCTTTCTCTCTTTCCTGTTCGCCATATTTGAACGAGACGTACCAGATTCCGCCGGGTTTCAGCGCCTGCGCCAGCGTAGACATCACCTGCGGTAAAGCGTGTGCTTCCACGTGTAGCAGGGACGCGCAACACCAGATGCCGTCGTAACGGTCAGTGGCATCGACATCGCTGAATGTCATTTGCTTAACCGCCAGCCCGCTATGCTGCGATGCCATGCGAACCATCTCGGACGACGCATCAAAGGCCTCGACCTGATAACCCATCTCCAGAAATGCACGGCTGTCGCGCCCGGAACCGCATCCGGCGTCCAGAACGCGCGCGCCAGGGGCAAGGTGCGCGATAAAAGGGGCGTAGAGCGACGACATATCGACGCCGATGGTGTCGGCAAAGAATGCCTGTGCATGGTTTTGATAGTAGTTAATGGTCATCAGAAAGTATCCGGCCCGGCGGCCTTTGGCTCCCATTCGTGGAATAAGTTTACGCGAGCAGTGTTCCAGACATTTGACAGGAAATCATGCCGTTTTACGGTGCTCGCCCCGGTCTGGCGCATCAGGGTTTCGCGCAGCGGGAGGTGGCTGGTAATGAAGTACTCGTTGCGATCGTGCAGGCGCTGCAGCAATTTCAATGAGGGGACGTGGGCAAATTTCCCCTGTTTACCCCGGTTACAACATTTACAGGCCAGCACCAGGTTCCAGACGCCATTCACATTCCTCACCTGGTCTTTGAGCATCCACGGAATAAAGTGATCGACATCGGCCAGGTTTGCGTCGCCGGTTTCTACGCTTATAGGTGCGAAGCAGTAAAAGCAGCGGCCTTTCTGGTAGCCGTTGAGGCTGTCGCGACAACTGGTGATATCGACACGGCGGTTATTCTGGATGCTGAACAGCATGTTGTCCTGTTCGTCATGCTCCACGGCAATAAGGTTGCGCGACACGCCCATCGCCCAACCCTGCTCGACCAGGTTCCAGCGGGCGTCCGTCTCCAGCTTAAGGTTCTGATACTGCATACCTTCCGTGAGCTGATGAAAATTTGTCGTCAGGCGTATGCCTTTGTGGGTTTTACGCTCGTCGATAAAAAAGCGTTTTTCGATTTCGCCCTGATTGACGTTGTGAAACGCATTGAGCACAACATTAAAGCCGTTTCGCAGCGTCGCTTCTGTCAGCGCATTCTGGTCGATCTCTCCGGCATTAAACTGGCGACAGGCATCCAGATACTGACTTCTGGAGGAGGTGATTTGCTTTGGTGCCTGTGCCAGATGGCGACACAGATGCTGGCTGAACGGGACAGCGAGATCTTCGAGCAGGATGAGGTCGCTGCCGTCGCGTTTCACGTCGTACAGCGCATGGGCCAGCGCGAATTTGTAGGAAGCGACATTTTTGCCAAAGAGGATTATGCCGCGCCAGTAGTTCTCCAGCGTGGGCTCAACCTGATAGAAACGCATGCCTTGTCCTGATCTATGGATGTGGGGAATGGGTAAAACCCGTAACAGGATCAGATAACAAGACGCGATAAATGTAAACCGCCGCCGTCACGTTGCAGCGTTTTGCGAGAAGCGTTCCAGATAGTGGGGGAGTGCGGTGGAGATGTGTCGATTTTTTCGGCATTTAGACGCGACAAGGCGGGGGAATGCTTGCACCGGGATCTGCAACAGGTATAATGCAACCCGCTATCAGCATCCCCTTCAGTGCCGAAGTGGCGAAATCGGTAGACGCAGTTGATTCAAAATCAACCGTAGAAATACGTGCCGGTTCGAGTCCGGCCTTCGGCACCATCGGAACATCAATAGACGTCAACGGACGTCTTTTTTTGTGCCTGAAATCCAGTATTTACCTATATTTCCCGCTATAGTAACTCTCTCAAGGTCAACCGACTTCAACGTACATCTACCAACAGATGTTGGTACAGATGATGGTATTTCCGGTTCGATAATGCTTGTACCAACAGGGAGGGGATAAGCATGGCTCTAACAGATATCAAAGTTAGAACAGCCAAGCCAACGGATAAGCAATATAAGCTGACCGATGGCAGCGGCATGCACCTTCTTGTCCATCCTAATGGTTCTAAGTACTGGCGTTTGCAGTACCGTTTTGACGGCAAGCAAAAGATGCTGGCACTGGGGGTTTATCCTGAAATCACACTGGCGGATGCCAGAGCACGTCGTGACGAAGCGCGTAAGCTGCTAGCGAATGGCATCGATCCGGGAGACAAAAAGAAAAACGATAAGGTTGAACAGAGTAAAGCACGAACCTTCAAAGAGGTGGCGATTGAGTGGCATGGCACCAATAAAAAGTGGTCTGAAGATCACGCCCATCGTGTGCTAAAAAGCCTGGAAGATAATCTCTTCGCAGCGATTGGTGAACGTAATATTACTGAGTTAAAAACTCGCGATTTATTAGCACCAATTAAGGCCGTGGAGATGTCTGGACGTCTTGAGGTTGCAGCCCGCCTCCAACAGCGTGCCACAGCTATCATGCGTTACGCAGTGCAGAGCGGGCTAATTGATTATAACCCCGCGCAGGAGATGGCAGGGGCGGTTGCTTCTGGTAATAGGCAACATCGTCCAGCACTGGAGTTAAAGCGAATCCCAGAGTTACTACAGAAAATCGATGGCTATACTGGCAGACCACTCACCCGTTGGGCCACGGAGCTCACTCTGCTTATCTTTATTCGTTCCAGTGAGCTGCGTTTTGCTCGCTGGGCAGAGATCGATTTTGAAGCATCAATGTGGGCGATCCCGCCTGAACGAGAACCTATTCCCGGCGTGAAACATTCTCACCGAGGCTCAAAAATGCGCACGCCGCATCTGGTACCGCTTTCAAAGCAGGCGCTGGCGATCCTGAAACAGATAAAACAGTTCTGTGGCGAACATGAGCTGATTTTTATTGGCGATCATGATCCGCGTAAGCCAATGAGTGAGAACACAGTAAACAGTGCGCTACGTGTGATGGGCTATGACACGAAAGTTGAGGTTTGCGGTCACGGTTTCCGTACTATGGCCTGTAGTTCGTTAATTGAGTCGGGGCTATGGTCGAAGGATGCGGTGGAGCGCCAGATGAGTCATATGGAACGTAATTCGGTAAGGGCCGCGTATATCCATAAAGCGGAATTTATCGACGAACGTAAACTGATGTTGCAATGGTGGGCTGATTTTCTGGATGCAAATCGGGAGAGAGTGATTACGCCGTTTGACTATGCGAAGATCAATCGGGGTAGGCGCAATTGATGCGCTGGCGGTAAAACAGCTGTCGCTATTAAACCCAAGCCGTAAGGCCCGAAACGCGTCAGTTCGGCAGGGCTTACCTGCTTGCCGGTTAACGGAGTTGAGTTGACAACACTGCTTGCCAGAGAGCTGAAGGGACATGGTCTAACATTGCCTTGACGCCAAGAATACTGATCTGGATAAAACTATGCTAGGAAGAGCCGATAATTCGCTAGACAGCAACATTTAAAATAAATACAACATTAAAGTAATCGCTGCTGATGTTCTCTGCGCAGCCCTAAAATCATCACCTTATTAAATATGCCGATCATGACATTTAGGATGCATCTCGGCATTACTTAGGAAAGGAAGCCTGATGAAAATTGAATATATTGATATCCAGAACTACAGAAAGCTTAAAACTTGCAGAATTCGTCTGACTGAGGAAGAAACACTGCTCGTCGGGGCAAATAACAGCGGCAAGACGTCAGCAATGGATGCGCTTATTTTCTTTCTGGATCAAAGAGGAAGAACGGCTGCGAGCATCGCATCGGGTAAATCTCCATCTTCACGAAAATTAGGCGCAGCCGATTTCACCCTATCAAATTGGCATCAGCTTAATCAATTTGGTCAAGCATGGGTGAACGCCGAAGAGGTTGGCGAAAAAATCAGTGACTGGCAGCCCTTATGCCCAACGCTGGATGTCTGGTTAAAAGTCGAGAAAAATGAAGTCCATCGGGTACGGCACCTAATACCGACATTAAAATGGGATGGCGGACTGTTAGGCATCCGGATGATTTATCAACCCAAAGATCTTGATGCCCTAAAAGCAGACTTTATTGCCCACTTCAAGGCCGCTGAGCAGCTTAAAATCACGGCAGAAAAAAACGCCGAAAAAGCTCTAGGTGGTTCAGCATCTGAGCTCAGTGATTTCAAATTTTCAGTCTGGCCGGGATCGTTGCGCGAATACCTTGAAAGAGAGGTGTCTAAAGCTTTTGAGATAAAATCTTACATCCTAGATCCCGCAAAACTTATCACGGACCAAGGAAGTAAATTCCTACCCCAGGTTCTTGTCGAGGGGCAAATTCCACTGGATTTTTATCCTTTCAATGGACTGTTCAAAGTCGATATCATTGATGCTACCCGTGGATTTTCAGATCCCTATGTGGCAACCGGCTCTCAGCATGGTGCCTCTAATCTGGCTAGCCAGATTAACCAGTACTACAACCGGCATTTAAACCCTACCGACTTTCCTTGTGACGAAGATTTGGATGCTCTCGAAGCCATCGCCTATGCTCAACACTCCTTTGATGGAAGACTCAACAAGGTGTTTAACAAACCCTTGAAAGAGATAGAGACGCTGGGGTATCCGGGGTTCAACGATCCCCATATCAGATTATCGAGCAGGGTTAATCCGATCGATAATCTGGACCACGAAGCGGCCATTCTCTTTGAGATCCAGAAAACCAGTCACGCCGCAGGGGTGCCGCTGATGAGTCTGTCAGAGAAATATAACGGGCTTGGTTACAAGAATCTGATATCCATGGTCTTTACAATGATGAGCTTCAGGGATCAATGGATGCGCGTCGGTAAAGCCGGCCTAAGAAAGCCAGAGGAGGATGTCTTTGTTGAGCCTCTTCACCTCATTCTGATTGAAGAGCCGGAAGCTCACCTGCATGCCCAGGTTCAGCAGGTGTTTATCAAAAAAGCTTATTCGGTGCTACGCAATCATGATGATTTGCGGACATCCAAGAGGTTCTCGAGCCAACTGGTGGTCAGCACACATTCAAGCTACCTTGCGCATGAAGTGGGCTTTGAAAAGCTCAGGTACTTCAAACGTAAACCCGCTACAGGTTCGCATGACGTGCCGACTGCGGACGTTATTGATCTGTCCTGTACTTTTGGCAGCGGTAAAATCCGCTCGGATGATGTCTTACAAACGGCTCAGTTCGTGGCTCGCTATCTCAAAACCACACACTGCGATCTCTTTTTTGCGAACGGGATTATTCTAGTCGAGGGGGCGGCAGAACGTATCCTGATGCCGCATTTTATCCGTAATAATCCCAACGCTAATACAAGCCTGGACAACAGCTACATTTCGATTCTGGAGGTAGGAGGAGCCCATGCTCACCGGCTGAGGGCATTGATTGACATACTCGGGATTCCCACCCTTGTCGTTACTGATACGGATGCCCAAAAGCCTCCTCTCAAACTACCGGCAGATGATCAAAAAGTTATCTCAGGAAATAAACCCAAAGCCATCAGGCCTGAATTTGGCAAGGGATACATTACTGGCAGCCATACCATCAAAATTTGGCTCGATGTTGAGGGAGGGCTGGATACGGTCCTTAGAATGCCGGAGCATGAGAAAATTCGTGGTAAGGTCAGGATTGCATTTCAATATGGTATTCCCATTAAATTTGGAAAAGAGGAGGAGGCCGAGGCTTTCCCGTACACATTTGAAGACGCTATTGCATTGACGAATCCTGAGTTGTTCAAAAAAGTAGAAAAACCTACTGGGATGATGAAAAAAATGCAGGATGCTCTTAACCTCGATACGCTTGAACAGTGCTGTGAAAAACTCTATTTGGCACTCAAAGATGACAAAGCCGAGATGGCACTCGATTTATTGTACTGTGCTGACCCCGTCGAACTCGCCGCGCCTAAATATATTCAAGAGGGACTGGACTGGCTTAAAAAAGAGCTGGAAGTGGCGAGTAGAGACCTTACGCCGGAAGTTCCGGAAGTCACTGACGTTTGGGAGGGGGAATAATCATGGAGGCACCACCCACGAACGAACCTGTGGTAGAAGAGCTTTTCAGTTATCTTGATCTGGAGAATCCCAGAAGTTTTCTGCTTTTTGCCGGTGCGGGATCTGGAAAAACCCGTACGTTGGTCAGTGTGCTGGAGAAAATGAAACAAAGGTATTCTTCGGAACTGTCTAGATGCGGAAAAAGAATTGGCATTATTACGTATACAAATGCAGCCTGCGAGGAAGTACAAAGACGGTTATTTTTTGATGCCAATTTCATGGTTTCAACCATACACAGTTTTTGCTGGGACTTGATCAACCCATTTACATCAGACATAAAGCTATGGCTTAAAAATGAACTCGAGAAGAGTATTGATCAACTCACCCGCGACATTGAAAAAAGCAGAAAACCTGATGGTATTACGGCGCAAAGAAACAGGCGGAGTTTAGCCAGCAAAACGAAACGGCTGCAATATCTCGATAAAATTCAAAAATTCAGCTATTCCCCTACAAGCAACAGGCCTGAAAAAGGGGCGTTAAATCATAGTGAAGTGATAAATGTCACCGCTTATCTCCTCCAAAATGAAGCTCTGCTCAGAGAGATTTTATTTAGCAGATTCCCAGTGCTTTTGATTGATGAAAGCCAAGACACGAATAAATATCTTATCGAATCGTTAATTATGACGCAGCAGGAGCATCCCACCAAATTCTGCATTGGGTTGTTCGGCGATATGATGCAGCAGATATTCAGCGGGGGAAAATCCGACTTAGCCTCTCCTCTACCCCCTGGATGGGCGTCACCAGAGATAACAATTAATCACCGTTCACCAGTGAGAATTG
The DNA here is from genome assembly GCF_003073275.1 of Phytobacter sp. SCO41. NCBI lineage: Bacteria > Pseudomonadati > Pseudomonadota > Gammaproteobacteria > Enterobacterales > Enterobacteriaceae > Phytobacter > Phytobacter sp. SCO41. Next base: position 4,983,070 of record NZ_CP027225.1, on the reverse strand, counting down.
TCACTTTGATCAACTCCATCAGGCAATTCAATGATACACATATTCAGGAGCCGCGCCCTGACGCCCAGCCTGGAACCGCACGCTTGTTTGTGGTTGACATGAACACCCACAAGGAAAGAGCCGATATTGAGCGTCAGGTCGCTGAATATATGGCTGAACAGGCGGCTGATACTGAATGGAATAACAAAAAATCAGTCATGGTACTGACGCTTGAGCACCATATGGCTGCCAGACGCGGTGAGTTCGAAAACTTCTTTCTGCCCCTTCTAGAGGTTGAAAAATTGGGTGATGCAGCAATCAATGGGGATAGTCAAGAGATAACATTCTTATCCTCACAGCTATGGCCACTTATTGACGCAATTCGCAGTGATGATGATTTTAAAATTGCTACTATCATGCGTAAGTACTCGCCTGTTTTTTCGAGTTCGCGCCTCGAATATGCTGACGATCCACTATTGCTCTTCCGGGAAGCACAATGCCAAATAGACAAGATAAAAGTGCTTCTTGGCGAGAACTTGGCTTTCCCCATTCTAGAAGTGTGCAAACTGATTCATGAAGGGGAATTGCTGATCCTACCTGAGGCTTTCCTGCTTCACTTGGCGCTGGTGCCACATAAGGATGATGAATCCACGGAGGAAGTGGATATCAACAAAGAGCATGAAGCCTGGAGCCGATCTCTGAGCGCATCCACCCGTGAACTGGAAAATTACATTAGCTATATTTCATCCACATCTTCCTACGACACTCATCAGGGAGTGAAGGGACTGCAGTTTCCTCGAGTCATGGCTATTCTGGATGATGAAGAGGCCCGTGGATTCATGTTCAGTTACGATAAGCTACTGGGCGTCACACCGCACTCTAAAACGGATCAGGAAAACGAAAGTGCGGGGGGGGACTCTTCGCCTAAAAGATCGCGCCGCCTTTTTTATGTTATCTGCAGCAGGGCACAGGAGAGCCTCGCTGTCGTCGCGTATACTAAAGCGCCCGATTTAGTTGAACGGACCGTAATTGCGTCAGGTTGGTTCGTAAAGGAAGAAATTATGCATATGTGAACGGGACCATGTTAGGTGAAGGACAATGAGGATGGCCTCAGATGTATTAGCTCAAACTTGATCTGATCGTTTTCACCTATAACACACAATTAAATCTGTTAGTCTGCTTCGAGCGATGAACGAGCCTATCAAACAGTCTTGAATAAGGTAGTTGCTAACAAGTGACTTTTTTGAATAATAAAAAATAATCTGTGTGTAACCATTCAAAACAAACTACAGAAACTTTAACATAACTAGGGTAGATGATGATTTTAGATATAGATTATGAATCTCAAATAATACCGTTACGGTCAACATTTAATGGTGATGAAAATATATTTGATGTGGATTCACTAACGTTGATTATTGGCAAAAATGGCTCAGGAAAAACTGAGTTATTACGTAGTGTTGCGAGAGAACTAACTAACTCTGATTTCAATGAGTTTGGTAATGAATGTAAGTTACGATTTGCATCTGGCGATGAACAAGAAAAACTTGAGTGGGGGTGTGTCTATTACACCCCAGTCCCTTTCCAGCAGAAATTTAGTTACAGAGATAGATTTGAAAATGCTTCCTTAATAGATGGTAGTAAAAATAAATTTGAGAACTTGCATAAACACAATAATATCTTTAAAGAATTTGGTATTGATTATAATCTTACTGCAATATCACGAGTTGGTACAAGGCCAATTATAAATAACTTAATTACAACCGCAATTGAATACATGTCATCAAAGAAAAAAATAAATCTTACTTTTTTTTCTAAGTTTAAATACTTCGAAGAAATATTATGGCTTAGAGGAAATAGATCGAATGTATCAGATGATATTAGAAAATATATAGATTCACTCAATAAGTGTAAAACTGAACTTCAGAATGAAATAATACACTGGTTATCGTCCAACTTTAGCATTTGTCAAATACTTTCATTTTTCATATCCATTAATAGCATGGAAAAAAGCACAAACCAAACTAATAACAGGCGAGCACTCTGGTTATTTATTTTAATTTTCGGTGAAGGCGAAGAAACTATAAGAATAAGAAAACCTTCCAATTACGGAAAATTTGTCGTTGACTACAATAACATTCTCAAATTCCTAAAAAAAAATGAGGGCGGTTTTTCATATGACTGGGGGAACAACTTTGTCATTTATCTAAAAAATCACTCAATTATTAAGCAAATAGAAAGAAATGAACTAAAGGGGCATTTTAAAATAAACTATGCCAGCATGAGCTCAGGTGAACTAGCAGTGATGAATCAGTTCACTTCAATAACCACGAGGTTGAACGCTTTATCCAAAAAGGGTATAAAGAAAATTCTCGTTCTCATTGATGAGGGAGATGCATTTTTGCATTTAGAGTGGCAAAGGATGTATATATTTCATGTAAACAAATTTTTAAATGAGATTAAAGAAGAGAATGAAATTGAAGTAATTCAAGTTATCATGACTAGCCATTCCCCATTACTAGCAACAGATGTTCCAAGGCAATTTGTATTTTCTCTGGATAAAGAAATATCTCCGAAATTTACATTTGCGTCTCCTATGCATATGCTTTTTAGTGAATCGTTTGGTACTGCTACCATTGGCGAATTTGCAACGACAAAAATAAATGAAATATATAACAATTTTGCCAGTGGTAATGTTTCTGAAAAGGATTATAAAATCCTAGAGTATATAGACAGTGATATGCTAAGAAGAGAATTTAAAAGAAAATTTAACATTGGAGATGAAAAATGATTATTTCCTTACCAAGGAATTGGGAGTGCGGTGAAGCAGAACATAAAAAATACCTCAGAACTATACTTAGAAAGTATTATAATCAGGTTGACAACATGGTCGGTCCACCAAGTTATACATATTATTTTTTAAAGCGCGTTCACAGGCTTATTCTTTCACGTTCATTACCTCATTACAGAAAAAGCATCTCTCTTCTAGAAAATGCAATAAACCAGCGAAAAGATAATGAGTTTAGAGATTATTTTTTTAGAGAAATAAAAAAAATTATTGATTATGATTCATTTTCTGATAAATCCAAAAAATATAATGCATACATATTATGTTCGAAATCAAAGTTACGAACATGTCCGTATTGCAATCATTCATACTCCATAACAACATATGAGACAGGCCGTGGATTCCGGCCATCACTAGATCATTTTTACGACAGGGCCCGTTATCCGCATTTAGGTTTATCTCTTTATAATTTAGTTCCTTCTTGTACAAGTTGTAATTCTAGTTTAAAAAATACCATAGATTTTTTCAAAGATGATCATCTTCACCCTTTTTTCGATGATGAAGAAATCCAGTTTAAAATTAAGTCTGAAAACATAATTAACCCCATAGATATCATCAGAACTCCCATTACATCTCTAAAGATAGAAACTTTATACAAAAGTACAAAAGCGCATAATTCTAATTCTGTATTCTTAATTAATGAACGTTATCAATACTTCATTTACGAGGCGTATAATTTCGCCTTGGCAAAATTGGATTTCGATGAACAAGTAACAAAAAACAATCTATTAATCACAAGAGAAATGAAAGAGGAAACATCTTTGCGGTTCGATATTAATAATTATAAAAATGAAATTCTAGGAAAATTGCTTAAGGATATTTACATACAGTTTACGTATTAAGCTTTGGAAACGAAAGTGACTTAATCGTCAAATATTATGCCTCTCCTTGCCTCAATATCACCCGATTTGAGGCTTGACTATAATTACTGATTTATTTTTCAAAAAATGATTAATTTCTTTTAGGCGAAATGTGTTATTTGTATTACAAGGTTAATGCTATTGTAGTATTGCTTATGATTATAAAATAACGGCGCGTAACTTATGCTATAATTATAAATCACATCCTCCTTTATTTTAAACTGGTGAATTTAAAGTTTAACCTATCATAGATTGGTAAATATTTATTCGCAAGGGGTGATATTGTTTTTATACAAACGTGCAGAATTCGTCGTTGACTTGTTTTTATTCTGTACTAAAACTAAACCAAACAACCAATTATATTCTGGTATTGTTAAGTATTAAATCATAGTTGATTTTTTAAGGCAGCGTTTAAAATAAGCACTTACTGCATGATAATAAAATGAGATAGACTAACACAATTAAATGGCAGATAATTTACTAGATTCATAATCTGTGTACAACTGTTCCTTTATGTAGCTTTCTTTTGAGTATTTTGTCCTAATATATGCAATTTCCGCTGTTGGCACAGAGCGGACAGCCAATTAGGTCCGGCTCTGCACCATAGTTGTGTCGGGTAAATCTGAGCTAATACATCTCAAAATCATTCTTATACACCTTATCATATGGTTAATCCGCTCACATCACTTTATCTTAACTCGTATTGTTACTGTGGTACCGACCCATTTCAGTTCTGTATTTTCCTCGACAGCGATCATATTAGTGAGCGGAGAGTCCTTTCATGTGGGGTATAGATACAGGCTGAATGGTATCCTTCCATAACCGTAATTAATTGGATTATGTGACTGAATTTTATACCAAATTATTTGATGGGGGCGTCATTTTGGTTGTGACCGAGGATAATTTTTTATAAAAATGGCCTTTTATGAGTAAAAGGCCATTTCGTTTCCTGATAATCAATAGCTTACTGATAATAATCAGCAAGGCTGCTGTTGAATAATGATTCTGCATTTTCAGCCGCAGCCACAGCATCCTGAACATCCCGCCGTTTCAAATCCAAAACCCGCAATTTCCCCTTCACTTCAGCGACGGATTCGATTCGTCTGTAAGCACCGGAATGATGTTTGGCATACAACGCCAGCCCTTTCAGTTTGGGCAAAGCATCTGCCAGATGTAGGCCATGTGGATCTACTAAGTCCACAACCACTTCGCTATTCTGTTCGGCAAAGAACAGGAAATCGGGACGAACAATTTTGTATTGTTCGGTTTCAATATAGGCGATGCCTAGTGACGACTGCCCTGTGTATTGTGGGTTACGATACCAGAAAGCAAATCCTTCACGTTTGGTTTCGGTCTCGAAAACCGTGGTTTCCCAATGGTTCAACTGAGCCGGATAGTTCCCACTTTCATCAGACAACAGATGGTGTTTCCAGGCTGGAAGATCAATTTCCTTCTCTCCTTCACGAGCCCGGGTCATTTCAAACTTGTTCTCTGGTCTAACTAAATCTACGTCCTGCGGTTCGGTACTCATTTCGACGATTTGACGATAGGCCTCTTTACGCTCATCTTTCAAAGACTTGATCCGCGGTGTGTACTCGGTCAGCCACGCCTTCGCCAGTTTATCGGCCTCTGCATCGAAGTAATCCTGCACCTCTATCACCAGCCCCATGCCAGCAACGGTCACACGAGCTTCCATTATTGCTTCCAGATATTCCTCTGCATCCTCTTCTCGATCCGCGACCTTATCGGCCAGATATTCGACATAGGTACGTGAAACATCCGGGCTGAAGATTCGGGTTGCACGCCGGTAGGCGTCATCGATCACCGCTACGTCTGCCTCCTCCCAGAATTCGTTGAAAGTCATTGCTTTGTTCTTCAGGCTGGCAACCACAGCCTTACCATCCACAACGAGCACTGCATTGCGCTTGTTTTGGATTTTTTCAGCATTTTCTGTCTGGAACTTGTCCAAGACAGCGTGCAAAGCAGCGTGGGCTTTGCTGACTGCCCCATCAAGAATGCCGTCATCAACCAGTTCCTGTGCCAGCGCGGTCAGACGTCTGGCTGGTCTGGCTCCTTTCTGCGGGCGGGTTTGCGAAGGTAGCGCTTCAAATACTTCCCATATGGCAGTTGAAGCCGCCGGGTTGGGTTTCATCTCCACAGGGTTAATCAGGATGCGTCCGCTTGGAGGAGATGTATCATCGCCCTTAAACAAGGTATTGACGACATCTCTCACGGTATTGGTATTAAACTTGGGCAACAGGCATTCGACAGAGTTTAAGCGCTCATTACCCGGAATACGTCTCGCCAGTGGAGTACGTACCATACGCCCCAGCAATTGCGTAATATGCGTCCTGTCGCTGGCAGCGCGGAAGGAGACCATCACTTCGGCACGAGGGCAATCCCAGCCAGTGCTGATGGCATCTTTAGCAATCAGTACACGCACCCAAGTTGATTCTTGCACCCGCTGCGGTTCAATATAAGGTACTTGGTGTTGGCCGAACCGTTGTGTCGTGTGTTCACCGAAGACATGAGCAACACTGTCAATGGGCAATTCAGGATAACGAGAGAATAGCGTATCCAGCCAACGCCCCACTTCGTTCGGGTCAGGCGTATTGGGTACCTGGAATACCATTAGCGGTACTACTTCGCGCACAGTTGCCTGCTGTGTTGCATACTCTGCCCAGGCATCGGTCACTTCCCTGAGTCTGTCGGCAGCACGGCGTACCCATACAGTATCGAAGTCACCGGCTTCATCAGGTACACCAAGAATGATATCGTCCTTGATAAGTCCCGATTCCTGCACTTTAGCCGAGTCAACCACCACGTTCGGCAATTTGACATGATGACCGGCATTGGCAACAGCATTATCGAAACGTTCAACTGTGGCGGAAATCCCCCACACTACTGGAATACCCTTCACTCCAGCCGAACCATTGATGAGCCGTTGCACAATAGTACTCTTAGCAGCTTCACTGGAAGCCGTTGACGAACCCATACCTCTGTGCGCTTCGTCCAGTACCAGATAGAGGGTCAGATCCGGGTCTTCGATGGTGTTCTGGATGGTATCCCACAGCGTATAAGCCTGTGCATCAGGTGCTGCTTCGAAAAGCCCGCCTTTATCATCGAACCCTCGCACCAGCAGGCTTTTTTTGCCAAACTTCTGCGTGTTAAGGAAATAGATTTTTCCAGCCTGAAACTTACGCCGACTGAAGGGATGTTCCACTACCACCATATCGTTGTAGTTGATACGGTCACTGGCCTCCATCAGGCGAAAACGGGTTTGCTCGTTCAGTGCAGGATCGTCACTGAACCAGATCACAACCGCGCCGGGATCGGCATCGAAATTAAATTCGTCGTCGCCATGAAATAATGCTTCAAATGCAGCGGCAGCCATGACGGTCTTACCCGCACCGGTCACCGCCGTTAAAGAGAAGGCGCTCTTATCATTTTCGTTATGCCAGTAACGGCGAGCTTTTCTAAGGTTCACCAGAGAATCACGCACCGCATCACGCTGGTAGTCCTTGAGAGTGAACTTCATTCTGTTAATTCCCCACTGGTGAAGCTGAAATTGGTCAGGTACGATTCGTATAAACGTACCGGCTCAACGCCTTTTGGCAGACGCCTGGTGACAGACTGGAAATGACGATCATCGTCGGTGACGATGAAGACCACCCGCACGTCACTGGCATGGCTAATGGCTTCAATGAAAGGTGTGGCCTGATCCACAGCCGATAGAAGGCCATAAGCATCAGCTACTGCCCATCCTTCAGCAGGCAGTTTTTCAATACGTTTGCCGCGTGCGCCCGCGCGTAGCCACAGCAATGGTGCAATCCGTGCATAGGCTAGGTTATGGCTAACCGACTTCTCAGCTTCGTAGGTCAGAGTGAAGAATTCGGCGTTTTCCTCGAACCCTTCAGACATTGGGAATTCGTCGGTAAACTTGTAGTCGCCTTTAATCGGTTCGCCCTCAGGAGTCTTGCCTGTGATGGCAGCCTGTACTCGCGGTTTGGTGATGTAGTCACAGATACCCCATTTTTCCCATTCGGGATCTCCGGGGCGTAAGCCCTGTTCACGTAGTTTTTTCTGTTCGCTGGCTGCGACTTCGTTGTTAGTGACGGAGATACACTGTCTGCGGCCTCCATCCTGACGATTTAAACGTATTACGGCATGAGCGGTAGTTCCTGAGCCGCTAAAGAAATCGAGAATGATTGCTTTAGGTCTGTTAACAACAAAGAAACGTAGCGCATCTTCAACTGCATAAAGTGACTTAGGAAATGGAAATTTTCTGTCAGGCATCATTAATTTTTGCAAGTTAGTTCCTCCCTGCTCTGCATTGTGGGAACTAATCCGCCACTGAGTTCCGGGAATGAAAACAGGATCGTACTCAGACTCATCAACGATGATCGAATTATCTGCTCTTCTGCCAATGATAGGAAAAATACCGGATTCAACCTTACTCTGCTCGCCTTTTTTTAAATAGGTGATAGCAGTTTTTTCTGCGCGCCACCTGCCTAGTCGCGCGAATCCCTTGTTAATTAAATCACGTAAGCTTGATGCACTATTCTGCCAATTCCCTTCGGTTCCGTTTGCTCTAATGGGCCAAATTGCTACACAACCATCTGGCGGTGTTATTTCGCTTCGATCATTACCGAAATAGGCTTCTCCAACAGAGTCGAAACATGGGCCATCTTCTCCATTGCGAATGAAGACGGGATAAAATTGATTTGGGCTATCTTCGCGCTGGGTATTCGAGCCAGCACGCAAAAGCTCCGCCCACCTTAACCCCTCAGCTCGACGATCCCTGACAATTTTCCACTCGGTACTTAGAGAAACAGGAAATGGAGCAGCTTCGCCAAACATGACGAAAAATATGTACTCATCTGTACGCCCAAATGCCGATCTCCTTGTTGCACCTTTTGGATTTATGACACTGCTGATCATCTGAATACGCGCCTCTGGGAAGGTCTGTTCCAACAACAAGCCGAGACGCAAATATTCTTTTTCATCAATAGTGGCAATGAGTACTGAGTCTAAAGGATTTAGTAATTCCTTAGCCACCAGCAAGCGACGTTCCATCATTGCCAGCCATTTGCTATGTCTATAGATGTCGTCACCTTCGACGTAGTCGTTGTTGTACTTCCAGTCCTTTGCCCCTGTGTTATACGGCGGGTCAATATAGATGACGTCCACCTTTCCCCTGTGTGTATAGGTCAACGCCTTCAACACATGGTAGTTCTCGCCATTGATGACTGAATGGAAAGGCTTGTCTCCACTGCGTTGCACTTTTCCCGTACTAACCAGACCCGGCCAGATCGTGTCACGAAATTCAGCTATAACTACAAGGTCGTTCAGCGCTACAGTCTGAGTCTCAATATCAGCCGCGCCCAGCAACTCGACATCAGCGACCTTCTTCGCCTTATGGATGTTTTTAACTTGCCACAACCGTTGATCACCTTGCTTAGTGGACCCACGTTCTGGCAAAACGCGAACCTTGTCTCCCTTGCGAATAGGCCGCAATGGCAACTCAACAACTTCAGGGCTATGTCGTTCGAAATTAAGACCAAAGGGAAGACGTGATGACAGGATTTTGATTTCTCGATCCAAGTCAGCACCCAATTGAGGGTCTTTGGCCTTCGCTTTGGCAATTAAATCAGTCAGCCTGGACATATTTTCCTTTCTTCTTATCAATTCTGAACATTGTAGGTTCTGAACGTTCGGCTCTCAGGAAAGCCCAATACGGTGATTCACAGAAGGAGTCAGAACACTGAAAAATTGGCGGTAATATTAACATTATGCAAGGAGTTCGGCGATCCTAAAACCGCGAGCTGCAGGTTATTACCAGCATGTCTGTAGCCCGGTACTACTATCAAGTGAGATCAGATAATCCCAAATAATTTCAGATAGGCATCATTCCCCTAAACACCACCACCAATAAGGTGATCTTACAGGTTTGCCGCCGTTTTTTATTTTCTGTTTGGGTAAAATTATTTAATAAACAATAAAATAGATAACACTATCAGCAGGTGCGCGGCCGAGTAGTCTTCACTATCCGCATGTTAAAATCATGGTCGCTAATGTGGCGGGCCATGTAGTGTTGCAGTTTGGTATCTCCCTAACAAACAGGGCAACTCAGGTGTAATTTATCTGCCAGCAGGCCTCCTCAATGCTGTAAATACCTGTTCCACAGGTAGTGCAGATTTTTTCCCCACTATAATGGTCGCCGCACCAGACGCAGTACCAGTCCAAAGACATCATCGGAACATTCAACATGTTGACAAGACTGCGTAATATTCTGCTGCGCTCCTCCGCTTTCACTGCCGGGTCAACATGCGCACAGTTCATTAGCGTACTGGCAGCTACTGTCGCTTGGTCATGTTCGAACCAGGGTGAGTCAGCATGTGTGCCGGTATGTAAGATGAGTCGGCAGCCACAGGATACGCAGCCCCATACCTGTCCTGGCATGTTCTCCGCTTCACTGGTTGTCACAAAATGCCCACGGTGGTCGCTGGCGAGGTAGCATTTCAACATACGAATTCCGGCGTTCTGTTCCTTACTGGTAACGGTCTTAAAATTCATCGGACTGACTCCTTACCGCCATACGACATGCAGGCAGGTACCGTCCCGGAACGAGATGGCTGTCTGTTTGGCGAAAGGCGGGTTACAGGTTGATTATGGATGACTGGAACTAGTGGTTCAGGGGGCGGCTGCAAATGGGGCTGGGTTTCGCGTCACAGTAACGCCGCTTATCGTGTTCCCACTGCTAGCGGAGTGGTATGCAGCTAGCCGCTTTACGGGAATGACATTTCCCTGTGGCTGAGGTTTGCATATTCAGGTTCCCCGCGAGTCTGCAATACGCTGTTGCATCCAGGTTTCGACTTCGCTTTTAGACCAGCGTGAGCTACGTCCCAGTTTGATGGGTTTAGGGAACTCGCCATCTTTAATTAATTTGTAGAACCACTTGTCCGTCATACCAGTGTATGTGGTGATAAATGCCATATCGATAAGCGGGTCGTCAGCGCAAAGAATGGGGTTATTGGCCATGGTCATGGAAACTCTCCCTCTGAAAATTGATAGTGGGAGGAGTCCGGTGTGGTTGAGTAACATTGCACCCCGGTACTCCTTCAGAGGATTAGGATTGCCTGTAAAAAAATACCCGAACGACTGGCTAACCCCTGTCTTACGGGTTAAAAGCGAAGGATAAGTCAGCCCTGGCTGCAGCCAAAGTTACGCCCGCCATCACCGGTGACTTTTGTGTGGTCTTTAGCGAGGTAATCAGCCCGAGCTAGGGCCTGTTGAAGTTGGGCGCTGTTCCCCCTGTCAATCCATAGCGCTGGATTCTCAGGGAAATTCGCCAGTGTGGCATGCTGCTGCACGTCCACCTGCAACGCGCTACACCAGGCCTGTTTAATCATCCCGGCCAGCGTGTGCGGTGAATTGTAATCACCAGCTCCACACCAACTCTCTCGGTTCAGCAGTAAAACAGCGTGATAGTGCTTTTTACCGCTGCGTTCCCCGAACTCTCTGGCCCAGACATACCGCAACGTTGTGGGGTGTACCCGCTTGCCCTCCTGCTTTTTACGCAATTGACAGGCGGTAATTTTGGCTTTAAGGGATTCTGTAAAACGGGATATTACAGCGGCGTCAGTGGCGGCAGGGGTATCAGGTAGGCGTAGATCAACCCTCAGCATTAATACTCGTGGATAGGCATCCAAGGCATTCTGAAAGGTTGCGGCAATACGTTGCTGCCAGAAATCGTTAAAGATGTAATTCATGATGAAAGTCTCCGGTTGAATGTGATTCATATCCATTGCCGGTGACATAAAAAATGACAGTTGTGTTAAAACAAAATCGATGACAGCTGCGTATTTAAAACTGCGAATGATACAGCCATCACTTTGCTGACGGTATTTTTTCTTAATATTCATCTATGTACCGAATACAGTCTCAGAGTGTCTGTGATGCGCCAGTAAACGTTAAGTTCATTTATCTTACTTATGCTCGTGAATAATGAAAAACGACCTGGGTGATCACAGTAAAGCAGTAAGTACTGAAATTTTTTATGGTCTTAAGACAAGCAGGGTTGAGACTAAAAATAATCAAAATAACGAATGGGTTGAACGAAACTCCGATCTGTTCACATGCGTTTCTAATCAGTCGCAGACAAAGAGTACCTTCGGGAAAAATATTGCCGCATAAGCCCTGGGTTAGTGTTAATAACTTAATTTAGTCAATTTGTAACGTGTAGATGATTAACGGCTATGTCTGCTGATTATCCATTATGATATGTGCTTATACAGTTACAGTGATGATAACACTTACTTCATTTTTATTAGTCATAATAATGACCTTGTAGTCATTATTATGTCGTTACTGACACTTGTTGGAGGCTAATATAATCAAGATGGTTAACCTGCTTTACGATTAAGGTAAATCATGATGCACACTCTTCATTGTTTATATTACCAACCCGACAAACAGGGCGGTATGATTTTGGTACATATGGGCTGTACAGACCGGTAGTTTTACTTCACGGTGACATGTTGCCACTCTGGAGTTATGGAAGCTATGGCGGACAAGCATCGGTCAACACGGTAAAAATAGCTGCTGGAGTTTACAGGTCTGTAGCTGGCCGACTTGGTTTTTTCGTTTATTGTGAGCTAAAAAACCTCTGTAGCGATCCCTACTGCTTTGAGGTGAAGCCTGATGGAGGTAATCAGCGTGAGAGTCCCAGTATGGAAGGTTTTTTTACGTTATATGTGTTGTTTAATTACATAATTTGTGTGGTGTGATGGCATCCTGATCGGCTATCTTCAGAGTACAGAGAAAACAAAATGGTTGTTCTGATGTCTGGCGGATAGCCAGAGTCATGACGACGGACAGGAAAGGAGTCTGACCAGTGACAGCGTTCAGCATGTTTAATGATTTTCGTTTTATATTCCCGAAAAAGGCAGATATGTATAAGAATGTGATGGTCAAATCTGTTGATTTTCGTCGGCTGGAAAAAGAATATTGCATTTGTTTTTATCAAAAAGCTAATGATGCACAAACTGAGGAGGTTTTCAATCTTATTACAGTTTTAAGGTCCGAGTACGCAGGACTTCAGCATGGAAAACTGATTTTTAATTCAGAAGGTAAGGAGGATTGTGAACGAAATAAATGGCTTTTACTGAGTGCGATAAAAAAAGATATAGGTAAAAAGATGAGAGTGTTCAGTACTGCCAGAGAGTTTCATAACGAGATGAAACGCAAGCATAAAAATTTGGGTACACTCTGTTTTTCTTTATTCGCTGAAGGTGTCTCTGGAGATCCCATTCCGGATCACATGAAAACACTAAAAACGCTAAGCTCCCGATTTTTTAATAATATCCGATCCAGAACCACATTTAAGCACCATGTTCTGGGCTATTTCTGGGTTGTGTTAAAGAACAACTATGATAATCGGCCTTACTTACATGTTAACTTTTATATTGATACTCGGGGTTTTAATAATGTTATTGGTGAAGAAATAAATGCTTGCTGGTTTAATGCACTTAAAGCCATGGAGGAAAGAGAAGGGGGAGTATTGCATCTTACTGTGACAAAAGAATTTCAGAATGGGTTTCTCTTAAGAAGTACCAGTGGTTACAGTGAGCAGTCTGGAGAGAATCACGCTATTTTTACTCGTTTCAATTCTGATGCAAGTGTAATTACTCAAGATTTGAATTCTGCGAATTCAGAAATATATAAGCAGTTTACCAATAATAAAGATAAACAGTATTTCATTCATTATCTTTATGCACTCGCTAAAGAGTCTTACTTTATTGCTGAAAACACTCATTTCTTTGGTTCTTCCTCAGTGGTAAAACGGTTGAAATAAATTTCAGATATATATCATCTTGGTGAACTGCAACAAACCATTTGTGCTGGTCCTTTGATTATTTCTCCCAGAGGCATAACCTGTCGCTTATAGTTTTCTTTGCGCAAAAATCCACCATTTCTGATGACACATCCGTGCAACAGTCCCTTTTACAGTGTGACCTCACATCACACTGACTGAGGACGGATAATGGCTGTCTACCGTAATGACCCTGATTTGAATCTGCTGGGCCAGTGCAGCAATGAAGAGCTGCAATTGCTGGTTTCCATCCTGATCACTGACCCACGTGATGGCGACACTCGCTGGACAGAGAGTCTGACCAGTACCCCGGAGTACCGCCTGTTAGCACCAGACCACCGCCGCTACTGGCAACTGATAGCCGCTGAGTTTCAGCTTTACGGCGCGAATACCCTGGCGAGTCTGGTCCGACTGGGGCAAGGCGTGACCTATCGGGAAATCCTCGTCGATGTCTGTGACAAGCTTGATGTGAATTACAACCAGAAAAGCACTACCGAAACCATTGAGCTTGCTCTGTTAATGAGGGTACTGGAAAAAAGCCTGGATCAGATGTCACCGGAAGAGCTGGCTGCTTTCTCCCACAATATGCATCTGGATCTGACAAACCCCACTCCGCAACTCATTCTTATCGCCGTTCAGGCTGCCATCCGGACTTCCTCGCTGGCTGCGCTCGAGCTGGCAACGATGTTGTCTGCCAGTGTCATCACCTCCCTGGGCGGTATTGCCACCTGGGGAACTGTTGTGGTCGCTTCACGTGCTCTTTCCGTTCTGGCTGGTCCTCTTGCCATCGCACTGAGTTCAGCGTGGATGATTTCCGGCATCACTGGTCCGGCTTATCGGGTCACGATACCCGGCTGCATCATTGTGTCCTGGCTGAGACAGCAGCACCTTTCCCGCTAACAACTTTTTCACTTTAATCTTCAGCCCCGACAGGCTGCTATTTGCGCAGGAAGCATCCCTCATGTCTGAACAGGAACAACGCTATGACCGCCTGGCAAGCCGTCTCGCCATACTGGTCAGCCGCCTCTTTATGGGAGAAACGCTCAGTGTCAGGCAACTTGCTCAGGAGTTTGGCGTCTCTGAGCGTACCGTTCAGCGTGACCTGCGTGAACGACTGCGCTATATCGACACGGAATATATCGATGGTCACGTCAGTCTCCGGGATGCTCGGGGCCCCTTTCGTACCAACAGCGACATTATTCGTTTTGCCCAAATAACCAGGGTGGCACATTACTTTCCGGCACTTGACCCTAAGTTGTTGTCTGTCCTGCTCGACAACGGTCAGGACTCCCCCTGCATTATCTGGAATGCGCCACCCCGTCAGGCTCCGGCGTTGTTTGGCGGTTTTCAGGTCATTATCCAGGCCATCATCAGCAATCGCCGCATTCATTTTCTGCACCACGGACACCATCAGTCCGCCGTTGCCCCTTACCGGCTTATCTGTCTGGAAGGCGAGTGGTACCTGACGGCAGTAACTGGCGAGCGGATTCAGGTATTTACCCTTTCAGCCATCACCGATGTGGTTATGACCATTGGGGGCTTCACCAGAAGCAGTCATATCCGGCGGATTTTTGAAGACCCTCGATTTATTCAGGCCCTGCCGCATTTTCAGTACATCAGCAGGCTCATCCGGGAATGAACCCGCATGTTCATTCGTCAGCACCGCAGTTTTACTAACAGAAGGAGTTCATCTTGAAAAATGTATCACTCAGCATCCTGGTACTGGTTGGCAGTCTGCTGCCGGTTATGGCGCAGGCATCTGGCAGTCAGGATACCTGGACCCGGGGTTGGGGACAGGGAGTATCAGAGTTTGTCATCAAAGGGAAAGGTCAGTCACAACTGTCTCTGAGCTGTGAGGATTATGGCTCGCAACCGGCCACGGTCATATTTACTGACGCCAGCGGGCATCAGGTCAGTATGGATGAAGATAAAAGCCTTCAGGTCAGTATCGACGGTGGAGCACTTATTGATATCAGCGAATCTGGCAGTCGAGTGGGCGGTAATAACCTGGCGCTGGCCTGGGCTCAGTTACGTAATGGCAAACAGGTCTCAGTAACCGGAGATCGTGTTAAGAATGCCACATTCACACTGGCCGGGGCGGCTAAGGTTCTGCCGGTATTCGGGACGCACGGTTGTGTGAGTAAAGATACGCTTTAGCCTGCATCTGAGTTTGCCGCCTGCTGATTACGTTATTTTTAAAAAGGAACAGATTATGAAATATAAACACATGCTGCTACCCGCACTGTTTGTACTCTCAGCCCAGGCGCTTGCAGAGCCAACGCCGACTATCAAAGTGGAGACCAGTAATCAGGTTCACCCTGCCGGAACACGTTACGTCACTGTCGTGGTCACCTCCCTGGATGACAGTATCAAAGTTGAAAACATAGACGTGAACCGGGGTAACTGTCGTATTGATAACCAGAAGTACCTGTATTCAAAAAATAAGGAAACCATTCTGCCTGTCACTCTGCGCTACGGGCAGTCTGTCAAAGTGAATTTTTATAATAACTGCGTGGCTTCGGAAGTCGTCGTCACAACTGACAAGGGGGGATGGCGTTACACCTACCACTGAGCCGCCTTTTGTGTATCAACTTCCTCAAATAAATCCTCACTCCACCAGCGGGCTGCCGTCAGGCAGTCCGGAGCAAATACTATGACCTTTCTGAAAATGCTGGTGACGGCCCTGGCCCAGGCCCTGACCTGGTGCGGCGGCCATCAGGCCCGGCAATTTATTGAAATTCGCTTGCGTCAGGCAGGCTACGATGACAGCAGTATTGATACAGCCAGAGAAGCGGTCACATTGCTGGTCACTGCACTCATCACCGCCCTGATGGCGCAGATACTGAAGATTCTGGAGACGCTGTAGTCCCGCCCGCCATATCCCTCCCACCGTGAACATCATATCTGCCCCTGCCTCCTTGCGGAGCAGGGGCTTTTGCTTTTATGCCGTCAGAGTAATCAGATGAGGAATCAACTATGCGATTAGCCAGCCGTTTTGGCCGGGTGAACCAGATTCGCCGCGACCGTCCCTTAACCCACGAAGAACTGATGCAGCATGTCCCCAGCGTCTTCGGGGAAGACAAGCATGACTCCAGAAGCGAAAAGTACACCTACATACCCACGATCACCCTGCTGGAGAACCTTAGACGCGAAGGGTTCCAGCCGTTCTTTGCCTGTCAGTCACGTGTGCGCGACCAGAGCAGACGTGAACATACAAAGCATATGCTGCGTTTGCGCCGTGCCGGTCAGATTAACGGTCAGCAGGTGCCGGAAATCATCATTCTGAATTCGCACGATGGCGCGTCGAGTTTTCAGTTACTGCCGGGGATATTCCGAAGTGTCTGCACTAATTCACTCGTCTGCGGACAGTCGTTTGGCGAGATCCGCGTGCCGCACAGGGGGGATGTCGTCGGGAAGGTAATTGAGGGTGCCTATGAGGTGCTCAGCGTCTTTGACCGGGTGGAAGAGAAACGTGACGCCATGCAGTCCCTGCAACTCCCTCCACCAGCACAGCATACCCTGGCGAACGCCGCACTGACATACCGTTTTGGGGAAGAGTACCAGCCAGTGAGTGAATCGCAAATCCTTGCACCTCGCCGCTGGCAGGACGAGAGCGATGACCTGTGGACTACCTACCAGCGCATTCAGGAAAACCTGCTGAAAGGCGGGCTAAGCGGCCGTACCGCGCAGGGTAAGCGTACCCACACCCGCGCAGTAAACGGGATAGATGGCGACGTTAAGTTAAACCGTGCGCTCTGGGTGATGGCGGAGAACATGATGGACCTGTTGGGCAGGTAGCCCCGCCACCGAAATCAATCCCCGGCCCGACAGCTCCATTCAACATACTCATGCATAAGGAAAAATTAACATGACCGACATTATTAATATTAACGACAACCATCAGCGACCTCTGCAGGCTGGCGATAACGGTTCTGCACCGGCACTGATAGCCACGCCCGTACCGGACGAACAGCGTGTGGGATTCTGGCCGCAGCACTTTGGCAACATCCCGCAGTGGATAACCCTTGAACCGCAGGTCTTTGCGTGGATGGACCGGTTCTGCGCTGACTACAGCGGCGGTATCTGGAATTTTTATACTCTCAACAACGGAGGAGCCTTCATGGCTCCGGAAACGGACAACGATGCCTTCTGGTCGCTGTTCAACGCCATGAATGGCAACGCAGCAGATATGAGCGCCGAAGCTGCAGGGATTGCGGTCTGTCTTATCGCTTACAGTCATCACGCGTGCCGCACAGAATGCGACGCCATGACGGAACATTACTGGCGTCTGCGTGACTTTGCGCTGCATCACCCGGAATGTAATGCCATCATGCGCATTATCGACTGAGCGTCCCGCCATGCCGTATGAACTGTCTCACCTGAATGCCCTGTGGGATGCGCTGGGGAAAACAACGGTCAGGGATGAGGACGGTGACGTTGTGACCGACGAACCCTTCCTGCATTTCCCGACGGGTACTCCTCTCTTCCATATATGGGCATGGTTCGAATCCCTGCATGACGAGTTCGTCGTTGCCGTGAAACTGTACAACACATCCCCTCCCGACGCGTCAACAGACAGGAAAAGCAAATGAATACCACCATTTGTCCTCCCGGCAGCGGGGAAATATCTCCCACTACACAGCGCACCATCAGACGTGCACTGACCTTACTGGAACGCCAGTTACGCGAGCCCGGCGTTGCATTTACCTCCAGCCAGGCGGCCCGCGACTGGCTCCGTCTGCAGCTCGCCACGCTGGAGCGCGAAGTATTCATGGCGCTCTTCCTCGATAACCAGTATCGTCTTATTGCTCATGAAACGCTCTTTACCGGCACCATCAACCATATACAAGTACATCCCCGTGAAGTGATAAAGGCAGCACTGAAATACAACGCGGCTGCCATCGTGCTTTCACACAATCACCCGTCAGGTTATGCGGAACCCGGCCATGCTGACCGACTTATCACTGACCATCTGAAACAGGCACTTAGACTCGTGGATATCTGCCTGCTGGACCACCTGGTCGTGGGAGGCATGGACATCGTCTCGTTTGCCGAGCGTGGCTGGCTTTAGGGAGAGAATAACGATGAAAATCATCAGTAAACGTCAGGCAATGGCGATATACCGCCAGCATTCTGAGTCCCGGCTGTTTCGCTTCTGTACCGGGAAATATAAATGGTCCGGCAGTATCTGCCATTACCACGGCAGGGAAGTGCAGGATATCCGGGGTGTGCTGGCCATGTTTGCTGAACGCCGACAGGACCGCAACGGTCCGTATGTGATCCTGCGCAGCGTCACCCTGAACTGACTCACCGTTAAGGAGTACTTACATGCAGAAAGCAACCCGTGTAATCAACCATAACATCGCGGAATCCTGGTGGGGCCTCAGACGCAACATCACGCCGTGTTTTGGTGCCCGGCTGGTACAGGAGGGTAACCACCTGCATTACCTTGCTGACCGTGCCAGCATTGCCGGGACATTTAATGACGCAGATTTACGCCATCTGGACCAGGCATTTCCGGTACTGATGAAGCAGATGGAGCTTATGCTGACCAGCAACGAACTCACGCCCCACATTCAGCGCTGCATCACGCTCCACGCAAAAGGGCTGATATGTGAGGCCGATACGCTCGGCTCCTGTGGCTATCTGTACATCGTAATTTATCCGACATCTGCAACAACCGCATAAACCCCGGACGCTTTTCCTTCGTCAAACCAGCCAACAAAGAGCGCAAACCATGCACATACAATCCATGCCCCCTCAAAGGGCGGCATCGTCACGTCTGTCATCAGTCGAAATCTGGCAAAAATTACTGGAGTATCTGCCGGAGCAACACTACGGCCTTACCCTCAACGACACACCGTTTGGCAACGACAGTGTGATCCAGAAACACATTGATGCGGGAATCTCACTGTGTGACGCGGTGAATTTTATCGTGGAAAAGTACGACCTGGTGCGTACTGACCGTCACGGCTTCAGCGTGAAAGAGCAGTCTCCGTTTATCGGCAGCATCGATATGCTCCGCGCCCGGAAGGCTACCGGGCTGATGACACTCAATGGCTATCAAACCGTTACTGACATCACCAGTGGTAGATCCAGCGGAGGGAAATAATGACGTTAGCTCTGATCGTTGACGCCGACACCGTCAGCGATCAGCCCCTCAGGTGCCAGCACAACGACTGGTGCTTTTATCAGATCTCTATCAGTTGATACAGATGTTCGCTCAGACAGCGGGTATGGCGGTAACACCTTAGCGGAGATATCTGTCTGCAGTAGAAGAGGGTGCGGCAGGACGCCACCAGAACATCAGGGGCCGTATCGTCTGCCAGGAGGGAGCTTAATTCCGGGGCGTTCAGTAAAATGAAACACTTCTCCGGGAGCATGCCACCGGCATTTCCTTTCGGAAAATAACCGCCCAGATACAGTAAGACGGCCAGCAGGCGAAACTGCCGGGTGAGTACCGCTTCGGTGTCCCGGTAATGTGCGGCTATCCACAGGCATTCCCGCAGCATAAACCGTCGGGTCCGTCGGGTGAGGTCACCGCCTTTATCATACCAGTGTTCGACGATATCCCTTGCGGAGCGAACTGAATCGTCACCCGTTGTCGCAGTTTGCCATGACCGTGCCAGAAGCGTTGCGATATCCATGGATTAACGCCGCCCCTGCGAAACGGCTGCGGGAGTATTGCGGACACCAGGCAGATAAATATTGCGGACCAGCTTCAGGAGGAAAAAGACATCACTCAGGTTGCTCACGCCGGGTACCAGATGGCGAAAGGCTATCCGTGCACGAAAACGCGCCCGGACCGCCTGCCGGTCATTCACCCTGCGCCGGTACAGGCCCAGAAAATGACGGCTTTCCACCAGCGCATGCCTGACCAGCGCTCGTCTGACTGCCCGGTACTGCGTCTGTGTACTGAGTGTCAGAATATCTGCAATCACGTCGCTATAGCTGAACGCGCGGATATCGTAATAATCCGGGCGGTGGGTAATTGACGCCGGGTTATTCACCCACAGGTAATCCTGTCTGTCAGAGAAATAAAACCGGCCATCTGCGGCGGCAAGCTGTATCGTCCAGAGAATGTCCTTATGGCTTTTCCCTTCCTGGAATCGCAGGTGATGCTCGCGGATATACGCTGAACGGATTATCTGCAGCCACAGATAATGCGGCCATTCCCTTTGACTGACGCAATGGCGTATCCACTGCTGCCCCGTCAGCGTCTGACCGTAAGGCTGTCTGCGGTGAACAGGATGTCGCGGATGCCCCGAGCTGTCTGTATGCCGGGCATTGAAAAGGACGACATCGGCCTGTGCTTCGCGGGCTGTGCGCAGTCGCTCCTGCAGAAAATCTGCCGCAACCCGGTCATCCGCGTCCAGGAACACCACCCATTCACCACGGTGAATCGCCAGTGCAGTATTACGGGCAGCATACACACCCTGATTTTCCTGACGAATGAGAATAAGCCGTTCATGTGTAATGGCGCTGAGTAGCGTCCATGTTTCGTCGGTGGAGCCATCATCCACAACAATGATTTCAGTACTGAGCGTTGTTTCGCCAAGCAGTGTATGGACCAGAACCCCGATGCTGTCAGCCGCATTGAAGGCGGGAATAATGACGCTGATATCGATGTTGATTTTCATTGAACAAAGGGAATGTAAGCAGAGGGAAACTTCAGAGCTGTCACCCCATCAGGGGCAATAACCTGCCGGGTAAGAAATATTATCAGGAAGAACGTTCCGGTGATTTTTGTACAGGTGTGGTTATCACTCGTTTTTCTCTGATTTCCTGGTTAACCACCATCAGACAGTCATCGCAGAATTCTTTATCCAGCCCGAAAATCCGGTCCAGAACGCCTCTTTTCTTGTTACATCTGGCACATCTTTTCATTCCATCACCTGCTGTCGCATTCCGGTGCCGTGCTCGCAGGACAAAAGAAGGTCGCCCGCCAGAAGACAGGAAATAAATTAATAAACAATACGTTAAATGAGTTTTTGGGAATTTAGCACAGGCACTACCGGGCTGGATAATTCATTTTGCAGATCAATTTTTACCAATCGATCGGTTTAATCGATCATCTTTTTTACTCTGCTTTACATGCCAACTGTGTTCCCGCACACCCTCTCCGGTAAGGACGTGCTTTTACATTAACGAATATTGCGCTCCGATATTAAACTCGTATTTGTGTTTTTTACTCATAAATGTGTTTTAATGGCATCCATTACTTCTTAGTAGTAGGGATGTCATCTTGCAAAACAAAATCAAAGAACTCCGTACACAACTATCAATCACTCAACGTGAGTTGGCAGATATGGTTGGTACCAGCCAACAGCAGATCCAGCGTATCGAAACAGGGAAAGTTGCGGCCAAGTTGGGGCTGGCGCAAGCGATCAGCGCGGTCTTAAAGAAGCCATTGAGCGCTGTTTTTCCAGATAGCGATAAATTGCTGAAGAAACTACGCAATCAAGGTAGCCGTAGTGACGATGAGCTGGAAAATATCGCGGCTAATGGCATTGAAATGGATGGCTGCATTTGGACGGTGAAACTCTGGCTACGAGGGCAACAAGATTATTTGCTATTACCTATTTCCCCGGCTGATAAGCGTCGTTTTTACTCACACTTTCAGGAAAGTGTAGTGCCAGACCGTGAGTTTTTTTTTGTTTTTGACTCTGAGCAGCATCGTTACGCTTTAAATGCCCGAGAGGTGATTTTTCACCAATTCTTGTTTGATGGTTTTGCACCTGTTCCTGATGATGAGGACAGTGAAGGAAGCTATGAGAATGTTCATATCACCATGGTGAACGGTGGACCAGTTATTGGGCTGTACTGTGAGCCTGAGGTTTCGGACGACGACGAAATCGATGATATTGGTCAATTGAATGCATTTTTTGACATTCTTGAATCGGAGCCGGAATCAACAGAGCGATATCAATTAACCGACATAGATGGAGAAGATGCTTTCATCCGTATTGGCTCTATTGCGATGGTCCGAATAGATCTTGATGCTTTGGAGTCTGTCGAGGAAGATGATGTGTAACAGATTTCGGTATCTTAACTCAGTTGTATTAGCTCAGACTTGATCTGACGGTTCTCACTGGCAGCACACAATCAAATCTGACAGTCTGCCGTGAGCGATCAGCGGACATTACTAACAGCATTCTGTATGAATAACGGGGAGCAGATCATTCCTGTCCTCACGACGACGCCTATCTATCATGCAGTCGTTCTTTGGATCAAGACGCGTTCTGAAATGGTGTTTTTATGTATGTGCTGAATTCTGGGGCATAGAGTAAAACTTTCAAATTGCCAGAAACAGAAATGAGCGATTAAGTTGTCAAGTAATACCGGATATTTCAGCGATTCATCAGGAAATCATCGACCAGGCTGCTGTACATTCTCATCGGACGATTTTACTATTCCTCAGGATCGCAGTTACTGCAATGACCTTCCATCCGGAATGCACCACATTCACAAGGCTCCATAGGAACAAAACCATCCATCTTGCTGTATTCACATTTATACCAGAGACAGACACCGGCCCTTTGTTCCGGTAAATAAATTACGGATGGGGCACTACATTCCGGACATTCCTGAAAATCCCAAGTTTGCAGATTATTCAGGCTGAAACCACAACAGATACAGTGAGTCCGTGTCGGAAAGCTTTCACCTTGGTAAAGGATAAAATGTGAAAAACTCTCACAAACGGGACAAAGTGCAAGGGTGTATTCCTGGTTAACAGTTATATCAAGGAATTGTTGCTCAAGAGCGATGATGTCTTGACGTAAATCAGAGTTCCATGAATTTTCGGTCTCATCTGACTGAATTATGACGAATGCGGGACGAAAAATTTGTTGGTACAGTTCACTCAGTTGCATTGCCAGTTCTTGCGGACGAACCTCAAGGGCAAAATGCTGAAGGTTATTACGCAACTGACCCACCGTTTTCATCATTTGTAACGCAGATTCAGAAAATTCGGCTGGGTAATATGTCTTTAACAGCTTACAAAGCTGGCTGACGTTGACAGATTTACACTGGTGTAATTCTGACTCAGTTGGATGCGCCGGATCCACACATTTTTCCTGAAGCGATGCTGGATTAAAAATCGCTCCAGACCCATTGCGCGAAACTACGGCCTTCAACAATAGCTCAGCGGCCTGAAAGAGGTTAAGCAGGCACTGTTTGTAGTCACGTCGATCATGACCTTCTAGCGCTTTGTTAAAGTAGTCCAGCCCGGTTTCCACTGAATCCAACGCATTTTCTAGTAAGTTAAAACGGACCATATCAAAGCCCCCCGAATAGGCATCGTCGTTATGCCAGCGCTTCCGCCAGTTACACAGATAGTGATTGTACCCACGAATATTGGGAGCCTATTTTAGCATGTTTAACTTTAGTAGTACTGACACAACATTCATGGAGCGTACTGATTGACTTTTGGGGGCGTGTATTTACAAGCTCACTCCAATGCTGTATAGTTCGTAAAGAGTGAATTTAGCTAGTGCATCCATAGGTTCAATTCCTATGCCTACAATTCTCATCACAGCTCTCCCAATAGTCGCATTTACCCGTTACCTCAACGTGTTACTTAACGATTACGTCAGTAAGGAGAAGCCTATGAGTAAATTATTCCGCCATGTAGTACTATATATATCTTGTTTCATTGAAACTTTTTGGGCTGGGGTGATAAGTGTAGTAGCGGGTTTGATGACAGGCGGTGTCCAAATTATTTTGGCACTAGCTAAATCTTCTCAATTTTTTTTTATTCAAAGCACTTACACCCATAAATATTATTTAAATCAATAAACTAAGTCACTCCACGCATATTTTCCTTATCATGGTCTTTCGTATTTTTTGTACTCAACATGATCGTTTCCCCTTTCTTTAATACACAGTGTGATTAGCGACGTCTTCTGCTGGAACGAAGTGGATGGGTTAATTGAGCTTAATGTCAGCTATACACGAGGAACGGACATTGAAGCCGCTAATATGTGCGGCTTCGTTCTAACTACAAAGCAGTAATAAAAAGAGCTGCTATCGCAAATACGGTTGCTACGTTTTAGTCAAATTGAACATACTCAGATTGATTTATACTAAGGCCTTGATCTACAGCCTCCGTATCATTTTCAAATATGTCAATCTTTACAACAAATTTAGGAAGGCCAAAACTTTTCAGAAAACCAGTCGCAATATTTTTTGAAGTTTCATCAAACTCTAAATCTAATCCTTGGAAATATCGGCTTGATAACATCATAGATAGAGGTAACCCATGGCGATAGAGAAGCGTGTCTTTATTACCAGTTGCCACAGCTAAGTTAAGAGGAACACAGACTGCTTTTGTTACTCCAGTAAAAGGAATGCAATAACCTCTTAGGTAACGGTAGTGTTCCATATCCTCTGAATATAATGACCCATTAAGAAAGCTTGTTATTTCTTCATAATCATAAAGTAGATATTGTGAGCGTGGTGCATTTTTAAGTATTTTCTTCGCTTGAGAAGTTTTTATTGCACTGAAAGTTGTTTTTCGCCAGTCTCTTTTTTTTGCTTCTAAGAAAGCGGCCCCATGAATTGATGTTCCATCTTTATAGCTAATATTGACTACTAATGCTACGTCTCCGAAATTATTTTCATAAGTACCTTTAAGCTTGTATGCTTGCCAGTTAATATTTCTTTTTTGGTCTTTACCTACTAGACTGATACCACGTAATTCATTTCTAAGATCGATAAGCAATTTTCGTGTAATGAAATCCTCGTCCCATTCGTGGCCAGAATGATTGCTAACAGATGTTCTTATTATTTCTTCAATTCTACCAGTGAATTCAGTCAATCTATATTCCATCCGAGAACTCCTTTGCAAAATATATTGAATAAATAAAATTTATTGAATACCAAACTTAACACTTTTGGTTACATCTATCATGTTGTTTAATCACGCAATTTGTATAAACAACATGATAACGATAATATTTTTATCAAAAATTTGCCTATAAATTTAGTTAGTGGTTTCCTAACGGCTCCTTTGACCCAAACGGAAAAAGAAAGGTCGTCTAGATATCTGCCAGCCTCTGTTCCTGGCACTAAGTGGTCTGGCCCAATGAACATGACGTCTGCTAAGAGCGAAGAACGGATGCTAAAGAAATCCGTTCATGCCCGTAATAAGAAGATCGCGGTCAGTCTTACTATAGGGCGGTTCCATCTACAAGCTTAGAAAACCTTCAGTTAGTACCTAGAAGCTTGCATACGCTTTTAAGACACTTTGACCGAGAATTCTAGCGGTTGCCAAATATAAAAATTGTTTAGGCTGAGTGTTTAAGAATTCACTCATAAGCCACTGCTCTTTGTCAGAGAATATTTCGTCAAACATGTACGGATGATAACGCGTTATCGAACCCAAGTAGAACATTACCATATATATTATGGACTCTTGGCTGTAACGGCCAATTGATGAATTTGATAAATACATTGTATATCCGCTATTGCCAATAAAGTACCAAATGCCTTTTCTCTGTATTTCCTTGCTTAATTCAGCATAGTCTTTTCTTGTTGGCGTATAAGTGGGCATTGTTATTTTGCAAGTGTAATAGAACACCCCATCTTCATCTTCTACTATCGAGTACCCTTTTGCTGAGAGACTTGTCATGTCGGTATCAGAACATTGGACTTCTGCCTTAAAAATTAGCTCTTTTCCTTTTTTGTATAATTTGTAGTTCGCTATCTTGTAAAAGACCTCGGTCTGATTATAGATTTCAGAATAGGCTCTATGGACTCCCACGCAATGATTTAGAATTTCTTTAACATTTATGGTTATATCAGTGGTGGCTATATTAGGATCAAATATCGATACGATTTCATGCGCAACTTGTACGATATTAATTTTTTGTTTTTGTTTTGTGATTGTTGACTGCGAAAACTTATTATTATGATCCTCCTTCATTCCGTGCATGTACATTTTCCTAGGCCCATGCGCACCCGAAAGATTTATTATTATTTTAGATAAATTTAGAAATGAATAGTAATAAAGGAGAGGTTGGCTTTTCACTGGACTAGCTTCTGCTGTTATATAAAAGTGTTTTGCTTGTTCGAGAAGAGACCTTAAAAAATCCTCTCCTTTACGTTCATTGCTCGCCTTCTTTATAACATAGTCCCAGAATGCCCAGATATCTGATATTACGATCTTCTCATTTTTCCCCAGAGTTACCAATGAGGAAGGTTTTGAGAAAAGCGGAAAGCCATATTTTATTTCTACTTCAGTCAATTTCATTCTCCAGGTAAAGATATATAATTTTTATTCGAGAGTGAAACCTGTGGTTCAGGCCAATGCAGTAAATTATCTGTACATTACACTTCTTTCGCTAATTTTCAATCAACTATGTGCTAGCAAGCCACTTAATTTAGTAGTGCCTTGTATCCAGCGACTTGTAACATGCATCTATAGATTAACACTCTGCATTGCTTGTTACTTCCGTTTTTGGCACATAGCTGCCTGTCAGATTAGGTTTAGATCTGTGCCCTAGCTGTGTCAGGTCAAATCTGAGTTAATACAACTCAGTCATGTTTGTCCGGGTTCAATGCCGAAGAACAATGAATTTTCTTGTTGGTATCTGTGTTGGTATAAAATGAAAATGTTTTTTATTAACTATTTTAAATCATGAGGTTGAATGTTATGTGCGAGTCCGGCCTTCGCACCAAGTCACTAAACTCCTTACAATACAGCTAGTTAGACAAAAAATCTGTCTCTTTTGCCTGTAAGAAATGCCCTGTTATGTCCCTTGAAAAAGCCGCTGTGGTTGATAGTGGTAATTGGGATGTTAACTCATAGCGGCGTGTAGTTCCAAGCGTCAAACACGTACTGACTCAACTTGAAAGCTATGACGTAGCCACCGTCTCTAAACAATCCCAAAAACTTTTAGTGAAGCGCATTTTAGCCCGATGCCCCCGTTCTGTCGCCGTCGCGAGACGCCGCAGGGGATAAACAGGTTTATGGTGGTCACGGTACTTGCAGACCATATGCAAGCTCTGCCAGCGGTTCGGCCTCGCTCCCTTTGGGTACATGGTCATCCTGATAAGCTTCATTAACTGACATAACTGTGATGTAGTCGCCATAGGCTCCGTTTGTTGTCTTACCACCAACGGGGCTAATCGACTTCTTTTATTTAAAAAAAATTGCGGTATCATCTGATTGACAAACCAAATATCTGGGGGGCTATATGACTTGCGTAGAAGTTGCTGTATGGAGCGATGACGCTTGTTCAAAGCAAATTGTAGAGTTCGATTTGCCTATTTCTGTCTGCGATAGACATGATTTTTTTCTGAAAGCTGTTAATGATTATCTGGTTGATAAGGAATATATAGAAGATCAACATGATAATTTTTTGACTAACCTTGAATTATCCGAAGTTAAATCAATCACAACATCAAGAGATGTTATGTATGATTGTTATATGATTGATAAACACACTAATGAATGCACACATGTTTATTCTGGTCATAAGAAGATGCAAATTTCTTCTCGATCTATTTAACCTTGTTGTTAATCTATAATTTTGTAGTTTGAGTTGTCGTTTTTATTTGAATGAAAATATTTTCGATAAGGATAGAATTATGAAATCACGTGACCTTAAAACAATTCATGATTTGATTGTCACCCCTAAACCACCTCCTGGGGAGGTGGTGATTGATCCTGTAAGGCTATAGCCTGAAGAATGCCCATGCCGGAATATCTCTGCTTACTCACCACAAGTAAAAGGAGACAAACCGACATGGGGCTTTACAGGAGTTCATCACATGTATATTGGCGTTGCAAATACCACATAGTATGGACGCCAAAGTACCGTTTCAGGATCCTGAAAGATAATCTGGGCAAGGAACTTTACAGGACAATCTACATCCTATGCGGAATAAAAGATTGTGAGGTTCTGGAGTTAAATGTTCAGCCAGATCATGTACATCTGGTTGTAATAGTCCCGCCGAAAATCTCGATATCAACCCTGATGGGGCATCTGAAAGGCCGCAGTGCAATCAGGCTCTACAATCGTTTTCCACATATAAGAAAGAAACTATGGGGTAACCATTTTTGGTCCCGTGGCTACTTTGTCGATACGGTGGGAGTGAATGAAGAAATTATCAGGAGATATGTGAGGCATCAGGAGAAAAAGGAACAAATGCATGAACAGCAGATGGAATTGCTAGAGTAGTAACAGGAATGAGACAGTAGCCCCCCTTATAGGGGGCATTCTAAAAAGCCACCTTCTAAGAAGGTGGTCTTTTACTGCAACTAATTATCAGAAACTTGACCTTGGCAATGGCCGCTTTTTACATACTTTTCAACCTGCAACAACTGATACAACATATCAGTTTGAAGCTAATTTCGAAGATGTCATCGTTGAGGGAGAACGATATAACATTGGTTTCACCGAGGAAAATGGCTGTAAGGTAGTTGACCTATCCTGTCTATCCAAGTCGTCCATTTTGGATAAAGATTTTAGCTATCTATATGCTCGTAATATGTCAAAACAAAAACATGATGAAAATAAAGGAAAGAATGACTCGCGGGTAAAATATAAATCCGAAGATGGTTATTACTGGGGTAGGAAATATGCGTGGCGGGAATTTGGTTTGGTTTTGCCTCGCGATGCCTTCGAAAGCTATTTAATTGATTGTGTTAAGCACCCTACAATTGAATGCGTAGTCGAAACCGAGGGGTATCCTAAAGGTGAGGATTCTATTGCCTTTAAAGAAGATGGCCTTGAAAAAGCCATAGATGAGTTAATAGAAACTGCTGTTATGGTTAACAAAGGGCCTTATTTTAAATCTCCATTATACTTTAACAATGAAAAAAGATTTACTATTAAGGGTGTTCCTGCGATAACAGATAAAAAATAAAATAAACTATAAATAAGGTTGGTATGTTGTTTGAGTTTTTATCAGCCTTATTTTATTTTCTTGTCTGCTTTTTAATACATTCTTTATACCATTTTGAAGCTGTACGGTATGATACCCTCATTATATAGGAGGCAGCGAGCGGAGTTGCTTTTGCATCATAGAGCATGAGTATTCCTTTCGCACCTTCCGCGCTGAATGTGCCATTACTTTTTGTGTTTTTCGGATGGCCGGGTTGTATAGTATGCATAATTTCCCGCGGAATGTTGCGGATTATTTTATTTGTGGTTTCTATAGTAATATTCAGCTTATCAATCCCAGCGTTAACCTTTTTCTTTAACTGGACTGATCCCACGCCTGTAGACAAATTCTGTCCTCACGACGAGGCCTGTTCAAAGGCCTCCGGACTGACGCCGCCGAGGTGGCTGTGGCGCCGGGCCCGGTTGTAGAACACTTCAATGTAATCGAAGATATCCGCCCGGGCCAGATCCCGGGTTTTGTATATTCTCTTCCTGATGCGTTCTTTTTTCAGTGAACTGAAGAACGATTCGGCCACCGCATTATCCCAGCAGTTGCCACGCCGGCTCATGCTCGGTGCCAGGTGATTGGCCCGGCAGAAGCGCTGCCAGTCGTCACTGCCGTACTGACTACCTTGATCGCTATGTACGATGACCTCGCCGTCCGGTTTTCGGCGCCAGACCGCCATCATCAGCGCGTCGAGCGCCAGTTCGCGCGAGAGAGTGGGTTTCATCGACCAGCCGACCACATTACGGGCAAAGAGATCGATAACCACCGCCAGATACAGCCAGCCCTGCCAGGTGCGGATATAAGTAATATCGGTGACCCAGACCTGGTTGGCCCGGACAACGGTGAACTGCCGCTGCACGCGATTAGGAGCAACGATTGAAGGCCTGCCAGCGATACGACGTGGCGCTTTATAGCCGCGCACGGCTTTAATCCGGTTCAGTTGCATGATCCGACCCACCCGGTTTTTACCGCAGGTTTCCCCGATTTCGTTCAGATCGCCATGAACCCGCCGGTAACCATATACGCCTCCGCTCAGGGAATATGAGTCGCGGATAAGTATCAGCAGGCGCTGGTTATCTTTATCACGCGCCGAGACAGGGTTATGCAACCACGCATAGAACCCGGCCCGGGCGATATTCAGTACCCGACACATCGTCATCACACCCCATACAGTGCGGTGCTCATTGATAAAGCGGTACTTCAGTCGGGCTCCCTTGCAAAGTACCGCGCGGCCTTTTTCAGGATATCCCGTTCTTCTTCGGTGCGTTTTAGCTGCGCCCGGAGTTTCAGGATCTCGCTTTTAGCTTCCAGTAAATCCCGGGCATGCTGCTCGCTGTTATCAGGTTTGATAGCCCGTAGCCACTTGTAGAGGCTGTGTGCAGAGACGCCCAGACGGTCAGATACTTCGGCGACGGAATAACCGCGTTCCGTTATCTGACGGACGGCTTCTTCCTTAAATTCAGGTGTAAATCGTGGTGTGCCCATACGCTCCTCCTATGCTCAAACTATAGGGCAGGATCGTCTACCGGGGCGGGGTCAGTCCAAACTATAGGGCAGGATCGTCTACCGGGGCGGGGTCAGTCCACTTCTTGGTGGAAAAATACGAGCTGGTTCGTATCGACCGCAGGGCGTTTGGCTGGCAGGAACCATCTCCATACTTGCGCTCTGTAGACATTCTGCAAGCGCATCGGGCGACTGGGTTGCCCCAACGAGCTCATGATGCCTTTGGTTGATGGCTGTCAGGTGGCTCACATTAATTAAAAGTCCCCATAAAATAGCTGCGTAATATGGCTACGATAACTTTAGTTATGTTATAAAGTCGACTTCATGGTTCCATTAGTGAGGATTTATTTCAGGAGTTTGTTTCTTGTGGTTGTGTTCCTGCCAGAGCTTGTAAAAATAATTTTGTAGTGAATTGGCTTGTGATTGGTTATATTAACATCAAGGCTCACATGGTGTTAATGAAAGTCAAAGTTGTTCTTTGATTAGTTGGGTTTTGATTTTATTTTCGCTAAATTTCTGGTGTTATAATAAGATGTGATGTTATATTGCTCTGTATCTTATTTATGTCATTTTGCAATCCAACAGGGTTTTTGATAAAGTGATCAGGATCATATATGAAAAATATGATATGTTGACAAACTGGGTGGGATTGGTAACGATGTATGTCTGAAATTATTTGATCTGCAAGCATTCTATCTCTTAAATATTTATTAGGCTTTTTAGCTTCGATAGCAATACCTTTGTCTCGAATTAGAAAGTCAATTCTAGAGCTTGAGCCTAGATAATACGGGACTGCACTTTCTTTATGTAAATCATTGAAATGTAGTACAAGGATGGCATGAAGTAAATCTTGCACATCATATTCATCATTAATTTTAATACCGCAGCGTCCATTATATCTATTATTGATTGCTAATTGGAATGCATTAAATTTTTTAAGTGTTATTTTTAGTTTTTCAACTTCACTTAAGTTAGTTGAGTCTAGTGGACTAGAAAGCATCTCATAGTAAGTGTTGATTACCTTATCTTCAAAATCAACCTCATGTTTTGATCTTGTGTGAAAATGGAAGTAAATAAGACCGTAACAAAGTATGAGTTCTATTAACAGGAATAGAATAAGGCAAGGTTTAGATATGCTAATGCGATAAGTGAGTTCATAACGATACTTAATCAGGGGCGCGTTCTCAGTTATATCATTCTGTTCTATTGGTTTTAATTTTCCGTGGATATGTACTGTCATCGCGAAAAAACGAGAAGGGATGAAAGAGTAAAGGTCGCTTGTAGGTTTTATCTTGGATTCTCCATTATTATAGTTTTCGAGAATACTAATTGTTGTGTTGTTAATGGATTTGTAATCATCATCCATCATGGCACTGATAATTGATAAATTGGTAGGGTCATAGGGTTGAAAATAATCAGATATTAAGGAGTAATAACCAGCTCCGGTTAATAATATCGATGTGATAATGCTTAGCTTAGAGCAAAATATAATTTTCGAGTTTTTAGTATTATATTAGAGTATGTTTTAACTTGAGAAAATAAACTGCTCATTTTGACCTGTGTTTAGTGATTATGTTCGTCATGACTTTCTACCATGATTATCTACTTGTGTCACGCATAAAAATAGATGTGATGATTAAATTTATACGATTGACTCACATTATATTAAAAAAGAAATATAATGTATTTATATATTTTTCTGTTGTGTTGCTTTGGTAACGCGTTTTGTAACTATCTCTACAAAATGTACCATTCATTTTTAGAGTGCTTCCTTAAACGGCTTTGAAGCTAATCCCGCCCTCGCTCATGCTTCATGCTAGGAGTAGTTGATGTTAGATTATTAAGTATTGATCACGGGGGAAGGTTAGGGGATATGACGGTCACCAGGGAAAGCATGAAACAATGGATCATCGAGTGTCTTCAGGAACGAGAGGGTAGCGCTTGGCCACGTGAAGTTTCAAAGTACGTATGGGACAGCTACGAGGCTGAGCTTAGAGATTCGGGCGATATGTTGTATACGTGGCAATATGACATTCGTTGGGCCGCTCAACAATTGAGAAACGAGGGTACTCTGAAACCAGTAAATAGACGCAGAGATTTGCCATGGGAACTGGCATAGCAAAGTAAGGTTAATGTTAACGTTCATATCTGGGCTACATCTGACTTTGTTCTGAGTGGATACGAATTAAAGCGTTCCTGCCTGCTTGAATCTTGCTTTGATAGCCATATCGGTGTTCTACTGGTATGGCTTTATACCCACTCGCAATATCTATTTTTTGTACGGATTTTAAATTGTGGGTACAAGTGCGGGTATAACTATTTATTCCTGTTTCTAAACAGCAATGATATCAGTCTATTAGGTATGTAGGTATGAAATTCGAGTCCGGCCTTCTTCCAAAACCATCCGAGAAAGTCCACCAAACCCTTTAAAATTAATACTTACAGTGATTTTTGTGTCCAGCATCGCCCGTGACAGTCCGTTGAAATCCGGGGGGAATTGGGGGCATAGTTGGGGGCAGGTCAAAGCCATTGAGTACCTCCGTAGCATTGGGACCGTAAAATTGCGTAGACCCAATTCCAGGGGCAATTGGGGCATTGTATCAGCGGTGCGTTGGGACAAACTCGAGAAGTAGCGCAGGTATAAGTTTATAAATTCTGGCTGCTGTATTCATGAACAGTACATATAGACGATTAACTATCCCCTGTTGAACATTCTTCTTACTTCTAAGAAGAGGAAAAACATCTAAATACAGGTGTATTACATAGGCGTTACGATGGCGTTTTACCTTAGTCATGGAGCCGCGTGTCGCAAAAAAATCATGAGATATCGTTATGCCTTGTAACCTCATTGATTTGCCCCAACAACTGATGACCTTGCTCTGATACGCGATAACGTGGTCTCGATGAGTTTTCGTTATAAACAGCATCGACCATCCCTTCATTCACCAAGTTGGTTACTATGTTCGCAACGTTGCTAAATCCGGGAATATCCCTTGTAGCAAGAGTGCGATCCAGTATTATCCATGTCCAGTCGATGTCTTTTTCTGCCATGACTTTCAATACATTAAATTCGGTATTCGTTATCTTCATTTCAGTGCATCCGGGTGGAATAAATCACCGTCTTTGAGTTTAAAATCTTCCAGCGTTGCCGTATGGGCATTGTTCCACATATCATAACCTGCAACACCGTCTGGTTCACCAGCTTCCCATCCCAGGTTACAGTAACGCTGATATTCCCGACATTCATGAGTGTAGTAGTTTAAATCTACTTGCTCAGGGGGCATTTCCCCTTTTGCGATGTTTTTCAGCCTGCCTATCATTACGTCATTTGCCGGGTCGTGGTCGAAACGAGATATATGTTTCTCAACGATTGCGATCCCTTCATGAGTTATATTAACGCCATCCGTTGTCAGGTTTTCAATCGGCCCTCCAGCTTTTTCCGGATCAAACTGTCTTCCTGAGGCAGCCCCTCTGGCCCCAAAATGCTTAAGTTCCTCTATTTCAGGAACACGCATTCTTCCCATTGTTAGCCCGGCAGCAAGAGATGCACCTGCAATCAGCAGACCTTTGTTATCCATTACCTGGTTGTAACCTGCTGGCGCATCCCCGCCGAGTTGCTCTGCTGTCTTCTTGAATCCATCTATGTTGCCGTTATAAACGCCTCCCGCAGCCAGAAGCCTGCCCGCTGATTTGCTGTTGATGGTTTTTGCTGCTTGAGCATGTTGCACGGGCGCTGAGGGGCGAACGTAGTATACCGGGCGTTTTAGTTGCTTTGATATGAGATAGCTCAGGCGGGAGTGAAGGAACAAGGGCAGATCATTTCGGAGGTTGCCGGAGGACGTCAGCACGCCCGTTAAAGCATGGCCGGTCATGTTTTTTTCAGCAGAACGACCTTTCCGGACCTGATGTCGTCCAGTGTGTCACGGTATGCCATCCAGGGGCGTTGCCAGTGAAACGGGTGATACTGGCTGACAAAATGGCTGTAGTCCTGAGGCAAATTCCACTCCTGGATGTTCCGGTTTGGCAGCGTGGTATCCGCTAGATCTCGCGCCGCATAGTCCGGGTGGATTATGTGGGGAATGTCCTCAAGGTAGATATTGTCCAGTGAATTTGCATGATAGTGATGAAGCATAATGTTCCTTTAGCGCCACCGTCGCACATCGATTTTAAACTGACCGATATTGAACAAAATTTAAGACTACCCTTTAGCTTAAGAAGAGGGGAGTGATCTGCCCCCATTTTGAAATCTTGACATACTCATTCTAAAAATGAAGGGGATCGCTATGTGGAAAGCCTGTTAGCATTCCAGAGTTTTACCTATTCGTGATGCTGTTGCGCACTTTTAAAATTTATGTGCGGTTATGCTCTAAGGGATGACGTATGTCTGCAATACCTATTGCCGGCCCGGGGATCGGGATCGTGCGCAACAATATGAAAGATGCCCATAATCACGGTGAACCGCGAGATATGGCGCTTCCTTTAACTTATTACTGGTTTTATCAGAAAGTCCGCAACAAGGGACCCTGGGACTATAAGCAATTTGATCCCTACTGGGCAGCATTTGGGAATTTTAATTTTGGCGCTACGGGATATGCGGCTGGTATTCCCGCAGAGATTCTTTTAATGGGGGCTGGTTGGGCACAGAGCCGAGCGAGAACTTCAAGGCCAGAATGGGGTACATGGTATAAAGACGCACCTTATGGCGATGATCCACAGGATCAGTACTGGATAAAGGAAGGGATCAAATATGCCATTGAAAACGGTTATTAAGTGGTTTCATTATGCGCTAACTCTCATCTTGCTGATCATTGTCATTGGTTTTGTCATGCTCAATGCCGGTGGCGATAACAGGGCAGATGACAAACTGGTTAGCTCGCAGAAAATTAACGATAGCACCTGGCTT
The DNA here is from genome assembly GCF_003073275.1 of Phytobacter sp. SCO41. NCBI lineage: Bacteria > Pseudomonadati > Pseudomonadota > Gammaproteobacteria > Enterobacterales > Enterobacteriaceae > Phytobacter > Phytobacter sp. SCO41. The sequence goes on along the minus strand of NZ_CP027225.1, from coordinate 4,947,206 downwards.
TATGTCACGGAATATTCAGGTGGTGGAGCGACGGTGGCTGACTCTTATCGGTATTATTTATCCGGGAAGCTGGAAGGCAATATAACAGCAAGCCTCGCAAAGCAGGTGCCATTCCTGGTTGCCGCCGGTAGCGCAGCGAACGTGAGTGCTGAGGGTAACACCATTAATATCAGGTACAGTGGCCGGGTATTTTCGTTCAGCAATTCCATTGTCTATGAAGCGAATGGTGACGCGACGTTGCCGCACATTAATTTTCAGGCAACTAACTAACTCCAGACAATAGCAGTCGTATCATGATGAGGTACGCCCCTGTAAAACACGGTGATCCCCTAACCGTGCCAGCCTTAACGCTGGCACGTCGTTAAACAAGGCCACAAATTTAGCCCTCTTAACCTAAGTTACATCGTCCTTCTGACCCGATTGACTCTCCCACATCCCCCCATTACATTCCGTTGCCGCCCATTTTGTGATCAAGCCTCAAAAAAGCGCAGTCTCCCCGTCTCTCTGATTTACCTCTGTGCAACACCTGGATTACAGTGAATCAAATTATAAGAACGTTGTTCTATAATGTAGAACAACTTCCAAAAAAGATGTCGCCAGCCGTTCTTCGAACGCGGTTGACCGGGAGAATACGACAATGTCCATCGACACCATTTTTACGCCGCAGGATGAACAATTCTATGCGGTGAAAACCCACGCTGCCGGGCCGCAGGGCGCGCTGCCGCTCACCCCGCAAATGCTGCTCGAATCCCCCAGCGGCAACCTGTTCGGCATGACGCAAAATGCCGGTATGGGCTGGGATGCCAACAAACTCACCGGCAGAGAAGTCCTGCTGATCGGCACCCAGGGCGGCATCCGTCACTCGGACGGTCGCCCCATTGCGCTGGGTTATCACACCGGGCACTGGGAGATCGGCCTGCAAATGTCGGCGGCGGCAAAAGAGATCACCCGCCTGAGCGGCATCCCGTTCGCCGCCTTTGTCAGCGACCCGTGCGATGGCCGCTCCCAGGGCACCCATGGCATGTTCGACTCCCTGCCGTACCGTAACGATGCGGCCATTGTTTTTCGCCGCTTGATCCGCTCGCTGCCGACGCGCCGGGCGGTAATCGGCGTCGCCACCTGCGATAAAGGCCTGCCTGCCACAATGATCGCGCTGGCGTCAATGCACGATCTGCCGGTGATCCTCGTGCCGGGCGGGGCGACCCTGCCGCCCACCTTCGGCGAAGACGCCGGAAAGGTACAGACCATCGGCGCGCGTTACGCCAACAACGAACTGAGCCTCAAAGAGGCCTCCGAGCTGGGCTGTCGCGCCTGCGCGTCCCCCGGCGGCGGCTGCCAGTTCCTCGGCACCGCGGGCACCTCGCAGGTGGTGGCCGAAGCGTTAGGGCTGGCGCTGCCGCACTCGGCGCTCGCGCCATCGGGCCAGGACGTCTGGCTGGAAATTGCCCGCCAGTCGGCGCGCGCGGTCATGGCGCTGGATGAGAAGGGCATTACCGCCCGCGACATCCTCACCGACAAAGCCATCGAAAACGCGATGGTGGTGCACGCGGCCTTTGGCGGCTCCACCAACCTGTTGCTGCATATCCCCGCCATCGCCCATGCGGCCAAATGCCGTATGCCGGACGTGGCACAGTGGATCGCCATCAACCGCAAAGTGCCGCGCCTGGTGAGTGTGCTGCCCAACGGACCGGACTACCACCCGACGGTGCGCGCGTTCCTTGCGGGCGGCGTACCGGAAGTGATGCTCCACCTGCGTCGGCTGGGGCTGCTGCATGAAGATGTGATGACGGTAACCGGGCAGACGCTGGGCGAAAACCTCGACTGGTGGGAGCACTCCGAGCGCCGCGCGAAGTTCCGCCAGTGCCTGCGCGAACAGGATGGCGTGGAGCCGGATGAGGTGATCCTCTCGCCGGAAGGGGCGAAAGCCAAAGGGATGACCTCCACGGTGGCCTTCCCGGTGGGCAACATAGCGCCGGATGGCTCGGTCATTAAAGCCACGGCCATCGATCCGTCAGTGGTGGACGACGACGGCGTCTATCGCCATACCGGCGAGGCGCGGGTCTTTGTCTCGGAAGAGGCGGCCATCAAAGCCATCAAGCAGGGGCAGATCAAGCAGGGTGATATCATGGTCATTATCGGTGGCGGGCCATCCGGCACCGGCATGGAAGAGACCTACCAGCTTACCTCGGCGCTGAAACATATCTCGTGGGGGAAAACCGTGTCGCTGATTACCGATGCGCGTTTCTCCGGTGTCTCGACCGGGGCCTGCCTGGGGCACGTTGCGCCGGAAGCACTGGCGGGCGGGCCGATTGGCAAGCTTCGCAGCGGCGATGTGATCGAGATTATTGTCGATCGCCTGTCACTGGCAGGAAGCGTGAACTTTATCGGCACAGCGGAGGCGCGCCTGACGCCGGAAGAGGGCGCAGTGGTACTGGCACAGCGCGAACTGCACCCGGAACTGAAAGCGCATGACTTCCTGCCTGACGACACCCGCCTGTGGGCGGCGCTACAGGCGGTGAGCGGTGGCACCTGGAAAGGGTGCGTGTACGACACGGATAAAATTATTGAGGTGATCAATGCCGGTAAAAAAGCGCTGGGTCTTTAAATAATTAAACGAATTTGCCGGGCCGCCGAATAAATGTTTCGGCGGCTAAAAATATTACGAAATAAAGTATCCCTTACGGGAGAAATAACTGTTTCTGTCACCAGGTAAAATGTATCGCTATCACAGAAGCTAAAATACATAATTGCGAAAGCAAAATTGATAATTGTTGCTGCATATATTCCTTCCTAGAATCAAATCCGCACTGAACATCTAATAAGCGTACGAATAAAGGGTGTATTCCTCGCAAAATGCACGCACGCATTTTATTTTGTAGGTCCCGGCCGTTCGCAATCCATCCCTCTCATATGACTGGAGGTAGACATGCAGTTAACGATGAAAGATAAAATCGGCTACGGGCTGGGGGATACCGCTTGCGGTTTTGTCTGGCAGGCCACCATGTTTTTGCTGGCGTACTTTTATACCGACGTCTTTGGCCTGTCCGCGGGCGTCATGGGCACGCTGTTTTTGATTTCGCGCGTGCTGGATGCGGTAACCGACCCGCTGATGGGGCTGGTGGTTGACCGTACACGTACCCGCTACGGCCAGTTCCGCCCGTATCTGCTGTGGGGCGCGATCCCGTTTGGTATCGTCTGCGTATTAACGTTCTATACGCCGGATTTCTCCGCACAGGGGAAAATTATCTACGCCTCGATTACCTATATTTTACTGACGCTGGTATATACCTTCGTTAACGTTCCCTATTGCGCCATGCCTGGCGTTATTACTTCTGATCCTAAAGAGCGCCACGCGTTACAATCCTGGCGCTTTTTCCTCGCCGCCGCCGGTTCATTAGCTATCAGCGGTATTGCCCTGCCGCTGGTAAATATTATTGGCAAAGGCAATGAGCAGGTGGGCTATTTTGGCGCGATGTGCGTGCTGGGTATTTGCGGTGTTATCTTATTGTTTGTCTGCTTCTTTACCACCAAAGAACGTTATACCTTTGACGTTCAGCCGGGTGCTTCCGTTAAGAAAGACCTGAAACTCTTAATGGGTAATAGTCAGTGGCGAATTATGTGCGCCTTTAAAATGATGGCGACCGGCTCCAACGTGGTGCGCGGTGGCGCGACGCTCTATTTTGTGAAATACGTAATGGACCATCCGGAGCTGGCAACGCAGTTCCTGCTGTACGGTAGCCTGGCGACCATGTTCGGCTCCCTGTGCTCATCTCGCCTGCTCGGGCGCTTCGACCGTGTGACCTCGTTCAAGTGGATCATTGGCATTTATTCCCTGATCAGTCTGAGCATTTTCTTTATTCCCTCAGACAATATCGCGCTGATTTTCGCGCTCAATATTCTGTTCCTGTTTGTCTTTAACACCACCACGCCGCTGCAATGGCTGATGGCCTCCGATGTGGTCGATTATGAAGAGAGCCGCAGCGGGCGCCGCCTCGACGGGCTGGTCTTCTCCACCTACCTGTTCAGCCTGAAAATCGGCCTGGCGATTGGCGGCGCGCTGGTGGGCTGGATCCTCGCGTTCTCCAGCTACTCGGCAAGCAACGCCGTACAGCCGGATAACGTCCTGACCACCATTAAAATCCTCTTCTGCATTGTGCCGGTGGTGCTCTACGTCGGCATGTTTACGCTGCTGTCGTTCTACAAACTGAGCAGCAAACGGGTGGAAGAGATCAGCCAGCAACTGCAACGTCAACGCGCTGCGCACCCTGCAACGCAGCCTGCCGATGCCGCGGCGGCGGTGAACTGAGGAGAAAACCATGTACCAGATTGAAAACCCGATCCTGACCGGCTTCAACCCGGACCCGTCACTGTGCCGCGTGGGCGAGGATTACTACATCGCCACCTCCACGTTTGAGTGGTTCCCCGGCGTACGTGTTTACCACTCTCGCGACCTGAAAAACTGGTCGCTGGTGGGTACGCCGCTCGACAGCGTGGCGCTGCTGGATATGAAAGGCAACCCGGACTCCGGCGGCATCTGGGCACCCTGCCTGAGCTACGCCGACGGCAAGTTCTGGCTGCTCTACACCGATGTGAAAATTGTCGATTCGCCGTGGAAAAATGGCCGCAACTTCCTGTTGACCGCCCCCTCGGTGGAGGGGCCGTGGAGCGATCCCATTCCCATGGGCAACGGCGGGTTCGACCCGTCGCTGTTCCACGATACGGACGGGCGCAAATATTACATCTATCGGCCGTGGGGGCCGCGCCATCACAGCAACCCCCATAACACCATTGTGATGCAGGAATTTTTTGCCGACACACACACCCTCTCGCCGCAGCGATCCACGCTCTTCACTGGTACGCCGCTGGGTTATACCGAAGGGGCGCATATTTATCGCCGCGATGGCTACCACTATCTGCTGGTGGCGGAAGGGGGCACCAGCTACGAACATGCGGTGGTGGTGTTACGGGCGAAGGACATTACCGGGCCTTATGAGCTGCACCCGGATGTGACGATGATGACGAGCTGGCACCTGCCGGAAAATCCGCTACAAAAAAGTGGCCACGGCTCACTGCTGGAGACCCATACCGGCGAATGGTATATGGCGTATCTGACCAGCCGGCCGCTGCATCTGCCGGGCATTCCACGGCTGGCGGCTGGCGGGCGCGGATACTGCCCGCTCGGGCGCGAGACGGGGATAACCCGCATCGAATGGCGTGATGGCTGGCCTTACGTTGAGGGGGGCAAACATGCGGCGCTGACGGTGCCGGGGCCACGGATGACGGAGCAGCCTGGCGCAGGCACAGGCGCATGGCGCACAGACTTCGACAGCGAACGGCTCGACCCGGAGCTGCAAACGTTGCGCATTCCGTTTGATGAGCAGTTAGGTTCGCTCACTGCCCGTCCCGGCTTTTTGCGCCTCTACGGCAATGACTCGCTCAACTCCACCTTTACCCAGTCAACGGTGGCCCGCCGCTGGCAGCATTTCCGTTTTCGCGCCGAAACGCAGATGGCCTTTTCGCCGCGCCACTTCCAGCAGAGTGCCGGGCTGACCTGCTATTACAACAGCAAAAACTGGTCGTACTGCTTTATGGACTATGAAGAGGGGCGCGGGCGGACGCTGAAAATTATCCGGCTCGACCATAACGTGGCCCATTGGCACCTGTACGATAACCCGATTGAAGTGCCCCAGAGCGCGGAGTACGTCTGGCTGCGGGTGGATGTCGATCAGCTTGAGTACCGTTACAGCTACTCATTTGATGGGGAAAAATGGCAGGCCATTCCGCTGACCTTTGAGGCGTGGAAGCTGTCGGATGACTATATTGGCGGCCGGGGCTTCTTTACCGGGGCGTTTGTTGGCCTGCACTGCGAGGATATCAGCGGCGACGGTTGCCATGCTGATTTCGCCTCGTTTACCTATCAGCCCGAGGCGTAGCAGGACGGTGGGCTAGCGTTCGCGGTAGCCCAGCGTTTTTGACAGCCCCAGCCCGGCCTCCATCAGCTTCTGGCGGCAGGCGGCCAGTTGGTCGTCGTTAACCCGCGAGGTGAGGGTGGAGAGGCTGAGCGCGGCGATAACCCGCGATTCGTGGTTCCATACCGGCACCGCGATGCAGCGCACGCCCGGCTCGTTCTCTTCGTTATCGAGTGCGTAATGGTTGTGGCGAGTTTGTGCCAGCGCGGCCAGCAGCGCGTCGCGATCGGTCAGGGTGGCTGGCGTAAAGCGCGTGAACGCATACCCGTCCAGTATGGCGTTAAGCTCCTCGTCTCCCAGCCAGGCCAGCAGTACTTTGCCAATGGCCGTGGCGTGTACCGGCAGGCGGCGGCCAATGCGTGAATAGGCGATGGCCGCCTGCTTACCTTCGATTTTTTCTATGTAAACGCCTTCGTTGCCGTCCAGAATCCCCAGGTGGGTCGTCTGCCCCGTCTCCTGGGAAAGGGCGGAAAGCCAGCTTTTTGCTTTCTGGCGAATGTCCATGGTGCCCACGACAAAGTGGCCGCGCTCCACCAGTTTCATCCCCAGACAATATTTGTCGTTATCCGGGTTTTGATCGATATAGCCATGAAGTTGAAGCGTTTTGAGCAGCGAGTGAAGGGTGCTTTTGCTTAATCCCATCTGTTTGCTTATCTCGGTGATTTTGAGTTCCGTCGCCTGATCGTTAAACAGGTCGAGGATCTGCAAAGCACGTTCAACAGACTGAATTATCGGCATAATTTTTACCATTCACGAGGAATTCTCTGCGTGTGACCGTACTATTTTCACCGGGGAAAAGCAATGGCGGGGGCTAGTGTTATCAAAACGGCTACAGCGTGCTGTTCCTCCCTTGCTGCCAGTGGGCGGGCGGGTACTATCAGCGCACGGCGATAGCCCAGGGTTTTAACCTGGTCGCCGACTTGCCAGGTAATCCCCACCTGCGGGTGGGGATTGCTTAACACCAATTATTGGTTGTCCAACTGCGCGCGGACATTGCTCAGACCGGTACGGTTAATGCGATAGGGCTGGCCATTTACCGAGCGGATGAGTTTTTTGCTTCTCAGTTTCCTGAAGACGGCGAGCGTGCAGTCGCTGAGCAATAGCCCTTCACGGGTATAGCACTCAACGGCGGTGACGCGCCCGGAGGTGTCGCGGGTATGAACGATACGTCCGCCTTTGGCAAGGACGTGCAGGGTACGTTGTTCCTGACGGGAAATATTCATGCTGAAAATGCCTGTAATCATCTTGTGCAAAACCTGCCAACACCCTGGGGTGTTAGCGCGAGTGTTTAGCGCAGTGATAACCAGCCCGGCCGCACGGGTCGGAAAGCTGATTATCAGATGGTTGCATTCTCCAGCATCGAAGCCTCGGTATTCGCTAAGAAATATTTATCCAGTCAATGTTAACACGCAACATCTATAAGGGAATTATTTTGCTTAAGGAGTGTGATCTGTGTGGGTACTCAGTGGCACGCTTTTTTTCACTCTGTGCGCAAGGCGACGTTATGGACAATCGGGTCGTTGCGAAGGCACGCAATGCTTATGAAATGTTCATTTATAAGACAATACTTAAGACAGAGATGCATATGGCCTTACACAGTACATCGGCGGACTGAAGGAGTATGCGAATGAAAAGACAAGACCTGAACGCAGTGAAGAATTTTGATTTTTTGGCCCGCAGTTTTGCCCGTATGTATGCGATGGGCCAGCCAGTTGATATTGATGCCGTTACCGGCAATATGACCGAAGAGCAGAAACAGTGGTTCCAGGAACATTACGACCATTATTGCAAACAGGCGCAGCGCGCCAGAGTGAAGGAACTGCAATAGCGATATCCACAACGGGCCTGGCGGCCCGTTGCGTTTTCTGGCTTAAGGGGGTCTTGCGGTCTGTTGCCACTTCTCCTCTCTGCCTGTCACATTTCTTTGAAAACCAGATGCCGTGATTATCAACTGAGATCATGCAAGGACTTATTGAGTGGCGGTGTTAACGTCATGTCGCTGAATTTCACCGCTAATCCTTGCCGCTCCGGCGTGCAGCACATTACCCCGACCTTCACCTTTCCGGCGGGAAAAGGGCACAAACGCAGCAACGGCCAGCTCAGACCATCCGTCGAATATTGCAGACGCAGGGCGTCATCTTTACGCGTCAGACGCAGCCAGAATTCGCGCGGGTTGCCCGGAAAAATCCCCGTCGCCCAGTCGGAATAGTCCAGTGTCAGCACGCTGCCGATAGCGGGGGCGCCATCGTTGAATTCAATCCCCGCCTTCAGCCAGTGGCGGTTATCGGTCATCAACATAATGCCCGCCTGATCATAAAGGGTGGTGAATTCCGCACAGATTTTGACCTGAAAGGTAAAATCCTCAGCGACTTCTTTGGCGAACAGATGACCGGAGAAGCGTTCGAAACCGTACCAGGTTTTGTGCCAGAAATCGGTGTGATCATCGGTGACAACCGACAGAACACCCTCTTCACATTGCCATTGGGCAGGTTCGTTAACCCATTGAAACTCCTCGTGCATGACGCTTCTCCTTTGTCTTTTGCGTGTTATACCGGCCCCTGCGCTTTGTCTGCCCAGGCCGGCATGGCCGTCAGATAGCGCACCGCGCGCTTGCGTGACTCTTCCGGCCCGACGTGTTGCCATGAATCAAGATAGCCTGCAAGTCCGGCTACCGCCTCCTCCCAGGATTTAAGATTGCCTTCGCTGTCGGTGCAATACTTGCAGTATTTGTCGCTCGGCCCCTGGGCGTCGGGGGCGGAAAGCGGCATTCCGCAGGAATGGCAGCACGCTTCATGTTGGGACATAGGACACTCCTTGTTTGATGAGATGAACAATAAATGTACATGTTTCCGCCAGGGCAGAAGTGCCGCACGATCATATAACCACAAATAAAAAGTGGATTTTCAGTTGTGCTAGCGTGATCCTGCTTACGTCTAACCCTTGACCACCGACAAAGTAAATCCCGCCGATCCCTCACATAATCACGGCCGCTTATCATTCCACAGGTGTGACCCCATGGCTTACCAACTAAACCTTAACTGGCCTGAATTTTTAGAGAAATACTGGCAGAAAAAGCCGGTTGTATTGAAAAACGCATTTGCGAACTTTGTTGATCCGATCACCCCAGATGAGCTGGCAGGCCTGGCGATGGAAGTGGAAGTCGACAGCCGCCTCGTCAGCCATTTCAACGGTGAATGGCAAGCCAGTAACGGCCCGTTCGAACATTTCGATGGCCTCGGGGAAACCGGTTGGTCGCTGCTGGCGCAAGCGGTAAACCACTGGCACGCGCCGTCTGCCGAGCTGGTTAAACCGTTCCGTGCGATCCCGGAGTGGCGCTTTGACGATCTGATGATCTCTTTTTCCGTACCGGGCGGCGGCGTTGGCCCGCATATCGACTGGTACGATGTTTTCATTATCCAGGGGATGGGTAGCCGCCGCTGGCGTGTAGGGGATAAATTGCCCCTGAAAGAGTTCTGTCCGCATCCGGCGCTGCTCCACGTTGAGCCGTTTGATCCGATTATTGATGAAGACCTGGCGCCGGGCGATATTCTCTATATTCCGCCGGGATTCCCGCACGACGGTATTACCCACGAGACCGCGTTTAACTATTCCATCGGTTTTCGTGGGCCGAATGGCCGCGATCTGATCAGCAGCTTTGCTGATTATGCGGTTGATAAAGATCTGGGCGGCGATCACTACACCGATCCGGATTTAACCTGCCGTGAAAATCCGGGTCGGGTTGAAGAGTACGAGTTGGAGCGTCTGCGCGGCATGATGATCGAGATGATCAATCAGCCGGAGGATTTCAAGCAGTGGTTTGGCCGTTTTATCACTACACCGCGCCATGAGCTGGATATCGCCCCGGCTGAACCGCCGTATGAGCCGCAGGAAGTGCTGGAAGCGTTGCAGGAAGGCCAGGTGCTGACGCGTCTGGGCGGGCTGCGCGTGTTCCAGGTTAGCGACTGTTTCTTCGTGAATAGCGAGCGTTTCGATACCGTTGCGCCGAAAGCCGCAGAAGCGCTGTGCCGCCATTTGTTGATCGGTAAAGAGGAACTGGGGGAAGCGTTGAATAACCCAGCCTTTATTGCCGAGCTGACCGGGCTGGTGAACCAGGGCTACTGGTATTTCGACGAATAATCGCCATCCCGGATGCGGTCTCATATCCGGGCCTCGGTCCTGATACCCTCTCCCGGTGGGAGAGGGTCAGGGTGAGGGCAAACTAGCGGTAGACCGGCAACAGATGAAAGCTGGAAAGCACGTGAATAATGGCGTTACCTGCGCCGAAACAGAGAATCAATATAATCATCGCTTTACCGCCCCACACGCGATAATGCGGGCTGCCGAAGCGTTTACGCGATGCGCTGGCCAGCAGCGCTGGCACAATCGCCGCCCAGACAGTCGCGGCTAATCCGGCAAAGCCAATCGCATAAATAAACCCGTTCGGCCACAGCACGCCCCCAATAATTGGCGGCAGGAATGTGACCAGCGCGGTCTTAAAACGCCCCTGCGGGCTGTCGTCAAACTTAAACAGATCCGCCAGATAGTCGAACAGCCCCAGCGTCACGCCGAGGAACGAACTGGCGACGGCAAAGTTTGAGAACACCGTCAGCAGCAAATCCAGCCCGCGACTGTTCAGCACACCGCTCAGCGCCTGTACCAGCACATCGATGTTGCCGCCTTTCCCGGCGATATCAATAAATGCCGGGCGCGGAATATTACCCATCGTACCGACCAGCCAGAAAACGTAGAGAACCAGCGCCATCAGCGTACCGAGCAGCAGGCAGCGGCGGATAGTCAGCGGGTCTTTGCCGTAGTATTTCATCAGGCTGGGCACATTGCCGTGATACCCAAACGAGGCCAGGCAGAACGGCAGAGTCATCACGAGATAGGGCAGGTAGCTGGGGTTCACTTCGGCGGTGTTAAACAGTACCGCTGGCTGCACGTGCCAGATTAACCCACCAAAGCTCATAAAGAAGGTGAGGATCTTGGCGCCCAGCACAATGGTGGTCATGCGGCTGACGGCCCGTGTGCTCAGCCAGACAATAAAGGCCACGACCAGCGCGAATAACAACCCGCCCAGCCGTGCCGGGAAGTCGATATTCATTTGTGAAAAGGTATGGTGAATAACGGAGCCGCTGGCGGAAATATAAGCGTACGTCAGAATATATAAAACAAACGCGACGGTAAGGCCGTTAATAATATTCCAGCGATTACCGAGAAGGTCTTTGGTAATAGTGTCGAAGCTGGCGCCAATATGATAATTCAGGTTAGCTTCAAGAATCATTAATCCTGAATGCAACATACAAAACCAGGTGAAAACTAATGCGAGCAGTGACCAAAAAAACCATGAGCCAGACATGACAACCGGTAAAGAAAACATGCCCGCGCCAATAATGGTGCCACCAATAATCATTGCGCCACCAACGAGCGATGGCGCTTTATTTGTTACTGATAGAGTAGCCATAGTACGTTTCCATAGACGTCATATTCCGCATCGCCCGAGTGGGCGACGTATATACCCGTCATCTTTCACGTTGCATATGCGTTGGCGTGCACTCTCCCTTCTGTAAGCTCCTGGAGGTTTACGCTCTTGCTAACTTTCTGCAACTCGAATTATTTGGGGTAGAGCTATTCAGGCGTAACATCGGAAAGACGCGCCCGTTGCAGGCGCGTCCGGGTGAGTTTTATTCCACCGGTTTTAAACGGGCCACGAAGTGGCGCAATACCGGCGGTTCATAGGTGAAGGTCAGGCCTTTGATGGACGATGCGCGTTTTTTCACGGCAATCAGCGAATCAGCGATGTAGTCCATATGGTCGTTAGTGTAGACGCGGCGCGGAATAGTCAGGCGCAGCAGCTCCATCGGAGACGGTTTTTGCAGGCCGGTGGCCGGGTCGCGCCCTAACAGCAGCGAGCCAATTTCCACGCTACGAATACCCGCTTCCAGATACAGCTCGTTATTCAGTGCATGTGCCGGGAACTGTTCCGCCGGGATATGCGGCAGCAGCAGTTTGGCATCGACAAACACCGCGTGGCCGCCGGTCGGGTACTGGATCGGAATACCGCCTTCGCGCAGACGTTCGCCCAGATACTCCACCTGTGCAATACGGTAGGTGAGGTAATCTTCGTTGGTGCCTTCTTCCAGGCCGATAGCCATCGCTTCCATATCGCGTCCGGCCAGGCCGCCGTAAGTGACGAAGCCTTCCATCGGCACGCAGCGGATGCGTACTTCGTTAAACAGATCTTCGTCTTCGCGGAAGCAGCACATGCCGCCGATATTCACCAGCGGATCCTTTTTCGCGGACATGGTCAGCATGTCGCCATAGGTATACATCTCGCGGATGATCTCTTTAATCGATTTATCCGCGCAGCCCTCTTCGCGCTGCTTAATAAACCAGGCGTTTTCGCAGAAGCGCGCGGAGTCAATGACCACCGGGATCTTATGACTTTTCGCGATTTGGTAGACTTCACGCATATTGGCCAGCGAAATCGGCTGGCCGCCGGAGCTGTTACAGGTCACGGTGGTGACGATCGCCGCCACGTTTTCCGCACCCTGCTCGGCGATGGTCGCTTTCAGTTGAGCGATATCGAAGTTGCCTTTCCAGTCGTACCAGGAGGTGGTATCGAACGCTTTCGGCGTCACTACGTTGATGGCTTTCGCACCGTTCAGTTCCACATGTGCGGCGGTAGTGTCGAAGTGGAAGTTGGAAATAAAGACCGGTTTTTTCGATTTGCAGCGCGCAATCAGCGACGGGAAGAGGATTTGTTCAGCACCGCGCCCCTGGTGGGTTGGGATGGTGAAAGGATAGCCGATGATCTCTTTTACTTTTGCGCATAAATTCTGGTAGTTACGTGAGCCTGCATAGGCTTCGTCGCCCATCATCAGCCCGGCCCACTGGCGATCACTCATGGCCCCTGTGCCAGAGTCAGTCAGCAGGTCAATATACACATCCTCGCTATTAAGCAGGAAAGGGTTATATCCGGCTTCGGCCAGCGCTTTGACGCGGTCGTCGTAAGTGGTCATGCGGATATTCTCAACCATTTTAATGCGGAAAGGTTCTGGGATGCGTTTCATAATATTTCTCCAATAGCGTGCCTTGCGACGTCACGATATTTTCGGCGGTATAAAGCGCGCATAAAAATATCGCTCAACGTCGTGTTGAGTTTGATTTTTTTAATGAATAATGGGCAGCGGAGAATTAACGAGGGAAGTCGTTGGTAATGCGCGGATCGAGATTGTACCAGGCGTTCAGACCGCCCTGAGCAATGAGGCGGTAACTCAATCGGTATTTCATTACAGCGTCCTCTGACGTTACGGGAGTACTAAAAATAGATAAATATGAAAAAATATCCGCGATTAAACTCACAAATAGTTTATTGAGAGAACTATTCACTGTGAAATATGATGGCAGACACATTTTGCGTTCACTTTTTTAATCGCAATAACCCTGTGGATTTAAGGGGCTTGCTACCGTTTTCCTCATCCTTTGAGAATCGCAGCAAAGGCTGTACCCTATGTCGCGCAGAAACGGCGCACTGACCGCGCGGGCTTTTCAAAGGTAACGAATGAAATTCAAAGCAGACCAGACCAGCCAGAAACTCCGGGGTGGTTACTATACGCCGCAAAACTTAGCCGATTACGTGACCCGCTGGGTGTTGAGCATACATCCGGCCAGCGTGCTGGAACCGAGTTGCGGTGATGGTGCATTTATTCAGGCTATTCATAACAACAATGGCGATAAAGCGGTCAACCTGGAATGCTTTGAGCTTTTTGATATCGAGGCGCAAAAAGCCGTGCAGCGCTGCGAGACCCTGGGGTTTTCCAACGCGACGGTGACCGAAGGCGACTACCTGGTGTGGGCCAATAAGCAACTCGCTGAAAACCATACGCTTTATGATGGCGTGGTAGGCAACCCGCCGTTTATCCGCTACCAGTTCCTCGAAAATGAATTTCAGGTGCAGGCGGAGCTGGTGTTTAAACAGCTCAAGCAGAAATTCACCAAACATACCAATGCCTGGGTCCCGTTTTTGCTCTCTTCGCTGGCGCTGCTTAAAGAGGGCGGGCGGCTTGGCATGGTGATCCCATCGGAAATCATTCACGTGATGCATGCGCAGTCGCTGCGCAGTTATGCGGGGCAGGTGTGCTCGAAGATCGTGATTATCGATCCGAAAGAGATCTGGTTTGAAGACACCCTGCAGGGGGCGGTGATCATCCTGGCTGAGAAGAAAACCGATCCACAGCAGGAAACCGAAGGTGTGGGGATCGTCAGCGTTAACGGCTTTGATTTCCTTGCCGAAGATCCCAACGTGCTCTTTGCGCGTACGCCGGGAATCAACGGGGAAACCGTCGCCGGGAAATGGACCAAAGCGGTGCTGGAGCGCGATGAGCTGGCGTTGATTCAGTCGCTTATCAATCATGCGTCGGTGCATCAGTTTAATGATATTGCCACCGTGGACGTGGGGATCGTCACCGGGGCGAATGAGTTTTTCCTCGTGGATAATCAGACCGTTGAGCAGTATCAACTGGCCGATTATGCCCATCCGATGTTTGGCCGCAGCCAGCATTGTCCGGGGATTTTGTACGATGCAAACCAACATGCGGAAAACCAGCGTGACGGTCTGCCGACTAATTTTCTGTATATCGCCGACGAATTCGAGGCTCTGCCGTTAAAAGTGAAGGAGTACGTCCTTTTCGGCCAGTCGCAGGAGTTGCACACGCGCTATAAATGCCGCATTCGCAAGCCGTGGTACAAGGTCCCTTCGGTTTACAGCACCAGTATCGGCATGCTGAAACGCTGCCATGAAGCGCCGCGTTTAATCCTCAATCAGGCGGAAGCCTACACCACCGATACCGCCTATCGTGTGCGTTCGACCTTTACCAGCAGTGAAAATCTGGTGTGCAGCTTTTTAAATCCGCTGACGACCATTACCGCTGAGCTGGAAGGGCGCTATTACGGTGGCGGCGTGCTGGAGCTGGTGCCATCGGAGATTGAACAACTGTATATCCCGGTTATCGAGGGGATGGAACACGATCTGGCGGGTATCAACCAGCAGGTGAAAGCCGGTGAGATCGCCGCCGTGATCCGCAGCCAGGGCGAGAAGATCCTCGCGGCGTTAGGTTTTAGCAAAAGTGATAACGATAGGCTGATGGCGATCTGGGAAAAGTTAAAGGATCGCCGGTTACGGAAATAACCCTCCCCCGGTGGCGCTTCGCTAACCGGGGCTACGACTGGTTTTCTCCCTCTCCCCAAAGAGGAGAGGGGACCGTTCGTGCTCGCATTTTTGTGGGGATTCCTCACCCCACAGGGAGAGGGGACTATTTCGTGC
Organism: Phytobacter sp. SCO41; assembly: GCF_003073275.1. Taxonomy (NCBI): domain Bacteria; kingdom Pseudomonadati; phylum Pseudomonadota; class Gammaproteobacteria; order Enterobacterales; family Enterobacteriaceae; genus Phytobacter; species Phytobacter sp. SCO41. The sequence goes on along the minus strand of NZ_CP027225.1, from coordinate 4,931,912 downwards.
GACCTGAACGTCTTCAACCTTTTTAGCCATGGCTGACTCGTTTTCCCGCATGACAACCACAGCGACATCTTTGTGCTCCCTGGCGCAGAGCGTGCAGCGAGGGGGTTGAGTCCCCGCTGAAATCGGTGAGACGAAGACCCGATGACAAGGTCAGGCCGCCAGGGATGGCGGACTGAGGTTTGTCGGGACAGGACAAAATCGTCTGGAACGATTTTGAACAACGCAACGCGTTGGCCCGAAGGGCGAGCCCCAGGGATGGGGCGAGTAACTCGAGTCAAACCGACCGCAGGCAGCGGGGCGGGAGGCGAACGCAGTGCGAAGCACCGATTTTTTGCGGGGCCGCGGGGATTGTAAAGGGGAACGCGGTGTTCCCCTTTACCCGTTCACGTGTTCGGGTGGTCCATTTCGCCATGAACATACGGTGAACGGAACCCTCCTCCTGAGCCGCAGATTCCCCTCACCCTAACCCTCTCCCCAAAGAGGAGAGGGGACCGATCGTGCTCGCATTTTTGTGGGGATTCCTCAGCCCTGAGGGAGAGGGAGAAAACCACTCACAGCCCCTTATACAACACCTCTACCGACGGGATTTTCTCGTCCAGCTCACCCAAATCAAACAGCGCCGCAATCAACGCATCCATCCGCGCCTGCTGGGTGTCAAATTGGCGCTGATAAACGATTTTTTCCCGTGCGGATGCCTGCGTAATCTGCGCGTACAGGTGGTTGAGCTGTCTTTGCAGAGTGGCGATATCATCATGGCGCGCCGCGTCCGCTCTGTCGGCAAAGCGGATGGTCGGAATCGGCATCCGGGTCTGGATTTTGGTGCCCCTGGCGATAAAGCCGCCGCGGAAAATCTCCCCATAAATCGATGCGAACCACTCCAGATGGCGGGAAGTCAACAGCGCCTGAATATAGTAAATGGAGTAGGGGCAGTCGTCGGGAACGTTAATAATGCTGTAGCCCGCGGTGCCGCCGGAAGAGACAAACGTCCGGTGGTTATCAATCGCGTATTTGTAGCCATTCGACAGTACGCCGACGATAATTTTTTGCGGCACATCGCAGTTCTCCAGCGCCTGACTGCGCCCATAGCGATACCACTCATGCGGCGTTGTCGGGTCTGGTTTTATCGACCGCTTGCCATTATCAAGATGCGGTTTGACCACCTGCAGAAAAGCGAACGTCTGCGGATAAAGGGCACGTAAATCGTCGTACTCAATAAACTGAATGCGGCCATCCACCTTATGATAGGGGTAAATGACGAAGGCGTTCGGCTCCACATCTTTATAGCTGTAGAAGTTATCCTGACCCGAGCGTGGCGTTTCAAAATAGGGGCGGGTTAAGGCCTCTTCAACGGAATATTCCACGCCGTCGTAAACGAACCAGACATAGCCATTTTCCGTTTTCAGGCTCTTATGGACGTAATATTCATTGGCGCTGGTCTGGATACCGTTGGCAATGGCTCCTTTGCCCAGAATCTCCCCCAGTTCGGCAGACTTGCTGAACATTCGCTGCAAAATATCGTTCGTTTCTTTCTCCAGCACCCAGGTGTCGGAGTCCAGCTTATCGGGCGAATGGAGACTTAACAGCGACGATTTATCTTCACGGGTCAGCCACTTTTTAAAGTCTTTCACTTCATAAAAAGCGAATTCATTCTGCGGCGATTTTTGCAGGCACAGCAGGCAGGTATAGGTGGTTTTATTGAGAAAGACCTGATGCGAACCAAACGAAATCAGTTTGCTCAGATAGCGGTTATCCGCCAGCAGCTTACGCAGGTTTTTCCCCGCGCCGATTTTGGTGAATTTGGACGGAAGAATATAGCCCAGATAGCCACCCTCTTTTAGCAACTGCATGGCGCGTTCAACAAACAGGAAGTATTTATCGAACTGTTTGTAAGCCGACTGGTATTTCTTTTTGTAGACAGGCAATTCGGCCGGGGTGAACTGCTTCATATGCTCCGTTGCCATATACGGAGGGTTGCCGACAATCACATCGAAGCTGTTTTCATCAATATGCAGCGGGTTCACGCTATAGCTGTCCGCCGCCGCAACCCCGTCATTTGCATCCACCAGACTATTGCCGAAAATAATGTTGCGCTGAATTTTCGGCAGGATGGGTTTGTCATCGCCAATCGTCTCTTTCGATTCCCCTTCCAGCAACTTGAGCAGCAGACCAAAAGCACAGGCTTTTACCGCGTTGTAATCTTTATCGATACCGTAAATACAGCGGCTGAGCAGCTCTTTTTTCACCGACAATTTCAGTTTGAAGCTGTGCGGCGAAAGCTGTTGAAGCTTCGTGCGATCGTGCCTGATGTAATAGTCGACCAGCGTATCCTGGAGATACTGAAAGACCTCCAGAAGAAAGGCACCCGAGCCGCAGGCGATATCGGCGAATTTAGCATTAAGGATCTGCTCATCGTTTTTGCCCCGGCAAAATTCGCTTACCGTGTTGCGGATAATCTCTTTGATGATGTGTACCGGTGTGGTCACCACATCGCGATCGAGATGTTCCTCTTTAGGGCGAATTTCGGGCGTGCCGTTGGGGCCAATTTTGATTTTTTCGCTCAGGAAGATCTCGTAAATACTGCCGAGAATATCGGAAGAAAAGACCGCAAAGGAGTAAGTGCTTTGTGGGAAATAGAGCTGATTGATGATCTCCCAAATCGCAGAATTATCATTACTGATCAGCTCCGCAATATGGTCGAGGGCGAACAGGCCGGAGTCATATTTGCGATCCGAGGCCTGCAACGTCTGCACCAGCGCCTGGTAATCCTGTTTCTGCGCTAAAGACCAGAGTGTCTCATAAGCTTCTAAGTCACGATCTTCACAGACGCGCAAAAAGACAATGCAGTTAATGTAGTTCTGCGTCAGATCGTTGATCTCTTCTTCATTCAGACCGGGCTTGAGGGAGATAAACTCCCTGGCGAGCAATAAACGCCATTGATTGATTTGCCGGAGGAACAGATCGTCGACGCTAAAGCGCAGGATCTTGCTTTCAATGGCGGACCATTCGTTATCAAATTGCCCGGAATAGACGCTATCACGGCCAATTAGCGCCATAATTTCATCGAAATGGGCCGCCAGTTCGCTGTAGTGATACAGCTTGATACGTGAGTGGCTGGTCTGGTCGCTCTGTTCTACCGGATTGGAGCAGTCATAAATGGCGGTATATTCGAAATTAGTCAGCACCGAGATTTTTAATTTGCCGGTAAAGCCGTAGCGTCGCACCTGTTTTGCCGGTTCCGGGTCGAGGGTAATATCCACGCTCGGCTTTTTGGCTTCGACAAAGAATTTACGCTCAGAGAACAGACGGAAGGTGTAATCCGGTTTCTTCGCGTTTTCCCCCATCCGCGCTTTTAATCCCTCTTCGACCAGCACTTCACGCTCGTTGGTTGGTTTACCCTGGGCGTTGATAATGTCCCAACCCAGAAGGGTAAACAGCGGATCGAGAAAATCAGTTCGTAGCTGCGTTTCGTTATATTTTCTGGAGTGGTAGTAGGCCAAATCATTCTGATATTTCGCCACCAGTTGCTCAAGCTGCTCAATTTTTGTCATCTGATTTCCCGATCCTGACGTGCGGTATTTTCCCTGTGGGCGTTATGCTAAGCGGATCATCATAGGCAATACGCGCAACGATGTCTTTCCCTGGAAAACGGAGCGGCTTGCGACAGGCAAAAAAAAGCCCCGCAAACGCGGGGCAATGCTCACAAACATTAACCTTAAAAATCCATTTTCACCGTGAACTGCACTTCACGCGGATCGCCAGGCTGGTTACCCAGGTTGTTAGTAGCGATGGACGAGGTGTAATAGGACTTGTCGAACAGGTTTTTCACGTTCAATTGCAGCGTGACCGGGTATTGCAGCTTCATCTTGTAAGCGGCGAAGGCGTCAGCCACAAAATAGCCCGGCAGGTAATAATCCGCGCCGTTGGTAGCCGAGCGACGATTCACCCCGTGACCGCCGCCGCCGAGCGTCAGCGTATTGCCGCCTGGCATATTGCGGATGTCATACGTCAGGAACACAGAACCGGTATGGCGCGGCACGTTTGGCAGCGGTTTCCCGGCATATTCCGGATCTTCGAGTACTTTGGCGTCGGTATAGCTGTAGCTGGCGATAACATTCATATTGCTGGTCAGCGCGCCGGCGATATCCATTTCCACGCCCTGCGAACGCACGCGACCTGCGGTTTTCGCCACGGTCTCGTCACCGACAATCTCGCTGTACATCACGTTGCGTTTGTGAATATCAAACAGGGAAATATTGGCGGTGACGCCGTCAAAGAGGTCGAACTTCGCCCCCACTTCCCACGCGGTGGAGGTTTCGGGCGGCAGATCGCCAATATAGCTGGCGATGGAGTACTGCGGCATAAACGACTGCGCCACGTTGCCGAACAGGGAGATGGACGGCGTCAGTTTGTAGACAAGGCCGAATTTCGGCGTCCACTGTTCGTCGGTGCTGTCGGTGTTCACATTGAACGGACGGCCTTTGCCTGCGTACTCGGTGTAGTACTGGTAACGCACACCGGCGACGGCGATCCATTTGTCCGTCAGGTACAGCGCATCCTGAACATAGGCAGAGTAGCTCTCCTGCTTGATGGTCTGGTCGCTGTCCGATGCTGACACCGACGTACATTTGCTGGCATTGCCGTAGGTCGGGTTATAGATATTGAAATCTTTGACGTTTTTACAGCGGATCATATCGGTACGCAGCAGATCGTAATTTTCATACGACACGCCGGTCAGGATCTCGTTATAAAACCCGGCGATATCCACGTTGCCCTGCAGATCGGCGCGGGTGCTGTGCATCCGCTGGGTCGATCCCTGCGTGGCATCCACTCGGCGCGTTAGATTCCCGGTGGCGGCGTCATAGGCCATCACGCGCGACTGGTTATCGGTGTATTTGTCCTGGCTAAAGCTGTAGTCAAACTTCGCCGTCCATGCGCTGTTGAGACGGTATTCGGCATTCAGTTGCGCCAGATCAGATGCACCATCGGTAATGTTGAACGGCTCATCGAAGCGGGTTTCACGGCTGACATTCACCGGCTGTTTGGTCTTGAGATCGAAAATCGTGCCGCGATCAAACGGGGTGTTGTAGTCACGGTGCGAGTACAGCACACTCACCGTGGCGTCATCGCCAAACCAGGTCAGCGACGGGGAGATAAAAGTGCTTTTCTCTTTACCGAAGTTGCGCCAGTAATCTTCATTCTGATATTCGCCAGTCAAACGATACGCCAGGCGAGTGCCTTCAATCGGCCCGGTAACATCGAGATCCCCGGTGCCGCCGCCAAAGCTTGAAGAGGTGGCAGAGACGGAGCCACCAAAAGTGGTTTGCGGGCGTTTCGTTACAACATTGATAAGCCCACCGGGATCCAGAATACCGTACAGCGTGGAGGCCGGGCCTTTCAGTACTTCGACGCGCGAGGTCGCAGCATTAAAGCTGCGCGGCAGCACCGTTCTCAGACCATTGGTCATGATTGACCCGTCGCGGTTCGCGCCAAAGCCACGGCGCACAAAGGCATCCTGCGTGCCGCCTAATGTGTTGGTCTGCACCACGTTACTGACGTTATACAGCGCTTCATCCAACGTTGTCGCATGCTGATCTTCCAGCACTTTATCGCTCACGGTGTTAACCACCTGCGGAATATCCAGCAGCGGCATGGTGGTGAGCGTTGCCGCCGAGGTGTTCAGCGGTTGATAGCCCGCCGTCGCAGCCTGATCTGCCGATGACGCGCCTGCCAGTACGGTCAGCGTGTCACTGTCTTTATCCTGCGCAGCGTTTGTTGCTGCCTGTGCCAGAGGTGAAAAGGTTGCCCCCAGGAACAACGCAGAAAACAGTGCGTGCCCTTTTTTCCCGGAGATCGAAGAAGTTAACTCAGCCATGTTGTCCGTTTTTCCAAAATGCCCTCTGCCAGTCATGCATAAGGGAAGATTTTTATTCATTGCCCGCGACTGTAAATCTATCCTTCGGCGTGAAATATTCATGCTGGATATGTAATTGAGAATCATTCAATCATGGCAAAATGTAGTAGTAAATGGAAAAGTGAGAAAAATGACTACACCGCATTTTGCGGATGAAAATGCGCCTGAAAATATCCCCTTTATCCATTTAGTTTATTGAAAATAAACAGATTAAAAATAAGGCTCAGCCAATGAAGTGGCTGTAGTCACCCTAAAATAACCGGTGAAGTTATGGGTATTTGAATCTCTTGACTACTACATTGCCTGGCGGCAAAATCTAAAAGAGAATGATATTTATTTTTATTTGTTAAGCTGGCGCGCGCGGAGTGTACCACGTGGTTGCGGCGCAGGAGTATACATGCCACAGCAGGTGGACAACGCGGCCAGTCGGCCCGGAATTGTGCTGGATAATCTCTCGGCAGGTTATCAACAAAAGGTGATTGTTGATGGCATCAGCCTTGCCATCCCCTCCGGCAAAATGACCGTGCTAGTCGGTGCGAACGGCAGCGGCAAATCCACGCTCCTCAGTACCATTGCGCGCCTGCTCAAACCGCTGGGCGGCAGCGTCCAGCTTGACGGCAAAGCCATTCACCAACAGCCGACCAAAGCGGTCTCGCGCCAGTTGGGGATCTTGCCTCAGTCACCGTTAGTCCCCGAAGGGCTCACCGTGTTTGAACTGGTCTCCCGTGGACGCTTCCCCTGGCAAACCTTTATGCGCCAATGGTCTGACGACGACCAGCAGGCGGTTGAAGAGGCGCTGGCGGTAACCGGCACCACAGCGTTCGCGCATCTTCCGGTCGACAGCCTCTCCGGTGGTCAGCGTCAACGCTGTTGGATTGCGATGGCGCTGGCCCAGCAAACCCCGGTGATTTTACTCGACGAACCCACCACTTTCCTCGACCTGCGTTATCAGGTGGAGATCCTTGAACTGCTGCACTCGCTGACCCGCCAACACGGGCGCACCGTAGTGGTGGTATTACACGATCTGAACTTCGCGGTGAATTACGGCGATACGCTGGTCTTTCTGCGTCAGGGCAAAGTGGAAGGCGTGTTGCACGAAGGCGATCCCTGCCCGGCGGAGCTTATCAAATCGGTCTTTGAGGTTGATGTGCATGTCTCCATTAACCCGATGACCGGGAAACCCTTCTTTATGCCATTCCGCCGTCAGCACGAGCCGCACGCATGACCACACAACCCCTTCTTGTACGCCGCCGTAGCGGGCGAAGCGGGCTGGCACTCCTGCTGGTGCTGGTGTTACTCGTGCTGGCCTCGGTGGCCCATCTGGGGCTGGGGGCGCGCACGATTGGCCCGCAAACCGTTGTCCGTGCGTTTCTGGCCTTCGACCCGCGTAACTTCGACCATCAGATAATTATCAGCCTGCGTCTGCTGCGCCTTGTGGCGGCGCTGGTGGTGGGGGCGGCGCTCGGCGTCGCCGGGGCGCTGTTACAGACGGTGATCCGTAATCCGCTCGGTGAGCCGCATATCCTTGGGCTGAATGCAGGGGCGGCGCTGGCGGTGGTTGCGACCACCGCGCTTGGGCTTGCTTTCGGGCCTGGGCAACCGCTGATCGCCGCCTGCGGTGCCGGGGCGCTGTTTGCGCTGGTGATGGGTATTGCCAGCGCCGGGAAAAGCGGGCTGACGCCGATGAAGGTCACCCTGTGTGGCGTGGCACTCACCGCGTTTACCTCCTCTCTCACCGCCGCCATTCTGATCCTTGATGAACAAACCCTGCTGGCAATGCGCACCTGGCTTGCCGGGGATCTGGCAGGGCTACGCTGGGAGGCGGTCCGCACTGCGGCGCTGGTGGCAGCGATGGGGCTGGTTCTGTCACTGTGGGTGGCCCCGGCGCTCAATATGCTGGCGCTGGGGGATCAGGTGGCTATCGGGCTGGGGATTTCGCTGGCGCGTACCCGTGGCCTTGGGCTTGTTGCCATTGCCTTGTTGTGCGGGGCGGCGGTATCACTGGCCGGGCCGATCGGTTTTATCGGCTTGATCGTCCCGCATCTGGTGCGCCGTTTTGCTACCGATGACCTGCGCCTGGGCGTGCCGCTTTGTGCGCTCACGGGGGCATTACTGTTGCTGCTGGCGGATATCGCCGCCCGTACGCTGGTCGCCCCTCATGAGCTGGCAACCGGGGTGATGACCGCGCTCGTGGGAGCACCGCTGTTTATCCTGCTGGCATCGAGGTTATTCAAATGAGTTCGCTGCTATCGCGCGCAGGCTTTCGTTCGTTTCGTCTGGGGCGTTTTTCCCGTTTATGGCGGCCAAAGACGGCTGTGTGGGGCGCCGTGCTGCTGGTGCTCGCGCTGGGGTTATTACTTACCGGCCTGATGCAAGGCTCGCTGCCGGTTCCCGTATCGGCGATCGGGCGTGCGCTCTTTTTCCCACAGGCGCTTAATGCCGAACAGTTGTACATCGTGTGGGATATCCGTTTGCCGCGCCTGCTGATGGCGCTGCTGTGCGGCGCCATGCTGGGTATGGCCGGGGCGGCGATGCAGTCGATCACCCGCAATGGTCTGGCGGACCCTGGGCTGCTGGGGGTGAAAGAGGGCAGTAGTGTGGCGGTGCTGGCGTTAATCCTCCTCTTCCCGGCGCTGGGGCTGGCCTGGCGGCCCGTAGCGGGCATGGCGGGCGGCCTGCTGGCGGCGTTGATCGTGCTGCTGCTGGCGCGGGATTTTTCGCGTCCGCGTTTTATTTTGCTTGGCATTGGCGTCTCCTGGACGTTTGCGGCAGGCATTGGGGTGTTTATGACCACCGCCGATGTGCGCGATGTACAGACCGCGCTGGTGTGGCTGGCGGGCAGCCTGCATACCGCCACCTGGCCGCTGCTGGTGGTGGCGACCTGCTGGGCGCTGCCTGCCGCGCTGATTTTGTTTGTTACCGCGCGGGCCTCAGATGTGGCGCTGCTCGGCCATCAGGCCGCCGCCGGGCTGGGCGTGCGGATGGCGTGGCTGATGCGCATTCGTTTTTTTGCTCCGGTGTTACTGACCGCCGCCTGTGTCTCTTGTGCGGGTAGCATCGGTTTTGTCGGGCTGATTGCGCCGCATATGGCGCGTTTTCTGCTGCGCGGCGGCCAGGTGGCGCTGTTGTCCGGCAGTGCGTTGCTCGGTGCGCTGCTGGTGCTGGTGGCCGATTCGCTGGGGCGGCTGGCATTTGCGCCGCTGCAAATCCCGGCGGGCATTGTGATTTCATTGACGGGCGGACCATTTTTCCTGCTGTTGCTCTGGCAGCGGCGGGACCGGTTATAACTCAGGGAGCCGTATGCGTTTACTTTTCGCTTTCTTATTACTGGCGGTGACGGCGGTGCATGCCGAACCCGCGACCCGCACCTTTACCGATGATCTGGGGCGGACGGTGACCGTGCCGCTGCATCCGCAGCGTATTGTCTCGTTGCACGATCTCGATATCACCATTCCGCTGATTGAGCTGGGCGTGCCGCCGGTCGCCAGCCATGGCCGCACCCGGCCCGACGGCAGCCATACGCTGCGCTCCAGTGCGATGTTGACCGGGGTGGATTTTGATAACAGCCAGATCGCGTTTATCGGCACCGCAACCATTGATATTGAAGCCGTGGCGGCGGCAAAACCGGATCTGATCATTACCGAGCCAAGTCGCAATACGCCGGTGGAGCAACTGGAAAAAATCGCCCCGACCGTCAGTATCGATCACCTTGACGGTGGCGCGCCGCGTATCTACAGCAAACTGGCGGAGTTGACCGGCAGCCAGGCGCGACTTACCATTCTTGATCGTCGCTATCAGGCGCAAATCGCGGCGCTAAAAGCGACGGTGGATACCCGCAAAATCCGCGTGTCGGTGATTCAGGCCAACCAGGGGAAAATCAACGCCCTGCATACCTATCATTCGCTGGGACGTGTGCTGCGTGATGCCGGGTTCACCTTCCCGCCGTTGATTGAGCGCATCCCGGAGGGCGGACGTATTGATGTCAGCGCGGAGCGGTTGCCGGAGCTGGATGCCGATTTTGTCTTCGCTACCTGGCGTGGGGATACCGGCGGTAAGCCGCAGGATGAGATGGCGGCGATGGATGCGGTAATGCCGGGCTGGTGTAATTTTCTGTCGGCCTGCCGTACCGGGCATTATGTGTTGATTTCACGGGAAGAGGCCATTTCCAACTCCTATGCGGCGCTGGGGCTGATGGCTGCGCAGGTGCAATCGCAGATTGCCGGGCGTCCGTTGCCGGGTGCAACGCCATGATGCGCGCAACGAAAAGCAAAGGGCGGGTGGATGTCTATGGCGAGCGCTACCGGGCGCGGGCGCATACGCTGTCGCCGCGCTTATTGTCGGTGGCGCGCTACATCCACGAAAACCGGGACGTGGTGCTGGAGCATACGGCCATTGAAATTGCGGCGGCCACGCAAACCTCGGACGCCACGGTGGTGCGCGCGATTCAGGCGCTCGGCTTTGCCGGATTACGCGACCTGAAACAGACGATGGAGCACTGGTTTGGGCCGACGGTGACCTCGGCGGAAAAGATGAGTACCACGGTCGGGGCGCTGTCGTGCGATGTCAATTCCGGCATCGATTTTGTGCTCGAAGGGCACCAGTACACCTGCGAGGTGTTGTCTGCGCCGGATAACCGTTATGCCATCGCGCAGGCCGTCGCCCTGCTGGTGGAGGCGCGTCAGGCGGCCATTTTTGGGATTGGCGCTTCGGGGATTCTGGCCGATTACACCGCCCGCCTGTTCAGCCGTGTCGGGCTGCCCGCGGTGGCGCTCAACCGTACCGGTATCGGGCTGGCAGAGCAGTTGATTAGCCTGCAACGCGGCGATGTGCTGGTGATGATGGCGCAGAAATCGGCCCATCGGGAGGGGCTGACGACCCTGAAAGAGACCAAACGGCTGGGTATTCCGACGATTTTGCTGACCAATGCGCTGGATTCGCGTTTTAGCAAAGAGGCGGACGTGGTGATCCATGTGCCGCGCGGCGGTGAGAAGGGCAAAATCCCGCTGCATGGCACGGTGTTGCTGTGTCTGGAGATGATTGTGTTGTCCGTGGCGTCGGCTACCTCTCAGCGTGCCATCAAAACGGTGAAGCGCATCAATGAGTTTCACCGTGGCCTGAAGCCCGGCGGCAAAAAGGTGTAATTCCGCCGGTGGGCAAGGGGGGCATTCCCGGATGGCGGCAGTCGAACGGTCCCCTCGCCCCTTTGGGCAGACGGTTAGGGTGCGAGGAAAATCACCCCACGCCACCCCCCAGGGATTGCCACAACGTTACCCGGTTCTCAAGATCTGTCTGCTGCAGCGAAATCAACCCCTCCTGCGCCGACCACAGCGAACGCTGTGCGGTCAGCACCGATAAATAATCCCCGGTCCCGGCCTGATATTGACGCTGAGCGATATCCAGCGTTTTTTGTTCGGCAGCCACATATTCACGCTGGGCGTCGAGCTGTTCATCCAGCGTCTGGCGGCGGGCGAGGGCATCGGCAACATCTTTAAACGCGCTCTGAATCGTTTTCTCATAGGTGGCGATCAACCCTTTCTTCTCTGCTTCCGCGTAGCGCAACTGCGCCAGGTTGCTGCCCCCGGTAAACAGCGGCAGCGAAATCGACGGGGCAAACGACCAGACCTTCATACCGTTATTAAACAACGACGACAGGGCTGAACTGCCCACCCCTGCGCTGGCGGTTAACGAAATCGACGGGAAGAAATTCGCCCGTGCCGCACCAATGTTGGCATTGGCGCTTTTCAGGTTGTGCTCCGCTTCCTGAATATCCGGACGGCGCAACAATACCGAAGACGATACCCCCGCAGGCGTCAGCTTGATGCTGTCCTGCGCCAGGCTTTCGAGCGTACCGGGCAGCAGACTTTGCGCCACGCTCGTTCCCGCCAGCAGATTGAGCGCATTGATATCCTGCGCCACCTGGGTTTTGTAACTGGCGACGCTCGCTCGTGCCTGCTGATAGACCGCCATGGCTTCGCTTACATCCGTCGCCGCCGCCGTCCCCACCTGCTGTTGACGCTTCACAATCGTGAGCGAATTTTGCGCACTCGCCATTGTCTGCTGCGCCAGCGCCAGGTTGCTGTTATCCGCCGCAAGCGTAATCCACGCGGTGGTGATTTCTCCCACCAGCGTCAGGCGGGCGTTTTGCGCGGTATATTCGCTGGCAAGCCAGGTCTCCCGCTGGGCCCGCGCGAGGCTCTGGTTACGGCCAAACAGATCCAGTTCAAAGCTCGACACCGCGCCATTGGCCTCTGCACTGGACGTCACGCCGGTGGCCGCAGTACGGCTGCGGGTGTTGCTCAACTCCGCATTGACGGTGGGGAAGAGCGCGGCCCGGTCTTCGGCATAGAGCGCGCGTGCCGCATCGATATCGGCAATCGCTTTTTGCACATCGCGGTTTTGGGTGAGCGACAGGCTCACCACCTGCTGCAGGCGGCTGTCATTGACCACCTGCTTCCAGTCGGTGGCGACCGCCTTCGCCTCGCCGCTGCTACCCGGCAAAGTGGCAGGAACCGGGGCTGCCGGGCGTTGATAGGTCGGGTCGAGCGACACACAGCCCGCGCTCAGGAGAGCCAAAACAAGCACACTAATTCGAAACATAATTACTCCTGGCGTTGACGTTTACCGGCGAACAGACGTTTCACCAGCACAAAGAACAGCGGAACAAAGAAGATGGCGAGCAGCGTGGCGGCCAGCGTACCGCCGATGATGCCGGTCCCGATGGCGACACGGCTGTTGGCTCCGGCCCCGGTCGCCACTGCCAGCGGCAGCACCCCGGCGATAAACGCCAGCGAAGTCATCATAATCGGGCGCAAGCGGGTTCGTGCCGCACGCAGCGCTGCCCGGCTCAGGGAATAGCCTTCCTGCACCGCCGCTTCGGCAAACTCGACAATCAAAATGGCGTTTTTCGACGACAGACCGATGGTGGTCAGTAGCGCGACCTGGAAGTAGACGTCATTGTTCAGACCACGCATCCAGGCCGCCAGCGCCGCCCCAAGCAGGCCGAGCGGGATAACCAGGATGACCGAAATCGGCACGGACCAACTCTCGTAGAGCGCTGCCAGACAGAGGAACACCACCATGATCGAGATGGCATAAAGGCTCATGGCCTGGCCGCTGGCGAGTTTCTCCTGCAATGACAGGCCGCTCCAGGCCCAGGTAGAACCGGCGGGCAGATTATTAGCGAGGGTCTCCATTTTGGTCATCGCGACGCCGGAACTGAACCCGCTGGCATTCTCCCCCTGAATTTCATAGGCCGCCGAGCCGTTGTAGCGCACCAGACTTTCCGGGCCATATTCCCAGTGGGTGGTGGCAAAGGCGGAGAACGGCGTCATGCTGTCATCGCTGCCGCGTACGTACCATTTTTTCAGGTCAGACGGCGCGGCGCGAAACGCGCTATCCCCCTGGATATAGACCTTCTTCACGCGTCCGCGATCGATAAAGTCATTCACATAGGTCCCGCCCCAGGCGCTGGAGAGCGTATTGCTGACATCGCTGAGCGACAGACCCAGCGCGACGGCTTTGTTGCTGTCGATATCCACCTGCAACTGCGGCATTTGTGGCAGATCGTTGGCGCGAACGGCTTGCAGCTCCTGGCTTTTGCTGGCCTCGCCAATCAACTGGTTACGCATTTTCAGCAGTTCGTCGCGATCGGTACTGCCACTGGCCAGCAGCTCAAAGGTAAAGCCGTTACTCTGCCCCAGACCGTCCACTGACGGTGGGATCATGGCGAAAATGCTGGCATCGCGGAGAGTGCTTAACTGCTGGGTGGCCCGCAGGGCGATTGCCTGGGCGGTATTTTCCGCCCCCTTACGCTCTGACCAGTTTTTCAGCGAGACGAAGGCCATCCCGGCGTTCTGGCCGTTACCGCTAAAGCTAAAGCCAGTGACCGTGAAGATGGCGTTGGTATTGGCTTTCTCTTTGGTGAGGAACCAGTCGGTCACTTTGCTGGCGACCGCATTGGTGCGCGGGGCGGTGGCCCCGGCGGGCAGGGTGAACTGCACCATGACAGAGCCCTGGTCTTCGGTCGGCAGGAAGCTGCCGGGCAGACGCCACATGACAAACGCCATCGCCGCACAGAGCACGCCATAGGTGGCGATCACGGTCACGGAGCGGCGCAAGACGCGCAGGACACGGTGCTCGTATTTATTTTCGGTGCGGGCATAGAAGCGATTGAACGCGCCGAAGAAGCCTTTCTTATGGGGCTTACTGTGCTGCATCACCGTGCCGCACAACGCCGGGGTCAGGGTGAGCGCAACAATCACCGACAGGGTCATAGCCGAGATGATGGTGACCGAGAACTGACGGTAAATCACCCCGGTAGAGCCACCAAAGAAGGCCATTGGCAGGAATACGGCGGAGAGTACCAGCGCAATCGCCACCAGTGCACCGGAGATTTCGCCCATCGATTTTTCAGTGGCTTTGCGGGCGGGCAGCCCTTCGTCGCGCATAATACGCTCGACGTTTTCCACCACCACGATGGCGTCATCCACCAGCAAGCCAATCGCCAGCACCATCGCAAACAGCGTCAGGGTGTTAATCGAGTAGCCAAAGAGCGCCAGTACCCCAAAGGTCCCCAATAGCACGACGGGCACCGCCATTGCCGGAATCAGGGTGGCGCGGACGTTTTGCAGGAACAGATACATCACGCAGACCACCAGTACGATGGCTTCGATCAGCGTCTGCACCACATCTTCAATGGAGATTTTGATAAAGTCGGTGCTGTCTTTCGGGTAGGCGACGTCATAACCCTGCGGCATGCTATGACGGAACTCGGCAATTTTATCTTTCACCAGGGTGGCGGTATCCAGGGCGTTCGCGCCAGGGGCCAGCATCACCGCCAGGCCCGCCGCCGGGTGGCCGTTTAGTTTCGCTGTCGCCGAATAGTCTTCGCTGCCCATCTCTACGCGGGCAACGTCGCCGACGCGGACCACCGCACCGTTGGTTTCACTTTTGATGATGATATTGCGGAACTGCTCCACGGTTTGCAGGCGAGACTGCGCACGCACGGTGGCCGTCAGTTGCTGACTGTTTGAGGCCGGCAGCGCACCGATCTTCCCGGCGGAAACCTGCACGTTTTGCGCTTCAATGGCGGTCTGCACATCAGACGGCATCAGCGCATAAGAGGCCAGTTTGTCCGGGTCCATCCAGATACGCATGGCATATTCCGCACCGAACACCTGCAGGCTCCCCACGCCGTTAACGCGCGCGAGCGGGTCCTGCACATTACTCACCAGCCAGTCGGCGATATCGGAGCTGGAAGCACGGTCGGTTTTGTCATACATCGCCATGATGAGCAGGAAGCTGCTCTGGGATTTCACCACCGTCACGCCAGATTGGGTGACTTCGGTTGGCAGGCGGGATTCGGCCTGTTGCACCTTGTTCTGTACCTGCACCTGAGCGGTGTCCGGGTCGGTACCCTGTTCGAACGTCACGGTGATGGTCACCTGGCCATCGGAACTGCTGGTGGAGGTGAAATAGAGCAGGTTATCGAGCCCGGTAAGCTGTTGTTCGATAACCTGAGTCACGCTGTTTTCCAGGGTTTGCGCCGATGCGCCGGTGTAGGTGGCGGTGATTTTTATCGAGGGGGGCGCCACGTCCGGGTATTGCGCGATGGGCAGCGTGCGGATAGCCAGCACCCCGGCCATCATGATCAGTATGGCGATCACCCAGGCAAAGACCGGGCGACGCACGAAGAAGCTGGAGAACATCAGGCTTTGCCTCCGTTGTTTTGCACTTCAACGGCTTTCGCCTCTGAACCGGCGGTGACTTTATCGGTACCTTCAACAATCAGCTTGTCGCCGCTTTGCAGCCCTTTCAGGACCAGCCATTTATCGCCGTAGGTGTCACCCGTTTCGACGCTGCGCTGCTCGACCTTGTTTTGAGCGTTGACTACCAGCGCCGTGGCATTGCCTTTGCTGTCGCGGGTGATGCCCTGTTGTGGGGCGAGAATGGCGTTTTCCATCACGCCTTCATTGACTCTGGCGCGGACAAACATGCCGGGCAGCAGTTGCTGATGCGGGTTAGGGAAGATAGCGCGCAGGGTGACAGAACCGGTGGCTTCATCCACCGCCACTTCGGTCAGCGCCAGTTTGCCGGTTTCGCTGTAGGTGCTGCCATCTTCCAGAATCAGCGATACATTCAGCGTGCTGTCGTTACTGGCGAGCGCCTGCTTACGTAAACGCAGCAGGTCGGCACTGGAGCGGGTGAGATCGACATACATGGTGTCCAGCCCGCGCACGGTGGCCAGTGCCGTGGTTTGTTCGGCAGTGACCAGCGCACCGGGAGTAACAGACGAGATGCCAATCCGCCCGCTAATCGGCGACGTGATGGTGGTCCAGTTCAGGTTGATACGCGCGCTTTCCAGCGCCGCCTGTTTGGCGCTGACGCTGGCGCGATCCTGCGCACAGGTAGATTTCGCGTCGTCGGCATCCTGCTGTGATACGCCGTTGTCTTTTACCAGCAGCGCATAGCGGCGCGCTTTCTGACAGTCGGATTCCACCAGCGATTGCGCCTGTTTGAGTGAGGCATCGGCTTCATTGAAGGTGGCACGATAGCTGGACGGGTCAATCTGATACAGCGGCTGGCCGGCTTTCACGGTGTCACCTTCGGTGAAGAGGCGCTTCTGAATGATGCCGCCAACTTGCGGGCGGACTTCCGCGCTTAGCGAGGCCGAGGTGCGCCCGGTCAGGGTGCTGAATACGGCAAGCGGTTGGCTCTGGAGCGTGACGACCCCGACTTCCTGGACCGCGTTGTGTTGTGCAGGTGGTGTGGCATTGTCGCAGCCAGTTAATGCGAATAATGCCACGACGGTGGTTTTTATTAACTTCATTATATTTTCCCGGCGTGTAAAAGGCCTGCCCATTGATAATCAAAGGGCGGCTGGTTGACCATATTTTGGCGATGGCAATACGCCACTTCCGCTATTAGCGGAAATGATGACGGGCGATGTCGTTATACATCGCCTGAAATTCGTTTAATCCCGGATTATTTTTCAGTAAATAACATATGTATTATGTCCTGATATATTTTCTGTAATTGCGCCGGGTCGCATTTTTGTGGCGTCAGGTTTCTAAAAATGGTGCCTTCTATCAGCGACGCCATAATCTCCACGCAGCAGCGGACACGGCTATCTTCAAGATGCGGGTGCGCCTTTTTCAGGTGGGCGCAGGCGGTTTCATACATGCGCGCATCGGCCTGCGCCATCATTGCTGCAACGCGTGGATTGCGGGTTGCCTCGGCCGCCACTTCCAGCATCAGCGCATCATCGTCGTGGCTGAGCGTTTGCCGCCAGGCCAGCACCTGCGGGATATGCTGAGTCTGGGCGTTGCTTTCCATTTCCGCGATACGGTAATCGATGATGCGGCGGATCATCTCTTCGATAATGGCGTCTTTACTGGCGAAATAGCGATAAATCTGCCCGACGCTCAACTGAGCCTCCAGCGCGATTTGCGACATGCTGGCCGCGTGAAAACCGCTGGCACGAAAGCAGCGCCGCGCCGCGACAATGATTTCGTCCTGGCGCATCTGATGGCGTTCTTGCTGCGAGACTTTTTGTGTCATGCCGGGCTCCGGGTAGTAGTTTTGAGAATGATCGTTCTCATTTGTCGTAAGAATATATGAATTTTGCGCCAGGCGTTAAGCATTTTCTGGGGAGATAATATGGATTTACAAAAGTCCATATTGTGGAGAAATAATGAAGAAGATAATGGGGGAATTAAGGAGAAAGGTGTCGATAAGCCATTGGGAATATTAATGGGGGGTAATATCCATAATATTTGTGTGTATCATTAATTAGCGTTGCGCTAATGAAGTAAGAATATGGTTCAACTTTCACCTTTGAGAGCAGACCAGGACACGGCTTACGTTCTCAGATATCGAAGGGAAACGCAGTATGTCTGTTTGACCTGGAGGTTTTTTTGTAAGCATGAAGATGAGAGTGGATAAGTGGCATCCATGCGTTATGCTTTTCACGCGTCCTGGATAGGTCATCTATACCGAGACCAGGTGATCAGTGGGGGTAATGGTGCCGAAGCCCACTGGTTGGTAGCAATCTTAAAGGGAATATCATTATGGCTGACAATACCTCACAGTTTTCTGGCGTATCAGGTTCCGTGGGGACGTCCGGAATGAACAATCCGAATGACGTGAAAGCGTTGCAAAAGATGATTATTGATGCCGGATATAATCACATCCGTGGAAATAATATCTGCTTAAGATGAAAAATAATCTCATTAATTACCGTAAAGCTGATTGAATATATGAGCAATGAGTTAACTTGCCAAAGAATAAGGTATTTGCAATGAAATATTTACGTGCAACGCTGGCGCTCCTGTTTCTGATGCCTGCAGTTTCATATGCGGCTCTTTATGAAGGGATGGAGAGAGATGTTTGCTTTAAAAATCAGAGCAATATACATATTGCTTATGATTGTCTGTCAAAAAAAACGGCGGAATCTTCGCATGCTCTGGATAATATTATTGCTGAGACGAATAAGCAAATAAAAATTAACAATCCAGGTCCGGTCTTCCGCAGCGAAGATCCGAAATTGACGATAGGGGATATCTACAGTAAATCATTTCTGGCTGCACAAGTGGACTGGAAAGCATATAGAGAAAATTTATGCCTGGCTGTCGCGTCACAAATAGGTGAGGATGCAAATGACTACCAGTCATATATTGATCAATGTGTGATTAATTTGAATAAGCGGCATGTTGAAGAAATAAAGATGATGGATATTAAATCTGGGCATAACTGAAATGGCTGGGCTGAAAAGTTACGGTAAGGTCTGTTGTTATTTTGGGATAAACGGCTCCTGAATTCTTAACATGAGGCGTGGTGATTGAGAGATCCCCCGGCGGCGCTGCACTTGCCGGGGCTACGTGGTAGATACTGTGAATGTCTGCAACCTTTTTAGCCAGGCTGACCCGTTTCCCAGCATGACAACCACAGCGACATCTTTGTGTCCCCCTGGCACGTTCACGGGTTCTGTCGCGACAGAAAAGCAAGGAACATAAGGGGAACGGAACCCTCCACCTGAGCCGCATATCCCCCTCACCCTGACCCTCTCCCCAAAGAGGAGAGGGGACCGTTCGTGCTCGCATTTTTGTGGGGAATCCTCTGCCCCTGTACGGTCCGAATAAGGCGTTTACGCCGCATCCAGGGTTGACCTAAAGGTGAGAACAATTCTCAATATTATTGCCGCCTGGCGGGGGCAATGGTAATCTGTAGGCGTTTTTCAGGGCGTCGACCCGGAAATTTTCGCGCATCCCCGGTGGAATGTTGAACATTGGACAGGATCACAATGGCTGCCCGCTATGCAAAAAAGACACTTTTCCGTTGAAGATTTTATCGGGTTTGGCGAACGCTACGGCATTGATTATCGCTTCCCGTCACTCTCTGCCTGCCGCGACGTCAGTAAAGAAAAACACATTGTGATTCAGGGCGATGTCGAAGAGATGACGTTCTCATCTGGTCTCAACCTCACCAGCTCAGATATCCGCGTCCTGCAACCCTATGAAACCACCTCCTTGCATAGCTGCCCGCTCTATATGCTGGTGGTGCTGGAAGGTAGCGTGATGCTGCGCGTCAACGGTCAGGAATTTGTGGTGCGCTCCGGTATGGCCTTTACCTCGCGCCTTGGCGAGCAGCAGGTGATGAACGCCGTACACCTTGCCGACTACCACTTACGCACGCTTTCGCTGGGCGTAGACCCGGCGCGCTGCTGGCAATCGCCGCTGCTCTCTGCGTTGCTTCAGCAGTGGGAAAACGGCGGTGCGCCAACCTTTTTATGGCAGGTGCCGGGCTTTTTGCTCTCTGGCCTGCAATACATCCAGCAGTCCAGCCAACCGGGGCTGTCGCGCCAGTTAATGCTCGAAGGCGTCATGCTACAACTGCTAGGTCACGGCCTGTCACAGCGCCTGCAAAATCACACATCCCGCCATGCCCCCAGCGGCGAACAACATCGGCTCGAAACCGTGCGTCGCTTGCTGGAGCAACAGCCGGAGAAAGAGTACACCCTCACGGAACTGGCCCAACTGGCCGCCATGAGCAGCAGCAGCCTGCGGACCAAGTTTCGCCAGGCCTATGGTCACTCGGTGTTTGATTATCTTCGCGATTGCCGTCTGGACCTGGCCCGCCGCTACCTGGCACAGGGGTACAGCGTGCAGCAGGCTGCATGGATGTCGGGCTATCAGCATGCCACCAATTTTTCTACCGCCTTTCGCCGTCGCTATGGCATTACCCCCGGAGAGGCGCGCCACGCCTGTTAATCCCCGTTATTCATCCGGTCATCCACGGGCCTGTAGACCAAAGTTCCACAGTGGTGATGCGTTTTGTCACCGCGCATACGTCTCTTGTCATTGCGCATAGCTGCCGCCGTCGGCAAAAAGGTAATAATTCTTATTTACAATAAAAACGGCTTCTGGAGATTTTCATGTTCGCAAAAACGCGACTGGCGCTGATGATTGGCTGCATGACGGGTGGATTGAGCGCGACGGCCCTGGCACAGGACACCTCGTCGACAAAAGAAGAGACGGTGGTGGTGACCTCACAAATGCAAAGTGGCGCAACCAAGCTGGAAACGCCGGATATCGAAACCCCGCAGTCGGTCTCTATTGTGACGCGCCAGCAGTATGAAGAGCAGGGGGCCACCAGCGTGCGCCAGGCGGTGGGCTACACGCCGGGTGTCTATGCCAACCAGATTGGTGCCTCCAACCGCTTTGATTACATCGTCTTGCGCGGCTTTTCCGATGGGAGTCTGGATAATATCTATCTCGACGGCCTGAAAATGATGGGTGACACCAACTCGCACAGTTCGTTGGTGGTGGACCCGTGGTTCCTCGACAGTATCGAAGTGGTGCGCGGCCCGGCCTCCGTACTGTATGGTCGCTCTTCGCCTGGCGGGATTGTGGCGCTGAATTCCCGTAAACCGTCGTTTGATCCGGGGGGCGAAATCAAAGTGTTTGCCGGGAATAACAACCAGCGCGGTGCGGCCTTTGATGTGACCGGCCCGGTGGATGATAACGACCGCGTTGCCGTACGTTTAACCGGCATGACCCGCTATGCGGATTCCCAGTTCGATCCCTTAAAAGAAGAGCGCTACGCCCTGATGCCGAGCCTCACCTGGCGCATCACCGATAGCACACGCCTGGATCTGATGGCCTATCTGCATCGCGATCCGGAAGGGGGTAGTCACTCGGGCTTACCGTATGAAGGCACCGTTGTCCCTCACGCCGGGCAGAAAATTTCTAATACCTTTTATGAAGGGGAAGACGATTACGACAAATACGACCGCCGCGAAAATATGGTCGGCTACAACTTCGAACACGCCTTTGATAGCGGCTGGTCAGTACGCCAGAAATTGCGCTATCTGCACACTAAAGTGAACCTGAATCAGGTGTATGCGGCAGGCTGGCTCAACGATACCGAACTGAACCGTGGCTATTCTGGTTCTGATGAAAAGATGAATGCCATCACGCTGGACAACCAACTGGATGGCAGCGTGGAGACCGGCCCGGTTAACCATCGCCTGTTGATGGGGGTGGATTACCAGCGCCGCAGCAATAATGTGGCCGGTTACTACGGTGCTTTCCCGGCGATCGACGCGTTTAACCCGGTATATGGCGCAGATCCGGATTACATCACGCAGTACAGCAGCGAGAAGCATAAGCTGGAGCAGACCGGGATCTACGTCCAGGATCAGATGTCACTCAATAAGTGGCGACTGACGCTGGGCGGTCGCCACGATCAGGTGAAAGTCACAAACGTTAATAAGCTCAATGACACCAGCGATACCCTGGATCAAGGCCATTACAGCAGCCGTGCGGCATTGCTGTATCTGTTCGATAACGGGATTGCGCCTTACGTTAGCTACTCAACCGCGTTCACGCCGACCAGCTTTACCGATGAAAACGGCAAGATCCTGGAGCCGATGAAGGGGAAACAGTGGGAAGCCGGGTTGAAATTCGAGCCGGAAGGGACGCAGACGATGTACAGCGCCTCGGTGTTCCGCATTAACCAGAAGAATATCGCCACCAAAGAAGAGCCGACCGATCCGTACCGCTCTATCGGCGAGATCGAATCCGAAGGGGTGGAACTGGAAGCGGTGGGGCAGTTAACGGATAGCCTGCGTCTACAGGCGGCCTATACCTACACCGATATTCGCTACAAGAAGAGCAGCCCGGAAGAGCAGGGCAAGCGCGCCGTCTACGCACCGCGTAATCAGGCCAGCACCTGGCTGAGCTACGATGTGAAGAGCGGGCCGCTGGACGGGCTGACCGTCGGTTCCGGCGTGCGCTATGTGAATGGCATTACCTCGGATCGCCAGAACACGCATACGCTACCGTCCTATACACTGGTGGATCTGGCGGTCGGCTATGACCTGTCGAAGGTGGGTTTGAAAGGGCTGAGCGCGCAGGTTAACGTCAATAACCTGACGGACAAGAGCTATATTGCCTCCTGTAACTCGCTCTCTTACTGCTACTTTGGTGCCGAGCGCAGCATTGTGGGCAGCCTGTCGTATAAGTTCTGAATGTCTTGAGAACTCCCGGGGGCGGCGCGCACGCGCCTTACCCGGGATACGATTTTACCGGGGCCGCGGTGCGGTGGTTTGGTAGCCCCGGTAAGCGAAGCGCCACCGGGGAAGGAAAACGAAGGGGAGATTAACTCTCTTCCATCGCGAAATGAATAGCTTCGCCCAGCTTCGAAATGGCCTCGCGATACCGTTCAGTCAGCGGCAGGGCGCAGTTAATGCGCAGGCAGTTGCGGTATTTCCCCGAGGCGGAAAAAAGCGAGCCTGGCGCAATCTGGATTTTCAGCCGACAAAGCTGGCGCGAGACACAGAGCATATCCACCCCTTCCGGTAGCTCCACCCACAGCATATAGCCACCTTTTGGCCGCGTAACGCAGATTCCGCAAGGGAAATACTGGCGGATCCAACAGGTATAGGTTTCCAGATGCTGCTGATAAAACTGGCGCATCCGGCGAATATGGCGATGGTAGTGGCCGTCGCGAATAAACGCCGCCATCGCCAACTGATTAGTGGGCACTGTGCTGCCGATAGCGGCATATTTCATATGCAGCACCCGATCGCGATAGCGCCCCGGTACAATCCAGCCCACACGCAGCCCCGGCGCGACCGATTTGGTAAACGAGCTGCACAGCAACACGCGGCCATCGATATCAAAAGATTTAATGGTGCGCGGGCGGGGATAATCGGTGACGAGTTCGCCATAGATATCGTCTTCGAAAATGACAATGTCATGGCGCTGCGCCAGCGCCAGTATCGCTTTTTTGCGCGCATCCGGCATGATCGAGCCCTGCGGGTTGCTGCAACTTGGTACGAGGATCACCCCTTTGATCGGCCACTGTTCCAGCGCAAGTTCCAGTGCCTCAATGCTGATCCCGGTTTCCGGATCGGTTGGGATCTCCATCGCTTTAATGCCAAAACCGCGCAGTAACTGCATGGTGCCATAGTAGGAAGGGGACTCCACGGCCACGATATCACCCGGTTTACACACCGAAAGCAGGGCGATGCTCAGCGCGCCGTGGCAGCCGTTGGTGATCACGATATCTTCCGGGTCCACCACCGTGCCGCCATCAACCATCAGGCGGGAGATCTGCTCGCGCAGTTCGCGGCGTCCTTGCAGGGCGTCGTAGCTCAGAATGTCGCACTGATTGTGCTGCACCAGACGCGCCATTTCGCGCCACAGCGGTTTGAGCGTCGGTTGCGAAATGTCCGGCGCCCCGCCGCCAAAATTGAGCATCTCTTTGTCCGAACGGGCATCGAGCAGTGTGAGCACTTCATCCCACTGCGTCACTTCTACCGGGCGCTGAACCGGGCGCGATATGGCAGGCACCGGCGGTTTAGCTTTGCGCGGGGCGACAAAATAGCCCGAGCGCGGCTGCGGGGTGATCAACTGTAGGTTTTCCAGCACCTGATACGCCTGCTGTACGGTGCTGATGCTCACGCCGTGCTCCTGGCTCAGATTCCTGACGGATGGCAGTTTCTCGCCATGGCGGTAGAGCCCTTGTTCAATGCGCTCCGCCAGTAAGGTGGCCAGGTTTTCATAACGTGTCATGCTGTATCCTTTGTTGTCACCATACAGATTGTAAAACCAGTACAGATGGCGGAGAAAAATGCCGTTCAGATACAGTTGTAGGCGATCTGTATGTTAAAGAAAAGTAATTTCTGCGTCTGTATTGCATACAGGGATTCCAGAGAAAATAGAGCTCTGTTCAGGTGAGGAGAGACGCGATGGAATTCTTTGAAAATAGACCGCAACGACCATTTTTCGGGTTAGTACAACTGTGGCATTGGGTGAAAAGAAAATGGGAACGGCGCAAGACGCGGATAATTTTGAGCAATCTTAGCGATGAGCAACTGAAAGACCTGGGATTGCGTCGTGACGATCTGGGTTATTGATCCCCCAAAAGTGCGGAGATAACATCTTGTTATTTTCCGCCTTTTATGGCGTAGACTATGCTTAATGCCATTATCACTACGGGGGATTCACCATGCATTATATGGGCAGTAAAGACGACGATAAAAAAGAGAACGAAGGCGGTAACGTCACTCAGATGATGCAGCAGAAGTTGCTGGATTCGCGCTCGATCATTATCTCCGGTGAGATTAACCAGACGCTGACCGAAAAAGTGGTGACCCAACTGCTGCTGTTGCAGGGGATCAGCGATGCGCCGATCAAAATCTACCTGAACAGCCAGGGCGGCCATGTTGAAGCTGCGGATACCATTCACGACATCATTAAATTCATCAAGCCGGAAGTGCATATCATTGGTACTGGCTGGGTGGCGAGCGCCGGGATCACCATTTTCCTGGCGGCGAAAAAAGAGCATCGCTACGCGCTGCCAAACACTCGCTTTATGATCCATCAGCCGCTGGGCGGCGTGCGTGGCCAGGCCAGCGACATTGAGATTGAAGCGAAAGAGATCATCCGCATGCTGGATCGCGTTAACCGTCTTATCGCCGATGCGACCGGGCAACCGGTTGAGAAAGTGAAACAAGACACTGACCGCAACTACTGGATGAACCCGCAAGAAGCGATTGATTACGGCATTGTCTCCCGCGTAGTAAACAGCTACGGGGACCTGAAGCTGGATTAATTTCCCCTCTCCCGATCCCCTTCCTGTGCGAGGGGGATCAAATCCACGTTATTTCCTTTCACCGTAGAAAAAATTTCACTTCTCCGAATGCACTAAATTCTTCACACTGTCGGCGATGGTGAATACGGAGAAACGGCATGAATAAAAGTTATAAAGCCGCACTGGTGATGATAGCGACGCTCAGTGCGCCGGCAATGGCAGAAAACAATAGCACCACGTTTAACCACAAAGATTGGGAAGTCGTTTGTGACAACACGCTGACCTGTCGCGCTGCGGGTTATAGCAAGGAAGAAGAAGCCAGTGGGTCGGTACTGCTGGTGCGTAAAGCCGGTGCGGATGCTCCGCTTGTTGTTGATGTTGTGCTCGCGGAAATGGAATCCGATGAGACTGCACCGCAGCCCAAATTGGTTCTGTGGATTGATGACAAAGAGATCGGTGAAGTTGAGCCGGAGGACACCGATACCTGGCGGTTGTCTCCCGCGCAAACTCAGGCGCTGATCGAGGCAGTAAAAGGCAGCGGCAAAGTCGAATTTAAAGGCGGTGCGAAGCCGTTCGAGCTGTCTGGCGATGGCGCGACAGCGGTGCTGCTGAAAATGGATGATGTGCAGGGGCGTCTGGACACCCCCGGCGCGCTGGTGAAGAAAGGCGATAAACCGGAAAGTAGCGTACCGGCGGCGAAAGAGCCCCCGGTGATTCAGGCGGCCAAAGTGAGTGATGCGCAGGAGCGCGTGCTCAATGAAACGGAAGTCGCCGCGCTTAAGCCTAAATTGATTGCTTCGTTACCGAAAGACACCAATTGCGAGCGTTTGAAATCACCGGACCCGCAGGCGGATGAGGGCGATAACGATATCAGTCTGACGCCGCTTGACGATACCCATGCGCTGATTTCCACGCTCTGCTGGCGCGCGGCGTATAACGAAGGCTATGGCTTCTGGGTTATCGACAGCAAGCTCGCGGGCGAACCCGTGCTGGTGACCGATTCCGCTTCGGATTACAGCGATGGCCTGATTTCGCTGGGTCAGCGTGGCCGCGGGATAGGCGACTGCTGGGCATCCGCGGAGTGGGTGTGGGACGGTAAAGCGTTCACCCAGAGCAGCGAATCCACCACCGGTATGTGCCGCTACATTCGCGCGGGCGGCACCTGGGATCTCCCGTCATTTGTTGCGCAGGTCAAAGAGCCGGAATAAGGCATTTATCGTTGAATGGCATCCCGGTTTACCCTTTTGGTATTTTTGGGTAAGCAGGGTGCCATTGTATTCCTATACGGGTAACGTATTTCATACCTGAATGGATGTCACTTCACATGCACACCAAACCCGCTCTCGCCTGGTGCGATATCCGGGCGCAGGGTCAGTGCGGGAATGGTGTAATCCCCGGCATTCTGCCGCCTGAAGGGCAGCGGTTCTGCCTGCCAAAGCGTGTCCAGACGCTGTGCCAGTTGCTGGCAATACGCTGCATATTTCTCATCATCTGTCTTGCTGGTGCGATAAATCACCAGCGGCGGCAACACTTCGAAGCCCGGATAAAACAGCATCCCGTGCTGGATGGGGAACAGAATATCGTCGATTGGGCCGTTGATCCCACGGGGGCTATAGTGTGATTCCCAGCCGCCTGTCGTCACCAGCAACATCGCCCGCTTGCCTGACAGACTCCCCTCGCCATAGCGATCGCCCCAGTGAGTGTCGCTGTGTTCGCCCACACCATAGGCAAATCCATAGGCGTAAACCCTGTCGAACCACCCCTTCATAATGGCAGGCATCGAAAACCACCACAGCGGAAACTGGAAAATGACCGCGTCTGCCCAGCGTAATTTCGCCTGTTCGCCAGCGATATCCGCACTTTGCAAACCCTGCTCAAAGGCCTTTTTTGAATCCAGTGACGGGTGGAAATGGTCACCAGCCAGCGGGGCCAGCGTGTCGCTGGCATCCAGTTGTGATTTCCAGTTCATGGCGTAGAGATCGGATACCTGCACGTGGTGTCCGCTATTTTCCAGATGCGAAATGGCAAAGGCATTCAGCGCACCGTTCAAAGAGTGGGCTTCGGGATGGGCGTAAACAATCAAAACATTCATTGTGTGTACCTGGTGTTGGGAAAGTCACCCCACGGTAATGAATGGGAAGGTATAGTAGAAATTAATTACTGATATTGCAGGTATAGCCATGGTTAATTTCCGTCGTATCGATTTGAATCTGCTGGCGACGCTGGATGTCCTGTTGACCGAACTTAACGTGACGCGGGCGGCGCAACGGCTCAATTTGTCGCAGCCCTCGGTCAGCGTGCAGCTTGCCCGCCTGCGGGAGATCTTTGGTGACCCGCTGTTGCTGCCGGGGCCGCGTGGCATGCATCCGACCGCCCGTGCCGATGAACTGCGTCTACCGCTGAGACAGGCGCTTGATGCGCTGGAAAGCGCCGTTTCGTCCGGTAGCCCTTTTGATCCGGCGAGTGCCGATCTCACCTGGCGGATCGTGGCGACGGATTACACCGAGTCGGCCGTGGTGTTGCCTGCGCTCAACAGCCTGCGGGCGGCCGCACCGGGTACCCGTCTGGCGCTCTTCGAGCTCAATCCCCCGCAGATTTTGCGCCAGGCGGAGCAGGGCGATGTCGATCTGATCTTTCATACCCGTGAAGGAGCGCCGCCTGCATTGCATCAGCGACTGCTGTTTACCGAACGCTATGTGCTGGCCGGGCGGCTGAATCACCCGGCCTTAAAACGTCGCCCGACGCTGGCGCAATTCTGCAGGCTGGAGCATGTGATTGTCTCGCCGGAAGGCGGGGGCTTTAGCGCGATAACCGATGAGGTGCTGGCAAAAAGTGGGCTTTCGCGGCGCGTCGTGCTCTCTGTGCCACATTTCTTGTTTATGCTGGAGGCGCTGGCCACCAGCGACCTGGTAGCCGTGCTGCCGGAACGTCTGGTGAAAAAGGCAGGAGCCTTGCAGGTGGTGGAGCCGCCCGTGCCGCTGCCGGGGTTCGATATGCTGATGCTCTGGCATGAACGTCTGCACCGTGACCCGGCACACCAGTGGCTGCGACAGCACTTACTCGACTGCCTTTAATTTCTGCTGAGATGACAACATGTTAAAAGGTCTGAATCACCTGACGCTGGCGGTCAGCGATATTGCCAGCAGCATCGGTTTTTACCATCATCTGCTGGGGTTGCCCCTGCATGCACGCTGGGATAACGGCGCGTATCTGCGCTGTGGCGATCTGTGGCTCTGCCTGTCGCTGGACGCGCAGCGGCGGTACATCGCCCCGCAGGAGAGCGACTACACCCACTATGCCTTTAGTATCGATGAAAATGATTTTGCTACGTTTGTGGCACGCCTTACGCAAGCGGGGGTAACGTCGTGGAAAGAGAACAGAAGCGAAGGGGAGTCGTTTTATTTTCTCGACCCGGACGGGCACAAGCTGGAAGCCCACGTGGGTAGCCTCGCGCAACGGCTGGCCGCCTGCCGCGCGAAGCCATACAAGGGGATGGTGTTTTTTGACGAGTAGCCCCGGTAAGCGCAGCGCCACCGGGGAAATCCCGGATGGCGGCGTAAACGCCTTATCCGGGCTACGAGTTGTAGCCCCGGTAAGCGCAGCGCCACCGGGGGATTAGTGGCCTTTCACCCCAGCCAAACCGACAGCTCCACATCCTCGCTAAACGGCGTCGACAAATAACCATTTTCTGGCGAGCGGACTTTTTCCAGATACGGCGGGTAATAATCGGCGTTATCGGCGACGATCAGCGCGCCTTTTCTCAGGTGTGGCTCCAGTAACGCCAGAATTTCTGGGTAGAGCGATTTCGCGCCGTCGAGCAGCACCAGATCAATCGATTCAGGCAGATCCTGACGCAGGGTTTCCAGCGCATCGCCTTCGCGGATCTCAATCAGATCGCTCACGCCACCCAGGTTAAAATGCTGCCGGGCGCGCGCCGCTTTGGAGGGCTCGAACTCGCAGGTAATCAACCTGCCGCCACCGTTATCACGCAGTGCCGCCGCCAGATGGAGCGCGGAGATCCCAAACGAGGTGCCGTACTCGACAATAGTGCTCGCATTACTGCTGCGCGCCAGCATATACAGCAGTGTGCCGGTCTCTTTTGACACCGGCAGCCACAGATCTTTCAGGCGTCCGTAGAGATCCCGGTAGTCGGTTTTGCTCTGTAACAGGCGCATCTGTTCCTCTTCGGAAACATCATCGAGTACGGGGCTGGTGGTTGCCTCGGCCTCGGCAAACAGACGTTCCAGCAACAGGGCCAGCGGTGCGGTGGTGAGGGTGGTCATGGTCATGCAGGACTCCAGTATAAAATATGACGAATTATTCGCATTTAGAATATGATGGATTCGTCACATTCACTATTCGCATTCCTTTCGCTGGAGACTCACCCGATGACATCCCGTTCAACCCCGCGTATTTCCTCACGAAAACAGCCGCGTCAGGCACGTTCTACCGCGCTGGTGACGGCAATCCTGGAAGCCGCTATTCAGGTTTTAGCCGAGGAAGGAGCGCCGCGTTTTACCACCGCGCGGGTGGCCGAACGTGCGGGCGTCAGCGTTGGTTCGGTGTATCAGTACTTTCCCAATAAAGCTTCGATTCTTTTCCAGCTCCAGCTTGAAGAGTGGCAGCGTACGTCCGCACTGATGCGGGAGATTTTGCAGGACACCCATTATCCGCCACTCCAGCGAATGCGCACGTTGGTGCTGGCTTTTGTGCGCTCGGAGTGTGAAGAGGCTGCGATGCGCACCGCGCTGGATGATGCTGCGCCGTTGTATCGCGATGCGCCGGAGGTGATGGCAGCAAAAGCCGCGGGGGAGGGTATCTTTCAGGCCTTTGTTCAGGAGGTGTTACCGAGTGAGACGCCCGCCAGACAGGCGCAGGTCTGCGAACTGGTGACCACCACCATTGGCGCGGTGGGCAAGGCGTTCTCTTCTGTGCCGCGTAGCGAGGCGGAGATCACCGCGTTTGCGGCAGAACTGGGGGAAATGGTGTGCGGATATCTGCAGTTGAAAGACGAAATGTCACGCCGCGGCGATTGAAAAATCATTCGTAAGGTTTATATATATGAGGTCGCCATAATCAGAGGGTGTCTATGGACGGGGAAGGGAGTCAGCGGTTATTGCAGCCGGGCGAGATCCGTCTGGCCAGAAGTGTCTTCGGTAATAGTATTGAATACCATAAAGTCTGGGTGCATCACGAAAGCTATTTCCCGTTTGGCTTACAGCCGCAAAGTGCGGGAATGGCCCCCGATGGCGAGCTCTATTTTCGCGAATGGTACCGGAACGATTTTTCGCGAGAGTCGCATCCTTTTCAGCATATTTTCATTCATGAACTCAGCCATATCTGGCAGCGTAACCGCGGCATGAATGTGCGTGTAAATGGCTTAGTCAGTGGGCTGGTGAGTTATCGCTACCATTTAAATGGGCGACCTTTACGACGTTATTCGATGGAACAGCAGGCACAAATCATTGCCGATTATTTCATTCTTAAAACTTACGGCTATGCTTCCTGGATGGCATTAAGAGCGAGAGGCGATGTGACGCTTGACGGGGATCTCCGTGAGTCCCGCATGTTGCCTGAATATCAAAAAACGTTGCAGGGGTTTCCATGGTGCTAAGAAAGGGGATAACACGCGGTATGTTATTACTGGCGTCCCTGCTGGCACTGACTGGCTGTCCGGGCTCAGGCGACAGGCTAAGGCCCGATGAAACCACCTCGGTGAGGCGTACAGCGAATAATGAAGTCTGTTTTGCCGTTCATCATGCGGGAGATTACCAGCCGGTATTTATCTCTATTAATCCGCGCAATATTCCGCCCCCGAAACATAAATATACTTTGATGCCGCCCTTAAAGGTGAAAGATGCGCAACTGTGTATTCCGCCCTCTTTCTATACTTTCGCCAGCGACGGGCAATTTATCGTTAAGTACATCCTCAAATCGAGAACCCAAAGCCCGCCGACACGCAGCGTAGTGGTAGGGGTTGACGTTTCAAAAGGGGAAATAAGTGTCTTCCCCTTAGCAAACAGTGAAATCACTCGCTAAAGGATGAAAGTAAGACGGAACAGCAAAAAGGAGGCTCCATGGCCGATTCTCTGGCGCTGGCGGCAGGCCAGCTTTCTCTTAATGCATGGCAGGGGAAGTGGGATGAGGTCCTGGCTGTCCTCGAACAATATCCCTCGCTGATTAATCATGTTTCGCAGAAAAAAGGCTATTCCGCGCTGCATCAGGCCGCGTGGCACGGTGCGGATTTAACGGTCATTGGGCGCTTGTTGCAGTTCGGCGCGGATACCCAGCTCAAGACGCACGATAAACAGCAAACGGCGTATGACATTGCCGTTAAGAAGCACACACAGCGCCAGGATCTGTGGTTTGTGCTTTATCCGGCCCCGCGAACGCTCGCCCAGTTAATGCGTAAGATTTTCGCCCAGGGCATGCCGGAATTGATGAATTATCCCGATAAGTTGCTGATGGACAATCTGGTGATGCTGCTCAGCGATGAAGAGTGTGTTTCGCCAACGGCCAGTGCGAAGGAGCGCTTTTATGGCGCCTTTATGGCGATGACGGGAACATCGCTCTCTACGCCCTTTGTACGCCACGCCTCGATTCCCCCGCACTGGTGGGTGGACACCGACTACTGGCGTGATGAATTTTTACCCCAACTCCTGGCGTTGGAAAAACGCAAATCATGCATTCCGCTGGAACACAGTTGGGCAACGATTGGCGATCTGCTGACACCGGACCACTCTGGTTGGGGACTCAGAGGCGACCCCTGGTTATGGATGGAGATGCGCAAATCGTTATCCCGTGTCCCGCTGCCGGACACGCTAAAAGAGCTGACCGCGCTGCTGCGTAACGTTGTGCTCGCGCGAACCAATTCATCCATGCTTGATGACGATGCGGTCTATATCCCGCGTTTTTGCCGCGGCGGTATGAGCAGCGGCCATATTTCACTGCGTTTCTGGGAACAGAAAGCCATCCCCTCCATTGTGGAGCGCGCCGGGTGGCTAAGGGAGATGTGGGGGGCGGGGGAGCGGGGGTAAGGTGTCGCTTGTTCACGAAATATGTTTGTTCATGCTGCGTGAACAATGGTCATTCGTGAACAAGAAGGTTCAGTTAACGCCTTTCAATGCCGTCAAACGTACTTGCGATTGCACCGGTAAAGGGTGTTTATACCTGTTTCCAGCATACCGAGCGCAGAGGCTATTATGTAAACAGATGGGCAGGATGCCATATGCATGTCATTTCAAAAGAACCTTTTGAGGAAGCGGCAAAGCGAAATCCTAATGACGCCTTAGCCATACGGGCGCTGTACCGCTTAGTGTGTGAGATAGACTTCTCTTCTCCGACTGAGATGAAAGCGCTGATACCGAGCCTGGATAATTTTAAGTACCGGAATAAATGGTGGTTTCTGGATGTTGGAGGCAACAATCTGAGGGTTATCGCCTACATCGATTTTGTGAATAAACGCTTCATGTGAAGCATATTACTACCCGCGCTGAATACGACAAGTTGACCAGCACAAGTTGTCTTATGCTGACCTGAAAGAGGAGATCGGCTCTAAATCACTGGTGAGCCAGATCCTATCCGGCCGTCGTTCTCTGACTATCGCTCACATTAAGGCCTTATCCGCGCGTTTTGGCGTGAAACCAGAATGGTTCTTTTAACCGTCATAAACGAATGAGGCCGCTTTTCTCCCTCTCCCTTTCAGGGAGAGGGCCGGGGTGAGGGTGATAACTCGTTGCTACATCAACAAATTTCCCCTCACCCTAACCCTCTCCCCAGAAGGGCGAGGGAACCGCCCGTGCTATTTTTTAGGTTTGTCAGCAGTCTGAGACCGACCGTGGGCGGCCTGCCATCAACGATCCGATGGTAGTGGCCTACGCGAATAAAGATAGAGGCCGCCAGCCGGGGTTTGGAATTTCGCGATACTCGGGCAAAACAGCTATTTATCGGCTTCGTATCACTGGTGCGGGCAATCAAAAAGTAGTGGCTTCGTGGGATAATCCCCACAATATTGCTGCAAATAAGCGACGAATTGCTAAAAAATGTCAGGGCTAGCCTGGAACAGGGTAATGACAAAGTATTCGCCCGTACTCCGGTAAGCGTGAGTGTGATCGAGGAAAATATACTGACAAAATTTTTCCATTCCATGCTCTTTCCTAACTCCGTTTCTTGATACTTATCATGATAACTATTATCCTCCTCACCGCTTAATGAGGAACCTAACATGACCGAAGACGAACTGTTTGCCCGCAGGCCGCTGGGAATGCGAATGGCGATGATTGTGCGCCAGTGGCGCGCCACCATTGATCATGCGCTTGCCGATACCGGCCTCACCCAGTCGGGCTGGACGGTGCTGATGCAGCTTCGCCAGCTAGGCGATAACGTCTCGGTCAGTGAACTGGCGGAAGTGCAGGGCATCGAACTGCCGCCGCTAATGCGTACCCTCACGCAGCTTGAAAACCAGGGATTGCTTGTGCGCACCACATCCCCCTATGACAAGCGCATCCGCCTGCTGACACTCACGCCAGAAGGTCATGCCATGCTGGAAAAAATCACCCGTGTGATTGAAGCCTGTCAGGAACGTGCGGCGCAAAACATCCCGGCTGAAAATATGGACATTTTCAGCGCGACATTGAATCAGATCGCCTGCAATTTGCGGAATATCCGCGAAGAAGATAACAAGACTAAATAAATCATGATGACGCCAGAACAAAAGTTTGCCCGCTGGGTAAGGGTGAGTATTGCCTCTTTCCTGCTGATGTTTGTCTACTTTATCGTTGCCGATATCTGGATCCCGCTGACGCCGGACTCCACCGTAATGCGTGTGGTGACTCCGGTGTCTTCGCGCGTTTCCGGCTATGTTGCGAAGGTCTACGTGCAAAATAACAGCGTGGTGAAGAAGGGCGACTTGCTCTACGAGCTGGATGCCACGCCGTTTAACAACCAGGTGGAAGCCGCGCAGATCGCGCTGGCGCAGGCGCGTCTTACTAATCAGCAACTGGATGCGCAGATTGCGGCAGCCGAAGCGAACCTGAAAACCGCACAGCTTACCGCGCAAAATGACAAAGTCACCTTTGACCGCTATCAGCGTCTGGGGGCGATGCAAAACGTCTCGCAATCCGACCTGGATAAAGTGCGCACGACCTGGCAGAGTAGCGTGCAGTCGGTCAATAACCTCAATGCGACGATCCACGCCCTGACTATCGAACGTGGTGAGCGCGACGACCGTCGCAACGTGACGCTGCAAAAATATCAAAATAGCCTTGAGCAGGCGCAGCTCAATCTTGGCTGGACGCAGGTGCGTGCCGAGGTCGACGGTAAAGTGAGTAACCTGCAACTAAGTCCCGGCTATTATGCCGCTGCCGGGAGCGCAACTCTGGCGCTGGTGCATGACAGTGCAGATATCGTGGCGGATTTTCGCGAGAAAAGTTTACGTCACACTCACGTCGGTACCGATGCCGCCGTGGTCTTTGATGCATTGCCGGGCCATGTGTTTCGCGGCCATGTCACCAGCAGTGATGCCGGGGTGTTAGCCGGGCAGCAAGCGGTTAACGGTGAGCTGTCGGAACCGGAAACCTCCAACCGCTGGGTGCGTGATGCGCAGCGCATGCGTATTCATGTGGCGCTGGATGACGCCTTGCCCAAATCCCTGCCGACCGGCGCGCGCGCCACCGTGCAGCTATATAACAGCGAAGGGCCGTTTGCCCGCTTCTTCTCGGGGCTGCAAATCCATCTCGTTAGCTGGCTGCACTATGTCTATTAATACCCTCGCGCGCGTCTTTACGCCGCACGGCAACATTGTCTACACGGCGAATGATTTTCGCCAGACGCTGCGCATTGTGTTTGCCGGGATGATCGCGCTGAGTATCTCGAGCTTTTACAACACCAGCTATGGCGTCTTTTATGTCGTCTACCCGGTGATGTTGCTCTCGCTGGTGCCGGTGTTTAACCGCCACGTGGCGAAGCAGTTTATTTTTAGCGCGGTGCTGAACTGCGTCGAAATGGTGCTAATCATCGGCTATTTGTCGAAATGGCCGCTGATGATGACGCTGGTGGTATTCGGCCTGTATGTGATGCGTTTTCGCTTTATGAGTAAGGGGCCGCTGTTCCTGTTTGGTTCCGCCGGGGTGGTGTGTCAGAGCACGATGCTCAACTTTATGAGCTACCCGACCAGTGACTGGCACACGTTGATTTTCTCCAATATTGAAGCCAGTGTGATGGCGGTGGCGCTCAGTGCGCTGATGAATTACCTGATCCCGGATGTGGCGCCGCGCAATCCGCCGCCGCGGATCGAAAAAAACGATGCCCGCGTGCGGCATGAGTCCCTGCTCTCCGGGACCGTGGCGACGATGATCTTTGTCGTGTTCCAGATAAGCGATCTCAGTGATTCGCTGTCTGCGCTGATGGCGGGTATTTTGATCCTGTTCCCGATGCATTATCGCGGTGCGGTGATGAGTTCGTTGTGGCGTGTGGTGGGGGTCATTCTCGCCTGTCTGTATATCCTGCTGGTGCAGTTGATTCTCTACAATCACAGTAGCCATATGTTGTTGATGATGCCGCTGATAGGCCTCGGGCTGGCGTTTAGCGCGCGACTGCACGTGATGGAAAAGGTGGGGGCGGGCGTCGGTTTTTCCAGCGTTACCACCATCGGCATTATGTTCGGGCAGAACCTGCACCCGGATACCGACCTGGTGTTTAGCGATCTTTATCGCATTGTGTCGGTGACGGTCGCTCTGTTGGGCACACTAACGATGGTGTTTCTGG
This sequence comes from Phytobacter sp. SCO41, assembly GCF_003073275.1. Taxonomy (NCBI): domain Bacteria; kingdom Pseudomonadati; phylum Pseudomonadota; class Gammaproteobacteria; order Enterobacterales; family Enterobacteriaceae; genus Phytobacter; species Phytobacter sp. SCO41. Next base: position 4,896,139 of record NZ_CP027225.1, on the reverse strand, counting down.
TGCATCTGATCTTAAACCGTTTCGAGGCGACGCGGTTTGTGGTCGAAGATCAGTAGATTTTTTTCAGATCCATCTCTTCCTGAATGCGTTCGCTGTAAGCGGCGTGCGTGCGGATAGCTTCATCGATCCCGGCGTTGAACAGTGTTGGGCCGATATTTTCAATGACGAAATCGACAAAGAATTCGGCGTCGAATTGTTCCAGTTCGAGGTCGAAGTTGTCGGTGCAGTAGCGTTGCAGTTTTTCGCGAAGCATCTCGCGTTCGCTGTGGCTGAGATCGATTTTGCTCATCGGGCTTCCTGGTAAGAGAAAAAGGGCATCATAGCAGAGCTTCGCGATAATGCGGTCCCGGATGGCAGCGCAAGCTCCTTATCCGGGCGACGACTCATACACCGCCACCTGCTCAAACGCTTCTCCCTCGCAGCGGTAAATCGCCTGGGTCGCGCCGGGCAGCACCCACTGCTGTTCGGTACCGTGCGGGCACTGCAGACGAATGCATAACCCGCAGCCGCCGCGCAGGGTGCGCGGGATATCCGCCACGCGAAACGACACGCCGGATGCCTGCAACAGTTTGCGGGTCTGCACGACGCCTACGGTGGAGTGAAATAAAAACAGGAACTCTTCCATCAACGTCCCCTCTGGCGCTGACCAATCAGCGCCGCGCCAATCGCCCCCGCGTATTGAGCATCGTCATGGGTATGCACCGCCATCTTCAGATGCTCGCTCAGCATGGCACGGAAACGGGCGCAATGGCTTACGCCGCCGGTAAACAGCAGCGGTCCCTGAGTGGTGAGCCGCGATATAAAATGGCTGCTGCGTCGTGCCATCGCATTGATCACACCCGCCAGAATCGCCTCGGGAGCAACGCCCGCTGAGCGCAGGCTGATCACTTCTGATTCGGCGAACACGGTGCACATGCTGGTCAGCGGATGCGGCGCGATGCCGTCGGTGATCCCGTCCAACGCCTCCACCGTAGTACCCAGAGTGCGTGAAATGACGTCCAGAAAGCGCCCTGTTCCGGCGGCGCATTTGTCGTTCATCAGAAAATCGGTGAGATTGCCCTGTTCATCAAGCTGGATAACCTTGCTGTCCTGACCGCCGATATCAATGACGGTGCGTGCCTCCGGCAACAGCAGGCGCGCGCCCAGCCCGTGACAGGAAATCTCTGTTACCTGCTTATCGGAAAAATCCACCAGTTGCCGCCCGTAGCCGGTAAGCGTCAGGAAGGGCTTTTCCTCCAGCCCTGCCCGCAGTGTCTCCCAGGCGTCATGAATGCTGTCCGCCGGGCGAAACGACGTCGGGCAGAGGAAACGCCGGACAATGGCGTTCCCTTCCAGCAATATCCCTTTGGTGGTGGTTGAACCGGAATCAATACCTATCGTGAACGTCACCCTGACCCCTTAGAGCATCTCGATAAACGCGGCGACACGGGTGCTGAGCTGCCCGATATCGGCGGTGGAGTAATCCGTCTCAATCGCCATGTAGGGAATGTTGTGCTGCTGGCGCACGTGGCGTTTGATGGCGAGCGATTCCACCGCGTAGGTGTGGCAGGCCTGCAAAATCACGTCCACCACGCCGTCGGCCTGGTACTCTTCGACCATCTGGCTCAGCAAACGCAGGCGTTCGGTATTAGGTGAAATGCAGGAGCAGCCAATCGCCAGATATTTGTCGGTCAGCGCGTCGTAGACATCACCGTCTTCCGCCACATTGCGTTCGGTAGCTTTCGCCCCGGTGCAGTTCTCGTAGCCCACCACCCAACCGCCGTTCTCTTCAATGGCACGCACCACTTTTTCGGCCGCGCCGCCAATCGGGCAGCCGGTGATCAGGATGCGCGGACGGGATTCCAGCCGCTTGCCCTGTTCCCACTCGGCCTTCACGCGGGCGGTCATCTCATTGAGCTCGGCAATCAATGCGTTTTTATCGAAACGGAAGGTCGCGCCGTATACCACTTTCAGGATGTCGGCCCCGCTCAGCGCGGGCGGATTTAACTGCCCCAGACGGTAGAAATCAGCCGTTGCCTGACGTTCACGGTTTTTCAGTACGATGGCCTCGCGCAGGGCGGTTTCGCTGATCGGCTGGCCGAAGCGCTCCTCGATGTGCTGTTGCAGGCGCAGAATTTCCGATTTCCACAGCGCCCGGGAGGCGTCATCCGTCGCGCTGTTTGGTAGTTGCATTACGTGGACGGCTTTGAAATCTGCCATGTATTCGTACATTTTTTTCTTGCCGTCGCAGGTGGTTTCGCCCACCACCAGGTCGGAAAAATAGAAGTACGGACATTTGTCGGTTTTACCGAAACCATAGCTGCTTTTAATCAGCGGGCAGAGATTACGCGGCAGATCTTTTTCCGCTTCTTCAATGGTTTCGTCGTTGGTGGAGCACAATGAGACCACGACTGCTCCCGCGGCCATCGCGATTTCCTGCGGCATAAAAGTACAGTAGGTGCCGACCAGCGGGATCCCCTGTTCTTTCAGTTCCATCACGGTGAGAAAACCTTTCTGGCGGGCGTCGGAGAATTGCTCAAATACTTCCGGAAGTTCTGTAATAAGAGACATGATTTTTCCTTCCCCGTAACACGGGAGACAATGAAAAAAGAGGCGGTCTGCTGCCGCCGAAGGAAGAATTATAACCTTATTGAATATATGGAATTGTTGATCTGCCGCGAGATTAGCGGCATTGAGCGCTTTCGTACTGCTGTACCCGTCGCACCAGACGGTTGAGGCAGAGTATGGCAACGCCGCCTGTAACCAGCGCCAGCAGATGAAATGGAATGCGCCCGCCGCCGGAGAACCACAGCCAGCGTGCGCCCTCAATGGCGATCGCCACGGTGCTCAGCACCACGATATTGAGCGACGCCGACACAGTGCCTTTCGGTAAGTTATTCGTAAACAGCGTAAAACGAAAAAGGGTCGAGAAAATCAGCCCGATACCAAAGCAATAGATACTGGTGCCGGTAACCGACCAGAACCAGAGGTGCGGAAAGAGCAGATTGCCGGCGAGCAATGTCACCAGCCCGATAAGCTGGATGGGCACGGTACGACGGATATAACGCGGATTGGTCGGATCTTCCACAAAGCGCATCACCACGATATTGGCGGCGATCAACGCGCCAAAGACCGGGATCTGCGCCCAGGCGAATTCCGCAGTGGTCATGCCACCTGCATCGATCAGAATCACCGGGGAGACGGCCACCCAGGACATGAGCGGAATGTAATAGAGCGCGAGCGTGGCGGCCCCGTTGAGGAATACGCGGTTGCGAAATACCGCGCAAAAGTCATGGACGACGCTCATTGCCCGTAGCGGCGTCTCCTGCCTTTTAACGGTTTCCGGCATCGCCAGCATCAGCCCAAGCCAGGCCACAAAACCGAGGACGGCGATCGCCGCGAAAATCACCTTCCAGTGGACAAAATGCATTAACGCAGCGCCGCCAAGGGGCCCAATCACCGGGGCCAGCAGTACCGCCGAGGTGATAAGCGACATCAGCTTAATGGCTTTGGTCGGTTCAAAGGCTTCCTGAACGGTGACGTACCCGACCGTGGAGATAAAACAGATGCTGGTGCCCTGAATAAAGCGCGCCGCCAGGAACTGTTCAAAGGTGGTGGTGAACAGCGTGGCGATACAGGCAAGGGTAAAGATAAGCGCCCCGGTCAGCAGCACCGGGCGGCGACCAATTCTGTCGGACAGTGGGCCTAACGCCCATTGCAGCGCCATGCCACCTGCCATATACAGGCTGACTGAGTGCGGGGCGAGGCTGACATCGCCATCAAAATCGCGCACCACCTGAATGATGCCCGGCTGGATCATGTCGGTGGTGAGGTAGGCGGCAAAATCGTACAGCACCAGCGCCATCGGGAAGATAAAGACCCCGGCGTAACGGGCGAAAAATGCGGGCTTCCATGACATAACAGTCTCCTTTTACGGTTTTTCTTACCGCGCTCTTCTATTGTGCGAGCAGACAATTTATATGTCGACGTTAATTTTGCCTGTTTTTTAACCGGCGGGCAGTTGGCACCTTTGCGTTTCACATGTGCGCTGGCGCCGCTGGCTCATACCGGGGCCGTTTTGGGGCTGCGTCATGACCAACCGCAGAAATATTCACGTTTTTTATGATATTTTATGGCGATTCGTCAGGCTTTGTTCTTTACACATCAAGCGAAGCTGACAATGGGTTGGTGGTTATCAATCAGTAAAAATTATTGAAGTGATAAAATAAAACAACGGATTCATCGGGAGAATGTTAGATGGCATCCAAAAAATTTAAAAATGCCTTTATTTCAGCAGCCATTGGTTGCTACCGCTTTTTAACGGGAAATAAGCTTTGTGGTGCAAGTGAATATAATGCAGAGCGCGTAAAAAGCATTGCCATTTTTTCTACAACAGCACTTGGCGATTTGATACTCAATACACCGGCAATCCTCGCTATAAAAGAACGGTATCCTGATGCCGCGCTGACGCTTATATCAAGCCATAAAAATAAGGCACTCGTTGAAAATAGTCCGTGGTTCGAAAATATTATTTATTGGGATCAAAAAGTTAAGAATGTATCGAGTGTCGCCAGGCGCCTTCGTGCCTGCAAACCGGATGTGGCGGTCCTGCTCCATTCCAAGAGTCCGTATGATGTGCTTTGTGCTGCTCTGGCTAAAATCCCTTTTGTGCTAAAAGATGCGTACAACGGAAGCGATCTGGCTATGCGTAAGCAGGTTACGTCGATGCCTGAAAATAATTTTCCTGGCCATTTAATAGAGCGAAAGCTAGCGTTGGTCAATTTAATGGGATGTTCTACAAAAAATATTCAGATGCAGATCCCTTATCCCGTCAAAAATATTTCAACTTCGCCAGATAAAGTGGTCGTTGGTTTCCAGTTGGGCGCTTCTGAAAAATTGCGCCAGTGGCCGGTTGAATATTTCAGAGAGCTTGCAAAATTATTGCTCGCCGCGGGTAATAAATTCGAAATAGCCCTGATCGGTTCTCCAGCCGAAAGGGGACTGGCAGAAGCTTTTCTTGATGGGTTTAGCGATCAGGAACTCGGCAGGATCAACGATTATGTCGGGAAATGCTCGTTGACCAGACTGGTTGAGTGCATTGCCGGGTTCGATGTTCTTGTTACCCCTGATACCGGGCCTCTTCATCTTGCGGTTGCCCTTAAGGTGAAAACGGTCAGCCTCTTTGTAACCGCAAATCCCGCTCATACCGGGCCGCTTCAGGATCCTGAACGTCATATCGTCATTAAGGAATCTCCCAGGCAGGCGATGGAGCTTGCCGAATATCCGGATCAGCCTATGGCAATCATTAAGCCTGAGAGAGTCCTTACCGCTGTGCAACGTGTGGTCAGGGCAGAGGAAATGTAACAACTGAGCGGGGGTGAGTAACTCACCTTCATGTTCATGTTTTTATTTGTTTTTTATCCTGCAGGCAGCGAAAGCAGGGCGGGGATCTGCGAGAGCAGGTAAAGCACCAGGCCAATCGAGCCGCCGACCAGCGTGCCGTTGATGCGGATGAATTGCAGGTCTTTGCCAATATTCAGCTCGATCTGGTGCGACATATCGCGGGCATCCCAACTTTTCACCGTATCGCTGATATGGCGGGTGAGGAACGCGGCAAAATCCGGTGCGACGCTGTGAGCCGCCTGTTCCAGGTGTTCGTTAAGTGATGCACGTAGCGCGCCGTCCGCCAGCAGCGTTTCGCCAAACCACAGCCCGGCTTCGGTGACGCGCTGTTTAATGCGTGAATCGTCGGCCTGCATATCGGCTTTCATCCAGTCGCGCAGATCACCCCACATCTCTCCCAGATAGCGGTTAAACGCGTCATCTTCTTTCAGGTAGCGTTTAATGTTATCGGCCCTGGCGGCCATCTCCGGGTCGGTTTTCAGATTGGCGATCAGTTTCTGCACGGCTTTATCGAAGGCCCGGCGGATCTGGTGTGCGCTATCGTGGGTGACATCATCCAGCAACGTATTCACCGCGCGGGTAACCATTACGGCGCTTTGTTCACCCAGCCACTCGGTGGGCAAAATTTTGGCCTTACGCGGATGCTCCGTTTTCAGCCAGCGCACGACCTGGCTGGCGATAAAGTCCCTACTGCTCTCTTTTTGCAGTAACAGGATCATCTGGCCGATCAGGGCATCCAGCAATACCTGGTGGCGCTGGTTTTTGGTCATGCTCTCCAGCATCAGCGCGCCGGTTTCTGTGAGATCGACTTTATCGATCGCCCGATGTACCGCGCGTTTAAGCAGGTTTTTGATGCGTGTGTCGTCTGCCAGCTCCAGAAATCCGCTCATGACCTGCATCAGGTGCTGGCCGACACGACGGGCGTTATCCGGCTGGCTGAACCAGACACCAATCATCTGCGCTGGCTGATGACGGTGAATGAGTGCCACCAGCGACTGGGTGTCGAGGAATTTTTCCTGCACGAACTGGCCGAGGTTATCGCCAATACGATCTTTATTGCGTGGGATAATGGCCGTGTGGCGGGAGATAAAAGGAATAGGGACACGGCGAAAGAGCGCCACCACGGCGAACCAGTCTGCCAGCGCGCCGACCATTGCCGCCTCGGCAATGGCTTTCACCCCGCTGACCCAGAAGTTGGGTGGCAGAAAAAGGGTAACGATGAAGATCGCAGCCGCGATCAACAGTAATGAGAGCGCCAGGCGTTTGGCTCGTTTGAGTTCTGTGATTTTGTTCATGGTTTAAGCATAGAGCAGAGACGCAGTTTCGCTTGGTTTTCAAAGTGAAACGTGGTGGTGACGGTTCCCCTCATCCCGGCCCTCTTCCCAAAGAGGTGAAGGAGAAAGGCAGGGCGAAAACCAAATATTGCATCTTCGTTTGCCGGGGGTATGGTAGTCGCAGAAAAGATGGATAAAGGATGCTCTGACATGACGCTTACGATGATTGCCGCTGTGATTGCCGCCCTGCTGGGGGGCGCGTTTGGCTGGCTTCTCACCCAACAGACATTTACCCGCAAAATGGCCGCGCTGGAGCATGACCATGAGCTGGCGGAGGACGAGCTGGCGGCAACCAAGAAACTGCTGCGTGAGCAGGAAGCCAAAACCGACGCGGCGCGCGAGGAAAAGCATCAGCGGGATATCGACGTCAGCGCCATGCGCCAGCAAATTAGCGATCTGAAAGGGCGAGCGGATGAGCTCTTGCAGCGTCTGGCCAGAACAGAAGCGCAACTGGAAGAAGAGCGTCGTCTGTCGGGCCAGCTCGACCATGACTATACCGAGCTGAAAACCACGCTTGAACAGCGCGAGCACCATTTCCGCGAACAGTTTGCCAGCCTGGAAGAGACCAAAAAATCCCTGTCGCGCGAGTTTGAAAATATCGCCAATAAGATTTTCGAAGAGAAGGGCAAAACCTTCACCACCACCAGCAAAAACAGCCTGGATGACATGCTTAAGCCATTTCGCGAGCAAATTGAGGGCTTTCAGAAACGGATCAATGAAGTGCACGACGCCTCCATTCGCGGCAATGCCGATTTGAATGCAGAGATTAAAAAGGTGCTCGATGTCGGGCTGAAAATGAGTACCGAGGCGACCAACCTGACCTCAGCGCTGAAAGGCGATTCCCAACAGCGTGGTGCCTGGGGCGAAGCGCAATTACGCCGTACCCTGGAGATGAGCGGGCTGGTGGAGAAAGAGCACTTCGAGGTGCAGAGCGCCTTTACAGATGAAAACGGACGCAGGAAACAGACGGACTACCTGATCCGCTTGCCGGACAATAAGCACATCATTATCGACAGTAAAGTGTCGCTGAATGCCTATGATCGCGCCTGTTCGGCCGAAACGCCACAAGCGCAGCAGCACGCGATGGATGAGCACATCATGGCGGTACGCCGCCACATCGATGATCTGGCGTCGAAGGATTACACCAACCTGGCGGGTATTCGAAGCCCGAGCTTTGTACTGATGTTTATGCCCATCGAAGCGGCTTATATCGAGGCGCTGAAAACGAATAAAGGGTTGTTTGAATACGGCTACCGTAAAGGGATTGTGCTGGTCTCCCATACCACGCTGATTCCGATTCTGCGTACCGTCTCTAATCTGTGGATGATTGAACGCAGCAACAGCGAAGCGCGGGAAATCAGTGAACGTGCCGGGGAAATCTTCAATACCGTTTGCCTGGTGGCAGAGCGCTTAAGCAAGCTTGGCGGCACACTGACCACCGCCAGCAACCAGTACAACGCCACCGTGACCTCGTTGGTGGGTAGTCAGGGGCTGTATGGCAGGGTGGAGCGCTTTGGCAAACTCTCCGAGAAGGTCAACAAGGAGCTACCGAAGCTTGAGATTTCCCATCGTGATTTCGAGCACGAACGGATGGCGATGATCGTCGAAGCGATACAGGAGCCCACCGCTGTGGAGGGAGAAGCCGCCGCACTGCCCGAAACGCCTTCGCAAGCGGTTAACGAGGGCTAAGGAATGGGTGTATTCAGATTTCCATCCGTGTTTTTTGTGGCTACAATGTGGCTACAAAATGAATGGGGGGATATATGGATTCTGTTATCCGATCGCGTATCGACAAAGAGTTGAAAGAACGAGCTGCTACCGTGCTGGAAGAGTGTGGACTGAGTTGGAGTGTGGCTATCCGCTTGTTTGCTGAGCAAATCGTAAAACATGAAGGGCTACCTTTTGAAGTAACCCGTAAACCGACTGCCCGTCTGCGAGTAGCAATGAACGAAGCAGATGAAATTATTACGCACCGGCATGGACGCTTTGAGAGTGCAGAGCAGCTTATGGACAGCCTGAATCATGGTAAAAAGCAAACGGACTAACTTGCCATTCCGATCTGATTACACCCGTTCTTTTATCAAAGCCTGGGAGCGCTATAACAAAGCCGGGCGGCGGGATATGAACGAAACTGCCGCCATCATGGCTATGGTTCTTTCCGGTAACCCGCTTCCTGCGCAATACAACGACCATGCACTGACCGGGAATATGCAAGGTTTCAGGGAGCTGCATATCGGTGGGGATTATTTGCTGGTCTATAAGCTTGAGTCCGAAAAGCACTTGATCGTGTTCACTGATTTGGGGACGCATGCCGAACTGTTCGAATAACAAACAACCTGAAACTACCTTAAACGTCAGCCATCATCCGACATATGATGTTCCCTCGATTGACTCTGGGTGAAAAGAAACCATGAGCGCTATTTCTGCTAATTTGTCCCGCTTTCGCGACGCTATCGTCACTTTTTCCGGTCGCAAAACGCCCGGTGAGTTACCTGCGGAATTTTTGCTGGCGCAGGAGGGAAACCTCGCGCAGTACTACATCCCTTTTGATGCGGTAAATACCCGTGCGCTGGTGGTACTGGTAGGGATAACACCGGGATATGTACAGTGGTATAACGCGGTGACGACAGCGCAGAAAGTGCTGCGTGAGGGCGGCGATGACGCGCTGGCGTTACGTGAGGCGAAAAAACACGGGGCCTTTAGCGGGCCGCTGCGTAATAACCTGGTCAAATTGCTGGATGGTATTGGCCTGGCACAGATGCTCTCGCTGGATTCCACGGCGCAGCTTTTTACCGACCATACCGGGTTGGTGCATTGCACGTCGCTGTATACCCAGCCGCTGTTTGTTAAAGGCGTCAATTACAACGGCACGCCGCATTTTTCCCGCTCCGCGTTATTGAGAGCGTCCATTGATGAAGGGTTTGCCCAGGAAGCGGCGGCGCTGAAAAAAGCGGTATTTATTCCGCTGGGGCCGGTGGCGACCGAAGGGGTAAACCTGCTGGCCAGTCGGGGCGTGCTGGACGAGGCGCGGATATTGTCGGGATTGCCGCATCCGTCCGGGGCCAATATGGAGCGGATTAGCTATTTTCTGGGGCTTAAAGCGCGCGATACGCTGTCGAGTCGCACCAATGCGGACCTGCTGGATCAGGCAAAAGCCAGTTTACTGGCGAAGGTCGGTAAACTGGCTTTTGTGTAGTATGACGTCAGGCTTTCAGCCCGGCAAAGGCGTCGCGGATTTCCTGTTCCGGCAGTTGAATGCCGATAAACACCAGCGTGCTGTGCGGCGGCTCGTCGCCCCACGGGCGGTCCCAGTCGGCGCTGTAAAGCCGCTGTACGCCCTGGAACAGCAGGCGGTTGGGCTCGCCATCAATCCACAACATGCCCTTATAGCGTAATAACTTGTCGGCAAACGACAGCAGCAGGTTTTCCATTACCCGGGAAACGTCGCTGATATCGACCGGATAATCCAGCTCCACCACAATCGATGAGACGTCGTTCTGCTTGTCCGCAATAAAGTGGAAGCGTGGTCCTGAGGTGATGTTCTCTTCCAGCATAAAACCGTTGGTGTTAAACAACTGGCCGAGATTGATATCGCCATGGGTGACGGTATAAATCGGCGCGCGGGCATTGATGCGGCCCAGACGTTCGCGCAGTTTTTCACTTTCACCGGCGACATCGGTTTTGGTCAACAGAATACGGTCGGCATAGCCCACCTGCGACTGGGCGATGGTGAACTGATTCATCTGCTCATCCGCATGGACGGCATCCACCAGCGCGATCACGCCATCTAACAGGTAACGCTGACAGAGGATCTCATGGGAAAAGAAGGTCTGGATAATCGGACCGGGATCGGCCATACCGGTGCACTCGATCACCAGGCGATCAAAGGCGACGTCACCGCGATCGAGGCTATCGAGTAAATCCAGCAGCGCGTCTTCCAGCTCGCTGGAACGGGTACAACAAATACAGCCGTTAGTGAGCGTTTTGATCTGCGTGGCGCGGTCGCCAATCAGTTGATCGTCAACCGAGACTTCACCGAATTCATTTTCGATAACGGCGATTTTGAAGCCGTGCTGCTCGTTGAGGATATGACGCAGCAGGGTGGTTTTGCCGGCGCCAAGAAAACCGGTTAACAGGGTGACAGCAATCGGTGTCATGTTCTCTCCTTTAGCAGCAGCGCACGCCACCTTCTCCACTTCCGCCGTAGCGCGCTTCCTGACGTTCGCGGAAAAACTCAGTGTACGTCATCCAGGGTTTATCCGGATGATTGGTTTTCATATGTTCGACGTAGTTGTCGTAATCCGGGATGCCAATCAGCATTTTTGCCGCCTGGCCGAGGTATTTTTTGGCCTGACCTAAGTTACCAAACATAACGCATCCTGATAAGAAAAAGCCCGGTGGCGCTACGCTTTACCGGGCCTACAGAACCTTGTAGGGCGGGTAAGCGCAGCACCACCCGCCGTTTTTTTAGTGATGTGAAGAGGTCTTCACGCCGCCTTCCGGTACCGGGACATACGGGGTTTCTTTGTCGGTACGCACGGTGTTGTTACGCACGTTCAACCAGGTTTTGATGCCGTAGAAGATGATGCTGTACACGACCACCAGGAACAGAATACTCAGACCTGCGTTGGTGTAGTTATTCACCACGATATGGTTCATGTTGGCAATCTGCTGTGCGGTCAGATCAGAGCCACCGGCAGCAATCTTCTCTTTGTACTGGTTAGCCATGTACAGGAAGCCTTCCAGTTGCGGGTTGGCGCTGAACAGTTTCAGACCCAGCGCCCAGGTAGTGCACAGCAGCAGCCACAGCGCAGGAACCACGGTGACCCAGATGTATTTGGTGCGCTGCATTTTCACCAGCACCACCGTACCCAGCATCAGCGCGACAGCCGCCAGCATCTGGTTAGAGATACCGAACAACGGCCACAGACTTTTCACGCCGCCCAGCGGGTCAACCACACCCTGATACAGCAGGTAGCCCCACAGCCCAACGCAACCTGCGGTACCGATAATACCGGCGACCAGTGAGTCGGTTTTCTTGAGGAACGGCACGAAGTTACCCAGCAGATCCTGCAGCATAAAGCGGCCAGCACGGGTACCGGCGTCCAGCGCAGTCAGGATGAACAGTGCTTCAAACAGGATACCGAAGTGGTACCAGAAGCCCATGTCCGCCATCGGCATGATTTTGTGGAACACGTGGGCGATACCCACAGCCAGCGTCGGTGCGCCGCCTGCGCGGTTCAGTACGGACGGTTCGCCGATATCTTTAGCCGTTTGCAGAATCTGCTCAGGGGAGATAACAAAGCCCCAGGAGCTTACCGTTGCCGCCGCGTGCGCGGTGACATCTTTCAACTGCGCCAGAATCATCGGTGCGTTGTCGCCGCCCAGCTCATGCAGGTTCGGCATTGTGATGCCAAGGCCAGCAGGCGGGGTGTTCATTGCAAAGTAGAGACCCGGTTCAATGATGGATGCCGCAACCAGCGCCATCACCGCAACGAAGGACTCCATCAGCATGGCGCCGTAACCGATAAAACGCGCGTCGGTTTCATTCGCCAGCAGTTTCGGCGTGGTACCGGAAGCGATCAGCGCATGGAAGCCAGAGACCGCGCCACAGGCGATGGTGATAAACAGGAACGGGAACAGCGCACCTTTCCACAGCGGGCCGGTACCGTCGATGTACTGCGTGACCGCAGGCATTTTCAGTTCCGGGTTGAGGATAACAATACCCAGCGCCAGACCCACGATAACGCCGATTTTCAGGAAAGTTGCCAGATAGTCACGCGGTGCGAGGATCAGCCATACCGGCAGTAGCGCAGAGATGAAGGCATAACCAATCAGCGCGAAGGTGATGGTGGTGTCTTTGAAGGTCAGCGCCGGGCCCCAGTACGGGTCGTGGGCGATGATGCCGCCGAAGTAGATGGAGGCCACCAGCAGCACGATACCAATGACCGACACTTCACCCACGCGGCCTGGGCGCAGGAATCGCATGTAGATACCCATGAACAGGGCAATCGGTACAGTGGAGCAAACGGTGAACACGCCCCACGGGCTTTCTGCGAGGGCTTTTACCACGATCAGCGCCAGCACGGCGAGGATGATGATCATGATTAAGAAGCAGCCAAACAGGGCGATAGTCCCTGGCACGCGGCCCATCTCTTCTTTCACCATCTCACCCAGAGAGGCGCCGTTACGGCGTGAAGAGATAAACAGCACCATAAAGTCTTGCACCGCACCTGCCAGCACAACGCCTGCCAGCAGCCACAGGGTACCCGGCAGGTAGCCCATTTGCGCTGCCAGCACCGGGCCGACCAGCGGACCAGCGCCTGCGATAGCGGCAAAGTGGTGACCAAACAGGACGTAACGGTTGGTGGGTACGTAGTTCAGGCCATCATTATTAATAACAGCCGGGGTAGAACGTGTCGGATCGAGCTTCATCACCTTTTGCGCGATGTACAAGCTGTAGTAGCGATACGCCACGAGGTAAACAGAAACGGAAGCGACCACGATCCACAGCGCACTGACGTGCTCACCGCGTCGTAAAGCAATGACGGATAAGCAGAAGGCGCCGAGGATGCCGAGGAGCACCCAGGGTATATGTTTGAATAGCTTTTTAGTATCCATGTCAGACCTGATTATCAAGAAAAATGAAATCGGAGTTGATGTGTTAAAAGACGGCCTTGCTGGTGACGATCATGGCAAATTACAAGCGTAAAAAGGGCGCGATCTGATTGAGTGGTATGAATAGCGGGGTAAGCGGTCAGCTAAGCGGATAAGCGGTTTTATACGGCGCTAAGCGGCTGAAAATATGTGATAAGGATCACGTGGAGCCGCGGGCTCGCAGGCGTTGATAAAAAGGGCCTGCGAGCAAACGGTCAGATCACGATATAGCAGTAGGGAGTATTTTCGATAGGGGCCAACAGTACGTGCTTCTCTCTGCTTTTGGTCTGGTAATATTTATCCTGGAGGTAATTATCAATCAGTGCGTCTAACCGCTCAGCGTCAATGGTTCGCGTAATACCTAAGGTCCAGAAGCTGCGCAGATCGATCTCAGAACGCCTTATTTTTGCTGATTTTTCAAGGTCGAGGATCATATTTCTGACGCAACTGGTGGGGTCAATATTTTGCTTTATTTCCAGAGCGATGTAGCTATCCACCGTCCAGCCTTTTTTCCTCAGCAAGAAGTCAGTGCGCAGTGAATCGCGCTGCGGATTCATGCGTTTGTCGCACTCCAGGCTGATCTCGCGCCACCATTCATGGTCGGTGGAAGCCAGCAGGTTAGCGAACTCAATTTGCATCCAGATTTCCCAGCCAGAGATATGGTACTGGTCGATTATATTCAATTTTTGCTGGATATCCTGGCGAGTGAAAAACAAATGTAACAGAGTTGATAAATGATCAAAATCGCGGTTAATCACTTTTAAGTCCTTGAGTTAAAAGAGCTAACCTATTAAAGCAGTGAGTCGCTTAAGGGGGAAGATTATTCTTAATGTCGTCGGGGATTTTCCATATTTCTGGTTGTTTAACTGAAATTTTTAGCGAAACGTATTATTCCATGCTCGTTTATTTCCTTTATATCGACGTTTTAGACTAAATACTGTGGATGCTTACTGTTTTCTCGACGTTCGTCTTTAGACAAATGCTCAATACGATCCACCATAAAGTTTTCTCTGGTCAAGCCGAAAAACTGTTACCTGGCTAATGGAAGATAGAAAACATGTTGAATCGTATGAAACTTGTCACCAGTTTACTTTTTGTACTGGGACTTTTTGGTCTTTTGCAGCTCACATCTGGCGGCTTATTCTTTAACGCACTTAAGCACGACAAAGAAAACTTCACTGTGTTGCAGACTATTCGTCAGCAGCAATCCACGCTCAACGCCAGTTGGGTGGCGCTTTTGCAGACGCGTAACACGCTCAACCGCGCCGGGATCCGTTACATGATGGATCAGAACCAGATTGGTAGCGGTGCAACGGTGAACGATCTGATGCAGATCGCCAGCAGCTCGTTAAAACAGGCGGAAACGCACTGGAAAGAGTATCAAGCTTTACCTCGCGATCCGCGCCAGAACGAGGCTGCGGCAGCGGAAATCAATCGTACTTATGATATTTACCACAATGCGCTGGCTGAGCTGATTCAGTTGCTGGGCGCAGGCAAAATCAACGAGTTCTTTGATCAGCCGACGCAGGGCTATCAGGACGCCTTTGAGAAGCCGTACCTTGACTACTTGCAGCAAAACGACCGTCTGTATGCTATCGCGGTCGAAGAGAGTAACGGCTCTTACTCCACTGCCGTATGGATAATTATTAGTGTCCTGTTGGTCGTACTGGTGGTGATTGTCGCTGTATGGCTGGGCATTAAGCGTGGTGTTATCGGTCCGATGAATCATCTGATTGAAAACATCCGCCATATTGCCGGTGGCGATCTGGAACAGACTATCGATGTGCACGGTAGCAACGAAATGGGCCAACTGGCCTCCAGCCTTCGTCATATGCAGGCTGAGCTGGTGCGTACCGTAGGCGATGTTCGTAACGGTGCCGATGCCATTTACAGCGGCGCAAGCGAAATCTCTGCAGGTAACAACGATCTCTCTTCCCGTACTGAACAGCAGGCTGCTTCGCTGGAAGAGACTGCCGCCAGTATGGAAGAACTGACCGCAACGGTGAAACAGAACGCCGAAAACGCCCGTCAGGCCAGTCATCTGGCGAAAAGCGCATCCGATACCGCGCAGAAAGGCGGTAAAGTGGTGGATAACGTTGTGCAGACAATGCGTGACATTACCGCCAGTTCGCAGAAAATTGCCGATATTATCAGCGTGATCGATGGCATTGCTTTCCAGACCAACATTCTGGCGCTGAACGCCGCGGTAGAAGCCGCACGTGCTGGCGAGCAGGGGCGTGGCTTTGCGGTGGTTGCTGGGGAGGTTCGTAACCTGGCCCAGCGCAGTGCGCAGGCGGCGCGTGAAATCAAGAGTCTGATTGAAGACTCTGTCGGTCGTGTTGAGCTGGGCTCTACGCTGGTGGAAAGCGCCGGTGAAACGATGGACGAGATTGTCAGTGCGGTAACCCGCGTCACCGACATCATGGGCGAAATCGCCTCTGCCTCCGATGAGCAGAGCCGTGGTATCGATCAGGTGGGTCTGGCTGTAGCAGAAATGGACCGTGTGACCCAGCAGAACGCCTCACTGGTAGAAGAATCTGCCGCTGCGGCTGCCGCGCTGGAAGAACAGGCCAGCCGTCTGACGCAGGCGGTTGCCGTGTTCCGTACCCGTCGCGTATCCCGCGAAGCACCGGTTGCGGCATCCACGCTGAAAACCCCATCTGCAAGCCCAATGCCGCGTAAAGCGGCGGTTGGCGACGAAAACTGGGAAACCTTCTGATAAACCTCGCGCCCTGCTGACGCGGGGCGCACTTTATCTTTTTTCATCGTGCTATCCTTGGTTTTTCCGCCCGGAGGAGCACTATGAATCTGACCGCCGTTTCTGCCCTTCACTACAGTAGCGAGCAGCTTTCTGCTTTTTTAGGGGAGTGCTTTGAAGGCTACCGTATTCCCATCTCGCTTACCCCTGAGCGTTTTGCGCTGCGTTTCGGCGCAGAAGATATTAGTCTGACCGACTCTTGTGTCTGGTGGGAAGGCGAAAAGCTTGTGGCTATTGCCCTTATCACCCGGCGTACCGAATCCGCGCGGCTGGCCGCCTTTGCCCTGCGCCCGGCATACAGGGGGAATGGGGTAAGTAAGCGGCTGTTGGTGCCCTTAATTGACAGGTTGAAGGCAAAGGGCGTTCAGCAGATATGGCTGGAGGTGCTTGCAGACAACCAGGCGGGGATCGGTCTGTATCGGTCAGTGGGTTTTGAGCAACAGCGGGTGCTGCGGGGCTATCAGGGCAATACGTTTACCGCTATTCCAGAGAACCTGTTGCGGGAGTGCAATCCTCTTGAGCTGCTCTGGCGCTCCGTGGCTGAGGTAAAGAACACGCTACCCTGGCAGCTTGATCCTCTTTGCGTCATTACCCTTCCTTGCCGGGCTTTTGAGTATCGTAAGCATGCGTATGCGGCCATTTCAACGCTGATGGATGCTCCGCAACTGCGCTTTCTTTATGTCGAGCCGGAGTACCGCCACAAAGGTTTTGCCCGTGAGATGCTGATCACCCTCAATCATCACTTCCCTGGATTAACGACCAGTGTGGCGGTGCCGGAATCCTTCACCCCGCTGTTTTCCTCAGCGGGGTATTGCACGATGAACATCAGTCAAATTGAAATGCGGGCGATGTTGTAATCGCCCGTTTGTTCGTTAGTTTTGCTTCGGATCGCTGATCGGTTGGCGAACCAGCACCACATAAGCAATGGCGCCCAATACTGTCACGCAGCCGCAGATAATCAGCGCCAGACGGAATGACTGGGTCGTATCGACGATAAACCCGGTGACGATCGGTGCAAATGAGGCGCAGATAAAGCTCGCGAAGTTCTGGATACTGCCTACTGAGGCGGTCATTCTTGATGCCACTGCGACGTGGATCAATCCCCAGCATGATGTGCCCGCAAAGTGGATGCAGAACAGCGCCATGCCAATCAGCAAGACGGCGGCCATGGAGGTTGTGGCCTCCGGTACGACGAAAGTAAAAGCGGCGGAGCAGAGCATCCCGGTGATGATACTGATTTTGCGGCTTTTGATCGGCGCCATGCCGCGCTTTACCAGCCAGTCGGTGACGTAACCGTTGGTCAGCATCCCGGCGGCGCCAAACAGGAAGGGGATCGCGGCCATCATGCCGGTACTTTTCAAATCGAGATTGTAAGAGGTTTGCAGATAGCCAGGCAGCCAGGCAAGGTAGAGCCAGGCGGTGTAGTTGATACCGCTAAAGCCAAGCATCATGCCCCACATGGTTCGGTTACGAAACAGGCTGCGCCATTCTGCGAAACTCAGCGGATCGCGTCGGGCATTGACACTACCGGCATTCAGATAGGCCTGTTCAACCCCGGTTAGCTGCAAATCTTCGCGGTTGCGATAGAGCATATACCAGCCAATAGCGAGAAAAATCCCCAGTACACCAATCACGATAAACATGCCGCGCCAGCCGATCATTAGCATCATTGCAGCAAGAATGGGCGGGCTAATGGCGACGCCAATGGTCGATGCGGCGTTAAAGAAGCCCATCGGGCGGCCACGCTCTTTAATGTTGAACCAGTCGTTGATGACTTTGACGCCGCACGGATTCATTGGCGCTTCACCCAGTCCCATGCCGATACGTACCAGTACGAATTGAGTAAAACTGTGCACCATGCCGGAAAGCGCCTGGAAGAGCGACCAGAAAAACATGCCTAAGCCGAGCATGATACGCGGACCTTTGCGGTCAAGCAGAGGGCCACACGGGAGCTGTCCGATACCATAAGCCAGTGAAAAGACGGAAAGCAGGGCGCCAATTTCGGTTGCACTTAGCCCTAACTCCTGGCGAATGGTTAAATTCGCGACCGATAATGAGCTTCTGTCGAGATAATTGATAACCGCAGCAAAAAATAATAAAAGCATCGCTGTGGTTTGGATTCGCTTAATTCGGGCGCTACGTTTTAATAAGCCATCTGGCGGAACAGGAATATCCGCTTCGGTTGTTTTATCAAACGTTGTCCGTGGGTCGAGGGTAATATCGTTTTTTTCCACGCCTGACTCCAAAATGTTACTTATCTCTCTTCGCGCTTTATCAGTGAAGGAGAAAATATCAATCCCGATGCCAGATTAATAAATCTGACACCACTCACTT
Organism: Phytobacter sp. SCO41; assembly: GCF_003073275.1. Classification (NCBI taxonomy): domain Bacteria; kingdom Pseudomonadati; phylum Pseudomonadota; class Gammaproteobacteria; order Enterobacterales; family Enterobacteriaceae; genus Phytobacter; species Phytobacter sp. SCO41. The sequence goes on along the minus strand of NZ_CP027225.1, from coordinate 4,877,674 downwards.
ACATCCAGTTAATTCAGTCGACTTAATCAAAGGATAGGAGCGGTGTTATTTTTAGTGCTTTGCCTTTTAGCAGAAGCGTGCTCCCGATTGAAATTTGCTGTTTTTAATTGGTACTTAATAGTGAGCGGCAAGGGATTGCTGAATAGAACGGATCATGGATTCTTTAGCGGTATGCAGATGGTTGCGCAACGCACATGTGGCATCAAGATCGCTGCGGCAAAGCAGGGCGCTGAGGATGGTCATATGTTCATCAATGGCGATGATATTGCGCTGCTTCAGGTCACTTTCATCCCACTGATAATGAAAATGGAAGATAACGGATATGATTTCAAGTGATTGATTAAAAAAGATATTATCGGCAGCGGAAAGCAATAACGCGTGAAAATCCCGATCCAGTTGCGAAAACATGCGAAAGCTATCGCCGATACTATCGCGCAGCATACGGTGGCGTTCGAGCAGCGTTTTAGCACTCAGCCAGCGAGGGTCATCTGCGGGCAGATTCAGGAAATGCTGCAGGGCATGGGTTTCCAGCATCTCCCGCAGTTCAAAAAGCTGTTCGGCGTAGCGCTGGTCGAACTGTTTCATGCTCCATTGGCCGCGTTTTTCATTCTCAATGAGATTATAACGGCCAAATTTGAGCAAATATTCCCGTACCACCACCGGGCTGACACCTGCCGCACGCGCCAGTTGTAGCTCGGAAAAAGATTCGCCTGCGCGCAGCTGCCGCTGGTTAATCATGGTGAAGAATGCTTGCTCAAAGAGACGATTCTGCTCGGCCAGCGGCGCGCTGATGCAGTTGAAGCCATCGTCCTGCGTCGGTTTGCGGATAATGCACCAGGCGCCTTCGGACTTGACCAGAACCCCGCACTCACACAGATGCGACAGCAGGTGCCGTACGGTTGTGCGGCTGATGTTATACATTTCTGCCAGCGCGTTTTGCGTGGGCAGCGGGGATGGAATATGACCACGCGCCATATCATCAATCACCTGGTTAATTACGTTATGGCGTAAGTTTTGCGAACGGCTCATCGTGTCTCCTGTTTTTTATTATTAAAAACCTATTTAAAACATTTTTATGGGCTGAGTTTCACAATTCAGCACGCCGGTTTCGTTTTGTTTCTGCTTTTCCCTGATATCTGGAGCAACAAGAAATACGGGAGAATGAATAATGACCACAATGAATACACTGGTATGCCAGGAACCAAAAGTAATGATTTGGAAAAAACGTGAAATTCCAATGCCTGGCGATAATGAAGCGTTAATAAAAATAAAAACAGTAGGGATATGTGGAACGGATATTCATGCCTGGGCAGGTAATCAGCCTTTTTTTAGTTATCCACGTGTTTTAGGCCACGAAATATGTGGCGAGATTGTTGGTCTGGGGAAAAATATAAACCATTTACATAATGGTCAGCAGGTTGCGGTTATTCCTTACGTTGCCTGTCGTAAATGCCCGGCCTGCCGTAGTGGGCGCACCAACTGCTGTGAGAACATCTCGGTGATCGGTGTGCATCAGGATGGCGGCTTTAGCGAGTTCCTGAGCGTGCCGGTGGCAAACCTGCTGGTGGCCGAGGGCATCGACCCGGAAGCCGCCGCATTGATTGAACCTTATGCGATCAGTGCCCATGCGGTGCGCCGTGCCGCGATCCAGCCAGGGGAACAGGTGCTGGTTGTGGGGGCGGGGCCAATCGGGCTGGGGGCGGCGGCTATTGCCAACGCCGATGGCGCGCAGGTGCTGGTTGCCGACACCAGCGCGGCCCGCCGTGCACATGTCGAAAAACATCTGGATCTGGTGACCCTCGATCCTTCCTCAGCAGATTTTGAAGCCCTTTTGCGCGCCGCCTTTGGCGGTTCGCTAGCGCAAAAAGTCATTGATGCAACGGGTAATCAGCAGGCGATGAATAACACGGTGAACCTGATTCGCCACGGCGGCAGCATCACCTTTGTGGGGCTATTTAAAGGGGATTTGCAGTTTTCCGATCCGGAATTCCACAAAAAAGAGACCACCATGATGGGTAGCCGTAACGCGACGGAGGAGGATTTTGCCAAAGTCGGGCGTTTGATGGCGGAAGGCAAGATCACCGCACAAATGATGCTGACACACCGCTATGCGTTTCACGCGCTGGCAGAAATCTACGAACAGCAGGTGATTAACAACCGCGAATTGATCAAAGGGGTTATTCATTTCTGAGTGCCTTTCGGCACTCAGGTGTTGTGGCTTGAGGCAGAGGCTGTCGCGGGGTATTCATCCGCCAGCGGAGGATAGGTTGCAAAGACAGGCAGCAATAACGATTGCTATTCAGCGCCCAGGGTATTTCGGGCGCATTTTTTTATCCTGCGGATTCAACGACTTTGATTTCCACCATCCCGATACCGAGTTTACGTGGAGAGTGGCCGAGAATATTCCCCTCATTGGTCGACTCGGGTTCCGGCGGCACAATTACCAGCGTATTGCTGCGTGTCGGGTTGTTGAAACGTAACGTGGTGGTGGAAACATCGTTGCCCAGCATCAGCGTTTGTTCCTCATCGCCTACTCTTACCGGAATAGGGCGGTTGGCGTTTGCACCATAGGCTTTTGCGGTGATCACCAGGTCAAAGGATGCTGGCAACGGGTCATTAAATTCAATTTCGACTTCGTTGCCGAGCTGCGCATTCGACCAGCGTCCCCAGCTTTCCGGGCGAGAAATACCGCTGAATTTTTTCACTTCCTCAGGCGCGCCTGCGACGTTGAAGACAAAGCTGTCGGCTTTGTAGCGGATGTCGTCATCGACAATTTTGAGCATATCCACATTTTGCTTGTAACGGTCGGTGCTGATGACGGTGTCTTTGAAGGCGGTTTTGCCTTTCCACTGATCTTTGTCGACCGCCTGGACTTTCTGTTCACCGCCAAGCTGCCCTTGCGATACACACCAGTCGGTGGAAAGCACCAGTTCCGGCGCCCACAGGCGGGCCATCTTGTAGCATTGATCAACCCAGACAAAGTTATCGCGGGGGGCGAAATCGGCGAGCTGGAAACGCAGCGGCGCAGAGTATTCGCTTTCCGGGATAGGTTCGATGCGTTTTGATGACACGCGTACCAGTAGTGGAAGGCGGAAATTACTGCCGGAGAAGGCGATCATCTTTTTATCGCGATCGATAGTGAAGTCTTTCATCTGTTTTGGGAAATTCCACAGACGAATGATATCGGGCTTCCAGGCGACGATTTTCTCTTTCATATTCAGGAACTCGCCGGAAAGCGACTGCCCGGACAGGCTGCTGCGCCCAAGGCCGAGGTAGTTATCGCCACCGAGAATGTCCAGCACCGTAGCGCCGTTATCCATGGTGCTGCGTTTCACGGCCAGCGTGTCCTGCTGTGGCTCATCGCCACGCAGAACGAAAAACAGGTTCTTACGATCCTCTTTGTTCAGGTATTTCCAGGCGGTGTTGTTCATGGCCAGATGATCGGAAGAGACCACAATGACCGTATCTTTAAACCAGGGCGAGGCTTTGATTTTGTTAATCAGCGCGGCAATATGCTGTTGGCTACAGGTTACGGCGCTAAACGACTGGTTTGGTTTACCGTCATAGCTATAGCTTTTACGGCTACAGGTTCGGGAGATAAAACCGTCCGGGTGGTGGGTATCGACAGTTAACGCAAACAATGAGAAACGTTGCCCGGAACGGGATAGCGCCTCGTACTTTTTCCACACTTCATCCAGCACGGTGTCGTCGTAAAAGCCCCAGTCATTGCGGTATTTAGGATCGCTTACTTCGCCTTTTAACTCTTCTGCGCCGACTAAATAGTCAAAGCCATGTGATTTAAGAAACACATCTTTACCGGCAAAGCGCAGGTTTGCGCCCTGAACAAAATAGTTCTGGTAGCCGGAGTTTTTCAGGATATCGCCAAGGCAGGTGTTCTGCGGGAAAAAGCTGGAAACGGACGCAGATGCGTTACCTTCAAACGGCGCAAACAGGGGGATACCGCACTGAGAGGCGACCATTCCGGCAATGGTGTAATCCGTACCGGGCAGTTGTTCCGTTTGCGAGAAATCCAGACCTTCTTCTTTTAATGCGCCCAGTTCAGGCGCCAGGCCGGGAAACGCCTCATCATCGAAATAGGTGCGTTCCAGACTCTCGCCGTAGATATAGACCAGGTTCAGCTTTGGATTGGGGATCTTTTTCGCCGGTTCGCGATAATATTCTGCGAAATCAGGATCGCCTTCACGAGACTGCGATTTTACGAGTTCAGTAATCTGATGAAATGCCGGGCTGGCGTCTACGGAGGCCAGTGCCATCAGCAGTGCCAGCAGGCTGTAACCGAAGTGATAAGGGCGGTGGCGCCGACGGCGTAGTATCCAGGCCAGCGCGCCAAAAACCGCCGTCAGGGCGAGAACCAGAACTGCGCCGGGCAGCAGATATTTGCGCACCCCCGCGCCCGTGAGGCTATTGGTCAGGGTGTAGATAACCGCATCATTGATCCCATCGCCTGTGAAGTAGTTACTGGCGTAGAGGGTGATGTTTAGCAGGACAAAGAAACCCAACACCAGCAATATTGCAGTGAACCACCAGGTATTACGGCCCGCTTTAGAGGCGTAAATCGCCACGGACGCGAGAAATAGAACAATAGAAAGTAACTCGGACAACCGTCATTCCTCTACGACACCAGCATCCTGCTGGCATAAATCCTTTGGGGATACAATTTAATTGCGATGTAACATAGCTGCAATTGTAGTGTCATCTTTATACAGATTTATTCGGAATTGGTTTAGAAAGATTTAAGTATGACCGCTGTCGCTTTCTTTATGGAGAGGGAAGGTACGCAGGTAAAAGGCAGGCGCCGCGTCTGGGCCCGTGGGGCGACAAACGCGACGTTTTTTAACTCAGGAGAGGAAGTTTACGCCCTGTTTCAGGACAATGTCACAGGCTTTGGTTTTCACTTTCTCCGCCAGCGGCGTGCTGCCAATATTGTTCAGATTGAGCTGCTCGCCGTTTTTGGTGTTTAACATTCCCTGCAGGCCTTCAAGATAGTTAGTGTCTTTCTGCTGTTCTGTCTGGGAATTCAGGCCAAGCTTATCCAGCACCTGATTTTTAATGTTATCCGTGTTAGTCAGTGAGGCGAGCTTATGTTTGGCACAGTAAGACATTACGCCTGCTGCATTATTCATGGTGCTTGAGCTGAGTGACTGGTTGCCACCGTTGAGCAGGCCCGTCAGTGAAGACAGGGACATACCACCTTGTTGCTGACCGCCAGAACCGCTCTGCTGGCTAAGCTGGCTGGCTGCGCTGGAAAGACTGTCCTGCCAGGAAGAGGCATAACTGGCGTGAGTGAAAAACGCGCCGCCGGCGAAGGCGACGCAGAGAAGGTGTTTAGCAAAGGACATGGCGTAATCCTGGGGTGGCCTGAAAGCGCACATTATACACCTGCCCGCGTCCGGATTAAGGAGTGGAAAACTCTCAATACTCTTTGCCGGTGACGCGGCTACGGTAGCTGTCCCAGTTAAAGATGACCCACAAACTGTTGCCCAGGCGCATCCTGTCCATGACACGCTCGCCCAATAGCTTGTTCATCTCTTCCAGATTGCTGTTGGTGAGCATACCTGTCGGGCGTTTTGAGGAAGATCGACGATCGACAATCTGATTAATGATCACTTTTTCGTAGCGTGATTCGGTTTGCATGCCGATCTCATCGATAACCAGCAGATCCACGCTGCTCAGATCGTTAAGCAGTTGTTCTTCGCTGTTATCACGGTTACCAAATGTCTCTTTCATGGCGGACATGATGTCAGCGACAGTGATAATCAACACGGATTTGCCGTGCAGTAGCAGTTCATTGCAGATAGCGGCCGCGAGGTGGTTTTTACCGGTACCCGGTTTGCCGGAGAAGATAAAGCTGGCAATATTTCCATCGAACTCAGCCACATACTGCCGCGCCTGGCTCAGTGCGCGCATCTGGCCTTCGCATTCCACTTTGTAATTATCGAAAGAGCAGTTCTGGTGAAGCGGACGGATACCTGAGCGATTAAACGTGCGCTGCATTTTCATCGCCCGATTTTCGCGGGCAATCGCGGCGGCGCGGATCTTACCCTGTTCCTTCTGCCAGGCCATAAGTTCCTCGCCGTTTTTAAACGCGGGCTGAGTATTGGCTGGCATCATCCGTTGCAGACGTTTCATCAGTTCAGCGACGTTTTTCATCGTTATCCTCTAAAACCTGGTGGAATTTGGCTGTCAGGCTGGGAAATCGCGTTAATGTCGCGTTTCACCGTGCCGCCCTGATTGGCGCGATTTATCTGGAGGCTTCGCGCCAGTTTTTGCTGCCATTGCACATGGTGGAACACTTTCCCTTCGGCTTGCCAGTAGGCAATAAACGCCGCCAGCTCTTCCGGCGCAACGGGGTGGGCAAGGGCGATGCCCCATAGCGCCGCAAGGCGTTGAAAATCCGCATCCGGTTGCCAGCCCGCATACATGGCAAATTTCCCCATAGGAACATTTACCGGTGCGGCGGCTGGCTCTTCATAGAACTGGTTATCCAGCGTGATATCACTGGCCGGACGCGCCAGACGTGACTCCAGCGCCAGCAATTCTGCCAGACGTTCGGGGGTAATGGCGTAAAACGCAGGGCTGTTATTGGCAAAAACAGCGACCGCGCCCCCTTCCGTTCGCGCCAGAACGCTTTCGTGATCGCGCATAAAATCATCAATGCCGATAACTGTAGAAGTCAGAATTCTGGAAGACATAGCGCGTTCTCAAACAGGGCAATAACAGAAAGACATTCTGCGAAGATTTTCGCAGACATAATGACACATAGTAACACAGTGGAGGCGTGGGGGAGCAGAGACGAAAAAGCCGGGTTGCCCCGGCTGTGTGTTTTCCCAATGGTGCTGGCTGCCGGATCTTTGGCTAATGCCCGTCCGGCTTAGTATTACGCGATGATGTTTAACGTAACATCGACGTTGCCACGAGTGGCGTTAGAATAAGGGCAGACAATATGGGCGGCATCGACCAGTTTCTTCGCCTCTGCGGCATCCATTCCTTCCAGGTGGATATTGAGTTTGACCTCAATCCCAAACCCGGTCGGTAGCGGACCGATACCCACTTCTGCTTCGATAAAGGCGTCTTTTGCAATTGCGATCTTGTCGCGACCAGAGACGAACTTCATCGCACCCAGGAAGCAGGCTGAATAACCTGCGGCAAACAGTTGCTCCGGGTTGGTGACTTCACCGCCTGCGCCACCCATCTCTTTCGGTAAACCCAGTTTGACGTCCAGTACGCCGTCAGAAGAGGTTGCGCGACCTTCACGGCCACCGGTGGCTTTGGCTTTGGCGGTATAAATCACTTTTTCTAAAGACATAACAGGTTCCTTTTCATAATTGTCGTTTACTATAAAATAGCACGCTATATATATGGTCGCATAAAACCGTCCACAGTCGGGCTTATGCTTGCTGAAACTGTTGGCGCAATACTTCGAGCTGCTGTTTTAGCTCCATCAGATGCTTGTGGTCACAATCGAACGAGCACATGACCGCATTCGGTATCGCTTTTGCCTGTTGTTGCAATTCCCGACCTGCCTCGCTCAGGGTAATGACGACCTGGCGTTCATCCTGGCGGGAACGTTGGCGAATAATAAACCCGGCGCTTTCCAGCCGCTTCAACAGCGGGGTAAGTGTTGCCGAATCCAGAAATAAGCGTTCACCAATCTCCGACACCGTGACGTCATCTTGTTCCCACAACACCAGCATCACCAGGTATTGCGGGTAGGTCAGATTCATCGGTGCCAGTAACTGCCGATACAGCTTATGCAGCGCCAGGTTTGTTGAGTACAACGCAAAACAAAACTGGTTATCTAACGCGAGCTGCGCATTCGCGGGTTCAGTTGATTTCGTTTTCATGTTTCTGAATATAGATAGTGCACGATTTAATTGCAAGTTATTTTTTTAGGGGCAGATATAACGCAGTACAACTTGTACCGCCATCCGGCGATAATGCTGACGTTGTTGCTGTTGATCTTCATCCGCTTCGAAGAGCATGGAGAATGAATAACTATTGGCAACGTAATGAAAACTAAAGCTACTGATCAGTCGATGCAGGTCGCGCGCGCAGACGCTTTGGTTGAATAACTGCTTTTGCTGACCACGACGCAAAATATCTTCCAGCAGCGTCAGGGCGCTGAGGTTGACATCCCGCAGCCAGGCCGATTGCTGAATGAAGCGGCCGCGTTGCATGTTCTCCATGCAGATGATGCGAATAAAATCGGGGTGGTCGGCGTGGTAATCGAAGCTACTTTCTACTAACTGTACCAGCGCCTCGACAGGCGGCAGGGTGGCGAGTTCGAGGGATTTTTCGTTGGCGCGAATAGCGGCATAAACATACTCGATAACCTGCAAATACAGGTTTTCTTTGGTTTTATAGTGGTACACCACCATGCGCTTTGTGGTGCCGGCTTTTTCAGCGATTTGCTCCATGCGGGCGCCATTGAGCCCATATTCCGCAAACAGTGTAATCGCGCTGAGGAAAATTTTGTCCTTCACTCGGGTATCGTCAAAACTGTCCGGTGAATAAATGCCATGGTGTTCCACATCCGCTCCTCGTCAGTCACAATCGGTTCGGGGGATTATCACCATGGCAAAGAAATAACTCAAATTTCACACGCGCGGACGTTTGCGGTAGATCCACAGGCCAGGGATAGACAGGCCGATTGAGAGCGCGCCGACAATCGACGACGCTTTGAGAAAATTGGTCAGCAAAAGAATCATCAGGTCTTCGTTATAACCGAGGTGACTGATCTTTACGGCGGAGATCATTGCGGTATAGGCTGATATCCCCGGAAACATGGGGATTACTGCGGCAACCGTAAAGACTTTTGGATGCGCGAGATACCAGCGTGACCAGTGAATCCCAATACTGCCGACCAACATCGAGGCGATAAATGTCGACCACTCGATGTTAAAGCCCCAGGAGACCATGGCGAAGCGCGTACCGTGACCAATTGCGCCGAGCAGAGCGCACCAGGGCAGGGCGCGGTGCGGAACGTTAAACACCATTGCAAAGCCTACGGCCGGAATGGCAGCCAGCAACATGTCTTGTATCAGATTAAGCAAAAACCAGATTACATCCATCCGCGCAGCCCCCACATGGTCATAGCCAAAACGACACCAATACAGGTAGCGAGTGTTAACAGGCTGGCGATAGCCCAGCGTGCGAGGCCAGTATTGATATGGCCTTTAAACATATCTGCGACGGAATTAATCAGCGGGAAGCCGGGGACCAGCAATAAGACACTTGCGGCCATAGCGACCGTAGGCGTATGCAGGAAAACCGGTAGCGTGAGCATAAGCCCGGAAATGGTGGTCGCCACGAATGCGGTGATGCAGAAATTGATTTGCGGGTGCATATGACGGTTCGCCAGCAGCAGTCGGACGTACATCGCCATACTGCTGGCGCAGAACGTAATAAACGCGCCATCCCAGCCGCCATTGTTAAGCCGACAAAAACAGGCGCAGGACAGGCCAACCATCACCGTGACCAGCCAGCGTGGGTAACGAAGGGGTTTTACCTGAGAAAAACGCTTTTCGACATCTTTGGCGTCCAGCAATTTATGTTCTGTCATGATGACAATATGCTGAACCTCAGTCACCACATGCATATTGATGCCGCGATCGCTGTTTTTTCGGGTCGATGTCAGGCACTGGCCATCTTTAATGGTGGTCAGCACAATGGCGTTTGATGAGATGGAGCTTTCGACGCTATCCATGCCCAGCGCCAGTCCGAGGCGCGTGGATAATTCATCTACCAGTGCGCTTTCCGCACCGTGTTGCAATAAAAAAAGGCCGCATTGGATACACAAACGTGTAATGGCGCGTTGTGATGACTGGTCTTCTTGCATGATAGCCCTGGTAATGTTGCACAAGGTCCACAAGGCGTGGCACGAAAAGGTAATTTTTAGCACAGGAGGCCCTGTGTATGGCGTGGTGATAGATCAAGATTCGCGCAATAAATCACAAAATGGTGCGGTTTTGCTGCTCACTGGCAGGATTGTGCACCGTTTTCAGAAAGGGGAAGGGAAACCTACGCCACGTGAGAGATAAAAAGATAGATTCATTTTTCTGGTGTATTTATTTTCAATAAATATATATTTTGTGATTAATTAATTTATGTTTCTCTTTTTATCTTCTACAGAGTACGTAGCAGGTATCATTATTGGCTTGTTAGATATATTGACACCCCATTAAGCTGTTTTTATAATCACTAATTGTTACAACCGAATATTGACAAACACTCTCGTCATATTTTCATTTTATATTTATTAATGGGTGGTATCCGCTGACACGGTGGTTGGCGTTATTAGTAAATATTCACATAACTTATTTTATAAGGCTCGCGAATGGATGCGGAGGTTACATGTTATCGAGAAGCTGTAAATATGGGATAGTTGTCAGTAAAATTCCCGTAATGACTGTTGGGCTGGGGGACATTCTGGAACGTCATTTCCCCGAATATGAATTAACTTTTTGCCGCTCTTTAGAAGAGATAACACTATTACAGTTACGCCGCGCCTCTCTGGTCATCGCAGATCTTTCTGGTGAGCAGCGTCAGATGCGCAATGCCTGTGAACAATATTATTCCCTTCTTTCTCAATACACTGATATCCATTGGATATTCTTTGTTTCACGTACGATTTATCCTATGGCCGTTGAATTACTGATGCGACCTTGTAGCACCTTACTTTCAGACAGAGAACCGGTGGACGGTGTTATTAATGCTATTCGCGCTGGTGATGAAAGTGCAGAAAGAATTAGCCAGACTTTATTATCAGCAGATTTCTTTGACGCAGATGAGGCTGTAAATAAGCTGGAGTCATTAACGCTTTCTGAGCGAAAGGTATTCCGTCTGTTGGGTAAAGGGTGGGGTATTAATCAAATTGCGATGCTACTTAAAAAAAGCAATAAAACAATTAGCGCGCAAAAAAACAGTGCCATGCGTCGGCTGTCATTACGGAGTAATGCGGAAATGTATGCATGGATTAATAGTGCGCAGGGGGCTAAAGAGCTGAATCTTGTGTCGGCGTATGGAGAGCAATCAGAATGGAAATCAGTGCCGGGAAAAAGCATGTTGCCGTCATCGAGAGATGCATGATGAGTGAGGCTGGCCTGCGCCATCTGTTCGCATCACCAGCCATGAAATCATATCACTTTCATTTTTTTAACAGTCACAAAGCATTTGTTGAAGCGCAGAAAAAGACGCCTTTCTTTTCAGTCATTTATTCGCTATCAAGTATGCGAGAGCTCCGACGGGAATGTCTGCTTTGCTTGCATGCGTTGTCACTGACAAACCCTGGCATCCAGCGGATCGTACTGGCGGATGACGATCGCGAAGCGCGCCTTGTCAGCCGTCTTTCTCCGTCACGATTGCATGGCGTTTTAAGTAAATCAGCTTCGTTACCCATTTTACTTGGGCATATTTGTACCCTGTTGGGGGAGACCCGCCGTGTCAATGAAAACGTGGTCAATCACTGGTATGTCAGCCAAAACCGCACGTTGAGTCCGACTGAGCGCGCCATTTTGCAATGTATGACGCGTGGTTTGTCGATGCCGGAGATAGCCGTACATCTGGAGCGCAACATTAAGACTATCCGGGCGCATAAATTTAACGCCATGGCTAAGTTAGGGGTGAATTCCGATGTGGGGCTGCTGAATGCGGCAGATATTTTAACCTGGGTTCCTGCCGCAGCAGCATTGAAAGGGGCTCAATCCTTAGCATAACCCGCTTACTCAGTGCCAGGTTCGCCTGGCACTGCCTTGATTACTCACAAACATCAATCCATTTTGCGTCTGTTAATTGCGCCATGCGCTCCGGGGAAATACGCACTGCGCTATGGATGGCACCCGCTGCCGGAAGTACTTCCTCGTAGTGTTTCAATGAAACATCACAATAAACAGCCAACGGGTTTTCCAGCCCGAACGGACAGACACCGCCAACCGGATGGCCGGTAAGGGTGACCACTTCATCACTACTGAGCATTCTCGCTTTCGCACCGAAGGTGGACTTCAGTTTTTTGTTGTCCAGGCGGGCATCGCCTTTTGCGACAACTAACACCACGTCGTTTTTGATTTTGAGAGATAACGTTTTGGCTATCTGACCGGGTTCAACATTATGGGCAGCGGCAGCCAGTGCGACGGTTGCGGTACTTTGGTTGAGCTCGATGATGTCAATATCGGGGGCGTGTTCGGCAAAAAATTGCCTGACAGACTGCAAACTCATTTTCTTCTCCTGAACATAACCTTCAATAATCTGTCACAACCCTGTGATCCCTGTAAATATCTTGTCAAAACAATCCCGTTACCACGCGTTTCACGATCACCTTCACAATCGTGGAAACCGGTTTCAGTAACCGGTTGCAGTGTTTTTCATCGGGGTTAATACTGATTTTGTCACTTCCTCTGTCCCGATAATCAATAAGAGCCGTCTATGAAACGTATCCTGCTTCGCTGTAATGCTGGTTCGTTAGCCAGCATGGTCTTAAACCCTACAAATGGATTGCTGCACGGCAGAACATTCGCTGTTGCGCTGAATTATATAGACTGACAGGAGAGCCGCTATGTCTGCCAACCATGCAGTGTTTAACGTGATTTTTCGCTTCATCGAAAACTACGTCAGCCCTATAGCCGGGCGGATTTCTTCCCAGCGTCATGTCATGGCCATCCGTGATGGTTTCATTTCGGCCATGCCGTTTATGATAGTCGGTTCTTTCCTGCTGGTCTTCGCCTATCCACCGTTTTCGCCTGACACGACGTGGGGTTTCGCCCGTGCGTGGCTCGATCTGGCAAAGCAGTATGAAGGGCGTATCCTGACGCCGTTCGACATGACAATGGGCATTATGTCTATCTACATCTGTGCGGCCATCGCCTATAACCTGGGCAAGCATTATGTGAAGTCGCATCAGCTCGATCCCTTTATGTGCGCCATGCTGTCGCTGATGGCCTTTCTACTGGTTGCGGCACCCAAAACCAACGGCACATTACCGGTAGATAGCCTGGGGGGAACCGGGATTTTTACCGCGATTCTGGTCGCCGTGTACTGTGTGGAGATGATGCGTTTCCTCAAGGCGCACAATATCGGCATCCGCTTGCCGGATCAGGTGCCGCCGATGATCAAAAACTCATTTGACCTGTTGATTCCGGTGCTGGTGGTTGTGTTGACGCTCTATCCGCTGAGTCTTCTTATTCAGTCACATTTCAATGTATTAATTCCGCAAGCCATTATGGCGCTCTTTAAGCCACTGGTGTCGGCTGCGGATTCACTGCCTGCGATTTTACTGGCGGTGCTAATCGGACATTTACTGTGGTTTGCCGGGATTCATGGAGCGGCGATTGTGTCTGGCATGCTGCAAATGTTCTGGCTGACTAACCTGGGGCTGAACCAGACGGCACTTGCGCAGGGGGCGCCGTTACCGCACATCTTTATGGAGGCCTTCTGGACATTCTTTATCGTTATTGGGGGCTCCGGTGCAACCATGGGGCTGGTGTTCTGCTATCTGCGCAGCCGCTCGGTGCATCTACGCTCCATTGGTCGTTTGAGTATTGTCCCCAGTATGTTCAATATTAACGAGCCGGTTATTTTCGGTACGCCGATTGTCATGAACCCGGTGTTCTTTATTCCTTTCCTTCTGGCGCCGTTAGTGAACGCCATTATTGCCTGGGCGGCGATGAAAATGGATCTGATTGGACGCGTGATTTCTGTCGTTCCGTGGACCGCTCCTGCACCTATTGGCGGGGCGTGGGCGCTGGGTTGGGATTTCCGTGCCGCCGTGCTTGTCGTTATCCTCGCGGTTATCTCCGCCATCATTTACTACCCATTCTTTAAAGTGTACGAGAAACAGTTACTGGAACAGGAAGCGGAAGAGGCGCAACGCGCAGAAGAAGGCCAGCAAGTGGCCTAAATAAAAGCATAAAGGCAACGAACGTTGCCTTTTTAGTATTTACGTTCTCTCCCTGTGGCAGAGAGCCGGGGTGAGAGCATCAAGCCGCACAACTTCACAAGCGTGAGGTATCTGGTCGCATGACGCTATTTTTTTAGTGTGCAGTCTCCGCATTGCTGGACATCCGGCAAGCGATATCGCTGGCAGCAAGTACGTCTGACCAGCGCACCATCACGGGTGACGACAGTCCGCCATAAAGGGTTGTCGTTACCGCTCGAAAGCTGCTTCTCGAAGAAGCAGAACTGGCGCAGCGCGGTGACCCGTTCATCGCCCAGCAAGGGCTTCATTTCGCCCAGACACCAGTTAATCAGATAACCCGTATTGCTCCAGATAAGCTTACCGTTGATCTCGCCGGTCGCTTCCAGTGCCGCTACGACGGGGGCCATCGCCCGAACGATTAATGCCTCAATACGCGGGATGTCACCCTGCGCCGTCAGAGCCTCATCCCGCTCTACATCCATCCAGAAGCAGGCGGCACGGCCAGTTTCATGAAACTCGACATGCAGATGCTCCGGGGAAAGATCCAGCGCAATTTTTTGCGTTAATAAGGCTACCAGCAGCGGCGGCACCATCAGGCCGAGGTACCACTGTGCCCATAATGACAGAAGCGGTTTGCCTTCATACGGCAGCGTCGGCTGCTTTTGGTAGATATGGTTTGTGTAAGTTGTCCGCAGTGATTGCAGATGATCCGGTCGCGCCCATTCCGCCAGCGTTAGCGCCTGTTGTGGCGGAAGTTCGTTCAACTTGATGAAATCGAGAAGATGAGGGCGCAGGCGAGCAAGGATATCGCGCACCTCATTCGCCAGGGTGTCGCTCTCAGTAAAAAGCCTCGCCTGACGGATCACAAATTCATTAACGGGTGCGTAACGATAAGCCATAGTGTCAGAAAGATAGAAATCTAAATGATAATGATTTCCAATCCTAGCCAGAGGCCAGGCCTATAGCAAGATGTTTATCGTAAAGTCAGCCTGGACAGGCCGAATTATGCGACCTGGACCTGTAAGTCGCTGCTGACGAGAATACTGTTCCGTCCCTGGTGTTTGGCTTCGTACAGTGCTTTATCTGCTTTATCGAGTGCGTCTTCAATGTCGCCATCTTCCAGCGGGGCAATGCCAATGCTCACAGTGACGTTGGTCGCGACACTCTCATTAAACATATGGGGGATCTTCAGGTCGTAAACATGCTGACGAATCCGTTCCGCTGCAACACGAGCACGTTCCAGATCAACGCTGTTTAATAAGATCAGGAATTCTTCGCCGCCAAAGCGGGCGACAATATCTCTGGATCGCACGGCATTACGAATGGCGGCAGAAACGCGAATTAACGCCTGATCACCCATCATATGACCGTAGTGATCGTTGTAGGCTTTGAAGTGGTCGATATCCAGCAGTAGCACAAAACGCGTACCGTCATCAAGCGCCAGCAGATTATCGAGCTTGTTTTGCAGACCACGTCGGTTGTAGAGCCCCGTAAGCGGATCCAGCATACTTAAATCGTTCAGCGTTTTGCGCTCCTGCATCAGGCGATACATCAAAGCCTGTGAGAAGTTGTCGTTACGCTTTTGAATCACATGCTGAATAGCAATCCCGATCATGGGCAGCGCAAAAGCGTAGACAATCCGCAATGTTATTTCACCGCTGCTTAACAAGACGCACCCCATGAAAGCAGGTAAAGAGTGCAGCATAAATGCGATGATATTATTAGAGAAAGCGAGCGAGCCAATAAATAAAACACTTAATAGGGCGATAAGTAGATAGGTTGAACCATTATCTCCTAATGCTGCGGATTTAATAATGATATCCCACGCCCACATACAGCCAAATAAAAACGAGATCAGCGTTATATTTATTTTCTTTTTTGGAAATTTCCAGTGACCGAACAAGCCAGCAAGGCTTGAGCCCAGGATCAGGCATACGGGCAATGTAAACGCATGCAGGTTATAAAGTGGCAGTGCGATAGAAAAAAGAGCCGAGATGGTATTAAGTAGCAAGAAGAGTCGCACGGATAAGCGATATTTCTTGTTACAAAGGGATTGCCAGGAGTGTGGTGTCATATTTAAAAAAGTCGTTATTAATCTGCAATGTATAATTGAACTGGTTGCCAAACTGAAAAATAACGCGAAGAAAGATTACCGCGAAAAAAGCAATTTTTTAGATTTAATTAAGTGGTGCTTAATTTATCACCTTCGTGAATCCCTGTCACCAGAAGATGCGTAAAGTTCATACCGATTCGCTAAGGCATGCTGACAAATGAGAAAACCTATCATATGATATTGGTTATCATTATCGTTGTGAGAGTCTAAAGCATGCTGCAACGCGCACTGGGTAGTGGATGGGCTATCTTGTTGTCAGGGGTTATCGTCGCGGTGATGGCCTTTGCGGATCTTTCCGTGGGTGCCTGGCGCTCGGTGATTGTCATTGGCTTGTTGCTAACGTCCGCGATGCTTTATCACAAAAGATTACGTCATTTTGTTTTGCTGCCGTCAGGGATTGCGCTTGTCGGGGGGATAATGCTGGTGATGCTGAATTTGAAGCTGATGATGTAACAGGGAGGTCATACAGGGAGGCTGTAAGATATTTGGTGCGAGGGGGGGGACTCGAACCCCCACATCCTAAGGACACTAACACCTGAAGCTAGCGCGTCTACCAATTCCGCCACCTTCGCACATCTATCTTACTGTTTTGATATCGCCTCGTTGGTGCGAGGGGGGGGACTCGAACCCCCACATCCAAAGGACACTAACACCTGAAGCTAGCGCGTCTACCAATTCCGCCACCTTCGCCCGGTGAGAGCAATATCAACGTGGATTATGGTGCGAGGGGGGGGACTCGAACCCCCACATCCAAAGGACACTAACACCTGAAGCTAGCGCGTCTACCAATTCCGCCACCTTCGCATACCATCGATACCCAATAAGTATCGTTACCACGGAGGCGCATTCTAGATGTTTTCCAGGTTTCGTCAATAGTTAATTGCGTGTCGATTTTATAACTGCTTTAAAAACCAACACCTGGAATTTGCTGCGGAATTGCCCGGTAACGAAATGCTACCGGGCCGGAAAAGATCAGCGTTTTGCCTGACGAGTCATCACGGTACGGTAGACTTTAAAACGCCCTGTTTGCGCGATCACTTCGTGGAAACCAAAGGTTTCGTCCAGCACCGCCGGGTAGGGCAGGAAGGCGTTAGCGACGATACGCAGCTCGCCGCCACTGTTCAGATGACGCACCGCGCCGCGAATCAGCGTTTGCGCGGCTTCCAGGCTGGTTTGCAGGCCATCGTGGAAAGGCGGATTTGAGATGATCATATCGAAACGGCCCGTCACCTCAGAGAAGACATTGCTGGCAAAAACGTCACCTTCAAAGCCATTCGCCGCGAGGGTTGCTCGGCTGGCTTCAATAGCCGGCGCCGAGACATCGCATAGGGTCAGACGTACTTTCGGCGAGTGGCTGGCCAGTACGGCTGCCAGTACACCCGCGCCACAGCCCACATCCAGTACCTTGCCCTTAGTATGCGGGGTCAGCGTAGAGAGCAACAACTGGCTACCCACATCCAGACCGTCGCGGCTAAAGACGCCCGGCAGCGTTTTAATAGACAACCCGTCCAGGTGATATTCATCCCAGAATGCCTGAGCATCAAACGTTGGTTGTTTTTCCAGACGTCCATGATAAAGCCCGCAGCGACGCGCACTGTCGACTTTGTTCAGCGGCGCAAACTCCGCCAGCATTTGTTCCGCACTGCGAACGCCGCTGCGGTTTTCGCCAACAACAAAAATATCCGTGCCAACCGGCAGCAGCGACAGCAGATTCATTAACTGAAACTGTGCTTCCGGCTTATTCTTCGGCCAGTAGTAAATCAGTGTATCGCTCTCGCCAGTGGCAGCCTTGTCAAGCGTAAGCCCGAAAACGGCCTTGTCACCCATCTGACGGCTGAGTGTCTGCCACTGATGGTACTGTTGAGTCCAGGCGCGGCTTTCAACCGACTCCAGCCTTGCAGGCAGGTCATCCTGTAAATCACCGGCAAAAAGAATGCGGCTCTGTTCGAAATCGTCACTGTGGCGCAGCAAGACTTCACTTGCCGGAGTTAAAGCAGACATGAATGGTTCCTCATTAAACTTAGGCGGGGATTATACACGTTATCCTTCACGCTGCCTCTTTGTTGGCAGCGTCTTCGTACCCCGGTCACTTACTTGTGTAAGCTCCCGGGGATACTCATCCTTGCCGCCTCGACGCATCATGAATGATTTTGTGTAAGACAACGTTATCCTTCACGCTGCCTCTTTGTTGGCAGCGTCTTCGTACCCCGGTCACTTACTTGTGTAAGCTCCCGGGGATACTCATCCTTGCCGCCTCGACGCATCATGAATGATTTTGTGTATGACAACGTTATCCTTCGCGCTGCCTCTTTGTTGGCAGCGTCTTCGTACCCCGGTCACTTACTTGTGTAAGCTCCCGGGGATACTCATCCTTGCCGCCTCGACGCATCATGAATGATTTTGTGTATGACAACGTTATCCTTCACGCTGCCTCTTTGTTGGCAGCGTCTTCGTACCCCGGTCACTTACTTGTGTAAGCTCCCGGGGATACTCATCCTTGCCGCCTCGACGCATCATGAATGATTTTGTGTATGACAACGTTATCCTTCGCGCTGCCTCTTTGTTGGCAGCGTCTTCGTACCCCGGTCACTTACTTATGTAAGCTCCCGGGGATACTCATCCTTGCCGCCTCGACGCATCATGAATGATTTTGTGTATGACAACGTTATCCTTCACGCTGCCTCTTTGTTGGCAGCGTCTACACCCTATTAATACCTTTAATAGAGACAGTGAGAGGACAGAGACCAGATGGCGAAAATTCGTCGGGTTTGTTATATTTGCGCGCCTGACAGACAGGAGTGTTTCGCTATGACTTCCCGACGCGACTGGCAATTACAGCAACTGGGCATCACCCAGTGGTCCCTGCGCCGTCCGACGGCGCTGCAAGGAGAAATCGCAATTTCCCTACCCGCGCACATCCGGTTAGTGATGGTAGCTCCTGATCTTCCTGCATTGACTGAGCCGCTTGTTGGCGATGTGCTACGTGCGCTTGCCGTCAGTCCGGATCAGGTTTTACAGCTCACCCCGGACAGGGTAGAGATGTTACCGCCGGACAGTACTTGCAACAGTTGGCGGCTGGGCATTGACGCGCCCCTCTCGCTCAAGGGGGCGCAGGTAACGACGCCTGGCCTCGATGAACTACGGGGCAACCCTGCGGCACGCGCCGCGCTATGGCGACAAATTTGCAATTATGAACACGATTTCTTCCCTCACGACGACTGATTTAGCCCGCGCATACGAGATCGAAACCCGGGCGCACGCGTTTCCCTGGAGTGAGAAGACCTTCGCCAGTAACCAGGGCGAGCGCTACCTTAATTACCGTTTACTGGTGGGTGATGTGATGGCGGCTTTCGCTATTACTCAGGTAGTGCTGGATGAAGCAACCCTCTTTAATATTGCCGTCGATCCCGCCTGGCAACGTAAGGGGCTGGGTCGCCAATTGCTTGAGCATCTGATCGGCGAACTGGAAAAACGTGGCGTGTTGACGCTGTGGCTGGAAGTGCGGGCCTCCAATACCGCTGCCATCGCGTTATATGAAAGCCTGGGGTTTAATGAGGCGACAATTCGCCGCAACTATTACCCCACAGCGCAAGGACGTGAAGACGCCATCATCATGGCGCTGCCAATTTAATAAATGAAAGGTGATGTAATGAAATGGGACTGGATCTTTTTTGACGCCGACGAAACGCTGTTTACCTTTGATTCGTTTGGTGGCCTGCAGCGAATGTTTCTGGATTACAGCGTGACATTTACTGCCGAGGATTTTAAAGATTATCAGGCCATTAACAAACCGTTGTGGGTGGAATATCAGAACGGTGCCATCACCGCACTACAATTACAGCATCAGCGCTTTCAGGGATGGGCGGAGCGTCTGCGCGTTGCGCCAGGCGACCTGAACAACGCGTTTCTCAATGCGATGGCAGAGATTTGCGCACCGTTGCCGGGGGCGGTTTCGCTCCTGTCGGCGTTAAAAGGGAAAGTGAAGCTTGGCATTATCACCAACGGTTTTACCGCATTGCAGCAGACGCGTCTGGAACGTACCGGTTTTCGCGACTACTTTGATTTATTGGTGATTTCTGAGCAGGTCGGCGTGGCGAAACCCGATCCGCGTATTTTCGACTACGCGCTGGAACAGGCACAAAATCCGGACCGCTCGCGGGTGTTGATGGTTGGCGATACCGCTGAATCGGATATCCTGGGCGGCATTAATGCGGGGCTTTCCACCTGCTGGCTGAACGCTAACGGCCGCGCGCTGCCCGAGGGGATCAACCCGAGCTGGACCGTGACATCGTTAACCGAACTGGAGCAACTCCTGTGTAAACATTAATTGTCTGCACTCAGCCGTTGAGTACAATAGCCGCATTTTTCGAATTTCATAGCGTGGCCGAGGCCGCGCATTTTCACAGAAGAATTTTACTATGACGTTGTCTCCTTATTTACAAGAGGTGTCGAAGCGACGCACGTTCGCCATCATCTCGCACCCCGATGCCGGTAAAACCACGATCACAGAAAAAGTGTTGTTGTTCGGACAGGCTATCCAGACTGCCGGTACGGTTAAAGGTCGCGGCTCTAACCAGCATGCAAAATCTGACTGGATGGAGATGGAAAAGCAGCGTGGTATTTCTATTACCACCTCTGTGATGCAGTTCCCTTACCATCACTGTCTGGTCAACCTGCTCGATACCCCCGGGCACGAAGACTTCTCCGAAGATACCTATCGTACGCTGACGGCGGTTGACTGCTGTCTGATGGTTATCGATGCCGCAAAAGGCGTTGAGGACAGGACCCGCAAGCTGATGGAAGTTACCCGTCTGCGCGATACGCCTATCATCACCTTTATGAACAAACTCGACCGTGACATCCGTGACCCGATGGAGCTGCTGGATGAAGTGGAAAACGAGCTGAAAATCGGCTGTGCGCCGATCACCTGGCCGATTGGCTGCGGTAAGTTGTTCAAAGGCGTTTACCACCTCTATAAAGATGAAACCTATCTCTACCAGACTGGTAAAGGCCATACGATCCAGGAAGTCCGCATCGTTAAAGGGCTGAATAACCCGGATCTTGACGCCGCTGTCGGTGAAGATCTGGCGCAGCAACTGCGCGACGAACTGGAACTGGTTCAGGGCGCCTCTAACGAGTTCGATAAAGACCTGTTCCTGGCAGGTGAAATCACGCCGGTCTTCTTTGGTACCGCGCTGGGTAACTTTGGCGTTGACCATATGCTGGATGGCCTGGTGGAATGGGCCCCTGCGCCGATGCCGCGTGCGACCGACACACGTGAAGTGGAAGCGGCGGAAGAGAAATTCTCCGGCTTCGTCTTTAAAATTCAGGCCAACATGGACCCGAAACACCGCGACCGCGTGGCCTTCCTGCGAGTGGTATCGGGTAAATATGAAAAGGGCATGAAGCTTCGCCAGGTGCGTCTTGGCAAAGATGTGGTGATCTCTGATGCGTTAACCTTTATGGCTGGCGATCGCTCGCACGTTGAAGAGGCTTATCCGGGCGATATCATTGGTCTGCACAACCACGGCACCATCCAGATTGGCGACACCTTCACGCAGGGTGAAATGATGAAGTTCACCGGTATTCCGAACTTCGCGCCGGAACTGTTCCGCCGTATTCGTCTTAAAGATCCGTTGAAGCAGAAACAACTGCTCAAAGGGTTGGTTCAGTTGTCAGAAGAAGGTGCGGTTCAGGTCTTCCGTCCCATCGCTAACAACGATCTGATCGTCGGTGCAGTCGGCGTGCTGCAGTTCGACGTTGTCGTTTCGCGTCTTAAGAGCGAATACAACGTGGAAGCGGTCTATGAGTCCGTTAACGTCGCTACCGCCCGTTGGGTGGAGTGCAGCGATGTGAAGAAATTTGAAGAGTTCAAACGCAAAAACGAAGTACAACTGGCGCTCGATGGCGGCGATAACCTGACATACATTGCCCCAACGATGGTTAACCTGAACCTGGCGCGTGAGCGTTACCCTGACGTTCAGTTCCACCAGACCCGCGAACACTAATCTCCTCTACGGAGCGCGGCAGACGCCGTGCTCCGTCACTTTACCTGTCTTTTTAGCCCCTTGCGGAAAGTTCTTAAATAGCCGCATTTCCCTCTTCTCTGGTCACTTTTTAACCGCTTTCGCAAGCGTTTCTGCGATTGTGTTCTATATTTAACAAAGTAATGACATTTTGACTGGATATAAATCCTATTCAATGCGTGTTTAGCGGTTTTTTGTTCAGGAAAATAGGCATTACATAATATTAATTACTGACTTAAGTCTAATGAGTTAGCGTTAATAACCTAACTTATTGATTTGTCAGACTGGTGATTCACCACAGCAGGAAAAGCGGCCTTCATTGCTGCTTACCGCCCAAATTGTGGGCAAACCAACAGGATATAGATCGATGACGATGACAAGACTGAAGATTTCGAAAACTCTGCTGGCTGTCGTGCTGGGTTCTACCCTGGCAAGTGGTTCCGTAATGGCGGAAAACACGACGACCAATAAGGCGCAAAACGCGGCCGATAACGCAGGGCAAAAAATCGATAGCTCTATGAATAAAGTCGGTAATTTCATGGATGACAGCGCGATTACGGCGAAAGTCAAAGCAGCGCTGGTCGATCACGAAGATATCAAGAGTACCGATATCTCCGTAAAAACTGAGAAAAAAGTGGTGACGTTAAGTGGCTTCGTTGAAAGCCAGGCACAGGCAGAGCAGGCGGTAACCGTCGCGAAAGGGGTGGAAGGCGTTGCTTCAGTAAGCGACAAACTCCATGTTCGTGATGGTAAAAACACCTCTGCGAAAGGCTATGCCGGCGACACCGCGACAACCAGTGAAATCAAAGCAAAATTGCTGGCCGACGACATCGTTCCTTCCCGTAAGGTGAAAGTTGAAACGACCGATGGCGTTGTACAGTTGTCCGGTACCGTAGATTCACAGGCGCAAATTGAGCGGGCCGAAAGTATCGCTAAAGCGGTAGATGGCGTCAAAAGTGTGAAAAACGATCTGAAAGCTAAGTAACGAATTCCTGAAATGTGCAATCCCGGCGCTTTGCCGGGAGTCAGTAGAACGCACCTGGAAAATATCGCCAGTGAGCATCCTGAGCGCTCACATTAGCGGTCGACATTAACTATGGTTAAGGAGAGTCTTATGTTTCGTTGGGGCATTATATTTCTGGTTATCGCGTTAATTGCCGCCGCTCTGGGCTTTGGTGGTCTGGCAGGTACGGCAGCGGGTGCCGCGAAAATTGTCTTTATCGTCGGTATCATTCTGTTCCTCGTCAGCCTGTTTATGGGCCGCAGACGCCCGTAGCGCGAGCTACCCTCTTAAACGAATCATCAAGCCAGTCCTCGTGACTGGCTTTCATTGTTTCTACGAGAGGAAAATTGCGTTACTTTGTTAAAACCTAACATCGAAAGGAAAGCAGGGTGGGGCAATATATTCCGGTAACGCTTGGCAACATTGCGCCATTGGCGTTAACGCCATTTCGCCCAGGCCGACTCGCTCTGGTATGTGAGGGAGGCGGTCAGCGGGGCATTTTTACGGCCGGCGTACTGGATGAGTTCATGCGCGCTGACTTTAACCCCTTTGACCTTTTTCTTGGCACCTCCGCCGGGGCGCAAAACCTGTCGGCATACCTGTGTAATCAGCCCGGTTATGCGCGTAAGGTCATTATGCGCTACACAACCACTCGCGACTTCTTTGATCCCGTACGTTTCGTGCGTGGCGGCAACCTGATCGATCTGGACTGGCTTATTTCTTCTACCTCAACTCAAATGCCGCTGGCGATGGACTACGCCGCGCGTGCCTTCGATACAGGCAAAGCCTTCTATATGTGCGCCTGCCGTCAGGATGACTACACGCCGGAATACTTCTCCCCCGACAGTCGTTCCTGGCTGGATATCATTCGCGCATCCAGCGCTATTCCCGGGTTCTATCGTCCGGGCGTTACCCTTAACGGCGTCAATTACCTTGATGGCGGCGTCAGCGACGCTATACCTGTTCAGGAAGCGGCGAAACGCGGGGCGAAGACCATTGTGGTTATCCGTACCGTGCCGTCGCAAATGTATTACACCCCTCAATGGTTTAAGCGAATGGAACGCTGGCTGGGAGAAAGCAGCTTGCAGCCTTTCGTTAATCTCGTTCAGCATCACGAGAAGACCTATTCGGCGACGCAGAAATTTATCGAAGCACCGCCCGGTAAGTTGCGCATTTTTGAAATCTACCCGCCGAAGCTTCTGCACAGCATGGCGCTGGGAAGCCGTTTACCTGCGCTGCGGGATGATTACAAACTGGGAAGACTCTGCGGGCGTTATTTCCTGGCGACGGTGGGTAAGCTGTTGGCAGAAAAGCCGCCATTAATTCGTCATGCGCCGCGCGTGGCCACGACTTCTGCCACCATCGTGGTGCCGCCAGCCGCCGTCGCCAACGATGCGGTCGATACGCCGCTTGTCAGCGCGGTTCAGGCCAACGATTTGCCTTTTAATAATGAGGATACTGCGTGACGTTCCGCTTTATCGATACTCACTGTCACTTCGATTTTCCCCCCTTCCAGGATGATGAATCGAACAGTATTACCCGCGCCAGCGCCGTTGGGGTCGAACAGATTATCGTCCCGGCGATTGGCTCACAGTACTTTGCCCGCGTTATCAAACTTGCCGGGGATTACCCGGCACTCTATGCCGCGCTGGGGCTGCATCCGATCATCATTGAAGAGCATACGGCGAGCTGCCTGGAGCGCCTTGAGCAACTGCTCGCAACCCGTCCGCAGAAGGTGGTGGCGATTGGCGAAATTGGTCTGGATCTGTATCGTGATGATCCGCAGTTTGAACGTCAGCAGGCGGTGCTGGATGCGCAGCTTAAGCTGGCAAAGCGCTTTGATCTGCCGGTGATCCTGCATTCGCGCCGTACGCACGACAAGCTGGCGATGCACCTTAAACGCCATGACCTGCCGCGAACGGGGGTGGTACATGGCTTTGCCGGTAGCCTGCAGCAGGCGGAACGTTTTGTCAGCCTGGGATATAAAATTGGCGTTGGCGGTACCATTACCTACCCGCGCGCCAGCAAGACCCGCGAAGTGATGGCGCAATTGCCGCTAAACGCTCTGCTGCTGGAAACCGATGCCCCGGATATGCCATTAAACGGTTTTCAGGGCCAGCCTAATCGCCCGGAACAGGCGGCTCGGGTCTTTGACACCCTCTGCGAATTACGCCCGGAAGCGCCAGACGTGATTGCTCAGGCGCTGTTCGACAATACCCACGCCACGTTTTCGTTAAGCTGATTTACAGATACAACGCCGGAAGGATCACTGTGTTCACGCCTCGGGCAGTCAGCGCCTGCGCCAACGGTTCCACATCCCCGGCGGTGGCGCTACGCCACTGCTTTGCTTCGCCATACACGCCATGGGTTTGAAAGGCGTTAATACGCACCGGCACATCGCCTAACTCGCCGATAAATTCGCACAACTCATCAATGTGTTGCAGGTAATCACACTGGTCGGGGATGACCAATAAACGTAACTCCGCCAGCCGCTGATGCGCCGCCAGAAGACGGATGCTGGCCTTTATCTGCGCATTATCGCGCCCGGTCAGAAATCGATGACGGTCGCTACCCCAGGCTTTGAGATCGATCATCGCCCCGTCACAGACAGGCAGAAGTCTGTGCCAACCCGTTTCGCTAAGCAGACCGTTGCTGTCGACCAGACAGGACAAGTGTTGAAGCGACGGCGTCGATTTGAGCGCACTGAACAGCGCAACCAGAAACGGCAACTGTGTTGTTGCCTCGCCGCCGCTGACGGTGATCCCTTCGATAAACATTGCCGCTTTGCGGACGTGGGTCAGCACCTCTTCCACACTGAGCGTTTGCGCCATGGGCGTGGACTGCTGTGGGCAGAGATGTAAACAGGTATCGCACTGCTGGCAGGCGCTGGCATCCCAGTTAACCCGTCCATCAACCAGTGTTAATGCGTTATGCGGGCAGGCGGGAACACATTGTGCACAGTGGTTGCAGCGTCCGATCGTCCACGGATTGTGGCAATTTTTACAGTTCAAATTACAGCCCTGTAAGAACAGCGCCAGACGGCTGCCTGGCCCATCGACGCAGGAGAACGGGATAATCTTACTGACTAAACACTTCATCCTTCGTGCTGTCTCCTTGTTAGCTGTTTAGCTGTCCCTTCGACGTCTGAGCGCAACCTGTATTGCTACGCTCAGGCTTCTCCATCATGGTGCCTTGATTCAATCTGAATCACGTTGCGTGTTGAAGCGCATCTGCTGTTCATGGCTGACCACGCGCGCTTGTCTTTCAAGGATGTGGGTATTTCGGGCGGCTTCCTCTCCAAGCCAGGTTGTGTTGGTGCGTGACCCCTCGGCACGGAATTTTTCCAGGTCCGACAGGCGCACCATATAACCTGTTACGCGCACCAGATCGTTGCCGCTGACATTGGCGGTGAACTCACGCATACCGGCTTTAAAGGCGCCGAGGCAGAGTTGCACGACGGCCTGCGGATTGCGTTTGACGGTCTCATCGAGGGTCAGAATGTCGCTGATACCCGCCGTGTACCAGGCATGATGTGGGGCAACCGTCAGCAGGTGAGTAATGGGATCCGGCTCATCGCCGTAGGGTAAACGCGCCCCCGGCGTGGTGTCCGTATCCGAACTGATCCCCGATTGCGCATGCAACATCGCTCTGTTATTCCAGCCATGTTTTACCGGCGTGTTAGCGACAAATGTCGCCAGTTGTTCACTGATTCTGTAACCCAGCGCGTTGGCTTCTTCATTTTTGCCGTAGCGGGCGCTGAGCCCTGCACGTTCGCAGAGGGTATTCACCGCTTCGGCCAGACCGTACATACCAAACATGGGCGCAAAACGTTGCGGGTCTATCAGCCCTTCGGCCACCAGGAAGTTATTCTCGAAGAAGCCGGATTGCGAATAGAGGAAGTCGCAGCGTGCATCAATGATCGCGATTTGCTGCTGGCAGTAGTGGGGAAGCTGGCGTGTGAAGAAATCCTCAATACTGCTGCTGCGTTCGGCGATGGCTTTCAGGTTAAGTCGCACCAGCGTACTGCCACCGCCGCTGAGCGGCAGCGAGTTGTAACAACTGACGACGCCATAGCCACCTTTTGTGAAAATTTTATCATTTTGGGGGCCGTTAGCGATATGGGGCTTACTGCACTCACAAATGTTTTTTGCCACTTCAAGCAGTAAGTCATCCGGCGTCATCTCCGGGTCATAAATAAAGGTCAGATTAGGCGCAACCTGCTTAAGCTCTGCGTCGGCGCGTAAAATGGCACGGGTAACTGGCGTATCGGCAGGGCCTATATTGGCGTGCATAAACGCATCCGGCAGGGTTCTGTCCAGATAACGCCAGAAACGTTTTATTCGAATATCGATCTCTTCTTGTGTTAGAATTCTAACATGCGGTTGCAGTATCACATCCAGTTGGCCCAGCCAGACGGGCATAGATGTGACTGACGGAACATGGTGATAAAGGATGGTGAGCATCGATAACGCGTCGTCGAGATCGGTTGCCCCTTCGAGTTCCAGCCATTGCGAGCCATTCGCGAGGAATTTTGCATAGTCTGGCAAGACATAGCGTGGTTTGTAGGGCGCATGCCCTTCGAACATATCGCAAATGGCGCCCTCATCAAGCGCAGCGCGCGCCTCTTTAGCCAGTGGGGGATAAGGCAGACTGTTCTCGGCCTCAAGCGCAAGAAAATGGCGTTTTTGTGCGGGAGTCAGGGTGCTGCTTGTCGCAATCTGCTGGCAACGAGCCAGATATGCTGAATCATTTGGCGTGGACATATTCGTTCCTCTTATTCCTTGAGCATCTGGCCCAGTGTAAGTAACCGAACGGAGCCCGCCTTTGATCCACACCCCTAAATATCCGGGTATGGGGCTATGTTAAGGCTAAAAATTTGATGAACGTCTCATTACGGTTTTGCAAATATGAATGTGGTTTTCATTAACTGTGATGAGTGTCGAAGTGTGATGGTGGGTTAATGTTAGAATAATAACAGACCCGTATTTAACCGGCTTATGCCGACGGAGAGAGAAATGACTGATTTAACTGCAAGCAGCCTGCGCGCGTTGAAACTGATGGACCTGACTACCCTGAACGACGACGACACGAACGAAAAAGTGATCGCGCTGTGTCATCAGGCGAAAACCCCGGTTGGCAACACGGCCGCTATCTGTATCTATCCGCGTTTTATCCCGATTGCGCGCAAGACGCTGAAAGAGCAGGGCACGCCAGATATCCGCATCGCAACGGTCACTAACTTCCCGCACGGTAACGACGATATTGAGATCGCGCTGGCGGAAACGCGCGCGGCGATTGCTTACGGCGCTGATGAAGTCGATGTGGTATTCCCGTACCGTGCGCTGATTGCAGGCAATGAACAAGTGGGCTTTGATCTGGTTAAGGCCTGTAAAGATGCCTGTGCAGCGGCCAATGTTCTGCTGAAAGTGATTATCGAAACCGGCGAATTGAAAGAAGAGGCGCTGATTCGTAAAGCGTCTGAAATCTCTATCAAAGCGGGGGCTGATTTCATTAAAACCTCTACCGGTAAAGTGCCAGTAAATGCCACACCGGAAAGTGCGCGCATCATGCTGGAAGTGATTCGCGATATGGGTGTAGCGAAAACCGTTGGTTTCAAACCGGCTGGCGGCGTGCGTTCAGCAGAAGATGCGCAGAAATTCCTCGCGATTGCCGACGAACTGTTTGGCGCCGACTGGGCGGATTCTCGCCACTATCGCTTTGGTGCTTCCAGCCTGCTGGCAAGCCTGCTCAAAGCACTGGGCCATGGCGACGGTAAGAGCGCAAGCGGCTACTAATTCTACTTTGCGGCGGCGCGTCCGCCGCAACCAACCTTGATTTTCAGGGGGTTACCTTGTTTCTCGCTCAAGAAATAATTCGTAAAAAACGCGATGGCTACGTGCTCAGCGATGAAGAGATTCGTTTCTTTATTAATGGGATCCGTGACAACACCGTGTCCGAAGGGCAAATTGCCGCGCTGGCAATGACCATTTTCTTCCACGACATGGCAATTGAGGAGCGCGTTTCGCTGACCATGGCGATGCGAGACTCAGGGACTGTCCTCGACTGGAAACACCTTAATCTCAACGGACCTGTCGTCGACAAGCACTCCACGGGCGGCGTGGGCGATGTCACTTCGCTCATGCTTGGGCCGATGGTTGCGGCCTGTGGCGGCTATATCCCAATGATTTCCGGGCGCGGGCTTGGTCATACCGGCGGTACGCTCGACAAACTGGAAGCCATTCCAGGGTTTGATATTTTCCCCGATGACAAACGCTTTCGCGACATCATTAAAGATGTGGGCGTCGCGATTATCGGACAAACGAATTCTTTAGCCCCTGCTGACAAACGCTTTTATGCCACGCGTGATATTACCGCGACGGTCGATTCTATTCCTCTGATCACCGCCTCGATCCTTGCCAAGAAACTGGCGGAAGGACTGGACGCGCTGGTCATGGACGTCAAAGTGGGCAGCGGGGCCTTTATGCCGACGGCAGAACTTTCTGCGGAACTGGCGCAGGCGATTGTTGGAGTGGCGAATGGCGCGGGTGTGCGTACGACCGCACTGCTCACTGATATGAACCAGGTACTCGCCTCCAGCGCCGGTAACGCTGTTGAAGTGCGCGAAGCCGTCCGCTTCCTGACTGGCGATTACCGCAATCCGCGTCTCTTTGATGTGACGATGGCGCTCTGCGTAGAAATGCTGGTCTCCGGCAAACTGGCGAAAGATGACGCCGAAGCGCGCAGACAATTACAGGCGGTGCTGGATAACGGTAAAGCGGCAGAAATCTTCGGGCGTATGGTGGCGGCGCAAAAAGGCCCGACCGATTTCGTCGAAAACTATGACAAATACCTGGCAACCGCGACGCTCAGCAAGGCCGTGTATGCCGATACCGAAGGGTTTATCGCGCAGATGGACACCCGCGCGCTGGGTATGGCGGTGGTCTCTATGGGCGGCGGTCGTCGTCAGGCGTCCGATACCATCGATTACAGCGTCGGCTTTACCGATATGGCGCGTCTGGGTGATGCGATCGACGGGCAGCGTCCTTTAGCGGTGATCCACGCAAAAGATGAAGCAAGCTGGCAGGAAGCGGCAAATGCGGTCAAAGCCGCGATTGTGATTGCCGATAAAGCGCCAAAAGAGACGCCAACAGTCTGGCGACGCATTACCGATTAACGATATACTGATCTGATCGCTATTTTTTGAAGCACTACGTACGGAGAACAATATGAAACGTGCATTTATTATGGTGCTGGACTCCTTCGGCATCGGCGCAACAGAAGATGCCGAGCGTTTTGGTGACGTGGGTTCCGATACCATGGGTCACATCGCAGAAGCCTGTGCCAAAGGCGAAGCGGACAATGGTCGTAAAGGCCCGTTGCATCTGCCAAACCTGACCCGCCTGGGCCTGGTGAAAGCACATGAAGGTTCTACCGGTAAAATTGCAGCCGGAATGGACGGCAACGCGGAAGTGGTGGGCGCATACGCCTGGGCGCATGAGCTCTCTTCCGGTAAAGATACCCCGTCTGGCCACTGGGAAATCGCTGGTGTACCGGTACTGTTTGACTGGGGCTATTTCTCCGATCATGAAAACAGCTTCCCGCAGGAATTGCTGGATAAACTGGTCGAACGCGCAAACCTGCCAGGCTACCTCGGCAACTGCCACTCTTCCGGTACGGTCATCCTTGACCAACTGGGCGAAGAGCACATGAAAACCGGCAAACCGATTTTTTATACCTCTGCCGACTCCGTGTTCCAGATTGCCTGCCATGAAGAGACATTTGGTCTGGATAAACTCTACGAGCTGTGCGAAATCGCACGCGTTGAGTTGACCGAAGGGGGTTACAACATTGGTCGCGTGATCGCCCGTCCGTTCGTTGGCGATAAAGCCGGTAACTTCCAGCGCACCGGTAACCGCCATGACCTGGCCGTTGAGCCGCCGTCAGCGACCGTGCTGCAAAAACTGGTCGAGGAGAAAGATGGTCAGGTGGTTTCCGTGGGTAAAATCGCGGACATCTATGCCAACTGCGGTATCACCAAAAAAGTGAAAGCAACAGGCCTGGATGCGCTGTTTGACGCAACCGTGAAAGAGATGAAAAGCGCGGGTGATAAGACAATCGTCTTTACCAACTTCGTTGATTTCGACTCATCATGGGGCCATCGTCGCGATGTCGCCGGTTATGCGAGTGGTCTGGAGTTGTTCGACCGTCGTTTGCCGGAGCTGATGGAGCTGGTGGGGGAAGATGACATTCTGATCCTGACCGCTGACCACGGCTGTGACCCGACCTGGCAGGGCACCGATCATACCCGCGAGCACATCCCGGTGCTGATCTACGGTCCGAAAGTGAAACCGGGCTCACTCGGTCACCGTGAAACTTTCGCCGATATCGGCCAGACCATTGCGTCGTACTTCGGTACGTCACCCATGGACTACGGCAAAAACATGCTTTGATTTGGGAACGGGCATCGTTTGATGCCCTTACCCCGACTCTCTCCTGCGGGAGAGGGGGAAAACACAACGAATAAAAAGGAACTGAAGATGGCTACTCCTCACATTAACGCTGAAATGGGTGATTTTGCTGACGTTGTGCTGATGCCTGGCGACCCGCTGCGCGCAAAGCACATTGCTGAAACTTTTTTCGAAGATATCCGTGAAGTGAACAACGTGCGCGGCATGTTGGGTTACACCGGTACCTATAAAGGCCGCAAAATCTCTGTAATGGGCCATGGTATGGGTATCCCATCCTGCTCTATCTACGCGAAAGAGCTGATCACCGATTTCGGCGTGAAAAAAATCATCCGTGTGGGCTCCTGCGGCGCGGTACGTATGGACGTGAAACTGCGTGATATCGTCATCGGTATGGGCGCGTGCACGGACTCTAAAGTCAACCGTATGCGTTTTAAAGACCATGATTTTGCAGCCATTGCTGACTTTGGTATGGTGCGTAACGCTGTTGATGCTGCTAAAGCGCTGGGTGTAGATGCCCGCGTTGGTAACATCTTCTCTGCGGATCTGTTCTATGCACCGGACGGCGGCGAGATGTTCGACGTTATGGAAAAATACGGCATTCTGGGCGTGGAAATGGAAGCGGCCGGTATTTACGGCGTTGCCGCAGAGTTCGGTGCGAAAGCGCTGACCATCTGTACCGTTTCTGACCATATCCGTACCCACGAGCAGACCACCTCTGCCGAGCGTCAGACCACGTTCAACGACATGATCAAAATCGCGCTGGAATCTGTTTTGCTGGGCGATAAAGAGTAAATCTTTTTCAAAACGGGCGGCTTTTATGCTGCCCGTTTTATCTATTCATAAATCTATTCGCACATGAGCGCCTTAACCGATTTACTCTTGCAAGGGGCGCGCTCTGTCTCTGAACTGGCCATCAGGCAGGCCACGTTCTCGCGTCTTGTGTCAGCACATGATGAGGTGGTGCCGTTTGGTAAAGCCCGGGCAACCCGATGCTGGAAAAATTAACGCTCGCCGCCTCGATTATCCAGCGACTTGCATAAAAAGGTCATCTCACCGCCCCGGCAATCCACGCCGACAGCTCCCGCAGCTCTTTTTCCTGCTCAGGGAAATCACCTAAGAGCGCATCACACTCCTGTGCCAGCATATCCGCCCGGTACAAACAACCCTGCAGGCGTGCCGCCAGTGCCTCCAGCGGGGCGGGATTCAGGCTGTCGGTGAACACCTGTGTGCGGGTGATATGCCCTTTCTCCACGTCAAAATGCAGCTCCACACCGCCCCAGCTAAAGCGCTCATCCAGCAAGTGGCTGAACGCAGGCGCCTGACCAAAGTTCCACTCCCAACTGCTCTGGCGGGCAAAGGTTTCCGCGAAATTGGGGAGGTCCGGGGTCTTATCCGGTGAAATCACCTCGGCTTGCACGCGCTCACCGTAGTGGGCGAAGAAGGCTTCCGTCACCGCCTCGCAGATACGCTCATGGCTGATCCCCGGCAACAGATCGACCAGATTCGCCACGCGCCCACGCACAGAGGTAATGCCTTTGGCCTGGAGCTTCTTCTTATCCGGGTTGAGATAGTTGGCCAGGCGGCTGAGGTCGGCATTGAGCAACAGTGTGCCGTGATGGAAACCGCGATCTTTGGTCTCGCGGTAGGCGGAGCCTGAGACCTTACGATCGCCCTCCGGCGTTTTGACCACCAGATCGTTACGCCCGGACGCTTCTGCCGTCACGCCCAGCGAGTTCAGCGCCTGCAACACAATCGCGGTAGAAATCGTTTTGTCGTACTCCGGCTTGCCTGCCATAAAGGTGAAGCAGGTATTGCCTAAATCATGGAACACCGCGCCGCCGCCGCTACTGCGCCGCGCCAGACGCACATTGTCTTCTTCCATGCGCCGGGTATTGCACTCCTTCCACGGGTTCTGTGCCCGCCCGATAACTACCGTATCGGCGTTACGCCAGAGAAAAAGTACCCGCTGGGTGGCGGGCATCTGACGGAAAATACACTCTTCCACCGCCAGGTTAAACCAGGGATCATAAGAATCAGAGATAAGCAGACGCAGTGTGGACATGGCAGATTTCCTTTCCTGAAAAAGCGCCGTTTTTCACGTTGCTACCGCGCGGGCTGCAACGTGAAATCCGTAGGGTGCAGGTAGATTACACTTTCTTTTCGTTCTCTTCCTCTTCCGGCACCGGCTTGCTGGCGGTAAGCAGGAAGGGAGACTGTTGCCAGCGGGTACGCTTCCCCTGCAACAGCGTACGGGTCAGCACGACGCCTATCGCCAGTGAAAGTAGCAGCATCAGGCGTAAAATATTGGTGGTGTTGTCGACCTGTTTGGCGTCCGTCGCCAGCGTATGGGTATCCAGCGTTAAACGCAGGTAGCCCAGCGGACTGCTTTTGCCCTGAATCGGCTCGACGATCTGCTGGTTGAAATAGCCCCCGGCTTTTTTGCCGTCCAGCGCCAGCCTGTCGCGCACATCAATGCTTTCGCCAGACCGGGCAATCAGATCGCCGCGTTCGTCATAGACGCCCGCATCGAGAATTCGGCTCTCCTCGGTCAATTGCCGCAGCACAACGCTGATACGCTTATCGTCAGGCGTCTCCGCGCGCATCAGTGGCGCAAGGTTTAGCGTGACCTGTTTCGCCAGCGTGCGGGCCAGCTCTTCAAGCTGCGGGTTGCGCTGACGCTGGTGATTCTGACTGAACCAGGATGCGCCCTGCATAAGGGCGACCAGCAGCGCCAGACAGAAGAGCACGATCACGGCACGATGAAGCCGGAATTTGAGTTTTGCGCGAGCCATATTCCACCTGTTGAAAATTTGCGGCTTAATGTTGCCAGAAGCGCTGGTTACAAGGTAGCCTCATGCGTTATTTTTACCTCAGCACATACCCCTACAGGAGCTGTAATGCCGAATAATTTGACCTGGTGCGACCTGCCCAACGACGTTTCTCAGTGGCCTGGGTTGCCGCTCTCTTTAAGTGGCGATGAGGTCATGCCCCTGGATTATCACGCGGGTCGTAGCGGCTGGCTTCTGTATGGACGCGCCCTGAATAAAGAACGTTTGACCGCCTGGCAACGTAAACTGGGCGCGGCAATGGTGATCGTGGCCGCCTGGTGTGTGGAAGATTATCAGGTTATCCGCCTTGCCGGTTCACTCACCCCGCGTGCTACCCGCCTGGCACATGATGAAGGGCTGGACGTTGCGCCGCTCGGTAAAATTCCGTCTCTGCGTCATCCGGGCCTGATGGTGATGGATATGGACTCAACTGCGATTCAAATTGAGTGCATTGATGAAATCGCTAAACTGGCCGGTACGGGCGAAATGGTATCGGAAGTGACGGAACGCGCCATGCGCGGTGAGCTGGACTTCACGGCCAGCCTGCGTCAACGTGTGGCAACGCTCAAAGGGGCTGACGCAAACATCCTGCATCAGGTCCGTGACAGTCTGCCCCTGATGCCAGGCCTTACGCAACTGGTGTTAAAACTGGAAGCGCTGGGCTGGAAAGTGGCGATTGCGTCTGGCGGCTTCACCTTCTTTGCCGATCACCTGCGCGAAATGCTGCGCCTGACAGCGGCGGTAGCCAACCATCTGGAAGTGGTTGACGGTAAGTTCACCGGCAACGTGCTGGGCGACATTGTGGACGCGCAGTACAAAGCCAATACCCTCAAGCGTCTGGCGCAGGAACATGAGATTCCGGCGACTCAAACGATCGCCATTGGCGACGGTGCTAATGATCTGCCGATGATTAAAGCCGCCGGGTTAGGTATCGCCTTTCACGCGAAACCGAAAGTAAATGAAAAAGCCGAAGTCACCATCCGTCACGCTGATTTGATGGGGGTGTTCTGCATTCTCTCAGCCAGTCTGGCGAAGAAATAACGAGGTCTCTGTGGCGAAAGCTCCAAAACGCGCATTTGTCTGTAATGAATGTGGTGCCGATTATCCCCGCTGGCAGGGGCAATGTAGCGCCTGCCATGCCTGGAACACGATTACCGAAGTGCGAGTGGCCGCCTCGCCTGTCGTGGCGCGTAATGAGCGCTTAAGCGGGTATGCTGGCAATGCGGGCGCGTCGAAAGTACAGAAACTTTCCGATATCAGCCTGGAAGCCTTGCCGCGTTTTTCGACCGGTTTTAAAGAGTTCGACCGCGTGTTGGGCGGCGGCGTGGTGCCGGGAAGCGCTATCCTGATTGGCGGTAACCCCGGCGCAGGTAAATCGACGCTTCTGCTACAAACCCTGTGCAGACTCGCGGAACAGATGAAAACGCTGTACGTCACCGGGGAAGAGTCGTTGCAGCAGGTGGCGATGCGCGCGCACCGTCTTGGCCTGCCGACTGCCAATCTGAATATGTTGTCGGAAACCAGCATTGAGCAAATCTGCCAGATTGCCGATGAAGAGCAGCCGAAGCTGATGGTTATTGACTCCATCCAGGTCATGCACATGGCAGATATCCAGTCTTCTCCCGGTAGCGTGGCGCAGGTGCGTGAAACGGCGGCTTATCTTACGCGCTTCGCGAAAACGCGCGGGGTGGCGATTGTCATGGTCGGGCACGTGACCAAAGATGGCTCGCTGGCGGGGCCGAAAGTCCTTGAGCACTGTATTGACTGCTCTGTGTTACTGGATGGTGATGCGGACTCTCGTTTCCGTACGCTGCGCAGCCATAAGAACCGCTTTGGCGCGGTCAACGAGTTGGGCGTCTTTGCGATGACCGAACAAGGGCTACGGGAAGTGAGTAACCCGTCCGCCATCTTCCTTAGCCGTGGCGATGAAGTGACTTCCGGCAGTTCGGTGATGGTGGTCTGGGAAGGCACGCGTCCGCTACTGGTAGAGATTCAGGCGCTGGTGGATCACTCGATGATGTCCAATCCCCGGCGTGTTGCTGTCGGGCTTGAGCAGAACCGCCTTGCCATTCTGCTGGCGGTGCTGCATCGCCACGGCGGCCTGCAGATGGCCGACCAGGATGTGTTCGTCAACGTTGTCGGCGGCGTAAAAGTGACGGAAACCAGCGCGGACCTGGCGTTGTTACTGGCTATGGTGTCGAGCCTGCGCGACCGGCCTCTGCCTCAGGACCTGGTGGTCTTTGGCGAGGTGGGGCTGGCGGGTGAGATCCGCCCGGTGCCCAGCGGGCAAGAGCGTATTTCCGAAGCGGCGAAACACGGCTTCCGACGCGCCATTGTACCTGCCGCGAATGTGCCGAAAAAACCACCAGAAGGGATGCAGGTCTTCGGTGTTAAAAAACTCGCAGATGCACTAAGCGTCTTTGACG
The DNA here is from genome assembly GCF_003073275.1 of Phytobacter sp. SCO41. Classification (NCBI taxonomy): domain Bacteria; kingdom Pseudomonadati; phylum Pseudomonadota; class Gammaproteobacteria; order Enterobacterales; family Enterobacteriaceae; genus Phytobacter; species Phytobacter sp. SCO41. The sequence goes on along the minus strand of NZ_CP027225.1, from coordinate 4,840,880 downwards.
ACTTATAATTACATTCCCGTCGTCTTTCTGGCGGCAGGTGTGATGGCTGCGTTTATTCCCCGCCTCCTGCCCCGAAATGCATAGGGAATTTTGCATAATAGGCCTGGCACGTTGATGCTGCCAGGCAGGTTCAGCCAGCAGGAGGCACTCGTGTCGTCATTCGACTATCTCAAGACCGCAATCCGTCAAAAAGGCTGCACGTTGCAGCAGGTGGCCGACGCCAGCGGCATGACCAAAGGCTATTTGAGCCAACTCCTGAATGCCAAAATCAAAAGTCCCAGCGCGCAAAAACTCGAGGCGCTGCACCGTTTCCTCGGATTGGAATTTCCGCGTCGGCAAAAAAGCGTTGGCGTGGTGTTTGGTAAGTTTTACCCGCTGCATACCGGGCATATCTACCTGATTCAGCGTGCCTGTAGCCAGGTGGATGAGCTGCATATTGTGATGGGGTATGACGAGAAGCGCGACCGCGAACTGTTTGAAGACAGTGCGATGTCCCAGCAGCCGACCATCAGCGACCGCCTGCGTTGGCTGCTGCAGACCTTCAAATATCAGAAAAACATTCGTATTCATGCGTTTAATGAAGAGGGAATGGAGCCTTACCCGCATGGCTGGGATGTCTGGAGTAAAGGCATTAAAGCCTTTATGGATGAAAAGGGCATTCAGCCTAACTGGATCTACAGTTCGGAAGAGGCGGACGCTCCCCAGTACCTTGAGCATCTGGGTATTGAAACGGTGCTTATCGATCCCAAACGCACTTTTATGAATATCAGCGGCGCGCTCATTCGTGAGAATCCGTTCCGCTACTGGGATTATATTCCGACCGAAGTGAAGCCGTTTTTCGTGCGCACCGTGGCGATACTGGGAGGGGAATCCAGCGGGAAATCGACGCTGGTCAATAAGCTCGCGAATATCTTCAATACCACCAGTGCGTGGGAGTACGGGCGGGATTATGTCTTCTCCCATCTTGGCGGCGATGAGATGGCGCTGCAGTATTCCGACTATGACAAGATAGCATTGGGGCAGGCGCAGTATATTGATTTTGCTGTGAAATATGCCAATAAAGTGGCTTTTATCGACACGGACTTTGTCACTACGCAGGCATTTTGCGTGAAGTATGAAGGGCGTGAGCACCCTTTTGTGCAGGCGATGATCGATGAATACCGTTTCGACCTGGTGATTCTGCTGGAAAATAATACGCCATGGGTTGCCGACGGGTTGAGAAGCCTGGGCAGTTCAGTGGATCGCAGCGAGTTCCAGCAGATGCTGGTGGATATGCTCAAAGAGAACAATATTACCTGGCGGCATGTGGAAGAACCTGATTATGACTCCCGGTTTCTGCACTGCGTGGAACTGGTAAAAGAGTTGATGGGGGATTAGCAGCCGGGTAAGGCGTTTACGCCGTCATCCGGACATGCCCCGGCTGGCGTTTCACTTAGCCGGGCTACTTGCTTTGACCTTGTGCGGTCTGATGCCCTCACCCACGTGGAGAGGTAGCAAACATTAAAAAAGGCAGCTTACGCTGCCTTTTTGCGGTTTATTTTGAAATACGTTTGTACTTGATACGCTTCGGCTCCAGCGCATCGGCGCCAAGGGTGCGTTTCTTATACTCTTCGTACTCGGTAAAGTTACCTTCGAAGAACTCCACCTTACCTTCATCCTGATAATCCAGAATGTGGGTCGCGATACGGTCAAGGAACCAACGGTCGTGCGAGATAACCATCGCGCAGCCCGGGAACTCCAGCAGGGCGTTTTCCAGCGCGCGCAGGGTTTCGATATCCAGGTCGTTGGTCGGTTCATCGAGGAGCAGTACGTTACCGCCAACCTGCAACAGTTTCGCCAGGTGCAGACGACCACGCTCACCGCCGGACAGCTCGCCAACGCGCTTGCCCTGGTCAACGCCTTTAAAGTTAAAGCGGCCCACGTAGGCGCGGCTCGGCATCTCGGTATTACCGATCTTCATGATATCCAGCCCGCCGGAAACTTCTTCCCATACGGTTTTACTGTTATCCATGGCGTCGCGGAACTGATCGACGGAGGCCAGCTTGACGGTTTCACCCAGGGTGATTGAACCGGCGTCAGGCTGTTCCTGACCGGACATCATACGGAACAGGGTCGATTTACCCGCGCCGTTCGGGCCGATAATCCCGACGATAGCGCCTTTCGGTACGGAGAAACTCAGGTCGTCAATCAGCACGCGGTCGCCGTAGGACTTACGCAGGTTGCTGACTTCCACCACTTTATCCCCCAGACGTGCGCCTGGCGGAATAAACAGTTCGTTGGTCTCGTTACGTTTCTGATATTCGACGTTGTTAAGCTCTTCAAAGCGCGCCAGACGGGCTTTGCCCTTAGACTGACGGCCTTTCGCGCCCTGACGAACCCACTCAAGTTCTTTCTCGATGGATTTACGACGCGCCGCTTCCTGAGAGGCTTCCTGCGCCAGACGCTGATCTTTCTGCTCCAGCCAGGAGGAGTAGTTGCCTTCCCACGGAATACCTTCGCCGCGGTCCAGTTCGAGGATCCAACCGGCAACGTTATCGAGGAAGTAACGGTCGTGGGTGATTGCCACCACGGTACCTTCGAAGTCGTGCAGGAAGCGTTCCAGCCAGGCGACAGACTCGGCGTCCAGGTGGTTAGTCGGTTCGTCGAGCAGCAACATGTCTGGTTTTTCAAGCAGCAGACGGCACAGCGCAACGCGGCGGCGCTCACCACCGGAGAGGTTAGCGATTTTCGCGTCCCAGTCCGGCAGGCGCAGTGCGTCAGCGGCGCGCTCAAGTTGCACGTTCAGGTTATGGCCGTCGTGCGCCTGGATAATCTCTTCAAACTTGCCTTGTTGTGCCGCGAGTTTATCGAAGTCAGCGTCCGGTTCAGCATATTTCGCATACACTTCGTCCAGACCTTTCAGCGCGTTCACCACCTCGGAAACCGCTTCTTCAACGGATTCACGCACGGTCTGTTCCGGGTTTAGCTGCGGTTCCTGCGGCAGGTAGCCGATTTTCAGACCAGGCTGTGGGCGGGCTTCACCTTCAATATCGGTGTCAATGCCAGCCATGATGCGCAGCAGGGTAGATTTACCGGCACCGTTAAGGCCCAGTACACCGATTTTTGCGCCAGGGAAGAAACTCAGCGAGATATTTTTCAGAATATGACGTTTCGGCGGAACCACTTTGCCGACACGATGCATGGTATAAACGAATTGAGCCACGTTGGACTTCGCCTCTTTTTATCCCTTCATCCGTCAGGTTGCTGATGCCGGGCCAGGATTCTTTCCTTTGCCGCCGCCTTGCAACCTGAATTATTCAGGGCTAATGAATGGTGATAGTTTTCAAAGGCGAAGTGTAGCCGTTTTCCGTGCTCAATCCCAGCCAGCAGCACCCGTAGTGTTAAATGACACAAGAAAGGTAAAAAAGTGTGCATTACGTGGCGCGTTACGGCGGGCGCGGTTAGCATTAAGGCATTATGCGGCATGACGCTGTAGGTATCGTTTTTATAAGGGGAATAAGCTGTGCAGAGAGCTAAACATGCCGCCTGGCGTTTTCTGGCGGCCAGTATTTGTTTGCTGTCCCTCAGCAATGTGGCGCGAGCGGACTCACTGGATGAACAACGTAATCGCTATGCTCAGATCAAACAGGCATGGGATAACAAGCAGATGGATGTGGTATCGCAACTGATGCCAGGGCTGCAAAACTATCCGCTATACCCTTATCTGCAGTACCGGCAGATAACCGATGATCTGATGAACCAACCCGCCGTAACGGTAACCAATTTTATTCAGGCAAACCCCACATTGCCGCCGGCCCGCACGCTGAAAACACGTTTTATCAACGAGCTGGCACGCCGGGAAGACTGGCGTGGTCTGCTGGCATTCAGCCCGGAAAAACCCACGACAACGGAAGCGCAATGTAACTACTACTTTGCGAAATGGAACACCGGGCAGGCAGACGAGGCCTGGCAGGGGGCGAAGGAGCTGTGGCTGACAGGAAACAGCCAGCCAAACGCCTGTGACCGGCTGTTTGGCGCATGGCGTGCGTCCGGTACGCAAGACCCGCTGGCGTTTCTGGAACGTATCCGCCTCGCTATGAAAGCGGGCAATACCCGGCTGGTTATTCTGCTGGCGGGCCAGATGCCCCCGGATTATCAGACCATCTCTTCCGCCATCATTACGCTTGCCAATAATCCTGGCAGTGTCATGACTTTCGCCCGTACCACGGGGGCGACCGATTTTACCCGCCAGATGGCGGCTGAAGCGTTCGAAAGCGTCGCGCGTGATGATGTGGAAAACGCCCGGCTGATGATCCCGTCGCTGGTGCAGGCGCAACAACTGAATGAAGATCAGACGCAAGCGCTGCGTGACATTGTCGCCTGGCGTTTGATGGGCAATGACGTGACCAGCGAACAGGCGCGCTGGCGCGATGACGCCATCATGCGTTCGCAGTCCATTTCGATCGTTGAACGACGGGTGCGGATGGCTATCGGCAACGGCGACCGCCGTGGGCTGAATACCTGGCTTGCGCGCTTACCGATGGAAGCAAAAGAGAAGGATGAGTGGCGCTACTGGCAGGCCGACCTGCTGCTGGAACGTGGGCGTGATGCCGAGGCGAAAGAGATCCTGCATGCGCTCATGCAACAACGTGGATTCTACCCGATGGCGGCGGCCCAGCGGCTGGGTGAAGAGTACACCATGAAAATCGATAAAGCGCCGGGCAACATCGATCCAGCGCTGGCAAACGGGCCTGAAATGTCCCGTGTGCGCGAGCTTATGTACTGGAATCAGGACAACACTGCCCGTAGCGAGTGGGCCAATTTGATCACCAGCCGCAGTGTGCAGGAGCAGGCGCAACTGGCGCGCTATGCCTTTAACCAGCACTGGTGGGACCTGAGCGTACAGGCGACTATTGCCGGTAAGTTGTGGGATCAACTTGAAGAGCGATTCCCGCTGGCCTACAGCGACTTGTATGCCCGCTATACGAGCGGGAAAGATATTCCGCAAAGCTATGCAATGGCGATCTCTCGTCAGGAGAGCGCCTGGAACCCGAAAGCGCGTTCCCCGGTCGGGGCAAGTGGGTTAATGCAGATCATGCCGGGCACGGCAACGCATACGGTGAAGATGTTTAACATTCCAGGCTACAGTAACGCGGCTCAATTGCTGGAACCGGAAGTGAATATCAACATCGGTACCAGCTATCTGCAATATGTCTATCAGCAGTTTGGTAACAACCGCATCTTCTCATCCGCGGCGTACAACGCCGGTCCGGGCAGGGTGCGCACCTGGCTGAACAACAGCGGTGGACGCATTGACGCGGTGGCCTTTATTGAGAGCATCCCCTTTTCCGAAACCCGTAGTTATGTGAAAAACGTGCTGGCCTATGACGCGTATTACCGTTTCTTTATCAATGGCAACAAAGGGCCAGTGCTGACGGACGCGGAGTGGCAGCGTCGTTACTGATTTCTGTGGTTTGTGTTATGCTGTGTACTCTCAAGCGAGTACATAGCATAACGGCGGCATATTATGACCCAGCAATCACCTTATTCAGCGGCCATGGCCGAACAGCGTCACCAGGAATGGCTTCGCTTTGTTGAACTCGTCAGGCAGTCTTACGAACAGGATCTACATCTTCCGTTACTTAACCTGATGCTCACCCCCGATGAACGTGAAGCGCTGGGTACCCGCGTACGTATTATCGAAGAGTTGTTGCGCGGAGAGATGAGTCAACGAGAACTCAAAAGTGAACTCGGGGCGGGTATTGCCACGATCACCCGGGGATCCAACAGCCTGAAAGCGGCGCCAGCCGACCTGCGTTTATGGCTGGAGCAGACGCTGCTTAACGATCAGCGATAGACCGCATTGTGAAAGGGGCTTAATGCCAGTATCACGGCCTGATGATAGACGCTGGCGCGCGTCAATTTTCCGGCGGTAAACACGCCAATTGCGCCGTCTTTGCGCCCAATTTCATCAATACCGGTATATGCCGACATCGCCGGACCAAGCGCTTGCCCGGCACGGATCTTTTGCAGAATCACCTCAGGCAAGGGCAGGGTGGCAGAGCGGGCTTCGCCGCGCTGGTCGCGACTTTCGATGACGACCCAGCTAAACGTGCTGCCTTCATCAATTCCGGCTTCGATAGCTACCCAAAAGTCCGCATTTGGACAGGCGTGGCGGGCATTTTCGACACGGTTACGTGCGCCTTCAAGCGTCTCTTTACTGCCCATAGGCTGTTCCGGTACACCGCTTTCAACAGCAATTGCGTCGATGCGGCTGGCGTTTTCACCGAAAATCTCATTAAAAGCGTGCAGAATAGCCCGAATTTTGGCGGGGTTTGTGGTAGCAGCGACAACATGGTGCATAATCAATAGCTGGCTGCCCGTAATGAGACCAGTTCTGTCTGCATGACGGGTAAGGCCTTCCTCATATAATAAACTTCATCGCAGTATAATGGATATAAAAGCATGTTACAGGTATACCTTGTCCGCCACGGTGAAACGCAGTGGAACGCCGAGCGTCGTATTCAAGGCCATTCAGACAGTCCGTTAACCGAAAAAGGCGAGCAGCAGGCATGGCAGGTGGCTGAACGCGCGAAAGCGCTGGGCATCACCCATATTATTGCCAGCGATCTCGGACGTACACGTCGCACGGCTGAAATCATTGCAGAGCTATGTGGCTGCGATATCACCCTCGACTCGCGCCTGCGTGAACTCGATATGGGGGTGCTCGAACAGCGCAATCTTGAAACCCTGACCGAAGAAGAAGAAGGCTGGCGTCGCCAACTGGTAAATGGCACCGCAGGGGGGCGCATTCCCGGCGGCGAGTCGATGCAGGAGCTTGCCGATCGTATGCATGCTGCCCTTGCGACCACGCTGGAGTTACCGCAGGGTAGCCGCCCGATGATCGTCAGCCACGGCATGGCCCTGGGCTGTCTGGTCAGCACCATTCTGGGTCTTCCGGCTTATGCTGAGCGCCGCCTGCGTTTGCGTAACTGCTCTATTTCCCGTATCGATTATCAGGATAGCGCATGGCTGGCGTCGGGATGGGTAGTGGAAACAGCAGGAGACGTCTCACATCTGGACGCCCCTGCGCTGGATGAACTGCAGCGTTAACGGCGGACGGGAATCAGATACTCGCAGCGGATATAAAGCGGTGGCTCTTGCGCCCGCGCATCTTCTTGCGGGTAGAAACGCTCAATATCCTGACCTTTACGGCGTGTCAGATTCAGCATCGGCATGCAGGTACCGTAGACGGTCAGGATAAACTCCTGCACGCCCGTGCCCGGCCCTTCGTAGAAGAACATGACATACTCACCACCTTCGAGCTTCACTGGCTGGGCATTATGCATGTAGCCGTTCGCCATCTCTGGTGTTAAAGCGGTGGTGTAAAACACCTCTTGCTCGTCATCTTTCTCAAGGCTTGGTCGCGGTTCATGCAGGCCATACATCTCAGCCGGAATGGTGGGCGAATTGCCTAAAAAGTCACGCCAGAACTGGATACGCATCTGGTTGCGGAAATCGGAAATTTCTTCCAGCGAGCAGGTATAGCTCTGCGTTGTACCGATGAGCTGCATATCCGGAAGGGTGATAAATTCATGTCTCGGCATGGCAAACTCACCTAAACGCAGCGGCGGACGAATGCCGAAGGCGCTCCAGTCAGGTGAACGGCGATACAGCGCGGGCGTCAGATTAAACTGCTTTTTAAACGCGCGGGTAAAGGTTTGCTGAGAGTCAAAGCGGTACTGCAGGGCGATATCCAGAATGGGACGCGAGGTCAGACGCAAAGCAACAGCAGACTTCGACAGGCGGCGCGCGCGAATATAAGCGCCAATCGCATGGCCCGTCACGTCTTTGAACATCCTTTGCAGATGCCACTTGGAATAACCCGCTTTTGCCGCCACATTATCTAACGACAATGGCTGATCCAGGTGGCTTTCCAGCCAGGTAAGTAGATCACGAATAATCCCAGCCTGATCCATAAAATATCCTCATCCTTAAAACGGCTTACGCCTGATACCAGGGGATGGATAATACCACTGTTTGGCGTTTTAGCATTCAGTGTTTTTTTTGTGCATTAGTGCTCATTGTGTCTGATTTTCATGATAATTTTTGTAAATTGGTGATCTATAAACCTTTTCCTCTTAAACCCGAGAATAGTCGCTCAACGTTATATTCAAAAATGGTAACAATATGAAATACACGCGTTTAATACTTTCCTCATTAGCGTTGCTGTGGGGTTCTGCGCAGGCGGAACAGATTGGCTCAGTGGACACTGTGTTTAAAATGTTCGGCCCGGATCACAAAATTGTGGTGGAAGCCTTTGACGATCCTGATGTGCAAAATGTGACCTGTTACATTAGCCGGGCAAAAACAGGCGGCATTAAAGGGGGGCTGGGGCTGGCGGAGGATACATCCGATGCGGCGATTTCCTGCCAGCAGGTAGGGCCAATCGAACTCAGTGATAAGATTAAAAATGGGAAAGCCCAGGGCGATGTGGTCTTCCAGAAACGTACTTCGCTGGTGTTTAAGAAACTTCAGGTGGTCCGCTTTTATGACAGCAAACGTAACTCTTTGGTTTATCTGACCTATTCCGATAAAGTGGTGGAAGGTTCCCCGAAAAACGCACTGAGTGCGGTGCCGATTATGCCGTGGAGTAAATAAAAAGGAATGGAGATGCCACAACCGCGAATCTGGCTGGTTGAAGATGAGGCAAGCATTGCCGAGACGCTGATTTATATGCTGCAGCAGGATGGGTTCGCCGTCACGTCATTTGAGCGGGGACTGCCTGTTCTTGACGCGGCGGCGCGGCAGTTGCCGGACCTGGCGATCCTGGATGTTGGGCTGCCGGACATCAGTGGTTTTGAGCTGTGCCGCCGTTTGCTGGCCAGGGCGCCGGGGCTGCCAGTGCTGTTTCTGACCGCGCGTAGCGACGAGATCGACAAATTGCTGGGGCTGGAAATGGGGGCTGATGATTATATCGCCAAACCGTTTTCGCCAAGGGAAGTTTGTGCCCGAGTACGTACCGTGCTGCGCCGCTTCCAGAAAGCCACGGTGCAATCTTCTCTTCTTCGTGTCGGGCAATTCGAACTGGACGAAGAGGCGGCTATCGTTCGCTGGTGTGGCGATATTCTCCCCCTTACACGCTATGAATTTCTGCTGTTAAAAACTCTGCTGCATGCACCGGGCAGGGTTTTCTCACGCCAGCAACTCATGGATCTCGTCTGGAACGATGCCGAAGAGAGCTTCGATCGCACTGTCGATACCCATATCAAAACGCTGCGCGCCAAATTGCGTGCGGTGAATAGCGAATTGTCACCGATTAATACTCATCGCGGTATGGGTTACAGCCTGGGCATCCGCTAATGCGTATCGGGATGCGATTGTTGCTGGGCTATTTTCTCCTTGTGGCGGTTGCCGCCTGGTTTGTGTTGTCGATTTTTGTCCAGGAGATCAAACCGGGCGTCAGGCGGGCAACCGAAGGCACGCTCATTGATACCGCCACGCTGCTGGCCGAGGTAGCGCACGATGATTTGCTCTCCGGACAGGCGCAAAATGGCAAGCTGGCAGAGGCGTTCACTTCGCTCAACCAAAGCAACATTAACGCCAATATCAGCGGCATTCGCAAAGTACGTAACGAATACCATGTCTATATGACGGATGCGCTGGGTAAGGTTGTTTTTGATTCTGCGGGCCAGGCCGTAGGTCAGGATTATTCCCGCTGGAACGATGTCTGGCTGACGCTGCGCGGTAAATATGGCGCGCGCAGTACACCTTCCGATCCTAACGATCCGGAAAGTACGGTGATGTATGTGGCGGCTCCCGTCACTGACCAGGGGCGCATTATCGGCGTTTTGAGCGTGGGCAAACCTAATAGTGCGATTGCCCCGGTCATCAAACGCAGTGAGCGGCGCATGCTCTGGGCCAGCGCGGCCTTACTGGGGATTGCTCTGGTGATTGGGTTTGGAGTGACGCTGTGGATTAACCGTTCCATCGGCAAGCTGACACGCTATGCGGATGCCGTGAGCGAAAAAAATCCTTTACCTCTTCCTGACCTGGGAAGTAGCGAGCTGCGTAAGCTGGCGCAGGCGCTGGAGAGTATGCGCCTTAAGCTCGAAGGAAAAAATTATATTGAGCAGTATGTCTACGCGCTTACCCATGAACTTAAAAGCCCGCTGGCGGCCATACGCGGCGCGGCAGAAATTCTCCATGAGAACCCGCCACCGGATATCGCCACCCGTTTTACTAACAATATCCTGGCGCAAAATGCGCGGATGCAGATGCTGGTTGAGAAGCTGCTACAGCAGGCGAAGCTCGAAAATCGCCAGGAAGTAGTGACAACATCCATCCTTGTTGACGCTCTGTTCCGACAGCTTGAGGATGAACGCAGCGTGGTGCTGTCCGCCAAAAATCTGACCCTGGAATGCGATGCGGGGCAGCTTGTCGTCGAAGCGGATGCCGGGCTGCTTAGCCAGGCATTGGGCAATCTGCTCGACAATGCGATCGATTTTACCCCTCGCGACGGGCATATTTCGCTGCGCGCTCACGAACACGCTGAACATGTCGTCTTCACCGTATGCGATAACGGGCCGGGTATTCCGGATTACGCCCTTGAGCGGATCTTTGAACGGTTTTACTCATTGCCCCGAGAGAATGGACAAAAGAGCAGTGGCCTTGGGCTGGCCCTGGTGCAGGAGGTTGCGCGTTTGCACCAGGGAACTATTCAGGTATGTAACCTGCCGCAGGGTGGCGCAGAGGCGCGACTGACACTTCACCGTCACTTCACATAACTTCAAATTCTCCTCTTATAGCCCCGTTACTCTGCGCGCAACACAAAGGAGGGGCTATGTTGAAATCACCGTTATTCTGGAAAATTACCACCCTGGCAGGGTGCATTTGTCTGTTGCTGATCCCACTGATAATGGTTGGCAATTTAATCAAAGAGAGAGGCGACTACCGTAATGAGGTCGCCGATACGCTGCGGCAAAGTAGCGCCGGGCCGCAAAAGTTGATTGGTCCGCTGATTGCGATTCCGGTGACGGACGTTGTGACTTCGCTGGAGTCGACGGGAGATGAACCGCCCAAGGAGGTTCGCCGTACAAAAAGCTATATCCGTTTCTGGCTACCTGAGTCGCTCATGGTCGAGGGGAAACAGCAAGTCGAAAACCGCCAGGTGGGTATCTACGAAGGGCAAGTCTGGCATGGGGATATCAGTATAAACGCAGAATTTGACCCAAAACGAGCCGGGCTGGAGGCGAGTGATACCAGGGAACTGGGCGAGCCGTTTGTCGTGTTTGCCCTGAGTGATGCCCGAGGGATTGGGCAAATACGGGCGATGAAGGTGAACGGTGAATCGCTCAGCGTAGAGCCGGGATCGGGGCTGATGAGCGACTTACAGGGTATCCATGTTCCACTGACTGCGCCGGGTATTACGCAAAAAAATATCAAACTAAACGCTTCATTTAGTCTCAATGGTACCGGCGCATTTTCCGTGGTCCCACTTGGCAGAAACAGCGAAATGGCGCTGATGGGGGACTGGCCTCACCCCGGCTTCACCGGTGACTTTCTACCTGCGAAACGCGAAGTTACCCCTGCGGGTTACCAGGCGCGCTGGCAAAGTACGTGGTTTGCCAATAACCTGGATAGCAAAATCCGTGATGTCCTGAGTCTGAGCAGTGACAATGAGTGGCGCCTGCCCGCATTCAGCGTCAATATCGCCACGCCAGCGGATCAGTACCAACTGACGGACAGAGCGGTAAAATATGCGATTTTGCTTATTGCCCTCATTTTTGCCGCGTTTTTCGTCTTTGAAAGTCTTACCGGGCGGCAAATGCACCCCATGGAGTATCTGCTGGTGGGGTTATCGCTGGTGATGTTCTATCTGGTCCTGCTGGCGTTGTCAGAGCATGTCGGCTTTACCTGGGCGTGGATTATTGCCAGTGGACTGGGGGCGACGATCAACGGTATCTATTTGCAAGGCGTGATGAAAAGCTGGCGTGCCAGCCTGCCGTTTAGCGGTGCGCTATTGGTGCTCTATGGCGTAATGTGGAGTTTGTTGAATTCCGAAGACAGCGCGTTGTTACTGGGAACAGGCGTACTGTTTGCGGCACTGAGTACCGTGATGATACTGACACGGCGCTTCGACTGGTACTCCCTTTCACGGGCGGTGAAAAAGCCCGTAGAAAGCCAGGTTCCTGTCGATGAAGAACTACGGATATGGAAATAAAAAAAGCGGCGCCAGGCGCCGCTTTTTTTTTTGAAGGAGGATTATTCCTGCAGATCACCGCAGAAACGGTAACCTTCACCGTGGATCGTCGCGATGATTTCCGGTGTGTCCGGCGTGGATTCAAAATGCTTACGGATGCGACGGATGGTGACGTCAACCGTACGGTCGTGTGGTTTCAGCTCACGCCCGGTCATTTTTTTCAGCAATTCGGCGCGGGATTGGATCTTGCCCGGGTTTTCGCAGAAATGCAGCATCGCACGGAATTCGCTACGCGGCAGCTTATACTGTTCGCCATTAGGGCTGATCAGTGAGCGGCTGTTAATATCCAGTTCCCAGCCATTAAACTTATAGCTGTCGACACTGCGGCGCTCTTCGCTGATGGTGCCCAAATTCATGGTACGGGACAGCAGGTTACGCGCACGGATAGTCAGTTCACGCGGGTTAAACGGTTTGGTGATGTAGTCATCCGCACCGATTTCGAGGCCCAGGATTTTGTCTACTTCGTTGTCACGACCGGTCAGGAACATCAGTGCGACATTCGCTTGCTCGCGTAATTCACGGGCAAGTAAAAGGCCATTTTTACCTGGCAGATTGATATCCATAATCACCAGGTTGATATCATTTTCGGAGAGGATCTGATGCATTTCAGCGCCATCTGTCGCTTCAAAGACATCGTAACCTTCCGCTTCGAAGATGCTTTTCAACGTGTTGCGTGTTACCAACTCGTCTTCAACGATAAGAATGTGCGGGGTCTGCATGTTTGCTACCTAAATTGCCAACTAAATCGAAACAGGAAGTACAAAAGTCCCTGACCAGCCTGGTACATGTCGCAAATTAACATGAACGGCGTAACATGACTAAAGTACGTAATTGCGTTCTTGATGCACTTTCCATCAACGTCAACAACATCATTAGCTTGGTCGTGGGCACTTTCCCTTTGAACCCGACAGTGTCAAAAACGGCTGTCATCCTAACCATTTTAACAGCAACATAACAGGCTAAGACGCAAGGGACACCCAATAAAACTACGCTTCGTTGACATATATCAAGTTCAATTGTAGCACGTTAACAGTTTGGTGAAATCTTGATATCTAAATGCTAGCGATTATCACAATTTTTCAATAAACCAACTAGTTGCGGATATTAATTGATAAATAAGTTGAATCCAATAGGAGATTCAGATTCATAATTAAAATGCCATGAAGAAACATAGGGATAAGCACTTTCTGTTAACATTTCAGCGGTTAATACCGCCAGTCAACAGTTTAGCTTTTTTTAACCGTTGGCAAGACGAAATTCAGTGATTGCTGTTACAAAATTGTAAATTCGCGAAGCGAAATATGCTGACATTACCCTTCGCTCGCGCGTCGGTATGATAAAAAAGAGAGTAAAAATGCACCTGGCCATTGTATTGGTTTCTCCCGCCAGAGCGGAGAATGTTGGCGCTGCCGCGCGCGCGATGAAAACGATGGGTTTCACAGATCTGCGCATTGTCGACAGCGATGCCCATTTACAGGAAGGCGCTCGCCGTGTCGCACATGGTGCCGGGGATGTGCTTGATAATATTAAAACTTATTCTGCATTATCCGATGCGCTGGCCGATATTTCATTCACCGTCGCCACGACGGCGCGAAGTCGCGCTAAATTCCATTACTACGCAACGCCTGCGGAACTGGTACCGCTTCTGGCGGAAAAAAGCGCGTGGCTCCCCGCCGCCGCACTGGTGTTTGGCCGGGAAGATTCGGGCCTGACAAATGACGAACTGGCGCTTGCAGACATTTTGACGGGTGTGCCGATGGTGGCCGATTATCCTTCACTCAATCTGGGGCAGGCCGTCATGGTTTATTGTTATCAATTAGCATCTTTAATACAAAATGCTCCCAAAGTGGTAACGCAACGTGATGATAACCAGCTTCGTGCTTTACGTCTGCGGGCGCGCGCGTTGCTCGAAAAACTCGATGTGGCGGATGACATGAAAATGGCCGACTGGCTGGATCAGCGTGTGGGGATGCTGGAGCAGCGAGACACCGCAATGTTGCACCGTTTGCTCCACGACATTGAAAAAAAACTCGCCGAGTAAATCACTGCCATAATAATGTTTTATGGATTAAGTCACTGCAATGGTGCGGTTTGTATGGTCTTTACCTATGATAAGTTAATAAGTCGCGGGCGTAGCGGAAGGTTGCGCAAAATAGCTGAAAACTAAAAATTCGTTGACTTAAGGCGGCAGATACTTTAACCAATATAGGCAGAGCACAGACAGAATAAAATTACAGAGCACACAACATCCATGAAACGCACCAGCACCGTCACCATTATTATTACCACCACCATTACCACAGGTAACGGTGCGGGCTGACGCGTACAGGAAACACAGAAAAAAGCCCGCACCTGAACAGTGCGGGCTTTTTTTTCGAGCAAAGATCAAGGGGTAATACCATGCGAGTGTTGAAGTTCGGCGGTACATCAGTGGCAAATGCGGAAAGGTTTCTGCGTGTTGCCGACATCCTGGAGAGCAATGCCAGGCAGGGGCAGGTGGCAACTGTGTTATCTGCCCCGGCGAAAATCACCAATCACCTGGTCGCCATGATCGAAAAAACGATCGGAGGTCAGGATGCCGTACCAAATATTAGCGATGCCGAACGTATTTTTTCTGAGCTACTGCAAGGATTGGCGGATGCACAGCCTGGTTTTCCCCTCGCACAGTTAAAAACCTTTGTCGAACAAGAATTTGCGCAGATCAAACACGTCTTGCATGGGATAAGCCTGCTGGGGCAGTGCCCTGACAGCATCAATGCGGCGCTGATCTGCCGTGGCGAAAAGCTCTCCATCGCCATTATGGCGGGGTTGCTTGAAGCGCGCGGTCATAAGGTGAGTGTGATTGATCCGGTCGAGAAACTGCTGGCTATTGGGCACTATCTTGAGTCTACGGTGGATATTGCGGAGTCAACGCGCCGCATCGCCGCCAGCCGTATCCCGTCCGACCATATGGTGTTGATGGCAGGGTTCACTGCCGGAAACGAAAAAGGTGAGCTGGTTGTTCTGGGGCGTAATGGTTCTGATTACTCCGCTGCGGTTCTGGCTGCTTGCCTGCGTGCGGATTGTTGTGAAATCTGGACCGATGTTGACGGTGTCTACACCTGTGATCCACGCCAGGTACCGGATGCCCGTCTGCTGAAATCCATGTCGTACCAGGAAGCGATGGAACTCTCCTACTTCGGTGCGAAAGTGCTCCACCCGCGTACCATTACCCCTATCGCTCAGTTCCAGATCCCTTGCCTCATTAAAAATACCGGTAACCCGCAGGCTCCCGGTACTCTGATTGGCGCCACCTCTGACGAGGATGGCCTGCCGGTCAAAGGTATTTCCAACCTGAATAATATGGCGATGTTCAGTGTTTCAGGTCCGGGGATGAAAGGCATGGTTGGCATGGCGGCGCGCGTGTTTGCCGCGATGTCGCGTGCGGGTATTTCTGTCGTGCTGATTACCCAGTCCTCCTCTGAATACAGCATCAGCTTCTGTGTACCGCAATCCGATTGCGTCCGCGCGCAGCGTGCAATGGGCGATGAATTTTATCTGGAACTGAAAGAAGGGTTGCTGGAGCCACTGGCCGTGATGGAGCGTCTGGCTATCATCTCTGTCGTGGGTGACGGCATGCGTACTCTGCGTGGCATTTCCGCGAAATTCTTTGCTGCACTGGCGCGCGCCAATATCAACATCGTGGCGATCGCGCAAGGATCTTCCGAGCGTTCGATTTCTGTCGTGGTGAGCAACGATGATGCCACTACGGGTGTGCGCGTCACGCACCAGATGCTGTTCAACACCGATCAGGTTATTGAAGTGTTTGTGATTGGCGTGGGCGGTGTTGGTGGTGCGCTGCTCGAACAGCTTAAGCGTCAGCAGGCATGGCTCAAAAGTAAGCATATCGATTTGCGCGTCTGCGGCGTGGCAAACTCGAAAGCGTTGCTTACCAACGTACACGGGTTAAATCTGGAAAACTGGCAGTCTGAGCTTGCCGAGGCCAAAGAGCCTTTCAACCTGGGCCGTTTGATTCGTCTGGTGAAGGAATATCACCTGCTGAACCCGGTTATTGTAGATTGTACGTCACACCAGGCAGTGGCCGATCAGTATGCCGACTTCCTGCGTGAAGGTTTTCATGTGGTGACGCCCAACAAAAAGGCCAACACCTCATCGATGGCTTACTACCATCAGTTGCGCCATGCGGCGGCGAAATCACGCCGTAAGTTCCTCTATGACACCAACGTGGGCGCGGGCTTGCCGGTTATCGAAAACCTGCAAAACCTGCTCAATGCGGGTGATGAGTTACAACGTTTCTCCGGCATTCTTTCTGGCTCGCTATCGTTTATTTTCGGTAAACTCGATGAAGGGATGAGCCTGTCAGATGCGACTAAGATCGCACGTGAAATGGGTTACACCGAACCTGATCCTCGTGACGATCTTTCCGGTATGGACGTGGCGCGTAAGCTCCTGATCCTGGCTCGTGAAACCGGGCGTGAGCTGGAGCTTTCCGATATTGTGATTGAACCTGTGCTGCCAGCTACATTCGACGACAGCGGTGACGTTGAAAGTTTTATGGCGCGTCTGCCGCAGCTTGATGATCACTTCGCCGATCGTGTGGCGAAAGCGCGCGACGAAGGCAAAGTGCTGCGCTACGTCGGCAACATCGAAGAGGATGGCACCTGTCGGGTGAAAATTGCCGAAGTGGACGGTAACGATCCGCTGTTCAAGGTGAAAAACGGCGAAAACGCCCTTGCGTTTTATAGCCACTATTACCAACCGCTGCCGCTGGTCCTGCGTGGCTATGGTGCGGGCAATGATGTTACTGCGGCAGGGGTGTTTGCAGACTTGCTGCGTACGCTGTCCTGGAAGTTGGGAGTTTAAGATGGTGAAAGTATATGCTCCGGCCTCCAGCGCCAATATGAGCGTGGGTTTTGATGTGTTGGGCGCCGCGGTGACGCCGATAGATGGCACGCTGTTGGGTGATAATGTCTCAGTTGAGGCGGCGGACAGTTTTAGCCTGAAAAATCTGGGGCGTTTTGCCAGCAAACTGCCGACAGAGCCTCGTGAAAATATTGTCTACCAGTGCTGGGAGCGTTTCTGCCAGGAGATTGGCAAAACGGTTCCTGTGGCAATGACACTGGAAAAAAACATGCCGATTGGCTCAGGGCTGGGCTCCAGTGCCTGTTCTGTTGTCGCGGCGCTGGTGGCAATGAACGAGTATTGCGGTAAACCGTTAAATGAGACGCGAATGCTGGCGCTGATGGGCGAGCTGGAAGGGCGCATTTCCGGCAGCGTGCATTACGACAACGTTGCGCCTTGCTACCTTGGCGGCATGCAATTGATGATCGAGGAAAACGGCATTATCAGCCAGCAGGTGCCAGGCTTTGATGAATGGCTGTGGGTGCTGGCCTATCCGGGCATCAAAGTTTCTACCGCGGAGGCCCGCGCTATCCTGCCTGCGCAGTATCGTCGTCAGGACTGTATTGCTCATGGTCGGCATCTGGCGGGCTTTATTCACGCCTGCTATTCCCGTCAGCCCCAGCTTGCGGCGAAGCTGATGAAAGATGTTATTGCTGAGCCGTATCGCATGAAATTATTGCCTGGGTTTAATGAGGCACGTCAGGCGGTCGCCGAAATGGGTGCGCTCTCCTGTGGTATTTCTGGTTCCGGCCCAACGCTTTTTGCGTTGTGCGATAAAACGGAAACCGCGCAACGTGTGGCAGACTGGCTGAGCAAACACTATTTGCAAAATCAGGAAGGCTTTGTTCATATTTGCCGTCTGGACACGACGGGTGCACGAGTAGTGGGATAACCAATGAAACTCTATAACTTAAAAGATCACAACGAACAGGTCAGCTTCGCGCAGGCCGTCACGCAAGGGCTTGGCAAGAACCAGGGGCTGTTTTTCCCGCATGACCTGCCGGAATTCAGCCTGACTGAAATTGATGACATGCTGACCATGGATTTCGTTGCGCGCAGCGCCAAAATCCTCGGGGCGTTCATCGGTGATGAAATTCCGCAGGACATTCTGGAAGCACGCGTTCGGGATGCGTTTGCGTTCCCGGCGCCCGTACAGCCGGTTGAGAGCGATGTTGGTTGCCTGGAGCTGTTTCATGGCCCGACGCTGGCGTTTAAAGACTTCGGTGGGCGCTTTATGGCGCAAATGCTGACCACCATCAGCGGCGACAAGCCGGTGACGATCCTGACTGCGACCTCTGGTGATACCGGGGCGGCAGTGGCGCATGCCTTCTACGGCCTGAAAAACGTTCGTGTCGTGATCCTTTACCCGAACGGAAAAATCAGTCCGCTACAGGAAAAACTGTTCTGTACGCTGGGTGGCAATATCGAAACCGTCGCCATTGATGCGGATTTCGACGCCTGTCAGGCACTGGTAAAACAGGCTTTTGATGATGAAGAACTGAAAGTGGCGCTGGGCCTGAACTCAGCGAACTCAATCAACATTAGCCGCCTGCTGGCGCAGATTTGCTACTACTTTGAAGCGGTGGCGCAACTGCCACAAGAGGCGCGTAATCAGCTGGTTGTTTCCGTGCCAAGCGGCAACTTTGGCGACTTAACGGCGGGCCTGTTGGCGAAATCGCTTGGGCTGCCCATTAAGCGTTTTATCGCGGCGACCAATGCAAATGACACCGTACCGCGCTTCCTGCAGGACGGTGAGTGGAAGCCAAAAGCGACACAGGCAACCCTGTCGAACGCGATGGACGTCAGCCAGCCGAACAACTGGCCGCGCGTGGAAGAGCTGTTCCGCCGTAAAATCTGGCGCCTGAACGAACTGGGCTATGCCGCAGTGGACGACGAAACGACCAAAGAGACGATGCGTGAACTGAAAGGTAAGGGCTATCTCTCTGAACCGCATGCGGCCATTGCTTACCGTGCGCTGCGCGATCAACTGCATCCGGGCGAGTACGGCCTGTTCCTGGGGACCGCGCATCCGGCGAAATTCAAAGAGAGCGTCGAAGAGATTCTCGGCGAAACACTGCCATTGCCGAAAGAACTGGCAGAGCGTGCAGATCTGGAACTGCTGTCGCACCATCTGCCTGCTGACTTCGCTGAACTGCGTAAACTGATGATGAGCAAAGCGTAATCCGCTTCGTCTCAAACCAGAACCGGGTGAGCGTAATCGCTGCCCGGTTTTTTTACGCCTGAATACGGAGAAATTAAGGAGGAATATGGCAGGAAAAACGGAGGAATTCCCATAAAATGCGGGCGCTTAGAGATTAGGATTGCAGAGAATAACAAGCCGCCATCACTTTGCTTAAGCTCCTCACATCGGCCCACTACGGGCAAGATGAACAAAGGAGTAACCCATGTTGAAACCTGTATTCTTCGCGCTTTCGTTGTTGATGGTGGCTCCGCTGGCGGCACAGGCTGCTGAAATTACCCTTGTGCCAGCAGTAAAACTGCAAATCGGCGATCAGGATCGTCACGGCAACTACTGGGATGGCGGCCACTGGCGCGACCATGACTGGTGGCACAGACACTACGAATGGCGCGAAAACCACTGGCGCCCGCACGGTGACGACCGTCGCGACTTCCGTGGCGACTATCATGATGATCGCCACGATGACCATCGTCCTGGGCCGGACTGGCGCCGCGATTAATCTCGCTTATCCTGCCCCCTCCTCAGAGAGGGGGCCACAGCCTTACTGTTCGTGACGTTTAAAGACCAATTCGCCCTTGCCGGACAGTTCTTCATCAAAGAAATAGCCTTCGCTATCAAACGCGGTTAACTGCTCTGGTTTTGTCAGGCGGTTTTCAATGATGTAACGACTCATCAGGCCGCGTGCTTTTTTGGCGTAAAAACTAATGACCTTAAACTTGCCATTTTTCTCGTCCAGAAAGACGGGTTTGATAATTTGCGCGTTCAGTTTTTGCGTTTTGACTGACTTAAAGTACTCATCGGATGCCAGATTCACCACGATGTCATCGCCCTGCGCCTTAATGGCGTCGTTCAGCGTATTGGTGATGACCTCGCCCCAGAACTGATAAAGATCCTTCCCCTTCGCATTTTCCAGGCGGATCCCCATCTCCAGACGGTAAGGCTGCATCAGGTCCAGTGGACGCAAAACGCCATACAAACCAGAGAGCATACGCAAATGCTGCTGTGCAAAATCGAAATCAGCCTCGGTGAAGGTTTCCGCCTGCAGGCCGGTATAGACATCGCCTTTAAAGGCCAGAATGGCCTGGCGGGCGTTTTTCGGCGTAAAGTCCGGCTGCCAGTCATGAAAGCGGGTGGTGTTCAGGTCGGCAAGCTTATCGCTGATACCCATCAGGGCTTTGATTTGCTGCGCGCTAAGCTTACGCGCAACCTTAATCAACTGCTGCGAATAATCCAGCAATTCAGGCTGTGTGTAGCGCGTAGTGGCCAGCTCACTTTGATAATCCAGCGTTTTCGCGGGCGAGATGAGAATCAGCATAGTCAGTCCTTGCAGGAAAATTTCCGCTGACTGTAACAAAAAACGGCCTGCAATTGATCAATAGTTGCGATTGTCATTTACGATCCCGTTTTATCATCCCATGCGCCGGGCGCGAGCTGCTGGTTAATATCCGGATAACGCTTCGGATCGAACACTGGCATCACTCCCATCTTGCGCTGGCGTAGATAATCGGCGGCGATAAGGGTGACGACGGGAGACAGTAGCAGAATCGCCGTCATGTTAGTGATAGCCATAAACGCCATCATTACATCTGCCACATGCCAGAGTAACGGGATGCGCAATTGAGAGCCGATCAACACCATCAGTAAGATCCCGATACGCAACAGCCAAATATTACGCCTGCTGTTCATACGCAGGAAAATGAGATTATTTTCGGCGTAAACGTAATTGGCGATAATGGAATTAAACGCAAACATGATGATGATGACGGCGACAAAGCTGGCTCCCCATGAACCCGTCAGGGCTACCATCGCTTCCTGAACTATCTGGACGCCAATGATTGGGTTATCTGTTGGCGTATCCTTTGCCAGGAGAAGAATAAACGCGCTGGCGGTGCACACCAAAAACGTGTCGACAATTACGCCGACCATCTGCACGAAGCCCTGAGCGGCAGGATGAGGGGGAGATGAAGCCGCGGCTGCGGCGGCATTCGGCGTTGAGCCCATCCCTGCCTCGTTGGAGTACATACTGCGTTGAAAACCGCTGGTGAGCGCCTGGCTAAGCGTGTAACCCATGGTACCTGCCGCCGCTTCCTGCCAGCCAAAGGCACTTTTCACAATATTGGCGAACATCTCCGGCAGTGCGGTGAAGTGCGCAATGCCAATACCGACACTGGTCATTACCCAGGCCAGGGCCATGATCGGGACCACCCACTGCATGATGCGAGCAATCTGTTTCATGCTTTTCGTGATCAATAGCAGAATCATTCCAGCAAAAATAAGACCGGTGTAAATCTCATTAAAATGCCAGGCAAAATGGACGGCATTCGCTACCGAATTGGCCTGAATGGTATTGAATAACAGCCCGTAAACCAACAGCAGGAATACGGAAAACAGCACGCCCATCCAACGCATGCCAAGGCCTCGCGCCATGTACCATGCAGGACCGCCGCGAAATTGCTGGTTGGCGTCGCGTTCTTTGTAGAGTTGCGCCAGTGTGCTTTCGGCGAAACACGTTGCCATGCCAATCAAGGCCGATATCCACATCCAGAAAATCGCGCCGGGGCCGCCTGCCGTAATCGCTAACGCCACACCGGCTAAATTACCGGACCCCATTCGTCCGGCAAGACTGAGAAACAGCGCCTGATACGACGTCAGTCCACCCGACTGGGCGCGGCTATGTTTGAGATTATGGTAGAAGTCGCCAATCAGGCGAAACGGTACAAATTTGCTTTTAAAAGCAAACCAGATACCTGCCGCAAGCAGCAGGTAGAGCATCAATGAACCCCAAAGTATTTCACTGATAAAAGAAAAGAATTCAGGCATTAACATCCCTCTTGTCTATGCCGGTTCGCAGGTTAATAAGCAGCGCTATTATTAATAAAGCACTACTTTGCAGGCAATTAATAAATCTAGTTTACCATACCGCGCGTGCGCAATGTCTGCGGTTGCGCTGGCAGGGCGTCGTGTTATCATCAGGGCAGACCGGTTACATCCCCCTAACAAGTTCAAAGAGAAACACTATCATGACGGATAAATTGACTTCTCTGCGTCAATACACAACTGTTGTTGCTGACACCGGAGATATCGCGGCGATGAAGCTGTACCAGCCGCAGGACGCTACCACCAACCCTTCTCTGATTCTTGGCGCTGCCCAAATCCCTGAATACCGCAAACTGATTGATGACGCTATTGCCTGGGCGAAAGAACAGAGCAGCGACCGCGCGCAGCAAGTAGTAGACGCAACGGACAAACTGGCGGTGAATATCGGTCTGGAAATTCTCAAACTGATCCCTGGTCGCATTTCTACCGAAGTTGACGCACGCCTTTCCTATGACACCGACGCGTCCATCGCGAAAGCAAAACGCCTGATCAAACTGTATAACGACGCGGGTATCAGCAACGATCGCATCCTGATCAAGCTGGCTTCTACCTGGCAGGGTATTCGCGCGGCTGAACAACTGGAAAAAGAAGGCATCAACTGTAACCTGACGCTGCTGTTCTCTTTCGCCCAGGCACGTGCCTGTGCAGAAGCTGGCGTTTATCTGATTTCCCCGTTTGTGGGCCGTATCCTCGACTGGTACAAAGCCAACACGGATAAAAAAGAGTACGCACCGGCAGAAGATCCGGGTGTGGTTTCCGTAACCGAAATCTACCAGTACTACAAACAGCACGGCTATGAAACCGTCGTGATGGGCGCAAGCTTCCGTAACGTCGGTGAAATTCTGGAACTGGCAGGCTGTGACCGTCTGACTATCGCTCCGGGCCTGCTGAAAGAGCTGGCGGAAAGCGAAGGCGCTATCGAACGTAAACTGTCCTATGCTGGCGAAGTGAAAGCACGCCCGGAACGTATTACCGAAGCGCAATTCTTCTGGCAGCACAACCAGGATCCGATGGCAGTAGACAAACTGGCGGATGGTATCCGTAAGTTTGCTGTTGACCAGGAAAAACTGGAAAAAATGATCGGCGATCTGTTGTAATCATTCAGGTGTGGCCGGAGACCCGGCCACACTTTCCCCTCTGTCTGCATTTCCCCTCAGCGTGTATCATTTCCGTTAGTCATTATTTTTTTGAACGGAATGAATATGGATACATTACGCATTGGCTTAGTTTCTGTTTCCGATCGCGCCTCCAGCGGTGTTTACCAGGATAAAGGCCTCCCGGCACTGGAAGAGTGGCTGGCGCAGGCGCTGACCACCCTTTTTACCATCGAAAAGCGGCTTATTCCGGACGAACAGAGCATCATTGAACAGACACTGTGTGAGCT
Organism: Phytobacter sp. SCO41; assembly: GCF_003073275.1. Lineage (NCBI taxonomy): Bacteria > Pseudomonadati > Pseudomonadota > Gammaproteobacteria > Enterobacterales > Enterobacteriaceae > Phytobacter > Phytobacter sp. SCO41. Next base: position 4,817,276 of record NZ_CP027225.1, on the reverse strand, counting down.
AGTGGACGAGATGAGCTGCCATCTGGTCCTGACGACGGGCGGCACCGGTCCTGCGCGCCGTGATGTCACTCCTGATGCAACACTTGCCATTGCTGACCGCGAAATGCCGGGGTTTGGCGAACAGATGCGTCAAATCAGCCTCAACTTTGTACCTACCGCCATTCTCTCCCGCCAGGTGGGGGTGATTCGCAAGCAGGCGCTGATCCTCAATTTACCGGGGCAGCCAAAATCCATCAAAGAGACGCTTGAAGGGGTGAAGCAGGCAGACGGGCAGGTAACCGTGCCGGGTATTTTTGCCAGTGTACCGTATTGTGTACAGCTTCTCGATGGGCCTTATATCGAGACCGATCCCAAAATCGTAGCGGCTTTTCGCCCAAAAAGTGCAAGACGCGAGACAATATCCTAAAAATAGTGGTTTTTTAAATTAAGTCATGCGGGCACTGGAGTGTTGATTTATTTACGGTATAGTAATTTTTAATTTACAGTTTGCGTAAAAACGAAATCAACACTTCCTCTTTACAAATGGTCCGCTATGTCAAACTACACACGTCCCCTCAATAAGCAGGATTACAAAACCCTCACGCTTGCCGCCTTAGGCGGTGCGCTTGAGTTCTATGACTTCATCATTTTTGTCTTCTTTGCCGCCGTTGTCGGTGAGCTGTTTTTCCCGGCGGATATCCCGGAGTGGCTGCGTCAGGTGCAGACGTTCGGCATCTTTGCCGCAGGTTATCTGGCGCGCCCGCTGGGCGGTATCGTGATGGCCCATTTTGGCGATCTGGTGGGGCGTAAGAAGATGTTCACCCTGAGCATCTTGCTGATGGCGGTGCCTACGCTGGCGATTGGCTTGCTGCCAACGTATGCCTCTATGGGTATCGTTGCGCCGTTGCTGCTGCTATTGATGCGTGTCTTGCAGGGGGCGGCGATTGGCGGCGAAGTGCCGGGTGCGTGGGTGTTTGTGGCGGAACATGTGCCGGAACGCCGTATCGGGATTGCCTGCGGAACATTAACCGCCGGGCTGACGGTGGGGATCCTGCTTGGCTCTGTGGTCGCTACCCTGATCAATACCAGCATGACGCAGCAGGCGATTCACGATGGTGGATGGCGTATACCTTTTCTGCTGGGCGGTGCGTTTGGCCTGGTGGCAATGTATTTGCGCCGTTGGTTGCAAGAGACGCCGATTTTCCTCGAAATGCAGCAGCGTAAAGCACTGGCGCAAGAGCTACCGGTGAAAGCCGTCGTCATGAAGCATAAGAAAGCGGTAGTGATCTCGATGCTGCTGACCTGGTTACTGTCGGCCGGGATCGTAGTGGTGATTCTGATGTCGCCCGTCTGGCTGCAAAAACAGTATGGTTTCGCGCCAGCCTTAACCCTGCAGGCGAACAGTATCGCGACCATTATGCTCTGTTTCGGCTGTTTGACCGCCGGGCTGGTGGTGGATCGCGTTGGCCCCAGCAAAACTTTTATTGTCGGCAGCATTATGCTGGCCTGCTCAAGCTGGTTCTTCTATCACCTGACGGGCAGCCACCCGGAGCAGCTTTTTGCCTTGTATGGGCTGGTCGGGTTCTGCGTTGGGGTTGTCGGGGCCGTACCCTATGTGATGGTTCGCGCTTTCCCGGCGGAAGTGCGTTTTACCGGGATCTCCTTCTCTTATAACGTCTCTTACGCCATTTTTGGCGGGCTGACGCCGATTGCGGTGACGATGCTGATGGGGGTTTCGCCAATGGCACCCGCCTGGTATGTGCTGGCGCTGTCGCTGATTGGTCTGGGGCTGGGGTTATGGCTGCGCCAGGACCTGGTCGCTACCGAGAGCCCGGCGTTGGCGAAATCCACGCGCTAAGTGCGCGTTTGGAAAGAAAGCGCCATCGGACGATGGCGCTGAGAAAGATTAGTGCGAAGGCGTGTAGCTCAGGACGATATTGTCATCGGGGATCTGGGTGAAGTCCTTGATGATAGTGTGATAATCCGCCAGCGGATCGATGTCTTTAAACAGCTCCGGGTAGAAAATCTTACTTAACGTTTCAATCGCGATAATGTTGTACGGATTATTGTAGAAGTGGTGATAGAGCGCGCCGGTATGGCCCTGAGTAACGGCAGGAATACTGCTGACCCCCTGGCGTGCCAGTAAGGCATTGAAGGCGGCAGCCACTTCTTTTTCGTCCACGTTGTAGCCGAACGGAATGATCGCCGTTCCTTTGCCCGGGCGTTTTGAACCGGTCATCAGGTAGTAGTCCGGGTTCATGGAGATGATTTTTTCCACTGACACATTACCGGTTGCCCCTGGCAGCAGTTGTGAACCAATGTTCACACCGCCCGCCGCTTCGACCAGACCACCCCAGCCATTACGGGCATGGGTAAAGCAGCAACCATTATCCAGCCCTGCGACACCCGCGATCGGTTCGATAAACACCAGCGGTTTTTTGTGAGCGTTGGCCAGACGCTGATGCAGCATATCCAGACGTTGCTGATAGAAAGTAATGTACTGTTGCGCGCGCTCATTTTGGCCGAGCACTTTACCGAGCAGCGCGATACCTGGCAGGGTGTTTTCTACCGGATGCAGTTCGTAATCGACAAACACCACCGGCACATGCAGTGCCTCCAGTTTTGCCAGCACACCACTCTGTACCAGGGACGGTTTAGCGCGGAGCTGGGCAATCATCAGATCCGGATGGCGCGAGATGATGGTCTCCAGATCGACATTCCCTTGATCCGAAAACTGCATGTCCAGGATCTTCTCGGCTTCCGGCCATTTGCGCTTAAGGACGTTCCAGGTTTCCGTATCCTGTTTTTTCGGCAGGTTGTTCCACGCCACCACTTTGGCAAAGGGATTGTCGCGCTCCAGCAGCGCCAGCGCCAGGATATCGCGGCCATCCTGCAAGATGATGCGCTGCGGCTCCTTAGGGATCGTGACGCTGCGGTTATCCAGATCCGTCACCGTGACCGGCCAGTTTTGCGCCATCGCCAGCAGGGGGGCAAAGATCAGCGCGATCCCCATGATTGTCTTTTTCAGATTCATCTCTTTCCCGTCTTATGACTGTTTTAGGTTGTTAATCCATCGACCACCACGTGTGGTAGTCCCTGCGAACAATATTCGACCCGGCCTTTTACTCCGTAGACTGCCGCCAGGTTCGCGGGCGTGACGACCTCGCCTGGAACGCCGCTGGCAACCAGCGCGCCGTTTTTTAACATCACCGCATATTCGGCATGGCGCAGCGCAATGTTGATGTCATGGATCACCACCACCGTCACGATGTTACGCAGGCGCGTTTCGCGGGCGACGATGTCCATTACGTGGAACTGGTAGTTCAGATCGAGTGCGCTCAGCGGCTCATCTAACAGCAGCAGGTCCGGTTTGCGAATCAGCGACTGGGCAAGGCCAATCAACTGTTTCTGTCCGCCGGAAAGCTGGTCTAAAAAGCTCATCGCCAGGTGCGAAATACCGAGCTTATGCAGAATGTCGTAGGCCTCCTGTTCGACGTTATCGCCGCCATAGAAGCCGCTGGCGCGTCGGGCGACGATAATCGACTCCAGCGCATGCAGATGCACGCCCTGTGGCAAGGATTGCGGCAGATAAACCACCTTTTGCGCCCGCTTTGCCGGGGAGAGGGCCATTAAATCTTCGCCATTCAGCCACAGTTGCCCCTGGGCCGGGTTGAGATCGGCAAGCGCACGTAGCAGGGTGGACTTGCCGGAGCCATTCGGCCCCAGCAGGGCGGTGATTTGCCCGCGTGGCAGCATCGGGGTGGTTAGCCCATCGATAATTTTCTTTTTGCGATAGCCGGTATGCAGGGCGTGGATGCGCAGTCCATCGGTCATATATTCCCCCTATGGCGAATGATGATGCTCAGGAAGAAGGGGACGCCGACCAGGGAGGTAACAATACCGACGGGAATGATGACGCCGGATACAATGTTCTTCGATAACACGGACGCCAGTGAGAGCACCAGTGCGCCAATCAACATGCTGCCGGGCAGGTAAAAGCGGTGGTCTTCACCAAACAGCATTCGCGAGATATGCGGCGCCACCAGGCCAATAAAGCCAACAGGCCCAACAAAGGCCACGGTCAGCGCGGAGATGATGCTGATACGCAGCAGCGTCGCCATACGCAGTTGACGCACATTGATACCAAAACTGACGGCCCGGTCTTCCCCCAGACGCAGGGCGGTAAGCTTCCAGGCATTTTTCATCGACAGCGGAACGATGAGAAGCAGGGCGATGCTCAGAATTGCGAGCTTGTCCCATGATGCGCGGGCCAGACTGCCCATGGTCCAGAAGACGAGCCCCTGCAATGTATCTTCGCTGGCCACAAATTGCAGAATGGAGATCAGCGCATTGAAGGTAAATACCAGCGCAATGCCAAACAGCACTACGCCGGAGGTCGCCACCCGTGTCCAGCGGCTAATGCCATCAAGAATAAAGCAGGCCAGCAGGGCGAAAACAAAGGCGTTAACCGAGATAACCCACTGATCGGGAATGCCCGGAATACCCAGGCCAAGAATGATAGCCAGCGCAGCACCAAATGACGCGGCGGAGGAGACCCCGAGGGTAAACGGGCTGGCGAGCGGGTTATTGAGGATGGTTTGCATCTCAGCCCCCGCCAGACCGAGCGCCATTCCGACCACGATCGCCATTAAGGCAATGGGCAGGCGTAACTCCCAGACAATAACGCGGGTGCCCGCATCGGCAGACCCGGCATCAACCAGCGCATGCCAGAGTGCGGAAAGAGAGAGCCCGGAAGGGCCAATAGTGAAATCGAGAATCAGTGAAAAGAGAATAAATGCCAGGATCGCGCCTGCCAGCGCAAAACGCCGCAGCACGACTTTTCTGTAATGTGACGACACGGCGGATTCGTCAGGCTTGATACTGGCGACAAGAGGGGAACTCATTGGCTTACCTTATGCAACACAACAGAATCGATGTATCCCCCAACGTTCCTGTTCAGGCTGTTGCATGATATCCAATATCCGGGATGCTCCCGGCGACCATATTAGAAATGATAATGCTTATCAATTAAATGGGATTTTTATTACCATCTCGTTTAGCTTCGGTTATGGTTTCGGTCGAAAAACGCGCATTCTGCCAGGTTCCCAGCGCGCGCGAGGTGGCATATGCCCCGGCGATTGAGAGTGCGGCAGGCACCAGGAAACTGTGGTCCATTCGCGTGGACTCCATCACTAAGGCGAGTGTGGTGACGGGCATATTCGCTGAGGCGGCCAGGAACCCGGCAGCCCCCAACAGGGCGAAACTTTCCATATCGCTACCGGGGAAAAGCGGCCCGACAAGCATAAACAGTAATGACCCCAGCAGGCCGCCGACGGCAAGGCCCGGTGTCAACAATCCGCCTGCCGCCCCTGCACGTAGTACGGCGCAGATAACAACCACTTTGAGTACCAGTAAAACCACCGCGAGCCAGGCCGTCATTTCGCCACTCAGCGCCAGTTGCGCAGCACCTTTACCGTTGCCCGGAAGCTGTGGGAACCAGACGGAAAAAATACCCAGCAACGTAAAGGCAATCAGACTGACAGCAGGCATTTGCCAGTTATCCCGAACTTTGCTGCTCGCATATTGGGTGAGGCGGCGAAAAAGAAAAGCGCCCACGCCCAGCAATGGGCCACAAAGCACGCTCCAGAAAATCAATGATGGGGCAGCGAACTCCGTAGTGAAGTGATACTGATGTTCGTCTCCCAGCCCCAGCGTGGCGACCCAGGCCGCCAGCGCCGACGTGACCAGCGCTGCGATAGCCGCATCCCAGCTAAAACTCACCAACAAAACTTCAAGCGTAAAGATAGCACCCGCCAGCGGCACGTTATACACCGCAGCCAGCCCTGCACCCGCACCGCAGGCGGTCATCAGTTGGATATCGGCAGGGGGAAGGTGCAATCTCCGCGCAGCGCCGCCGGCAAACAGGGCGCCCGCTTCACGTGGAGCGACTTCGCGCCCGAGCGGTGAGCCCATCGCTACGGTGATGATTTGCAGCAGAATATGAACAAGTGTGGTGAGTGGCGGCATCGGTTTGTCCGGATTGCTTACCGCCGTACTGATGCTGACACGCTTTTTGCCATAACGGGCAAGCAGCCACCATCCTCCCCCGGCAACGATGCCTGCGGCGACCAACACGATAAAGCGCCGCTGTGCACTGGCGTCGCTCACGCCCTCCAGAAAGGTCTGTGGACTTATCAATACATTCTGGCTATAGCCATACGCGAGGTGCTGAATTTCATGTAGCAACATGGCAAGCAACATACCGCTAAGCCCGGCCATGACCCCGGTGAGAAGAAGCGCAACCCAGCGTTGTAACCAGTAAGCACGGCCCTGGAAAAGCGTAGTCATTGTCAGATTCTGTCTGCGAAGAAGTGCCGTCATCATCCCATAAAGTGGATGAATGCGTAATCAACAGGAAGGCAAAAACGGGGGAATTCGTGCCCGCGGTGCAGGCACGAAGAAGGGATTAGTGCTGCCCTTGTTCGCCAATTGGCAGAACGGTACGGCCATATTGCTCGTTGAGGACTTCACCCATCGCCAGGTAGATAGCGCTTGCGCCACATACCAGACCAATCCAGCCGGCTACATGAACGATACCTTCGTTGTCTGCCAGGTGACCTACTGCCAGCAGAGCGAACAGCACGGTCAGGCTCAGGAAGACGAACTGCAGCATACGTGCGCCTTTCAGCGTGCCGAAGAACATAAACAGGGTGAACACACCCCAGATACCCAGATAGACACCCAGGAAATGGCCATTCGCTGCATCTGCCAGACCCATTTTAGGCAGCAGAAGAATCGCAACCAGGGTGAGCCAGAAAGAACCGTAAGAGGTAAATGCGGTTAAACCGAAGGTGTTGCCTTTTTTATATTCCAGCAGCCCCGCAAAAATCTGCGCGATACCACCGTAGAAAATACCCATAGCCAGGATAATACCATCCAGCGGGAACATGCCAATATTGTGCAGGTTAAGCAGAATAGTGGTCATGCCGAAGCCCATAAGGCCCAGCGGAGCCGGATTAGCCAACTTGATGTTGCCCATAATTCCTCAAAATAAATCAACATTGAAGGATGAAATGTATTCCCCGCGTCTATATAGAGGAGGCGGGGCGCGGCATCATAAATAGCGTCACTGGCTGTGTCTATGTTCTGAACAGGTGGAAATTAAAAATTTTTTTATTCCTTACCCCTTGATGAGCTTCGTTGCGACCCCATCTTGTAGTCAACCGCAATGTGTGGACCTGAAAAAAAACGAACGAGGGTAGTTGAAACCGCACGATTCGCCCTTATTACAGGTTCACAACCACATGTTGACCGAATTTTTAGTGGAGACGTTTAGATGGGTAAAATTATTGGTATCGACCTGGGTACTACCAACTCTTGTGTAGCGATTATGGATGGCACTACCGCGCGTGTGCTGGAGAATGCCGAGGGCGACCGCACCACGCCTTCTATCATTGCTTATACCCAGGATGGTGAAACTCTGGTTGGTCAGCCGGCTAAACGTCAGGCAGTGACAAACCCGCAAAACACCCTGTTTGCGATTAAACGCCTGATTGGCCGCCGCTTCCAGGACGAAGAAGTTCAGCGCGACGTTTCTATCATGCCGTACAAAATCATCGCTGCTGACAACGGTGACGCATGGCTTGATGTGAAAGGCACCAAAACAGCACCGCCGCAGATCTCTGCCGAAGTGCTGAAAAAAATGAAGAAAACGGCTGAAGATTACCTGGGTGAGCCGGTAACTGAAGCGGTTATCACCGTACCGGCATACTTCAACGATGCGCAGCGTCAGGCAACCAAAGATGCTGGCCGTATCGCGGGTCTGGAAGTCAAACGTATTATCAACGAACCGACTGCCGCTGCACTGGCTTACGGGCTGGATAAAGAAGTGGGCAACCGTACTATCGCAGTCTACGACCTCGGTGGCGGTACCTTCGATATCTCTATTATCGAAATCGACGAAGTTGATGGCGAAAAAACCTTCGAAGTTCTGGCAACCAACGGTGATACCCACCTGGGTGGTGAAGACTTCGACAGCCGTCTGATCAACTACCTGGTTGAAGAATTCAAGAAAGATCAGGGCATTGACCTGCGTAACGACCCGCTGGCGATGCAGCGTCTGAAAGAAGCAGCAGAAAAAGCGAAAATTGAGCTTTCTTCCGCTCAGCAGACCGACGTGAACCTGCCGTACATTACTGCAGACGCTACTGGTCCGAAACACATGAACATCAAAGTGACTCGCGCGAAACTGGAAAGCCTGGTCGAAGACCTGGTGAACCGTTCCATCGAGCCGCTGAAAGTTGCGCTGCAGGACGCTGGCCTGTCTGTATCCGACGTGCAGGACGTTATCCTGGTCGGCGGTCAGACCCGTATGCCGATGGTGCAGAAGAAAGTCGCTGAGTTCTTTGGTAAAGAGCCGCGTAAAGACGTTAACCCGGACGAAGCTGTTGCTATCGGTGCTGCGGTCCAGGGTGGTGTGTTGACCGGTGATGTGAAAGACGTGCTGCTGCTCGACGTTACCCCGCTGTCGCTGGGTATCGAAACCATGGGCGGCGTGATGACTGCGCTGATCAACAAGAACACCACTATCCCGACTAAGCACAGCCAGGTGTTCTCTACTGCGGAAGACAATCAGTCTGCGGTAACCATCCATGTGCTGCAGGGTGAACGTAAACGTGCGTCTGATAACAAATCTCTGGGTCAGTTCAACCTGGATGGTATCAACCCGGCACCGCGCGGCATGCCGCAGATCGAAGTGACTTTCGATATTGATGCTGACGGTATTCTGCACGTATCTGCGAAAGACAAAAACAGCGGTAAAGAGCAGAAGATCACCATCAAGGCATCTTCTGGCCTGAACGAGGAAGAAATTCAGAAAATGGTTCGCGAAGCAGAAGCGAACGCTGAATCTGACCGTAAGTTCGAAGAGCTGGTTCAGACCCGTAACCAGGGTGACCACCTGCTGCACAGCACCCGTAAGCAGGTTGAAGAAGCTGGCGACAAACTGCCAGCAGAAGATAAAACCGCTATCGAAGCTGCGCTGACCGCGCTGGAAACGTCTCTCAAAGGCGAAGACAAAGCGGACATCGAAGCGAAAATGCAGGCTCTGGCTCAGGCTTCTCAGAAACTGTTGGAAATCGCACAGCAGCAGCACGCACAGCAGCAGGCTGGTGGCGCTGACGCTTCTGCGAACAACGCGAAAGACGACGATGTTGTCGACGCTGAGTTCGAAGAAGTAAAAGATAAAAAATAATCGCCCTGATGCAGGGTAATTAATCGGCACGGGCGTAGGAGATTTCTCCACGCCCGTGCTCGCATGTTAGGGGTAGATAAAAAAAGATGGCGAAACAAGACTACTACGAGATTTTGGGCGTTTCCAAAACAGCGGAAGAGCGCGAAATCAAGAAGGCGTACAAGCGCCTGGCCATGAAATATCACCCGGACCGTAACCAGGGTGATAAAGAGGCCGAAGCCAAATTTAAAGAGATCAAAGAAGCGTACGAAGTTCTGACCGACGCGCAAAAGCGTGCTGCGTATGACCAGTATGGCCATGCGGCGTTTGAACAAGGCGGCATGGGCGGCGGTGGATTCGGCGGCGGCGGCTTTGGCGGCGGCGCTGACTTTAGCGATATCTTTGGCGATGTCTTCGGCGATATTTTTGGCGGTGGCCGTGGTCGCCAGCGTGCGGCGCGTGGCGCCGATTTACGTTACAACATGGAATTGACGCTGGAAGAAGCCGTTCGCGGCGTCAGTAAAGAGATCCGTATCCCGACGCTGGAAGAGTGTGACGTTTGCCACGGCAGCGGCGCGAAAGCCGGTACCCAGCCGCAGACCTGTCCGACCTGTCATGGTTCCGGCCAGGTGCAGATGCGCCAGGGGTTCTTCGCCGTTCAGCAAACCTGTCCGCACTGTCAGGGGCGCGGTACGCTGATTAAAGATCCGTGCAACAAATGTCACGGTCATGGTCGCGTAGAAAAAACCAAAACCCTGTCCGTTAAAATTCCGGCAGGCGTTGATACGGGCGATCGCATCCGCCTGGCGGGTGAGGGTGAAGCGGGCGAGCACGGCGCACCGGCAGGCGATCTGTACGTTCAGGTGCAGGTGAAACAGCACGCTATCTTTGAGCGTGAAGGTAACAACCTGTACTGCGAAGTCCCCATTAACTTTGCTATGGCGGCGTTGGGGGGAGAAATCGAGGTTCCGACGCTGGATGGTCGCGTCAATCTGAAGATCCCTGGCGAAACTCAGACCGGCAAGCTGTTCCGCATGCGAGGTAAAGGTGTGAAATCGGTACGCGGCGGCGCGCAGGGCGATCTGCTGTGTCGTGTGGTGGTTGAAACGCCGGTTGGCCTGAACGATAAGCAGAAACAACTGCTTAAGGATTTGCAGGAAAGCTTTGGTGGACCGACAGGTGAACACAACAGCCCGCGCTCCAAAAGCTTCTTCGACGGTGTCAAAAAGTTCTTTGATGACCTGACGCGTTAATCAGTTATAATTTTTAGAGGGTTGCTTAACGCAACCCTTTTTTATTGCATCCGCAGCCATAAACGGCTTATCACTTATCTTGTTTTATGAATCTCTCCTTGCCGCCGTGGTGTGAAAAAAATTACATCGAACGGCGTGTTATGTTATTAACGTAAACCCCCGAATTATTCCTTCTACTAAATTGAATTACCTTCCTGCTGGTCGTAAAAAACAAATTTTAGTGCAATTTCTTATTTTCATAGGTTAACGATACGAAAAACAACATTTTCTGACACCTGCATTTTAACGGCTTAGCTAATCCATCAATGTGATATCTCTATCACAAACCAATTTGTTCTTTTTAATAAACTGGCCTCGTTTTCATTCTTGCCTGAGATCGTTTTTATTATTGAAGTATTCACGTTAACTATAATAATGAGGAATGCATTATATGCCCCAAAAAAAGGGAAAGTTGCTGGCGTGTGCCCTGATATCGACGACCGCATTATGCAGTCTCCCTGCATGGTCTCTGGAGTATAAAGGGGCTTTTGGTTCTATAAATGCCGGTTATGCTGACTGGAATAGCGGTTTTGAAAATGTTCATCGTGGTGAAGTATGGAAAGCAACTGCCGATTTTGGCGTTAATTTCCGCGAAGCAGAAATTTATTCATTTTTTGAAAGTAATGTCTTAAATCACTCCGTTGAGGGACGAAACCATACCGTATCGGCGATGGCCCATGTCCGTCTCTTCGATTCTGACTACTCCTTCTTCGGAAAACTATATGGTCAGTGGGACAACTCATGGAGCGATGATTTAGATATGTTCTATGGGCTTGGCTATCTGGGCTGGCAAGGGAAATCGGGTTTTTTTAAACCCTATATTGGATTGCATAACCAGTCCGGGGATTATTACTCAAAAAAATATGGGCAAACCAGTGGCTGGAACGGTTACGTTATTGGCTGGACCGCAGCATACTTCTTCAATGCTTTTAATGAGAAGTTTGTATTGTCGAACTGGAATGAAATTGAGCTCGACAGAAATGATGCATACGCCGAACAACAGCATGGGCATACCGGAATTAATGGTGGTTTAACATTAGCATGGAAATTTTATCCCCGCTGGAAAGCATCTGTCACCTGGCGTTATTTTGATAATAAACTTGGTTATGATGGATTCGGCGATCAAATGATTTATATGTTGGGCTATGAGTTTTAATTTTTCAGAGGATCTGAAATGAAGAAAACATTTGTTGCCAGTATGATTGGTCTGGCGTTATATGCAGGAAGCACAATCTCTCCCGTTCATGCCGCAGAGGCGAAACGCCCTAATTTGGTGATAATTTTAACGGATGATTTAGGCTACGGTGATCTGGGGACTTATGGTCATCAAATTGTCAAAACGCCAAACATCGATAAATTAGCACAGGAGGGCGTCAAATTTACCGATTACTACGCCCCCGCGCCGCTCTGTTCGCCTTCACGTGCGGGCTTACTCACAGGGCGTATGCCTTTCCGCACCGGTATTCGTTCCTGGATACCGGCAGGCAAAGATGTGTCGATTGGTCGTAACGAAGTCACCATCGCGAATTTATTACGTGAGCAAGGCTACGATACGGCGTTAATGGGCAAATTACACCTTAACGCCGGGGCGGATCGCACAGACCAGCCGCAGGCTAAAGATGTTGGGTTTGATTACTCATTGGTTCACGCCGGTGGATTTATCACTAACGAACGACTGGCAAATGCAAAAGAGCGCCCTCGCTACGGCGCCGTTTATCCGGATGCCTTTATTCGCAACGGTAAGCCCATCGGCGAAGCGAAATTACTGAGCGGTGAGCTGGTCAGTACCGAAGTGGTGAACTGGCTGGACGAGCGCGAGAAGAAGAAAGAGGACAAACCGTTCTTCCTGTACGTTGCCTTCACCGAAGTACACACCCCTGTCGCGTCGCCGAAGAAATACCTCGATATATATTCGCAATATATGAGCGAATTTCAGAAGAAACACCCGGATATGTATTACGGCGATTGGGCGGATAAACCCTGGCGTGGACCGGGTGAGTACTATGCCAATATCAGCTATATGGATGAGCAGGTAGGTAAAGTCGTAGAAAAAATTAAGGCGATGGGTGAAGAAGACAATACCATCATTATCTTTACCAGTGATAACGGACCGGTAACGCGTGAAGTTCGTAAAGTCTACGAACTGAACATGGCCGGTGAGACCGACGGCCTGCGCGGACGTAAAGATAATCTCTGGGAAGGGGGCATACGTGTTCCGGCGATCATTAAATATGGCAAGCATCTGCCGCAGGGGATGGTAACCGACACGCCGGCTTCCGGGTTGGACTGGATGCCGACACTCGCACAGATGATGAAATTTGATCTGCCAAAAGATCGCACTATTGACGGTCAGTCTCTGACGCCTGTCTTCGAGAAGGCTGAACTGAAACGCGAGAAACCGCTGATTTTTGGTATTGATATGCCTTTCCAGGACGATCCGACCGACCTGTGGGCGCTTCGCGACGGAGACTGGAAAATGATCATCGACCGCGAAGGGAAGGCAAAATATCTCTACAACCTCAAACAGGATCGGGCTGAAACCATGAACCAGATCGGCAAAAATCCAGAGGTTGAAAAGCGTCTGTATGAGGAATTCCTGAAATATAAGCAGGATATTGATAACGATTCACTGATGAAAGCGCGCGGTGAAAAACCTACGCCAGTTACCTGGGGTTAAACGCATTTAATAATAAGAAGAAGTAATTATGCCACTTAGGGCACTGCCCGCCCGATCTTTCATATAGAGGGATCGGGTTATTTTTATTTCAGGGACGAACATCATGTTAAGAAAAAGCTGCCAGGTCATGGTCAAACCCACCGGTTCGGTATGCAACCTTGATTGCCAGTACTGTTTTTATCTCGAAAAAGAGAAGCTTTACCCTGAGAGAAATAAAAATTTCCGCATGAGCGAAAGCACCCTTGAGCGCTTCATTGCCCAGCATATCGCTGCGCAGGATGTTGACGAGGTGATTTTCGCCTGGCAGGGAGGCGAACCCACACTGATGGGGATAGCGTTTTATCAGCAGGCTATCGCGCTACAAAAACGTTATGCCAATGGCAAACAGATTGTGAACACCTTTCAGACCAATGGAATACTCATCGACGATCGCTGGGCTGAGTTTTTCCGTGAGAACGCCTTTCTGGTTGGCATCTCAATTGATGGTGATGCGGCGTTGCATGATGCATGGCGGGTGACGCGAGCGGGAAAACCAACGCATGAAAAAGTAGAGCGCGCGCTCCATCTTCTTGCCCGCCATGAGGTTGCATTTAATACCCTCACAGTGGTTAACGCGGCAAACGCGGCCCACCCGCTTCGGGTTTACCGCTATCTGAAATCGCTGGGTAGTCAGTACATGCAGTTTATCCCGTTGGTGGAGCGAAGAAGCAAAACGCCTGACACTGCATCACTGGCCCATCCGCAGGAACCGCAAGCGGAGATGATGCCCTGGTCAGTGGGCTCTCTGGCGTTTGGCGAATTTCTTTCGACGATTTTTGATGTGTGGATCCGGGAGGATATCGGCGACATTTCTGTGCAACTCTTTGATCAAACTCTTGCGGCGTGGTGTCGATTGCCGCCTCAGGTTTGCGTGTTTGCCCCGACATGCGGCAGTGCTTTTGCTATGGAAATGAACGGCGATGTGTATAACTGCGATCATTATGTCTATCCGCAGTACAAACTTGGCAATATCAATAACACCACCATCAGAGAGATGAACAACAGCCGGCAAAACCACACGTTTGGCGAAGCGAAAAACAAATACCTTTCTCGTGAGTGTCACTCCTGCCCATGGCTGTTTGCCTGCAATGGCGGTTGCCCGAAACATCGTTTTTTGCCTCAGGCAGAGGGATCATTCCCGCAAAATTATCTTTGCCAGGGCTATCAGCACTTCTTTTCTCATACCTCCGCGTTAATGCAAGCGATGAAAACCCTGTTTGAAAATGGATACTCGCCGGCAGATATAAGGTATGTTTTATCGGCAAACTGAGCATTTCAGGGAGGAAACGCAATGTTTGGTCATCATGATGTCGATTGCTGCAAAACTTTTGGCTGCAAAAATCTGGGTATCCTGAATAGCCCCGATTACCAACCGCAGGGGAAAGATATTCTTTGCCGCGAATGTGGTTTTACCTTTCCGCGGATTTCCAGACACGCTTTGAATGTTTTTCGTACGGCTGTCAATAAAGAGTGGAAGGGATTAATAAAACAGTGCCCTTTTTGTGGCGGGACGGCTTTTAAACGACACGGTTATTCTTCGCAAGGTAAAAGCCGACTCCTCTGCCGTCATTGCAGCAGAACCTTCCTTTTTACGCCGGTGAGTCTGGAAAAAGAGAATTTAAGCGAGTTGGGTAAAGGCATTGCGGCAGGCGCTACTTTGATAGATCTTCGCAGAGAGCTGCGTCTGGACAGTACCGCCCTGAGCCGACAATTTTCCCGACTGGCGCGACAGGTTAATAGCCTTCAATCACAATGTCTTTTCCAGGCATATGACATTGCTTTGTGTACGCGCGCTTTTGTTCTGCCTTATCTGGGTTCGGGCAATTTGCTCTATATTCTGGTGACCGCCGAGGCGGATAGCGGCAACGTTGTTGCCGTCTCCACCAATTACTCGCCAGTCTGCGTAGAAAAAGAATATCAGTACACTCACAGTTTTACCGAGCGCTCATTGAGCGGAACGTTTGCCCACATCGTTCAACGAAAAGAGAAGCTGACTGCGCAACGGGCGACGTTATTCGATATTGATTACGGCATGGCCGCATTGCGTAAAAACGATGCAGGGATGATAGTGAAGCCCGTTTTGCCTGCTTATCGTCATTTTGAGTTGGTGAAAAAATTGACGGATGACAGGTCTATCAATGTTCAGCATTTTCTTGAACACGAATGCTTTATTTATGGTGGATGCCTGATAGCCAATCACAATGACGTGGTGCGTGGACGATGCCATATATCGTTTGTCGCTGAGCGTGGGCTTGTCGCGCAGCAGCAGGCGCGGCCACCGCGATATTTTCTGGCGGGAGGTATTCGTAACAATGTCTGGCGCTATTTTTCCACGCCTGACTACGCGATGGCCGTCTCCAATTTGACCGGCAGTAAAAAACCTGGAGAATTGTGTCGTGCGACGCTGTTACCCGCGACGCGATTTATTCATTATGTCGAGTCGCATCCTTTTTACGCTCAGATGACGCGCCTTTCCCCGGCAAATCTGACAATGGTCCTTGATTTTATGAAGTATGAATACAACCAGACCCGCACGGTACTGCCGCTCGAGCCTTCTCTCTGCCACTAGAATATCCCCCTATTCAGGCGAGGTATGCAAAGCCTGAACATCTCATTGATAACCGCATTATCATATAAACTCGGTAAAACCGAGTTTATCCCCAAAATTTATCTGATTTTATCGATGATTCTGGCGGGGTAATATAAGCGCCCCAGGGAGTCGTAAATCGAGAGAAGACCATGAAATTTCTACAACGTTTTTTTAGCAGTGATATCTCAGGCGGGATTGTCCTCATCATTGCTGCCGTACTGGCGATGTTTTGCGCCAATCTGGATGTGACCAAAGCAGGTTATCAAGCTTTCCTTGATACACCGGTTGCGTTCAAGTTTGCAGCGCTGGAAATCAATAAAAATATGCTGTTATGGATAAATGATGCGCTTATGGCGGTCTTTTTCCTGATGGTCGGCCTTGAAGTGAAATATGAGCTGATGCAAGGTTCGCTTGCCAGCCGTCAACAGGCTATTTTTCCGGTGATTGCCGCCCTGGGCGGTATGGTGGCACCAGCGCTGATATTTCTGGCGTTTAACATGCACGATCCGCTGGCGCGTCACGGCTGGGCGATTCCTGCGGCGACGGATATCGCCTTTGCCCTTGGCGTTCTGGCACTGCTCGGCGATCGCATTCCCCCGGCGCTGAAAATCTTCCTGATGGCGCTGGCGATTATCGATGATCTGGGTGCGATCATTATTATCGCGCTGTTTTACACCAGCGATCTCTCGCTGGTATCGCTGGGCGTTGCGGCGGCGGCCATCGTGGCGCTGGCGGTACTGAATGCCCTTAATGTTCGCCGGATCGGCATCTATATGCTGGTGGGCATAGTGTTGTGGACGGCGGTGTTGAAATCGGGCATTCATGCCACGTTGGCCGGGGTCGTACTGGGCTTCTTCATTCCTCTGAAAGAGGAGAATGGCGTCTCTCCGGCCCGTCAGGTGATTGATGCGATCCACCCCTGGGTTGGCTGGCTGATTTTGCCCCTGTTTGCCTTTGCTAATGCGGGCGTATCGCTTGAAGGGGTCACCTTTGCCGGGCTGACGTCGCTGTTGCCAATGGGGGTGATTGCCGGTCTGTTTATCGGTAAACCCGTCGGCATAACCATTTTTTGTTGGCTGGCGCTTCGCCTCAAACTGGCAAAACTGCCGCAGGGGGCTGCGTTTAAACAAATAATGGCGGTCGGCGTGCTGTGCGGTATTGGTTTTACCATGTCGATTTTCATCGCTACCCTCGCGTTTGGTGACGTCGATACACATATGGTTGCCTGGGCGAAATTAGGTATTCTTACAGGTTCAATCCTGGCGGCGGTGGTGGGATACTGTCTGTTGCGTTCGCGTATAGTCCGCTAATTCCTGAAGGGGAAGGCGAACGATAGCCTTCCCGAAAACGTCACTCAGGGAGCGAAGACACGATGTCGAACATCAATTACAACCATCTCTACTACTTCTGGCAGGTATACCGCGCGGGGTCCGTTGTCGGTGCTGCGGAAGCGTTATATCTCACGCCACAAACCATCACCGGGCAAATAAAAGCGCTGGAAGAGCGCCTGCAGGGCAAGCTCTTTAAGCGCCGGGGAAGGGGGCTGGAACCAACGGAACTTGGTGAGCTGGTTTTTCGTTACGCCGATAAGATGTTTACGCTAAGCCAGGAAATGCTGGATATCGTTAATTATCGCAAAGAGTCACATTTGTTGTTTGACGTCGGGGTAGCGGATGCGCTGTCAAAACAACTTGTGAGCGGTATTCTTGAGGCTGCGGTTCAGGAAGGCGAGCCTATCCATTTACGCTGTTTTGAATCCACCCATGAAATGCTGCTCGAACAGTTGAGCCAGCATAAACTCGATATGATTATTTCAGATTGCCCGATTGATTCTACCCATCAGGAAGGGCTCTTTTCGGTGAAGATTGGCGAATGCAGCGTCAGCTTCTGGTGCCAGAAACCGGCACTTAAAAAGCCCTTTCCTGCCTGCCTTGAAGAACGCCGTTTGCTGATTCCAGGCCGCCGGTCGATGCTTGGGCGTAAGTTACTCAACTGGTTTAATTCGCAGGGGCTGAATGTTGAAGTGCTGGGTGAGTTTGATGATGCGGCGTTGATGAAATCGTTTGGCGCGGCGCACAATGCCATTTTTGTGGCTCCGACGCTCTATGCAAAAGACTATTTTGCCGATGAGAATATCGTCGAAATTGGCCGAGTGGATAACGTGATGGAAGAGTACCACGCCATTTTTGCCGAACGAATGATTCAGCACCCCGCCGTACAGCGTATTTGTAACCGTGATTACTCCCGGCTATTTCATGACCTCTGATGATACGCGCCATATTTCGTTAACCACCGAAGCATGACTTTTTCAGCACGGTAGATTTATCTCTCCTACCCATACAGGAGATAAATCATGATTGCTGTACTTTTCGAAGCCGACGCGGTTGCGGCAAAGCAAGAGCGCTACCTTGAGCTGGCTGCGGAACTGAAACCGCTGCTTGCCGATATCGATGGCTTTATCGCGATTGAACGTTTTCAAAGCCTGACCACACCGGGGAAGATACTTTCGTTATCCTGGTGGCGTGATGAGGAAGCCATTCAGACATGGAAAAATAATCATTTTCACCGTGAGGCGCAGACGGAGGGGCGCGAGGCAATTTTTTCGTTTTATCGCATCCGTATTGCCCGTCTGGAACGGGAATATTCATCGGAAAACCGGAGGTAAGGTGATGTACGATATTTATGTAGTACTCAAAAACCTGCCGGGTGAGCTGGCGAAACTGGGCAAAACGCTGGGCAGTAACGGTATCGGCCTTGAGGGTGGTGGTGTCTTTACCCACAATAATGAAGGGCATGCCCACTTTCTGGTGGAAGAGGGCATACGGGCGAAAGCGGTACTGGAGCAACACGGTTTTGATGTCCGCGAGCTGCGCAGGCCTGTGATCCGTAAGCTCAAACAGGAGCGGCCCGGCGAGCTGGGCGAGATAACGGCAACGCTTGCATCCCATGGCGTAAATATTCTCGTGCAGTATAGCGATCACGCAAATCAGCTCATACTGGTGACGGATAATGATCTCGTTGCCAGCGAGGCAACAGAACCCTGGGCGGTTTATGCAACTTCATCCTGAACATCTTTCTGATGACGACGCACTTGAGCTTTCGGTCGCGGCAGTTGCCGCAGCGATGGCCGATCCATCACGCGTGAAAATGCTGTGTGCGCTGATGGATGGGCGGGCATGGACGGCAACGGAATTGAGTGTGGCGGCAGGCGTTGCGGCCTCCACCGCCAGCGCACATTTGAGTAAGCTGGTTGACAGCCAACTGGTCTGTTTCCTGTCGCAGGGTCGTCATCGTTACTACCGTCTGGCAGGCCAGGAGGTTGCCCGGTTGATTGAAATGATGATGGGCATTTCCTGGCGGCAGGATAAACCTTTAACCACACGCACGCCCGTGGCGCTGCGGCATGTGCGCACCTGTTACGATCATCTGGCCGGTGAGCTGGCGGTAAACATTTATGACGCGCTGGTGGCGAAAGATTACCTGACCGCGGATGGTGCGTCGCTTACCGAAGCAGGGCTGGCATTTTTTATCCGGATGGGTTTACCGCTGGAAAATAAATCAACGCGTAAACGTAGCTGTGCCTGTCTTGACTGGAGCGAGCGGCGCTTTCATCTGGGCGGGCATGCAGGAGCGGTGTTGCTTATTTATTTTGAAACGAAGGGGTGGATCCGCCGGACGCCAGGGTTTCGTGAAGTCGCACTGACTGCGAAAGGTCGGCAGGGGTTACAGACATTACTCGGCATCGACGTCGGGTAACAGGCATAAAAAAACCCGCTTTACGCGGGTTCTTTCACAAAGTACAACAAGCGGGCGATTAAGCCAGTTTGCTGATCTGTGCAGTCAGGTTTGCTTTATGACGCGCAGCTTTGTTTTTGTGGATCAGACCTTTAGCGGCCTGGCGATCCACGATCGGTTGCATTTCGTCAAATGCTTTCTGTGCAGCAGCTTTGTCGCCAGCTTCGATCGCAGCGTACACTTTCTTGATGAAAGTACGCATCATAGAGCGACGGCTTGCGTTGTGTTTGCGAGCCTTTTCAGACTGAACGGCGCGCTTCTTAGCTGATTTGATATTAGCCAAGGTCCAACTCCCAAATATGATCTATATGGACAATTCAAAGGCCGAGGAATATGCCCTTTTAGCCTTCTTTTGTCAATGGATTTGTGCAAATAAGCGCCGTTAATGTGCGACGCTACGTTACGTATTGATGGCGCAGGATTCTACCAGCTTGTGGTCATCGAATACAGCCTTTCCACTATAAAAATCGCTTTCCGGCCCAGTTTTTCATGCGGTAAGAAGGCAGCCTGATGAAATCCTTCTCCTTTCTGGCGGGTTCGGGCAATCGTCGGTTAACGTTGCACGTTGTACAAGGTATACTTTGACGATTTTCACTGTTTTGAGCCAGACATGAAGCTGATACGCGGCATACATAATCTCAGCCAGGCACCGCACGGGTGTGTGCTGACTATTGGTAATTTCGACGGCGTGCATCGCGGCCATCAGGCACTTTTACAAGGGCTTAGCGAAGAAGGTCGTACCCGTGCTCTCCCCGTGGTGGTGATGATATTCGAGCCGCAACCTCTCGAACTTTTCGCGAGCGATAAAGCGCCTGCGCGCCTGACCCGACTGCGGGAAAAACTGCGCCTGCTGGCCGAATGTGGCGTCGATTACGTACTGTGCGTACGTTTTGACCGGCGTTTTGCCGCGTTGACGGCGCAAACCTTCGTCAGCGACCTGCTGGTTGACAAACTTGGCGTGAAATTCCTCGCCGTGGGCGATGACTTCCGCTTTGGCGCTGGTCGCCAGGGGGATTTCTTGTTATTACAGAAAGCCGGTCTGAAATACGGCTTTGATGTTACCAGCACGCAAACCTTCTGCTCTGGTGGCGCGCGCGTGAGCAGTACGGCGGTTCGCCAGGCGTTGGCTGATGACAACCTTGAGCTCGCTGAACAACTGCTGGGCCGTCCGTTCAGTATCTCCGGGCGTGTGGTTCACGGCGACGAGCTGGGGCGTACTATCGGTTTTCCGACGGCGAACATACCGCTGCGCCGCCAGGTTTCCCCGGTCAAAGGTGTCTATGCGGTAGAAGTGGCTGGCTTAGGCGATACTTTACTACCCGGCGTGGCCAATATTGGTACGCGCCCGACGGTTGCCGGGGTTCGCCAGCAGCTTGAAGTCCATCTGCTGGATGTTGTAATGGACCTCTATGGACGCCATATAGATGTAGTACTGCGTAAAAAGATACGCAACGAGCAGCGATTTACATCGCTGGATGAGCTTAAAGCGCAGATCGCGCGTGATGAGTTAACCGCCCGCGAGTTTTTTGGGCTATCAAACCCGGCTTAAATGCCTGTGTGATAA
Source organism: Phytobacter sp. SCO41 (assembly GCF_003073275.1). Lineage (NCBI taxonomy): Bacteria > Pseudomonadati > Pseudomonadota > Gammaproteobacteria > Enterobacterales > Enterobacteriaceae > Phytobacter > Phytobacter sp. SCO41. The sequence goes on along the minus strand of NZ_CP027225.1, from coordinate 4,796,108 downwards.
ATACGGAACCGAGAATCTGATGAGTGACTATAAATCAACCCTGAATTTGCCGGAAACAGGGTTCCCGATGCGTGGCGACCTCGCCAAACGCGAACCGGGAATGCTGGCGCGTTGGACTGATGATGACCTGTACGGCATCATTCGTGCAGCCAAAAAAGGCAAAAAAACCTTCATTCTGCATGATGGCCCTCCTTATGCGAATGGCAGCATTCATATTGGTCACTCTGTTAACAAGATTCTGAAAGACATTATCGTGAAGTCCAAAGGCCTTGCGGGTTACGACTCGCCGTATGTGCCGGGCTGGGACTGTCACGGTCTGCCTATCGAACTGAAAGTAGAGCAGGAATTTGGTAAGCCGGGTGAGAAATTCACCGCCGCGGAATTCCGTGCAAAATGCCGTGAATACGCTGCGACCCAGATCGATGGCCAGCGCAAAGACTTTATCCGTCTTGGCGTACTGGGCGACTGGGAACATCCGTATCGCACCATGGACTTCAAAACCGAAGCCAACATTATCCGTGCGCTGGGTAAAATCATCGGTAACGGTCACCTGCATAAAGGCGCCAAGCCGGTGCACTGGTGCGTTGACTGCCGTTCTGCGCTGGCGGAAGCGGAGGTTGAGTATTACGACAAAACCTCTCCGTCTATCGACGTGGCGTTCCATGCCGTCGATGTCGACGCGGTAAAAGCGAAATTTGGCGTTGCCAGCGTTAACGGTCCTGTCTCTCTGGTTATCTGGACCACCACCCCGTGGACGCTGCCGGCGAACCGCGCTATCTCTCTGTCCCCGGAATTTGACTATGCGCTGGTGCAGGTTGAAGGGCAGGCGCTGATCCTCGCGAAAGATCTGCTGGAAAGCGTGATGAAACGCGCTGGTATCAGTGAGTTTACCGTGCTGGGTGTGGTGAAAGGTTCTGACCTGGAACTGATGCGTTTTAAACACCCGTTCCTCGATTTTGATGTGCCTGCGATCCTGGGCGACCACGTGACGCTGGAAGCCGGTACCGGTGCAGTGCATACCGCCGGTGGTCATGGCCCTGATGACTATACCATCAGCCAAAAATACGGTCTGGAAATCGCTAACCCGGTTGGCCCGGATGGGGCATATCTGCCGGGTACGTATCCGATTCTGGATGGCGTAAACGTCTTCAAAGCGAACGATATTATCGTCAACCTGCTGCGTGACAACGGTTCACTGCTGCATGTCGAAAAACTGCAACACAGCTATCCGTGCTGCTGGCGCCACAAGTCGCCGATCATTTTCCGTGCGACCCCGCAGTGGTTCGTCAGCATGGATCAGAAAGGCCTGCGCATTCAGTCTCTCAAAGAGATCGATCGCATTGAGCAGGAAGGTCTGGCGAAAGAGAACCTGAGCGGCTGGATCCCGGCATGGGGTAAAGCACGTATCGAATCGATGGTCGCGAACCGTCCTGACTGGTGTATCTCCCGTCAGCGTACCTGGGGCGTGCCGATGGCGCTGTTCGTGCATAAAGACACCGAAGAGCTGCATCCGCGTACCACTGAACTGATGGAAGCTGTCGCTAAATACGTTGAGAAAGACGGCATTCAGGCGTGGTGGGATCTCGATCCGCGCGAAATTCTGGGCGATGACGCTGACAACTACGTGAAAGTGCCGGATACCCTGGACGTCTGGTTTGACTCCGGTTCAACAAGCTACTCTGTGGTTGACGCGCGTCCGGAATTTGGCGGCCACGCAGCGGATATGTATCTGGAAGGTTCTGACCAACACCGTGGCTGGTTCATGTCGTCTCTGATGATCAGCGTCGCGATGAAAGGCAAAGCACCTTACCGCCAGGTACTGACCCACGGCTTCACCGTCGATGGTCAGGGCCGTAAGATGTCCAAATCTATCGGTAATACCGTTTCTCCGCAGGACGTGATGAACAAACTGGGCGCGGATATCCTGCGTCTGTGGGTGGCATCAACCGACTATACCGGTGAAATGGCGGTTTCCGATGAGATCCTCAAACGTGCCGCCGATAGCTATCGTCGTATTCGTAACACCGCGCGCTTCCTGCTGGCGAACCTCAATGGTTTCGATCCGGCAAAAGACATGGTGAAACCGGAAGAGATGGTGGTACTCGATCGTTGGGCGGTGGGCTGTGCGCAGGCAGCGCAGAAAGATATCATCAGCGCGTACGACTCCTATGATTTCCATGAAGTTGTGCAACGCCTGATGCGTTTCTGCTCCATCGAGATGGGCTCTTTCTACCTCGATATCATCAAAGATCGTCAGTACACCGCAAAGGCGGACAGCGTTGCCCGTCGTAGCTGCCAGACTGCTCTGTACCATATCGCAGAAGCGCTGGTGCGCTGGATGGCGCCGATCATGTCCTTCACCGCAGATGAAATCTGGGGCTACCTGCCAGGCGAGCGCGAAAAATATGTGTTCACCGGCGAATGGTATCAGGGGCTGTTTGGTCTGGCGGAAACCGAAGCCATGAACGACGCCTACTGGGATGAACTGCTCAAAGTGCGTGGCGAAGTGAACAAGGTTATCGAACAGGCGCGTGCCGACAAGAAAGTGGGCGGTTCGCTGGAAGCGGCAGTAACCCTGTTCGCTGAACCGGAACTGTCTGCGAAACTGACGGCGCTGGGTGACGAATTACGATTTGTCCTGTTGACCTCCGGTGCGAAAGTTGAAGATTATGCCAACGCTTGTGCTGATGCCCAACAGAGCGAGCTGCTCAAAGGTCTGAAAGTGGCGTTAAGCAAAGCCGAAGGTGAGAAATGCCCGCGTTGCTGGCATTACACTCAGGATGTCGGCAAGGTAGCGGAACACGCAGAAATCTGCGGACGCTGTGTCAGCAACGTCGCCGGTGACGGCGAAAAACGTAAGTTTGCCTGATGAGTAAACCGATCTTTTCAACAGGGCTACGCTGGTTGTGGCTGGTCGTCGTCGTGCTGATTATCGATCTGGGCAGTAAGTTCCTTATCCTCCAGCATTTTGCGCTGGGGGATACGGTGCCGCTGTTCCCGTCGCTTAATCTGCATTACGCGCGTAACTATGGCGCGGCATTTAGTTTCCTCGCGGACAGCGGTGGCTGGCAGCGCTGGTTCTTTGCCGGTATCGCTATCGGTATTTCTGTCGTGCTGGCGGTACTGATGTACCGTTCAAAAGCCTCGCAGAAGCTGAACAATATCGCCTACGCGATGATTATCGGCGGTGCGTTAGGCAATCTGTTCGATCGCCTGTGGCACGGTTTTGTCGTTGATATGATTGACTTTTATGTCGGCGACTGGCATTTCGCCACCTTCAACCTGGCCGACAGCTTCATTTGCGTCGGCGCGGCGCTGATTGTGCTGGAAGGCTTCCTGCCGAACGCGGCTGCGAAGAAACAGGCGTAACAAAACCTGCCGGGCGGCGTTACGCTTGTCCGGCCTGGGTTATCCTCAGGCCCGGTAAGCGTTATCGTCACCGGGCAAAACAAGTGAGCGTACCTGCATGTCAAAATCTGTACAGAGTAATAGCGCGGTGCTGGTGCACTTTACGCTCAAACTCGAAGATGGCTCCACCGCTGAGTCAACCCGCAACAATGGTAAACCTGCGCTGTTTCGTCTGGGGGATGGTTCGCTGTCCGAAGGGCTTGAGCAGCACTTGCTGGGGTTGAAAGCAGGCGATAAAAAAGCGTTTTCGCTGGAACCGGACGCGGCATTTGGCACGCCGGTTCCCGATCTGATTCAATATTTCTCGCGCCGTGATTTTATGGACGCGGGTGAGCCCGAAATCGGCGCGATTATGCTCTTTACCGCAATGGATGGCAGCGAAATGCCAGGCGTGATCCGTGAGATCAACGGTGATTCTATTACCGTTGACTTTAACCATCCGCTGGCAGGGCAGACCGTTCATTTTGATGTCGACGTGCTGGAAGTGGAACCGGCACTGGAGGGGATGCATGCAGATCCTGTTGGCTAACCCACGTGGTTTTTGTGCGGGCGTAGACCGCGCGATTAGCATTGTTGAAAACGCGCTGGCGATTTATGGCGCGCCCATTTATGTCCGTCACGAAGTGGTCCACAACCGTTACGTGGTAGACAGCCTGCGTGAACGCGGGGCGATTTTTATCGAGCAAATCAGCGAAGTGCCGGACGGCGCGATCCTGATTTTCTCTGCTCACGGTGTTTCACAGGCGGTACGTAACGAAGCGAAAAGCCGCGATCTGACCGTCTTTGATGCCACCTGCCCACTGGTAACCAAAGTGCATATGGAAGTCGCTCGCGCCAGTCGTCGTGGGGAAGAAGCCATCCTGATTGGCCATGCTGGTCATCCGGAAGTCGAAGGCACCATGGGGCAGTACAGCAACCCGAAAGGGGGAATGTACCTGGTGGAGTCGCCGGAAGACGTAGAGACGCTCAATATCAAAGATATCAATAAGCTCTCTTTTATGACGCAGACGACACTCTCCGTGGATGATACTTCCGACGTGATTGATGCGCTGCGTCAGCGCTTCCCGAAAATTGTCGGGCCGCGTAAAGATGATATCTGCTACGCCACGACCAACCGTCAGGAAGCCGTGCGCGCACTGGCGGAACAGGCGGAAGTGGTACTGGTTGTCGGCTCGAAGAACTCGTCGAACTCCAACCGTCTGGCGGAGCTGGCCCAGCGTATGGGGAAATCCGCTTACCTGATCGATGATGCTTCTGATATTCAGGAAGAGTGGGTGCGCGAAATCAGTTGCGTTGGCGTAACGGCCGGGGCATCGGCGCCTGACGTTCTGGTGCAAAACGTTATCTCCCGTCTGCAGGAGCTTGGCGGTGGGGAAGCCATTCCGCTTGAAGGCCGTGAAGAAAATATCGTTTTCGAAGTACCGAAAGAGCTGCGGGTCGATGTTCGCGAAGTCGAATAACTTTTTCGCTTTGAGTTTATGAGAAGATGCCAGGCCTGACGCCTGGCATTTTTTATGGAGGATGTATGCGCCTGCCGATTATTCTCGACACCGATCCTGGTATTGACGACGCGGCTGCCATTGCCGCTGCGCTTTTTGCTCCTGAGCTTGATCTCAAACTGATGACCACGGTCGCAGGTAATGTCTCGCTGGAGAAAACCACCCGTAACGCTCTGCAATTGCTTCACTTCTGGAATGCCAATATTCCGGTAGCGAAAGGGGCGGCAACGCCGTTGCTGCGCCCGCTGCGCGATGCGGCAAGTGTCCACGGTGAATCTGGCATGGAAGGCTATAACTTTGTTGAACATCAGCGCCAGCCGCTGGCAAAGCCAGCGTTTCAGGCGATCCGCGATGTGCTCATGGCCTCACCGGAGCCGGTCACACTGGTAGCGATTGGCCCGTTGACCAACATCGCCCTGCTGTTATCCCACTACCCGGAATGTCAGTTCAACATTCGTCGTCTGGTGATGATGGGTGGCTCTGCCGGACGCGGTAACTTCACGCCGAATGCCGAATTTAATATCGCCATCGACCCGGAGGCGGCTGCGCGTGTCTTTGAAAGCGGGCTGGAGATTGTGATGTGCGGTCTGGATGTGACTAACCATGCAACGCTTACCCCGGATTATCTGTCTATGCTGCCATCGGGAAATCAAACCGGGAAAATGCTGCATGCCCTGTTTAGCCACTACCGCAGCGGCAGTATGGCGACCGGGCTACGGATGCACGATCTCTGCGCGATTGCCTGGCTGGTGCGCCCGGACATTTTTACCCTGAAATCCTGCTTTGTGGCGGTGGAAACCCAGGGCACGTATACGGCGGGCACGACTGTGGTGGACATTGAAGGCCGTCTGGGGAAACCCGCGAATGCGCAGGTGGCCCTGGGTATTGATATCGATGCATTCCGCGCCTGGGTTGCAGACGTACTCAGTAAGGCGCCGTAAGCGAGACCAGCGGCATCTTTTCACTTAAATAATCAATCATTGCCCGCATTCTGGCGGGCATATGCTTTCCTGAAGACCACAGTAGCCAGAGCTGCCCGGAGTAGTCGCTAATAAATTCCCAGTCTGGCAGCACCTGAACTATCTCACCTCGCGCCAGTGCCGCACTTGCGGTAAACAGCGGCAGGCTGCCTATCCCCAGATGGTTCAGCACCGCATCAAGACGCACGCCGGTGTGGTTAGCGGCATAGCGTCCGTGGGTCTGAATGGTTTCGCTTTTGCCCCGCTTACGAAATTTCCAGCGTGAGTCTGCTGGCGTTTCGCCAAGACTGATGCAGCTATGCTGGCGTAAATCTTCCGGCTGCTCGGGTGTGCCGTGCTGGCGAAGATATTCCGGCGTGGCGCAAATCAGATGCTTAATCGGTATTAACGGCTTACCGTGCAGGCCGGGAGAAGGCGAGTCGGTAATGCGCAGCGCCAGGTCGACGCCGTCATCAATTAAATCCATATACCGATCTTCCAGACGCAGCCGTACATCAACCTGCGGATAACGGACCAGAAATTCGCGCATGAGGGGGTGGATAACAAATCGCCCAACGGCTTTGGGCACGCTGATAGTCAGGGTGCCTTGCGCAATATCCTGCACGCTGCTGCCAGCATTCATTGCCTGTCTGGCGGCGTCGAGCATCATTTGCGCATGTTCGTACACGCTACGCCCGGACTCACTCAGCCGCAGTTTGCGCGTTGTGCGGTGCAGTAATTTATTACCCAGCTCCTGCTCAAGGCGTGAAACGCAGCGGCTCATTGCAGATGGTGTCGCGCCGGAAACACGGGCGGCGGCAGAGAAGCTGCCCTGATCGACAATCAGAACAAAGGTCGCGAGATCGGGAAGTAGGGTGTTATTCATTTGTGTCTGCCAGGCAAAAGTGTGTTGAGAGCGCAACGGATTATCAAAGCCAGTGAAGATAATATACTGGTCGTGTAATCAGGAGGAAGAAGATGACAACACGAAATTACTACACCTGTGATGAGACACAGGGCCAGGCCAATGTTGTGCAATGTATTCCCGATGGGGAGGACGGTTATGTGATTGAGCTGGATGCCACGCTCTTTCATCCACAGGGAGGCGGTCAGCCTTCTGATGGCGGAACCATCGACGGCGTGCCCGTACAACGCGTTTTCGCCGACGGTGAGACGGTATGGCATCGCACCGCCACGCCGGTCGCGCCAGGCCCGGTCACGCTCAGTGTCGACGGTGAATTACGTCATCTTCATGCTCGCTGGCATTCGGCCGGACATCTGATTGGTTATGCAGGTGAAACATTCGGCTGGCAGCCTGTAAAAGCCCATCACTGGCCAGGTGAGGGGCGCATTACTTTTAGCGGTAACGGGACTCTCACTGCGGAGATGTTAACGGCAAAAATCAGTGCGTGGATGGAGGAAAATCTGCCGCGACACATCGGCTTTTCCGAAGGAAAGCGGCACGTTCGCTTCGGCGAATTGCCTGCCTATGGTTGCGGCGGCACCCATGTCAGCGCACTGCGTGAAATCGGGCTCATCACACTTACCAATGTCAAAATGAAAAAAGGTCAGCTCGTGGTCAGCTATACAGTGGACGAACGCTGACCGTTCGCTGATGTGCGGTGCGTTGTCATGCAGTAAAAGACGAGGTGGTAACGCATCGCTGTAGTGGAAAATCTTCTTAGTATACCGATGATCAGTGTCTTCTGTGGGTTTTGCTATTCAATTCGCAACATGCGAACACATGTCTTTTACTGATATTTCCCGCTGTTTATCATTTAATTCTAATTATCGGTGTTTTCGGCTGGTAGCCCCGACGCGGGCTGGTTAATCTGAGAACGATTTTCAGCATTTCATTAACAAAAGAGTACAACTATGCATGATGCACAAATCCGCGTAGCCATCGCGGGGGCCGGCGGGCGTATGGGCCGCCAGTTAATTCAGGCAACCCAGCAGATGGATGGCGTCGCGCTTGGCGCAGCGCTGGAGCGTGAAGGTTCTTCCCTGCTGGGCAGCGATGCAGGAGAGCTCGCTGGCGTGGGTACAACAGGCGTTACCGTGAGCAGCGATCTGCAGGCGGTAAAGGACGATTTTGATGTACTGATCGATTTCACCCGTCCGGAGGGAACCCTTGTTCATCTGGCGTTTTGTCGCCAGCACCGCAAAGGGATGATTATCGGTACCACCGGTTTTGATGATGCAGGCAAAGCGGCAATTCGCGAGGCATCGCAAGAGATTGCCATTGTTTTTGCGGCGAATTTCAGCGTTGGCGTGAACGTAATGCTTAAGCTGCTGGAAAAAGCGGCGAAGGTGATGGGGGATTACACCGATATAGAAATCATCGAAGCACATCACCGCTATAAAGTAGATGCGCCGTCAGGAACCGCCCTGGCTATGGGAGAGTCTATTGCCCAGGCATTGAATAAAGATTTAAAAGATTGTGCGGTTTATGCACGTGAAGGCCATACCGGCGAGCGTGTACCGGGCACAATTGGCTTTGCTACCGTTCGCGCGGGCGACATTGTCGGCGAACATACAGCGATGTTCGCTGATATCGGTGAACGCATTGAAATTAGCCATAAAGCATCAAGCCGAATGACGTTTGCTAATGGCGCTGTTCGCTCTGCTTTATGGCTAAAAAACAAAGAAGCCGGCCTTTTTGACATGCGAGATGTGCTGGATCTGAACAATTTGTAAAGTTTATTACCCATCGTGATGTGGTTGTTGCAGTCGTAATGCATTGATTGCATAGGGCAGTATTTTATTGCCCTTTTATTTTTCCCGATTTTATGTGATTTCCTCGTTTAAACCTCTATTAATGACTATCTTCCGTCTCATTATGGTTGCTGAAATGTAAATTTTGACCGTTTGGTCCACTTTCTACTAGAGCTGAGCCCATGTAACCAGTTTTATGGCGACGCAAGCGTTTTCCTTCCGCCGGTAATGTGATCTTTTTGCCCTCTAAATCGTGCTATTCTTTTCTGGGGCGCAAAAAGACATGAAAAAGATGCGCTATGAGTTGACTTTTACCCTTCATGTCTCCAGAATGCCGCCGTTTGCAAAAAATTCGCGGTTACGCAAATTTGCATTGATTCGAGGCTTATAATTGAATTAATATGCAAATAAAGTGAGTGAATATTCTCTGGAGGGTGTTTTGATTAAGTCAGCGCTATTGGTTCTGGAAGACGGAACCCAGTTTTACGGTCGGGCCATAGGGGCAACAGGTTCGGCGGTTGGGGAAGTCGTTTTCAATACTTCAATGACCGGTTATCAAGAAATCCTCACTGATCCTTCCTACTCCCGCCAAATCGTCACCCTTACTTATCCCCATATTGGTAATGTCGGCACCAATGCCGCCGATGAAGAATCCTCTCAGGTACATGCGCAAGGCCTGGTCATTCGCGACCTGCCGCTGATTGCCAGCAACTATCGTAATACCGAAGACCTCTCTTCATACCTGAAACGCCATAACATCGTGGCGATTGCCGATATCGATACCCGTAAGTTGACGCGTCTGCTGCGTGAAAAAGGCGCACAGAATGGCTGCATCATCGCCGGGGACAATCTGGATGCCGCTCTGGCGCTGGAGAAAGCGAAAAGCTTCCCGGGGCTGAACGGGATGGATTTGGCGAAAGAAGTGACGACTGCCGAGCCATATAGCTGGACGCAGGGGAGCTGGACACTGAAAGGCGAACTGCCGGAAGCGAAAAGCGAAGATGAACTGCCGCTGCATGTCGTGGCGTACGACTTCGGCGCAAAACGTAACATCCTGCGTATGCTGGTGGACAGAGGCTGCCGTCTGACGGTCGTTCCGGCGAAAACGTCGGCGGAAGATGTCCTGAAAATGAATCCGGACGGTATCTTCCTCTCTAACGGCCCTGGCGACCCGGCACCGTGCGATTATGCTATCGAGGCAATCGAAAAATTCCTTGAGACCGACATTCCGGTATTCGGTATCTGTCTTGGCCACCAGTTGCTGGCGCTGGCGAGCGGCGCGAAAACCGTGAAGATGAAGTTCGGTCACCATGGCGGCAACCACCCGGTAAAAGATATCGATAACAACACCGTGATGATTACCGCACAGAACCACGGTTTTGCAGTAGATGAAGCCTCCATGCCTGCAAACCTGCGCGTCACGCATAAGTCATTGTTTGATGGCACCCTGCAGGGGATTCATCGCACGGATAAACCGGCATTCAGCTTCCAGGGCCATCCTGAGGCAAGCCCGGGCCCGCACGACGCTGCGCCGCTGTTTGACCATTTTATCGAGTTAATTGAGATTTACCGTCAGTCTGCTAAATAATCAGGAGCGAAAAAGAGCCATGCCAAAACGTACAGACATAAAAAGCATCCTGATCCTTGGCGCCGGCCCGATTGTTATCGGTCAGGCGTGTGAGTTCGACTACTCCGGTGCGCAGGCGTGTAAAGCGCTGCGTGAAGAGGGTTATCGCGTCATTCTGGTGAACTCCAACCCGGCGACGATCATGACCGACCCGGAAATGGCGGATGCAACCTATATCGAACCGATCCACTGGGAAGTGGTACGCAAAATCATCGAAAAAGAGCGTCCGGATGCGGTGCTGCCGACCATGGGGGGCCAGACAGCGCTGAACTGTGCGCTGGAGCTGGAACGCCAGGGCGTACTGGCCGAGTTCGGCGTCACTATGATCGGTGCTACCGCTGACGCGATTGATAAAGCAGAAGACCGCCGCCGTTTCGACGTGGCGATGAAGAAAATCGGCCTGGAAACCGCGCGTTCCGGTATCGCGCACAATATGGAAGAGGCGCTCGCCGTTGCCGCTGACGTGGGCTATCCGTGCATCATTCGACCCAGCTTCACCATGGGCGGAACGGGCGGCGGTATCGCCTACAACCGCGAAGAGTTTGAAGAGATTTGTGAACGCGGTCTGGACCTTTCCCCGACAAAAGAGCTGCTGATTGATGAGTCGCTGATTGGCTGGAAAGAGTACGAAATGGAGGTGGTGCGTGATAAGAACGACAACTGTATCATCGTCTGCTCCATCGAAAACTTCGACGCCATGGGCATCCACACCGGTGACTCCATCACCGTTGCGCCTGCACAGACCCTGACCGATAAAGAGTATCAAATCATGCGTAACGCCTCGATGGCGGTATTGCGTGAAATCGGTGTGGAAACCGGCGGTTCTAACGTTCAGTTCTCGGTGAACCCGAAAAATGGCCGTCTGATTGTTATCGAAATGAACCCGCGTGTCTCTCGCTCCTCTGCACTGGCCTCGAAAGCGACCGGCTTCCCGATTGCCAAAGTGGCGGCGAAACTGGCGGTGGGTTACACCCTCGACGAATTGATGAACGATATCACCGGTGGCCGTACCCCGGCGTCCTTCGAACCGTCTATCGACTACGTTGTCACCAAGATCCCGCGCTTCAACTTTGAGAAATTCGCTGGCGCCAATGACCGCCTGACCACTCAGATGAAATCGGTCGGTGAAGTGATGGCCATTGGCCGCACGCAGCAGGAATCCCTGCAAAAAGCGCTGCGCGGCCTGGAAGTCGGCGCCACCGGCTTTGACCCGAAAGTGAGCCTGGATGACCCGGAAGCGCTGACCAAAATTCGTCGCGAGCTGAAAGACGCTGGCGCTGAGCGTATCTGGTACATCGCCGATGCCTTCCGTGCAGGCCTGTCCGTTGATGGCGTTTTCAACCTGACCAATATTGACCGCTGGTTCCTGGTGCAGATTGAAGAACTGGTGCGTCTGGAAGAGAAAGTCGCCGAAGTGGGTATTAACGGCCTCGACGCGGATTTCCTGCGTATGCTCAAGCGTAAAGGCTTTGCCGATGCGCGTCTGGCTAAACTGGCAGGCGTGCGCGAAACGGAAGTGCGTAAGCTGCGCGATCAGTACAACCTGCACCCGGTCTACAAACGTGTGGACACCTGTGCGGCAGAATTCGCGACCGACACCGCTTACATGTACTCCACGTATGAAGAAGAGTGTGAAGCGAATCCGAACCAGGACCGCGATAAAATCATGGTACTGGGTGGCGGCCCGAACCGTATCGGTCAGGGGATTGAATTTGACTACTGCTGCGTACACGCCTCACTGGCGCTGCGCGAAGACGGCTACGAGACCATCATGGTCAACTGTAACCCGGAAACCGTCTCCACCGACTATGACACCTCCGACCGTCTCTACTTCGAGCCGGTAACGCTGGAAGATGTGCTGGAAATCGTGCGTATCGAGAAGCCGAAAGGCGTTATCGTGCAGTACGGCGGTCAGACGCCGCTGAAACTGGCGCGCGCGCTGGAAGCGGCGGGTGTACCGGTTATCGGTACCAGCCCGGATGCCATTGACCGTGCCGAAGACCGTGAACGTTTCCAGCAGGCGGTTGACCGTCTGAAACTGAAACAACCGGCGAACGCCACCGTCACCGCCATTGAGCAAGCGGTTGAAAAGGCGAAAGAGATTGGTTACCCGCTGGTAGTGCGTCCGTCTTATGTACTGGGCGGCCGTGCGATGGAAATCGTCTACGACGAAGCCGACCTGCGTCGCTACTTCCAGACCGCAGTGAGCGTATCCAATGATGCGCCAGTCCTGCTGGATCGCTTCCTGGACGATGCGGTAGAAGTGGATGTTGACGCTATCTGTGACGGCGAAATGGTGCTGATTGGCGGCATCATGGAGCATATCGAGCAGGCTGGCGTGCACTCCGGCGACTCCGCCTGTTCCCTGCCAGCCTACACGCTGAGCCAGGACATCCAGGACGTGATGCGCCAGCAGGTGCAGAAACTGGCCTTCGAACTGCAGGTTCGCGGTCTGATGAACGTCCAGTTTGCGGTAAAAGATAACGAAGTGTATCTGATTGAGGTGAACCCGCGTGCGGCGCGTACCGTACCGTTTGTCTCCAAAGCCACCGGCGTACCGCTGGCGAAAGTGGCGGCGCGTGTGATGGTCGGTCAGACGCTGGCACAGCAGGGCGTCACCAAAGAAATTATCCCGCCGTACTACTCAGTGAAAGAAGTAGTGCTGCCATTCAATAAATTCCCGGGCGTTGACCCGCTGTTAGGGCCAGAAATGCGCTCTACCGGGGAAGTGATGGGTGTGGGCCGTACCTTCGCCGAAGCGTTTGCTAAAGCGCAACTGGGTAGCAACTCCACGATGAAGAAACAGGGTCGTGCGCTGCTTTCTGTACGTGAAGGGGATAAAGAGCGTGTGGTTGACCTGGCAGCGAAGCTGCTCAAGTTCGGTTTCGAGCTTGATGCAACCCACGGTACGGCGATTGTCCTGGGTGAAGCCGGTATTAATCCGCGTCTGGTGAACAAGGTGCATGAAGGTCGTCCGCACATTCAGGACCGTATTAAGAATGGCGAATACACCTACATCATCAACACCACCGCAGGCCGTCGGGCGATAGAAGACTCCAGGGTCATTCGCCGAAGCGCGCTGCAGTACAAAGTGCATTACGACACCACGCTGAACGGTGGTTTTGCTACCGCGATGGCGCTGAACGCCGATGCCACCGAGAAGGTGACCTCCGTTCAGGAAATGCACGCGCAGATTAAAGCGTAACTTGCTGCGCAGTGCTGCGCAGACCAGCGCACAGTATTACCGATTAAATAAACGGTTCCTGTTCAGGAGCCGTTTTTTTATCCATACCATTCGTGCTGAACGTGCAAATCATTGTTACGCATTTTTCTAATGCTACTAGCACGATTTTGCTCACACTAATGATCCTCAAACCTGCATACTATTTCTTGTTATCCGTATTTTTAATATGGTTAATGGTTTTGTCGATATTCAGGCAAGCCTGACCATAACAAGATTTTTAATTTGTAAAAATGGTGTGCTTATGAGTAAAGAATATGTTGAAAAACCCCTGTATTTGTTAATTGCCGATTGGATGATGGCGGAAAATCGTTGGGTGAGCGCTAAGGAAATTGCCAGGCATTTTGACATGGACCACTGTAAAGCGATCAATACGGTTTCTTATATTCTTTCTGAGGTAGAAGAAATTACCTGTGAGACCAGGACAATTCCAAATCAACTGCAAGGTAGAGGATGTCAATGTCAGCGTCTGGTGCGTGTAAAAAATATTGACGATCAAATCTATACCAGGCTGAAAAATAATGCGCAGGAAAAAATTCTCAGTACCACAAAAACATCCCATATGCCAGTAGTCCTGCCAGCAGGACTTAAGACGGAACAGAAATGGCAAATGATGTTGTCAAAAAGTTTGCGTCGTTAATGAGCGAATATCGAATGGCGCGAGTGCGCCATTCGATAAAGTCATTGCGCTGATTTCGGCTTCACCTCCGTCGTACCTTTAAGCCGCGGTCGGTTTTTTTCTGACTGGCGTAGCGGTTGTGTTTCATATAATGATGAGCGACAACGGATAGCCAGATCCTGATACTCCCGGGTATTAAGCTGCTTCCAGTGCAACTCTTCTTCGGTTACATCACGGATGAAACGGGCTGGCGATCCTACCAATAACTGTCTTGCTGCCCCGATAAATCCAGCTTTCACAAAGCTCATGGCGGCAACAATGCTCTCTTCGCCAATGACCGCGCCGTCCATAATCACGCTGTTCATACCGACCAGCGCATCCCGGCCAATCACGCAGCCATGCAAAATCGCGCCGTGTCCGATATGTCCGTTCTCACCGACGACGGTGTCGGTATCGCAGTAACCGTGCATAATGCAGCCATCCTGTAAATTCGAACCTGGTTCCAGAATCAGGCGGCCATAGTCACCACGAAGCGAAGCGTGAGGGCCGACGTAGACACCAACCCCAACAATGACGTCGCCAATCAATACCGCGCTCGGATGGATATACGCCTCTGGATGGACGACCGGGATCAAGCCTTCAAAGGCGTAATAGCTCATGAGTTATTAACGTCCTTTCCATACCGGTGAGCGTTTTTCGGCAAAGGCCTGCGGCCCTTCAATCGCATCTTCGGAATGCAGGACCGCCGGATAGTGTTTCAGCGCACCGCTGCGGAGATAACGATAGCCTTCTTCTACCGGCATTTCTCTGGTTGTTCTGGTTATCTCTTTTAATGCGGCAATAGCCAGTGGTGCGCTTTGAAGCAGTTGCTGTGCCAGTTCGCGCGCCTTCTCCATTAATGCTTCCTGACTGACAACATAATTAGCGATACCCCAACGTAGTGCTTCTTCGGCATTCATGCGCCGCCCGGTCATCACCATTTCATTAACGATAGCGGGCGGTAAGCGTTTAGGCAGACGTAAAACCCCACCGCTGTCCGGCACGATGCCGAGTTTGGCTTCAGGTAAGGCAAAGCTGGCATTTTCAGCGCAGATAATGAAATCTGCTGCCAGCGCCAGTTCAAACCCACCGCCAAAGGCATAGCCGTTTACTGCGGCAATGACCGGTTTATCGAGATCAAAAAGTTCGGTCAATCCCGCAAACCCGCCAGGCCCAAAATCTGCATCCGGTGCTTCACCTTCTGCTGCTGCTTTTAAATCCCAGCCCGCGGAAAAGAATTTCTGGCCGGCGCCGGTAATAATTGCCACGCGTAATTCAGGGTCATCGCGGAAATTCAGAAATACTTCGCCCATGGCAAAACTGGTTTTTGCATCAATGGCATTGGCAACGGGGCGATCGAGAATAATTTCCAGAATATGCCCATGGCGGTTCAGATGTAATGATTCACTCATATTTTGCTCCTTTTAAATATGTGTATGCTTTGCAGAGGCATACCGCCTCTGCAAGATATGAAGTGTTCACGTTATTTCTATTTCGGCGAACATAAATTCAGCCGAATACGTTATGTTAGATTTTTCTTGATGACTTTCCCTGAACAGTTGCGTGGCAGATCGCTCCTGAATTCAACAAGCGTCGGTACTTTAAATTTCGCCATATTACTGGCGCAAAAAGAAAAAAACTCATCAGCACTTAATGTTTCGCCTTCATGAAGAACAATAAAGGCTTTTATAGCTTCATCCCTGATAGTGTCTTTAACGCCGATAACCACCGTATCCTGAATTTTTGGATGGGTCGAAATGATATTCTCCAGTTCTACACAGGAGACATTCTCGCCACCGCGCTTAATCATATTGCAACGCCTGTCGACAAAATAAAAAAAGCCTTCTTCATCGTAGTAACCCGAATCGCCGGTATGTAACCAGCCGTTTGCATCCAGCGCCATGGCGGTTGCGTCCGGCTGTTCGTAATACTCTTTAAAAAGCGTTTTCCCCGGCATGCCTTTAATGCATATTTCACCGATTTCATGGGGAGGAAGGGGCTGATTTTGATCGTTACGAATTTCCGCTTCGTAGCAAAACCCCGCGCGGCCAATTGACGGCCAGCGCCGTTTATCACCGGGTCTGTCACCAATAATGCCGACAATCGTTTCCGTCATGCCATACGATGTCAGCAACCTGACACCGAAACGTTCAACAAAGGCGTCTTTTTCCTGCACGGAAAGATTGAGGTAGAAAAGCACTTCACGAAGGCAATGCTGATTATCCGCAGGCATTGGCGGTTGCACCATCAGGGTTCTAATCATCATGGGAATGCATTCGGTAACTGTGGCACGGTATTTTCGCACCTGGCTCCAGAACGCACGTGCACTGTATTTCTCAAGCAGCACAAAGGTGGCACCGCTGGAAAAGGCGGCCATTGCCGCCGTACACTGACAATCGATATGAAAAGCGGGCATAGCGGTCAGATAAATATCGTCATCGCGTAATGCACACTGCCAGGCGGAGTAGTAACCCGCAAAGCGTAAGTTATATTGAGTAATGACCACGCCTTTTGGTCGTGAGGTCGTGCCCGAGGTGAAAAGAATTTCTGCGGTATCGTCGGTGCTTAACGTCGGCGTAGAGTTCAGAGTAGTGGGTTGGGCGCGCTTAAGTTGATAAAAATCACTCACCGCGGTATCTGAGACACAGAACTGCCGGTCGATAAGGCAGATATGATTGAGCTGCGTTTCACCTTCCTGCAGAATCTGACGGTAAAGGGGATAGAAGTTTTCAGTGGTTACCAACAAACGAGCCCGGCAGTTTTGCAGGATCCACAGACTTTCATCATGCAATAGCCTGGCGTTAATCGGCACCATGATGGCACCGATTTTTGCCAGCCCGAACCAGCAAAAGAAAAATTCAGGGCAGTTATCCAGATGCAGGGCGACTTTATCGCCTTTTTGGATCCCCAGCCCGTTGAACAGGTTTGCTGTGCGATTGATTTCCTCATTGAGGAAGGTATAGCTGAATTGCTGTACTTCACCTTCACATGACTCAAAAATCAGCGCCGTTTTATCGCCATAGACCTCTGCCAGGTCGTCCCACATCTGACGTAAGTTTTGATCGCCAATAACATCCATCGCACTTTTATCCACTGAAATTAGGTGTAAGCGCTAACCGGGTGGCTACACGATCCCGTTAGCGCTACGTATTTAATCCTCAACCCTGGCCAGCCCCTTGCTTACCAGTTCCTTAATATCTGCTTCGCTGTAACCGATGTTCTGCAAGATGGCGGAGGTATCCATGCCGTGTGACGGCATGCCGCGCCAGATTTTCCCAGGGTTATTTTTGAATTTCGGCATAATGTTTGGCCCCTTGCAGGTACGGCCATCCATGGTTTGCCATTGGGTGATTGATTCGCGGGCGACGTACTGCGGGTTACCCTCCAGTTCAGGAATGGTCAGTACTTTTGCACAGGCAATATTCAGCTCGGCGAAGCGCGCTTGTACTTCGGCAATGGTATGCGTTAGCAGCCATGCATCCAGTTTCTCTTCCACCAGTGGGCCGTACGGGCACTCGACGCGGTGAATGAGTTGTGTACCTTCCGGAACTTCTGGCGTGCCGAGAATATGCGCCAGCCCGATATCGTTAAAACACTCGGTAATTTGCGTGATCCCGACCAGTTCCATCACGATGTAGCCATCCGAGCATTTATACAGACCACAGCCAGCGTAGTAGGGGTCTTTGCCTTTGGTCATACGCGGACAGATTTCGCCGCCATTGAAATAATCCATCATGAAGTACTGGCCCATGCGCAGCATCACTTCATACATCGCAATATCAATGCTTTCCCCTTTGCCTGTTTCACGTACTTTATGCAGCGCCGCAAGTGCTGCGGTTGTCGCCGTCATGCCGGAAAAATAGTCTGCCGTGTAGGGGAAGGCGGGCATCGGCTGGTCAACGTCGCCATTTTGAATCAGGTAACCGCTGAAGGCTTGCGCAATGGTGTTATAAGCAGGAAGGTTGGTGTACTCCTCTGTCCCAAACTGCCCAAAACCAGACAGGTGAGCGATGACCAGCTTCGGATTGTGTTCCCATAACACTTCATCGGTAATTCCCCGGCGAGCAAATGCCGGACCTTTACTGGCCTCGATAAAAATGTCGGTGGTTTCCATTAACTTAAGGAACGCTTCCCGGCCTTCATCTTTGAAGATATTCAGCGATAGCGCGTGCAGATTGCGGCGTGAGAGTTGCGGATAATTCGGCTGGACACGAATTGTGTCGGCCCAGGCGACATTTTCAATCCAGATAACTTCTGCGCCCCACTCGGCAAACATTTGTCCGGCGAAGGGCCCGGCAATTTCGATACCGGAGAAAACGACCCGCACACCCGCAAGTGGTCCAAACACGGGCATTGGTAAACGATGACTCATGACATACTCCTGTGTGGCATCCCTGGAACCCCATCACAGCGTGATGGGGTTATCACCCGATTAACGGTACTGTTTGAGCACTGCGCGACCCAAAGTCAGGATCTGCATTTCGTCGGAACCGCCGGACACCCGGTCAACGCGCAGATCGCGCCAGAAACGGGTAATACGGTGATTGCCTGCAATCCCAACGCCACCGAGTACTTGCATCGCACTGTCAACGACCTCAAATGCCGCATTGGCGCAGAAGTATTTGCACATGGCTGCATCGCCGGAGGTAATGGTGCCGTTATCGGCTTTCCAGGCGGCTTCCAACAGCATGTTTTTCATGGAGTTTAATTTGATTGCCATATGGGCAAACTTCTCCTGAATCAGTTGGAAGCGACCGATCGTTTCGCCAAACTGTACTCGCTGATTGGCGTAGCGCGCCGCATCTTCAAAGGCGCACATGGCGGTACCGTAGTTCGTCAGAGCAACGAGGAAGCGTTCGTGGTCAAACTCTTCTTTAACACGGTTAAACCCATTACCCTCACGGCCGAACATGTCTTTTTCATCCAGTTCAACATCGTCAAAGGTAATTTCGCAGCAGCTATCCATGCGCAGACCGAGTTTCTCAAGCTTGTTAACTTTGATGCCAGGTTTGCTCATATCGACAAACCATTCGGTATAAATGGGTTTATCCGCAGACGCGCCGTCACGCGCCATTACCACGATATAAGGGGTGTAAGCGCTACTGGTGATGAAGCACTTACTGCCATTAAGATAAACCTTACCATTTTTACGGGTATAAGTGGTTTTTAAACTGCCCACGTCAGACCCGGCGCCCGGTTCGGTGATCGCCGAGTTCCACATCTGTTTACCGGTACCCTGAAACGCCATGATCTTATCGATCTGTTCCGGAGTGCCTTCGCGTAACACCGTGTTGAAGCCGCCAGGAAGTTGATAGAGCACGTAGGTTGGTGCACCCAGGCGACCCAATTCCATCCACACAGCCGCCACGGTAACGAAACCGGCATCCAGACCACCGCGATCTTCCGGGAGCAGCAGGCTGTCAATGCCCATATCGGCCAGTGCTTTTACGAAACGCTCAGGATAGACGCTATCGCGATCGCATTCGGCAAAATAGGCCTCCCAATTTTCACTGGCCATTAATTCACGAATACCGGCGACGAACAGCTCCTGTTCATCATTCAAGTTAAAGTCCATCTTTTAACCTCTTGATATGGTTGATTTATCTTAGTTATCTTTCCAGTGCGCTTTGGCGTCCTTAATAAAGGACAGCGTGACCATGATATTGACGAAGAAGAGAGGGCAGCCGCCTGCGATGATCGCCGTTTGTATCGGTTTCAACCCGCCGAGAGCCAACAGCACAATACCGATGATGCCGACCAGAATGGACCAGCCGATACGTACCAGCAGAGGCGGCTCTTCACCATCGCGTATTTCACGGCAGGTCGACATGGCCAGCGTGTAAGAACACGCGTTGATAAGTGTGACGGTGGCAATAAAGCAGAGAATAAAGAATCCCCACATTGTTGCTGTACTCAGGGGTAAAGCGGCCCAGGTCTCGATAATGGCGCGTGGTACGCCATGCTCTGCGATAAGCTGCGGAATATTCAGAATATTTTTATCCATCAGCAGTAGCGTGTTACTGCCCAGCACAGTCCACAGGATCCAAGTGGAAGCCGTCAGGCCCAGCACCATTCCGAAGCACAGTTCCCGAACGGTACGGCCACGCGATATACGGGCGAGGAAGATACTCATTTGGATGGCGTAAATGACCCACCAGGCCCAGTAGAAAACGGTCCAGCCCTGCGGGAAACCGCCTTTGCCGATAGCATCGGTATAGAACAACATACGTGGCAGATGCATCAACAGCATACCGACGGAATCGGTGAAGTAGTTCATGATGAAGCTGGCGCCGCTGACAATGAATACCCAGCCGAGCATCAGGAAACTCAGGTAGCTACGCACGTCGCTGGCAATCTTCACTCCTTTCTGCAGGCCGCAGGCCACGCAGATTGCGTTCAGAATGATCCAGCAGGTAATGATGATCGCGTCCAGTTGCAGCGTATGGGGAATGCCGAATAGATACTGCATACATTCGGTGACCAGCGGCGTAGCCAGACCGAGGCTGGTACCCATCGCGAAGATCAGTGCCACAAGATAGAAGTTATCGACGATGGTCCCGAACAGCCCTTTCACATGTTTCTCACCCACTAAAGGCACAAGCGTTGAGCTGGGGCGAATCACATCCATTTTGCGAACAAAGAAAAAGTAGGCGAAAGCGACGGAAAGGAAGCTATAGGTGGCCCACGGTAGCGGTCCCCAGTGGAACAAACTGTAGGCGAGGCCGAGCTCTTTGGCGCCGGTAGAGTTGGGGGCTAATGCAAACGGTGGCGTAGAGATATAGTAATAAATCTCTATCGATCCCCAGAACAACACGGCTGCGGAGGTACAGGAGGCGAACATCATGAAAATCCAGCTCGCGGTGCTGAATTCAGGTTTCTCATTGCCCAGTTTCTTTTTGGCGTAAGGGCCAAAGACCAGCCAGAACCAGCCAAAGAGCATCACGACCATATACCACTCAAATGCCCATCCCCAGACATTCGTTACATAAGTAAATACTGCATTAATAACCACATTGGCGGCATCAAGGTCTCTAACAGTTAGCCAGCAAAGTATTCCGACGATTATTAGCGGTGGGAAAAAAACTTTTGGCTCTATACCTGACTTTCTCTTGTCATTTTTCATGTTCGAATTCCAGTGTCATAATTGATTTATATTTCGTTCCCGTTTGTTATATTTATGTTCATTTTTGTGAGTGTTTATTTAATGACTCTTTAACCTCAAGGGAGATTCGGCGAGTACTCCATGATGGGTATTCGCTACAGCGTATTCTGTTATTCTTGTCACACTTTTTTGTCGGTTTTTATTTGGTTAGGAGTGGTTAATAAGTTCTTTAAAAACAATCTCTTACTTGTTATTTTCTGTTTTTTCATCCTTGTAGCGTTCAATATTGGTGATCCCGGAAACAATATTGAAAATTTGTAAGGTGAAACCGATTTTTCAATATTGGTGAGGTCGCTAACAATATTGAAAGTCCCATTTTACAGGGTGTGACATTTTCAATATTGGTGATTAATGTTTTATCCCGTAATTAAATGGTGTGATATCTGTATTTACCATCGCCGATATGGACGACGATTCCTTCATGATTTCTGGAGAGGCAATGAAGATAATTACTTGTTACAAGTGCGTACCTGATGAACAGGATATTGCGATCAATAACGCGGATGGTTCGTTAGATATTAGTAAAGCGGATGCCAAAATTAGCCAATACGATTTGAATGCGATTGAAGCTGCCTGCCAGTTAAAACAGCAGTCCGGAGAAGCGCAAGTGATCGCCATGAGTGTTGGCGGGAAGGCGCTGACTAATGCGAAAGGACGCAAAGATGTGCTTTCGCGCGGCCCGGACGAACTGATTGTTGTGATTGATGATGCGTTTGAGAATGCGCTGCCGCAACAAACCGCAGTGGCGTTAGCGCAGGCAGCGAAAAAATCCGGCTTTGATCTGATTATTTGTGGCGACGGTTCCTCCGATCTCTATGCCCAACAGGTCAGTCTGCTGCTGGGTGAAATGCTGCACATTCCGGCAATCAACGGCGTCAGTAAAATTTTATCGCTGGTGGATAACACGCTGACCGTTGAGCGCGCTCTGGAAGACGAGATCGAAACCCTGAGCATACCGCTTCCGGCGGCCATTGCGGTCTCTACGGATATTAACTCCCCGCAAATTCCTTCCATGAAAGCCATTCTGGGCGCGGCTAAAAAACCGGTTCAGGTCTGGACGACAGCAGATATTGGTTTTACCCACGGGGAAGCGAACTCCGTGCAACAGATCGCTGCGCCAGGACAACGTGAGCGCCAGCGCATCGTTATTGAAGGTGATGGCGAAGAACAAATCGCCGTATTTGCTGACCATCTGCGCAAGATCATCAATTAAAAGGGGATGTTATGAGCAAGTTTTCCACTGTATGGGTATTCAGCGATACCGTTTCCCGGCTGGCTGATTTGGTGGGTGGCGCACGCATGTTGGGCGAACAGACCAATGTATTTGTGCTCAGTGAAACCGACAGTGCCACAGCATTCCACCTGGGGGCCGATAGCGTCTGGCATCTCAGCGGTAAACCGGAAGACCGCATGATTGAAGATTATGCGGACGCCATGGCGGCGACCATTCGCCAGCAGGGTTCGAAAGGGCTGGTACTGCTGCCCAATACACGTCGGGGCAAATTACTGGCGGCAAAATTGGGTTTCCGCCTGACGGCCGCAGTCTCTAATGATGCCAGTGCCGTCGCCATCGCGGGTGATAACGCTTTGGTAAAACATATGGTGTATGGCGGACTTGCCATTGGCGAAGAAACGCTACGTTCTTCTTTCGCCGTGATTACACTCTGCAGCGGCACATTTGAGCCGGCGCAGCCAGACACTTCGCGAAGCGGCGTGGCGCAGACTGTCGCATGGCAGTCACCGGAAATCACCGTCATTCGCACTGCAACTCAGGCTCGCCAGAACAGTAATGTTGATCTTGATAAAGCGCGGTGGGTTGTCAGCGTCGGACGCGGTATCGGTAGCAAGGAGAATATCTCGCTGGCAACAGCGTTGTGCCAGTCCATTGGCGCGGAGTTGGCCTGTTCGCGTCCGGTCGCTGAAAACGAAAAATGGATGGAACACGAACGCTATGTCGGCATTTCTAACCTGATGCTCAAACCGGAATTGTACCTGGCTGTAGGGATCTCCGGTCAGATTCAGCACATGGTGGGCGCAAACGGCGCACAGACGATTTTTGCCATTAACAAAGACAAAAACGCGCCGATTTTCCAGTATGCCGATTACGGTATCGTCGGTGATGCGCTGAAAATTTTACCCGCACTGACGGCCGCATTAACGCGCTAATTCCTTAAGCAGAGCGGTGGCCGCTCTGTTATTACAGGTAATTTCTGGAGTTTTTATGTCAGAAGATATTTTTGACGCCATCATCGTGGGGGCGGGGGTGGCGGGCTCGGTGGCAGCGCTGGTGCTTGCCAGGGAAGGTGCGCAAGTACTGGTGATTGAGAGGGGCAATTCCGCTGGAGCGAAAAATGTAACTGGCGGGCGTATTTACGCCCATAGTCTCGAACGTATTATTCCCGGTTTTGCCGGGCATGCTCCCGTCGAACGCCTGATTACACATGAAAAGCTCTCGTTTATGACCGATAAGGGAGCAATGACGGTAGATTACCTCAACGGCGATCATGGTGAACCTGAGCAAGCCTCTTATTCCGTCTTACGCAGTAAATTTGATGCCTGGCTGATGGAGCAGGCAGAAGAGGCGGGTGCGCAATTGATCACCGGGATCCGCGTTGACAATGTTGTGCAACGTGATGGCAAAGTGGTTGGCGTGGAAGCCGATGGCGACATTCTGGAAGCGAAAGTCGTGATTCTGGCGGACGGTGTGAACTCCTTGCTGGCTGAACAACTGGGCATGGCGAAACGCGTTACGGCTTCGAATGTTGCGGTTGGGGTTAAAGAACTCATCGAATTGCCAAAAACGGTCATTGAAGATCGTTTCCAGTTACGGGGCAACGAAGGAGCGGCCTGGTTGTTTGCCGGCGCACCGACAGATGGCCTGATGGGGGGCGGGTTCCTCTATACCAATCAAACGACAGTTTCGCTTGGGTTAGTATGCGGTCTGCATCATCTCAAAGAGGCCAAAAAATCAGTCCCGCAAATGCTGGAGGATTTTAAACAGCACCCTGCCGTCGCGCCGTTGATTAGCGGCGGCAAAATGGTGGAATACGCCGCTCATGTTGTTCCGGAATCCGGGATGAATATGCAGCCTGAACTGGTTGGCGACGGTGTACTGATCGCGGGTGATGCCGCCGGCATGTGTATGAATCTTGGTTTCACCATTCGTGGCATGGACCTGGCCGTGGCGGCAGGGGAAGCCGCCGCGAAAACGGTACTTTCCGCGATGCAAAGTAACAATTTCAGCCGTCAGGGGCTTTCGGCTTATCGTCAGCGCCTTGATGACGGTCCGATGCGGGATATGCGTATGTATCAGCGTTTACCTGCCTTCCTCGATAACCCGCGCATGTTTACCCGTTACCCAGAAATGGCGGTTGGCGTGGCACGCGATCTGTTTACCGTCGATGGTACCGCCCCGGTAGCAATGCGTAAGAAAATCCTTCGTCATGCCAAAAAGGTCGGTTTTATCAATTTGATAAAGGATGGTCTAAAAGGAGCGACTGTACTATGACTTCCCCCGTCAATGTGGACATCAAACTGGGTGTTAACAAATTCAATGTGGATGAAGAAAACCCACACATCATTTTAAAAACCGACCCCGATAAGCAGGTGCTGGAGGTGTTAGTTAAAGCCTGTCCTGCGGGCCTGTACAAAAAGCAGGATGACGGCAGCGTACGTTTTGATTACGCCGGATGCCTGGAGTGCGGTACCTGTCGGATTTTGGGGTTGGATACGGTCCTCGAAAAATGGGACTACCCACGCGGTACGTTTGGTGTGGAGTTTCGCTACGGCTAAAACCGGTGCCGGATAACAGAGATTTATCCGGCCTATAAAAATTACGTGAAGTATTGGCTGGAGAAGGTGCTTTTGCCGGGCCATTCGGCACTTGAGGTGACCAACCTCGTATTTTGCCGTTGAGACAGGACATAACCATGCAGCAGATCAGAAATTTTGATGATATCCAATTCTCATCTATTCACCGTCGAATCATGTTGTGGGGAAGCGGCGGACCTTTCCTGGATGGGTATGTGCTTGTCATGATTGGCGTTGCACTGGAGCAACTCACGCCAGCATTAAAGCTGGATGCACAGTGGCTGGGATTGTTGGGGGCGGGAACGCTGGCGGGTCTGTTTGTCGGCACCTCGTTGTTTGGCTACATCTCAGACAAAGTGGGGCGACGGAAAATGTTCCTCATCGATATCATTGCCATTGGGGTGATATCGGTGGCCACGATGTTTGTCTCCTCGCCCATGGAATTGCTCATTATGCGAGTGCTGATTGGCGTGGTGATTGGCGCGGATTACCCTATCGCAACCTCCATGATCACTGAATTTTCCAGTACCCGCCAACGAGCTTTCTCAATCAGTTTTATTGCTGCGATGTGGTATGTCGGCGCGACCTGTGCCGATCTGGTCGGTTATTGGTTGTACGATGTGGAAGGCGGATGGCGCTGGATGCTGGGGAGTGCGGCAATCCCTTGTATCATGATCCTCATTGGGCGTTTTGATCTTCCAGAATCTCCGCGCTGGCTCCTGCGTAAAGGGCGGGTGAAAGAGTGTGAGGAGATGATGATTAAACTGTTTGGCGAGCCGGTAGCGTTCGATGATGAACCACCACAAGAAACTCGCTTCTTACAACTGTTTAATCGTCGTCACTTCCCGTTTGTCTTGTTTGTCGCCGCTATCTGGACGTGCCAGGTTATTCCGATGTTCGCCATCTATACCTTTGGTCCGCAGATTGTTGGCCTGCTGGGGCTGGGCGTCGGGAAAAGCGCGGCGCTGGGTAATGTGGTGATCAGCTTGTTTTTTATGCTGGGCTGCATTCCACCGATGTACTGGCTGAACAGCATGGGGAGGCGACCGCTGCTGATCGGCAGCTTTATGATGATGACACTGGCGCTGGCCGTGCTGGGATTGATCCCTGAAATGGGTATCTGGCTGGTGGTTGCGGCATTCGCGGTATATGCCTTTTTCTCCGGCGGGCCAGGAAACCTCCAGTGGCTTTACCCGAATGAGCTGTTCCCGACCGATATTCGCGCCTCTGCCGTTGGCGTCATCATGTCCCTGAGCCGGATTGGTACCATTCTTTCAACCTGGGCGCTGCCGATTTTTATCACTAAATATGGGATCAGTTACGTCATGCTGATGGGGGCGGGAATATCGCTCGTTGGCCTGCTCATCTCCATCGCTTTTGCACCGGAGACGCGTGGTTTGACGCTTGCTCAGACGGGGAGTATGACGATTCGACGCAAGTCCCTGAATTAAGTCAAACCTTCAGAGTGTTCTGTATTTTCTTTTAAGGTCAGTCAGTTAGTCTAAAGTTACCCTGTATTTAACTGAAAACGACTGAAAAGCAGGGGAGAACACCATGCGAACGAAACTGTTATTAACGTCACTGTTTACGGCTGCCACGCTCTTTACCGTTGCCGGTTGTTCATCCAATCAGGCCGTAAAAACCACCGATGGTAAAACAATCGTGACTGATGGCAAACCGGAAATCGATAGCGACACTGGCCTGGTCTCTTACAAAAATGCGGAAACGGGTAAAACCGAGCAGATTAACCGCGACCAGGTGAAGAACATGAGTGAACTGGACAATTAATTTCACTCCGTGTCAGAAAGCGTCCCGCCATTAGCGCGGGACTTTTTTTATCTCACCCCTCGGTGGCGGCAGACCGGTAACGCCAGCCCCTCTCGCTGCTTTAGCCGCTATTCTGACAGGTGCTGTGCTGGTGCCTGCTAATCCCGCACAGATTGTCGCTGTTAGCACGACGATTAACTGTCTACACTCAAAGAAAAAAGTGTGCAGTGAAAACAGGTTAATCGATGATTCTGATAATTTATGCCCATCCCTATCCGCAGTATTCCCATGCGAATAAGCGGATGATTGAGCATGCAGGGACTCTGGAGGGGGTGGAAATTCGCTCTCTTTATCACCTCTACCCCGATTTCAATATTGATATCGCCGCCGAGCAGGAGGCATTGAGTCGCGCTGACCTGGTTGTCTGGCAACATCCCATGCAATGGTACAGTGTACCGCCGCTCCTCAAATTATGGATTGATAAAGTCCTGGCCCACGGCTGGGCATATGGCCATGGCGCGCGTGCGTTGCAGGGGAAAAGTCTGTTATGGGCCGTGACCACGGGCGGCGGGGATCAGCACTTTGATATTGGTTCACACCCCGGCTTTGATGTTCTGGGACAGCCATTACAGGCCACGGCGCTCTATTGCGGGATGAACTGGGTGCCGCCGTTTGCCACTCACTGCACCTTCATTTGCGACGACGAAACTCTGCAGGCGCAGGCCCGTCGCTACAAACAATTGTTGCTCGACTGGCAGGAGACCCACCATGGATAGTCATACGCTTATTCAGGCGCTGATTTACCTGGGGGCAGCCGCGCTCATCGTACCGATCGCGGTACGTCTGGGGCTGGGGTCCGTGCTGGGTTATCTGATCGCCGGTTGTATTATTGGTCCGTGGGGCTTACGCCTGGTCACTGACGCTGAATCTATCCTCCACTTCGCTGAAATCGGCGTGGTGTTGATGCTGTTTGTGATTGGCCTTGAGCTGGATCCCCAGAGACTGTGGAAGTTGCGCGTGTCCGTCTTTGGCGGCGGCGCGTTGCAAATGGCCTCCTGCGGCGTTTTGTTGGGGGCGTTTTGTATGGTGCTGGGGCTCGACTGGCCGGTGGCGCTGCTTATCGGCCTGACGCTGGCGCTCTCCTCAACCGCGATTGCCATGCAGGCGATGAATGAGCGTAACCTGACCGTTTCGCAAATGGGGCGTAGTGCCTTTTCCGTGCTGCTTTTCCAGGATATCGCGGCCATTCCACTGGTGGCGATGATTCCGCTACTGGCCAGCAGTGGCGCATCCACAACGGTGGGGGCGTTCGCCCTGTCGGCGTTGAAAGTGGTTGGCGCGCTGGCGCTGGTGGTCGTGCTGGGGCGCTATGTCGCGCGTCCGGCACTGCGTTTTGTTGCCCGCTCCGGATTACGTGAAGTGTTCAGCGCCGTGGCGCTGTTTCTGGTATTCGGCTTCGGTTTGTTGCTGGAAGAGGCTGGCCTTTCCATGGCGATGGGGGCGTTCCTGGCTGGCGTGCTGCTGGCAAGCTCGGAATACCGTCATGCGCTGGAAAGCGATATTGAACCCTTTAAAGGTCTGCTGCTGGGGCTCTTTTTTATCGGTGTCGGTATGTCGATAGACTTTGGCACCCTGGTCACTCATCCGCTGCGTATCCTGCTTTTGCTGGTCGGTTTCCTGGTGATTAAAACTCTCGTTCTGTGGCTGATTGCTCGTCCGCTGAGTGTGCCAGGCAAACAGCGGCGCTGGTTTGCGGCACTGCTGGGGCAGGGCAGTGAGTTCGCGTTTGTGGTTTTTGGTGCAGCACAAATGGCAGGTGTGCTCGACCCGGAGTGGGTCAAAGCCTTGACGCTGGCGGTGGCGTTGTCCATGGCGGCGACGCCTGTGCTGTTAGTCCTGCTGACGCGTCTGGAAAGCGCTGCCACCGGGCAAGCGCGTGAAGCCGATGAGATTGACGAAGATGAACCGCGGGTCATTGTGGCCGGATTCGGCCGCTTCGGCCAAATTGCCGGGCGTCTGCTACTCTCTAGTGGAGTCAAAATGGTTGTTCTCGATCACGACCCGGACCACATTGAAACGCTGCGCAAATTCGGCATGAAGGTCTTTTATGGCGATGCGACGCGCGTGGATCTGCTGGAGTCAGCCGGTGCCGGAAAAGCCGAAGTGCTGATCAACGCGATTGACGATCCGCAGGCCAATCTCCAGCTTACTGAACTGGCGAAAACCCATTTCCCGGCGCTGCGTATTATTGCCCGTGCCCGCGACGTCGATCATTACATTCGTCTGCGCCAGGCGGGTGTTGAGAAGCCGGAGCGTGAAACATTTGAAGCGGCGTTGAAAGCCGGGCGAATGGCGCTCGAAGGGTTAGGTCTGGGGCCTTATGAGGCGCGTGAGCGTGCCGACCTTTTCCGCCAGTTCAACACCCAGATGGTTGAGGAGATGGCCGGAGTGGATAACACCGCTCAGGCCAGAGCGGACGTCTTTAAACGCACCAGTGCGATGTTGACGGAGATTATCAGCGAAGACCGGGCGCATCTGTCCGTGGTCCAGCGCCATGGCTGGCAGGGGACCAAAGAGGGCCGTCACACGGGGGATGTCGCCGATGAACCTGAGGCGAAACCACAGCCATAGCGCGTGTTACGGCTGATTGACGGTTAAGGGTTTGCTTCGCGAAAAAGTGGAAAGCAAGGTATGCGATCGTGCAGCGCGGGTTTGCTTACAGATTACGAAAATTTTCTGTCTCTTTACCCTGTCGCCAGTCGACGAAAGAATGCGCTTTCCGTATAGTGGCGACAATTTTTTGCATCCGGGAAATTATCAATGATCAGTCTGATTGCGGCGTTAGCGGTGGATCGCGTCATTGGCATGGAGAATGCTATGCCATGGAACCTACCTGCCGATCTCGCCTGGTTCAAACGTAATACGCTAAACAAACCTGTGGTTATGGGACGCCTGACATGGGAGTCGATTGGGCGCCCGCTGCCAGGTCGTAAAAACATTGTCATCAGCAGCAAGCCAGGCACTGACGATCGCGTACAGTGGGTCACCTCGGTTGACGCGGCGATTGCCGAGTGCGGTGACGCGGAAGAGATCATGGTGATCGGCGGTGGCCGTGTTTATGAGCAGTTCCTGCCGAAGGCACAAAAGCTCTATCTGACGCATATTGATGCCGAAGTCGAAGGGGATACCCATTTTCCGGATTACGATCCGGATGACTGGGAGTCGGTATTTAGCGAGTTTAACGATGCGGATGAGCAGAATTCTCACAGCTATTGCTTCGAGATTCTGGAACGTCGGTAAAATGAATATACCCGGTGGTGTGCATCCGCCGGGAAAAATGTACGCAGGCCAAATTGAGGCTGGAATGAATACATTTTATCAACTCAAAGTCACCCTCAAAGACATAGACCCGGTTGTTTGGCGCCGATTTGTTGTTCCTTCCAACATTACACTCGATCGTTTGCATGATGTGGTACAAATTGTCATGGGCTGGCAAGACTACCATCTGCATCAGTTTATGTTCAAAAAGCAAATTTTCACCGAACATCCAGAATCGATTAACGATGAAGATGAATCAGTGATTCGTCTGAATACATTGCTCAAACGCAGCGGCAATAAATTAACGTATCTTTATGATTTTGGTGACTGCTGGGAGCACGAAATTGTTCTCGAAGATAAAAATTTCTCTTTAGATGAAATGCAACCTATTGAGTGTATAGAAGGGATTATGGCCTGCCCGCCAGAGGACTGTGGTGGTGCACATGCTTATATGCATCTGCTTCGGGCAGTTTTCGACCCGCAAAATAATGAAGAAGACTATGAAGCTTTTTTGGAAATTATTGGTCTGGATGAGAATATTCAGGTTAGTGATGTCCAAAGCCTTATATTTCAATATGATATTAACGCCATCAACTTACTTTTAAATATATACTTGCGCTGGTCGCGGGATCGGGCTTTACCATTGATGGACGAATTTGAATAAAATGGTACAGCGCGGTGGGCAAACTTCGCGCTGTATATTATGAGTTTTTAGCAAAACGGTGAAGATTCAGCTTAAAGCAGACGTTTGCCACTAAGAGGCGACCGCCTCGTCTTCACCTAAATCCATCTGACGGTTCGACGGTTGCACAAACCAGGCTTGATCTTCCCAGCGCAGGCAGGTTAGTGTGCCGCCCCAGCAACAGCCGGTATCCAGTGCGTAAATGCCTTCTGGCGTGCCTTTCCCTTCCAGTGATGCCCAGTGACCAAACACGATGCTGTACGCCTGCGAGACAGGTCCGGGAATGGTAAACCAGGGCTTCAACGGTGCCGGTGCGTATTCCGGAACATCTTTGCAATACATATCCAGCTCCCCGTTCGGGAAACAGTAGCGCATCCGCGTAAAGGCATTGCTGATAAAACGCAGCCGTGCCATTCCGCTCAGTTCCGTTGACCAACTGTTCGGATAGTCGCCATACATCCCGTCAAGGAAGAATGGGTAGGAGTCGCTGGAGAGAATGGCTTCAACGTCGCGTGCGCATTGCTGAGCCGTCTCCAGATCCCACTGCGGCGTGATACCCGCATGGGCCATCACCAGCTTTTTCTCCTCATCGACCTGCAACAGCGGCTGACGACGCAGCCAGTTGATGAGGTCGTCGGCATCGGGCGCTTCCAGAAGCAAATTAAGCCGATCTTTGGGTTTATTGCGGCTGATGCCGGCAAACACCGCCAGCAGGTGCAGATCGTGGTTGCCGAGGACCAGGCGAACGCTGTCGCCCAGCGATTTAACGTAGCGCAATACATCCAGCGAGCCGGGGCCGCGCGCGACTAAATCACCCGTTAACCATAAGGTGTCCTGCCCAGGTACAAACTGCACCTGATTTAACAATGCGAGCAGTTCATCATAGCAACCATGAACGTCGCCAATAAGATATGTAGACATTGTCTCAGTGGATTAGTGTTTGAACGGCAAGTCGGAAGACCGGGATAGCGATGCGGAACGCCTTCCCTTGCGCATCGATCATTTCATAATGGCCTTCCATGGTACCAAACGGCGTTTCAATTACCGCACCGCTGGTATACTGATATTCTCCGCCGGGTTCAATGTGCGGCTGAACGCCGACCACACCTTCACCCTGAACCTCAGTTTCACGGCCATTCCCGTTGGTGATAAGCCAGTATCGTTTAAGCAACTGGACCGGCGCTCGCCCCAGATTCCGAATAGTGATGGTGTAAGCGAAAACATAGCGTTCTTCATCGGGTGAAGATTGCGATTCAATATAGACACTTTGCACCTGAACAGAAACTCGGGGCGAATTGATCATGACTTAACTCTCCTTCGGCGGCGCATTATCAGTCAGATAGTTCGCCATCTTGCAATACTGCGCAACAGAGATGTTTTCCGCACGCATCGCCGGATCAACGCCCAGCTCCGTCAATACCTCAACGGAGAAGAGGTTGCCAAGGCTGTTGCGGATCGTTTTACGGCGCTGGTTAAAGGCTTCCGTCGTGATCCGACTCAGCACCCGGACTTCTTTGACCGGATGTGGCAACGTGCGATATGGTACCAGGCGCACGACAGCGGAATCCACCTTAGGCGGTGGGGTGAAGGCTGTTGGCGGCACTTCCAGCACCGGAATAATCTGGCAATAGTATTGCGCCATGACGCTTAAACGACCATACGCCTTACTGTTTGGCCCTGCAACCAGACGATTGACGACCTCTTTTTGCAACATAAAGTGCATGTCGGCAATGGCATCAGTATAGCTAAACAGATGGAACATTAGCGGTGTTGAGATGTTATAAGGCAGGTTGCCAAATACGCGCAGCGGCTGACCCATAGTCTGCGACAGCTCGCCGAAATTCATGGTCATCGCATCTTGCTGAAAAATCGTCAGCTTTGGCCCGAGAAACGGGTGAGTTTGCAGACGCGCAGCCAGATCGCGATCCAGCTCGATAACGGTGAGCTTATCCAGACGTTCACCTACCGGCTCGGTCAGCGCGGCAAGGCCCGGGCCGATTTCGACCATCGCCTGGCCTTTTTGCGGATTGATAGCTGATACAATACTGTCGATCACAAACTGATCGTTGAGGAAGTTTTGCCCGAAGCGTTTACGGGCTAAGTGGCCCTGATGGACTCGATTAGTCATTGAGTATTAACAATCATGGTGATGGCGAGATTAAGCGCCGTGATAAAACTGCCGACATCGGCTTTTCCCTGGCCCGCCAGTTCCAGCGCGGTGCCATGATCAACAGATGTACGAATAAAAGGTAAACCGAGCGTAATGTTCACGCCACGGCCAAAGCCCTGGTATTTTAGCACGGGCAGGCCCTGATCGTGGTACATCGCCAGTACGGCGTCGGCATTATCAAGATATTTAGGCTGAAAAAGCGTATCAGCAGGCAGTGGACCACTAAGATTCATACCTTTTGCGCGCATTTCATCAAGAACCGGAATGATCGTATCGATCTCTTCGGTGCCCATATGTCCGCCTTCCCCGGCGTGTGGGTTCAGGCCGCACACCAGAACATGTGGCTGGCGGATACCAAACTTTTGCTGCAAATCGGTATACAAAATGGTGATGACGTCGCGCAGCAAATCTGGCGTGATGGCCTCGGCAACCGCTTTGATGGGCAGATGGGTCGTGGCCAGCGCAACGCGGAGTTCCTCTGTTGCCAGCATCATCACGACTTTGCTGACGCGCGAACGCTCTTCGAAGAACTCGGTGTGTCCGGTAAACGGCGTACCCGCGTCGTTGATCACCCCTTTATGCACGGGGCCGGTGATCAGCGCAGCAAACTCGCCGCTCAGGCAACCATCGCAGGCACGGGCCAGCGTGTCGACCACGTATGGTCCATTGTTGACGTCCAGCTCGCCTGGCACAACTGGCGTTTTGAGTGCAACGGGTAATACGGTGAGGCTGCCTGCCTGTTGTGCACGGGCCGCTTGTCCGGCGTGGTACTCGCGCAGGACGAGGGGCAAACCCAGCAGCGCCGCACGCTCGGTGAGCAGCGTTGGATCTGCACACACCACTAACTCTACGGGCCAGTCACGCTGGGCGAGTTGTACGACTAAATCAGGACCAATCCCGGCGGGTTCGCCGGGAGTGATAACGACACGATGTGCGTTCATTAGTTGCTCAGGATTTTAACGTAAGCGCTGGCGCGCTGTTCCTGCATCCAGGTTGCCGCTTCTTCGGAGAATTTGCGGTTCATCAGCATGCGGTAAGCACGATCTTTTTGCGCAGCATCGGTTTTATCGACGTTACGGGTATCCAGTAGCTCAATCAGATGCCAGCCAAAGGAGGAGTGTACCGGGCCGCTCATCTGACCACGGTTAAGCTTCATCAACGCATCACGGAATGCCGGATCGTAGATATCCGCTGCCGCCCAGCCCATATCGCCGCCCTGATTGGCAGAACCTGGATCCTGAGAGAACTCTTTTGCCGCTGCAGCAAAGGTGGTTTTACCGCTCTTGATGTCAGCCGCGATCTGTTCCAGTTTCACGCGAGCCTGGTCGTCACTCATGATTGGCGACGGTTTCAGCAGAATGTGGCGCGCGTGAACTTCGGTCACGGATATGCTCTGGCTTTGGCCACGCAGATCGTTCACTTTCAGAATATGGAAACCAACGCCTGAACGGATGGGGCCAATGATGTCGCCTTTTTTCGCCGTGCTAAGCGCCTGAGCGAAGATTGACGGCAGTTCCTGAATACGCCCCCAACCCATCTGGCCGCCTTTCAGCGCCTGCTGGTCGGCAGAGTAGGTAATCGCCAGTTTCCCGAAATCACCGCCTTTACGCGCTTCGTCAACGATAGAACGTGCCTGGCTTTCTGCTTCATTTACCTGGTCAGAGGTTGGGTTTTCCGGTAACGGAACCAGAATGTGGCTCAGGTTCAGTTCGGTACTGGCGTCGTTTTGGTTACCTACTTGTTTCGCGAGCGCTTCAACTTCCTGCGGCAGCACGGTAATGCGGCGGCGAACTTCGTTGTTGCGGACTTCGGAAATGATCATCTCTTTGCGGATTTGGCTACGGTAGGTGTTGAAATTCACACCGTCGTAAGCCAGACGGCTGCGCATCTGATCCATGGAGATATTGTTTTGTTTGGCGATATTGGCGATGGCCTGATCGAGTTGATCATCGGTCACCTTGATGTTCATTTTCGTCGCCATTTGCAGAATGATTTGATCCATGATCAGACGTTCAAGAATCTGATGACGCAGCGTAGCGTCATCAGGCAATTGTTGACCCGCCTGGCCCGCGTTAAGTTTCACGGATTGCATCAAACCATCAACGTCGCTTTCGAGCACCACGCCGTTATTCACGACGGCAGCTACTTTATCGACAACTTGCGGTGCAGCGAAACTGGTATTCGCAACCATAGCGATACCGAGAAGCAGCGTTTTCCAGTTCTTCATACTTTTTCCATTTCAATTAACCGATAACTTTGCAAATCAACCACATCATAATGAGCTACGGTACGGCAGAATGTTCGAGCGCAACATTTGTTGCGTGCCCAGACCGTAATTTGAGCTCAAACCGCGCAACTCAATGTTAAAACCGATGACGTTGTCATACTTGCTTTGGTTGTTTTCCCAGCCGTTGATTTTGCGTTCATACCCAACGCGAATCGCATAACAGCAGGAGTTATACTGCAGACCTAACATCTGGTCGGCAGGCTTGTTTGTATTGGTATCGTAGTAGTAAGCCCCGACGACAGACCAGCGGTCGACGATCGGCCAGCTTGCTGCCGCACCAACTTGCGAAATACCGTTTTTGTATTGTTCTACGGTCGAGTAGTCCGGCAGTGTTGCCTGGATGTATTCCGGGCTGGCATAGCGATAGCTGAGCTGTACCATACGGTCTTCATCGCGGCGATATTCAATTGATGTGGAACCGTTAGCGATATTGTCCAGACGCGTGTCATACTGCACGCCGCCACGCAAGCCCCAGCGATCCGAAATGCGCCAGTAGGTATCTCCCGCCCATACCAGTGAACCCGTTTTGTTGTCTTTCTCCCAGTTTATGTTGTCATCACCAGTGCGTGACTGTGTGAAATAGTAGATTTGACCAACAGAAACGTTAAAACGTTCAACAGAAGCGTCATCATAAATACGGGATGTGACGCCGGTGGTAACCTGGTTTGCCGATGCGATACGATCCAGACCGCCGTAGGTACGGTCGCGGAACAGGCCGCTGAAGTCGGATTGCAACAAAGATGAGTCGTAGTTTTTGATAGTGCTCTGGTTGCGATATGGTATGTAAAGGTACTGTGCGCGCGGCTCCAGCGTCTGGCTATACCCCTCCGCCAGAGTCATATCACGCTCGAAAATCAGCTTCCCATCGACCTTAAACTGCGGCAACACACGGTTAACGGAATCTTTATAATCAGTATCGTTAGCCGCGTTGTAGGCATCAAGATTGGTTTGCTGATAGTGAGTCGCCATCAGCTTCGTCTCAGTATCGAGGCTGCCCCAGTTATTCGACAGCGGCAGATTTAACGTTGGTTCAAGATGAACACGCGTGGCTTCCGGGTAACTTCCGTTGGTGTTAACAAAATGCACCGCCTGACCATAGATATGTGCATCAAACGGACCCAGGTCGTTTTTGTAGTAATTCACATCTAGCTGTGGTTCTGCGGCGTAGGAATTACTGTTCTGCCGGTTAAACACCTGGAACTGTTTGGTCGATACGGTGGCATTAAAATTCTCCAGCCAATAACCCATGCTGAATTTCTGGGTGGCGTAACCGTCAGTACTGGTACCGTATTTCGACGAAAAATCGTTAAAATAGTATGGATCGCTGACTTTGGTGTAATCAACGTTGAAACGCCAAACCTGGTCCATCACGCCAAAGTGATTCCAGTAGAATAACCAGCGATGACGATTCGACTCGGCAGGATAGTCGTCCTGATAGACATTATCCGACGGTAGATAGTCGAATTCGATGAGCCCTGTTCCCGCTCGCGTCAGGTAGCGGAATTCGTTCTGCCACTGAGTATTGCCGCGTTTTTGAATGTAATGCGGTGTGATGGTCGCATCGAAGTTGGGGGCGATATTCCAGTAGTACGGTAAATAAAACTCAAAGCCGTTGTTCGTGCCGTACTTGGCATTCGGAATCAAGAAACCAGAACGGCGCTTATCACCCACCGGCAATTGCAGGTACGGGCTGTAGAAAACCGGCACCGGGCCGAGTTTAAAGCGCGCGTTCCAGATCTCTGCAACCTGTTCTTCACGGTCATGGATGACTTCGCTACCCACGACGCTCCAGGTATTTGAACCCGGTAAGCAGGAGGTGAATGAACCGTTTTCAAGGATGGTGTAACGGTTTTCGCCACGCTGTTTCATCAGGTCTGCATCACCACGTCCCTGGCGTCCCACCATCTGGTAGTCGCCTTGCCAGACGTTGGTGTCTTTCGTATTTAAATTTGACCAGGCTTTCGGACCTTTCAGGATGACCTGATTGTCGTCGTAGTGCACATTACCCAGTGCATCCACTGTACGCACCGGGTCAGCCTGGCCTTCCACCTGTTTCTGGTGAAGTTGAACTTCATCAGCACGCAGGCGGCTATTACCCTGATTAATATCCACATTGCCTTTAAAATTGGCGTCGTCAGGGTAGTTACCTTTGGCGTCATCGGCATTGATGGTCACAGGCAGATTATTAGTATCGCCTGTTACCAATGGACGGTTATAGCTCGGAACGCCAAGCATACATTGCGAGGCGAGACTGGCTGTCATCCCTTGTTGACTATAAAGGGCTGTGCCGATCATTGTGGCCAGGAGGGTGGGAATACGTTTTTTCATACGTTGTATTTGTTGTTCCGTCATCTGTGGCTTTACGCTGGCAAACGGTCAGAGACTAACGTACTCATCTTCGCAGCGCTAGTTAATCCTGCCCGTTTTCGAGCCAGGTCAGAGAAGACTGTGCCTGTGCACGGCATAGAATGACGGGTATGATAAAGCAAATTTTAGCCGACGGCATGACGATTTGGGGAGTATATGCAGTATTGGGGAAAAGTGGTTGGTGTGGTTTTCGCTCTGATCATGGGCGGAGGCTTTTGGGGCGCGGTTCTCGGGCTGTTAATCGGCCATATGTTTGATAAGGCTCGCAGCCGAAAAATGGCGTGGTTTGCCAATCAACGGGAACGTCAGACGCTCTTTTTTGCCACCACCTTCGAGGTGATGGGCCATTTAACAAAGTCCAAAGGTCGCGTGACGCAGGCCGATATTCAGGTTGCCAGTCTGTTTATGGACCGGATGAACCTGCACGGTGACTCACGCGCGGCGGCGCAGCAGGCGTTTCGCGTAGGCAAAGCGGATAACTACCCATTACGTGAAAAAATGCGTCAGTTTCGCAGTGTTTGCTTCGGACGCTTTGATTTAATCAGAATGTTCCTGGAAATCCAGATTCAGGCGGCATTCGCTGATGGCTCGCTGCATCCTAATGAGCGCGAAGTGCTGTACGTCATTGCCGAAGAACTGGGGATCTCTCGTGGTCAGTTCGATCAGTTTTTACGTATGATGCAGGGTGGGGCGCAGTTTGGCGGTGGCTATCAGCAGCAAGCGGGCGGCGGCTGGCAGCAGCAGGCGCAACGCGGCCCTACGCTTGAAGATGCCTGCAATGTGCTGGGTGTGAAGCCAACGGATGATGCCACCACCATTAAGCGCGCCTACCGTAAGCTGATGGGCGAACATCATCCGGATAAGTTGGTGGCGAAAGGGCTGCCGCCGGAGATGATGGAGATGGCGAAGCAGAAAGCGCAGGAGATTCAGAAGGCTTATGAGCTCATTAAAGAGCAGAAAGGGTTTAAGTAAGTTGCGGGCTAGCTTACTTGCCATATTATCCCCGGGCTGTGCTCGCAATCCTCACGTACTTTGAGTCCGCTCCGGTTGCTGTGCGCAGGCCGTGAATAATCTGCCTGCGCCGCTGACGCCCGCCGTCGATGGCCTGGTAACCCCGGGGAGTCGGCGTAAAACGCCTCGCCCGGGCTACCTGCTGGTTTTGACGGTAACCCGGATAAGGCGCAGCCGCCATCCGGGACCGTAAGCCGCGTTAAGTCAAAAATCCACCGGCGCCCTGAACGTCATGCTGTTGCCATACGCCGGGTGGGTTATCGTCAACGTTTCCGCATGCAGCAACAGGCGTGGCGCCAGAGCAAGAGCCTCTGGCGTCGCGTAAAACCTGTCGCCCAGAATCGGATGCCCCAACGCCAGCATATGCACACGCAATTGGTGCGAGCGACCGGTAATCGGCTTAAGCCGCACGCGCGTGGTATTGTCGGCGGCGAATTCCAGCACTTCATACCCGGTCTGCGCGGGTTTACCGGTCTCGTAGCAGACTTTCTGCTTCGGACGATTCGGCCAGTCGCAAATCAGAGGCAGATCGACAAGCCCCTCTTCGTGCTCCAGGTGTCCCCAAACGCGCGCCACATACTGCTTTTTCGGTTCGCGCTCGCGGAACTGGCGCTTGAGCTCGCGCTCCGCCGCTTTGGTCAGAGCCACCACAATCACGCCGCTGGTCGCCATGTCCAGACGATGCACGGATTCCGCCTGCGGGAAATCGCGCTGAATGCGCGTCATCACGCTGTCTTTATGCTCTTCAAGACGCCCTGGCACAGACAACAGGCCGCTCGGCTTGTTGACCACCATAATGTGCTCATCCTGATAGAGGATGGTCAGCCAGGGATCCTGAGGCGGATTGTAGGACTCCATTACCATAGCCTGCTCCGTTACTGATGCGTCACAACGATAAGACGCAGCGCGTCAAGACGCCAGCCTGCCTGAGAAAGGCTTTCCAGCACCTGCAGGCGGTTGCTCTCAATAGCGCTCAGCTCGTCATCACGAATATTCGGGTTAACGGCTTTGAGGGCTTCGAGGCGCGACAGCTCCGCTGACAGTTTTTCATCCGCTTCTCGCTTCGCGGCGTCGATCAATGCCTGCGCGGCTTTTTCGACCTGCGCTTCACCTTTTTGCAGAATGGTGTGTACATCCTGCTGTACGGCGTTCACCAGCTTACTGCCGGTGTGGCGGTTAACCGCGCTGAGCTGACGGTTGAAACTCTCGAACTCGACTTGTGTCGCAAGGTTAGTGCCGTTTTTATCCACCAGCAGACGAATCGGCGTCGGCGGCAGGAAGCGGTTAAGCTGCAGTTGTTTCGGCGCCTGTGCCTCAACGACATAAATCAGTTCCAGCAGCAGTGTACCGACAGGCAGCGCCTTATTTTTCAACAATGAAATGGTGCTGCTACCGGTATCGCCAGAGAGGATCAGATCCAGCCCGTTGCGAATCAGCGGATGTTCCCAGGTAATAAACTGCGCATCTTCGCGGGACAGTGCCACCTCACGCTCAAAGGTGATGGTGCAGCCATCTTCCGGCAGGCCCGGAAAATCCGGTACCAGCATATGGTCGGATGGCGTCAGCACAATCATGTTCTCGCCGCGATCGTCCTGGTTGATACCGACGATATCGAATAGGTTCATGGCGAAATTGATAAGCCCGGTATCATCGTCCTGCTCTTCAATGCTTTCTGCCAGAGCCAGCGCTTTTTCACCGCCGTTGGAGTGAATTTCCAGCAGACGGTCCCGACCTTGCTCAAGCTGCGCTTTCAGCGCGTCATGCTGCTCGCGGCAGGCCTTGATAAGGTCATCAAAACCGTCGGTATTTTCCGGCGATGCAAGGTAATTAATCAGATCGGTGTGGACCTTGTCGTAAATCGTCCGCCCTGTCGGGCAGGTGTGTTCGAACGCGTCCAGACCTTCGTGGTACCAACGCACCAGCACGGATTGCGCCGTTTTTTCCAGATAAGGCACGTGAATCTGAATATCATGCGCCTGGCCGATACGATCCAGACGACCGATACGCTGTTCGAGCAGATCCGGGTTGAACGGCAGATCGAACATCACCAGATGGCTGGCAAACTGGAAGTTACGTCCTTCGGAACCGATTTCAGAGCACAGCAATACCTGCGCGCCGCTGTCTTCTTCGCTAAACCAGGCCGCCGCGCGGTCACGTTCTACTATCGACATGCCTTCATGGAACACTGCGGCACGGATACCTTCACGCTCGCGCAAGACCTGCTCCAGTTGCAGCGCGGTGGCCGCTTTGGCGCAGATCACCAGAACCTTCTGTGAACGATGGCTGGTCAGATAGCCCATCAGCCATTCGACGCGCGGATCGAAGTTCCACCAGGTACCGCTGTCGCCTTCGAATTCCTGATAGATCTGTTCCGGGTAGAGCATATCGCGGGCGCGGTCTTCAGCACTTTTACGCGCGCCCATGATGCCGGAGACTTTAATTGCCGTCTGATACTGGGTCGGTAGCGGCAGCTTGATGGTGTGCAGTTCGCGTTTCGGGAAGCCTTTCACGCCGTTACGGGTGTTACGGAACAGTACGCGGCTGGTGCCGTGGCGGTCCATTAGCATCGAAATCAGCTCCTGACGCGCTGCCTCAGCGTCGTCACGGTCACTGTTGGCGGCCTGCAGCAGCGGCTCGATGTCCTGTTCGCCAATCAGGTCGCTAAGCGTATTGAGCTCGGTATCATTCAGGCGTTTGCCTGCCAGTAACAAGGCAACCGCATCAGCAACCGGGCGATAGTTCTGTTGTTCATCAACGAACTGAGCGAAATCGTGGAAACGGTTTGGATCCAACAAGCGCAGGCGCGCAAAGTGGCTCTCAAGGCCGAGTTGCTCCGGTGTCGCGGTAAGCAGCAAAATGCCCGGCACGCGCTCAGCAAGCTGTTCAATGGCCTGGTATTCACGGCTTGGAGCCTCTTCGCTCCACACCAGGTGATGAGCTTCATCCACCACCATTAAATCCCATTCGGCGTCACACAGGTGCTCCAGGCGCTGTTTATTACGGCGCACGAAGTCCAGTGAGCAAATCACCAGTTGTTCCGTTTCAAATGGGTTGTCGGCATCGTGCTGCGCTTCGGCATAGCGTTCGTCATCAAACAGCGCAAAGCGCAGGTTGAAGCGACGCAGCATTTCGACCAGCCACTGGTGCTGCAGCGTTTCCGGCACGATGATCAGCACACGTTCCGCGGCGCCGGACAACAACTGCTGGTGGAGGATCATCCCGGCTTCAATGGTTTTACCTAAGCCAACTTCGTCCGCCAGCAGCACACGTGGCGCATGGCGACGGCCAACATCGTGGGCGATATGCAACTGATGAGGGATCAGGCTGGTACGCTGGCCGCGCAGCCCGCTCCACGGCATACGGTACTGTTCACTTTGATATTTACGCGCGCGATAACGCAGCGCGAAACGGTCCATACGGTCGATTTGCCCGGCGAACAGGCGGTCTTGCGGTTTGCTAAAGACCAGTTTGCTGTCGAGAAAGACCTCGCGCAGCATGACGTTGGTTTCCTGCGTATCCAGGCGCGTACCGGTATAGGCGAGCAGGCCGTTTTCTTCTTTTACGTCTTCAACAGTCAGCTGCCAGCCTTCGTGGCTGGTTACCGTATCGCCAGGATTAAACATGACGCGTGTAACGGGGGAATCGCTGCGTGCATACAGACGATTTTCTCCCGTCGCGGGAAAAAGCAGAGTAACGGTTCGCGCATCCATCGCTACGACTGTACCCAGTCCGAGTTCGCTTTCCGTGTCGCTTATCCAGCGTTGACCAAGTGTAAAGGGCATAAATTGAACTCTATATCTCAAATTGCAGGCAATAGTTCGTCACCGCCTGAGAATCAGGCGGACGGCTAAGTTTGGGGCCAGGAATAGAAAGGGCGCTATGGTACTGGATGGCAATGCTTTCGTCACTCTCGTTATGCCCGTTGTTTTGCAAGTCACCGCGTTGTTGGCACGTTGATCACCTTGTTCGCTTTACACCGAAAACCAGCTCAACAATGGCCGTGAAGCAACCCGCAATCCAGAGGCTCGAAGGCTGGCCCTCTGTTACTGCGCCAGCCGGATACGAAGTCAAAACAGTCCCAGTTGCCCTGTCAGTAGTGTAGCAAAATCATCGTCGGTGAAGGGCAGTATTCCATCAGCGACCGGCTGAAGTTGTTTGGTCAGATAGTGGTCGTAATCCAGGGGCGATTGCTGATAATCCACCGGTTCCGGACCCTGTGTCGTCCAGACATATTTGATGGTGCCCCGATTTTGATACTGGGGCGGGCGGCCGCGTTTCAGGTTCTGTTCATCGGCGAGTCGTGCTGCGCGAACATGAGGCGGCACGTTACGCTCGTAATCGGCCAGCGGGCGGCGCAGGCGCTTGCGGTAGACCAGCAGCGCATCCAGTTCACCTGCCATCAGCTTATCGATTGTTTCGCGCACATAATCCTGATAGGGCTCATTGCGAAAGATACGCAAATAAAGTGTCTTTTGAAATTGCTGCGCCAGCGGCGTCCAGTCGGTTCGTACGGTCTCCAGCCCTTTGAACACCATCCGTTGTTCTTCACCTTCTTGTATCAATCCGGCGTAGCGCTTTTTACTTCCCTGTTCTGTGCCGCGAATGGTTGGCATCAAAAAACGGCAAAAGTGGGTTTCGAATTCCAGTTCCAGTGCACTGGTCAAGTGCTCAGCGGACAGATGTGCCTCCCACCAGTTGTTCACATAGGCCACCAGTTCGTGACCAATACGTGCCGCATCGGCCTCGTTATGTGCTTTTTTTAGCCAGACAAAGGTGGAATCCGTATCGCCGTAAATGACGTCATAGCCCTGAGACTCAATCAGCGCTTTGGTCTGCCGCATGATCTCGTGGCCGCGCATGGTGATCGATGAAGCAAGACGCGGATCGAAAAAACGGCAGGCGCTGGTACCCAGCACGCCGTAAAACGCATTCATGATGATCTTAAGCGCCTGCGACAGCGGTTTGTTTCCCACTCGTTTGGCTTCATCGCGGCCATGCCAGATTTGACCGACGATCCCGGGCAGGCAATGGGTCTGCCGGGAAAAGCGTGCGCCCAGAAAACCGCCTGTGCTGTGTTCAGGATCCGGATGCGCCATCCCTTCCACCAGACCGACCGGATCGATCAAGAAGGTGCGGATGATCGAGGGATACAGGCTTTTGTAGTCCAGCACCAGCACGGAATCGTACAGGCCTGGGCGTGAGTCCATCACATAGCCGCCGGGACTGGGCTGCGGTGGCACATCACCAAGGTTTGGCGCGACATACCCCGCGCGGTGCATTCGTGGAAAATAGAGATGGCTAAACGCCGCCACCGAACCGCCATGTCTGTCAATCGCCAGGCCGTTCACCGTAGCGCGTTCCAGCAAGAACGGCATGATGTCCGTTTTGTGGAAGATGCGCGTAACCAGTTCACAATCTTTCAGGTTATAGGTGGCAAGGGCGGGCTTGTTTTCGGCGAAACGGCGATCGATTTCGTCCATGCGATCCCATGGGTTATCGATCGCTTTGCCTTCACCCAGTAACTCTTGCGATACCGTTTCCAGCGAAAAAGAGGAAAAATTCCAGAAAGCGGATTTAAGCGCTTCAATCCCGTCGATAATCACCCTACCAGTTGCCTGGGCGAAGAAGACGCCGTTTTTAAACCCGTGCTCGCGCCATTCGAGCGGTTGATTGCCGCGCCCGAGCAATAAAGGCAGGCGATAACGTTCCGCGCTTTTTTGCAGCACGCGCAGGTCGAACTGCACGACGTTCCAACCGATAATCACGTCGGGATCGTGCTGCGCAAACCAGGCGTTGAGCTTTTCCAAAAGTTGCGGACGACTGGCGACATACTCAAGAGTGAAATCCAGCCCGCTGGCATCACCGTTTTCCGGACCGAGCATATAGACCGTGCGCTGGCCGCTCCCCTCCAGCCCGATACAGTAAAGTTCGCCGTTTCGGGTGGTTTCGAT
Organism: Phytobacter sp. SCO41; assembly: GCF_003073275.1. Classification (NCBI taxonomy): domain Bacteria; kingdom Pseudomonadati; phylum Pseudomonadota; class Gammaproteobacteria; order Enterobacterales; family Enterobacteriaceae; genus Phytobacter; species Phytobacter sp. SCO41. The sequence continues at coordinate 4,751,476 of NZ_CP027225.1, read as the reverse complement.
ATCCAGCGAGACCCATTTGAGGGGCGGGCGGTAATGCGGATTGGGTTTCAGGCGCGCGTTGGTCAGTTGCTCGCCGCGCGGCTCGCCATCCACCCATACCGGCGCGGTAATAAAGCGCTCCATCAAAAAGCGTTCTGGCGGGCGGATGTCGGCTTCATAAACCGTGACGCCACCGTCGCGCAGCAGTTTTTCATAGCGCATCAACTGGCGGTGCGCCCGACAATATAGCCCGTGAACGGGCTGGCGGTGGAAATCCTTAAGTTGCAGTGGCGTGAGGCGGTACTGGTTTTCTCCGGCGAGTAAACGCTGTGCCTGGCTGACTTGCGCACTGGGGATAAACGCAACCGATTCTTGTGGCGGCAAAAAGACCTGTAGCGGCCCGTTATCCGTCGCCAGCCAGAATTCCACCTCGGTTCCCTGTGGCGTGTCCCGCCAGTGTCGGGTCAGTAAAAAGCCTTCTTGCGCTTGCGTCACACCATTCTCTCATCGCCTCATTATCGGCGAGATTATAGCCTGGTTTGCCCGGAGATACTGATTTTTTGTACAGGTGTGCGGATGCCCGCCCGCCGCTGCACTCAGCCGGGCTGGCGGTCGACTTTTTGTATCGGAATACGCGGGAGATATCGCAGTATGCGATAACCGGTGTAGTAGAACGATTCCCTGAGCAGAAAAGGCAGTTGCGTTTGCCAGGAACGATATCGGCTTGTGGTGGTGGGCGAGGACCAGCTCATAATATCGTTATCGTGTGCGATAAGCCGCATGCGCAGCATATGCAAAGGATCGCTGACCAGCAGCGCTGTCTGCATATTCTGGCGTGTCATGATTATTTTGGCGTTATGGATATTTTCACGGGTAACGGTAGATTGCTCGTCGATAAAAATGACCGACTCAGGGACACCCCGATTTAAGAGATAATTTCGGGCGATGGCGGCATCGGACTCGGTTGCGCCATTACTGAGACCGCCTGTCAGGATCAGCGAGTTCACCTTGCCTTCCTGATATAACCAAATCGCGTGGTCTAATCTGGCGGTAAAAACCGGGCTGGGGGATTTTTTATTGATACCGGCTCCGGCAACAATCGCGCAATCTGCCTTGCGTGTCTGGTCCTGTTGGCTAAAGCGGTAAATCGCGATGGCGTTATAAATGATCACGAACGCCGCCGTGACGAGCCCCAGCAGTATCCATTTTCCTGCTCCCTTTATTTTCACTGGCTTTTCTCCCGCCGGTTGCCGTATCGCATAGCATTGCCAGTTTGCCGTGAAATGGCAACGACATGCTGGATATGAGGCGGAAAATTAGGAAGTTAAAAATGACCGACCCATAGCCAGGCTACGGGTCGGGAGAGGGTAAAACTTACTGCCCGTAATAGGCTTTTGCGCCGTGTTTGCGCAGATAGTGTTTGTCCAGCAGTGTCTGTTGCATAGCCGGGAGCTCTGGCGCGAGCTGACGGCAGAAAATGCCCATATAGGCCACTTCCTCCAGCACAATGGCGTTGTGCACCGCGTCGTCGGCGTTTTTCCCCCAGGCGAACGGCCCATGTGAGTGCACCAGTACGCCGGGCATTTGCGCCGGATCGATACCCTGCTTTCTGAAGGTTTCAACGATCACATTGCCGGTTTCCCACTCGTATTCACCGTTAATTTCGGTATCCGTCATTTTGCGCGTACAGGGAATGGTGCCGTAGAAATAGTCTGCATGGGTTGTTCCGGTCGCCGGAATGGCCTGGCCGGACTGTGCCCAGATGGTAGCGTGGCGCGAATGGGTATGCACAATGCCGCCAATGGTCGGGAACGCCTGATAGAGCAGGCGATGCGTTGGGGTGTCGGAAGAGGGTTTCTTTTTCCCTTCCACTACTTCCCCGGTTTCGAGACTGACCACCACCATATCCCCGGCGGTCATGACGCTGTAATCAACGCCGGACGGTTTAATTATCAGTACGCCACGTTCGCGGTCAACGGCGCTGACATTGCCCCAGGTGAGGGTCACCAGGTTGTGTTTTGGCAGCGCCAGATTGGCTTCCAGCACTTGCTGTTTCAATGCTTCTAACATGCTTTCCTCCAGGAAAAAGCGGCCTGCCGGAGCAGGCCTAATGTTCCCCTGTTAACGTTTGGAGCCGTAATACACTTCGTTCCAGCGCAAAGCGTCTTTAAAGGCAGGCAGGCGGGTTTCGTTATCGATAGTCACAATTTCGATACCGTGTAGCTCAGCGAACTGGCGCATGTCATCAAGGTTCAGGGCGTGGCTGAACACGGTATGGTGCGCGCCGCCCGCCAGAATCCAGGCTTCGGAGGCGGTCTGTAGATCCGGTTGTGCTTTCCACAATGCGTTCGCAACCGGCAGTTTCGGCAGATCGTGCGGCGTTTTAACGGCATCAACGCAGTTCACCAGCAGGCGGAAGCGATCCCCCAGATCGATCAGGCTGGCGTTAATGGCCGGGCCGGTTTTGGTAGAGAAGATCAGGCGTGCCGGATCGGCTTTACCGCCAATGCCGAGGTATTGAACATCCAGGATCGGTTTCTCATCCAGCGCGATAGACGGGCACACTTCCAGCATGTGCGAGCCGAGTGCCAGATCGTTGTTCTCTTCGAAGTGATAGGTGTAGTCCTCCATAAAGGAGGTGCCGCCCTGCAGACCGGTCGACATCACCTTCATGATGCGAAGCAGAGCGGCAGTTTTCCAGTCGCCTTCGCCCGCAAAGCCGTAGCCCTGCTGCATCAGGCGTTGAACCGCCAGGCCCGGAAGCTGTTTCAGGCCGTGTAAATCTTCGAATGTGGTGGTAAAGGCGTGGAAGCCCCCCTGTTCCAGGAAGCGTTTCATACCCAGCTCAATGCGTGCGGCATCAATCACATTCTGACGCTTGTCGCCGTTCACCTGTGCGGCTGCGGTCAGGCGGTAGCTGCTTTCATACTCGTCGACCAGCGCGTTAACATCACCTTCACTGATGCTGTTCACTACTTGAACCAGATCGCCCACACCCCAGGTGTTGACGGAGAAACCGAACTTGATTTGTGCGGCTACTTTATCGCCGTCGGTTACCGCCACTTCACGCATGTTGTCGCCGAAACGGCACACTTTCAGATGACGGGTATCCTGTTTGGACACGGCCTGGCGCATCCAGGCACCAATACGCTGGTGCGCTTTTTTGTCCTGCCAGTGGCCGGTTACCACCGCATGCTGTTGGCGCATGCGTGCACCGATAAAGCCGAACTCACGGCCGCCGTGCGCGGTCTGGTTCAGGTTCATAAAGTCCATGTCGATGCTGTCCCACGGCAGGGCAGCGTTAAACTGAGTGTGGAATTGCAGAAGCGGTTTGTTGAGGATTGTCAGGCCGTTAATCCACATTTTTGCCGGTGAGAAGGTATGCAGCCACACCACCATACCGGCGCATTTGTCGTCATAGTTGGCGTCACGGCAGATATTCGTTATCTCATCCGGCGAGGTGCCGAGCGGTTTAAGAACCAGTTTGCAGGGCAGTTTGGCCTCAGCGTTCAGCGCGTTAACCACTTGCTCGCCATGCTGCGTCACCTGACGCAGGGCTTCGGGTCCGTAAAGGTGTTGGCTGCCAATCACAAACCAAACTTCATAATTATCAAAAATCGTCATTATTGTGTCCTTAGTGAGTGAGCGCTGCCTGCGTTGCTGGCGCAGCTACAGGGAGATAGTGAAGCTCGGCGCTTTTCGCCCATTGCTGGTAGCGGCGGTAGAGTTGTTCAAAGCGTTGAGCCTGCGCAGGTGCGGGTTGCAGCGTGTTTTCGATCTGGCTGGCCATTTGCTGCTGTGCAGCAGGAATATCGGTGTGAACCCCTGCGGCGACGGCGGCAAAAATAGCCGCACCGAGTGCACAGCACTGATCCGAGGCGACAATTTGCAGCGGGCGATTAAGCACATCGCAGCAGGCCTGCATGATGACGCGGTTTTTACGGGCGATACCCCCCAGCGCCATGACGTTGTCCACAGCGATACCTTGCTCGGTGAAACATTCCATAATGGCGCGTGCGCCAAAGGCAGTAGCGGCAATCAGCCCGCCAAAGAGCGCCGGGGCATCGGTTGCAAGATTCAGGTCGGTGATCACCCCTTTCAGGCGCTGGTTCGCGTTCGGCGTACGGCGGCCGTTGAACCAGTCGAGGACAACCGGCAGGTGTTCCAGCGATGGGTTTTGCGCCCAGGCCTCTGTCAGGGCTGGCAGCAGTTGTTTCTGGCTGGCTTTAATTTGCGTCTTCAGTTCAGGATGTTGCAGCGCCAGTTGCTCCAGCGGCCAGCCGAGGATGCGGCCAAACCAGGCGTAGATATCGCCGAACGCCGATTGACCTGCTTCCAGACCAATAAAATCGGGTACCACGCTGCCATCCACCTGACCACAGATGCCTTTCACGGCACGGTCGCCGACGCTCGGCTTATCAGCGATAAGAATGTCGCAAGTCGACGTACCAATGACTTTGACCAGCGTGTTGGGCTGTGCGCCTGCGCCTACTGCCCCCATATGGCAGTCGAACGCGCCACCGGAAATAACCACCGTTTCCGGTAAACCAAGGCGTTGCGCCCATTCCGCCGTCAGCGTGCCAACCGGGATATCGGCGGTATAAGTGTCGGTAAAGAGCGGGCAGGGCAGGTGTTTGTTGAGGATTGGATCCAGTTCATCGAAGAAGCTGGCGGGGGGTAAACCACCCCAGCTTTCATGCCACAGGGATTTATGCCCGGCGCTGCAGCGACCACGGCGGATATCCTGCGGACGGGTAGTGCCGGAGAGCAGGGCAGGCACCCAGTCGCACAGTTCAATCCACGATGCGGCAGCCTGAGCGACGTTGCTGTCGGCGCGGGTCACGTGCAGGATTTTTGCCCAGAACCATTCGCTGGAATAAATCCCGCCGATGTAGCGTGAATAGTCGACTTTACCCGTTGCGTGGCACAGGGCGGTGATCGCTTCGGCTTCTTCGACCGCCGTATGATCTTTCCACAACACAAACATCGCATTGGGGTTGTCTGCAAATTCCGGACGCAGTGCCAGAACCCGGCCTTCTGCGTCGACAGGAGCAGGCGTTGAACCGGTGCTGTCCACGCCAATGCCTTTGACCTGGGCACGCTGTTCAGGCGTCAGTTCTGCCAGCACGCTTTTAAGCGCCATTTCCATCGACTCGATATAGTCCCGGGGATGGTGGCGAAATTGATTATGTGCCGCGTCGCAGTAACGCCCTTCTTGCCAGCGAGGATACCACTCCACGCTGGTGGCGATTTCTGCCCCAGAGGTACAGTCCACCGCCAGTGCGCGAACGGAGTCGCTGCCAAAATCGAGGCCAATTGTGATTGCCATCGTGTTGCTCCATGAAGAATAACCTTATGGAGAAACATAGTGATCGGCGGGAAAAAGCGTCAGGCAGGATTCGCTAATCTTATGGACGAAAATGCTATGGGAGTGCAAAGTGTGACCGTGTGCAAAAATTCTATGTGGACATTTTAATCGCCTTTATAGACACTTTGGTTGACCCTTTTTGTCCCCTTTGCGTCATAAAAATGGCGTAATTGCTTTTATCTGGCGGGGTTAAAAGTGGCGGCGTTTTCCTTGTGCCTGGTCAAAACGCCTGATTAATGAAAAGCGTATCAATATGGACAATTGGTTTCCTTCATGATGCCCGGAGTATCGAGTTTATGGCTGAGTCACAAAATGATCCTCTGTTGCCTGGTTACTCGTTTAACGCCCATCTGGTGGCGGGGTTGACCCCTATCGAGTCCGAGGGCTATCTCGATTTTTTTATCGATCGTCCGCTGGGAATGAAGGGATACATTCTCAATTTCACCATTCGCGGTGAGGGGGTCATTAATAACCACGGGAAACAGTACGTTTGCCGCCCCGGTGACATGATTTTGTTCCCGCCGGGAGAAATTCATCACTATGGCCGCCACCCGGATGCCAAAGAGTGGTATCACCAGTGGGTCTACTTCCGTCCGCGCGCCTACTGGCATGAGTGGCTAAGCTGGCCGACCATTTTCGCGCAGACTGGTTTCTTTCGCCCGGAAGAGCCCTGGCTGGCGCAGTTTAGCGAACTCTTTGGGCAGATTATCGATGCCGGGCAGAGCGGAGGGCGTTACGCAGAATTGCTGGCGATAAATCTGCTCGAACAACTGTTATTGCGCCGTATGGATGCCATCAATGAATCACTGCATCCGCCGCTCGATAACCGCGTTCGCGACGCCTGCCAGTACATCAGCGATCATCTGGCGGACAACCATTTTGATATCGCCAGCGTCGCGCAGCATGTGTGTCTGTCGCCGTCCCGTCTCTCGCACCTGTTCCGTCAGCAATTGGGGGTAAGCGTGCTGAGCTGGCGCGAGGATCAGCGTATCAGTCAGGCGAAGCTGCTGTTGAGCACTACGCGTATGCCAATCGCCAGCGTGGGGCGCAATGTCGGCTTTGAAGATCAGCTCTATTTCTCACGCGTTTTTAAAAAATGTACCGGCGCCAGCCCCAGTGAATTTCGTGCAGGATGTGAATAGAGCGTAAAGATAGGCAAGGAGTGGCCCGGCAACCTGTCATAACCGGCAAAATATTCAGATAATTGAAGCTTGACCCTCAGGGTATGCGCCTGGAGAATTCCAGCTTCATTTTTTGACCGGAAAACATATGCAAGCACTGCTGGAACACTTTGTTACCCAATCTACGGCCTATACGCTGATTGCGATTGCGCTCGTGGCTTTTCTGGAGTCGCTGGCGCTGGTGGGGCTTATCCTACCCGGCACCGTGATGATGGCGGCACTCGGGGCGCTGATTGGCAGCGGTGAAGTGAATTTCTGGCACGCCTGGATGGCAGGGATTGTGGGCTGTCTGCTGGGGGACTGGATCTCATTCTGGCTCGGCTGGCGTTTCAAAAAACCGCTGCACCGCTGGTCATTCATTCGCAAGAACAAAGCGCTGTTGAATAAAACCGAGCATGCGCTGCATCAGCACAGCATGTTCACCATTCTGGTTGGGCGGTTTGTGGGGCCGACGCGTCCGGTTGTGCCGATGGTCGCGGGCATGCTTGATCTGCCGGTCACGAAGTTTATCCCGCCTAACATCCTTGGCTGCCTGCTGTGGCCGCCTTTCTATTTCTTGCCTGGCATCCTGGCGGGAGCGGCGATTGATATCCCGGCGGGGGAGCAGAGCGGTAACTTTAAATGGCTGCTGCTGCTGGCAGCGGTGCTGCTCTGGCTGGCGTTCTGGATGTGCTGGCGCCTGTGGCGTAGTGGTAAAGCCGGACTGGATCGTTTAACGGTATATCTGCCGCGTCGCCGATTGTTCTGGCTGGCGCCGCTGCTGACGGTGGGGGCCGTGTTTGCGGTAACAATTCTGGTTCGCCACCCTTTAATGCCCATCTACCTGTCTATTTTGCAAAAAGTGGTTACCTGATCCCAAGCAGCGAGGAGACAGGCGCGTTGCCGCTGAGCAGTTCGTCTGTTTGCCCGTCCCAGGCGATACGACCATCGGCAATCACCAGCGCGCGCGACGCGATACGGGCGGCATCTTCTACATTGTGCGACACCATCAACAGCGTTAACTGCTGGCGATGACAAACCTCTTTTACCAGTGCAAGCATCTCCTGGCGCAGGGCCGGATCGAGCGCGGAGAAGGGTTCATCCAGCAAGAGCACGGGTTGTTCACGCACCAGACAACGGGCCAGTGCCACACGCTGCCGCTGGCCGCCAGAAAGCTGATCCGGCATGCGGCCAAGCAACGTATCCAGCCCCATAGTGCTGGCAATGGCCTCAAGTTTTGTATTTTGCGCAGAAGACAATTTTAGTCCAGGGTTCAGCCCCAGACCAATATTTTGCCGCACCGTGAGATGGGTAAAGAGGTTGTTCTCCTGAAATAGCATCGACACCGGGCGCCGCGAAGGTGGCGTGCGCGTATGATCGCTATTCTCAATCATAATGACGCCGCTGGCCGGGGAGAGAAAACCGGCGATTAAATTGAGCAGCGTACTTTTCCCGGCCCCACTAGGCCCAAGCACGGCGACCTGTTCGCCCTGTTGGATCGACAGCGTAAAACGCATGGGTAAATGCTGATACAGCCAGGTTACATCAGTCAGTCTTAGCATGGCGGCCCGGAAGTTTTTCGATAAGGGTGAACAGTAAAAAGCACAGTAGCAGCAAAATCAGCGCGGTAACCGCACCATCCTGCGTGCGATAGGCGCCAATTTGCTGATAAAGATAGAAGGGCAACGTACGGAAATCGTCATTGCCAAACAACGCCACAACGCCAAAATCACCAATCGACAACACGCAGGCAAAGGCCAGCGCCTGCGTCAGCGGTGCTCTAAGGGCACGCAGTTCGATGACCTTTAGCCGGTTGAAACCTTCAATCCCCAGAGACTGACAGAGCAGGCTGTAGCGTGCCGTCACATCCCGCATGGGGTTCTCCAGTACTTTCAGGGCATAGGGAATAGCCATCAACGCATTGGTGAAAATCACGATGCCATCGGCGGACGAGGGCAGGCCGATGCTGTTATTGAGCAGCAGGAAAAAGCCGGTCGCCAGCACAATACCAGGCATCGCCAGAATCAGCATGCCGCTCATCTCCAGCGCTTGTCCGGCCAGTTGATGCTGGCGGGCGCGTAGCTCACGGCTGCTCCAGAGCAGCATCATGGTTAACGTCACACACAGCAACCCCGCTCCCAGGGCAATGCGCACAGAGGTCCAGATTGCCTGCCAGAGCACGGGCTGAGCAAGCACATGAAGAAGGCTGAGGTTCAGGCCATCGATAATGACCGCCAGCAGGGGGGGCAACAGAAGAAGAAGCGCCAGTGCGATGAGCGTGTAGTCGGCGATACGGCTGAAAAAGCGATCTTCCGGGTTGCGCCAGCCCAGAATCTGATGGCTGCCCACGGAAATGGCTTTGCTAAGGCGCTGGCTAAGCAGAACCAGCCCCAGGCAGCAGATCATCTGGATTAACGCCAGCAGCGCTGCGCGGCCTGGGTCGAAGTCGTAACTCAACGCCTGATAGATAGCCAGTTCAATCGTCGTTGCTTGCGGGCCGCCGCCCAGCGACAGCACAGTGGCAAAGCTTGCAAAGCAGAGCATGAAAATCAGGGCGGCGACAGGCGGGATCTGGCGGCGTAGCCAGGGCCACTCGACATAGCGGAAGAAAGACCAGCCGCGCATACCCAACTGCGCGGCCAGTTGTCGCTGCTCGCCGGGGATCTGCTCCAGCGTCTGGAGCAGCAGACGGGCCGCCATCGGCAGGTTAAAAAAGACGTGCGCCAGCAGAATGCCGGGCAATCCGTACGGTGAAAATGTCCACTCCAGACCTGCTGCGCGAAACGCCGAGGCAAGCCAGCCCTGGCGGCCATAAACACTCAGAATACCAAATACCCCAACCAGCACCGGGAGGATCAGCGTCATGGCGCACAGACGCAGCAGGGCAAGACGGCCAGGGAAGCGTCGCCGATAGAACGCGCGGGCGAGAAAGATAGCCGGTGCGACGGAGAGCAGCGCCGACAGAAAGGCCTGCCAGAAAGAGAAACGCACCACGTGCCACAGATAACTATCGTGCAGGAGTGCCGCCAGATCGGCCGCGGGCGCGTTTTGCCAGAGCGCGAGAAACGCGGAGAAGGCCACCGCCACCATCAGGGCGGCGGCGGCCAGTCCGGGAACCAGCCAGCCGAAGGTTAGCGGCTGACGGCGCGTTGCCATGCGTTAATCCATTCGCCGCGCTGGGTTGCGACGTCTTGCGGGGTATATTCCAGCGAGGTCTGCGGTTTCACCAATGTGTCGAATGCGGCGGGCAGCGAGACATTGCTGACCGGGTACATCCAGTTGCCGGTCGGGATGGCATTCTGGAATGCCGGAGAGACCATAAATTTCAGGAACTTCTCTGCCAGTTCCGGCTGCTTGCTGGCGGCGGTTCGGGCTGCGACTTCAACTTGCAGATAGTGGCCTTCGGTAAATGCTGCGGCTGCGTAGTTGTCTTTCTTCTCTTCAATAATGTGATAGGCCGGAGAGGTGGTATAGCTCAGCACCAGGTCGCCTTCCCCTTTCAGGAACAGACCGTACGCTTCGCTCCAACCTTTGGTGACCGTCACGGTTTTGGCCGCCAGTTTTTGCCAGGCTTCCGGGGCTTTATCGCCATACACTTTCTGCATCCACAGCAGCAGGCCGAGACCTGGCGTGCTGGTACGCGGATCTTCATAAATCACACGCCATTTCTGCGAGCTTTCTACCAGTTCTTTCAGGCTCTTTGGCGGGTTTTGCAGTTTATTTTTGTCATAAACGAACGCGAACCAGCCATAATCGAAGGGAACGAAAGTGTCGTTTTTCCAGCCGCCAGGCACGGTAACGGCGTCGGGTGAAATACCGCTTTTGGCGAACAGTTTGGTCTGCGTGGCGGCTTCAAGCAAATTGTTATCCAGCCCCAGCACCACGTCCGCTTTGCTGTTTTTACCTTCCATGCGCAGGCGGTTAAGTAGCGATACGCCATCTTCCAGCGCGACAAATTTCAGTTCGCAATTGCAGTCGGCTTCGAAGGCTTTTTTTACCGCAGGCCCCGGTCCCCATTCCGCAGAGAAGGAGTCGTAGGTGTAAACGGTCAGGGTCGGTTTCGCGAAAGCAGGCGCTGCGGCAAGCAGCAGGAATGGCAGAACTTTTTTAAGCACTTTGCACCTCAAAAATGGGTGGCAAAGAGGATTTAAGCGATAGCCTCAAATCCCTTCGCCGGCGTTATCCGGATCAGGTTCGACGGGTATTTTCTCAGCACACGCTTTTGGCGCAGCACCCCGTTGAGCACCGCGCCATTGTAATGATTTTGTAAGTTTTCTGAAAGCGCCCCTTCATCATTCAGCAGGAAGAGCCGGAATCTCCGTGATTACGGGTCCGGCGGAGCGAACCATGCGGATTTAAAGTCAAACCAGCCAAGGGTGTTCATACGCAGACCGCGCATACTGCGCTGGCCCTGAATCCGCAGCCAGTGGTGAATCAGCGGTACCATGGCTTTGCTTTCCAGTAACTGCTGGCACCAGACGGCCAGATTCATTTTACCAGCGCGCCAAAGCTCAGCATCGGCCTGCCAGTCCAGCGGAACGCAGTGTTGAATCAGCGGAACTTCATACAAATGCGTGAAGAGAGAAAAATCGAGCGGCAGCGTGAAGTTGGCGCTATTAAGCCAGATATCACTGACGATATCGCCACGGTGCCACTCTTCATAATCCACCTCTTGTATCTCCAGGCGTACATCATGTTGCGCCAGTAGCTTGCTCATGGTGTTGGCAATGGCTTTATGCTCGTTGTGATCGCGGTAGAAGGTCAGCGTGAGCGATTCCAGCCCCGCCGGTTTTTCACCACTGCCTGGTCGCGCATGGTGCCAGCGCGGCAGCAGTCCGTACGCCGGGAACCAATACTGCTGATAATGTTCTTCGGCGTGATAGAGCAGCCGGGTAGGGGAGAGCACCTGGCTTATCCAGTCGCGAACCCCCTGGTTTGCTCCCCGGTGCGAGCGTGCGTCGAAGAGCAAATAATAACAGCCCTCTTCAAGGCGGCTTTCGACCGCTTTTTCACCGTCGGTTGGCCCGTCGATAGTCAGGCCGCCGTTCGGTTCATCACCAATTTCCGGCAGTACCCAGACATTGACTTCATCAATAAGCGCGCGATACCCGAAGTAATCATCAAACGCATGGATTTTCAGTTGGTTATTGTTATTGCGGGTGACAGCGTAAGGCCCGGTGCCGACCGGATGGCTGGCGAAGTTGGCCATCGAGTTCCACTCCTGCGGCAGGATCATGGCGGGTACATGCCCCATCAGCCAGGGCAGCCAGTTGTCCGGTTGTGAAAGATGAATATCCAGCGTCCAGGGCGTCGGGGAGATAACCTGGGTGATATGCGAGTAGAGCGGCAGCGTGCAAACCCGTTCGAGGGACGCAATAACATCGCGCATTTCGAGTTCACGGCCATGGTGAAAATGGATGCCGGGGCGCAAATAAAAACGCCAGTGGAGTGGCGTGATCGCTTTCCAGTGATGCGCGATATCGGCTTCCAGTTCCCCATTTTCCTCATTTATGCGAGTCAGAGCGCTAAAAATTTGCCGCGCCATGTGAGTTTCAGAGCGCCGCAGGGCGGTGCCGGGCAGCAGGTTACGCAGCGGACGGTAGTACAAAACCCGCAGAATATGCCGCCCCTGGCGGAAGCTGCGGCCCAAATGCGAGATCAGCATCTGGCGGACGGCGCTCTTATCACCCACCAGTTGAACCAGTTGCTCGATACGATCCTGCTCCAGCAAATCCTCTGCCCGCTGTTGCTGTAAAGCGAGGCCGGTATAAAGAAAAGTCAGGCGCGAACGCTTGCCGCGACCGGCTTCAGCCTCCCACGTCAGCCAGCCGCGCTCTTGCATGGTATTGAGCAGGGTCCGCATATGGCGACGGGAACAGCTCAGCAGATCGGCCAACTCATTGAGCGTTGTCTCCTGAGATTTCCCGTCGCAACATTGCCACAGACGAATGAACTGTTGTTGCAGGCGACCTGATGGCATAAAAGGGGAACTCCTGATGAAAAGTCAGCAATTTATTAATCCCTATATTAAGCCAATAATCTTCCGTGATGAAGCGAGGAGGTGGTTATGAAGAGATCGTCTACACAGCAATTTTACTTAGCGTATTTTCGTGCTACGCAGAATGCGTCCCGGCTCTTTCGTTTGAGTACGAATCAGCGGCTGAAAATGCTCGAAGAATTAATGCAGTGGGAAGTGACAATCCCGGTCTCGAAACCCTGAAACGCGTCCATCATGTGTGACTGAGTATTGGTGCTAATCACCACGCCAGCAGTTATTATCTGCTGGCTTTTTTCGTTTCTTTCGCATGCAAGGGATCTTTATGCTCTGGTTAGTCACGATGGGACGTCGCCTGAATGGGGTCTTCATCGCTTTTATGATCGTCGCGTTTATGATTGGTGTTGCTGGCGCTTTGCAGGCCCCAACGCTGAGCCTGTTTCTGAGTCGCGAGGTGGGGGCGCAACCGTTTTGGGTTGGACTGTTTTATACCGTTAACGCCATTGCCGGGATCCTGGTCAGCCTCGGGCTGGCAAAACGCTCTGACCAACAGGGCGATCGCAAAAAACTGATTATGTTTTGCTGTCTGATGGCGGTGGGTAACGCCCTTCTGTTTGCCTTCAATCGACATTATCTGACCTTAATCACCTGTGGTGTGATGCTGGCGTCGCTGGCCAGTACTGCTATGCCGCAGCTTTTCGCGCTGGCGCGGGAATACGCGGACAGTTCGGCGCGTGAAGTGGTGATGTTCAGCTCGATCATGCGTGCGCAAATTTCGGTGGCATGGGTTATTGGCCCGCCGATGGCCTTCATGCTGGCACTCAACTATGGCTTTACCGCCATGTACTCGATTGCCGCCGGTATCTTCGTAATCAGCCTGGTACTGGTGGCGCTCTGGTTGCCCTCCGTGAAGCGAATTGAACAGCCTGCGGATATTGCCGTCACGGAAGTCAGTGGCTGGGGCAATAAGAACGTCCGTATGTTGTTTATCGCCTCGACGATGATGTGGACCTGCAACACGATGTACATCATTGATATGCCGCTGTGGATCAGCAGCGAGCTGGGGTTACCGGACAGTCTGGCGGGCGTGTTAATGGGAACGGCCGCGGGGCTTGAGATCCCGGCAATGATCCTGGCAGGTTACTACGTTAAGCGCTTTGGTAAACGCAGGATGATGGTCAGCGCAGTGGCGGCGGGCGTGGTCTTCTATGTGGGGCTTATCATGTTCCATAGCCGTGAAGCTCTGCTTGGTCTGCAGCTCTTTAACGCTATCTTTATTGGGATTATTGCCGGTATAGGCATGCTATGGTTTCAGGATCTGATGCCAGGCCGCGCCGGGTCCGCAACGACGCTGTTCACTAACAGTATCTCTACGGGGGTGATCCTCGCCGGGGTGATACAGGGCGCGCTGGCACAAAGCTTCGGCCATGCGAAGGTGTACTGGGTGATAGCGGTGCTTTCGCTGGTGACGCTTTTTCTGACCAGCCGGGTCAAAGACGTCTGAGGCGAAAAACGCTCCCGGCTGACGGTTGCCGGGAGCGGTGGGTTAAGCGGTGGGTTATTTCAGTACAATGCGTTTGATATCGCCAATGATAAAAATATAAGCGACAACGCCAATCAGCGCCGTCAGGCCAATATAGATAAGCGCGTAGAAGAAATTCCCGGTCCCGGAAATAATAAACCCTATGATCAGCGGCGTAATAATGGACGCCATATTAGCGCAGAAGTTAAAGATCCCACCTGTCAGCCCCGCCATATTTTTCGGCGCAATGTCGGAAATTAACGTCCAGCCTAGTCCGACCATGCCCTGGCCGAAAAAGGCAATCGACATAATCACAATCACCAGCGTGTTATTCGATACCCAGTTCGCTGTGATAATACAACTTGAGAGCAGCAGGCCGGAGATGATCGGCAGCTTCCTGCTGATATTTACCGATGCGGTTTTCTTCAATAATTTATCTGAAATCCATCCGCCAAAAATGATGCCTACCGCCGCCGAGAGAAACGGCCAGGTCGCAAAAAAACCGACGTGCAGCCACGGGAGATGCCGCTCGTGGGCAAGATATGTGGGAAACCATGTCAGAAAGAACACCAGCGTGGTGTTACCTGCGAATTGCCCTAAACTGGCGCCAATGACCTGTCGGCAGCACAGCAGTTTTTTGGCATCCGGCCAGTTAAAAGGAATGTTTTCACTGCCTTTTTCTTTATTACCAACCCCAATGTATTCCAGCTCTTCTTTATTTGCCGTTGTTGATTCGTGGGGCTCTTTATAAAATTTCCACCATACAAACGTAAAGGCGATGCCGAGTGCGCCGGTGATGAAAAATAATGTTCTCCAGCCGTGGTGTTCAAGGATTAAAAATAAAATCGGCGAGAAAGCGGCCAGGCCAATATATTCCCCAACGGTATATGTTGCCGTTGCCCGGGCGCGTTCATGCTGTGGAAACCATGTTCCTACGACGCGACTGTTAACCGGGAAACAGGGAGCTTCACTGATCCCAAGGCCTAAACGAAATAGCAGTAGAGATTTTAAGCCCACTGAAAAACTTTGCAGTAAGGTGAAAGCTGACCAGAAAAAGATAGAAAGGGCGTAGGTTATTTTGTTTCCGAAGCGATCTAAAAACATTCCTCCGGGGATTTGCGCCAGCGCGTAGGTCCATGCAAAGGCTGAGAACACGATACCCATCATGGCGGGATCGATATGGATCTCATTGCTGAGTGCCGGAGCGACAATACCTAATATGGTACGATCCAGATAATTGATCATCGTACCGATAGATAATAACAATAAAATTACAATTCGCGCTTTGGTTCGCTTTTGTTGGCCTGCTAAAGGCACAGCACTTTCCTGGCTGATACTTGTCCTCATAGTAGTTTCCTTTAATATTTAAAATATTTTTGCATATTCCTTAATATGCAGAAATACTTTATCTTTCCGCTCTTTATTTTCACGCTATAAACTAACGCTTAACATATTATTCACCGCATCATATGAATATTTGATATTGCCCAAGAATTCATGTTTTACCCACAGGGGACGACCTGTGCTGTGCTATATTCAATGCAATATCAATTTTATATTATACGGTCAAAAATAATGAACCTAAAGCAACTTTATTATTTTAAGCGTTTATCGGAAACGGAGCACTACACGGAGGCGGCTTCCAGTCTCTTCATCACTCAACCCTCCCTAAGCCACGCTATCTCTGAGTTAGAGAAGGAGCTTGGTGTATCCTTGTTTGCCAGAAAAGGTCGGAATGTCGAAATTACGCAAAACGGAAAACGCTTTCTTCCCTATGTCGAAGATGCGCTAACGTCGCTGGAAAATGGCCGCATGACTTTGCAGAAAAGTGGCCTGGAAAATAAGGAGAATATTCGCATTGCCTTTATATATACAATGGGTGAATATGTTGTACCGCAGCTAATTCACAAATATTCTACACTTCCTGCACGACATAACGTGACCTTCTCCTTTACTCAGGGGACGTCTCTGACTTTATTGCAGGAGTTGAAAGCTGGCAAGAGCGACTTAACGATTTGCTCATATATCCCGGATGAACCGGATATTGATTTTATCCCTATTATTCAACAGGAATTGGTCGTCGTCACCGCGAAGGATCATCCACTGGCGCGCTTGTATCAAAATGAAGTGGATCTTGTGGAGACAATCCATTACCCGTATATCTACTTTTCGGAGAACAGCGGCTTACGGCCGTTTATTGATAACGTCTTTATGCAGCAAAAACTGGTGCCTGATATCGCCTGTTATGTTGATGAGGATACGGCGATGGCGGGGCTGGTCAGTATTGATTACGGTATTGCGATCATGCCAAGAATTTCTGCACTCTCGTATTATAACGTCCATATTCTGGCGATTAAAAATAAGATCCCGCCGCGTTATATCTACCTGGCGACTATGAAAGATCGCGTGCTTTCACCAGCGATTCAATCCTTTAGAAACTTTATTATTGATGACAGCCAGCAAAAGCGCTAACAAGAACCCGGAGACAGGCTCCGGGTTTTCTTGTTTTAGTACAGAATATCCATCATTTCACGCAGTTCTTTGATGGCGATCTGCCCTGGTGCCGAGGCCTGGCCTACGGTACCGAACGTCATCGCTGAACCAAACAGGCGACCCGTTACACGGCTGACGCCACCCATTTTTGCCATCGACATGGTAATAATTGGGCGTGTCGCATATTTCTCTTTCATGGTCAGCGTGGCGGAGAGCAGTGTCAGCACATCCTGCGGCGTTTGCGGCATAACCGCGATCTTCGGCAGATCTGCGCCCAGCTCCTGCATGCGGCGAAGACGATAGATGATATCTTCCTGGGCGGGCGTTTTGTGGAAATCATGATTACTCATGATGACTTTCACACCAGCGCCATGGGCCGCATCGATTACTGCACGAATATGCGCTTCATCGTTGAACAGCTCAATATCAATAAGATCGGCCAGACCGCTGATGGCTGCCTGACGATTAAGCTCGAAATAGGCCTCATCGCTGATTTCTGTTTCACCGCCTTCTTTTTTGCTGCGGAAGGTAAACAACAGCGGAATATCAGCCAGAATCTGACGAATATCGTTCAGCGCCTGTTGCACAAGCTGCGGTTCGCGGACTTGTGTAAAATGGTCGACACGCCATTCGATAAGATCGGCACCTGCGGTGGCCAGAGTCCGTGCATTTGCTTTCAGTTCGTCGAGCGTTTTGCCGATCAGCGGCACACAGATAAGCGTGCTCCCTTCCTGAAAGGTGATGTTTTTAACCGTTACTGCTTTAGTCATGTTGGTATCCATAATATTCTCGCCGAACCGTCAGGCTGTGGCGGTTGCGCGGACCGTTTTTTGGGCAGCGCGAGCCTGAAACTGACGATAACCGATGTACAGCGCAATCACAAAGCCGATTATGGCGATAATCAAATCAAACCACATAATGCTGGCGATGCTGATTTTGGACAGTTTCGCCGTGATCAACGGGATCGTGAAGCTGGCAATACTGCCGGCAGTGTAGAAGATCCCGGTGGCTTTACCTTTCCCTTGCGGGAAACTCATTGCCATGATGGTCGCACCCAACTGCAATACCCCGCCTGCGGCTGAGAAACCGATCACGAAAGCAAAACCGGTCACAATCATCGGCGTCGGGAACATGCAAACAATCAACAACGAAATCATCGAGATGCCGGTGTAGAGGATCATCGCAACGGCCGAGTTAATGACGTTTTTCACAAAGGTCGCGGTGACAAATACACAGGTCAATGAGCCCGCCGTGTAGATACTCAGTAACTTGATTGCTGATTCGTAGGGAATACCCGCAACGAACTGGCCGTACTGCGCCAGCCACTGACTGACCAGGTAAAAGGTCGCCATACCGATATAGCCATACAGCGTGAACACCAGCATATCCATGGTACCGGCATCTGACTCCGTTGTTGTCGCTGCACCAGGTTTCTCTGCGGTCTCTTTTTTGGCCCCGTTGTCAGGGAAGGGCATTTTGATCAAATAGATGGCGCTAATAACCATCAACACAGCCGCAATGATAAATGACCAGCCAAACCACAGATTCGCCCAAATCAACAGGCTAATAATGAAGGGCAGCAGGAATTGCCCGGCCGAGACAAAGGCTTTGATTAACACGTTCGCACGGCTTGCTGAGTTCGGGAAAGATTCCATCAGCGCCGGGTAGGTCCCGGAGTCGAGGAAGCTGTTCGCCAGACCAGCCAGGATGCCAAAGAAATAGGCAACATAGATGTTTTTGGTCAGCAAAATACCTAAGAAAAACAGCAAATAGCTCAGAATACCCAGATAAATAAAAGGCTTACGTCCGTAGCGATCGGACAGAAAACCCGTCACGATGGTGGCGAGTTTGCCGATACCTAAAGACGAAATAACAATCGAAACGCCGGCTCTGTCTGTTCCCCACTGTTCCTGTAAATTCGCCATGTTGAGGGTAATTAATAGTACCCCCATGCCATGGATCAGGTAATTGAGGTACAGCCCGGCCGCAGTTGGGACATATTTATTTTTCATCATGTTTACCCTTAAAAAAGGATATTTTTGACGTAATCGACCGGCATCTCTTTACCTGTCCAGATTTCAAAGGCTTTCGCCCCTTGCCAGAGCATCATTCCCAGGCCGTTGAGTGTGCGGCAGCCTTTCTTCTCCGCCACTTGCAACAGGTGGGTTTTGCGCGGGTTATAAATCACGTCAGAGACGATGAGATCTGGTCGCAGGAAGCTGTCGTTCGGCAGCAGCATCTGGCCTTCAAACGGTTTCATACCCACACCGGTAGCGTTGGTGAGGATCACACTACTATCGATTTCCTGACGCAGTTTGTCGTGATCGGCCAGATCGTACAGATGAATTTCACAGTTGGTGTTATTGCGGATCTTGGCAACAGTTTGCTCCGCATTGGCGAAAAATTTGTCTTTCTGGTTGAAAATGGAGATCGCTTTTACGCCATCCAGTGCCGCCTGAACGCAGAGCGCCGTTGCCGCGCCACCCGCACCCAGGACCGTCATTTTCTTACCGATAATATCGATACCTTCTTCAGCCAATGCGCGCATATAACCTGTACCGTCGGTGATATGACCCGTCAGTACGCCATTGTCATTAACCACGGTATTCACCGCACCGACCAGCTCTGCCGCCGGGGAAAGTTTGTCCAGGTATTGGCAAATGGCGGTTTTGTTCGGCATGGATACGTTAAACCCGCGCAGTTTAAGCGCCCGGAAACCCTGTACAACATCTTTCAGCTCCTGGTTGTCTACTTCAAATGCCAGGTAGACATAATCCAGACCCAGATGTGCAAAGGCTTCGTTATGCATTGTCGGCGACATGCTATGGCGAATCGGTGTTGCAATCAGTCCAATCAGCTCAGTGTGACCCGTAATACGTTCAGCCATGATAAAGTCCTTAATATGTTAGAAGTGGAATTTTGGTTGATTCGCGGTTGCCCAGAGCACCCATATCCTCGAGGGTGTCCAGCACGTTGCGCCCTTCGCGCACGCCATCAATGATTCGCCGGGCCATCAGGCTGTCGCCGATGTTCATTATTTTTACGTTATTGGCTCTGGCCCATTGCTCAATTTCATTGAGACCGCTGGTGTTGGCGCGCATTCCCAAGCACACAAAGCCGTAGTCAAAAGGAATGTCGCAAGTCTGGTCGGCTTTCTTGACGCTAAAGTGTGTAGGGTGAACGGCGATGAGTTGTGTCTGCATGTGCTGTTCCACGTGGTGCTCATCCAGCATGGTCAACATGGCATTTTTGGTAATGATATCCAGATCGCGTCCTGGACCTTCCTGCATCTCAATCAGCACGGTAGTAGCACCGCGTGCAGAGAAATATTCGATAACATCCAGGCCAACAGCACCGCCGCCGACAACGGCGATGCGTTTTCCTTCAACATTCGCAAATTGCTCCAGGTGCTGAATCATGCCGATAATGGAGAAGACGCGGCCGCCCTCAACGTCAATGCACTCTTTCAGTCCGTTAATCGGCGGCAGCAGCGGTGTTGAGCCCGTGGCGTTGACAATCAGGTTCGGCCGTAGCCCGGCAATGTGCTCAACAGTGGCCTTCTGACCAACCTGCAGCATTAAATTGTCTAAACCGGCCATCCTGTTTTTCATAAATTGCGGGAAGTCGGCGATACGCTTTTTCTCCGGCAGGCGCGAGATTTCAGAGGCCAGTCCGCCGAGGCTGTTTTTCTTCTCCAGCAACCAGGTATGGCAACCGACTTCTGCGGCAGTGCATGCGGCTTCCATACCTGCGGTTCCCGCACCGATAACTACGACACGGGTGTCGCGATTTACCCTGCGCAGTTTATAAGCGTCGCCATGGATAATGTCCGGATTGATGGAGCAACGCAGCGGACGAGAGCGCGCGATACGGTGGTCGGCGCAGCCGATATTGCAGGAGATGCATTTGCGCATCAGGCGTTCATTGCCGCTCTGGACCTTTTGCACCCATTCCGGTTCGGCAATCAGGCCACGGCCGATCGCAATCAGGTCTGCATCGCCCGTTGCGATAATGTCTTCGGCCACTTTCGGTGAGCGAATATTGCCAGCAATAACAGTCGGTTTATTAAACTTATCGCGTACGGCGCGGGAGAGATAACGCTTCCAGCCATCTTCCAGTGACATCTGATCAATTTGCAGATTCAGGTTGTCGTTTTGCGCGGCGGAAACATTGAGAATGTCGACCTTATCCTGGCAAAGTGCCAGCATACGTAGCGTATCCTCCAGCGTGTTGCCGCCCTTAAGGAAATCATCGGCACTGAAACGCAGGCTAATCGGGAAGCGAGGACCGACGCTGGCGCGCACTTTATCAACCACCAGCGTTAATATTCTGGCGCGGTTTTCCGGGGAGCCGCCAAATTCATCGGTACGTTTATTAAACAGAGGCGATAAGAACTGGCTTATTAAATAAGAGTGGCCTGCGTGAATTTCCACACTATCAAAACCCGCACGTTTTACACGTTCTGCCGCTTCACCAAATTTATTAACCGCATGATATATTTCGTCATGTGTCATGGGGCGAGGAATATTACCGTTCTTTTTCGACGGTATATTCGAAGAGGAGAGCGGTTGTTCGCCATTCAGGCGATAAGCATAAGCAGAAGCACCCGCATGATTTAGCTGAATAGAGACACAGGCTCCGTGTTTATGCAGCGTCTCAGTTAATTTGAATAACCCAGGAATATATTGATCGTTATCGATACGCAGCTGCGTTGTGCCATTTGAGGCGAACGGGAAGTCGATACAAATATTCTCAATCGTAATTAAGCCTGTGCCCCCTTTTGCCCGCAGTTCATAGTACTCCAACTGTTCCTGAGAGACTTCACCGTTCAGGCTCGCCAGGTTGGTGCCCATTGGCGGCATGATGATCCGGTTTTTTATCGTCATCCCGTTAATGGTTAGCGGGGTGAAAAGGTGTTGGTAGTGGCTCATTTGCTCTCTCCACGGGAAATCCAGGAGGCCGACATGCGGAGGCCCTGATATATCCAAAGTTAAAATGTTTCTGTGGGAAAGATAACGAGGGGGGGAGAGGAAAAATAATGCTTTTTTTTGCATGAAACCATAGTGTCTTTCTATGCAATTAACCGTTTTTTCACATGCCTGTATTCTTATATTAAATAATTGAGCTGTATTTTTACTTGTGTTGCCGGGTTTATACAAAAAGAGAGAAGAAATGCACAGAATAAGAGCGATACAGTAGATAATTAAATTTTAAAAGTTCAAATATCTGTGCATATGATAGAAAGAAGTGATGGTTTTTGTGATGATAATCACAAAATAAAACGTTAAAGGCCCGGCGAAAAACCGGGCACCAGAGCAGCAGACAGGTTTAATTCATAAACGCGGGCTGCTTGTTTTCGTAGCTGGAGATGGCATCTTCATGCTGCAGAGTCAGGCCAATACTGTCGAGACCGTTCAGCATGCAGTGGCGGCGGAACGCATCAATAACAAACGGGTACGATTTCCCCCCGGCTTTCACTACCTGCGCCTCGAGGTCCACCTCGAACGAGATGCCCGGATTGGCCTGGACCAGTTTGAACAGTTCGTCCACTTCTTCATCGCTCAGTTTCACTGGCAGCAACTGATTATTGAAGCTGTTGCCGTAGAAAATGTCTGCGAAGCTTGGGGCGATAACGGTTCTAAAGCCGTAGTCGGTTAATGCCCAGGGCGCATGTTCGCGTGATGAGCCGCAACCGAAGTTTTCACGCGCCAGCAAAATAGAGGCGCCTTTATATTCCGGGAAGTTCAGGACGAATTCCGGGTTCGGAACTTCCCCTTTATCATCCAGGAACCGCCAGTCATTAAACAGATGTGCGCCAAAGCCGGTACGCGTGACCTTCTGCAAAAACTGTTTTGGAATGATGGCGTCGGTATCGACATTGGCGGCATCCAGTGGGACAACCAGGCCTGTGTGCTGTGTATATTTCTCTGCCATGATTATCTCCTTTACAAGCTGCGAATATCAGCGAAATGACCGGTTACCGCAGCCGCGGCTGCCATTGCCGGACTGACCAGGTGCGTACGACCACCGCGCCCCTGACGACCTTCAAAGTTACGGTTACTGGTGGATGCGCAACGTTCGCCCGGGTTCAGACGGTCATTGTTCATTGCCAGGCACATAGAGCAGCCTGGTAAACGCCATTCGAAACCGGCTTCAATAAAGATCTTGTCCAGCCCTTCGGCTTCGGCCTGCGCTTTCACCGGGCCAGAGCCTGGAACTACCAGCGCCTGTACGCCCGGTGCAACTTTGCGCCCTTTGGCAACCTCTGCGGCGGCGCGTAAATCTTCAATACGTGAGTTGGTGCAGGAGCCGATAAAGACTTTATCAATGGCGACGGAGGTCAGAGGTACACCTGGCTGCAGGCCCATATAGGCCAGCGCTTTCTCTGCTGAGGCACGCTCAACCGGATCGGCGAAGGAGGCCGGGTCCGGAATGATGTCATTAACGGAGATGACCTGACCCGGGTTAGTCCCCCAGGTGACCTGCGGGGCAATCTCTTCGGCTTGCAGCGTCACAACTGTATCGAAGGTCGCGCCGTCGTCGGTTTTCAGCGTCTTCCAGTACTCCACCGCATCGTCATAGTCTTTGCCTTTCGGCGCATGCAAACGACCTTTCACATAGTTGAAGGTGGTTTCATCCGGCGCGACCAGGCCCGCTTTGGCACCCATTTCGATAGCCATATTGCACAGGGTCATACGACCTTCCATGCTCAGTGCCTGAATCGCCTCGCCACAGAATTCGACTACGTGCCCGGTACCGCCGGCGCTGCCGGTTTTGCCGATAATCGCCAGTACAATATCTTTAGCAGTAATACCTGCCGACGCTTTGCCTTTCACTTCAATTTTCATGGTCTTTGCGCGACCCTGTTTCAGGGTCTGCGTCGCCAGCACGTGCTCCACTTCGGAGGTCCCGATACCGAACGCCAGAGCACCAAACGCGCCGTGAGTGGCGGTGTGGGAGTCGCCGCAGACGATGGTCATGCCCGGCAGGGTGACACCCTGTTCAGGCCCCATCACGTGCACGATACCCTGATACGGGTGGTTCAGGTCATACAATTCAACGCCGAACTCTTTGCAGTTCTTGATCAGTTCCTGCATCTGGATACGCGCCATTTCACCGGAGGCATTGATGTCTTTGGTCTGCGTGGAAACGTTATGATCCATGGTCGCAAAGGTCTTGCCCGGCTGACGCACCGGGCGATTATGCGCGCGCAGGCCGTCAAACGCCTGTGGTGAAGTGACTTCGTGCACCAGATGGCGGTCGATATACAACAATGGGGTTTCGTTTGGCGCTTCGTACACAACATGCGCATCAAACAATTTTTCGTACAACGTCCTGGCCATGATTACACCCCTTCTGCGATATAACGGGCAATGATGTCACCCATCTCATCGGTACTAACAGCTGCGGCGCCACGGGCTAAATCACCGGTACGCACACCTTCTTCTAATGCGCGGTTGATGGCGCTTTCAATGGCGGTTGCCGCGTCGTCGGCATCCAGGCTGTAACGCAACAGCAGTGCGAGAGAAAGAATTTGAGCTATCGGGTTCGCAATATTTTTGCCCGCGATATCCGGCGCGGAGCCGCCAGCCGGTTCGTACAGACCAAAACCTTGTTCGTTCAGGCTGGCAGACGGCAGCATGCCCATGGAACCTGTGATCATCGCACACTCATCAGAGAGGATGTCGCCGAACAGGTTGGAACACAACAACACGTCAAACTGGGACGGGTCTTTAATCAACTGCATTGTGGCGTTGTCGATATACATATGCGCCAGCTCGACGTCCGGGTATTCCTGTGCCACTTCGTTGACGATTTCACGCCACAGCAGAGAGGTCTGCAGCACGTTCGCTTTATCAATAGAATGCACTTTTTTACGGCGTTTGCGCGCAGATTCAAACGCGATACGCGCAATACGTTCAATCTCAAAACGGTGATAGACCTCGGTATCAAACGCTTTCTCGTGCTGCCCGCTGCCTTCACGGCCTTTTGGCTGACCGAAGTAAATACCGCCCGTCAGCTCGCGCACGCAGAGAATGTCAAAGCCGTTAGCGGAAATATCGGCACGCAGCGGGCAGAACTCTTCCAGCCCCTGGTACAGTTTAGCCGGACGCAGGTTGCTGAATAATTTGAAATGTTTGCGCAGCGGCAGCAGAGCACCACGCTCCGGTTGCTGTGCTGGCGGCAGGTTTTCCCATTTCGGACCGCCTACGGAGCCAAACAGGATAGCGTCTGCCTGCTCGCAGCCTTCCACGGTTGCCTGCGGCAGCGGATTGCCATGGCGGTCAATTGCGATGCCGCCCACATCATAGTGGCTGGTGGTAATACGCATTTCGAAACGGCTACGAACGGCGTCCAGTACTTTTAAGGCTTGCGCCATGACTTCGGGGCCAATGCCGTCACCCGGCAACACGGCAATATGGTAATTCTTCGACATCACACGGTTTCCTTGTTGTTTTCTTTATTTTGAGCTTTGCGTTGCAATTCTTTTTCGACTTCTACGGCGCGCCAGATGTTGTTCAGTACGTGTACCATCGCTTTGGCAGAGGATTCCACGATATCAGTTGCCAGACCCACACCATGGAAACGACGCCCGTTGTAAGTGACGACGATATCCACCTGACCCAGCGCGTCTTTACCCTGACCTTTGGCATTGAGATCATATTTAACCAGCTCAATGTCATAACCGGTGATGCGGTTAATCGCCTGATAAACAGCGTCTACCGGGCCGTTGCCGTTGGCGGCTTCGGCTTTCGTTTCTTCGCCACAGGCCAGCTTCACGGAGGCGGTAGCGATATCGCTGGAGCCGGACTGCACGCTAAAATAATCCAGACGGAAATGTTCCGGCTCTTCCTGCTGTTTATTGATGAACGCCAGCGCTTCCAGATCGTAATCGAAGACCTGGCCTTTTTTGTCTGCCAGTTTCAGGAACGCGTCGTACAGGTGATCCATGTTGTAGTCGGTATCTTTGTAGCCCATCTCTTCCATACGGTGTTTCACCGCCGCGCGGCCAGAGCGGGACGTCAGGTTCAACTGTACCTGGTTCAGACCGATGGATTCCGGGGTCATGATTTCGTAGTTTTCACGGTTTTTCAGCACGCCATCCTGGTGGATACCGGAGGAGTGAGCAAAGGCACCGGTGCCGACAATGGCTTTGTTCGCCGGGATTGGCATGTTGCAAATCTGGCTAACTGTCTGGCTGGTACGCCAGATTTCGTGATGATTAATGCCGGTGTGCACATTCATGATGTCTTTGCGCACTTTGATGGCCATGATGACCTCTTCCAGCGAACAGTTTCCTGCGCGCTCACCGATGCCGTTCATCGCCCCTTCAACCTGGCGTGCGCCAGCATGGACAGCAGCAATAGCGTTGCCGACAGCCAGACCTAAATCATCGTGGGTATGAACGGAGATAATGGCTTTGTCGATATTTGGCACGTGTTCATACAGGCCAGTGATGATATTGGCGAATTCGAACGGCATGGTGTAGCCAACGGTGTCCGGAATATTAATGGTTTTCGCACCCGCGTTGATGGCGGCTTCGACCACACGCGCCAGGTCAGCAATCGGAGTACGGCCTGCGTCTTCGCAAGAGAATTCAACGTCGTCGGTGTAATTACGGGCGCGCTTAATCATATAAATGGCGCGTTCAATCACTTCATCCAGCGTACTGCGCAGTTTAGTGGCGATATGCATGGGGGAGGTGGCAATAAAAGTATGGATGCGGAATGCTTCGGCAACTTTCAATGATTCAGCCGCTACATCAATATCTTTCTCGACACAGCGTGCCAGCGCACAGACACGGCTGTTTTTAACCTGACGCGCGATAGTCTGTACGGATTCGAAATCGCCCGGAGAAGAGACCGGAAAGCCGACCTCCATGACGTCAACACCCATACGTTCCAGCGCCAGAGCGATCTGCAGCTTCTCTTTCACACTCAGGCTTGCCTGTAATGCCTGTTCACCATCACGTAAGGTTGTATCAAAAATAACGACTTGCTGGCTCATGGTTTGGTCCTTATCTCTCTTCGGTCGCCTTGCTACGAGCATAAAAAAACCCGCGCCAAGGCGCGGGTTCTTAGTGTAACTGGAGGATGACTCAACGCTGAGTGTCGCCCACCGGTCTACCGCGCACATGGGATGCGTTTAGTAGTAGTAGACCGAGGAAGCGAACATTGCGAATCATTAACCATGCTCCAGATGAATGCGATTAAATGCGATATGCCATTAGTGGTACTGGATTCAGAAATCAAAGTCAACACCTGGCCCCTTAAAAGCGCATGAAAACGGATTTGGCACTGCGTTCTATTTTAGTTAATCGTGCTGTAATTCCGTTAAAAATCAAAATAAGGTATTAGTGCTATTTCATACTTGACGTTGTTTGTGCCTTTCATGAACATTTCTTTGCAGTTGGTTATATTTTTACATTTTTGAAGAGGGCTTGCTATCCTGATGATTAGTCATGATTAATTTGTTGGGGTTATTATTTTTCTTAACTAATGCGACGAAATGATAAAATTAAGTTAAATTATATTGTTCGTGCTATTGAAATATCTCTGTTGGATCGCATTTATTGCTTAATGAGGCTGTATTGTGCATTCACGCTATTTATGTTTTGATTCTGGTCTGCCGTTTCATTTGAACGGGAACATATGGTTTAGTGCTTTTTATGGGGTTGGAAAAATCCCGGCATTAAATTATCTTTATGTATTCCTATTTTGTTGAATTCCTCTTTTCCTTATCTTATATGCGTGATAAATCATATTTCTTTAGGTTATTGCTGCCGGGATAAATGGAATTTAGCATGATATCGGAGAAGGATATGTCAGAAGAACAAGTTGAAAACACCCATATTAGTGAGGTAACGAAACCGCAACTGCGCAAAGTTGATCTCAATTTGTTAACTATTTTTGATGCGGTTATGCAGGAACAAAATATCACGCGGGCAGCTCATTCTTTGGGAATGTCGCAACCGGCAGTGAGCAATGCCCTGGCCAGGCTTAAGGTCATGTTTAATGACGAACTCTTTGTGCGCTATGGTCGGGGAATACAGCCTACGGCACGCGCCTTCCAATTGTTTGGTTCGGTCAGGCAGGCGTTACAACTCGTGCAAAATGAACTGCCGGGATCGGGCTTTGAACCCGTGACCAGCGAGCGCGTTTTTAATCTTTGCGTGTGCAGTCCGCTTGATAATCTCCTCACTTCTGTCATCTACAATAGAGTGAATGAGGTTGCGCCGAATATACATCTGGCCTTTAAATCATCATTAAATCAAAATATAGAACACCAACTTCGTTACCAGGAAATAGAATTTGTCATCGGCTACGATGAATTTCGTCGACCAGAATTCTCATGCGTGCCGTTGTTTAAAGATGAGATGGTGCTGGTAGCCAGTAAAAAACATCCACGTATTAATGGGCCACTTCGTGAAAGTGATATTTATTGTGAACAGCACGCAGTAGTTGCGCTGGATCGTTATGCATCTTTTAGCCAGCCGTGGTATGACACGACGGATAAACAAACCTGTGTTGCTTATCAGGGAATGGCATTGACGAGTGTACTCAATGTGGTTTCTCAAACGCAGCTTGTGGCGATTGCCCCGCGTTGGTTAGCCGAAGAGTTTGCCGGGAAATTAGAGCTCCAGGTTTTACCTTTACCGTTAAAACTGAATAGCCGTACCTGTTATCTTTCATGGCATGAAGCGGCGGGACGGGATAAAGGCCACCAGTGGATGGAAGAGTTACTGGTCTCGGTTTGTCGCCGTTAAAAGGCATCCAATGCGTTGAATGCGCCAATGGCTGCTTTCTTCTGTTTGGCCATCCTGGCGCGAAATTTTATGCTGAGCTATTTTACTGGCGCATCAAATCGCGACGTAAAAATGCATGAATTACTGAGCAGGAAGTGATTCGAATGATGAATCATCATCGTCTTTGCTTATTACAGACAATTTCACCAATTCCCGCCTGTTAACCTTATTATTCCTCTTTTGGGGCAAGGTGAGGTGAATCGTTTGCTAATTGCCTGCCAGATTTTCAGCGGTTATGGTAACTGCCATTCATAATCAGAATGCAGGGACTTCCTGTACTGAACAGAGCGACAAGACGGACACGCGTTCTGTCTTCAGTCGCCAAACCCAAGCCTGGAGGCAAACCATGGAGATGTTGTCTGGAGCCGAGATGGTCGTCCGATCGCTTATCGATCAGGGCGTGAAGCAAGTATTCGGTTATCCTGGGGGCGCGGTCCTCGATATTTACGATGCGCTACATACGGTCGGTGGAATCGATCATGTCCTGGTGCGCCATGAGCAGGCTGCTTTGCATATGGCTGATGGTCTGGCAAGGGCGACCGGTGAAGTTGGCGTTGTGCTCGTCACCTCCGGACCGGGAGCCACGAACGCCATCACCGGGATTGCAACAGCTTATATGGACTCGATTCCGTTGGTGGTTCTTTCAGGGCAGGTTGCGACCTCCCTCATCGGCTATGATGCTTTCCAGGAATGCGACATGGTGGGGATATCCCGCCCGGTGGTAAAACATAGTTTCCTGGTAAAACAGACCGAAGACATTCCTGGCGTGCTGAAAAAAGCGTTCTGGCTTGCTTCCAGTGGTCGTCCTGGCCCGGTCGTCGTCGATTTACCGAAAGATATTCTCAATCCAGCGAATAAACTCCCTTATGTATGGCCGGATTCGGTGAGTATGCGCTCCTATAACCCGACAACTCACGGTCATAAAGGGCAAATCAAACGTGCTTTGCAAACGCTGGTAGCGGCGAAACATCCCGTTGTCTATGTGGGCGGTGGTGCGATCACGTCTGCCTGCGAACCGCAACTGCGTACGCTGGCAGAGAAATTGAATCTTCCTGTGGTCTCGTCGCTTATGGGGCTGGGGGCGTTTCCGGCATCGCATCGTCAGGCGTTGGGTATGCTGGGTATGCACGGTACCTACGAAGCCAACATGACCATGCATCACTCGGATGTGATCTTTGCCGTTGGGGTGCGCTTTGATGACCGTACAACCAACAATCTGGCGAAGTACTGCCCGAATGCCACGGTTCTGCATATTGATATTGACCCGACATCGATTTCGAAGACCGTACAGGCAGATGTGCCGATCGTTGGGGATGCCCGGCTGGTACTTGAGCAGATGCTGGAGTTATTGGGGCAAGAAGAGTTTCAGCAACCCCTGGACGATATTCGCGATTGGTGGTTGCAGATTGAGCAATGGCGTGCCCGCCAGTGCCTGAAATACGACACGCAAAGTCAGAAGATCAAACCGCAGGCGGTGATCGAAACGATCTGGCGCTTAACGAAGGGTGACGCCTACGTCACTTCGGATGTTGGCCAGCACCAGATGTTTGCGGCGCTCTATTACCGTTTTGATAAACCGCGTCGCTGGATAAACTCTGGCGGTCTGGGCACGATGGGCTTTGGTCTGCCAGCCGCGCTGGGTGTGAAAATGGCGCTCCCGGATGAAACGGTTATCTGCGTTACGGGCGACGGCAGTATCCAGATGAATATTCAGGAGTTGTCTACCGCAATGCAATATGAGCTTCCGGTGCTGGTACTGAACCTGAACAACCGTTATCTGGGGATGGTGAAGCAGTGGCAGGATATGATCTATTCGGGTCGTCATTCACAATCGTATATGCAGTCGTTACCCGATTTTGCACGCGTAGCCGAAGCTTACGGTCATGTAGGGATCAATATAACCCGTCCGGAAGAACTTGAAGCGAAGCTGATTGAGGCGCTTGAGCAGGTTAAAAATAACCGCCTGGTCTTTGTCGATGTGACCGTCGACGGAAGTGAACATGTTTATCCGATGCAGATCCGTGGCGGTGGCATGGATGAAATGTGGTTGAGCAAAACGGAGAGGACCTGATTATGCGCCGGATATTATCTGTTTTACTGGAAAATGAATCGGGCGCGTTATCGCGCGTGATCGGCCTTTTTGCCCAGCGCGGCTATAACATTGAAAGTCTGACTGTGGCACCGACAGATGATCCGACGCTTTCGCGGATGACGATCCAGACAGTCGGGGATGCCAAAGTGCTGGAGCAAATTGAAAAGCAACTGCACAAGCTGGTGGATGTGTTACGTGTGAATGAGCTTGGGCAGGGCGCTTACGTTGAGCGCGAGATCATGCTGGTGAAAATCCAGGCCAGCGGATATGGCCGCGAAGAGGTCAAACGCAACGCGGAAATCTTCCGTGGGCAGATCATTGATGTTACGCCTTCTATTTATACGGTTCAGCTCGCCGGCACCAGTGATAAGCTTGATGCTTTTCTGGCGACCATTCGCGATGTGGCGAAAATTGTTGAGGTGGCGAGGTCTGGCGTAGTTGGTTTATCTCGCGGCGACAAAATCATGCGTTAGTGTTACGCATACGTCATTTTCCTGGCCTGGCGCTATCCGCTGGGCTTTTTTTTTGCGAAATCCGCCGGAAGCAAACACAAAAGCGGTTGCCGCAGTGTCTATTCTGCGCTTAGATGTTATGGAATTTAACCTATATCCCTAAAAAGGTTATGGAGTATCTTTTATTTTTTGAGGGGCAATTGTGAAACTGGATGAAATCGCCCGGCTAGCCGGCGTCTCACGTACCACGGCAAGCTATGTCATTAATGGAAAGGCAAAGCAATATCGTGTCAGCGATAAAACCGTCGAGAAAGTTATGGCGGTCGTACGTGAGCATAATTACCACCCGAATGCGGTGGCGGCTGGGTTGCGAGCGGGACGTACTCGCTCCATTGGGCTGGTTATTCCGGATTTGGAGAACACCAGTTATACGCGGATTGCGAATTATCTGGAACGTCAGGCGCGTCAGCGCGGTTATCAACTACTTATCGCCTGCTCGGAAGATCAGCCAGATAACGAAATGCGCTGTATTGAACATCTGCTTCAGCGCCAGGTCGACGCCATAATCGTTTCAACATCGTTGCCGCCGGAGCATCCTTTCTATCAGCGTTGGGCCAATGACGCGTTTCCAATAGTCGCACTTGACCGCGCGCTGGATCGTGAACACTTCACCAGCGTTGTCGGCGCCGATCAGGACGACTCGGAAATGCTGGCGGCAGAATTACGTAAATTCCCGGCGGAAAAAGTACTGTATCTGGGCGCGTTACCTGAGCTTTCTGTCAGCTTTTTACGTGAACAGGGCTTCCGTACGGCCTGGAAGGACGATCCGCGCGAAGTGGATTATCTCTATGCCAATAGCTATGAGCGTGAAGCCGCTGCACAGTTATTTGAAAAATGGCTGGAAACGCACAGCATGCCGCAGGCGCTGTTTACTACCTCTTTTGCACTGCTACAAGGTGTGCTGGACGTTACGCTACGCCGCGATGGTAAGCTACCGTCTGACCTTGCTATTGCTACTTTTGGTGATCATGAACTGCTGGACTTCCTGCAATGCCCGGTTCTGGCGGTGGCACAGCGTCATCGTGATGTTGCTGAGCGCGTGCTGGAGATTGTACTGGCAAGTCTGGACGAGCCGCGTAAACCTAAAGCGGGTTTGAGCCGTATTCGTCGCAACCTCTACCGTCGTGGTGTATTAAGCCGCGTTTAGTAATCCAATAAAGGCAGTCATTGCTGCCTTTTTGTTGCGAATGAAAGGCGATAATTAATTTTATAGCCAATTCAGATAAATCCTTATTTTTAAGGCCGTTAATTTAATTAATTTGCCTTATTTCACCTGTGACACATTTTAAAGTAATTAAGACGTAACTGAACGTGTCCCCTGTATTACTTTGTTACATTTCCCGCTGTAATCGTTGAAATAACAACCGCTTTTTGATTATGGGCTTTAACCCTACGGTTTTTCTTATCGCTTCCGCGGCGCGCAAGCGCTATCTGGCACTGTTATCTGCCTGCAATATGTCTTAAAATGCCGCCCGCGTCGCAAACTGACACTTTATATTTGGCACGCATGAAATAACTGGTTTTTAACGCCCCAATGCATATTCAGTTTTTTTCTTACAAATATTCATGACGTTAATTTGCCTCATTAGTTGAGCGGTATTTCACCAAAGTGGAATGTAACCGCGAATAAGGGATCTTTTATTCTGGTTAGCCTTTGCACTGGCTTGACAAGCTTTTCCTCCGCTCCGTAAACTCCTTCGGTGGGGATTTGTGGGATAAAGTGGTGAAATAGGTCACTCAGGGGTGGGGCTGGTATGTTCCGTGGAGCTACATTAGTCAATCTCGACAGCAAAGGCCGGTTAGCCGTGCCGACCCGTTATCGGGATTTGCTGCTGGAGAAAGCTTCCGGTCAAATGGTTTGTACCATTGACATCCGTCACACCTGCCTGCTGCTTTACCCCTTACCCGAATGGGAAATTATTGAGCAAAAATTGTCGCGTCTGTCGAGCATGGATCCGCAAGAGCGCCGGGTACAACGCCTCTTGTTGGGGCATGCCAGCGAATGTCAGATGGATAACGCAGGGCGCTTATTAATCGCGCCCGTTTTGCGGCAACACGCCGGGCTGACGAAAGAAGTGATGCTGGTCGGACAGTTCAATAAGTTTGAACTGTGGGACGAAACGACCTGGTATCAACAGGTCAAGGAAGATATCGACGCTGAGCAAACGGGTACTGAGATACTTTCAGACCGGTTGCAGGATTTGTCTCTGTAATGATGATGGAAAATTTTAAACACACAACGGTGCTACTGGATGAGGCCGTTAATGGCCTGAACATTCGTCCGGATGGCATTTACATTGATGGCACTTTTGGCCGCGGTGGTCACTCACGCCTGATCCTCTCCCAACTGGGAGCGGAAGGACGTTTGCTGGCTATTGACCGTGATCCAGAAGCGATTGCCGTCGCAAAAACCATTGATGATCCCCGCTTTTCCATCGTACATGGTCCTTTTTCCGCGCTGGCTGAGTATGTCAGCGAGCGTGGCCTCACCGGTAAGATCGACGGAATTCTGCTCGATCTTGGTGTCTCTTCTCCGCAACTCGATGACGCTGAACGCGGTTTTTCCTTTATGCGTGACGGTCCGCTTGACATGCGTATGGACCCCACCCGCGGTCAATCTGCTGCGGAGTGGTTACGAACGGCCGATGAGGCCGATATCGCATGGGTGATAAAAACCTTTGGTGAAGAGCGCTTTGGTAAACGCATCGCGCGCGCCATCGTTGAACGTAACCGTGAAGAACCGATGACCCGCACCAAAGAGCTGGCTGCTGTGGTGGCGGCAGCGACACCGGTGAAAGATAAATTCAAACATCCTGCGACCCGTACCTTCCAGGCGGTGCGCATCTGGGTAAACAGTGAACTGGAGGAGATAGAGCTGGCGCTAAAAAGCTCGATCGACGTATTGGCCCCGGGAGGGCGGCTCTCGATCATCAGTTTCCACTCGCTGGAAGACCGCATTGTAAAACGTTTTATGCGTGAACAAAGCCGCGGTCCGCAGGTTCCGGCAGGGTTACCGATGACGGAAGAGCAACTCAGGAAACTGGGTGGACGTCAGTTACGAGCACTAGGCAAGTTGATGCCGGGCGAAGAAGAAGTGGCTGAAAATCCACGTGCCCGTAGTTCAGTTCTGCGTATTGCAGAGAGGACGAACGCATGATCGGCAGAGTGTCAGAGACCCTTAGCAAAGTTAAAGTGTCGTTAGGAAGCAACGAGCGCCATGCCTTGCCTGGCGTGATCGGCGACGACCTTTTGCGATTTGGGAAACTGCCACTCTGCCTGTTCATTTGCATCATCATGACGGCGGTGACGGTTGTCACCACTTCGCATCATACCCGTCTGTTGACGGCCCAGCGTGAACAACTCGTGCTGGAGCGCGATGCGCTGGATATCGAATGGCGCAACTTGATCCTTGAAGAGAATGCGCTCGGCGATCATAGCCGGGTTGAGCGGATCGCGACCGAGAAGCTGCAAATGCAGCATGTCGATCCGTCCCAGGAAAACATTGTTGTACAGAAATAAGGAACCACGCGACGCATGAAAGCCGCAGCGGTTAAAACGCCAAAACCGAAACGCCAGGAAGAACAGGCCAGCTTTGTGAGCTGGCGTTTTGCCTTGCTTTGCGGCTGCATTTTGCTGGCGCTGGGCTTTTTGCTGGGCCGCGTCGCGTATTTACAAATTGTAAACCCCGATATGCTGGTGCGTGAAGGGGATATGCGCTCGCTGCGCGTTCAGGAAGTCGCGACCTCGCGCGGCATGATTACCGATCGTTCCGGACGTCCGCTGGCAGTGAGTGTGCCGGTCAAAGCTATTTGGGCCGACCCGAAAGAGGTGCAGGATGCCGGTGGCGTAACGCTCGATAATCGCTGGAAAGCCCTGTCCGACGCCTTGACCATCCCGCTCGATCAGCTTTCCTCGCGCATTAATGCGAACCCGAAAGGGCGCTTTATCTACCTGGCGCGTCAGGTCAACCCCGACCTTGGCGAGTACATTAAAAAGCTTAAGCTGCCGGGCATTCACCTTCGCGAAGAGTCGCGCCGTTATTACCCTTCGGGCGAAGTAACTGCTCACCTTATCGGCTTTACTAACGTCGACAGTGAAGGCATCGAAGGGGTCGAGAAAAGCTTTGATAAGTGGCTGACCGGTCAACCGGGTGAACGTATTGTACGTAAAGACCGTTATGGCCGCGTGATTGAGGATATCTCCTCCACTGACAGCCAGGCGGCGCATAACCTTGCGCTGAGCATTGACGAACGTCTTCAGGCACTGGTCTACCGCGAACTGAATAATGCGGTGGCATTTAACAAAGCGGAATCGGGCAGTGCTGTGTTGGTGGATGTGAGCACCGGCGA
Organism: Phytobacter sp. SCO41; assembly: GCF_003073275.1. Classification (NCBI taxonomy): domain Bacteria; kingdom Pseudomonadati; phylum Pseudomonadota; class Gammaproteobacteria; order Enterobacterales; family Enterobacteriaceae; genus Phytobacter; species Phytobacter sp. SCO41. The sequence continues at coordinate 4,716,200 of NZ_CP027225.1, read as the reverse complement.
AGTACTGGCGATGGCGAATAGTCCCTCTTACAACCCGAACAATTTTACCGGTACCGCGAAAGACGCCATGCGTAACCGCGCGATTACCGACGTCTTCGAACCGGGTTCGACGGTTAAACCCATGGTAGTGATGACCGCGCTCCAGCGTGGCGTCGTGACACCTAACACCGTGTTGAACACTATTCCTTATCGAATTAACGGCCACGAAATCAAAGACGTGGCGCGCTACAGCGAATTGACCCTGACCGGGGTACTACAGAAGTCGAGTAACGTTGGTGTTTCTAAACTGGCGTTAGCGATGCCGTCCTCAGCGTTAGTAGATACTTACTCACGTTTTGGACTGGGAAAGGCGACCAATTTGGGGTTGGTCGGAGAACGCAGTGGCTTATTTCCTCAAAAACAACGGTGGTCTGACATAGAGAGGGCCACCTTCTCTTTCGGCTACGGGCTAATGGTAACGCCGTTACAGTTAGCGCGAGTCTATGCAACCATCGGCAGCTACGGTGTGTACCGTCCACTGTCGATAACCAAAGTTGATCCACCTGTTCCGGGCGAACGCATCTTCAATGAGTCTATCGTACGCAATGTCGTACATATGATGGAGAGCGTGGCCCTGCCGGGCGGCGGCGGTGTGAAAGCGGCGATTAAAGGCTACCGCATCGCAATTAAGACCGGTACGGCGAAGAAGGTGGGGCCGGATGGCCGCTACATCAACAAATACATTGCTTATACCGCGGGTGTTGCGCCCGCCAGTAATCCACGCTTTGCGCTGGTGGTCGTTATTAACGATCCACAAGCAGGTAAATACTACGGTGGCGCCGTTTCTGCGCCGGTGTTTGGTGCCATCATGGGCGGTGTTTTACGCACCATGAACATCGAGCCGGATGCACTGACAACGGGCGATAAGAATGAATTCGTAATTAATCAAGGCGAGGGGACAGGTGGCAGATCGTAATTTGCGCGACCTTCTTGCTCCGTGGGTGCCAGGTGCGCCGGAGCGAGCACTGCGAGAAATGACACTCGACAGCCGGGTAGCGGCGTCGGGTGATCTTTTTGTGGCAGTAGTGGGTCATCAGGCGGACGGGCGTCGATATATCCCGCAGGCGATTGCGCAAGGTGTGGCTGCCATTATTGCCGAGGCGAAAGATGAGGCTACTGACGGCGAAATTCGCGAGATGCACGGCGTTCCGGTTATCTATCTGAGCCAGTTAAATGAGCGTCTTTCTGCGCTGGCGGGGCGTTTTTATAACGAGCCTTCTGAGCAACTGCGTCTGATTGGTGTGACCGGCACTAACGGTAAAACCACGACTACGCAATTGCTGGCGCAATGGAGCCAATTGCTTGGCGAAACCAGCGCGGTAATGGGCACGGTGGGGAATGGTCTGTTGGGCAAAGTTATCCCATCGGAAAATACCACCGGTTCCGCCGTTGACGTACAGCATGTGATTGCAAGCCTTGCTCAGCAAGGCGCAACTTTCGCCGCGATGGAAGTCTCCTCTCATGGGCTGGTTCAACACCGCGTGGCGGCGTTGAAATTCGCCGCGTCTGTCTTCACGAACCTGAGCCGCGATCATCTGGACTATCACGGTGACATGGCCAATTACGAAGCGGCTAAATGGCTGCTGTTTTCTGCTCACCATTTCGGCCAGGCCATCGTCAATGCGGATGATGAAGTCGGACGCCGTTGGTTAGCAAAACTGCCTGATGCAGTCGCCGTGTCGATGGAAGACCATATCAACCCGAATTGCCATGGCCGCTGGCTGAAAGCAACCGAGGTGGTGTACCACGACAGCGGTGCGACTATCCGCTTTGCCTCCTCCTGGGGCGAGGGCGAGATTGAAAGCCGTCTGATGGGCGCCTTTAACGTCAGCAACCTGCTGCTGGCGCTCTCGACACTGCTGGCGCTGGGCTATCCGCTGGCCGATTTAATCAATACTGGCGCACGTCTGCAGCCGGTATGCGGGCGTATGGAAGTGTTCAGCGCGCCGGGCAAACCGACCGTGGTGGTGGATTATGCCCACACGCCGGATGCGCTGGAAAAAGCGCTGCAGGCAGCACGACTGCACTGCACCGGAAATCTGTGGTGCGTATTTGGCTGCGGTGGCGATCGCGATAAAGGCAAACGTCCGTTGATGGGCGCAATTGCTGAACAGTTCGCCGATATTCCGGTCGTGACGGATGACAATCCGCGTACCGAAGAGCCGCGCGCCATCATCGACGATATTCTGGCGGGCATGCTCGATCCGGGTCGTGCACATGTGATGGAAGGCCGCGCAGAAGCGGTTACAAACACCATCATGCAAGCGAAAGAAAATGACGTTGTCCTGCTCGCAGGTAAAGGACACGAAGATTATCAGATTGTCGGTAGCCACCGTCTCGATTATTCAGACCGTGTAACCGCGGCGCGTCTGTTGGGAGTCCTCGCATGATTAGCGTAACGCTTAGCCAGCTCAGCGGCATTTTGCATGGCGAACTGCATGGTGCAGACGCAACCATTGAGGCGGTCACTACGGACACCCGCAAGCTGACCTCTGGTTGCCTGTTTGTGGCGCTGAAAGGCGAACGTTTCGATGCCCACGATTTCGCTGATAAAGCAAAAGAGGGCGGTGCTGGCGCGCTGTTAGTCAGTCGCAAACTGGATATCGACCTGCCGCAACTGGTGGTGAAGGATACCCGTCTCGCCTTTGGCGAACTGGCAGCCTGGGTTCGCCAGCAGGTTCCTGCTCGCGTTGTGGCGCTGACCGGCTCGTCTGGCAAAACCTCGGTGAAAGAGATGACGGCCGCCATCCTCAGCGAATGTGGCAATACGCTCTATACCGCCGGGAACCTGAACAATGACATCGGTGTGCCGATGACCCTGCTGCGCCTGACAAATGAACATCAGTATGCAGTGATTGAACTTGGCGCTAATCACCAGGGTGAAATCGCCTGGACTGTGTCGCTGACCCGCCCGGAAGCGGCGCTGGTTAACAATCTTGCGGCAGCGCATCTTGAAGGGTTTGGCTCTCTGGCCGGGGTGGCAAAAGCTAAAGGCGAGATTTATACCGGCCTGCCTGCCAACGGCATCGCCATTATGAATGGCGATAACAATGACTGGCTGAACTGGCAAAACATCATTGGCGATCGCAAAGTCTGGCGTTTCTCGCCAAATGCCGCCAACAGCGATTTTACCGCGACCAATATTCATGTGACCTCCCACGGTACTGAATTTACGCTGCAAACCCCAACGGGCGGTATTGATGTCACGTTGCCATTACCTGGGCGCCACAATATCGCGAATGCGCTGGCCGCAACCGCGCTGGCGATGGCGGTAGGGGCACCGCATGACGCTGTGAAAAAAGGTCTGGCAAATCTGAAAGCTGTTCCGGGGCGTCTTTTCCCGGTGCAACTTGGAGAAAACCAATTACTGCTGGACGACAGCTACAACGCGAACGTGGGGTCGATGACGGCGGCAGCGCATGTGCTAGCTGAAATGCCAGGCTATCGGGTCATGGTGGTCGGCGACATGGCGGAATTGGGTGATGAAAGCGAGGCGTGTCACATTCAGGTGGGTGAAACGGCAAAAGCTGTTGGTATCGACCGTGTGTTAAGCGTCGGCAAGCTCAGTAAAGCCATCAGTGATGCCAGTGGCGTTGGCGAGCATTTTGATGATAAGGCGGCAATGATTGCGCGTTTAGAGGCGCTGATTGCCGAGAAGCAAATTATTACCATTTTGGTGAAAGGTTCACGTAGTGCCGCCATGGAAGAGGTCGCACGCGCATTACAGGAGAAAAGGGCATGTTAGTTTGGCTGGCCGAACATTTGGTCAAATATTATTCTGGCTTTAACGTCTTCTCCTATTTGACGTTTCGCGCCATCGTCAGCCTGCTGACTGCGCTCTTCATCTCTTTATGGATGGGGCCGCGCATGATTGCCCGTCTGCAAAAACTCTCTTTTGGCCAGGTCGTGCGTAACGATGGTCCGGAGTCGCATTTCAGTAAACGCGGTACGCCGACCATGGGCGGCCTCATGATTCTGACAGCGATCGTGGTTTCTGTGCTGCTGTGGGCTTACCCGTCCAATCCATACGTCTGGTGCGTTCTGGTTGTCCTGGTTGGCTACGGCATTATTGGTTTTGTCGATGACTACCGCAAAGTGGTGCGCAAAGACACGAAAGGCCTGATTGCGCGCTGGAAATATTTCTGGATGTCGGTGATTGCCCTGGGCGTCGCCTTTGCATTGTACCTTGCGGGCAACGATACGCCCGCTACGCAACTGGTAGTGCCGTTCTTTAAAGATGTTATGCCGCAATTGGGCATTTTCTACATCCTGCTGGCTTATTTCGTGATTGTGGGAACAGGTAACGCGGTCAACCTGACTGATGGCCTGGATGGTCTGGCGATTATGCCCACCGTGTTTGTGGCGGCGGGTTTTGCGTTAGTGGCCTGGGCGACAGGTAACATGAACTTTGCCAGTTATCTGCACATTCCGTATCTGCGTCATGCGGGCGAGCTGGTTATCGTCTGTACGGCAATTGTCGGCGCGGGGCTGGGATTTCTGTGGTTTAACACCTATCCGGCTCAGGTCTTTATGGGGGATGTGGGCTCGCTGGCGTTAGGCGGCGCACTGGGCATTATCGCCGTGCTGCTGCGTCAGGAATTCCTGTTGGTCATTATGGGCGGCGTCTTCGTCGTCGAAACCCTGTCTGTCATTTTGCAGGTTGGGTCGTTCAAATTGCGTGGTCAGCGTATTTTCCGTATGGCGCCGATTCACCATCACTATGAACTGAAAGGCTGGCCGGAGCCGCGCGTTATTGTGCGCTTCTGGATTATTTCGCTGATGCTGGTCCTGATTGGCCTGGCAACGCTCAAGGTACGTTAATCATGGCAGATTACCAGGGTAAAAAAGTCGTCATTATTGGTCTTGGTCTGACGGGACTCTCGTGCGTGGAATTTTTCCGCGCGCGCGGCGTAACGCCGAAAGTGATGGATACCCGCGTTTCGCCTCCGGGGTTGGATAAGCTCCCGGAAGAGGTGGAGCGCTATCTTGGTGGTCTGAATGATGACTGGCTGCTGGCGGCCGATCTGATCGTCGCGAGCCCTGGGATCGCTCTGGCGCATCCGTCGCTGAGCGCAGCGGCAGATGCGGGCGTAGAGATCGTTGGTGATATTGAGCTTTTTTGCCGTGAAGCGCAGGCGCCGATCGTGGCGATCACCGGGTCGAATGGCAAAAGCACAGTCACCACGCTGGTTGGCGAAATGGCGAAATCCGCCGGCAAGAACGTCGGCGTTGGCGGCAATATTGGCCTGCCCGCGCTGATGCTGCTGGAATCTGCCTGCGATCTTTACGTGTTGGAACTTTCGAGCTTCCAGCTTGAAACCACATCCAGCCTGCATGCGGCGGCGGCGACCATCCTCAACGTTACCGAAGATCATATGGACAGGTATCCGTTTGGTCTCCAGCAGTACCGTGCGGCGAAACTGCGTGTTTATGAAAATGCGAAGGTTTGCGTGGTGAATGCAGATGACGCGCTGACCATGCCAGTGCGTGGTGCGGATGAGCGCTGCGTCAGCTTTGGCGTGGATGTCGGTGATTACCATCTCAATCGCCAGCAGGGGGAAACCTGGCTGCGCGTGAAAGGTGAGAAGGTGCTGAACGTTAAAGAAATGAAGCTTAGCGGCCAGCACAATTATACGAACGCGCTGGCGGCGCTGGCCCTGGCCGATGCCGTGGGGTTACCGCGCGCCAGCAGCCTGAAAGCGTTGACCACGTTTACTGGTCTGGCGCACCGCTTCCAGTTGGCGCTGGAGCACAACGGCGTGCGCTGGATTAACGATTCCAAAGCGACCAATGTCGGCAGTACTGAGGCGGCACTGAACGGCCTGCATGTAGATGGCACTCTGCACCTGCTGCTCGGTGGCGACGGTAAATCGGCAGATTTCTCTCCGCTGAAACGTTATCTCGAAGGCAGTAATGTTCGCTTGTATTGCTTTGGCCGTGACGGCGCAGAACTGGCTACGTTGCGTCCGGAAATTACCGATCAAACACAGGATATGGAACAGGCGATGCGCCTGATTGCGACGCGTGTGCAACCGGGCGATATGGTGTTGTTATCACCCGCCTGCGCCAGCCTTGATCAATTTAAGAATTTTGAACAGCGTGGCGATGTCTTTACCCGCCTGGCGCAGGAGTTAGGTTGATGCGTTTAAGTCTCCCCCGCCCGAGAATGCCGCACCTGCCAGGATTTGGGATCCTGAGCTGGTTATTTGGGGCATTAAAAGGTTGGGTGATGGGCTCACGCCAGAAGGACAACGACAGCCTGGTCATGTACGACCGCACGCTGTTCTGGCTGACGCTGGGCCTGGCGGCGATCGGATTCATCATGGTGACTTCGGCATCCATGCCGGTAGGGCAGCGACTGACGGCGGACCCGTTTTTCTTTGCCAAACGCCATGCGCTGTATCTGTTTCTGGCGTTTTGTCTGGGGCTGGTAACGCTGCGATTGCCGATGGAGTTCTGGCAGCGCTGGAGCTCGGTAATGCTGGTGGCCGCCATTGTCATGCTGCTGGTAGTTCTGGTGGTGGGTAGCTCAATCAACGGGGCATCGCGCTGGATTGACCTTGGGGTGATGCGTTTCCAGCCTGCGGAATTTACCAAGCTGTCGCTGTTTTGTTATCTGGCGAACTACCTGGTGCGTAAGGTTGATGAGGTGCGCAATAACTTGCGCGGCTTCCTTAAACCGATGGGCGTCATTATGGTGCTCGCCGTGCTGCTGCTGGCACAGCCTGACCTCGGGACCGTGGTTGTGCTCTTTATTACCACGCTGGCGATGTTATTCCTGGCGGGGGCAAAACTGTGGCAGTTCATCGCCATTATCGGCTCTGGTATTGCAGCGGTGATTCTGCTGATTTTGGCTGAGCCATACCGTATTCGTCGTGTGACATCGTTCTGGAACCCCTGGGATGATCCGTTTGGTAGCGGCTACCAGCTAACGCAGTCGCTGATGGCATTTGGTCGCGGTGAGCTGTGGGGCCAGGGGCTTGGGAACTCGGTACAAAAGCTGGAATATCTGCCCGAAGCACATACCGACTTCATCTTCGCCATTATCGGCGAAGAACTGGGTTATATCGGTGTGGTACTGGCACTTTTAATGGTATTCTTCGTCGCTTTCCGCGCCATGTCCATCGGACGCAAGGCGCTGGAAATCGATCAGCGGTTTTCGGGTTTTCTGGCCTGCTCGATCGGCATTTGGTTCAGCTTCCAGGCATTAGTAAACGTTGGCGCAGCCGCAGGTATGCTGCCGACTAAAGGGCTGACTCTGCCGCTCATCAGTTATGGCGGCTCCAGTTTATTGATTATGTCGACGGCCATCATGCTGTTGTTACGTATTGATTATGAAACGCGTCTGGAAAAAGCCCAGGCGTTTACACGAGGTTCACGATGAGCGGTCAACCGAAGCGGTTAATGGTGATGGCAGGCGGTACCGGCGGGCATGTGTTCCCCGGGCTTGCGGTTGCGCACCATTTAATGGATCAGGGCTGGCAAGTGCGCTGGCTCGGAACCGCCGATCGCATGGAAGCCGACCTGGTACCGAAACACGGTATCGAGATTGACTTCATCCGTATCTCCGGCCTTCGCGGCAAAGGGGTGAAAGCCCTGCTGCTTGCGCCGTTGAGAATTTTTAACGCCTGGCGTCAGGCGCGCGCCATTATGCAGCGCTTCAAGCCGGACGTAGTGCTGGGCATGGGCGGTTATGTCTCTGGCCCTGGCGGGTTAGCCGCATGGTCGCTAGGTATTCCCGTCGTGCTGCATGAGCAAAACGGTATCGCAGGGCTGACTAACAAATGGCTGGCGAAGATCGCCACCAAAGTTATGCAGGCCTTCCCGGGCGCATTCCCGAAAGCCGAGGTAGTAGGTAACCCGGTACGCGTGGATGTACTGGCGCTGCCATTGCCGCAAGAACGATTGCCGGGCCGTGAAGGGCCGGTGCGGGTTCTGGTGGTGGGTGGTTCGCAGGGGGCGCGCGTACTGAATCAGACGATACCGCAGGTCGCGGCAAAACTGGGCAGCGCGGTGACTATCTGGCATCAGAGTGGAAAGGGGGCTCAGCAAACCGTTGAGCAGGCCTACGCCGATGCTGGTCAGCCTCAGCATAAAGTGACCGAGTTTATTGATGATATGGCGCAGGCCTATGCCTGGGCGGACGTTGTGGTATGCCGCTCTGGCGCACTGACGGTCAGTGAGATTGCTGCCGCAGGCCTGCCTGCGTTATTTGTTCCATTCCAGCATAAGGATAGACAGCAGTACTGGAATGCGCTGCCGCTGGAAAAAGCGGGTGCGGCGAAGATTCTGGAGCAGCCGCAATTTACGGTCGATGCCGTGGCAGAGACACTTGCAGGCTGGAACCGGGAAGCATTACTGGAAATGGCCGAGCGCGCACGCGCCGCCGCCATTCCCGATGCCACTGAACGAGTGGCAAAAGAAGTGAGTCTTGCAGCACAGGCTTAATACTGGCGACGCCTTTTGCGTCGCGCGAATTTGAAGTGGTAGATGGCGTTTAGAGAATGAATACACAACAACTGGCGAAACTGCGTTCAATCGTGCCCGAGATGCGTCGCGTCCGGCACATTCACTTTGTCGGCATTGGCGGTGCTGGCATGGGCGGTATTGCCGAAGTTTTGGCTAACGAAGGTTATCAAATCAGCGGTTCTGATTTGGCGCCGAATCCGGTAACGCAGCAGTTGGCGTCGCTTGGCGCGACAATCTATTTCAACCATCGCCCGGAGAACGTTAGCGATGCGAGTGTTGTCGTTGTGTCCAGCGCGATTGCAGCGGATAACCCGGAAATCGTAGCCGCGAATGAAGCGCGCATCCCGGTGATTCGCCGTGCCGAAATGCTGGCAGAGCTGATGCGCTTTCGCCACGGTATCGCTATCGCCGGTACGCATGGCAAAACGACAACCACGGCTATGGTTGCCAGTATTTACGCCGAAGGTGGGCTTGATCCTACCTTCGTGAATGGCGGTCTGGTGAAAGCGGCAGGCGTACATGCGCGTCTGGGCAACAGCCGTTATCTGATTGCGGAAGCAGACGAGAGTGATGCGTCATTCCTCCATCTGCAACCGATGGTGGCGATTGTCACCAATATCGAAGCTGACCATATGGACACCTACCAGGGTGACTTCGAGAATTTAAAAACGACGTTTATCAACTTCCTGCACAACCTGCCGTTCTATGGTCGCGCGGTGATGTGCGTGGACGATCCGGTTATTCGCGAATTATTACCGCGAGTGGGTCGTCAGCTCACCACATACGGCTTTAGCCAGGATGCGGATGTACGCATTGAAAACTATCAACAGAAAGGCGCGCAAGGGCATTTCACCCTGATTCGCCAGGATAAGCCGGAACTGCATGTCACGCTCAATGCGCCGGGCCGCCATAATGCGCTTAATGCAGCGGCTGCGGTCGCGGTGGCGACTGAGGAAGGCATCGATGACGAAGATATTCTGAGCGCGCTGGAGAGCTTCCAGGGCACCGGTCGTCGTTTTGATTTCCTCGGTGAGTTTCCGCTGGAACCCGTTAACGGTAAACCAGGGACTGCCATGCTGGTGGATGATTACGGTCATCACCCGACGGAAGTGGATGCCACCATTAAAGCGGCACGCGCGGGCTGGCCGGATAAAAATCTGGTGATGGTCTTCCAGCCGCATCGCTTTACCCGTACGCGCGATCTGTATGACGATTTTGCCAATGTTCTGACCCAGGTCGATTCGCTGCTGATGCTGGATGTTTACTCTGCGGGCGAAACGCCGATTCCGGGAGCGGACAGCCGTTCCCTGTGCCGTACCATTCGCGGCCGTGGAAAAATCGACCCGATTCTGGTGTCCGATCCGGCTCAAACCGCGGCAATGCTGGCTCCGGTTCTGACCGGTAATGATTTGATACTGATTCAGGGCGCAGGCAATGTCGGTAAGATTGCGCGTCAACTGGCGGAAGTGAAACTCAAGCCGCAACAGGAGGACGAGCGCAATGGCTGATAAAGTCGCGGTCCTGCTGGGCGGGGTTTCTGCTGAGCGTGAGGTGTCATTAAACTCCGGCGCTGCGGTGCTTGCGGGTTTACGTGAGGGGGGCGTTGATGCCCACCCGATTGACCCGCGTGATGTGGATGTCACTCGCCTGAAAGCGATGGGCTTCGATAAGGCATTCATTGCGCTGCACGGGCGTGGCGGCGAAGACGGTACGCTGCAAGGATTGCTGGAGATAACAGGGGTGCCCTATACCGGCAGCGGTGTTATGGCGTCGGCAATCTCAATGGATAAATTGCGCAGTAAATTGCTCTGGCAAGGTGCAGGGTTACCGGTCGCCCCGTGGGTTGCATTAACACGCAGCGAATTTGAATCGGGACTCAATAACGACGTTATTCAGCGCATTGATGCGTTAGGTTTACCGGTTATCGTTAAACCGAGCCGTGAAGGCTCAAGTGTCGGGATGTCAAAAGTTGAAGAATCTGGTGCGTTAACGGCTGCGTTAGCGCTTGCCTTTCAACATGATGATGAAGTTCTTATCGAAAAATGGCTAAGTGGACCCGAATTTACAGTTGCCATGCTCGGAAAAGAAATTTTACCGTCAATTCGCATTCAGCCCGCTGGAACCTTCTATGATTATGAGGCGAAGTATCTCTCTGATGAGACAAAATATTTCTGTCCGTCAGGTCTGGAAGCAGAAGATGAGGCCAATTTACAAAACCTGGTACTGAAAGCCTGGCGTGCGCTGGGATGTCGGGGCTGGGGAAGAATTGACGCTATGTTAGACAGTGATGGGCAGTTTTATCTGCTGGAAGCCAATACCGCGCCGGGTATGACGAGTCATAGCCTGGTCCCGATGGCAGCGCGACAGGCGGGGTTAACCTTCTCGCAGTTGGTCGTGCGAATTCTGGAACTGGCGGAGTGATATGTCTCAGGCTGCGCTGAACACGAGAAATCGCGATGTCGAGGAAATGCCTTCCTCCCGTCGTAATAATGGAACGCGTCTTGCAGGAATCCTGTTCCTGCTGACGGTGTTGTGTACCGTGTTGGCTAGCGGCTGGGTAGTCCTGGGCTGGATGGAAGATGCGCAACGTTTACCGTTGTCGAAGCTGGTGCTGACAGGCGATCGTCATTACACCCGCAACGACGACATTCGCCAGTCAATTCTGGCGCTTGGCGCACCCGGCACGTTTATGACGCAGGATGTCAATATTATCCAGAGCCAGATTGAACGTCTGCCCTGGATAAAGCAGGCGAGTGTCAGAAAGCAATGGCCTGATGAATTGAAGATTCATCTGGTTGAATATGTGCCCATAGCACGTTGGAATGATCAGCATATGGTGGACATGGACGGTAATTCGTTCAGCGTTCCTGCGGATCGTACCAGCAAGCAGGTTTTACCCATGCTGTATGGCCCGGAAGGGAGTGAGAGCGAAGTTTTACAGGGCTTCCATGACATGGGGCAGGTGCTGGCGAAGGATAAATTCACGTTGAAAGAGGCGGCGATGACTGCCCGGCGGTCGTGGCAGGTGACGCTAAATAACGATATTAAGCTCAACCTCGGCCGTGGCGATACGATGAAACGCCTGGCGCGCTTTGTCGAACTGTATCCGGTTCTGCAACAGCAGGCGCAAGCGGATCACAAAGAAATCAGTTACGTGGATTTACGCTATGACTCTGGCGCGGCGGTAGGTTGGAAGCCGGCCCCAGTTCAGGACCCTAATCAGCAACAGAATCAGGCACAGGCAGAACAATAATGATCAAGGCGACGGACAGAAAACTGGTAGTAGGACTGGAGATTGGTACCGCGAAGGTAGCCGCTTTGGTAGGGGAAGTTCTGCCCGACGGTATGATCAATATCATCGGAGTGGGAAGCTGCCCGTCCCGTGGTATGGATAAAGGTGGCGTTAACGACCTGGAATCTGTGGTGAAATGCGTTCAGCGCGCCATCGATCAGGCCGAATTGATGGCAGATTGCCAGATTTCCTCTGTTTATCTGGCGTTATCGGGTAAACATATTAGCTGCCAGAATGAAATTGGTATGGTGCCGATTTCAGAAGAGGAAGTGACGCAGGAAGATGTAGAAAATGTGGTGCACACGGCGAAATCGGTGCGTGTGCGTGATGAACACCGCGTTCTGCATGTCATTCCTCAGGAATATGCCATTGATTACCAGGAAGGTATCAAAAACCCGGTAGGTCTTTCGGGTGTGCGTATGCAGGCGAAAGTACATCTGATCACTTGCCATAACGATATGGCGAAAAACATTGTTAAAGCCGTGGAACGTTGTGGTCTGAAAGTTGACCAACTTATTTTCGCCGGACTGGCGTCCAGTTATTCCGTATTGACGGAAGATGAACGTGAGCTGGGTGTCTGCGTTGTAGACATCGGTGGTGGTACAATGGACATGGCCGTTTATACAGGCGGAGCGCTGCGCCATACGAAAGTGATCCCGTATGCGGGGAATGTCGTGACCAGCGATATCGCTTATGCGTTCGGTACGCCACCCAGCGATGCTGAAGCCATTAAAGTTCGCCATGGTTGCGCACTGGGCTCCATTGTAGGTAAAGACGAAAGCGTCGAAGTACCGAGTGTAGGTGGGCGTCCACCGCGCAGTTTGCAGCGCCAGACGCTGGCCGACGTGATTGAGCCGCGTTATACCGAGTTGCTCAATCTGGTGAATGATGAGATTTTGCAGTTACAAGAGCAGCTTCGTCAGCAAGGGGTGAAACATCATCTGGCGGCGGGGATTGTGTTAACGGGCGGAGCAGCGCAAATTGAAGGTCTTGCGGCCTGTGCTCAGCGCGTATTCCATACGCAGGTGCGTATTGGTGCGCCGCTCAATATTACAGGTTTAACGGATTACGCCCAGGAGCCGTACTACTCAACGGCGGTGGGATTGCTGCACTACGGGAAAGAAACCCATCTCAGTGGTGAAGCAGAAGTGGAAAAACGTGCATCAGTCGGCTCGTGGTTTAAACGAATCAACAGCTGGCTGCGTAAAGAATTTTAATTTTCAGAGACCGAAACATTAGCGGTCTCAGGCGACAGGCACAAAACGGAGAGAAATTATGTTTGAACCTATGGAACTGACCAACGACGCGGTGATTAAAGTCATCGGCGTCGGTGGCGGCGGCGGTAATGCCGTTGAACACATGGTGCGCGAGCGCATTGAGGGTGTTGAATTCTTCGCAGTGAATACCGACGCGCAAGCGTTGCGTAAGACTGCGGTGGGTCAGACCATTCAGATCGGTGGTGGTATCACCAAAGGTCTGGGCGCTGGGGCTAACCCGGAAGTTGGTCGTAATGCGGCTGAAGAAGACCGTGAAGCACTGCGCGCTGCGCTTGATGGTGCAGACATGGTCTTTATCGCAGCGGGTATGGGCGGCGGCACCGGCACGGGTGCGGCACCGGTCGTTGCAGAAGTGGCTAAAGATTTGGGTATCCTGACGGTTGCTGTCGTGACCAAGCCTTTCAATTTTGAAGGCAAGAAGCGTATGGCATTTGCTGAACAGGGTATCGCCGAGCTGTCCAAACATGTGGACTCGCTGATTACAATCCCGAACGATAAGCTGCTGAAAGTTCTCGGTCGTGGTATCTCTCTGTTGGATGCATTCGGTGCGGCTAACGACGTACTGAAAGGCGCGGTGCAGGGTATCGCCGAACTGATTACCCGTCCGGGTCTGATGAACGTCGACTTTGCTGACGTGCGTACCGTGATGTCCGAAATGGGCTATGCCATGATGGGTTCTGGTGTCGCGAGAGGCGAAGACCGCGCTGAAGAAGCTGCGGAAATGGCGATCTCCTCTCCGCTGCTGGAAGATATCGATCTGTCTGGTGCGCGCGGCGTGCTGGTTAACATCACCGCGGGCTTCGACCTGCGTCTCGATGAGTTCGAAACGGTGGGTAACACTATTCGTGCATTCGCTTCTGACAATGCTACTGTTGTTATTGGTACATCGTTGGATCCGGATATGAATGATGAGCTGCGTGTGACTGTTGTTGCAACCGGTATTGGTATGGACAAACGTCCGGAAATTACTCTGGTGACCAACAAACAGCAGCAGCAACCGGTGATGGACCGCTACCAGCAGCATGGTATGTCGACGATGCAGCAGGAGCAGAAACCTCAGTCTAAAGTGGTCAACGACAATACGCCGCAGACGACTAAAGAACCGGATTACCTGGATATTCCAGCGTTTTTGCGTAAGCAAGCTGATTAAGAATACGCTGGAAGTTGGGCATCTTCGCTCTTTGTGCTAAACTGCCCCACCGATTGTGTAGTACACTTCGGTTGGATAGTTAATTAGGCGAGATTATACGATGATCAAACAAAGGACACTTAAACGTATCGTTCAGGCGACTGGTGTCGGTTTACATACCGGCAAGAAAGTCACACTGACGTTGCGCCCTGCGCCGGCCAACACCGGGGTCATCTATCGTCGCACTGACTTGAATCCACCGGTAGATTTCCCGGCTGATGCTAAATCTGTGCGTGATACAATGCTCTGTACGTGTCTGGTGAACGAGCATGACGTGCGGATTTCAACCGTAGAGCACCTTAATGCTGCTCTGGCCGGACTGGGTATCGACAACATTATTGTTGAAGTCGATGCGCCGGAAATCCCGATTATGGATGGTAGTGCTGCACCGTTCGTTTATCTTCTGCTGGACGCAGGCATCGAAGAGCTGCGCAGTGCGAAGAAATTCGTGCGAATCAAAGAGACGGTCCGCGTTGAAGACGGTGATAAATGGGCAGAGTTTAAACCGTTTAACGGTTTCTCTCTCGATTTCACCATCGACTTTAACCACCCGGCCATTGATGCCAGCACCCAGCGTTACGCGATGAACTTTTCTGCCGACGCGTTTATGCGCCAGATTAGCCGCGCGCGTACCTTCGGTTTCATGCGTGATATCGAATATCTGCAGTCCCGTGGTTTGTGCCTGGGCGGTAGCTTCGATTGTGCCATCGTTGTTGACGATTATCGCGTATTGAACGAAGACGGCCTGCGTTTTGAAGACGAATTCGTTCGTCACAAAATGCTCGACGCGATTGGTGACTTGTTCATGTGTGGTCACAATATCATCGGTGCGTTTACCGCATATAAATCTGGTCACGCGCTGAACAACAAACTGTTGCAGGCGGTCCTGGCGAAACAGGAAGCCTGGGAATTTGTGACCTTCGAAGACGATGCGGAACTGCCATTGGCGTTCAAAGCACCGACGATGGTTCTGGCGTAATACCAGACAATAAGTAAGACCTGAATTCGACTGGTCCGCCTGGCACACTCTCTCCTGCCAGGAGTGCCAGTCGTTTTTTATTTTAAAATCTGTACTTTTGCCTCGCTTTGGTTCATGAAGATTGTTTTTACCATTCAATGAGCGCGATCGCTGCTTTCCTGGCCGTTTTTATCCCTCAGAGCGCCTTATAATCGCTGTCCTCCCGCTGCATTAATGGTAATATCTTTGCGCAAAATAACGCGTACCGAAGTAAAAAACAGGCAACAGTGATTTTTTTGGTGGAGTGAGTGAGCGGAATTCTGACGCGCTGGCGACAATTTGGCAGACGTTATTTCTGGCCGCATCTCTTATTAGGGATGGTCGCGGCAAGCTTTGGCATGCCTGCGCTCAGCAACAGCAACCACACTGAACCGGCCAAAGCGACGACGCGTAATCATGAAGGCGCTGGCAGCGTCAACTTCACCAACCTCGCGTTGCTTGAAGGAACTCGTCGCCCAAGCTTCACTGTTGATTACTGGCATCAGCATGCTATCCGTACCGTTATTCGACATCTCTCTTTTGCGATGGCGCCGCAGGCATTACCCGTCGTGGAAGAACCGCTGCCTTTGCAGGCGCATCATCTCGCTCTGCTGGATACGCTCAGTGCACTGCTGACCCAGGAGCAGAGGCCGGCAGCAAGTGTTAGCCAGACATTTGATACTGATTTCCCCACCCATTCCGCGTTTAGCGTCCGGGCCTGGATTAGCCAGGTACAGGGCATCCGTGCGGGACCTCAACGCCTTAGCTGAAAAATTTATCCTTCAACTAATTTTGTGACTCCGCAGAGCGGGGCGTTTGAGATTTTATTATGCTTATCAAATTATTAACAAAAGTATTCGGTAGTCGTAACGATCGTACACTGCGTCGTATGCGCAAAGCAGTCGGCATCATCAATGCGATGGAGCCGGAAATGGAAAAGCTGTCAGACGACGAACTGAAAGCAAAAACAGCGGAATTTCGTGGCCGTCTGGAAAAAGGCGAAACGGTTGAAAGCCTGATCCCGGAAGCGTTTGCCGTCGTGCGCGAAGCCAGTAAACGTGTCTTCGGTATGCGCCACTTCGACGTCCAGTTACTCGGCGGCATGGTATTGAATGAACGCTGCATCGCAGAGATGCGTACCGGTGAAGGTAAAACGCTGACCGCGACGCTGCCTGCTTATGTGAACGCGCTGAGCGGCAAAGGTGTCCACGTGGTCACCGTGAACGACTATCTGGCGCAACGTGACGCCGAAAACAACCGTCCGTTGTTCGAATTCCTGGGCATGACCGTCGGTATCAACCTGCCGGGGATGCCGTCTGTGGCGAAGCGTGAAGCGTATGCCGCAGATATCACCTACGGTACTAACAACGAATACGGTTTTGACTACCTGCGCGACAACATGGCGTTCAGCCCTGAAGAACGCGTACAGCGCAAACTGCACTATGCACTGGTGGATGAGGTGGACTCCATCCTCATTGATGAAGCACGTACACCGCTGATCATTTCCGGCCCGGCTGAAGACAGCTCGGAAATGTACAAAAAAGTGAACAAAATCATCCCGCATCTGATTCGTCAGGAGAAGGAAGATTCCGATACTTTCCAGGGCGAAGGCCACTTCTCCGTTGATGAGAAGGCGCGTCAGGTTAACCTGACCGAACGTGGTCTGGTGCTGATTGAAGAACTGCTGGTTAAAGAAGGCATCATGGATGAGGGTGAGTCACTGTACTCGCCGGGTAACATTATGCTGATGCACCATGTTACCGCAGCGCTGCGCGCGCACGCTTTGTTCACCCGTGACGTGGATTACATTGTTAAAGACGGCGAAGTTATTATCGTCGATGAACACACCGGTCGTACCATGCAGGGTCGCCGCTGGTCCGATGGCCTGCACCAGGCTGTGGAAGCCAAAGAAGGTGTGGATATTCAGAACGAAAACCAGACGCTGGCTTCTATTACCTTCCAGAACTACTTCCGTCTGTACGAGAAACTGGCGGGGATGACCGGTACTGCGGATACCGAAGCATTCGAGTTCAGTTCTATTTATAAACTCGACACCGTGGTGGTGCCGACCAACCGTCCGATGATCCGTAAAGATATGCCGGATCTGGTCTACATGACCGAGGCGGAAAAAATTCAGGCGATTATCGAAGATATTCGTGAGCGTACCGCCGCAGGCCAGCCGGTGCTGGTGGGTACGATCTCCATTGAGAAATCCGAAGTGGTTTCAAATGAGCTGACGAAAGCGGGTATCAAACACAACGTACTGAACGCGAAATTCCACGCCAAAGAAGCAGATATCGTTGCTCAGGCGGGTTATACCGCAGCGGTAACGATCGCAACTAACATGGCTGGTCGTGGTACCGATATTGTGTTGGGTGGTAGCTGGCAGGCAGAAGTCGCCGAGCTGACCGACCCGACGCCGGAGCAGATCGCGAAGATCAAAGCGGACTGGCAGGTGCGTCATGATGCCGTTCTGGCTGCGGGCGGCCTGCATATCATTGGTACCGAGCGTCACGAATCACGCCGTATCGATAACCAGTTGCGTGGCCGTTCTGGTCGTCAGGGTGACCCGGGCTCATCCCGCTTCTACCTGTCGATGGAAGATGCGCTGATGCGTATTTTTGCCTCCGATCGTGTTTCGAGCATGATGCGTAAACTGGGTATGAAACCGGGCGAAGCGATTGAACACCCATGGGTGACCAAGGCGATTGCTAACGCGCAACGTAAAGTGGAAAGCCGCAACTTCGATATCCGTAAACAGCTGCTGGAATATGATGACGTGGCGAACGATCAGCGTCGCGCAATCTACACCCAGCGTAACGAACTGTTGGATGTCTCTGATGTGAGCGAGACCATTAACAGCATTCGTGAGGATGTGTTCAAAGCGACTATCGACGCTCACATTCCACCGCAGTCGCTGGAAGAAATGTGGGATATTCCTGGCTTGCAGGAACGCCTGAAAAATGATTTCGACCTCGATCTGCCGATTGCTGAGTGGCTGGATAAAGAGCCGGAATTGCATGAAGAGACCCTGCGTGAGCGTATCCTTGCTCAGGCAGTTGAAGTCTATGCTCGCAAAGAAGAGGTTGTTGGCGCGGAGATGATGCGCCACTTCGAAAAAGGCGTCATGCTGCAAACGCTGGACTCACTGTGGAAAGAGCACCTGGCGGCGATGGACTATCTGCGTCAGGGGATCCATTTACGTGGCTATGCGCAAAAAGATCCGAAGCAGGAGTACAAGCGCGAATCTTTCTCTATGTTCGCCGCGATGCTGGAGTCGCTGAAATATGAAGTGATCAGCACCCTGAGTAAAGTTCAGGTACGTATGCCGGAAGAAGTTGAAGCAATGGAGCAGCAGCGCCGCGAAGAAGCAGAGCGTCTGGCGCAGATGCAGCAACTTAGCCACCGTGATGATGAATCTGAGGCGGCGGCAGCACTGGCTGCACAGACTGGCGATCGTAAAGTCGGTCGCAACGACCCTTGTCCTTGCGGGTCAGGTAAAAAATACAAACAGTGCCATGGCCGTCTGAGCTAAGACACGAATAAATAAAGAAAGGCGCAGATATCTGCGCCTTTTTTATGGAGTAACGACAATGAAAATACTGCAAATCGCCGTCGGAATTATTCGCAATCCACAGGGAGAAATCTTTATTACCCAGCGCGCAGCCGATGCGCATATGGCGAATAAATGGGAATTTCCTGGCGGCAAGATCGAAGAAGGTGAAACACCTGAACAAGCGGTTATCCGTGAGCTGCACGAAGAAGTGGGTATCAAAGCTGGTGCGGCCAGCCTGTTCGATAAACTGGAATATCGTTTCCCGGATCGCCACATTACGCTCTGGTTTTATCTTGTTGAGCAGTGGGAAGGGGAACCGTGGGGAAAAGAAGGGCAGCCTGGGCGTTGGGTCCATCAGACTCAACTGCTGGCAGATGAGTTCCCACCCGCTAATGAGCCAGTCATCTCAAAACTGGCAAACGCCTGATGGCGCAAAGTGTGGCGGGGCTTCCCGCCACCTTGTCATTTACTGCTGTTCTTCACTCCAGTCGTCACTGTCGGAAAGATCCCCTGCACTCGGGATGCGCTTTTCTTCCGCAGCCCATTCACCCAGGTCTATTAACTGGCAGCGTTTTGAACAGAACGGGCGAAACGGGCTGGTTTCGCTCCATATCACGCTTTTGCCGCAGGTCGGGCAATTAACACGCGTTGCGTCTGACATCATTTCTCCTTAACAACAAGCCAGTTCGAAATCCAGGCGTTCCGGGATGATGCCATTTTCACTATCGAGCGGCAGGAAACGAATGGCGAAACGACTTTTATGCCCCGAAATCTGTGGGAATAACTGGCTGTCTAAATCCAGGTGCAGGCGAAGCAGATCGGCATCTTCACCATTATCCTGGTAAAAACCGTTCAGACTGGTTTGCTTACGGAACGGAGCTGAGTTGCGGATCAAATCCAGAATCAGTGACAACGTATGATTGAGTGGCGTCAGGCTGGACAGCCAGATATTCACCTGCTCGTCACGCTGAGCCTGTGGCAAATGCAACCAGACATGCAGGGTGGGCAAATCAAAGCTGCAACAGCCGCCCGGTATACTCAGACGCTGGCGGACCAGGCCGATGAGACGGTCTTCACGCAGCAACTGCCCAATCCGGGGGGCTGCCATCAGCATGGTGCTGGTCTCTTTTAACTGTTGGCGAATGGCATCGATACGTCCCTGATCAACACCAGGCACTTCGGCCCAGGCTTTTAATTTACGTTGCTGGCGTTCCAGCTCTTTAAGCAATTCGGTACGTGTGTCACCACGCTCGAAAATATCTAATAACTCACCGGCATTGCGGAAGAAATGCAGCGCATCTGCATGATCGGCAAGAGGAAGGCGGGCAGTGAGTTGCTGGAGCAGGAATTCGATACGCAGCCAGGTGCGCATCTTTTCATTGAGCGGGTGTTCAAATAGGACGTGGGTCTGCATTAAGGGTTTTCCTGTGAAACTGCCTGTGATGCATAGCTCAGATAAGCCGCATGCAGGCGGGCAACATCCGATGCAATTGCATCTGGTGCGCCATTATTGTCAATAATATCATCCGCAACGGCAAGGCGTGCTTCACGTGTCGCTTGCGCCGCCAGAATATGCTCAGCATTTTCACGGCTTACGCCGTCACGCTGCATCGTTCGCAAAATTTGCGTCTCTGGTGAGACGTCGATAACCAATACCCGGTCGGCTTTGCTCTGTAAGTGGTTTTCAACCAACAAAGGAACAACCCACAACACATAGGGTGAAGTAGCCCCGGCAATTTGTCGCTGGGTTTGCTGATGTATTAATGGGTGCAGCAAACCATTGAGCCAGTTTTTCTCGGCTGGGGAAGCAAAAATGCGTTCGCGTAATAAGCGACGGTTCAGTGAACCCTCAGGTGTGAGGATGTCTGAACCAAAATGTTCGGCGATGGCTTGTAATGCAACAGAGCCCGGTTCAACAACCTGGCGGGCAATAATATCTGCATCGACAACATCAACGCCCAAACGGGCGAAGGCATCAGCGACCGTGCTTTTGCCGCTACCAATACCTCCGGTTAACGCGACCGTATACCCCATAGCGCCTGATCTCAAAATAGTCGGTAAAAAAAATCATAACCCACACATTTTTAATTTTGCCAGTTTGCTTTACGAAGGTCGTCAGTAAGCGAAACGCGGAAAAATAATAATGCATTTATCATGTGAATCAGTAGGTTATAATTTGAGCAAGATGAACTTTCGCAAATGCGGCTAATCTTGCCCTTTCACCAGGTAAATTTATAGGATTGTAGCGTAAAAAAAGAGAATTTCGCAGTCTTGCGGAGTCCTGATTAGTGCGTATGATAGCGTCACTGGAGTTGTGTGTTTGCAAGTCTGCGTTGTTCGCCATTAACCCCAGGAATCCGCACATGCGTATTGAAGAAGATCTGAAATTAGGCTTTAAAGACGTTCTTATCCGCCCTAAACGCTCTACCCTAAAAAGCCGTTCCGATGTTGAGCTGGAACGCGAGTTTACCTTTAAGCATTCAGGACAGAACTGGTCTGGCGTACCGGTAATTGCAGCCAATATGGATACCGTTGGCACCTTTGCTATGGCGAAAGCGCTGGCTTCGTTCGATATTCTGACCGCAGTACATAAACATTATTCTGTCGAAGACTGGAAAGCATTTGTTCAGCGCGAATCTGACGATGTATTGCGTCATGTAATGGTATCAACAGGTACCTCAGATGCTGACTTTGAAAAAACCAAACAAATTCTGGCGCTGCACTCCCAGTTGAATTTCGTTTGCATTGATGTCGCGAATGGTTATTCCGAGCACTTCGTACAATTTGTGTCGAAAGCGCGTGAAGCCTGGCCGAGCAAAACGATCTGCGCAGGTAACGTAGTAACAGGTGAAATGTGTGAAGAGCTGATTCTCTCCGGTGCGGATATTGTCAAAGTCGGTATCGGCCCGGGTTCTGTTTGCACCACACGTGTGAAAACCGGTGTCGGTTATCCTCAGCTTTCCGCTGTGATTGAGTGTGCCGATGCAGCACATGGCTTGGGCGGTCAAATCGTTAGCGATGGCGGCTGTACCGTGCCTGGCGATGTGGCGAAAGCCTTTGGCGGCGGCGCTGATTTTGTCATGCTCGGTGGGATGTTAGCAGGGCACGAAGAAAGCGGCGGTACCGTGGTTGACGAAAACGGTGAAAAATTCATGCTGTTCTATGGCATGAGTTCTGAGTCGGCGATGACCCGTCACGTTGGTGGGGTTGCTCAGTACCGTGCGGCAGAAGGTAAAACCGTTAAGTTGAAACTACGCGGCCCGGTCGAAAATACCGCGCGCGATATCCTTGGTGGCTTGCGTTCCGCCTGTACTTATGTGGGCGCATCTCGCCTGAAAGAACTGACCAAACGCACTACCTTTATCCGCGTTCAGGAGCAAGAAAACCGCGTTTTCAATAGCCTTTAATCGGTTTACAGGCGCAGTTTACTGCGCCTGTTTCATCCCATTCCACTCATCGCATCTCCCAGATGGAAAATCGGCAGATACATGGCCACGATCAGTGTGCCGACAATAATTCCTGTCACAACCAGCAGTAAAGGCTCCAGCATGGAGGTCAGCCCGTCGGCCTGATGTTGCGTCTGTTCACTATGATGCATCGCCAGATTAAATAACATTGCGTCCAGCGCGCCTGAGGCTTCCCCCGTACTGACCAGTTGAATGCAAAGTGGCGTAAAAACCCCTCTGGCGCTGAATGCCGCTGAAATCGACTGACCCTGTGTAATGTCCTGATGTATAGCATCAACAATATCTCGCCACCATGGGCATGTGAGCGTTTCTTTGACGCTCTCCAGACCTTGTAAGAAGGCGATGCCAGCACGCTGCGTCAGCGATAGCACGGTAAAGATCTGGCTGAGCTTCTGCCCAAGAACAAGTTGCCCTATCAGCGGGCACGCCAGCAGAATACGCTGCTGATAACGCAGCCAGCCTGACTGTTTCTGTAAACGCCCCAACAGAATTGCCAGAAGCAGGCTGATAATGGCTAACGGAAGGCTGGCTTGCTGCAGGATATCCGCACACGCAAGCACCCCACGCGTGAGGGCAGGCAACGGCGTGTTAAATGTCTGGTAAATGGTGGCAAATTCCGGGAGTAAGAAATAGATCATCGCCAGTACTACGATGAAGGCTAATGTCAGCACAATAAGTGGATAACGCAGCGCTTTTTTCACTTTCCGCGCCAGGACAAGCTGTGTTTTTTGCTGCGCAGCGAGTTTAAAGCAGCACTCATCGAGCTTCCCCGTAAGCTCACCTGTTCGTATCATTGCCTGGTAAAGGGGCGGAAAGACCTCCGGCCAGCGCGACAGCGCACCAGAGAATGTCTCGCCCTGTGCCAGGTTTTCGGCCAGTGTCTGTAATAGCGCCTGCCACTGAACAGAAGGCTGCTGTTTGGCCAGCAACTGCAGGCCATCCGGCAGCGTCAGACCAGCCTGCAGCAATGTGGCAAGCTGGTGGATGACCTCGCTACTGTGTTCACCGCGCCACTGTGCCTGGCGTACAGGGCGACGGCGTAGAGAGAGGGGATGAAGGCATTGCTGTTGCAAAGCGAACAGTGCATCGCTGCGCTGTTCTGCCCAGTAAGCGCCTTCGTGCCGTTCACCGTTATCGTCAAGCCCGGCCCACTGCCAGAGTTGTTTAGTCGCCATCGGGCATACCCAGTACGCGAACCAGCTCTTCAAAAGTAGTGATCCCGTTTTCTACCGCCATACAGCCGTTCTGGAACAACGTCATCATGCCCGCCGAACGAGATTGCCTTTCAATGTCGCTGGCAGGGAGCCCACTGGCAATAGCCTGACGCAGTTCCCCGTCTACTTCCAGAACCTCAAAAAGCGCGACTCGCCCATAAAATCCGTGATAACAACGCTCACAGCCCTTTGATACCCAGCGCGGTAAGGGGCGCGGCCAGAGTGATGTCGGCAGGTTAATATTCTCGTGCTCCCGGCTGTGGCAGTGGGGGCACAACTTTCGCACCAGCCGCTGTGCGACAACCAACGAGAGCGCGGAGGAGATCATCCAGCGGGCAACCCCCATTTGCTGGATGCGTACCAGTGTTTCGGCTGTTGAGTTGGTGTGAAGTGTTGAGAGGACCAGATGCCCGGTTTGCGCGGCCTTGATGGCGATTTCAGCCGTTTCGCCATCGCGGATCTCACCGACCATAATGACATCCGGATCCTGTCGCAAAAGCGCCCGTAATACACTCTGGAAGGTCAACCCGGCGCGTGGGTTAATCTGTGTCTGATTCAGGCCAGTAAGCGGGATCTCAATCGGATCTTCCACGCTGCAGAGATTGATCTCAGGCTTATTGCGAGCCTGCAACGCACTGTAGAGGGTGACGGTTTTTCCACTGCCCGTGGGGCCGGTGACCAGTAGCAATCCCTGGGGTTTGTTCAAAGCCTGCTGGAATTGCGCCAGTTGGGAGTGGGTCATTCCTAGCTGATGAAGGTCGAGTGCCTGACTTACCTGATGTAACAACCTCAGTACCACTTTTTCACCGTGTCGGCACGGCAGGGTGGCAATGCGAAACGAGACATTCTGTCCGTTAAGCGTGGTGCTGAATTGCCCGTCTTGCGGCAGCCTGCGTTCGGCAATATCCAGATTACCTAATACTTTCAGTCGTGCGGTCAGCGTGTTGGCGAGCGCGCCGGGAATCAGAGGCAACGCATGCAGTACGCCATCAACGCGCAGCCGGATGCGATAGGTATGTTCCGCGGGTTCAAAATGGATATCGGATGCCCTCTGGCTAAGCGCCTGTTGCAGCGTCTGGTCAAGTAATTCGACCGCTGAACCTGAATCCTCTACGGGGACGAGAGATTGCGCTTCTACAGACTGTTGATGATGGCTGTCCATCTGCTCCTGCGTCCAGCATTCGATATCAATGCGTTTTTGTGTCGCGAAACGTAGTGCTTCAAGTAATTCCGATGAGGGATCGCCCACGACGGCAATGGTCAGTATCTTTTCATCACAGTTAAGCAGGCAGGCATGGTGGCGTTTGCACAGCGTGGTGAGTTTATCCTGGCGCATGGGCTGTCCCTTAGTTACTGTTTCCACGGAAGACATCTTCACAGGCCTGTTTCAGCGCGCCGTTATCGGCCACCGTGCAGCTACGTGCCCAGCCCGACATACCGTTGCCCGCATTCCACTGCGGCGTCATGACTACGCTCAGGCCCGTCAGGCTCTCCTGGCCGGTGAGGGTAATCACTCCTTTGCTGATGGTCATGGCTGAAACATAGCGGGTGGTGGTGGGGGCAGGGATACCGTTAGTGCCACCCTCGCAACCTGTGACGCCGCCACGCTCCAGTGCGCATAGCTCAACGGCCGTACGATAGGGGATAAAGGTTTGCAGCATGTCGGTGAGTGCGGCTTTACGCAGGTAGTTCTGATACGCCGGAATGCCGATTGCGCTCAAAATAGCAATAATGCCAATGACCACCATCAGTTCGATAAGGGTGAAGCCTCGTTGCTTGTCCATTGTTCGCTCCTTGAGTTAGGTGGCGCTACTTTGGCAAACATAAGGGATGGCCTGCGAGGGTCGAAAAACGAAACGGGAACGGAGCTTCAGCCGTTTTTGAGCAGATTGCAGCATTGAACAACAGGTTTGCGAGGTTTTACGAAAAACGAGTCATAACGTGGCGTAAGGGCTTTACCTTGCAGGGGAAAAAGAGAAGGATAAGCCCGACAGAGAGACGCCATCGGGCTATGGGGTATCAGCGAAAACGCATCGACAGGTCCAGCGCGTGGACATGCTTGGTTAATGCACCAACAGAGATAAAATCGACGCCCGTTTCGGCAAATTCACGGATAGTCTCGAACGTGACGTTGCCGGAAACTTCCAGACGCGCCTGGCCATTGGTGCGTTTTACCGCTTCGCGCATCATCGGCGTATCGAAGTTGTCCAGCATGACGATATCGGCACCGGCTTTCAGGGCATCATCCAGCTCTTCCAGCGTTTCCACTTCCACTTCAACCGGAACGTCAGGATGCAGCCAGAAGGCTTTCTCGACGGCCTGTCGAACGGAACCAGCAGCGATAATGTGGTTTTCTTTAATCAGGAACGCGTCGGAGAGCCCCAGACGATGATTCGCGCCGCCGCCGCACAGAACCGCATATTTCAGCGCGGTACGCAGGCCGGGCAGAGTTTTACGCGTATCCAGCAACTGTGTTTTGGTTCCGTCCAGCAAGGCGACATAGCGGCTTACTTCGCTGGCAACACCCGACAGTGTTTGCACGAAGTTAAGCGCCGTGCGCTCTCCGGTGAGCAGAACGCGTGAGGGGCCTTCCAGTTCAAACAACGGCTGGTTTGGCGTCACCGCATCGCCATCGGCGACATGCCAGGTGACACGAACATCGTCGCCAGCTAGCTGAATAAAGACCTCTTCGACCCAACGCTTACCGCAGAACACGCCTTTTTCGCGGGTAATGATCACCGCATGAGAGCGGTTATCCGGCGGCAATAATTGCGCGGTAATATCGTTGTTCGCATCCACTTCTCCACCCAAATCTTCGCGCAGGGCCTGCGCGACGGCAGCGGGGATGTCCAGTTCAATGCGTTGCAAAAGCGCGTCACGTCGAAGATCGGGGTTGTAACGGCGAGGCGGCATGATAAAACTCCAAAAAGGGTAACGAATCAGAAAGTTAGACAGTGTCCTGTCATTGCACGTTTCGTCAACATACAATGACCGGACAGCGTCTGAACATGCTACTCTAGAGCGTGTTTGAGCACCATAATTAAGGAGATCCTGCATGCAGTTAAATGAGGGCTGGCTGGCGGATGCGCGTCGCGTACCTTCTCCGCATTTTGATTGCCGCCCGGACGGTGAAACCCCTTCGTTGCTCGTGGTCCACAATATCAGCCTGCCTCCCGGTGAATTTGGCGGACCGTGGATCGATGCGCTGTTTACCGGTACGTTGGATCCTGACGCTCATCCTTTTTTTGCTGAGATCGTTCATCTGCGCGTCTCCGCTCATTGCCTGATTCGTCGTGACGGTGAAGTCGTTCAATATGTGCCGTTTGATAAGCGAGCCTGGCATGCGGGAGTGTCGCGTTATCAGGGGCGGGAACGCTGCAATGATTTTTCCATCGGCATTGAGCTGGAAGGCACCGACGATCAGCCCTATACCGACGCCCAATACCAGCAACTGGCGAACGTTACCCACGCTTTGATTTCGCTTTATCCCTCGATTGCCAGCAACATGACCGGGCACAGCGATATCGCCCCTGAGCGCAAAACCGATCCCGGTCCGGCGTTTGACTGGCCACGATTTCGCGGGCTGGTGGCGGGAGAATCAGATAAGGAGATGTCATGACACTGTTTACCATGCTGCTGGTTCTTATTGCCGAGCGGCTTTTTAAACTCGGAGAACACTGGCAACTGGATCATCGCCTGGAAGTGTTGTTCCGCCGGGTCAAACACTACTCTATGTTGAGAACGCTCCTGATGGCGGTGGTCGCCATGCTGGTGGCCTTCCTCATTTTGCAGGCGCTGGAGGGGCTCTTTTTCAATGTGCCACTGCTGGTGGTGTGGATCCTGCTGGGGCTTTTGTGTATCGGTGCTGGAAAAGTGCGTCTGCATTACCATGCTTACCTCAAAGCGGCCGCGCGCAATGACAGCCACGCCCATAATGCCATGGCGAATGAGCTCACGTTGATTCATGGTATACCGCCGGGCTGTAATGAACGGGAGTACCTGTGCGAGCTGCAAAATGCGCTTTTGTGGATCAACTTTCGTTATTATCTGGCACCGCTGTTCTGGTTTATCGTCGGTGGAATATGGGGGCCTGTGACGCTGGTTGGCTACGGTTTTTTGCGTGCATGGCAATCCTGGCTGGCTCGCTATCAGACGCCGAATGAACGCCAGCAGTCCGGAATCGACGCGATTTTACACGTGCTGGACTGGATCCCGGTGCGCCTGGCGGGCGTGGTTTATGCGTTGATCGGCCATGGTGAAAAGGCGCTGCCAGCATGGTTTGCCTCGCTGACCGACCGGCATTCTTCGCAATATCATGTACTAACGTGTCTTGCGCAGTTCTCGCTGGCCCGCGAGCCGCATATGGATAAAGTCGAGACACCAAAAGCCGCCGTCTCAATGGCCAAAAAAACCTCGTTCGTGATGGTGGTGGTGGTGGCGCTGTTAACCATTTACGGCACGCTGATGTAACCACGTGCCGTTATACTCGTCATACTTCAGGCTGCATGTGCGTTGGCTACTTCAGCGCACCCCAGTCACAAAGTTATCTATGCTCCTGGGGATTTACTGACTTGCCGCCTTCCTGCAACCAGAATAATTTAGAGTATAAATTTATTGCGTGTCCGCAGGC
The DNA here is from genome assembly GCF_003073275.1 of Phytobacter sp. SCO41. Classification (NCBI taxonomy): domain Bacteria; kingdom Pseudomonadati; phylum Pseudomonadota; class Gammaproteobacteria; order Enterobacterales; family Enterobacteriaceae; genus Phytobacter; species Phytobacter sp. SCO41. The sequence goes on along the minus strand of NZ_CP027225.1, from coordinate 4,688,070 downwards.
GGGATGCCGAAGTCTGGCATCCCGTTTTCTTGCCAGCGAATCAGCTTCAGGCGGGTATGGCGGTTTGGATCGTAAAGCGGGTCGCCTTCAATCTCCGTATAGTTTCGGGCATGGTAGACCAGCACATCTTTACCGTCCGCGGTTTGGGTAAAGCTGTTATGACCGGGGCCATATTGCCGGTTCTCGTAACTGGTTCGGAATACCGGTTGCGGTGATTTATGCCAGTTGGCCGCCACTAGCGGGTCAGCGTTAACATCAATCCACAACAGTCCCATGCAGTAGTTCTCGTCCGTGGCGCTGGCAGAGTAACTGATAAACAATCTGTCGCCGTGAAACAGCACCGCCGGGCCTTCGTTTACCAGAAAACCCCTGCATTCCCAGTCGTACTCCGGCTTGCTCAGTAAGAGAGGTTCACCTTTTAACGTCCAGGGGTTTTCCATCTCCGCAATATAGAGGTTTGAATTACCGGCAATCTCCGGTGATTTCTGTGCCCACAGGTACCAGCGTTTACCCTGATGAACAAAGGTCGTGGCGTCCAATGCAAAGGTGTCGAACGGGGTTTTCACCTGGCCTTTTTCAAGCCAGACCCCGCTAAGGGGATCGGCATCGGCGCACTCCAGCACAAACATACGGTGCTGGAACATGTTCAGCGCATCCAGTGCCTTCGTCCAGGTGGCGGCAAAGTAGAGATACCATTTACCGTCGATATAATGGAGCTCAGGCGCCCAGATGAGTTCGCTCATTGGTCCGGTAGCCGGTTTACGCCAGACGGTCACGCCTTGCGCTTCGCGCAGCCCCTCCAAAGTACTGGCCTGGCGGATTTCCAGCCGGTCATATTCCGGGACTGAGGCCACAAAATAATAGTTGCCATCATGACGCAAAATATACGGGTCGGCACGCTGCTCAATAAAGGGATTCGGCCAGTTCATTATGCTTTCCTTACATGTTCACCAACGGGAACGCCCTGGTTCTCGCTCAGTTCATGATAATTGACGCGGCGTTTTTCCAGGTCGGCCTGAATGGTTTTCATCAGTTCCCGATCCACTTTCAGCAGGCGTACGACTCCTGCGGTAATCAGATAGCCCACGCCCGGAATAACGGTAAACAGCAGCATGATGCCATTGATAGCGCTGGCACTCTGCGCTTTGGCACCTGCATCATAACCGTACCAGGAGAGTAAGAAGCCCACCATCGCACCAGCAACCGCCAGCCCCACTTTCAGGAAAAACAGGTTGCCAGAGAAGCTGATCCCGGTGATACGTTTGCCGGTTTTCCACTCGCCATAATCGTCCACATCCGCCATTAGCGACCAGTGCAGCGGGGAAGGGATCTGATGGAGAATATTCAACAGGAAGTAGAGCACCACAATCATGACCGTGGCTTTCGGATCGAAGAAGTAGAAGGCGCAGGAGAAAATCGCCAGCGCGATGTTAGTCCAGAAGAAGACTTTCAGCTTGCACCAGCGGTCGGTCAGGACTTTTGCCAGCATACTGCCGATCATCATGCCGACAACGCCCAGGCTGATAAAGAGAGTGGCGAAGTGAGTGCTTTGCCCCATGACCCAGGTCACGTAGTACATGGTGGCGGCCATGCGGATAAAGCCCGGACAGACGTTACACAGCGTGAGCAGCAAAATCCGCACCCACTGGTCGTTTTTCCAGACATCCTTCATGTCCTTTTTCATATCGTCATGGGTTGGGACCGCCGGGCGCACACGCTCGCGAACTGTAGCGAAGCAGAACAAGAACATACACATGCCGATAAACGCCAGAACCGTCATCGCCATTTGATAGCCTTTGGCTTTGTCTTCGCCACCAAACCATTCGGCCATGGGGAGTAACGTCAGCGACAGCAGCAGGGTGGCAATCCCTACCATCACAAAACGATAAGACTGGCAGGCCACACGCTCTTTTGGATCGTTGGTTATCACGCCGCCTAACGAGCAGTAGGGGATGTTGATCGCAGTGTAGGTCAGTGAGAGCAGGAAGTAGGTAATAAAGGCATAGATAACTTTGCTATGGTAGGTCCAGTCCGGTGTGGTAAACATCAGCACGCTGAACACGGCATAGGGCAAGGCTATCCACAAAAGCCATGGACGAAAACGTCCGTACTTGCTTTGGGTGCGGTCGGCTATCGCCCCCATGATCGGGTCAGTGATGGCATCTATCACGCGAATTGAGAGCAATAACACCCCTACCAGTGCAGGTGCCAGACCGAAAATATCCGTGTAAAAGTAATTAACAAACAGCATGATGGCGCCAAAGATGATGTTGCATCCGGCATCGCCCATCCCATAGCCGATTTTCTCTTTAACAGAGAGTTTACTGTTGTCCATCGACGATACTCCCAGTGAGTTGTGGGAATAATTATTCGCCCGCTAAACAAAATTTGCGTTACAGGATGTTGGCGGGAACATGGACAAAACAGCTACATAGGGGAAAGTGTGAGGTTGGTAACAATTGAATAACAACCCTCTCCCGTGCGGGAGAGGGGAGCAGGCAAAATCAGTGCGCTTTCACCGCTTTTGCACTTTTCTCTTTAAACATATAGCCGACGCCAAGGATGACCAGCCATACCGGGATCAGGTAGACGGAGATAGCCATGCCGTCAGTCATCAGCATAATGACCAGTACGGCTGCCATAAACAGCAGGCAAATCCAGTTACCTAACGGGTACAACAGCGCCGGGAAACGCGGCGTCACGCCCTGCTGCTGTTTGGCTTTACGGAACTTCATATGCGCCAGGCTAATCATTGCCCAGTTGATGACCAGGGCAGAAACCACCAGTGCCATCAGCAGGCCAAATGCCGATTCAGGCGCCATATAGTTGATCAGTACGCACAGCGCAGTGACCACAGCGGAAACCAGAATGGTATTAACCGGAACACCACGTTTATCGACGGAGAGCAGCGCTTTTGGCGCGTTCCCCTGCTGTGCGAGGCCGAACAGCATACGGCTGTTACAGTATACGCAACTGTTGTAAACCGACAGCGCGGCAGTCAGCACGACGATGTTCAATGCATTCGCCACGAAGGTGTCACCCAGCTCATGGAAAATCAATACGAACGGGCTGGTATCCGCGGTGACGCGCGTCCACGGCAGCAGAGAAAGCAGGACAGCCAGTGAGCCCACATAGAAGATCAGGATGCGGTAGATAACCTGGTTGGTCGCTTTTGGAATGCTCTGCTCCGGGTTGTCCGCTTCTGCAGCCGTAATCCCTACCAGCTCAAGGCCACCAAAGGAGAACATGATGATAGCCATCATCATTACCAGGCCTGAGATACCGTGTGGCAAGAAACCGCCTTGCTCCCACAGGTTGCGTACTGTCGCCTGTGGACCTGCGCTGCCGCTGAACAGTAACCAGCCGCCGAACAGGATCATCGCCACTACAGCAACCACTTTAATAATGGCGAACCAGAACTCCATCTCACCAAACACTTTAACGTTGGTGAGGTTAATGGCGTTGATAATAACGAAGAAGGCCGCTGCGGAGACCCAGGTTGGGATTTCTGGCCACCAGAACTGGATATATTTACCAACGGCGGTGAGTTCCGCCATCGCAACCAGCACATACAGTACCCAGTAGTTCCAGCCGGAGGCAAAACCCGCGAAATTACCCCAGTATTTGTACGCGAAGTGGCTGAATGAGCCTGCAACCGGCTCCTCAACGACCATCTCGCCCAACTGGCGCATAATCAGAAAAGCAATGAAACCCGCAATGGCATAACCCAGGATAATCCCTGGCCCTGCAGAATTAATGACTGACGCGCTGCCCAGAAACAGGCCAGTCCCGATAGCGCCGCCCAGCGCGATAAGCTGAATATGGCGGTTCTTAAGGCCGCGCTTAAGCTGATCGCCGTGCTGTTGACCTTCCATCATGAAACCTCGTGTGTGGTTATTATGTCTACGCTGTTGTCTGCGTGTAAGGGAGAAATTCCATTTATTGTATTTTTTTATTTACGAAATGCTGACGTGAATTTGCACTCATCCCTTTCGTGAAGCTCAGAATAGTGGTAAGCGCTGGCGTTTGCACCTGCTTTGTGAAGGGGATATGACGACTTGCATAAAAAGAAACCATTTGTAAATCGCCTCGGTTCAGTCTGTTTTTTGCTCAATCGACTATTTATGCATTTATTTGGTTTTGGTATGCAAATCTATTCACACTGAATCGGTTCAAATTTAAATGAGCGCGTTTCAATAAAGTTAAAATTGCCTCTTTGGGAGTAAACGAGTCATTTGTGCAAGGTTACATGTTTGAAATGTTATTTCTGTAACGTTGTTAAAATGTGCAGTGTTTACTGATTTCAATCAAAACCTGTATGGACATAAGGTGAATACTTTGTTACTTTAGCGTCACGAATATGAAATTGGTAAGACCAATTTACTCCGGGCGAATGGTAGAGACAGGGAACAATGGCCTACAGCAAAATCCGCCAGCCAAAACTATCCGATGTGATTGAGCAGCAACTGGAGTTTTTGATTCTTGAGGGGACCTTGCGCCCCGGTGAAAAATTGCCTCCAGAACGCGAACTGGCCAAACAGTTCGATGTTTCACGTCCTTCACTGCGTGAGGCCATCCAGCGCCTCGAAGCGAAAGGGCTTCTGCTGCGTCGTCAGGGTGGCGGTACGTTTGTTCAAAGCAGCCTCTGGCAGAGCTTCAGCGATCCGCTCGTTGAGTTGCTCTCCGACCATCCCGAATCCCAATTTGATTTGCTTGAGACGCGTCACGCACTGGAAGGCATTGCCGCTTATTACGCCGCATTACGCAGCACGGACGAAGACAAGGTACGCATTGGCGAACTGCATCAGGCGATTGAACTGGCGCAGCAGTCCGGCGACCTCGACGCGGAATCGAACGCTGTCGTGCAATATCAAATCGCTGTAACCGAAGCGGCACATAATGTTGTGCTTTTACACCTGCTTCGTTGCATGGAACCTATGTTGGCACAGAATGTTCGTGAGAATTTCGAATTGCTCTACGCGCGCCGCGAGATGCTGCCGCTGGTGAGTAAGCATCGCAGCAGTATCTTTGCAGCCATTATGGCGGGCGAACCTGAAGAAGCGCGTGAAGCCTCTCATCGCCACCTGGCTTTTATCGAAGAGATCCTGCTGGACCGCAGCCGTGAGCAGAGCCGTCGTGAACGCTCGCTCCGTCGGCTGGAACAGAGAAAGAATTAGCATTTTCTGGTGGAGTTTGTGCCGGAAGAGTTGTAACCAGAGCGCCAAAAATTTAGAGCGCGGCAACTAAACGCAGAACCTGTCTTATTGCTCTTTTAGTTGTTCAAAATAATTCGGGTTGTATCGTGGCGGCAAATGCGCGAGGCGCCAGCAGCATAGTGAACTATGTGGCTGGTGCGAGGAAGCGCAGCCAACAACGAGACAACCTGAGGTATGAAGAACAAAGAGGGCAATGGGACAGGTTCCAGATAACTCAACGTATTAGATAGATAAGGAATACCCCCCATGTCAGAACGTTTCCAAAATGACGTGGATCCGATTGAAACTCGCGACTGGCTACAGGCGATCGAATCGGTAATCCGTGAAGAAGGTGTTGAGCGTGCTCAGTATCTGATTGACCAGCTGCTTTCCGAAGCCCGCAAAGGGGGCGTGAAAGTTGCCGCTGGTACCGGAGCTAGCAACTATGTCAACACTATTGCCGTTGAAGACGAACCGGAATACCCGGGTAATCTGGAGCTGGAACGTCGTATTCGCTCGGCAATTCGCTGGAACGCTATCATGACGGTTCTGCGCGCTTCCAAGAAAGACCTCGAACTGGGCGGCCACATGGCGTCCTTCCAGTCTTCCGCAACTGTCTACGAAGTGTGCTTTAACCATTTCTTCCGTGCAGCCAACGAGAAAGACGGCGGCGATCTGGTGTACTTCCAGGGCCACATCTCTCCGGGCATCTATGCACGTGCCTTCCTGGAAGGTCGTCTGACTGAAGAGCAGATGAACAACTTCCGTCAGGAAGTTCATGGCAAAGGCCTGTCTTCTTATCCGCACCCGAAACTGATGCCGGAATTCTGGCAGTTCCCGACCGTATCCATGGGTCTGGGCCCTATCGGTGCGATCTATCAGGCAAAATTCCTGAAATATCTGGAACACCGTGGCCTGAAAGATACCTCTGAGCAGACCGTTTACGCCTTCCTGGGCGACGGTGAAATGGACGAGCCGGAATCTAAAGGCGCGATCACCATCGCTACCCGTGAGAAGCTGGACAACCTGTGCTTCATCATCAACTGTAACCTGCAGCGTCTTGATGGCCCGGTAACCGGTAACGGCAAGATCATCAACGAACTGGAAGGCATCTTCGCAGGTGCTGGCTGGAACGTGATCAAAGTGATGTGGGGCGGTCGTTGGGATGAGCTGCTGCGTAAAGATACCAGCGGTAAACTGATTCAACTGATGAACGAAACCGTTGACGGCGACTATCAGACCTTTAAATCCAAAGATGGCGCCTACGTCCGTGAGCATTTCTTCGGTAAATACCCGGAAACTGCTGCACTGGTTGCCGACTGGACTGACGAGCAGATCTGGGCCCTGAACCGTGGTGGTCACGATCCGAAGAAAGTCTACGCTGCACTGAAAAAAGCGCGTGAAACCAAAGGTAAAGCGACTGTAATCCTGGCCCACACCATCAAAGGTTACGGCATGGGCGATACCGCTGAAGGTAAAAACATCGCGCACCAGGTTAAGAAAATGAACATGGACGGCGTGCGTTATATCCGCGACCGTTTCAACGTTCCAGTAACCGATGAGCAGGTTGAAAACCTGTCTTACCTGACCTTCCCGGAAGGTTCTGAAGAGTATAAGTACCTGCACGAACGTCGTCAGGCGCTGAAAGGCTACCTGCCTGCTCGTCAGCCTAAATTCACCGAGAAGCTGGAACTGCCTGCGCTGGAAGATTTCTCCCAACTGCTGGAAGAGCAGAATAAAGAGATTTCTACCACTATCGCCTTCGTTCGTGCCCTGAACGTGATGCTCAAGAACAAGTCTATCAAAGATCGTCTGGTTCCAATCATCGCTGACGAAGCACGTACCTTCGGTATGGAAGGTCTGTTCCGTCAGATTGGTATCTACAGCCCGAACGGCCAGCAGTACACCCCGCAGGACCGTGAGCAGGTTGCTTACTACAAAGAAGACGAAAAAGGCCAGATTCTGCAGGAAGGTATTAACGAGCTGGGCGCTGGCGCATCCTGGCTGGCTGCTGCGACCTCTTATAGCACCAACAACCTGCCGATGATCCCGTTCTACATCTATTACTCCATGTTCGGGTTCCAGCGTATCGGTGACCTGTGCTGGCAGGCTGGCGACCAACAGGCGCGCGGCTTCCTGGTAGGTGGTACTTCCGGTCGTACGACCCTGAACGGCGAAGGTCTGCAGCACGAAGATGGTCACAGCCACATTCAGTCTCTGACTATCCCGAACTGTATCTCTTACGATCCGTCTTACGCGTACGAAGTGGCGGTCATCATGCATGATGGTCTGACCCGTATGTACGGTGAAGCGCAAGAGAACGTGTACTACTACATCACCACGCTGAACGAAAACTACCATATGCCGGCAATGCCAGCAGGTGCCGAGGAAGGTATCCGTAAAGGTATCTACAAACTCGAAACTCTGGAAGGTAGCAAAGGTAAAGTTCAGCTGTTGGGCTCCGGTTCTATCCTGCGTCACGTGCGTGAAGCGGCACAGATCCTGGCGAAAGACTACGGCGTTGGTTCTGACGTTTATAGCGTCACTTCCTTCACTGAACTGGCGCGTGATGGCCAGGATTGTGAGCGCTGGAACATGCTGCACCCGCTGGAAACCCCGCGCGTTCCGTACATCGCTCAGGTGATGAACGATGCGCCGGCTGTGGCATCTACTGACTATATGAAACTGTTCGCAGAGCAGGTTCGTACTTATGTACCGGCTGATGATTACCGTGTACTGGGTACCGACGGCTTCGGCCGCTCTGACAGCCGTGAAAACCTGCGTCACCACTTCGAAGTTGATGCTTCTTATGTGGTTGTAGCAGCACTGGGCGAACTGGCTAAACGTGGCGAAATCGATAAGAAAGTGGTTGCGGAAGCAATTACCAAATTCAACATCGATGCAGAAAAAGTTAACCCGCGTCTGGCGTAAGAGGTAAAAAGATAATGGCTATCGAAATCAACGTACCGGACATCGGGGCTGATGAAGTTGAAATCACCGAGATCCTGGTCAAAGTGGGCGACAAAGTTGAAGCAGAACAGTCGCTGATCACCGTAGAAGGCGACAAAGCCTCTATGGAAGTCCCGTCTCCGCAGGCTGGCGTCGTCAAAGAAATTAAAGTTTCTGTTGGCGACAAAACCGAGACCGGCAAACTGATTATGATTTTCGATTCCGCCGACGGTGCAGCAGCCGCTGCACCTGCCAAGGCAGAAGAGAAGAAAGAAGCGGCTCCGGCAGCAGCACCTGCAGCCGCGAGTGCGAAAGAAGTTCACGTACCGGATATCGGCGGCGATGAAGTTGAAGTCACTGAAATCATGGTTAAACCAGGCGACACCGTTGCCGCTGAGCAATCTCTGATCACCGTTGAAGGCGATAAAGCCTCTATGGAAGTTCCGGCACCGTTCGCGGGCGTCGTGAAAGAGATCAAAATCAGCACTGGTGACAAAGTGTCTACCGGTTCCCTGATCATGGTCTTCGAAGTGGCGGGTGCTGCACCTGCTGCCGCGCCTGCACAGGCGGCTCCGGCTCAGGCCGCGGCTCCTGCTGCTGCGGCTGGCGCAAAAGACGTTAACGTACCGGATATCGGCGGTGACGAAGTTGAAGTGACCGAAGTGATGGTGAAAGTGGGCGATAAAGTTGCCGCTGAGCAGTCACTGATCACCGTTGAAGGCGACAAGGCTTCCATGGAAGTGCCGGCGCCGTTCGCAGGTACCGTTAAAGAGATCAAAATCAGCACTGGCGACAAAGTGTCTACCGGCTCCCTGATCATGGTCTTCGAAGTGGAAGGCGCTGCGCCTGCGGCGGCTCCGGCTGCTGCACCAGCCGCCGCTGCCCCGGCTCCGGCCGCTCAGGCTGCTAAACCTGTTGCTGCTCCTGCGGCGAAAGCAGAAGGCAAATCTGAGTTTGCTGAAAACGACGCTTATATTCACGCGACTCCGCTGATCCGCCGCCTGGCGCGCGAATTCGGTGTGAACCTGGCGAAAGTGAAGGGGACTGGCCGTAAAGGTCGTATCCTGCGCGAAGACGTTCAGACTTACGTGAAAGAGGCTATCAAGCGCGCAGAAGCTGCTCCTGCTGCTGCGACTGGTGGCGGTCTGCCTGGCATGCTGCCGTGGCCGAAAGTTGATTTCAGCAAGTTTGGTGAAATCGAAGAAGTGGAACTGGGTCGTATCCAGAAAATCTCTGGTGCTAACCTGAGCCGTAACTGGGTGATGATCCCGCACGTTACGCACTTCGACAAAACCGATATCACCGATCTGGAAGCGTTCCGTAAACAGCAGAACGCCGAAGCTGAGAAACGTAAACTGGACGTGAAATTCACCCCGGTTGTCTTCATCATGAAAGCCGTTGCTGCTGCGCTGGAACAGATGCCGCGCTTCAACAGCTCTCTGTCCGAAGACGGTCAGCGTCTGACCCTGAAAAAATATATCAACATCGGTGTTGCGGTTGATACTCCGAACGGTCTGGTTGTTCCGGTCTTTAAAGACGTGAACAAGAAGAGCATCACTGAGCTGTCTCGTGAGCTGACCGTGATCTCCAAAAAAGCGCGTGATGGCAAGCTGACTGCTGGCGAAATGCAGGGCGGTTGCTTCACCATCTCCAGCATCGGTGGCCTGGGTACAACCCACTTCGCCCCGATTGTTAACGCGCCGGAAGTGGCTATTCTGGGTGTCTCCAAGTCTGCGATGGAGCCGGTCTGGAACGGTAAAGAGTTCGTTCCGCGTCTGATGATGCCGATCTCTCTGTCCTTCGACCACCGCGTGATTGACGGTGCTGATGGTGCTCGCTTCATTACCATCATCAACAACATGCTGTCAGACATCCGTCGTCTGGTGATGTAATCGAAAAGCCGGCCTGACGGCCGGCTTTTTCCTTTTAACCTCATAATGTCTGTGAGGTTATTAGCGAAACGAGAATTCGTGAGCCGTTTGTTGTTTCAAAATTGTTAACATTTTTGTAAACTGCGGGCGGATAGAACGTCCCGGTGGATAAAGGGCGACAAGTACCTGACTGCCGGAAATCAATAAGAGGTCATGATGAGTACTGAAATCAAAACTCAGGTCGTGGTACTTGGGGCAGGCCCGGCAGGTTACTCTGCTGCCTTCCGTTGCGCTGATTTAGGTCTGGAAACCGTCATCGTAGAACGTTACAACACCCTCGGCGGTGTTTGTCTGAACGTCGGTTGTATCCCTTCTAAAGCGCTGCTGCACGTAGCGAAAGTTATTGAAGAAGCTAAAGCGCTGGCGACTCACGGTATCGTATTTGGTGAGCCGCAGACTGATATCGATAAAATCCGTACCTGGAAAGAGAAAGTTATCACTCAACTGACCGGCGGCCTGGCAGGCATGGCGAAAGGTCGTAAAGTTAAAGTGGTCAACGGTCTGGGTAAATTCACCGGTGCGAACACCCTGGAAGTTGAAGGCGAAAACGGCAAAACCGTGATCAATTTCGACAACGCCATCATCGCAGCGGGTTCCCGTCCGATCGAACTGCCGTTTATTCCGCATGAAGATCCGCGCGTATGGGACTCCACCGATGCACTGGAGCTGAAAACCGTTCCTAAACGTCTGCTGGTTATGGGCGGCGGTATCATCGGCCTGGAAATGGGTACCGTTTACCATGCGCTGGGTTCACAGATTGACGTGGTTGAAATGTTCGACCAGGTTATCCCGGCTGCCGATAAAGACATCGTGAAAGTCTTCACCAAACGCATCAGCCAGAAATTCAACCTGATGCTGGAAACCAAAGTGACTGCCGTTGAAGCGAAAGAAGACGGTATTTACGTTTCCATGGAAGGCAAAAAAGCGCCTGCCGAAGCACAGCGTTATGATGCAGTGCTGGTCGCTATCGGTCGTGTACCGAACGGTAAACTGCTGGACGCAGGCCAGGCGGGTGTTGAAGTTGACGAGCGTGGCTTTATCCGCGTTGACAAACAACTGCGTACCAACGTACCGCACATCTATGCTATCGGCGATATCGTCGGTCAGCCGATGCTGGCGCACAAAGGTGTTCATGAAGGTCACGTTGCTGCCGAAGTTATCGCTGGCAAAAAACACTACTTCGATCCGAAAGTTATCCCGTCTATCGCATACACCGAGCCAGAAGTTGCATGGGTTGGTCTGACTGAGAAAGAAGCGAAAGAGAAAGGCATCAGCTACGAAACCGCCACCTTCCCGTGGGCTGCTTCTGGCCGTGCTATTGCTTCTGACTGCGCAGACGGTATGACCAAACTGATTTTCGACAAAGAGACTCACCGCGTCATCGGTGGTGCGATTGTCGGTACCAACGGCGGCGAGCTGCTGGGTGAAATCGGTCTGGCTATCGAAATGGGCTGTGACGCAGAGGACATCGCGCTGACTATCCACGCGCACCCGACGCTGCACGAGTCTGTTGGTCTGGCTGCCGAAGTGTTCGAAGGTAGCATCACCGACCTGCCGAACCCGAAAGCGAAGAAAAAATAATTTCGCTTCATACTAAGCGCCTCTTCGGAGGCGTTTTTTTTGCCTGTCTTTCGCGAATAAATTCATAATTTCTCCATTTTGGTATAAATAATGCGCGCGATCTGCCGATGTATATAGTCCACACCTTATCGATGGGAGAGGGAGTTTCATCGTCATGATCACTGGCATCAACAACAAGACGTTTCTGACCACGCTGTCGCATCTGGCTTCCTCTGTCGGGAACTCCTCACCGACAGTAAAATCCAACGGCACGGCGCTGCCCGCTGCGGCATCTGCCTCTGCGAAGGTGATTTTTGGCAGTCAGACGGCAGAAATTGCCGCCGTGTACTCCATGTCGCCAACCAAAATCAGCGATGCTGCGAAAGCATCAACGCAAGCGGATAGTGCGCTTTCGGGCCTGATGCAACTTGGGTTGAGCAGTGAAGGCGTATCCTCGCTAAGCGGGCTGGGGGGGTTACTCCTCAGTAACTACGCCGATAATCAGGGCGATGTGAGTCAGGCGCTGACCAGCCTCGGGCTGGACACCAACACGAATTTCCCAACCAAATCTGCCGTGTCGCTGAATATCACGACGCAATCGGGTTCTGTTGTACATCTGAATCTGACGCGTCAGAGTGATGGTATTGCGGTAGAGCTCACGACCGAAGGCGGCAAAGCCAGCGATGACGAAGCGGCAGAAATCGCAAAATTGGGAAATGCCTTCCAGTCTGCGCTTAACGGTCTGAGCGAGAAGCCCCCGAGAATGGACGTTTCCGGCCTGACGCAGTTTGACAGCTCACTCATCAAATCCGTCGATCTGAAAACTGACCTCAGCCGTGGCGATCTGTCGCAGCAATCCCTTAACTTCCATGCTGACGATAAAGAACGCTGGATTGGTTATCAGGACAATAATTTCTCGCTGAAAATGACCAGCGATACGTCTAATCCGTCTCTGGTGGGCACTGCGGCTGAACAACAGGCGGCATTAAACGCCTGGGATAGCAAGTTTGATAAAGCGCGTCGTGATGGTCATGGCGATAGCGATCAAATGGCGATGCTTAAGACTGCGTTCCATGCGCTGAATAAGACGCAGCCAAAAGAGAGCAGCAAGGCGAGCTCACCGAGCGCTATCCAGATGGGCGGTGACGGCAAGGTACAGGTCCGTGGTCTGAATGATTTCTCTCTGTCGCTGACAGAAACGGAGAAAGCCATCAACCCGTATCGTATGGATGAGAAAGAGAGCTTCGCGTACCAGGCATCGCAATCGACACAAGAAAGTACGTCGCATGATGGTTCGCTAAGCGTTAAGCAGACGCTGCATACGCATCTGACCGCGTCCTGGTATCAGGCGCTGGATCCGGCCACGCCGCTTTCACTTAACTCGAGCAAAAATTCACAGAATTATCTGTACCATACGGTAGATAATGAAGAAACCAACGCCACCACCTTCAATTACAATGCGAAAGGCCTCCTCACCAGTATTGGTAACCATACGCAGGTGAATAATGTCGAAACGGTGCGTAAGTATGTTTTGGGCGAACTGGTGGATAAAACCATCACCCCAGAAAAGTATGAGCGCAACAACTTACTCGCTATGCCCAAAGACAAGTAACGTTTCTTCTGATACGGCCCTGCGGGGCCGTATTGCGTGGTTTCTACCGTTTTTTCTCTGTCTTTAAAAGACGATTTCCTCTGCTTTATCCTGCCCTTAACGATTCAGCCAATTTTTAATGTTGCTTTTTTGTAAACAGATTAACACCCCCTGAAAATCCTGCTATCCTGCCCGTTGCGGTATTGCGGATTTACCCTACAAACTGCTGTCTCACAGGAGCGTGAAGAGAATCGCCTGCCGCATTATGACAATGAGAGCGAGGAGAACCGTCGTGCTAGTAGAATACCGTAAGCACGTAGCCGAACGTGCCGCTGAGGGAATTGCGCCAAAACCGCTAGATGCAACCCAGATGGCAGCACTTGTTGAGCTGCTGAAAAACCCGCCTGCTGGCGAAGAAGATTTCCTGTTAGACCTCCTGACCAACCGTGTCCCGCCGGGCGTTGATGAAGCTGCCTATGTAAAAGCGGGTTTCCTTGCTGCGATTACCAAAGGTGAAGCCACTTCTCCGCTGGTTACCCCGGAAAAAGCCATCGAATTGCTGGGTACCATGCAGGGTGGTTACAACATTCATCCGCTGATTGACGCGCTGGATAACGATAAACTGGCGCCCGGTGCTGCGAAAGCGCTCTCCCACACCCTGCTGATGTTCGATAATTTCTACGACGTAGAAGAAAAAGCGAAGGCGGGCAATGCATACGCGCAGCAGGTACTGAAATCCTGGGCCGATGCTGAGTGGTTCCTGAGCCGTCCGGCGCTGGCGGAAAAAATTACCGTTACCGTCTTCAAAGTGACCGGTGAAACCAACACCGATGACCTGTCTCCGGCACCGGATGCCTGGTCGCGCCCGGATATCCCGCTGCATGCACTGGCGATGCTGAAAAACGCCCGTGAAGGTATCGAGCCGGATCAGCCAGGCGCTGTCGGCCCGATCAAACAGATCGAAGCCCTGCAACAGAAAGGTTTCCCGCTGGCCTATGTCGGTGACGTTGTGGGTACCGGTTCTTCCCGTAAGTCCGCCACCAACTCCGTGCTGTGGTTTATGGGGGATGACATCCCTCATGTGCCGAACAAACGCGGCGGTGGCCTGGTGCTGGGCGGTAAAATTGCGCCGATCTTCTTCAACACGATGGAAGATGCGGGCGCACTGCCGATTGAAGTGGACGTGAATAACCTGAATATGGGCGACGTGATCGACGTTTACCCGTTCAAAGGTGAAGTACGCAACCACGACACCAACGAACTGCTGGCCACTTTCGAACTGAAAACCGACGTGCTGATCGACGAAGTGCGTGCCGGTGGCCGTATTCCGCTGATTATCGGCCGTGGTTTGACGACCAAAGCGCGTGAAGCGCTGGGTCTGCCGCACAGCGATGTCTTCCGTCAGGCGAAAGACGTGGCGGAAAGCAGCCGCGGTTATTCACTGGCACAGAAAATGGTCGGTCGCGCCTGCGGCGTTGCGGGTATCCGTCCGGGTGCTTACTGCGAGCCGAAGATGACCTCTGTAGGTTCTCAGGATACCACCGGTCCGATGACCCGTGATGAACTGAAAGACCTGGCGTGCCTGGGCTTCTCTGCCGACCTGGTGATGCAGTCCTTCTGCCACACGGCGGCCTATCCGAAGCCGGTTGACGTGACCACGCACCACACGCTGCCGGACTTCATTATGAACCGTGGCGGTGTATCGCTGCGTCCGGGCGATGGCGTTATTCACTCCTGGCTGAACCGTATGCTGCTGCCCGATACCGTAGGTACCGGTGGTGACTCCCATACCCGTTTCCCGATCGGCATCTCCTTCCCGGCAGGTTCTGGCCTGGTGGCGTTTGCTGCGGCGACCGGCGTGATGCCGCTCGACATGCCGGAATCTGTTCTGGTGCGCTTTAAAGGCAAAATGCAGCCGGGCATCACCCTGCGTGACCTCGTGCATGCGATTCCGCTGTACGCCATCAAACAGGGCCTGCTGACCGTTGAGAAGAAAGGCAAGAAAAACATCTTCTCTGGCCGTATCCTGGAGATTGAAGGTCTGCCGGATCTGAAAGTTGAGCAGGCATTTGAGCTGACCGATGCCTCTGCTGAACGTTCTGCTGCGGGCTGTACCATCAAGCTGAACAAAGACCCGATCATCGAGTACCTGAACTCCAACATCGTTCTGCTCAAGTGGATGATCGCAGAAGGCTACGGCGATCGTCGTACGCTGGAACGTCGCATTCAGGGCATGGAAAAATGGCTGGCGGATCCGCAACTGCTCGAAGCCGATGCGGATGCAGAATACGCGGCCGTGATCGACATCGATCTGGCAGAAATCAAAGAGCCGATTCTCTGTGCGCCTAACGATCCGGATGACGCACGTCTGCTTTCTGATGTTCAGGGCGCGCAGATCGATGAAGTTTTCATCGGTTCCTGCATGACCAACATCGGCCACTTCCGTGCTGCCGGTAAACTGCTGGATGCCCACAAAGGCCAGTTGCCGACCCGCCTGTGGGTTGCGCCGCCGACCCGTATGGATGCCGCGCAGTTGACCGAAGAGGGCTACTACAGCGTGTTTGGTAAGAGCGGTGCGCGTATTGAGATCCCGGGTTGCTCCCTGTGTATGGGTAACCAGGCGCGCGTAGCGGACGGTGCGACGGTGGTCTCCACCTCGACCCGTAACTTCCCGAACCGTTTAGGTACCGGTGCAAATGTTTATCTGGCGTCTGCTGAACTGGCGGCGGTGGCTTCTCTGCTCGGCAAACTGCCGACGCCGGAAGAGTACCAGACCTATATTGCTCAGGTTGATAAGACGGCGGTGGATACCTACCGTTATCTGAACTTCGACCAGTTGAACCAGTATACGGACAAAGCTGACGGCGTGATTTTCCAGACAGCGGTGTAAGGGGTTCCCCTCACCCTAACTCTCTTCCTAAAAAGTGAAGGGACTATCCAGACCACCCTTTCCCTGTAGGAGAGGGGCTGGGGGTGAGGGCATCAGACCGCACCATATTCCAAAGCGGAGATCTTCTCCGCTTTTTTATTGCTTCCTTCCCGCCGTTATGCTTTTTTTCTTCCGTTGTGCTGCGATAATTACCTTATGGGCTGACGATAAGCCTGCATGAGGAAGAGATTATGGATTACGAATTTTTGCGTGATATTACCGGTGGGGTAAAAGTACGCATGTCGATGGGCCACGAAGCTGTCGGGCACTGGTTTAATGAAGAAGTGAAAGATAACCTGGCCCTGCTTGATGAAGTGGAACAGGCGGCGCATACCGTGAAAGGCAGCGAGCGTTCCTGGCAGCGCGCCGGGCATGAATATACGCTGTGGATGGATGGCGAAGAGGTCATGGTGCGCGCCAACCAACTGGAATTCTCAGGTGATGAGATGGAAGAAGGGATGAGCTATTACGACGAAGAGAGTCTGTCGATGTGCGGCGTGGAAGACTTTCTCAATGTGGTAGCGGCATACCGCGAATTCCTTAAACAGCGTTAATTTTCCCCCTTGTTTCACCGGGGCCGGTCTTCCGCAATGTCGGGAACCGGCGCTCTGTCCTTACAAATGCGCGTAGTGAAAAACCTCAGCTGTTTTTCATATTTCCCTTTGTCGAATTTTTACGCTGGAATGGTCTTCCGGACACCTTACGGAGACTGAGATGAAAGCGTTTATTTCCCGTTATTTTTTGCGCAGTTCAGCGCGCGCTCAGCGCCATGATGCGGAACATAACAGCAGACGAATGATGGAATCGCTGCTCGCCGTTGCCAGCCTGTACGGTGTTGATGTCGCCAACGTGGACGTGGAGTGGTTCCATGACCAAACAACACGCTGAACATCGCGCGACCCGCGAAACCTACTGGAATGAGCGATGCGCTCTGGCAAACAGACCGGAGCATCCTTGCTCCGTTGTAGATCACACGGCCGGAATGTTGCGACCGTAGTAAATCTCACGCATCTCTTTCCATAAGGCTTCTGTAATCTCTTTGCGTTCCTGCGCGGTCAGCTCTTCTGGCCTGGTATGGAACATGTAGTGCTTAAGATCGAATTCTTTTAGCAACATCTTGGTGTGGAAAATGTTTTCCTGGTAAACATTCACATCCACCATGTCATACAGCGACTTCATATCCTCTGACAGAAAATTCTGAATAGAATTGATCTCGTGATCGATAAAGTGCTTCATGCCGTTCACGTCACGGGTAAAGCCACGCACGCGATAATCGATCGTCACAATGTCCGACTCAAGCTGGTGAATCAGATAATTCAGCGCTTTCAGCGGCGAAATCACCCCGCAGGTCGACACTTCTATATCCGCGCGGAAAGTGCACAGCCCGCCTTCCGGATGGCTTTCCGGATAGGTATGCACACAGATATGGCTCTTATCGAGATGGGCGACCACGGCTTCCGGTAGCGGGCCGGGGTGCTCGGTTTTATCTATAAGCTGCGGGTCGACCGGTTCTTCGCTGACCAGAATAGTCACGCTCGCACCCTGCGGCTCATAATCCTGACGGGCGATATTAAGAATATTGGCGCCAATGATATTGCAGGTTTCCGTCAGGATTTCTGTCAGACGATTGGCGTTATAGAGTTCATCGATATAAGCGATATACCCGTCACGCTCTGCTTCCGTCTTGGCATAGCAGATATCGTAAATACAAAAACTCAGGCTCTTGGTCAGGTTGTTAAAGCCATGCAGTTTGAGTTTTTTCAATTTCGTATCTCTCCTTAGGACGACTGTGAAGAGAGTGCGTCTTGCAGATATTGTGGCAGAGCAAATGCCGCCGTATGAATGGCCGGATTGTAATAACGGCACGTCAGGTCTGCATTGTGGAAACGCGCCTGAATAATTTCGCTGGAAAGGTGACGTAGCGCTTCATTATCCGTCGCCCAGGCAAAAGTCATAATGCCACCGTAATAGGTGGGAATGGCAGCCTGGTAAAAACCGACATCGGCAAAGTAATGACCGAGCTTACGGTGGCTGTCCAGCGCTTCATCCTGTTGCAGGAAGCAGACGCCATTCTGTGCCACAAAGATCCCGCCCGGATTCAGGCAACGTTTGCAGCCTTCGTAAAACGCCGAGGTAAACAGACTTTCGCCGGGACCGACCGGATCGGTACAGTCGGAAATGATCACGTCAAACGTATGTGTGGTTTGCGTTACAAAGTTTACGCCATCATCGATAACCAACTGGAAACGGGGATCATCGTAAGCGCCAGCGTTGTGTTTTGGCAGGTACTGACGGCAGAAAGAGACGACGCCGGCATCAATTTCGACCATGGTAATGGTCTCGATGTTTTTATGGCGGCTGACTTCACGCAGCATAGCGCCATCACCGCCGCCGATAATCAACACATGTTTCGCGCGGCCATGGGCGAGCAGCGGAACGTGAGTCATCATTTCATGATAGATAAATTCGTCGCGTTCGGTGGTTTGCACCACGCCATCGAGCGCCATTACGCGGCCAAAAGCGGCGTTTTCGAAAATGATGAGGTCCTGGTGCCCGGTTTTCTCGTGGTACAGCACCTTATCAACGGCAAAGTATTGCCCAAACTGATCGTGCAGCGTTTCGTGCCACAACGTGTTATCGGCCATAGGTTGCTCCTTTGTTAACACCTGCTCAAAACAGGCGCAACATCATAGCTAACTCTGACCGTGGATGCACGGTCAGCGTCCCCCGCTGGAAATAACTTATTTCACGTAGGCGAGCAGGCTGAGCGAATCTCGTGCCAGCGCTTTGCATTTTTTGGCGGTAGGAATGCGGATGCCGCTCAGGTCGCGATAGCTTGCTTCACCGAGCGATTTCATATCCCAGGAGTCGTAATTGCTCAGATCCCACTTGTTCTGCTGTGCGAAGAAAACCAGCGCCCGGCGAATCTGACCATTAGGTAAGTTATTATAACCGCAGTCATTTTTCAGAAAAACAAACACAGCCGTAAGGTCGGCCATATCTTCCGCTTCGGATTCATTCAGGGCGTAGCTATTAGCGGAGACAGCCAGCAGGCTGCCGAATAAAATTGTTCTGAAAAGCGTCTTCATTATTTCTACCACGGCATAACGGAAATTAAACGTTAGCACACTGTTGGCGAGGCGACGATATTTATTATTGTCCGATTACAGCCACTTTTCTTGACCTTCCGGCAAGGGGAGGGTTTATGCTCAAATTTCGGGCTGATAACCGTAAGGAAAGGGACATGCAACGTCGTGATTTTTTGAAATACTCTGCTGCGCTGAGCGTGGCGAGTGCACTGCCGCTCTGGAGTCGTTCTTTGCTGGCGGCGGAAAGGCCTGCGCTACCGATACCCCCGTTAGTGAGCGCCGATGCACAAAACCATATTCAACTTACGGTTCAGGCAGGGTCATCAATGTTTGCGGGCAAACAGGCGACAACCTGGGGTTATAACGGCAGCCTGCTGGGGCCGGCGATTCAATTGCGTCAGGGGAAAACCGTTAACGTATCCATTCGCAATGCGCTGGCGGAAGAGACAACCGTACACTGGCACGGTCTGGAAGTGCCGGGCGACGTTGACGGCGGGCCGCAGGGCGTGATTAAGCCCGGCGATAGCCGTACGGTCACGTTTACCCCGAATCAGCCTGCATCAACCTGCTGGTTTCACCCCCATCAACATGGGAAAACCGGCCATCAGGTGGCGATGGGGCTGGCCGGGCTGTTACTGATTGAAGATGATAACAGCCGAAAGCTACGTCTACCGCAACAGTGGGGCATTGATGATATTCCGGTCATCATGCAGGACAAACGTTTTACCGCTGACGGGCAGATTGACTATCAACTGGATGTGATGAGCGCGGCGGTAGGGTGGTTTGGCGATACGTTACTGACGAACGGTGCGGTTTACCCACAGCACGCGGCACCCCGTGGCTGGCTGCGTTTACGCTTACTCAATGGTTGTAACGCTCGCTCGCTCAACGTGGCTGCCAGCGATAATCGCCCGTTGTACGTTATTGCCAGCGACGGTGGCTTGTTGAATGCGCCAGTGAAAGTCAGCGAGCTGGCCATGTTGCCGGGTGAGCGCTTTGAGGTGCTGGTGGAGACCCGGGATAATAAAGTCTTCGATCTGGTCACGTTGCCCGTTCAGCAAATGGGTATGACGGTGGCGCCTTTTGATAAGCCCTATCCGCTGTTGCGTATTCAACCGGTGGTGGTAACGGCATCTGGCATTTTACCCGATACACTGGCGACACTGCCCGGACTGCCAGCGCTGGATGGATTAACACAGCGGACTTTGCAACTTTCCATGGATCCCATGCTGGACATGATGGGGATGCAGGCTCTACAGCAAAAATACGGTGATGCCGCAATGGCGGGGATGGGAATGCAACATGGCAATATGAACCATGGTCAGATGCAGATGAACCATGGCGGAATGAATCATGGCGGAATGAACCATGGCGACATGGGGCAGATGAATCACGGCGATGGCGGGATGGCGTTCCATAGCGCCAATCGAATCAACGGCAAGGCGTTCGATATGCAAGTGCCTGCGTTTGCCGCGCAGAAAGATACCTGGGAGCGCTGGGTCATTTCTGGGGAAGGCGACATGATGCTGCATCCGTTCCATATTCACGGCACACAGTTCCGCATTCTGTCAGAAAACGGTAAGCCGCCTGCCGCGCATCGCGCAGGCTGGAAAGATATTGTCAGCGTTGAAGGGATGAAAAGCGAAGTGTTGGTCCGCTTTGCGCATGATGCGCCGAAGGAGTATGCCTATATGGCACACTGCCATCTGCTTGAGCATGAAGATACGGGCATGATGCTTGGATTTACGGTGTAGGTTTACGGTAAAAAGTGTTACCCATGTTCCCGGTTCATACCGGGAGCAGACATTAAAAAAGGCAACTTGCGTTGCCTTTTTGCTTTTACCTTGTGCAGTCTGAGGGGACGGTGCCTTACTTCTCGTCCGGCAGGGCGTAGGCAACGATATAGTCACCCATCTTCGTACCAAACGAACCGTGACCACCCGCAGAGATGACAACGTACTGCTTGCCATTCACTTCATAGGTCATCGGCGTTGCCTGGCCACCTGCTGGCAAACGGCCCTGCCACAGTTTCTCGCCGTTGCTCATATTGTACGCGCGCAGGTAATTATCTGCGGTTGCAGCAATGAACAGCACATTACCGGCAGTAGAGATTGGGCCGCCTAGCATCGGCATCCCCATATTGAACGGCACCGGAACGGGCATCGGGAACGGCATGCTGTCCTGCGGCGTACCAATACGTTTTTTCCACACTACCTGGTTGGTTTTCAAATCCAGCGCGGAAATATAACCCCATGCTGGCTGCTTACACGGCAGGCCAAACGGAGAGAGGAACGGATTCAAGGTTACGCCGAACGGCACGCCATACTGCGGCTGAATCCCCGCCTCTGTACCGCTACCTTTCGCATCTTTCGGCTGCTCCATCGGGTTGCCCGGACCGCGTGGGATCAGTTTAGAGACAAACGGCAGGGCCATCGGGTTGGCGATCGCGACCTGGCGGTTCGGATCAACGGAGATACCCCCCCATTCGAACATCCCCAGGTTACCCGGGAACACCAGTGTGCCTTGCTCAGATGGCGGAGTGAAGATGCCTTCATAGCGCAACTGATGGAACATCACGCGGCAGACCAGTTGGTCGAACATGGTCGCGCCCCACATATCCGCCCCGCTGAGATCTTTCTTCGGACGGAAGCTCAGATCGGAGAACGGCTGAGTTTTGGTGACGTAATCGCCTTTGGCCGCACCCTGCGGAACCGGTTTTTCCGGTGCCGGGACAACCAGCTTACCGTTGCTGCGATCCAGCACGAAGATGTTGCCGGTTTTCGCTGGAGCGTAAATCACCGGAACTGTTTTGCCGTTAACCGTGATGTCTGCCAGCGTCGGCTGGGACGGCATATCCATATCCCACAGATCGTGGTGAACGGTCTGGTAACTCCACGCCAGTTTACCGGTAGTAGCGTTCAGCGCCACGATAGAGCTGGCATAGCGTTCCTGCTCCGGCGTGCGGTAGCCGCCCCAGATATCCGGGGTAGTCACACCCATTGGCAGATAGACCAGGTCCAGCTTCGCATCATAGGCGGCTGGCGCCCACGAGTTGGGCGAGTTGAACGTAAAGCTGTGTTGGTCAGACGGAATAGCGTTGGGATCTTTCGCGCCTGGATCAAAAGCCCAGAGCAATTTGCCGGTATTCACGTCAAAACCACGAATAACACCGGAGGTTTCACGGGTAGAGAAGTTGTCCGTTACCGAACCGGCAATCACAATCACCTTATCGGTGATGATCGGCGGTGAGGTAGGCTCATACAGACCTGGCGTGGTGTCCGGCATATTGGTCTGCAGATTCAGAATACCTTTGTTGGCAAAGGTTTCGCACAGTTTGCCGTTGTCGGCGTTGATGGCAAACAGGCGGCCATCGTTAACCGGCAGCATAATGCGACGCGGGCAATCCGCCACAACATCCGGGCTGGCGTTTTCTGCACGTGCTTCATGATAAGAAACACCGCGACAAGTGACATGCTGGAAGGACTGGTTGGCATTTAACTGCGGGTCAAAGTGCCATTTCTCTTTACCGGTCGAGGCGTCCAGAGCGAACAGGCGCTGGTGAGCGGTACACAGATAAAGCGTGTCACCCACTTTAATCGGCGTCACTTCGTTGGTCAGTTCACCCGGGTCTGTTGGCAGTTTCAGGTCTCCGGTACGAAACACCCAGGCTTCTTTCAGGTTCTTAACGTTATCCGCATTGATCTGTTTGAGCGGTGAAAAACGCTGACCTTCCTGGTTGCGGCCATAAGCTGGCCAGTCGCCGTCAGCAACCTGAGAAATCGGGGCAGCCGGCGTGGCATCCGCATTCAGCGTACCGTTCACTTCTTGCGGGTCATTAAAGCCCGCCCAGGTGAGAATGCCGCCGCTAATCAGCAGCGCAACCACCAGTGCGGCAACCGCACCACCGGAAGGGAAAATCAGTCTGCGCCAGACAAAAGGCAGAATAAGCCAGATACCGAAGAAGACCAGGATATCGCTGCGAGGCGTGAGCGCCCAAAAGTCGAAGCCCACTTCCCACACGCCCCAGATCATGGTCGCCAGCAGCAACGCGGCATACAGCCATAATGCTGACTGCTTACGCCGCCAGAGCAGTGCAGTGACGCCAAGCATTACCACCCCGGCAATAGGGTAGTACCAGGAACCACCAAGAGAGACCAGCCATACTCCGCCGATCAGTAAGTACAGTCCGCAGAATGCTGCGAACAGCGCGGTCAGTATCACAAGGATACCTGAGCGTTGCGTTTTTGTTTCAGCCATAAAAAGACACTCATCAAATTCATTAATGTTTTAGTAGCAACTAATTATAGGATTTAACAAGTGTGATCGTCATCACAAAATGAGCTTTATCGACAGATAAGCATCGGAAATGCGTTTGCTGGTATACTGCACGCCTTGCGCTTCAATAACCAAAGCAAAACACGGGTTATTGAGTGATTTAGTATTTAAATCATATGGTTATTTAAAATGAAACATATTGTTGAAGTGATGATCCCGGAAGCGGAGATCAAAGCGCGTATCGCCGAATTGGGTCGTCAAATCACAGAACGTTATCAGGACAGTGGCAGTGAAATGGTGCTGGTGGGCCTGCTGCGCGGCTCATTTATGTTCATGGCGGACCTTTGCCGTGAAGTGCAGGTACCGCACGAAGTCGATTTTATGACCGCCTCCAGCTATGGCAGCGGCATGTCTTCGACCCGCGATGTTAAAATCCTCAAAGATCTGGATGAAGATATTCGCGGTAAAGACGTTCTGATCGTTGAAGATATTATCGATTCCGGCAATACGCTCTCTAAAGTGCGCGAAATTCTCAGCCTGCGCGAGCCGAAGTCTCTCTCTATTTGCACCCTGCTCGATAAACCGTCGCGCCGGGAAGTGCCGGTTGATGTGGAATTTGTCGGCTTCTCGATCCCTGATGAATTCGTGGTGGGCTACGGTATCGATTATGCGCAACGTTATCGCCACCTGCCGTATGTCGGCAAAGTGGTGATGCTGGACGAGTAAGCATAAAAAAAGCCGGGCTTTAGCCCGGCCTGATGCGTTATCCCGGCTGGCATCATGCTGCCGGGAAGGCAAGATTATCTGTGGTTGATGTGTTTCTTGCTGAGGTTCGAGACGCCCTGACGGTAGCGCTGTTCCAGGCTTTCGCGGTTCGTTGCGGTGACTTCCAGGTCACGCAGTAAACCATCGTGGATGCCATACGCCCAACCGTGAATCGTGACTTTTTGTCCACGTTTCCAGGCAGATTGCATAATGGTGGAGTGACCCAGGTTATACACCTGCTCCATCACGTTCAGCTCGCAAAGGGTATCAAGGCGGCGCTCCTGCGGCATCTCGCCAAGCAACGAACTATGCTTGAACCAGATATCACGAATGTGCAGCAGCCAGTTGTTAATCAGCCCCAGTTCCGGGTTTTCCACCGCCGCCTGCACACCACCACAGCCGTAGTGGCCGCAGATGATGATATGCTCAACTTCCAGTACATCGACCGCGTACTGAACCACAGAAAGGCAGTTCAGGTCGGTATGAATAACCAGGTTGGCAACGTTACGGTGAACAAACAGTTCGCCTGGCTCAAGGCCGGTAAGGCGTTCTGCGGGAACGCGACTGTCAGAACATCCAATCCATAGAAAACGCGGTTTCTGCGCTTGCGCCAGTTTTTCGAAAAAGCCGGGATCCTCTTCCACCAGCATTTTTGACCATAGTGCATTGTTGCTGATGAGTGTATCTATGTCTTTCATGGAAGTTAACGACCTGTAACCAAATAAGTGCGTTGCGCTAATATAGGTCAACTCCCACGTTTTTTAAACCACACATCGAGTGTAAGAATAAGGTAAGTGAAAATTCATGACCATTGCACTGGAGCTTGAGCAGCTTAAAAAAACCTACCCGGGCGGCGTTCATGCGCTACGTGGTATTGATCTTAAAGTAGAAGCTGGGGATTTTTACGCGTTACTGGGACCAAACGGCGCAGGAAAATCGACCACCATAGGTATCATCAGTTCTCTGGTAAATAAAACGTCCGGACGCGTGAGTGTCTTCGGCTACGACCTGCAAAAAGATATCGTTAACGCCAAACGGCAGCTCGGTCTTGTGCCGCAGGAGTTCAATTTTAACCCGTTTGAAACCGTACAGCAGATTGTGGTTAACCAGGCAGGTTACTACGGCGTTGAACGTAAAGAGGCGCTGGAGCGTAGCGAAAAATACCTGAACCAGCTCGATCTGTGGGAAAAACGCAACGAACGTGCGCGTATGTTATCGGGCGGGATGAAGCGTCGTTTGATGATTGCCCGCGCCCTGATGCATGAGCCGAAGCTGCTGATCCTTGATGAACCTACGGCCGGGGTGGATATCGAACTGCGTCGTTCTATGTGGGGCTTTCTGAAAGATCTCAACGACAAAGGCACCACCATCATTCTGACTACCCATTATCTGGAAGAAGCCGAGATGCTGTGTCGCAACATTGGCATTATTCAGAGCGGCGAGCTGATTGAAAACACCTCCATGAAGTCATTGTTGGCGAAGCTAAAATCAGAAACCTTTATCCTCGATCTGGCAACGAAAAGCCCGTTACCGAAGCTGGAAGGTTACCAGTATCGGCTGGTGGATACGTCGACCCTGGAGGTCGAAGTGTTGCGTGAACAGGGGATAAATAGCGTGTTCAGCCAGCTTAGCGCGCAGGGCGTACAGGTCTTGAGTATGCGCAACAAGGCTAACCGTCTGGAAGAGCTGTTCGTCACGCTGGTGCATGAGAAAAAAGGAGAGCACGCATGATGCAGCTTTATTGGGTGGCATTGAAAAGTATCTGGCATAAAGAAATTCAACGCTTTATGCGTATTTGGGTACAGACGCTGGTGCCGCCGGTGATTACCATGACCCTCTATTTTATTATCTTTGGTAATTTGATTGGCTCACGTATCGGTGAAATGCACGGCTTTACCTATATGCAATTCATCGTGCCAGGCCTGATCATGATGGCAGTGATCACTAATGCCTATGCAAACGTGGCGTCATCATTTTTCAGCGCCAAGTTTCAACGCAATATTGAAGAGCTGCTGGTCGCCCCGGTGCCCACGCATGTGATTATCGCAGGGTATGTGGGGGGCGGCGTGGCGCGTGGTTTATGTGTCGGGGTGCTGGTGACGGCCGTGTCGCTGTTTTTCGTGCCTTTTCAGGTCCACTCGTGGGTTTTTGTTGCGTTAACGCTGCTGTTGACCGCGGTATTGTTCTCGCTGGCGGGTCTGCTGAATGCCGTTTTTGCGACAACCTTTGATGACATCAGCCTGATCCCGACATTTGTCCTGACACCGCTGACCTATCTCGGCGGGGTGTTCTATTCGCTGACGTTGCTACCGCCGTTCTGGCAGGCGCTGTCTCATCTCAACCCCATTGTTTACATGATTAGCGGTTTCCGCTTTGGTTTCCTCGGTATTACCGATGTGCCGCTTTTCACCACTGTGGCGGTTTTGGCGGTGTTTATCATCGCTTTTTATATATTGTGCTGGTATTTAATTCAGCGCGGACGCGGTCTGCGCAGTTAATCGCCACTTACCCGGCGGCGTTCGTCGCCGGGTTCTCATTGCCCTTTTAATCTATGATATCTGTCACCGACGGCTGATGGTCACCTGGCTAAACTGCAAGTCTGCTAAGGAGATAGGTATGCTGGGATGGGTCATTACGTGCCATGGTGAACTGGCGCAGGAGATGCTGGACAGTCTGGAGAGCCGGTTTGGTCCGCTTAAACAATGTAGAGCGGTCAACTTTCGCCACGGGCTTAGCACCAATATGCTCAGCCGCATGATTTGTGATGCGTTGCATGAAACGGATTCCGGTGATGGCGTGGTTTTTTTGACCGATATTTCCGGGGCAGCGCCTTACCGCGCCGCCTCGCTCATGAGCCACAAGCATGAGCATTGTGAAGTGATATCCGGCGTTGATGCTGAGTTGTTGGAAGCAATGTATCCGCTGCGTGAAGTATGTAGCAGTGCCGATTTTCGTGAGCAGATTGTGGGCGCTGGCGCGCCGGTGGTCAGCAGTCTCTGGCATCAGCAACAGAAAAATCCGCCGTTTGTGTTGTTACATGATTTGTATGAAAAATAAACGTTGGTATTCATTTTTCTTTTTCCTACAATAACCTAAATTATTTTTAGCCTGGTTAGGTGCATGCCTCGTTTTCTCCTCATTTTGTTCTTGCTGGTGTCATGTAGCGTTTCTGCACGTCTCGTTAGTCAAAATCCCGACCCTGCTCGCTATATGCAAATTACGGAAGATGCCGACATATGGGCGCAGATTGACAACAATGTTATGACTGTTGGCAATATCCGCGCCGGACAAATTCTGGCGGTTGTGCCAGGGGCGGAAGACTATTACGAATTTCGCTTCGGCTTCGGTAAAGCGTGGATAGATAAAGGGCATCTGGGAACGGTTCGTGGCAGTGAGAAGGTTCAGGATAGCCTTGGCGACCTCAATAAGCCCCTGAGTAATCAAAATTTGATCACCTGGCGTGATACACCGATGTATAACGAGGCGGACAATACCAGTGAACAATTGGGTATGCTGGCCGGGAATCTGCGCTACCCCATCATCAGCAAGCTAAAAGACAGACTCAACCAGACCTGGTATCAGATTCGCATTGGCGAACGTCTGGCGTGGATCAGTAGCCTGGATGCGCAGGAAGATAACGGTATTCCGGTGCTCACCTACCATCATATTCTGGAAGACGAGGAGAACACGCGGTTTCGTCATACCTCGACGACCACCTCTCTTCGCGCTTTCACCAACCAGATGAGCTGGCTGCATGACCAGGGCTATACCACGTTAAGCATGTATCAACTGGAAGGTTATATACGTAACGCGATGAACCTTCCTGCCCGTTCAGTGGTGATCACCTTTGATGACGGACTGAAATCGGTCAGTCGTTATGCGTATCCGGTGTTAAAGCAGAACGGTTTCAGGGCGACCGCTTTTATTATTTCGTCGCGTATTAAGCGCAAACCGCAGCTCTGGGATCCAAAATCTCTGCAGTTCATGAGCATCTCTGAACTGGAGCAAATTTCGCATGTCTTTGATTTTCAGTCACATACTCATTTCCTGCATCGCACCGATGATGCTGGGCATCCGATCCTGCTAAGTCGCAGTTATGACAATATCCTGATGGATTTTAAGCATTCACGCCGCGCGCTTTCGCAGTTCAACCAGCACATATGGTATCTGGCGTACCCGTTCGGCGGCTATGATGACAAAGCGTTGGCTGCGGCGAAGGATGCAGGATTCCATCTTGCGCTGACCACGGTGCGAGGGAAGGTAAAGCCTGGGGATAATCCGTACTTACTGAAACGGTTGTATATCTTAAAGACGGATTCGCTGGAGGATATGTCGAGGTTAATAAGTAATCAACCTCAGGGATAAATCAGGCAAAATGGGCTATTTTATTTGCCGTTTTGAACCAGGGCAGTGCTCGTCATCCTCACGTACTGCGTGTACGCTCCTGTGACTGCGCGCTGTCCGTGTTCAAACTGTCTGCATCAATAACGCCCATTATGCCTGATTAATGAGTCGGCTATGCCATTCAGGCAACTTGTACCGGAACCGCTTTTGCCGTGCGTTTCATCTCGTTGTCGCCGTCAAAGTAGGCGACTTTCGGCTGCCAGCTACGCGCCTGCTCATCCGGCATGGTGACGTAGCTTGCGATAATCAGGATGTCGCCAACGTCAGCACAGTGCGCCGCCGCACCGTTAACTGAAATGATGCGGGAGCCACGTTCACCGGCAATGGCATAGGTGGAAAAGCGCTTACCGTTAGTGACGTTGTAAATATCGATGGCTTCGTATTCCAGGATACCAGCCGCCTCAAGGAAATCCTGGTCAATCGCGCAGGAACCTTCATAGTGCAGGTCGGCCTGTGTCACTTTGACGCGGTGGAGCTTGCCTTGCAGCATCGTGCGAATCATAACTTCTACCTTTAATGGCGTAACGAAATACAGGTATATCGCCGGGTGGCATTTGGCTGCCCGGCCAGACTTTCCCGGCCCGGCGACAGCGCCAGACCAGGCCGATAACAGGCCAGTATTGCCCGTTTTTTAACCCCTGTCTACAGGGGGAGATCAACCACTTTATTGTCGATGAGACGCGCCTGACCCAGCCAGGCGGCCATCAAAATCACCGCGCGTTTGCTGGTCTGCGCCAGCTCCAGAAGCGTGTCTGCATCGCGGATCTGGATGTCATCTGCGTGAAAGCCGCTGTCGTTAAGTTCCTGTTCCGCCAGGGCAATGATCTCTTCAAGATTGCGATCGCCTGCGCTCAGTTTTGCGGCCATCGCGTTCATGGTTTTGCTCAGAGCCGGTGCGATTTTGCGTTGATCGGCGGTGAGATAGCCGTTACGGGAACTGAGCGCCAGACCGTCTTTAGCACGCACGGTCGGAACCCCGACAATCTCAATGTCATAGCCCATATCGGCAACCATTTTGCGAATGAGCTGCAACTGCTGGTAGTCCTTTTCGCCAAAGCAGGCGATATCTGGCTGGACCAGGTTAAAGAGCTTGCTGACGATGGTGGAAACACCACGGAAATGCCCCGGGCGGCTTGCGCCTTCAAGCATGGTGGAGATACCTGGCACATCCACATAGGTTTGCGTGTCCGTGCCCTGCGGATAAATATCATTTGGCACAGGGGCGAAAACAAAATCCACTTTCCGTTTATTGAGTTTTTCGCAATCTTCCTGCAGGGTGCGCGGGTAGCGAGCCAGATCGTCGGCGCGGTCAAACTGCATGGGGTTGACGAAAATGCTCACCACGACCACATCCGCGCGGGCTTTGGCTTCCTCAACCAGCGTCATATGACCATCGTGCAGGTTGCCCATCGTTGGCACCAGCGCAATGCGTTTTCCTTCCTGACGCGCTCTTCGAATATGCTGGCGCAGTAACGGCAGGGTTTCGATAATCAACACAACGGCACTCCTTAATGGAAACTGTGTTCTTCGCCCGGATAGACCCCGGACTCAACGTCGGCAATATACTGGCGCACGGCAGCGCGCATGTCGCCTGCCTCGCTCAGAAAGTTTTTCGCAAATTTGGGGATATGACCACCGGTAATGCCGAACGCGTCGTGCATCACCAGAATCTGGCCGTCTGTGACGTTACCTGCGCCGATACCAATGACCGGAATGGTCAGCGCGTCCGTGACACGCTTTGCCAGCTCAACCGGCACACACTCCAGCACCAGCAACTGCGCACCAGCGGCTTCCAGCGCCAGCGCGTCGTCCAGCAGCGTTTGTCCGGCATCGCCGCGCCCCTGAACTTTGTAGCCACCGAAGATATTTACGGACTGTGGCGTTAACCCCAGGTGCCCGCACACTGGCACAGCGCGTTCGGTGAGCATTTTCACCGTATCACTCAACCAGCGACCGCCTTCGATTTTTACCATATTGGCCCCGGCGCGCATCACGGCGGCGGCGTTTTCAAAGGCCTGCTCCGGTGTGGAATACGCCATAAACGGCAGGTCGGCCAGTAGCAAACAATGAGGGGCGCCACGGCGCACCGCGCGCGCGTGATAGGCAATGTCGTCTACCGTCACGGGCAGGGTGGAATCATGACCTTGTACCGTCATCCCTAACGAGTCGCCAACCAACATCACATTGATGCCTTCTTCGGCGAACAGTTTAGCGAAGCTGTAATCGTAGGCTGTGATGGTAGCGAAGCGTTTTTTTTCCTGTTTGCACTTAAGCAGCCAGGAGATGGTGGTGGGTTTCATAACGTTTCCTGATGGCTAAAAACGAATTCTGGCGCATTCTAACAGCAACATTCAGGTGAACAATGATTTTAGGCAATCGTTTAACACCGATCACATCAGAAGCGCCAGAAAAGCGTTTTACCACAAGGCAGGTTTGTCCGCTGCGCATTCTGTGAGGGCGGCGCTCAGCGTCATACCATCAGGGAATCGCAGGGCAGGGGCAATTTCAAATAACGGCCACAGCATAAAGCCGCGATTTTTCATGTCGTAATGGGGAACGGTGAGACGCGGCGTCTGAATAACCTGATCGCCAAACAGCATGATATCCAGGTCCAGCGTGCGTGGCCCCCAGCGCTCGGCTTTACGCACGCGCCCTTGCTGCAGTTCAATGCGCTGGGTGTGGTCAAGCAGCGCTTCGGCCTCAAGGGTCGTTTCCAGCGCGACGGCGGCGTTGAGATAGTCAGGCTGATCCTGCGGGCCAAGCGGAGGCGTGCGGTAGAACGAGGAGACGGTGACCACGCGGCTTTGCGGGATCTCCCCAATGGCGTCCAGCGCTGCCTTTACCTGCTCCAGAGGCGATGCGAGATTACTGCCGATGGCGATATAGCAAAGGATCGGGGACATACAGGCTCCTGCGTTTTTCATTCTCTATAGCATCAGGCCTGCGCGTGGCAGGCCTGAAAGGGATAACATTATGCGCTGCCTTCACGGCGCGGCGCGCGTTTGCGCGGGCGGCGATGGCGACGGCGAACGGCGGGTTCATCGCCCAAGTCGTCAAGCATATCTTTCTGCTCCGGCGGTGCGGAAACCTGAAATTCTCCCCACCATTTCACCAGCCGCTGCAGTTCGCCGTTGTTTTCAACCTCGGCACGCAGGGCCAGCAGATCGTAAGCTGCGCGGAATTTCGGATGCTCCATCAGTTTCCACGCGCGTTTACCCTGACGACGGGACATACGCAGTTGTAGCTGCCAGATATCGCGAATCAGCGAGGTGATGCGTTTCGGGATGGCCAGTGAACGGCAGGCTTCATCCAGCACATCGTTCATGGCAAGCGCAAAGGCGTCGTAATATGCCAGACCGCCTTCCTGAGTAATGCGCTGCGCGGTTTCCAGCAGCGGATACCAGAACATAGCCGCAAACAAAAACGCCGGGTTAACCCGCATATCGTTGTGAAGGCGGGTATCGGTGTTTTTCAGCACCTGCGCAATGATGCGTTCCATCGGGCTGTCACCGTTTTCGGTGAAGAAGCGACTGATGGTAGGGAACAGAGGCTGGAAGAGGTTGTATTCGCGCAGCAGCATGTAGGTATCGAAACCATAGCCCGCTTGCAATAATTTCAGCGACTCTTCAAACAGGCGCGCAGGGGGGACGTCATTAATCAGGGCGGCCAGACGAGGAATCGGTTCGGCCGTTTCAGCGCTGATGTTCATACCCAGCTTGGCGGCGAAACGCACCGCGCGCAGCATACGTACCGGGTCTTCGCGATAGCGGGTTTCCGGGTTGCCAATCAGGCGAATGACGCCCTCATCCAGATCGCGCATGCCGCCGACATAATCACGCACGGTGAAGTCAGCAACGCTGTAATAAAGGCTGTTAATGGTGAAATCGCGACGCTGAGCATCTTCTTCGATAGAACCGAAAATATTGTCGCGCAGCAACATGCCATTCTGGCCACGCTGAGACGTGGTGCGGTCGGCTTCGGTATCTTCGTGATGACCGCGAAAGGTGGCGACTTCAATGATTTCCGGCCCGAACATGACGTGGGCCAGGCGGAAACGGCGACCCACCAGGCGGCAGTTGCGAAATAATTTACGCACCTGGTCCGGCGTGGCGTTCGTCGTGACGTCGAAATCTTTTGGTTTTTTGCCCAGCAATAAATCACGCACGCCACCACCGACGAGATAAGCCTCGTAACCGGCTTTGTTCAGGCGGTAGAGGACTTTGAGCGCATTTTCACTGATATCTTTGCGAGAAATAGCGTGCTGTTCACGCGGGATAACCGTCATCTGAGGTTGTACGCTAGCCTCAACGACCATGCTCTCTTCGCGACTTAGCACCTTACGGCAAAAATTAGCGACTCGGGTAAAAATAGTGCACCTCGGTAGTGTCAAACGTCAGGACAAAAAAATAAGGACAAAAAAATAGCGGCTAATCATAGCTCAGCGCGAGGCGTTTGAGAATGCCGTATTCACATCCACTGCAATGGGCACGTTAGCGAGCGTCCAGTTTGCCACCGCATTTTTCAACAAATCGTCGACGCTGAGATCCTGCCACTCATTTGTTGCGCTCTGGTTTAAGAATTGTAACGCCCTGATTATTATGGGGCGCGGATCGCCACCGGGCAAGGCTGGCGCATGGTTTTGCTTGGAGAGTTTATTCCCTTGCGCATTGAGCGCCAGCGGCAGATGGACATACTGTGGCACTGGCCAGCCAAATTGTCGGTAGAGCGAAATTTGCCTGACCGTGGGTTCAATTAAATCTGCGCCGCGCACAATTTCCGTGATGCCCTGAAAATGGTCGTCAACCACGACGGCGAGGTTATAGGCAAACAGGCCATCCCGGCGGTGGATAATAAAATCCTCGCGCGCCAGTTTTTCATCCGCATAGAGTTCGCCGCGTAGCCTGTCGTGAAAATGGAGCACCGGATGTTGCTGCACCAGACGTACAGCCGCATTTTCCGGGCCATTATTAGCGCTACGGCAGTGGCCGTCATAGGTGCCGCCCACGCTCTGAATGCGCGCCCGCGTACAGGTACAGTAGTAACTCAGCCCACGGGTATGAAGCCAGGCCAGCGCGTCGCGGTAGGCCTCATGACGTTGTGATTGCCAGAGTACATCGCCATCCCAGTGCAGGCCGTAATGCTCAAGCTGGCGCAAGATGGTGTCTGCGGCACCGGGAACTTCACGCGGGGGATCAATGTCTTCGATACGCACTCGCCAGGTACCCTGCTGCGCGCGCGCCTGCAGGTAGCTGCCAAGTGCAGCAATGAGCGAGCCAAAATGGAGTTCACCGGACGGTGACGGCGCAAAGCGCCCAATATAGTGAGAGTCAGACATAAAGACAGGAAACGCCGACAATACGGGAAATTTTCCCCGACTATAGCACAGCCTGATTTGAAGGCGCAGGCTGGAATCAGCGCTGCGCCGTCTGAGGGGTTGACCGGCTGTCGGTCAGAGGCGAATTAACCCGCCATCTGTTTTTCGCGAATTTCCGCCAGTGTTTTGCAATCGATGCACAGGTCAGCGGTCGGACGCGCTTCCAGGCGGCGAATGCCGATTTCAACACCGCAGGATTCGCAGTAGCCGAAATCTTCGTCTTCAACTTTTTTCAGCGTTTTCTCGATCTTTTTGATCAGTTTACGCTCGCGGTCACGGTTACGCAGTTCGAGGCTGAACTCTTCTTCCTGTGCGGCACGGTCTACCGGGTCCGGGAAGTTAGCTGCTTCATCCTGCATATGGGTGACGGTGCGATCGACTTCATCCCTGAGTTGATTACGCCACGCTTCAAGAATACGCCTGAAGTGCGCCAGCTGGGCTTCATTCATATACTCTTCGCCCGGTTTCTCTTGATACGGCTCCACCCCAGCGATGGCGAGAATACTCAGGGACGATGTTTTACGGTTTTGCCCTTCTTGCATGTTGCTTCTCCTTAACACGCACTATCGATCCCCGTGTTGGGGGAAAATCAGGCCGCTATAAATAGCAGATGCTTTTCCGGATGGCAAATATCTAAACGTAACACTTGACAAGCCTGTGAGGAAAAGCGTATTTGCGCACGCGACCAGAACACTTATTAGTCAATTTAGTCAATCGCTGCCCTATATCGTGAAAGGCAGCGGCAATCTCAGAGTCATATTTGTAGCAGAAAGTTCCGCTTTTACCGCCAGAATTTCTACTCCCTGACCTTGTGCTTCCTTTAACAATCGTGCGTATTTCTCATCAATATGGCGCGCTGGAGAAAAATGTTCAACGGCTGAATGCAGCACGGCAAACAGAATAACCGCGCGGTCGCCGCTGGCCGCTACGCTCATTAACTCACGCAGATGCTTTTGTCCGCGTAGCGTAACTGCATCAGGGAAAAAACCGCATTCCCGCTCGGCGAGCGTTACTGATTTCACTTCAATATAGCAGTTGCGTCGGCCATCCGCCTGTAACAGAAAATCAATTCTGCTGCCTTCGGCACCATATTTCACTTCACTTTTCAGTGCACTGTAACCCGACAGTCCTGGCAAACGGTTTTGCTGTATTGCTTCTTTCGTTAACGTATTAGCGCGAAGCGTATTAACGCAAATAAAAGCGCCCTGTTGGGTTTGCGTTAATTCCCAGGTATGCGGATATTTGCGTTTAGTATTTTCTGATGTGGAATACCAAACCGTGTCGCCAGGCGTGGCGCAACCGGTCATTGCGCCGGTATTGGGACAATGGATTGTCAATGTTTCGCCTTCTGGCGTGATCACATCGGCAAGAAACCGCTTATAGCGCTGAATAAGCGTGGCGGATCGGAGGGGCGGAGAAAATTCCATGACATATCCTTTTTATGTTTTTAGCGTCCAGCGGTTTAACGCCTTGTAGCGCAGACGTCCTCCGGCAAACTGCGATTCATATAAGACAAATTCTGTTACAGGAAAAGTCCAGTGAAAACCCGGCGGCGGTATCGTGACCGCATGACTGGCATCGCGTAGCAGGGTGATATGAGGATGAAACGGCGTTGGACTTTGCCAGCATCCGCTGCGTGCAGCCTGAGCGCGCAGCATATCCGCCAGTTGCAACAGCCCGCGTGGCGACTGGCGACAGCCAAGCCAGACGACGCGCGAACGCAACCATTGCCCGGCATCATCGAGTTGTAACGTAAAGCCTGGCTGACGAATGCGACCGGCCAGCGTTTCCAGCGCCCGTTGTTTTTCCGCGCTCACTTCCCCCAAAAACGCCAGTGTCAGATGTAAGTTTGCTGCCGCAACCGGTCGTCCGGCATCTTGCGGGAAATGTTCCGCCCGCCAGCGCACCACCGCCTGTCGGGTGGCGTCGGGCAATTCGATGGCAAAAAACAGCCTTTTCGATTCAGACATGGCAGGCACTCAGTTAGGATTTGTCGCGATGCTACAATGGCAGGCGGATGCTCGCAAATCCTTCGGCGCTCCAAAGCGCCGTAGTTCATGTACAATTGGCCCCGTCCTTATCAATGTGAATCCTCTGGAGCCTTGAGTGTCCTCACTGCCGGTTGCTGCCGTATTGCCCGACCTTCTCAATGCGTTACAACACGCTCCCCAGGTACTGCTAACTGCCCCGACAGGCGCGGGGAAGTCAACCTGGCTGCCGCTGCAATTGTTGCAGCAGGGCGGTATTGACGGGCGTATTTTACTGCTTGAACCGCGCAGGCTGGCTGCCCGTAACGTGGCGCAACGGCTGGCGGAACTGCTCAATGAGCAGCCTGGTGACACGGTCGGCTACCGGATGAGAGCCCAAACTTGTGTTGGGCCGAATACGCGTCTGGAAGTGGTGACTGAGGGGATCCTGACGCGAATGATCCAGCACGATCCCGAGCTGAACGGCGTTGGTCTGGTGATCCTTGATGAATTCCACGAACGTAGCCTGCAGGCCGATCTGGCGCTGGCGCTATTGCTGGATGTCCAGCAGGGACTGCGTGACGACCTGAAACTGCTGGTCATGTCAGCCACCCTTGATAACAGCCGCCTGCAGACCCTGTTGCCGGATGCGCCGCTGATTGTTTCCGAGGGGCGTATGCACCCGGTCGAGCGGCGCTATCAGGCCTTAAACAGCCATCAGCGCTTTGACGAGGCGGTCGCGGTGGCGACAGCCGATTTGCTGCGTTCGCAAACGGGGTCGTTGTTACTGTTTTTGCCGGGAGTCGGGGAGATCCAGCGTGTGCAGGAACAACTGGCCAGCCGGGTCGCTGACGATGTATTGCTCTGTCCGCTGTATGGGGCGTTGTCGCTCAATGAACAACGCAAAGCCATTTTTCCGCCGCCTGCCGGGCAACGAAAGGTGGTGCTGGCGACCAATATCGCCGAGACCAGCCTGACCATAGAAGGCATTCGCCTGGTAGTGGACAGCGCCCAGGAGCGGGTGGCCCGTTTCGATTCGCGAACAGGGTTAACACGGCTTGTCACTCAGCGCGTGAGCCAGGCATCGATGACGCAGCGTGCCGGACGTGCCGGGCGCCTTGAACCAGGTATTTGTTTGCATTTGATCGGCAAAGAACAGGCCGAAAGGGCGGCGGCTCAGAGCGAGCCAGAGATTTTGCAAAGCGATTTGTCTGGCCTGTTGATGGAGTTGTTACAGTGGGGATGCCAGGATCCCGTGCAGCTTAGCTGGCTGGATTTACCGCCAGCGACTAACCTTGCCGCAGCGAAGCGGTTGTTGACGCAACTGCGGGCGCTGGAAGGCGAACGCCTCTCTGCGTTCGGGAAAAAAATGGCATCGCTGGGTAACGATCCGCGCCTGGCCGCGATGTTAGCGAGCGCCAGCGGTGCGAATGAGGTGGCAACGGCGGCGAAGCTGGCAGCCATTCTTGAAGAGCCGCCGCGCGGCGGTAATACCGATTTGAGCGTTGCCTTTTCCCGCAATCAGCCCCAGTGGCAGCAGCGTGCCCGACAGTTGATCCGGCGGTTGAAAAGTGCGGAAGGGGAGCCGGATAGCGATCTGTTGGCGCCGTTGCTTGCCAGCGCTTTTGCCGACCGCATTGCGCGCAGGCGTGGCCAGGACGGGCGTTATCAACTGGCAAACGGAATGGGCGCAATGCTTGACGCGGATGACGCGCTTAATCGCCATGAATGGCTGCTCGCGCCACTGCTGTTACAAGGGAGCCAGTCGCCGGATGCCCGCATTTTGCTGGCGCTGCCGCTGGACATTGATCGGTTAATGGCAGCTTGTCCGCACATTGTTGAGCCGTCTGACTCTGTGGAATGGGATGAAGCGCTGGGAACCTTAAAGGCATTTCGCCGTAGCCGGATTGGTCAATTGACGGTGAAGGTTCAGCCGCTGGCGAAGCTTCCGGAAGAAGAACTACACCAGGCGATGCTCAACGGCATTCGTGATAAAGGGCTGGATGTCCTTAACTGGACGCCCGAGGCGAAACAGCTTCGTCTGCGTTTACATTGCGCGGCGAAATGGCTGCCGGAAGAGGCATGGCCTGCGGTAGATGACGCTTCGCTGCTGGCTTCTCTGGAAAGCTGGCTGTTACCGCAAATGGGGGGCGTACATTCGCTTCGCGCGTTGAAAGCGCTGGACGTGGGCGAAGCATTAAAAGCTTTCTTACCTTGGCCTTTGCGTCAACGTCTGGATAGTGAACTGCCTGGGCATTACACTGTGCCGACGGGAAGTCGGATTGCCATTCGTTATCATGAGGATAATCCGCCTGCTCTGGCGGTGCGTATGCAGGAGATGTTTGGTGAGGCCACAACGCCTGTTATCGCTCAGGGGCGCATTGCGCTGGTACTGGAACTGCTTTCCCCGGCTCAGCGTCCGCTGCAAATTACGCGCGATTTAGCGGCGTTCTGGCAGGGGGCGTACCGTGAAGTGCAAAAAGAGATGAAAGGGCGTTACCCGAAACATGTCTGGCCTGACGATCCGGCGAATGCCGCACCGACGCGGCGCACGAAAAAGTATTCGTAGTTATGGGCGGGGCAGATTGATGCCCTCACCCCAGCCCTCTCCCACAGGGAGAGGGTGCAGACACTAAGATTTTCTCGTTGAGAAAATCTGCTGTTTATTTTGAGAGATTTCTTCTTCTGCCTGGAGGCGGAAGAACTGAGAATCAGGCCCTTGCGCCTGAATGTTGCGGAGAGAGAGCATGGCGGGGAATGACCGCGAGCCAATTGGACGTAAGAGCAGACCTTCACGTCCGGCAAAAGAGAAAGTAAGTCGTCGTCGAGTCAGAGAAGAGGAATACGACGATTACGAAGATGATGATGGCGATGAGCAGGACTCAGCGCCGCGCAAAGGGAAAGGTAAAGGCGGTAAACCTCGCGGTAAGCGCCGTTGGTTCTGGCTGCTGTTGAAAATTTGTATCGTGGGTGCGGTGCTGCTGGCCATTTATGGCGTGTACCTGGATCAGAAGATCCGCAGCCGTATCGATGGCAAAGTGTGGCAACTGCCGGCTGCCGTCTATGGCCGTATGGTCAACCTTGAGCCGGATATGCCCATCAGCAAAAACGAGATGGTCAAACTGCTGGAAGCCACACAGTACCGTCAGGTGACGAAGATGACGCGTCCTGGCGAGTTTACCGTGCAGGCGAAAAGCATTGAGATGATCCGCCGCCCGTTTGACTTCCCTGATAGCAAAGAAGGGCAGGTCCGGGCTCGTCTGACGTTTGATGGCGACCGACTCGATAGCATTGAGAACATGGACAGCAACCGTCAGTTCGGTTTCTTCCGTCTCGATCCGCGTTTGATCACCATGCTTTCCTCGCCTAACGGCGAACAGCGTCTGTTTGTCCCGCGCAGTGGCTTCCCGGATCTGCTGGTGGATACGCTGCTGGCGACCGAAGACCGTCATTTCTACGAGCATGATGGTATCAGTTTTTACTCGATTGGCCGTGCGGTGCTGGCGAACCTGACCGCCGGACGTACGGTGCAGGGGGCGAGTACGCTGACCCAGCAATTGGTAAAAAACCTGTTCCTGAGCAGCGAGCGTTCCTACTGGCGTAAGGCTAACGAAGCCTATATGGCGCTGATCGTCGATGCCCGTTACAGCAAGGATCGTATCCTTGAACTGTACATGAACGAAGTGTACCTCGGGCAGAGCGGTGATAACGAAATCCGTGGTTTCCCGTTGGCAAGCCTTTACTACTTTGGCCGTCCGGTGGAAGAGCTGAGTCTCGACCAGCAGGCGATGTTGGTCGGGATGGTGAAAGGGGCGTCAATCTACAACCCGTGGCGTAACCCAAAACTGGCCCTGGAGCGACGTAACCTTGTCCTGCGCCTGATGCAAGAGCAGAAGGTGATTGACCAGGAGCTTTACGACATGCTCAGCGCTCGTCCACTTGGTGTGCAGCCGCGTGGTGGCGTGATTTCGCCGCAGCCTGCGTTTATGCAGATGGTCCGTCAGGAGCTTCAGGCTAAACTCGGCGATGACAAAATGAAGGACTTGTCGGGCGTGAAGATTTTCACCACCTTTGATTCTGTTGCGCAGGACGCGGCAGAAAAAGCGGCGGTGGAAGGTATTCCGGCCTTGATCAAGCAGCGTAAACTGGACGACCTGGAAACCGCGATGGTGGTTGTGGATCGCTTCAGTGGCGAAGTCCGTGCAATGGTCGGCGGGGCGACGCCGCAATTTGCGGGCTATAACCGTGCAATGCAGGCGCGCCGCTCTATCGGCTCGTTGGCAAAACCGGCGACCTACCTGACAGCGCTAAGCCAGCCGGATAAATTCCGTCTGAATACCTCCATTGCCGATGCGCCGATTTCACTGCGCCTGTCGAATGGTCAGGTCTGGGCACCGCAAAACGACGACCACCGTTTTAGCGGTCAGGTGATGCTGGTGGATGCGTTAACGCGCTCCATGAACGTGCCGACAGTTAACCTCGGGATGGCAATGGGGCTGCCTGCGGTGACCGACACCTGGTTGAAATTAGGTGCGCCTAAAGATCAGTTAACGGCTAACCCGTCCATGCTGTTGGGGGCGCTCAACCTGACGCCGATTGAAGTCGCGCAAGCGTTCCAGACCATCGCCAGCGGCGGTAACCGCGCAACGTTGTCTGCGCTGCGTTCAGTCATTGCAGAGGATGGTACGGTGCTGTACCAGAGTTATCCGCAGTCTGAGCGTGCGGTACCTGCACAGGCGGCCTATCTGACCCTGTGGACCATGCAGCAGGTTATTCAGCGCGGTACCGGGCGCCAGCTCGGCGCAAAATATCCGGGGCTGCATCTGGCAGGGAAAACCGGTACCACCAACAATAACGTCGATACCTGGTTTGCCGGGATTGACGGGCGTGAAGTGACGATTACCTGGGTTGGGCGTGATAATAACCAGCCGACCAAGCTGTATGGTGCGAGCGGGGCGATGGCTATCTATCAGCGCTATCTGGCAAACCAGTCGCCAATTCCGCTGGATCTGACGCCGCCGGAAGATATCACCACCATGAGCGTGGATGATATGGGCAACTTCATTTGCGGCGGTGGCGGTGTGCGTTCACTGCCGGTCTGGACGACCAGCCCGGAAACGCTGTGCCAGCAAAATCCGATGATGCAGCAGCCGCAGCAGGGTAATCCGTTCGATCAGTCAACCCCGCCGCCGCAACAGCAGCAGCCTCAGCAACAGCCACCGCAGCAGCAAGAGAAGAGCGACGGTGTTGCAGGCTGGATTAAAGATATGTTCGGTAGTAACTAATGCTCAAACCCCCAGTCGCCCGGCTGGGGGTTTTTGATTTAGGCATGGCTGGAACATCTCTTTAACCTCGTTTTAAATCCTTTTTAATTCCTTTTTAACGCCATCCTTTTTACCTGGTTGTTTATTAATCCCTCACACCGAGCAGGGCCGCTTAGCGCTTGCTATGCGGTCGGCGCTTCGCATATTATGCTGCCGTCATAATAATAATTATCGTTTACGTTATCATTCACTCATTGTCAGAGAACAAACAATGGCGCGTCTAAAAACTGCTCAGCCAGTCAACACCTCACTGCGTAAACTCGCAGTAGTTGTAGCCACAGCGGTTAGCGGCATGTCTGTCTATGCACAGGCTGCAACGACCCAACCTGAAGAAACCGTTACCGTAACCTCCAGCAGCACGGCGGGGCAGGAAAATGCCTGGGGCCCGGCGGCAACGATTGCC
Source organism: Phytobacter sp. SCO41 (assembly GCF_003073275.1). Lineage (NCBI taxonomy): Bacteria > Pseudomonadati > Pseudomonadota > Gammaproteobacteria > Enterobacterales > Enterobacteriaceae > Phytobacter > Phytobacter sp. SCO41. Next base: position 4,646,314 of record NZ_CP027225.1, on the reverse strand, counting down.
GCGCGCCACTCTGCGACGGGGACCAAGACCGACACCCCGATTGAGAAGACCCCGCAGTCTATCTCCGTGGTAACCAGCGAAGAGATGGCCCTGCATCAGCCGAAGTCCGTGAAGGAAGCGCTGAGTTACACGCCGGGTGTCGCCGTGGGGACGCGTGGCGCATCCAACACCTATGACTATCTTGTCATTCGTGGTTTTGCCGCAGATGGTCAGAGCCAGAATAACTACCTCGACGGTATGAAGATGCAGGGCAACTTCTACAACGACGCGGTGATTGATCCTTACATGCTCGAACGTGCTGAAATCCTGCGCGGCCCGGCTTCTGTGCTGTACGGTAAGAGCAGCCCGGGTGGGTTACTGAACATGGTCAGCAAACGTCCGACAACGACGCCGCTGTATGAAGTGCAGTTCAAGATGGGCACCGATAACCTGTACCAGACAGGTTTTGATTTTAGCGACGCGCTGGATGATGACGGCGTTTATTCTTATCGTTTGACCGGTCTGGCGCGCTCCGCTAACGCCCAACAGGAAGGGGCAAAAGAGCAGCGCTACACCATTGCGCCGTCTTTCAGTTGGCGTCCTGATGACAAAACGAACTTCACATTCCTCTCTTATTTCCAGAACGAACCGGATACCGGTTATTACGGCTGGTTACCGAAAGAGGGGACCGTTCAGCCGCTGCCAAATGGCTCCCGTCTGCCGACCGACTTCAACGAAGGCGCGAAGAACAACACCTATTCCCGTAATGAGAAAATGGTGGGTTACAGCTTCGAACATGGCTTTAACGATACCTTCACGCTGCGCCAGAACCTGCGTTACGCGGAAAACAAAGTCGCGCAGAATAGCGTCTATGGTTACGGCGTCTGCTCAGATTCAGCCAATGGTTTTAACGCTAGCTGTAATGCGCTCTCTGCAGCGGATAAAGGCCACTATCTGGCACGTAAATACGTTGTTGATAGCGAACGCCTGCAGACGTTCACTGTGGATACTCAGTTGCAGAGCAAATTCGCCACTGGCGATGTAGATCATACCCTGCTGACTGGCGTTGACTTTATGCGTATGCGTAATGATATCGACTCCTGGTTTGGTTATGACAACTCTGTTCCGTTGCTGGATCTCTACAACCCTGTCTCTTCTGATTTCGATTTCGGTACCAAAGATCTGACTAACTCAGGTCCTTATCAGGTGCTGAACAAACAGAAACAGACCGGTGTGTATGCGCAGGATCAGGCGCAGTGGGACAAAGTGCTGGTCACCCTCGGGGGGCGTTATGACTGGGCGAAGCAGGAAACCCTGACCCGTACCACTGGCATACAAACCACCCGCGACGATAAGCAGTTCACCTGGCGCGGTGGCGTTAACTACCTGTTCGACAATGGTGTAACACCATACTTTAGCTATAGTGAATCCTTCGAACCGGCATCCACGACGGGCCAGAATGGCAAGATTTTCGCACCGTCTAAAGGTAAGCAGTACGAAGCGGGCGTGAAATACGTACCAAAAGATCGTCCGATTGTGCTGACTGGTGCAGTGTATCAGTTGACCAAAACCAACAACCTGATGGGCGATCCGGCGGGATCTTTCTACTCGGTTGAAGGCGGCGAAATCCGTGCGCGCGGCGTTGAGCTTGAAGCGAAAGCGGCACTCTCTGCCAGCGTCAATGTGGTCGGTTCTTATACCTATACCGACGCTGAGTACACTACCGATACCAAATACAAAGGCAACACGCCTGCCCAGGTGCCAAAACACATGGCATCTCTGTGGGGCGATTACACCATCTTTGATGGCGCGCTCTCTGGTCTGACGCTGGGTACCGGCGCTCGCTTTACCGGTTCCAGCCAGGGCGATCCGGCGAACTCTTTCAAAGTGGGGAGCTACACGTTAGTTGACGCACTGGTGCGTTACGATCTGGCGCGTGTAGGCCTGGCGGGCTCTAATGTGGCGTTACACGTGAACAACCTGTTCGATCGCGAGTATGTCGCAAGCTGCTTTAATACCTATGGTTGCTTCTGGGGGGCTGAGCGCCAGGTGGTGGCGACAGCAACCTTCCGCTTCTAATCTCTCTTCGGGCACGGTTCGCCGTGCCCTTTTAAAAGTTGGCACTCATGCAGGAAAACAACGCGCTTCCCGATACCACGTTTCAACTCACCGACGTCACATTCAGTGTGCCTGGCCGCACGCTGCTGCATCCCCTTTCTCTGACCTTTCCGGTTGGCAAAGTCACTGGCCTTATCGGGCATAACGGTTCAGGGAAATCCACACTGCTGAAAATGCTGGGGCGTCATCAACCGCCTTCGCAGGGAGATGTTCTGCTCGACGGACAGCCGCTGGCAAGTTGGAGCAGTAAATCCTTTGCCCGTAAGGTGGCCTATCTGCCGCAGCAGTTGCCGCAGGCAGAAGGGATGACGGTACGTGAACTGGTGGCGATTGGTCGGTATCCGTGGCATGGCGCGCTGGGCCGTTTTGGTGTGGCTGACAGAGAGAAAGTGGAAGAGGCGATAGCGCTGGTTGGACTCAAACCACTGGCGCATCGTCTGGTTGATAGCCTGTCCGGCGGCGAACGTCAGCGTGCATGGATTGCCATGCTGGTGGCACAGGATAGCCGTTGTCTGCTTTTGGATGAACCAACCTCGGCGCTGGATATCGCTCATCAGGTGGACGTGCTGGCGCTGGTGCATCGTTTAAGCCAGCAGCGCGGGCTGACGGTAATTGCCGTGTTACACGATATCAATATGGCGGCGCGCTATTGCGATTACCTTGTGGCATTACGCGGCGGTGAAATGATTGCCCAGGGGACCCCGGATACACTCATGCGCGCGGAGACTCTCGAACAAATTTACGGTATCCCGATGGGGATTCTTCCTCACCCGTCAGGTGCTGCCCCGGTGAGCTTTGTCTATTGATGGATGGCCTGAACCTGATTAGCCGTCGTCGCCTGTTGACGATGATGGCGCTCTCTCCTTTGCTGTGGCAGATGCGCAGCGCGCAGGCCGCGGAAATCGACACGCAGCGGATTGTCGGTCTGGAGTGGCTGCCGGTCGAACTGCTGCTGGCGCTGGGGATTAAACCTTACGGCATTGCCGATATTCCCAATTACAATCTGTGGGTAAATGAGCCTGCGCTCCCCGCCGGGGTGATTGACGTTGGGCTGCGCACGGAGCCCAATCTGGAACTGCTTACGCAGATGAAACCTTCTTTCCTGGTCTGGTCTGCCGGCTATGGCCCCTCTGCCGATGTACTGGCGAGAATCGCGCCGGGGCAGGGGTTCAATTTTAGCGACGGTAAGAAACCGCTGGCGACGGCACGAAAATCCCTCAACGAGATGGCACAGCTATTCCATATGGAAGCGGCGGCAAAAGCGCATCTGGATACCTTCGATAGCTTTATTGCCGACAGAAAACCGCACTTCAGACCGCGTGGCGAACGCCCGCTGCTGATGATGACGCTGCTGGATGCACGCCACATGCTGGTCTTTACCCGCAACTGCCTGTTCCAGGAAGTCCTGGATGAGTTTGGTATTCAAAACGCCTGGCAGGGGGAAACCTCGTTCTGGGGAAGCACCGCCGTGGGGATTGATCGCCTGGCGATGTATAAAGACGTCGATGTTCTCTGTTTTGACCACGGTAATGATGCTGATATGCGTAAATTGATGGCGACCCCGCTGTGGCAGGCGATGCCATTTGTTCGCGCGGGCCGATTCCAGCGCGTACCTGCCGTCTGGTTCTATGGCGCGACGCTCTCTGCCATGCACTTTGTGCGTGTTCTGGATAACGCACTCGGGGGCAAAGCATGAGAAGACCGTTTGCGTTACTGCCGGGCCTGCTACTGGCGGTGTTATTGATTGCTGGTGCCTGGCTAACCTGGCTGAATTTGAATGCCGCACTTCCCCGTGCACAGTGGGGGCAGGCGCTTTTTTCGCCCAACGTTGATGTGATTGAACAGATGCTGTTCCATTACAGCCTGCTGCCACGACTGGTGATTTCGCTGTTAGTCGGGGCTGGCCTGGGGCTGGTGGGGGTACTGTTCCAGCAGGTCTTACGTAACCCGCTGGCAGAACCTACAACGCTTGGGGTCTCTACCGGCGCGCAACTGGGCATCACCATCGTCACGCTCTGGGCGCTTCCGGGCGCGTTGACCACGCAGTTTGCCGCGCTGGCCGGCGCCTGTGTGGTTGGCGCGCTGGTGTTTGGGGTTGCCTGGGGCAAACGGCTTTCTCCGGTGACGCTTATTCTGGCAGGGCTGGTGGTGAGCCTCTACTGCGGGGCGGTCAACCAGTTGTTGGTGATTTTCCACCACGATGCGCTGCAAAGCATGTTCCTGTGGAGCACCGGTACGCTTACCCAGACCGACTGGAGCGGCGTGCAGCGCCTGTGGCCGCAGCTAATCGGCGGCGTGGTGCTCACCCTGCTGTTGCTGCGACCATTAACGTTGATGGGGCTGGATGATGGCGTTGCCCGCAATCTTGGTCTCGCGTTATCAATGGCGCGTCTGGCCGCGCTTACGCTTGCGATCGTACTCAGCGCACTGCTGGTGAATGCGGTCGGGATTATCGGCTTTATCGGCCTGTTTGCACCTTTGTTGGCGAAAATGCTCGGTGCGCGGCGTCTGCTGGCGCGTCTGATGCTTGCCCCCCTGATTGGCGCCCTGATTCTTTGGCTATCTGACCAGCTTATCCTGTGGCTCGCCCGCGTATGGAGAGAGGTCTCCACAGGATCTATGACGGCGCTGATTGGCGCGCCGCTGTTACTGTGGCTGCTGCCGCGTTTGCGCAGCATGAGCGCGCCTTCGATGGATGTCGGGGACAATGTCCCCACGGAACGGCAAAACGTGCAATGGTTTGCGCTGGTCGGGCTGGTTGTATTGCTACTGGGCGTACTGGTGGCTCTTTCGTTCGGACGCGACGCGGAAGGCTGGCGCTGGATTAGCGGTACGATGCTCGACGATCTAATGCAGTGGCGTTTGCCGCGGATTATCGCCGCGCTGACCGCCGGGATCATGCTGGCGGTAGCCGGGTGTATTATTCAGCGCCTGACGGGGAACCCGATGGCAAGCCCGGAAGTGCTGGGGATCAGCGCCGGAGCGGCCTTCGGTGTTGTGGTCATGCTGTTCTTCGTGCCGGGGAATGCGTTTGGCTGGCTGATGCCAGCCGGCAGTCTCGGTGCGGCCATTACGCTGCTGATCATTCTGATTGCCGCCGGTCGCGGGGGCTTTTCGCCGCACCGTATGCTACTGGCCGGGATGGCGCTCAGTACCGCGTTCACCATGCTGTTGATGATGTTGCAGGCAAGCGGTGATCCGCGTATGGCGAAGATCCTGACGTGGATTTCCGGTTCGACCTATCACGCGACCTTTGAGCAGGTGATGCGTACGGGCCTGATGATGGTCGTGCTCCTGGCGCTGGTGCCGTTCTGTCGTCGCTGGCTGACGGTATTGCCACTGGGCGGTGATACGGCGCGTTCGGTGGGGATGGCGTTGACCACATCACGTATCGGGCTATTGCTGCTGGTGGCGGCGTTAACGGCAACCGCAACGATGACCATTGGCCCGCTGAGTTTTATCGGCCTGATGGCACCGCATATCGCGCGTATGATGGGTTTTCGCCGTACCATGCCGCATATCGTTATGTCTGCGCTGACGGGTGGGCTTCTGTTGGTGTTTGCCGACTGGTGCGGGCGGATGATGATGTTTCCCTACCAGGTCCCGGCAGGACTGCTGTCGACCTTTATCGGCGCGCCGTATTTTATCTATTTACTGAGAAAGCAGAGCCGATAAGCGGTGGAGCGCCGATGCGGCCCTGATTTGTAGCCCTGGTAAGCGTTGCGCCACCAGGGCGTGTCCCGGATGACGGCGCAAGCGCCTTATCCGGGATACGATTCTGGCTGAACAGGTGCCACGCAAGGCGACACCTGTCTCGTCAGAAATTACAGCTTCGCAAACACGCGGCGTGCTGCATCAACCGTATTGCGGATATCTTCTTCGCTATGCGCGATGGACATAAAACCTGCTTCGAAAGCTGATGGCGCAAAATAGACACCCTCTTCAAGCATCAGATGGAAGAAGCGCTTAAAGCGTTCCACATCGCAGGCCACCACATTCTGATAACAGGTCACTTCCGGCGCATCGGTAAAGAACAGACCGAACATGCCGCCTACGTGGTTGACCACCAGTGGAATACCCTGGCCGCGCGCTGCATCAATCAGGCCATCTGCCAGCAATGCCGTCAGATCATTGAGGGTTTCATGCACGCCCACCTGCGACACTTCGGTCAGGCAGGCATAACCAGCGGCCATGGCAATGGGGTTGCCGGAAAGTGTACCGGCCTGATAGACCGGGCCTGTCGGCGCCAGGGCTTCCATAATGTCGCGGCGGCCACCAAATGCGCCCACCGGCATTCCGCCGCCGATGATTTTACCCAGGCAAGTCAGGTCCGGCGTGACGTCATAGTAAGATTGCGCACCCGCCAGCGCGACGCGGAAGCCGGTCATCACTTCGTCGATAATCAGCAACGCGCCGAACTCATCACAGAGCGCGCGCAGGCCCGGCAGGAAGTCATCTTTCGGCGGAATACAGTTCATGTTACCCGCGACCGGCTCAACGATGATACAGGCGATATCCTGCGGATATTGCTCGAAAGCGTCGCGGACGCTCGACAGATCGTTATAGGTGCAGGTCAGGGTATGTTTGGCGAAGTCCGCCGGCACGCCCGGAGAGTTTGGCTGGCCCAGCGTCAATGCGCCGGATCCCGCTTTGACCAGCAGGCAGTCTGCGTGGCCGTGGTAGCAGCCTTCAAATTTGATGATTTTGTCGCGACCGGTAAAACCGCGAGCCAGACGAATCGCACTCATGGTGGCTTCGGTACCGGAGTTCACCATACGCACCATATCCATGGTCGGTACCAGTTGAGTCACCAGTTCGGCCATTTTCACTTCCATCTCGGTCGGCGCGCCAAAACTCAGACCGCGCTGGGCGGCTTCAATTACCGCATTGCGAATAGCCGGATGGTTGTGACCGAGCACCATCGGACCCCAGGAGCCGACGTAATCAATGTAAGCTTTGCCATCGGCGTCGTAGAGGTAAGCGCCGTCAGCGCGCTCAATAAACAGCGGCGTGCCTCCTACGCCGGTGAAGGCGCGTACCGGCGAGTTAACGCCGCCGGGGATAAGTTCGCGTGCGGCGCTGTAGAGGTTTTCTGACTTACTCATGAAATCGTTCCTGGTTTGTTAAAAACAATGGGGCTTATTCTAAGGGATTCCTGGAAGAGGATAAAAGTATTGCGCACGGAAAGGATAGCCACCTCAGAGGGAGAATACTTGAACGAATAACCAGGGTAATAGATAATAGCCAAAATGATCGGGTTATTATTTGCCCAGATCGCAGTATGAATGGGAGCGAAAAATGAGTGACGATGTAGCGCTGCCGCTGCAGTTTACCGACGCAGCAGCCAGTAAAGTGAAAAACCTGATTGCGGATGAAGACAATCCGAACCTGAAACTGCGTGTCTACATTACGGGCGGCGGTTGCAGTGGCTTCCAGTATGGCTTCACGTTTGACGACCAGATCAACGATGGCGACATGACCATTGAGAAACAGGGCGTAGGCCTTGTTGTTGACCCGATGAGCCTGCAATATCTGGTGGGTGGTTCGGTTGATTATACCGAAGGTCTGGAAGGTTCCCGTTTTGTGGTAACCAACCCGAACGCAACAAGCACCTGCGGTTGCGGATCCTCATTCAGCATCTGATCCCTTTCGGATGCCACAAAAAAGCCGTGTCAGTGACACGGCTTTTTGCTATCTGCCATTCTCATCCAGCGCGAATGTCGGCAGCTTGAGATGCCAGCGTATGGCGGCAAGGCGAATGCCCAATGTGACCACCATTCCAAGCATCGCGGCGTTTTCCAGCGGCACATCAAAAGAGTAAGCCGCTGTTGAATGGACAATGCCGCCAACGATACAAGCGGTGGCGTAGATTTCTGTTCGCAGGATCATCGGTACTTCGCGTGCCAGCACATCACGAATAATCCCACCGCCAACACCGGTCAGCACCCCCATACCCGTTGCGACCAACGGCCCGGTGCCAGCCATAAACGCTTTGTTTACCCCAATACCGACAAACACGGCCAGCCCGACGGCATCAAGCACTGGCAGCACCCACTTCGGCAGACGCCTTGGCTGGCGAACCAGCACAATCGTCAGCATACAGGTGACCATTGCCACCACCAGGTCGGTTGGATCTTTCACCCAGAATACAGGGCCATGGGCGAGCGCCATATCGCGGATCGTGCCGCCTCCAACGGCGGTTACCACGCCTAATACCAGCACACCAAAAGGATCCATCCGGAGTTTTCCGGCAAGCAGCACACCTGAGATGGCAAAAACAGCGGTACCGACAATATCCAGCCAGTAGACGAGCATGGTTTAATCCCCGGTTATTTCACCTGCGCCAGGGCAGGGCAGAGTTGTTGAGCGGCGAGGATAATACGCGGACCGGCGCGCTCAAACCAGTCGCTGGTTAGCGGAATGACCGGAATATCGAGCTGTTTGTGCCAGAATTGTTCGATTTTAGGAATTTCGCTCACATTTCCTGCTACCACGATCGCATGAGGCTCGCGCGCCAGCACTTGCTCACGACTCACCTGGGGCCAGGGAACCCGGCTGGCGGCAAAGATATTCTCGCCCCCGCACAGTTCCAGCACTTCGTTTTGCAGCGAGCCTTTACCGCTGGTGAAAAGCGGTTCTCCGCCAAACTGCAGAAACACCCGTTTTTTCGTCTGCCCGGCATACTGTTTTTTCAGCGCCTGATACTGGGCCAGCAGCTCAGTTGAGGCCTGCTGTGCTTGTTTGGGGTGTGGGCTGTATTGTGCGAGCCCGGCTAAAGATTCTGCGACTTGTTCGATGGTTACCGAATCCAGCCACAGCACCTTGATACCCAGCCGTTCCAGTTGATCGACCTGACGTTCCGCATTGCCGCCGCGCCAGGCAAGGACGACGTCGGGTTTTAACGCCACAATCCGCTCGATGTTCAGCCCTTGCCAGGTGGCAACCTGCTCGATTTTTTTCGCCTCAGGGGGAAAGTCTGAATAGCTGCTGACGCCCACAGGCGTGATGCCAGCGGCAAAGGCCATTTCCGTATTCGCAGGAGAGAGGGAGATCACGCGCGGCGCGGCGCAAAGCCACGCCGAAGCAAAAATAAGCAGGGCGGCCAGCGCCCTGAACAAATATTTAGCCACGTGCCAGGTTCTGCACCAGTGTCTCAACCATCAGGCTGGACTGTTTCGCAGCAACCACGAGGAACTCATCAAAGCTCAGGTGGGATTGCTGGTCGGCCACGTCGGAGATGGCGCGCACCACCACAAAGGGTACGCCAAAGTTATGGCAGACATGCGCAATGGCGGTTGCTTCCATTTCAACGGCTACGGCTTGCGGGAAGTTATGGCGAATTTTGGCCAGACCCACGGAGCCGTTAATAAAGGCATCACCGCTGACAATCAGACCGCGAACCGCGTTCAGATTGAGCTGTTTAATGCAGCTTTCTGCCGCAGTAACCAGTTTTTCATCTGCTTTAAAGCCCGCCGGGCAACCGGGCAACTGGCCGAACTCGTAGCCAAATGCTGTGACGTCCGCGTCGTGATAGCGTGCTTCGTCAGAGACCACGATATCGCCGACTGTCAGGGTTGACGCCAGACCACCAGCGGAACCTGTATTGATAATCACATCCGGCTTGCAGCGTTCCAGCAGCAGTGTTGCGCCCATTGCGGCGGCCACTTTGCCGATGCCAGATTTCAGCAGGGCGACTTCTGTACCATTCAGCGTACCGGTGTAAATTTCACAGCCGCCAATGGTCAGCGTCTGACGATTTTCGATTTTGTCACGCAACAGCGTAACTTCTTCTTCCATTGCACCAATAATGCCAATTTTCATGGAGATACTCGCTAATGTGATAAGACAGGGATACGTTTACAGGGCATAGTCTATCATGGCATACACAATTGCATGATACCCCGTGACGCCTCGCTGACAGGAGAGGAAATGGCTGAGATCGATTTTCGCAAAAAAATAAACTGGCATCGTCGCTACCGTTCGCCACAAGGCGTGAAAACTGAGCGCGAAATCCTGCGCATTTTTGAAAGCGATCGCGGGCGGATAATCAACTCGGCGGCGATTCGCCGTCTGCAGCAAAAAACGCAGGTCTTCCCCCTGGAACGTAACGCGGCGGTGCGCACGCGGTTGACCCATTCGCTGGAAGTGCAGCAGGTTGGGCGTTACATCGCCAAAGAGGTGTTAAGCCGCCTGAAAGAGCTTCGTCTGCTTGAAACCTATGGCCTGGATGAACTTACCGGGCCTTTTGAAAGCATTGTTGAGATGGCGTGCCTGATGCACGACATTGGTAATCCGCCATTTGGTCATTTTGGCGAGGCGGCAATCAATGACTGGTTTCGTCAGCGCCTGGCGCCAGAGGATGCTGCCAGCCAGCCTCTGACGGACGATCGCTGCGAAGTGGTGGCGCTGCGTCTGCGGGAGGGGGAAGATGCTCTCAATGCGCTACGCCGTAAGGTGCGCCAGGATCTCAGCCATTTTGAAGGAAATGCGCAGGGTATTCGTCTGGTTCACACCCTGATGCGCATGAATCTGACCTGGGCACAGGTGGGCTGTATTTTAAAATATACCCGGCCTGCCTGGTGGAGTGGTCCACCGCCATCCACCCACAGTTATTTAATGAAAAAGCCGGGTTTTTATTTTTCCGAAGAGACGTATGTCGCCCGGCTGCGTAAAGAACTTGAGCTCGATACTTACAGTCGTTTCCCACTGACCTGGATAATGGAAGCCGCTGATGATATTTCCTATTGCGTAGCTGACCTTGAAGATGCGGTGGAAAAGCGCATTTTTACCGCAGAGCAACTCTATCAGCATCTCTATGACGCCTGGGGTGAACACAGTAAAGGTTCTTTGTTCTCTCAGGTAGTGGAGAACGCCTGGGAGAAATCCCGCGCAAATTCATTAAGCCGCAGCGCCGAAGATCAGTTCTTTATGTATTTACGTGTAAATACCTTAAATAAACTTGTGCCTTATGCCGCGCAGCGATTTATTGAAAACCTACCGCAAATATTCAGCGGAGAATTCAATCACGCCCTGCTGGAAGATGACAGCGATTATAGCCAGCTCCTTGAACTTTATAAAAATGTCGCCATTAAAGAGGTGTTTAGTCATCCCGATGTTGAACAACTGGAGTTACAGGGATATCGCGTAATCAGTGGGCTTCTGGAGATTTATCGTCCGCTACTGCAATTATCGCTGGCGGATTTTTCAGAGCTTGTGGAAAAAGATCGCGTGCGACGTTTGCCGATTGAATCACGCTTGTTCCAGAAGTTATCAACGCGCCATCGACTGGCTTACGTTGAAGCTGTGAGCAAATTATCCCCGGAAGGGAGCGACTTCGCGATATTGGAATATTATCACCGTTGTCGGCTCATCCAGGACTATATCAGCGGAATGACAGATTTATATGCATGGGATGAATACCGCCGCTTGATGGCGGTGGAATAATCGGTTGGGAATTGTAAAGACGGACAATAAATTTTTACTTTTTCCAAAAACTTAATCCCGGAACTTCACGCTATAAAGCGACTCTGAGTGATACATACACAGCCGTTTGCGTTACCAGTAAAGAGATTGAGAGACATGAAAAAAACGACTTTAGCAATGAGTGCACTGGCGTTGGCTTTAAGCCTGGCGCTGTCCCCTGTTTCCGTGATGGCTGCTGAAACCGCCTCATCGGTGTCGACTTCGCAGCAGATGCCAAGCCTGGCACCCATGCTGGAACAGGTCATGCCATCCGTTGTAAGTATTAACGTAGAAGGCAGCACCACGGTTAATACGCCGCGTATGCCGCGTAATTTCCAGCAGTTCTTCGGTGATAATTCCCCGTTCTGCCAGGACGGTTCTCCCTTCCAGAGTTCGCCTTTCTGTCAGGGCGGTGGTGCTCCGGGCGGGCAAGGTGGCCCCGGGGGGGATGGCGCTCAGCAACAGAAATTTATGGCTCTGGGTTCCGGTGTCATCATTGACGCAGCTAAAGGCTATGTCGTGACAAACAACCACGTGGTGGATAATGCGACCTCTATTAAAGTTCAGTTGAGCGATGGCCGTAAATTCGATGCCAAAATCGTTGGTAAAGACCCGCGTTCCGATATCGCACTGGTGCAAATTCAGGATCCGAAAAACCTGACGGCTATTAAGCTGGCTGACTCTGACGCTCTGCGCGTCGGTGATTATACCGTGGCTATCGGTAACCCGTTTGGCCTGGGTGAAACCGTGACCTCAGGTATTGTCTCTGCACTGGGTCGCAGCGGCCTGAATGCGGAAAACTATGAAAACTTTATCCAGACCGATGCGGCGATCAACCGGGGTAACTCCGGCGGTGCGCTGGTTAACCTGAATGGTGAACTGATCGGTATCAATACCGCCATCCTCGCTCCGGATGGCGGCAACATCGGTATCGGCTTTGCTATCCCAAGTAATATGGTGAAAAACCTGACGGCGCAGATGGTGCAGTATGGCCAGGTACGTCGTGGCGAGCTGGGAATCATGGGGACTGAACTGAACTCTGAGCTGGCGAAAGCGATGAAAGTCGATGCTCAGCGCGGTGCCTTTGTCAGCCAGGTCATGCCAAATTCTGCGGCTGCGAAAGCAGGTGTGAAAGCCGGTGATGTGATTACTTCGCTGAATGGCAAACCAATCAGCAGCTTCGCCGCGCTGCGTGCGGAAGTGGGTTCTATGCCTATCGGCAGCAAAGTGCAACTGGGTCTGGTTCGCGACGGTAAACCGGTGAATGTGAGCCTTGAACTGCAGCAGAGCAGCCAAAATCAGGTCGAGTCCGGCAATATTTTCAGCGGCATTGAAGGCGCTGAAATGAGCAACAATGGTAAAGATGAGGGCGTTGTCGTGAACGTGGTGAAAGCCAACACGCCTGCTGCGCGCATTGGTCTTAAGAAAGGGGATATCATCGTGGGGGCTAACCAGCAACCGGTGAAAAACCTTGGCGAGTTGCGCAAAATCATCGACAGCAAGCCTTCGGTCCTTGCTTTGAATATTCAGCGTGGTGATACTTCAATCTATCTGCTGATGCAGTAACCCGCTTAAGCCCTCTTCTTCCATTCGGGAGAAGAGGGCGCTCTCCTCAGATTTTGTGAGGCCTTCCACAACTCCATACTTCCACCGCCTGCTTTGTGCATTTGCACAGTGCGCCCCGTAATTATCTCCCATATGCTTGTGCTCTGCTCACGGGAGGGTTACATGGCTGGCTGGCATCTTGATACTAAAATGGCGCAGGATATCGTGGCGCGCACTATGCGCATCATAGATACAAACATTAACGTGATGGATGCTCGTGGCCGCATTATTGGTAGCGGCGATCGCGAGCGAATTGGGGAATTGCACGAAGGCGCGTTGCTTGTGCTGGCGCAAGGGCGCGTGGTGGATATCGATGATGCGGTGGCCCGTCACCTTCATGGGGTCCGTCAGGGCATCAACTTGCCGTTGCGTCTGGAAGGGGAAATCGTCGGCGTTATTGGCCTGACGGGTGAGCCTGAGTCGTTGCGCAAATATGGCGAGCTGGTGTGCATGACCGCCGAAATGATGCTGGAACAATCCCGGCTGATGCACCTGCTGGCTCAGGACAGTCGTCTGCGTGAAGAATTGGTAATGAACCTGATTCAGGCAGAAGAGCATACCCCAGCACTTACCGAATGGGCACAGCGTCTGGGCATCGATTTAAATCAGCCGCGTGTGGTTGCCGTGGTGGAGGTCGATAGCGGGCAGTTGGGGGTGGACAGCGCGATGGCGGAACTCCAGCAACTGCAAAATGCCCTGACCACGCCTGAGCGTAATAACCTTATTGCGATTGTCTCGTTGACCGAAATGGTGGTGCTTAAACCGGCACTGAATCAGTTTGGTCGCTGGGATGCCGAAGATCATCGTAAGCGCGTTGAACAACTGATTCAGCGCATGAAAGAGAACGGTCAGTTGCGTTTTCGCGTTGCGCTGGGTAACTACTTTACCGGGCCGGGCAGTATCGCTCGTTCCTACCGTACTGCGCGCACCACTATGATGGTGGGGAAACAGCGCATGCCGGAAAGCCGTAGTTACTTCTATCAGGATTTGATGCTGCCGGTGCTGCTCGACAGTTTACGCGGCGGCTGGCAGGCGAATGAGCTTTCCCGCCCGCTGCAGCGTCTTAAAGCGATGGATAATAATGGCCTTTTGCGCCGTACGCTTTCCGCATGGTTCCGCCACAATGTTCAGCCGCTGGCGACGTCAAAGGCGTTATTTATTCATCGCAATACGCTGGAATATCGTCTGAACCGTATTTCTGAACTCACCGGGTTGGATCTGGGGAACTTTGACGACAGGTTGCTGCTCTATGTGGCGCTGCAACTGGATGAACAGCGGTAAATGAAAGCAAAAAGGCAACCTGGGTTGCCTTTTTAATGTTTGCGCCCTCTCCAGCCAGGAGAGGGACGGGGTGAGGACATCAGAATGCGTCACTCCCGCATTATTTATTGCGCGTCAGTTTTTCCAGATCGGATTCAATTTCGCTGATCTTATTCGCGACAACGCTTTCCAGATGGCGGAGATCGTCCAGGATCTTCCGTTTCAGATCCACATCTGTCCGATCACGCTGACAGATTTGATCTAACTCGTCGATCACGTAGCGCAGGTTTGGACTGATCTCCTGCACCTCTTTGTATCCCTGACCGATACCATCCGCGACCACCGTTTTGCGCTGACGAGGATATTTAAACTTTACGCTTTTCGCAAAAAACTCGCCTTTGTCCTTGTGGAAATAGATTTTCAGAATGTCGTTGTTTGCTTCCTGACGAAGGCTGTAGCGATCGATTTCATCAGGATTGGTGATGCCTAAACTTTTCAGATTATCGTACATAGCGGTACCCTTAAGCTCAACATAACCTATGAATAATTAACGAAAAAATCTATTTTCGCCACCTGGAAATGCAAAAAAGGCGGGATATGTCACCCTCTCCCGAATCAGGAGAGGGTATGACTTAGTCGATGGTGCGCAGCAGTTCGTTGATGCCGACTTTACCACGCGTTTTGGCATCGACTTTTTTCACGATGACAGCGCAGTACAGGCTGTATTTACCGTCTTTAGACGGCAGGTTGCCTGAAACAACAACGGAACCCGCTGGTACGCAGCCATAGTGAACTTCGCCCGTTTCGCGGTCATAAATACGCGTACTCTGTCCAATGTACACGCCCATGGAGATCACGGAACCTTCTTCAACGATAACACCTTCTACTACCTCGGAACGTGCGCCGATAAAGCAATTATCTTCGATAATGGTCGGATTCGCCTGTAATGGCTCCAGAACACCACCAATCCCGACACCGCCAGAGAGGTGAACGTTTTTACCGATCTGCGCGCATGAACCGACAGTCGCCCATGTATCGACCATGGTGCCTTCGTCGACGTAAGCGCCGATATTCACATAAGACGGCATCAGCACGGTGTTACGGGCAATGAACGCGCCCTGGCGCACCGCCGCGGGTGGCACGACGCGGAAGCCTTCTTTCTGGAAACGCGCTTCGTCGTAGTCGGCGAACTTCATCGGTACCTTATCGAAGTAGCGGCTTTCCGCACCTTCGATAACTTTATTATCGTTAATGCGGAAAGAGAGCAGTACGGCTTTCTTCAGCCATTGGTGAGTGACCCACTGACCATCAATTTTCTCTGCGACGCGCAGCGCGCCGGAATCTAACAGGGCAATAACCTGGTTAACCGCTTCACGGGTAACGGTATCTGCGTTTGCCGGGGTGATCTCTGCGCGACGCTCGAAAGCGGCTTCAATAACGTTCTGTAACTGCTGCATTGTTAAACTCTTTCCATATAAAAAAACACGTCACCCTTTATCGTTTGGATTGAGGGCCTCTGTCAACCGTTGTTGTACCTCCTTTTGCAGCTCATTATTAAGGCCACGCCGGTCGGCAGTCGCGATTATAAATAAATCTTCTACTCGCTCACCAATTGTCGTAATTCTCGCCCCGTGCAGCGAAATGCCAAGGTCCGCAAACACTTTGCCCACGCGGGCCAGCAGCCCTGGCTGATCCAGCGCGATGAGCTCCAGGAAACTTTTTCGGTCTGTATGCGTCGGCAGGAAATTCACTTCCGTATCGACGGTAAAGTGGCGCAACTTGGCTGGTTGACGACGCGGCTGCGGTGCCTGCCAACTGGGCTGTGTAATCGCCTGTTCCAGGCCAAAGCCGATGGCGTCATGACGATCCGGCGACAGTGGGCTACCGTCTGGTTCCAGGACGATAAATGTATCCATCGCCATGCCATCACGGGTCGTGAAAATCTGTGCGTCGTGCACGCTCAGGTTGCGCCGGTCCAGCTCGGCGCAGACGGCGGCAAACAAATAAGGCCTGTCCGGACTCCAGATAAAAATCTCGGTACCGCCGCGCGTGGCCTGCGGGCTGAGCAGGATCAATGGCTTACTCAGGTCGTGTTGCAACAGATGCCGCGCGTGCCAGGCAAGCTGATTTGGACTGTGGCGGACGAAGTAGTTGGCGCGACAGCGTCCCCAAATCTGATGCAGTTGCTCTTCATTTATATTGTCCATCCGCAGCAGCGCCAGCGCCTGGAGCTGATGGTGCCGCACGCGTTCGCGCATATCCGGCGTGTTTTGCATGCCGCGACGCAATTGTTTTTCCGTAGCGAAATAGAGTTCGCGTAGCAGGCTTTGCTTCCAGCTATTCCACAGGGTTTCATTAGTGGCGCAAATATCAGCCACTGTCAGGCACACCAGGAAGCGCAGACGGTTTTCTGTTTGCACTTCTTCGGCGAACTGTTTGATCACCTCCGGATCCTGGATATCACGGCGTTGTGCGGTGACAGACATCAGCAAGTGGTGGCGCACCAGCCAGGCAACCAGTTGTGTTTCCCTGGAGTTGAGACCGTGTAATTCGGCGAATTTCAGCACATCCTGTGCGCCAAGCACGGAGTGGTCGCCCCCGCGTCCTTTGGCGATATCGTGGAACAACGCAGCGATCAGGATAAGCTCGGGATGCGTCAGGCGCGGCCACAGTTCCACGCAAAGCGGATGGCGCTGACGCGTCTCTTCACTGGCGAAACTTTCCAGTTTCAGCATTACCCGGATGGTGTGCTCGTCTACGGTATAGGCATGGAACAGGTCGAACTGCATTTGCCCGACAATGTGCGACCACTGCGGCATATAAGCCCACAAAACGCTATGGCGATGCATTGGCAGCAGGCCACGCTTCACGGCTCCGGGATGACGGAGCATGCTAAGAAATATTGACCGCGCTTCGGGGATATAGCACAACGGCTGCGTCAGGTGGCGTCGCGCATGGCGTAAATGGCGCAAGGTGGTCGAATAGATACCGGTGATACTGCTGTTACGCACCATGATGTAGAACATACGCAGGATGGCCTGCGGCTCGCGGATAAACAGATTGTCATCGCGCAGGTCAATCAGCGTGCCGCGTAGTTGGAATTCATCATCAATGGCGCGCGGCTTTTCATCTTCGGTGAGCGCCAAAATCGCTTCATCAAAGAGTTGTAACAGCATATGGTTCAGTTCGGTCACGCGACGAGTGACGCGGAAGAAATCCTTCATCATATGCTCGACCGGTTGATTCCCCTCACCGACGTAATTCAGGCGTTGAGCAACGCTGAGCTGGCGGTCAAATAGCAGACGGTTGTCATAGCGGTTGAGTTCAAGGTGCAGGGCGAAGCGAATACGCCAGAGCAGGTGCAAACACTCGTTAAGTTCGTTGCGTTCGGCTTCGGTTAAAAAGCCAAACCCAACCATCTCATCCAGGGACGTTGCGCCAAAGTGGCGACGTGCGACCCATTGCAGGGTGTGGATATCGCGCAGGCCGCCAGGGCTGCTTTTGATATCGGGCTCCAGATTGTAGCTGGTGCCGTGATAACGCTGGTGGCGCTCATTTTGTTCGGCCACTTTTGCCGGGAAGAATTTTTCCGATGGCCAGAAATCTTCGCTGAAAATATGCTTTTGCAGTTCAAGAAACAGGGCAACATCGCCAATTAACAGGCGGGATTCAATCAGATTGGTGGCGACCGTTAAATCGGAAAGCCCTTCCTGTAGACACTCGCTTAGCGTACGCACGCTGTGGCCGACTTCCAGCTTCACATCCCATAAGAGCGTGAGCAGTTCACCGATTTTTTGTGCCTGCTCGTCAGGCAATTTTGTGCGGCTCAAAATAAGGAGGTCGATATCCGACAGCGGGTGCAGTTCACCGCGACCGTAGCCCCCCACGGCAACCAGCGCGGTATCGCCGATGTCGCCGAAACCATACTCCAGCCACAGGCGTTGCAGGAGTTGATCGATAAATTCCGTGCGGGCTTCTATCAGTTGTTCGGCAGAAAGGCCGGCGTCAAAAACATGCCCCAGCCATTGCTGAAATGTATCGATATGCGCCTTGATGGCGGCGCAATTCAGTTCGTCCTGTGGCCAGTTCCCGGGATAGTCCGGTTGGCCCGGAAGGGTGGGTTTCACCGTACTGATGAATTGTTCAGAAAATGTATTGCTCATTAACAGGCCACCCATAAGTTGAAGGCAGGACGCGACATTGCCGAACCAGAGAGCGTTCGGGATGCAAAGACATATGCGACAAATTAGAAGAGATAACGAGAAATGAAAAGTCGTTTATATCTATGACGTAGAGCGGGGCGGGGGGAGAAAACAACGGCCCGCGACGCGGACCGTTAAATACTATCAAGCGGCGGTTAACACAGCGTCGATAGTGTCATCTTTACGCAGGGTGAGAATTTCGCACCCTGTGTCGGTAACCACAATCGTGTGCTCGTATTGCGCGGAAAGGCTGCGGTCTTTGGTTTTTACCGTCCAGCCATCTTTCATAGTACGAATACGGTAATCGCCTGCGTTCACCATCGGTTCAATGGTGAAGGTCATACCGGCCTGCAGCACTACGCCACCGTCATCCGCATCGTAGTGCAGCACCTGCGGCTCTTCGTGGAAAACGCGACCAATACCGTGGCCGCAATATTCACGGACGACAGAGAAACCTTCCGCTTCCACGAATTTCTGAATGGCTGCACCAAGGGTACGCAGACGGATGCCCGGTTTCACCATTCTCAACGCCAGGTAGAGGCTCTCCTGAGTGATACGGCACAGACGCTCGCCCAAAATAGTAGGTTTGCCGACGATAAACATTTTCGACGTATCGCCATGGTACTCATCTTTAATCACCGTCACGTCGATGTTGACGATATCGCCATCTTTGAGCTGTTTTTCATCGTCCGGAATGCCGTGACAAACCACTTCATTAATAGAGATGCAAACGGATTTCGGGAAGCCGTGATAGCCAAGGCAGGCGGAGATGGCGTGCTGTTCGTTAACGATATAGTCATTACAGATACGATCCAGCTCACCGGTGCTTATGCCGGGCTTAATGTACGGTTCGATCATTTCCAGCACTTCGGCGGCGAGACGGCCGGCGATGCGCATTTTTTCAATTTCTTCTGGAGTCTTTATTGAGATAGCCATGAATTCTGTCCATCAGCGTCGAATTTTTCGACAATACTAGTCTAAGTGCTGTCAATGGTAACAGTCTGACGAGTCCTGTGCCAAATTGAGAATCATTCTGAACTTCGTCTTTCGTGCCGCCCGTGTACTGCTATGCCTCCTGTAACAGGAAATTCATCGTTCAGTACCGTGCGTAACGCCAACAATTATTGGAGTCTGACGCCTGTTTATGGTATAAAGCGCGCCGGACTTCCGTTCCTCTTCGGAACTGAGGCGACCAAATCTCACTTTGTGTAATAACACACACGTATCGGCACATATTCCGGGGTGCCCTTCGGGGTCGGTAATATGGGATACGTGGAGGCTTAACCCCAACTTTATCTATAGAGGTTTTTACCATGGCAACTGTTTCCATGCGCGACATGCTCAAGGCTGGTGTTCACTTCGGTCACCAGACCCGTTACTGGAACCCGAAAATGAAGCCTTTCATCTTCGGCGCGCGTAACAAAGTTCACATCATCAACCTTGAGAAAACTGTACCGATGTTCAACGAAGCTCTGGCTGAACTGAACAAGATCTCTTCTCGTAAAGGTAAAATCCTTTTCGTTGGTACTAAACGCGCTGCAAGCGAAGCGGTAAAAGAAGCTGCAAACAGCTGCGATCAGTTCTTCGTGAACCATCGCTGGTTGGGCGGCATGCTGACTAACTGGAAAACCGTTCGTCAGTCCATCAAACGTCTGAAAGACCTGGAAACTCAGTCTCAGGACGGTACTTTCGACAAGCTGACCAAGAAAGAAGCGCTGATGCGTACTCGCGAGCTTGAGAAACTGGAAAACAGCCTGGGCGGTATCAAAGACATGGGCGGCCTGCCGGACGCACTGTTCGTTATCGATGCTGACCATGAGCACATTGCTATCAAAGAAGCGAACAACCTGGGTATCCCGGTATTCTCTATCGTTGATACCAACTCTGATCCAGATGGCGTTGATTTCGTTATCCCGGGTAACGACGATGCAATCCGTGCTGTGACCCTGTACCTGAATGCTGTTGCTGCGACCGTCCGTGAAGGCCGTTCTCAGGATCTGGCTACCCAAGCGGAAGAAAGCTTCGTAGAAGCTGAATAATAAGGTTTGCTCTTTTAGAGCCCTTATTAACCAGGTAGTTACAAGTTTGGTTAGGGGGCCTGTCTCAGGCCCCTTTTTTACTTTCATATCTGTGCGGTTCTTCGAACCGGGCAGGTCAAATTCTCCCGAGGAATAAAGAATGGCTGAAATTACCGCATCCCTGGTAAAAGAGCTGCGTGAACGTACTGGCGCAGGCATGATGGATTGCAAAAAAGCACTGACTGAAGCTAACGGCGACATCGAGCTGGCAATCGAAAACATGCGTAAATCTGGTGCAATCAAAGCTGCGAAAAAAGCAGGCAACGTTGCTGCTGACGGCGTGATCATCACCAAGATCGACGGCACCTACGGTATCATTCTGGAAGTTAACTGCCAGACTGACTTCGTTGCGAAAGACGGTGGTTTCCAGGCATTTGCTAACAAAGTTCTGGACGCAGCTGTTGCAGGCAAAATCACTGACGTTGAAGTTCTGAAAGCACAGTTCGAAGAAGAACGTGTAGCGCTGGTTGCTAAAATCGGTGAGAACATCAACATCCGTCGTGTTGCTTCCCTGGAAGGCGAAGTGCTGGGTTCTTACCTGCACGGCGCACGTATCGGTGTTCTGGTTGCGGCTAAAGGCGCAGACGAAGAGCTGGTTAAACAGCTGGCTATGCACATCGCTGCAAGCAAACCAGAATTCGTTAAGCCGGAAGATGTATCTGCTGAAGTGGTAGAAAAAGAGTACCAGGTTCAGTTGGACATCGCCATGCAGTCTGGCAAACCGAAAGAAATCGCTGAGAAAATGGTTGAAGGCCGCATGAAGAAATTCACCGGCGAAGTTTCTCTGACGGGTCAGCCTTTCGTTATGGATCCGAGCAAAACCGTTGGCCAACTGCTGAAAGAGCAGGGCGCTGATGTGACTAACTTCATCCGCTTCGAAGTGGGCGAAGGTATCGAGAAAGTTGAGACTGACTTCGCAGCAGAAGTTGCTGCAATGTCCAAGCAGTCTTAATTATTAAAGCAGCCGCCTGAGGGCGGCTTCTTTTTGTTCCCGTCAGAGTAAAATCAGCCAATCGCTATAGTGTTTGCGCTGACAGGCGACGTATCATATCGCCGGATTTAAACCCGTCTAATTGTTGACAGTCTCAGGAAAGAAACATGGCTACCAATGCAAAACCCGTCTATAAACGCATTCTGCTTAAGCTGAGCGGCGAAGCCCTGCAGGGTTCCGAAGGTTTCGGTATTGATGCGAGCATCCTTGACCGCATGGCGCAAGAAATCAAAGAACTTGTTGAACTGGGTGTTCAGGTTGGGGTGGTAATTGGTGGCGGTAACTTGTTCCGTGGGGC
This sequence comes from Phytobacter sp. SCO41, assembly GCF_003073275.1. Lineage (NCBI taxonomy): Bacteria > Pseudomonadati > Pseudomonadota > Gammaproteobacteria > Enterobacterales > Enterobacteriaceae > Phytobacter > Phytobacter sp. SCO41. Next base: position 4,624,321 of record NZ_CP027225.1, on the reverse strand, counting down.
TGGCCTGGCGAAAGCGGGTATGAACCGCGTGGTGGGTGACCACATGGGCATGCTGGCTACGGTCATGAATGGCCTGGCAATGCGCGACGCGCTGCATCGCGCCTATGTGAATGCCCGCCTGATGTCCGCATTTCCGCTGAACGGCGTGTGTGACAATTACAGCTGGGCTGAGGCGATCAGTCTGCTGCGTAACAATCGTGTTGTGATCTTTAGTGCCGGTACGGGTAACCCGTTCTTTACGACTGATTCCGCTGCCTGCCTGCGCGGCATTGAGATAGAAGCGGATGTCGTACTGAAAGCCACCAAGGTTGATGGCGTGTTTACTGCCGATCCGGCAAAAGATCCGGCTGCGACCATGTACGATCAGCTCAGTTATACCGAAGTTCTTGATAAAGAACTGAAAGTAATGGATCTTGCCGCCTTTACCCTGGCCCGCGACCATAAATTACCTATCCGCGTGTTCAACATGAACAAGCCGGGCGCGTTGCGTCGTGTGGTAATGGGCGAAAATGAAGGCACTTTGATTACGGAATAATTCCCGTAAGCAACAAATAAGGGTAAGATTCCGCCTTAATTTATTTAGCAGTTCTGTCAGGCATCTTCACGGTGCCTTGTACTGAACGAGACTATACTAACCACTCAAGTGGCGTATGGTTTGCCTGAGACAAGATTTCAAGGATTCGTAACGTGATTAGCGATATCAGAAAAGATGCTGAAGTGCGCATGGAAAAATGCGTAGAATCATTCAAAACCCAAATCAGCAAAGTGCGCACTGGCCGTGCTTCCCCGAGCCTTCTGGATGGTATCGTCGTTGAGTATTATGGTACTCCGACGCCGCTGCGCCAGCTGGCGAACGTAACGGTAGAAGACTCCCGTACGCTGAAAATCAACGTGTTCGATCGTTCTATGGGCCCGGCCGTTGAGAAAGCCATCATGGCGTCCGACCTCGGTCTGAACCCAAGCTCCGCCGGGACCGACATTCGTGTTCCGCTGCCGCCGCTGACTGAAGAACGTCGTAAAGACCTGACCAAAATTGTTCGTGGCGAAGCTGAACAAGCGCGCGTTGCTGTTCGTAACGTACGTCGTGATGCGAACGATAAGGTCAAAGCGCTGCTGAAAGATAAAGAAATCAGTGAAGATGATGACCGTCGTTCTCAGGAAGACGTGCAGAAACTGACTGACGCTGCAATCAAAAAAGTCGATGCGGCGCTGGCGGATAAAGAAGCAGAACTGATGCAGTTCTGATTCGAAAACCGACGAAAAACGCCGTACAGAGAGCCGCCAAGGGGGCTTTGCTGGCGGCGTTTTGCTTTTAATCTGCACAATATTGTGAGCGTTTCATGAAGCATTTAACCCTTCTGGGCTCAACAGGTTCTATTGGTTGCAGCACGCTCGATGTGGTTCGCCACAATCCCGATCGCTTTTCCATTACTGCCCTGGTTGCGGGTAAAAATGTTACCCGTATGGTGGAACAATGCCTGGAATTCACCCCGCGTTTTGCGGTGATGGACGATGAAGCCAGTGCGCGTCAGCTAAAAGCTGAATTACAGCAACAGGGCTGCCCGACGCAGGTCATGAGTGGTCAGCAGGCGGCCTGTGAGATGGCTGCGCTCGATGAGGTCGACCAGGTGATGGCGGCGATTGTTGGCGCTGCTGGCCTTGTGCCTACGCTTGCGGCTATCCGCGCGGGTAAAACCGTGCTGCTTGCCAATAAAGAGTCGCTGGTGACCTGCGGACGTCTTTTTATGGACGCAGTGAAAGAGAGCGGGGCGCAGCTCCTCCCGGTGGATAGCGAACATAACGCTATTTTTCAGAGTTTACCGGAAACAATCCAACAAAACCTGGGGTACGCTGATTTAGAGCAGAATGGCGTTTCGTCTATTCTGCTTACCGGGTCTGGTGGCCCGTTCCGTGAAACGCCTATGTCCGAACTGGCCTCAATGACGCCGGATCAGGCATGTCGTCATCCGAACTGGTCGATGGGGAGAAAGATCTCCGTTGATTCCGCCACCATGATGAACAAAGGTCTGGAATACATTGAAGCGCGCTGGTTATTCAACGCTTCTGCCCGCCAGATGGAAGTGCTTATTCACCCGCAATCGGTGATCCACTCCATGGTGCGTTATCAGGACGGCAGTGTTTTAGCGCAGCTTGGTGAACCGGATATGCGTACACCGATTGCACATACTATGGCCTGGCCTGAACGTGTGCCCTCCGGCGCCAATGCCCTCGATTTTTGTAAATTGAGCGCGTTGAGTTTTGCCGCACCTGATTATAACCGCTACCCTTGCCTGAAACTGGCGATAGATGCGTTTGCACAGGGGCAGGCAGCGACCACGGCGCTGAATGCGGCTAATGAGGTAACGGTGTCGGCATTTCTGGCTTCCGCTATCCGTTTTACGGATATTGCTGCGCTGAATCTGTCTGTTCTGGAACAGATGGTATTAAGCGAACCACAAAGTATTGATGATGTATTGGCTGTAGATCGGCTTGCACGTGACGTAGCGCAAAAACAAGTGACGCGCTTCGCAAGCTGGTGATAATCCAGCCACTAACAGTCATGCTATTTGTTAGCGTTGGGCTTCGGTGATATAGTCTGCGCCATCCATCAGCCTGTTTAATGTCGGGCTGTCAGGGGAAGCCGTGGTTGACACGGCTTTTTTGCGTAAAGGCTTTTGTATTCCTGAGTACCGCTAAATCCTTTTCAGGGACTAAAACGCGTTATGTTGTCTGCGAATCAACCAATGAGCGAAAATTTGCCAGCACATGGCTGTCGCCATGTAGCAATCATTATGGACGGCAATGGTCGCTGGGCGAAAAGACAAGGAAAGATACGGGCATTTGGACACAGAGCGGGTGCGAAATCAGTCCGCCGGGCCGTTTCTTTTGCTGCCAACAGCGGGATTGATGCGTTAACGCTTTACGCGTTCAGTAGTGAGAACTGGAATCGTCCAGCGCAGGAAGTCAGTGCGTTAATGGAATTATTTGTGTGGGCGCTGGACAGTGAAGTGAAGAGCCTGCACCGACATAATGTGCGTTTGCGCATTATTGGTGATACCAGCCGTTTCAACGCGCGTCTGCAAGAGCGTATTCGTAAAGCGGAAGCGTTGACTGCCCAGAATACGGGGCTGACGCTAAATATCGCGGCGAATTATGGCGGACGCTGGGATATCGTACAGGGAGTACGGCAATTGGCCGTTCAGGTTCAGGAAGGGGTATTGCATCCTGACCAAATTGATGAAGATTTGCTGAGCCAGCAAATCTGTATGCATGAACTGGCACCTGTAGATTTAGTGATTAGGACGGGTGGGGAACATCGCATAAGTAACTTTTTACTTTGGCAAATTGCCTATGCCGAACTTTACTTTACGGATGTTCTTTGGCCCGATTTTGATGAACAAGACTTTGAAGGTGCGCTGCATGCCTTTGCCAATCGAGAGCGTCGTTTCGGCGGCACCGAGCCAGGTGGCGACAAAGCCTGATGGGGGTAGCTTTTGCTGAAGTATCGCCTGATTTCTGCGTTTGTATTAATACCCATTGTCATTGCTGCATTGTTCTTATTGCCGCCTGTGGGTTTTGCGATTGTTACGCTTGCCGTTTGCATGCTGGCTGCATGGGAATGGGGACAACTGAGCGGTTTTACGTCACGGACACAGCGTGTCTGGCTGGCAGTATTATGCGGGCTGGTGTTGGCACTGATGTTGTTTATGCTGCCGGAGTACCATCATAATATTCATCAGCCAGTCGTCGAGGTTTCACTTTGGGCTTCGCTTGTCTGGTGGGTTATCGCTCTGGTGCTGGTGCTGGGTTATCCTGCATCTGCAGCAATTTGGCGTAATTCGAAACCTATACGGTTGATTTTCGGCATTCTCACAATTATTCCTTTTTTCTGGGGTATGCTGGCGCTGCGGTCATGGCATTACGCTGATAATCACTACAGCGGGGCGTTATGGTTGCTGTATATCATGATCCTGGTATGGGGCGCAGATTCAGGTGCGTATATGTTTGGCAAACTGTTTGGCAAACATAAGCTGGCACCGAAGGTGTCACCGGGAAAAACCTGGCAAGGCTTTATTGGCGGCTTGTTTACCGCAGGAATTATTTCCTGGGGATATGGTGCGTGGGCAAATCTCGAAGTTGCGCCATCAACATTATTACTCTGTTCTGTGATCGCGGCGCTGGCCTCGGTGCTGGGTGATCTGACGGAAAGCATGTTTAAGCGTGAAGCCGGTATTAAAGACAGTGGTCATTTAATCCCCGGTCACGGTGGTATACTTGACCGCATCGACAGCCTGACGGCGGCGGTTCCTGTATTTGCCTGTCTGCTGTTACTGGTTTTCAGGACGATTTAACGGACGGTTTTATGCTGAGCTTTCTCTGGGATTTGGCGTCGTTCATTGTTGCGCTTGGTGTTCTAATCACCGTGCATGAATTTGGCCATTTCTGGGTTGCTCGCCGTTGCGGCGTGAGAGTCGAGCGTTTTTCCATTGGTTTCGGCAAAGCGCTCTGGCGTCGCAAGGACAAGCAAGGTACGGAATTCGTTATTGCCGTCATTCCGCTTGGTGGTTACGTCAAAATGCTGGATGAGCGTGTTGAACCGGTGACGCCGGAAATGCGCCATTACGCCTTCAACAATAAAACCGTTGGCCAGCGTGCTGCGGTTATCGCGGCGGGACCGATCGCCAATTTCCTCTTTGCTATCGTGGCTTACTGGCTGGTGTTTATCATCGGTGTACCGGGTGTTCGCCCGGTTATTGGTGAAATTGCGCCCAATTCCATCGCGGCAAATGCGCAAATTACGCCAGGAACGGAACTTAAAGCGATTGATGGCATCGAAACGCCTGATTGGGACGCAGTGCGTTTGCAGCTGATCGCCAAAATTGGCGACAAGCAAACCACACTCAGCGTGGCTCCGTTTGGGAGCAATAACCGCCAGGACAAAGTTCTCGATTTACAACAGTGGAATTTTGCACCTGATAAAGACGACCCGGTCGCGTCATTAGGGATTCGTCCTCGCGGTGCGCAGATTGAACCGGTATTAGCTGAGGTACAATTAGGCTCGGCTGCAAGCAAAGCAGGTTTGCAAGCTGGCGACAGGATCGTTAAAGTCGATGGTCAGCAACTAACGCAGTGGATGACGTTTGTCACCCTGGTGCGCGATAATCCGGGCACACCGTTAGCACTGGACATTGAAAGGCATGGGAGTCCCTTGTCTTTAACGCTAATACCGGATGCGAAACCCGGTAACAAGGCGGAGGGTTTTGCCGGCGTTGTGCCGAAAATTATCCCGCTGCCGGATGAATATAAGACAGTACGCCAGTACGGGCCATTTAGCGCCATCGCTGAAGCTACGGACAAAACGTGGCAATTGATGAAGCTGACGGTCAGTATGTTGGGGAAATTGATAACCGGTGACGTAAAACTGAACAACCTCAGTGGGCCGATCTCGATCGCTCAGGGGGCTGGGATGTCAGCAGAGTTCGGGTTGATTTACTACCTGATGTTCCTCGCGTTGATAAGCGTGAACTTAGGTATCATCAATCTGTTCCCATTACCTGTCCTCGACGGGGGGCATCTGCTGTTTTTAGCGATTGAGAAGCTGAAAGGCGGACCGGTATCCGAGCGGGTTCAAGACTTTAGTTATCGCATTGGCTCGATTTTGCTGGTGTTGTTAATGGGGCTTGCACTTTTCAATGATTTCTCTCGGTTGTAAGAGAGTTTGTTAGGAAGAACGCATAATAACGATGGCGATGAAAAAGTTGCTCATAGCGTCGCTGCTGTTTAGCAGCGCCACCGTATACGGTGCTGACGGGTTCGTAGTGAAGGACATTCATTTCGAAGGCCTGCAGCGTGTCGCCGTTGGTGCGGCCCTCCTCAGTATGCCGGTTCGCCCAGGCGACACGGTGAATGATGAAGACATCAGTAACACCATCCGCGCCCTGTTTGCCACTGGTAACTTCGAGGATGTTCGCGTACTCCGCGACGGTGATACCCTTCTCGTTCAGGTAAAAGAACGTCCGACAATCGCCAGTATCACTTTCTCCGGCAACAAGTCGGTGAAAGATGACATGCTCAAGCAGAACCTTGAAGCTTCAGGCGTACGTGTTGGTGAATCTCTGGATCGCACTACACTGTCTGATATCGAAAAAGGTCTGGAAGATTTCTATTACAGTGTCGGTAAATACAGTGCCAGCGTGAAGGCGGTCGTTACGCCTCTGCCACGTAACCGTGTTGACCTTAAACTGGTCTTCCAGGAAGGCGTATCAGCCCAGATCCAACAGATCAACATCGTCGGGAACCATGCGTTTACGACCGAAGAGCTGATCTCTACCTTCCAGTTGCGCGATGAAGTGCCATGGTGGAACGTGGTGGGCGATCGCAAGTACCAGAAACAGAAACTGGCGGGCGATCTTGAAACCCTGCGTAGTTACTATCTGGATCGCGGTTATGCGCGTTTTAATATTGATTCCACGCAGGTGAGTCTGACGCCGGATAAAAAAGGTATCTACATCACCGTCAACGTGACCGAAGGGGATCAGTACAAACTCTCTGGTGTTGAAGTCAGCGGCAATCTGGCGGGTCACTCCGCGGAGATTGAAAGCCTGACCAAAATCCAGCCGGGCGAGCTGTATAACGGCACCAAAGTGACCAAAATGGAAGATGACATTAAAAAACTTCTTGGTCGCTATGGTTATGCCTACCCGCGCGTTCAGTCGCAGCCGGAAATCAACGATACGGATAAAACCGTTAAGCTGCATGTAAACGTCGATGCGGGTAACCGTTATTACGTGCGTAAAATTCGCTTCGAAGGTAACGATACTTCGAAAGATGCCGTTCTGCGCCGCGAGATGCGTCAGATGGAAGGTGCCTGGCTGGGCAGCGACCTTGTAGATCAGGGTAAAGAGCGTCTGAACCGTCTGGGTTACTTCGAAACGGTAGATACCGATACGCAGCGTGTGCCGGGCAGCCCGGACCAGGTTGACGTCGTGTACAAAGTTAAAGAGCGTAACACCGGTAGCTTCAACTTCGGTGTTGGCTACGGTACAGAGAGCGGTGTGAGCTTCCAGGTGGGTGTCCAGCAGGACAACTGGCTGGGTACTGGCTACTCCGTGGGTATCAACGGTACGAAGAACGACTACCAGACCTATTCCGAATTCTCGGTGACCAACCCGTACTTTACGGTGGATGGTGTGAGTCTCGGCGGGCGTATCTTCTACAATGACTTTAAAGCTGACGATGCTGATCTGTCTTCCTACACCAACAAAAGTTATGGTCTGGATGGCACGTTAGGTTTCCCGGTTAACGAATACAATACCCTGCGTGTGGGCTTAGGCTATGTCCATAACGATCTGTCTAAGATGGAACCGCAGGTGGCGATGTGGCGTTATCTGGACTCCATTGGTCAAAGCGCCAGTAAAACCGACGATAATAACGGTTTCACGGCAAACGACTTCACCTTCAACTATGGTTGGACATACAACAACCTTGACCGGGGTTACTTCCCGACCAAGGGCTCACGTGTCAACCTGAACGGTAAGGTGACGATTCCGGGTTCCGATAACGAGTTCTACAAAGTTACAATTGATACGGCTTCCTACTTCCCGATCGATGACGATCATAAATGGGTTGTTCTGGGACGTACACGTTGGGGTTATGGTGACGGCTTAAGTGGTAAAGAACTGCCGTTCTATGAGAACTTCTATGCTGGTGGTTCCAGCAGCGTTCGTGGTTTCCAATCCAACAACATTGGTCCGAAAGCCGTTTATTACGGTGCGAAGGGGCTGGATAACTGTGATTCGACGACTAAGAAATACTGTAGTTCTAATGACGCCGTGGGCGGTAACGCAATGGGCGTGGCAAGCGTAGAGTTCATCACGCCGACGCCATTTATTAGTGAGAAGTATGCGAATTCTGTGCGCACATCGTTCTTCTGGGATGCAGGTACCGTTTGGGATACCAACTGGCAAAACACTGCTGATATGAAAGCGTTAGGCATACCGGATTACAGTGACCCGAGCAATATCCGTATGTCCGCGGGTATCGCCTTACAATGGATGTCCCCATTGGGGCCGTTGGTTTTCTCCTACGCCCAGCCGTTTAAGAAATACGATGGAGACAAGGCAGAACAGTTCCAGTTTAACATTGGTAAAACCTGGTAACTTGCCGCAGCGAAGGAATGCATAAGTAGTGTCGTGATGGTGAGGCAGTGCGCTTCGTACTGCCTGCCAACGCAAAGAACGGTACCTTCGGGTACAAACGGGATGGTGAGGAGTTAATTGTGAAAAAGTGGTTATTAGCTGCAGGTGTAGGTTTGGCAATGGCAACGTCTGCTCAGGCGGCCGATAAAATTGCGGTCGTAGACATGAACAGCCTGTTCCAACAGGTTGCGCAGACTTCTGGCGTTTCTCAGACAATGAAAAACGAATTCAGTGGCCGTGCCAGCGAACTGCAGCGTATGGAATCTGACCTGCAGACTAAAATGCAGCGCTATCAGCGTGACGGTTCCACAATGAAAGCGGCCGATCGTACTAAGCTGGAAAAAGATATCCAGGCTCAGCGTCAGGATCTGGCACAGAAAGGTCAGGCTTTCGAGCAGGATCAGGCTCGTCGTTCTAACGAAGAACGTGGCAAGCTGATGACCAAAATTCAGGCTGCTGTGAAGAAAGTTGCTTCCGATCAGGGCGTGGATCTGGTTATTCCTTCTAACGCCGCTATCTACAACAGCAATGACGTTAAAGACATCACTGCTGATGTACTGAAACAGGTTAAATAAGTAATGCCTTCAATTCGACTGTCTGATTTAGCTCAACAGTTGGATGCAGAGTTACACGGTGATGGCGATATCGTCATCACCGGCGTTGCGTCCATGCAATCCGCTAAAGCAGGGCAAATCACCTTCATGGTAAATCCAAAGTACCGTGAAAGCTTAGCTGCCTGTCAGGCGTCTGCTGTCGTCATGACGCAGGACGATCTTCCTTTTGCCACGAGTGCGGCTCTGGTAGTGAAAAACCCCTACCTGACATACGCACGCATGGCCCAAATTCTTGATACCACGCCGCAACCGGCTCAGAAAATCGCCCCTGGGGCGGTGATCGATCCTGATGCGACGCTGGGAAACAACGTGGCGATTGGCGCAAACGCAGTCATCGAATCCGGCGTGACGCTTGGCGACAATGTTGTCATTGGCCCCGGCTGCTTCGTTGGGAAAAATACGAAAATTGGTGCGGGCTCCCGTTTATGGGCCAATGTGACCATTTACCATGAAATCGAGATCGGTGAGAATTGCCTGATTCAATCGGGCACCGTGATCGGTTCTGATGGTTTTGGTTATGCTAACGATCGCGGCACCTGGGTTAAGATCCCACAACTTGGTCGTGTCATCATCGGCGATCGTGTTGAAATTGGTGCATGTACCACTATCGATCGCGGTGCGCTGGATGATACCCGCATTGGTAACGGTGTCATCATTGATAACCAGTGCCAGATTGCACATAACGTCGTGATTGGCGACAATACCGCGGTTGCTGGTGGCGTCATCATGGCGGGTAGTTTGAAAATTGGCCGTTATTGCATGATTGGCGGTGCCAGCGTTATCAACGGGCATATGGAAATCTGCGATAAAGTCACCGTGACGGGAATGGGGATGGTGATGCGTCCTATCACCGAGCCAGGAATTTATTCCTCCGGCATCCCGCTACAGCCGAACAAGGTGTGGCGTAAAACCGCAGCCCTGGTGATGAACATTGATGACATGAGCAAGCGCCTCAAAGCTATTGAGCGTAAAGTCAATAAAGAAGACTAATAGCTCGCTCGCTACGTTTAAACTTCCCGGCCTGTCGGCATTCTTACGATTGCCGCGGGCCGTGTTATTATGGCCTTTTAGTATATTTAGACAGGAAGAGTATTTTGACTACTGACACTCATACTCTGCACATTGAAGAGATTCTGGAGCTTCTGCCGCACCGTTACCCGTTTTTGCTGGTAGACCGTGTGCTGGACTTTGAAGAAGGTCGTTTTCTGCGCGCAGTTAAAAATGTTTCGGTAAATGAGCCGTTTTTCCAGGGGCATTTCCCAGGCAAACCGATTTTACCTGGCGTGTTGATTCTGGAAGCGATGGCGCAGGCAACCGGTATTCTGGCGTTCAAAAGCGTCGGTAAACTGGAACCAGGCGAGCTCTACTACTTCGCAGGTATCGATGAAGCGCGCTTTAAGCGTCCGGTTGTGCCAGGCGATCAAATGATCATGGAAGTAACTTTCGAAAAAACGCGCCGTGGCCTGACTCGCTTCAAGGGTGTCGCGCTGGTAGACGGTAAAGTTGTTTGTGAAGCTACTATGATGTGTGCACGTAGCCGGGAGGCCTGATACGTGATTGATAAAACCGCCTTTATTCATCCTTCTGCCATTGTTGAAGACGGTGCCGTTATTGGTGCTAACGCTCACATTGGTCCGTTTTGTATTGTTGGCGCTAACGTCGAAATCGGCGAAGGCACCGTACTGAAGTCTCATGTTGTTATTAATGGCCATACCAAAATTGGTCGCGATAACGAGATTTATCAGTTCGCTTCCATCGGCGAGGTTAACCAGGATCTGAAATATGCTGGTGAACCGACCCGCGTGGAAATTGGCGATCGCAACCGCATCCGCGAAAGCGTCACCATTCACCGTGGCACGGTACAAGGCGGTGGGTTGACGAAGGTGGGCAGTGACAACCTGCTGATGGTCAATGCGCACGTTGCGCATGATTGCACCGTTGGCAGCCGCTGCATTCTGGCGAATAACGCCACACTGGCAGGCCACGTTTCCGTTGATGATTTCGCGATCATCGGCGGTATGACCGCGGTGCACCAGTTCTGCATTATCGGTGCGCACGTTATGGTTGGCGGCTGTTCTGGTGTCGCACAGGACGTTCCACCGTTCGTGATTGCTCAGGGTAACCACGCCACTCCGTTTGGTGTGAATATTGAAGGTCTTAAGCGTCGTGGCTTTAGCCGCGAAGCGATCACCGCAATCCGTAACGCGTATAAACTGCTGTACCGCAGCGGCAAAACGCTGGATGAAGCGAAACCTGAAATCGCCGAGCTGGCAGAACAGCATCCGGAAGTGAAAACGTTCATGGCGTTTTTTGAACGTTCCACGCGTGGTTTAATTCGGTAATGGTTGAACGTCGTCCGTTAACGATTGCCCTCGTCGCCGGAGAAACCTCCGGCGATATTCTTGGTGCGGGTCTCATCCGCGCACTGAGAGCGCGTATGCCCGATGCGCGTTTCGTCGGTGTTGCCGGGCCGCGTATGCAGGCCGAAGGCTGCGAGGCCTGGTACGAAATGGAAGAGCTGGCGGTGATGGGGATTGTCGAGGTGCTTGGTCGCCTGCGACGTCTGCTGCATATCCGTGCCGACCTCACGCGTCGCTTTAGCGAGCTTAAACCCGATGTCTTTGTCGGCATTGATGCACCCGATTTCAATATTACCCTTGAGGGGAACCTGAAAAAGAAGGGCATCAGGACCATTCATTATGTCAGCCCTTCGGTATGGGCCTGGCGCCAGAAACGCGTTTTCAAAATAGGCAGAGCCACCGACCTGGTGCTCGCATTTCTGCCTTTCGAAAAAGCGTTTTACGATAGATTCAATGTTCCCTGCCGTTTTATCGGTCATACCATGGCGGATGCGATGCCGCTGGATCCGGATAAAAATGCGGCGCGGGACACATTAGGCATTCCCCATGACGCGCACTGCCTTGCGTTACTTCCGGGCAGCCGTGGCGCAGAGGTTGAGATGCTGAGCGCTGACTTTTTGCATACGGCGCAGCTGTTGCGTAAGCATTATCCGGACCTGGAAGTTGTGGTTCCGTTGGTGAATGCAAAGCGTCGCGAGCAGTTTGAACGCATCAAAGCGGATGTGGCCCCTGAGCTGCGCGTGCATATGCTGGATGGCCTGGCGCGGGAAGCGATGATCGCCAGTGATGCAGCATTGCTGGCATCCGGCACAGCCGCGCTGGAGTGTATGCTGGCGAAATGCCCGATGGTGGTGGGTTATCGGATGAAGCCGTTTACCTTCTGGCTGGCGAAGCGTCTGGTTAAAACCGATTACGTTTCGCTGCCCAATTTACTGGCGGGCCGTGAGCTTGTTAAAGAGCTGCTGCAGGATGACTGTCAGCCTCAGGCGCTGGCTGATGCGTTACTTCCCCTGTTGGCAAAGGGCAAAACCAGCCACGCGATGCACGATATTTTCCGGGAGCTGCATCTGCAGATCCGCTGTAATGCCGATGAGCAGGCCGCAGATGCCGTACTGGAGTTGGCACAATGATGGAATTTATTTACCCCCATACACACCTGGTTGCCGGTGTGGATGAAGTTGGACGCGGCCCGTTGGTTGGCGCAGTGGTGACTGCTGCTGTTATCCTCGATCCGGCGCGTCCTATTATCGGTCTTAATGACTCGAAAAAATTATCTGAGAAACGCCGTCTGGCATTGTTTGACGAGATCAAAGAGAAGGCGCTGGCCTGGAGTCTGGGCCGTGCAGAGCCGCACGAAATCGACGAGTTAAATATTCTGCATGCCACGATGCTGGCGATGCAGCGTGCGGTCGCTGGTTTGGGTATTATTCCGGAGTATGTTCTCATTGATGGCAACCGTTGCCCCAAACTGCCGATGCCTTCGCTGGCGGTTGTAAAAGGTGACAGTCGGGTGCCTGAAATCAGCGCCGCCTCCATTCTGGCGAAGGTCACCCGCGATGCAGAAATGGCCACGCTCGATCTGACTTTTCCTCAATACGGTTTCGCGCAGCATAAAGGCTATCCAACCGCTTTCCATCTGGAAAAACTGGCTGAGCATGGCGCAACGGAACATCATCGGCGCAGCTTTGCGCCCGTCAAACGCGTGCTGGGCCTTGTGTCCTGATTCTGTGACGTGAAGAGATCTGAAAATGGCTGAACCACGTTTCGTACACCTGCGGGTGCATAGCGACTACTCCATGATAGACGGGCTGGCGAAAACCGGGCCGCTGGTGAAAAAGGCGGCCGCGCTCGGCATGCCAGCGCTGGCGATCACCGATTTTACCAACCTGTGTGGCCTGGTGAAGTTCTACGGAACGGCCCATGGCGCGGGGTTAAAACCGATTGTGGGGGCCGATTTTCATGTTCAGAGCGAACTACTCGCGGACGAACTGACGCAGCTCACTGTACTGGCAGCAAACAACGTCGGCTATCAAAACCTGACGCTGCTAATTTCTCGTGCCTATCAGCGTGGGTACGGGGCGGCGGGGCCATGGATTGACCGCGACTGGCTGGTTGAGCTGAAAGACGGGCTGATCCTGTTGTCTGGTGCCCGGATGGGGGATGTTGGTAAAAGCCTGATGCGCGGTAATAGCGCGCTGGTCGAGCAGTGCGTGGCGTTTTACGAAGAGCATTTCCCCAACAACTATTATCTCGAACTGATTCGTACCGGTCGCGCGGACGAAGAGAACTATTTGCATGCGGCGGTACGGCTCGCCGAAGAACGCGGTCTGCCTGTTGTGGCGACCAATGACGTGCGTTTTATCGATGCGGGCGACTTTGATGCCCATGAAATCCGTGTCGCGATTCACGACGGCTTTACCCTTGATGACCCCAAGCGTCCGCGTAATTACTCTGCGCAGCAATATATGCGCAGCGAAGACGAGATGTGTGAGCTTTTCTCTGACATCCCGGAAGCGCTCGAAAACACGGTAGAAATCGCCAAACGTTGTAACGTCACGGTGCGTCTGGGCGAGTACTTCCTGCCCCAGTTCCCGACCGGGGATATGACCACCGAAGATTTTCTTGTCGCGAAGTCGAAAGAGGGCCTGGAAGAGCGTCTGGCATTCCTTTTCCCGGATGAGACGGTCCGTAAAGAGAAACGCCCTGAGTATGATGAACGTCTGGATATTGAACTCCAGGTTATTAACCAGATGGGGTTCCCGGGCTACTTCCTTATCGTTATGGAATTTATCCAGTGGTCGAAAGATAACGGCGTGCCGGTAGGGCCGGGCCGTGGTTCGGGTGCAGGATCGCTTGTGGCGTACGCGCTGAAAATTACCGACCTCGATCCGCTGGAATTCGACCTGCTGTTCGAACGTTTCCTTAACCCGGAACGTGTCTCCATGCCCGACTTCGACGTTGACTTCTGTATGGAAAAACGCGATCAGGTTATCGAGCATGTAGCAGATATGTACGGGCGTGATGCGGTATCGCAGATTATTACCTTCGGTACGATGGCGGCGAAAGCGGTTATCCGCGACGTGGGCCGCGTGCTGGGGCATCCGTACGGTTTTGTTGATCGTATCTCTAAGCTGGTGCCGCCCGATCCTGGTATGACGTTGGCGAAAGCCTTTGAAGCGGAACCGCAACTGCCAGAAATCTACGAGGCTGACGAGGAAGTCAGAGCGCTAATTGATATGGCGCGTAAGCTGGAAGGCGTCACGCGTAACGCCGGTAAACACGCCGGTGGTGTGGTTATCGCGCCGACCAAAATCACCGATTTTGCACCGCTCTATTGTGATGAGGCGGGGCAACATCCGGTCACCCAGTTTGATAAGAACGACGTGGAATACGCGGGTCTCGTGAAGTTCGACTTCCTGGGGCTGCGTACGCTCACCATCATCAACTGGGCGCTGGAGATGATCAACGCCCGTCGTGAGAAGAACGGCGAGCCACCGCTTGATATCGCCGCTATCCCGCTTGATGACAAGAAAAGCTTCGACATGCTGCAGCGCTCGGAAACCACAGCGGTATTCCAGCTTGAATCCCGCGGCATGAAAGACTTGATCAAGCGTCTGCAGCCTGACTGCTTCGAAGATATGATAGCCCTGGTGGCCCTGTTCCGTCCGGGCCCACTGCAGTCGGGAATGGTGGATAACTTTATCGACCGTAAGCACGGGCGCGAAGAGATTTCCTACCCGGACGTACAGTGGCAGCATGAGAGCCTGAAACCGGTACTGGAGCCGACCTACGGCATCATCTTGTATCAGGAACAGGTGATGCAGATAGCCCAGGTGCTGTCTGGCTATACCCTCGGCGGCGCGGACATGCTGCGTCGTGCGATGGGTAAGAAAAAGCCGGAGGAGATGGCCAAGCAGCGCGGGACCTTCGAAGAAGGGGCGAAGAAAAACGGCGTTGACGGCGAGCTGGCGATGAAAATCTTCGACCTGGTGGAGAAATTCGCCGGGTACGGATTTAACAAATCGCACTCTGCTGCCTATGCTTTAGTCTCATACCAGACGCTGTGGCTGAAAGCGCACTATCCGGCAGAGTTTATGGCGGCGGTAATGACCGCCGATATGGACAACACCGAGAAGGTGGTAGGCCTGGTGGACGAATGCTGGCGCATGGGGCTCAAGATCCTGCCGCCGGATATCAACTCTGGTCTGTACCATTTCCACGTGAATGACGACGGTGAAATTGTTTACGGCATTGGGGCTATCAAAGGCGTGGGTGAAGGCCCGATTGAAGCGATCCTCGAGGCTCGTAATAACGGCGGCTATTTCCGGGAACTGTTTGATCTCTGTGCCCGTACCGACACCAAAAAACTCAATCGCCGGGTGCTGGAAAAACTGATAATGTCCGGGGCGTTTGACCGCCTTGGGCCGCATCGCGCCGCGCTGATGAATTCCCTCGGCGACGCCCTGAAAGCGGCAGATCAGCATGCGAAAGCGGAAGCCATTGGTCAGGCGGATATGTTCGGTGTCCTGGCAGAAGAGCCCGAACAGGTGGAACAGTCTTACGCCAGTTGCCAGCCGTGGCCAGAGCAGGTGGTGCTGGACGGTGAACGTGAAACCCTGGGGCTGTACCTGACCGGGCATCCGATCACCCAGTATTTAAAAGAGATCGATCGTTACGTCGGTGGCTACCGACTAAAAGACATGCACCCGACCGAACGTGGCAAGGTCACTACGGCGGCGGGGCTGGTGATTGCTGCGCGGGTTATGGTCACCAAGCGCGGCAATCGTATTGGCATCTGTACTTTGGATGACCGTTCCGGGCGCCTGGAAGTGATGTTGTTCACGGACGCCCTGGACAAATATCAGCAACTGCTGGAAAAAGACCGCATACTGATCGTCAGCGGACAGGTCAGCTTTGATGACTTCAGCGGGGGGCTTAAAATGACCGCCCGCGAAGTGATGGACATTGACGAAGCTCGTGAAAAATATGCGCGCGGGCTTGCTATCTCGCTGACGGACAGGCAAATTGATGACCAGCTTTTGAACCGACTCCGTCAGTCTCTGGAACCCCATCGCTCGGGGACCATTCCAGTACATCTCTACTATCAGAGGGCGGATGCACGTGCACGATTACGTTTCGGCGCAACGTGGCGTGTCTCTCCGAGCGATCGTTTATTAAACGATCTCCGTGGCCTCATTGGTTCGGAGCAGGTGGAACTGGAGTTTGACTAATACAGGAATACTATGAGTCTGAATTTCCTTGATTTCGAACAGCCGATTGCCGAGCTGGAAGCGAAAATCGATTCTCTGACGTCAGTAAGTCGTCAGGATGAAAAACTGGATATTAACATCGATGAAGAAGTGCATCGTCTGCGTGAAAAAAGCGTAGAGCTGACGCGCAAAATCTTTGCCGATCTTGGTGCATGGCAAGTCGCTCAGTTGGCACGCCATCCGCTGCGTCCATACACCCTGGATTATGTCCGCCTCGCATTTGATGAATTCGACGAGCTGGCTGGCGACCGTGCTTATGCGGACGACAAAGCCATCGTCGGTGGTATCGCTCGCCTTGACGGTCGCCCGGTGATGATCATCGGCCACCAGAAAGGACGTGAAACCAAAGAAAAAATTCGCCGTAATTTTGGTATGCCGGCACCGGAAGGGTATCGCAAAGCGCTGCGCCTGATGGAAATGGCTGAACGTTTCAATATGCCGATCATTACCTTTATCGACACCCCAGGCGCATACCCTGGCGTGGGCGCGGAAGAGCGTGGTCAGTCTGAGGCGATCGCGCGTAACCTGCGTGAAATGTCCCGTCTGAGCGTACCGGTCATTTGTACCGTTATCGGTGAAGGCGGTTCTGGCGGTGCGCTGGCCATTGGCGTGGGTGACAAAGTGAATATGCTGCAATACAGCACCTATTCGGTTATCTCGCCGGAAGGCTGTGCGTCCATTCTGTGGAAAAGCGCAGACAAGGCACCATTGGCTGCCGACGCAATGGGTATCATTGCACCGCGTCTGAAAGAGTTGAAACTGATCGACTCGATCATTCCGGAACCGTTAGGTGGCGCACACCGTAACCCGGAAGCCATCGCGGCCTCTCTGAAAGCGCAGTTGATTGCAGATCTGGCGGATCTGGACGTGCTGAGCAAAGACGATCTGCGTAATCGCCGTTACCAGCGTCTGATGAGCTACGGTTACGCCTGATAAGCATTGAAAGATCATTCTGAAAAGCCACACAGTGTTGTGGCTTTTTTTATACCCCCTGTTTACCTCAGCTATGATTAACTTAGGTTTTTTTCAGGAGGTAACCGTGAATATTATTGCCATCATGGGGCCGCACGGCGTCTTTTACAAAGATGAGCCGATCAAGGAGCTTGAGAAGGCGCTCCAGGCGCAAGGGTTTCAGATAATCTGGCCACAAAACAGCAGCGACCTGCTGAAATTCATCGAACACAATCCGCGTATCTGCGGCGTCATTTTCGACTGGGACGAGTACACGCTCGATTTATGCAGCGATATCAACCAGCTTAACGAATATCTTCCCCTTTATGCCTTTATTAACACCCATTCGACGCTGGATGTCAGCGCACAAGATATGCGGATGGCGCTGTGGTTTTTTGAATATGCCCTGGGGATGGCCGATGACATTGCAACACGTATCGGGCAGTACACAAAAGAGTATCTCGATAACATCACGCCGCCCTTTACCAAAGCGCTCTTTACCTATGTGAAAGAAGGAAAATACACCTTCTGCACGCCAGGCCACATGGCGGGTACGGCCTACCTGAAAAGCCCGGTTGGCTGCCTGTTTTATGATTTCTTCGGCGGCAACACACTAAAAGCGGATGTGTCTATCTCGGTCACTGAACTGGGCTCGCTTCTGGACCATAGCGGGCCGCATCTGGAAGCCGAGGAGTATATCGCCCGCACCTTTGGCGCTGAGCAAAGTTATATGGTCACCAACGGCACCTCCACCTCCAATAAAATTGTGGGTATGTACGCCGCACCGGTGGGTAGTACGCTGCTGATTGATCGCAATTGCCACAAGTCACTGGCCCATCTGTTAATGATGAGCGACGTTACGCCGCTGTGGTTAAAACCGGGACGTAACGCGCTGGGGATTCTGGGTGGTATTCCGCGCCGGGAATTCACTCATGCCAGCATTGAACAAAAGATTGCTGCAACCGCAGGTGCAACCTGGCCGGTGCATGCGGTAATCACCAATTCCACTTACGATGGGCTGCTATACAACACTGACTGGATTAAAAAAACGCTGGATGTGCCTTCTATTCATTTCGATTCCGCCTGGGTGCCGTACACCAACTTTCATCCCATTTATGCCGGGAAGAGCGGCATGAGCGGTGAGCGGGTACCAGGGAAAGTGATTTTCGAAACGCAATCGACGCACAAAATGCTGGCGGCGTTTTCGCAGGCCTCGCTTATCCATGTGAAAGGTGAGTATGACGAAGATACCTTTAACGAAGCCTTTATGATGCACACCTCTACCTCGCCAAGCTATCCGCTGGTGGCCTCCATTGAGACCGCGGCGGCAATGTTGCGCGGTAACCCCGGTAAACGGCTGATTAACCGTTCGGTTGAGCGCGCTTTGCATTTCCGCAAAGAGGTGCAGCGGTTAAAAGATGAAGCCGATGGCTGGTTCTTTGATATCTGGCAGCCCGAGGAGATCAATGAGGCCGATTGCTGGCCGGTAGCGCCGGGAGAAAGCTGGCACGGCTTCCGCGATGCTGACGAAGACCACATGTTCCTCGACCCGGTCAAGGTGACTATTCTGACGCCGGGTATGGATGAACAAGGCAATATGAGTGAAGAGGGGATCCCGGCGGCGCTGGTGGCGAAGTTTCTTGATGAGCGCGGCGTGGTAGTTGAAAAAACGGGTCCTTACAATCTGTTGTTCCTGTTCAGTATCGGGATCGACAAAACCCGTGCCATGGGCCTGCTGCGTGGGTTAATGGAGTTCAAGCGTGCCTACGATCTCAATTTACGCGTGAAGAACATGCTGCCGGATCTGTATGCCGAAGATCCCGACTTCTACCGCAATATGCGGATCCAGGATCTTGCGCAGGGCATCCATAAATTGATCCGCCAGCACGATCTGCCGCAACTGATGCTGCGGGCGTTTGATGTGTTGCCGGAAATGAAGCTGACTCCGCATCAGGCGTGGCAGCAGCAAATCCGTGGAGATGTTGAAACTATTGAACTGGAAAGGCTTACGGGACGTATCTCCGCCAATATGATCTTACCTTACCCACCGGGCGTGCCGTTACTGATGCCAGGGGAGATGATCACCGAAGCGAGCCGCTCGGTTTTGGATTTCCTGTTAATGCTCTGTGCGATAGGGCGGCACTATCCGGGTTTTGAAACGGATATCCATGGCGCGAAGCGGGGAGAAGATGGCGTCTATTGGGTACGTGTCTTAAAAAGACCGTAGCCTCTTGCGGGTTACCTGTCACAACGGTAACGTGCGCAAAGACAAAAGGAGACATTATGCTGGGTTTAAAACAGGTACATCACATCGCCATCATCGCAACGGATTATGTAAAGAGTAAAGCGTTCTATTGCGATATCCTGGGTTTTACGCTGCAAAGCGAAGTTTATCGTGAAGAGCGTGACTCCTGGAAAGGAGACCTGGCGCTGAATGGCCAGTATGTCATTGAGTTGTTTTCGTTTCCCTTTCCGCCCGCACGTCCGAGTGGGCCGGAAGCCTGCGGATTACGTCATCTGGCCTTTAGCGTTGTGGATATCGATCAGGCGGTTGCTCACCTGCAAGCGCACAATGTCTCGTGCGAAGCGATTCGTGTTGACCCTTACACCGGTAAGCGCTTTACCTTTTTTAAAGATCCTGACAATCTTCCGCTGGAACTCTATCAGCAGTAAGCCTTGCCAGTCACAGGAATGCCCGGTAACGTGCCGGGCATGATTTCCGTTTCGGTTAATGCCATGATCATGCCCTTACTTTCTCGCTTTCCTGCCCATCAACGCCAGTTTTTGGTGGCGTTTAGCGGCGGGCTCGATTCGACAGTACTGTTGCACCGTCTGGTGCAGTGGCGTCATCAGCAGCCGGACATTTCCCTGCGCGCGATTCATATTCACCACGGATTAAGCCCCAATGCGGATGCCTGGGCTGCTCATTGTCAGCAGGTCTGCGATGGCTGGCTGGTACCGCTTGTTGTTCATCGGGTACAACTGGTGGATGAAGGCAATGGAATTGAAGCGCAGGCGAGAAAAGCCCGTTATGCCGCCTTTACTCAAGCGTTAGTCCCCGGAGAATTGCTGCTCACCGCCCAGCATCTTGACGACCAGTGCGAAACGTTTTTACTGGCGCTTAAACGGGGGAGTGGTCCGGCCGGTCTTGCGGGTATGCCGGAAACGCTGCCGTTTGCCGACACTATGCTCCTCAGACCGTTGTTGAACGAAACACGTGAAGCCCTTCTTCGCTGGGCTCAGCAGCATGGCTTGTCATGGATTGAAGACGAGAGTAATGCTGATGATGCCTATGACCGCAACTTCCTGCGTTTACGCGTTCTGCCTGCATTGAATGCCCGCTGGCCGCATTTTGCCGATGCGGTCGCCCGGAGTGCGGCCTTGTGCGGCGAGCAGGAGCAATTGCTGGATGAACTGCTGGCAGACGAGCTTGCGGCGGCGACACACCGTGACGGTGGGTTGTCGATTGCGGCGCTGGAAACGTTAAGTGCGGCACGGCGTGCCGCTATCTTACGACGTTGGCTTTCCGCGCAGCAGGCGCCGATGCCTTCCCGGGAAATGTTGCTACGGGTCTGGCAAGAGGTGGCGTTAGCCAGAGAGGATGCAGTGCCATGCTTGCGCCTTGGCGATCATGATATCCGCCGTTATCAGGGTTATTTGTGGTGGGTTAAGGCGCTTGCGGGTCAGCGCGAAAAAGTTCTGCAATGGACGGATCCTTTTTTGCCGCTGACGTTGCCGGATGGGCTTGGCGTTCTGCGGCTTGTGCCGGGCGAGGAGCTGCGTCCACCGGGCGCTGACGAAGTGGTATCGGTACGCTTTCAGGCGACGGGAACTTTGCACATCCAGGGGCGTAACGGTGGCCGTAAACTTAAAAAGATCTGGCAGGAGTTGGGCGTGGCACCCTGGCGTCGGGATACAACACCACTACTGTTTTACGGTGAGTCGCTGATTGCTGCGGCAGGCGTGTTTGTCACGCAGGAGGGCAAAGCAGAAAATGGGCAGCCTGGCGTACGGCTAATGTGGCAGAAGTAACGGGCAGTCAGCGCTGCCCGAAAGTGCTGTCAGGATTCGCTCACCACGACGGTGCCGATTTCCGGATGACTAAAGCTGGCAATTTTGTCGAGACGCAGTTCGCGCGTTGTTCCTGCAATTTCAACAACCAAATATTCCACATTTTTGCGAGATACTAAATCGCTGGCCTTTGCCTGCAAAGTTTCGCCATCTTTGAGCTCGAGCGTCAGTAGGAGATGATGCTGACAGGCGAGTTCCAGGTTGTCATAGTCGTCGCAATTGATGGGTTGATAGGTATCATTCATTGACATAATCGCTCACCAGTAAGTTCGCGGCAGCATACGCCGCCTTTTCCCTGACCGACTCTGAAACGGCATCGTCCGAAGCCACTTCATTCAAAACTTTCAATACGCACCCCAACGCATCCGGGATATACCCTAAGTCTCCGCTGGCAATTTCCGCATACCGCTGGCGTATTAACTCACAATAATTTCCCACACGTCCTCCTGTCAGCACCCTGGCTTTACTGTGAGATACCATTAAGCCTACGAAGATTAACTCTGTTTAGCAAGGTGACTATACCATACCCGACGGGTCATTATCAGAGTGATGAATTAACCGCAGATTAAGAGATAACAGCACGTTATATCTTTATTCGCTACAATAGCCGCTGTTATGCAAAGGAGGCGGTATGGCGCTCAAAGCAACCATTTATAAAGCTACTGTGAATGTGGCGGATTTAGACCGGAATCAATTTCTCGATGCCACATTGACGCTTGCCCGTCATCCTTCCGAGACGCAGGAGCGCATGATGCTGCGCCTGTTGGCATGGATTAAATTCGCCGATGAACGGCTACAGTTCACCCGTGGGCTGTGTGCGGATGACGAGCCCGAAGTGTGGCTGCGCAACGATCATCTGGGTATCGATCTGTGGATCGAACTCGGATTGCCGGACGAACGGCGCATCAAGAAAGCCTGTTCGCAGTCGAAAGAGGTGGCGCTATTCACCTATAACTCGCGTGCGGCACAAATCTGGTGGCAGCAGAACCAGAGCAAACTCGCTGGATTTAAAAATCTGAGTATCTGGTACCTGGATGATGAGCAACTGGCGATGCTGAGTGGGCTGGCGGAGCGGACAATGTCACTGCAGGCTACTCTCCAGGAAGGAACTATCTGGCTGAGCGACACTCAAACCAATCTGGAAATCCACCTGGCAACCTGGCAACAGCACGCATGATTGAGATATCCCGCCAGGTCAGCATTCCTGATGAAGAATTGGAGATTACGGCGATTCGCGCGCAAGGGGCGGGCGGGCAGCATGTAAATAAAGCCTCTACGGCGATCCATCTGCGTTTTGATATTCGTGCATCCAGTTTGCCCGAGTTTTATAAAGAGAAGCTGCTGGCAGCGACACATCATCTCTTAACGGCCGACGGGGTCGTTATCATCAAGGCGCAGGAGTACCGCAGCCAGGATATGAATCGCGAAGCGGCGATTGCCCGGCTGGTGGCGTTAATCAGGGAACTGACGGTGGTGCAAAAAAGCCGTCGGGCCACCCGTCCAACACGGGCATCGAAAGAGCGGCGTCTGGCAGGAAAAGCGCAAAAATCTTCTGTAAAAGCGCTACGAGGGAAGGTTCGTCGCCCACAGGAGTGACGGACGAGATAAGAACTGTTCATAAGGAAGAAAGAGTGAATAAAGCGATTGTATCTTTAGCTGTGGCAATGACACTCTTTGCGCTGATGGGGTGCAACAATCGGGGAGAGGTGGAAACCGTCTCCCCCGTGCGAGCTGAAAAGCTCAAGCCAATGCAACAGAGCTGGCGCGGTATTCTGCCGTGCGCAGATTGTGAAGGCATCGAAACCTCACTGTTCCTTGAAAAAGATGGCACCTGGGTGATGAATCAGGGCTATCAGGGTGGCAAAGCGCCATCAAATTTTGCCTCTTACGGGCAATGGGCACGCACTGCGGACAAGCTGGTGCTGACAGATGCAAGTGGCGAGAAACTTTACTTCCGCGCGAAAGGCAGTGCGCTGGAAATGCTGGATCGTGAAGGGAACCCGATTCGCTCACAGCTAAATTATGTCTTGCAGCCTGTCACGGCGGCCTTACCGACAACGCCGATGGCGATGCGTGGCATGTATTCGCGTACTGGTGGTATGGCAGAGTTCGCTGATTGTATGACGGGCAAACGGATTGCGGTCAGCAATGATGTGCGGCTCGAACAGCAATATAAAGCAGCGGCAGGTCAGGCTTCGCAGCCGGTATTGCTGGAGGTGGAAGGACATTTCGCGCTACAGCCGAAAACGGATAACGGTGCGATGGAAAAGACGCTGGTGGCGGATAAAAACGCGAAATTTATAGCCGGAAAAGATTGTAATCACCAATAAAAAAAGCCTCGCATTTGCGAGGCTTTTTACTGTTAGCCCTTGATGGCGCTGACAAGGTAATTAAGGATATCACCCGTCTTGATCATCTGTTTTTCGCCAGTGCGACGGTATTTGTATTCGATATCGTCGTTGTCGAGGTTACGGTCGCCCAGCACGATGGTGTGCGGAATACCGATCAGCTCCATATCAGCGAACATCACACCCGGACGCTCTTTACGGTCGTCCATCAGCACGTCGATACCCTGTGCGCGCAGTTCGTTATAGAGCTTCTCTGCCAGTTCCTGAACACGGTAAGATTTGTGCATGTTCATGGGCAGAATGGCCACCTGGAACGGTGCAATCGCTTCTGGCCATACAATACCGCGGTCATCGAAGTTCTGTTCAATCGCCGCAGCCACAACACGCGTTACCCCGATACCGTAGCAGCCCATGGTCAGGATCTGGTTACGACCATCTTCACCCTGAACGGACGCTTTCAGCGCTTCAGAGTATTTGGTACCTAGCTGGAAAATGTGACCCACTTCGATACCGCGTTTGATCAGAAGCGTCCCCTGACCGTCCGGGCTTGGGTCGCCGGCAACCACGTTACGGATATCGGCGATTTCCGGGGTTGCTACATCACGGTCCCAGTTGATACCGAAGTAGTGCTTACCATCAATGTTAGCGCCAGCGGCAAAATCGCTCATTGCCGCAACGGTACGGTCGATAACGACAGGAATCGGCATGTTTACCGGCCCCAGCGAACCCGGACCCGCATTTACCACGGCGCGAATTTCAGCTTCGGTCGCGAAAGTCAGCGGGCTGGCAACCTGCGCCAGTTTTTCGGCTTTTACTTCGTTCAGTTCGTGATCGCCACGTACCAGCAGGGCGACCAGCGGGTAGCTGCTTCCTTCAACCGCTTTGACCAGCAGGGTCTTAACGGTTTTCTCAATCGGCAGGTTGAACTGTTCAACCAGCTCGGCGATGGTTTTCGCGTTCGGCGTATCAACCAGCGTCATCTCCTGAGTTGCCGCCGCACGCGGTGCTTTCGGCGCCACAGCTTCTGCCAGTTCGATGTTGGCGGCATAGTCAGAGGTATCAGAGAAAACGATGTCATCTTCACCGCTTTGCGCCAGTACCTGGAACTCATGAGACGCGCTACCACCGATAGAGCCGGTATCTGCCTGAACCGGGCGGAACTCCAGCCCGATGCGGGTAAAGATTTTGCTGTAGGCGGCATACATCGCGTCGTAGGTTTCCTGCAGCGATTCCTGAGAAGTATGGAAAGAGTAGGCATCTTTCATCAGGAATTCACGGGAACGCATCACGCCGAAACGCGGACGTACTTCGTCACGGAACTTGGTCTGGATCTGGAAGAAATTCAGCGGTAGCTGTTTGTAAGAGCTGAGCTCGTTACGAATCAGATCGGTGATCACTTCTTCGTGAGTCGGGCCGAGTACGAACGGACGCTCGCCACGGTCAGAAATACGCAGCAGTTCCGGGCCGTACTGCTCCCAACGACCACTCTCTTGCCACAGTTCAGAAGGCTGAACGACCGGCATTAACACCTCAATCGCACCGGCGTTGTTCATCTCTTCACGCACGATGTTTTCGACTTTTTTCAGGACGCGCACGCCGGTCGGCAGCCAGGTATACAACCCGGAGGCCAGCTTGCGAATCATCCCGGCGCGCAACATCAACTGATGGCTGATGACTTCGGCGTCGGCAGGTGTCTCCTTCAGAGTGGAGAGCAGGTATTGGCTAGTACGCATGTTGTTACGGTTCCATTTGGACGATTGGAACAGACTCAAAAGGAGCCTGATTCAAAAAAAGTGATTCAGTTTACCAGCGAGAAAGAGATGCCAAAAGTAGAGGGAGGATAAATTAACGGCCTTCCAGCGCAAACACTTCAAAACCTGCAGTGGTCACGCGCCAGCGCACGTTGAAATCCAGCAACAAGACCGCGTACGTTTTCCCCATTTCCTCATCTTTACGGTATGCCGGGCGCGGGTCCTGCGCCAGGACGTCAATAATAAACGATCTTAGCTGCGGGTAACGCTTTTCTAACTGTGGAAATGCCGCTTCGAGCTCCGGCGTGAAGCACACCGCCATCTCCGCGACGGGGGCCTGCTGCGCATAACTGGCGCTGGCATGCGGCAGAGCCTCAGCAAAGGGTAAATAGGGTTTGATATCCACGACGGGCGTGCCGTCGACGAGATCAAGACTGCCCAGTTGCAAAATGACACGCTCTTTCTCGCAGTGAATGCCTTTAAGCTCCACCAAAGACATGCCAATCGGATTAGGACGGAAGGTTGAACGCGTGGCAAAAACCCCCATCCGCGCATTCCCCCCGAGCCGGGGAGGGCGTACCGTAGGACGCCAGCCGCCAGCCATCGTCTGGTGGAAAATGAACACAATCCAGAGATGGCTGAACGCCTCAAGCCCGCGTACGGCTTCGGCCTGATTATAGGGAGGCAGCAGATGCAGTTCGCCGCCTCCATGTTTAACCAGACCAGGCTGGCGGGGAACGGCAAACTTTTCTTTATAGGGGGAGCGGATGACGCCTATCTGCTCGATGGCAAATGTGGTCATTTCGCCGTGACGTTCAGCGCTGAACCTACGCATACAGCCTGACGGTAGCAACCCGGCGTGCCGCTGGTGATTTCACAGCTGTGGAGCAGAACCGCATTCGCTTTCATTTTTGATGCGTTGATTTGCATGCGCTTACGGGCGGTCGGGATGTTCGGTGGGGAATCCTGATTGGTTGCCTGGCAAGAGTCACCGGTCACTTCACCTAAATCACGGAACGGTTTACCCACCAAATCTTCAGCATTGGTAATGATTCGAACCGGCGTCGGACGCGGCGGTTTCGGTTTTGCTGGTTCTGTTTTAGGCGGGGTTGCTGTGCTTTGAACAGGTTCGACAGGAGATCTGCTTAGCATTGAACAGCCGCTCAGCATGAGTGCTAAAAAACAGATCGGTAAAGCACGCATAATATATCCTCAAAAAATGATCTTAACGCCGCTTATTGAATCAGGAGCTTGCACAAATGACAAGACGGGCATGAGCCCGTCCTGAAGGATATTGCTGACGGGCCGGATTACCAGCCTTTCACCGCACCGCCATTGAAGACTTTGTTCGCTGCTTCGTAGACTTCGTCAGACTGATAGGCCTGAACGAATTTCTTCACGTTTTCTGCGTCTTTGTTGTCTTCGCGGGTAACGATCAGGTTAACGTACGGAGAGTCTTTATCTTCGACAAAGATACCATCTTTTGCTGGCGTCAGATTGATCTGGCTGGCGTAGGTGGTGTTAATAACGGCCAGCGCGATTTGTGCATCGTCCAGCGAGCGCGGCAGTTGTGGGGCTTCCAGCTCAACAATTTTCAGGTTTTTCGGGTTCTCTGTAATATCCAGAGCGGTTGGCAGCAGGCCAACACCATCTTTCAGTTTGATCAGGCCCTGTTTCTGCAACAGCAGCAGGGAACGGCCGAGGTTAGTCGGATCGTTCGGTACAGCGACCTGAGCGCCTTCCTGCAATTCATTGATAGATTTAATTTTTTTGGAGTAGCCTGCGATCGGGTAAACAAAGGTATTGCCAACAGCAACCAGTTTATAGCCACGATCTTTGATCTGCTGATCCAGGTACGGTTTGTGCTGGAAGGCGTT
This sequence comes from Phytobacter sp. SCO41, assembly GCF_003073275.1. Taxonomy (NCBI): domain Bacteria; kingdom Pseudomonadati; phylum Pseudomonadota; class Gammaproteobacteria; order Enterobacterales; family Enterobacteriaceae; genus Phytobacter; species Phytobacter sp. SCO41. The sequence continues at coordinate 4,596,881 of NZ_CP027225.1, read as the reverse complement.
CGCATCGATGTCGCCTTTGCTCAGCGCTTCGTTCGGCAGAACGTAGTCATTAAAGGTTACCAGCTCAACGTCCAGACCGTATTTCTCTTTCGCGACTTTCTGTGCAACTTCGGCAACCTGCTGTTCAGCACCGACGATGACGCCGACTTTAATGTGGTTCGGATTCTTTTCGTCCTGACCACAACCTACCAGAGCCAGAGAACCAATCAGGGCACCCACTGCCGCAAAGGTCTTGAATTTAAAAGCCATGTGTTTTTTCCTTTCTTTCAGAGTCGTTGTGTTGTGAGCAACGTTATTTATGCGTAACAGAGCGAACGATACGATCGCCTGCAAACTGAATTAAGTAAACCAGAATCACCAGCAGTGCCAGGACGGTATTCATCACAATGGCGTTATAGCCAATATAACCGTACTGGTAGCCAATCTGCCCCAGACCGCCTGCGCCCACGGCTCCACCCATTGCGGAATAACCCACCAGGGTAATCAGGGTAATTGTTGCTGCATTGACCAGACCCGGCAGTGCTTCCGGCAGTAGTACCTTACGGATGATCTGCATCGGGGTTGCGCCCATTGCACGGGAGGCTTCAATCAGGCCGGTTGGGATTTCCAACAGGGCGTTTTCCACCATACGGGCAATAAAAGGTGCTGCACCGACGGTCAGAGGCACAATCGCTGCCTGCAGGCCGATGGAAGTCCCCACGATAATACGGGTGAACGGGATCATCCAGACCAGTAAGATAATGAACGGGATCGAACGGAAAATATTCACCAGCGCCGAAATGGTACGGTAGAGTTTTGCATTCTCCGAAATTTGTCCAGGACGCGAGACATACAGCAGCACGCCAACCGGAAGACCCAGCACAAAGCCGAAGAAACCGGATACGAAGGTCATTGCCAGCGTTTCCCAGACGCCACGCGCCAGTAACCACATCATTGCCTCAGACATAACCCAGCACCTCTACTTTCACATGGTGTTCCTTAAGCCAGGCAATAGCGGCTTGCGTATCCTGCGGCTCGCCGTGCATTTCTGTCAGCATAATGCCGAATTTCACGCCACCGGCGTAATCCATCTGCGCACTGATAATATTGTTGTTCACGTTATAGCGGCGTGCGGTCTCAGAAAGCAGGGGGGCATCGACCGATTGACCGGTGAATTCCATGCGTAACATCGGCACGCTACCTGCCAGTGGCTGATCTTTCAGGCGCTGCTGGTAATCCTCAGGGATATCCAGGTGCAACGTTGACTGAATAAACTGCTGTGCCAGCGGCGTTTTGGGATGAGAGAACACTTCACTTACAGTGTCCTGTTCGATCAGTTCACCATTACTGATAACGGCAACGCAGTCGCAAATGCGTTTTACGACATCCATTTCGTGGGTAATGAGCAGAATCGTCAGGCCCAGACGACGGTTGATGTCTTTCAATAACTCCAGAATGGAACGCGTAGTTGCCGGGTCCAGTGCGCTGGTGGCTTCATCGCACAGCAGTACTTTCGGGTTGCTCGCCAGTGCGCGGGCAATGGCCACACGCTGCTTTTGACCACCGGACAGATTCGCCGGATAGCTGTCGTGTTTGTCGCCCAGTCCAACCAGATCCAGCAATTCTTTGACGCGACGGTTAATCTCTTCGCGCGGCGTGTTATCCAGCTCAAGTGGCAATGCGACGTTACCAAACACGGTGCGGGAAGAGAGTAAATTAAAGTGCTGGAAGATCATGCCAATCTGGCGGCGAGCTTTAGTGAGTTGTGCTTCTGAAAGGGCTGTCAGCTCCTGGCCGTCAACCTGGACGCTGCCCTGGGACGGGCGCTCAAGCAGGTTAACGCAGCGAATAAGCGTACTTTTACCGGCGCCAGAGGCACCAATGACGCCATAAATTTGCCCGGCAGGAACATGCAGGCTGACATTGTTCAACGCCTGAATGGTGCGAGTTCCCTGCTGGAATACTTTGGTTATATTGGAAAGTTTAATCATCAGATTATTTTTATCGTATGAGAGTTAGCCGTGGCATTTTGTTCTGCCTGTTACGGGTGATGACCGTAAACAAGGCGGATGTTAAGGCATCCAGACGTCTAAATCAATCGAACCCTGCGCGATGAGCACTTTCCTGTGCGGTGAAACATGAGATACTACGCCCACATGCCTTTTTCAGGAGCAACCCGGTGGCAAAATCAGTACCCGCAATTTTCCTCGACCGTGATGGCACTATTAATGTCGACCACGGTTATGTGCACGAAATTGATAACTTCGAATTTATAGACGGTGTCATTGACGCCATGCGCGAACTGAAAGCCATGGGCTTCGCGCTGGTGGTGGTGACCAATCAGTCCGGTATCGCGCGCGGTAAATTCACCGAAGCGCAATTTGAAACGCTCACCGAATGGATGGACTGGTCGCTGGCCGATCGCGATGTCGAGCTGGATGGTATCTACTATTGCCCGCACCACCCTCAGGGGACGGTAGAAGAGTTCCGCCAGGTGTGTGACTGCCGTAAGCCACATCCGGGCATGCTCATTTCTGCTCGAGACTATCTGCACATTGATATGTCTGCTTCTTATATGGTGGGTGACAAACTCGAAGATATGCAGGCGGCTACCGCTGCTGATGTGGGAACGAAAGTATTGGTGCGTACCGGCAAGCCCGTTACACCAGAGGCGGAAAATGCGGCAGATTGGGTGATTAATAGCCTTGCGGACCTACCTGCGGCTATCAAAAAGCAACAAAAGTAACCGTTATGATGAAAAGATGAGCGGTTGAAATAAAAATGCATTTTTTCGCTTGTCATTCATCGTGGGCTGCCTATAATGCGCCTCCATCGACACGGCGGATGTGAATCACTTCACACAAACAGCCGGGTCGGTTGAAGAGAAAAATCCTGAAATAACGGGTTGACTCTGAAAGAGGAAAGCGTAATATACGCCACCTCGCAACGGTGAGCGAAAGCCGCGTTGCACTGCTCTTTAACAATTTATCAGACAATCTGTGTGGGCACTCAAAGTGACATGGATTCTTAATGTCTTCGGACACTAAATGAATACCAAGTCTCATAGAGTGAACACGTAATTCATTACGAAGTTTAATTCTACGAGCATCAAACTTTTAAATTGAAGAGTTTGATCATGGCTCAGATTGAACGCTGGCGGCAGGCCTAACACATGCAAGTCGAACGGTAGCACAGAGAGCTTGCTCTCGGGTGACGAGTGGCGGACGGGTGAGTAATGTCTGGGAAACTGCCCGATGGAGGGGGATAACTACTGGAAACGGTAGCTAATACCGCATAATGTCGCAAGACCAAAGAGGGGGACCTTCGGGCCTCTTGCCATCGGATGTGCCCAGATGGGATTAGCTTGTTGGTGAGGTAATGGCTCACCAAGGCGACGATCCCTAGCTGGTCTGAGAGGATGACCAGCCACACTGGAACTGAGACACGGTCCAGACTCCTACGGGAGGCAGCAGTGGGGAATATTGCACAATGGGCGCAAGCCTGATGCAGCCATGCCGCGTGTGTGAAGAAGGCCTTCGGGTTGTAAAGCACTTTCAGCGGGGAGGAAGGCAATACGGTTAATAACCGTGTTGATTGACGTTACCCGCAGAAGAAGCACCGGCTAACTCCGTGCCAGCAGCCGCGGTAATACGGAGGGTGCAAGCGTTAATCGGAATTACTGGGCGTAAAGCGCACGCAGGCGGTCTGTCAAGTCGGATGTGAAATCCCCGGGCTCAACCTGGGAACTGCATTCGAAACTGGCAGGCTTGAGTCTTGTAGAGGGGGGTAGAATTCCAGGTGTAGCGGTGAAATGCGTAGAGATCTGGAGGAATACCGGTGGCGAAGGCGGCCCCCTGGACAAAGACTGACGCTCAGGTGCGAAAGCGTGGGGAGCAAACAGGATTAGATACCCTGGTAGTCCACGCCGTAAACGATGTCGACTTGGAGGTTGTGCCCTTGAGGCGTGGCTTCCGGAGCTAACGCGTTAAGTCGACCGCCTGGGGAGTACGGCCGCAAGGTTAAAACTCAAATGAATTGACGGGGGCCCGCACAAGCGGTGGAGCATGTGGTTTAATTCGATGCAACGCGAAGAACCTTACCTGGTCTTGACATCCACGGAATTTGGCAGAGATGCCTTAGTGCCTTCGGGAACCGTGAGACAGGTGCTGCATGGCTGTCGTCAGCTCGTGTTGTGAAATGTTGGGTTAAGTCCCGCAACGAGCGCAACCCTTATCCTTTGTTGCCAGCGGTCCGGCCGGGAACTCAAAGGAGACTGCCAGTGATAAACTGGAGGAAGGTGGGGATGACGTCAAGTCATCATGGCCCTTACGACCAGGGCTACACACGTGCTACAATGGCATATACAAAGAGAAGCGACCTCGCGAGAGCAAGCGGACCTCATAAAGTATGTCGTAGTCCGGATTGGAGTCTGCAACTCGACTCCATGAAGTCGGAATCGCTAGTAATCGTGGATCAGAATGCCACGGTGAATACGTTCCCGGGCCTTGTACACACCGCCCGTCACACCATGGGAGTGGGTTGCAAAAGAAGTAGGTAGCTTAACCTTCGGGAGGGCGCTTACCACTTTGTGATTCATGACTGGGGTGAAGTCGTAACAAGGTAACCGTAGGGGAACCTGCGGTTGGATCACCTCCTTACCTTAAAGAACCTGCCTTTGTAGTGCTCACACAGATTGTCTGATGAAATAGAGCAGTAAAAAATCTCTGCAGGCTTGTAGCTCAGGTGGTTAGAGCGCACCCCTGATAAGGGTGAGGTCGGTGGTTCAAGTCCACTCAGGCCTACCAAATTCCTGCTGATGCTGCGTTGCGGCGACACTCACATACATTAAGTATGCTTCGTGTCACCACGCCTTGCCTCAACAGTAATTAAGGTTGGTGAGATTTAACTACGATGGGGCTATAGCTCAGCTGGGAGAGCGCCTGCTTTGCACGCAGGAGGTCTGCGGTTCGATCCCGCATAGCTCCACCATCTTTTACTGCGAACACAAGAAAACTTCAGAGTGAACCTGAAAAGGTGCACTGCGAAGTTTTGCTCTTTAAAAATCTGGATCAAGCTGAAAATTGAAACGACACACAGTGTCTGTTCTCCGTAATAAGAACAGATGACGGTGTGTTCGAGTCTCTCAAATTATCGCAATCAGAAGATGACACTGTAAAAGGTGACGTGAGCGATGTGAAGACAAGGCGTACCGCACGCAGCGAGCGGAGTGGACTTGATGTCCATGAGCATCGCGAGTACGGAACAACGCAGTATTCACAGCGCGCAACAAACCGGACAGAACAAGACATCTTCGGGTTGTGAGGTTAAGCGACTAAGCGTACACGGTGGATGCCCTGGCAGTCAGAGGCGATGAAGGACGTGCTAATCTGCGAAAAGCGCCGGCGAGGTGATATGAACCTTTGACCCGGCGATGTCCGAATGGGGAAACCCAGTGCAATCCGTTGCACTATCGTTTGATGAATACATAGTCAAACGAGGCGAACCGGGGGAACTGAAACATCTAAGTACCCCGAGGAAAAGAAATCAACCGAGATTCCCCCAGTAGCGGCGAGCGAACGGGGAGCAGCCCAGAGCCTGAATCAGCTTGTGTGTTAGTGGAACGGTCTGGAAAGTCCGGCGATACAGGGTGACAGCCCCGTACACGAAAGCACACAGGTTGTGAGCTCGATGAGTAGGGCGGGACACGTGGTATCCTGTCTGAATATGGGGGGACCATCCTCCAAGGCTAAATACTCCTGACTGACCGATAGTGAACCAGTACCGTGAGGGAAAGGCGAAAAGAACCCCGGCGAGGGGAGTGAAAAAGAACCTGAAACCGTGTACGTACAAGCAGTGGGAGCCTCTTAATGGGGTGACTGCGTACCTTTTGTATAATGGGTCAGCGACTTATATTCTGTAGCAAGGTTAACCGAATAGGGGAGCCGAAGGGAAACCGAGTCTTAACTGGGCGTTAAGTTGCAGGGTATAGACCCGAAACCCGGTGATCTAGCCATGGGCAGGTTGAAGGTTGGGTAACACTAACTGGAGGACCGAACCGACTAATGTTGAAAAATTAGCGGATGACTTGTGGCTGGGGGTGAAAGGCCAATCAAACCGGGAGATAGCTGGTTCTCCCCGAAAGCTATTTAGGTAGCGCCTCGTGAATTCATCTCCGGGGGTAGAGCACTGTTTCGGCTAGGGGGCCATCCCGGCTTACCAACCCGATGCAAACTACGAATACCGGAGAATGTTATCACGGGAGACACACGGCGGGTGCTAACGTCCGTCGTGAAGAGGGAAACAACCCAGACCGCCAGCTAAGGTCCCAAAGTCATGGTTAAGTGGGAAACGATGTGGGAAGGCACAGACAGCCAGGATGTTGGCTTAGAAGCAGCCATCATTTAAAGAAAGCGTAATAGCTCACTGGTCGAGTCGGCCTGCGCGGAAGATGTAACGGGGCTAAACCATGCACCGAAGCTGCGGCAGCGACACTAAGTGTTGTTGGGTAGGGGAGCGTTCTGTAAGCCTGTGAAGGTGTGCTGTGAGGCATGCTGGAGGTATCAGAAGTGCGAATGCTGACATAAGTAACGATAAAGCGGGTGAAAAGCCCGCTCGCCGGAAGACCAAGGGTTCCTGTCCAACGTTAATCGGGGCAGGGTGAGTCGACCCCTAAGGCGAGGCCGAAAGGCGTAGTCGATGGGAAACAGGTTAATATTCCTGTACTTGGTGTTACTGCGAAGGGGGGACGGAGAAGGCTATGTTAGCCGGGCGACGGTTGTCCCGGTTTAAGCATGTAGGCTGGTTATCCAGGCAAATCCGGATAATCAAGGCTGAGGTGTGATGACGAGTCACTACGGTGATGAAGTAACAAATGCCCTGCTTCCAGGAAAAGCCTCTAAGCATCAGGTAACACGAAATCGTACCCCAAACCGACACAGGTGGTCAGGTAGAGAATACCAAGGCGCTTGAGAGAACTCGGGTGAAGGAACTAGGCAAAATGGTGCCGTAACTTCGGGAGAAGGCACGCTGATATGTAGGTGAAGCCCCTGCGGGTGGAGCTGAAATCAGTCGAAGATACCAGCTGGCTGCAACTGTTTATTAAAAACACAGCACTGTGCAAACACGAAAGTGGACGTATACGGTGTGACGCCTGCCCGGTGCCGGAAGGTTAATTGATGGGGTTATCCGTAAGGAGAAGCTCTTGATCGAAGCCCCGGTAAACGGCGGCCGTAACTATAACGGTCCTAAGGTAGCGAAATTCCTTGTCGGGTAAGTTCCGACCTGCACGAATGGCGTAATGATGGCCAGGCTGTCTCCACCCGAGACTCAGTGAAATTGAACTCGCTGTGAAGATGCAGTGTACCCGCGGCAAGACGGAAAGACCCCGTGAACCTTTACTATAGCTTGACACTGAACATTGAGCCTTGATGTGTAGGATAGGTGGGAGGCTTTGAAGTGTGGACGCCAGTCTGCATGGAGCCAACCTTGAAATACCACCCTTTAATGTTTGATGTTCTAACGTGGACCCGTGATCCGGGTTGCGGACAGTGTCTGGTGGGTAGTTTGACTGGGGCGGTCTCCTCCCAAAGAGTAACGGAGGAGCACGAAGGTTGGCTAATCCTGGTCGGACATCAGGAGGTTAGTGCAATGGCATAAGCCAGCTTGACTGCGAGCGTGACGGCGCGAGCAGGTGCGAAAGCAGGTCATAGTGATCCGGTGGTTCTGAATGGAAGGGCCATCGCTCAACGGATAAAAGGTACTCCGGGGATAACAGGCTGATACCGCCCAAGAGTTCATATCGACGGCGGTGTTTGGCACCTCGATGTCGGCTCATCACATCCTGGGGCTGAAGTAGGTCCCAAGGGTATGGCTGTTCGCCATTTAAAGTGGTACGCGAGCTGGGTTTAGAACGTCGTGAGACAGTTCGGTCCCTATCTGCCGTGGGCGCTGGAGAATTGAGGGGGGCTGCTCCTAGTACGAGAGGACCGGAGTGGACGCATCACTGGTGTTCGGGTTGTCATGCCAATGGCACTGCCCGGTAGCTACATGCGGAAGAGATAAGTGCTGAAAGCATCTAAGCACGAAACTTGCCCCGAGATGAGTTCTCCCTTGTCCTTTAAGGACACTAAAGGAACGTTGAAGACGACGACGTTGATAGGCCGGGTGTGTAAGCGCAGCGATGCGTTGAGCTAACCGGTACTAATGAACCGTGAGGCTTAACCTTACAACGCCGAAGATGTTTTGGCGGATTGAGAAGATTTTCAGCTTAGATTCAGAGTTGAGTACGCAATAATTTGCGCAGCAGCAAGGCGGCAAATGAAGCGACGGAAGGAGCATACAAAAAGTATGTGACTGACGTTCGCAAATGCAGCCAACGCGGCTGATGCGATAAAGAATTGCGTACTGAGCACAAAGAATTTGCCTGGCGGCTTTAGCGCGGTGGTCCCACCTGACCCCATGCCGAACTCAGAAGTGAAACGCCGTAGCGCCGATGGTAGTGTGGGGTCTCCCCATGTGAGAGTAGGGAACTGCCAGGCATCAAATTAAAAGACCTGCACCCGTCTTCGGGGCAGTTCGCTACCCGACAGAGAGTAGGACAAAAGCGAGCGCTTTTGAACGTTGCGCAGCAACGGCCCGAAGGGTGAATCACAACGTGATTCATAAACTGCCAGGCATAAAATTAAGAAGTAAGCCGGTGCATTAATCCGGTGGTTACAGAAGTATTCGGTGGAGCGGTAGTTCAGTCGGTTAGAATACCTGCCTGTCACGCAGGGGGTCGCGGGTTCGAGTCCCGTCCGTTCCGCCACTTATTAAGAGCCGCATCTCAAACGAGATGCGGTTTTTTTTCGTCTGCTATTTATCACTAAAGCAGGCAAAACAAAGGGCACACAGCCCTTTATTTCATTATTACTGCAAGTCTTCCCATCGTTTTAGCAGCAGGCTGGCATTCACGCCGCCAAAACCAAACCCGTTTGAAAGCGCGTATTCCATCGTTAGCGGCTGTGCAGTGAGCGCTACAAGGCGCATACCCGCTGCAGCAATATCCGGATTATGCAGGTTCAGGGTAGGTGGGGCTATTTGATCACGTAATGCCTGAATGGTGAAGATCGCTTCAATACCGCCTGCCGCACCCAGCAAATGTCCGGTGGCAGATTTTGTTGATGTGATGGCAACCGGATGTTCAGCAAACAGTGCGCGTATTGCCGCCAGCTCGCCTTTATCTCCAACCTGAGTTGAAGTGGCGTGTGCATTGATATGCTGCACTTGCTCTGATGAAATCCCGGCCTGTTGTAATGCGGCTTCCATTGCGCGTCGTGCGCCATTGCCATCTTCCGGTCCTGCCGTAAGGTGGTAAGCATCTGCACTGGTGCCATAGCCCACCAGTTCTGCCAGCGGCGTCGCTCCACGGGCCAGCGCATGTTCGAGCGATTCAATCACCAGAAGACCAGCCCCTTCTCCCATTACGAAACCATCTCTGTCCTGGTCAAATGGTCGTGACGCCTCCGTTGGATTATCGTTAAATCCACTCGAAAGCGCCCTGGCCGCCGCAAAACCAGCCAGACTGACTCGATGGATTGCGGCTTCACTGCCTCCACACAGTGCAATGTCTGCTTCACCGGCCCGGATTAACCTTGCCGCATCCCCGATAGCCTGCGCTCCGGCTGCACAGGCGGTCACCGGCGCGCCAATGGGGCCGCGAAAACCATGCGCGATAGAAACATGGCCTGCCGCCAGGTTTGCCAGAAAAGAAGGGATCGTGAAGGGGGATAACTTGCGTGGACCGCGGTGCTCGGTTGTCTGGACTGCCTCGGCGATTTGATTAAAGCCACCAATACCTGTCGCAATGATGGTCGCAGTACGATCTTTTAACGCCTGCTCTTGCGGAAACCATTTTGCCTGATGAAGCGCTTCCTGTGCCGCTACCAGCGCAAATTCAATGAAACGATCCATCTTCTTGCGCTCTTTTGCCGGAATGACGGATAGTGGATCAAAACCGTGTTGGGGATCCTCTTCAATTCCTGGAACCTGCCCCGCCACTTTGCAGGCGATATCTTCGACAATCGATTCAGGCAGCGGCCGGATACCCGACTTTCCTGCCAGTAACGATTGCCAGACATGTTGGACGCCGCAACCCAGCGGGCTGACAATACCCATCCCTGTTACGACAATGCGTCTTTGTAGACTGCTCATAAAACTCTCCTGATGTTGTCATGCTAGGCCTGCGGTTTCTTCATAAAAGGAACCAGCGCAGCGGCAATTAAGAATCCGATCATGATCAAATAGAACGCGTCGGCAAATGCCTGCGTCCTTGCTTCTCTTAGTGCTAATGCGGCCAGATTTTTCAGGCCGGCTGTCTGTGCCGAACTGGCGTCCATCCCCTGAGCCATTAATGCCGCGGCGCGGGTCTGAACAAAATCGCTTAAATTGAGGTTTGTGCCATTAAGATGATCGGCAAGGCGGCTGTAGTGAAGATTTGTACGATCATTGATGACGGTGCCGCAAAGCGCGATACCGATGGCACCCCCCAAATTACGCATCAAATTAAACAGTCCTGATGCTAGTTTTAGACGTGCGGGCGGCAAACTGCCAAGCGTAAGCGTGACAGTCGGGGCAACGGCGAATTGCTGTGCGAGACCGCGAAACGCCTGCGGTAAAAGGAGTTCTTTCGATCCCCAGTCGTGGGTGAGCGGAATAAAACTATACATCGAGAAGGCGAATCCCAGCAGCCCGACCATGAGCAACCAACGCAAGTCCACTTTGTTGGCAAGCCAGGAGTAAAAAGGGATCGAAAGCACCTGAAACAAGCCAGTTGAGAATATAGCAAGGCCGATATCCAGCGCGCTAAAACCGCGGACCGTACCCAGAAAAAGGGGCGTCAGATAGATAGTTGAGAAGATCCCGACCCCGGCCATAAATGAAAAGTAACAGCCCAGAGTAAATGTACGATCGGAAAGCGCGCGTAGATCCATGACCGGCTGAGAATGGCGCAATGTCCGTATGACAAACGCTATCCCACACAGTAAAGCCAGCCACCCCGTGATGGTCAGCGTGCCGTCATCAAACCAGCCCCAACGCGGTCCTTCCTCAAGTGTATATTCCAGGCAACCGAGCGATATAGCCAAAAGCACGATGCTAAGGTAGTCCGCGCCGCGCAATAACCCTGGGCTGGGCGCATCAATATTGACCAGCAAAGGTACCGTTACCGCAATATAAATGCCTGGCAAGATATTGATAAAAAACAGCCAGTGCCAGCTAAAATTTTCCGTGATCCAGCCCCCTACCGTAGGGCCCAGCGTCGGTGCCAGCGAAGCAAGACCACCAATCGTAGCTGCGGCGATAACGCGCTGTTTACCCTGAAAAAAGGCAAATGCAGTCGTAAACACCAGCGGGATCATTGAGCCCCCGGCCAGCCCTTGCAATGCGCGAAAAGCAATCATGCTCTGAATATTCCACGCCCATCCACACAGCAGACTCATCAGCGTAAAACCGGCAGCCGACGCGGCGAAAAGCCAGCGGGTCGACATCACCCTGGCAAGCCATCCCGACAGGGGAATGATAATGATCTCCGCGATCAGATAGCTGGTTTGCACCCAGACCGTTTCATCATCGCCAGCAGAAAGGCCCCCGCCGATATCACGTAGCGATGCCGATACGATCTGAATATCCAGCAGTGCAATGAACATTCCCAGGCACATTGTGGCGAAAGCAAAGAGCTTTTGGTTCATCGGCAGCGCCGTACCCTGTAGCTGCGCTGGGGCTGTTGCGCTACTCATTGGCGACTCTTTTCATCCACTGTGACAGCGACAGACAAACCGGGGCGCAAAAGTCCTAATGTTGACGCTTCGCCATCCAGAGCGATGCGAACCGGGATGCGTTGAACAATTTTGGTGAAGTTACCGGTCGCGTTTTCAGCAGGGAGAAGACTGAAGCGTGAACCGGTTGCCGGTGAGAGGCTCATGACATGGCCGGTAAAAGTGCGTCCTGGCATAACATCCGCAATCACTGTTGCTGCTTGACCGGGGCGCATATTCGCCAGCTGGTTTTCTTTGAAGTTGGCGTCTACCCACAAATCGTGACTGGGGACCAGAGAAAGCAATTGCGTACCGCTACTAACGAATGAGCCAGACCATGCGCGCCGGTTGCCAACAACGCCATCAAAAGGGGCGCGGATCTCTGTATAACTAAGATTGAGACGGGCCATATCCAGCCCTGCCTGCGCCTGAGCGAGGGCCGCGCGGATTTGTTTTTCCCGCGCATCAAGCACCAGTAACTGGCGTTCGGCAACCGCTTTATCTGCCCGGGCTTTGCCTTCTTCTGCCCTGGCTCGATGGTAATCTGCCTCAGCGTTTTCTCGCACCTGTGCCGAAATAGCGACCGTCTGCGCCAGCGCATTATAGCGGCGACTGTCGCCCGCCGTTTTTAACGTGGTAGCCTGTGCGGCTCCGAGGCTGGCCGCCGAGCCTTCGATGGTCGCCAGTTGTAATTGTCGGGTAGCAATAAGGTCAGCCATCGCCGCTTGTTGAGCGGCAACTTCACCTTCCGCTTTTGCCAGCGCCGCCTGATAGTCCCTTGCATCAAGGCGAACAAGTAGCTCGCCTTTTTTCACGGGCATATTGTCTTTTATGGCGATCTCCTGAATATAACCAGAGACTTTCGCCGAAATGGCGCTGATATCCCCGCCGACGTAGGCATCGTCCGTCGATTGCAAAAAACGCGCATTTGTATACCACCAGGCACCATAACCTACGGCACCTAATACAGCGATACCGGATAACAATAAGGTAAGGGTGCGTTTTTTACTCTTGAGATTCATGATGCTGATCCAGATGTAATTGCGGTGCGAATTTTTGCGTGTTATCGCCCGCACGCTTGCGTTGCAGATAGTCGTGGCGATAACGAATCATGGGGGAGGCGGCAGGGCCGGGAACCAAAGCGTATTTCTCGGGTGTCAGGGGATGGCCGGTTTCGGCATCAACCATCATGGCGTGCACCAGACGCTGAGTCTCTTTCTCGACCAACTGAATCTGACGGCCTTCAGTTGCAAAATGACGATTACCCCATTCGGCAAGCGCGATGATCACCGGGCGGAAATCACGTCCACGCTCAGTTAAATGGTACTCATAGCGGGGGGGCGTACTGCTGTAACAGACTTTTTCCAGTAAACCGTCATCCACCAACTCTTTCAGGCGTCGTGAAAGAATATTGGGTGCCACGTTTGCGCTTTTTTGAAATTCATCGAAACGGGTAAAGCCTGCGAAAGCATCACGCAGAATTATTATGCTCCAGCTATCACCAATGCGGCCAAGGCTTCTGGCGATGGGGCAAGGAGCTTCGCACAGCGGTTCGTTTTTCACTTTTTTCTCTCCAGAACTTATCTGGAAAGCACATTCGCATAGTAACTATCAAAATGCAAGTCACTATGGTTGAGCCGATTTATTCTGACAAAGAGGAACGAGGTAGAGCGTTTGAAAGCACGCACAAGGCGTACCGGAGGAGATCAGGAGAGATATTCGCTAATGAAATCAATAAACGCACGTATACGCGTACTAACGGCTCTGTCGCTGTAATAAACCGCGCTGAATGGCGTTTCAACCGGTAGACGCTTGCTTGCCAGAACTTCCACCAGTTCACCGCTTTCCAGCTCTTTTGCGATCATAAAATCAGACAGGCTGGCGATACCGTTGCCGTTCAGGCAGAGATGTTTAAGCGTCTCACCGCTGTTAGAAGAAATATCGCAGTCGATTTCATAGAGCTGGCCATCCTGGGCGGCGACGGGCCAGGTATTGAGCGAGACCGGCTCGGTAAAACCGAGACAGGTATGATTTTTGAGATCTTCTGCGGTTTCGGGTACACCGTAGCGGGCGAGATAATCTGGTGATGCAATCAGTTTGCGGTAGCTGGTAAAAATTGGCCTGGCCCGTAGGCTGGAGTCGGTCAGCTTACCCACGCGGATCGCGACATCTACTTTACGCTCAATTAAATTGATAAAGGTTTCACTGGAAACCAGCGACAATGTAATTTCCGGGTAGCGTTCGCGAAAAGGCTTAATCATCGGCATCACAAAATGTAGCATCACAGGCGTTGCGGCATCGATACGTAAAACGCCGCGAGGTGTCAGTTTGGCCTCCATTACCTCGGTCTCTGCAGCGGCCATCTCCTGCAGCACACCCTGAATGCGACGAAAATAGCGCTCACCTTCTTCCGTAAGACTCAACTGACGAGTTGTGCGATTAAGCAGGTTAACCCCCAGTTTACTCTCCAGTTTTTTTATCGCCCGGCTGATGGCTGAATTAGCCTGACCCAGGCGCTCTGCGGCACGGCTAAAGCTGCCGCTTTCCACGACGGCGACAAATATCATCATTTCTTCTGAGGTGGCTTTCATTCTTGCGCCTGTAGCAATAGTTGATATCGATTATGATCGTTTGGCTATTTAATCATCCCGCCAGCTTACCTGCCATACTCTCTTCACTCATTATGGTTATTGAGTGCTTACTAACTTTTACTTGAGGCTTTTCTGCCCATTGCCGTTGAAACTCTGCGCTAAAATCCCTATAACTGAATGACCCCTTTTGTTGTTCCGGGGCTTAAAACGAAGAGGTTTAAAACCGAAAGTGCCCAAAAATACCTATGCCATGCGATATGTTGCCGGACAGCCTGCGGAGCGCATTATGCCGCCGGGGTCCTTCGCGAGTATTGGTAAGGCATTGCCAGCCGGTGTCCCCCTGAGTAGTGATGACAAAATTCGGGTTCTGGTATGGAATATCTTCAAACAGCAGCGCGCTGAGTGGCTCTCCGTTTTGCAGAGTTTTGGCAAAGACGCGCATTTGGTCTTATTGCAGGAAGCGCAAACTACGCCAGAGCTGGTCAGGTTTGCGACCACTAACTATCTCGCCGCCGATCAGGTTCCCGCGTTTGTTTTGCCTCAGCATCCATCTGGTGTGATGACGCTCTCTTCTGCTCATCCGGTCTATTGCTGCCCGTTGCGAGAACGGGAACCGATCCTGCGCCTTGCCAAATCAGCGCTGGTGACGGTCTATCCGCTGCCGGATATGCGAAACCTGATGGTAGTGAATGTGCATGCGGTGAATTTCAGCCTTGGTGTCGATGTTTACAGTAAACAGCTTCTGCCCATTGGTGATCAGATCATGCGCCACAATGGCCCTGTTATCATGGCCGGCGATTTCAACGCCTGGAGTCGTCCACGTATGAATGCGCTTTATCGCTTCTCGCGTGAGATGTCGCTGCGCCAGGTACGCTTTACCGATGACAATCGCCGCCGGGCGTTTGGTCGTCCTCTTGATTTCGTCTTCTATCGTGGTCTGAACGTGCAGGAAGCCTCCGTGCTGGTTACGCGCGCGTCCGACCACAACCCGCTACTAGTAGAATTCAGTCCCGGCAAACCTGATCAATAATGGTTGTGTCAGGTCTGCCGTGGGGCAGGCCTGATCCGAGGTGCTGCCCTTTATTTCAACTCAATTAAGGACAACACGATGACCACAGGTTCCCATCATGACAACGTCGAAAAGCAGTTTGGTGCACAAGCCAGTGCTTATTTAACCAGTGCAGTACATGCTTCTGGCCGTGATTTACAACGGCTGGCGGAACGGCTTAGCGCATTTCCAGAAGCCCATGTGCTGGATTTAGGCTGTGGAGCAGGGCATGCCAGTTTTGTGGCCGCAGGGCAGGTTGCACAGGTCACGGCATATGACCTTTCCAGCCAGATGTTGGACGTAGTGGCCAAAGCAGCAAAAGAACGCGGCCTGAACAATGTGACGACACGTCAGGGGTATGCTGAGAGTCTGCCTTTTGATGACAGCGCGTTTGATGTAGTGATCAGCCGTTACTCTGCTCACCACTGGCATGATGTTGGGCAGGCGCTGCGCGAAGTAAAGCGTGTGCTTAAGCCCGGTGGAACGGTCATCATTATGGATGTGATGTCTCCGGGTCATCCGGTGCGGGATATCTGGCTGCAGACGGTTGAAGCGTTACGCGATACGTCACACGTACGTAATTATTCCAGCGGTGAGTGGCTCTCTCTGTTTAATGACGCTGGCCTGACGACGCGTAATCTGATCACCGATCGTTTGCCATTAGAATACAGTTCGTGGATTGCCCGTATGCGTACGCCGCAGACGCCTAGCGAAGCCATCAGGCTGTATCAGCAAAGTGCATCGCAGGAGGTGAAACGCTACTTCGAATTAACAGAGGATGGCTCTTTTACCAGCGACACTATCATGGCAGAA
Organism: Phytobacter sp. SCO41; assembly: GCF_003073275.1. Lineage (NCBI taxonomy): Bacteria > Pseudomonadati > Pseudomonadota > Gammaproteobacteria > Enterobacterales > Enterobacteriaceae > Phytobacter > Phytobacter sp. SCO41. The sequence continues at coordinate 4,580,658 of NZ_CP027225.1, read as the reverse complement.
GCGCAGAAAAGCGCATAACAAAAAAGGCACCGGGGGAAACGGTGCCTTTTTATATTTCTTGCTGTCAGGAGTCTGGCGACGCGCTGTTTTTCACAAACAACGTTAGCTGATCGCCAGGCTTCAGATTGTCGGTATCACTGTTCCAGCGCATGACGTCACGGATATTAACGCCGTGGCGTTTAGCGATGCTGGAGAGTGAATCGCCTTTGCGTACGCGATAGGTAATGCTATCGCTATTATTCGCAAGGCGCGATGCACTGCTACCTGCTCCAACCGTCAAGTTCTGGCCCACTTTCAGGTTAGCTCCGCGCAGGTTATTCCACTGCTGGAGATCTTTTGTCGTCACGCCAAGACGCGACGCAATGCCTGAAATAGTATCACCTGAGCGCACTTTGTAGCTGCGACTGGCAAGCGGCGTTGTGTCCGCAACCAGCGTTGGCTGAACGGCAGCGATTTCACCTGATGCCAGAGACTCACGCAGTTGGTCGGCGTGTTTCTGAGGCACCATGACATATTGCGGCCCGCTTTCACCTAAGGTTGAACCTTTAACGCCTGCGTTGAAGGTCTTAAGTTTGCTAACCGAAATACCCGCCATGTCCGCCAGTTGATCCAGTTCTACCGGATTGCTCAACCTGACACGCGCCAGCGCACGGCTTTCGTCTGACGTTGGCAGACTAACGCCGTACCGTTTGCTGTTCTTGAGTATGTCACTCAATGCCAGCATTTTTGGCACGTAAATTTTGGTTTCCTGTGGCAGTGAAAGTGACCAGAAGTCCGTGGGTTTACCCCGCGCCTTATTCACTTTCATTGCCTTCAGTACTCGCCCTTCACCGCTGTTATAGGCGGCAACGGTTAATAACCAGTCCCCGTCAAACATACGGTTCAGACGCTGCATCATGTCGAGGGCAGCCGTTGTGGATGCAACCACGTCACGACGCGCATCGTAGCTGCGAGTCTGTTTTAAACCATAGTTACGACCCGTGCTTGGAATGATCTGCCAAATGCCTGCGGCATTGCGACCAGACGTTGCATGTGGGTCAAAAGCGCTCTCCACTATGGGTAGTAGTACCAGTTCCATGGGCATGTTACGTTTTTTAACTTGCCCTGCTATCCAGTACATATACGGCTCTGCCCGTAAAGTTACATCGTGGAGATAGCTCTTATTGCTTAAATACTTTAGTTTCTGTTCGCGAATCCGGGTATTTTCCGGAATTCCCATCTTTAGCTCGTCGCTTATGGAAGCCCACAAGTCTTGTTCCTGCCCGGAGAATGTTCCATCGTCCATCCACCGCGCCTGACTTGTAAACTTCCCTGCTTCCCCTTGACCAGCTGCAGAAAGGCTCTGTGCGTGCTGTTGTACGGTGCCGTCGTGCTTAGACGCCTGGCACCCCACAAGCAGGACAGAGGCGAATAATATCGCTTTTGCCTTCATGTGTGTGTCAATAGTTGCTTAAAAGACGAGCGATCATAACGGCGAAGTTTTAAAAAGGCAACCCGCAATTGTCAGAAGTTATCTTTCTTTGACCTTAACCAGGCAAAACGCGCACTAGCTTGTTGCAACGTTGTTTCTTTATTTATTATTTCAATTAAATCAGCAACTTGTGTGCGTAAAAAAACATTAATGCGACGCTCATTTTTCAGAGTTGTGGGGAGTGTTTTTTGGTTTTTTGCACGTAACTCATTAACTTTACGATAATATTCGTTAAGGTCAGGATCCTGAGGTAAAAGGCTAAGAGCAAACTTAATATTTCCTAAAGTATACTCATGTGCGCAACAAATCAGCGTATCTTCGGGAAGCGCATCAATCTTACAAAAAGAGTCAAACATCTGATCTGCCGTGCCTTCGAAGAGTCTTCCGCAACCGCCAGAAAACATCGTATCGCCACAAAAAAGATAAGGCGCGCTAAAGTAACAGATATGTCCTAAAGTGTGACCTGGCGTGTGAAATACGCTGAATTCATGACCCAGAATCTGCAACCGATCCCCTTCACCGACGATTTTTGTCGCTCCCTTATGTTGTGTCTCTGCCGGTCCGTAAACCACAACATTCGGATATTTCTGGCTCAGTTCCTGCACGCCGCCAACGTGATCATTATGGTGATGAGTAAGCAGGATCGCAGTCGGCTGCCAGTTATTCTCTTCAATAGCGTTTAAAACGGGGGCAGCCTCGCCGGGATCGACGATCAGGCAGCGGCCGTCATCTTCACTTAACACCCAGATGTAATTGTCCTGAAATGCGGGAATACTGGTAAGATTCATAGTTACCTCTCAAAGCGTAATGGAAGGTTGTGATGAAACCGGCAAGGACTCCCCGTAAGTACATAGCACCGACGCATTGGGCTGAGTTGCCTAAGGGCGAGTATTACCGCGAAGCACTGGAGCAGGAGCTCAAGCCGTGGTTTGCAAAAATGTATGGATTTCATCTGCTTAAGATTGGCAATCTCAGCGCAGAAATCAATGCCGAAAGTTGCGCTATTTCACATCAGGTTAATGTTTCACTCACCGGCGACCCTGTTCACGTTCGCGCAGATCCGTTGCATCTTCCCTTTGCGGCAAAATCTGTCGATGCCTGTCTGCTGGGCCACACGCTACCCTGGTGCCCGGATCCGCATCGTCTGTTGCAGGAAGTCGATCGCGTGCTGATCGATGATGGCTGGCTGGTGATCAGCGGTTTTAATCCAGTCAGTCTGCTGGGAATAGGCAAAGCTATTCCGTTTTTACGCCGTTCGCCTGCAATCAGCAGCCGTATGTTTACCCTGATGCGCCAGCTTGACTGGCTATCGCTGCTGAATTTTGAGGTGCTTCATTATAGTCGTTTTCGGGTCATTCCCTGGACGAAGCAGGGGGGGAAACTGTTAAACACCCACCTGCCCGCACTGGGTTGCATGCAATTGATTGTGGCGCGTAAACGTACGATCCCGTTAACGCTCAATCCGATGAAGATGCGCCGGGCAAAACCCAGCGTACGGCAAACCGTCAGCGCAACCCGCCAGACACGTCAGCCCTGATCGGCCAGATAGCCGATATCCTCCTGCGTTGGCTTCGATGCCGCAGCGCGTGCGAGTTCATCGCAGCGTTCGTTTTCCGGATGCCCGGCGTGGCCTTTTACCCATTCCCAGCGGATTTTATGCTCGCCGAGGGCAGCATCCAGGCGTTGCCAGAGATCGACATTTTTCACCGGTTTTTTTTCTGCCGTTTTCCAGCCACGTTTTTTCCAGTTGTGGATCCACTGGGTGATCCCCTGGCGAACATACTGGCTGTCGGTGCTAAGAATCACTTCGCAATGTTCTTTGAGGGCTTCCAGTGCGACAATCGCGGCCATCAGCTCCATCCGGTTGTTGGTGGTCAGGCGATAGCCTTCGCTGAATGTTTTTTCGTGGCCGCGAAAGCGTAAAATCGCGCCATAGCCCCCGGGCCCTGGGTTACCCAGGCAAGAGCCATCGGTGAAAATTTCTACCTGCTTGAGCATCTCTGGTAGACTTCCTGTAATTGAAATCGAACTGTAAAACGACAAGTCTGACATAAATGACCGCTATGAGCACTGCAATTACTCGACAGATCGTCCTCGATACCGAAACCACCGGTATGAACCAGATCGGCGCACACTATGAAGGGCACAAAATCATTGAGATCGGTGCCGTGGAAGTGATTAATCGTCGTCTGACGGGGAATAACTTCCACATCTATCTTAAGCCCGATCGTCTGGTGGACCCGGAAGCCTTTGGCGTCCACGGTATTGCTGATGAATTTTTGCTCGATAAGCCCACGTTTGGCGATATCGCCGATGAGTTTATTGAATATGTGCGCGGCGCTGAGCTTGTCATCCATAACGCATCGTTCGATATCGGCTTTCTTGATTACGAATTCAGCAAACTAAATCGCGGCATTCCGAAGACCGAGACGTTTTGCAAGATCACAGATAGTCTGGCGCTGGCACGACGGATGTTCCCCGGTAAGCGTAATAGTCTTGATGCGCTTTGTTCACGTTACGAGATAGATAACAGCAAACGTACGCTGCACGGAGCATTACTCGATTCCCAGATTCTGGCCGATGTGTATCTGCTGATGACCGGTGGCCAGACGTCCATGGCTTTTTCGATGGAAGGCGAGGGGCAACAGCAACAAGGCGAGGCCGGTATTCAGCGGGTTGTCCGTCAGGCAAGTAAGTTACGGGTTGTTTTAGCCAGTGATGCAGAGCTGGCGGAGCATGAGTCACGTCTGGATCTGGTGCAAAAGAAGGGCGGAAGCTGCCTCTGGCGCGCGTAACCCCTTAACTTTTGATGATAAAATGGCTCTTTGGGTGATTTTTGCAGCAAACGATACAAATCATCAGAAAAAGCGTTGACGGCTCTAAGCACAATCCGTAATATGCGCCTCGTTCCCCAACGGGAACATCGCGGAGCGGTAGTTCAGTCGGTTAGAATACCTGCCTGTCACGCAGGGGGTCGCGGGTTCGAGTCCCGTCCGTTCCGCCAACATTCAGTTCAGGTGTTTATGACATCTGATAAGTAAGAAAACCGCAACGTTGCAAAACGGATGCGGTTTTTTTTCGTCCTTTGATATCCTCCCTCCTGAACCAGACTGAGAATTTTATATAATCTTTTTGAATAATATTCATATTGCTTTGTGTCATAAAAACCCGCGACGATTAGCTCAATCTATTCTGTTTTATCGATCTATGAAATATGCCTGATACGTTAAATACTGACGTTTATCAGCAGTCAATAAGAATATTTCGTGTAGATATAAAATTATTATCGTTGTTTTTTAACCATAACTTAAATATAACTTATTTATATGAGTGACTTTGAAAGTTGTGACGTCTTTATCCTAAAGTCTTTATTCTGTGAGTCTCGTTAAATTTCTGGATTTTTTAATGACAGCGTTAACGACAACCCGTAATAGCGATTAAGCCTTACAGGGGCGTGTCTTTATGATTGTTATTGTTGTTATCCGGCTGTTTTTTGTATTTTTCCGTACCTTGCGTTTTAACGGTTGAGAGTGATAGCTTTAAAAATGATTACTACGCTACATCATGTAATTAATTTAAGGGAAGTATTAACCCAGGGAGAGAGAAAATGGCAGACAGTTTTCAAAATGAAGTTCCACCCGCTCGCGTCAATATTAAGCTTGATCTTCATACCGGAAATACAAAAAAGAAAGTTGAACTACCGCTCAAGTTGCTCGCCGTTGGTGATTACAGTAATGGCAAAGAGCAACGACCGCTCTCAGAAAGAAGCCGAATCAACATTGATAAAAACAACTTCAATGGCGTCATGGCTGAACTGGCACCAGAAGTAAATTTTACCGTTGAAAATACGATAGCCGTAGAGGGAAGCGAGGAGCGAATCAGGCTTAGTTTCTCTGATATCAAAGATTTCGAGCCTGAGCAGGTCGCCCGCAATATCCCTCAACTTCGCGCGTTGATTGCCATGCGCAATTTATTACGCGATCTCAAATCCAACCTTCTGGATAACACGGAATTCCGCCGCGAGCTGGAGAAAATCCTCAAAGATACTGAGCTGAGTAATGAGCTTCGGGCAGAGCTGACGGCACTGGTGCCTGAGTAATACATCTATTCAGTCGTATTCAGAAAGGACAATAAATAAGGACTTTAAGAAGGGAATGTTAATGTCTGTACAGGAAACCGCTTCACCGGGCGCATCAACGCAAACCGTCACAAAAGAGAATATCTACCAGTCGTTGTTTGAAAAAATTCACTTAACGCCCGTCACATCGTTAAAAGAAATTGGGGAATGGCAAAGTAATGAAGCGATGGCTGAAGCCAGCACCGATGAACGTGTCTCAGCTGCTATTCAGGTTCTACTTTCTTGCGTTGCCTCATCCGGGAAAAATATAGAGAAGTTGGATAAATCACTGCTGGATTTTCATATCAGTGAGCTTGACCGAAAAATTAGCGCGCAGCTCGATGTTGTCATGCATCATCCTGAATTTAAAAAGGTTGAATCCCTGTGGCGCGGGACGTGGTCGATGGTTAGCGGTATCGATTTTCGTAAAAACGTCAAAGTTGAATTGCTGGATGTCAGTAAACAGCATCTGCGCGAAGATTTTGACGATGCGCCAGAAATCATTCAGAGCGGGTTTTATCGGCACACCTACATTGAAGAATATGACACGCCAGGCGGCGAACCCATCGCGTCTGTCATTTCGAGCTACGAGTTTGACAATAGCCCACAAGATATTGCCTTACTGCGCAATATTTCCCGTGTAGCCGCGGCATCTCACATGCCGTTTATCGGGGCCGTCGGGCCGGCATTTTTCCTCAAAAACTCAATGGAAGAGGTTGCCGCGATTAAGGACATCGGCAACTATTTTGATCGTGCCGAATATATCAAATGGAAGGCATTCCGCGACACTGATGACGCGCGTTATATCGGCCTGACCATGCCGAATGTGCTGGGTCGTCTGCCTTATGGGCCAGATACCGTACCTGTTCGTAGCTTTAACTATGTTGAGGCAGTCAAAGGGCCGGATCACGATAAATATCTGTGGACCAGCGCTGCATTTGCGTTTGCCACTAACATGGCAAAAAGCTTCATTAACAACGGCTGGTGTGTGCAAATTCGCGGGCCACAGGCTGGTGGTGCCGTCACCGATTTACCAATCCATCTGTATGATTTAGGCACGGGTAATCAGGTCAAAATCCCGACCGAAGTGATGATTCCAGAAACACGCGAGTTTGAATTTGCGAACCTGGGCTTTATCCCGCTTTCTTACTATAAGAATCGCGATTATGCCTGTTTCTTCTCCGCAAACTCCACCCAAAAACCTGCGCTTTACGATACTGCGGATGCCACAGCCAATAGCCGTATCAACGCCCGTCTGCCTTATGTTTTCTTGCTGTCGCGCATTGCCCACTACCTCAAAATTATTCAGAGAGAAAACATCGGTACAACCAAAGATCGTCGTTTACTGGAACTGGAATTAAACACCTGGATCCGCAATCTGGTAACGGAAATGACCGATCCTGGCGACGAGTTGCAGGCTTCCCATCCGCTGCGTGATGGAAAAGTGGTGGTAGAGGATATCGAAGATAACCCTGGTTTCTTCCGTATCAGACTTTATGCGGTGCCGCACTTTCAGATTGAAGGGATGGACATCAACCTGTCGCTGGTTTCTCAGATGCCGAAAGCAAAAGCCTGATCTACCGGTGGTATGATTTATGAAGATTTATCGTCCACTATGGGCTGAGGGGACATTCCTGTCCTCTCAGCAGTTTCAACAGCAGGCCCGCTGGGAAACATTCAGTAATTACAGCATTGCGCATATTGGTGCTCGCCATCCATGGGGCGTTGCTTGCGTTGAATTTGACGAAAGTGCCTTAGCCCTGGGAAAACTCAAAGCGCAATCATTGCGTGTCCGTTTTCCTGATGGCGTGCTGGTGGATACCGCCGTATCGGATGTGCTGCCACCTGCCTGCGATTTGACCAACGTTGCCGGAATAAATGCGCTTACAGTATTGCTGGCATTACCGCTGGAGCATAGCAATGGCGGCAATCTGGGGCAGGATGCGTTAACGGACAGGCCGCTTCGCTATCGTCAGGAATGGCAAACTGTACAGGATATCTATGGCAGCGACAGCGAAGACATCGCCGTTGAACGCTATGCGTTGTCATTGCGTTTTGCACATGACAACAATGCCGATTATGTCACCTGTCCGCTGGCGCGCCTGATTCGGGATAGTCAGGGCAACTGGGCGCTTGATGACAGCTATGTCCCGCCGTTACTGGCGTTTAACGCGCACCAGGCCGGGATGCAATGTCTGGAAATGCTGCAACTGCAATTACAGGCCAAAAGCCGTCGCCTGATGGCGATGCACCGGGAGAGCAACCAGCGCATGGCGGATTTTGCCGTAGCGGATGTGTCCCTGTTCTGGTTATTAAATGCGCTGAACTCCGTCGAACCTATCCTGGCTGATTTCCTGCGCTACCCCGCCGTTCATCCTGAGCTTGTATGGCGTGAACTGGCACGCCTTGCCGGATCGTTATTAACCTTTTCACTGGATCACTCAGTCAGCGCGATACCTGCTTACATCCATGATTCACCATCGCAGACGTTTCCACCTTTGTTTACCTTGCTTAACACCTTACTTGAAGCCAGTCTTCCGTCGCGCGTGATCGCACTGGAACTGGACGCGCTACCTGGCAACCGTTGGAAGGCCGATCTACATGATCCGCGCTTGCGTGAAGAGGCTGATTTCTACCTGTCGGTACGTTCTTCACTCGCCGCGCATCTGGTGATAAATCAGCTACCACGGGTGTGCAAAATTGGCGCACCGGATGATGTCACCCATCTTATCAATGTGGCGCTGAACGGCGTCCCGATCGTGCCTCTGACCCAGGTGCCTGCTGCACTCCCGTTGCGGCTGGAAAATCACTATTTCGCTCTGGATATGCACTGTGCACCTGCCAAAGCCATGCTGGAGTCCGGGTGCTGCATGATTTACGTGCCTGGCACCATGGGTGATTTAAAACCCGAACTTTTTGCGGTATTGCGCGCATGAAAAACGATACGGAAATCAACATAGACGTACTGCTCCGTGATACCTGGCTAACGGTTGTTGAGCTACGACAGGGGACACATGCCCGACGGGGCGTGGCGTTATATCACCACTGTCAGCAACAGGTTGAGTGGGTTCGTCAGACGTTGCTCAATGCAGGGTTCAGCCAGCAGGACGCAGAACATATTACCTATGCCCAGTGTGCGCTGTTGGATGAAACAGTACTAAGCCGGGAGACGCCGGACGACGGGCAAAAGGTCTGGCTGGAAACCCCTCTCCAGGCGCATTTCTTCAATACTCTTCAGGCGGGCGAGTTGCTGTATGAGCGCATACGGCAGGTTCTGCATGAGCCTGCTCCTGTTCCTGCCGTGTTGACCTGTTTTCATCGGGTATTGCTGCTGGGGTTTCGTGGACGTTATCAGGATCCGGTATCGACGGATCGTGAAAAACTGATTGCGATGCTGAGTGAGCGCGTCACCCCGTTTCGAGTTTCGCCGGAGACCGCGTTACTCAATGCGGCGCGACCCACGCGAAAATCACGCGTGTGGTACTCGCCTCTGTTCTGGTTAAGCACGGCTGTGATTGTTCTTGTTGGTGTGTGGTGGGGGCTTGATAGCTGGCTCGACATGCTGGTGGATGAACTTTTGCCGCCCAGGCAGCGTTGAGGGAATGCCGAGTGAAAAACACGCACAAACAGGCTGCTCTGCTATGGGGATTGTTGTTGCTTCTCGCGCTGTGGACCGTTTTTTCTCCCGTTTCAACGGCAGTGAAATACAGCCTGGTGGCCGTGGTTGTCATCGGTGCTGCTATCGTCTGGTTCTTCTGGCGGCAGAAAACGCCACAAAAAGGGGGCGATGATAAGTGGTTGGCCTGTCTGCCAGCGGAGGGTTACCAAAAGCCCGTCGTGCTGGTCTGTGGTGACGGGGCGAGGCAACTTTTCGCTGACAGCCCGCTGCGGCAGGTTCCTGTCGGGCTCTATCTGCATATCGCTGATGAAGAACAGCTTGTTTCATTAACGGAATCCCTGTTGTCCCGTCGCCCGGCATGGAGTTCACAGATCTGCGTGGCCCGCACGGTGATACCAGTTCAGCATCAGGACATCGCCGTCCTTGCCGGGCAACTGCAGCGTTTTTCCCGAACTCTGGTGCAATTACGGCGCAGGGTGGGCGCGAAGGTGCCACTGATCCTCTGGAGTTATCAGATCGAACCTGCAATAGAGGAATCTTCGCCATGGTTGATCTGTACCGGACGTGATGCCCTGGTCATGACATCGGACCATGAGAACGCGCCGTCTGAGTGGATTGCTCAGGGCAGTATAGCGACAGGCAGTCAACGGCTGGGCCAGGTACTTCGGGCTGAGAATCTGCTGCTTTGGATGAAGCAAATTGTGATGCCAGCGCTAAACAGGCAGGAGAGCGCAAGTTTACCGCTGGCGGTGGGGGCTGGCTTTGCACCTTCTCTAGCGGAAAAGGACGGCAATCTATGGCAGCAATGGATAACTGACAAAACGTGCCTGACGCCAGACATATCGCAACAAACCGATGCCAGAGACGCGTTGCGCTTTCCGGACGCGATGTTGCCGTTACTGCCGCGTCAGTCGGGGCCAGGATCCGTGCGGCGAGTATGGACGGCCTGGCTGGCAATGACTACCGTCGCCGGGCTTATCGCGCTTTGCCTGTCGGCAATGTCAAACCGCAATTTACTGCGTCAGGTCAGCGATGATCTGCACAAATACACCATTACCCCGATGTCCGACTCGGTGGCCAAAAGCCGTTATTTGTTGGTGCTAAAAGAAGACGCACAGCGGCTGGATGACTATTACCGCGAAGGAGAACCGCTGCGTCTTGGCTTTGGGCTTTACCCTGGCGAACGTCTACGCCAGCCAGTGCTGCAGGCGATACGTGGCTACCGCCCGCCGGAACCAAAGGGAAAAATTGTATCTGGCGGAGCGGTTCAGACTGTGCGCCTGGACAGTATGGCGCTGTTTGATGTGGGGCAGTCGAGGTTAAAAATCGGCTCGACAAAAGTACTGGTTGAGGCGCTGGTCAATATCAAAGCGAAGCCTGGATGGTTGATCCTGGTTGCTGGTTATACCGATTCCACCGGCGATGAAAAATCCAACCAACAGTTGTCGTTGCGGCGTGCCGAAGCGGTGCGTGACTGGATGTTGCAAACCAGCGATATCCCGTTCACCTGTTTTGCCGTGCAGGGGCTGGGCGAAAGCCAGCCTGCGGCGACGAACGATACGCCAGAAGGCAGGGCAACCAACCGGCGTGTCGAAATCAGTCTGGTTCCGCGTTCAGACGCCTGTCAGGACGCGAAACAGCAAATACCGCCGGAGTTGGCGGTGTCTCAATTCAATCAACAAGGAGAGTAATTCTCATGGCTATTCCAGTTTATCTCTGGCTGAAAGATGACGGTGGCGCGGATATCAAAGGGTCCGTCGATGTTCAGGGGCGTGAAGGCAGCATCGAAGTCGTTGCGCAGGAACATACGCTCTACATCCCAACCGATAACAACACAGGCAAACTGACGGGCACCCGTATTCATACCCCGTTTCTTTTCACCAAAGAGATCGATTCGTCCAGCCCCTATCTGTACAAGGCCGTTACCACCGGTCAGACCTTGAAAACCGCTGAGTTCAAATGGTATCGCATCAATGATGCGGGCCAGGAAGTGGAGTATTTCAACACCACGCTTGAGAACGTCAAACTGGTGAAAGTCGCTCCGCTGATGCATGACATCAAAGATCCGGCGAAAGAGAAGCACAACCACCTGGAACGCATTGAATTGCGCTACGAAAAAATCACCTGGACCTACAAAGACGGCAACATCATTCATTCCGATTCCTGGAATGAGCGCCCCTCCGCCTGATAACTGCGGCAGACAGGAAACTGTCTGCCTTCTTACTACGTTTGCTGAATGCCGGATGGAGTCGGCACTGAGCAAACCCTGTCAATCCGCTGATGAAACCAGATGGGCCTGTGGTGATGGCTACGGGCGGTAGCATGGGGAAACGGCGGTTGCAGGAACTGAACATGAATACGTCAAGAAGGGACATCTATGACCGTAAACCACCCCGCGGCGCTGCTGCGCCGTCTTAACCCTTTTTGCGCACATGCGCTGGAAGCGGCCGCATCACTCTGCCAGACCCGTGCGCACGCAGAGATCACCATTGAGCACTTACTGCTGAAACTCCTGGAGCAAGGGGAAGGTGATCTCACCGTTATCTCCCGGCGTTATGAATGGGACCTGGACAGTGCCTGGCAGTCTCTACTGGCGCATCTGGCAACCCTTCCGCGCTCTGTTCATACTCGTCCACGATTATCTGATCAACTCATCACACTGCTGACTCAGGCATGGCTAATTGCCTCTCTTGAGGTTGATGCTCCGCAAATCCGCAGCCAGCACCTGCTGATGGCGCTGACAGAAAAACCTGCGTTACTGGCGGCCAATGATCTGTGGATCCTGCTCAGCCTCGGGCGTATGCAACTGGAACGGCTACGTCCCTTGCTTGATGCGCAATCGGAAGAAAACCCGGGGCGGCAACGCCAGGTCAATGAACCGCTTATGGCTGATTTACCCGGCATTGCTGCGAATGAGCCAGGTTTAACCGAAAACGGAAGCAGTGCTAAACACGACGATCAACACCGCGTCGTTCTGGATCGCTTCACGGAGAATCTCACGCAGAAAGCGCGTGATGGTCGCATCGACCCGGTATTTGGCCGCGACACGGAGATCCGCCAGATGGTCGATATTCTCTCCCGACGCCGCAAGAACAACCCCATCCTGGTTGGCGAACCCGGCGTGGGCAAAACGGCGCTGGTGGAGGGACTTGCGCTGCGTATTGCAGAAGGCAATGTGCCGGAGAGTCTGAGAAAGGTCCACATCCATACTTTGGATCTGGGTCTGTTGCAGGCAGGAGCTGGCGTCAAAGGTGAATTTGAACAGCGGCTAAAAAACGTTATTGATGCGGTACAAAAATCACCGGAACCTGTGCTGCTGTTTATCGACGAAGCGCATACCCTCATTGGCGCGGGGAATCAGGCGGGCGGCGCAGATGCGGCGAACCTGTTGAAACCTGCATTGGCCCGGGGCGAGCTGCGTACCATTGCGGCTACCACCTGGAGTGAATACAAGCAGTACTTTGAACGCGACGCCGCACTGGAGCGTCGTTTCCAGATGGTGAAAGTGGACGAACCGGACGACGCTACCGCCAGTCTCATGCTCCGTGGCCTGAAAGCGCGCTACGCGCAACATCATGGTGTGCACATCACGGACGACGCGGTTCGTGCGGCGGTAACACTTTCCCGACGTTATCTCACCGGACGCCAGTTGCCGGACAAAGCTGTCGATCTGCTGGATACGGCTTCCGCCCGCGTGCGTATGAGCCTTGATACATTACCGGAACCCTTAACGCATATTCGTGCTTCACTCACCGCACTGGCCTTGGAAAAACAGGCGTTACAGGACGATAGCACGGTGGGAGACTATTCTTGTGGTGAACGGCTTGCGGCTATCGAGCGGGAAGAGAACGCATTGATCGTGCAACTCGATACCCTTGAAACCCAGTATCAACAAGAGCAAGAACTTACCCGACAACTGCTGGCCTGTCGCAGCGACCTCTCGCGTCAGGCGGATATTGTCGCTTTACAGTCACAGCTTCACCTTGTGCAACATGCCAGCCCGCTGCTGGGGCTGGACGTTGATGCCCGAACCGTTGCCACAGTGATTGCTGACTGGACAGGGGTTCCGCTCTCGTCATTGCTGAAAGATGAGCAGACGGCGCTGTTAAGCCTGGAAGAGAATCTCGCAACACGGGTCGTGGGCCAGGATGCCGCGCTGGGTGCTATTGCCCGGCGATTACGTGCCGCGAAAACCGGTCTTACGCCAGAAAACGGTCCGCAGGGGGTATTCCTGCTGACGGGGCCAAGTGGTACAGGTAAAACGGAAACCGCGCTTGCCCTTGCGGACACCCTCTTCGGCGGCGAGAAATCGCTCATAACTATCAACCTTTCCGAATATCAGGAACCCCATACTGTCTCTCAACTTAAAGGTTCTCCCCCCGGTTATGTGGGGTATGGGCAGGGTGGTGTACTGACCGAGGCTGTCAGAAAGCGTCCCTACAGTGTGGTGTTGTTGGACGAAGTAGAAAAAGCGCACCGCGACGTAATAAACCTGTTCTATCAGGTTTTTGACCGGGGATTTATGCGCGACGGTGAAGGGCGTGAAATTGATTTTCGCAATACGGTCATTCTGATGACCGCCAATCTCGGCAGCGAGCATGTGATGCAGTTGCTGGAAGAGCAGCCTGATGCCACGGAAAGCGAGATGCAGGCATTGCTCCATCCTCTCCTGCGCGACCATTTCCAGCCCGCATTGCAGGCGCGTTTCCAGACGATCATTTATCGCCCGCTCGGCCCTGCCGCGATGCGTGTCATTGTGATGATGAAGCTTGAACAGGTTATTTGTCGCCTGCGTGAACACTACGGCATGGAAACCGAGGTGAGTGAAGACCTCTATGACCAGCTCACCAGTGTATGTTTGCTGCCTGAGAGCGGCGCGCGCAATATCGATAGCCTGCTCAATCAACAAATTTTACCAGTACTGAGCCAGCAGTTGCTGGCACATCAGGCCGCGCAGCAGAAACCTTTACATTTGAGACTGGGCTGGAATGACGATGAGGGTATTTCCCTTGAGTTTGACCAGGACACAGGAGACACCGCATGAACGCGCTCAGTTTTGACCACTCCCACCACAAATTAAAAATTCGAGGCCTGAGCAGCCCGCCTGATGTGCTCTCCTTTGAAGGCCGCGAGCACCTGAGCCAGCCATTCTGCTACGACATCCAGTTCACCAGCCGTGATAAAACCCTGGAGCCGGAAGCGGTGCTGATGCAGGACGGCGCGCTCAGCCTCTGCGCCCCGCCGGTTCAGGGGATGCCGGTACAGGTGCCGCTGCGCACCCTGTATGGCGTCATCACTGGCTTTAAACAGCTTTCCACCTCGCGCGATGAAACACGCTATGAAGTGCGCCTTGAGCCCCGGCTGGCGCTGCTCGCCCGCAGCCATCAGAACGCCATCTACCAGAACCAGAGCGTGCCGCAGATTGTCGAGAAAATCCTGCGTGAGCGCCACGGGATGCTCGGCCAGGACTTCGTTTTCACCCTGACGGGGGAATATCCGTCGCGCGAACAGGTGATGCAGTTCGGCGAGGACGACCTGACGTTTATCTCCCGGCTGCTGTCGGAGGTGGGGATCTGGTTCCGGTTCAGTACCGACGTGCGGCTGAAAATCGAAGTCATTGAGTTTTATGACGACCAGAGCGGCTATGAACGGGGCCTGATGCTGCCAATGCGCCACCCTTCTGGGCTGAGCGACAGCGGCACTGAATCTGTCTGGGGGCTGAACACGGCATATCATGTGGTGGAAAAAAGCGTCACCACGCGGGACTACAACTACCGTGACGCGACCGCCGATATGACGTCGGCGTTTGATGCGACGGGCGGGGACAGCACCACCTGTGGCGAAGCCTGTCATTATGCGGACAACTTCCTGACGGCAGGCGACCCGGACACACCGGAAAGCGGGGCGTTTTACGCGCGTATCCGCCACGAACGTTACCTTAATGGCCGGGCCATTCTGCAGGGGCTGAGCACCAGCGCCCTGCTGATGCCGGGGCTGGAGATAAAGGTACCGGATGAAGACGCCCCGGCGGTGTTCCGCAGGGGCGCATTGATAACCGGGCTGACCGCCAGCGCGGCGCGAGACCGCAGTTATGAACTGACGTTTACGGCCATCCCGTATTCGGAACGCTACAGCTTTCGCCCGGCGCGCATCGCGAAGCCGGTGATGGCCGGAACGCTGCCCGCGCGGGTGACCAGCACAACGGCAAACGACATCTACGCCCATATCGATAAAGACGGGCGCTACCGGGTGAACCTCGATTTTGACCGCGAAGCCTGGAAGCCGGGTTACGAGAGCCTGTGGGTACGGCAGTCCCGCCCTTATGCAGGTGATACTTACGGACTGCACCTGCCGCTGCTGGCGGGCACGGAGGTCAGCATTGCGTTTGAGGGAGGCAACCCGGACCGGCCCTATATCGCCGGCGTGAAGCATGATTCCGCCCACCCCGACCACGTGACGATTCAGAACTACAGACGCAACGTGTTGCGTACCCCGGCAAACAACAAGCTGCGCCTCGATGACGAGCGCGGCAAAGAGCATATCAAAATCAGTACGGAGTACGGCGGCAAGAGCCAGCTCAATCTCGGCCATCTGGTGGATGCGGGAAAACAGCAGCGCGGGGAAGGTTTTGAGCTGCGCACGGACATGTGGGGTGCCATCCGGGCGAAAAAGGGGATATTCATCAGCGCCGACGGTCAGGAGCGGGCGCAGGGGCAGGTGCGGGAGATGGCGGCGGCGCTGAGCGAACTGCAGTGCGCACAGTCGCTGGTGGAGGCCCTGCGCAGTGCGGCAGAGGTGGCGAAAGCAGAACTGGCGGATGTACAGACGCAGCAGGTGCTGCTGGCAGAAAGCCTGACGGAGCTGAAACAGGCTGCACTGCTGCTGAGTGCCCCTGAGGGGATAGCGCAGGTCACCCCCAAAAGTATCCAGCTGTCGGCCGGGGAAAACCTTGTCAGCACTGGTGGGCAGCATGCGGATTTCAGCGTCCTGAAAAAGTTTACCGTGGCTGCCGGGGAAGCGATCAGCCTGTTTGCACAGAAGCTGGGGATAAAAATCTTTGCCGGAAAGGGCAAAGTGGAAATCCAGGCGCAGAGTGACGAAATGACACTGGATGCACTGAAAGATATCCGCATAAGCAGCAGTGAAGGAAAGATCCTTATTTGTGCAGAGAAAGAGATCATTCTGACCTGCGGCGGAGGTTATATCCGTATTGCGGACGGCACAGTGGAATGTGCGGCACCGGACAAAATTATAGAACGTGGCGCGGTCTGGCAGAAATTCGGCGGGCAGAGTATGGATCCGGAGAAATTGAAAGCGAAATTGATGACATTTCCTGTGATAAATACTGAGGAGTTTAATGTGCAGTTCCACTTTGTAGATGAAAATAATGAACCCTATGCAAATACTAAATATATTGCATATTTTCCTGGTGGGATAAATAAGGAAGGTAAAACAAATAATGCAGGGTATACAGAAACGTTTCTCAGTGAAAAAGAAAATGATGAAATTCGAATTCATTTGTTCTTATGATTTCTAAAGGATTGGTTTCATTTTTTTGAATATTGTGGTTGTTTTTTTGTAGTCAAGCGCCCCCTATTTTGTGGTGGTTGGAAATAATATGGAGTATGTTATGAAAGATATTGTCAAAACAACGAGTGGGTATACTTCTAAGAATGAAAAAAACATAAAAGAGCAAAAAATTACAAGGGTGAAGTCTAGTGTTGAATATCATATATATCACAATGGGGTTATAGGTTATAAATTAATTGATGATACTGGGAATGGAACTAAGAAAACTGAGAGAGTGCTAAAAAACTCACGAAATAAAGCTAAGTATATTTATCACGATTCATTAGGGACTCAGCATGAAATTGGTACCTATACTATTGTAGTAACTGAGAATACATTTTCTAATTATAAAGATAAACTTGGTGGCGATAAAATTTATCTTATTAACATAAGTGATAATGTAAGCAGTTATTCAAGTGGTGACGTAGGGTTTACATTAACAAGTAATACTACACGGCCTTATGCAAATGATCTTACTACTGCTTCGTTATTAGGTGCCATGTTAAATACTGGTTATACAGATTTTACTTTTAATGGAGGTAGTAACAATAAAGGTGAGTCACCGTCTCCTAGCAAAACTCATAAAAATGGGACAAACTTGGATTTACGTTATTTAAGGAAAGATGAATCAGGAGGCTCAGTTTATCTTGACAAGAATGATGAGACTGGTGAACCTTGTGGTTGGAAAGGTTTAGATGTTGAAAGACAGAATAAATTCAATGAGGCATTGGTTTTATTTGGTTGGAAAAGTATTAAAGCGTGGGAATATTGGGACAGTATTAATAGCCCTACAACAGGAAAAGTATGGAATGAGTGGTATAGTGAATGGCAGAAAGCACACCCATCTGTTATTGATAAACCAGTATTAAAAAATGTTGAACACCTAGTGAACCATAATCACCATATACATCTTCAGAAATATAACCCGACTTTAGAGTTATTAAAAATATAAACCTGAAAAACTATGCGTAGATATTTTTTTATTAAAATGAAATGTTTTTTTTGTATTGTTTTAATCGTTGGTTGTAATGCGATGGAAAATGAAGGGGTGGTATTGCCTTTAGATATTACTCAATTGAAGTACAGACAACAGGGATTAGATATGAAAACATTGTTTGATGATTGTTCATCTGTTGCCGCCCCCCCCAAAAAATACATGCGAAGACTTAATAATTTTAATCAACAAGAAGTCAGCATTCCAGTTAAAGGCGATAATTTTGGTTCGCCAAATATGGAAGTAGGTGTGCCTTATTATGCTATTGGTAGTTTTGGTTATGATCATAATACTTTTAAATTGATCATTTATAATAAAATAGGGGAAGCAGATACCCCATTGCTTAATGTGCAACTCAATAGTTATGGCCAGGATGGTAATTTAGTCGATGCTTTATTGTTGGATAGTATTTTTTGCTATGAAGATATCGTCCGATTTTCTGATTTTGTTATAAATGCTGATTATACGGTAAATATTGATAGCAATGTCCTTTATAGGTATGAGGATGATATGATGGTGAAAAACAAAAAATCATTTAACCAAGTTTATCTAAAAGAAAAATATATAATAAAAAATGGTCGATTTAAATTAATAAGTAGGCTGAAAAGAAAGGTGGAGTAGTGCTATATACCTTTGATTAATATCTTGTGTATTTAATAAGGTTGCAGGAAAACGATAATTATTGTTATTCTGGATTGGATACTTTAGTCGATATCAAATATTTTATGAGGTAATATGATTTAAATGGAAGGATGGAGAGGGGGTTAATATAAGAACAAAACTAGTTACTGAGAATAACTATTGTAAGGTATTTTTAAGTGTATTCAATTTAACTTCGTTTCATAAATTTATTGGGAAGGCTTGCGAGTATTTTTTTTGCAGTAATGATTATTCTCATTGATTTTTTAATTTTCTCGTTGGATTGCCGGTATTATCGTGGGGATCTAGACTATTATGATGCTGCTAGTAATGGGGATGTTGAATATTACTTGAGCTCACTGTTGTGGTTCGATTTTTTGATTGTTATTTTTAATACAGCACTGCTGTTTTCTAGTTCTCGGTTTTTAATGAATGGTGGTTATCTTGATAGGAAAATTAATTTTTATATTTTGTATGTGATTTATTTATTCAATATTGTAAATGGTTTATTGTTTTCTGTTAAAAATTACATAAGAAATTATACTGAAGTTTTTGAATTAAATGTGTTCTCGTTCTTGATCATGGAATATGGTGTAGTTGTTAATTTTATTTATATCTTACTCTTTAGTAATGTCTATGGCGGCTTTTGTTATATTAATTTACCTTACAAAAATAGTTGTGCCTTTTACTAAAGTAGGCTTAAGGGAGGGGCGTGTTGTTTATCCCGATGCAGTTGCTGGCATCTTTTTCAGCCTGTTTACCCTTAATATGAAAAGTTACTAAATGGGGGAGACGCCACCAGAGCCAAAAATGAATGATGGTCGCCTTTATTTAAGTGAAGTCAGTGCCAATAGAACGGTGAAAGATGAGCTTTCTCCAGAAGAGCAGGCATGGGAATTAAAGGGCGATAACAATGTGATATACGGTTGGGTAGGACAACGTTTTACATTACGTGATGCCTGTGAAAATGGCGACGGTACGGTACCTCTGCGTGCCGGGAAAATCATTCATAAGAATATTCAGGAACGTCTGGCGGTGCAGGTTCTTCACGAAGCGGCTTATCGCAATGACGTTAGTCAGGCTTTTACCTTACGCTCTATTATAAAAATCGCCCAGCAGGTCAATAACGATGAAAAAATGGCATTTACTTAATGGCCCGTGCCGCCTGAGAAACAGCATATTGCTGGCGGCGTTGATATTAATAGCGGGATGGCTGGCACTTAAACCCGGCGCATATCATTATTCATTAAGTGACAGGGAGAAAGAGATGGTCACTTCATTATTGCAACACCCCGAAACGCGGTATTTTGGTTTTTATTCTGTTGAGCTTCCGGCTGAATTTGTGCCAACAGGAATGGTGATGTTTATACAGGGTTCAGATATGACCACAGTGGAAACGAAACTGCAATATTATCCTCCGTTTCAGCAATTTTTGCTGCGGCATGAAGAAGAACTCAGAAATATGCCTGTAACAGATCCTCGTGATGCACCTTATCTTAAGAAGGTTTATCGACTGGAACAGCCACTAAAAGGAACTATTTTTGAATGTAATGAAGAGTCTTTTACTCCGGACTTTGCAAGAGTGCTGGATGCCCGTAAGTGGGAGGATGGCGTTACGTTTTCAATAAAAATGAAGGTTACAGATAGGCGAGCGGGTCGTTATGATGGGGATCGAGAGGGTTCTCCGGGCATCTATGGATATGATGTCCCGCAGAAAAAAGCACAATTACTGGCTATTTTGTCAGGATTACAACCCCGTAAAGACAATCAGCGCCCGTCAGAAAATCAGTTAGCTATTCAGTATGGACAGGTTGATGCCTCACTACTCGGGCAATATGAAGCCTCTGTAAGTTATCAAAACAGCAAAAAAGTCACTATCACAGTAAAGACAGATAACCATAGTTATACCGGCACACCGCTGCTGGAGAAAGACGCTCGGGTGATGGAAACAGAATACGGAGAAACCCTGTACAAGGGAAAACGTAAGGTCAACGGCCTTGTGATTTCAGAATGGTGGACGAAACAGAATGATAGTTATTATGCAAAACCAGCCATAATTTATGATTTTGAACTGGTTATACATCAAGATAAGAACGGAGGGAATAAACTACTCGAGTTGTCGATGGATTACAGTATTGATCTCTTACAAGCTGAGAACGCATTAACTGAACATGAACTGGTGGCACTGTGGGAAAGTATAACCGGGACAATTGAATATCATCCCACGCAGTGGTGAAGGTCGATAATCAGAAACAGCCTGATTAACGGGGCCTCTTCAGCAAATCCCTTGCATTGTACGCTATTATAAAAATTGCCCGGCAGGTCAATAACGATGAAAAAATGGCATTTACTTAATGGCCCGCACTGCCTGAGAAACAGCATACTGCTGGCGACGTTGATAGTAATAACCGGGTGGCTGGTATTCAAACCCGGCGCGTATCATTATTCGTTAAGTGACAGGGAGAAAGAGATGGTCACCTCATTATTACAACACCCCGAAACGCGGTATTTTTGTTTTTATTCTGTAGCACTTCCGACTGAATTTACGCCAACGGGAATGGTGATGTTTATACAGGGTTCAGATATGACCCCAGTGGAAACAAAACTGCAATATCACCCTCCGTTTCAGCAATTTTTGTTGCGGTATGAGGAAGAACTCAGAAATATGCCCGTCGTCGATCCGCAGGATGCCCCCTATCTGAAGGGGATTTATCCACTAACCTCACCAATGAACGGGGTCATTTTTGAGCGGATGGAGGCTGAATATACTCCAGATATGGCAAGGATATTAGATGCGTGGAAATGGGCAGATGGCATCACGTTTTCAGTTAAAATGAAAGCACGGGACGAACGGGCTGCCCGTTACGATGGTTACTGGTATGGTAAAAGTAAAGAAATTTCTGATACCTTTCGATATAATGTCCCGAAGAAGAAAGCACAATTACTGGCTATTTTGTCAGGATTACAACCCCGTAAAGACAATCAGCGCCCGTCAGAAAATCAGTTAGCTATTCTGTATGGACAGGTTGATGCCTCACTACTCGGGCAATATGAAGCCTCTGTAAGTTATCAAAACAGCAAAAAAGTCACTATAACATTAAAGACGGATAACGACAGTTATACTAGCACATTGCTGCTGGATAACGACGCCCGTGTGATGGAAACAGAATATGGTGAAACGTTATATAAAGGAAAACGTAAGGTCAACGGCCTTGAGGTTTCAGAGTGGTGGACTAAACAGAATGATAATTATAGTTCAGAACCAGCCATAAACTATGATTTTGAACTGGTTATACATGAAGACAAGAAAGGAGGAAATAAGCTACTTAAGTTGTCAATGGATTACAGTATTGACCTCTTACACGCTGACAATGCATTAACTGAACATGAACTGGTGGCGCTGTGGGAAAGTATAACCGGGACAATTAAATATCATCCCTCGCAGTGGTAAAGGCAGATAATCAGAAACAGCCTGATTAAGGGTTTGGCCCAGCAGGTCAACAGCGTTGATCTGCTAAATTTGGAGCAATCATTAACTAAAAATACATTGGTTGCTCTATAGCAGCATATTACTGAAACTACAAATATTACAAACCTCGGTAATAAAAGACCAAAAATAATCATTTGGTTAATGCCACCATAGTTAGTCTCCAACATTATATTTCACAGTTAGATATTTTTACCAATAATTAAACAGGATAGAAAATATGCCGAGACTTGTTTGTTTAGGAGATGTTACTACTCATGGGGGTAAGGTCATAACTGCATCTTCAACCATGTTTATTAATGGCGTTCAGGTTGCATTGGTAGGCGATTTGGTTTCTTGCCCTAAACATGGTGTTAATCCTATACAGGAAGGTGACCCAACAGCGATGGAACAAGGTAAAAATATTGTTGTGAACAATTGCCAGTGCGCGTGTGGGTGTTGTGTTATAAGCTCTCAACCTGAAAATAGCATAGAGTCATAATATGGGATGGATGATACCCGTTATACCGGAAAAAAGCCCCATTCCCAAACCAAATTATCGGCGCTGGATTATATTATTACTTTCCATGTTAACACTGAACGGCATTTTGGGGCTTTTTGCTCTTAATGTTGCCACATATGGTGACATGTTGATATATGGCATATTGCCAGCGCTATTTCTCTGGTTATGCCTTATGGGTGTCATGATAAATAGATATGAACAATCTATTGCCTCCTGCCTGGCCTGTAATATCGAAAAGGAACAAGTAAAAAAACACTGGCAGCAATGGAGTCAAAAGCAATTGGCAATAGTTGGCAATATTATTTACACGCCAGATGGAGAAGGGGTCGATTCATTGCTGGGGCCGCTTGAGGATATCCCTGCATATCCACGAAAGGCCAGGCCGCTCTCTTTTACATTCCGTAACTCTCTCTCTGCAATAACCAGTGATATCCACCAGAATCTGGAGCGTCAATATCCAAATTATCGTAACCACTTGCATACGATTTATATATTGCTGCCTGAAAGTAAAGAATGCGAAACAGCAAAGCAATTTATTCTCTTGCAGTGGGATCTAGTCCCAGAAATAGCCCGCTCTATTGAGTGTATTGAGTCGCTCTATGATAATGAAAATTTCGACGGTTTGGTTTTAGTTATTTGCTTGCAAAACTGGCAGGGAAATATCACTGAAAAATACAGCGAATTAGTGTCTGCGCAGTTAATATCTTCATATTCATTTGCAAAACGACATTCAATACCAGTTATTGCTGGCATGGGACGAATCATGGTATTAGAACCAGAGGGGCTGGAATATAGTTTAAATTCACTGTTTGAATATAACAGGTTAAATAAAAAAATTTACAACATGTCTGGGTTTCTAATGTTAACAATGAAATAGTAGAAAATATTATTCAGTATGCCACCCAGTATGAGTGGGAACTACCAAGGAGGCAACCGCTGCACTCAATTGACTATTCCTTTGGCCCCGGAGGGGAGTTGGCTTTTCCATTATCATTGGCAATATTATCTGAAGCCACCAGAAAAACCGGAAAAGAACAATTGGTTATTTGTCAGGCATCACAACAAATTCAATCAAAGCGACTTTGTCTAATTACACAGGGTCACTATTTTGAGCGTGAGGGAACATGATGCATACTGCGCGTTATGGCTTCTGGGGCTATTTTCTTCTGGTTATAGGGATGGCAGGGATCTGTGCCTTATTAATTTTCATTAATCAGGATGTGCTGGTAAAAAAAGGAATATCCGTCCAACAGGCGTGGTCAATCTGGGGGGGAATATTTGCAGCCCTGTTATTCGGGATGGTGTGTTCACCATTCTGGTGGCGTTGGAAACAGAGAAAAATACATCTGCAATACAGGCCAGAGGCTACAACGGTACAACATAAACCGGAGTTACATAACCCTCTTACCAATCTCCGATCCTATTTACGCACCCGCTACGGCTTCTTCTGGCGCTATAAAATCCGTCTGCTCCTGATTATCGGTGAGTCCGCCGAAGTGGAATCCATCGCACCGGGTTTAACAGAACAGCACTGGCTTGAAGGCGACGGTATCGTACTGATCCATGGCGGCAGAGCGTTAGCCGAACCGGAGGCCGAACTGTTGGCGTCATTGCGAAAACTGCGCCGCCACCGCCCACTGGATGGGGTTGTCTGGCCGCTGACGGCGAAACAGAGCCAGCAGAGTGCGCAAATGGATAAGGCCTGGCGCGGGCTGACCGACAGCGGAAAACGACTCGGGTTTCAGGCCCCGCTCTATTTATGGCAGATCTGCGACGATGGCGGTTATCAGACCGAACGCACCACACAGGCGGTGGGATGCCTGCTGCCTGAACATTGCACGGCAGAACATCTGGCTTCCATGCTGGAAGCGCAAACCCCACAACTAACAGAGCAGGGGATGCAGCAGTTACTGCGCGATAATCGCCACGATTTCCTGTTGCGCCTGGCACATTCCCTGCAAAAAGAGGGCGTTGCTCACTGGCAAAACACATTGAAACCTCTGTTGTCGGGTGGAGCATATTCCCTCTCATTGCGTGGCCTGATGTTCAGTCCGAAGCATGTGGCCAGAGCAGATACCGCGCCTCACGCCTGGCTTCCCTCTCCGGTATGGGTGGGTATTACGGATGATAAGGTCCGGGGGCGTAAGGTGGGATTCCCGTGGGCACATGCAATGATGGCAATGCTGGGCATAATGGTGATGGTGTGGGGAACCGGGCTTCTGACGTCTTTTCTGACCAACCGCATGCTGATTCAGGATACCGCCGCGCAGACAGCGCACGCACTGAACACTCGCCTGCCGCTTTCAGAACAACTGATAGCACTGCATACATTACAGAGCGAACTGGAGCGCCTGCAATACCGCGTTCGTCACGGTGCGCCGTGGTATCAGCGTTTCGGACTGGAGCGTAACACGCAATTGCTTGATGCGGCATTTCCCGGTTATGCGCAGGCTGCCAGCCGTCTGGTGCGCGATGTGGCGCTCTCACATCTGCAACAGCAGCTAAACACCTTTGTCGCCCTGCCTCCTGACAGCCCTCAGCGGACGGCAACAAGTGAGCAGCGATATAAACAGCTTAAAGCGCTGCTGATGATGTCCCGTCCGGAAAAAGCGGATGCGGCCTTTTTCAGCGCCACGCTGATGGCCGATGGTCTGCGCTATCCAGGGGTGGCGGAAGGTCTCTCGCAGAGTATCGTCCCTTCGCTACTTGCCTTCTGGGGCACGAATCTGGCTGAACATCCGCAATGGAAGGTGGCGTTGCAACCTGAACTGACCGCCACCGTGCGAAAAATCCTGCTGCGCCAGATTGGCGTACGCAATGCGGTAAACACGCTCTACCAGAATGTGCTGAAACAGGTTTCCCGAAACTATGCAGATATGACTCTGACGGATATGACCAGCGACACCCAGGCCGATGCGCTTTTTAGTACTGAGCAGATCGTACCGGGGATGTTCACCCGCCAGGCGTGGGAAGGGCAGGTAAAAGAGGCGATAGAGCAAGTTGTGGCGGCCCGACGCGAAGAAATTGACTGGGTGCTCAGTGATCGCGATAAGGGCGCGTCATCCGATGTATCGCCGGAGACGCTACGCGCCCGACTCACAGAGCGTTACTTCACCGACTTTGCCGGAAGCTGGCTCTCTTTTCTTAACAGCCTTCGCTGGAAAAAGGAAGGCACGCTGTCCGGTGTACTCGATCAACTGACACTCATGGCTGATGCTCACCAGTCGCCGCTCATTGCCCTGATGGATACGCTGGCGTGGCAGGCGGCAACGGGGCGACCGAACCGTGGATTGTCGGATTCATTGACGACATCGGCAAAGGCACTCTTTAACGGCGAAGAACAAGGCCGTCAGGACGAAACGCCTCCCGGCCCGCTGGATAAAACCTTTGCCCCGCTGCTGCGGCTGACGGGGGAACGCGCTGCCGGTAGCGGAGACGCGACGCTCAATCTGCAGACTTATCTGACGCGCGTTAGCCGTGTGCGGCTCAAGCTGCAACAAGTCATCAACGCCCCGGATCCGCAGGAAATGACGCAACAACTGGCGCAGACGGTGTTTCAGGGTAAAACCGTCGATCTTACTGATACCCGCGACTATGGTCGTCTGGTTGCCGCCAGCCTCGGAGATGCATGGAGCGGCTTTGGTCAGGCGCTGTTTGTTCGCCCGGTTGAGCAGGCATGGCGACAGGTGCTGACACCCGCGGCGGAGAGTCTCAATCGGCAGTGGCAGCGTGCCATTGTCAGCCAGTGGGAACAGGATTTCGCGGGGCGCTACCCCTTTAGTGCCACGCAGAATGATGCCTCGTTGCCTTTGCTGGCGCAGTACCTGCGCGACGGTGGCCGCATCCATCAATATCTCGCCATGCACCTTGGTGGCGTGCTGAGACGCGAAGGGCGAGACTGGGTGACCGATGCCACGAACACACAGGGTTTGGTAGTAAATCCGGCGTTTTTGCGTTCCCTGAATCAGCTTGGCGATATCACGGATGCCGCCTTTGCCAGCGGAGATGCCGGAATACATTTTGATCTGCGAGCCAAACCCGCGCGCGATGTGATGAAAACGCAACTGACGGTTGACGGGCAAATACTGGAATATTTCAACCAGAAGGAGCGCTGGCAGCGCTTTACCTGGCCTGGTGAGCAGTGGCACCCCGGTGCGTCGCTGAGCTGGACCAGCACGCAGAACAGCGAGCGTATTTTGGCAGATTACCGGGGAAGCTGGAGCCTCATCCGCTTACTGGAACAAGCGGAAGTTACACAACTGGACAGCAGCAGCTACAAAGTGCTGTGGCGCGCCCCGGACGGCCTCCCGTTGCATTACCTGATGCGCGTTGAGCAGGGAAAAGGGCCGATGGCACTGCTGGCACTGAGAAATTTTCGCCTGCCACAGCAGATCTTCCTGACCGGGAACGTCATGGCAGAGTCGCAAGAACAGGGAGAGCACGAGGATGAGTGAGTTGCTACAGCAGTTAACCCGTAGCTGTTTTAGCGATGGCGATGTCCTGCAGGCCGCGCGCGAGCAGACCGCGTTATGGCAGAAATGGTTATTGCCAGTAAAAGAAGACGCACCCGTTGGCGAAGACCCGGGCTATCACGACGATTTTCTGCTTATGCGCGATGAGATGAACAAGCTGTCGGGCGCAGACACCGCATTGATTTGTACGCTGGCGGAATCCCTCATTCTGACACAGGCAAAAGATCTGCGTATCGTGACCTATTACATCTGGGCACGGCTACATCGCGACGGCGAGCGTGGCTTAGCTGAGGGGCTGGCGTTGCTGGCCGGGCTGGTTGAACGCTTTGGTACCGCGCTACTACCCTCCCGCCCGTCGAGCCGAAAACTGGTGCTTGAGTGGCTGGCCGGAGACAAAATTCTTGATAGCCTGGCGCGATTTCCGGAAGTGGCAAAGGCGGATTTTTCCAGGATCGTCGCCGCGCTGAATTTGCTATCAGTATCATTTGCAGCATGGACAGAAGACCAACAGCCGCCTTCGCTGATGCCGCTTATTCACGCGTTGGAGTCACGTCTGGCGCAATCGGGCGGGATGAATGCCGTTGTACCTCAAAATAGCGCGGCCCTCTCGCCGCCTGTCGCTTCTTCCCTTATCGACTCGCCGTCGTTGCAGGTTATTCATTCCGGACGCGATTTGCTGGATCAGGCCAAAACGCTGTCCCGTTACCTCAATGAACAGCCCCGCGGCTGGCTGGCGGCACATCGCCTGATGAAAACCCTGCGTTGGGACACCGTTCATGAGCTTCCGCCCGATGTCGACGGCAAAACGCGGCTGTCTCCACCGCGCACGGAATCGCGTAATCAACTTAAGCGATTGTATACACAGCAGAACTGGACAGAACTCCTGGAACAAGCCGA
Source organism: Phytobacter sp. SCO41 (assembly GCF_003073275.1). Lineage (NCBI taxonomy): Bacteria > Pseudomonadati > Pseudomonadota > Gammaproteobacteria > Enterobacterales > Enterobacteriaceae > Phytobacter > Phytobacter sp. SCO41. The sequence continues at coordinate 4,552,891 of NZ_CP027225.1, read as the reverse complement.
CCGGATGTTCGGCGAAGGTGTATGTCACTTCTGGCTGGATATTCAGTGGTATCTGCACCAGGCGCTAGGCAAGGCAGGGCCGCCGTGGGACAGGTGGACATCTGTTGTCCGTCAGGATCTGGCGTTGTTGCTGGAACGGTTGGCTGGGCTGGAGCAGCTTGCATGGAGTGACGGTAGCCCGTTTGCGGATGACGTAACGCGAAACTGGATTGCACAGCAGGTTATACCGCGGGATGAAGGGGCATGGCTGGCAGGCGGGGCGGCTCTCTCTGGCGAATCCTCCCTCGATGATCTTTTGGCGCTGGAACCCGAAGCGCAGGAGCGTGCCGACAGTGAAGGGGTCGACGCCGCGATGGGCTGGCTCCAGTCACGTCCGGGGATTGTTACCGCGCGACAGCATCTGCAATTGCGTTTACTCATGGCCCGGATCGCGGAGCAATACGGCAAAACAGAGATGGCGCTGTTGCTGTTAGATGAACTGGACGGGAGTTCGCAGGGGCTGACGCTGGCCCAATGGGAACCCGAGCTGATCTTCGAGATCAAAGCCCGGCAGTTGAAGCTGCTGCGTTTAAGGGCATATCGCTATGCGGATAAAGCGCTGCTGGCGCGAAAAATGGAAACCCTGCTCGGCACGCTGGTGGCGATAGATCCCGCACGTGCTGCCGTATTGTGCGATTCGCAACATGAGGATTGAAGACGATGGGACGAGGCTATTTTCTGGTCAGAGGTGATATAACCACCTGTGGCGGCAGGATCATTGAAGGCGCGGATGACCATACCATTATGGGTATACCTCAGGCACGCGATATGGATAGAGTGACCTGTGGCAGATATCCAGGAATGTTTATTATCGTAGGAGGCGTTCCGCAGACAGATATTCACGGCCGGCTGATGGCAGGAACTCTGGACAGTAAAAGCTCCTGCCCATGTCAGTCGCGATTTATCGCGTCGATGATGAATGATGTTTATGAGACGGATGTGAAGGACGGAATAATAGAAGTAAAACAGCCCAAACCATTAACCGAAGAATATCATTACGCACAGCCTATGATATGTATGATGACAAGCTGGATTCATTTCCAAACATGTCAAGGTTAGATATATTAAGATATTTGATTACAGATGAAGGAGCGGTTCACTTTGCTGCCTTGATGATCAAAAAAGCGAAAGATATTATGAGTGGTTATATAATTGATTTACCTCAAAGAAAGCAGGAAGCCATTTTAGTGACATATTTTAAACAAGGGGACAAATATCGCAGGAAATTTATATCAATATCACTGAAAAATAACCCGGAAGCCAGGATAAAATCTGGGGAAGGCTGCAGGACTTGTTTTCAGAGGAAAAAAATATCCGATGCTATTGGTGTGAAAATTAAAGATTTTAACGTAACGCAGAAAGCATCATAATTTTATTCTATTAGAAATAATATGATTAATGATATTTTGCTATTTTTTAAGGTTTTTTCTTTTTAATGATAATGAATGTCAATTAAAGAGTAATATTATGTTGGTCCTTCGAATTGTATCTGGTGTGGTTTCTTGGATTGTAGTTAGCATAGTATTCAATGTATTATTCATGTTTCATGGTTATAATATGGCATATATTTCATTGGTTATGGCGCCCGGAATCCTCCCTTTTATACCATTTTTTTATCTAAGCCACATTATGGATATCGATGGGTTTATATATTATTAGGTGTTGTGATTCAAGTCTTATTTAATTTCTGTGATTTGTTATGGGGTAATATTGAAGTGTTACTTATTGGTGTTGTAGGTATATCACTTTTTTATTATTCATTCTTTGTGAGTGTTTCCAGGTCTGCCTCAGTAATCTACTGCGTTGTGATTTTTAATTTTCTATTTATTTTTCTTTTGGCCCAGCACTTTTACATTTATAATGAATTTCGCTCAAAAAATATATGCTTTATATCTGAGTGGTATTGTGGGTCTGAATGTTATAAAGATTATATTCAGATTTCATGTAAAACCAAGGAGTGGCAATCGGAAGTTTTTCATGGATTACCGGGTAGTACTTATAATTTTGGAATGAAAGATAATAATATTTTTGTAAAATTTGAAGATCACCATAAGAAGCGTGTGTTTATTTTAAAGGATGGGCGGTTCGAAGAACATTAAGATCTGAATTTTTTATTATTAGATCTCTCCGGTTGATTGTACAAGATTATTAGTCAAGCATATATTTTAAAATGGACTACCTGCAATATTATCAATAATCCCCAAGCCTGCTCTTAACAACTCACTCCACTTTAATCATTACCTATTTACCACAGGATTTTCATGGACGATTTAACCCAACGCTACTACGAAGCCGAAATGCGCTACCTGCGCGAAGCCGGTAAAGAATTCGCGCAGGCATATCCCGACCGCGCGGCAATGCTGAACCTTGACAAACCTGGTGCTCGCGATCCGTATGTGGAGCGCCTGTTTGAGGGTTTCGCATTCTTAATGGGGCGGCTGCGTGAAAAATTGGATGACGATTTGCCGGAGCTCACCGAAGGGCTGGTCAGTCTGCTCTGGCCGCACTATCTGCGCACCATTCCCTCACTGTCTATTATTGAGCTGGCAACCGATTTTCGGCTGATGAAGCAGAGCGAAACGCTCAGCCAGTTTCAGGTGTTGTCACGCCCGATTGGTGAGCGAAAAACCCGCTGTCGCTACACCGCCACGCGCGATGTCACGCTCTATCCGCTGGCTTTGCCTGACGTGTCACTGCAGTACGAGCCGGACGGACGTTCTGTCATTCGCCTGCGTTTCGAATGCAGCCCGCTGGTCGGCGACTGGTCGCAAATTGATTTATCACTACTACCGTTGTATCTGAATGCCGACAGCCCGATAGCCTGTGCCTTACACCGGGCGCTAACGCTGGGAACGCAACAGATCTGGCTGCGTTTGCCGGGGCAGGAGCGGCGTGTGCTGGAGGGCCATTTTTCTGCGCAGGGATTGGGCGATGATGACAGACTGTGGCCTAAAGGAGAATCCGCATTTAGCGGCTATCAGCTCTTACTTGAATATTTCACTTTCCGTGAAAAATTTATGTTTGTAGCGCTTCATGGGCTGGAAAACATCGCCTGGCCGGAAGGAATAAAAGGTTTTGAGCTGGATGTTGTGCTGGTGGAAAGTTGGTCCCACGATTTGCCGTTCAATGCCGACACTATCCGCCTGCATTGTGTTCCGGTTATCAACCTGTTCCCACTAGAGGCTGACCCGCTGCATCTCTCTCCGCTGGAAAACGAATATCTCCTGCGCCCCATGCGTATCCAGGATGGTCATACTGAAATCTATTCTGTTGATCGAATCGTCTCCTCACGCCACACCGGCAATCAGGCGTATGTCCCGTTTTCCAGTTTTCGCCATCGGGGCGGCATGTTGCGTCACGATGCCCCCGAACGCTATTACCACACGCGGGTGAAGCGTGGCCCCTCTGGGCTGCATGATAGCTGGTTGATTTTGGGGGGCGATGGGTTTGACGCGGACAGGCTTCTGGAAGATGAAACCTTGTCACTGAGCCTGACGGGCACCAACGGCCAGCTTCCGCGCAAGGCGTTGCAAAGCACGCTTCTGGACACCCCCCTCCATGCGGCGCAAAACAATCTGCGGGTCCGTAATCTCTGCGCGCCGACGCAGCCTTGTTATCCCCCTTCGCGTGACCGTTTCCACTGGCGGGTACTCAGTCATCTTGGCTCAAACTTTCTGTCGATGATGGATAACGCGGAGATCCTGCGCGGCACGCTGGCGCTCTATGACTGGACGGAGAGCGAGATGAATCGCCGTCGTCTTGAGGCGATTGTTGATGTTCAACACCATCTCATTCAGCGTTTCGAAAAAGGCTTTCTGCTGCGCGGAGTGGACATTCAGGTCACCCTCGACAGCAAAGGTTTCGCCGGGGAGGGGGATATCACCCTGTTTGGTGAACTCCTTCATCGCTTCTTCGCGCTCTATGCCGATATCCATCTTTTCACACAACTCACCGTAATATTGCAACCCACAGGGAAGTGCCTGCAATGGACCGAACACCACAGCCAGCGCGTACCGGGCTGATACATCGACTGACGCCGCACATTTCGCGGATTAATTTTTACCGTTTTTGCCAGTATCTGGCACAAGCTGCGCCACACGCCCCGCCGTTAGGCAGTAGCGCGAACCCTGCTGATGATCCCGTGCGCTTTCGCCCTCATCCGGGGATGGGATTCCCTGCAAGCGAACTTAAAGCGGTCGAGCACCATTCGCAGCAGCCTGACGCGCCAGTGACAGTACGCACCACTTTTCTGGGGCTTTACGGCGTCGATTCCCCTCTGCCGACGGCTTACCTGGACGACATCGCACAGGGAAAGGACGGGCATGAAGCGGTAATGGCGTTTCTGGATATCTTCAACCACCGTTTTACCACGCAGTACTACCGCATCTGGCGCAAATACAACTACCCGGCGTCGTTTGAACCGGGGGCAAGGGATGCGATTTCACATTGCCTGCTGGGGCTCATTGGTTTGGGCATTCCCGGTAGCGAAAACCATATCGCCACGCCCGTTTCGCGTTTTCTGGCACTGTTGAGCGTGATGCGGCTGCCAACGCGTACAGCGGAAGGCGTGACAGCGTTAGTGGCACTGCTTGCGCCAAAGACCCTGGCAACGGTGACACCACACGATCCGCAGTCTGTTGTACTGCAAACGCGGGTCTGCCTGTCCCGAACGTCCCGCGTTGACCTGACAACGCGCGCTCTGTTGGGGCGAACCGGCACGGACGTTAACAGTCAACTGTTACTGCAACTCTATACCGAAGAGGCTGACGAAGTGCGCGGATGGCTGCCGGGAGGGCAGTTGCATACCGATCTTCTGGTGCTGCTGCGTGTATATCTTGGCTGGCGTTGCCAGGCGCGGCTACAGCTCACGCTTCCGGTCAGCCTGCTGCCGGCGGCACAGCTAGGGAAACAGCGCGTTCAGATTGGCCTAACCGGCATTTTACGAGCCTCAGGTTCCGCGCCAGACACCGGGACTGTAACGGTGAAACTTGGCCGCTATCAGGGACTCATGCCAGGTTCAACACGATGGGACAGGGAGAGAATCACGCATGTTCATTATCCACTGTAAGCGCCGGGCGTTGGCCTGCGCGATGGCGTTGTCAGTTTTCCTGACAGGCTGCGGGCTGGGGCAAAAGGTGATTGAGGGCTCGAAAAGTATGGCGAGCGCTATCTTCTATAAACAGATCCATACCTTGCATCTGGATTTCATCTCGCGTGGCGCGCTCAACACGGACGCGCAAGACACGCCGCTTTCCACCATGGTGCATGTCTGGCAACTCAAATCGCGCACCCGCTTTGATAAAGCAGATTACGACACCTTGCTCATGCAGGAAGAGTCGGCACTCAACGGCGATGTTCTGGCGGAACATTCAGTCTGGATTAAACCCGAGGGTGCGGTTTCGCTGGATGTGCCGCTCGATAAAGAGACGCAGTTTATTGCCATTGCCGGGCAGTTTTATCAGCCGGATGAAACGCGTAATAGCTGGCGTTTGATCCTGAAACGGGACGAGTTGGATGCGGATAAACCCCGCACTATCGAGCTTTTGCGCAGCCAGTTAACGCTGCTTCCTGTGCAGGACAATTAATCCATGCCGACGCCTTCTTTATACGAAATGTTGATGTCTGGCTTCAGTAGCGAATTACCGCTGGAACAGGTCGGCGAGCGGGACCAACTTATCCTTTCCGTGATGGACAACATGCAGCGCATTATCAATTGCCGGGCGGGTACGCTGGCGCACCTGCCGGATTACGGGTTACCGGATCTTAGCGTGATACATCAGGGAATGACGGCGGGTATTCACGGGTTAATACACCAGATTGAGGAGACGCTGCGCCGTTATGAACCTCGCCTGAGTCAGCTCCGCGTGGAGCTACTGCCGCAACCGCGTCCCGGACATCTGAATTACCTGATTCATGCCGAACTTCCCGCCAGGGGATGGATCCGTTTTGACGGGGTCTTCTCGCCGGAAGGGCGGATAGTCCTGCGTCATCTTAAGCAACAGGAGCGTGCATAACCTATGACGGACCATTCGTTATTTATCAGCCAGTTTCGTGTGGGTGGCGCTCCCTGTACCTTTCGCGAAGCGGGCGAATTACAGGCCGAAATGGGTAAACTCACCCATCCGGCGCGCCCGGACGTGGACTGGCGTCGGGTCGAATCGTTGTGTCTGGCGTTGTTCAGACAAAATGGCGTGGAACTGCAAACACTGGTCTGTTACATCCTGGCCAGAACAAAGCAGCAGGGGCTGGTGGGTATGACCGAAGGGCTGGAGGCGTTACAGACACTGATGACGCGCCACTGGGGCGATTTCTGGCCCGTGCAGGTACATTCAAGAGTCACTCTGCTCAGTTGGCTGGCGGAAAAGATACAGCAGTCGCTACGGACAATGGAGGTTCAGTATCAAGCGTTGGCGCGGGTCTATCGCTGTGAGCAATACCTGGCTGAACTTGAAAAAGTACTGCGTCAGTGTGAACTCTGGCATCTGACCCGAATGGATATCGTTGCCGGTCAGTTGCGTAATGTCGCGCTGCGACTGGAGCGGCTCACGCCGCAGGAGACAGAAGCAGGCGTAACGCCGATAACCGCAAGCGCCATAGCGCCCTCCGAACCAGAAGAGATTGCGCCACGTGTCGCACCGCCAGCGCGGCAGACAACGGTCACACCATCCCGACGTTCATGGCCGATGTTTTTTGCCGGAATGATGACCGCAGTGTGTTTGAGCGGTATCGGGGTTGGGGGATGGACATTTCTGAATCAACCTGATTTACGGGAACGAGAGCGCAATGCGCTGCCGGTTTCTGAGCTGTCTCATTACATGCAGGCACAGAAGCAGTTGCAGCGTCTTTCTCAGCAACTGGATGCCCTTGATGAACGTAAAGGGAAATATTTAACCGCATCGGAACTGAAATCAGCCGTTTTCGCGATTCGCCAATCCCTGCAAACGCCACCGCTGGAAGAACTGCTTCGGCAACTGGATGAACAGACACGATCGGGGGAGGTGGCGCCTGCGTTGATCGTACAAATCGAGACCCGATTTCAACAATTGCTCAACCGCTATGCCCTGTTAAGCAACCCTCGTGCGAACAACGCAGGGGAGGATAAGACGCCGTAGACGTTGCCTGTTTTCTTCTTAATCTTCTGTCAGCAACAGGCCCGGACCACCCCAGTCCGGGCCTGATGCGTTTACTCTTTCGCCGTTGCGCGACGCGGAGCAAACCCTTCGCTAACCCCTTCACGATCGTGGCGTGCAATCCAGCGGTAGCTGCCTGCGCCCAGGAACACACCGATAAACCAGCTAAAGTTCGCCACTTCGTGCAGTGACGGAATAAAGCTGATTACCAGGCACACGGCGACCGATGGTACCAGTGCGGCAACCGCTTTCGGGTTGATGCCGTTTTTGTACCAGTAGCGCCCATTCGGGGAGACGGTAAACAGATCATCGACAAACACTTTCCCGCGTTTAATGAGGTAGAAGTCCGCCAAGAGAATACCGAACAGTGGCCCGATAAAGGAGCCCAGCACATCCAGCGTGTAGTGGATCAGTTCCGGTGACTGGAACAGGTTCCACGGCGTCAGCAGCACGGAACCAACGGCGGCGATCATCCCGCCGGTGCGGAAGCTGATCTTCTGCGGCGAGCAGTTTGAGAAATCGAACGCCGGGGAGACGAAGTTAGCCACAATGTTGATCCCAATGGTGGCGATAATCATGGTCAGCAAACCAATTGCCATGGCCAGGCTATTGCCCACGTGGCTGACGGTTTCGATAGGATCAGTGATCATTTTGCCGAACAGCGACTGTGTACCCGACACGATCACCACGGTCACGATGGAGAACAGCAGGAAGTTAAACGGCAGACCCCAGCGGTTGCCGCGACGAATTTCCTGCATGCTTTTGCCGTAGCGAGAGAAGTCGCCAAAGTTCAGCAGTGGGCCGGAGAAGTAAGAAACCACCAGCGCCGTTGCGGTAATCATCTGCCAGGTTTGCTCGCCTGCGGTCAGCTCTTTGCTGGCAAGGGTAAACGAGATACCGCTAAAGCCGGTTTGCGACAGGATCCACACCGCCAGCGCCAGCATCACCACGTAGACAGCCGGGCCTGCGATATCGATAAAGCGTTTAATCGCGCTCATCCCGTGCCAGAACACCAGTGCCTGCAATACCCACATAATGCCGAAGCAGACCCAGCCCAAATGCGACAGACCAAGGAAATGCCCTTCGGTCATCGGGGCCAGAGAAGGCCAGAATTTCAACATCACCAGCATTAACGCGTTAGCGGCCAGATAGGTTTGTATACCGTACCAGGCAAAGGCGATAAGACCACGGATGACGGCCGGAATATTGGCACCGAACACGCCAAATGCCTGGCGACAGATAACCGCATAGGGCACGCCAGCCATTTGGCTTGGTTTGGCAACAAGGTTTGCGCACAACTGCACAATACAAATTCCCAGCAACAGGCACAGTAATACCTGCCAACTGGCAAGGCCGAGCGCAAAGAAGCTGGCCGCGACCACGTATCCGCCCATGCTATGAACGTCGGACATCCAGAAAGAGAAGATGTTGTACCACGTCCAGTTCTGGTCGCGCGTCGGGGCCAAATCGTTGTTAGTGAGTCGTGGGCTGTAACTGTCTTTGTAATTTGGTTCAAGGTTTGGCATGGAATCTGCTCCTCTGAATACAGATTGTGACGTTATGTCTGCCATCCTGTATTGCATGAACCAGGCCAGGTTTTAATTTTATGTATACAAAATATTTTAATGATGTATACAAAAAGATAAGAACCAGGTAACAAAGGAATTTCCCAATGAAGCAGCCAACGGGGCTACAGACCCCAGCAGATCTGGAAGATAAAGAAAATTTCATCTGGCAGTCGCTGATGACCGCCATTGTCGAACATCAATTACCGCCCGGCAGCAAATTACCCGAAGAAGCCCTGGCCGAAGTGTTTGGCGTTAGCCGCACGGGGATCCGCAAGGTCCTGACGCGCCTTGCGACGGTGCAAATGGTCACGATGACGCCCAGACGTGGTGCATTCGTTGCCAAACCGGATATCGATGAATCGAAAGCGATCTTCTCTACCCGCAAAATGATCGAGTGTGCCAACCTGCCGCAGGTTCTTGAGCATCTACAGCCGCCACATATTGCTGGGCTCGAGAAAATCATCGCGCAGGAAGAAGAGGCGCATCAGAACCACGATGGCGCGGCGGCGATTCGTTATTCCGCGGCATTTCATATCCAGTTGCAGGCTATCTCTGGCAATGCCGTAGTGACCGATATTGTGACCACGCTGGCGCAACGTTCGTCGCTGGTGATTGCCGCCTGGGGCGCCCCCTGGCAGCGCGGGTGCCGCTGCGACGACCACGACAGGCTCATCGAACTGCTGCGTAAGAAAGATGGCGCGGCGCTGAGCCATGCTATGGCCCACCACTTCGATCATATTGTCTCAAGCCTCAGCTTTGAGCGCGGCGGCGACATCCTCCCCGATTTTGCCCGCCTGTTTGGCGCGCCAGGAGAACAGGCATGACACAATTCTGTATACAGGTGATCAACCCCAATACCAGCCCGGAAATGACGCACACCATTGCCAGTGCTGCCCGCAGTGTCGCCGCACCGGGTACGACGATCCTCGCCAGTTGTCCGACCCAGGGCGTGGCATCAATTGAAGGGCATTTTGATGAGGCGATTGCCGCCATTGGCGTGCTGGAACAGATAAAAAAAGGCATGGCGCAGGGGGCGCAAGGCCATGTGATTGCCTGCTTTGGCGATCCGGGGCTGCTGGCCGCCCGCGAGCTGGCAAGCGGGCCGGTCGTGGGAATTGCCGAAGCGGCGATGCATGTCGCCACGCTGGTCGCGACGCGTTTTTCCATCGTCACCACGTTGCCGCGCACGCTGATCATCGCCCGTCATTTACTGCAGCAATATGGCTTTGGGCATCACTGCGCCGCACTGCATGCGATCGATTTACCGGTACTGGCGTTAGAAGATGGCACGGGTCTTGCTCAGCAGAAAGTACGCGAGCGTTGTATACAAGCCAAACGGGAAGATAATAGCGGCGCTATTGTTCTCGGCTGTGGCGGGATGGCGAACCTTGCCAGTGAGCTGACGCAGGAGCTGGGTATTCCGGTGATCGATGGCGTCACGGCAGCGGTGAAAATGGTGGAATCCCTCCTGGCTCTGGGGCTTGGTACCAGCAAGTACGGCGATCTGGCGTATCCCAATAAAAAGCCGCTTTCAGGATGCTTTGAAATGCTGAGCTGAAAGCGGCCCCAAAATGAGGTCGAATCAGCATGCATTCAGATACGGACAAGCCTGTCTGGCACTTTACCGATAACTACCCGCGCGATATGGCAGGGTATGCCGGAAAACCCCCTCATGCGCAATGGCCCGGGGGGGCGCGCATTGCCGTGCAGTTTGTCCTTAATTTCGAAGAAGGCGGCGAGAACCACGTCCTGCATGGCGACGCCGGTTCTGAACAATTTTTGTCAGACATTATTGGTGCGGCGAGTTACCCGGCAATACATATGTCGATGGACTCACTGTATGAATACGGTTCCCGCGCAGGTTTCTGGCGCATCCACAATGAATTCCAGAAGCGCGGCCTGCCTTTAACGGTGTTTGGTATCGCAATGGCGCTGGCGCGCAACCCGGAGATCGTCGCTGCGATCAACGCCGCGGAGTATGACGTGGTGAGCCACGGCTGGCGTTGGATCCACTATCAAAATATGGATATCCAGACCGAGCGTCAGCATATGCAGCAGGCGCTGGAGATCCTCACGACGCTGTTTGGCAAAGCGCCGCTCGGCTGGTATACCGGGCGCGATAGCCCGAACACCCGCAAGCTGGTGGTGGAGCAGGGCGGTCTGCTGTATGACAGCGATTACTACGGCGACGACCTGCCGTTCTGGACAACGGTTGACGAGAAGCCTCATCTGATTGTGCCTTATACGCTGGATGCGAACGATATGCGCTTTGCCACCGCGCAGGGTTTTAATACCGCCGAGCAGTTCTATACCTACCTGAAAGACAGTTTTGATGTGCTGTATGAAGAGGGGGAAACGGCACCGAAGATGATGTCGATTGGCATGCACTGTCGGCTATTGGGTCGCCCCGGCCGTTTCCGCGCATTGCAGCGTTTCCTGGATTATGTGCAGAGTCACGAAGGTGTGTGGATTTGCCGCCGTCAGGATATCGCCGAGCACTGGGTGAAGACGCATCCGTATACTCCGGTGTGAGTTTATCCCCTCACTCCGGCCCTCTCCCTCAAAGGTGAGGAATCCCCACAAAATGCGAGCACGAACGGTCCCCTCTCCTCTTTGGGGAGAGGGTTAGGGTGAGGGGGAAAATGCGGCTCTGATGGTCATTCCGTTCACCTTATGTTCCTTGCTTTTCTGTCGCGACAGAACCCGTGAACGTGCCAGGGTGGCTCACCGCCACCACCCTGGCGACCCGGGCTCCCGGCCAGGAAAATCGCCGCTGGCGCGGTCCATGATGCTTATGTCGTCTGACTTTCGGGTCGGGGACCAGCCTGCGTCCTTGCAGGCTATCCCCTCCGCCCGCTTCCCTGCGGGCGGCCCCGGTCAGCCGCAACGCCTCATCGATTTTCAGCCGGACCCTGTCATTGCTGTCATTGTTTTATTCTTATTAAGCGGCGTTATCGCTGTAAGACGTAAGATTACTGGGGATTCCTCAGCCCCCGGGGAGAGGGGGGCACCCTGTAGCCCCGGTAAGCGCAGCGCCATCGGGGACAATTCCCGGATGGCGGCGCTGGCACCTTATCCGGGCAATGTTTTCCATGCGAGCAGAGAGGGGTTTTCTCCCTCTCCCTGTGGAAGAGGACAGGGGGGAGGGCATCCAGCCGCACCCATCTTTCCTTTTTACCCCATCAAACTGACATGCGCCGCCACAATCCGCCAGCCATAGGGGAACTTCACCCAGGTCTGCATCTGGCGGCCCACCCGTTCACTGTTCTCGCGCGTAAACTCCGTGCTCGCGACTGCCATATCCTCACCGTAGGTGGTGATCGTGGTATTACGCAGCAATCTGTCCAGCCCCGCTGAGGGGCGTGCATTACGAAACTCGCGGATCGCCTCAATACCGTACAAATTCTCTGTTGCGCCGTAGCGCACCGTGCGCGGGTCCGCCCAGAAAAGCTCATCCAGCACTGCCACATCATTACTGATAAGCGCCTGCTCATAACGATAAAACGCAGCGGTGACCTCATTTAATACTGTCGGACGGTCGATATTGTCTCTGTTCATCATGCTTCCTGTGGGTAAAGAACGCCCGCCTGCTCCAGTCTCCACGCCGCCTGCAGACAGCGTGACTCCTGCCAGGGGGCGGCAATAATCTGTACGCCAATCGGTAATCCCGAGGCGGTTTTTACGGGCACGGTTACCACCGGCAGGCCTAAAAACGAGATGGGCTGCGTCAGCATCCCCATACTGGCTTTGATCGGTAAATCGGTATGGTTAATGCGCATGGTGTTCTCGCCAATTGGCGTTGCGCTGCACGGCGTCGCCGGGGCCAGAAGCAGATCGACATCGTTAAACAGCGGTAGCGTTTTATCGCGAAACCAGGCGCGAAAACGCAGTGCCTGGGTATACCAGGCCGAGGGAGTCATTGCGCCTGCCAGCAAGCGCTCGCGGGAGTTAAGCTCAAACGTATCGGCATCCGTTCGTAGCGCAGGAAGATAATGGTTACCCCCCTCTGCCGCAGAAAGCAAAAACGCGGCTGAACGCGCCAGCTCCGCTTCCGGCAATACCCGCGTCTGGTTAGCGCCCAGAGCTTGTGCCACCGCGTTGACGGCGGCGCGGGCATCAGCATTACACCAGGTGGTGAAATAGCCCTCCAGCACGGCACAGCGTAGCGCCACCGTACTGGATAACGTGGGCAGCGTAGCGGCAGGCTCGTGTGGTGATTGCCAGTTGTCTTCCCCGTCATGCCCCTGGAGCGCGTCATAGACACAGGCCAAATCCTCCACGTTACGTGCCAGCGGGCCGATGTGATCCAGACTGGCGACAAACGGATGGCTACCGCTGCGTGATAAGCGTCCAAAGGTGGGCTTTAGCCCCGGCACGCCGCACAGCGAGGCGGGAACGCGAATAGAACCGTTGGTGTCGGTGCCCAGCGCAAAATTGACCATCCCGGCAGCAACGGCCGCCGCTGAGCCGCCCGATGAACCACCCGCCACCCGGGTGAGGTCTCGCGGGTTACGCGTCGCACCATAGTGGCTGTTTTCGGTAGTGAAGCCATAGGCATAGGCATCCATGTTGAGCGTGCCAGCCAGCGTTGCACCCGCATTCGTAAGCTGGCGAATGGCGAACGCATCTTTTGTCGCGGGGGGCTGAGTGCTGAACAGCTTTGCCCCCGCCAGCGTGGTAACCCCCTCCACATCGAACAGGTTTTTCACCGCATAGGGTACGCCTGCCAGCGCAGGCAAGGTTTCGCCCGCAGCACGCCGGGCGTCGATGTGCGCGGCTTCGGTGAGCATGCGCGTCGCCGTTACGCTGGTGAAGGCGTTGATGCCGGGGTTTGCCTGTTCAATCAACGCCAGTGATTGCTGTGCCAGTTCGCGTGCGCTAAAGGTTTTGCTACGCAGTCCTTGCTGAATGTCCCGAATGGATAAGCTCATAGCCGATATTCTCCTGCGCCTTCCTGACGGTGCGGCAGTGGGAAAGCCATCAGCGGCTGCGCCATGGCCGCGATGCGGGTGAGCTGAACTTCGAGTTCGGCCCGGCGTTCATCGTCCAGCGGTACCGCCAGGAGTTGTTCCATCAACTGGATGTATGTCGGCCAGTCGAATTTGTTATCGCTCATAATGACTCCTTAAAAACCGGCCGCGCTGCCGTTACTGCGTGGATCAAATGCCCCTTCGAGCATCCCGTTGGGATGACGCACAATCGCCCCGGCGTGCCCGGTGGCTTCGCTCAGCCCCGGCAACCATTCAACGTCATGGCCCAGGTCACGCAACGCCTGATACGTGGCCTCGCTGAATCGCCCCTCCAGCTTCAGGCTATCGGACGTTTGCCCCCAGGTGCGGCCCAGCAACCAGCGGGGGGCGCATACTGCTTCCTGCAAAGGCATGTTTTGCATCACGTGGCGGGTAAATATGGCGGCCTGCGTTTGCGGTTGCCCGTCGCCCCCCATCGTGCCGTAGACCATGGTGCGGCCATCTTTCAGCCGTGCCGCCGCCGGGTTGAGGGTGTGGAACGGTTGTTTACCGGGCACCAGCGCCAGCAAATGATCCGGGTCGAGACTGAATGCCGCGCCCCGGTTTTGTAACAGCACGCCGCTCTCTGGCAGCACCACGCCGCTACCGAACTCGTGATAAATGCTCTGAATAAACGACACCGCCAGCCCGTTTTTATCCATCACGCCCATCCAGACGGTATCCCCCGGTCCTTTGCCTTTGCCCCAGGGGGCGGCCCGCTTGTCATCGATGCTGGCGGCCAGCCGTTGCAGTGGTGCCTGCTCCAGCAGACTTTGGACCGGCAGCGTGACGTGGCGTGGATCGGTGATGTAGCGGTCACGCAGGCCAAAGGCCTGTTTGGTTGCTTCGACGATGCGGTGAATGGTCTGTACTTCGCTGGCCTGCGCCATATCCAGATGGTCGGTAATGCCGAGGATGGCCAGCGACACCAGCCCTTGCGTTGGCGGCGTCATATTGAAGATGTCGCCCTTGCTGTGGCTCAGGCGAAGCGGTACCCGGCGGTGGGCACGGTGAGCCGCCAGATCCTGAGCGGTCAGTGGCAGGCCGAGCGCGCTCATTTCCGCCGCCATCTGATCGGCGAGCGCTCCGCGATAAAAACTGTCCAGTCCGTCGGTGGCGAGGCGGGTTAATGTGCGGGCGAGGCGCGGCTGGCAGAAACGGCTGCCCGCCTGTGGGACTTCGCCCTGAATTAGAAAAGTCTCGCTAAAGCCCGGCACATCCACCAGTTCCGGGTATTTACTTTGCGTGGCGCTGGCCTGCGACTGTGTTACCGGGATCCCTTCGCTGGCGTAACGGATGGCGTCGGCCAGCAGACGGGAGAGCGGCAATTGCCCGCCGCCCAGTGACGCTGATACGTTCAGCGCCTCGTCCCAGCCGCTCAGCGTGCCGGGAACCGTGAGCGCCGCCAGCGGGCCACGATGGGGAATATGGCTATGCCCGCGATAGAAATCACGTGTCGCCAGTTGCCCGGCGGCGCCGCTGGCGTCAATGGCGAGGGGCGCGCCTTCGGGTGGCACTATCAGCCAGAAACCATCGCCGCCGATGCCATTCATATGGGGATAGACCACCGCAATGGTAGCGGCTGCGGCGATCATCGCCTCAATCGCATCACCGCCGTGGCGCAACACCGATAATGCCGATTCGCTGGCAAGGTGGTGGGGCGTTACCGCCATACCGGAAGGGGCAACATTACTTTGCATCGTCATGCTCTCTTTGTTCGGGTAAGTCAGAGAGCTAAGCAAGAGCTGTTCCAGATTGACGGCAAGCGTTTCACTGTGTCAGCTTAATGTGAAACGAAAGTTGCAGGAGGGTCTATGCAGCAGTTAGATACGCGCTTACGTGAGTGCTATAACGAATTATCCCCGCAAGAACAGCGAGTTGCCTCATTTATCATGGATCATTTTGATGACCTGATGAGCTACAACAGCGCCGAACTGGCCCGTCTGAGCGGCGTGTCAAAAGCCACTGTCAGCCGCCTGTTTAAACGGCTTGGCTATGATCGTTTCAAAGAGATGCGCGACGAGGTGCGTACACTGCGCCAAAGCGGCATGCCGCTGACGGAAAACCGCGATGCCGTACAAGGCAACACCTTGCTGGCGCGACACTACAAGCAGGAGATGGCGAACCTGACCCAGTGGGTGAATGCGTTAGATGCCGTACAGTTTGCCGATGTGGTACAGGCGTTGGGCGCAGCGCAGCGCGTCTTTATTCTTGGCCTGCGCAACAGCGCGCCGGTGGCCTTGCATCTGCGCCAGCAACTGATGCAAATCCGTGGTCAGGTCAGTCTGATGCCTCAGCCGGGGCAGACACTGGCAGAAGAGTTAGTGGATATCACCCCGCAGGATGTGGTGGTGGTGGTCGCTTTTCGCCGTCGTCCACGGGTTATCCGCCCGGTACTGGAAGCGCTGCACAAACAGGGCGTGCCGACTGTTGCCATCAGCGAACCGCAGGCGGCGGGCATTACCACGCTTGCCCGCTGGCACTTCGGCCTGCCGCTCGACAGCGTATCGGCGTTCGATAGCTACAGCAGTGCCATGAGTCTGGTGAATTTACTGGCGAATGCGTTACTGCACAGCGCCCTGACGGAGGGACGTCAACGTATCCATAACATCGCATCGCTGTATACAGAACTCGACGAACTGGAGCAACGATGATGCACTGCATTGGTGCTTTTGCACCCGTTCAGGGGATCGTTATGGTGCGGGCAGATAACGTTAATCCGCGCTGAAAAAGGACGAAATCAGCGCAATAGCAGGCTGGTGTCTTCATTTCCTCTGTGGCACATTAGTTGCAGAAAGTAGCACTAAGAATCTTTTGTTTCATGACGATCACTTTTGTATACCAAAGGATGTGTCCATGTTCGACTCTCAGCACTCTGCGCAAATTAACCCGCCCCACCGTTTACTGATGGGGCCGGGACCTATCAACGCCGACCCGCGCGTTTTACGTGCCATGGCGAGCCAACTGGTGGGGCAGTATGACCCGGTTATGACCGGCTATATGAATGAGGTAATGGCCCTCTACCGCGAGGTATTCCGCACGCAAAACCGCTGGACCATGCTGGTAGATGGCACCTCGCGCGCCGGGATCGAAGCGATCCTCGTCTCTGCGATCCGCCCTGGCGACAAGGTGCTGGTACCGGTCTTTGGCCGTTTCGGGCATCTGTTATGTGAAATCGCCCGTCGCTGCCGTGCGGAAGTACACACCATCGAGGTGCCCTGGGGGGACGTTTTTACGCCCGATCAGATTGAAGACGCCATCAAGCGTGTTAAGCCTCGCCTGTTACTGACGGTGCAGGGTGATACCTCTACCACAATGCTGCAGCCGCTGGAAAATCTGGGTGAGATTTGCCGCCGTCATGGCGTGTTGTTTTATACCGATGCCACCGCATCGCTCGGCGGTAACGCGCTGGAGACCGATGCCTGGGGGCTGGATGCGGTCTCCGCGGGTTTGCAGAAATGCCTGGGCGGTCCGTCGGGCAGTTCGCCCATCACCCTGAGCCCACAAATGGAAGAGGCCATTCGCGCACGCAAATGCGTGGAGCAGGGGATCCGTACCGATACGCATCAGGACGGCGATGACGAGATGATCTACTCCAACTATTTCGATCTCGGCATGGTGATGGACTACTGGGGGCCGGAACGCCTGAACCACCATACCGAAGCCACCAGCATGCTGTTTGCCGCCCGTGAGTGCGCACGCATCATGCTGGAAGAGGGGATGGACGCGCTGATTGCCCGCCACGAATTACATGGCCGCGCCATGCTGGCGGGGATCCAGGGAATGGGGCTGGAGGTGTTTGGCGATATTCATCACAAGATGAATAACGTACTCGGGGTGATGATCCCGTCGGTTGTGCATGGTGAAGAGGTGCGTAAGCGCCTGCTGGATGATTTTCACATTGAAATCGGCACCTCGTTTGGCCCGCTACAGGGCAAAATCTGGCGTATTGGCACTATGGGGTATAACGCGCGCAAAGATTGTGTGCTGCAAACCCTCACAGCTCTGGAAGCGGTGCTTAACCGTCTGGGCCTGCGCACTGTACAGGGAGCGGGAATGCAGGCCGCCTGGGATGTCTACGAAGGGGTGGCATGATGATGACTGCCGATGAGGCTGACCGCGCTGCGCACCGGGTAATGACGCGTTGCGATGCGCTGGCAGAGATCAGTGAAACGCCGGGTCAACTCACCCGGGTTTACCTCTCTTGCGAACATCTGCGGGCAAACGCGCAGGTGGCGCAGTGGATGCAGGATGCGGGAATGCTCACCTGGCAGGATGCGGTAGGCAATATTTGCGGACGCTACGAAGCGGCAAGCGACGGTGCACAGGCGGTGTTGCTCGGATCGCACCTGGACACCGTTCGTGACGCCGGACGCTACGACGGCATGCTCGGCGTGCTGACTGCCATCGAAGTGGTGGACTGGCTGCACCGTCAGGGTTTGCGTGGTTCACAGGCCATTGAGATCGTCGGGTTTGCTGATGAAGAGGGCACGCGCTTTAACATCACGCTGTTAGGAAGCCGGGGGCTGACCGGCACCTGGCCGCAGGGCTGGCTGGATTGCGAAGATGCGCAGGGGATAAGCGTGGCGCAGGCGATGGTCAATGCCGGTCTGGAGCCTACACGTATCGCCACGGCGGAACGTGCCCGTGAGGATTTTTCCGCGTATCTGGAGCTGCACATCGAGCAGGGGCCGGTACTTGAGCAAGAAGATCTGCCGCTCGGCGTGGTCACCGCGATCAACGGTGCGCGCAGGTTGACCTGTCGGTTTAGCGGGGAAGCGGGGCATGCGGGCACCGTGCCGATGAGCCATCGTCACGATGCATTGACCGCCGCCGCCCAGTGGATCGGGTTTGTTGAACAAAAAACGCGGGAGTCTGGCCCGGAGCTGGTGGCAACGGTCGGTACGCTGCAGTGTGAGCCCGGTGCGGTGAACGTGATCCCAGGGGCAGTGACGTTGACGCTGGATATCCGCAGCCCGAACGATGATCTGCGGGAGACGCTGTTAAACGCCCTGCTGGATGAGGCCGTGCGCATTGGGCAGGAACGTGGCGTTGGTTTTAGCTACGATATTTTTTACTCCATTGCGGCAACACCTTGTGATACGCATCTGCGTAATGTGCTGGCTGGTGCCGTTGAGGCGGTGCAGGGGCGCGTGCTGTTGCTGCCAAGCGGTGCCGGGCATGATGCCATCGCAATTGCGGAACGCTGGCCATCGGCCATGTTATTTGTGCGTTGTGACAGGGGGATCAGCCATCATCCGGCCGAGAGCGTGCAGCAGCAGGACGTGGCGCACGCGTTGCGGGCATACAGTGAAGCGGTGAGAGCGTTAATGTAATTCAGTGTTTCCCTGAAAGAGGGGAAATATCGTGTAGCCCCGGTAAGCGTCAGCGCCACCGGGGACAATTCCCGGATGGCGGCGCAGGCGCCTGATCCGGGCTACGACCGGTTTTCTCCCTCTCCCCTGGGGCAGAGGAATCCCCACATAAATGCGAGCACGAACGGTCCCCTCTCCTCTTTGGGGAGAGGGTTAGTGTGAGGGGGAAAATGCGGCTCTGATGGTCATTCCGTTCACCTTATGTTCATGGCGACATGTCAACTTCGGCCACGTGAACGGGTAAAGGGGAACGTCATATCACCCAAGCGTAAACGGATCGGCGTCCTGCCAGGCGGGAAACTTCTCGCGGTACTCTTTTAATGCGGCCATCGACAACTCGGCATCAATGCGGATAGCCTGGTGCGGCTCGGCGGTGGCGATAACCTCGCCCTGCGGGTTAATGACCCGGCTGTCGCCACGATAATGATGCCCGTTGCCATCGGTACCCACACGGTTGCAGCCCGCGACATACGCCAGGTTTTCAATAGCGCGAGCCACCAATAGCGATTGCCAGTGCAGCGAACGCGGCGCAGGCCAGTTGGCGACATACAGCGCCAGATCGTAATCATCGCGATTGCGCGACCAGACCGGGAAGCGCAGGTCGTAACAGACCAGCGGTAAAATACGCCAGCCGCGCCACTCAAAGACCACGCGCTCGTTACCGGCTTCGTAATGGTGATGTTCATCGGCCATACGGAACAGATGGCGCTTATCATAGAAATGAACAGCCCCTTCCGGCTCGACCAGCAGGAAACGGTTAACCGGGCCGCGCTCTGTTTGCAGCGCGGCACTGCCTGCGACCAGCGCGTTCGTCTGGAGCGCTTTGGCCTGCATCCACGCCACAACGTCTTCTTGCGGCATCGACTGCTTCGCCGCTTCCATCGCAAAACCGGTGGTGAACATTTCCGGCAGGACTATCACATCACGCCCGGTGATATCTTCAAGCTGGCGGTCGAAATGGCGCAGATTGGCCGGACCGTCCATCCAGACTAAAGGTTGTTGCAACAGCGTAATTTTTAAACCAGGCACGATTTAAGCTCCCCTTAAACAGCATTTTTACACTTTAGCACGAGAAAAAGGGAATTTGTGGTAATAAAAAACCCCGCACGAAGCGGGGTCAGGGTCTCTCGAGGGGGGCGTTATGCAGCCTGAGGCTTACGCACCTTTTCCGGCGTTTTTACCGGCTGCGTTGCCAGCTCTTCCGGTTCGAAATCGTCGACATTGATACTGCGCAGACGGCTGATTTCGGCTTTTGTCAGGATCTCAGCTTCGTCCTGATTGATAAGCCCGCCGGCCAGCGCCTCTCTTGCCAGCACGTCCAGACGTGTGAACGGCAGGTTTTTACCGAGCTCTTTACAAATGCGCTGATGAATCGGGTCGGCGGCAATCACGTCAAGCAGCGCCTCTTCCAGCAGACCGACCGGGTTATGTTCGCTCGGCGTCAGGTACTGACCACGACCAATACGCGAACGGGTGGCGCACGGCGTTTGCAGAATCTTAGCGACCTGATGATCCAGCTTATCGGACGGTGCCAGATAGTGACGACCGGTCGGGAAAATCACCACCCGCAGCAGACCCGCAACCACACGGTTCGGGAAGTTGGCCAGCAGATCGTCCATCGCCTGTTCAGCCTGATACAGCGCGTCCTGTACGCCCCAGTGCACCAGCGGCAGATCCATCTCATGGCGGCCTTCATCGTCATAGCGTTTCAGCACCGCAGAGGCGAGGAACACCTGACTTAAGATATCCCCGAGACGTGCCGAGATACGTTCACGACGTTTCAGGCTACCGCCCAGTACCGCCATCGACACATCCGACAGCAGCGCGAGGTTGGCACTTAAGCGGTTGATATGCTGATAGTAGCGTTTGGTTGAATCGCTGGTCGGGGCCGAACTGGTCAGCCCGCGCGTCAGCCCCAGCCAGAAGCTACGCATCTTATTGCTACCCACATGCCCGATATGTTTAAACAGCAATTTGTCGAACGCATCCACGTCATTGTTTTGCGCGGCGGCCATTTCATCCAGCACGTACGGATGGCAGCGAATCGCGCCCTGACCGAAGATCATCATGCTGCGGGTCAGAATATTGGCCCCCTCAACGGTGATGGCAATCGGTGCGCCCTGATAGGCGCGAGCCAGGAAGTTGCCTTCGCCGAGCATAATGCCTTTACCGCCAGCGATATCCATTGCGTCAATGATTGACTGCTGGCCACGGTGAGTACAGTGATACTTCACAATGGCGGAGAGCACCGCCGGTTTCTCACCGAGCATAATGCCGTACGTAATCAACGCGGCAGCGGCATCCATCACATAGGCGTTACCCGCGATACGTGCCAGTGGTTCTTCGATCCCTTCCATCTTACCGATAGCAACTTTGAACTGACGGCGGATATGAGCATAGGCGCCAATACCCAGCGCCACTGATTTCAGGCCGCCCGTGGAGTTGGATGGCAGGGTGATACCACGGCCCACGGACAGACATTCCACCAGCATACGCCAGCCCTGTCCGGCCATTTTCGGACCGCCGATGATGTAATCAATCGGTACGAAGATATCCTGACCACGCGTCGGACCGTTCTGGAACGGGACGTTCAGCGGGAAGTGACGACGACCAATTTCAACGCCCGGGGTGTTGGTGGGGATCAGCGCACAGGTAATACCGAGATCTTCTTCACCACCCAGCAGTTTTTCCGGGTCAGAGAGTTTAAACGCCAGGCCCAGTACGGTCGCGATAGGCGCCAGCGTGATATAGCGTTTGTTCCAGGTCAGGCGCATACCGAGCACCTGTTCACCCTGCCAGTCGCCCATGCAGACGACGCCGGTGTCCGGGATAGCGCCCGCATCGGAACCGGCTTCCGGGCTGGTCAGTGCGAAGCACGGAATTTCCTGTCCACGCGCCAGACGGGGTAAGTAATGATTTTTCTGCTCTTCGGTGCCGTAATGTTGCAGCAGTTCGCCCGGCCCTAAAGAGTTAGGTACGCCGACGGTGATCGCCAGGATACCGGAAACCCCGGAGAGTTTTTGCAATACGCGGGACTGGGCGTAAGCGGAGAATTCCAGGCCGCCGTACTCTTTTTTAATGATCATCGCGAAGAAGCGATGTTCTTTCAGATACGCCCACAGTTCTGGCGGTAAATCGGCCATTTCATGGGTAATCTGAAAGTCGTTAGCCATACGGCAGGCTTCTTCCACCGGGCCATCAATAAAGGCCTGTTCTTCGGCGGTCAGGCGCGGCTGCGGGTAATTGTGCAGTTTTTTCCAGTCAGGATTACCGCGGAACAGATCGCCTTCCCACCAGGTTGTACCGGCATCGATAGCTTCTTTTTCCGTACGGGACATCGGCGGCATCACTTTACGAAAGCCGCGGAAGACCGGTGCAGAGATCAGCGATTTACGCATCGGCACAAAGTTGAAGGGCACAAGGATAATGGCCAACGGCACCAATACCCAGATGGACCACAGACCTGAAGCGCCAAGCGCGGCAGTCCATGCCAGGAGGATTACGCTGCTGAGCAGCAGACTCACCCGGTGATAGAACAACACGCCGAGTAGGACAACAGTTGCGAGAAGACTCAAAATCATCATAGAGAAAAGCTCCCTTGCTTGTAGGAGGTCTGACCACTTGTGATGATATGGTTGTAGTGGATGTTATTTCTTTTAGCAATGTGTTTACAAAATAATTACAACCTGGTTCACATTGTTGGGGAGGAATGTGGCACGAAAAACGAAAACCCCCGACGATCACCATGGCTTTAGCTTCTCGCTTGCCATGCTATCCGGTAAACTGCGCGCGAGAATTTATATTCATACTGCTTTCATACTGAAGGATATCCTCATGTACCAGGATCTGATTCGTAACGAACTGAACGAAGCAGCGGAAACGCTGGCAAACTTTTTAAAAGACGATGCCAATATTCACGCCATTCAGCGTGCAGCGGTTCTGCTGGCTGACAGCTTCAAAGCCGGTGGTAAGGTATTGTCCTGCGGCAATGGTGGTTCCCACTGTGATGCGATGCACTTTGCCGAAGAGTTAACGGGACGCTATCGTGAAAACCGTCCGGGTTATCCGGGGATTGCGATTTCTGATGTGAGCCATCTCTCCTGCGTCAGTAATGACTTTGGTTACGACCATGTTTTCTCTCGCTATGTTGAAGCCGTTGGCCGTGCAGGGGATGTACTGTTAGGTATTTCTACTTCCGGTAATTCTGGTAATGTCATTAAAGCGATTGACGCGGCGCGCGCGCAGGGCATGAAAGTCATCACCCTGACCGGTAAAGACGGCGGCAAAATGGCAGGTACTGCTGATGTTGAAATCCGTGTACCGCACTTTGGTTACGCCGACCGCATTCAGGAAATCCACATTAAAGTGATCCATATCCTGATTATGCTGATCGAAAAAGAGATGGTAAAAGCGTAAGAAGGCTATTTTATTTGCCAGTTTGAACCAGGGCTGTGTTCAGAATCCTCTCGTACCTGGTGTGCGCTCCGGTTCTTACGCGCTGTCCGTGTTCAAACTGGCTGCGACAATTACGCCTTCTCCATATTTGGGCGTTTGGGGGTGTTGAATGTGCGAACTGCTCGGGATGAGCGCCAATGTGCCAACCGATATTTGCTTTAGTTTCACCGGGCTTGTTCAGCGCGGTGGGGGAACCGGGCCGCATAAAGATGGCTGGGGTATCACCTTTTACGAAGGCAAAGGCTGTCGTACGTTTAAAGACCCGCAACCCAGCTTTAACTCTCCGATTGCCCGTCTGGTGCAGGAGTACCCGATAAAGTCCTGCTCGGTGGTGGCCCATATTCGCCAGGCGAACCGTGGTGAAGTGGCGCTGGAAAACACGCACCCCTTTACCCGTGAACTCTGGGGACGCAACTGGACCTACGCCCATAACGGGCAGTTAACCGGGTATAAATCGCTGGAGACCGGCAACTTTCGTCCTGTCGGGGAAACCGACAGCGAAAAAGCTTTCTGCTGGCTGCTGCACAAACTCACCACGCGCTATCCGCGTACTCCGGGCAATATGGAAGCGGTATTTAAATACATCGCGACGCTGGCGACTGAACTGCGTGGGAAGGGTGTTTTTAATATGCTGCTGTCGGATGGGCGTTATGTCATGGCGTTCTGCTCGACCAATCTGTTCTGCATTACCCGTCGGGCACCGTTTGGCGTGGCGAAACTGCTGGATCAGGATGTGGAAATTGATTTTCAGCGGGAAACCACACCTAACGATGTGGTTACCGTGATTGCTACCCAGCCGCTAACGGGCAATGAAACCTGGCAAAAGATTATGCCAGGCGAATGGGCATTATTTTGTCTCGGGGAACGTATAGTTTGACGCCAACTGCGGGTGAATAACTTCGTGGCTCAGCGGTTTGCTGACCACGTAGTTCCCGTCAACAACAGAGACCACAGGCGGTTTCTGCGTCTGCTGGAAGAAGTCATAACCCGGTTTTAACTGTTCCCAGAATTTCGCATAGGTCGAATATTTG
The DNA here is from genome assembly GCF_003073275.1 of Phytobacter sp. SCO41. NCBI lineage: Bacteria > Pseudomonadati > Pseudomonadota > Gammaproteobacteria > Enterobacterales > Enterobacteriaceae > Phytobacter > Phytobacter sp. SCO41. The sequence goes on along the minus strand of NZ_CP027225.1, from coordinate 4,528,284 downwards.
TGACGCTGCATATTCGCGTCCGTCATACGGAACGGGTAGATGCTCAGTTGCACGCTTTCCTGACCAAACACCAGCGCGGCGGTGACGAACTGGAAAATCTCGTCGATTTGCGAATCGGTCATGGCGTAGCAGCCAATCGACACGCACGCGCCGTGGATCATCAGGTATTTCCCTTCATAACCGTGGGCACGGTCATAGGCGTTAGGAAAACCAATATTGATGGCTTTATAAAAACGGCTATCCGGTTTTAGCTGGCTGCGCTGAATGGAATAGAACCCTTCCGGGCTTTTGAAATCGCCCTGACGCTGTTTCGGACCCAGGCCGCCGGAGTAGTTACAAATTTTGTAACTATTGAGGAGCTGATATTGCTCACCCATTTTGACGTAGAGATCAAGGGTACGCTCTTCTTTGAAGATCTGGATGTATACCGGCGACCCCATCAACTGCTGCTTATATTCTTTGCTGATCGGCGTTGTTGAACCATTGCTGCTTAATAAGCTGGCAAACGAGACGCACGGCATCAGAAGCATCGCAAGAAAAAATGCGATTTTGCGCATACTGCTTGTTTCCTTGATAAAACGGTTACCACATTGCCAGGACGGCAAAAGAATCCCATAAATTCAGATTAATCTGGATTGGGTGCGCCCACAGTAGCATCACGGTAGTTTTTCGCAAGCCCGGATCGCTGAGTTTACAAATTAGTTTTTTGCAGCGGTCCCCCTGTTAAATATTGTCTGATGAAAACCCCAGAAATAACAGCGCTATTGGGCGTTTTTTTCACTGCGAACCCTCTTTTTTCCTCTCTCTTCTCATTCTGGGTAATGATGCTGTATACTTATCCAGTATCTGATAAGGTGAGCGTATGCGCAAAATCATACATGTCGATATGGACTGCTTTTTTGCGGCGGTGGAGATGCGTGATAACCCGGCTCTGCGGGATATCCCTATCGCTATCGGCGGCAGCCGGGTTCAGCGCGGCGTTATCAGCACGGCTAACTATCCGGCGCGTAAATATGGCGTGCGCAGCGCCATGCCCACGGCAATGGCGTTAAAGCTCTGCCCGCATCTCACCTTATTACCGGGGCGCTTTGAAGCCTACCGGGAAGCCTCTCACCAGATCCGCGAAATCTTTTCCCGTTATACAAGCCTGATTGAGCCCCTGTCGCTGGATGAAGCGTATCTGGATGTGACCGACAGCCCCCACTGCCACGGTTCGGCAACGTTAATGGCAGAAGAGATTCGCCGGACCATATTCCGCGAAACCCAACTCACCGCATCGGCCGGGATTGCACCGGTGAAGTTCCTGGCGAAAATCGCCTCCGATCTGAATAAACCTGACGGGCAATATGTCATTGCCCCTGCGGATGTACCGGCGTTTTTACGTACGCTGCCACTCAGTAAAATTCCGGGCGTTGGCAAGGTGTCGGCGGCAAAACTGGAAACGCTTGGACTGCGTACCTGCGAAGATGTGCAGAACAGTGACCTGGCGATGTTGCTAAAACGCTTCGGTAAATTTGGTCGCGTGTTGTGGGAGCGCAGTCAGGGGATTGATGAGCGACATATCAGTAGCGACCGGCTGCGCAAATCGGTTGGCGTGGAGCGTACGCTGATAGAAGACATTCATGAGTGGGAAGAGTGTGAAGCCATTATCAACCAACACCTTTATCCGGAACTGGAACGGCGGCTGGCAAAGATAAAACCCGATCTGTTGATTGCCCGGCAGGGAGTCAAACTCAAGTTTGCCGATTTCCAGCTCACCACCCAGGAACACGTCTGGCCACGCTTAAATAAAGACGATTTGCTGGCGACGGCGCGGAAAACCTGGAATGAGCGGCGCAGCGGGCGCGGCGTGCGTTTAGTGGGTTTGCATGTGACGCTGCTCGATCCGCAATTAGAACGTCAGTTGGTGCTGGGGCTGTGATAAGCGTGAAAATAAGAGCGTAACGGGAAGAGAAAAGGAAAAGCGTCCGCACCAGTAAAAGGTGCGGACGCTACGACTTATTTCGCCGGAATAGCTTTCAGCAGCTCGGTCAGCAGCGTCCAGTAATGGCCCACGCTTTCGATATGTACCTGCTCATCCGGGGAGTGCGGACCGGTGATGGTGGGCCCAATAGAAACCATATCCATATCCGGGTACGGTTTTTTGAACAGACCACATTCCAGACCTGCGTGAATGATCTGAATGTTCGGCGTCTTGTTGAACAGACGCTGATAGGTCTCACGTACCAGATGCATCACCGGCGAGTTCGCATCCGGCTGCCAGCCAGGGTAGCCGCCTTTCGGTGCGGTTTTTGCACCAGCCAGTTTGCCCAGCGATTCCAGCATGCTCACCACATAATCTTTGCCGCTATCGATCAAGGAGCGGATAAGACAGATGATTTCCACGCTGTCGTCCTGCATGGTCACCACGCCAACGTTCAGGGAGGTCTCGACCACGCCTTTGGCAACGTCGGAGTTACGGATCACACCGTTTGGCGTGGCGTTCAGCAATTGAATGAAGCTATCGCGGGAAGCAGAGGTCAGCGCCTGTTTGTCGCTGGAAACGCTATCCAGCAGTACCACCAGGTTTTTCTCTTTCATCGCCAGCTCGTTTTTCAGGATGTCCTGATAAGTTGCTGCCAGTGTTTTCAATTGTTCAGCTTTATCGGCCGGAACGGCAAACGTGGCGAAGGCTTCACGCGGGATCGCGTTACGCAGGGTACCGCCGTTGAAATCAGCCAGACGCAGGTCCAGCTCAGTCGCGTGGCCTGCCAGGAAGCGCGCCAGCAATTTGTTGGCGTTACCGAGACCCAGATGAATATCGCCGCCGGAGTGGCCGCCTTTCAGCCCTTTCAGGGTCAGTTTGAACGTCTGGTAGCCCGCAGGTACCGCTTCGCGGGAGAGCGGCAGGGTGGTGATGAAATCAATACCGCCGGCGCAACCCATGTAGATTTCGCCTTCTTCTTCTGAGTCAGTGTTGATCAGAATATCAGCCTGCAACCAGCCGGGCTGCAAACCAAACGCGCCATCCATGCCGGACTCTTCGGTCATGGTCAGCAGCACTTCCAGCGGACCATGCTCAACGCGGTCATCCGCCAGCACCGCCAGCGCGGATGCCATGCCGATACCGTTATCAGCGCCAAGCGTAGTGCCGCGCGCTTTTACCCATTCGCCATCAATGTAGGGCTGAATCGGGTCTTTGGTGAAGTCATGTACGGTGTCGTTGTTTTTCTGCGGCACCATATCCAGGTGCGCCTGCAGCACAACTGGTTTGCGGTTTTCCATACCTGCTGTTGCCGGTTTGCGCAGCAGAATATTGCCAACCTGATCGCGTTCCGCATGTAAGCCTTTTTCTTTCGCCCAGCTCATGATGTGCGCGGCGAGTTCTTCTTCATGGTAAGACGGATGAGGAATAGAACAGATTTTGGCAAAAATATCCCACAGCGGTTGTGGCGATAGTTGAGACAATTCAGACACGATGAGTCTCCTTTAAAAGGCCTGCCAGCATATTTTGCAGGTCCGAGGGTTAAACTACAGAACAATCACAAGGCCGGATTGCGAGATGGACTTGAGAATACCACTTTATTGTCTCTCTGTTAGTACGCGTCGCGTAAAAAGCGCCAGCCCGGCCCGGTAACACTGGTTTTTAGCGCGACAGATCTCTATAATCTCGCGCAACCTATTTCCCCGTAGAACACTTTTTAAGCCGTATATACACAGGCTGGGACACTTCACATGAGCGAAAAATACGTCGTCACCTGGGACATGTTGCAGATTCATGCACGCAAACTGGCAAACCGCCTGATGCCTTCTGAACAGTGGAAAGGCATTATTGCCGTTAGCCGTGGTGGTCTGGTTCCGGGCGCATTACTGGCACGTGAACTGGGTATTCGCCATGTCGATACCGTTTGCATTTCCAGTTATGACCACGACAACCAGCGCGAAATGAAAATTATCAAACGCGCAGAGGGTGATGGTGAAGGTTTCATCGTTATTGATGATCTGGTCGATACCGGCGGCACCGCGGTGGCTATCCGCGAAATGTACCCAAAAGCGCACTTCGTCACTATTTTCGCTAAACCGGCCGGGCGTCCGCTGGTTGACGATTACGTGATTGATATCCCGCAGGATACCTGGATTGAACAGCCGTGGGATATGGGCGTGGTCTTCGTTCCGCCTATCTCTGGTCGTTAATCCTCTCTTTATGATTATTTACAACGCCTGGCATCGCCGGGCGTTGTTTTTTTTCGCATCCACCAGGTTACAATACCGTCATCGACGTATTCATGGAGGCTGCGCGTAATGCCACAAGCTAACCTCAGCGAAACCCTGTTCAAACCCCGCTTCAAGCACCCGGAAACCTCAACGCTGGTGCGTCGCCTTACCCATAGCAAACAGTCGCCTGTAGAATCCACCCTTGACGGTAACAATGCGCCCCACTGGTATCGGATGATCAACCGACTGATGTGGATCTGGCGTGGCGTTGATCCGAAAGAGATCCTCGACGTACAGGCGCGGATCGCCATGAGCACGGCGGAACATACCGACCCTGAGCTTTACGATACGGTGGTCGGTTATCGCGGCGGCAACTGGATCTACGAATGGTCCACTCAGGCTATGCAGTGGCAGCAAAAAGCCAGCCAGGAGCAGGATACCACCCTCAGCGGCCAGCACTGGCTGCATGCGTCAAACCTCTATAGCATCGCCGCTTATCCGCATATTAAAGGGGATGTGCTGGCGGAGCAGGCTCAGGCGCTGGCGAATCGCGCCTATGAAGAAGCAGCGCAGCGTCTGCCGGGCACCATGAAAGAGATGGAGTTTGCGATTCCCGGCGGTTCGCCGGTAATTGGCTTCTTGCATATGCCCAAAGGGGAGGGGCCTTTTCCCACTGTCCTGATGTGCGGCGGGCTGGATGGCCTGCAAAGCGATTACTACAACCTGTATGAACGCTATTTTGCGCCGAAAGGCATCGCCATGCTGACGCTGGATATGCCTTCTGTGGGGTTCTCCTCAAAATGGAAACTTACCCAGGATTCGAGCCTGCTGCATCAACACGTGCTGAAAGCGCTGCCGAACATTCCGTGGGTTGACCATACACGCGTGGCAGCGTTTGGTTTCCGCTTTGGTGCCAACGTGGCGGTCCGCCTTGGTTATCTGGAGTCTCCGCGCCTGAAAGCCGTGGCCTGTCTGGGGCCAGTTGTGCATGCGCTGCTCACTAACCCCCAGCAACTGGGGCGTGTGCCGGAGATGTATATGGACGTGCTCGCCAGTCGGCTTGGCATGCACAATGCGTCGGATGAGTCACTGTATGTTGAGCTGAATCGCTATTCGCTAAAAACGCAGGGGTTACTGGGGCGGCGCTGCCCGACGCCGATGCTGTCTGGCTTCTGGAAAAACGATCCGTTCAGCCCGGAGGAGGAGTCGCGTTTAATCACGTCGTCATCTGCGGATGGTAAATTACTCGAAATCCCGTTTAATCCGGTTTATCGCAATTTTGATAAGGCGCTGCGGGACATTACCGACTGGATCAATGATAGATTGCGTTAATGGATTGCTAATTTCGATTGATTTGGTAAAACAGTTGCATCACATAAGGAGATCGCAATGACGTTACCGAGTGGACATCCCAAGAGCAAACTCATTAAAAGGTTTACCGCGCTAGGCCCGTATATTCGGGAAGAACAGTGTGCCGATAATCGCTTCTTTTTTGATTGCCTGGCCGTATGCGTCAATGTAAAGCCCGCGCCGGAGAAGCGTGAATTTTGGGGCTGGTGGATGGAAATGGAAGCGCACCAAGACCGTTTTACCTATAGCTACCATTTTGGGCTGTACGATAAAGACGGGAACTGGAAAGCAACCGAGATAAAAGATTCAGAAGTGACTGACCGGCTGGAGCATACGCTTCGTGAGTTTCATGGTCGCGCCCGCGAGGTCCTTGCGGCGCTGGAGCTGAAACTGGAGCCTGCGGAAAATTTCTCTGACGAGATTAACCTGACGGTGTAAGCGCAGTAAAAAGATTCCCCGACAAGAGACAATCCGGATTCAGCCCGCTGATTCCGGATTTTTTACGTCTCAACGCAACTGGCGATGTTGTTGTTGATGGCTGTGCTTCCGCCTGCCGGAGCAGGGAAAACATGCCGGACTCAGGTGAAATCCGACAGTTTTTGGCCGGAAACGATCAACTCTTTGAGCAACATTTGACGGCGCTCCTCCGGTGTATCGCGACTCACCATAAAACAGATCGCCGCGACCGCCTGCCCGCTACGAGAACGAATCGGCGCCGCCATACAGCAGGTAAAACTCTCCGATAACCCCTCAGTCAGACAATAGCCCTGCTGTCCGGCACGATGAATATCTTCCAGGAAGGCTTGTTTATCGAGCACTTGCCCGTTCGCCAGACGGTAATCTTCTTCGGGTATAAGGTTGAGAATAGCGCTGTCCGACCAATTACTGAGTAACAGACGGCCTGTCGCCGTCCAGGTGATCGGTACCCGCACGCCGATATCCGACGTGATTTTGAACGGGTGGGCATTACTTTCCGACAGCACGACGGTGTACTTATTCCCCTCCAGCATACAGAGCTGCACCGTCTCGCCATGACGGGCGACCAGTTCAACCATTAACTGATGTGAGCGGCGGATAAGATCGTTATGTGCCATATAATCTGCACCGTAATAGTGCATTTCACGGCCAAAGAACACCGCGCCGTCGGCATCCACTTCCAGCAGCCCGGCCTCGCTGAGCAGGCTGACAAGTTCATATACACTGGAGCGCGGCGCGCCGGTGGCCTCGATCAAATCGCGCATCGCCATCGGCTGACGAGCGATATGCAACTGGTGAAAAATGTCGATAACCCGGTCAACACCGCGCGCACGCGATGGCTTCTCGTCCGGCATAAGCAAATTCTCCTGATGCAGTCGGGCGGTCGCGCCAGACAGTAAAGACAATAAAAAAGAAAAGCATGATACACCCAGCGTCGTTGTTAACCCATCCCCGGTAATTAAAATTTTACTACCGGTTTTTATATTTTTTTGTTCTATTTTGGGGCCTCATTTTAGCGCATGGCGCACAAATTATTTTTTTTAAATTACGACCCCGGTAACATTTTCATTCTGCCATTCCCCCCATTCATTTTTTATTTTGCGATCGCCACAACACCACAAAAAATTAAATTGATCGGGATATATTGCAAAAATAAAAAACCTGTGCAAATCTTGCTCTATCCGATATTGCAGATAACAGTCCGATATACCAGACAGTTGTGACGCGGTATTCATGGCGATTCTCAGAACAAAAAGGAGCAGCATTGCATGACGATTAAGCGTTATGGCATTGAAGGCGGCACTGGTACGGGCGGGCAAAAACTGCCGTTCGCACGCGCCGTTGAGGCCGATGGCTGGCTGTATATCTCAGGCCAGACGCCGATGCGCGAAGGCGAAGTGGTGGAAGGCGGGATCATTGAGCAGACCCGTCTGGCGTTTGATAACTGCCTGTCCATTATGCGCGAGGCGGGGTACAGGGTAGAGGATGTGGTACACGTCACGGCAGTATTAACCGACGCACGTTATTTCAGTTCCTTTAATAAAGTTTTCAGCGAGATATTTACCGGAAACCCACCGGCACGTATTTGTAGCGTGCAGGATTTAGTCGTCGACTGCAAAGTGGAAGTGGATATGAAATGCTTTCGCGCCGACCGAAAATAATATTATTTATCTGATAACACACTGAGATTTTTATTTATTCGCCCACACCAGGGCTGCCCGTTAATAACTGATGCTTTTTATGTCGTCTCCATTTAATAAGCGAGCAAAACAATGAATGCAACTTCGTTAAAAATCATCGCCGGAACGCTGGCCCTGCTGGCCGTTGCCGGTTGTACCCCCACGGAAGAGAAGCAAGTGGCGGGTGCGGCTCCCCAATCGACGCTGCAAACCGTATTGCAACGCGGCACGTTACGCGTGGGTGATTGCCTGAGTTTCGCTCCTTTCGGTTTTTACGATAAAGACGGCAAACCGGATGGTTACGACGTCGATTTGGCGAAAGCGCTGGCGAAAGAGATGGGCGTGAAACTGGAAATGGTGAACACCACCAGCGCCAACCGCATCCCTAACCTGCAAACCAACAAAGTGGATGTGGTGTTCTGTAACTTCACGCGCAACCTGGAACGCGCCAAAGAGATCGGTTTCACCCACCCGTATGTTGTGGCGAGCGAAGCGATGTTGGTCCGTAAAGAGAGTGGCATCAAATCGGCGCATGACATGGCCGGTAAGACCATCGCTACGGTGAAAGGGTCAACCAACGGAGACGAAGTGCGCAGTATGGGCATTGAGGTCAAAATTCAGGAATACGACTCTTCCCAGGCGGCCATTCTGGCGGTGAAGCAGGGGCAGGCTGATGCAATGATTGAGGATAACAACTTCCTCGCTTATCAGGCCAAGCTTGATCCGACCCTGACGGTCACCAATGAAGCGCTGGTGCCGCTGGAATATAACGCCTTTGGTGTGAAGCAGGGCGACCAGGTATGGCTGAACTACCTCAATGAATTCCTGTTTGAGATCAACGCGTCCGGTGAGAACGCCACGCTCTATCAAAAATGGTTTGGTGATAAGCCGCGTTACCCACTGAATCCGCAATTCTGATTGCCTGCGGTGTAGCGCCCTTTGGTCTGCTACACCGCAGAAAGGAGTCCATGCATGAGTTATCAATGGCTAACCCTGTGGAGTTACGGCGAGACCTTCCTGGCCGCCGCCTGGCTGACGTTACAGGTTACTCTTCTCGCGTTCGTGCTGGCCGTCGCACTCGGCTTGCTGGCCGCGCTGGCGAAAGCCTCGGCGGTAGCGCCGCTACGCTGGCTGAGCCACTGCTATGTGGAATTTATCCGTAACACGCCGGTGTTGCTGCAAATTTTCATCATCTTTTTTGGTCTGCCTTCCCTCGGCATCACCATGAGCGCCTTTACCGCGGGGGTGCTGGCTTTGGGCATTAACGTCGGTGCTTACCTGTCGGAGATCTTTCGCGCCGGAATACAGTCGGTGCCGAAAGGGCAACTGGAAGCCGCGTGGATTTTAGGTATTTCACGCCGCCAGGTCTTTCTGAGTGTGGTGTTGCCCCAGGCCGCGCGCGCCGTGTGGCCGGCCATTATTAACAACCTGATCCAGCTATTGCTCGGCACGTCGCTATTGTCGGCCATTGCACTGCCGGAATTGACCGGCACCGCCACCGTGATAAATGCCCGTACTTTGCTTTATATCCAGACGTTCAGCGTGGTGGCGCTGGTCTATCTGCTGCTGAGTAATCTCTTTTCCTGGCTCGGTAACATGGTGGGAAGCCGCTTATTTCATCCGCAACTGGTCACGCCGGTAAAAAAGTCCGCCCGGTGGTGGGCAAAAAAATGGCTGACTAACCCACTGAAACGGGAGAATGCGCTATGAGCGATATGGTAATGACCTCGTTGCCGTTGCTACTGGAGGGGCTGTGGATCACCCTGCTGCTTTCGGTCGCGGCCATCATTGGCAGCACGCTGCTTGGCCTGCTCGCCGCCGTGTTGCGTACCAGCCGTGCCCCGGTCGCCAGCCATATTGCCGTGCTTTACACCGAGTTATTTCGCGGCACGCCGGTGTTGATCACCCTGATGTTTATCTACTTTGGCGTGGCCTATTTTGGCTATGAAATCAATTTGTTTGCCGCCGGTATCCTCGGTTTGAGTATTTACCAGGGGGCCTATATCGCCGAAGTCTTTCGCGCCGGGATCGAAGCGGTACCCAAAGGACAATGGGAAGTGTCGTGGATCCTCGGGTTGTCAAAACGCCAGACCTTTCTTAGCGTAATCTTGCCACAGACGCGCGGCATCGTACTGCCACCACTGGTGGGGCAGTATCTTTCCCTGATTAAGGATACCTCCATCGTCAGCATGATTGGCATGTCGGAACTGATGCACCAGGGCCAGGCGATCGTTGATCGTATCGGTCAGCCAGTAGTGATTTATGCGCTGGTGGCCGTGCTGTACTTCGTTGTCTGCTTTCCGCTTTCCCGTTGGGTTCAACATCATCAAACCAGGAGCCAGTTCTCATGAGCAATTCCGCCATTACGCTGAGCCGTATTACCAAATCTTTTGGTAGCACCCAGGTGCTGAAAGAGATCAGCCTTGATGTTTCGCCCGGCGAAGTGCTGGTGCTGATTGGCGCATCAGGTTCCGGCAAAAGTACCGTGTTACGCATCATGAGCGGGCTGGAAACGGCCGATGGGGGCGAAATCTGGGTTAACAATGTGCCGCTGCATGACCATAAACGCAGCCGGGAAATTTGTGGTCATGTCGGAATGGTGTTCCAGCAGTTCAACCTGTTTCCCCACAAAACCGCGCTCGGCAACGTGACGCTGGCGCTGATAAAAGCGCAAAAGCTGTCTGAGGCTGAGGCCAATAAACGCGGCATGGCGGCACTGACGCGCGTCGGGCTGGCTGAGCGCGCGCATTATTATCCGGCGCAACTTTCCGGCGGTCAGCAGCAACGCGTGGCGATCGCCAGGGCGCTGGCAGTAGAGCCGAAAATTATGTTTTTTGATGAAGCCACCTCCGCGCTCGATCCCGAACTGGTGGGCGAAGTCATGGAGGTGATGCGCAGCCTGGCGCGTGAAGGGATGACCATGGTGGTGGTCACCCATGAGATGGGCTTTGCGCGCAAAACCGCAGACCGCGTGGTGTTTATGGATCAGGGGGTGATTGCTGAACAAGGATCGCCAGAGCAGATATTCGTTAATCCACAAAATCCGCGCACCCAGCAGTTTTTATCGCGTGTTCTTGAGCATTGATCGGAGGCGTTATGTCGATTCATTTTCCGTTGGTGGCAGATGGTCTGCTGGATGCGCTGCAACCTGCGCCACGCTTTAAATCTGTTGCAGGCCGTGGCGATGCGCCGTTACCTGTGGGGACGCCGGTACTGGCCAGCGATAGCGTGTTTTCTCCACTGATGCTAATGAAGCAATCGGCGCTGGAGAATAATCTGCGTCAGTTGGCTGATTTTTGTCGCGAACAGGGTGTGCTGCTGGCAGCACACGGCAAGACGTCAATGTCGCCCGCCATCCTGCGTCGAGCCGTCACCGAAGGCGGTGCCTGGGGATTGAGTGCGGCAACGCCTGCGCAGGTTCGCGCGCTGCGCCAGTTTGGTATCCGTAATGTTTTTCTCGCCAATCAACTGGTCGACCCTGCCGGTATTCGCTGGATAGGTGAGTGGCAAAAGCAGCATCCTGACCATGGCTTCCTTTGCTATGTTGATTCGCTGGAGGGAGTGCGTTTGCTGGAACAGCATCTCGGCGACAGTCGCATTGCGGTTCTGCTGGAGATGTCGGTCAGTGGCGGGCGTACGGGGTGTCGCTCATCCGCGCAAGCACTGGAGATTGCCGCCGCGATAGCGGCAAGCCCGGTCCTGCAACTGGTGGGTGTGGCGGGCTATGAAGGCGCGCTGGGTGCGGGGCGTGATGCCGCGGGTATCGCCAGGGTGCGTGATTATTGCCAGATGCTGATCGCGACGGCTGCGCTGTTGGCCGGGGAGCAACTGTTCAGCAGCGACACTATTATTCTCAGCGCCGGAGGCGGCGCCTGGTTTGATGTGGTCAGCGCCTGTTTTAGCGAGGCGAGGCTATCGCTACCGATCACACCGCTGATTCGTTCGGGTGCCTATATGGCCCACGATAACGGGTTATATGCCCGCATCGCGCCGTTTGCCCAACCGGGCGCCCGTCATCATTTTGAACCCGCTCTGGAGATTTGGGGGAGGGTATTATCGCGCCCTGAGCCAGACCTGGCGTTTGTTGATTTCGGACGCCGCGATGTGCCCTTTGACCAGGACTTGCCGAATCCGCTGTGGGTACGAAATGTGGATGGTAGTGCTCCTCGCGCCGCTTCTGGCATGCGCATCAGCGAGGTGAACGATCAACATGCCTATTTGTTGTTGCCGCAAGAGGATGCCTTAAAGCCCGGCGACTGGGTAGGTTGTGGCATTTCACATCCCTGTACCGCGTTTGATAAGTGGCGCTATTTGCCACTGGTGGATGATGACTATTGCGTCACCGATTCACTGGAAACGGCATTCTGAGTCAGGCATGTGTGCATAACGGCGCGCTGTCGCGCGCTGTCTTACGACGGTTTTTCGATAGCTCTTTCTTGCTTTTTGTTGCATATACTGGCGGGAAAAAGAAAGCACCGACGAGGTTATCGTTCGGTGCTTTATGTTCTTCAGTGAAATGCGTTTATGCGATAAGACTTAGAACTGGTAAGTCACGCCAACAGCAACGATGTCGTCGGTAACGTAGCTTGAACCGACGTAAGTTGCGAAATCACCTTTGTCCAGTTGGTTGATTTTGTAATCAACCATCGCAGAGAAGTTTTTGTTGAAGTAGTAGGTCGCGCCTACGTCAACATATTTAACCAGGTCCTGATCGCCCCAACCGTTTTCCAGGTCTTTACCTTTGGTCTGTACGTAACCAATGGACGGACGCAGACCGAAGTCGAACTGGTACTGAGCAACGGCTTCGAAGTTTTCAGATTTGTTAGCAAAACCACGGCTGCCGATTGGCGTCATGTTCTGCGCGATGCTGTACATAGCTGCCAGGTAGATGTTGTTAGCGTCGTATTTCACGCCAGAAATCCACGCTTCCGCGTTAGCGCCTTTACCCAGTGCCTGAGAGTTCTGCAGATCGGTACGGTCCGATTTGGCATACGCAGCAATCAGAGTAACCGGGCTGCCGCCAAAGTTGTAGGACAGGGAGGTACCGAAGCCGTCGCCATTCTGTTTAGAAGCAGCACGGGAACCTTCGTTTTTACCCTGGTACTGCAGGCCCAGGTTCAGACCGTCAACCGCACCGAAGAAGTCGGTGTTACGGTAGGTAGCCACGCCAGTGGTACGTTTGGTCATGAAGTTATCGGTACGGGTCAGAGAGTCACCGCCGAATTCCGGGAACATATCGGTTACAGACGCTGCATCGTACAGGATACCCAGGTTACGACCGTAGTCGATAGAACCGTAGGTTTTTGCTTTCAGGCCAGCGAACGCCAGACGCGTTTTCTGAGTAGAGCTGCTTTCGTCGGTGTTGCCAGCGAATTCAGATTCCCAACGACCGAAACCGGTCAGTTGATCGTTGATCTGCGTTTCGCCTTTGAAGCCCAGACGTACGTAAGTTTTGTCGCCATCCTGAGTGGTATCATCGCTGAAGTAGTGCATGGCTTTGATTTTGCCGTACAGATCCAGTTTGTTACCATTTTTGTTGTAGATTTCCGCAGCGTTGGAAGAAGCAGAAACAACACCAAGGCCGATCATCATTAATGCCAAAGTAGTTTTTTTCATTATGTTTCCTGATTAATTGTAATTAACGCGCTTTAGATCGCTGAACGTCGCCGCTCGAGTGAAAAATTCACGTAGGTTTTAACGTCTGCGAATTAAAGTTTTATGACAATTCTTATTTATTTTTTTACAAAGCAGGTTTTACAGGTAGTGTCATAAAAGCGTCAAGTTTTGTAAGTAGGTTTTCTGATTGCCTTCAAGGATTTTCTTAAGTTGTTAAAACTGCCAGTTGGAAGTTGGCTCTGATCCTGTTACAAAGACTGTTTACTTTTTTTCTTCTACGTTGAACGGCAGAAATCATGAGCGACAGCCAGACGCTGGTAGTGAAACTCGGCACCAGTGTTTTAACGGGCGGATCCCGCCGCCTGAACCGCGCCCACATTGTTGAACTCGTGCGCCAGTGCGCACAGCTACATGCAGCAGGGCATCGTATTGTTATTGTGACTTCTGGCGCTATCGCCGCCGGGCGTGAGCACCTGGGTTACCCGGAGTTGCCTGCCACCATCGCCTCGAAACAACTTCTTGCCGCTGTCGGGCAAAGCCGCCTGATTCAACTATGGGAACAGTTGTTCTCGATTTACGGCATCCACGTTGGGCAAATGCTGTTAACCCGCGCCGATATGGAAGACCGTGAGCGTTTCCTTAATGCGCGTGACACTCTGCGTGCACTCCTCGACAACAACATTGTGCCGGTCATCAACGAGAATGACGCTGTTGCGACGGCGGAAATCAAAGTCGGCGACAATGACAATTTATCGGCGCTGGCCGCGATTCTGGCGGGCGCAGACAAACTCCTGCTTCTGACCGATCAGCAAGGTCTCTTTACCGCTGACCCGCGTAATAACCCGGACGCTGAATTGATCAAGGATGTGTTCGGTATTGATGATGCGTTGCGCGCGATTGCGGGTGACAGCGTATCGGGCTTGGGTACTGGCGGGATGGGTACCAAATTGCAGGCGGCGGATGTCGCCTGTCGTGCAGGTATCGATACTATTATTGCCGCAGGCAGTAGGCCGGGTGTGATTGGCGATGTGATGGAAGGGGTTCAGGTCGGGACGCTTTTCCATGCGCAGGCTTCACCGCTGGAAAACCGTAAACGCTGGATTTTTGGCGCGCCTCCGGCAGGTGAAATTACCGTTGATGAAGGCGCGACAGCCGCTATCCTGGAACGCGGCAGCTCCTTGTTGCCAAAAGGGATTAAAAGCGTGACAGGCAACTTTTCCCGTGGTGAAGTGATCCGCATCCGTAACCTCGAAGGTCGCGATATTGCACATGGCGTTACCCGCTATAACAGTGACGCGCTGCGTCGCGTTGCCGGTCATCATTCGCAGCAAATTGATTCCATTCTCGGCTATGAATATGGCCCGGTCGCCGTGCATCGCGACGATATGATTATCCGTTAAGGAGCAGATGTATGCTGGAACAGATGGGCATCGCTGCTAAAGCAGCGTCGTACAAGCTGGCATTGCTCTCCAGCCGTGAAAAAAATCGCGTACTGGAAAAAATCGCCGATTACCTGGAAGCACAGTCTGACGAGATTCTTCTCGCTAACGAGCAGGACGTTCTGGAGGCTCGCCGTAATGGCCTGAGCGAAGCGCTGCTTGATCGCCTTGCGTTGACGACAGCGCGTTTGAAAGCGATTGCTGACGATGTTCGCCAGGTGTGCAAGCTGGCTGACCCGGTAGGCCAGGTCATCGACGGTGGTCTGCTGGACAGCGGCCTGCGCATTGAGCGTCGCCGTGTGCCGCTCGGCGTAATTGGCGTGATTTATGAAGCGCGTCCGAATGTCACCGTGGATGTGGCTTCCCTGTGCCTGAAAACCGGCAACGCGGCGATTCTGCGCGGCGGTAAAGAGACCTGGCGCACCAATGCGGCAACGGTAAAAGTGATTCAGCAGGCGCTGGAAGAGTGCGGTTTACCCGCCGGCGCGGTACAGGCGATTGAAAGCCCGGACCGCGCGCTGGTCAATGAAATGCTTAAGATGGATAAATACATCGACATGCTGATCCCGCGCGGTGGGGCTGGCCTGCATAAGTTGTGTCGTGAACAGTCCACCATTCCGGTGATTACCGGGGGCATCGGCGTTTGCCATATTTTTGTTGATAACACGGCAGAGATTGCCCCGGCGCTGAACATTATTGTGAATGCGAAAACCCAGCGTCCGAGTACCTGTAACACCGTCGAAACGCTGCTGGTTCATCAGGATATTGCGGGCACTTTCCTGCCTGCGTTGAGCAAGCAGATGGCGGAAAGCGGCGTTACCTTGCATGCGGATGCGCAATCGCTGGCGGCGCTGCAATCGGGTCCGGCGGCGGTTGTAACGGTTAAAGCAGAAGAGTATGACAATGAGTTTTTGTCGCTGGATCTGAACGTGAAAATTGTTGCTGACCTGGACGATGCTATCGCCCATATCCGCGAGCATGGCACGCAGCACTCCGATGCTATCCTGACGCGTACTCTTAGTAATGCGAACCGTTTCGTCAATGAGGTCGACTCTTCTGCTGTTTATGTGAATGCCTCCACGCGTTTCACCGACGGCGGTCAGTTTGGCCTTGGCGCGGAAGTGGCGGTGAGCACGCAAAAATTGCATGCGCGTGGACCGATGGGCCTTGAAGCTCTTACCACCTACAAGTGGATCGGTTTCGGTGACGATACGATTCGTGCGTAAATAACAGCGGGGTGATGCAAAAGTAGCCGTTTGATTCCAAAGGGCATTGACGCATCACCTCGTTAGATCTAACCTTTTGCCCCGTGGTTCACCGACGTGAATCCCGTCCTTTCAGGGCCGATATAGCTCAGTTGGTAGAGCAGCGCATTCGTAATGCGAAGGTCGTAGGTTCGACTCCTATTATCGGCACCAGTTTTTTCAATGAGTTACCTCGCTTTCATATAAACCACATTTTCCCCTTGTGCCATATTTGTGCCACTGCGCTCTAAAATCGCGTCGATTTTGTTCGCGTGCTCGGTGAGGTGCCCAGCCGAAAGATGCGCATATCGTTGTACCATTTCCAGTGTCTCCCAGCCGCCCATCTCCTTCAACGCAAGAAGAGAAACTCCGGACTGAACAAGCCAGCTTGCCCAGGTGTGCCTTAAGTCGTGGAAGCGGAAGTTGCTAATGCCCGCCCGCCTTAGTGCTCCGCTCCTTATTACTGACGCCCTTCTAAGAGTCAAGTTGTTATTTGAGTACTGTTGATTAGTCGGTTTTGATTACGTAGAAGCGTATAGACTTCACGTGAGATATAACGTTTAAGGCAACGCAGTGCTTCCATTTTCGAGTGTCCTTCAGCTACCCGTTTTGCCACATACTCCTGTGTTCTCGTGTCCGTGCGTAATCGGCCAATGGCAATAATGTGCAGGGCACTATTGGCCGCACGATCACCACCACGGTTAAGCCTGTGACGGTTTGTTTTCCCGGAAGAGACTGGAACAGGGCTGACGCCACATAGAGCCGCGAAGCCAGACTCCGAGTTCAGACGCTGAGGATTATCGCCAGCCGTGATCAACAGCTGCGAAGCACATTCATACCCCACTGCTTTACATTTGATAAGTTCCGGGACCAGTTCATCGACTATTGACGTTATCATGATGTCCAGATCGGCTATTTCATCATGCAGTTCAAGATATCTGCGAGCCAGGGATTTCAGCGCAATACGGTAAGCATCCTGGACATTACGATAGGCGGTAACGTCGGGCCGCCACGAAGCCAGGGTACGGATCAACTGCATCCTCGTGAGGTGACGTATCTGGTCACGTAGCTCATCCGGGGCAGAAACGATATTCATCTGGATCATTTGAAGTGCAATACGTCGCGCAGCAACAGCCGTTTTGCGGCAGACTTTCAGGACACGCAGCGCTTCAATCATTCCGCTACGAGTTTTTGGTGTGACGGTTCGTATGCGTGAAAAAGCTGCGTGAGCAGCACTTTCTGCATCGATGGTATCGCTTTTGCCTCGCTTACGGCGTTCCATTTTATCTGGTGCTGTGACCTCCAGAACTTCCACTCCGGTACTCTGGAGATAACGCAATAAACCTGCACCGTAGGAGCCTGTGCATTCAACTCCGATGCGCTTAACAGTTCCGAAAGATGCCATCCAGGCCAGCATCTGACGGTATCCCTGACGTGTTGTCGCGAAAAACTCACTACCTAAGACCCGATTATTTTGATCAACCACAGCAGCAACATGTAAATCTTTATGCGTATCAACGCCACCAACGACAGGCGATAAATGAACGGGTTTTGCCTTTGCCATAGGTTATTCCTGTACCTGCAATTATTCGTCATTTCCCCCTGACGATAACCCGGACAGGACAGTAAAGAGACAAGCCGTCAGGCCCTTCTTGAGTCACGCGTATCGGTGAGGAGAAGCCTCGCATGGAGTACTTCCCGATAACCGACGGGTCCAGGGAAAGACACATTGCTGGTCGTTCAGAGTGTGAGTCAGGAAACCGGGAAGCCTTCACTGCATCAGTGATCCACCGGTCAGGCAAAACAGCAAACATGATGATGAAAACTGACGCCGATATTCTTACTGTCCGAGTGTACGATGACCTCGCCGTCCGGTTTACGTCGCCAGACCGCCATCATCAGCGCGTCGAGCGCCAGTTCGCGTGAGAGAGTGGGTTTCATCGACCAGCCGACCACATTACGGGCGAAGAGATCGATAACCACCGCCAGATATAACCATCCCTGCCAGGTGCGGATATAAGTAATATCGGTGACCCAAACCTGGTTGGCCCGGACAACGGTGAACTGCCGCTGCACGCGATTAGGAGCAACGACTGAAGGCCTACCGGCGATACGACGTGGCGCTTTATAGCCGCGCACAGCTTTAATCCGGTTCAGTTGCATAATCCGACCCACCCGGTTTTTGCCGCAGGTTTCCCCGATTTCGTTCAGATCGCCATGAACCCGGCGGTAACCGTATACACCTCCGCTCAGTGAATATGAGCAAGCGTAGCCCGGATAAGGTATTTACACCGCATCCGGGAAAGCCGCGATACCACCGGTGCGCACACCGCGCTGGAGAACAATTTTGAGAAGGGCAAAATTCAGGATCAGTTAGACATTCAGACCCAGGCCGTTGCACTGGGTACCCAGGCGATGGATGCCTGGCGGCAGAGCCAGCTGGACGAGGGTAAAAAGAAAATCCGCGCAGATATGGAGGCGAACGGTGAGCTGGATGGCCTGACGGAACAGCAGATTGATGACAAAATCGCGGGTTCTGCCCAATATAAAGAGGTTGATAAGGAATACGGCGTTGGCAGTGATTTCTGGCGTAATGGCACTGCGCTGACGGGGCTACTGGCAGGCGCACTGGGTGGAAATGTCACTGGCGGGATGGCGACAGGTGCAGCACCTTATGTGGCAGGGCAGATAAAAAGCGTTGCCGATGGTCATGAAAGCGCGCGTATTGCTCTGCATACGCTGGCGTCGGCGGTGCTGGTGCAGTTGCAGGGCGGCAATACGGAAGCCGGAGCGGCCGGTGGTTTTATCGCGTCGTCCGGTTCAGAAGCACTGTCTCTGGCGTTTTACAACAAGGAGCCGGATAAGCTGTCACCGGATGAGAAAACGGTGATAGTGAATCTTGTGGCTGCGCTGGGCGCGGCAGGCGGTAGTGTGGCTGCCGGTAACAGCAGCGGCACCGGCAGCGGGGCGAATGCAGCGCGGGTTGAGGTTGAGAATAACTATCTGAGCAGCACGGAAAAGAGCCGCCAGACATATCTCAACAACAAACAGAACCTGACGCCAGAAGAGCAGAAAGATAAGAAGAGGTTAAATCGCAAGGATCTGGAAAGCGATATGGCTGTTTACGCGGCCTATACTGGCACAGGTGCTGACTGTCAGGTAGAAAGAGAGAAAGCGAAGGCTGCACAAGATACCTACTTCAACCAGACTTACCTGAACCCCAAAGAGGCTCAAGCAGGTTATCAGCAGATAATGAACTTGCTGAACTCGACAGATCCGAATGCGAAGGAAGTCTTTAACGTTCTGGAAGGGTATACGTAGGCGTTTATGACCTTCGGTTACACGGAGGAAGAAGCCAGAGCGAGAGCAGGAGCCTACGTTGGTTCAATGTACATCGCGGGTGGTGTGAGTGCTGTAGTCGCATCTGGAGTACTGACGAAACAGTTTGGGAAGGATGTTGCTGTTAATGGGAGCAATGGCAAAGGAAGCCTTATTGACGGTGCATCCAATGTAAATTCTACAGCGAAGGTTAAAGTTGAGTATAAGCCTGAAGGAACTTTTATAAACCAAACTTCTCATCCCACAGGTGGAAGCAATTTATGTGGACCAACAAGTTGTGCAATGGTCATTAGTGATAATAAAGGAAATGTCGTTAACCTGGACTCAGTCGTGCAGCAATTTGATAACATTCGCCCTACAGGTATGAATGTTCATGAAATGAATGGAGTATTAATTAAAAACGGCTTGTCAAGTGAGTCAACTCTTACATTAACAGCTAATCAATTAAGAGAGTTAAGCCTTCAAAATAAATCCACTATTGTTGGAGTAAAGGCTGGTGATGGTGGTCACTTTCTGATTGTTGATTCATATAAAGTGATTGATAATGTTGGTTACTATATGATAAGAGACCCATATAATGGCGCTATGGGTGTAAGAGCAGATATCTTAGAGAATAAGTTGAATCATAATGGAGTGTTCTTAAAATGATGTCTGTCAATGAATTACTTCAACATCCTACTTTAAATCAGAAAGTATCTGTAGAAGGTTGTATTGTTATTATTGATGGAAAACTATGGCTGATTGATTCTAGTCATGTAAATAATTTTCCTGACTCAGTAAAAATTGCAATAACTAATAGCCATCTTAAATCAATTCTCTTAAAGAGCGTTGCATTATACAGTGGTGTAACCTCTTTATTTCATGACGCAAAAATTTCCGGTCATATATTTAATGATAATTCATTGCATTCTTTTGCTTTGAATATAGATGATTTGTGTATTAAAGATGGTGAAAACTGGAAGAGAATAGATGTGAATGCTTTTGTTGAAGATAAAGAAGATAATGAGCCAGATTGGTTCGATATATTAAAATAAAACACGAAAAAACTCCCAGCCATCGCGCCGGGAGTTTTATGTCTGTTGTTTGGTGCGCCGTTGCTAAGTTTGAACCCGGTTTTAACTATCACCTGCGGGACAGGGTATGTTTTGTTGAACCGCCACGTTGTGGCCGTCCTCCAAAACGCGTGTTGCTATCGGTCAGGGCGCAGCCCCAACACCCCCCGATAAAACAAAAATCCCGGCGTACTGGCCGGGATCGCTGCATCAGCAAGCGTAGCCTGGATAAGGTATTTACACCGCATCCGGGAAAGCCGCGATACCACTGGTGCGCACACCGCGCTGGAGAACAATTTTGAGAAGGGCAAAATTCAGGATCAGTTAGACATTCAGACCCAGGCCGTTGCACTGGGTACCCAGGCGATGGATGCCTGGCGGCAGAGCCAGCTGGACGAGGGTAAAAAGAAAATCCGCGCAGATATGGAGGCGAATGGTGAGCTGGATGGCCTGACGGAACAGCAGATTGATGACAAAATCGCGGGTTCTGCCCAATATAAAGAGGTTGAAAAGGAATACGGCGTTGGCAGTGATTTCTGGCGTAATGGCACTGCGCTGACGGAGCTACTGGCAGGCGCACTGGGTGGAAATGTCACTGGCGGGATGGCGGCAGGTGCAGCACCTTATGTGGCAGGGCTGATAAAAAGCGTTGCCGATGGTCATGAAAGCGCGCGTATTGCTCTGCATACGCTGGCGTCGGCGGTGCTGGTGCAGTTGCAGGGCGGCAATACGGCAGCCGGAGCGGCCGGTGGTTTTATCGCGTCGTCCGGTTCAGAAGCACTGTCTCTGGCGTTTTACAACAAGGAGCCGGATAAGCTGTCACCGGATGAGAAAACGGTGATAGTGAATCTTGTGGTTGCGCTGGGCGCGGCAGGCGGTAGTGTGGCTGCCGGTAACAGCAGCGGCACCGGCAGCGGGGCGAATGCAGCGCGGGTTGAGGTTGAGAATAACTACTTAAGCTCTAAAGAAGCACGACAACTGATCAGGAATTAACTGAATGCAAAGCTTCTGGCGGAGACTGCAAATCTGTTGTTCAGAAGTATCTGCATATTAGTAACAAAAACAGCAAGGACCTGGCTGAGGCCTGTACTGGTGGTGGCGTCGCGTGTGTGACCTGGGAGGAGCTGATTCAGGGAGGAACGAATGTTGCTAATGATCCGCATTCCGGACAATTCAGACTGGATGAAAAACTGAAGGATCCCGATGCGGCAGCAATCGTAAATTATCTCAACGGCTCAGACCTTAAGTTTCTTAAAGATAACATTACAGAGGGTGACCGCTTACTGTCTGTTATCAGCGATCCAACTTCATGGCCTGTTGCGGTAATGGGAGGTAAGGCCTTTATCACCAATGCAGTCAATAATACTAAAGAACAGCTTATAGCTGTGGGGGTTGATGTTGGATTAGGAGCCGGTATTCAATACGGAACGACGGGAGAGGTGAAACTTTCAGATTTAATAGGAACCGGTCTGATTGGTGGGATTACTGCTGGTAAAGGTTATAATCCAACCGTGACATGGAATGCAGTAGGTGGTTATTACCAAGCTGAAATCAGTGGTGATGATCCATTTATTGCGTCTTTACTGAGTAAAGTAGGGGCTTCGGCTGGTTATGCTGCGGGTAATGTTCTAAAAGTTCCATTTGATAAAAAATTAAACCCAATATCGAAGCAGTATGAATGGATTCCAACTGGTGTTTGGACAATAACGAAACCAGCCCCGCAGCATCCATTGCCATCAATAATGGGTAATGTCGGCGACTCTGCTGTATCGGGTATGGTTCAGGATAAGCTGAAAGATAGTGGAGGTAAGTGATGAAAGATAGTACTAAGTCATTACTTAACCTTTTATCCTTATGCTGCTCTATGAGCTTGGCGTTGTTTGCCCTGACTATGCTTGGCCGCTTATTAGGGGCATGGTTAGCTTGGGATGTGAATGAGAGCTTCCCATTTTCATTAAAAGATTTAATTGCTTGTCTCAAACTAACTTGGATGGGAGTACCTGCTGGATTTGTTTTTTGGTATTTTTATTATCGGTGAGTCTGGTAAAGCATTAAGTCTATATGATGGTGGTGCGGTAGCTTCTCCTGTTAATGAGGGGCGGTAGCGTCTGCGGGGCCAAAAACGCTTAACAGCGCAAAAAGTTGCCGCGCCGGAAGTACAGCAGGGAAAACCGGTTGTAACTAACGGAAAGCACAGGGAAAAAACGAGTTCATCACAGTAATGTGCACCGGAACGAGTTGTTGTTGAGAATAACTCTTTGGCGCTTGTTGCCAGAGGTTGCGCGGTTGCAGCGCCGTGCCGGACAAATTTGGATCGTTACGTAAGAAATTAATAATTGAATCGCCTCGAATTCAACAGACACCTCAGAGCCATTTTACGATGGCTTAAAGAGAGGGGCCCATGAGCGGGCCTTTAATTACCCAGCCATTATCGATATGAGCGAGGGCCGCAATCTCAGCCCGGAAAGCTCAGCAGCAACTCCCTTAATAATGATTCAAGCTGCTCCCGTTTAGCCTGGGAGAGGTTGGCCAGTATCGCGTTTTGCGTTTCAGTGTGGACGAGAAGCGCTTGTTCGATACGCTCTCGCCCATAAGCTGTCAGGCTGACCAGTGTGCTGCGTTTGTCATCGGGATCTTGAATTCGCTCAATCAATCCTTGCTCTTCAAGATGGTTAAGGCGATTCGTCATCGCTCCGGACGTGACCAGTAGCGATTTATATAGCTGTGTTGGAGAAAGACAATAAGGCGCACCGGCGCGCCGCAAGGTGGCAAGGACGTCAAATTCTCCATCGCGAAAGCCGAACGGTTCCAGCGCCTGGGCGCGCATCTTCCCCAAATGCTTCATCACCCTCAACATTCGGCCAAAAACTTTCATTGAAGAGGCGTCAAGCTCAGGCATTGCGCTGTCCCACTGGCTGACAACGAAGTCGATATGGTCATGCATTTTCGTACCTTAAATAGGGTTATTTATCGAGTTGTGCGGTCCATCTTACACAAGGAACACATTTATCTTAATGTTAAGATAAATGCTTACGCATTTTTTGCTGGAGCAATCACATGCCTAAAAGGATTACGTTTTGAAACGCATAGCATCTTCGCCCTTTATGTTCGCATTTATCGCTTTTTTGATCGGGTTGAATCTTCGCCCCATCCTGGCTTCCATCGGACCGTTATTTCCGGTTTTACAGCGTGAAGCAGGGCTATCCGCCACGGAATTCAGTCTGCTCACCACTTTGCCTGTCGCCATGATGGGGTTGGTTGCGCTGAGTGGACCATGGCTTTTAGCCAGAACCGGTGCAGTCAGGGGTATTACAGTAGGGCTTTCCATCCTGCTTTTCGCCTGTTTATTCCGGGGCTTTAGCACATCACTCACGGGGCTTATGTGTACAGCTTTAGCGGGTGGCGCGAGTATCGGCATGATCCAGGCGTTAATGCCAGCGCTGATAAAAAAAGAATACGCGCAATCGGCCAGCACGTTTATGTCTCTGTTCAGCACCGGAATTATGGCCGGTGCGGCGCTGGCTGCTGCCACGGCCGAGCCGTTGTTTACCCGGCTTGATCTAAAGCCTACGCTGGCAATAGGCGGTTTGTTAGCGCTTCTTGCCCTGATATTTTGGCTGTCATGGGCCAGGCACCGCCAGGTAGAAAAAACGGTGTTCGCAGAGGTGACATTATCGTCATCCAGGACATGGCTGTTATTGCTATTTTTTGGCATCGGGACAGGTGCCTATACCCTGGTACTGGCGTGGCTTCCCCCTCTCTATATCCAGGCGGGCTGGAGCGCACGGAGCAGCGGCTATATGCTGGCCTGGCTTACGTTAACCGAAGTTGTGGCAGGCTTTGCCGTTTCAGCGCTGATAACGCGCTTTCATGACCGCCGTGTTCCGCTGCTCATTGTGCTGTTGATGTTGCTGGCAGGGTTGATGTGTCTTGTCTTTTCTCCCGGAACTACGCCAGTTGTGTCAACATTGCTGCTTGGTTGCGGTATTGGCGCGCTGTTCCCGCTATCGCTTATCGTGACATTTGATCATGCCCGAACGCCGGCCGAGGCAGGGAAACTGTTGTCACGCGTGCAGGGTGGCGGATACCTGATTGCCGCGCTGATGCCATTAATCGCCGGTATGGTGCGCGACAGCGGTGCGTCACTGACAAACGCGTGGCTCATCATGAGTGCAGGCGTTATCCTGTTGATTGCGATAGCTTTACGCTTTAAGCCTGTTGTGCACAGGTAGAAATAACGGCCTTATTCCCACTCTGCCAGTTACCTTCGGTATTGACCTCATCTTCACTGTCAAACCAGAAGGTATCTGGCAATCAGATGGGCTTATTGGCAAACAATATGTGTCTGTTCTGCGCTACCTTCGAACCATGCTGAGCATTTTTTTGCGCTGGCCGGGATTTTTAACGTAACCGTCTTATTTGTGCCTTTAAACTGACAAACGAGAAACATAGAAGTGTTGCGAGCTTTAACCGCAGCTTGGGAATGACTCAATGTCCATACAGCAGAATCATCGGAATCAGGCATCAAAGATCCCATTTCTTTAGGCGGCCCCTCAAACACATCAAGATTATAAAGTGAGTACTTCTTGTTATTTTCTGTCAAAGACTGAGGGCATTCAATTTTTTCAGCACAAGTAACCCCGGAATAAAACAAAAACATAGAACTTAACATTAGAGCCCTGTTACTCCACAACATATAATACCCTCCTGTATTTTTCAGGACGTGTCTTTAATGCAATCTGCATATATTTTCCACGTATTGGCTTATCCTCACCACCATTATCACGCACATCAGCGCATTTTCCGAATACAATGCTGCGAGCAAGTCACGCGTTTTGCTTGTGCTATGATCCCGCGGCGCATAATCCCCTTTCCCCCTTTCGGTGATGTGAGATGAAAATTATCCTGTTTATTGTTGTGCTGATCGCTGCGCTCTTTCTGATCCCTGATCGTTGGGTTAACGATATTTTTATGCGTCATATTTCTGTTACGGGTGACGGCGAAGAGGCAATGAACAATTACGCCTTCACGCTGTTGCTTATCAAGACTGCTCTGGCTGCTGTGATTGCTGCTCTGGTGCTATGGGGCTACCGTTTATTTAAACGCTGATTAAATATTGAGTGGTAAACGTTCTGTTTGCGATGAAACACTGCGGAGTGTGAACAATTTACTGTTCATCTCTTATGGATGGTTTATGGCGTATCGCCAGTTCCGCTAAGCGGGCGATATTTCGCAATGCGCAGGTTTATTCACAAGAGGCGTAAAACCCATCTTTGCTGTATCCATACCATTTCTTCGTCTGTATCCGGTAATAATGACGTCCCTTCTCCTGGCGGCCCGACGAAAACATCGACGACATTCATTCGGTATGTTTTATTGCCATCCTGTAAAACAGGCGGGCAGTTGATTTTTTCGGCAAAAACAGCGCTGGAAAAGAGAAAAACCGCGCAACCTAAAATTATTTCCTTACTCCACGACATAGTCATTCCCTTCGGTGTTTTTGGGGCGGGAGAATTTTCCTGCTGATCATATCAGTTAGAGGGTCTTAAAAGAGTCCTCAAATAACTTGCCACGTTCATGGCGAAATTTTAGCCCCGTGAAAGCATGGCGTTTGGTTCAGTATGCTAAGCGCTTGCCGATGACATCACCCGCGCCAGAGATTTTCTGGCGCGAATCATCGGATTACTGCATCAATTACATCGACTTCTTGCGTTATTCATCGGTTAATTCGAATGATATCCTGCGTCAGGATCGGGAAAAATCCCCCTACACAAGAAGGACATTATGAAATCAACATCCCTTATCCTGGCGGGCTGTATGCTGTTATCGTCCGCTATTTCACAGGCGGTTGCCGCTGCCGACACCTTACCCGGATCAACCGAGGGCGCACAAATAATGAAATTCACGCCGTCACAGGATCAGACCGATTTATTCAGCAACGTGATTTACTCGCAGGTCAAAGATGGCGTGGCGCTCAGGCAGCTCAGGATGTCGCTGTTGGTCCCGCGCAATAATGACCTGAAACCGGCCATTGTCTACTTCCCAGGCGGCGGTTTTATGACGGCCAATCACGATAAATACATCGCGATGCGTATGGCGCTGGCGAACGCAGGTTATGTGGTTGCCGCCGCGGAATACCGCGTAATTCCGGATAAATTCCCCGCGCCATTGGTCGACGGGAAAACGGCGGTACGTTACCTCAGAGCGCACGCCAAAGAGTACAACATCGATCCTGCCCGCATTGCCGTGTTGGGTGATTCCGCCGGGGGATGGCTGGCGCAAATGCTGGGAACGACCAACGGCGAAAAAGAGTATGACAAGGGGGATTACCCCGAGCAGTCATCTGACGTTCAGGGTGTGGCCACGATTTATGGCATCTCGAATTTGCTCAATATAGGCGAAGGTTTTCCGGAACAGATACAGCAGGTGCATCGCTCAGCGGCGGTGACCGAAGCGTTACTGGTCCACGGCGCGGCATTTCGCACCTTTGCCGGGGCAACCATCGACAGCGACCCGAAAAAAGCGCTTGCCGCAAGCCCTATGGGCCATATTACCGGCCATGAACCGCCGTTTTTGATTATGCACGGCAGTGCGGATACGCTGGTTTCTCCTCAGCAAAGCGCGCAGTTATATCAGGCGTTGAAAGCCAAAAAAGAGACCGTCGAGTATATCCTGGTTGAGGGGGCGGAGCATGGCGATATTCACTGGTATCAGCCGCAGGTGATTGACCATGTTGTCGGCTGGTTTAAGCACACGTTAGGCGCGCCGACAAAACAGAACGCGCCCGCGAAAGCGGATAAAAAATCTAATCTGTAATCCCGTCATGGGACGCTGAGCCTGCCATTAATAGCTCTTTATCAGGGGAGGGCAGGCTCAGAGTCTTCATTTCCAGCGGCCAATAATCACGGCGCGCTTTTTATATAACCGTTTGATAAATATATAATATAGACCCCAGCCAGCCAGGAATTTTCTTAATTTAAAATCCGCACTTGTCCTCTATTTGCATATCTTTACATTAGATGCAGAATGTCATCACTCAACTTCTACGGGTGCTAACTCCATGGCATATATCGCAAAAACACCGTTAGCGTATGTCGGTCAGTCTGTAGGTAATGGTCAGTGTGTGGCGTACACACAAAAGGCGGCCAATATGCCGCGCACGGTAGCATGGAAACGGGGCGAATTAGTTAAAGGTAATATGACCATTGCGCCCGGTACGGCGATTGCCACGTTTGATGCGGATGGTCGCTATGGCAACCATACTGACGGCCGTTCCCACGCCGCTATTTATCTTGGGCAGGATGCGTCGGGCATACAGGTACTGGATCAGTGGATGAACCACCGGACACTTCCTTCTGGTGAACGTGAGGCCACACCACATTATGTCAGCAAACGCACCATCCGCTTTCATAAGGCACCACGCGCGGAAAACAATGGAGATAATTACTATGTTGTGGAGTAAGACGCTTTTGCTCGGTGCGGGGCTGTTTTTATCTGTTGGCGCGGCTCAGGCAACAACGGTTTGTCCGCAATATCCAACGCAGCAAGATAAAACACACGCCTTAAACGATGCCAGTTTGTTCGTGGGGCCGCCTAAAGATTTAGTCGAACTGATGCCGGATAACGATCGGGAGACGGTATGGACGCTGCCTGATTATCAGGATGAGGCGAAAGAGCATAAAACGTCGCTCTATTTTATATGCCACTATAAGAACACGAAGCAGAGCGTCGAGTTGATTGTTCCGGCCACGGCCAAAAAATGTTCCGTTGCCTATGATAAGAACCGTAAGCTTATAGCTGCTTGCGAATAACGTCTCTCTGCACAGGTATGGATTCGCGGTTTTTGTTCAGAAACCCGCTATCAATGTGCATTTCTGCTGAAAAATGGAAGTCGTTATTATGTCCAGACGTAAAGGGATAGTGTTAAACGTAGCGCTACTGTTTTCAGGTTTGGCAAGCGCTGAAAAAATGCAATGTCCTGATTTGCTGACAGTGAAGAATACCTCTTACAGGATGGATGACGTCAGCCTTTTTCAGGGGCCACCGGACAAGTTGGGAGAGTTAATGCCTGACACGCTGAATGATATGGTGTGGACGCTGCAAAATTATCAGGATTATGGCCGGGAAATG
Organism: Phytobacter sp. SCO41; assembly: GCF_003073275.1. Classification (NCBI taxonomy): domain Bacteria; kingdom Pseudomonadati; phylum Pseudomonadota; class Gammaproteobacteria; order Enterobacterales; family Enterobacteriaceae; genus Phytobacter; species Phytobacter sp. SCO41. The sequence goes on along the minus strand of NZ_CP027225.1, from coordinate 4,499,764 downwards.
AACTTACCGCTCTATCTTGTTTGCCGTTATAAGGGGACGAAAAAAATACTGGAATTAAAAGTACCGGATACGGCAAAGAAATGTTCGGCATGGTTTGGGAATAATCAAAATGAATTTTATGCTTCTTGCGAATAGTCTTTCTGCATTGCAATTGTGCTTTCGCACAGCGTTATTCCCAATATGGAAATAACGCTGCCGGGTTTTCATTTAATGTTGAATACGCCATAACCCTAAATCTGAAAATGACCAGATGCGCTCTCCTCTTCGCCGGACCAGCAAACCACTTTGTTGCGGCCAGTCTGTTTGGCGATATACAGCGCGTGGTCGGCCTGCTTAATTAACGCATTGCTGTCACTGGCAGAGGACGACTCCGCCAGGCCGAAGCTCGCCGTCACCTGCAGCCCTTCGGCGATATGCCGATAATCCGTCTGCGATAAGGTAACCCGCAGTGATTCGCAAATCGCCGTAGCCTGCGCTATCGGCATATGCGGGAACAACAGAGTGAACTCTTCACCGCCCCAACGGGCGCTCAGCCTGGCGTCCTGCTGTGTATTACGCAGCAGGTCCCCGATACTTTGCAGCACCTTATCGCCCACCACATGTGACCAACGGTCATTTATCTGCTTAAAGTGATCAATATCGAAGATTGCCAGCGTCAGCGGATAATCGTGCGCACGGGCATCGTCGAAGCCGAGCATCAGTTGTTTATCAAAGACCCGGCGGTTTGCCAGCCCGGTCAACTGATCCTCTTTGGCCTGTCGTTCAAACTCCTCAGCCTGCTCCTGTAAGGCCAGCGTCTTGGCGGCAATCAGCGTGCGCAGGCGCTCTTCGTTACGGCGCGCCTGCCTCAGACGCCAGCGAAAGACCATGAACAGCGCCAACAGAAACAGCAGCACTAACAGCACCTGAAAAAGTGGCCGCTGCCAGAAAAACGGGTTAATGCGCAGGTTGATAACCGTGTCCGTGCCATTCCACTCGCCGTTGGGGTAACTGGCGGAAACGTTGAAGCGGTAGTTCCCCGGCGGCAGGTTGGTGTATTCCGCTGTCGTATTGTTTTCGCGATCGATCCACTGCGGGTCAAAACCCTCCAGACGGGTACGATAACGAATACGCTCCGGCAGAACATAGCCCAGCCCGGAATAGTTTATCCGGATGCGTGTTGTTCCGGCAGGAAAGGTATAGTCATTGTCGAGCGGCGTGGTGTTACTCTCAACCGACTCCACCACCGCAGCTAACCGTGTCTTGCTAAATTCCCCTAATCGTTCAGGGTGAACCATCACCGCGCCGCGCGCGGTCGCCACCCAGATACCGCCATCACCGGCGCGCGTGGCGGCAGGCATTGAGCCGCCATTGGCCTGCGCGCTGATCATGCCGTCACTTTCACCGAACGTGGTTACGGCAATCTGCCGCTTACGCCCCTCAATAACATCCACGGCTTCGGCTTTGCTTATCCTAATCATACCGCGGTTCGAGCTAAGCCACAGATACCCCATATTGTCGGGTATCACCTGGAACAGTTTGTCGATGGGCAGACCGTTTTTACGCCCCACCATACCGATTGCGCCATCGCTGCTCCGATAACGGAGCAAGCCCCGGTCGGTTGTCATCCACATATAGCCAGGTTCGCTGTAAAAGCCGAAGGCATATTCGGCATTCTCCATGGCGGAAATATCGATGTGCTCAAATTTTCCGTTATGAAAAACGGAGACCCCCACGCCAGTACCCACCCAAATGCGCTGCTGTTCATCTTCCTGCAGCGCCATAATAAAGCTGGCAGGAAGACCGTCATCTGCCGAGTAGGTATGGAGCGTGCCATCGGCGCGTAAGACGCTCAAACCGGAGGCGGTGCCGATCCACAGGTTCTGCTGGTGATCGGTGAGGATGGCGCGAACCTCGTTACCGGGCAGGCCATTAGATTGCTGTAATACCGGGGTTAATTGGCCATTTTTCCAGTGCAGCAGACCATCGGTATAAGTACCGACCCATACGCTGCCATCCGTGGCCTCGCCGAGGCTCAGTACCGATGGCTGCGTGTGTTGATTCCAGTTAATTTGTTCGACGCGCCCATTCCGAATGCGGTTTAGCCCGGTACTGGTGCCCACCAGGATACTGCCGTCCGAGTGCGTCATCACGGTACGAACATAGTCGCCGTTCAGGCCCTGGCGGGTGCTCACGGTGATAAACGGCGCGCGACGCAGGCGGATCAATCCCGAGTTAGTACCAATCCAGATACTTTGTTCCCGATCTTCCAGGATGCTTTGTACGCGGTTATGAACGATACCATTATCAATATTCAGGTGTTCCAGCCCTTGTGGACTGAGGCGGAATATGCCGTGGTTAATGGTGCCGAACCAGATATCTCCACGCTTATCCTGCATCATGGTTGAGACCACTTCGTTGGTAAGTTCCGGGTGCAGCGGCTGAAAATCTTCACCGACGCGCTTCCAGACGCCGGCTTCGGTACCCACCAGTAAAGTGTTATCGTCTGTTACCAGCAAGCTAAAGGCGCGGACTTGCGGCAAACCGCTGGCTGGCGGCACCGGGGTCGCTTTATTGTCGATCACCTGATACAGGCCGTTGTCTGTTGCGGCCCAGATAGTGCCGTCCGCGTCTTCCACGCTTTTGTTGGCGGTGACGTTATCGAGAATATGCACATCCCGCGTTGCGCCGGTTTCATTGGCGGGGCGCATTAACAGGCCTTTTCCGGGCATGGTCACCCACAGATTGCCTTTACTGTCGCGCATGGCGGAACCAATCATGGTCGGTGCCGCAGCATAGGGCGTCCAGATGCCATCTTTCCAGGAAGAGAGACCGCCGCGCGCGCCTGCAACCAGCAGGCTGCCGTCTGGCCCGGCGACAAACGCCAGCGTTCCGGAGTCGGGCATGGCGCTTTCGCCGCCGCGTTCGAAGACCTGGAAGGTTTTGCCGTTGTAGCGGGCGAACCCTTCCCAGGTGCCGAACCATAAATAACCTTCCCGGGTCTGTGCGATGGCGTTGATGCTATTGTGTGGCAGACCGTCTTTTGTCGACCAGGTTTCAATAAAATATTCGCTTAATGCAATGTGTGGCTCATCTGCCAGTACCGGGCGGCAGAAAAAAAAGAGAAACCCAAAAAAGAAAAGGCGCAGGGTATCAGTGAAAGTATCGATATATTTATGCATTGCTCTGTGCATTAATTAACCACCCTGTCTTTACTGGTTACATTATGAATACAGATAAGACTCAACGCTAAAGTCGCAAAAGGGATTTTCTTTTTTTGCTTTATTTTTCGATATATTCCGGGTGTATATTTCGGTCGCTATTTTTCCTCGCGAAATTTTCGCTACCTTAAGCTAAATCAAACTTATAAACGTTTTGTTATTCGGCTCGGGAGACGGGCCATTTTTATGCGCTGATTTAAAGATAATGCGCTGTTGTATCCCGAATTGTCTTCTTGTTTTTGAATAGAATTATTAATAGCACTACTCTTCTGCTTTCGCGCATTTTTATCGCACTTTATTGTTCCTATAAAAGAAACGTTAGCATTTTAAAAGGAATAACGAGGTTATCCTTCCCCTCGCTATTTCCTTTCACACCGATTATTGCGCCGGGGCAGAACACTGGCTGGAGACGCCATCCAGCCCTTCGGTATCCCTGGTCAAAGATTTAAAATGCTGCTGTGCGTCAAGCTGAACCACATAAATCGAATCAAAGTCCGCCGACGGCCATGACGGCACCTGAGACGCATCGCCACCCGTCTGGGTAATCAGCGTTTTTGCGGCGGTGACCAGATTTTTATGCTCCCAGGAAATAAACGTCAGCGGCTGGTTTTGCTGCGCCAGCAGTGCGGAAACCAGTTCGCTGGTGTCATCAGCATGGAAACGTAGCACCACCGGTTTGGATACCTGAATCGCCAGCGGCGTGATGGTGGTCAGCGGGCGCAGCGAGCTGCCGGTTTTTTTCTCTTTCGGCGCTGAGGCATACAGCGCGTCCGGGGTACCGTAGCGCTTGAGCAGCACCGAGGGGAGACTCAGTGCCCGGTTTAACCCTTTGCAGGTGAGTTGCCCGCTGTTGTTGTCCGGTTTCTCGCCGTGACGAAAGAAGACGTAAGTGCTGTCAGCCGATGCGGCCAGGGGAGAGAGCAGTGCCGCGCTAAGTAACGCTACAAGCCAGCTTTTCATTGTGTTTTTCCCACGTGTCAGAGAGAGATTTTATCAGGGATAAAGACATGACATCCTTCCATTCCCTGCGCTGTAACATCGAATAACGTTGTCGAAGAATAGGGCGAATCTGCGTGCTTCCCTGCCACCGACACGGGTCACAGGGAAGGCCATCATGCTACGCGCAGTCGCGCTCCGGCGAAACACGCAATATTTCATTACCCATTGCCATTTTGTCACTAACGGTAAATATGCCTGATGCTCTATCAGGCCAACAGACGGAGCCTCAGGGGAACGTAGTGGCGTCTATCACCACCATGCCCAACGCGTTGGTCCGCTTTATTACCCGCAGGGTGCGACCAGAATAGAGATTGCCGGAGGGCTCGCAGATGCGGATCTCTTCATCAAGATCGCGGTCATAGACGCTGGCCCCGGAGCAGCTTCGTGAGCCGCCAGAGCTGTAGCGATAAGGGGCGGTATAGGTCGATTCAACGCCGGGCAGCAGCCAGGTGAGCGTGGTGAAGAGCGCGGAAAAAACAAACACCATCCCCAGGGCCATACCGCACCAGGCTTTGAGATATTCCGTTCGTGTGCTGATATTGGCGGCAAAGCGTTTTCGTAGGGCAAAACAGACGACAACCGTCATCGCAAGCGCGGTCATCACCATATATCGAAACGCCGCATGGGACAGGAAGGTGGGGCGATAAATCATGTTGCGCCAGGCGAAAAAGCCAAAAATCGCCGCCACAACGGCAATGGCGAGGATCAACAAATAGGGGTAAGAATACTTTTTCATCTGCGGCTTTCCCTGCGCGGCTGCCTGTATATTTTGTCATTGTCAGATAACAGCGGGCGGGTAACAATCCCTGTTTTCAGGAAGGCGCGTTTCGACCAGTTCTGGGGGGATGACGAACCCGGTCAGAAAGGGCAAAATGCCAGGCTGACAGCCCATCTTGTAGCGGTGACATTGGGGTCCAGATAAATACATGGATAAGTCAGATTGTTCAGAACGGGATTTATCCTCGTTAAGCGCTATCGCTTTATTGTCTCTGCATTCAAAAATACGCTCCCTTTTACATGCGCGTGGTGTTCTGCGTACCCAAAATCGCCCGCTGGGTGATGATGCGCGGTGGCGGGTGGCCAATATGGATCGGGTTTGGGCATCTCCACGCTGGAGAAAATTCTGGCATCCGAACGGGTCAATGATTCGGTGAAACGTCAGGCCCAGAACCTTATTCGTCGTTACGGATAAATATGTTACCGACCAACCACATGGAACAGCGCTAATGCCAACGTCAGCCAGTCAGCCTCGCCAGATTCGCCTGTTTTTGTCTTCCACCTTTCGGGATATGGAAAACGAGCGTCATGAATTACTGACCCGCGTTTTTCCCCTGTTTCGACAGCAGTGTCTTGAACGCCAGGTGGTATTTAGCGAGATTGACCTGCGCTGGGGGATTACCGAAGAGGATGCGCACAACGGCCAGACGGTGCAAATCTGCCTCGAAGAGATCGCCCGCTGCCGCGCGCTGGGCATTTCGCCGTTCTTTATTGGCTTTATCGGCGAACGTTACGGTTGGGTACCACAGCGTCACGATCTGGAAAATTACTGGCACCAGGCGGCGCAGGATGAAAACCCCTATGCCCGACGTATCGAAGCGGCGCTGGCGGAAGGTATCAGCGTTACCGAACTGGAGATGCGCTTTGGGTTTATGGACGATGCGCAGGGGGTCAGCAGGCAGCGGGTCCAGCTCTATTTTCGCCATCCGGATTTAACGGCCTCTCTTGCCGGGAAAGCGTCGGCCACGTTCTATGAAAGCACAGAAGCTGCCCGCGACAAGCTTGCGGCCCTGAAAAGTGCAATCAGAGAGACGCACGCGGAGTGCATCGGTGTTGATGGCTACCAGGCGATCAGCGAATTTGGTCAGCAGATCCTCGATTTCTTAACTGCTGAACTGGATACCCACTTCCCCCTTGATGAGGTGCCGAATGAGCGGCAACTCAGGTTACATGCGCAACAATGCTATGCGCTTTCCCGGCGCGAGAACTATGTGCCATTGCCCGCTTTTAAACAGCAGGTTGAGACATGGGCACAGGACATGCTTGCTGCCATGCTCCCAAATGGAGATCAGGCGCGCGATCCCCTGAACCGGCTGGCGCTGGTTGGCGATTCCGGGCGGGGGAAAAGTGCGTTTATGGCCGACCTGGTGGCCTCTGAAACCTTTAACACGGCGTTGGTGATCGCCCATTTCGTTGGCGCGGACGGCGATAACACGCCGGAAAGCTGGCGTGAGCGGGTGCTACAGGTGCTTACGCCTTATTTGCCCGCCACGCTTGACGTTCCCACCGAAGATGACGCGCGCTGGGCGGCGTTTGCGGAACTCGTGAGCGCCGCCCAGGTGCAGATGGGCAAGCCCATCATTCTGCTGCTGGATGCCATTAACCAGTTTTCCCCTCAGGAGGCGGGGATGCGCCGCCTCAATGGCCTGCGCTTCTTACCGGGCACATTGCTGGTGGTGACCTCAACGGAACCGCTACCGGACACGTGGCAGACGCTGGCTTTCCCGGAACTGACCGAAGCGCATCGCCGCGAGGCCATAACGTTATTTTTGCGCCAGTACAGTAAAAAGCTGCCGGAGACGTTAGTCGGGCAACTGGTTGCCGCGCCCGCCTGCGGTAACGCGCTGTTTTTGCGTCTGGTGATGGAAGAGTTACGCCTGCATGCGGATCACGACTCCCTGGCGGCACGGGTGAGCGCATTACTCACTTATGATGATGCGGGGCAACTGTTCCTGGCGCTGTTAAATGAAACCGACCGGGATTTTCGCGCTGAGGGATACTCCCTTGCCAGCCATGCGACGACGCTGATTGCCGCTTCCCGCGCGGGGGTATCCCACAGTGATTTAGCCGTCCTGCTGGCACCGCATCTGCACCAGTCAGGCCTGAAAATGGCCGACCAGACCTTGCTGCGCTTGCTGGCGCGTATCGCGCCGTTTTGCCTGAACGAAGACGGCAGGTTGCGTATCACCCATACCATCTTTACCCAAACGCTGACCGCGCTGTCGCCGTTGATGTCCCCGTCCCGGCGGGCGCTGGTGGCCCGGTTTAATCAACGGGATGCGTTTTCGGTGGCCGAACGCACATACCAGTGGATGGCGCTGGAAAATTATGAGCAACTGGTGGAGACCCTCGGGCATGTCAACGCCTTTTGCGCGTTACAGCAAAGCTACCCGGAGCTGGCCTCGCAGGCGATGCTCTCACTTGGCGCCGGGCGAAGCTCTCTTTCGCTGTTATTACATGCGCTGGTGGAAAACTGGAATGTCTGGCGCCCTGAGGTGGTGTTTACGCCCACAATGAACGCGGTAAGCGCCTGGTTTTTGCAACGCGGATTCTGGCAGATTGGTGTGCGCTGGAGTGAACTGGCGGCTGTTCTGGTACGCAAAGCCACGCCCGTTAGCGTGATCAACACCATGGGGACGATCAATAGCCTGGCGCTTTTCTATCGCCTGCTTGGGCAGTATGACAAAGCGGAACCGCTGCTGCATGATGCGCTGGCAATGATGCGCAAGATGTTACCCGCAGGGCACCCGGATATTGGCGTTGTGCTGAATAACCTGGCCGGAATTTACGGCGCTCTGGGCCAGCCGGAAAAAGCAGAGCCGCTGTTGCGCGAAGCACTGCAGGCGGTGAGCAACGAAAACAGTATCGATTTTGCCAACCTCGCCCAGAGTCTGGGGGAGTGTTATCAGCAACTGGAAGAATATGAGCAGGCGGAGTCTTTACTGCGTAAATCGCTGGCGGTGAGAACGCGTCTGCAGGCCCGCGACAATCCCCATCTCATTGGCTTAAAGCGCAGCCTTGGCGGGCTCTATATGGAGCTTATGCGTTACGACGAAGCCGAACCTGTTTTGCTTGAAGTGCTGGCCTTACGTAAGGCGGTTTTGCCGCCGGAACATCCCGATATCGCCACAAGTCTGAACGATTTGGGAGAACTCTATTATCGTCAGGGCGACGCCGATAAAGCCGAACCGCTGTTTACGCAGATGATGGACATCCGGCGTAAATCGTTATCACCGGGCCATCCTGACTTCATTGCCGGGCTGTTCTATATGGCGGAGTTATACCATTCCATGGGGCGCCTTGAAGACGCCGCATCGCAACTGCGCGAAGCCATCCCTTTGCTTGAGCATCTGCCGGATAATCAGGCGGAGCTGCTATTTGCCCGACAATCGCTGGCAAACCTCTATATGGAAGACGATCGCCATGAAAAGGCGATCCCGCTGTATGAAGCGATGCTGACCACGCAGTCTGAACTGAGTCGGCCTGAAAGCCCGGTGATGTTACGGTTACTTGATGACCTCGGCATGCTCTACCTGGGCCAGGATCGTCTGGATGAGGCAGCCGCCTGCTGGGCGAAATGGCTCGCTGTACAGGAGGGTAAGCTCGCGCCTGAGAATGCAGGCAGGCTCAAGGTTATGCGTAATCTGGCCTGTACTTACAAAGCACAGCAGAAATATCAGGAAGCGAAAGCATTGCTGCTGCAAATTATGTCGCTTCGTGTTGAGCATGACCATGGTGACGTTGAGCTTAAGGTGCAGTCCGTGGCGGAGGCAGCAGAAATGCATTATTTCCTGGCCGAGTATGCGGCTGCGGAGACCTTGTACCGTACGCTCTTTACCATGGTGGAGCCGCAGTGGCTTGAAGCATCCCCGGAAAAAAATGCGCTGTTTCAATGGCTGGTGGCAAGAGGCGTGCTGAACAAAACGGGGCGCAAGGAACAATGGGGGCAGACGCCTGTCAGTATGGCGACCCCGTCATGGCAGACATCCCTAAAAGTCGACGTCTCAACATGGTCAACAGCGGCACAACCTGGAACGCCAGCGGAGCCGGTATCCATGACAGATGAATCTCCGGCGGAACCTGCGAGCGTGCAAACAGAGGCAAAGCGTAGCGTGGGTGAAAAGCTACGCAGTGCCTGGAATAAGCTCGTTCACTAAGCGGGCTTACTCTGTCTGGCCGTGCTCGCCGGCCAGGCGGTAAAACAGATCGCGACTTTCCTCGAGTTTACGTATCTCGGTTGCGTCGCTGCTGTAAATCGTTTCTACCGCGGCAATAGCGCGGTCATAGAGCCCGACGGCGCGGGCAAAGTTTTTTTCCACCAGATAAACGGTGGCAAGTTCCTGATAAAACGATGACAGCATAATTTGCCGCTGCGGTGTTGGCGGCATCTGTTCGATGAGTGCAACCGCTTCCTGCAGATGCTGTTCCGTTTCGGCGGTGTTGCCGCTTTGGGCCTTAATCTGCGCGATTTGCATAATAATGTTGGCCAGAACGGCAGGGTCCCGCGGGGGTTGCAGGGCCGCGACTTTTGCCTTCTGGTAAAGTTCCAGCGCCTGTTCACTCTTACCCGCCGCATTGAGTTGCTGCGCCATGTTAGACATGGTTACGGCCAGCATTTTCATGCCAGCTTCACCGGGGTTAAACAGATTTTCCAGCACCTGATCCATGGCCTCTTTTGCCAGTGCCGGGTTAGCGGTTTTTTGCGCCAGTACCGCGAGCGTATTGTAAAAGTGCGCTTTCAGCCCCGGCGGCGTTTTATCGTCCTCTACGGCAGGTTTAATCATCTCTGCCCACCGTGTCGCCGCCTTTTCCGCCCGGCTCTGACGTAACCAGGTGAAGATGGAGAGCGCGGCAGGCAGGTGGTTTTGCAGCACCGCCGGGTCCGGGGCGGTCCACGCAAATGTCTGTTCAAACCGGGGGTCAAGACGCCGCCCGTCGTAAATACCACTAAACTGCCAGACGGTGTGTAACAGGGCCGGATCCACCTCGTGCAAACGGATCACCGCCATCACCTCAGAGAGTTCGCGTATGACCGGATCGATCTCACCGAGCGACAGCCACTGCCAGGTGCGTTCCGCCAGCGCAAAGCCGCTGCTGTCCTGGATCTCCCCGAGAATACGTTCCCGGCAGCTTTCCATTTCATCATTGTCCTGTAGCGCCTGATAGAGCGTGTTATGCAATAACCGCAGGCGACCATCGCTGTTCTGACAATACGGGGCAAGCCGTGCCAGCAGCGGTACTAACTCGCTATCCGCGACTTTCAGCGAGGGGTAAATCGCCAGAATGCGGGACAGTTCGCCATGGGTCAGCCCGCGACGAGAGGCCGCAATGGCGCAGGCGGCGCGGGTCGCCAGTTTCGATGAGAAATCACGGTCAGACGCCGCTAATACGGAGGTAAACAACGCGCCAGGCCCGGCACAGGCCAGCAGCGCGCTCAGTCTCTCCGGCAGCGCTTCGTGTCGGGCATGCAGGCAAAGCTCTTCTAATACCAGGCGCATAAACAGCGGATTGTCGCAGGCGGGCGCGCTGATAAGCTGCCCGGTCAGCTCCCCGGACAAGGACTTGCTGACCAGGCTCAGGCTTGCCTGGCAAAGCGCTTCGCGCTCTTCCTGCGTCAGCGCCGGGAGCGAGTGGCATTTCCAGGTGATTTTTTGCTGCTCAAGGAATGACAGCACCTCTGGCGTGGCGGACAAGACCAGCAGCACGCGTGAAGGCCATTCAAGCTGTTGCAGGCGGTGAATCGCAAGCTCAGGTTTATCAAACTGGTTGATGGCATCCAGAATCAGAACCAGCGTCGCATTTTCGCGCTGACGGAAGCGTTGAACTCTTTCCATCACCTGCTGCCAGGCGTGATGGTCATCGGAGGCAGGCTCTGTGCTATCTCCCTCTTCGGCCAAAAACCAGAACAGCCGGTTACGCCAGTTGTCGAGCGTCGTGTCGCCATCCGCGCCAATATAGTGGCTGAATACGCGATAGTTATCGTCCTGGCTCAGGAGTTCGCTAATTTCAAGCGGCACATAATCGTCGTCCCACGGCATCGGCGCCTGCCGGTTTTTCTCCCGCAGCGTGCTTTCTAAGTCGGCTAAAAAGGCGCTTTTACCCATCCCCGACGGGGCGGTAATCAGCCAGGGTTCCGGGGAAATGGCCATCCAGCCCTGGTTAAGCTCGCTGACTACCTGCTGGCGAAATGCTGTAAGCGGCACATAGGCCCGGCGACGCACGGCGGCGAACTGCGCGTGTTCATGGGTGCGCTGTTGCCAGCGATTGGGCATCTTTTCCGCCGGATACAGCGTATCGATGGCGCTGAGCAGGTAAGCTCTTACCGCCTCGCCGAATTGTTCCACGCTGTCATAGCCGTCGATAGCGATAGTCTGCGGAAAATGCTGACGCAGCCGTTGTTTCAGGGAAGCCAGTTGTGCTGTGCGCGTGCTGTCCGGCGTGCCATCAGGCAGGCGATCAAACCAGACATCCTGCGGTGCGTTAGCGCTTGCCATGGTGGCAGTGAGGGCCGGATCGCGTAAAAACATCTGCACACGCGGCGTGCTGGCAGAAGAGAGGGGGGCGACATCCGGCGGGGGCGCCAGAAACGCAAAGCGAATTTCCAGCTCCGTGACGCTGATATTTTCTTTCAGTGCGTCACGGATCAGCCCGGCGTAGCGCTGGTCCGGTGATTGCTGCCAGTAGGCGGCCAGATCGTCAGCCTGCGGCACCCAGCCGTAGCGCTCGCCAAGGAAGCCGATAAAGAAAGGAGGAATGCCAAGCGACCGGCAGCGTTCAATCTCTTCAAGACAGATTTGCACCGTGCGGCCATTGTGGGCCGCCTCTTCGGTGATTCCCCAGCGCAGATCGATTTCGCTGAAATTGATCATCCGCTGATAGCAGATCTGGCGGATCTCCGGGAAGACGCGGGTCACCAGATAGTGGCGTTCGGCGTCCATATCCCGAAACGTGGAGGAGAGAAATACCCGGATTTCGCGCTGCGTGGTTGCCTGAGTCATCATGCCATTCCTTCGCCTAATATGTGTTAGCCGCCAATGATTTCCACATCACGTCCGGTGGTGCGCGCCACCCAGCGTGCATTTTCCTGTAGGGTTTCGATACCGAGCGCATACAAGATTTCCTGCAAGTCTTCGGTATCCGGCGTCGGCGAATGGGCTTCCATTTTCGCCAGCGCAGTAGAGAACAACACCGCGGACCGTTCGTAGTCGGCGATATCCTCTTCATAGCCAAGAAATTTCGCGTAAGCGGCGCAGAGTGCGGCGCAGGCGATCAAAAACTCCGCCAGGTGCTCGCCCACCATATTCCAGAAATGGAGTGTATGCGCCAGGTGCTCATCGGTAAGCCCCCACAGGCTGGAGGCCAGCACCACAGATGTGATGGCGATACCGCAGATAAACAGCCCGAAAGCCATGCGTTTTGCGAGGCGGTGCTTGCGCTCTTTTTTATGGACGTTTTTTTCGAAGTAATTTTTCTGATCGCGCACCCAGCTCTCTTTCACTGCGTTAATCGCCGTTTTTAGCGTGCTGGCCTCGCTTTGCGGGTAAATACTCGCAGCCAGCATTGCCCGGCGCACCCAGGCGATATTGTCGTGGCTGCGGCGCAGATAATGTAGCGAAACGGCGCGCGCAATCCCGGCCTGACGCCAGACGTTCTGCACACGCAGCCCCTCCGCCAGTGCACGCAGTTCGGTGGCATTGCGGTTAGCGCGAGAACTGTGGACGCGGCTGAGCGCGACGGAAAGCAGTACCAGCAGGAGCAGCGACAGGCTCAGCGAGGTGATAACCCAGTGCTCGCCATCACCCGGCACCCGGTTGCCCACCAGGGCCATGATGGCCGCCAACCCAAAGATAACGTTGTACACCTTACGCATATCTTTCATCTGTTTATTCGCCAGCCTGTCAATATGGGCGAAAGCGGCGTGACAGAGATGCGATGCGCCGAGGCTGGCGTTCGCCTCATCTTCTTTGGTGATACGCGCATTCAGCGTATCGAGGCGCTCAAGGCTGCGATACCAGGACTCTTCGCCGTGGATCGATGGCGTCTCCGGCTGGCCTTTGACCGGCAGCGGCGGATACCAGGAGACAGAAGGGGCGGTGGCGCCGTTAGCATAGGTTCCCGCTTTACGGCGCACGTGAATATGGCACACCAGGCCGGTGTCCGGTACATCCAGCAGGTTGGATTGGCCCAGATAGCGCTTGATACCGGGCAGTCTGGCATTCAGCGCGGCCAGGTCGTGCTCCTGAATGCGCCCTTCGCGGCGGAAGTTAACCACCTGCGCGGTGCCCCCTAAGCCCCTGGCTTTTTCGCCATCCCACAGCGCGAAAAGAATATGACAACGCTGCGCCAGGTACATACCCGCTCTGGCATATTGCAGGTCGCGGTAGAGAGAGCCCTGCGGGTTTTGATCCAGGGAAATCATCGCTTCAGAACCGGGGATCTCCGTGTCGATGCAGTAGATACCGCCGGTCTTTTGCGCGTAATCGTAGAGTTCGCGAAATTCCGTCACCGTGTCGGCGAAGTCACGCTCGTACTCTTCTTTGGCAAAAGGCAACACCACATGCAGCGGTAATCTTTTTTCCATGATCACGCGGGCAAACAGGCGGTCCGCCCCTTCGGCCAGCGAAGAGAGCGCCATGACCGGTGAATGAGGATAGCGCGCCTGAATCGCGCTGATTTCACTCTCCAGCAGGATGAGAAGCTGCTCTGTATCCTGCACATCGCGGTGTCCGGTGACGCCTAAGGTCACGGGTAAAGATGAAAATTGAACGGGCATAGTATCGACAACAAGATGAATGAATTTGCGTCAATATACGTTCTATTTCCCGGAGGGAAAACTACTAATATTTCGACTCATCATGCGGAAAACAGAGGGTTTTTTGCGCGGGATGGCCGCAGCAATCACCGCTGAAAGGTAAGGTTATGTTGACCCGCGATCGTGGCGAGGTAGCCCGGACAAGGCGTTGTGCCGTCATCCGGGAACCTGGTTTATCCCCCCAGATACATCTTCTTCACTTCCGGGTTTGCGAGCACATCCTTTGCCTCGCCGGAAAGCACAATCTTGCCGTTTTCCAGCACATAGGCCCGGTCGGCAATCCGCAGGGCCGCCGTGGCGTTTTGCTCCACCAACAAGATGGTGATGTTCTCCTCACGCAACTGGCGAATGGTGGCAAATAACTCACCCACCACTTTTGGCGCAAGGCCCAGACTCGGCTCATCAAGCATCAATAACACCGGCTCGCTCATCAAGGCACGGGCGATGGCGAGCATCTGCTGCTCACCGCCGCTCATCGTGCCTGCCATCTGTTTACGCCGCTCTTTCAGACGCGGAAAGAGGCTGTACATCCTGTCGCGCAGACGGGTGAAATTCGCCAGATTGTTATACGCCCCCATGCGAAGGTTCTCTTCGATGGTCAGGTTGGTGAAAATTTTTCGCCCTTCCGGTACCAGCGCCAGCCCCTTGCGGACGATGTGGTGCGTCTGACTGCGGGAGATATCCTCATTGAGAAAATTGACCGTTCCGCTGGAGCGCACCATATTGACGATACCGTTCAGCGTCGAGGTTTTCCCCGCGCCGTTGCTGCCAATCAGCGTCACAATTTCCCGGTCGTTAATCTCGATATCGATGCCTTTCAGCCCCTGAATAACGCCATAAAACACTTTCAGCTCACGGGCACTAAGCATAATTTACGTCCCCCAGGTAGGCGGAGATCACCTCCGGATGTTGAATCGCGTCGGACATCAGTCCGCTGAATAACGGTTTGCCATATTCCAGCACCATGACGCGTTCACACAGGGCGTTCACGAACGGCATATCATGCTCAATTAACAACACGCTGAGCTGGTAATCCTTACGCATGCGGAAAATCAGGCTTGCCAGATCTTCTGTCTCTTTGGGGTTCATCCCGGCGGCGGGTTCATCCAGCAACAGCAGTTTTGGCCCGGTCGCCAGCGCGCGGGCAATCTCCACTTTGCGCTGGTTGCCATAGCTCAGATTGGTGGCCTGCATGTTGGCGTATTCGGCGATACCGATATAGTCCAGTAGCGCCATCGCCTTTGCCCGGGCGGCACGTTCGGCAGGGAAATAGCGGCCAATGTGCAGCGCGGCTTCCAGCAGTGAATAGTGGCTGCTGTGATCCAGCCCGACCATCACGTTTTCCAACACGGTCATCGAGTTAAACAGACGGATGTTCTGGAAGGTGCGGGCAATCCCTGCGTTCACCACCTTGTTTGGTTTTAAGCCCTTGACCGATTTGCCCGCCAGCAGCACGTTGCCGCTGGTCGGCTTGTAGTTGGCCGTGATGACGTTAAACAGGGTGGTTTTCCCGGCGCCGTTGGGGCCAATCAGGCCAAAGATTTCGGCTTCATCAACGTGAAAACTGACGTTATCAATCGCCCGCAGGCCGCCGAACTGCATGACGACCTCCTGCACTTCGAGAATCGCGTTATTTGACATCATGACGGCGTCTCCCGAAGCGGACTTGCCACACTTCTTTTTTGCCCAACAGACCTTCACGGGCGAATAACATAATGATCAGCAGCAGCAGTGAGAACACCACCATACGCAGCCCCGGATAAGAGCCCAGATCGTGGCCGAACAGCGACAGCGGCTGGTCGAGGAAACGCAACCATTCGCCGCTGCCCACAACCACGATGGTGCCGAGCAGTGCGCCCGTGGTGCTGCCCAGACCGCCGAGCACGATAATGATCAACAACTGGAAGGTCAGCATAAAGTCAAACAAACCCGGTGCGATGGTGGTCAGCAGCGAGGCCAGCAACCCACCGCCAATGCCTTCGAAAAAGGCGCTGGTGGCAAAGGCACAGGTTTTGATACGAAAGGTATTCACCCCCATGGCGATGGCGGCGTCTTCGTCATCGCGGATCGCCTTCATCATGCGGCCATACTTCGACCACACCAGTTGCAGGATCATCCCCGATGCCGCCAGGGCGAACAGCCCGCACCAGAACAGCAGATGGGGCTGCTGAGGAATATCATTAAGTCCAATGGCGCCGTTGGTGATCTGCGGGTTATTAATAGCGAGGATCTTGATAATAAAGCCAAAACCCAGAGTCACAATCGCCAGATAGTCGCCGCGTACGCGAAACACCGGGAACGCGAGGCAGACCGCCAGGAAAGCGGCGCATAGTCCGCTTATCAACAGCGCCGGTAAGAAACTGGTGTGTAACATCAGGATAAACGGGCTTGGCGCGGTCATCTCGAACATATCGATTTTGCTGTCGCTTGAGAGAATAAACAGCGCGGTAACATAGGCACCCACGGCGACAAATCCATTGGGTTCCAGTGACAACTGCCCGGTGACGCCGTTAATCAGGTTGTAGCTCACCGCCAGGATCATAAAGACAAATACGGTGCTGATTACCCGAATAATGTAATCGTTGAAAACCAGATTCATCCCGGTCAGCAGCGCAATGGCGAGCACAATAATGACCAGGTTACGCCCCTGAGCGCCGAGAGTGGTTGAAGCGTTAAACATTAGAAGCGGCTCCTTTCCAGACGTTCGTCACCCATAATGCCCACCGGGCGGAACAACAAGACCAGAATCAAAAACATAAAGGCGAAGGCGTCTTTGTAACCCCCCAGTTCGGGGTACAGCGCGACAGCGACCACTTCGGTGAAGCCAAGAATAAACCCGCCGAGTACCGCGCCGGTGACGCTACCAATGCCACCGAGCACGGCGGCGGCAAACGCTTTCAGGCCAATCAGTACGCCCATCAACGGATCGATAGTCGGGTAGCTGATGGAGTAAAAGACACCGCCCAGCGCGGCAAGACTGCTGCCCAGGGCGAACACCAGCGAGATAATGCGGTTCGCATCAATACCCATCAGGCGCACGGTATTGACGTCAAACGCCACCGCGCGGATCGCCATCCCGTAGCGGGTGCGGTAGAGCAGCCAGAGGATCGCCAGCAGCAGAAGCACGGTGATCAGCGGCACGACCCACGCCACGTTAGTGATGATGATGTGACCAAAAGTCAGGGTGTTGTTGAACCAGTCCGGCGCAGAAAAGAAACGCGAGCTGCCGCCGAAGAGGACGTTAAACAAGTTTTCCAGGAAGAAGCTGACGCCAATGGCGGTGATCAGCATGGAGATTTTTGATGCCTGACGCAGCGGGCGATAAGCCACCCGGTCGATAAACATTCCCAACAGGCCGCAAAGCCCGAGGGTCAGTAAAATGGCTACCCAGAAGGGCAGCCCAATGGAAGAAAAAAGAAACAGGGTCGCAAATGCGCCGACCATCATGACATCCGCATGCGCGAAGTTGATCAGGCGCAGGACCCCATACACCATGGTATAGCCAATGGCGATCAGGGCGTACATGCCGCCCAGACTCATGCCATTGACGACCTGCTGGAGAAAAATGGTGCCATCCATCTCGTTTAATAACCTCTTATTACTGCTTACGGATTCACCACGGTTTTGAATGCCAGTTGACCATCTTTCACTTCGTTAATCACCGCGCTACGAATGGCGTCGCCGTCTTTCAGGGTTAACGTACCGGTTACACCCTGGAAGTCTTTGGTCGCGCGGATTTTCTCGTTAACGCAGACGCGATCGTGCGGATCGCTACACTGGTTCATCGCATTGACGATCACGTTGTAGGCATCGGCTGCCATTGCGCCCCAGGTATGGGTTGGCGATTTGAATTTCTCTTCCCAGCCT
Organism: Phytobacter sp. SCO41; assembly: GCF_003073275.1. Taxonomy (NCBI): domain Bacteria; kingdom Pseudomonadati; phylum Pseudomonadota; class Gammaproteobacteria; order Enterobacterales; family Enterobacteriaceae; genus Phytobacter; species Phytobacter sp. SCO41. Next base: position 4,482,109 of record NZ_CP027225.1, on the reverse strand, counting down.
TTAATAAAGGTTTCGCCTGCCGGAGTCTGCTCTTTGGCGTTCGGTGAGTAGTAGTCGGTGGTCATGTACCCGTTCACCGCATCTTTGCCCACATCAAAGAACACCGGATCCGCCGCCAGACCATCGCCGCCAACAACCGGTTTGTTTAAGCCCAACTGTTTTGCCTGCACGGCAATCAGTGCGCCTTCGGTGTAGTAGATCGGCATGTAGATCATATCGACGTTTTTGGCTTTCACGCTGGAAAGCTGCGCTTTAAAGTCTTTGCTGCCCGCAGGTGCCTGGACTTCAATAGGAATGGTGCCGCCATTTTTCAGGAACTGGGCGCGGAAGGCTTTGGCCAGGCCAACGGAGTAGTCGTTGCTGCTGTCAAAGACGATAGCCGCCGTTTTCGCATTCAGATCGCGTGAGGCCAGGTTGGCACCCACCACGCCCTGGAAGCTGTCGGAGAAACAGACGCGGCTGACATACGGGTGGTTACGGGTGACGCGGTCGTTGGTTGCGGTAGAGGAGACCAGCGGAGTTTTGCTGTCATCGGCAATTTTGACCATCGCCAGCGTATTACCGGAGGTGACTTCACCGATCACCGCGTCGACTTTGTCGCTGGAGACCAGGCGCTGCATGGCGTTCGCGGCTTCAACTTTGTCACTTTTATCGTCAATCACGATAAGCTTGACGGTGTCGCCGTTTTTCAGGGTCGGGGTGATGCTCTGAATCAGTTCCAGGCCTTTCTGCGAAGGTTGACCATATCCGCTGAGCGGCCCGCTCAGGGGCAATACCACACCGATTTTAATCTCTGCCGCCAGTGCGCTGTGCGCCCCAGCCAGGCCGGAAATCAGTACTGCCATTAAAGAGACTTTCCCACAAAAACTCTTCATTGTTACCTCACCGTCCGTCAGTTAATTGTGAATGTTGAAGCATCAAATACCGCGTAACACTGAATACTGATGCGCCTGGCACCACGCGGCCGCTTCGTCTGGAATGCGCTGCATGTCGTACTAACTTCTTCCGTAAGCGCGAGCCTGATATTTCCGTTAGAAACGAAAGCCGGAAGAAATGAATATTAATTAAGGGCCAGGCCTTTTGATTTTCCAGAGATATTTCTGGCGACAATTTCCATCAATAACGGATTCACCTTACATCCATTAATTGGATTTTTCTCATCCATTCTTCTTATAGATTTATCGTGCGTAATAGCACTGTTTTGGATCGCTAAAATAGTGCATTGCGCTTTATTGGTGCGTGAATAGTGATGAGATCACATTATGATAAATATTTTTATTGCCTGGCTGATGGGAGGGTGTGGATTTAAAGATTAATATTTTCACAAGCGTTTTCTGGATTTCTTTTATCAGAATAAAACACTGCCTATTTGCAATAAACATGGTAAATAAAGCCTGCAATAGCGACAGTTGACAATAATAAAACCCTTGTTATTCTGCATAAACAGTCAGCCTTTATTTAATTTTTTCCAGAAATGTTATTTCTGCGTTAATTTATTTTCAGTCTTATCCTGAGGGGGATAAATAATGAATATCCAAAAGCCCTATCTGCTTTTTCTTGGTGATGCGCATGACCAACTGGCAGCAAAAGTTGCCGATGGGATTAAACAATGGCACCCGGAATATTGCGTGGGTCAGTACCGTATGGCGAATTGCCATGCCGATTGCCAATTAACGGATATGGATATTGATGCTGCGGTTAAGGCGGGGGCAAAAACACTGGTGGTGGGTGTGGCTAACCGTGGCGGTATTATTTCAAAAGAGTGGATTTCAGTACTGAGCGCGGCGCTGGAAAAGGGAATGGATTTAGCGGCGGGCCTGCATAATAAACTGGCCGATGTTCCTGAGTTAAAAGCGCTGGCCGACCGGCTGGGCCGCAATTTGTTTGATGTTCGCCATCCGACGCAGCAATACCCGGTTGCCAGCGGGCGCAAACGCAGCGGTAAACGCGTACTGCCAGTGGGCACTGACTGCTCTTGCGGCAAAATGTACACCGCGCTGGCTATTGAAAAAGAGATCCTGGCGCGCGGCGGGAAAGCCACATTTCGCGCCACCGGGCAAACCGGCATTCTGATTAGCGGGGCGGGCGTGAGTGTTGACGCGGTGGTCTCCGATTTTGTCTCCGGCGCGGTGGAAACGCTCGCCCCGGCGAACGAGGCCGATCACTGGGATATTATTGAAGGGCAGGGGTCTCTGTTTCATCCCTCTTTCGCGGGCGTGACGACTGGCCTGATTCATGGCGCGCAGCCGGATGCGCTGGTGTTGTGTCACGAGCCGACCCGCACCCATATGCGCGGCGTGGATTATCCGATTCCGGACATCGCTGACTGTATGGCGCTGAACCTGAAAATGGCGCAACTGACCAACCCGGATGCCCGTTTCGTGGGGATCTCTTTGAATACTTCCGCCCTGAGCGATGCTGATGCGCGGGCGCTGATGGCTGAACTGGAAGCACGTCACGGACTGCCGGTTGTGGATCCGTTCCGTCAGGGCGTTGGCGCGATTGTTGATACGCTGGCGGCACTGTAATGGAACTGACCATCGCCCATGAACGCTGGCCATTGCGCCATGCGTTCACCATCGCCAGGGGGAGTCGAACCGTGGCCGATGTGGTGAGTGTCACCCTTCAGTTGCAGGGATTTACCGGACGCGGCGAATGTCTGCCTTATGCACGTTATGGCGAATCGGTTGAGAGCGTCATGGCACAAATCGAGCGTCTGCGCCCCGCGCTGGCGGCGGGTATGACGCGTATGCAATTGCAAAGCGCACTGCCTGCGGGGGCGGCGCGTAATGCGCTGGACTGCGCGTTCTGGGATCTGGAGTGTAAGTCGTCCGGGCAGAGTGTCTGGCAGCGGGCCGCATTACCCGCACCACACAGTTTGCATACCGCGTACACCTTATCCCTTGATACCCCGGCGCGCATGCAGCAGATGGCGCAGGAAAACGCCTGGCGTCCGTTGCTTAAACTCAAGCTCGCCGATGATGAGGACATTGCCCGGGTCAGCGCTGTGCGGGAAGGGGCGCCGCAGGCCAGACTGATTGTGGATGCCAACGAAGGCTGGGATGAGACGATCTATCTGCGTCAGGCTCCCGAACTGGCGCGCCTTGGCGTCACGCTTATTGAGCAGCCGCTCCCGGCAGGCAAAGACGCGGTGCTGGCTCAGTTGCCGCATCCGGTGCCGCTGTGCGCCGACGAATCCTGCCACGATCTTGGCTCGCTTGGCGCTATTGCCGGGTGCTACGAGATGGTGAATATCAAGCTGGATAAAACCGGCGGATTAACCGAGGCGCTGCGCGTGCGGGAAGAGGCCACGCGTCTTGGCCTGCAGATCATGGTGGGGTGCATGGTCAGCACATCGTTATCGATGGCGCCCGCCGTGGTGGTGGCGCAGCAGGCGAGCGTGGTCGATCTCGACGGGCCACTATTGCTCGCCGAAGATCGTGAAGACGGGTTGCGTTACGACGGCAGCGAACTTTTTCCCCCGACCCCGGCGTTATGGGGTTAGTGGCGTAATGATGTAAGGAGATAGACATGTCACGCACGGTTTACCTCAACGGGGAGTATGTGCCGGAAGAAGAGGCCAAAATTTCCGTTTTTGATCGTGGTTTTTTATTTGCCGACGCAGTGTATGAAGTTACGGCGGTGGTGAACGGCAAGCTGGTGGACTTTGCCGGCCATGTTGCGCGGCTCGCGCGATCTTGTCGTGAGCTGGGCTTACCTCTGACGCTTTCGCAAGACGATCTGCGCGAGATCCATCAACGCCTGATCGCAGAGAATGGGCTCACGGAAGGGGGGATCTATCTGCAACTGACGCGCGGTAACAGTGGCGATCGCGATTTTCACTTTCCGTCGGCGCAGACGCCGACCACGCTGGTGTTGTTTACCCAGGCGCGTGCGGTTGTGGACCATCCTGCTGCCAGTAAGGGCATCCGTGTGGTGACCTGCCCGGATATTCGCTGGCAGCGGCGGGATATTAAAACCGTGCAGTTGCTGGCGCCGTGTCTGGCAAAAGCCTGGGCCGAGGCCAACGGCGCGGATGATGCGTTTTTGGTGGAAGATGGCTTTATTACCGAAGGCAGCTCTTGTAACTGTTATATCGTGACGGCGGATAAAACCATCGTTACGCGGCCGTTGAGCAATAATATTTTGCACGGCATTACCCGTAAGGCGTTGTTCCGTCTGGGTGAGGAGCACGGCATCACCTTTGAAGAGCGGTTATTTACGCCGCAAGAGGCACGCCAGGCGAGCGAAGTGTTTATCAGTTCCGCCACCACCTTTGTCTGGCCGGTGGTGAGTGTGGACGGTCAGCAAATCGGCGACGGTAAGCCTGGCGAGATAACGAAGCTGTTGCGCCGGATTTACCTTGAGATGGTGGGGTAACGCATTCCCGGATGCGGCGCAAACGCCTTATCCGGGCTACCACCGGTTTTCTCCCTCTCCCCTTGGGAGAGGGTTGGGGTGAGGGGAATATGCGGCTCGGAAGGTGGGTTCCGTTCACCTTATGTTCATGGCGAAATGTCACCTCCGGACACGTGAACGGGTAAAGGGGAACACCGCGTTCCCCTTTACAATCCCCGCGGCCCCGCAAAAAATCGGTGCTTCGCACTGCGTTCGCCTCCCGCCCCGCTGCCTGCGGTCGGTTTGACTCGACGTCCTGTCTCGACAAACCTCAGTCCGCCATCCCTGGCGGCCTGCCCTTGTCATAGGGTCTTCGTCTCACCGATTTCAGCGGGGACTCAACCCCCTCGCTGCACGCTCTGCGCCAGGGGGGCACAAAGATGTCGCTGTGGTTGTCATGCGGGAAAACGAGTCAGCCATGGTTAACAAGGTTGAAGACGTTCACAGTATCTACGATTTGTAGCCCCGGTAAGCGCAGCGCCACCGGGGATTTTTCCTGAATGTGCTCTGGTGAGGGGGAGCAGACCGCACAGATTTCCCCCCCTAATGCGGATAAAACTCCCACCACAGACGGTGCAATGCGTACCACTTATCGTCCGGCTCGGGGAACTTCTCCCAGGGTTTATCAATGATGTAATGCACATTCTTCACCCGGCTGAAATCCCACATCTTCGGGTGCTGCAACGCCAGCGTCTTTAATGCGTTATAACCATAATGCAGCGGCACCCAGCGATCGCGGAAAACATCGTTGAGAAAATCCTGCTCGGCAAACACGTAATCGGAGATATCCGCCATGGCGGCCAGTTGCGTCACCATCCTGTCGTACACATCTTTATCCGGCGTCAACAGCAGAAAACCGCCATTAAGATAATTATCCAGTGTCGCCGGTGGATGCGCCGTCATCTGCGGATCTTCACACCAACTGTAATAGCAGTTTTCAGGCTGCCAGCTTTCCGGGTAGCTGGCGATACGGTTGGGATTACACCGGCACGCGTGGCAGGCGGCAATAAAGCCCGCCTGTAGCGGTAACTCGAACACTTCATCCATGTTCTGTACCATCAGCATATCGGCGTCGAGAAACGCCACGCGCTGATACTCCTCAAGTGTCCATACCGCCAGTTTGCTCCACACCTCGGCAAAACGGGCATTAGCGTAGCGGTGTGCCAGCGCGGGATCGGGGCCAAGAATCGGCACCTCCCGAACCACACATCCGGCATCGCTCAACGACCTGCGTGTCGCGGCCTCAATGCCAGGCGTCACCATCACCACCAGCGGCCACGGTGAACCGCTTTTTTGCAGCGAGTGGCGCAACGCCTCCACGCCCGGTACGTAGCCGGGCTGGGTGAGCAACGTCACCCAGGCGAATGCGGCACTCATGACAACAGCTCCGCCATAAAGTCATTGAGGAATTTACCCTGCGGATCGAGCGCCTGGCGCACCTCCTTGAAAGCAGGTAACTGTGGATAAAGCGCGGGCCAGTCATACAGGCTGGCATCGAAATATTTCCCCCAGTGGGGCTTCCCACCCTCGCTTGCCAAAAGCGTCTCCACTGCGCGCAAAAAGGCCAGCCCCTCTTCGGAGAGTGAACCATCCTCAGCGTAATAGACCACAAAACCGAAGAAACAGGTGGGCTGCTGCCAGGATGGGCTCAGCCAGGCACCTGATGGCCCGGTACAGCGCAAAATGATCGGGTAGTGCATATGAGGTTGTTCGCGGGTGTGCCACTCGCGGATCCGCGTGATAAGCGCGGGGGCGCGGTCCATCGGTACGCCAATCTCTATATTGATCTGCGGCGTGGCGATGCCGCGACAGAAGACCTGATAGACATCGCCAATCACGTCGGAGAAATCTTTAAAGCGCGTCACTGTACGAAACGGCTTACCGTTTTCATCCACGATACGGGTGTCGTTGCGCATATTTTGCAGGGTGTTTTCCACCGCGACATTCATCTGATCACTGGTCTCTTCCAGCATCAGCAGGTCACCATGGTTATCCCGCCAGGCCTGTCGCTCATCGTCATGCGCTTCACGGGCATTCCAGGCGTGGACTTTGTTTTCATCTACAAACCACCAGGCCTTGCTGAATGTCCATTGCTGATTCCAGGCCACCAGATCTTCTTCGAGCGTATCGGCACTGTGCGCGCTTTTAAAACAGGTAAACTGTGTGTAAGGACGCGTGCGTAGCGTAACGGCGCTGATGGCGCCCAGCGTTCCCAGCCCCAACTGTGCCGCCGCAAACCAGGGATGCTGGTCATCCAGCGTATGAATCTGGCCCGCTGCATCAATAAGCCGGATAGCAAGCGCCTCATCCGCCAGCGAGCTTTGCTGCATACCCTGGCCGTGCGTGCCGGTCGAGATCGCGCCCGCCAGCGTCTGCGAGGCAATCACCCCCGGCGAGGCGTGGAGCATACGGTTCATGGCGGTCAGCACTTCATAAACCTCATGCAGCGGAGTACCTCCGGCAAAGGTGACGCTATCGTCGCTCACCGCCAGCAGGCCCCGCAGACGGGAGAGATCAATCAGGATATCCTGCGGCTGGGTTATCGCGAGCATCCTGCCCGGAGACATGCGACTGCCCATGATGCGTACCCGCCCCTGACAACTGGCAATCGCCTGCTGCAACTGCGCTTCAGTTTCTGGTGTGATAACCGCGCGTTCCTGTGCCAGCGTGGCGTTTTGCGCCCAGTTTAAAACAGCGTGCTCGTCTGCAACGGGATGCGTCTGGCGGCGGGGGAAAAGCGGTTGCCGGGTGGTCATTGGCGTCTCCTTAGAATGAAATTTGTCCTCCCTAACAGCATAGCCTGTCATATAAAAGTGTGAGGAATGTCTCGCTTGTTCTTGTAAAAGATCGGTACGACGGGCAGGAGAGGCGCACAGGGAAGGGGGCGTTTTGGGGAATTAAATATCATTTTTCATTATCAATAATAATAACTCTTAATTTTTTCTTAATAAGAAAACGATTCTTAAGGCAAGTTAAAATATTTATAAGTTTGCACTATGTCTAATTAATTCAGGCAGATGTTAGTATGGTAAAACGATAGTGCCAGATATAAGAATCTGTTATTATGGCTTCTGCACAATATTCTTGATGCATTTTCACAGCGAAAAACTGTAGGGATTATAATTTAATCCCCGGCTTTCTGAATTGATGACGGGAAAACCGCGCCAGGACGACATTAAGGTGACGCAGTGACAATAAAAAAATTGGCTGCAATATTGGGCTTATCTCATACCACGGTATCGCGTGCTTTAAACGATCACCCCGCCATTAGCCAGGCCACCAAAGACAGTGTGCTACAGGCTGCCAGAGATTATGGTTATATTCCCAATAGCGCCGCGCGCGCGCTGCGTAATGCCAGTACCGGCGCATTTGGTCTGGTGATCCCGGATATTCAGAACGATTTCTTTATCACCGTCACCAATGCCATCGCGCATGTCGCCGCCGAGCGCTCCTGGCAGATGATGCTGGGCATTACCAGCGACAAGCCGGAGATGGAACATGCCGCGCTGTTGCGCTTAATGACCGCCCGTGTGGACGGCATTATTTTCGCCCCAACCGCCAACCCTCTTGCAGAAACGCAAGAGCTGATTACCCGTACGAACGCCGTCCAGCTACTGCGCAAACATCGTAGCCTGCAGGCGCCGGTTATCGCTATAGACGATCGCCACGGCATTTCGCTGGCGGTAAAACATCTGCGAGAATTGGGTCACCAGCGTATCGGTTATATTGGCTCCTCCGAAGAGTTGAGCACCGGCTATGAACGGTTACAGGGCTTTCTGCAATGTTTCACCCCGGCAGAACAGACGGCGCTCCAGGCGCTTATTCATGTCGGTCCGCCGCAGGCTGAGTTTGGCGGTGAGGCTTTCAGGCGCGTGATGGCCGCAGAGGTGCCGCCTACCGCCCTGGTGCTCGGTAGCCCACGTTATGCCATGAGCATCTTACTGGCCGCGAAAGAGAAAAATATCCGTATCCCGGACGACCTTTCGCTGGTGGCTTATGGCGATGTCTCCTGGGCCAGCCTGCTGGAGATGAAACTGACCTATATTTCGCTGCCGGAAAAACAGATTGCGGACGCCTGTGTTGCCATCATTGATCGCCTGATGAATCAGGAGCAGACGCTTGCTCCGGAGGCCTTTTACGCCTCCACCGATAGCCAGATCTTTACCCCGCAACTGGTGACCGGCGACTCCACAAAAGCGGTTCGCCCCCGTCGCTAAAAGAAAAAACCGGATGAGGCTGCCGCGCGCATCCGGAAAAGAAACACCAAAACAAGTACTTCGGGAAACTATCTGAATTTCGCCAGCAGTTGCTCCGCGCCTTTGGTCAATAGCCCCTGGTCAGAACCAATGGCAATCATCTGGAAACCCAGCTCGATATAACGGCGGGTTTGCGCTTCATCCGTACAGAGAATGCCGACGGCTTTTCCAGCCGCTTTGATGCGTCGGCCGGTCTCTTCAATCACTTTAATGACTTCCGGGTGCATCGGCTGACCAATATAACCGAGGCTGGCCGCGAGATCGCCGGGGCCGATAAAGAAAGCGTCAACGCCATCAATGGCCGCCATCGCCTCGATATTTTCCAGCGCGAGGGCGGTTTCCGGCATCACGATGAGACAAATTTCTTCCTCGCAGGTGGTGGCGTAGTTTTTTATCCGCCCAAAGCCGGAGGCACGCGGCGCGCCACAATAGCCGCGCACGCCATGAGGTGGATAGCGCACGGCAGAGACCAGCGCTTTTGCCTGTTCGACGGTATCTACCTGCGGCACCATCAGGGTATTTACCCCCGCATCCAGATAACGCTTAATCAGCGAAATATCATGATTGGGGATACGTACGATGGGCTGAGTCGGTCCGCCAGCCGCGCAGGCCTGCAACTGTGAGTAAATTTCGATGTATTCACTCGGGCCATGTTCCGCATCGAGTCCAATAAAGTCATAACCACAGCCGGAGAGGATCTCAGCGGCGATATAGCTGCCCAGTTGAGTCCAGAGACCGAGCTGTACGCTGTTGTTTTTAATGGCATGCTTGAAATGATTTTTTTGCAGTTCCATAACGGCTCCTTTAAGCCTGCGAGACTTCCTTAGTCGGCAAAGCGGGTGCTGATGAGCCCCACACCAGTGATTTCTGCATCAAAGGCATCCCCCGGCCTGGCGGATACCGCCGGACCGATAGCGCCGGTGATAACAAACTCCCCGGCGCGCAGCGGCTTACCGATACGTACCAGGTCATCCGCCAGCCATTTCAGCGCATGTAGCGGGTGGCCGAGAATGGCGGTCGCTTTGCCCTGTGAGACCACTTCACCCGCGCGCCTGGTGACCATTTCGCTGCGTGTGATGTCGCAGTCGGAGAGGGAGACCGGCCTGGTACCCAGTACCACCAGACATGCGGCGGCATTGTCTGCAATAAAATCACAGGACTTCACGTTCCAGCCGGTGACGCGGCTGTCGCAGATTTCAAACGCCGGAAGGAGGTAATCAACGGCGTCGATGATGTCGAGGATGGTGTGTTCAGTTTGCGTCAGGTCTTTTTTCAGGACGACGGCAATCTCGGTTTCCACGCGCAGATCGCTGACGACCGGTTTAGTGATTTCCGCACCGTCGATCAGCACCATGTCGGCGTAGATATTGCCGTAACAGGGGTCTGAAATACCGAACTGCTTCTGCACGGCTTTGTTGGTTAAACCCAGTTTACGCCCGACCAGACGGCGGCCCTGCGCCTGCCAGATTTTGTCGTTGTAATCCTGAATCATGTACGCAGTCGTCAGGTTTTCACTGTCGACCAGCTCGCGAATCGGATCGCCCGCTTCGTTGTTATCCCAGGCCTGGCGCAGCAAGTCTGCCGCTTTGATAATGTTGTTTTCCATTGTTCTTGCTCTAGTTATCTATTTGATTTGTAGGGTGATATCAGTCGCCTACGCGATTTTGCGGTTGTCCGGCCAGATACGCTTTGACGTTATCAACGGTGGTCGCCAGAATGCGTCCGCGCGCTTCAACCGAGGCCCAGGCAATGTGTGGGGTAATAATGCAATTCTTCGCCGTTAACATTGGGTTTTCAGGCACCGGCGGTTCTTTGGAGAGGACATCGACAGCGGCACCGGCAATCACGCCGTTATTGAGCGCATCGGCAAGGTCAGCTTCGTTAACCAGATCGCCGCGCGAGGCGTTAAGCAGCAGGGCGGATCTCTTCATTTTGCGCAGGGATTGCGCGTTGATCATGCCCTGTGTTTTGGGCGTCAGTAAGCAGTGCAGGCTAATCACATCGGCTTCGGCGTAAAGGGTATCGAGGTCGACATAGCGGACGCGGTCGTTTTCCAGCGCTTTGTTCTGGTATTCGTCATAAGCCAGTACATTCATACCCAGCGCCTGCGCCACGGCGCCGAACGCCTGACCAATACGGCCATAGCCGATAATACCCACGTTTTTGCCTGCCACTTCGAGCATCGGTTTCAGCCAGTAGCAGAAATCCGGTTTTTTCCCCCAACCACCGGCGTGGACATCGCTGTCGTGCAGGCCGACCTGGTTACAGAGTTCCAGCATCAGCGCAGTTGTAAATTGTGCGACGGTAGAGGTGCCGTATGTTGGGACGTTGGAGACCGTCACGCCGTGGGCTTTTGCCGCTGCGAGGTCAATAACGTTATAACCGGTCGCCGTAACGCCAATAAATTTCAGGTTAGGACACTGGCTAAATTCTTTTTCGCTTAAGACGACTTTATTGATAATCGCTATTTCCGCATCGCCAATTCGTTCCACCACTTCTTCCGGGGCCGAGTTGTCATAAACGGATATTTCTCCCAGTTGCGAAAGCGCATCCCACGACAGATCGCCAGGATTAAGTACGCCACCATCTAAAATAACAATTTTCATACGTTACCTTTTCCAGTTTATTTTCAGCAGTACACCAACTTAATCGATGTACTGCTGTTTGGTCAGCAATTAATTAATGTAATTCTTTGGTCTGATTAATGGCTGTTTGTTTATGGTCGAGGGTTAATACGGCCAGCAAACTTAATACAGCGTTAAATCCAAGCCAGACGCCCACCATCGCATTACTGTTAAAGGTGTGGTTAAGCCAGGTACAAATTGCCGGCGTCAGGCCACCCAGTACGGCGGCGGCAACCGCCTGAGCAAAAGAGTAACCCGCCGTACGGGCATGTGCCGGTACCAGTTCGACCATCGCGGCAACCTGAACGGAGCTGTAGCAGGCATACATAAAAGAGAACCACAGTTCAAATACGACAAATTTAAACACCGTCGGGTCGGCTGCCAGCCAGGAGAGCATCGGCCATGCGGTGAGCGCACCGGTCAGCGTCACCACGATAAGCATCGTTTTTCTGTTGACCCGGTCAGCGATCATCGCTGTGATCGGCAGCCAGAACAGGATCGACAGGCCAACAAAGAACAGCGTGATAAAGCCAACGTTCTCACCGAGGTTCAGGCTTTTGATAAAGGTGGGGGCATAGGTGGTGACCGTTTGCGCGGTGACGGTTGCCATCGCCACCATCCCCATGCAGACCACAATGGTGCGCCAGCCGGTCACCAGGCTTGTGCAAATCTCTTTTACGGTCGGTGTGGTTTTCTTCTTCGCGAAAACTTCCGTCTCTTGCAGGTTTGAACGCAGCCAGAACATCAGCGGGATAACCGCGCAGCCAATCAACAACGGAACGCGCCAGCCCCAGTCGTGCAGATCTTCGGTGGACATGTTGTAGAGCAGTACCAGGCCGATAATAGACGCTGCCATGACCGCAAACTGCTGGGAACCCACCTGCCAGCAGGTATAGAACGCACGCCGGTTCGGCGGCGATATCTCTGCCAGATACACAACCACGCCACCCAGTTCCGCGCCGGCTGAGAAACCTTGTAGCAAGCGACCAAGAATGACGATGATTGGTGCGGCGATACCAATGGAGGCATAGGTCGGCGTCATGGCGACGCACAAAATACCGATGGACATCAGGGTCAGCGCCATAATTAACCCTTTTCGACGGCCATGACGATCGGTGTAAGCCCCCAGAATAATGGCCCCGAACGGACGGGCGAAGAAGCCTAAAGCGAATGTCATTAGGGTGAGCATTAATGACACGTATTCATTATCAGAAGGGAAATAAGCCTGCGAAATATAGCGCGCATAATAGCCATAGACCATAAAGTCATATATTTCGAGGGCGTTTCCGGCACCCACCTGAACAATGGGTTTGATCTGCATTTTCTTTTTGGCTGCAGGCAATGCCTCGCCGCTGTAATCGGTCATTTGAATCTCCTGAAATTATATATCGACAATTTGGAAAAACTCATACAACCAGAACAGACATCGAAAATTCAGGTCAATGCGTAGGGCCCGGAGATAACGCCTGTTCAGCTAATCGGAATAAAATTAAAAAATTATTTATGATCTAATGCGGCGATGCCGAAAAACGTCAGAGCATTGGCCTCTTCCAGCCGAATGGCTTCATTCCATTTTGATGTACGCTCTGAGCGGGTCATTGAGCCCACCTTTAATTGCCCGGCATTCAAACCTAATGCGAGGTGGACAATAATATTGTCTTCGGTTTCACCTGAGCGCGCGGAAACGATCGAGCCGTATCCTGCTTTTTGCGCTTCGGCAAATGCATGACGTAATTGGGTAATGGTGCCAGCCTGGTTGGCTTTTAATAATACGGCGTTACAGGCTCCTATTTCCGCCGCTGCTTTTACGCGCTCGCCATTTGTCACGAAATAATCATCACCGACAATTTGCACCCGAGAACCTGCGGCTTTCGTAAAGGCGATAAGACCTTGTTCATCATCTTCTGCCAGCGGGTCTTCAATAGAGAGAATCGGGTACCGATCCAACCAGCCGAGCAACAATTCACACATGCCGTCGGAGTCATATTCCGTGGCTTCCAGCGCCAGGCGGTAACGGCCCTCTTTGCCAAACTCAGACGAGGCGATATCCAGTGCGATAGAGACATCCTGGCCCGGTACATAGCCTGCGCTTTCAATCGCTTTTACCAGCGTGTCCAGCGCCTGTTCATTGCTGCTGAACTCTGGCCACCAGCCGCCTTCATCCGCCACGCCGCTTAAATGGCCGCGCTGTTTCATGATGCGCCCTGCGCTGTGATACACCTCAGCGGTCATCACCAGCGCTTCTTCAAAAGATTTCGCCCCGTTGGCGATAACCATCAAATCCTGAATATCGATACGCCGCCCGGCGTGCGCACCGCCGCCGAAAATCTGAATTTGCGGCAGCGGCATCGCCACTTTCCGATCGCCTGCCAGATATTTCCACAGCGGCAGGTGGGCATTGTTAGCCGCTGCATAGATAGCCGCCATGGAGCAGGCGACCGAGGCGTTGCCTCCCAGACGGGAGAACGTGCCCGTGCCGTCCAGTTCAATCAGAATGCTGTCGATAAGTTTCTGATCGTTGATATCCGTGCCGATAAGCGCCGGGGCAATTTCATGTTGAATGTTATGCAGCGCTTTTTGCACATCTTTGCCGGAAAGAACACTGCCGCCGTCGCGCAGCTCCACCGCTTCGTGCATCCCGCATGAGGCCCCGGCCGGTGCCATGCCGCGACCAAAAAGACCATTTTCCAGATGCACTTCAACCTCAACTGTCGGCCAGCCACGGGAATCCCACACGCGACGGCCAATCACATTTTTAATACGACTCATAACCCGTTCTCCTTCCGCCAGAATGATGTAATGTCTTTCAATTGCGTAAATTGACGCTCCAGTAATGCGCAACTTGCGCGACGTACGTTATTCGCATGCCTGCCCTGGAGATATTCCGCCGGTGATTTGCCGTCGACGCGGGCCAGAATTAAACAGGGCAGCAGTGTTGCGACACGGGCTTCGTATTCCCCGACAGGTTCCCAGGTGATGTGGTGAAAATAGCTTTGGGACATTGCATCAAAGGCGAGCATGAGTTTTTGCTGTGTCTCCTGCGACCCGGCAATCACCGTTTTCAGCAGAAAATGATTTAAGCAAAATGCTAAATCGAATGCCGGGTCGCCATACCATGCGCATTCCGCATCGAGAATGACCGGGCCATGTGGCCCGCGTAAGATATTTTTCGGGCTAATATCACCGTGCACCAGTGCCAGTCTGGTGGATTGTGTTCTGTGTAATACCGTCAAAATAAAATCAGCATAGTGCGGGTGAACGCGGGCGATCTCCCCCAGATAGGGATCCAGACGCAGCGAAAAGAAGTTGTCGTCATAGGCGAAGGTTTTTGCCAGCGCTTCGCTTTTCGCCGTCTTCTGATGAATTTCACCTAATATGCTGCCTGTCTGCGCGGCAAAATCGATATCGATTTCTCCGCTTAACAGTTGTGATTTCCAGTTATGAAACTGCTCTGCGGGCAGATAATCCATCACAAAACAGAGCGCGCTACGGTCGATGCCTGTGATATGGGGAACCGAGTGCGGCGCAATACCGGCGACGGTTTGCATCCAGTCTATTTCGGCAAAGACACGTTCAAGCGGTGCATACCACTCTTTGGCGACTTTCAATTTTGGCAGTGCCTGTTTCAGGCAAAACTGCCGTTCCCCGGTGCTGACTTTTAAAATGTTGGAAGAGACGCCGCCCGTGAGTGGGCTGACGTGCAGGGCTTCTTCTACTTCGAGGAGGCCCATCGTTTGCAATACATCACGTATTGCATCCTGATCTATCGACAGATCTTTGAAACACGTTTCCATTCATCACCCGTAATTGATGTATTTACGTAACTGTTTCTGATGAGTAAAAAGCAGCAGGCAAGCGTTCCCCTACGACTGAATTAGCCGTGGCGCAACGACGTTAATTATTTACAGCAATAGGGTATCTATCATGGCGAAAAGAATATGCCTTGATAAATGCTTACCGTCCCGAATGTAGCTTTTTAATCATACTGTATTTATTTATGCACACGTGTGCATAAGAGTCAATCAACCTGCGGATTAATTATGTTGATGCGCCTCTCATTTATTTTTTAATGAGTGTAACTTGCTGTTTTTTCTGTTTTTATATGGGTGTGATCTTGATCGTAATTATAAGAAATGGAATTTTTAAATGTCACTGTTGCGGGTTTTATGGAAAGATAATGAAATTAAAGGGACGGACAGAAGGCAGCGCACTGTGAACTGCCTGCGGCATAATTGCAGACAGCCACAGTGTAAATCGGGTTTTATGGCGACTTCGCAATAATCGAGATATGGCCATTGCGCTCAAGGATGGCGTACTTAATATCGTCAAGTTTATCAATGCCCTGATTATTACGTGCAGAGACCATGATGTCATCATAGGTGATATCAGCCTCTTTCATTTTGCCGCGTAACATCTGGCCATGTTCCACCAGGATGACCGGAGCACCGTCGATCATGTCTTCCGCGTTATTGATATATTTTTTGAGATAGCCGAACAGAATGTCCACCGTCACCAGGGTAATGATGGTTAGCGCCGCACCGGTGACGGAAAAATCATTCCCCAGTAACGCCTGTTGTGTGGCCTCGCTGATGATCAGCAGCAAGATAAGATCAAAAGAGGTCATTTGTAAAAGTGCCCGGCGTCCGGCGATTTTAAAAACCACCATTAACACCAGATAGATGGCGATTGCCCGCAATACCATTTCCATTGTCTCGCCCTCAGGGGTAAATAAATTGCCAGATACTGGTGCTGGATGCGCCTTCCACACCAATTTGCGACGTTACGCTGCCCGGAAGCTGTGGGGTCAGCCCCAGCCAAAGATCAAAGGCGTCTCCCGGATGCGCGTGGGAATATTCCAGACGCAGTATTCCGTTTCGACTGGAGACCTGGTCTGGCTGCGGCTGAAGCGTGCGTATCTCATATTGCTGCATAAAATCGCCGCCAAGCGTGATGACGAGCTGCTCATGCTTTGGCGCCCTGACGGTAATGGCCAGCGCCATATCGCTTTGTAAACGCCCGAATCGCTCGTAATGCACTTGCAGTTGTTTATCGCCAGTTTCCTGCGTTCTGTCGCTTAAAAATCCGTGGGAAAACAGGCCTGCAAGGGCGCTGATGACAATCAAAAAAAGCAGATAAGCGCCATATTGCTGTACCCGGGATTCGAATCTCAGCCAGCGCGGGTTCTCTCTTACAGGATGATTCTGGGGATCAGGTGCGGTCTCTTTCACCTTGGGGTCTCCACAAACGTAGAATGCACACAGGGTTAACAGAGTATGGAACAAAATTTGCGTTACGCGCCGCGCTTTACCCTTAGGCGATAAAGCGCGCGGGAGGCTAGCGAACGCGTGGGGTCACGCGTCCGTGCAGGGCAGGGTTATCGCTTTCGTCTTTTAACTTCACGCCGGTAAGCCTGCGCAGGAACGCCTGTTCCAACAGCCAGGCGAGCTTAAAGGCGGCGGCGTCATAGTTCAGCCCCTCGGGGCGAATGTTCGAAATGCAGTTGCGCTCCGACTCCAGCCGTTTGCGCTCGGGTTTCCATGTCAGATAGACACCCAGGCTGTCCGGGGAGGAGAGGCCGGGGCGTTCACCAATCAGGATCGCGACCGCTTTGCTGTTGAGCGTTTCGCCAATGTCATCCCCCAGCGCTACCCGTGACTGATGCGCCAGTACCACCGGGGCAAGTGAAATCCCCAGCGTCTCCAGATAGGGCAGCAGCGCTTTAATCAGGCCGACGGACTGGCGTTGCACCGCATGTGAAGAGAGGCCATCGCCAATCACCAGCAGCAGGTCGTGGGCGGGCGTCCGACTCGCTTTTAAGGCATCGCGGCTCTCTTCGCTGAGCATGCGCCCCAAATCCGGTCGATTCAGATAGATGTGCCTGTCTGTCGCCGCGCTGTGTGCATTCAGTGTTTGCAGCCCCAGCTCGTGTAGCTGCGTCGCCAGGCTTTCACTGTCGAACGGCTGGTGGATGGCATCGCGGGCCTGAGCATGGGCCAGGCCAAAGTTCAGCACCTCACGCGTGGGCAGACTGGCGCCGCTGCGCCCAAGCGCGATGCGGGCATCGGTAAATTCGCGCAGTAATGTCCAGGCATCGGGTGGATTCATGCGCTCACTCCTTGTGGTAATGCGGTCAGCAGCGGGTGGTTCGCCCCGGTTAAACGCAACTGTCCGTGGGTATCAATAATTTGCATACGGGTGAGCCAGTCGGCGAACTCGGGCGCATGTTTCAGCCCCAGCAGACGGCGGGCATAGAGGGCGTCGTGGAACGACGTACTCTGATAATTGAGCATGATGTCATCCGCGCCCGGTACGCCAATCAGGAACGTCAGCCCGGCGTTACACAGCAGCGTCAGCAACGTGTCCATATCATCCTGATCTGCTTCGGCGTGGTTGGTGTAACAGACGTCGCAGCCGATAGGCAGCCCCATCAGCTTGCCGCAGAAGTGATCTTCTAAACCGGCACGAATGATCTGCTTGCCGTCATAGAGATACTCCGGCCCGATAAATCCGACCACGGTATTGACCAGTAGCGGGTTGAAGTGGCGCGCCACGGCATAGGCCCGTGCTTCGCAGGTTTGCTGGTCAACGCCGTGATGCGCATTCGCCGACAGGCAGCTCCCCTGGCCGGTTTCAAAATACATCACGTTGTTGCCGAGCGTGCCGCGTTGCAGGCTCAGGGCTGCATCCTGCGCCTCTTTAAGCATCGACAGATTAATGCCAAAGCCGCTGTTGGCCGCTTCGGTTCCCGCCACCGACTGAAAGACCAGATCCACCGGTGCGCCACGTTCAATCAGTTGCAGCGTGTTGGTGACGTGCGTCAGCACGCAGGATTGGGTGGGGATGGCAAAACGGCTGATGATGTCATCCATCATATGATTGAGCCGTTCGAGGACTGGCAGGCTGTCGCTGGCCGGGTTAATACCCACCACCGCATCACCCGCACCGTAGAGCAGGCCATCGAGCATGCTGGCGGCGATGCCTTTTAAATCATCGGTGGGATGATTCGGCTGCAGGCGAACGCTTAAATGGCCGGGCAGGCCGATGGTGTTGCGAAAACGGGTAATCACGCTGCATTTGCTGGCCACCAGAATCAAATCCTGGTTACGCATCAGCTTGCTTACCGCGGCTGCCATCTCCGGCGTGATGGCCGGGGCGATGTGTGTCAGCGTGGCGGCATCGGTGGTATCGGCCAGCAACCAGTCACGGAAATCGCCGACGGTCAGGTGGCGGATAAGCGAAAAGGCATCGGCGTTGTGGGTATCAACGATCAAGCGGGTAACTTCATCGCTTTCGTAAGGAATGAGCGGATTGTCCAGAAGGTCACGCAGCGGGATATCGGCAAGGGCGATTTTTGCCGCCATGCGCTCTTCCGCTGAATCTGCCGCAACACCCGCCAGTACATCCCCGGAACGGGCCGGGGACGCTTTTGCCATGACTTCTTTAAGACTGGCGAACCGGTATGTCCGGTGCGCCAGGGTCGTTTTATACATTTCGCCTCCTCAGGAGAGCGCACGCAGTTGCGGATCCATCGCCGCACGTTCACGGGCTGACGCTGTTTTACGGAACCACATGTAACCGCCCAGCATCATCAGCGCGAAAATGAGCGCCAGCAGGGTGTTGTACCAGACCATCGCGACCAGACAGAGTACCGCCATACCCAGCGCAAACGCGGGCGCTATCGGGAACAGGGGCGCTTTAAACGGACGCACCAGGTTCGGCTCGCTACGGCGCAGTTTGAACAGCGCGGCCATTGAGATGATATACATAACAATAGCGCCGAATACTGACATCGTCACAATGCAGGCGGTCAGCGGCATACCGCTAATGGTTACCAGCGAATCGGAGAAAATGGCCGCGATCCCCACCACGCCGCCGGCCAGAATCGCCAGGTGCGGTGTGCGCGTTTTACGATTCAGGTTCGCCAGGCTGGCAGGCAGATAGCCCGCACGCGCCAGTGAGTAGATCTGACGGGAGTAACCCATGATGATGCCGTGGAAAGAGGCCACCAGGCCAAACAGCCCCAGCCAGACCAGCATATGCAGCCAGCCGCTACTGTTGCCCACCACGACTTTCATCGCCTGCGGTAAGGGGTCATTAATGTTCGACAGGGCGCGCCAGTCACCCACGCCGCCGGCAAATATCATTACGCCAACCGCCAATACGGTCAGCGTAAGGATACCGCCGCCCAGCGCGCGAGGAATGGTGCGTTGCGGGTCTTTGGCTTCTTCGGCGGCCATCGACGCGCCTTCAATTGCCAGGAAGAACCAGATAGCAAAGGGGATAGCGGCAAACATCCCCGACAATGCCGGGGCGCTAAAGCTTTCTGCGCCTGCCCAGCCGTTAGCCGCGAAGTTGTCCCAGGAGAAGCCTGGTGCAACAACACCCATAAAGACCAGCAATTCAAATATCGCCAGCAGGGTGACGATCAATTCAAACGTAGCGGCAATGCCGACACCGAGAATATTCAACGCCATAAAGATGATATAGGCGCCGCAGGCGATCCATTTTGGATCGAGGGACGGAAATTGCACGTTCAGGTAGGCCCCGATAGCCATTGCAATAGCCGGTGGCGCAAATACAAATTCAATGAGCGTGGCGAAACCGGCAATAAATCCGCCAGTGGGGCCGAAAGCCCGATACGCGTAAGCAAAAGGGCCGCCCGCGTGTGGGATCGCCGTTGTCAGCTCGGTGAAACTGAAGATGAATGCGCAATACATGGCGGCAATCGCCAGCGCGACAATCAAAAATCCCATCGTTCCGGCCTGGGACCAGCCATAACTCCAGCCAAAATATTCGCCTGAAATGACCAGGCCGACGGCTATGCCCCATAAGCGGAAGCTGCCGAGTGTTCTTTTTAATGTGGTTGATTCTGTGGTCATCATTTACTGCCTCGCCATTAAACACAGTGCAATGTCAGTAGCAAAGGCAGTGCCAAGCTTAAAAATTAAATAAATTCATTTGGTTATGGATGGCGCAAGGAATGGCGCGAAAAAAACGCGGCACCGATGTAGCGCCTGACGGGTAATTCTGGTGCATGCTGCCCCGCAATGGTGAAATTTGCCGTAGGGTAAAAGCTCTTGATGTTTTTCCCAGGAGGAGCTGGCTGAAAGCGAAGCGTAAAAATAATGCCTTGAGTGAAATTTCATTAGGCATAGCAGTTTGAATCTTTTATGGTTCAGGAAAAAACAAAATATTATAGGGAGCAGGCGGGGAATAAATCCGACAATTCTTACACCCTTTTTATCCCGGCGACGCTTTACTATTATTAATTATTGACGATATTTACTGTTTTTATTTCACATAGTTTTTACATTTTAGATTTCATTACCTTATAACATTGTTTTGTCGGTTGTATCACAATGTTTTCAGGTAATTACCTGATGTTAAATTTAATCATTGAGAATGAGTTGACCTGAATTGTTTCGCACTTTAGTTTGAGAGAAAAATTTTTCAGGCAAATCCAGGATTATATTTAACTAAGGAGGGGCATATGGCCTGGCGACCAATTTTATATGTCATTTTTACGACTAACCCACGGCTGAGCAGCAGGCGAGCGCGGCTGCGTGTGGTCGCAAACCATCCATAGTGAGGCTCCTGGTCAGGAAGGTTAGGTGTTCCGGTGATGCAGACGCATCCGGGAGCATCCCCCCGGTGGCGCTGACGCTTACCCGTTCACGTGTCCGGAGGTTCCATTTCACCATGAACATACGGTGAACGGAACCCACCTCCCGAGCCGCATTTTCCCCCTCACCCTGGCCCTCTCCCTCAGGGAGAGGGAACCGATCGTGCTCGCATTTTTTATGGGGATCCCTCCCCCTCTACGATCGGGCACCGAACCCGTAACCCGGATAAGGCGCAGCCGCATCCGGGATAAACTCACGCGGTTTCGGCCAGTTCGAACATGCCATAGGGGTGGATTTGCAGGTAATACTGCTCACCAACATCCGGTTGCAGGCGGGTAGCGTTAACCTGCAACAAAATGCGCTGGCCGTGCCATTCCACAATCACCTCGTACTGCGGCCCCATATAGGCCACATGCACGATCACGCAACGCTGGCTGTCATCACCCTGTTCACCCAGCGTGATGGCCTCCGGACGGACACCCACCGTGCCGCTTCCCTGGGCCGAGAAATGTGCCGGCACAGGCAAACGGTATCCATAAATATCAACGAATTGCGGGTGGAACGTTGCCGGGAACAGGTTGGCATCCCCCATAAAACTCGCCATAAAGCGTGACGCAGGCTGGCGATACAGATTCTGCGGAGAGCCCATCTGCATGATGTGACCCTTGTTCATCACCAGCACAGTATCGGAGACGGCAAATGCCTCGCTCTGATCGTGCGTCACATACAGCGACGTGATGTTGAACTGCTTTTGCAACTCGCGAATTTTATCGCGCATGCTGCGACGCAGGTTGGCGTCGAGGTTACTCAACGGCTCATCAAACAACAGCACCTTGGGTTTGAGGATCAGCGCGCGTGCCAGCGCCACGCGCTGTTGCTGCCCACCGGAAATCTGATCCACGTAGCGGTCTTCAAAGCCTTCCAGATCCACCATCGCCAGCGCTTCTTTCACCCGCGTTTTCACCTCCGCACGTGAAACCCCCAGCATCTTGAGACCGTAACCCACGTTTTCTCCCAGCGACATATGGGGGAAGAGGGCGTAGGACTGGAACACCATGCAGATATCGCGCTGCTGAATGGAGCGATGCGTGACATCCTCACCATCAATAAAAATGTGTCCCTCAGAGGGCTTTTCCAGCCCTGCCACCAGACGCAGCACCGTGGTTTTCCCACAGCCTGATGGGCCAAGTAACGTCACCATCTCCCCCTGAGGGATGGCAAGATTAATGTTGTCGATAACCGTGTTGTTACCAAATCGCTTGGTGACATTGCGCAGTTCAACGAAATGTTTTTGTGTCATGGTCGCGCTCCGTTAGGCCTGGTTTTTAGCTTTGGAACGGGAGATACGCGCCTCACCGATCAGCCAGTCAAAGATGAAGATGATGGCGAGCATCACCACAATAAGGATTGAGCCATAGGCAATTGCCACGCCGTATTCGCCGTCTTCCACGCGGTTCAGAATGTAGGCGGTCGCCACACGCGTATCCGGCGTTACCAAAAAGACAATGGCGCTGACAGTCGTGATGGCGCGGACAAAGCTGTAAATCAGCGCGGACAAAATCGCCGGGCGCAGCAGGGGCAGCAAAATCTGCGTAATGGTACGCAACGACCCGGCGCGCAGGCTAAGTGAGGCCTCATCCAGTGATTTATCAATCTGGCCTAAGCCTGCGATCCCGGCGCGAATACCCACCGGCACGTTACGCATCACCATCGAAATAATAACAATGGCGGCGGTGCCAGTGATGTACACCGGGGCGCTGTTAAAGGCGAGAATATAAGAGACGCCCGCCACGGTGCCCGGAACCGCAAAGCACAGCATGGTGGTGAACTCGATGGTCTTTTTCCCTTTGAATTGCTGGCGGACCACAATCCAGGCAATCAGCAGGCCGAAAATGGCGGTGATCGGGGCGGCAATCCCGGCGTAAAGCAAGGTATCGAGCAGAGAAGGCCACGCGCCATCGCTCATTCCCTGGCCAAACAGCTTAATAAAGTTATCCAGCGTCAGGGTATAATCCACGCCCCAGTTCACCGTGAAACTGCCGTAGAAAATGCTGCCATAGAGCAGGGCGTTGAAGGCCACCCAGACTGCCAGTAGCGCCACTACGCTCCATACCAGCGTGACCGGCAGAGGCTGCACATCGCCGCGATAGGATTTGCCGGAGACGGTGACGTAAGAGCGTTTGCCGATCCACATGTACTGCACGCAGAACACCAGCAGCGAGAAGAGTAGCAGGAACGCACCAAGCGTACTGGCAGCCTGATAATCAAGCTGCGAACCGGTGATATAGAAGTAGATTTGCGTTGCCAGCACGTCAAAGTTGCCGCCAAGCACCAGCGGGTTACTAAAATCGGCCAGCGACTGCACGACCACAATCAGAAACGCGTTAGCCAGCGCCGGTTTTAGCAGCGGGATAAATACCCCGTTAAAGGTCTGCCAGCGGCTGGCGCGCAGGGTGTACGAGGCCTCTTCCAGTGACGGATGGATGGTCTTAATCGCCCCGTCGAGGATCATAAAGGCCATGGGAGTGAACGCCAGCACCTGCGCCAGCCAGATACCGGTAAACCCATACAGCCAGTTGGTATTGGTGAGCCCGAACCAGTCGACCATTAATTCGGTGATATAGCCGGAACGTCCCATCATCAGGGTAACGCCGAGGCCGACGACAAACGGCGGGGTGACGATCGGCAGAATCGAGAAAATGCGGCCAATAATCGCGCTGCGCTGCGCAATGCGGGTTGTGTAAATCGCCAGCACCAGGCCGAAGAAGGTACAGCCGACGCCCACGGCAATAGAGAGCCAGATGGAGTTCAAAATCACCTGAATGATGTGCGCCTGGGCGAGCACATTCATAAACGCCAGCGGGGCAAATTCACCGCTGGCGGTGGTGAACATAGGAATAAAGATGGCAATACTTGGCCAGACGATAAAGACGCCGATCAGCGCCACGATGACAATCAGCGAACCAATAACAAAACGGTCGCCGCCGAGCCACTCCAGGCGGGTGAGCGCCAGAGTCATGATGGCTGCAAGGGCGACAAACAGCACAATCACCGCATAACCGAGGCCACGTCCTTCTACGGTGGCGCTGACAGCCACAAACGCCATGCACAGTAAGGCCCAGCCGGCGTCAAAGTAGTGGCGGCCTCGCTGCTCGCGCTTCGCTTCACTCAGTGGGCGAAGCAGTAACACGGCGGGCAGCAGATACCACAACCAACTGACGTTAACGTGCGACCAGCCGTAGGCGTCGATAATTTCATCGCGCGTGGACTCCAGCAGGCCATAATCCAGGCTCCAGCTTGGCAGCAGCGCAAAGGCCAGCCCGCCAAGCAGAACCCAAAGGAATATCGCATCCCGCTTGGGGGCGGGATGGAGTGTGAGTGTGTGTGACATAAGCATTCCGGTGTTGTAGGCCGGGTAAAGCCGTTACGCCGCTACCCGGCAATATGATCGCCAATGCGCGTTTACTGGCCCATCTTCACGTCGCTAACCCATTTGTTAATGAGCGCTTTACGTACGTCCGTGGAACCGTATTTATCCATGTCGTAATTGATAAGTTTCAGGTCGTCGAGCTTGAGCGAGTTCGGGGAGGTTTCGGCGGTGGTGTTGGTCAGGATCTGGTAAGACTTGCCCTTTTTCCATGCCAGCTCCTGTGCTTCTTTTGACAGCGCCCAGTCAACGAACAGCTTCGCGTTATCCAGGTTGCGCGCCCCTTTCAGGATGCTGATACCGCCAATTTCGTAGCCGGTGCCTTCACAAGGTGAAATCAGTTCCAGCGGCGCGCCTTGCTCTTTTTCCAGCGAGTAGTCATGCAGGAAGCCAATGCCGATGGCGGTTTCGCCACGCGCGGCGTTACGTGCCGGGGCGATACCCGATTTGGTGTACTGAGAGATATTGCTATTGAGCTGTTTTAAGTAATCGAAAGCCTGGTCTTCGCCCCAAAGTTGAACGAAGGTTGCCAGCGCGGTATAGGCGGTGCCGGAACTCTGCGGGTCGGCGATTTGAATTTCGCTTTTGTATTCCGGCTTCGTCAGATCTTTCCAGCACTTCGGAATGGGCAGGTTTTTCTCTTTCAGGCGTTGGGTGTTAACGCCAAAACCGAGAATGCCCACGTAAACGGCGGAAGAGAGATTGCCTTTCACTTTGGCCGGATCGCGGAATTTCTCCATGATCTGGCCCAGATTGGCTGATTTATAGGGCTGCAACAGTCCCATCTCCCCGGCCTGCGACTGTGGATCCAGCGTGCCGCCGTACCAGACATCCGCCTGCGGGTTTTTCTTCTCCGCATCGACTTTCGCCAGCGTGCTGCCTGAGCCGTTG
The DNA here is from genome assembly GCF_003073275.1 of Phytobacter sp. SCO41. Lineage (NCBI taxonomy): Bacteria > Pseudomonadati > Pseudomonadota > Gammaproteobacteria > Enterobacterales > Enterobacteriaceae > Phytobacter > Phytobacter sp. SCO41. Next base: position 4,456,890 of record NZ_CP027225.1, on the reverse strand, counting down.
CGGATAAAGGAGGTTTTCACATTGTATTTCTCGCCGAAGGCCTGTGTTTCGGTTTCACACATTTCGTTGGTCGCGCTGCAGTAGACCACCAGACGACCTTCTGCTTTGGCCGCGCTGCTGAATGCCGCCAGCGCCAAACCGGTCGCCACCAGGGTAGAGAGCAGGGTAACTTTCATTGTTTTATCCTTCCTGTGAGGTTGTAGGACTGCGAGACGTCATGATGCCCGCCATCAACAAGGGCATCAGAAGTAAACCCATTAATACGGCGGCGACGGAGAGCAAGCTGAACATCCCCGACCAGCCATAGTGTTCAATCACCTGCGACAGCGGCCAGCCCGCCAGCGCTGCGCCCGCATAGGCAAAGACGCCGAGAAAACCGGTTATCGATCCTGCCGCGGCCTTATGCCCGCATTCGACGGCGGCCAGGCCGATGAGCATTTGTGGGCCAAAAACAAAAAATCCCACGGTAAAAAAGCACATCGCCAGCAACGCGTAGTGATGTACCGGCGCCAGCCACAGTGCCGCGACCGAAACAATCAGCCCCAGCGTGAAGAGCAAAATCATCGGCGCTCTCTGCCCGCTAAACAGCAAATCCGATCCCCAACCGGCGAACAGCGCACCTAACAGACCGCCGACTTCAAACAGCATCACCGTGGCATTCGCGCTCAATAAATTGACGCCGTGGCTTTCTGCCAGCCAGATGTTGCCCCAGTCATTGAGCGCAATGCGGATCAGGTAGACCAGCACATACGACACGCCCAGCAGCCAGATCATCGGGTTACGCAACATGGTGATACGTAACATCTGCCATAAGCCCATTGGGGGGCTTTGTTGTTCCTGACGGAGCTCCAGCGGGTCATGCCGCCATTCGCCCACGCTCGGTAATCCTTCTTCCTGCGGTGTACCCCGCAGTTGCATTGTCAGCCAGACGCCGAGCGCCATGCTGATTATCCCTGGTGTCAGCATCGCAGCCTGCCAGCCCCACCAGTGGGCGGCAAAGGCACATATCAGCGGAATCACGGCACCGCCAATATTGATGGACATGTTCCAGCATCCCCACCAGAAGCCGCGTTCATTGCGGGAATACCAGTGGGTGAGCAGGCGAGCACAGGGGGGCCAGCCCCAGCCCTGAAAAAAACCGTTTAACGTCCAGACCACTAACAGCAGCGGCAGTGAGTCACCAAAAGCGAACAGCACGTTCAGTAAACCCGTGGCGAACAGCCCGCAGCCCATAAAAGCGCGCTGCCCGTGGCTGTCGTGCCATAGCCCGGCGGCAAACTTTGACAGGCCATAGCTGAGGTAAAACAGTGAGCCCATCAGCCCGATGTCGCCTTTGTCTAACCCCAGATCGCTTTGTAGCGCCGGAAGCACGTAATTGACGCTTTTACGCGTCAGGTAAAACGCCGCATAGCCCACCACCATGCACAGCAGTAACCGTGGGCGAAAAGCCCGGTAACGTTGTCCAACTTCAGCAGATGAGATGGCGTGCATAGCGGTCTCCAGTTGCGCTGACTATAGGTAAGCGCAAACGAAAGCGGATGAGAGAAACTCCCCATGTGACTAAGACTTTTTCCTGGTCAGAGCGGGTTTTGTTGCAAAATTGTGGGCAGGTTAACAGTTACGTGCGTGCCCTGACGCGACTCAAGCGTTAGCTCACCCCCCAGGGCATGGACACGTTCGCGCATTCCCTGGATACCAAAGCCCGGCATCTTCTCAGCGGCTATACCGAGGCCGTTATCATGCACTTCGAGACACAGACGGCCGTTTTGCTCGCTGAGGGCGATGCGCACTTCACTGGCGCAGGCGTGTTTGCAGACGTTATTGAGTAACTCTTGCAGCAGGCGATAGAGGGTGAAAACCAGGGTTTCGCTGGCAGGAGGAGCACTTAGCCGATAATCGAAATGGCAGGCAATACCGCGCTCGGCAAAGGCAAATTCGTTAACCAGATGGTGCAGGGCTTCTTGCAGCGAGAGCTCATCCAGCACTGGCGGGCGAAGCTGGCGCAACAGTTGCCGGGTAGAGTGGTGGATGCGCCTGGCGAGTTCGTTGATTTGATTCGCGGCTTCCAACGCCCGATCTGTTTCGCCCGCCCGCTTCACCAACTGTGACTGAATTTGGATGGCGGTAATATTCTGGCCAATTTCGTCATGCAGTTCGCGGGCGAGACTTTTGCGGGTGTCCTCTTCTGTATGGATAAGTTTCTCGGTCAACACCCGGCGGGCCTGTAATTCCGCCTCCAGCCGTTTGCGGTAGTGGTGCAGATTTTGCGCCAGATGTTGCTGACGGCTGATGGCGATCCCCAGGCCAATCCCCAGTAGCGCTTGTGTCGCAAGGAAGATTTCCAGTTCCAACAGGTCGCTAAACCCCACCCCAATCTGACGGGCGATGGTGATCAACATACTGCCGAGCAGGCCAGACAGCACGCCGCCCTGCCAGCCGAACTTCCATGCCATCACCACGTTGGGTAAAAACACCACGATCAGTAACAGGCGTTCGATCTGCGGTGACAGCACCATCTGCGTGCCGATCCCGATAATAAAAAAGAGGCTGCACCAGATGATAAGCGAGGTCCGTAACGGTGGCGCTATCGTGTCAAGGCCAAGCAGATGATGGCGATGTTGCTGACGTAAGAATTCAAAAATGAGATAGACAAAGGGTGTCAGCAGCACCCCGCCAGTGAACGAAGCCAGGCCCGCCAGCAGCATGGTGCTTTGCAAAAAAGGGGCGAGCAGCAGGGTATGCAGCAGTGCGCTGGCGGTAACGGCGGTCAACAACAGGGACAATCGCTGCCAGTAGAGCGGAAAGCGGTGCCAGAAATGTTGCGTCATCAGCGCCGGAAGCAGGCTGATGATGGGCGCGGCCAGCATCGTATAGCCACTCAGGAGCTGCTCGCTGTGCAGCCATAAAATCAGCGCCAACTGGGGGAGCAATAAGGCTGGCCAGAAACGACGCGAGAGCAAAATCAGCAGTGCCAGATAGACGCCATGCGGTAGAAAGAGCACCGCCTGCTGGCCGTTATGGGTGAGGTAGAAACTGAGCGTCCACAGCATTAGCCAGCCAGGCCCCCAGGCCAGCACAATAAACAGCGAGATGATCCCGTGGCGTAATGAACGCGACATCAGTGATTCGCCAGCAGATTATGGTTAAGCGCAAAATGGACCAGCTCAATGGTGGTGGCGCAGTTCAGTTTACCGAGCACATTGGCACGGTGAACATGCACCGTTTTATGGCTGAGATCGAGTTTGAACGCGACTTCTTTGACGCTATCGCCTTTTACCAGTAAATCAAACACTTCCCGCTCGCGTGGTGTCAGAGACGCCAGGACTTTGTTCGGTTCGATCCCGCCGCGCAGCGCCTTTAGCGCATCGGCACAAAGATAATGGCCGCCAAGACCGACGGAACGCACCGCGCGCACCAGTTCTTCCGGGCCGCAGCGTTTGGTCAGATAGCCGCTGGCTCCCGCATCCAGTGCGCTTTGCACAAAGGCAGGGGTATCGTAGATGCTTAGAATGATGGCGCGAAAATCAGGGCGCTGCGCCCGCAGGCGTTTCAGCAGACTCAGACCATTTTCATCCGGCATGGCGACATCAAGGACGGCGACATCCACATCACTTTTTAATAGCGCAGGCCAGGCTTCGGCGGCGGTACTGTATTGCCCGGTGATGCTGAGATCGTCTTCAAGGCCGAGAAGTTGGGCGAATCCTGAACGCACCACCACATGATCATCCACCAGAACCACACGAATCATAACGCACTCTCATAAGCCTAAAGCTTTATGATGCCGTCTGGTTTTTGCGTGGCAATGCTCTGGTCAATGATATGTAAGCGGTGTAACAAAATTGCAATATTTAACCTGTTCCGGGAAGGGAAAGAGGGGTCGCCATTGAGGCCATCCCTGGCCATCCACGAATCCTTTCGGAGGATCAGGCTGCTGTGTCATTCAAATGTGCGGCGATATAACGTTCATAGCGGTTCGCTTTCAGATAGGTCAGGTCGACGAGCACCAGACCGTCTACGCAGTTGTTGAAATCCGGGTCACAGCCAAAATCGATAAACTGCACGCCGCCGGGGTCGCACAGCTCGGAGTATTGCTTGTAAAGCGGCGGAATACCGCAGCCCAGGTTGCCCAGCAACGACTTCAGACGCGTCAAATCTTCGGTGTAATCTTCGCCCGTAAACTGTGCCAGCACATCCGGTAGTGTCGCAGGCCAGGGGCGGCGAGATTCGGCCAGCGGCCATCTTGCCGGAAACCACAACCGATAGAAGGCAATCAGTAAATCCCGTGCCGCGGGCGGTAAGCCGCCGGAAATAGAGACCGGGCCGAACAGATAGCGATATTGGGGGTAGCGTGCCAGATAGGCGCCAATACCGGACCAGAGATAGTCGAGACCACGGCGTCCCCAGTAACGCGGCTGAATAAAGCTGCGCCCCAGTTCAATGCCGTGCTCTAACACCTCTGACATCCGTTCGTCGTAATGGAACAGGCTATAACTGTACAGCCCCTCCGGGCCATGCGCCTCCACCTGACGCGCCGTGGGCGTAAAGCGATACGCGCCGACGATCTCCAGATCGGTTTCATCCCATAAGATCAGATGCAGGTAGTCATCATCATAACGATCTGTGTCACGACGCTTGCCGCTACCTTCACCAACCGCACGGAAAGCAATTTCGCGCAAGCGGCCTAACTCACGCAGCAACGGCGCATCTTCTTGCCCCTGACGCTGCCAGAGGTAAATGATTTTGCCGTCTGCGGTGCGTCCCAGACACTCCGCCCGGCTAAGTTCGCGGCGCAGCGTAGCCCGGTCTTCCGGGCGGGCTATCGCACACTCGGTTTTAAAGACGCCCGGCGCTTTTTTGCCTAAACGTCGCACGTGTTTACGGCATTTATCCGCCAGATCGCGAGGAGCCAGCGAGGTCGAATGCCAGCTATCCCAGGGAATACGCTGACCGATGGTGATGGGCAGTTGGGTACCACGGCGACGGAACATCTGCTGCATAAGGAGCAGCATTGGCAGCGTATCGGAAAGCAAGGCGCAGCCATAAAAGAGGGGGCTGTTTCGGGCATTGATCCACACCGGCAAAAGCGGGGTGCGGAATTTGGCGGCCAGTTTGATAAAACCGGGGTGCCATTTGCCGTCGCGAATCCCTTTGCGGGTCAGGCGTGAAACTTCACCAGCCGGGAAGAAAATCAGCACGCCGCCGTTCTGCAATTGGGTTTCCATCTGCTGCAGCGAGGCCTTGCGGGTGCGACCGCCACCCATATTATCCACCGGGATAAACAGGGAGCTGAGCGGTTCCAGATGGCTCAGCATGCGGTTGGTCACGACTTTTACGTCGCGACGCACGCGAGAAACCGCATACATCAGCGCCAGACCGTCCAGCGTGCCTGTCGGGTGGTTGGCGATAATCACCAGGGGGCCTTGTTCGGGGATTTGTTCAAGATCGTATGCGGGGATGGTGCAGCGAATTTGTAGATGCTCCAGGACCTGCTCAACCATATCCAGCCCTTTCAGATGGGGATGGTTTGCAGCGAACTGCTGGAACTCTTGTTCGTATAATAAACGCCTGAGCAGATTCTTTTGCCAGGGCGCGGGTTTGGCCTGTGGCCAGAGGTCGTCGAGTACATTGTCGAGACTAAACATGGTGGCTCCTCCTGCCGTCTTGCGATGACAGTAGAAGTACGGGATGACAGTTGCATTTCAGCTTTATGAATAAATGGTAATGCGGGGGATGTGAGGAGAACAGGCCCGGCAGCCGCGCCGGGCCTGAGGGCTTACAAAATCTTACGTTCAGCCAGGTCGAGTGCGAAGTAGCTAAAGATCAAATCGGCACCGGCGCGTTTGATGGCGCCCAGACTTTCCAGTACGACTTTCTCTTCGTCAATGGCTCCCGCCTGCGCGGCGAATTTAATCATCGCGTATTCGCCGCTCACCTGATATGCGCCCAGCGGCAGCGTGGTGCGCTCGCGGATATCACGCAGGATATCGAGGTACGGACCTGCCGGTTTGACCATCAGACAGTCGGCGCCCTGGGCTTCATCCAGCAGCGATTCGCGAATCGCTTCACGACGGTTCATTGGGCTCATCTGGTAGGTTTTACGATCGCCTTTCAGCGCTGTCCCTGCCGCTTCACGGAACGGGCCGTAGAATGATGACGCGAATTTGGTGGAATAGGACATGATGGCAGTGTCGGTAAAGCCAGCGGCGTCCAGCGCCTGGCGAATCGCCTGCACCTGACCGTCCATTGCGGCGGAGGGGGCAATAAAGTCAGCGCCAGCGGCGGCGGCAACCACTGCTTGTTTCCCGAGATTAATCAGCGTGGCGTCGTTATCGACGCCGTGGTCGCAAAGTACGCCGCAATGACCATGTGAGGTGTATTCACAGAAGCAGGTGTCTGACATCACAATCATTTCCGGCACCGCGTCTTTGGCAATCCGTGACATGCGCGCTACCAGGCCGTTTTCCTGCCAGGCATCGCTACCGGTCGCATCAGTGTGATGAGAGATACCAAAGGTCATTACAGAACGAATACCGGCCCTGGCAATGCGTTCAATTTCGCGGGCGAGGTGTTTTTCCGGAATGCGCATCACGCCAGGCATGGCGCTGATGGCTTTGTAGTCGTCGATATCTTCTTCAACGAAGATAGGCAGCACCAGATCGTTCAGGCTGAGTGTTGTCTCTTCGAACATAGCGCGGAGCGAGGCAGATTTGCGCAGGCGGCGCGGACGGGTGATTAAGTCGGTCATGATTTGCCTGATGTCTTAGGAACAGAGGGCACAGTGTATCCGAAAAGTGGCCGGTATGTTTCACCAAAATCGGCGTTAAAACGGCAATATATGAAGGGCAATGCGCAGAGACATTAAAATGCATTAAATCATTCATCAGTTCAATTTTGATTGGCGTGATTTATAGTGCTTCATGATGTTATTTTTATTGTGATTGTGAATTGTATTTTTATTTCTCCTGTTAATATCTTTTTTTGGCGATTCAATATTCATTGAATTAGTATTATCTGTTTGATTTTAAAGTATTTTACAATATTTATATATTCTGATTTCTTATGTTTATGTTTTATGTGTCCGAATTCGGACTTTACGTGAACTTTAATTGAACCATTTTCTTTTTCTGCGGCATAATTTCCCCGCAAATAATTTTATTGCATTTGATGCATTAATAATTGATGGACCAACGATAATGTCCCTGAGGAGGGATGACAAATGCACTCGTGGAAAAAGAAACTTGTAGTATCTCAATTAGCATTAGCCTGCACGTTGGCAATTGCTTCTCAGGCAAATGCGACGACTTATGATACCTGGAATTATATTGATAACCCTAAGACAGCTCTTGACTGGAGCAATATGGATGCGCCAGGTACAGTAGATGGTAACTATGTAAATTATAGTGGCTTTGTATACCATAACAATGCGAATGGTGATTTTGACCAGACGTTTAAGGGTGATACCGTTAATGGCACCATCTCTACCTATTATCTGAATCATGACTATACAAATGGTACTGCTGGCTCAGATAACACATTGAACGTGACTAATTCAGTTATTCATGGCTCTATCACATCTCATCTGCCTATTGGGGTTGGCACTGATGGTAGTGCTTATCAATATCATGAATACGGCACCGATCGTGTCATTGACGAAAACTGGCATGATGGCGATGTATTTACGCTGAATATTTCTAACTCCATCATTGATGATGACTATGAAGCACTGTACTTCACTGATTCTTATCTTGATGGTGACGTCACGAAATCCACTCATGAAACGTTCACCACTGCGGCAGGTGAAGGTTATCAATTTGCGGACGGCGCTGGTCTTGGTCTTGCAGTAAACCTTGATGTTGAAAGCAATATCAATATCTCTAACAACTCTCGTGTTGCAGGTATCAGCCTGACGCAAGGTAATACTGTTAACAACGCTTATACAACTGAATCCCATACCTGGGACAACAATATTAGCGTCTCAAATTCTACCGTGACTTCTGGTTCAGTTGAGTCACTGGAAACTCGTGGTTTCTATGGCAACTCAAGAGAGCCGAGTGAATACAGCGGAGACGGTACCGTTAATGACGTAGCACTGTATTTCAGCGATAGCTCAGCATCTCACTATTCAATGAAAAACAACGTCAACTTTGATAATTCAACCCTGCTCGGCGATGTTGTTTTTGAAAGTACGTTTAACGCTGGGTTCTATCCTCAAGGCTACGACAGTAATTCTGTTGGCTCTAAAGATACCAACGGTGGCTGGGCTGACGACGCACTGAATGTTGATGAGCTCAATATTACTCTGGACAATGGCTCTAAATGGACAGGTTCTGCGACCACTTCTGCCAACGTTGATGTTGAGTCTATGCCTTCAACTGATTGGTATGATGTTACAGGTAATAGCCTTTACCCTGGCGCAATTATCGAAGCAAATGCCTGGGGACGTACAACTGATAATAAGGTCTTCCAGAGCGGTGTATTCAATGTAGCGTTGAAGAATGGCTCAACATGGAATACTGTCAATGCTTCTAATATTGACACCTTGACTATAGACAGTGGATCTAAAGTAAATGTTGGTGATTCCACACTTATTTCCGATTCCATTAAATTAACAAATAACTCTTTGCTGAACATTGGTGAGGATGGTCATGTTGCGACCGATAGCCTGTCTATTGATAACAGTACCGTAAAACTGGCCGACGATATTGCCTCGGGCTGGAACTATTCAGCTGCGCTGTACGCTAACACCATTACCGTTACGAATAATGGTCTTCTGGATGTTAACGTTAATGAATTCGATGCTTATCCGTTCCAGGCAGATACCCTGAATCTGACCAGCGCCACCGATACTCGTGGTAATATCCATGCAGGTGTGTTCAATATTCATAGCAGCGACTATGTTATGAATACCGACCTGGTGAACGATCGTACTTCGGATAAAACCAAAGCTAATTACGGCTACGGCGTGATTGCGATGAATTCCGATGGTCACCTGACTGTTAACGGCAACGGAGACATCAATGGCGGTAATGAACTGGATAATAGTGCTACCGACGACGTAACCGCTGCCAAAGGTAACTACAAAGTTCGTATCGATAACTCTACTGGTGTAGGCCGTATCGCTGACTACAAAGGTAAAGAACTTATCTACGTCAACGATAAAAACACCACTGCAACCTTTAGCGCAGCAAACAAAGCTGATCTCGGTGCGTATACCTATCAGGCTGAGCAGAAAGGTAATACCGTCGTTATGCGCCAGATGGAGCTGACCGACTACGCGAACATGGCGCTGAGCATTCCTTCTGCAAATACCAACATCTGGAATCTGCAACAGGATACTCTGTCTACCCGTCTGACCAATGGTCGTCATGGCCTGGCTGACAACGGTGGCGCATGGGTGAGCTACTTTGGCGGCAACCTGAATGGCGACAACGGCGTGATCAACTACGATCAGGACGTTAGCGGCATCATGGTCGGTGTTGATACCTTCGTTGACGGTAATAACGCGAAATGGATCGTCGGTGCGGCAGCAGGCTTTGCGAAAGGTGATGTAAGCGATCGTTCTGGTAAAGTTGATCAGGATAGCCAGTCCGCGTACATCTACTCTTCTGCGCGCTTTACTAACAACATCTTCCTGGATGGTAACCTGAGCTACAGCCGTTTCGATAACGATCTGTCTGCCAGCATGTCCAACGGCCAGTATGTTGACGGCGACTCCTCAACGGATGCATGGGGCTTCGGTCTGAAACTGGGTTACGACTGGAAAGTTAACGACAAAGGTTATGTTACTCCGTATGCCGGTATTTCTGGTCTGTTCCAGTCTGGTGATAACTTCCGCCTGAGCAACAACATGAAAGCGGGCGATCAGGACTACGATAGCCTGCGTTATGAACTGGGCGTGAACACAGGTTATACCTTCACCTATGGCAGCGATCAGGCTCTGACTCCGTACTTCAACCTGGCATACGTTTACGATGACTCTAACAACACTGCAAAAGTGAATGGCGATTCTATCGACAACGGTGTTGAAGGTTCTGCAGTTCGTGTTGGTCTGGGTACGCAGTTCAGCTTCACCAAAAACTTCAGCGCATACACTGATGTGAACTATCTGGGCGGCGGCGACGTTGAACAGGATTGGGGCGCAAAAGTTGGCGTGAAATACACCTGGTAATAAATCTGGCAGGGAATATATTTTCCCTGCTATTTTATCAGTATCCAAATTCCCGCCACGGATTGGCGGGAATTTTATTTTATAAGGGACTTGAATGATTTCATTAAGTAAGCCGCTTGCGGAGTTATATTTACTGGATGAATGTTTTTCCGCTCATGGTATTCCTTTTGAGTTAGCCAATGACGCCATTCTGACTTTCAATAAAATCGACCCGAATAACATTACCCTTGTCCTTCTGCAGGGTGAAATAGCTATTAGTCGAAAATATAACGATGTGCTATTAGGTATTGCCAGGGCACCGTTTATCAAAGGGCTAAGTACAGGCCTTATTCAACGCCCATCCGAGTATATATACACCGCGCAAAACGAATGCTCGGGATATTACTTGTCTTCTGATTTAGCGATGACGCTCATAGATAAAAACCAACTGTGGCGTGAAGCGTTTGCGTGGCTGACATGGTGGCACCGCATTGCTGAAACCCGCGATTGTCAGCTTATTGGCAGCAGTACCTACGACCAAATTCGGGCATCGCTGTTAACCATGTCTGACTGGGACGAACAGCTTAGAGCGCGCGTTGGGGTTATTCAGTACATTCAGCGACGCACCGGGGTTTCTCGCTCTGTGATTGCCGAAGTCCTGTCCGCACTGCGTAAAGGAAACTATATCGAAATGCATAAAGGCAAGCTGTTGAAAATCAACCGCTTGCCTTATGAGTATTGACCAACTGCCTGGCCAAATCAGGACGAAGGTGCAACCACCGGTTTATTGTTGCTCAATTCACTAACCAGATCGTTTACGCCATCGCTCATATTCACGAAACGCGTTAATGGCGAACGCGTGATCACCACGAACACACCGACATTACTCTGCGGGATCATCGCCATATAGGTAATGAAACCGCCACCACCACCCGTTTTCTGAATAATTCCCGGATGCCCGTCTTTCGGTGCCATATACACCCAGCCCAGGCCTAACGCATCGGCTTTACCCGGCACATCCATTCCGATAACACGTGTAAGCTGATTGCGCTGATAAATCAGCGTCTGCATACGATCTGCCTGGCTGTTACGGCTGTAGAAATCAGAAGAGAGGAATTGCTGCATCCAGCGCATCATATCGCCCGGTGTTGAATAAACACCACCGCTACCAATAGCCGCCAGGGTGTTATCGCACGGACTCGCGCCTTTTTCCGCCACCATCAGGCGACGACACTGGTCAGGTGATGGCGTAAACGTGGTGTCTTTCATCCCCAGCGGACGCGTAATTTGCTCTTCGAAAAGCTGAGAGTAGGGTTTCCCCGCCGCATTCGCCAGAGCGTCGGCCAACAGATCAAATGCCAGGTTAGAATACGCCGCCTGGGTTCCCGGTGCCGATTTTAAGGTCGCCGTAGAGAGCCAGTTCCAGCGCTCTGTGCGGGTCGGCCAGGTAAATACGGTTCGCTTTGCTGCACCACCCGGTTGTTCACGCGGCAGTGCGCTGGTATGTGTCGCCAGGTTAACCAGCGTAATCGGCGCACCCTGATAAGTCGGCACACGCGCACCCGGTGGCGCATATTTGCTTAACGGATCGTTGAGTTTCACTACGCCCTGATCGAGGAGCTTCACCAACATTTCGCTGGTCATAAGCTTGGAGAGCGAGGCAATGCGAATAACCGAATCAAGCTGCGGGCGCACGTTCGAACCAGGACGCGTTTCACCAAAGCTTCTGAATACCCGCTGGTTACCGTCAATCGCCACCATCGCCATCCCTGTTGCGCCACTGCCATAAAAAATATGGTTGGCATAACGATCAACAATATCAGACGCAAATTCAGCATCAGGCGACTGTTGTGCTGCATGCGCGCAAGTCAGTGTTAACGCGTAGAGCGTCGCGGAGAAAAACAAACAACGTTTCAACGAAAGCATCCGTAAATGAAAGAAATGGATAATGCGTATTTATACTACCAGGCGGCATATTTCAAAGCACCGAAAAGCGCATTATTTTGCGAAATAACGTAACGAGGGGTAAACATGAACTTTTTTCCGGACCACAAAATAGCCGCTTCGTTGTGATACCCTTTTTCTTTCCGCGGCGAATTTCTGGAGGCGATCAATGTCAGGTAAGCGAGTGGTGATGGTAGTGGATATGCAAAACGGGGTTTTTGCGACGCCACGTTTTCGACGCGAAGCGTGTGTAGCGCGGATAAATCAGCTCACACGGGCGGCGGATACGGTGATTTTTATCCAGCATATCGAAAGCGGTGGACTGGAAGAGGGGAGCGAAGGGTTCCAGTTGCTGCCCGATCTTTACCAGCCTGATAACGCTTTGTATGTCACCAAAACCGCCTGTGACAGTTTTTACCGTACCCTGCTGGCGGATGTTTTACGCGAGCACGATATCTCTGCATTCGTCATGTGCGGCTGTGCGACAGATTATTGTTTCGATACCACGCTGAAAAATGGTGCCAGCCGTGGGTATTCAATTACCGTAGCTGAAGACGCCCATACGACAGCCAACCGACCAGCGGCTCCGGCTGAAACACTCATCGCCCATTATAATGAAGTCTGGCGCACACTTACGGTGCCGGATAACCCCGTTTTTGTGAAACCCGTCGAAACAATTCTTCACGAGTGGCAAACGAACTAAGGCGTTACGCTCAGGTCTGATTCTACAGTTCTCACAACGCTCCCCCACCGCAGGAAGCTCCTGTGGCGGAGGTGTGTTGTGCGCCGTATGAGTAATGCACAAAAATAAGAAGTGAGCAGGAGAGTATTATGTTTAAGTCTTTTTTCCCAAAGCCGAAGCTGTTCTTTCTCTCGGCCTTTATTTGGGCACTGATCGCAGTCGTTTTCTGGCAGGCCGGTGGGCAGGTCTGGATAATGCGGCTGGTTGGCGCTTCTGAGGATGTTCCCATCAGCGCGGCGCGCTTCTGGTCCCTGAACTTCCTGCTGTTTTATGCCTACTACGCATTATGCGTTGGCCTCTTTGCGCTATTCTGGTTTTTCTACGCACCGCATCGCTGGCAGCGCTGGTCAATCCTGGGAACGGCCTTAATCATTTTCGTGACCTGGTTTCTGGTGGAAATCAACGTCGCGATTAACGCGTGGTACGCGCCATTTTACGATCTTATTCAAAAAGCGCTGAGTGCGCCGAATAAAGTCAGTATTGGTCAGCTTTATAGCGAAATCGGTGTCTTTTTGTGGATCGCCCTGATTGCGGTCACCGTTGCGGTGCTGAACAACTTCTTCGTGAGCCACTATGTCTTTCGCTGGCGTACGGCAATGAACGAATTTTATATGGAGCACTGGGACCAGTTGCGCCATATCGAAGGGGCGGCGCAGCGTGTTCAGGAAGACACCATGCGTTTTGCTTCTACGCTTGAAGACATGGGTGTTAGCTTTATCAATGCGGTCATGACGTTGATTGCTTTTTTACCGGTTCTGGTGGCACTGTCGCCACACGTACAGGAGTTGCCGCTGGTGGGGCATCTGCCGTATGGTCTGGTGATTGCGTCCATCGCCTGGGCGCTCTCCGGCACCTTTTTACTGGCGTTTGTCGGGATTAAACTGCCGGGGCTGGAGTTCAAAAATCAGCGCGTAGAAGCCGCATATCGTAAAGAACTGGTGTATGGCGAAGATGACGTCAACCGCGCGAAACCTCATACAGTGAAAGAGCTTTTTTCTGCCGTCCGACGTAACTATTTCCGTCTTTATTTCCACTATATGTATTTCAACATTGCCCGTATTTTGTATCTGCAGGTTGATGTGGTGTTCGGTCTGGTTGTCCTTTTCCCGACCATCGCCGCCGGGGCGATTACTTTTGGTCTGATGCGCCAAATCACAAACGTATTTGAACAGGTGCGCAGTTCATTCCAGTATCTGATAGCTTCCTGGACCACGCTGGTGGAACTGATGTCCATCTATAAACGTTTGCGCAGCTTTGAAAGCGAGTTGAATGCACCGCCAGCATCGCAAATGACCAACACTTTCAGTTAAGCAAGGAACGATATGCCTGTTTGCGCGCCGCGTCTTATCGCGACCACAATGACACTGCTGGCGGGAATGATTCTCGCCGGTTGTACGACACCGAAAAACACAACCAGCGCAGAAGAGACGAAGGAGGCCGAAGCGGAGAAGCCCCGCGATGTGGCGAGCGTGGTCAGAGAAAAAATGCCCGCGAGTGTGAAAGACCGGGATGCGTGGGCGCAAGATATTGCCACCACTTTTAGCAGCCAGTCGATTGCACCGACGCTGGAAAATATCTGTTCGGTGCTGGCGGTTGCGCAGCAGGAGTCTAACTATCAGGCCGATCCGCAGGTGCCGGGGCTGAATAAAATCGCCTGGAAAGAGATTGACCGCCGTGCGGCACGTTTACATATCCCACTTGCCCTGGTACATACCGCGCTGAAAATTGAATCGCCCAATGGCAAAAGCTATAGCGAGCGTCTGGACAAGGTTCGCACCGAAAAACAACTGAGCGAGATTTTCGACGATTTTATCAACGTCGTGCCGATGGGGCAGACGCTTTTTGGTTCTTATAACCCGGTGCATACCGGCGGGCCTATGCAAATTAGCGTTGCGTTTGCTGAGAAGCACACCGACGGCTACCCGTGGAAAATGGAAGGCACGGTGCGACAAGAGGTCTTTACCCGTCGCGGTGGCCTGTGGTTTGGCACATACCACCTGCTCAATTATCCGGCAAATTACACGGCACCCCTTTATCGCTTTGCTGATTTTAATGCCGGACATTACGCCAGCCGTAACGCGGCATTCCAGAATGCACTAAGCAAAGCGACCGGCGTTAAACTGGCGCTGGACGGCGATCTGATTCAGTACGGCAGCAACGATGCAGGTGCAACGGAGCTGGCAGCCAGAAAACTGGGGGCGAAACTGGGAATGAGCGACAGAGATATCCGCCGACAGTTACAAACCGGGGACAGTATTGCCTTAGAGAAAACGGCGTTATACCAGAACGTTTATCGTCTGGCAGAACAGAAGAGCGGAAAGACGTTACCGCGAGAAATGCTGCCGGGGATCCAACTGGAAAGCCCGAAGATCACGCGCAACCTTACAACTGCCTGGTTTGCTAAGCGTGTCGATGACCGCCGGGCGCAATGTATGATGAAAAACTAATGATGGCGTCGCCAGCGCAATACCAGGGCAATCACGCCCAGAAATGCGCTGCCAATCAGGAAAGGCACCAGACCAAAAATGGTGCCAACACCTAACCCCATCTCGACGTGTGGTCGGTTGGTGTCCTGCATTTGCATCAAATGTTCAAAGACCCCGGGCGCATGCACCAACAGGTTCAGCAGTTGCGCGCCCGCCCAGAAGCAGAGCAGCACAAACACGGCATAAGCGATATTACCGGGCGTAGAGGCGTCGCGAGTTTTTTTACCCGAAAAGGGTTTCGACAGGGTAAAGTCAGCCATATAGACCTCCGCTACGTTTAATTACGTTGGCTCATTGCCAGTGAATCGGTGTAATTTTGACAGTTCAATTAAATTGTCAACATCGGAATGGTGATAATTTCGCAGCGGGAATGATTCCGGATGTGTAAATTTTGTACGCGCTCACATTTCTGTAACATTTAGACCATCAAATTAACATTTCAGAATTTCCGTATGCGCCACAGACGTGCCATGACAAATATGCGAGGATGGCGTTTTTATTGCCGGAGTTGTCATGAAGCTGCCTTCAAAAATACGCCGTGACTGGCACTACTATGCGTTTGCGATTGGTTTGATCTTTATTCTGAATGGCGTTGTGGGTTTGCTGGGTTTTGAAACGAAAGGCTGGCAAAACTATGCCGTCGGGCTGGTGACCTGGGTTATCAGTTTCTGGCTTGCCGGGTTTATCATTCGCCGCCGCCCCGAAGAAAACGAAGAAGCGGCGAATGAGGACGAAAAAACGCAGAATTAACCGTTCATCGAACTTTTCAGCGCGCTATCGGCCTGATGGCGCGCCAAAGCCAGTTCAATCAGGCGCGTGATCAAATCGGTGTAGCCGAGACCGCTCGCCTGCCACAGTTTCGGGTACATGCTGATATTGGTGAAACCAGGCAATGTATTGATCTCATTGATAATCACTTTGTTGTCCGGTGTCAGGAATACGTCGACGCGTGCCATACCCGCGCAGCCCAGAGTCTGATACGCCTGTACGGCGATGGCGCGAATATGATCATTCACTTCGGGGGCGATCGCCGCCGGTACAACCACTTGCGCACCGTTATCGTCAATGTATTTGGTATCGTAAGCGTAAAACTCACTGTTAAGCACAATTTCGCCACAGGTACTGGCTTGCGGATCGTCATTACCCAGCACCGCACATTCGATCTCGCGACCGGTGATGCCGGTTTCGACCACCACTTTATGGTCAAATTCGAACGCCAGGCTGACGGCGGCATGGTACTGCGCTTCGTTGGAGACTTTACTGACGCCAACGGAAGAGCCCTGGTTGGCTGGTTTTACAAACAGCGGCAGCCCAAGTTTCGCCTGTATCTCTGAGAACGTCATACGATCGCGATTGCTGCGGGTTAAGGTGACAAACGGCGCAATAGCGAGACCCGCATCACGGAGCAGACGTTTGGTCACGTCTTTGTCCATACAGGCGGCGGAGCCCAGCACATCTGAGCCGACAAACGGCAGGTTTGCCATGCGCAGCAGGCCCTGTAGCGTACCGTCTTCACCCTGCGTACCATGGACAATCGGGAAAATCACATCCACTTGTGGGAAGGGTTTGGCATCCGTGGCATTCATCAGTTGCTGTGACGGTTGTCCCGGCACCAGCGCAACGCTGCTTTCAGAGGGATTAAGTGCAATTCGCGCCGGATCGCTGGCATTTTGCAGATAATTATTCGCGTCGTTGATATGCCACTGACCCTGCTTATCGATCCCCAGCAATACAACATCGAAACGCGATTTATCCATTGCATCGACGATATTTTTTGCCGATTGCAGCGACACTTCGTGTTCAGCCGACTTGCCGCCGAACACGACCCCTACCCGCAGTTTTGCCATCTCAACTTTCACTCACATGAATCAGAAAGCACATACCATATCACTTCTGCCATACTGTTTTGCAGTGATTAATGGAGGGGATGCGTGAAAGGGAAAGGCTTCATCGGTTTGTTTATTTTGCTCGGCGGACTGGCGGCGGGTTGGCGCTATTTGCCCGCCTACTACAACCCCTTCGCACCATTACAACTTAATGATCCGCCAGGCCGTATTACCCAATTTAAGTTACGCCGGCTCGATCCGGGGCAGTGCGTTGAGTTGCTGCAACAGGCAAACCAGCAGCAACTCATTTCCTCAACATCTGTCGCCGATACCCAGGGTGACTGTCCGCTGAACAATGTGGTACGGGTGCGCGATTTTGGCCCGGTCAAACTTAGCAGCAGTTTTCTTGCCAGTTGCCCGCTGGCACTCAGTTCAGCGCTTTTTGTTGAACAACAGGCCCGGCCGCTAACGCAGCAATTTATGGGCAGTCCGCTCATTCGCATCGACCATCTGGGAAGTTACGCCTGCCGTAATATCTATAATCGACCCGATGCCCGTCTTAGCGAACACGCCACTGCTGAAGCACTGGACATTAGCGGTTTTCATCTGGCAAACGGTCAACAGGTAACGGTACTGCGAGGCTGGACGCGCGATGATACGCGCCCCTGGCTACAGGCGATGTTAAGCGCGAGTTGTGGGTATTATGGCAATGGCCTTGGGCCGGAGTACAACGCGGCGCACGCCAACCATTTTCATCTTGGGATGCGTGGATTTGGACTATGCCGCTAAAGCATAAACTACCGTGATAAGTGTGGTTGATATTCAGGGCTGTGGCCTGTGGCAGAATAGAGAAGATAAAACACCAAAAAAAAGCTAATCGCACCTCTGGTGCGTATTCTTATTACTGTTCTTGTTAACCTGTGTCTAATTTGCCAAAAACTGAATAATAATTGCTGTTTATGGAATCCTGGAGAATTAACCTTATTTCCGTATGGTTCGGCTGTTTTTTCACCGGTCTTGCCATCAGTCAAATCTTACCGTTCTTGCCCTTATATGTCTCCCAACTGGGGGTCTCTTCTCACGAAGCGTTGTCGATGTGGTCCGGGTTGACCTTTAGCGTCACGTTTATGGTTTCCGCGATAGTTTCACCGCTATGGGGCAGCCTTGCTGACAGAAAAGGGCGCAAGTTAATGCTATTGCGCGCCTCTCTGGGGATGGCAATCGCCATTTTACTGCAGGCTTTTGCGACAAATGTCTGGCAATTGCTCATCTTACGCGGCGTCATGGGGCTCACGTCTGGTTACATTCCCAATGCGATGGCGCTGGTCGCCTCTCAGGCTCCCCGTGAGCGTAGCGGTTGGGCCCTAAGCACACTCTCGACGGCGCAAATCAGTGGGGTGATTGGCGGGCCGTTAATGGGCGGTTTTCTGGCGGACCATTTTGGTTTACGAACCGTTTTCTTAATCACCGCAACGCTGCTGATCGTCAGTTTTCTGGTCACACTGTTTCTGATCAAAGAGGGGGCGCGTCCTAAGGTCAGCAAGGCGCAACGGCTGAGCGGCAAGGCCGTCTTTTCCTCGCTACCTTATCCGGGCCTGGTGATCAGTCTTTTTCTGACGACGCTGGTTATCCAGTTATGCAATGGCTCTATCGGGCCTATCCTGGCGCTGTTTATCCAGTCTATGACGCCCGACAGCAGCAATATCGCCTTCCTCAGCGGGATGATTGCCGCCGTACCGGGTGTTTCCGCGCTTATCTCGGCGCCGCGTCTGGGAAAACTGGGCGATCGAATTGGTACGGCGCGCATTCTGATGGCAACGTTAGTCTGCGCCGTGGTGCTATTTTTCGCCATGTCGTTTGTCACCTCGCCGCTACAACTGGGCATTTTGCGTTTTATGCTTGGCTTCGCCGATGGGGCGATGTTGCCTGCCGTTCAAACGCTGCTGCTTAAATATTCCAGCGACCAGGTGACCGGACGTATTTTTGGTTATAACCAGTCGTTTATGTATCTGGGTAACGTGGTCGGGCCGCTGATGGGGGCGTCTGTCTCGGCGATGGCCGGATTCCGCTGGGTATTTGTCGCCACGGCGCTGGTGGTTTTATGCAATATTTGGCAACTGGCGCTGGCATTACGTAAAGCGCGACGTTGAACGGATATCCAGATCGGAAGCTTCTGGCTCCGCTCTGGATATAAATTTTCTTTATAGAAAAATATATTCTTTTATCTCCCGCCTCGCTTTGACACAGGAATAAATTTACGTCTATGTCAGAGAAACGTTTCGTTACTGGCTTTCCTGTTTTACGGTTCTACATAGCGCAAATTTAGCGAAAAATAATAGATGCATCCACTTTGCAACTACAGAACAGAGTGCTAACGTCATCGAATATCACATAAGGAAATAGCGCTATGAAAAATCTCATTGCAGAGCTGTTGGTAAAACTCGCGGAAAAGGAAGAGGAATCCAAAGAACTGGTTGCGCAGGTGGAAGCGCTGGAGATCGTGGTCACTGCACTTTTGCGTCAGATGGCGCTGCCTGAGCAACAGGCGCTTATCCAGAGTATTGAAGGCGCGATGGATGATGTTCATCCGGGAACGGACGTTTCCGATCATGATACGGAGTTGCTGCAACAGTATATAAAAAAGCTTTTAAGGCACCCGCGCAACTGAGACTTTGAGATAAGTCACGCTGTCATCTCACTGTCATACGCGGTGCCTATAGTCGCTCTGTTTTATTTCTTTTTAAGTATTTATACACGGAGAAAATAAAGTGAAACAGAGCGCATTATTCGTCGCCTTATTCCCTATGCTATTTACCCCTGCTATTTATGCGGATACCACTTCCGCCACCACTGTGCTTGAGAATCGTGCCGCACAGGGCGATATTACGACGCAAGGCGGCGCCCGCCGTTTAACTGCCGATCAAACTGACGCAATACGTTCCTCGCTCAATGACAAACCGGCTAAAAATATTATTCTGCTGATCGGTGATGGCATGGGCGATTCAGAAATTACCGCTGCGCGAAATTATGCCGAAGGGGCGGGCGGTTATTTTAAAGGTATCGATGCGTTACCACTGACGGGTCAGTACACGCATTACGCGCTGGATAAGAAAACGGGCAAACCCGATTACGTGACCGACTCTGCGGCATCCGCAACGGCATGGTCTACCGGCGTGAAAACTTATAACGGCGCATTGGGTGTCGATATCCACGAAAAAGATCATATGACGATCCTGGAGATGGCAAAGGCCGCGGGTCTTGCTACCGGTAACGTCTCTACCGCTGAATTGCAGGACGCTACGCCTGCCGCGCTTGTTTCCCACGTGACGTCGCGTAAATGCTACGGCCCGAGCGTTACCAGTGAAAAATGTGCCAGCAATGCGCTGGAAAAAGGCGGCAAAGGCTCCATCACCGAGCAGTTGTTGAATACGCGTGCCGATGTCACCCTCGGCGGCGGTGCGAAGACCTTCAGTGAAACGGCAACCGCCGGTGAGTGGAAAGGCAAAACGTTGCGTGAGCAGGCACAGGCGCGTGGCTACCAGTTAGTGGGGGACGCCTCGACGCTGGCGGCTATCACCGAAGCGAATCAGGATAAACCGCTACTGGGGCTGTTCTCCGATGGCAACATGCCGGTTCGTTGGGAAGGCCCGAAAGCCACATTGCACGGTAATCTCGATAAACCTGCGGTGACCTGTACGCCAAATGCTAAACGTACCGATAGCGTACCGACGCTGGCGCAGATGACCGAAAAAGCGATCGACCTGCTGAGCAAAAACGAGAAAGGTTTCTTCCTGCAGGTGGAAGGCGCATCGATCGATAAACAAGATCATGCTGCCAACCCGTGCGGCCAGATTGGTGAAACTGTCGACCTCGACGAAGCCGTGCAAAAAGCGCTGGCCTTCGCCAAAAAAGATGGCAATACGCTGGTCATCGTTACCGCTGATCATGCTCACGCCAGCCAGATTATCCCCCCTGACACCAAAGCGCCTGGCTTGAGCCAGTTGCTGAACACCAAAGACGGTGCGGTGATGGCGATAACCTATGGTAACTCTGAGGAAGAGTCGATGGAGCATACCGGTACACAGGTTCGTCTGGCAGCCTATGGTCCACATGCGGCTAACGTTGTGGGCCTGACCGATCAGACCGACCTGTTCTTCACCATGAAAAACGCGCTTGGGCTGAAATAAGTTGCTGCCCGGTGGGAAATCTCTCCTGCCGGGTGGTTTTTTCTCCATGACAGACCATCCTTAAGGGGCAAGGCTTACAGAAGGATGGTGCTATGAAAATAACATTACTTGTTACGCTCCTGTTCGGCCTGGTGTTTGTTACTGCACTGAGTGCCGCTGAGAAGACTCTTACCCCTCAACAACAACGTATGACCCTCTGCAATCAGCAGGCTACGGCGCAGACTCTTTCCGGTGATGCCCGCAAGCGGTATATGAGCGATTGCCTGAAAAACACCAAAACCGAGCCCGGACAAAAAAGTCTGAGTCCCCAACAGCAAAAAATGCGCGAATGCAACGCACAGGCGACGCAGCAGTCGCTTAAAGGCGAAGATCGCAGCAAATTTATGAGCGCCTGCCTGAAAAAAACAGGCTAATCCAAACGGGTGAGCTCGCCACGCGACTCACCCGAAATTTCATACTTTCCCCGCATGACCCCTCTCTATAATTTGGGAAAATGTTTCAGAATGTTCCCAATAATGATGAATGATAATAACTTTTATACAACAGAGAGTGGCAAGGAGAGACGTAGCGCTCTGCACGATGACGATCCCCATTCAATGGGGCTCCAGTTCGCGCAGCGGGAACGGCTGCCACGGGCGGTAGGGCTGGCCTGCCTGTTTATGCCGCTCGCTGGGGTACTGGTATTACAGCCGGTTGCGGGAGGCTGGTGGATTTTATTGGTTTTATGGACTTTCGTCTGGCCGCATCTCGCCTGGCAACTGGCGGCCCGCTCAAGCGATCCCTACGCCAGTGAAACCCATAATTTGAAGGCAGATGCCCTGCTGGCCGGAATGTGGATGGGGCTCATCGGTGTGAACCTGCTCCCCTCTATCGCCATGGCAATGGTGGTTTTTATCACCACGATGGGGGCAGGCGGGCCGCGACGGTGCCTTGCCGGGGTTATTTTGATGGTGGTTGCCTGCCTGGTTACCCTCCAGCTTACGGGTATTGCCATTACCCCCGACAGCCCGTCACTGATTATCTGCCTGACGGTGCCGGTACTTCTGCTGTATCCACTCCTCTTTTCCTGGATGACTTTCCGTAACGCCGCGAGGCTTGAGGAGCATAAACGCCGCCTGCAGGTGATGAGTATCCGTGACGGTATGACTGGCGTTTACAATCGTCGCCATTGGGAGAGTCTGTTGCGTGATGAATTTGACGATTGTCGCCGTCATCAACGGATCGCGACGCTGTTGCTGATCGATGTCGATCATTTCAAAACCATTAACGATACCTGGGGACATGACGTGGGGGATGAGGCGATCATTGCCATCACCCGTCACCTGCAACTCACTTTGCGCGGTAGCGATCTGATTGGGCGTTTCGGTGGTGATGAATTCGCCGTCATCATGTGCGGCACGCCGCCTGAAAACGCGATTGCAGCCATGGAGCGTGTTCATGACCGCCTTACCGCCTTCCGCCTGCCTTCTGCTCCGCAACTGGCGCTGCAAATCAGCGTCGGTGTTGCCCCTCTGACCGATGAAATGACCCACTACCGGGAGTGGCTAAAATCTGCCGACCTGGCGTTATACAAAGCGAAAAAAGCCGGGCGCAATCGCACCGAAGTGGCTGCCTGACTCCTCGCCTGGTTGCTATAGGCCTATTCTCTGCCAGGCTTAACAGGTCATCATTACAGATTGAGTGCTTTTTATTTCCTCGTGGTGTGCGCTGTCTGGCGTTACGTCCGTATCTCCAACACTGACACGAGAGCAATGTTATGAGCTACCAATACGTCTTAGATATCAATTCACTACCGGAGAGCAAGCCGGTAAAAGTCGAAGTGGCGGGTACCGCCATGATCCTCATTCGCACCTTAACGCAGGTGCGCGCATTCCAGAGCAAATGCCCCCATGCGGGAGCTCCCCTTGAGAAAGGGGCTGTCTGCGAAGGGCGGCTGGTTTGTCCGTGGCACAAAGCTGAATTCGACATTAAGAATGGACAGTGGCTTGAGCCGCTAGCGCTGACCAGCCTTAAACAATATCCGGTACTGCTGGAACAAAACCGCGTTCTGGTTAATCCACGTCCGATGTCCCCTGCCAGCAGGCCGCTGATCCGCGGTGAACAGGAACAGACCACGGTTATTTTGGGTACCGGGGCCGCGGGGAGTTCCGCCGCCATAACGCTGCGCGACTCGGGTTACTCCGGGCGTTTAGTGCTTATCGATAAAGAGAACGATGCTCCCTATGACCGTACGGCACTGAGCAAATTTGTCCCCGCAGGCAAAATGAAAATCAGTGAAGTGCCGCATGTGCTTGATGATGCGTTTTACCAGCAGCCGGGCGTTGAAAGCCTGCGAGAAGAGGTGACCGACCTCAACAGCCGCGAGCGCTTTCTTACCCTGGCCAGCGGGCAAAGGCTCCATTTTGACAAACTGTTGTTGGCGACCGGTGGGCAGCCGCTGTGTCCTGATATTGAAGGTAACCACCTGCAAGGCGTTCATGTTCTGCGAGATCTCCATCAGGCACAACAGTTGCTCAACGATGTGGAGCAGGAACATCAATTAGTGATCATCGGCAACAGTTTTATTGCCATGGAGCTGGCGGCAGCCTTACGCAACCAGGATATTGACGTGACGGTGGTGTCGCGCCACGAATTGCCTTTTGTTCCGCAGTTTGGTGAAGAGGTGGGCCAACACTTTCTCAATATGCATAAGCAGAATGGCGTGAAATTTGTGACCGGTGAACCGGCGGCACTGGAGGGCAACGGGCATGTGCAGGGGGTACGCCTGAAAAATGGCCTGACGCTGCCTGCACATGTGGTGGTGTTTGCCACCGGGGTTCGTCCGTTTACCGATCTGGCTCATGATCTTCACCATGAAGAAGACGGTAGCCTGACGGTGGATGAAACCTTATGCGCCGCGCCGGGAGTGTGGGCGGTGGGCGATATCGCCAGTTATCCGGCGCCGGAAGGCAGACGGCGAATTGAACACTGGCGCGTGGCGCAGCAGCAGGGACGACTGGCGGCTAAAAATATTCTAGGTGAGCACCATGCGTTTGATCGGGTACCGTTTTTCTGGACCACCCATTTCGGTACGCGCTTTGAATATCTGGGTTATGCGCGGGAATGGGACAGTGTGAAAATGCTTGGTTCGTTTGAGGATAAGCGTTTTGCGGTGCTTTATGGCGAAGAGGGGATGCTGAAAGCGGTATTGAGCTGCGGTGAAAATACCGCAACGGCAGAACTGTTGGTGAAAATGCAGCAGCCGATGCCTCTGCGTCAGGCCAGTGAGATGCTGGCCTAGCACATGACTGCGCCGTAGGTGGCCCGGCGGCGCAGTCACGGTCTTATTTACTCATCTGTTCGGATTTCGACATACAGGCCTGAATGGCGTCGATAACGGCCGCGCGGAAGCCTTTCTCTTCCAGTACCTTGACCGCTTCGATGGTCGTACCGCCAGGGGAGCAGACCATGTCTTTCAGCTCGCCCGGATGTTTGCCGGTTTCCAGCACCATTTTCGCCGATCCCATCACCGCCTGCGCGGCAAACTTGTAAGCCTGCGCGCGTGGCATTCCGCCCAGCACGGCGGCATCGGCCATGGCTTCGATAAACATAAACACATACGCCGGGGCGGAACCACTGACGCCTACCACCGGGTGAATCATCGGTTCGGCAATAACCTCAGCAGCACCAAAGCAGCGGAAGATGTTAAGTACGTCGGCGATATCTTCCGGTGTCACCAGGGCGTTCGGCGTGATGGAGGTCATACCGGCATTTACCAGCGACGGTGTGTTAGGCATGGTGCGGACGATTTTTCGATCGTGGCCCAACGCCCGCGCCAGTTGATCGAGGGTGACGCCTGCGGCAATCGACACGACCAGAGACTCTTTATTCAGGCTGGATGCGACGTCGCTAAGCACCTTGACCATAATATTCGGTTTTACGGCGCCAAAGACAATGTCGGCTATCTGGGCGACTTCCTGCGCGCTCTGTGCGGCGTTAATGCCGTACTGGTCATGCAGTGCGGCGACTTTTTCTGGCGATGGGGTATAGACCCAGACCTGTCCAGGTTGTACCTGGCCGCTGGCGATCAGACCGCCGAGAATGGCTTTGCCCATGTTGCCGCAGCCGATAAAACCGATTTTTTTCTCCATTACGTCTGTCTCTCTGCTGTTACGTGTTGTGAGGTATAGCTTAACGTGGAAAGGCTTACAGGGCGAAAGCTAACGTCATGCTTTGCGAAGCGGGGCATTTAACGCGACAATGCCCGAAATGAGAGTGAGGAGCGATGATGGCGATTTGGGTTGATGCGGACGCCTGTCCGAATGTGATTAAAGAGATTCTGTTTCGTGCAGCCGAGCGCACACAAACGCCAGTGACGCTGGTGGCGAACCAAAATATCCGTGTGCCCCCCTCGCGCTTTATCCGTTCCGTGCGCGTTGCCGCGGGGTTTGATGTCGCCGATAACGAAATTGTGCGTCTGTGTGAGGCGGGCGACCTGGTGATCACGGCAGACATCCCATTGGCGGCGGAAGTTTTAGCGAAAGGCGCGGCAGCCGTTAACCCGCGCGGTGAGCGCTACACCGAAGCGACGATTCGCGAACGTCTGACGATGCGAGATTTTATGGATACGCTGCGCGCCAGCGGGATTCAGACCGGTGGTCCGGATAGCCTGTCCCAGCGTGACCGCCAGCAATTTGCCGCCCAACTGGATAAATGGCTGCTCGAGCGCCAGCGCCGCAAGGCTGACGAGTAGTATCATCAACGGTTATGAGAATATGTTACGCTAAACGAGCCTGTGGGCTTGTCAACAGACAATCTTTTAAAGTAAGGTTATCGCTACATAGGTTGCATTAAAATCTTTACACTCAAATGTGGCGTCGTCTCTGGGTTCTAATGAGGAAAGATGCAAGTTGTTTTTGAAGCGTAACGATTTGTTTACGATTACTCAACGCCCGGCAGGGTGATTTACCATTATCTTATTTTCTTTTTTTCACCTTGCGATATCAGAGGGAACACCCGTTCATGACGTTACCCATTTTTTTAGTTGGCGCACGTGGTTGCGGTAAGACTACCGTTGGTCATGCGTTATCACAGTTACACCTTTGTCAGTTTGTCGATACAGACCACTGGTTGCAGGAGCAGGCGCAGATGACCGTTGCCCAGCTCGTAAGCAAAGAAGGCTGGCATGGTTTTCGTGCGCGTGAAACCGAAGCTCTGGAAGCTGTTACCGCGCCTGCGCGTGTTGTTGCCACTGGCGGCGGTATCATTCTGAGCGAGTACAATCGCAAATTTATGCGCGAGCAGGGCGTGGTGATTTATCTCTCTGCACCTGTCCCGGTACTGGTTGATCGTCTGGAAGCGTACCCGAAAGAGAGCCAGCGTCCGACCCTGACCGGTAAGCCTGTTCGCGAAGAGGTGGGCGAAATTCTTGCGGTCCGTGATGCCCTCTACCGTGAAGCTGCACATCATGTTGTGAATGCCGCGCAAGATCTTGATTTGGTGATCGCTGAAATTCAGACGGCTCTGCGTCTGGCGCGCGCCAGTTAGCGAAACGATTGTCTATACTTAAGGCCTGACCCCGTAACTGAGGTAACGTCATGCCTGGTAAACCACCTTATCCTCGTGAAGCCCGTGTTGTTGCTGTCGAAAAAGGCACAGCCGGGCAGACCGTCACCTGGTACGAATTACGTGCCGACCATCCTAAACCTGACTCTTTAATCAGTGAGCACCCCACTGAGCAAGAAGCCCTGGATGCTAAAAAGCGGTATGAGGATCCAGATAAAAACTGATTGCCTTGAAAAAGTTCTGAAACATGAAATAAGCGGGGCCTCATCACATTTTTCACTCTGGCAAGATGGATGAGGACCGTCAATAATCAGACATTACTGGCGTATTTGGGAATCTTTAAGAACCTGGAAGTTGCCTGTGCATTTAGGCTGCGTCAAAGCATTAACGAAAAAGCAGTGTTGCAAGGTGGATGAACAAGATGAGTTCAACGATGGCGATCCTCACCGTGGGGGTGGTGCCTGTTCAAACGATATTACCGTTGCTGACCGAGCATATTTCTGAACAGCAGATAACCCATTTCAGCCTGCTGGGTAAAATGGATCCCCAGGACGTCCTGACAGATTACAAAGTTGATCCGGGCGAAACGCCGCTGCCTACGCGCCTGTGCGATGGCAGTATTGTGATGGTCTCGCGAGAGAAAGTGGAGCGTGATCTGCAAAGCGTTATCGAAGTGATGGACAACCAGGGCTACGACGTTATTTTGCTGATGAGTACAGCAGATATCCGTGGGCTGAATGCGCGTAATGCCATTTTGATCGAACCACAGCGTATTATTCCGCCCCTTGTTGCCTCGATTGTTGATGGCCATCAGGTAGGGGTGATTGTGCCGATTCCTGAACTGATGGAACCGCAGCAGCGAAAATGGAGCGTGCTGGAAAAGACGCCATTTTACACGCTGGCACACCCGTACGAGGCGACTGAGTATCAACTGGTTTCGGCGGGAAAAGAGCTTATTGAGCAGGGTGCGGACGTATTAATGCTTGATTGCCTCGGTTTTCATCAATGGCACAGAGATTTACTTCAAAAATCATTGGATGTACCAGTATTACTTTCTAATGTTCTGGTGGCGCGGCTCGCCTCGGAACTGCTGGTATAAGCCGTGTTACCCTGCAATTTCGCGTGACAGAAGCGAAGTCTGGCCTCTATAGTGTTTTTCCAGACATTTTCTTTATAAGGGCCAGTTCATGCTTCAAAGTAACGAATACTTTTCCGGTAAAGTGAAATCCATTGGTTTTACCAGCAGCAGTACTGGCCGCGCCAGTGTGGGCGTGATGGTGGAAGGTGAATACACCTTTGGTACCGCGCAGCCGGAAGAGATGACGGTCATTAGCGGTGCGCTTCATGTTCTGCTGCCTGGTGAAACCGAGTGGAAGACTTACTCTGCGGGTGAAGTGTTCAATGTTGCCGGCCAAAGTGAATTTCATCTGCAGGTAGCCGAGCCGACCTCTTACCTCTGCCGTTATCTGTAAAAAAACGCCCGGCTTAACCGGGCGTTCTGCTTTTTAGCGTCTGATTTTTTGTCTTAGCGCTGAGCTTCGCCGCCGAGCCCTTCTACCAGGCTGTGGATCAGCGTCGCCAGTTCACCGGTCATCAGAATAAAATCGGCATCAAAGCGCTGGGCGACATCATCGCGGTCGATATCCTCGTTCTGGTCGCGTAGCTCGTCACCAAATTTCAGGCGTTTAATCGAGCCATCATCGCACACCACAAACTGAACGCGTTGCTGCCAGTCGAGCGCCAGTTTGGTTACCACTTTACCCGCTTCGATATGCACGGCGATCTCATCGCTGACCAGTTCCTGTTTTTTACAGCGAATCACGCCGCCATCTTCCAGAATAGCTTTCAGTTCGGCCTCGTCGAGAAGCTGGAAGCCTTGTGCCACCGTACCGGAACGTACCCATTCCGTCAGTGTCAGTTCAATAGGGGTTTCCAGCGTCAGCGGGACAACCGGCAGAGAACCCAGGCTTTTACGCAGCAGCGCCAGCGTGTCTTCCGCTTTTTTCGCGCTGGCGCAGTCCACCATAATGAGACCATTAACGGTATCAATCCACATCATGGTCTGGCTAAAACGACTGAAGGCGCGCGGCAGCAATGAGTGCAGCACTTCGTCTTTCAGAGAATCTTTTTCGGTTTTTTTCAGCTTGCGGCCCTGGTCGGCCTCAAGACGGGAAATTTTGGCTTCCAGCGCCTGTTTGATCACCGGCGCAGGCAGGATTTTCTCTTCTTTGCGCGCGCAGATAATAATCTGACCGTTCGCAGTGTGGGTCAGCGCATCACTGTGTGAACCCATCGGTGGAACCCAGCCGGTTTTCGCCATATCCTGACTACCGCACGGGGTAAACGATAGTGGGGCAAGCTGTTTTTCCATCTCTTCCGCCCGCAGCGCTACATCGCGGCTGAGACGGTATACCATTAAATTTTTGAACCACAGCATGATATTTTCCACGGTCTAGTCGTTAATTGCAGCGGGCATGATAACCAATTGTCGCCGCGCTTGCATGTGAATGCGTTGTCCAACTATGAGGAGCATTATGTGCGTATTGGTATCGATTTAGGCGGCACAAAGACGGAAATCATTGCGCTCAGCGATAGCGGCGACGAGCTGTTTCGCCATCGTCAGCCGACTCCGCGTGATTACCATCAAACCCTTGATCTGCTGGTCTCTCTGGTGGCGTTGACTGAGAAAGAAACCGGGCAAACGGGCACCGTCGGTATGGGGATCCCCGGCTCTATTTCTCCCTATACGGGCGTGGTAAAAAATGCCAACTCAACCTGGCTCAACGGTAAGCCGTTCGATAAAGATTTAAGCCAACGTTTAAACCGGGAAGTTCGTCTGGCGAATGACGCTAACTGCCTGGCCGTTTCTGAGGCGGTGGATGGCGCAGCGGCCGGTGCGCAGACCGTGTTTGCGGTGATTATCGGTACAGGCTGCGGAGCGGGTCTGGCGTTTAATGGCCGCTCGCATATCGGCGGCAACGGGACGGCGGGCGAGTGGGGGCATAATCCGCTGCCGTGGATGGATGCAGATGAATTGCGTTATCGGGAAGAGGTGCCGTGCTATTGCGGCAAGCAAGGGTGCATCGAAACCTTTATCTCCGGCACGGGCTTTGGTACCGATTATCAGCGCTTAAGCGGACACACGCTTAAAGGCAATGAAATCATCCGCCTGGTGGACGCGCAGGATCCGCTTGCCGAGCTGGCGTTAAGCCGTTATGAGCTGCGTCTGGCGAAGTCGCTGGCCCACGTGGTGAATATTCTCGACCCGGATGTCATTGTGCTTGGCGGCGGGATGAGCAATGTCGAACGGTTGTATAAAACCGTGCCAAATCTGGTGAAAAACTGGGTTTTCGGCGGTGAGTGTGAAACCCCGATCCGTAAAGCGCTGCACGGTGATTCCAGTGGTGTGCGTGGTGCGGCATGGCTGTGGCCACAGGCGTAAATTAACGACTCCCCGGCGGCGCTGTGCCAGCCGGGGCGACTAAATTGTGGTCTGGTTACTCTCAAAAACGAAACGTTCGCTAGCCCGGAAAAGGCCCTTGCACCGCATCCGGGTATTCACTGGTTACGTGTGTGGCACCGAAAATGCGCTATCCAGCTTGCTGTAACCCAGCCCGTTAATTTTCCTGACTTTAATCTGCACCGGAATACGCTCCTTCATCGCCTCAACGTGACTGATAACGCCTATGGTTTTTCCACTGGCGTTCAGTGCGTCTAGCGCATCCAGGGCAGTATCCAGTGTTTCGCTGTCGAGCGTACCGAAACCTTCATCGAGGAAGAGTGAGTCGATGCGGGTTTTATGGCTCACCAGGTCCGACAGCGCCAGCGCCAGCGCCAGGCTCACAAGAAAACTTTCGCCGCCGGAAAGGGTGCGGGTATCGCGTATCGCATCGGCCTGCCAGGTATCGACGACCTCCAGCTCCAGCGCTTCGCTGACCTTGCGTTTAAGCAGATAGCGCCCGTGCAGGCGGTTCAATTGATTGTTGGCCAGCCACACCAGGTTATCGAGAGTTAACCCCTGGGCGAATTTACGGAATTTATCCCCTTCTTTTGAGCCAATCAGCGCGTTGAGATGCCCCCAGTCGTCACAGCGCAGCGCCGCGCGTTCAATATCCAGCATCAGCGCCTGCTGGCGCTGGCGATTGTCTGCATCCTGTTTAAGTTGCTGTCGGCACTCCCCCTGGCGGGTAGTGTTTTCACGCAACTGGCGGGCCAGCAACTCCAGCGCTTCACGGGATTTTTCGGCGTCCGTATCGTCAGTCAGGGCGGCAGGAGGCTGCGCGCTATGCGCCGCGAGAGCCTGTTCAGCGTTGGCGACCAGTACCTGTGCCTGTTGTTCGTCACGGTCGAGACGCTGACGAAGCTGCTCCAGGCGCGCGCGCTCGTCATCGCTCAACAGCGCAGCAAGAAAGTCTTCCCGATCGGCAAACTCACTGTTTGCCAGCGCATCGGCAAACTGTTTCTCCAGTTCAGCCAGGCGCTCCGTCTCATGTCGCAGTTGCTGTTGCAGCGTTTGCCACTGACTGTGCAGCGACACGCAATCGTTATGTACCTGCCGCCAGTTGTCCAGGGCAACGGTTTTTATCGCGTCCGGTACTGCCTCTTCCGGCAGCGTGTCGAGAAGCGGTGTTAGTTGTGCAATCTGCTCGTGCAATGCGCTAAATGCGCTCTGTTTTTCCTGCCAGAGTTCCGCTTCCGAGGTACGTGCTGCCAGCCATTGTGCCTCTTCACCTTCTGGCGGCAGTGTCAGCCCCAGTGGCTCCAGCATCGCGGCCAGACTGGCCCGGCGCGCCTCTGCCGCCTGCTGGTATTGCTGAACCTGCAGGCGCAACTCGTTGATCTGGCTTTGTAATGTCAAACGCTGGCTCAACTGATAGAGCTGATGTTCGTAGGCATCCTGCGCGCTTAACCAACTGGAGATGTCTTGCTGCGGCCGCAGGGTGACATTCAACATCAGGCACAATTCCTGCCACTCGTTGGTAAGCGTTTGCTCCTGCTCGCGAAGTGATTTCGCTTCGCGGTCGTCTTTTTCAATGCGCTCACTTATCCCCTTCAGACGCTCGCTGAGTGCCACGCCATCCTCTTTTACCTGACGGACTTCGAGATCCAGCGCATCGCGGCGGGCATGATTCACGCCGGGGACGATGGCCTGATATTCAGCAATCGCAGGGTGCGATGTCGAACCACAAAGCGGGCAGGGATGACCCGGTTGCAGACGGGCGCGTTCGCTTTCCAGGCTGTGGATGCGGTCTTCCAGCTCGCAAAGGGTGCGAACATCCGTCAGCAATTGGTTTTTTTCTTTATAAAGCTCACGCTTACGCGCCAGCTCGGCCGTCAGTTTTTCCTGCTCAGCTTTCAATTCGGTCAGGCTTTGCTGCCGCTGGACGAGATGTTTTTGTAGCGGGGCAAAACGTGCATGCAGGGCGGTCAGGCGTTGACGCAGCGGGCGGTTCTGCGCACAGAGCGTCATCGCTGCGTTAACCTCATCGGTGGTCATCTCCAGCGAGACGGTCATCAGATTACGTAATTTGTACTCGTTTTGCTGAATGCGTTCCTGCAGGGCATGCCACGGCTTTTTGTCATCTTCCTGCTGGCTTAGCATCGCCCGCCAGCCGGTTAACTCGGTCTGCCAGCGCTGGAAGCGTTTGTTGTCTTCAAGCCAGAGCGACAGCGTTTTTTGCGACGCCATCAACTCCTGATGCTGGCGTTCGGCGCAGGCGCGGATCTGGGCCCGCAGCGCGAGGCTCGCCTGTAAGCGAGTATTTACTTCTTCATTCTGGCGACGACTGCTGTCCTGTGCTTTTCGCTGCTCCAGTAACCGTTCCCAGACGGGCCGCAGCAGCAGGGCCGGTTGAACCCGCGCAAGCCGCGCCAACTGAGGCTCGGCGGCAGTGCGTGCCTGTTGTGTCTGCTGCCGGGTTTTGTGTGCCTGGTCGCAGGCGGCTTGCAATTCACCGCTGCGAATAAGCCAGTTCAGTTGTGCCTGCACACTCCGCTGCCCGTCTAACAGACGCTGTTCTTCGTCAGTGAGTGCCTGCACACTTGCATTCAGGGATTCCCGCTGCTCATCGGTAAGCAGAACCACGCCTTCGGCCTGCGCCTGCAGTTTCTCCAGCTCGATTTTGGCGACTTTATGTTTTTCAAACACGTCGGCAGAAATCTGCCCGTAGATTTCGGTGCCGGTCAGTTCTTCGAGCAGTTCTGCGCGCTCTTTCGGTTTGGCGTTGAGAAACGCGGCGAATTGCCCCTGGGAGAGCAACATGGAGCGGGTGAAACGGCCATAATCGAGCCCGGTTAAGGCGGCAGTTAGCTCCAGTTTGTCTTTTACTTTGTCGGCGAGGATCTTGCCGTCAGCACAGCGGGCCAGCTCTACACGCGGAACCTGTAAATTACCGTCCGGCTGATTACGCGCACGGCTCTGGCTCCAGAATGCGCGATAAGCGACCTCTTTAACTTCAAATTCGACCTCTGCCAGGCAGTCGGCGGTGTCACGGGTCATCAGATCATTCTGCGACTGTGAAACGGTATTCAGACGCGGTGTCTCGTGATAGAGCGCCAGGCAGATGGCATCCAGCAGGGTCGTTTTCCCGGCGCCGGTTGGCCCGGTGATGGCAAACAGGCCGTTACTGGCAAACGGCTCGGCGGTGAAATCAATCTTCCATTCGCCTTTTAATGAGTTAAGGTTTTTCAGGCGTAGGCTGAGGATTTTCATGCGTCATGCTCCTGATTGAGCGAGTGGAGCGTTTCGGAAAAGAGCGACTGCAGGCGGGCAATCTGAATGTCATCGAGCTCCTCCTGCGCCAGGCGACGCGCGAAAACCTCTTCCACTTTTAACTCGCTTAAGGTTTCGCGGCGCTCACCTGCGAGGATGCGCTCCCGCTGTTCGCGGCTGCGGCGAACCAATAACACCTCGACCGGCAGATCGGCGGTGAGTGCCTGAATTTTTCGCTGCATGTTGCTCAGATAATCCTCGGTCGCGATCTCGATATCCAGCCACACGGGAGCGTCGGTTGGGCTGCCACGCCACTGCTCAAGTTGCTGACGAATCGACTCAATATCACCCTTGATAACCGCCAGTTGCTGTGTAACAGGGACTTCCAGCGCTGTCACATCCGCCAGTTTTCCTGCTGAAAATGTCACCAGATTGACATATTTGCTGTTACCGGTTTCATCAAAGCTCAGAGCGATAGGCGAGCCGCAGTAGCGGATATGCTCTTGCCCACCTGGCTTTTGCGGGCGGTGAATATGCCCAAGCGCGATGTAATCCGCAGGCGGAAAGTTTTGCGCGGGGAAGGCATCCAGCGTACCGATATAGATGTCACGTACGGCGTCACTCTTACTGGCACCGACGGTGGTCAGATGCCCGCTGGCGATTATCGGCAGCACGCTGTCGCCGCGTAATTCGCAGGCGGCCTGATACTGTTGCTGGTAGTAATCGGTGATGGCTTGCAGCAAATGTAGCTGTTTTTCTTGCCCGGAAAGTCCCGCCTGGCTGGTCATGATGTCGCGTGGACGCAAAAAAGGCACCGGGCAGAAAACCGCGCCGGGCGAGCCGTCACGCAACGGTAAATAAAAAGGCGCGCTGCCTGCGCTGGCAACAACGGTTGTCTTCAGCCACGCAAGAATATCTTTCGATTCATTAAGGGTGGCTACTGAATCATGATTACCTGCCAGCACAACCAGATGACAACCCGTCTGCTGTAATTTCACCACAAAACGGTTGTACAGCTCGCGCGCATAGCTGGGCGGGGAGCCGGTATCAAAGATGTCGCCCGCGACAATAATGGCGTCGACCAGGTGCTCCTCAGCGGTGGCCAGCAGCCAGGTGAGGAAAGCGTCGTGTTCGGCGGCGCGGCTTTTACTGTAGAAGTTCTGACCCAGGTGCCAGTCCGAAGTATGAAGGATGCGCATAGCGGTTCCGTGGCAAAAAAGCGTAAACGCGATTATAACATTCAGGGGCACACGAGCCGCCAGTGAAAGAATTTCCCACTGTCATAAAACAAAGGCTTGGGTCACCTGTTGGTCATTTGTTTCATAAATCTGTCACAAAAGTGACGCATAATGGCGCCGCACTTAGCTGATGACTTAATTTAAACAGGGCAAATTATGGCAAGACGCATTCTGGTCGTAGAAGACGAAGCGCCAATCCGTGAGATGGTGTGTTTCGTGCTCGAACAAAACGGCTTTCAACCTGTCGAAGCGGAAGACTATGACAGCGCGGTGAACCAACTTAATGAACCCTGGCCCGATCTGATTTTGCTCGACTGGATGCTGCCAGGTGGCTCAGGTATTCAGTTCATTAAACATCTCAAGCGTGAAGCGATGACCCGTGATATCCCGGTTATGATGTTGACCGCCCGTGGTGAAGAAGAAGACCGCGTGCGCGGACTTGAGACGGGCGCGGACGATTACATTACTAAGCCGTTTTCGCCCAAGGAACTGGTGGCACGTATTAAGGCTGTCATGCGTCGTATCTCGCCGATGGCGGTAGAAGAAGTCATTGAAATGCAGGGCCTGAGCCTTGATCCGAGCTCTCACCGTGTAATGACCGGTGAAAATCCTCTGGACATGGGGCCGACGGAGTTTAAGCTACTGCATTTCTTTATGACGCATCCTGAGCGTGTGTATAGCCGCGAACAACTGCTGAACCATGTCTGGGGAACGAATGTGTATGTTGAAGACCGCACGGTGGATGTTCATATTCGCCGGTTGCGTAAAGCGCTGGAACACAGCGGCCACGATCGTATGGTTCAAACCGTTCGCGGCACGGGTTATCGTTTCTCGACCCGTTTCTAAAATCTGAAAGGAGTGTGACGCGTGCTGGAACGGCTGTCATGGAAAAGGCTGGTACTCGAACTCATCCTTTGTTGTCTACCCGCTGCACTGCTCGGCGCTTTCTTTGGTTATCTGCCCTGGTTTTTACTGGTGGCAGTCACCGGGTTACTGGCCTGGCATTTCTGGAATTTAATGCGTCTTTCCTGGTGGTTGTGGGTCGATAAAAGTATGACGCCGCCGCCGGGCACGGGAAGCTGGGAACCCCTGCTTTATGGTCTGCACCAGATGCAGATGCGTAATAAAAAACGCCGTCGTGAGCTGGGTAATCTGATCAAACGTTTTCGTAGTGGCGCGGAGTCGCTACCTGATGCGTTAGTGATGATCACCGAAGAGGGGACAATGTTTTGGTGTAATGGCCTGGCACAGCAATTGCTGAATCTACGCTGGCCGGACGATAACGGACAAAACATTCTCAACCTGCTGCGTTATCCGGAATTTACCCGCTATCTTAAAACGAAAGATTTCACCCGCCCGCTGAATCTGGTGCTGAACAATGGTCGCCATCTGGAGATCCGCGTGATGCCCTACAGCGAGCAGCAGTTATTGATGGTGGCGCGTGACGTCACGCAAATGCATCAGCTTGAAGGGGCCCGGCGTAACTTTTTTGCCAACGTCAGCCATGAGCTACGCACACCGCTGACGGTATTGCAGGGCTATCTGGAAATGATGCAGGAGCAGACGCTGGAAGGGCCGCCGCGTGACAAGGCGCTGCACACCATGCGTGAGCAGACATCGCGAATGGAAGGTCTGGTTAAACAGTTATTGACATTATCCAAAATAGAAGCGGCGCCGACGTTACCGCCGAATGAAACTATTGATGTGCCGATGATGCTGCGTGTTGTGGAGCGCGAGGCGCAGACGTTAAGCCAAAAGAAGCATGAGCTTGAATTCGTGGTCGACAACGACCTGAAAGTGCTGGGGAATGAGGATCAGCTACGCAGCGCGATTTCCAATCTGGTCTATAACGCCGTGAACCATACGCCAGCGGGAACACACATTACCGTGCGCTGGCAGCGTGCGATCTCTGGAGCACAGTTTATCGTTGAAGATAATGGGCCGGGGATTGGGCCTGAACATATTCCTCGCCTGACAGAGCGCTTTTACCGCGTTGATAAAGCCCGCTCCCGGCAAACCGGTGGTAGCGGTTTGGGGCTGGCTATCGTAAAACACGCGCTTAACCATCACGAAAGTAAGCTCGAAATCGACAGTACGCCGGGTAAAGGCACCCGTTTCAGTTTTACATTGCCCGCACGTCTCGTCGTGAAGAACGCAAGCTGACACCTGAGGTGTCAGTTTTTCTTTCCACTTCTGTCATAGACCCGCTTTTCACACTTCGTTTTTCCCGAATCTTCAAACAGATTATGTCTCTGACTATTTTTTGTTCGCATGATTAGCCATCCGTTTTTCTTATATACAGTATCTTCATCTGGCATTTATTGTAGAGTTGGTATAACCATCTGGTTTTGCGATCCCTTATTGCCTTTAAACGTTATAAGCGTTTAAATTGCGCCCCGTATGTCGTCAGACCGACTGTATTTGCGTGGTAAATCGAAAAACTATTCTCCGTCACGCAGCGCGGGAAGTGTTTCCCGCTACGTTTAAAGGTTATTTCCGCCGTAATGTTCCGCTGAAATAAGGCGAAAATTTCAACACTTACAACATCACATCCACAGGCAGTAAACGTTTATGACCCATCATTTAAAACCACGAGACATTGTTGCTCTGGGCTTTATGACTTTCGCGTTGTTCGTCGGCGCCGGAAATATCATCTTCCCTCCGATGGTTGGTTTGCAGGCGGGCGAGCATGTCTGGACTGCCTCAATTGGCTTTCTGATTACCGCTGTGGGCCTGCCGGTGCTGACGGTCGTCGCGCTGGCGAAAGTGGGCGGAGGGGTGGATAGCCTCAGCACGCCGATTGGTAAAGTAGCCGGCGTACTGCTGGCCACCGTCTGCTATCTTGCCGTGGGGCCGCTGTTTGCCACGCCGCGTACCGCGACGGTATCGTTTGAGGTGGGGATTGCGCCGCTGACCGGTGAAGGCTCACTGCCGCTGCTGATTTACAGCATTATCTACTTTGCGCTGGTCATTCTGGTGTCGCTCTATCCGGGCAAATTGCTGGATACCGTCGGGAATTTTCTCGCGCCGCTGAAAATTATCGCGCTGATCGTTCTCTCTGTTGCCGCTATCATCTGGCCAGCCGGTCCGATTAGCCATGCGATGGATGCCTACCAGCATGCGGCGTTCTCGAACGGTTTTGTGAATGGCTATCTCACCATGGATACGCTGGGCGCGATGGTGTTCGGCATCGTTATCGTTAATGCGGCACGTTCACGTGGCGTAACAGAAGCCCGCTTGCTGACCCGCTATACCGTCTGGGCTGGCCTGATGGCCGGTGTCGGTCTGACGCTGCTCTATCTGGCGCTGTTCCGTCTGGGTTCTGATAGCTCGACGCTGGTGGATCAGTCTGCCAATGGTGCTGCGATTTTGCATGCATATGTTGCCCATACCTTTGGTGGCGCTGGCAGCCTCCTGTTGGCTGCGCTGATTTTTATCGCCTGCCTGGTTACGGCGGTGGGGCTGACCTGCGCCTGCGCGGAGTTCTTCTCGCAATATCTGCCGCTCTCTTATCGTGCGCTGGTGTTTATCCTGGGGATCTTCTCCATGGCGGTGTCGAATCTGGGGCTGAGTCATCTGATTCAAATCTCTATTCCGGTGCTGACAATGATTTATCCGCCGTGTATCGCACTTGTGGTGTTAAGCTTTACGCGCTCCTGGTGGCATAATTCGACCCGCGTAATTGCACCGGCGATGTTCATCAGTCTGGCGTTTGGCGTACTGGACGGTATCAAAGCATCTGCATTTAGCGATATGCTTCCGGCCTGGACTCAGCGTCTGCCGCTGGCAGAGCAGGGGCTGGCCTGGTT
The DNA here is from genome assembly GCF_003073275.1 of Phytobacter sp. SCO41. Taxonomy (NCBI): domain Bacteria; kingdom Pseudomonadati; phylum Pseudomonadota; class Gammaproteobacteria; order Enterobacterales; family Enterobacteriaceae; genus Phytobacter; species Phytobacter sp. SCO41. The sequence goes on along the minus strand of NZ_CP027225.1, from coordinate 4,418,255 downwards.
GATGCCAACAGTGGTGATGGTGGCTCTGGCTGTGTGCTGGGATCGTGCCGCCGGGCGTCAGGTGACATCCAGCGCCCATTAATTGCGCAATAAGGTTTACTAACCACGGGACGTAAAGTCCCGTGGTTTTTTGTTTTTTTTAGATCCTGGAACAGGAAACCATGGAAAGTACGAACAAACTAAAGCGAGGTCTTAGTACCCGGCACATTCGCTTTATGGCCCTGGGGTCGGCGATTGGCACCGGGCTGTTTTACGGTTCAGCCGATGCCATCAAAATGGCCGGGCCAAGCGTATTGCTGGCCTATATCATCGGTGGTGTGGCGGCGTATATCATCATGCGCGCGCTGGGCGAGATGTCAGTACACAACCCGTCCGCCAGTTCATTTTCCCGATACGCGCAGGAAAACCTCGGGCCATTGGCCGGTTATATCACCGGCTGGACCTATTGTTTCGAAATCCTGATTGTGGCGATTGCCGATGTGACCGCCTTTGGCATTTATATGGGGGTCTGGTTTCCCGCCGTACCGCACTGGATCTGGGTGCTCAGCGTGGTGCTGATCATCTGCGCCATCAACCTGATGAGCGTGAAAGTCTTTGGTGAGCTGGAGTTTTGGTTCTCTTTCTTCAAAGTCGCTACCATCATCATTATGATTGTCGCTGGTTTTGGCATCATCATCTGGGGGATTGGCAACGGCGGCCAGCCTACCGGTATCAGTAACCTGTGGACCAACGGCGGTTTCTTTAGTAACGGCTGGTTGGGGATGGTGATGTCGCTGCAAATGGTGATGTTCGCCTACGGCGGTATTGAAATCATCGGCATCACCGCCGGGGAAGCGAAAGACCCTGAGAAATCTATTCCGCGTGCGATTAACTCCGTACCGATGCGTATTCTGGTGTTCTACGTGGGCACGCTGTTTGTCATCATGTCTATCTACCCGTGGAACCAGGTGGGGACCGACGGCAGCCCCTTCGTGCTGACCTTCCAGCATATGGGGATCACTTTCGCGGCCAGCATTCTTAACTTCGTCGTACTGACAGCTTCATTGTCGGCGATTAACTCCGATGTGTTTGGCGTGGGGCGTATGCTGCACGGTATGGCGGAGCAGGGCAGTGCGCCCAAAGTGTTTGCCAAAACGTCCCGTCGCGGCATTCCGTGGGTCACGGTAATGGTGATGACCATCGCGCTGCTGTTTGCGGTTTACCTCAATTACATCATGCCGGAAAACGTCTTCCTGGTGATTGCCTCTCTGGCGACATTCGCCACCGTGTGGGTATGGATCATGATCCTGCTGTCGCAAATTGCCTTCCGTCGTCGTTTGTCGCCGCAGGAAGTGAATGCCCTGAAATTCAAAGTGCCGGGCGGCGTTGCCACCACCGTGGCTGGCCTGGTTTTTCTGGTCTTTATTATCGCCCTGATTGGCTGGCATCCGGACACGCGCATTTCGCTGTATGTGGGTTTCGCGTGGATTGTTCTGCTACTGATTGGCTGGATGTTTAAGGCAAAACCCGTTCTCAATAAATAAAAAGACGCCCGGGTAAGCATTACCCGGGCGTCATAACGTACTGCCTATTGCCCGGATGCGGCTAAATAGGCTTTAAGCTTTGTTATTTGTTTCTGAATATACTCTGCTTCAGGGTATTTTTTCTCGAGCTCGCCGTAATAGGCCAACGCTTTGTTACCGTCCTGCGAAACGCCAAAACCATAGCCGTATAGCGACGCAAGTATTTCTAACGCGCCGCTATCTTCTTGCTGTTCTGCCGCTTTATTTAGCCAGTACAGCGCTTTTTTCATGTCAGCGGTTGGATAGCGGTATTTGGCATCGCAACTGGACATGACTTTTTGGCAAACCTCAGGCGGCAGAAAATCTATCCCCGCCCGATACTGCGCCTGAGCAATGCCTGCTTCTGCCGCCTGCTCGTTGTACTGCAGATATTTCGGGATATCTTGTGCAATGACATCCTTTTGGCCCTTCAGGTAGAGCTGAGCGAGCCAGTCCAGCGCCTCGCCGTTTTTCTGCTTCGCGGCCTTTAGCATCCAGGTTTCAGCCTGTTTAAATTCAGAACAGCCGTCATAATACTGACCAAGCTGAACCTGTGCTTTGATGTCACCTTTTTTAGCCCGCGCCTTCACACCATCGGGATCTTCAAGAAGCGTTGTTATATTGCAGCCAGCAGCGATCAGCTTGCCACTTTTATATTTCTTAATGGACGGTTGGTTGTTAACAAATTTATTAACGTCAGATAAACCTTCACTCCATTTTTCCAGTATCAACTCACCGGTCTGTGGATCATATTCTTTACGCAGACCATGCTCGAAGCCCTCTTTATAGCTTGTTTCGAGGATCAGTTTACCGGTGGTTTCGTCCCATTTTTTAGAGGGACCTGATTGTTGATAGTCGTCGTAGTGCGCCTGGGAGATAAGTTTGCCGGTTTTTATACTCCAGTGCTTTTTGACGCTCTGGTTGCTTCCTTTTTTATAAATAACTTCGCTTACCGGGGCGCCACTTTCTGTCCACTTTTTATCCAGTGAGAGCTTGCCATGGTTATATTCTTCCTCGCTGATAAGTTGGCCGTTTTCAGTCCATTTCTGGTGCTTACCATTTTTTTTGCCATTCTCATCGTACTGTTTGAGGGATGCTTTTTGGCCGTTTTGATACCACCTCTCAGCAGAGATATGCTTATCCTGTTTGTAGATTTCTTTGGATATTAGGGTACCGTTTTCACGATAAACTTCCTGGAGACCCTCTTTGTTGCCCTGTTGGTCATATTGTCTCAGGATCCGAAGCTGACCATTGGCGTAGAACTCTTTGCTATCGCCGACTAGTTTTCCCTCTTTATAGAAGTTTTCGAGCTTTATTTTACCGTCAGCAAAGTAATCAATGTATTTTCCATCATATTCGCCGTTGCGGTAGCTGTGTTCCCGCAGCAGCTCTCCCTTGCTGCCATAATGTTTGCATGGGCCGTCAGTATGATGCCCATCTTTAAAAGTACTTTCACTTGCTAGTGTGCCGTTCTCATTCCATTCGAGGAATTTGCCATCCGGCGCGCCGTTTTTATAGGTAAATTTCTGAGAGGGCTTGCCGTTTTCATGCCTGGAATTCATTTCCCCCTGTCGATAGCCGTTATCGTCATAGGTAAATTGTGCCGATTTTTGGCCTGAACGATGCCAGGCGGTAAAGGGGCCGATAAATTTTTGTGAGCTGAAATCAGGTGTATCCGTATAGCCTTCAAAGGCTTTTGTTTTACCTTCGCCAGAGGTATCAAGATTATCACCAAGATACCAGCCAGTGACTTTCCAGGTATTTTTACCTTCGGTCAAGGGAAGCCGGATAAAGAAATTAGCATCATCAACGGCTTGATTGCGATTGACGAGATAGAACTGTGAGAGATCGCCGCCAACCCACAGTATCGTGTCGTCAACCACGAATTTGCTGTCACATATATCTTTATTACAGACTTCAATATTACTGGCCATCTGTGAGCCTTCGCTATCACAAGATGATGCGGTAAAACGGAAATAGTACTCATTGTCCGCTTTCTGCCAGATTTCGTTAAGTCGTTTTTTATAATCATCCTGCGACAGTTTTAATGAATCGGCAGTCACATAGATCGTATCTTTATGACAGGGCGAATCGCTACTGAGATAAATTCTTGCAGCACTTATAAGACCACCTTTTCTGTCTAATGCGCCGCTGGTCATTTTTATGTTGTCAATTTGCGAAACGAATTGAATATTATCCTCAGCGAAGACGGAACCGCTTAGAGCCGCCAGCAAGGTAAACGTGAAAATAGTTAACTTCATTGATCATCCTTTATCAAATATTAAAAAACAAACAGCAAAATCACCCTGATTCGCTGATGATGGTAAACGGAATGCACTACGTCCGCTTACATCCCTCTCAATTTTTCAGATAAGGTAAAGCGCTTTTGCATGCGGTCAGAAGCTTGATGCCCGAAATACACCCCGGACCATTGCCATAATGCGAAAGGCCGCACAGCAGGCTGGTAACAAAAGCCAGCGAGAGCGCCATCATCATCGACGGTACCCGGCGTAAAACCCGGCGGATCACATTTGGCTTTGCGAAAAATATGCGCAGCGAGTTTTCTGCGCCCTGGTTCTCAACCCCATAAAAACGCAGAAAAGATGAGCTGTCGAGACGAGATTTGTGCAAGAGTGAGGTCATTTTTGACATAGGGGAAAGTCGATGTTGCAAGCCTGGCATCTGCCTGTCGCGCCGTTTGTAAAACAGAACAAAGACCAACTGGTGATGACACTCTGGCTAACCGGAAGTAAGCCTCCGTCTCGCGTCACGTTACGTGCCGAGATAGATAATGAAGAGACCTCGATACCGATGCGGCGGGTCCGCCTGACGCCAAAACCTGGCGTGACGGCCTGGCGTGCAGCCATCTCACTGCAAAGTGGCCAGCCGCGGCGTCGTTACAGCTTTAAGCTACTCTGGGACGACCGCCAGCTCTGGTTTACCCCGCAGGGGTTCAGCCTGTTTCCCCCTGCACGGCTGGAGCAATTCGCCGTCGATTCCCCTGACTGTGGGCCGCAGTGGGTAGCAGAACAGGTGTTCTATCAGATCTTCCCCGATCGTTTTGCCCGTGGTGAACAACATCAAGATCAACAGAACAACGTTTACTATCACCATGCCGCAGGCCAGGAGATCGTGCTGCGCGACTGGGATGAGCCGTTGAGCGGCGAGGCCGGCGGCTCGACCTTTTATGGCGGCACGCTGGACGGTATCAGTGAAAAGCTGCCTTATCTGCATGAACTGGGGGTAACTGCGCTCTATCTGAACCCGGTCTTTGTCGCCCCTAGCGTGCATAAATACGATACGGAAGATTACCGTCACGTGGACGCACGTTTCGGCGGCGATCAGGCACTGCTTCGCCTGCGTCGGAGTACCCATCGTCTGGGGATCCGTCTGGTACTGGACGGGGTCTTTAATCACAGCGGTGATTCACATGCCTGGTTTGACCGACACAACCGCGGCACCACTGGTGCCTGTCATAACCCCGCTTCCGAATGGCGTGAATGGTACAGTTTTGATGAGGATGGCCGCGCGCGTGACTGGCTGGGCTATTCCAGCCTGCCAAAGCTGGACTACCAGGCGCAAACTCTGGTGGACGAGATGTACCAGGGCGAAGACAGCGTGGTACGTCACTGGCTGAAAGCGCCCTGGAATATGGATGGCTGGCGGCTGGATGTGGTGCACATGCTGGGTGAGGGGGGCGGTGCGCGCAATAACCTGCAACATGTCGCCGGAATAACCAAAGCCGCCAAAGAGACACTGCCTGAGGCCTATATCGTCGGCGAGCATTTCGGCGATGCGCGCCAGTGGCTACAGGCGGACGTGGAAGACGCCGCCATGAACTACCGCGGTTTTACCTTTCCGGTATGGGCGTTTCTGGCGAATACCGATATTTCGATGGATCCCCAGCGTATTGATGCGCACACCTGCATGGTGTGGATGGATAACTACCGCGCCGGGCTTTCGCATCAGCAACAGTTACGCATGTTCAACCAACTGGATAGCCACGACACACCGCGTTTTAAAACGGTGTTGGGGAAAGATGTGGCCCGGTTGCCGCTGGCGGTGGTTTGGCTGTTTACCTGGCCCGGCGTGCCCTGCATTTACTATGGTGATGAGGTTGGGCTGGACGGTGCCAACGATCCCTTCTGCCGCAAACCCTTCCCGTGGGACAAAGCGAAACAGGACACGGAACTGCTGGCGCTCTATCAGCGGCTGGCCCGTCTGCGCAAACGTAGCCAGGCGCTCTGTTACGGCGGCTGTCAGGTTATCTACGCCGAAGGGAACGTGGTGATCTTTTTGCGTTTGTATCAGCAAGAAAGGGTGCTGGTGGCGATTAACCGTGGCGAGCCCTGCGAAGTTGTCCTGCCGGAATCGCCGCTACTGGATGTCAAAGTCTGGCACGGTAAAGAGGGCAAGGGCACATTGCAGGATGGGGTGCTGTCCTTACCGGCAATCTCTGCCTCTGTGTGGCAGGGGAACTAACACCTACCAGAAAGCGCAGCGGGAATAGCGCAATTCCGATACTTTGTGCCAAAGTATATGCACGCTCCGGAATGAAGGTGAAATCATGGATGGACTGGTACTGATAGCCTGTACTGTGTTGTTTCTATTGCTGGTGGTTATCCCGGTAATGTCGATTCTGGCTTACCGGCGTAGTAATGCGGCCAGAGATGAGCTGTCGCGCCTGCGCCAGCGCGTGGCTCTGCTTGAACAGCAGATGAGTGGTTATGCGCCGGGACATGCGCCTGCAGCGCAGGAGACCGCTTCTCCTGTTGACTCGCCTGAGGTTATCGTACCTGATGTTGTCGTACTTGAGGTTTCAGTTCCGGAACCGCAGCCAACGCCTGAACCCGAACCGGTTCCTATCGAACCGGCTCCGGTGAATGTCTGGGCGCGAGGGACGCCGGCGGCAACCGTGTCGGTCAGAGGTTCCGTTCCCCTACCGGAACGCGAGGAGCCCGCGTCTGGCAGCCAGGCTGGCGGTATGGTCACCGCGCTGTTGCGCTGGTTTATGCAAGGAAACCCGCTGGCAAAGCTGGGTATCATCCTGCTGTTTCTTGGGCTGGCCTTTCTCTTTCGTTATAGCGTTGAACGCTCGCTCTTCCCGTTGGAGCTGCGTCTGGCCGTTGCCGCGCTGGGTGCGATGGCGCTGTTATTCCTCGGCTGGCGTTTGCGACACAAGCAGCCTGTTTTTGCCTTAATTCTACAAGGTGGTGCAACAGGCGCGCTCTATTTAACGGTCTTTGGCGCGTTTCGACTGTGGCAGATGCTCCCCATGTCGCTGGCGTTTGCGCTGTTATTGCTAATTTGCGCGGCCAGCGTCGGGCTGGCGGTGCTACAGCGCGCGTTGAGTCTGGCCATGCTGGCGAGTCTGGGCGGTTACGCCGCGCCGCTGCTGCTGTCTTCGGGCGGCGGCAGTCATGTCACGTTATTCTCTTTCTATTTATTACTGTCTGTCGGTATCCTGGCGATCAGCGTCTGGCAGCACTGGCGCGAACTCAACCTGTTGGGGATGTTCTTCACCTTCGGGGTGGGGGGAGTGTGGGGTATCGCCGACTACCGGCCTCAGTACTATCTGAGCTGCCAGCTCTTCCTGATTGCTAATCTGTTGATCTTCGGCGTATTGAGCGTGGCGCTGTCACTGCGTGCGCAAAAGAAAGGCAAGCGCATTATCGATGGCGTGCTGCTCTTTGCCCCGCCGCTGATAGGGTTTGGCATGCAATATGCCATCACACAGCACCTGACATATGGCCCGGCACTCAGTGCGCTGGGTTACGGCGCGTTTTATATGCTGCTGGCCTGGAGCGTCGTAAAACGCTTTCCTGCGGCGGGAAAACCGCTTGTTCTGGCGGCGCTGGCACTTGGCGGCGCATTCACCACGCTTGCTATTCCGCTGGCGCTTTCAGCCCGCTGGACTGCGATGGCCTGGGCGCTGGAAGGGTTGGGCGTACTGTGGCTTGGCGTGATGCAAGGGCAGCGTCGCATGAGCTATAGCGGTACGGGTTTGTTGGTACTGGCGCTCGGCAGCGCGCTATGGGCGATGACCGACGGCACAACGGCGTTCTCGGTGATGGTGATTTTTGCGGTATTGAGCGCGACCTGGCTGGTTGCCGCCAGATTGTGGCGTCGCCTGCCGGCACCAGGCAGCCTGGTGCTGTTGGCGGGCGGTATCGCCTTCTGGCTGGTGGCGCTCTGGGGCGCGTCTGACTGGATACTCAATAAAGGCATTCCGGCGGCGGTACTGGGACTGCTGGCGCTGTCGGTTTGGGGCTGGCGCTATATGGCACGGCGGCTTCACTGGCGGGCGTTACACTATGCTGTATGGCTGCTTTGGCCCGTGATGCTGGTGGTTTTGCTCTGGCAGTTGACTATCGAGCGACAATTGTTGGGGGCGGGCTGGCAAAACCTCGCCTGGTGCGTGGCGCTGCCCTCGGCGTACTTACTGTTATTGCGGGAGCGCAGAGTTCCTGCCCGGTTGTCGCAAGGGCTTCATATTTCGCTACTATGGATGATTTTACTGGCGGCGGGAACCGAGCTTTTCTGGTTTGTTGATGCACTGCCCTGGGGAATGGATGCCTGGCGTATCGGCTTGCCGATGGCGGCTGGCGGCATTGTTATTCTGCTGCTTCACGGCGGCATTCGTCGCAACATTTGGCCGCTACGCGTCTGGCCTGCACTCTATGGTCAATTGGGGCCGCTGCCGCTTATCCCGCTGTTAGTTTTTCTGCTGGTGGCAGGCAATATGCATGACGGGCGCGTTATTCACTCCCTTTATCTGCCGCTGGTTAATCCGCTGGAGGAGGGGGCAGCCTTCGCGCTGCTCGGCGTGTGGTTCTGGTGTCGTTATGCGCGGCCGCGCCTGCCTATGACCGTTACGCCATTGATTGCACCTGCGCTGCTGGCGCTGGCTTTCTGGTGGATTAACGGACTATTGCTGCGCCTGCTTGCGCACTATGGCGGTGTGGACTGGGATAGCGAAAGCCTGTGGAATTCGCGTCTGATTCAGACCAGTTTCGCGCTGTTCTGGATGCTGGGTGCGCTGGTGGTAATGCTGCTGGCTACCCGGCGTGGGTCACGGCACCAGTGGCTCGGCGGCGCGGCGTTGCTAGGGGTTGTCATCGTGAAATTAATGCTGGTAGACAGCGCGGGCGGTGGCGGCCTGGCGCGGGCTATCGCCTTTATTGGCGTGGCGGTGCTGGTGTTAATCGTGGGGTATTTCTCTCCCTTACCGCCTAAAGGGGCGAAGGCGTTCAGCGAGGAAGAAAAATCATGAAATGGAAGATAGCGATTTTTACCGGCGCGTTATGGTGCGCGGCGTTACCGGGGCTTGCCCAGGAAACCGCCCCGGAGTCGCCGCAGGATTATGCCTGGGGCAGGTCGCTTACGACAGCGGCCTCATCGCCCTGGTACCGGGTTGCGTTACCCGACGACGTTTACCAGCAAAGCGTCTGGCCCGATCTGCGCGATGTTCGGGTGTTTAACCATCAGGGTGAGCGTGTGCCCTTTACGCTCCAGGTGCAGCAGGAGGCGCAGCCCGCGCCGAAGGAGCAGGCTTTACGCCTTTTCCCTCTTGCAGCTTCACCTGTTGAAAAGCTGTCAGATTCCGGGGAACGGGTCTGGCTGCGCTCCCCGGAGGGTTATGAAATCAAGCTTGAAGGGGAACGCATTAACACGATGGGCGAGAGCTATCTGCTGGCGCTGCCGGATAACGTGCAAAGACAGAACGTCACACAGCTTCAGCTTAGCTGGGATAAACCGGCGGTGAACTGGCAGGGGAAAGCATCGCTCTACTACAGCAATGATATGAAAGAGTGGGATTTAATGCAGGCGGATGCGCCGCTGATGGACGTCGCGAGCGGCAGCGATCGCCTGACGCTGAATACCATCAACATTACTCTTTCGATGGTTACCAATACCCCGCGCTATTTACTGCTGGTGTTTGATAAGCCGCAGTTGCCTGTCACGCTTACCCGCGCAGTGGTGATAGAAAACCCGCAATCGACGGAGATAACGAACGTGGCCCTGCCCGCCGCCGGGCGTGCGCTCTCGCAGGATAAGATGCTTTACCATTGGGCCAGCCCGCAGCCTGTGACCTCCATTTCCCTGAGTCTGGAAGAGGAGGGTACGCTGCCGGTAGAGATCGCCTGGCGCTCCGGCGCCGATGAGGCGTGGCGACCGCTTGCGAAAACAGTGCTGTGGAATTTAAATAACCAGATATCAGAGCCAATCCCCGTCACGGTGGGTAACGTGCAGGAGATTCAGGTGACAACGGTCAACGCTCACCTGCCGAAAGTCGTGCCGCAATTGACAGGGCTACGACCAGGCCAGACGCTTATCTTTAATGCCCAGGGGAGCGGCCCGTACATTCTTGCGTGGGGGAATAAAGCGGCGCAAAGCGTGGCAACGGATCTCGATGCGTTGATTCCTGCGGCTTTACGCCAGAAGCATGCGCCGGAAAGCCTGCCAGAGGCGTGGGTCGGCGACGAGGTAAAACTGGGCGGCGAAGCGCGTCTGAGCGCCATCTCACCGATTGAGCAGCGTAGCCAGTGGCTTACCGGCCTGGTCTGGGCCGCGCTGGTGCTGGGGGTACTAGCGCTGGCATGGATGGCGCTGCGCATCTGGCGCGAGGTGAAAGAGAAGGCGTAATTACAGCGTTCTGGCTTCTGCCTGCGCCATCATGTGTGGGTAGAATTGCCAGAACTTCTCTTCCAGCGCCTCGTAGTGGTTATCCAGGTCCTGCCACGAGTCACGCAGGGCATCGAGTCGCGGTCGGCGGCTGGCCATGCCGTTTAGCACCCGTTGGATAAAATCCATCTCCCGGTAGCGCTCCAGCCAGCGCTCCGACCATAAATAGTCATTTAAATTGACGAAACGTGGCGGCGCCTCCGGCAGGATCACACTGACTTGTGCATGCGCGTAGCCGACAAATTCGCTAAGCGGCATTGAGGGCGAGATCTGCTCCCAGTGGCGCGAGACGAAATGATCCCACATCACATCAAGCGTGATTGGCGCGACACGGCGTGTTTCAGGACGAAACCAGCCGCGCGCTTCTTTGACTTCCGGCAGGTTGTCGGTCAGTACGTCGATACGGCGGTGCATATGGATGCCGGAAACCACGTCGGGCGCGTAGAGTTCATCCGGGTTGCCGCGAACAAAATCCGCCAGCAAATTACCGGAAAGCGAACTATTGGCGAGGTGAGCCAGGTGCAGGTGTGCGAGAAAATTCATCGTTATACTCGTTTTTGTTCAGGTCGCATATCGTAGCGGCGTGGGTCATTCACCAGCGATGATTGGGAATTTCCTGTGCTGCCGCCATTTGTAATGCGAATTATTTAGAGTATATGAACTCTCCGGAGGGGTAAAGGTTGCAGGGAGAACGCCCCGGCACTAGACTACCCGCCTCTTATTTACGTCTCGAGTTAGTGTCATGCGCGTTGCCGATTTTTCCTTTGAATTACCTGAATCCCTGATTGCCCATTATCCGCAGCCTGAGCGCAGCAGTTGTCGCTTGCTGTCGCTGGACGGGCCGACAGGCGCGCTTGCGCACGGTACGTTCACGGATTTACTCGACAAACTGAATCCTGGCGACCTGTTGGTCTTCAATAATACCCGCGTGATCCCGGCGCGCCTGTTCGGGCGCAAAGCCAGCGGCGGTAAGATTGAAGTGCTGGTTGAGCGTATGCTTGATGATAAGCGCATTCTGGCGCACATCCGTGCCTCTAAAGCACCGAAACCGGGCGCGGAACTGTTGCTGGGCGATGACGAGAGCATCCATGCCACTATGGTGGCCCGTCATGATGCGCTGTTCGAAGTGGAATTTAACGACGAACGTCCGGTGCTTGATATTCTTAACGCCATCGGCCATATGCCGTTGCCGCCTTATATTGACCGTCCTGACGAAGACGCCGACCGTGAGCTTTACCAGACGGTCTATAGCCAGAAGCCGGGTGCGGTTGCGGCGCCCACCGCCGGTCTGCATTTTGATGAACCGCTGCTGGCGCGTTTGCGCGAGAAGGGGATTGAGATGGCATTCGTTACGCTGCACGTCGGGGCGGGAACCTTCCAGCCGGTGCGCGTGGACAGCATCGAAGACCATATTATGCACTCTGAGTACGCCGAAGTGCCGCAGGAGGTTGTCGATGCGGTGCTGGCGGCCAAAGCGCGTGGCAATCGTGTTATCGCCGTGGGGACCACCTCCGTGCGTTCGCTGGAGAGCGCGGCGCAGGCGGCGAAAAATGCATTGATCGAGCCCTTCTTTGGCGATACGCAAATCTTTATTTTTCCGGGCTATCAATATCAGGTTATCGATGCGCTGGTGACCAATTTCCACCTGCCGGAATCGACCCTGATTATGCTCGTTTCGGCTTTCGCTGGTTATAAGCACACCATGCACGCCTACCAGGAAGCGGTTGCGCACAAATATCGCTTTTTTAGTTACGGTGATGCGATGTTTATCACGTACAATCCGCAGGCAATTAATGAACGTCCGGGTGAGTGATCTCCCCTGACCGTCGTAGCCCGGCTAAGCGATAGCGCCAGCCGGGGCACTATTAGCACCCTGGCGTGATGCCGGGGTGAATTGTTAACCATCAGACTGTCTCTCTGATGCAGGAGAAATGAAGTGAAATTTGAGCTGGATACCACCGATGGTCGCGCACGCCGTGGCCGTCTGGTGTTTGATCGTGGCGTAGTGGAAACGCCTGCTTTTATGCCTGTCGGCACCTACGGCACCGTTAAGGGGATGACGCCGGAAGAAGTGGAAGCCACTGGCGCGCAGATTATCCTCGGCAATACCTTCCACCTGTGGTTGCGTCCGGGTCAGGAAATTATGAAATTGCACGGCGACCTGCATGACTTTATGCAGTGGAAAGGGCCGATCCTGACCGATTCCGGCGGCTTCCAGGTTTTTAGCCTGGGTGACATTCGTAAGATCACCGAGAAAGGCGTGCACTTCCGTAACCCAATTAACGGCGATCCGATCTTCCTCGATCCTGAAAAATCCATGGAAATTCAGTACGATCTCGGCTCCGATATCGTCATGATTTTCGATGAATGTACGCCGTACCCGGCAGACTGGGACTACGCTAAACGTTCAATGGAGATGTCGCTGCGCTGGGCAAAACGCAGCCGTGACCGTTTCGACTCGCTGGAAAACCCGAATGCGCTGTTTGGCATCATTCAGGGGAGCGTTTACGAAGATTTACGCGATATCTCTGTGAAAGGTCTGGTAGAGATTGGCTTTGATGGCTACGCTGTCGGCGGTCTCGCTGTGGGTGAACCAAAAGCGGACATGCACCGTATTCTGGAACATGTTTGCCCGCAAATACCGGCGGATAAACCACGTTATCTGATGGGCGTGGGTAAACCAGAAGATTTGGTAGAAGGCGTTCGTCGCGGCATCGATATGTTTGACTGTGTTATGCCAACACGTAATGCCCGCAATGGTCATCTGTTTGTGACCAACGGCGTGGTGAAAATCCGTAACGCGAAATATAAGAGCGATACGGGTTCACTCGACCCTGAGTGTGATTGCTACACCTGTCGCAATTATTCCCTCGCTTACTTGCATCATCTCGATCGTTGCAACGAAATATTGGGCGCGCGACTCAATACCATTCATAACCTGCGTTACTACCAGCGCTTGATGGCGGGTTTACGTAAGGCTATTGAAGAGGGTAAATTAGAGAGCTTCGTGACCGATTTTTACCAACGTCAGGGGCGAGATGTTCCGCCTTTGAATGTTGCTTAATTTTAATAATGAGGGAATTTGAATGAGCTTTTTTATTTCTGATGCGGTAGCAGCAACAGGCGGCGCGGCAGGTGGCAGCCAGAGCCCGATGTCTCTGATCCTGATGTTGGCGGTGTTTGGTCTGATTTTTTACTTCATGATCCTTCGCCCACAGCAGAAACGCACCAAAGAACATAAAAATCTGATGAACTCCATCGCGAAAGGTGATGAAGTGCTGACCAACGGTGGTCTGGTTGGTCGCGTAACCAAAGTAGCGGAAACTGGCTACATTGCTATCGCGCTGAACGATACCACCGAAGTGGTTATCAAACGTGACTTCGTAGCTGCCGTTCTGCCGAAAGGCACCATGAAGGCGCTGTAATTTCTTGTTTTCCCAAAGGGAACTGCCGTGTTAAACCGTTATCCTTTGTGGAAGTACATTATGCTGGTCGTCGTCATTGCCGTCGGCCTGCTCTACGCACTTCCCAACCTGTATGGTGAGGATCCGGCTGTTCAGATCACTGGTGCGCGCGGTGTCGCCGCCAGTGAGCAAACGCTGATCCAGGTCCAGAAAACTCTACAAGAAGAAAAAATCGACGCGAAGTCTGTGGCACTGGAAAACGGCGCTATTCTCGCTCGCTTTGACAGCACTGACGTTCAGTTACGCGCGCGTGAAGCGCTGGTGTCTGAGCTGGGTGACCAGTTTGTCGTGGCGCTTAACCTTGCACCGGCCACCCCGCGCTGGCTGAGCGCAGTCAATGCCGAACCCATGAAACTGGGTCTTGACCTGCGTGGCGGCGTGCACTTCCTGATGGAAGTGGACATGGACACCGCGCTTGGCAAACTCCAGGAACAGAATATCGACAGCCTGCGTAGCGATCTGCGCGATAAAGGCATTCCTTACACCACTGTGCGTAAGGAAGATAACTATGGCCTGAGCATTCTCTTCCGCGATGCCAGCGCACGTGACCAGGCGGTCACTTATCTGACCCAACGTCACCGTGATCTTGTTATCACCAGCCAGGGCGACAATGCGCTGCGTGCGGTGATGTCCGACGCGCGTCTGAGCGAAGCCCGCGAATACGCGGTGCAGCAAAACATTAATATCCTGCGTAACCGTGTGAACCAACTCGGCGTCGCTGAGCCGCTGGTACAGCGTCAGGGTTCAGACCGTATTGTGGTTGAGTTGCCGGGTATTCAGGATACGGCGCGTGCGAAAGAGATTCTGGGTGCAACGGCGACGCTGGAATTCCGTCTGGTAAACAGCAATGTTGATCAGGCCGCCGCTGCCGCGGGCCGCGTTCCGGGCGATTCCGAAGTGAAGCAGACCCGCGAAGGCAACCCGGTTGTGTTGTACAAACGGGTGATTCTGACCGGTGACCATATCACGGACTCCACGTCCAGCCAGGATGAGTACAACCAGCCACAGGTGAACATTTCCCTGGATAGCGCTGGCGGTAACATCATGTCTAACTTCACTAAGGATAACATCGGCAAACCGATGGCGACCCTGTTCGTGGAGTACAAAGACAGCGGTAAGAAAGACGCCAATGGCCGCGCTATTCTGGTGAAAGAGGAAGAGGTGATTAACATCGCCAATATCCAGTCTCGTCTGGGTAACAGCTTCCGTATCACTGGTATCAGTAACCCGACCGAAGCGCGTCAGCTCTCTCTGCTGCTGCGTGCCGGTGCGCTGATTGCGCCGATTCAGATTGTTGAAGAACGTACCATTGGTCCAACACTGGGGATGCAGAACATCACTCAGGGGCTGGAAGCCTGTCTGGCAGGTCTGGTGGTCTCCATCATCTTCATGATCTTCTTCTATAAGAAGTTTGGTCTGATCGCGACGAGCGCACTGATTGCCAACCTGGTACTGATTGTCGGCATTATGTCCCTGCTGCCAGGGGCGACGCTCACCATGCCGGGTATTGCGGGTATTGTGTTAACCCTTGCGGTCGCGGTCGATGCTAACGTACTGATAAACGAACGTATCAAAGAAGAGTTGAGTAACGGTCGTTCGGTGCAGCAAGCCATTGATGAAGGTTATAAAGGCGCGTTCAGTTCCATCTTCGATGCGAACGTCACCACGCTGATTAAAGTCCTGATCCTGTACGCAGTGGGTACGGGCGCCATCAAAGGCTTTGCCATTACAACCGGTATCGGTGTGGCAACGTCGATGTTTACTGCCATTGTCGGCACCCGTGCCATCGTGAACCTGCTGTACGGCGGCAAGCGCGTTAAAAAGCTGTCTATCTGAGGAGTGCGTTGTGGCACAGGAATACACTGTTGAACAATTGAACTACGGCCGTAAAGTCTGGGACTTTATGCGCTGGGATTACTGGGCGTTCGGCATCTCAGGTCTGCTGTTAATCATCTCTATCGCTATCATTGGCGTGCGCGGGTTTAACTGGGGTCTGGATTTTACCGGCGGTACGGTTATCGAAATCACGCTGGAAAAACCAGTGGATATGGACCAGATGCGTGAAGCACTGCAGAAGTCGGGTTTTGAAGAGCCGCTGCTGCAAAACTTCGGCAGTAGCCGCGACATCATGGTACGTATGCCGCCTGTACACGGGGAAACCGGTGGTCAGGAGCTGGGCAGCAAAGTCGTTAAAGTCATTAACGAAACCAGCAGCCAGAATGCAACGGTCAAACGTATTGAGTTTGTTGGCCCGAGCGTGGGGGCAGACCTTGCGCAAACCGGTGCTATGGCGCTGATGGTGGCGCTGATTTGTATCCTTGTTTACGTCGGGTTCCGCTTTGAGTGGCGTCTGGCGGCAGGGGTAGTTATCGCGCTGGCGCATGACGTCATCATTACCATGGGCGTGCTGTCGCTGTTCCATATCGAGGTTGACCTGACTATCGTGGCATCGCTGATGTCCGTTATCGGTTACTCGCTCAACGACAGTATCGTGGTGTCTGACCGTATTCGTGAAAACTTCCGCAAGATCCGTCGCGGAACCTCTTACGAAATCTTTAACGTGTCGCTGACCCAGACGCTGCATCGTACGTTGATCACCTCCGGGACAACCTTAGTCGTGATCCTGATGCTGTATCTGTTTGGTGGTCCGATTCTGGCGGGCTTCTCCCTGACCATGCTTATTGGTGTCACCATTGGTACGGCGTCCTCGATTTACGTGGCCTCTGCGCTGGCGCTGAAACTGGGCATGAAACGCGAGCATCTGATTCAGCAGAAAGTGGAAAAAGAAGGGGCGGATCAACCGTCAATTCTGCCGTAATCCGGCTCTCCGCTTAAAAAAACCGCAGCCGCAAACTGCGGTTTTTTTATGGCTGATGCGGCTGCGTTACGTCGACGGGGACTTTCTCCGTCCAGATGCGGGAATATTGATAAAAACGCTGGTGCGCGCGAAACTGACGCTAATCCAATATTTATCCAGGTACTGACACATATGGCGATTATCCCTAAAAACTATACGCGGCTGGAAAGCGGCTACCGTGAAAAAGCATTAAAACTGTTTCCATGGGTGTGCGGGCGCTGTTCGCGGGAGTTTGTTTATTCGAACCTGCGTGAACTCACCGTTCACCATATCGATCACGATCATACCAATAACCCCGAAGACGGCAGTAACTGGGAATTGCTTTGCCTGTTCTGCCACGATCATGAGCATTCGAAATATACCGAAGCGGACCAGTACGGTTCGACGGTTGTTGCAGGGGAGGATGCGCAAAAGGATATTGGTGAGGCGACCTATAATCCGTTCGCCGACCTGAAAGCGATGCTCAACAAGAAAAAATAAAACAAAAGTGAAAACCACGGATGGTTTTCTGACGAACAAGGATGTCTGCTATGAGTAAACCTCACTATTTTACATTCCGCTTTCGCGGTTTTGCCGTGGGTAACGATCCCGAAAGCGGCTATCTGCGCCTTATTACCCGCCATCACACTTTTTATACCGATAAGCGCTTTTTCAAGGATGATTCAGGCTTTGACCAGCTTCAGCCAGACAGTCGAATCTACCTTGGAACCCACCGTTTAAAAGATGGCAGTTACTGGATTGACTGGATAACTGATGGCACGACGACGCTTGAGATCGCTCACGCACGTCCCGCGTTACTTTTCCCGCTTAGCCGCCTGCTAACAGGAATTCCGGCTTTTTTTATCTCTGGCTCAATGATGTTTAGCTGGGGATTTGCTTTTCTTATGCCGCTGCTGTTTCTGGCCGTCACGATGATGCTGCTAACCTGGGGACTGGCGGACCTTCATGCGGTCTGTTTGCGCTTTTCCCCACGGGTTCGTGATCTTCTGGCAAAGCTTGAGCAGACAAAGCGGGGTGATACCTCCTTTTGCGAAGATATTGGTCGGGCGCTGTTAAACCCGCCGTATCCCGATTCGATGCCGGAAGGCTTCTCTGACTTTGGCCCAACGTTGAGTGAAATAAAACAGACGGTCTCGGCTGTCAGAAGCGGGGAGTGGAAATCGTATGTTGCCGACAATTCCGGTGCGGCGCTGGTATATGTATGTCAGGGGCGAGGGTTATCGCTGTCATGGCGGATGGGAGATCCGGCGCTGCGCAGTCAGATCGATAAAATTTTGCCTTTTTTCTACCGGACCCACGCGCCTTTTATCAGTCAGGGCGATCATGTTCTGACCATTTTCAACCACCATTCAAATAAAGCGATTGGCGTCTATAACTTTACCGATGGCGGCTGCTACATCGCCAACGGCAACTGGTATCGTAGTGACCAAAGCATGGCGGCATTTTATCGGGGGATGTTGTTTATCTTCGCCCCATGCATGATGGCGCTGATGATGCTTTTTAGCGCGGGCTTTGCATTGAGCGCGGGCGACGTATGGCGCTGGCATGCAGTTTGCGGGGCACTGAAAAGTATGTTTTCCGTCCTCTGCATCCTCTGTGGCGCACTGCTTGGGGGAAGCGACCTGGCTATTCAACTGACACGCTTATGCTCATCTCGGGTCAGCGACTGGCTACGCCTGCGCAGGCGGCTTGAAAAATTGCGTCAGGAACAGCAGCACCCACCTTACATTCAGGAGATTTGGTAATGTTCGCTACCTTTCCCCGGCGCTGCCTGTGCGTGGCGCTTTTGTTGGCGCTCGGTTACTGGCTGAGCCCGTTTACTGTTTGAAAATAAAAAGGCACCGACGCAAATCGCGTTCGGTGCCTGATTTTAAGCCGAAAAGCGCTTAGAAGTTGTAACCCACAACCAGGTATCCACCCCAACCCGTAGAGCGTACGTTCTCTTTCATCCAGACCAGGTCGGCATCATTATTCCACTGACCACCATTGTGCCAGTAACGCGCAACAGCAGAGTAGTGCCAGTGATCGTAGCTCAGAGACAGGATGTGGCTGGACGCGATAGAGTTGTTGGTGCGCTGCTTGATGCCGTTTTCAGCATACGCACTCTTATCGCCCAGATCTGAACCCCAGTCAAAGTTGGTGAAACCGATATAGCTCAGGTTGCCGCCCCACAGGGAGGTGATCGGCACAAAGTATTTCACTTTGAAACGGTAGCCGTCCCAGTCGTTCTGGTTTTCTGCACCGTAGTTCTGCCACTGGTATTTCGCGTACACGTTCAGAGACAGGCTCATCGGCAGACCGGTATCGATGTCAGTACCCAAGCCCATGTACCAGGTGCTCTGGCGGCCGGATGCGTTGCGACCCATGTCGTAGATGTAGTTGTTCGCGAAGTACCACTCTTTGAACGGGCCAAAGCTCAGGTCGGTACCGGTCAGCTTATCAATCGAGAAGCGCGGTTCAATTTCCATGAACAACGGCGAGCCGTGGTTCCAGATACCTTTTGCGTCGGTGTTACCACCGAAGAAGACGGGGGCATCGGCATAGCCATAAAAATCGAACCAGTCTTTTTTAGCAAATGCTTCATATTCCAGATAGGTATCGTTACGAATCTGCGGTCCGAAGCGGGTGTGATAGCTGCCTACCACGTTAACGCTCTGGTGCCACCAGTCAGACACGTATTCCGGTTTGCTGTTATCCGCTGCATTCACGGAGAAAGAGGTCGTAAAAGCCAGTGCAGCGCCGGCTGCGAGTAATGTTTTCTTCATAATTATGCCACTGATAAGAGATCCCTTACGGGAATGAAAGAATGCACGCATTGCGTTTCTAAATATTTCATGTTTCTGCGGGCTTATTATAAGTATCCTTGCTCACAAAAATATGTGTTGTTTCACATTAATGAAACACACGTAATCGATTGCGTTCACGTTTGCGCGTATTAAGCAGCGGGGATTGTACTGATGATCATCATTGTTGCCAATAAATGACACCCACCAGATTCTCATCCGGCGGGTGTTCAGACGTAACAAAGTGTGAATAAGAGCGACGGCGTCGCCGGGGAAAATTATTGCGGATTGGCGGGCTGAATATCGTGGATGCGAACGAAACCTAACTGATCCGGCGTGATGCCATTGAGTTGTAGCGCGACGTCAACATCACTTGGCGCGAGCGTGCTGGCCGGAGCACTAATGAGCTGGTTTTGCACGTTAACTTCCTGAAAGTTCTGCGTGGTGCCCTGAATTTGTCCCCACTCAACGGTGCCGCTGAATGCCGGGAGTGGATCGTTAGACTCCCCCTGAATTCGCAGCGTGGCCCGCGTGCCGTTCGCATTTGGCGTGATGTCTTTCAGCGTCATACGTAGCATACCGATCTGGCTGTTCAGCCGGGCAGGGGTGTTGGAGCCGGGTAGCAGGTAGACACCATTGGTGGATTTAGCATTCAGCGCGTTTTGCTGGGTGATTTTCACCGTCTCTTTGTTCAATTTGGCCATTTCATTGTTCAGGGTGCTGACATCCTGATGCAATTGGCGGACCTCGCTTTGCTGTGCACAGGCGCTAAGGGCGAAAACGCTTCCCAGCAACAGGGATCTTAGGTAACGTCTTGTCATTCTGTCTGTTTCCTTGAAGATGAGGATGTTCTTTATGGTAGATCGCAACAGCTACGTTGCCATCGATCCATTGTCTCAAAATCGGCTCGTCTTTGTTGTCATGCCAGTTCAGGGTAAAATAGATTTCAGTTAACTCACTCGCCAGGACGTCGTATGCATTGCCCATTCTGTTTCGCCGTGGATACCAAAGTAATTGATTCTCGCCTTGTCGGTGAAGGTTCCTCTGTTCGCCGCCGCCGCCAGTGTCTGGTATGTAATGAACGTTTCACCACGTTCGAAGTGGCTGAGCTTGTCATGCCGCGCGTTGTAAAAAGCAATGAAGTTCGCGAACCGTTCAACGAAGATAAGCTACGCAGCGGCATGTTAAAAGCGCTGGAAAAACGCCCGGTGAGCTCTGATGACGTTGAGATGGCGTTAAATCACATCAAGTCACAATTACGTGCTACCGGTGAGCGAGAAATTCCCAGCAAAATGATCGGCAATCTGGTCATGGAACAATTGAAAAAGCTCGATAAAGTTGCCTATATCCGTTTTGCGTCGGTATATCGCAGTTTCGAGGATATCAAAGAGTTCGGCGAAGAGATCGCCCGTTTACAGGACTGATCATGCACGACGAAATGTACATGGCGCGCGCGCTTAAGCTCGCGCAACGCGGGCGTTTCACCACTCATCCGAACCCGAATGTCGGCTGCGTGATTGTGAATAACGGCGAAATCGTCGGCGAAGGCTTCCACTATCGTGCGGGTGAACCGCACGCTGAGGTACATGCATTGCGTATGGCGGGTGAGCGCGCTCGGGGTGCTACCGCGTATGTGACGCTTGAGCCGTGCAGCCATCATGGGCGTACACCGCCGTGCTGTGAAGCACTCATTGCCGCTGGTGTCGCTCGCGTTGTGGCGGCCATGCAGGATCCGAATCCGCAGGTTGCCGGGCGGGGGTTGTACCGCCTGCAGCAGGAGGGCATCGAGGTCAGTCATGGTCTGATGATGTCAGAAGCCGAAGCGCTGAATAAAGGTTTTTTAAAACGCATGCGTACCGGTTTCCCCTGGAGCCAGCTTAAACTTGGCGCATCCCTTGATGGCCGTACCGCGATGGCCAGCGGCGAGAGCCAGTGGATCACGTCGCCGCAGGCGCGACGCGACGTACAGCGTTTACGCGCCCAGAGCCACGCGATTTTAACCAGTAGCGCGACGGTACTGGCGGATGACCCCAAACTGACCGTCCGCTGGGACGAGCTGAGCCCTGACATACAAAAGCTTTATCCGCAGGAAAACCTGCGCCAGCCGGTGCGTATTGTCGTGGACAGCCAGCATCGTGTGACGCCTGAGCATGCCATCGTTCAGCAGCCGGGAGAGACCTGGTTTGCGCGGACGCGCCACGATAGCCGAGCCTGGCCTGAATCAGTACGTGAGATCCTCGTGCCGGAACACCGTGGTCATGCAGACCTGGTCACGCTGATGATGATGCTGGGCAAACAGCAGATCAACAGCATTTGGGTAGAAGCGGGGGCTAACCTTGCGGGCGCGTTGCTGCAGGCGGGGCTGGTCGATGAACTGATTGTCTATCTTGCGCCGAAACTGTTGGGCGCGGATGCTCGGGGGCTGTGCGTGCTGCCAGGGCTGGAAGCGCTGGCCGATGCACCCTCTTTTAAATTCAATGAGATACGTCAGGTTGGGCCAGACGTCTGCCTGCATCTTACCCACGCGTAGCCTCTGCTGTAAAAGGGAGGCAGCGCGTGAAATATTATGATAAAATCCGCCCCCCTGCGGGGTCTGAACTGAACCTGTGAAGGAAGAGTATGAACATTATTGAAGCTAACGTTGCTACCCCGGACGCTCGCGTCGCCATCACCATTGCGCGTTTCAACAACTTTATCAATGACAGCCTGCTGGAAGGTGCGATTGACGCCCTGAAACGCATTGGTCAGGTAAAAGATGACAACATTACCGTTGTTTGGGTGCCAGGCGCGTATGAACTGCCACTGGCGGCTGACGCGCTGGCGAAAACCGGTAAATATGACGCGGTGATTGCGCTGGGTACCGTTATCCGTGGCGGCACCGCGCACTTTGAATATGTGGCTGGCGGTGCAAGCAATGGTCTGGCGCATGTCGCTCAGGACAGTGGGATCCCGGTAGCCTTCGGTGTTCTGACCACTGAAAGTATTGAACAAGCCATCGAACGTGCTGGCACCAAAGCCGGTAACAAAGGTGCAGAAGCTGCACTGACCGCGCTTGAAATGATTAACGTATTGAAAGCCATCAAGGCCTGAATTTTGTAAGGGGAATTCCGTGAAACCTGCTGCTCGTCGCCGCGCCCGTGAGTGTGCCGTCCAGGCGCTCTACTCCTGGCAGTTGTCCCAAAACGACATCGCTGATGTTGAATACCAGTTCCTGGCGGAACAGGACGTAAAAGATGTGGACGTTCTGTACTTCCGTGAACTGTTGACCGGGGTGGCGACTAACAGCGCGTATCTCGACGGCCTGATGAAGCCGTACCTGTCCCGTCTGCTCGAAGAGCTGGGCCAGGTTGAAAAAGCGGTGCTGCGCATTGCTCTGTTCGAGCTGTCTAAACGTGATGATGTCCCGTACAAAGTTGCGATTAACGAAGCTATCGAACTGGCGAAAACCTTCGGCGCAGAAGACAGCCACAAATTTGTAAATGGCGTGCTCGACAAAGCAGCCCCCGCGATCCGTCCCCACAAAAAATGATCCGTAAGCCGGAGCCGGGCGTTGTTTTGACACGCCCGATCCGGCTTTTTCTTTTCTTTGCTGAGGCATAACGTATGGCATGCGGCGAATTTTCCCTGATTGCCCGTTATTTTGACCGTGTAACAAGCTCGCGCCGTGACGTCGATACCGGCATTGGCGACGACTGTGCACTGCTCAACGTACCCGAAAAGCAGACGCTGGCAATCAGCACTGACACGCTGGTGTCAGGCATCCATTTTCTTCCTGATATCGAACCGGCTGACCTGGCATATAAAGCCCTGGCGGTGAACATTAGCGATCTGGCGGCCATGGGGGCTGATCCGGCATGGCTAACGCTGGCGCTGACCCTGCCGAATGTCGATGAAGACTGGCTTAAAGCGTTTAGCGATAGCCTGTTCGAGCAACTCAATTACTACGATATGCAACTCATTGGTGGTGACACAACCCGTGGCCCGTTGTCGATGACGTTGGGTATTCATGGCTATGTTCCCGCCGGGCGCGCTTTAAAACGTAGCGGCGCTAAGCCTGGTGACTGGATTTATGTCACAGGCACACCGGGCGATAGCGCAGCCGGGCTGGCTATTTTGCAAAAGCAGTTGCAGGTTGCCGACGCACAAGATGCCAAATATCTGTTGCAGCGCCACCTGCGCCCTGTACCGCGCGTTTTACACGGGCAAGCGATGCGCAATCTGGCAAGCTCGGCTATCGATCTCTCCGATGGGCTGATCTCGGATCTTGGACATATTCTCAAGGCCAGCGGTTGCGGTGCGCGAGTCGATCTCAATGCGTTACCTTATTCGCAGGCGATGTTGCGTCATGTGGATGCGGAACAGGCTCTGCGCTGGGCGTTGTCAGGCGGAGAAGATTACGAGTTGTGCTTTACCGTACCGGAAATTAACCGGGGCGCGCTGGAGGTAGCCGTGGGCCATCTGGGTGTGCCTGTGACCTGTATTGGGCAGATGAGCGCGGATGTGGAAGGACTGAATTTTACCCGTGAAGGTAAAACTGTGACGCTTGACTGGAAAGGATATGACCATTTTGCCGCGCTTTAAAGACATTGCCAAAAGCCGTTTGAAAATGAGCAACCCGTGGCATTTGCTGGCTACGGGTTTTGGCAGCGGATTAAGCCCTGTCGTGCCAGGCACAATGGGCTCTTTGGCCTCTATCCCGTTCTGGTATCTGATGACCTTTCTGCCGTGGCAGCTCTATTCATTGCTGGTGATGCTGGGGATTAGCGTGGGCGTTTATCTCTGCCATCGTACGGCGAAAGATATGGGCGTGCACGATCATGGCAGCATCGTCTGGGATGAATTTATCGGGATGTGGATCACCCTGATGGCACTCCCGACGAATGACTGGCAGTGGGTAGCCGCCGGTTTTGTGATCTTCCGTATTTTCGACATGTGGAAACCGTGGCCGATTCGCTGGTTTGATCGGAATGTGCATGGGGGCATGGGGATCATGGTTGACGATATCGTGGCCGGGATTATCTCCGCAGGTATTTTGTATGCGGTCGGTCACTACTGGCCTATTGGTATTCTCTAACCGTTGCTTTTATCAGAGGTTGCCCGGATGGTAAGGCGTTTAACGCCGCATCCGGGACATTTCAGACCGTTCAAAAAACCACTGACGAATCACTTAAACCCGACCACCGGATGCTGTTTGTACGGTGTTTCCATTTCGGCGATCTGCTCTGGTTTTAGCGTTAAATCTACCGCCTGTAATAGCTCTTCGAGTTGCTCTTCGCGTGATGCGCCGATAATCGGGGCGGCAATACCGGGTTTGCTCAGCAGCCATGCCAGCGCGACCTGCGCGCGCGTAGCGCCCGTTTCTTCGGCAATGGAGCCCAGACGCTCAGCAATCTGCGCGTCGTTCTCATCGCTTTCGTTGTAGAGTTTTTTCCCCACTTCGTCTGATACGATTCGCGCGGTGGTTTCACCCCAGGGACGAGTCAGGCGACCGCGCGCCAGCGGACTCCACGGGATCACCGCCACCCCCTCTTTATAGCAGAGCGGCAGCATTTCACGCTCTTCTTCACGGTAGATGAGGTTGTAGTGATCCTGCATAGTGACAAAGGGCGCCCAGCCGTGCTGTTTTTGCAATTCCAGCGCCTGTGCGAACTGGTGAGCGTGCATGGAAGACGCGCCGATGTAACGCGCTTTCCCGGCTTTTACGACATCATTGAGCGCTTCCAGCGTCTCTTCAATCGGCGTGTTGTAGTCCCAGCGGTGGATTTGCAGTAAATCGACATAGTCCATCCCCAGGCGTTGCAGGCTATCATCAATGGAGCGCAGAATTTGCGCACGTGAGAGGCCTTCTTTGAGCGTGCCGGATGCATGATAGACCTTGGTGGCTACCACCACGTCTTCACGGCGGGCGAAGTCACGTAGCGCACGGCCCACGATCTCTTCACTGCTGCCATCGGAATAGCTGTTTGCGGTATCGAAGAAGTTAATGCCGCCATTCAGGGCGTGCTGGATAATCAGACGACTGCTCTCTTCCGGCAGCGTCCAGGCGTGGTTGCCACGATCTGGCTCGCCAAAGGTCATGCAGCCAAGGCAAAGGCGGGAAACTTTAAGATCTGTTTTTCCTAACGTGTTGTATTGCATGGGTCCACTCCTGCTTATACTCGTTATATTTCGAGTGACAGGTGCGTTGCCTGCGTCAGCGCGCCCCAGTCACATAGGTGTCTATGCTCCTGGGGACTTACTGACTTGCCGCCTTCCTGCAACCCGAACTATTTAGAGTAGGATTACAAACATTACCGTTAAGCATAGCAGGAGCGACAGGGGAGGTTATGCGAGCCAGCTTGTGATACGTGCTTGAATACCCGCAGCATCCAGCCCCAGTTCGGCACGCGCTTCATCCTGGGTTCCCTGCGGAATGAAGAAGTCCGGCAGGCCGAGGTTCAGGACAGGAATCGGCTTACGCTGCGACATCAATAGCTCGTTCACGCCGCTGCCCGCACCACCGATGATGGCGTTTTCTTCCAGCGTAACCAACGCCTCATGCCGTGCCGCCATCTCCAGAATCAGCGCGTTATCAAGCGGTTTAACGAAACGCATATCGACCAGTGTGGCGTTGAGTGCTTCCGCGGCTTTTGCGGCTTCCGGCAATAAGGTGCCGAAGTTAAGGATGGCGATTTTCTCACCTTCGCGCTTCACTACGCCTTTACCTAACGGCAGTTTTTCCAGCGGTTCGAGCGTCACACCAACCGCGTTACCACGCGGGTAACGCACGGCGCTCGGGCCTGCGTTGTGGTGATATCCGGTAAACAGCATCTGGCGGCATTCGTTCTCGTCGCTTGGCGTCATGATAATCATGTCCGGGATACAGCGCAGATAGGAAATATCAAACGCCCCCTGGTGAGTCTGTCCATCAGCACCGACGATCCCTGCACGATCAATGGCGAACAGCACCGGCAGTTTCTGGATAGCGACGTCATGGATAACCTGATCATAGGCGCGCTGCAGGAAGGTGGAGTAGATAGCGACCACTGGCTTATAACCGCCAATCGCCAGCCCGGCGGCAAAGGTCACCGCGTGCTGTTCAGCGATCGCAACATCGAAATAGCGATCCGGGAATTTGCGGGAAAACTCCACCATGCCTGAACCTTCACGCATCGCGGGGGTAATCGCCATCAACTTGCTGTCTTTTGCCGCCATTTCGCACAGCCAGTCACCGAAAATCTTCGAATAGCTCGGCATGCCGCCACTGCTTTTCGGCAGGGTACCGCTGGTCGGGTCGAATTTCGGTACCGCATGGAAAGTGATTGGGTCTTTCTCGGCGGGCTCATAGCCACGGCCTTTCTTGGTCATGATATGCAGGAACTGCGGGCCCTTCAGACCACGCATATTCTTAAGCGTATTGATAAGCCCCATAACATCATGGCCGTCAACCGGGCCAATGTAGTTAAAGCCCAACTCTTCAAACAGGGTGCCGGGCACTACCATGCCTTTGATGTGTTCTTCGGTACGCTTGATGAGCTCTTTGATTGGCGGCACGCCGGAAAGCACCTTTTTGCCGCCTTCGCGCAGCGTGGAATAGAGCTTACCGGAAAGTAACTGCGCCAGATGGTTATTCAGCGCGCCGACATTTTCAGAAATCGACATCTCATTGTCGTTCAGCACAACCAGCATATCCGGGCGGATATCGCCCGCATGGTTCATGGCTTCGAATGCCATCCCGGCGGTAATCGCGCCATCGCCAATCACGCAAACGGTACGGCGCTGTTTACCCTCTTTCGCGGCGGCAACGGCAACACCAATGCCCGCGCTGATGGATGTGGAGGAGTGACCGACGCTTAACACATCGTATTCGCTCTCACCTCGCCACGGGAAAGGGTGCAGGCCGTCTTTCTGCCGGATAGTACCGATGCGGTCGCGTCGGCCTGTAAGAATTTTGTGCGGATAAGCCTGGTGGCCAACGTCCCAGATTAACTGATCAAATGGCGTGTTATAGACATAATGAAGCGCCACGGTCAGTTCAACCGTGCCAAGCCCGGAGGCGAAGTGTCCGCTGGAGCGGCTCACGCTGTCGAGCAGGTAGCGACGCAGTTCATCGCACAGCTTCGGCAGGCTCTCTTTTGGCAGCGAACGCAATTCCGCAGTGGAATCGACAAGTGCCAGGGTCGGGTATTTGGCTATATCAAAACTCATCAGAGACTCATCGTGTTGCTCGTCATCCATTGGGCGATGTTTTTGCCTTTCGGCAACCCGGACGATTCGGAGCGTATTGTTTATTTATCACGCTGGATTATGTAATTCGCCAGTGCTTCCAGTGCCGTTGTATCCAGTGATTGCGCCGCCAGGAGATCCAGAGACTGGCGAGCGTCGGCAATCAGATCGCGGGCTTTAATCCGGGCTTGCTCAAGGCCCAGTAACGCAGGATAGGTGCTTTTGCCGAGCTGCTGATCGGCACCCTGGCGTTTACCAAGTGTCGCAGTATCGCCGACAACATCCAGGATGTCATCCTGAACCTGGAAGGCCAGACCGATGCTTTCGGCATACTTATCCAGCACCGGCAGCCATTGATGTCCTGAATTACCCGCACTGAGTGCACCCATTCTTACCGCCGCGCGAATCAATGCGCCCGTTTTATGGCGATGAATGCGCTCCAGCGCGGCTAAATCGACCTGCTGACCTTCTGCGGCGAGATCCAGAGCCTGACCTCCGCACATGCCGGCAGCACCGCTGGCAATCGCCAGTTCGCGTACCATGGCAAGGCGGTCCTGCGTTGCCACTTCTGGCATGGGCGCATCACTGAGGATAGTAAACGCCAGCGTTTGCAGCGCGTCTCCGGCCAGTATCGCATTGGCTTCGCCGAATTTGATGTGGCAGGTGGGCAGGCCACGACGTAAATCATCGTCGTCCATGGCAGGCAAGTCATCGTGAATCAGCGAATAGGCGTGAATACACTCAACCGCTGCAGCAGGGGCATCCAGGGTTTCCCGGCTGACGCCGAACATACCGCCGGTCGCATAGACCAGGAACGGACGCAGGCGCTTACCGCCTAATAATGCGCCATACTGCATGGCCTCAACCAGAGGAGTGTTCTGAAAGGGAAGAGGGGCAATAAACCGCCGCAGTGCATCGTTGGCATGTTCGACACAGGCCTGTAATTGTTGGCTAAAGTCCATTTACTCGTTATCCGGTGTGAACGGCGTGAGAGGTGCCTCTTCATTGTCGGACAGCAAAATCTGTACGCGCTGTTCCGCCTGCTGGAGTTTCACTTGCCCCTGACGGGCAAGCTGTACGCCGCGTTCGAATTCATTAAGGGCCTCTTCCAGCGGAAGATCGCCGCTTTCAAGACGGGTAACAATCTGTTCCAGCTCGCTCAACGCCGTTTCAAATGTGGCGGGTGCGTCGTTTTTCTTTGGCATAGTGAATGTCTGACTCTTATTGATACCGACTACGATATGGTAGCGAAGTCGTGAGGCTTAGCAAATAACGCGCAATGGTCATGCAAAATGCGCAGGAGCTTCGCGATGGTGGTATACTTCCGCGCCTGGATGGCAGCCGCGGTATACACTTCATCCTTCAAACTGCTTCTTTGTTGGCTGCCTTTGTTCACCCCAGTCACTTACATGAGTAAGCTTCTGGGTTCACTCAGTTGCCGCCGCGAAGCATTTTGAATGATTTTGTGTATAAGGGCTGCTGTACTATTTTCCATTTCTAGCCCCGTCGGGCTTACCAACGAACCATTGCCGCCATGAAGTTTATCATTAAATTGTTCCCGGAAATCACCATCAAAAGCCAATCTGTGCGTTTGCGCTTTATTAAAATTCTCACCGGGAACATTCGTAACGTTCTTAAGCAGTATGATGAGACCCTCGCCGTTGTCCGTCACTGGGATAATATCGAAGTGCGCGCCAAAGATGAAAACCAACGTCTGGTGATTCGTGACGCGCTGACCCGTATCCCGGGTATTCACCATATTCTGGAGGTGGAAGATGTCCCGTTCACCTCTTTGCACGATATTTTCGAAAAAGCGCTGGTGCAATACCGCGACCAGATCGAAGGCAAAACGTTCTGCGTGCGTGTAAAACGTCGTGGCAAGCACGAGTTTAGTTCTATTGAAGTGGAACGCTACGTCGGCGGCGGTTTGAATCAGCACGTAGAGTCCGCCCGCGTGAAGCTGACGCACCCGGATGTCACCGTGAATCTCGAGATCGAAGATGATCGCCTGCTGCTGGTAAAAGGCCGTTACGAAGGCATCGGTGGTTTCCCGATTGGTACGCAGGAAGATGTTCTGTCGCTGATTTCCGGCGGTTTCGACTCCGGCGTCTCCAGCTACATGCTGATGCGTCGTGGCTGTCGCGTACATTATTGCTTCTTTAACCTGGGCGGCGCGGCGCATGAGATTGGCGTGCGTCAGGTTGCGCATTACCTGTGGAACCGCTTTGGCAGCTCCCACCGGGTACGTTTTGTGGCGATCAATTTTGAACCAGTGGTTGGCGAGATCCTCGAAAAAGTCGATGACGGCCAGATGGGCGTAGTGCTCAAACGCATGATGGTGCGTGCTGCATCCAAAGTTGCCGAGCGCTATGGTGTGCAGGCGCTGGTAACGGGTGAAGCGCTCGGTCAGGTCTCCAGCCAGACGCTGACCAACCTGCGCCTGATTGATAATGTCTCCGATACCCTGATCCTGCGTCCGCTGATCTCTTACGATAAAGAGCACATCATCGATCTGGCGCGTGAAATCGGTACCGAAGATTTTGCCCGTACGATGCCGGAATATTGCGGTGTTATTTCGAAAAGCCCGACGGTGAAAGCCGTGAAGGCCAAAATCGAAGCGGAAGAAGCACATTTCGATTTCGAGATCCTGGATCGTGTGGTTGCGGAAGCCTCGAATATCGATATTCGTGATATCGCCGCGCAGACCAGCGAAACGGTTGTTGAGGTCGAAACGGTCAGCGGATTTGGCCCGAACGATGTGATTCTCGATATCCGTTCTATTGACGAGCAGGACGATAAACCGCTGGCGGTGGAAGGTATCGACGTGGTGTCGCTGCCGTTCTATAAGCTGAGCACCAAATTCGGCGACCTCGATCAGAGCAAAACCTGGTTACTGTGGTGTGAGCGTGGGGTGATGAGCCGCCTGCAGGCGCTCTATCTGCGTGAGCAGGGTTTTGAGAATGTGAAGGTGTACCGACCTTAAATTCAGTAAAACAAGGATGTTTACCCATAATGGATTATGAATCTGTATCCGCACGTCATGATGACGTGCGCTTTTCAATTAACGTACCCGCGCAGTCTTTATCTTTTGAACATTATTTACGAGGCTTGGGTTTTTGCCGTGCGACATTACCTGAAACTCGTCGCCGCTTTGGCAGATTGCCCTTGTTTATCATTACGGCATTCTTTATGTGGCTGGTAATAGCCCTTGCGGTTTCACTGTTTAACGGCAATTTTCATTTCCGTTTTATGGGCTGGGTTGCAGACGATACAACAGATGATTATCTCTTTTATTTTCGCGATGGTGCGGCCCTGTCGCTATTGGTGCTGTGCTATATCGCAGGTGTATTGACCGTAAAGATAACGATGACCCGGCGTTACAGGCAATGGTCACGCAGATATTATGAAGTCAATGATGCCAACCGTTATGGCTACTCGCTTGAGCTGACAAATGAAGGGGTACGGTGGACGCATGCTGATAATCACGCTTCTCACGCCTTTATGGCGTGGAGTAAAGTCACATCAGTAATGAGTGATGGTACGCTTGATTATATCGTCATGGGGCCGGCAGGGTTTTTATGGATCCCCATTCATTTACCGGATTACCCACAAGAAAAGGTAATCGCGTTTATTAAACAACATCTGTAATCCGTTTAGCGGCGGAAACTACTCCCGCCGCCTGTTCAGGCTTCGTAGTAATTATAAATCCCCGCCGCCATCACCAACTGCGATGCCACTTCATAGGCTTTTTCCCGCCCGACCAGCAGATCAATAATCTTTAAGCCAAAATCAATGCTCGTGCCTGGCCCCTGACTGGTGAGCAATTTTACGCGTGGATCCCAGACAACGCGTTTGTCCTGCCACTGCTCCGCCGGTATTTTCTCTTTCAGCGCCGGGAAGCCGGTCATATTGCCTAGTGGGAACAGGTTGTGAGGCACCAATACGGTAGCTGTCGCTGCGCATATGGCCGCGACGATACGTCCGGAGGCATGGAATTGCCGTACGGTCTCTACCAGCAGTGGGCTGTCACGGAAACATTCTGACCCCTTAATTCCGCCCGGTAAGACGATAATGTCGTAATCACCGTCTGCCACAGAGACCAGCGGCGCATCTGCCAGCAGCTTGACCCCACGCGAGCAGGTGATCGCAAGATTACCGTCACTGGCAACGCTGGCGGTGGTCACGCTGATGCCGCCACGAACAAGCAGGTCGATAGTGGTGACCGCTTCGGTCTCTTCACTACCAGGGGCGAGACATACCAGAGCTGATGCGCTCATACTCACTCTCCTTACGTTTCACTAAGTCATACAGGCGGGCGTTTTCCGGCACCGCGATACCGTGGGCACGGGCGCGTTTGAGCAGGTAGCCTGTGATGTAATCGCACTCGGTATGACGCATGGCGCGAATGTCCTGCAGCATTGAGGAAATATTATCCGCCGTGTTATCAATCACCTGGTATACATAGCTGAGTAACTCATCTGCCGAGATATGGTGGCCTTCACGTTCGATAACGGCAGCGACCTCGTGGGTGATTTTCTTGATTTCATCGGGAAAGTTACGTAAATCGCCGTTTCGGCAATTTTCCAGCGCGCTCAGCGGATTCACCACGCAATTAACCGCCAGTTTGCGCCAGAGGGCCGGGCGAATGTTGTTGTGCCAGGCGACGTCCGGAAGCACCTCCTGCAGACTATCAGCCAGATAGCTAAAGTCGCCGTCCTGCTGCCTCGCCGGGCCAATATGCGTCGTGCCGCTGGCAACATGCACAATGACATTGCCGTCGCGGCGCGCCGCGTGCGTCGTGGTGCCAATCAGTAAGGGCTGCGACAGTGATTTCAGCTCTTCTACCGTGCCCATGCCGTTATGAATCAGCAAAATGGGTGTGGTGGCTGGCAACATCGCTGCCAAACCTCTTACCGCGTCAGAAACCTGCCAGGCTTTAAGCGTGACCAGCAATAAGTCGCTGCTCGCCAGAAATTCGGGATCGTTCGCGGTCAGGGATTCGTTAAAAATGGAGCCGTCTTCATCAACCAGGTTCACACTGCAAAAGGGTTGCGGTACGCGCAACCAACCCTGTACTTCGTGTCCATGCTTGCACAGAGCAGTTAACCACAATTGCCCTAAAGCACCGCATCCGAGTACGGTAATTTTCATTGTTCCTCCTCACCTGCAACTGCGCCAGGTGTCACTGCTTACAGTATAGCGCCGTCAGCACTGCATTCGGCTATTACAAGTTGAGTTATGCTTGGTTGCGGGTATTATGCATCGCAATAAACACTGAGGGAGAAGAAAAGATGCCATCTTTCGATATTGTTTCTGAGGTTGATCTTCAGGAAGTCCGCAATGCCGTTGAAAATGCGACCCGTGAAGTCGAAACACGCTTCGATTTTCGTAACGTTGAAGCCACTTTTGAGCTGAATGAACAGAATAAGACGATCAAAGTTCTCAGTGAGTCCGATTTTCAGGTCAATCAATTGCTGGATATCCTGCGCGCGAAGCTGTTAAAACGCGGTATCGAAGGCACATCAATTGATGTTCCGGAAGAGTTTGTCCACAGCGGCAAAACCTGGTTCGTTGAAACCAAACTCAAGCAGGGCATTGAAAGCGCCGTTGCCAAAAAAATCGTTAAGCTGATTAAAGACAGCAAACTGAAAGTGCAGACGCAAATTCAGGGCGAAGAGATTCGCGTCACCGGGAAATCCCGCGACGATCTGCAGTCGACAATGGCGCTGGTACGCGGCGGTAATCTGGGACAGCCTTTCCAGTTCAAAAACTTCCGCGATTAATAAAAAAGCGGGATTTCCCCGCTTTTTTTATGCCCCTTTGATGGCTTGCTCAACCTCAAAACGGTTGGTGACTTTGCTGTCTATTTTGACGTAGGCGCTGCGTTCCTCCGCGACGACCAGCACTTCGCTTACCCCGCTAGTTGCCAGCAGCCGCGCCTGCAGTGAGGCATCTGGCGTGACACCTTCCGGTATCGCAATACGCAGGCTACTGACATAGGGCGGTTCCTGCATACTTCCGGCGACCAGCAGCCAGATCATGGACAGCAGCGCGCCTGCCAGAAAGACCGTCTGTGAGTCGAACAGGCCGTCGACCCAGCCACCGAGCGCGCCGCCAATCGCCACCCCAAGGAACTGGCTGGTGGAGTAAATCCCCATCGCCGTGCCTTTGTATCCGGCAGGGGCTTCTTTGCTAATAAGCGACGGTAGCAGGGCTTCCATCAGGTTAAAGGCGAGGAAGAAAATCTGAACCCCCAGCACCAGTTCCCAGAAATGGGGACCCGCCCCCCAGAGCACGATCTCCGCAATAAGCAGCAGCGCGACGCAAAATACAAACACGCGCTTCATGCGGCGCTTCACTTCCGCATAAATAATAAAAGGCACCACGGAAACAAACGACACCAGCATCGTAACAAGATAAATTTTCCAGTGATCGCGGGCGGCAAATCCGGCGGCTTCAAGCATGCCCGGCAGGGCGACGAAGGTGGACATTAGCAGGATATGCAGACACATAATGCCGAAGTTCAGTTTCAGCAGTTTCGGACTGGCGATGACCTGACTAAAGCAGCCTTTTACCATCCCGGAGTCCCGGTTAAGCACGTGGTTGTGGCTGTTTGGCACCACCCACAATGTTAATGCGATACCCAGGGTCGCCAGCGCGGCAATCAGCCAGAAGAGGGCGTGCAGACCCAGTGTGTGGGTGATGATCGGGCCAAGCACCATCGCGATAGCAAAGGTCACGCCGAAACTGACGCCAATAAACGCCATGGCTTTCGTGCGATTTTGTTCACGGGTTAAATCAGAAAGCAGAGCCATCACCGCGGCGGCAATGGCGCCGGAGCCCTGGAGCGCGCGCCCAAGAATAATGCCCCAGATGGAATCTGAGAGGGCCGCAATAATGCTGCCGATCACAAAGATGGCGAGGCCACCGACGATAAGCGGTTTGCGACCAACGCGGTCTGAAAGCAGACCAAAGGGAATTTGAAACACCGCCTGTGCCAGGCCGTAAATGCCAATCGCCAGACCAATCAGCGCCTCGCTGGCACCCTGTAATGCCATGCCATACGTGGTCAGAACGGGCAGGACCATAAACATGCCAAGCATGCGCAAGGAAAAAACAGTCCCTAAACCCCAGGTTGCGCGCAACTCGCCTGGCGTCATTTTATAATCGTTCATTACCACCTCAATCGAAAAACAGGCCATAGTTTAGGCGGGGCGCCAGGCGCGGTAAATAGGTGATTGTTTAATAGATATTACGAGGCTGTGAACGGTATTTATTTCGCTGCCAGCACACATTAACTACCCAGCCGAAACGGACCGACTCTGGAAACGTGCCGCGAAAGAATTATAAAGGCCATATCGTGGTAAAGAGACGAGGGGAGGGGGCTATGGGGAGGTGGAACGCTGTAGCCAACTGACAGACATAAAAAAGCCGGGTTATCCCCGGCTTTTAAAAGGCGTTATCCGTTACCAGACAGCCGCGAGCAGACTGTGAGAGTCAGGGACCATAAAATCCACTGACATCATCACGCTTAACGCGGTAATTGCGATGATGGAAAAGCCGAACAGCTTACGCGCCCAGACTTTGTCATCTTCCACTTTGTAGCCACGCAGCGCCATACCCAGCCACCATACGCTTACGGCCGCGGCAACCACCAGATATTTGTACCCGGCGTAACCGCCAAGGGAGAGCATCAGTGTTGCGACCGCAAAAGCGATGATATAGAGCGTGATATGGTTTTTGGCGACCGAAATGCCTTTCACCACCGGTAGTACCGGGATGTTTGCCGCCTGGTAATCTTTAAAGCGGAAAATGGCGATGGCGTACGAATGAGGCATCTGCCAGAGGCTGAAAATCGCCAGCAGAATAGCCGCACCGCTGTCAAACCCGCCGGTGACGGCACAGTAGCCAATCACCGGAGGCGCTGCGCCGGAAAGCGAGCCGATCAGCGTGCCGTAGACCGAGTGGCGTTTCATATACAGGCTATAGACGCCCACATACACCACAAAGCCCATCACCCCCAGCCAGCAGGCCAGAGGATTCGCGCCAAACCACAGCAGCATGAAGCCAGCAATACCCAACAAGGCAGCGTAAACCAGCGAGACTTTCGGCGAAATCAGGCCCCGGACCAGCACGCGGTTTTTCGTCCGCTCCATCTTCTTATCGATGTCACGGTCAATGTAGTTGTTAAATACACAACCGGAGGCGACAACCAGCGACACGCCAACCAGCGTGTAGACGAACAGCGGGTAATCAATATGGCCTTTAGAGGCCAGCAGGAACCCACCGATCACCGAGATCAGGTTGCCAAAAATAATGCCAGGTTTCGTTACTTGCAGGTATTGCTTCAACATACTCGCCGCTCTTAGTGAACCATCATGTTGTAGTTGAGGTTCCACATGATCCAGATGGAGCCGACTACCAGGATTGCGATGATAATCACGGTAAAGACGAAAGCTGTCATATTCCAGCCTTCATCGGACTTCGTGTTCATGTGCAGGAAGCAAACCAGATGCACCAGAATCTGCACAACCGCGGTAACCAGTACGGTGCCCAGAATCGCAGCATGAGATGCCGTGCCGCTCATCACCATCCAGAACGGAATAACCGTCAGGATGACCGACAGGATAAAACCTGTCATGTAGGTTTTTACGCTACCGTGGGAAGCGCCATGTTCCGTTGAATGACTCATTACATCGCCCCCATCAGATAGACTACAGAGAACACACAGATCCACACCACGTCCAGGAAGTGCCAGAACAGGCTCAGGCACATGATACGGGTACGGTTAGTGCTGGTCAGGCCGCGAAGCGAAACCTGGAACATCAGCACTGCCATCCATACCAGACCCGAGGTTACGTGCAGACCGTGGGTGCCGACCAGCGCGAAGAACGCGGAGAGGAAGCCACTGCGGTCCGGACCCATACCTTCTGCGATCAGGTGATGGAATTCATAAATCTCCATGCCTACGAACCCGGCACCGAACAAGAAGGTCAGTGCCAGCCAGGAAATAACCTGGCTTTTGTTGTTTTTGTACATGGCGATCGCGGCCATGCCGTAGGTGATGGAGCTGAATAACAGCAGTGCGGTTTCTACCAGGACGAACGGCAGCTCGAAAATGTCCTTGCCAGTCGGGCCACCCGCCGTGCCGTTCACCAGAACGGCATAGGTAGCAAACAGGCATGAGAACAAAATGCAGTCGCTCATCAGGTAGATCCAGAACCCAAATACCTTAGTCGGGCCTGCATCGTGGTGCCCATGTTCGTGCGCGTGGGCATTCGCATGCGTTAAAGTATCAGTTGCCATTTTTCAGCCCTGCCTTAGAAATCTCATCGAAATGCTGTTTTTCCAGTTTTTCGATTTCTGCAACCGGTACGTAGTAATCCACGTCCTCGTCGAAGCTTTTCACAATCCAGGTAATGATCATGCCGGCGAAGCCAACAATCGCCATCCACCAGATGTGCCAGATCATCGCGAAACCAAACACCGTTGCGAAGGCGGCAATCACAACGCCCGCACCGCTGTTTTTCGGCATATGAATTTCTTCATAATGCGCCGGTTGCTTGTACGCTTCGCCTTTTTCTTTCATTTCCCAGAAGGAATCACGTTCGTGAATCTCAGGAACCACAGCGAAGTTATAGAACGGCGGCGGAGAAGAAGTCGCCCATTCCAGCGTACGGCCACCCCACGGGTCACCGGTCAGGTCACGGTTCTGGTCGCGGTCGCGAATAGACACGTAAATCTGAATCAGCAGGCAGAGGATACCAATAGCAATCAGTGCCGCACCGCAGGCTGCAATCACCAGCATAGAGTGGAACTGCGGATCAATCTGCTGGCTCAGGCGACGGGTCATACCCATAAAGCCCAGCACGTACAGCGGCATAAATGCCACGAAGAAGCCAATGATCCAGAACCAGAATGCGCGTTTGCCCCAGGTTTCATTCAGCGTGAAGCCAAATGCCTTCGGCCACCAGTAGGTCAGGCCTGCGAAGCAACCGAACACCACACCGCCGATAATCACGTTATGGAAGTGGGCAATCAGGAACAGACTGTTGTGCAGGACGAAGTCCGCACCCGGCACCGCCAGCAGAACGCCGGTCATACCGCCCACCGAGAAGGTGACGATAAAGCCGATGGTCCACAGCATCGCAGAGTGGAACACGATGCGACCTTGGTACATGGTGAACAGCCAGTTGAAGATCTTCACCCCGGTCGGGATAGCGATGATCATCGTCGTAATACCAAAGAAGGCGTTTACGTTCGCGCCTGCACCCATCGTAAAGAAGTGGTGCAGCCAGACGATGAACGACAGGATGGTAATACAGATGGTCGCCCATACCAGCGAAGTGTAACCAAACAGACGTTTACGCGAGAAGGTCGCTGCGATTTCGGAGAATACCCCGAATACCGGCAGAACCAGGATGTACACTTCCGGATGGCCCCAGGCCCAAATCAGGTTGATGTACATCATCATGTTGCCGCCCATATCGTTGGTAAAGAAATGGGTACCGATATAACGGTCGAGGGTCAACAGCGCGATGGTCACGGTCAGAATGGGGAACGAGACGATAATCAGTACGTTGGCGCACAAAGATGCCCAGGTAAAGACTGGCATCTTGAACATACCCATGCCCGGCGCACGCATCTTCAGAATCGTTACGAAGAAGTTGATACCGGTCAGCGTCGTACCGATACCAGAGAGCTGGAGTGCCCAGATCCAGTAATCGACCCCGACACCAGGGCTGTATTCAATTCCCGACAGCGGCGGATAAGCCAGCCAACCCGTCTGCGCGAACTCACCGACGCCCAGAGAGATGTTAACCAGAATCACACCGACAACCGTGAACCAGAAGCTCAGGTTGTTCAGGAACGGGAACGCCACGTCACGCGCGCCGATCTGTAGCGGAACCACGAGGTTCATCAGACCGATAACGAATGGCATCGCCACGAAGAAGATCATGATCACACCGTGAGCGGTGAAAATCTGATCGTAGTGGTGAGGTGGCAGGAAACCTGCTTCCCCGGCAGAAGCCAGCGCCTGCTGACTACGCATCATCACGGCGTCTGCAAAGCCACGCAGCAGCATAACGACTGCAACCGCAACATACATAATGCCAAGACGTTTGTGGTCTACAGAGGTAAACCATTCATTCCACAGCCATGCCCACTTTTTGAAGTAAGTGAGCAGACCGACTACCGCCAGTCCCCCGACGATAATCGCAGCAACCGTGACCATAATAATGGGTTCATGGTACGGCACTGCATCCAGTGTAAGTTTTCCGAACATCGTATTCTTCCTCGACCCCTTTAGTGAGAGGCTTCCGCGTGGCTCATGTCCATGCCTTCCATACCTTCATGCGAGGCGTGCTCACCTTCTGGCTGGGTCATGTCCATGCTCTTGCCGTGGCCCATAAATTTGTTGATAACGTCTTTAAACAAATCGGGTTTCACGCTGGAGAAGTATTCAACCTTATTGTATTCGCTTGGTGCGGCAACTTTCTCGTAAGCATCCATGTCAGCCATGGTGTTCTGAGATTGTTTCACTTTAGCGACCCATTGGTCGAACGCTGCGCGGTCCGGCGTGGCGATAGCTTTGAACTTCATACCGGAGAAGCCTGGTCCGCTATAGCTGGCGGAGATACCGTCGTAGGTACCGGCTTCATTGGCGATAAGATGCAGTTTGGTCTGCATACCCGCCATCGCGTAGATCTGGCTGCCCAGACGCGGGATAAAGAACGAGTTCATCACGGAGTTGGAGGTCACCTTGAATTCCACCGGAGTGTTCGCCGGGAAGGCGATTTCATTCACAGTAGCAATGCCTTGTTCCGGGTAGATGAAGAACCATTTCCAGTCCATGGCGACAACTTCAATGGTGACAGGTGTTTCGTCATGCGCCAGCGGTTTGCTCGGTTCGAGCGAGTGAGTAGTTTTCCAGGTGAGTACAGCAAGGAACAGGATGATCAGAATCGGCACCGTCCAGACCACAGCTTCAACTTTGTTGGAGTGTGACCAGTTAGGGCTATACTTCGCATCTTTATTGCTCGCACGGTACTTCCAGGCGAAACCAACGGCCATCAAGATGGCGGGAATAACGACAATCAACATCAGGCCAAATGCCGTCAGTATCAGCGAACGTTGCTCCAGTCCAATCTGTCCTTTGGGGTCAAGTAGTGCAGAATCACAGCCACTGAGTAAAATCGTGCCTGCAAATAATGACAACCATCCCAAACTTTTATTGTATTTCCTGAGTCTCATTTACCGACCTCAATTCCACGGGGATCTGGTGGCGTTTAAAGTGTGCGGGCATTTTACGGGAAGGTTACATTACTGTAAACATGAATGGCGTAGTGTCAGTATGGTGTTACTGGGTTCTGCCGATTATGTCACACGAAATGCAACAACCTGTAAAATCGGGTGTTCGCACAGCCTGCCATTAAGGTTATAACGAAATCCCAGGAATACAATAAGGGGGCGGGTAAATTGGTATAACCAATCAAAATCATAAACAATTGCTTAACAATATTTCAGCATTTATTGAACATTACTGGAAACATATAATTAATAACCGTGCTGAATCGTTCAAGAGTAACCCTTAATTAATACCGCACAAAATAATTAAAGAAATTTTCTTACCCTCTCGATAAATATTCGTATGTTGAATATTTTATTCTTGCTCGTTTATTGAACGAAATAATAACTGAAAGGTAATATCTAAAGCGAATCCGCATAACTTGCTGATTATTATATTGCGATTCGTTTTTGCTTTTTTATCAGCGACTAAGGGATGGAAATGGCCATAACAGGAAACGACTCGCCAATTATTGGGATAGATCTGGGAACATCGAACAGTGCAGTCGCGTGGTTTGACGGTGAAAACCCACAGTTGCTCACGGGCGCGCTGGGCGAACGATTGACCCCCTCAGTGGTTGGACTGGACGATGACGGTAGTCTGCTGGTGGGTGAAGCGGCGAAAGCGCGACTGGTCAGTCATCCTCACCTGACCATTGCCAGTTTCAAACGCTACATGGGAACAGATAAGACGTGGAGTCTGGGGGCACGCCGGTTCCGGGCAGAAGAGCTGTCGGCATTGGTGCTACGTAAACTGAAGACTGACGCGGAAGTTGCGCTGGGTGGCACTGTTTCTCGCGCCGTCATCACCGTACCGGCTTATTTTAATGACGTTCAGCGTAAAGCGGTTAAAGCGGCTGGAAGACTGGCCGGGCTTGAGGTTGAGCGCTTGCTGAATGAACCCACCGCGGCATCGTTGGCATATGGGCTTGCGGATAATCGCGAGCAAAAATTCCTGATTTTCGATCTCGGCGGCGGCACCTTCGATGTCTCCATCGTCGATATGTTTGAAGGGGTGATTGAAGTTCGCGCCAGCAGCGGCGATGCCTGGCTTGGTGGCGATGATTTTACCCAGGCTATTCGTCAATGGATGCAGGAGCGTTACCCTGCGCTAGCTCATCCGAATACAGAGTGTGCGGCGGAGTTAACCCGGATTGCCGAAGCGTTCAAATGCGCACTGAGCCAGCAGGATGAGACCAGCGCGACGCTGAGTTATAACGGTGAAGAGTACTGTTGGACATTAACGGCTGAGACCTTTGCTGGTTGTGCCGCCTCACTTCTCACGCGGCTAAAAAAACCGGTTGTACAGGCTTTGCAGGACGCGCATTTCGACCCCGAACACCTCGACCATGTCATTCTGGTGGGGGGCGCCACCCGGATGCCGATTGTTCGTCAGATGGCGACCCGCATGTTCGGACGCTTCCCGCGTAGCGAATTAAACCCCGATGAAGTGGTGGCCCTTGGTGCCGGTGTTCAGGCCGGACTGATTGCCCGGGCATGCGCGCTGGATGATATTGTCCTGACCGATGTCATGCCCTATTCCCTGGGGATCGAGGTTTCACGCAGAACTGGCGACAAAATCGATACCGGCCATTTCCTGCCGATTATTGAACGCAACGCCTTTGTACCAGTGAGCGTGATGAAAACCGTGAGCACGCTGTTTGATAATCAACAGTATCTGGAGATAGAAGTTTACCAGGGGGAAGCCCGTCGGGTCAGCGACAATCTGTTGCTGGACAAAATGAAGATTAATGTCCCGCGTCGTAAAGCCGGTGACGTGAGCGCTGACATCCGCTTCACCTATACGCTGGACGGCATTCTTGAGGTTGAATGTAAAGTTCAGGGTGAAGAGACCGCATCAACCCTGGTCATTGAAAAAGTGCCCGGCCAGCTCAGCGAAGAGGAGATACGTGAACGTCTTCGTCAGCTTGATGGCCTGAAAATGCATCCCCGTGATGTGCCAGAAAATCGTCATTTACTGGCAGAGGCTTCTCGTTGTTACGAACGGCATCTTGGGGAGCGGCGACAAATTATCGATCACTATACCAGCCTGTTTGAACAGTCACTTGATCGCCAGGATGTACGTATGATTGCCGCCGCGCGGGATGAATTGCGTCAGGTGCTCAACCAATTTGATGATGGGATGTAAGTGATGTCGACAATGTGGGAAACACTGGGCATCGAACCAACAACCGATGAGTCCACCATTCGCCGGGCATACGCGCGAGAGCTTAAGTTGCATCGTCCCGATCAGGATCCGCAAGGCTACCAGCTACTGCGTGAAGCGTTCGATGCGGCGAAAGCATTCGCAAAAGGCGAGATAATCTGGCTGGACGAGGACAATGTGAAAGCGGTCATCAATCTGGACCGGGCGTTGTCTGAGTTACCGCAAGCTGAATCACAAGAGGCCGTGCAGCCAGCGCTCCCACCGCAGCCAGACTGGCAGCGAGAAACCCTTGAGGAGGATGCCGAGCGCTTTTCCGTTCAGTTACTTGCTGATGAAAGTGACGCGCTAAATGCGCTGCGATTCTATCTTGATCACCACCTGCCTGATGCCCTGGAAGCCCGACGGGTATTTAGCCTTGAGCTGGCCCAGGCGTTGAGTCAACGACCGGGCATTTCCCGGAGTCTGGTGAACAATGTGTCGGACATTATGGGATGGGATCTGGGTGGGTATCGCGATTCCCAACTGCCTTATTGGATCGTTCACGCCCTGGAAACGCAAATTGAGGCGACTGCTGCGGACCATCATTGGGACTATTTACGCCGACAGGCTAGCCTGGATCGACAGAGCCGTCTGGCCTGGCGAATCCTCAGTGGCGAAATAGCACATTTACCCTGGTGGGCGCGACTCATTCCGGATTTTGTTCAGGGGTTGTTGAATCAGGTGGCTGAGATCAAAAATGCTTATCCACAGTTGCTGGAACGGGTTAACCCGGCGCTGCTCCGGCTCCTTTCGACTCCCACGCCAGCCGTCTCCTGGGGGGCGCTGATCGCTATCTGGTTCTGGGGATTCGCTCTTTATATCCAGGTGCGGGCTGATGAACATTTGGTCTGGCAGGCGGTAACCATGGTGGGGATTGTGATCCTGTACTTATGGGGGGCGCCTGTGTTGCTGGCGTGCTACGAACGTAAGGCACTTCTCGCACGCATAAGCCATATTTTCTTCTGGCTACTTTCATGGGTCATTATGGCGGTCCCGTTGTTCCACATCTACGCGCTACTGTATCACTATCCGCCAGCGAGTGCGGGCGTTGCGCGGGTCTGTATGTTTACTGCGGTGATTGCTTACCCTGTCTGGTGGCTGGTGCGCAGTAATTTACATCAGTGGTACGCAATACCCTTTAATGGCGTCGTGAAACTGATCATGTTGCCTATCTTGTTTCTCAAGCAGTTGCCGCCGATGGTCAATGTCGTCGGGCTTATCATCCTGCCACCGTTATACAGTTACGTGATTAAGTGGCTCTATTTTTTCAATTAATTACTGTGCGAGCGCCAGCGATGCTGGCGCTTTCAGACAACACGTGTTTTGCGTAGCGCCAGAAAATCTAATAATCCGCCATAGACAATACCCACCAGCGCCAGTAATGCGCCGAATTCCAGCAACGTACTGCCAATGTCGATATGGACCCATCCGCTGGCGTTCACTATCAGGATGATCAGCCAGAAACCCAGTAACAGACAGCCAGTAGAAAGCAGGCGTAATGCCAGGCGGTAGGCTTTGGCAAACTCAGTGCGTGGCATAAAACGTTCTGTGCGCTGCGTGAATTCAAGCGTCTCTTTACAGAGCAGCAGCATCAACAGACCTGGCAGGGCAGCCGCGATAGAGAACAGGTAAAACATCGACCAGCCATGGGCTTCAACAAACCAGCCTGCCAGCGGCCCAACGTAAACCCGACCAACAGCAGATAACGCGGAAAGCAGGGCAAACTGAGTGGCAGAAAAGGACTTGTTGCACAGTGTCATTAACAGCGCAACGAAGGCAGACGTGCCCATACCGCCGCAGAGATTTTCCAGAAAAACCGCTGACGCCATGCTGATCATATCTTTCGGCGTCACGGCAAGCAGCCAGTATCCCGCATTCGAAATGCCTT
Source organism: Phytobacter sp. SCO41 (assembly GCF_003073275.1). Taxonomy (NCBI): domain Bacteria; kingdom Pseudomonadati; phylum Pseudomonadota; class Gammaproteobacteria; order Enterobacterales; family Enterobacteriaceae; genus Phytobacter; species Phytobacter sp. SCO41. The sequence continues at coordinate 4,374,278 of NZ_CP027225.1, read as the reverse complement.
GCAGCAGACCGAAAATCAGCAACGCGCGAAACAGCGACAAGCGTTGCATTAATACACCGCCCCAGAGTGCGCCAATAATAGTGGCGATAAGCCCAAGGGTTTTGTTGACTACGCCCACTTCACCGGCATCAAACCCGACGCCGCGAATCAGAAAGGTGGTGGTCAGGCTCATCGCGAACGCGTCACCAAGCTTATAAAGGACAATCAATAGCAAGATAAGCCAGGCATTATTGCGACCGAAGAAATCACGCAGCGGTTCGACAACGGCTTGCTCCAGTGAACGCGGTGCCGGGATAGCGTCGGTCGGTTCAGGGGCCAGCAACGTTGCGATAATGCACGGGATCAACAGTCCGGCCATCAGCCAGTACATGCCTTGCCAGCCGAGCCAGCGGTCCGCCAGCCACAGCGCCAGACCACCAGACACTAACATGCCTAAGCGATAACCCAGAACGCTGATTGCCGCCCCGGTTCCGCGCTCCTCTGCCGGTAGCACATCCGTTTTCCACGCATCGAAAACAATGTCCTGTGAAGCAGAACAAAAAGCGATAACGACGGCCAGACCTGCCATCCAGCGCAAATGACTGCCTGGCTCAAGAAAGCCCATCGCAGCGACCGCGACAAGTAAACCCAGTTGTGTCAGGAGTAGCCAACCGCGGCGTCGGCCAAGGAAGGGCGGGGTATAGCGGTCCATCATTGGCGACCAGAGAAATTTAAAAACATAGGCCTGGCCGACAAGCGAGAAGAAACCGATGGTTTTCAGATCGACGTTAGCTACTGTCATCCACGCCTGGAGCGTACCGGATGTCAGCGCCAGTGGTAAACCTGAGGCGAAGCCCAGCATCAGCAGAATGGCTGATTTGGGTTGCTGAAATATACGAAGGTAATGACTGGACATGGTTGAGTACTGGCCCGGCGAACCGGGCCAGCGTGCGGAACTTAACGCGTGTTCTGCTTGATGAACTGATGAATTGTGGTGTCCTGAGACATATCCGCGATGGTGTCGGTCAACACGCTGTTAACGGCATTCGTGATCTTGTCGTTAGTCGCCTGGAGTGCGCCTTCAACGTTATAGCTGGCACGATAGTTTTTCGTCATTTTATTGCCGTTAGCTGCGGTTGCGATGATCGCAATATCCGCTTTCGTGGCAATGCTGTAACGCAGGTTGCCCTGAGAAACATCGGCATACAGCTGGTTAACAATGATTTGCAGGTTAGCCGCACCGCTTGGGCCGATCATATAACCGCGCGCAGTCATTTGTTTTTCCAACACTTCTTGTAGCAAGAAGCGCAGGTCGCGGGATGCCGTTAGGGTAACCAGTTGGTTATCGCGGGTGACTTTTGCCAGTGCCTGGTCAGGACGCTGGTCTGCGCCAGTGATGCTCACTGTAACGCCCATCAGGCTAGGATCCTGCTGTGGCAGCGTAATCTTCGGTGACACTTCAAGAGTGGTTGGCGGGGTGGCGCACCCGGCCAGCATAAATAAAGCGACCAATGGGAAGAGAAGTTTTTTTAACATGTTCAGGCTCTCAGTGGATCTTAAGCTTAGATAGGGAAAATTCTTGCCATCATAACATCGCCGTCAACAAGGGGAAGTCCTCAATGCATGTAAATTCATCGCCTTGTGCTTTTTTTAACCGCACGAACGATTTGCTCTGTCGAACATGACGTCATTTTTGACCTTTTCAGTAGAGTTCATACCTTTGACTGAGAAAATAGGACGAAAGCTAAATTTTTGTTGTTTTCTTGTTATGAACACGATAAAAGCGGCTAACATTTAAAGGGATGGGTCGCATCTCAGCGTTGTCGGAGGAGTCCTTTCATGATGATACGTGAGCAGATAGAAGATAAATTAAGGGCAGCGTTTGAACCCGTGTTCCTCGAAGTTGTTGATGAAAGCTATCGTCACAATGTACCGGCCGGTTCCGAAAGCCATTTCAAAGTTGTGCTGGTCAGTGACCGCTTTTCCGGGGAGCGTTTCCTCAACCGTCACCGTATGATCTACGGCACCCTTGCGGCGGAACTCTCGTCCACCGTTCATGCACTGGCTCTGCATACCTACACGATTAAGGAGTGGGAAGGTCTGCAGGACACCGTTTTCGCCTCGCCGCCATGCAGGGGAGCAGGCAGCATCGCGTAAAACGCATTTGCAACTGCCTGAGCTTTTCCAGTATGTTGCGTACAGTTTAAGTAAAAACGGCCTGCGGGCCGTTTTGTTTTGTCTGAGTTTTGAGCGAGAAGCGCAATTTTTAGGTCAAAATTACCTCGGAATTGTGAAAAATGGCGCAACAATGCGGCGTTCCCGTTCTCGACTCACTAAAGTGATGCCGCTATAATGCCGCGTCTTTATATATGAACGTCTTCGGGATGATTCTGGTGACAGGGAATGTATATCTGATTTGAGAGAGCATCCCGGTTCTGCGAAGCCCTATGACAGCTTCCAGAGTAGAGTTGACCGAGCACTGTGATTTTTTGAGGTAACAAGATGCAAGTTTCAGTTGAAACCACTCAGGGCCTTGGGCGCCGTGTAACGATTACTATCGCTGCTGACAGCATCGAGACCGCTGTGAAGAGCGAGCTGGTTAACGTAGCGAAGAAAGTACGTATTGACGGCTTCCGTAAAGGCAAAGTACCGATGAATGTCGTTGCTCAGCGTTATGGCGCCTCCGTACGTCAGGACGTACTGGGCGAACTGATGAGCCGCAACTTTATTGACGCGATCATTCAGGAAAAAATCAACCCGGCTGGCGCACCGAACTATGTTCCGGGCGAATACAAACTGGGCGAAGACTTTACCTACTCCGTAGAATTTGAAGTTTATCCGGAAGTTGAGCTGAAAGGCCTGGAAACTATCGAAGTTGAAAAACCGGTTGTAGAAGTGACCGACGCTGACGTCGACACTATGCTGGACACCCTGCGTAAACAACAAGCAACCTGGAAAGATAAAGATGGTGCTGTTGACGCGGAAGACCGTGTGACTGTTGATTTCACTGGCTCTGTAGACGGTGAAGAGTTCGAAGGCGGCAAAGCCACTGATTTCGTGCTGGCGATGGGCCAGGGTCGTATGATCCCAGGCTTTGAAGACGGCATCAAAGGCCACAAAGCGGGTGACGAGTTCACCATCGACGTGACCTTCCCGGAAGACTACCACGCTGAAAACCTGAAAGGTAAAGCGGCGAAATTCGTTATCAACCTGAAAAAAGTTGAAGAACGTGAGCTGCCGGAACTGACCGAAGAGTTCATCAAACGTTTCGGCGTTGAAGATGGTTCTGTTGCTGGTCTGCGTGCAGAAGTACGTAAGAACATGGATCGTGAGCTGAAAGTCGCAGTGCGTAACCGCATCAAGTCTCAGGCAATCGAAGGTCTGGTGAAAGCGAACGAGATCGAAATCCCGTCAGCCCTGATCGACAGCGAAATCGACGTTCTGCGTCGTCAGGCTGCTCAGCGCTTCGGTGGTAACGAGAAACAAGCGCTGGAACTGCCGCGTGAGCTGTTTGAAGAGCAGGCTAAACGCCGCGTGATCGTTGGTCTGCTGCTGGGCGAAGTGATTCGCACCAACGAGCTGAAAGCTGACGAAGAACGCGTGAAAGGCCTGATCGAAGAGATGGCTTCTGCTTACGAAGATCCGACCGAAGTTATCGAATTCTACAGCAAAAACAAAGAGCTGACTGATAACATGCGTAACGTCGCTCTGGAAGAACAGGCTGTTGAAGCTGTACTGGCAAAAGCAAAAGTGACTGAGAAAGCAACCAGCTTCCAGGAACTGATGAACCAGCAGGCTTAATTTACTCATCCGGTATAAAGAGTAAACAATAAGCCCGTCACCTTCTGGTGACGGGCTTTTTTTATCGCATTGATGTTATCAGAAGTGTGCTAAAAGGGCGTTTCAGTGTTAGCGTAACAGCAAAAGGTTGTTATGCTTGAAATAAGGTGTGGTCATCCCCATTAAGGGACTATCGACTGTGAACACTCTGGCTGATAATCCGTCCGTGAGGGGTCGTAGTCAGACCTGGCTCACTCAAGTACAATCAGTACAGCAGGTTATTTATTTTTAGATCCAGGAGACGGACATGTCATACAGCGGCGAACGAGATACCTTTGCACCCCATATGGCCCTGGTGCCAATGGTTATTGAACAGACCTCACGCGGTGAGCGCTCTTTTGATATCTACTCCCGTCTTCTTAAGGAACGTGTCATTTTCATGACGGGTCAGGTTGAAGACCACATGGCAAACCTGATCGTGGCGCAGATGTTGTTCCTGGAAGCGGAGAATCCGGAAAAAGATATTTACCTGTATATTAACTCTCCGGGTGGCGTTATCACCGCCGGAATGTCAATTTACGACACCATGCAATTTATTAAGCCTGACGTCAGCACCATTTGTATGGGCCAGGCCGCGTCCATGGGCGCATTCCTGCTGACGGCGGGAGCAAAAGGCAAGCGTTTCTGCCTGCCAAACTCACGCGTGATGATTCACCAGCCGCTGGGTGGTTACCAGGGGCAGGCGACGGATATTGAAATCCACGCCCGTGAAATCCTGAAAGTGAAAGGGCGTATGAACGAACTCATGGCGCACCATACGGGTCAATCTTTAGAGCAAATTGAACGAGATACAGAACGTGACCGTTTCCTCTCTGCGAACGAAGCCGTCGAATACGGTCTGGTTGATTCAATTTTGACCCATCGTAATTAATGCTCAGGCCGGAGTAGTGCCGCTATAATGAATATCGAGTGGCACTACGCTGGCAAGCGTTTTGCGCCTGGAATGGCATTTGCGTCGTCATGTGCGGCACAAAGAACAGAAAAGAGGTTTTGACTCATGACAGATAAACGCAAAGATGGTTCGGGCAAACTGTTGTACTGCTCTTTTTGCGGCAAAAGCCAGCATGAAGTGCGCAAGCTCATTGCCGGGCCGTCCGTGTATATCTGCGACGAATGTGTTGATCTGTGTAACGACATTATTCGCGAAGAGATTAAAGAAGTTGCGCCGCATCGCGAGCGCAGTGCACTGCCGACCCCGCACGAGATTCGCCATCACCTGGACGATTATGTTATCGGTCAGGAACAGGCGAAAAAAGTGTTGGCCGTCGCGGTATACAACCACTACAAACGTCTGCGCAACGGCGACACCAGCAATGGTGTTGAGCTGGGCAAAAGTAACATTCTGCTGATCGGGCCAACCGGTTCCGGTAAAACGCTGCTGGCTGAAACACTGGCGCGCCTGCTGGATGTTCCGTTTACCATGGCGGATGCCACCACACTGACCGAAGCGGGTTATGTGGGTGAAGACGTTGAAAACATCATCCAGAAACTGTTGCAGAAGTGCGATTACGACGTACAAAAAGCGCAGCGCGGCATCGTCTACATTGATGAGATCGATAAGATCTCGCGTAAGTCTGATAATCCGTCTATCACCCGTGACGTATCCGGTGAAGGCGTACAGCAGGCATTGCTGAAACTGATCGAAGGTACCGTGGCAGCCGTGCCGCCGCAGGGTGGTCGTAAACACCCGCAACAGGAATTCTTACAGGTTGATACCTCCAAAATCCTGTTCATTTGTGGTGGCGCATTCGCCGGTCTGGATAAAGTGATTTCCCATCGTGTTGAAACCGGTTCTGGTATCGGCTTTGGCGCGACGGTAAAAGCGAAATCCGAAAAAGCGAATGAAGGCGAACTGCTGGCCCAGGTTGAGCCGGAAGATCTGATCAAATTTGGTCTGATCCCGGAATTTATTGGTCGTCTGCCGGTGGTGGCAACCCTCAACGAGCTGAGCGAAGAAGCGCTGATTCAGATCCTGAAAGAGCCGAAAAATGCCCTGACTAAACAGTATCAGGCGCTGTTCAATCTTGAAGGTGTGGATCTGGAGTTCCGTGACGAAGCCTTGACCGCTATCGCGAAGAAAGCGATGGTGCGTAAAACGGGTGCGCGTGGTCTGCGTTCCATCGTTGAAGCGGCGTTGCTGGACACCATGTATGATCTGCCGTCTCTGGAAGAGGTCGACAAAGTGGTTATTGATGAGTCCGTCATCGCCGGGCAAAGCAAACCGCTGTTGATCTACGGTAAGCACGAAGCGCAACAGGCATCTGGTGAATAATTCACCAATCCATACATACAGTTAATGAAAAAGGGGGGATTTTATCTCCCCTTTTATTTTTCCTGATTCTCGCCGTTGAATGTGTGGGAAACATCCCCATATACTGCTTTACATGTTAATGGTGCGTGTTGCACAGTCACGTCACCGGATTACCTGGCGGACATTAAACTAAGAGAGAGCTCTATGAATCCTGAGCGTTCTGAACGCATTGAAATCCCCGTATTGCCGTTGCGCGATGTGGTGGTTTATCCGCACATGGTCATACCCCTGTTTGTAGGGCGGGAAAAATCTATCCGTTGTCTTGAAGCGGCCATGGACCATGATAAAAAAATCATGTTGGTTGCACAGAAAGAAGCCTCAACGGATGAGCCGGGTGTAAACGATCTTTTCACCGTCGGGACCGTGGCCTCTATTCTGCAGATGCTGAAACTGCCTGACGGCACTGTCAAAGTGCTGGTGGAAGGTCTGCAGCGCGCGCGCATTACCACGCTGTCGGATAATGGCGAACATTTCACGGCTAAAGCGGAATATCTCGATTCCCCGGCCATTGATGAGCGCGAGCAGGAAGTGCTGGTACGCACTGCCATCAGCCAGTTTGAAGGCTATATCAAGCTCAACAAAAAAATCCCACCGGAAGTGCTGACTTCGCTGAACAGCATTGACGACCCTGCGCGTCTGGCCGATACCATTGCCGCGCATATGCCATTGAAACTGGCCGACAAACAGTCCGTTCTGGAGATGTCCGACGTTAATGAACGTCTGGAATATCTGATGGCGATGATGGAATCGGAAATTGACCTGCTGCAGGTCGAGAAACGTATCCGTAATCGCGTTAAAAAGCAGATGGAGAAATCTCAGCGCGAGTACTACCTGAATGAGCAGATGAAGGCCATTCAGAAAGAACTCGGCGAGATGGATGACGCGCCGGATGAGAACGAAGCGCTGAAACGCAAAATCGACGCGGCCAAAATGCCAAAAGAGGCAAAAGAGAAGGCCGAAGCCGAACTGCAGAAACTGAAAATGATGTCCCCGATGTCTGCGGAAGCCACCGTGGTCCGCGGTTATATCGAGTGGATGATTCAGGTTCCGTGGTATGCGCGCAGCAAAGTGAAAAAAGACCTGCGTCAGGCGCAGGAAGTGCTCGATACCGACCACTATGGCCTTGAGCGTGTCAAAGACCGCATCCTTGAGTATCTCGCGGTACAAAGCCGTATGAACAAACTCAAAGGCCCAATCCTGTGTCTGGTTGGACCGCCGGGGGTGGGTAAAACCTCTCTGGGTCAGTCCATCGCCAAAGCGACAGGACGTAAGTACATCCGTATGGCGCTTGGCGGCGTGCGTGACGAAGCGGAAATTCGCGGTCACCGTCGTACCTATATTGGCTCCATGCCAGGCAAACTGATCCAGAAGATGGCCAAAGTGGGCGTGAAAAACCCGCTGTTCCTGCTCGATGAGATCGACAAAATGTCTTCGGACATGCGTGGCGATCCAGCATCTGCTCTGCTGGAAGTGCTTGATCCGGAACAGAACGTTGCATTTAGCGATCACTATCTGGAAGTGGATTACGATCTCAGCGATGTCATGTTTGTCGCGACGTCTAACTCCATGAACATTCCGGCACCGCTGCTCGATCGTATGGAAGTCATCCGTCTTTCCGGTTACACGGAAGATGAGAAGCTGAATATTGCTAAGCAGCATCTGCTGACGAAACAGATCGAACGTAATGCGCTCAAACCGACGGAACTGACCGTGGATGACAGCGCCATTGTCGGCATCATCCGTTATTACACCCGTGAAGCGGGCGTGCGTAGCCTTGAGCGTGAAATCTCGAAATTGTGCCGTAAAGCGGTGAAACAGCTACTGATGGATCCGACACTGAAACACATCGAGATTAACGGGGACAACCTGCACGATTACCTGGGCGTTCAGCGCTTTGACTATGGCCGCGCGGATGACGAAAACCGTGTGGGTCAGGTAACCGGGCTGGCGTGGACCGAAGTCGGCGGCGACCTGCTGACCATCGAAACCGCGTGCGTACCGGGCAAAGGCAAGCTGACTTATACCGGTTCGCTCGGTGAAGTTATGCAGGAATCTATCCAGGCTGCGCTGACCGTGGTGCGTGCACGGGCGGAAAAACTCGGTATTAACGGGGATTTCTACGAAAAACGCGATATTCACGTTCACGTACCGGAAGGGGCTACGCCGAAAGACGGCCCGAGCGCCGGTATCGCGATGTGCACCGCGCTGGTTTCTTGCCTGACTGGCAACCCGGTACGTGCTGATGTGGCGATGACGGGTGAAATTACCCTGCGTGGTCAGGTTCTGCCGATTGGTGGCCTGAAAGAAAAACTGCTGGCGGCGCACCGTGGCGGGATCAAAACCGTGCTAATTCCTTACGAGAACAAACGCGATCTTGAGGAAATTCCGGAAAACGTCATTGCCGACCTGGACATCCATCCGGTTAAGCGCATTGACGAGGTTCTGGCCCTGGCATTGCAAAACGAACCGTTTGGTATGCAGGTCGCGACCGCAAAATAGTGACCGCGCGCAAAGAGCGTTGATAAAAACAAGGCTGGTAAGGCATTTCGGACTTGCCAGCCTTTTTTTGTATAGCTAATTTAGATTGCTGGTTGGGTGTGTCATCATCAACTGGTGTTGTAAGGGCATGACAGGCCTGATATAACTGCTGCGCGGTCGCGCTGTGAAGGACTCAGGCGCGATATAAATTATAAAGAGAGGAAGAGAAGAGTGAATAAATCTCAACTGATAGACAAGATTGCCGCGGGGGCTGACATCTCTAAAGCGGCTGCTGGACGTGCGTTAGATGCTTTAATTGCTTCTGTTACTGAATCTCTGAAAGAAGGGGACGATGTAGCGCTGGTAGGTTTTGGTACTTTTGCTGTTAAAGAGCGTGCTGCGCGTACAGGTCGCAACCCTCAGACCGGCAAAGAAATCACTATCGCCGCAGCTAAGGTTCCGGGCTTCCGCGCTGGCAAGGCACTGAAAGACGCGGTTAACTGATCGCTTCCCTGTGGGAGGTGAAAAGTACAAGGGCGCATCGAGAGATGTGCCTTTTTTATTTATTCAGTCACTCTTATCTGAGTTTCTGCGAGTTGTGGGCTGACAATTGCCCCCTTTTCTTGTCAAAATACGACCCTATACGCAGCGTCGGGAAACTGAGTGACTGCGAGAGGTCTACAGTCACCTACAGCGGAGTGTTGTTACACCATGATGGACAATTTACGCACGGCAGCAAACAGCATCGTGCTCAAGATCATTTTCGGCGTCATTATCGTGTCGTTCATTTTGACCGGCGTCAGTAGCTACCTTATTGGCGGTAACAATAATTATGCCGCAAAGGTAAATGACCAGGAGATTGGTCGCGCACAATTCGAAAATGCGGTTGCCAGTGAACGTAATCGTATGCAGCAGCAACTGGGTGACCAGTTCTCAGAGCTGGCCGCGAATGAAAACTATATCAAATCCATGCGTCAGCAGGTGCTGAACCGCCTTATCGACGAAGCACTGCTGGACCAGTACGCGCATAACCTGCATCTGGGCATCAGCGATGAGCAGGTTAAGAAAGCGATTTTCTCCACCCAGGCTTTCCAGACCAACGGTAAATTCGATAACGACCGTTTCAACGGCATCGTCAACCAGATGGGTATGAATGCAGATCAGTATGCACAGGCGCTGCGCAACCAACTGACCTCTCAGCAACTGATCAACGCGATTGCGGGTACGGACTTCATGCTCAAAGGTGAGACGGATGAACTGGCGGCGCTGGTTTCCCAGCAGCGCGTTGTGCGTCAGGCGCTGATCGACGTGAATGCGCTGGCGGCAAAACAGACCGTAAGCGATCAGGAGATCGCCGGCTTCTATGAGCAGAATAAAACCCGCTTTGTCTCCCCGGAGCAGTTCCGTGTCAGCTATATCAAGTTGGATGCGGCCAACATGCAGCAGGACGTCAGCGATGCGGATATTCAGTCTTACTATGATCAGCACATGGATCAGTTCACGCAGCCGCAGCGTAATCGCTATAGCGTTATTCAGACCAAAACAGAAGATGACGCGAAAGCCGTGCTGGACGCACTGAGCAAAGGGGCAGATTTTGCCGCACTGGCGAAAGAAAAATCCACCGACATTATCTCTGCCCGTAACGGCGGTGATATGGGGTGGCTGGAGCCGGCCACCACACCTGACGAACTGAAAAATTCAGGTCTGAAAGACAAAGGCCAACTGTCAGGCGTGATCAAATCTTCCGTTGGCTTCCTGGTTGTTCGTCTTGATGACATTCAGCCTGCAAAAGCTAAACCGCTGAGCGATGTTCATGACGAGATCGCCGCGAAAGTGAAGCAGGATAAGGCACTGGATGCCTGGTATGCCCTGCAACAGAAGGTGAGCGAAGCCGCAAGTAACGATAATGAATCTCTGGCGGGTGCTGAGCAAGTTGCCGGGACAAAAGCCGTTGAAACGGGCTGGTTTAGCCGTGACAGCCTGCCGCAAGAACTTAATTTTAAACCGGTTGCCAATGCTATTTTTGACGGTGGTCTGGTGGGTGTGAACGGTGCGCCGGGCAGTAACTCTGACATTATTACTGTCGATGGCGACCGCGCCTTCGTGTTGCGTGTGAGTGAGCATAAAGCAGAGGCGGTTAAGCCACTGGAAGAGGTTAAAGCTCAGGTCAGTGAGATCGTTAAACATAACAAAGCGGAGCAGCAGGCCAAACTGGATGCTGACAAGCTGATCGCTGAACTGAAAGCGGGTAAAGGCGATGATGCGCTGAAAGCCGCAGGGTTAAGCTTTGGCGCGGCGAAAACCTTGACTCGTACCGGTCAGGATCCGATTAGCCAGGCGGCATTCAGCCTGCCGCTGCCGGAGAAAGACAAACCGGGTTATGGCGTAGCGAACGATGCCCAGGGCAATGTCGCGATTCTGGCGTTAGATGAAGTGAAAGCTGGCACCATGCCGGACGACCAGAAGAAAGCGATGGTTCAGGGTATTACCCAGAACAATGCACAGATCGCTTTCGAGGCGCTGATGACCAACCTGCGTAAAGAAGCCAAAATCAAACTTGGCGCGATTATGGAACAGCAGGAATAGCGAGACGCTTCCCACAAATATTGCAACGCTTTGCAATTCAAAAGGCCGCTTTCGCGGCCTTTTCCACATTTGCGCTTCGCCATTTGTCCCGTTTTTCCCGGTTGTTTATCGTAGCCTCGTTGTTAAACACCAAGGAGAAACAGCATGAAACATGGAATCAAAGTACTTTTACTGACCCTTTCTTTTGCCTGTGCTGGCATCAGCCATAGTACGCTGGCAGCCCCCAATGGCGGTGGTGCGAAAGCGCCAGCGGTGCAAACCAAAGCCGATAACGGTGCGACGCCGGGTGCTAAAACCCCCGACACGGCAAAAAGCACTGATGATGACGGTACAAGAGTTAGCATTAATACCGCCAGCGCTGAGGATCTGGCTCGGGTGATGAATGGCGTGGGCATGAAAAAAGCGCAGGCGATTGTGAGCTACCGGCAAGAGTACGGTCCCTTTAAGACTCTGGACGATCTGAAGCAGGTGCCTGGTATGGGGAGCGCGCTTGTTGAACGCAACCTCGGAAATCTGACCCTATAAAAGATGATGCTTGCGTAGTGGCGAAATTTTGCCAGACTAGAGAGGTCATACCAGTTATGACCTCTGTTCCTATAACAAAAGAAAAGGTTAAAGCGCTATGCAGACTCAGATCAAAGTTCGTGGTTATCACCTCGATGTCTATCAGCATGTGAACAATGCCCGCTATCTGGAATTCCTGGAAGAAGCGCGTTGGGATGGGCTGGAAAACAATGAAAACTTTAAGTGGATGACGACGAATAACATCGCGTTCGTGGTCGTCAACATCAATATCAATTACCGTCGTCCTGCCGTGCTGGGCGACCGCCTGACGGTGACCAGCCACGTTAAACAGATTAACGGACGAAGCGGCGTGCTCAGCCAGGTCGTGACGCTGGAACCGGGAGGTGAAGTGGTGGCCGATGCGTTAGTGACCTTTGTGTGTATTGATCTTAAAACGCAAAAGGCGCTGGCGCTGGAAGGGGAGTTACGTGAAAGGCTGGAAGAGATGATCCGCGAAGAGGCGTGACAGTCGCAAAAATCTCCCGGATGCGGCATAAATGCCTTATCCGGGCTACCACCGGTTTTCTCCCTCTCCCTCTGGGAGAGGGTTGGGGTGAGGGGAATATGCGGCTCGGAAGGTGGGTTCCGTTCACCTTATGTTCATGGCGAAATGTCACCTCCGGACACGTGAACGGGTAAAGGGGAACACCGCGTTCCCCTTTACAATCCCCGCGGCCCCGCAAAAAATCGGTGCTTCGCACTGCGTTCGCCTCCCGCCCCGCTGCCTGCGGTCGGTTTGACTCGACGTCCTGTCTCGACAAACCTCAGTCCGCCATCCCTGGCGGCCTGCCCTTGTCATAGGGTCTTCGTCTCACCGATTTCAGCGGGGACTCAACCCCCTCGCTGCACGCCCTGCGCCAGGGGGGCACAAAGATGTCGCTGTGGTTGTCATGCGGGAAAACGAGTCAGCCATGGTTAACAAGGTTGAAGACGTTCACAGTATCTACACGATTATCGCAGTGGATACAAATTGTAGCCCGGGGAAGCCATGTTCCCGGTTCATACCGCAGCGCATCCGGGAACCCAGAAGGGTACGTTACTTCAACCCGGTTTTCTTTTTCATGGCAGCCATCACCGCAGTCTTATCGGCCAGGTAATGGCTCAGGCCATTCGCCCGCAGGTTACAGGCGGCGCACTGTCCGCAGCCATCGCCTTTGATGCCGTTATAGCAGGTTAACGTCTCATTGCGCACCAGTTCCAGTTTGCCCCAGTAATCTGCCAGCGCCCAGGTTTCGGCTTTGTCTATCCACATCAATGGCGTTTCAAAGCGAATATCTTTCGCCATGCCCAGAGTAACCGCATGGTTCAGGGCTTTGACAAACTCGTCTCGGCAGTCCGGATAACCGGAAAAATCAGTTTCGCAAACGCCGGTGATCACCGCTTCGGCCTGCACCTGATATGCGTAAATGGCCGCCAGGGTCAAAAACAGAATATTGCGCCCGGGTACGAACGTATTCGGGATACCACTGGCATCAGGCTGATAATCCGGTACCGGGATGCTGTCGCGCGTCAGGCTGCTGACGGCCAGTTCATTCAGTAACGTTACATCCAACACTTTGTGCGCACGTGCGCCTAACTGTAATGCCAGTTCACGCGCCACATCGATTTCCGCACGATGACGCTGACCATAATCGAAGGTGACACAATGCACTTCATCGTATTGTTGCAACGCCTGAACCAGACAGGTTGTGGAATCCTGCCCGCCACTAAACACGACTACGGCACGTTTCATAATTATTCCCGGTATTCATTCATAAAGGCGATATGGTAGCGCGTGCGGATTGCCCCGACCAGCTTCTTCACCGCGCCGGTGCCGGTAGCCAGGCCTGGGTAAAATCAAACCAGCCACGGGTGTTCAGGCGAATGCCTTCTACGCCTGGTGGCGCGCTAATCCGATACTGATAATTAAACAGCGGTGTCAGTATTGCCTCATCCATCAGGTGGCTGAATACCGCCTGCAACGCCTCGCTACGCGCAGTTTCGTCCGCCACGCTTTGCACGGCATCGAGCGTAGCCTGCAAATGGGAGAATTGCGCACGGCTGAGTACATTGGGCCAGACCGGGTCGCAGCGCAGCCACTGTTCCAGCGCATATTCCGGGGCTTCGCCAATCAGCCTGTCGCCCATCAGTAAGTCTGCCTGCGCCAGCGCACTGCACCCATCCCAGGTTTTCGCATCATGAAAAATCAGCGTGACATCGCAACCCTGTTCGGCCAGATAACGTTTGAACTGTTGCGCCATAGTGTGTAATTCCACCGGAAGATGGTAAAGCAAAGTTAACGTGGGCGGTAACTCAACGCTCTCTTCCGGTGGCCACTGCGGAATCGTCCAGCCAGGGAGAAGTTCTTTACTGGGGGTAATGAGGTTTTCATCCAGCGGCAGTGTCTCCAGCAGCGACGTCTGATGGATGATTTGCACAAGGCGTCGTGACTGTGCCGGGGTGAGATTCGCGCCAATACGCTGTGTCAGATAACAAAACCCAAGGCTGACACTGTTACTCACTTGCTGCAAATGCACGAGTTCATCAGGCTCGCCAATCGCAATCTGCACCGGGTGGCGACAACTGGTCCCGAGATTCTGCTCAAAAAGCTGCGGTGTAATCCAGAACTCCACCGCTTTCAATAATGGATGAGTGAGGTGGTACTGCTCATGACTTTCCAGTCTGACCAGTTCCTTACTGAATGAGGCCAGACGGAACGGCCCGGTACCGATTAGTGGCATTTGCGGATGCGCCAGCGTGGTGGCATAGCTGGCAAGCCGGTGCGCCAGCCAGAAATCCGGATGGTGCAACGTAAATGTCAGACAGTGGGAATGGGTCGCCTCCACGCTTTTGACGCTGGCGAACAGCGTCCGTAAGGCGGGCAGTTCAAGGAGTAGCATGAAACGTGTTTGTAACTGGCGAACATTCACGACATCGCCGTTATGCCAGTGCAACGTCGTGCGGATATGAAACCGCCAGGTCAGCTTGTCCTCGCTAATATCCCAGTGGTGCGCTAAATCCCCCTGCGGTAAAAAGCTATCGTCAACGAAACGCGTCAGGCCAGAGAAGATTTGCCCGGCAAGATGCTGTTCCGCCCGACCGGGTAAGAAACCCTGCCGTAGCGGCTCCAGAGGGCGGTAGTAAGGAATGCGTAACGTCGGGGTATCGTTTTGCCAGAGCCCGCCAAGGAAGGGGTTCAGTAAAATGCGCAAATCTTCCGGCGCGAGCTGCGCCAGCGCCAGCGCGTTTTGCTGCTGGCCCTCATTCAGCGCCTGCTCCATCATCTCCTGGCGCAGGGATTCCGGCGTCCGCAAAAACTGCAACGCTGCACGCTTACCCCGCCCGGAGTGGGAATCCCAGTTCAGCCAGCCGGCTTCCTGCATCTGGCGTAATAGCGTACGCATATGGCGTTCGCTGCAAAAACAGCGTGCGGCAAGTTCGGCCACGCTGACCTGTTGCGCTTCTCCTGATGAGACCTGCCAGAGGCGCTGGTATTGATTGAGTCTGTTAAGAAGTCGCATAAACCCGGAACAATTCTCTCTATCTGCTCACTATTACTTCCGTATATATCAGGCAATACTTCTGCGCAATACACGGCGATCACATCTGGAGATGAAATATGGCCCGGCTGGCTGCTTTTGATATGGACGGTACTTTGTTGATGCCCGATCACCGCCTTGGTGAGCAAACTGTAGCAACGCTGCGCCGTCTGCGTGAACGCGACATTACCCTCACTTTTGCGACCGGCAGGCATGCGCTGGAGATGCGCAAGCTTATCGACATCCTCGCGCTGGACGCTTTTTTGATAACCGGTAACGGTACGCGCGTCCACTCTCTGGAGGGGGAGCTTTTACATCGCCAGGACCTTGATCCCGAAGTGGCTGAACTCGTACTGCACAGCAAATGGGATACGCAGGCCAGCATCCATGCGTTTAACGATGACGGCTGGATGACGGATAAACCTGTCCCGGAGGCGTTGGACGAGCATATCTACAGTGGATTCACTTACCAGTTGGTGGATCTCAAGCGACTGCCTGCCCATGACGTGACCAAAATCTGTTTTGTGGGTGAACATGACGACCTGTGCCGTCTGCGGATCCAGATGAATGAAGTGTTAGGCGGACGCGCCAATTTATGCTTTTCCGCCTCTTACTGTCTGGAGGTATTACCGCTCGGCTGCAACAAAGGTTCGGCATTGACCATGCTCAGCTCGCTGCTGGGCGTGCCGATGCAGGATTGCATGGCGTTCGGCGACGCTATGAATGACAGAGAGATGCTGGCAAGCGTAGGGCGCGGCATGATCATGGGAAATGCCATGCCACAGTTGCGCGCCGCGCTTCCACACTTACCGGTTATCGGACACTGCCGCGATCAGGCCGTGTCGCACTTCTTAACGCATTGGCTGGATACACCTAATCTTCCTTATTCCCCCGAATGATGAGATCTTTTCCAGCGGCCAGGTGTGAATGCCTGGCTTTTTTATTTTATCAGCGAGTTAATTTCTTCCCGCCACGGGCGAATATCGCCGATATTGGCTTCGACCCACTGCGGGTTGTAGTAGGTATCAAGATAACGTTCGCCGCTGTCGCACAACAGGGTCACGATAGAGCCACTCCGCCCCTCGTCGCGCATACGCGCCGCCAGTTGTAAGGCTCCCCACATATTGGTGCCGGTCGATGCGCCAACCCGACGCCCTAATTGTGTCTCCAGCCATTGCGCCGTTGCCACACTGGCGGCATCCGGCACTCGCAACATCTCGTCTACCACGTCAGGAATAAATGACGGTTCGACGCGTGGTCGGCCAATGCCTTCAATTTTGCTACCCACAGAGGAACGCAGCCTGGCGTCTCGGGTCTGCCAGAAATTGAGAAACACCGAGTTTTCCGGATCCACGACCATCAGTTCGGTGCTGTAGCCCTGACAGCGAATGTAACGCCCGATAGTGGCCGATGTGCCGCCCGTACCTGCGCTCATGACGATATAGTCCGGCACCGGATGCGGCTCGTTTTTCATCTGGCGAAAAATGCTATCCGCAATGTTGTTATTACCGCGCCAGTCGGTGGCGCGCTCGGCATAGGTAAACTGATCCATATAGTGGCCGTTCAGTTCACGCGCCAGGGTTTCTGAGGCCGCATAAATCTCGCAGGCGCTCTCCACGAAGTGACAGCGACCACCGTAGAATTCAATCTGCTCGACTTTTCGTTTTGCCGTGCAATAAGGCATAACGGCAATAAACGGTAATCCCAACAGACGGGCAAAATATGCTTCTGATACCGCCGTTGAACCGGATGACGCTTCAATGATGGTGGTGCCTTCTTTAATCCAGCCATTACACAGGCCATAGAGAAAGAGTGAACGCGCCAGACGATGTTTGAGGCTTCCGGTTGGATGCGTACTTTCATCTTTCAGATAGAGCCTGATGCCGGGGAAAGCAGGCAGCGCGAGACGGATCAGGTGCGTGTCCGCAGATCGCTGATAATCGGCATTGATTTCGTTAATGGCGTGCTTAACCCAGTCACTGTTCATACATCGTTTCCATTTATCATTTTGTGCCCAGATTAGCGGAAAACGCAGGAAAAATTGTTGCCATTTAAACTTTGAAATAGACTGTTAAGAGAAAAACTTTCTCCGGGAAGGCGTAATGCTAGATAAAATAGATCGTAAGTTGCTTTCTTTGCTCCAGCAGGACTGCACACTCTCTTTGCAGGCGCTGGCGGATGCCGTTAATCTGACCAGCACGCCATGCTGGAAACGACTAAAGCGGCTTGAGGAGGAGGGGATCCTGCTCGGACGGGTAGCCATGCTGGATGCGGAGAAACTTGGCCTGAGCCTGACCGCATTTGTGCTGATCAAAACCCAGCATCACAGCAGCGACTGGTACTGTCGCTTCACCGCCGTGGTCTCGGAAATGCCGGAAGTGCTTGGATTCTGGCGTATGGCGGGAGAGTATGATTACCTGTTACGCGTTCAGGTTGCGGACATGAAACGTTATGACGACTTCTACAAAAAACTGGTCAATAGTGTACCTGGCTTGTCCGATGTGACATCCAGTTTTGCGATGGAACAGATAAAATACACCACGGCTTTGCCCATTGAATAACCCTCCCGGCGGTAGCCGGAAAACTCACGTTCAGGATGTAACCGCGTGCGATTATTTGCTCAGTTAAGCTGGTACTTTCGCCGGGAGTGGCGACGCTATCTCGGTGCTGTAGGCCTGCTTATCATTATTGCGATTCTACAACTCGTCCCGCCTAAGGTGGTGGGGATCATTGTCGATGGCGTTACCCGCCAGCACTTTACCGCATCGCAGATCATGATGTGGGTCGGCACACTGGTGCTGATTGCTATCGTCATCTACCTGCTGCGCTATGTCTGGCGCGTCTGGCTGTTTGGCGCGTCCTATCAGCTCGCCGTCGAGCTACGCGAAGATTTTTACCGCCAGCTCAGCCGCCAGCATCCGGAATTTTATCTGCGCCACCGTACCGGCGACTTGATGGCGCGGGCTACGAATGACGTTGACCGTGTGGTGTTCGCCGCCGGGGAAGGCGTGCTCACGCTGGTGGATTCACTGGTGATGGGCTGCGTGGTGCTGGTGGTGATGTCCACGCAGATTAGCTGGCAACTGACGCTGTTGTCGCTGTTGCCAATGCCGATTATGGCCATTTTTATTAAACGTTACGGCGACCAGTTGCACCAGCGCTTCAAGCTGGCGCAGGCGGCGTTCTCCTCGCTTAACGATCGTACTCAGGAGAGCATGACCAGCATTCGCATGATCAAGGCGTTTGGTCTCGAAGACAGGCAGTCGGCGCTGTTTGCCGCGGAGGCCGCCGATACCGGGGCGAAAAACATGCGTGTCGCCCGCGTCGATGCCCGTTTTGATCCGACCATTTATATTGCTATCGGCATGGCAAACCTGCTGGCGATTGGCGGCGGGAGCTGGATGGTGATTCAGGGCTCGCTCACGCTGGGGCAGCTTACCAGCTTCACCATGTATCTTGGCTTAATGATTTGGCCGATGCTGGCGCTGGCCTGGATGTTTAACATCGTTGAGCGCGGCAGCGCCGCCTATAGCCGTATTCGCGACATGTTGGCGGAAGCGCCGGTGGTGACCGACGGTACCGAACCGGTTCCGGAAGGGCGCGGTAGCCTGCAGATTACGATTCGCGAATTTACGTATCCGCAAACGGCACAGCCGATTTTGAATAATGTGAATGTCTCCCTGCTACCTGGCCAGATGTTAGGGATTTGCGGGCCAACGGGGGCGGGTAAATCCACCTTGCTCTCTCTGATTCAGCGCCATTTCGATGTTGAGCAGGGGGACATTCGTTTTCATGGGGTGCCGCTGACGCAACTAAAACTGGATGACTGGCGCAGCCGCCTGGCGGTGGTGAATCAGACACCGTTCCTGTTCTCCGACACTGTCGCCAATAATATCGCGCTGGGTAAACCGGGGGCGACGCAGGACGAGATTGAACATGTGGCGCGGCTTGCCAGCGTGCACGAGGATATCCTGCGCCTGCCGCAGGGCTACGATACCGAAGTCGGCGAGCGCGGCGTAATGCTCTCCGGCGGGCAAAAGCAGCGTATCTCAATTGCCCGCGCGCTGCTGCTGAACGCAGAGATTCTGCTGTTGGACGATGCGCTCTCTGCCGTAGATGGCCGCACCGAGCACCAGATTCTACATAACCTGCGTCAGTGGGGAGAAGGGCGTACGGTAATTATCAGCGCCCATCGCCTGTCGGCGCTGACGGAAGCCAGTGAGATTTTAGTGATGCAGCATGGACATATCGGGCAACGTGGGCAACATGAACAGCTTGCGCGCCAGCCCGGCTGGTATCGTGATATGTATCGCTATCAACAACTGGAAGCGGCGCTGGATGACACGCCAGAGGAGGCGGTTGATGCGTAAGTTAATGCAACAGTGGCCCACCCTGAAACGTTTGCTGGTCTACGGTTCTCCCTGGCGCAAACCGCTGACCAAAGCCGTCGTGATGCTGTGGGTCGCGGCGGCGGCGGAAGTGTCCGGACCGGCGCTGATCAGCTATTTTATCGACAATATGGTGGCGAAAAGTTACCTGCCCGTTGGGCTGGTGGCGGGGATGGTCGTTGTCTATGTCGGCCTGCAGGTGCTGGCGGCCGGGCTGCATTATGCCCAGGCGCTACTGTTTAACCAGGCCGCCGTCGGCGTAGTACAGCGGTTGCGTACCGATGTGATGGATGCTGCTCTGCGACAGCCGCTGAGCGCCTTCGATACCCAGCCGGTCGGGCAGATCATTTCGCGCGTGACCAACGATACCGAAGTGATCCGCGATCTCTATGTGACGGTGGTGGCGACAGTATTGCGCAGTGCGGCGCTGATTGGCGCGATGCTGGTGGCGATGTTCAGCCTCGACTGGCGTATGGCGCTTGTCGCTATCTGCATCTTCCCGGCGGTTATCATCGTGATGTTGATTTATCAGCGTTACAGTACGCCAATTGTGCGCCGTATGCGGGCCTACCTGGCGGATATCAACGATGGCTTCAACGAAGTCATCAATGGGATGAGCGTGATCCAGCAGTTTCGCCAGCAGGCGCGTTTTGGTGAGCGCATGGGATCGGCAAGCCGCTCCCATTACCTGGCGCGAATGCAGACGTTACGTCTCGATGGCTTCCTGCTGCGTCCTTTACTGAGCCTCTTTTCCGCGCTGGTGCTGTGCGGCCTGTTAATGCTGTTTGGCTTTAGCCCGGCTGGCACGATGGAGGTTGGGGTGCTGTATGCCTTTATCAGTTATCTTGGTCGCCTGAATGAACCGTTGATTGAGCTGACGACCCAGCAGTCGATGCTCCAGCAGGCGGTAGTGGCCGGGGAGCGTGTCTTTGAGCTGATGGACTGTCCACGCCAGACCTATGGCTACGACGATGAGCCGCTAAAAAGCGGGTCTATTGATATCAACGATGTCTCGTTTGCCTATCGTGATGACCGTCTGGTGCTGCAGGACATTAGCCTGAATGTACCTGCCCGCAGTTTTGTGGCCCTGGTGGGGCATACCGGTAGCGGTAAAAGTACGCTGGCAAGCCTGCTCATGGGCTACTACCCGCTGACCAAAGGAGAAATCCGCCTGGATGGCCGGCCACTTTCCGCGCTGAGCCACAGCACATTGCGTAAAGGAGTAGCGATGGTGCAACAAGACCCGGTGGTGATGGCGGATACCTTCTTTGCCAACGTCACGCTGGGGCGTGACATTTCCGAAGAGCAGGTCTGGCATGCGCTGGAGGTGGTGCAATTGGCCGGGCTGGCGCGCGAAATGCCGGAGGGGATTTATACCCGCCTTGGCGAGCAGGGGAATAATCTCTCCGTCGGGCAGAAGCAACTGCTGGCGCTGGCGCGTGTACTGGTTGATACGCCGCAAATTCTGATTCTGGACGAAGCAACGGCGAATATCGATTCAGGCACCGAAAAGGCCATTCAGCAGGCGCTGGTGGCGGTCCGGCAGCACACGACACTGGTCGTGATTGCACACCGGCTGTCGACGATTGTCGAGGCGGAAACCATTCTTGTCCTCAATCGCGGTCAGGCCGTTGAACGTGGTACGCATCAGCAACTGCTTGAGGCAAAAGGGCGCTACTGGCAGATGTATCAACTGCAACTGGCAGGGGAGGAGCTTGCCGCCAGTGTTCGAGAAGAATCGCTAATCGCCTGATGCACCAAAATTAAGCATGCTACTAACAGGATCCGCTGTTGGTGCAAAAAAGTAACGCACCACGCACTGTCGTGGTGCGTTTTTCTTTTCCAGGAACAATCTGAACCATTCCCATTTTCATCGCTGCGCTATGACATCCTTCTTAGACGGCTTAACAGCCTGAAATTTTCCCGTTTTTCATTTTTGGCACACCGCTTGCAACATCTCATGCGTATTAGCTGCGGCCATTATCGATTTTCGACTGGAGGGGGATCTATGAAGCTGGTTACCGTGGTAATTAAGCCATTCAAACTGGAAGACGTTCGTGAAGCGCTGTCTTCAATTGGTATTCAAGGGTTAACCGTGACCGAAGTGAAAGGTTTCGGACGTCAGAAAGGACACGCTGAGTTGTACCGTGGTGCGGAGTACAGCGTTAACTTCCTGCCAAAAGTGAAGATTGATGTGGCAATTGCTGACGATCAGCTCGATGAAGTCATTGATGTCATTAGCAAAGCGGCCTACACCGGAAAAATTGGCGACGGCAAAATTTTCGTTGCCGAGCTGCAACGCGTCATTCGTATTCGTACCGGCGAAGCCGACGAAGCGGCACTGTAATACCTGGCACACAGTGAGGGGATGGGTAAAATGAAGAAAGCACTATTAAAAGCGGGTCTGGCCTCGCTGGCATTACTGCCGTGTCTGGCTATGGCAGCCGATCCGGTTGTCGTCGATAAAGCCGACAATGCCTTTATGATGATTTGCACCGCGCTGGTGCTGTTTATGTCAATTCCGGGCATCGCCCTGTTCTATGGTGGTTTAATCCGCGGTAAAAACGTCCTTTCTATGCTGACACAGGTTGCGGTTACGTTCGCACTGGTGTGCGTGCTGTGGGTGGTTTACGGCTACTCTCTGGCCTTTGGCACTGGCGGCAGCTTCTTCGGTAGCTTCGACTGGGTGATGCTGAAAAATATTGAACTGAAAGCGCTGATGGGCACCATCTATCAGTACATTCACGTTGCGTTCCAGGGCTCGTTTGCCTGTATTACCGTCGGCCTGATTGTCGGTGCGCTGGCAGAACGTATCCGTTTCTCCGCAGTACTGATTTTCGTCGTGGTATGGCTGACGCTGTCCTACGTGCCGATCGCACACATGGTCTGGGGTGGCGGTCTGCTGGCAACCCATGGCGCCATGGATTTTGCGGGCGGTACAGTCGTTCACATCAACGCAGCCGTTGCAGGCCTGGTGGGTGCTTACCTGATTGGCAAACGCGTCGGTTTCGGTAAAGAAGCGTTTAAACCGCACAACCTGCCGATGGTGTTTACCGGTACAGCAATCCTCTATTTTGGCTGGTTCGGCTTCAACGCCGGTTCTGCGAGTGCTGCGAACGAAATTGCGGGTCTGGCTTTCGTTAACACCGTCGTGGCAACAGCGGGTGCGATCCTCTCCTGGGTCTTCGGTGAGTGGGCGCTGCGCGGCAAACCGTCTCTGTTGGGTGCCTGTTCTGGTGCGATTGCTGGCCTCGTGGGTATCACCCCGGCGTGTGGTTACGTTGGTGTAGGTGGCGCGCTGATCGTGGGCATCGTTGCAGGTCTGGCGGGGCTGTGGGGCGTTACCGCGCTGAAACGCTGGCTGCGTGTTGACGACCCGTGTGATGTCTTCGGTGTTCACGGCGTGTGCGGTATCGTAGGTTGTATCATGACAGGTATCTTCGCAGCCACTTCACTGGGCGGCGTGGGTTATGCCGAAGGCGTGACCATGGGCCATCAGGTTCTGGTACAACTGGAAAGTATCGCCATTACTATCGTATGGTCTGGTATTGTCGCCTTTATCGGTTACAAACTGGCTGATATGACAGTGGGTCTGCGTGTTCCGGAAGATCAGGAACGCGAAGGGCTGGACGTCAACAGCCACGGCGAGAACGCCTACAACGCCTGATCGAACTGAGTTATCTCCTGAGCAACATAAGCCTCCCCATTGGGAGGCTTTTGTTATTGTACTGCGGTCAGACCGCCGCATCGCGGTTACGCATTACCCCTTCCTGGACGGTAGAGGCGACCAGGATGCCATCCCGGTTGTAAAACTCTCCGCGGACAAAACCGCGTGCGCTCGATGCCGAGGTACTTTCCACGCTGTAAAGCAGCCAGTCGTTTAAATCGAAAGGGCGATGGAACCACATGGAGTGGTCGATGGTTGCCACTTGCATGCCTTTTTCGAGAAAACCTACGCCATGGGGCTGGAGCGCAACCAGCAGGAAGTGAAAGTCAGACGCATAGCCGAGCAGATATTGCTGGACGCGTAAATCCTGCGGCAACGTGCCATTGGCGCGCATCCAGACCTGGCGGGTTGGCTCGGCGACGTGTCCTTTTAGCGGGTTGTGAAATTCCACGGGGCGGATTTCAATCGGTTTGTCGCCGAGAAATTTCTCTTTTACCAGCGGCGGTAAAAACGCAGACAGCTCGCGGGCAATTTCCGTTTCGGATTTCAACGACTCCGGTGCTGGCGCATAAGGCATCGCCTTTTGATGCTCATAGCCCGGTTCCGGTGCCTGGAATGACGCCGTCATATAAAAAATCGGTTTCCCGTTTTGAATGGCCGCCACGCGACGAGCGCTAAAACTATTACCGTCACGTAACACTTCGACGTCATAAATAATGGGTTTCTGGCTATCGCCCGGACGCAGAAAATAGCTGTGAAACGAGTGCACCAGCCTGTCTGCCGGTACGGTTTCTTTCGCCGCGTATAACGCTTGCCCAACCACCTGACCACCGAACACCTGGCGCAGACCTAAGTCTTCGCTCTGCCCTCGAAACAGACCTTCCTCTATTTTTTCCAGATTCAACAATGACAGCAGATTTGTAAGCGCCTGACTCATAGGTGTCCTCAATAAAAATAAAACCGACGCAGCGGATTCCTTGATCAGTATAACCTGGAAATAAAAGTGGTCCGATGGGTGCAATAATCTGAATAGATGGGGGTTTGCAGGCAAAAATCAGTGACATGTGCCACACTTGAACACGTTACGATGGTCCAACCACACATTCTGGCAGAAAACATTCTTGCTGGTGCATAGAAGATAAGGAGAACTCATGAAACTCGTGCACATGTTAAGTGGTTTAGCAGTCGCTGTAGCGCTGACTGCCTGCGCAAAAAAAGCCGCAGACATTCCAACGCCTGCACCAAACCCGCAGGCACCTGCGGCGAGTACGGCGGCGATAACCCAACCTAACGTCTCTGGTACGGTATGGATCCGCCAGAAAGTGGCGTTACCGCCTAATGCGGTCCTGACCGTCACTGTCTCTGACGCCTCCATGGCCGATGCGCCGTCTAAAGTGATTGCCCAAAAAGCGGTTCGCACCGAAGGTAAACAGGCGCCGTTTAGCTTTGTCTTGCCGTTTAACCCGGCAGACATCCAGCCTAACGCGCGTCTGCTGCTGAGTGCGGCTATTACCATTGATGACAAAATGGTCTTTGTAACCGATACGGTTAAACCGATCATTAACCAGGGCGGTACGAAAGCTGACCTGACACTGGTTCCGGTCCAGCAGACCGCTATTCCATTGCAGTCAGGCGGTGGCGCGACAACTACCGTGCCTTCAACATCCCCAACCCAGGTAAGCCCTTCTACGGCAACGCCTGCACCGACGCAGATGTAATGTGCGTGCCTCCTCTCCTGCGGGAGAGGAGGTTTCAGTAAATCCAGCGATAGCGCTGCATATCAATTTGTCCACTGCCGGATACCGCTACGCCTTCTTCCATTAATGCCTGTCGCTGACGTTGTAAATCCGGTCCGCTTAATGAAATTGAGCCGTGGCGATTAACCACCCGATGCCAGGGTAAAGTACTGCCCTCCGGTAAACGCTTTAGCACGCCACCGACCTGTCTGGCTGCACGTGGCGACCCCGCCAGCCTGGCGACATCACCATAGGTTGTGACATAGCCCTCTGGAATCGAGGCGACGATTTGCCATACCCGCTGTGGAAAAGAATCGTGATTATCCATACTGCCTTCCTGACTGACGAAAGGTCAGCATAAACAGCCTGGTCGTGACTGTGAAGGGGAGATTGCGCAAGAAATCGGCATCCGTCAGGGTGCGGCTTGCAATTGCGGCATGGGACATGGATAATGCGCCAGCGCGTTGGTTAACAACGCTCTCAATGGGGGCTCTGTTGGTTCTCCCGCAACGCTACTTTGTTTACCAGGTCAGGTCCGGAAGGAAGCAGCCAAGGCAAAGGACGTGTGTGCCGGGATGTAGCTGGCAGGGCCCCCACCCATTTCTGGTACCTTCTTTTATCTTGCCCTCTGTGCGTTTTCTGTTTTATGGTCAATTTACCGCCGTTTATGCAGAAAGGATGCCTGTGACCACACCGCAACTCGCCACCGAACGATTACTCCTTCAGCCGCTGGTTTCCGCCGATGCGGAACAAATTCAACGTGTCTTCCCTCGTTGGGAGATTGTGCGTTATCTGATTGGCACGATCCCCTGGCCTTATCCGGACGATGGCGCTGCCCAGTATGTTAATCATGTCGCTTTGCCAGCGGCAGAAGCGGGAAAGGGCTGGTACTGGACGATTCGGCGTAAAGCCGAGCCAATGCAACTGATTGGCGTTATATGTCTGATGGACCTGCCCGATAACAATCGCGGATTCTGGCTGGTGCCAGAGTGGCAGGGACAGGGCCTGATGTCAGAAGCCAGTGATGCGGTGACGCGCTACTGGTTTGAGGAATTAGATAAAGAGGTGCTACGTGCGCCAAAGGCTGCCGTGAACACACGGTCAGTTAATTTTTCGCAGCGTAGCGGTATGCGTCTGGTCCGTCGCGAAAAAGCACACTATGTGGCGGGTGAACTGGATTCCGAACTTTGGGAAATCACCCGCGAGGCGTGGCGGGATTTACAACGCTAACTCAGCGGTTGCCTCCGGTAACGGTGCTGCGCGATTTTTGAATTTCCATGGTGTTGCCTGCGGAGGAAACCAACGCCGTTTTATTAGAGTAGAGCTCCATATCATGCATCTCTTTTTGCTAAGTGATAATTAGCGGTTAAGGTTCTTCTTATTCGCATTATGCTAGTGCTGGCGAAGGGCAAGTAAAGCAATTTGCTGACTCGTTACACCAACGCTACCTCGAAAAAACACGCCACCGTCACCCCTTTCCGTGGCTGCCGTTATCCATTGCCAACATTAATAATGCATTGTCATATATTTGAAATATTACTTTCACTTAAATGTCATAAAACAAGGTTAAAATATTTGTGGATATTTTTAATTTGTCATAAGCTTTTAATATAACTCTGGATCAGTATGTTAACTTCGTGTATTAATACTTTGCTAACTTCACACGGGAAGGGATAATCATGACCAGTGCGGTATTGAACGTCAAAATTGATCAGACGTTAAAAGAAAAGCTCCGTCATTACGCAGAAGAAAATAATGAGAACCTCAGTACGGCGACTGAAAAACTGCTGCTGTTGGCGTTTCAGTCAGTTGAACAGGGCGGAGTATCGGAAGAGGATATCGATAACCAACACCTTGAAGAAGAAAGTACTGCTCCATTAAATCCAAAAGAGATCAAGGCATTACGTAAACTTCTGAAGAAGAAAAAATGAACCAACAACTGCTCTCAACGGCCAGCAATTATTGCGAGGCCTGTGACCTGTTACGATCAGGTTTTGTTAAACATGTTCGTCTGAACTGGAATATTGGTAGCGATGAGTTCTTTCGCATCGCTACCGACTGGTGTGATGCTGGCGCAAAAATAAAAAAAGAAGGCGATAGTTTCGTTATTTCTATTAAAGGGTTTCCTATTCCGCGTCAGCAGTAATTGTATTGTCATGAAACTGTCATTTAAATTGCACTCAGTTTTGTGATGATGATACAAAATATAATTCAGTTGTAACCATCTCATCATCACGGACGATGTTTACGACGGGCCAGTCTGGCTCGTCGACATTTCTTATCCCCGCTTTGTTTGCCTGACGCGTATAGCTTTGCTGGCATTTCTTACGCCTGCATAACAGTTGCTGGCGTAATCGGGTACACTGACGCGAAATCCGTCGCCAGATGAGTGCCATGAAAACCATTACGCTCTATGATGTCGCCCGCCTTGCCGGGGTCTCTTACCAAACCGTTTCGCGCGTTATCAATCAGGGCGAACATGTGTCTGCCCGGACGCGGGAGAAAGTGCTGGCGGCGATGGCGGAACTGCACTACATCCCCAATCGCGGGGCGCAGCAACTGGCGGGGAAACGGACCAAAACGCTGGGTCTACTGACTTCCGACCTGGCCCTGCATGCTCCCTCTCAAATTGCCTCGGCGGTAAAATCCCGCGCCACACAATCCGGCGTGAATGTGATCATTTCCATGCCGGAAGTGCAGGACACCCGGGGATGTACTGCTGCGTTGCAGGATCTACTGGCCCAACGGGTCGATGGGCTGCTGGTTAACGTTCCGCTGGATGATGAACAGGCAGAGGCCTTATCGGCACTGGCAGGCCCGGTGCCGGTCCTCTTCCTTGATGTCAGTGAAACGGCGGCCGTCAACAGTCTGATTTTTGATGCAGACCAGGGGGCACGGCTTGGCGCTGCGCACTTGCTGGAGCAGGGGCATCAGCGTATTGCGTTGCTGGGGGGGCCACAGTCATCGGTCTCTGCAAGGGCAAGAATGTCAGGATGGCTGGCGGCACTGGCGGAGTCGGGGCTATCGCCCTGTGGCTGTGAATACGGCGACTGGAGCGCGGCATCCGGCTATGAAAAAGGGCATCTGCTTCTGGCGGCAGATACGTCGCCGCAGGCTATCCTGGTCGCCAACGATCAGATGGCCCTTGGCGTGATACGTGTCTGCGCGGAGCGGGGCTTAACCGTACCGGGCCAGATTTCAGTGGTCGGTTATGATGATACCGCCGACAGCGCCTGGTACTCACCGCCGCTCACGACCATCCGCCAGGCGTTCAAAATCGCGGGCGAGCGTAGCGTAGAATGGCTCCTTGCACGCCTCGCTGGTGACGAAACCGTGATTGGCCAGACGCGGCTGCCGGTAACGCTGGTGGAGCGCGCCTCGACCTCACCGGTAACATCGATTAACGTCAGTGGCGAAACGCTGGCCAGACGACTGAATGAGCTGGCACAACTCGCCGCGCAGCTCGATCGTCGTTAACGCTTTTGTGATCCTTTTCGCTTTGCTGCTCGTAAACCCTTTACGTTAGCGCTGATTCGGTGCATTGTGCATAAAATTGTGAGCGCTTCGCAAAATGAGGTCAATATGTCTGTTTCCGCGTTAAGTTCGTTATTCGCTCGTCGGGACTGGGAAAACCCGGTCATCACGCACTGGCACCGTTTACCGGCGCACGCGCCAATGTCAAGCTGGCGGGATGTGGGCGAAGCGCTTCGTGATGAGGTCCCGTCAACCCGTCGTTTACTTAACGGCGACTGGCAGTTTAACTTCTTTTCATCACCCGAATCTGTACCGGAAAGCTGGATCACGGCCGATCTCACCGATGCGGTGCGAATGCCGGTGCCGTCGAACTGGCAGATGCAGGGCTTTGATACCCCCATTTACACCAACGTGACCTATCCCATCGCGGTGAATCCACCGTTTGTACCGCAGGACAATCCGACCGGTTGTTACTCGCTCACATTTAATGTCGAAGAACAGTGGCTGGCGAACGGGCAAACGCATGTTGTTTTTGATGGGGTCAACTCCGCGTTTTATCTCTGGTGTAATGGCCAGTGGGTCGGCTATTCCCAGGATAGCCGCCTGCCTGCGGAATTTGATCTGAGCAACGTGCTGGTGGCCGGGGAAAATCGTCTGGCGGTTATGGTGCTGCGCTGGTGCGATGGCAGTTACCTTGAAGACCAGGATATGTGGCGCATGAGCGGCATTTTCCGTGATGTCTCCCTGCAGCATAAACCCCATACCCGCATTGCCAATTATCACTACACCACCCAACTGAATGCGGAATTTACCCACGCGCAATTGCAAACGGAGATAACGCTCGCCGGGGAATTTGCTGGCTGCCAGGTGGTCGTCGCCTTGTGGCGAGGGGAAGAGAAAATCGCTGAGGCCAGCCAGAGACCGGGTAGCGCAGTGGTGGATGAGCGCGGAGCCTGGGCCGAGCGCGTAAGCGTGACGATGCCCGTTGAGCGACCGCTACTGTGGAGCGCGGAAACGCCTGAGTTGTATCGTTTGACGATGGCGCTGTATGACGGTGAAAACCATCTGCTGGAAGTGGAAGCGTGCGATGTGGGCTTCCGCCATGTTGAGATCAGCGAAGGGTTGCTGAAACTGAACGGTCAGCCGCTGCTGATCCGTGGCGTCAACCGCCATGAACACCATCCGGAAAACGGTCAGGCGATCGATGAAGCCACGATGCGCCGCGATATCGAACTGATGAAGCAGCACAATTTCAATGCCGTACGCTGTTCACATTACCCCAACCACCCGCTGTGGTATCGCCTGTGCGATCAGTACGGGCTCTATGTGGTGGATGAAGCAAACATTGAAACGCACGGCATGGTACCGATGAGCCGTCTGGCGGATGATCCGCAATGGCTACCGGCGATGAGCGAGCGTGTTACCCGCATGGTGCAGCGCGATCGTAACCATCCGTCGATCATTATCTGGTCGCTGGGAAATGAATCCGGTCATGGCGCGTCGCATGACGCGCTCTATCGTTGGGTGAAAACCACCGATCCAACACGTCCGGTACAGTACGAAGGCGGTGGCGCCAATACTGCGGCAACAGATATCGTCTGCCCGATGTATGCCCGCGTCGATCAGGATCAACCGTTTCCGGCGGTGCCGAAATGGTCGATAAAAAAATGGGTCGGAATGCCGGATGAAACCCGTCCGCTGATCCTTTGTGAATATGCGCATGCCATGGGCAACAGCTTCGGCGGGTTTGCCAAATACTGGCAGGCTTTCCGCGCTTACCCCCGCCTGCAGGGCGGGTTTGTCTGGGACTGGGTTGACCAGGCGCTGACCAAACTCGATGAAAACGGTGAGCCATTCTGGGCCTATGGCGGTGATTTCGGCGATACGCCAAATGACCGACAGTTCTGCATGAACGGGCTGGTCTTCCCGGACAGAACCCCGCACCCGGCGCTCTATGAAGCGCAACGCGCCCAGCAGTTTTTCCAGTTCCAACGGGTCAGTACCTCACCGCTGGCAATCGAGGTAACGAGCGAGTATTTATTCCGTTCGACGGATAACGAAGTTCTGCGATGGTCTGTTACCCGTGATGGCGAGGTGCTGGCGCAAGGGGAAGTGGTGCTGGCGATTGCCCCGCAGGGAACCCAGCGTATTGAACTTAACTGCCCGCCTTTGGCCGCGCAACAGGGGGATGTCTGGCTGAATGTGGATATCTATCAGCGTGATGCGACAAGCTGGTCACCCGCGCAGCACCGCTGCGCCTGGGATCAGTGGCAACTGCCGACAGCGCTCGCATTACCAGGAGAAAAAGCCGCACAACCGCGGCCCGCGTTACAGACTGACACTGCACATTTCGTGATTGAGCAGGGCGTGCATCGCTGGCAGTTCAGCCGGACGAACGGCCATCTGACGCAGTGGTGGCGTGATGGTCAACCGACGCTCCTTGCGCCGGTACTTGATAACTTTACCCGCGCTCCGCTGGACAATGATATCGGCGTCAGCGAGGCCACGCGCATCGATCCCAATGCGTGGGTGGAGCGCTGGAAAGCGGCGGGAATGTATGACCTGACGCCAGTGTTGTTGCAGTGCGAGGCGCTGGAAAACGCCACCGATGTGGTCATCGCCACGCGCCATGCCTGGCAGTACAACGGGCAGACGCTGTTTATCAGTAAAAAAACCTGGCGAGTGGCTGGCGATGGCGTTCTGCATGGCGATGTTCAGGTGCAACGCAATCTGGATGTGCCGCCGCCTGCGCGTATCGGCTTGCAGTGTCAGCTTGCTGAGGTTGCAGAGCAGGTCAGTTGGCGGGGACTTGGGCCGCATGAAAACTACCCGGATCGCAAACTGGCCGCGCGGCAGGGTCGTTGGACATTACCGCTCGCGCAACTGCATACGGACTATATTTTCCCGACCGAAAATGGCCTGCGTTGCGACACGCGCGAGGTGAATTATGGTGCGCATCGTCTGAACGGGCAGTTCCACTTTTCCCTGAGTCGCTACAGCCAGCAGCAATTAAGGGAAACCTCTCACCGCCATTTGCTGCGTGAAGAGGCCGGATGCTGGCTGCAACTGGATGCCTTTCACATGGGGCTCGGTGGCGACGACTCCTGGAGTCCGAGTGTGTCCCCGGAATTTATCCTCAGCGACGATGTCGTGCGCTACACCTTCTGCTGGTCTCAGGGCTAAACTTAGTCAGCCAGACGCAGCGGGAATCGTCCCGCTGCGCGGTTCACTTCGGAGGCTCACTCATGAAGTATGTCGATGGGTTCGTGGTGGCGGTTCCGGCAGATAAGAAAGACGCTTATTTGCAACTCGCGGCCAGGGCCGCCCCGCTGTTTAAAGCGTTTGGCGCAACGCGGATTGTGGAGTGTTGGGCCGACGACGTTCCGGCTGGAAATTTCACCGACTTTCGTCGGGCGGTAAAAGCAGAAGATCATGAAGAGGTGGTTTTTAGCTGGATTGAATATCCCTCTAAAGAGGTGCGTGATGCCGCCAATCAAAAAATGATGGCCGATCCCCGCATGCGTGAGCTGGGAGACCAAATGCCTTTCGATAGCAAGCGTATGATTTATGGCGGCTTTGTCCCATTGCTGGACGAATGAGCCTCAGGACACTTCTCTAACCATCCCCTCTGGCGTAATGCAGGGCTTGCGGTATGTCGGCTGAGAGCCGTCTGAGACCCTGTACTTTGCCAGCCCAGTGTCATGATTCTCTTTTCACGCTGCGGATGCGCACCACCGGACTGTATTTCAGCCAGTGGCGCACATCATGCAGCGGTGAGAATGGCTTTTTCATTGCGCTATCTCCACGAGTAAACCCGTTTCACAGGTCACAAACTCAGGAGATATTCCGGTTGCTTTCTGCCCAGCATAGAAACGCGTCTTTCGGCAGCGCTTTGCTGTATAGCCAGCCCTGGCCGTACTGCACGCCATGTTCGCTAAGCCATTTGAGCTGGCCTTCGGTCTCGATACCTTCGGCCACCATCGCCAGCTTTAGCGCTTTGGCCATTTCGATGATATGGGTGGTCATGTTTTTGTATTCCAGCGCATCCACAAAGGATTTGTCGATTTTGATAATGTCGACATCCAGATTTTGCAGATAACTGAGGCTGGAGTAACCCGTACCAAAATCGTCAATATAGATGGCATGTCCGGCCGCACGTAATGCTGTGATAGTGGGCATGCAGGTTGTGGGATCGGCAAAACCATGTTCGGTCACTTCCAGCGCGATTTGTGACGGCGAAATTTGCCAGTCATTAACCCGTTGCTGTAACTGTGCCGGAAGTGTCAGGGTTAAGAGATCGGAGGGCTCAAGGTTAATGGAGACATGCAGATCCGGGTTCTTCTGTAGCCAGGGTCCCATGTCCTCAAACACTTTTTCGATAATCACCTTTGTCAGTTGCGGCATCAGCCCCGTTTGCTCAGCCAGCGGAATAAAGGTGTCCGGCGCGAGGTAACTGCCATCCGACTGTCGCCAGCGGGCCAGCGCTTCCGCACCGACAATCTTCCCGTCTGCCAGCGTCACAATTGGCTGGTAGAACATCTCTATTTCCCGTGCGCGAATGGCATCCTGCATACGGTGTTGCGGTGATTGCAGGCGACGCAGCATGCGCAATAAAAAGAAGGCCAGCACCAGGCTCAGCAGCAGGCCAACAGGCACCCAAATTACCAATAACCGATGCCAGCTCTCCTTAAGCGGCGTCAGCGATGCCCAGGTGATGATGGTTACCCCCAGTTCGGGCACCTGTAACGTATTCCACGCTTCGCCGCCGATAAGCCTTTGAGTGGGGGTATTGAGGTCAATCTGCTTTAGCATCTCCGGATCCAGCGTACGGTTGCTGGCAATCACCCGTCCGCTGTTCGTCCCGACCAGCGCAATATTGATAGGCCACGGGCCATACGAGAGCACATCAATAAAAGAGAGTGGATCGGTAATAACAATATAGCGACGAGTGCCAAGGCCGACCATTGCACGTGTCAGGCCCAAATCGTTATGGCTGGTCAGCCAGGCGCGAAAACCATCTTTAGTTACCCTTTGCGGCGCAGGAAAGGGAGCGCTGCTGCTGTTTCTCTCCAGTGAAGAACAAAGCGGGATCGTTCCTTCGAGGTAAATGACCTCCTGGACATAACGGAATGTATAAGAGATACGTCGCATGGCCAGCAGGTGATCCTGACTACACGAAATACCATCGTAAGTTTCCAGTTGACGCAAGGCCGTTTTCCCCTGGCTCACCACGCGGTCAGCACGCATTTTTACTAATGCGGAGAAAGTATTGAGTTCGTTCATAAACGACTCTTCAGCCTGGCGATGCGCCAGCCAGACGCTTAAAGCCACCGGCAAGAGAACGGCGAACAGCAGTACGCCTGTAATAAGGCTAACTAATCGTCGGTTTGTCATGACCAAAAATCCCTGTTTGATACTGAGAAACAAGCGTATTTGAGACCAGCAAGTGTTATAACACGCGTCAATGAGTGATTTCTTTCAGGAATTGCAGGGATGAAGAAAAAAGAATTTGTGACGCAGGATCTCTTAAGTAAAATTTATCAAAATAACGACGCCGGCCCACGCAAACTTCCCCCTGAAAGGCAGCTAGCCGAAGAGTATGGCGTCTCCCGTTTTACCATCCGCCAGGCGGTCGAAAAGCTGGCAAGTATTGGCGTCGTGCGGATCGTACAAGGTTCCGGGATCTGGATTAACGAGCAGGCGCGCAACAACCCGCTGGTCTATAACTCCATCACTGAAAAGCGTTTCGATCAGATCCATTTTCGGCTGATTAGCCTGCACAAGAAACGTCCCGATCGCGATGAACAGCAGATCTTTGGGCTGACGGATGACAGCTTTATCTGGCAATTTTGTCGGCTGCGCTTTGTGGATGAAGAGGCCGTACAAATTGAAATCTCCCGTATGCCTGCTGCTGATTTTGCCGATCTGAATCAACAGATCATTGAGAGTTCACTGCAACAGTATGTCTTAGGCAAGGGGTATCAAATCTCACATATGCTGACGACCTACCGGGCGGTTAATGTGAGTCGTGAACAGGCGGCGCTGCTGGGTTGCAAGAAAGGCAGCCCGGCGATGCACATCAGTAATCGCGGGATTCTGGACGGCGGCAGGGTGTATGAAATTAGCGATATTATCGACATCAACTACACCTGCACCTATGTGATCCCGCATAACCGGGCGAACCTTGCCTTCCGTAAAGGCGACACCTGATTTAGGGCGTGTGGATTGCGCCATCCGGCAGGCGACTTTGCGTCCATTCATGCGGGCGGTACACCACCGGGTAACGCAGACCTTCCTCTTCATTAAAGGTCACGCCAATACCCGGCGTTTGCGGCGCATAGACAAAACCGTCTTTCACCACCGGAGCGCCGGGGAAGACGTTGTCGGTTTGTACGGAGCGTGGAATGTACTCCTGTATG
This sequence comes from Phytobacter sp. SCO41, assembly GCF_003073275.1. Taxonomy (NCBI): domain Bacteria; kingdom Pseudomonadati; phylum Pseudomonadota; class Gammaproteobacteria; order Enterobacterales; family Enterobacteriaceae; genus Phytobacter; species Phytobacter sp. SCO41. The sequence goes on along the minus strand of NZ_CP027225.1, from coordinate 4,339,318 downwards.
GCCGCGTTATGCAGATGAATATTGAGGTGCGTATTCACCGCGACGCCAATGGGTGACATATCGCCCGGACCATGCCAGGCGAGGCGTACGCCAAAGGCCTGACACAGTATGGCCAGTTTTAACGCCGGGGTGATGCCGCCGATTTGCGAAATATGGCAGCGAATAAAATCTATACGCCGGTTCACTATCACATCGTGCCACTCGGCCGGATTATTAAAGAGCTCCCCCATCGCCAGCGGCACACAGCTATGCTGGCGTACCTGTTCAAGCCAGGCGCTCTGCTGCGGCGGTAAAATATCTTCAATGAAATAGGGCTGATACGGCTCAAGCTGCTTTGCCAGTTGTATCGCCTGCTGGGGGAAAAGACGTTCGTGCACATCATGCAGAATGTGCAGGCTATAACCGTATTTTTCCCGCAGCGCCCTGAACATGGCGACGGTGTTGTCCATGTATTCTTGCTGATCGAACCAGGCGCCGGGCGTTGGGTTTTCCGGCGTATGTAACTGCGCTGGCGTGCCGCCGTAGAAACCCAACTGGCAGCGAATATGGCGATAACCCTGTTCGCGCAGGCGGTCTACGCTGGCAAAGAGTTCCTCCAGTGTTTCACCGCTGGCATGGCTGTAAGCGGCGATGGCATCCCGGGATTGCCCGCCAAGCAGTTGATAAAGCGGCATACCGGCTAGCTGGCCTTTGATATCCCATAGCGCCATATCGACGCCGGAAATCGCATTATTCATCACCGGACCGTTTCGCCAGTAGGCATTGACGTTCATCATTTGCCAGAGGTCTTCAATGTGGTTGGCGTCACGGCCGATCAGAAGAGGCTTTAGATACTCATCGACCATGGTTTTGACCGCCAGCGGACGTTGCTGAAAGGTGGCGCAGCCGTGGCCTGTGATGCCTTTATCGGTCATTACCCGCACGGTAATCAGATTATGTCTGTCGGGGCGAGTGATAAAACATTCGATATTGTTAATTACGGTTGGCGTCACTGGGAAACTCCTTTACAACGACGTGATATGCCGGAATGGGTATTATCATCCCCTTAATTTTGCGCTGAGGTAAACCGTTTTTTTGATAAATTTTTTGGTCAGTTATTCCTTTTAAATTTAATTAAAAACCGTACCAATTTTGATTTTTATGTCTTTTTAAATGTTATGTAGTGGTAATTTGTGATGCTCATCATGTTTTATTGGTTTGTTTAGTTTTCTCTCTTTCTCTACCCTTGGATACAGATATTAAAACGACAATATTCCTGCAGGAGCATTTATGGGGACGCAAGAAGCCATCAACAATATTATTCGTCTGGTCGGTGGACAGGATAATATCAACAATGTCTGGCACTGCATGACACGCTTACGCTTTGATCTGGTTGATGATAATAAAGTTGATCAAGGCGCCATCAAGGCATTGCCGGGGGTTCTGGGCGCACAACTGCAAAGCGACCAGTTCCAGATTGTTATCGGGCCGAAGGTCAATAGCTGGTATGAGCAAATGCTGACGGTGCTGGGAAAAGCCCCGCAAGGCGAGACGCATATCAAAGGGCGTAAAAGTCTGGTCTCGATGTTTATGGATACGGTATCCGGCGTTTTTGGCCCTATCGTGCCTGCGATTGCCGGTGCCGGGATGATTAAAGGCCTGCTGGCCGGGCTGATAGCCCTGAAAGTGGTGTCGGCGAAAAGCGACACCGTGGTGGTGATTGATTTGATTGCCAGCGGTGTCTTTTATTTCCTGCCGTTTTTCCTGGCGGTCTCGGCGGCAAAAATTTTCAAGACCAATGAGTACCTGGCAGCGGCAGTCGCAGCCTGTCTGATGTATCCGTCGCTGATCGATGCCGCAAAAGCCCTGGCGGCGCATCAGGAAGGGGCGGTGAGTGCCTTCTGGCTACTCAACGCGCTACCGGTTTCAGTGTTTAACTACGCCTCAAGCGTCATTCCGGTCATTTTCTCTATTCTGGCACTGAGCTATATCCACCGCTGGGTGGACAGGATAATGCCGGACGTATTAAAAACGGTCTTCACGCCTACGCTGACTTTGTTCCTGGGGGCGCTGGCGGCGCTGGTGATTATCGGGCCGATTGGGATCTGGTTGGGGAAAGCGCTGGCTTTCTTTATTCAGGGACTTTTCGGTATTTCAGCCAGTTTTGCCGGGCTGGTCGTGGGGGCCATTCGCCCGGTAGCCATTCTCACCGGCATGCATCACGCCATGACGCCCATCGCCTTGCAAAACTTTAGTGAGCATGGCTATGACATGCTGATGCCGATGATGTTTATGGCGAATATGGCGATTGCCGGTTCGACGTTCGCCATCTGGCGGATAAGTAAAAACCGTCAGGAGAGAACGGTGACCCTGTCGGCGGCGATCTCCGCGCTGTTGGGGATTACGGAACCCGCACTCTTTGGTGTCCTGACGCGTTACAAAAAGGCGTTTATTGCCGCCACGGTGGCCAGTTCCCTGGCCTCTGCGTTTATCGCCTTCTTTGGCGTGCGGTTGTATGGCTATATTTTATCGAGCATTTTTAGCCTGCCGGCGTATATCGGCCCATACTTCGTCTTTGCGCTCTCCGGGGTGGCGATGGCGCTGGTGCTCTCCTTCCTGCTGACCACCGTGCTGATCGGCAAAGACGCGGTGGAATAACTTACCGTCGGTGCGCCAGTCGGCGCACCAGGCGATCGCCTGCCATCTGCACCCCCTGTACCATTGCCAGTAAAATCACCACAGTACCCACCATCACCTGATCGTTAAAGCGCTGATAGCCATAACGAATAGCGAGATCGCCCAGCCCACCGCCGCCAATAACGCCCGCCATAGATGAGAAGCCAATCAGCATCACAACGGTGAGCGTAATGCCCGCGAGCAGCGTTGGCAGCGCTTCAGGCAATAGGGCTTTCGCAATCACATGCCAGACGTTACCCCCCATCGATAAAATGGCTTCGATGCGTCCGTAATCCACCTCATCCAGTGCGCTTTCCGTCAGCCGTGCAAAGAAGGGAAACGCGCCAATGGTGATAGGCACTATCGCGGCGGTGCTGCCAAGAGTGGTACCGATCAGCAGGCGCGTGAAGGGGATAAGCGCTATCAACAACACGATAAATGGCAGCGAACGCCCGAAATTGACGACGGCCCCCAGCAGCGCATTGACACGTGGTAAGGGGAACAGGCCATCACGGCGCGAAAGAAACAGAATAACGCCCAGCGGCAGGCCGATAAGCACGGTAAACAGCGACGCCAAAGCAACCATGTATAACGTCTCCAGCGTGCCGTTGAGCAGCAGCGGCCAGAGGTCTTCCCAACTCATGCTACCCCGCATAAAGGCCTCCCGTTAAAACCGTGGCGGGCAAGGAAATCCTGCTCAGCCTGTGGATCGTGCAATAGCGCATGGCGCAGTTTGGACCAGGGCGCAACCAGCAGATCGGCGATTTTGCCGCTCTCCCGTACTTCGCCGTTTTCCAGCAATGCCGCGTGATCGCACAGAGTTTTTACGACATCCAGTTCGTGGGTGATCAGCACGATGGTCAAATTCAGCTTCTGGTTGATGTCTGCCAGCAGCGCCAGGACAGACGCGGTGGTTTCCGGATCCAGCGCGCTGGTGGCTTCATCGCACAACAGCACATCCGGCCTTGCCGCCAGCGCCCGGGCGATACCGACACGCTGCTTTTGCCCACCGGAAAGTTGCGAAGGAAAAGCATCGGCTTTATCGCTCAGGCCCACCAGATGCAGTAGCTCCTCCACACGTGCATGGCGCAGCGGTTTCGGCACGCCGGCGATTTCCAGCGGAACGGCGACGTTATCCGCCACCGTACGTGCGTGCAGCAAATTGAAATGCTGGAAAATCATCCCGGTGCGCAGCCGATGCTCGCGCAAACCGGCTTTATCCAACTGCGTAATGTCGCTGCCGTTGATGATGATGCGGCCCGAAGTGGGCCGCTCCAGCAGATTCAGGCAACGGATTAAGGTGCTTTTCCCCGCGCCGCTGCGGCCCAGGATGCCGTAAATAGCCCCTTTGGGGACATGCAGCGACACGTTGTTCAGCGCCGGTCGGCCTGTTCCGGCATAGGTTTTACTCAGCCCTTCAATATCAATCATGACTGCGGGGCAACCGGGATCACCGAGCCGTTGTAGGTTTTACGAATGAACTCTGCCACTTGAGGAGAGGTGAGATCTTTGGCCAGTTCTTTGATGCGTGGGTCGTTTGCCAGCGACGGGTTGGTTACCAGAATATTGGCGTACGGGTTATGCTCCGCACTCTCCAGTCCCAGCGCATCTTTGGCGGGCGATAAACCTGCTTCCAGCGCGTAGTTGCCGTTGATCACCGCCAGGGCGACATCATCCAGCGAGCGCGGGATCTGTGGGGATTCCACTTCGAGGATCTTTAAGTGTTTCGGGTTCTCAACGATATCTTTTGGTGTGGCCAGCGTGCTTGCCGGATCGGTAAATTTCGCATCCAGTTTGATTAACCCCTGGCTTTGCAGCAGGAACAGCGCACGGCTCAGGTTAGTGACATTGTTCGGGACCGCGACGGTGGCGCCATCCGGTACCGATTTAAAATCTTTGTATTTGTGCGAATAGATGCCCAGTGGTTCGATATGTACCGTGGCGGCGACGGCAAAGGTTTTACCCAGCGCTTTTTCCTGGCTTTTCAGGTAAGGCACATGCTGGAAATAGTTGGCATCCACATCACCACTCGCCAGCAATTCATTGGCATTTGCGCCACTGGTCAGCTCAACGATTTTGATATCCAGTTTCGGATCCAGTTTTTTGACATAGTTCAGGATCTCCGCGTGTGGAACCGGGTCCGCTGCGATACGCAGTGCTTCTGCCTGTGCAGTACCCCATGCCAGAGAAAGAGACAACGCTACCCCTGCCAGTTTAAAAGCGGCATATTTCATGATGTTTTTCCTGTGTTGTTATGGTTTATACGATCAATTGTTCACTGCGCTCACGCAGTACATCGCGGTAATAACGTTCGGCGACATCCGGGTGCGAACGTAAACGCCCTTTCAGGTAGTTCCAGCCGACATCGCGTAAAAGTGGGTTTTGAGGATCGCTTTCCGGCCCTTGCGCCTCACGCGCCAGCGCTTCCGGCAGGGCGTAAACGGGAACCACGGCGTCCAGTTGTGCGCCAAGGAAAAAGGCAATCGACAGGCGATCTTGTCCGGCGGGCGGCGATACCACGCGGTGGACCGTGGCGCGTAAATAGCCATTGGTCGCCAGCTCCAGCAGCTCACCGATATTGACCACAAAACTACCCGGCAGCGGTACGGCATCGATCCAGTGATCGGGGGAGACTTCGACCTGCAATCCTTTTTGCTCGTCCTGGAGCAGGAAACTCAGAAACCCAGAATCTTTGTGTGCGCCGACACCCTGATTACTCTGGGTGTTATCCTGACCGGGATAGCGAATCAGCTTGATATGTTCATTGGGCTTGTCGCCATACAGTGCGTCGAAGGCATTAGCAGGCAGGCGCAGCGCTTCGGCAAAGGCACGCAGTAACACGATGGCCATCTCGGTCATCGACTTTTGCCAGTCGAGCAGCGTGGTTTTCAGCTCTGGTTGCTCCGCTGGCCACAGGTTCGGCCCCTGCAAGCGCCGCCAGCGCGGGTCGCTGTCGCTCAACAGCAGTTCCGGGCGTTCCGCGCCGATATCGAACTGTTCTCGCCAGTCTGGTTTACCACGGGTGATTTCCGATGCCGCGCGGTTGTAGCCGCGAAAATGGGGGGAGTGAATCATCGCCACCTGCTGTTTTTGCTCATCGCTGAGGGCAAAAAAGCGGCGGGCTTCGTGTTGAACGGCGCGCTGCAGCTCGTCATTCACACCGTGATTAATAAGATAAAAAAAGCCGATGTCGCGTGCGCTGGTGCGCAGCTGATCGAGAAAGGCATCACGTTCAGCGGGGTTGAAGTAGCGGGCCAGATCGAGGATGGGTAATGTTGTCGCGTTCATTGTGTTCTCCGAATAGTCGTTCGCAGGTGATCATTTTTAGAGTCCGGGGTTGGGCACAACAGCAGCGCATCATGATGCTTTCCTCACAAGTGATTTAGGTTCAGCTTGCCTTAAGGCAAAAAAATCAACCAATAACATTCTTTTCTAATTTATGACCGTGCAGGGTTCGTTGCTTTTGCGAAAAATGCATTTAGCGCAGGAGTTGCTTAGGGAAAAGAATTTCGCTAGACTTTTGTTATGTTATAACAATACGTGCGAGAGCAAAATGAAACCTGATATCCATCCGCACTACCGCACGGTAGTGTTTCATGACACCAGCGCGAACGAATATTTTAAAGTCGGTTCGACGATCAAAACCGATCGCGAGATTGAACTGGAAGGGGTGACATACCCTTACGTGACTATTGACGTCTCTTCTGTTTCCCATCCGTATTACACCGGTAAACAGAAAGTGGTGGGTAATGAGGGAAGCGCGGCGCGTTTCCAGCAGCGCTATGGGCGTTTTATTGGCACAAAAAGAGGCTAACGCATGCAGGTACTGAACTCGTTACGCAGTGCGAAACAACGCCACCCTGACTGCCAGATAGTCAAGCGCAAGGGGCGTTTGTATGTGATTTGCAAATCCAATCCGCGTTTTAAAGCTGTGCAGGGAAGAAAGAAAAGGCGTTAATCGCGCAGGCTCTCAAGGGATTGCAACTGTTTGCCGTCGGCAGTGAAATTTCCGGCGGCAAGCCACTGTCGAAACGCCTTATCCAGGCGTGGCCATTCGCTATCAATAACAGAAAACCAGTCGGTATCCCGATTGTGTCCTTTCTGAACCAGCGCCTGGCGAAATCGCCCTTCATACTGAAAGCCCAACCGAAGTGCGGCACGACGGGACGGTTCGTTCAGGCTATTACATTTCCATTCGTAGCGGCGATACCCCAGCGTCTCCAGGGCATATCGCATCAGTAGCCACTGCGCTTCCGTAGAGGCGCGGGTGCGCATAAGCAGAGGAGAGAAATGCACACTGCCCACCTCAATAACGCCATTGGCGGCGTCAATACGCATGAGCGAAAGTGTACCGACAGGCGACTGCGTGCGGTTATCGATAACCGTGAAATGAATAGGGTCCTTTAATTCACAGACGCTTGTTACCCATGCGGTGAAGGCGTCGGGATCGTTTTCCGGTTCACGCAGCAGCCAGGTCCAGCTTCGGTCATCTCCGGCCAGACGATGGGCGGCAAACAGTGCCGGCGCGTGTTCGACCCTCAGCGGCTCCAGGCGGCAATACTGGCCTTCAAGCGTCACGCGTTCAGGAAAAGGGCGGGGCTGCCAGTCGGGAAGGGCATCGCCCACGGGTTGTCCGTATTGATTCAGTTGGCACATAGTGGCTCCTCTTTGCGATTCACCTAGCGTAGAATTTCACTGGTTCCATAAGAAGTGCCATCAAACTATATTTTCATGGGTCCACTAAGGAGCGGCGCGATGAATATTCCCGATGACGCTTTACAGGCACTGCTGCGCCCGGCGCTGGCTGAACGTGCCGGATTAACGCGGCAGCGGGCGCTATATATGGCACTGCGGGATGCTATCCGTGGTGGAACGTTAAAAGCGCATTCGCTGCTACCGGGCTCACGCGTGCTGGCAAAAACACTCGCCGTTTCCCGAAATACGGTAAACGCCGCGCTCGAACAACTCGCTATTGAGGGCTTCGTTCAGCGTGAACGGCAGGGAACACGGGTATTGATGTTGGCCAGTGCGCCTGTTGTACGTAACACGCCTGTGATATCCCTCGCACAACGGGTCCGGACCCTGCCGCAAGGGGTGAAGCGAAATTCCCCCGCACTTGCTTTCACCCCCGGTCTACCGGCGGTGAACTATTTCCCCACGGCAATCTGGCGAAGGCTGAGTGAGCGCGTCTGGCGTGACGAGGGCAGTGCGCTGCTGGGTTATGGCGAGTCTGGCGGAGAGCGGCGACTGCGCGCGGCTATCGCCCGACATCTCGCGCTGGCCAGAGGCATTCATTGTGACGTCGAGCAGATTGTAATTACCGAAGGCGCCCAGGATGCGCTGATGTTATGTGTTCATCTTCTCTGCGATCCGGGAAACAGTGCCTGGGTAGAAGAGCCGGGCTATAACGGTGCAAAAAGCGCTTTTTTGGCAGCCGGGTTGCAAGTGAAAGGGATCCCGGTGGATGAAGAAGGAATGACGCTGGCGGAGACGATAACGCCGCCGCGCATTATCTATACTTCGCCGTCACATCAATATCCGCTGGGCTATGTGATGAGTGCTGCCCGTCGTTTGCAGTTGCTGGAGGCGGCTACGCGGACCGAAAGTTGGATCATCGAAGATGACTATGACAGTGAGTTTCGCTATCACGGCGACCCGGTACCTGCCATGCTGGGAATGATCCCCAATCCACCGGTGGTCTACCTGGGAACATTCAGCAAGACGCTGTTTCCATCGTTACGTATTGGTTTTATGGTGATGCCGCCTGCGTTGGCGAACGCGGCGGCATCGGTTATCAATAGTCTGTTGCGCGGTGGGCATCGTAGCGAGCAACTGGCTCTGGCGCATTTTATTGAGGATGGTCACTATGCGCGCCATCTGGCGGCGATGCGCCGATTGTACCGTAAACGACAGGCACAACTGCGTGAGGCGTTACAGAACGGTCTTGATCTGGAACATCGGGTGTTGGGAGGCGAGGGCGGGCTGCATTTGACGCTTTCAGTACCGGGAATGAATGACCTGAATGTTGTGCGTGAGGCGCGCAGGTTTGGTCTTGCGCCTCATGCATTAAGCCGTTTTTATTTACAGCCATCACCGGTATCAAGTGGGCTGGTTCTCGGCTACGGTAATACCTCTGCCAGCCTGTTTCCCGGCGGTGTTCGTACGCTGGCGCGGCTGATTACGCAGTCTCGGGGCGGGTAAGGGTAAATACGTCGTAGAAAGAGAGTTCCCCCTTGCGGGATAACATCTGCTGGAGCTGTGTTTTACGCGTAGTATCGACCGCAGGCGAAGTAAGGATGGCGCTGATAAGCTCTTGCGGCACATAACGCGTGTTGTACCATTCGCCGTTATAACAGACGCGAAAATCGAGCACATCAATATCTTCGTAGCGATAGCGCGGGTAGACATCAAAGAAAAAGAAGCCATTCAATAAGACGAATAGCACCACCAGCAGCCACACGGAGTCCACCAGTGTTTCTGATTGCAACATAACGGCAAGCGTGGCCAGCCAGGCTATATACATGCCGACAAACAGGCCCGGATGTTTGCGAATAAAGCTGATGCTAAAGCGCGGACGGTTGTCTCGCTTTTCGCGCTGGTTAATGTCGTCGATTGTTTCGCTGAGCAGCCGCTGGATCTCTGTCATCTCACGCCTTCGTCTTTGGGGATATACCGATTAGAGCGTATTTTAGGTTGCCATTTTGTGTGAAAAAAGTAACAGTTTATCGACAAAAAAAGATAACAGTTAAATTGCTTCACCCGGAATGGCTTTAATAACTCGGGCGGGGTTGCCACCGACGACCACATTCGGCGGAACGTCTTTTACCACCACCGCACCGGAGGCGATAACCGCATTATCGCCAATGGTCACGCCTGGATTGATTACCGCACGTCCACCAATCCAGACGTTATTGCCAATGCGAACCGGTTTGCCGTATTCGAGACCGCTGTTGCGCGCATTGGCCTCCAGCGGATGTGTTGCCGTATAGATATGTACACCTGGCGCTAACATACAATTGTCGCCAATATGGATGGGGCAGACATCCAACATGACACAATCAAAATTGGCGTAAAAATCCTTACCCAGGAAAATATTGTAGCCATAATCACAGCGAAAGTTTGGTTCGATATAAACACCTGAACTTTGGCCGAGTAATGCAGCAAGAATCGCACTGCGTTCCGCTTTTTCGTCAGGGGCCGAATGGTTATAACGATGAAGCAGCGCTCTGGCATGCATGCGGTCAGCTCGCAGCGTATCGTCCGCAGGTCGATACGGTAAGCCGGAAATCATTTTAACTTTTTCTTCGCTCATGAAGATAACGTGCGCCTGCTAATGCCGCTGGATAAAAAATTAAAACCGTAAATAAACGTCGGGAAGACTTAGCGTACGAATTTCCACACAGAAGGAGGGATTTTGTCATACAGTTTATTCATGGTTAGCTCAGCCAGACGATGATCGGCTGCTGAATAAAACACCGTCAGTTCATGGTCAGGCAGTTCGTATTTATTTTTTTCAATAACGCGTTCGAGCGTGTCAATTGTCTGACAACGTCGTAATCGCATCAAATAATCAATTTTGGTTAATGGCTTATCAGACATGATTTTACCTTTACTGGTTGAAATATTTAACAGGAGTGACTAACAGGGTTAGCCTTGCTCACATTGACGAAACAGCGGAACAATCGGTTTCCCGATTTACGCCATTTCTGCAAGTCTTGTGTGTTGATACCGTAGCTACTGAACAGCATAAACGTATCATCAAGGTATTCGTCTATCTGCTCAATCAGTTTATTATCTTCATTATACTTAATTTTATAATTAAGTGCGAAGGTTGCTATATGTTCAATCAACTCATTTAACTGCAAATTGATTGCCGAAGTAGGATCGTTAACCCATCCATGATGGCTTTCTTCAAGATTCAGGAGACAATCATGGTACAACGTTTCGCAGAGAAATTTAAGCTGCGCGATATCATGCCTTTTTGGCGAGTATTCGTCCATAACACATCCCCTTCTGAGTCGCTTTTTTTACTCACTGAACACTGCTCCGGGGTGGAAACGTCTGATCTGACCAGCAGCATATGCTGCTTTTCCTCATTGATTTAACTATAAGCCAGTCTTAAAAAGATTTCATTGCGCTATTACGAAAAATTACAATTATCGCGTTTTGCTCTCCGAAAATGGAGGGATCGCGCAGTTTATTATCATGTTTTATGTGAGAATTTCCGACATCGAAATCAAAACTTTCCTTACTCTTCATTAGGTTAGTCAATGGTGCTGGATATTTAAGGTTATTTAAATATTCCAGAATCACTAATTACCAGGAATATTCTTACTTAAACTGATTGTACCAGATAATTAAGAATTTTACCTAAGGATATAAGGTGTTCTCCTAATGGAGTATTAATTCTGTACGCTATTACGACTGCACAAAATAAACGAAGAGACAATACGTACTTTTAATGATCAGAACAGCGAATAAGAAAAAGGCCGCTTTCGCGGCCTTTTTCATTCATGACTATCAGTGTTGCTCAACCTTATGGCTGTGCTCAACATCGTCACTTCTGCGGCTAAAGCGGCGGCGCACCACCACAAAGAACACAGGAACGAAGAATATTGCCAGTACCGTCGCGGTAATCATACCGCCCATTACACCGGTACCTACGGCGTTCTGCGCACCGGAGCCTGCACCCGTACTGATAACCAGCGGCAGAACCCCAAGGATAAACGCCAGCGAGGTCATCAGGATTGGACGCAGACGCATACGTACCGCTTCCAGGGTCGCTTCAATAAGCCCTTTGCCCTCTTTATCCATCAGATCTTTGGCGAATTCGACGATAAGTATCGCGTTCTTCGCCGACAAGCCAATGGTTGTCAGCAGGCCCACCTGGAAGTAAACGTCGTTAGTCAGACCGCGTAAGGTCGCGGCCAGCAGCGCACCAACAACCCCGAGCGGAACTACCAGCATAACGGAGAACGGAATTGACCAGCTCTCGTACAGGGCCGCCAGACACAGGAACACCACGATCAAGGAAATGGCGTACAGCGCAGGGGCCTGGTTACCTGACAAGCGTTCCTGATAAGACATACCTGTCCAGTCATAGCCAATACCCGTCGGCAGTTTACCGGCCAGTTGTTCCATCATCGCCATTGCTTCACCGGTACTTTTACCCGGAGCAGCCTGGCCGAGGATTTCCATGGATGGCAAACCGTTATAGCGTTCCAGACGCGGAGAGCCGTACTCCCAGTGCGACGTCGCAAAGGCAGAGAAAGGCACCATCGAGCCGCTTGCCCCACGGACATACCAGTTACCGATATCACTCGGCAGCATACGGTATTTCGCGTCAGACATAACGTACACTTTCTTCACACGACCACGGTCGATGAAGTCGTTGACGTAGCTGCCGCCCCATGCCGCGCCAAGCGTGGTATTGATGTCACTTAAGGAGACACCCAACGCCTGTGCTTTTTCCTGGTCGATATTGATTTTGAACTGCGGCGTATCTTCCAGGCCGTTCGGACGCACACCCACCAGCAGATCCGGATGCTGCGCAATCTCACCGAACAACTGGTTACGCGCCTGCATCAGCTTGTCATGCCCCAGGTTCGCCTGGTCAATCAATTGGAAGTCAAAGCCGGTCGCCGTACCCAGTTCAACGATCGCTGGCAGGTTAAAGGCGAAGACCATCGCATCTTTAATTTGCGAGAAGTGCGCACTTGCACGACCTGCAATTGCCGGTACTTTGTTCTTCTCACCCGGACGTTCATCCCAGCCTTTCAGCGACACGAACGCCAGACCGGTGTTCTGACCACGCCCGGAGAAGCCGAAACCGTTAACGGTAAACACAGAGTTCACGTTATCTTTTTCGTTTTCCAGGTAGTATTTCGACACTTCATCCAGCACTTTCTGCGTACGCTCTTGCGTCGCGCCCGCCGGAAGCTGCGCCATAGTCAGGAACACACCCTGGTCTTCATCTGGCAGGAACGAACTTGGCAGACGAACGAACAGGATGGCCATGCCAACCACGATAAGAACATAGAGCAGCAGGTAACGCCCCGTACTGCGCAGAATGTTACCTACGCTGTCGGTATAGTGGTGCGTGCTCTTATCAAATACGCGGTTAAACCAGCCAAAGAAACCTTTCTTGCCTTCACCGTGATCGCCTTTGGCAATCGGTTTTAGCATGGTCGCACAGAGCGCTGGCGTCAGGATTAACGCTACCAGCACAGAGAGCGCCATTGCTGAAACAATGGTGATAGAGAACTGACGGTAAATCGCACCGGTAGAACCACCGAAGAAGGCCATCGGGATAAATACCGCCGACAGAACCATCGCGATACCGACCAGCGCGCCCTGAATCTGGCCCATGGACTTACGCGTGGCTTCTTTTGGCGGCAAGCCCTCTTCGGACATGACACGCTCAACGTTCTCTACGACGACGATGGCGTCATCCACCAGCAAGCCTATCGCCAGCACCATACCAAACATGGTGAGGGTGTTTATCGAGTAACCAAATGCTGACAGTATGGCGAAGGTACCCAAGAGGACGACTGGCACCGCGATAGTTGGAATCAGCGTTGCGCGGAAGTTCTGCAGGAACAGGTACATAACCAGGAATACCAGTACGATCGCTTCAACCAGCGTTTTCACCACTTCGTTAATCGAGATCTTAACGAATGGGGTGGTATCGTACGGATAAACCACTTTCAGCCCGTGCGGGAAGAACGGCTCCAGTTTGGCGATAGTGGCGCGCACCGCGTTTGCGGTATCCAGCGCGTTCGCGCCGGTTGCCAGCTTAATACCAAGACCGGATGCGGGTTGACCGTTGTAGCGGGCGATAACGTCGTAGTTTTCGCCGCCCAGCTCAATTCTTGCCACGTCACGCAGACGAACCTGCGAACCATCCTGGTTAACTTTCAGCAGGATCTTACCGAACTCTTCCGTGGAGGTCAGACGTGTCTGCGCGATGATAGAGGCGTTCAACTGCTGGCCTTTCACCGGCGGCGTCCCACCTAACTGACCTGCTGCGACCTGGGCGTTCTGCGCTTTAATAGCCGTAATGACATCAACAGGAGTCAACTGGAAGTTATTCAGTTTGTTCGGGTCCATCCAGATACGCATTGCATATTGCGCACCGAACAGTTGTACGTCACCCACACCTTTGGTACGGCTGACCGGGTCTTTCACGGTGGCGCCCACGTAGTCGGCAATATCTTCCTGCGTCATGGAACCATCGGTACTGATCATACCGAGAACCATCAGGAAGCTACTGGACGACTTCTCAACGCTCACACCCTGCTGCTGAACTTCCTGCGGCAGTAATGGCATTGCCAGTTGCAGTTTGTTCTGCACCTGTACCTGGGCGATATCCGCGTCGGTACCAGAGTCAAAGGTGATGGTGATCTGTACCGTACCAGAGGAGTCACTGGTGGAGGACATATACAGCAGGCCATCGATACCGTTCATGTTCTGTTCGATAACCTGCGTAACGGTATCCTGCACCGTTTTTGCATCAGCACCTGGGTAGGACGCACTGATCTGAATTGCCGGTGGCGCAATCGTTGGATATTGCGCGACAGGCAGCTTCAGGATCGCCAGTCCCCCCGCAAGCATGATGATTATGGCGATCACCCAGGCAAATATGGGGCGATCAATAAAGAAATTTGGCATGTCTTAACGGCTCCTGTTTAAGTTAAGACTTAGACGGCTGTGACTGCGCGCCGGCCTGGGCTTGCTCTTTATTCTCAGCGGTCACTTCCTGTGCTTTTACCTGCGCACCGGGTCTTACTTTTTGAAGGCCTGTCACAATCACGCGATCGCCTGCTTTCAGGCCATCTGTCACCAGCCATTTATCGCCAATGGCCTGAGTCGCGGTGAGTTTACGGATTTCGACTTTATCGCCTTCACCTACGACCATCGCGGTAGCATCACCACGCGGGGTACGGGTCACACCCTGCTGTGGAACCAGCAGTGCATTAGGATTAGTGCCTTCTTCGAGTTTCGCGCGTACGAACAGACCTGGCAGCAGCGTCATATCCGGATTCGGGAAAATGGCGCGCAGGGTAATAGAACCGGTGGTTTGATCAACAGTGACGTCAGAAAACTCCAGTGTACCGCTCTGCGGGTATTTCGTGCCGTCGTTGGTCACCAGCTCGACTTTCGCTTTACCGTTTTCCTGTTTCAGCGTGCCGTTCGCCAGTTCCTGTTTCAGCCGCAGATAGTCATTGCTCGACTGTGTAACATCAACGTAGATCGGGTCGAGTTGCTGAACGGTTGCCAGCGCGGTTGTCTGCCCGGTCTGCACCAGCGCACCTTCGGTCACGGACGATTTACCAATACGGCCGCTGATCGGAGAGGTGACTTTGGTGTAAGCAAGGTTGATACGCGCGGTTTCAACCGCGGCTTTTGCCGCAACGACAGCCGCATCGGCCTGCTGTGCGTCAGCCTGAGCGGTATCATAATCTTGTTGGCTGATGTACTTGGTACCCAACAATTTCTGATAACGGGCAGCGGTCATGCGTGCGATATTTGCCGCAGCCTGCGCTTTTGCCAGATCGCCTTTCGCGCTTTCATAAGAAGCCTGATAAGTGGCCGGATCAATCTGATAAAGCGAGACACCCGCTTCTACATCACTACCTTCTGTGAAGTTGCGCTTTAAAATAATGCCACTGACCTGAGGACGGACTTCCGCAACGCGAAACGCGCTGGTTCTACCTGGAAGTTCGGTTGTGATCTGCAGAGGTTCTGTTTTTAGCGTGACGACGCCGACTTCTGGCGCCTGACCCGCAGCACCCTGCTGAGCGGGTTTTTCATCACATCCTGTAAGCGCTAAGCTGCCTGAAAGCATCAGAACGACCGCCAGAGGCGTTAACCCTCTGTTTTTGTTCATATGTAAACCTCGAGTGTCCGATTTCAAATTGATCAATGGATCAAATGTCCCAAACCCATTGCTGCGTTTATATTATCGTCATGCTATGGTACAAACATTCATAAATGTATGTAAATCTGACTCCTGTCAATTCACCAACATATGGCACGAAAAACCAAACAGCAGGCACAAGAGACACGCCAGCACATCCTTGATGTGGCCTTGCGTTTGTTCTCCCGGCAGGGCGTATCAGCGACCTCACTGGCAGATATTGCACAGGCAGCGGGGGTAACCCGTGGTGCGATTTACTGGCACTTCAAAAATAAGTCGGATTTATTCAGTGAAATCTGGGCGCTGTCAGAATCCAGCATCAGCGATCTCGAAACTGAGTATCGGGCAAAATTCCCTGACGATCCACTGTCAGTTTTAAGGGAAATTTTGGTCTATATCCTTGAAGCAACCGTAGTCGAAGAGCGTCGCCGACTCATGATGGAAATCATTTTTCACAAGTGTGAGTTTGTTGGCGAAATGACGGTCTTGCAAGAGGCGCAGCGTAATTTGTGCCTGGAGAGTTACGACCGCATCGAGCATACACTTAATGAGTGCATTAAAGCCAAATTGCTTCCTGAGAGCTTACTCACCCGCCGGACGGCAGTACTGATGCGTGCCTATATTTCCGGTGTGATGGAGAATTGGCTTTTCTCGCCCCAATCTTTTGATTTAAAGAAAGAAGCCCGAGACTATGTCGCGATATTACTGGAGATGTGCCAGTTTTGTCCAACGCTGCATAATAAAGCGTCAGGCCTTTCAGCCTGAGTCAGAATGAGCGGAAAAAGCGACTGCTAACATTACGTTACTAGGTTGTAACTTCACGGCGTGATATTCTTCGCGCGTGGCTAGCTTCGGCCATCTTTCCTGTTCACAGATTAATCACGCAAATGATGCTGCAATCCACACGCTCAAAAAGCGCGCTCCCGGTTTTGGCTGCCGCGCTGTTTTTTGTCCTTGCCTTTATTACAGGCAATGCCTTCGCGGCCCCGACAAATAACGACTTACCTGCTCGCTCCGATGTCCAGAGTCAGCTCGACGCTCTGAATAAGCAAAAAGATCCCACCGCTACGGATAAACTGGTTATTCAGGATTTAACGGAAACCCTGGATGTTCTGGATAAAATTGAACGGGTTAAGCAGGAAACTGTTCTCTTAAAACAGAAAATCACCCAGGCGCCGGACAAACTGCGTCAGGCGACTGATGCTCTCAATGCACTCAGTGATAAAGATAACGACGATGAAACACGCAAAACGCTGGCAACGCTTTCTCTGCGCCAGCTTGAGTCGCGCGTGGCACAGTTACTGGATGACTTACAAACGGCTCAGAACGATTTATCGAATTATAACAGCCAGTTAGTCTCGTTACAGACGCAGCCGGAGCGTGTGCAAAGTTCCATGTACACCGCTTCGCAACAGTTACAGCAAATCCGCAATCGTCTTAATGGCACGGCGGCAGGTGAGGGGGCTCTGCGTCCGACGCAGCAGACACTTTTACTTGCTCAACAGGCATTGCTGAATGCGCAAATCGAACAGTTGCGTAAGAGTCTCGAAGGTAATACTACGTTGCAGGACACGCTGCAGAAGCAGCGTGATTACACTACTGCGAACAGCAATCGTCTTGAACATCAACTGCAACTGTTGCAGGAAGCCGTCAATAACAAGCGGCTGACGCTGACAGAAAAAACCGCCCAGGAAGCCGTAACGCCCGATGAAACCGCGCGTATCCAGGCGATGCCGTTAGTGAAGCAGGAACTGGACGTTAACCACCAGCTTAGCCAGAAGCTTATTACCGCGACAGAAAACGGTAACTCGCTGGTGCAGCAAAACATCAAAGTAAAAAACTGGCTTGACCGCGCGCTGCAATCTGAGCGCAACGTGAAAGAGCAGATTTCAGTACTTAAAGGCAGCTTGCTGCTGTCGCGTATCCTTTATCAGCAACAACAAACGCTCCCTTCCGCTGATGAGCTTGAAGATATGACCAACCGCATTGCGGACCTGCGTCTGGAGCAGTTTGAAGTCAACCAACAGCGCGATGCCCTTTTCCAGAGCGATGCATTCGTGGCAAAACTGGAAGAGGGGCATTCGAGTGAGGTTAACGACGAAGTGCATGACGCGCTGTTACAAGTCGTGGATATGCGTCGTGAACTGCTCGATCAACTGAATAAGCAGCTTGGTAATCAGCTGATGATGGCGATTAACCTGCAGGTTAATCAGCAGCAACTGATGAGCGTGTCGAAAAGCCTTCAGGAGATCCTGACGCAGCAAATTTTCTGGGTAAACAGCAACAAGCCAATGGACGGGGACTGGGTTAAATCTTTCCCACAGGCGCTGAAAGACCAGATAAGCAAAATGAAAATCACCGGTAACTGGGAAAAAGCCTGGCCTGCGGTGGCCATTGCTTTCCTCACAGGCCTACCCCTGTTACTGATCGCTGGCTTAATTCGCTGGCGTCTTGGCTGGTTGCGCAGCTATCAGGCGCGTCTTGCGACCCAGGTAGGCCAGTTACGCAATGACAGTCAGTTACATACGCCGAAAGCGATTCTTATCGATCTCATTCGCGCGCTGCCAGTCTGCCTGATCATTCTGGCTATCGGCCTCATTTTACTGACGATGCAGCTTAATATCAGTGAATTGCTGTGGGCGTTCAGTAAAAAACTGACCGTATTCTGGCTGGTATTTGGCCTGTGCTGGAAGGTGCTGGAAAAAGACGGCGTGGCGGTCAACCACTTCAACATGCCGGAACAACTGACCAGCCACTGGCGTCGGCAGATTGTGCGCATCAGCCTTGCGCTGCTGCCACTCCATTTTTGGTCCGTGGTCTCTGAGCTTTCGCCACTGCACTTGATGGATGATGTGCTTGGACAAACGGTGATCCTGCTTAACTTGCTGGTCATCACCGGGCTGGTATGGCCGATGTTCCGGGAAAGCTGGCGGGATAAAGAGTCTCATAGCATTCGTCTTATCACCATCACCGTTCTGGCGATTGTTCCGATAGCATTGATGGTGCTGACGGCAACTGGCTATTTCTATACAACGCTGCGCCTGTCCGGACGCTGGATTGAAACTGTCTATCTGGTCATCCTCTGGAACCTGCTTTACCAGACTGTGTTGCGTGGCCTGAGCGTTGCTGCGCGTCGTATTGCTTACCGTCGTGCGCTGGCCCGCCGCCAGAACCTGATAAAAGAAGGGGCCGAAGGCGCTGAGCCGCAGGAAGAGCCGGGTATAGCCCTGGAGCAGGTCAACCAGCAGACATTACGTATTACCATGTTGCTGATGATCGCCCTCTTTGGCGTGGTGTTCTGGGCGATTTGGTCGGATTTGATCACCGTTTTCGCTTACCTGGACAGCGTTGTCCTGTGGCACTACAACGGCACGGAAGCAGGCGTCGCCGCCGTAAAAAGCGTGACCATGGGGAGCATGCTGTTTGCCTTGATTGCCACGGTGGTGGCCTGGGCGCTAATTCGTAACTTACCCGGTTTGCTGGAAGTTATCGTTCTTTCGCGGTTGAACATGCGCCAGGGGGCGTCCTACGCCATTACCACCATTCTGAACTATGTCATCATTGCCGTTGGTGCGATGACGGTGTTCGGGTCGTTGGGTGTCTCATGGGACAAACTACAATGGCTGGCGGCAGCTCTCTCGGTTGGTCTGGGTTTTGGTTTACAAGAGATTTTCGGTAACTTTGTCTCCGGCCTGATTATCCTCTTCGAACGTCCGGTGCGTATTGGCGATACCGTCACCATCGGCACTTTCTCCGGGTCGGTAAGTAAGATCCGTATTCGTGCCACCACGATCACCGATTTTGACCGCAAAGAGGTCATTATTCCCAACAAGGCGTTTGTGACCGAACGTCTGATCAACTGGTCGCTGTCAGACACCATTACCCGCGTGGTCATCCGTCTGGGCGTGGCGTACGGCTCCGATCTGGATAAGGTGAAAGAGGTATTGTTAAAAGCGGCGATGGAGCATCCCAAGGTGATGCACGATCCGGAGCCGTCGGTGTTCTTTACCACCTTTGGCGCGAGTACGCTGGATCATGAACTGCGTCTGTATGTACGTGAACTGCGCGATCGTAGCTATACGGTGGATGAGCTAAACCGCACGATCGACAGACTGTGTCGTGAAAATAACATCAATATCGCCTTTAACCAGTTGGAAGTGCATTTACGCAATGCGAGCGGTGACGAGCATACGGAAGTGAAGCGCGAGCTGAAAGGCGACGATCCGACGCCTGCGCAGAGTTGATTCAGATATCTCTCTTGTCGTAGCCCCGGTAAGCGCTGGCGCCACCGGGGATTATTCCCGGATGGCGGCGTGACCGCCTGTTCCGGGCTACGGTTTTCTCCCTCTCCCCGTGGGAGATAGCCGGGGTGAGGGCATCAGGCCGCACCAGGCTTAACCCTCACGCTCCTCACTTTGCGTTCAAAATCCCGCTGCACAATTTCCAGCGCTTTGAGCACGGTTTCCGGCGCAATAGCATGCTCTTCCAGCAGCATAATCAGATCGACCGCCAGCTTGACCTCATCCGGTGCATCTTCCAGCGACATACTCTCTCCTCGGGTTAACGTGTCAGGCGCGCCAGCACCCGCTCAATATTATCCAGCGCCTCGCGACAGCGGCGCAGCCTGCCTTCAAATGCGGTGATTTCTTTATGTAATTGCTGCTGTTCGGCGAAAGTTTCGACCTTTGCCAGACGCGTTTCCCGCTCACGTTTCATCGCCATCAGACGTTGTTCGAATTCCTGGTGTTGCAGTCGCTTACGCTGCCATTTTTGAATGCCGGGCGCGGAATTATCCCACTCACGCAGCGACCATGAGGCCGATTCGCGACTCAGGGCGGCAATCTGTGCCCCAAGGTGCTCTGCAAGCCATGCCACCTGCTCGATTTGCTGTGCGTCGACGGCATGGCGAAGCGCGCTCAGACTGTGCCGGGCTTCTTGCAGGCAGGCATCCATTGTGGTGCTACGTGTGCGGAACAGATGACGATCAAAACGTGGGCTCACCGTGGCGTGCTTTGCCTGAGGAGCGATTTGTCGCGCCAGCTCGTCCAGCTTTTGTTCCAGAGCCTGTAAAAGCAACGCGCTTCTCACGATTATCTCCCCTGTAAATGACGCCGACTATGCTACATTAGCCGCTCATCAATGATAATGATTCGCACTATGCAACGGACTATTTTAATCATCATTGGCTGGCTGGCGGTAGTGCTGGGTACTCTCGGCGTCGTTTTGCCATTGCTGCCGACCACGCCGTTTATTCTGCTGGCCGCCTGGTGTTTTGCGCGCTCGTCGCCCCGTTTTCATCAGTGGTTATTGTACCGTTCCTGGTTTGGTGGCTATTTGCGTCACTGGCAAACCTATAAAGCGATGCCGCCTGGCGCCAAACCCCGGGCCATCGCCGTGATACTGGTCACTTTCGCCATTTCGCTGTGGATGGTGAAGATTATATGGGTGCGATTGCTGCTGCTGGTTATTTTGTCTTGCCTGCTGATTTTTATGTGGCGACTGCCCGTGATTGACGCAAAGCAACAAAAACCATAAAGCTCACCGATGGAAGTTGCAATTGTCGCGTTCTGCCAGTAAATTCGAGCGTTTTCGAGCACAGGCGCGACTGGTTAAATGTTAACCGCAGGTTACATGCGAAACCTCCGTGTGCGCCGTGAGTAACACCGTTTCTATCAGGCAAAAATCCATGACAGCGACTGCGCAGCAGCTTGAATTTCTCAAAAACAGCATCAAAAGCATTCAGGATTATCCGAAGCCGGGCATCCTGTTCCGTGATGTCACCAGTTTGCTGGAAGACCCGAAAGCGTACGCTCTCAGCATTGAACTGCTGGTTGAACGCTACAAAGACGCCGGGATCACGAAAGTAGTAGGTACAGAAGCGCGTGGCTTCCTGTTCGGCGCACCGGTTGCGTTAGGCCTGGGTGTTGGCTTTGTACCGGTACGTAAACCGCGTAAACTGCCGCGTGAAACCATCGCGGAAAGCTACGAACTGGAATACGGTACCGATCAGCTGGAGATCCACATCGATGCGATCCAGGCTGGCGATAAAGTCCTTGTGGTTGACGATCTGCTGGCGACCGGCGGCACCATCGAAGCAACCGTAAAACTGATCCGCCGTTTGGGTGGCGAAGTGACCGATGCAGCATTCATCATTAACCTGTTCGATCTGGGCGGTGAACAACGTCTGGAAAAACAGGGGCTGACCTGCTTTAGTCTGGTGCCATTCCCGGGGCATTAATTATCAGACTGCTTTATTTGTCATTTTAGCGCCGGGCAGTGCTCGTAATCCTCACGTACTCCGTGTACGTTCCGGTTACAGTGCGCTGTCCGTCACTAAGAGACAACCTCGCTGATTAAGTGAGGTTGTGATAGCATTCCCCCCTATTAATCCACCTCCAGCGTTTCAGAGCCTGCCAATGAGTTATCAGGTCTTAGCCCGTAAATGGCGACCCCAAACTTTTGCTGACGTCGTCGGCCAGGAGCATGTGCTGACCGCACTGGCGAACGGCTTATCCTCAGGACGCATCCATCATGCCTACCTGTTTTCCGGTACGCGTGGCGTCGGTAAAACCTCTATTGCCCGACTGCTGGCAAAAGGGCTGAATTGCGAAACAGGTGTCACGGCGACGCCTTGCGGCGTGTGCGATAGCTGTCGGGAAATCGAACAGGGGCGCTTTGTTGACTTAATCGAAATTGATGCGGCATCCCGCACCAAGGTCGAAGATACCCGTGACCTGCTGGATAACGTGCAGTACGCCCCCGCGCGCGGCCGTTTCAAGGTCTACCTTATTGACGAAGTGCACATGCTCTCGCGCCACAGCTTTAACGCGCTGTTGAAGACGCTTGAAGAGCCGCCTGAGCACGTCAAATTCTTGCTGGCGACGACCGATCCGCAAAAATTGCCGGTGACGATTCTGTCGCGTTGTCTGCAGTTTCATCTTAAAGCGCTGGACGTTGATCAAATCCGTCACCAGCTTGAACACATTCTTGATGCCGAAAGTATTCCCCACGAATTGCGTGCGCTCCAGTTGCTGGCCCGCGCCGCAGACGGCAGCCTGCGCGATGCGCTGAGCCTTACCGATCAGGCAATTGCCAGCGGTGATGGGCAACTGACTGCGCAAGTTGTCAGCACGATGCTCGGGACGCTCAATGACGACCAGGCACTGGCGCTGATTGAAGCGCTTGTGGCTGCCGACGGCGAACGGACGATGGCGCTGGTAAATGAGGCTGCCTCCCGTGGTGTAGAATGGGAAGCCCTGCTGGTGGAGATGCAAACGCTGATGCACCGCATCGCCATGGTTCAGCTCAGCCCTGCGGCGCTCGGCAGCGATATGGCACCCATTGAACAACGCATGCGGGAACTGGCGCGCATAGTGCCGCCGGGCGATGTGCAGCTCTACTACCAGACGCTGCTCATTGGCCGCAAAGAGTTGCCGTATGCGCCGGACAGACGTATGGGTATGGAGATGACCCTACTGCGTGCGCTGGCGTTTCATCCGCGTGAGCCATTAACGGTGCCGGATGCGCCCCAGGCTTCTTTCGCGCCAGCCGCGCCTGCTGCGGTGTTGAATTCGGCGCAGGTTCCGGTGCAGGCGGCGCCATCGCAGCCGCAACAGCAGCCGCAACATGATGTCGCTCTGCCCGATGCCACCAGCCAGGTGCTGGCGGCCCGTCGCCAATTGCAGCGCGCTCAGGGAGCGGACAAAACAAAAAAGAGTGAACCGGCAGCCGCAGTCCGCGCGCGGCCGGTGAACAATAGCGCGCTGGAGAGACTGGCGTCAGTCACCGAGCGCGTGCAGTCGCGCCCGGCATCTTCTTCACATGAAGAGGCTGCGGTAAAAAAAGAGGCCTACCGCTGGAAAGCGACAACTGTCACCGAAGAGGTGAAAGAGACGGTAGCCACGCCGAAGGCGCTAAAAAAAGCGCTTGAGCACGAAAAAACGCCGGAGTTGTCGAAGAAACTGGCCGAAGAGTCGCTTGAGCGTGATGCCTGGGCGGCGGAAATCAGCCAACTCACCCTGCCAAAACTGGTTGAACAGGTGGCGCTCAACGCCTGGAAAGAGCAGGATGAGAGCCGAATTTGCCTGCATTTACGTTCTGCTCAGCGGCACCTGAATTCGCCGTCTGCGCAAAAAACGCTGGCGGACGCGCTTTCGGCATTACATGGCAACACGGTTGAATTGACTATCATTGAAGATGATAATCCGGCGGTGCGCACGCCACTGGAATGGCGTCAGGCCATATATGAAGAGAAACTTGCGCAGGCGCGCGAGGCGATTATTACGGATAACAACATTCAGACACTGCAACGCTTCTTCGATGCGGATCTGGATGAAGAGAGTATTCGTCCCATTTGATGGTAAGCTGGCTTGCTGTCAACCTTAACTATGACTTACTGAGAGAAGAGCCTATGTTTGGTGGAAAAGGCGGTCTGGGTAACCTGATGAAACAGGCCCAGCAGATGCAAGAAAAAATGCAGCAGATGCAGGAAGAAATCGCAAAGCTGGAAGTGACCGGTGAGTCTGGTGCTGGCCTGGTGAAAGTGACTATTAACGGTGCGCATAACTGCCGCCGCGTAGAGATCGATCCGAGCCTGCTGGAAGACGATAAAGACATGCTGGAAGATCTGGTGGCTGCGGCGTTCAACGACGCTGCGCGCCGCATTGAAGAAACCCAGAAAGAGAAAATGGCTTCTGTTTCCTCCGGTATGCAACTGCCGCCGGGCTTCAAGATGCCGTTCTGATGCAGACCAGTCCGCTGTTAACGCAGCTTATGGAAGCGTTGCGCTGCCTGCCGGGCGTTGGCCCGAAATCGGCGCAGCGCATGGCGTTTACGCTATTGCAACGTGACCGCAGCGGTGGAATGCGCCTGGCGCAGGCATTGACCCGCGCCATGTCGGAAATCGGCCATTGCGCCGATTGCCGCACCTTTACCGAGCAGGAGATCTGCAATATTTGCAGCAATCCGCGCCGTCAGGAAAATGGTCAAATCTGTGTGGTGGAGAGTCCTGCGGATATCTACGCCATTGAGCAGACCGGCCAGTTTTCCGGACGCTATTTCGTGTTGATGGGCCACCTGTCGCCGCTCGATGGTATCGGGCCGGACGATATTGGTCTCGATCGACTGGAGCAGCGTCTGCAGGCGGAATCGATGCGAGAGGTGATTCTCGCCACCAACCCGACGGTAGAAGGTGAGGCAACCGCCAACTATATTGCCGAGCTTTGCGCGCAATATGGAGTGGAAGCCAGTCGTATTGCTCACGGCGTTCCCGTTGGCGGTGAGCTGGAAATGGTTGACGGCACCACGCTGTCCCATTCGCTTGCGGGTCGCCACAAGATTAAATTCTGACCAAACGGAGGCTGCGACACGTGGCCTCCGCTTGAAAAAATCCTTCTCAATCCCCATCTCACCCTCATCATTTCAATAGCCTGTACATTCGCGGCGCGAAGAATGACGGCTATTACTTTTTAATGGCATTGTTGAGGTCGACTTACATGAAAGGACAAGAAACCCGCGGTTTCCAGTCAGAAGTAAAACAGCTTCTGCACCTGATGATCCATTCCCTGTATTCCAATAAAGAAATCTTCCTGCGTGAGCTTATCTCCAACGCCTCGGATGCGGCGGACAAACTGCGTTTTCGCGCGTTGTCCAAACCGGATCTGTACGAAGGCGATGGCGAACTGCGTGTGCGCGTCTCGTTTAATAAAGACAACCGCACATTGACCATTGCCGATAACGGTATCGGGATGAGCCGCGACGAGGTCATTGAGAACCTCGGTACGATTGCCAAGTCTGGCACCAAAGCATTTCTGGAATCGATGGGCTCCGATCAGGCGAAAGACAGCCAGTTGATTGGTCAGTTCGGGGTGGGCTTCTACTCTGCGTTCATCGTTGCCGATAAAGTCACCGTGCGCACCCGTGCTGCGGGCGAAAGTGCTGATAATGGCGTGTTCTGGGAATCTGCTGGCGAAGGTGAATATACCGTTGCCGACATCAATAAACCGGAGCGTGGTACTGAAATCACGCTGCATCTGCGCGAAGGCGAAGATGACTTCCTGAACGACTGGCGTGTGCGCTCGATCATCAGCAAATATTCCGATCATATTGCGCTGCCGGTGGAAATTGAGAAGCAGGAAGAGGTCGACGGCGAAACCGTGGTCTCCTGGGAAAAAATCAACAAAGCACAGGCGCTGTGGACCCGCAGCAAGTCGGAAATCAGCGACGACGAATATAAAGAATTCTACAAACATATCGCTCATGACTTTACCGACCCGCTGGCCTGGAGCCATAACCGCGTGGAAGGCAAGCAAGAATATACCAGTCTGCTGTTTATCCCTTCGCAGGCGCCATGGGATATGTGGAACCGCGACCATAAACATGGCCTGAAACTGTACGTACAGCGCGTCTTTATCATGGACGACGCCGAACAGTTTATGCCGAACTACCTGCGCTTCGTGCGCGGCCTGATAGATTCCAACGATCTGCCGCTGAACGTTTCCCGCGAAATTCTGCAGGACAGCACCGTTACCCGTAATCTGCGTAATGCGCTGACCAAACGCGCCCTGCAGATGCTCGATAAGCTGGCCAAAGATGACGCGGAAAAATACCAGAGCTTCTGGAAACAGTTCGGCCTGGCGCTGAAAGAAGGCCCGGCAGAAGACAATGCCAACCAGGAAGCGATTGCCAAACTGTTGCGTTTTGCTTCTACCCACACGGACTCTTCCGAACAGACCGTATCGCTGGAGGATTACCTCTCGCGCATGAAAGAAGGGCAGGAGAAAATCTACTTCATCACTGCCGACAGCTACGCGGCGGCGAAGAGCAGCCCGCATCTGGAACTGCTGCGTAAGAAAGGTATCGAAGTTCTGCTGCTCTCCGATCGTATCGACGAGTGGATGATGAGCTATCTGACCGAGTTCAGCGGTAAGCCGTTCCAGTCGGTCTCTAAAGCTGACGAGTCGCTGGATAAACTGGCTGATGAAGTGGACGAAACCACCAAAGAAGCAGAAAAAGCGCTGGAGCCGTTTGTTGAGCGCGTTAAAACCCTGCTGGGCGACCGCGTGAAAGAGGTACGACTGACGCATCGTCTGACCGATACCCCGGCGATTGTCACCACCGATAACGACGAAATGAGCACGCAGATGGCGAAATTGTTTGCCGCTGCGGGCCAGAGCGTGCCGGAAGTGAAGTACATCTTTGAACTGAACCCGGATCATCCGCTGGTGAAACGCACCGCCGATACTCAGGACGAGACGAAGTTTGGCGAATGGGTCGAACTGCTGTTGGATCAGGCGCTGTTCGCTGAACGCGGCACGCTGGAAGATCCCAACCTCTTTATTAAGCGTTTGAATACCTTGTTAATGTCGTAAATTCACCGTTATCCTCTCCCCGCAGGGGAGAGGATATGGCGCAGCGCACTTTTTTCTCCTTCGTTCCCCCTGAAGAGGACTGTTGTGGGGAGGATTGCCGCATTTTTTAAACATTCTTTCCCACTAACCGTTTCAGCCCCGTAGCCTTCCTTGAGCCATACTCATTCTGGTGGTATCGTTTAGCGCTTTTTTGAAAAATTGAATCGACATTTGAGGGGATTTCCGCAATGCGTATTATTCTGCTTGGCGCTCCAGGCGCGGGTAAAGGAACTCAGGCACAGTTCATTATGGAGAAATACGGTATTCCGCAAATCTCCACGGGCGATATGCTCCGCGCCGCTGTGAAATCTGGCAGCGAACTGGGCAAGCAAGCAAAAGACATCATGGATGCCGGTAAACTGGTGACTGACGAACTGGTTATCGCCCTGGTGAAAGAGCGTATTGCACAGGAAGACTGCCGCAATGGTTTCCTGCTCGATGGCTTCCCACGCACCATCCCGCAGGCTGATGCAATGAAAGAAGCCGGTATCAAAGTCGATTACGTCCTGGAATTTGACGTACCGGACGAGCTGATCGTTGACCGTATCGTAGGTCGTCGCGTACACGCCGCTTCTGGCCGTGTTTACCACGTTAAATTCAATCCGCCGAAAGTGGAAGGTAAAGACGACGTGACCGGCGAAGAGCTGACCACCCGTAAAGATGACCAGGAAGAAACCGTCCGTAAGCGCCTGGTGGAATACCATCAGATGACTGCGCCGTTGATCGGTTACTACTCCAAAGAAGCGCAGGCGGGTAACACCAAATACGCGAAAGTTGACGGCACCAAAGCCGTGGCTGACGTGCGCGCAGAGCTGGAAAAAATCCTCGGCTAATCGCCTCTATCCCCGGTGTTCGCCGGGGATAATCTTCCAATCGCTGTGATTGGTTTCGTTTACGCGCTTTTCAGTTACAATCATTAGCCAGTTCAATGGTTAAGAGGCGCGAATGAGTCAGACGAAAGCAGGTATTCTGCTGGCCAATCTTGGTACCCCCGAAGCACCCACTCCCGAGGCCGTTAAGCGCTATCTGCGGCAATTCTTAAGCGACCAGCGCGTCGTCGATACGTCCCGTTTATTGTGGTGGCCTTTGCTGCGTGGCGTCATTCTGCCTATTCGCTCTCCGCGCGTCGCAAAGCTCTATCAATCCGTGTGGATGGAAGAGGGCTCGCCGCTGATGGTCTACAGCCGCAGGCAGCAAGCCGCGCTGGCCGCACGTCTTCCTGATGTCCCCGTTGCGCTGGGAATGAGTTACGGTTCGCCGTCGCTGGCGAGCGCAGTGGAGGAACTCCAGTCACAAGGCGTTGAACATATCGTCGTGCTGCCACTCTATCCGCAATACTCCTGTTCAACGGTGGCGGCGGTATGGGACGAACTCGCGCGTATCCTTGCCCCAAAACGCCATATTCCCGGTATCTCGTTTATTCGCGACTATGCGGATGATCCCGCTTATATCAACGCGCTGGCGAATAGCGTGCGTGCCTCATTTGCCCGCCATGGCGAACCCGACTTGCTGCTGCTCTCTTATCACGGCATTCCGCAACGCTATGCGGATCAAGGTGATGATTACCCGCAGCGCTGCCGGGATACCACACGTGAGCTGGTTTCAGCCCTGGAACTGCCGCCAGAAAAAGTGATGATGACCTTCCAGTCGCGCTTTGGTCGCGAGCCCTGGCTAACGCCCTACACCGATGAGACCATGAAAATGCTCGGTGAGAAGGGCGTAAAACATATTCAGGTTATGAGCCCGGGTTTTGCCGCCGATTGCCTTGAGACTCTCGAAGAGATCGCCGTGCAGAACCGTGAGTTTTTCCTCGAAGCGGGCGGCGAGAAATATGAATATATTCCTGCACTTAATGATTCCCCGGATCATATCGAGATGATGGTCAGTCTCACGGAGAAATATCGCTAACGGTTGTTTTCGCAGAAAAATCGTGCGCCATCGCGTAGCGCACGATCTGCGGTCTCCATCATTCGTGAGTAATGCAGAAACGCGTGCAGCGTTCCCGGATACATTTGATACCGACAATGCGCGTTATGTTCCCGAATGATCGCGTAGAGGGTTTTGCTGTCATCTATTAAGGGATCATATTCGGCACTGGCGATAAAACAGGGAGGGACAGCCTGCGTCAGGTCGTTGTTAAAGATGCAGTAGTAAGGTGATTCGCGATCCTGTTCATCGCGCAGATAAGCCTGATCGTAACTTTGCAAATCTTTCCGGGTTAAACCATCCCAGGGGCCGCCATAGAGCCGGCGGCTACGTGAGTCCTGTAAACCATAGAGGCCGTAATAGAGCAGCAGCGCTGTCATTTGCCCGCAGTCAATGTTGTGATCACGTATCCATAATGCGGTTGCCATCGCCAGCATGGCGCCAGCAGAGTCTCCTGCGAGACCGAAACGCTGCATATTCAGGTTAAAGGTGTGAGCGTGTTGCGCATAAAACTGGCATACCGCTACAGCTTCCTCTATGGCTTGTGGAAATCGCGCCTCAGGTGAAAGCGTGTAATCGATCCCGACCACCGTACACTGTGTATAGTGCGCCAGCAGTCGCATGATACGATCGTGTGTGTCGAGGTTTCCCAGCACAAAACCCCCACCGTGAAGATAAAATAGCGTCGCCTGACTCTCTGGTTTTGGCGAAGCGTAAATGCGCGTACAAACGGTGCCATAGCGCGTGGGTACGTCAACGTCTTTAGTCGGTATGTCTGGCCCTCCGGCGTTCCAGTAGCTCCGTTCTTCGTTATAGGCCCGGCGCTGGGTGGGATAATCATTGCCGTCTGGTTCGGGCTGTGGGTTTTCCTGTTGAAAGTGTAATACTTGCTGCATTTCAGCAGAGATACGCTCAAGGACGCGTATTTTATTCCCTTTATCCATGGTGTCCTCCGGTAAATAATCCTTCATTGTAAGGGGCAAGGTGACCTGAACCGGGATCTGCGTAGCCGATATTGAACATGTATACGGTGTAATGCCGATCGCCAGACGCGGGGAATGTGCTACCATTCTTCGCCCAATCCTCACCCGTAACGATGACCATGAAATTTCCCGGTAAACGTAAATCCAAACACTATTTTCCCGTTAACGCCCGCGATCCGTTATTGCAGCAAATCCAGCCAGAGAATGAAGTCAGCGCCTCCTGGGTGGTGGGTATTGACCAGACGCTGGTGGATATCGAAGCGAAAGTGGATGACGCGTTTATCGCCCGTTACGGTCTGAGCGCGGGTCACTCTCTGGTCATTGCAGACGATGTGGCCGAGGCGCTATATCAGGAACTGGTGCGCGAAAACCTGATTACCCATCAGTTTGCTGGCGGCACCATTGGCAATACCATGCACAACTACTCGGTACTGGCGGATGACCGCTCGGTCTTACTGGGTGTGATGTGCAGCAATATTGAGATTGGCAGCTACGCCTATCGTTACCTGTGCAATACCTCAAGCCGTACCGACCTGAACTACCTGCAAGGCGTAGACGGTGCAATAGGCCGCTGTTTTACCCTGATCAGCGAGTCGGGCGAGCGTACGTTCGCTATTAGCCCCGGTCATATGAATCAATTGCGTCCTGAAAGTATTCCTGAATCGGTCATCGCTGGTGCTTCTGCCCTGGTACTGACCTCTTACCTGGTGCGGTGTAATCCGGGTGAACCGATGCCGGAAGCTACCATGCAGGCCGTGGCTTACGCCAAAAAGCATAACGTGCCGGTGGTGCTGACGCTCGGCACGAAATATGTGATTGCTGATAACCCCCAGTGGTGGCAGAACTTCCTGAAAGAGCATGTCTCCATTCTGGCGATGAATGAAGAAGAGGCGCAGGCGTTGACCGGAGAAAGCGATCCGCTGCTGGCCTCGGATAAGGCGCTGGATTGGGTCGATCTGGTGCTTTGCACCGCAGGTCCGGTGGGGCTGTATATGGCCGGCTTTACCGAAGATGAAGCGAAACGCAAGACGCAGCATCCTTTATTGCCAGGGGCGATTGCTGAGTTTAATCAGTATGAATTTAGCCGCGCGATGCGCCATAAAGATTGCCAGCAGCCGCTGCGCATTTATTCGCATATTGCCCCGTACATGGGCGGCCCGGAAAAAATTATGAATACCAACGGGGCGGGAGATGGCGCGCTGGCGGCATTGTTGCATGATATCACCGCCAACAATTACCACCGTATCAATGTGCCAAATTCCAGTAAGCACCAGTTTACCTGGCTGACTTACTCGTCGCTGGCGCAGGTCTGTAAATATGCCAACCGTGTGAGCTATCAGGTATTGAACCAGCATGCGCCGCGTTTGTCCCGCGGGCTGCCAGAGCGTGAAGACAGCCTGGAAGAGTCGTACTGGTCACGGTAGTTCTGTGCGAAGCCTTTTAATGGCTTCCCGGATGGCGCTGGCGCTTATCCGGGTTACCATTCGGAGGTGCGTGCGGGCTACGGTTTTCGCCCTTTCCCTGGGGGAGAGGGCGGGGTGAGGGCATCAGGCGGCCAGGCCTTTACCCGGTCATCGCTTCAACAACGGGGGGCTTCTCAATCAACGTCAGCATGGTGTTCGCAATCTCTCGCTCGCCCATCACCACCTGGTTTGCGCCACGTTCGACAATGTATTCCACCTCGTCGTCATAATGGGCGCGGGCGATAATCTCAATATTCGGACACTTCTCGCGCGCCGTTGCGACAATCTCGCCCGCTTCATAGCCGTTCGGAATCGTCAGCAGCAACCAGCGGGCGCAATCCAGATGCGCGAGATTCATGATCTCCTCGTTGGCCGCATTCCCCAGCACGGCACGAATGCCACGCTCGCGCAGTTCATCCACGCGGGTGCGCGATGTCTCAATGACCACCAGCGGGATCCCCTGGGCCATCAGCTTCTCGCCTAACAGGCTGCCGACACGACCAAAACCCACCAGCAGCGCGTGATTGCAAATATCCACCGGGATCTGCTTCTCGTCCTCAATGGCTTCTTCGAGGGTTTGCTCTTCCAGCGTTTCGGTTTTATCGAGATATTTTTCCAGCAGCGTGAACAGCACCGGGTTCAGCATAATGGAGAGAATTGCCCCTGCCAGCACCAGGTTTTGCCCTGCCTGCGGCAGTAAATCCAGCGCCATACCCAGCCCGGCGAGGATAAAAGCAAATTCACCAATTTGCGCCAGACTGGCGGCGATAGTCAGGGCCGTACGCGGCGAGTGACCGAACAGGCGAACAAGGAAAAAAGCGGCAACCGATTTACCAAAAATGATAATTGCCAGCGTGGCCAGCACCGCCAGTGGTTGATTAATCAGTACCATGGGGTCAAACAGCATGCCCACGGAAACAAAGAAGAGCACTGCGAAGGCATCACGCAGCGGCAGGGTATCGTGTGCGGCGCGGTGGCTCAGTTCGGATTCATTCAATACCATCCCGGCGAAAAATGCACCCAGTGCGAAGGAGACATCAAAAAGCTCGACAGCCCCGAAAGCGATACCGAGCGCCAGTGCCAGAACCGAAAGGGTAAAAAGTTCGCGAGAACCTGTTGCCGCGCTGCGCGCCATAATCCACGGCACCAGGCGGCGGCCCACCAGCATCATAATGGCGATAAAGGCGACCACTTTACCGATGGTTATTCCCATATCGACGGCGAGCGTCGCCAGCCCCACGTTGCCTTTTTCCACCATTCCGGCAACGGCAGGTAACAGAACCAGCGTCAGGACCATCACCAGGTCTTCGACAATCAGCCAGCCGATGGCGATTTGCCCGCGCTGGCTATCAATTAACTGTCGTTCTTCAAGCGCACGCAGCAGCACCACGGTACTGGCGGTGGAAAGACACAGCCCAAACACTATGCCGGTCATCAGCGACCAGCCTAATGTTGCGGAGAGCGCCATACCCAGGAGCGTGGCGACGGCAATTTGCGCTATCGCTCCGGGAATGGCGATGGACTTTACCGCCATCAGATCCTTTAAAGAGAAATGCAGCCCCACGCCAAACATCAGCAGGATCACGCCCAGCTCCGCCAGTTCCGGCGCCAGCTTGGTATCGGCGACAAAACCTGGCGTAAAAGGTCCGGCCAGCACACCCGCTAACAGATAACCCACCAGAGGAGAAATTCGAAGTTTATTGGCAAGCATGCCGAGGATAAAAGCGAGAACAAGCCCGCCGACAATGGTGGTGATAAGCGGTGTGGCGTGATGCATTCCGTCTCCTTTCGTTGATGCGTGGATCCATTTTGGTTTATTAACCAAAACCCAGGTTACAGTTTATGACAATTTTAAGCATCGTGTTCATGAATAATCGTTGAATTCTGAAGAAAATGGCACGTTGGGCGAAATTAAACGGCAACCCGGCCATAGAGAGCAGAGATCCCGTTGTAAGTGCATGTTTGCCTGAGAAGTATGAGGCCAAAGCCAGGCTTTGGCCGGAGGGAAATCACGCTTTATGGCGATTATCGGGCAGGAATATGGTCAATATCCCCAATAAGGGCAGGTAAGCACAGATTTTATAGACCAGATCGATACTGGTATGGTCGGCAACGACCCCAAGTACTGCCGCTCCAAGCCCACCCATACCAAAGGCAAAACCAAAAAACAGCCCGGAAACCATACCGATACGTCCTGGAAGCAGCTCCTGAGCGTACACCAGGATGGCGGAAAACGCGGATGCCAGCACAAAACCAATGATCACCGTCAATACACCCGTCCAGAACAAGGTTGCGTAGGGTAAAAGCAGGGTAAAAGGCGCAACACCAAGGATAGAGCCCCAAATCACATATTTTCGCCCGATCTTATCGCCGACAGGCCCGCCAATTACCGTGCCTGCCGCAACAGCGAACAAGAAGATAAACAGGTGAATCTGCGCATTCTGGACGGATAAATCGAACTTATGCATCAGATAAAAGGTGAAATAGCTACTGATGCTCGCCATATAGAAATATTTCGAGAAAATCAGCACTAAGAGGATGCACACTGCCAGAACCACTTTATTGCGCGGCAGTGGATTGATTACCGTCGCCGCATTTTTCCCTTTGTTGACCCGGTGCTGTGCGGCATACCAGCGGCTCACCTGCGCCAGTACCACGATAGCCAGCAGCGCCGCGAGCACGAACCAGGCGACGTTACCTTTGCCGTAAGGGGCAATGATAATGGCCGCCAGCAGAGGGCCAAGCGAGCTACCGAAATTCCCGCCTACCTGAAAGATAGATTGTGCCAGCCCGTGACGTCCGCCAGAGGCCATACGCGCCACGCGAGAGGATTCCGGATGGAACACCGACGATCCCGTGCCCACAAGTGCGGCGGCAATCAGCACCGTTTCAAAACTGCCTGACAGCGCCAGCAGAACCAGGCCGCTGAGGGTAAAGCACATGCCGACAGGAAGCGACCAGGGCATCGGATGCTTATCCGTCCAGTAACCGACAACCGGCTGTAGCAATGATGACGAAAGCTGAAAAGTCAGGGTTATCATCCCAATCTGTAAAAATGAGAGAGAAAACTCATTTTGTAGCAGCGGGTAAATCGCCAGAATCAGCGACTGGATCATGTCGTTAAGCAGATGGGAAACGCTAATCGCACCAAGGATGCCAAAGGCGGTGCGCGCCTTAGGGACTGCCCCGGAAGACGGGGTCAGTGGCTGAGGAGTTTCACTGATTGCCATAAATACTCTGTCAGGTTGAGCGATGTAAGAATTGTCAGAACTGAAATAGTTATCTGGCTAACATACCTGCGGATAAGGTTTGAAGGAAGTCGCAATTCTGAAAACTTATTTGTCTATTCTTTCAGAGCACAGTACTTTTGCGGTTGTTAATGAATCAGGGAGAGAAGCATGAAATTGTTAAAAAAGAGCATGGTGCTGGCGCTGCTGGCCGCCTTTACTCTGGCAAGTGGTTCGGCTCAAGCTTATGAGCAGGACAAAACCTATAAGATAACCATCCTCCATACCAACGATCATCACGGTCACTTCTGGCGCAACGATTATGGCGAGTACGGCCTCTCAGCACAAAAAACGCTGGTGGACGGGATCCGCAAAGAGGTGGCGGCTGAAGGTGGCAGCGTCCTGTTGCTCTCTGGCGGCGACATCAATACCGGCGTGCCGGAATCCGATCTGCAGGACGCAGAACCTGACTTTCGCGGCATGAATCTGATTGGCTACGACGCAATGGCGGTGGGCAATCACGAGTTTGATAACCCGATGAGCGTGCTGCGCCAGCAGGAAAAGTGGGCCAAATTCCCGTTCCTTTCCGCCAATATCTATCAGAAAAGCACCGGTGAGCGTCTTTTTAAACCGTGGATGATTTTTGACAGGCAAGGGCTGAAAATCGCCGTGATCGGTTTAACCACCGATGACACGGCAAAAATCGGTAATCCCGAGTATTTTACCGATATCGAGTTCCGCAAACCGGCGGACGAAGCAAAGCTGGTGATTGAAGAGCTGCAACAAACCCAGAAGCCGGATGTGATCCTTGCCACCACCCACATGGGGCACTATGACAATGGTGAGCACGGTTCCAATGCGCCGGGCGATGTGGAAATGGCGCGCAGTCTGCCTGCCGGGTCGCTGGCGATGATTGTGGGTGGTCACTCACAAGACCCGGTGTGCATGGCATCGGAAAACAAAAAGCAGGTGAATTACGTACCGGGTACGCCCTGTGCGCCGGATAAGCAGAATGGTATCTGGATTGTTCAGGCCCACGAATGGGGCAAGTACGTAGGACGTGCAGACTTTGAGTTTCGTAATGGCGAAATGAAGTTGGTGAATTATCAACTGATTCCGGTGAACCTCAAGAAGAAAGTCACCTACGATAACGGCAAGAGTGAGCGCGTACTCTTTACCCCGGAAATTCAGGAAAACCAGCAAATGCTCTCCCTGCTGACGCCGTTCCAGAATAAAGGTAAAGCGCAGCTCGAGGTTAAAATCGGCAATACCAACGGCCACCTCGAAGGCGACCGCAGTAAAGTCCGCTTTGTACAGACCAATCTGGCGCGTCTGATTCTGGCCGGGCAGATGGCGCGTACCAATGCCGACCTGGCAGTAATGAGCGGCGGCGGTGTGCGTGATTCCATTGAAGAGGGTGCTATTACCTATAAAGATGTGCTGAAAGTACAGCCTTTTGGCAACACCCTGGTCTATGCGGACATGAGCGGTAAAGAGCTGACGGATTATCTCACTGCGGTGGCGAAAATGAAGCCGGATTCCGGTGCTTATCCGCAGTTTGCCAATGTCGGGTTCGTGGCGAAGAACGGCGTACTGAGCGACCTGAAAATTAAAGGTGAGGCTATCGACCCGGCGAAAACCTACCGTCTGGCAACGTTAAGCTTTAACGCCACCGGTGGTGACGGCTATCCGCGCATTGATAATAAACCGGGTTATGTCAATACCGGCTTTATTGATGCCGAGGTGCTTAAGCAATTTATTGAGCAGAACTCGCCGCTGGATGCGAATGCTTACGAGCCGAAGGGTGAGGTGAGCTGGCAGTAACACTCAAGTAGA
Organism: Phytobacter sp. SCO41; assembly: GCF_003073275.1. Classification (NCBI taxonomy): domain Bacteria; kingdom Pseudomonadati; phylum Pseudomonadota; class Gammaproteobacteria; order Enterobacterales; family Enterobacteriaceae; genus Phytobacter; species Phytobacter sp. SCO41. The sequence continues at coordinate 4,302,901 of NZ_CP027225.1, read as the reverse complement.
TCCTCTTGTCCTGTTCCCTCTCCCCTTTGGGGCTGAGGAATCCCCACAAAAATGCGAGCACGAACGGTCCCCTCTCCTCTTTGGGGAGAGGGTTAGGGTGAGGGGAAAAAACTGCCTTCACCAATAGCGCCCTGTCTTCGCAAAAGTCGTTAATCCCGGCGGGCGATATCGGCAAACTTCGCGTCCAGCATTTTTGCCAGATCGCTCGCCGCCAGTTCAATATCCAGCCCGCGTTTGCCGCCGGAGACAAAAATAGTGGCGAATGTCTGTGAAGGGGCGTCAATCAGCGTGGGCAAACGTTTCTTTTGCCCCAGTGGGCTGATACCACCCACCAGATAACCGGTTGTGCGCTGTGCCACCATCGGGTCGGCCATATCCACTTTCTTCGCGCCCAATGCTTTCGCGACCTTTTTCAGATCCAGTTGCCCGGCAACCGGCGTCACCGCAACGGCCAACTGTTTCATATCGCCATTGACCGCAACCAGCAGCGTTTTGTACACCTGATCGGCATTCAGACCGAGCTTGCGGACCACCTCGTCTCCAAAGTTTGTCTCGTTCGGATCGTGGTCATAGGTGTGTATCTGGAAAGGAACCTTGTTTTTTTCTAATAACTTAACGGCGGGAGTCATAGCAATCCTTCAAACCACAGTAATTTCACGCAGCCAGCTTACGCCCGATTTATCACGCAAAAATAGTACTATCTTGCGCAATAGTATTGGCAGTGACGAAAAGTTTGAGCGACAATCCGCTAGTCCGAAGCACGAGCTTCGGTATAACTATAAAAACTGAAATTCCTCTTTGACGGGCCAATAATCTTATTGGCCATTTTTTTGCGCTAACAGCGACGGCAAATTCCCTTCACCATACAGATGCAGCGCACCTGCGGCGACCACATAACGCCCCGGCGGTAACGCCAGCAGCCGTTCACACCAGGCGCGGTTACGCTGATGCATCAGCACATCATGCAGCGACTGACTGAACGTCGACGGTAGCGACAGCGGCTCACTGGTGGGGGGCGAGTCCAGCCACCAGCTCATCATCACCTGCAGCAGCCGCGCATTTTCACGCCAGTGGGTCAGCGTATCCTGTAACAGTTCAAGACCGCCATCCGCCAGTTGACGCAAAATTGCGACCTGGTTCTCCGTCCCTTCCAGTTCAATCACCGGCGTTGAGAACTGACGCGCCGCCTGTAGCAACTGATAATCGATGCCGTAGTCGGGGCGAAGGCCCAGCCGCTGTGCCTGCATGGCTTGTAACACCAGTGCAATATGCCAGGCGGGACGTGTTTCAAACTCACTCTGCGACAGATCAAGACCTTCGATGGTCTCTCTCAACTGGGTGAGAAGCGCAGGGCTCAGGCGTTCGGCCAGGGGTGGGCTATCAGGGATATCGGCAAAGGGTGAACCGCTGCTGGCGACATCGGCTTCGACAATCAGCGCATCGGCTTTGCGCAGTTTTTGCAGCAGTTGGGCGGGCAGGGGGGACATCCCCTGAGTACCCATATGGATGCTGCCAATCAGATGCAGATGGCGATTGCCCGACAGCGTAATATCCACCGCGGGCCATGGGTAACGGCGCGTGCGAAAAAAGCTTTTTAACCAGTCAAACAGGCCCATACGCGCTTCCTGAAATGAAAACGCCATGCTAGCGCGTAGGGGAGAAAGGTGCAATTGCCCCGCCGGATGGCGGGGCGGCCGCGGTCAGTCTTTCGGCGTAAAGCGTAGCAGGCGGTTAGCATTGCTGACCACGGTAATAGAGGAGAGCGCCATCGCGGCCCCCGCCACCACCGGGTTAAGCAGGGTTCCCGTCAGCGGCCATAAGATCCCGGCGGCAATGGGAATACCAAGCGAGTTATAGACAAACGCGCCAAGCAGGTTCTGTTTCATGTTGCGCAGCGTTGCCTTCGAAATAGCCAGCGCGTCCGCAACGCCCGTCAGGCTATGGCGCATCAGGGTGATGGCGGCAGTTTCAATCGCGACATCACTCCCGCCACCCATGGCGATACCAACATCGGCCTGAGCCAGCGCCGGGGCATCGTTGATGCCGTCACCGACCATCGCCACACGGCGACCTTCGCGCTGTAATTTGGCAATGGCCTCGGCTTTACCATCCGGTAAAACCCCGGCAATCACTTCATCGATTCCGGCTTCTTTCGCAATGGCTTTAGCCGTAGTGGGGTTATCTCCGGTCAGCATCACCAGGCGATAGCCAGCAAGATGCAGGCGTTGCAGGGCATTGACGCTGTCTTCGCGCAGCGGATCGCGAATGGCGAGCAGGGCGGCAATTTTGCCATCAACTGCCAGCAGTACCGGGGTGGCCCCTTGCGCGGCCTGGGAGGCCATCTCGTCTTCCAGTTCGCGTACGGTGATCTGCTGTTGCGACAGCAGCGCCTGGTTGCCGAGCAGTAAGCGGCTGCCTTCTGCTTCGCCGCTCACGCCAAGGCCGCGCCACGTGCGGAAGCTCTGCACCGTCGGCAATGCCTCAGCGCCCGCTTTTTCGAGGATGGCGTGCGCCAGCGGGTGGCTGGAGCCTTGTTCCAGCGCGGCGGCAAAGCGCAGCGCCTGGTGTTCGGTAAAGCCATTCGCTGTTTTGATGGCCACCACTTGCGGTTTGCCGCGGGTCAGGGTGCCGGTTTTATCAAACACCAGCGTGTCGAGAGTGCTCGCTCTTTGCAGCGCATCGGCATCGCGCACCAGCACGCCAAACTCCGCCGCGCGACCCACGCCCGAAATGATCGACATCGGCGTTGCCAGCCCTAATGCACAAGGGCAGGCGATAATCAGAACCGTGGTGGTAATGACCAGCGTATAGACGATTTGCGGCGCCGGGCCGAAGAGATACCAGATAGCGCCGCTGAGCAGGGCTATCGCTACCACGACGGGCACAAACACCGCCGAAATTTTATCGGCCAGTTGCCCGATTTCCGGTTTACTACTTTGCGCCTGCCGCACCATGCGAATAATGCGCGACAGCGTTGTCTGGCTGCCTACCGCGCTGGCGGTAAACAGCACGCTACCGTCCTGTACCACCGTTCCGGCGTGCACGGCATCGCCAATGCTTTTCTCCTGGGGAATCGGTTCGCCCGTGAGCATGGCTTCATCAAACCAGGCATCGCCCTGGCTTATTTCTCCATCGACAGGCACCCGATCGCCGGTGGTTAAACGCAGTGTCATGCCGGGGTGAACGTCGGCGAGGGGGAGCATTTTCTCGCCCTCGTCGGTTACCACACGGGCGGTGGGGGGCGTCAGATCGAGTAATTTTTCCAGCGCTTTTGAGGACCGCTGGCGCGCACGCGCTTCCAGCATATGGCCGAGGTTGATCAAACCAATGATCATCGCACTGGCTTCATAATAGAGATGGCGTGCTTCCATCGGGAACCACTGCGGCCAGATGTTTACGCTCATCGAGTAAAGCCAGGCTGCACCGGTACCGAGCGCCACAAGGGTGTCCATGGTGGCGGTGCCGTTGGTCAGGCTTTTCCACGCGCTACGATAAAAATGGCCGCCCGCGACAATCATCACGCCCAGCGTCACCAGGCCAATAAACAGCCACAGGGAGCGGTTGGCGTCGGTGACCATCATGTTGTCACCCACCATCCCCCAGACCATCACCGGTACGCCGACCAGCAGGGCGACAATGGCCTGCCAGCGAAAACGCTTCATGGTCGCGTTGGCCGTTTCCTGCTGACGTTCGCGGCGTTTTATGTCGTCTTCTATGGCTTCCGCACCGTAACCGGCACCTTCGACGGCGCTCACTAAATCCTGTGCGGAGGCGCTACCCATCACCAGCGCAGTGCGCTCCGCCAGATTGACCCGTGCCTGCGTGACGCCCGGAACCGCCTGGAGGGCTTTCTGGACGCGGGAGACGCAACTGGCGCAACTCATGCCATTGATTAACAGTTGCTTGCTGTCATCAAGGTCATCCGTTGCCGGAAGCTCAGGAGTGGCCGCTGTCAGTGCTTCCGACGGGGTTGATGACTCTGCCAGCGGTTTAGCCTTTGGGTGGCTAATGCTCGCTCCGTACCCGGCTTGTTTGATGGTATCGATAAGCGCCGAAGCGTCGGCGCTGCCGGTGATCTGCGCATGGGTAAGGGTAACGTCTGCCTGCTCAACGTCAGCACGTTGTTCCAGACTCTCTTTAACACGTTTAACGCAGTGGCCGCAGGACAGTCCGTCCAGCTCCAGCTCTGTAATGTGAGACATAATTAATTTCCTGTATGATGGGCCGTATAAAGATTGACCTGATTAATTACATGTACTAACTGTGTAACAGGTTAAACCTTCCATCAAGGGGAAGGTCAAGGGGGAAAGGTGAATATCAGTATTGTGGCGAAAAAGACCGGCTTAACCAGCAAAGCGATTCGCTTTTATGAAGATAAAGGGCTGGTGACGCCGCCGCTGCGCGGGGAAAACGGCTACCGCAGCTACACGCAGCAACACATCAATGAACTGACACTGCTACGCCAGGCGCGCCAGGTGGGGTTCAACCTCGAAGAGTGTGGCGAACTGGTGAATCTGTTTAACGATCCGGCCCGTCACAGCGCGGATGTCAAAGCCCGCACATTGCAAAAAGTGGCAGAAATTGAGCGTCATATTGTCGAACTTGAAGCGATGCGCAAGCAGCTTATGTCGCTGGCGGAATCCTGCCCTGGCGATGACAGCGCCGACTGCCCGATTATTGATAATCTTTCCGGCTGCTGCCATCACAAGGCACACGCTAAGGGTTGAGCATAAAGATCACCGTGCCGCGATACCATGGCGAGGCGGCGAGGCGCTGTTCCTCTTGCGGATCCCAGACGCCGTTTTGCACGCGTCCGACTTTAAACGGAATGCGTAACCCGGCCAGCGCAGGAAGGTAGGCGGTATAATCCTCGACGGTGTTGCGCCCCTGATAGCTTTGCACCACCAGTTCATCCACCGGCAGGGCGTTCAGCGTTTTCACGCTGCCGGTTTTCGCCCAGTCCAGCAGCCCCGTCACCCCCAGCGCGAACTGCGGCGAGAGGATTTCCCGCAACCGGTGCAGAAACTGCGCGTAATGATCGAGGCGGTGCGTGGCGGCATCAAAATCAATCTGCAGACCCGTCACGTTGTTACCGGCAGCCTGCCAGCGCAGTAACAGACGGTTCAGGCGTGCCAGCATCTCATCAGAAACATCCAGCGTCGTCAGGCGCACGGTCAGCCAGATATGGGGAAACGTCAGGCGGCTAACCGGTAATCCTTTGCGTTCAAATACGGCGGTGCCTGAGAGGGCAATCACATCGCCCTGATGCAGATAGACGGTGCGGGCGTCGCGCAGTGCGTCACCTGTCTTAACGCCCGACCATAGCCAAAAATCCTGCCCGTCTGCGGCATTCGCCACAGACATAAACAGGGAACTGATAAAGGCGATTACCAGTAATACTTGAGGCTTTTCGCCCATACGCTTCCTGGATAATCGCGCTTGAGTTGCAGGAACCAGGCTTTACGCACGGCTTTATCGACATCTTCGCCACCGCAATCATTGTAGCCCGATGGCGCATAGCACATCACCGCGCGGTAAAGCGCATAGCTCTTGTCTTCCGGTTCGGCCTTCGTGTCGTTAATCACCTGTTGGTACCACGCCAGACGATGTGGTTTTCCGGAAAAATCGTCCTGACGTGTGGCGACATCCAGCGCATCGTTGCCGCCACGGTCTTTCGCCAGGCTGACTTCGGTTTGCGTGGTGCGGAAAAACTCACCCAGGCAGTTAAGGGCATGGCCATCCTGCGGATTCTTACTCAGCACGCCAACGGTGTCATTCAACGATGCGCAGGCATAGGCTTTTTCCGGGTCTGTGCCTGTCCATTTAAAGACGCTGACATCCACATCGTCAAACGCTTCGCCGGGAATGGCGGCGGTGATGGCCGTGAGCAGGGATTTATCCTGCAACCAGTCGGCATAGTGGCCCTGTGCCAGATCCTGCGTCAGCAAGGTATGCAGGGCAATGGTGCGCTCTTCGTTGTTTGGCCCCTTGCCCGCCTGCTGGCGTAACAGCTCAGGAGTGGCTTTGGTTTTCAGCACCAGTGAGCGGTAGCGCAGATTCGTGATGCGGCTATCGGGAGCGAAAATCTTCTCCAGCGCATTGCTGTTGACCAGCGTGGCCGCCAGCTTCGCCTGCAGTAACTGTTGTTGCTCAACATCTTTGCTGAGATCCAGCAGGTGCAGCCAGTGATCGCGTGCGGCATCCCATTGCTGCTGGCCCATCAGTGCATCGCCGTAGAGCGCCTGTTCGCTAAACGCGAGGATATTGTGCTCGGGCAGGCTCTGCGCCGGAGTAATGTCTTTCACCACCGCCGCGTAATCCTGCTTGTTGTAAGCGAGCATCAGGCGCAAATAGTTCCACAGATCGGCGCGTTTGTTTTTTTCGAAATCGGCTTTAAGGCCATCGAGATACGCCTGATCGACACAGTGGGCGTGATTTTCGCACTGATTATCGCGCATCAGCCTGAGCGTCTGGATAAAGGTCAGCAACGACGCATCGGGCGCACTTAGAAAATAGCTGTCTCCCCAGGTCAGGTCTTTGCTGAGCAACTTATTGTCGCTTTCGTTAATCAGGGCGCTCAGCGCATCGCTGTCGGCAGCCTGCGGCAGAATGTGTTCATAGAGTGTTGCCAGCGTATTCCAGTCCTGCAGATACCAGTTGATACGGCGCAGCAGCCCCTGTGTTGAGTCGGCGTATTTTCCCTGCGGCCATTTTTTGAGGTAGGTATCCGCGCTGTCCCGCGCCTGTTGCGCCAGGGCTTTATCCACTTTAGTGACGTCGAAATCACCGTATTCGCCGTTAGCATTTTCACTGCTGGCGTTGAGCGCGTTACGCATCAGCATGTAGCTGGCGGTTTCGGCGATCCACGGCTGCGGGTTCGTGCTAAGGGCGGTAAAGCTCTGCCTGGCTGCGGTGTAATTCCCTGCGTAAAACTGGTTTGCGGCCTGCAAATAGTCACGAAACGCAGCGGCAGAGCCTTCCGGTACGGTGAGTTTGTTGAGTTCATCCTGAGCATTGCTGCTGCCATCGACAAGCAGGCGCGTCTTCGCCAGCGTCTGACGTAGCTCGGGGGTCAGTGTTGTATCGGCCAGCAGCGCGGCGAAAAAATCCGATAGCGTATCGCTATTGAGCGACACAAAGCGGTTTTCGTTTTCGTCCTGCAGCGCCGTCAGGTGAGTGATTGCCTCGGCGTCGAGGCCCAGGGTCGCGATTTGCTGGCTGAGGGGATCCTCGCCAGGCGTCGTGTCCGAGTCGTCATCCACCGGGGGATCGTAATCCAGCATATGCATGCCGAAATAGAAATCCCGGCTGCGGGTAATATCCGTCGGGACAGGCTGGCGCAGGGATGAAAAGCCTTTTTGCTCATCCAGCAGTCGCAGCAGGTTATCGCGGGTATCATTCGCCACGCCAAGGACCGGCGGGCTGACCAGAAAACAGCCCGGGCTCGCCCAGGCACAAGAATCCATATCCATTGACGCCAGCGCAGCGCTGCTGGTGGCAAATGAGAGGCACAGGCCCAGCGTGAGGTGGCTTTTTTTCACCATCTTTCCTTGCGTATTATTACGATTATTCGACCGCAGCTTTGATGTGCAGCGTAATGCCTTCGACGGCGATAACTTCGACTTTGCTTCCTGCCGGTAAATCTGACCCGGCACTCACCGGCCAGGAGCTGTCTCCCACCCGCATGTGCCCGCGCCCGTTGACCAGCGCATTATCGAGGATAAAACGGCGGCCCACCAGTTGCTGTCCGCGCTGATTAAGCGACGCATCTGCCGGTTTCTGGTCACGTACCCGTCTGGATAGCCACAGCCACCACAGCCAGGCGGCGATAAGCGTGAGTACCGCGAAGATCACCCCCTGTAATTCCCAGCCGAACGGAACCAGCCAGACCAGCAGGCCGGTGACCACTGCCGCCACGCCGCTCCACAGCAAATAGCCGTTGCCGCCGAGCATCTCAGCGGCCAGAAGCAGGCCGCCAAGACTCAACCAGAAAATGTAGGCATGTTCAAAGAGCACGGCTATCATGATTTTTTCCGTTCACTGGTGCTGTCTTTTACCAGCTCCGCGATCCCGGCAATCGAGCCCATCAGGCTGCTGGCATCCAGCGGCATCATCACGACTTTACTGTTATTAGCAGAGCCAATTTGTTGCAGCGCTTCGGTGTATTTTTGCGCCACAAAGTAGTTAATTGCCTGCACGTCGCCCGCCGCAATCGCCTCGGAGACCATTTTGGTCGCCCGTGCTTCTGCTTCTGCCGAACGTTCACGGGCCTCTGCTTCAAGGAACGCCGACTGCCGTTCACCTTCGGCTTTGAGGATTTTGGCCTGCTTTTCACCTTCCGCTTTGACGATTTCCGCCTGGCGAATCCCTTCGGCTTCCAGGATGTAAGCACGCTTGGTACGTTCGGCTTTCATCTGGGCGTTCATTGAAGAGACCAGCTCCGCCGGTGGGCGAACATCGCGGATTTCGATACGGGTGACTTTGATGCCCCACGGATTGGTGGCTTCGTCCACGATATGCAGCAGGCGAGTGTTGATGCTGTCGCGCTGAGAGAGCATTTCGTCGAGCTCCATCGAGCCGAGCACAGTACGGATGTTGGTCATGGTGAGGTTAATGATCGCCAGTTCCAGATTGCTCACCTCATAGGCGGCTTTCGGGGCGTCGATAACCTGAATAAAACACACCGCATCGATGGTGACGTTGGCGTTATCTTTGGAAATGACTTCCTGGGATGGGATATCGAGAACTTGCTCCATCATATTGATCTTACGACCAATACGGTCCATAAACGGTACCACAAGGCTCAGACCCGGCTGGAGAGAACGGGTATAACGACCGAAGCGTTCTACCGTCCACTGATATCCTTGCGGAACGATTTTGACACCCGCGCCTACAATGACCAGCGCGACTAAGATAAGAACGGGGATGACGATGAGCATCAAATAAACCTCCTGTTTAATTTGATGTCATTCTAACCAAATTTGGGGATCTTAACAGCGCGACCCCCAAATTTAGCGGGCGGGACTAGTAAAGCAGGGAGTAGAGCTGGCGACGGTATTTCGAGGCCAGTGCATCGCCGGTACCCAGCGCGGCCAGGATCTCCTGCAACATTTTGCGCGCCTCACCGTCTGCTGCGCCTAAATCTTTACGCAGATGACTGAACAGCAGCTCCAGCGCCTCTTCATTGCGGACAACCTGATGCAGTTGCAGCGCCAGTTGCGTTGCCAGTTGCGCATCCGCCGGGTTCTTCTCGACCTGCTCTTGCAAATGCTGAATTTCCGGGGTGTCCGCGGCTTTTTTCAGCAGCTCGATTTGCGCCACCAGCCCTTGATAGCGGGTGTCCTGATCCTGCAGCGGAATGGTTTTCAGCACCGCTTCGGCATCATCAGAGCGGTTGAGCGCAATTTGCGTCTCCGCCAGCAGCAGGCCGATTTCACTGTTCTGCTGCGATAACTGCCAGGCCTCTTTCAACAGCGGCAGCGCTTCGGCATGTTTGCCTTCTTCCATCAGTTGCATGGCCTGTTGCGCTTTTAACTCTTCTTCGCGCGGCAGGACTTTATCCAGCAGGGCGCGTATGGCCTCTTCTGGCTGCGGCCCCTGGAAACCGTCGACCGGCTGGCCGTTCTGGAACAGGTAGACCGTTGGGATCGCACGTAAACCAAACTGTGACGCAAGCATCTGCTCAGCATCGCAGTCCACCTTCGCCAGAATAAATTGCCCGTTATATTGCGCCGCCAGGCTTTCCAGCACCGGGGTCAACTGCTGGCAGTGCTGGCTACGCTCGGACCAGAAATAGAACAGCACCGGCGTGGTCATTGACTGTTCAAGCGTCGGGTGAAGGTTTGCTTCGTTAATGTTGACGATGTTCTGTACAGACATGGGTCATTCTCTGTTTAAGTGTTTATTGATACATGGGGACAGGCGCTGTGCCTTCAACTCACCCGTGTAAAATTTTATCCATTGCGCGTCCCGGCAGTATGCGTTTCAGCAGGCTTACCACCCAGGTGACGACCGTGACCGGATAACGCAGTTTGGGTTTCGGACTTTCAAAAGCATGGCGTACTTTAGCGACGACCGCCTCCGGGCCGAGGGTAAAACGTGCGGCAATACCGGGGTTTTCCACCGGTTTGTCACTCTGCGTCTGGTTGACGTTCTCCGTAAAGCGGGTGCGGATAGGGCCTGGCTCAATCAGGCTGACCTTGATGCCGCTGTGGCGCAGTTCCATACGCAGCGCATCGGACCAGGCTTCCAGGGCGTACTTACTGGCCGCATAAGCGCCACGACCGGGGGTCGAAATCAGCCCCATTACCGAAGACGTCATCACAATGCGGCCTTCGCCGTGCGGGAGCATGGCGGGTAACAGGCGCATGGTGAGCTGGTGTGTGCCAAAAAAGTTGGCGGAAAACTGTTTTTCCATTTGCTCGCGGCTGATGGTAGACAGCGGGCCGTACAGGCCAAAGCCCGCGTTATTAAAAATGCCATACAGACAGTTTTCCGTCAGGGCAATGACCTCGTCAGCGGCACGTTCTACGCTTTCGGGGAGGTCGAGATCCAACAGCACGCCGGTAAATCCGGCCTGATTCATACGTGCAACATCCTCGCTTTTGCGGCAGGCCGCCAGGATGCGAAAGCCCTGACGCTTGAGTTCATGGGCGCTTTCCAGACCGATACCGCTGGAACATCCTGTTATTAAGATCGTTTTTTGCATAACTTTACCTGAAAGCGTCCCTGATAAATCAGGAGTCGTGATTAACTAATGGAGCCAACCGGGTCGCCATCCAGTCGGCAATAAAAGGCTGAGCGTCACGGTTCGGGTGGATCCCATCATCCTGCATCCATTGGGGTTTGAGATAGACCTCTTCCATGAAAAACGGCAACAGAGGAATATCAAACTCTTTGGCGAGCTTAGGATAGATGGCGCTAAATGACTCAGTATAACGGCGTCCATAGTTGGCGGGCAGCCGTATTTGCATCAGCAAGGGTTCGGCGTTTGCGGCTTTTACCGCCTGCAAAATGGTACGCAGCGTTTGTTCCGTTTGTTGGGGCGCAAAGCCGCGCAGACCATCGTTACCTCCCAGCTCAATCAACACCCAGCGAGGCTGATGCTCTTTAAGCAGCGCGGGTAAGCGTGCCAGCCCCTGTTGCGAGGTGTCGCCGCTAATGCTGGCGTTGATGACGGGCGGTTTTTGTTGCCACTTCTCGTTGAGCAACGCAGGCCAGGCGGTATTGGCCGCCATGCGATAGCCCGCGCTCAGGCTGTCTCCCAGAACCAGTAACGTGTCCGCAGCGGCGGCACGCAGGCTAAACAGAAGCAAAAACAGGAAGGCCAAATGCCAGCGGAAAACATTGTTGAAGTTCATCATCTTAAGAAGTCCGTCGGTCAGGGGGAGCATGAACTTTCCATCCTCACCGGAGTTGAGCTTGTTGTCAAACGGGCGCAAACCATCGCCCTGATTGGTGAATCAGGCTCGGGTAAGTCAACACTGCTGGCGATTCTTGCCGGGCTTGATGATGGCAGTAGCGGCGAAGTGAACCTGCTGGGCCAGCCGCTTCACGCGATGGATGAAGAGGCGCGGGCAAAGTTACGTGCCGCGCACGTCGGTTTTGTTTTCCAGTCTTTTATGCTGATCCCCACCCTGAATGCGCTGGAAAACGTCGAGCTTCCGGCGCTGCTACGGGGGGAAAACAGCGCGCAGAGTCGTGCCAGTGCTAAAGGGCTACTGGAAGAGTTGGGGCTGGGGAAACGTCTCGATCACCTTCCCGCGCAGCTTTCCGGCGGCGAGCAACAGCGTGTGGCGCTGGCCCGTGCGTTTAATGGTCGCCCGGCGCTGCTGTTTGCCGACGAACCCACCGGCAACCTCGACAGGCAGACCGGCGATAAGATTGCTGATTTGCTCTTCTCGATGAACCAGCAATATGGCACCACCCTGATTCTGGTCACGCACGATCCTCAACTGGCGGCGCGTTGCGACAGGCGTTTACGTCTGGTGAACGGCGAACTGCGGGAGGAAGCATGATCGCCCGCTGGTTCTGGCGCGAATGGCGCTCTCCTTCATTGCTGATTGTCTGGCTGGCGCTAAGCCTGGCGGTGGCCTGTGTGCTGGCGCTGGGCAATATCAGCGACCGGATGGAAAAAGGATTAAGCCAGCAGAGCCGCGAGTTTATGGCTGGCGACAGGGCGTTGCGCAGTTCACGTGAAATTCCGCAGGCGTGGCTGGAAGAGGCGCGAAAAGAGGGGCTTAAAGTTAGCGAGCAAATCTCATTTGCCACGATGACCTTCGCCGGTGACACACCACAACTGGCAAACGTGAAAGCGGTGGATGACAGTTATCCGCTCTATGGCGACCTGCAAACCACGCCGCCTGCGGTCAAACCGCTGGCTGGAACGGTGCTGCTGGCTCCACGGTTGATGGCGCTGTTAAACCTGAAAACCGGCGACTCGATTGATGTGGGGGATGCCACGCTGCGTATCGCCGGGGAGGTGGTGCAGGAGCCAGATTCCGGTTTTAACCCGTTCGAAATGGCGCCGCGATTATTAATGAATACGGCGGATGTGGCGAAAACAGGAGCGGTACAGCCGGGAAGCCGCGTCACCTGGCGGGTAAAATTTGCCGGGACACCCGCACAACTGGAGGCCTACGAAAAATGGTTACTGCCGAAGCTTAAGCCGGAACATCGTTGGTATGGCCTTGAGCAGGATGACGGCGCGCTCGGCAAGTCATTACAGCGCTCCCAGCAATTCTTGCTGCTGTCGGCGTTGTTAACCCTGCTGCTGTCAGTCGCGGCGGTGGCTGTCGCGATGGGGCACTATTGTCGCAGTCGTTACGACCTGGTGGCCATTCTCAAAACGCTGGGGGCGAGCAGGTCGCAGTTACGCAAATTGATCATCGGCCAGTGGCTGATGGTGCTCGCGCTGTCGTCCATCACCGGTGGCGCGATGGGGCTGTTGTTTGAAAAAATCCTGCTGATCTTGCTCAAGCCGGTTCTGCCGGTGGCACTCCCTGCCGCCAGCGGCTGGCCGTGGCTCTGGTCGATTGGCGCCATGCTGGTGATTTCGTTGCTGGTGGGGATACGGCCCTGGCGCTTGCTGCTGGCAACGCAGCCTTTGCGGGTATTGCGGCGTGACGCTGTCGCCGATGTCTGGCCGCTGAAATTTTATATTCCCGTTATCAGTATCGTGTCTGTGTTGCTGCTGGCCTGGCTGATGGGGGCCAGCATGCTGTTGTGGTCGGTGCTGGCGGGGGCGGTGGTCCTGGCATTGCTGTGCGGTGTAGTCGGCTGGCTGCTGCTGCGGGTAATGAAAAAGCTTACCCTCAAAACATTGCCGCTGCGTCTGGCGGTCAATCGTCTGCTGCGCCAGCCATGGTCGACGCTGAGTCAGTTATCGGCTTTCTCGCTGTCATTCATGCTGCTGGCAATGTTGCTGGTGCTACGTGGCGATCTGCTCGACCGCTGGCAGCAACAGCTTCCACCGGAAAGCCCGAACTATTTCCTCATTAATATTGCCCCGGAGCAGGTCGAACCGGTGAAAGCGTTTCTCTCTGAACACCAGGTGGTAACCCAGGCGTTCTGGCCTATCGTGCGTGCCCGACTGACGCAGATAAACGGTCAAAGTACGGAAGGGAACCCGGATGAGGCGCTGAACCGCGAATTGAATTTGACCTGGCAGGGGGCGGATGCAAACCACAACCCGGTTACCGCGGGCTCCTGGCCACCAAAACCCGGTGAGGTCTCGGTCGAAGAAGAACTGGCAAAACGCCTTAAGCTTAAGCTCGGCGACAGCGTGACCTTTATGGGTGATACCCAGGATTTCAGCGCTAAAGTCACCAGCCTGCGCAAAGTGGACTGGGAAAGTCTGCGTCCCAACTTCTTCTTTATTTTCCCGCAGGGGGCGCTGGACGGACAGCCGCAAAGCTGGCTGACCAGTTTCCGCTGGCAGAATGGCAACGGTATGTTGACCCAGCTTAACCGCGAGTTTCCCACCATCAGCCTGCTGGATATTGGCGCTATCTTAAAACAGGTTGGTCAGGTGCTGGAGCAGGTGAGTCGGGCGCTGGAAGTGATGGTTGTGTTGGTCACCCTGTGCGGCGTGCTGCTGTTGCTGGCCCAGGTGCAGGTGGGGATGCGCCAGCGTCATCAGGAACTGGTGGTGTATCGCACGCTCGGCGCCGGCAAGCGACTGTTACGCACCACGCTGTGGTGTGAATTTGCCCTGCTCGGGCTTGTCTCCGGGCTGGTGGCGGCGATCGGTGCGGAAACGGCGCTGGCGGTGCTGCAAACAAAAGTCTTTGATTTCCCCTGGGAGCCGGACTGGCGGTTGTGGTTAACGTTACCGCTGTGCGGCGCCGTTTTGTTATCCGCATGCGGTGGCTGGCTGGGCACACGGCTACTCAAAGGGAAAGCGCTGTTCCGCCAGTTTAACCAGTAAAATCATGTCATTTTGATTACACGTCGGTTAAATAATCGGCGTGTATTTTTTTAAGTGCACAAATTGCTAACTACCTGATTTTTAAGCGCACAAAGTACGAAAAACTCGACAACATGGCGTGCTTAATCGGCGTTAATATTCAGCTGGCAACTATTTGGCTGCTTATTAACCAAGGAAACAGCATGGCACATAAAATAAAAGCGCTGGCGATAACGATCGGCGCGGCACTGGCGATGACCTCATTTGCAACGCAAGCAGAGATCACGCTGTTGAAACAAGATCCGCAGGCGGGCGATCCGTTAAGCCGTCTGAATTTCACCGTGGGCGGCAGTATTCGTCCGCAGTTCAATATGATGACGGGAGATGGGGATAAAGGCTCTTACAAACGTAACGGCTTCGACGGCGGTACCCGTTTCCGCTTCGCCAGTGATTACTATCTGTTTGATGACATCAGTTGGATTAACTACTACGAGCTGGGCGTCAATATTCCGGCGGTGTTTGACTGGGATAACCACTATGCAAAAGGTGCCCACGACACCACGCGCCGTATGCTCTATACCGGACTGAAAAGCAAAACCTGGGGGACATTAACCTACGGTCAGCAAAACAGCATTTACTATGATGTGGTAGGGGCGAAAACCGATATCTGGGATTACGACATGATCGGTCAGGCGCCGGGTAACGGTATCAACGGCGACTATGATGGCTCTTATCGCTCACGCAATATGCTGAAATATAAGAATACGTTCGGGGATGCAGATCTTTACGCCTCATATCTGTTCGATGATAACGAATATCTGCCGGGTAACGGTCTGCGTTACAAACGTAAAGGTGGTGGCTCGCTGGGCCTGGATTACCATCTGACTAACACCCTGACATGGGGCGCGGCCTGGAACTATACCCGTGCCGAAATGCGCAATCCGGGCAATGACGACAGCAAAACGTACGACCAGAATATTCTCGGTACTGCGCTGAGCTGGACACCGGATAACTGGACCTTCTCCGCTGGCGGCGGGTGGTATCAGAACTTCCTGCTGAGCAAGAAAAACACGGTTCACAATTACTTCGCGGGTGATGCGTGGGGCGTTGAATATTTCGCCGGTTATAAGATCCCGGTTAATCAGTACGCTGTGAAATCTGTCCAGCCGTACTTTATGGGCGATCGCATCGAATACGTGAATGGACGCAACTATCAGCGTATCGATAACGGTGTAGGTATCAGCTTCCAACTGGATTATGGTTTCCGCGTGGATTACGAACACGTGTTTACCTCCAGCACCGACGATCTGGGCGATATGAACCTGGTGCGTCTGCGTTACGACTTCTAAAATTCCAGGCATTTGGCTATCTGACTTGCCAGTTTGAACCCGGCAGTGCTCGAAACCCCACGTACTGCGTGTCCGTTCCGGTTTCTGCGCGCTGTCCGTGTTCAACCTGCCTGCGCCGATAAGGCCAACTGACCCGGAATTAGCGTCCTGCACTTCTGCTTAGCAAAGATCTCACTTTGCTTATCTAAAAAAAGCATAAAGGAAGGCGACTGAATTTCGCTTTTCTTTATGCTTCATCGCCTTAGCTTTGCAAAATCTCCCATCATTCAGTGACATACTTCACAACAACATGAATTTATTTCAATTACCGCTGCGTTATGTTTATGCCATCTTATCCCTGTAATGAATATGGAGCGCGCCGCGTCGACGGTGCGCCACACAGCAGACACACTTCGTTAGGGAGAATGTATGGGACGTCGTCTCGGTTTACGTGCCACCGTTGGGGCGCTACTTCTGGCATGCGGTTTATCTTCCGCGCAGGCCAATAGCGATCCGCACACCATAGTCTTCGGCGTTGCGCCGGGGCCATACGGCGACATGGTCAAACAGGCCATTGAGCCGTCACTGAAAGAAAAAGGCTATAAAGTCGTGGTGCGCGAATTCAGCGACTACGTGCAGCCGAATATGGCGCTGTCGAATGGCAGTATTGATGCCAACCTGTTCCAGCACTCGCTCTATTTCGATAAATTCACTGCGGATAAAGGGCTGAAGCTGACCAAATTGATCACCGTACCGACGGCGGGCATGGGCTTCTATTCCCACAAAATTAAAAGCCTCGATGAGCTGAAAAAAGGCGACATCGTTACGCTGTCCAACGATCCGACTAACCTGGCCCGTGGCCTGCGTTTCCTGAAATCGCTGGATCTGATCACTATTAAAGACAATATCGATCCGACCAAAGCCTCTGAACGCGATATCGCCAGCAACCCGAAAGGGCTGGTGTTTAAACCTCTGGAAGCCGCACAGTTGCCGCGTACGCTGGATAGCGCCACCGCAGCCCTGGTCAACGGTAACTTCGCTATTGCCGCTGGGCTGGATCTTTCTACTGCGATCAAGCAAGAACATCTGGATGAGAACCTCAAAAACATCATTGCGGTACGCAGTGAAGATGCGGATAAACCCTTCGCCAAAGACATTGTTGAGGTCGTGAAATCTCCGGCTTACCGTGCGGTGATTGACGATCCGAAAAATGTTTACGGTGCCTTCCAGAAACCGGAGTGGATGACTGCCGCTGATAAAAAGTAAAGGCAGCGCTGGGTTAACAGGCAGGCTGCGGCCTGCCTTTTGCTATTTGAGGGACACATGATTGAGATAGATAAGGTGTGCGTGGATTTTCCCGCCGTACGGGGAGCGAAACCCATGCGTGCCGTGGACAACGTCAGCTTGCGTATTGCGCCCGGTGAGATTTTTGGCATTGTTGGCACCAGCGGCGCGGGGAAAAGCACTCTGCTGCGTACGTTGAATGCCCTGCAACGCCCAAGTGAAGGCTGCGTCAAAGTGAACGGCGTGGCGATTTCAAAAATGGAAGGCCTGACGCTGCGTAAAGCCCGTCAGCGTATCGGCATGATCTTCCAGCACTTCAACTTGATGCATACCCGCACCGTCGCGCAAAACGTGGCGTTCAGCCTGAAAGCGGCGGGGTGGGATCGCAGCAAAATCGCCCCGCGCGTCACGGAAATCCTTGAACTGGTGGGGCTGGGCGACAAAGCAAACCGCTACCCGGTACAACTGAGCGGCGGGCAGAAGCAGCGTGTCGGTATCGCCCGCGCTATCGCTAACCACCCGGACGTATTGCTGTGCGATGAACCGACTTCGGCGCTGGATCTGGAAACCTCGGCCACCATTCTCGAACTGCTCAAGCAGATCAACGCACAGCTCGGTATCACGATCGTGCTGATCACCCATGAGATGAACGTGATCAAATCCATCTGCGATCGCGTGGCGGTCATGTCCGGCGGTAAGGTGGTAGAAACCGGCGATGTGTTTGATATTTTCGCCCATCCGCAGCATGCCTTTACTCAACAACTGGTTTCACGCACGTTAAATCTGACATTGCCGGACCGTCTGCGGGAGCACCTGCCGGGGCAATTGTTGAAAATCCTGTTTATTGGCGATTCTGCTGAGCAGCCGGTTCTCTCCGATGCGGCCATCAACTTTGGTGTGGCGGTTAATATTCTGCACGGGAAAATCGAGTATATCGGTGAGCGCGCGCTCGGCATTTTGGTGGTGCAACTTACCGCAGAAGACCCGGCTGTTGTCGAACAGGCGGTAGACTACATTCGTAACCGTACCGCTCAGGTGGAGGTGATCCGTGGATAATTTACTGGCCGATTTGAGCCTCGCGTTTGGTGAAACCTTCCAGATGCTGAGCATCTCAACGGTGCTGGCGATCATCGGTGGCCTGCCGCTGGGGTTTCTGATCTTCGTGACCGACCGAAACCTCTTCTGGCAAAACCGCGCGGTCTATCTCATCAGTTCCGTGCTGGTGAACATCATCCGCTCCGTGCCTTTTGTCATCCTGCTGGTTCTGCTGCTGCCGTTAACTCAGTTTTTGCTTGGCAACACCATCGGGCCGATTGCCGCATCGGTGCCGCTGTCCGTGGCGGCGATTGCCTTCTATGCCCGTCTGGTGGACGGCGCGTTGCGTGAAGTGGACAAAGGCATTATTGAAGCGGCGGAAGCCTTTGGCGCCAGCCCGATGCGCATCATCTGCACGGTGCTGTTGCCGGAAGCCAGCGCGGGCCTGCTGCGTGGGTTAACCATCACGCTGGTGAGCCTGATCGGTTACTCGGCGATGGCGGGGATCGTGGGCGGTGGTGGTGTCGGTGACCTGGCTATCCGTTACGGTTACTACCGCTACGAAACCAAGGTGATGATTGTCACCGTGGTCGCGCTGATTGTGCTGGTGCAGGTCGTGCAAATGCTGGGCGACTGGCTGGCACAAAGGGCGGACAAGCGCGACAGGCATTGAGATGTTCCCGGATGGCGGCGTGACCGCCTGATCCGGGCAACAAGCTGAACCCTGGCCCCGGCAAGCGCAGCGCCGCCGGGGAGCCCGTCAGGCAAGTTTTGCCTGTGCCCAGGCGATGCCGCTGGCATACTCCGGCGGCAGCAGAGGCACCAGCGCTTCCAGCGTCGCGCTCAGTCGGGCGGTGTCGCTGTCATTCAGGTTAAGGTGCCCCACCTTACGGCCCGGACGCACCTCTTTGTCGTACCAGTGCAGATGCACCAGCGGCAGTTTTAACCAGTCATAATTCAAATCGCTGCCGATCAGGTTCACCATCACCGACGGGCTGTTAACCACCGGTGGCGGCAGCGGTAAATCCACCACCGCGCGCAGATGCAGCTCAAACTGACTGATAGACGCGCCGTTTTGCGTCCAGTGGCCGCTGTTGTGCACACGTGGCGCCAGTTCATTGATCAGCAAGCCCGCCGGGGTCACAAAGCACTCCATTGCCATCACGCCCACATAATTCAGCTCGTGCATAATGGCAGAGAGCATACTTTCCGCTTGCTGTTGCTGGCGCATGTCGGCCTGCGGAAAGACCACGCTGGTGCGCAGAATACCGTCCTGATGCAGATTGTGAGTCAGCGGATAGAACACCGTGCTGCCGTCATGGCCGCGTGCGCCCACCAGCGATACCTCACCGGAAAAATTGATACCCTGCTCAACGATGCATTCGCCGTAGCAATCCTCCGGCAATTGTTCCGTTTCGTCTGCACGCAGACGCCACTGACCGCGGCCGTCGTACCCGCCCACGCGGCGTTTGACAATCGCCAGCTCGCCCAGCGTATTGAAGACCGCAGGCCATTCGCTTTTGTCTGCCAGCAACTGCCACGGTGCGGTG
Source organism: Phytobacter sp. SCO41 (assembly GCF_003073275.1). Lineage (NCBI taxonomy): Bacteria > Pseudomonadati > Pseudomonadota > Gammaproteobacteria > Enterobacterales > Enterobacteriaceae > Phytobacter > Phytobacter sp. SCO41. The sequence continues at coordinate 4,283,297 of NZ_CP027225.1, read as the reverse complement.
GCAAGCTTAAGTTTGTCGAACAACTGCTTTTGCGTCAGGCGGTCGGCAATAATCGGGAACACATCGCGATTCACAAACGCCGGATGACGCGCCAGCTCGCGGGTCAGCGCGGTTTCCGGCCAGCGTTCGATCTCTGCGGTAATCACGCTCTGGGCGAACGGCACCGCTTCCGGGTCTGCATCGAGCCCCACGGGCCACACGGCGATGCTCAGCGGTTCGCCTGCCTGGCGCAGCATCCGACCAAGCTGACCGTTACCTAAAATGCAAACCTGTTTCATGCAACACCCCGTGGATCCGGGTTTTCCAGCACTTCATCGGTCTGGGCGCGGCGGAAGTCGGCCAGGCGCTGATGCAGTTCGGCGTCGTGCTGGGCCAGAATTTGCGCGGCCAACAGGGCGGCATTCGCGGCCCCGGCTTTGCCAATGGCCAGCGTACCGACCGGAATACCGCGCGGCATCTGGACGATAGAGTAGAGGCTATCCACACCGCTCAGCGCGGCGCTCTGTACTGGCACACCCAGCACCGGCACTAATGTTTTCGCTGCAATCATCCCCGGCAAGTGCGCCGCGCCGCCTGCACCCGCAATGATCACCTGAAAACCGTTCTCTTCGGCGCTTTCGGCAAAGCTGAACAGTTTATCGGGGGTGCGGTGAGCGGAGACGACTTCAACGTGGTGCGGGACATTCAGGATATCGAGAATTTCGGTGGCGAACTGCATGGTCGCCCAATCGCTTTTCGATCCCATGACAATGGCGATACGCGCCGGTTGGTTAACAGAAGACATGCGTTAAGAAAACTCCTGTGGGTGTGACTACGGACAGCTTTTGAGGGCACAAAGAATAGCACGGAAAACGGGCAAGGAAAACGGTTGCGTGGCGATGAATGCTGCAATCCGCTGTTGCGGAGCATGCGCATCAGCGGTTCAAATTCTTAGAACGGAAAAGGGATCAGCTCGACGTCGTCTGCGGTCACTTTCACCATAGAGCCCTGGGTGTGCCAGGCGCCGAGGACAACGCGCATGGCGGGTTTACCGTTTGCGATAAGCTCGTGCACGTCCGGGCGATGAGTATGACCGTGAATCAGGCACTGAACCTGGTGTCTTTCCATCGCGGCAACCACTGCCTGCGGATTAACGTCCATAATGGCCAGCGATTTGCTACTGTTGGCGGCTTTGCTTCCCGCGCGCATTCTGGCTGCGATACGTTGGCGAACAAACAGCGGCAGGGCAAGAAACAGCCTCTGTAGCCAGGGCTTGTGGACTTTGGCGCGAAACGCCTGGTAGCCTGCGTCGTCCGTACAGAGCGTGTCGCCGTGCATAATCAGCACCTTGCGACCATACAGATCGAGCACTTTCTCTTCCGGCAGAAGCTGCATGCCGCTTTCGCGCGCATAGCGTTGGCCGAGCAGGAAGTCGCGATTGCCATGGATGAAGTAACAGGGCACGCCACTGTCGACCAGCGCCTTAATGGCGGCGGCGATGTCACGGTGCAGGGGAGTGGGGTCGTCGTCGCCAATCCAGGCTTCGAACAGGTCGCCCAAAATATAGAGCGCGTCAGCCTGTCGGGCTGTGCCTGTCAAAAAACGCAGAAAACCGGCGGTGATCGCCGGTTCTTCTGTTTGCAGATGAAGGTCTGCGATAAAAAGTGTCGCCACGATTACTCGCTGACGGTCACGCTTTCAATCACGACATCTTCTTTCGGCACGTCCTGATGCATACCGCTGCGGCCGGTAGGAACGGCTTTGATTTTGTCTACCACGTCCATGCCTTCAACCACTTCGGCAAACACACAGTAGCCCCAACCCTGCAGGCTTTCGCCAGAGAAGTTCAGGAAGTCGTTATCCACGACGTTGATAAAGAACTGTGCAGTTGCGGAGTGCGGAGCCTGAGTACGCGCCATTGCCAGCGTGCCACGGGTGTTTTTCAGGCCGTTGTTAGCTTCGTTTTTGATCTGGTCTTTGGTTGCTTTCTGATGCATGCCCGGCTCGAAGCCGCCGCCCTGGATCATAAAGCCATTAATGACACGGTGGAAAATGGTGTTGTTGTAAAAACCTTCACGGCAGTAGTCCAGGAAGTTTTTAACTGTTTCAGGCGCTTTATCATCAAAAGTTTTGATTACGATGTCGCCGTGATTAGTGTGGAAAGTAACCATTTTTGCATCCTGTTCCGGTAGAGTAGTGCGCAGACCCGACTGTGGGTCAGTGATAGTCGCTTGTTATAGCATAACCGGGAGGTTGGATCACCTTGCAAAGTGTGCTGCTTCGGGATTGAATTACAGGTAATATATGCGTTTTTCCGTTCCACACACGTCTACATGGAATCTTCGATGTTAAAAATCTTCAATACACTGACGCGCCAAAAAGAGGAATTCAAACCTATCCATGCCGGGGAAGTCGGCATGTACGTGTGTGGTATCACTGTTTACGATCTCTGTCATATTGGTCATGGCCGTACTTTCGTGGCGTTTGATGTGGTCGCTCGCTACCTGCGTTTTATCGGCTATAAGCTGAAATACGTGCGCAATATTACCGATATTGACGACAAAATTATCAAACGCGCCAATGAAAACGGCGAAAGCTTTGTGGCGCTGGTTGACCGAATGATCGCGGAAATGCACAAAGATTTTGATGCCCTCAATATTCTGCGCCCGGACATGGAACCGCGTGCGACGCACCATATCCATGAGATCATCGAAATCACTGAACAGTTGATCGCGCGTGGTCACGCCTATGTTGCTGACAATGGCGACGTGATGTTCTCTGTGCCGACGGACCCGAACTACGGTCAGTTGTCGCGCCAGGATCTCGACCAGTTGCAGGCGGGGGCGCGCGTAGACGTCGTTGACGTGAAGCGTAACCCGATGGACTTCGTGCTGTGGAAGATGTCCAAGCCGGGCGAGCCGAGCTGGACCTCGCCGTGGGGCGAAGGGCGTCCGGGCTGGCACATTGAATGTTCCGCGATGAACTGCAAACAACTGGGCAACCATTTCGATATTCATGGCGGCGGTTCTGATCTGATGTTCCCGCACCATGAAAACGAAATTGCCCAGTCAACCTGCGCCCATGACGGCGAGTATGTGAACTACTGGATGCACTCCGGCATGGTGATGGTCGATCGCGAGAAGATGTCCAAATCGCTGGGTAACTTCTTTACCGTCCGTGATGTGCTCAAATATTACGACGCCGAGACTATTCGCTACTTCCTGATGTCCGGCCACTATCGCAGCCAGTTAAACTACAGCGAAGAGAATCTCAAGCAGGCGCGTTCAGCGCTGGAACGTCTGTATACCGCGCTGCGCGGTACCGACAGGTCTGTTGCGGCGGCCGGTGGCGAGGCGTTTGAAGCGCGCTTTGTTGAGGTCATGAACGATGACTTCAACACGCCGGAAGCCTATTCGGTGCTGTTTGATATGGCGCGTGAAGTGAATCGCCTGAAATCAGAAGATATGGCGGCGGCGAATGCGCTGGCCTCGCATCTGCGTAAGCTCTCTTCTGTACTGGGGCTGCTGGAACAGGATCCCGATGCGTTCCTGCAAAGCGGTGCGCAGGCAGACGATAGCGAAGTGGCTGAGATTGAAGCGTTGATTCAACAGCGTCTGGATGCGCGTAAAGCGAAAGACTGGGCAGCAGCAGATGCGGCGCGTGACCGTCTTAATGAGATGGGTATTGTGCTGGAAGATGGCCCACAGGGTACGACCTGGCGCCGTAAGTAATTACTGCTCCTGAGGGGAACGCGATGTTCCCCTTTCCCCACAGCGGATAAGGCGGTTACGCCGCCTGAGTTATCGGGACCGCCAGTGCCACAGCACGCCCATCAGAATGAGCCCGGGCACCCACACCCACAGCAATTCCGAAATGATCACCTGATGCCCGTAAGGCGTCATATACCGCGACAGGGCGAAAGGCGCGACCTTAATCACCTGCCAGGGCGCAAAAAAGCGTTCATCTGACCACGGCCAAAGCCAGCCGACCCCTTTGCCGCCGGTGGTAATCGAATCCAGCAAACTGTGCGACAGCAATGAGACGGTCAAAAAAGCCCAGCAGCGCATCAGGCTCGCTTTAAACCAGCGTCGCCCCAGCCATGTCACCAGAATCGGCACTACAAAGGCGAATAACAGCGAATGGGTGAAGCCGCGATGACCAAACACATTGCCGTACGCCACGCCAAATTTGAATGCCAGCACATCGGCATCCGGCAACATCGCAAGGGCAACGCCTGCCAGCAATAATCCCCTGGGAATCACCTTATTGCCCAGTCCTAATCCAAGGCAAAGTGGCACGGCGGCGTGAGTAATAACGGTTGGCATTGTCAGTCCTTGAACAAAAGAAAAGAGTATAAACGAGACGGCTTACATCGCCGGATGTGTGTTTTCTAAGAAGTCAGGGTATAAAGAAAAAAATATTTTTGCCATGCGGCAGGAAATTAACATCAGCGTTTTCTGATAGTTGGTCTGCCGTATAAACAGGGTGATGTTATACAAAAAAACCGAAATACCCGCTCTGATGCGCAAGGTGACTTATCCGGCAGAGTGCGCCATGACACCTGAAAAAATGAGGGATGTGGCGAATGCTGCCGCCGTAATGCAACGCGAATGACTCAGTATATGCATCCATTAAAAATGCGGGTCAATACTCGCTTTATTATGCGGATTCCCGCACTACCAGTTGCCCGGAAAGGGTAATCGTCTGCGTCAGCAAATCTGGCTCTTTCAGCTTACGTATAATCAGCCCCGCAGCCTGACGCCCCGCCTCTTCACTGGCCGACGAAACATAGGTAAAAGAGGGGGAGGTGAGGTTCACGTGGAGCATATCCTCGAAGCCTATCAGCGCCACCTGTTGCGTCAGGAAGACATCTTTACCGATGGTGCGCCCCACCTGATGAATACCGCTGATAGAGCCAATCACCGCGTTCGGCGAATGGCATAGCAGGGCGGTGATGGTGTTGTTTTTTTCCAGCAAATGACGCGTTGCCAGGCTGGCTGATTCAGTCGATTCACTGCAGGCGGGAGCATACTCATCGCGCAGCACCATACCGTATTGCTTGAGGGCACTATGTACGCCCAACAAACGCTGGTGGCGTACCAGGTCTTTTTCCAGACCGCCGATATAGGCGATGCTGCGATGCCCGCGTTCAATAAGATAGCGCGTGGCAAGGCTTGCGGCCTGGCGGCTATCGCGCATCACCAGATTACAGCTCTCGGCAGGCATGGACTGGGACACTACCACCATCGGCAGCGGACACTGGCTGATTTTTTCCGGTAAATGCGGATTAAGGGGATCCGAGGAGAGATATATCACGCCCGCCACGCCCTGTTGCTTAAAAGAGAGCAGGCAGCGTTCCAGGTGCTCATGATCATCCAGCGGCTGCCCCAGGAAGACCATATAGCCCTTACGTTCCAGCTCCTGGACAATGCTCGCCATCACCTTGATGGAAAAGCTGTCGCTGAAATCACGCAAGATCAGGCCAATCAGGTTCGAGGTATTGGCGCGCAGATTAGCGGCCGCGACGTTGTGCACATATCCCAGCTCATTGATAGCCGACTGAACTCTCTCGATGGTGGCATCGGAGATTTTTCCCTTTTGGCGCAACACCAGAGAGACGGTTGAAACCGAAACGCCCGCCAGTTTAGCGACATCAATGATGCTGACCTTTTTCAATCGTGCTCCCTGAAAGTACAGAATAATCAGTCAGAAATAGTAAAGCCTCCTGCATAAATACAGGAGACTTATTTCACCTTACCAGCACAAGGTTATTTGCCAAGCGATGTCGCCATAGCCTGAGCAATAAACTGGGCTCTGGCGCCGAAGATCACCTGCACGCCTTTATCCCCGACAAAGACCACGCCGCGTGCGCCCACACCGTTAAGTCCTTCTTTATTCACCTGGCTGCCGTCCAGCACTTCAATACGCAGGCGGGTAATACAAGAACCAACGGAATCAATGTTTTTCGCCCCGCCCAGCAGGTCAACAATCTCGGTAACCAACTCCTCGTCCGTTTTGTCTTTCGCATCCGCAGACACTTCGGTACGGCCCGGTGTTTTGACATCAAAGCGACGGATAACAAAGCGGAAAGTAAAGTAGTAGATCAGCGCCATCGGCACGCCAATGATCACCGCATTCAGGTAGTTTGTCTCATAGCCATTAAACGACGGCAGAATACCAAACGAAATGTAGTCGATAAGACCGGCTGAGAACGACTTCGCGATATGCGCATGCATCAGGTACATGGACATGTAGGCCAGGCCCGCCATGATCGCATTGAACACATACAGAATCGGCGCGACGAAGATAAAGGTAAATTCGACCGGCTCAGTGATGCCCGTTAAGAAACAGGTCAGCGCGGCGGAGAAGAGAATACCCGCAGCGATTTTTTTGTTTTTGGTATGCGCTTCGTGGTACATCGCCAGACAGGCGGCAGGCAGTGCGAACAGCATCAGCGGGAACTCGCCCTGCATGAATTTGCCGGCGTTCTGATAGGTGTCGCTACTGAATGACTTGGTGCCTTCTTCCAGCATTTTGAACCAGATTGTCTGGTCGCCGTGGATAACCTGGCCTGCCTGAGTGGTGTAGTCACCGAAGGAGTACCAGAACGACGGATACCAGATATGGTGCAGACCGAGCGGGATTAGCGCACGTTCCGTCAGGCCAAAGATAAAGGTTGAGGCTGCCTGATTATCGCCGTTAACGATAACGGAGAGCGCGTCAATGCCCGCCTGGATATGTTGCCAGACGTAGGGCAGCAGCAGGCCGAGAATAAACGACATAAACGCGGTGGCGATGGCGACAAAACGCTTACCGGAGAAGAAGCCCAAAAATTCAGGTAACTGCATGGTGTGGAAGCGGTTATAGCACCAGGCTGCGAGGATGCCGCAGATTAAGCCGCCAAACACTCCCATTTGCAGCGACGGGATACCGACCACCATCGCATATTTCCCGCCCTGTGAAGCCATTTCCGGCGTAATCGATAGCACGGTGCTGATGGTAATGTTGGTGACAAACACCGACACGGCCGCAGAAAGGGCGGCAATTCCGGATTCAGAGGCCAGACCAACCGCCGAGCCGATGGCGAACAGCAGCGGCAGGTTATCGAAAATAACCCCACCGGCATTCATCATCAGCGGTAAATGAAACTTATCGCCAAACGCCAGCAGCAGACCGGCGGCCGGCAGTAATGAGATGGGCAGCATTAACGCACGCCCAATCATGGACAACTTTGAGAGTGATTTAATAAACCCTGATAACACATTCATCGTGTGATTCCCCCGAATCCAGGCTTTTTTGTTGCGCGAAATACGCACATTTATTGTGAGTAGAACGTTCTAGTAAAACGTTCTACTTATCGTGTTAGAAGCGATTCTTCTCCGCAACTGAAATTTCACTTTCGGTCATAGCAAAATGTGATTATTTGAAGGCGATCAATTATTGACCGTGCGGACACTAAGGGAAATAGGGAGGGAAACAGGCCCGATGAACGGGCCTGTAGAAAAGATATCAGGCGACTACAGTGACGCTTTGTCCCTGAAATACAACGGTTTGCCCGGCAACGATCTTGCAACGCTTACGGGTTTCGACCTTGCCGTCGACCTTGACCAGACCGTCATCGATAGCGATCTTCGCCTGCGCGCCGCTTTCGCTCCAGCCTTCCAGTTTCAGCAGATCGCACAGTTCAACGTGCGGATGCTTGCCCAGTGAGAATGTTGCCATCTTATGCTTTCTCCACGTCGTGGTACTCTTCGCACGCCTGTAGTGTGTTCTGAATCAGGGTTGCGACGGTCATCGGGCCTACACCGCCCGGCACCGGCGTGATATACGAGGCACGCGCGGCGGCGTCTTCGTAAACCACATCGCCAACCACTTTGCCGCTTTCCAGACGGTTGATGCCAACATCAATCACGATGGCGCCTTCTTTGATCCACTCACCCGGAATAAAGCCTGGTTTGCCAACCGCTACGACCAGAAGATCGGCGTTTTCCACATGGTGGCGCAGGTTTTTGGTGAAGCGGTGGGTCACGGTGGTGGTGCAACCGGCCAGCAGCAGTTCCATGCTCATCGGGCGACCGACGATGTTAGATGCGCCGATGACCACGGCGTTCAGGCCGTAGGTATCAATGTTGTAACGCTCAAGCAGCGTCACGATACCGCGCGGGGTGCACGGGCGCAGACGCGGCGCACGCTGGCACAGGCGGCCAACGTTATACGGGTGGAAACCGTCGACGTCTTTATCCGGCGAAATGTGTTCCAGCACTTTGACATAATCGATACCGGCAGGCAGCGGTAACTGAACCAGAATACCGTCGATTTCGTTATCGGCATTGAGCTTGTCGATAAGTGTTAATAGTTCGGCTTCGGTGGTGGTTTCCGGCAAATCGTAGGAGCGGGAGATGAAACCCACCTCTTCACACGCTTTGCGTTTGCTGCCGACATAAATCTGCGACGCAGGGTTGCTACCGACGAGGATAACGGCCAGACCAGGGGCGCGTTTTCCGGCTGCCAGGCGGGCTTTCACCTTTTCAGCAACCTCAGAGCGCACCTGCTGCGCAATCGTTTTACCATCTATAATCTTTGCTGCCATCAGAGAGAAGATTCCATCTGTAACTAAAAAGAAGTGGGGATGTGTATATTTTGTCAGAAGTGGGCGGCGCTGTCAGTTACCGTTTATGTTTCGTGCGTAAAGGCAGGGCGGTGAAAGTGCGCAATGGTGCTCACTTCGCGAGCATCTGAGAGCAAAGTCATTGACTCGACAGGTGTTGACCGTATAATCCCGATCCGCAACTCTCCCGTAAGGGATATCAGTGCGCCCTTAGCTCAGCTGGATAGAGCAACGGCCTTCTAAGCCGTAGGTCACAGGTTCGAACCCTGTAGGGCGTACCATTTTCAAGTAAACTGACGTCAACCGACGTCTTTTTTTATGCCTAAAATTCAAGGGATTGGCTGAATTTAGCGCGTCGTTATTCTACCGGACTCTACTCGTATCAACGTACATCAAGTAGTATTTGTTGGTATATGTGATGGTATCTCCCCGTTCGATAAAATCTTGTACCAACAGCCAGCATGGGGGCCTCAAATGGCATTAACCGATGTGAAGGTAAGAAGTGCGAAGCCAATGGACAAGCCTTATAAGCTTACTGACGGGGAAGGGATGCATCTGCTGGTCCATCCTAATGGGTCTAAATACTGGCGATTGCAATATCGTTTCGATGGGAAACAAAAGATGTTGGCACTCGGTGTTTACCCGGAAATCTCGTTGTCCGAGGCCCGGCAGCGCAGAGTTGAAGCAAAACGGCAAGTGGCCAATTCCATTGATCCCAGTGAGAAGAAAAAGGTAGAGAAGCAGGCGCGTAAAGTCGCTGTAGAAAATACGTTCAAATCTGTTGCACTGGAATGGCATGAATACAAGCGCCCCAATTGGTCAAAGGGGTATGCCGAAGATCTGATGGAGGCATTTGAGAACGATATATTTCCTGACATCGGCAAACGACCAATAGCAGAGATTGAACCGTTAGAAGCTCTAACCACATTACGCAAACTTGAAAAGCGTGGCGTACTCGATAAATTGAGGAAGGTTCGTCAGGCCTGCAAACAGGTTTGCACTTATGCCATCGTTACGGGTAGAGCGAAAAACAATCCCTTTGCCGAACTTGCCAGCGCCCTGACTACGGCGAAATCAACTCACTATCCCCATCTTCTGGCGGATCAGTTGCCAGATTTCTTGAAGGCCTTAGAGGCTTATTCGGGAAGTCCAATAACACGGCTTGCGACGCGCATTTTGATGCTAACGGGAGCTCGTACCATTGAACTTCGTCTGGCAGAATGGAAAGAGTTTGATTTTGACAAGCGCGTTTGGGAAGTTCCGGTCGAAAGGATGAAGATGCGGCGTCCTCATTTGGTGCCTTTATCTGATCAGGTTATAGAGGCATTGCGTGAACTCCAGATTATAACCGGCAGGTATAATCTGGTTTTCCCGGGTCGTAACGACATTGTTAAACCAATAAGCGAAGCCAGCATAAACCAGGTACTAAAACGAATTGGTTATCATGGAAAAGCGACTGGGCATGGGTTCAGGCATACGATGAGTACGATTCTTCATGAGGAAGGATTTAACACGGCGTGGATTGAACTTCAGCTTGCGCATGTGGATAAAAATACCATTCGTGGGACTTATAACCATGCACAGCATTTAGAGAACAGGAGAGGGATGTTGCAGTGGTATGCTGATTATCTAGAATCATTAACAAACAGCTCTTCGTTACCTCGCAGAAAAGAGGCATAGAGGAAAAGGAACCTGCGCAAAAAAGTGTGCAGGTTTTTTTTGATATTTCTTTTGCATGAAATAGATGATTTTCCGACAATTAATTTTAAGTTAATTGGTTGCGGTTTTCGGATCTCTTACCACATTCACGTAGATTGTTGGCACACTATTCAATGATTTTATTATTTAAATCAGTGATTTGATTTTTATTACGATTTGCTTTTAACCCTCGCAGTTTAGACGTATTATTTTGAGAATATTCCCCTTGTCCTGATTTCTCTCGCCATTCGGTCGGTGTATGTGAAAAGTCATTTTTAAGGTTAATGCTCATGGAGTTATGGATATTTTTAGCAGCGATTTATGTTGTTTATTTTTTGTTTTTCAAAAAGAAAAAGCATAAATCTGCAGGGTCTCCTGTTTCCAGAAGCGTCAAAGCACCACCAAAAGCAGCAGAATGGAGCGCTGACACCAAGAAAAAAGGGACGGTTGTGCAAAAAGATGATAGCGAAGATGACAACTTGGCAACTTTTACACTGAGCAGCGGTCAGGGTGTCGAACTTCGGGTGACAACCAATCATTACCGGAATACCTCAAAGTCAGCAGGTGCATTAGCTCGATGGGTACTTCCGGGTGAGATGATAACTGTAGCTGGTGTAACAATTACCGGTGGTCACATTTATCTGGGGCAACGTATGAAGCCCACTGGACAGGAGCTAAACGGCTATTATGACGATGGAAGTGAGGCATCGTTAATTGATGACACATGTAAGATACAACCCACTTCTTATCTTTACGAAGACAGTTCATTAGGATACTGGCCAAGTTTTTCCTCTCTTTCCCCAGAAGCACGCGGTGCGTATGTCAGTTGGCTTGCCAGTGATAGGTCCGACTCATTGTGTCCTATAGGCTATGTCTTTATATATCTCTACGGTCTGGAAAGAAAAGCGCTTGTAGATTCCGCTGACCAAAATTTCCCTGATGCTGAATTCCTTAACCTGTTCAATGAAGTCGGTCGGTTAAGGTCGGTATTCAGCGAGAACCGTTCCTTCCGTGGATATTCGACACAGTTGCTCGAAGCCATGTCTATTCTGCGACCGGACATGGATTTAGCCACAGATCTCGATAGTGCATCAGGTTTCAGTAATGGCATGCAATTTAAGCTGGCTTTGGCTAAAACTGTACATGAGGGAATGCCTGTATCAGCCGAACTGGCGTTGGCTTGGGTAATAAACCATACCGAATATGCGCTGCGTACCCCCGCTCGCCGATGTGCCAAAGAGTTTGCTGCGCTTTTCAAACGGCGTTACACCCTCAAATATGGTGAAGGGATGGTCGTTAAGGCGAATAAAACACGTCTGCGGTTAGATTACACACCTGCAAGCCCCAGTTTGCGAGGCATTCGTCTTCCTGTTCCTGACTTGCCTGACCCAAGTGCATTGAAGGGCCCGGTTCAGAAAATTATTGCCCTTGCCGACATATGTACAGATGAACTTGATGCATATAGTCGCTATCTTGGCAGGAAAGGCACCTCAGTAAATGATACTGCTGCAATTATGTTGCTGCCTTCAGAGATCGTTAATGAAAGCGCAGAAAAAATATTAAGCTCATTCAAACGCTGGGCTGATGAGGCGATCCTCAATAAGGAGGGGTTAGTCTCAGTTGCTGATTTTTGGGCCCATATGAATGCCAGCTGTCCAGCGAAGATTAATAAAAAAGAGGCCGACTTGATGCAGGCCTTTGCACAGAAGATGGGTTACTGTCTGGCACCTGATCCGTATTACCACCATGTGAAGGCAGACGTCGATGGTGCTCTTGTTCTATTCCCTGCCGGTGAAGGTGGACGCTTCTCACCTTCTCCTGAATTTATCTCAGCTGTAATGATGCTCAGATTAGGTGCGATGGTCGCCTTGATTGACAATTCTCTTGATCAAGCCGAACAGAGAGTGCTTGAGAATGCCATCAACAACAATACTGGCTTCACCGATGATGAAAAGCGTTCTCTACATGCGTATTTAACGTGGCAGCTTCATACCCCAGCCAATATGACGGGAATGAAAAGCAGGATTGAGTTGCTGGGGGCTGCGGAAAAATCAGCGGTGGGTAAAGTTATCGTTAGTGTTGCCTGCTCGGATGGCACAATAGCGCCTGCCGAAATCAAACAGCTTGAGAAGATTTATTCAAGTTTGGGTCTGGACCCCTCATCTGTCTTGAGCAATATCCATCAGCATTCCGCAACTGAACATGATCTCGTCTCGTCTGTACCAACTGATCAGCCAACGGCAGGGTTCGCACTGGATGCTAATGTACTTGCCCGCCACGAATCTGCCACGAATGATGTTCGTAAATTACTGAACACGATTTTCACTGAAGAAGAACCGGAAGAACCAGAAAGCGCTCCAGCCTCATTAGCAGAGGAAGGAGGCCTTGACCCCGCACATAGCCAGCTTTATCGCAGTTTGCTGGAGAAAGAACAGTGGTCCCGGAAAGAGGCGACAGAATTGTGTGTAAATTTGAATTTGATGCTCGGCGGTGCGCTTGAGGTGATCAATGACTGGTCCTATGCGGTGGTTGATGCTCCGGTACTGGACGATGCCGATGATGATATCTGGGTTGACCTGGAAATTGCCAAAGAATTAGAGGGATAGTGAATGTCTGTAACACGTATAAGAGTGAAAGAACGCGACGCTATTATTCAGTCACTTAAGTCAGGTGTAACGCCAAGGATAGGCATTCAGCATATCCAGGTTGGCCGCGTGAATGAGATCACCGCTCTCCACCAAGATATTGAGAGGATTGCTGACGGTGGTGCAAGCTTCAGACTTATCATCGGTGAATATGGTTCTGGTAAAACGTTCTTTCTGAGTGTTGTGCGCTCTATTGCGCTAGAGAAGAAGCTGGTGTCAATCAGTGCAGACCTTTCTCCTGACAGACGCATTCACTCATCGGGAGGTCAGGCTCGTAATCTCTATTCTGAGCTTATGAAAAACATGTCCACCAGAAACAAGCCGGATGGTAATGCGTTACTTAGCGTTGTTGAAAGATTCGTTACGGAGGCAAGGAAGGAAGCTGACACGGACGGCTCCGAGGTTTCATCAGTTATTCATAAACGCCTGGCAGCACTATCAGATATGGTCGGCGGATATGACTTTGCGAGGGTCATTGATGCATTCTGGCGGGGGCATGAGCAGGATAACGAAACGCTAAAATCCAATGCTATTCGCTGGTTGCGGGGAGAGTACACTACTAAAACTGATGCCCGTAACGATCTCGACGTTCGGACTATTATCTCAGACGCTTCATTCTATGACTCTTTGAAGCTGATGAGCCTTTTTGTCCGCCAGGCAGGCTATGCCGGTCTTTTGGTCAGCCTCGACGAAATGGTGAACCTCTTTAAACTGAATAATACGCAAGCAAGAACAGCGAACTACGAACAGATTTTGCGGATCCTGAATGACTGCCTGCAAGGCTCAGCCGAGAATATTGGTTTTATCCTCGGGGGGACGCCAGAGTTCCTTTTCGATCCGCGCAAAGGTCTTTACAGCTATGAGGCGCTCCAATCACGTCTGGCGGAAAATCGGTTCGCGCAAAAAGCAGGAGTGATTGACTACTCGTCTCCCACTTTGCATCTTGCCAGCCTCACCCCTGAGGAACTGTATATTTTACTGAGAAATCTTCGCCATGTTTATGCAGGCGGAGATCCAGAGAATTATCTGGTTCCAGATGAGGCACTGACTGGATTTCTGCATCACTGTAGTAAAACCATTGGAGACGCTTACTTCCGTACCCCCCGTAATACCATAAAAGGTTTCCTGGACATGCTGGCCGTGCTGGAACAAAACAGAACGATGAACTGGCAAACACTAATCGAGGGTGTGGCGATTGAAGAGGACAGACCCAGCGACATGGATGATGTCATTGTGGAGGAAAGTGACGACGACGGCTTGGCGAACTTTAAGCTATGAGCAGTGCCTATGATAGTCTCGATCCCCGCGTCCGTAAGTGGGTTTACAAGCAGGATTGGTCTACATTAAGGCCCTTGCAGGAGAGTGCCATCCCGGCAATTTTAGCCCGTGATCGAGACGTGCTAATTAGTGCAGGTACAGCAGCGGGTAAAACAGAGGCTTTCTTTCTTCCTGCCTGTTCGGCAGTTGCAGATCTCACTAATGGATTTGGCATCGTCTATATCAGCCCGTTGAAGGCATTGATTAACGATCAGTACCGTCGTCTTGAGAGCCTTGGAGATGCATTGGAAATGCCAGTGACTCCCTGGCACGGGGATGTACCACAAAGCAAAAAGAAGAAGGCTCGGACAAACCCTGCTGGCATTTTACTGATTACACCTGAGTCACTTGAGTCTTTGCTCATAAATTCAATGGGCTGGCTCAAACAGGCGTTTTCGTCAGTCGCATACATCGTTATTGATGAGTTTCATGCTTTCATTGGCTCAGAGCGTGGTGTACAGCTGCTTTCTCTGCTCAATAGAATTGACCATGTGCTAGGACGCCAGGTAAATCCAATTCCCCGCGTTGCGTTGAGTGCCACGCTGGGGGAACTGGAGAAAGTGCCCGAAATGTTGCGCCCGGACAAACGACTCCCCTGCGTAACTGTTACAGATAGTAATAGCACGGCCACTCTTCAGGTACAGGTCAAAGGGTACCTGGAGCGAGTGATCCAAAAAGAGGATGAACTTCAGAGTTCAGCTGAACATGACGTTTGCGCTGATATATTTAGACTTTGCCGTGGCGATTCTCATTTGGTTTTTGCAAACAGTCGAAAGCGTACTGAAAGTATTGCGGCAACGCTGAGCGACATGTGTGAAGAACATATTGTCCCCAATGAATTCTTTCCCCACCATGGTTCCCTTGCCAAGGAATTGCGTGAGGCGCTTGAAACTCGTCTTCAGAAAGGAAATTTACCCACCACAGCTATTTGTACAATGACGCTTGAGTTGGGTATTGATATCGGTAAGGTTAAGTCGGTTATACAAGTTACGCCTCCGCATTCTGTTTCCAGTTTGCGTCAGCGTATGGGGCGTTCTGGGCGACGCGACTCCCCATCAGTGCTGAGAATGCTAATTACAGAAAATGAGCTTACCGCGACTAGCAGTATCGTTGACCACCTACGGCTGCAATTGGTCCAGTCGATGGCAATGATCAGATTGATGATCTCTAAACAATGGTTTGAACCAGCTGATGCCCAACAGATGCATTACTCTACGCTGCTACACCAGATTCTTGCTATTACGGCACAATGGGGCGGAGTTCGTGCCGATCAGCTCTGGTCACAACTATGCCAGACAGGGCCGTTCAAAAATGTAGATTTAAACGATTTTAAAAGTCTGCTTAAACACATGGGAACCTGTGGCCTGCTCACTCAACTTGCTAGTGGCGAAATGGTTGTTGGGGCAGAGGGGGAGAAACTGACTAACCATTACACGTTTTATACCGTGTTCAATACACCAGAAGAGTTCCGCATTGTTACCGGAAACAGAACCCTTGGAACAGTTCCTGTGGACTCTCCACTGCTACCAGACCAACACATAATCTTCGGTGGGCGGCGCTGGAAAGTTACAGAGATCGAGACAGAGAAAAAAATTATCTATGTAGAGGCAACCAAAGGCGGTCAGCCACCACAATTTAGTGGGGGAGGAATGTCTGTTCATGATGCTGTTCGTCAGGAGATGCTCGCTATCTACAGGGAAAATGATTACCGCATAGCGATAGGTAGCAAGAGAGTAGATTATGCCGACGCTACCGCCAGAGGCCTCTTTGCAGAAGGCTGTAGTAACTTCCAGCGTTATAACTTGCAAAATGAGTATCTTATTACGAGTGGGCAACACTGTTACGTAATCCCCTGGATGGGGGATAAAGTTGTGAATACGATTACAGCCTTGCTCATACGTTGTGGCTTTAAAGCCAATTCATTTGCTGGTGTTATAGAGATCGACAATTCAAGTGTAGCCACCGTTCAACACGCGCTTAAAGCCATGCTGTTATCAGGCTTGCCATCAGCGTTTGACCTTGCCACAGATGTTCCAGAAAAGTATTTGGATAAATATGACGAGTATTTACCAGAGTCCCTGCTTGCGAAAGGGTATGGGGAAAAAGCGTATGATATTGAAGGTACTTGTATTTGGTTGAATCAGTACCTTCAGTAAATTAGCTACGTAATAAGGGCAATCTGCTCTCCCGTAGATCGGGGCCGATTGATGTTAGCAATGTTCTCACTTGGCACGGATCGGACCAACCAGCTGGTTGAACTCACAGCGAAAAGCGGAAGTTTGCAACTCCAACAACATGACTAACATTGAGGTGTCTTAATCAATCGAGAGCAGATCTGAGTTACTTTAGTTGCTTCAATGGATAAGAGTTAGTGGTATTGGAACCGTCACTGTAGAGCTCGGTAATAATAATTTTTTTACCATCAATAGCATATTTGACCGTACTATCTGCAGGATCATCCCGCCAGCGACCGGTGCTGTCAGGATTGTCAGATGCCCACATAACTTGATCACCTATAAGTTTGCACTTGATTGCCCAACGGGTGCCATCGTTCTGTCGGATATAATGTACGTAGGCAATGCCTGATTCGACTTTATCCAACTGCATGATCTTATGGTCACGACCAAACATCGCAGCAGAAGCAGCCTTGCAAACCTGACCTACCGTGACTTCAGAAGCCTGTACCGGCACAGTAAACATCAGTGGAACAAGAAGTAAGAGTTTCTTCATACGGATCAATCCATTTTGTTTATTTTCAGGAATAACAGTAAATGTATATTTCGGCAGCCTAAAGCGTTTCTTGACGCTAATTTAGCTTTGCGATGACAGGACTGCTTAACTTAGTCCCTAGCGTAATCTCAAACTCTGCCTGACTGTCAGATTTGCTCTGACTTGCTCCCCGTTGAACAACACAGATTGTTCCACACCTGGACACAGAAGGAGTTCATGCTCGGCAAGGTCTGTAGTGAGCGAGAAGCGGAAGTTGGCGCTAAAAAGATGACTACCGATGCCGTGTCGATTCAGTCCTTGTCCTAGGGGATGTTGTCATGATCAATCTCCTTTGGGTTAGGAGATGTGATTATGGTTATCTCATATGAGTGAGGAGCGGGAGTTGGCGATTGTTGTCATCCGTCAGTAAGGTATTACTAGCATTATCATGTGTAAATTTAGGAAGCAGGCCTGCTTGAAATGGGGAGGCATTGTTTATTGTGCCCCAATCCTAATGCTGGCATAGTGCAAGGATAAAAAACGAAAAATTCATATAAAGGTCTCTCGTATGAGCGAATCACGTAAGCGATTTATATTATCTAAAGGTGCGGTTTGCAATAACTGGAACTGGAGTTGGTCATTTGCTAACCATGAAGAAAAAAATGGTTATCTTTGGTGCGTGGGATTTCAATACTGACAATGATAAATCGTTGATAATGCATAAAAGTTGGGAATATAAAAACAATCGCCGACAACCAGGATACTCTCAAGCAATCGAGCATTTGAAATTATTAGATCAAGGATATAGCCTATATATCTTTCATCAAGAAAATATTGGTGATGATGAAGATGAACCAAAAATTGGAAGAATTAGTGACAATATTTTAAAAGCTCACATAAAACATGATGGAGAAGCTTGGTATGCATACCGAAATGTATTCGACTATTTACCAGATGAAATAGGTGAAGAAGAAGAGTATTTTGAAGGGACTCGAAATTTAGTGTCTGTAAATTCTTATGAACGAAATAAGGATGCTAGAGAGAAATGCATTAAAATTCATGGTTATAAATGTAAAGCTTGTGGTTTTGATTTTGAAAAGAAATATGGTGATCACGGTAAAGGCTTTATCCATGTACATCATATCATACCCTTGAACATGATAGGAAAACGTTATAAGGTCAATCCAGAACATGATCTGATTCCTTTATGTCCCAATTGCCATGCTATGGTACATCGCTTTAAAAACAATGAATTAGATTTAGAAAAACTGAAGGAAATTATATCATTGTGCAAATAATAATATTAACTACCTTCTCGCCTTTAACCGTCATCAAGTAGCTGACATTAAATTCCTAGCGAGTAAACAACCTCAGTATCTGATTCTAATCGCCCATAAATACGCCTCTACCTACTCTGCGTAATTCATTTAACCACTGAATGACTTTTCCCCTATTTACTTCTCTAATAGGATATTTTTTAGCTTTACAAATTTCTTGAGCACCAGGAGAAAATGATGATGTTGTTACAATGATTCCACCCTTAGCATTTTCATCAATAACATCTGCCCAGAGAGATTTTACCAACACCTTGTCAATTTTTGATTTTGTTCGTTTGCATTGAATAAGCTGAACGGGAGGTGTGCTGGCATTTGCATTAGGGTGCCAAACTCGAACATCAATGCCACTGTAAATAGACCCGTTTTAGTTCCAGGCATTTTTTGAGATCCCGGCCAAATGATTGTGTTGCCGATATTCCTCCGGCGTCATATTGTTCAGTGATTGATGAGGGCGTTCACAGTTATATTCTGACACCCATCTTGCCGTGATTTCCCGCACTTCATTCAGCGTTCTGAACAGATAAAAATCGAGTATTTCTGTACGGTATGTTCGGTTAAAGCGCTCAATAAAAGCATTCTGCGTCGGTTTACCCGGCTGAATAAATTCCAGTTTTACTGCATGTTGCTCTGCCCATTCAGCCAGTACAAGTGAGATAAATTCCGGACCATTATCCATGCGTAGCATGACCGGATAGCCGCGATTTGCCGCGATCCTGTCGAGTACACGGACCACGCGCAGAGCTGGCAGATTCAGATCGATTTCAATCGACAACGCCTCACGGTTAAAGTCATCAACGACATTGAACGTGCGAAAACGACGACCACAGACCAGGGCATCATGCATAAAATCGACAGACCAGCTCTGGTTCAGCGCTTCCGGTGTGGCCAGTGGCGAGGGATTACGCACTGGCAACCGTTGTTTGCCTTTACGGCGAAAATTCAGCTTCAGCAGACAATAAATACGATGGATCCTTTTGTGATTCCACGGGTATCCCTGCCGCCGCAGAACCTGGAAAAGTTTTGGAAAACCGTACCGTGGGTATCGCTCTGCCATTGCCTGCAACGCGACAATAACGGGTTCGTCACGCGTGGTATCCGGACAGTAATGGTAAACCGTTCTGCTCAGGTTCAGACTCCGGCAGGCCTGACGGATACTGAGTCCAAATGTTGTTATCAGATGAGTGACCAGCTCACGCTTAAAGGCTGGTTTTAAAGCTTTTTTTCGATAACGTCTTTCAGCGCCCGGTTCTCAAGGCTCAGGTCGGCAAACATCTGTTTGAGACGCCGATTCTCGTCCTCAAGATCCTTGATCTTTTTAATATCAGAAGCCTCCATGCCGCCGTATCTGGACTTCCAGTTGTAGTAGGTGGCTTCAGATATACCGGCCTCCCGGCAGACATCTTTAACAGTTCGTCCGGCTTCAACCGATTTAATTACGGCAATGATCTGATGCTCAGTAAAACGGGCTTTACGCATAGCGATCTCCTTTGTTGGCAGATTGATTATGCCGGAGGATCTCTAAATGTGAATGGCACGATTATGCGGGATACTTACAAACCTGTCTCGACTGTATGGAGGTCACCTATACCGACTTCATTATCGGAGAGAAAACCACTCACGGGGAGCCGCGGCATACCTCCGATTTGGATACCGTTAAAATGTACGATTTTCTATGCAAAGTCGAAGCCTGGTGCGCGCAATTCGGCCTGGCTCTGACGATTCCACAGAACTGCGAGTTTCAGCAATTATGCGATAAGCAGGAGGCGTAATGACTGATTCATGTAAAGCAGCTCGTGGTCGTAAATGTACAGTCCGGATCCCGAGTTATTGCAATGGCAACCCAGTTGGGACGTATAACCCACAAACAGTCGGTGGAATAATGTATTACATGCATTTCTACAAATTCACACTATCGCAGGCAATGCCGAAAGGAATCCTAATCGCTATAGCGACACTGGTCGGTGGCCGGTTCGGGAAGCAAAATCCTGGATATAACGGTGATGTCAAAACGTGTCGTGATAACGATGACGGCTCCGGTTTGCTGAAAATCTATATCACAGTATCCATCAAAACCACACAAACCGGACGGGTCCCGTATTTTAATTTCAGAGTGGTAGGATATTGATATGAAATTTTTTACAGTATCAGCACGTAGGGGTTTTACCTGGACAATAATGTATTGGATGCGTATAAAACAACTGGCTCATTACCTGCGGACCCGTGAGAAATCAGCGAAGCTGATTATTTTGAGTTTTTAATCCACCGTCAGGTTATGCAGCCATATTTGACGAGAGCGGACCGCGTATTGAACGACTGCCAGATCAGGACCCTATGGCGATAGCAGAAAATCAACGGCGGCTATTGTTATCATAAATCGCCCCGACCATTTCTGTATGGCAGACAAAAATCCCGGTGGGGAACTGAGCGATTCAGAGACCACAGACCCGCATGCCTGGTTGGGTTACAGTGATGCGCTGGATATCACCCTGCCAGCTATTCATTGTCCAGAAAAACCCGACCCAACCACCTGAACAGCACGCTGCTCTGCATTATGAAACAAACCAGGCTCTTCTGGCGCAGATGGCTATGCCTTTTCTGCGCCAGAAGAGAAGAAACTCTAGACTATCTTACTAAGTAGGAAAGTCTTAATCGTGCCAGTAGCCCTGAGGCAATCATGCTAAGGAGCAACGCAACCAGCGCCATTATCATAGACATCACATATTTCTCGAGCAACGAGGAGAATTTAGGAATCACCATGAACATGCATTTCATAATCATATAATGAGTCAAATAAATTCCAAATGAACATCTTCCAATTCTCTCAATGATGTTTGATTTTATTTTTGCGTTCCTCAGGAATATAAATAAAAAAACTGCAGATGGGAGGAGGAATATAGATGAAGAGTAGTTGCTAAGCACTCTCCAGTCATTCTCATTAAAAAAACCAGAAGTGAACATGAAATTTTGACAAATGACGCTAATAATAGCGCTAATGACGGCTACCAGTAGTGCTAAATAAGGCTTGGTTTTGCAAATCATTAGTCTGTCGTTATGAATAGCGTAACCAATAACCATGTACATCAGAAATGTTGCTTTGTCACCTGCATCAAATAATTCAAAACCCTGAATATCTATAGTTGTCATTACTTTTGATAGTGGGCCACATAAAAACAATAATGAAATAGAGAACGTAAGAGCCTTGCCAGACATTGATCTAACAGCAAGTCCAATTAATGGTGATGCTAATAATAAAGGTATGTAAGCGCACAAAAACCATAAGTGTATTGCCTTGTCATAATTAAATGATGTTAACATATTATTAAACAACAATGCGTCTTTTATTTCAAGAAGTGCATTCTTACCATCAGCTATGTAGAATACGCTATTTGTCACTATAGAATATATTGACAGGATGATTGTTAACCTGAAGCATCTCTTAAAAAGTTTGGCTGTATCAAATGTGTCCTTTGATAAGAGCAATGCTCCTGAGCATAGAAAAAATAACAGCACGCCATTTCGGTCTAGCGAGTAGAACGCAGTTTTTAAAATAAACCCATAAAAGTTAGTTCCTGCCATTTCCCTTGCGTGGGTCTCTATAACAAGAAAGATGGCCAGACCTTTTGATAAATCCAAATAATTATGACGTGATTTATCAGTTGTTAAGCTGGCGCTCTTTTTTCCGGATTCTTCGACTTCTAAAGGGCTAAAAATTGTGCTGCTCATCCATATGTCTCTTTTGTGTTATTGATTTGAATGGAAATAGAAAGATTATGATAGTTCAACAACTGTTGTTTTGGAGGTAAGTTTTTAAATGAACTTAAGATTGTTGATTTAACTAGCTGATATGTCATACAGCGCTGAGATGATGCTCAGATACCTGATTGGGGTCTTGCCATCTCACGATCACATCCTCTTCGCCATAGATTCGAAAATTTCCACCGTAGCTGCTGGCTAAAATGGTATTCAAGATGCTGTTTTTATAAACAGTGTTTCAGTGGGTGGCTAAGCCCTACAGAAACGATGTTTTTGTCGCGTTTCGTGACGCTATTCAGCTTAATCCTAAGGATAGAAATTGTTAAAAACAGAAGAAGTAAACGAACGATTGGTGGTAGGCGGTTCAGTCAAAATTGTGCGTGAATATGTTTAGGTTGAAGTTGATAATCCGGTATTTGAGTCAATAAGCGTATTTGACGAAGATGGCCATTTCCTTGAGAAAGCGAGCGCTCCAAAAATGGAAACTGTCAAAGTTCCAAAGTAAAAAACGTTGTAAGGTTTGTTGAAGGTAAGCGTACTCATTATGGATATATAGCACAGGAAGTTAAAGCATCGCTAAACAGGATTGAAACTGGTGATTTTGGCGATTAATTCGAAGGTGAAGATGGCTTTCTTGGGTTGCTATATGACCAGTTCATTTCTCCAATTGTGTAAGCACTACAAGATGCAATTTCAAGCATTGGAAAACTGTAAAGTAAATAAATTTAAGGGGTGATATACATCACCCCCAATTTTTTATTTCTTCATTTCGCTCAATTGTTTTTCTAATTTTGAGACTCTCTCATCAAGAGCTAGCAGGTCGTTTATTTTTTTACCATTTATATATACATCGCCATTAATGTAAACTCCGCCGTCATTATCAACAGCAAATATTTCTTTAGTGTTATCATTCGAAACTATGCGAGCGCCACCCTGTCCATTTCTTATGGAAATCCAGTTTCTCTTATCATCTGATTCGTTCCATCTCAGGCCACCATAAATTTCGCCTGATTTACCTTCGTTCAGGATGATACCAGTGCCAACACCTTCTGAGCGGGCTTGCATGATACCTTCTCTGAATAGAGACTTCCTGAAATCAAAGCCCATTTTGGCTTTATCAAAGTCAGCAACGATAAGTCTTCCGTAGTCAGCTATGGAGTTTTTGAAATAAATTCCACTTTCCCATACACCGCGTCTCTTTTCGGCAGGAACGTCCTTATCGGTATCTTCACTGCGTACTTCCATAGCCATAGAGTTAGGATTACCGAAGCCAACTACCTGCAAACCAACTTTTGATTTGTTAGGAAAGACGCCTGGCTTTCCGCCGTTATGCACATCAATTTCAACACCAACAAGTTGGTTGTCATAATCGTCCGGGTTGAACGTGAAATCAGAGCCAGCAGGTGCCAGATCATGATACTTACCGTCTTTTACAAAGGCTTTAAAGTCAGACCTTGCACTAAACAATGCCCCCCATGCTTGTGAATCTTTAGCTATTGCAGCGGAATCGCCCCAAATAGAAACGGCATTAGTGTTAGGCTTAAAGTTCCATACTTCACTTAGGAAGTTTTGATAGCGGTTGTCAATGCTATTATCATTATCAGCATTTTGATTTGGTAAATTATGAGCGTTTACGGGTTCACCCTTCCAGTTATAGAACTGGGAATTAGGCTCAATGACATCCGTTATGATTTCATGACCACGGAGTGCTGTGTTAATGCCTTCGTATTGTGTCCAAATACCATTTGCTCTTGGGTGGTTTCCCCTTACAGTAACCTCATTTAATTTTTCGTTACCTTTATCATCTTGTGAATAGCCTGGCCCTGATATGAATAGGCAACTTAATCCAAAAACAAAAAATGAATTAATTTTCATCTTAAAAATTCCTCTCCATTATTACATTTCCATTTGTGGCAGGATGGTATGTTGCCAGATTTTGGGGGTTGCTATAATTAGCATAAAGTTTTTCAGTGTCTGAAATAAAATATTAAGTTTTATCCTTGTGTTTTCTCCATTTTTCTGTTTTATGTGATTATCAATTGCTGATGGCGCAAGAACGGAAAATAATATTATTGAAAAAGTAAAGGATATATTTTTAATTATTTTACCAATCTTCATGATAACTTTCTTTTGATATCACCGGTGGCGCGATTCTACCATGACATAAACATGGTTGGTAGCTTGCCAGATCCACTGGCGTAGCGAGTGAGTGCTTCGCAACCACTGATTCATCTGGAAGATAGGCGCAGCTAATGTGAGGTAGATTTGAGACACGCAAGCTTTGCAACTCTTTGCATGTATTCGCATCATAGGACATGTGAACGCAGAAATGACAAGGTAAATTACTGTGAACTTAGGTAGTTCCAGGAACGGCTAAGCCGTAGGCCACAGGTTCCAATCCTGTCGGTTTTCATCCACACAACGATTCGTTAAACCTGATGTGGTATGGCTGTTCCGCTGCTCTTTGTGCAAACGCCTTTTCGGAGCCCTTGCGTAATTCCAGCCGCGCGTTGATGGCTTCTGCCGTGATAGCACATCCTGTATTTTCTAACTCCATCACTGCGTAACCGATAGCTTTCGCCATCTCCTCTTTACTCTGTTCTGTTGCTCGCATAAAACCACCTCAACGATAAGGAAATCCACTTTCTCTGACTATTACACCTTCATGCGCAAGGTTACCAGGTGGTTCGATTTTCTCAGGGGGTTCCATGGACGCTTTTGGTGGTTAACTTAATGTATTTATAGAGTTATATGATTTATATATGGCCAGGTTGGGAGCCAGACTGCCAGATTATGGAACCATTACACTGAGGGAAGCAGCCAGAATTACAATCTGCGTGGGCGCGAGTTATGTCATTTACCTATTTTCTTTCCGTAGCGCGGATACTGACGAGTAAAACTCTTGACTATCCCTTCGCCCTGTTAACAAAAAAGCCGCCCATCGGGGCGGCCTGGTAACACGCTATATCACTTAGAATGACCAGCGGAGATTGGCGTTCACGGCGTTGACACGGGTGTCGGAACCGATTTGTCCTTTATAACCGACATTCAGCGTCGCTGAGTGCGGCAGTGTAAAGCTGACGCCTACGTCGCCTACCAGCATATCCTTGTCAACCGGGTTACCTTCGCTCGTGAAGCCGTCGCTGCCAGCAAACGCCATACGCGAGGAGGCTTTTCGGTCACCGTAGGCGTGCTGCCAGCCTAACGAGCCGTAAAGGCTGACGTTTTTCGGCAGTTCAGTCACCGCGCGTGCGCCGAGCGTCGAGAAGAAGGTATCAACCGTGTCGTTACGCACGCTCAGGGCTGCAGCACCGCCGTCCTCTTTGAAGTCATCCGTGTTCAGACGGATATAGCTCAGGTTAACGAATGGCTCGATATTTTGCTCCGGCTGGCCGAAGCGGTAGCCTGCTTCGGTGAAGGCCTGCAGTGAGTTGGCATCGTAATTGGCACTCAGGCGATCCGAGTAGCCGCTGAAATCAACCTTACGTTCGGCGTCAATTTTATGCCAGGTGTAAACCAGTGAGCCACGCAGGGAGAACGCGTCCTGACGCGCCGCTGCATACAGGCCGAGATGGTAATTATCGATATCCATTGAGGAGCGACGGCTGTCGACATCGTAATTTCCACGGCTGTAACCGAAGAAGCCGCCCACTCTTACGTTATGACTGTCCAGTTTGCGATCGGCACCCAGCAGGAAGCCCGCGGTGTTACCGTCCAGCTTACCGGTATTACCGTCGCCGTCGGTTTTCACCCAGGAGCCGAATGTCTGTCCCCACACACCGTTGTTCTGCACAGGGGCGGACTGAGCAAATGACATGGCCAGCGGCGGGATCGGCAGCGTGTCATTGTCGAATGAACTCGCCATGCGCTGATTCAACACGTTAAACAACTGAGTGCTGCCCGCAATAAGCGTGGACTGAACGGAAGGGTAAGCCTCGCCCGAGAGCTGATTGAACGCGTCGCGTGCTTCCGGTGCGCTTAACATCAGCAGCGAGTTATAGAGTGCCAGCGATGGGCCGCTTTGTGTGAGGGTCGAGAGTGCGCCTGCGGTATTCCACTGGTTGCTCGTTTGTGCCACAGTCTGGAAGATGCCCGGTTTGCCGCTACCGGGGTTGCCCGCACCCGGATTGCCGGGATTCTCGCCGCCCGGATTACCCGGGTTTTCACCGCCGGGGTTGCCCGGGTTTTCACCGCCCGGATTGCCCGGATTCTCACCGCCCGGATTGCCCGGATTCTCACCGCCCGGATTACCCGGATTCTCACCGTTCTCTTTCTGCGTGATGCTCAGGTCTACGGCATTCGCGCTCTGATTCAATGCCACATCCAGGAAGGCAGATTTAGAGACCGCAGAGGCGAACTGACCATCAATACCGCCTGCCGAGTTGAGAATGCGATAGACCTGGCCGCTCTGGTAGCTGGTCTGCGGATCGAGTGCGGTGACCTGCACGGTAGCCTGATTGCTGATGGTGGTTTTACCTTCCACGTTCAGCAGATCGCTGCGCCCGTCACCGGTAATATCGACATCATAGAACGACTCGCCGATAAAGTTCAGGTAGCGTTTCAGCGTCAGAGTGCCGATGCCGCCATCACCCGGAGAAATATGACCGCCGGAGAGGATCTCTGTTTGCCCGAGGGTGCCGTTGCCGCCAAGGGTACCGCCCGCTTTAATCGACGCGGCGCTACTGTAGCCAAGGCCGTTGCTGACGTCACTCCCGGCGGTGGCGTTGAGGATTAACGTCCCGCCGTTTTCCGCGCTCAGGGTCTGGATATCAAAAATATTGGTTTCAGGCTGCGTGTTGACATCACTGGCAATAATGATTTTGCCGCCACGGGCGAGGACATTCGCTTTGAGTCCGGTCAGGTCGCCGTTGAGTGTCGTCTGCCCCGAGGCGTTGATGACATCACCTTCGCCACTCATGGTGTTGGCGAACAGATAATTATCATCGGTGTGATTGAAGTAGACGTAGCTGCCGAACAGCCCACCGCGCAAGACAACTGCCGTCTGGGCATCAATGGTGCCCGCGCCACCTGCTGCGCCTAACGTTGGCTCAGTAAGGCCGGTACCGGTATCTATATTGCCGCGGCTACCGATAACCAGCGCTCCGCGGTTGGAACCCGATCCGGTATCGCCCAGTACGATCGCGTTACTGCCTGCGGAGATCACCGCCCCATCCACCGCTGACACGACGCCGTTACCGTAATCGCCCACGAGGATATTGCCACCGCTGGTGAAGCGGGAATTATTGCCCGCGACGTACAACTCGGCGGTTTTGCGCGTACCGGGAACACCCTCGACCTCAACGCTGCCGACGTTAACTGCGCCGCCGTTGAGCACGTCGAGATCGCCGTTAAGTGTCAGTAACTGGGTGACGTTCCACCGGGAGTTTTCACCCGTCACTGTGGCTTTCGGGTTCAGCTTGTCCGTTTCATCCGGATCGTAGCCATCGCCGATGCGTGCCTGGAGGTTGGTGGTAAGGAGCGCGCCATCCTCGATTGAAACGGTAGAGCGTGAACCCGCGGTGGTGCCAACGCTCAGATAGTTGCTGGTGACGCGGGAGTTCGCGCCAGTGGCGATAAGGTGGCTGTCATAGCCCCGGGTGGTGCCCACCACAATCTCTTTCGCGCTGGCCAGCGCACCATTTTCGACCCGTAGCGTGCCGAGGCCAAGGTCCATACTGCCGTGCAGTACGAATTGATCGTTCAGGGCGTTCAGCTCAGCATCCGGTCCGCTGACCGTCACCGTGCTGTTGAAAATCTGACCGTTATAGAGCCTGCCGATATTGACGTTGTAAGCCGTTATTTTC
Organism: Phytobacter sp. SCO41; assembly: GCF_003073275.1. Taxonomy (NCBI): domain Bacteria; kingdom Pseudomonadati; phylum Pseudomonadota; class Gammaproteobacteria; order Enterobacterales; family Enterobacteriaceae; genus Phytobacter; species Phytobacter sp. SCO41. The sequence continues at coordinate 4,255,447 of NZ_CP027225.1, read as the reverse complement.
CCGTTATTGATGAGTAAGTTGCCGCTCTGCGTGCGGCCCACATAGACATCGTCGGTATAGACTAACGACTGCGTGACCTGGGTATCGCCGTCAAAAATCACATCGGCAGCCCGGGTATCCTCGGGCATCAATAACATCAGCGGGGCAGAGAACAGGGCGAGGTAAAGTTTAGAAAGTGAGGTTTTCACTTTTAATTGGTGCGAGAAATTGTCATTCACGTGCTATCTCCAGATTGATTAACGTGATGTCGCGAAGGTCATTGTTTTATAGAGATTAAATTCACTGACTTGTATGACGCTTTATTTCGCGAATTCAGGCGTGCAGGTAAATTATCCGGCGAAACGAAAACCTATAACTCCCTGGTTATTACGCTGCGGCGGGTGAATATAGAGAACGGCAATAACGTTCTCTGCGACAGATTATTTATGGGTAACAACCGGCGTACAGGTTGGTGCGCTCAGGGTCGGCGCAGAACCTAAAATTCCCGGCATCATCATGGATGAGCAATCAAAAATACGGCCTTTTTCTGTGGTCGCGCGATAGGTAAGTTTTTGCCCGCCCAGCGCATCAGGCTGAGCACCATTCACCTGGGTAACGGTAATTTCATCGGATGATCCCAGTCCCAGCATTTTTGCTGTTTCCGCCTGAAGGAGCGGAATAGCCTGATCGGTTTTCAACGTTGAACAACCCGCGACCATAATTGTAACGGCGAGTGCGATGAGTGGCTTTTTCATAAATTATCCTTGTAATCAGTCCGTATCGATTGCGCTATGGCAAAACATTTCTCTTTTTTAAGAACTGAAATAAGATATTTCTCTTTTCTGGAATACAAAACCCTCCTAAAGTAGGGAGTGTTGTTGATGTGGAAATTGGCAGAATATCGCCCTTTCCACTCACCAAAAGGAGATACCTTTGGGAAAATATTATGCGTTGGTTATTGATGACCACCCTTTGGTCGGCAGCGGAATTGCTAATTTTCTGGCGTCCCATTTAGGGTTCAGATCAGTCATGGTGGTGGCGGATGAGGAGAGCTGTTATCGGCATATCCGCGACAATGGCCCGCCAGACCTGCTGATCATTGATTTCTGGCTTTCATCTTCTACCGCACTGAAATTACTAAAAGAAATTAAGAACAACTTTCCTAAAGTGCGTTTGCTAGTGGTAAGCGGCGACGAAAATAATGATATCCGGATGAAAGTGCAGAATGCCGGGGGGCATGGTTTTGTGCTGAAAAACGAGGCGCCGGAATTATTTGGTGAGGCAGTTCAAGCGCTTATGAATAATCAGACATGGTTTCCGGAACCTCATGCTGAGATAAATGAAAAAGACAGTGCTATATTGCAAAAATTTAACTTAACGCCACGTCAGGGAGAGGTTTTACAGATGATGATGCGTGGATTGCCCAATAAAAGGATCGCTTCGCAACTTTCAATATCAGAGCCTACGGTTAAAGAGCACATCAGCAATATTTTAAAAAAACTGGGTGTGAATACCCGTGTGGAAGTCATTACACTTCTCCACGGCCAGCGGGACGAATCATCATGAAATGGATAGCCGATGTGGGTAATAGTGCCATTTCATCGCGCGCGCAGATCCGCCTGCTCAATAATACCTTTATCCGCCTGGTGTTCAGCTTTACTGCTGTGCCTTTTGTCGGCATTCCATTTGCAATCTGGATATATTGGTTAGGGGGAAACACCGGGCCAACCCTTGTCTGGATCGTTATTTACCTGCTCTGCGCAGGGTTAATCAGAATATGGCACCGACGCTATCTGCGGGAAATCAAAGAAAATAATGCAGATGATGTTCTGCGCCGCTGGCTGCCGAACCTTAATAAGGTCGCCTTCGCTCACGGGATGGGTATTTCTTCGCTTTACCTGATTACCCCGCAGAACCAAAACTTTGATTTTTTCCTGCTGCTGAATATCAGCATCGCTGCGATTGTCGCCGCCAACGCGACGCATTTAACACCGGTCATCAGTACCTTTAAACGGTTTTTTTTCTCTTCCTGGGGATTCTTAAATCTCGGCATCATCTGGCGTATGGACGACGTGATGTTGATCGTTCTGATGCTGAACCTGCTGTACGGTTTTGCGATCTACCGTCACGCGTTAACGTCGCATGCCTTTTTTATTCAGCAGGCCAGGCTGGAAGAGGAGAGTGCGCGTCTGGCAGAACAATTTCGCCAGGCAAAAGAGGAGGCTGAGCAAGCGCTGCGGGATAAAAATCAGTTTCTGACCACAGCCAGCCACGATCTGCGCCAGCCCGTACACGCCATGGGTTTTCTTATTGAGGCGATTATTCATAAAAACAGTAATGACGCGCTGATGCCGCAGTTGCTGGACTTGCAGCAAAGCGTGCGCTCCGTTCAGTTGATGTTCAATTCGTTACTTGATCTGAGCAAGATTGAATCGGGCAATATGATGACCACCACAACCCATGTGGACATCGGTGCGCTGCTGGATTCAGTCATCACGCTGTTTCGCGAGGAGGCGAAAAGCCGGGGACTGAAGCTCCGTACCTGGCGGCCCGGTCGGCGCATCTACGTGATGGGCGACCCGCTGCTGGTGCGCCAGTCGCTGATCAATCTGATCCAGAATGCCCTGCGCTACACGCCGCGAGGGGGCGTGCTGGTGGCGATCCGCCCGCGCGGTGAAGCGTGTCTCCTTGAAGTGTGGGACACCGGGGTGGGCATCGCCGATGACGAAAAAAACAAAATCTTCTCCCCTTATTACCGCCCCGAACTGGCGTGGAAAATCGACAGTGCCGGGCACGGCCTCGGGCTTGCCGTGGTGGCGCGCTGCGCGAAACTGATGAACGTCACTTACGGTATGCAATCTATTGAGGATAAAGGTTCCCGCTTCTGGATGCGCTTTCAGCAGCATCAGGGAGAGAGTAAAGCGCTCGATCCCACCCCAGCCATTGACGCCGTCGTACCGGTTACCCGCCGGGCATCGCTACGGGGAAGCTGTCTTGTGGTTGATGACGATCCGCTGGTCACCTCCGCCTGGGAAAGTTTGATGAGCAGTTGGGGGATCGTTGTACGCTGCGCCGCCTCCGCCGAAGAGGCTTTTGCTATTGTCGACGGGGGATTTACCCCAAGCGTCGTGCTGTGCGATCAGCGATTGCGCTCGGGCGAAAGCGGTTTTGAAATCCTCAAGGCGCTACTTGAACGCCTGCCAAAGGTCAGCGGGGCGATGGTCAGCGGCGAGTTCAACTCTCCGGTACTGCGCGACGCAGAAGAGGAGGGGTATCTGGTGCTGCGCAAGCCGCTGGAGCCTGCAACGCTGCATGCTCTGTTAACACAGTGGTCGGCCAGCCAGTAAGCGGCGCGCGATCGGCAAAAACGGGGGAGTGACAAATCTTCGCCGCTTAGAAATAGTGTGTTCTGGCGACAAAAACGGCGGCGGCGATAAGAGTCAGGACAACCGCAAGGCCCTTCATTTTATGCGTTTTCTCGAAAATGACGGCAATAAGCTGGATAACGATGATGCAGATAAAGATCAAAAGCGAGGTCAGGTCGCTGTTGCTGGTATCTGCGGTGATTGAACCCGCAGATAGTGAAGGATCCATTTCACTCATCCATGAATATTTATCGACGGAGATCAGGCATAAAAGTATAAGACCCAGGCAGTACGTCAACAGTAAAACAATCCTTACTAACTTATTCATGTTATCCCCAAATCAGTCTGCTGAATCGCTGCCAGTGATTGACAATAAAGTCGCCATACGACGTATTTCTCTTAATTTCTTCCAGCGTCGGGATAAGCCCCCTATTGTAACGTGCGCCGATAATCCGGACATCTTCCATGCTTAACATTGCGGGCAGTTTGTCATAATCGGCCAATTCCGGTGCAGAAATTTAAAGGATAACGTCACGGGTAGTCATAATACTGAGAGGCGATATCCGTCGGAATAGCAGATATTTAATACTGTAATCTGCCTTGCGCTTTATCTGACAGGGAATGGCTTTCTGGATGAGGGGGGCCTGGAATGACGATGTTAATTACCGGGAACCCTCGTGCACGGGTTCCCGGTGTGTTACGGATCGATTAGCGGCCCGTATTAAAGAAGGCCACGGTTTGGGTCAGCCGCCGGGTCTGTGCTTCCAGGGCGCTGGCGGCGGCAACGGCATGCTGAACCAGTTGGGAGTTCTGATGCGTCACCGAGTCGATTTGTACGATCGATTCATTCACCTGACTTATCCCGATACTCTGCTCATCGGTCGCCACCGAGATTTGCGACATGATATCTGAAACGCGCTGCACGGCTTCAATCATCTCGTCGATATGGCTTCCGGCGGTTTTGATCTGGGTAGAACCACTGTTGACTCGCGCTACCGACTCTTCGACCAGCACTTTTATCTCCTGTGCGGCTTGAGAGCTGCGCAGGGACAGATTTCGCACTTCACTGGCCACTACAGCAAACCCTTTTCCTTGCTCACCGGCGCGCGCTGCCTCAACGGCTGCGTTCAGCGCAAGAATGTTGGTCTGAAAGGCAATGCTATTGACCACCTCAATAATGTTGGCGATTTTACCGGCGCTTTCAGAAATGCCACTCATGGTGCCGTTCACATTCTGCATCATCACGCCGCTACGCGAAGCGATATCCACCGCGCCTCGTGCCAGCTCGCGCGCCTGCCCGGCATTTTCTGCGTTTTGTTTTACGGCAGCGGTAATCTCTTCCATGCTGGACGACGTTTTTTCCAGCGACACGGCCTGCTGCTCGGAATGTTCAGCAATCTCCTGGTTTCCGGCGACGATCTCATGGGTGCTAGTGTTAATGACTTCCGCGACGCCCCTGATCTCCGCGATAACCGAGGTCAACTGCTCGCGCATGACTCCCATTTCATGTACCAGACTTTCGTTATCGTTGGCTTTCTTGTTCACCGCCTGCGACAGGTCCCCGGAGGCGATCCGCGAGACGACTTCTGCGGCATAACGCGGTTCACCACCGAGCGTTTTCAGCGTGCTGCGATTAATGGAATAGACAAGAATCGAAAGTACAAGGCTGATGACAACGAATTCAATCATATTCTGGTAAAGCGAACTCATAAACGCTTGCTGAATATCATCGACATATAAGCCGGTAGTGATTATCCAGCCCCAGGGTGTCCACGGAATACTGTAGGCAACTTTAGGTTGCGGCTCTGTTTCGCCGGGGCGCGGGAAAATATACTGCGTGAAACCGGCGTTATCATTTTTGGTAACCGCCACCATATCCCGAAAAATATAAACCCCATTTGCATCGGAAATATCTGGTCCTTTGCCAATGAGCGCGGCATTTATCGGGTGCATGATGACCTGCGCCTGGTTATTCAGAATGGTAAAATAACCGGTTTCACCATAACGCAAATCTTTAATAGTCTGAAGGGCCCGTTGCTGAGCCTCCTCTTGTGAAATCAATCCTTTGTCGGCAAGTGCAGCCTGCGTTTTTACAACGTTAAGGGCTAACTGCGATACATGCATTAACTCCCGTTCTCGCAATGTGAGCTGGTTCTCTTTAATTTTTACAGAGCCGAAAAATAACGTTCCGGCAAGACATAACAGCGCGACGATGAGTGGGATCCACAGTTTCTGGGCAAAGGATAATTTCATAGCATGCTAACCTGTTGTTGTTTTATATGGTTGGTTTAGCGTCGGCAACCCTGGTATCAGACCGCGCTATATCTTTTATCGGGAATTAAAGAAAAGAAATTAATCGATAAAATCGATATAAATATTAAATATGTTCCTTTTTTGTTATAAAGAAATTAACTGCTTGGTAAATAAAGAGTTAATATTAGTAACGCGGCTGACGATTTTTATGTCATCAAGATAAATATGAGGGCGATCACACTAATATTTTTAATGGGATTAAAGTTATTTAATAACAAGCGAAATAGGGAGTGTCAGGGGAGATGAAATGGTATAAAAAAACCCCGAATCAAATCATTCAGGGTTTTCACAAAAGCCATTAACCTCACAAACGGTTAACGGTTTTCTTCAATGTAGCGCGCCAAATCCGCAGGGGTTTTCAGCACGGTGGCGACTTCGGTCGGCGGGATCATGCAGCCGTAAACGTCCTGCACTTCCAGCACCAAATCGACCGCCAGAATTGAGTCGAGAATATCAGACTCAATCAGTTCATCATGAAAGCCCACTTTGCGGGATAACACTTTTTCAAACAGGGCGAGAATTTCTTGTTCCATAATAGTTTCCTGGCTAATTAATTCGTGCGGGCATGGGTGTCCAGCAATTTACGATCGATTTTGCCGTTCGGATTAAGCGGCAATGCATCTTTAATAATAATTTGTGACGGCACCATGTAATGGGGGATCACTTTCGAAAGGGATGTTTTGATCACCTCTGGTGCCAGATCCGTCACGCAGAATGCCGCAATTCGCAGAACGCTTCCGCATGATTTCATCAGCGGCAGCACAACCGCTTCACTGATGCCGGACATCGCCAGCAGGCGATTTTCAATCTCGTTGATTTCAATACGGTAGCCGTTCAGTTTGATCTGGCTATCGTTGCGGCCCTGGCAGTAGATAAGACCGTCTTCGTAACCCAGATCGCCAGTTCTGTAACCGCGATATTCTTCACTTTCGCGTCGCAGCAATTTTGTCGCGTTCTCTTGCGGCAGGCCGAGATAACCGCGCATCACATTTTTACCCCAGATGATCAACTCGCCATCGGCGGTAATTTCCATGTGGGTGTCCGGCATCATCACGCCAACGGGCAGCAGCGGGTTGTCGTTATTGAGAATTTCATCGGTGATTTCAACCACCGTGGTGGCGATAGTCGCTTCCGTTGGGCCGTAGGAGTTAAGGATTTTGGCCTGCGGGAAACGGCGGCGTAACTGTTTTACCAGCGCTTTATTTAATACTTCGCCAATGAAGATAAAGACATTCAGTTCAGGCAGATAGTCGCTATTAAACTGGGGCGACAGCAGGCGCTGATAGGCAAAAGAGGGGGTAGAAACCCAGACGGAAACATCGTTCGCTTTCAGGCGATCCAGCCAGTTTTCCGCCGCGATATCTTCTTTCGCGTTCAGCACAATATGCCCGCCAGTAGCCAGATTCGCCAGCAGGGGGATCAGCGAGAGATCGAAGCTGAACACCGCGTGGTTCATCAGCACCGGTTTTTCCGGCAAGGAAAAGTCCTGACTTACCCACTTCATGAAATGCCAGACGCTTTCACGTCCAATCTGCACCCCTTTCGGTTTTCCGGTGCTGCCGGAGGTAAACATGATGTAGGCAAGATCTGGCTCGGCCAGTACCTGGCCGGTTATACCGGTCGCGATAAATTTTTTCGCGGCCACATCATAATAGAAGGGGGCATTGGCGAGCTGGCAAATCTCTTTGAGACGCTCCTGCGGATAGATGCAGTCCACCGGAATGTACGGAATATTGTGCAACAGGCAGCTATAGAGCGCGACGGCAAATTCCGCCTGCTGATGCCCGTACAACACCACCGGCGTACCGGCAGGTTGGTTGCATTGTTGGTAACGTTGCGCCCAGTCAGTAACCGCGACGGAGAGCTGTTGCCAGGTGATGGCTTCATCGCTACCGCTGATCGCCAGTTGCTGAGGGGACGCGGGATCGCGTAATGCCGCACGCAAGAAGTCTTGTAGTTCCAGAAGTTCGGAGTCATTTTTCATAAGGGAGACATTCCACTAAAGATGTAAAGGGAGGCCGCGGCGCTTCCCAGCGTCAAAATTCGTCCCACAAACACAGAAACCGGATGTTGAAGTCCGTTGCTCAAAGCCGGATGGCGTTTGGCAAACCATTGCAGCATGTTGTGAACAACGGAAATGGCGCCAAACAGCGCGCCGCTAATGACGTAGTGTCGTTCGAGTCCATTCCATGCCCCCATACAAAACAGGGTGCAGAAGATGCCAATATTTTGCGCCAGCGTTTTGTTCTGGCGGAAAAAATTGTGCTTCATCAGATTCATATAAATCGGCATAAAGACCACATCCCTCAGCCATTCAGAGAGGCTGATATGGAAGCGGCGCCAGAAATCCTGCGGGGTTTTCGCCAGAATCGGCATATTGAAGTTTGCCGGAATGTTCAGGCCAAATAAGCGGCCCGCCCCGATAGCCATGTTGCTGTAACCCGCAAAATCAAAGTAGAGATAGGCGCTGTAGGCAATCGACATCACCACGCCCACTTTCAGGGTAAACGCTTCATGGCTCCACGGCTGAACAACCAGGGTATCGACCAGCATGGCGAACAAGAATTTCTGGATAATCCCGGTAATAATTTGCTCTAAAGCCACTAAAAACTGCTCACGAGTCAGCGTGAAAACCGGTTTATTGATATCCGTCATCCAGGTCCGCCAGCGATACATCGGGCCGGCCAGGATAATAAACGGCATAAACAGGTAGCAGAAATAGTGCAGAAAATTCTGGCCATCCTTTTTACTGCGGTACAGCAGCACATCGATGGCGCGGAAAGTCATAAAAGAGAGCCCGATCATGCCCCAGTGGTTGTTCAGATGTAATTTCACCAGAAACAGCGGCAGCAGCGTTAATGTGACCGCCTGCCAGGTTTTTAACCAACCTTTCTCTTTTAATGTGACAAGAATATAAAAACTGAAAAACACTGCCGCCGGGACAATATAGTCGCCTTCGAAGATATACCCCCAGCCTAAAGCCGCCAGCACGGAAAAAGCGGATATATATGTCAGTCGGTGACGCAATACGCGGTTAACCAGCGCAAACACCAGCGCTGATGAGAACAAATAGAAGAAAAACATGCCTGAGCTGTACATTATTCGTCCTCAGAACTTTTGATATTCAAAATGCAATTGCAAACTCATGCTGTCATCCACGGAGGTCCACGCGACAATGGTTATCGCCAGCAGGAGATAAAGTAAAAACAGGCGAATGGCGGTTTTCATCATTTAAAGTTCTCCGCGATAAAGCGAACCATAGGGACCCATGCCGTTTCCGATGGGTGCAGACGATCCCAGTTCCAGCCGTTTTGATACGGCATCGCATACATATCTAAATAAGGCACCTGGTTTTCCGTCAGGATTGCCTGAATTTGTTTATCAACCGGCTGGAACGTATTGGTATTGGTCAGCGCCCACGGGTTAATCGGGTCGACAATCGCAATCACCTGGACATGGCGCTCTTTCAGGAGTTTGATGGTGGCGCGGAAAACCTCGATTTGCTTTGGCACGACAGGCGTGTCATCCCACTGCTCAGGAGTATCCCCGGCCTCATAAACCGCCTTATCCATCCACATCGTGGCTGCACTTTGCTTGCGTACTTTGTTGAGTTCACGGGCATTCGCCAGCTCTTGATCCCAGTCGGGCATCGTTATGTTGCCAGGCTGTGCGGGCCAGGGTTGCGCGGCAGGCTGTGGCTCAATATTGAGCAGGTCCAGCCAGTCGTTTTTTATCATGGTGCAGAAGTTGGCAAACTGATAGCTCACCTCTTCCCAGATCAGGTCCGGATGCCAGCCATAAATGGCCATTTCACCAAAACTCAAATGGCTGATATCGTCCGCTTCAATATGTTTTAAGTAATTGACCAGCAAAGGACGAGCCTGCTTGTCTTTCATTAATGGATCGAAAATCGAACCCGGGAAATTATCCGCAAAGATCGCCGGAGGAAGCCCATTTGAATAAAAGCTATCCGGTGCCAGGAGCAACACCACTTTACTGTTTGCGTTAAGGCTGTCTTTAAAACGGGAGAACAGTAAAAATTGTGTGACGTCGTCGACATAACTATCGCCATATGCCACTAAAGGTCTGTGCAATTGCTTATTGAAGTAATTATAGGCAGCGTAATGTTCATTTTCGGAAGTAGAAACTTCTGATGCCCCGATAAAGAAAATCGCATTCCCTTGTAATGCATGGGAAATGGTGGCTATTTTTTCTGCTTGCTCTTTTGGTGTGCCTTCCATCGATTTAATCATCGGCTGGAATTTAAGCGGCGGATCAAAGCTCGTCACCACCGGGTGAACGCTCAGAACCAGGATGGCGAGGAGAGCCATCAGGATATGTAGGCACAGAGTATTTTTGATTTTCATTATCATTATAAAAAAGTAAGACTACATGACATTAACTTGTTTAAAATTTGTTGATTCTTAGTGTTACAACAAATAGACAACAAATGGGACAATGGGTATTTGGACTTTATTCCAATCTATCTTCTTTGACATTCTATACCAGGTGCATCTGAAAAGATGAGCATTGCTGTGTAACGGTATGTACAGCATTAGCGTGTTAATAATAAGCGCTGCATTTATAAAGAAAAGAGTGTGCCGGGGTTGGTTTCGCCATGCTTACTGCGAGTGGTAATCAACAACGATAAAGGCTCAGGTACATCGACCTGACAACCTTTGGCAATGCGGTTTCGATAGAGGCGTTACACAATTGTCCGCTCCGGGAGAGGAGCGGACGTATCTGTTCTGTACTATTTCACAGGTACAGGGCGGCGATGGAGAACATCCTGCGTCATCCGACGCATCTGAGCCATAAGACATCAACACGACGCAAGTAAGATCAGCATGCTCTTATCATTAGAGCATGCCACTCGATTTCAAATACGCCCACCACGAGAACCCGACGGTAATATGAATAACAAACGTTAATATTGCGACAATCGTACCCGTTATCCACCAGGATTTTATATCGTTATAGCCAGCCGCAAAAATAATTGGCCCTGCCGCGCCGCCATAATGGGTAATGCAGCCACCGGATGCAAATAAATAACGAATTTTCAGGATAGGGTTTGCTCACCAGACCAATGATCGCCGCAAGATAAATACTGGCCAGTACCCATGCCTCTTTTGAAAGGCTGTCAGGCGGCGATGTCATGAATGAAAGGCTGATAATGAAAGCGAGGAATAATAATTTAGCGCTCACTTTAATTAACCCATTCCTTTGACAATATCAGAGGTCTCATTTAAAAATGAGACCTCTGCCAATTCAAAAAAACAGGTAATGAGAAGGCGAAAAACATGCCCGGGAATATTACCGGGCATGTTTTTGAGACGATTATATTGTTACCACGTCAATTCGCTGCTTTTCCGCTACTTGATACTCTGCCAGCGTATGGAAATTTAAGTAACGATAGGTCTCTTCACGGGTGTCATTGATTTTGTCCATATGCCAGTGATACTGCTCAACCGTCGGCATTTTTCCAAGCATGGCCGCGATGGCACTGAGCTCAGCCGACGCCAGGAAAACATTTGCATCGGTACCAAGGCGGTGTGGGAAGTTGCGGGTAGATGTTGAAACAACGCTGCTCCCTTCCTTGACCCTGGCCTGGTTACCCATGCAGAGAGAACAGCCCGCCGGTTCGATGCGTGCGCCGGAACGGATGAACTTATTAAAATAACCCTCGCTTGAAAGCTGTTGGGCATCCATTTTGGTTGGTGGGGCAATCCACAGGCGGCCAGGGATCTCTTTTGCATCCGCCAGCAGCTTCCCGGCGGCCCGGAAGTGACCAATGTTTGTCATACACGAGCCAATAAACACTTCTTGTACCGGTGTGCGCGCAACCTCAGACAGTAAACGGGCGTCATCCGGGTCATTGGGCGCACAAACGATCGGCTCCGTAATTTCAGTCAGGTCGATGTCAATAATTGCGGCGTACTCGGCATTAGCATCAGCGCTGAGTAATGACGGATTGGCCAGCCATGCTTCGATCTCTGCAATACGCTTTTCAAGGGTCGGCGCGTGCTGATAACCCTGGCTAATCATCCAGCGCAGTAATGTGGCATTGGAACGCAAATATTCGGCAACGTTCTCTTCTTCCAGGCGTAGCACACAGGCAGCCGCTGAGCGCTCTGCGGAGGCATCCGCCAGTTCAAAGGCCTGCTCAGCCTTCAACATGTGTAAACCTTCGATTTCCAGAATACGACCGGAAAATATATTGCGTTTGTTTTTCTTCTCGGTGGTCAGCAACCCTTGTTTAATGGCGTAGTAAGGGATCGCGTGAACCAAATCGCGCAGGGTGATCCCTTTTTGCATTTCACCCTTAAAGCGGACCAGCACAGATTCCGGCATATCGAGCGGCATAATTCCCGTGGCGGCGGCAAAAGCAACCAGCCCGGAACCGCCCGGAAACGAGATCCCTAAGGGAAAGCGCGTATGTGAATCCGCGCCCGTACCGACGGTGTCCGGGATCAGCATACGGTTCAGCCATGAGTGGATAATCCCATCGCCGGGTTTCAGCGCAACGCCTTTTCTGCTGGTAATGAACTGCGGCAGCGTCTCATGCAAATTAACATCGACAGGTTTGGGATAGGCTGACGTATGGCAAAAAGACTGCATCACCAGATCGGCAGAAAACCCTAAGCATGCAAGGTCCGTCAGTTCATCACGTGTCATCCCGCCGGTGGTATCCTGCGATCCCACGGTGGTGATTTTAGGTTCACAATATTGCCCAGGACGAATACCTTCCACGCCGCACGCTCTGCCCACCATCTTCTGCGCCAGCGTAAACCCGGCTGAGGATGGCGCAGGCGCTTTGGCTTTCCTGAAAATGGACGTTGCCGGCAGGCCTAAAGAGGCCCTGGCTCTTGCCGTTAAGCTGCGGCCAATGATCAACGGGATGCGACCGCCCGCCTGGACTTCATCCAGCAAGACGTCTGTTTTCAGGCTAAATGAGGCAATAAGCGTCTGATCGTGATGGTGGCGAATCTCGCCCTTGTGCGGATAAAGATCAATCACCATACCTGTCGATAAACCGGAGACATCCACTTCAATGGGTAATGCGCCGGAGTCCTCCAGGGTATTGAAAAAGATCGGCGCAATTTTTCCGCCTAAGACAACGCCCCCGCTGCGTTTATTGGGGACAAAGGGAATATCCTTCCCGATATGCCAGAGGATGGAGTTTGTTGCGGATTTTCGTGAAGAGCCGGTGCCTACCACATCGCCAACGTAAGCAAGAGGATACTGCCGGGCTTTTAGTTCCCGGATCTGGGCGATTGGCCCGTATTGCCCCGGTTGGTCCGGGTTCACACCTTCGCGGGCAGAACTCAGCATGGAGAGCGCATGCAGGGGAATGTCCGGACGTGACCACGCCTCAGGGGCTGGCGAAAGGTCATCGGTATTGGTTTCGCCGGGCACTTTGAAGACTGTCAGCGTGACTTTTTCCTCAAGCTTCGTGCGTTCGCTAAACCACTCGGCATTCGCCCATGACGTAATAACCGCTTTGGCATGCACATTCCCGTTACGGGCTTTTTGCTCGATATCGTTAAATTTTTCAAAGATAAGAATGGTATGGCTGAGTTTATTCGCCGCTAACTGAGCCAGTTCACTATCGTCCAGCGAATCAATGAGCGGCTGAATGTTGTAGCCCCCCTGCATGGTTCCAAGAATAGTGATAGCGTCCTGCGGCGTGATACCGAATTCACTTGTTTTTGCTTTGATAATTTTATCAAGGAATTCTGCTTTCACTTTTGCAGCAGCATCAACGCCGGGAGAAACCTGGTTAATTAACAGGTTAATTAACGCCTCTCGATCCTCGCACCGTTTATTTTCGAGGAGGGCAATTAATTCTCTGACCTGTTGCGCAGTTAAGGGTTTAGCGGGTATTCCATTTTCTGCGCGCTCAGCGACATGCTTCTTATATTCTTCAAACATAAAATATCCTGACCTTATCATAAGGAAATTAAAAAATGTGCTATGGTGTTTTTACATCAAATAATCATGTTGCTATTTTTAATAGCCCTTCTCCAAATTCAGATATTCTTTCAAGGCCATATTTCCACTCACCAAAACCTGATTCCGAATTAATATGACCAGCGTCACCCATGTCGATAAGCTCACATCCCCAGCAGTCGGACCAGAATAGCGCGCGGTTGAAGGACATCAGCGGGTCATTACGACTGGCAAAGACAAGGCCCGGCACGTTCAGCTTTGACGCGGTGACGATCTCTTCAAGTTCGAACCAGGAAGGTTCCGCCGGTGCGACCATGACAATTCCGGCAATATTTGACGCCTGACGCTGAGCCTGATACCAGGAGGCAAGGGCACCAAAGCTATGCCCAATTAAAATAACGGGTAATTTGCACGTGGTTAATTCCCTGCGGATCGCGGCACACCAGTTTTCAATATCCGGCTGGATCCAGTTTCGTTGGCTTATTCTTTTCCAGCGAGGTAACTGGCGTGCCCAACTGGTTTGCCAGTGGTACTCGTCGCTATCCCTCAATCCCGGAACCAGAATAGTGGTAAAAACATCATCCAGTGCTAACAGGTGCGATATTGTCATGGTAAATTCCGTCAATCTTTCGTTTTCGCCCTCAGGCTGGAAAACGGGAAAGGAGCCAGGTTACGGCCAGCAGATCGGCGCTTCCTCCCGGACTTAAATTCCGGGCGATGAACGCCTTGTCCATATTAAAAAGAGCCTGCCTGAACCTGTTGCCGGTAAGATGTTTAATACGCAGAAGTCGGGCCGCATACCGCCTGGCATAGCGCAATCCATCAAGGCCGCCTCGCGAGAGGATATTGGTGTCAGGATTATGGGCAATTAAGGAAAGCAAAACCCGCAGCAAAGACTCCTCTGGTGAATAACCCGACGTTATGGCTTTTTCCCATGCGGGTAAGCCGTAGTGCCTGACCGTCACAAATCCGCTTTCCGCTTCACCACGGGCGCCCGTGAAGCCATGATCCCGAAACAGTTGCTCACCTTTGGTCTTCGCATCGCCATGTTGTTTCAACTCACGGCTCACCATACCGGCGCAGATCAGGCTCATTTCACGGCAGAGCGCACTGCGATCGATCGCTTCGCCTTTGCCTTGCAGACGCCCGGCGGCAGAACAAAGCAGACCAAGCGAAAAGATCCCCCCTTTATGGGTGTTGATGCCCCCCGTCGCGCGAAACATGGCCTGCTCACAGGCAAGCCCGATAGGGCGGATAGCCCGAAGTGTCTGGCCGGGCTCCTGTCTGGCCGTCTGCATCCCTTTGGAGACAAACAACGCAAACCACGGGGCAATGGCCGCGATACTGGACATAAAGAGCTTCATATTCATATCCGTATGCGAACCATTGTTATGACGGTCTACCAGCCCCGGTTTGGGGGTCAAAATCACTTCGCGGTACATCGCCTCTGCGGCGAGCTCAGCAACGTTAAGCCCCTCAACCAACGGTTCACTTCTGATGGCAGAAATAGTCATTGATCCTGGCCTCCATGACAGTTTGCAGGGAATGAAGCGAATGGCGCCGCATGCGTGAACATACATGTGCGGGTTCATCACAGATGAAGCAACGTCTTTTGTTTTCACCTACGGATTTACGGCTCAATAAGCCATTCTCCGGGCAAAACACATCGATATCCCACAACCTGCCCAGAGGATGGCTCTCCTCAAGAAGGATGGTGGCCTTTTTGACCTCCGATGCGGGTGCATTAACGGACCAGAATGACTCCGGTCCGGTGATAAGCAGGCGAGCGTCGTGCCGGACGATCTCCCAGCCATTAGCGAGAATAAGCCCCGAAAGAGCCTCATTCGCCACCTCCATTACAGCCCTGGAGACCGGCGTGTCTTTGACCTCGCCCGGCCAGACCAGGGTCGTTGAAATGAGCGTCTGTCCCCACTGCGTTAACCAGCGCTGCTGTTGCTCTGCGCGGGCGTCTCTGGAGGCTAATAGCTGCGCTAATGAGACAGGTAAACACGCTGCGTTTGCCATCGCGTTCATTACTCTTTTACCTGCCGGACGACATCAATGACGCTTCCATCACGGTAACGAACAATGCCCACGATTTTGTCGGTAAACTCGATGGCTTTTGGGTGACCGCAGATTTCCAGAGCGCGCTGGTGCAGCGCCTCAATACTCAGCACAGGCAAGCCTGCAGCCACTAACCGCTGATGAATTTCAGGACGTGAAGGGTTTACGGCAATACCATGATCGGTAACCAAAACATCAATGCTTTCGCCCGGCGTTACGCAGGTGGTTACCTGCTTCACCACCGTTGGAATTCGGCTACGGATAAGCGGAGCAACCACCACCGTCAGGTTTGCGGCGGCAGCCACATCACAGTGACCGCCGGAGGCACCGCGCATCACGCCATCAGAGCCCGTCAGCACGTTAACGTTGAAATCAGTATCAATTTCAAGGGCGCTTAAAATCACGATGTCGACCTGGTCGCAGCATGCCGCTTTGGATGACGGATTCGCGTAAACGTTGGTGGAAATCTCAACATGGTTTGGGTTTCTGGCTAAAGAAGCGGCGGCGGCGCCGTCAAAACTCTGGGTATCCAGCAATTTGGCGATCAGCCCCTTTTCATGAAGATCCACAATGCTGCCGGTGATGCCGCCTAAGGCAAAACTCGCCGTGATGTTTTTATTTTTCATGCGCGATTCTAAAAAGCGCGTACAGGCCGTTGATGCCGCGCCAGAACCGGTCTGAATGGAGAAACCCTGTTCGAAATAACCGGAGTGCTCGACCACATCCGCCGCCGAGCGCGCAATCATCAGCTCACGAGGATTGCTGGTTACGCGGGCCGCACCGACGCTGATTTTTGCCGGGTCGCCTACGCTGTCAATTTTTACGATGTAATCGACCTGGTCCTGAACAATGCTTGCGGGCATATAAGGGAAGGGCTCGATGGATTCGGTCAGCAGTACTACGCGTTTAGCGTACTGCGCATCGACCATCGCATAGCCGAGCGAGCCACAGCGTGATTTACCGCCGCTCCCACTCGCATTACCATATTCATCAGCACATGAGACAGCGAGGAAGGCGACATCAATATTAATTTCACCTTTCTGGATGAGATTAACGCGACCGCCGTGCGAGTGAATCTCTACCGGTTGCGCCATCAGGCCATGCGAAATCGCATCGGCTAATTCTCCGCGCATGCCGGAGGTGTAAATTTTAGAAATAACACCGTTACGAATATGCTGAATTAAGGGGGCGTTACAGGTCATTAATGAACTGGATGCCAGGGTAATATTTTTCAGACCCAATGCAGCGAGTTTATCAACGACAAGATTGATAACTTTATCGCCTTCACGAAAGGCATGATGAAATGAAATTGTCATCCCATCACGTAATTCGCAGCGGTCTATCATCTCGTCCAGACTGTCACAAAGTTTACGCTGGTGCTTTTGCCCGACATCTGCCAGATAAGGTGTGGTCGCGTTGGCATGGGTAAATGTCACATATTTTTTTGATTGCCCGACCTGTTCTTGTAAAGCTTCGATTAATTTCATCTTTATTATCCCGTCGATTAGTGGCGAATGCCTGATGCTTTTCTTCTCTCAAGAACGACCCTGGCGTGATTGATGATTGGCGCATCGATCATTTTGCCATTCAGAGAAATGACACCCAGCCCGCTACGTTCACCTTCTTCGGCGGCAGCGATGACGCGTTCTGCATAATCAACCTCTTCCTGGGTTGGCGCATAGGCGTTATGCAGCAACTCAATCTGCCGTGGATTAATTAAAGATTTACCGTTGAAGCCCATGCGACGAATTAAATCCACTTCTTTTAAGAAGCCTTCTTCGTCGTTCACATCGCCATAAACAACGTCAAACGCATCGATACCCGCGGCACGCGCCGCATGGAGAACCGCACAACGCGCATAAAACAGTTCAGTACCGTCTCCGCGTTCTGTCTGCATATCCATCACATAGTCAAATGCGGCTAACGCAATACCCATCAGTCGCTCTGAGGAGCGGGCAATGGCAACAGCATTGATAACGCCAATTGCAGATTCGATAGCCGCCATCACCTGTGTGGAGCCAACCTCACGGCCACAGCTTTCCTCAATGCGCACAATTTCACGTTCAAGCTCATGAATATCTTCTGGCGTATCTGTTTTCGGCAAGCGAATAACATCGACCCCGGCGCGGACCGCCGCCTCAAGATCTTTTAAACCGAATGGGGTGTTTAATGGATTAATGCGCACCACCGTTTCAATATCTTTATACATGGGATGCTGGAGGGCGTTAAAAACCAATATACGAGCGCTGTCTTTCTCCCTTAACGAAACCGCATCTTCAAGGTCAAACATGATTGAATCTGGTTTATAAATAAACGCGGTCGATAACATGGAAGCGCTTGAGCCCGGTAAGAAAAGCATACTGCGGCGTAATTTTTTCATTGTAATTTCTCCCAGTTAATTTCATCGCTACAGGTTCCTCGCATGATGGCGATTTGCATCCGGGAGCGAATAACACAATCCAGTGCGCCTTTGTCATCAACAATGATTTGCCCGTGGGTGACATTGAATGCAGCCAGCGTTTCTTTGACGACCTGAGTAATTTGTTCGCCAAATTGCTTCATCACTTCGCTATTAATAACAATATCCAGCCCGCTGTCAGAAGGGCTAACTTTAACCATGAGGTCGCTCGATTCCAGCGTGCCTGCCAGAGCTGCCTGTATAATTTTCATGTTAGAGTCCTACGCTAATGCTCATAAGATTCCCTGCCAGATGTTGTTCCGGCAAGTCAGGGTGATTTGCTTTTAGCCAGTTATATAAGTAAGGCATGGTGCTTTCGGGCACCATATTTCTTGCGACTGACAGTTTGTTCTTATTCAAGAGGGCGCGAACAGCCGATGCTGAGATTGGATAATTATTTTCATCGGTTTTTCTGTCGATTTCATGCACTTTAATGGCGGTGGAGGGAATGACCAATTCATCTTCAAGCCAGTGGTGCATAGCCTGGTTATACTGGGCTGTAACTTTACAATATGGCTCAGTGCCAACGAAACGATGTGTAATACCCAGTGCGGGCGCAATATAACGTCGGAACATAATTAAATCGATCGCGGAATAGACATCATTCACCACCTGTTTCTCTTTTAAAAAATAGCTGGGGAAAGTGCCGCGAGAAATAATGTATCTGGAACCGGGATGTACCGTTACGTTAGTGAGATGTTTTACCCCGTCACGCACCATTGCAATGCGCTCAGTAAAGGAGAACTGTGATAAGTTTTCTTCCACAACAAATACATGCAGCCAGTCGCACGCACGGGCGGCCTGCTCGATAAGGAACTGGTGCCCTAACGTGAAGGGGTTCGCATTCATAACGATACCGCCAATATTGGCCGCCGGGACGAAAAATTCTGCGCGCAGTTTCTTACAGTAACGGTGAATGCCAACCGGGGTGTTTTCCATTAACGCGGCTTTGCCATCAAGGGTGGCTAAAGGAAAGAAGCCGCAACCACGGAAAGATTTAACGTTATCAGGGCAGGTTAAAAGGAACAGATGATGATCACCGTTCTGGTTTGCCAGATTTTCCGCTTCGCGAATCAACTGTAATCCCAGCGATGTTCCGCGCCATTCAATATGCACAGCGATACATTTTAATGTATTGCCCGCCAGGCCCGCACAGGCAATTAATTCTTTGCCAGCGCGCGCAATGACGAATTGCCCGACATCATCATCTATTCCTAATCCATTACTTTTCAGAAATGCGATAATCTCGTCTTTGAGAACACCGTTGCTAGTTTCAACCGTATCGAATTCTAGCGTTTTTTCGGCATACATCTAAATTTCTCCTGACCTGGTGTTCATCGATACTGAATGACGCATGTGTTATGACGAGCGAATTAAAGGGCAAATGCATTGGATGGCGACGTTGACTCGACAATGGTATTGGTCAGCCTGCCTAATTTCTCAATAGCGACTTCGACACAATCACCTTCATGCATGAATAAAGGCGGATTGCGTTTTTTACCAACACCACCCGGTGACCCCGTAATAATGACATCGCCAGGGCTAAGCATCGTGAAGGTGCTGATATAAGCAATGAGATCGGCGACTTTGTGAATCATGCTGGCTGTTGAATCATTCTGCACCAGCATGCCATTCAAATACGTCTGAATGGATAATGCGTGCGGATCGGGGATTTCATCAACGGTTGTCATGTAGGGCCCGAATGCGCCGGTCTGACGCCAGTTCTTACCGGCAGTAAACCATGCGTGCTGCCAGTCGCGAACCGAACCGTCCATATAACAGCTATAGCCCGCCACATGGCTTAACGCATCGCTACGATTAATATTCTCGCCCGCTTTTCCGATGATGACGGCCAGTTCGCCTTCGTAATCAAATTCCTCAGTAAGATTCGGTTTGATGACCGGCCGTGCGTGGCCTGTCTGCGAATCCGGGAAGCGGATAAATAACGTTGGCGCGTTGTTGGTTTCGGAGAACTCCTTTCTTTTTTCTGCATAGTTCATTCCCACGCAAAAAATTTTTCCAGGCTCCTCAATAACCGGTAAGAACGTAATATCTTTATCTGTAATATCCGCCGGGTAGTCAACATATTGCTGGGCGACATCGAGAGCATCCCATTGCAGGAGATCTTTTAATGTTGGATATTGCTGACCAATTTTTTGACCAAGGTCGATAATACCTGCTTCGGTATAAATACCGTAGCTTTTACGACCGTGATGAATGTAACTTGCAAGTTTCATAATGACACCTAATTCTGGCTTTTAAACTTTATTTACTCACGCCAGTTGATGGCGTGAGTGGTATATCGATTGCGGTTATTTTGACGTTTCTGGCACCAGATTCGCTTTCGCGCCTGAGGCAAGATGTGTTGCGACAATCATACCCAGCACCAGCAGAGCAATAATAAATGCGGTCATGCCTGCCCAGCCGGTTGAGTGGAAGACGAAACCGTTCAGGAAGCCAATAACAGAGCCACCCATGTAGTAGAAGAATAAATAGAGGGCGACGGCCTGCCCGCGAGCATGTGTGGCGTTCTTACTTACCCAACTCAGACCGATGGAATGGCAACCGAAGAAGCATGCCGTGAAGATGACGGCACCCAGGATAAAGGTGATGACGTTAGAGGTTAGCGTCAGCAACATCCCCAAAGACATGATGGCGAACAACACGCGAAGCACATTCATGCTGCCATATTTCGCAGAGAACCGCCCGGCCTGTGGCGCCGTGAAAAAGCTTAACGCAAAGCTGAAAGAGAGCAGCCCGGCGTTGGCAGGGGAAATATGGAACGGCTCGCCCTTAAGGAAGAAAGCCAGATAGTTGTAGAGAGAGGTGAAGGTACCAAAAATGATAAAGCTAATAACAAATGCCAGAGCGAGTTTTTTATTTTGGAAATGCGACGCGGCGCCCTTCACAACACGGAATACATTCAGGGTTTCCGTCGGTTTGAAGTTTTTGGAGGCGGGCAGAATAAAGTAAACCAGTAGCGCAACAACAATCAGGCTTGCCGCAAAACCGTAGAAAATCGTGTTTATGGAAATGTGTTCAATCAACTGGCTGGCCACGATACGGCCCGACATTCCACCCATTGAGTTGCCAAACACAAAGTAACCGGTGACTACGCCCGCAACGACCGGGGCCACTTCTTCGCTAATATAAGCCGTTGCCGCAGCGGCAATGCCGCTCAGCGCGAGGCCAATAACGGCACGTAACGCCACCAGCATCGCCCATGACTGGACCAGCGGGCACAGAATGGTGAGTAACCCACCCAGTAACAAGGAGACAATAATCAGGCGCTTACGGCCATAATGATCGGAAAGTGTACCCGTGAACAACAGACCAATGGCAAGCAGGGCGGTTTCTGCGGAAAGAATGATACTGACCTGACTGACCGGGACATCATATTCAACCGCGAGAACAGGTAACAACGGTTGAATGAAAAATAAAGACGCTAATTCAGCCAAACCTGACAGGGCTAAAGCAAAGATGACACGGATGTATTGGCTCGCTGTTACATCGCCGGAACCGCCTGAAATATTTTTAACGTTCGTTATAGCCATAATATCCTCGACATTATTTTTCTGGTACAGAGCATCTTAGCCGTTACAGGCTAAAGGTATTAATCGGTAAAACTTCTAAAAGGCTGGCTGATGTTCAGATAACTTCCGCTAAAGCGATTTCCGGAACATAAACACTACCCTCAAACAATTTACGGGTCGTTCTGATTACAGCAGCGCGGGTGTTTTCGATTTTATTTCCGTCTTTTAATAATGAGACTGTAATTTTTCCGCTTGGGTGTTCAATATTAACAATATTGGTAAATGCATCTTTCGGTTGGTCACTAATGATTTTCTGGGCAACAGAGCCATCAATGATGGTTGCTGTTGAAATACCAATAGATCCGGTAATAGCCAGCGATTTATGGCAATTATGCGGCATGAAATAGCGAACCTTAATCGTGCCGCCCGCCGTAGGTTTGCTCAGAAGCACAGGTTTGGGAATCACTTTGTCGCTGACATCGCCAAAACCCATGGCCTCGCCAGCCTTGCGACGGATTTTTTCAAGCCGTTGCATAAACGCCAGATCGGCTTCCAGCTCCGCAGGGGATTCACCACCGGTTTTATCCATCTGCTGTGCATCGATTAAGATCATCGGCATCGCCATATCAATGCAGGTGACTTCCACTCCGTCAAAAATATCCGTTGTGTTACCGGTCGGGAGTAATTTACCGGTTTTACAGCCTGCGGAATTGAGGAACGTTAAACCGACCGGCGCTGCGGCGCCAGGCACACCATCAATTTGCGTGTCACCCTCATAACACACCTTGTAATCAGGGGTTTGCACTTCGGCGTCAACAAATGTTCCGGTGTTGAGATTACGGATGCGAACCGTGGTGACTGGGTTTTTTGCCGCAACCAGCCCTTTTTCAATGGCAAAAGGGCCAACCGCACATAACATATTTCCGCAGTTGGGCGTGGTATCCACACGGCGCTCTTTCACCATGACCTGGGCAAACAGATAGTCAATATCCGCATCCGGGCTCTCTGAACGGCTCACAATCGCCACTTTACTGGTTTGCGGGCTGCCGCCACCGATGCCATCAATTTCCAGCTCATGGCCGGCACCCATCAGCGCCAGCAGAACCGCATCACGTTCCTGAACATCGGTGGGCAAATCGCTTGCCAGAATAACGGGTCCCTTAGAAGTACCGCCGCGCATCAGTACGCAAGGTATGTTGAACATAGGTTTTCTCTTTCCACACATTAAATGATGCAGTAAGCGTCCCATATGCGGATAAATAACTCTAATGTCAAAAAACGAAGGATTAATGCGTTTTACACATTAATAAGCTGTCGGTTACGATGGTTTAATAGCGGGGTAAACGTGGGGGATAAACATGCAGCATGAATTACAGGGTATTCAAGCGTTTGTTAAGATTGCGGAAATTGGCTGTTTCACAAGGGCGTCACAATTTTTACACATCTCCCAGCCTGCCTTAACAAGGCGAATAAAAAAGCTTGAGGAGAGTTTGGGCACAACGTTATTTGAGCGGTCGACCAGACGAGTAAAACTGACCGCCGTCGGGCGAGATTTTCTGCCTAAGGCAAAGAATCTCATCGATTTTTATGAAAGCTCTATTCTCAGCATTAAAGAGATGGCAACGCATCAAACGGGGGTTATTACGCTCTCCTGTTTACCTACCGCCGCGTTCTATTTCTTGCCCTCCGTTATTCGTGATTACAATGAACATTACCCGAATATTCGCATCCGCATTCTTGAGCATAGTGCCAGCGACTGCCTCGAAGCCGTGCTTAATGGCGACGCAGATTTCGGCATAAATATGATAAACATCACACATCCCAATATAGAGTTTACCCCTCTGGTGAATGAACCTTTTGTTCTGGCCTGTAAACGCGATCATGAACTCGCCAAAAAATCGCTGGTGATGTGGGAAGATCTTGCCGGGCTCCGGCTTATCGGCGTCCGCAAATCGAGCGGCAACCGGCTTCTGATCGACCAGGCGCTCGAAGGGTTCGACTGGCAGCCGAACTGGTTTTATGAAGTCAGGCATCTCTCTACATCTCTCGGGATGGTGGAAGCGGGTCTGGGGGTTGCGGTTGTCCCCAGCCTGGCAATGCCTACCGATGAGCATCATGTGCTGGTTAGCCGCCCTCTTATAGAACCCGTTATCCGAAGAACGCTTGGCTTAGTGTTAAGAAGGGGGGATTCATTGAGTCCGGCGGCCGAGAAATTTCGCGAGATGTTGATGAAGCTATGGTCGCAGGATAAAACCAGCCCCTGGATTGGTAAATTCAGTCATTAAGCGCAAGGGGAGCGGCTGCCGGGCATGGGAGTGTCAGAATCGAGGGCTGCGAAGCGCAGCGATGCGGTGTTGCACTTACGCGTCACGGACACCTTCATGTTGTAAAACACTGCGGTGTCCGTGACGTTATAGATGTTCGTTCTTATGCCCGCTCTGACTCACTGTGCCCTGGCGGGGATGAGCTTTCTTGCAAAATCTGCGCGGGTGCTTTCTCGCCGTACCGTGGTGCCAGGGAGCGTGAAGTGACTGACCACCTCATTAAGGATTTCGGTTCTGGCGTTGAGATTATTGGCAGACGTCGTCACCTGTTGGACAAGTCCGGCATTTTGCTGTGTCACTCTGTCCAGCTCCGCAACCGCATGGTTGAGCTGTGAAATCCCCTTACTTTGTTCATCGGAGGCCAGTGCAATCTCGCCGATAAGCGTATTCACGCTGGCGACATTCCCTTTCACCTCTGTCATTGCCGCACCCGCAGCATCGGTAATCTCTTTGCCCTCATGCACCGAAACGATGGCTGATTTTATCAGGGACTCGATTTCCCGTGCGGCCGTTGCGCTACGCTGGGCAAGGGAACGCACTTCCGTCGCCACCACAGCAAAACCGCGCCCCTGCTCACCGGCTCGCGCCGCTTCTACTGCTGCGTTAAGCGCAAGGATATTGGTCTGGAAAGCAATGCTATTGATGGTTGAGGTGAACTGGCGAATCTGCTCAGAGCCGTCCGCGATACGGTTCATGGTGCTGGCAAGATTCTCAACCAGTTCGCTGGCTTTTTCCGTCGTTTCTGCGGTCGTCACTGACAGGTCGCGAACCTGGCGGGCGTTATCCGCGTTATGGCTTACCGTTGAGGTTAACTCTTCCATACTCGTCGCCGCCTGTTCCAGAGAGGCCGCCTGCCGCGTGGTGCGGTTTGCCAGGTCGCTATTGCCCGCCGCGATCTCACTTGCTTCGCGATGAAGCGCGTCACTGTTTTCGCTTATCGCGGTGACCGTCTTAAGGAGGCTGTGCTGCATTTCCCGCACCAGGGGGATCATCTGGCCGACGCAGTTACGTCCAATATCTTTCGGCTCACGGGTAAGGTCACCCTGCGCAATAATCTGGAAGTATGAACGAATATCGCCAACCGGTTTGACCAGATGGATGACCAGATAACAGTCACAGAACAGAACCAGCCCGCCGAGCGCAAACAGCGCGATGAGCAGCACTATATTCAGTCGCTTACCGTCAGATGAATTCAGCGCACTGTCGAAAACGGCATGCTGTGTCAGGTCTTTAATACGCGCCGTGGCTTCTGTTTGCCAGTTAGCGGAGGTGTCCGATAACGCCTGGGACAGCGTCGCCCATTCCGGGCCCGCCGGGATTTCATTTTTAAGCGCCTGTTTTTCAGCGTCTGTGCCATGTTGTAAAACCAGCGTGGCGTGGGCGAGGAAAAGGGCCTGTTGTGTCTGCGCCGCGCTCTGCTCGGCGTATTTATTCATGTTGTGAGCTGTGTAAGCGGCATAGCCACCGGTCGCGGTGATAAGTGCAAATGCCGTGAGCAGGATGCATAGCACAACGCGGCGGATGGTGAAGTTTTTTAATGAGTTCATAGTCGCGCTCTGTTTTAGAGAGGTGGCAAAGGGCGTAAACGGCACGCAATGTAAATCGCTCGATATTTGATAGTGTGCGATTTAGTTGGAGTCTAACAGGAGTGCTGATAAATAAATACAGGGGAGAGAGAAATAATTTTGCTAAGAAACTATATACATTTTGCATCCGATAACCGTGGCGCAAAATGGCCGTTGTTTTTTATAGGAATATGCAAAATATGCAAACTTTAATCGTTTATTCCTTGCTCAACGATAGGCGTTACTGTGGTGACGGAGGCGATCGGCCTCTTCTCGCTTCTCTGTTGGCGATGCCTGCCCTGGGCCAGACATCGCCGGTGCGTTTACTGCTCTATCACCAAAACCACTTTCCCGATATGTGCGCTGGCATCCAGCATTCGGTGTGCTTCACTTGCCTCGGTCAGTGGAAAGGTTTTAAAGACTTGCGGCTTCACCGACCCGGTTTCAATTAACGGCAACACGTTTTCGGTGAGGGCATCAATCAGCTCGGCTTTTTCCGCTGGGGTACGTGAACGCAGCGTGGAGCCCAGATGCGTGAGCCGTTTGCTGAGCATAGGGAACAAATTAACCTCTTTAGCTACGCCGCCAATCACGCCAATCTGCACAATGCGACCGTTCATCGCAGCAGCGGCATAATTACGGGCAACGTAATCCCCGGCCACAATGTCGAGAATAATATCCGCGCCATGCCCGTCGGTCTCACGATGAACGGCATCCACAAAATCCTCCTCTTTATAGAGGATGGCGGCATCCGCCCCCAGTTTCAGGCTGGCCTGGCGATGCGCTTCTGAGCCAACCGTGGTGATGATTTTTCCGGCGCAAAAGGCTTTTGCCAGCATGGTTGCCGTCGTACCAATACCGGATGCGCCGCCATGAATCAGGATAATATCGCCCGCTTTAAACTGACCGCGCTGGAACATATTGAGCCAGACCGTCATAAACGTTTCGGGTAACGCGGCAGCTTCGGTCAGGCTAAGTTCAGGCGGTAAGGGCAGGATATTGATTTCATCCGCCACGCAGTATTGCGCATAGCCACCGCCTGGGATCAGCGCGGCCACATGATCGCCCGGTTTAACGCGGTGTACTTTGCTACCGATGGCCACGACAACACCGGAAACCTCCAGACCGGGGATATCTGATGCGCCAGGCGGTGGCGCATATTGCCCTTTGCGTTGCATCACATCAGGACCGTTGACGCCCGCCGCGGCAATCTGAATCAGCACTTCATTCTCTTTAGGGCGCGGTACCGGGCGCGTTGTTGGTTTCAGCACCTCCGGACCACCGGGCTCTGTAATTTCGATGGCAGTCATGGTGTCGGGGATCACGTTCGTTTGTTCAGACATATTATCTCCTCAGTCCGTGCGTTTTAGCGATGCGACGGCGTTGATGTACTGATTAAAAGATGGGCGCACAGCGCCGTAACGGCAAAGAGTGCCCCGGTCAGCGCCAGCCCGTGCCAGCCGAGTGAAGCTGATGTGGTGGCCGCAACCGCCGTTCCCGTTGCGCCGCCAAGAAAATAGCTGGTCATAAACAGGGTATTAAGGCGGCTACGCGCGGTGGCCGAAAGCGCGGTAATACGACTTTGATTCGCCACCAGGCCCGCACGGTTACCGATATCAATCGTCGCCATTGCCACGATGAGTAACCACAGATGTGAAGCGCCGACGCCTACCAGCGCAAAAGCCGCCACCAACAGCAGTGCGCCAGCGAAAAGCATCTTGCCGGAACCCACGCGGTCGACCGCGCGGCCAATCGCCGGGGAAGCCAGCAGACCGGCGATTCCGACGAAACCAAATGCCCCCACGGCGTCCGGGCCAAATTCATACGGCGGGCGCGCCATCAACATAGCGAGCGTAGACCATAATGCGGAGAAGGCGGCAAACATCAGAAATCCCGTAGCGCAAGCGGCGCGAACGGTGGGTTCATCTTTAAACAGTGCCCACAGTGATGACAGCAAGGCGGTATAGGGGAGTGATGTAGCCTGCGCGGTTGACGGGAAGCGGAGGATAATCACCACCATCACCAGTACATCGATGGCGACGGCCAGCAAAAACATCATACGCCAGCCCTCACTGGCACCGACAAAACCACTTAAGGTGCGGGCAAACAGTAAACCTGCCGAGAGGCCGCTCAACAGCGTGCCTACAACCCGTCCACGTAGGGTCGGATCGACCAGACCCGACATGGTGGGGATAATAATTTGTGCGCTCACGGCACTGGTGCCGACCGCGAAGCTGGCCAGTTTTAACAGGTTAAAATTGGGTGCGACGCCCACCGCCAGCAGGCTGACCATATTGCATGCCAGCAGCGCGATGATGAGTCGTTTACGATCGACCCGATCGCCGAGTGGAACCAGCAGGAACAGGCCGCTGGCGTAACCAAGTTGCGTCAGCATGGCAATCTGGCCCGCCTGCGCATCGGAGCGCCCGAAGGTTGCCCCCATGCTGGCGAGTAGCGGCTGGTTGTAATAAAGCGTTGAAACTGCAAAGGCGCAGGCCAGGGCCATCAAAAAAACGGTGGTGGCCGAGAGCGGCGCTGACGATGAAGAAGAGGTAACCATGGTGGCATCAATCCCGTATCAAGAGTTGCCACCACTCTATACGGCACGATGCAGGATGATAACGCCGTTTCGGACGCAACATCTTTGCGCATTATGCAAAGATGAAGTTCAGGGTTCCCAGACAGGCGGTGTGCCGATGGCCTGGCAAAGTGCCGCATTAAAGGCGCGGACTTTGGCACCGGGCTGTGGCAACGCGCGCAGCAGATGAATGCGCGACGGAGCGGCATTCCAGGGTTCGCCGTCGAGCGAAAGACGCGTGAGTGCGCCCGCTTTCACATCCTGGCCGACAATCCAGGTGGGCAGAAAGGCGATGCCCATGCCCGCCAGTGCCGCGCTGCGTAAGGCTTCAAAATCATCGCAGCGAAAGAACACCCCGGCACGTTGCGCTTCGCTGTGCGAAAAACCGGGGATCTCCTTCCATCCCAGCAGGTCGGTGCCGTGCAGTTTATCGAGCAGGCGGTGCGAGACCAGTTCGCTGGCATTGACCGGCTGGCCTGCACGCGCAAGGTAAGCGGGGCTTGCCACCAGCAGGCGTGTCAGCGGCGCGAGCGTCATGGCGATAAGCGTGCTGTCCGGCAGGTCGCCCATGCGAATCATCACGTCCAGCCGCTCTGTGACCGGATTGTAAAGCCGTTCGGTGAGATCGAGTTCAACGCGCAGCGCCGGGTGTTCCGCTTCCAGCGCTGCGATGACCGGCAGAACGTATCGCTTGCCGAAAGAGGGCAGGCACGCGATGCGCAGGGTGCCGGACACGGAAATATCAAATGCTGAGACCTCCGCGTGAACATCAGCCAGCTCATCAAGCAGGCGCAGCGCCCGCTGGTACAGTTTCTGCCCCGAATCTGTCAGCGTCAGTGAGCGCGTTGAGCGAATAAACAACGCGACACCCAGCTCATGTTCCAGCGCATCAATTTGCCGCACCACGGCAGACGGGGTTTGTGCACGCTTACGCGCAGCAGCGGAAAAGCTGCCGCTGCGCACGACATCGGCGAAGACAGAGAGATACTCGGCAAAATTGGGCGTTATCATCTTTGCGCATTTCGCAAAATTATTCACAATACGCACAACATATCACGCTGCGTGCCGATGTGCTCGTTGCCTTACTGTTCGATGAATGACTGTTGCTCATTCGCGCAGGTTTTTTTGCCTGTTACCCATGTCACCCCCATCGCCACGGCCAGCAGTAAGAGCAACAGAGGGGGAAAACCGCCTGTTCCAGTGTGTTGTAACACTATGCCACCCAGCACGCCGCCGCCAGCAATCGCCAGGTTCCACACCGTTACCAGCATTGATTGCGCGATGTCTGTCGCCGCTTTGGCGCGGATCACCATCGCGGTCTGAAACAGGGTGGCGGCCCCACCAAAGGCCAGCCCCCACAGCGTCACCGCGACCCAGACCGTGGAGGCGCTGCTCGCATTCAGTTGCAGTAGCAGGGCGGCCAGCATAAACAGACCAACGCTCAGCACGGTGAGTCGGTGCAGGTGGCGGTCAATCAACACCCCCGTTACCGCGATACTCGCCAGTGAACACAGACCAAACAGTAACAGGACAGCATCCGTTCTTGCCGTTAACCCTGCGGGGGCCAGAAACGGCGAAATATAGGTGTAGAGCAGGTTATGCGCCAGTACGAAACAGAGCACTAGCAGCAGGACGCCGCCCACGCCGGGCAGTTGTGCGACGCGGCGTAGCGATAAGCGCTGTTGTACGGCTGCCGTGCCATGATCCGGGGCGCTCAGCCGCAGAACGATGATCAACAGCAGCGACATTACGCTAAGCATCGCAAAACAGAGTCGCCAGCCAATCAGGTTACCCACGAAAGTGCCGATGGGCACGCCAATGGAGAGCGCCAGCGGTGTGCCTGCCATGGCAATGGCGATCGCTTTTCCCCTTTTATGGACGGGGGCCATCGAGGCGGCGAACCCCGCCAGCAGCGCCCACAGAATACCGGCTGCGATGCCAGCGATACCGCGCGCAGCGAGCAGCAGCCAATAATCGGTGGCAAACGCGGTGACGGTATTTGCCAGCGTGAACCCGGCGAGCGTCAGCAACAGCAGGCGGCGGCGTCGCCACCCCTGCAGTAACGACATCAGAGGGATGGCGGCGATAAACGAGCCGATGGCATAGACCGTCACGCTTTGCCCGGCCGCCGCGGGCGTGATGGAGAGATCGTCTGCCATGAGCGTCAGCAACCCGGCAGGCAGCGTTTCGGTGACAATAGTGACAAATGCCGCCATCCCCAGCGCCAGCAGCGGCAAAATGGGCAGTCGTTCCGCGCCTGTCATGATGCCTCCCGCAGGCCGTGGTAGACCGCATCGCGCAGATCATTCACAAACTGTCCCGACATGCCTTCATACAGCGTATTGCTAAAGGCCACTACGCTGAGTGCCTGCTTCTGGTCGACAAACCAGGCGTGGCCGTAGGCGCCACCCCAGCGCCAGGTGCCGGGGGATTCCGGTGAGGCGGCGAGTTGTGGATCGCGAAGAACGGAAAAGCCCAGTCCAAAGCCCACGCCGGGGGCGTCCGGGAGTTCATGTGGCGCAATCTGATCGCGGCCCATTTCCGCTACCCATTCGGGGGCCAGCAGGGAACCGCCACCGCTGCGCAACGTCTCAAGCAGGCGCATCATATCGCCCACGGTGCCGACCATTCCCGCCCCGCCCGACGGGTACGCCTGGCTGTTGTAGACCCGTGACGGGCTGTAGCAGATACCCACAGTGTTCTCAAAAGGGGCTACAAACTCCCCCTCTTGCAGGCGGTGCGGCTCCGGCTGGTCATTTACATAGGCGGTGGCGACCTCTTGTTGTGGGGCTAGCGCGAAGGCGGTGTTGTGCATGGCCAGCGGCCCGGTAACCAGCGTTTTTATCGCCACATCCAGCGGTTGTCCCTGTACCTGCTCAATCACCGCCCCCAGCACATCGATGGCCAGCGAATAACACCACGCGGTTCCCGGCGCATATAGCAGAGGGACCGTGGCAATACGACGGACGTTTTCGTTAAGCGTTACCCCGGATGCATCCATCCCATCAGAAACCCCTGCGCGGGCGTAGGGGCCGTTCGCATCCTCTTCAAGGAAGCGGTAACCCAGACCGGCGCTGTGGCTCATTAACTGGCGCAGCGTGATGGTGGCCTGGCCGCCATTCGGCAAGGGCGGGGTAAAGTCAGGCAGGTAGCGGGTGATGGCCTCATCAAGATGCAATTTCCCCTGCTGCACCAGCACCATCGCGGCGGTGGTAACGATAGGTTTACTGACCGACGCAAGGCGGAAACGGGTATTCAGCGTCATCGGGCGCTGCGTTTCCCGGTCGGCGTAGCCTGCCGCCTGGTGATAAAGCGTTTGCCCATGGTGGGCGACCATGACTTCCACGCCCACCAGGCGGCGCTCATGCAGAGCCTGGCGGACAACGCGTTGAATGAAATCGTGCATATGTTCTCTCCTCAGTGTTCAACGTTTCCACAGTAGAAGCTTCGCGATTGCGGAAAAAGAGGGGTATATTTCATGACACTGCGGAGATAAATGTCCGTAATAGCGGGGGCGTATGGAAAGTCTTAACGGGTTTGTGGTGTTTGTGCAGGTGGCGGAGATGCGCAGCTTTGTGGCCGCCGGGCGTAACCTTGGCGTGTCGGCCTCGGCGGTCGGCAAGAGTATCGCCCGTCTGGAAGATAAGCTCGGTGTACGGTTGTTTCACCGCAGCACGCGCAGTATCACGCTGACGGCAGAAGGGCATTTACTGCTGGAGCGCAGCCGACGCATCCTCGCGGAAATCGAGGCCGCACAGCAGGAACTCACCCAGGCGGCGGAGCACCCGGTCGGACGTTTGCGACTCAGCTTGCCGCTGGTGGGCTCGCTGGTACTACCCGTACTGGGTGATTTTATGCGCCAGTACCCGCAGATCCAGTTGGATCTGGAATTTACCGACCGCATGGTGGATGTGATTGCCGAAGGCTATGACGCCGTGCTGCGCATTGGCCCGCCAGCGGATTCGCGCCTTTCTGCCCGCAAATTGGGCCACTTTCGTACCGTGGTCGTGGCATCGCCGGAGTATCTGGCCCGCTGTGGTGAACCGCAAACCCCTGCGGATCTTACGCGCCATGCCTGCCTGCAATACCGTTTTCCCTCAAGCGGCAAACTGGAGCGCTGGGTGATGCGTGGCAACGAGGCGGAAAACGAACTCGCGCTTCCGGCGACCATGGTATGCAATAACATTGAAACCCGCGTCTGCTTCGCGCTACGTGGGCTGGGCATTGCCTGGTTACCTGACTTCGCCATTCGTGAAGCGCTGGAAGAGGGGGCGCTGCGGGAAGTCCTGGCCGATTACGCCAGCCACACCGGCGTGGTACATCTTCTGTGGCCTGCCAGTAAACATCCCTCGCCAAAGTTACGTGTACTGATCGATTTTCTTAGCACGCGGCTCTTCCCTCCAGCAAAGTAAGAAGCGTCATCAAGTCAAAAAGAGCCACAGCCGTGCGCGCTGAGTACGGTTTGGGGGCTGAGGAATCCCCCACAAAAATGCGAGCACGAACGGTCCCCTCTCCTCTTTGGGGAGAGGGTTAGGGTGAGGGGGAAATGCGGCTCTGATGGTCATTCCGTTCACCTTATGTTCCTTGCTTTTCTGTCGCGACAGAACCCGTGAACGTGCCAGGGTGGCTCACCGCCACCACCCTGGCGACCCGGGCTCCCGGCAAAGAAAATCGCCGCTGGCGCGATCCATGATGCTTATGTCGTCTGACTTTCGGGTCGGGGACCAGCCTGCGTCCTTGCAGGCTATCCCCTCCGCCCGCTTCCCTGCGGGCGGCCCCGGTCAGCCGCAACGCCTCATCGATTTTCAGCCGGACCCTGTCATCGCTGCCACTGTTTTATTTTTATTAAGCGGCGTTGTCGCTGTAAAACGTAAGATTACTGGGAATTCCTCAGGTTTGGGGATGAGTGTCATTTTCTTTTAATGACTTTTTGTAGTCTTTGTTATTTCTTTTTCTTGCTTGATTGATTCATGTCTGGTCTTTGGTGATGTGAAACTACGTCTTTTTTGTCTTTTTCCTCTTTCTGACACTCTTCCACCTTACCTTTTTCTCAACACTGCCAAAAACCAGTCGTTTTACAGGTTAACACTTACCTTTGTTCAGTTTTGTTATCTTCTTATGCTGGTTTTTATCTTTTATTTATTGTTTTTAATGGTTTTATCTCCTTTTTTACCATCTTGTTGAAAAGAGTTATCAGTTATTTGTTTGGCGTGTTATTTATCACTCATGTGACTATTTGATGTCTTTAGAAAAACTTTTTAAAGCTATGAAATATTTTAAGACAAAAATATTAGTCTTTTCAAAGTCATCTTTAAAACCCATGTGTAGCTAATAAAGAAACAGTTGATAAGTCTTTTGTATGTCTGTAGTCTTCGCGACATTGAAGTCTTGATTAACTCTGGGGCTAGCGACATTGTCTGTGCCTCATTTTCAACTTAACGAATGATGGTAAGCACATAATGAAACGTAATACGGTTGCCAGACTGACGACCCTTGCCGTGCTGGTGGGTTCGATTTGTTCTGTGAACGCAACGATCTACCCTGGCACTATTGAACAATACGTTGCCGATATTCAGGCCACACGGCATGATCTCAACCAGGCCGCAGATGTGAATCGCAGATATAAAAACACCCATAATCAGATAGCGATGCTGACCGATGCGGAGATCAAAGAGTGGTCTAATGCAGGGCAGACGATGAATATCGCGTCCAGACATATGGCTGCCTTGCAGGCGGTCACAGGATTTACGCCTGCTCTGGTGCCGCAGGCCATTCCGACGGTGCAGCAGCAGACCCCGCAGCCGATGAAAGTGCCGACCCTGACAGCGCAGGCGGTACCGAGCGTGCAGCAGCAGACCCCGCAGCCGATGAAAGTGCCGACCCTGACAGCGCAGGCAGTACCGACCGTGCAGCAACTGACGCCGCAGCCGATGAAAGCGCCGACGCCGATCCCGCAGGCGGTACCGAGCGTGCAGCAACTGACGCCGCAGCCGATGAAAGCGCCGACACTGACTCCGCAGGCGGTTCCGACCATGCAGCAACTGACGCCGCAGCCGATGGCCGTGCCGACCCTGACTCCGCAGGCGGTTCCGACCGTGCAGCAGCAGGTCCCGCAGCCGATGGCCGTGCCGACGCCGATTCCGCAGGCCATTCCGACTGTACAGCAGCAGACCCCGCAGCCGATGGCCGTGCCGACGCCGATTCCGCAGGCGGTTCCGACCGTGCAGCAGCAGGTCCCGCAGCCGATGAAAGCGCCGACGCCGATCCCGCAGGCGGTACCGAGCGTGCAGCAACTGACGCCGCAGCCGATGAAAGCGCCGACACTGACTCCGCAGGCGGTTCCGACCATGCAGCAACTGACGCCGCAGCCGATGGCCGTGCCGACCCTGACTCCGCAGGCGATTCCGACCGTGCAGCAGCAGACCCCGCAGCCGATGAAAGCGCCGACCCTGACTCCGCAGGCGGTTCCGGGCGTGCAGCAGCAGACCCCGCAGCCGATGGCCGTGCCGACCCTGACAGCGCAGGCGATTCCGAGCGTGCAGCAGCAGGTCCCGCAGCCGATGAAAGCGCCGACCCTGACTCCGCAGGCGGTTCCGTCCGTGCAGCAGCAGACACCGCAGCCGATGAAAGCGCCGACGCCGATTCCGCAGGCTGTTCCGGGCGTGCAGCAGCAGACGCCGCAGCCGATGAAAGCGCCGACGCCGATCCCGCAGGCTGTTCCGAGCGTGCAGCAGCAGACCCCGCAGCCGATGAAAGCGCCGACCCTGACTCCGCAGGCGGTTCCGACCGTGCAGCAGCAGACGCCGCAGCCGATGGCCGTGCCGACCCTGACAGCGCAGGCAGTACCGAGCGTGCAGCAGCAGACCCCGCAGCCGATGAAAGCGCCGACCCTGACTCCGCAGGCGATTCCGAGCGTGCAGCAACTGACGCCGCAGCCGATGAAAGCGCCGACCCTGACTCCGCAGGCGGTTCCGACCGTGCAGCAGCAGACACCGCAGCCGATGAAAGCGCCGACGCCGATCCCGCAGGCGGTACCGACCGTGCAGCAGCAGACCCCGCTGCCGATGAAAGCGCCGACCCTGACTCCGCAGGCGGTTCCGGGCGTGCAGCAGCAGGTCCCGCAGCCGATGAAAGTGCCGACCCTGACTCCGCAGGCGATTCCGAGCGTGCAGCAGCAGACCCCGCAGCCGATGGCCGTGCCGACCCTGACAGCGCAGGCGGTTCCGACCGTGCAGCAGCAGACCCCGCAGCCGATGAAAGCGCCAACCCTGACAGCGCAGGCAGTACCGACCGTGCAGCAGCAGGTCCCGCAGCCGATGAAAGTGCCGACCCTGACTCCGCAGGCGATTCCGAGCGTGCAGCAGCAGACCCCGCAGCCGATGGCCGTGCCGACGCCGATTCCGCAGGCGATTCCGACCGTGCAGCAGCAGGTCCCGCAGCCGATGAAAGTGCCGACGCCGATTCCGCAGGCCATTCCGACTGTACAGCAGCAGACACCGCAGCCGATGAAAGTGCCGACCCTGACTCCGCAGGCGGTTCCGACCGTGCAGCAGCAGACACCGCAGCCGATGAAAGCGCCGACGCCGATCCCGCAGGCGGTACCGACCGTGCAGCAGCAGACGCCGCAGCCGAACACTGTTTCAGCACAGACTCAACATGCATCAGTGACAGTACCGCTGAAAACCTATCCGCAGACCACTGTAACGACAATGCCTGTACAGACTGTTATCACCGGGACGAAAGTGACCACCATCAATAGTCAACCTTCCGGGACGCCGCAAACTGGCGGGAATATTCAGGTGATTAATGTTGTGGGGCAGCCGGGTAAAAATGGCACCAACGGTACGAATGGTACGAATGGTACGAATGGTACGAACAGTGCGACGACATTAACGGTCAATGCCTGGACGGTCGATACGGCAGCGCGGACCCAGATTAGCCGCAACAATACCGCCATTTACAACAACACCACCAACATTTATCAGAACCGTAGCGCTATCTCTGCGAACCGTTCCGCGATTGCGGCCAACAAACAGCGTATCGATCAGAACAGCAAAGATATCCATGAAAACCGTAAAACGATCAACCAGGTGGGAGCGATGTCGCAAGCGACCAGTAACCTGCATTATGCTGGCCACCAGTCCGGGTATGCGGTGGCGGTGGGTGAATATGACAATGAAACTGCCGTTGCAGGCGGCCTGAACTTTGGTCTGACGGCGAAGACCTCGGTAAGCGTGCAGGTCTCCTATGACGGCAATGCGACAGGCGGCTCTGTCGGTTTATCGGGCTCCTGGTAATCACCCCACGCCGATACTGAGTAAGACGGGCGCAGTCACGATAAGCGTTAGGGTAACGCGTAAATGGAGAGAGACGTTTAATGAAGTTACCAACACGCATGAACATCGTGACGGGCGCCCTCCTGGCGCTCTGCGTGACGCAGGCTTATCAGTTGTTTTTCGTCTCAGATAATTTAAGCGATTCGGGCTGGGAGGCGAGTGATTCGCACTCGCCGTTTTTGAAAAGTATGCAGGCCTTTAAGCATGCGCTGATGTTTGCAACGGAGAGCGACGAGGTCGTGGACTATAGCGGGTGGTTTGAGGAAGACGAAAGCGTACAACACGTCGCCCCCACGCCATGCGAAAACAGTCTCCAGCGCCCGGAAGCGGGCACTTCAAACAGGATATTCGCCGCTGAAACAGACGTCTGTGACAATCCTGTTTATCGCGACTCTTCTGGCTGGCATTACAACCGAATCATGTTCAGACCCCATGAATCTAAACGACTTACAAAACACATTCAAAACCGGGTGTGCAACATTAAAGAAAAGGAATATCAGTAAGATGCGTAACATTTTAAGTGTGATTATATTGGCGTTTATGGTGACGGGGTGTATGACATCTGCGCCCATAACATCTACTCAGACCCGCAGTGAAGACGCAGCTACCTCCGCAGCTTCCGTTCCTGCGCAAACGTCAGCGCTGCGTCGCTGGTCCGGCTACGGCATTACCTTTGAGTATGTAAGCAAAGAAGAGGCGTTTATTGACGGTCAACGCGCCGACATTATCGAACGCGAACCTGGGGCAACGGTTTACCAGTCAGGCGACAAGACGGTGATTCACTATTTTCCTCAACAAAAAGCGTATTACAAACACGGTACAACGCTGGTGGGTTATCTCAAGTAAGGTCTGCTGATGAACAAGAATGAACGTTTTAACCAGTTAAATGCCGTTTCAGCGCTTCTCGGTGAGGAGACGCTGGAAACGGTATTGATGATGGACTCTCGTTTAATGATGCTCCCACTTGATGGAATGGCGTCGATTACCGTCACCCTGACCTCGGTCGAGGGGGTATCGTTGACGGCAAAGCGCTCAGGAAAACAGCAGGATGTGCGCTGGCGGGTTAAAGATTAATGCCTGGATGCCGCGCTACTATTTATCCGATTATTGCGGTGTTGGCCTGAGGTGCCGTCAGTGTTTCCTGCATACATTCCATAAACACCCGCATCGCCGGGCTGACAAATTTCCCCGCATGGTACGCGCACAATGCCTCGATCGTAAGTGCCGGGAGCGAAAAGGGCAGTTCAACCAGCGACCCGCTTGCCAGTTCATTTTCAACGGTAAAGCGCGGTAAAAATGAGATCCCAAGATTACCTGCAACACATTGTTTAATACTCTCAATACTCCATAACTCGATGGTGTTATCGAGAGTGATCTGGCGCTGACGCAAAGTGCTTTCAAAAATTTGGCGAAAGATGCATTGCGGTTCGTTGATGATAAAGCTGGCGGGGATATGCTGGCCTGAGCGGGTGAAATCGACGCCGTTAAGTTGTGGTGAGGCGACCAGAACTAAGGGCTGTTTGCCATAGCTTTGCATGGTCAGGGCTGAATCGTTGCCCACACGGTAAAAGATGCCAAGGTCCACCTCATCTGCCAGCAGTGCATCACGGATAGCGTAGCAGTTGAGTGACTGCAATGAGAGGCGAACGCCAGGCGCGCGTTGCTTAAACTTCTGGAGTACAGCGGGAATTTTATACGATAGCAGCGTTTCCCCGGCGGCGATACGCAGTTCGCCCGCTGGCTCGTCTTTGTCCAGCGCGGCCTGGCGTAGCCCGTCCATCACCCGCATCAGTTCATAGACATGCGGCAAAATATTACGTCCGGACTCGGTCAGGATCATCCGACGACCGATTTTTTCAAACAGCCGGAGCGACAGTTCTTGTTCCAGTTGCTGGATCTGAAAAGTGATGGTGGACTGTGTGCAGCAGAGTTTATTGGCTGCTCGGGCAAAGGATCCTTCTTCGACCACGGTTTTCAGTGTCATCAGACGACGCAGATCCATTCCTTCCCTCTTAAATTCATCGAAAATGTCGAAGTAAGAATAACAAATATTTCGATTTTTTTAAGTATTTGCGCAGGGTAGTTTAAACAAAAATTTTCTGAGGGATCCTTGTGAATACTGCCGTTATCACTGCTTTTCTGACCTATACGGTTATCTCTGCCATCACCCCCGGCCCTAATAATATCCTGGCGCTCAGTTCGGTGAGTGCTCATGGGCTCAGGCGCAGCGTGCGCGTGCTGGCGGGAATGACCTGTGGTTTTCTGGTGATTATGCTGTTATGTGCAGTTTTCACCATTACGCTCACCCATGTATTGCCCGCCGTCACTGGTTGGCTCAACATTCCTGGCGCACTCTATATTGTGTGGCTGGCACTGAAAATTGTACGCAGCGATCCGGCGACAGCGCAGGGAACGTCAATTTTACTGAGCTTCTGGACCAGCTTTGCACTGCAGTTTGCCAACGTCAAAATCATCCTTTATGGCATTACGGCGCTCTCTGCTTTTGTTTTGCCCTATACCCATAATATCGCCGTTGTTGCGGTGATGAGTGTAAGCCTTGCCCTTATCGGCGCGGCGGGAAATTTTTGCTGGGCGGTAGCAGGGCACTTGTTTCAGGCGTTACTGCGTCGCCATGCTCGCGCGGTGAATGCATTGCTGGCCTGTCTGCTTCTTTACAGCGCCATTCGTCTGTTTATTTGATAGCTGCGTATAGCGCTTTTTCGCAATAGCTCATCCATTTAAATACTTTGTTATTTCCAGCTTTTTCTCCCATCGTCGGCACAGAAAAAGGCTGAAAAAGGGCATTGAGTGGATGGCAAAAAGTAAGGCGGTTTACCTACACGAGCAGCAGCGCGCGTTTATCCGGCGGCTGTCCGGTTCCTGGCTGTGGCGCAGTGAATTTCCAACCTGGGCATTGATAGTCGTTATCTATGGTGGCTGGTTTGCCACGCTGGCCTGCCATGAAACGCTGGGTTTATTGCCCGCCACGTTACTGCTTATCTGGTTTACCGCCTGGTATATGTCATTGCAGCATGAACTTATTCATGGTCACCCCACGCGCTACCCGTGGGTCAACCAACTGCTCGGGCTGATGCCGCTGGCCGTCTGGTATCCGTATGGGTTGTACCGCGATTCTCACCTTGCGCACCACCGCGCCCACCTGCTGACGTTGCCGGATGACGATCCGGAATCCTACTACTTTTCCGCCCATCGCTGGCAGCGTTTACCCCGCTGGCAGCGCCGCCTTATCCAGTTACGTAATACCTTTCCGGGGCGTTTGCTGCTGGGCCCGCTATTCGACATCGTGCAAATGGTTGTGGGTATGATCACGGCATTTCGCACCCGCCAGCGTGATGCTATCGCGATGTGGCTGGTTCACGGGCTGTTATTGGTGGTGACCTTTGCGTGGATTGCCCACTGCGGCTTTTCGCTCATCTGGTTTGTGCTGGCGGTCAGTTATCCGGCGCTGGCGCTCACCAAAGTGCGCTCGTTCCTGGAGCACCGGGCAGAAGAAGACCCGCTGGCCCGCTCGGTGATTAACGAAGCCGCCTGGCCCTGGCGCGTGTTATTCCTTAACCTGAACTATCATTCTGTGCATCACGACTTACCGGGCGTCCCCTGGTACGGATTGCGCACGGTCTACTTATACGATCGCGCCGGTTATCAGGCACGCAACGGGGGATTTGTGGTGCGTGGGTATGGCGTATGGCTGCGGCGTTTCCTGTTCCGCGCTGTCGATGTGAACGCGCATCCGGGGTTTACCGCGAGCAATAACAATCATGCGCCATGAAGTTGCTTTTCCCATGTACGACCTGCACCGCCCGGACACCCTGGCGCTTATTCGCGCCGTGAGTGAACGGCTGGCGGCGAAGGGGATTACCGTCAACGCGGTCTGGCCGCAAGAGGCACTGCTTTCCCACTGGCGAAGTGACGCCCTTTTACTAAGCCAGACCTGTGGTTTTCCGCTGGTCACGCAGTTGCCCGACGTGCAAACGGTCGGCTGCTTTCATTATTCTGCTCCCGGCTGTGACGGCTTTCACTACCGCAGCCTGCTGGTGACGCGCGAGGAAAACACCCGGCCAACGCTGGCGGATTTCCGTGGCCGCGTGGCGGCCTGTAATAGTGTGGACTCCCAGTCGGGCTACAACGCATTACGCAAAATGGTGGCACCGCTGGCAGAGGGCGGGGCGTTTTTCTCATCCGTGGTATTGAGCGGTAGCCACCGACAATCACTGGTGGCGATTGGGCAGCGAAGGGCGGATATCGCGGCCATTGACTGCGTGAGCTGGGCGTTATTAGCGCGTCATGAACCTGAACTGCTGGCCGGACTGGTGGTGATTGGCTCAAGCCCGCTGGCCCCAGGACTTCCACTTATCACCGCAAAACAGACATCGGCACAGAGCCTTTTACTCCTGCAGGAGGCATTATTTGAGCTGGTCAACGATGCGCGTTACCAGGCGGTCTGCGACGCATTGTTGATAACGGGGTTTAGCCCGGTTGCGCGCGAGGCTTATTCCCCGCTGCTCGCCTGGCGCGATGAGGCGGCGGCGCTGGGTGTAACGCAGTTGTAGCCTCCCGGACAACACAGGGCATTTTACGCCTGCACATTCAGTGTTAACCTCGCTTTTCCTTACTGTGCAGAAGGTTTCCCCTGTGCCCATTGACACTGTTTGTGCTTTCCTGGCCGGGGTGGTTTTTTGGGCTGGCCCTTAAGCTGGCGACGACACAGCGCTAACCTCAAGCCTCATCCGCTTAATAAAGTCTTCTGCAGGCAGTGGACGGCAGAAATAGTAACCTTGCATGAAATCGACATTTTTTGCGCGCAGGTAATCTACCTGCGCCTGGGTTTCTACCCCTTCGGCAATCACCTTGAGCCGCATTTTTTTCGCCAGGTCAATGACGCTTTCCACCAGGCGAGTATCGGTATTGTTGTCTATCTGGCTGACAAACATTTTGTCGATTTTGAGAAATTCAGGCTGCAGTGCGCAAATATAGGCGAGGTTTGAATAACCGGTGCCGAAATCATCGAGCGCCACGGATATGTTGGCGCGACGCAGGGCGGCAAGCCATTCGTTCAATTGTGGCGTGACATGCAGCGGATGTCGTTCGGTCACTTCAACCACGATATGGCGTTTTTTCGCCTCCAGGTTGTGCATCATGTCGCTGATATCAATTTCAAAATGGGGATCAAGGCAATTTTGCGCACTGATATTAATGCAAATATAGAGTCCATCGGGAAAGTGATGGATAGCCTTCTGAAAATCGGCGGTGATTTGCTGCATCAGCAGCCGGGTTAATGGGCCAATCAGATGATGCTGTTCGGCCAGCGGAATGAAAATATCAGGTGAAACATAGCCATACGTGGGGTGTTTCCATCTGGCGAGTACCTCAAACCCGGCGATCTTACCCGTATCACCTTTAAAGAATGGCTGATAAAACGGATGAATCTGCCGTTGCGTAATCGCCTGCTGTAACGTCTGGAAGGGCGATGTGAAATAGCCCATCAGTCGCCAGAAGAGATAGCCGCACATTGTTGCAACCAGCAGGGCAAACGCGAGTATCGACGTGTTTTCCGCAATAAAGCGATACAAGGGTATCGCCACGGGGTATTGCCAGGCGACCGAAATCGGGAAGGTCGCCGACCTCAGGTGCATAAAGTGGTCGTTGTCCCCGGAGGCATAAATAATACTGCCGTCACTCCAGACCTGCGCGCCGCCAATTTGCAGATACATATTTCCCTGCACACCATCAAGGTTAAAGGCATTGTTAATAAAAGTGGCGCTGATATTGACCAGTAACGTATTGTTTTGAATATTGGCCAGATAATAAAGGGTTGGCATATCAAACAATAATGTTTCAACGGGAGCTTCTGTTGTGCCGATATGTGAAAACAGCCGTTGTGGAATTATTTTCCTTTGGGCCGCGGTTAATGAGGAGCAACCAATCGTATCCCCTTGCACAAAACTTATTGCCTGAATATGGGGGAAATGGTTCAGCAAAAACGCCTGTTCACGAGAGAGGCTGCCACTGCATATGACCTGTTGCGCCTGCAGGCTACTTTTAGCGGCATCGCTGGCTTCGCCCAGCAACTCCTCGGTATAGGTGAGGATGCTTTGTGCCGCGACGCGGGCATTTTCCCGTTCTGAATGTAGCTGATGCATCGCTATCAAACTAAGCCCTGATGCCAGCAAGACCAGTGATAAAAATACAGCGGCAATTAATTTCACCGTGCCTGTCATCACGACGAAACCAAAATACGTTTTCTGTTGCAGTTGTGAAAACAACGTTGCTGCTTTAATCAGGTTTGGCATAGTCCGGTGTCGTTGTCATAAAACAGAGTCAAAAGGGTGGCAATCGGTGGTTGTGTCGTCAGGCAATCAGCAATTACGATTGCCTGACGAGATTTAGAAAAACGGAGACTCAGAACTTAACCCAGTCGCCATTGTCATGGTTGCTGGCTTTTTTCGTCGGTAGTACTGGCAGATTACTGCGCGACAGCATCCGTTTTTCACTCTGAATGGCGGTCTCTTTAGCGACCCGGAAAATAGAAACCACTTTTTCGAGCTGTACCGCCTGATCTTCCAGCGAGCTGGCAGCGGCGGAGGACTCTTCAACCAGCGCGGCATTTTGCTGCGTGGTGGTGTCCATCTCTGCCATCGCCTGGGCAATTTGCGAAATGCCCCGGCTTTGTTCATCGGTTGCCGCGGCAATCTCGCCCATGATGTCGCGTACCTGGGCTACCGACGTCTCGATTTTGGACATGGCTTCACCCGCGCTTTCGACCAGCGTGAAACCACTGTCGACATACACCACGGACTCCTGAATCAGGTTTTCAATCTCTTTTGCCGATTGCGCACTGCGCTGGGCGAGGTTACGAACTTCGGCAGCGACCACCGCAAAGCCTTTCCCCTGATCGCCTGCGCGCGCGGCTTCAACCGCCGCATTGAGCGCCAGGATATTGGTCTGGAAGGCAATGCTATTGATAACCGTGGTAATTTCAGAAATGCGGTGCGAGCTGCTACGCACGTTCTTCATGGTGTCGATAACCTGCTGCGAGATCTGGCTACCCTGGCTGGCATTTTGCGATGCCTCTTCTGAGAGCAGACGGGCATGGCTGGCATTTTCGGCATTGAGCGCCACGGTGGAGGTTAGCTGCTCCATACTGGCGGCTGTTTCCACGACGGCGGCGGATTGCTGTTCAGTACGAGATGATAAGTCCATATTGCCTGCGGCAATTTCCGAGGATGACCGCGCCACACTCTCCACGCCATTACGCACGTCATAAATGATGTTTTTCAAATTCTCATTCATGGTGGCAACCGCCTGCATTAACAGGCCCGGCTCATCGCTACGGTTGCTGGTCAGCGTACTGGTCAGATCGCCTTTCGCAATTTGTTCCGCCACATACAGGGTTTCATTAAGCGGGCTGGTAATGGTGCGGGTGATCCAGAACGCTAAAGCGATACCGGCCAGGATACCAATCAGCGCTACCGTACTCATTTGCCATTGCACATTGCTGACGACCGTGGCGACAATTTGCTGCTGAAGATCAAACAGAGCCTGAATGGCGTTAGTCAAAACCACTGCCCGGTCAGTTAGCTGAGATGACAGGGTGGACTGTTCCGTCCACACATTGCGATAGTGCTCGAGTTCCGCAGCAATATGCTGGAAATAAGGCACATCATCGGTAAGCCAGCTTTTCTGGTCATCCGGCAATTGCAGAAGAAGCTGTTCCGTTGCTGTTTTACAGGCGGTCAGGCGAACAACAATCTCCTTTTGCAACT
The DNA here is from genome assembly GCF_003073275.1 of Phytobacter sp. SCO41. Classification (NCBI taxonomy): domain Bacteria; kingdom Pseudomonadati; phylum Pseudomonadota; class Gammaproteobacteria; order Enterobacterales; family Enterobacteriaceae; genus Phytobacter; species Phytobacter sp. SCO41. Next base: position 4,211,198 of record NZ_CP027225.1, on the reverse strand, counting down.
GTTCCGTCGGGTGGCTTTTATAGACCGTGACCTGTGAGTCAATATCACTCATCAGGAAAGCCACTTGCTCGGCGAGAAGTGCCTGGCTTTGAGTGAGTGCACTGTTTTTACTGGTTTTATCTGCCAGCGCGGAGTCGTCGTTGAGTTCCTGCGTATCCAGTTTTTTCTCGCTCAGCTTCTTCGTGTTCAGCGCTTTGGTGAACAGATTTAGCGTTTCGACATAGTCGTTAACCGCACCTGCTGTTTTGTCCAGAGCGCTTTTACCCTCCACCGACCAGGTGAATGTATTAAGCTGGTTGATAGTGTCCTGCATACGACGTACAGAGGTATTTATTTGATCTAAATATTTTTGATCAAGCGTATACTGAAAATTAGTTCGGCCAAGCCTTACGCTTGAAAGTGAATTAAAAAGATCGGTTGAAAGCTCGTTTTTGGTAACTTTATCCTGAATATTGTTTAAGCCAAACATACCGGAGGTCAAAACCGCGATTGTAACAAACAATACGATCGAGAAACCTAACAGTAATTTCCTGCCAACTTTCAGGTTTAAAAAAGGTTGTATCAGATTCATTTATTCTTCCAGTATCGGCATTACCGTCATTGGACGGTTTCATTGCATCAGTATTAAAGGGGGCAGATTACGTCCCGCGATCGGATTACAATAGAAAAAAAAGCCCTTTGCACGGGGGTGCGCAGGGCAAATCCCTGGCTGGCATCACTCTCGCAGGGTATCTGGCTTCTCCTCTTTTTTAATAGAGTGAGTCGGGAGTTCACTCACTCGATAATAAATTGGGGTAACGTCCTCATAATTTACGGTATAGCCTCGGCCTTTCTTATTTATGATAAAGTCACGGGGCAGGCCGATAAGAGTAAGCTTTTTGCTTAAGTTATTTAAAACCTGCCATAGCCGTTGCGAGGAAGGACTTAAGTTGCTCACTTCCCAAATGTTATGAAATAATTCTTCTTTACTGATGTTGTTATGTCGACCATATTTCAATAAGTAAAGAAAAAGATTCATCATCGTATCGTTAAAAACAACAGAGGCAAATATCAAATTGTTATCAGATTGGCTGGTTGGTAACCTGTACAATCGACGACTGTTAATGTCGAAATGTATTTCTTTACCAATCATAAATCCATATAAGCGATAGCCCATTCTGTCATGCTCGCATTAAAATAGATCGGCCTGATGCCGCGACACAGAGTGCTTCTCGATAAACCATACATTTATAGGGTGATTATATGGCTGATACCGAGGCTTTCCAATCTCCGATCCGCTGCGCTATTTCGGGGTGGATGCCACTCCACGCCTCAATCATTTAATCTCATCTAAATAGAACCTTTAGTTTTTTGTCCTGAAAAGTGGCTTTATCTTTCCTCTTTTAGCTGTTAAAGATTCTTTTTTTAGTCATCAAGATTTATAACTATATTTTTGTTAGAGGCTGGTCATTCATGCTGACATCAGCTTCTTGTTTTCGCCTCTGAGCCTGGCAGCGCCCTGTCTGGCGGAGAACATACTTTTGGTTCAATCAACGTGCCGGATGTCAGCTACTCTAGGGAATGTGAAAAAAAAGTGGAGTGACGTTATATGATTTATACTGAATGGAAAGCGATCCGCAGGCAGGAATACGTAGGTTTAGTATTTGAGAAAATGATAATAACATGCTGAAAATTAACAATAAAAATCTGAATCAGATTTTTGTGCGCGCGGTTGTTTCAAGGGGAGTCAGTGTGCGTATTTCTCTGATGATCACGCTATGAAGACTGCATGGTTGATTAACGATGTTGTCCTGTTTGAACCCGATGAGCGACGTCTTTGCGCGATACAAAACTACCCTGCCCAATGCATTATCCTCCACGGCCCGGTAAACGAATGCTTGTTGCAGCTTCTTTTACATAACGGAGAGGTGCTTTCGCAGCGTTTTTTATTTGATGCGGTATGGGGAAAGCAGGGGGCGGTAGTCACAACCAACGCTTTATATCAGGCTATTGCGTCAGTCAGAAAAGCGTTGAAGTCTGCAGGACTCGCCGATGATGTGATTAAAACAATTCCCAAGGCAGGGTTTAAATCTGTCGCGCAAATTTGCGCGGGGGAAGCGGCCGATTTTCTGCCACAGAGGACAGTTATCCCTGAGCCTGTTGAGGCCGGGTATATGCCCGTTGCGAATGACAATATAATCATCAACAAGCAAGACTCAAGATGGGATGCGCTATTACATTCACCTGTTGCCTTTTTTATGGCAGGCCTGCTTTTTTGTCTCTCATGTGCTGTGCTCTACGGCTCACTTAATTATGATAAAGCCGTGTTTGCGGATTATCAGCAGGTTGGAAAAATCGGCAACTGTGAGGTTTTTTCTTCCTGGTACGATGTGGAGCACAGTCGCAGTCAGTTTAACGCGTTATCGGCGCGTTATCCCATCACCTGTAAGCCAGGGGACAGTGCCTATATGACTGTCAATCGCCTGCAACAGGGAATATCAATCTTCATATGTGATAAAACACCTGATAGCGCTAATGCACATTGCAGGACCCTTTTTTATCGGCAGAAATATCATGAAAACCAATAAACTTTTTCTGCTCTGGGGAGCTATCTTAATCGCCATTGCGACGCCGCTACTTTGCGCCGGGTATCTCAGCTATCAGCGTAACCATTTTACCTGTGATGCACATGCCATTATTGTCGATGAGGATGCCATAATGGATATCATTACCAATTATTCATTCGATGGCGGTAGTGGTAGTTATGAATCATCGGGGAAATATATAAAAGGGACACAGCCGGCGCTGTCTACCAGTAATAACGTCTCTTTTAATTATTGGTATGAGAATGGGAAAATGATTATGGTGTCGAACGACACCAATGAACTGCCAAAACGGACGGAACCTTTACTGGACCAGATGCCTGATTTTTACCATCTTCGCGATCGTGGTATCAGTATCGATATCGTGCGAGCGAATGCGGCAAGTTACTATTTTGTCTATGGTCATACGCCAGTATTTTACTGTACAAAAAGCCGGAATGATTGATGTATGGCAAGCGGCAAAGCGCGTCTGGACCAGACGGTCAAAAAATTTCATCAATGACATTGCGGGTAATGAGATTGCTGTCTAATTTTATTCTTGGTTTGGTTCTTCTGACACCTTGCAGAGAGCCGTAGTTTACTTTTTTACAGGAATGAATATGCAGAGCACGACAACTGAGGAACAACTAAACGCCTTTTTTGGTCGCGATCCTCATGCTTTCGAGGCGGAAGAACAGCTTATCGCAGAAATCACGCAGAGCCTCCGTGCTCACAAGGCTGATGTAAGCAATAAAGACCTTATCTTTGCGCTCATTCAACTGCTTGAAATTGAAAAAGATGTCGTCAAACTGGATATCTATCGCAACGCGCTTGAAATGGTTGTTCAGAAAACCCCCGACGACGTTTAATTCAAATTTTCTGTTTCCCTGCCTGAAAACATGCTGCCTTCGCAATGAAATCGAAGGCAGCCATCAATCGTACTTGTCTCCGTCACGCCAGGATAATGCCGGGGAACCATTACAGCGGCTTTTTGCGCCGCTGTATCAGATAGTGTCGGGTGGCTTCCAGAACGCTTCTCTGGCGGGAACATGTTGCCATGACTTCCTGCGCGCGAAGCACCATGACGAGGTTATCTGCCTTTATGGGCAGGCGCGAATTCATAAGATAAGTGGCGGCCAGGCCAATCGCCTCATGGATTTCCTCTGGTTGAACTTGCTCATTTTCGTTCAATTACTCTCCCGTTGCTGAGATGACGAACGTCTTCTAAAGCCGTCAGGCCAGATCAAATTCACAATGAGCATTATGTCGGAACATGCTGACGCAAGTCTGATTAGAAGGGTACAGGTGGAATCGCAAACCTGTTAACCATACAGGTTAAACAGGGCGTGTATGCTTAGTGTTTGATTGCTTTGCTGATACTTAACAGAGTGTCGTCACGGAGTCGACTTTTGCGCTGGGTCGTTTGCAAAGACCAGGCGCTTTTTTTGCTGTGCTCGGGCTGCGTACGGAAATGGTGCACACCACTGATTGCGCTTCGCCAGGCTTCCTGCCTTTCACTGTCGGTTTCACTACTTAGGTTTTCCTGCAATTGCACAATTAAGGCATCGAAAGAAATATCATCCGCTGATTCCAGAAGCGTAAGAATCGCTTCTCCCATGACAGTATCTACAAGTTTGTCCTTATCATTTTTACTCATTTCGCCTCTCAAAATTTACGACACTGTTTTACACAAGCCCTAAACATTATGCACACTCAGGCCAAACCTGCCTCTTTTTGTTGATCTTATTTAAAAGATGGCCGCGCTTTCACTTCTGACCTTTGGTAAAGATCAGCGCCATTAAGGCGTTAAGTTGCGCTTCGGTTGCCGCGTCCGTCTCAGTCGCGATGCGGGCAGCAATTTTAAGGCAGATGGTGCGTTTGCTGATGGTTTGCTTAGCGTGCAACATCTCTATCACAAGCGCGCCTAACCTCTCTTCACACGAGCGCATCTGTGTTAAAGGGCACTTAATGGCACCATCATCGCTGTCACGGGTACCCTTCACGACGGCCTCATTCAGTCAGGATCTATAGCCAAAGATTTGGCGAACGCCATGCGGCAGGCAAGTTGATCCATAAGCGTAATCGAAACGCTAAAAAATGCAAAAATCCAGGGGTGATTTATTGAATGATAAGAGGGGAATTACCCGGTGCGGTGATGGCGAGGAGAGGAAGATGTGAAATGTGGGGTAACCGCCTGCCCAACTATGCGCAGGCGGCAAACAGGTTAATGCTGTTTCTTCTGCAGCGCTTCCCAGAGGCCGACAAGATAGGACACACCCAGAGCACGGTCATATAAGCCGTAGCCCGGACGACCGGTTTCCCCCCAGATAAAGCGGCCATGATCCGGGCGGATATAACCCTCGAAGCCATTGTCATGCAGCGCCTGCATCACCTTGTACATGTCCAGCGAACCGTACGGAGAGGGATGTGCGCACTCGTAGAAATCTTTGTCTTTGATGAGCTTAATATTGCGCACATGCGCAAAATGGATGCGTTTACGGCGTGTGAACTCCGCCAGGATGTCGTAGACATTATTTTCCGGGTCTTCACCGATGGAGCCTGTGCACAGCGTAATGCCATTAGCCGGGGAGTCGACGGCGTTACAGATCCAGTCAAGGTCGTCGCGGTTTTTTACCACGCGCGGCAGGCCGAAGATCGAATACGGCGGATCGTCCGGGTGAATAGCCATTTTCACGCCAACCTCTTCACACACCGGAATGACGCGCTCAAGGAAGTAGACCAGATTGGTGCGCAGCGTCTTATCGTCCACGTCTTTGTATTTCGCGAACAATTCCTGCACGCCGGCCAGACGTTCAGGTTCCCAGCCGGGCAGGGCGAAACCGTTAGAATTATCCAACACTTCGCGCACCACTTGCTCAAGACTCTTGTCGATACCTTTTTTCTCAAAGGCCATGGTCAGCGAGCCATCCGGAAGGACGTAATTCATCTCGGTCTTCATCCAGTCGAATACCGGCATGAAGTTATAGCAGATCACCTTCACGCCAAAACGGGCGAGGTTACGGATGGTCTGCTGGTAATTTTCAATGTACTGATCGCGGCTGGGCAGGCCAATCTTAATGTCGTCATGGATGTTAACGCTCTCAATAACTTCCATCTTGAGGCCTGCCTGATGGGCGAGACCAACCAGGTGTTTAATTTTATCGACAGGCCAGACGTCACCGACAGCGACGTCGTAAAGCGCGCCGACCACACCTTCAACCCCCGGTACCTGGCGGATATGCTCAAGCGGAATTTTATCCTCGTCTGGCCCAAACCAGCGCATTGTCATTTGCATCACAGTTGTCCTTTTATTCAGTCATGTTTTTGTGACTACCATACTAGTATCTTTCAATGGCGAGTAAAAGGGGCAAATGCGCAAAATCACGAGGTAAATGTAGAGAACCCCTGGCCCGAAGTCAGCCAGGGTGGGGGGTTATTTCAGGTTGAACGTCAGATAGCCCATGATGCCATCGCTTGGGCCATCTTTGGGGTGATGCACGCCATCCATGACAGGAATGACCGGAAAATCGAAAGGGGAAACGCCTTCAATGCAGGCGACATTAACGCCAAATTGCTCCGGGTTGGAGCGGCGCTGGTGAAAGGTATAAATCCCACAGACGGAGCAAAAATAGTGAGCCGCTGCCTGGGTATTAAACCGGTACTCGGTGAGTTTCTCCTTGCCCCGCGTCACTTCGAGCCCGGATAATTGGGCAGAGACAGCTACCGCACCGCGCATCCGGCAAAACGAGCAGTTACAGCGGCGTAAGGTATTAAACCCATCAGTGAGTTCAACGGTAAAAGCGACGGCACCGCAGTGGCACTGCGCGTGAAGCTTTTCTGACATAACAATCTCCATGGTGACAAAAGAGGATGTAATGAGTGTAGCCGTCTGGCGTTTAACGCGGTTGAGTTGTCAGGGGAAGAACGGGGCAGGAGGCGTTAGCTTTGCTTTTTCTTCTTGTATTCAGCAATGGCCTGATTAATGTTATTGGTTTCGATAGAGTCGACCTTTTCGTTATCAGAGAAGACATCATAACGGCCTTCATTGTAGCGAAAAAGAACAGTGACGCCCTGAAAGCGAACTCTTTTTTCCTTTACCGTAATGCCACGACTGCGCATGGCAATTTTTGCGATGGTATCTATTTTTTTACCGTTCATGATGAGTCAGCGTGCCTTTTATTATTAATTATAGTGTCCCTGCTGGCATCAGGGATAGAATGATATTAATTTTATAAACCCGGAAAAGAAAGGACGATAACAAAAAATGGACGCTGGAAAAAGTTGATAAATTTCAGACGGGTTAAGGTTTTCTTAATCTTTGGATGTTCTCGAAATTCAAAACGATATGTTTATTAAAATATTTAAAATTCGGCAGTATTAAATAGCGAACTCAAATATTGAGAATTATTTCGATTCTCATTCCGATATCTGTGCGTTTAAACTCCAGCCAGCTTGCAAACGCTTCGTTTAGACACACCTTTTATAAGGAATAAATATGAAAAATCGCTTTTCTGCCATGTGTTCGATAGCTTTGGTCATCTCTTCTGTTTTCGCGGGTTCTTCTGCTTTTGCGGCCGACAATGATGACGGCATTGTCATTTATAATGCCCAGCATGAAAATCTGGTTCAGTCGTGGGTTGATGGTTTCACGAAAGAGACCGGGATTAAAGTGACCCTGCGTAATGGCGGCGATACCGAGCTGGGTAATCAGCTTGTCCAGGAAGGGAGTGTTTCGCCTGCCGATGTTTTCCTGACTGAAAACTCTCCGGCAATGACCCTGGTCGACAACGCAAACCTGTTCGCTCCGCTCGATGCCGATACTCTAAAACAGGTGCCTGCCGCTTATCGTCCGGCCCATGGCCGCTGGATTGGGATTGCCGCGCGTAGCACCGTGTTCGTTTATAACCCGAGCAAAATCAGCCCGGCCCAGGTGCCGACATCTCTCATGGATTTAGCGAAGCCGGAATGGAAAGGGCGCTGGGCGGCCTCTCCTTCGGGTGCCGATTTCCAGGCGATTGTCAGCGCTATGCTGGCGTTAAAAGGCGAACCGGCGACCCTCGACTGGCTGAAAGCGATGAAAACCAATTTTGTTGCTTATAAAGGTAACAGCACTGTCTTAAAAGCGGTGAATGCCGGGCAGATTGATAGTGGCGTTATTTACCATTACTACTATTTTGTCGATCAGGCAAAAACCGGTGAGAACAGCAAAAACACGCAACTTCACTATTTCAAACATCAGGATCCGGGTGCCTTTGTCAGTATTTCCGGTGGCGGTGTTTTAGCTTCCAGCAAACATAAAGCGCAGGCCCAGGCCTTTATTAAATGGATCACCGGCAAAACCGGGCAGGATATTCTGCGCACCAACAACGCGTTTGAATATGCGGTGGGCGTGAACGCTGCCTCAAACGAAAAACTGGTACCGCTGAATAAACTTGAAGCGCCGAAAGTTGAACCGTCTACGCTCAACAGTAAAAAAGTCACCGAGCTGATGACCCAGGCGGGTATTCTTTAAAATAATAACAGTGAGCGCCTTATGTCTGGTTTGAGCATTCCGTTGGCTGGAAAACAGCAACGCCAAACGCATCAGCATCGCCCCGCGCGAATGTTGGTGATATTAGCCATGCTGGTTTCCCTGTTGGCGTTACTGCCCGTTGGGTTTGTGATTGCGACAGGTATTGATACGGGATGGGAGAGCGTTAAGGCGCTCGTCTTTCGCCCGCGTGTCGCGGAGTTACTGGCGAACACGCTGCTGCTGATACTTTTTTCGCTCCCCATTTGCGTTTGTCTTGGCGTAGCGCTGGCCTGGCTAACGGAGAGAACCGCACTGCGGGGGCGTCGCGTCTGGTCGTTGTTGGTGGTTGCGCCGCTGGCGATCCCGGCTTTTGTGCAGAGCTACGCGTGGGTGAGCGTTATCCCGTCTTTACATGGGCTGGCGGCCGCCGTGTTTATCTCCGTGCTGGCTTATTACCCGTTTATTTATATGCCGGTTGCCGCTGTTCTGCGGCGACTGGACCCTAACCTCGAAGACGTTGCCGCATCTTTAGGCATTGCTCCGTGGCAGGTTTTCTTTCGTGTGGTATTGCCGCAACTGAAACTGGCTATCTGGGGCGGCGCGCTGCTGGTGGGCCTGCACCTGCTGGCAGAGTATGGCCTGTACGTGATGATCCGCTTCGATACCTTCACTACCGCTATTTACGATCAGTTCCAGTCCACCTTTAGCGGCCCGGCGGCCAATATGCTGGCGGGGGTGCTCGCGCTGTGCTGCCTGGGGCTTCTGTTGCTGGAAGGGGCAACCCGCGGCAAAGCTCGCTATGCCCGCGTGGGGGGAGGCTCCGCCCGCCGTCAGAATATCCATGCACCCGCAATGGCAGGTCATCTGCTGGGACAACTCCTGCTGGCTTGCGTGGTCGTGCTGGCGTTGGGAACGCCCATCGCGGTGCTGGGGCGCTGGCTGTGGGCGGGCGGCCTGGCGGTCTGGCAGAACGGTGATTTGTGGTTATCTCTGCATCAAACGGTGGTCCTGGCGTCGGCCGGGGCACTCATTACCACTGGCTTTGCTATTCCGTGCGCGTGGCTGGCGGTTCGCCATCCGCGTCGCCTGTTCCGGCTGCTGGAAAGCATGAACTATGTGGCCAGTTCACTGCCAGGGATCGTGACGGCGCTGGCGCTGGTGACGGTCACCATTCATTACGCGCGGCCCATTTATCAGACTGAAGTGACGCTCTTTCTGGCGTATATGCTGATGTTTATCCCCCGGGCGCTGATCAACTTACGCGCCGGTATCGCCCAGGCGCCTGTCGAACTTGAACATGTCGCGCAAAGCCTCGGCGTGTCGCCAGGATGGGCGCTGTGTCGCGTGACAATGCGCCTGGCGGCGCCCGGTGCGGCGGCTGCCGCGGCACTGGTCTTTCTGGGGGTGAGCAACGAACTGACGGCGACACTGCTGCTCTCTCCGCTGGGAACCCGCACGCTTGCCACCGGTTTCTGGGCGCTGACCAGCGAGATTGACTACGTTGCTGCGGCCCCGTATGCCCTGTGCATGATCCTGATTTCTCTTCCCCTGACGGGCCTGCTTTACAAGCAATCACAAAAACTATCGGGTCGTTAAGATGTTCGAGCTTATTAATGTGTCGAAAAAATTTGGCCACACTCAGGTGCTGGATAACATCACGCTTTCACTGTCACCCGGCAGCCGCACCGCGATAGTGGGGCCATCAGGCTCCGGTAAAACCACCCTGTTACGCCTGATTGCCGGGTTTGAGATGCCCGATAGCGGCCAGATAACGATGCGCGGCACGCCGCTGTTCAGCCCGACAGTATCGGTTCCGGCGCATCAGCGAAAAATTGGTTTTGTCCCGCAGGAAGGGGCGCTTTTTCCGCATCTGACGGTTGAAGAAAACATTGGCTGGGGGATCCGCGCCTCGCGCCAGGAACGGCGTAAGCAGGTTGAAGCCCTGATGGACCGCGTCTCACTGGACAGGCAACTGGCGCGCCACTGGCCGCATGAAATCTCCGGTGGCCAGCAGCAGCGCGTGGCACTGGCGCGTGCGCTGGCGCAGCAACCGGCGCTGATGTTGCTGGACGAACCATTCTCGGCGCTGGATACCGGACTGCGCGCCACAACCCGTAAAGCGACCGCCGATCTTCTCTCTGAGGCGAGCGTTGCTGCCGTGCTGGTCACCCACGACCAGAACGAAGCGCTCTCTTTTGCCGAGCAGATTGCCGTCATTCGCCACGGGCGGTTTGCCCAGGTGGGGACGCCGCAGGCGGTCTATTCGCAGCCGATCGATGAAGAGACGGCGCTCTTTTTAGGGGATGCGTTAATCCTGACGGCGGAGGTCGCCAACGGCAAAGCCAGATGTCTGGTCGGCGATGTGCCGGTGGATGACAACAGGGCGCAGGGGGTGCGGCGCATCATGCTGCGCCCGGAGCAACTGATGATTACCCCGGCGTCAGCGGGTGAAACTGCGTTGCAGGCGACGGTACTGGATATCGATTTTGGCGGTTATCTTTCGACGCTGACGCTGGGGTTTACGGATCGTGCGCAAACGCTCACCCTTAATACCGTCACCCCACAATTATTATTGCCAGGCACTCCGGTTGCGCTCAAAATTACAGGCCATGCGCGGGTGTTTGCGGCATAAAAATAGCCCGCCGATTTGCGGCATAATCTCTTTTATCCGCAGGAGTCTATATTGATGGTAATAATGAATGGGAGAGCGCATGTTTTCACTCAGTAACTGGTTTATCTGGGCGCTACTGTCCGCCTTTTTTGCCGCGCTGACCGCCATTTTCGCTAAAGTCGGGATTCAAAATGTAGACTCCGATTTTGCGACTTTAATCCGCACCGGGATTATTATCGTTATTCTGGCGGCTTTTATTTACTTTACCGGTAAGTGGCAGAACCCCTTGCTGATTGGCAAACGTACCTGGCTTTTTCTGATCTTATCGGGTCTGGCGACGGGAGCATCCTGGGTGTGTTATTTCCGGGCGTTAAAGATCGGCGAAGCGTTTAAAGTTGTCCCGGTCGATAAAATGAGCGTGGTGATGGTGGCGATTTTCGCTTTTATTTTTCTCGGCGAACGGCCAGGGCTCCGTGAAGCAGGGGGACTGCTGCTGATTACCGCAGGCGTATTATTACTGGCGCTGCGGCGATAATCAGCCGGGCTTTTTATGTGCGGGCAGAAAAATAACCAGGACGCCCGCAATAATAATCAGCACGCCCGTTAGCGACTGAACGGAAAATACGCCGCGCATGCCGGGCAAAATAAGGGACGCCGACCACACCAGAATATAGCTGAGACTCAGCAGGGCATAGGCTTTGCTCAATGCCAGATGGTGTAACGCCAGATACCAGAAAAACATTGAGGCCAGATAACCCGCAAGCCCGGCTAGCAGCAGCATTGTTTCCAGATGAACGGGCCACAGCGCGCCGATAAAGGCATAAAACTGTGACACCGGCGGAAGGACCGCCATGGCATAGCCCATTGCAAGCTGCGCCGCACTGGTTAACAACACGCTGACCAGCGTCAGAAGAATACCTTTCATGCTGCACCACCCAGAACCACAATGCCCACAATAATTAACCCCACGCCAAGCCAGTGGCGCAGGTTAACCGGTTCACGCCAGATCCCCCAGGCGGCAAGCGTCACCCAGACAAAATTGAGGCTTAACATCGGGTAGGCGATGCCAACGGGGACGCTCTGTAAGACCAGCAGCCAAAAAATCATGCCCAGGCCGAGGCAGGCCAGCGCCAGCCCGAGCCAGGTTAAGATATGACGACGGCGGCCCACCCTGAGGGCAGGCCGCGTCGCTTGCTTTTGGCACAACTGTCCGGCAAAGCTCAGCAGGCTTGCCAGCATAAGCAGAAACCAGATCATGGTTGTGGCGCATATTCAATAAGTGCGATTCGCCCCTGAACAAACACATTTGACGGGGGAGGAATCGGCAGGCTATTCACACTTTCACCGCGTGAAAGCAGCACCACCAGCGTGACTTTGCCTTCCTGACGGTGTTGTTCCAGCCAGTCGTTGAAATCTTTCTCAGCAATAAATTTGTCTTTCGCATCCGGGTAGCTGAGGCCATATTGCAGCTCACCGGTCTGGCCAAACATAATAATATCGCTGCGTTTGAGTTCCCACGCCAGGCCTGCGGCGATGCCGACATTATCACTGAGTATATAGCGGCTGGATGCCAGTGACTCTTTTGCCATGCCGATCGCGAATTGCGGCTGTTTTGACTCCATCACCCGGTTAGGGATGGCGAAACCAACCAGCAGCGCAAGCCCGGCTGGACACAATGCCGAGAGCATCCAGCTTTTTTCGGTATTGCGCAGGGTGTACCAGCCCACCAGTGCCCAGACAAAAAAGGCCATGGCGGCACAAAACACTTTATAGCTTTCGAGTGTTGTCCATACCGGGTTTTTCAGTGGTCCCCAGGGGGAGGCAATAAACGCGGCAACCAGGCCAAACAGACCAAAGCCAATGTTGAGCCAGGCATTCACGCGCAAAGCACGGTAGCCTCTCTCTGCGGCCTGCACCGAATAACCCGCCATCAAAATCGCCAGCGGCGCGAAGCAGGGCAGGATGTAGGTCACCAGTTTGCCTTTCGCGATACTGAAAAACAGAAAGGGCATCACTACCCAGCACAGCAGGTAGAGCGTCGCGCGGTTATTCTCACGGGTGAACCATGCCAGACGAAGCGAACCGGGTAACAGCCCCAGCCAGGGCAGACTTCCCAGTAAGACAAATGGCAGGTAGTACCAGAACGGGGCTTTGTGCTGCGCATCCGCCATGGCAAAACGCTGAATATGCTCCACCCAGAAGAAGTAGTGCCAGAAATCCGGCTCGTGTTGGGCAATCGCCAGCCCCCACGGCAGGACAACCAGCACGCAACTGGCGATGGAAAGCCAGCCCCAAATCAGCACCTCTTTCCATTTTTTCTGCGCGATTGCCCAGGGTAAAACGCTCAGAACCGGCACGGCCAGCGCCAGGAATCCTTTGGTCATGACGCCCATGCCGCAGGTCAGGCCCAGCAGCACGTAGCCCGCCGCTTTTACGGAGGTGGTTTTGGCCTGAACGGCAATCCAGAACGTGCACATCCCGGCAACCAGCCACAGAGCAATCATCGGGTCGAGCACCGCATAGGTGCCGATACCGTAGACTTCCAGCATGGTGATGAAAATGATGGCGGCCATCATCGCCACGCGTTTATCGCGCCAAAGCTGCCAGGCAAACCATGAGACCATCCCGGCAACCAGCGCGGTTGAAAAGATAACCCCGGCGCGAACGGCAAAGTTGGTTTCGCCGAACAGCCACTGGAATATGGAGTTCACCCAGTAACCGGCGATCGGTTTTTCAAAATAACGCAGGCCAAGAAAATGCGGCACGGTCCAGTTTCCGCTGCTGAGCATTTCACGGCTGATCTCTGCATAACGCGTTTCATCAGGCTGCCAGAGTAAACGCCATTCGACAGGGATCAGGTAGTAGAGGACAAACAGGGCAAGTACAACCAGACCGTAGCGTGACGACTTCGTCATTCCGTTCTCTCCATTTGCTGACAACCCAGCCATCCTTCCCGGCCGGCAATTTCACCTCGCACCACTTTGCCCGTAGGCAAGGTGCGTAAATTAGCAGGTAACAGTTCACCCAGCGGGCAGAACTGAATATTCGCCTCGGCGGCGCGCTGGAGTAAATCTTCAAACTCCAGGCGATGGGCGATGCCTTCGACTTCGGCGTGAATGGTATAAACCGGCACGCCGGGATCATCGAGCATGCGGGTCAGGATGAAATCGTTGAACCCGCTGGCGCTTACGTCACCCCCGACAACTTCATCCCAGGTCGGTAGCGTCACCGGAATTTGCACCGTGCCCGTCTGGCCGACGCCCGTTATCGGTAAAAAGGGCGCGCTGCCCCGGCAGTCGCTGTTATAGCGAAAATCAAAAGCTTCTTTTGCCTTAATCACCCGTTGATCGGCACGCCAGCCAGCCACGGCTGAACAGGTAATATCCGTGCCGATTATCGATTCCAGCTCTTCTTTACCCAGTGCGATTTGGTGGAGCAACTCATCGCTGTCCCATACGCCGCACCAGGTCTGCCAGGCGTGGTGATCCCACGCATGCAGCCCCACTTCGTGGCTGGCGGCGGCGCTGCGGATAATATCCGCGTTGGCGCGCCCGATATTCCTGCCGGGCCACGCGGTGCCCGCCAGTAAAATATCCCAGCCATACAGCGAGGCTGCTTTAGAGCGCAGCATCTTTAGTAAGAACTTCGGCTTAACCAGCCGCCAAAGATGCCGTCCCATATTGTCCGGCCCCACACTAAAGAAGAAGCTTGCGCGAACGCCGTAGCGATTGAGCATGTCCAGCAGCGAAGGCACCCCCTTACGGGTGCCGCGGAAGGTATCGACGTCTATGCGCAGGCCGACTTTTCTCATGGCTTCTGTTCCGTGACCTCAACGGTGCGTAAAAAGAAGTCCAGCGTCTCTTCAACGGTCTGGTGCATTTCTACCGTCGGCTGCCAGTCAAGGCAGCGTTTAGCGTTGCGAATGCTCGGCTTACGGTGCTCAACGTCCTGGTAGCCTTTACCGTAGTAGTCGCTGCTTTCTACTTCGCGGAAGCCAGCAAACGGCGGGAAACGGTCGCGCAGCGGGTGACGTTCGAAGCAGTCGAGCAGCATTTCCGCCAGCTCTTTGATGCTCGCTTCGTTGTCCGGGTTACCGATGTTGATGATCTGCCCGTCACAGCGGCCATCTTTGTTTTCGATGATGCGGAACAGGGCTTCAATACCATCGCTGATATCGGTAAAGCAGCGTTTCTGTTTACCGCCTTCGATCAGCTTAATCGGCGAACCTTCGACCAGGTTGAGGATCAACTGGGTGATGGCGCGGGAGCTGCCGATACGTGCGGCGTTCAGGTTATCCAGACGCGGCCCCATCCAGTTAAACGGACGGAAGAGGGTGAATTTGAGGCCGGTTTTGTCGCCGTAGGCCCAAATCACGCGGTCCAGCAACTGTTTGGATACCGAGTAGATCCAGCGCTGCTTATTAATCGGACCCACCACCAGATTGGAGGTGTCTTCGTCAAAATTCGCGTCGGTGCACATGCCGTACACTTCCGATGTGGACGGGAAGATGATGCGTTTGTTGTACTTCACGCAGTCACGAATAATTTTCAGGTTCTCTTCGAAGTCCAGCTCGAACACGCGCAGCGGGTTACGGGTGTACTCGATTGGGGTCGCAATGGCCACCAGCGGCAGTACGACATCACATTTCTTAATGTGGTATTCGATCCATTCGGAGTGAATGCTGATGTCGCCTTCCACAAAGTGAAAGCGCGGGCAGTCAAGGAAACGGCTGATCGCATCGGAACCAATATCCAGACCGTAAATCTCGTAATTATCATCCTGCAACAGACGTTCGGTCAGGTGGTTACCGATAAAACCGTTTACCCCCAGGATCAGCACGCGGGTACGACGTTTCACGGCAACAAACGGACGGCTGGAGAGCAGCGCACCCGGTACCAGACCCATCGCCGGCGCAAGCTGAGTACCCTGCATGTAAACGCCGTTTGCGCTCTGGCCGGTAATGATTTCCAGTGCGCCTTCACCACAAGCCACCACCAGCGGGGCGACGGACAGCACGGTGCCCGGCTTCGCCGCCGCCAGATCGGTACGCACGCGGGATTTCCAGACGATAAATTTGTTGGTGCCCACATAGCCAAACGCGCCCGGCCACGGATCGCTGACCGCACGCACCAGGTTATGCAGCTCCTGCGCCGGTTTTTCCCAGTTCAGACGACCATCTTCCGGGGTACGACGGCCAACATAGGTGGCCTGAGACTCATCCTGTGCACGTTCCTGCGTCTGGCCGCTGCGGATTTTCGGCAGCACATCGTTCAGCAGGGTTTGTGAGGCTGAACACAGTTTTTGATGCAGGGAGAGCGCCACGTCAGTGTCGCTAATCGCCACACTCTGTTGCGCCACGATATCGCCTGCATCGGCACGTTGCGTCATGCGGTGCAGGGTGACGCCGGTCTCTTTCTCGCCGTTGACCAGCACCCAGTTCAGCGGTGCGCGACCACGGTATTTCGGCAGCAGCGAACCGTGCAGGTTGAAAGCGCCTTTTGTCGGCAGGCTCAGAATGTCGTTGCACAGCAGGTTGCGGTAGTAGAAGGAGAAAATCACCTCTGGCGCGAGCGCGCGAATGCGCTCAACCCATAGCGGGTGGTTCACATCATCCGGGGCATAAACTGGAATTTCCTGCTCAGCCGCGAGGCGCGCCACGGATTTAAAAAAGTGGTTTTCCCCCGCATTGTCGGCATGAGTAAAAATGGCGGCAATTTCAAAGCCTGCTTCCAGCAGTGCCTGTATGCCCGTGCACCCCATATCGTGATACGCAAAGACGACGGTTTTCATGACTCAATTTCCTCAATAGAATTTGGGGTTTCCTGACGGATAACACGCTGAATAAAGTAACGGGGGCGGGCACGGACATCGTTATAGATGCGGCCAACGTACTCGCCGAGTAAGCCCATGCCAACGAACTGCGCACCAATAAAGGTGAACAGGACGGCGAAAAGGGTGAACACACCTTCGGCAGCCCACTGCGGCCCAAGAGCAAGACGCATGACGACTAAAACAACGGAGAGTGCAAAACCCACCAGCGCGATAACGCTGCCAAACACGCTCAGCATGCGCAGCGGCGTGGTGGTCAGGCAGGTCACCAGGTCATACATCAGGTTAATCAAACGCATAAAGCTGTATTTCGAATCACCGTACTCGCGCTCCGCGTGATGCACGGGAATTTCTGTGGCCCGGCGGGCGAACATATTGGCGAGGATCGGAATAAAGGTGCTGCGCTCGTGGCAGTGCAACATCGCATCGACAATATGACGACGATAGGCGCGCAACATGCAGCCGTAATCGCCCATCGCTTTACCGGTGGTGCGCTGAATCAGGTGGTTGATCATGCGTGATGCCGTTTTGCGAAACAGGCTGTCCTGACGGTTCTGACGAACCGTACCCACCACGTCATAACCTTCTTCTGCGGTTGCCACCAAGCGAGGGATCTCTTCGGGTGGGTTCTGTAAATCCGCATCCAGAGTGATGATCAGATCGCCGGTAACATGGCTAAAACCGGCCATGATTGCGGAGTGCTGTCCATAGTTGCGGTTAAGCAACACGGCCACGATATGGCTGCCGTCGGCCTGTGCGGCCTCGACCAGCATTTTGGCGGAATCATCACTACTGCCGTCATCAACCAGCAGAACTTCGTAATCCTTACCCAGCAGATCGCAGGCGGCGGTCGTACGACGAATCAGTTCTGGCAGGCTGTCCTGTTCGTTAAACACAGGGATCACAACGGATACTTTATTAATGGGGCTGGTTTCAAACATCGTTATTGCCCTGCCAACTGATGAAGTGCGGCGATAACACGGCTGGTGTCGTCATCGGTCATATCCGGGAACAGCGGCAGCGAGCAGATACGCGCGCTATTCCACTCCGTATTGGGTAATGAAATGTCAGGGAAATTCTCGCGGTAGTATTTCTGCGTATGGGCGGCGCGGAAGTGCAGGCCCGTACCGATGCCCTGTGCTTTCAGGGCTTCCATCAGCGCGTCACGGGTCAGGCCGCAGCGTGTTTCATCAACGCGAATAATAAACAGATGCCAGGCGTGAACGTGCGGCCAGGCCGGAACCGTCAGTGGCTGGAACGGCGTATCAGCCAGCTCGCGTAAATAGCGCTGGGCTATCTCGGTACGACGCTGGTTGGCTTCGTGAAGCTTGCCGAGCTGCACCAGTGCCAGCGCGGCATTGATATCCGCCAGGTTGTATTTGTAGCCAGGAGAGATCACTTCCGCCTGCGGTGCGCGACCGTGTGTCTGGCGATCGTAGGCATCGACGCCAAGACCGTGGAATTTCAGGCTGCGAATACGCTGGGCCAGTTGCTCATCATCCGTCACCACCAGACCGCCTTCGGCACAGGTCATATTTTTAATGGCATGGAAGGAGAAAATCGCGGTGCCGCGACAGCCGACATGATGACCTTTGTAATAGGTTCCGGCGGCATGTGCGGCATCTTCAATCACGGGAATATTGTATTTCTCGCCCAACGCGCGAATTGCATCGATATCGGCAGGCGCGCCGGCGTAATGAACGGGAATAATGGCCTTTGTTTTTGATGTAATCGCGGCCTCAATGCTCTGCGGGGTCACCATCAGCGTGTCACGGTCAACGTCGATCATGACCGGGGTTGCGCCGAGCAGCACAATCATATTGAGGGTAGAGACCCAGGTCATGGAGGGGGTAATCACCTCATCACCGGCACCAATGCCCATCGCCATTAACGTGACATGCATACCGGCTGTTGCCGAACTCAGGGCAATGGCATGCTGGTTGCCCGTCAACTGGCAAAATGCTTCTTCCAACTGTTGGTTTTTGGGACCTGTCGTAATCCAACCCGACTTCAGAACGTCCTGAATCGCCGTTAATTCTTCGTCGCCCATAGAAGGACGTGAGAAGGGTAAAAATTCACGCATTACTTTTCCTTACCGTTGCTGGCAATGAATTCGCACTGTAGCCAGGGAAGCAGCAGACTCATTTCGTTGAGAGTACTTAGTACTTGCCTAGGCTAAGGCTTATTTATTAACTCAACCTTAAGAGATTGCATATTTTCATTAACGTTCACTTAAGATCGTTTCTGTTTAACTGGCGTTGAGGAAATAAATATTAGCAGGCGATGTTTTTGTTATTTTTATTATGTTTATCATGGTTTTATGTTTATTTTGGCACAAGAGGGGTAAAATAACTTAGCGGCGGCTTGAGCAACCGTAAAGATTTTTTTGTCGCTATCTCAATTTTGTTTAATTTATATTTATAGTCATCCTTTTGTCATTATGCTGTCACTAAATTTAGGGGGCGTTAATAATGAAAACATGGGGCTACTTTAAAAACGAGAATAGTCAGATTTGGCTTTTAGTGCTGTAACAAATCGCCATTAAGGTGATATGGATCACAAAAATGGCTGTTTTTTGCGCGGTCAGGATCTAACCGCTAACATTTCAACAGAAAATCATTTCAAATCATTTAATTACAATCGTTATTGGTTTCCATTTTCCCGACGCCTGAAAAAAATCATAAGTTTTTAGCAATATTTTTCTCGCTCATTCGTCTACCCGATTACAACACTATGAAGGAGAGACAACATGAGAAGATTTGGCAGCCACCGACGCCATCCCGGTAAGTTTGGTGTGATGTTTATTGTTTTTGCCGTCGTGATGACGCTGGTGGTGATGACCCTGTGGAACGCCATTATTCCGGGTCTGTTTGGTCTGAAAACCATCGGCTTCTGGACCGCGCTTGGACTGCTGGTGTTATGCCGTGTGCTGTTTGGCGGTATGGGCATGGGGCCGATGATGTTCAGAATGGCGCGCGATCATCGTCAATTGCATGAACGGTGGATGAACATGAGCGAAGAAGAGAGACAGGCCTTTTTCCAGAAACGCCACCGTTGGGGTGGGCGCGATGGCTGGCGCTGTGGCCCTGACATGCCAACAGAGAATGAATCACCGAAGCCGTCGGACAATGCGTGAGCATAATGGATAAGGCCGACAACGCCCGAACTGTGCGGCTCCTTGAAGCGCTCTCAGCGTGCCGGACAACGCTGAGAGCCTTTATCCGCCGCCGTATTCCGCAACGAGAAGACGTGGACGATATTTTGCAGGATGTGACGCTGCAATTGATCAACGTCGAACAACCGGTTGAGAATGTCTCCGCCTGGCTGTTTCGCGCGGCGCGCAATGAAATGATCGACCGCGGACGCAAAAAGCGGGAGTGGTTATTTTCGGACGACGAGGAGGCTGATGATCAACTCTATGATGTGCTTTTTGGCGATGTGCAGACACCCGAAGAGGCACGCTTAAGAGAGATTTTCTGGGATGAACTGGAAAGCGCGCTGGCGGCGCTTCCTGCGGCCCAACGCGAGGTATTCGAAAAAACCGAACTGGAAAATTACAGCTTCAAAGCCCTTTCCGCTGAGACGGGGCTGCCCGTACAGACCTTGCTGTCGCGTAAGCACAAAGCGGTACGCTATCTGCGAGAGCGACTTTCCGCGCTCTATCACGACATCATGCTGCCCTAGTCAAACACCGACAAAAAATCCCCGCCGCACCGGGCTGGTGTGGCGGGGATTATCATCATTGCGATTAATCAGATAAAGCTGTCGTCGTCGTTATTGCCGCCGAAATCGTAGTCATCATCCTGATCGAGGAAACGGCTATTGTCGTCGTTGCCCTGGTCAAAGAAGCTGCGGTCGGAGGCATTGGTGAAGCTGTCCTGATCCTGAAAATCGTTAGTGAAATTCCGATCACCGGCGACATCTGAGACCTGTTCGACAGGCTGCTCAATAATGTTCACGATCTCTTGTGGCTGGGAGTGGTGGAACATACTGGTCAGCATATCGGCCAGCACGACCCCACCGGCCACCCCGGCTGCGGTTTGCAGCGCACCGGCCATAAAACCACCGGAGCGGGCTGCCGGTTGCGCATATGTGGGCGCCGCTTGTTGCTGTGGCGGCTGTTGTTGCGGCGCGCTGTTCCAGTTGTTGGCTGGCTGCTGTGGCTGGCTTTTTCCACCGCCAAACAGGCTACTCAGGAAACTGCCGCCGCCGCTTTGCTGGTTGTTTTTCAGGGAGGCCACTTCATTCTGGAGATCCTGAATCTGTGCATGAAGGCGTTTCAGCGCAGCTTCCTGAATCAGCATCGACTGGGCCATATAGTAAGGCGCAGAGGGCTGCTGGCGCACAAACTCAGCGATCATATGATCGGCCTGGCTATCCCGTGCGCCGCTTTGCTGTTCCGCCTGTTTCAGACGCTGGAAAAGCCCCTCAATAAGCCGTTGTTCTTCATTTTGCATAGCAAAAACCTCAGGAGTGCATGGAGTTGTGGCAATGGCGTGCGTGCCTGTGCAGGTATCGGTTACGCGCGCCTGTAAGAGTTATTTTAGCCGATCAAAGTTATACGAAATGACAAGCAAACGCAGAATGATGAGAAAAGAAGAAGAAGGGGAGAGGGCTTTAAAATAAAAATGGCCGGTGTGTACCCGGCCATTTTCTCTGAGGTGACCCGTGCTTAGAAGGTCTGCCAGTTATCGTTACTTGGGGTGGATACAGGCACGCGCTGTGTCTTCACGCTGGTTTTCTTCGCACTGCGTGTGGCGGAAACCACACCGTTGCCCAGATCAAAGCGATCGACGGTCTTGTTCAATCTTTCCGCTTCGGACTCAAGAGAGACCGCATTGGCGGTGGCTTCCTGTACCAGCGTGGCGTTTTGTTGCGTCACGCCATCCATCTCGGTCATCGCCAGTCCGATTTGTTCAATACCACGGCTTTGTTCATCTGAGGCAACGGAGATTTCGCCCATCAGGCTGTTTACCTGGGCGACAGACTGGATGATCACGGACATGGCGTCACCGGCCTCCTGTACCTGCTCCGCACCAGTTTTGACTCGGTTGACCGATTCGCTGATCAAGGCTTCAATCTCTTTTGCCGCCTGCGCACTGCGTTGCGCCAGCAGGCGTACTTCGCTGGCGACCACCGCAAAGCCACGCCCTTGCTCGCCAGCGCGAGCCGCTTCCACTGCGGCGTTCAGCGCCAGCAGGTTGGTCTGGAACGAAATACTGTTAATCACGCTGGTGATATCGGAAATTTTTTGCGAACTGTCGGTAATCCCGTGCATGGTTTGCACCACAGTTGAGGTGATGTCACCGCCTCTTTTCGCCGTTTTTTGTGCTTCCTCAGTCAGTTTGAGAGCTTCACGCACGTTCTGGGCGTTGTTTCTGACAGTGGAGGTCAGTTCTTCCATACTGGCGGCCGTTTGTTGTAGAGCGGCGGCCTGCTGCTCAGTACGGCTCGACAATTCTTCATTACCACCGCGGATTTCACTGGTGTTGGCAAAAATGCTGGCGGAACTATCCTGGATGGTTTTTACCGTTGTATGCAGGCTTTCCTGCATTTTTTGTACATAGGGAATCAACTGCCCGGCGCAGTTACGGCCAAACGTCTCAAGCTGGCTACTTAATTTTCCTGCGGTCAGCAACTCAAGATGATTTTTTAACATCCCAAGCGGTTTAACCAGGTAATTTACTAAATAACGGTCGGTCAATAAGAGCGTCACCAGACCCGCCAGTAATGCGCTGATGAGCACTATTTTGTTATAGGACATCTGGTCTTTGGTTTTCACCAGAATGGCATCTGACTGAATCGCCTGAGTATATTTTTCAGCGGTTGCACCAAACTGCACGCTTAAAGGCGGGTAGGTTTTACGAAATAACTCGCGGAATTTATCCGGCTGATTATTTTTCGCCGCATCGTACATGGGCACAATGGCGTTAGTCAGCAACGCGTCCCAGTCATTGATCATCGCTTTTATGACGTCATCGCTCACGCCAGGATGTTGCGCATCGCGAAACTGCGCAAGCATATTCTGGCTGGTTGCCAGCGCTTTTGCGGCAGAATCCATTGTTTTGGCTGCGTTTGCTTCATCGCCGGTCTGGCGATAATCCATTGCCCGTAACATACGCGTCATGGTACGAAAATATTGGTCATTGCCTTTAACCAGCATGGCATAGGCATTCTTCTGTGACGCGTTTTGTGTGAGTAACTGATCAATTGTGGAAAAGTTATAAAAAGTAAGCAGGGTAGCCATTCCCCAAATAATACTGAAAACAACCAGTATCAGTAATATCATTTTCCTGATGGTGATATCGCGTAAAATTTGCATAGCTACCCCCGGTAACTGAATATAAAATATATTTGCAGACGAGCAGCCCGGTTGAACAGGCCTGGTGTTAAAGTTCTTATGCAATAAGGCATAAAATTAAATTTCGCAGACTAATCGTTATCCTTCGAAGGGATGTTTACGACACGCGTAAAACATCGGTAAAGATATTATGTTTAGGGCTTGTAAATAATGTTCTGGTAAGGTTAATGATGGTAACATAAAATTTATATACGCTAAAGTCGTTATTGCATCCTGGCGTAGGATCACAAATCTATGATTTAAAATTCCTCTTCGGTTATGGCTGGTTTTTTCTTTTTGAAATTTTGGTTAAGTTCAATTTTATCAAGAGTCGTTGGGCGGCTAATAAAATACCCCTGTGCGATATCGCACTCGAACGCTTCAAGTTGCTGTAACTGAGTGAACGTTTCTACCCCCTCGGCAGTGACCTCAAGGTTAAAATCTTTACCCAGTCCGATAATCTTCTCGACAATATTTTTTGCACTCTCAGAGTCGCCCATCGCCATAATAAAAGACTTATCGAGCTTGATGCCATCAAAAGGAAAACTCCGTAGATAATTAAGTGAGGCATAGCCAGTGCCAAAGTCATCCATCAAGAGTCTGACACCGAGGCTTTTTAATTGTTGCATGATTTTTAAAGCATTTTCTGGCTTGCTCAGGGTAGCGTTTTCGGTAACTTCAAGTTCGAGACGCGAAGCGTCAAAACCCGTTTTAGCCAGTATTGCTTTGACGCGAAGAACAATGTCGCTGGCCTTAAATTCAACTGGCGATATATTTACTGACAGGGACAGGTCTGCTGATTTATCTCTCACCTCGCGACATGCTGTTGTCAGAACCCAATCTGTTAGCGAGATAATTATTCCGGTCTCCTCAGCCAGAGGAATAAATTGGTCAGGCATAAAAAGCCCATGCGTCGGATGCTGCCAACGTACAAGTGCTTCGAGTGACGTTATCTTCTGCTGACTTATATCGTAGCGAGGCTGATATAAAAGAAATAACTGATCCTGTTTTATTGCCTCACGGAGTTCTTGCTCCAGTTCTCTGCGTTGAACAATTTGTTCAGCCATATCAGGTTCATAAAAAACCCAATAGGCATGCGGGTCATTTTTCGCTTTATACAGCGCGATATCAGAATAGCGGAGGAGATCGCTTGCGGTAACGGCATCTTGTGGTGCCAGGGCAATGCCCATGCTGACGTCGATAATAATCTCGTTACCACAGATATCAAAAGGACGGTTCAATTCCTCTACAATCCGCGAGCAAAAACCTTCAATATCTTCACGCTGGTTAAGGTCTGCGGCAATGATGATAAATTCATCTCCGCCCTGGCGTGTAACCAAATCAATGCTGCGCATGCAGTGGCGCAGGCGATTAGAAGCTTCACTGAGCACCTGATCGCCCACCGTATGGCCGTAGACATCGTTAATGATTTTAAAATCATTCAGATCGAGACTGATCATCGCCAGCGCATTTTTCGATTCGTTTTTTGATTGCAGTCTGCCCTCAAGGAACTCTTTCATCCGGACGCGGTTAGGCAGGCCGGTTAATTCGTCATGATGTGACAAATACTGAATGCGTTCGCTGGCCTCCACTTCCAGAGTGACATCTGTTGCGGTACCACGAAACCCCAATGAGCCATCAATCAGGGTGACGCGTTTGAGAGTTAAATTACAGTAGCGTTGGTTTCCCTGAGCGGAAAAATAGCTGCAATGGTTAAGGGTGAGGAAGTTACCTGCATAAGGAAGATCCAGCCATTTGGTCAGTGCCGGGTTGTCTTGTGACAGAAACGCCCGCAGCGAGCGGCCTATCCAGTCATCAATACGGTGACCGGTAATAACCGGGAAGCGCACAGATATCCAGGTAAGTTGTAAGAGCTCATCGGCTTCCCAGATCCAGTCTGTCGTTGTTTCCACCACGTCACGAAAACGGCGCTCGCTAATGGCGAATGCCCGGCGGCTTTGTTCCAGCAGGAATGTTTTTTCGTCATTCAGCCTTGCTTTTAAAAGCCCTTTGCGCACAAGAGAGAGCGCCAGAAGGACCGATGTGAGCATCAGCAGAACAAGAAGAGGGAGTACCCATGTGAGCAGCGTGTCACTGGGATTTTTATTGTTCCATTCAAAATAGATTTCGCCCCCTGTTACTGGCCATAACAAACCCGCTGTATGTGGTGGACGGCGTATGGGTTTTGACGCAAGGAGATGCAAATCCTTAATGGCATATTCCTCACCCATAGCGGCGAGTTTTTTAGGCGTCAGTTTATCAACAAAGATCATAATAGAATGATCCGCAGGCGCTTTCGCAAGAACAGCCCTATCCTCAGTGGTAATCCAGGCCGCTGAAATCAGGATTAATTCATTATTGGCAAAAACGACGCGCGAAACGGCTGTACCGTTGTTCACTTTCAGTGCCGTGCTTAATTCTGTATTAAGGTTTTTCCCCAGCCAGTCCTCAAAAGGGACCAGGTTAAGAGTGCCATTAATGACGCTGTAGCGCGTTTCTTCTTTAGGGGAGAGTACAAACACGCCTTCGTAACCGAATTTCGAATACAGTGATTTACCCAGGTTTTGTTCATCCCACGCCCAGCTTAAGTCTATCTTGCGATGGAGATTATCCCAGGCTTCGTTCCACGCGGCGTAATCGGCAAGATGCAAACGAAGGTTTTCCTGACGATTGTCGAGCGCTTTCATTAGCAGTTGTCGGGTTTGGTGGCGGGTGTTACGCGCCAGATCATTTTCTGTCTGAATGAGCGCAAATATTGTCGTTAAAAAAATGAAGCCCATAAGCATCAGTACCAGCGTCACGGTCTGCTTCATGATGCGATGCGTATCAGGTGCAGACGCAGGAGCGTACTGGTCATCGAAAATGTTCATACTTCACCTTTTCTACGCGTTTTAATTAGCAAAATATGTTTTTCTAGTTATCTGTATTAACGGCAAGGGACAATTAAACTTTAAATAAAAATGCGTGTTTTTATACGTTCGGCTAAGTTTGTGATAGACATCATTTTTTATGCAAGAAAAACAAAAAATGTCGTTTTTAATATTAAGATAACCTTAAGGTTAAGAAAATTAATACATCGTCTGGTAGTGGTTATTTTGCAACGTTTTTAACTTTATGATTTTATTGTTTTTCTTATTTTGGTGTTTTGATGTTTTCATAATGAGACTGTCTTGGTGTAATCAAATAATAACGTTAATTGCAAGTGGTTAGTCTCAAACCGTAAGAAAAGCGTTTATTTTTTCGTGACACCCGTATTGAATGTGCAAAAATGAGGGCGGTATTGTCTTGTTTAAGAATACGTTATGATGATTTAAAAAGAAATTTTATAAACCCCCAGTGAAACTATGTGCATTGTTATTCATGCTTCCAATTGTCATTTTCAAGAAGGCAATGTGGCGGGGGAAGGCCTGTTATCGTGAGATAAATACCTTTCAACACATGGCGCAACACGACCGACAGATTATAAAAATCAGGGACGAAGATGATCGCCCCTGGCTTCATCATCAAGACATTAGCGATCCGGAATAATTTTTTCCGCCTTCAACGTATCAAACAGGTGGGTAAACGAATCCAGTGTGGCCCGGTAGCCGGTAAACCCGGCCTTGCGGCTTTTGCTCATGTCGGTGAAGGCTTCCATTGGGCGACCGAGGTCCGCGTCGGTGTGCCACCAGGAGGCCAGTCGGCTGATATCGGGCTCGGCAAGCGAGTAGCGGGCGGCAATCTCGTGCCATGCGGCGGCTGCCTCCTGCATCCGTCCTTCCAACGGCATCATGGTCTGCGGATTTCCGCCAGACTCGATGCCAAAATAGGCGGCCAGGCGCGGCCAAAGCCAGTTCCAGCGGAATACATCGCCATTAACCGCATTAAAATCTTCGTTTGCCGCATTCGGGCTTTGTGCCGCCCAGGCAAGTTGTTCGGCGAGCAGGTTTGCATCAGTGACATCGGAGACGCCATGCCACTGTTCCGGCGAGCCCGGGAAAATAAACGGCCAGCCTTTTTCCCGGCACAGGGTGGCGTAGACTGCCAGCGTCAGACCCATGTTCATTGCGTTACCAACCGCATAACCGATGATGGTGTGCGGACGGTGCACACTCCAGCGATAACCGTATTTTTCCGCGCCGGCAAAGATCTCATCTTCCTGAGCATAATAGAAATTATCCACGGGCTGGCGCCCCTGCTCTTCACGGAAAGGCGTAACCGGTACGGCGCCTTTGCCATAGGCCTCGAACGGACCAAGGTAGTGTTTTAGCCCGGTAACCAGTGCGACATGCGCGCCGTTCAGGCGGTGACCCAGTGCCTCAATCACGTTTTTGACCATCGCGCCGTTGACGCGGATGTTCTCTTTTTCATTTGCCTGACGCGACCAGACGCTGAAAAACAGTGCGTCAGGCTTTATGCCCGCCAGCGCCGTATTCACCGCCTGCGGGTCCGTCAAATCGGCGGTCAGACGGGTGCAGCCTTCCGGCACCGCGCCGCGCCCGCGCGACAGCCCTGAGACCTTCCAGCCTTCCTGCACCAGCTTTTGCGCCAGCGCGCGGCCAATCACCCCGCTGATGCCGACAATCAGTGCCTCTTTTTGCATTTCACTCTCCTCATGCGTAAACGTTATGAGTAGACTAATCGAGAATTTTGTTCTTATTTCTGGCATTAATTCACATCATTCCTAACCTGAGTTCACGAATCAATGCACGATCAACGACTGAAGGACATTGTCCCCTTTGTTGCCAGTATAGAAGGGGGGAGCTTTGCCGCCGCGGCGGAGCGCTTGCATGTGACCGGATCTGCTATCAGTAAAAGCGTGAGTCGGCTGGAGGCGCGGCTGGGCTCAACGTTGCTGGAGCGGACAACCCGACGCCTGAAACTGACCGACGCCGGGCATGCGTATTACCAGACCTGTATTCGCATAATGGAAGAGCTTGCGGAGGCGGAATCGGTACTGGCGGCGCAACGCACTATTCCGTCCGGGCGGCTGCGGCTGGCCGTGCCGAATACCTATGGCAGGCTGTGTGTCATGCCGTTATTAATTACGTTTTGCCAGCAGCATCCGGAGATAGATATCAGCATGACCTTTTCTGACCGTTTCGTGGATCTGTTTGATGAAGGGATTGATGTCGCGGTGCGGATTGGCAAAACGGCGGAGATGCCCGCATCGCTGGGGTATCGGCAACTGGGGCGAGAGAAGATGGTGTTCTGCGCTTCACCCGCATATCTGGCGCGCGAGGGGCGCCCGGAAAGCGTCGGGGCGCTGTTGCAGCATAGGGCTATTTTGTACGAGCGCGTTGATGGCAGCAGTAAGCCGTGGCAGCTAGTCACCGAGGATGGGTATCCGGACTGGCGTACCGTGCCCTACCATATGGCGCTGGGGGATGTGGATGCCCAGTTACAGGCAGTGCGTAGCGGGTTAGGCGTTGCCCAGATGCCGACATGGCTGATTCGCGATGCCCTTGCGCGTGGGGAACTGGAGATAATTTTGCCGCATGTACAGCCCGACGGGCTGGCATTGACGCTGGTATGGCCGCGCCGTAAGCAGCTCTTGCCAAAGGTGGATGCGCTGCTCTGTGCGCTGAGCGGGCTGGATATCGGCGGGTGAAGTGAGGTAGGGCGGGTTGTTGTGCGGTCTGATGCCCTCACTCCGGCCCTCTCCCACAGGGAGAGGGGGGCTATTTCGTGCGGCCTGAACGTCTGGTCGCCCGGATAAGGCGTTTACGCCGCCATCCGGGAAACCAGCACCGAACCTAACCGCGATCATCCTTTGGTCCAAGGAACCAAAACGCGAAGGGCAGCGAACCGATGATGGTAAACATCAGGCTGTAAATAAACACCCACGCGCCCTGAATCACAAACATCGACACCGACCACTCGTCCATCGGCAAATCGTACTGATCCACCACCCCCTGGAAGGCGGCTTCTGAGATAACCGACACGGCGACCACAAAAACAATCGCGACGGCGATAAGGAATTTTTTACCCTCACGGGTACGCAATTTTTCCAGCATGTAAATCTCCTTATTGTTCTGTGCAGCCCGCAGGTAATGATGAATATCCATCCGGCGACGGCTGCTAACCAGATGCACTATTTCGCTGCTACGGCGAGAGCCTTTTCCACATTCTATGCTGCGGGCTTCCCTGCCTGACCCCAGGATGGCGCTACGCGCGTATAAAAACGGCCATCATACGGTTTATAAATCGGAAGTGTATCTTATTCTCATCTCAGATGTTACCGCTGATCGACCTGGAGGAGGAGAGGTGTTTATGCGGAGAATTTGCTCAGGTTGATTAAATATTAATCAAATATATTCGTAAACATGATGCAGGGCGCATTTTTTAAGCCAGGGCAGGCATAGCGTATCGGTAACTTCCAGGAGGGCACTACCATGAAAAAGTTATTAATATGTTGCCTGTTTGGTAACACGGCGGTAACGCTGGCCAAAAAAATGCAGGATGTTGCAGATGCAAACCGGTATCAGATTCAAATTAGCGGAATAGGGGCTGAGGCATTTGCCAGTGTGGCGCCTGCCTTTGATTGTTTCCTGGTGGCACCGCATATTCAATATAAAAAAGAAGAACTGAAAAAAGCGATTAAAGAAGGCCAGCATATTGAGGTTATTGCCGGCTATCCGTATGCCGCCATTGATGCAGAGAAAATATTAAAATTTGCCATCGATCGTATGGAGGAGTTGGTTGATTAATGATTTATTGAGAAATCTCCAAATAGGGCGTGCAAAAGGGCTCAGGGATGAGCGGGCAATGGTGTTATTAGTTTGCTGATGTTACCGATTGGTTGAATTGTTGTAACTTTATGAAAAATAACTTTTTAATATACTGATTATTCCCCTGGTTGCTCACGACGCGTTTCCTCATGTCTGCTCTGGCGCAACCTGTCCACCTGGTCAAACCATCGCTATTTCATATTTTCCCCGGTTTTTTACGCTACGTATATTAACCCTGTTCGCTATTACGCATTCGTGCGCTTGCAGTTGTCTTCTCGGGGCTGATACGAGTGTGTTTTCGCCGTTAAGGGGTTTCGGAATTCATTTATCGAGGGATATATGCGAGTAAAAAGACATTTCTCTCTGGGTGCGCTGCTGGGCACCGGCTTTGCCGCGATTATTGCTATCGGTCTGTTGGTGGCGATTTTTGGTCGTGCTGAATTGAATAACACCAGTCAACATATTGAGTTCTACGAGAAGTACCATCTGACTAATCTGCTGTCGATGCAGGCATTAAAAGACAATCTCAATAACGCCACCAAGGCGACGTTCATCATGGTGTTTCAGGATGATGAAAAGAGCCAGATGGAAGAGGAAAAACTGACCGAACTGTCGATTAAACGCAACGACGAACTGGTGGCGCAGTTGCAGGCGAATGTGCAGGATACTGACGCACAGAACATGCTGAACAATTTTAAAGCCACACAGGTGGAGTACGTGAATGTTGTGCGCCAGACCGTGGGGCTGGCGAAGAATGGCCAGATGCTGGATGCCCAGTCGCTGGCGGTCGAAAAGATGCAGCCGTTACAGATTCGCCTGTTTGAAGAGATTTCCGCGATGATCCAGACCCAGCAGGCCAGCACGACCTCAGCGGCGGCGGCCTCCACCGCAAGCGCCCGCTCCGCTGGCGACGCCCTGCTGATGATTGCTGCGGTGGCGGCATTACTTGGGATCGCCATTGCCTGGCTTTTCACCCGCTACATCAAGCGACAACTGGGGGGAGAACCCGCTTATGCGCTGCAGGTCGTCCATGAAATTGCGCAGGGAAATCTGGCCACCCGGATCATGCTTGCCCCTGATGACAGCACCAGTTTGCTGGCAGGGATGGATGAGATGCGACAAAGCCTGAGCGGTATCGTCAACCAGGTGCGGGAAAGCAGTGAGTCGATCTCGGCGGGGGCAAACGGTGTGGCGGAGGGCAGTACTGACCTGAGCCAGCGTACCGAACAGCAGGCGGCCAGTTTGCAGCAGACGGCCGCATCCATGGAACAAATCGGCCAGGCGATTCGCCAGAATGCCGATACGGTGCGGGTCACCAATCAGCAGGCGGCAACGGCCAGCGAAATTGCCGCAAAAGGGGGCGAGGCGATTGAGAATATCGTGCGTACGATGGATGAGATCAGCCAAAGTTCCCGCAAAATCAGTGAGATCATTACGGTGATTGACAGCATTACCTTCCAGACCAATATCCTCGCCCTGAACGCCGCGGTAGAGGCGGCGCGTGCTGGGGAACAGGGCCGGGGTTTCGCGGTGGTGGCGGGTGAGGTGCGTTCGCTGGCCCAGCGGTCGGCGTCTGCGGCAAAAGAGATAAAGGCCCTGATTATGGATAGCATCGAGCGTGTGGATAATGGCACGGCGCTGGTGAATCACGCGGGCGCGACCATTGGCGAACTGGTGCGGCAGTCGCACCATGTGGCGGGGATGATCGACGAGATTGGCGTGACGACGCGTGAGCAGGAATCAGGTGTCGGACAGGTGAATGAAGCGATTACCCAACTGGATAAAGTGACGCAGCAAAACGCGGCGCTGGTGGGGGCGTCAAGTACGGCGGCGGAAGATCTGCGCGATCAGGCGCAGCATCTGGTCACGCTGATGAGCGTGTTCCGTACCGTAGCCGTGTAGCTTTGGCCATACAGGGGGCGGCCGGATAGTGGGTGAGGGACCTACTCCTCACCCGATTGATGATAGCGACGCCATGCGCCCGGCGGCATACTGTATTTGCGGGTAAAAACCCGGGTAAAAGTTTGCTGGGAGTCGAAGCCGTAGCGGGTGGAGATGGTGATGATCGACTCCTTTGTCACGCTCAGGTCGTGGGCGGCGCCTTCCAGCTTTTTGTTGCGAATATACACACCTAACGGAATATCAATAATCTGATGAAAGAGGCGCTGTAAATGCCATTTGGAATAACCTGCCCGGTGGGCAACATCATTAATTCGTAAAGGTTTGTCAATATTATTATCAATCCATGTCTGAATATCGAGGATAACCGATTTTTGCATGGCCATAATATATGCCCCTCTTTGCTAAATATGAATGCGCGTCGTCTCTTTGAACAGCAAGAAAAAGCGCAACATAATTGCCCGACGTATTACCCAGGAAGCTGAGTTTAAATCAGCGTGGCTGTCGTTAGCGTGACGTGAAAATGACATTTCTGTCAGGTTTGTGAACAACGCGGCGGGTGGCAAGCCCTGGCGGGTGATCGATTAATAAATGCTGAAAATACTGGCGAGTTATTTTTATATTTGTCGTATTTCAGAGGTGCGAACAAACCCTGATAATAAGAATATTTAAAGGATAAATTAAAATAAATGTATATTTTTGTTATCTGACGCATCTGTTATTTTGGCGTCAGTGAACTGACAGCCAGCCTTTCTAAAATCATTCATGTCAGCGGATATTCCTGACTATTCTCTTTGCGAGGTGGAAACATGAAGATGACGAAAGGCATTATGACCGCAATGATAGTTGGCCTGTTTTCCGCCGGTGCGCTGGCGGCGGTCCCTGTAGAGTCTGGTAGCGGTCTGCAAAAAATGGGTTCGGTCTCGGCATCGGGCGCGACAACGCTGTCTGGTTTGCATGAGGAGCTGGCGCAAAAAGCCGAAGCGGCGGGAGCAAGCTCGTATCGCATCGTGGCGGCCGGGGGCGAAAACCAGATGCACGGTGTGGCGGTTATCTACAAGTAAGTCGAAAAACAGGAGGCTTAGCCTCCTGTTTGCTTTTCTGTTCAGGCGTTTTTGAACTGTGTCTGCTCATCAAGCGCCGGTTTGTCACCTGGCGCAACAGTATCTGTTTTACCGATTGCCAGTGACAGACCAAAAGTATTGCTGCCGTTTTCACTCCGAACAAACACATCGCCACGGTGCATCAATGCGACCGCACGAACAATGGATAAACCCAGACCATGATGCGTATCGCTACGCGTGCGGGACGAGTCGATACGATAAAAACGCTCAAACAGGCGATCCAGATGTTCTGCGGCGATCGGTTCACCCACGTTGGCGACGGCTATGATCGCATGCTCATGCCGCTGGCGAATGGAAACGGTGACCGTGGTATTCGGTTTTGCATGGCGAGCCCCATTTTCCAGCAGGTTTGCCAGTGAACGGTGGAACAGCCGACGGTCGATACAGGCAATGATATCGCCTTCCACGTTGATAGTGAGGTTCTTCTCGGCAAAGGAGGGTTCGACATATTCGGCGGTTTTCCACGCCTCCTCGCGCAGCGATACCTCGGTAAGCTGGGTGGCGTGTTCCCCGGCCTGGGCATGTGAGAGAAAGAGCATGTCATTGACAATCGAGGTCATACGCGCCAGTTCTTCCAGATTGGATTCCAGTAAATCTTCCAGTTCACTGACGGAACGTTCGCGGGATAATCCCAGTTGTGTCTGGCCTATCAGGTTAGTCAGCGGTGTGCGCAGCTCGTGGGCGACGTCAGCGTTGAAACTTTCCAGTTGCCGCCAGGCTACTTCCTGGCGTTCCAGCACACCGTTGAATGCTTCCGCCAGCGTTTGCAGTTCATCCGGCAGGGTTGTGGTGTCGAGGCGCTGTCCGTGATCGCCGGGGGCAAGTTTGTGCGCCTGCTCGCTCATTGTATTCACCGGGCGCATTCCAAACCGTGCAATCATAAAACCTAATACGGCAACCAGCATCACCCCGAGGGCGGTGATCAGCAGCAGCGTGCGGGTGAACTCTTCCAGCGTGCCCATATAAGGCGTGGAATCGATGGCAATCACGTAGCGGATCGCCGGGCGTTCCCCTCGCGCCGGAATTAATTTGATCAGGATAAAGAGCGAACAGGACTCTTTCATGGCGCCCGGCGCTTCGCTAAATCCGTCGGCGAGTGTCGTCCAGTTGACCCCTTGCGGTGGCTCGCCGCCCACCTGAAAGCGGGGATCATCGCTGAGAACCCAGTACTGTACACGTCCGCCTTCCGCCGTGGTCATATCGGCGAGTTTGGTGGCGAGCATTTGCCAACTGTGCAGCGTGGTGCGCGATAGCAGCCACGGCTCCATCAGCGATTCCCTGAAAAGCAGCTCGTTGTGCATCTGTTTTTGTAAGGATTCATGCAGGGTGCTGCGCAGCAGAAAACCGATCGCCGAGACGATAAGCACAGAGGCGAGGGCAAACATTAATGCAAGGCGTCCTGAAATCGAACGTTTGAGCATAGACTGACTCTATTTAGCGGGGCTCTCGGGCCGGGTTTCAAGGACATATCCCATGCCCCGCACGGTATGCAGCAGTTTTACGGGGTAGGGGGCGTCCACTTTGGCCCGCAGACGTTTAATCGCCACCTCCACAACGTTGGCATCGCTGTCAAAATTCATATCCCACACCTGTTCCGCAATCATCATTTTGGAGAGGATTTCACCTTTATGGCGGGCGAGCAGGCTTAACAGGGCAAACTCTTTGGCTGTCAGCTCAAGACGGTCTCCGGCGCGTGAGACGCGACGGGCGAGCAGGTCGAGATGTAAATCATGGATCTGCAACTGCGTGGTGTCGGCACCATCACTGGATCGGCGGCGCAACAAGGCCTGAATACGGGCGACCAGTTCAATCAGGGAGAACGGTTTGGGAAGATAATCGTCTGCCCCCTGACGTAGCCCTTTAACCCGTTCATCGACGGAGCCACGGGCAGAAAGCATCAGCACCGGTGTGTTTTTACTGGCACGTAACCCTTTTAGCACGCTGTAACCGTCAAGACCTGGCAGCATGACGTCGAGAATGATGGCGTCATAGTCAAATTCAACCGCCAGGTGCAAACCTTCTGTACCGCTGGCGGCGACGTCAACGGTAAAACCCAGCTCGCTGAGCGCACGATAAATATAGGACGAGGTTTTTTCCTCGTCTTCGACCAGCAGAAGTCGCATTGTGCTCTTCCTTTGTCGCAAAGGACAAATGTGATGATGCTGGGGATTTTATCGCGTTATTGCCAACACCTGGCTGACATTTTACTGACATTTTTGTCAGCTTGCGCCAGAGAAAATCGACGAAGACGGAGAGCGATAAATTGCAAAATATCAATCTGCGGACAATCAACAATAAATTGGGTTATCGGACGGTTTGCATTTTTGGTATAACAACTTTCTATTCTTGTCAGACCTCTGCCAGACAGTAGAGGTTATCCATGTTGAGGACACGTTATGGCCTCGTCTGAGACAACCCAGACGCAAACGCCACGGGAAAAAGTGACCCGTTCCGGGCGGATTTCCGGGTTGGCATTGCTGGTCGCCAGCGCGTTTTTTATGGAGTTTCTTGATGGCACGGTGATTGCGACTGCCCTGCCGGACATGGCGAAAGCCTTTGGTGTTTCCGCTATCGATTTGAATATCGGTATTAGCGCCTATTTGTTGACGCTGGCGATGCTGATTCCGGCCAGCGGCTGGGTAGCGGAACGCTTTGGCGCACGGACGGTTTTTAGCCTGGCGCTGCTGATTTTTACCGTGGCGTCTTTGCTTTGCGGCCTGACAAATAACGTCACCGGGTTTGTGCTGATGCGCATCCTGCAAGGGGTGGGGGGCGCAATGATGGTGCCGGTAGGGCGTCTCGTTGTTTTGCGTACCACGCCGAAAGAGCAGTTGATTAAAGCCATCGCCACTTTGACCTGGCCTGCGCTGGTCGCGCCGATTATTGGCCCGCCGCTGGGGGGCTTTATTACTACCTATGCGAGCTGGCACTGGATCTTTTTCCTCAATGTGCCGCTGGGGTTGGTGGCTATCGTTCTGGCCTTGAAAATGATGCCGGGGCTATCGGCTGATGAAAAACGTCCGTTCGATGTGGTGGGTTTTATCGCCACAGGGCTGACCATGCTGTGCCTGGTGGCGGGGCTTGAGATGTTGAGCCAGCAGCATGTGAGCATGGTTAGCGCCGGGGCGACGCTCGCCGTTGGTCTGTTGGCGCTGGTGTGGAGTATTCATCACTTGCGCCGTGCTCCTGCGCCGCTGATTGGCCTGAGTTCGCTGTCGGTACACTCTTTCCGCGTTACGATGCGCGGCGGGTTTATTCTCCGTGCCACTATCAGTTCCGCGCCCTTTATGTTGCCCCTGATGTTTCAGGTGGGCTTCGGGATGAGCGCGTTTGAGGCCGGGTCGCTGGTACTGGCGGTCTTTGCCGGTAACCTGGCGATGAAGCCTGCCACGACGCCGCTAATTCGCCGTTTCGGTTTTAAAAAGCTTTTGATTGGCAACGGTGTTGTCTGCGTGTTGTCGCTGTTTTTCTGCGCTTTTTTAGCGCCAAATTCACCGCAGATGCTTACCCTCGCGCTGTTGTTTATCGGTGGGTTGAGCCGCTCAATGCAGTTTACCGGCATCAGTTCGCTGGCATTTGCCGAGGTACCGGCGGCAGAGATGAGCTCCGCGAACACCCTTTTTAGTACCTCGTTGCAACTGGCTAACGGCCTGGGGGTAACGCTGGGGGCGCTGAGTATTCGCGCAGGCGCGCTCATCACCGACAATCTGGGGTATGGCGATATTCAGGGGATGGCCTTTAAGCTGGGGTTTGTGATGATTGCGCTTATTACGGCGGTTGGGCTGTATGACATGACGCGCCTTGAAAGCGGGGCGGGGCGAAATGTTTCGCAGAAACCGAAGAAATAAAGAGAGGGGCAAACAGCCCCTCGCAGGCGCATCCATTGATCGTGAGTGAAAAAAACTTAGCGAGTGCTTTGGCTGCCCCCAGGATGCGTCAATTTTCGTTACATTATGGCTGTTATTTTTCTGGGTGAGCCTGCGGCTGGATAACGAGCGGCAGTGAATGGATCTCAGAAGCCATTAATTTGTCGTTCTCCAGATCATACGGCCAGACGTGCAGCATCAGTTCAGGTGAGAAGACAAAGGGTTTTAGCGGCGCGGGAAAATCCCTTGTTTTAGGGTAAATCAGCACCATCTCCCCCTGGCCTGCGAGATAGTTGTGACCGTAGGCCAGCATCTGGTAGAAATCCTGCTGCGCCAGGTCATATTTTTTGTCGCGGGCTTCGGTATTCAGACGCTTCCATTTGGTATCCAGCAGCCATTTCTTCCCGCTGTGCTCCAGTAGCAAATCCGGTTTCAGCCTGAACATGTTATTACCATCATGGGTGCAGAGGTATTCACTCGCAGCCTGAGTACGCAGATGTGCTGTCGGGGGAAGCTGTTGTTTGAGTGTTCGCGCGACATGCTGTTCAAACAGGCGTTCCATTGGAAAGAGTAGGCTTATACCGTTCGACTGCCCCTGAATCGCCAATGGCATCTGTTCCCCAAGGATGAGTTCGCACCATGGACGGACGGGCTGGTAGTGGGCAAGCAGTCGGTCGTTACGCCAGTGGGAAAAATCGAGGCGTACCTGTCGGCTGGGTAGGATCTCCTGCATGATGACGCGCAGTTCATGCGCCAGTCGCCAGTTATCGGCCTCCCTGGTCTGCTGGCACACTTTACCCAGCGCCAGACGTAGCAGCCGGTTCTCCGGCCGGTCTGGCAAAAAAAGTGTGTGACGCTGATGAAAGCGGTGCGCCCGCCCCGGTGGTTGTCGCATCTGTCGGGCCATATCGAGTTGACCCCGCAGATAAGGCTGTTCTTCCTCAACCTGCTGATAATCAAAACGTAATCCACGTTTAAGTAACCGATCAAGCGAAAGTAAAAACTGGCGCATGATCCATTCGGTGAGCGGAAAACGAAACAGTTGCAGGTCCGCTATCCCGGTTTCCCGGTAGGGCAGATTGAGTGCGGAGGCAATAAGCTTACACAGTAGCGCCCGGCTTTTTTCCGGTGAGTCTTCCTCGGCAAAATGTTTGGGCAGAATTTCAATGTCTGTGCCACATGGGGTATGAATAATGCCGACATAGCTGTCCAGCCGCAGCCAGCGGCGGTCTTCCACTTCCACCAGTCTGGCACCTTGCTTGCTGAACCCGGCCTGCAATTGGCACAGACAGTCAAAAGCGCTGGCACCGATTTGCGCACGATCGAGGGTGTCCGGCACATCCGAGGTGGTCAGGCGCGCGTGCTCGCGAACCGTTATCCACTTTTGTTTCACTCGGCCTCCCGGAGAATCAGACGATAACTCTCCAGGCACATAAAGGCCGCCTCGTTAAATTGCCAGCGTCTGTCAGTGAGTTCTGCGGCAACCTCTTTGCCAAACAGTTTTTCCAGCGACTGGCTCTCTTTGGGCGGGCAGATAAAGCGTGGCGTGCGGTTATCGGAATGATGACCGTTCAGCACCCAGTTAATACGCTGCCAGTCTTCAAAGAAGTACTCCTGCAACAGCGGAAGGACCTGGTTTTTGAAAATGGATGCCAGTGTCTGCAAAGTGGGGACTGCCTGTAGAGGCATAAAGTATGCGTGGCCCAGACAGTGGTCACGATCCAACAAGACTTCAATGCGCTGGTTGATAACACGTAATAGATCGCCGACGTTAATATCACCCTCTTCATGATAAATGACGACGTTATCCAGCCGTTCCGGCTGCGGGAGCATTTCAACAAAGGTGAAGCGGCGGCGCAGGGCGATGTCCAGCCCGGAAAGCGAGCGGTCGGCGGTATTCATGGTACCGATGATATAAAGATTGCCGGGTACGCTGAAACGTTTCTTCGAGTAGGGCAGGGTAACGCTCAGCGCTTCGCTTTGTCCCTGGCGTTTCGAGGTCTCAATCAGGGTGATGAGTTCGCCAAAGATACGGGAAATATTCCCACGGTTAATTTCATCGATAATCAGGACATGAGGGGCGGGGGCTGTTTTTTGTGACTCAGCTAAATTGAATCCAACATCACGCAGGTCATTGAGTAAGTCAGAAGCAACAATACGACGCAGAGGATACATAGTTTTCGGACGTAACATACAATCGCCGTTCTGCTTGCGGATATCATAGCGGATATCTTTAAGCAGCCAGTTCACAGGGAGCACATGTTGATAATCTTCACGTACGCCTTGTGGGACGTCCTCCTGATAAAAATAGGATCCTGTTACAACGCCCATGGCACAGATTTCTGTTTGGCTGGCAAGGCAGAGAATAATGTCTCCCTCTTTTGCCGTCTGACTGAAATAGGTGAGGGAATTGCGATCTTGTGGGCCTAATTTGTGTTCTGAAGCATTCAAATTCGCTGAGCGCAAATCGCCAACATGACCCCAGCCAATGCGTGCTTCGTTGTGGCGAAAACAATAATCACGCGTATAGCCGCTGGAATTTACTTCTTCAATTGATAATTTCCAGACTTGTGGTGTTTCATCAATGCCCAGTTTGATTTCGGCTGAACGATCGCGCCTGGCCTGAATACACGCTTTTTTGAATATGCCATCTTCTATACGGTATTTGAGCTGGCTGCCCTCATCTGTAGCGTCTTCCTCAATATCCGCGCGAATACCTTCGACAAAATCTTCGTAGCTAAAGCTTTGGTGGAAGGTGACGAAATCGATATGTCCTGCATCTGCCAGTTCATCAAAACGTGCTTTGAGCAGGTGGCGCTCGTCGCGATGGGCATCCAGAAAGACGGGGTCGAGGATGGTCAGTGCGTGGTTAACCGTATTCCAGGTCTTGCCGGTTCCCGGAGGACCATAAAGGATCTGATTTAATGCAGTGACAGGCTGGTCGAGGGCGGTCTTGCCCTCGTCAACGGTAATGTCATCCAGACTTTGCGGGCGATCATCGTCTTTTTCTGCCTCACTTTCTTTCCACAGAGCCAGACCGTATTCAATCAGTGATTTGTTGCCTCGTTCAGCAAGCAGTTTGCGATAGGCTTCGGAGTGAGTGAGATATCGATTCCCTGGCAATAAGCTCTGTAACGCCTGCAGTTTGTAAATCGACAATACGCACGGATGTGCATGATCCTGGTAGAGAAAAGCGAGCTTCCATTTTAAGGCAACTTCAAAGTCAAGGTTCTCGATGGTTTCTGTGTCGCCTGTCTGGGCCGCATGAGCGATGGCCAGGATGTGAGCTTTGATGGCGGCGAACGCTTCTTCTGCCGTGTGACCGTATTTATTTTTCCAGGAATAGCGGCTATCAGATGAGATAAAACCACGCTCACCTTTGGCCTCAGCTTTGCGCTCGTAAATACCAAATTTCGAGGCATCGCCGCCTTTAATCGACCCCAGAAAACGACCTTCACCAAACTCCAGCCAGTAAGCCAGCGTATTTTTATCGCCCAGGCAAATGTACTGTTCAAGCGTCAGGTTTTGCAGTGCGGAAAG
This sequence comes from Phytobacter sp. SCO41, assembly GCF_003073275.1. Classification (NCBI taxonomy): domain Bacteria; kingdom Pseudomonadati; phylum Pseudomonadota; class Gammaproteobacteria; order Enterobacterales; family Enterobacteriaceae; genus Phytobacter; species Phytobacter sp. SCO41. Next base: position 4,171,206 of record NZ_CP027225.1, on the reverse strand, counting down.
GGGCCACTTGATGTGAAAATCCGCCAGTATCTTTTCTCGTTGTTCTGCTGTAACGGTCATAGCACTCTCCATCCCATGGGTAAAACAGTTGAGTCATTATGCACAGGTGCCCTGACAGGCTGTGTCACTCTATTTTTAGAGCGAATATTTAATAGGACGCTCTTTTATTACCGGGCCCGTTTCAGTTTTTTCTTCGTTGTTATCGTTACAGCGAATTAGTAAAACGTTAACATTTACTGTATCAATGATAGTGAGTTTAGCGCTTCGCTGAAACGTGTAGTCAGGCGTCAACACCACTTTGCCCTTGCTGTCCGGGCGGTTTTTGGACATGCGGATAACATTCATGAACGATAAAAAAAAGCCGTCGCCTCTCCAGGATGTGGATGTACAGCATCTGTATGATTTATTGAATCAAAATTCGGATTGGGTATGGGAAGTGGATGCGCAAGGACGTTATACCTGGGCCTCCGATGTGGTCACCAGCTTGCTCGGCTATCCCCCGAGTGAAGTCATTGGTAAGACGCCATTCGATTTTATGCCCCCCGGCGAGGCCGAACGCGTTGGACGCGCTTTTATGGAGATCGTGCAAGAGAAAAGGGCTTTTTCAGGCCTGGTGAATCGTAATCAGCGTGCCGATGGGCGCATTGTGGTACTGGAAACCAGCGGCGTTCCCCTTTTTGATGAAAACGGTGAATTACGCGGCTATCGGGGTGTGGATCGTAATATCTCGACCCTTGGCGAGCGCGTACTGCAACTGGAAACTATCTACGACACCACCCCCGTGGCGCTGTGTATGATTGACCGTCATGGCCGCCTGGTGATGTCGAATAAAGCGATGAACCATCTGCTGCATAATGACGGGCATGAGCTTGCGGAGAGCTATCTTTCCGAGCATATGCCAGAGTTCTGGCATCTTTTCGAGGAAGATTTTGCGCTGGCAGACATGGGCGAGGCCATTCCCCGTCGTGAAATGATCTGGCATGACCGCTGCTACGATGCGCAATCTATTGCTGTGACAGATGCGAGCAGTAATGTTGTGGGGCTGTCGATTACCTGGGTGGATATCACCGCGCGTCGTCAGGCTGAACAAAAACTGGCGGGCGCGAACCTGGTGTTACAGCGGCATGCTCAGCATGATCACCTGACCGGCTTGTTTAATCGCCGGTATATGGATGAGTGCCTGCTGACGGAAGTCACACGTTCTTATCACGGCCACTTTCCGCTCTCGATCTGTCTGGTGGATATCGACTTTTTTAAACTCTATAACGACAGCCAGGGACATCAGGCGGGCGATGAATGCCTGCAAATCGTGGCGAAGGCGCTGGTTACTTCCCTGGTTCACCCGGATGCCAATGTCAGCCGCTATGGTGGGGAAGAGTTTCTGGTGATATTACCGGATACCAATAAATCGGCTGCATTATCGATTGCCGAGCGTCTGCGTAAGCAAATCAACGCGCTGAAATTGCCGCATGCCGCAAGCCCGATGGGTTTCTTAACGATCAGCATTGGTGTGGCAACGCTCGATTGTGAGAGCATCTTTTCTGAGGACAAGCCGCAACATATGATTGCCAGCGCGCTGATCGGTAAAGCCGATACTGCGCTGTATGCGGCGAAAAAGCAGGGACGTAATCGGGTGGTTGCTGCGGACACACATGCAGGGTGAGTCGATACCGATCGACGGTTCAAAAAATACCCCTTCTGAAGATAAATCCATGGCTTCAGAAGGGGAGACCATATGGCCATTCGTTACAAAAGCCTCTTAAAAATAATTAGCGTGATTATAAAAGCCATATGTATAAATATTTTTCATGGATAATGATGATGAGCACTAATCTCTTATAAAAAGTGTGGCTTCTGCGTGTTGCGGGAAAAGGGGAGTGGTCGGACCCGGAATAATGTAGAAAAAAACCTCCACCCGCATGTGGAGGAAACGAGACGCAGAGCTTAGATATCATCCGGCGTGGCATGCACCACGCGTTCGAGTGCACTTCGGTAAATTTCCAGTTTTGCCATGTCTTTTTCGGTTTCCAGCCTGACCAGCAACTCCAGAATAATGTCCTTATTTGTGGCCATGGATTTACGGGCCAATAGCGCGGTGCGGATCCTGGCAATAATCTGCTGCCCGGTATCGTTAGTGTCCAGATGCGGGGCTGCGGGGGATTCAATATCCATTTCATGAACGCTCATCAACAAATGCACCTGTCAAAAAGAGGCTGATTTCTTTCCCACGATGGCGGGAGTGTTTCGTTTTGCCTGATAAAAGTAGACAGGGAAGGGTATCTTTACAAATGGGAACACTATAAAAATGCAGTTAATTTTCATCTATTAATATAACGTGAAGTTATATAAAGTGCGGTGTTGTTGAAAGCATATATAACTTATTGTTAATAAAAGAAAAGCATCCATAGCGGCAACTATGGATGCTTTGACGAAAACCGTTTGCTGCGCTTTCGCTTACTGAGCGCTGGCCAGTTCGGTGTTTGGACCTTTAGTTATCGGGCCTTGCACCGGCAGACATGGACTGGTGAACTGCTGGATATGGCTGGTCTGGGCATCGCTTTTCGTTGGCGCCAGCATATAGTTCACTTTACAGCTTGCATCGGTGCTATTGCCCCATTTTACCAACAGCGTGCCTTTGTCTTCCTTGACGCGGGCATAGATTGCCCCGGTCTGGTTTACGACCCCGATAGAGGTATTGTTTTCATCAAGAACCTCTGCCCCGAAAGGTAAGTTTTCGCCGCCAAAAGAGGTGGCAATCAGTACCGGTGTCCCTTTGTTGGTGTTGAATTTCACTTTCACTACAGCGCCCGCACGCGGCGCGATTCGTTGCGCCGTATTATCAAATTCTACGTCCAGTGACGAACCTTCCGGGTCAATGGCGACCTGGTTCATCTGATACGCAGACAACGACGGGAAGAGGGCATAACCGAAGCTGTCGACGCTAGTACCTGCGTAACCGCTAAGTTTGGCGCCTTTCGCGTTTTTCGCTTCCACCAGCGCATAGGTGTCACTGTTATAAGGGGTAAAGGTCACCCCGCCGGAGTGTGCTACCAGAGCGCCAGAGAAACCCAGCGACATACTGTGGTAACCACTGCCTGTGCTATAACCACCATTCACCGTCGCTATGCTGCCTGTCATGCCGCCGCTGATGTTACCTGATGTGCCACCCTGGTCGTGTGAGGCGGTAAGGTTATAGTTATATTTGCCGTCTTTGCCCATAGAGCCAGACAACATGGCCTGCTCAGACTTGCCGCCATTATTATCCTGGTTGTAGTTCAGGCTGAAATAAGGGGCCTGCGTTTCCCAGCTTTCCCAGAGAGGGAAAGAGACGTTAAAGTACCAGGATGTCTGATCACGTCCGTCGTTGGTTTTACTGCGACCAACGTTGATGCTGTAATTCATCCGCTTCCAGTTATTGGAGTAGCCTATCTGGTACTGTTTGTTATAGCCCTTCTTGTCACTGTTCCAATAGTTTTCCAGCGTGGCACTGACGAACAGGCTGCCCCATTTTTCGGGTAATCCCTGGTTAAAGCTCACGTTAAAACGGTTTTTCGAGCGCCAGATGCTATTGGGATCGTAGCCGTTTGCCACCACTTCACGGGTTTGTAAGGCGGTTAAAAGTTCCATATAGCCTGCCGTTGAGTAGCGGTAGGCGGCAAGGGTTACGTTACTGTTGGTTTCACTGAACAGTTTGCTGTAGCTAATACGGTAGCTCTGGCCGGTTTTCTTGCCGCCAGCCCGGTTACCCAACTGGCTGATAGCATGGGTGGCATCAACGCTGATGGCACCCGCTATGCTGCCTGTCGCCAGCCCAAGCTGATAAGCCTGATAATGCTCGCTTACCTGTGCCCCGGCATAGCCAGTGAAAATATTCGTCAGGCCGCGCGTATAGGTGGCTTCATAGAACATGGGGTCATCAGAGACGCCAGCGTTGCGCAATTTGCCCGCAGTGACGCTATAGCGTTGGGAGCCGGGGCGCAGCAACTGGGCGACAGAGGCGTAGGCAATGGTGTATTGCTGGGTGCTGCCGTCGGCTTCCTGTATGGTGACTTCCAGATCACCACCGTAACCTGCAGGGTAGAGATCGTTAATAACGAAGGCGCCGGGGGTGACGGTCGTTTCATAGATAATATTGCCTAGCTGCTTAACGGTGACTTTGGCATTGGTTTTGGCCACACCGCGAATATCCGGTGCGTAACCGCGCTGTGATTCCGGAAGCATACGTTCGTCACTGGCGATTTGCGCGCCTGTGAAGGGCAATGAGCTGAACAGTTGCCCGGTAGTGTTATATTCACCAACAACCGCACGGCCGCGAATAGCATTAATGTCACGCTGTAAGTAGCTATTAGAGACCTGGTATTCGCCGCCCATGCCATCCTGCCAACTATAAGAGCCGTTGTGGCGGAAGTACCAGGCACCGATATTTAACCCGGCATTAAGCGAGGCATAGACAGAACGGTTGTTGCCACCGTTGCTGTATTTTGAATCGTAGGCGTTTGCATAGTAGCCGAAGAGGAGCGCCGGAACGCCGCTATCCCACAGTTCCGGGTTGACCGTACCGCGGGCAATACGGTTGACGTATACCTGCGGTACCTCGATGTAAAGCTCCTGCTTGTTACTGTCAAATTCGAACTTGGCCTCTGGAATAATTTTTTCCAGATTGGCGCAAGTTGCCGGGGTCGCGAGCGCCTGGCGCATTTCAGACGGCAGATTGTCTTCGTTAAAGTTGATAAGCTCAATCAGGCGCGGTGTCAGGCACGGGTAAACTTGCCGGTCGTCGTCGGCTTTGAATTCCACCTCTTCATTGGCCGCTTCTGCGCCGTTGATAAAGATACTCACCCGATAGATACCGGGTGAGGCGCTAGAACCAAAGGAGAAACGGCTCAGGTCGACTTTACTGCCGCTATCCAGACGTAACAGGTCGGATTCAAATTCCACAACGTTGCGTCGTGCATAGTCGCGGGGTTTATCGTCTTGCGCTTCCGCAATACCGACCGGGAACGCTATCATTAACATTAAAGCCAGTGGCGATAACCGAGCTTTAAACAATAATGGGTGATAGCGTACGGTGGATATTTTCATAATAACTCCCGAAAAGTCTTCGTCCCTGAATGCATTTTTATTTTTGTGATAAAAACATTCTTCGTTAATTATTTGTGCCGCCGGATATTATGGTTTGGCTTTAAATTCGGTATAGCCGCCATAATCGTTCACCGTGGTATAACTTAATTGGTTTATACTGGTTATTGAACTGTCCTGAATTTCATGAAATTCCGTCGCGCCGGGCGCAATCATTTTGCCTTTGGTGGCCATTTTTTTACCGCCAGAGGTAAATATAATATTGACCAGGGAAACGTAGAATTTCGATGAATTGGTCACTTCTACGCCGCCGCTTTTCATTTTCCAGTGCAGCGTTTCCATTGCGTCCGCTGCTGAACCAGGAAGATCATTCGGACGGTAGAACAATTTTATACGTGAACGAAAAGCAATATTAAGCTTACTTTTCTCGTCCATGTCTTTAGCTTTTGCCGGGACTTCCAGCACGTTTAAGTAAAATACAGACTCGCGGTCTGTTGGCAGTGTCGCCGAGCCCAAGTAACTGATACGCAAGGTTTGCGCTTTACCTGCGTCAATGCGATTAATTGGCGGCGTCAAAATAAAAGGGGTATTTTGACTGGCGGCATCATCCGGGTTTCCGCTATCAATCCAGCTTTGTATTAATACTGGGTTGTTATTTTGATTGGATACCGTCACCGTGACTTCTTTTTTTCCGGCTGGGTAAACTACGCGTGTGCCATCTAGCACAATACTGGCGTTGGCAATATTACCAAGACCCGTCATCAATATTGCTCCTAGTGCAACGGAGATAATTTTGGCGTAATAAGACATATCCAGTTCCTTTGGAAAAAAGGGGGGAAGCCCCCCTGTTTTTAATTATTGGTAAGCTAACTCATAAACAGCAACGCCCTTCACGAGACCCGCTGTCGCCGCTCCAGAACCGTTGTTTTTATAGCGCACGCTATACTTCATGGTGGCTGAGGTGGCATTTGCAGCAACGGTGGTAAATTTATAGCCAGTATCGCTAATGGATTTACCTAACGGCACGGCAACACCGCTTGCAAAGTCCACCAGCTCAAGGCCAACGTTGGTTGCTGCTGTTGTGCCTGTTTCCTTGTTTTTCAGCGTTGAGGTGGCTGTATCGATGTTTGCGGAGTTATCCGGGAAGTACGCGGTCACGCCAAACGCGGTCGCGGAGGAAGTACAACCGGTCAGATCTAATGTGAAATCCTCGGAACCAGCCGTAGAGCCTACGGTCGCCAGATAGCTTTTCGGTACGGTTCTTAATGTTACGGTGCCGGTAGCACTGGCACTGCCGTTCAGTACAACCTGGCAGGTCTGGTCAGAGATTTTACCGGTAAAAGTAATGGTACCGCCAGTTGCTGCATTTGCGACATTCGCCAGAGACATTGCGGAGGCAATAGAGGCGACTAACAGAATCTTTTTCATAAATATTCCCTTTGATATGAACTTACTCGTTGTGAATGATAATTATCAGCAATAATTACCGCTGCGTAATTATCAATTTCTTATTAAGTACTTCAGGATGAATAACTGCGATATCCTTTTTCTACCTAATGCTTTCCCTACTTTCCAATTATGTATTTATGGAATGGTTTTGTACTGCAAAAATCATTTGTAATATAATTCGTAAATAGCAATACCCCTGACCTTACCCGCTGTTACTGGGCCCGCTATAGCTTATTGATAGGCTAATTCGTATACTGCCATGCCTTTAACTTTGCCCGGTGTGACCGCTGTGTCCCATCTTATATAGCTCACGCTATACCTCAGGGTAGTCGACGTTGCGCCCGCATCAACCGTCGTATATCGATAGCTTTCATCAGTAACGGGTTCTCCCAATCTGATCTCTTTCTCACTTGTTCCGAACGTTTGATATATTGTCAGGTAAACCCCTTGTGCTGCCGTTACACCTGTTTCCAAATTTTTTAAGAAGCTATAATAGTTGTCCATTTTTTCTATATAAGCAGTAGGTGGGAAATAGGCCAATATGCCAAATGCGGTAGAGCCAGCCTTACAGCCATTTACTTTTAATGTAAAAACTGTCTTTCCTGTCTCGCTAAACTTTTCTGGTAATCTTTCTTTTGGCACGGTTGGTAATGTTACCGTCCCGCTTGCACTACCGTTGTTCAGTACAACCTGACAGGTCTGATCGTTGAGTTTACCGCTAAAATTTACCGTGCCGCTGGTGGCGGCATTGGCGGCATTTACCAGAGATATTGCCGCAGTGACTGATGCCATTAAAAGTAATTTTTTCATCGATATTCTCTTCGATATGTTCCTGTCGTTTTAAATGATCATCGGTTATGCGTTTTATCTTTTGGTTATTGATAGGCTAATTCGTAAATGGCGATACCTTTGACTTTACCGGCTGTTGCGGGAGAACTGCCCGTAGTACGGTAGTTAATGTAATTTACGTTGTATTCAAGGGTCGCAGACGTTGCATTGGCGGCAACGGTAGTATATTGGTAGCTGGAATCAGTAATTGATTTTCCTAAATTGATCTGCTTCTCGGTAGTGCCGTCTTTTTTATATATTGTAAGCATAACCCCATCGGCTGCCGTTGAGCTGCTTTCCATATTTTTCAGGAAGCCATAAGCAGAGGTGGTTTGTATATATGGACTATTAGGGAAATAAGCCAATACACCAAATGATGTTGTGCTGGCCTTACAGCCGGTTAACTTTAATGTAAACGGTGTCTTACCAGCCTGAGCATACCTCGTGGCGAGCTTTTCTTTTGGCACCGTTGGCAATGTCACCGTACCGCTTGCACTGCTACTGTTGTTCAGTACAACCTGACAGGTCTGGTCGTTGAGTTTACCGTTAAAGTTTACCGTACCGCTGGTAGCTGCACTGGCGGTATTTACCAGAGATATTGCTGCTGTGACAGACGCCACTAAAAGTAATTTTTTCATCACTATTCCCTTTGGTATATTACTATTCCGTAAGTTAATTATTGGTGACATATCTTCTATTGATACGCTAATTCGTAAATGGCGATACCTTTGACTTTGCCAGGTGTTGTGTCGTACTGAGAGCCACTGGCCCAACCGTTTTTGTATCGCACTGCGTAATACATAGTCACCGATGTAGCACCAGCGGCAACGATGGTATATTTATAGCTGGCATCAGTAATTGGCTTTCCTATTCTTAAAGGCGTCTCGGTGGTACCGTTTTTTTGAAGTATTTCAAGGACGACACGTTCGGCAGCCGTTGTGCCCGTTTCTAGATTTTTTAAAAAACCGCCACTATCTGTATACGCAGTCGCAGGAAAGTAGGCGGTCACGCCAAATGTGGTCGAACTTGCCTTACAGCCGGTTAATGTTAATGTAAACGGTGTTTTTCCTGCTGTACGCCCACCGCCACTTGTCAGTAGCTCTTTCGACACGGTGGGTAATTGCACCGTACCGCTTGCGCTGCTTCCGTTATTCAGCACAACCTGGCAGGTCTGGTCGTTGAGTTTACCGCTAAAGTTAACCGTACCATTAGTGGCCGCGTTGGCGGTATTTACCAGAGATATTGCTGTTATAACCACCGGCACTAAAAGTAAGCTCTTCATCGATTTTCCCTTCGATTTAACCCTGTCCATTAGTTAATCATTGATGATACTTTCGAGTAAAAGTTTTAATTTAAGTTGTGATGTTTTCTACTCAATCATTCTGCTCATGGATGATTCAAAGGTCTTTGTACGCTGTAATGGATACTCTGCGCCGTTTTTAGAGAACTGCCTGCGCTTACAGTAGAGTTCCATCACCATTTCGTTAGCGATCATGTAGCCTTTGCCGGTAATACGCATAATAAAGTTATCCGGCAGACCAACCAGCGCCAATTTATTTTTCAGATTATGCATCACCTGCCACAAACGCTGGCTGGAACAGCTCAGCCCGTTATTTTCCCAGACCTGGATTTGCAGGGTTTTATCCGGGACAATTTCACCAACGGCATGTGCCAACAGGTACTCCAGCAGGTTTGCCATGGTTGGTCTGAGGTATTCAACCGCTTTTCCCGGTGTTTCGGGGAGCAGTAGACATCTTTTAAACGGCAGGAACTCAACTTCGTTGCGTTCGCCAAGACGATATCCATACACTGTGAGTTTGACCATTGTCCTTAATCTTCCTTCTCATCCTGGAAGGGCTGATTAAGACTGACTGGCGCTCCTGCCTGCTTAATCATAATTCTTCTCTGTGTTGCTGACGGGGTGAATGTTATTGATTTTTCCGTTCGTTAATCAACTTTATTTCATTAAACCATAGAATCAAGGTGGAATACTAAGTTATTGACTATTCCTAGTGTAAAATTTTATTGATCTTGTAACAAGCGAAGCTTTGTATGGCGAGATTGATTTTAATCGTGTCTGAACTCACAAAATCTTCATCCTTTTATACTAAAATAATTATCCTGTTTTTTAGCCTATTAATGGATTTTAATTCGAATTGTTTTGTTTGTGTTAATAATTAAATGGGGTAAATAAATGGGGATTATATTGGTATTCAATGTATTGATGTGTTGAATATATTTCAGGGGCAGTAAAGAATAGCGATTCCCGTAATAATTAGGAAGCGAAAACAGAGTGAATAGCATTTTTGATCCATTAGTGTGAATAGAAGTTGTACATCTATTTATTAATGAAATAGAAACGAGCGTTGTGGGAGTGGCAAAGAGGTGGGTTTGTAAAACATGTTTCAATGCGAACTGCTTACAAACCCGGGGGAGTTAGCTGGTAATTCCCGTTGGGATATCATCTGCCCACTGTGTTGCCGTGGTGATCAATTCAGCCACCACGCTGCGGTTAAAGCCGAGCCGATGGCCCAGCGCGCTGACATCTTCCCATTTATGGTTTTCATACAGTTGCGCCAGGTGCAGATAAGGATAGAGCGGGCCACGTTTCTCTTTAAGCGCCATCATTACATTGCTTGAGACGTCAATCTGGCCAATCAAATCCGCCATCGGCATTTCGAAAATATCGTCCAGTTGCGAGAACAGGCCCACAATAAAGGCATCGTCCGATGAATGACGGCTGATGGAACGGGCGGCAGCCAGCTCGCAGAACTTTCCGCGAATCAGGCAGCGGTGGTAGATTTCATCGGTCTTGCCGACATTCACCGACGTCAGGCAAGCCACCAGCACGAACCGGCGTAGCTCATTGGCGCCAAGATAAAAGATGATGTCTTTGAGCGACTGGCTGCGAAAGTTTTTAATGCCGCGCGCGTTGAAGACGATGTTCTGCGCATAACGCATCAGCTTGAAAGAGAGCGCAAGATCCTGTTTTAGCAGCGCTTCGATTCTGGCGAAGTCCGGTGAGTCAGTGTTCACTTCCTTCATCAGCTTTAAGGTTACGGACTGATTCTGGATAAGCTTGTTGTTAGCGTGAATGACCGGCTTGCTGAAAAAGTGCCCCTGAAAGAGGGTGCAGCCGAGGTTGCGGTAGCACTCATACTCTTCCTGCGTTTCAACCTTCTCGGCCAGAAAGACTGTGCCCTTGAGCAGCTCGGCTTTGCTTTCAATGTACTCTTTGATCTCTTCCGGCGTGCTCATGCGCACATCAAATTTGATGATGCTGACATAGGGCAGAAAATCGTTCCATGTATCGCCGAGTTCGAAATCGTCCAAGGCGATACGAAAACCGTGCTGATAAAGCTGTTTTACGGTCTTAAGCAGGCGTGGCGTGGGTTCAGCCGTTTCGAGTATTTCCACAATCACGCGATCTTTGGGCAAGGTCTCCGCCATGCCCTGTATTAACAGTTCATAGGGGAAGTTAACGAAGATCGCGCTGTATTCCTTGAGACGGCCCAGCGGCGCACCAAGAAATTGTTCTACGATAATTTGGGCAGTGGCATATTCCGGAGTAACGTCGGGAAACCGGTTCGTCATGCTGTCTCTGAACAACAGCTCATAACCGACTGTGTTCATATTTTCGTCAAAAATCGCCTGGCGGGCGACAAAAGAAAACATTGGATACTCCATACAGATGCCTGTAGATATCAAAACCCGGTTAAACAGGTATGTAACCGGTTAATCCCCCAGCATTTTCTCTTACCGATGAAAGGGAAGCCTGGACGAAAATGGCAAAGACGCATGTGGGTCTTACAGAAGGCAGTATCTTTTGTAAACTTCTTAGGGACTTAAGTCAAATCCCATCTACGTTTACAGGGCATTATTGAACCGGTTTTCTGAAAAAATGTTCAGTTCGCTAAAAAAATAACCCGATTGCCTGCAACCGGGTTTTTAATGAGGGGAACCCGGTTATGACCGGGAGACAACTCCGGCTTTTTCCAGCATAGCGTGTAACAAGACATTTGCCCCGGCCGTGACCTGTTCCGGCGCGGAATATTCTATCTCATTGTGACTGATGCCATCTTTGCAGGGAATAAAAATCATGCCAGCAGGTGCGAGCATACTCATATACACCGCGTCATGTCCGGCGCCTGAGACAATATCCATAGAAGAGTAGCCTAATTTTTGCGCTGCCCGTCGTACGGCCTCTTTACAATCCGGGTGGAAAGGCGCGGCAGGGTAGTGGGAGACCTGTTGCAGCGCTACGCTCAGCCCGGTTTGTTGTTCAATCTGTGCAATGTACGCTTTTAAGGCCGCATCCATTTTGTCCACCTCGGCGTCGGTCATATTGCGAAAGTCGATGGAGAATTTCACACTGCCGGGCACGACGTTGCGGCTGTTAGGATGCACCTGCACCATGCCCACGGTCCCGCGTCCGTGAGGCGCAAATTGCCCGGCAATATTGACTACTTCCTGCATGATATGTGTGGCAACTTGCAGGGCGTCTTTGCGCATCGCCATGGGCGTTGGTCCGGCGTGGGACTCCATCCCCGTGACGGTACAGTCATACCAGCGAATACCGAGCACTGCCTGCACCACGCCGATGGTGATGTCCTGATCTTCAAGGATGGAGCCTTGCTCGATATGGGCTTCAAAATAGGCGCCGATAGGGTGGTCGCCCGGTACAACGTCACCCGTATAACCAATTTTGAACAGCTCATCTTTCACCGATTTTCCTTCGGTGTCGGTTGCGGCATAGGCTGTCTCCAGCGGGAAGATGCCCGCGAAGACGCCGGAGCCCATCATGACCGGCACAAAGCGTGAGCCTTCTTCGTTAGTCCAGAAAACCATCTCTACCGGCGCTTCGGTTTCAATACCGCGATCGTTCAGGGTACGAATAACTTCCAGTGCCGAGAGCACGCCAAAGTTGCCGTCGAACTTGCCCCCGGTTGGCTGGGTGTCGATATGGCTACCGGCGACAATCGGTTTTAGAGCATTGTTGCGGCCTGGGCGGCGCATGAAGACATTGCCGATCTGATCTATTTCGACCGTCAACCCGGCCGCTTTGCCCCAGCCGACGACCAAATCTCGACCCTGACGGTCGAGGTCGGTCAGCGTTAAGCGGCAGACTCCGCCTTTGGGGGTAGCGCCAATTTGCGCGAGGTCCATTAACGATTGCCACAAACGCTCGCCATGAACCCGCAGGTCACTGATATCGATGCTGTTCGTATCTGGTGAAATGACTTCACTGCTCATGATTCTTTCCTCAATGTCGGGTGATTAGCGGGCGACGGCCTGCGGGGCGCGCTGGCGCTCCCATGCAGCCGCTGCGCTGAAATCCGGGCCGAACGCCGGACGTTTGATATAGCGCCCCGCCCCTTCGCGGGCGCGCAGGTCGCCATCAGCCCATACCAACTGGCCCTGGCTGATAGTGAAGGCCGGTACGCCGGTTACCGTGCGGCCTTCGAAAATATTAAAATCGTTGCGCGAATGATGAGTGCTGGCGGAGAGCGTTTTGCTGCCCGCCGGGTCCCAGAGCACCAGGTCTGCATCGGCACCCTGTGCCACACAGCCTTTACGCGGATAAATATTGAAGAGGCGCGCGGTATTGGCGGAGGTAATCGCCACGAACTCGCTCGGTGTCAGGCGTCCGCTGTTGACTCCCGCATCCCAGATGACCGCCATTCGTTCTTCCACGCCGCCGCAGCCGTTGGGAATTTTTGTGAAATTATCGCGGCCCGCCGCTTTCTGGTTGGCGCAAAACGTGCAGTGGTCGGTGGCGGTGGTGTGGAGCTGACCGGATTGCAGGCCGTGCCACAGCGCTGATTGGTGGGATTTATCGCGAAACGGCGGGCTCATGACGTGAGCGGCGGCAAAGCCAAAGTCCGGATGGCGGTAGACGCTGTCGTCAATGACTAAATGCCCGGCGAGAACTTCGCCATAGACGCGCTGCCCACGACCACGCGCGCGGGCGATGGCTTCAGCGGATTCGCGGCAGGAGACATGTACCACGTAAATTGGCACACCCATAATGCTGGCGACCGTGATGGCGCGGTTGGCGGCTTCGCCTTCCACTTCCGGCGGGCGGGAGAGGGGGTGAGCTTCCGGCCCGGTGATGCCTTGTTTGAGCATCTCTTGTTGTAGCAGGTAAACCATCTCGCCGTTTTCCGCGTGTACTGTCGGCATCGCCCCCAGTTCCAGGCAGCGGCGGAAGCTGTTCATCAGGGTTTCGTCATCGCACATGATGGCGTTTTTGTAGGCCATAAAGTGTTTGAAGCTGTTAACGCCTTCCTGTTGGACCAATGTGCCCATGTCCTGGCGTACGCTTTCGTCCCACCAGGTTATAGCGACGTGGAAGCTGTAATCGGACGCCGCTTTTTCCGCCCAGCCGCGCCATTGCTGATAAGCGTCCATCAGCGGTTGCTGTGGATTAGGGATGACGAAATCGATGATAGTGGTTGTGCCGCCCGCCAGTGCGGCAGCGGTGCCGCTGTAGAAGTCATCGACCGTGGTGGTGCCCATAAACGGGAAATTCATATGAGTGTGCGGGTCAATGCCGCCGGGCATGACATACAGCCCGCCCGCGTCTACGGTTTCGGTTGTGGCGGGGATGTCCCATTGGGATGCATCGCCGACGGCCGCAATGACGCCGTCGACACAGAGCACATCGGCACGACGCTGATGGTCGGCGTTGACGACGGTTCCGCCTTTGATCAACAGGTTACGCATTCGTTTTCTCCTGTAGTGCTTTGGTTTGATTAGTTATGTTCTTTTCCCCTCACCCTAACCCTCTCCCCAAAGGGGCGAGGGGACTGGATCGAGCCCACTCTCACTGAGTGACAGGATTCGCGCCGGGCCTGCTTTTCTCCCTCTCCCTTGAGGGAGAGGAGCGGGGTGAGGGGGAGCAGGCCGCACACCGTCAACTACGCTGATTGCGCCATCGGGTTATTCGGGTGCGTCGTCCAGTTGGCGTACTGGTCCGTCACCACCTTGCCGGTACGCTTATCCACTTCGCCGGGTTGCAGACTGCGCAGTGAAATGCAGTTCTCCACCGGGCAAATAGAGGCGCACAGGTTGCAGCCGACACAATCCTCTTCGCGCACTTCGAAACGCCGTTCGTCACCCGTGGTGGCGGAAATCGCCTGGTGCGACGTGTCCTCACACACCAGATGACAGCGCCCGCACTTAATGCACGACGCCTGGTCGATCACCGCTTTATCTACGTGATTGAGATTGAGATAGCGCCAGTCGGTAACGCTTGGCAGCGCCATGCCGCGAAAGTCTTCGAGGGTCCGGAATCCTTTCTGGTCCATGTAGTTCTCAAGGCCGCTTATCATGTCGCGCACAATCTGGAAGCCATGAACCATCGCGGCGGTACAGACCTGCACCGTTGCGCACCCCAGCGCGATAAACTCCGCCGCATCGCGCCAGGTGGAGATGCCGCCAATGCCGGAAATCGGCAGACCACGGGTTTGCGCGTCGCGGCCAATTTCCGAGACCATATTCAGCGCAATCGGCTTCACCGCCGGGCCGCAATAGCCGCCGTGTGAACCCTGGCTGCCGGTATGCGGCGACATCAACATCTGGTCGAGATCGACGCCAATCACCGAATTGATGGTGTTGATAAGCGACACGGCATCCGCGCCGCCCGCTTTCGCGGCTCTCGCCGGGTAACGAATATCGGTGATATTCGGCGTCAGTTTGACGATCACCGGCAGGCTGCAATATTGTTTGCACCAGCGGGTGACCATTTCGATATATTCCGGTACCTGGCCGACCGCCGCGCCCATCCCGCGCTCGCTCATGCCATGCGGGCAACCGAAGTTAAGCTCGATACCGTCTGCTCCCGTGGCTTCTACCTGCGGCAGAATGGTTTTCCATGCTTCTTCTTCGCAGGGCACCATGATCGACACCACTACTGCCCGGTCGGGCCAGCGTTTTTTGACGCGGGTAATCTCTTCAAGGTTGATGGCCAGCGTACGGTCAGTGATGAGCTCGATATTATTCAGCCCCAGAACGCGTCGATCGGTCCCGAGTAGAGTGCCGTAGCGCGGCCCGCTGACATTCACCACATGCGGATCCAGCCCGAGCGTTTTCCACACCACGCCGCCCCAGCCCGCCTGAAAGGCGCGTTCCACGTTGTACTCTTTGTCGGTGGGCGGCGCAGACGCCAGCCAGAACGGATTGGGGCTTTTGATGCCCAGAAAATCGGTATGCAGACTAGCCATGAGAGTGCTCCTGAAATGAGGTGGCGTTAGCGGCGTCGGAGATAGTGAGGGCCAGCGCGATAGAGCGGGCGGCGAGTTTGCCCTGGCGTACGGCATCGACCGTCAGGTCAAGGCCGCCTGCACAGCAGTCACCTCCGGCCCAGACATCCGCCAGCGAGGTGCGGCCGCACTCGTCGGCGGCGATACGCCCGTGTTTAAGTTGGATGGCTTGCCCGACAGGGGTACTGTCGAAGGTCTGACCGATGGCTTTAAGCACCATGTCGGCCTCCAGCGTGAAGGTCTCATCGCTGACTTCCCCTTGCCGCACCACGCTGAACGTCACGCCGGTCAGTTGGTGATTGCGCTGCTCAAAGCGCAGAGGGGTGGCCCACAGACGTATCGTTACACCATTAAGCTGTGCCCACTGGCGCTCTTTTTCTGAGGCTTTCATCTGTGCTTCGCCACGGCGATAGACCAGCGTGACCTCCTGAGCGCCAAGCTTTTTCGCCTGAACGGCGGCATCGACGGCGGTCATTCCGCCACCAATCACCACCACTTTGCGGCCAACGGGGAGCTCGCTGAGATCCGCGCACTGGCGCAACCTGGCAATGAAATCCACCGCTTCACAAACGCCTTCAGGTTCTGCGTCCCCGGTTTCCAGTTGGTTAACACCCGCCAACCCAAGGCCGAGAAATACTGCGTCGTGGCTGGCCCGTAACTGCGCGAGGCTGAAATCTTCGCCCAGTGTTTGACCCGTGTGCAGCGTAATACCGCCGATGGAGAGCAGCCAGGCCACTTCGCGTGCGGCGAAATCGTCGGTCACTTTGTAGCTGGCAAGGCCGTATTCATTCAGGCCGCCTGCTTTGCTGCGGGCATCAAAGAGATCCACGCTGTGGCCTGCTATCGCCAGATGATGAGCGACGGTAAGCCCGGCGGGACCGGCGCCGACCACGGCAACACGTCTACCGGTTTCAGGCCCGCGAACGAACAACGGTTTACCGGGGTTAGCAAAAAAATGATCGGTGGCGTGGCGCTGAAGCAGGCCGATATTAAGTGGGCGACCATCCTGAGCGTTACGTACGCAGGCCTGTTCACACAAAGTTTCGGTAGGGCAGACGCGGCTGCAGATCCCGCCTAACACATTGGCGCGTAAAATGACCTCTGCCGCACCGCGATCGTTGCTCTGGGCGATGCGCTGGATAAAGCTCGGCACATCAATATCCGCCGGGCAGGCCCGGGAGCAGGGGGCGTCAAAGCAGTAGTAACAGCGTTCTGCTTCAATCACCGCCTGGGTGGCCGTTAACGGGGGCGCGCAGTCCGCAAACTCGCGGGCATACGCGTCGGGAGCAAGCCGTGCGGCCTGGATCCCCTGGGCGTGGCTACCTGAATCGTTGCTCATCATGCTTCTCCTGAATTGTCAGTGGGGTTATCTCTCCCCGCGTTAAAATCCTGACCAGATGGTTAAGTTTTCGCGTAATAACCATGCTAATTACGTGCCATTTGCGACAAGTTTGCTGCATGACGCGTAAATTCAGGGACCCAGAGAAACATGAATAAAATAACCGGACTTTTACTGCTGTTTTTTGGTGCATTTCGCACCTTATTTGACGCTGTTTGCTGCATTTTGCTGCAAGATTCCTTCAAGGCCGCAGATCCGCCAGACGCAACGCAAAACATGTTCTGTCGCCCGTTGCTGTGCCGTCTTGCTGTGTGAGTCCTCTCCCAGCACGGCGGCAATCTGGATATCAAAATCCGCATAGGTTTGGGTCATCGACCAGACGGTAAAAAAGAAGTGGGTGGTGTCCATCGCAGAGAGCTTGCCGAGCGCAATCCAGCCATCCAGGATGCGGGCCTTTTCCGCTACCAGTTGTCGAAGTTGGGTCTTTAGCAGCGGGTGAACCACCTGCGCGCCTTGCAGGATCTCATTGGCGAACAGGCGGGAGGCTTCCGGGCGGGCGAAACTAAAGCCGATCTTTTTACGGACATACTCTTCCAGCGCGGTTTTGGGATCGGCGCTGGCAGAGATCCCCTCCAGCGGCGCCAGCCAGTCGTGCAGAATGCACTCCAGCACGCGCAAATAAAGGGTTTGTTTATTGCCAAAATAGTAGTGCAGATTGGCTTTGGGCAGGTCGGCGGCATCGGCAATCTGTTGCATGGTGGTGCCGCGAAATCCATAACGGGCGAAGACCCGTTCGGCTGCGGGCATAATGATCGCCTCGTTATCCTGGCGAATACGCCCTTTCTCCAGCGAGATCGCAATGCCGCTCAGCAGGCTTTCGTTCATGACAGGCTCCAGTGAAATCCGCCCTCCCTGGCGGGGGAGGGGTTATTTCAGCTTCGCCGCGGCATCCCAGACGGTATGGGTCATCGCGCTGTCACCCGGATCTTTTTTGATTACCGGGGTATCGCCACCGCTGTGCAGTAAAACATCAATGGTGCGACGGTAGGCCGCCGGGTCGAGATAGCCGATTTTCGGTGTGTTGGCGTTAGTGATGAGCTTCGCCACGTTCTCCATCTGGCGAGTCTGTACCTCTTCGGTGGCGGCGCCGGACGCATCTTCAGCAACCACGATTTTCGCCGCCTCTTGTGGGTGTTTCACCGCATAATCCCAGCCTTTGAACGAGGCTTTGAGGAACTTCGCCATTTTGGCGACGAACGCCGGGTCTTTCAGGCTGGAATCCAGCACATACAGGCCATCTTCAAGAGTGGAAACGCCCTGATCCTCATACGGGAAGGTGATCAGATCCGCTTCTTTTAAGCCTGCGTCGATCAACTGCCAGTATTCGTTGTAGTTCATGGTGGAGATACAGGCTGCCTGATCCTGCAACAGTGGATCAACGTTAAAGCCCTGT
The DNA here is from genome assembly GCF_003073275.1 of Phytobacter sp. SCO41. Lineage (NCBI taxonomy): Bacteria > Pseudomonadati > Pseudomonadota > Gammaproteobacteria > Enterobacterales > Enterobacteriaceae > Phytobacter > Phytobacter sp. SCO41. Next base: position 4,152,794 of record NZ_CP027225.1, on the reverse strand, counting down.
TTGAGGATGGTAATGTCTTTGCCCGGTTTCAGGTTCAGTTTGCTCATCCAGTTGAAGAAGGGGTACTCATTGCCGCCGTACCAGACGCCCAGCGTTTTACCTTTGAAGTCGGCAGGCGTTTTAATGCCGCTCGATTTTTTACAGGTCAGCATCATCCCGGAACGATCATAAACCTGGGCAATGTTCACCAGCGGCACGCCCGCCTCGCGTGAGGCCAGCGCATCCGGCAGCCAGTTGACGATGACATCTGCTGATTTGCCAGCAATCACCTGAACCGGGGAGATATCCGTACCGCCGGGTTTGATCGTGACATCCAGTCCTTCCTCTTTATAAAACCCTTTTTCCTGCGCCACGTAGTAGCCAGCGAATTGCGCCTGCGGTACCCATTTCAACTGCAGCGTGACTTTCTCTGCTGCGTGTGCTGAAAAGGTAAAAGCCACAGACATTGCCGCCAGCAACAACCCCCGGCGAAAAGCGGAACGTTTCATCATGGGATAACTCCTCGGGTTAGTGTGCATCATCATGTTCTTATGTTGTTTTACTTTTCCGTTGCCATCCCGCGAATCGAGGGATGCCAGAAATTTACGCGGCGATCGAGCCGGACCAGCAAGGTGTAAATCAGCGAACCGGCCAGCGATGACACCACAATCGCTGACCACACGATGGGCATATGCATGCGTGCCGATTCTGTGGAGATACGAAAGCCAAGCCCGGCGGTCGGTGAGCCAAAATATTCGGCGACGATGGCGGTAATCAGCGCCAGGGTGGCGTTCACTTTCAGGGCGCTAAAAATAAAAGGCAGTGCGGCGGGCAGGCGCAGCATGCGCAACTGCTGGTGGGGCGTTGCGGCGTAGCAATACATCAGCTCTTGCTCAAGCTTGCCGCTTGCTTTCAGCCCGGCAAGCGTGCTGACCAGCGCCGGAAAAAAGGTCACCAGAATGACCACGGCAGCTTTTGACGGCCAGTCGAAACCAAACCACATCACCGCGATAGGCGCGACGCCAACCAGCGGTACGGTGCTGGTCAGGCTGGCGACCGGCAGCAGCCCGCGTTGCAGGAAGGGTAAGCGGTCGATAAGCAGCGCCACGCCAATGCCTAAACCACAACCCAGCAGATATCCCACCAGCACCGATTTGAGAACCGTTTGTACCAGGTCACCCGCCAGTAGCGAGACGCCGTCGACTAACGCCGTGAGAATATCCAGTGGCGCAGGCAGGATGACCTGCGGAACGGCAAAGCCGGTGACCAGAATCTGCCAGAACCACAGCAGCCAGATGCCGAGCAGCGCGGCGACGGCGGCAGGCGGGACCGGGGCGCTCGCCAGTCGCTGTACGCTGACGGCGGCAAGCAGCGCCAGGGCGAGGGTGCTCAGGCCATTAAACGGCAACAGCGCAAGCCAGAGTGCGCTGCCTGCGAGCGCAGCGGCGAACAGCACGCTACGTAAAGCCGTCTGTGAACAGGCCAGCAGCGAACAGACAACAAGCAGCAGCGCATGGAAACGAAGCCCATAAGCGGCATCGCTGTCTCCGCTTAACTGAATCAGCGACAGAACGGCAACAATGAAGGCGCTGACTAACAGCAGGGTGCCTGGCGTTGTATTTTTTTTCATCATGCCCCCTTACGCTGGCGCATCACCAGCCGTTCGGTCAGGGTTACCAGCCCGGTTAATGCCAGGCCCAGCAGGGAGGCCATCACCAGCGCAGACCAGATCTGAATGGTGTTGCCGTAATAGGAGCCGGTGAGCAGCCTTGCCCCCAGCCCGGCCTGTGCGCCGGTGGGCAGCTCCGCCACCATCGTGCCGACCAGACCACTGGCAATGGCGACGCGAAAGGCCGGAAAGAGATAGGGCAACGAGGAGGGCAGACGCACCATCCAGAAGATATCGACCCGTCTGGCGGCATAGGTATGCACCAGTTCCATCTCCATTTTTTGCGGCGAACGCAGCCCCTGCACGGTGGCGATAGTGACCGGGAAAAAGCACAGGTACATGGCGATGGTGGCTTTGGGGAGCATACCCGTAACCCCCAGACTGCCGAGAATAATCAGCACGATGGGGGCAATCGCCAGTACCGGAATGGTTTGCGAGGCGACAATCCACGGCATCAGCGCTTTATCGAGCGTCCGTGAATGGACAATGCACACCGCCAGCAGTACGCCTAACATCACGCCCATGGCGAAACCGGTCAGCGCGGCGCTGGCGGTCACCCAGGTATGCAGTAATAGGTTGCGCGGCGAAGTGAGCGGCCACTGGGTGATGCTGTTCCAGATATCAATAACCAACTGATGCGGCGCAGGCAGCAGCGGGCGGGTGGCATTGAGGGAGGCGGCAATCAGGTCTGTGCTTGTCCAGGGGCCGCGCGGGGTCAGTACACGGTCGATCACCCCGGAAGCATTCAGGGCGAAAGCCAGCACGTACCAGAGGATCAACGCCACCAGCAATACGCTGCCGACGGGCAGAACGTGCAGATGTAGACGCTGACTAATGGTCATGATGTCCCTCCACCAGTGCTTCGCGCACATCGGCGGCGAGCTGTAAAAACGCCGGGGTATCGCGAATGGCAAGGGAGCGCCCGGCGGGAAGCGGGGAGTCAATTACCTTCACAATCCTGCCCGGACGCGGCGACATCACCACAATTTTGGTCGACAGGTAGACGGCCTCGGAAATGGAGTGGGTCACAAAGACCATCGTGCGCTGTTCGTTAAACCACAGTTGTTGTAACTGCTGGTTGAGGTTGTCGCGCGTCAGTTCATCCAGCGCGCCAAAGGGTTCGTCCATCATCAGAATTTTGGGTTCAAAACCCAGCGCACGGGCAATGGAGACGCGCTGTTGCATGCCGCCGGAAAGCTGCCACGGATATTTTTTCTCAAAGCCTTTTAGCCCGACGCGTGCCAACTGCTCGCGGGCGATTTCGTCGCAGCGCTCCGGCGGCACGCCCTGGATTTGCAGCGGCAGTTTGACGTTGGCCAGCACGGTGCGCCATGGCAAGAGGACCGGGGCCTGGAAGACATAGCCGTAGGCCCCCGCCTGGCGTGCCTCCGAAGGCGACATATCGTTAACCAGCACTTCGCCGGAGGTGATGGGTTCGAGGTCTGCAATGGCACGCAATAACGTGGTTTTGCCACAGCCGGAAGGGCCGATAAACGAGACAAACTCCCCCTGGCGAATGGTCAGGTTAATGTCTTTGAGCGCATGTACCGGCTGGTCGGCTGCCGGGTAAATCACGTTGGCCTGGTTTACCCTGATGGCAGGCCGTGCGGTGGTGGTTGCCGGTTTTAACGGTACGACCGCAGATTCCTCTGCATAGATCAACTGGCTCATTCCAGGCCTCCCCTGTTTTTTGACTAACTGGTTAAGTTTGTTTCTCTATGCCATTTTTGTGCCAGGCGTTAAAAGGCGGTTTTTCGCGCTTTTTGGCTGCAAAATAAGGTTTTTTGATGGCTAAATTGGTGCAAATGTCGACAATGGTGCGTGGTCGTGGGGCAAGGCGGTGTGGGGAAGTCAGGGCGAATTCGGTGAAAAAATAAGCGGTAGTATGCAGGTTACACGCCCCCTTCGCAAAGGGGGAGTGACAGTCTGGATGTGGCGGTGTGGCAGATGAGGTTATAGCCCGTATAAGGCGGCTATCAGTCCGACGATTCCGCCTGCGGCCAGTAAAATCAGCGGCGAAAGGCGGGTTTTCAAAAACAGAACAATACAGACCGCGATCGTGGCGAGTTGCAGATAATCATGGATCACCGCCCCGGCGACCAGCGCCCCGCCGGAGATAACCAGCCCGACCGTCAGCGGGATTAACGCATGGTTTAATACGCGTTTCATTTTCTCGTCGGTGTTCTTATTCCATAAGGTTACGCACGCCACCACGATCAGTGACGAGGGGACGAACTGGCAAACGGTCGACACCATCAGTCCGGCGATGCCCGCAACACGCCAGCCGACCAGTGAGGTAATCATCATATTGGGGCCAGGCGCGGCCTGGGCGAGAGCGAACAGTTCGCTGAACTCCCGTGAGGTCATCCAGTGGTGCACATCGACCACCTGGCGTTGCAACTCAGGGATAATGGCATTACCGCCGCCCAGGGCTAAAAACGAGAGCTGTAAAAAAATGAAGGCGAGGGAAAACAGCGTTGTCATGATGTGTGTTTCCGGTAGCTCAGCATAATACTCAGCGGCACGGCGACCAGTAAGACCGGCAGCAGCGGCAGGCGGAAAAGGGCAATCGCAACAATGATCCCGCCAAGAATAAGCCACGATGTCAGCGCACGCGGCATTGAGCGCAAGATTTTCAGGCCAGTAGCAATGATAAGCCCCGCGGCAGCGGCGGATATACCGGCGAAGACCGAGGCGACCAGCGGGTTGTCATGCCAGAGCAGCCAGATATTGCCAAGACAGACGATAACCAGCAGCGGTGCGGTCAGTAACCCCACCAGCGCGATAAATCCCCCTTTTATGCCATGAAATTCCACCCCGGTGGCGACGCACAAATTCACGGCATTTCCGCCAGGCAGAAACTGACACAGCCCCAGCAGTTCGGCAAAGCGTTGTTCTGATAGCCAGCGCTTTTTTTCCACCAGCGCCCGGTGCATAAGCGGCAACACCCCGCCAAACCCGGTCACTCCTAACATAAAACAAGCCAGCCAGAGCTGCCCCAATGTGGGTTTCGCGTCAGGCGACGCGGACATCTTCTTATTTTCTTGCACAACGACCTACCTTTAATGGCCGGATCCCTGGCGATCGATAACCCATTTGTAATCTTGATGAAATTACAGGAATTTCATCGGCAGAAAAATGATCGCCGCCGGGATCCGCAGCGACAGATATCGCAAGAGGGCGAAGGGATGGTGGGATTTCATCTACGCTAAGGAGATGGATCAACATGCAGGAGGTGCTATGGCTGATATGAATCGTCGCTGTTTTATGAAGATGCTCTCTGGCGCTGCACTGACGACCCCCTGGCTGCTTGAGGCGGCTGAAAAGGGGCAGTCCGCGGCAGCTTCGGCTCCCGTGACCGGGGCTTTCTTGCTTTCGCCAAAAGAGTGGGTACCCAATAATCCTGTGTTGCCCGTATTGCTGTATCGTCAGGTGATTCCGGGGCGGGCAACAGCCCAGGACGCGCAGCAGTTGTTTGCGAAAAATGGCTGGCCGCCGCAATGGGTGGACGGGGTGTTTGATTACCACCACTACCACAGCACGGCGCATGAGGTGCTGGGGTTTGTCGGCGGTGAAGCCAGGCTGATACTGGGCGGTCCGGGCGGTAAAGAATTGACCGTGCGGGCGGGCGATGTGGTGGTATTACCTGCCGGGACGGGGCACTGTAATCTCGGCAGTAGCGCGGATTTTTCCGTCGTCGGCGCGTATCCACCAGGGCAGGATTTCGATATTTGCCGTGATGCAGCCGATGCGCAAAGGTTAGCCGCGATTGCCAGTGCGACCTTCCCCCATAGCGACCCGGTTTTTGGCGCACAGGGATTGCTTTTAGAGCAATGGCTTTAATCGCGCTGCCAGGAATTTTCTTGTTTTATGGCAGGGCTAACTTTGCGGTCTACGCTTAAAGCGCATTAGGAATGCAAAGCTCTCTGTGTATGTAATGATGGTCTTCTCTATTGAAAGACATTGTTGGATAAAAGGTTTTGGACATGTTGCGGCCAGCTCGTGAGAGCTGGCTTTTTTTTGGACATTTAGTGGTTTTTTTGGAACCTTTAGGAAATTATGATCGCCGTCATAATTCTGAAAAGCTGGTATGATCTGCTTATTGCCAGGAATTTTCCGATAGACTACTATGGCTTCACCCCCAGACAGAGCTAACGCCACAATAGATAGTGAGTGCCGGAGATAAGCGCCGGGAGGGTAAATAAACTTGAAGTATTTGCTCGACTTAAAACACCAGGCCCTGGCATCTGCCAGGGCTTAATCGTTTTTAGCGCCGCTGTTTTTCTTCACCCTGCGCATTCCGTTATTCCCCTTCGATCGCCGGAGATCCTGTTTATCGTTGCGCTTTGCAATAACCTCTTCTATACACTGCATATTCACGTCGTTACACTTGCGCGACATCCGGCACTGAACCACTGAGAACCCCTATGGATATTGAGAAAATCAAGCAACTGATCAAACTGGTCGAAGCGTCAGGCATCTCCGAACTGGAAATTTCCGAAGGCGAAGGGTCGGTGCGTATCAGTCGCGCGGTCGCTACCCCTGCGACACAGCATACGTATACCCTCCCCGTCATGCCGCAACCAGCACAGTCAAACGCGGTTGCGCCAGTCGTAACCACAGTGGCGGCAGAGTCTGCTGCCGCACAAATCAGTGGTCACATCGTGCGTTCCCCAATGGTCGGGACCTTCTATCGCACGCCGAGTCCGGATGCCAAAGCGTTCTGTGAAGTCGGCCAGAAAGTGAATGTGGGCGATACCCTGTGCATTGTTGAAGCGATGAAAATGATGAACCAGATCGAAGCGGACAAAGCAGGGGTAGTGAAGGCGATTCTGGCGGAAAGTGGTCAGCCGGTTGAGTTTGACGAGCCGCTGGTCGTCATTGAATAACGCGACTGACGACCGGCATATCAGGATGCCCTGCTACCCTAACGGACGAGTGCGATGTTCGCCTGGACCGGGGGGGCCTGGCGAAAAAAGTCCTCATGCAGCGCAACCTGGTTACGCCCGCGCTTTTTCGCTGTATAAAGCGCGGCGTCGGCGGCGCTGTACAGGTTTTCAAAATCACTGTTTTTCATGCCAAGGCTGACACCGAAACTGGCGGTCACCAGTTGTTGCGGTAAGACATCCAGCGGCGATGCATTCAGGGAAGAGTGAATGTAACTGGCAATGATCATCGCATCTTCAATGCGGGCTTCCGGCAGTAAAATCGTAAACTCTTCACCGCCGACGCGACCAATGGACGCACTTTCCGGCAGCGCGCGGCGAATGCGCGATACCAGCGCGCAAATCACCCTGTCACCCGTGGGGTGACCATATTCATCATTGATGCGTTTGAAGTGATCAATATCCAGCAGGATCAGAGCGACGTTTGCCTGCGTCAGGGATTTATTGATGTGGTTGATGATGGCGCTGCGGTTAAAGACGGCGGTGAGCGGGTCGTGCGTGGCCTCATACTCAAGCTGCGCCGCCAGTTTTTGCAGTTGCTCATTCATACGGTTCAGTTCACGTTCCGCACGGTCGCTGCGGCTGATCACGCGGTAGGATTCGCGGATCAGGCGTTGATAATGCTTCGCCACGCTCCACAGTTTTTCACGACAGGCGTCTGCGGGCAGCGTGGCGTCTGCCGCTGCCAGGCGAGCCTCTTCGAGTACGGAATATTCCTCCTTGAAAAGCTCATTAATATCTAGCATGCGTCAAGATCCGGGATAAGAAAGACCGCCAGGGAAGGGAAGTCGATACGTAACTCCTGACCGAATTCTTCGGAAATATCGTCTTCTTCGTCATAGTACCAGTGCAGCTCGCAGGCGATACCGCCTTTCGCAAAGCCGTTCAGACACTCGAACAGTTCAAATAACAGCTTGGTGCTGGAGCTATTGAAATAGCTCAGCGCGACATGCAGACGAACCGGTTCATCGGTGGCCGGTTTGTCTTGCAGCCAGTTCTCAATGGCCTGCAACAGCGGACGAAAGAACGCCGCGGCATTTTCAGGATAGGCTTCACCTTTAAGCACCAGACGATGTGCTGAAAAATCAAAATTCACTTCCGGTGTGGCCTGGGTTGCGGGCTGCTCAATGGAAGAGGTTAATGTCATATCAGTCATGGCAAAACGTTGCCTTTAGGTGAAAGGCGGACAACGGACTGGCCGCCAGTGGATGAATGCGATACTCCAGTGGCTCACTGGTATCCCGCGCCATGGTCAACAAACCAATGTTCGCGCCCTTGCTTGTGGCAGGCGCTTCACTGCGTAATCCCTGTTTCCAGGCATTGCGGATTTCCGCCTGGGTCATTGTGCGCAGGACTTCGAGGTTTGTTTTTAGCAAAGAGGATTCTTCCGGGCCAACCAGATTTGCGGTTTCGAGGTAATAATTTGCCTGGTCGGTGTGAAAACACAGTGAACCATAGCGCAATTCATCCTGGCCCGTGCACAGAAAGCGTTCATCCGATGAATAGCGAACGATGTTTTGCCCCATCTCGATAAAGACAGAGAATAATTTGCGACGCGTCGCAGAGGAGGCTTCATGTTTATCCAGCCACGTGCGCATCACGTCACCCATCGACACAATGTGCTGTTGGGAAAAATAGCCCGTGTAAAAAAGCTCGACAGCGCTTTGCCGCTGAAGAGTGAAAAGGGGGAGCAAAACCGCTTCTTTGACCTGCAGGTCGCTTATTTTCATTTAATTTATCACCAACGGAAACCAAACCAGGTCATGTCATCACGCGCGGATTGCTTGCCCTGCCAGCTCGTCAGCGCCAGGAGTAGCGCCTCGGAAATGGACGACATTGGCAGCGCACGTTGCTGCAATAACAATGACTGAATACGCTTCTTACCAAACATTATTTCCCGCGGACCGCCAATCTGGTCGGTTACGCCATCGGTTACGATCAACAACTGATCGCCGCGACGTAACGGACGCTGATGACGACGCCACTGATAATCTGTGGCCGTATCTGAATAGCCGATACCTTTGCGATCGCCGTCAAGATTAACGACCTCTTCGTCGTCCGCGCCGAGCATAAAGGCATGCATACGCGCGTTAGACCAAATGAGCTGCTCATTTTGCGTATCGACAAACACGGCGATGGCGTCACAACCGTCGTTGGACTGGCCCATATCTGCGGTGGGATGACTCTGGCTCAACGTCTGTTTTATATAATGGTTGATTGACGCGAGCAGGCGATCTGGCTCGTGGGCCTGCGCCTGAGTCAGCGCTTTTTCGAGCGCAGACGAAAAAATAAAGGTCATAAACGCACCGGGAACGCCGTGCCCGGTACAGTCGGCCAGCACCAGAAGCCAGCCGTTTTCGCAGCGCTGAAAGGCGTAAATATCGCCGCCTACACAATCACGTGGGTGCCAGTACAGACACCAGTCATTCAGCGTTTGCTCAATGTTTTGCCGTGAGCGGCTGAGCATGGACTCCTGAATGATGCGCGCATATTCAATGCTTTGCATGATTTGCCTATGCTGTTTCGCTTGCAAATCCGATACCGTGCGAATCAGATCAAGACCGAGGCCAATACCGATGTATTGGTTATCTTCGGTCAGGATAAACCCCTCGGTAATCGCTTTATCGCCCGTTTCGATGACGCGCTCGGCCAGGTAATCCAGGCCTGCGTCAGCCTCGACAATGAGCGGCGTTTTATCCATAAACGCGATGCAGCTTTTCTGGTCATACAGTTCATGGAAAAACGGACGGCTCATCTGCGAAAGAAAAATGTGGCGGTTAATCATGCCAATAGGGCGATTCTGTTCAAGAACGGGTAAGCCAATCAGTGACTTATGTTCGGAGAACATCGACATGACCTGCACATTATTTGCTTCGGGGGTTACGTGCGGAACGGCAATACGTAACACGCCCGCAGTAAGCTGCCGCGATGAAAGAGGTATATCCATGATCCTGCTGTTTTCCTTGATAAGAATAATCTGAGGATAAAGCCTGATTGTGACGGTTTCATTGCAGCGGATTACAGATGATTATTACGGTAGATTATTGTTCCTAAAGGCAAATCACAGCCACTTTGCCAGAGGCAAAAAAAAGCCCGCACGTGACGCGCGGGCAAATAATACTGGAAGCAATGTGAGCAATGTCGTACCGAATACCTGAGCGATTTACTCAACTACTCGGTGATGAGAAAGATAATCTTTATCATCTTGGTTATCAACCCCAAATTTTGTGCAACTTTCAAAAAAAAGTGGCGGGGAGGGGTCTGCGGCTGTTCCCTCTCCCTCAAGGGGTGAGGAATCCCCACAAAATGCGAGCACGATCGGTCCCCTCTCCTCTTTGGGGAGAGGGTTAGGGAGAGGGTGAAAAGCGGTTTCCTCGCCCCTGGAGTGAGGGGAAAAGGCCACTTTGCGGGAAAACCTACAGCCCCAGCGCCTCAAACTGTTTCCAGCTCACCTCGTCAACGTAGATTCCGTTCTCCAGCCGCTGTTGCCTGGCGCGGGCTTCCGGTTCGCCGGGAAGCAGAACATCGTGCCCCTGCTGGTCGTGCTTTATCCAGTCCAGTTGAGCCATCACCTCCTTAACATAATTCTCGCCCGCGCCCAGCCGGGCAGGATCGAAAATAATAGAAAGCATATTATTGATGATGCCCTTGCGCGGCGGGATCTGGTGGCTCTCGGTCTCGCCGCCGGTTAGCGCGGCCCCCAACAGGCTGCAAATCAGCGACAGCCCTGCGCCCTTATGCCCGCCGAAGGCCAGCAACGCGCCATATGGCTCCTCCATTAGCCAGCGCGGATCGGTGGTGGGATTACCGTCTGCATCCACCGCACAGCCTGGCGGAATGGCGCGCCCCTCATTCCAGGCAATGCGCGCTTTATTCCCGGCGATGGCGCTGGTGGCGAAGTCCAGAATCACCGGCGCTCGCCCGCTGACCGGCACGCCCACGCAGAAGGGATTGGTGCCAAGGCGCGGGTTGCGTCCCTCAAACGGTAATACCGCAGACGGCGCGGCGACATTAGCAAAATGGATCGACACCAGCCCCTCCGCGGCGACCTGTTCGGCCCAGGCGCCGATACGCCCCAGATGGTGTGAATCTGCAAGGCTTACCAGCGCGACGCCATATTGCTGCGCGCGTTCAATACCCGCCGCCATCGCCTGCCTGCCGAGAACCTGGCCAAAACCGTAGCCGCCATGAAAAGAGAGCAGGGGGCCAGCATCGCGAATCAGCCGCAACTGCGCCGACGGTTGTAAATCGCCCGCCAGAATGGCGCTGATATAGCGTGGAAGCAGGGTAACGCCGTGTGAATCGTGACCTTTTAGCGAGGCGTCGACGAGGTTGTCAGCGACCTGGCGGGCAATGTCTGGTGGGGTATTTACACGCACGAGATGCTGTTCCAGCAGTGTGCGCAATTGCTGGTGGGTTAATACGGACATAATTAATCTTACCGCAAGCAGGGTTATTGAGTGTATTTTGACTATAGCGAGGATGCTTTTTTTACATAACCATCAAAAATAACTTAGCTTTGCCACTTTTTAACTATTCATCTCCATAAAACACCGCAAATCTCTATTGTGAATTTTTAGCTAAGCATTGCGAATAAAATCATTTCCTTTTTAATGCCCCGCCAGCCAATCATTTTCCGGATATGACTTATGAAACCTCCGGGGAAAGGACATGAATAAAATGAAAATGATCGCCAGCGCAATGTTGACCGTCGCGCTGAGCGGTATTAGCGCATCGGCGCTGGCAGAAGGAAAAATCAGCATTGCACAGCAGTTTGGTATTGGTTATTTGATTCTTGATGTGGTGCGTGACCAACAGCTTATCGAAAAAGAGGGGAAAAAAGAGGGGCTCGATATTGAGGTTGACTGGCGCACCATTTCCGGGGCGACAGGCATGAATGAAGCGCTACTTTCCGGCGCGCTGGATGTGGCGTCTGCCGGGGTTCCACCGCTTCTGACCCTGTGGGATCGCACCAAAGACAAACAAAATGTGAAGGCGATTGCCTCATTAGGATCGATGCCTAACTACCTGCTCAGCAATAATCCGGCGGTGAAAACCATAAAAGATCTTAGCGATAAAGACCGTATCGCAGTACCCGCAGCAGGGGTGGGATTCCAGTCGCGAACCTTGCAAATTGAAACCGCCAAATTATATGGCAACGCCGATTTCAAACGTTTCGATAATATAAGCGTCAGCTTGCCACACCCGGATGCCAGTGCCGCATTAATTGCCGGTGGCTCGGAAATTACAACTCATTTCTCCAGCCCGCCATTCCAGTATCAGGCGCTGGAACACAGCAACGTACATAAAATTCTCAGCTCTTATGATGTGCTTGGCGGACAGGCGACATTTAACGTGTTGTACACCACGCAAAAATTTCATGATGAGAATCCAAAAACCTATAAAGCCTTTTATCGTGCGCTGGTCGAAGCAGCAAAAATTATTAATGCCGATAAAAATGCAGCCGCAGAAACCTATATTCGGGTAGAGAAATCTCGCCTGCCGCTGGCGCTGGTACAAAAAATTGTTAATGACCCGGAAATCAGCTTTACCGTCTCGCCTGAACGTACGGGTGTATACGCCGAAAAACTTCATGAGCTGGGCGTGTTGAAAAACAAAGCCGACTCCTGGAAAGACTATTTCTTCAACGAAGCGTGGGAAAACCCAGGCAGTTAAGCCGCATGGCGGAGGCAACGATGGCTCAGACAAAGTCCGACGGACCACTGCTGCAGGTCAGAAATGTGGATATTGAATACCGCACCCGTGAACGCCAGGTGCGGGCTACCCATGATGTCAGCTTTGATGTCTGGCCAGGCGATCGCTTTATTTTGCTCGGACCATCCGGGTGCGGAAAATCCAGCCTGCTAAAAGCGGCAGGGGGTTTTCTTGCACCGCGCGGCGGGGAAATGTTGCTGGAAGGACAACGTATTCGCGCCCCTGGTCCGGAGCGGATGATGGTTTTCCAGGAGTTTGACCAGTTGCCGCCCTGGAAGACGGTGCTGGAGAACGTGATGTTTCCGTTGCTGGCAAGTCGCAAGGCTACTCGCCCGGAAGCCCGAGACACGGCGCTGCATTTCCTGAGCAAGGTGGGGCTGGCGGACTTTGCCGATGTGATGCCGCATATGCTCTCGGGGGGCATGAAGCAGCGGGTGGCGATTGCCCGGGCGCTGGCAATGAAACCGCGTATTCTGCTGATGGATGAACCCTTTGCCGCACTGGATGCCCTGACGCGTCGCACGATGCAAGAGGAGTTGCTCGCCCTGTGGGAGGAAGAACGCTTTACGCTGCTGTTTGTGACGCACTCTATTGAGGAAGCGCTGGTGGTGGGAAGCCGAATTCTGGTGCTATCGCCGCACCCTGGCCGGGTACGTGCTGAACTCAATTGCCATCAATATTCCCTGAATGACTACGGTAGCGAAGCGTTTCAACATGCCGCCCGTCATATTCACGATTTGTTATTCCCGACCACGGCGAACGACCCGCGGCCCGAACAGAAACAGGAGCGTGCCTATGTCGCAGCCACCTTACATTCGTCCTGAGTTTGAGCGTGAGCTTGCGCCGCTGCGCGATCTCCCGGTTGAGACGCCGTTACCGCTGGGCCAGCGCTTATGGAATCAGACATGGCTGCGCAAATCATTGATTCTGTTTTTGGTACTGGCGTTATGGGAGCTGGCCGCGCGGGTGGCGCAAAACGATTTGATGTTGCCAGGCGTGGTGCAGACAATGCATGCTCTGGCAGAGGATATGCGTAACGGCGAGTTGCCGGAGAAGATCGTCAACTCGTTTAGCACATTACTAAAGGGCTATTTGATTGGCAGCGTGCTGGCCCTGTTGGCGAGCGCGCTGGCAGTCACCACGCAGTTTGGCCGTGATCTGCTGAGCACGCTAACGGCGATGCTTAACCCATTACCCGCTATTGCGCTGCTGCCGCTGGCGCTGTTGTGGTTCGGGCTGGGGAATGTCAGCCTGGTGTTTGTGCTGGTACATTCGGTGATGTGGCCGATTGCGCTTAATACCTGGTCAGGGTTCAGTGGCGTGCCGGAAACGCTGCGCATGGCCGGGCGCAATTATGGGCTGAGTGGTCCACGTTATGTTTTAACCATTTTGATCCCGGCGTCACTACCGTCGATCCTCGCCGGGTTAAAGATCGGCTGGGCGTTTGCCTGGCGTACACTGATCGCCGCTGAGCTGGTGTTTGGCGCCTCAAGCGGCCAGGGCGGGCTGGGGTGGTATATCTTCCAGAACCGCAATGAATTGTTTACTGACAGGGTATTCGCCGGGCTGGTGACGGTGATTGCGATTGGCCTGCTGGTGGAGGGGGTGGTGTTTGCCACTCTGGAGAAGGTGACGATTAAGCGCTGGGGAATGCAGCGTTAGCGTTTTCTCTTCTTCTCTACAGGGCGAGGGGCCGATTGCGCGCTCTGTATCAGCCGTAAGAGGGAAGAATGATCCAGGTAGAAAGAGCCGATCCGCTATCGGCAGACTCGCAGGCGCTTATTGAAAAACTCTCTGCCGTGCTTGCGCGCATCACCGGCAGCAGCGGCAAGCGATCTTTTAACATTGATGACCTGCAATCCGCGCGTTCAGTATGGGCGCTGGCCCGAAACGCGCAGGGTGTTGCGATAGGCTGTGGCGCTATTCGCCCGTTAACCCAGGAAACGGCGGAACTGAAAAGGATGTATTCCACGGGGAGCGAAGCGGGGGTGGGCAGCGCAATACTGTGCTTTCTGGAAGAGGCGGCAAGGACGCTTGGCTATCGCGAAGTTACCCTCGAAACGCGGCGCGTCAACCACAAGGCCGTGGCGTTTTATGAAAAGCATGGCTACACCGTTACCGACAATTACGGTGTCTATATTGGCAGGGCTGAGGCGGTCTGTTTTATCAAGCGCCTGTAAGGTCCGGCAAGGCGCTACGCACTGGCAGTAGCGCGCTTATCTCATTACTTGCGCAGCAGCTTTTGCAGCCGTTTTTTCTGCCACCCGCTAATCAGATTGCCAAAGACAAAAACACGCAGCCCACGCACCACCAGTAATGCGCCCCAGATGGCAGCCACCCAGAGCGACCAGACGCTCTCTGGCGAGGTGGTGCGATTGAGGATATAGAGTAAAACGCAGACCACCACCGCGGTTAATATCGAGCGGTACAGGCGGCTCTCTTCTTCCAGTTGCTTTCTGGCTTCCGTAATGCGCTGATCCAGCGCTTCATCGCCTTCGCTTTGTGTGCTGCCGGACAGTTCGCTAACGCTCACTTCAAAAACGGCAGCCAGGGCGCTGAGTGTTTCCAGGCTTGGTTGCTCCTGGTTTTCAATGCGCTGTATGGTGCGCACGCTTAATGCAGCCATTTCCGCCAGTTGTTCCTGTGACCAGGCACGGGCAAGGCGAAACTCTTTCACTCGATTGGTACTCATCAGAATGTCTCCGTGGTAAGCAGGATGACAGCGTCGCCCAAAAGCAAAAATAGCGACACGACATGCACCCGACAGTAACCTGACAGCGGCATGACACGGCGCTTGCCGACCCACTTTGCTCTCTGATGTCCCGATATTCAAGCATAACGCGTGATGCGTTTTTCTCAGTTTTCTTCTGTCGTAAATACACGGCTTTTTGCCGGAGGGCTTCTCAAGTCATCTATGCAGAACGGGTTATTATCCCGTGCGTCTCCATGGCAGGCGATATTGCGTGCCTGCTCACGACGCCTTTTTGGCGACCCTGACTTTCTTGCTACGCCGTGCCGTAAATGTTAAAAGGTGCGGCTTTACGAAAACACGAAAAGGGGAAAGACGTGAAAAACGCGTCAAGGGTATCTGAGCATTCAGCAGATACCGCGTCGGAATCGGGGCCGACGCTGCAACGAGGACTAAAAAACCGCCATATTCAATTAATCGCCCTGGGGGGCGCTATCGGTACCGGGCTGTTTCTGGGTATCGGTCCGGCAATTCAGATGGCGGGGCCCGCCGTGCTGCTGGGCTATGGCGTCGCGGGCATCATTGCTTTCTTAATTATGCGCCAGCTTGGTGAGATGGTGGTTGAGGAGCCGGTATCAGGTTCATTTGCCCATTTTGCCTTTAAATACTGGGGACCTTTTGCAGGCTTCTTATCCGGCTGGAACTACTGGGCGATGTTTGTGCTGGTGGGCATGGCGGAACTGACCGCCGCCGGCATCTATATGCAGTACTGGTTTCCCGATGTCCCCACCTGGATCTGGGCTGCCGCCTTTTTCATCATTATTAATGCGGTCAACCTGGTTAACGTGCGTCTGTATGGCGAAACCGAGTTCTGGTTTGCTCTTATCAAAGTGCTGGCGATCATTGGCATGATCGGCTTTGGCCTGTGGATGCTGTTCGGCGGCCACGGCGGAGAAAAAGCCAGCTTTGACAATCTCTGGTCTCACGGCGGCTTCTTCGCTACCGGCTGGAACGGCCTGATCCTCTCCCTTGCGGTAATTATGTTCTCTTTTGGCGGCCTGGAACTGATTGGGATCACGGCGGCAGAAGCCAGCGAGCCGCACACCACTATCCCGAAAGCGGTCAACCAGGTGGTCTATCGCATTCTGCTCTTTTATATCGGTTCCCTGGTGGTTCTGCTGGCGCTTTATCCGTGGGTTGATATCAAAGCGGATAGCAGCCCGTTTGTGATGATCTTCCATAACCTGAACAGCAACCTCGTGGCATCGGCGCTGAATTTTGTCATCCTGGTGGCCTCACTGTCGGTCTATAACAGCGGTGTGTATTCTAACAGCCGCATGCTGTTTGGTTTGTCGGTACAGGGAAATGCGCCGGCGTTCCTGACCCGCGTCAGCCGTCGCGGCGTGCCGGTGAACTCACTGTTCCTCTCCGGGGCGATCACGTCTCTGGTGGTGCTGGTTAACTACATCCTGCCAAAAGAGGCGTTTGGACTGTTGATGGCGCTGGTGGTGGCGACGCTGCTGCTGAACTGGATCATGATTTCGCTGGCGCACCTGAAATTCCGCGCCGCGATGCGCCGTAAAGGGCGCGATCCCCAGTTTAAGGCGCTGCTCTATCCCTTCGGCAATTATCTGTGCATCGCCTTTATGCTGATGATCCTCATCCTGATGTGCACCATGGACGGCATGCGCCTGTCTGCTATTCTGCTGCCGGTGTGGATCCTCTTTCTGTTTGCTGCTTTCCGCCTGTCACGCCGTTCTGCAAAACGCGCGTAATGATCGCTGCCTCGCCGGATCTGGCGGGGCATTTTCTCCTTGGTAAATTTATCGTGATTGATCTCCCACAATTGCGTCAGCGTGCAGGATAAATAAATTGTAATCGATTACTTTTCTTCTTGATGTGTTTTGTAATCGATTACTTTTTAAAGGTGAGGCAAAAAAATGGTGTCAACAACCGAAAGTAGTGGAAATCTGGTCCAGCATCGACTGCTGGTACCGCGGCTGTCGCTGATGATGTTTTTACAGTTTTTTATCTGGGGGAGCTGGTCTGTCACGCTCGGTCTGGTGATGACGCAGCACAACATGTCGCTGCTGATTGGCGACGCATTTTCCGCCGGGCCTATTGCGTCTATTCTGTCGCCGTTCGTGCTCGGCATGCTGGTGGACCGGTTCTTCGCCTCGCAGAAAGTGATGGCGGTGATGCACCTGGCAGGGGCCGCGATTTTGATGTTTGTGCCGCAGGCCCTGGTGGCGGAAAACGGCGCCATGCTGATTGCGCTGCTGTTTGGCTATACGCTGTGCTATATGCCTACACTTGCGCTGACCAACAATATTGCCTTCCACAGCCTGAGCAATATCGATAAAACTTTCCCGGTGGTACGCGTGTTCGGCACCATTGGCTGGATTGTGGCGGGGATCTTTATCGGCGTAACGGGTATTTCCTCCAGCGTGACCATTTTCCAGGTGGCGGCAATCTGCTCCGTAGCGCTGGCGCTTTATAGCCTGACGTTGCCGCATACGCCGGCACCCGCTAAAGGGCTGCCTGTCGCTATGCGCGATCTGTTCTGTGCCGATGCATTTGCCTTACTCAAAACCCGTCACTTCTTTGTTTTCTCGCTCTGCGCGACGCTGATTTCCGTCCCACTCGGCACCTATTACGCCTATACCGCCTCGTATCTGGCGGATGCTGGTGTGGCGGATGTGAGTACCGCCATGTCATTCGGCCAGATGTCTGAAATCTTCTTTATGCTGGTGATCCCGCTGCTGTTTCGCCGTCTTGGCGTGAAGTACATGCTGCTTATCGGCATGTGCGCCTGGTTTGTGCGTTACGCCTTTTTTGCCCTCGGCGTCAGTGAGCAAGGGCGCTTCCTGCTCTATCTCGGCATTTTGCTGCACGGTGTCTGTTACGACTTTTTCTTCGTTGTCGGCTTTATCTACACCGACCGCGTGGCGGGCGAAAAGGTAAAAGGCCAGGCGCAAAGCATGATTGTGATGTTTACCTATGGCATTGGCATGCTGCTGGGCTCACAAATTTCCGGCGCGCTGTACAACCGCCTTGTCGCCGGGCAGACACTGCCGCAGGCGTGGGTGACCTTTTGGTGGATCCCGGCGATTGCCGCGGCCGTTATCGCGCTGATTTTCCTTCTTTCTTTTAAATACAACGACCAAGAGCACGCATAAGCTGTGGGAGGTGCTATGAAAACCATTCAGGGGCCGGGGATTTTTCTGGCGCAATTCATTGGGGAGAAACCGCCGTTTAATACGCTTGAAGGGCTGGCCGGTTGGGCGGCAGGGTTAGGGTACAAGGCGCTGCAAATCCCCTGTAACCATCCGGCGATTTTTGATGTCGAACAGGCGGCGCAAAGCCAGAGTTATTGTGATGATGTGCGCGGCGTGCTGGCGGAGCGCGGTCTGGTGATTAGCGAGCTTTCCACCCACCTTGAAGGGCAACTGATTGCGGTACACCCGGCTTATGACGCGGCGTTTGACGGCTTTGCACCCGCGGCGCTGCGGGGAAACCCGGCGGCGCGTCAGGCCTGGGCTATAGAAAAACTGTTTCAGGCGGCGCGTGCCTCAAACAACCTTGGGTTACGCGCCCATGCGACCTTCTCCGGCGCGCTGGCCTGGCCTTATCTCTACCCGTGGCCGCCCCATAACGCCCTGTTATTTAAAGAGGCGTTTGCTGAATTAGCCCGCCGCTGGCGACCGGTGCTGGACCGCTTTGATGAACAGGGGGTGGACCTGTGCTATGAAATTCACCCCGGTGAAGACCTGCATGACGGCGCCACTTTTGAGCGTTTTCTTGACGGCGTAGGCAACCACCCGCGCTGCAATATCCTGTACGACCCGAGCCATCTTCACCTGCAACAGCTTGATTATCTGGCGTTTATCGATATCTATCATGAACGCATCAAAGCTTTTCATGTGAAGGACGCGGAGTACCGGAAGGAGGGCCGCAGTGGCGTGTATGGCGGCTATCAAAACTGGGTCGACAGGCCCGGCCGTTTTCGTTCGCCGGGCGACGGGCAAATCGATTTTGGCGCGGTGTTCAGCAAGCTCACCCAGTACGGCTATGACGGCTGGGCGGTGCTGGAGTGGGAATGTTGCCTGAAAGCGGGAGAGACCGGCGCGCGGGAAGGGAGCGAGTTTATTCGCCGTCACATCATCCCCGTGTCGGCATACGCGTTTGATGATTTTGCCGCCGGGCAAGAAGACCGGGGTAGTGTGCGCAACATGTTAGGACTGGGGAGTATGGAATGATTCAGGTCGGGATTATTGGCACCGGGTTTATTGGCCCGGCGCATATTGAAGCTATTCGGCGGTTGGGCTTTGTTGAGGTGGTGGCGCTGTGCGATGCGGATCTGGCGGACGCGCAGCAAAAGGCGCGGCAGCTTGGCGTGCCGCACGCCTATGCCAGCGTGGAGGCACTGCTGGCGCATCCGGGGTTACAGGTGGTTCATAACTGTACGCCGAATCATCTGCATGCAGAAATTAACCGCCAGGCCCTGCGGGCCGGAAAGCATCTGTTTTCGGAAAAACCGCTGTGCATGACCGCCGAAGAGGCGCGTGAACTGGTGGTGCTTGCCGAACAGGCAAAGGTGGTGCATGGCGTCAGTTTTGTCTATCGCCAGTTTGCGATGGTTCAGCAGGCGGCGAGTTTGCGCCGCTCCGGGCGGCTCGGCAGGCTGTTTTCCGTCTACGGCAGTTATCTGCAAGACTGGATGCTGCTGGAAACGGACTATAACTGGCGCGTCGACGCGGCAACCGGCGGGCCATCGCGGGCGGTGGCCGATATCGGTTCGCACTGGTGCGATACATTGCAATTTGTCACCGGACGGCGCATAACCCAGGTGATGGCGGATCTCTCTATTGTCTGGCCGACACGCAAAGCCAGTCGCGGGGCTGCAACCTTCACTTCTACTCAGCAGGCCGCAGAGGTGGAGGACAAAACCGTGACTACCGAGGATGCCGGGTCGGTGCTGGTCCGTTTTGATGATGGCAGTAAGGGCTGTTTTAGCGTGTCGCAGGTGAGTGCGGGGCGGAAAAATCGCCTCAGTTTTGAAGTAAACGGTAGTGAGTGCTCACTGGGTTGGGACCAGGAAGTGCCACAACAGCTTTGGATTGGCCACCGCCAGCAGCCTAACCAGATACTGACCGATGACCCAGGGCTGATGTCGCCGGATGTCGCCGCCAGCGCCCATTTCCCCGGCGGGCATATCGAAGGCTGGCCGGATGCGTTTAAGAATATGATGCTGAATTTCTATCGCGCGGTGCAGGACGGGAAAATGCCAGCCCGCGATGAGGCGCGGTTTGCCTCGTTCTATGATGGGGCCAGCGTGATGTTTATTATCGATGCCATCCTGCAAAGTCACCAGCAGCAAAAGTGGGTGACAGTGGCCAGTTGAGGTAGGTCGCCCTGGGCGGGTTGTCCCGGATAAGGCGTAACCGCATCCGGGACAACCCTGGCGGCGCTTACGCCTGCCATGCTATCCGGATGCGGCACCAGGTGTGCATCGTGCATGCCATCCGACGTTGTGGTAGCCTGCTAGCCAGACGCTAACCGCAGGAAATATCGACGTTATGTCCATTCAGAAAATCGCCAGGCTGGCTGGCGTTTCCGTCGCGACCGTTTCGCGCGTGCTCAATAACAGTGAATCTGTTAAAGAAAAAAACCGCGAGCGCGTGCTCAAAGCCATTGCCGAAAGCAATTATCAGCCGAACCTGCTGGCGCGCCAGCTTCGCACCGCCCGCAGCTCAATGATTCTGGTGCTGGTTTCCAATATCGCCAACCCGTTTTGCGCCGAGGTGGTAAAAGGGATTGAAGAGGAAGCGGAAAAAAACGGCTTTCGTATCCTGCTGTGCAATACCGGTTCGGACATGGCGCGCTCCCGCTCGGCGCTGAACCTGCTTTCCGGGAAAATCGTCGACGGCATTATCACCATGGACGCCTCCTCGCGCTTGCCGGAACTGGCGACGCTTATCGGTAACGCCCCCTGGGTGCAGTGCGCGGAATATGCCGATGACGGCGATGTCTCCTGCGTGGGCATCAATGATGTTGGCGCCGCGCAATGCGTGATTGATCGATTACTGGCGCGCGGCTGTCAGCGTATCGCGCTGATTAACCACGATCTCAGCTATAAATATGCCCGCTCGCGGGAAGAGGGCTACCACAGCGGACTTAAGGCGCACCAGTGTGAGTATGCGGTTGTTGAGTATGCCTGCGACCTGAGTTTTAGCGCCGGGAAAGCGGCCATGCAGGCGCTGCTGCGCCACACTGAACGTCCCGATGCGGTCTTTGCGGTGTCGGATACCCTTGCGGCGGGGGCCGTGCTGGCCATTCACGAAGCCGGACTGAAAATGCCGCAGGATATTGCGGTGGTTGGGTTTGATGGCACAGAACTGGCGGAAATGGTGACACCGCCGCTGACGACCGTTTATCAACCGTCAAAAGAGATTGGTCGCAAAGCCGTGGGGCTGCTGCTCAATAAAATCGATAACCCCGAGGCCCCGGCGGAGAGGATCATGATGGACTGGCAGTATATTTCCCGCGCCAGCGCCTGATAATATTGATGTGATTTTTTTGCCAGCCTTTTCGCTGGCTTTTTTATACCCTGGGAGCTTTGCCATGAACCGGCAACGACAAGCAGAACTGTTTCTGGTCATCACCACCATCATTGCCGCCTGCGGCTGGATCTTTTCCCGCGAGGCCATCTCCGGGATGCCCGTATTTGCCTTTCTGGGGCTGCGCTTTTTAGGCGCGGCGCTGGTATTGCTGCCATTTTGTCGCGGGCAGCGTATTGCGCTGGCAAAATTGCGCCAGGTCTTTATCAGCGCGTTGTGGATGGCACTCACGTTGTGCCTGTGGATTTGGTCGGTGTCGACCACGCCATCGCTGGGCGAGGGGGCATTTATCATGAGCCTCTCTATGCTGTTTGTGCCGCTGGTGGCCTGGGCTATGATGGGCGTGCGTCCGGCCCGCGCCTATTGGGAGTGCCTGCCGCTCGCCTTTATTGGCCTGGCGCTGTTAAGCCTGCATACGCCGATTGTCTTTCATCCCAGCCAGGGCTGGTTTTTGTTGACCGCTTTTGTGCAATCCATTTCGTTTTGCTACACCAGCCGCATTGCCCGTGATGTCCCGCTACTCCCGCTCACCACGGTGCAACTGGCGGTGACGGGGGTTGCGGGCGTGTTGATCTCACTTTTATTTGAACACTGGACGCAGCCGTTTACGGGCACCACTGCACTGTGGTTGGTCGCCAGTATTCTGATTGCCACCAGTCTGCGCTTTGGCCTGCAATTACAGGGGCAGAAATATGCCGCTGTCGCCAGCGCTGCCATCATCATGGTGCTCGAACCGCTGCTAACGGTGATCGTTGCTGCCCTCTGGTACAGCGAACGTCTGCCGCTGCAAAAAATTATCGGCGGCGTGCTGATTCTTGTTGCTCAGATCTGGTTTCGCTGGCGGCTGGTGGCACGCCTGCCGTCTAAGATCTAATCCCCTCAGTTTGCCGGGCAGCGGGGGGCGAGCTGCTGGCGCGCGCCAATCGCGGCGACGGCAAGCATAAGCATCATCACGATCTCTGCCACTAAAAACCCGCCCAGCGCTTCGTTATAGTTGCCCAGGGTGAGGTTAAGCAGATGCAAAAACAACCCGCCGAGTACTGCCGGGCCCAGGCCCAGCGTGGCCTGTTGCAGCGTACTGAGAATGGCGCTGCCCGACCCTGCGTCCTGAGTGGCAATGTCACGCATCCCGATACGGTAAAAACTGTTCACGATCAGCGCCTGGCCGTAGCCAATCAGCGCGGTAGAAGGCGCAAGGTTTAGGGCGTTGAGGTGCCCATGGGTCAACCAGAGCGTGGCGAACAGCGCCAGCAGGCCGCTTACTTGAATCGCGATGCCACTCAGCAGAATGGTACGTACGTTGTGGCGGGCAATCAGTTTCGGCGCATACCACGCCGAGGCGAAATAGGTCACCCCAAGCACAACAAAACTGTTACCGGACTGCCACGGCGCCATGCCTACGCCTGCCTGTAATGTCAGCGCCATACAGAACATAAAGCCGGACCAGGCGCTGAAAAACAGCAACGCAATTAACAGGCCGAAACGGATGCTGGGCAATTTGAGTAAACGTGGCGGCATCAGCGGATGCAGCCCTTGCTGTTCCTGACGCAGCGCGCCGGCACGCATCCACAGTGTTAGCGGAATTATCGCCAGTAATGCCGCCTGGCTTTGCCATGGCCAGCCTAAATCCGGGCTGAGGGAGAGCGGGAAGAGCAGGCAGCATAAGATCAGCGCCAGCGCGAAGGTGCCCTGCCAGTCAATGCGCGTTGGGGTTTCATTGCGGGTTTCCGGGATATAGCGATGGCTCAATGCCAGCACCAACAGGCTTATCGGCACGTTAATAAAAAAGGCGTTTCGCCAGCCGAGCCCGGCGATATCTGCCGACACCAGCCAGCCGCCACCCATCTGCCCGATGATAAACGCCACGCCGCCAATCCCCCCATACAGGCTGATAGCGCGGGCATGGGCCGTACCTTTGAGGGTCACGTGCAGCGTTGCGAGAATTTGCGGCATGATCAGCGCCGCGCTCATCCCTTGCAGGGTACGCGCCGCGAGCAGGGCGGTGATGGAGTTGGCGATACCGCACAGCAGCGAGGCGATCCCGAACAGCGCCACGCCCCATAAGAACATTTTGCGGCGGCCAAAGTTATCACCCAGTTTACTCCCCATCGCCAGGCAGACGGCAAACGCGACGCCGTACAGCGCAACAATCAGAGAGAGTTGCGTGGTATTGGTGTGCAGCGAAAGCGTGATGGAATCAAGGGCGACGTTGGTGATCGAGGTATCGATCAGCGGCAGCATTTGTCCGGTCAACAGTAATAACAAGCCCGCACGACCGGGTGAAACAGCAGACGTATTCATGGTAACTCCATTGCGTCATTCATCGGATAGACGTAGCATCGCTGATACGAAAAACGGGTACCAGTTCTTGCTTATACTGGTACTGGCAATACCATGCTGGAGGTTTTATGAGCCTGATGTCGGAACGATCCCCTCTGTTGAGCGTCCAGGATGAGAACCGCAAACAGCTCGGCGCGTTTTTACGCTCCCGCCGGGAAAGCCTTGACCCGCAGCGTCTCGGTCTGCCGCGCAGTGGACGGCGTCGTACGCCAGGCTTAAGGCGTGAAGAGGTGGCCTTGCTCGCAGACGTTGGCGTGACCTGGTATACCTGGCTTGAGCAGGGCAGGGATGTGAACCCGTCGGCCAGCGTGATGCAGGCAATCGCCAACGCGCTGGAGTGTTCGGCAACTGAAACCCGCCACCTGTTTTTACTGGCGGGGCTGACGCCTGCGGAAACGCCTGTGGTGCCGCAGTGTGAAGGCATCAGCATCGGGACGCGTAAAATGCTCGATAGCCTGTTACCCCAACCGGCCAGCATCCAAAAATCCAATTTTGATATTGTGGCGTGGAATGATGCTTTTTCGCGGATGATGGGCGTTGATTTTCACCAAATACCAGAAGATGAGCGCAATTGTATTTATCTCTATCTGACCAACCCGACCTGGCGTAGCCGTATTGGGCGTAAGGAGAGTGTGCTGCCGACCTTTGTTGCCTATTTCCGGGCGGCGATGGCGGAACATCGGGGCGACCCGCAGTGGGAAGCGAAGCTGGCGCGCTTTTGCGCAGTATCGGAAGAGTTTGCCTCGCTGTGGCATAAGCGCTACGACGTGCGCGGCGTTGAAAATCAACTGAAAACCTTTACCCACCCTGAATTAGGCGAATTTTCTTTGCAGCAGATGTACTGGTTTTCAGCGCCGCGTAACGGCTCGCGGCTGCTGGTCTATTTACCGATAGATGAGCGGGGCGAGCAGGCGCTGGCATGGCTGGCAGAGCACGCTTAGCCGCTTCTCAAAGATAGAGTTTTCCGGCCAGGACCGTATGCGACTGGCCTGCCAGCGCTACCCGGCCTTCTGCGGTGAGCGCAATCTGCAATTCGCCGCCGCGCGGTGAGGCCTGCCAGGCACTGAGGGTGCGCTTATCGAGACGCGAACCCCAGTAGGCCGCCAGCGCGCAGTGCGCGGAACCGGTCACCGGATCTTCATTTACCCCCACCCACGGCGCGAAGTAGCGAGAGATAAAATCATATTTGCCATTACAGGGTGCCGTAATGGCCACGCCGCGTCCGGGCAGTGCGCCAAGCGCCTGGAAGTTGGGTTTGAGCTGCTCAATGACCTGCGCGTCTTCCACCACAATCATCGCTTTCGGGCCAAATGTCCCGCTGGCAGAGACGTCACTGGCGTTGAGACCCAGGGCGTCCAGTAAAGCGTTATCCGGCGCATAATGCATATCCGGTACTAAGAGCGGGAAATCCAGTTCGATAGTGTCAGGGCGGGCGGTGGCTTTAAGCGGGCCGGAAAGGGTGGTGAAGACAACGCTTTCTCCAACAGCAAGCTGCCCGGTCTGGCGCAAAATATGGGCCGTGGCGAGCGTGCCGTGACCGCATAAATCGACCTCAGCCTGAGGAGTAAACCAGCGCAAACGGTTATCATCGCGTGCCAAAAACGCGGTCTCAGAGACGGCCATCTCTGCCGCAATCTGCTGCATGGTGGCGGTTTCAAGCGCCTGGGGCGTGATACACACGCCCGCCGGATTGCCGGAAAAAGGGCGTGTGCTGAAAGCATCAACCTGGTAAATCTCAAGTTCCACTGCGCGTGCTCCTGTCGGAAAACAAAACGCTACGGTAACGCGTTTTCGTTTTTCCGAACAGTCAGCGCGGACGCAGACGTTGCTGATCTTTTTTCGCCAGCGTGTCGACCACCAGATCCCGCGAGTCGTTGATCAGATCGACAAGCAGAGCGTCGGTGATATCCTCGCCAGCAAAGATGGAGATCCAGTGCTTTTTATTCATGTGATATCCCGGCTCAATGCTGCGATAAATCTGTTGATTGAGCAGGGATTTTTGCGGATCTGATTTCATGGTCACCATAGGCCGACCATGAGCGGTGGTGATCATCATGAAAATCTTGCCGCCGACTTTGAAAATGTCGTGTTCCGGGCCAAACGGCCAGCACGGTTCAGTGAACGGTAGTTCCAGCGCAATGCGACGTGCGGTCTCTTGCAGGGTTTTACTGTCCATCGCAGTTATCCACGGTGAGCGCGCGCCACATGGCTTCAAAGCCCAGCCGTTTGGTCTCTTTTGCTTTTTGCGGGTCGCGATTGGCGAAATCCATTGTGGTTTCTGCCAGCGTCAGAAAAATGGCGTCGCCAAAGGGTGAAAGCGCTTCGGAAAGAAATTCAGGCCTCACCGAGCGGTGGCAGATTTCATGTAGCTCAGGGAACATATCGATAACCTGCTGGCGCGTTTCCGGGGTGATTTTTTCGCTCACCGAAATCTGGCGAATCGCGTTATGTGCCGACGGGTGACGGATGCCCCAGTCGATATAGCTGTTCCAGATGGATTGGGTATGTATTTTGGAATTGCTGTGCGACCTGTCGAGGCTGTCGATCATGGTCTGGCAAAGGTCAGATTTTAAATGCAGGTAAAGCGCATTGAGCAGATCGTCTTTGGTGGCAAAATAACGAAACAGGGTGCCTTCAGCCACGCCCGCGTTACGGGCAATCACCGCGGTCGAGGCGGCAATACCGGTTTGCGCGATAGCGACAGCCGCCGCATCCAGTAATGCTAATTTCTTATCTTCACTCTTCGGACGAGCCACTACACTTTTCCTCATACATTTTGAAAAACCACGATTGAACCATGCCCACTGTGACGCTGCAACGCTGAACATCAAAGATTGAAAATCATCTTGACGACTTTCTATTCATTTCTATAATGAGTGCTTACTCACTCATAATCAAGTCCAGTCTATTTCAATGTGCCAACGGAAGGGACATTTTCTCGGATCAGGGTATGCATCGTCTCTTACTTAGCGTGGTTCTTATTATGCTCGTTGTATCTGCCGCCAGTTTGCCTTTTGTTTTGAACGCCGGATTTGGTCAGCGCCCGCAGGGTGAGCAACTGACCAGAGTAGAGCAGTCCCCGCACTACCGGGACGGTGAATTTCATAACCAGTTGTCTACGCCCAGCTACACGGGGCAAAAAAGTATGGTGGCGGCAATGTGGGAGTTTTTAACCACCCGCCGGGAAAATGCGCGCCCGCAGCGGCCATTGCCGATGGTGAAGACCGATCTGGCAAGCCTGCCGCTGGAGCAGGATACGGTCGTATGGCTGGGCCATTCATCCTGGTATCTGCAACTGGCCGGGAAACGCATTCTTATTGATCCGGTGCTCAGCAATTACGCCGCGCCGTTCTCGTTTCTGAATAAAGCCTTCGACGGTGACTATCCGTGGACGGCAGAGGCCATGCCGGATATCGATCTGCTGATCATATCCCATGACCATTACGACCACCTGGATTACGCCACCATCAGGGCGCTGATGCCAAAAATCAAACGGGTGGTAGTCCCGCTGGGTGTGGGATCGCATCTGCGTTACTGGGGTATGAATCCGGACATCATCCAGGAAGCGGACTGGCAACAGAAAATCACGTTTAGCAATGATCTGGAGGTGCATGTGCTGCCTGCACGGCACTTTTCAGGGCGCGGTCTGAAACGTAATCAGACGTTGTGGGCGAGCTTTATGTTCGTCACCCCGGATCGCAAGCTCTATTACAGCGGCGATACCGGTTACGGGCCGCACTTTAAAGCCATCGGCGAACAGTTTGGTTCGGTGGATCTGGCGATTCTTGAAAACGGTCAGTACGACCAGGACTGGAAGTACATCCACATGATGCCGGAGGAAACGGCGCAAGCAGCGGAGGAGTTAAATGCGCGGGCGGTACTGCCGGGCCACGCCGGACGATTCGTGCTGGCAAAACATACCTGGGACGACCCTTATAAACGTCTGGCGGCGGCAAGCCTCGGCAAAGGGTATCGATTGTTAACGCCCACCCTCGGCGAAGCGGTGCATGCGGCGGATAACGCCCAGCAATTCCGCGCCTGGTGGGAATAACGGTTTATTTCGAAGAGCAGAGAGGGGGAGCGCTGTATGACTATTTCCGCTCAGGTTATCGACACTATCGTCGAGTGGATCGACGACAATTTACACCAACCATTGCGTATTGATGATATTGCGCGCCACGCCGGGTATTCAAAGTGGCATCTGCAACGGCTGTTTTTGCATTACAAAGGTGAGAGTCTGGGGCGCTATATTCGCGAACGTAAACTGTCACTGGCGGCGCGGGATTTACTCAATACCAATGATAAGGTCTACGATATTTGCCTGAAATATGGCTTTGATTCGCAGCAGACCTTTACGCGGATCTTTACCCGCACGTTCAATCAGCCGCCGGGCGCCTGGCGCAAAGAGAATCATCCGCGCGCGCATTGACGCATAAGCCCGGTGGCCTAAGGTCAACCGGGTTTTTTTTTGGCCTGGATGACACCGCCCGGTGTGCCGCTTCTCTCTTTGGGGTAAGGGGAAAAACATCCCGGATGGCGGCGCAAGCGCCTGATCCGGGCCAGTCCTTAAGCCAGCGAAAACCAGCGGCGCCAGATAAAGCGCACCACGTAGAACTCGATTGCACCCAGTAGTAGAAACCACAGGCAAAACAACACGGTATAGAGCTGATTCAGGTCCTGAAAATGGAAGGTATCCAGCAGTTTTTGCGCCAGTACCAGCCCCAGAGAAGGGGCGGGTAGCAGCAATACCGAGATGAAAGCCATCAGCAGAATACCTGCCGCGGTGGTTAATGTTTCCAGTGGGTGCTTCATGACAGTTAATCGCTTGTTAAAAACGACATTGTCCGGGAAAGTGCGTAAGGGTGCAATCTCCCTGCACCGTTCTAGCCCGCCGCCCAAATCTCGGTGTGTTTTTGCACCAGGCCGATCAGCGAGCCGCCGTCGGCGACAAAATCGCGCATCATTTGTGATTCGCTCTTCCCTCGTTTGACGAAGTTCATCAGCTCGGAGATAGCGCTGCCTGCGTTGAGCTTATCTGCCCATGGCGCAACTTTTTCCAGCATTCGTTCGATGTCGTCGGCTATTTTACGCTGCTCGCCGGTGTGGACATCGGTAATGATCCCCTCCAGACCAAAACGGCAGGCCTGAAAACGGTTGAATTTGTAGAGCAGGTAATCGCGCTCCTGATGTTTGAACGGGCGCTCTGCCAGCAGCCAGTGGGCGATAGCCTGAATAAATCCAGTGACATTAATGGCATGCGACAGGGTCAATGGCGTATCCATTACCCGCACTTCGACGGTGCCAAAATGGGGGCTCGGGCGAATATCCCAGTGCAAATCTTTAATGCTTTCAATCATGCTGGTGTAGCTCAGGCGACGAAATAGCCCTTCAAACTCTTGCCAGTTACTGACCCAGGGCATGGGGCCATTATCCGGAAAAGAGGAAAAAATATTCAGACGCGATGAGGCGAAACGGGTATCGGTACGCTGCACGTATGGGGAAGCGGCGCCAAGCGCGATAAAATGCGGCACAAAGCGCGATAAGCCATGAAGAAGATAAATGGCGTCATCGCCACTCGGACAACCCACATGCACATGTTGGCCGAAAACGGTCGCCTGCTGCATCAGGTAGCCAAACATTTCCAGCGTCCGGTGATAGCGTTCATCGTTGCTGATCTCCTGACGCTGCCATTTTTGAAAAGGGTGCGTGCCGCCGCCGCAGATCTGTACGTGATGCTCGTTTGCCGCCTGCAAAATAATCTGCTGCATGGCAGAAAACTGGTGTGCCGCCTGATTGATGTCGCGACAGACCCCTGTCGCAATTTCCAGCATACTTTCCGTGATGTCGTGCTTGACCTCACCGGCTTTGACCTGTGCTTTTACCGCATCGATCAGCCGCGAGGAGTCCTGACTAAGGTCGTATCCCGGTGGGTTAACGACCTGCAACTCAAGTTCAATACCCAGGGTAAAAGGAGTGGAAACGTGAAAGTCGGGTAGAGGCATATTTTCTTATCCTTTCCTTGTGAGGTTGGGATTAAGTATAGGCATGCCCTCTAAACCCGCCTTTATGCGAACTATCCGATTTGCTCCAGTTGTCCACGCAGCACTTCCACGCCGGGCACGATGGCATCCGGATTGATGGCGTGAAACCCCATCCGGAAATAGTTATCCGGGGGGGCGTCGTCAAGAAAATGCCGCGCCCCCGGTTCAATTAATACCCCCGCATGGGCTGCGCGCCAGGTGAGTTGTTGGGTACTGATATGCTTTGGCGTACTCAGCCAGAAGGCGTTGGCATGTTCGCTGCCACCGAAGGTTTTGCATTCGGGCAAAAAGGTTTGCAGCGCGTTATGTAAGGTATCCCAACGGCGCGCGGAGTCTTCGTGGTAGCGGCGCAGGTGCGTCTCGTAATGGCCCTGAGCCAGAAAATGGGCCATTTGATATTGAATGTTGGTTGGTGGATGGCGATACACCAGGCGGCGCAACGCACGGGCTTCGTCGATGATTTCCGGGGCAGCCACCATAAAACCGAGTCGCAGACCCGGCGAAAGCGCTTTTGACAGACTGCTGACATAGATAACGCGGCCGCTGCGGTCACTGGCTTTCAGCGCCGGTAACGGATTTTGCGTAAAGTTACTTTCCGAGTCGTAGTCATCTTCAATGATCACCGCGTCATGCCGGGTAGCGTATTCGAGCAACTGGACCCGGCGCGCTTTACTCATGGTGACGCCCGTCGGCACCTGATGACCCGGCGTCACGTAGTAGTAATCACAGGGCGTTTCGCCCAGCACAATGCCTTCTTCATCAACCGGATGCGGAACGATATGGGTATCGTTAAGCAGAAAGGTGTTGATCGCTTCACGAAATCCCGGATTTTCGACCGCCACACGCGTCTGCCGGGACATCAACAGGCGGGTCAACAAATAGAGGGCGTTCTGTGACCCCAGCGTGATGAGGATTTCGTCCGGAGCGGCCGCGATACCGCGTTTCGGCAGCACCCGGGTGCGGATCTGCTCAACCAGCATGGGCACATCCTGATCGATATGATCGATAACCCAGGAGGGGTCTCGCACGCCGCCGTGCAGCCAGTTTGCCGCAGCGCGCCAGAAGGCGAGGGGGAACTGTTGTGTGTCCGGCTGGCCGTAAATAAACGGGTAGCGATAGTGCATCCAGCCAGCCGGTTTAAGGATAGATTCCTGCTGGCTGGGCGTGATTTGCAGGCGGTTGCCCCATCGTGGTGCAGCGCTTTCGCATTCAGGTGCAGTTTGCGACACGTTTTGGCCGGCGTGGTAGTAATCCGGGTGCAGGTAATACCCGCTGCGTGGGCGGCTGACCAGATACCCTTCGTTGACCAGGCTTTCAAACACCAGCGCCGTGGTATTGCGAGAAACATTAAGCTGACCAGCCAGTTGGCGACATGAGGGAAGGGGCGTATCGGCCGGAAAAATGCCGCTGAGGATGGCGTTTATCAGTGATTCACGCACCTGTTCCTGTAACCCACGCTGACCATCAAAATTGACATGCAAAAGGTGACGAATCATGACGCACTCCGCTGGAAAAGACATGGATATATTTGAGCAAATTCCATACCAGCTTCCCGTTATCTGACACATTCATTTACCGAAACTGGCTCTATTCAGAAAGCAAAAAGGCTCCCTATTGTAAAAACGCAGTCACAAAAGCGCGGTCAAGAAACGCAGTCGGCATATTTATTGCAATAGTTCCAGCATGTCTGGGATGAACCTTTCTGGCATATTTAATTAAGGGTAGAGAAATGAAAAAAGTATTCGGCAAATATTGTCTTGCAGCCATGTTCACTTTGGCTTTTTCTTTACACGCAGTCGCAGCAGATTTACCCGAAATCGAAAAGTCTGGCACGTTGAAAGTGGCGACCGAAGATGACTATGCGCCCTTTAACTTTATGAAGGATGGTAAATCAGAAGGGTTTAACAAGGATATGCTCGACGAGTTGCGTAGATACGCAAAATTCAATATCAACCAAAGTATTTTACCCTGGACGGGGCTGCTCGCCGCCGTCTCTACCGGACAATACGATATGGCGTTAACCGGTGCGGTGATTACCGATGAACGTCTCAATGTATTTAATTTCACCCCGCCATGGGCGTCTGCCCAGCATTATTTTGTGAAACGCGCAGATGATAAGACATTAAATACCATCGCCGATTTGAGCGGTAAAAAAGTGGGCGTCCAGGCGGGCAGCGCATTACTGGCGCGTCTGCCGGAACTGAAAGCGATGCTGGAGAAAGTGGGCGGTAAACTGGGCCCGGTTGTGGAATATCAATCTTACCCGGAAGCCTATGCCGATCTTGCCAATAAACGCGTCGATTACGTGATTAACGTGGTTATCTCCGTCAACGACCTGGTGAAAGCGAAGCCGAAAGTGTTTGCCAAAGGGCTGCCGGTCTCTGGCCCAGGCTACATGGCATGGCCAATCTCCAAAAGCTCCCCGGAATTACTGGCGTTCATGACCAAATTTATGAATCACATGACCGAAACCGGCAAGCTGGCTGAGTTGCAGAAAAAATGGTTTGGCGAAACCTACGATCTGCCGAAAGAGCCCATCACCAGCGCCGATCAGTTTCATAAGTTAGCGGGTTTATAAGTTCAATGCGGCGGGTAACCGCCGCCAGTTAGAAAAGGGGGCACCATGGATTCAATGGCATGGCAGTTATTAATTGAAGGCGCATGGACGACCCTCTGGATTTCGGGCGTGGCTATCGCGTTCGGGGTGGTCATCGGTCTGGTGATCGCCTTTATTCGAATGATGAAAATCCCGGTCGTCGACCAGGTGCTGGTGGTCTATATCAGTCTGGCGCGCGCCACGCCGCTGGTGACGCTGGTTCTGTTCCTGTTCTTATCGCTGCCGACGCTTGGGATAAACCTGGATAAAACGGCGGCGGCGATTGTGGCGCTGACGTTGAATACCTCCGCCTTTAATGCCGAAATCTGGCGTAACGCATTTCGTAACTTCCCTCGAGAACAGCGGGAAGCTGCCGAATCTGTCGGTATGCGGCGCTGGACCTATTTCCGTTACATCATGCTGCCGCAGATGTGGATTGAAAGCCTGCCTGCGCTGGTCAATGAGATGTCTTTCCTGATTAAAGGCAGCCCGGCGATAGCGATAATCGGCGTGGTAGACCTGACCCGCGTCACCAATCGCATCTCTTCGGTGACCTATGAACCTCTGTCGCCCATTCTGGCGGCGGGATTGCTCTACGTCATCATTATCGGCTTGTTGCTGAAATTGCAGGGCATGGCGGAACGTAAAGCGAAGCGCCTGGCGCGATAAAAGCAGGAGGGTATATGAGTCAGTGGAGTATTGTCTGGTCAGCACGCGAGAGTTTTTTTAATGGCCTGCTTTCAACGCTTGAGCTGTTTATTATTGCAGCCGTTGTCGGTTTATTTATCGGCATTTTGCTGTGCTACATTATGGAATACCAAAATCGCGTTATTGACAGAGTCATTATTGCTTTCGTCAGCCTGATGCGTGCTGTTCCCTTTTTGATTCTGGCCTATTTGCTTTATTACGGTCTGCCGCAGTTGGGTATTAGTATGGAAGCCTGGACTGCCGGTCTGTTGGCGCTGGTGATTTATCATGGTGCCTATTTCTTCGAGATATTACGCAGCCAGCGTCGTATATTTTCTGCGGGTTATATTGAAGCCGCTGTGTCGCAGGGGTTTTCTCGCTATAAAATCTTTCAGCGTATCGTCCTGCCCAATATTTTCTCTTCTGCGCTGCCGCTGATGGGTAACCAGTTAATTATCTGTCTGAAAGACACGGCTTTCCTGTGCATTATTACCGTACAGGAGATCACCGCCGCCGCGAATAGCGTGCAGTCGACGTATTTTATTCCGTTTAACGCCTTTATCGTCGCCATTGCGCTGTACTGGGGCATCAGCATTTTACTTGAATTGCTGATTAAACGACTAAGCCAATATGGAAACAAGCGAGGAATGACCCATGCCTGAACAAAGTGCGGTTAGCGTTAAGAATCTGTCCAAGCAGTTTGATAACGTTGAAGTATTGCGTGATATCAACCTGACGGTGGAGAAGGGCACGGTGGTGAGTATCCTAGGTTCTTCCGGTTCCGGGAAATCGACCTTGTTGCGCTGTATGAACTGGCTGGAGCAGCCGGATCGCGGCGAAGTGCGCATTAGCGGTCAGCGGCTGGGTATTGATGACGCCTCAGGCAAGGCCATGTCACATAAAGAGTTGTCCAAAATCCGCGAACGCGTGGGAATGGTATTCCAGAGCTTTAATTTGTGGCCGCATCTGACGGTGTTACAAAACGTCACCGAAGCGCTGATCCACGTGAAAGGCATGAAGCGGGACGCGGCTGACGAGATTGGTCGTCGTCAGTTAGATAAGGTCGGGATGAGCCATAAAACGGATGTGTATCCGATTACCCTTTCCGGCGGACAGAAACAGCGTGTGGCGATTGCCCGTTCGTTGGCGATGTCGCCAGAGGTGATCTTGTTCGATGAACCGACATCGGCGCTGGATCCTGAACTGGTCAATGAGGTGCTGGGAGTGATGAAAAACCTCGCCGCCGAAGGATACACGATGGTGGTGGTAACGCACGAGATGGATTTTGCCCGTCAGGTGTCGGACGAGGTGGTGTTTTTGGAGAAAGGGTTGCTGATCGAGAAGGCATCGCCAGAGAAGTTCTTTACCAATCCGGATTCGGACCGGGTACGTAAGTTTTTGCAGTCCAGCCGCTAATGTCCCTTCTCAAGGAT
This sequence comes from Phytobacter sp. SCO41, assembly GCF_003073275.1. Classification (NCBI taxonomy): domain Bacteria; kingdom Pseudomonadati; phylum Pseudomonadota; class Gammaproteobacteria; order Enterobacterales; family Enterobacteriaceae; genus Phytobacter; species Phytobacter sp. SCO41. The sequence continues at coordinate 4,118,079 of NZ_CP027225.1, read as the reverse complement.
AGACCCGGTAAGCGTCAGCGCCACCGGGGAATAGCCTGGATGCGGCGCATGCGCCTTATCCAGGCTACCACAGATATCTTAATCCCGGTCAATGGCAAACGGCTGCCAGGCCTGACGCACCGGCATGACTTCCACCCGGTTAATATTCATATGGTCTGGTAGTGTGGCGATGTAGAACATCTGTTCGGCGATATCCTGTGCGCTGAGCGGCGTGGTGCCACGGTATAAGTTATCGGATGCCGCCTGATCGCCTTTGGTGCGAACCAGCGTGAATTCGGTTTCCGCAATACCCGGCGCCAGATCGGTCACCCGCACACCTGTACCCAGCAAATCGCAGCGCAGGTTATAGCTAAACTGTTTCACAAACGCTTTGGTTGCGCCATAAACGTGGCTACCCGGATAGGGCCATTGTCCGGCAATCGAACCAATATTGATGATACTCGCCCCTGCGCCATGCTGAATCAACGTGGGCAGCAGCGCGTGAGTCACATTGACCAGCCCGGTGACGTTGGTATCAATCATGGTCTGCCAGTCTTCCAGCTCAACGTTTTGTGCGGGTTGCGGTGAAAGCGCCAGCCCGGCGTTATTGATAAGCGTGGTGATATCGGCGAACGCGGGTGGGAGCGCGGCAACGGCCTGCTTCACTGCATCTTTATCGCGTACATCCAGCTCAATAATGTGAACGGGTACTTCTGCCGCCAGCGAATCCTGCAACGCCTCAAGGCGTGCCAGACGGCGTCCACTCAGTACCAGCGACCAACCTGCTTTGGCAAAGACCCGCGCGGCGGCTTCGCCGAACCCGGATGTCGCGCCGGTAATAAAGACCACTTTCTTTGCTGTTGTCATCTCTCTCTCCTGTGCTGGTTTCTTCCGCCACTATAAAAAACGCGCGCGCAGGAGAGACAGAGCCAGTTGGTGAGTAAATATGTGACACGTGTGTCACATGCCGCTAACAAGACTGGCTCTACCTGACTGCGCCAGGTGCGCCGCATGATGGAATCAACAACAACGGTATGAAAGGAGCAGGGTATGAAACTGGCACTTCAGAGCGAGATGGCGATAACCAACGATGATGTACGTCAGCTAGACCGTTCGTATGTGTTCCATTCATGGTCGATGCAAGGCAACCTCAATCCGCTGGTGATCGCCGGTGCACAAGGGTGCGAATTGTGGGATTACGATGGCAATACGTATCTGGATTTCAGTAGCCAACTGGTAAACGTCAATATCGGTTATCAGCATCCGCGGGTTCTGGCGGCGATGAAGGCACAACTGGAATCATTGACCACTATCGCGCCGGCGACGGCAAACCTCGCACGCGGCGAAGCGGCAAAACGGATTGTTGATCTGGCGCCCGAAGGCTTTAGCAAAGTGTTCTTTACGAACGCCGGGGCCGACGCCAACGAAAACGCCATGCGTATGGCGCGTATGTATACCGGGCGTGACAAGATTTTTTCTGCCTACCGTTCTTACCACGGGAATACCGGTAGCGCCATTGTGGCCACGGGCGATCCCCGTCGTATTCCGAATGAATATGCCCGTGGACACGTTCACTTCTTTAACCCGTACCTGTATCGCAGCGAGTTTAACGCCACCACCGAAGACGAAGAGTGTCAGCGCGCGCTGGCGCATCTGCGCCGGATGATTGAGTGTGAAGGGCCGAATTCTGTTGCCGCTATTCTGCTGGAGTCCGTACCGGGTACAGCCGGGATTCTGGTGCCGCCAAAAGGCTACATGCAGGGGGTGCGCGCACTGGCAGATGAGTTCGGCATTGTGCTGATTGTCGATGAAGTGATGGCCGGTTTCGGTCGCACAGGTAGCTGGTTTGCGTTCGAGCAGGATGGCATTGTTCCCGATCTCATCACCTTCGCAAAAGGTGTTAATGCGGGTTACGTACCGGCGGGCGGCGTCATTATTTCCGAGAGAATCTCACATTACTTTGACGACCACTTCTTTGCAGGCGGCCTGACCTATTCCGGCCATCCGCTGGCGATGTCGGCCATTGTCGCCACGCTCGATGCAATGAAAGATGAAAAAGTGGTAGAAAACGCGGCAACGGTGGGGGACGGCGTGTTGCGCTCTGGCCTGACGTCGCTGGCGCAAAAACATGCGTTGATCGGTGATGTGCGTGGTCGTGGTATGTTCCAGGCGCTGGAGCTGGTCACCGACCGCGTAGCGAAAACGCCAGTAGCCGCAGCCGATATGGCGGCGATCAAAGGCGCGTTGCTCAACGCCGGGATTTTGCCTTTTGTCGCTGAAAATCGTATTCACGTGGTGCCGCCTTGCACTATGAGTGCCGCCGAAGTGCAAAAAGGGTTAGCGATTTTTGATGCCGTGCTTGGGCAGTTTGGCAGCCTGGCGAAGTCATAGCGTCACGCCTGAACATATTCTGAAAAGTGAATTTAACTGGATATAAATACAGTTTTTCTTTCGTGCGAAGGGAAGGAAGAGGTTAGGATGCTCGCGGGTGCCTGAGGCTTTCTGAGCCAGGCATTTGCAGGGTTCAGAAAGGTGAAAGCCCCAGGAGATAGTGTTATCAACCTGAGGCTTACATCCCAACCCTGAACAAGTTGGATGTTAGTCTCTTTTTTGCACGGAGGCAACGACATGCTAACGAAGTACGCCCTGGTGGCGATCGTGGTGCTGTGTATGACAGCACTGGGTTTCACGCTGTTAGTACGCGACTCGCTTTGCGAGATGACGTTCAAACAACGGGATACGGAGTTTAAAGCTGTTCTCGCTTACGAATCGAAGAAGAAGTAGCTAACCTGAATTGCGGGGAGCCATCCCCGCAAATTCGCTTGTCAGGTGGGATCCTCACGCACCCAAACCCTTTTCACTTACCCCATACGGTGTTCGCCACGTGCCAGCGCATCCCGGTCAAAAAAGCGCTCGATTTTGCCGTTCGCCATAAAAGCAGCCCGGTCTGACATATGCGCGATGACATCGGCGTCGTGGCTAACCAACAGATAACTCATATTGTGCTGGTCTTTCAGACGGTTCAGTAAGTTGAGTATTTCTGCCTGGATCGACATATCCAGCGCTGAGGTTGGCTCATCAAGCAGAAGAATCTGTGGTCGCAACAGCAATGCCCGGGCGATCGCCACACGCTGACGCTGACCACCTGAGAGTTGATGTGGGTAGCGTCTGGCAGCATCCGCAGGAAGCCCTACCTCTTCCAGTGCCGTGCTGACGCGCTGGTCTACCGCTTTCTCACGGTGAATTTGTAGCGGTTCTGCGAGAGTACGATACAGCGTATGGTTGGGATGCAGTGAAGCGTACGGATCCTGAAAGACCATTTGTACATTGCGTCGCAATGCCCCCTGATAACGCGTGCCCGCTTTTATCTCTGAGCCGAAGAGTGACATTTCACCACGCCAGTCACGCTGCAGCCCTGCCAGTACGCGCATCAGGGTGGATTTACCGCAGCCTGATGCGCCAATCAGACTAAACGTCTCGCCCTGTTCGAGGCTAAAACTGGCATCACGGACGACGGTTTTTTCCCCGAAGCTTACTTCCAGATGGCGAATTTCAGCGATGACCATGGTCTGACTCCGTAAAGATTTGGCTGCGATCAAGTGTCGGGAGCATTTGTCCATAGGTCTGCGCCTGTGGTCGACAGGTCCACAGCGTGCGCGTGTAAGGATGCGTGGCATTGGGAAGTTCGCTGGCGGTCATTTCATCCACCTTTTGCCCCTGGTACATCACCAGCACGCGATGACAGTGCTGCGCGACCAGCGGTAAATCGTGACTGATAAGCAGCATGGCCATTTGCCGCTGCTCACACTGCGCCACCAGCAGTTCAAGGATTTGATTGCGCAGGCGCGCGTCGAGCGCTGAGGTCGGTTCATCCGCTATCAGCACCTGTGGGTCGTTAACCAGCGCGATGGCGATCATCACACGCTGGCCCATACCACCGGAAAGCTCTCCGGGGTAGCGTTGCAACACCGCCGGTTCCAGCTCCACGGCGCGCAATGCCTCGTTTATTTTTTCCAGCCGCTGTTTGTGGTTCAGACGCTGATGAAGCGTCAGGGCTTCGTCCAGTTGTGCCTGCACAGTTTGGACTGGATTAAGCGCATAGCGCGGGTCTTGCAGTACCATCGCAATGCCATTGCCACGCAGGGCGCGCCACGCTTTATTCTCCATGGTCAGTAAATCATGCCCGGATACGCTCAGCTCACTGGCGCTGACCTTGCCGGGTTTACGTACCAGCCCCATCAGGGCACGGGCGGTCATTGATTTACCGGAACCAGATTCGCCCACCAGCGCGAGGCGTTCATTGCCCAAGGTGAAACTCAGGTTATTGACCACGCGGGCGCCGGGATAATCAACATTAAGGCCCGATACGATAATCCGTTTTTCAGTCATGTTGTGGCTCCAGTACATCACGCAGGCCATCGCCCAGCAGGTTAAACGCAAGACTCGCCAGTAAAATGACCGCGCCAGGGGCTGCGGCAATCCACCATTGATCGAAGATGACTTGCATACCATCGGCGATCATGGCGCCCCATTCCGCCATCGGTGGGCGAGCCCCCAGGCCCAGAAAACCCAGTCCGGCGGCGGCAAGGATAATGCCCGCCAGGTCCAGAGCCAGACGCACAATCGCGGATGGCAGGCAGAGTGGCAGAATATGCCCCAGTAACAGCCGCCAGCCGCGAATTCCCATCATCTCAGCCGCTGCCAGGTAATCGCTGTGACGAAGTCGCTGGATCTCGCTACGTGCCTGACGCGCATAGGCAGGCCAGGTAGTCAGCGCGAGGGCGAGTGCGCCATTGACGAGGCCCGGGCCAAGCATGGCGACAAACGCAAACGCGAGGATGAGACGCGGCATGGACATGACCACATCGGTAAAGCGCATCAGAACGCGTTCCAGCCAGCCACCGTAATAGCCAGACAAAATACCGACCAGCAGGCCGGCAGGCAGCGTAATGAGGGTGACCAGGGCTACCAGCCCCAGCGCCGGACGCGTGCCATAAATGAGCCGTGACAGCAAATCACGGCCATAGCTGTCGGTTCCCAGCCAGTGTGTAGCCGAGGGCGGCTGTAAGCGCGACGCGGCATCCTGCCAGTTGGGGTCTTGCGGTGCCAGCCACGGCGCCAGAATGGCAACCAGTAGGAGTAACACCACAATAATCAATCCGCTAAAACCCGCAGGCGAATGGCGCAGACGGCGTAAAAAGAGAGTCGTCGGCATTAGCGAATCCTCGGGTCAGTGAGCCGTACCAGCATATCGGCGAGGTTATTTATCAGGACAAAGCAGACACCGATAACCAGTGTGCCGCCCATAATCGCCGTGGTGTCACCGGCAAACAGCGCGGTCGTGAGATAGCGGCCAATACCCGGCCAGGAAAAGACGGTCTCTGTCAGCACCGCGCCTTCCAGCATGCTGGTATAGGACAGCGCAACCACGGTCAGGAGCGTGCCGCGAATATTTGGCAGGACATGGCGCAGCATGATTGTCATCTCGCCAGCCCCCTTTGCGCGTGCCAGCAAGATATACTCTTTATTCATTTCGCCAAGGCAGGCCGAGCGGGTTAGTCGCGTAATGCTGGCCAGAGAATAGTAAGCAAGCAGGGTGACCGGAAGTACCATATGGCTAAGGGCATTTCTGAATGCCTGACTGTCACCGGAAAGCCAGGTATCGATAAGCACAAAGCCGGTCTGCGGGGTGACAGTGTACTGATAAATATCATCCAGCCTGCCGGGGCCTGCGCTCCATTGCAGGTTCGCGTAGAACAGCGCCAGCATTAACAGACCGAGCCAGAAGATAGGGACAGAGTTACCGAGCAGGGTAAAAGTGCGCACGGCCAGATCCAGCGGGGAACCGGCAAAACGGGCACATAATACGCCCGCGAGAATACCCAACGCGGTACCGATAACCAATGCCAGGGTAGCCAGTTCCAGCGTGGCAGGAAAGGCGGAGAGCAGATCCTGCAAGACGGGCTGTCCGGTGGCGCTGGCGGTGCCTAAATCACCGTGAGACAGGTCGAGTAAATAGTGCCAGAACTGCACGGGCAGCGGTTGATCCAGCCCGAGTTGGTGGCGGACCTGGTCATAGGTCGACTGGCTGGCATGGTCACCGACGATTTGCAGCACACGGTCAACGGGCGAGAGTGCCGAGAGTGAAAAGGTAACCAGTAACAGACCAAATAACGTCAGGGCGAGGGTTATCAGGGTCTGGATAACCCGTAACAGCCTGGGTGAGATGTGGGACATGACTAACTCTTAATGGCATCGTTCTTTAATGATGACCCTCTCTCGTAATGAGAAAGGGTCAACGGCGCAATCGCTAACTTACTTGGTTACGCGGTCATACCACACCATATCGGCATTTAACCCTTGCTGGTAGCCTTTCACATTATCACGTACCACGATTTGCGTTTTCCCTTGATCAACAAAGATATAAGGGGATTTATGCTGCAATTCTTGCTGCATTTTTTTGTAGAGCTCCAGACGTTTGGCGGCATCCGGCTCGGCAACGGCCGCGAGCGTGGCTTTGCTTAATTCAGGGATCTGCCAGCCATTCAATCCGGCAACCGTACTGGATTTCCCGTCATTATAGGCGAAGGCGCTGGCGTTGGAGTGGGCGTCAAAATAATCGGGGATCCACAGACGAATCGCCGCCTGATGCTGTTTGGCACGCACGCGGGCATAGACCTGGCTACCCGCAGCGGGTAACAGATCTACCTTCACGCCGCCCTGAGCAAAACTGGCTTGCATAGACTGGGCGATGGTAATGAACGGCGGTTTGTTTTCGACGTCCAGGGTGAAGTGCGCATCCTTAATGCCCGCTTTGGCGAGGATCTCTTTTGCTTTTGCCGGGTCGAATTTAAACGGGTTATCTTCCAGCGCGCCTGGCAGGCCGACTGGCAGGAAACTCTGGTGAACAAAATATTGCCCTTTCAGCAGATCTTTGGTGATGCCGTCGTAATCGACCAGCCAGCGTGCCGCCTCCCAGAATGCGGGATTGTTCAGCAACGGGTTCGCGCTGTTACCGGCGTTAAAGACCAGATAGTTCTGCTCAGCAGACGGAATACTCAGCACCTTAATGCCTTTCTTATCTGTCAGCGCGCTAATCTGATCGGCACCGAGATCGCGCGCCACATCGGCATCGCCCTGTTGAATTAACAGACGACGGGAAGCCGGATCCGGTACGTTTTTAATAATGATATTTTTCAGTTTGGGCGCGCCGCCAGGCGAAGTGGGATTGGCGTCCAGTACGATAGCCTGATGCGGTTGATAAACGCGCATTTTGTACGCGCCGCTGCCCGCAGAGTGCAGTTTTAGCCAGGCGTTACCAAAATCATTGTCTTTGACGTTCGCGCTGACCAGTTTCTCATCTACGATTGAGGCGATAGGCGTGGAGAGAATATTCAGTGCCACTGCCGGGCTTACATCCGCCGTCCAGTGCAACTGGATCGTATGATCGTCGATTTTCTTTAACTGGCTGGCGATATTGTCCGGTTCCCAGCCCAGGACGTTAAGAATAAAGGCCGGGGATTTGTTCATGGTGACCGCGCGGGTATAGGAGAAAATCACATCCTCAGGGCGCAGCGGGTTACCGGAAGCAAACTTCGCGTCACTTTTCAGTTTGATGGTCAGGGTTTTAGCGGCCGCATCGGGCTGCCAACTTTCTGCCAACACCGGGTTAATCTTTTCAGGGTTCTCACGATCCGGCTGGACCAGGCGCTCGTACAGGCTTGGAACGGTCTGGATACTGGAAAGCTCATTGGCTTCTGCCGGATCCAGGCTGACAATATCGTCCAGACCTTGTGCAACAACCAGGGTATCTGGCGGCGTTGCCGCATAGCTGGTGGCAGAGAGCAGCGTCATGATGACGAGAGGCAGCAGTTTTTTGGTCATATGAGATCCCTGTAAAGTTAATTTAGTGTCATTATTTTGTATCGCTAAAGTAGGCTGCTTCCGATTTTTCTTAAAGTTTAAATTCGTCTTTATTTATGCGCTTAAGGCATAAGCCAGATTATTTGGCTATGAAAATGGAGCCAAACAAAGATGAAAAAGCGGTGGGATTTTTAGCGTTTTTATGTTTTCTGAAAAATTGAGTTTAACTGGATATAAATACAGTTTTTCTTTCGTGCGAAGGGAATGAAGAGGTTAGGATGCTCGCGGGTGCCTGAGGCTTTCTGAGTCAGGCATTTGCAGGGTTCAGAAAGGTGAAAGCCCCAGGAGATAGTGTTATCAACCTGAGGCTTATCATCCAACCCTCGACAAGTTGGATGTTAGTCTCTTTTTTGCACGGAGGCAACGACATGCTAACGAAGTACGCCCTGGTGGCGATCGTGGTGCTGTGTATGACAGCACTGGGTTTCACGCTGTTAGTACGCGACTCGCTTTGCGAGATGACGTTCAAACAACGGGATACGGAGTTTAAAGCTGTTCTCGCTTACGAACCGAAGAAGTAGCTAACCTGAATTGCGGGGAGCAATCCCCGCAAATCATCTTGTCAGGTGGGATCCTCACGCACCCAAACTCTTTAGCCTGCCTGCGTTTTTTGTGTGCGGGCAAGCTGTACTGCGCTTTGCCAGTCATGCCAGCGTTTTTGCAATCTGTCGTGACGCTGTTCATCCGGTGTGAACGTCGCATGTTCGGGAAGATACTGGCGAAGCTGTTCTGTATCGATCTGCAACAGTGCCTTTCGTGCCAGCAGTGCCGCTCCCATAGCTGATAGCTCCGGGATGTCGCTGCGCATCACCGGGCAACCCAGCAGGTCGGCCTGATATTGCATCAGCCAGTCGTTCCTGGTAGGGCCACCATCGACCATCAGCGCTTTTAAGGCGAAATCGCCGTGCTGGCGCATGGCAACCACCACGTCGGCAATCTGGTAGGTGATCGACTCCAGCGCTGCGCGAACCAGATGCGCGCGCTTGACGCCACGGCTCAGGCCATGAATCAGACCACGCGCATCTTCGTCCCACCAGGGGGCGCCGAGGCCCGTCAGTGCCGGAACAAAATAGACGCCGAGTGTTGATTCCACTGAGGCCGGTAGCGTATTCAGCGCTTGCGCCAGTTCTGCTTCCGGCAGCTCGCTTAAGCCTGTGTTTTCCGCCATCCATGCCACTGCGTCGCCGGTATGAGGAATGTTGCCTTCCAGCCCGTACACCAGCCGTTCGCCATCATGCCACGCTACGGTGGTCGCCAGTGATTTCACGTCACACTGAGCGGAGACCACCGGAGCCATTACCGATGACCCCGTGCCGTAGGTCGCTTTCACACACCCGGCGGCGCCAAGGCCGTGGGCGAACAACGCGGCGTGCGAATCGCCGATCATCGCCAGCACCGGGATACCCTCCGGGATGGCGTCCAGCCCTTTGGTGTAGCCAAACAATCCACTGGAGGGGCGAATTTCCGGTAGCGCCTGACGGGGGATCTGGAAGAGTGTGAGCATCTCCACGTCCCAGTCGGCGGTATTAAGATTCAGTAACTGTGTGCGCGAGGCATTCGAGTAGTCGCAGCAAAATGACTCGCCCGCCGTCAGGTGCCAGAGCAGCCAGCTATCTATTGTGCCAAGACAAATTTCACCTTGTTCCGCCAGCCCCCGACTATTGGGCAGCGAATTTAACAGCCAGCGCATTTTGGATGCGGAAAACAGCGGGGCGACGGGCAGCCCCGTCACCGCTTTAATTTTAGCGTCCTGACCTTGCTCGCGCAGAGCATGGCAAAAATCTGCCGTACGTGAACATTGCCAGGTTATGGCCGGACCTAACGGCAACCCGCTTGCGCGATACCAACCAATGGCCGTTTCCCGCTGATTGCTGATCGCCAGCGCCGCTACTCGCTCGGGGCCAACCTGCGCAATCACCTCGCTTATTACCGCCAGTGACGCCTGCAATAGCGCTTCGCCAGACTGCTCTACCCAGCCCTCACGGGGTGTCTGGATGGTCAACTGGCGCGCGCTTTTCGCCACCACATTGCCCTGAGCATCCAGCGCGACGGCTTTGGCGTTCGTTGTCCCTTCATCAAGCGCGATGACAATATCTTTCGACATGGTATTTCTCCATCAGGCCCATGCGCACTGCATTACTGGTGCAGGTAAGTATCAACGCCGAGATAGCGCGTGAAGGCTTCATGCAGGATGGCGCCACTGGCCGCGTGGTTCATCGCCACGTGGTGCTCAAAACCGTTACGGCAAATATAGGTGAGCAACGCTTCCAGATGCGGAACCTGAATGACTGCGCGACAACCGACAGTATCCAGCGGATCGTCGACGGATTTGCCTTCGCCCACGTAGGCTTTGATTTCACCGGTTAAATCGTCAGTGCTCAGACGGAAATAGGTGAGGGGGCCGGATTTCAGGCGGCCATGCACCGCGCCACAGGTGTTCTCTTTACCCACGGTTGTACCGATGATGTCCGCGGTGCCCATATGCGGAGTTTCCAGGCTGGCGGCAGCGAAGTTACCGCAGTGAAACAGCACGCATTTGTCGCGATCGTCGCCAAAGTTGTTGTTCCAGTCGGCAATCGAGGCCGGGCTCATATTGGCGCTTGCCAGTGCGTACATAGAAAGCGCGCCCATCACGTCGACTTCACAGGCTGACGGCATCAGTTGACCGGACATCACGCTCATGATGGAGCAGACGTTAATGCCCAGGTTTTCCTGCAACGAGGTCCAGCACTGAATGGCCGTGGTGTCGATATCGTTGGCGATAACCCATTCGCTGATAACCACAAACAGCTTCGCCATGGTGACCAGTTTGTCGGCGGCGATACCGCTGGCATCGGCGTTATCCATCAGCAGACGGCGCTTCTCATCAACGCGGATATCGTCGTCACGCAGCAATTTGATACGGGTGAAGACTTCGGACAGATCCAGGGTTTCCACTGCAATGCCCAGGCGTTCGAGCAGTTTTTCGCTGTAACGTACGGTGTTGAAACCGGCCGGACGTGCGCCGATGGCCCCCACGCGAACGCCACGCATGCTGCTCACCACGCGGCAAATTTGTTCAAAACGTTTCAGATCCTGCTCGAAAACCTCGCCGCTCAGGGCGCAAACGTGTTGTGTTGTCAGGGTGAACGGGATGCCGTACTGGCGCAGGTTGTTGCACAGGGAGATCTTGCCGCAGAAGCTATCGCGACGCGTCGCCAGCCCCATCTTATCCAGGTTGTCCTCTTCCGCCTGGACCAGCACCGGGACGTTCAAGCCGGACAGGCGCAGGGTTTCCGCCACCGCTTTTTCATCGCCGAAGTTTGGCAGAAGCACAACCACGCCGTGAATTTCATCACGGTGGGCGCGGAACAGTTCGGCACAGATTTTGGCATCCTGGCGGGTTTCAACACCGCCGAGCTCGGTCTGGGTCTCATCAAGCATAATGGTTTTAATGCCAAGACGGCCAAACAGGGCGACCGCCTGTTCACGGGCTTCTGCCACCAGGTAGCTTGGGAAAAATCCGCGGTTACCAATAATCACCGCCATGGTCAGTTGTTGAGGAATTCGGGACATTGCTCTCTCTCCAGTAAGTTGTTCTTTATTATTCTTATTGCCGTGTCAGCAGTTCACGGGCGTTTTTCACCACACCTGCGGCATCAATCTCATGGCGCGCGCGGGTGGAGGCCCGATCGGCGGCGATCGCATATTGACCATCAGGGATACCGAGGCGGCGCAGCGGGATGCCGTGTCCGGCTTCTGCCAGTACTTCGGCGACCAGGCTGCCCACGCCGCCGTTGACGTTGTGCTCTTCAACGCTGACGACCGCTTTACAGGTGTTCAGTGCGGCCAGTAATTGCGAGGTATTACACGGACGAATAGACGGTACACTGATAACACAGGCCTCAATACCGGCTTCTGCCAGTTGTGTGGCGGCGGCGACAATTTCATGGACTGTCGATCCCATCGCCACCAGCGCAATGTCTTTCCCTTCGCGCAGCACATCAATGTCACCCGGTTTGAACTGATAACCTTCATCATGCAGCTCCGGCAACGCTTTACCATCGAGGCGGATATAGACCGGGCCGACGTGGTCCAACGCATAGTCAATTATTTGACGGCATTCAACAGGGCAGGAAGGAGCGTAAATTTCGATGTTGCCAAAACCACGCAACACGGAAATATCGTCGATGCTATGGTGCGTACTGGCCAGCGGGCCATAGCTGGCACCGGCATTCAGGCCAAACAGCTTCACGTTGGTGTTGTTGTAGCAAATATCTACTTTGATCTGTTCGTTAGCACGCGAGATCAAAAATGGCGCGGCATTACAGGTCACCGCAACTTTGCCGCCAATGGCAAGCCCTGCGGCGGCTCCCACCAGTGTTTGCTCGGCGATACCGACATTCACCAGGCGGCCTGGGAATTTCTTCATAAACGGTGAGATCTTGGCCGTGGAGGTGGAGTCTGCCACCACCGGCACCAGGTCTATCCCGCGGTCAACCGCGTCGATAAACGCATTCACCATCACCGTTGCGAGATGTTCGCTATTACTCATCTTTCAGTTCCTCCAGCGCCAGTTCAACTTCTTCACCTTTCGGCACCCGGTGGTGCCATTCCGGGCGTCCCTGAATAAAGGAGATGCCAGCGCCTTTGGTGGTGTAAGCAATCACGACGTGCGGTTTCCCCGCAGGCTGCAATCCTTCCAGCGTCGCCACCACGTCGGCCATATCGTTACCTTTACACTCGGTAACCTGCATGCCAAAGGCGCGCCATTTTTCATCCAGCGGATCGGTGTTCATGATCTCTTTGGTTGGGCCGGCCAGTTGAAGGCTGTTTTTATCGTTAATAATGATCAGGTTATCGAGCTGGTAATGGGCGGCGACCAGCGCGGCTTCCCAGTTACTGCCCTCCGCCAGTTCACCATCACCGGTGACGACAAACACCCGGCGTTTGCTGTTGCTGCGTTTGGCCGCCAGCGCGATACCGACCGCAACGGGCAGACCGTGGCCCAGTGCGCCGGTATTGAGTTCGATACCCGGCGTTTTATGTTTTACCGGATGGCCCGGCAGATGCGAATCGGGATGCTGATAGGTTGCCAGCCAGTCGACAGGGATAAATCCGGCTTCCGCCAGAATGCAGTAATACCCCCCCACCGCGTGACCTTTTGACTGGATGTAAATGTCGCGTTCATCGCTCTCTTTCAGTTCTGGCGAACAGTTCAGAATGCGGAAGTAGAGCGCAGTCAGCAGCTCAACCTGGGATAGGTCTGCGCCCGTGTGCCCACCTGCCGGGCTTTCGGCATTCAGCACGATGATGCGACGGCGTACGGCGCGTGCTTTTTTTTCAAGCTCCTCAACAGAGAGCGAAAACGGATTCATAGTCCACCTCTTGAATTTATAATCTAACTTGAATAAATATTCAATCAGGGTGAAAAAGCACACCTGCGCGCCCTTTTGCGGTCGATCCCACAAGGTTAAACGTCAGGTTGTAATTGCTTTGAATATATATTCACTACTGATTTATTATTCATGAGTAAAGATATGCCTTGTCCGGAGGTTTGTCTACGCCTTGTGAAAGCAAATTTGGAAGAAAGGAGAATAGGATCACATTTGGATCCTCCCGCCCGGTATTGCGCAGCTTGTTATCTATTCGGGTATGAATAAAAATGACAGGAGAGAATTGAAGGGGAAACCAATGTCAAAGCAGGATGAGCAGCGTTTGCTGGTGAAGATCGCCACGCTTTATTACAACGAGAACAAAAAGCAGTCAGAGATTGCCTCGCTGTTGAACTTGTCGCAGTCATTTGTCTCACGCGCACTGACGCGCTGTCAAAAAGAAGGGCTGGTGAAAATTACCGTGGTGCAGCCCACCAATATTTTTGTGTCGCTGGAAAAGGCCATTGAGCAACAGTATGGCATCCGTCAGGCAATTGTGGTGGATGTGGGGGAAAACGCCAGCAATGCGCAGATAAAACATGCCATTGGCAGTGCGGCGGCGCACTATGTGGAAACCCGCGTCCGCCCGGAAGACCTGGTGGGGATCTCGGCCTGGAGTAGTACCATTCGCTGCATGGTCGATGAAATGCACCCGCAAAATATCCGCGCCCAGGGTGTTATTCAGCTTCTTGGCGGGGTGGGGCCGAACGGCAACGTGCAGGCGACCATTCTGACTCAACAACTGGCGGAACATTTAGGCTGCCCGGCCTGGCTGCTGCCTTCACAAAGTATTGAGCACTCGGTTGAAGAGCGCGCACGGCTGGTTAATAGCCCGGATGTGGCGGCGGTGGTGGCGAAATTTGCCGAGGTCGATGTGGCGATTGTCGGGATTGGCGAGCTGGAGCCGTCACAATTGTTGAAAAATTCCGGCAACTACTACAACGAAGATATGCTGCATTTGCTCTCCGAACGTGGCGCGGTAGGGGATATCTGCCTGCATTACTACGATGCGTCGGGCAAACCCGTCCTTACCCAGGAGGAGGACCCGGTGATTGGCATGGAGCTGGAGCAAATTCGCGCCTGCCAGCAGGTTATCGCGCTTGCGGGCGGGCCGGAAAAGCACAATGCCATTCGCGGCGCGTTGCAGGGGAATTATATTGATGTCCTGATCACGGATTACGCCACCGCGCGTAGTCTGGTAAGCCACGGCTGACCTGGGTTACGCCGCCTCCGGGAGTCCCGGGTGCGCTGCGCTTACCCGGGCTACGACCGGTTTTCTTCCTCTCCCCCGGGGCGGAGGAATCCCCACAAAAATGCGAGTACGAACGGTCCCCTCTCCTCTTTGGGGTGTACGGTCCGGAGACATAGTGAACGCTTGTTCGGGGACATGGTAGACACTTACAACTGAGGCATAAGAACCCGTGAACGTGCCAGGGTGGTACACCGCCACCACCCTGGCGACCTTTTGTCGATATCTGAGGCCTGAAAAACCAGGCCAAGCCGATAAAACTACTTACTTTCTATCACTGCTTTTTGCGCAACCACCGCCGCTTTTTGCTGCATACGGTTCTGCATCTGATCGATGATGACCGCAACGATAATCACGATACCTTTAATCACCATCTGCCAGAATTCACTCACGCCCATCATCACCAGCCCGTCGGCGAGGAAGCCGATAACGAAGGCGCCGATCAGTGTCCCGAGCACGGTGCCGCGCCCGCCTGCCAGCGAGGTTCCGCCAAGCACCACCGCAGCGATGGCGTTCATTTCAAAGGCTGTACCGTTCGCCGGGTGGCTTGCCAGCAACTGTGCCGACACCACGATCCCAGCCAGCGCCGCACAGAACCCGGAAATGGTGTAGACCCAGATTTTGACCTGCCTGACCTTCACGCCGGAAAGCTCTGCCGCACGCTCGTTATCGCCGATGGCATAAACGTGGCGGCCAAAGGGCAGGCGACGCGCGACATAGGCAATCACCACCGCCAGCACGATCATCAGCCAGATAGCCCACGGAATGCCAAACAGCGTACCGGCGCCAATCTCATCAAAGCCGATATTGCCCAGCAACGGATTGCCGGAAAGCCCCGGAAAGGTTTGCCCGTCTGAGGTGAGCATCGCGGCACCACGCAGGACATACATCGTACCGAGCGTACAGATAAACGGCGCGACGTTATAGCGGGTAATTATCCAGCCATTCACCGCGCCAATTAAGCCGCCGATCAGCAACACCAGCGGCACAATCACCCAGACGCTGGGGAAAATGGCGATACCAAACATCGGCAGCACAATCCCTTTGGTGATCATCCAGCCGGCAATCATCCCGCACAGGCCCAGCGTTGCACCGATGGACAAATCGATCCCGGCCGTGATGATGACAAACGTAATGCCCAGCGCCAGGAAGGCGTTGATGGCGATATGTTTAATCATGATCACCAGGCTGCCCGTCGAGAGGAAGCCGGGTACCGTGGCGGTAAAGAAGCCAACAATCAGGAACAGTGCGATAAAGGTTCGCAGCTTTAACAGTAGAAGCAGAATGCTTTCGCGTGACAGCGATGCGCTTGCGCGCGGGGCCACCGCCACAGATTGTGTTGTTTTCATATCAGAACCCCTGAGCACTTGCCGTTACCAGCGCCGATTCTTCGGCCCGATCGCGCACGATATCGGCAGTAAGTTTGCCGCCGGACATCACCAGAATGCGGTCAGATACCGCCATGATTTCTTTCAGATCGGAGGTGGAAAAGACCACTGCGATCCCCTGTTCGGAGAGCTGCACCATCATGCGGAAGACGTCGGCTTTCGCTCCCACGTCAATCCCGCGGGTCGGTTCATCCAGAAACAGGACTTTCGGGTTGGTTAACAGCGAGCGACCAATGACCACTTTTTGCTGATTACCGCCGCTCAGCGCCTGGATTTCCACATCCGGCGTTGAGACCTTAATCGACAGATTGCCAATCGTGCTGGCCACCACCGCCTGCTCATCTTTTTGCGAAATGGTGATCCCGCGCTGCAACCGCCGCCACAGGCTGGCGATGGTCAGGTTGGTTGCCACCGACGATATCGGGAAGATACCGGTACGTTTGCGGTCTTCCGGTACCAGGCTCATCCCCATGCGGATACGATCCGCCGTTGCCAGCCGCTGCGGCACAGGTTTGCTGTCGAGCCACAGTTTGCCCAGGTAGTTGCGTTCGGTACCGAGCATGCATTCAAACAGCTCTGTGCGCCCCGCGCCCATCAGGCCGTAAATACCGACAATTTCCCCGCTGTGAACCTTAAAGGTCACATCGTCCACCACCGCATTGCCCGCGCTGTTAACGCAGGTGATGTGCTCCGCTTCCAGCACCGGCGCGCCAAAGGTACGGCCCGGTGCCAGGAAGTTGCTCACCGGATCGCTGCCCAGCATTTCGCGAACGATCCACGGGACGTCGATGTCGCACACTTTCGCTTCGGCCTGAAACTTGCCGTCGCGCAGAATGGTGATGACATCGCCAATGGCCATTAACTCTTCCAGACGGTGCGAAATATAGATAATCGACACCCCCTGGCGGGTCAGCTCACGGATCACGCGAAAGAGGATCTCCACTTCCGTTTTACTCAGCGCCGACGTGGGTTCGTCGAGGATCAGGATGTCCGCGTCTTCCGCCAGCGCCTTGGCGATTTCCACTAACTGCTGCTGGCCTACTTTCAGGTTGCCCACCAGCTCTTTCGGTGAAATAGGCTGGTCGAGACGTTTTAACAGCTCGGCGGTCCGTTTTTCCTGTTCCGCTTCGTTGATAGGCGCAATCCCTTTTTGCAACTCGCGTCCAAGGAAAATGTTCTCGGCGACGTTGAGGTTTTCAAACAGGTTCAGCTCCTGGTGCACCATGCCGATACCCAGTGCGGCAGCGGCACGGGTACTGGAAATCTGCACCGGTTTGCCGTTGAGTTCGATTTCACCCAGGCTCGGTTGCTGTACACCCGCGAGGATTTTCATCAGGGTGGATTTCCCTGCGCCATTCTCGCCGATGATCACATTCACCTTGCCGCGCCAGACGTTGTAGTCCACGTTGTCCAGCGCGATGGTGCCGGGAAAGAGCATCGAGATGCCGCGCGTGCGCAGAATAATGTCATCCACAGGTACATCGCTCATTACTGTGTCTCCTGTTTCAACTCCAGTGCCGCGGCATCTGTTGCCTTACCGCTCTTAATCGTGACGGCCATCAGCACAGTCGCCTGTTTACCCACCCAACTCTCATCCACTTTGGGTAAGTGCTTGATGGTTTCGCGGTTGTAAGCCCGTGATAACTGCGCAAATTGAACCTGGTTGGTAAAGTCTTCAAATTTAAAGCCTGTGGCATCGCGAATGGCATTGCCCTGGATAACCGGCCCGGTCTGCACTTCCAGCGGCTGGCCATTGAACGTAATGATCAGCTTTTGTTCACGTTCATTACTGACATCGACGCGTTCGACCTTGCTTGTCAGGTGAACAAACACGCTTTGTGGTTTGTCGCTTGTCGCCTTCAGTTGTGTGGTGAGTGCGGTGGCGTCCAACGCATGCTTGTGGGCGGCGTCGATGACGCGTTCTTGCCATGTTTGTTGCGCGATCTGCTGTGGGGTCATGTTATCGAAGCTGGCTTTCGCATTCGGATCGGCAGGCATTATCGGCTTGCCGTTTGCATCCAGATCCACCACTGTGCAGGCCGTCAGCAACAGGGTGGTGCACCCTACGAATGCAGCACCCCATTGTTTTAACGACATAACATCTCCGCTCTTACTTGCTCAGGTTGAACATTTTCAGTTTGCTGGCGTTGCTTTCGTCGATCAGCATGCAGTCCATAAGCTGTTTCTCTTCTTTCTGGGCTTTGCCGTTTTTCAGGAAGTGATCGGCCTGTTCGACTGCCATTTGCGCCTGTTGCCAGCCTGGTTGCAGAACGGTGGCTTTGATGTTGCCTTTATTGATGATGGAGTCACGCACGTAATCGCTGCCGTCAAAGCCAACCACAATGACGTTGGTTTTCCCGGCGGCTTTCAGCGCGGCTTCTGCGCCGAGCGCCATGGTGTCGTTACCGGAGATAACACCCACGATGTCCGGGTTGGTTTGCAAGATAGCTTCCATACGGGTGAAGGCTTCGGTCTGGCTCCAGTTCGCGGTCTGTTGCGCCACCATTTTCATATCCGGAAAATCATCCAGCACATCGTGGTAGCCCTGCGAACGGACGCTGGCGTTGGTATCAGACTGACGCCCTAACAGTTCGACATACTTGCCTTTACCGTCCAGCAATTTGGCGAATTTTTGTGCGCCCAACTGTGCGCCCTGATAGTTGTTAGAGACGATTTGCGCGACAGCAACGCCGGTTTTGTTGATTTCACGGTCAATCAGGAAAGCCGGTACGCCAGCAGCTTTGGCTTTTTCCAGCGGGCCGACGGTGGCGTCTGCGCCGGCGTTATCAAGGATGATCGCTTTCGCTTTACGGGCAATCGCCGTTTCGATCAGTTGGTTTTGTTTGTTTACATCATCATCATGGGAAGCCACGAGGGTGGTGTAGCCAAGTTCTTTGGCTTTTGCCGCCGCGCCGTCTGCTTCCGCTTTAAAGAATGGGTTGTCGTGTGAGGGGGTGATAATGGCGATCAGTCCGTTATCCGCGGCAAACAGCGAGCCGGAAGCGGCGATCAGGGAAGCCAGTACAGCAGATTTCAGTAGGGTCGTTTTCATCTTTTTCTCCACATTGAATATTTATTCAATAATGATTTATTATTCAAGTTAACGATAAAACGGCAATGCTGAACTGTCTATGGTTTGTGCAGCAAATTTCTTAAAAGGAGAAAACGATCACGATCCTGTAGGAATACCGCTCACCAGAGTCAGGATCTGTTCTGCATGAGAAATCCATGCAATATCGACGCACATCCCTGCGTGATGGCGGCTGAATTGCGCATTGATGCGCAGGGTGAGTGATCCGTCATTCAGGGCAATGAGCGGCGCGCTATGGAAGCCGGGAAAGGGAAAAGCAAGGGTGGAAAAGGCTTTGAAAAGACTCTCTTTTGCGGAAAAAGCAAGCGATAACCCCAGTTCAAAGGGAAGCGAGGCACGCTGTAGTAACGCGTATTCTTCGGCATTCACGATGCTTTCGGCGATCTCTTTACTCAGTTGAGGAGAGAATACGCTCTCAATATCCACGCCGACACAGGCAGATGAGACAACGGCGACAGCGGTCTGCCCGGCATGGCTGATGCTACCGTAAAGTCCGGCGGGCCAGAGCGGTTCGCCGCCAGCACCGATACCCGGCACGGCCTGATGACCATAATTTCGCAGGGCATGCACGGCGGCAATCCGCCCGGCCAGATGTTCGCTTTTACGCTTGCGTCCGGCGTTTGCCAGGCGGTCATGGTGGGGCAGCCACAACAGGTCGCGCTCTGCAAAGGTTGCGGGGTCGAAGGTGATGAAATGGACCGGGTGGGAATGAAGGGTAAGCGTGGAGTGAAGGATATCCATATTTCGCCTTACGCCCGCCCTCTCCCCGCAGGGAGAGGGAAGGTTAGTGCTTAAAAGTGGGTATTGATACCCATATACCAGGTGCGACCGGACTCGTTGTAGGTATTGGCACCTGCGCCGTACATCCAGCCGGTAGTGCCGCCGGTGCTCTGCGCGTTACCCATACGCCAGTGACGTTTATCAAAGACGTTGTCGACACCGGCGGTCAGGCTCACGTATTTGTTCACATCCCAGGTACCGCTCAGACCAACGATGCTGTACGGGCTGACTTCGTCCTTAGCAGAACCGGTCACCGGGTTACCCTGGTAGTCATATTTCTTCGGCTGTTGTTTGCCGTACCAGGTGAAGGTGGACTGCACGGAAACATCCTGCACAACCTGCCAGCTCAGCGTTGAGTTGAGGGTATATTCAGGGATGATCGACAGACGTTCACCGGTGGTTTTGTTCTTACTTTGCAGCATGTAAGTGACGTTGTTGCTCAGGGTTACCGCGTCGGTGACCGGAATGTTCAGCGTACCTTCCAGGCCTTCAACGACCGCCTTAGGTACGTTTTCCCACTGATAGATATCGGTTTTGGTGCTGCCGACTTTGGTCTGGCTTAACGGCGAATAGCCTGCTTCAATCTTGTTGCGGTAGTCGTTACGGAACCAGGTCACGCCCGCCAGCCAGCCTTCATGTTTGAACTCCAGACCAATCTCTTTGTTGATACTGGTTTCCGCTTTCAGGTCGTCGTTACCCATCATGTAGCAGCCCACGCCGGTGCCGCTGGCGTAACAGCCCTGACCCTTACTGTACAGAATGTAGTTCGGGTTGGTCTGGTACAGGCTCGGCGCTTTATACGCGCGGGCGATCCCCATTTTCAGGGTAAAGTCATCACCCAGACCTTGAGACAGGTTCAGCGACGGGCTCCAGTTGTTGCCGACCACTGTATGGTGATCGAAACGCAGGCCTGGCGTCAGCATGGTGGTGTCGGTCACTTCCATATTATCTTCGGCGAAGACAGAGAAGATTTCCGCGCTGGAGTAAGGGCTGCGGCCCGTGCTGGCGAAACCGGAAATCGGGCCGCCCTGCAGCGCCTGGGTGTTGGACGCCATATCCTTCATCCGCTGCTGGTTCCATTCGGTACCGACGGTAAGGTTCTGGTTGATCAGCAGGTCAAACGGCACGCTCACTTCGCTGTGCAGCATCACGTCTGCCAGATCGATATCTGAGAAATGGTTGCTGTTGAACAGGCCTTCCAGCCCGCCCGCCAACCCTTCGCCGAGACGTGAGTTGCGGGTGTGCTCATACTGTGCCCAGTTATTGGTGGTCACACCGTTATCCCAGCCGCCCGTCCAGTTGATGGAATAGTTCTGGCGATAGAGGCGGTTGGTCTCCTTGCCGTAGTTTTCCTTCACGTAGTTGTTGGTGCTGCTGTCGTTGTTGGTGTTCTGGGTGTCGCCCGCGTAGAGGTTCCCCTGGCGGCTGTAACCGGCCTGGAACTCCAGCGCTTGTCGCGGCGCGAAATCCCAACGCACGACGCCGTTAATATCTTTGTTCTCCACCCCTTCACGCCCTGCGGCCATAGTGTTGGAGTAGATACCGGTACGTTCAGACTGGTGATCCTGGTTAATGTCCCAGGCATCGGCCTGCGTTTTATTCAGGTTACCGTACAGACGGAAGCTGAAATCGCCGCCCAGCGGGCCGCTCAGGCTAAAGTCGGTACGTTTAGTCGCGCCTTCATCTTTGTGCTCAGGCGCATTGAAATAACTGTTCCATGAACCGTGCCATGCCTGATCGGTCGATTTTTTGGTGATGATATTCACCACCCCTCCCGCAGCACCATTGCCATAACGCGCAGCGGCCGGGCCACGAATAACCTCAATACGTTCAATCATGTCGGCCGGTACCCAACTGGTATCGCCACGGGTATCGCGCTCACCGCGCCAACCCTGACGAACAGAGTTACGGCTGGTGACCGGTTTTCCGTCGACCAGGATAAGGGTGTTTTCCGGCCCCATCCCACGGATATCAATCTGGCGGTTGTTACCACGTTGACCGCTGGTAGAGTTACCCGTCAGGTTAACGCCGGGCATGGTGCGGATGATTTCGGAAACGTCACGTGCGGGTGGGTTTTTGCGGATCTCATCAGCGGTGATGGTTGATACCCCTGGCGCCTGCAGATTTTGCTGCGCGGCGGTAACCACAATGGTGTCATCATTACTGGCTGTCTCGTTGGTCGTCGTCTCTGCCGCGAATGCGGGTAAAGCCACGCCGTAAATTCCCAGATTGACCAACAAGGTCAGGGAACGCATTTTGTTTTTCATTGTTTTTCCTGCTTTTCTTGCCGTATTCCCGCGCGATCCATCCCCAGACGGGTAAGAAACACGGCACGCCATTGCCATTCAAATGCGAAGGGGGCTCATCCTGAGAAAATCCGCAAAAGACGGCATTGTGATTATGAAAGACGCGCTCGCCAAAGCGCGACAATACGCTATTGCAAATGAAAATAGTTATCAATAATATTATCAATAATTGTTAATCTGCAAGCAAAAATTTCCACAGTGAATGTGAGGTTATAGCGTTGGCATTGATAGCGGGAAGCGAGGCCTGGTGGAAGGCGAAAACGGGGCCAGAATGGTGTCTGGAAAGTGATGGAAATTATCAGGTTACCTTCTGGTGGCGTGACCCGGCGGGTACCGAAACCACCTCCAGCACTACCCATGTCTGGATCTATATCACTGGCGTCACTGACCACCATCAGCAGGCGACGCCGCAGTCGCTGGCGCGCATTCCCGGAACGGATGTCTGGTGCTGGCAAACGCAACTGGAAGCAGGGTGGCGTGGAAGCTATTGCCTGATCCCCTCCGATGGCGCTGACGACTTCTCGCCGCAGGTGTTTGCCCAATTGCCGCCGGATCGTATGGCACTGCGCGAAGGCTGGCGCAAACTGCTGCCACGCGCGATTGCCGATCCGCTTAACCCGCATAGCTGGCGTGGCGGGCGAGGCCATCCCGTATCGCCGTTGGCGATGCCCGGTGCTCCGCATCAGCCAGGCTGGGATCGGCCCGATGCCGTATACACCCCGGCGACGGTGATGAGCTGGCATAGCCAACGCCTGAATAACCATCGCCGCGTGTGGGTCTACGCCACCGGCGATGACCCGAGCGCTGAGCGCCCGCTGGCGATACTGCTCGACGGTCAGTTCTGGGCCGAAAGCATGCCTGTCTGGCCCGCGCTGGCAGCCCTTACCGAACAGGGTTTATTGCCGCCTGCCGTCTATCTGCTTATCGATGTGATTGATACCACCCACCGCAGTCAGGAATTGCCCTGTAATCCCGATTTCTGGCTGGCGATTCAGCAGGAATTATTACCGCAAGTGCAGGCGATAACTCCCTTTAGCGATGATGCTGGCCGCACGGTGGTGGCCGGGCAGAGTTTTGGCGGTTTGTCAGCGCTCTATGCCGCTTTGCACTGGCCGCAGCGTTTTGGCTGTGTGCTGAGTCAGTCGGGTTCCTGTTGGTGGCCAACGCGCGACGGCCAGCAGGATGGCCTGCTTATCGAACAACTCAAACGCGGCGAGGTATCCGCGCAGGGGCTGCGTATTGTGCTGGAAGCCGGGGTGCGCGAGCCGATTATTTTCCGGGCCAATCAGGCCCTTTATGCCCAATTACAACACACACAGCAGACGGTTTTCTGGCGTCAGGTTGACGGCGGACATGATGCGCTTTGCTGGCGCGGCGGGCTGACCGCAGGGCTGATGACCCTCTGGCAACCTTTGACACGCGCGACGCAATAAGCGCAATTACGACAGGAGCCTGGTATGGAATGCAGCAACCCCTTCGATAATCAGCAGGGGCAATTTTTTATTCTGCAAAACGCGCAGCAGCAGTTCAGCCTGTGGCCACAGCAGTGCGCGCTTCCGCAAGGATGGCGCATGGTATGTCAGCCCGCCTCGCAGGAGGTGTGTAACGCCTGGCTCCACGCCAACTGGCAGAGTTTAACCCCGGCGCATCACGCCTGCTAAGGAGACGCGAATGACCACACGTTTACCCCTCGTGGCCGCGCAGCCTGGGATCTGGATGGCAGAAAAACTCTCCACGCTGCCCAATGCCTGGAGCGTGGCCCACTATGTCGAGCTGGACGGCGAACTGGACGCACCGCTACTGGCGAAGGCCATCAAAGAAGGCCTGGCCCAGGCTGATACTTTGCGTATGCGCTTTACAGAAGACAATGGCGAGGTCTGGCAGCAACTGGACGATGATAGCGTGTTTGCCCTGCCGCAGATTATTGATGTTCGCCATCATGCCGACCCGCATGCGGCCGCGCTGGCATTAATGCAGACCGATCTCGCGCAGGAGCTTCGCGTGGACAGCGGCAAACCGCTGTTCTGCCATGTGCTTATTCAGGTCGATAACCACCGCTGGTTCTGGTATCAGCGTTATCACCATTTGCTGGTAGATGGCTTTAGTTTTCCCGCCATTACCCGCCAGATTGCCGCCATTTACCGTGCCTTGCGTGCGGGTAACGCCATTCCCCCAACACCCTTTACCCCCTTTGCCGGGGTAGTGGACGAATATCAACGCTACCGGGAAAGCGACGCCTGGCAGCGTGACAAAGTCTTCTGGGCGGAACAAAAACGCATATTACCCGCACCGGCTTCCCTGTCACCTGCGCCACTGCCGGGCCGTGCGGCGACGACCGATATTCTGCGTTTGTCATGTCGCCTGAATACCGCCGCATTCCGTCGCCTGACCCAGGCGGCGAACCAGTGCCAGTCAGCCGATCTGGCGTTAGCGCTGGTGGCGTTGTGGTTAGGCCGACTCTGTGGGCGGCTGGATTATGCCGCCGGGTTTATTTTTATGCGCCGGATGGGCTCAGCGGCGCTGACCGCAACCGGGCCGGTGCTCAATGTGCTGCCGCTGGGCGTGCATATCGAGGAGACGCAAACCCTGGCGGAACTGGCCAGTGCCCTTGCCGGGCAACTGAAAAAGATGCGCCGTCATCAGCGTTACGATGCCGAGCAAATCCAGCGTGATGCCGGACGCGCTGCCGGGGATGAGCCGCTCTTTGGCCCGGTGTTTAACGTCAAAATGTTCGATTACCTGCTGGATATTGACGGGATTGCCGGACAAACCCATACACTGGCGACAGGCCCGGTCAACGATCTGGAGATTGCGCTCTTTCCGGACGAAGAGGGCGGCCTGACGCTGGACGTGCTGGCTAACCGCAGCCGCTACGATGAACGCGTGCTCAATAACCATGTCGCCCGCTTGCACAGCCTGTTGAGCCAGTTTGCCGCGAACCCGGCACTGCGCTGCGGTGAGGCGCAGTTGATCTCCATTGATGAGTGGCAGAGTATCGAAAAAATTAACGATACCGGCATGATGTTGCCAGCCACAACGCTGAGCCAATTGGTGGCCGAACAGACGGCAAGAACGCCGGATGCTCCGGCGCTGGCCGATGCGTGCTGGCAATTAACCTACCGGGAGATGCGTGAGCAGGTGGTGGCGCTGGCGCAACTTCTGCGTGAGCGCGGCGTTAAACCTGGCGACAGCGTTGCCGTCGCGTTACCGCGCTCTGTGTTTTTGACGCTGGCGCTGCACGGCATTGTTGAAGTCGGGGCTGCCTGGCTGCCGCTCGATACGGGTTACCCGGATGAGCGGCTGCACATGATGCTGGAAGATGCCAGGCCGCGTCTGCTTATCACCTCTGATGACCAGCTTTCACGTTTTAGTGGTCTGCCTGGCCTGAATCACCTTTGCTACAGCGCACCGCTGGCGGTGACGGGCGGCGAACCCCTGGCGCTGTCCCGCCCGGAACACACCGCCTATATCATTTTTACCTCGGGGTCTACCGGGCGACCGAAAGGGGTGATGGTTGGGCAGACCGCTATCGTCAACCGTCTGTTGTGGATGCAAAACCACTATCCGCTGAACGCGCAGGACGTCGTGGCGCAAAAGACGCCGTGCAGCTTTGATGTCTCCGTGTGGGAGTTCTGGTGGCCGTTTATTGCCGGCGCGCAACTGGTGATGGCGGAACCGGAGGCACACCGCGATCCGCAGGCGTTGCAACGCTTCTTCGCCCGTTTTGGCGTGACCACCACGCACTTCGTGCCGTCCATGCTGGCTGCGTTTGTTACATCGCTGACGCCAGAAACGGCGCAAGCAAACTGCCGCACATTGAACAAGGTCTTTTGCAGCGGCGAAGCGCTTCCGGCGGCCCTGTGCCGCGAGTGGCAACAACTGACCGGCGTGCCTTTGCATAATCTTTATGGGCCTACAGAGGCCGCCGTCGATGTGAGCTGGTATCCGGCGTTTGGCGATGCGCTGGCGGCGGTGAAGGGCAACAGCGTACCGATTGGCTACCCCGTGTGGAATACGGGTCTGCGTATTCTGGATAGCATGATGCAGCCGGTACCGCCGGGTGTGGCGGGGGATTTGTACCTGACCGGTATTCAACTGGCGCAAGGCTATCTGGGGCGACCGGATCTTACCGCCAGCCGCTTTATCGCTGACCCCTTTGCGCCCGGCGAGCGTATGTATCGCACTGGTGATGTGGCGCAATGGCTGGAGAATGGCGCGGTGGAATATCTGGGCCGCAGCGACGATCAGCTAAAAATTCGCGGCCAGCGTATTGAGCCTGGTGAAATAGACAAGGCGTTACAGACACTGACAGATGTCGCGCAGGGCGTCGCCCATGCCTGCGTGCTCAATCAGGCGGCGGCAGGCAATGGTGATGCGCGCCAGTTGGTGGGCTATGTGGTCTCAGAGAGCGGTCTGCCGCTGGATCTCACCGCGCTGCGCGAGCAACTGAGTACGCAGCTACCGCCGCATATGGTGCCGGTGGTGCTGCTGCAACTCAGCGAGCTTCCGCTGAGCGCCAATGGCAAGCTCGACAGAAAAGCGCTGCCTCTGCCTGAGCCCGCGCGTGAGCAGGTCGGTCGGGCGCTGAATCCGGGCGTGGAAGTGCAGATTGCACAGGCTTTTTCCGCGCTGCTCGGCTGCGAGGTTCAGCACGCGCAGGCCGATTTCTTTGCCCTCGGCGGTCACTCTTTGCTGGCGATGCGCCTGGCTGCACAACTGAGCCAGACGTTTGCGCGCCCGGTGACGCCGGGGCAGGTTATGGTAGCCTCAACGGTCGAGAAACTGGCGGTCTTGCTGACGCAAACACAGGCCGATAGCCAGCTTGGTCTGCAAACCCTTCTGCCCTTGCGTGATGGCGACGGGCCGGTGCTGTTCTGTTTCCATCCGGCTTCTGGTTTTGCCTGGCAGTTCAGCGTGCTGGCGCGCTATCTCTCGCCGCGCTGGGCGATTATGGGTATCCAGTCTCCGCGTCCTGATGGGCCGATGCAGCAGGCCGCCACACTGGATGAGGTGTGCGAACACCATCTTGCGACACTGCTTGCACAGCAGCCACATGGGCCTTATCACCTGTTTGGTTATTCGCTGGGCGGAACCCTGGTGCAGGGGATTGCCGCCCGGCTGCGGGCGCGCGGGGAAACGGTCGCATTTTTAGGGCTGCTGGATACCTGGCCGCCGGAGACGCAGAACTGGGCGGAGAAAGAGGCCAACGGGCTGGATCCTGCCGTGCTGGCGGAAATCGAGCGCGAGCGACAGGCGTTTCTGGCGGCGCAAAAAGGACAGGCCTCGACGGAACTGTTTGCCGCGATTGAAGGAAACTATGGCGATGCGGTACGTCTGTTGACCACGGCCCACAGCGCGAAATTTGACGGTAAAGCGACGCTCTTTGTCGCCGAACGCACGCTGACGCCGGGGATGGATCCACAACAAGCCTGGTCGCCGTGGGTGAGTGAACTGGAGGTTTATCGTCAGGATTGCGCCCATGTGGATATCATTTCCCCGCAGGCGTTTGAAGCGATTGGCCCGGTTGTGCGGGAGCTGTTGGGGTAGGGGGAAAATGTCCCCGGTGGCGCTATCGCTTACCGGGGTTACGGTGGTCGCCCGGATGCGAAGTCGCCATCCGGGACAGCATCAGAGCGAACGTCGTCCCAGCGGCACCACCAGCGGCGTACCGGCGATCGGATCTTCAATAATCATACAGCGCAAACCGTATACCGCTTCGATAAGTTCCGCGGTCACAATCTCTTTCGGCGCGCCTTGCGCCACTATCTTGCCGTCTCGCAGGGCAATCAAATGGGTAGCGTAGCGACAGGCCTGATTCAAATCATGCAGCACCGCCGCCAGCGTATACCCCTGCTCGCGGTTTAACGCGCTGAGCAACTCCAACAGATCAATCTGATAGCTGATATCAAGCCAGGTGGTCGGCTCATCAAGCAGCATGATCGAGGTCTCTTGCGCCAGCACCATTGCTATCCACGCGCGCTGCCGCTGGCCGCCGGAGAGCGTGTCCACACTCTGCAACGCCAGCGTGTCCACCCCGGTGGCGCGCATGGCGCGGGTAACCGCCTGCTCATCCTCCTGACGCCAGCGGGTAAACAGCGGCTGGTGCGGATAGCGGCCACGGGCGACCAGCTCCTGAACGGTGATATCACCAGGCGTAGTGGCATTTTGCGCCAGCAGCCCGACACGTCGCGCCACCTCTTTACTGGCAAAACGCTGGATCCGCTCGCCGTCCAGATAAACATGGCCTTTCTCTGGCGTCATCAGGCGGCTCAGGGTGCGCAGCAGCGTCGATTTCCCACAGCCGTTCGGCCCAATAATCGCCGTGAAATGGCCATCGGGAATCGAAACGCTCAGGTCTCTGGCGACAACTTTTTTACCGTAGCCCAGGGTTAACTGTTCGCCATGCAAACGGGCCTGAGTATCGATCATTTCTTGCGGGACTCCTGAATTAACAAGGCGATAAGGTAGATACCGCCAATGCTGACGGTGACGACGCCCACCGGCAACTGATAAGGGATAAACAGCCGTTGTGCGCAAATGTCCGCGGCCAGCAGCAGAAGGGCACCGCAGAGGGCCGATTGTGCAAGGCCCCAGCGTGTGGTGGCGCTGATGCGCCGGGCAATATGCGGCGCGACGAGCGCGATAAATGAGATAGGCCCGGCAAGTGCCGTGGCGGAGGCGGTCAGCACAACGGCCACCAGCATCAGCAGCAGGCGCGAACGCTCCACGCTCACGCCAAGGGCGCAGGCGCTGTCATCCCCCATATCCAGCAGCCGCATACGGCGGGAAAGCAATGCTGCGCCGATAAACATCAGCAGAATAAACGGCGCAGAGGGGAAGGTTTTGGCCCAGGTCAAACCATTAAGCGACCCCGCATTCCACAGCCCGGCAGTAAGCGAGGTTTCCAGCGAGGCCTGTAAAATCAGCCAGGTGTTAAAAGCCATCAACATCGCCCGTACGCCGATGCCGACAATAATCAGGCGGAAGGTTTCAATGCCGTTGCGCCACGCCAGCGACCAGACGATGAACGAGGTCAGAATGCCGCCCGCCATAGCGGCGAGCGTAATCGCCGTCAGATGCTGACCAAAAAACACCATTGCCACCAGCACGCCACTCCATGCCCCGGTGTTAAAGCCCATCACATCCGGGCTGCCTAACGGGTTTCGCATCAGCGACTGGAAGATAGCGCCGCTGACGCCCAGCGCGCCACCGATCAGCAGCGCCATCAGAACGCGGGGCAGCCGCCATTCGATGACCACAAGCTGCATGGCGCGCGGCGCACTCCCGGTGAGCGCATTAATGACCTGGCTGCTATCGAGCATCACCGCACCGCTGCGCAGACCCCAGAGGGCAAAGGCCAGGCTTGCCAGCAGCATCAGCAGACAACTGATGATCAGACGACGGGACGGGGCGGTCACAGGCCACCTCCGCGCGTGCGGCGAACCAGGATAATCAGAACCGGTGCGCCAATAAAAGCGCTAACAATTGACACGCGCAGCTCACCCGGCACCAGCAGACGGCCAATAATATCGGCAAACAGCAACAGGGCAGGGGTGGCGATGAGGGTCACCGGCAGCGACCAGCGGTGATCGGCCCCCACCAGCCAGCGCGAAAGGTGCGGCATCATCAGCCCGATAAAGGCGATGGGGCCGACCACTGCGGTCGCGCTACCGCAAAGTACGGTGATGGCCAGCAGACCAGAAAGCTGCGTGCGCGCCACTTTGCTGCCGAGCGCAGTCGCGGTATCGCTGCCCAAATTGAGACTGTTCAGCGCCCGGCTGGAGAGGAGCGCAATACTTGCAGCCAATAGCACCGGCAGAAGCACAATTTTCACTGTTTGCAGGGTGCGAATATCCAGTGATCCGGCCTGCCAGAAGCGCAATTGATCGTAGACATCGGCGTTGAGTAGCGAAATGCCGCTGGAAAGCCCTTCGAGCACGGCGGCCAGCGCCACACCCGCCAGCGTCAGACGTACCGGGCTCAGTTGCCCTCCACCCTGGCTGCCAGTAAAGGCCACGATCAGCGAAGCGATCAGTGCGCCACCAAAGGCCAGCGCCAGTTGTTCAACGGGGGAGGCGGCGCCAAACAAGGCCGCACCCAGGACAATGGCGAAACTGGCCCCGGCATTTACGCCCAGCAGGCCCGGGTCGGCCAGCGGGTTGCGGGTGAGGGTTTGCATCAGCGCGCCCGCCAGGCCCAGTGCGCCGCCCGCGAGTAATCCGGCCAGGGTGCGAGGCAAGCGTGCGTCGCGAATAATGGTGCAGTCTGCGCTCTGGCAGGTGCCTGTCAGCGCATCAACAATCACGCTGGCGGGCACCGTTTTCGCACCGACCAGCATACTGAGCGCCATTGCCACAATAAGCAGTATCAATAGCCCGAAAAGCGTGAGAGCACGCCTCGAGGAACGGGGAAGCGACATAAAACATTCCTGACTTGATAATGATAGTAATTATCGTTATCGATCTTGTTTGCTTATGTTACCATGCACGCCCTGGAATGGATAAAAAAAGATTGCCTTAAGGCGTTGTAATGAACCAACAATCCCGGCTGCTGAATGTAAGCCTTCTGAAGACGCATCCGGCCTTTCGTGCCGTGTTTCTTGCCCGTTTCATCTCAATCTTATCGCTGGGTTTGCTGGGCGTTGCCGTCCCGGTACAGATTCAGGCGATGACCGGTTCAAGCTGGCAGGTGGGCCTGTCCGTTACCCTGACCGGCGGCGCGATGTTCGTTGGATTGATGACGGGCGGCGTTCTGGCCGACCGTTATGAACGCAAAAAATTGATTCTGCTGGCGCGAGGCACCTGCGGCATGGGTTTTATCGGCCTGTGGCTTAACACGCAGTTGCCGGAACCGTCCCTGCTGGCGATTTATTTGCTCGGTTTATGGGACGGTTTTTTCGCATCCCTCGGCGTGACCGCGCTGCTGGCGGCAACCCCGGCGCTGGTCGGGCGTGAGAATTTAATGCAGGCCGGGGCGATCACCATGCTGACGGTGCGCCTGGGTTCGGTTATTTCCCCGATGTGCGGCGGCCTGTTGCTGGCAACGGGCGGGGTGGCCTGGAATTACGGGCTGGCGGCGGCAGGGACCTTTATCACCCTGTTGCCATTAGTGAGTTTGCCTGTGTTGCCGCCTCCGCCACAGCCGCGTGAACACCCGCTGTCTTCGCTGGTGGCGGGTATGCGTTTTTTGTTCAACAGCCCGCTGATTGGCGGTATTGCGCTGCTGGGGGGCTTGTTGACCATGGCCAGCGCCGTGCGCGTGCTGTATCCCGCACTGGCCGTTGAGTGGCGCATCCCGGCGGCGCAAATTGGCGTACTGTATGCGGCAATCCCGCTTGGCGCGGCGACAGGCGCGTTAACCAGTGGGCGGCTGGCGCAACATCCGCGTCCGGGCCTGTTGATGTTGGGCAGTAGCGTGGGGGCGTTTGTTGCTATTGGGTTATTCAGCCTGATGCCTTACTGGGTGCTGGGCGCGGCGTTTCTGGCCCTGTTTGGCTGGCTGAGTGCGATCAGTTCACTGTTGCAGTACACGTTGATTCAAACGCAAACGCCGGAAGCGATGCTGGGGCGTATCAACGGTCTGTGGACGGCGCAAAACGTCACGGGCGATGCGATTGGCGCGGCAGTCCTGGGCGGGCTTGGGGTTGTGATGACGCCAGCGGCCTCGGCGAGTAGCAGTGGTTTTGTGCTGGCGATGGTGGGTGTGATGCTGGTGCTGACGTTGCGCGAATTGCGTCGGTTTCGCCAGATTCCGCTGGCTTCCCCGGATGGCGGCGCAGGCGCCTGATCCGGGCTACGCGCCTGGAAAACGATTCTGTCGTGAACGTAGCCCGGCTAAGCGAAGCGCCAGCCGGGAGGGCGTATTAGCCAAAAAGCGCGGACAGCCGCGCTAATACCCGCGTTGCACTGTAGTAATCGAGACGGAACGTTTCGGCGCCCAGCGCATAAACACGCTTGTTCTGAACCGCGTTCAGATGGGCAAGCAGCGGGTTGGCATTCAGCGCGTCAGCATCTTTTTGATCGCTGGCGAACAGGAACAGCGCTTCGCCGTTCAGACCGTCCGCCAGATTTTCACCGCCCAGTTGCACGATGTCATGACGTTTACCCTGGCTTTGCAATGTCTGCAATCCTTCCGGCAGCGGTGCGAGCGCAAAACCCAGTTGTTGCAGTAGCTTGCCCTGGGCGGACTCCGTGGTCCACAGATTCGCACTGTGCGCCGCCGGCGTATAAACCAGCGCATTAACCGGCTGCGGCGGCAATTTTATGCGCGCTTTAACATCGGCCATTTGCTTATCGAACTCAGCAATACGGGCAGCGGCCTGTTTTTCCTGGCCGGTGATTTCACCCAGTTGGCTAAGCAGCGCCTGCCAGCTTTTATCGTCGTAATTGATGACCAGGGTCGGCGCAATGGTCGAGAGCTGATCGTAAAGCGATAACGCAGAGTCACCGCCGGTGGCGCTGATCAGAATCAGATCCGGCATCTGGGCGGCAACGGCTTCGGCATTCGGCTCGCCAATATAAATACGCGCGACGTTACGCGATTTCGCCACTTCGCCCCACTGGCGTAAAAAGCCCTGATCGTCGGCGAATCGATTGTTCGGTGTTGTAGCGCCGCTGGCGATAACCGGGGCATCGATAGCCAGCAGTGAACCCGTTAGCGTCACGCTGGTGGAGACAATACGCAGAGGTTTGTGGTCGAGTGTATGGCTGCCTTTGCTATCCGTCACCTGACGCGGCCAGTCGGTGGCGGTTGCTGCGGAAAGTCCGAAAACAAAAATACCCAACATGATAAGGGCCTTGCGGCAAAAGAAAGGGAGTCTCACGGAGTCACATCCTGTTTTTGTTGAAGTTAATGCTTCTCATTTTCATCATTGCGCGTGATGGATGCAAGCGTTAGTCGCAAGGGAGTTGGGCGCACCAGTTGACATGTCGGGTCATTACCTTTAGCTTACCGAACCAAAATTCAAATGATAATCATTCGTAATATATTTATCATTTTTGGAGGATGATATGGATACGTCATTGGCTGAGGATGTACAACAGGCGGCGAAAACCCTGGCGTCGGACCAGTTCTTCTTTATGTCGCCGTTTCGCAGTTTTATGACATCGGGTTGTTTTGCCCGTATCAGTGAACCGGCGGTGGAAGGGGATAGCCCGGACAGCGCGTTTCAACGGAAACTGGCGCAGGCTTTTGCCGATGCTAAAACGCGGGGCATTGCCAATCCGGTGGTTGTGGGGGCCATCCCTTTCGATACTACCCAGCCGTCTGAACTGTTTATTCCCGCTTCCTGGCAGACCTTTTCGCGCCCGTCTAAGCAGCGCTCCTCCCGCTATTTCTCCGGGCACGACATGCCTGACGTCACCAGACGTACGGAAATTCCGCCGCAGGATGTCTTTATGGATATGGTTGCCCGTGGGGCCGCGCTGACCGCCACACCGGAGGTGGACAAAATAGTCCTCTCGCGGCTGATTGATATTGCCACCGATGCGCACCTCGACAGCGGCATCCTGCTGGAGCGCCTGATAGCCCAAAACCCGGCGAGCTTTAACTTTCATGTTCCGCTGGCGCAAGGAGATGTGTTACTGGGCGCAAGCCCGGAACTGTTGCTGCGTAAAGAGGGTGATCAATTTAGCTCTCTGCCGCTGGCAGGGTCGGCGCGGCGTCAACCGGATGACATGCTGGATCGCGAAGCGGGCAACAGACTACTGGCCTCGGAAAAAGACCGTCATGAACATGAACTGGTCACTCAGGCGATGAAAGCCTTACTGGCACCGCGCAGCCGCGCCTTGAGTCTGCCGGATTCCCCGCAACTGGTTACCACCCCGACGCTATGGCATCTGGCGACGCCGATTGAGGGAACCGCGCTACCGGGTGAAAACGCCCTGACGCTCGCCTGTTTGTTACATCCCACGCCTGCACTGAGCGGTTTTCCGCATCAGGTGGCGAAAACGCTGATTGCCGGGTTAGAACCCTTTGAGCGTGAATTGTTTGGCGGCATTGTCGGCTGGTGCGACGCCGAAGGTAACGGCGAGTGGGTCGTGACTATCCGCTGCGCGCGCATTCACGAAAACCGCGTTCGGTTATTTGCCGGTGCGGGCATTGTCCCCGCGTCGTCACCGGCGGCGGAGTGGCGCGAAACCGGCGTCAAGTTGTCCACCATGCTGAACGTTTTTGGCCTGCATTAAGGAGCGATGATGACCATTCCCTTTACCCCCTGGCCGGATGAATTCGCCACGCGCTACCGTGAAAAAGGTTACTGGCTGGATGTGCCGATGACCGACATACTGACCCGCCATGCGCAAAGTGACGCGGTGGCCGTAATTGAGGGTGAGCGCAGTTTTAGCTACCGGCAGCTTCATCAGGCTTCTGACAATCTGGCAAGCGCGTTACAGGCGCAGGGTATTCAGCGCGGCGAAACGGCGCTGGTACAGCTTGGCAATGTGGCTGAGTTTTACATCACCTTCTTTGCGCTGCTCAAAATCGGCGTTGCCCCGGTGAATGCGCTGTTCAGCCACCAACGCACGGAGCTTAACGCCTATGCCGTGCAGATCAAACCAGCATTGCTGATTGCCGACCGTGCGCATGCGCTCTTTGCGACCGATCAGTTCTGGCAGGATTTCACCGCCGAACATGCATCGGTGCGCGTGTCGCTATTTCTTAATGACAGCGGTGAGAAGTCGCTGACGGCGGCGATTGAGTGCCCGGCAGATACCTTTATCGCCACGCCGACGCCGGCCGATGAAGTGGCCTTCTTCCAGCTTTCTGGCGGCAGTACCGGCACGCCGAAGCTGATCCCTCGTACCCATAATGACTATTACTACAGCATCCGCCGTAGCAACGAAATCTGCGGGATTACGGCAGATACCCGTTACCTCAACGCACTGCCCGCCGCCCACAACTATGCGCTGAGCTCCCCAGGCTCGCTGGGGGTGCTGTTGGCGGGCGGCTGCGTAGTGCTGGCGAATGATCCCAGCGCCACGCTCTGCTTCCCGCTCATCGAAAAACACCGCGTCAACGTTACGTCGCTGGTACCGCCTGCGGTCAGCCTGTGGTTACAGGCGATTGCCGAAGGGGCCGACAAGGGGCAACTGGCTTCGCTCAGGCTGCTACAGGTGGGGGGCGCGCGTCTGTCTGCCACGCTGGCGGCACGCATTCCCGAGGAGATGGGCTGCCAGTTACAGCAGGTTTTCGGCATGGCGGAAGGGTTGGTGAATTACACCGCGCTGGACGACACCCCGGAGCGCATTTTCAACACCCAGGGCCGCCCGATGTGCCCGGACGATGAAGTCTGGGTGGCCGATGAAAACGGTCATCCGCTGCCGCGTGGTGAAGTGGGGCGACTGATGACGCGCGGGCCGTATACCTTTCGGGGCTACTTCAACAGCCCGGAACATAATGCCAGCGCCTTTGATGCCAATGGCTTCTACTGCTCCGGCGACCTGATTTCTATTGATGACGCGGGTTACATCACTGTGCAGGGGCGCGAGAAAGATCAGATCAACCGGGGTGGCGAGAAGATTGCCGCCGAAGAGATTGAGAATTTACTGCTGCGCCACGAGGCGGTGATCCACGCCGCGCTGGTCAGCATGGAAGACAGCCTGTTGGGGGAAAAGAGCTGCGCGTATCTGGTGGTCAAACATCCGGTACGGGCGGTGGAGATCCGTCGTTTCCTGCGTGAACAGGGGGTGGCGGATTTCAAACTACCGGACCGCGTTGAATGCCTGGCGGCACTGCCGCTGACCCCGGTAGGCAAAGTGGATAAGAAACAATTACGCCAGACGCTGGCAGAACGCGCCCAGGCGTAACGAGGAGAAAAGATGGCCATTCCCAAACTGACCGGCTACGCACTGCCAACCGCGAATGATATCCCGGATAACAAAGTGCAGTGGGCCTTTGAACCTGACCGCGCCGCCTTGCTGATTCATGATATGCAGGAGTATTTCCTCAATTTCTGGGGCGATAATTGCCCGATGATGGAAAAGGTGGTCGCCAATATCGCCGCGCTGCGCCAGTTCTGTAAGCAGCACAATATCCCGGTTTATTACACCGCTCAGCCAAAAGAGCAGAGTGATGACGATCGCGCGCTACTCAACGATATGTGGGGGCCGGGGTTGACCCACTCGCCAGAGCAGCAACGGATTGTGGCGGCGCTTGCCCCGGACGAAGCCGATACGGTGCTGGTGAAGTGGCGTTACAGCGCCTTTCACCGTTCGCCGCTGGAGCAGATGCTGAAAGAGACCGGGCGTAATCAGCTCATCATAACGGGCGTATACGCCCATATCGGTTGTATGACGACTGCCACTGATGCCTTTATGCGCGATATCAAGCCCTTTATGGTGGCCGATGCACTGGCGGATTTCAGCCGCGAAGAGCATATGATGTCGCTGAAATACGTGGCGGGCCGCTCCGGGCGTGTGGTGATGACCGAGGCGTTACTTCCGGTGCCCGCCAGCAAAGCGGCGCTGCGCGCACTGATCCTGCCGCTACTGGATGAATCTGACGAGCCTTACGATGATGAAAATCTGATTGATTACGGGCTGGATTCCGTACGCATGATGGCGCTGGCGGCGCGCTGGCGCAAAGTGCATGGCGATATCGATTTTGTGATGCTGGCGAAAAACCCGACCATCGATGCCTGGTGGGCGCTGCTCTCTCGCGAGGTCAACTGATGGACTTTTCAGGGAAGACCGTCTGGGTGACCGGAGCCGGAAAAGGCATCGGTTACGCCACGGCGCTGGCGTTTACTGACGCGGGCGCGCAGGTAACGGGGTTTGACCAGGCTTTTGACGGTGAACACTACCCTTTTACCACCGAGATACTGGACATTGCCGATGCAGAACAGGTCTCGCGGGTCTGCTCTCGTGTGTTGGCGCGGAATGCGCGGCTGGATGTGCTGGTCAACGCGGCGGGCATTTTGCGTATGGGGGCAACGGATGCGCTTTCGCAGGAGGCGTGGCAGCAGACTTTTGCCGTCAACGTTGGCGGGGCGTTTAACCTGTTTCAGGCGACCATGGCGCAGTTTCGCCAGCAGCGGGGCGGTGCGATTGTCACCGTGGCCTCCGATGCCGCGCACACACCGCGCATCGGCATGAGCGCTTACGGCGCGTCGAAAGCGGCGCTGAAAAGTCTGGCGCTGACGGTGGGGCTGGAGCTGGCCGCCAGCGGCGTGCGGGCGAATCTGGTCTCACCTGGCTCTACCGATACCGATATGCAGCGTACTTTGTGGACCAGCAGCGATGCGGAACAAAAGCGTATCGCCGGCTTTGGCGAACAGTTTAAGCTGGGTATCCCGCTGGGGAAGATTGCCCGCCCGGAAGAAGTCGCCAGTACCATTCTGTTTCTGGCGTCTGACTATGCCAGCCACATCACGCTACAGGATATCGTGGTGGATGGCGGCTCGACGCTGGGGGCATAAATGATCTGGAAGCGCCGTTTAACGCTTGATGAACTCAATGCCACAAGTGTCCGCACGCTGGTCGGCCATTTAGGGATTGTCTATACCCGCCTGGGTGATGATGTGCTGGAAGCCGAAATGCCGGTGGATGCCCGCACATATCAACCTTTTGGTTTGCTGCACGGTGGGGCTTCCGCCGCGCTGGCGGAAACGCTGGGGTCGATGGCCGGCTATATGATGACTGTCGATGGTCAGTGTGTGGTGGGGACGGAGCTTAATGCCACCCATCACCGTGCGGTGTCGCAGGGTAAAGTGCGTGCCGTCTGCCAGCCGCTGCATCTGGGCCGTCAAAATCAAAGCTGGGAGATTGTGGTGTTTGACGAGCAGGGACGGCGCTGCTGTACCTGCCGTTTAAGCACTGCGGTGATTGGGTAGCGAGATTGCCCCTTGTCCTAATCATGGCCTGAAGTGGACTGGAGCAGGTTTTCTCCCTCGCCCCTTTGGGGAGAGGGCCGGGGTGAGGGGAACAGGCCGCACCCTTCTCCCAAATCCAAACCCGCTTCCTCCTCTCATTCTTCTCCCCCCATACTCATTCAAATACGCCCTATAAGTGATCCCCGTAGCACACTGAAATAAATGCCCGGATTGATAGCGAAATTCCAATGTTTCAATGTTGTTAAAACACGCAAAGTGTTCTAGAAACAAAATGTAACATTCTCCTCTTTCGCAAACGGATAATCGCTATGAATAACTCAGGGAAATACCTTATTTGGGCATTGCTCTCCGTTGTCGGGGCGTTTGCCCTTGGCTACATCGCACTTAATCGCGGTGAGCAGATCAACGCCTTGTGGATAGTCGTTGCCGCAGTTTGTATCTATCTGATTGCCTACCGTTTTTATGGGTTATATATCGCCAAAAACGTGCTGGCCGTCGATCCGGGTCGCATAACGCCCGCCGTGAAATACAACGACGGGCTCGATTACGTCCCGACGGATAAAAAAGTGTTGTTTGGTCACCACTTTGCAGCAATCGCCGGGGCAGGGCCGCTGGTGGGTCCGGTGCTGGCAGCCCAGATGGGCTATCTGCCGGGGATGATCTGGATCCTCGCCGGGGTGGTGCTTGCCGGGGCGGTACAGGATTTTATGGTGCTGTTCGTCTCGACTCGCCGTGATGGACGTTCATTGGGTGAGTTGGTCAAAGAGGAGATGGGGCCAACGGCTGGGGTTATCGCACTGGTGGCGACCTTTATGATCATGGTGATCATCCTGGCGGTGCTGGCGATGATCGTGGTGAAAGCACTGACCCACAGTCCGTGGGGGACCTACACCGTTGCCTTTACCATTCCACTGGCGATTTTCATGGGGATCTACATCCGCTACCTGCGTCCTGGGCGCATTGGTGAAGTTTCCGTCATTGGCCTGTTTTTCCTGATTTTTGCGATTATCTCCGGCGGATGGGTGGCGGAAAGCCCGACCTGGGCCCCGTTCTTTGATTTCACCGGGGTACAGTTGACCTGGATGCTGGTGGGCTACGGCTTTGTGGCCGCCGTACTGCCGGTCTGGCTGCTGCTGGCACCGCGTGATTACCTTTCTACCTTCCTGAAAATTGGTACTATCATCGGCCTGGCGATCGGCATTCTGATCATGCGCCCGACCCTGACCATGCCTGCACTGACGAAATTCGTTGATGGCACCGGCCCGGTCTGGACCGGCAACCTGTTCCCGTTCCTGTTTATCACCATCGCGTGCGGTGCGGTGTCGGGCTTCCATGCGCTGATCTCCTCTGGCACCACGCCGAAAATGTTGGCGAACGAAGGGCAGGCCTGCTTTATCGGTTACGGCGGTATGCTGATGGAGTCGTTCGTGGCCATTATGGCGCTGGTGTCGGCCTGTATCATCGACCCGGGCGTCTACTTTGCGATGAACAGCCCGATGGCGATACTGGCACCTGCCGGGACGACCGATGTGGTGGCCTCTGCCGCGCAGGTGGTCAGCGGCTGGGGCTTTAGCATTACCCCGGACACGCTGAAACAGATTGCCACGGAGGTGGGCGAGCAGTCGATTATCTCCCGTGCGGGCGGTGCGCCAACGCTGGCGGTGGGGATGGCCTATATCCTGCACGGCGCGCTGGGCGGCATGATGGATGTGTCGTTCTGGTATCACTTCGCGATTCTGTTTGAAGCGCTGTTTATTCTGACGGCGGTGGATGCCGGTACCCGTGCCGCACGCTTTATGCTACAGGACCTGCTGGGGGTGATTTCACCGAACCTGAAACGCACCGACTCGTTACCGGCAAACCTGATTGCAACCGCGCTCTGCGTACTGGCCTGGGGTTACTTCCTCCATCAGGGGGTGGTCGATCCGTTGGGCGGCATCAACACACTTTGGCCGCTGTTCGGTATTGCTAACCAGATGCTGGCGGGCATGGCGTTGATGCTCTGCGCGGTTGTACTGTTCAAGATGAAACGTCAGCGTTACGCATGGGTGGCCCTGTTGCCCACGGCCTGGCTGCTGATTTGTACCCTCACCGCCGGCTGGCAGAAAGCGTTCAGCCCGGACAATAAGGTCGGCTTCCTGGCGATTGCTAATAAGTTCCAGGCGATGATCGACAGTGGTACTATTCCGGCACAGTACACCCAGTCACAGCTTTCCCAGTTGGTGTTTAACAACCGTCTGGATGCCGGGCTGACCATTTTCTTTATGGTGGTGGTTGTGGTGCTGGCGTTCTACTCGGTGAAAACGGCGCTGGCGTCGCTGAAAATCGACAAGCCAACGTCACAGGAGCGTCCGTATGAGCCCATGCCGGAAAATCTTGATGAGATTGTGACTCAGGCAAAAAGCGCACATTAACCTTTGCCCTCACCCCGGCCCTCTCCCACAGGGGGAGGGTGTCAACGTTCCCTCTCCCTGTGGGAGAGGGTTAGGGTGAGGGGTAACGAGAGATGAAATATGTTCGACACCCTTTCTAAAGCAGGCAAATACTTAGGCCAGGCCGCCAAAATGATGATTGGCGTGCCGGACTATGACAACTACGTTGAGCATATGCGTATCACCCATCCTGATCAGACGCCGATGACCTATGAAGAGTTCTTCCGCGAGCGGCAAGAGGCACGTTACGGCGGCAAAGGCGGGGCGAAGTGCTGTTAACCCTCCCCCTGTTCCTGTTTACTGTCATAAACGTCGGCCCGTTCTTCACGGGCCGCTTTTGATATTGCGTTACCTCTGCCGGGTGGCAGAGGTCGGCCTGATCCTCAGGCGTTGAGGCCACCGTCCACATCAATCCCGGTTCCGGTGATGTGTTTTGCCGCCGGGCTTGCCAGGAAAGTTACCGCATCGGCGATATCTTCTGCTTTACCGTAATGTCCAAGCGCAATCAACTGACGCTGGGTTTCAGCGCCTTCGCCATCCGCCGGGTTCATGTCGCTGTCAGTGGGGCCAGGGTGCACCAGATTGACGGTAATGCCACGCGGGCCAAGATCGCGCGCCAGCCCACGGGTTAACGAGTTGAGAGCGGATTTGGTCATCGAGTAAACGGCAATTCCTTGCAGCGGGACGTGGTTGGCGAGGCAACTGCCGATGTTGATAATGCGCCCGCCGTCCGGCAGATGAGCAATCGCCGCCTGGGTAGCAATGACCACGCCGCGAATATTCACATTGATTAACGCATCGATATCTTCATCGGACATCGCTTCCAGCGGCCCACCGCGCGCTATCCCCGCGTTATTCACCAGAATATCCAGCCCGCCCAGTTTCTCAACCGACTGAGCGATCGCTGCACGAATGGCCTGCGGACTTGCGCTGTCGGCCTGAATGGCGACCCCATTGCGCCCGAGCGCGCGAATGTCATCGGCCACCGCCTGTGCTTTTTCGACTGACTTTTCAAACGTTATCGCCACATCTGCCC
This sequence comes from Phytobacter sp. SCO41, assembly GCF_003073275.1. NCBI lineage: Bacteria > Pseudomonadati > Pseudomonadota > Gammaproteobacteria > Enterobacterales > Enterobacteriaceae > Phytobacter > Phytobacter sp. SCO41. The sequence continues at coordinate 4,076,652 of NZ_CP027225.1, read as the reverse complement.
CTGCGCGGGCTAATGACAGGGCGATGGCTTTACCTAAACCACGACTTGCGCCTGTAACCAGCGCGCGTTTACCGGAAAGTGAAGATGACATGGTGACTCCTGAATTAATTATGTGTTGATCGATACATAATTACAGTAAACGCACTTCCCTGTGGCCGTCAATGGTATTAATATATCGATCAGCACAAAATGTTGGAGGCCACCATGAGCCGTGGAAGACCACGCGAGTTTGACCGTACAGAAGCGCTGAACCAGGCGATGAAAATCTTCTGGCAGAAGGGCTATACCGCCACGTCCATGAACGATTTATATGAGGCGATGGGCATTAAATCTCCCAGTCTGTATGCGGCGTTTGGCAGTAAAGAGGATTTATACGAAGAGGTATTGCTGCACTACGAGCAGTCCGTTGCGCCGGTTATCTGGGGGCATATGACCAGCGAACCGTCGCCGCGTCAGGCGGTGTGGCTGTGGCTGGAGCGTTCTGCCGACATGCTGACGCAGACTGATATGCCGCACGGTTGTATGGTCACACTCTCGGCGGTAGGCAGCGAAGGTAATGACAGGCTGGGCGACCTGGTGCGTCGCATGCGTGCTGCGGGTTTTTCCCTGTTAAAAACGCGGCTGGAGCAGGCGCAAAAACAGGGTGATTTGCCCGGTTCGGTGGATGTCGAGGCGCTGACGCGCCTCTATGTCAGTATTCAGCAGGGGATGTCGATTCAGGCCCGCGATGGCGCGAGCCGTGAAATCTTGCTGAGCATTGCCCGCTCCGCCATGGCCTTATGGCCCGCCTGAATCAGCGGGTAAAATGTTCGACTTTTTCAAACGCTGCGCGCAGCGTGGCGGGAGTAAGCTCGCCCGGCAGATAGTGAATGGATTCGACCGGGCGCAGGGTATGGGCAATCACCCGCTCCAGCTCGTCATGATTGTTGATGTCCACCTCCAGGGCCGCCAGCGTGGTGGGCAGGTTAAAACGCTTATAGGCGTTCACGAGCTGCGCCAGCACATCATCCTGACCGAGCAGGGCGCTTTGCACCAGAATACCGTAGGCTACTTTTGTGCCGTGCAGGAATTTCTCTGTTTGCGGCAATACTGTCAGACCGTTGTGAACGGCGTGCGCCGCGGCAACACGGGTATAGCGCTCGCCGAGCCCGCCCACCATACCGCCACCGGCGATAATCGCATCCACCACGTCACGAAACGCCTGCGTCACGTCGCCACGCGCCTGATCCGCCAGCGCTTCTTCGCTACTGGCGAGTAGCACATCGCGAATCGCCAGCGCGTTATTAATCCCCAGACGTACCGTCAGCGGCAGCTTTTCCGGCACAGGCGCCAGCACCACCGCTTCATACCATTTCGCGAGTGTATCGCCGATCCCCGCCAGCAGATATTCCGCAGGGGCATTAAGGATGATCTGCGGTTCGACCAGCACCAGGAAATTGGCGTCATCGAAAATCTCGAACTGTAGCGCCTGACCGGCGTCGTTGTACCAGACGGAGAGCGGCGTCCAGGCAGCACAGGTTGCCGCAATGGTCGGAATTGCCACCACGGGCAAACCTAAACGACGCGCCACCGCTTTGGCTGTATCCAGCAAGGCGCCGCCGCCTACGCCTATCACGACCGCGCGATCGTCACCGGACAACTGCGCCAGCTCCGCCACGTCATGCTCGCTGCAATGGCCTTTGAACAACAGATGCTTCGCGCCCGGTGCGTTAAAGCCCTCCGGCAGGAACGGACGCGCCCCTTCAATGGCGCGCTCGCCGTAAATCCACACCGCACGGGAAAGTTGCTCAGCCGTATAAAAATCATGGAGATGCGCGAGACTTCCCGCGTGTGAGAAATAGTTAGCCGGGCCGGTGACGACGCGAATATTGGTGTTGCTCATTTGTTGTGTCCTTGTGTACTATCGCTAACCTGATGTTATGTCTGGACATCCGGATGGCTAATATTATTTTGCTTTATCTTATGCCTTTTCTGTCGTTGCCAGTCAAGGCGGCCTATGAAAAATTCGTCAAATAAACTTATTTATCAGGAACTCGCGTCGGATGAGCACTAACCACCTCGAAATGCGCACTATCAGCCTCGCGTTTGGCGGGTTCAGCGCATTGTCGCATGTTGATTTCACCCTGCGCGGCGGTTCCGTTCATGCACTCACGGGCGCGAACGGTGCAGGAAAATCGACCCTGATGGCGGTGCTGTGTGGCACGCATGACCACTACGAGGGCGAGATCGCCATCAATAACCAGCCGGTCTCCATTCGCACCCCGCGTGACGCGAAACAGCTTGGTATTCATCTGGTGCAGCAGGAAGTGGACGTGGCGCTCATCCCCGGCCTGTCGATCGCTGAAAACATCATGCTCGACAGACTGGCGGAACCGGGGCACGCCTGGCACTGGGGCGAAGTGCGTAAACTCGCACAGGATGCCCTGGCACAACTGGATGTGTCGCTGGATGTGCGTCGCTCTATCGATACCTGCACCCTGGCGGAGAAGCAGCAAATCCTGCTGGCGCGCGCGTTGTCTCATCATTGCCGCTTTTTGATTCTGGATGAACCCACCGCCCCCCTCGATCAACACGAGAGCGAGCGCCTGTTCACCGTGGTGCGACGTCTGCAACAGCAGGGCATCGGCGTGGTGTTTATCTCCCACCGCATCCATGAACTGAAAGCGATTTGCGACACCCTGACCGTGCTGCGTGACGGCAAGCTGATTGAGTCTGGCCCGATGGCGGAACTGAGCGGCGAGCAAATCGTTGAGAAGATGCTCGGTCATGAACTGAGTGATATCTACCCGCCCAAGCGCCCGCCGCACAGCGATGAAGTGCTCTTGAGTATTGACGGCCTGCATGACGAGAAACTGCTAAAAGACATCTCTTTGCGCCTGCGCAAAGGGGAGATTCTGGGCATTGCCGGGCTGGCTGGCGCGGGTAAAACCGAGCTGTGCAAGGCGCTGTTTGGTGCGAGCAAAAGTAAAGTCACGCGTGGCGAGCTTAATAGTCAGCCGTGGCGACCACGCGACCCGGCGGATTCCGTATTACGCGGTATGGCGCTGGTGCCGGAAGAGCGGCGCAAAGAGGGCATCTTCATTGAAGAGCCTATTGCCATGAACCTTTCGGTGAGCGCGGACAACTCTTTTTCCCGCTGGAGCCTGTTCGGCCATCGTAAGTCCTGGCGTTGGGCGCAAGAAGTGATAGCCCGCGTCGGCGTGCGCACTACCGGGCCGGGGCAGACCTTGCGTCGCCTGTCCGGCGGTAACCAGCAAAAAGTGGCGATTGGCAAATGGCTGCGCGGCAACGCCAACGTGGTGATTTTTGACGAGCCGACCAAAGGGGTCGATGTGAAAGCCAAAACCGACCTGTTCCAGTTGATTGACGGGCTGGCGCGGGAAGGAAAAGGCGTGATTTATGCCTCCGGGGAGTTTTCCGAACTGGTGGGCCTGTGCGACCGCATTTGTGTGCTCTGGGATGGGCGCATTGTCGCAGAAGTGAAGGGCGAGGAGGCCCGCGAAGAGACCTTACTTTATTTTTCCACCGGAGGAACGGCAGCGTGAGCAAAGCCCTTTCAGTTAAGGCTGCGGTGTCATCCCGTCAGCAGTTTTTCGATTTTCTTTATAAATGGGGCATGCTGCTGACGGTGGTCGCGCTGGTCGTCATCTTCGGTCTGGCATCGGATAACTTCCTCGACCCGTTCAACATCATCAACATCTTACGCTCCATCGCCATCGTCACGGTAATTGGGGTGGGGGTCTCCATTTCGCTGACTATCGGTGGTTTCGATCTGTCCGTCGGTTCAACCGCTTCACTGGCAAACGCGCTGGTGATTTCACTCTTCGTCTGGCATGGCTTTGGTACCACCGAAGCCATTCTGGTGACGCTGGCGCTCTGTACGCTGGTGGGGCTGTTTAACGCGTTTTTAATTGTGGTGCTGCGTATTCCCGACATGCTGGCGACGCTCGGCAGCCTGTTTGTGATTCAGGGCGTGGCGATGACCTACAGCTATGGCGGTTCGATCACCGAAAACATGGTGCTACCGAGTGGCGACATGGCAGAAGGGGCGATCCCGGCGGCGTTTGGTTTGCTCGGCCAGGTGCCGACCATTGTCATCATCATGCTGGCGGTGACCATTGTGGCGCAGCTTGGCCTGTCGCTGACCACCCACGGGCGCCGTATGTATGCCATTGGCGGCAACCCGGAAGCGGCGCGTTTATCCGGTATTCGCACCACCCGTTACAAAGTGGCGGCCTATGTGATTGCCTCACTGCTGGCGGGCTTAGGCGGTATTCTGCTGGCTTCGCGCATTGGTTCTTCGCAGGTGAACGCCGGTGGCGGCTACCTGATGGATGCGGTTGCGGCGGCGTGGATTGGCTTTTCGCTGGCCGGTTCCGGCAAGCCGAATGCGCTCGGCACGCTGGTGGGGGCAGTGATTCTCGGCGTGCTCTCTAACGGACTGGTGATGCTCTCCGTGCCGTATTACGCCATGGACATTATTAAGGGGCTGGTGCTGGCCGGTGCCCTTGCGTTGACTTACTTCCAGCGTCGTTAATTATTCAGGGGATAACAGATGAAAAAGATAGCACTCTCTTTACTGACGCTGGGATTACTGAGCGCGCTGCCGGGTTATGCGGCGACGCCTGCCCCGGTTCCGGACGCCATTGCTAACCATAGCGGCCCGATTCGCATTGCGCTGATCCGTAACCTCGGTTCCGATGACAACACCACCCAGTTTGTGTCCGGCGCGTTGCAGGAAGGCAAAAAACTCGGGTTTAAAATCAGCACCTTTCTGAGCAACGGCGATGACGCTAAGTTCCAGGACTTCGTGAACCAGGCCATCACCCAGAAATATGATGGCATCATCCTCTCGCAGGGCCGTGATCCGTACTCCACTGCGCTGATTAAAAAAGCGGTCGATGCCGGGATCAAAGTCTCGGTGTTCGATACCGCTGTGAACGGTGAAATCCCTGGCGTGACCGTCACCCAGCAGGACGATGCCTCTCTGACCAAGCTCTCCTTTGGCGCGCTGGCTAAAGACTTCAACGGCAAAGCCAACATCATCAAGCTGTGGGTCGCCGGTTTCCCGCCAATGGAGCGTCGCCAGGCGGCTTATGCTGAGCTGCTGAAAGAGTATCCGGGTATTAAAGAGCTGGAATCTATTGGCGCGGTCTCTTCCGACGTGCAGGGCGATACCGCCAACAAAGTGGGCGCGGTGCTGGCGAAATACCCGAAAGGGCAGATTGATGCTATCTGGGGTACCTGGGACGCCTTTAGCCAGGGGGCTTACAAGGCGCTGAAAGAGAACGGCCGTACCGAGATTAAGCTCTACAGCATCGATGTGTCTAACCAGGATCTGCAACTGATGCGCGAGTCCAACAGCCCGTGGAAAGTGAGCGTGGCGGTGGATCCGAAGCTGATTGGCGCGACCAACGTGCGTCTGGTTGCCAACAAGATTGCCGGCGAACAGACCCCTGCGACCTACGACTTTAAAGCCGCCGCCATTCCACAGGCGCTGCTGGCGGCGCAGCCGGGGGCGGTGAACGTGGCATCACTGGCGAAAATCATCCCAGGCTGGGGCCAGACCGAAGACTTTATCGCGCCGTGGTTCGCTACCCTGGAAGCAAAAGCGAAGTAACGGATGCTTTCCCCCTCCCTCACCGGGAGGGTGGCCTGCTCTTCTTCCTGTCCTCAGGGGGAAGGCAGTTTGCTTTTCTCCCTCTCCCGTGGGAGAGGGTTGGGGTGAGGGCATCAGGCCGCGCCCCGGCTTAAAAGGAACAACAATGGCAACTGAACTCCCACGCCCGGAATACAGCCGTAATATGCGGCTGATTGGTCATAGCGACCAGGGTGGACGCCCGGATGGCGTACAACTGATGGTGCATCGCGGCTATGCCTACATCGGCCACATGGTTTCGCAGGGCTTTTCTATTGTCGATGTGCGCGACCCCAAAAATCCCAAACCTGCAGGCTATGTTCCGGCCCCTCCCGGTACCTGGAACGTGCACTTGCAGGCGCATGACGATCTTCTGCTGGTGATCAACGCCCGCGACCTCTTTGCTGACGCCCGCTTTGCCGATGAAAAAGTCTATTACACCCGCTCGGTGGGTGAGACGGTCAGTGACGTACAGGACAAAGGCTGGAGCGCCGGGCTGCGCATTTTTGATATCTCCACGCCGGATAAACCACGTGAAATCAGCTTTCTGTCACTCAGCGGCATCGGTATTCACCGCATCTGGTACGTAGGCGGACGCTGGGCCTATGTCTCTGCGCTGATTGATGGCTTTACCGATTATATTTTCCTGACTATCGATCTGGCCGATCCGCGTAAACCGGAAGTGGCGGGGCGCTGGTGGCTGCCGGGGATGAACCAGGCGGCTGGCGAAACGCCGGACTGGGAAGCGGGGAAACGCTATGCGCTGCACCATGCGATTATCGCGGGCGATACCGCCTACGGGAGCTGGCGCGACGGCGGTTTGACGCTGCTGGATGTGAAAGACCGCACTCAACCGACGCTCATTAGTCACCGCAACTGGAGCCCGCCGTTTGGCGGTGGCACCCATACCGCGCTGCCGTTGCCGGATCGTGATCTGCTGGTGGTGCTTGATGAAGCGGTGCTGGATAACCAGGAAGACGGTGAGAAGCTGATTTGGCTGTTTGATATTCGCGAACCGTCAAACCCGGTCAGTATATCCACTTTCCCGCAGCCGGATGAGATTGACTATGTGGCGAAAGGGGCGCACTTCGGACCGCATAACCTGCACGAAAACCGTCCGGGGAGCTTTATCAGTTCGACGCTGATTTTTGCCACTTATCAGAACGCCGGTGTGCGTGCCTATGACATTTCCAATCCCTATCGTCCGGTGGAAACCGGGGCGCTGGTGCCTGCCGCTCCGGCGAAAATGATGGATACGCGTCCGGGCCGCCCGCAGGTGATTCAGTCCTGTGATGTGTTTGTGGATGCGCAGGGGGTGATTTACAGCACGGATTACAACGGCGGTTTGTCGGTGATCGAGTATCTGGGGTGACACAACCCTCACCCTAACCCTCTCCCTGAGGGCTGAGGAATCCCCAGAAAAAGTGAAAGGCACGATGAAGTGTGATCTACTGGCTGCGCTAACAAATCAGAAGAGACCTCATCGTGCCTTTAAAGACAGTGTGCCAGAAATTCTTTTCCTCGTCTTTACGCGGGATTCATTCTTTCCGCATTAATGTCCTCACTTCCATGGCTGTTGCGCTCTGCAACGGTGCTGAACTCACCCTGACCAGTCTCGGACGCTCCCTTCCCGGTTCCGCTCACGTCAAAAATAAAATCAAACGGGTCGACCGTGCCCTCGGTAACTCCGCCCTTCACCGCGACCTTCCCCGTATCCAGATGCAGCTCACCCGTGCCATTACCTCCCTCATGCCGTTCTGCGTTATTGCTGTCGACTGGACCGGATGGCCTGATAAAAACTGGCATCTGCTGCGCGCAAGTCTGGTCTGTAACGGCCGCTCACTTCCGCTGATGAGCGAAGTCGTTCCGGCTGAACTCGCCCAGAACAGCAGGATACAGTGCGCCTTCCTCGACCGCCTCCATGCGGCTGTTCCGCCGGAAAAAGCGGTCACGATTATTACCGATGCCGGCTTTCGCACCGACTGGTTCCGTCACATCAGTCTGCTGGGCTGGTCCTTCGTCGGTCGGGTCAGAGGGCTCGTGTGCTTCCGGATGGACGGCGATACACGCTGGATGAAAATCAGCGACCTTCATGCCGGCGAATACCCGGTAGGAGTGGGTTATGGCGTCCTGGCCCGGAAACCCCGCACGCCCTGTTACGGTCACTTTTATCTGCAGAAACGCCCGGGAGCAGGCCGTCACGGCAAAGGGGGGATGCCAAAAACGCAGAGAGAGCATCGTCGCAGCGCACAGGAGCCGTGGCTGCTGTTCAGCAATGTGGCAGGTATGGAGCCAGCACAGATAATGACGCTGTACAGTCGCCGGATGCAGATAGAGCAGAACTTCCGGGATGAAAAAAGCCCGCGCTTCGGGTTCGGACTGAGGCTGAGCCGCAGCCAGGGCAATGGACGTCTGGCGGTACTGAGCGTCGTGGCGGCCATGGCGAGTCTGGTGATGTGGCTGGCAGGGTATCTGGCGGAGAAAAAGCAGCGCCACCTGCGCTATCAGGCAAACAGTATAAAAGACAAAAGGATCCTGTCTTATGTGAGGCTGGCGGTTGAGGTTCTGCGGCATGAGCCCGGAATACTAAGGCGGCTGAATATCGCTAATGCACTGAAAATGTTAGGTAAAGAGTACAGTAATATGGTCATGGTGAACTGACCATATTACTGGGGATCTCTCAGCCCTGAGGGAGAGGGGATCGAGCTGCACCCGCTTTTCTCCCTCTCCCTGTGGGAGAGGGCCGGGGTGAGGGCACCAGCGCGCACTCAACTATACTGACGCACCCGGGCAATCAGTTCATCCACGCTGTCAATACGCGGGGCGATCAAAATCAGCACCTTGCCGAGCGCAATAGCATGGCGCAGGCATTCGTGGCGCATCTCTTCATCGGCGATGGTGTCGATATCCGCAACATGCGAGAGGCCCACGCTGCGGCGAATCAGCTCGGTACCGCAGAAGCCGACCGCATCCGTCCACACTTTTTTGAGAAACTCAGACGCATAGCCCGGTACGCTCAGGGCGGCATCTTGCGTTTTCTCGCGTGCCAGCGCCTGGAAACGCTCGGCGAATGTTGACCAGAGTTCCTGAATATCTTTCAGACGCTGCTCACGCGCCGCTGCCGCATCCCGAATGCCCAGGTGGCCCGGCAGGCCGCAGTAGTTAAGCAGCAAATTCCCGATTGCCGTACCGATATCAAAGCCGATTGGACCAAAATAGCCGAACTCGGCGTCAATGGCTTTCAGGCTGCCTTCGGCAACGAAAATGGAACCGCTGTGAATATCGCCGTGCAACAGCGCTTCGGCATGCGAGAAGAAGCTGTGCTTGAGGGAGGCGACCGCCAGCTTTAGCTGCGTATCCTGACGCAGGGCATTGACGTCGGCCTCCAGGGCTGCCGGGTAGTTATTACGTTCATGGACCTGATAGGGATCGTTAAAGAACAGGTCTTCGGTGATCTCGCACATTTCCGGGTTAATAAACTGCGCGACCTGGGCTTTTTTCACGTGCGGATGCAGGTAAAAATCGCTGGTATGGAACAGCGTTTGCGCCAGATATTCACCTAACTGGCGTGCGGCCTGCGGGTAGTAAACGTTTTTTATCAGCTCGCTGCGCCAGATGCGATGGTTAGAGAGATCTTCCATAACCATCACCGCCAGCTCCGGGTCGTAATGCAGAATATTGACCGTGTGCTGCGGGGCGTGTTTATAGTGCTCAACCAGCGTTTGGGCCTCCAGGCGTGCGCGATCAAGGGTTAGCGGCCAGGACTCCCCAACGCAGCGCACATAGGGCAGCGCCTGTTTAACGATAATGCGGCTTACGCCCTGACTATCAAAAATCTTAAATACCAGGTTCAGGTTACCGTCGCCGACCTCCTGCGCTTCAACCAGTTCGGACGGCGTGTCCAGACCACCAAATTGTTGTGCATACGCCACAGCATCCTGGGCGTTGAAGGTACGGTATTGCGACATTGCCAGTTCCTCATGTTCTTATGCTAATAAAGCCATTCAGACGTCTATACATCTGGATTTCATCCTGACACAATACGATACAACAACGCAACAGGGATTTAACGCTATGCAGACATTACAGACCACCAGCCTGCGGGTTGTTGATAACCAACTCTTTATTCTTGACCAGCAGGCGCTGCCGCAGGAAAAACGCTGGCTGCCAGCGGATTCGGTGGCTTTGCTGGTGGAACATATTCATGCGTTACGCGTGCGCGGCGCGCCGTTGATTGGCCTCTCCGCCAGTCTGCTGTTGGCGCTATTGGCGGAAAAGGGGGCGAACCGTGACGTGCTGGCCCAGTCGCTGGAGACCCTGCGTGCTTCGCGCCCGACGGCGGTCAACCTGATGAACAATCTCGACCGAATGAAACAGGCGCTGGCACACGAAGATTTCGTTCCGGCGCTGGTGGCAGAGGCGCTGCGCTTGATTGCAGAAGATAAAGCCTTGTGCGACAGCATCGCGCAGGCAGGCAGCGAGCTTGTGAAACCGGGCAGCCGCTTGTTAACGCATTGCAACACCGGGGGGCTGGCGACCGCTGGCGTCGGTACGGCGCTGGGTGTTATTGCGCTGGCCCATCAGCAGGGCAAGGTGGCGAATGTCTGGGTGGATGAGACGCGTCCGTTGTTGCAGGGCGGGCGTTTAACGGCCTGGGAGTTAGGCGAACTTGGGGTGCCCTATCAGTTAATTACCGACTCGATGGCCGCCAGCCTGATGGGCAAAGGGCAGGTGGATGCGATTTGGGTGGGGGCAGACAGGATTGCCGCTAACGGCGATGTCGCCAACAAAATCGGCACCTACTCCCTGGCGGTATTAGCGAAATTCCACGGCATTCCGTTTTATGTTGCCGCACCGCAAACCACGCTGGATCCGAACTGCCCGAACGGCGAGGCGATTCCTATCGAGCAGCGCGCCGCGAGTGAAGTGACGGGTGTTGCCGGGAGCTTTGGCGCCGTGCAGTGGGCGCCGGAAAATGCGCGGGTCTATAACCCGGCTTTTGACGTCACGCCCGCCGCACTTATCAGCGGCTGGGTGCTCGACAGCGGCGTGGTCACACCTGAGCAGGTGAGTGGCGGGTTTTTTGCCCGCTGAGTCGGTCTTTGGCCCTCATCCGTTTTCTCCCGGATGGCGGCGTAAATGCCTGATCCGGGCTACCGTCTGAAAACGTAGCCCGGCTAAGCGCAGCGCCAGCCGGGATGTTTGCCGTTACCACTTCATCTCGCCGGTGTTCACCTTTGCGCTCAACTCCAGCGAGCTCTCATCCGCAAGCCCAGGATACGCAGCTTTCATCGCCTCGATCACGGCCGCTGAGCCCTTCTGATGGTTCAGTGTCTGTTCGAATGTTTTCAAATAATCATGGGTGAAAGTAATCGCCCCATCGCCTGCCGGGCGTTCACCCAGGTAGTGACCCGGAATAACCTGTCGGGGTTTCAGTGCCTGCATTTCGCGTAATACGTTCATCCATCCCTGGCGAATGACCGGGGTCTGGGTATCTGCCGTCCAGACATGAATTCCTGACGCAATACCGGTGCCGCCTAAAATGGCCTTGTTCGCCGGGATCCAGATATAGGCGGCATAATCACCTGCGTGTTTCAGTTCCAGCGTTTCCCCGTCGATGGTAAAACGCGTGGCGGTGGTTGCCTGCGGAACGATAAGTGTCGTTGGCGCGCCATCTTTCATCTGCGGCCCCCAGAAGGCCAGTTTGGCCTCTTTCGTTGCCTTGATATGGTCAACCACCGCTTTGGACGCCACCACTTTTGCCTGTGGGAAGGCTTTTACCAGCGGTTCGAGACCAAAATAAAAATCCGGGTCGCCAGAGGTGATCACAATCTCTTTTAGCGTTTTGCCACGCGCTTTGATGAGCTTCACCAGTTCCTCGCCATCTTTAACGCTGAACTGCGCATCAAACAGCACGGCTTCTTTTGGCCCGGAGACCAGCGTTGAAGAGACCGGGAAAATGCCTTTCTCCTGTGGGTTATACACATCCAGTTGCAGCGGAGCAGCAAACACCGGTGCGGCGGCCAGCGACAGTAACAGGGTGGCGGACTTTGTGTTCATGACATTCCTTAATGGCTAAGTGAAGAGAGAAGGGGATTAACCAGTGTGAAAAATGCCTCTGGTTGCCCGTAGTAACGCGAGACAGGTAAGAGCGTGTACTGCCCGTCTTTGTTGATGAATACCGCGGTGGGGAAGCCCTGGCCGCCCGTTTGTGCCATCAGCATTCGTCCATGTTGAATGGCATCCAGCGCTTCATTTTCCGGAATTTGCCCCAGCATGATGTCTGACCCAACGGATCGACTAAGTACTTCATTGACCACATCGGCGCGGGTAATGTCCTGCCCCTGTTCGTACCAGGCGCGCTGTACAGTATTCAGAAACTGGATATCGCTACCGGGAGTCGCAAAGCGTTGTGCAGCCAGAAGCCCACGGCTGGCGGGGAGGGAATCCAGCACAATCTCGCTGTTCGCCAGCAACTGCGTGCGGTAATCGCTGCCGAAAGTCATGCCGGTTAAAGCAGCGATACGCGCATCATGTTCATGAACATGCGAGAGCCACCCGGCGTCGAGCTTTCTGCGCCGGGTGCCGATGAATAATCCCCCCGGTAAAATATGCTGTTGCGTAAAAGCCTGTGCCACACGGTTGAGCAAGGGCAATGCGCCATAGCTCCAGCCGCAAAGCGGATCGATTATCCAGTAAAGGCCGGGTTGAAATCCCATCATGCAGTTCTCCAGAGAGTCAGTGATCACCATTCTACGGATTGCAGCTTCTGCTACTATTCCTGAAACAATTCATGCTGTGTTTCGTAAAACGATCAAATGGAGTGGCAATGGACAGGATCATGGCGGCAATGACCTACAACCGGATTTGCGAACTGGGCAGCCTGAGCGCGGCGGCACGTTCGCTGGGTATTTCACGCCCGATGGTCAGCCGCTATCTGGATGAAATGGAAAAATGGGCCGGGGCGCGCTTGATTCATCGCTCGACGCGGCGGCTAACGTTAACCCCCGCCGGTGAGAAAATCCTTGAGAAAACGCGGCAACTGGCTTCTCTGTCGCAAGACATTGAAGGTGACGCCACGCGCCTGACACCTTCGGGCACACTGCGTATTGCCTGCGCCCACTTTACGGCGACCCACCTGCTGGGGCCGGTGATCCCGGCGTTTCTGGCGCGCTACCCGGCGCTGCGCATTGAAGTGGATATTAATAATCAGCCGGTCAGCCTGGTGGGTGAGCGCATCGACCTTGCGATACGGATAACCAATTCCCCCGAACCTGGGGTGATTGCCCGCGCGCTGGGGGAATGCCGTTCGGTATTGTGTGCCTCACCGGGCTACCTTGCGAGAGCCGGGCAACCTGAAACCCTTGACGATCTCGCTCAGCACAATTGTCTACATTACAGCCGCTTTTCAGGACAATCATGGACGTTTCGCGATCCGGAAAAGGGCACTGTTGCCGTTGCGGTTAATGGTAATTTCAGCGCCGGGATATCGTCTTTGCTGTGCGATATGGCGATGGCGGATGTAGGGCTGGCGCTGGTGCCGGAAATTGAGGCGCGCATGGGGCTTCAGAGCGGGCGACTGGTCAGCGTACTGCCGCAACTGGAGCCGCAGCCGCTGGGCATTTATGGGTTATATCAATCCCGCGATCATCAGCATGCGGCGCTCGGCCTGTTTCTCGATGCGCTTAAGCAGCATCTCGCCGCTTAAGCCTGGGTCAGTTCCGCCATCCACTGCTTATGTTCTCTGTCCAGCTCCAGGGCGGTAAGTTCGAGGAAAGCATTGACCGCAGTCGGTCGGTGTTTGCTTCCCGGCACCTGAATCTGCAAAGTGCGCTGGCTTAGCGACGAGTTATTGATCGTTTTAAGTGTCATGCCATCCTGCTTTGCGCGCCACAATACGCTGAAATGGCTGCACACGGTCAGAGCATCGGGTGTATGACGGGTAAAACCGTACAGGGCGGCAAAATTATTGCTGCTGAAAGCTGGTTCCAGAAAGGTGCCCGCCATGCGACAGGAGAGATCAAAAAGCTGGCGCAGCGTGGTGCCCGCCTCCGGGAGAACCAGCGGATAGTGGTGCAAATCTTCCATCGCCACACCCGGCTGCGACACCAATGGATGCTCATCCGCCAACAGCAACAGTACCGGCGCGGGCCAGGCGGCAATAATTTCCACGTCCCGTTCAGGCGCGAGGCTGAACTGAAACGCGACATCACAATCATTGCGCCGGACCCACTCCGCTACCTGCATCGCCGTGCCGACCTGCAAATCAAAACTCACCGCAGGGTGTTGCTGACGAAAACGCGCCAGTACCCCTGGCAACAGGTCAAACGCCATGCCCTCGGTACAGGCAATACGTACCAGGGCTTTGCGCACCGCTTTCAGCCCCTGAATTTCGGCCATCGCAAATTCCATATCGCGCATGTTTTTGCGCACATGGTTAGCCAGAATCTGCCCGGCATCGGTTAAAACCATACCGCGCGAATGCCGTTCAAAGAGCGTGACGCCCAGCCGGGTCTCCAGCTTGTGGATTTGTCGGCTGATGGCGGAACCCGCCACGTAAAGCTGTTCGCTGGCGGTGCTGAGAGAGCCGGTGGTGGCCACAGCAAAAAAGTAGCGTAGTTCATTGCTCAACATAGATGAATCCTCTGCGATGCCCTGAGATTGTGCAGTGTACCCTTATCAAAAAAGCAACGCCAAATTACAATTATTATTATTGTGGCAAGGCTCTGTTCTGGTTTAGAACAAAAAGACAACAACATCTCATTGCGCCATCGGCAGCAAATGAACCCTGAAAAATTCGCGTTGCAGCCACGCAACTGCGGCTCGACATTTGACGGGGACAGACAGGGCAAACAACATGACAACACAACAGATCGTCGACCAGGCGCTGGCGTGGTTCGACAGCGGCCATTTTAAAAGCATCCTTGCCAGCCGGGTGGCAATCCCCAGCGAAAGCCAGCGTAATGACAGGGATGACGCGCTCACACGCTATTACAACGACGTATTCATTCCCGCTTTTCAGGAATTGGGCTTTACGACCGAGGTGATTGCTAACCCGGTCAATGCCGCCCGACCATTTTTACTCGCCAGTCGCGAAGAAGACCCGACGCTGCCCACCGTGATGTGCTACGGACATGGCGATGTGGTCTTCGGTGACGATGCGCGCTGGGCCGAGGGGCTTTCGCCATGGACGCTGGTCGAGCGTGATGGCAACTGGTACGGACGCGGTACGGCTGACAACAAAGGTCAACATTCGGTTAACCTCGCCGCACTGGAGCAGGTTTATCACGCGCGTAACGGTCGGCTGGGGTTTAACTGCGTCTGGCTGTGTGAAATGGGTGAAGAGGTGAGTTCGCCAGGGCTGGCCGCCATCTGCGAACAACTTAAAGCACGCATCAATGCAGACCTTTTTATCGCCTCTGATGGACCGCGCCTGAGTGCAGAGCGCCCGACGCTATTCCTCGGTTCACGTGGCTGCGCCAACTTCCGTTTGACCATTAATGCGCGCGCCAAAGATTATCACTCTGGCAACTGGGGCGGGCTGCTGAGCAACCCCGGTACACAACTGGCAAACGCCATCGCGAGCCTGGTGGATGGTAAAGGCGAAATCCAGATTGCGGCGCTGAAACCGCCCGCCTTAACGCCGGAACTGAAAGCCATTCTGGCGGATATCACCCCGGCACGTGGCGAAAACGATCCCATCACCGACCCGAACTGGGGCGAGCCCGGATTGTCGGCGGCAGAAAAACTGTTTGGCTGGAATACCCTGGAAGTGCTCTCTTTCCTGACAGGGAATCCGGCACAGCCCATGAACGCGATCCCGGGGCAGGCGACAGCGGTCTGCCAGTTGCGCTTTGTGGTGGGGACCGACTGGGAACATCTGGAGCAGGCGGTTCGTGCGCATCTGGACGCGCACGGCTTTTCTATGGTGACCATCAGCGAAGTGCGCAGCACCCCTGCAACGCGCTTTGATCCGACCGATCCGCTGGTGAACTGGACGCTTGAGGCGATGGCGGAGACGACCGGCAAGAAACCGGCCCTGTTGCCGAACCTCGGCGGCTCGCTGCCTAATGATGTGTTTGCCGGGATTTTGGGCCTGCCAACGCTGTGGGTGCCGCATTCGTACCCGGCCTGCGGCCAGCATGCGCCGGACGAGCACCTGCCGATTGCCATTGCCCGCGAGGGGCTGGCGATCATGACCCGCCTGTTCTGGGATTTGGGCGAGCGGGGAGCGGCACTGCTTGCCAGCCATCAGGCGCATCAGAATGGAGGTGCAAAATGACAACTCTCGCCCGTGAGACAGAGCAGGGCAGCGTGCGCCCGAACCTGGCGAAAACGCTTTTTGCCACCTGTATTGGTAATGCCCTGGAGTGGTTTGATATTGCGGTGTACGGCTTCTTTGCCAGCTATATTGCCCAGGTCTTTTTCCCGACGACTAATCCAACGGTCTCTCTGCTGCTCGCTTTCGGTAGCTTTGGTATCGCCTTTTTGATTCGCCCGCTGGGGGCGGTGGTGCTTGGCGCTTATGCCGATAAACACGGTCGTAAGGCCTCGCTGCTGCTCTCTATCAACCTGATGATGCTGGGCGGGGCGATGATCACCTTTATGCCCGGTTATGCCACCCTCGGTTTGGCCGCGCCGCTGCTGATTTTGCTGGCGCGCCTGATTCAGGGCTTCTCCGCAGGCGGTGAGTTTGGTAGTTCGACGGCGTTTCTGGTGGAGCACTTCCCGGAGCGTAAGACCTTTATCGCCAGTTGGCAGTTCGCCACTCAGGGAGCCAGTACACTGATGGCATCCGCCTTTGGTCTGGGGCTGGCACACTGGCTGACGCCGGAGCAGTTGCTGGACTGGGGATGGCGCGTGCCGTTCGCCTTTGGTCTGCTGATTGGCCCGGTTGGGCTGTGGATCCGTCGCCATGTGCACGAGCCTGAGGCGTATGTAGAGATCGAGAAACCGCGTCATCCGGTGAAGCAACTGTTGGGTTCGCAAAAACGCCTGTTGGCGCTGGCGATTGGTCTGATGGTGGTCTCCACGGCAATTAACTACATGCTCAATTATGTGCCGACCTGGGCGACCAAAAGTCTTGGCCTGCCCGCGTCATCCGCCTACAGCGCGACGTTGCTGGCCGGGGTGATTCTTACCGTGGTGACGCCAATAGGTGGCCTGTTGGCGGAGCGTGTCGGGCGTGAGCGTCTGTTGTGGACCGCGTTGGGCCTGCTGGCGTTTACGCTGCTGCCCGCGTTCTGGCTGACCAGCCTGAACGTCACGCCCCTGTCGCTTTCACTGCTGGTGGGATGGATGGCGTTGTTGAAATCCATCTACTTTTCGACCATTCCGTCGGTGATGGCGGATATTTTCCCGGTATCGACCCGGGCCAGTGGGATGTCCATCAGTTACAACATCGCCGTCACGGTATTCGGCGGGTTTGCGCCATTCATCTGTACGCTGCTTATCAGCGCAACCGGCAGCCACTTCGCACCGGGCTTCTACCTGATGGTTACCGTGTTCCTGAGCGTTGCCGCGCTGTGGCATACGCAAAAACAACTTCGTTAATCAGCAAGCTGCCCCTCTCTGTCCGGAGAGGGGTTATCCCTGTGCGCCGGAACCCGGCAAAATCACCTGAGAATTATCAATTTCACTGTTTGGCGTCTGCGGCGCACTTTTTTTGCTGCTGACGATATTGTTTTCATAACGCGGCGGAGTAATGACCGGATAGACGTAGCTTTCCTGTTCCGAACATTGCACAGGATCGCGCGAACCCGCATAAAACAGATAGTACTGATGGGAGTTGGGGAAATAGGCCAGATCGTCGCCATTGCCAAAGGTGGTGGTCCAGAAGGGCACTCCGGCTTTGGTGTGGCTTTGCAATTTGCCCGAGGCGACCTGGAAGTGATCGCCCCATTTCATGGTGATGAGATAGTAATCAAAAAAGGAGACGGTGATGGCCCCACGGGGCGGGCAGTTAAGTTTGACGGCGTCATCCGCACGTGCCGCCAGTGCTGGTAAAGTCAGTAATAATAAATACAGGGGATATTTCACGCATCCATTCTCGAGGCCGTAAGGTCAGGAGAGGAATCCTACGGTGTTGGGCCGTGGCATGACCAGCAGCAAGCTGTTACATCTCCCTCTAAAGTTAATCAAAATATGACGTTACTCTTATTCGTCCGTTAATTTTCCTCTACCATCCATCATGACTGTGAATATCCCTTTTCGGGGATATAGGCGTTTAAAGGGAGAGTCGCTGATGGATATGAATTTTATCTGGCTGAGTATCACCAGTCTGATATTAATGGCTATTGCCATTCCGCTGCTTTTGCAGAAGGTGAAACCGAACCGCTGGTATGGGATAAGAACCGCGCGAACGCGCAATGATGACAAGCTGTGGTATCGGGCCAATCGTCTGTATGGCATCGCGATGCTGACAGCGGGCGTGGTATTTTTTGTGCTCTCGGCCATTCTCGGGAACTGGCGTCCGGGTGAGGATAACCAAAAGATAAGCCTGGTGTTGTTTATGCTTGAAGTGCTGGTGCCTGTGTTTTTTACCCAAGCGAGAGCGAGGATCCTGGCGCGGAAATGATGCGCCTGGCGTTTCCCGGCTGGCGCTGCGCTTAGCCGGGCTACGAGCAAGCTCGATTCAGCGAGCGGTGGCCCGGGTAGGGCGGTTACGCCGCCATCCGGGGGCAGGTATCGTTGCATCCCTTAAACACAGGGTCCCTTCGCGCAACCGTACATCATCACCAGCGGGAAAATGGGGATCATCAACGGCGCCATATAGCTCACATTCTGTTCGGTTTTGTCGGTGATCGTCACCGTCACAGGAGGATCCAGTCTGGTCGCATCAGCGGTAGAGTAATGCAGGCTCCCATCATAAGTGCCTTTGGCTTTAAACACGGCGACCATCGTTTTTCCGGACTCCATCACATGCGCGTTATAATGATATTTGAGCCTGTCCTTCTGGGCGGATGTTAACTGTGTCGCATCGACAATCGCGCGATATTCCGCCGTGACATCTTTATCTTTCACCACAAAGTAGACCGCCACACCGGGGCTTTTATCCCCGAACTCGTCATAAAAGGCTTTGTAGTCGTTATAAACATCACGGGTCTTATCACGTTTAAAGACATAGCCGTACTTGTCTGACATGACCGTAATATTATTTTCCGTCACCCGCAGGTAGTCGAGAGTGTCCTCTTTCGGCATTGGCACCGTGGTGGCGCAACCGCTCAGCACCATCGGCAGGAGCATCAATATGATTTTCTTCATTCTTCCTTCCCTGTGAATCGCATTCGCAAAAAGAGCAAGTATAGGCCGGGTTTAGCAGGAGAAAAGACAGGCTACAGGAATGGGTAGGGGCCAAAAAAAGCCCCGCGTGAATGCAGGGCCACAACAAGGGGGCGGGAACTCACGCCAGCCGCGGATAGTTTTCCGCAATCGCATCGCCGGTGAACTGTGCGATCCAGCCTTCCGGGTTGTCGAAAATGCGAATGGCGGTAAAGTTCGGCTCGGAACCCATATCAAACCAGTGCGGGGTACCGGCGGGCACGGAGATCAGGTCGTTCTTCTCGCACAATACCTGGTACACCTCGTCACCAATATGCAGGCAGAACAGCCCGGCGCCTTCCACGAAGAAGCGCACTTCGTCTTCGCCGTGGGTGTGTTCGTTGAGGAATTTTGCGCGTAGCGCCTCTTTTTGCGGATTATCGGCACGCAGGCTGATCACATCCCAGCTCTGGTAGCCCTTCTCGGCAACGAGTTTGTCGATCGCGTGCTGGTAGGCGACGATCACCGTCTCCGGTGATGGATCTGCGCCCAGGTCACGGTCGGCTTCCCAACGTTCAAAGCGGACGCCTTTGGCGTTCAGCTTTTGCTGAATCCCGGCGGCGTCGGTGCTTTGCCAGACAGGCTTGCTGGCGTCTTTGTCAGAATAAATCGTCAGTGCGCTCATGAGGGGATCTGCTCCGGCTTAATGTGGTCGAAAGAGGGAACCTGGTGATGATGGCTCGCCGCGTCATGGTCGCCGCGAATCAGTTGTATGGTTCGTAAACCGGCCTGCGCTGCGGCGTCCAGCTCCTGATGGATATCAGAGAGGAACAGGATCTGCCCCGGCGGCACGCCCAGTTGTTCAGCGATATTGCGATAGGACTGAACCTCGCGCTTCGCCCCTACCAGGGTGTCGAAGTAGCCGCTGAACAGATGAGTAATATCACCTTCGTCGCTGTAGCCAAATAACAGTTTTTGCGCTGCCACTGAGCCAGAGGAATAAACATAAAGATCAATACCTTTGGCTTTCCATTTTTCCAGCGCGGGCAACACGTCCGGGTAAAGATGACCGGTGAAGTCGCCATTGACGTAGCCATCACGCCAGATAATGCCCTGTAGCGCTTTCAGTGGCGTGGATTTGCGGTCCTCATCCATAAACTGCACAAGCGTATCAAGCAGATCGGCGGTGGTTGCCTCCGGCTGGGCTATCTCTTCACGCAGGTTATCGAGGATGGTTTTTACCGGCTCGATATACTGCTGCGCGTTCAGAAAAGCCGGCAGACGTTCGCGGGCATAGGGAAATAATACGTTGTGCACAAAGCGAATATCGCTGGTGGTACCTTCTATGTCGGTAACTATCGCGCGGATCATTATTTCTCCAGCAGACGGCGCTGCATTTCGCATTCAAATAAAAATTCCAGCCCTTCCAGATGGCGACGCGCTTCAGCCACATCGCGCCCCCAGCAGGTCAGACCGTGACCACGCAGCAAAAAGCCATAGTTCAAGGGGCGTTCTTGCGCGTAATGTTCAATATGGCGGGCGAGGGCATCAATATCCTGGGCGTTATCGAAAATTGCAATCGGCACGGTATCAAGATGCGTGGTTTGCCCGCGCAGGGATTTTTGCATTTCGAAGCCGCTGATGAGCAATTCAGGGGCACGCTCAACGCGTGACAGTACGGTGGCATTCACCGTATGGACATGTAGCACCGCATTCGCATCCGGGAACAGGCGGTAAATCAGCGTGTGCAGGCCCGTCTCCGCTGACGGCTTACGCCCCGACGGCGCATGGTTATCGGCGATCGACACTTGCAGGAAGTCGGCTGTCGTCAGGCTGCCTTTGTCTTTGCCGGATTCGCTCAGCCAGCACCATTGTGCATCTTCACGCACCGACATATTGCCACCGGTGGCAGGGGACCAGCCTTTCTGGCCTATCCAGTGACAGGCGTTAACGAGCTCATGGAGTTGCAGGTTGTTTGTCATAGTCTTCCTGGGTTGCGCGTCGGCAGGAATAATCTTATGGTTTAGACGTCTAAGCGTCTTGATTGCCAAATACTAACATCGTGTTATAGTGGCAGCAACATCAGTATTACAAGCAGGCACGCAACCATGAGCGATAACGCACTGATTCCCCAAAGTAAACTTCCCGCTTTAGGCACCACTATTTTCACGCAAATGAGTGCGCTGGCGCAGCAGTATAAGGCCATCAACCTGTCTCAGGGATTCCCGGATTTTGATGGTCCACGCTACTTGCAAGAGCGGCTGGCTTACCACGTGGCACAAGGGGCGAATCAGTACGCGCCAATGACCGGGGTGCAGGCGTTGCGCGAGGCCATTGCAGATAAAACCGAAGAACTGTATGGCTACAAACCGGACGCGGGCAGCGATATCACAGTGACGGCAGGGGCGACCGAGGCCCTGTATGCAGCGATCACCGCGCTGGTGCGTAAAGGCGATGAAGTCATCTGCTTTGATCCAAGTTATGACAGCTACGCCCCGGCGGTGGAGTTGTCTGGTGGTGTGCTAAAACGTATTGCCCTGCAACCGCCGCATTTTCGCGTGGACTGGCAGGCATTCGCTGCACTGCTGAGCGATAAAACCCGTTTGGTTATCCTTAATACGCCGCATAACCCGTCCGCTACGGTGTGGCGCAAAGAGGATTTCGCGGCGTTATGGCAGGCGATTGGCGAGAAAGAAATCTATGTGCTGAGCGATGAAGTCTACGAACATATTTGCTTTGCCGAAGCGGGCCATGCCAGCGTGCTGGCGCACCCGCAACTGCGCCAGCGGGCGATTGCCGTTTCTTCGTTTGGTAAAACCTTCCATATGACCGGCTGGAAGGTGGGGTACTGTGTGGCACCGGCTGCCATTAGTGCCGAGCTGCGTAAGGTGCATCAATACCTGACCTTCTCGGTCAATACGCCTGCGCAACTGGCACTGGCGGATATGCTGCGAAGCGAGCCGGAGCATTATCGCCAGTTGCCTGCGTTTTATCAGGCTCGTCGCGATGTGCTGGTCAATGCGCTCAGCAGCAGTCGGCTGGAGATCCTGCCGTGCGAAGGCACTTACTTTTTGCTTGCCGATTACAGCGCCATTTCCGATCTTGATGATGTGAATTTTTGCCAGTGGCTGACAAAAGAAGTTGGGGTGGCGGCTATTCCGCTGTCGGTTTTCTGCGCCGACCCCTTCCCGCATAAGCTGATTCGCCTGTGTTTTGCAAAGCAGGAATCGACGCTGCTGGCAGCCGCTGAACGGTTATGCAAGCTATAACCGACGCTATTTAACCGTCCACGCGCGCGAGAATCGACGGCCTGCAAAGAGTTCTGTCAGGCCGTTAATCTGTTTCAGGCGCAGCACTTCATCGCTGTCCATTCCCAGCTCCTGGCCAATCTGCTCTTCTGTCCAGCCTATCCGTGAGAGCTCACGAACAATTTCCGACATCTCATTGATTTGATGGCGACCACGTGCCCGGTTATGCCGGATGGTGGCCGCCATACGATCGGACTTGCTGGCTCTGTCGCTGTTCAGGCAAGTAATCGGGAGATAGCCTTTAAGTTTACTTTTTAGCGCCGCCCGACTTTTGCCCAGTTCGTGGCGGTGAAAACCATCGACAATTTCGAAGTGATGAGGTTTGTCTTCCTGCACCACGATGGGTTGGGTGAAACCGTCGGCCTCCAGCGATTTCAGTAACAACCGTTTCTCCGGCGGTGCAACATTGTTAGGGTTGTAGTCATTTGGGGAAATGTGGTCGTTCTTCACCCATAAAACGCAATCGACAGGCTGATCGCGAAACGGGCTTAATGCGTGGAGAGTACGACGAAAATCATTGATAGCTTCAATCCGTTCTTCCTCAGGTAATGCGCCGAGAAATACTTCAATTTCGCTGATTAATCGCTGTTGCATAGAATTCCCCACTCCTTACGTTTGTTTTTGATTCGTTCGTGATACCGCTTGTAGTTGCTTGTTTTGGTGGGGCTAAAAGAGAGTGCCCTGCACCAGTAATCGTTATTGAGTAGCACTTTGCAGATGCGGCGCCAGGAAGGTATATCCTTTGCGCCAACATCCCCGGGCTGGCTATCGGGGATGAGTGGCAGGCCCTGTTTTTCAAACCAACGCAAATAGACGGCAATTTTGTTGCGATAATGCTCCGCAGATTGCTCCGGCATGCTGTCGAGCAAGAAAAGGACATATTCCCGCCAGCTCAAATGCGCAGGTTTAGTGAGTTTTCGGTGACCATAGAAAAGGTTGTCCTGACCGGCATAAATCCCGCCGCTGCTGACGCCGCTGACCCGCTCGCACATGAGTGCCCAGCGCTCAGGTTCAATAACGTGATAGAGCCACAGTCCCTGGCGTTGCTCAGGGCCGAAAGGTTCACAAATACGCATATAGCGCGTGGGCACGCCTGCCTGATACATCAAATCATATAATGGGTTATAAGGCGTTTGGGTCTTACCAAACCAGGTCCAGATATCGGCTATTTTCCAGTCATAAATTGGGTAAATGTACCAGGCATGCCCGCGTGGGGCAGCGGTAGTCCAGGGCTTATCATCGGCGAAACGCATTTTGCGTGCCGACGCGATAGCCATAAAGCGGTTGTAAGATTCGTCAGCGCGAATACCAATCATCATGGCTGCCGGGCGATGATTGGCAAACCAGTCGGCAAACTCACTGACAAACGATTCAAAGGTCATGCCGTGTTGATAAAAAGGCAGCTCGGCAGGATCCGTTATCGCATGTTCAGGAGGTTGCCGTACCCATTCAACGCCGGGTTGCCAGCATTGCCAGGTGGGGGAAAATTGCGATAAACCATTTTGTGTAGTCAGTGGCAAGGCAATCCAGAAGAAGCGCTCTGTAATATCGCTGTATTCAGCACGCATACGTTCAACATACTCGATGGTATAGCTAAACTGAGCCTCCCAGTCGATAAATAAGATGTTGATTTTCTTTTTTAGCTGACGTGCCAGTTGCGCCGTCAGATTGAGCATGATGCTGGAATCTTTTCCACCCGAAAAAGAGACACATACTCTCTGAAAGTTTTCCAGTGTCCATTTAATTCTTTCCATGCTGGCGTCCAGAACATCCTGTTCCAGAATTTTTTTGTCAATTTTCACCGTCAATTAATCCCAGGCGATTACCTACTTAGGCTGGGAATGATAATGAAATTAAACAAAGAGTTAATCTTTAATTTTCTATAGATTTCAATGATATAATTATTTTAAATGTTTTGGGGTATTTATATTCATTACGTTTGTGATTTTGTTTATTTGTTCGCTGTTTTGCTACAGGTGTTTATTATTGGTAACAAAAAAAGAGTTCCGGAGAAATAATCATAACTTTCGCTGATGTTTTTCTCCGGCTCACATTTTGCCATTATTTTTTTTTTTTTTGCTCTTACTCGCCAAAAATCAGCTTCAATTTTTCTTCATCAGGCAGTCCAACTTCCTGCTGCAGCACATTGTCTTTATTCATGTAGTAAATGGCCGGAGTGGCATTTGCCCCCAATTCGTCCATTAATGTTTGATTACTTTTTAGTACATTCATGATTGTCGGGGGAATGGTTTTG
Organism: Phytobacter sp. SCO41; assembly: GCF_003073275.1. NCBI lineage: Bacteria > Pseudomonadati > Pseudomonadota > Gammaproteobacteria > Enterobacterales > Enterobacteriaceae > Phytobacter > Phytobacter sp. SCO41. The sequence continues at coordinate 4,052,192 of NZ_CP027225.1, read as the reverse complement.
GGTAAATCCAGCGTCATTTTCCCGAGATATTGCTCATAGTCATGCCATTTTTTGGCCGGGTCGCTATCGCCCAAAATGGCCGCCGCCGCCGCCGGGCTTTCGGGTTTGATGACCCCAACCAATAATGTGCGGATTTGTACTTTACCGGCCTCAACCCAGGGACGTGACTGTTGCCAGAATCGGCTGCAGTACGGGCAGAAAGGATCGGCAAAAACGTAGATCACACGCGGTGCGTCCTTTTTGCCATCAAGGATCCAGGTTGATTTTTCCATCTGCTGCCAAAGCGCCCGACCTGCCGGCGAGTAGATCTCATCCTGAATCATTTTCTCACTCAGATTGGTGCCAGCGGCGTCATACATATAGCCAGAAATCGCCTGTTTGCCGTCTGGCGTAACATAAATGGTGACGCCCATATCCTGATATTTCCCCAGATAGCCTTTCATACCGCCCGGCGCATCGAAGGATTTAATGATAGTGATACCTTGTTTTTCAATGGCTTGTACGGGCGCAGGCAGCCCTTCTGCCTGAACATAGAAAGGCAAAAGAGAAAGGGCGAGTAGACGTTTAAGCATAAAAAACCTTAAGTAACAATGAGATGAATTTAACGACGGTAAAACCTATTACAACCATAGGCAGTATCTGGAGCCCGTGCATTGTTATGTGACAGCGAGAGTGTTGTAATCCCCACTGTCTGTGCGATAACTTTTATCTTGTCGCGCAACACGATGCCAGTATGACTGGCGCTGAAGCACCCACGGGTATTTCAGGTCTAAAGCCACCCGTGAGGTGGCTTTTTTGTTTTTACCGATGGGATCCCCGTCGACCTTATGCACGTTCATGTTCGGTACATTAAGCAGTTTTGTGCGGGTTGTTAGCTAACGCTTATTGATTTGATAATGCAAACGCATTAGCCGAATCGGAAAAAAATCGTTAACTTACACCTCAACGAAAACACGGAGGAAGTATAGATGTCTTTAATTAACACCAAAATCAAACCTTTTAAAAACCAGGCGTTCAAAAACGGTGAGTTCGTAGAAGTTACTGAGAAAGATACCGAAGGCCGCTGGAGCGTCTTCTTCTTCTACCCGGCTGACTTCACTTTCGTATGCCCGACGGAACTGGGTGACGTTGCTGACCATTATGAAGAACTGCAGAAACTGGGCGTAGACGTTTACTCTGTTTCTACCGACACCCACTTCACGCACAAAGCATGGCACAGCAGCTCTGACACCATCGCTAAAATCAAATATGCGATGATCGGCGACCCGACTGGCGCCCTGACCCGTAACTTTGAAATCATGCGTGAAGACGAAGGTCTGGCTGACCGTGGTACCTTCATCGTTGACCCGCAGGGTATCATCCAGGCTATCGAAGTTACCGCTGAAGGTATCGGCCGCGACGCATCTGACCTGCTGCGTAAAATCAAAGCAGCACAGTATGTTGCTTCCCACCCAGGCGAAGTATGCCCGGCTAAGTGGAAAGAAGGCGACGCGACGCTGGCTCCTTCCCTGGATCTGGTTGGTAAAATCTAAAATTCACGGCGTCTTTCGCGCTACAGATGCGTTGGCTGCGCTTAATCACCCCGGTCACTTACTTTTGTAAGCTCCCGGGGATTTATAAGCTTGCCGCCTTTCTGTAACACGAAAGCCTTGTGAATTGAAATTCCCGTCGTCTTTCGCGCCATAGCGGCGTTGGCGTCACCTGCTCGCCCCGGTCACTTACTGCTGTAAGCTCCCGGGGACTCTCAGGCTAGCCGCCTTGCTCTGACGTGAAATTCTCGGAAATTGCGTAGTACTATCTGGGCGCTTTCGCGCCCATTTTATTCCAACACCATGATTCAAGTTGCATTGGAGCCGTCGTAATAAGGCAGCTTGCATGATGATGTTTTAAGCCCAGGAGATTAAAAATGCTCGACACAAACATGAAAACGCAGCTCAAGGCTTACCTTGAGAAACTGACTAAACCTGTTGAGCTGATTGCCACGCTGGATGACAGCGCCAGATCGGCAGAGATCAAGGAACTGTTGGCTGAAATTGCTGAACTGTCAGATAAAGTTTCTTTCAAAGAAGACAACACGCTGGCAGTGCGCAAACCGTCGTTCCTTATTACCAACCCAGGTTCAAACCAGGGGCCGCGCTTTGCAGGCTCGCCGCTGGGTCACGAATTTACCTCACTGGTTCTGGCACTGTTGTGGACCGGTGGTCACCCGTCGAAAGAAGCGCAGTCTCTGCTCGAACAGATTCGCGATATCGACGGTGATTTTGAATTTGAAACCTATTACTCACTGACCTGCCATAACTGCCCGGATGTCGTACAGGCGCTTAACCTGATGGCAGTGCTGAACCCGCGCATTAAACATACGGCGATTGATGGCGGCACCTACCAGAATGAAATCACTGACCGTAATGTGATGGGCGTTCCGGCTGTCTTCGTCAATGGTAAAGAGTTTGGTCAGGGTCGTATGACGCTTGCTGAAATCGTGGCCAAAATTGATACCGGCGCGGAAAAACGTGCCGCAGAAGAGCTGAACAAGCGTGACGCGTATGATGTGCTGATTGTCGGTTCCGGCCCGTCTGGTGCGGCGGCAGCAGTTTACTCCGCACGTAAGGGTATCCGTACCGGGCTGATGGGTGAGCGTTTTGGTGGTCAGGTGCTGGACACCGTGGACATCGAAAACTACATCTCCGTGCCGAAGACCGAAGGTCAAAAACTGGCGGGCGCGCTGAAAGCCCACGTGTCGGAATACGACGTTGATGTGATTGATTCGCAAAGTGCGACCAAACTGACCCCGGCTGCCGTGGAAGGTGGTTTGCATCAGATTGAAACCGCATCCGGTGCCGTACTGAAAGCACGCAGTATCATCATTGCGACCGGGGCAAAATGGCGCAACATGAACGTGCCGGGCGAAGAACAGTATCGTACTAAAGGTGTGACCTACTGCCCGCACTGCGATGGTCCGCTGTTTAAAGGTAAACGTGTTGCGGTCATCGGCGGCGGTAACTCAGGTGTGGAAGCCGCTATCGATCTGGCGGGCATTGTAGAACATGTCACCCTGCTGGAGTTTGCGCCCGAAATGAAAGCTGACCAGGTGCTGCAGGATAAAGTGCGTAGCCTCGGTAATGTCGACATCATCTTGAATGCGCAAACTACCGAAGTGAAAGGCGATGGCAGCAAACTGACGGGGCTGGAGTACCGCGATCGCGTGAGCGGCGATGTGCATCATATCGCGCTGGCCGGTATCTTCGTGCAGATTGGTTTACTGCCGAATACTACCTGGCTGGAAGGTGCCATTGAGCGCAACCGTATGGGCGAAATTATCATTGATGCGAAATGTGAAACCAGCGTCAAAGGTGTGTTCGCGGCGGGTGACTGCACCACGGTGCCGTACAAGCAAATTATTATCGCCACTGGCGAAGGTGCGAAAGCCTCTCTGAGCGCATTCGACTACCTGATCCGCACTAAGCGTGCATAAGAAGAAAGTAAGACATCCCAACGCATTCGAGTTGCATAACGCTAACGCGCAGGCAACCCGAAGAACGAAGGGACAATACCTGCAATAATCAAGAGGCTGCCTGAGGCAGCCTCTTTTTTTTTACCGTACTACCAGCACCGGAATCTGTGCATGGCGTACTACGCTCGAAGCGTTCGACCCCAGCAAATGCGTAGTGATAGAGGGGTTGCGTGAACCAATCACCACCATATCCGCATGTAACTCTTCGGCCATTTCATTGACCACATCGCGTACGCTTCCCAGACGGACATGGGTGTGGATACGTTCGGGGCTGATTGAAAAGTGGCTTATCATCGTGGTCAGCCGGGTTTGCGCTTCATGCTGCAAGTGTTCTTCAAAACGACGAATATCGGCAGCGAATCGGTGCAGGCTGAGGCTGGAAGAAGCAGGCAGAACGTGCAGTAAATGAATGACGCCCGTGTCCTGAGCAAGGAACTCGGCGTGGCGCACGGCTTTGTCGCTTAACTCCATTTCGAAAACATCTACCGGCATAATGATTGTCTGATACATAAACGTGTCTCCCTGTAGATTATGTCACTGGTATTTGAGCAGGAATCACAGAATGATTCTGCTACGTCGCTGGCAATTATTTATTTGAGCTGGAGTTTTCGTAGAAATGAGGATTTTCCGGTAAACCGGGCGTTACCAGTGTCGTTCGAGATAAAGCACGGCCGCGACGATAATCGCCGCCACGATCAAAAAGATAAGGGCGATAATCCATGTTTCGCTCATATGCGAACCCAGGGCAAGAACCTCTTACCACAATAGAGGCCTGAACGGGACAACGAAATGCGACATTCGGGTGAGCGGGAAAGGGAAAGAGGATGCGGTCTGCATCCTCTTAACAGCGTATGGCGTGCTTAGCGCAGATATTCGCCAGCGGCTTCCGGCTGGTAGATTAACTCCAGCACTTCGAGATCGGTCGTCGCACCGCCGGGCAGTTCCCAGTGGATGCTATCGCCGACGCGTAAGCCCAGTAATGCCGCACCGACCGGAGCCATCACGGACAGTTGCGTCGCGCTATCGGTCATTTGCGCCGGGTATACAAGGGTACGTGTGCGGATATCGCCACTTTTAAGCTCACGGAATTTTACCGTGCTGTTCATGGTAACCACGTTGGCTGGCATCGCTTCGGGGGCGCACATCTGCGCGCGATCCAGTTCGTCATTCAGCACCTTCGCGACCGGCAGACTGGCATGAGCGGGTTGCTCCAGCAGACGGTCAATGCGCTCAGCGTCAAGTTCATTGATGATAATTGCAGGTCTGGACATCTATTACTCCATGTCATGAGGCGAAATCCCGCCAGATTGATCCAAAGAAAAACCCTCGCCGTCTGGCAGCGAGGGTTTAACTCTTCGGATGATACTGAGACTGCACGCAACTTTGAAGTGACTTAGCTCACATTTGCCGGGTTTATGTGTTTAAGCGGAAAGAGGGGAAGATTAATAACCGACGCTGTCGATAATAAAGTCGTTCCCGCAGTTACCCGGATGTGGTTGCGCCAGCAGGGATTTCGCGGAAAGTGGCTCGTTGATTGCCCGCGCATCAATGGCGACTTGCATTTCGGTAAGATACGCCGGATTACCGTTACAGGTCAGTTTTACCGCTTTAACACTGTTATCGCCCCAGGCCTTAGCAACGGCGGCGTCAAAATCGCTACGGCTGACGTGTTTACCGTAATTGTTCGCCAGAAAAAGCCCCAAAGCACTGCGTTTCACTTCCTGATTCAGACGCACCATCGTCCCGAATAAAGCATCCGGGTCGAAGCCGAAGCAAACGCCGTGTTTGGCGTATTCGTAACGTTCGAGACAAGATGTGCCACCTGCGCCGGGCATAACCGTGTTGAGCTTATTCGCCACCTCCAGTGACATCCCGGTTTCGGCAGCAGAACATTTCTGGCTGATTTTCGCCTCCGGCATATTGGGAACAGGTCGCGTGGCGCAGCCATATCGCATCCAGCGCTTTTCATCCACGCCGCGGGCGGCAATAGATTTCGGCAGGCCTGGCCACAGGCCGTGAACGGTCAGAAAATCGATTTTTTGCGGTAGCTCTTTTTGCAGTCGGCATTCCTCCGGCTCGCGCCCTCCGCGGTCATGCTGACTCTGGCAAAAGCCGGTTTGCCACGAAAGTGCCAGCACGTAGCGGTCAAAGTCACCGTACTGTTTGGGCTCGAGTGGGGCAGCGTGGACGGGGGTGAGCGACAGCATCGCCATGGCGACACCCAGACTGGCGACGAGTCCCTTTCTGAACATTTCTGATCCTGATGATTGTGTTTAAATAATTTCCGTAGGTTATTAAAGCACAAAAAGCGCCGGAGGGGCGCTTTTTGCGTTATGGCAGGACAGACCGTTAGTGCACGGCAGCGCCGGGAACCAGGATCTCTGTTGCCACGATCACCACAATCAGACCCACAATGACCGGTACGGATGTCCGTTTAACCACTTCAAACGGAGAGATATTGGCCATACCTGCTACAGCAACCACCACGCCGGATACCGGTGAAATGGTACGGCCAAGGTTAGAGGCCTGCAGCATCGGAATAGAAAGGTACGCCGGGTTGATGCCTGACTCATGTGCCAGTTTCGGGATCATCTCGACAAACGCGTAGAACGGCGCGTTACCAGAGCCCGTCGTCATCGCCGCCAGCATGGTGAGAATGACCAGTACCAGCATCAGAATGATACTTGCGGAACCAAACGAGGTGGCAATGGAGATAAGACTCTGGATAAAGCCAATCGTGCTGAGACCCTGCGCGAAGACACCGGCGGCAACTAACAGCATTACCACGCCAGCAAACGCATCTGCCATGCCGCGATAGGCTACTTCCAGGCCGGAAAAGACGTTCTGTGTATTGAAACCGCGGAAAAACTCCAGCACTGCGGCGAGCAGCATGCAGATCACCAGAATTGTGATGATATGCAGTTCCGGACCCCATTTACCGTCGAAAATCAGCACGCCAATGATCGGCGTAAACGGCAGAATGGCATAAAAAGATGGGGCGGTGGTGGTGATGTCTTTCACATCCAGCATCTCTGCGGTGATGTTCTCTTTTTTATCCAGATAGCGCTGCCAGAAATAGTGGGCGATGGCCATAAAGATAATGGCAGCGATGGAGATCGGCAGCGTCGTTTTAAACGCGAAGTCGATGAGCGGCATTTCAGCGGCTTTCGCGGCTAAAACGACATCCCCGGAGGTAGGAGATAAAATAATCGCGGCCGGAGAGGCACAAATAGCAGCGGCAGCCCCGCGGCTTATCCCCACGTTCACCATCACGGGGAAAAGCGTTGCCATTAATAACACGCCAAGGCCAGTGGCGGAGGAGACCGCCAGGGACATCAGGCAAGCAACGAAATAGGCGGCAATCATTAATAAATAGGGCGAGTTAATAAAACGCAGTGGGCGGGAGGCGAGCTTCACGACCATATCGTTGGCACCGATATGGGTCATATAGGCGGCAAACCCACACAGCATCATAATCATCATGCCCAGGTCGCCACCGCGGCTCATCAGCAAGATTTTGATGTATTCAACGATGTCTGTTGCGGTGTAACCCGTGCTGGTAGCACTGCCCGGCAGGACTTTATGCCCCATCAGCGCACTGACGATTAATAACGCCAGCCCGCCGACAAACAGCACGCCGGTGGCAGAGTAACCTTTGATGATATAGCGTGCGACACCCACGATTACCACGACGCCAATCAGAAGTTCAATAAACGTTAACATAATGTTCTGGATCCCAGCGTAAAGAACATGAAAAATGACTACCGGAAAAGGAAGAAACGCAATGTGCCGAATAACCGCTAATGAGTAGATGATTAAAATCAAGGAAGATTCGTTTTGCGTATATTATCGCGCATTTTTGCTTATTTTCCGCAAAATGACAAAAATACCGTTGCGGAAGTTCGCCAAAAAACAATGGGCGTAATGGGATCTAAAAAGAAAATAAAAAGTTAATAAAATTAGTTTCTTTGGTTGCGAATGAATAAGCCACGTAAATTAATCAAAAAAAGCTTTAAAAAGAAAAATATCGGCGCCTATACTCGCTCCCGGTTCCCGTATTGATTGACAGGTTATTATGCACACTGGCTGGATTAGTCGTTTACGCGTAAAGAGGCGGCATCTGACGATGTTGCTGATCGCGTTCGGCTGGCTATTGATCCAGAGTCAGGTGGCCATAGCCTCGCATGATTGCGACCTGGATGTGCAGGGCGAAACGGTAATGACACAGCATTACGATCATATGATGACCGATAATGCGATGCAGCCGCCTGCCCATCAAATGAAAGCGCCTCTGTGCGACAAGCATTGCGTACCGGATGTGGCGCAAAAAGATAGCGGTCATCAGACGCCAGTCGCGCTACCTGTCAACATGACACTGGTCATCGCCAAACCCCTTTGTGTTGATACCGTCCGTGAGGGCTGGTCGCTCACACCTCCCGCAGCAGGGCCGCCGGCAACCATCCGTTTTTGCCGGTTTCGCGAGTAGAAAACTGTTAATTCGTTGAATTTTAATTAATTTTCGATTAACAGGAGTTTTACTATGCGTTCTTCTATTTTTCGCGCGCTGACAGGCGTGCTGGCTGTACTCTCTTTTTCTGCCGTGCAAGCGCACGCCATGAACCACGACATGAACCACGACATGGCGCAGCACACCGCCATGCAGGCGCATGTTTACCACGCCCAAGGCGTTATCAAAAAAATCACGCCACAGTCCGTTTCTATCGCTCATAAAGCCATCCCTGATCTCAACTGGCCGCCGATGACCATGCAGTTTGATCTGTCGGAAGCTGCGCCATCGCAGTTGGCTGTGGGCGAAAAGGTTGACTTCGCGTTTGTGCAGAACGCGAACGGTTACCAGATCGTTTCTCTGACGCCGCAAGAATAACGGGGGCAGGATGAAACGATACTCCCTGAGCCTGGCGCTCGGCGGGGTGTTGCTGGGCCTGGTGTGCTCCGCCGTTTCGGCGGAGCCACTGACGCTCACGCAGACCCTCGCCGCTGCAGAACGCTACTCTGCCGAATTATCCGCTAACCGCTATGAAGCGCGGGCGCTGGATGCAATGGCAGATTCGGCCCGTCAACTTCCCGACCCGAAGCTGAAATTCGGTATTGATAACCTGCCTGTACAGGGCAGTAACGCACGCCGTTTTACCCGTGAAGGCATGACCATGCAGCGCATCGGCGTGATGCAGCAATACGTCAGTGCCGAAAAACGCGATCGCAAAGCGGACACGCTGCTGGCACAGGCGCAAAGCGTGAACGCGAAATCCTCGGTGGCGCGTGCGAATTTGCAACGCGATGCGGCGCAGGCGTGGCTGGATCTCGCGCTCTCCACACGCGCCCTGCAAACCGCGCGCAAATTGCTGGCGGAAACGACCGCACAGCAGGGGGCGCAAAAAGCCAGCGTCAGTGCGGGTAACGCGGCACCTGATAGCGTGCTTGCTTTCCAGATTGGCCTGAGTGCGATGCGCGACAAAGTTACCCTTGCGGAACGTGACGTGCAGGTGGCCCGGACTCGCCTGACCCAACTAACCGGACAGCCCGTTACCACTATCGCTGGTGACTTACCTCGCTATGAACGCCTGCCTGCCGACGAGCAAACACTGGAACACGGCGTCGCACTGCATCCGGAAATGATTGCCGCCGCCAGCGAAGCTAACAGTGCGAAGGCCCGCTCTGCCGAGTCCGCTGTTGCCGCCATCCCGGATGTGGAAGTGGAAGTCTGGTATGGCCGTCGCGCCGAAGGGTATGAAGACATGGCCGGGGTGATGTTTACCGTCGACCTTCCCCTTTTCAAATCACAGCGTCAGGACAAAGACCATGCGGCGGATATCTCCCGCTCAATGCAGGCCAACGATCAACTGGCACAGACCGAACGCGAACATGTGGCGCAGGTTCGCACCTTGATTGCTGAGTACAACGCCGCCCAGGCGCTGTGGATGCGCCAGCGCGACGACGTCTTACCGCTGGTACGCAAACGCGCCTCGCTGATGGCGGCGCAGTATCGCGCCGGGCAGACACAGTTGCCGGAATTGCTGGATGCGCGCCGCACGGTTCTTGACAGCGAACTGGCGGTTTATCAGGCAGAAAAAGAGATGGCACGGACATGGGCCGCCATCCATTGGTTGATTCCTCAGGAGCTGGCGCAATGAAAAAAACAGTCTTAGCGATTCTGATTGCCGCCTGCGTGGCAGCGGCGGCGGGCTATGTCGCAGGCCGACAACAGGTCGCGCCGACAGCAGACACCCACGACCACGCCAGTGCTAACGCGGAACGAAAAGTCCTCTACTGGTACGACCCCATGGTGCCGGGGCAGCGCTTCGATAAACCGGGGAAATCGCCTTTTATGGATATGCCGCTGGTGCCGCGTTATGCGGATGAAGGGCCAACCGACAATGGTGTCAGCGTAAGTGCGCGTCAGCAGCAAAACCTGGGGATGACCACGGCGAGTGTTGAGAAGCGCGTACTGGCTCCCGCTTTTTCTGCTTTTGCGACGGTGACAACCGATGAGCGCAGCATCCAGACAATCTCTGCTCCCGCCAATGGCGTAGTAGAAAAACTGTTTGTTCGTGCGCCTCAGCAGTGGGTGAAAAAAGGCGAGCCGCTGGCGCAATTATGGATCCCGCAATGGACGACGGCGCAACAGGAGTATCTGGCAGTACGTCAGCTAGGTGACGGTGCGTTGACACGTGCGGCGCGTGACCGACTGGCGTTGCAGTTTATGCCAGAAGCGACAATTCTGGCGGTAGAGCGCAGCGGCAAACCGCAAACTCGCCTGACGCTGCGCGCCGATCGCGCGGGTTATGTCGTGAAACTGGATTCACGGGAAGGGGCGCAGGTTGCTCAGGCACAAATGCTATTTGAACTTGCCAGCCTTGATCCCGTCTGGCTGGTGGTGGATTACCCGCAAAGTCAGGCACAAACCCTGAGTGCAGGCAGCGAGATCATCGCGCGCTCCTCAAGCTGGCCGGGCGAGCAATTTCATGGCCGGGTGAGCGAGCTACTGCCACAACTGGAAACCACCACGCGCACATTAAAAGCGCGCATCGTGCTGGATAACCCACAGCAAAAACTGAAACCCGGCATGTTCCTGACGGTGACGCAGCCGGAAACGTCGCAGCAGCCTGCGGTACTGGCGATCCCGGAAGAGGCGTTGATTGAAACCGGGGTGGCAACCAGGGTCTTGCTCGCTTCTGGCGAGGGGCACTTCCAGGCGGTGAAGGTGACGACAGGCAGAACATCGCAAGGCTGGACGGAGGTACTCTCCGGTCTTAAAGAGGGGGACAGCGTGGTCACTTCCGGGCAGTTCCTGATTGACTCCGAAGCCAGCTTACGCAGCGCCTTACCGGGAGACACGGCGCAGAGTGCGGTTTCCGACCAGAAACAGGCGCAAGAGTACGAAACCACCGGGGTGATCAAAGCCATTGATGCGGGCAGCATCACGCTGGCGCATCAACCCATTCCAGCGCTGAATTGGGGGGCGATGACGATGGATTTCACACTCAAAACGCCGGTTGCCACCCTCAAACCCGGTGACCGCGTGATGTTCAGTTTTACCCTTGATGATGAAAACGGCGCGGTGATCACCCACCTGATGCCTGCGACGGAGGCGATGAAATGATAGCCGCCATTATTCGCGCCTCTTTGCGTAACCGACTGCTGATCCTGCTTGCCGCGCTGGTATTGACGGGGTGGGGCATATGGTCGGTGCAGCGTGCACCGCTTGATGCCTTACCGGATCTATCGGATGTGCAGGTGATTATTCGTGCCAGCTATCCGGGCAAAGCACCACAGATCATCGAAAACCAGGTTACCTGGCCGCTCACAACGGCAATGCTATCCGTGCCGGGTGCCAAAACGGTACGCGGTTACTCGATGTTTGGCGACGCCTACGTTTACGTACTGTTTGATGATGATACCGATCTGTACTGGGCGCGTTCGCGGGTGCTGGAGAATTTAAGCCAGATCCAGACGTCACTGCCTGCCGGGGTTAACATGGCGCTGGGACCGGATGCCACCGGGGTGGGGTGGATCTACGAGTACGCGCTGGTTGATCGCACAGGGAAACATAACCTTGCCGATCTGCGCGCATTGCAGGACTGGACGCTGAAATTTGAGCTGAAAACCGTACCCAACGTGGCGGAGGTGGCCAGCGTCGGCGGGATGGTTCGCCAGTACCAAATCGTACCGGATCCGGCTCGTATGCGGGCGTTGAATATCACCCATGCGCAGTTAATCACCGCCGTTCAGTCGGCGAACCAGGAGAGTAGCGGTGCGCTGCTGGAGATGGGCGAGGCCGAATTTATGGTGCGCACCACCGGTTATCTGCAGACGCTGGAGGATTTCCGCCATATCGTCATTACCAGCCGCGAGGGCGTGCCGGTTATGCTCTCAGATGTTGCCAGCGTGCGGCTTGGACCGGAGCTGCGCCGTGGGGTTGCGGAGTATAACGGTGAAGGGGAGGTGGCGGGCGGCATCATTGTGATGCGCTATGGCAAAAATGCGCTTGAAACCATTCATGCGGTAAAAGCAAAGTTACAGGCGGTGCAGAAGACCCTGCCTGCCGGGGTGGAAATCGTTCCTGTATATGATCGCTCTACCCTGATTGAGCATGCGGTAGAGACCTTGACCCATAAACTTATTGAAGAGTTTATTGTGGTGGCGCTGGTTTGTACGCTCTTCCTGTTTCATTTCCGCTCGGCGCTGGTGGCGATTGTTTCCTTGCCACTTGGCATCCTTGGCGCGTTTATTGTTATGCATTATCAAGGCATTAACGCCAATATCATGTCACTGGGCGGGATTGCCATCGCCATTGGCGCGATGGTGGATGCCGCGATAGTCATGATTGAAAACATGCACAAAGTGATGGAGCAGTGGCGGCACGATAACCCCGGACGCAAACTGGTGGCGGCGGATTACTGGCGTTTGTCGGAACAGTCTGCGGTGGAAGTTGGTCCCGCGCTATTTTGCAGCCTGCTTATCATCACCCTGTCGTTTATTCCGGTGTTTTCGCTGGAGGCGCAGGAAGGGCGAATGTTCTCGCCGCTGGCGTTTACAAAAACCTGGTCAATGGCCGTGGCGGCTGGCCTGGGTATCACTCTGGTGCCGGTGCTGATGGCACTATTTATTCGTGGAAAGATCCCGGATGAAAAAGCCAACCCCATTAACCGTTTTCTTATTCGTCTCTATGAGCCGCTGCTGGACCGGGTACTGAACTGGCCGAAAGCGACCATTGGTGTTGCTTTGTTGTTACTGCTTGCCACGCTCTGGCCGCTCAGTCGCCTGGGCAGCGAATTTATGCCACCGTTGAATGAGGGGGACCTGCTCTATATGCCGTCGACACTACCGGGGATTTCGGCCCGGGAAGCGGCGAGACTGTTACAGCAGACGGACCGACTGATCAAAACTGTTCCGGAAGTGGAAAGCGTCTTCGGTAAAGCGGGCAGGGCAGAGAGCGCAACAGACCCCGCACCCTTAACCATGATTGAGAGCACCATTCGCTTTAAACCTCGCGAACAGTGGCGTCCAGGCATGACGCCGGAAAAACTGGTCGAGGAGCTCGATAAAACGGTTAGCCTGCCGGGGATTGCCAATGTCTGGGTGCCGCCGATTCGTAACCGACTGGATATGTTGGCGACCGGGATCAAAAGCCCCGTGGGGATAAAGGTGAACGGTAATAACATTGCCGATATCGAGCGAGTGGCCCAGCACATCGAGCAGGTCGTGAAAACCGTGCCTGGCGTGACGTCGGCGCTGGCAGAACGACTGGCGGGCGGGCGCTATGTGGATATCAATATCAACCGCCAACAGGCCGCACGCTACGGCGTTTCGGTCAAAGAGTTGCAATCGCTGGTCTCAACTCTGGTGGGCGGGGAAAACGTCGGCGAGGTTTTGCAGGGGCGTGAGCGTTTCCCGATCAATATTCGCTATCCACGTGAAATCCGCGATAACGTCGACGATCTGCGCGCGCTGCCGGTGATCACTGAAAACGGCAGTCAGATCGCGCTGGGCGAACTGGCGGATATTGTGGTGAAAGAGGGCCCACCGATGCTGAAAAGTGAGAATGCGCGCTTGTCGAACTGGATCTATGTCGATTTGCGTGGTCGCGACCTTAAATCAGCCGTGGACGATATGCAGCAACGGGTTGCTGAACAGGTGAAATTGCCGCAGGGGGTTACGCTCTCCTGGTCCGGTCAGTTTGAGTATCTGGAGCGGGCGACGGCGAAATTGAAAGTCGTCTTACCCGTCACGCTGATGATTATTTTTGTCCTGCTGTTTATCACCTTTAAGCGCATTTCCGACGCGTTATTGATCATGGGAACGTTGCCGTTCTCGCTGATTGGCGGCGTCTGGTTGTTGTGGCTATTGGAATACAATTTGTCCGTGGCGGGCGCCGTCGGCTTTATTGCGCTGGCGGGAGTGGCGGCAGAGTTCGGCGTGATAATGGTGCTGTACCTCAATCATGCGCTGGAGAAGTATCGCCAACGCGATCCGGATGGCGGCCAGGCGATGTTAAGGCGGGCCATTCATGAAGGGGCGGTGCTGCGCGTGCGGCCCAAAGTCATGACTGTTGCCACCATTATGGCAGGCCTGTTGCCGATAATGTGGGGCGGGGGAAGCGGTTCAGAGGTGATGAGTCGTATTGCCGCGCCCATGATCGGCGGCATGGTCACCGCGCCGTTATTGTCGATGTTTGTGATCCCGGCGGTGTATCAATTGCTTCATCGTCGTCGCTAATCCAGCGTTAAAATGCCGCGTCTCGTTTCCGGGACGTAGCATTTTTGGGGTGGTTAATTCTTAACCATTGATGCGGATCCCAAATAAACGGTAGCTTTGAAAAAACTTAGCGACATTTATCACTTTTTGATGAATAACGACTGGACAAAAGTCTTCACAATTGTTGTACTGTAACTCGACACAGCATTTGTGTCGTTTTTCATGTAAAGGTAATATTGATGTCTAAGATTAAAGGTAACGTTAAGTGGTTTAATGAATCCAAAGGATTCGGTTTCATTACTCCGGAAGATGGCAGCAAAGACGTGTTCGTACACTTCTCTGCAATCCAGAGCAATGGTTTCAAAACTCTGGCTGAAGGTCAGCGTGTAGAGTTCGAAATCACTAACGGTGCCAAAGGTCCTTCTGCTGCTAACGTAATGGCTATCTAAGTTAGCAATAAGACAGAATTTCAAAACCCGCCTCTAAGGCGGGTTTTTTTTGCCCTTAATTTGCATTCACGCTGGAAAACAACCAGAACGCGAGCGCCGTCATCGCAAATGATCCGAGCAGATTAACGGCCACGTTGAGCAAAGCCCAGCTAAAGCGCCCTTCCTGCAGTAAAAACACCACTTCGGCCGAAAATGTTGAAAAGGTCGTCAGACCGCCGCAAAAACCAGTGGTCAGTAACACCTTCCACATCGGGTCGATATGGGTCATGCGGTTAAACCAGGCCAGCCCCATGCCAATGATAAACGCGCCGGCTAAGTTCGCGGTCAGAGTCCCAAGGGGAATAGCGTGATGGGCGGGGTTAAATTTCATGCTGAGCGCCCAACGCGCCACGCTGCCAGTACCACCACCAATAAATACAGCTAAAAGAAGTTGTAACACGAGGAAATCCTGCTATTTGATTTGTTAGAGTGGTGAGTGTAGCGCCGAAGCGCAAGGCTGGCTATGGCGACAGAATCAGGAGAAAACGATGATTGTTGCAGCAGGGCAATTTGTGGTTACCCCGGACTGGCAAACGAATGCCCGGACGTGTGTAACATTGATGTCGCAAGCGGCACGCCAGCAGGCGTCGCTATTGGTACTTCCTGAGGCGTTACTGGCGCGAGATGACAACGACCCTCATATGTCTGTGAAATCGGCTCAGACGCTGGATGGCGGCTTTTTAAGCCTGTTGCTGGAAGAGAGCCGCCACAACAAGCTGACAACCATACTGACCCTCCATGTGCCTTCTGCGCCAGGCAGGGCGGTCAATACGCTGGTGGCGCTGCGCGAAGGGCGCATCATTGCCCATTACGGAAAACTTCATCTGTACGATGCATTTAACATGCAAGAGTCGGCTCGCGTGGATGCGGGGCATGAAATCGCACCATTAATTGACGTAGACGGGATGAAGGTTGGGTTAATGACCTGCTATGATCTGCGCTTCCCCGAGCTGGCATTGTCATTGGCGCTACAGGGGGCAGACATTCTGGCGCTTCCTGCTGCCTGGGTTCGGGGCCCGCTCAAAGAGCGGCACTGGGCGACGTTGCTGGCTGCACGAGCACTGGACACGACCTGTTATATCGTTGCGTCAGGGGAATGTGGCAATAAGAATATTGGCCTGAGTCAGGTGGTCGACCCTCAGGGGGTGGTTATTGCCGCAGCGGGAGAAGCCCCGCAGCTCATCATGGCGGAGATTACGCAGCAGCGCTTATCGCAGACACGGGAAAAACTACCGGTACTGCGCAACCGCCGTTTCGCTCCACCGCAACTGATGTGATGTTTTTTTAAACAACGCTTGATTCATCTCGTTACAGATTGCTATTGTGTGCGCGCGTCGAATGACCGTTAATGACATCAGGTTATAATGGTGCTTTACGCAGTCCGATTTATGAAAGAAGGTATCTATGGGTGAGATTAGTATTACCAAATTGCTGGTCGTGGCCGCACTGGTCATTCTGCTGTTTGGTACCAAAAAACTTCGTACGCTGGGCGGTGATCTGGGCACAGCGATCAAGGGCTTTAAAAAAGCCATGAACGACGATGACACCACGGCAAAGAAAACTGCGGAAGACGACGTTCCAGCCGAAAAGCTTTCTCATAAAGAGTAAGCCTGTTCGTGCAGCATAAAAAAACCGGCGCAATGGCCGGTTTTTTTATGGCAAGTGTAATCAGATATTACCGCATTATTTGACTTCAATACCTTTAGCTTGCAGGTCAGCGTGGTAGGACGAACGCACGAATGGACCGCATGCGGCATGGGTGAAGCCCATCGCCAGCGCTTCTGCTTTCATTTCGTCAAACTCTTCCGGGCTGACATAACGCTGTACAGGCAGGTGGTGACGGCTTGGCTGCAGATACTGGCCCAGCGTCAGCATGGTGACGCCGTGACGGCGCAGATCACGCATAACCTCGACGATTTCCGCATTAGTTTCGCCAAGTCCCACCATCAGACCAGACTTGGTTGGGATCTCCGGATGCGCTTCTTTAAAGCGTTCCAGCAGTTTCAGCGACCAGTTATAGTCTGCACCCGGACGGACCTGGCGGTAAACGCGCGGTACGTTCTCCAGGTTGTGGTTAAACACATCCGGCGGGGTAGCTGTCAAAATATCCAGCGCGCGGTCCATACGACCACGGAAGTCTGGTACCAGCGTCTCAATCTTGATTGCGGGGTTTTTGTCGCGAATCGCACTGATACAGTCAGCGAAATGCTGAGCACCACCATCGCGCAGATCGTCACGGTCTACGGAGGTAATCACGACGTAACGCAACGCCATATCAGAGATAGTTTGTGCCAGTTTTTTCGGCTCATTGGCATCCGGCGCAACAGGGCGGCCGTGCGCCACATCGCAGAACGGACAACGACGCGTACAGATAGCGCCGAGGATCATAAAGGTTGCCGTGCCGTGATTGAAACACTCTGCCAGGTTCGGGCAGGACGCTTCTTCGCAAACCGAGTGTAGCCCGTTCTTACGCATGGCCGCCTTGATACCCTGAATACGGGAGGAGTCAGCCGGAAGTTTGATTTTCATCCATTCCGGTTTTCTTAACAGGGCTTCGCGCTCTGTTGCCACGTTTTTAACCGGGATAAGGGCCATTTTATCGGCATCGCGGTACTTAACACCGCGTTCCATCACAATGGGTTTACTCATAGCGTGCGTGTTCCAGTTGCGGATAACGAAGTAAGTGTTTCAATTCAAGGGAATGTTGTATTTATCAACTATTTTTGAATTAATGACGTGCAGTATAGCACTGATAGAGGGCAGAAAGCAGCCTGGCAACTGGGCAAAATGTAAAATAGTTGTTGTTTTGTACCCTTTGCCCAATGGTAATTAGCCGTTTTGCCAGGCTGATATGAACTTCAGAATGCGCGGCGAATAACGTTGATAACGTTTTCAAGCACGGGGTCGCGAAGGCTTAACTTGTTGTAATACAGAGAAACATCCAGTCTTTCGTTACTGACTGGCGGAAAATCAATTTCCACCAGAGGCCAGCACGCGCTAAAAAGCTTGAACAGACGAGTCGGCATCAGCCCCAACATATCGCTGTTGCCAATCAGTGCTGCGATAGTGAACATATTGTAACTGCTAAAGCTGACGTGACGTTCAGGGAACAGATCCTGAACACGCTGACGCAACGCACTCAGGTTTTGTCCCTCTAGCATCAATAAGGTGTGTTCATAGTGTTGCAGGACATCTTCGTTGATCGTCGAGCGCAGGCAGGGGTGCCCTTCGCGACACACCAGCATCAGCCTGTCTGTATAGAGCGCATGATGGCTGAGAGTGCGTGCCGACGGGATATTGGTATCGATGATGAGATCGGTCTGGAACTGACTGAGCTGATTTTCGGCATCATGGATAGGGATGTTACGCATTACCAGATGTGGTGCGCTCTCTTTGATCGCCTGCCAGATGACGGGAATGACAATCGCGCCCAGCGAAGGCGGTGTGCCTATGGTAATGGTTCGCTGTTTATCATAACTTCCGGTGAGATCCAGCGCACCGAGAATCGACTCCAGACCCTGGCTGATATACTCATGTAAATGCGACGCATAGGCTGTTGGCGTCACGCCCTGGCCTTTACGAATAAAAAGCGGATCGGGAAATATTGTTCGTAATTTTTGAATGGATTGACTAATTGCGGACGGCGTCAGGTTAAGCACTCGCGCGGCATTCACAATCCCTTTGTGTACATATACTGCCTCAAAGATAGTCAATAAATTGAGGTCTATATTGCGTAACGTTCGGAAGATTTGCGGTTTATCATCTTCGGGTCGCTCGGCTATTCTCTGTTCCGGCAAGTTATTATAATCCACGCTTGTGCTCCGTAATCATTCACAATATGAATGATAGTTGAATTTATTATTTATGGTGATGTGTAATTTAAGCCGATTTTTTCTTCACATATCATCATTATGGATGGTTTTCAGCATGATGCAGGACATTAAGCTTAAATTTAATCCGGCTATGCGCAATTCGACGTAGCAGCAAATGTGCCACGCGTTGCGAATTAACCTGATCAGGCAGGTATTTTGAAAATAGAGAAGAGCGCTGCGGTTGTAAAGTATAACTGGGGGAAATATATAACGACTTGCTTAAAAAGCAAGCCGCTATACATCATATATTAAGTAGCGGTATATATATGCGGCGGATTGTTTAGCTGTGCTAAAAGATGGCTAATAAGCATAGGTCTTATTTTGTCCATATTGGCATCAGGCGTGAAATGTTTTACCTGTGTCATTTCCATCCCCGCATACCCACAAGGATTGATGCGTAAAAAAGGGGTTAGATCCATCGCTATATTTAACGCCAGGCCATGAAATGAGCAACCTTTACGGATGCGCAACCCCAGCGAACAGATCTTTTTATCCTGCACATAAACACCCGGAGCATCGGCGCGCGCACGCGCCTCAATACCCAATTCCGCCAGCGTATCGATGACAGTTTGTTCCATCACGGTGACGAGTTCGCGGACGCCAAGTTTGCGACGCTTGAGGTTTATTAATATGTACATGACCTGCTGACCGGGACCATGATAAGTGACCTGGCCTCCGCGATCGCTTTGTATTACCGGAATATCACCCGGCGAGAGGACATGTTCAGCTTTACCTGCCTGGCCCTGGGTGAATACCGGGTTGTGTTCAACCAGCCAGATTTCGTCAGGCGTGCTCTCGGTGCGGGTTTCCGTGAATTCATGCATTGCCTCCGACACAGGGTCGTAGGGTTGCAGGCCAAGGTTACGGATTAGGATTGTATCCTGAGACAAAACAGCATCTCCGGGAGAAGAAAAGGTGAGGGGAGTATATCACAGAGAGGGTGTTACCCGACCAGCGGCCCGGTAACACCTGGCTTCATTACAGCACCATACGAACAATTTCGATATTGCCCAGTTCTTCGTACAGAGTCTCAACTTGCTCAATATGCGTGGCGGTGATGGTGATGGATACCGAGTGGTAATTGCCTTTGCTGCTCGGTTTTACCTGCGGAGAGTAATCACCGGGCGCATGGCGCTGTACCACTTCAACCACCAGATCAACCAGCTCTGGTTTCGCCAGTCCCATCACTTTGTATGTAAAGGGAGTCGGGAATTCAAGCAGTTCTTTGAGATTGGTTTTCATGTCAGCTCCGGCGTAAAAATAATAACTCCTGCCGAAAGGGCAGGAGTTTATTGAGATGCTTAGTATATGGGGACGTAAATCACACTTTCAAGTGTTCGTTTTTTAGCCGAACCAGTGGTGGAACATCAGCTTGATATAGTCGATGATTTTGCCGAAGAAATTCCCTTCCTGGATTTCCTGCAGCACGACCAGAGGGCGTTGTTCGATGGTTTTGCCGTCCAACTGGAAGTTAATCGTGCCAACCACCTGATTTTTCTGCAACGGTGCGTGCAGTTCGCTGGTGCTTAAAACATAACTTGCTTTCAGGTCTTTCATGCGACCACGTGGGATTGTCAGGTATACGTCTTTATCAACACCCAACGAAGCGCGATCGTTATCACCGAACCAGGCTGGCTCAGAGGCGAATTCTTTGCCTGCTTTCAGCGGGCTTACGGTTTCGAAGAAACGGAAACCCCATGTCAGCAGTTTTTTACTTTCGGCCTCACGCCCTTTGAATGTTCTGCCACCCATGACTGCGGAGATCAGACGCATCTGGCCTTCGGTTGCAGAAGCCACCAGGTTGTAACCCGCTTTGTCTGTGTGACCCGTTTTAATACCGTCGACATTCAGGCTGTTATCCCACAGCAGGCCGTTACGGTTGGTCTGGCGGATACCGTTAAAGGTGAACTCTTTCTCTTTGTAGATGGAGTATTCGTTTGGCACATCACGAATCAATGCCTGGCCAATCAGAGCCATGTCACGCGCTGAGCTGTATTGACCCTCTGCATCCAGACCATGAACCGTCTGGAAGTGGGAGTTCTGCAGGCCAAGCGCTTTAACGTAGTTATTCATCAGACCGACAAAGGCGTCCTGGCTGCCGGCAACATAATCGGCCATCGCCACACAGGCGTCGTTACCAGACTGCAGGTTGATACCACGGATGAGCTGGGAAACCGGAACTTGCATACCCGGTTTCAGGAACATCAGAGAAGAGCCACGGAACACCGGGTTGCCGGTCGCCCATGCGTCATTGCCGATAGTGACCAGATCGCTGTCTTTGAATTTACCCGCTTTCATTGCCTGGCCGATGACGTAGCTGGTCATCATTTTCGTCAGGCTGGCCGGATCGCGGCGTGAATCGGCGTTCTGTTCGGTCAACACCTTGCCGGAGTTGTAATCGATGAGGATCCAGGATTCGGCATCAATCTGTGGGGCGCCAGGAATCATGGTCTTGATGTTGAGATCATCGGCATGGGCTGCGCCGAGGGTTGCGGCAGTGAGTGCCGTGGTGAGCGCCAGGCGCTGTACGAAACGAACGGAGAGAGTGGTCTTCATGGTCTGAACAACGACATCCGTGATGGAGTTAAAAAAAGTGCCCTACTATAGCAAAAGCTATTCTGACAGGCATCCGACTTTCCGCATGACTTTGTTAATGCTGTTTACACTGGTTGACAAAGTCAGATGCCAAATCTGTTATTGCGCGTTGGTCACGAAAGACTGTAACTGCGCTTCATTTTGCAGACGCTGTTGTAATGCACTGGCGTCCGACTTATTGGTAAATGGACCAAGCTGAATACGCCACACAGCACCGTTTTGTACCACCCGCCCCGGCACAGAAAATTGCTGGGCCAGGCGCTGCTGGTACTGCTGCGCGCGAGTTTGATCGCTGACTGCGCCAACCTGCACCATATAACTTCCGCTGGCCGCAACCGGCGCGGCTGATGTCGCAACGTGGCCCTGTACTGAACCTGGCGCGGTGATCGGCGCCGTCACGGGGGCGGTGCGTGTTACCGGTGCCGCTACCACTGGCGCAGCGGCACCGGGGGGCGTGGTCTGCGTCGTCACCGCGGGCGCTGCGGGTTCGCTGCCCTCAAGTACGCCAGCATGCAGCGGCGTCGGCGCACCCAGGAAACCGCCGCTACTTACTGGCTTTGTGTTTTCATCCCCTTTCAGCGTTGAATTGCTGATCATTCGCACATTGTCAGGAGCAGGCTGCGGTTGTGACGCGCCATTACCGCTTAAATCCGGTAGTGCCGGCAGGGCATAGGTCTGCTTCGCGATAGTGGTACAAACCGTACCCGGACCGGACATGGAACCGTCCTGCGCCACAATGATCGGGTCGATGCGCACTTTGGTATTGTTCGACGTATTCAGGCGATCCGCTGCCGCACGTGACAATGAGATCACGCGATCGTTACCATAAGGGCCGCGATCGTTGATGCGTACCACCACCATGCGGCCATTGGCCAGGTTGGTAATACGGGCATAACTCGGAACGGGCAGCGTCGGATGCGCGGCGGTCAGTTGTAACGGATCGAACGCTTCTCCCGTCGCGGTTAAATTGCTGCCTGGCTCCGCATCGTAGATAGCGGCGAACCCAGCCTGGCTGAACTGCGAAGGGTTCTGCACAATTTTGTAGCTTTTGCCGTCGCGCTCGTAATCCTGGTTTGCCGAAGGATTCGGCGTCTCAAAACGAGGCTCCGCGCCGCTGATTTCAACGACCGGACCGCTGCACACCGGAGTAGGCGGCGCGACCATCGTCTTTTGCTGACCATCATCACTTGAACATGACGCCAGCAATACTGCTGCTATACAGACACCTGGCCATTGCTTACGCATTGCGCACCCCTTATACGCTTTTTGATAACATCTTCCTGTGGGTATGAATCGACATCACGATACCAAACCCCGCCATCAGTACAATCAGGGCCGAGCCCCCGTAACTTACCAGCGGCAACGGTACGCCCACCACCGGCAAGATACCACTCACCATACCAATATTTACGAATACATAAACGAATAAAATCAACATCAAACCGCCCGCCATGACCCGGCCAAAGGTGGTTTGCGCGCGCGCGGCAATCCATAAGCCACGCATGATCAGCAGTACATAAAGCCCGAGCAGGATCAAAATACCAATCAGCCCCAACTCTTCGGCAAGGACGGCAAAGATAAAGTCGGTGTGGCGTTCAGGTAAAAACTCCAGCTGTGACTGCGTACCGTGCAGCCAGCCTTTCCCCTGCAACCCACCGGAGCCGATGGCGATTTTCGACTGAATAATATGATAGCCTGCGCCGAGCGGATCGGTTTCCGGATCGAGCAACATCATCACGCGCTGGCGTTGATAATCGTGCATCAGGAAGAACCACAATATGGGTATAAATGCCGCTATCAGCAGAACGGCCACTAAGATGAGGCGCCAGCTCAGGCCGGATAAAAACAGCACGAAAAGACCGGACATAGCGATAAGAATGGCGGTACCGAGGTCGGGCTGGGCGGCCACCAGCAGCGTTGGCATAAATATCAGCACCAGCGCAATCGCGGTGTTTTTCAACGATGGCGGACAGACATCGCGGTTAATAAAACGCGCCACCATGAGCGGTACGGCAATTTTCGCAATTTCCGAGGGCTGGAAACGCACGATGCCTAAATCAAGCCAGCGCTGAGCACCTTTGGAGATCGCCCCGAAAGCATCAACGGCGACCAGCAGGATGACGCAAAAAACATACAGATAGGGTGCCCAGCCTTCATAGACGCGTGGTGGGACCTGCGCCAGTACAACCATCGCGATAAGGCCCATGGCTATCTGGCCGACTTTACGCTCCGTCATGCCGATATCCTGCCCGCTGGCGCTCCAGATAACCATCGCGCTATAGAACAGCAGAGCCAGCACAATCAGCAAGAAGGCGGGATCGATATGGATTTTATCCCAGAACGATTTTTTGTTCGGATTATCCGTCATGATTATTGGTCCTCTGCCGCTGTTGATGCCGGGTTTTCCGACGGCAATTCAGTGTTGTTGTCGCCAAGCATTATATGGTCAAGGATTTGGCGCATAATCGTACCGACCGCAGGGCCGGCGCCGCCGTTTTCCAGGATCATTGCAACCGCAACCTGGGGATTATCATAGGGCGCGAACGCCGTCATCAGCTTATGGTCACGCAGACGTTCGGCGATGCGATGTGCGTTATAGGTTTCGTTAGCTTTCAGCCCGAAGACCTGGGCTGTACCGGATTTCGCCGCGACTTTGTACGGTGAACCGGCAAAATATTTATGCCCGGTACCGTTCGGGCGGTTCGCCACGCCGTACATCCCATCTTTGGCGATTTCCCAGAAGCCGGAGTGCACATCGCCAACCTGTTTTTGCGGCGGCTGTTGCCATGGAACCTGTTTACCGTCTTCCGTCGTACTCATTAACAAGTGCGGCACTTTGACAATGCCGTCGTTAATCAGCGTCATCATCGCTTTGTTCATTTGTACTGGCGTTGCGGTCCAGTAACCCTGGCCAATCCCGACGGGAATCGTGTCCCCCTGGTACCAGGGTTTCTTAAAGCGTTTAAGCTTCCATTCGCGCGTTGGCATATTACCCGAGCGCTCTTCGGCCAGATCGATACCGGTATACTGACCGTAACCAAACTTGGTCAGCCACTCGGCAAGGCGGTCGATGCCCATGTCGTAGGCGACCTGATAGAAAAAGGTGTCCGCTGACTCTTCCAGTGATTTGGTGACATTCAGGCGGCCATGCCCCCACTTTTTCCAGTCACGATAGCGTTTTTCAGAGCCTGGCAGTTGCCACCAGCCCGGATCGAAAAGGGTGGTGTTGCGAGTGATCACCCCGGCGCTCAGGGCAGAGACGGCAACATAGGGTTTCACCGTCGATGCAGGCGGGTAAACCCCTTGCGTGGCGCGGTTCACCAACGGTGTGTTCGGATCGTTGAGCAGCGCGGTGTAATCCTTGCTGGAGATGCCGTCGACAAACAGGTTCGGATCATAGCTCGGTGTAGAGACCAGCGCGAGAATGGCACCATTGCGCGGGTCGGTCACCACGACCGCCGCACGGCTGCCCTGCAACAGGGTTTCGATATATTGCTGCAGTTTTAAATCCAGCGTCAGGTAGATGTCATGCCCGGCTTGCGGTGGCACTTCTTTTAACTGGCGAATCACGCGCCCGCGGTTGTTAACTTCGACCTCTTCGTAACCGGTCTGTCCGTGCAGCACATCTTCGTAATAGCGTTCGATGCCGAGCTTGCCTATGTCATGCGTGGCGGCGTAGTTCGCCAGCTTGCCTTCTTTATCCAGCCGTTCGACGTCTTTATCGTTTATTTTGGATACGTAGCCAATCACGTGCGTCAGCGCTGAGCCGAACGGATAGTAACGGCGTTTATAGCCTTTTACTTCCACGCCAGGGAAGCGATATTGATTGACCGCGAAGCGCGCCACCTGAACTTCGTTGAGGTTGGCTTTGACCGGAATCGAGGTAAAGCGATGGGAGCGGGAGCGCTCCTTTTTGAAGTTAGCAATGTCCTCATCGGTCAGGTCCACCACGTCACGCAACGCATTGAGTGTTTGCTCAACGTTGTCGACCTTTTCCGGCATCATCTCAATCTGATAGATCGTGCGGTTCAGCGCCAGCGGCGTGCCGTTGCGATCGTAGATAATGCCGCGGCTTGGCGGAATAGGTACCAGTTTGATGCGGTTCTCGTTAGAACGCGTCTGGTAGTCAGCATGACGGACAATTTGCAGATTATAAAGGTTGGCGATAAGCACGCCGGTGAGCAGCAAAATCCCTGCAAAAGCGACAAGGGCCCGGCGCACAAACAGCGCAGACTCAGCCGAATAGTCGCGAAAAGAATTCTGTAATTTCATCCGCTGCTTAGTTTACCTGGTGGTCATTACTCACGATGATAAGGATGGTTGGTCGTGATGCTCCATGCGCGATACAAGCTTTCCGCCACCAGCACACGCACCAGCGGGTGAGGAAGCGTCAGCGCAGAGAGTGACCAGCTTTGTTCTGCCGCAGCTTTACAGGCGGGGGATAACCCTTCCGGCCCGCCGATAAGCAGGCTGACGTCACGTCCATCCTGTTTCCAGCGTTCCAGTTCATTTGCCAGTTGCGGCGTATCCCAGGGTTTACCGGGGATATCGAGGGTGACGATCCGATTTTTACCTGCCGCAGCAAGCATCAGTTCACCCTCTTTGTCGAGAATACGCTTGATATCTGCGTTTTTGCCGCGCTTGCCCGCCGGGATTTCCACCAGCTCAAAAGGCATATCTTTCGGGAAACGACGCAGATATTCAGTAAACCCGGTTTGTACCCAGTCCGGCATTTTTGTGCCGACGGCTACCAGTTGCAGCTTCACGCATTAACCCCAGAGTTTTTCCAGCTCATACAGGCGACGGCTCTCTTCCTGCATCACATGGACGATGACATCACCCAGGTCTACGACGATCCAGTCAGCGACATTTTCACCTTCCACTCCCAGAGGAAGCATACCCGCAGCACGAGATTCCTGAACCACATGATCCGCGATGGACATGACGTGGCGTGTGGATGTGCCGGTGCAGATAATCATACAGTCGGTGATACTGGATTTGCCGTGAACGTCGAGTGCGACGATGTCCTGACCTTTCAGGTCATCAATTTTGTCGATTACAAAATCCTGGAGTGCTTTACCCTGCAAGTGTTCCCCCTGGGGTGTACATGAAAACGGTGTAAATAAATGGCCTGACATTATACCTGAACTGCGACCATTGTCGGGACAAATGTCCGACCCTGGCTTTTAAAAAGTGGGCTATCATCCCACCCCATGAGTGAGATTGCATCGCCATTTTTGTAAAACAATTTCTATAAGGCCGCAGATAGCGGTGCGGAGGATAGCAGCCTGTCCGTGTGTGTCAATGACCTGACCCGCGGGAGAGGCGTGCCGGGTGAAAAAACGGCCGTTAATCCTCCGCTTGCCACACCGCGCGGCTGTTGAGAACGCGTAACATGGAAAAATCATCATGGATATCCATTGCGCTCCAGGTGCCCTGGTCTACGCGAAAATGCCATAACGACGCCGCTGGCATCTTAAGTAAACTGGCGATGAGCAGACTCAATACGCCCTGATGGCTGACGATCAGCAGATTTTCCGCCGGGCCCCAGTTGGGGAGCTGGCTGATAAAATCTTGTACACGTGCGGAGAACGCCTGAAAACCTTCTCCGTTGGTCGGAATGGCGTTCTGCCAGTCGGCGCACCATGCGGCATAGCTCTGCGGATCTTCCCGGGTAAGGTCCCGGTGGTGGCGCATCTCCCAGTCGCCAAAAAACATCTCATTGAGCAACGGCGTTGCGTGTTGAACGATATTGCGATCGCTCAGGACCAGCCGTGCCGTGTGTTGCGCACGTTCGAGTTCGCTGCAGATCACCCGGTCGAAAGGCACTTCACGAAGCAGGTGATGTAGCGTTTGCGCCTGTGAAATCCCCTTTGCGGTTAGCGGGGTAGGTGAGTGCCCACTGTAGAGTCCTGCAACATTTGCTTCGGTTTCGCCATGTCGAATCAACCAGAGTCGCATTGTTTTCTCCCGTGCGGTTTTCTGCACGAAGTTTATCATTACACCCTTATTCCTGGTGGCTTTTCGTTTAAAATAACGCTTTTGCCCGGAGCAGAAGATGGCTTTATTTCACAGCGCACACGGCGGAAATATCCGTGAGGCCGCTGCTATGGTGGGTGTTTCAGCCGAGGATTTATTGGATTTCAGTGCGAATATCAACCCGGCAGGTATGCCCGCGTCATTGAAACACGCTTTACTGAATAATTTTGCCGTGGCTGAGCGCTACCCGGATCCTGAGTATCAGCAATTACATCAGGCGCTTGCCGCACATCATCAGGTTCCTGCCGACTGGATCCTCGCGGGCAACGGTGAAACTGAATCAATATTTACGTTGGTGAAAGGCCTTCTGCCGCGCCGGGTGATGCTCGTCACGCCGGGGTTTGCCGAATATCGCCGCGCCTTGCAGCTTTCCGGGTGTGATATCGTCGATTATGTGCTGCGTGAAGAGGATGGCTGGCAGATTACCGGGGCGATTCTTGACGCACTCACCGGTGGCGTTGACTGCCTGTTCCTCTGTACTCCCAACAATCCCACCGGCCTGTTGCCAGATGCTTCACTGTTGCATGATATTGCCGCACGCTGTAAGCAGCTCGGCATCACACTGGTGCTGGATGAAGCCTTTATGGATTTCCTTAGCGATCGCGACGGATTTATCCCCCATCTGGCGGACAATCCGCATATTTGGGTGCTGCGTTCCCTGACCAAATTTTACGCTATTCCGGGGCTACGTCTGGGGTATTTGCTCAGCAGTAACACACATCTTGTCACCCGTATGCGCCAGCAGCAGATGCCCTGGTCTATTAACGCGTTTGCGGCGCTGGCGGGAGAGGTGGTTTTAAACGATAGCGCGTATCAAAAAGAAACATGGCAATGGCTCAACACGGAACGACCGCGCTTGCGTCAGGCGCTGGAAAATTTGCCTGGGTTATTCGTCTGGCCGGGCGTGGCGAATTATCTCTTCTTGCGCTGTGATGCAGGCATTGACCTACAGCAGGCGTTGCTCCGCCAGCACATTTTGATTCGCAGTTGCGCCAACTATCCTGGGCTCGACGAGCGTTACTACCGTGTTGCGGTACGCAGCGCGTCAGAAAACGATCGGCTGATTGAGGCGCTGGATAGCGTCCTCAGCGATAGAGGCCATGCTGATTGATATAATTGAGTACCGTGGCGGGAAGCAGGTCATCGCAATTCTCGCCTCTTTCCAGCCTTTCGCGGATGAGTGTGGCGGAAATGTTGAACCATGGCGTTTCCGCTAAATAGATTTTCCCGGCAGGCAGGGTATGCAAATCATCCGCGTTATGTGTCAGATGGTCTTCCAGCCACTGCTGATCGGCCTCATTCTCCATGGCTAACGGGTAACCGGGGCGGCGGCAGACAATCAAATGGCTGTTGTTCAGAATAGTTTCATAGTGATGCCATGTCGGAAACGTTAACAGCGAGTCCTGACCAATAATGAAGGCCAGTGAGCGCTTTGGCCCCTGTTCTTCTCGCCACGCCTGCAAAGTTTGCGCCGTGTACGAGGGGCTCTCCCGCCGCAGTTCGCGCTCATCAAGGGCAAAAAGCGGTTTGTCGCTGATAGCCAGTTCCACCATTGCTTTACGCTGTACGCTTGTCGCCTCAGGCTGTGGGCGATGGGGAGGGACGTTATTGGGCATGATAATGACGCGTGACAGCCCAATCTGGTTTGCCAGTGCTTCGACCGGTTTCAGGTGCCCGTAGTGAATAGGATCAAATGTACCGCCAAAAAGTGCCTGCAACTGATTCATATCAACCATCAATAAAAACGTCTGCCAGTGCCTTATGACAGAGTAGCAGAGAAAGTCCTTCCAGCTCTGCCCATACCGACTGACCAAAATCCTGTTTCACAATCAATTCAATACGCGTAAGCAGATGAACAGCCTGGCGCAGTTGCTCATTGCTCAGACGTTGTAGCGCTTCACCGATAAGGCCGCGCCGATTTTGCCAGACCCGGTGTTTATCAAACAGCGAACGCAGCGGCGTATGGGCAGACTGCCGTTTTAGCGTCACCAGTAACGTCAGCTCACGCTGGATAGTACGCAGCAGGATAATCGGTTCGCTGGCTTCGAGTTTAAGCTGATGCAGTATATGAAGCGCACGTTTGCTTTTCCCTGCCAGCAGGGCGTCTACCCAGTGAAATGGCGTAAAGTGAGCGGCATCGTTAACGGCCTGTTCCACGCGCGGTAGCGTCAGCTTACCGTCCGGGAAGAGCAGCGCCAGCCTTTCTAGCGCCTGCGCGGCGGCCAATAGATTCCCTTCGTAGCAATAGCAAAGCAACTGATTGGCGGCGTCGTCCAGTTGCAGGTTGTTCTGCTTCGCACGTGCGGCAACCCAACGGGGTAGATTGGCCTGCTCCGGGGTCTGACAACTGACCGAAACGCTGCGATTGGCCAGAGCAGTATACCAGGCGGCATTTTCCTGGGCCTTCGTCAGCTTATTGCCACGCACAATCAATATCAGATCATCATGAAGCAGGCCCACCAGCATGGCGAGGCGTTCATTAAGCGCGGCGTTAGGGCCATTTTCCGGCAACTGTAATGACAGTATCTGGCGGCTGGCAAACAGGCTGAGCGCCTGGCAGATCGCGTAGATAGCATCCCAGTCCGTGCTGGCATCAATGGTGAAAGCGTGATGTTCGGTGAAGTCTTGTGCGAAGGCCGCCTGACGTACGGCGTCATGGCTTTCCTGCAATAAAAGAGGGTCATTACCGAGCAGTAAATACGCCGCGCGCAGCCCTTCATTGAGCTGCGCGCGGAGTTGTTCCGGATACAACTTAAGCATTAGCTACCCGGTTTTGCCGCAGGACGCGCGGAAGGCGGGTTTTTTTCGTTATCTGCCGCTTGTACGCTAGACAGTTTGCGAATCAGTTGTTCTGCCGCCTTGTCGTACATTTCCTGCAGGATGATGTCCTGTTCGGCATCTTTCGCCAGCGCCGTCTGCGGGTTATCAAAGAACGAACGATACACACTGGTAGTGATCGGGTAGATGTCATGGCCCGGAATCAGTACGCTGGCGTTAACGGTCATCACCAACTGATACTCAGCAGTGCGTCCATCCTGGAAAATAGACGCAGTATCACGTGAGAGAGACATGACACCAAGGCGAAGGGAAGGCACATCCTTACGCAATGAGCCTTTCTCCACCAGTTCCACGCCATTCAGCCGCAACTGATTACGTACAGCACGGCTAAGAGGACCGTTCGGATCTGCTGAATCAAAGATTATTGTGTTCATATTGCCCGGCACCTGCGTCGTATTACGCAAGTGCCAGCCGCATCCGGCGGTGAGAAGCACCGCCAGAGATAACAACCATGTTGCCAGATATCGCACGCTTCCTCCCGCGCTTAGCCAACGACCAGATTAAGCAGTTTACCCGGTACGTAAATCACTTTACGTACGGTAACGCCATCAAGATATTTTGCGACCAGCGGTTCCTGACCTGCACGTTCACGGACCTGTTCTTCGGTCGCGTCAACGGCAACGGTGATTTTACCGCGCACTTTACCGTTAACCTGCACGACAACCAGCGTGGTGTTTTCAACCATCGCCGCGTCGTCTGCAACCGGCCACGGCGCGTTGTCGATATCGCCTTCGCCGCCCAGTTCTTTCCACAGGGTAAAGCTCGCATGTGGCGTGAACGGGTTAAGCATACGGACAACCGCCAGCAGCGCTTCCTGCAGCAGAGCACGATCTTGCTCGCCTTCGGTCGGTGCTTTCGCCAGTTTGTTCATCAGCTCCATAATCGCCGCAATCGCGGTGTTGAAGGTCTGACGACGACCAATATCATCCGTGACTTTAGCGATAGTTTTGTGAACGTCGCGGCGCAGCGCCTGCTGGTCTTCGTTCAGTGCGCTGATATCCAGTGCTACAACCGGGCCGAGCGCTTTATGTTCATAAGCCAGTTTCCAGACGCGTTTCAGGAAGCGGTTTGCCCCTTCCACGCCGGACTCCTGCCATTCCAGCGTCATGTCAGCCGGCGAAGCGAACATCATAAACAGACGCACGGTGTCCGCGCCATAGCGCTCAACCATTTCCTGCGGGTCGATACCGTTGTTTTTCGACTTGGACATTTTGCTCATGCCGGTGTACACCAGCTCATGGCCTGCGGCGTCTTTCGCCTTCACGATACGGCCTTTCTCGTCGCGCTCAACGATGGCTTCTTTCGGTGAAACCCAGTTACGCTCGCCGTTTTCGCCAACGTAGTAGAACGCGTCTGCCAGCACCATGCCCTGACACAGCAACTGTTTTGCCGGTTCGTCAGAGTTCACCATGCCTGCGTCGCGCATCAGCTTATGGAAGAAGCGGAAGTAGAGCAGGTGCATGATGGCGTGTTCGATACCACCAATGTAGATATCAACCGGCAGCCAGTAGTTAGCCGCTTTCGGATCCAGCATACCTTCTTTGTACTGCGGGCAGGTGTAACGCGCGTAGTACCAGGAGGACTCCATAAAGGTGTCGAAAGTATCGGTTTCACGCAGCGCGGGCTGGCCGTTGACGGTGGTTTTCGCCCACTCAGGATCGGCTTTGATCGGGCTGGTGATGCCGTCCATGACCACATCTTCTGGCAGAATCACCGGGATCTGATCTTCTGGCGTTGGGATCACCGTACCGTCTTCCAGCGTCACCATCGGAATTGGCGCGCCCCAGTAACGCTGACGGGAAACGCCCCAGTCGCGCAGACGATAGTTGATTTTGCGCTCGCCAACGCCTTTGGCCGCCAGTTTGTCGGCAATAGCATTGAAACCTTCTTCAAAGCTCAGGCCGCTAAATTCGCCGGAGTTGAAGAGGGTGCCTTTTTCGGTCAGCGCTTGTTCTGACAGATCGGGTTCAGAACCGTCTGCTGCCAGAATGACCGCTTTGATCGGCAGATTGTATTTGCTGGCAAATTCATAGTCGCGCTGGTCATGACCCGGAACGGCCATCACGGCACCGGTACCGTACTCCATCAGCACGAAGTTTGCCGCCCAAACCGGAATCTCTTCGCCGGTTAATGGATGAACGGCTTTAAAGCCGGTATCGACGCCTTTTTTCTCCATGGTCGCCATATCTGCTTCGGCCACTTTGGTAGTACGGCATTCGTCGATAAAGGCTGCCAGCTCAGCATTGGTTGCCGCCGCTTTCTGCGCCAACGGGTGACCAGCCGCCACCGCCAGATAAGTGGCACCCATAAAGGTGTCCGGGCGGGTTGTGTAAACGGTCAGCGTTTTGTCATAGCCGTTAACGTTAAAGGTGATTTCCACGCCTTCGGAACGACCAATCCAGTTGCGCTGCATGGTTTTCACCGTGTCAGGCCACTGATCCATATGATCCAGGTCGTTGAGCAGTTCTTCGGCATAGGCGGTGATTTTGATAAACCACTGCGGGATCTCTTTACGCTCAACTTTGGTGTCGCAGCGCCAGCAGCAGCCGTCGATAACCTGTTCGTTCGCCAGCACGGTCTGGTCATTCGGGCACCAGTTCACTGCGGACGTTTTCTTATACACCAGGCCTTTTTTATACAGTTCAGTGAAGAACTTCTGTTCCCAGCGATAGTATTCCGGGGTACAAGTGGCCAGCTCGCGGCTCCAGTCATAGCCGAAGCCCAGCATTTTGAGCTGGTTTTTCATGTACGCGATATTGTCGTACGTCCACGGTGCCGGGGCCGTGTTGTTTTTCACCGCCGCACCTTCGGCTGGCAGACCGAACGCATCCCAGCCAATCGGCTGCAGCACGTTCTTGCCCAGCATGCGCTGGTAACGGGAAATCACATCACCGATGGTGTAGTTACGCACGTGGCCCATGTGTAGTCGGCCAGAAGGATAGGGAAGCATCGACAGGCAGTAATATTTTTCTTTGCTCTCGTCTTCAGTTACTTCGAAGGTACGCTTCTCTTCCCAGTGAAGCTGGACTTTGGATTCTATCTCTTCCGGGCGGTATTGCTCTTGCATGGCAGCCAGTGGTCCTGTATTTGCGATACAGCTACAAATGTAGCGTTTTACGTGGTTTTTCAGATCCGCATAGCATAGCCCAAACGACTTCGTCACAACAGCCTTTCGCACATTTAGCCTGCGAAAAGCCCCCGACGAGAATTTACGCACTCTGTGGGGTAATTGACAAAGCCAACGGTAAATAACGTCTATTATTAGAACAGGTTAACTGCCCGGGAGAGGAAAACAATGAACAAGGTTGCTCAATATTATCGCGAACTGGTTGCATCATTGACCGAGCGGCTACGCAATGGCGAAAGGGATGTTGATGCGCTGGTAGCCCAGGCGCGTCAACGAGTAAGCCAGACCGGGGAGCTAACGCGTACTGAAATCGAAGAGTTAACGCGCGCGGTGCGCCGCGACCTGGAAGAGTTCGCTCGCAGTTATGAGGAAAGCCAGGACGATGTCACCGATAGCGTGTTTATGCGGGTTATCAAAGAGAGCTTATGGCAGGAACTGGCGGATATCACCGATAAAACGCAACTGGAGTGGCGCGAAGTTTTTCAGGACCTTAATCATCACGGGGTTTACCACAGCGGCGAAGTCGTGGGGCTTGGCAACCTGGTGTGCGAGAAATGTCACTTCCATCTGGCTATTTATACGCCGGATGTGCTGCCGCTGTGTCCGAAATGCGGACATGACCAGTTCCAGAGAAGGCCCTTTGAGCCCTAAGTAAATGCACAACGTTTTAATGTTTGCACCCTCTCCAGATCGGAGAGGGTTGGGGGGAGCGCATCAGGTCGCACTGTAGAATGTCAGACGTTCTGCCAGTAAATCCACAAACCCTTCGCGGTCGACATCAACCATCACGGTGGCATTCGGTTTATTTCCTGTCAGGAAGTAGTAATCCACCACCGTCATCCCTTGGGTATATTTGCCCTGCGTTTCTACCCCCACCCAGCGTTCTACGGTGGTGAAGAGGTCCGGTTTCAGCAGCCAGGCGATAGTACAGGGGTCATGCAATGGCGCGCCAACAAATCCCCATTTTTCCTGTTTGTGGTACTCCATAAAAAAGTCGAGCAGTTCGGCCACAATGGTAGAAATAGGGTTGTCGATGGCACGAAAACGCGCAATGTCATCCGCATGGATTTGCGCCTGATGCGTGACATCCAGACCTGCCATCACCACCGGAATGCCCGACTGGAAGACAATTTCGGCGGCTTCCGGGTCGACATAGATATTAAATTCCGCCGCAGGGGTCCAGTTCCCAAGCGACATCGCGCCGCCCATGATCACGATGCGATTGATTTTGCTGTGCAGCTCCGGATGACTGTTTAGCAGCAGGGCTACGTTGGTTTGGGGGCCGGTGGAGACAATAGTGACCGGAACAGGGCTGTCACGTAGCACGGTCGCCATCAGTTCTACGGCGGTACACGACTGGGGTGCAAAAGAGGGCTCCGGCAGGGCCGGGCCGTCCAGACCGCTTTCGCCATGCACGTTGTCCGCGATAATAAGCTCACGCATAAGGGGCTTAATGGCGCCACCCGCCACCGGGATATCGCTACGATTGAGCAGGGTGAGCATGCGCAGCACATTACGCAGAGTCTTCTCCGGTGTCTGATTTCCCGCAGAGGAGGTGATGGCTTTTACGTCGAGTTCGGGTGAGGCGAGAGCAAGAACAATTGCGATTGCGTCATCATGACCAGGATCGCAATCAAGAATGATGGGCTGAACCATAGCAACTCCTTGTTAGCATTACTGTGCGACAAGGTTAAAACGTTGCTGTAAATCAGACGAGAAGTGAAACAGTAAAGCGTGATGAGACGCGCATTCTGGTGAATGCGCGTCGGAACGATTAATGCAGGATTTTGGCGAGGAAGTCTTTTGCGCGTTCAGATTTCGGATTGGCGAAGAACTCTTCTTTCGCTGAATCTTCAACGATTTTCCCTTCATCCATAAAGATAACCCGGTGCGCCACCTTGCGGGCAAAACCCATTTCGTGAGTGACCACCATCATGGTCATCCCCTCATTGGCCAGTTCAACCATAACGTCCAGCACCTCGTTGATCATTTCCGGATCAAGGGCTGATGTAGGTTCATCAAACAGCATCGCGACCGGATCCATACACAGCGCGCGGGCAATCGCCACGCGCTGCTGCTGACCACCGGAAAGCTGCGCCGGAAATTTGTTGGCATGGGCAGACAAGCCAACGCGCTCTAGCAGTTTCAGTCCTTTCTCGCGCGCAGCGGTTTTATCGCGTTTAAGCACTTTGACCTGTGCCAGCGTCAGGTTCTCAATGATCGACAGATGCGGGAACAGTTCGAAATGCTGGAACACCATCCCGACATGAGAACGTAGTTTAGCCAGGTTGGTTTTTTTATCGTTCACGGTGGTGCCGTTGACGATAATTTCCCCTTTCTGCACGGGCTCAAGGCCGTTCACCGTTTTGATCAGGGTAGATTTGCCTGAACCGGATGGACCGCAAACGACCACCACTTCGCCTTTTTTCACTTCCGTGGAGCAGTCGGTCAGCACCTGAAAGTGACCATACCATTTAGAAACATTTTTCAGGGTAATCATTAAACTGTCCTTTTCTTCAAATAGCTGACCAACAACGATGCACTCAAGCTAATAGCAAAATAGACGGCACCGGCGAACAGGATCATTTCAACTTGCGTCCCGTCGCGTTCGCCAATGGTGGAGGCGGTACGGAAGAAATCCGCGAGGCTCAATACGTAGACCAGCGAGGTATCCTGGAACAGGACAATCCCCTGGGTCAGAAGCAGTGGGACCATCGCCCGGAATGCCTGCGGCAGGATGATCAATTTCATCGACTGCCAGTGGGTCATGCCCAGCGCCAGCGCTGCACTTGACTGCCCGCGAGAGATACTCTGTATACCGGCACGGATGATCTCAGAATAGTAGGCGGCCTCGAACATGGAGAATGCCACCATTGCTGATATCAGGCGGATATCCGATTTTGGCGACAGGCCCAGCACGTTTTGCAGCAGTCCCGGCACAATCAGATAGAACCACAGCAGCACCATAACCAGTGGAATGGAGCGGAAGACATTCACATAGGCCTTCGCAAACCAGGCGATGGGGGCAAAGCTGGACAGGCGCATTACCGCCAGCAACGTCCCCCAGACAATCCCGACGATAATGGCCGTCACGGTAATTTTTAAGGTAATCACCAGTCCCGCCAGCAGATAAGGGATGGACGGGATGATTGAACTCCAGTCAAATTCGTACATTATTTGCCCCCCATATTGCCCGGCAGGCGAATTTTGCGTTCTACCAGATTCATCACCAACATAATGAAGGCGTTAATTAATACATACGCGACAGTAATCGCGGTGAAAGACTCCCAGGCGTGTGCGGAATAATCCAGCAGCTTACCGGCCTGTGCCGCCATATCCACCAGCCCGATAGTGGATGCGATGGCCGAGTTTTTTACGAGGTTCATCATCTCCGAGGTCATCGGTGGGACGATGACGCGATAGGCATTCGGCAGCAGGACATAGCGGTACGTTTGCGGCAGCGTCAGCCCCATGGCGAGACCCGCGTTTTTCTGCCCGCGTGGTAACGACTGAATCGCCGCACGGACCTGCTCGCAGACGCGTGCCGCGGTGAACAAGCCAAGGCAGACCATCGAAGAGACAAAGAACTGAATGTTGGGATCCAGTTCGGATTTGAACCACATGCCAATGTTTTCCGGCAGCAGTTCCGGTACCACCAGATACCAGGTAAAGAATTGCACGATCAGCGGGACGTTACGGAACAGCTCCACGTAGCAAGTACCGATACCGGACAGGATACGATTGGGAACGGTTCGCAGAATACCAAACAGAGAGCCTACCAGGAACGCGATGATCCAGGCAGTGATCGACAGCGCGATCGTGACCTGAAAACCGCTCCACAGCCAGCCGAGATAGGTTGTGTTGCCGAACGGGGCTTGTTGCAGGAAAATTCCCCAGTTCCAGTCTATGGACATAAATCTACTCCGGAAAAAAAAGGGTAGCAGCGCTACCCTCGAAGATTGTGCGAAGAGCTTGTGTTCGCGTCGAATGGGGAACGACCATTCAACGTATAGTCTGTCCGTGCTACTTCAACAATCGAGAGGGCTGGTTATCCCGCCCCTGACTACACTTCATCCACGATGCCGCTTTGTACGGGCTGCTTTGACCTACCCCGACCATAATATTTGGGGGCCTTTGGGGATCCGTTCAATCGCAGCCCGGATACAGCATCAGTAAATGTGTGTATTCTTTTTGTTAATTAGTTCAGAGCCTTATCATTCGGTTCTTTGAACAGCGCTTTCATCTCGTCAGAGAGTGCGAAATTGAGGTTCAGGTTTTTTGGCGGAATAGGGTTTTTGAACCATTTATCAAACCATTTTTCCGCTTCACCGGAGGTCTGCGCCTTAGCGATGGTGTCATCCATCAGCTTTTTGAACTCAGTATCGCCTTTACGCAGCATGCAGCCGTAAGCTTCCTGTGATTGCGGTTTGCCCACGATATCCCAGTTATCCGCTTTCTTCGCTTTCGCACGTTCACCCGCCAGCAGGGCGTCATCCATCATAAAGGCCACTGCACGACCGCTTTCCAGAGTACGGAAAGAGTCGCCATGGTCTTTGGCGCTGATAATGCGCATGTCCATTTTCTGTTCGTCATTCAGCTTGTGCAGCAGGATCTCAGACGTTGTACCGGAGGTCACAACCACCGCTTTGCCTTTCAGATCCGGGAAGTCTTTAATGTCGCCGCCTTTTTTGACCAGAAGACGAGTACCGACCACAAAAATAGTGTCAGAGAATGCGGCCTGCTTCTGACGTTCCAGATTGTTGGTGGTCGAACCGCATTCGAAATCAAAGGTGCCGTTTTGCAGCAGCGGAATACGGTTTTGCGAGGTGATTGGAATCAATTTAACTTGCAGGTCAGGCTTGTTGAGCTTTTTCTTCACAGCTTCAACGATAGCGTTGGAGTAGTCCTGAGAGTAACCCACAACTTTTTGCTCGTTGTCGTAATAGGAGAACGGTACGGAAGATTCACGGTGTCCGACCACGATAACGCCGTTTTTGGCAATTTTTTCCAGCGTAGGCTGTTGCGCCTCAGTCGGGGCGGCTGCCGCGTCGGCAGGTTTCGCCTCATCGGCGGCATGCGCCAGACCCGCAGACATTCCCATAACCAGCATTGCTGTGGCCAGTTTACGTAATTGCATATCCAACTCCTTTATCGTCGCGCCAGAGACGCATTGATACCCATTGTGAGTGTTGTGTTTGTTATATCCTGCTGCAAATGCGTGCAGTGTTGTATGCGTTTGTTAGCATTTAGTTTGGCTTAATGTAAAGATTTTGCTGCGGTATTGTTTGTTTTTGCGAAGTGTACCGCACCGTTTGAAGGCAAAAATCTCCCATTGCACCACTTTAGTGCTGTATGCGATCCGTCATAGTGCGTGCTATCCGCACATCGGGGAAAATCGCCGTTACATGGATTTATTTTGCAATTGATGTGCCAGAAATGGCATTTGAGGAAAAGAGGGTGAAAGCGCCCTCTCTGGTCAGATAGAGGGCGCGGAAGGGGTAATTACTTGCGGCGTTGCCGCAGGCTCATGATCAGCGCGCCAAAACCGAGGAGCGCGGTCAGAACCCACAGAGGCCAGTTACCCATGCGGGCATAAGGGGTCAGGCCGGAGGTCGGAGTGACTTTGGTGGTCAGGACCTGCCGGGTGAACTGCGGGAGCATCGCCTGGATCTCACCGGTTGGCCCAATCACTGCCGTAATGCCGTTATTCGTGCTGCGCAGCAACGGACGCGCCAGTTCCAGCGAGCGCATCCGCGCCATCTGGAAGTGTTGCCACGGGCCGATCGATTTACCAAACCACGCATCATTCGAGATGGTCAGCAGGAAATCAGTATCCGGGCGGAAATTATCTCGCACCTGCTCACCGAGGATAATTTCGTAGCAGATGGCCGGCGTCAGCTTATAACCGTGGGCAGACAGCGGAGGCTGAATGTATGGCCCGCGACTGAATGATGACATGGGTAGATCAAAAAACGGAGCCAACGGGCGCAGGATAGATTCCAGCGGGACAAACTCACCAAAAGGTACCAGGTGATTTTTGTTATAGCGGTCGGTAGAGCTGTAGCTATAGGCGCTGTCTTTTCCAAGAGTGATGACGGTGTTGTAGGTGTCGTAACGGTTCTGCTGATTAAGACGCGCGTCCACAATCCCGGTGATAAGCGAACTGTCATTCTTGCGCATCAAATCATCCATCATGCCCAGGAAGCGCTGTTGGTTGATTTCGAGATCAGAAATGGCAGATTCCGGCCAGATGATGAGCTGTGATTTGCCCAATTCCGGCTGGCTGGCATTGAGGTAGATTTTCAGCGTATCCAGCAACTGACCTTCATCCCACTTGAGCGCCTGCGGGATATTGCCTTGTACCAGCGATACCTGCGTCGTTCTTTCCGGCAGCAACTGATACCACTGGATATAGCGCAGCGGGAAGGGCAGAGCAAAGAGCACCAGCGCCACGATGAAAGGGCGCCAGCAGCGTGTCGCCGCCGCGAGGACCAGTAAACCGCTTACTGACATCAACAGGAAGGTAATGGCATCAACGCCTAATATCGGCGCCAGCCCTTTCAGTGGCCCGTCAATCTGGCTGTAGCCAAACTGTAGCCAGGGAAAGCCCGTCAGCACCCAGCCGCGCAAAAACTCACTCAGTTGCCAGATGACCGGGGCCGCTACCGCGACGCGCAGC
Source organism: Phytobacter sp. SCO41 (assembly GCF_003073275.1). Classification (NCBI taxonomy): domain Bacteria; kingdom Pseudomonadati; phylum Pseudomonadota; class Gammaproteobacteria; order Enterobacterales; family Enterobacteriaceae; genus Phytobacter; species Phytobacter sp. SCO41. The sequence goes on along the minus strand of NZ_CP027225.1, from coordinate 4,012,327 downwards.
CAGGTTGTTTTGGGCCACAACCGGGAAAGCACGCCTGCGAACAGCCCGGTATAGAGCGAAAGGTAGGCGGCAAGCAGTACTACCAGAAAGACGTTTACCGGCCCTGGCATCCCACCGAATTGTGCGATGCTGACATAAACCCAGTGAATACCGGAGCCAAACAAACCGAGTCCCCAGAAATAACCTACCCAGGCGGCTTGCGCCGGACGGCGGTTAAGCGTGAGCGCTTGCAATCCCATCAGGGAAACAATTGCGGCAGGCCAGATATCATAAGGAGAAAAAGCCAGCGTTCCGCTGGCTCCGAAGAGTAGCGCCAGCAGCAAACGTACGCGCTGGCGTTCAAACAGTGGGGCAAATGCCATTTACATTACTCATCCAATTTCGGAACGGGGGAATCGTCCGGCATTCTTACATGAACCTGAATAATACGTCGACTGTCCGCCATGGCGACTTTAAATTGGTAACCATCAATATCAATGGATTCCCCACGCGCAGGCAGATGCCCGAAGGCCTGCATAACCAGACCACCAATAGTATCGACTTCGTCATCGCTAAAGTGGGTGCCGAAGGTTTCGTTGAAATCTTCGATAGACGCAAGGGCGCGCACGGTCCAGGTATGGCGGCTGAGCTGGCGGAAATCGATATCTTCTTCGTCGTCATATTCGTCTTCGATTTCGCCGACGATAAGTTCGAGAATATCTTCGATAGTGACAAGGCCCGAGACGCCGCCGAACTCGTCAATCACAATAGCCATGTGGTAACGCTGGGAGCGAAACTCTTTAAGCATCCGGTCAACCCGTTTGCTTTCCGGCACCACCACGGCCTGACGTAACACTTTTTCCATGCTGAAGGCTTCGGCATCGCTGCGCATAAACGGCAGCAAGTCTTTGGCCATCAAAATCCCTTCAATGTGATCCTTATCTTCGCTGATCACCGGAAAACGCGAGTGTGCAGACTCAATGATAACGTCGAGACATTCATCAAGGCTTTGGTTGCGTTTCAGGGTAATCATTTGCGAGCGGGGGATCATGATGTCGCGAACGCGCTGGTCGGCGATGTCCATTACCCCTTCGAGCATTTCGCGCGTATCCTGATCGATAAGCTCGTTCTGCCCGGAATCACGGATCAGCTCCAGTAACTCATCACGGTTTTTGGGTTCGCCGTGAAAAAGTTGGCTGAGTAAAAGGGAGAAGAATCCCTTCTTGTTGTTAATGTCGCTACTGTGTGAATTGTCGTCGCTCATGGCGTCGTTTGGGTTCTCATGTTAGTGGTTCTGTCGCCAGGACGCGCAAACTCAGCGCCTGGCAGCATTTTCTGTCAGCACGGCAATAGGTTGCCGCACAGACTACTCCTTCTCGGAAATGTACGGATCCTCATACCCCAGAGCAAGCATTATCTCTGTTTCGAGTCCTTCCATCTCTTCGGCTTCGTCATCTTCAATATGGTCGTAGCCCAGCAGATGCAGGCTACCGTGAATCACCATATGCGCCCAGTGCGCATCAAGCGGTTTATCCTGTTCTTTGGCTTCCTGCTCAACCACCTGGCGGCAAATGATCAGATCGCCCAGCAGCGGCATTTCGATGCCCGGCGGCGCTTCAAACGGGAAAGAGAGCACATTTGTCGGCTTGTCTTTCCCACGGTAAGTCAGGTTTAACTCATGACTTTCCGCCTCATCCACCAGACGGATGGTGACTTCCGCTTCTTCCTGGAATTGCGGAATGACCGCGTCCAGCCAGCGCTGAAACTGTGCTTCTTCCGGCAAACCGCCGGTCTCTTCACATGCCAGCTGTAAATCGAGGATCACCTGACTCATTTTTGCTCCTGCTCCTGGGCTTCGCGTTTGCGCTCGGCCGCCTGTTCCGCCCGGCGTTTTTGATCCGCCTCTTCCCAGGCTTCGTAAGCATTCACGATGCGTGCGACAACAGGATGACGGACAACGTCTTCGCTATGGAAAAAGTTAAAACTGATTTCTTCGACTTCCGCCAGTACTTCAATGGCGTGGCGCAAGCCGGATTTAACATTGCGTGGCAGGTCAATCTGCGTCACGTCACCGGTGATGACCGCTTTGGAGTTAAAGCCAATACGGGTCAGGAACATCTTCATCTGTTCGATGGTGGTGTTCTGGCTTTCATCAAGAATGATAAAAGCGTCATTCAGCGTGCGACCACGCATATAGGCCAACGGCGCAACTTCAATGACATTACGCTCAATCAGCTTCTCAACTTTCTCAAAGCCGAGCATCTCGAACAGCGCGTCGTAGAGCGGTCGCAGGTAGGGGTCCACTTTCTGGCTTAAATCACCCGGCAGGAAGCCCAGTTTTTCCCCGGCTTCCACGGCTGGACGGGTCAGCAGAATACGGCGAACGTCCTGACGTTCCAGCGCATCCACCGCTGCGGCAACCGCCAGATACGTTTTACCTGTACCCGCCGGCCCCACGCCAAAAGTGATGTCATGATCAAGAATATTGGCGATGTACTGCGCCTGATTTGGCGTACGGGGTTTAATCACGCCGCGTTTAGTTTTGATATTGACCGCTTTTCCATACTCCGGCACGCTCTCCGCGCTCTGTTCAAGCACGCGGGCTTCTTTGATAGCCAGATGGATCTGTTCCGGTTCGATATCCTGAGTTTGCCCACGCATGGGGGCCGTATCGACATAGAGGCTGAGCAAAATATCTGCAGCAGCGTTCACGCAAAGGGTACGTCCGGTGAGTTTGAAGTGATTATCGCGACGGTTAATCTCGATGCCCAGTCGCCGTTCCAACTGTTTGATATTGTCATCAAACGGTCCGCACAGGCTCAGCAGGCGAGCATTGTCAGCGGGTGTCAGGGTAATTTCACGGGTATCTATGTTCAAACTGTTCCTCTTATTCAGATAGTGCCGAATGGAGCCTGGCTAACACAGCCTGAGGCCGTCAGCCTTATAGAGAATTATTCACGCCATGGAATAAAGGCGCAAGCATTGCGATGGATATAAGGGCGGGAAGGGGAAATGCAAGGGCTGCTCAGTCATACTCAGCCGCAGATTCGTGGTTTTGCACGCGCTCCGGTCGCATCATCATCTCTGCGACCGGGCACTTGCCTGCTGTCTTTCTGCAACGTTGAGCAGCCAGAACCGTGAAGATTAAGGTTGGTAGAGACCAACGCCGATATCATTCTCTTTACGGGTACGGGCGATGACCGATTCTGGCGACTGCGCTATGCGCAGGCCCATTTCGTCTTCGGTACGCACCACTTTACCGCGCAGGGAGTTTGTCCAGACGTCGGTGATTTCCACGTCAACGAATTTCCCGATCATCTCCGGTCTGCCTTCGAAGTTCACCACGCGGTTATTTTCGGTACGGCCTGACAGCTCCATGATGCTCTTACGGGACGTTCCTTCCACCAGGATACGCTGAGTCGTGCCGATCATCCGGCGGCTCCAGGCCATTGCCTGCTGGTTGATACGTTCCTGCAGAATATACAGGCGCTGCTTTTTATCCTCTTCCGGTACGTCATCTACCATATCGGCCGCAGGCGTTCCCGGACGGGCGGAGAAAATAAAGCTGTAACTCATATCGAAATTCACATCGGCAATCAGCTTCATGGTCTGCTCGAAGTCCTGGGTCGTTTCGCCAGGGAAGCCAACGATAAAGTCAGAGCTGATCTGAATGTCCGGACGTGCGGCACGCAGTTTGCGGATGATCGCTTTGTATTCTAGCGCGGTATGGGTACGGCCCATCAGGTTCAGTACGCGGTCAGAACCACTTTGTACCGGCAGATGCAGGAAACTCACCAGCTCCGGCGTATCGCGGTAGACATCAATAATATCGTCGGTGAATTCGATCGGGTGGCTGGTGGTAAAACGAATACGGTCAATACCGTCAATCGCCGCCACCAGACGCAGCAGATCGGCGAAGGAACCGGTGCTTCCGTCGTAATTCTCACCGCGCCAGGCGTTGACGTTTTGGCCCAGCAGGTTAACTTCACGTACGCCTTGTGCCGCCAGTTGCGCGATTTCAAACAGGATATCGTCACACGGACGGCTCACCTCTTCGCCACGGGTGTAGGGCACGACACAGTAAGTGCAGTACTTATTGCAGCCTTCCATGATGGAGACAAAGGCAGTCGGGCCTTCGGCTTTCGGTTCCGGCAGGCGGTCGAATTTTTCTATTTCCGGGAAGCTGATATCTACCACCGGGCTGCGATTGCCGCGCACGGAGTTGATCATTTCCGGCAGACGGTGCAGCGTTTGCGGTCCAAAAATAATGTCAACATAGTGGGCACGCTGGCGAATATGGTCGCCTTCCTGAGATGCGACGCAACCGCCGACACCAATGATCAGGTCTGGATTTTTTTCCTTTAATAATTTCCAGCGCCCCAACTGGTGGAAGACTTTCTCTTGCGCCTTCTCGCGGATTGAGCAGGTATTAAGCAGCAGCACATCTGCTTCTTCGGCCACTTCGGTGAGTTGATACCCGTGAGTGGCATCCAGCAGATCGGCCATCTTCGATGAATCGTACTCGTTCATCTGACAGCCCCAGGTTTTGATGTGGAGTTTTTTTGTCATCGACTTGCTCATGCTTTGTTTAATGGCCCAATGCAGGGCGCGTATTGTAATGCTTTGGTCGCGCGCTGACCAGTATGACGCTTGTCAGACTCAAGATGTAAAAAATCCGGTAAACTTAGGAAATTCTCGTTTAAGGATAATGGGCCATGATAAATCAATCTACTGAGGTCGCGGTTGTCGGCGGCGGAATGGTCGGCGGGGCGCTGGCGTTGGGTTTAGCGCAGCAGGGTTTTAGTGTCACGGTCATTGAACAACATGCGCCGCCTGCCTTTGACGCGACGGCACAACCGGATGTGCGTATTTCGGCGATTAGCGCCTCCTCCGTAACGCTGCTCCAGACGCTGGGCGTCTGGGATGCGGTTCAGGCGATGCGTTGTCACCCATGGGAGCGGCTGGAGACCTGGGAGTGGGAAAACGCGCATGTCGTCTTCGACGCGCGTGAGTTAAAACTGCCGTTGCTTGGCTATATGGTCGAAAACAATGTCTTGCAGCGCGCGCTGTGGGAAGCGTTGGAACGCCATCCACTGGTAACGCTGCGCGTACCTGCGGCGCTCAGTACGATGCGACAGAACGATGAGTATCACGAGCTGACATTTGAAGATGGCGAAACGCTTTCGGCGAAGCTGGTGATTGGTGCTGATGGGGGGAACTCCCGGGTGCGCCAGTGTGCCGGTATTGGCATTCACGCCTGGCAATATCAGCAATCCTGCATGCTGATCACCGTAGAGTGTGAGCGCGCGCCCGGGGAGAGTACCTGGCAGCACTTTACCCCCAACGGTCCGCATGCTTTCCTGCCGTTATTTGACTACTGGGCATCGCTGGTCTGGTACGACACACCTGCCCGTATTCGGCAGTTGCAATCGTTAAATATGGTGCAGTTACAAAAAGAGATCGCGGCACATTTTCCATCCCGCCTGGGGCATGTTATGCCCGTCGCTGCTGGAGCGTTCCCGCTCACGCGCCGCCACGCACTGCAATATGTACGTCCAGGGCTCGCGCTGGTGGGGGATGCAGCGCATACTATCCATCCGCTGGCGGGGCAGGGGGTAAACCTCGGCTATCGCGATGTAGACTGCCTGTTAGACGTGCTGACAAGGGCGCGCAGCCACGGTGAAGACTGGGCAAGCCTTTCGGTGCTCAAACGCTATCAGACACGCCGTATGGCGGATAATTTTATTATGCAAAGTGGCATGGACTTGTTCCATGCCGGGTTCAGTAACGATCTGGGCCCGGTACGCGTGCTGCGTAATATCGGTTTGATGGCGGCGGAACGGGCTGGGGTACTTAAACGCCAGGCGCTGAAATATGCGTTAGGACTGTAAAGCTATCATTTGACCGTTATCAGAATACTAAGCCCTGGTTTGCCCTTAAAAGTGGCTTCATACCAGGGCGAGTCTGCTGATTGCAATCGCACCTCATACCGGCGGGTAAAAACAGTAACCAAAGAGGCTATCGTGGAATAAGCGGTTTTAACCAGGATGGCGAATATCAGGAAGATGACCAGCAATGTCCCCCCGGCGTAATCGTTGTAGGCAATGTCGAGATACAGAACGTAAAAAATCAACGCATGCAGAATGAGCTTAAAGATCAGTGAGCGTAAATAGAATCGGTGCAAAGCCTCAGGGCTCTTAAAGGCGATTTCTTCCAGGTTGTGGCGTGTCTCCTGTACCGGAATGCCAGGAAGATAAACAATCCACTCAGAAACGCGCTCTCTTAGCCTAAGCCTGTTGTTGCCGCTCAGGATGTGTATCCTCATACACAGCGCAACCGGGTAGCCTATGCCAAAAATGAGAAGATAGACTGCCCCGGCACTCACACCCACAAAGACGGATGAGGAGATAAGCAGTGCCGTAAAAAATGTCAAAGGTTTGAGGAATGCATACCAGCAAAATTGGTAGTTCATAGAACTGCGCCTTGATAAGTCTTTATTTGACAATAGCTTATCTGTTTTTGGCCATGAATGAAGGCCGCAGGCAATTTTTCAGAATTGATAAAAGCCGTGGGGGAGAAAAGCAAAAAGCCCGCCGAAGCGAGCTTTTTGCTTTTTTATGTGGCTGGGGTACAAGGATTCGAACCTCGGATGGCGGAATCAGAATCCGCTGCCTTACCGCTTGGCGATACCCCAATAGGCGTGAAATTTTACGCATTAACGATAAAACTTCAACCTTTGCGTCTACCCGAAAGCAAACGACTTTTTGAAATTGGCTGGGGTACGAGGATTCGAACCTCGGAATGGTGGAATCAGAATCCACTGCCTTACCGCTTGGCGATACCCCAACAATTTTTTACTCAGGTTAATGTTCTTATGAACATCAGCCTTTGAATATGGTGGCTACTACGGGAATCGAACCTGTGACCCCAGCATTATGAGTGCTGTGCTCTAACCAGCTGAGCTAAGTAGCCAAATTTTACTGCAAACCAGTCACCGACTGGCTGGGGTACCTGGATTCGAACCAGGGAATGCCGGTATCAAAAACCGGTGCCTTACCGCTTGGCGATACCCCAATACCGTCGCGGTGAACCGCAAACATCAAAAATATGGCTGGGGTACCTGGATTCGAACCAGGGAATGCCGGTATCAAAAACCGGTGCCTTACCGCTTGGCGATACCCCATCCGTGCAACGCTTATTGGTGAATGGTGCGGGAGGCGAGACTTGAACTCGCACACCTTGCGGCGCCAGAACCTAAATCTGGTGCGTCTACCAATTTCGCCACTCCCGCAAAAAAAGATGGTGGCTACTACGGGAATCGAACCTGTGACCCCAGCATTATGAGTGCTGTGCTCTAACCAGCTGAGCTAAGTAGCCATCTTTTTTTCGCGTTACCTTATCGGCGTTGCGGGGCGCATTATGCGTATTGGGCCTGACAGCGTCAATACCTTTTTCATCGAAAATTGCCGGAATGTGACTGTTTGGTTAGGTTGCGAACAGCGTGACGCATAATTCGGCAATTATTGGTTATTTATCGTTTTTGTATAGCAAAACATATGCAGAAATAAAAAAAGGCCCCGCAGGGCCTTTAACGATAACAATCGCTTATTTGTAAGCGGACTGGTGTACGCCAACCGCACGACCTGATGGATCGTTCATGGATTTGAATGATTCATCCCACTCGATTGCTTTTGCAGAGGAGCAAGCCACAGACGGGCCGCCAGGAACACATTCAGCGGCGCTGGGTACCGGGAACAGCTCTTCAAAGATTTCACGGTACAGATACGCTTCTTTCGAGCTCGGCGTGTTGTACGGGAAACGGTAGCTGGCTGTCGCCAGTTGCTGATCGCTAACCTGCTGTGCCGCTACTTCTTTGAGTGTATCGATCCAACTGTAACCTACGCCGTCAGAGAACTGCTCTTTCTGACGCCATGCAACGCTCGCCGGCAGATAGGATTCGAAACATTCGCGCAGGACGTGTTTTTCCATTTTGCCGTTGCCGCACATTTTATCCTGCGGGTTGATGCGCATCGCTACATCGAGGAATTTCTTATCCAGGAACGGCACACGCGCTTCTACGCCCCAGGCGGACATCGCTTTGTTAGCACGCGCGCAGTCGAACATATGCAGCGCCTGCAGCTTACGTACGGTCTCTTCATGCAACTCTTTGGCATTCGGCGCTTTATGGAAATAGAGGTAGCCGCCGAACACTTCGTCAGAACCTTCGCCAGACAGTACCATCTTGATGCCCATCGCTTTGATTTTACGGGACATCAGATACATCGGCGTAGAGGCGCGAATGGTGGTCACATCGTAGGTTTCGATGTGATAAATCACGTCGCGAATCGCGTCCAGACCTTCCTGCACGGTGAAGTGGATTTCGTGGTGAACCGTACCCAGATGGTTTGCCACTTCCTGCGCAGCTTTCAGGTCCGGAGCCCCTTTCAGGCCCACAGCAAAGGAGTGCAACTGCGGCCACCAGGCCTCAGAGCGTTCCTGATCTTCCACACGGCGTGCGGCGAATTTTTTGGTAATAGCGGAAATGACAGAAGAGTCCAGACCGCCCGAGAGCAGAACGCCATACGGCACATCTGACATCAGGTGACTTTTCACAGATTCTTCAAGCGCCTGACGCAGTTCGTTTTTGTCAGTGACGTTATCTTTCACTGCCTCATAGTCGAACCAGTCACGCTGATAGTAAGAACGGATTTCACCGTCTTTGCTCCACAGATAGCTGCCCGCCGGGAACTCTTTGATGGTACGGCACACAGGGACCAGCGCTTTCATTTCGGAAGCGACATAAAAGTTACCGTGCTCATCATGGCCCATATACAGCGGGATAATGCCGATGTGGTCACGACCAATCAGATAAGCGTCTTTTTCGCTGTCATACAGGGCGAAAGCGAACATACCTTGCAGATCGTCGAGGAATTCTGGGCCTTTTTCCTGATACAGCGCGAGGATAACTTCACAGTCAGAACCGGTCTGGAACTGGTAGCGATCGCCATATTCCGCACGCAGAGCCTGGTGGTTGTAGATTTCGCCGTTAACGGCCAGCGCATGTGTTTTTTTCTCGTTGTACAGCGGCTGGGCACCCGCATTGACGTCAACAATAGACAGACGCTCATGGGCAAGAATCGCTTTATCGCTGGCATAAACGCCAGACCAGTCCGGGCCGCGGTGGCGCATCAGGCGGGATAATTCGAGCGCTTTTTTACGCAGCTCAACCGCGTCGGTTTTAATATCCAGTACGCCAAAAATAGAACACATAGACTTCTCCGTTACTTTAAGGCAATGCAGTGTTGTGTGAGTGCAGACGCCGCGTCATCGCGTTGTCTTATTGCTTGTTTAAGAAAATGCCGCAAAGGTGTGACGCGCGCAAGCGTTTTACAGCCTGGAAAGTAAAAAGCGCAATGGCGATTGCCGAATGCTGAAAAAAGAACATGAATTGAGCTGAGCTATTGATGAATTCTCAGTTTTCAGCGCATTTTATTAAACGGTCTGTTTTTTATTGGTGCGGAAAATGAAAAACCACGTCCGGGGACGTGGTTTCGTTTAAAAAATGTCGATTTCAGCAACCGAAGGGTAAATCCATGAAGGACGGAACGGCATGCTGTCGATATCATCCAGCGTTGATACGCCAGAGAGTACCAGGATAGTCTCCAGACCCGCCTGGAAGCCCGCAAGAATGTCGGTACGCAAATTGTCGCCGACAATCACCGTCTGCTCTGAATGCGCCTGCATAGTATTGAGCGCGGCGCGGATAATCCACGGACTCGGCTTGCCGACGTAGAAAGGCTCGCGGCCGGAGATTTTTTCAATACCGGCGCACAGCGCGCCGCAGCCAGGGTAGTAACCGCGTCCGTGGGTGTCCGGGTTGGTGGCAATAAAGCGCGCACCGTTGGCGACGAAAAAGGCCGCCTTATGCATCATTTCCCAGTTGTAGGAACGCGTTTCGCCCACGATAACGAAATCCGGGTTGATATCCGTAATGGTAAACCCGGCTTTATAGAGTTCGTGAATCAATGCGCCTTCACCGACTACGTAAGCTTTTTTCCCTTCCTGACGTTTAAGGAAGTCAGCCGTCGCCATCGCAGAGGTATAAAAGACACTGGCTGGTGCATCTATACCGGCAGAGGCAAAGCGGTTAGCCAAATCCTGCCCCGTCTGGGAAGGATAGTTGGTGAGCAGCACCAGCGGCATCCCTTTTTCCAGGATTCGATGAATAAACTCCGCTGCGCCCGGCACGGCGACATTATCGTGCATCAACACGCCGTCAATATCACAGATTACGTTCTGAATGGTCATGGACTACCCGGTAAAAAAAGAGAAGCAATAACTATAACCGTCATACTTCAACTTGCCTATGCGTTGGTGACGTTTGCGCGGCCCGGTCACTTATCTCAGTAAGTTCCTGAGCACTTATGCGCTTGCCGCCTTTATGCAATTCGAGTTATTGAGGATATCTAAACCCTGTCAGCTTTCCAGCAAGCGTTGCAGCAGCATGCCGTTCAGCATGGCGCGTTTCACCAGGGCAAAAGCGCCTATCGCCGAGCGATGGTCAAGGGTGGATCGCACCACCGGAAGATTTTTACGGAATGCTTTGAGCGACTGGGTGTTAATGCAACCTTCAATAGCAGGCAGCAACACTTTCTCCGCTTCAACAATCTCCCCGGCGATGACCACTTTTTGCGGATTGAAGAGGTTAATGGCAATGGCGATGGTTTTACCCAGATGGCGACCGACGTACTCAATCACTTCACACGCCAGCGCGTCGCCTTTATTTGCGGCCTTACAGATATTTTTTATCGTGCAGTCATCCAGCGTTACGCGGCTTTGGTAGCCCTGTTCCAGCAGATGCCTTACGCGTTGTTCAATGGCGGCATTGGCGGCGATGGTTTCCAGACAGCCAAAGTTACCGCAATGACATCGCTCGCCGAGGGGTTCTACCTGGATGTGACCAATTTCACCTACATTACCGTTGCGACCGATAAAAATGCGCCCGTTAGAGATGATTCCTGCCCCGGTTCCGCGATGAACACGCACCAGAATGGAATCCTCACAGTCCTGACTTGCCCCAAAATAGTGCTCTGCAAGGGCCAGACTGCGGATATCGTGACCGACGAAACAGGTTAATTTGAAACGTTTTTCCAGGGCGTCCACCAGCCCCCAGTTCTCAACCTGAATATGCGGCATATAGCGAATGACGCCGCTTTCCGGGTCGACAAGGCCTGGTAAAATGACCGAGATGGCGATCAATTCGCGGATCTTACGCTGATTGCTTTCGATAAAGGCGCTGATGGTGTTCAGCAACGCGTGCTCCAGCGTTTCCTGCGTCCGCTCCGGCAGAGGATAATGCTCTTCCGCCAGCACTTTGCTGCTCAGATCATAAAGGGTGAGGGTGGTATCGGACCGTCCAAGACGCACACCAATAGCCTGAAAATTGCGGGTTTCGGTAATGATAGAGATAGCGCGGCGGCCCCCGGTGGAGGCCTGCTGATCAACCTCTTTGATCAGGCCGCGTTCAATAAGCTGACGCGTGATTTTTGTCACGCTGGCGGGCGCAAGCTGGCTCTGCTCGGCAATTTGAATACGCGAAATAGGGCCTAGTTGATCAATCAGGCGGTAAACCGCCGCACTGTTAAGTTGTTTAACGAGATCAACGTTACCAATCTGAGCTTGTCCGCCTGCTGTCATACCTTTTATTTACTCGATGACGACCTCGTTACCATTAACGATAGTCTTGATTATTTTATAATCGTGCGTGAAGGCGGTCAGGTTCGCGACCTTACCCGGGGCAATGCTGCCGAGCTGCCCGTCGACGCCTATCGCGCGAGCCGGGTACAAGGTTGCCATGCGCAGTACTTCATCCAGCGCAATACCCACATGCTCGACCAGGTTCCGAACCCCTTCAATCATTGTCAGGGAGGAGCCGCTCAGCGTACCGTTTTCATCCACACACAGTCCATTACGGTAGTATATTGTTTTACCAGCAAAAATGAACTGGTCAATATCTGCCCCTGCAGGCGCCGTTGCATCTGTAACTAAACAGAGTTTGTCGCCTTTCAGGCGTTTCGCATTACGGACATTAACGTAATCGACATGCAGCCCATCTGCAATGATCCCGCAATAAACATCGGCATCATCCAGTACCGCGCCCGCCAGACCCGGTTCACGTCCGGTGATGTACGGCATCGCATTGTATAGATGCGTCGCAAATGTGATGCCTGCGCGGAAACCCGCTTTCGCTTCTTTTAATGTCGCGTTCGAGTGGCCTGCTGACACCACAATACCCGCCGCAGCCAGCTTGCTAATAACCTCATTACCGGCCATTTCCGGCGCCAGCGTCACTTTGGTGATGACGTCAGCATTGGCGCAGAGATAATCCACCAGTTCGGCATCCGGTTTGCGGACAAATTTCGGGTTATGGGTGCCTTTTTTTACGATATTGAGCCACGGCCCTTCGAGGTGCAAGCCAAGCGCCTGATGTGCATGTTTCGCCAGATAATCACGCATCACCTGAATGCCTTGTTTCATCAGGTCATCGCTGGTGGTGATAAGCGTCGGCAGAAAACTTGTGCAGCCTGATTTTTCATTGGCGCGCTGCATGATTTCCAGCGTTTCAATGCTGACGGCTTCGGGGGTGTCGTTGAACTGCACACCACCGCAACCATTCAGTTGTACATCAATAAAACCGGGGGCCAGCGTTGCGCCATTGAGATCACGCTGCTCGATAGTGGGCGGCAGCTCAGCCAAAGGGCAGAGACGATCAATCAGGCCATCGGCGACAATCAGCGCGTGGTCATCCAAAATTTCATGGCCGGTGAAAATCCGGCAATGGGTTAAAGCATACATAACGACCCCCGGTTAACAAATGGGTGTCGTCCCGCTGGGTTTGCGGAACGAGACACAATTACAGACCTTTAATATTTTCCGCTTCTAATTCATTGAAATATTTCAATGTTTTAACTTTCAGTTCCATCGTAGACGGCTCGTCACACACCATCACTGCTTTCGGGTGCAGTTGCAGGCAGCTAATGGTCCACATATGGTTCACGTTACCTTCTACGGCCGCCTGTAGAGCCTGCGCTTTCTGGCTTCCCAGCACCAGAATCATCACTTCTTCTGCATCCAGCAGCGTACCTACGCCCACGGTCAGTGCGTATTTCGGCACCTGATTAACGTCGCCGTCGAAGAAACGGGAATTGGCCACGCGGGTGTCATGGGTCAGCGTTTTAATACGGGTACGAGAAGCCAGCGAAGATGCGGGCTCGTTGAAGGCGATGTGACCATCGTTGCCAACGCCGCCCATAAACAGGTGAATTTTGCCATAGGAACGGATTTTTTCTTCGTATTGGCGGCATTCTGCGTCAATATCCGGCGCATTGCCATCCAGGAGGTTAATATTTTCCGCCGGAATATCAATGTGATCGAAAAAGTTACGGTGCATAAAGCTGTGATAGCTTTCCGGGTGCTCCTTCGGCAGGCCGACATATTCGTCCATATTGAACGTGACAACATGTTTAAAACTAACCTGGCCCGCTTTGTGCATTTCAACTAATGCTTTGTAGGCGGTAAGAGGCGTGCCACCGGTTGGCAGGCCAAGCAGGAACGGACGATCCGCTGTAGGTTTAAATGCATTGATGCGATTGACGATATGGCGGGCCGCCCATTTACCGACTTGTTCAGCTGTTGCCAGAGGAATCAGTCTCATTATTCACCTCTAAGTTGATTAAAGTTAGCGGATTGCGTTCCAGTGCAGTGTAAAGCGTAACTCAGTTTCGCTCCCTATGGGGGCAATCCGTCTTGATTTTTTGAATGATAAAATAAGTTTTGCTGGTTAGCCAGCAAAGAGGAGGTCAAATAACGATATTTGGTGATTAAAATCACAAAAAAGGTGCTTTTAATTTGCGAGACGAATTAATTTTCAACACACTCTCAATGTAATGAAAAATGGCCGTGTTTTCAGGGTTAGTCAGACAATAAAAAGACTGTTTCTAAGGGCTCCGGTGGGGTTCAAAGGGGGAATAACGTGAATCTTTTAGGTTACTTGCAAAAGGTTGGCCGCGCGCTCATGGTGCCGGTCGCCACGCTGCCTGCCGCAGCGATTCTGATGGGGGTCGGTTACTGGATCGACCCGGTAGGCTGGGGTGGATCTAACGCGCTGGCGGCGTTCTTCATTCAATCTGGTTCTGCCATTATCGATAACATGGGCGTGCTATTCGCCGTGGGTGTTGCTTATGGTATGTCCAAAGACAAAGACGGTGCTGCTGCACTGGCCGGCTTTGTGGGTTTCCTTGTATTGACGACGCTGTGCTCGCCAGCCGCTGTCGCTATGATCCAGAAAATCCCAGCCGATCAAGTTCCTGCCGCGTTTGGCAAGATCAAAAACCAGTTCGTTGGGATCATGGTCGGTATCATTGCCGCGGAACTGTATAACCGCTTTAGCAGCGTCGAGCTGCCGAAAGCGCTCTCCTTCTTTAGCGGCCGTCGTCTGGTGCCGATCCTGACTTCTTTTGTCATGATCGCTGTCGCGTTCATCATGATGTTTATCTGGCCGGTAGTCTTCAGTGGTCTGGTTGGCTTCGGTGAGCATATCCAGAAACTGGGCTCTGTCGGTGCGGGCATCTACGCCTTCTTCAACCGTCTGTTGATTCCGGTGGGGCTGCACCATGCGCTGAACTCCGTATTCTGGTTTGATGTTGCCGGTATTAACGATATTCCTAACTTCCTGGGCGCCGCGCAGTCTATTGAAGCGGGCAAAGCGGTTGTTGGGGTTACGGGGCGTTACCAGGCGGGCTTCTTCCCGATCATGATGTTTGGTCTGCCAGGTGCCGCGCTGGCGATTTACCACTGCGCGCGTCCGGAAAATAAAGCCAAAGTCCTTGGTATTATGATGGCAGGCGCCTTTGCTGCCTTCTTTACTGGTATCACTGAACCGCTGGAATTCTCCTTCATGTTCGTGGCACCGGTGCTGTACTTCATTCACGCTGTGCTGACCGGGGTTTCTGTCTTTATCGCCGCGACTATGCAGTGGATTGCCGGCTTCGGCTTTAGCGCCGGTCTGGTGGATATGGTGCTCTCGTCCCGTAACCCGCTGGCCGTACACTGGTACATGCTGATTCTGCAAGGCCTGGTGTTCTTTGTTATCTACTACGTGGTGTTCCGTTTCACTATCCTCAAATTCAACCTGTTGACCCCGGGTCGTGAACTGGCGGTTGCTGGTGACGAAGCAGATGGCCAGGATGTGAATGTCAGCACGGCTTCCGAGCAGGATGTGACCGGTCTGGCGCGTCAGTATATTGCCGCTGTCGGGGGTTCCGCGAACCTGACCGGTATTGATGCCTGCATCACACGTCTGCGTCTGAGCGTGAAAGACTCTTCCCTGGTTAACGAAGCGCTGGCTAAACGTCTGGGTGCGAGCGGGGTTATTCGTTTGAATAAAACCGGCGTACAGGTGATTGTGGGTTTTGCGGCCGAAAAAATTGCTAATGCGATGAAAACGGCGGGCGACGTTCCGGCGGCAGGCGCAGCGGCTCCGGCAGCCGCCAGCGCGCCTAAACCGCAGGCAGTGCCGAACGTTAGCGCGGCGGTGATTGCGGAACTGGTCTCTCCGGTGACCGGGCAGGTCGTTTCTCTGGATGAAGTGCCGGATGAAGCGTTTGCCAGCAAAGCCGTTGGCGATGGCATAGCGGTAAAACCGACAGAGAAAACGGTTGTTGCACCGGCAGCGGGTACCATCGTGAAAATCTTCAATACCAACCACGCGTTCTGCCTGGAAACTGAAAAAGGCGCGGAAATCGTTGTTCATATGGGCATCGACACCGTTGCGCTGGGTGGCCAGGGCTTCACGCGTCTGGTCGAAGAGGGGGCAACCGTTACGGCAGGTCAGCCAATCCTGGAAATGGATCTGGAATATCTGAACGCCAATGCCCGTTCTATGATTAGCCCGGTGGTATGTAGCAATATTGATGATTTCTCTGGTCTGGTTATCAAAGCACAAGGTTCCGTTGTAGCAGGGCAAACACCGCTGTACGACATCAAAGGCTAATGATGTAATCTGAACCAGAAATAGCCATAAGCGGCAGGGGATCTTCCTCTGCCGCTTTTTTTGCATGAATTAAAGTATTCCGTTTTGTATCTATTTTCCGTAACTAAAGGTTGTCTCTGAGGGCGGCTTATAAGATCATGTGCCGTTATATGTTGTTTACGCCTTGAGGAATCTACGATGAGTGAGGCTGAAGCCCGCCCGACTAACTTTATTCGTCAGATCATTGATGAAGATCTGGCTACTGGAAAGCACTCTACTATTTGCACCCGTTTTCCGCCTGAGCCGAATGGCTATCTGCATATCGGTCATGCGAAATCCATCTGCCTGAACTTTGGTATCGCGCAAGATTATCAAGGGCAATGTAACCTGCGTTTTGATGACACCAACCCGGTAAAAGAAGATATCGAGTATGTTGAGTCCATCAAGAATGACGTGCAGTGGTTAGGTTTCCACTGGTCAGGCGATGTGCGCTATTCCTCTGATTATTTCGATCAACTGCACAACTATGCCGTAGAGTTAATCAGCAAAGGTCTGGCCTATGTTGACGAGCTGTCCGCTGACGAAATCCGTGAATATCGCGGCACGCTGACAGCTCCGGGTAAAAATAGCCCGTATCGCGATCGTACGGTTGAAGAGAACCTCGCTCTGTTTGAAAAAATGCGCGCGGGTGGTTTTGAAGAAGGTAAGGCGTGCCTGCGTGCGAAGATTGATATGGCGTCGCCGTTCATCGTGATGCGCGATCCGGTGCTGTACCGTATTAAATTTGCTGAACACCATCAGACGGGCAACAAGTGGTGCATCTACCCGATGTATGACTTTACCCACTGCATCAGTGATGCGCTGGAGGGGATCACTCACTCTCTGTGTACGCTGGAGTTCCAGGATAACCGTCGTCTGTATGACTGGGTGCTGGACAACATCACCATTCCGGTTCACCCGCGTCAGTACGAGTTCTCCCGACTGAACCTGGAATACACCGTCATGTCCAAGCGTAAGCTGAACCTGCTGGTGACTGACAAGCATGTTGAAGGCTGGGACGACCCGCGTATGCCGACCATTTCTGGCCTGCGTCGTCGTGGTTACACATCCGCCTCCATCCGTGAGTTCTGTAAACGTATTGGTATCACCAAACAGGACAACACCATTGAGATGGCGTCACTGGAATCCTGCATCCGTGAAGATCTCAATGAAAACGCACCGCGCGCGATGGCTGTTATCGATCCGGTTAAGCTGGTTATCGAGAACTATCCGCAGGGCGCCAGTGAAATGGTTTCGATGCCGAACCATCCGAACAAACCGGAAATGGGCAGCCGTGATGTCCCATTCAGCGGTGAAATCTGGATTGATCGTGCCGATTTCCGTGAGGAAGCCAACAAGCAGTACAAACGACTGGTGCTGGGCAAAGAAGTCCGCCTGCGTAACGCGTATGTGATTAAAGCGGAACGTGTTGAGAAAGACGCGGAAGGTAATATCACCACGATTTTCTGTACCTTTGATGCCGATACGCTGAGCAAAGACCCGGCAGATGGCCGTAAAGTGAAGGGCGTTATTCACTGGGTTAGCGCGGCACACGCACTGCCGGTTGAAATTCGTCTGTATGACCGCCTGTTCAGCGTGCCAAATCCGGGTGCAGCGGAAGACTTCCTGACAGTCCTGAACCCGGAATCGCTGGTCATTAAGCAGGGCTTTGCTGAGCCGAGCCTTAAGGCCGCTGAGGTAGCGAAAGCGTATCAGTTTGAGCGTGAAGGTTACTTCTGCCTCGACAGCCGCCATGCTACGGCGGACAAACTGGTCTTCAATCGCACTGTGGGTCTTCGCGATACCTGGGCGAAAATCGGCGAGTAATCCCGTCTTGCCAGGATGCTAAAAACGCTGCCTCGTGCAGCGTTTTTTATTTCTCGACTGAAAATAAGTTACTGCACACCTTCTTTTTTTCTAAAATATTGTTTTAATTTTATCCAATCCTCTTTTCAGTTATTTATCGATTACGCAGACTCTGTCGCTCTGAAAGCCTTGCTGTGCCAGCTGTAAGCCAATAAGCTACAAATCTGTGTGGTGCGTCATAATCCCCGTATTCCCTTCCTGCAATTACTTGATAATTCGCGTCGCGAAAAATATGCTTACAAACGACAGAAATAGAAACATTTTCTATAACTGTCAGTAATATTTCATTTTTTTACTTTATTGCTGTTTGCCTTTGCGCAGCACTTTTTATTTTTTCGTCAAAGAGGAACACTCATGAACGCGTTTAACGCTAAACGTAAGGCGTTAGCGTTGGCTATTGCCTGCGCCACCGCATTACCCGGTTTAACTTTCACCCCTTCCGCCAGCGCCACTGGTTTTGTTGATGATGCCACGCTCACCGGCGGGATTTACTACTGGCAGCGCCAGCGCGATCGTAAAGATGTCACCGATGGCGATAAATACAAAACTAACTTGTCGCACTCCACCTGGAATACCAATCTCGATTTCCAGTCAGGTTATGCTGCCGATATGTTCGGTATTGATGTCGCGGTCTTTGCGGCGATTGAGATGGCTGAATCCTCTGAAAGCGCGCACCCGAATGAAATCGCATTTTCCAATAGCCACAAGGTGTATGACGAAGACTGGTCCGGCGATCGCAGCGGGGCAAGCCTCTATAAAGCCGCCGCGAAATTTAAATATGGCCCGGTGTGGGCGAGGGCAGGGTACATCCAGCCGACGGGGCAAACGCTGCTGGCCTCAAACTGGAGCTTTATGCCGGGCACCTATCAGGGTGCAGAAGCCGGTGCAAAACTGGATTTCGATGATCGCGGCGCGCTGAGCTTCTCATACATGTGGGCCAATGAATACAAAGCGCCGTGGTATAACGAAACGGATAATTTCTACCAGAACGATGGCGTGAGCAAAATTGATTATGTCCACTCTGTGGGCGCATCGTACGACTTTAAAAACGATCTGATCCTCGAAGCCGCGTTTGGCCAGGCACAGGGCTATGTTGATCAATATTTTGCCAAAGCCAGCTATAAGTTTGACGTCGCGGGTAACCCGCTTTCCACCAGTTATCAGTTCTATGGCTCGCGCGACAAGGCCGATAACAACACCATTAATGATATTTATGACGGTACCGCGTGGCTACAGGCGCTCACTTTTGGCTATACGATCGGCCCGGTAGATTTACGCCTGGAAGGGACCTGGGTCAAAGCGGATGGCCGTCAGGGCTATTTCAACTCACGTATGACGCCGCGGTATGGATCTTCCAACGGTCGCCTGGATATCTGGTGGGATAACCGCTCCGACTTTAATGCCCATAATGAGAAATCCGTCTTTGCTGGCGCTATGTATGACCTGAAAGGCTGGAATCTGCCGGGTTGGGCGGTCGGTGCATCGTATGTATATGGCTGGGATGCCAAACCGTCCAACGTCTCCTCTGGCGACAAATATTACGATGCGGGAAATTCCATTAAAGAGTCGGCCTACAGCCTTGACCTGCTTTATACGGTGCAGGAAGGGATGGCAAAAGGCACCTTATTCAAGCTGCATTTCACCCAATATGATAACCATTCCAATATCCCGAGTTGGGGCGGTGGATATAACAACATCTTCCAGGACGAACGTGACGTGAAGTTTATCGTCATTGCGCCCCTGAATATTTTCTAATGCGAGGGAATGCCATGATGACGAAACCGCTATTGCTTGCCCTGATGACGCTGGGGCTTGCCGCCTGTGTGCAACAGCCGCAGGCACCAAAGGAAGATGCGCGATTAAAAGAGGCTTATAGCGCCTGTATTACTACGGCAGAAGGTTCTCCGGAGAAAACGGCGGCGTGCAGAAGTGTGCTGGATGTCCTGCGCAAAGAGAAAGCGCACCAGCAATTTGCGCAGGAGGAGAGCGTGCGCACCCTGGATTATCAGCAGTGTCTTGAAGCGACGCATACCGGAAATGGGCAGGCGGTACAATCACGCTGTGACCAGATCTGGCAGGAGATACGCCACCATAACACGGTGAATTAACCGTCTGAAAAGGCCCGCTTCGGCGGGCTTTTTCGTGTGGTGAAAGCAGAAAATAAAAAAGCCAACCCGGAGGTTGGCTTTATAACGATGCGGAAAATTATTTATCAGCCGCTTCGTGCGCGTTTTCGTCAGTACGGCAGTCACCTTCAGCGCAGTGGCCATACAGGTAGAGACTGTGGTTCGTCAGACGAATACCATGCTTAGATGCGATTTCACGCTGACGCGCTTCAATAGAGTCATCGCTGAACTCGATCACTTTGCCGCAATCCAGGCAAATTAAGTGGTCGTGGTGATGCTGCTGCGTCAGTTCAAAGACGGATTTACCGCCTTCAAAATTATGGCGGGTCACAATCCCGGCATCGTCGAACTGGTTAAGTACACGGTACACCGTGGCCAGCCCAATCTCTTCGCCCATGTCGATCAGGCGCTTATATAGATCTTCCGCACTGACATGATGGTTCTCCGGCTCCTGAAGCACTTCCAGGATTTTTAACCGAGGAAGCGTGACTTTCAGGCCGGCCTTCTTTAATGCGGTATTGTTGTCAGTCATGCGGAATCTGTCCTGTTGCTAAACGATTCACTTCCCGTTGGGAAGCTACAAGGAATGCACCTGGGATAATGCGTCTCATTATAGAACTGCCATGCCTGAATGAAAACTGCAAGTCCTCAAGTAAAGTAAGCTTATAAAACGTGGTAGCGTCTACAAAGTCCTTTGGGCTACCCGTTTTAATCAGGGGCCATTGTACAGCGCTGGAGAAAAAAGTTAAAAAATTGTAGCAATTATTTCCATCGCTTTTATCTATTAATCCGGCGCAACCAGCAGGTTGCGCCAAACATCATCAGGCATTGAGGATGTCGTTCAGATGAAGTTCTTCAGAAATCTGTTTTACCCATTTGTCGACGCGGCCAGCGGTCAGTTCAGGCTGACGGTCTTCGTCAATGGCAAGGCCAACGAAATGGTTGTCGTCTACCAGACCTTTTGACGCTTCAAAATGGTAACCTTCGGTCGGCCAGTGGCCTACAATAGTGGCGCCACGCGGTTCAATGATGTCGCGAATGGTGCCCAGCGCGTCACAGAAGTACTCTGCATAGTCTTCCTGATCGCCACAGCCAAACAGAGCGACCAGTTTGCCGTTAAAATCGATATCTTCCAGCGTCGGGAAAAAGTCATCCCAGTCACACTGTGCTTCACCATAATACCAGGTCGGAATGCCAAGCAGCAGGATGTCGTAACCTTCCAGATCCTCTTTGCTGCTTTTAGCAATGTCATGCACATCGGCAACATCTTTACCAAGTTGAGCCTGGATCATCTTTGCGATGTTTTCGGTATTACCGGTATCGCTGCCGAAAAAAATGCCTGTGATTGCCATGAGTAAAATAACCTCTTGAAACTTAATGATATGGTGGTGGCGATTGGCCCACGGATAAGGGCAATCATAGCAGATCAGAGAAGCACGCGGAAACTGCAATCACGCAAGACTGCACTCTGTGCAACATGAAAGTGAATTTTTGCGATAATTCAGAGGATTTCCTGGTCGTTCAGCGCGTTAAGCTGAGCCAGTAACATCTCTTCAATCAATTCGCTCCGGCTCATTTCCCGCGCATCCGCCAGCGCGTTTAGCGCGTCGACAGCCTCGGCGTTGAGTTTTAATTCGACGCGTTTAAGCCCACGAACCTTGTCGCGTTTAAGCTGATTGCGCTTATTGATGCGCAATTGCTCGTCGCGAGAGAGCGGATTGGTTTTAGGACGTCCCGGGCGACGTTCATTCGCGAACAGATCTAATGTCGTGCGGTCCGTTTGTTCTTTAGCCATGATTTAAGAATACTACGGGAAGTACAAGCAATCGGGTCATAGCCCGGGCTGATTAGCGCGCCATCATACATCAGCGATGCGGACACGCCAACGACCGGGCGCTTTCAGGCAACCGGTCGCCGGGTTTTTAATCAGTTTGTCTTTTCAGCGAGATAACGGCGGATGGCGCGCAGAACCGCTTCTGGCTTTTCTGCATGTACCCAGTGCCCGGCACCGGCAATGACATGCGCGCGTGCCTGTGGGAACTGTTGCAGCAGTTCGTCACGATACTGTTCGGTAACATAGGGCGAGTTGCCGCCAGGGATAAAGAGAGCAGGGTGGTTCCAGGCAGGCACAGTTTCCCAGCCCACTATATGGGGGTACTGATCCCACAACGCGGGCACATTGAAACGCCACTTGCCATCGACAAACGACTTAAGCAGAAACTGTATCACCCCTTCTTCATTTATATGCTCACGCATAACGGCGGCGGCCTGCTGGCGTGTCGTGACGCCGGCGTCGGTCACCGCATTGATGGCGGCAAAGATCTCATCGTGACGGCGTACATGGTAATTGACCGGGGCAATATCGATAGCGACCAGCTTGTCGATGCGTTCCGGCGCCAGTGCGGTAAAGGCCATCACCGCTTTCCCCCCCATGGAGTGACCAACGAAAGTCGCGCGCTCAATACCGTGAGCATCAAGGGTATCCTGTAAGTCCTGTGCCATCGCCGGATAATTCATCTCTGGTGAGCGTTCGGAAAGGCCATGATTGCGCATATCAACCTGAATAATATCATGGTCATTGACGAGGTCGCGGGCAAGCACGCCAAGGTTGTCCAGGCTACCAAATAAACCGTGAACCAGCACGATGGGGGAATTGTTGTGCGATTGTTGTGCAGATTGCGCTCGGGTATTCAATTTCATGGCAAAGTTCTTTTTTTCGCTCTTTCGGATTAAGGTATTATGTTGAACATTCTGCCGTCCGGCTGCAAGGTTTTGACACACTCTGACTTTGCCGCCATCCTGGTTTGACGCTATCCGCTGTTGGGATTTGACTTTATAATCTCAATAACTTGTATTCAGAATAGACACTGCACTGGATTAAGATGAAAACGATCGAAGTTGATGATGAGCTCTACAGTTATATTGCCAGCCATACAAAGCACATTGGCGAGAGCGCATCCGACATTTTACGGCGCATGTTGAAGTTTTCCGCCGCTTCGCAGCCAGCTGCCGCTGTTCAACTCGCGAAAGAAACCCCTGCACCTGTTACGGTTGAAGAAGTGAAACCGGCTAATACGGCAAAAGATAAAGTCCGCGCGGTGCGTGAACTGCTGCTCTCTGACGAGTATGCAGAGCAGAAAAAGGCCGTTAATCGCTTTATGCTGGTGCTGTCTACACTTTACTCATTAGATAAAAAAGCTTTTGCAGAATCCACTGAGTCTCTGCATGGGCGCACCCGCGTATACTTTGCAGCGGATGAACATACCCTGTTGCAAAACGGCAATCAGACGAAGCCAAAACAGGTGCCTGATACCCCGTACTGGGTTATCACTAACACGAATACGGGTCGTAAATGCAGCATGGTGGAGCACATCATGCAATCAATGCAATTCCCGGCGGAATTGATTGAAAAGGTTTGCGGCACAATTTAATCCTTGCATAAAAAGGACCAGGCAATGGCTAACCACGAACGTGCGGGGCAACCTGCGCAACAGAGCGATTTGATTAACGTCGCCCAGCTTACTGCGCAGTACTATGTGCTGAAACCAGAAATCGGCAATGCTGAGCACGCGGTAAAATTTGGTACGTCAGGTCACCGCGGCAGCGCGGGGCGTCACAGTTTTAACGAACAACACATTCTGGCAATTGCTCAGGCTATCGCCGAAGAGCGCGCCAAAAACGGTATTACCGGTCCGTGCTATGTCGGTAAAGACACGCACGCCCTGTCTGAACCTGCCTTTATCTCTGTACTGGAAGTGCTGGCGGCGAACGGCGTTGATGTGATCGTGCAGGAAAACAATGGCTTCACGCCTACCCCCGCGGTGTCCAACGCTATTCTGGTGCACAATAAAAAAGGTGGCGCGCAGGCTGACGGTATCGTCATTACCCCGTCACATAACCCACCGGAAGATGGCGGTATCAAATACAATCCGCCAAACGGTGGCCCGGCTGATACTAACGTGACCAAAGTGGTTGAAGATCGCGCGAACGCGCTGCTGGCTGATGGCCTGAAAGGTGTGAAACGCATTACGCTGGATGCAGCACTGGCATCCGGTCACGTGAAAGAGCAGGATCTGGTGCAGCCGTTTATCGAAGGGCTGGCCGATATCGTCGATATGGCGGCTATCCAAAAAGCGGGCCTGAAACTGGGCGTTGATCCGCTGGGCGGTTCCGGTATCGAATACTGGAAACGTATTGCGGCGTTCTACAAGCTTGACCTGACTATCGTTAACGATCAGGTTGATCAAACCTTCCGCTTTATGCACCTCGATAAAGACGGCGTGATCCGCATGGACTGCTCCTCTGAGTGTGCTATGGCGGGTTTGCTGGCGCTGCGTGACAAGTTCGACCTGGCCTTTGCCAACGACCCTGACTATGACCGTCACGGTATCGTGACGCCAGCCGGGCTGATGAATCCGAACCACTACCTGGCGGTCGCGATTAACTACCTGTTCCAGCATCGTCCGCAGTGGGGCAAAGATGTCGCCGTGGGTAAAACCCTGGTCTCTTCTGCCATGATTGACCGCGTGGTGAATGACCTGGGTCGTAAGCTGGTGGAAGTGCCGGTCGGCTTTAAATGGTTTGTTGACGGTCTGTTTGACGGCAGTTTCGGCTTCGGCGGCGAAGAGAGCGCAGGGGCCTCCTTCCTGCGTTTCGACGGCACGCCGTGGTCTACCGATAAAGACGGTATCATCATGTGCCTGCTGGCGGCGGAAATCACCGCGGTTACGGGTAAAAACCCGCAGCAACATTACGATGAGCTGGCCGCACGTTTCGGCGCGCCGAGCTACAACCGTCTGGGTGCCAGCGCAACCTCCGCACAGAAAGCGGCATTGTCCAAACTCTCTCCGGAAATGGTCAGTGCCAGCACGCTGGCGGGGGATCCCATCACCGCACGTCTGACGGCAGCACCGGGTAACGGCGCGTCTATCGGTGGTCTGAAAGTGATGACTGACAACGGCTGGTTCGCAGCCCGTCCGTCAGGTACAGAAGACGCCTACAAAATTTACTGCGAAAGCTTCCTCGGTGAAGAACACCGTAAGCTGATTGAGAAAGAAGCGGTAGAAATTGTCAGTGAAGTGCTGAAAAACGCGTAATCCTCATCAGGCCCTGTTCAGGGCCTGATTCTTTTCTACAGCATAAATCGATAGCCAATGCCGGTTTCTGTCAATAAATGGCGGGGACGTGCAGGATCGGCTTCCAGCTTCTGACGAAGATGGCCCATATAGATGCGTAAATAGTGACTATGCTCAACGGCGTTTGGTCCCCAGACCTGGCTTAACAACTGGCGTTGGGTCAACACCTTACCGTGGTTATTGAGTAACACGGCCAGCAGACGAAACTCGATAGGAGTAAGATGCAGCTCTTCACCCGCCCGCATAATACGGCGGTTGGCGAGATCAACCTGAATATCTGAAAAGCTCACCAGGGGATCGCTTTGTTGCATACCCGCATTGCGGCGCAGCGCTACGCGCAGGCGCGCCTGCAATTCCCCGATACCAAAGGGTTTACTCAGATAATCGTCAGCCCCGGCATCCAGCGCGGCAATCTTGTCGCTCTCTTCGGTTCGCGCGGATAGCACGATAACCGGAATCTGGCTCCACTGACGCAGATCGCGGATGAAATCAATGCCATTACCGTCCGGCAGGCCTAAATCGAGGATCACAAGGTCCGGCTTGCGCGTTGCGGCTTCGATAAGGCCGCGTTGCAGTGTTTCGGCTTCCCAGACGCGCAACCCCTCGGCTTCCAGCGCAGCACGCAGAAAACGACGTATGGCCTGTTCATCTTCAACGATGAGAACGTTAATCACAAATCCTCGGCTAATTCATCCAGTTGCGGTGGCGGTTCCAGCGGCAGTGTAACATAAAAACTGGCGCCCCCTTCCGGGCGGTTGGCGGCAGAAATCGTCCCGCCATGCACCTCGACAATCGCCTCGCAGATGGCCAGCCCTAAGCCCACGCCGGGAATTGCCGACTCTTTGCTGCCGCGTGCAAATTTAGCAAAAATCGCCTCTTCCTGCCCGGCGGGAATACCCGGCCCGTTATCCCACACTTCAAGTGTCAGCCGCGAATCATCATGTCGGGCATCGATACCGATATTCGCATTATGCCCGGCGTATTTAACGGCATTTTCCAGCAAATTAATCAGTACGCGTTCAAACAACGGCCCATCGACGTGTACCAGCATCAGCGGGTCGGGGAGGTTCAGCGCAATATGGCGCTCGCCGAGACCGGGTTCGAGGGTTTTCAGCGCGCTTCCCACCACTTCTTCCAGCGTCAGCCACTCTTTTTTAAGATTAAAACCGCCGGACTGAATGCGCGCCATATCCAGCAGATTGTTCACAAGCCGGGTGGTATTGAGCACATGCTGACGAATTTCGCTGGCCTGAGGCGCGTGTTTTGACCCTTCGCTGGCAAGGTCCAGGGTCAGGATTTCAGCCTGGCCAAACAGCACGGTAAGCGGCGTGCGCAGATCGTGAGAGAGTGCCGCCAGCAGGGAGTTGCGTATGCTTTCCCGTTCACTGGCAAGGCGTGCCTGCTCTTCGCTGGTGGCGAGCGCCTGGCGCTCCAGCGCGCTGGCCACCAGCAAGGTAAAGGTTTCCAGCAGGCGCTGCTGTTCGGGGATCATCAGCAGGCGCAAGTTTGCCGGTTCCACAATCAGTAAACCGTGTGTTTTCTGTGCGCTTTTTAATGGCAAAATCTGATAGGGCACGCCGGGGAGAGTATCGGTACCGGCACCCGCCGGCTGCCCCTTATCAAAACTCCAGCGAGCGATAGCATCATCCCACGGGCTGATGCCCTGTGTCTGGGTAACGGCGACCAGTTTTCCCGAATGATCGGGCAGCAAGACCTGACTGCGGGCATCAAATGTTGAGCGAATAAACGCCTCGCTGGTTGTGGCAATATCGGCTTCACTGCGCCCGGTAGCCAGCGCTTTCGACATCTCATACAGATGGCGCGTACGCTGTTCACGGTAGCGGGCGACGCGCGCCTGATAGCGCACACCGGCGGTGAGGTTGCCGATCACCAGGCCAACCGTCAGCATCACGCCAAACGTCAGCAGATATTGCACATCGGAAACGGCCAGTGTACCGCGCGGCGCAATAAAAAAGAGATCAAAGCTGACGACATTGATCACTGTGGCAAATGCTGACGGCCAGCGGCCATACAGCAGCGCGACCACCACCACGCCAAGCAGATAGACCATCACGAGGTTGGCGGCATCAAAGGCTATCAGCCACTGCATCGCAATCAGTGTAATGGCAGCGCACAGAGCCACGGCCACCAGACAACCTTTTAACTGGACGCGCCATTTTTCCATAAACGGACGGCTGTCGCCGGGGCGGGATGGCAGTGTGACGGGGGCGTCATCCGGCGCAATGATCACCAGATCGAGATCCGGCGCGCGGCGCGCCAGCCGGTCCGCAAAGGATTCAGCGCCAAACCAGCGTCGTTTATTGCGTCTGCCAATAAGGATTTTGCCGAGGTTATGCTCACGCGCGTAGCGCAATATGGCTTTATCTTCTGCCGGATCGGAGAGGGTTGCGGTCTCCGCGCCCAGCTCCTGCGCCAGGTGTAATGAGGCGAGGATCGCCCGACGCTGTTGTTCGGGCAAACGGTGCAGGGCAGGGGTTTCCACATACACCGCGTGCCAGACACTGCCCAGTTTTGCCGCCAGACGGGCAGCGGTGCGGATCAGCTTCTCATTCCCCGTCCCGTGACCGACACAAAGCAGGATCGCGTCGCGCGTATGCCAGACTTTTTCATCCCCAAGACGGTCGCGCCAGGCGCGCATCTGGTCGTCAACGCGGTCGGCTGTACGGCGCAGGGCCAGTTCACGCAAGGCGATGAGGTTGCCTTTGCGAAAGAAATGCTCGATAGCGCGTTCGGCCTGACCGCCAATATAGACTTTGCCTTCGTGCAGGCGCTGGCGTAAATCGTCTGGCGGAAGGTCGACCAGCACAATTTCGTCCGCAGCGTCAAAGAAGGGGTCGGGTACTGTTTCGCGCACCTGTACGCCGGTGACGCCACTGACCACATCATTCAGACTTTCCAGATGTTGCACATTCACGGTGGTCAGCACATCGATGCCCGCTTCCAGCAGTTCTTCCACATCCTGCCAGCGTTTCGGGTGACGGGAGCCAGGCGCGTTGCTGTGCGCCAGCTCGTCCATCAGTATCAATGCCGGACGCCGCGCAAGGGCGGCGTCAAGGTCAAACTCCTGAATCAGGCGAGCGCGATGGGCAATACGCCTTGGCGGCAGTACCGCCAGCCCATTGAGCAGGGCGGCGGTCTCCTTGCGCCCGTGGGTTTCCACCACGCCCACCAGAATATCCAGCCCCTGTGCCCGTAGCCGCTGTGCTTCCTGCAACATGGCAAACGTCTTCCCTACGCCAGCACAGGCACCGAAGAAGATTTTCAGTTTGCCACGATGATCCGTCGCCGCATGTTCCAGCAGTCTGTCGGGGTCCGGGCGCAAAGGCTCGTCTGTCATGACTTATTTATCCTTGAGCGCATCCAGCGCCAGATTCAGTTCAACGATATTCACCACCGGCTGGCCAATAAAATCGAAAAGCGGGTGAGTGGTGTTTTGTTCTACTAACCGGGCAACGGTCTGTGCGGGCAGATTGCGTGCCTGGGCAACACGCGGGATTTGCCATTCCACAGCCTGCGGCGTCAGATTGTTGTCCAGACCGCTGGCCGATGTTGTTATCAGTTCCACCGGCACACGGGCGTCAGCCTGTGGGTTTTCCTGACGCAACTGGGCAACGCGCGCAGCCACTTCTTTATCCAGCTCCGGGTTACTGGCCGCCAGATTACTCCCACCGGACGCCATCGGATTATAAGGCGCATCGGCGGTGGCGGAAGGGCGGCCATGAAAATATCCCGCTGCGGTGAAATTCTGCCCAATCAGGCGCGAGCCGCGAACCCCATTGTCTCCCTCACGAATAAGCGAACCGTTGGCCTGTGTCTGAAATAACCACTGCCCCAGCGCCGTAGTAACCAGCGGGTAAAGCCCGCCGGTAATCAACGTCAGTACAATTAAGAGTACAAATGCCGGACGAATCAAAGCCATTTTTTTATCCCTCTTACACCAGGCTGAACAGGGTCAGCAGCAGGTCAATAATCTTGATGCCGATAAACGGCACCACCAGTCCGCCCAACCCATAAACCCACAGATTGCGGCGCAGCATGGCGGAGGCGGTCAACGGCTTGTAGCTCACCCCTTTCAACGCCAGCGGGATCAAAAAGACAATGATCAGGGCATTGAAAATAACCGCACTCAGAATGGCCGATGCCGGGGAGTGCAGGTGCATCACATTCAGCGCATTGAGCTGCGGGTAGGTGGCGGCAAAGGCCGCGGGGATGATGGCAAAATATTTCGCCACGTCGTTGGCGATGCTGAATGTGGTCAACGAACCACGGGTCATCAGCATCTGCTTGCCGATATGCACCACCTCAATCAGCTTGGTGGGGTTAGAGTCCAGATCCACCATGTTGCCGGCCTCTTTCGCGGCCTGGGTCCCGGAGTTCATAGCAACCGCAACATCCGCCTGCGCCAGTGCCGGGGCGTCGTTAGTGCCATCCCCGGTCATCGCCACCAGACGGCCTTCTGACTGATACTGGCGAATCAGCGCCAGTTTTGCTTCCGGGGTTGCTTCGGCCAGGAAATCATCCACCCCGGCTTCGGCGGCGATAGCGGCGGCAGTAAGACGGTTATCCCCGGTGATCATGACGGTCTTGATGCCCATTTTCCGCAGTTGGGCGAAACGCTCTTTGATGCCGCCTTTGACGATATCCTTGAGTGAAATCACCCCCAGGACACGAGCCCCTTCCGCCACCACCAGCGGTGTGGCCCCGAGACGTGCCACCTGTTCCACACGCTGCTCGACATCAGCCGGGAACTGGCCGTTGTTAGCCTCAATATGGCGACGAATAGCATCCACTGAGCCTTTGCGGATCATGCGCCCTTGCACGTTAATGCCACTCATGCGGGTCTGCGCGGTAAAGGGGACAAACGTCGCCTGCAGACTTTGTACATCCCGTTCACGCAGGTTAAAGCGCTGCTTTGCCAGTATCACAATGCTGCGGCCTTCCGGCGTTTCATCCGCTAGCGAAGAGAGTTGCGCAGCATCGGCCAGGGTTTTTTCATCCACACCGTTTGCAGGCAGGAACTCGGAGGCCTGGCGGTTACCGAGTGTGATGGTGCCGGTTTTATCCAGCAGCAGTACGTCGACATCACCTGCGGCTTCTACGGCGCGCCCGCTGGTGGCAATCACATTGGCGCCGAGCATACGGCTCATCCCGGCGACGCCGATGGCCGAAAGCAAACCGCCGATGGTAGTCGGGATCAGGCAGACCAGCAGGGCCACAAGAACGGTGATGCTGACCGGCGTGCCGCCGTAGACCGAGAATGGCCACAGGGTGGCGGTTGCCAGCAGGAAGACAATGGTCAGTGCCACCAGCAGAATGGTCAGCGCGATCTCATTGGGCGTCTTACGGCGCTGGGCGCCTTCCACCATGGCAATCATCCGGTCAAGGAAGGTTTCGCCAGGGTTAACGCTACACTGAATCACCAGCCAGTCGGAGAGAATGCGCGTACCGCCCGTCACGGAGGCGAAATCGCCGCCGGACTCGCGGATAACCGGCGCGGACTCCCCGGTAATGGCGCTTTCATCCACCGACGCGCCGCCCTCAATGACTTCCCCGTCGCAGGGAATAATATCGCCCGCTTCCACCAGCACCACGTCACCTTTACGCAAATCAGCGGCGGGAATGTGGTCGATTTGTGCATCATGCTGCGGTGCGCGTAATTTGCGGGCGAAGGCCGTTTTCTTCACTCCTTTCAGGCTGTTGGCCTGCGCTTTACTGCGACCTTCCGCCAGCGCTTCTGCGAAGTTGGCGAACAGTACGGTAAACCACAGCCACAGACTGACCGCGCCGGTAAACCAGGCGCTGCCGTCGAGATACCCGCTCGCCATCGCAATCGCCAGCAGCGTAGTCAGCACGCTGCCAATCCAGACGATAAACATAACCGGATTGCGCCACTGGATATGCGGGCTCAGTTTGGTAATGGAATCAATCAGCGCCTGACGCACCAGCGTCGGTTCGAGCAGGGCCATTTGTTTGCGACTCATGACAAATACTCCGCAAATCAGCGTAAAGAGAGGTATTCCGCCACCGGACCCAGGGCCAGTGCAGGAATAAAGGTCAGGGCACCAACCAGCAGTACGGTACCGATCAGCAGGCCGATAAACAGCGCGCCGTGCGTCGGAAGCGTCCCGGTACTGGCGGGCTGGATTTTCTTGTTGACCAGTGACCCGGCAATTGCCATGACCGGCACAATGATGCCGAAGCGACCAATGAACATGCAGAACGCCAGCAGGCAGTTCCAGAACGGCGTATTCGCGCTCAGGCCAGCAAAGGCACTGCCGTTGTTATTCGCAGCAGAGGAGACGGCATACAGCACTTCGCTAAAACCGTGGATACCCGGGTTGAGCATGCCGCTGCGTCCCGCCTCGGTCATCATTGCCAGCGCGGTGCCAATCAACACAAGGGCAGGGGTGACGAGGATCGCCAGCGCGGTCATTTTCATTTCGCGCACATCGATCTTTTTGCCGAGGTATTCCGGGGTACGGCCAATCATCAGCCCGGCAATAAACACCGCCAGCAATACAAACAACAACATGCCGTATAAACCAGAGCCCACGCCGCCAAACACCACCTCGCCGATTTGCATCAGCCACATGGGCACCATCCCGCCCAGCGCGGTAAAGGAGTCATGCATGGCGTTAACGGCACCGCAGGAGGCGGATGTGGTGATGACCGCAAAGAGGCTACTGGCAAGAATGCCGAAGCGGCTCTCTTTCCCTTCCATATTGATGGCGCTGTCACCGCCTAATGTCAGGAAGTGCGGATTACCCTGCCATTCGGCCCACATGACCACGGCAACGCAAATGACGAAGATTATCGACATCGCCCACAAAATGGCGTGTCCCTGGCGGCGATCGCTGACAGCATCACCAAAGGCGAAGCACAGCGCCGCCGGGATTAAAAAGATTGCCAGCATCTGCAGGAAGTTGGTTAACGCCGTAGGGTTTTCAAACGGGTGCGAGGAGTTGGCATTAAAGAAGCCGCCGCCGTTGGTTCCCAGCATTTTAATGGCTTCCTGCGAGGCAACAGGCCCCATCGGTAATAGCTGTTTTGCCCCTTCAATGGAGGTAAATGGCTGATAGGGCAGGACGTTTTGCAGAGCGCCTTGTTGAATAAAGATCAGCGCAAGGACCAGCGACAGTGGCAGCAGCACCCACAGGGTAATGCGGGTTAAATCGACCCAGGCATTTCCGAGCGTCGTCACGCTATGGCGAGAAAATGCGCGGATCAGGGCGAAAATGACCGCAATACCGGTAGCGGCGGAGAGGAAGTTTTGTACCGTGAGCCCCACCATCTGGCTGAAATAACTCAGAGTGGTTTCACCCGAATAGGATTGCCAGTTGGTGTTGGTCACGAAACTCACGGCGGTGTTCAGCGCCAGATGCCATGACAAGCCAGGGAACTGTTGCGGGTTAAAAGGCAGGATGCCCTGCAACATCAGCATGACGAACAGCAGTACCAGCCCGAAAATGTTGAGCCACAATATCGCCATCAGATACTGGAACCAGCCCATTTCGCGGGAATCAATCCCCATCATCCGCCATAGCCCGGTTTCCAGAGTGGATACGCCAGGAAGGGAAGCGCCGACGATCATCTTCGCCAGTAACGTCCCGAGCGGGCGAGCAAGAATAAACAGGACCAGTAAAAAGCTGGCAATCAGTAAAAACGCCTGGGCTGCCATCAGAAAGCCTCCGCGTTAATCAGGGCATAGACCAGATAGCCCAACAACAGGAAAACCAGCACGATGCCGGTTACGACGCCTGCACTCACAATCCACCTCCAGGTGTTTTAGGGATTGCAGTGAGGGTAGGATTTTGCGTGCAAAGATTTCGCAAAAATCAGACGGGCGGGTGTAAAAAAAATATAAAAATGAATAAAACCATATTTTAACTAATGGTTAGTATTAATTTAACTTTTATGTAACTTAATTACGGCGTGAATGTAAATAACGCCAGAAATGGCAAAAAAAAGTGGTCGGATGAGTAGTAAAATTACAAACAAAACGGTACTATTTTAACCAGATTCAGATGCGCCCCACAGGATCCGTCAAGGATCTCTGTCATGGGGGAACATTTTTCCGGTGAATGTTACCGGCCAACAAAGGGGAGAGAATTATGACCGTATATAAAACATTTCCAGTTCATATCGTCCTGATGCGTCGCATTTTCGCCGTGCTGGCTGGCGTACTGGCATTGCCGGTAATGATGTTCTGGAAAGACCGCGCACGTTTTTACAGCTATCTGCATCGCGTCTGGGCTAAAACCAGCGATAAACCGGTTTGGATGGCTCAGGCCGAAAAAGTAACCTGCGATTTTTATTGATCAATTGATTACACTCAGCAATAAAAAAACCGCTACGTTTTTGACGTAGCGGTTTTTTTTACCTTTACAGGAGCCGCAACCCATCGGTGAAAGTCGTGAATCCTGTGCAGGGCGATGCATGTTCATTCGTCAGATTATGTGCGTCATCCTGCTGGCGCGTTACATTCACCCGCTACACTTAACCCACGCTGTTGTTTTGAGGCGTAAGCTCTGCTTGCACTCGCAACCTTCCTTTAACACACTATCGACATTTTCTGACGGATATCTGTTACCTGGAGAGTTATGACCACCCATCTGGTCTGGTTTCGCGCGGATTTGCGCGTACATGATAATTATGCCCTCGCTGCCGCCTGTAATCATCGCGACGCCAGTGTCAAAGCCCTGTTTATTGCCACGCCGGGACAGTGGAAAAAACATGCGATGGCCCCACGGCAGGCTGCATTTCTCGCCACTCACCTCAACGCGCTCCAGCAGGCACTGGCGGAGAGAGGCATTCCGTTAATTTACCGGGAAGTGGACGATTTTGCCGCCAGTGTTGATACCGTGGCGGCGGTGTGCGCTGAAGAAAAGGTCAGCCATCTTTTCTATAACTACCAGTACGAAGTGAACGAACGCCAGCGTGACGCGGCGGTGGAAAAGGCGCTTGTCGATGTCGCCTGCCAGGGATTTGATGACAGCGTAATGCTGGCGCCAGGCAGCGTTGTGACCGGCAATCATGAAATGTACAAAGTCTTTACACCCTATAAAAACGCCTTTTTGCGGCGGCTGAAAGATGAGCTACCCGCATGCGTTGGCGCACCAGATGTTCGGACAGGGGGCGCATTAGACGGGCCGCTTGCGACATTGACGTTCGATTATCCGCAAGAAGAATTTGATTCAACCCTGTTTGCGGTGGATGAAAAAACGGCAATTCAACGCCTGCGCGCTTTTTGCCAGCAGCACGCCGCCGCTTACGAGCAACAGCGGGATTTTCCTGCAATTGAAGGCACCAGCCGCCTTTCTGCCTGCCTGGCGTTAGGGGTTCTTTCGCCGCGACAATGTTTGCGTCGTCTGCTGGCCGAGCAGCCCGATGCCTTGAACGGCGGCGCTGGATCCGCATG
This sequence comes from Phytobacter sp. SCO41, assembly GCF_003073275.1. Classification (NCBI taxonomy): domain Bacteria; kingdom Pseudomonadati; phylum Pseudomonadota; class Gammaproteobacteria; order Enterobacterales; family Enterobacteriaceae; genus Phytobacter; species Phytobacter sp. SCO41. The sequence continues at coordinate 3,977,713 of NZ_CP027225.1, read as the reverse complement.
GTTAAACGAGCTGATCTGGCGGGAGTTTTATCGCCATTTGATGACTTATCATCCTGATTTATGTAAGCATCGTCCTTTCATTTCGTGGACGGATAAGGTGCAATGGAAAGACCATCCGGAGCAGCTTCGCGCCTGGGAGGAGGGGAGAACGGGTTATCCGATTGTGGATGCGGCCATGCGGCAGTTGAAGAGCACTGGCTGGATGCATAACCGCTTGCGGATGATCGTTGCCAGCTTTCTGGTCAAAGATCTCTTGCTCGACTGGCGTTTGGGCGAGCGTTATTTTATGACGCAACTTGTCGATGGTGACCTGGCTGCGAATAACGGCGGCTGGCAGTGGGCGGCGTCGACAGGGACAGATGCCGCACCTTATTTCCGTATTTTTAACCCTACGACTCAGGGGGAACGGTTTGATAGCGATGGCGAATTTATTCGGCGGTGGATCCCTGAACTTGCTGCTGTGCCGGGTAAGGCGATTCACGACCCCTGGACATGGGCGGATAAAAGAGGCATTTCTCTCAATTATCCGCGCCCGATAGTGGAACACAAACAGGCACGGGCTGCGACGCTTGCGGCCTATGAAGCCGCCCGTAAACCGTAAAGAGAGTGACGATGAAAAATACCGAACTGGAAAAACTGATCAACGAAAAACTCAACAGTGCGGCGTTCAGCGATTACGGTCCGAATGGCCTACAGGTTGAGGGACGCGAAACCGTTAAAAAAATCATCACCGGTGTAACGGCAAGCCAGGCATTGCTTGATGAAGCGGTACGCCAGGAAGCCGACGCGGTGATTGTGCACCATGGTTATTTCTGGAAAAACGAACCGGCGATCGTTCGTGGCATGAAGCGCAATCGCCTGAAAACGCTGCTGGCGAATGATATCAACCTCTACGGCTGGCATCTGCCGCTGGATGCGCACCCGGAGCTGGGCAATAACGTCCAGTTGGCCTCGCTGCTGGGGATCACGGTGATGGGCACCGTTGACGGTGATGCGCTGCTGCCGTGGGGCGAACTGGCAATGCCGGTACCGGGGCTGGAACTGGCATCCTGGATTGAAGCGCGTCTTGGGCGCAGGCCGCTGTGGAGCGGTGATACCGGGCCCGAGCTGATTAAGCGCGTCGCCTGGTGCACCGGCGGTGGTCAAGGCTTTATCGATAACGCTGCCCGTTTTGGCGTTGACGCGTTTATTACCGGAGAAGTCTCTGAGCAAACCATTCACTCGGCGCGTGAGCAGAACCTGCATTTTTACGCGGCAGGTCATCATGCCACCGAGCGCGGCGGTATTCGTGCACTGAGCGAATGGCTGACGGAGAATACCGATCTGGACGTGACATTTATTGATATTCCGAATCCGGCATAAGGAGCGGGACAGTGCAGAGAGCACGTTGTTATCTGTTAGGTGAAACGGCGGTGGTGCTGGAGCTGGAGCCTCCCGTCACATTGGCGACGCAAAAACGTATCTGGCGCTTAACGCAGCGTCTGGCGGATGTGCCCGATGTGGTTGAAGCTATTCCTGGAATGAATAACATCACTGTGGTATTGCGCGATCCGCAAACCCTGGCGCTGGATGCCATTGAGCGTTTACAGCGCTGGTGGGAAGAGAGCGAAGCGCTGGAGCCTGAATCGCGCACAATCGATATCCCGGTCATTTATGGCGGCGAAGCCGGGCCGGATCTGCCTGATGTGGCGCGCCATACCGGGCTGACGCAGAAACAGGTCGTTGAGTTGCACTCTTCCATTGATTATGTGGTGTGGTTTTTAGGATTCCAGCCGGGCTTCCCGTATCTGGGCGGTCTGCCCGAAAACCTCGCCACGCCGCGTCGCGCCGAACCTCGCGTGCGTGTGCCTGTCGGATCTGTTGCCATTGGCGGGGCGCAAACGGGGATCTATCCGCTCGAAACGCCGGGCGGCTGGAACCTGATTGGCCGCACCGAACTGCCGCTGTTTAACCCGTCGCTTTCAGAACCTGTATTGCTTCGCCCCGGTGACACACTGCGGTTTATCCCGCGTAAGGAGGGCATATGCTAAAAATTCTTCGTGCGGGTATCTACACCACAATCCAGGCAGGTAAACGTGTGGGGCTGCGGCAATCCGGCGTCAGCTATTGTGGCGCGCTGGATGGCCCGGCGCTGCACATCGCCAACGCGCTGGTCGGTAACGACGGCGATGCCCCGGGCCTTGAGATAACGCTCGGTCAGTGTGAAGTGCAGTTTAACGAAGCGACGTGGTTTGCGCTGACGGGCGCGGGTTGTGAAGCCAAACTCGACGGCAAAGCTGTCTGGACGGGCTGGCGCTACCCGGCCCAGGCTGGGCAAAAGCTGGTACTGAAACGGCCGCAGCACGGCATGCGCAGTTATCTGGCCGTAGCCGGTGGACTGAACGTGCCGGAAGTCCTGGGCTCCTGCAGTACGGATTTAAAAACCGGGCTAGGTGGGCTGGAAGGCCGCTTACTGCGTGATGGCGACGAAATCCCGTTGCGGGCTGTTACGCAGAACTTTAAGGGGCCACAAGGGGTGAAGCAGTTGCTTTGGGGCAACCGCATTCGCGCACTGCCAGGGCCGGAGTATCGGGAGTTTGATCAGCACTCGCAGGAGGCCTTCTGGCGCGTGCCATGGCATCTCGACCCGCAAAGTAACCGTATGGGATACCGTTTGCAGGGCCATAAGTTAATACGTGCCACCGATCGCGAGCTGGTGTCGCACGGGCTTTTACCCGGCGTGGTACAGGTGCCGCCGAATGGGCAACCCATCGTGTTAATGAATGATGCTCAGACAACGGGCGGTTACCCACGGATCGCCTGCATTATCGAGGCCGACATGTACCATCTGGCGCAGATCCCTCTTGGGCATCCTATCCATTTTGTTCCCTGTACGCTGGAAGAGGCGCTGGCGGCGCGCCAGGATCAGCAACGTTACCTGGAACAACTGTCGTGGCGGCTGCGTAATGAAAATTGATTTAAACGCCGATCTGGGGGAAGGGTGCGGCAATGATGCCGCGCTCCTGCAACTGGTCTCCTCAGCGAATATCGCCTGTGGCTTTCATGCGGGCGATGCGCAAACCATGCGCGAATGTGTGCAGGAGGCGTTGAAAAATGGCGTGGCGGTGGGGGCACACCCGAGCTTTCCTGACCGGGAGAATTTTGGCCGCACGGCGATGCAATTACCCCCACAGACCGTCTACGCGCAGACGCTTTACCAGTGCGGCGCGCTGGCGGCGATTGTGCGTGCCGAAGGGGGGCGTATGGTTCATGTCAAACCGCACGGCATGCTGTATAACCAGGCCGCCGTCGATCCCATGCTGGCGGAAGCTATCGCCCGCGCGGTGCGCGACTGTGACCCGGCGTTGATTCTGGTCGGTCTTGCGGGCAGTGAGCTTATTCGCGCCGCAAAACACCTTCAACTTACCACGCGCGAGGAAGTGTTTGCCGATCGCGGTTATCTGGACGATGGCACGCTGGTGCCACGTTCACAGCCGGGGGCACTGATTACCGATGACGAGGCCGCGCTGACGCAAACGCTGGGGATGGTCTTATCCGGTAATGTTAAAAGCATCAACGGGCGTGATGTTGCGCTGCGTGCGCAAACCGTCTGCCTGCATGGCGACGGTGAACATGCGCTGGCATTTGCCCGTCGCCTGCGTGAAGCATTCGAGCAGTATGGTGTTGTTGTGAGTGCAGAAAATTAAAAGGATGTTGTAATGCCAGAAGGTCCTGAAATTCGCCGTGCAGCAGACAGTCTTGAAGTGGCCATCAAAGGTAAACCGCTCACGGATGTCTGGTTTGCCTTTCCCCATCTTCACTCTTTCGCGCCGACGCTGGTTGGCGAGTGCGTTGAACGCATTGAAACCCGGGGTAAAGCGTTGCTGACCCACTTTTCCAATGGCATGACGATGTACAGCCACAACCAGTTGTACGGCGTCTGGCGGGTGGTTGAAGTGGGAGAGGTGACAGAAACCAACCGCGTGCTGCGTGTACGGCTGGCGGCGAAAGACAAAGCCATTTTGCTCTATAGTGCCTCTGACATCGAGATACTGACCGCCGACGAACTGGCCGTTCATCCTTTTTTACAGCGCGTAGGACCGGATGTGCTGGATATGTCACTGACCGTCGAACAGGTCAAATCGCGGTTATTATCTCCCCGGTTTTGTCGTCGCCAGTTTTCCGGTTTGCTGCTTGATCAGGCGTTTCTCGCCGGACTGGGGAACTACTTGCGCGTGGAAATCCTGTGGCATGCCGCCCTTGCGCCGCAGCATAAAGCGATTGATCTCAATGAGGCCCAGCTCGACACGCTGGCCCAGGCGCTGCTCGACATTCCGCGCCTTTCCTACCAGACGCGCGGCAGGGTGGATGAAAACCACCATCACGGGGCGCTATTTCGCTTTAACGTTTTTCACCGGGCCGGGCAGGTCTGCGAGCGCTGCGGGGGGATAATCGAAAAATCGACGCTCTCTTCGCGTCCGTTTTATGGGTGTCCGGGGTGTCAGAAGTAATTCTGCTTAGCCGGGCCACTGGTTTTGGCGTTAATTCTTTGCCGCCAGACGGCAGCCAATAAAAAACCCGCCGCAGCGGGTTTTTTACTATCAGCAACTTAGTGCTTTTCGAGATCGGTTTTGAAATCGCGTTTTTCATAACCGGTGTACAACTGACGCGGACGGGCAATTTTAATGCCGTCGTCGTGCATTTCGTTCCAGTGTGCAATCCAGCCCACGGTACGCGCCATCGCGAAGATAACGGTAAACATGGAAGACGGAATGCCCATCGCTTTAAGGATGATACCGGAGTAGAAGTCCACGTTCGGGTACAGCTTACGCTCGATGAAGTACGGGTCGTTGAGCGCGATATGCTCAAGTTCCATTGCCACTTCCAGCAGATCGTCTTTGGTACCCAGCTCACGCAATACTTCGTGGCAGGTTTCACGCATAACGGTCGCGCGCGGGTCATAGTTCTTGTAGACACGGTGACCGAAGCCCATCAGACGGAACGAATCGTTCTTATCTTTGGCGCGACGCAGGAATTCCGGAATGTGTTTAACGGTGCTGATCTCTTCGAGCATTTTCAGCGCGGCTTCGTTCGCGCCGCCGTGCGCCGGCCCCCACAGGGAAGCAATACCCGCGGCGATACAGGCAAACGGGTTCGCACCCGAGGAGCCTGCGGTACGGACGGTGGAAGTCGAGGCGTTCTGCTCATGGTCAGCGTGCAGGATCAGGATGCGGTCCATTGCACGTTCCAGCACCGGGTTCACTTCATAGCTTTCGCACGGAGTGGCGAACATCATATGCAGGAAGTTACCAGCGTAGGAGAGGTCGTTACGCGGATAAACGAAAGGCTGACCGATAGAATATTTGTAACACATCGCTGCCACAGTTGGCATTTTGGACAGCAGGCGGAAGGCTGCAATCTCACGGTGACGCGGATTGTTCACATCCAGAGAGTCATGGTAGAACGCCGCCAGCGCGCCGGTGACGCCGCACAGAACCGCCATCGGATGAGAGTCACGACGGAAGCCATGGAACAGACGGGTAATCTGCTCGTGAATCATTGTGTGGCGAGTGACGGTGAGTTTGAACTCATCGTATTGCTCCTGCGTCGGTTTTTCGCCGTACAGCAGGATATAACAGACTTCGAGATAGTTGGAATCGGTGGCCAGTTGGTCGATCGGGAAACCACGATGCAACAGGATACCTTCGTCGCCATCAATGAAGGTGATTTTGGATTCGCATGATGCGGTAGAGGTGAAACCTGGGTCAAAAGTGAATACACCTTTTGAACCGAGACTACGGATATCAATAACATCCTGACCGAGCGTGCCCTTTAGCACATCCAGTTCAATAGCAGCGTCACCATTATAGGTGATGTTTGCTTTTTTATCAGCCATTTACGGTCTCCTTAGCGCCTTATTGCTTAAGACTACCTGTTACCGGATTTGCATTCAAACTGCCTTTTAACGCTACCAGATTATTATTTGGCTCGCTGCTCTGATGAGAGGAAAAACCAGGGTACAGAGCGATGGGCGCTAGCAGGTACACATTGAAAGTACAGTCAAAACAGCAACAAATCAGGTTCTTAGCAGTCGGATTTTGTCAAACCTGCTATCACTAATAACTGTCCTGATTAATTCGGTCAACTTCATCACACTGTTGCATAACTTATTTGCAGGTGAAAGATAGACCCCATAACTTTTGCGAATTATATCTCTCTTCTGATGAAGTTTGTAACAAGAATGTTTAACTTTTGTCAAATCAGATGATTAAATTTTAAAATAATGTTGTTATCGTGACCATGATCACTGTTCAGCATAAAACCCGACAAACTATATGTAGGATAATTGTAATGATTTTGTGAACGACCTATACTGCCGCCAGGTCTCCGGAATACCCTGCAATCCCGAGCCACCCAGCGTTGTAACCTGTCGTTTCGCATCTGGAAGCTGAAATTTTGCATTACGCGCAGTTATAGAAAAGGACGCTGTCTGACCCGCAAGCAGACCGGAGGAAGGAAACTATAAGAACAGCATGTGGGCGTTATTCATGATAAAAAATGTGAAAAAACAAAGACCTGTTAATCTGGATCTCGCAACGATCCGGTTTCCTGTTACGGCAATAGCGTCCATTCTTCACCGCGTTTCCGGCGTCATCACCTTTGTGGCGGTCGGCATCCTGCTGTGGTTACTGGGCCTGTCGCTGTCATCCGAAGAAGGCTTCCAGTCTGCCTCCGCTATTATGAGTGGTTTTTTTGTTAAATTCATTTTGTGGGGCATTCTGACTGCACTGGCTTACCATGCGGTTGGCGGTATTCGCCACATGCTGATGGATTTTGGCTGGCTGGAAGAAACTTTTGAGGCAGGAAAACGTTCCGCCAACGTGTCATTTGCAATTACTGTCGTGCTTTCACTTCTCGCAGGAGTCCTCGTATGGTAAGCAACGCCTCCGCATTAGGACGCAACGGCGTACATGACTTCATTCTGGTCCGTGCTACCGCAATCGTCCTGACGCTCTATATCATCTATATGGTCGGTTTTTTCGCTATCACTGGCGATATTACCTGGCAAGTCTGGACAGGCTTCTTCTCATCCGCCTTCACGAAAGTCTTCACCCTGCTGGCACTGTTCTCCATTTTGATTCATGCCTGGATTGGCATGTGGCAGGTGTTGACCGACTACGTTAAACCGCTGGCTGTGCGCCTGATTCTGCAACTGGCTATTGTCGTTGCACTCGCGGCTTACGTTATTTATGGATTCGTTGTGGTGTGGGGTGTGTGATGAAACTGCCAGTCAGAGAATTTGATGCTGTCGTTATTGGCGCAGGCGGCGCAGGTATGCGCGCGGCGTTACAAATTTCCCAAAGCGGCCAGACCTGTGCGCTGCTTTCTAAAGTTTTTCCAACCCGTTCTCACACTGTATCCGCTCAGGGCGGCATTACGGTAGCGCTGGGCAATACCCACGAAGATAACTGGGAATGGCACATGTACGATACGGTAAAAGGTTCCGATTACATCGGCGACCAGGATGCCATTGAATATATGTGTAAAACCGGTCCGGAAGCCATTCTGGAACTGGAACATATGGGCCTGCCGTTTTCGCGTCTCGATGACGGCCGCATCTACCAGCGTCCGTTCGGCGGCCAGTCAAAAAATTTCGGTGGCGAGCAGGCTGCACGTACCGCAGCGGCGGCTGACCGTACCGGTCACGCGTTATTGCATACGCTTTATCAGCAAAACCTTAAAAACCACACTACTATTTTTTCCGAGTGGTACGCGCTGGATCTGGTGAAAAACCAGGATGGTGCAGTCGTCGGTTGTACCGCGCTGTGCATTGAAACCGGTGAAGTGGTTTACTTCAAAGCCCGTGCGACTGTACTGGCAACGGGCGGCGCGGGTCGTATTTACCAGTCCACCACCAACGCGCACATCAATACCGGCGACGGTGTCGGGATGGCGCTGCGTGCCGGTGTGCCGGTGCAGGATATGGAAATGTGGCAGTTCCACCCGACCGGTATCGCCGGGGCGGGGGTGCTGGTCACCGAAGGTTGCCGCGGTGAAGGCGGCTATCTCTTAAACAAACATGGTGAGCGTTTCATGGAGCGCTATGCGCCGAACGCAAAAGACCTGGCGGGTCGTGATGTGGTGGCACGTTCCATCATGATCGAAATCCGTGAAGGTCGTGGCTGTGACGGTCCGTGGGGACCACACGCCAAACTGAAACTCGACCACCTCGGTAAAGAGGTGCTGGAGTCGCGTTTGCCTGGCATTCTGGAGCTGTCCCGTACTTTTGCGCACGTCGATCCTGTAAAAGAGCCGATCCCGGTGATCCCAACTTGTCACTATATGATGGGCGGGATCCCGACCAAAGTGACCGGTCAGGCGCTGACGGTGAACGCACAGGGCGAAGATGTGGTGATCCCAGGCCTGTTCGCAGTGGGCGAAATTGCCTGCGTATCGGTGCACGGTGCCAACCGTCTGGGCGGCAACTCTCTGCTTGACCTTGTGGTCTTTGGTCGTGCGGCAGGTCTGCATCTGCAAGAGTCTATCGCTGAGCAGGGCGTACTGCGCGATGCGAGTGAATCTGACATTGAAGGTTCGCTGGAGCGTCTCAACCGTTGGAACAACAACCGTTCAGGTGAAGATCCGGTGACCATTCGTAAAGCGTTGCAGGAATGTATGCAACATAACTTCTCGGTCTTCCGTGAAGGCGACGCGATGGCGAAAGGCCTTGAGCAACTGAAAGTCATTCGCGAACGCCTGAAAAATGCCCGTCTGGATGACACCTCCAGTGAATTTAACACCCAGCGTGTTGAGTGCCTGGAGCTGGATAACCTGATGGAGACCGCGTACGCGACGGCGGTATCTGCCAACTTCCGTACCGAGAGCCGTGGCGCGCATAGCCGCTTCGACTTCCCGGAGCGTGATGATGAAAACTGGCTGTGCCATTCCCTGTATCTGCCAGAGACGGAATCCATGACGCGCCGTAGCGTCAACATGGAACCGAAACTGCGTCCGGCTTTCCCGCCGAAGATTCGTACTTACTAATGCGGAGACAGGAAAATGAAATTCGAGTTTTCAATTTATCGCTATAACCCGGATGTTGACGACGCTCCGCGCATGCAGGATTACACCCTGGAAGGGGAAGAAGGTCGTGACATGATGCTGCTCGATGCGTTGATGCAGCTAAAAGAAAAAGACCCGAGTCTCTCTTTCCGTCGCTCCTGTCGCGAAGGGGTATGCGGTTCAGACGGCCTCAACATGAACGGGAAAAACGGTCTGGCGTGTATTACGCCGCTGTCGGCGCTGGGCAACGGTAAGCAGAAGATTGTGATTCGCCCACTGCCGGGGCTGCCGGTAATCCGTGATTTGGTTGTGGACATGGGGCAATTCTATGCCCAATATGAGAAGATTAAGCCTTACTTATTGAATAATGGGCAAAATCCACCTGCGCGTGAGCATCTGCAGATGCCCGAACAGCGTGAAAAACTCGATGGGCTGTACGAATGTATCCTTTGTGCATGCTGCTCCACGTCCTGTCCGTCGTTCTGGTGGAATCCGGATAAGTTTATCGGCCCAGCCGGTCTGCTGGCCGCGTATCGCTTCCTGATTGACAGTCGTGATACCGAGACCGATAACCGCCTGGAAGGGCTGAGTGATGCTTTCAGCGTATTCCGCTGCCATAGCATTATGAACTGCGTCAGTGTCTGTCCGAAGGGACTGAACCCGACGCGCGCCATCGGCCATATCAAGTCGATGTTGTTGCAACGTAGTGCGTAATTCAGAGGGGCGCTTTTCCCCTCACCCTAACCCTCTCCCCCAAGGGGAGAGGGAATAGATTGCAGGAGACCTTTAAAAACTGCCGCACGTTCTTCCCCCTCTCCCTCCGGGAGAGGGCAGGGGTGAGGGAAAATATTCAGACAGTTTTTAAAGGTTCCTTCGCGGGCCAACAAAGAGAAGAGCTCGCAAGTGAACCCCGGGACGTGTGCGCCCTGCCGCGCGCGTTGTAGTTATCCACGGCGAAGTAAGCATAACAATGCTTAAGGGATCACGATGCAGAACAGCGCTTTGAAAGCCTGGCTGGACTCTTCTTACCTCTCTGGTTCGAACCAGAGCTGGATAGAACAGCTCTATGAAGACTTCTTAACCGATCCTGACTCGGTAGATGCGACATGGCGTTCCATGTTTGAAGAGTTACCAGGCACCGGAGTGAAACCGGATCAATTCCATTCCAAAACACGTGATTATTTCCGTCGTCTGGCGAAGGATGCCTCACGTTACTCTTCCTCCATTTCTGACCCTGACACCAATGCGAAGCAGGTAAAAGTCCTGCAGCTCATTAACGCCTATCGTTTCCGCGGTCACCAGCAGGCCAATCTCGATCCGCTGGGACTGTGGCAACAAGAGCGCGTTGCAGACCTCGACCCGTCATTCCATGACCTGACCGAGGCAGACTTCCAGGAGACGTTCAACGTAGGTTCTTTTGCCATCGGCAAAGACACGATGCAGCTTGGCGATTTGATCGCAGCTCTGAAACAAACCTACTGCGGCTCCATCGGTGCTGAATATATGCACATTACCAGCACCGAAGAAAAACGCTGGATCCAACAGCGTATTGAATCCGTTGCTGGCAAAGCCTCCTTTACCGCTGATGAGAAAAAACGTTTCCTCAGCGAACTGACGGCGGCAGAAGGGATGGAGCGTTATCTGGGCGCGAAATTCCCCGGTGCGAAACGCTTCTCGCTGGAAGGCGGCGATGCACTGGTGCCGATGCTCAAAGAGATGATTCGCCATGCCGGTAAAAGCGGCACGCGCGAAGTGGTGCTGGGTATGGCGCACCGCGGTCGTCTGAACGTGCTCATTAACGTGCTGGGTAAAAAACCGCAGGATCTGTTTGACGAATTTGCGGGTAAACATAAAGAGCACCTCGGTACGGGTGACGTGAAATACCATATGGGTTTCTCGTCCGATATCGAAACCGAGGGGGGGCTTGTGCACCTGGCGCTGGCGTTTAACCCGTCGCACCTTGAAATCGTCAGCCCGGTAGTAATGGGGTCCGTGCGTGCACGTCTTGACCGCCTGGATGAGCCGAGCAGCAACAAAGTTCTGCCAATCACGATTCACGGTGACGCGGCCGTTACAGGTCAGGGCGTGGTTCAGGAAACCCTGAACATGTCCAAAGCGCGCGGTTATGAAGTGGGCGGTACCGTGCGTATCGTCATTAATAACCAGGTGGGCTTCACCACCTCTAACCCGCTTGATGCGCGCTCCACACCATACTGTACCGATATCGGTAAAATGGTGCAGGCGCCGATTTTCCACGTTAACGCGGATGACCCGGAAGCCGTCGCTTTCGTTACCCGTGTGGCGCTGGACTTCCGCAATACCTTCAAACGCGATGTGTTCATCGACCTGGTCTGCTATCGCCGTCATGGCCATAACGAAGCCGACGAGCCGAGCGCAACTCAGCCGCTGATGTACCAGAAAATCAAAAAGCATCCGACCCCGCGCAAAATCTATGCTGACAAGCTGGAGCATGACGGTGTTGCGACGCTGGAAGACGCGACCGAACTGGTGAACCTCTACCGTGACGCACTGGATGCCGGCGAGTGTGTCGTGAAAGAGTGGCGTCCGATGAACATGCACTCTTTTACCTGGTCGCCGTACCTCAACCACGAATGGGATGAGAGCTACCCGAACAAGGTCGAAATGAAGCGCCTGCAGGAACTGGCCAAACGCATCAGTACGGTGCCGGAATCCATCGAAATGCAGGCCCGCGTTGCAAAAATTTACAACGACCGCCAGGCGATGGCGTCGGGCGAGAAACTGTTCGACTGGGGCGGCGCGGAAAACCTGGCCTATGCGACTCTGGTTGACGAAGGTATCTCCGTCCGTCTGTCCGGTGAAGATTCTGGTCGCGGCACGTTCTTCCATCGTCACGCGGTTATCCATAACCAGGCCAACGGTTCAACCTATACGCCGCTGCATCACGTCCACAATAGCCAGGGGCCGTTCAAAGTCTGGGACTCCGTTCTGTCTGAGGAAGCGGTTCTGGCGTTTGAGTACGGTTACGCCACCGCAGAGCCGCGTACCCTGACCATCTGGGAAGCGCAGTTCGGTGACTTTGCCAACGGCGCTCAGGTGGTTATCGACCAGTTCATCAGTTCCGGTGAGCAGAAATGGGGCCGTATGTGTGGTCTGGTGATGCTGCTGCCGCACGGTTACGAAGGCCAGGGTCCGGAGCACTCCTCCGCGCGTCTGGAGCGTTATCTGCAGTTGTGCGCTGAACAAAACATGCAGGTCTGTGTACCGTCAACCCCGGCACAGGTTTACCACATGCTGCGTCGTCAGGCGCTGCGCGGTATGCGCCGTCCGCTGGTTGTCATGTCGCCGAAATCGCTGCTGCGCCACCCGCTGGCGGTCTCCAGTCTCGATGAACTGGCGAATGGCACCTTTATGCCCGCGATCGGTGAGATAGACGCCCTTGATCCGAAAGGGGTTAAGCGCGTCGTTCTGTGTTCTGGTAAGGTTTATTATGACCTGCTTGAACAGCGTCGTAAGAACGATCAGAAAGACGTCGCCATTGTCAGGATTGAGCAGTTGTATCCGTTCCCGCACCAGTCGGTGCAGGAAGCGCTGAAACCGTATGCGCATGTACAGGATTTTGTCTGGTGCCAGGAAGAGCCGCTCAACCAGGGCGCATGGTACTGCAGCCAGCATCATCTGCGAGAAGTGATTCCGTTTGGGGCAGCCCTGCAATATGCAGGTCGCCCGGCCTCCGCTTCGCCAGCGGTAGGATATCTGTCCGTTCACCAGAAACAGCAACAAGCTCTGGTCAATGACGCGCTGAACGTCGATTAATTAAAGGATAAATAATGAGTAGCGTAGATATTCTTGTACCCGACCTGCCTGAGTCCGTTGCTGACGCGACTGTTGCGACCTGGCACAAAAAACCGGGCGATACCGTCCAACGCGATGAAGTGTTGGTAGAAATCGAAACTGACAAAGTGGTACTGGAAGTACCGGCATCGGCAGACGGCATTCTGGACGCAGTGCTGGAAGATGAAGGCACTACCGTAACGTCACGCCAGATTCTGGGCCGCCTGCGCGAAGGTAACAGCGCAGGTAAAGAGAGCAGCGCAAAATCTGACGCCAAAGAGTCTACCCCGGCTCAGCGCCAGCAGGCGTCTCTCGAAGAGCAAAACAACGACGCGCTCAGCCCGGCTATCCGTCGCCTGCTGGCCGAGCATAATCTTGAAGCCAGCGCCATTAAAGGCACCGGCGTCGGTGGCCGTCTGACTCGCGAAGATATTGAAAAACATCTGGCGAAAGCACCGGCGAAAAAAGAAGAAAGTAAACCCGCCGCGCCGGCTGCAGCACCTGCTGCACCGCAACTGGCGGGCCGCTCTGAAAAACGCGTGCCGATGACCCGTCTGCGTAAACGTGTAGCGGAGCGTCTGCTGGAAGCGAAGAACTCCACCGCCATGCTCACGACTTTTAACGAAGTGAACATGAAGCCGATTATGGATCTGCGTAAGCAGTACGGCGATGCCTTTGAAAAACGTCATGGCATCCGCCTGGGCTTTATGTCCTTCTACGTAAAAGCGGTGGTGGAAGCACTGAAACGCTACCCGGAAGTGAACGCCTCTATCGACGGTGACGATGTGGTGTACCACAACTATTTCGATGTCAGCATGGCGGTCTCTACGCCGCGTGGCCTGGTAACCCCGGTTCTGCGCGATGTGGATACCCTGGGCATGGCCGATATCGAAAAACGCATTAAAGATCTGGCGGTGAAAGGGCGTGACGGCAAACTGACTGTTGAAGACCTGACCGGTGGTAACTTCACCATTACCAACGGCGGTGTGTTTGGTTCGCTGATGTCTACGCCAATCATCAACCCACCGCAGAGCGCCATTCTGGGTATGCATGCCATTAAAGACCGCCCGATGGCTGTAGATGGCAAAGTTGAAATTCTGCCCATGATGTATCTGGCGCTCTCTTATGATCACCGCCTGATTGACGGCCGCGAATCCGTTGGCTTCCTGGTGGCGATTAAAGAGCTGCTGGAAGATCCGACACGTCTGCTGCTGGACGTGTAGTGTCCTTTGCCCGGCGGCGTAATGCTGCCGGGTTACAAAAACGAACACCTGCATTGTAAGCCGGATGCGCGCAGTGCCGTCCGGCGTAACAAGTCTAATGAAGGATGGATAGAACACATGAACTTACATGAATATCAGGCAAAACAGCTTTTTGCCCGTTACGGTTTGCCTGCTCCTGTAGGCTATGCGTGCACGACGCCGCGTGAAGCGGAAGAGGCTGCGTCTAAAATCGGCGCGGGTCCGTGGGTAGTGAAGTGCCAGGTACACGCAGGTGGCCGTGGTAAAGCGGGCGGTGTAAAAGTTGTTAACAGCAAAGAAGATATTCGCGCGTTCGCGGAAAACTGGCTTGGCAAACGTCTGGTGACCTATCAAACAGACGCCAATGGTCAGCCGGTCAACCAGATCCTGGTTGAAGCAGCGACTGACATCGGCAAAGAGCTGTATCTGGGCGCTGTTGTTGATCGTAGCTCCCGTCGCGTTGTGTTCATGGCGTCTACCGAAGGCGGCGTAGAAATTGAGAAAGTGGCGGAAGAAACCCCGCACCTTATCCACAAAATCGCCCTTGACCCGCTGGCCGGCCCCATGCCGTACCAGGGGCGCGAGCTGGCGTTCAAACTGGGCCTGGAAGGTAAGCAGGTTCAGCAATTCACCAAAATCTTTATGGGCCTGGCGACCATTTTCCTGGAGCGCGACCTGGCGCTTATCGAAATTAACCCGCTGGTCATCACTAAACAGGGCGACCTGATCTGCCTCGATGGCAAACTGGGCGCTGACGGCAACGCACTGTTCCGTCAATCCGAACTGCGCGAAATGCGTGACCAGTCTCAGGAAGACCCGCGCGAAGCGCAGGCAGCACACTGGGAACTGAACTACGTTGCGCTGGAAGGCAATATTGGTTGCATGGTTAACGGTGCAGGCCTGGCGATGGGGACGATGGACATCGTTAAGCTGCACGGCGGCGAACCGGCAAACTTCCTCGACGTGGGCGGTGGCGCGACCAAAGAGCGCGTAACCGAAGCGTTCAAAATCATTCTGTCTGACGAAAACGTGAAAGCCGTTCTGGTTAACATCTTCGGCGGTATCGTTCGCTGTGACCTGATTGCCGACGGCATCATCGGCGCGGTAGAAGAAGTGGGTGTTAACGTACCGGTTGTCGTTCGTCTGGAAGGTAACAACGCGGAGCTGGGCGCGAAGCGTCTGGCTGACAGCGGCCTGAATATTATTGCAGCGAAAAGTCTGACGGATGCAGCGCAGCAGGTCGTTGCCGCAGTGGAGGGGAAATAATGTCCGTTTTAATTGATAAAAACACCAAAGTTATCTGCCAGGGTTTCACCGGAAGCCAGGGTACTTTCCACTCCGAACAAGCGATTGCTTACGGTACGCAAATGGTCGGCGGCGTTACGCCAGGCAAAGGCGGCACCACCCATCTGGGCCTGCCGGTGTTTAACACCGTGCGTGAAGCGGTAGAAGCAACGGGCGCAACCGCGTCTGTTATCTATGTTCCGGCGCCGTTCTGCAAAGACTCCATTCTGGAAGCGATTGACGCAGGCATTAAGCTGATTATCACCATCACCGAAGGTATCCCGACGCTGGATATGCTAACTGTGAAAGTGAAACTCGACGAAGCGGGCGTGCGCATGATTGGGCCGAACTGCCCTGGCGTTATCACCCCAGGCGAATGCAAAATCGGCATCATGCCGGGCCACATTCACCAGCCAGGCAAAGTGGGCATCGTCTCCCGTTCTGGTACGCTGACCTATGAAGCGGTTAAGCAGACCACCGACTACGGCTTCGGCCAGTCCACCTGTGTGGGTATCGGCGGTGACCCGATCCCGGGCTCTAACTTCATCGATATCCTGAAACTGTTCCAGGAAGATCCGCAGACCGAAGCGATCGTCATGATCGGTGAAATCGGCGGTAGCGCGGAAGAAGAAGCGGCGGCTTATATCAAAGATCACGTGACCAAACCGGTTGTTGGTTATATCGCTGGTGTGACCGCGCCGAAAGGCAAACGTATGGGTCACGCGGGTGCAATCATCGCAGGGGGTAAAGGGACAGCGGATGAGAAATTCGCCGCTCTGGAAGCCGCTGGCGTGAAAACAGTTCGCAGCCTGGCCGATATCGGCGAAGCGCTGAAAGCGATTATCAAATAAGACTCAATGCCCCTCGTTGAAAGGGGCTGTAATATGTTCGACATGGTTGGCCGCTCCGAAAAGAGCGGCCTTTTTTATGCGCCGATTTTACGCACGCGGGTGTTTTCACCGGTCAATCTTTGGCCGTCAGGCGCGACCGGGGCCATCGGAGGGATGGCCTCACCGGTGCGTGTATCCACCAGCAACGAATGCGGTTCGCCCGGGGCAAACAGATGGCCTTCGCCCCACTGACGTAGTGCGACGATAACCGGAAAGAGTGATTGCCCTTTTTGCGTCAGCACATACTCCTGATACGCCGTGCCGTCAGACGCAGGCTGGGTGGCGAAAATACCCGCCTCGACCAACTTACGCAGACGGTCGGTGAGAATATTGCGCGCCATCCCCAGGCCACGCTGAAAATCGCCAAAACGCCGCACGCCGTCGAACGCGTCGCGCACGATAAGCAGCGCCCAGCGATCGCCGATGATATCGACTGACCGGGCGACCGGGCAGGGCTGGTAAGCGGGGGAGCGTTCAGATGTCATAGCCGGGCCTCGTGAAAAACTTTCAAGTTGCATTTTAAAACTGGTTTATTTACGCTTCAACTAGTTTTCTTTTGCAACCAGGTGGGGCGATGAAAGAAGAGATATGCAGTATGCCTGCTGCACCCCTATGCAGTGAAACCATGAAACCGACAGCGATGCCGCGTAGCCTGGTGTTGCTGTTTGCCATCGCCAGTGGGCTGAGTGTGGCGAATGTTTATTACGCGCAACCGCTGCTCGACATGCTGGCACGGGACTTCGCCATCAGTCAGGCTGCGGTGGGCGGTGTGGTCACCGCCACGCAGGTGGGCTGTGCGCTGGCATTACTGCTGCTGGTGCCGTTGGGGGATATTGTGGAGCGACGGCGCCTGATGTTGTTGCAACTGCTGGCGCTGATTGCTGCACTCTGTATCGTTGTGATGGCGCAATCTGCCTGGGTTTTGCTGGTGGGCATGCTGGCGACGGGGTTGCTCGGCACGGCGATGACGCAGGGGCTTATCGCCTGTGCGGCCAGTGCTGCCGATGTTCAGGAGCGTGGGCGGGTGGTCGGCGCGGCCCAGAGCGGTGTTTTTATCGGTTTGCTGCTGGCGCGTGTCTTTGCCGGTGTGATGAGCGATCTGGCGGGATGGCGCGCAGTATATGGCGCTTCTGCGTTA
Source organism: Phytobacter sp. SCO41 (assembly GCF_003073275.1). Lineage (NCBI taxonomy): Bacteria > Pseudomonadati > Pseudomonadota > Gammaproteobacteria > Enterobacterales > Enterobacteriaceae > Phytobacter > Phytobacter sp. SCO41. The sequence goes on along the minus strand of NZ_CP027225.1, from coordinate 3,960,305 downwards.
ATGATGCTGGTACTGCTGCCGCTGCTCTGGAGACAACTACCGCGCTTTGGTGTGCATCCCGAATCCGTCAGTGCGAGACAACTGCTGTTCTCGATGCTGACATTACTCTGTACCGATCGCGTATTGCAAATTCGCGGCGTGCTGGCGTTGTTAATGTTTGCCGCCTTTACGATTTTCTGGAGTGCGATGGTGCTCCCGCTAAGTGCGCCTCCCTATGGTTTTTCACATACGGTGATTGGGCTGTTTGCGCTTGCCGGTGTGGCGGGAGCCCTTGCCGCGACCCGAGCCGGGCGCGATGCCGATCGCGGTCATGGGCAGCGCACCAGTTTTTATGCGCTGGTGCTGCTCTTACTGGCATGGTGGCCCCTGTCACAGCTTGAGCATTCCCTGGCACTGTTATTGGTAGGGATTGTGCTGCTGGATTTGGGTGGGCAGGCGCTGCATGTTACCAATCAGAGCATGATTTTGCGCACGTCAGCGGCACACGGGCGGCTGATTGCCCTCTATATGCTGTTCTACGCCACGGGAAGTGGGGTAGGGGCTATCGCGACCACTGCGGTATTTGCTCACTATGGCTGGCAGGAGGTCTGTTTATTAGGGGCGACGGTAAGTCTACTGGCGCTGATGATATGGGCGTTAACGCGGCATCTGATGCCAGATGAGAATTAAGACAACAGGGGTAATAAGATGAACGAACGGGAACTGCTGGCTGAGGCTGATGAGCGCGGCTTACGTTATCTGGAGGGGAACAGCACGCGACGCGTTTTTCCTGATGCTGATGCTATCGCCGCGCTAGGCGCGTTTGATGAACCGCTACCGCAGGCAGGGGAATCTGCTGAGCAGACGCTGGCCCTGCTGGATGATATCGGTTCACCTGCGACTACAGCATCGAACGGGCCGGGTTATTTTGGTTTCGTGGTGGGGGCGACATTGCCTTCCGCCTCAGCGGCTGAGCGGTTAATGGTCGCCTGGGATCAGTGCGCGTCGTCGTTTCTGAACTCACCGGTAGCCGACACGGTGGAACGTGTTGCGGGCCGCTGGGTGCTGGAAGCGCTGGACTTGCCGCGTGAAAGCGCCGTTGGTTTTGGCACCAGCGCAACGGCATGTACCTTAGCCGCTCTGGCGGCAGCGCGCCGTGAGCTGCTGGCACGTGAAGGCTGGGATATCGACAACGACGGGTTGCCCGGCGCGCCGGAAATCAAAGTGGTGGTCTCTGAGTTGGTTCACATCACGGTGAAAAAGGCGCTGCGTATTCTGGGGTTCGGCATGTCGCGACTGATTATTGCGCCAGTAGACGCGTTCGGGCGTGTTGACGTGCAGCAACTGCCGCCGCTTGATGCCCGTACCATACTTTGCCTGCAGGCAGGGGAGGTGAATACAGGTGAGTTTGATCCTTTCGCGCAGATTATCCCACGGGCCCACGCGGCAGGGGCATGGGTCCATGTTGACGGCGCCTTTGGTCTCTGGGCTCGCGCGTCATCACAGGCGGCGCTGACACAGGGCATTGAACTGGCTGACAGTTGGACCACCGATGCTCATAAGTGGCTCAACACGCCTTATGATTGCGCGATGGTCATTTGTCGCGATCCTCAGGTTCTGGCCGGGGCGATGAACAGCGATGCGGTCTACATGAGCGCCAGTGCCGATGCGCAGAAGAATCTGACGCTGGAGTTTTCTCGTCGCCCACGAGGAATCCCGGTCTGGGCCGCGCTGCGCGTGCTGGGGCGTGAAGGGGTACGCGAGATGGTCGACAGACACTGCATGCTGGCTCGCGTCATCAGCGAGGGGCTGAAACAGCTTGGGTTTGAGGTGCTGAACCGTGTGGTGATTAATCAGGTACTGTTTCGTTGCGGAAGTGACGCGCAAACGGAGGCCGTACTGGCTGCGGCACAAGCCTCGGGTAAAACCTGGTTTGGCACTACCCGCTGGCAGGGAAGGCCAGCGCTACGTATTAGTGTTTCATCCTGGCGCACACAGCGGCAGGATGTGGATGCGCTTCTGGAATTGTTGGGACAAATTAATGCGGAAAGCCAACAATCATAACCTTGAGGAATGTTAATAAGCCGTTCCTGTTAGATTTTTACTTAAGGCTGCGTAACACTGCGCGGCCTTTTTTATTGAATAGTAACCTTGTGGTGTTAAATATTTTTTTCTGAAAGTGAAATTATTGTGAAATAAATGAGGGGGAATAACATCACCTCTTTTTACCTGAGCGATCGGACCTTTTTTGCAAGCCGCAATGCACACCCAGGATTAAACGTTAAATAAGCGGGTAATTATTTCTCTTTCGCGACCGTTTGATAACGGTTGTCTGCGTTAAGATATACATATTGTTAACACCTTTTTTACTAAAAGGATGTCGTGTCTACAAAATTAACAGAAAGTGATGAAATTGATTTAAATCAATATTTAAAAGCTTGGAAAAGGCATCAAAAATAGTTAAATTGTCGCCGATCAAATTGGCTTAAAACTGCTAAATTCAGTATAAATTGATCACTGTCGAAAAACGTAAAACAAACACAATAAAAACCTTTTTATTGTAAGGGGTTTGCGGAGTAATATATTCGAGAGATCAATTTGGGTTTTTTATTAACGTAGTTGTAACTTTTTTGAATCAGCATCAACGTTATTGCTGATGATGATTTAAAAGTGCAACAACTTTTGTATTGGGGCATGCGCGTAAACCTTCGCTGACGAGGTTTACTCTCGGAGTCTTCATGCGATGAGCAAGGAGTCATGATGTTAGATATAGTCGAACTGTCACGTTTGCAGTTTGCCTTGACCGCGATGTACCACTTCCTTTTTGTGCCACTGACGCTCGGTATGGCGTTCTTGCTGGCCATTATGGAAACGGTCTACGTCCTCTCCGGCAAACAGATTTATAAAGATATGACCAAGTTCTGGGGCAAGTTGTTTGGTATCAACTTTGCACTGGGCGTGGCCACTGGTTTGACCATGGAGTTCCAGTTCGGGACTAACTGGTCTTACTATTCTCACTACGTTGGGGACATCTTCGGTGCGCCACTGGCCATTGAAGGTTTGATGGCCTTCTTCCTCGAGTCCACTTTTGTAGGTCTGTTTTTCTTCGGTTGGGATCGTCTGGGCAAAGTACAGCATATGGCAGTGACCTGGCTGGTCGCGCTGGGCTCCAACTTGTCCGCGTTGTGGATCCTTGTGGCAAACGGCTGGATGCAAAACCCGGTTGCTGCAGATTTCAACTTCGAAACCATGCGTATGGAAATGGTCAGCTTCGCCGAACTGGTACTCAACCCGGTTGCTCAGGTGAAATTTGTCCATACCGTGGCCTCTGGCTATACCTGTGGTGCTATCTTCATCCTCGGTATCAGCTCTTACTATCTGCTGCGCGGTCGTGACATCGCGTTCGCGAAACGCTCCTTTGCTATCGCAGCGAGCTTCGGTATGGCTGCTGTACTGTCCGTTATCGTACTGGGTGATGAATCTGGTTACGAAATGGGTGACGTGCAGAAAACCAAACTGGCGGCCATCGAAGCAGAGTGGGAAACCCAACCTGCACCGGCAGCGTTTACCCTGTTTGGTATTCCGGACCAGGATGCGCAGAAAAACCATATGTCCATCCAGATCCCTTACGCGCTGGGCATCATCGCTACCCGTTCTGTCGACACGCCGGTTATCGGCCTGAAAGACCTGATGGTGCAGCATGAAGAGCGTATCCGTAACGGTATGAAAGCGTATCACCTGCTTGAACAACTGCGTTCCGGTTCGAAAGACCCGTCCGTACGCGATGAGTTCAACAACGTGAAGAAAGACCTGGGTTACGGCTTGCTGCTCAAACGCTATACGCCGAATGTGGCGGATGCGACCGAAGCGCAGATTAAACAGGCAACGCAGGACTCCATTCCACGTGTGGCGCCGCTGTACTTCGCCTTCCGTATTATGGTGGCGTGTGGCGTGCTGATGCTGTTCATCATCGCCGTGTCGTTCTGGACCGTTTGCCGTAACCGCATCGGCGAGAAAAAATGGCTGCTGCGTGCTGCGCTGTATGGCATCCCGCTGCCGTGGATTGCTATCGAATCCGGCTGGTTTGTGGCGGAGTACGGTCGTCAACCGTGGGCTATCGGTGAAATGCTGCCGACCGCCGTGGCGAACTCGACCCTGACCGCAGGCGACCTGCTGTTCTCGATGATCCTGATTTGCGGTCTGTATACCCTGTTCCTGGTGGCTGAAATGTTCTTGATGTTCAAGTTCGCACGCCTGGGCCCAAGCAGCCTGAAAACTGGCCGCTATCATTACGAGCAGTCCACTGTGGCTTCTCAGCCGGCACGCTAAGACAGGAGTCGTCAAATGATCGATTATGAAGTATTACGTTTTATCTGGTGGCTGCTGGTTGGCATTCTGCTGATCGGTTTCGCCGTCACCGACGGCTTCGACATGGGGGTGGGCATGCTCACCCGTTTCCTGGGTCGTAGCGATACCGAACGCCGTGTGATGATTAACTCCATCGCACCACACTGGGACGGTAACCAGGTATGGCTGATCACGGCGGGTGGTGCATTGTTCGCTGCCTGGCCAATGGTCTATGCCGCCGCGTTCTCCGGTTTCTATGTGGCGATGATCCTGGTGCTGGCTTCTCTGTTCTTCCGTCCGGTAGGTTTTGACTATCGCTCTAAGATCGAAGAGAGCCGCTGGCGCAACATGTGGGACTGGGGCATTTTCATCGGTAGCTTTGTGCCGCCGCTGGTCATTGGTGTTGCCTTTGGTAACCTGCTGCAGGGCGTACCGTTCAGCGTCGATGAATATCTGCGTCTGACCTACACCGGGAACTTCTTCCAGTTGCTTAACCCGTTTGGTCTGCTGGCCGGTGTGGTAAGCGTGGCGATGATCATCACCCAAGGCGCAACCTATCTGCAAATGCGTACGGTGGGTGAACTGCATCTGCGTGCACGTACTACTTCGCAGGTTGCTGCACTGGTTACTACGATCTGCTTCGTGCTGGCCGGGGTGTGGGTGGTCTACGGTATTGATGGTTATGTTGTGACTTCCGCCATGGATCACCATGCTGCTTCCAACCCGCTGAATAAAGAAGTGGCGCGTCAGGCCGGTGCCTGGCTGGCAAACTTCAATAACATCCCGTCATTGTGGGCGATTCCTGCACTTGGTGTGGTGTTGCCGCTGCTGACGGTGCTGACTTCGCGTGCGGAAAAAGGCGCACTGGCGTTCGTGTTCTCTTCACTGACGCTGGCCTGCATTATCCTGACTGCGGGTATCGCGATGTTCCCGTTCATCATGCCGTCAAGCATTATGATGAACGCCAGTCTGACCATGTGGGATGCTACCTCCAGTCAGATGACCCTGAACCTGATGACCTTTGTGGCGCTGGTCTTCGTACCGATCATCCTGATTTACACCGCTTGGTGTTACTGGAAAATGTTCGGTCGTATTACGAAAGAAGACATCGAAAGCAACACCCACTCTCTGTACTAAGTAAGGAGCTGATAATGTGGTATTTCGCATGGATTTTAGGAACGCTTCTTGCCTGTGCTTTTGGAGTGATTACGGCGCTGGCATTTGAACACGTGGAAGCGCTGAAAGCCGGTAAGCAAGAAGAGCATTGATGAACGAGATTATCGCGAAACTTTATGCGGTAATGGATAAGCGCCCGTTAAGGGCGCTTTCCTTAATTATGGCATTAGTGCTGGCAGGCTGTATCTTTTGGGATCCCTCGCGCTTCGCGGCAAAGACCAGCGACCTGGAAATCTGGCATGGCTTTCTGCTGATGTGGGCCGTCTGCGCTGGTGTGATTCATGGGGTAGGATTCCGTCCCCGCACGATACACTGGCAAGGCATTTTTTGCCCGCTGATCGCAGACCTGGTAATGCTGGCAGGTTTGATTTTCTTCTTCTTTTGAATAAGAAATCTCCGCTTATGATATGGGCTTGCAAAAGCCCATATATTTTTACTCTCCGTTTACTTCTACCCATTCCAAACCATCTTCCCCGCGCGTATAGTAGCGAAGTTTAAAAGCTCTAACTTGAGGTTGAGTCCTGCCATTGTTCATCAGCGCCATCCGCGAACCATGACAGGACACAATTTAATTGCATTACCGGGATGTAAAGTGAATACAACGCTGTTTCGATGGCCGGTTCGTGTCTATTACGAAGATACCGACGCCGGTGGTGTGGTTTACCACGCCAGCTACGTGGCTTTTTATGAACGAGCACGCACTGAGATGCTGCGCCACCATCACTTTAGCCAGCAAGTCTTGCTGGCCGAGCGCGTCGCATTCGTGGTACGCAAGCTCACGCTGGAGTATTTTGCGCCCGCCAGACTCGACGATATGCTCGAAGTCCAAACGGAAATTACATCAATGCGCGGGACCTCTCTGGTCTTCACGCAGCGGATCGTCAACGCAGAGAATACAGTTCTGAACGAAGCTGAGGTACTGATTGTCTGTGTTGATCCACTCTTAATGAAGCCTCGTGCGCTTCCCAAGTCTATTGTCGCGGAGTTTAAGCAGTGACTGACATGAACATCCTTGATTTGTTCCTGAAGGCTAGCCTTCTGGTCAAACTTATCATGTTGATTTTGATTGGTTTTTCAATCGCATCCTGGGCCATCATCATCCAGCGAACGCGCATTCTCAACGCAGCCGGTCGTGAAGCGGAAGCCTTTGAAGACAAGTTCTGGTCGGGCATTGAACTGTCGCGTCTGTACCAGGAAAGCCAGGGGCGTCGTGATAACCTGACGGGTTCGGAACAAATCTTCTACAGCGGGTTCAAAGAGTTTGCGCGTTTACACCGTGCCAACAGCCATGCGCCGGAAGCGATTGTCGAAGGGGCATCCAGGGCGATGCGCATTTCGATGAACCGCGAGCTGGAAAACCTGGAAACGCATATCCCTTTCCTCGGTACCGTCGGCTCCATCAGCCCGTATATTGGTCTGTTTGGTACGGTGTGGGGGATCATGCACGCCTTTATCGCACTGGGTGCGGTGAAGCAGGCAACCTTACAGATGGTTGCGCCGGGTATCGCCGAAGCGTTGATCGCCACCGCAATCGGCCTGTTCGCAGCGATTCCGGCGGTAATGGCCTACAACCGCCTGAACCAGCGCGTGAACAAACTGGAGCTGAACTACGACAACTTTATGGAAGAGTTCACGGCTATTCTGCATCGTCAGGCGTTTACCAGCACCGAGAGCAACAAGGGGTAAACCATGGCCAGAACGCGTGGACGGGGCAGCCGTAACAGTCGTGGCCTCAAATCCGAAATCAATATTGTTCCGCTGCTGGACGTGCTGCTGGTGCTGTTGCTGATCTTTATGGCAACCGCACCGATCATCACCCAGAGCGTGGAGGTTGACCTGCCGGATGCGACAGAGTCGAAAACCGTCAGCACCAATGACGATCCTCCGGTCATTATTGAGGTTTCCGGTGTCGGACAATACAGCGTGGTGGTGGAAAAAGATCGCATGGATCAGCTACCGCCAGAGCAAGTGATTGCAGAAGCGCAGCGTCGCCTGCAATCAAATCCGAAAACCGTTTTCTTGATCGGTGGCGCAAAAGAAGTGCCTTACGATGAAATCATTAAAGCGCTAAACCTGTTACACAGCGCGGGTGTTAAATCGGTTGGCTTGATGACGCAGCCTATCTGATCACCGGCTTAACAGGCGGCAGTTTTTGGGAACCGAGAGTGTCAAAGGCAACCGAACAAAACGACAAACTTAAACGAGCGATAATCATTTCGGCGGTGTTGCATGTGATTCTGGTTGCACTGCTGATCTGGAGTTCGTTTGATGAAAATATTGATGCTTCTGCGGGTGGCGGCGGCGGTTCTTCTATTGATGCGGTAATGGTCGATCCCGGTGCCGTTGTCCAGAATTACAACCGTCAGCAGCAGCAACAGGCCAGCGCAAAGCGTGCGCAAGAGCAACGTGACAAGCAGGCCCAGCAGCAGGCAGAAGAACTGCGTGAAAAACAGGCTGCCGAGCAGGAGCGCTTAAAACAGCTTGAGCAGGAACGTTTGCAGGCGCAAGAAGCTGCCCGTGAGCAGGCCGCAGAACAGAAAAAAGCAGAAGACGCCGCGAAGAAAGCGCAGGAAGCGCAAAAACAGGCGGAAGAAGCTGCAGCAAAAGCCGCTGCTGATGCAAAAGCGAAAGCGGATGCACAGGCAAAAGAAGCCGCGGAAGCCGCGAAGAAAGCGGCGGCAGATGCACAGAAAAAAGCAGAAGCCGATGCAGCTAAAGCGGCGGCTGATGCGAAGAAAAAAGCCGAAGCTGAAGCGGCCAAAGCTGCAGCCGATGCTCAGAAGAAAGCCGAAGCCGAAGCCGCGAAGAAAGCTCAGCAGGATGCTGAGAAGAAAGCGGCTGCGGACGCTGCGAAAAAAGCCGCAGCAGAGAAGGCCGCCGCTGAAAAAGCCGCGGCTGCCGAGAAGGCAGCGGCAGAGAAAGCCGCCGCTGAAAAAGCCGCTGCTGCTGAGAAGGCCGCTGCAGATAAGAAAGCCGCTGCTGAGAAGGCTGCTGCCGACAAGAAAGCCGCTGCCGAGAAAGCTGCTGCAGCCAAGAAAGCGGCTGCAGAGAAAGCGGCTGCCGCGTCAGGCGTTGACGATCTGCTGGGCGACCTGAGTTCCGGTAAGAATGCGCCGAAAACAGGTGGTGGTGCAAAAGGGGCTAATGCCGCCGCCGGGAGTGGTAACACGAAAAATAATGGTGCGTCCGGGGCTGATATCAGCAACTATGCGGGTATGATCAAATCGGCCATTGAGAGCAAGTTTTATATGGATCCGTCCTTTACTGGCAAGGTTTGTACGTTACGTATAAAACTTGGCCCTGATGGTACGCTGAAAGACATTCAGTCTGAAGGTGGGGATCCTGCGCTTTGTCAGGCTGCACTGGCAGCGGCACGCCAGGCAAAAATTCCTAAGCCACCAAGCCAGGCGGTTTACGAAGTGTTTAAAAATGCGCCACTGGACTTTAAACCTTAGTAACGTTTTTCTCATGTAAAAGAGAAAATACGAGCTAAGTTGTACCAGTGTGTGAAGTAGTTTTGTCTATTTGAGTTTGTTAACATTCTGCTAAATTATCGCGGGTTTTCCGCCCGGATAAGGGAGATGAGATGAAGCAGGCATTACGTGTAGCGTTTGGTTTTCTGATGCTGTGGGCAGCGGTGCTGCACGCAGAAGTACGTATCGAGATCACCCAGGGGGTGGACTCGGCACGCCCAATCGGTGTTGTGCCCTTCCAGTGGGCAGGCCCTGGCGGCGCGCCTGAGGATATCGGCAATATCGTGGCGTCGGATCTGCGTAACAGCGGTAAATTCAATCCTCTGGATCGTTCTCGTCTGCCTCAGCAGCCGGCGACGGCCCAGGAAGTTCAGCCCGCAGCATGGTCTGCGCTGGGTATTGATGCCGTCGTTGTGGGCCAGGTCAGCCCGAACCCGGATGGCACCTATAAAGTGGCTTACCAGTTGGTCGACACCGGCGGTGCGCCGGGTACCGTACTGGCACAGAACTCCTTCAACGTCAGCAAACAGTGGCTGCGCTATGGCGCGCACACTGCCAGTGACGATGTGTTCCAGAAACTGACCGGCATTAAAGGTGCATTCCGCACCCGTATCGCGTATGTCGTGCAGAGCAGTGGCGGCCAGTTCCCGTACGAACTGCGCGTCTCAGACTACGATGGTTTCAACACTGCCGTTGTTCACCGCTCTTCGCAGCCGCTGATGTCTCCGGCGTGGTCGCCAGATGCCTCTAAACTGGCGTATGTGACCTTCGAAAGTGGTCGTTCTGCGCTGGTGATTCAGGATCTGTCCAGCACCGCGATTCGTCAGGTTGCGTCTTTCCCGCGTCACAACGGTGCGCCGGCGTTCTCTCCGGATGGTTCTAAAATTGCCTTTGCGCTGTCAAAAACCGGTAGCCTGAACATCTATGTGATGGATCTGGGGTCTGGTCAAATCCGTCAGGTCACCGACGGTCGCAGCAACAACACTGAACCCACCTGGTTCCCGGATAGCCAGAATCTGGCGTTTACTTCCGACCAGGCAGGTCGTCCACAGGTTTATAAAATTAACGTTAACGGCGGCGCTGCGCAGCGTATCACCTGGCAGGGTTCACAAAACCAGGATGCTGACGTAAGTTCTGACGGTAAGTTTATGGTAATGGTGAGCTCCGATGGCGGTCAGCAGCACATTGCCAAGCAGGATCTGGTAGCGGGTGGCGTGCAGGTTTTATCGTCAACGTTCCTGGATGAATCGCCGAGTCTGGCACCTAACGGCACGATGGTAATCTACAGCTCTTCTCAGGGGATGGGATCCGTGCTGAATCTGGTTTCTACAGATGGGCGTTTCAAAGCGCGTATTCCGGCGTCTGATGGACAGGTGAAATCCCCTGCCTGGTCGCCGTATCTGTCTAAATAATAATTGGTAATTAAAGGAATTAACGAAATGCAACTGAACAAAGTGCTGAAAGGCCTGATGCTGGTTCTGCCGATCATGGCAATCGCGGCCTGTTCTTCTAAAAAAGCAACCAACGACCAGAATGGCGAAGGTATGCTGGGTGCGGGCACTGGTATGAACGGCAACGGTAACATGTCTTCTGAAGAGCAAGCTCGTCTGCAGATGCAGCAGCTGCAGCAGAACAACATCGTCTACTTCGATCTGGACAAGTATGACATCCGTTCTGATTTCGCTGCGATGCTGGACGCGCACGCTAACTTCCTGCGTAGCAACCCGTCTTACAAAGTCACCGTAGAAGGTCACGCGGACGAACGTGGTACTCCGGAATACAACATCTCCCTGGGCGAACGTCGTGCTAACGCCGTTAAAATGTACCTGCAGGGTAAAGGTGTTACCGCTGACCAGATCTCCATCGTTTCTTACGGTAAAGAAAAACCTGCAGTACTGGGTCATGACGAAGCGGCTTACGCTAAAAACCGTCGTGCCGTACTGGTTTACTAAGAGAATTGCATGAGCAGTAACCTCAGACATCATTTATTGAGTCTGTCGTTACTGGTTGGCATAGCGGCCCCCTGGGCCGCTAATGCTCAAGCGCCAATCAGTAGTGTCGGCTCAGGCTCGGTCGAAGACCGTGTCACTCAACTCGAGCGTATTTCTAATGCTCACAGCCAGCTTTTAACTCAACTCCAGCAACAACTCGCTGATAACCAGGCGGATATTGACACCCTGCGTGGCCAAATTCAGGAAAGTCAGTACCAGCTTAATCAGGTTGTTGAACGTCAGCAGCAAATTCAGCAGCAGATCGGTAGTCTGAGTAACGGCGGTGCGGCAGGTCAAACGCAGCAGGCTTCGGGCGATCAGGGTGGGGCAGCGGCACAGGCAGCGCCTGACGAAGCGGCAACCTCTGGCGCACCGGTACAAAGCGGTGATGCCAATACCGATTACAATGCTGCGATTGCCCTGGTACAGGATAAATCTCGCCAGGATGACGCGATTGCCGCATTCCAGAACTTTGTTAAAAAATACCCTGATTCAACCTATGTTCCGAATGCCAACTATTGGCTTGGGCAGTTGAATTACAACAAGGGTAAAAAGGATGATGCGGCGTTCTATTTTGCCTCCGTGGTGAAAAATTACCCAAAATCACCGAAAGCACCAGATGCGATGTTTAAAGTCGGCGTGATCATGCAAGACAAAGGTGACACGGCGAAGGCGAAAGCCGTTTACCAGCAGGTGGTCGCGAAGTATCCGGGTACTGAAGGTGCAAAACAGGCACAGAAACGTCTCGGTTCTATGTGATGAATAGCACATGACCAGAAATCGCTTTTTTTCTGGTCTTGTCGCGTGAATCATAAGCAGTCAGGTGATCTTCCTCGAAATTCTTGTTGCGCTGCGTTCTTAAATCAGTAATATATGCCGCCGTTGCCACGGGATATCAAACAAACCAAAAGCAACGCAAAAGTGGGTCGTTAGCTCAGTTGGTAGAGCAGTTGACTTTTAATCAATTGGTCGCAGGTTCGAATCCTGCACGACCCACCAATCTTTCTGGTGGAAAGCGGTAGTTAAACGTGAAGGATAACGTTGCGTCAGCAACGGCCCGTAGGGCGAGGCGAAGCCGAGTCATCCTGCACGACCCACCACTAAGTCAGTATCCAGCGTAGTATCGGGTGATTAGCTCAGCTGGGAGAGCACCTCCCTTACAAGGAGGGGGTCGGCGGTTCGATCCCGTCATCACCCACCACTCGGGTCGTTAGCTCAGTTGGTAGAGCAGTTGACTTTTAATCAATTGGTCGCAGGTTCGAATCCTGCACGACCCACCAATTTAACGCTTTACTCCAGTGTTAAACGTGAAGGATCTCGTTGCGTTAGCAACGGCCGAATGGCGATGCAAAGCCGAGTCATCCTGCACGATCCACAGCTTTATGTGGTTCCGAGTAAAAATCTTTCAGATGACACCCGTATGGGTCGTTAGCTCAGTTGGTAGAGCAGTTGACTTTTAATCAATTGGTCGCAGGTTCGAATCCTGCACGACCCACCAATTCCAAGGTGGTCACTGGTAGAGAACGTGAAGGATAACGTTGCGTCAGCAACGGCCCGTAGGGCGAGGCGAAGCCGAGTCATCCTGTACGCCCCACCACTCTGAATGATTAAAGCAGTAAAATCCCGCAAGGGGTCGTTAGCTCAGTTGGTAGAGCAGTTGACTTTTAATCAATTGGTCGCAGGTTCGAATCCTGCACGACCCACCAATGTAAAAAAGCGCCCTAAAGGCGCTTTTTTGCTATCTGCAATATACAAGATTCGAGCCTGCTGCAGGTTCGGGTCGAACGCAGTGAGACAACGGAGCCGCCTGCGGCGACGACCCGGAGGGCGAGGCGAAGCCGAGTTATCCTGCACGACCCACCAAATTTTATGTGGCATCCTGTTATCAGGATGTGCAGGATAACGGAGTCGTTTACGACGACGGCCCGAAGGGCGAGGCGAAGCCGAGTCATCCTGCACGACCCACCAATGTAAAAATGGCGCTGGCGGCGCTTTTTTGCTATCTGCAATGCGCCCATTCATCGCTTTCCCTTGCACTTCATCACCCATCCGTTCATTTCTTGTGACTTTTACCCCTTAATCCGCTATCTTGTTTAGTATATAAAACACATTCGCCTTACCTTTGCCGCGCTGTCGTAAAAGAAAGGCATTTTGTTAAGCCAGTAAAACGAGTAAGCATGATGAGCGTAATGTTCGATCCGCAAGCCGCAATCTATCCTTTTCCCCCTAAGCCTCTCCCGCTGAGCCGTGATGAAAAAGAATTTTATCGGGAAAAAATCAAACGCCTGTTAAAAGAGCGTGATGCCGTGATGGTTGCGCACTACTACACGGACCCGGAAATTCAGCAACTGGCGGAAGAGACGGGTGGCTGTATTTCTGACTCACTTGAGATGGCGCGCTTTGGAGCTAAACATCCGGCCTCAACGCTGCTGGTAGCTGGCGTGCGCTTTATGGGTGAAACCGCCAAAATCCTCAGTCCCGAAAAAACCATCCTTATGCCGACACTCAACGCCGAGTGTTCGCTGGATTTGGGCTGTCCGATTGAGGAGTTCAGCGCTTTTTGCGATGCGCATCCTGACCGTACCGTTGTGGTGTACGCCAACACCTCAGCGGCAGTGAAAGCCCGTGCTGACTGGGTTGTGACATCCAGTATTGCCGTTGAGTTGATTGAACATCTGGATAGCCTCGGCGAGAAAATCATCTGGGCGCCTGACCGCCATCTCGGCAGCTACGTACAGAAACAAACGGGTGCGGATGTACTGTGTTGGCAAGGGGCCTGCATCGTACATGACGAATTTAAAACACAGGCGCTGACTCGCATGAAGGCGCTTTATCCGGATGCCGCCATCCTGGTGCACCCGGAATCTCCGGATTCTGTGGTCAAACTGGCCGACGCGGTCGGTTCCACCAGCCAGTTGATCAATGCCGCAAAAACACTTCCACATAAGCAACTGATTGTCGCCACTGACCGCGGTATCTTTTATAAAATGCAGCAGGCGGTGCCAGAGAAAGAGTTACTTGAGGCGCCGACCGCCGGGGAGGGAGCAACCTGCCGTAGCTGTGCTCACTGCCCGTGGATGGCAATGAATGGTCTGAAGGCCATTGCCGAAGGGTTGGAGAACGGCGGCGCGGCGCACGAGATCCATGTCGACGCCGCGCTGCGTGAAGGCGCTTTGTTGCCACTGAACCGTATGTTGGATTTTGCGGCTACACTACGTTCTTAATGAGGAAAAATGCGTAGGAATACGCTCTGGGGAAAAGATGGATTTTTTTAGCACACAGAATATCTTGGTACATATCCCGATCGGCGCCGGAGGCTACGATCTTTCATGGATTGAAGCAGTAGGGACGGTGGCGGGACTGTTATGCATCTGGCTCGCCAGCCTGGAAAAAATCAGTAATTACGCATTTGGCTTAATCAACGTAACGCTGTTTGCCATTATCTTCTTCCAGATCCAGCTCTACGCCAGCCTGTTGCTTCAGCTGTTTTTCTTTGCCGCCAATATCTACGGCTGGTACGCCTGGTCGCGGCAAACAACCGCCAACGAGGCAGTTCTGCAAATCCGCTGGTTGCCTTTACCCAAGGCTTTAGCCTGGCTGGTTGTCTGCGCGCTTGCTATCGGTTTTATGACCTTCTTTATCGATCCGGTCTTTGCGGTGCTCACGCGCGTGGCGGTCTCGATGATGCAGACGGTGGGGCTGAATGTGGCGATGCCCGAACTGCAGCCAGACGCCTTCCCGTTCTGGGATTCCTGCATGATGGTACTTTCCATCGTCGCCATGGTTTTGATGACGCGGAAATATGTCGAGAACTGGCTGCTGTGGGTCATTATCAATGTCATCAGCGTGGTGATTTTTGCCCTGCAAGGCGTCTGGGCCATGTCGCTGGAATATATGATTCTGACCTTTATCGCACTCAACGGTAGCCGGATGTGGATAAATAGCGCCCGTGAGCGCGGCTCTCACGCGTTCTCGAACTAATGATGGTGTGAATGGCTGTGGTCTGGCTGCGTCTCGCTGAGATGGCAGTCAGGCCCGCTACAGGGCTGGTACTCCATCTGAATGGTGACATGCTCAATCTGATAGTGATGCACCAGAAAATGTTCAATTTGCCGCAGTAGTCCGTCGTGATCGTGCGGTGGAATAACCTGGACATGTAACGTCATCAGCGCTTTTTCTCCCACCAGCCAGACATGCACATGATGGACATCGCGCACTTCGCTAATGGCCCGCCGCAGATGCCGTTTCAGGGCGTTGATATCCAGTGAAGTGGGCGCTCCCTCCAGCAATTCATTGACGCTTTCACGCAAGAGTGCCCACGCGCTGCGTAATACCAGCACCGAGACCAGTATGGAAAGTATCGGGTCGGCGGGTGTCCAGCCGGTAAACATAATGATCAGCGCAGCGGCAATGGCGCCCACGGAGCCCAGCAGATCGCCAAGAACATGCAGGGCTGCCGCCCGGACATTCAAATTCCGTTCTTCATTACCACGATGCAGCAGCCAGAATGCCAGGATATTCGCCAGCAATCCCATGACGGCAATCACCATCATTGTCATACCTGCCACGGGTTGAGGATGGTAAAAGCGCTGAATGGCTTCCCAGACGATAAAAAAAGTAATCAATACAAGCGCAATGGCATTAACAAAGGCAGCCAGCGTGGTCAGACGAAGCCAGCCAAAAGTGCGTCGGGGTCCTGAAGGGCGGTGGGCAAAATGCACTGCCAGCAGGGCAAAAAAGAGTGCAGCAGCATCCGTCAGCATATGCCCGGCATCGGCCAGTAACGCCAGTGAGCCTGAAACCAGTCCCCCCACCACCTCGACCAACATGAACAATGCTGTGACGCTAAAGGCCAGAAGTAATCGCCGCGCATTGGCGTCAGCAGGGAGATGAGAGTGAGAGTGTGAATGCGCCATAATGAGCCGTCCCGTGTAATTGGCGTTAGCAGCGTCTTACATCATTGCAGATCTTTTGCTAATCAGCAGAAAAAATTGAGGAGAGCCGAAGCTCTCCCCATTGTGGCCGCAGACTATTTTTACTGCGTTGTGCCGTCGGTTTTGGTATCTGTGTCATTGTTAATACCGTTACCGGTCTGAACTTTCTTATTGATATCCGGGCACTTACCGTCTTTACACTGAGAGTTTTTATGGATCTCATCTTTTGTCATGTGCTGAGTACCGACATGAGAGTTGGTGTGTTTCTCCGTGTTCAGTTTCATGCCTGAAGAATCAGAACCATTTGTTGAGGTATTTGGCGCAAGGTTCTCTTTCGCATCCGGCGCTGTCTGTCCCGCGCTGGCGGCGGCGTTTGCCTGACCATTATTGTTTTGAGAGGTAGAATCCGCAGCGAATGCCGCACCGCTTGCCAGGGTCAGAGTTGTCGTTAAGAAAAGTGTCGCTAATTTATTCATTTTCATCATGATGCTCCTGTTCTGGTCATTGTTTACCGATACGAATCATCGGCCTGACATGCGCGAACGAACTATCACGCTCAGTAGTGAAACATGTTATATACTGCCGATTAAGGCAGAATATAATCTTGAAAAATAAATCAAACTAAGTATTAACACTTAAAAAGTGTAGCGTCGTTATCGCTATTCGCTACTTTCTGACGGTTTTTAGGGGAATTCCAGGAATTTTCTGCCCGAACTGTAAATTCGCGTTTACACTACCTGACTGACAAGTTAGATTGGAGAGATTGCATTCATTAAAATAAGTATGGCAACGCTGGAACGATCATGAATTATCAGAACGACGATTTACGCATTAAAGAGATTAACGAGTTATTACCTCCTGTCGCGCTTCTTGAGAAGTTTCCTGCTACCGAAACTGCGGCCAAAACGGTCTCTCATGCCCGCAAAGCGATTCACAAAATTTTGAAAGGCAATGACGATCGCCTGCTGGTGGTGATTGGCCCGTGCTCTATTCACGATCCGGCTGCGGCCAAGGAGTACGCAGCGCGTCTGCTGACGCTGCGTGAAGAGCTCCAGGGTGAGCTGGAGATCGTGATGCGCGTTTACTTTGAAAAACCGCGCACCACCGTCGGCTGGAAAGGGCTCATCAACGATCCGCACATGGATAACAGCTTCCAAATCAACGATGGCCTGCGTATTGCGCGTAAGTTATTGCTGGATATCAATGACAGCGGATTACCGGCTGCCGGTGAATTCCTTGACATGATCACCCCGCAGTACGTTGCCGACCTGATGAGCTGGGGCGCTATTGGCGCGCGTACCACTGAATCCCAGGTTCACCGTGAGCTGGCCTCTGGCCTTTCTTGCCCGGTGGGATTCAAAAACGGCACTGACGGCACCATCAAAGTCGCCATTGACGCGATCAATGCGGCGGGAGCGCCACACTGCTTCCTCTCCGTGACCAAATGGGGTCACTCCGCGATTGTTAACACCAGCGGGAATGGCGACTGCCATATCATTCTGCGCGGTGGTAAAGAGCCGAACTACAGTGCAAAACATGTAGCAGAAGTGAAAGTGGGGCTGGAAAAAGCCGGTCTGCCTGCACAGGTGATGATTGATTTCAGCCATGCGAACTCCAGTAAGCAGTTCAAAAAGCAGATGGAAGTGGGGGCAGATGTCTGTCAGCAGATTGCTGGCGGCGAGAAAGCAATTATCGGCGTGATGATTGAAAGCCACCTGGTGGAAGGCAATCAGAGTCTCGAAAGTGGCGAACCGCTGGTCTATGGCAAGAGCGTGACCGATGCCTGCATTGGGTGGGAAGATACCGACACGGTCCTCCGTCAACTAGCGGCAGCAGTAAAAGCGCGTCGCCAGTAACTACACTTCATCCTTAAGCCTGTCTCTTTATTGGCTGCACTCAGAAACCCCGGTCACAGAGTTATCTATGCTCTCGGGGATTTCTTTCTTTGCCGCTCCGGCACAGCCTCAAATGATGTTGTGTATTGGCGCCACAAAGAAAAAAAGCGTGGATTGCTCCACGCTTTTTTTATGCTTTGCGAAAATTACTTCGCTTTACCCTGGTTGGCAACGGCAGCCGCTTTTGCAGCGATCTCGTCGGCGTTCCCCAGGTAGTAGTGTTTGATAGGCTTGAAGTTTTCGTCGAACTCATACACCAGTGGCACACCAGTCGGGATGTTCAGTTCGAGGATTTCGTCTTCACCCATGTTATCCAGGTATTTCACCAGCGCGCGCAGGGAGTTGCCGTGTGCGGCGATGATGACGCGCTCACCGCTTTTCAGGCGCGGCAGAATGGTTTCGTTCCAGTACGGCACAACGCGTTCGATAGTCAGCGCCAGGCTCTCGGTAGTCGGCAGCTCTTTCTCGGTCAGTTTTGCATAACGCGGATCGTGGCCCGGGAAACGCTCATCATCTTTCGTCAGCTCCGGTGGCGTAACAGCAAAGCCGCGACGCCACTGTTTAACCTGCTCGTCACCGTATTTCTCAGCGGTTTCTGCTTTGTTCAGACCCTGCAGCGCACCGTAGTGACGCTCATTCAGTTTCCAGGATTTCTCTACCGGCAGCCAGGCCTGATCCAGTTCGTCCAGCACATTCCACAGGGTGTGGATGGCACGTTTCAGCACAGAGGTATACGCAAAGTCGAAGCTGAAGCCTTCATCCTTTAGCAGTTTACCTGCTGCTTTGGCTTCGCTAACGCCTTTCTCGGACAGATCAACGTCGTACCAACCGGTGAAGCGGTTTTCATTGTTCCACTGGCTTTCGCCGTGACGAACCAGAACCAGTTTAGTAACAGCCATACACTTACTCCTTCATAAGCCTGATTGAATGATAACAATTCTCATTATATTGCCCTGTAATGACCAGCAGCAACGATTACCCTTAACCATAGCGAAAATAGTGGCCCAGTGTAAGGTGCTTGTGAATTAGTGGTTACCATTTTGTCGATGAGTGGCCGATATTTCAGCGAAATGGGCAAAAAAAACCCTCCGCGTGGAGGGTTGGTTATCAGGCGGGAATAAAGTGATATTCCGTCAGGCTGACATATTCATCACCGGGTTGCAGAATGCAGCTATCGTGAGGGTAGTCCGGGCGGTTCGGGCTGTCGGGTAAAAACTCGCTTTCCAGCGCCAGACCCTGCCACGCACTGTAGGCCGTATTGCCGCGTGCGGGTGTCCCTTCAAGGAAATTCCCGGAGTAAAACTGTAGCGCCGGGGCTGAGGTATAAACAGACATTTGCAGCTTATTGTCCGCCGACCAGACGTGTGCGGCAGGCTGGCTGGCATCGCCTTTGGCCTGCAGCAAAAACGCATGATCGTAACCTTTTACCACGCGCTGATCGTCATCGCTTAAGAAATCCTGTGCCAGCGTTTTCGGCTGGCGGAAATCAAAGCTGGTCTGCGCCACGTTTTTCAGATCGCCCACCGGGATGCCCATGCTGTCGACCGGTAGATAAGCATCCGCCAGCAATTGCAGCCTGTGGCTGCGCACGTCGCTCTGATCGCCGTTAAGGTTGAAGTAGGCGTGGTTGGTCAGATTCACCGGGCAAGGCTTATCCGTGGTCGCGCGATACTCAATAGCGAGGCGGTTATCTTCGCCAAGACGATAAAGCACGCTGGCGTTTACTTTACCAGGAAAACCCTGGTCGCCATCAGGCGAGGTTAATGAAAGCAGCGCTTCACTGTCATTTTGTCGCTCAATCCGCCAGCGGCGCTTATCAAACCCTTCCGGGCCGCCGTGCAACTGGTTTTCACCCTGACTTGGCACGAGCGTATAAGTTTCCCCGTCGAGGATAAACTGGCTTTTGGCGATACGGTTCGCGTAGCGCCCCACCGAGGCGCCCAGAAAGGCGTTCTGGTGGATATAGTGTTCGGGGGTGGCACAACCGAGCAGCGCTTCACGCACTGAACCATCGGAAAGCGGGACCCGTGCCGACAGCAACGTTGCGCCCCAGTCCATGACGGTGACCACCATCCCTGCGCTGTTGCGCAGGGTAATCAGACGGAAGGGCAGTCCATCTGGCGCTGCCCCGGAAGATTCATTTAGCACTGTCCCGCTCCCTGTGAAGGTTTGCACACGTAAAAGGTTTCTTTAATGCCGGTTTTAGCTTCGTACTGTGCCGCAACGGCCTCTTTCACCGCAGGCACCAGCGCTTCCGGCACCAGCGCGACCACGCAGCCGCCAAATCCGCCGCCGGTCATGCGCACGCCGCCTTTATCGCCGATGGTGTTTTTCACGATCTCCACCAGAGTGTCGATGTGCGGTACGGTGATTTCGAAATCATCACGCATGGAGGCATGGGATTCCGCCATCAGGACGCCCATACGCTGCAGGTCGCCTTTTTCCAGCGCGCTGGCGGCTTCCACGGTACGCGCATTCTCGGTCAGCACATGGCGGACGCGGCGGGCAACCACCGGATCCAGTTCGTGCGCGACGGCGTTGAACTGATCGATATTCACGTCACGCAGCGCTTTTTGCTGGAAGAAACGCGCGCCGGTTTCGCACTGCTCACGACGGGTGTTGTACTCGCTGCCCACCAGGGTGCGTTTAAAATTACTGTTAATGATGACGATGGAGACGCCCTCCGGCATGGAGACCGCCCTGCTGCCCAGCGAGCGGCAGTCGATCAGCAGCGCGCTGCCTTTTTTACCCAGCGCCGAGATAAGCTGGTCCATAATGCCGCAGTTACAGCCGACAAACTGGTTTTCCGCTTCCTGGCCGTTCAGGGCGATTTGCGTGCCGTCCAGCGGCAGGTGGTACAACTGCTGGAACACGGTGCCGACCGCCACTTCCAGCGAGGCGGACGAGCTCAGGCCCGCGCCCTGCGGCACGTTACCGCTGATCACCAGATCCGCCCCGCCAAAGCTGTTGTCACGCTTTTGCAGATGTTTCACCACGCCACGCACATAGTCTGACCACTGCTGTGAAGGGTGGGTCACAATGGGGGTGTCGAGTGAGAATTCATCCTGCTGGTTGTCGTAATCGGCGGCGATAACGCGCACGGTACGATCCTGACGCGGTGAACAACTGATCACGGTCTGGTAATCGATGGCACAGGGCAGCACAAACCCGTCGTTATAATCGGTATGTTCGCCGATCAGGTTTACGCGCCCCGGCGCCTGGATGGTATGGGTGGCAGGGTAGCCAAATTTTTCAGCAAACAGGGACTGTGTTTTCTCTTTCAGACTCATGGTTAAACTCCGGATTCGCGGAAATGAATATCGCTGACCGCGCGCAGACGTTCGGCCGCCTGTTCTGCCGTCAGGTCACGCTGCGTCTCAGCCAGCATTTCATAACCGACCATAAACTTACGTACCGTGGCGGAGCGTAATAACGGCGGGTAAAAATGCGCGTGCAACTGCCAGTGGCTCTGATCCTGCTGGGTGAAGGGGGCCCCGTGCCAGCCCATCGAGTAGGGGAAGGAGCACTGAAACAGGTTGTCGTAGCGGCTGGTCAGTTGCTTAAGGGCCAGCGCCAGGTCGCCACGCTGCGCGTCGGTTAAGTCGGTGATCCGCAGGATATGCGCTTTGGGTAACAGCAGCGTTTCAAACGGCCAGGCCGCCCAGTAGGGCACCACGGCCAGCCAGTGTTCGGTCTCAACGACGGTGCGGCTGCCGTCCTGGCGCTCGCGTTCAGCGTAATCCACCAGCATGGGGGAGCCGTACTGGCGGAAATAGGCGTTCTGCAGACGGTCTTCGCGTTCGGCTTCATTGGGCAGAAAGCTGTTGGCCCACACCTGTCCATGCGGGTGCGGGTTCGAGCAGCCCATGGCCGCGCCTTTGTTCTCAAAAACCTGAACCCACGGGTAAGTGCGGCCCAGATCGGCGGTCTGTTCCTGCCAGGTTTTCACCACCGCTTCCAGCGCGCTCAGGCTCAGTTCCGGCAGGGTTTTGCTGTGATCCGGCGAGAAGCAGATAACGCGGCTGGTGCCGCGCGCGCTCTGGCTGCGCATCAGCGGATCGCTGCTTTGCGGCGCATCCGGCGTGTCGGTCATCAGTGCCGCAAAGTCATTGGTGAAGACATAGGTGCCGGGGTAATCGGGGTTTTTATCGCCGGTGACGCGCGTGTTCCCCGGACACAAAAAGCAGTCGGGATCGTGGGCCGGCAGGGTCTGTTTCGCCGGGGTTTCCTGAGCCCCCTGCCAGGGGCGTTTGGCGCGGTGCGGCGACACCAGAACCCATTGATCGGTCAGCGGGTTGTAACGGCGATGCGGATGATCGACCGGATTAAATTGCTGCGTCATAACCCTTCCTTTAATCGCTGTAACCCTGCGGGTGGCGGGACTGCCAGCGCCAGGTATCTTGTGCCATTTCATCGAGCGTACGGGTCACACGCCAGCCCAGTTCATTATCCGCTTTGCTTGCATCTGCCCAGTAGGCAGGCAGATCGCCATCGCGGCGGGGAGCAAAATGGTACGCCACCGGCTTACCGCACGCTTTACTGAATGCGTTAACCACGTCAAGCACACTGCTGCCAACGCCTGCGCCGAGGTTATAAATATGGACGCCTTGCTTGCCCGCCAGTTTTTCCATCGCCACAACGTGCCCGTCGGCTAAATCCATCACATGGATGTAATCGCGAACGCCGGTGCCATCAGGCGTCGGGTAGTCATTACCAAATACCGCCAGAGAGTCGCGACGGCCCACGGCCACCTGGGCAATGTAAGGCATCAGGTTGTTCGGGATACCCTGCGGGTCTTCACCCATATCTCCTGACGGATGAGCGCCCACCGGGTTGAAATAACGCAGCAGCGCAATGCTCCAGTCCGGCTGGGCTTTTTGCAGGTCGGTCAGGATCTGTTCGACCATCAGCTTGCTTTTGCCGTAGGGGCTTTGCGGGGTGCCCGTCGGGAAACTTTCGACATAAGGGATTTGCGGCTGATCGCCATACACTGTTGCGGAGGAGCTAAAAATGAGGTTTTTGACGTTGGCCGCACGCATGGCATTCACCAGGCGAAGCGTGCCATTGACGTTGTTGTCGTAGTACTCCAGCGGTTTGGCTACTGACTCGCCAACGGCTTTTAACCCCGCGAAGTGGATAACCGCTTCGATTGCATGATCGTGCAGGATTTCAGCCAGCAGTGCTTCATCACGAATGTCACCCTGGATAAACAGGGCGGATTTGCCCCCCAGGCGTTCAAGCACCGGCACGACACTGCGTTTGCTGTTACACAGGTTGTCGAGGATGATGACGTCGTGGCCATTTTGCAGCAGTTGCACACAGGTATGGCTTCCAATGTAACCGCTACCACCTGTAACCAAAACTTTCATATATCACTCCATCAAGCGTATGTTATGAATTAACTTTAGCATAACAGAGATGGCAAAACTGTGATATGTGATTAATTAGTGGAATCGTTTACACTGCGATGTGTTATGTATTATCTGCCAATCCAACCTATTATAAATCAGATAAATAATGATGCAATGATGCATAAATTCTGAAAATGTTCTGAAACAGAGGCGGGGGGATGCCCCGCCTGTGAAAAACTCACTCAAACTGGTAGCGCCAGTTGTCGCCGTCTGGGACAAACTGTAAACGATGCGTGATACAAGAAGGGGCATCACTGGCATGGTGGGAGACAAACAATAATTGCGTTTCGCCTTCGCCAATCAGCACATCAACAAAGCGGCGAATCAACTGACGGTTCAGCGGATCCAGCCCTTGCAGCGGCTCATCGAGGATCAGTAAGGTCGGATGTTTAACCAACGCACGGACAATCAGCGCCAGACGCTGTTGGCCCCATGACAGGCTATGGAACGGCGCATCGGCGGTTTTCGCATTAAACCCGGCGATGTCCAGCCACTGTTGCGCCAGTTTACGCTGTTTGTCCGAAATAGCCTGATAAATGCCAATGGAGTCAAAATAGCCGGAAAGAATGACATTGCGCACGGTCGTACTAACGCGATAGTCCAGGTGCAGGCTGCTGCTGACGTAACCGATGTGCTTCTTAATATCCCAGATGGTTTCGCCGCTGCCGCGACGGCGGCCAAAAAGGGTTAAATTGTTGCTGTAGCCTTGCGCATGATCGCCGGTTACCAGGCTGAGCAGTGTCGATTTTCCCGCGCCGTTCGGCCCGCTAATTTGCCAGTGTTCCCCTGGTCGAACGGTCCAGTTGAGATGATTGATAATCGGACGATCGTTATAGGAGACGACACCCTCTTTCAGCACAATCAGCGGCTCACCGGCGGTCAGTTGATCGCGCGCTGGCGGCGCATCTGGCTCCGGCAGCGCCATTCCCGCCAGGTTCTCGCTATGCGCCAGTTGTGCGATGAGCGCCTGCTGTAACAATGCCGATTTTTCGCCGATTTCCGTTAGCGCGCAGTCAGCCAGCACGCCCGCATTCTGCACAAAATCCGGGATCTCATCGAAGCGGTTCAGAACCAGCACCAGGGTGTAACCTTCTGCATTAAGCTCGGCGAGGAGAAGAGCGAGATTTTGCCGTGAATGAACGTCCAGGCCGTCAAAAGGCTCGTCCAGAATCAGTAAATCAGGTTGCGACATCAGCGCCTGGCAGAGAAGTGTTTTGCGCGTCTCTCCTGTGGAAAGGTATTTAAAGCGGCGTGAGAGCAGGGACGTGATACCAAAACGTTCGGCCAACTGCTGGCAGCGCGCGGCGTCTTTGACCTCATCCTGGATGATTTCTGCGGTGGTGCGTCCGGTGTCATCTTCACCGGGGCTTAGCATATCGGTGTTATTACGTTGCCACTCTTCACTGACCAGTTTTTGCAACTGTTCGAATGACAGACGGGTAATGCGTGAAAAGTTACTCTGGCGATCCCCTTTAAGGAGCGTCAATTCGCCAGCCAGTGCTTTAGCCAGCGCCGATTTCCCGCTACCGTTTGCACCGACAAACGCCCAGCTTTCACCCGACTGCAGCGTTAAATGATCAATCGACAGCGTTCGGGTGTCGCCAAGACGAAACGTGCCTTGCGAAATTTGCAATGATGACATTATGTATCCCATTTTTTGCAGCGATACAGACAGGGATACGTGCTGGCAGGCAACTTGTCAATCTACTTAGCACAACGTGGCGAGAATGACCTTGTCAGCATTAAAATATGCCGTGACCTCAGCCGCTTCCTTTAGATCTTGCGCCTGCTGTGCGGGCACGGTCGCACATAACTGCTGGCCGTCGGGTAGCGCCATCAGAACTTCGTACTGCAGTTCGCCACGCTCAATATGGCTGATTCGCCCACGGAGCTGATTATCGGCCTGCTGCGCAGTGGCATGGTCGGTTGTAATGCCTACCCACGGGGCTTTCAGCAGCACCAGCACCTCTTTGCCTTGCGTCAAATCCAGGCGCTGCGCGCTTTGCGCAGTAATGGCGACTTTGAGTGATGTCGTACCATCCGCCAGAAGCACATCGACATGTTGCTGTACCTGCTGGTGGTCGAGGGCGGTAATGGTACCAAACCACTGATTACGGGCGCTGGTTTGCAGCGAAAAACGGGAAATGGCCGCCAGCAGGCTATTCAGCGGCAGGGCATCGTCGTCGCTTAACACATCAAACGCTTTTTGCTGAATCTGACCCAGTAAATCATAGAGTTGAATAAGACGCTGACCGTAGCGGGTGATAACCGCGCCGCCGCCGCCTTTTCCCCCTGTCGCGCGTTCCACCAGCGTCTGTTCGCTGAGCTGATTCATTTCATTAATGGCATCCCAGGCACTTTTATAGCTGATGTTTGCATTCTTCGCCCCCTGGCTTATGGAACCCGTCTGTTCTATCTGTTTGAGTAAATTAATCCGGCGCGGGTCAGCGAACAGCCGTTCCTGGAGCTTAAGGGTAAGAAGAATTTCAGCCTGCATAGCTTAGTGTCCTGATGTAAAAAGAATAGTGTGAAGGAAAATCGACCTGGAGCCTAGTCTTCACCTGCACGCATTGTTTTTCTAAAGATAATGTCACAATTGTCGATAGGGGAAAGAGACACTCCACTGAAGGAACAGAATATGGCAGTTAAAAAACGCCCGGCCTTGCAAGGCGAATTGGACGGAGCCTGTGGTTTTTACGCCATCGCGAACGGCATACATTTACTGGAACCAGAACTGGCGCTCCCGGAAATCTTCCCGATAATTTTGCAGCAATACGTTTTTGATGGCGATCCAATGGGGTTTGTTAACGGCATTGCTCGCGGTTCGCTTAAAAATACCCTGAGTCGGACGATGGCGCTGTTGAACGCTGAGTATGAATTTTACGACCCGAAAACCCGCGAACAATGGCAGTTCACCTTCAGCATGCCCTACTGGCATAACGATAAACCTCGCGATCGCCGGGATATCCTCGATACGTTAAGTCTGGCGAACCATAAAGAAGGGCGCGTGATTATTCAGGCTTACGATTATAATGATGGTGAGCAGGAATATAGCCACTGGACAGTCATTTCGAAAGTGACGGACGAGGGGCTGGCCACCTGGGATTCAAGCAAAGAAGTTAAATGCATTCCATTTGATAAAATACGAGTCGATAGCATTCAACATTCGAATATTGCCCGGCCATGGAATATTCGCAGCGCGGATACGTTTGTACTGAGTCGTCAACCCTTGTAAAAGGTGAGCGACGATGGCACAAAAGGCGAGTGTTTTTCTGCCAGATGCGGTTAGAATGCCCCCTTAACACTAAATGGAGTTGACCATGTTTGAGTTATTGAAAAGCTTAGTTTTTGCCGTAATCATGGTCCCTGTGGTGATGGCTATCATCCTGGGGTTGATTTATGGCCTGGGTGAGGTATTCAACCTTTTTTCAAATGTTGGTCATCGCGACCGCCCCGCGCAACGCCGCTGAATTTAAAAAACGCCCGCAATCGCGGGCGTTTTGCTATTCAAGTTCGGCATAAGCTTGCCGATATCTCATAAATCTCAGTAATTCTTGATGAGTATGACCTCACTCGGTGAATCTCTGGTAGTATCGTTATATTTCCAGTTATATAACGATACTCACAGGAGTTACAGATGACACGTACATGGTTACGCCTTTTTGCCGGGGCGACTTTATCGCTTTCTGTTGCCGGACATGCGCTGGCTGATGAAGAGAAAATTACCGTTTTTGCGGCAGCGTCGCTGACCAATGCAATGCAGGACATTGCCGCTGCGTATAAGAAAGAGAAAAACGTCGAGGTGGTCTCGTCGTTTGCTTCGTCTTCCACGCTGGCACGTCAAATCGAAGCGGGCGCGCCTGCGGACCTGTTCATTTCTGCTGACCAGAAATGGATGGATTACGCGGTTGATAAAAAGAGTATCGATACCGGCACGCGCGTAACCTTGCTGGGTAATAGCCTGGTTGTTGTGGCGCCGAAGAGCAGTGCGCAGGACGATATTACCGTTGATGCGGCCACTGACTGGGCAACCTTGTTGAAAGGCGGCCGCCTGGCGGTTGGCGATCCGGAGCATGTCCCGGCAGGTATCTATGCGAAAGAAGCGCTGCAAAAGCTGGGGGCGTGGGATAAATTGTCCCCGAGCCTGGCGCCAGCAGAAGATGTACGTGGTGCTCTGGCACTGGTTGAACGTAGCGAAGCCCCGCTGGGTATCGTCTATGGTTCTGATGCCGTGGCCAGTAAGGGCGTGAAAGTGGTCGGGACTTTCCCGGAAAACTCTCACCAGAAGGTGGAATATCCGATGGCGATTACCGAAGGTCATAAAAACGCAACGGTTAGCGCGTTCTATGACTATCTGAAAACCCCGGAAGCTTCCGCCGTGTTTAAACGTTACGGATTTACGACACACGAATGATATTAACGGATCCCGAATGGCAGGCAGTGATACTTAGCCTGAAAGTTTCATCCCTCGCAGTTGTTATTAGCTTGCCCTTTGGGATTTTCTTTGCCTGGTTACTGGTGCGCTGTACCTTTCCAGGCAAAGCCCTGCTTGACAGTCTCCTGCATCTTCCCCTGGTTCTGCCTCCGGTTGTCGTGGGGTATTTACTACTTATTGCCATGGGAAGACGTGGATTTATCGGCCAGTGGCTCTTTGACTGGTTCGGTATAACCTTCGCTTTTAGCTGGCGAGGCGCGGTGCTTGCGGCGGCGGTGATGTCCTTTCCGCTGATGGTGCGTGCCATTCGCCTGGCGCTGGAAGGCGTTGACACCAAACTCGAACAGGCCGCCCGTACCTTAGGTGCCGGGCGCTGGCGCGTGTTTATGACGATTACGCTGCCCTTAACATTGCCGGGAATTATTGTCGGCACCGTGCTGGCCTTTGCCCGTTCGCTGGGTGAATTTGGGGCGACCATCACCTTTGTCTCAAACATCCCTGGCGAAACGCGTACCATTCCTTCGGCGATGTACACCCTTATTCAGACACCCGGCGGCGAAATGGCGGCGGCGCGTTTGTGTGTGATCTCCATTATTCTGGCGCTTGTCTCGCTGCTCATTTCGGAATGGCTGGCGCGCGTTAGCCGTGAACGGACCGGGAGATAACGATGCTGGAGCTGAATTTTAGTCAGACGCTGGGAACGCACCGTCTGCAGGTTGCCGAAAACCTGCCAGCTAGCGGTATCACGGCGGTATTTGGCGTATCGGGAGCGGGGAAAACCTCTCTTATCAATGCGATTAGCGGCTTAACGCGCCCGGAGCAGGGGCGTATCGTGCTCAATGATCGCGTGCTGTATGACGCTGAGAAAAAAATCTGCCTGCCGCCGGAAAAGCGCCGGGTCGGTTATGTCTTCCAGGATGCGCGCCTGTTCCCGCATTACAACGTGTTGGGCAATTTACGCTACGGCATGGCGAAATCCATGGCCGGGCAGTTTGACAAGCTGGTGGCGCTTCTGGGGATCGAACAGCTTTTAGAGCGCCTGCCAGGCGGGCTGTCGGGTGGGGAAAAGCAACGCGTGGCGATTGGTCGCGCCCTGTTAACCGCGCCGGAATTGTTGTTGCTGGATGAGCCGTTGGCATCGCTGGATATTCCGCGTAAACGTGAGCTGTTGCCGTATCTGCAACGCCTGGCGCGGGAAATCAATATTCCTGTGCTGTATGTCAGCCACTCGCTGGATGAGATCCTGCACCTTGCCGATAAAGTGATGGTGCTGGAAGCGGGGGCGGTGAAAGCCTTTGGTAACCTCGAAGATGTCTGGGGGAGCAGCGTGATGAATCCGTGGCTACCTCAGGAGCAGCAAAGCAGTATTCTGAAAGTCAGCGTGCTGGAGCAGCATCCGCATTACGCCATGACGGCGCTGGCGCTGGGCGACCAGCATATTTGGGTGAACAGACTGGATAAGCCGCTTCAGGCTGCTGTGCGTATTCGAATTCAGGCAACGGATGTGTCGCTGGTGCTGCAACCTTCCGGCAATACCAGTATTCGTAACACTCTGCGGGCGAAAGTGGTGCAAAACTACGATCTGGACGGGCAGGTGGAAGTTCAGTTGGATGTAAGTGGAAGGACGCTGTGGGCGCGAATTAGCCCGTGGGCCAGGGATGAGCTCAATATCAAACCTGGCCTGTGGCTCTATGCACAAATTAAGAGTGTATCGATCACCGCCTGATCAGAGCAGATGGCTATAGATAAAGCTGGCAATGCTGTCGGTGGTGTTATCGCCAATCACAACGTTGGCGCGGGCTTTGACCGCGTCATCGGCATTTCCCATCGCGACCCCAAGGCCCGCCGCCTCCAGCATGCTGATGTCGTTGTAGTTGTCTCCAAACGCCACCACCTCTTTCATCGACAAGCCCTGTGAGGTGACCCACTCGGTCAGGCGTTTGCCTTTGCTATTGCCCGTGCGCGCGATATCAACCTGATCATGCCATGACCACTCGCACTCCAGTCCCAGTGTTTGCTCAACCGTGTGGGCAAACTGCTTAAGTTTATTGGTGTCTTCGTCGGTCAGGGCGAATTTCCAGATAGCGTCAACGTCACTGGCGGCAGCGCGCAGCGAGTCCACCTGGGTGAAGACCGGGCGCTGTTCCGGCGGCAGAGTTTGTGCCCAGTTATTGGTGCGAATGACATGACCGGTTGGCTTTTCATAGAGCATGGCATTATCGACATACATCAGACCGTGGACATCGTGGGATTCGAGCATTTCAATCAGTTTAACGGCTTGCGAAACTGGCAGAGGATCGGCTGTTAACACTTTTTTTGCCTGATAATCATACAAATAAGTGCCATTACAGCAAATTGCAGGTGTATCAAGCGCCAGTGCCTGATAAAAAGGATGGATGGCAACGTGATGCCGTCCGGTAACAATAATTAACTGATAGCCCGCTGCTTTTGCCCGGGCAAGCGCCTCGATAGAAGAGGGGAGCAGCGTTTTTTTAGGCGTCAGTAAGGTACCGTCTAAATCCAGTGCTAATACACGCGAGGTCATGTCGTTTTCCGTGGTCAATGTTGAATTTGGCTTTTTCGGGATGGTACACCGAGTCGCGCCATGGGCAAAATTTGCGCGTGAAATTCAGCATTAACCACGAAAAAAGGCTATCCTGGTAAATTAACGCAGTATCAAGGAAAGGAGTATTCATGAAACAAACCGTTTATACCGCCAGCCCGGAAAGTCAGCAGATTCATGTCTGGCGTTTGAATCCCGAAGGCACCCTGACGCTTGTGCAGGTGGTGGATGTTCCCGGCCAGGTTCAGCCGATGGTCATAAGCCCTGATAAACGTTACCTCTACGTGGGCGTACGCCCGGAATTCCGCGTTATTGCTTACCGTATTGCGCCAGACGATGGTGCGCTGACCTATACCGCAGAAGCGTCGCTGCCAGGTAGCCCGACGCACATCTCAACCGATCACAGTGGTCGTTTCCTGTTCAGCGGTTCCTATAACGCGGGTTGTGTCAGCGTAACACGTCTCGACGATGGCGTGCCGACCGAGACCCTGGACGTGGTAGAAGGGCTGGAAGGTTGTCATTCTGCCAATATTTCGCCTGACAATCGCACCCTGTGGGTTCCGGCGCTGAAACAAGATCGTATTTGTCTGTTTACGCTGTCCGAAGATGGCAATCTGCAACCGCAAGACCCGGCGGAAGTGACCACCGTTGAAGGGGCTGGCCCGCGCCATATCGCCTTCCATCCGAACAAACGTTTTGCCTACTGTGTGAATGAGCTGAACAGCTCTGTCGATGTATGGCAGCTTAATGATGCGCACGGGAAGATTGAATGTGTGCAGACGCTGGATATGATGCCGGCTGACTTCTCCGATACCCGCTGGGCGGCGGATATTCATATTACGCCGGATGGCCGTCACCTCTATGCTTGTGACCGTACCGCCAGCCTGATCACTGTGTTCAGCGTGTCAGAAGATGGCAGCGTACTGGCTATCGAGGGCTTCCAGCCGACAGAAACGCAGCCGCGTGGCTTTAATGTCGATCACAGCGGTAAATTCCTGATTGCGGCAGGGCAGAAATCCCACCATATCGCGTTGTATGAAATTACCGGCGAGCAGGGGCTGCTGACCGAGAAATCCCGTTATGCGGTGGGCCAGGGGCCGATGTGGGTCGTGGTTAACGCGTACTGATTTTCAGGCATAAAAAAACCTCGCCGCGGCGAGGTTTTTTCGTTTCAAAATGCTTACTTTTTCGGTTCAGCAACAACCTGGCTGCCTACGCCACGGTTGTTGAATTCCCACATGCGGTTGAAGCGCGCATCGTTCAACTGACGCTGGATATTACCTTTATCATCCACCGCGCCCGTATTACCGGCAAACGCGCGACCAGAAGCCGCTGCGGCTGCCCACGGTTTCGCCACGTTGAAGCCTTCGTTGATCACGCTATCGCGAATCACAACCTGACCGTTGGTATTGGCATCCACGTCCAGCGAGCGGCCCAGTTGCGCCACGCCATTACCGGTCGCGGTAAAGCGGCTGTTGGTCGCCAGGAAACCGAAATTAACGCTGGACAGGGTTGCCGGTGCGAACACGTAGCCTTCTTGTTGGGTACGGGAGTTCACAACGCGGAAATCGGTGTTATCAAACACAACCGCGCCGCGGCCTGCAACGATATCCACATCCCCTTCTACATAGCTGTTGGTGACCAGCGTACGGGTCTGGCGATCGTTACGCAGGGTGTTATCGACACCGCTATTGGTCACGAAGAAGGTGTTCTGGCGACCCAGGATATTGACGTTATTCAACTGAACTTTGTCGCCGTCGCTGCGGAACGCAACCGCCTGATGGTTACCGGCGTCAACGCTGTCGCCAAGGCTATTCTGGATGGTGAGGTTCTGCAGTTGCAGACCATTGTTCTGTGACCAGAAAACAGCGGAGCACATCACGCCAACGGTGGCGTTACGGTTGCTCTGGCATTTATCAAACATATACCAGGCAGGTTTACCCGGCATGTATTTGCCTGATGGATTGACCAGTTTACGCCAGGTCGTGCTGTCCATTTCAGAGTCAATAGCCAGCCCGATTTTCACGTCCAGCGGTTTTTCGCCGGTACCGTAAATGGTCACGCTGCCAGACGCCGCAGGAACATACACCGTGCCTTCGTAATCACCCGGCATCACGGCAATATACTGACGATCGCTGGAGTGTTTGTTGATGGCTGCGTCAACCGCTGCCTGAATGGTGTTGTGCGTTACGCCAGGCGTGCCCGCGGGGCCAACCACGAAGTTTGCCTGTGCAGGCAGACGGATAGCGTAAGGCTTCCACGCGGCTGCGTTCGGCGTCAGGGAGGCGAAGTAGTTATCCGCAACGAAGTTTTTCGCTTCGCCCGCCGTCAGAACAGGGCGCGATGCCGTGCCCGGCGCAGTTTGTTGAGAAGGCTGTTGATCCGGCGGCGTTGAGCTACAGGCGGTCAGTGTCACGCCAAAAGCCAGTGCCAGCGTCAGACGAGAAACCGAGAATGTGTTCAAGGGGTACTCCAGGCTGTGCAAGTTTAAATGATTTCGTCAGAAGCCTGCTTTTTTATACTAAGTTGAGCGAAACGGGAAGCCGATTGTGCAAATCGGCCTCAAATGAATGGTTTTTTAGCTAAAAAGGGCGGTGATGGAGGCGCTGGCGAGAGAATGGAAATGCACATTAAAGCCGACCATCGCACCGCTGGCGTCGGCATCGACCTCTATAGCCGGGACATCTAACGCATAGACGGTAAAAATATAGCGGTGGGTTTCACCTTTCGGCGGTGCCGCGCCGCCATAACCGGCTTTGCCAAAGTCGGTTCGTGTCTGGATAGCGCCATCCGGCAGCGCGCTTATCCCTGAACCGGCTCCTTGTTGCAATACGCGGGTATCGGCGGGCAAGTTCGCGACGACCCAGTGCCACCAGCCGGACCCCGTGGGGGCATCCGGGTCGTAGCAGGTAACCACAAAACTTTTAGTTGCAGCGGGAACATCATCCCAGGCCAGATGCGGCGAAATATTGTCGCCGTCGTAGCCCATGCCATTGAAAACGTGGCGGTGGGGCAGTTTGCCCCCGTCCTGTAAATCATGACTGATCAGTTTCATTTCACCTCCTGTCAGCGATGCAACAACTTGACGATTTCCTGTGCGGCAGCGGCCGATGACGCCGGGTTTTGCCCGGTAACCAGGTGACCGTCGGTGATTGCATACACGCCCCAGTCTTCACCGCGCTCGTACAAGCCTCCGGCCTGTTTTAACGCATCTTCAACCAGGAATGGCACAACCTGTGTCAGGCCGACGGCTTCTTCTTCGCTATTGCTAAAACCCGTCACGCGTTTGCCCTGGACCAGTGGGCTGCCATCTGGCTTATGGGCATGGCGTAGCACGCCCGGCGCGTGGCAGACGGTTCCTACCGGCTTGCCTTCGGCCCAATATTTTTCGATAAGCGCGATAGATACAGGATGTTCTGCCAGATCCCACAGCGGACCGTGCCCGCCGGGGTAAAACACCGCTTCATAATCCCCTGCGGCGATATCACTCAGTTTGTGGGTGTTTGCCAGGGCGAGCTGTGCGGCTTTGTCTTTGCGAAAGCGCTCGGTGTCCTGGGTTTGGGCATCGGGCGCATCGCTTTTCGGATCCAGTGGCGGCTGTCCGCCTTTGGGTGTGGCAAGCGCAACCTCCAGCCCTGCATCGCGAAAAACATAATACGGTGCGGCAAATTCTTCCAGCCAGAAACCGGTCTTTTGCCCGGTGTCGCCGAGGGTGTCATGCGAGGTCAGTATCATTAAAATCGCCATTATTCCTCCTGATTCCGGGATGAGTTAACCCTCCAGAGTGTAGCATCCCGGAATCAGGCGGGCGTTAAATCAGACAATGAACATCTCGTCCATGGCGACGGCGGCATTCACGGCCTGGGTTAAGCGCGTCAACTGTTCGCGGCTTATCGCATAAGGCGGCATCAGGTAAATGAGGCGGCCAAACGGGCGGATCCACACGCCTTGCCCAACAAAGAAACGTTGCAGCGCCGCCATGTTTACAAGTCGCCTGGTCTCCACTACACCGATTGCCCCCAGTATGCGAACGTCCTCCACGTTGGCGCTATCGCTCGCCGCTGCGAGCTCGTCGCGTAACTGGCGTTCAATCGCGGCCACCTGGGATTGCCATTCACCGCTTTCCAGCAGGCCGAGACTGGCCGTTGCCGCCGCACAGGCCAGCGGATTGCCCATAAACGTCGGGCCGTGCATAAAGCAGCCCGCTTCGCCGTTGCTAATAGTCTCGGCCACATGGCGCGTCGTAAGCGTGGCGGAAAGCGTCATTGTGCCGCCGGTTAAGGCCTTGCCAAGACAGAGAATATCCGGAGCAACCCCGGCGTGTTCGCAGGCAAACAGCTTGCCGGTGCGACCAAAGCCGGTGGCAATCTCATCGGCAATCAGCAATATCCCTTCCCGGTCGCACATTTTACGGATCCGCTTAAGCCACTCAGGGTGGTACATGCGCATCCCGCCGGCGCCTTGCACGATGGGCTCAAGGATCACCGCGGCAATTTCATGGCGATGCGCCGCCATCAGGCGGGCAAAACCCACCATATCGCGCTCGTCCCATTCACCGTCGAAACGGCTTTGCGGCGCGGGGGCGAAGAGGTTTTCCGGCAGGTAGCCCTGCCACAGGCTGTGCATGGAGTTGTCCGGGTCGCACACCGACATCGCGCCAAAGGTGTCGCCGTGGTAGCCGTTACGGAAGGTGAGAAACCGCTGCCGGGGCTCGCCTTTCGCCTGCCAGTATTGCAGGGCCATTTTCATCGCCACTTCCACGGCCACCGAGCCAGAATCAGCGAGGAAAACGCACTCCAGGTTGTCCGGGGTCATCGCCACCAGCTTACGGCACAGGGCGATGGCGGGTTGGTGGGTGATGCCGCCAAACATCACGTGCGACATGGCATCAATTTGCGCTTTCATCGCCGCGTTCAGTACCGGGTGATTGTAGCCGTGAATGGCGGCCCACCAGGAAGACATCCCGTCTACCAGCCGCTCGCCGCTGGCCAGCGTCAGTTCGCATCCTTGTGCGGATTGCACCGGATAAACAGGCAGCGGAGAGGTCATGGAAGTGTACGGGTGCCAGATATGGCGCTGGTCAAAGGCAAGATCGTCCGTTGTCATAATCGACTTGTAAACCAAATTAAAAACATTTAGGTTTACAAGTATAACCCGAATCGAGATTTAACAACACCCTTTGGAGAAGCCCAATGGCTCACCAGACACGCTGGACACTGTCGCAAGTCACCTCCCTGTTTGAAAAACCGCTGCTGGAACTGCTGTTTGAAGCGCAACAGGTTCACCGCCAGCATTTTGATCCCCGCCAGGTGCAGGTCAGCACGCTACTTTCGATCAAGACCGGGGCCTGCCCGGAAGACTGTAAATACTGTCCGCAAAGCGCCCGTTATAAAACCGGGCTGGATGCTGAAAGGTTGATGGAGGTGGAGCAGGTACTAGACTCGGCCCGTAAGGCGAAAAACGCCGGTTCAACGCGCTTTTGTATGGGCGCGGCCTGGAAGAACCCGAACGATCGCGATATGCCGTATCTGGAACAGATGGTTGAAGGGGTTAAGGCAATGGGCCTGGAAGCCTGCATGACGCTCGGTACGCTCACTGACAGTCAGGCGCAGCGTCTGGCGCATGCCGGGCTGGATTACTACAACCACAACCTGGACACCTCACCGGAATTCTACGGCAACATCATCACCACCCGAACCTATCAGGAGCGCCTGGATACGCTTGATAAAGTGCGTGATGCGGGAATCAAAGTCTGCTCTGGCGGCATTGTGGGGCTGGGCGAAACGGTCACCGATCGCGCCGGGTTACTGTTGCAACTGGCAAACTTGCCCACACCGCCGGAAAGCGTACCCATCAACATGCTGGTGAAAGTGAAAGGCACGCCGCTGGCGGAAAATGAGGATGTCGACGCTTTTGATTTTATCCGTACCATCGCCGTTGCCCGTATCATGATGCCCACCTCGTATGTGCGTCTGTCCGCAGGGCGCGAGCAGATGAACGAACAGACTCAGGCTATGTGCTTTATGGCCGGGGCAAACTCCATTTTCTACGGCTGTAAGTTGCTGACCACCCCCAACCCGGAAGAGGACAAAGACCTGCAACTGTTCCGTAAGCTGGGGCTGAATCCGCAGCAGACCGGGGTGCTCAACGGCGACAGAGCGCAGCAGGAACAACTGGAACAGCAGCTCGTGCATGCGGATACCGATCAGTATTACAACGCGGCTGCGCTATGAGCTGGCAACAGCGCATCGATGAGGCGTTAGCGGACCGTCGGCAGGCCGATACCTTGCGAATGCGCCAGTGCGTGGCGCAGGGGGCCGGGCGCTGGCTGGTTCGCGACGGGCAGCGCTATCGCAACTTCTCCAGTAACGATTATCTGGGCTTAAGCCAGCATCCGGCGGTTGTTCGCGCCTGGCAGCAGGGGGCAGATAAATACGGGGTTGGCAGCGGCGGTTCTGGTCACGTGAGCGGCTACACCCTGGCACATCAACAGCTTGAGGTCGGGCTTGCCGACTGGCTGGGGTATCCGCGCGCGCTACTGTTTATCTCAGGATTCGCTGCTAATCAGGCGGTGATTGCCGCGCTGGGTAAGAAAGAAGACCGTATTGTTGCCGACAGGCTAAGCCACGCCTCGTTGCTGGAAGCGGCCAGCCTCAGCCCGGCAGAACTACGCCGCTTTGCCCATAACGACGCCACGCATCTTGCGGCTCTGCTGGCAAAACCGATCGGTGGCGAACAACTGGTTGTTACCGAAGGGGTGTTCAGTATGGACGGCGACAGCGCGCCGCTGGCTGACATCGCCCGGGTGACCCGACAGGCAAATGGCTGGCTGATGGTCGACGATGCGCACGGTATTGGCGTATGCGGCGACGAGGGGCGCGGTAGCTGCCACGCCCGCCAGGTCACGCCGGATATCCTGATTGTCACGTTCGGCAAAGGGGTTGGCGTGAGCGGTGCGGCGGTGCTGTGCAGCGAATCGCTGGCCGATTATCTGACACAGTTCGCCCGCCATCTGATTTACAGCACCAGTATGCCGCCCGCCCAGGCCGCGGCAATCAGCGCCTCACTTGCTGTTATTCGATCCGAAGAAGGCGCACAACGCCGCCATAAACTGAATGCGCTGATTGCGCAATTCCGTGCGGGCGCACAGGCGCAGAAACTCCAGGTAACAGCATCTGACAGTGCCATTCAGCCGCTGATTGTGGGCGAAAACAGCCGTGCGCTGCACCTGGCCGCGCAGTTACGGGGGAACGGTTTTTGGGTAACCGCGATTCGCCCGCCAACCGTCCCGCCAGGTACCGCCAGGTTGCGCTTAACGCTCACTGCCGCCCATGAGCCGGAAGACATTACGCAGTTGCTGGAGATATTGCATGACGCGCGTTGATAAACAAGCCATTGCCGATACCTTCGGTCGCGCCGCCCACCGCTACGACCAACACAACGGATTGCAGCAACAAAGCGCAGAATTACTGCTTTCCCGTCTCCCTTCTGCCCCTGTTGAACAGGTGCTTGACGCTGGCTGCGGGCCGGGGTTGCTGAGTCGCTACTGGCGAGAGCAGGGGGCTCGGGTGACGGCGCTGGATATCTCTGCGCCCATGCTGGAGGAGGCCCGGCGCAGGCAGGCGGCAGAACGCTATGTGCTGGCGGATATCGAAGCCATGCCTTTTGCCCGCGCTGAATTTTGTCTTGCCTGGAGTAACCTGGCGGTGCAGTGGTGTGATGATGTGCGTCAGGCGCTGGCGGAGTTATACCGCGTGGTGCGCCCCGGTGGACATATTGCGTTTACCACCCTGGTGAGCGGCTCGTTACCTGAATTGAATGAGGCATGGCGCGCGATTGATGACCAGCGTCATGCCAATCACTTTCTGGCCGCTACGCAACTCCACGATGCGCTATCCGGCTGGCGCTATCAGGCGGGTATTGAGCCCATCACGCTCCATTTTGCGGGGGCACTGGAGGCCATGCGATCGCTTAAAGGGGTGGGGGCGACCCATCTGCATGCCGGACGCAGGCAAGGGCTTACGCGAGGGGGGCTGCAACGCTTGCAACTGGCCTGGCCGCAACAGCAGGGAGCATTCCCGCTGACCTATCAACTTTTCTGGGGAGTTATCACGCGTGACTGAACGCTATTTTGTCACCGGCACGGACACCGAGGTCGGAAAAACGGTGGCGAGCTGCGCGCTTTTGCAAGCGGCAAATCTTCGGGG
The DNA here is from genome assembly GCF_003073275.1 of Phytobacter sp. SCO41. Lineage (NCBI taxonomy): Bacteria > Pseudomonadati > Pseudomonadota > Gammaproteobacteria > Enterobacterales > Enterobacteriaceae > Phytobacter > Phytobacter sp. SCO41. Next base: position 3,921,894 of record NZ_CP027225.1, on the reverse strand, counting down.
GCTGCGAAGTGCAGGTTACAAACCGGTGGCCTCGGGCAGCGACATGACCGCACAGGGGCTGCGCAACAGTGACGCGCTGGCTTTGCAGCACAACAGCAGCGTGATGCTCGATTACGACCAGGTAAACCCCTGGACTTTTGCTGAGCCGACATCGCCGCACATTGTCAGCGCAGAGTCCGATATGCCCATTACGCTTGAGGGGATGTCTGCCGGGCTGCGGGCGCTGGAAGCGGAGGCCGACTGGATATTGACAGAAGGGGCTGGTGGGTGGTTTACGCCGCTTTCAGAGACATTCACTTTTGCCGATTGGGTGGTGGCCGAGCGATTGCCGGTGATTCTGGTGGTGGGCGTTAAGCTTGGGTGTATTAATCATGCAATGTTGACCGCACAGGCGATAGAGCAGGCGGGGTTGCGTTTTGCAGGCTGGATTGCCAATGATGTTCAGCCGCCAGGTAAACGGCATACCGAGTATCTTGCGACGCTACGGCGCGTGTTAAAGGCACCTTTTATGGGAGAAATTCCCTGGCTTGCCCACGCGCCGTTCGCTACACAAAACGGTCATTATCTCGATCTCAACGTGCTGAATCAGGCGACATCCAGTGCGACAGAAGCTGATCGTCAAGCTGTCTGACATCCCCTTCGGCGACATTGCGACCACGATGTAACAGACAGAAACGGTCAGCAACCCGGCGTATAAACGACAGATGTTGTTCGGCCAGCAGGATAGTCATACCGAAATCCTGGTTGAGCCGGACAAGTAAATTGCCGAGTTTATGGATAAACGCCTGTCCAAGCCCGCGTGTGGGTTCGTCCAGAATCAACAGCCGCGGGCGATTGACGAGCGCGCGCGCCATCGCCAGTTGGTGCTGATTATCCTCAGACAGCCCAGCGCCTTTCACCTGACGTAGCCCGTAGAGTTCGGGAAACAGGTCATAGATCTCACGATTGACGGTACTGCGCGGTTCACCAGAGGCCAGCATGGCGATATGCAAATTCTCCTCAACGGTCATTTGTGAAAATATCCGCCTGTCCTGGGGAACATAGCCTATGCCCATTGCGCTGCGATGCTCCGCCTGCAGGTTGAGTAAATCCCTGGGCGGCGCCCCCGCTTCTTGCCAGACCATGCTACCGCTCTCCACGGGCAGATAACCGGTAATGCAATTGATAAGCGTCGTCTTGCCCATCCCTGGGAGGCCAATAACAGAGGTGCATACACCGGGGGAGAGGTCGAGGTCGACATTCCACAGCGTATGTTGATTGCCGTAATACTGATTGACTGCACGTAAACTCAACACGGTTCGCTCCTTATCTCTGATCGGGTGACAGAGAAGATGTTGTAAAAGTCTGTGCAAAAGCCTTGCCAGAACCTAAAAGCGAGATTTTTTTCGGAACCCGCTGATGAATAAGAGAGTAAAAGTGCTTTTTGCGGCTGGCAGGCGAAAATATATGCTCTTTGACAGTGCCAGGGATGGTGGGAAATGGTGCAGTCAATTGGTGAAATGTGAGCAGGATCGCATGATAATTCACCGATTCGTTAGCAGATATTCTGCGAAAATAAGCGAGAAAATTTTTTTATTGACCTCAAAGAGGCTGCCAGGTGGTTTTTCGCGACAGGCGAGGCATATGGGCTGGAAGCAGTTATCCACTATTCCTGTGGATAACCTTGTGCATTAGAGTTAGAAAAAGTGCGAGAAGCGAGTAAATACGCGGCTTGCGCCTGAATTGCTGCGAAAGGCGTCTTTTGAGATATTCCTTTATTTTTTAATTAGTTAAATAAAAGCAATCCTTGTAAGAAATCTGTCACCCACTGCCACAAAACTTTCATTACCTGTCTTGACAAGTGTTAAAAAAGGAAATGTTCTGGGGATAACCCGCTTTTGCTGGTGTTTTGTACCGTCCCAGATGATTTTCGAGGTGTGCTCATCGTGCCGGGCCAGTGAGTAGAAGAGATTCCTGATTATGCCACTGTTTTTACATCCAGTATTTTTTATTGGCAAATCTCGCTGTGGTGAGTAAAATTACTTTCCTGCCCGCTCATTCCTTCATCAGGTAGCCGTCCATGAGTAAACCATTCAAACTGAATTCCGCTTTTCGTCCCTCCGGCGATCAGCCAGAAGCTATTCGTCGCCTGGAAGAAGGTCTCGAAGATGGTCTGGCTCATCAGACTTTGCTGGGCGTGACCGGTTCAGGGAAAACGTTCACCGTGGCGAATGTGATTGCCGATTTACAGCGCCCGACGATGGTGCTGGCGCCGAACAAGACCCTTGCGGCACAGTTGTATGGCGAAATGAAAGAGTTCTTCCCGGATAACGCGGTGGAATATTTCGTCTCTTACTACGACTACTATCAGCCGGAAGCCTATGTGCCGAGTTCGGACACGTTTATTGAAAAAGATGCCTCGGTGAACGAACACATTGAGCAGATGCGACTGTCGGCCACTAAAGCGCTGCTTGAACGTCGGGATGTCATTGTGGTGGCATCGGTCTCTGCGATTTACGGTCTGGGCGATCCGGACCTGTACCTGAAGATGATGCTGCACCTGACAAAAGGGATGATCATCGATCAACGCTCCATACTGCGTCGGCTGGCGGAGCTGCAGTATACCCGCAATGATCAGGCGTTTCAGCGCGGCACCTTTCGCGTGCGCGGCGAAGTGATCGATATCTTCCCGGCAGAATCGGACGATATTGCCCTGCGCGTTGAGCTGTTTGATGAAGAAGTTGAGCGTCTGTCGCTGTTTGATCCGCTGACCGGGCACGTTGAGTCGACCATCCAGCGTTTTACGGTCTATCCCAAAACTCACTACGTCACGCCGCGTGAGCGCATCGTTCAGGCGATGGAAGAGATCAAGGTCGAGCTGGCCGAGCGGCGCAAAGTGCTGCTGGAGAATAATAAGCTGCTGGAAGAACAGCGGCTGACCCAGCGCACCCAGTTTGATCTGGAAATGATGAATGAGTTGGGCTATTGCTCCGGCATCGAAAACTATTCGCGCTACCTTTCCGGGCGCGGGCCGGGCGAGCCGCCGCCGACGCTGTTTGATTACCTTCCGGCGGATGGCCTGCTGGTGATTGATGAATCCCACGTCACCATTCCGCAAATTGGCGGTATGTTCCGCGGCGACCGCGCGCGTAAAGAGACGCTGGTGGAGTACGGTTTCCGTCTGCCGTCAGCGCTGGATAACCGCCCACTGAAATTCGAAGAGTTCGAAGCGCTGGCACCGCAAACCATTTATGTATCGGCGACGCCGGGCAACTATGAGCTGGAAAAATCCGGTGGCGATGTGATTGACCAGGTTGTGCGCCCGACCGGCTTGCTCGATCCGATTATCGAAGTGCGACCGGTGGCAACCCAGGTGGACGATCTGCTCTCCGAGATCCGCATACGCGCTGCCATTAACGAGCGCGTGCTGGTCACGACACTGACCAAACGCATGGCGGAAGATCTGACCGAATATCTGGAAGAACACGGTGAGCGGGTGCGTTACCTGCACTCCGACATTGATACGGTCGAACGTATGGAGATTATCCGCGATTTACGCCTTGGCGAGTTCGATGTGCTGGTGGGCATCAACTTGTTACGTGAGGGGCTGGATATGCCGGAAGTGTCGCTGGTGGCAATTCTGGATGCGGATAAAGAAGGGTTCCTGCGTTCTGAGCGTTCGCTGATTCAGACCATTGGTCGTGCGGCGCGTAACGTCAACGGGAAGGCCATTCTCTACGGCGATAAAATTACCCCATCCATGGCGAAGGCGATGGGGGAAACCGAGCGTCGTCGCGAGAAACAGCAGCAGTACAACGAAGAACACGGCATCACCCCGCAGGGGTTGAACAAAAAAGTGGTGGATATTCTGAGCCTCGGCGAAAGCCTGGCGAAGACCAAAGGCAAAGGTCGCGGTAAATCGCGCACACCGGCTCAGGTGGAAGCTGCCGAACTGGCATTAACCCCGAAAGCGCTGCAGCAGAAAATTCACGAGCTGGAAGGGCAGATGATGCAACATGCGCAGAATCTCGAATTCGAAGAGGCGGCGAAATGCCGCGATCAACTGCATCAACTGCGGGAATTGTTTATTGCCGCCTCGTAACACGATGCCGCTCACGAAATTGACCTGTGTATCTTAATGTTTGCTTAATGAAAGCCGATTACTCTCCTGTGAAAAATCAGGAGAGTATCTATGCACAAAGAAAATCTGGCTCAGTATCTGGCCATTGCCCTGTCCCTCGCCATTATCATCGGTTTTACCCATCTCTGGGTGCTGTCTTACTGAGTTCCCCTTAACGTGCAATGGGGTTGAGTTTCACCCATGCGCGAACACCGGGGCCAGGCTGACGGTTGTGCAAGAAGAATTGCGCGTCATGAAGCTGCGCGATGCGTGAAACGATACTCAATCCAAGCCCTGAACCACCGTAGCGACTATCCATTCGCACAAAAGCTTTGCTTAACTCTCCGCTGCGGGATTCATCCACGCCTGAACCCTCATCTTCCACCGACAGCACCGGCGTCGGGCCAGCGATAAGGCTCACGATAATGGTGGTGCCGGGCGGGCTGTACCGGTGGGCGTTTTCCACCAGATTTCGCAGCAGTACTTGCAGGAGTGTGGCATCGCCTGCCACGGCGATATCTTCTGTCATTTCCGGCAACTGTAAGTGCTGCTGACGGGTGTGCAGCATTCTCTCCAGCTCACTGTGGACAGGCATGACCACATCTTCCATCAACATCACCTGCTGATAGCTGCCAGCGGAAAAAGATTGCCCGACGCGGGCGAGTTGTAGCAACTGGGCAATATTTTCGGTCATCTGGTCCAGACGCTGAAGCAGGGGGGCGACATCCAGAGCATGGCTTTTGGCCATCAACTCCAGGTGCAGACGCAGACCTGCCAGCGGCGTACGCAACTCATGGGCTACGTCGGCGGTAAACAGACGTTCGCGATCCAGTGTGACGGTAAGGCGTGAAACCAGTTGATTGATGGCAGAGGCAACGGCTTCGACCTCACGGACCGGGTTTTCCAGAACGATGGGTTCAAGGTTGCCCGGCGCACGCGCATCCAGCTCGCGCTGTAATGCTGAAAGAGGGCGGGTTATGGTTTTCAAGGCCTTAAAACAGAGCAGCAGGGCGAGACCAATGATCAGCAGGCTTGGCACCAGCAGACTGGCGACCGCCTCGTGCACTTCATGCTCCACCTGTTTGTGGTTGTTATGGCTGTGAATCGCGCTTTCCACTAATAGCTGGACTTGCTCTTTGCTCTCATGCCATAGCCAGAACACGCTGACCAGTTGACACACCACCAGAATGGCCCCGACGGTGAGCAGCAAGCGGCTTCGCATTGACCAATTCCTGAACTGAAAGATCGCCATGCTTATTCCTGTTTATCGGCGTGGATCAACATATACCCATAGCCGCGCACGGTACGGATACGCGATTTGCCGATTTTGTCACGCAGGTTATGGATATGCACTTCCAGCGTATTTGTCGCCGGTTCGTTGTCCCAGTTGTAAATGTCGTTATAAAGAATTTCACGGTGTACCGGCGTACCCACTTTCATCAGCAGGCGTGACAGCAACGCGTACTCTTTTGGCGTAAGCTCCAGTAACTCTTCGCTGAGCCATACCTGACGGCGGGTCAAATTCAGCCGCAAATTACCGTTTGTTAATTCGCTGTCTGCCTGATTATTGTGACGGCGCAGCAGGGCACGAATACGCGCGTTAAGCTCTTCAAGTGCGAAAGGCTTAACCAGATAATCATCCGCACCGGTGTCCAGCCCGGAAATACGATCGGAGAGTGTGTCCCTGGCGGTCAAAATTAGTACCGGCAGCGTGAATTTCTCGCGGCGAACACGCTCCAGGAAATGGAGGCCATCTTCGTCCGGAAGGCCAAGGTCAAGCACCATCAGACTGTAGTGTCCGGTTGCCAGACTCAGGCCCGCTTCATGCGCGGTGGATACGCCATCGCAGGCGTATCCTTCACTTTGCATGGCCAGAATCAATCCCTGTAATAACAGTGCATCATCTTCGACGACCAGAATTTTCATTTCGGCTCTCCACGACAGGCAGTCAAAATATCATCTTGCGCACGGTATTCCTTCGTACTGACCCCTGTCATACCCAACATGGTCGAGAAGAGATTATCCTGCGAAAAGTTCTTTTGCTGTGCCTCTTTTTGCAGGCACTGATTATCTACGCCGTAACGCTTTTGATAATCCTCAGACAGCCAAATAAGCATCGGAATATGTTTTTGCGTTTCCGGGGCGATGGAATAAGGCAAACCGTGTAAATAGACACCGTCTTCACCCAGCGATTCACCATGGTCGGAAAGGTAAACCAGGCTGGTGGTGAATTTATCCTGTTTCGATTGCAGTAATTTAATGGCTTTGTCGACAATATAATCAATGTACAAAATGGTGTTATCGTAAGTGTTCACCAGTTGTTCCTGCGTGCAGGTCTGAATCTGGCTGGTATCGCAGGTCGGGGTAAATTTACGAAATGCCGCCGGGTAGCGGTTATAGTAGGTTGGCCCGTGGCTACCAATGGTGTGCAATACAATGACGCCGTCATGTTGCAGATTATTGATATAGTCTTCGAGCTGATGAAATAACGCTTCATCCTGACATTCACCGTCAATACATAACCCCGGCAGATTCAGCGCAGTCACATCCTGATGAGGAACGCGATCGCAGGCGCCTTTGCAACCGCCGTCGTTTTCATTCCACAATACCTGAATACCCGCGCGCTGAATAATATCCAGCAACCCTTCCTGATGATGGGCCAGTTCTTCGTCGTAATTCTGGCGCGGCATATTAGAGAACATGCAGGGCACGGAAATGGCCGTTGCCGTCCCGCAGGAGGTGGTGTTCGGGAAATAGACCACATTATCCTGTTTTAAACGCGGGTTGGTATCATGAGCATATCCACCCAGAGAAAAGTTGGCGGCACGCGAGGTTTCACCCACGATCAAGATGGTCAGATTCTTACGCGGGCCGTTTTGCATCTGCGCACGTTGTTGTGCATCTTCACCGATACGCACCAGCGGTAAATTATCCATGCGATGATGGCTATACCAGGATAAACCGGCGGTGATGCTGTTTGACGGGCTGAGGGATTTAACCAGTTCTTTATTATTGCGAAACAGTGAGGCGTAATCTTTATAGAACAGCAGCGCGACGAAAACGATCAGTAATGCGGAAACCGCAATGCTCACGAGGCGGCTGATAATACTACGCCAGGCTGAGACCGGCGCTTTGATTTTAATCCACCAGGCGATAAGCACCATTAACGCGCCTGAGAGCAGCAGCACCACAACCATTCGTGGCGATAGCAGGGCGAAACTCTCTGCCGGGGTGGTATCGAGAATATTGGTCACCATTGAGCGGTCGATAATAATGCCAAAGCTCATGATGAAATATTGCGCCGCCGCGCTGACCAGGATAAAGAGGCTGATCGTCAGACGGTCCAGGCGTAAAAATGAAGTCAGAGTGAGCGCAATATTGATGACGCTAAAGGCCACGACGGGCATGGAGGCAAATACCAGCGCGTTATGCAATGAGTCTACCGGCAATAATCTAAATGCCTGGCGATAAAACGCGATGTTTAAAATCAGTGCGATATAAAGCGCGAACAAAATCAGAAAGCTCAGGCGGCTTAAGCTAGGCCGGCGAAGACGAAAAGTAGGCATGACAACGATCCTGACAAAGACAGGATGACTATTCTGGACAAGGATCTTTAAGACAACCTTAAGAAATTAAGGAAACGTGATGGCGCGAGCACAAATCGTGCTCGCTGCGCGATTAACCCAGCGCCTGAACCGCTTTTTCCAGCGCTTCACGCAACAAATGCCTGTCATGACGATAGGGGATATCGCTGGCCTCCAGAACCCCCTGAATAACAACCCGGTCGGAAACTGCAGAGACATCCACTTTCGGACCAACGATAACGGCATCAATGATCGGTTTACCCACATACTGCTCCATGATCGTCAGCTTATCTTTAAGCGTCAGGTTGGCGGCGGCCACGCTCAATTCTCTGCCGAGATTACCGATATAGACCACGGGCGCGGGGGGGCGGCGCAACGCCTGAGAAAGGTCTTCCAACAGCAGTAAAGGCAGCAGGCTGGTATAAAAACTCCCCGGACCAATTAAAATCAGATCCGCCTCGGCAATCGCCTGAACGGCTTCCCGCGTGGCGTGTACTTTGGGAAACAGCATCAATTCCTGTACCGGGGATTCCAGCAGGTCGATATTCACTTCGCCATAGACCATATGGCCTTCGTTGTCTGTTGCCATTAAATCAACGGGTTGTTCAGACATCGGAATAAGAAACGCATCGACCTTGAGCAGGTTGCGAATGAGATTGATCGCCTCCAGAGGCCGCACGCTGAGGTGATCTAACGCCTTTAACATCAAGTTTCCGAGGTTATGGCCGGAAAGTTCGCCATTACCGCTAAAACGGTACTCAAACATCGCCGAAGCGACGCTGGGTTCGGTAATAAGCTGGTTTAAACAGTTGCGCATATCGCCCCAGGCGATCCCTCCCTCAGATCGGCGAATCCGCCCGGTAGAACCGCCGTTATCGGTGGTCGTCACAATACCGGTGAGTCGTGAACCTAACGATGATAAAGCTGACATCACGCGGCCCAGACCGTGCCCACCGCCAAGCGCAACGACGCGATCCAGATCCGCAAGAGTGCGATTACGCATAAACCTTCCTTATAAATGATTACCGCGCTACGTTAACCTAAATACCACCTAATGACGATGCCGCGCAGGGTGGAAAATGACGTATATCAAAGCAAAAAAGGGATTTTCACGTACTCTGTTATGAAAATGCGCGATCATGTCGCTATATACATGTTTATATAGCGATAATGATGTTGGCGAAACAAAACGCTTCGCGCTACTATCGCCATAACGAATTTATCTCGTTACGCACAACATACACTCTAGCCTCTGTACCTACGTCTGACGATATGGTGCTTTGGCCGTGGCGATACCACCGGTATCAGCCGCCAGGGTGCAGGAAGAAATGACTGCATCTCCCGTATTTGGAAAGGTGTACATGGCCACACAACTGACTGACACGTTCGCGCGTAAGTTCTTTTACTTGCGTTTGTCGATCACTGATGTATGCAACTTCCGTTGCACTTACTGCCTGCCCAACGGCTACAAGCCAGGTGGCGTCACCAATAAAGGTTTTCTCAGCCTGGAGGAGATTCGTCGCGTTACGCGTGCGTTTTCTGCTATGGGGACAGAGAAAGTCCGTCTGACCGGTGGCGAACCTTCGCTGCGTCGCGACTTTACCGACATTATTGCTGCCGTGCGGGAAAACCACGCCATCCGCCAGATTGCCGTCACCACGAACGGCTATCGGCTGGCACGCGATGTGGCGCACTGGCGTGATGCCGGGCTGACGGCGATTAACGTCAGCGTCGACAGTCTCGACGCGCGCCAGTTTTTCGCGATTACCGGACAGGATAAGTTTAAGCAGGTGATGGATGGCATTGATGCTGCTTTTGCGGCAGGCTTTGAGAAGGTCAAAGTCAATACCGTGCTGATGCGCGACGTCAACCACCACCAGCTTGATACCTTTCTTTCCTGGATCAAACCTCGCCCCATTCAACTGCGTTTTATTGAACTGATGGAAACCGGCGAAGGCAGCGATCTCTTTCGAAAACACCATATCTCCGGCGATGTGCTGCGCGTCGAGCTGCTTAAACGTGGCTGGATCCAGAAGCTGCGCAGCCGCAGTGACGGCCCGGCTCAGGTTTTCTGCCACCCGGACTATGCCGGAGAGATCGGTCTCATCATGCCCTATGAAAAAGACTTTTGCGCCAGTTGTAACCGGCTGCGGGTCTCTTCCGTCGGCAAGCTGCATTTATGCCTTTTTGGCGACGGGGGCGTAGACCTGCGCGATCTGCTGCAGGATGACTATCAGCAGGCCGCGCTGGAAGCGCGCATTGCCGCGTCCCTTGCGCATAAAAAACAGACCCATTTTCTGCATCAGGGTAACACCGGCATTACGCAAAATCTGTCTTATATTGGCGGATAATGGCCGCAAGGAGAAAAAGCAATGAGTCAGGTTAGTACTGAATTTATCCCTACCCGTATCGCGATTCTTACGGTTTCCAGCCGTCGTGGCGAAGAGGATGACACCTCAGGCCATTTTCTGCGCGACTCAGCGCTGGAGGCGGGGCATAAAGTGGTGGCGAAAGCCATTGTCAAAGAGAATCGCTATGCCATTCGGGCGCAGGTCTCAGTGTGGATTGCCAGCGATGACGTCCAGGTGGTGCTGATTAACGGCGGCACCGGTTTTACCGAGGGCGACCAGGCACCGGAGGCATTATTGCCGCTGTTTGACCGTGAAGTAGAAGGGTTTGGTGAACTGTTCCGGATGCTCTCTTTCGAAGAGATAGGCACCTCTACGCTGCAATCACGTGCGCTGGCGGGTATCGCCAACAAAACGCTGATTTTCGCGATGCCGGGCTCTACCAAAGCCTGTCGCACCGCATGGGACAATATCATCGCGCCGCAACTCGATGCGCGCACGCGTCCGTGTAATTTTCACTCCCACATTAAGCCTTAATTTATGTCGCAACTGACCCATATTAACGCCGACGGCGAAGCGCATATGGTGGATGTCTCCGCCAAAGCAGAAACCGTGCGGGAAGCGCGCGCCGAAGCGTTTGTTACCATGCAGCCACAAACGCTGGCGATGATTATTGACGGCAGCCATCACAAAGGTGATGTCTTTGCCACGGCGCGTATTGCGGGCATCCAGGCGGCAAAACGCACCTGGGATTTGATTCCGCTGTGTCACCCGCTGTTGCTTAGCAAAGTGGAAGTGCAATTACAGGCACAGCCGGAACATAACCGGGTTCGCATTGAGTCGCTGTGCCGTCTGACGGGCAAAACGGGCGTGGAAATGGAAGCGCTGACGGCGGCGTCGGTAGCCGCATTGACGATTTACGATATGTGCAAAGCCGTGCAGAAGGATATGGTCATTGGCCCGGTACGTCTGCTGGCGAAAAGCGGCGGTAAGTCCGGTGATTTCAAGGTAGAAGCAAATGATTAATGTACTTTTTTTCGCGCAGGTGCGCGAACTGACCGGGTGTGACCGGTTGACGCTGGACGAAGTGTTTCCATCTGTCGAAGCGTTACGCCAACACCTTGCCGCGCGTAACGAGCGTTGGGCGCTGGCGCTGGAAGAGGGCAAACTGCTGGCGGCGGTAAACCAGACGCTGGTGAGCTTTGACACTCCCCTTACCGATGGCGACGAAGTGGCGTTTTTTCCGCCGGTGACCGGAGGCTGAGATGGCGCAGACACGTATCGTGGTTGGCCACGCGCCGTTTAACGTCGGCGAAGAGTATCAATGGCTGAATGCGCGTGATGAAGACGGCGCGGTAGTGACCTTTACCGGCAAAGTGCGTAACCATAACCTTGGCGATAATGTCAGCGCTCTGACGCTTGAACACTATCCGGGGATGACTGAAAAGACGCTGGCCGGGATTGTTGATGATGCGCGTGAGCGCTGGCCACTTGGTAACGTCACGGTGATTCATCGCGTGGGCGAACTCTGGCCTGGCGACGACATCGTCTTCGTCGGCGTGACCAGCGCACACCGCAGCAGCGCCTTTGAGGCAGGGCAGTTCATTATGGATTACCTTAAGACGCGTGCGCCGTTCTGGAAGCGCGAAGCCACGGCGCAGGGTGAGCGCTGGGTAGAGGCGCGCGATAGCGATAAACAGGCGGCGCAACGCTGGTAACGCTTTGTCGGGATTGTGTTAATCTTGAAGATGGGTATCCACTTTTTGAGGAGTCATTATGGACAGATTCCCGCGTTCCGATTCTATCGTTTCACCCGCCCGTGCCGGTTTGCAAACCTATATGGCGCAGGTCTATGGTTGGATGACCTGTGGGCTACTGCTGACGGCTTTTATCGCCTGGTATACGGTATTTAATGAAGCCGTATTAATGGCTATCTACTCCAGCCGGGTGGTCTTCTTCGGGCTGATTATTGCGCAACTGGCGCTGGTTTTTGTGCTCTCAGGCCTGATCCACAAACTCAGCGCGGGCATGGCGACCACGCTGTTTATGCTCTATTCCGCCCTGACCGGGCTGACGCTTTCGGGCATCCTGTATGCCTACACCGCGGAGTCTATTGCGGCGACCTTTGTCGTTACCGCCGGGATGTTCGGCGCGATGAGCCTCTACGGCTATACCACCAAACGCGACCTGAGCGGTCTTGGCAGTATGCTGTTTATGGGGCTAATCGGTATCCTTCTGGCTTCCCTGGTTAACTTCTGGCTGAAAAGTGAAACGCTGATGTGGGCGGTGACCTATATCGGGGTGGTTATTTTTGTCGGGCTGACCGCGTATGACACCCAGAAACTCAAAGACATCGGCACACAGCTTGATGTGAATGATAAAGCGCATTTGCGGAAATATTCGATTTTAGGGGCGTTAACGCTCTATCTCGACTTTATCAACCTGTTCCTGATGCTGTTGCGTATCTTCGGCAACCGTCGTTAATGTTATCCCGGCTTGGGGACGTCAGATAGCCAGTGAAAAGCATAAGCCGCACCCGGTTATGTCCGGGTGCGGCTTGTTCACCTCAGGGAGAAGAGATGAAACCTTTTGGTTGGCTTTCGCCGCCGCACATTAAGCCCACGGAACTTATCGTTAATATCTGCCTGTGGCTGGCTGCGGGCATGGTGCTGGGTATCGGTGTTGCCTGGCTGGCGCTGCATCTTCCCGTTATTCGGGCATGGTTTATTCCCGGCCCTGCCATCCTTGTGATGATTGCCGCCTTATTTATCAGCGGTCTTCTCCTTTACTGCCTCTTTGAGCGCTTTAGTACGCCGCTGGCGCTGTTCTGGCTCATCTTGATGAACCTGCTGACCGGGCTACTTTTTGCCTGCATCTTCTCCTGGGCGGGAATCGCCTTAGCGCTGGGCGTAACTGGCGCGATGTTCGCCATCAGCGCGGTTATCGCCCATTATGCGGGCAGCAATATCAGCGGCGGTGGCTATTATTTGTTGATGTTGCTGGTGGGGCTTAGCCTGACGGTGCTGGTTAATATCGGGTTGCACAATGGCCCATTGGAGTGGATTGGCTGCCTGGTGATGGTATTGCTGTTTGGATTAACGACGGCGGGCAGCAGTTCACGGATTCAGATATCCGCCCGCGAACTCTATATGAAACAATTTACCACGGTACAGGCCTGCGCCATCCATGGCGCATTGCGGGTCTGGCTGAATATTGCCAGTCTCGTGTTTGAACTGCTACGTCTGGCAAGCTATGTGATTGATGGCATACGCTCCCGCTAATCAACCTTTTGCCATCGCCTTTTCATTTTTCGCGCGCAGTTTCTTCGCCCGACTTTCCAGTATCAGATAGGCAATCAGCGCCAGCAGTAGCGGGATAAAATAATAGAGTACGCGGTAGGCCAGCAGGGCCGCGATGATAACCCCTTGTGACATATGTTCCCCGGCCAGCAGTGCCAGAAAGACGGCTTCCAGCACGCCAATCCCCGCCGGGATATGGACAATCACGCCGGCGATACTGCTGACCAGCAACACGCCCAGCACAAAGAAGAAGTTGGCCTGGTGCCCCATCAGTAGCCAGATAATCACCCCCATAGCTATCCAGTTGGCGCTGGAAATGGCCATCTGGGCAAGGGCAAATTTCCACGAGGGAATCACTAACTTCTGTCCTCTAATCGTGAAATGGCGACGTTTCGCAAAACCGCAGGCCCACAGATAGAAGGCGATAAAGAGTAGCAGCACCACGCCAATAATGCGCAGTGTCGTGTCGGAGATGTACCAGTGCGCCGGGATATCCACCACGCCAAAGGTAAAGATGATGCCGCCGAGTAAAATATACCCCAGCCAGTTGGTGGTGATGCTGAGCGAGAAAATCCGCGTGATGGTGCTGCTGGGTAATCCAAGGCGGGAATAGAGACGATAACGCATGCCGATCCCGCCCACCCAGGTGCTGAGCGTCAGGTTAAAGGCATAGCAGATAAACGACACCAGCATTACCTGGCGTTTAGCCAGTTTATGTCCGCAATAGGCGCGACCCAGCAGGTCGTAGCAGCCATAAATCAAATAACTGACCACGACCAGCGCGGCGGCACCCAATAACACGATGCGGTTATAGTCGTGAATAACCTTCCAGACATCATCCCAGTTGACCTTCTGGGCATACAGCACTAACAGGACGGCAACGGCGATAAAAAAGAGCCAGGTGAGAACTTTTTTTGCCAGCCGCCAGCGTGGATGTGATTTCGCCATCAGGATTTCCCTCCGGAATTTTCAGAAGCGACGCGATCCTGAGTCTCTATTTCCGGCTGGATGGGGGGCTTCACCTGGGCCAGCCTTGGCGTATGTGCGGGCAGCCAGCCAACGAGTGCAGGAAAATGGCGCAGGAAGTGGAACACCACCACGCTCTTGGCGAGATTCCACCAGGTCCGCTTAGGTGCCATCGATTCGTCCACTCGTAGGCAGTCTTTGGCGATAATCGCGTTGAGGTTGTCGCGCAGCGTCTGGTTGAATTCCCGATCGTGAATGATCAGATTGGCTTCAAGATTTAGCGACAGACTTAACGGGTCAAGGTTGCTCGACCCGACGGTTGCCCAGTGATCGTCCATTAACGCCACCTTGCCATGCAGTGGGCGACGGCGATATTCGTAGACCTGAACGCCCCCTTTCAAAAGATAGTTATAGAGCAGTTCGGCGCCAACTTTGACAATTGGCATATCCGGCTCGCCTTGTACGATGAGCTTCACTCGTACACCCCGGCGGGCCGCGTTTTTCATTGCATGCAGCAGGCGGTAGCCGGGAAAGAAATAGGCATTGGCGATAATCACTTCGCGCTTCGCATTGGCGAGCATTTTCAGGTAGTGGCGTTCAATGTCATCACGGTGATCGTCATTGTCGCGCCAGACAAACAGCGCCTGAGCTTCACCGGGCGTGCGGTTATCCTCCGCCTGGTGGCGACGTCGTTGCCACCAGCGTCTGACCGGCGCGTTTTCAGGCAGATTTTCCACTTCAAATTGCAAAATGTCAGCCACCACCGGGCCTTCAACCCGTACGGCATAGTCCTGCTTGGCTTCGGGGCCGTAGCTGGTGACATGTTCAGCGGAATAATTAATGCCGCCGACAAATGCCACCGTGTTATCGATCACCACGATTTTACGGTGCATGCGGCGAAAGACATTGGTCCGCAAACCGAACAGACGTGGACGGGGATCGTAGTAGCGGAAGACGACGCCAGCAGAGGTGAGCGTATTGACGAATTCATCGCTGAGATCCGGCGAACCATAGCCGTCGAGCAACACTTCGATATTCACGCCGCGACGGGCCGCTTTGAGTAAAACAGCATGCAACTCACGTCCTACTTCATCTTCAAACCAGATAAAGGTTTCGAGGATAACTTTCTGCTGTGCCTGCTCAATAGCGGAATACACCGCCGGGTAAAAGTTTTCGCCATTTTCGAGAAGCTCAATACGATTACCCTCTTTCCATGTGCATTTCATAGGTGGATCTCCGCACTCAGAGGGGCATGGTCGGATAAATGACGCCAGTTGCGCAGCGGCAGTGCTGTGGGCGAGCTGACACCAGCATTTTTGACATAGATACGGTCCAGACGTAACAGCGGCAGGCTGACCGGAAAGGTGCGGGCAGGGCGGCCATGGGCGCGGGTAAAGATCTCTTCCAGCCCGGCCTGGACTTTTAACGGATGGTTCGCCCGCTGCCGCCAGTCGTTAAAGTCGCCAGCCACCACCACCGGTTCATTTTCCGGCAGCGAATTTACCCATTCCGCCAGCATCGTGAGCTGTGCCTGGCGATGGGCTTCACGTAAGCCCAGATGCACACAAATCACATGCACCGGCCGCTCAATATCAGGCGGCACGATACGACAATAGAGCAGGCCGCGTTTTTCACTGCCGTCCACGGACACGTCGCGGTTCTCATAGTGTTCGATAGGAAAACGGGAAAGCACGGCGTTACCGTGGTGGCCTTCAGGGTAGACAGCATTACGCCCGTAGGCGTAATCGCTCCACATAGCGTCAGCAAGAAATTCGTAGTGGGTGGTATCCGGCCAGTTCTCCACATGCAGCGGATGAACCTCATGCGCGCCCATCACTTCTTGCAGGCAAACAATATCGGCGCTGACGGTGCGCACCGCGTCGCGAAGTTCCGGCAAAATGAAACGCCGGTTAAAGGCAGTAAAGCCTTTATGGGTATTTATGGTGAGTACTTTCAATGAAAATTGACGAGTTTGTTGGGTCATAATTCTCCTGCCAGCCTCACTATCCTGATGAAAATAAATTGTAGTCTCTGTCACAAAAAGATGCGGGGTTACGGAATTTTCTGTAAATATCAGTACTCTTTGTTAAGAGAAAAATTCGTCAGGAGAGATGCCATGAAGTGGCAACAACGTGTTCGTGTCGCAACCGGTCTGAGTTGCTGGCAGATTATGTTGCATATGCTGGTTGTGGCGGTGTTAGTAACAGCCTGGATGAGCGGCGCGCTGGTGCGGGTCGGCCTGGGTCTGTGCGTCCTTTATAGCGTAACGGTGCTGTTGATGCTGTTTTTGCAGCGCCACCACGAAGAGCGCTGGCGCGGCATTGGCGATGTGCTGGAAGAGTTGACCACCACCTGGTATTTCGGGGTTGCCATGATCGTGCTGTGGCTGCTGTCACGCGTCATGCAAAACAACCTGCTGCTGGCCCTGGTCGGGCTGGTTATCCTCGCAGGCCCAGCGGTGGTCTCCCTGCTGGCAAAAGAGAAGCGTATCCCGTCCAAATCCTTCAAAGTTTAAGGTGCGAGCGGCGTAAGGTTACATCACCTTACGCCGGAACATCGCATAGGCCGCTGAACCCGTGGTGGCCGTTATCACCAGTAGCGGCCAAACGCTTTGCCAGACAATCGCGAAGCTCGCATCCTTCAAATAGATCTGCTTGGTAATGTCCGTAAAATGGCGGATAGGGTTAACCCATGTCAGATCCTGCAGCCAGACCGGCATATTCTCGACCGGCGACACATATCCCGAAAGCAGAATAGCGGGCATCATAAAGACAAACACCCCAATAAACGCCTGCTGCTGTGTTGAGCACAGGGACGAGATCAGCAGGCCAAACCCTACCAGCGACAAGCCGTAAATCAGCATCGTGAAATAGAACAGCAGTAGCGATCCGGCAAAGGGGATGTTATAGGCAAGGATCCCGGCGAGCAGCACGATGGTAGCCTGGAACGTCGCCACCACCAGCGCAGGTACCGCTTTGCCGACAAAAATTTGCCAGGTCGCCAGCGGTGAGACCAGCAGTTGATCCAGCGTACCCTGTTCCCGTTCGCGAGCAACCGAGAGTGAGGTAACGATCATCACGCCAATGGTGGTGATCATGGCGATAAGCGATGGCACCACGAACCATTTGTAATCCAGGTTTGGGTTGTACCAGTTGCGGATCACCAGTTCGCTGTTGTTCGGTTTCGTTTTCCCCTCTATCAGTTCCTGTTGATACTCTTTAACGATCTCTTGCAGGTAATTGGCGGCAATCTGCGCGCTGTTAGAGTTTCGTCCGTCGAGAATTAGCTGTAGCGGTGCCTGGGTGAAGGTATCCAGCTTGCGGGAAAAGTCAGCCGGAAAACGCACCAGTAGCAGCGCTTTTTGCTCGTCGATTGTCGGGCGAATCTCCTGTGGGCTTTTCAGCATCAGCACATGGGTGAAGGCTTTTGCCCTGGCAAAGCGCTGGGTCAGCTCCACCGCATGTTTGCCGTTATCTTCGTTATAGACGGCAATGGTGGCGTTAGTGACCTCCAGCGTCGCGGCAAACGGGAACAGCAACACCTGGATGACAACCGGCAGAATCAAAATGGCGCGGGTCTGCGGTTCGCGCAGCAGCGACTGCAACTCTTTGCGAATCAGTGTCCATAAGCGATGAAACATGGTGCCTCCCTAATCCAGCCGCCGTTTGGTTTTCACCCACGTCAGGCCAATAAACATGATTGCCGAAGCCAACAGAAACAGCACATTGATGACCAGAACCACCGGGATATTGCCTGCCAGAAACAGGCTTTGTAGGGTACTGACGAAGTAGCGCGCCGGAATAATGTAGGTCACCGCCCGGATCACCGCAGGCATACTGTCAATCTGGAAGATAAACCCGGACAACATGATCGACGGCAAAAAGGCGGCGTTAAGCGCCACCTGTGCGGCATTGAACTGATTTCGCGTAATGGTCGAAATCAGTAACCCCATCCCCAAAGTGCTGAGCAGAAACAGGCTGGTGATGAAAAACAGGATCACCAGCGAACCGCGATACGGCACCCCGAGAATAAATACCGACACCAGCATACACAGCAACATGGCCAGCATTCCGAGGAAGTAGTAGGGGATAAGCTTGCAGAGCAGAAGTTCAGTACGGGTAACTTCGGTAGAAAGCAGCGCCTCCATGGTGCCGCGCTCCCATTCGCGCGCCACCACCAGCGAGGTGAGGATCGCGCCGATCACTGTCATGATGATGGTGACCGCGCCGGGGATAATAAAATGCTGGCTGATGGCAGCGGGGTTAAACCAGTAGCGCATCTGTACGTCAATCAGCGGTTCGAAACTTTCGCCGCGATCGTCGGCCCGCTGCTGTTGCCAGACCTGCCAGATCCCCTGTACATAGCCCTGAACGAAGTTGGCGGTATTGGGTTCGCTGCCATCGGTGATCACTTGTAGCGGGGCATCTTCACCGGGGCGCGCCATCTGTTCGGCAAAATTCACCGGAATGACCACCAGCCCGCGAATGCGCCCGGCCTGCATCATCTGAATTAATTGCTGGCGATTATCGTTGACCGTCGCGTCAAACCACGGAGAGCCGGTCATCGTATGGGCGAAGTCCAGCGCCTCTTCGCTGTGCTGCTCCAGTAAAATGCCCACGCGGAGCTTGCTGGAGTCCAGGTTTATGCCGTAGCCGAAAATAAACAGCAGCATTAACGGGATCACCACTGCAATCAGCCAGCTACTGGGATCGCGCACAATCTGGCGCGTCTCTTTGACGCAGAGCGCGCGCACGCGACGCAGGGAGAGAGGGCTATGCATCGTGATGCTCCTTATCCCAGTTATGGATCAGCGTGATAAAGGCATGCTCCATCGTCGGGTCGGTGTGCTCCGCATCGGCCGTTTGCGCTTTCAGGGCATCCGGCGTGCCGCTGGCGATAAGTTTACCGCGATAGACCAGCCCGATGCGGTCGCAATATTCGGCTTCATCCATAAAGTGGGTGGTGACCATGACCGTGACCCCTTTCTCCACCATGCTGTTAATGTGCAGCCAGAACTCGCGGCGGGTCAGCGGGTCGACGCCGGATGTCGGTTCATCGAGGAACAGAATGTCCGGCTCATGCATCAGCGCGCAGGCCAGCGCCAGGCGTTGCTTAAAGCCCAGAGGAAGGGCGTCGGTTGCCTGATTGGCTATCGCCTTAAGGCCAAACGCGTCCACCATCCGTGTGATTTTATCCTGCTGCGCCCGTCCCCGCAGGCCGTAGACGCCGGAGAAAAAGCGCAGGTTTTGCGCCACAGTCAGGTTGCCGTAAAGGGAGAATTTTTGCGCCATATAGCCAAGATGCTGGCGTGCCTGGCCGGAGCTGGTTTTTAAATCCATATTCAGTACCAGCGCTTTGCCGGAGGTGGGGACCAGCAACCCGCACATCATCTTGAAGGTGGTGGATTTCCCCGCGCCATTCGGCCCGAGCAGGCCGAAAATCTCGCCGCGCTTGACGGCAAAATCGACGTGGTCGGTGGCGGCGAAATCGCCAAATTTTTTCGTCAGTTGCCGGGCTTCGATCACTGTCTCATCCGGCGTACCTTCCACGGTATGCAGAATGGCCCCCAGCGGCGACTGGGTGAACGCGGCACCGCCCAGCAGGTCGATAAACGCGTCTTCAAAGCGCGGCGCGGTCTCTTCGATGTCTAACCGGGTCAGTGACGATGCGCTGCGCAGTGCGTCCACCGTTGATTCTTTCGCCAGAATCACCCGCACCGAACGCCCCTGAATCATCCCGTCGCTGACCTGCGGCAGTTTCAGCAGGCGTTGCAATAACTGGCGGTTGTTTTCCTGCGGGCTGCTGGCGAGAAAACTGCGCCCGGCCATGGTTTGCGTCAGCGCGCGCGGTTCGCCCTGATAAAGCAATTCCCCTTCGTTCATCAGCAGCACATCGCGGCACTGCTCGGCCTCGTCCAGATAAGAGGTGCTCCATAAAATCAGCATGCCGTCCCCGGCGAGGGTATGCACCATCTGCCACAGTTCACGGCGTGATATCGGGTCCACGCCGACACCGGGTTCGTCCAGCAACAGCACTTTCGGTTGCCCGACCAGGGTGCAGGCAAGCCCCAGTTTTTGTTTCATGCCGCCGGACAACTTGCCCGCCAGCCGCCCGGTAAAGGGGGCGAGGGCGGTGAATTCAAGCAGTCGGGCAAAAGTCTCCTGGCGCTGTTCCCCGGTGACGCTGCGCAGATCGGCGTACAGGTTGAGGTTTTCTATCACCGTGAGATCTTCATACAGGCCGAATTTTTGCGGCATGTAACCGAGCGAGGCATGCAGTTCGCTGTTGTTGGCGATGGGATCCAGGCCAATAACCTCCGCGCTGCCTTCATCGGGTTTCATCAGCCCGGCGAGCATACGCATCAGCGTGGTTTTCCCCGCGCCATCCGGGCCAACCAGCCCCGTGACGTATCCGGCTTTCACGGTGCAGTCCAGACGGGCGACGGCGGGTTTCTCCATCCCGGCGAAGCGCTTGACCAGGCCGTTCAGACGGATGGTTGCCTCACTCATTCCGTGCTCCATTGTCGAAGCTCACGGTAACCGGCATCCCCTGGCGCAGAGCGTCATCGGCGTCGGTGACGATAATGCGCAGCCGATAGACTAAATCGGTACGCAAGTCCGGCGTTTCCACGGTTTTCGGGGTGAATTCAGCCGTCGGGGAAACAAAGCCAATTTTGCCGTGGTAAGGCTTATTGGGGCGGCCATCAACGTACAACAATACCGTCTGACCGGGCTGGGCCTGATGTAAATTGGCTTCACTGATGTAGGCGCGAACCCAAACCGGGCGGGTCAGGGAGAGCGTCAGAACGGTGCTCCCGGCATTCAACATACTACCCGGCTCCACGGCGCGGGTGAGCAGAGTGCCATTAGAAGGCGACACCAGTTGGGTATCCTGCAAATCCAGTTGTGATTGCGCCAGTTGCGCCTGTGCCTGTTCGAGGCTGGCTTTGGCCTGGGCTATCTCCTGCGGGCGATTACCAGTACGGTACTGGCTGAGTTTATCTTTTGCCGATTTCAGTGTGGCTTGCGCCTGGTCGCGGGAGGAACGCGCATTTTCCAGGTCGTTGGCGGAAATGGTCCGGCTTTTCCATAGCCCCTGCTGGCGCTGATAAAAGTTTTGCGCGTAATCATAGGCCGCCTGCGCCTGATTGACCGCCGCCGCCGCCTGGGCAATCTCTTCATCGCGATAGCCCGCGGTGACCAGATCGTATTTTGCCTTCGCCGTCGAGACATTGGCTTGTGCCTGCATAAGGGCATTCTCGTAAGGGGCTTTGTCGATTTCGCCAAGCTTCTGCCCGGCGGTTATCGCATCCCCCTCATCTACCGCAAGTGAAGCGAGACGTCCGCCGACCCGGAAACTGAGGTTTACGGTGCGAATATCCACATTCCCGTAGAGCGTGAGGGTGGCTGCCTGTCGGCTTTGATACCACATCCAGCCCCCGCCAAGCGCGGCGAGTACGATAACGACAATCAACACGATGACGACAGGCTTTTTCATAACCCGGAACTCCTTGTTAATCCCTGAAGGATAAGATCGATATGGCACGTGATGACCTGGCAAATCAGGTCGGCTTTCTCATCGTCGAATTGCGCCCATCCGGTGCGCAGTAAAATGGTTTCCCGACCCAGGCGGAAGGCGAGGATCTCGCCGATCAGCGCATGGGTGTGCAAAATGGTTTGCGTATCATTGGCTTCTCTGCCGGTGTAAGCCGCAATCAGCCGGGTAAGATGGCTGTGCAACGGGGCGATCACCTGGTCATGAACTAACTGGTAGGCGCGGGTAGGGGAGAGCTGTTCGCGCGAGATAAATTTACTCAGATTCAGCGTGTCATCGTGGGTGAGCAGCATAATCATATTCTTGCAGGCCCGATGAATCAGTTCACGTATCGCCTCTTTATCGGGTTCCGCCTGGGTAAACAGGATTTCGGCGGCTTCGGCGTGGGGGCGAAAATTTGCGCCAATAAAATCGGCGATCCACTGGGCGCAGGCGAGATAGAGATCCTCTTTTGAACCGAAGTAGTAGGGGATCGCGGCAATATTCTGCCCGGCCAGCGCAGCGATATCGCGCGTGGTGGCATGCAACCCGTATTCGCCGAACTGTGCGAGGGCAGCGGCAATCAACTGGTTTCTGGCCTGCTCACCTTTACTGGTCGTCGAGTTCATATTCATCGGTGGAATAAAGTTAATCAATCGATTGATTAACTTTATGGCTATTTTTTCACCGTGTCCAGTCGGGTGTTATCACTCTCTTACCGCTAAAAATAGCGTGCCGTTCCCCAGGCCACGGGCCATACGGGTTGGGAAAATCGGAGAAATATTTCTTCAATGATTAGCAGAGCGATATTTTATGCGCTGTGTCACAAAAGCTGTTACACTCCGCCCCTTCATGACATTGTGGTTTTTGTCATCTGTCATATTATTATCTCCTCGAAAACTACACCTGTTATGGTCGGGGCGGTGCGGAGTTGTTATGTCTTTTGATTCCCTTGGCCTGAACCCGGAAATTCTGCGTGCTGTTGACGAGCAGGGCTACCGTGAGCCAACCCCTATTCAGCAACAGGCGATCCCAGCGGTGCTGGAAGGCCGCGACCTGATGGCGAGCGCCCAGACGGGTACTGGCAAAACCGCGGGCTTTACGCTGCCGCTGCTGCAACGTCTGGTACAAAAAGAGCCGCACGCGAAAGGCCGTCGCCCGGTGCGTGCGCTGATCCTGACGCCAACGCGCGAACTTGCCGCGCAAATCGGCGAAAACGTACGTGATTACAGCAAATATCTGAACCTGCGCTCGCTGGTGGTTTTCGGCGGCGTGAGCATTAACCCGCAAATGATGAAGCTGCGTAGCGGTGTCGATATCCTCGTCGCCACGCCGGGTCGTCTGCTGGATCTGGAACACCAGAACGCCGTCAAACTGGACAGCGTGGAGATCCTGGTGCTGGACGAAGCTGACCGTATGCTGGACATGGGCTTTATCCACGATATCCGCCGCGTGCTGGCTAAACTGCCTGCGCGTCGTCAGAATCTGCTGTTTTCCGCGACCTTCTCGGATGACATCAAAGGCCTGGCCGAAAAGCTGCTGCGCAACCCGCTGGAAATCGAAGTGGCGCGCCGCAACACCGCTTCTGAGCAGGTAACGCAGCACGTTCACATGGTCGACAAAAAACGTAAGCGCGAGCTGCTCTCCCAGATGATTGGCGAAGGCAACTGGCAGCAGGTGCTGGTCTTCACCCGCACCAAACACGGTGCGAACCATCTGGCTGAACAACTGAATAAAGACGGTATTCGCAGCGCGGCTATCCACGGTAACAAAAGTCAGGGCGCGCGTACCCGTGCGCTGGCAGACTTTAAATCGGGTGATATCCGCGTACTGGTTGCAACCGACATTGCGGCCCGTGGTCTGGATATCGAAGAGCTGCCGCACGTAGTGAACTACGAGCTGCCGAACGTGCCGGAAGATTATGTACACCGTATTGGCCGTACCGGTCGTGCTGCGGCAACCGGTGAAGCGCTGTCGCTGGTCTGCGTCGATGAACATAAACTGCTGCGTGACATCGAACGCCTGCTGAAAAAAGAGATCCCACGTATCGCTCTGCCGGGTTACGAGCCCGATCCGTCTATCAAGGCCGAGCCGATTGTGAATGGTCGTCAGAGCCAGGGCCGTGGTGGTCGTGGTCAGGGCGGTGGCGGTGGTCGCGGACAACAGCAGCCACGCCGTAACGACGGTGGCGCGCCGAAAGCGAAAGCGCCACGTACTCAGGAAGGAAGTAAACCGGCGGGTGAGAAACCGCGCCGTCGTCGCCCGCGTAAACCCGCGGCGAGCGCCTGACGCCTGATGTGATTAAGAAGCCCTGCCCGCGTGCAGGGCTTTTTGTTTTTGGGTTTGAGTAAGGGGCTGTATGTTCCCCTCACCCCAGCCCTCTCCCTGGAGAGAGAGGGGGCCGATCGAGCTGAGTTCGGCTCTGTTTTTCTCCCTCTCCCTGGAGAGAGAGGGGGCCGATTGAGCAGAGTACAGCTCTGTTTTTCTCCCTCTTCCTGGAGGGATGAGAGGGTCGATCGAGCTGCATTCGGCTCTGTTTTTCTCCCTCTTCCTGGAGGGATGAGAGGGTCGATCGAGCTGAGTTCGGCTCTGTTTTTCTCCCTCTTCCTGGAGGGATGAGAGGGCCGATCGAGCTGAATTCAGCTCTGTTTTTCTCCCTCTCCCTGGAGGGAGAGGGTAGGGGTGAGGGGGAAAAGGAAAAGCTTATACCGCCGTCGGCCTGAATTGTGCAATCCATGCCTGACGTTGTTCCCGCGCCCGCTGGGCCACGCGCGCCTGCGGATCAGAGTTAAAGCCGTGATACGCCCCAGGCCACACATTCATTTCTACCGCCACGCCTGCACGGATTAACGCCTGCGCAAAGCGAAGATTCTCATCAAGAAACAGATCCAGCGTGCCCACGCCGAGCCAGGTAGGTGGCAAATTAGTCAGATCCGTTGCTCGTCCCGGCGCAGCATAAGCCGACACCCCCTCCGAGCCCGGCTCGCAGCCCAACAGCGATCGCCAGCCAAAACGGTTATATTCACGCGTCCAGACAAACTCACCGGTCACCGGATTCGGGTTTTCTTCCGTCACCGTACGATCATCGAGCATCGGAAACATCAGGTTCTGAAAGGCAATACGTGGGCCATTGCGATCGCGGGCCAGCAGCGCCAGCGAGGCCGCAAGTCCGGCCCCTGCGCTGTCGCCCATCAGCCCAATATGGTCAGAATGGATACCGAGTGCGGTGGCCTGCTCGCTCATCCACACCAGCGCGGCGTAACAATCCTCCAGCGATCCCGGAAAGACCGTTTCGGGTGCCAGACGATAATCGACAGAGACAATCACGCAGTCGTGTTGCAACGCGGTGGCGCTGGTCAGCGACAGTGACTGCTCCGGGCTACCGAAAAGATGACCGCCGCCGTGAATATGCAAAATGCCCATTCGGTTCTGCCCCGGCGTAGCGGGGGTAATGACACAGACTCTGACTGCAGGATGTGCGGGTGAGGAGATAAGATGTTCTTCCACCGATAACCCAATGTCCCGGAAACTTTGCACGTTAGCCAGCGCTGCCTGCTGGCGTTGTTGGCGAAGGGCAACGAGAGCGTCTTGTGTCAGGGAGAGGGGGCGGCTATCCGCCAGTGCCGGGCGTAATTCAGGATCGACCAAATTCCATGTGTTCATCATGTAGCCTTGTCTGTCTCGGTAATATTTGCAGAGCGGGAAATCTCCCGCTCCGTCATTACCTTACAGTGTTTCGCCGTTGCTGGCGATAACCTGCTTATACCAGTCAAAGCTGCGCTTTTTGCTGCGTTTTAGCGTACCGTTGCCGTCGTTGTCCTTATCGACATAGATAAAACCGTAGCGTTTTTTCATCTCGCCGGTCCCGGCGCTGACAATATCAATCGGTCCCCACCAGGTGTAACCCATGATGTCGCAGCCATCGGCAATGGCCTCGCCCATCTCACGGATATGCTGGCGACCATAATCAATACGCGCGGTATCGTTGATGACACCGTTTTCATCTGGCTCATCCACCCCGCCATAGCCGTTTTCGACGACAAACAGCGGCTTACGATAGCGGTCCGCCAGTTCATTGCAGACGATACGGAAACCTTTGGCGTCAATCGGCCAGCCCCAGGCGGTTTTTTCGAGATACGGATTGTCCTGACCGACGGTTCCGCCAGTATCGACGCGAAACTCACCGCCAGCCTGATGCAGCACGCTGCGATAATAACTAAAGCCCAGGTAATCGGACGGGTAACGGGCGATAAGGTCGAGATCGCCATCCTCCATGACCAGCTCAATGTTCTGCTCGCGAAACAGGCGTGGTGTCCAGGCCGGATATTCACCCAGCATCATCACATCAGAGTAGAAGAGTGAACGGCGGCGCAACTGCATGGTCGAGAAAATATCTTCCGGGTTGCAGGTGGCCGGGTAGACCGTGCTCAGCGACAGCATGCAACCTATCTTCGCGTCCGGGATAATCTCATGACACAGCTTGTTGGCCAGCGCGTTGGCGACAAACTGATGATGGTTTGCCTGATATAGCTCCTGCGGCGTGGAGCTGGGGTCAACCGCGCCTGTCGCAAAGGGCATCCGGTTCATATTGTTCAGTTCGTTAAAGGTCATCCAGTATTTGACCTTCTCGCGATAACGCCTGAACACCACCTCACAGTAGCGGGTGAAGAAATTCACCAGTTTGCGGTTCTTCCAGCCGCCATACTCCTGATACAGCGCCAGCGGTGTTTCGTAGTGGGAGAGCGTAATCACCGGCTGAATACCATATTTCAGCAGCTCATCAAACAGGTCATCATAAAATTTCAGCCCGGCCTCGTTAGGCGAGGTTTCATCGCCACGCGGGAAGATGCGCGTCCAGGCGATAGAGGTGCGAAAACAGGTAAAGCCCATCTCAGCGAACAGCGCCACGTCTTCTTTGTAATGGTGATAGAAATCGATGGCTTCATGGCTGGCGTAGTATTTATGCGGATCGATAACCGCATCGTGTTTGCCGGAGGCGATACCGCCGCGTACCACATCGGAGATAGACGGCCCTTTGCCGTCCACATTCCATGCCCCTTCTGCCTGGTTGGCGGCAATGGCACCGCCCCATAAAAAATCGTTCGGGAAAACAGACATATCCACTCCTTAATCCGCCAAATCTTCGCCATTGGAGGCGATCACTTTTTTGTACCAGTGGTAGCTCTTTTTCAGGGAACGCTTCTGGGTGCCGTTACCCATGTCATCCTGATCGACATAGATAAACCCGTAGCGTTTGGAAATTTGCGCGGTGCCCGCGCTCACCACGTCGATTGGCCCCCACCAGGTGTAACCAAACAGATCCACGCCATCGGCCAGCGCCTCGCGCATCTGTTCGATATGCAGACGCAGATACTCAATGCGGTAATCGTCGTCGATAGAGCCGTCCGGATTCACCGTGTCCACTGCGCCAAGACCGTTTTCGGCAATAAACAGCGGCTTCTGATAGCGGTCATATAACTGATTTAGCGCCAGGCGCAGCCCTTTCGGATCAATCTGCCAGCCCCACTGGCTGGTGGGCAGATGCGGGTTACGAACACCGCCGGTGATCAGGTTGCCCTCGGCCCCTTCCAGTTTTTCCGGGTGGGCGCTGACGGTGCTGGACATGTAATAACTGAACGAGACGAAATCCACCGGGTGCTGACGCAGGATCTCATCGTCACCCACCACTTTTTGCAGCGTGACGCCTTTCTCTGCCAGCATACGGTCGGTATAAGCCGGGTAGTAGCCGTGCGCCTGCACATCGCTAAAGAACAGCGACACGCGCTGCATCTCTTCGCAGGCCTGCAAATCGTCCGGGTGACAGGTGTGGGGGTAGAGCATCTGGTAGCTGATCATGCAGCCGACTTTCGAGTCGGGAATGATCGCATGGCAGGCTTTAGTCGCCAGGGCGCTGGCGACGAACTGGTGATGCGCCCCCTGGTATTTATCCTGCTCCAGGTGCGGGTTATCCTCTTCAATCACCCCGACGCTGACGTACGGGTGGTGCTTCACGCAGTTAATCTCGTTGAAGGTCATCCAGTACTTCACTTTTTTGCGATAACGGGTAAAGCAGGTCGTGGCGAAACGCACATAGAAATCCACTAACTGACGGTTCGGCCAGCCGCCGTAATCGGTCACCAGCGCCAGCGGCATTTCGTAATGGGAGAGGGAAACAATCGGTTCGATACCGTGAGAGTGCAGGGTGTCAAACACCTCGTCGTAGAACTTAAGCCCGGCTTCGTTAGGCTCGCTTTCGTCACCACGCGGGAAGAGACGCGTCCAGGCAATCGACATGCGGAAGCATTTAAAGCCCATCCCGGCGAAGAGAGCGATATCCTCTTTGAAGTGGTGGTAAAAGTCATTGCCCTTGCGTTTCGGGTAATATTTGGCGCTGTTCGGATCCTGCGCTTCACGCACCTGCGCGTGGGTCATTCCCAGCCATTGATCGAGCCAGCGCTCTTTGGGCGTATTGATGTCAAAGGTATAGACATCGGACACGGACAGCCCCTTGCCATCGACGTTCCACGCCCCTTCGAGCTGGTTTGCCGCCGTCGCGCCACCCCACAAAAACCCTTCCGGAAATGATTTAGAAAATGTCATGCGCTTGCTCCTCATGCCGCTGATGCGGTCAGTGTCAGAAATTCGTCGCGGCTGGCAACATCGCCGTTCGCTTTAACCGGGCTGATATCGCCGTAGCATTCACTGTTGGTCACCACCAGGATGACGCTCGGATCAATGCCTTCGGCCCGTAAGGCGTCAAGATCAAAGGTGACCAGCAGGTCGCCCACTTCGATAAACTGTCCGGCCTCGATATGGCTGGTGAAGTGCCTGCCGCCGAGTTTGACGGTGTCGATACCGATATGAATCAGGATTTCCGCCCCGGTATCGCTTTGCAGCGCCAGCGCGTGGTGAGTTTCAAAGACCGATGCCACCTTGCCGTTAACAGGGGAACGTAACTCACCGGTGGTGGGATAAATTGCCAGTCCTTTGCCGAAAATCTCGTCGGCAAAGACCGGGTCGCTCAGGGTGTTAAGCGCTTTCAGCTCACCGCTTACTGGCGCAAACAGCTTCTCTTCTGAGCGGGCGATGGGCATCGGGCTTACGCCTGCGACCACCGGCTGGGCTGCTTCTTCAAACCCCAGAATCACCGTGAGGGTGGCGGCACAGACAAAGGAGATGGCGATACTGACCAGCGCCCACAAAAAGGTTGGGCCCACCAGCGCCGGAAGACCAGGCAGGCCGCTTAAAGCGAAGGCGTAGGTTTTCACTCCCATCGCCATGGCGAAGGCACCGCCGCAAGCCCCGCCTGCTAACGCTGCGGCAAAAGGCCGTTTGTAGCGGATGTTGACCCCGTACATCGCCGGTTCGGTAATCCCCATCATGGCGCTAAAGCTGGTGGTCAACGCCAGTGATTTGAGCTTTTTATCACGAGCACGCAAGAAGACGCCGAAGGCGGCACCGGCCTGCCCGAGGTTGGCAATGTAAAAAAGGATCTTGATAGGGTCGAAGCCCATGGTACTGATGTTATTGATCATGATCGGCACGATCACATAGTGCATGCCGGTAATGATGATCAGCGACAGCGTGCCGCCGACCACGACGCCTGCCACGATCCCCATATTCTCCACCAGCCAGATAATGCCGCCAGAGAGGGCATTGCCGGTATAAATCCCCACCGGGCCGATGGCGATAAGGGTAATGGGCGTGACAATCAACAGGCACAGCAACGGCACAAACATGGTTTTCAGCGGGCCGGGCATAAAGCGGTCAATGAGGCGCTCAACACGACTAAGCAACCACACGGCAAGCAGAATCGGGATCACCGTTGAGGCGTAATTCACGGTGGGAACCGGTAAGCCGATAAAATTCACCGGCGCGCCGGCTTTAAACAATGTCTGGATAGCCGGATGAAAGAGAACGGCGGCAAGTGCGACCGCAACGTAAGGGTTAGCACCGAATTTCTTCGCTGCGCTAAAGGAGAGCGCTAACGGCATGAAGTAAAAAACGCCGTCACTGATTGCCAGCAGGATTTGATAGGTCTGGTTAGTGGTTTCCACCCATTGCATGGCCACCATCAACGCCAGCATACCTTTCAGAATACCGGCCCCGGCAATGGCCGGAATAATCGGCGAAAAAATACTCGACAGGCCTTCCAGTACCACCGAAACCGGGTTACGCCGTTTGGTGGGGCGAGCGGCATTGTCGAGATCGGGGAGCACTGCGAGTAGGGCTTTGCACAAGGGTTCGACGTCGTTACCAATAATAAGCTGGAACTGGTCGCCGGAAATATTCACACCCATGACGCCATCAAGAGCTTCGAGGGCGGCGCGGTCAGCCTTGTCGTTATCCTTAAGCAGAAAACGCAGGCGGGTAATGCAGTGAAACAGTGAGAGTACGTTCTCTTTGCCGCCAATCCTGTCGATGATTTGGCGAACCGTGTCCTGATAATTCATAAAAATTCCTCCAGACTGAAGTCAAAAACCGACTTCATCCACAATGACCGGCGTTTGCCGGGACCTTGTTTCCTCTGGGGTTTGCCTGATCTACCCGTCTATTTAGGGGATGAACAGTAACAAGCCTGGATGGAATAACGATATGTTTCAGACTTCCTGACGCGTTAAACTTTCCCTGCGTCGGGCACCGTCCGCTGCACAATATTCTCGATGTGCACCGCAAGGTAGAGCTTTTCCGAGTTGCTCATGGGGTGGTGATAATTCTTGCTGACGAACTCATTCATTGCTTCGACACATTTCAGCGTAGTTTGATAACGGCGCTGGACCAGTTCGAAGAACTCTTCGTCGTCATTATTTAACACCACCCCATCAATCACCCGTTGGGCAAAGAACTTGAGATGAGTAATAAATCGCTGGTAATTCAGACTATGCTCATCAAGCGGGATATTAAAAAAATACTTCACAATGTTTTGTAACTGATAAATAAGCCGTGTAATTTGTGCGGTTTTTCCCATGGTGTCATTGAGCCCGGCATTCACAATATGCAGAGCGATACTACACGCCTCGCTGTCGGGTAATAATGTTCCGGTGCGGGCGACAACCATCCCCAGCGCCTGGCGGCCAATGGCGTATTCCGCGGTGTAGAAATGGCGAACTTCCCACTCCAGCGGATTGGGTAAAACTTCATTGTTTTGTTGGCGTTGCAGCGCAAAATGCAGGTGGTCTGCGAGGGTCACATAGAGCCCATCGCTGAGCTTGTGCGTCAGTACGCTGCGGGCGTGAGTGATGATATCGGCGGTTAACTGCAAAATATCCACCGGCACTTCGCTGACCAGGTCTTTAAAACGAGCAGAAATTTGCGAATCTTCCAGACGGAATATTTTATCGATGGCGTCACGGTCGATGCTGGCACCGTTGTGGGTATTAAACCCCAGCCCCCGACCGGTTAAAATAACCTCCAGACCATCCTCATCCACTGCGCTGACAACATTATTATTTAATATTTGTTTGACCAGCATCGCCAACTCCTGAAAACAAAAACGGGCAAGACATAAATACAGATATGGGCGGATTGGCCCCTCAGTCTGCATTTAGGTTTTGCCCGATAGTCGGTAACAAGCGTAATGCAGTTAAAACCTAGCACCGCGAAAAAAATAATTCAATGTGACAAAAGGCGTTGCGTAAATTCGTATGTCAAATTGTGATCCGGTCTGCGAAAACGGGCGCGGCGACGGAAAATGTCTGTCAGGTCGCAACCCGGAACCCTTACCCGGCTTAACCAGGTGAATGCGAAGAACGGTTTTATCCGCGGGAGGCCGGGTGGCGGTTTGCCGAGAGTCATTTTTGCGAGCGGCTTTCCGTAATACGAAAAAGCGTTACCCCTGAAACGTGAAAAATGCCACAATAGTGGCTGTTTATACAGTGTTTCAGGTTTATCGATGGCCCTCACCGCCGCGCTAAAAGCGCAAATTGCCGCCTGGTATAAGGCGTT
The DNA here is from genome assembly GCF_003073275.1 of Phytobacter sp. SCO41. NCBI lineage: Bacteria > Pseudomonadati > Pseudomonadota > Gammaproteobacteria > Enterobacterales > Enterobacteriaceae > Phytobacter > Phytobacter sp. SCO41. The sequence continues at coordinate 3,890,120 of NZ_CP027225.1, read as the reverse complement.
GCAACAACAGATTCCGGACTTTATTCCTCGTGCACCGCAGCGGCAGATGATCGCCGATGTGGCGAAAACGCTCGCCGGGGAAGAGGGGCGGCATCTGGCCATTGAAGCGCCGACAGGCGTCGGTAAGACCCTGTCGTACCTCATTCCCGGCATTGCCATCGCCCGTGAAGAACAAAAAACGCTGGTGGTCAGTACCGCCAACGTCGCCTTGCAGGATCAGATCTACAGCAAAGATTTGCCGCTGCTGCGTAAAATTATCCCCGATTTGCGCTTTACCGCTGCCTTTGGGCGTGGGCGCTACGTCTGCCCGCGTAACCTGACCGCGCTGGCGAGCACCGAGCCTTCGCAGCAAGATCTGCTGGCCTTTCTGGATGACGAATTAACCCCTAATAATCAGGAAGAGCAGAAGCGCTGCGCGAAGCTGAAAGCCGATCTCGACAGCTACAAGTGGGACGGCTTACGCGATCATACAGATCAGGCTATCGAAGACGATCTCTGGCGGCGGCTCAGCACCGACAAAGCCAGTTGTCTCAATCGTAATTGTCACTACTACCGTGAATGCCCGTTTTTTGTCGCCCGGCGTGAGATCCAGGAAGCCGAAGTGGTGGTGGCTAACCATGCGCTGGTGATGGCGGCGATGGAAAGCGAGGCGGTGTTGCCGGAGCCGAAAAACCTGCTGCTGGTGCTGGATGAAGGCCATCATCTGCCGGATGTAGCGCGTGATGCGCTGGAGATGAGTGCCGAGATCACCGCCCCCTGGTTTCGTCTTCAACTTGACCTTTTCTGCAAGCTGGTGGGGACCTGCCTTGAGCAATTTCGCCCGAAAACCACGCCGCCGCTGGCGACGCCTGAGCGTCTGAATGCCCACTGCGAAGAACTCTACGAACTGATTGCTTCGCTTAACAACATCCTCAATTTATATATGCCCGCCGCCCAGGAGGCCGAACACCGGTTTGCGATGGGGGAGTTGCCCGACGAGGTGATGGCTATTTGTCAGCGGCTGGCCAAACTCACCGATATGCTGCGCGGCCTGGCAGAACTGTTTCTCAACGACCTGAGCGAGAAAACCGGCAGCCACGACATTGTGCGTCTGCACCGGGTTCTGTTGCAGATGAACCGGGCGCTGGGAATGTTTGAGGCGCAAAGCAAGTTATGGCGGCTGGCGGCAATGGCGCAGGCCTCTGGCGCGCCGGTAACAAAATGGGCAACCCGTGAAGTGCGCGACGGGCAACTGCATATGTACTTCCACTGTGTTGGCATTCGCGTCAGCGATCAGCTGGAAAAACTGCTCTGGCGCAGCGTGCCGCATATTGTTGTGACCTCTGCGACCCTGCGCTCGTTGAACAGTTTTTCGCGCCTTCAGGAGATGAGCGGGCTGAAAGAGAAAGCAGGCGACCGCTTCGTGAGCCTGGATTCGCCGTTCAATCATGTTGAGCAGGGCAAAATCGTCATTCCACAAATGCGCTATGCCCCGCTGGTAGAGAACGAGGCGGAACATCTTGCCGAGATGGCGGCTTATTTCCGCGAACAGGTTGAGAGCAACGCTCACCGGGGGATGCTGGTTTTGTTCGCCAGTCAGCGGGCGATGCAGCTCTTTTTGACGTTTGTGACCGATCTGCGCCTGTTGTTGCTGGTGCAGGGCGATCAGCCGCGCTACCGTCTGGTGGAACTGCACCGTAAACGTATCGACGGCGGCGAGCGTAGCGTGCTGGTGGGGTTGCAGTCCTTCGCCGAAGGGCTTGATTTAAAAGGTGACTACCTGACCCAGGTGCATATCCATAAAATTGCCTTCCCGCCTATCGACAGCCCGGTGGTGATTACCGAAGGCGAATGGCTTAAAAGCCTCAATCGATACCCTTTCGAGGTGCAAAGTCTCCCCAGCGCCTCCTTTACGCTGATTCAGCAGGTGGGGCGTTTAATACGTAGCCACAGTTGTCACGGTGAAGTGGTGATTTATGACAACCGCCTGCTCAGTAAAAGCTATGGCAAACGTCTGCTGGACGCGCTGCCGGTTTTTCCTATTTCCCAACCAGATGTACCAGACGTTATAGTGAAGAAACCGAAACAAAGCCGCCGTAAGCGCCGCTGACATTGTGAGCCTGTAAGGAGTTTTGATGGATTACCGCAAAATCATTAAAGAGATTGGCCGGGGGAAAAATCATGCCCGCGATCTGGATTTTGATACCGCCCGGGGGCTTTACACCCGGATGCTGGAGGGTGATGTACCCGATCTGGAATTGGGGGGCATCCTGATAGCTCTGCGTATTAAAGGTGAAGGCGAAGCGGAAATGCTCGGTTTTTACGAGGCTATGCAGCAACGTACGATGCGCCTTACGCCTCCGGTCGCGAAACCGATGCCGATTGTTATCCCAAGCTACAACGGTGCGCGTAAACAGGCAAACCTGACGCCACTACTGGCTATTTTATTGCACAAACTGGGTTTCCCGGTGGTGGTCCACGGCGTCAGCGAGGATCCGACGCGGGTAGTCAGCGAAACCATTTTCGCGCTGCTGGGTATTGAGGCGACGCACCATGCGGGTCAGGCCCAGGCACGGCTCGATGGACATCAGCCAGTGTACATTCCGGTGAGCGCGCTGTGCCCGCCGCTGGAAAAACAGTTAGCGCTGCGCTGGATAATGGGCGTGCGTAACAGCGCTCATACGCTGGCGAAACTGGCCACACCGTTTGAGAAAGACGCCGCGCTGCGCCTCTCCAGCGTGTCGCATCCCGAATACGTCTCGCGTGTGGGGAAATTCTTTAGCGATATCGGTGGGCGAGGTTTGTTGATGCACGGAACGGAAGGGGAGGTTTACGCCAATCCACAACGCTGCCCGCAAATCAATCTGATTGATGCGCAGGGGAGCCGCGTTATCTATGAACGTCAGGATGAACTCACAGATGTCGTTCTGCCTGCGGCCAAAGATGCCGAAACCACGGCTAAATGGATTGAACGCTGCCTGGCCGGAAGTGAGCCTGTTCCTCAGTCGATAAAAATTGAGATGGCGTGCTGCCTGGTGGCAACCGGCGAGTCAGAGACGCTTGAGAGCGCATTAGCGCGTATCGACGCGAGTTTTTAAGCGTGGTTTAAACGAAAAAAAGCCCGTCTCATCACTGGACGGGCCAAAAAGGGTAACAACAACAGGGTCAATGAGGGTTGGAGCAGTGTCCGTCGGAGGGTCGCCGACGGGGTAAAACATTCTTATTTGTAGATAACCGCAGTACCGCTCATTTTATTATTGCTATTCGCGGACGTGATGCTGTAACCCGTTGCGCCAGCGGCGGCTGCTTTCTCAGCCAGTTGTGCTTCAAGGCCGTCCAGCGTGGTCGCGCCGTCAGCAGATACGACACCGACTTTATTCATGCTCTGTGCCTGAGACGGGCTGATGGCCTGTGCAGCGAAAGCACCGAAAGAAAGGGTTGAAAGAGCGATAGCGGCTACAGCATATTTGATGGTTTTCATGGTCATAATCTCGCAGGTTATTCTGTTAAGGAGACGTTGTTCCGTCGATGTGATAAGTATCACAGTTTTTTGCGAGAGAGAAAATCTAAGAGAATTGACGACCTTGTTCTAAAAAATTGAACAATCACCAAGTTAATGAAATTATTGTGATTTATTGATGTAAATTATGTATTTTGCCGTTTCGGCAGCCGCGGGATTTTTTTCTGGCACAGAATGCTACTTTATCTGCGGAATTTTGTGCGCAAGGAAGCAACCGCTTGCGCTGATGAGAGAGGTAAAGAACAGTCAACGAAGCTGGCTATCCTTCGATCCTCTGCGATTATATCCTGCATGTGTAGAGTTATGTAAATCTTTCTGTTGCTGGCATTGCAGACAGAAACGAACGCCGGGAATCGCTTTGCGACGCGCTTCCGGAATCGGTTCGCCGCACTCTGCACACTCTTTAAGGCTTTCTCCTTTCGGCAAGTCGTGACGCGCACGCGCCACCGCATCTTCAATGGTGCTGTCTATTTGATCCTGTACCGCCCCGTCATTTGCCCAACCGGATGCCATTGTGTTTTCTCCTCAGTGAGTAAGGACATACCAGTATAATATTTGCGCAAATATTCGCCATTTCAATGTGTGGGTGAACGAAACAGTGTCCACCTGACACATATTTATACCTTAGCGATCATCCGGACGACGCATATCAAAACGCTGCGCGTCGGTAACAGTGTAATAGGCCGTCGGGCCACCCGCGCGCAGGATCGGCTGCGCTTTGGCCGTCTGATAGATGCCATTTTCAAGCAGGGATTCATCAATATGAATGGCAACCGCCTCACCCAGTACCAGCCAGCTATCCAGCGCCTCACCGTTTGCTTTGGTCAGTTGAATGCACTGAGACAGGCGGCACTCAAAATGCACCGGACTTTCTGCGACACGCGGTGCTTTAATCATGCGGCTGGCAAGCGGGGTCAGGCCGCTAAAGGCGAACTCATCTTCGCCGTGTGGGAGTGAGGCGGATGTCTCGTTCATTCGCTCCGCCAGCGCACGGGTCGTCAGATTCCAGACGAACTCTTTGGTCTCACAAATATTGCGCACGCTGTCTTTCCAGCCGCTGCTGGCAAAGCCGATAATAGGCGGGCGGTAATTGAAACAGTTAAAGAAGCTGTACGGGGCGAGATTCTGTCGCCCTTCGCCATCAAGCGAGGAGATCCAGCCGATAGGCCGTGGGCCGATAATCGCATTGAGCGGGTCGTGGGGCAGGCCATGGCCTTGAGACGGTTCGTAAAAATACATTGCGAGTCCCTTTGGGAAGCGAGTTTCTTTAGCCTCACTTATTTACCCTGCCGCCGTCAACGGGTATCTTACGCCGCTGCCAACAGGAGAAAGCCATGAAAGCCCAGAAGCCGGGATTGCACCCGCGTAACCGTCACAATAGCCGCTACGATCTTGACGCCCTTTGCGCCACGATGCCCCCATTGCGTGAATTTATGATTACCAGTCCGGCGGGCGAACCGACGGTTAATTTTGCCGATCCCCTGGCCGTGAAAGCGCTGAATAAAGCGCTGCTGGCGCACTTTTATGGCGTAAAAGAGTGGGATATTCCGCCGGGCTTTCTTTGCCCACCCGTTCCAGGTCGCGCAGACTATATTCACCATCTTGCCGATTTGCTCGCCCAGGACACGGGCGGGGCTGTTCCGTCGCAGGCCAGCGTGCTGGATATCGGCACCGGTGCAAACTGTATCTATCCGCTGATTGGCGCCCATGAATATGGCTGGCGCTTCACCGGCAGCGAAGTCGACAATGCCGCATTCGCCAGCGCACAGGCGATTATCAACGCCAATCCTGGCCTGAGCCGTTCAGTGCGTTTACGTCGACAAAAAGATCCGGCGGCGATCCTGGCGGGCATCATCCATAAAAATGAGCAGTATGATGCCACGCTCTGTAACCCACCTTTTCACGACAGCGCGCAGGCTGCGCAGGCGGGCAGTGAGCGTAAACGCCGCAATCTTGGGCTTGATAATGACGCAGCGCTCAACTTTGGCGGCCAGCAGCAGGAGCTGTGGTGCGAAGGCGGGGAAGTGGCGTTTATCAGCAAGATGATTGATGAGAGCAAACAGTTCGCGCGTCAGGTTCTTTGGTTTACCTCGCTGGTTTCTCGTGGTGATAATTTACCGCCGCTATATCGCGCGCTGACCCAGGCCGGTGCCGTTAACGTGGTCAAAAAAGAGATGTCACAAGGGCAGAAGCAGAGCCGCTTTATCGCCTGGACATTTCAGGATGAGGCCCAGCGCAAGCGCTGGGCGCAAACCCGATTTAAGGCGCAGGCTGAACAGGCGGCTGCGGCGCGTTAACCGCTTGTGGCGCAGGGGTACTGCCCGGCATGGGCAGTATCTGGTAGGTTTGTACCGGCGCGCGAACGTCGGCTAAATCGAAGTGTTTTTTCACCATGCTGTCCAGCGCAAAGCGCACTGTCCACTGTTTAAGCGGCAGCGTGGTGCATGTCACCCTCAGCGTAAACGCGGTATTGGTTAGTCCGACCAGCCCGGCAAATGTCGGCTCGCCAATAATCAGCCCACGAATATCCTCCATCTCCATCAACTCCGCGACCGCATCTTTTAATGCCTGATTCGCTTTTTCCGTGTTTTCGTGGCGATCCACATCATAGTTGGCGACAACCGAACCGATCCCGCGCACGAAGTTGGCAAAGGTGGTTATCGATGACCACGGAATAATATGGTACGCCCCGGTATCCTGGCGTACGCCAACGGAACGAATCGACATCCGTTCAACCGTACCGGTGAGCGGGCCAATGGTCACGAGATCCCCGGTGTTCATCCCATTTTCAAACTGAATAAAGATGCCGGTAATAATATCTTTCACCAGGGTTTGCGAACCGAAAGAGATCGCCAGACCCAGTGCTCCGGCACCCGCCAGCAGCGGCGCGATATTAACGCCTATCTCCGAGAGCACAATCATCACCGTGATGGTACTGATCACCACCGCCAGCGCGTTACGGAACAGGGTTAACAGCGTACGGGTACGCGCGCTGGGAAGCGGCCTGCCGTGAATATCGGAGGCGAGGCGGTTTTCGATAATGCTTGCCAGCACCGTCCAGCCCACGGCAGAGAAAAACAGAATCAGGGCAATGCGAATAATAATATCAACCGCTTTTTCGCCTGCGCCATAGGTCAGCCAGTACCAGAAATCGAACAGGCCCCAGGCGTTGAGCAACAGCAGTACGGTGGCGCAAACAATGAGGATTCGTGCCGCTTTCATCGACGCAGAAAGCCAGCCGTTAAGCCGCTTTTGCAGTTCCGGGTAGTTACGCTGCACCTGCGGTGACAGGGTGATGGTCTTATTAATCCAGCGCGACAGCATGCCGGAAAGAAACGCCGCGATGCTTAAAATCGCCACACTGTGCAATGACGCTCCCATCATAAATTTCAGGCTGTTGCCGGGATCAAAGAGTGAGAAGAAGAACAGCACGATGAAGTAAGCGCTGGCGAGCCAGTGCCAGATAAGCGCGAAAGCGCGAATAAACAGACTAAAGAAGGCAAGTGAATGGTCCGCCAGATGGATCAGGTTGTGCTGGATGATGCGCTTATTGCGAAAGATCAGATACAGCGCCCAGACGGTAATACAGAGCATGATGGTCACGTTAGCCAGCGCGCCTACCTGCACATTCACCTGATTGGAGATAATCGGCACGGCGACAAGCAAACCGTAGCCGATGAGGCTGCTCAGCGCACTGAGTCGCAGATGCCAGTAGCGGGCGGTGTCGTCCTCAATACGAAATGGGCGCAGCTCCGGAATGCGTGGACAGAAGATAAGCCGCAGAATGGCTTTAAAGAATTCAATCAGTGCAAAAGCATTTAAAAACAGGCTTTGCTGAAAAGCGATGGTCCGGTTTCCATTATTCAGATTGGCGCTAAGTATCTGACCGACAAACAGCGTTAGCGCCAGCAACAGCAGGTCAACGATAAACGCCCCGATAATCATCGCCGGAAGCTGTAACCAGTTATTGCGCTCGCGGTTTTTATTACGCCCCCAGTAGCCCATTTTGCGGTACAACGGCATCACGGCAAGACGCACCAGCAGCCAGAAGGCGAACACCAGTATGGCGAGCAGTAAAAAATGTCCGGCGGCACTGGTAAAGGTTTCCGGGTTAAACGCCTTATGCGGAGAGCCGGTAATGTTGCGATAGAGTTGAGCAAACCGCGACGCGAACTCTTCACCATAGTGGCTGCTGACTTCCGTAACGTTCTCCAGTACCGTTTTTTGCTCAACGATTTGCGGTGGCGTAATGACGGGAACGGGTTCTTGTGGCGGTGTCGCTGCGACTTTGCGCAGTTGATCAATCAGCTCCTGGCGTGATTGCGGGTTATCCAGCACATCGGCCAGCGCGGCATAGGCGGCTTTTTTCTGCTCAATATCGGGGGTTGGGGTTTCGGCGGTGGGCTGTGTGCTCGTGGCCCCGGTTGTAACGCCGGGAATACCAGCCGCCTGCGCGGGCAGCCAAATAAGACTGATGAGTAACAGGATCCACGGCATGGGTGCCTCCGGCGAGAAAGTCCAGCAAAATGATAAGTATAGATGCCGGGAAACGCGTCGAAGGAAATGAGATAAATCCGGGGAGAAGGGAAGATAACCCTCTTCCCGACGGGAAGAGGGTAGCGACAACTCAGGAGACGTGCTGCAAGAATTCCTGCAAGCGCGGGCTTGGCGGGTTCTCGATAAGCGTCTGTGGATTGCCGTCTTCGGCAATACGGCCTTTATCAATGAAGATCAGACGAGAGGCCACTTTCTCGGCAAAACCGATTTCGTGCGTCACGATAACCATCGTCATGCCTTCTTCGGCCAGATCCTGCATGACTTTCAGCACCTCATGGCGCAGCTCCGGGTCGAGTGCGGAGGTCGGTTCATCAAACAGCATCATCTTTGGTTTTACCGCCAGCGCGCGGGCGATAGCCACACGTTGCTGTTGGCCGCCGGACAACTCAGACGGATAGTGATGCGCACGCTCGGCAAGGCCGACTTTCGCCAGCAGCTCTTTTGCCAGTTTCTCGGCTTCGTCTTTTTTCGCACCGCGCACGCGCAGCGGACCAAACATAACGTTTTCCAGCGCGGTCAGGTGTGGGAACAGATAAAACTGCTGAAACACCATCCCGGCTTCCTGACGAATCAGACGCTCGTCAACTTTGGGATCGTTCACTTTCAGGCCATCAACAATCAACTCACCGCTGGTGATCTCTTCGAGCTTGTTGATGCAGCGCAGCAGGGTAGATTTACCTGAGCCCGACGGCCCGATAATCACCACCACTTCGCCCTGGGTAATGTTCAGGTCGATGTTATGCAGCACCTGGGTTTGACCAAAGTGCTTGGAGACATTTTTAAATTCAATCACAGGATTTTCATCCTTCTTTCAAGACGACGCAAAATAAAGCTCAGCACCAGGGTGATGATCAGATAAACAACCGCAACGGCACTCCAGATTTCCAGGGCGCGGAAGTTGCCGGCGATGATCTCCTGGCCCTGACGGGTCAGCTCGGCGACGCCGATAACAATGAACAGAGAAGTGTCTTTAATGCTGATGATCCACTGGTTACCCAGCGGTGGCAGCATACGACGCAGCGCCAGTGGCAGGATAACGTGGCGGATGGTTTCACCCTTAGACAGCCCCAGCGCCAGGCCTGCTTCACGAAAACCTTTATGAATGGACAGTACCGCACCACGGGTGATTTCCGCGATATACGCGCCCGAGTTAATCATGATGGTGATAACGGCGGCGCTAAAGGGGTCGATACGCAAATCGTTGAATGCCATGGGCAGGGCGAAGTAGATAAACATCACCTGAACAACAATCGGGGTACCGCGAATAATCTCAATAAAAACGAGTGCGATGTGGTTGGCGATCCAGCCGCCAAAGGTGCGTGCGAAACCTGCCGCCAGTCCAATAATCAAGCCGCCAACTAAGCCGAGGACCGAGATCCAAAGCGTCATTTTTGCGCCTTCAATCAGAAGCGGAATGGCAGGCCAAATGGCACTCCAGTCAAACTGCATGATGAATTCCTGTAAACCGTGGTGGAAATATACAAACACCCATAGTGCCGGTTTCCCGGCCTACGGGTGATAAGTCTGCTTACGTAGGCCCGGTAAGCTTAGCGCTGCCGGGCAACACTACCGCACAGAACAAAATATTATTTAGGCTCGGTACCGAACCATTTTTTATAGATTTCGTTGTAAGTACCGTTATCGCGCAGCGTTTTCAGCGCGCCGTTCACTTTTTCACGCAGCTCGTCGCTACCTTTCGGGAACGCGATACCGTACTGCTGTGCTTCCAGTGAATCACCTACCGCTTTGAACTGACCGTTACCTGCGGTTTTGATGAAATAGAGAATGTTCGGAGTATCGTGCAGGACCGCATCAGCACGGTTGGTACCCAGTTCCATGTACGCGTTGTCGATGTTCGGGAACTGACGCAGGTCTTTGGTTTTGATATTCGCTTTCGCGTAATCAACAGAACCGGTACCGCTCTTCACGGCAACCACTTTACCGTCGAGATCTTTTACGCTTTTTACGTCGTTATTATTGGCTTTAACCATCACCATCAGGCCGCTTTTGTAGTAGCCATCAGAGAACTCAACCGCTTTCTTACGTTCTTCGGTGATGGTGATACCAGCCAGCGCCAGGTCAACGTTTTTAGTTTGCAGAGCCGGGATGATGCCGCTGAAATCCATCGGCTTTAACTCGTAATCCAGTTTCAGTTCTTTCGCGATAGCGGCCCACAGATCAACGTCGAAACCAACGTATTTGTCGCCCTGCTTGAATTCGAATGGAACGAATGCGGTGTCGGTTGCGACAACCAGTTTGTTTGCAGCCTGGGAAGAAACAGCAAAGGCGAGAGCGAGTGTAGCCAGGGAAAGTTTGAATACAGACTTCATAGTTTTTCCTTTTATATCCACGGGGCGATCCCCTGCGAGAACGTACGCAGTATGAAAAAATCATGCCAGGTTTACAACCTGTTGTTTTGTAAAGAGGCGATCTTCTGAATCTGTGCCCTGAACGAAGCGCAAGTGACGTTATGCACCATTTTGGGGCTTCATATTGGTGCGTATTAACTTCTGCACAGAAAACACGATTATTTAGCGCAGGAATGCACCATTTAACAATCTTTTCTTAACAATTTTGTGAAGTGATGATAACAGTCTGGCGGTCTTTCGAGTGGGGAAGAACAAAATGATGCACCATAAAAGTGCAAACCCCTTTGCCGGGGCGGCAAAGGGGTCATCTGAAGTATTTATGTTAGCGACAGGGCTTATTCGATGTTGGATTCGATAAACCACAGGAATTTATCCAGGTCGCGTGAAGCAGCGGTAAAGATATCTGCGGTATCTTCATCTTTTGCTTCGCTGATGGCTTTGCGTACATCGTTCGCGACGATAGCATAACGGTCAGCCAGTTCTTTCAGGTGATCCTGGACGCTGTGAATGTCCAGCGGGTAACTTTTCAGTGCCGTTTTGCTGTTGATGACCTGCGTTGTGCCCAGTGCGACACCACCTAACTGCACGGCACGCTCTGCCATGGTATCAAGGTGATCAACAAGGGCAGTACGGAAGCCGTCGAGCATTTCATGGACGGCGATGAAGTTAGCACCGCGCATATTCCAGTGAGCCTGTTTTGTGATCAGTGACAGGTCAATGAACTGGATCACCTGGCGATTAAGCAACTCGATAGTCGCTTTTTTATCGCTGTCTGATACATCGTTACGGGTATAAAGCAGATTAGACGCTTTCGTTTTAACCAGTTTAGCGGTACTCATAATCTCATATCCTCTTGATGTTTGTGTCCCAGGTAATTATCGAAACTAAGTATAGCACCAGATTTTTGATTGCTGTTTTGGATATACCTATCGGTTCAATAGCAGCGATAAACATACCTCTATACTGGAGAGTAATAATTATTATTTCGCCATTGACGACGGGTATAAATTATCGGGAACGTGGCTTTGGGATGTAAGAATATATATTGAAGTGTGACAATTTATCGCAATGAAACAGCTTTTATTGGCATGAATGCTTATTCAGCATGATACGATAACCATGCTGAATAATAATTATTATCCCATCTCCACCTTCTCGACTTTTACTTTTCTGCGTAGCGTCATGGTTGAGCCTATTGAGGCAATAACGATGCACATCAGCGCGGCAACCTGTTGAAGGGAAAGCGTTTCACTCAAGAAGACCATGCCTGATACTGCCGCCAGGGCGGGTTCCATGCTCATCAGTGTCCCAAAGGTGCGCGTCGGTAACCGGGTGAGGGCAATCATTTCCAGCGAATAAGGCAGTGCGGTCGATAATATTGCGACCGCTATTCCCAGCGGTAGCACAGACCATTGCCATAATAGAGCGCTGGACTGGAAAGTGCCTAAAGGTACAAAAACCAGCGCGGCTATTAATGAACCCAGTGCAACGGTTGCCGGACCATGTTCTTCCCCGGCCTTATGACCAGAAATAATATATACAGCCCAGCATGCGCCTGCGCCGAGCGCATATGCCGCGCCGGTTAAATCGACATGGGAAACATTGTCACCAAGCGGTAATAAATACCACAGACCGAGCACCGCCAGAATGACCCACAGAAAATCAATGGGGCGACGGGAGCCAAAAAGAGCAACGGACAGGGGGCCGACGAACTCCAGCGCAACCGCAATACCCAGAGGTATAGTCTGAATAGAGAGATAAAACATGTAGTTCATCGCCCCCAGCGATAAACCATAGGCCAGAAGGGGCAGGCGCTGTTCGCGGGTAAAACGCAGACGCCAGGGTTTAAAGATAACCACCAGAATCAGCGTACCCAGTGCCAGACGGAGCGCGGTCATTCCCGGTGCGCCCACTATCGGAAATAGCGATTTTGCCAGTGATGCGCCCCCCTGTATCGAACACATCGCAATGAGCAACACCACCACAGATAACCAAACCGGTATCTTACGAGACGACCCAGGCATCCTTTCTCCTGTCAAATTATGTCAATCAAAGTAAAACCTGCAGTCTACTTGAAATAGCCCCGGCTGGTTGAGACTTTGTTGAAAAACAGTGGCTAAAAATACGTAAAATAGATGACAGTTGATGGTTAATTAACCTGTCCGATTAGGAATAATCTGGATGAACATGCCGGGTAACACGCTTCATAATGGCATGTCCTGCGGAAAAATGACCGTTTAATGAAAGAGTTAGTAAGCTTATGAAATGTTCTGTTACATGAAATGGGCCATTAGACATCGTTTATCCCAAAGAGTTTCTTAACAATTTTTGATATATTTAAAACTTAGGATTTACTTGAAGCACATTTGAGGTGGTTATGAAAAAAATTGCATGTCTTTCAGCACTGGCCGCTGTTCTGGCGGTATCCGCAGGTTCCGCTTTTGCAGCTACTTCCACTGTTACCGGTGGTTACGCACAGAGCGACGCTCAGGGTGTAGCGAACAAAGCAAACGGCTTCAACCTGAAATACCGCTACGAGCAGGACAACAACCCGCTGGGTGTTATTGGCTCCTTCACGTACACTGAAAAAGATCGCACTGAAGATGGCGTCTATAACAAAGGCCAGTACTACGGTATCACTGCAGGTCCGGCTTACCGTCTGAACGACTGGGCAAGCATCTACGGTGTTGTAGGTGTTGGCTACGGCAAATTCCAGCAGACCGTTGACACTGCTAAAACTTCCGATACCAGCGACTACGGCTTCTCCTACGGCGCGGGTCTGCAGTTTAACCCGATGGAAAACGTTGCACTGGACTTCTCCTACGAGCAGTCTCGCATTCGTAGCGTTGACGTAGGCACCTGGATCGCAGGCGTCGGCTACCGTTTCTAATTCGGCTGGCAATAAAAAATCCGCCTCAAGGGGCGGATTTTTTTTGCCTGCTATTCAGAAATTCGCTTAGCGGTGCGTATCGAAAACATCGGTCGCCAGGCGGTCGTAGTCAATTTTCTGTAACTTAAAGTTGGTAATGTAGACTGGCTCGGCTTTTTGCTCGGACATGAACGGGTAAGAATTTTTAATCTCTTGTGTGGTAATCCCCGTCCACTGCGAGAAGAAGCTCAGGAAATCGTTCGCAGAACGGCGCGCTTTAATCACCCGATGCTTTGTGTCATCGCTCGACAGCACCATAAACGGCACCTGGAAGTTTTGTTTAAACAGGTCGTCATGCGCCAGATATTGCACATCCGTCCCACGCTCTCTGAATGTCAGACCATGGTCAGAGAAGTAGACCATTGAGAAACTGTCATTCGTGGCGACCAGTTGGGAGTAGAGTTTACCCAGCAGTTCATCCGTTGCGGTGATGGAATAGAGATAGCAAGAGGTCTCTTTTGACTGGACGAACTCGCTGTATTTACCGCCGGAGCGCTCGCAGGTTGAAGGGTGTGAGCCCATCAGATGCAGCACAATTAACTGCGGCTGGTTGCGTTTGGTGGCCAGTACCTGATTAGTCAGCTTAAGCAGATCGTCATCACGGGTGTTTTTATCCGCTTCGAAATCACCGCTTTTCAGGAACTGCACTTCATCCGCGCGTTTCGCGATACTGGCAATGGCGGTGTCGTACTCGCCAATTTGCCCCTGATTGGAGAACCACCAGGTCTGGAAGCCCGCACGGTTTGCGAGGGTGACAAAGTTATCCTGATACTGCGGCTTATCATCGACCACACGGTTGAGCGTCAGGCCCAGCGATTTCTGTGTCGAGCCGCTGGCAGAGATGTAATCCATAAAGAATGTGCCATTGGCCTGGCTTTCGAACGGCGTGTTGTTCCAGTGGCCGCCAAAGGCGCCCGCCGCGTCACGGCGTACACTCTCGCCAATCACCACCACATAGGTGTGATACTTTGGTTTGACGCCAAGGACGGTCCAGGTGTCCTTCATACTGGCGAGCTGCGCCATGTTTTCCTGCTCTTTCACCACTTCGTAGTTGTTCACTGCCACATCGCGCACGAAGCGCAGCACCGGAACGCCGGTATCAATGAGCCTGAACTCAAAGCCGCGGAAGTGGTTTTGTACCGGGCCAATAAAATAGGACGCAACGCAAAATACCACGCCGAGCGTATCCCATTTCAGCCACGGGGTTGACGGCTGCGTTACCCGGCGACGCATTGACACAATACCCATCGCAAAGATAAATGCTCCGATAGCGTAGTGGTGCCACGGGAAAATAGTCAGAATTTCCGTCGACTCTTCCATATTGGTCGAGTGCAGGGCCAGCAGGGTATTAAAGTTCGGTGCGCCATAGGCCTGGCCAAACGGGAAATAGCTGGCGGCGACAAGCGAGGTAATACCGATGACAATTTTTTGCGCCCGGGGCGCATGCCGCCACAGTACGCACAGAGCACAGGTAAAGACCACGGCGTACAGGACACTAAATTCATAACCAAGAGCAAAATTAATCAACATTGACTGGAGAAAGTAGAAACCTGTCCACGGATTGATCGTCTGGCTGCGGAAGGCAACGGATTCTTTAAGGATTATGCTCATAGATTACTTCACGAAAACGCCATGTGCTCACCCTGGCGAAAGGGTCAAAACCTGCCGGACAGTGCGTGGAGAGGGGAAGAGGTCCGCTTCTGCGAGCCGCAATTTGTGCAGGGCTGCGCAAAGATAAAGTTAGCCGTGCTGAAGGTCAACACCTGCTACCGTGTCGTTTTGGGAGGGCGGTTGCAAATCAAACAAATAAGTGAAAATTATGTGCGGGCAATCCGATGATAACGGGAGAATGTGACGGAAAAATGAAGCGGCGTACCGCGACGCCGCATTAATGAGAAGTTTTATCGTCTTTCTGTGGCTTACCGTTAAACATATCACACAGCATGTTCAGCAGCAGCAGACGAACCTTAAACGGGGAGTGAGTAAACACGCTCATGCACCTCTGAAATTCGTTCATATTGACCTCCTTACTGACTTGTTCGCTCCCGACCATCCATGCCCGGTTGAACGTATTACATACAGATATAGCACAGGCTATATTTTATAGCTATGGCTAAGACGTTAATTTTTTGTGCTGGTTCACCTATGGTTTACAATGTGCCTTCTCTTATATGATGCGGGTATCGCGTCACCCCTCAGAGGAAGCACAATGAACCGTCGCGCAGGTAAGCAAACAATAAAAAAAGTGACGCTGGTAAATGTTGAAGAGCACGTGGAAGGCTTTCGTCAGGTGCGCGAAGCGCATCGCCGCGAGCTGATCGACGATTATGTTGAATTGATTTCAGATTTAATCCGCGAAGTGGGCGAAGCTCGCCAGGTGGATATGGCCGCGCGGCTGGGTGTCTCTCAGCCAACGGTAGCAAAAATGTTAAAACGTCTGGCGACGGTAGGGCTGATTGAGCAAATTCCCTGGCGCGGGGTGTTTCTGACGCCGGAAGGGGAGAGACTCGCCCAGGCCAGCCGCGAACGCCATCAAATTGTTGAAAGCTTTTTACTGGTGCTCGGTGTGAGCCCGGAGATTGCACGCCGTGACGCGGAAGGAATGGAACACCACGTCAGTGAAGAAACGCTTGAGCGTTTTCGTCTGTTCACTTTGCAACAAGGGTTGCCGTCTGAATGAACCTTCCATTCTTTCGCGCGTTACTGCGCGATCGCTTTTTGCACCTCCTGCTGGTTATTGGTCTGGGTCTCTGTTTTGCCGTTCCTTTTGCGCCTGCCACCTGGCCGGGTGCCATTGACTGGCACACCATTATTACCCTCAGCGGTTTGATGCTGCTGACGAAAGGTGTGGAGCTGAGCGGCTATTTTGATGTGCTGGGGCGTCGTATGGTTCGGCGTTTTCGTACCGAGCGGCAACTGGCCATGTTTATGGTCCTGGCGGCGGCACTCCTTTCCACTTTCCTGACCAATGACGTGGCGCTGTTTATCGTGGTGCCGCTTACCATCACCTTAAAAAAACTGTGCGAAATCCCGGTCAATCGGTTGATCATTTTTGAGGCGCTGGCCGTAAACGCGGGTTCGTTGTTAACCCCCATTGGCAACCCGCAAAATATCCTGATTTGGGGACGTTCCGGGATGTCATTCCCGGCCTTTATCTGGCAGATGACACCCCTGGCGCTGGCGATGATGGTGACGCTGCTGGTGCTGTGCTGGTTCTGTTTTTCCAGTAAGACGCTTAATTACCATAGCGGCGTTAAAAACCCGGACTGGAAACCCAGGCTGGTCTGGAGTTGCCTGGGCTTTTACCTGGTCTTTATTACGGCGCTGGAGCTAAAGCAGGAGCTGTGGGGACTGGTGGTGGTGGGTGTGGGCTTCTTATTGCTCGCAAGACGCGTTGTGTTAAGCGTGGACTGGACGTTGCTGCTGGTGTTTATCGCCATGTTTATCGACGTGCATTTACTGATCCAGTTGCCCGCATTGCACCATTTGCTCGCCAGTACCAGCCAGCTTTCGCCGTCCGGTCTGTGGCTTACGGCGATTGGTCTGTCGCAGTTTATCAGTAATGTACCCGCGACCATTTTACTGCTCAATTATGTGCCGCCAGACACTCTGCTGGCCTGGGCGGTCAATGTCGGTGGATTTGGCCTGTTGCCCGGCTCGCTGGCGAATCTGATTGCGCTGCGTATGGCGAATGACCGTCGCATCTGGTGGCGCTTCCACGTTTATTCCCTTCCCATGCTGCTGTGGGCCGCGCTGGTTGGCTACGGACTATTCCTGGTCAGATAGTGCTGATTTGTCAGTTTATCCTGGCAAATGTATAGCTACCGCCTAAGTTTAGTGAACGGCGTAACTGTGACGCCGTTCACTGACAGGACTGTTGCGTACTATGGCAGAACATTCAACCGCCCCTGAGAACGGGCAGGAAACTCAAACAGAAGAGACGCAAAACCGCAAACGCCCCGGTAAAAAGCCCCTCATTATCCTCGGCATTGTGGTGATTGTGATGGTTGTCGTCGCGCTGGTGTGGTGGTTACTGACCCGCAATGAAGAGACGACAGACGATGCGTTCACCGACGGCGATGCGGTCACCATTGCGCCGAAGGTGGCGGGCTACGTCACTGAACTGCGAGTCAAAGATAACCAGCAGGTGAAAAAGGGCGATCTGCTGGTGGTGATTGATCCCCGTGACGCCACGGCGCAGCGCGATCAGGCGCAGGCGCAACTTGGGCTGGCAACGGCGCAGCTCCACCAGGCGCAGGCACAACTGGATTTGTCAAAAGTGCAATACCCGGCCCAGCGCGACGAAGCGCGGGCGCAGGTGTTGAAGGCGCAGGCGGATTTAGCTAACGCGCAGGCTGCCTATAAACGCCAGCGCGGTGTCGATCCTCGCGCCACGACACAACAAAATATCGACAGCGCCAATGCGCAGTTACGCAGCGCGCAGGCACAACTGGCGAGCGCGCAGGCGCAACTGGAAGTGGCGGATCAGGTGCAGTTGCAGATTCGCCAGCAGGAGACCAATGTCGAGGCCCGTCAGCGTCAGGTGGATCAGGCGAAAGCACAGCTTGAAACCGCCGAGCTGAATCTCTCCTGGACTGAGGTCCGTGCGCCGTTCGACGGGTTTGTCACCAAACGTAATGTACAAACCGGCACCCTGGTGCAGGCGGGTACGGCGCTGTTTTCGCTGGTCTCACCGCAAATCTGGGTGACGGCGAATTTCAAAGAATCGCAGCTTGAACGCATGCGTCCGGGCAATAAAGTGACGGTGAAGGTCGATGCCTGGCCGGATCTGGAGCTGGAAGGGCACGTTGACAGTATTCAGCAGGGGAGCGGTTCGAAGTTCTCTGCTTTCCCGTCCGAGAACGCTACCGGTAACTTTGTCAAAATCGTCCAGCGCGTACCGGTGAAAATCGTCATTGATAAAGGGCTGGATACGAACCGTCCGTTGCCGCTGGGTCTGTCAGTTGAACCGAAGGTAACCGTGGAATGACAGACGTTAGCCATGAAAACTGGCGACCGGCCAGTAATCCATGGGCCGTCGCCTGGGTGGTGACGCTGGCGGTCTTTATGGAGATCCTCGATACCACCATCGTTAACGTCGCACTGCCGCATGTTGCCGGTTCGCTTTCCGCCAGTTACGACGAATCCACCTGGGTACTGACCAGTTATCTGGTGGCCAATGGTATCGTGCTACCCATTTCGGCGTTTCTCAGCCGCGTGTTCGGTCGCAAGCAGTTTTTCCTGATTTGCATCGTGATGTTCACGATTTGCTCCTTCTTGTGCGGTATCGCGACGGAACTGTGGCAAATCATTCTTTTTCGCGTGCTACAGGGCTTTTTTGGCGGCGGCTTGCAGCCAACGCAACAGTCGGTGCTGCTGGATTACTTCAAGCCTGAGGATCGTGGCAAAGCGTTTGGCCTCTCTTCGATTGCCATCATTGTTGCCCCCGTAATGGGGCCAACATTGGGCGGCTGGATCACCGATAACTACTCCTGGCGCTGGGTCTTTTTTATCAATATCCCGGTCGGTATTGTCACGGTACTCGCGATTTATCAGCTACTGGAAGACCCGCCGTGGGAGCGTAAATCGGACAAAAAATTGACCATCGACTGGCCGGGGATCGGCCTTATCGCCCTCGGACTCGGTTGCCTGCAGGTGATGCTGGACCGTGGGGAAGATGAAGACTGGTTCGCCTCTGATTTTACTCGCATTTTTGCCGTACTGACGGCAGTCGGCATTGTCGGCGCGATTTACTGGCTGCTATATGCCAAAAAGCCAGTGGTGGATTTGCGCTGTATGGCCGATAAAAACTTTGCTGTCTCCAGTCTGCTGATGGCGGGTATGGCGATGATCCTCTATGGCAGCTCCGTGGTGATCCCACAACTGGCGCAGCAGGATCTGGGCTACACCGCTACCTGGTCCGGGCTGGTACTGTCACCGGGCGCGGTACTTATTGTGCTGACTATCCCGCTGGTGCTCAAACTGATGCCCATCGTGCAAACGCGCTGGATCATCGCCTTTGGCTTTTTCTGCCTCGCGGCCTCGTTCTGGTGGTCGCGTACGCTGACGCCGGATATCGATTTTGAAACCCTGATGCTGTTTCGCAGCGCGCAATCGATAGGCCTGGGCTTCCTGTTTGTACCGCTGACCACCATTGCTTTTATTACCATTCCTCGCCAGCTTAATGCCGATGCGGCCGCGCTGTTCACGATGTTCCGCAATGTCGCGGGATCGGTGGGCATTTCGCTTTCGACGGCGGCGATAACCGAACGGTCGCAGGCGCACAGTGCGCATCTGGCCTATAACATGTCGCCGCTTAATGAACAATTCCAACTGGCGGTGCGCGAATCAGCGCAGGCGATCCGCAATTTCACTGCACTGGTGGGTGACCCGATGAATACAGCGATGGGGCAGATGTATAAAACGATGATCGCGCAGTCGCGTTTTCTGGCCTATATCGACGTGTTCACACTGCTCAGTATTGTCGCACTGTTATTGATTCCTTTTTGTTTACTGCTATCGCCGATTAAGAGCGAAGGCAGCGCAGGAGCACATTAATATGTCCAGGCGTGGTGTTTCACTGACATTTCTCTCTCTTTGGCTGGCAGGCTGTAGCGTGGGTCCGGATTACCAGCAGCCGTCGCCGCAAACCCCAACGCACTGGAACGATCCGGGCGATAAAACCGTGGCCTCGCAGACCGTGTCGCAGGCGGTTAACCCGCGCTGGTGGACCACCTTTCAGTCACCGCAACTTAATAGCCTGATTGAGCGTGCTATCGCCGGGAATCTCTCGTTGCAACAAACGGTGCTACGTATCGCAGGGGCGCGTGAACAGATTAATCAGGCTGGCGGCGCATTTTTACCGGCGGTCAACGGCAGCGTCAAAGCCACGCGCCAGCAACTGGGGCTGGAAGGGGAGCTGAAATCCCACGATGTTTACGGCCAACTGGACAATGTTGACCCGCAAATCGCCGGGGCGCTGGGGGCGTTAACGCAGCCGGTGAACCTTTATCAGGGCAGTTTCGACGCGCAGTGGGAGTTGGATCTGTGGGGTAAAGTACGCCGTCAGGTTGAAGGGGCGCAGGCGCAGCAGCAGCAGGCGATTGAACAGCGTAACGATGCGCTGGTGTCGCTGGAGGCGGAAGTAGCGCGTGCGTGGCTGCAACTGCGCGGCGCGCAAAGCGTTATCTCCACTTTGCAGACGCAAATCGAGACGGCGCAGCAAACCTATACCCTGACGGATAACCGCCAGCGTAGTGGGTTGTCGCCGCAAATGGACGTTGAAAATGCCCGGGCCCAGGTGGGTAGCCTGGAAGCGCAACTACCGCAGTATCAGGCCCAGGAGCGTCAGGCCATGAATGCGCTGGCGATTTTGCTCGGCAAACCGCCAGGTGCGCTGGATAGCGAACTCAGGAATGTGCAGCCATTGCCGAAGCTGCCTGCGCTGGTCTCAACCGGCATTCCGTCGACGCTTGCCCGCAGACGCCCGGATATTCGTGAGGCAGAGGCGTCATTACACGCCGCGACGGCGCAAATTGGCGTCTCTGTCGCGCAGCTTTTCCCGAGCCTGACGCTGAGCGGGCAGTTTGGCTTGCGTAACAGTGAGACCGACTGGCTCACCGACTGGAGCAGCCATTTCTACAGTTTCGGCCCGCAGATTTCTATCCCTATCTTTCAGGGCGGGCGGCTGGTCTCGAGCGTGAAACTGGCCCGCGCGCAGCAGGGGGCGGCGGTGCTCAATTACCGCCAGACGGTGCTGGAAGCGCTGGGGGATGTGGAAAATGCGCTGGTCAGCTATCGCGCCGATCAGCAGCGCGAGGCCGGGCTGGATAAAACCCTTGATGCGCTGCATAACGCCTTTACGCTGGCCAGCGACAGTTATCGGCAAGGTATTGCCAGCTTTATCGATGTGCTTGATGCCCAACGTCAACTGGCGCAGGCGGAGCAGCAACGTGCGCAGGCGCGGGTGCAGAGCAGTCTGGATTTAGTGGCGCTGTATAAAGCGCTTGGCGGCGGCTGGGAGCCTTATCAGCAGGTGCGTTTGCCGGAATATTCTGTCTTTGGCGATGCCCCGCGCGGATAAGGTTTAGAGGATTGGGCAAGAAACAGACAGGATCGCCACATTCCACAGCACGCCGTATTGCGTATAACTATCTGCGTCAACCAACAGTGTGAGGAGACGCCAAATGCGTTATCAAAAACTCGGCAATACCGGTCTGTTTGTTTCTGAACTGTGCCTCGGCACCATGACGTTCGGTGGTGAGGGCGGCATGTGGGGCAAAATTGGGCAACTGGATCAGGCGCAGGCGGACAAGCTGGTCGGCAGCGCGCTGGACGCAGGCATCAACTTTATCGATACCGCTAACGTCTATTCCGAAGGTCGCTCCGAGCAAATCACCGGGCAGGCACTGAAAAACCTCAAGGTGCCGCGTGAAAATGTGGTGGTGGCGACCAAAGTGTTCGGCGAAACCGGCACGGCGGGGGTGAACTCGCGCGGCAGTTCCCGCTATCACATTATTGGCAGCGTGAAAGAGAGCCTGAAACGGATGCAGCTCGATCATATCGATCTCTATCAGTTGCACGGCTTTGACCCGGCGACGCCCATGGAAGAGATGCTCTACGCGCTGGATAACCTCGTACAACATGGGCATGTCCGCTATATCGGCGTATCCAACTGGGCGGCGTGGCAGATTGCCAAAGCACTGGGCATATCTGAACGGCTTGGGCTGGCGCGTTTCGCGTCCTTGCAGGCCTATTACACTATTGCCGGACGTGACCTGGAGCGTGAACTGGCGCCGATGCTGCAAAGCGAAAATGTGGGCCTGATGGTCTGGAGCCCGCTGGCGGGCGGCCTGCTTAGTGGTAAATATAGCCGCGATGGCAAGGGCGAAGAGGGCAGTCGTCGTCTGGCGTTTGACTTCCCGCCGGTGAACAAAGACCGCGCGTTTGACTGCATCGACGTGATGCGCGTTATCGCCGAGGCAAAAGGTGTTTCTGTCGCACAGATAGCGCTGGCCTGGCTGCTTCATCAGCCGGTAGTAAGCAGCGTGATCATCGGCGCTAAACGCCCGGATCAGCTTGAGGACAATATCGCCGCGACCCATATTCGCTTAACGGAAGAGGAGTTGCGCCAGCTTGATGCAGTGAGTGCGTTGCCGCGCGAATACCCCGGCTGGATGCTCGAACGCCAGGGTGAATATCGTCGTAACCAGTTAGCCCACAAGTAACCCCGCATTTTGATTTTTCCCCGGCGGCATGTCGCTGACCGGGGATTTTTCTTCCCACCTAATTTCTCAATCCCGCTCACAAAAACGATCCTTTCGTTTTGCCTGACTTTTCACCTTTGACTATATGACTAGTCATATACATGAAATGACTAGTCATATGATGAGGGAGATGTCCAGATGAGTAAAACGTTGCCGCCAGGCTTTTTATGGGGAAATTCCGTTTCCAGTATGCAGACCGAAGGGGCATGGAATGAAGGTGGAAAAGGGCCATCGGTTTACGACATTCGCGAAGCCAGCGAGTTTGCTTCTGACTGGAAAGTCGCGACCGATTCCTACCATCGTTATCAGGAAGATTTTGATTACATGCGCGATTTGGGCATGAACTGCTACCGCTTTCAGATATCCTGGAGCCGTGTCTGCCCGGACGGTGACGGCGCGTTCAACGAGGAAGGTATCGCCTTCTACGATCGCTTTATCAACGATCTGCTCGCTCGCGGTATCGAACCGATGATCTGCCTGTACCACTTCGATATGCCGCTGGCGCTGGCGGAAAAATACAATGGTTTTACCGATCGTCACGTGCTGGACGCGTTTGTCCGCTATGGGCAGAAGATGATCGACTGCTTTGGCGATCGCGTAACCTGGTGGCTGACGTTCAACGAGCAGAATATCTACCATATGCCGGAAGCGTTTCGGGTTAGCGGCTATCTGCGTGGCGACAAAACGTTGCGTGAGCTGTATCAAATTCAGCACCACGTGATGATGGCCCACGTACAGCTAACCCAGTACCTGCATGAGACCAAACCCGGCAAACTGATGGGCGGTATGCTGGCCCATCAGCTTGTCTATCCTGCGACCTGTAAACCGCGTGATGTTTTTTGTGCCCAGCAATACGACGAGTTTCTCAATCAGAATCTCCTTCGGGTGTTTGCCGGCCAGGGCTATAGCCCGGCGGTGATGGCGGTGGTTGAGCGCGAAGGCTTTAGCGATATCTATCGTGCTGAGGATCTGGCGCTCATTGCCCGTGTGAAAAGCGACTATATGGCGTTTAGCTATTACGCCAGCAAGGCGCTTAACAGCGATGCGATCGCACCAGACGCGCCGGTGAACTATTACCTGCAACAGGGCGATGTGCCTAATCCGTATTTGCACGCCACCGAATGGAACTGGCAAATCGACCCCCTCGGTTTTCGCGCCATTATCACCCGCTACTACAACGACTGGTGCTTGCCGGTTTTCCCTATTGAAAACGGTATCGGCGTGATTGAAACCTGGGACGGGGTGAATCCTATTAATGACGATTACCGCATTGCCTATCACCGTGATCACCTGCAGGCGATGAAAGACGCCATGTTTGAAGATGGCGCGCAGGTGGTGGGCTATCTCGGCTGGGGGCTTATCGACATTCTCAGCTCACAGGGTGATATGCGTAAGCGTTATGGCGTGGTCTACGTCAATCGCGAAAACCATGACCTAAAAGATCTTAAACGCGTGCCGAAACGGAGCTACGCCTGGTTAAAACAGGTGATACACAGCAACGGCCGCGAATTGTAAACAGCAGCGTACCGTTTGATGCCGAACGAAGGGAGACCATGATGCCTGAAACAAAAACAACAGCGAACATGCAGTCTTTTGTGGATAAGTTCGTCGATTTTTCCGCCCGCCTGGCCAACCAGGTTCATCTGCGTTCCTTAAGGGACGCCTTTGCCGCCGTGATGCCGATCTTTATCCTTGCCGGCCTGGCGGTTCTGGTCAATAACGTGGTGTTCCCGTGGATCCTGGAGGGCGAGACGTTAGTGCGCTTCAAGGTCTGGGGGGAAGCGGTCATCAACGGTACGTTGAACATTGCAGCACTATTGATTGCCCCCATGACCGCCTGGTCGCTGGCGCGCAATCGCAACTTTGATAACCCGGTTTCGGCGGTGGTTATCGCGCTCTCCAGCTACATTATGATGATGCCGATGCATCTGGAGGTGGTGCCGGACGGGGCGAAAGCGACCGTTACCGTCAGCCAGATGCTCTCTTTTGCCAATATTGGCTCCACCGGTATTTTCGCCGGGGTGATTATCGGTTTGCTGTCGACGGAGTTGTTTATCCGCATCGCCAGCATTGAAAAGCTGAACATTTCACTGGGTGAAAATGTACCACCGGCGGTGGGTAAATCCTTTTCCGCTCTGATTCCGACCATTATCACCCTGTCGACGTTCGCGGTGATCGCCGCCGTACTGGCTAATGTGCTGCATACCGACTTAATTCATCTGATCACTACGCTTATCCAGCAACCGCTGCGGCTGATTAACACCAGCCTGCCAGGAACCATTTTTATTTATAGCTTCGGCAACTTCCTGTTTACCCTGGGGATTCATCAGTCGGTGGTAAATGGGGTGATTCTGGAACCGTTCCTGCTTATCAACACCAATGAGAATATGCTGGCCTTTGCCAATGGTCAGCCGATTCCACATATCATCAATAATATCTTTGTGCCGACCTTCGGCATGATTGGCGGGACGGGCAGTACGATTTCCCTGTTGCTGGCCATATTCATTTTCTCGCGTCAGAAATCGGCGAAACAGGTGGCGCGGCTGTCGATTTCACCGGGGCTGTTTAATATAAACGAACCGGTTATCTTCGGTCTGCCGATTGTTTTTAACCTGCCGCTGATGATCCCCTTTGTTTTGCTGCCCGCCATCGGCATTTACTTTGCCTGGCTGTGTACCACGCTGGGGTGGATGTCGCGTTGTGTGGTGATGATCCCGTGGACGACACCACCCATTTTAAGCGCCTGGCTGGCGACCGCGGGAGACTGGCGGGCGGTGGTGGTTCAGTTGATAATCATCATCTTTGGTGTATTCTTCTACCTGCCTTTCCTCAAAATAGCCGAGAGAGTGGCCTTAAGAAACAATGGGATAGCTGAATAACAAGAAGGAAAGGCAATGGCGTCGAAATACATTTCTATTGCGCGCGAAATTAAACAACGGATCCTGAGTCAGCAGTACTCGTCCAATGAGCCATTGCCCGATCAGTTTGCCCTTGCGGCTGAATTCAATACCAGCCGCATGACCATCCAGCAGGCGATGCGTCAGTTGATTGTCGAAGGGCTGGTCTATACCCGTAAAGGATTAGGCACCTTTGTACGCAAGAATTTTATGCAACTCTCCCGCTGGGATTTACCGGGCAGCGACTATTACGGTGCGACCAAGACCTGGGAAAACGTTGGCCAGGTCACCAGTAAAATCATCAAATTCGAGCTGCGTTTCCCGACGGAAAAAGAGCAGGACTCGCTACTGCTGGGGCCAGACGAGCCGGTCTACGACTTTAATCGCTTACGCCTGCTGGAAGGGGAGCCGGTGTCGCTGGAATTTACCCTGATGCCGGTAAACCTGGTGCCAGGGCTTAACCGTGGACATCTGGAAAGTTCGGTGTTTCGCTATGTGCAGGACGATCTGGCGCTCAAGATTATGGGGTCTTATCGCATCGTGCGCGCGCTGAAACCTGGCGTTGAGGACCGTGAATATCTGAACTGTGACGAGACGGACCCTGTGCTGGAAGTGGAGCAGGTGATTTATCTGGAGGACGGCACGCCGCTGGAGTATGCCCATTGCCGTTACCGCTACGATCATGGCGGCATTATTGTGGTAAATAACGGATAAAAAAAGCGGGTTTTAAACCCGCTTTTTTCATGCTTGCGCAAGGATCAGTTCACACGAACCGGCATACCGGAGCGGTTCTGGATTGCCTGGTCTACGATGTTCTGGTCAACGTCAGACTGGCTGGTAACGCTCTGTACACTCTTGGTCAGCGCGATCGGCACGATTTCGCCGCCGTTGAACTGCGCTTCGGTGGTGGACAGCGGGTTGTGTACTTCGATGTAGCGGCTGCCATCCGGCTCGGTGGTGGCTTTTACCGGCTCATCAATAAACTGTACGCGCGTGCCGACCGGTACGTTTTCGAACAGGAATTTGATGTCGTCGTTACGCAGACGCACACAACCGTGGCTTACGCGCAGACCGATACCGAAGTTGGCGTTGGTCCCGTGGATCGCATACAGGCGACCAATGTACAGTGCGTACAGACCCATCGGGTTATCCGGACCCGCCGGGACGACTGGCGGCAGCGGTTGACCTGCGGCGGCATATTCAGCGTGCATTTTCGCCGTTGGGGTCCAGGTTGGACCGGCTTTCTTACGTTCTACTTTAGTGGTCCAGGCAATCGGGGTGTCTTTACCCAACTGGCCGATACCGATCGGCAGAACGATAACGGTTTTGGTCCCTGCCGGGTAATAGTACAAACGCATTTCGGCGCTGTTGATAACGATACCTTCATGGACGGTATCCGGCAGAATCAACTGCTGAGGCACGTTCATCACCGTACCGCCTTTCGGCAGATAGGCATCAATACCCGGGTTCGCTTCCAGCATATTGGAAAGACCCATCTGATATTGCGCGGCAAAGTACTCCAGCGGCTGGCTGTTGTTCTCTGGGATGGTTACGACCTGATTTTGACCGATCACTCGGCTGCCATCGGTCGGAAGCGGATAAGTTACAGCAGACGCGGTTTTGCAAAAGCCCACGACGGCAAACGCCGCCGCTAAAAGCGTTGTTAATTTCATATTCATGGTGTGCGAGATTCGTGCCACAGGCCGTTAGGTTAATGGTTCTTTCTAATAGATGGGAGCGCATTATATGTGCATTCCCGCGCACAGGGAATTGAGATGTGTACGAAATCACACTTTTTTCCCGTTGGTTTCATTTTAGCCCTTCGTTTCCGGGCAGGAATCTAATTCGGAATTGTGGCATAATAGGGTGTTTGTCACACATTTCAGGATAATTCCGTGTTAGTCACCAGCAACGTCACCATGCAGTTCGGCAGCAAGCCGCTGTTTGAAAACATTTCCGTCAAATTTGGCGGCGGCAACCGTTACGGCCTGATCGGCGCCAACGGGAGCGGTAAATCCACCTTTATGAAAATCCTTGGCGGCGATTTAGAGCCGACGCTGGGGAATGTCTCCCTCGATCCGAATGAACGCATCGGTAAGCTGCGTCAGGATCAGTTCGCCTTCGAAGAGTTCACTGTCCTCGACACCGTGATCATGGGTCATGGTGAGCTGTGGGAAGTGAAGCAGGAGCGCGACCGTATCTACGGTCTGGCCGAAATGAGCGAAGAGGACGGCTACAAAGTCGCCGATCTTGAAACGCAATATGGCGAGATGGACGGTTACTCCGCCGAGGCGCGCGCAGGCGAACTGCTGCTCGGCGTCGGGATCCCGGTTGAGCAACATTACGGTCCGATGAGCGAAGTGGCACCCGGCTGGAAACTGCGTGTCCTGTTGGCACAGGCACTGTTTTCCAATCCGGACATCCTGCTGCTCGACGAACCGACGAACAACCTGGACATCGATACTATTCGCTGGCTGGAGCAGGTGCTGAACGAACGTAACAGCACCATGATCATCATTTCGCATGACCGTCACTTCCTGAATATGGTCTGCACCCATATGGCTGACCTGGATTACGGCGAGCTGCGCGTTTATCCGGGCAACTACGACGAATATATGACGGCGGCAACCCAGGCGCGTGAACGTCTGCTGGCGGATAACGCCAAGAAGAAAGCGCAAATTGCCGATCTGCAGTCGTTTGTTAGCCGCTTTAGCGCCAACGCCTCTAAATCTCGCCAGGCTACATCACGTGCGCGCCAGATTGATAAAATCAAACTGGAAGAGGTTAAAGCCTCCAGCCGTCAGAACCCGTTCATCCGTTTCGAGCAGGACAAGAAACTGTTCCGTAACGCGCTGGAAGTGGAAGCCCTCGCTAAAGGGTTTGATGAAGGCCCGCTGTTTAAAGGCGTTAACCTGCTGCTGGAAGTGGGTGAGAAGCTCGCGATCCTCGGTGCGAATGGCGTGGGTAAATCCACCATGCTGAAAACGCTGGTGGGTGAACTGGAAGCGGACAAGGGCACCGTGAAATGGTCGGAAAATGCGCAGATTGGTTACTACGCGCAGGACCACGAATACGAGTTCGAAAACGACCTCACCGTGTTTGACTGGATGAGCCAGTGGAAACAAGAGGGCGATGATGAGCAAGCGGTACGCAGCATTCTGGGGCGTCTGCTGTTCAGCCAGGACGACATCAAAAAGCCCGCTAAGGTGCTGTCCGGTGGTGAGAAAGGCCGCATGCTGTTCGGCAAGCTAATGATGGAAAAACCCAATATTCTGGTGATGGACGAACCGACCAACCACCTGGATATGGAATCTATCGAATCGTTGAACATGGCGCTGGAGATGTATCAGGGTACGCTGATTTTCGTCTCTCACGACCGTGAATTTGTGAGCTCGCTGGCGACCCGCGTCATTGAAATTACGCCGGAGAAAGTCATCGACTTTACGGGCAATTACGAAGATTATTTGCGCAGTAAAGGCATCGAGTAATTTCTTTACGCTTTCTTCCATCCGGAAGAAAGCGTTTTTATTTTTTCTGATTCCGTGTAAACCAAATTTTAGTTCTATTTCCTTATTAAGAGAATACGGTAGACTTTTTTAACGTGCGGGATGCACATCTGCAATAAACACAAGGAGCGTTTTTCGTGGAAAGGCATATTGGCAGAACATTTATTATTCCAGTCATTATTTTTATTTATGGTTTATGGCAATATTTGCGGGTGAGCGGCCTGGCGAAGTTGGCTTTTTATTTCCAGGATAATACCGTTATTTTTCGTTACGGCATGACTTGCCTTGGTATTGTCTTTGCTGTCCTTGCAGCCGTTACAATTGGCTATGCTATGGCGTTGTGTCATTTCAGCGCGCGCGCTTCCCGAAAGTCGCAGGATATATTAATTACGAAATTTACCCGTTGCCGACGACTGTTGCCATTTTTAATGGTAGGGGAAATGGTATTTTGTGGGCTGGCCATAGTCTGTATAGCGCTGTCGGAAATAGCATGGTTTACCGATAATTTTCGATTGAACGGCGGGGGAATAAAAATAGTCCTAATCGCCCTGTTTACGCTTTTGAGTATTCTCTGGATGCTGTTTAAAGGCATTCTCTCTATCAAAAAATGTTTCGCTATTTTCCAGCAGGATGATTCACATATTTACGGTGTGAATGTTCTGCGCGACGATGCGCCTGCGCTTTGGTCATGGGTCGAAACGTTGGCGCAGCGCGCCGCGCTTATTGTACCGGACAATATTGTTATCGGTTATTTTGACTGCTTTTACGTCACGGCTAACGCTATTCAACTGGAACAGGGGGCGCGCCTGACCGGGAATACACTGTACCTGCCCCTGGGTTACGCCGCGCTGATGGATAAAGAAGAAATAGCGGCGGTGATCGGCCATGAACTGGGGCACTTCACCGGCAATGATACCCAGTACAGCCTGCGTTTCGCGCCGCTCTACGCTGGCATGATAACCAGCCTGCATGAGATAGCGAATGGGGCGCAGGTTGGCTCGTGGGTGGACAAGGTTGTGCTTATCCCGTCACTGGATATGGGGGCGTGGTTTCTTGACCGTTTTCATGAAACCGTGAGCCACTGGAGCCGCATTCGTGAATATGCGGCTGATGAAGCAGGCGCGCGTGCGGCATCTGCGCCCGCCCTGTCCAGTGCGTTGCTACGCATTACTGCCCTGAGCGAGTATGTGGATAAAAATGCAGATGCGGCGGCGAGCGGTGACGTTTCTCTGGTTGGCTGGGTTGAAAACCTTATCGCCGAACAGCAAAACGGCAAGCCGTTAAAAGTAGAGGCGGGGCTGGAGACGGCGCTTGAGCATCCCATGGACAGCCATCCTGCTACACGGGCACGCATTGAGAATCTCGGCGTCGCACTGCATCCCACTCTTTTTGAGCGCGCGGCTCGTCCGGTCACGCAAGACGGATGGCTGATGTTCAGCGCCATGTTTAACGATCTTCCGAAGTTATGCCTGCCGCTGGCGCAAAAGGTTGAAGCCGAAATTCACCAACAAAAAGCCGCTTATCGGGAGGCGCTTGAGTCCCATGTACAGCAGTCTCAGACGACACTCGATTTTTGGGGGAATAAGGCAGGGGCGTGGTTTTCGCTCGTATTAGGTGGTCTGTTTGGTTTGGGTGGGCTGACGATGCTCTTTTTATCTTTATCCCATAGCGAGCCCTTTTTCCCGCTTCTTGGCTGTATCCTGCTTTTACCCGGATTGCTGCTGATCCTTGCCGGATATAAGCAGATAAAACAGGCTGCGCATCCGCTCTTCTCCTTAAACGAGGAGAGCATTACCAGTTGTTTTATTGCGAAGCCATTGCCGCTACATAACATTGACTCTTTGCTCGTTCGCCAGTCATCGGAAACGGTAACGGTAGAGCTCTATCTTCGCGACGGGTATGAACCCGATATCACGACCAAACGCTTTATGCGCGCCATTCGCTTTGACCCAGGCAAGCGTGCCGTGACCATTTTACTGGCCGGCAAACTTATTCAGAGCGATGAAAACGGCAAACAGAAGCTGGACGGCGCGGAGGTTGCTGAGCGAATTGCGCAGTACCTCTACGCAGTGCATGCGCGGGATGAGCTAAAACAGCTACAGGCAGATAACGCAAGCCTTGCGGGTTAATTATTTGCCCGAAGCAGTATTCACCCTCTCCCTTTTGGGAGAGGGCCGGGTGAGGGGACTACAGCACCCACTCGCTCCGCGCTTCGCCGTTGATCAGAAGCTTACGTCCTTCGCCTGCCGGTAACGATACCTTAAGCGACGGCCATGCCGGACGGTAATCACCGGTTGCGGCGATCGTCAGATTGATAGAGTCCGCGTCGCAGGCCATTGTCCATTCCAGCCACAGAGCATTCCCGTTCTGATAACCCCAGCTCTCACCATCATCTTCAAACAGCAACCCGTCTGAGCGCCCCGTTCCTTTCACCGGAAACAGTTTCAGCTCACGGGTATCATCCGCCGTCGCGCTAACATGCCTGATTCGCGCGCTGAGCGGCAATCCCGCCCCGGCGCGGACCAGCAATGGCAGTTTTTCCAGCGGCGCGTCGCGCACAATCCACTGCCCGCCGCAGAACCACTCGTGAGTGTAAAAATCATACCAGCCGGTCTCGTTCGCAGGTAGCCAGACACGGCGTTCGCGCTGACCTTCTTCGACTACGCTGGCCACCAGAATATCGCGGCCCAGCAGGAAATCGTCGCACTCTTCAAACGTCTGCGTGTCATGCTCGTGATCGAGGAAAGTCGGGCGCAGCATCGGTTCGTCATCCGCATGCGCCTGCCACAACAGGGTATAAAAATAGGGCAGCAGACGGTAACGCAGTTCGATGGCGCTGCGAATGGCCGGTGTCACCCCCGGATACATCCACGGCTCATTCACCGTATGATCGTCATTCCATGAATGGATGGTGAAACGAGGGTGCATCACGCCGTTTTGTACCCAGCGAACAAACAGTTCAGCATCCGGTTTATCCCCGGAGAAGCCGCCCACATCGTGCCCCACGTTATACAGCCCGGACAGACTCATCCCTAGCCCCATTCGCGTGTTAAAGCGCAGCGTATCCCAATTGGTCCGGTTATCACCGCTCCAGGTTTGTACGTAGCGCTGCATCCCGGCGCAGCCAGAGCGGGAGATCAGGTACGGACGTTTATCCGGGGCGAATCGTTGCTGTGCTTCCAGCGAGGCGCGCATCATCAGCAGCGGCATCACCGGGCGAATATGTTTGATGGCAATCTCGCGGCCAAAACCGTAGCAGCGGGCTTCGCCATCCCACACTTCAAACTCGTTGTTATCATTCCACGTAGAGTCGATGCCCATCTCCAGCAGTTGCGTGGTCACGCCTTGCTGCCACCATTTGACGGTCTGCGGATTCGTAAAGTCGAGGTGCGACCCTTCATCGTCCCAGAAGCTCGAACGTTCTGGCGCATCCTTTTCTGAATCGCGAATGAACAGCCCTTTCTCTGCCACTTCGTTATAGCGTGGATGGTCCTGCAGCAGGCACGGCTTGATATTGGCCGCCAGTTTCAGGCCCGCATCGTGGAAGGCCTGGCTCATGACTTTTGGCTGCGGCACCTTGTCGTAGTTCCAGTTAAAGACGTAGCGCTTACCATTAATGGAGGTATAGCCCGAAGAGAGCTGGAACGAATCGCAGGGAATCGCATGCTCAGAACACAGGCGAATAAAGTTCATTAGCTGGTTTTGCGCATCCGGCGCATCGGTGTAATGCATAGTGGATCCGCTGTAGCCCAGACTCCACTTCGGCCCAAACAGGGTTTTCCCGGTCAGGCGGACAAACGCTTTGGTGACATCCAGCGCCCGCGCGCCGGTAAACAGGTAATAATCGATATCGCCCGCTTCGGCCTGCCAGCGGCGATAGGCGGTATGGTAATTATCGATTTCATTACCCAAATCCAGCCAGCAACTGCTCAGGTTGTCATAAAACAGACCGTAGCTGATGTCGTCCCGGCGGGTGAGGGTAAACGGAATATGTTTGTAGAGAGGATCGGTACTGGCTGCGTTATAGCCCATCGCGTCCAGATTGCGCATTTCATAACGTTTGCCGTTACGCTGCAAATTGCCTGCTTTCTCGCCCAGACCATAAAACCGCTCATCGTTTTTACGGCTCAGATAATGCGCCACACCGTCGCCATGCGCATTAAGTTGATAGGCGCTGGTAGGACGATCGCCTGCCAGCCATTGCCACTCCCCGGCCTCATTACGATAGTGCCATTCCAGCCACAGCGGCTGGTGCACGGTGACCCGTAACGCTTCGGTGGCGAGAACCAACTGCTGGTCGTGTTGCTCAAGCGTCCAGTCCGGGCAGGTAAAGCCGCTGATATCTTCACGGTGACGGCCTTCCCATGGCACATCCTGCGTGGGGGCAATACTCCAGGTTCTGTCCAGCGCCAGCTCACCTTTACGTTTTAACAGCACGCGGAACAGCGTTTTTTCCAGCACATACAGGCACAGCGTATGCTGCCCATCCACCAACAGTTCAATATGGTGAGCCGCCTGTTTTTGTAAGGTCCAGTTTTTCAACGTTTTCATATCAGACATCCATTATCAGACGCGTTTTGCGCGACGTTCAGCAATAAATGACACCAGGAAAATGGCCCCAATCAGGTCAAAAAAGCCCATTGCGATAAACAGCGGATTGAAACCGATTTTGTCAGCGGTAACGCCAATCAGCAGAGAGAAGAGGAAACTGGCGATCCATGCCGCCGAGCCGCGCATACCGTTAACGGTAGCCATCTGGCCCTTATCAAAGGATTCCACCACCAGCGCGCTCAGCATGCAGGAGATGATCTGGTGGCCGAAACCGCCAATCGAGATCAGCACGATAGTGATATAGGGATCGCGGGTAATTGCGACGATGCCCAGCGAGATCATCAGAAACGCACCGGTGACGGAGCTTGCCACCACCGAGTTCACCCGAGAGCAGCCGAACCAGCGGGTATACAGTTTGGTGAGATAGCCGCTTGCCACGCTGCCCAGATCGGCGGCAAGGAAGGGGAGCCAGGCAAACATGGCGATTTGCTTAAGATCCATCCCGTGCTCTTTCGCCAGATACAGGGGTACCCAAAAGCTCAGCACGGCCCAGGCGGGTTCCGCCATAAACGCCGGGATGGCGATACCGTAAAAGCGTTTGTTTTTGGCGACGGTTTTCAGCGCGGAAAAGAAGGGCAGTTTGACCGCAGGCGCCTCGTTGTCCTGCTTGATATAGGCCAGTTCCTCTTTGCTCAGGTTCGGGTGTTTTTCCGGGTTATAGTAAAACGCCCACCACAGCAGCACCCACACCAGCGCCAGAACACCGGTAAACATAAACGCGCCCTGCCAGCCAAAAGAGGCATGGGCAAAATAGATAATTGGCGGTGCCAGCATGGCGCCAATCGAGAAACCAACGCCAGCCCACCCTGCGGCAACCGGGCGCTCCGATTTCGGGAACCACTCGCCCAGGGTTTTGGCATTCGCTGGCGTGGCGGCCGCTTCGGATGCCCCCATCGTGAAACGCAAAATAGCCAGTTGCAACCAACTGCTCGCCCCGGCGTGGAAAATACAGGCCAGCGCCCAGATGATGGCACAGACCATAAAGCCCACTTTCAGGCCAATCACGTCAATCAACCAACCGCATAATGGCTGGAAAACGGTATAGGCTAACTGAAAAGCGCCCACAATCCATGAGTACTGCTCGGTCGTAATGCCCATACTGGTTTTCAGTTCGGGGGCAAGAATGCCGAGCGAGTTACGGGTGATGTAGTTCACCGTGACGCCCAGTAAAAACAGGACCAGCACCCACCAGCGTAAGTTTTTGACTATCCGGCGGCTTTTGCTTGCCACCACTTCATTATTGTTGATTCCCTGGCTCATTTTTTTCTCCACGCACCGTTCTGTAGGGAAGTCGTTGCGGGCCATTCGAAATTTGTTATACCGATCTGGACCGCCTGGGGATTTTTTTCTGCTTTAGCCTGAAATACGCCGACAACTAGTATGGAAGTTGTACGACATCTTTACGTTAGGGGAGAAAAAAGGTCAGCCATAGTGGATTTTGTGCAAAGATTCTCATCAATTCGCCAAAGAAAAGGGCACTATGCTTTCCAGATCAGTATTCATGAGGCCTGTGTTTCATGAAAATTTTCCCATTGCGGAAACGGAGCAAGATCACAAAATGGATAAAAAGCTAAAAATCACTGAAATCGCCCGGCGCACCAACCTGTCGACCAGCACCGTTTCCCGTGTGCTGGCGGGTAAGGCCAATACCAGCGAAACGGCCAGACGCCTGGTACTGGGATGTGCGCGTGAGTTAGGGGTAATGGAGGGGATTGCCGCCGGGAGGTTGCTGCTCAATAACCTGGTGATCTTCGCGCCACAGCGGGCGTTCGATGAGCGCTCCGATATCTTTTATTACCGCGTGATTCAAAGCATCAGTAAGGCGCTGGATTCTCATGAGGTGCGGCTGCGTTACTGCCCGCTGGAGGAGCTGGATAGCGATGCTAATGTATTTATTTCACGAATGAATGAGCCGGAAACCCAGGCGGCAATTTTGTTGGGGATTGACGATCCGCATATTCACGAACTGGCCGCGGATTTTGCCAAACCTTGCGTACTGATTAACTGCCGCGATAAGCGGATGCGCCTGCCGACGGTGGCCCCGGATCACCGGGCAATCGGTGAGTTTGCCGCTGACTATCTGTTTGACTCCGGCCATCGCGATATGGTGGTCGTGATGTGTCTGCGCCGCTACACCATGGATCTGCGGCTGGCGGGCATTAAAGAAGCCTGGCAACAGCGAAATCTGCGCTTTCAGAGTAAGCGCGATCTGATCACTGTTCCCAGTTTTAGCGCCAGAGAAGCCCAGCAGCGGGTTGCAGAGTGGCTCGACAGTCCCGCACATAAAAACCCGCCGACCGCGTTTTTAGTCGGGGGAGATTTTATGGCGGAAGGGACCGTGCGGGCGCTGCAACAACGCGGCTTACGCGTTCCGCAGGATGTCTCGGTGATGAGCATTGATGCCTTCAACCTGGCCGCCATTCAGGACGTACCGCTGACGGCGGTTCATGTGCCGCGCGATGAACTTGGTACTGAGGCCGTTCACATGTTGCAGCAACGGCTGATTCGCCCGCAGGCGGCAATTGGCTCGCTGCTGATTAATGGCATGCTGGTAGTGAGGGAGTCGGTACGGCGGATACGTCCGGGACAACGACGTACCGCCGTGGAGCGAGAAGGGCTGTATGACGTTTAGTCTATGCCCAGCGCCCGTTTTCCATAGGCGTTTAAATCGGCCAGCGTGAAGCGCCCCTCCCAGTTTGCTTCATAATCTTCGCGCGGAAAATCACCTGGCGATACGCCATTTTCCAGCGCGACTTTTGCTTTACGCGCCCAGGCGAGGTTTTTCTCGCACAGGGGGGCGGCGGGGATATACATCACGTTACCCCAGCCCTGTTGATCGTTTACCGGGGCGACGGAGTGAATCACATCGCAATGCCACCAGACGGAGTCGCCCGCTTCCAGCGCCGGGATGGAGGTTAACGCCTCTATCAGCAGCGGGTGCCATTTCTCCGAAATGGGGAGCACCTTACCCGGAGCCACACCGCACAGCTCATCTTCCGGCACATCATCCAGCAGTGGGCGTAGCAGAATATAGGCCATTGCCTCCGGGATCGGCACGACATGCAACAACCCCTGGCCTGGGATCATATCGGAGAGCGCCGTCCAGCCCTGGAAGGTACGGAACACTGAACATTTGGTGGTGTTCTCGACGGTATATTCTTCCACCTCGGTACGATGCGCGGCATCCCACGGATCGTATTCGTCCAGTTTGCCGTTAAAGACGTTGGCAAAGACCCGTTGATACGCCGGAAGCAGCCAGCGTTCCAGGGCGCCGGAATCGGTATGGGCACCTAAACCTTTTGACGTCGTTCCCGGCGGACGGCGACGAATACGGTCCGGGTAAATCACGCTGACATCCGGGTCAAACCACGTTGTCCCTTCGCTTTCAAAGCGCCACAGGCGGTTGAGGAACGACTGCACGGCAGCCATTTCGTCGCTCTGGCGTGCCTGCATTTGTGACTGCGACCAGTAGATAGGGTAAATTTCCGGGCGAGAGGCATCGAGAGATCCAAAGAAGTTATCGCCTGGCCCTTTGTAGACATCATCAAAGTGGTTTTGCTCAAGGTAGGCCATCATGTCGCGGTCCCAGCCGAGCGCCCGCTCGCGGGGGAAATGCCCTTTGAACACCGCACAACCGCGTTGTTTAATCAGCGCACGCTGTTGCTCGCTTACCCGCCCCTGTTTTACCGCTTCAAAGGGGATCACCGGCCAGACATCCTCGCCCTGCGCCTTTAACGCGTTGATCTCTGCGACGCGCTGGCTAATCCGCGCGTGGAGTTGATTGAATACGGCTTTTACGTCACCGATTTGCTGGCGCAATTCCTGCTTCATTTGCCGGATAGCCGCTTTATGGTCGACGGGTAAAGTTTCGCTGGTGAACGTCATAATGGCCTCGCAATCTTTCATTCGAAAGTAATTAAGCTTACAAGTGATAATTTAAGTTAAAAATAAGTTAATGCAAGTTTAAAAACTTGATGCAGAGCACAAAGCTGAAAGAAGGGCAGGGAAAGAGAGAAGGGGAAAGGCCGGAGCGACGACTCCGGCCGGGAAAATCACTGGAACGGGGGAGCACCGTCCAGTACCGCCTGAATCACATTCAGCGCGCCCTGGTGGTTGTTGTCATCGGTGCGATGACGGGCAATGGCTTTGATGGCGTCGCTGGCGTTACCCATGGCGAACGAAAACGCCGTCATGCGCAACATTTCGGCGTCGTTGCCGCTATCGCCAATCGTCACACACTCTTGCGGCGACAACTGCCAGCGTTTCAGCAGACGGGTAATGCCGTTGGCTTTGTGCAGACCGGGAATAATCAGGTCGACAAAACCAAAGCCGCTGGTCACAGGCTTCATGATGCCATCCAGCGAAACATGCAATTTATCAATCAGTTGCGGGATGTCACTGTCCGGTAAATTGAGCGAGAATTTGAACAGGGTATCGTTAATCTGGTGGTAGTCGCTGATGCGTTGCAGACGATGATAGTGCTTTGCCATCAGGTCGATAAAGCTATCCGGCGCGTTTTCGCTGACCCAGGCGCTTTCCAGCCCACAGGCGACGAAATTCAGCGCTTTGTCTTTCAGTAACTCGCCGATAACGACCTGGGCTTCATGACGGGTAAGTTCACCGTGAAACAGTTGTTGACCGTGTTCAAAGACCAGCGCGCCGTTTTCGGCGACAAAAGAGATCTGATCTTTCAGTTCCGGAAAAAAGGAGATGAGCTGGTAATACTGGTTGCCGCTGGCGACGACAAATTCAATATCACGCTGCCTGAGTTGGGCAAACTGTGCCATAAAACGATCGCGGTCGTATTGTTTGGCGTCGTCAAGAAAAGTTCCGTCCATATCAGTGACGATAACTTTTACAGTCATACATAAGCTCCTGGTCTGGGTACCACTCGTAACATTGTAATAACAGTGTGACCTGAAGCACAAATTTATTTCATTCGAAAGCAAGGTGAAAGCAAAACGGCAACCCCCTGGTTGCCGTTTTTGGTGTTTGCACCCTCTCCCGTGGGAGAGGGCCGGGGTGAGGGCACCAGACCGCAGAGGTCATGCCAGGGTTAAAGCGTATGCTCGGTACGCGCGATAATATCATCCTGCGCATCCGGTGACAGCGCGGTAAAGAATGCAGAATAGCCTGCTACACGCACCACCAGGTCGCGATATTGATCCGGGTGTTTCTTCGCTTCCAGCAACGTCTCACGGGACACAATATTGTACTGAATATGCCAGCCCTTATGATCCTCAAAGAACGTGCGCAACAGCAACATCAGTTTCTGCCTGTCACTGTCATTTTCAAGCGTTGACGGGTTTAGCTTCTGATTAAGCAACACGCCGCCGAGGATCGCCGCCGTCGGCAGTTTCCCCACTGAACCGATCACCGCTGTCGGGCCGAGATGGTCAGTGCCCGATGCCGGGCTGGCCCCTTCGGCGAGCGGCGTTTTGGCTTTACGTCCGTCCGGCGTCGCCATGGTTGCCGCACCAAATGGCACGTTGGCGGAAATAGACGATGTCCCGGCGTAATAGTTGCCGCCAATCGGGCCGCGTCCGAAACGTGGATTATGGTAATTTTTCAGTTCATCGATATAGGTCTGGTAAGCGCGTACCAGCAGCGCATCCACGCTATCATCATCATTGCCATACTTCGGCGCGTTGTTGATCAAACGCTGACGCAACTGCTCATGCGTCAGACCGTCGAAATCAGCGGCCAGCGCCTCCGCAAGCTGCTGTTGCCCGATGGCCCCCTGTTCGAAGACCAGTTTTTTCACCGCCGCCAGGCTATTGCCGAGGTTGGCGATGCCCACCTGCAGGCCGGACACCCAGTCATATTTCGCGCCACCCTGTTTAATGCTTTTCGCCCGCTCGATACAGTCATCCACCAGCGCGGAACAGAGAATATCGTGGACATTCTCTTCGAGCATGGTGTCGACAACATACTCAATCTCAATCGATTTCCGGGTGTAGTAGCGAATCTGCGTATCCCAGTCGGCCATCACCTCGTCGAAGTGGGTGAAGTTGCCTTTCGACAACGCATGCTCCTGCGGCAGGAACACTTTGCCGCTGGTGGCATCGCGACCGCCTTCCAGCGCTGCCAGCATCACACGGGCAAAGTTGATAAAACTCATCCCGGTGCAGCGATACCCCCATTTGCCACCGACGGCGGTTTCGATACAGCCGATCGCCGCGTAGTCATACGCATCCTGTGGTTCGACGCCAAGCTTAATAAACTCAGGGATCACGATTTCATCGTTGTTAAACGCCGGCATCCCGAAGCCGCAGCGGATCACCTGTACGCAGGCGTCGAGGAAGTCGTTACTCATGCCCGCGTGGTAGCGCACGCTGAGGTTCGGCTGGGTTGAGCGCAGGCGGCCACAGGATTCCAGAATCGCGTAAGAGAGCGGGTTCACGGCATCCATCGGTGCATTGTTGACCAGTTTCTGACCGCCAATGGTGACGTTCTGGTAAAGCGGGCTGCCCGCAGAGGCTTTGGAGTGCGAGCCGGAGCGGATTTTGTTCACTTCCAGCAATTTCAGCCAGCAGCCGTGCAGCATTTCGATGGCCTGCTCGCGGGAAAGCGACTGGTCCAGCTCCACATCGCGGCGATAGTACGGATACAGATACTGATCCATACGGCCAAAGGAGACAGAATGGCCGTTGGATTCGATTTGCAGGATCAACTGAATGAAGTAGCACAGTTGCAGTGCCTGCCAGAAGGTTTTCGGCGGCTCATGGGCTATCACATCGCAGTTTTCCGCCAGCGCCAGCAGTTCATCGCGGCGACTGGTGCGGGTTTCTGCACGGGCCATTTGACGGGCGAGGTTGGCGAAACGCTCAATGTGCAGGCTGACGGCATCCAGCACGATATCAATCGCTTTCAGGAACTGCTCACCGTGCAAATCTTCCAGAACGGTAAGGTTAATACGTGAACGGCGTTCATCCACTTTATGGCGCAGGCCGTCCAGCCCTTTTTCCAGCAGTAGCGGGAAATTCACCGCCAGATGCGCATCGCCCGAGGTCATATTGCCTTCGGCCTTGATGATGCCGGTTTCCAGCAGCGCTTTTTGCTCATCGGTAAACATACCGTAGCAGCGATCCTGCACGGTCTGGCCACGCCACCACGGGCAAATGGCGTGCAGCACCTGTTTATTTTCTTCACTTACCGCAAAGCCAGCCCCTGGACGATCTGCCAGGTCATCGATCTCTTTTTCAATCCAACTGACGGTATATTCCGGAAAGATCGGCGCGGCGCGCACTTCGCTTGCCTGGTTGCCGATGATCAGCTCATCGTGCTTGATCCAGATGGTACGCGCCGCCAGATGATGCGCCAGCGCCAGCGCGCGGCGTACCGGAATGGGCTTATCCATGTGCTGCTGATACATCTCGGTGTAGTGCTGCGCACGCTCGGTACACACCGGGGGTTTTACAATGTGCACCAGTGCGTTCTTATGCGCCTTAATACGGTCGGTCAGGGTCGAGAGTTGTAACGTCGTCATGAGATTATCCTCGTAATATCGCTGTCAGCCCTTTCTCGCAGGCGTAGTTCTGGGCGAATGTCAGTAACGCCGGTGCATCAAGCGGCTTGTCAGGGGCGGTGTAGGGTTGACTGAGTAAGGTGTATTTATTCATGCCCAGCGTGTGATAGGGCAAAAAGTGGATCTCGCGGACGTTCAGTTCGTCGGCGGCAAAATTGGTAATATCGGCAATGGATTTTTCATCGGCATTGAAGCCGGGAATCAACGGCACGCGAATGGTCATCTGCTTACCGGCTTGTGCCAGTCGTTTCAGGTTGTCCAGCACGCGTCTGGCGCTGCCGTCGGTCCACTGTTTAAACGCGCCGCTATCAACATGTTTCAGGTCGGCGAGAAACAGATCCACATAGGGCAGAGAGGGCTCAATGTAGCGCCATGGCACATGCAGGCAGGTTTCAACGGCAGTGTGGATCCCGTGTTCGTGGCTGGCTTTAAAAAGGGAGAAAGCCAGCTCCGGGTGCATAAACGGCTCGCCGCCGGAAAGGGTAATACCGCCGCCGCTGCGGGTATAAAAGGCTTTATCACGCAACACTGTCGCCATGATGTCCTCAACGGATTTATCTTCCCCGCAGACGGTCAGTGCCTGCGTCGGGCAGCAGTCGGTCAGAGCGTTAAGGTCGCTATCCGTCAGATTTTCACGGGCAATAAGCAGGCCGTTAAGCGCCCGGCTAATGGCTTTCGGGGCGGCCTGCTGGCAAAGATCGCAGCCTTCCAGGCACAGTCTGGCATCGAACAGCACTTCGCGTTCGCGGGCGCGGCTCTCCGGGTTCTGACACCAGCGGCAGCCTAATGAACAGCCCTTTAGAAAGACGACGGTGCGAATACCGGGGCCATCATGGGTGGAATAGCGTTGAATATTGAAAATCATAGGTTGCCCTCATCTTGCGTATGAAGATTAAATTACTTTCGAATGAAAGTTATATTGATAAAGGTCAACTCCAGGGCAGGTTGGTGCGTGTTAGTTTTAAAGCATGCTGAATCTCACATTTTGAGGGTGAAAGAATGGAACTGTATCTCGATACATCAGACGTGGCGGCGGTGAAACGGCTGGCGCGCATTTTTCCGCTGGCGGGCGTGACCACCAATCCGAGTATTGTGGCGGCAGGCAAAACGCCTGTTGAGGTGTTGCTGCCGCAACTGTACGACGCGCTGGATGGCAAAGGTCGCCTGTTTGCCCAGGTAATGGCGAACACCGCTGAGGGGATGGTGGCGGATGCTCATAAGCTGCGTGCCATTATTCCCGACCTGGTGGTGAAAGTGCCGGTGACGGCGGAGGGGCTGGCAGCCATTAAATGTCTGAAAGCGGAAGGCATTCCAACGCTTGGCACGGCGGTATACGGCGCCGGGCAGGGGTTGTTATCTGCACTCGCGGGGGCAGAGTATGTCGCGCCGTATGTGAACCGCGTGGATGCGCAGGGCGGTGACGGAGTTCAGACGGTAAATGATTTACAGCGTTTGTTGAGCCTGCATGCGCCAGGGGCGAAGGTGCTGGCGGCCAGCTTTAAGACACCGCGCCAGGCGCTGGCGTGTCTGCTGGCAGGCTGTGAGTCGATTACGCTGCCGCTGGATGTGGCGCAACAGTTTATCGCCGCGCCCGCGGTAGAGGCTGCTGTCGCGAAGTTTGAGCAGGACTGGCAAGCGGCGTTTGGCCGGACATCGATTTAACCCTGTGGGGGCTACACAGGGTTCCACATCAATGTCTTTCCCGGATGGCGGCGTAAACGCCTGATCCGGGCGACCACCGGTTTTCTCCCTCTCCCCCGGGGCTGAGGAATCCCAACAAAAAACGCGAGCACGAACGGTCCCCTCTCCTCGTTGGGGAGAGGGCCAGGGTGAGGGGGAAAATGCGGCTCGGGAGGTGGGTTCCGTTCACCTTATGTTCATGGCGAAATGGACCTCCCGAACACGTGAACGGGTAAAGGGGAACACCGCGTTCCCCTTTACAATCCCCGCGGCCCCGCAAAGAAATCGGTGCTTCGCACTGCGTTCGCCTCCCGCCCCGCTGCCTGCGGTCGGTTTGACTCGACGTCCTGTCTCGACAAACCTCAGACCGCCATCCCTGGCGGCCTGACCTTGTCATCAGGTCTTCGTCTCACCGATTTCAGCGGGGACTTAACCCCCTCGCTGTACGCTCTGCGCCAGGGGGGGACAAAGATGTCGCTATGGTTGCTATGTGGGAAAACGAGTTAGCCGTGGCTAACAAGGTTGAAGACGTTTACAGCATCTACCGGGCAATTTACCCTGTGCGGTCTGATGCCCTCACCCCGGCCCTCTCCCACGGGAGAGGGAGCAAACATTAAAAAGGCAACTTA
Source organism: Phytobacter sp. SCO41 (assembly GCF_003073275.1). Classification (NCBI taxonomy): domain Bacteria; kingdom Pseudomonadati; phylum Pseudomonadota; class Gammaproteobacteria; order Enterobacterales; family Enterobacteriaceae; genus Phytobacter; species Phytobacter sp. SCO41. The sequence goes on along the minus strand of NZ_CP027225.1, from coordinate 3,846,649 downwards.
CGTTGCCTTTTGCTGTTTACCTCCGCAGACCTCACACTGGGGGTTGCGCAGCAACTTCATTTCCCGGAACTGGCAGGTCATCGCGTCATACATCACGATTTTCCCGGCGGCGGGCACGCCAAAGCGCGTCAGCACTTTAATCGCTTCCAGCGCCTGTAATGAACCCATCACCCCCACCAGCGGCGCCATCACGCCTGCTTCGACACAGGTCAGCGCGTTTTCACCAAACAGACGGCTCAGACAGCGGTAGCAGGGCTCGCCGTCCCCCCAGGTAAAGACACTGATTTGCCCCTCCATACGAATGGCGGCACCGGAGACCAGCGGAACACTTAGCGCAAAACACCCGGCGTTGAGCTGATTGCGAATGGCGACATTATCCGTGCAATCCAGCACCAGATCGTGGGCGGCAATCTGCGTCGACAGGGCGCTTTCATCCAGTAGGGCGTGAAGGGTGTCGAGCTGAACATGTGGATTGATTCGCGCCAGGGCAGCTTTGGCGGATTCCACCTTTGGCTCGCCAATTGTCGCGTCGCTGTGCAACGTCTGGCGCTGGAGATTAGAGAGCGCCACGGTATCGAAATCCAGCAGCGTCATCTGACCAACCCCCGCCGCAGCCAGATACTGTGCGGCTGCGCAGCCAAGACCGCCTAATCCCACCACCAGCACGCGTGATGCTTTTAACCGCTCCTGGCCATCAAAATCGAAGCCGCGCAGAATAATCTGCCGGTTATAGCGCAGCATCTCTTCATCGCTCAACTCGTCTGCCATCTTAGCCTCCGAAGAGATGGTTAAAGGTTTCAACCTCGACCCATTCACCGGCTTCCACATGACCGCGCTCACGCTCCAGCACCACAAAGCAGTTGCCCTGACTAAAGGAGCTGAAAATATGTGAACCTTGCGGGCCGGTGGTGCTGACAATCAGCTCTCCGTCGCTATCACGGCTGAGGATGCCGCGCTGGAAATCAAGGCGACCCGGTGTTTTCTTAAGGCGGGTTGCCGCACGGGCGCGCAGGCGTAGCGGCAGTGGGCTGGCGGTATTACCGCTCAGCTTCGCCAGCAGCGGCAGTACTAACTGGTAGAAGGTCAGCGCGGCAGAGACCGGGTTACCGGGTAAGCCACAGAACCAGCTATTCTTGAGATGGCCGAAGGCGAACGGTTTGCCAGGTTTGATAGCAAGCTTCCAGAAGGTGATTTCACCCAGCTCATCCAGGATAGTTTTGGTGTAATCCGCTTCCCCCACCGACACGCCGCCGGAGCTTATCACCACGTCGGCCTGCTGGTCAGCCGTGATAAAAGTTTCGCGCAGTGTGGCCGGATCGTCACGCACGATACCAAGGTTGATGACCTCACAGCCCAGTTGTTCCAGCATCAGGTGAACCGTCAGGCGATTGGTATCGTAGATTTGTCCGTCCGCCAGCGGTTGACCAGGCAGTTGCAGCTCATCGCCGGTGGAAAAGAGCGCCACGCGGATTTTACGGACGACTGGCACCTCGGCAATGCCCAGTGAGGCGAGCACCGGAAGTTCGGCGGCGGTCAGTTTCTTCCCGGCGCTGAACACGGCGGCGCCCGCGCGAATATCTTCACCCAACAGGCGGATGTTTTGCCCGGCTTTAACCTTACCGGTAAAGCGCACGCCCGCGTCGGTTTGCTCAGTCTCTTCTTGCATCACTACGGCTTCGCAGCCAGACGGTACAGGGGCACCGGTCATGATGCGCACGCAGGTGCCTGTAGGCCACTCGCCGTGAAAGGGCTGCCCGGCGAACGCTTTTCCGGCAACCGGCAGCGGTTCACCTTTTTCGAGATCGGCCAGGCGTACGGCATAACCGTCCATGGCGGCATTGTCAAAGCCCGGCACATTCAGCGGCGAAATCACATCCTGCGCCACAACGCGACCAAAACAGCTCAGCAACGGTAGGGTTTCGCTCTCGGTGAGTGGCGAAATGCGGGACAGCATTTGCGCCAGGGCTGAATCCAGCGGGATCAAGCCTGCGGTATATTCCATAATTTACTCCAGCACCACGCGTGAAAGGAGCCATTATGGCAGAAAATGAGGCCTGACTGCATGTACTCCTCAAGAGCCATAGTGAGATGCCTGCTTTACATCGCAGGATCGACTTTCTATATTCAAAAATTGTATGAAGCTGTGACGACGATAATGATATTTATAGAAAAAGCAGCAAGCTATCCTGACCGGGCGATAAAAAAATGACCAAAGCGGTAATTGCAATTCACGGTGGCGCAGGGGCCATCTCCCGCGCGCAACTGAGCCCGGAAAAAGAACGGCAGTACATTGCCGCACTATCGGCCATTGTCGAAACCGGCCAGAAGATGCTCAATGCTGGTGAAAGCGCGCTGGACGTGGTGACCGAGGCCGTGCGCTTACTCGAAGAGTGTCCGCTGTTTAACGCGGGCATTGGTTCTGTTTTTACCCGCGATGAAACCCATGAGCTGGATGCCTGCGTGATGGACGGGTATTCACTGCGCGCGGGTGCCGTCGCCGGTGTAAGCCGCTTACGTAATCCGGTGCTGGCGGCGCGTCTGGTGATGGAGCGCAGCCCCCATGTGTTGCTGGTGGGGGAAGGGGCGGAGAACTTCGCCTTTGCCGAAGGGATGGAGCCGGTATCGCCCGAGCTTTTCTCGACGCCGGAGCGTTACGAGCAGCTTCTTGCCGCCCGCGCGGAGGGGCAGACCGTGCTGGATCATGGCGGTGCGCCGCTGGATGAAACGAAAAAAATGGGCACCGTCGGTGCGGTGGCGCTGGATAAGCAGGGAAACCTGGCGGCGGCGACTTCGACAGGGGGAATGACCAATAAATTACCGGGTCGGGTAGGGGACAGCCCGCTGCCCGGCGCGGGATGTTATGCCAACAACGCCAGCGTGGCGGTCTCCTGCACCGGAACCGGGGAGGTGTTTATTCGCACGCTGGCTGCCTATGATATCGCCGCGTTAATGGATTACGGTGGTTTAAGCCTGCACGAAGCCTGTGAGGCGGTGGTAATGGAAAAACTGCCTGCGCTGGGCGGTAGCGGCGGCCTGATTGCCGTCGATCGTGAAGGTAACATTGCACTGCCTTTTAACAGTGAAGGGATGTATCGCGCCTGGGGCTATGCCGGAGATGCGCCAAGCGTAGGGATTTATCGTGAATAAGGAGAGTAGGGTGTCGCACGGGTATGAAACAGACGCCGATGTGGTGCTGGATGTCAGCAATCTGAATGTCGCGTTTCGCCATGACAAACAGCTCACCCAGGCGGTGCGTAACCTGTCGTTTACCCTCAAACGCGGTGAAACGCTGGCGATTGTCGGGGAGTCGGGGTCCGGTAAGTCGGTCACCGCCATGTCGCTACTGCGCCTGCTGGAACAATCCGGCGGCGAGGTGAGTTGCGATCATATGCGCCTGTTGCGCCGTAACCGGGAGCGTGTCGATCTGGCGACGCTCAACGCCTCTCGCCTGCGCGGCGTGCGTGGGGCCGACATTGCTATGATTTTTCAGGAGCCTATGACCTCACTGAATCCGGTCTTTCCGGTGGGTGAGCAAATTGCCGAATCCATCCGTCTGCATCAGGGGCTGGGCAAAGAAGAGGCGATAGCGGAAGCCCGGCGAATGCTGGACCTGGTGCGCATCCCTGAATCACAGGCCATTTTGTCTCGTTATCCGCATCAGCTTTCCGGCGGTATGCGCCAGCGGGTGATGATTGCAATGGCGCTCTCCTGCCGTCCGGCGGTGCTGATTGCCGATGAGCCGACCACGGCGCTGGATGTCACTATCCAGGCGCAGATTCTGCAACTTATCGCCGTGCTGCAAAAAGAGATGGCGATGGGGGTGATTTTTATCACCCACGATATGGGGGTTGTGGCGGATATTGCCGACCGCGTGCTGGTGATGTATCAGGGCGAAGCGGTGGAAACCGGCACCGTAGAAGAGATTTTTAGCGCACCGCAGCATATTTACACGAAAGCCTTGCTGGCGGCGGTGCCGCGCCTTGGCGCGATGAACGGCAGCGATCTGCCGCGTCGTTTTCCGCTGGTTTCGTTACAACATCCTGAAAATCAGGAGCCGGAAACCGAGCAGGACACCGTGGTGGCGGGCGAGCCGATTCTGCAGGTTCGCGACCTGGTGGCGCGCTTCCCGCTGCGCAGCGGGGTGTTAAATCGCGTCACCCGAGAAGTGCATGCGGTGGAAGGGGTGAGCTTCGACCTGTGGCCCGGCGAAACGTTATCGCTGGTGGGGGAGTCCGGCTGCGGCAAGTCGACGACCGGGCGGGCGCTGCTGCGGCTGGTGGAAAGCCAGAGCGGGGTGATTACCTTTAAAGGCGAGCGTATCGATACGCTTCCCGACAGTAAGTTGCAGCCACTGCGTCGGGACATTCAGTTTATTTTTCAGGATCCCTACGCCTCCCTCGACCCCCGGCAGACCGTGGGCTATTCCATCATGGAGCCGCTGCGGGTGCATGGCGTAATGAATGAAGAAGATGCCCAGCGGCGCGTGCTGTGGTTACTGGAACGTGTCGGGCTGAAACCGGAACATGCGTGGCGTTATCCCCATGAGTTTTCCGGCGGTCAGCGCCAGCGTATCTGTATTGCCAGAGCGTTGGCCTTAAACCCGCGCGTGGTGGTGGCAGACGAATCGGTTTCGGCACTGGATGTCTCGATCCGTGCGCAAATCATTAATTTGTTACTCGATTTACAACGGGAGATGGGGATTGCGTTTCTGTTTATCTCTCATGACATGGCGGTTGTGGAGCGAATCAGCCACCGTGTGGCGGTGATGTATCTCGGTCAGATTGTGGAAATTGGCCCACGTCGCGCCGTGTTTGAGAACCCGCAGCACCCTTACACCCGTAAACTTATGGCCGCCGTTCCGGTGGCCGACCCGTCTCACCCGAGGGCGCAACGGGTGTTGTTGTCGGATGAAATCCCCAGCAACATCCATAAACGCGGCGAGACGGTACAGCGTGTGCAGTTACATAACATCGGCCCGGGTCATTTCGTCGCCCGTTCGACACCGGGCAGCACACAATCACGTTTTTGACAGAAACAGGCAGGGACACTCAGGAGAACAACATGACACAACCTTTACCACGTAAATGGCAGATTGCGTTCGCAGTTGCCATCGCGCTGAGCGCCGCGCCAGCACTGGCTGCCAAAGATGTTGTGGTCGCAGTGGCGTCAAATTTCACCACTCTCGACCCCTACAATGCCAATGATACATTGTCGCAGGCTGTCGCTAAGTCATTTTATCAGGGGCTGTTTGGCCTTGATAAAGACATGAAGCTGCATAATGTGCTCGCCGAAAGCTATACGGTGTCGGATGACGGGCTGGTATATACCATCAAGCTGCGTCAGGGAGTGAAATTCCAGGATGGAACCGACTTTAACGCCCAGGCGGTGAAGGCGAACCTCGATCGCGCGAGTAATCCGGAAAATGCGCTCAAGCGCTACAACCTCTATAAAAACATCGCCAAAACCGATGCGGTGGATGCGACAACGGTCAAAATCACCCTGAAACAGCCGTTCTCGGCCTTTATCAATATCCTGGCCCATCCGGCGACGGCGATGATCTCGCCTGCCGCGCTGGAAAAATACGGTAAGGACATTGGTTTTCACCCGGTGGGGACAGGTCCTTATGAACTGGACACCTGGAACCAGACCGACTTTGTGAAGGTGAAGAAATTCGCCGGATACTGGCAAAAAGGGCTGCCTAAACTGGACACCATCACCTGGCGTCCGGTGGTCGACAATAATACCCGAGCGGCGATGTTGCAGACGGGCGAAGCGCAGTTCGCTTTCCCGATTCCCTATGAGCAGGCGGCGGTGCTGCAGAAAAACAGCAAACTGGAGCTGGTGGCCAGCCCCTCGATCATGCAGCGCTACATCAGCATGAACGTAACGCAAAAGCCGTTCGACAACCCGAAAGTTCGTGAAGCCATCAACTACGCCATTAACCGTCAGGCGCTGGTGAAAGTGGCGTTTGCCGGGTATGCAACACCGGCAACCGGCATTGTTCCACCGTCACTGGCGAATGCGCAAACCTATCAGCCGTGGCCTTACGATCCGGCAAAAGCCCGCGAACTGTTGAAAGAGGCTGGTTATCCAAACGGGTTCAGCACCACGCTGTGGTCATCGCATAACCACAGTACCGCGCAAAAAGTGCTGCAGTTTACCCAGCAGCAACTGGCGCAGGTGGGTATCAAAGCGCAGGTGACGGCGATGGATGCCGGACAGCGTGCGGCGGAAGTGGAAGCGAAAGGGCAGAAAGAGAGCGGCGTGAGGATGTTCTACACGGGCTGGTCGGCGTCGACCGGGGAAGCCGACTGGGCGTTGTCGCCGCTGTTCGCCTCGCAGAACTGGCCGCCAACCCTCTTCAACACGGCGTTCTACAGCAACCCGCAGGTGGATAAAGACCTGGCCGACGCGCTGAAAACCACCAATAATGAGGAAAAAACCAGGCTCTACAAGGATGCGCAGGATATCATCTGGAAAGAGTCCCCCTGGGTGCCGCTGGTGGTGGAGAAGCTGGTTTCCGCTCACAACAAGAACCTGACAGGGTTCTACATCATGCCGGACACCGGCTTTAGCTTTGACGAGGCCGACCTGAAATAAGAGCGCATGTCCCCTCTCTTCGTGAGAGGGGAGTGACGGAAGAGACGATGCTGAATTATGTTTTGAAACGCCTTCTGGGTCTTATCCCGACGCTACTGATCGTGGCGGTACTGGTGTTTTTATTTGTTCACCTCTTACCGGGCGATCCGGCACGGTTGATCGCCGGGCCGGAGGCCGATGAGCAGGTGATTGGGCTGGTACGCCAGCAATTAGGTCTCGACAGGCCGCTCTATATCCAGTTCGGGCACTACATTGTTAATGTGCTGCAGGGTGATTTCGGTATCTCGATGGCTTCCCGCCGTCCGGTAGTGGAAGAGATCGCCAGCCGCTTTTTCCCGACGTTCTGGTTGACCATCGCCAGTATGACCTGGGCGATGCTGTTTGGCCTGGTGGCGGGGATTGCCGCCGCGGTATGGCGTAACCGCTGGCCGGACAGGCTCGGCATGGCGCTGGCGGTGACCGGGATCTCCTTTCCGGCTTTTGCGCTGGGCATGCTGCTGATGCAGGTTTTCTCCGTGGAGTTGGGCTGGTTGCCGACGGTCGGGGCCGATAGCTGGCGGCACTATATTTTGCCGTCGATAACGCTGGGGGCCGCCGTGGCCGCGGTAATGGCGCGCTTTACCCGCGCGTCCTTTGTCGATGTGCTCAATGAAGACTACATGCGTACCGCGCGCGCCAAAGGGCTCAGCGAAAAATGGGTCATACTCAAGCATGGCCTGCGCAATGCGCTGATCCCGGTGATCACCATGATGGGGCTACAGTTCGGCTTTTTGCTTGGCGGCTCGATTGTCGTCGAGAAAGTGTTCAACTGGCCCGGCCTCGGGCGTTTGCTGGTGGACTCCGTTGATATGCGCGATTATCCGGTTATCCAGGCGGAAGTTCTGCTCTTCTCGCTGGAGTTTATTCTTATTAATTTAGTGGTGGATGTGCTGTACGCCGCCATTAACCCCGCTATCAGGTACAAGTAAGGATGCGATTGTTAAACTGGCGTCGAGCGGCGATTTTAAACGCCATGCCTGGGCTGAAACCGGACCAGGTGCGTACCCCGTGGCATGAGTTCTGGCGGCGTTTTCGTCGTCAGCCCCTGGCGATGACCGCCGGGTTGTTTGTGCTGATTCTGATTTTGTTGGCTATCGTCGCCCCCTGGATTGCCCCCTTCGATGCCGAAAACTATTTCGATTACGACCGCCTTAATGACGGACCATCGCCATTGCACTGGTTTGGCGTGGATTCCCTGGGCCGCGATATCTTTAGCCGCGTGCTGTTGGGGGCGCGAATTTCGCTCGCAGCCGGGGTGCTGGCGGTACTGATTGGCGCGCTGATTGGTACCGTGCTGGGTTTGCTGGCCGGGTATTACGAAGGCTGGTGGGATCGCATCATCATGCGCATTTGCGATGTGCTGTTCGCTTTTCCCGGTATTTTGCTGGCGATTGCCGTGGTAGCGGTGATGGGCAGCGGTATGGCGAATGTCATCATTGCCGTGGCGGTTTTCTCTGTTCCGGCTTTCGCCCGGCTGGTGCGCGGCAATACTCTGGTCCTTAAACACCAGACCTTTGTCGAGTCGGCGCGCAGTATTGGCGCAAGCGATATGACCATTCTGTTTAGCCATATTCTGCCGGGTACGGTGTCGTCGATCGTCGTCTATTTCACGATGCGTATCGGCACGTCGATCATTTCGGCGGCGAGCCTCTCCTTCCTCGGACTGGGGGCGCAACCGCCCACACCGGAGTGGGGCGCCATGCTCAATGAAGCACGCGCGGATATGGTGATTGCTCCCCATGTCGCGCTGTTCCCCTCCCTGGCGATTTTCCTGACCGTGCTCGCGTTTAACCTGCTGGGCGACGGGCTCCGGGACGCGCTGGATCCCAAAATCAAAGGGTAATTAATACCTCACTCAGGGCCTTGAGAAACGCGGGAAGCACCGGGTTTGGATTGGCCTTTGAGTACACCAGAAAGTTGTGTGCCTGAATATTGACCCCTTCGATGTTCATAAAGGTGACATTGGCCATGCCCAGCGCGCGCGATGATGCAGGCACGATGGCGCATCCGAGCCCGGCATTCACCATTCCGAGGATCGTGTGGGTCTGGGCCAACTGATATTTAAAATCCGGCGTGATGTCGTTAAAGACGAACAGGTCGGTAATGCGGTCGTAAAAGTGGCGCGCTTCATCCGGGCTGTAGAGAAAAAAGGGCTCATTGTTAAAGGCGCTGAGGGGAATTTTTCGCTTGCGTGCCAGCGGGTGATCGCAGTGAAAGGCGGCGACAAATGTCTCCCCCTGTAGAGGCTGATACGCCAGCAGTGGGTTGGGTGGGACATGGCGCACAAAACCAACGTCAATACTGTTATTTTCGACAGAGCTAATTTGTTTGTGCGAGACCTGCTCAAATAGACGGAAATCCACCCCCGGTAATTTCACCGACAGCGCTTTAAGCAACTGCGGAATAAAACTCCAGGCAAATACCGCCGTAAATCCCATAGATAACGTGCCGATTTCGCCGGATGCGCATTGCTGAACGGAGGATTCAAGTCGGTCTGCTAATTTCAGTATTAATCGTGACTCCGTCAGCAAATGTTGACCCATATGGGTAAGCTGCACGTGACGGTTATTCCTTTCAAACAACGCTCCGCCCAGACTCTTCTCCAGAAGCTGTATCTGGCGGCTGAGCGGCGGCTGGGTCATATGTAGGCGGGCTGCGGCGCGTCCGAAGTTCAATTCTTCAGCAACGGCGATGAAACAACGCAACTGATGTAAATCCATAATTCAATTCTTATATTAATGAATACCGGATTTATATTAGACATGAATTATTGCCCTGTCCATCATCTGGTTATTAACTACGCGACGGATGATAGATATGACGAATAATATTGCTCAACAAAAAACACACATTTTATTAACCCAGGCGGTGCCAGCACCAATTGATGAAATATTACGGCGCGATTACGAAGTGCATCGTCTTTACCAGGCGAGCGAGCCGCAAAAAATGCTGGCAGATATTGGCCCACGGATTGAAGGCGTGGTGACCGGCGGCGCAAAAGGGCTTTCCCGGGAGATAATGGAATGTCTGCCGGCGCTTAAAATTATCGCCATCAGCGGTATCGGCACAGATGCCGTCGACCTGGCGTATGCCGCAAAGCACGGTATCTATGTCACCACCACACCCGGCGTGCTGACCGATGACGTGGCGGATATGGCGCTGGGCCTGTTGATTTCCACCCTGCGACAAATGAGCGAAGGTGAGCAGGTCGTCCGTGCGGGGCGCTGGCCGCAAACCAACCTGCCGCTGGCGCGCAAAGTCACTGGCACGACGGTGGGGATTATCGGCATGGGGCGTGTTGGCCAGGCCATTGCCAGACGGGTCGCCGCCTTTGACGCCCGTATTCTCTATACCGACCTCGCGCCGATTGCCGCCCTTGATTACACCTTTATTGCTGATATTCAGGCGCTGGCGCAGGAAGTAGATGTTCTGGTGCTTGCGGCCTCTGCCGATAGCGGCGAGGTGATCATCAGTGAGTCGGTGCTGGAGGCGCTGGGGCCCGAGGGCTATTTCATCAATGTGGCGCGCGGCAAGCTGGTGGATGAAGCGGCGCTGCTTGATGCCCTGACCCACAAGCGTATTGCCGGAGCCGGGCTGGATGTGTTTGCCCATGAGCCGCACGTACCGGAAGGCTTTTTCACCCTCAATAATGTCACCCTGCAGCCGCACCGCGCCAGCGCGACCGTTCAGACTCGCCTGGAGATGGGCAACATTGTGCTGGCGAATCTGGCGGCCTGTTTTAGCGGCAACGTGCCGCCACACCGGGTATAGCCATCGTTTCTGAACCCTACAAATAAAAGTGAGAAAACAATGAGCAAACAAATGGATGTCTCGCTGGAGCAGGTCAAACGGGTCGGACATCACCGCTATTGGGTGCTGGGGTTGATTTTCATCATCACCGTTATCAACTATGCCGACCGCGCGACCATGTCGATTGCTGGCACCTCGGTAGTGAAAGAGCTGGGCCTCGACCCGATGATGTTGGGGATGATCTTCTCCGCTTTCGCCTGGGCCTACGCGCTGGGGCAGATCCCCGGCGGCTGGCTACTGGACCGCTTTGGTGCCAAAAAAGTCTACGGCATGAGTCTGGTGCTGTGGTCCGTGTTCACTATGCTACAGGGCACCGTGGGCTGGATCGGGATGACCGGTAGTCTGGCGGCAATGACCCTGTTTCTGATGCGCTTCATGCTGGGCCTGGTGGAATCCCCCGCATTCCCGGCAAACTCCCGTATCGTCTCCAGTTGGTTCCCGACGCGTGAGCGTGGCGTGGCCTCGGCGCTGTTTAACTCCGGGCAATACATGGCGGTAGTGGTCTTCACGCCGATCATGGCCTGGCTGACCCATGCATGGGGCTGGGAGCATGTGTTTCTGTGGATGGGGGGAGTGGGGCTGGTGCTGGCGACCGTCTGGTTTGCCTGGTATAAGGAGCCGCATAAAGACCCGCGTCTGACAGAAGAAGAGAAAAACCTGATGCGCGAGGGCGGGGCGCTGGTGGATCTGGACAGTGAAGGGGCGGCAAAGGCGAAGAAAACCTCGCTGCGCGATGCCAAATGTCTGTTTACCAACCGCAACCTGTGGGCCATTTATCTGGGGCAGTATTGTATTACCGCGCTGACCTACTTTTTTATTACCTGGTTCCCTATCTACCTGATTCAGGGGCGCGGTATGACCATCATGCAGGCGGGGTGGGTTGCCGCACTGCCTGCCATCTGTGGCTTTACCGGCGGTCTGCTGGGGGGCTATCTGTCTGATATTCTGATTAGCCGGGGCATGCATCCTTCCTGTGCCCGTAAAACACCCTTTGTGCTGGGAATGGGGCTGTCCACTATGCTGGTATTCGCCAATTTCGTCGACAGTAATAGCGCGGTAATTTTCCTGATGGCAATGGCGTTCTTCGGTAAAGGCTTCGCGGCCGTGGGCTGGGCGGTATTGTCCGATGTTGCGCCGAAAACCATGATTGGCCTGTGCGGTGGCGTGTTTAACGGTATCGGTAATATTGCCGGGATCGTGACACCATTGGTGATCGGTTATGTGGTGACGGTGACCGGCTCGTTTAATAACGCGTTGTGGTTTGTGGCGGCGCACGGTGTGCTGGCGGTGGTGAGTTACGTAGTGATTGCGACACGCTTTGAACGTGTTGACGCGGCATAAAGAGAGAAAGGCGCCGCCTGGAAACAGGCGGCGACAGGGTTAGACGCGGCTACCCCACAGATCGTACTCGTCGGCGTTTTCGACTTTCACGCGGATGATATCGCCCGGTTTCACTTTCGTTTCCCCGTTCAGATAGACCGCACCGTCGATTTCCGGTGCATCCGCCATGCTGCGGCCAATTGCCCCTTCTTCATCGACTTCATCGATAATGACCAGAATTTCGCGGCCCACTTTTTCCTGCAGACGCTCAGCGGAAATCTGCTGCTGGAGCTGCATAAAGCGGTTCCAGCGCTCTTCTTTGATCTCTTCCGGCACCTGATCGGCCAGTTCGTTGGCGGTCGCACCGTCTACCGGGCTGTATTTGAAGCAGCCAACGCGGTCCAGACGCGCTTCTTTGAGGAAATCGAGCAGCATCTGGAAATCTTCTTCGGTTTCGCCAGGGAAGCCGACAATGAAGGTCGAGCGCAGGGTCAGTTCCGGGCAGATTTCGCGCCACTGCTTGATGCGCGCCAGTTGACGATCCACGGAGCCAGGACGTTTCATCAGTTTCAGGATACGCGGGCTGGCGTGCTGCAACGGAATATCCAGATACGGCAGGATTTTGCCCTCTGCCATCAGCGGAATGACATCATCAACGTGCGGGTAAGGGTAGACGTAGTGCAGACGCGTCCAGATACCCAGTTTTGCCAGTTGTTCGCACAGACCAACCATGCTGGTTTTTACCGGTTCGCCATTGTGGAAGCCCATACGGTGCTTCACGTCCACGCCATAGGCGGAGGTGTCCTGGGAGATAACGAGCAGCTCTTTCACACCCGCATCCACCAGACGTTTGGCTTCACTTAAAACGTCGCCAATAGGACGGCTTACCAGATCGCCACGCATTGAGGGAATAATGCAGAAGGTGCAGCGATGGTTGCAGCCTTCGGAAATTTTCAGATACGCGTAATGACGAGGGGTCAGTTTGACGCCCTGTTCCGGCACCAGGCTCAGGAACGGGTTGTGCTTCGGTTTCGGCACATAGTGGTGCACATGCTCAAGCACCTGCTCGTAGTTATGCGGACCGGTGATTTCCAGCACTTTTGGATGGACTTCACGAATCTGATCGACTTTGGCGCCCAGACAGCCGGTGACAATCACTTTGCCGTTTTCATTAAGAGCTTCGCCAATGGCTTCCAGCGACTCTTGTACCGCGCTGTCGATAAAGCCGCAGGTGTTGACGATAACCATATCGGCGTCGTTGTAGCTCGGTACCACGTCATAGCCTTCGGTGCGCAGTTCGGTGAGGATGCGCTCGGAGTCAACGAGGTTTTTCGGGCAACCGAGAGAAACAAAGCCGATTTTCGGCTGCAGGGTCACATTGCTCATAGTTCAAAAAATAATCAGTTAAGGGATACTCAGGGCAGGGATTGTACAGATAACGCCGGGAGATTTATAGAGGATTCTCGGCCGGGCAGGGTGAAAAAACGACTGCCTGCCTGGCAACGGCTTCGTTATAATTTAATACGACGAAAATTGCCGCTATCAAAATTCATCAACCGTATCCCGGTCAGCATGAATAACGGTAAACGCTAAATAATCCTGAACGACATTGAAGCTGATACTGGTTTCATAAACATCTTCAATATTCATGTCCTGGCATAAATTAAAGATGAAGTAGTTAATTTGATAATAAAGGACGTAAGTATTGTCGTGTAGATGCTCAACCCTGCTGATAACGAAATCGTTGGTTGAGCGCGCATGCGGGCTGATGAAGGTTAAGTCCATGTTCAGAATAGGGATAAGCGCCGGATTTTGTCGGTTTTGCTCAAGATAATGCTGAAGCTGTACGGCGGAATCTGCATTGTGCTTATGAATAGCGACTGGCAGCGGAAACGTGTTCATAGCGACCCTTGTAATACGGTGTATGGCATTAACATAACACGCACTTCGTGGTTCTTCATAAACCGTTAACGGGGTATTTCGGGGTACGAAATCGGGCTGGGGGAAATACCTCTAAAGGATATCTCTGCGGATTGAATTTGCACCGAAAAGGCTCCGGTGTTTGCGTGTAAATATAAAAACCAAAAAAAAGCCGCTCGGACGAACGGCATAGAGACAACACGGAATTACGCAGAAACATAATGATTTACGAGCTAAATAATAGCTTGCTAATGATATCTTGTCTGCCATATTTATCGCTAAATTTTGGCTAAATGTGCGTTGTGATGGCCGTCAACATAGTATAAAAATCAGACAGAGTATGATTTGTGCCGCTGCGCTCGTGTGAACGCCCGTGTGAAACAGTGGCGGCGTAAAGCATCATGCATTTGCATGCCCCCATGAGCAGAGCCTGGATTTCATGCACATGGGGATTTTCTCTACTCTCTATATATCTCTACATAGAAAGCGTTGCATCACGGGGTACCGTTATTTCCATAGCGCAGGAAAGCAGGGCGCAGATTTAAGCGTTCAAACCATGCCTCCACTGCCGGGAAATCCGGGTGTTCAAAGGGCGTCATCTTCCAGCGGTTCACCGACAATCCCAGCACGATATCGGCAAGAGTGAACGTCTCCCCGGCGGCCCAGGCGCCTGTGCGTTGCAACTGTTGGTCGAGAATACCGACGCAGTGATTCCACTCCCTGATACCGGCGGCAACCGCATTCTGATCGTTGTAGTCAGGGTTTTTACGCACCAGTGCCGGGAAAACGTAGCGCCATGCGCTATTAAAGTCGGTGGCCTGCCAGTCCATCCAGTGCTCCACATTCGCGCAAGCTCGCGGTTCGCCAGGAAGCAGATCGTCGCGGCCTGCTTTACGCGCCAGATAGCGGCAAATGGAGTTGGATTCCCACAGGATAAAGTCATCATCAAGGAGTACCGGCACCATCGCATTTGGGTTCATGGCCCGGAAGGCGTCCGTCTGCGTCGAGGCAAAGCCGCTGCCATAGTCTTCCTGTGAATACGCCAGCCCCGCTTCTTCGCAGGTCCACAACACTTTACGCACGTTAATTGAAGACGTTTTACCCAATATTTTCAGCATGACGCGAATCGCCTTTTGCGAGATTAATCGTTTAAAAACAATACACCAGCAGCGCATCACCTGGCTACAGGGCCCTTGAGCACCAGTATGGTGCGCTGCCTCATTCTGGTTCACCAAAATGGGTACGTTTGCCCTGAGTTATCGCTAAGTTACTGAAATGTCATCAATCGCAACCTGGCATAGTGCTTGCAATAACGCTAACGCAGTGCAACACACAATTTGATAAATAGCTGGCTAGGGTTCCGGTTCGCTAAGGCGGATGTCTGGTCCAAGAGCTGGCGACCTCTGAGAGGTTACACGGCGGGACAAAAACCCGGGAGACAGCAGCACCAGTGGGTGTCGCGCTGCCCCCTTTTTTTGTACCAATCAGAGGTCAATAATGAAGAAATCTCCATTACTCCGCTCTCTCGTGCTGTCGCTGGTCATGCTGACCACTCTCCCAACCTTTGCCGCCGTGAAGAAAGAGTTCAATGTCTGCTGGACCATCTACGCAGGCTGGATGCCGTGGGGCACCATCAGTAACAGCAAAATCATTGATAAATGGGCCGACAAATACGGTATTAAAATCAATATCGTACAACTCAACGACTATATCGAATCTATTAACCAGTATACCGCAGGCCAGTTTGATGGCTGCACCATGACCAACATGGATGCGCTGACCATACCGGCGGCGGGCGGCGTGGATAGCACCGCGCTTATTCTCGGCAGCTACTCCGAAGGCAACGACGGCGTGGTGATGAAAGGCGAGGGCAAAACCCTCAAGGATCTGAAAGGCCAGCAGATCTACCTGCCTGAACTGTCCGTTTCCCACTATCTGCTGGTGCGCGGCCTGGAGAAAGCCGGTCTGGCAGAAAAAGATGTCACCGTGGTGAATACCTCCGATGCCGATATCGTCTCTGCCTTCGCCACCCCGAAAGTGCAGGCGGCTGTAGCCTGGAACCCGCAACTGTCGGTTATCAAAGGCACGCCGAAAACCACCGAAGTCTTTAGCTCCTCGCAGGTACCTGGCGAGCTTATCGACATGATGGTGGTCAACACCCAGACCCTGAAAGATAACCCGGCGCTGGGCAAAGCCCTGACTGGCGCATGGTACGAAATGATGGCGCAGATGAAGGCGCAGAATAAAGAGGCGCTGAGCGCCATGGCGGCGGCGTCCGGCACCGATCTGGCGGGCTATCAGGCGCAGCTTAAAACCACCCATCTCTTCTACACCCCGGCCGATAATCTGGCGTTTATCAGCTCCCCGGATCTGGCGAAAACCATGCAGCGCGTCGCGGCATTCTCCTTTGAAAAAGGGTTGCTGGGTGACGGCGCGCAAAGTGCGGATTTCATCGGCATGGCCTTTCCGGGCAACGTTTCTGCCGGGGATGCCGCCAACGTGAAGCTGCGCTTTGACGACAGCTTCGTGAAGATGGCCGCCGACGGCAAGCTTTGAGCGAATGACAGGAACTCACGCCATGCGACACATTAACCGCCATCCGACCCGGGGCATGCGTCTGACGCTTGTTCTGCTGCCTTTCGTCATTTTGCTGGCGGCGTACTTTCTGGGCTCTGCGGTGCGGCTGGAGGCCAACCCGCAGGATAAGCTGCTGCCTGGCATGCAGCAGATGCTGGACGCAATGTCGCGAATGGCGTTCACCCCGGATAAACGCAGCGGCGACTACCTCTTCTGGATGGATACGCTGGTGAGCCTGGCGCGTCTGTTGACCGGGCTGGCGATTGCCTCGCTGATTGGTCTGTGCCTGGGCATTACCGCCGGGGTCTTTCCGATGTGGCGCGCCTCGCTCTCGCCGCTGATGACCGTGCTGTCGATGATCCCGCCGCTGGCGATCCTGCCGGTGCTGTTCATTGTCTTCGGGCTGGATGAGTTGTCAAAAGTAATGCTGATTGTGATTGGTATCACCCCGATGCTCGCCCGCGACCTTGAGCATCGCGCCTGCGAAATTCCGCCGGAAATCCTGATCAAGGCGCAAACGCTGGGCGCATCAAGCTGGACGCTGGTGCTGCGGGTGGTACTGCCGCAGCTTCTCTCCCGCCTGTTGACCTCGCTGCGCCTGCTGTTGGGATCGGCCTGGCTGTTTCTTATCTCGGCAGAGGCCATCTCCTCAACGGCAGGGCTGGGGTATCGCATTTTTCTGGTGCGCCGCTATATGGCGATGGACGTCATCATCCCCTACGTGGTGTGGATAACGTTGCTGGCATGGCTGATGGACCTCGGCCTGCGCCAGTTGCATAAAACCTGTTTTCCCTGGGCGGAAGGAGGGAAGGCATGAGTTTTATCGAAATCAACAATATCTGGCAAGAATATGGCGCCCATGTGGTGCTCGAACGCCTCAACCTGCGGGTCAATGCCGGGGAGTTTTGCTCAATGGTGGGGGCATCCGGCTGCGGGAAATCGACTTTTCTGCGTCTGCTGCTGGGCCAGGAAGCGCCGAGTCGCGGCACCATTTTGCTTGATGGCAAGCCGTTGCAGGCTGAGCCGGACCGCAGCCGTGGCGTGGTCTTCCAGCGTTACTCCGTCTTTCCCCATTTAAACGTGCTCGATAACGTCACCATTGGTCTTGAGTTGCCGAATGCGCGCTTCCTCGGGCGTCTGTTTGGCGCCAGCAAACGTGAGGCGCGGGAGCGCGCCGTGTGGATGCTGCAAAAAGTGGGCCTTGGCCAGGCGCTGGATAAATACCCGGCCCAGCTCTCCGGCGGTATGCAACAGCGCCTTGCTATTGCCCAGGCGTTCATTATGCAACCGCGCGTGTTGCTGCTTGATGAGCCCTTTGGCGCACTCGACCCCGGCATTCGCAAAGATATGCACGCCCTGTTGCTGCAATTGTGGGGCGAAACCCGGATGACGGTTTTTATGGTCACCCACGATCTCTCCGAGGGCTTTAACCTCGGCACCCGGCTGCTGGTGTTCGACAAGGTGCGTATCGACCCGCACGAACCCAATGCCTACGGCGCGCGCATTACTTATGACATTCCGCTCAATGAAGCGCGTCTGGCGGAAATGACCGACCCGCAGCCCGATAACGTCTACGCATTAAGGAGTTAACTTAATGACTTTATTAGATAAAGAAACATCTGTTCTGCGTGAAGAGACGCTGCCAGGCGGCGGCAGTCTCTCCTTTATTCTCAAGCGCGGGCAGATCCTGCGCATGACCGACACCGAAGGTGGGGCAAACGTCAGCCTGATGATGCTTAACCCGCATGAAAAGAGCGAACGTCTGAACCTGCCCGATACCTTAAAAGGCCAGCACACCGCGCGCCTGACGGCAGGCCACTGTTTTTACTCCGATATGGGGCGTGTGCTGGCGGGGATTATCGCGGATACCTGCGGCTGGCATGACCCGTTTGGCGGCGTGCTGAATGCCGCAGAAGTGAAGGAGAAATATGGTCAGGGGCGTTATCAGGATTTGCGTAACGGTTTTTTCCGCAACGGCACCGACAACCTGCTCGTTGAGATGGGCAAATGGGATTTGAACCTTGAAGACCTGCTGATGGTGGTGAACTTCTTTAGCAAAGTCACGGTGGATGAGCACGGCGCTTTTACCTTCCACAGCGGTGCGTCGAAGGCTGGCAGCTACGTTGAACTGTTTGCGCCAATGGATGTGCTGGTGGTGCTCACTGCGCTGCAACACCCGATGGACCCCGCCGCAGATTATGCGCCGCGCCCGGTACAACTGGCCTGGCGACAGGCGGCAGACGAAAACGCCGCCATTGAGGCTTTGATGACGCGCCCGGAAAACACGCGTGCCTTCACCAACACCCGTTTATTTGCCCTGTAAGGAGCCGCATGATGAATGTCACCAGCCAGAAGCACCCCGACGAGGCCGTTTTTCGCCATGTGATCCCGGCAGGGGAGCCGTACCTGTTTGAAGTGAAAAAGGGCCAGACCCTGCGTTTGCTCGACCTTGAAGGGAACCAGGCCGTGGATACGCTGTTTTATAACGCCGACAACCCCCGGGAACGCTACGATCCGCAGCGCACGTTGCGCCGCCAGGGCAATGCGTATCTGACCACCGGCAGCGTGCTGTGGTCCAATATGGGTAACCCGTTGCTGACCATTGTCGCCGATACCTGTGGCCGCCATGACACTCTCGGCGGCGCGTGCGCCCAGGAGAGCAACACCGTGCGTTATGCGCTGGATAAACGCCATATGCATAGCTGCCGCGATAACTTCCTCTGCGCCTGCCTGCACGATGGACGTCTGCATAAGCGCGACATTGGCGCCAACATCAACTTCTTTATGAACGTTCCGGTGACCCCGGAGGGCGGACTGACCTTCGAAGATGGCATCTCAGCGCCTGGCAAATACGTTGAACTGCGTGCCGAATGCAACGTCATCGTGCTCATCTCCAACTGCCCACAGTTGAACAACCCGTGCAATGGCTGGAACCCGACCCCGGCGGAGGTGCTGGTATGGAACTGAGCCGGGGTGCGCGTCTGCGCCTTTTTATTTACCGCCTGTTTGACGTGCGTGCGAACCGTTTACCGCTCAGTCAGACGCGCCAGACACCACCGCGTCCGTAAACGACCAGCCCCTTATGGACGGCCATAAGGCGAGCCGAATTTCGGCGGGACGACCCGCCACGATTGAGTCCTGACTATGTTTACGAAACTCCTTATCGCTAACCGTGGCGCGATCGCCTGCCGTATCCTGCGCACCTTGCGCACACTCAATGTCACCGGCGTTGCCGTCTGGTCTGAGGCCGACGCCAGCAGTCTGCATATTCGTGATGCCGATGAAGCCATTAGCCTGGGCGACGGCCCGGCGGCACAGACCTATCTGGTCAGCGAAAAAATTATTGATGCGGCCCGCCAGAGCGGCGCACAGGCGATTCATCCCGGCTACGGTTTTCTTTCTGAGAACGCCGCCTTTGCCGAAGCCTGCGAAGCCGCAGGAATAGCATTTGTGGGCCCGACGCCGGAACAACTGCGGGTCTTTGGCTTAAAACATACGGCCCGCGCGCTGGCCAAATTGCATGGCGTACCGATGCTGGAAGGCACAGAGCTGCTGGCAAACCTCGATGAAGCGCAGCACGCTGCCGCGCAGGTGGGGTTCCCGGTGATGCTGAAAAGCACCGCGGGCGGCGGCGGTATCGGGATGCGGGTGTGCTATAGCGCCGATGAACTGGCCGATGCCTTTGACGCGGTAGTGCGGCTGGGCAAAAACAACTTTAGTGACGCGGGTGTGTTTATTGAGAAGTACATCGAGCGCGCGCGTCATCTGGAAGTGCAAATTTTTGGCGACGGTAAGGGTGAGGTGGTTTCCCTTGGCGTGCGCGACTGCTCGGTACAACGCCGTAACCAGAAAGTGCTGGAAGAGACCCCCGCGCCGAACCTGCCGGATGGCATGGAAGCGGCGCTGTGCTCAGCGGCCATCAAACTGGGTAAAGCGGTGAATTACCGCAGCGCCGGGACCGTTGAATTTGTCTATGACAGTGACGCAAAACGCTTTTACTTCCTGGAAGTGAACACCCGTTTGCAGGTGGAGCATGGTGTTACCGAGCAGGTCTGGGGCGTAGATCTGGTGCGCTGGATGATTGAACTGGCCGCTGGCGATCTGCCGCCGCTGACCGAGCTGGTTGCAGGGCTCACGCCGCAGGGACATGCCGTGCAGGCGCGCGTTTATGCCGAAGATCCGGGCCGCCAGTTCCAGCCGTCGCCGGGGCTACTGACCGACGTGGCGTTTCCGGCCGACGATCGCCGCACGCTGCGCATTGACACTTGGGTGGAAGCGGGCTGCGAAGTGCCGCCATTTTTTGATCCGATGCTGGCGAAAATCATCACCTGGCAGCCCACGCGTGCGCAGGCGATTGCCTGCCTGGATGCCGCGCTGGGCGAAACCCGTCTGTATGGCGTAGAGACCAACCGCCAGTACCTGCGCCAGATTTTAGCCTTTGCCCCGTTTGCGGAGGGCGAGCCCTGGACGCGCTGCCTGGAAGGGTTGCGCTACCAGGCCACTACCCTTGAGGTGGTGAGCGCCGGAACTCAAACCACGGTGCAGGATTACCCTGGCCGCCAGGGCTACTGGGCGGTGGGTGTGCCGCCGTCCGGCCCGATGGATGATCGCGCGCTGCGTCTGGGCAATGCGTTATTGGGGAATGCGGCAACCGATGCTGCGCTGGAAATCACGCTCAGCGGTCCGACGCTGAAATTTAATACCGACGCCGTGGCGGTAGTGACCGGGGCGAGTATCGGGGTCACGCTCGACGGTACAGCGCTTGCGATGCATACCGTGTTTACGATTTCCGCGGGTAGCACCCTGCGTCTGGGGGAGGTGAGCGGTGCCGGGGTGCGCAGCTATCTTTGCCTGCGCGGTGGCATTAATGTGCCGGATTATCTTGGCAGCAAAAGCACCTTTACCCTCGGGCAGTTTGGCGGTCACGCCGGGCGCGCGCTGCGTACCGGCGATGTGCTGCATCTCAACCCGCTGACGAACCGCGCAAGCGGTGTTGTGCTCGCGCAGGCGTTGCAGACCACACTGCCTGCCGTGCGTGAACTGCGCGTGATCTATGGGCCGCATGGGGCACCGGAATATTTCACCGGCGCGTATATCAACACCTTTTTTGCCACCGACTGGGAAGTGCACTTCAACTCAAGCCGAACCGGGATCCGCCTGATTGGGCCGAAGCCGGAGTGGGTGCGCGAGAGCGGCGGCGAGGCGGGGCTGCACCCGTCCAATATTCATGACAACCCGTATGCCATTGGCGCGGTGGATTTCACCGGGGATATGCCGGTTATCCTCGGCCCGGATGGCCCAAGCCTCGGCGGTTTTGTCTGCCCGGTGACGGTTATCGAAGCGGATTTGCACCAGCTTGGGCAACTGAAAGCGGGGGACAAGGTGCGTTTTGTCCCGGTGGACGTGGCAACGGCGCGTCGGCTGGCACAGGCCAGCCGCCAGGAAGTGGAAACACTGCAACCTGTCGCCGTCAACTGGCATCCTGCCGCGCTGGCTTCCCCGGTGGTGCTGGAGACCGGGGAAGCGGATAAGCGGCTGGTGGCGCGTCTTTCAGGCGATACCCATCTGCTGCTGGAAATAGGCGAACCGGAACTCGACCTGGTGCTGCGTTTTCGCGGTCACGCCCTAATGCAGGCGCTGGAATCCCGCGCGCTGGAGGGGGTTATCGATCTGACGCCGGGGATCCGTTCATTGCAGGTGCATTATCAGCCGGAAACCCTGGCGCTGAGCCGTTTGCTGGCGATTATTCACGATCTATGGGCCGATGTGTGCCAGCGCGAAGATCTGGATGTGCCGTCGCGAGTGGTCTGGCTGCCGCTCTCCTGGGATGACCCGGCCTGTCAGAAGGCGATTGAAAAATACATGACCACCGTGCGCCGCGACGCGCCATGGTGCCCGAGTAATCTCGAATTTATCCGCCGGATTAACGATCTGGAAAATATCGACGAGGTCTACAAAACCGTCTTTGATGCCCGTTATCTGGTGATGGGGCTGGGAGATGTTTACCTTGGCGCGCCGGTGGCGACACCACTCGACCCGCGTCACCGTCTGGTGACCACCAAATACAACCCGGCGCGTACCTGGACGGCGGAAAACTCCGTCGGCATTGGCGGCGCATACCTCTGTGTGTATGGCATGGAAGGGCCGGGGGGATATCAGTTTGTGGGCCGCACCCTGCAAATGTGGAATCGCTATCGTGCGGTCGCTGATTTTGGCGGTAAGCCGTGGCTGCTGCGCTTTTTCGATCAGATTCGCTTTTACCCGGTCTCTGCCGATGAACTGCTCACCATCCGTCGGGACTTCCCGCTTGGCCGCTACCCGCTGCGCATCGAACAGACCACTCTGCGCCTGGCGGAATATCAACAGTTCCTGGCCGATGAAGCGCAGAGCATTGCGGCGAACCGCACCCATCAACAGCAGGCGTTTGCCGCTGAGCGCGATCGCTGGATTGCCAGCGGCCAGGCCCATTTCGACAGCAGCGATGTGATTGCCGACGAGGGGAACGATGCCCCGCTCAGGGCCGGGGAAAGCGGCGTCGACAGCCCGGTTTCCGGCAACCTCTGGCAGGTCAATGTGGAAGTGGGCTCCGTGGTGAAAGAGGGCCAGACGCTGGTGGTGCTGGAGTCGATGAAGATGGAAATTCCGTTAACTGCGCCGCATGACGGCGTGGTCAGTCAGGTTCGGGTGCAGCCGGGAAGCTCCGTGCGCGCCGGGCAATGCGTAGTGGTGATGGAGAAAGCACAATGACACAGACCTTTGATTTGCGCCTCGATACACTGGCGAAACGCTACCGCAGCGGTGAGATAACGCCGCGTGCGCTTATCATGCAATTGCGCGAGCGGGCGATGGCGCTCAACCCGGAATTTCATCTGTTCATTCATATTCTGAATGAAGCTGAACTGGAACCGTATCTGTCGGTGCTGGAGCAACATCAGCCGGAGGATCTGCCGCTGTACGGCATTCCGTTCGCCATCAAAGACAATATCGATCTCGCAGGCGTTCCCACCACCGCGGCCTGCCCGGCATTTGCTTATATGGCCGGGCAGGATGCCACCCTGGTGCGCCAGTTGATTGCCCTGGGGGCGATTCCGTTGGGTAAAACCAACCTCGATCAGTTTGCCACCGGACTGAACGGCACTCGTTCGCCTTATGGCGCCTGTCGCAACAGCGTTCATCCTGAGTATCCGTCGGGTGGCTCCAGCGCCGGGTCATCGCTGGCGGTGGCGCTGGGCGTCGCCAGTTTTTCATTAGGCACCGACACCGCCGGCAGCGGGCGCGTCCCCGCGTCGCTGAACAATCTGGTGGGGCTGAAAGCCACCAAAGGGCTGATTTCAACGGCGGGCGTCGTGCCAGCGTGCCGAACCCTGGATTGCGTCACCTTCTTTACCGCCACGGCAGCCGAGGCCAGTACCCTGCTGGCGCTGACCGCAATCCAGGACCCGGATGACGACTACAGCCGTTGCAATCCGCTGTGGAACAGCAAACAGGCGTTTGGCGTGCCGCAGGCCGGGTTCCGTTTTGGCGTGCCGGATAAGCTGGAGTTCCTGGGCTGTGCCGAGAGTGAAGCGCTCTTTTATCACGCCAAAGCGCAACTGGAGGCGCTGGGGGGAATACCGGTCGCGCTTGATTTCACACCGTTTCTGGCGGCGGCAAAACTGCTTTATGAAGGGCCCTGGGTGGCGGAGCGCTACCATGTGGCAGGCCATTTGATTGAGCAGCAGCCGGATGCGGTGCTGCCGGTTATCCGCGATGTTCTGCAAAAAGCCCCGACCACCGATGCGGTTAGCGCGTTTGACGGTCTTTATCGGTTGCAGAGCTATAAACGGCAATGCGATGCCTTGCTCGATGCGCTGGATTGCGTACTGACGCCGACCTACCCGCGTCCGGTAACGCTGGCTGAACTGCGCGATGAACCGGTGAAGCGCAATTCTGATCTCGGGTACTACACCAATTTCATGAACCTGCTCGATTACGCGGCCGTCGCGGTTCCGGTCGGGTTTATGTCCAATGGACTCCCCTCGGGCGTGACCCTGTTTGGCCGCGCCTTTACCGATCAGTATCTGCTGAGCGTGGCGGATGCCTTGCAGCGTGTGAATCCGCTGAGCCTGCCTGGGGGCACGACCATCGAGGCTGATGCCCCCACGCATGCTGCGGTAAATGATCGGGTAAACGTGGTGGTCTGCGGTGCACATCTTGACGGTCTGGCGCTCAATTATCAGTTGCGCCAGCGTCAGGGACATCTGGTGGAGGCGACGCTAAGTGCACCTGCTTACCGCCTGTATGCGCTGGCGGATGGCAAGCGTCCGGGGATGGTTCGCGTTAGCGAAGGCGGCAGGGCCATTGCCGTTGAGGTGTGGGCGTTGCCGTCCAGTGAATTGGGATCATTTCTGGCGGGGATCCCGGCACCGCTCGGGTTAGGCAAAGTGGAGCTCGAAGAGGGGCAGTGGCTGACCGGATTCATTTGTGAAAATAATGGATTAGAGGGCGCAACGGACATCACAGAATATGGCGGCTGGCGCGCGTGGCTTGCCAGTCGGGGATAATGTTAAGCAGCCCTAAAGTGTAAAGAAGTTTCGTCTGCGTTTAATAATTGAAGTTGCGCATGCTTTCGCTCAAAAAATAGCCATACTATAAGTTGTGCCTGATGGCTGACAAGGGGGGGAACGTATGACCGTTGACGAACTTACACAATGTCTGTTGGACAAACTGGTCGATGCCAGAGCTGATCTTGCGACCTATATCCAGATGCGAAAAGCGAAAGGGTATATGTCAGTCAGCGAAAACGATCAATTACGCGAGCACTTCTTCGATCTTGCCAGGGAAATACGCGATAACGGTGTGCAACTGAACACATTGCAGGATGCCGATACCCGAGGGGCGCTATATCGCGCGGAGGAGGCTATCTCCTCTGTGGCGGTGTGCCTGTTAAGCGGGCGCCAGGATTGCCCAACCTATATAGCGGTGAACGTCGAAAAACTGGAAAGAGCCTTTAACGTGCTGAATTTCAGTATCAAGTATCTTTCCGAACATGTATCGCTTGCCGAAATCTAAACGCGGGGGAGGCCACTCCCCCCTTTCTTTTTAAGCTTTTGTAAAAATCCCCTTTCGCCTTGCCGTGCTGGCTAACCTTTATGCAAACCATGAATAAAGGAGTGGGTCATGCATCGTTCCGCCGCGTTTATTATTCCTGCGATATTCCTTTCAGCCTCTGTCATCGCAGCCCCCGCGCCCGTGAAGGTTGAGGTGTTACAAACCAAACTCGATCACCCCTGGTCTCTGGCTTTTTTGCCAGGCGATCAGGGCATGCTGATAACGATGCGCGGCGGTCAGTTGCGACAATGGCAGCCGGGGAACGGCCTTTCTGACCCGATAACCGGCATTCCGAAGGTTTGGGCTAACGGGCAGGGAGGTCTGTTGGATGTGGTGCTGGCCCCGGACTTTGCTAAGTCGCGACGGGTCTGGCTGAGCTACGCCGAAGCCGGGCAGGACGGCAAAGCAGGCACAGTCGTGGGGTATGGCCGCCTTAGTGATGATGCAAAACACCTTGAGGCTTTCCAGGTGGTTTTTCGCCAGCAGCCCAAATTGTCGACCGGCAATCACTTTGGCGGACGCATGGTGTTTGACGGTAAAGGCTACCTGTGGATTGCGCTGGGGGAAAATAACCAACGCCCCACTGCACAAGACCTCGACAAATTACAGGGCAAACTGGTTCGTCTGACCGACCAGGGTAAAGTCCCGCCGGATAACCCCTTCGTTGGGAAAGCCGGAGCACGGTCGGAAATCTGGGCATACGGGCTTCGTAACCCACAGGGGATGGCGATGAATCCGTGGAGTCACACCCTGTGGATGCATGAGCATGGTCCGCGCGGCGGTGATGAAATCAATATTGCCGGGAAAGGAAAAAATTACGGCTGGCCGCTGGCGACCTGGGGGATAAATTACAGCGGATTACCCATTCCCGAGGCGAAAGGGGGGAGGGTCGAGGGGACCGAACAGCCCATTTTCTACTGGAAAAAATCGCCGGCTATCAGCGGCATGGCGTTCTATAACTCCGATGTCTTCCCCGAGTGGAAAAATAAACTCTTTATCGGTGCGCTGAAAGATGAAGATGTCATTGTGATGAGCGTAAGCGGCAACACCGTGACCGAAGACGGACGCATCCTTAAAGACCGCAAGGCGCGCATTCGCGATGTCCGCGTCGGGCCGGATGGTTATCTGTATGTGCTGACCGATGCGTCAGACGGTGAACTGCTAAAAGTCAGCCCGGCGCGGTAAGGGGGCACCGGGCAGGCTTATCAGGTTACCGGAATCATCACCACGTCACGAAACGCCGGGCGCTGCGTCAGCGTCTGGTACCAGCGTTCAAGATGTGGGCGTGGCGTCCAGCTTAGCCCGATGTTGTAGAGGTTGTAGATAAAGGGCGCGACGGCAATATCACCGGGGCCGAACTCCGCGCCGGAGAGCCACGGCTGTTGGGCCAGGGCGTCGTCAAGCAGGGCAAAGAGCGCTTCACAGGCATTGATACCCGCTTCAATAGCCGCATTGTCGCGTTTTTCGACGGGGGTGCGCACCAGCCCCACCAGCAAAATACCGTGTTTCGGCGCCAGCGTGGACAGCGCCCAGTCCATCCACTTTTCCCCCTGTGCGCGCACCGCGGGTTCATCGTTCCACAGGCGGCGTTGACCATACTGCGCGGCCAGGTAGCGAACAATGGTATTGGATTCCCACAGCACAACGTCAGTTTCGTCATCGCGCAGCAATGGCACCAGACCGTTGGGATTCATTGCCAGAAATTCGGCTTCGCGGTTCAGGCCAAACGCGCCGCCCGCGAGAATGTGTTCGTACGGCAGTTCAAGCTCTTCAAGTATCCAGCGCACTTTTTTGACGTTGGAGGAGTTATTCCTGCCCCATAGCGTAATCATGTTACCCCCTTGTGTTTACCACCCAGTCTGAGGCCTTCCATGTTGAGATAAAGTTAACGTTCTGGCAACGATTTACAAAATTATCCACGCGCCAGAGCACAACAATATGTTATTGCATAAACTTTACTTTCCAGTGCTTTTATTCACGCTTGTTATGCGCTATTACTCACGGCTTGTTGCTGCACGGTGGTGCGACGTTGATTTCAGAATGGATACCTGGGTGGCCTATATGACGCATTTTTCTTTATTTCCACGCGGCCTGGCGGCGGGAGCCGCATTGATCGTTCTCTTTTCACCTTCTCTGTATGCAGTGGAACAAGCGCCGGAGGCTCCGCCTGTTGATGCCCGCGCATGGATCCTCATGGATTACGCCAGCGGTAAGGTGCTGGCAGAAGGGAATGCCGATGAGAAACTGGACCCTGCCAGCCTCACCAAATTGATGACCAGCTACGTTGTCGGCCAGGCGTTGAAGGCAGGGAAGATTCACCTGACCGACATCGTGACGGTAGGTAAAGATGCCTGGGCTACCGGAAACCCGGCGTTACGGGGCTCTTCACTGATGTTCCTCAAGCCGGGCGATCAGGTCTCGGTGGCTGACCTCAACAAAGGGGTCATTATTCAGTCTGGCAATGACGCCAGCATCGCCATTGCCGATTTCGTGGCGGGCAGCCAGGATTCTTTCGTCAGCCTGATGAACAGCTACTCGCAAAAGCTCGGCCTGACCAACACCACCTTCAAGACCGTCCACGGGCTGGACGCGCCGGGGCAGTTTAGTACCGCCCGCGATATGGCGTTGCTCGGTAAGGCGCTGATTCACGATGTGCCGGACGAGTACGCTATCCACAAAGAGAAAGAGTTCACCTTCAACAAAATTCGTCAGCCGAACCGCAACCGTCTGCTGTGGAGTACCAGCATGAACGTTGACGGGATGAAAACCGGGACAACGGATGGCGCTGGGTACAACCTGGTGGCGTCGGCAACAATGGGTGACATGCGCCTGATTTCTGTGGTGCTGGGGGCGAAAACCGACCGCATCCGTTTTAACGAGTCGGAAAAGCTGTTGACCTGGGGCTTCCGCTTCTTCGAAACGGTCACGCCTATCAAGCCAGACGCCACCTTTGTAAATCAACGCGTCTGGTTTGGCGCGCAAAGCGAGGCAAAACTGGGCGCGGGGGAGGCCGGTTCGGTCACCATCCCGAAAGGGCAACTGAAAAACCTGAAAGCCTCTTATACCTTAACCGAACCGCAGCTTACCGCACCGCTTAAACAGGGGCAGGTTGTCGGCACTATTGATTTTCAGCTTAACGGACAGACCATTGAGAAGCGCCCGCTGATTGTGATGGAAGCAGTTGAAGAGGCCGGATTCTTTGGCCGGATGTGGGATTTTGTGCTGATGAAATTCCACCAGTGGTTTGGCTGGTTCGCCTGATAACGGCACGCCGTGCCCCGTGGGGCACGGTCAGAATACCAGTTTGATCTGCTCGGCTTTGGCGAACTCAACCAGCGCTTCGTCCGGGCGACAGTCGCTGACGATAGCGTCAAAATGGCTCAAATCTCCCATGCACGCCGGACGCACTTTGCCGAACTTACTGTGATCAACTACCAGGACATGAAATTGCGCGCTCGCCATCGCCCAGTGTTTTAGCGGTAACTCTTCCAGATTAAAGCAGGTAACCCCCTGCTCAATGTGAACCCCGGCGGCAGAATAAAAGGCCATATCCGGGCGCAGATAGCTCAGTGTCTCTTTGAAATTGAGCGGCTGAAAAATGGCATTACTGGCATGAAATTCGCCGCCGCTCAGGATGGCACGGCACAGCGGCTTTTCCTGGAGGGCAAGGAACGTATTCAGGGAGTAGCACACCCCGGTGAATGGCAGGTCGGCCGGAATGGCTTCGATAATCCAGGGGGTGGTGGTGCCGCAGTCAAAAAACACCATTTGGTGTGGCTGCACCAGTTGCGCGGCTAATTGTGCCGCGCGGCGCTTTTCATCGACCAGACGGGTTTTCTGATCGCTTAGCAGATAATGGCTGGCGGTGCGCGGCTCAAGCACGATATAGCCGCCCAGTAGCACAACCGGCGCGCTGTTGGCGCTGAGATCGCGGCGAATCGTCATTTCTGAAACACCCAGAAGGGCAGCGGCCTCTTTCAGATGCAGCTTATCGCTGCGCTTGAGCGCCGACAGTAACTGGCTTATCCGTTCGTCACGTCTTGTTTCCATAATACCCCTGAATAAAAGAAAGCCCCGCGTTTAGCAGGGCGTTCATCTTACCTTTGCCGCCGGGCTTAGTCACGTACCCAGCCCCGGCGAATCGGAAAGGCAAAACAGAGGCGGTAAATATGCTGTAGCGTGCGGTGCAGCGCCGGACCGAAGATCTGCCACAGTATCTGCGCGCTCAGACAACCGCACAGACCAACAAACAGACCGCCCACCATATCGAGCGGCCAGTGTACCCCCACGTACACGCGAGACCAGGCAATCGCCAGCGCAACCAGCATCAGTACCGCGCCGGACCAGGCCCGATGCCAGGCAATGAAGGCAATGGCAAACGTAAAAATCACCGTACCGTGATCGCTCGGGAACGAGTAATCCGGCGAATGGGGCAGAAAGTTGTAACCGACATGATCGACAAACGGGCGGTTATGAGGGAACAGATGCCCCAACACCAGCGAAAGACTCATGCTGATCGCCATCGCCATGGTGACTTTAATGACTAACTGGCGCTGTGCGCTAAGCTGTTTACGCGGCCCCCAGAGCCATAGTGCTACGGCAAGTAGCGGCACGATGCTAATTACATCGTTGGCGATAAACCGTGCGGCGGCAATCATCCATGCGGGGGAATCCGGTGTGGCGTTGATCATCGCGAACAGCGTGTAATTCAGATTTTCCAACATGCTCTTTATGACTCCGGGCTCTGGCTGATGTGAATGTTTGATGACAGCGCTCACCTTAAAAGCGGCGCGATAAACGGTAAAGTCGTTTCCGCTTATTTCACGGAGAGTTAGACGATTCTTAAGCCGATTATTGCATTGATGTGACACGGTACGCAGGGATGATTAAGTAAACCTTAAGGTTGAAAAAAGTGCTTTCCACGGTGCGACTGGCATAATTCGCTATCGTCGACCGACTGCTTTGATTACACTCTGCGCGATTTTTCACGTAAAAGAGATGGCATGCAAAACCCTACACTTACTGGTCGCCGCCTGGGACGGCAGGCACTGTTATTTCCCCTTTGCCTGGTCCTGTACGAATTCTCAACCTATATCGCCAACGATATGATTCAGCCCGGTATGCTGGCCGTGGTCGAGCAATATCAGGCAGGGATTGAGTGGGTGCCGACATCAATGACCGCCTACCTTGCGGGCGGCATGTTTTTACAATGGCTGCTGGGGCCGCTGTCGGACCGTATTGGCCGTCGACCGGTTATGCTGACCGGCGTGGTGTGGTTCGTAGTGACCTGTCTTGCCACGCTGCTGGCGCAAACCATTGAACAGTTCACCCTGCTGCGCTTTTTGCAGGGGATCAGCCTGTGCTTTATTGGCGCGGTCGGCTATGCGGCCATTCAGGAATCTTTTGAAGAGGCGGTGTGCATTAAGATAACCGCGCTGATGGCCAACGTGGCGCTTATCGCACCGCTGCTCGGCCCGCTGGTGGGTGCAGCCTGGGTTCATGCCGCGCCCTGGCAGGGGATGTTTGTACTGTTTGCCGTGCTGGCGGCGGTGGCGTTTGTCGGGCTGCAACGGGCGATGCCAGAAACCGCCACCCGGCTGGGTGAACCGCTTTCGTTAAAAGCCCTGTGGCACGACTATGCGCTGGTGATGAAAAACGTTCGCTTCGTCGCCGGGGCGCTGGCAACCGGCTTTGTCAGCCTGCCGCTGCTGGCCTGGATTGCCCAGTCACCGATTATTATTATCAGTGGCGAACAGCTCAGCAGTTATGAATATGGGTTATTGCAGGTGCCGATTTTTGGCGCGCTGATTGTCGGCAACCTTTTGCTGGCGCGGCTGACTTCGCGGCGTACCGTGCGGTCGCTGATTATTCTTGGCGGCTGGCCGATTGCTGCCGGGCTTATCCTTGCGGCCATTGCAACGGTAGCCTCTTCGCATGCATATCTCTGGATGACGGCAGGTTTGAGCCTGTACGCGTTTGGTATTGGTCTGGCTAACGCCGGGCTGGTGCGCCTGACGCTGTTTGCCAGTGATGTCAGTAAAGGCGCGGTTTCGGCGGCGATGGGCATGCTGCAAATGCTGATTTTCACCGTCGGTATCGAAGTCAGTAAACATGCGTATCTGGTCGGCGGCAACGGCCTGTTCAGCCTCTTTAATTTGCTCAACGGCCTGTTCTGGCTGGGGCTGATGGTGATTTTCCTGCGTGATAAAAGCGTCGGGAACTCGCTCGAAAGCTAAGGCTTCCGGCGGGTGAGGGGAGAGCATCATTCGGCAATGATGCGCTTTCGTTACCCGCGTTAGCCTGCGGGCAGCGGGTATCGCGCAAGCCTGCGCCACTCGTTATTCTGCCTGTGATTATATCGACATATCTGTTATCACTTCCGGCGTGTCACCTTTACTGAAAACGCGTATCTTTGATGGCGATATTGCGGAGCACGACGCACCTGCCTGTTCGCAAACTATTCAGAAAAACGTTAGGGACACCACCGATGACCTTCAGAAAGACGCTGATTTCTTTAGTGACCACATACACTCTTTTCCATTTAAGCCCTGTGCTGGCCGCTTCTGCGCCGGCATTCACGCCTGAGCAGGAAGCGCAAATCGGTAAAATCGCCGCCGACTACCTTGTTGCCCATCCGGAGGTGCTGGTGCAGGTCAGCCAGAAATTGCAGCAGCAAGAGCAGGAGCGTCAACAGATGGCGCTTACCCAGAAGGTAATGGAGAACCAGGAAGCCCTCTTGCGTGACAAAGATACGCCGGTGATTGGTCCACAGGATGCGAAAGTGGCGGTTATCGAATTCTTCGATTATCAGTGCATTTATTGCAGCAAACTCGCCCCGGAGCTGGAGAAAGTGATGAAGACCAGTCCGGACGTACGTTATATCTTCAAAGAGTGGCCTATTTTCGCATCGCGCTGGGAGAACTCAGAGAAAGCCGCGCTGCGCGGTCTTGATGTCTGGAAGCAGAAAGGCGCTGCCGGGTATGCCATCTATCACAACAGCATTTACCATACCGGGCATAACGAAGGCCAACTGACCGTCGAGGATATCAATGCTGCTGCGAAGGCTGCCGGTGCCACGGATAAGCTGCAGGCGGATTACAGCAATATCCTTGAGAGCACCAATACACTGGCGCAGACGCTGGAACTCACCGGGACGCCAGGGCTGATTGTGATGCCGGTTAAAGGCGCAACCCCGGAGAACATCACCGTATTCCCTGGGCTGGCGAGCGCGGAACAGATTCAGGCCGCGATTAAAAAAGCCAGCCACTGATTCGCAACATTGCCGTCGGTAAACATTACCGGCGGCAATGCCAGTTATTGGTGTGGTGACGAATTAAAAAAGTATTAAACGTAAAACGCTCTGTTAATTATTTTATCGAAAAAGTAGTCTCAGTACTTTCGGGGGATTTATCTGTTATTCGCCATTCTTTTTTCGCCATTGCCCGGGCGGCGCATTATGAATTTTCTTAAAAGTCTTTGAGAAGCTTTGCTGATCGTCAAATCCGTACTTAGAGGCTATTTCAATAATAGGCATACTGGTTTTTTGTAGATCTGATGTCGCTTCCATGATCTTTTTTTGTCTGATGTATCGAGCAAGGCTGAGCCCTGTATGATCTTTGAAGATTCTTTGCAGGTGCCTTTTAGAATACCCCGCTCTTTTTGCAGCGATTGCTATGGTGATGTTTTTATCCAGGTTGGCGTCAATCCACATTGTTATTTCCATGATTACCGTTGCTTGTAATTGTGGCATTTTTCTGCGCCTCGCCATTATCTCTTTTTCGTCTATCCTCACTCTCCATTTTTGAAAACGTGTAGTTAGAATGTATAGGTGATGGCACCGGTAAAAGAGAACGTATTTCGTCTGAAAACAATAGGGCTATTTGCAACATCATCATTCAGCCAGTTATAACCCGCACTTAAGGTTGTTCCCCAATGCGTGTCAATTTGGTGGTTCCACAGCAGATTTGTACTTATGCCATATAAGCCGCCGCCAGGGGTAAATGTTTGATATCCCGTGCGATCGCTCTGTTTTTGGCTGACACCATAATGAATTTGCATATATCGACGATCGCCGAACATGGCTGTATTCTGCAGTGCGATAGTATCGATTTCATTCTGCAAAGGAATAAGCGTAAAGGAAGCCTGATATTCTACCCCCTGGCTATCAGTGACAGGAAGAATGGCTTTTCCTTCAATGCTTACCCAAGGGGCTATGGACCAGCCAACTGCCAGCGCAGTATTCATGGCCGCTTTAATATTGCCCATTCCTTTTAATTCATTTGCGCCATCCCGCCAGTTGGAATTACGATCAGAACGCCCCAGGCTATAACCCAGCGAGTGTTCTAAATACAGGCCGTTGTCGGCCTGCAGGTCATATCCCAGACCCTTTTCCGAATCAACAAAAAACGCGCCTTTTCGCCCTTGAATAACGGGCAAGATCTGGAAAAATTGATGATTTGACCCGCTGTAACGCGGCGCGTATTGCCCTGCAATCCCCATGGTAAACGTGTCTGTATTAGCGGCAGTCTCATCCGCATTCGCAAATGACGTTACCGAGGTAAGGAGTAAACCTGCCATCAACGGTACTGTTTTTTGGGGGAACATTGAGCATCTCCGGAATCATTAAAAGCGTATTATTTCAGCGCATGGTTTTCTGATAGTTCAGTATGAAGGGCTGTTATCAATAAACAGTCAGGGAATTGTTAAGATACTGTCAAGTTCCGCTTTTTAGCGCGCTGTCTCTGATGAATTTAATCTTCTCCGGGCGGTTTATATCATTTGTCATTTTATTAATGCGCATTGACTGTCATAAAAAGGGTATTGTATGTATTGGCGTAACAGATCGGCAATTGCTGTTCTCTAAAAAACCAGGGTACATAAATGGTTTGTCGAAAAATATTGATAATTGAAGACGATACGGATGCTGCCGACGTACTGGAAGCCTACCTCCGTCGGGATAGTTTTGACGTATTGATAGCAGAAAACGGGACTAAAGGGCTGGAAATGGCGCGGCGGCTTAAACCCGATCTCATTCTGTTGGATATTATGCTGCCGGGCATAAGTGGCACCGAAGTGCTGGCTTCCATTCGGCGCGACAGCGATGTCCCGGTCATTATGGTCACCGCAATGGGGGAGGCGTCGGAACGTATTGGCGCATTGCGCTATGGCGCTGATGATTTTGTTGTTAAGCCTTATTTTCCTGGTGAAGTCGTTGCGCGAGTCCAGGCTGTATTGCGCCGCACCGCGCGCGCTGAAAAACCCGAAGAGACACTTAACTGGCAAAATCTGTCGGTCAATACGGTGGCGATTACCGCCATTGTGACCGATCGCGAAAAACCGGCGATTGTTCTGGATCTTACGCCCTCTGAATTTTCCATGCTGACGACGCTAATGCGCCATCCCACGCGCCCTTTTACGCGGCAATTCCTGCTGGAACAATGCCTTCCGGACAGCGATGCGCTAGAGCGCGTTGTGGATACACATATTTATAATTTGCGTAAAAAATTAGAGAGCGCTGGGGTCACTGGCGTTCTGGCAAACGTGCGCGGTATTGGATACAGGTTCCAGCAACTATGAAAAGCCCCGTTCATCAGTCCCTGTGGCGCTGGATTTGCGCCCGTATCCTTGCCCTTGCCATCGGGACTGTGATTATCATTGCGCTGTGCATGTGGCTACGTTATGCCGTCCAGAATTACTGGGCTTTGCATGATATGCCCGCCAGTGTCAGAGCCGAATTCCTCGCATTGAAAGACAACCCGCATGTGAACCCGGATCGCTTCCATTACATTGTCGACACGTGGTGGGGAATCAGTTACTCGACCCCCTCCATTGCCTCGACCGACTGGATCATGGTTGGCGTACTTGTTCTGGTGATGATCCCTTTTATCGTCATTATGGGTCTACGCTACGCGCGGCCCTTATCCTCTCAGTTCAGCCGGTTACGAGAGGCGGCTGATAAAGTCACACAAGGGCAATTCGGCAGCCAGGCGGAACTTATCAAGGATGCGCCTGCAGAAATGATACGTTTCGCCGTTGATTTTAACAGCATGACACAGCAACTTGCCCTGTATGAACGCGAACTGCGCGCTTCGCATGTGGCGATGGCGCATGAACTTCGCTCCCCGTTAACGGCGGCCATAGGTCGGCTGCAGGGGATGCTGGATGGCGTCTTTAGCCCTACGCAAGAGCAACTGAGTATGGTGATGAACCAGTTGCTACTCCTGAACCGTCTTACCGGGGAATTACACTTACTTTCACTGGCGGACGCCGGACAGTTGACGCTCGATCGCCATCCTCTTTGCCTTGGGGAGCTATTGCGTGAGCGTGCAGCCTGGCTAAAGCTACAGGCGGATACATCAGGCGTGAGTATTAATGTTGTTGATAATGCACCTGCGCTTTTCAATGGGGATGCGCTGCGTCTGGGGCAGGCCTTCACGATTATTATGGAAAATGCCTTGCGCTATGGCCGACAGGGTGGGCATCTAAACATTGGCATTCGTCGGGATGCTGAGGTGTTCAGCATCACTTTTGCGGATGACGGCCCTGGCGTGGACCCCGATTTCTTACCGATCATTTTCGAGCGCTTCACGCGGGCCGATGCATCGCGGGCGCGGCATTCCGGGGGCAGTGGATTGGGGCTATCCATAGCCAGGGCTATTTGCCTTGCCCACGGTGGCAATATTGCCGCGTCTTTACCTGAAAAGGGCGGTCTGTTGATAGAAATAACACTGCCGTCTGACAACAGATAAGTGCATTCTTGATGAATCCTTGATGAAAAATGAAGAGAATCTCGACTTCATAAAGATGTAATGGCGCCATTACCGATCAGGAGTGGCGTTATGTCAGAAGAACTCACCGTGTTATTTCGTCAAAGTGTGCATCATCTTTTTAATGCCGCGCGTCAGTTTTCTATTCTTTCTTTTTTGCCTTTTATCGCCCCGCTGGTGTTCATTTTTTTACTGACCGGCTGTGGCGAGAAGGATACGCACAAGGCTGCGCCGCCGCGGCCCGTTCGCTACGTGGTTATCCAGACGTTATCCTCTTTGCCGGTCGATGTGCGAACCGGAGAAATACGTGCCCACGATGAAACCCTGCTCGCTTTCCGACTGAGTGGCCGCATGGTGAGCCGTCTCGTTGATATCGGCGATCATGTGCATGCGGGACAAGTGCTGGCCACATTAGAAAACCAGACCGGCACAAATGAGCTTTCCAGCGCCAGCGCCGATGTGGAGAGCGCCAAAGCCGCCGAACAAGTCGCGTTGCTGAATTTGAATCGCATGCAAAAATTGTTGCCCTCCGGCGCTATCGCCCGTACTCAGCTTGATACGGCGCGCGCTGACTGGCAATCGGCGGCCTCACGCCTTAAAAGTAGTATGGCCGCGTTGCGCAATGCGCAGGATAACCTTGCCTGGACAAAACTGACTGCGCCTGCAGATGGCGTGATTACCCGCGTCAGTGTTTCTGCAGGGCAGGTCGTCAGTGCAGGACAAACGGTCTTTACCCTTGCGACCAGTGAGGCACGCGATGTGGTATTTGATATTGCTGACCCGCAGCAACTTTCCGCACCCGATGCAAAAGAGCGGGTATTTCAGGTCGCGTTGCTGTCGAATCCAGACGTAAAGACCACCGGCATACTGCGTGATATCAGCCCGCAGGCCGACCCACAAACCCGAACCTGGCAAGTCAGGGTCGCTCTTAACGACCAGCCCGCAATGGCGTTAGGGGCAAGCGCGACCATTGAAATACCGTCGTCAACATTGCCTGGTTATAGGATCCCAGCCTCCGCGCTGAGTCGCAGGGGCGATAAACCCGCCATCTTTGTTATTGGTAATAACGGAGAGGCGCAGTTACGTGAGGTCACTTTATCAGGCTACTCGGCTGCTTCCGCGTTCGTTTCATCCGGCCTGCATCCCGGCGATAAAGTCATTACCGCAGGGGTAAATAAGTTACGCGATGGCGAAAAAATTATTCCGGGGGAGCGCCAGTCATGAAGGCTCCCGATAAAAAGCAACGCTTCAACCTTTCCGCCTGGGCGCTTGAACATCAGCAACTGGTAAGCATGTTTATGATGCTGATTCTCGTGGCGGGGATCCTCTGTTATCAAAAGCTCCCGCGTAATGAAGATCCGGCATTTACCATAAAAACGGCGGTGGTCTCTGCGCAGTGGCCCGGCGCCAACATTGAGGATACGACCCGGCTGGTGACCGATGTGCTGGAGAAAAAACTGCAGGAGACACCCTGGCTTGATTATATAGAAAGTGAAACCCGGGCAGGCAGTAGCGTGATTTATGTGAACTTGCGAGACGACACGCCACCGCAGAACGTTCAGGGGATCTGGTATCAGGTGCGTAAAAAAATGCAGGATATCGCAACCTCGTTACCCGAGGGGGCGCAAGGGCCTGCTGTGAATGATGAATTTGATGATACGTTCGGCACTATTTATGCTTTCACTGCAGACGGTTTCACTTCGCGGGAGTTACGCGATCGCGTAGAAGCTGTCCGGCGTAATCTGATGTCGGTGAAAGATATCGGGAAGATTACGCTTCTGGGTGAACAGCAGGAGCAGATGGTTATCGCCTTTTCCCCCCGACAACTTGCCGGTATGGGATTAGATGTTCAGCAGGTGAGCGAGGCATTAAAGGCCCAGAATGCCGTTGAACCCTCCGGAACGATTCGTACCGGAAACGATAACGTTGCCTTGCGTGTGAGCGGTGCATTGACCTCAGAAGAGAGTCTTCGCGGTGTCACACTGCATATCAATGATCGCTACATTCCCCTGACGGATATTGCGACCGTCACGCGTCAAATTGCCGAGCCCGCCACCCCTGTTTTTCGGGTAAACGGACAGCCTGCGATAGGGCTTGCGATTTCGATGGCCTCAACCGGCAACATGTTGCTTTTCGGTAAGACGCTTAACGCCAGAATGGAGGAGGTCAAAAACCAGTTACCGCATGGTATTGAAATGGTAAAAGTTGCCGATCAGTCTGTGGTCGTGAGCGATGCAGTCAGCAGCTTTGTCCGCGTGCTTATCGAAGCCGTTCTGATCGTTCTGGCTGTTTCATTTATCTCGCTCGGTATGCGCGCCGGGCTGGTCGTTGCTGCGGCAATACCTCTGGTACTGGCAATGACATTTGTCGGCATGATGCTGGCCAATATTGGCTTGCAGCGCATCTCTCTGGGCGCGCTCATTATTGCGCTCGGGCTTCTGGTCGATGATGCGATGATAACGGTTGAAGCGATGGTGGCGCGGCTTGAGGCGGGCGACTCGCGTAAAAACGCCGCCACTTATGCGTTCAAAACCACGGCTTTTCCCATGTTGACGGGCACCCTGGTGATGATAGCGGGGTTTATTCCTGTCGGCTTTGCGGCGTCGAGTGCCGGAGAATATTGCTTCTCACTGTTTGCCGTTGTCCTGATTGCGCTACTTTGCTCCTGGGTCGTCGCCATCCTGTTCTCGCCACTGACCGGTACCTGGTTACTTCCTGCGCATGTTAAGCATCATGGCGGGAGCGCAGGCAGGCTTTCTCAGGCCTATCGTGCGTTACTGGATCGCGTGTTGCGTTATCGGTTGAGGACAATCGGAATTGCCCTGCTGGCGCTTATTTTGTCAGGCGTTGGGGCGACCTACATGCAGGGGGAATTTTTCCCGGCATCGGATCGGCCCGAACTGCTGGTCAGTCTCTCGCTCCCGGCGAATACGTCACAACCCGAAACAGAACGGCAGGCCGAGCGTCTCGAAAAAGCGATAAGCGGTAATGAAAATATTGATCACTACACGACCTATGTCGGATCGGGCGCCGTACGTTTTTATTTGCCGATGGAAGTCTTGCTGGATAATGAAAACACTGCGCAACTCGTTATCGTCGCCAAGGATTTAGCGGCAAGAGACCGTTTACAACGGCAACTCGCGGCTCTGTTAGCCAGCCAGTTTGGCGAGCTGACGACGCGGGTATCCCCCCTCGAATTAGGGCCGCCAGTAGGCTGGCCGATAAAATACCGCGTGAGCGGGCCTGACTATGCCCAGGTGCGCTTAATCGCCAATCGTGTTGCCGCTAAAACGGGAGCATCGCCTTTCACTCGCGAAGTTAACCTGACCGCGGGCGAACCGGAAAGAGTGATCACCTTTAATGTTAACCAGACTGCTGCACGGGCGGCAGGCGTCTCTTCAGAGGATATTGCTCAAACGCTTAATACGGTCTGGTCTGGTCGGACCGTCACCACCGTGCGGGATAATGATCGCCTCGTGGATGTGGTGCTACGTGCAAACGATAAGGAACGTCTTGATATCAGCACGTTATCGTCACTGGTGCTGACAACCTCGGCGGGAAAGAAAATTCCCCTTAGCGAAGTCGCCACGCCCGTATGGGGCGTTGACGATCCGGTTATCTGGCGTCGCCAACGGCTGCCTTTCATTACCGTGCAAACAGACCTGGCGCCGGGCCTTAATGCACAGACCGTATCGTCTGCTCTGCGTGCGGATATCGATACATTACGCGCGCAACTGCCCGCGGGATATCACATCGAAGAAGGGGGCACGGTCGCGGAATCGGAGAAGGGAAATAGCTCCGTTTTCGCGGTGTTACCTGTGACGCTCATCGCCATGCTGGTTCTGTTAATGATTCAGTTGCAGCGTTTCTCCCGCATGTTGCTGGCACTCTTTATGGCGCCTTTTGGCTTGCCTGGCATCGTATTAGCCATGCTGCCGACAGGTACGCCGATGGGGTTTGTGGCATTGCTGGGCGTGATCGCGCTGGCAGGGATGATTATTCGCAATGCGGTCATCCTGATAAGCGAAGTGGACAGTAACCTGGCGCAGGGGATGGCTTCGCGCGACGCTATCGTTGCGGCAGCGGAACATCGTTCTCGTCCCATTGTTTTAACGGCCTGCGCGGCAATACTGGGGATGATCCCCATATCACATCAGGTTTTTTGGGGGCCGATGGCCTATGCCATTATCGGGGGGCTTCTTGTGGCCACGCTGGTAACACTGACGGTATTACCTGCTTCATTGAGCCTGCTGCTAGCCAGAGAAGAGAGGACAACTAAACAGAAATAAATAAGAAAATGCGCGCGCGTTATTTCTGTTGAAGGGTTAGTGATGATCGTCAATCTGATGTTCGATGATCATCCCTTCACCGACGCTTGCCAGATGGCGGGCACGAGGTGCAACGCGGACCACAGGCGCAGGGGCAACGACCTGCGGCGCAACATAGGTTGTTTGCGCTGTCGGGGTGTTGATGGGGACTAACTCGATTTTGTAACCGTCCGGGACATTGACCGTCACGTTTTGCGCCAGAGCGCCGATGGAGAGCGTACTAAACAGCAGTGCCGTTAACAGTTGAATTTTCATTTTCGCCTCGATAATTGATGGTGGCTGGCAGAGCGCCAGCCACGCAGTGGGGCGAAGTATGCGTAATCGATCCCGGCAAT
The DNA here is from genome assembly GCF_003073275.1 of Phytobacter sp. SCO41. Taxonomy (NCBI): domain Bacteria; kingdom Pseudomonadati; phylum Pseudomonadota; class Gammaproteobacteria; order Enterobacterales; family Enterobacteriaceae; genus Phytobacter; species Phytobacter sp. SCO41. The sequence continues at coordinate 3,805,864 of NZ_CP027225.1, read as the reverse complement.
GTGTTGCCGCGTGTGCGCATTACTCGGTTGCGGATTGCATGTCGCGCTCCGGCTTTGCTACCGCTTTAGCAACCAGTGCGGCAACCAGCACGAGGCCTAACACCACCAGCATCGCGCTGCGCAATCCGTAGTGTTCCCCTAAGAAACCAAGCAGCGGCGGCCCCACCAGAAACGCCAGATAACCCGTAGTGGCGACTACGCTGACGCGGGTTGGCGCATCGGGGCCGGTATCGCTGGCGGCAGAAATGGTCAGCGGGAAGCCCAGCGATGCACCCAGTCCCCAGAAGATCACCGACATTCCGGCAATCCATGCATTATCGACAAAAATAATCAGCCCAATACCCAATGCGCCCATCATTGCGCTGGCGCGAACCACGGCGACGCGGCTGTAGCGGTCGATAAACCAGCCGCCGGTAAAGCGCCCGACCGTCATGCCGAGGGTAAAACCGGCATAGATCAACGAGCCGGAGGTGGGGTTAAACCCGTGTCCATCGACCATCAGTAGCGGCAGCCAGTCATTGGCAGAACCTTCGGCAAAGGCCATTGCCAGCACCACCACCCCAATCAGCAGCAGTTGAATATCGCGATAAAAGGGCAGGCCCGCTTTGTTACGTGCTTTATCTTCCGGCGTGTCTTTTCCCGTCCCTTCGGGAATGGCAGAAATAGCCAACACGATAGGCGTAATGGCGACCACGGCCGCCAGCAGAATGTGCAAGGTTGCCGGTGTACCCAATGCGGTCAGGGTCATACCAACCCCTGCGCCAGCCAGCGTGCCGAGGCTGTAGAAGCCGTGCATCATCGGCAGAACGGTTTTGTTCATTTCGCGCTCGACCACCGCGCCTTCAATATTTATCGCCACTTCGCCAGCCCCCATACTGCCGCCAAAAAACGCCAGTCCAACGGCAAACAGCAACGGGGAAGCCAGCCACAGGGCGAGACTTAACACCAGCATGCCGGCGATGGCGGCAGCCATACTGGCACGAATGACTTTGCGCGTACCAAAGCGTTTAACCAGCCAGCCGGATGAGAGGATGCCACTCATGGAGCCTACGGAGAGGCCAAACAGCACGGCACCCATTTCCGCCGTTGAGACAGATAAGATGTCGCGGATGGCCGGGGTACGGGTCGCCCACGACGCCATCAACAGTCCCGGGATGAAGAAGAAGGTGAAAAGCGCCCAGAGCCGGTGTTTTAGCGCATTACGATGTGAGGTGACTGGCATTACGTCGCATCCTGCAAGGAAAAGAGAGGACAACACTAGCAAGCATGTGTACATTTGTACACATCTGATTGCGAGGATTTATGAGCCGACGACCGAACGACCCGCAGCGGCGTGAACGCATCCTGGATGCCACGCTGGAGACCATTGCGCAGCACGGTATTCATGCCGTCACCCACCGAAAAATTGCCAGTTGTGCCGATGTGCCGCTCGGTTCAATGACCTACTATTTTACCGGCATTGATGCGCTGCTGGATGAAGCTTTTACCCGCTTTACGCAGCAAATGTCCGCGCAATATGCGGCCTTTTTTACTCAGGTTGATAGCGCCGCAACCGCCTGTGATGCCGTTACTGAGCTGATTTTCAGTGCTCAGGTGACGACACCGCACAATATGGAGTTGATGTATCAGCTTTATGCCCTGATGAGCAAAAAACCGATGCTGAAAAGCGTAATGCAAAACTGGATGCGCACCAGTCAGACCACGCTGGAGCGATGGTTCGATCCGGTAACCGCCCGTGCGCTGGATGCCTTTATCGAAGGGATGACGCTGCATTTTGTGGTGGACCGGGAACCGCTGAGCCGTGCGGATATTCGCGCGATGGTGGGCAGGATTGCGGGTGAGTGAGGGAAGGGGACAGTTTTAAGGCAACAAAAAACCCATCAACCTTGAACCGAAATGGCGGGGTTTTTTGTGCTGCAAATATGCCGACATCTGGCTTAAGCCTTAATGTAATTTATTAATTATAAAAAAATTTAGGCAACGAAAAATAGGGTATCAAGAGTTGGTGCGGCCTGTAGGGTAATGTCCTGATGTGGAGAATCTGAAAAATGCTAACTGGAAAATCAATAGTCGGTTGATTATTCTTTGCACTGCAAATCATTAACTCAAAGGGATTGTATGGATATTTCGCAGATAGCTAATGGTATTGCCGATAGTTTGTCCAGCTTGCCGAGGGGCTTTGGTCTGGGGGTGGTTAGAACATGGGAAGGCGCAGGAATTGTCAACCGTGGGGATAAATACCGCAACGAGGAAGAGAACGAACGGTTTTTCAGAATGATAAAGGGAATGGGTAATCCTGAAACGCCGTTAAGACGGCTTATCACTATAATTATTAATGATTTTTATCAAAAGCTGGGAGCAAAGGGAAAAGAGGCCATTAATAATAAGCTGCTTTATGGTGGTGGTGCCGTAGCGGGAAAAGTTGGGGGGCAGATAGCAGTTGCCCAAACGGCAGCAGCTATCATCATTCGTAAGGTTGTGATCGAAAAGGCATACCAGCATTTTATCAGGTTCGCATCCTCTGCCAGTCTTAACCTTATTATGATTCAGGGCTTGATTGAGGAAGCGGCCAGAGCATCACGCAGAATGAGGGATGAGTACCCTACTGTTTATATGGCTGTTCAGCGTGAAGACCTTGATATGATTTATTTTTTAGTTGAGAAAGAGATGGAGCCATACCTGATGTTTATTAAAGGTCATCCTTTCACTTGCAAAGGAGTAGAGGATGAACTCTGTAAAATCATTTCTGGTTAAAATGACTTCACATGCACTTGAGGGAACCATTACGTTTCTGTCAGTGCTTTTTGCTATGGGTTCACTTTACTGGTTTGAGAGCGGATGGCTTAAGTTTGCAGGAATGGTGGGTTCGTTGATCGCCGGGTATGTGATTACATATTGGGTCGCCCGGATGAGAGATTAGCTTTCATCATATCCAGAGTCGCGGTGTATCTTCTGTTGTCCTCCAAAAAATAAATGTGCCGCCATTTTGCCGCCATATAGCTTTAAACCTGCCAATAAAACGATGTTTTTAAATGGTTATTTTTACAGGCAACAAAAAACCCATCAACCTTGAACCGAAATGGCGGGGTTGATGGGCTCCACAAATTGGGGACATCAAAGAAAAGCAGTGGCACTAGTTATGACTAATGCTGAGAAAAAAAGTTCTCCAGGTGTTAATTATTTTTTTAAGTTAGGAGTTATCCTAAGCCCGGCCAGACAATGATTATCAGCGTCCCCGCCAGCGTAAGCAGTACGTTCGCTATCGCATAGGTGCCCGCGTAACCCAGTGCCGGAATGTTACTGCGCGCGGTATCGCTGATAATCTCCATCGCTGGCGCACAGGTACGTGCCCCCATCAGCGCGCCAAACAGCAGTGCGCGGTTCATTTTCAGCACCCAGGCACCGAACAGGAAACAGATCATCACAGGCACCAGGCTGACAATCAGGCCCGCGATCAGCATCTGTCCGCCCACTTCACCCAGGCTGTTACCAATGCCGCTACCGGCGCTTAAGCCGACACCTGCCATAAAGACCATCAGACCAAACTCTTTCACCATATTCAGCGCACCCTGCGGGATGTAACCAAAAGTCGGGTGGTTGGCGCGCAGAAAGCCGAGCATGATCCCGGCAAACAGCAGGCCCGCCGCGTTGCCGATACCAAAGCTGAAGGTGCTGAACTGGAAAGTGATCATGCCGATCATCAGGCCAACAATAAAGAAAGCGCAGAAGGCGAGCAGGTCCGTGACCTGACTATGAATAGAGATAAAGCCGATGCGGTCAGCGATGGCTTTCACACGACGGGCATCACCGCTCACCTGCAAGACATCCCCTTTATTGAGCAGGATGTTGTCGTCAATTGGCATCTCAATCTGGCTGCGGATAACGCGGTTGAGGAAACAGCCATGGTCGGTCAGCTTAATCTGAGCCAAACGGCGCCCCACCACATTGTGGTTTTTCACCACCACCTCTTCGGTGACAATGCGCATGTCGAGCAGGTCGCGGTCGAACACCTCTTTTCCGTTACGGAAACTGGGGTCGAGGCGCGCATGCGCATCGGGATAACCAACCAGCGCGATTTCGTCGCCCATTTGCAGCACCGCATCGCCATCCGGGTTCGCGAGAATACCGTTACGACGAATACGCTCGATATAACAGCCCGTCTGGCGATAAATACCCAGTTCACGCAGATTTTTGCCGTCCGCCCAGGCCACAAGCTCCGGGCCGACGCGATAGGCGCGAATGACCGGCAGATAGACCTTCCGGTTGGTGTCGGTGTCCAGCCCACGCTCACGGGCGATCTGTTGGGCGCTGGTCTGCAGATCCTGATGCTGCAACTTCGGCATATAGCGAGCGCCGACAATCAAACTGACCAGGCCAATAAGGTAGGTCAGGGCGTAGCCGAGGCTTAAGTGATCGAGTGCTTGTGAAAGCTGGGTACTGTCCATACCCGAATGACGTAGCGTATCACCGGCACCCACCAGTACAGGCGTGGACGTCATTGCGCCTGCCAGCATCCCCGCCGTCAGACCAATATCCCAGCCGAACAATTTGCCGAGCCCAAGGGCAATCAACAATGCGCTGCCGACTAATACCAGCGCCAGCATCAGGTAATTTTTGCCATCGCGGAAAAAAATAGAAAAAAAGTTTGGCCCAGCTTCCACTCCTACGCAAAAAATAAACAGCATAAAACCTAAATTGAGGGCATCAGTGTTTATGCTGAAATGTTGCTGACCTAATAATAAGGAAACCACTAAAACGCCAATGGAATTACCGAGTTGTACAGAACCCAGGCGTAATTTCCCCAGACAGAGTCCGAGCGCCAGAACAACAAATAATAACAGTATGTAATTCCCGTTTAACAAATCTGCGACGTTTATATTCACGGAGGCTAACTTCTTGTTTACTTGTAAGCTATTGAAAGAATGGGTTATTTGGGCTACTGTTTTGCGAAGAATCTGAGTTAGAAAAACGCACTAGTGCGTCCTTATTCCCGGCAACACAATAACTGGCCGATAGTTTAATCGTATTGAATTGCAACGGCTAGTAAGAATCATCTATTCGCGCGGGGGTTTTTCGGCAGGGAGTGCCATAACGCTTTATCTGACCGTTCGTTCATTGCAACGGATGAAGAGTTTGATAGAGAAAAGTCAGGAGGATTGTTTGAAACATAAACGCGGACTTGCAGGCATCATTTGTTGTTTTTTACTTTTCATTGTCGTCTGTTTTTTAGAAGTGACGAATATGAAAGGTGCCTTTCGTGCGTCCGGGCATCCTGAACTGGGGTTGCTGTTTTTTACGTTACCGGGCGCTGTTGCCAGTATTTTTTCACGTCGCCGTAAAGTGATGTTGCCACTGTTTGGCGCGATTCTCGCCGCACCGCTCTGCTTCGTCGTCATGCGTCTGTTTTTTACCCCGGTGCGTTCTGTGTGGCAGGAGCTGGCGTGGCTGTTTAGTGCGGTATTCTGGTGTGCGCTGGGCGCGCTCTGTTATCTGTTTATCAGCAGTTTCTTTGGCAACGGGACGCGTTAAGGCCAGCGTCGCCCCGGTTGTTGCCTCTTTATTTTATTCTACCGAACTGTTTACGAACGAACTTATCGAACTCGGTAAAGCTGCCAATGTGTTTTTGATCGACAAAAATTTGCGGCACCGTTTCGATGGGTTTGCCTGCGGCTTGTTCCAGTGCCGCGCGGGTAACGCCGTCCGCATGGATATCAACATAGCGCCACTCAAAATTATCCTGTGTTTTGCTGACTTTTTCAGCCAACTCTTTTACGCGTGCGCACTGCGGACAACCTGCGCGACCAAATATCACTGTGTACATGAATCCTCCTTAAACCAGACGGTAAGCAGGGATATAATGCGGCTTTTGCGCCCACGCATAAAACAGGTTGTGCCTGTTATGTTAATTTCCGCAACCTTTCAACACATTTTGGCGAGCATTTCCGGCCTGAGTGTTCGCTATAATGGGGGTTTTGTTTCCAGGGAAAACGACCATGACTCCAGTTATCGATCTGCTCCGCGCCCACCGCTCTATCCGCCATTTCACCCAGGAACCCATTACCGCAGCGCAGCGTAAAGCGATTATTGCCGGTGCCCAGGCCGCCTCCAGTTCCAGCTTTTTACAGTGCAGTTCAATTATTCGCGTGACCGACCCGGCGTTACGCCAACAACTGGTTACGCTAACCGGCGGTCAACAACATGTGGCTGAAGCCGCTGAATTTTGGGTGTTTTGCGCCGATTTTAATCGCCATCTGCAAATTTGCCCGCAGGCGCAACTGGGGCTGGCGGAACAACTGCTTCTCGGTGTCGTCGATACGGCCATGATGGCGCAAAATGCCATGACGGCTGCGGAATCACTCGGACTTGGCGGTGTGTATATCGGTGGGATCCGTAACAGCATTGAGGCGGTGACCGAATTACTTCATCTGCCTCAGCATGTTTTGCCACTCTTTGGGCTCTGTCTTGGCTGGCCTGCCGACGATCCGCAGGTGAAGCCGCGTTTACCCGCTGCGCTGGTGGTGCATGAAAACAGCTATCAGCCTGTCGATGCGGACATCCTTGCACAATATGATGCGCAAATTGCCGCGTATTATACGTCGCGAGGCAGCAATACCCGTCAGGATACCTGGAGCGATCATATCCGGCGCACCATTATTAAAGAGAACCGCCCGTTCATCCTCGACTATTTGCATAAACAAGGGTGGGCAGTGCGCTAATTCCCGTTCATCCTGTGTCTCGCTGCGTGTATGATACGCAGGCTTTCTACTCGTCATGCTTCTCGTTGCCAGTGCGTTTGCTATATCACTGTGCGCCCTGGTCATAGCGTTATCTCTGCTGCCGGGGCTAACTGACTTGCCGCCTTCCGGCAACGTGAAAAAGGTAGAGTATTGCCAGTCTATTCAGAGAGGTGCAGGGTGAAAATCGCCATATTGTCCCGGGACGGAACGCTCTATTCATGCAAACGCCTGCGCGAAGCTGCCATTGCGCGCGGGCATCTGGTCGAAATTCTCGATCCGCTGTCGTGTTATATGAACATTGACCCCGCGGCGTCTTCGGTCCATTACAAAGGCCGTCAACTTCCCCATTTTGATGCGGTGATCCCGCGAATTGGTTCTGCTATTACCTTTTACGGTACCGCCGCGCTGCGCCAGTTTGAAATGCTGGGCAGCTATCCGCTCAATGAGTCGGTGGCGATTACGCGCGCGCGTGACAAATTGCGTTCTCTGCAACTCCTGGCCCGCCAGGGGATTGATCTGCCGGTGACGGGGATCGCCCATTCACCGGATGACACCAGTGATCTGATTGCCATGGTCGGCGGCGCGCCGCTGGTGGTAAAACTGGTAGAAGGGACACAGGGGATCGGCGTGGTCCTTGCCGAAACACGGCAGGCGGCAGAAAGTGTGATTGACGCTTTTCGCGGCCTGAACGCCCATATTCTGGTTCAGGAATACATTGAGGAAGCGAAGGGACGGGATGTTCGTTGCCTGGTGGTGGGCAACGAGGTTGTCGCGGCGATTGAGCGGCAGGCGAAAGAGGGCGATTTTCGCTCCAACCTGCATCGTGGCGGCGTGGCCAGCGTGGCGACAATCGCCCCGCGTGAGCGGGAGATGGCGATTAAAGCCGCACAGACTCTCGGTCTGGATGTCGCCGGGGTGGATATCCTTCGTGCCAACCGGGGGCCGCTGGTGATGGAGGTGAATGCGTCGCCTGGGCTTGAAGGTATTGAGAAGACCACAGGGGTGGATATCGCGGGTAAAATGATTGCCTGGATTGAGCGCCATGCCACGCCCGGCTATTGCCTTAAAACCGGCGGGTAGTCGATTTTCCGCGCTACGTAATGGTATGCGGCCTGCTTTTTGCGTAAGCTATGGCTCCCATTTTTTCGTCAGAGGTTGTTTTGCGCATGAATTCACTCGTCGCACCTGGTCTGGACACGCTTCGTCAATGGCTTGATGAACTGGGTATCAGTTTCTTCGAATGCGATACCTGCCAGGCGTTACACCTGCCGCATATGCAGAATTTCGACGGGGTATTTGACGCCAAAATCGATCTGATTAACGACGTTGTCCTGTTTACGGCGATGGCGGAAGTGAAGCCTTCCGCCTTGCTGGCACTGGCCGCCGATCTTTCCGCCATTAATGCCAGTTCTTTGACGGTGAAAGCATTTCTTGATATTCAGGATGATAACCTACCTAAGCTGGTCGTTTGCCAGACATTATCCTCAGGCGCCGGGGTGACGCTCGAACAATTTGCATGGTTCATGCGCCAGAGCGAAGAGCAAATTTCAATGGTGATCCTTGAAGCCCGCGCCCATCAGATGCTGTTTGTTCCCGAAGAAGAAGAGCTCAAAGCTGGCGAAGACGCGCACAATTTTCTTCACTAAACCTGCCTGACATTAGCGCAGTCGCTGCCAGAGCGGCTGCATAATGAATGTTTTAATTCTGCTTTTAACCTTCTTTTAAAGAATTATTCACCGCTATTCCCGCCGTTTCGGCTTATCACATAGACAGAATCTGCATAAAAAATTGATAAAAGGCGTTTTTTAATCTGCCCTATAGCCTCTAACCCTGGCTACAGTTATTCTTGCGGTGCTTTGAAAGCATGCGGCGTCGGCCGAAAGAATTTTCCTCTTCGACCAGTGCAGACTGACAAAATATGCATGAATTTTGCATATCTTAAATGCGTACACTTAGTTCGTATGGTAACGGACTTTCCAGAAGGAATGAGATATGACCGCTTTGAGTAAAAAATGGTTATCAGGTCTTGTTGCGGGTGCATTAATGGCTGTCTCTGCCAGCACACTCGCCGCAGAGCAAAAGACGCTGCATGTGTATAACTGGTCTGACTATATTGCGCCGGATACGGTCGCAAACTTTGAAAAAGAGACCGGGATTAAAGTTGTTTACGACGTGTTCGATTCCAACGAAGTGCTGGAAGGCAAATTGATGGCGGGCAGCACCGGTTTCGACCTGGTGGTGCCTTCTGCAAGCTTCCTTGAGCGCCAGTTAACCGCCGGTGTGTTCCAGCCGCTCGATAAGAGCAAGCTGCCGAACTGGAAGAACATGGACCCGGATGTGCTGAAAATGGTTGCTCAGCATGACCCGGACAACAAATACGCGGTGCCGTACCTGTGGGCCACTACCGGCATTGGCTATAACGTTGATAAAGTCAAAGCGGTATTGGGCGATGTGCCGGTCAACAGTTGGGATCTGGTGCTGAAACCGGAAAACCTCGAAAAACTGAAAAGCTGCGGCGTCTCCTTCCTGGATGCGCCAGAAGAGATTTTCGCGACCGTGCTGAACTACCTGGGTAAAGATCCGAACAGCACCAAAGCGGACGATTACTCCGGCCCGGCAACCGATCTGCTGCTGAAACTGCGTCCGAACATTCGCTACTTCCACTCCTCTCAGTACATTAACGATCTGGCAAATGGCGATATCTGCGTAGCCATCGGCTGGGCGGGCGACGTGTGGCAGGCGGCTAACCGTGCTAAAGAAGCGAAGAACGGCGTGCATGTTAACTACATCATTCCGAAAGAGGGCGCCCTGGCGTTCTTCGATGTCTTCGCCATGCCTGTTGATGCGAAAAACAAAGACGAAGCGTATCAGTTCCTGAATTACCTGATGCGTCCTGACGTTATCGCGCACATCAGTGACCACGTCTTCTATGCTAACGGTAACAAAGAGTCCAAACCGTTGATCAGCGCAGAAGTACGTGACAACCCGGCAATTTATCCGCCGGCGGATGTTTTCGCGAAACTGTATACGCTTAAAGTGCAGGATCCGAAAATTGACCGCGTAAGAACCCGCGCGTGGACAAAAGTAAAAAGCGGCAAATAATCAATCACCTGAACAGTGATTGCGTTGCACCAGGGCGGTGCAATTGCCCTAAACCTGGACAGAGGTCATCGGCCTCTGTCCGGTCATTTGTAGACAACTAGCTGGTACTGGTTGAGTTTTTTTGCCGGAGAGCACTTGAGTGAATGACGCTATCCCCCGCCCACAGGCGAAAACCCGTAAGGATTTAACGCCTCTGCTTGAAATCCGCAATCTGACCAAATCGTTTGACGGCCAGCACGCCGTTGATGACGTCAGTCTGACCATTTATAAAGGCGAAATCTTCGCGCTGCTGGGTGCATCTGGTTGCGGCAAATCAACGCTGCTGCGAATGCTGGCAGGCTTTGAACAGCCAACGACCGGGCAAATTATGCTCGATGGTGTCGATCTGGCGCATGTGCCGCCTTATCTGCGTCCTATCAATATGATGTTTCAGTCCTATGCCTTGTTCCCGCATATGACCGTTGAACAGAACATCGCGTTTGGCCTCAAGCAGGACAGGCTGCCCAAAGCGGAAATCGCCAGCCGTGTTGCGGAGATGCTGAGTCTTGTGCACATGCAGGAGTTCGCGAAGCGTAAACCGCATCAGCTTTCTGGCGGTCAGCGTCAGCGTGTCGCATTGGCCCGTAGTCTGGCAAAACGCCCGAAACTCCTGCTGCTTGATGAGCCGATGGGTGCGCTGGATAAGAAACTGCGTGACCGTATGCAACTGGAAGTGGTGGACATTCTGGAGCGCGTTGGCGTGACCTGCGTTATGGTCACCCACGATCAGGAAGAAGCCATGACCATGGCCGGACGTATCGCCATTATGAACCGCGGTAAGTTTGTGCAAATTGGCGAACCTGAAGAGATTTATGAACACCCGACCACCCGCTACAGCGCCGAATTTATCGGCTCGGTTAACGTGTTCGAAGGCCTGCTTAAAGCGCGTGAGGACGACGGTCTGGTGATTGATTCGCCGGGGCTGGTTCATCCGCTGAAAGTGGACCCGGATGCCTCTGTTGTGGATAACGTGCCGGTCTATGTTGCGCTGCGCCCGGAGAAAATCATGCTCTGCGAAGAGCCGCCTGCTGACGGTTATAACTTCGCGGTGGGTGAGGTGGTGCATATTGCCTACCTTGGCGATCTGTCGATTTACCACGTTCGTCTGCAAAGCGGGCAAATGATCAGTGCGCAGTTGCAGAACGAGCACCGCTATCGTAAAGGTACCCCGACATGGGGCGACGAAGTTCGCCTGTGCTGGGATGCCGACAGTTGTGTGGTTCTGACGGTTTAAGGAGCGGTGATGAGTACACTTGAACCACCGACCCGCGTCGAAAAACCGGGCGGTTTTAACCTGTGGTTGGCGCGTTTTCAGATGAAGCACGGGCGCAAGTTCGTTATCGCGCTGCCCTATATCTGGTTGATCTTACTGTTTTTACTGCCGTTCCTGATTGTCTTCAAAATCAGTCTGGCAGAGATGGCGCGCGCGATCCCGCCCTATACGGATCTGGTGGAGTGGGCCGATAATCAGCTCACCATTTCGCTCAACATCAATAACTTCCTGCAACTGACCGACGATCCGCTCTATTTTGAAGCGTATCTCCAGTCATTACAGGTCGCGGCGGTGTCGACGATCTGCTGTCTGGTTCTGGGGTATCCGCTGGCCTGGGCCGTTGCGCACAGTAAGCCATCAACGCGTAATATTCTGCTGTTGCTGGTTATTTTGCCTTCATGGACCTCTTTCCTGATTCGCGTCTATGCCTGGATGGGGATTCTGAAAAGTAACGGCGTGCTGAATAATTTCCTGATGTGGCTGGGGATTATCGATCAGCCGCTGACGATTTTGCACACCAACCTGGCGGTGTATATCGGTATCGTTTATGCCTATTTGCCGTTTATGGTGCTGCCTATCTACACCGCGCTGACGCGTATTGACTACTCGCTGGTTGAAGCGTCGCTGGATCTGGGCGCGCGCCCGCTGAAAACCTTCTTTAGCGTGATCGTGCCGTTGACCAAAGGGGGTATTATCGCAGGCTCCATGCTGGTGTTTATCCCGGCGGTGGGTGAGTTCGTGATCCCGGAATTGCTCGGCGGCCCGGACAGCATCATGATTGGTCGCGTCCTGTGGCAGGAGTTCTTTAATAACCGCGACTGGCCGGTGGCCTCGGCGGTGGCGATTATTATGCTGCTGCTGCTGATCGTGCCAATCATGTGGTTCCATAAACATCAGCAGAAACAGATGGGAGACAACGCATGAATAACTTGCCGGTAGTGCGTTCCCCGTGGCGTATTTTGATTCTGGTGCTGGGGTTCACGTTCCTCTATGCGCCGATGCTGATGCTGGTCATCTATTCCTTTAACAGCTCCAAACTGGTGACGGTGTGGGCCGGCTGGTCAACGCGCTGGTATAGCGAGTTGTTCCATGATGACGCCATGATGAGCGCGGTGGGCCTGAGTCTGACCATTGCCGCCTGCGCCGCGACGATGGCGGCGATCCTCGGTACGATTGCGGCAGTGGTGATGGTGCGCTTTGGCCGTTTCCGTGGTGCCAACGGTTTTGCGTTTATGATTACCGCGCCGTTGGTGATGCCGGATGTGATCACCGGGCTGTCGCTGTTGCTGCTATTTGTTGCCCTTGGTCATGCGATTGGCTGGCCATCGGATCGTGGCATGCTCACCATCTGGCTGGCGCATGTGACCTTCTGTACGGCTTATGTCGCGGTGGTTATCTCCTCACGTCTGCGTGAACTCGACAGGTCAATTGAGGAGGCGGCGATGGATCTTGGCGCGACGCCGCTGAAAGTGTTCTTTGTTATTACGCTACCGATGATCATGCCAGCGATTATCTCTGGCTGGCTGCTGGCGTTTACCCTCTCTCTCGACGATCTGGTTATTGCCAGCTTCGTTTCCGGCCCGGGGGCGACAACGCTGCCGATGCTGGTCTTCTCGAGCGTACGTATGGGGGTGAACCCGGAGATCAACGCCCTGGCGAGCCTGATACTGGGTGTCGTGGGGATTGTTGGTTTAATCGCCTGGTATCTGATGGCGCGCGCGGAAAAGCAGCGAGTGCGCGATATCCAGCGTGCAAGACGGGGACAATGATTCTAGAATCTTAAACGTTGTGTCACGGATGCCGCGCTTGTCGCGGCATTTTTCACAGGGAATATTGCACATTGGGATTCTTTACTAAAGCGCATCAGTCTCACGCCCGTCCGAATGTACCCGCACTGGTACAAGTGGCGGCTATCGCCATTATTCTTATCCGCTGTGTGGATGTCTTCATGCTCTGCAATGTGCTGGGCATACGGGGAATGATCGACTTCGTGGTACGCAGCGCGCAAACCTGGAGCCTGACGCTGATTTTCTTCGGCAGCCTGGTGCTGGTCTTCGTTGAAATCCTCTGTGCTTTTTCCGTGGTGAAGGGGCGAAACTGGGCGCGCTGGCTGTATCTGTTGACGCAAATTATTGCCACCGGTTATCTGTGGGCGGCATCGCTGGGGTATGGATATCCTGAGCTGTTCAGTATTGCCGGCGAATCAAAACGTGAGATTTTCCGTACGCTAATGATGCAAAAAATGCCCGACCTGCTGGTACTCTTCCTGTTGTTTGTCCCTTCTCCCAGCCGACGCTTTTTCCGTCTGCAATAACGGGGTACAATCGCCGCCCCGCAATTAAGAAGGTTTTATTATGCAGTGCGCACTCTTTGACGCCAGGCGCTGTCACTCCTGTCAGTGGATTGAACAACCGACTGGCGACCAACTCTGTGCAAAAATGACCGATCTCCGCACCTTGCTGGCGGATTTGCCGGTGACAGAATGGTGCGCACCGGTTAGCGGCCCGGAACAGGGGTTTCGTAATAAAGCCAAGATGGTGGTGAGCGGCAGCGTGGAGAAACCGCTGCTCGGCATGTTGCATCGCGACGGTACCCCCGAAGATTTGACCGATTGCCCGCTTTATCCCGCCTCGTTTCAGGCGGTTTTCGCCGTCCTTAAACCTTTTATCGCCCGTGCGGGCTTAACGCCCTACAACGTGGCGCGTAAACGCGGTGAGCTGAAATACCTGCTATTAACCGAAAGCCAGCACACGGGCGGCATGATGCTGCGTTTTGTGCTGCGTTCACAGACCAAGCTTGAGCAGCTTCGTGCCGCGCTGCCGTGGTTACAGGCGCAATTGCCGCAGCTTCGCGTCATTTCAGTCAATATCCAGCCGGTGCACATGGCCATTATGGAAGGGGAGACGGAAATCTTCCTGACTGAGCAGCAGGCGCTGGCGGAAAATTTCAACGGCGTGCCGTTGTGGATCCGCCCGCAGAGTTTCTTTCAAACCAATCCGGTTGTCGCCAGTGCGCTGTACGCTACGGCGCGTGAGTGGGTAAGGGCGCTGCCGGTACGCCATATGTGGGATCTGTTTTGCGGTGTCGGCGGTTTTGGTCTGCACTGTGCAACCCCGGAGATGACGCTCACCGGTATCGAAATCGCCCCGGAGGCGATTGCCTGCGCGAAGCAGTCCGCGGCTGAGCTGGGGCTGACCGATTTGCACTTTCAGGCGCTGGACTCCACCCGGTTCGCGACCGCCCAGACGGATGCGCCACAACTGGTGCTGGTAAACCCGCCGCGTCGTGGAATTGGCCAGGCGCTTTGCGATTATCTGAGCCGGATGGCGCCGCCGTATATCGTCTATTCAAGCTGTAATGCCCGCACGATGGCGGCAGACTTGCACGCGCTGCCGGGTTATCGCGTGGAGCGTGTACAACTGTTTGATATGTTCCCCCACACGGCGCATTACGAAGTGCTGACACTGTTGGTGAAATGTTCTACGGTTTAAGGCATTCGCTCATCAGGGGGTACTGACCATGCGTATGCCATCTCGTTACTTATTCCCTCTTAAACCTGCCGCACCGGGTTCCGGTGTGGTGGCGTTCGTCGTTCTGTTTGCGCTGTTGGCTGGGGTTCTTTACGGCGCTTATTGCCTGTTGCGTGACTTTGTGAGCACGGGGAATCCTTTTATTTTTGCCGTTGCGCTGTTTGTGGTGCTGTTGAGCGTTTCCGGGATTGTCGACAGCCGCAAGCGGCGCGCAAGGCTCCTGGCACTGGCGCAGGCGCGTCAGGGCGAAAGCATTTGCCAGTTTGCGCGCGCATTTCCTCGACGGGATGTGGACGCCTGGGTGATCCGCGCTGTCTGGGAAACCGTGATGGCGTGGGGCGGGCGTGACCTGGTGCGGCTGA
The DNA here is from genome assembly GCF_003073275.1 of Phytobacter sp. SCO41. Classification (NCBI taxonomy): domain Bacteria; kingdom Pseudomonadati; phylum Pseudomonadota; class Gammaproteobacteria; order Enterobacterales; family Enterobacteriaceae; genus Phytobacter; species Phytobacter sp. SCO41. The sequence goes on along the minus strand of NZ_CP027225.1, from coordinate 3,790,821 downwards.
ATTTCCCCCTGCGGGCGGACGACAGCCTGGCACTTTTTGCTTTAGACGATGACGAAGAGCTTTTCGATGCGCTCTCTGATGCGGCGACAAGGGCCGGGCGTACACTGGAAAATGTTGACCACAACCCGTTTTTTCCCCTCATCACGCTGCGTGATATGGTCATGGCGTTGAATGCGCAGCCCATGACGCCAGAGCGGCAACAAAAAAGAGACATCGTTCTGGATTAGGGTAAACAGTGGGCGCAGCCCGGCCAGTGACCCCGGCAATACTGCCCGGGGTGCTGGCGGGGAGATTATTTGTCCATGCCGTCCGATTTTTTCTTCATCATGTCGTCGTCTTTGCCCATGGTCCCTTTTTTCGCCATGTCGCCGTGCTTCATCGTGCTCTCTTTTTTTGTCATCCCGTCATGTTTCATCGGCGCCTTTTTCTTCATCATGGTGCTGTCGTCCTGCTTTTTCATACCGTCCTGGCTCATCGCGTCGGCGGCATGGGCGTTAGCCACCCCAAAGGCACAGAGGGTGGCGAGGGTGAGGATCATCTTTTTCATGGTGGTTTCCTTGCAAGGTGAGAGGGGGTGTCACCTGACTCTCTTGCCTGACTCCGGAAAGTGTGGGTGACAGGCCGCAGCTTACGCCTGGACCGGTCACGACTTCCTCACGGAAATATAAATTATTTGTGATAACTCAATGCGCGACTATTGGGTAAGCTAATAAAGAGAAAGGCAACCGGAACGGGCTATGGAAACCGCAAAAAAAATACTGCTGGTCGAAGATGATCGGGATATTGCTGGCCTGCTGCGGCTTAATTTGCAGGACGAGGGCTACCAGATTGTGCATGAAGAGGATGGGGCGCGTGCGCTCGCCCAGCTTGAAAAGACCGACTGGGATGCGGTGATCCTCGATCTGATGCTGCCGAATGTCGATGGGCTGGAGATTTGCCGCCGCATCCGCCAGATGACCCGCTATCTGCCGGTCATTATCATCAGCGCCCGAACCAGTGAGACACATCGGGTTCTGGGGCTGGAAATGGGGGCGGATGATTACCTGGCGAAGCCGTTTTCGATACTGGAACTGGTGGCGAGGGTGAAGGCGCTGTTTCGTCGCCAGGAGGCGATGGGACGCAACCTGCGTCTTGATATGGGCAGTATTGCCTGTCACGGTTTAACCATCGACCCGCTCCCCCGCGAGGTGCGCCTGCGCGGCGAGTTGATTGATCTGACGCCGCGCGAGTTCGATCTGCTCTACTGGTTTGCCCGTCACCCCGGCGAGGTTTTCTCGCGCCTGGCGCTGCTCGATCAGGTGTGGGGATATCAGCATGAAGGCTATGAGCACACAGTTAATACCCATATCAACCGTCTGCGTATGAAGATTGAAAAGGATGCCGCCGCACCGGAAATTATTCTGACCGTCTGGGGGAAAGGCTATAAATTTGCCGTTTCGGAGCCTGAGGGGGAATGATGCGTCGTTTAAGTCTGACTCAGCGCCTGACGCTGCTCTTCACCGTGCTGCTCCTGCTCTGCGCCGCCGCAGCCTGCAGCGTTCAGCTCTACAGTAGCACCCGCTACGGCGATGCGATGGTGCAACGGCTTTCTGCGGGTCTTGCTCAGCAAATTGCCAGCAGTGAGCCGCTGCTTGATTCCCAGGGCAAAGTGAATCGCCAGACGCTGAAATCGCTGTTTGACCGCCTGATGACGCTCAACCCCAGCGTCGAGCTGTATATGATCTCCCCGGAAGGCGACTTGCTGGCCGATGCCGCGCCGCCGGGGCATCTTCGTCGCGAGCATATCAATGTTGCCCCGTTGCAGCACTTTCTATCCGGCGCGGCCTGGCCGGTCTACGGCGACGATCCGCGCAGTGTCGACAAACAAAAAGTCTTTAGCGTGTCGCCGATTCGCCTCGATGGTCAGTTGCGGGGTTATCTCTACATTATTTTGCAGGGTGAGAACCTGAACGCGCTGGCGGATACTGCCTGGCAAAAAGCGCTGTGGAGCGCATTACTGTGGTCGTTGCTGTTAGTGGCGGTGTTTGGCGCACTGGCAGGCGGTCTTACCTGGTGGTGGGTGACGCGTCCGGTGAAAAAATTGACCCGCGAGGTGCAGGGGCTGGAGCAGGATAGCATCAGCGCCATCAAGCAACTGGCGTTGCGTGCGCCGGATCCTGAGGCAGGAAATGAAGTCGCGGTCCTGGAAAACGCCTTTATTGAGCTTTCCCGGCAGATAGCCAGCCAGTGGGATCAACTGGCAGACAATGACCGACAGCGACGGGAGTTTGTCGCCAATATTTCGCACGATTTACGTACCCCGCTGACTTCATTACTGGGCTACCTGGAAACCCTTTCGGTGAAGGCCGGGCATTTAACGCCGGAAGAGTCGAAGCATTATCTGAGCATCGCCCTGCGTCAGGGAAACAAAGTCCGGCACCTGTCTCAACAGCTCTTTGAACTGGCGCGGCTGGAACATGGTGGCATCAAACCGCAGCCGGAACCCTTCTCAATGGCGGAACTTTTGCAGGATGTGGCACAAAAATTCGATCTGATGGCGGAAACGCGCGACATCAGATTACTGCTGGAGTTGCCCACCAACCTGCCGCTGGTGTATGCCGATTTGTCGATGATGGAACGGGTGCTCACCAATTTGCTGGATAATGCGGTGCGTCATACGCCCAACGGTGGGAAGATTTATCTGCGCGCCCGTCAGCAGGATGACCAGCTTATGGTTGAGGTTGAGGACAACGGGGCCGGTGTACCGGGTGCGCTGCGGGCTACGTTATTCCAGCGCCCGTCGGTGCTGGACAAGGCCAGTGCGGGAGAGTCGCGCGGCGGGCTGGGGCTGATGATTGTCCGGCGTATGCTGCAACTGCACGGTGGCGATATCCGGCTGGTGGATGCGCAACCGGGGTCGTGTTTCCGCTTTACGCTGCCGTTTCAGGGAGCGTGAGAGCATAAAAAAAGCCGCGTCACGCGGCTTTTTCTCTTCAATTCCGCTTACTGCGGGAACCACTGATCGCTGATTTTCTGGTAAGTGCCGTCAGCTTTGATGGCCGCCAGGGCCGCGTTCAGTTTTTCCAGCAGGGCTTTGTTATCCGGGCGTACCGCGATACCAAGGCCTGTGCCGAAATACTGCGGATCGGTCACTTTCGGAGTCGCAACACCCAGTTGCGGGTTGGTTTTCAGCCACTCGTTGACCACCGCGGTATCACCGAACACGCCATCGATACGGCCATTTTTCAGGTCGATAATCGCGTTCTGGTAGCTGTCATAAGCCACGGTTTTCACTTCCGGATGTTTGTCCTGCAAGTATTTCTGGTGCGTGGTGCCGTTTTCCATACCGATACGTTTGCCTTTCAGGTCATCGAAGGTTTTATACGCATCTTTTTTGGCGATAACCACGGCGGAGTTGGCGTAGTACGGCTCGGTGAAGGAGACCTGTTTGCTGCGCTCAGGCGTGATATCCATGCCGGAGATAACCGCGTCATATTTTTTGAATTTCAGGGACGGGATCAGGCTGTCAAAGGCATGGTTGGTGAAAGTACACTCTGCTTTCATCTGGGTACAGAGCGCGTTTGCCAGGTCGATATCAAAGCCCACAATCTTGTTATTCGCATCCATGGATTCAAACGGCGGGTAGGTAGCAGAGACACCGAAATTAATTTTATCCGCGGCGGTTGCGCCAGCAGCGAAAGAGGCAAGTAATGCGGCCAGAATCAGTTTTTTCATTTTTGGAGCTCCTGTCTGTCAATCTTATTGTTTTGCGGTTGCCGTGTCTGAGGCATGGGGCTAACAATGCCATTTAATGAATTTATATGCAATATATTTGATTAGTTATTTTATTTTTCACATAAAAAAAGCGAGCAATTAATAAGTTGCTCGCTCTCTTGTTTACTATTTATGCATTTTGTGTGGTTTTAGTTGCGACGCTCAAAGGCCAGCGCTTTACGCTCAATCAGACGCATCATCAGGGTCAGCAGGCCGTTAACGATAAGATAAATCGCCCCGGCAGCACCAAATACCATCACATCGTAGGTGCGTCCGTACAGCAACTGGCCGTGCCCCATCACTTCCATCAGCGTAATGGTATAGGCCAGCGATGTACTCTTGAACACCAGCACCACTTCGTTCGAATAGGACGATAAGGCGCGTTTGAATGCATACGGCAGCAGAATCGCCAGCGTGTCTTTCTTGCTCATCCCCAGCGCGCTACAGGACTGCCACTGACCTTGCGGAATGGCGCGGATCGCCCCGTAAAACAGCAGCGTGGTATAGGCCGCGCTGTTCAGGGAGAGCGCCAGCAAGGCACACAGCCAGGGTTCCGACAGCAGGTGCCAGATAACCGGATATTCCTGCAGCACCGGGAACTGGCCCGGACCGTAGTAAATCAGGAAGATCTGCACCAGCAGCGGGGTACCGGTAAACAGCGTGATATAGCCACGGACTATCCATGACAGAACGGGCGTCTTTAGCGTCAGCACAATGGTAAAGAGCAACGACAGAACCAACGCGGCAATCAGCGATGCCACGGTGAGCGTCAGGCTGGTGTGCAGGCCTTTCAGCAGCTCGGGTAAGTACTCAAGCATCAGTCTGGTCTCCGTTCAAAGCGTGTGGCGCGCAGATCGATACGCTTAAGGATCCACTGACTGAGCAGGGTGACCACCAGATAAATCGCTGCCGCCACAATGTACCAGGTAAATGGCTCCTGGGTACGGGTGGCGATACTTTTGGTTTGCAACATCAGGTCATTAACGCTGATAAGCGACACCAGCGCGGTATCTTTCAACAGTACCAGCCACTGGTTGCCAAGGCCCGGCAACGCGTGACGCCACATTTGCGGCATGACCAGACGGAAGAAAATGGCGCTTTTTGACAGCCCCAGCGCCTGGCCCGATTCCCACTGACCTTGCGGTACCGCTTTTAACGCGCCACGTAAGGTCTGTGACGCGTAGGCGGAGTACAGCAATGACAGGGCGATCACGCCGCAGAAGAACGGGCTGACATCAAAGTTCTCGATCTGCACCTGTATCGGGAGTTGCACGAACCCCAGATTGAGGGTGAAACCGTCAGAAAGAATTAACAGTAGCTGTGACGAGCCGAAATAGATAAACAGCACGACCAGAATTTCTGGTAAGCCGCGCAAAATAGTGACCAGCGCCGAGCCAGCCCACGCAACGGGACGCCATTTGGCTGACTCCCATACCGCAAAGATCATCGCCAGAACCAGGCCGATGATCAGTGCGCAAACGGCAAGGCCGACGGTCATCCCGGCGGCGCTTGCTAATGGAAAAATTTCATTCATCAAGGATTACTTCTGGAACCATTTGTTGTAGATGGTTTCGTAGGTGCCATCTTTCTTCACTTTTTCCAGCGCAGTGTTGAATTTCTGCTGCAACTCGGTGTTGCCCTGACGAACGGCGATACCCAGGCCCGTGCCGAAGTACTCTTTATCGGTCACTTTGTCGCCAACGGCAGCCAGTTTATCGTTCGATTTCAGCCATTCTGTGACAACTGCGGTGTCACCGAATACGGCATCGATACGGCCATTCTGCAGATCCAGCTTGGCATTCTGATAGCTGTCGTACGGAACGGTGGTGATTTCCGGGTGCTTATCGTTGATGAATTTCTGGTGAGTAGTGCCGTTCTGCACGCCCACTTTCTTGCCTTTCAGGGCATCGATGCTGGTGTATTTACCGGTTTGACCCACGAACAGCGCTGAGTTGTCATAGTATGGAGTGGTAAACAGAACCTGTTTCTCACGCTCCGGGGTGATGTCCATACCGGCCATTACCGCGTCGAAACGACGGAATTTCAGGCTGGGGATCAGGCTATCGAACGCCTGGTTGGTGAAGGTACAGGTGGCATCAATCTCTTTACACAGCGCGTTTGCCAGGTCCACATCGAAACCAACGATTTTGTTGTTGGCGTCGGTAGATTCAAACGGAGGGTAGCTTGCTTCGGTGGCGAAACGGATAGTCTGTGCTGCGGAAGCAGACAGGCTGACGCTTGCAAGTAGCGCGGCGATCAATACTTTTTTCATTGTCATTTCCCCGAGAACTCAGTGAGATAAATAATATTTAAACGCGTCGGTCTGCGGCGAAGCAAAGCAGCTCGCATCCCCTTGTTCGATAATATGACCGTTTTCCATATAGACCACGCGGCTGGCGGTTTTGCGCGCCACTTCCACTTCATGGGTCACGATAACCTGCGTAATGCCGGTTTCTGCCAGTTCACGAATGATGCTGACGATTTGCGCGGTAATTTCCGGGTCCAGCGCGGCTGTCGGTTCATCAAACAGCAGAACCTGTGGCTCCATCATCAGAGCGCGGGCAATCGCCACACGCTGCTGTTGGCCGCCGGAAAGATGCAGCGGATAACGATCGCTGTAGGGCTTAAGACGTAAACGTTCCAGCAGTTTGTCCGCACGGGCGAGCGCCTCATCTTTACTCAGACCCAGCACGCGGCACGGGGCTTCAATCAGGTTCTGGGCTACCGTTAAGTGCGGCCAAAGATTGTATTGCTGAAACACCATACCCACGTTCTGACGTAAATCGCGAATCGCTTTGTCAGAAGGGGCTTTGGCAAAATCGAAGTGATTGCCTGCGATGCTTAACTGACCGGAGCGCGGCATCTCAAGCAGGTTCAATACGCGTAATAATGAGCTCTTACCCGCGCCACTCGGGCCAAGCAGCACAAGTGTTTCACCCTGCGGGCAGTCAAGCGTAATGTCAAAGAGCGCCTGGTGCGCACCATAGAAGCAGTTAATGCCGTTTAATTTTATACTCATCGAGGCAATCTAATAGCAATTGAGGCCGCAAATAGTAACGTTCGCAGAATAGTTATGCAATATTTGTGCGTTAAAACTTAAATATAAACCGCATTCACACATAAAGTTAGCACAAAATACCGGGGCGTGATGGAAGCAGGCATAAATGTCGGCATTCACGCTGGAATGCCAGACATTTTGCGGGGATTAATGCATATTTCCCACTTTCATGGGCATCTTGTTAGCGATGCTCAACAGACTGGCGCAATGTCCCGGCCGGAGCATGCGCCGCGCCACCGAGGTAGCGCACATCATCCACAGCCCAGCACTGACCTTCACGGATCATCAGCACCTCATCCTGCCAGCTTTGGGAGCCCTGAGTCAGGGTGACCCGCAGTGGAATGTTTCGCGCATCGGTGTTCGGGATCGTTGAGGCGCTGGCAACGCTCGCTTTCTCCGGCATGACGGTTCTGCTGGAGAAGGGATCGGATTTCAGGAGCGTGGTATTGCGATTATCTTTACTGGCCGCGGTGAGTGAAGCCGCCAGATCGTCGCTCAGGTACGGACGCAGTGCGGAAAAATCATTACTGCGGTGCTCAATGCGATAATCGTAAAATTGTTGTGCAACAGTATCGGGGCCGCCTTCGATACAAGGGCCGCTGCGGGTTCCGATATCCTTAAACGCTGGTGTGACCGTGGTACAGGCGCTGAGCAGCAGCGCGCACGGTAAAACGAGAGTCAAAGCAGAGTAGCGCATATTGATTTCCTTATTTTCTCTTCGGATATAACCACCTTTCAAGAATAGTGTATTGCTCCGATAATGTGCTTTATAACGCACTGAGTATCAAAAGGAGACGCTGATGCAATTTTCAACAACACCCACCCTTGAAGGCCAGCCGATTGTCGAATACTGCGGCGTCGTCACCGGCGAAGCGATTCTGGGGGCCAATATTTTTCGCGACTTTTTCGCCGGTATTCGCGACATCGTGGGGGGCCGTTCAGGCGCGTATGAAAAAGAGCTGCGCAAGGCGCGTGAAATTGCGTTTCGCGAGATGGGCGAGCAGGCAAAAGCGCTGGGCGCGAATGCCGTTGTGGGTATCGATATCGATTACGAAACGGTGGGCAAAGACAGCAGCATGCTAATGGTGAGTGTGAGCGGTACGGCGGTGAAAACACGCTGATGAGCCGCTTTTTATCCTTACTGTTGTTAGCGCTGCTTCTGGTGGGTTGTGCGGGTGAGAAGGGGATCGTCGATAAAGACGGTTACCAGCTTGATACCCGCCGTCAGGCGCAGGCGGCGTATCCGCGTATCAAAGTGCTGGTGGTGCACTACACGGCGGATGACTTTGATGTTTCGCTGGCGACGCTCACCGATAAGCAGGTGAGTTCGCACTATTTGATTCCGGCGCACCCGCCTGTCCATCACGGTAAGCCGCGTATCTGGCAACTGGTGCCGGAAAGTGAGCTGGCCTGGCATGCGGGGATCAGCTACTGGCGCAACGCTACGCGAATCAATGATACCTCTATCGGTATTGAGCTGGAAAACCGTGGCTGGCAAAACGTGGCAGGGATGAAGCGATTTACCCCCTTTGAGCCAGAACAGATTGCCGCGCTGGTTCCGCTGATGAAAGACATTGTCAGTCGTTATCACATCCAGCCACAGAACGTGGTGGCGCATTCGGATATCGCCCCGCAGCGCAAAGATGATCCGGGGCCACTTTTCCCGTGGCGTGAACTGGCGTCACAGGGGATAGGGGCATGGCCCGATGCCGCGCGTGTGGCATTCTATCTGAATGGTCGCGCGCCGTATGAAGCGGTAGAGACGGCCTCACTGCTCGATCTGCTGGCGCGCTACGGTTATGAGGTCAAACCGGAGATGAGCGCCGCCCAGCAGAAAAGGGTGATTATGGCCTTCCAGATGCATTTCCGCCCGGCATTATGGAATGGCATAGCCGATGCGGAAAGCCAGGCGATTGCCGAGGCACTGCTGGAAAAATATGGTCAGGGATGAGGACGCTTGAGGGAAGGGCCGTTTAGCGCGGCAACTTCCCGTGATCCCGCAGCCAGTAAGCCGTGCGGGCAATGCCCTCATCGACAGAGACAATAGGCTCATACCCCAGCTCGTCCTTCGCTCTTTGGATATCCAGCGTGAAATCGAAGTTCAGCTTGGATACCCCATAATGGGTGAGCGAAGGCTCTTTCGCTGATTTGTCGCCGAAACGTTCCATGCTGCGTGCGATCATATCCAGCATCGCATAAGGCACCGAGCGGATGCGGCAGTCCATCCCTAAATCGTCAATTAATTTTTGCACGATGCTACGCAGGGTGCGCGGCTCGCCGTTAGTGATGTTGTACGTTCGCCCGGACGGCAGCGCATCACAAACGGGCTGGCTTGCCAGCCACATCGCATGCACCGCGTTTTCGTAGTAGGTCATATCGACCAGCGCTTGCCCACCGCGCGGCAGTAAGATGCTGCGGTAGTGGTGCATCATCTGCGCCAGGCGGGGGATAAAGACTTTATCGTGCGGCCCGAACAGACTCTGCGGGCGTAAAACTGTAAAACGGGTATTGGGGTTGGCCTGCGCAAGCAGTTGAATCACCTCTTCGCTGGCGGCTTTACTGCGGGCGAACTCGTTAGCTAAGCGCGCCGGACGGAAATCCTCACGAATGTCGTGATGGTGGTGATAATCGAAATAGAGTGATGGCGATGAAATGTGAATGAAGTTACGCACGCCCCAGGCCACGGCCCATTCGCCGAGGCGGCGGGTTGCCCGGACGTTCGCCAGGTCAAAGGCTGCCTGTGTACCCCAGGGAGAGGTAAAACTGGAACAGTGCCACAGGGTGTCCACCCCGGCGAGCATCACTTTGGCCTGCGAAGAGACCAGCTCGGTCAGATCGGCGTGAATAAACTCAGCGCCCATTTTTGTCAGCAACTCGCCCATGGCTTTGTTGCGGCCCGTTGCGCGTACGCTAATGCCTTTTTGACGCAAATATTCGACGGCGTTTCGGCCTAAACCGCTGGTTGCGCCTGTGACCAGAACCTTCATAGCAATCCACTATAGTGACCCGCAATCATTGCGTGCGCATTCTTCCGTGAAACAGGGCGGTATGCAATGGGAAACATGAAAGAATAATGTCTGAATTTACTTTTTTTCTGCGTTTTGTTCTGCCAGTCGCGCAATTCGCCGCGCCATGCCCCGAAAAATAAACAGATGCGCGGGGATCATCAGCAGCCAGTAGAGCAGCCCTGGCATACCGTGCGGATGCCACCAGGCGCGCACATCCAGCAGACGGTATTGACCTTTGTCGGTGAGGGTAAAGCTCAGGCGACCCAGCCCCGGCGCTTTCATCCCGAACAGCAGTGCTAATTGCTTTTGCGGCTCGGCGATGATCACTTTCCAGCTATCAACCTGGTCGCCTGGCTGCAAAAACGGACGCTGCGGACGGCCTTTCGCCAGACGATGGCCGATCAGATGATCCAGCGCGGCGCGGGTTTGCCAGAGAACATTGCCAAAAAAGTAACGCTCTTTACCGCCGATCTGATTAACCACCTCCCACAGCGCCTCCAGACTGGCGGCAGTTTCAACGGTGAAGCCTGCCTGTTTGGGGAAATAGCCGTATTGCGGACGCCAGCGTGCAAATGCCTGCGGGGAATATCCCCAGTCGCTGGAATTCACCAGTTTCTCTTCTTCGCGAAGCGTACGACGAACCGCTTCGTCGAAAGTGATCAGCGGTTGGGGGATGAGCTGGCGAAGGGGGCCATCGTCAGCCAGCAGATCGTGCTTTAACCCCTGAATCAGCGCGCGCGCAATAGTCGGCGGCACGGACGTGATGACCTGTAAAAACCAGACCGAGATAAGCCGGGTGGGCAGAGGGACAGGGATCATCGGACGGGTAACGCCACTGACCGTCATAAAGTGTTCAAACTGTTGCTGGTAACTCAGCGTTTCCGGGCCGGCAGCCTCAAAAACGCGGTGCTCTTGCGACGGATGATGGCGTAACTCCAGCAGGTAGTGGAGCAGATTCTCCAGCGCAATGGGAGTGGTACGTGAACGCACCCACAGCGGCGGCGTCAGCACCGGCAGGTTATAAACCATATCGCGCATCACTTCAAACGCGGCCGAGCCTGCGCCAACAATAATCCCGGCGCGCAATTCCGTAACAGGAACCCCCGCGTCGCGCAGGATATCGCCGGTGAGCTGGCGGGCAATCAAATGGCTGGAGTCACTGGATCCTTTGGCCTGCAGTGAACTGAGAAAAATCACCTGCCGGACCGGGCATTGCCGCAGCGTATCGCGCACGTTGAGGGCAATTTGTCGCTCCTGGGCGATAAAGTCGCCGCTCTCGCCCATGCTATGCACCAGAAAGTAGAGGGTATCGATCCCCTGAAACAGCGCCGGGAGATTGTCCGGCCAGATAAGATCCGTTTCATGGCAACTTACCCCCGGCAACTGCTGTTTTTGCAGGCGAGTAAGATGGCGTGCCACAGCGAGAATCTCATGACCCTGCTGACTTAACGCCTGGATCAGGTGCTGACCAATGTAGCCGCTGGCCCCGAGCACCAGAATTCGTTGCGGCACACCCTGCTCCTTAACGCTGCAAAAAAGCCTGCCAGTGAGAAACAACATCGGCAAGCTGATCGCGGCTGACGTCCAGATGGGTCACCAGGCGCACAATCGGCGAAGCGTTAATCAGCACATCGCGCTCACGCATAAAGGCTCCGAGCGCCGCCGCGTTTTCTTCCCCTACGCGGACAAACAACATATTGGTGTCATTGCGCATCACGTCGGCGCCAATTTCACGCAACTGTGCCGCCAGCCAGGCCGCGTTATCGTGATCGTCTTTCAGTCGCTGGACATTGTGCTCAAGCGCATAGAGACCGGCTGCCGCCAGTATTCCCGCCTGACGCATGCCGCCGCCGGTCATTTTACGCCAGCGGGTAGCGCGCCTGATGTAATCCTTGCTTCCCACCAGCAGTGACCCGACGGGCGTGCCAAGACCTTTAGAGAGGCAAATAGTAAACGAGTCGCAATATTGGGTGATGTCGCGCAACGCACAGCCATATTCCACCACGGCATTGAAAATACGCGCGCCATCAACATGCAGCGCAAGATTGCGCTGGCGGGTAAACTCCCACGCCTGACGCAGGTAGTCGCGTGGCAGGACTTTACCGTTGTGAGTGTTTTCCAGGCTTAACAGGCGGGTGCGGGCAAAGTGGATATCGTCCGGCTTGATTTTCATGGCCACTTTATCGAGCGGCAGGCTGCCGTCCGGTGCGGCGTCGATAGGCTGCGGCTGGATACTGCCCAGAACGGCAGCGCCACCGGCTTCGTACAGGTAATTATGTGCGGCCTGGCCAACAATGTACTCTTCGCCGCGCTCGCAGTGGCTGAGCAATGCCACCAGGTTTGCCTGGGTACCCGTAGGCAGAAACAGCGCGGCTTCCTTACCGCCCAGCGCAGCCGCGTAACGCTGCAGTTCATTGACGGTCGGGTCATCCCCGTAAACATCGTCCCCGACGGGCGCTGCCAGCATATGTTCCAGCATGGCGCGCCCCGGGCGGGTGACGGTATCACTGCGTAAATCGATCATGGCACTTCCTTATTTACACGTCATCCCTCAGGCTGCCTCTGTGGAGGCTGTGCCCGCTAACCCCCGTCGCATTGTTATCTCCGCGTCTGGGGTTAGACGATGTGCCATCCTGATGCATCATGAAGGATTTTGTGTTGAGGCAAAAAGGATGTTTTACCTGAGCCAGTTCGTTTTCGCCAGTTCCATCACCTCATCGCCACGTCCGTTGATAATGGCGCGCAGCATATAAAGGCTAAAGCCTTTGGCCTGTTCCAGTTTGATCTGCGGTGGGATGGCCAGCTCTTCTTTGGCGACCACCACATCCACCAGCACCGGGCCATCAATGGAGAAAGCCCGTTGGAGAGCCTCATCCACATCGGCGGATTTTTCCACCCGGATACCGGTAATCCCGCATGCTTCGGCAATGCGGGCAAAATTGGTATCGTGCAGTTCCGTGCCATCGGTGAGATACCCGCCAGCCTTCATCTCCATCGCCACAAAGCCAAGCACGCTATTGTTAAAAACGATGATTTTGACAGGCAGCTTCATTTGCACCACCGAGAGAAAATCCCCCATCAGCATGCTGAAACCACCATCGCCGCACATCGCCACAACCTGCCGTTGTGGGTAGGTTGCTTTCGCCCCCAGTGCCTGGGGCATCGCATTGGCCATCGAACCGTGGTTGAACGATCCCAGCAGGCGGCGCTTACCGTTCATTTTCAGATAACGTGCAGCCCAGACGGTCGGTGTGCCTACATCGCAGGTGAAGATGGCGTCGTCGCTGGCGAAATGGCTGATCTGTTGCGCCAGATATTGCGGGTGGATGGCTTTCTCACTGGGTTTTGCCAGATCGTCCAGCCCCTTACGCGCATCGCGATAGTGCTCCAGCGCTTTGTCCAGAAAACGGCGATCGGTTTTTTCTTCCAGCAGCGGAAGCAGGGCGGTGAGGGTGGCATTGATATCACCCACCAGCGCCATGTCTACCTTGCTGTGGGCGCCAATGCTGCCTGGATTGATATCAATTTGAATGATTTTGGCATCCGTGGGATAAAACGCCCGATAGGGGAACTGGGTGCCGAGCAGGATTAACGTATCGGCATTCATCATGGTGTGAAAACCCGACGAGAAGCCAATCAACCCGGTCATGCCAACATCGTACGGGTTGTCATACTCCACATGCTCTTTACCGCGCATGGCATGCACGACAGGCGCTTTCAACTTACCGGCAAACTCGATCAACGCACTGTGCGCGCCCGCACAGCCACTGCCGCACATCAGTGCGATGTTGCTGGAGTAGCGCAGCAACTGCGCCAGTTTTTTCAACTCTTCCTCAGCGGGTACTACCACCGGTTGTGGGGCCGGATACCAGTGGCTGCTGGCGCTCTCTGGTGCCGGTTTCAACGCCACATCTCCGGGGATGACGACAACGGAAACACCACGGTTAAGTATGGCTTTGCGCATGGCGATGGCCAGCACCTGCGGGATCTGTTCGGGGGTCGAAACCAGCTCACAATAGTGGCTGCATTCGCGGAACAACTCCTGCGGATGGGTCTCCTGAAAGTAGCCGCTGCCGATTTCGCTTGAAGGAATGTGAGCGGCAATCGCCAGCACAGGTACGTGGTTGCGATGACAGTCGAACAGCCCGTTAATCAAATGCAGGTTGCCAGGCCCGCAGGAGCCAGCACAGACGGCCAGCTCACCGGTAAGTTGCGCTTCCGCGCCTGCCGCAAATGCAGCAACTTCTTCATGGCGCGTGGACATCCAGTCAATGGTGCCCATGCGGTTAAGGCTGTCGCTTAATCCGTTTAACGAATCTCCGGTTACACCCCAGATGCGTTTCACCCCTGCCTGCTCAAGTGTTCTGGCGATATAAGCGGCTACAGTCTGTTTCATCGTTACGCCTCCATCTTATTGTTCCGTCTACAAGCGTAGTCGATGAAATGTCATTATTTGTGCGTAAATTGCCCCTTATTAGTTAGGGCTTTATTTATTTTTGGATTAGGAATAATCTGCATACAGTCGAATAAAAATAGGAATCATTTCAAATGGTTAAATCTATGTTAGGTTCTGTTAATAAGATGTTGGCACACGAAGACTTTGGTCGTTTATTGCTGCGTTTGACTGTCGGTGGATTGATGTTGTTCCACGGATTGCACAAGCTCATCGGCGGTATTGATGGCATCGCGGGTATGCTGGTGGCGAAAGGATTGCCTGGCTTTATCGCTTACGGTGTGCTGATTGGTGAAGTGGTTTGCCCGGCCCTGATCATTCTGGGTATTCTGGTCCGTCCGGCAGCGCTGGTGCTGGCATTTACAATGGTCGTTGCCTGGTTGATGGTGGGTATTAACAACACGGCAATGTTGGATAAGACGGGCGCATGGGCGATCGAAAGCCTGGTCTATTTCTTTGTTGCTGCACTGGCACTGGCCTTCCTGGGCGCGGGGCGTTACTCCGTTGCGCCAGCCGAGTGGCGTTAAGGTTTAAAAAAAGCCCTCCCTGAAAAGGAAGGGCTTTTGCTTAACAGGGTACTGGCGGTTATGCCAGTACCAGATCGCTTTCCGGGTGACAGGAGCAGGCCAGAACATAACCCTCAGCAATTTCCTGTGGTGTTAATGTCATGGTGCTGGTGACGCTGTACTTACCGGACATCACTTTCGTTTTGCAAGACCCGCAGACACCCGCACGACAGGCCGCATTGACCGGCACCTTGTTACTTTCGAATGCTTCCAGCAACGTAGTGCCAACCGGACCGTAGAACGTTTTCGCCGGCTGTAATTTGGTGAATGTCAGACCGCTGGTTGCCGCTTCTGCCACCGGGGTGAAGAACTTCTCATTAAAGAACTGCGTCACACCCAGAGCTTTAACGTCTTTCTCAACCTGGTCCATATAAGGCGCTGGCCCACAGGTCATGACGGTACGGGCAGCAAGGTCCGGGACGCTGCGCAGGATCTCTTGCGTCAGGCGACCGGCAAGGAAGCCAGCCGTGGCGTTGTTTTCCGCCACCAGGGTAACCGGATAGTTTTTCCACTCATCGGCAAAAATCACATCCTGGGGTGAGCGCACGCTAAAAATAACCTGCACATCAACCTGCGGGCGGTATTTTGCCAGCCAGCGGCGCATCGACATGATCGGTGTTACCCCACAGCCTGCCGCCAGCAAGAGTAATTTATCACTGGCTTTGTTGTCGCAGGTGAACTCCCCTTGCGCATCAGACAGCCAGAGATAATCGCCGCGTTTGACGTCTCGCGTCAGCCACTCTGAGCCCAGACCGCCATCAAGACGACGGATGGTCAGCGTGATGTATTCGCTGACGCCCGGCGTGGAGGAGATCGTATAGGCACGCATCTGCTCAGCGCTGTTGCGAATACTGACCAGCGCATATTGTCCTGCGCGGTACGGGTAATAATCGTGGCATAACAGCGACAGCGTCCAGACATCCGGTGTTTCTTGTTGGATGTGGTGAACCTGCATACGCCACGGACACTGCGGGGTTGGCATCGTCATTCTCTACTCCTTACGCGCCCAGTAACTGCTGCATATCCTGCTCTACGGTCGTGATTGAACGCAGACCGAATTTCTCATTCAGTACTGCCAGCAGATCTGGCGTCAGGAAGCCAGGCGCCGTTGGGCCGGTCACTATATTGGTGACGCCGAGTGAGAGGAGAGTCAGCAGAATCACAATCGCTTTCTGTTCAAACCAGGAAAGCACCAGTGACAGCGGCAGGTCGTTCACGCCACAGCCCAGTTTCTCTGCCAGCGTGACGGCAAGAATAATGGCCGAGTAGGCGTCGTTACACTGACCGGCATCCACCAGACGCGGCAGGCCTTCGATATTGCCGAAGTCCAGCTTGTTAAAGCGGTATTTACCGCACGCCAGGGTCAGGATCAGGCAGTCATCCGGTACGCTGGTGGCGAAGTCGGTAAAGTAGTTACGTTCACCACGCGCGCCATCACAGCCGCCAAGCAGGAAGATGTGACGCAGTTTTTCACGGCTCACCAAATCAATCAGGGTATCGGCTGCCCCGAGCAGCGTCTGACGGCCAAAACCAACGGTGATCAGGTGCTCGATTTCGCTGTACGGGAAGCCTGCCAGTTGTTGTGCCTGATCGATAACGCGGGTGAAGTCATCGCCTTCCAGATGATTGACACCCGGCCAGCCGACGATGCTGCGCGTCCAGATACGGTCATCATAGGAACCGACAGTCGGGTCGATGATGCAGTTAGATGTCATTACGATGGGGCCCGGGAAGCGGGCAAATTCAACCTGCTGGTTCTGCCAGCCGCTGCCGTAGTTACCTACCAGATGTTTATATTTACGCAGTTCCGGGTAGCCGTGGGCTGGCAGCATTTCGCCATGGGTATAGACGTTAACACCCGTGCCTTCGGTCTGCAGCAGCAGGTTATGCAGGTCTTTCAGATCGTGACCGGAAATCAGGATGCATTTACCGGCAACCGCTTTTACGTTGACCTGAGTCGGCGTCGGGTGACCGTAGGCGCTGGTTTCGCCCGCATCCAGGATGCTCATCACTTTAAAGTTCATCTGACCGATTTCCATCGAGCAGTTGAGCAGGGCATTCATATCAGCAGGCCAGGTACCCAGCCACGCCATAATTTTATGGTACTGGGCGTAAATCTCGTTGTCGTACTGGCCGAGTACGTGGGCATGCTCCATATAGGCTGCGGCCCCTTTCAGGCCGTACAGGCACAGCAGGCGCAGGCCGAGAATATTTTCACCGATAACCGCTTTATCAATATTCGGTGTGAAGGCTGCCGCCTGACGCTGCAGATCGCCCAGGTCGTCGCTGACCAGTTGCAGTTCTGCCATCGGGTTATCAACTGCGGCTGCCGGATCTTTGCTCAGGCACTGTGCTTTTAAGGCTTCACGGTAGGCAATCGCTTCACGCGCATAGCCAACGATACGCACGGAATCGAAGTTGACGTTGGTCAGCGTAGAGAAGAAGGCGCGCGGGGCAAAGTTGTCGATGTCATGAACGATAATGCCGTATTCACGCGCTTTGCTGGCCCAGGCTGACAGCCCTTGCAGCGCGGCAATCAGCAGATCCTGCAGGTCCGATGTTTCGGCCGTTTTGCCGCACATACCCTGCGCATAAGCGCAGCCATCACCAGCCGGGGTACGGATGGTCTGTTCACATTGCACACAAAACATAGTCACACCTTATAAATTAAAGTTATATTTAAAATGCATGTTTAAGATTATGCTGCTCCCGAAAGGCTTAAAAGATGTTTTTTATGCAATGTGCAGAGAGATTGATTTAGCGCAATTTTAAGGCCGCCAGTCTACCGCTTAAGGGGTAAATGTTAAAACGAGAGAGGGCGCTTAATAATAAAGAGAATTATTAGCAATACTGGCAGAGGCGAAGATACCGGCGTCTCCCTTAAATGAAAAACGCCGGTTGCCGCTTAGAGGCAGAAGGAATGTTCGGAGTAACTGACAACGTAAAACGAAGAGATAAAATAAACCAATAACCTATTGGCTTAATTCGAATTAATCACGTTTTTCCAGCAGAGTGCGATACAAAATCCCCCCAAGGATGCCGCCAATAATTGGCATGACCCAAAATAGCCATAATTGATTTAGCGCCCAGCCACCCTGAAAGAGTGCCACTGCGGTGCTACGTGCCGGGTTAACGGAGGTATTTGTTACAGGGATACTGATCAAATGTATCAGCGTTAAAGCAAGACCAATGGCAATAGGGGCAAAACCAGCAGGTGCATATTTATCCGTCGCGCCGAGAATAACTAACAGGAAGCCACAAGTCAGAACAACTTCTATTATGATGGCTGAGGTCATGGAATATTGACCAGGAGAATGTTCGCCGTAGCCATTTGACGCAAAGCCGCTGGCGACAGCATCAAAGCCCGCTTTACCGCTGGCAATCAGGTATAGCACACCGGCAGCAATTATCCCGCCAGCCAGTTGCGCAATAATATAGCCGATAATCTCTTTTGCCGGGAAACGACCACCCGCCCATAACCCCAGGGTTACGGCGGGATTAAAATGCCCACCAGAAATATGCCCGACAGCGTAAGCCATCGTTAATACGGTTAAACCAAATGCCAGCGCTACGCCAACAAAACCAATTCCCAGTTCTGGGAATGCCGCAGCTAATACCGCGCTCCCGCAACCACCAAATACCAGCCAGAATGTACCAAAACATTCCGCCGCTAATTTTCTAAACATAATATCCTCAATAAAAATCTACATCCTGTGAAGACAGCCAAAAACATTTTTCTGGCTGCTGTGTCACTATTTTAGAAATAATGACGCGTGAGGACCAGCCAAATAAATGGCTTAAATTTGATTTAAGGCAAAATGATGATAATAGCCTTTCGATGAACGAAGAAACGCAGTAGGGAATAATTTCGAATGAAAGAAGCCATGCGCTAAAAAATTAAACCATAAGCGCGTCGATACGCTGGCTCACATTCAAAGATGCTTAATCTATGATAAATACGGTGTTTTGCCCCGTTTCATGCCGCTATACTTGAGCTAACTTAATGGAAAAAAGACATATTTCCCGGAGGGGCTATGATTCTGGAGCGCGTAGAGATTGTCGGGTTTCGCGGTATCAATCGGCTATCGCTGATGCTGGAACAAACCAACGTCCTGATCGGGGAAAATGCCTGGGGTAAATCAAGCCTGCTGGATGCGCTGACGTTGTTGCTCTCGCCGGAAACAGATTTATATCATTTTGTACGTGAAGATTTTTGGTTTCCGCCGGGAGATATTCAGGGGCGGGAACACCATCTGCACATTATCCTGACGTTTCGTGAATCCGAACCGGGGCGGTATCGTACACACCGTTATCGACCGCTTCAGCCCTGCTGGGTGCCCAGCGATGATGGCTATCAACGTCTGTTTTACCGTCTGGAAGGGGAACTGGCGCAAGATGAGAGCGTCATGACGCTACGAAGCTTTCTTGATGCCCAGGGGCACCCGCTGATACTCGACGATATTGATGACCTGGCGCGCCATCTTATCCGCCTGATGCCGGTGCTACGTCTGCGTGATGCGCGTTTTATGCGACGTATCCGTAATGGTTCGCTGCCGCAGACGCTGGAAGTAGAAGCAACCGCGCGTCAGCTTGATTTTCTCTCACGGGAACTGGTGACCCATCCGCAAAACCTGACGGACCGGCAAATTCGCCACGGGCTTTCAGCCATGGTGCAACTGCTGGAGCACTATTTTGCCGAACAGGGCAGCGGTCCATCCCATCAGCGCCTGATGCGCCGTCGCTCTCACGATGAGCAGCGTAGCTGGCGTTACCTCGATATCATTAACCGTATGATCGATAAACCCGGCGGCCGTATGTACCGGGTCATTCTGTTAGGCTTTTTTGCGACGTTGTTACAGGCCAAAGGGACAGTGCGCCTGGACCGCGACGCCCGACCGCTTCTGTTGGTTGAAGATCCGGAAACACGGCTGCACCCCATTATGCTTTCCGTCGCCTGGCAATTACTCAACTTGCTGCCGTTACAGCAAATCACGACCACTAACTCAGGAGAACTGCTTTCGCTCACCCCGGTTGAGCATGTATGCCGCCTTGTGAGGGAGTCCTCACGGGTTGCTGCATGGCGGCTGGGGCCGGGCGGCATGAACGCAGAGGAGGGGCGGCGTATTGCCTTCCATATTCGTTTTAACCGTGCATCGGCGCTGTTTGCCCGCTGTTGGCTTCTGGTAGAAGGGGAAACGGAGACCTGGGTGATTAACGAACTGGCACGTCAGTGCGGGCACCATTTCGACGCGGAAGGGATTAAGGTTATTGAGTTCGCCCAGTCCGGGTTAAAGCCCTTGATCAAATTCGCCAGACGCATGGGCATTGAATGGCATGTGCTGGTCGACGGGGATGAAGCGGGCAAAAAATATGCGGCAACGGTGCGCGGTCTGCTGAACGAGGAACGTGACCAGGTGCGTGAGCACTTAACCGAACTGCCGGCGCTGGACATGGAGCATTTTATGTTTCGCGAGGGGTTTGACGATGTGTATCGCCGTGTGGCGCAGTTGCCTGAAAATGTGCCGATGAATATGCGGCGTATCATTATCAAAGCGATTCATCGTTCGTCGAAACCCGACTTAGCTATTGAAGTCGCGATGGAAGCGGGGCGGAGGGGCGTGGAGTCGGTGCCATTACTTCTACGTAAGATGTTCTCCCGCGTACTCTGGTTGGCGCGCGGGAGAGCGGATTAACGGTGTAAAATCTGACGCATCTGGTTTTGCAGTGAATCCAGTAAATCATAGCGGCGGCGATACTCCGCGCGTTTTTTACTGGCAATCTCTTCCATGGTTTTTCGCACAATCAACATTGGCAGGCGGAAGGTTCCCTCAGCGGTACGTTCGCCGCTGAGCGATTCCCAGAAGCTGTCGTAGTCGGCGTGCAGCTTATCCTGTTTTTTCTTGCGGTAGCGCCAGCTCTGGTAAATATGCGTGTCATTACTGACGGCGATAATCTGCTCCATACCCAGGTAAGATGCCAGCTCTGTACAGGCTTCCAGCAGCAGACGTTTAGGAAATAAGCCGTGGCAACTCTTGGTTGCGGCCTGGATAAACTCATGGGGAATATTCGCTTTTGCGCCCTGCAGGCCACCGATAAACAGCGTGCGTTTCCCTTCGTATAGACACAGCGCGAAGGTCATTCCCGCCAGTTGGGTTCGCTGCTCATCGCAAAAAACCAGTGTCGCTTCACCTTCTTTGTCCTGCATCGGGTCCGTATAAAAACGGATAGTATACTGCTCCCCATTCTTGCCGGTTAATTTAGCAAAGGTGACGCCCTGTGGCGTAAAAAAACCTGAACGTACCTCGGTGGGTAAGCGCGCATAAAGGGTTTTGTAATGATAATCGAGCGCGGCGAGTGTTTTTTTCTCATCGAAGGTTAATGACAGCCACGGGCGGTGTAATCGGCAGGGCAAACCCGGCTGGGCATTAAGAATAAGCAATAAATCCGGGTGCTGTGCCAGGCTGGATAGCAGTTTCGCGGTGCCGAGTGGTTTGAGCAAAGAGCGCAGCAGAAATTTTCGCCGATAAGAGGGATTTTTCCAGGCAAAACCTGACATTAATTTGCCACTGGCAAGACGGCAAAAAAGTTGCCAGCCTGTTTTTGCACAGAGTACGGGTGAAGCGATTCCAGCGATAGTGGACATGACACAAACTCGAATTGTAAGCGTAATGTCAATATTTCAACAAAATATGTCTTAACGTCGAATAAATGAATTATGTGAAAAAAAAGAAGATTGGGTTTCGTTGAGCAATTGTTTAATGAATACTGGCATCAATAGGGTCAGTTTGGATATCTGGAAAAGTTATGAATTTGAAGGGAAGAAGTCGAAAAATCTGGCTGGTGCTGATAGTACTGATCGTACTGGCGGCGATATGGCTCTTTAAGCAGTTGAATGCGCCAGTGCCTCACTATCAAACCTTGATCGTTCGCCCGGGCGAATTGCAGCAGAGCGTGCTGGCGACCGGTAAGCTGGATGCTTTGCGCAAAGTTGATGTTGGCGCTCAGGTCAGCGGGCAGCTCAAAACGCTGTCGGTGAATATCGGTGATAAAGTTAAAAAAGATCAACTGCTCGGTGTTATCGATCCGGAACAGGCAACAAACCAGATCAAGGAAGTGGAAGCGACCCTGATGGAGTTGCGTGCGCAACGTCGTCAGGCTCAGGCTGAGCGCAAACTGGCTGCGGTCACGCTCACACGCCAGCAACAACTAGCTAAAACGCATCTTATCTCGCGTCAGGATCTGGACACGGCGATTACCGACCTGGCGGTTAAAGAGGCGCAGATTGGTACTATAGATGCCCAGATTCAGCGTAATCAGGCGACGCTCGACACGGCGAAAGCCAATTTTGATTACACCCGCATTGTTGCGCCTATGGCGGGTGAGGTGACGGAAATCACCACCTTGCAGGGCCAGACGGTCATTGCCGCTCAGCAGGCTCCGAATATTCTGACCCTCGCCGATATGAGTACCATGCTGGTGAAAGCGCAGGTATCCGAGGCTGATGTTATCCACCTCAAACCAGGACAAAAGGCCTGGTTTACCGTGCTGGGTGACCCGGACACCCGCTATGAAGGCAAACTTAAGGATATTCTCCCCACGCCGCAGAAAGTGAATGACGCCATTTTTTACTATGCGCGTTTTGAGGTGCCTAACCCGCAAGGCATTCTTCGTCTGGAAATGACGGCGCAGGTACATATTCAGCTAACGGGTGTGAAAAATGTCCTTACTGTGCCGCTTGCTGCGTTAGGCGATCCGGTGGGGGATAACCGCTACAAAGTGAAAGTGCTACGTAACGGTGAAGTGCGCGATCGTGAAGTGACGCTGGGTGCCCGCAATGATACTGATGCTGAGGTGACAAAAGGGCTGGATGCCGGAGAGGAGGTGGTCATTTCGGAAATCAAACCGGGGGCTAATAAATGACGGCGTTGCTCGAACTTAAAGGCATTCGCCGTAGTTATCCTTCCGGTGACGGGCAGGTAGAGGTTCTTAAAGGCATTACCCTTGATATCCATGCCGGCGAGATGGTGGCGATTGTCGGGGCTTCCGGGTCCGGCAAATCGACATTAATGAATATCCTGGGTTGCCTGGATAAGCCGACCAGCGGCAGCTATCGGGTTGCGGGGATTGATATTGCAACGCTCGATGGCGATGCGCTGGCCAGGCTGCGCCGGGAACACTTCGGTTTCATTTTTCAACGCTATCATCTGTTGTCGCATCTTACGGCCGCGCAGAACGTCGAAGTTCCCGCCGTTTATGCAGGCGTTGATCGTAAGGCACGTCTGGCGCGGGCAAAGGAGCTACTGGCGCGACTGGGCTTAGATGAACGGATGGAATATCCGCCGTCGCAGCTCTCAGGTGGGCAACAGCAGCGCGTTAGTATCGCGCGCGCCCTGATGAACGGCGGGCAGGTTATCCTTGCTGACGAACCTACCGGCGCACTGGATAGCCATTCGGGTGAAGAGGTGATGGCTATCCTGCATCAGCTTCGCGATCGTGGCCACACGGTCATTATCGTCACCCACGATGCGGACATTGCCGCACAGGCTGAAAGAGTTATCGAAATCCGCGATGGCGAGATAATTAATAATCCCCCCTCTACGAAGCACGACAACGCGCCGAAGACAATGAGTGCAGGGACGGAACCCGGCAACTGGCGACAATTCTCCGGGCGTTTGCAGGAAGCGCTGATGATGGCGTGGCGGGCGATGGCGGCAAATAAGATGCGTACCTTGCTCACCATGCTCGGCATCATTATTGGCATTGCCTCGGTGGTGTCGATTGTGGTGGTGGGCGATGCCGCTAAACAACTGGTACTGGCTGATATTCGAGCCATCGGCACCAACACCATTGATGTCTACCCCGGTAAAGATTTCGGCGATGACGACCCTCAGTATCAACAGGCGCTGAAATACGACGATATGGTTGCCATCCAAAAGCAGCCATGGGTGCGCTCGGCCACGCCATCTGTCTCGCAAAACGTGCGCCTGCGCAGTGGAAACATTGATGTGGCGGCCAGCGCGAATGGCGTTAGCGGTCAGTATTTCAACGTCTATGGCATGACCTTTAGCGAAGGGAACACCTTCAACAGCGAGCAGGAAAAAGGACGGGCACAGGTGGTGGTTCTCGATAGCAATACGCGTCGCCAGCTCTTCCCGAACAAAGCGCAGGTTACCGGCGAAGTGATTCTGGTGGGAAATATGCCCGCCACGGTGATTGGTGTGGCAGAAGAGAAGCAGTCAATGTTTGGCAGCAGTAAGATTTTGCGCGTCTGGTTGCCTTATCCCACCCTCTCGGCCCGCGTTCTGGGCCAGTCCTGGTTGAACTCCATTACCGTGCGAGTCAATGAAGGTTACAGCAGTGAGCAGGCGGAGCAGCAGCTTACGCGGTTGCTGTCATTACGCCACGGCAAAAAGGATTTCTTCACCTGGAATATGGACGGTGTATTGAAAACGGCAGAAAAGACCACACGTACTCTTCAGCTGTTTTTAACGTTGGTTGCGGTAATCTCACTTCTGGTTGGCGGTATTGGTGTAATGAATATTATGCTGGTATCAGTAACAGAACGAACCCGAGAGATTGGTATCCGCATGGCGGTGGGTGCGAGGGCGAGCGATGTACTGGCGCAGTTTTTGATTGAAGCCGTGCTGGTGTGTCTGGTGGGGGGCGCGCTGGGTGTGGCGCTCTCGATGGCTATCGCTTTCACGCTGCAATTGTTCCTGCCGGGTTGGGAGATAGGCTTTTCGCCAGTTGCGCTATTGACGGCCTTTATCTGCTCAACCTTTACTGGCGTGCTGTTTGGCTGGTTGCCAGCCCGCAGCGCGGCGCGACTGGACCCGGTGGATGCGCTGGCTCGCGAGTAAATAAAAATGCCAGTCGACTGGACTGGCATTTTAACTGCGGCATGTACACAATGAAGAAAGCGCCGTCAGGCGACGGCTTCTGCTTCTACGGGCACGATGAGACTGGCATGATTGCCTTTAGGGCCCTGATGTACATCAAACCGGACGGTTTGCCCGGCTTTTAGCGTTCTGTAACCATCCATCTGAATGGTGGAGTAATGTGCGAAGATATCTTCGCCGCCGCCTTCGGGGCAAATGAAACCAAACCCTTTGGCATTATTGAACCACTTAACAGTACCCGTTTCCATGCTTCGACATCCTTCGTAAATCTTATTTAAGTAAGATGGAATGAACCGGTGGCAGAGTGTGGGTTTGTTCAAAACCTCGCCAACTCTCGCCTGTACAATTTAGAGAAATCAGGCATCGCGTCAAGCGTTTGGCAGGGGTTATGCGGGGTGCATCAATCAAAAATTTGAAGCAGTTAACGCTATTGGAGGGGTTTGTGACAGCCGTCGCGGATGACAACGATAGATGATAGTTATCTAACACCTGATGTAGATTAAAAATACATCTAGACTCATGTAATCGGCCGATTGATTTGGGTCGGAACCTGTAACCTAAGATGAAAACTGACGATGGGCAAGACCAATAACTGGCTGGATTTTGACCACCTGGCGGATGAAAAACTGCGTGACGCGCTAAAGCCGCCATCCATGTATAAAGTTATGTTAATGAACGATGATTACACGCCAATGGAATTTGTTATTGACGTGCTACAAAAGTTCTTTTCTTATGATGTAGAACGTGCAACGCAATTGATGCTGACTGTGCACTATCGTGGAAAGGCAATTTGTGGTGTTTTCACCGCAGAAGTCGCAGAAACGAAAGTGTCGATGGTAAATAAATATGCCAGGGAAAACGAGCATCCGTTGTTGTGTACGCTGGAAAGAGCCTGAATGCAGGCATAAAACTTGGGGGAGGTGCCAATGCTCAATCAAGAACTGGAACTCAGTTTAAACATGGCTTTCGCCAGAGCGCGTGAGCACCGACATGAGTTTATGACCGTCGAACACCTGTTACTGGCATTGCTCAGTAACCCCTCGGCCCGCGAAGCGCTGGAAGCGTGTTCTGTGGACCTGGTGGCGTTGCGACAGGAACTCGAAGCCTTCATCGAACAAACCACACCCGTCCTGCCGATGAGTGAAGAGGAGCGCGATACTCAACCGACGCTCAGCTTCCAGCGTGTCTTACAGCGCGCGGTGTTTCACGTTCAGTCCTCCGGTCGTAGCGAAGTTTCCGGGGCGAACGTGCTGGTTGCCATTTTCAGCGAGCAGGAGTCGCAAGCGGCTTATCTGCTACGCAAACATGAAGTGAGCCGCCTTGACGTGGTTAACTTCATCTCTCACGGCACACGTAAAGACGAGCCGGGACAATCCTCTTCTGATTCAAGCAGTCAGGCGAATAATGAAGAGCAAGCAGGCGGGGAGGAACGTATGGAAAACTTCACCACCAATCTCAATCAGCTTGCTCGTGTCGGCGGTATTGACCCGTTGATTGGGCGTGACAAAGAGCTTGAGCGCACTGTTCAGGTTCTCTGTCGTCGCCGTAAAAATAACCCGTTGTTGGTGGGAGAATCCGGTGTCGGTAAGACGGCGATTGCCGAAGGTCTGGCATGGCGTATTGTGCAGGGTGACGTGCCTGAAATTATGGCCGATTGCACCGTCTATTCGCTGGATATCGGTTCTCTGCTGGCGGGCACCAAATACCGCGGTGACTTTGAGAAGCGTTTCAAAGCGCTGTTGAAACAGCTTGAGCAGGACAGCAACAGCATTCTGTTTATCGACGAAATTCACACCATTATTGGTGCGGGTGCCGCGTCGGGTGGACAGGTGGATGCCGCTAACCTGATCAAACCGTTGCTCTCCAGCGGTAAGATTCGCGTGATGGGGTCGACGACCTATCAGGAATTCAGCAACATTTTTGAGAAAGACCGTGCGCTGGCGCGTCGTTTCCAGAAAATTGATATTACTGAGCCCTCTGTCGAAGAGACTGTGCAGATTATCAATGGCCTGAAACCGAAATACGAAGCACACCATGACGTGCGCTATACCGCGAAAGCGGTGCGTGCGGCGGTGGAGCTGGCGGTGAAATACATCAACGATCGTCATCTGCCGGATAAAGCGATTGATGTGATTGACGAAGCAGGCGCGCGTGCACGACTGATGCCCGTCAGCAAGCGTAAAAAAACCATCAACGTGGCGGATATCGAATCGGTGGTGGCCCGCATCGCGCGTATTCCTGAGAAGAGTGTGTCGCAAAGCGATCGCGATACGCTGAAAAATCTCGGCGATCGCCTGAAAATGCTGGTCTTTGGGCAGGATAAAGCCATTGAGGCATTAACCGAAGCCATCAAGATGAGCCGTGCGGGTCTGGGCCACGATCATAAGCCGGTCGGTTCCTTCCTGTTTGCCGGTCCTACCGGGGTCGGGAAAACCGAGGTGACGGTCCAGCTTTCCAAAGCGCTGGGTATCGAACTGCTGCGTTTTGATATGTCCGAATATATGGAGCGTCATACCGTCAGCCGTTTGATTGGTGCGCCTCCAGGATATGTCGGCTTTGATCAGGGCGGCTTACTGACGGATGCGGTCATTAAACATCCTCATGCGGTCCTGCTGCTTGATGAGATCGAGAAAGCGCATCCGGATGTCTTTAACCTGCTGTTGCAGGTCATGGATAACGGTACGCTGACCGATAACAACGGGCGCAAAGCGGACTTCCGCAATGTGGTGCTGGTGATGACTACCAACGCCGGGGTGCGTGAAACCGAACGTAAATCGATTGGTCTTATCCACCAGGATAACAGTACTGATGCGATGGAAGAGATCAAAAAGATCTTTACGCCGGAGTTCCGCAACCGTCTGGACAACATCATCTGGTTCGATCATTTGTCGACTGAGGTGATCCATCAGGTGGTCGACAAATTTATCGTCGAGCTCCAGGTGCAGTTGGATCAGAAAGGCGTGTCGCTGGAAG
Organism: Phytobacter sp. SCO41; assembly: GCF_003073275.1. Classification (NCBI taxonomy): domain Bacteria; kingdom Pseudomonadati; phylum Pseudomonadota; class Gammaproteobacteria; order Enterobacterales; family Enterobacteriaceae; genus Phytobacter; species Phytobacter sp. SCO41. The sequence goes on along the minus strand of NZ_CP027225.1, from coordinate 3,763,111 downwards.
TCAGTCAGGATGCCCGCAACTGGCTGGCGGAAAAAGGCTATGACCGTGCGATGGGGGCACGTCCAATGGGACGCGTCATCCAGGATAACCTGAAAAAACCGCTCGCCAATGAACTGCTATTTGGTTCGCTGGTTGATGGCGGCCAGGTAACGGTAACACTGGATAAAGAGAAAGATGAGCTGAAATATGACTTCCAGAGTGCACAAAAGCACAAACCGGAAGCCGCACATTAATCTTCCTGCCTGAAATAAAAAACCGGACTGATGTCCGGTTTTTTTATGCGTAGCATACTGGTGTTGATGTTGGCATCATCCCCGAAAAGCGGGGCGCATCGTATTCAGAAACGAAAAAAGCCGGACTGCGCGTCCGGCTCTCAAATTCTTGCACGTGCGTGCTTCAATAATTAACGGCTACGGAAGACAATGCGGCCTTTGCTCAGGTCGTACGGGGTCAGCTCAACTGTCACTTTGTCGCCCGTCAGAATGCGGATGTAGTTTTTACGCATTTTACCGGAGATATGCGCAGTGACCACGTGACCGTTTTCCAGTTCTACGCGGAACATAGTATTAGGCAACGTTTCCAGAACGGTGCCCTGCATTTCAATATTGTCTTCTTTGGCCATCTAATCCTCGGGGGTATCACTACCATATTTTTTTGAACCGGCAAGATAATGCCGAAGTTCGTCTGTTAAGTAAAGATTTGTGCGATAAAACGCAGCAAAGCGGCTTTTGCGCATTACCCTCACGCCACACTCACGGCACGCAATATGCGCAACGTGTAAAGGGGAACGAAGAAGGAAATGAAGGACGTCCCTGATACAAGCTTTCCCGAATGGTGGCGGGGTAACAGGCAGAAGCTGCTCTGAGCGTCCATTATAACACCCTGATAAAAAATGTGCCGAAAACATTCATCAGGCGGGTAAAAACAGTTCCCTGGGCACCCAGAAATGGGAAGGGAGCTTTTGCAAACGGAGCTCTCTAAGCCATTCAAGGTACTCGCGCCGCGGAATTTCCACGGCGCCCAGCGAGGCGGTATGCGAGTTCAGCACCTGGCAATCAATCAATTGACCCCCATCGCGAGCGAAGGCATGGCTGAACACCATTAACGCGGTTTTGGATGCGTTAACGCGGCGGCTGAACATCGACTCGCCGCAAAACAATCTCCCCTGCGATACGCCGTACATACCACCGACCAGTTCATCCTCCTCCCAGACTTCAATTGAATGGGCATGTCCTAACTCATGCAGTCGGTGATAAGCCAGCACCACATCCGGTGTGATCCAGGTTCCCTCATCACGATCCTCTGTGCAGCCGTCGATTACCCGCCCAAAGGCATGATTGATCGTAACGCGATAGGGGGAGGATTTGTGAAAACGCTTCATACTACGGCTGACATGAAACTCTGTCGGCCACAGCACGGCACGTGGGTCTGGCGACCACCAGAGAATGGGATCGCCTGGCGAAAACCACGGGAAGATACCGCGTTGATACGCCATCAGGAGACGGGCAGGGCTAAGATCCCCACCCAGTGCCAACAAGCCATTTGGTTCACGCAACGCCGCTTCCGGCGAAGGGAACGCAAGGGTATGACGAGACAGCTGGACCAGGCGCATGACACAACGCTCCACAACGCAACAAGGAATACCCCATATATATCGTCACTTCCGGCACAGCACTTTAGAATCACCCCTTAATGGGCGGCTGAAAATGACGACATCCATAGACTACAGACGTTGCTTAAACTGGTAGTATCGACCCTGTTTTGCCATTAACGCTGCGTGATTACCTTGCTCAATTATTTGTCCGTTGTCCATCACAATTATCTGATCAAAGCGACTCAGTCCACGCAGGCGATGTGTCACCATAAGCACGGTTTTTTTCTGCATCACTTCTTCAAGTAACTCAAGGATTTGGCTCTCCGTGGCAGCATCAAGCCCCTCGGTCGGCTCATCCAGCAGGACCAGCGGCGCATCGTGCAATAACGCTCGTGCGATAGCCAGACGGCGAAGCTCACCGCCGGACAGTTGACGACCGCCTTCACCCAGCCAGGCATTCAGGCCGCTGTCATCGAGTAATTTCTCAAGACCCGTGCGGGTAAGTACATCAGCCAGCGCCTCATCAGTTGCCTGCGGTGCGGCTAACAGCAGGTTATCGCGCAGCGTTGCGCTGAACAGATGCACACGTTGCGGTACCATACTGATACTCGCACGTAGCGCCGTTTCCCCGTATTGAGTCAGTGGCACTCCGTTGAGTAATACCTCGCCGTGCTGCGGGTCCCAGGCACGCGTTAATAGCTGTAGCAGCGTTGATTTACCACACCCTGTACGCCCCAGCACAGCAACATGTTCGCCAGCGGCAATAGACAGGCTAATGCCATCCAGCGCCTTTTGCGGTTGCTCAGGATAGCTAAATGAGATGTCCTGCAGGTTGACATTGACCTCAGTGGGGGCCATCGCTGAGGTTTGCGGGAACTGCACTTCCGGCGGACAGTCGGTAATTTGCGTAATCCGTATCGCCGAGGCGATAACTTGTCCAAGGTGTTGGAATGCACCGGTAACCGGGGCCAGCGCTTCAAAAGCCGCTAAAGCACAGAACACGAAAAGGGCAATAAGCGCACCTGGCTGCGTGTTATCGCCCACGCCGCCTGCGGCGAACCACAGCATAGTCAGCACTGCAATCGCGCCAATCAGTAACATCACTGCCTGGGACGCGGCAGTCAGATCGGACTGGCGACGCTGGGCGTCATGCCAGCTTAGTTCCGTATTTTCCATCTGTTCGCGGTAGCGCTGGCTGGCGCCGAAAATCGTGAGTTCCGCCTGGCCCTGTAGCCAGGTGGTTAACTGCTGACGGTATTGTCCGCGAAGCTGCGTCAGATTTTCGCCGGTGGGTTTCCCGGCACGATAAAAGAGCGGCGGCAGGATAATCAGCGTAGCCAGCATAATTCCACCCAGCATCAGCGCCAGTGGAACATCCAGTACGCTTAGCCCGACGGTGACCACAACAATCACCACAAGAGCGCCAACAAGAGGTGAAATCACGCGCAGATACAAGTGGTCAAGCGTGTCGACATCCGCAACCACGCGATTGAGTAACTCTCCCTGGCGAAAACGTGACAGGCCGGCAGGAGAGAGCGGCAGCAGTTTGCTGAATGTAGTGACGCGCAGATGTTGCAGCACGCGGAAGGTTGCATCGTGGCTGACCAGCCGTTCAAAATAGCGCCCGGCGGTACGGGTAATCGCGGCACCGCGAACGCCTGCAGCCGGGAGCATGTAATTAAAGCTGTAGAGTCCGGCGGCGCCGACCACCGCGGATGCCGATAAAAACCATCCGGACAATGTCAGCAGGCCGATACTGGCCAGTAGTGTGACAATCGCGAGGATCACACCCAGCAACAGCAGCCAGAAGTGGCGTTTATACAGAGCGAGATAGGGCAGAAGTGCGCGCATTTAAATGTCCTCCTGGCGATGGGCGAGGAGCGCGGCAAAGGCTCCCTGCGCTGTGGAGAGTTCCGCGAAAGTCCCCTGTTCGATGATTTTTCCGTCATCCATGACCCATATGGCGCTCCAGTCGGCCAGCCCTTCTAACTGATGTGTCACCATCAGCGTTGTCTGGTTCAGTGAGGCATCATTAAGCGCTTGCATCACGCGCTGTTCACTGTGCGCGTCAAGGCTGGCGGCGGGTTCATCGAGCAGCAATAGTTGGCATCGGTTAAGCAGGGCGCGGGCAACCGCAACGCGCTGGGCCTGGCCTACGGAAAGACGCGTTCCCTGATCGCCACAAGCTGTTTCCAGCCCTTGTGGTAAGAGCGGTAAAAATTCGCTCACCCAGGCTTTATCCAGCACGGCCTGCAATTCAGCGGCGCTGGCATCCGGGCGAGACAGGAGGATATTTTCCCGTAATGTGGTGGCCGGAAGCTGCGGGTTTTGCCCGACCCAACTGATAAGCTGACGCCAGCTCTCCGGGGCCAGGTCTCGTAACTCAATGCCATTTATCCGCAGGGAGCCCTCATACGGCAGGAACCCGGAAAGGGCATTCACCAGCGAACTTTTACCGGAGCCGCTTTTCCCCACCAGCACCACGCGCTGACCGGCTGGCAGCGTAAAGTTCAGTGGCCCGGCAAGGACGCTGCCTTCTGGCGATTTGAGAACCAGATCTTCCGCTGTGATGCTCACCGCCTCATCGGCTTTCAGCGTGATATCGCCACGCTGCGGATGGGCAAGTGGCGCTTCCATAAAGGTTTTCAGGCTGTCGGCGGCACCAATAGCCTGGGCTTTCGCGTGATAGAACGTCCCCAGATCGCGCAGCGGCTGGAAGAACTCCGGAGCCAGAATCAGGGCCAGGAAACCGGCAAACAGCGTTACGCCCATGCCGTAATGGCCAAAATTGAGTTCGCCCAGGTAAGAGAAGCCAAAATAGACGGCCACCAGAGCGATGGACAACGAGGTGAAAAACTCCAGCACGCCGGAGGAGAGAAACGCCATACGCAGGACTTCCATCGTACGGCTGCGAAAATCCTCTGAGGCCTGACGAATATTTTCTGTCTCTGCTGCGCCACGATCGAAGATACGCAGCGTCTCCATGCCGCGTAAGCGGTCAAGGAAATGGCCGCTCAGGCGCGCCAGTGCTTTGAAGTTGCGTCGGTTCGCATCGGCTGCGCCCATCCCCACCATCGCCATAAAGATCGGAATGAGCGGCGCGGTTGCCAGCAGAATCAAGGCTGCGGCCCAGTTAATTGGAAAGAGGGTAATGACAATCAGCAACGGTACACTGGCTGCCAGTGCCATCTGAGGCAGATAACGTGCATAAAAATCATGCATATCGTCGATTTGCTCGAGGATAAGCGTAGCCCAACTGCCTGCGGGCTTACCCTGAATCCACGCTGGACCAGCTTGCTGTAACCTGTCGAGCACCTGACGGCGTATTTCGAAACGGATGTGGACGCCGGCATGAAAACCGACGCGCTCACGCAACCAGACGACCCAACTGCGTAAAACAAAAATCAGCACCAACAAGGCAAAAGGCAGCAGCAATGCTTCGCGCGGGATATTTTCCATAATCATATGATTCAGGATTTTGGCGAGTATCCAGGCCTGAGCAACGATAAGAACGCCACTCACCACGCCCAGCAGGCGAGACATCATAAGCCAGCGACGGGAAATGACACTTTGCTGTTTTAACCAGCGGGTTAACTCTTGTTGACGGGTTTTATTCATTGCGCGCTTTGCAGGTGAAGTTATCGGAATTTTTGAGCTTCGCAATGTTACATCGGCGCAAAAATAAAGGCGACTTATAGTCGCCTTATTTACCTTTGTTACTGAGTTGTAACGTTTATTTACTTTGTGCTAACCCATCAAGATAACGTTCTGCATCCAGTGCCGCCATACAGCCGGTACCGGCCGAGGTGATCGCCTGACGATAGATATGATCCATAACATCACCCGCAGCGAAAACGCCTGGAATACTGGTCTGGGTGGCATTGCCATGAATACCTGACTGTACTTTGATGTAGCCATTTTCCAGTTCAAGTTGACCATCAAAAATGGCGGTGTTCGGGCTGTGTCCAATAGCGACAAACAGGCCGGCGACATCCAGTGATTCAATATTATCCGCATTTTCGGTATCGCGAATGCGCAGACCGCTAACGCCCATCTGATCGCCCGTCACCTCTTCCAGGGTGCGGTTGGTGTGCAGCACGATATTGCCACTGGCCACTTTATCCATCAGACGTTTAATCAGGATTTTCTCCGCGCGGAAAGAATCACGACGGTGAATCAGGTGTACCTCAGAGGCGATGTTTGCCAGGTACAGCGCTTCTTCAACGGCAGTATTACCCCCACCAATGACCGCGACTTTCTGATTGCGATAGAAGAAACCATCGCAGGTGGCGCAGGCAGAAACACCGCGGCCTTTAAATGCTTCCTCAGATGGCAGACCCAAATAACGCGCGGAGGCGCCGGTGGCGATAATCAACGCATCACAGGTATATTCGCCGCTATCACCGATAAGACGGAACGGACGATTTTGCAGATCAACCTTATTGATATGATCGAACAAAATTTCGGTATCAAATTTTGCGGCATGTTCATGCATGCGCTCCATCAGGAGCGGCCCGGTCAGATCGTGCGGGTCGCCTGGCCAGTTTTCCACCTCAGTGGTCGTGGTGAGCTGACCGCCTTTCTCCATACCGGTAATTAACACCGGTTCCAGGTTTGCACGTGCAGCATAGACCGCAGCGGTGTATCCCGCAGGCCCTGAACCAAGGATAAGCAGCTTACTGTGTTTGGCCGTACCCATGAGATCCTCATTATTGTTTGGCAGACATTGGGCTGGATTGTAGGGAATTTACAGGCGTAAAAAAAGGGCACAGCGGTTTTGTTAACGATATGTGTAATAGATGGCACTAATCATTTAACACTGAGTGAGATCCTAAATATAACTATTTCTACTGAAAAACGGGCCGTTATAAGGTGATTAAATGAGTATTGCCTAAGGGTGATGATGAATATCTGGCATGTTGTACTAAAAAAAGATGTTTTGCTTTGACAATCCCCTGCGCATTTGCGAAAACATCAAAGGAAGAAAAAAAGCAGTGTTTCGCGCGTGATGCAAATTCATGCATGTAAATACCATTTTTACCGGGCTAGCGAAATCTACGCATGGCGTGGACAGACGCCATTCGTGATGTCGATAGCTGCCGTATGGCAACGGACTTCTTAATGCAGACCCTGGGATTACATGCGGCGTTATCGTTATTAACCCGCACGTAAAGCGACGGGCAAAGACCCTGAACAGTGAAGTGCACAGGGTCAAGACAGGAGTAGGGAAGGAATACAGAGAGACAATAATAATGGTAGATAGCAAGAAGCGCCCTGGCAAAGATCTCGACCGCATTGATCGTAATATTCTGAACGAATTGCAAAAAGATGGGCGTATTTCCAACGTCGAGCTTTCTAAACGAGTGGGACTTTCTCCTACGCCGTGCCTTGAGCGCGTGCGCAGGCTGGAAAGACAGGGCTTCATTCAGGGCTATACAGCGCTGCTGAACCCGCATTATCTGGATGCATCACTTCTGGTATTTGTTGAGATTACTCTGAATCGTGGCGCCCCGGATGTGTTTGAGCAATTTAACGCCGCAGTACAAAAACTTGAAGAAATTCAAGAGTGTCATTTGGTGTCCGGTGATTTCGACTACCTGTTGAAAACACGTGTGCCGGATATGTCTGCTTATCGCAAACTGCTAGGGGAAACCCTGCTGCGACTGCCGGGCGTGAATGACACCCGTACTTATGTGGTGATGGAAGAAGTCAAACAGAGCAACCGTCTGGTTATCAAGACGCGCTAATACGGAACAGGTGCAAAATCAGCTTTTTTTGATTACACTCCTGTTAATCCATACAGCAACAGTGCCGGGGTAACCCGGCGCTGTTGTCCGTTTTAGCTGGAGAGCCTTACTTGAGCCAGGAATACACAGAAGACAAAGAAGTCACACTAACCAAGCTAAGCAGCGGGCGTCGACTCCTTGAGGCGTTGCTGATCCTTGTTTCTCTGTTTGCCGTCTGGTTAATGGCGGCCCTCATTAGTTTTAATCCTTCCGATCCCAGTTGGTCGCAAACTGCGTGGCATGAACCCATACATAATCTGGGTGGCGCGCCGGGAGCGTGGCTTGCGGATACATTATTCTTCATTTTCGGTGTAATGGCTTACACCCTGCCGGTGATTATCATCGGTGGTTGCTGGTTTGCTTATCGACATCGTGCCAATGAAGACTTTATCGATTATTTCGCCGTTTCATTACGTCTTATTGGCGCGCTGGCGCTGATCCTGACCTCTTGCGGTCTGGCGGCTATCAACGCTGACGATATCTGGTATTTCGCCTCTGGCGGCGTCATCGGTAGTTTGCTGAGCACAACGTTGCAACCGTTGCTGCATAGCAGCGGGGGCACCATCGCCTTATTGTGTGTCTGGGCAGCCGGGCTCACGCTGTTTACCGGCTGGTCCTGGGTGACCATTGCTGAAAAACTCGGTGGCATTATCCTCGGTATTCTCACCTTCGCCAGTAATCGCACGCGCCGTGACGATACCTGGGTTGATGAAGAGGAATATGAAGAAGAGGAGTACGACGACGAGCCCGCAGCCCCGCGCGAATCGCGTCGTGCCCGTATTCTGCGTGGAGCACTGGCGCGCCGTAAACGCGTCGCGGAGAAATTCGCCAACCCACTTGGCCGTAAAACCGACGCAGCATTGTTCTCCGGAAAACGGATGGATGATGATGAAGAGGAGATTGTCTACAGTGCCCGCGGTGTCGCAGCAGATGCTGATGATGTCCTGTTTTCTGGCCATAGAGCCACACAACCGGATATCGACGCTTACGATCCGCTGTTAAGCGGGCAACGCGCAACCGAACCTGTTTCAGCCGCCGCTGCAGCCATGACAGCGGCACAAGCGTATGCTGCGCCAGCCAGCCCGGTGGTCCAGCCCCCGGTGGAAACGCCGCCGTGGCAGCCAGCTTCTGGCGACTATGCGGCGCAATATGAGCCAGAGCCAGAGCAGGTTCCGCTTTCGCATTACGCCGCGCCTGCACAGAATAATGAGTGGCAGCCGGAAGCGCCGCCTGTTGCACCACAGCCGCAAGCATATCAGGCGTGGCAAGAGCCTCAATACGAAGAGCCCGCGCCAGCGCCGGAGATTGAGCCGGAAGTGGTAGAAGAGGTGAAGCAGACGCGCCCGCCACTTTACTATTTTGAAGAGGTTGAAGCCCAGCGAGCACGTGAGCGTGAACAGCTTGCCGCCTGGTATCAGCCCATCCCGGAGCCGGTACAAGAACCGACGCGTCCGGTCGCGCCAGCAATGCCTTCTGTTCCTACTGCGCCGACAACGCCTGTTGAACCCAGCGTTGTGCCGACAGTCGCGCCTGTTGCTGCAGGCGCGAAAGATGTCGCTGCGACAGCGGCAGTGGCTACTGCGCCGGTGTTTAGTCTTGCCGAGGGCGGTGCTGCTCGTCCGCAGGTGAAAGAGGGCATTGGACCACAACTGCCGCGCCCGAACCGTGTCCGCGTGCCTACACGTCGTGAACTGGCTTCCTATGGCATCAAACTGCCCTCGCAGCGCATGGCAGAAGAGCGCGCGCGTGAAGCCGGGCGCCAACAAAATGGTGCGCTGGATGATGACGATGCCGACATGCTGCAACAACATGAGTTGGCGCAACAGTTCGCGACCAGTCAGCAGAACCGCTATGGCGAGGAGTATCAGCACGATACGACAGCCCCCATTCTTGATGACAATGAGGCCGAAGAGGCTGAACTGGCGCGTCAGTTTGCCGCCACCCAGCAGCAGCGCTATTCCGGTGAACAGCCGACAGGGGCTCATGCCTTTTCAGCTGATGATTTTGCATTCTCGCCGTTTAAAGCGCTGGTGGATGATGGCCCTGGCGAGCCATTGTTTACGCCTGGCGTGATGCCAGAAGCTGAACCGCCAACGCAGCAGCCTGCTGTCAATTATACTGCTCAGCCTTCCGCGCCTGTCCATGCGCAACCTGCAGCGGCCAGACCACAAGCACCTGCGCCTCAGGAAAGCCTGATTCATCCGCTGTTGATGCGTAACGGCGACAGCCGGCCGTTGCCAAAACCGACGACACTACTGCCTTCGCTGGATTTGCTGACGCCACCGCCGGCTGAGGTTGAGCCGGTTGATACTTTCGCGCTGGAGCAAATGGCCCGTCTGGTGGAGGCGCGCCTGGCCGATTTCCGTATTAAAGCTGACGTGGTGAACTACTCTCCGGGTCCGGTGATTACACGTTTTGAACTGAACCTGGCGCCGGGCGTGAAAGCGGCACGAATTTCTAACCTGTCGCGTGACCTGGCGCGTTCCCTGTCGACCGCAGCGGTTCGTGTTGTAGAAGTGATTCCGGGTAAACCTTATGTTGGTCTGGAGTTACCGAACAAAAAGCGTCAGACCGTCTATCTGCGCGAAGTGCTGGACTGCGCGAAATTCCGCGAAAGCCCGTCGCCTTTGACTGTCGTGTTGGGCAACGATATCGGTGGCGAGCCGGTGATTGCTGATTTGGCCAAAATGCCCCATCTGTTAGTTGCGGGGACCACGGGTTCTGGTAAATCCGTTGGGGTTAACGCCATGATCCTCAGCATGCTCTACAAAGCGCAGCCGGAAGACGTGAAATTCATCATGATCGACCCGAAAATGCTGGAACTTTCCGTGTACGAAGGTATCCCGCATTTGCTGACAGAAGTGGTCACCGACATGAAAGACGCCGCCAACGCATTGCGCTGGAGCGTTAATGAGATGGAACGTCGGTACAAACTGATGTCGGCGCTTGGTGTGCGTAACCTCGCGGGTTACAACGACAAAATCGCCGAAGCGGCGAAAATGGGCCGTCCAATTCCGGATCCATACTGGAAACCGGGTGACAGCATGGTGATTGAGCATCCGGTGCTGGAAAAACTGCCGTACATCGTCGTGCTGGTCGATGAATTTGCCGACCTGATGATGACCGTGGGTAAAAAGGTGGAAGAGCTGATTGCCCGCCTGGCGCAGAAAGCGCGTGCTGCGGGTATTCACCTGGTGCTGGCGACGCAGCGTCCTTCTGTTGACGTTATCACCGGTCTGATTAAAGCCAACATCCCGACCCGTATTGCTTTTACCGTGTCGAGCAAAATCGACTCCCGTACCATCCTTGACCAGGGCGGTGCAGAATCGCTGCTGGGGATGGGGGATATGCTTTACTCAGGGCCAAACTCGACCATGCCGGTGCGTGTTCATGGTGCGTTTGTGCGTGACCAGGAAGTGCATGCCGTGGTGCAGGACTGGAAAGCGCGCGGCCGTCCGCAATACGTTGATGGTATTACCTCTGATAGCGAAAGCGAAGGGGGCGGCGGCGGTGCTTTTGACGGCGGTGAAGAGTTGGATCCGTTATTCGACCAGGCGGTTAATTTCGTCACCGAAAAACGCAAGGCTTCTATCTCTGGCGTACAGCGTCAGTTCCGTATCGGTTATAACCGCGCGGCGCGTATCATTGAGCAGATGGAAGCGCAGGGCATCGTCAGCGAGCAGGGGCACAATGGTAACCGTGAGGTGTTAGCGCCTCCGCCGTTCGAGTGATTGCAAAGATCGGTAAAGCCGTAAAAATTCAGTCTTTTCTTCTGTCACTTGTGGCAATGAGCTTTTAGAGTGACAGAAGTGTTCTCCCGTACCGGGAGCGACGTTTTTGAGGAAAAACAATGAAAAAAATCGCGATAACCTGTGCGTTAATTGGCAGCTTTATGGTGAGCAGCGTGTGGGCGGATGCTTCCAGCGATCTGAAAAGCCGTCTCGACAAAGTGAGCAGTTTCCATGCGAGCTTTACCCAAAAAGTGACGGACGGAAGCGGTGCGGCGGTACAGGAAGGTCAGGGCGATTTGTGGGTCAAGCGTCCAAATCTGTTCAACTGGCATATGACGCAACCCGATGAGAGTGTCCTTGTTTCCGATGGGAAAACATTGTGGTTCTACAACCCCTTTGTTGAGCAGGCTACGGCAACCTGGCTGAAAGATGCTACCAGCAACACACCGTTTATGCTGATTGCGCGTAACCAGAGTAGCGACTGGCAGCAGTACAATATTCAGCAGAACGGCGATAATTTTGTCCTGACACCAAAAAGCAGCAATGGCAACCTCAAGCAGTTCACGATCAACGTTGGCAGTGATGGTACCATTCACCAGTTCAGCGCGATTGAGCAGGATGACCAGAAAAGTAACTACCAGCTAAAAGCCCAGCAAAATGGCACGGTAGATGCTGCTAAGTTTACCTTTACTCCACCAAAAGGCGTAACGGTCGACGATCAACGTAAGTAAGAGGCATGCGTGAGCAATCTGTCGCTCGATTTTTCCGACAATGCGTTTCAACCTCTGGCCGCGCGTATGCGGCCAGAAAATTTGGCGCAATATATAGGTCAGCAACATTTGCTGGCTCCGGGTAAACCCCTGCCTCGGGCGATTGAAGCCGGTCATCTGCATTCGATGATTTTGTGGGGACCGCCCGGAACGGGAAAAACGACGCTGGCAGAGGTGATTGCCCGCTATGCCAGTGCCGATGTTGAACGCATTTCTGCGGTCACGTCGGGCGTGAAAGAGATTCGTGAAGCTATTGAGCGAGCCCGGCAAAATCGCAATGCGGGGCGTCGCACGATCCTGTTTGTTGATGAAGTCCATCGCTTTAACAAAAGCCAGCAGGATGCCTTTTTACCCCATATTGAAGACGGTACGATCACTTTCATTGGTGCTACCACCGAAAATCCCTCTTTCGAACTCAATTCCGCTTTGCTCTCTCGTGCGCGCGTCTATCTGCTGAAATCTTTGACGACAGCGGATATTGAACAGGTATTAACGCAAGCGATGGAAGATAAGGCGCGGGGCTATGGCGGTCAGGATATTTCTCTGCCGGATGAGACCCGTCGCGCGATTGCTGAGCTGGTCAACGGCGATGCGCGCCGGGCGCTTAATACGCTGGAAATGATGGCCGACATGGCTGAGCTGGATGACTCCGGTAAGCGCGTCCTGCAACCCTCGCTTCTGACGGAGATTGCCGGTGAGCGCAGTGCGCGTTTTGATAACAAAGGCGACCGTTTCTACGATTTGATCTCAGCGCTGCATAAGTCGGTGCGCGGTAGTGCGCCAGATGCGGCGTTGTACTGGTATGCACGTATTATCAGCGCCGGGGGCGATCCCTTGTACGTGGCGCGCCGCTGTCTGGCGATTGCGTCTGAAGATGTTGGTAACGCCGATCCGCGCGCGATGCAGGTGGCTATTTCGGCCTGGGATTGTTTCACCCGCGTTGGGCCTGCGGAGGGTGAACGGGCCATTGCGCAGGCGATTGTTTATCTGGCCTGTGCCCCGAAAAGTAATGCGGTTTATACCGCCTTCAAAGCCGCACTGGCTGATGCGCGCGAACGTCCGGATTACGACGTTCCCGTCCATTTACGTAATGCGCCAACCAAACTGATGAAAGAGATGGGTTATGGTCAGGAGTATCGCTATGCTCATGACGAACCCAATGCCTATGCGGCTGGCGAGTCTTATTTCCCCGAAGAGTTAGCACAAACACGCTATTATCATCCGACAAACAGAGGCCTTGAAGGCAAGATTGGCGAAAAGCTCGCCTGGCTCGCTGAACAGGATCATAAAAGCCCCACAAAACGCTATCGCTGAGAGTGGCGTTGCGGTAATGTTGTCGGTGTATCTCTGTGGCCGCAGGCTGCGGTCACTTTCTCATTTTTTCAATTCGATAAGCACAGGATAAGCATGCTCGATCCCAATCTGCTGCGTACCGAGCCAGACGCAGTCGCAGAAAAACTGGCACGCCGGGGCTTTAAGCTGGATGTAGATAAATTGCGCGCTCTTGAAGAGCGTCGCAAAGTTTTGCAGGTAAACACCGAAAACCTGCAGGCAGAGCGTAACTCGCGATCGAAATCCATCGGCCAGGCGAAAGCGCGCGGGGAAGACATTGAGCCATTACGCCTGGAAGTGAACAAACTGGGTGAACAACTGGACGCGGCGAAAGCCGAGCTGGAAACGCTGCTGGCGGAAATCCGTGATATCGCCCTGGCAATCCCCAACATTCCGGATGACAGCGTTCCGGTTGGTAAAGATGAAAACGACAACGTTGAAGTGAAACGCTGGGGTACGCCGCGTCAGTTCGACTTTGAAATTCGTGACCATGTCTCGCTCGGCGAAATGCACGCGGGGCTGGATTTTGCTGCAGCGGTTAAACTGACCGGCTCCCGTTTTGTGGTGATGAAAGGTCAAATCGCTCACCTGCATCGTGCACTGGCGCAGTTTATGCTCGACCTGCATACCGAGCAGCACGGCTATAGCGAGACCTATGTTCCATATCTGGTTAACCAGGATACGCTGTACGGTACGGGGCAATTGCCGAAGTTCGCGGGCGATCTGTTCCACACGCGTCCGCTGGAGGAAGAAGCTGACAGCAGTAACTATGCGCTGATTCCGACCGCAGAAGTGCCGCTGACTAACCTTGTTCGCGATGAAATCATCGACGAAGACGACTTGCCGATTAAGCTGACGGCGCATTCACCATGCTTCCGTTCAGAAGCCGGTTCTTATGGTCGTGATACGCGCGGTCTGATCCGTATGCACCAGTTCGACAAAGTCGAGATGGTACAGATTGTTCGTCCGGAAGACTCTATGGCCGCACTCGAAGAGATGACCGGTCACGCGGAAAAAGTGCTGGAGCTGCTCGGCCTGCCGTACCGTCGTGTTGCACTCTGCACGGGTGACATGGGTTTTGGTGCCTGCAAAACATTCGACCTGGAAGTGTGGGTACCGGCGCAAAATACCTATCGCGAAATCTCCTCCTGCTCCAACGTCTGGGACTTCCAGGCGCGCCGTATGCAGGCTCGTTGCCGTAGCAAATCCGATAAAAAAACACGCCTGGTACATACCCTGAACGGGTCCGGTCTGGCGGTCGGTCGTACGCTGGTTGCGGTGCTGGAAAACTATCAGCAAGCCGACGGTCGGATTGAGATCCCGGAAGTCTTGCGTCCTTATATGCGTGGGCTTGAGTATATCGGCTAGCACTCCCGTCTTATAAAAAGCGCCTGCGGGCGCTTTTTTTTGGCCACCTTGATTTCCGACAATAACCTTACTTTTAATAAGGTTAATATTCACTTTGCCGAATCAGAATAAATCACTGAAAAGTTGAGATTTCGTTATATAGAAAATTATATATCGGACTCGCATTTTAATTTTGTAAGCAAAGTGAGTACATATGAAAACTAAGACCCCCGATACACTACTCGGTGTGGAGGTGAGTCGACGTGGGCTGATGAGAACAACCGCTATTGGCGGGCTCGCGGCGGCAGGAAGCGCCTTCACTTTACCTTTTTCCCGACTCGTCAGCGCCGCTGACGCCATTTCTCCACCTTCCACCAGTGAAAAAGTTGTCTGGAGTGCCTGTACGGTCAACTGCGGTAGCCGATGCCCGCTGCGCATGCATGTCGTGGATGGCGAGATTAAATACGTCGAAACTGACAATACCGGCGATGATAACTACGATGGATTGCATCAGGTTCGCGCCTGCCTTCGTGGCCGCTCAATGCGCCGTCGTGTCTACAACCCCGATCGTCTGAAATATCCGATGAAGCGCGTTGGCAAACGCGGTGAAGGTAAATTCGAGCGAATCAGTTGGGAAGAAGCATACGACACAATCGCGCAGAATATGACGCGTCTTATTAAAGACTACGGTAACGAATCCATCTATCTGAATTATGGTACCGGTACGCTGGGCGGCACAATGACGCGTTCGTGGCCACCGGGAAAAACGTTGGTGGCACGCCTGATGAACTGTTGTGGCGGTTACCTTAACCATTATGGCGACTACTCCTCGGCACAAATTGCCGCGGGGCTTAATTACACTTACGGTGGCTGGGCGGCGGGTAACAGTCCGTCAGATATCGAAAACAGCAAACTGGTCGTGCTATTTGGTAACAACCCTGGCGAAACGCGTATGAGCGGTGGTGGGGTGACCTATTATCTTGAACAGGCGAGGGCAAAATCGAATGCCCGAATGATTATCGTCGATCCGCGTTATACCGATACCGGCGCAGGGCGTGAAGATGAGTGGATCCCCATTCGTCCCGGTACAGACGCCGCACTGGTAAATGGCATTGCATGGGTGCTGATTACGGAAAACCTTGTTGATCAGCCATTCCTCGATAAGTACTGCGTTGGTTACGACGAAAAAACGTTGCCAGCCAGTGCACCTGCCAATGGTCATTACAAAGCCTATATTCTTGGGCAGGGGAAAGACGGTGTGGCCAAAACGCCTGAGTGGGCGTCGACAATTACCGGTGTGCCTGCTGAGCGTATTGTGAAGCTGGCACGAGAAATCGGTAGCACCAAACCCGCGTTTATCAGCCAGGGATGGGGGCCACAGCGCCATGCCAACGGTGAGATTGCGACCCGTGCAATTTCAATGCTGGCTATCCTGACAGGCAATGTCGGGATCCACGGCGGCAACACAGGGGCGCGCGAGGGGTCTTACGCCCTGCCATTCGAACGAATGCCGACGCTGGACAACCCGGTACAAACCAGTATTTCCATGTTCTTATGGACGGATGCCATTGAGCGAGGGCCTGAGATGACGGCGCTGCGTGATGGTGTGCGCGGCAAAGAGAAGCTGGACGTGCCGATTAAGATGATCTGGAACTATGCTGGTAACTGCCTCATCAACCAGCATTCAGATATCAACCGTACGCATAACATCCTGCAGGATGATAAAAAATGCGAGCTGATTGTGGTGATTGATTGCCATATGACGTCATCAGCAAAATATGCCGATATTTTGCTGCCAGATTGCACGGCGTCAGAGCAGATGGACTTCGCGCTTGATGCCTCCTGCGGCAATATGTCTTACGTCATTTTTAATGATCAGGTCATCAAGCCGCGTTTCGAGTGTAAAACCATCTACGACATGATGTCCGGGCTGGCAAAACGTCTTGGCGTTGAGCAGCAGTTTACCGAAGGTCGCACGCAGGAAGAGTGGATACGTCACCTGCACGCGCTTTCACGCAAAGCGATCCCGGATTTGCCGGATTTTGACACCTTCCGTCAGCAGGGAATGTTCAAACAGCGCGATCCGGATGGGCACTACGTCGCCTATAAAGGGTTCCGCGACGATCCACAGGGCAACCCGCTGACCACACCGTCAGGTAAGATCGAGATCTATTCAGAAGCGCTGGCAACGATCGCGGCAACCTGGGAATTACCGGAAGGTGATGTTATCGACCCGCTGCCGATTTATACCCCTGGGTTTGAGAGTTACAACGATCCGCTGAACAAAACATTCCCCTTACAGCTTACTGGTTTCCACTATAAGTCCCGTACGCACTCAACCTATGGCAACGTTGAGGTATTGAAAGCGGCCTGTCGACAGGAGATGTGGATCAACCCGCTTGATGCGCGCAAACGTGGGATAAGCAACGGTGATCGCGTACGCATTTTTAACGATCGTGGCGAAGTTCATATTGAAGCGAAGGTGACACCGCGCATGATGCCGGGCGTCGTCGCGTTGAGTGAAGGCGCCTGGTATGCGCCGGATGCGAAAGGCATAGACCAGGCGGGTAGTATCAACGTCCTGACGACTCAGCGTCCTTCACCGTTGGCGAAGGGTAACCCATCGCACACTAACCTTGTTCAGGTCGAGAAGGCGTAAGGAGTAAAAGATGGCTACGCAATATGGATTTTATATCGACTCCGCACGCTGCACCGGCTGCAAAACCTGTGAGCTTGCGTGTAAGGATTACAAGAACTTAACCCCGGATGTCAGCTTCCGCCGCATTTACGAATACGCGGGGGGAGACTGGCAAGAGGATAACGGTGTCTGGCACCAGAACGTTTTCGCCTATTACCTCTCCATCGCCTGTAACCACTGCGAGGATCCGGCCTGTACCAAAGTCTGCCCCAGCGGGGCGATGCACAAACGCGAAGATGGCTTTGTGGTGGTGGACGAAGATATCTGCATCGGCTGTCGTTACTGCCATATGGCCTGCCCGTACGGCGCGCCGCAGTTCAACGCCGAAAAAGGCCATATGACCAAATGCGACGGCTGCTACAGTCGTGTCGCCGAGGGGCATAAGCCGATTTGCGTGGAATCCTGCCCGCTGCGTGCGCTGGACTTCGGTCCCATTGAAGAGCTGCGTAAAAAATACGGTGAACTGGCGGCTGTCGCCCCGCTCCCGGCGTCGCACTTCACGAAGCCGTGCATCGTGATTAAACCTAACGCCAACAGCCGCCCGACAGGGGATACCACCGGCTATCTGGCAAACCCGCGGGAGGTGTGAGATGGGTAACGGATGGCATGAATGGCCGCTGATGATCTTCACTGTCCTTGGCCAGTGTGTGGTGGGTGGCTTCATTGTACTGGCTGTGGCGCTCCTGAAAGGAGATGCTCACTCCGGGACGCAGCAACGTATTGTCCGCGTGATGTTCGGTCTGTGGGTGCTGATGGGTATTGGTTTTATTGCATCAATGCTGCACCTTGGTACGCCAATGCGGGCGCTGAACTCCCTTAACCGGGTCGGCTCCTCAGCGTTAAGCAATGAAATTGCCTCAGGATCGCTGTTTTTTGCTGTTGGTGGTATCGGTTGGCTGCTGGCTATGGCAGGAAAGTTGTCGCAGGGTTTGCGCCAGCTGTGGCTCATTGTGACGGCAGTACTGGGCGTGGTGTTTGTCTGGATGATGGTGCGCGTATACAACACCATTGATACGGTACCGACCTGGTACACGCTCTGGACGCCGCTCAGTTTCTTCCTGACGCTATTCATTGGCGGCCCGCTACTTGGCTATTTGTTGCTGCGCATAGTGGGCGTTGAAGGCTGGGCAATGCGACTGCTGCCAGTGATTACTTTGCTTGCACTGGTTGCCAGTATGGTTGTCGTGCTGATACAGGGAAGTGAACTTGCGTCTGTTCATAGCTCCGTCCAGCAGGCGTCTGCGCTGGTACCGGATTACGGGGCGTTAATGGCATGGCGCGTCGTTGCGCTGGTCCTGGCTGTAGTATGCTGGGTGGCACCGCAACTGAAAGGCCACTACCCGGCGGTCCCGTTACTGAGCCTGGCATTTGTCCTGGTGCTGGTGGGGGAAATGATTGGTCGTGGTGTATTTTACGGCCTGCACATGACCGTGGGTATGGCGGTGGCAGGGTAACGTTGTAACAGCCGGGGCGGAAGTCCCGGCTTTTCAGGGCTGTTTTCACAAGAAATCATCATGAATTTTTTCAACTGAACCCTGTCGATGCCATTCTGATATAAGCCAGTCTAATCAATCACGTAATGAAACTTTTAACCCTACGGAAACTTCGCTGGATTAGTTTTATATATCGTCCTGGCGTAAAACGTACCGATGGATAAAAGTGGTAGATTGACAATGTTTTTGCCAGTGGCATGATGCGCACGAATCTTGAACTTCCTCACGGTTTTTACCCATGCCCACTTATACTCGCCCAGTGCTTTTGTTGCTCTGTGGCTTGCTGCTGTTGACGCTGGCGATTGCAGTGCTGAACACGCTCGTCCCGCTTTGGCTCGCCCATGAAAACATGCCTACCTGGCAGGTTGGTATGGTCGGTTCATCCTATTTTACCGGCAACTTATTGGGGACACTGCTGACCGGGCGTGTGATCCAGCGGCTTGGGTTTAACCGCAGTTATTACATTGCATCCATCATCTTTGCGGTTGGTTGCGCAGGGCTGGGGCTGAATGTGGGTTTCTGGAGCTGGCTTAGCTGGCGTTTCGTCGCGGGTATCGGTTGCGCAATGATTTGGGTTGTGGTGGAAAGCGCATTGATGTGCAGCGGAACATCCCGTAATCGCGGGCGCTTACTGGCGGCCTATATGATGGTCTATTACGTGGGCACGGTGCTGGGGCAGTTGATGGTGAGCAAACTGTCCACTGAACTGATGCATGTGCTGCCCTGGGCGGTGGGGTTAATACTGGCGGGGATTTTACCGTTACTCTTCACGCGCATTATGGAGCAGCGCGATGAATCTCACGGTACTACGGCAATCTGGCCTATGCTTCGCCTGCGTCAGGCGCGGCTTGGCGTTAATGGCTGCATTATTTCCGGGATCATTCTGGGCTCCTTGTATGGGCTGATGCCGCTTTATCTGAACCATAAGGGCATCAGTGATGCGGGTATTGGGTTCTGGATGGCGTTAATGGTGAGCTCCGGTATCATTGGGCAATGGCCAATTGGCCGCCTGGCAGATCGTTTTGGACGACTGCTGGTGCTGCGTGTTCAGGTCTTTGTTGTGATCCTTGGTTGTTTCGCAATGCTCAGCAACGCGGCGATGGCCCCGGCGTTGTTTGTATTGGGGACTGCCGGTTTCACACTCTATCCGGTGGCGATGGCGTGGGCCTGCGAAAAAGTCGAATACCATCAACTGGTGGCGATGAACCAGGCTTTGCTGTTGAGCTATACCGTTGGCAGCCTCTCAGGACCAACGCTGACCGCAATGCTGATGCAGAGCTATTCCGACAGTCTGCTGTTTATCATGATTGCCAGCGTGTCCTTTATCTATCTGCTAATGCTGATGCGTAAAGCTGGTCAGCATCCAACGCCAGTGGCGCATGCCTGATTTTAAGCCTGCATACGCAGGCTTTTTCTCTTTACAGACGAAAATTCTCCATTATGGGAGTTCTCCCTATTGTGACCCGTTGAATATCTCAGATATTCTGCGCCTGGACTCACTTTAAGAAGGCCTCCATCATGATGTCTTTACGTCGTTTCAATACTGCCGCATTGGCTGTCTTTCTCGCGTGTTCCCTTGTATCCATACCTGCTATGGCTAATCCCGGTAATGGGAATGGTAATGGCGGAGGGCAGGGCAATAGCGGCAACCATGGTAATTCCGGCTCACATGGTGATAACGGAAATCATTCGGCAAATAATCAACACAAATCCGCTAAACAAAAAGACGGTAATGATGTTTCAGTGAATGTCAGCTACGACCGTGCGCGTACGCTGGCTGTGAATTATGGCTTGACGGGCTATGACTCTTTGCCGCCGGGAATCGCAAAAAACGTTGCGCGCGGTAAAGCACTACCGCCAGGTATTGCGAAGAAAACGATGCCTGCGTCTATGCTGGGGCAGTTACCATCCTATCCGGGATATGAATGGCGAATTATAGGCGACGACTTAGTTTTGGTGGCGCTGAGTACTGCCGTTGTGACGGCAATTATTAATGGTGTATTCAAATAAAATAATAACGCCCGGGAAACCGGGCGTTTTAATTAATACATTACTTTGTGACCATACTGTTCCAGGATGCCTTTCACGCGCTCCATGGTCTCTTTCTTCGGCGGATGAACGCCATCCAGTTTGTACTCTTCACCCATCGCTACCCATTTGTGTTTACCCAGCTCATGGTAAGGCAGCAGTTCGATTTTCTCGACATTGCCCATATCGCGGGTAAATTCACCGAGGCGATGCGCGGAGTCGTCATCGTCAGACCAGCCCGGTACAACAACGTAGCGGATCCAGACCTTAATGTTTTTATTCGCCAGGTATTTCGCGAATTCCAGCGTACGGTGATTAGAAACGCCCACCAGATCCTGATGAATTTCATCATTCATCTGTTTGAGATCGAGCATCACCAGGTCAGTCACTTCCAGCAGCTCATCAATCACCGGATCGTAACGGCGAACAAAGCCATTAGTATCAAGACAGGTATGAATGCCCTCTTTTTTGCAGGCGCGGAACCAGTCGCGGACAAACTCTGCCTGCAAAATGGCTTCTCCGCCAGAGGCAGTCACGCCGCCGCCGGACGCATTCATAAAGTGACGATAGGTCACCACGTCTTTCATCAGATCTTCGACGGTGATTTCTTTGCCGCCATGGGTGTCCCAGGTATCGCGGTTATGGCAATACAGGCAACGCATCAGGCAGCCCTGGAAGAAGGTGATAAAGCGGATACCCGGGCCATCAACGGTGCCACAGGATTCAAAGGAGTGGATGCGACCAATAACTGACATTGCGGTGTTTTCTCCAGATGTGGCCCATCCGGGGCCTGTATTGATGCACAGCTCACCGGCTGTGTTTAAGTCTATTTTGGCTGATATCCATCGTTTTGGCATAGATATCTGGCAAAGCAGACTGGAGAGGGTGTTAAAAAGGCCCCACTTGTGTGGAGCCTTTATTGTACGCTTTTTAAATCGCGATTTCAGTCACTACCCGTCGTCTTTCAGGCTGCATATTTGTTGGCTTCGTTTACTCACCCGAATCACTTACGTGAGTAAGCTCATCGGGATTCGCGCACTTGCCGCTTTGATGCAACCCGAAATCCATCGGGTTACACCAATTACATGGTCTGAGTGAAAGTACGGGTAATAACGTCCTGCTGCTGTTCTTTAGTCAGGGAGTTAAAACGTACTGCGTAGCCAGATACACGGATGGTCAGCTGCGGATATTTTTCCGGATGTTCCATCGCATCGAGCAGCATTTCGCGGTTCATTACGTTCACGTTCAGGTGCTGACCACCTTCGATGGACGCTTCATGGTGGAAGTAACCATCCATCAGGCCTGCCAGGTTAGTCTTACGAACTTCGTCGTCTTTGCCCAGTGCGTTCGGAACGATAGAGAAGGTGTAAGAGATACCATCTTTAGCGTAGGCAAACGGCAGTTTAGCAACGGAAGTCAGAGAAGCAACAGCACCTTTCTGGTCACGACCGTGCATCGGGTTAGCACCTGGTCCGAACGGCGCACCTGCACGACGACCGTCTGGGGTGTTACCGGTTTTCTTACCATACACAACGTTAGATGTGATGGTCAGAACAGACTGTGTCGGGATGGCGTTACGGTAAGTAGTCAGTTTCTGAATTTTCTTCATGAAACGTTCTACCAGGTCAACAGCCAGGTCATCTACACGCGCATCGTTGTTACCAAACTGCGGGTATTCGCCTTCGATTTCGAAGTCAACAGCCAGACCGTCTTCGTCACGAATCGGTTTAACTTTCGCATATTTGATAGCAGACAGGGAGTCAGCCGCAACGGACAGACCTGCGATACCACACGCCATGGTGCGAATAACGTCACGGTCATGCAGCGCCATCAGGGAGGCTTCGTAACTGTATTTGTCATGCATATAGTGGATGACGTTCAGCGCGGTGACATACTGTTTAGCCAGCCAGTCCATGAAGTGATCCATACGATCCATCACTTCAGCGAAGTTCAGCACATCGCCTTTGATCGGCTCAGATTTCGGACCAACCTGCATTTTCAGTTTTTCATCAACGCCGCCGTTGATGGCATACAGCATGGTTTTCGCGAGGTTAGCACGCGCACCGAAGAACTGCATTTGTTTACCAACGACCATCGGGCTTACGCAGCAAGCGATAGCATAGTCATCGTTGTTGAAGTCAGGACGCATCAGATCATCGTTCTCATACTGCAGAGAAGAGGTATCGATGGAGACTTTTGCAGCAAATTTCTTGAAGTTCAGTGGCAGTTTTTCAGACCACAGAATAGTGATGTTCGGCTCCGGAGACGGCCCCATGGTGTACAGGGTGTTCAGGAAACGGAAGCTGTTTTTGGTAACCAGAGTACGGCCATCAACGCCCATACCACCGATAGATTCAGTTGCCCAAATCGGGTCACCGGAGAACAGTTCATCATACTCAGGGGTACGCAGGAAGCGGACCATACGCAGTTTCATGACCAGGTGGTCAACCATTTCCTGCGCTTCTTGTTCGGTGATTTTGCCTGCTTTCAGGTCGCGTTCGATGAACACGTCCAGGAAGGTAGCGGTACGACCGAAGGACATTGCTGCGCCGTTCTGGGATTTAACAGCAGCCAGGTAGCCGAAGTAAGTCCACTGGATAGCTTCCTGAGCGGTAGTAGCCGGACCAGAGATATCGCAACCGTATTTAGCGGCCATCTCTTTGATCTGACCCAGAGCACGGTGCTGTTCAGCGATTTCTTCACGCAGACGGATAGTCGCTTCCAGGTTTACGCCGTTTTCCATGTCAGACTGCAGAGACAGGAACTGAGCGTATTTGTCTTTCATCAGGAAGTCGATACCGTACAGCGCAACGCGACGGTAGTCACCGATGATACGGCCACGGCCATAGGCATCCGGCAGACCGGTCAGCACGCCAGATTTACGGCAATTCAGGATGTCTTTGGTGTAAACGTCAAAAACGCCCTGGTTATGAGTTTTGCGGTATTCAGTGAAGATTTTTTTCAGGGCCGGGTCCAGCTCGCGGTTGTACGCTTTGCAGGAACCTTCAACCATTTTGATACCACCGAACGGGATAATCGCACGTTTCAGCGGTGCTTCAGTCTGCAGACCAACGATTTTCTCAAGCGCTTTGTTGATGTAGCCAGCGTCGTGAGAGGTGATGGTAGAAGCAACGGAGGTGTCGAAGTCAACAGGCGCGTGAGTGCGGTTTTCCTGTTTAACGCCTTCCATTACTTTGTCCCACAGCGTGGTGGTCGCATCAGTTGCGCCAGCCAGGAAGGACTCGTCACCCTCGTAAGGGGTATAGTTTTTCTGGATAAAGTCGCGTACGTTGACTTCTTTCTGCCAGTCACCTTTCGCAAAACCTTCCCAGGCTGTGGCTAACTTTTCATTAAGCTCGGACATGTAACACCTACCTTCTTAAGTGGATTTTTTATTTACTGCCTGAAACAAGCATCAATTAATGATGATTATCGCCACGCAGGTAAATGACCCAGTATGTCAACCCAACTAACAATCCTCCACCAATGATATTCCCAATTGTTACCGGAATCAGATTATCGGTGATGAAATTTGCAATAGTCAGGTGAGAAAAACTTTCCGGGCTGGAGCCGATAGCGGTCCAGAACTCCGGGCTCGCAAAGTGACGGATTACGATACCCATCGGAATCATAAACATGTTTGCGATACTGTGCTCAAAACCGCTGGCAACAAACATGGCCACCGGCAGCACCATAATCAACGCTTTATCGGTCAGACTGCGACCTGAGTAGCTCATCCATACGGCCAGACAGACCATCAGGTTCGCCAGAATACCCAGTGCGACAGCTTCAATAAAGGTATGGTGCAGTTTGTGGTCGGCTGTTTGCAGGACATTCAGGCCCCAGCCGCCATTTGCTACCATATACTCCCCGGATAACCACATCAGCAGCACGAACAACAATGCGCCAATCAGGTTACCGATATAGACGTTTACCCAGTTACGAGCCAATTGGCCCCAGGTGATACGCCCACTGGCTTTCGCCACCACGATCAACACCGTTGATGTGAAAAGGTCTGCGCCGCAGATGACGCAAAGAATTAACCCTAATGAGAAGCATATCCCACCAACCAGTTTAGCCATGCCGTACGGCATTGATGCTGTCCCTGTGGTGGCAGTAATATAAAAAACAAACGCGATGGAGATAAAGACACCTGCTGTAATCGCCAAAAAGAACGTTGTCAGCGGTTTCTTAGTTGCTTTGTAGACACCTGCTTCTTCGGCAACTTTGGCCATCGCAGCTGGAAGTATTAGATCAAAAGGGTTGTCAGCTTTCACACTAACTCTCTCTTTATTTAAGTCGGCGACGAGATACTAACAAAGCATTATAGAAGAGAATTTGATATGGATCATATCTCGCCTGGCTTATAGGACTGCAAAGTGCATGGTTTTTCAGCAAATGCAGAGTAACGTGTTGATTATCCAAGTAAAAATAAAGTTTAAAATTTGCAATTACAGTTGAATTTTTTTATGCGGCCTCCCAAACAACAGTTAATTAAAATGGGGTAATTGCCATAAAGAGTAACAATAATCCCTGGGTTTATATAAATATATTCACCCAAGGTTAACTTAATTATTACAATTGGCGCTCATTGCCGAAATATAAATAAAAAGGGGCAATGAAATTGCCCCGTAATATAACGTAGACCTGTGATTAAGCCTACAGATTGTCGTGTTACTTGTCGTTAATTCGACCAAAAGGCACGTTTGGCCCGTTGTAATTTTTCGTAAGCCGCTAACAAGCCCAGATGCGCCGGAAACGCCGTCAGTGAACCATCCGCTGCCTGCAGACCATAGAAAGGCGCTTCTCCGCTTAGCGCCGCGCTGGCCGCTTCAACCGCATCTGCACCGTACATGCGCACAAAAGCGTTCAGATATTGCAGCGGCTGACGCTCTTCTTCCTGAGACAGTTGCAACAGCGTTTGCAAGCAACGGTAATAATTGATGCGCTCAGCGCCGAAGACCGAACCATTGAATTCAATTGTCCATTCCGTCCACGAGAGCGCCTGATCAAGGTCGCCACCCGCCAGCGCGAGCATCGCTTTCAGTTCGCCAATACGTAGCGTAAACCAGCCATTGTCTTTACCGGTCGCCACACCCAGCAGCTCCCGGACGCGGGTGAAATCGTCATGACCTTCTTCATCAAGCTGATCAATAAGATTCAGGTAGTCTTCTTTTTCCCACTCGCTGCCTGGCA
The DNA here is from genome assembly GCF_003073275.1 of Phytobacter sp. SCO41. NCBI lineage: Bacteria > Pseudomonadati > Pseudomonadota > Gammaproteobacteria > Enterobacterales > Enterobacteriaceae > Phytobacter > Phytobacter sp. SCO41. Next base: position 3,737,136 of record NZ_CP027225.1, on the reverse strand, counting down.
GAGAGAGGATTGTTTCACGCAGATGGCTGCCCATGCTGTTGTTTGCCAGCCAGAGATCTTCCGCCGGATAAATATCTGACATGCCCGGAACCAGGATGCGGCAGGCGTAAACGCCCAGATGCTCGTAGTCGGCGATGTACACTTCTTTATCTTCTGCATTGAAGATGGCCATAAGGGTGGCAAACTCTTCTTCGGTTGTTCCGGCAAAGCTCCAGTCAGCAAACGGGTAGTCTGCATCCTGCTTGAACAGATCCCAGGAGATCGAACCGCTGGAGTCGATAAAGTGCGTTTCGAGGTTGGTATGCTCTGCGACTTCTTCATCATCAAACGTCGGCGGGGTAAAGACATCCAGATCTTTCAGGCTGCGGCCCTGCAGCAGTTCGGTCACGGTACGTTCGAGTGCCACGCCAAAATCCGGGTGTGCGCCGAATGAGGCAAAGCAGGTGCCGTTAGCCGGGTTAAACAGGACAACGCAAATCACCGGATATTGACCGCCCAGCGAGCCATCATAGGCAAAAATCGGGAAACCTTCGGCTTCCAGTTTCTCAATAGATGCCACAATGCCAGGATAGCGTGCAAGAACCTCGGCAGGAATTTCAGGCAGGCTGATACGTTCGCTGATGATACGGTTTTTAATATGACGTTCGAAAACCTCGGACAAACCCTGGACGCGAGCTTCATTACGGGTATTGCCCGCTGACATGCCATTGGAGACATACAGGTTACCGACGATATTCATCGGAATATAGACGGTTTGTTCATCTGACTGGCGGGTAAAGGGCAGGGCGCAAATCCCGCGTTCTTCATTGCCGGACTGCAGATCGATCAGCATGCCTGCCGTCAGTTCGTTTTCCGGATCGTAAAATGCGCGCAGACGCGGATCGAGAATACCTTCCGGCAGTGTGTCGTCTTCGGTCAGCGGGAACCATTTCTCATTTGGATAATGGACGAATGGGCCATTAGCCACTTCATCACCCAGCCAGAAATCGGCAAAGAAATAGTTAGTGGACAGACGCTCAAAATATTCACCCAGCGCAGATGCCAGTGCCGCCTTTTTGGTTGCGCCTTTACCGTTAGTAAAGCACAGCGCGCAGTCTTTATCGCGAATGTGCACGGACCAGACGTTCGGTACCGGGTTTAGCCAGGAAGCTTCTTCAATATTGAAGCCGAGGTCGAGCAGTTTTTGCTGGAAGCGAGCGATGGAATCTTCCAGTGCGGCGTCTTTGCCGGGGATATAGGTTTGCGTCATAGCAGTCACTTTTTTGTACGTAAAGCGGGCAATCATACGGGTTTTACGTGACTGACGCTATCTTCGGGGCCCGGTCTGCGAAAATAAAACTTTTGACTATCATTAATGAACCTAACTCGTTGTTCGGACATAAAAAAATGAAAGCGTTTGATCTCCACCGCATGGCGTTGGATAAAGTTCCTCTGGAGTTTCTTGGCGAAGTGGCGCTTCGCAGCCTCTATACCTTTGTTTTGGTCTTTATATTTCTCAAAATCACGGGGCGGCGCGGCGTGCGTCAGATGTCGCTCTTTGAAGTATTAATCATCCTGACGTTAGGCTCAGCGGCAGGCGACGTTGCGTTTTATGACGATGTGCCCATGCTTCCGGTACTGGTGGTATTTGTTACTCTGGCCGTACTGTACCGCTTAGTAATGTGGTTCATGACGCACAGCGAGAAACTCGAGGATCTGCTGGAAGGTAAGCCTGCCATCATTATCCACGAAGGGGAATTTGTCTGGGAGAAATTAGATAAGCAGAACATGACGGAATTTGAATTCTTTATGGAACTACGCATCCGTGGCGTCGATCATCTTGGGCAAGTGAGGCTGGCTATCCTGGAGACCAATGGTCAACTGAGTGTCTTTTACTATACGGATGAGGATGTAAAACCGGGTCTGTGCATTTTGCCTAAGGCATTTTCTGAACGTTTCACTACCATACCGGAAGCGGGAGACTACGCCTGCGTTCAATGCAGTAAAATCATTGCCATGCCTGCGGGCTGCCATCAATTATGCCCGCGTTGTGCAAATCCAGAATGGTCGAAGGCAAGCCGGGGAATTCGGGTAACCTGATAGCCATTATGTCGGTTTTATGACGATTCAGCGGAAGAATGTTTTGTGTGACAGCGACCGCATATTTGGGGTCATAAGTTTTAGACATTGCGGCGCGTGTCACTGAATGATAAAACCGATATCCACTGTTATAACTTATTGCTTTTAGCGTGGTGAGGGGAAATGGCTCAGGTCTTTAATTTCAGTTCAGGTCCGGCAATGTTACCGGCGGATGTGCTTAAACAGGCTCAACAGGAGCTTTGTGACTGGCATGGTCTTGGTACATCGGTGATGGAAATCAGCCACCGTGGTAAAGAATTTATTCAGGTGGCTGAGGAAGCAGAAAAGGATTTTCGCGATCTGCTGAATATTCCCTCGAACTACAAAGTTTTGTTCTGCCATGGCGGCGGCCGTGGTCAGTTTGCCGGTATTCCGTTGAACATCCTCGGTGATAAAACCACTGCAGATTATGTTGACGCAGGTTACTGGGCGGCGAGTGCAATCAAAGAAGCAAAAAAATACTGCTCCCCGAATGTTATCGACGCAAAAATCTCTGTTGAGGGTCAGCGTGGTGTGAAGCCAATGAGCGAGTGGCAACTGAGCGATAACAGCGCCTATTTGCACTTCTGCCCGAACGAAACCATTGACGGTATTGCCATCAATGAAACGCCGAACTTTGCGTCCGATGTGGTTGTCACGGCGGATCTCTCTTCCACTATTCTGTCAACTCCGCTGGATGTCTCCCGCTACGGTGTGATTTATGCCGGTGCGCAGAAAAATATCGGCCCGGCAGGCTTAACGCTGGTGATCGTTCGTGAGGATTTGCTGGGTAAAGCGCATCAATCTTGCCCTTCAATTCTGGATTACACCATCCTGGCGGAAAACGACTCCATGTTTAACACGCCGCCGACGTTTGCCTGGTATCTTGCTGGCCTCGTCTTCAAATGGCTGAAAAACAACGGCGGCGTTGCAGCCATGGACCGTATTAATCAGCAAAAAGCTGATCTGCTCTATGGTGTCATTGATAAAAGCGATTTCTACCGTAACGATGTTGCCAAAGCGAACCGTTCTCGCATGAACGTTCCGTTCCAGTTGGCTGACAACGCGCTCGACAAAGTTTTTCTGGAAGAGTCGCTGGCGGCAGGGCTACATGCACTGAAAGGCCACCGTGTGGTTGGGGGTATGCGTGCCTCTATCTATAATGCGATGCCGCTGGAAGGCGTAAAAGCGCTGACCGACTTTATGGCTGACTTCGAACGTCGCCACGGCTAAATTTGGCTTGCCCCGTACCCCCGTAGCCTGGCTGCGGGGGTTTTTATTCTGTTTGTTGAGAGTTGAGTTTCATGGAATCCCTGACGTTACAACCCATCGCGCGGGTAGATGGCACCATTAATCTGCCTGGTTCAAAAAGTGTTTCCAACCGCGCCTTGTTGCTGGCCGCCTTCGCACAGGGCACCACCGTTCTGACCAATCTTCTGGACAGCGACGATGTGCGCCATATGCTCAATGCGCTCAGTGCGTTGGGAGTTTCCTTCACGCTGTCTGCGGATCGTACCCGCTGTGAAGTAACCGGCGTCGGTGGACCGTTAACGGCAGAAAAACCGCTGGAATTATTCCTGGGTAATGCAGGTACGGCAATGCGACCATTGGCAGCAGCGCTGTGCCTTGGCAGCAATGACATTGTCCTGACCGGCGAACCGCGTATGAAAGAACGTCCGATTGGCCATCTGGTGGATGCGCTACGGCAGGGCGGCGCGCAGATTGATTATCTGGAACAGGAAAATTATCCGCCTCTGCGTCTGCGCGGCGGGTTCAGCGGCGGCGGCGTCGAGGTTGACGGCAGTGTATCGAGCCAGTTTTTGACTGCATTGCTGATGACCGCTCCGCTTGCAACGCAGGATACCGTTATCTCCATTAAAGGAGACCTGGTTTCCAAGCCCTATATCGACATTACGTTGCATCTGATGAACACTTTCGGTGTCGAGGTTGAAAATCAGCAGTATCAGCGCTTTGTCGTGCGTGGTAAGCAGCAGTACATCTCTCCGGGGCACTATCTGGTAGAAGGTGATGCTTCCTCTGCCTCCTATTTCCTGGCGGCCGGCGCAATTAAAGGCGGCACGGTGAAAGTCACCGGTATTGGGCGCAACAGCGTGCAGGGCGATATTCGTTTTGCCGACGTACTGGAAAAAATGGGTGCGCAGGTTGTCTGGGGTGATGATTTTATTTCTTGTACGCACGGTGAACTGAACGCCATTGATATGGATATGAATCATATTCCTGATGCGGCGATGACCATTGCGACGGCGGCGTTATTTGCCCGCGGTACTACCACGATGCGTAACATCTATAACTGGCGCGTTAAAGAAACCGACCGTCTTTTTGCCATGGCGACAGAACTGCGTAAAGTCGGCGCCGAGGTGGAGGAGGGTGAAGATTATATTCGCGTAACCCCACCTGCCCACATTCAGTATGCGGAAATAGGCACCTATAATGACCACCGTATGGCAATGTGCTTCTCGCTGGTGGCGTTGTCGGATACACCTGTCACGATCCTCGATCCGAAATGTACCGCCAAAACATTCCCTGACTATTTCGAGCAACTGGCGCGGATCAGTACGCTTGCCTGATTCTGTTCCTGTTGCTTTGCTTCTGACGCCGACTTCTGTCGGCGTTGTTGTTTTCTCCGCCTTGCTGCCTTCCCCATTGAATGCTATTTTTGCGCATCATCTTAATATAAGGTGATGATTTATATATATTTTATATGTTTAATCAACGGATGATTCACATGACAAATACAAAGAAACTTCTGGCATTAGCCGTGGCAGCGGTAGTGCTGGTAGGTTGCAAAAATATGAATGCTAATATGCTTGCCAGCTCGGGTGTCTCTGCCTTCAAAGCGGCAACATTATCGGATGCTGATGTCAAAGCGCTGTCGAACGATGCCTGTAAGCAGATGGATGCCACCAACAAAGTGGCGGGCGCATCAAGTAAATATACAAAACGCCTGAATACAATAGCGAAAGCATTGGGCAACAATGCCGACGGTACGCCTGTTAATTATAAAGTCTATTTAACGTCGGATGTGAATGCCTGGGCAATGGCGAACGGCTGCGTTCGTGTTTACAGTGGCCTGATGGACATGATGACAGATAACGAAGTCGAGGCGGTTCTGGGTCATGAGCTTGGGCATGTGGCGCTGGGCCATTCGAAGAAAGCCATGCAGGCTGAATACGCGACGATTGCCGCCCGTGATGCGATTTCTGCGACCAGCGGCGTTGCGGCGCAGCTGTCCCGCTCACAGCTGGGGGATTTGGCAAATGGCGTTATCAATTCCGCATTTTCTCGCAGTCAGGAGTCGGATTCGGATGATTTTTCCTATGATTTGCTGAAAAAACGCGGCATTAAAACACAAGGGCTGGTGACCAGTTTTGAAAAACTGGCGAAAATGGACTCCGGCCACGCGAAGTCACTGTTCGATTCTCACCCGCCATCAGCGGAGCGCGCGCAGCACATTCGTGATCGTATCGCCGCAGATAAAAAGTAAATAATTGTCACTTTCGGGCTGGTAATCCTCCAGCCCCTCTATAATTGCGCAAACCTTCTTCACTCAGCACGATTCATCCCGTTATTTATACCTGGTAGTAACGGTCATTGACGTTGCAGCGTATAATGCGCGGCGTTTACGTTAACGGTATGCCTTTATGAAGGAGAAAAAGATGGCGGCAATTGCCCCGGTAATCACCATTGATGGGCCTAGCGGTGCGGGGAAAGGCACTCTGTGCAAGGCAATGGCGGAAGCGTTGCAATGGCATCTACTGGATTCAGGCGCAATCTATCGTGTGCTGGCGCTGGCGGCGCTGCACCACCATGTTGATGTCACCTCAGAAGACGTACTGGTTCCGCTGGCAGCGCATCTCGACGTACGTTTTGTCTCGACTGACGGCAACCTTGAAGTGATTCTTGAAGGTGAGGACGTGAGCGGTGAGATTCGTACGCAGGAAGTCGCTAATGCAGCATCGCAGGTTGCGGCTTTTCCACGCGTGCGTGAGGCTCTGTTACGTCGTCAGCGCGCTTTTCGTGAAGCGCCGGGCCTTATCGCCGACGGGCGCGATATGGGAACCGTCGTATTCCCCGATGCGCCAGTGAAAATTTTTCTTGACGCCTCCTCCGAAGAGCGTGCGCACCGCCGCATGCTACAGTTGCAGGAAAAGGGGTTTAGTGTTAATTTTGATCGCCTTTTATCCGAGATAAAAGAGCGCGATGACCGCGATCGTAACCGCGCCGTCGCCCCACTTGTTCCTGCAGAAGATGCTTTAGTGCTGGATTCCACCAGTTTAACTATTGAGCAAGTGATTGAAAAAGCGCTACAATATGCGCGCCAAAAACTGGCGCTCGCGTAATCGCGACAGAATTAGTAGTACCCCCGCTGCAAAGGATTGACGGCGGGTATGTGAAACAACCCCATCCGGCACGGAGCCAGGTGGACGTTAATATTAACCTGAAGATTAAACATGACTGAATCTTTTGCTCAACTGTTTGAAGAATCCTTAAAAGAAATCGAAACCCGCCCGGGTTCCATCGTTCGTGGTGTTGTTGTTGCTATCGACAAAGACGTAGTACTGGTTGACGCCGGTCTGAAATCTGAGTCTGCCATTCCGGCTGAGCAGTTCAAAAACGCCCAGGGCGAACTGGAAATCCAGGTTGGCGACGAAGTTGACGTTGCTCTGGATGCAGTAGAAGACGGCTTCGGTGAAACCCTGCTGTCCCGTGAGAAAGCTAAACGTCACGAAGCTTGGATCACGCTGGAAAAAGCGTACGAAGAAGCTGAAACTGTTACCGGTGTTATCAACGGCAAAGTCAAAGGCGGCTTCACTGTTGAGCTGAACGGTATTCGCGCGTTCCTGCCAGGTTCTCTGGTAGACGTTCGTCCGGTTCGCGACACGCTGCACCTGGAAGGCAAAGAGCTTGAATTCAAAGTCATCAAGCTGGACCAGAAGCGTAACAACGTTGTTGTTTCTCGTCGTGCCGTTATCGAATCCGAGAACAGCGCTGAACGTGATCAACTGCTGGAAAACCTGCAAGAAGGCATGGAAGTTAAAGGTATCGTTAAGAACCTCACTGACTACGGTGCATTCGTTGATCTGGGTGGCGTTGACGGCCTGCTGCACATCACTGACATGGCCTGGAAACGCGTTAAGCATCCGAGCGAAATCGTCAACGTGGGCGACGAAATCACTGTTAAAGTGCTGAAGTTCGACCGCGAGCGTACCCGTGTATCTCTGGGCCTGAAACAGCTGGGCGAAGATCCGTGGGTTGCTATCGCTAAACGTTACCCGGAAGGTACTAAACTGACCGGTCGCGTAACCAACCTGACTGACTACGGCTGCTTCGTTGAAATCGAAGAAGGCGTTGAAGGCCTGGTACACGTTTCCGAAATGGACTGGACCAACAAAAACATCCACCCATCCAAAGTTGTTAACGTTGGTGACGTAGTGGAAGTTATGGTTCTGGATATCGACGAAGAACGTCGTCGTATCTCCCTGGGCCTGAAACAGTGCAAAGCTAACCCGTGGCAGCAGTTCGCGGAAACCCACAACAAGGGTGACCGTGTTGAAGGTAAAATCAAGTCTATCACTGACTTCGGTATCTTCATCGGCCTGGACGGCGGCATCGACGGTCTGGTTCACCTGTCTGACATCTCCTGGAACGTTGCAGGCGAAGAAGCAGTTCGTGAATACAAAAAAGGCGACGAAATCGCAGCTGTTGTTCTGCAGGTTGACGCAGAGCGTGAGCGTATCTCTCTGGGCGTTAAACAGCTCGCAGAAGATCCGTTCAACAACTACGTTGCTCTGAACAAGAAAGGCGCGATCGTAACCGGTAAAGTAACTGCAGTTGACGCGAAAGGCGCAACCGTAGAACTGGCGGACGGTGTTGAAGGTTACCTGCGTGCTTCTGAAGCATCCCGTGACCGCGTTGAAGACGCAACTCTGGTTCTGAACGTAGGCGACGACGTTGAAGCTAAATTCACCGGCGTTGATCGTAAAAACCGTGTAGTTAGCCTGTCTGTTCGTGCTAAAGACGAAGCTGACGAGAAAGATGCTATCGCAACTGTTAACAACAAACAGGAAGACGGCAACTTCTCCAACGCTATGGCAGAAGCCTTCAAAGCAGCTAAAGGCGAGTAATATTTCGCCATACTTTGGACTGCCAGACGGCTGTTAGTACATCGCCTCGGTAAATGACCGGGGCGATATTGCGAAGCAATGGTGTCTGACACGCGAAGTATGATGAGTATACTTGACAGATTACAGATTTCGTCCTGTAATCAAGCACAAAGGGCGGCTACGGCCGCCCTTGTTCAAGCTGTTAAGCTAATTTGCCCTGAAGGAAACCGGAGGAATCATGACCAAGTCAGAATTGATTGAAAGACTTGCCAGCCAGCAATCGCACATTCCCGCGAAAGCGGTGGAAGACGCGGTGAAAGAGATGCTGGAGCATATGGCCTCTACTCTTGCCCAGGGTGAGCGTATTGAGATCCGCGGTTTCGGCAGTTTTTCTCTGCACTATCGTGCACCCCGCACCGGACGTAATCCGAAAACGGGCGATAAAGTGGATCTGGAAGGGAAATACGTTCCGCACTTTAAGCCGGGTAAAGAATTACGTGACCGCGCCAATATTTATGAAGGTTAAGTTTTAATCTGTATTGAAACCTAATCATCGTGAAAAGCACCGACAGGTGCTTTTTTCATTTCTGGTCCTTGCATCCTGGAAAGCTGCTCGCAAAATGCGTGTTTTTAGATGCAAGCGCGTTTAAATCTGCCCACCCTCGCCGCAAAACAAGAAAATCATGCCAGACGGCATACGTAACGCTGGTCACACTTCCCGTAACAAGGAGGTGGGCATGCCATTACCTGCATTAGCACTTTGTGTGAACTTAGGCATATTGCCACTATTATTTCTCCCGACACTGCCTGAAATTGAACATGTCTGGATGATAGCTGTGACAGGATTACTGCTCGCCAGCAGGCATCAGCGCTACATTCGCTATGCAGGTTTTACGGTTCTGTTTTTCGCCTGGGGATTACTGGCGGCATTACAGGTCCTGTGGCCTACACAACATTTGCCGGGTGCGAATCGGCAGGTGAGGGTAGTGATTACCGGCACCGATCATGCAACAACGCACTATGCTGACATCACCCACCTGGATGGTAAACGCCTCATTCCCGCGGCAGGCATTACGCTCTACGGCGAATATTTGCCGCAATCTGTGTGCGTTGGTCAGCAGTGGGATATGACCATAAGAGCACGGCCTATACATGGGCAACTCAATGATGGGGGATTCGATACTCAGCGCCATGCGTTGTCGTCGCATTTACCGCTGACCGGTCGCTTTGTGAAGGCAAATATTGTAAATGGCCAGTGTAGTTGGCGTGGCCGATATCTGAATTCGCTGAGTACGCATCTGGAAGCGTACCCCTGGCGGCAGGTCATCATGGCGCTGGGGCTTGGTGAACGTGCGGCGCTGGATAGTGACGTAAAAGATATCATGCGTCAGACGGGCACAGCCCATCTGATGGCCATATCGGGGCTGCATATCGCACTGACAGCGATGATGGGTGTGCTACTGACCAGAGGCGTGCAGCGCTTTTTCCCCGCAAGACGAATCAACTGGCATTTACCGCTACTGATAGGTGTGGTCTGTGCTATCTGCTATGCCGGCTTAACGGGGATGCAGCCACCCGCCTTTCGAACCAGTCTCTCTATTGGCATATGGGCTGCATTACGTCTCTCCGGGCGCTTGTGGACACCATGGCAGGTCTGGGTGTGCTGCATTGCCGGTATACTGTTTATCGACCCTATTGCTGTGTTGTCGCAAAGTTTATGGCTGTCTGCTTTCGCCGTCGCGGCACTGATTTTTTGGTATCAGTGGCTCCCGTTACGGATTCATAACCTGTGCTGGTGGCGCCGGATCCTCATCGACCTGCTGTATATCCAGGCGGGAATGACATTATTACTGATGCCGCTGCAGGTTTTGTCTTTTCACGGCCTTAGCCTGAGTTCAATGGCGGCGAATTTAATCGCAGTACCGCTGGTTACTTTTGTCACGGTCCCACTTGTCCTCTTCGGTATGCTGCTGCATCTTATCGGCCCGCAAAGTATTGAATCATGTGTCTGGTATCTGGCTGATGGTTCTCTTGCGATTTTATTCTGGTTTCTGCAGAGCTTGCCGCTCGGCTGGATTGATGTCGATGCGCGCTGGCTTGGGCTAGCCTGGCTTCCCTGGTTTTTTCTTATCATGGGAAAATTACGCTGCTGGCGCACCTTTCCTGCTGCCAGTTGTACGGCAGTTCTTCTCCTGCTATTCCCTTTTTGGCAGACCCATCGCGACGGTGACTGGGCGGTACATATGCTTGATGTAGGCCAGGGGCTGGCGATGGTTATTGAACGCAACGGTAAAGCAATTTTGTACGACACCGGGCTTGCCTGGCCGGGTGGGGATAGCGCGCAGCAACTGATTACCCCGTGGTTGCGTTGGCATCATCTGCAACCGGAAGGCATTATTCTCAGCCATGAGCATCTCGATCATCGGGGAGGGCTTAATACTCTTCTCGCCGACTGGCCATCACTGTGGGTTAAAAGCCCGTTGGGCTGGGCCGGCCATCAGCCCTGTTTTCGCGGTGAACGCTGGCAATGGCAGGGGCTTACTTTCACGGCGCACTGGCCACTCAACGGCGTGCAAATGAAGGGAAACAATCGCTCGTGCGTGGTCAAAGTCGATGACGGGCAACAAAGCATACTGCTTACGGGAGATATTGAAAGCGCAGGGGAAATGGCGATGATGAGCCATTACTGGCAGCATCTCCAGGCTACACTTATCCAGGTGCCTCATCATGGCAGCAACACCTCTTCCACGCTCCCTTTTATTCAGAGGGTGAATGGAAAGGTGGCGCTGGCATCGGCATCGCGTTACAACAACTGGCGTTTGCCGTCGGCAAAAGTGCAAAAGCGCTATCGGCAACAGGCTTACCAGTGGTTTGATACGCCGCATCATGGGCAAATAACAGTCTTATTCTCGCGGCAAGGTTGGAAAATCTTAAGCTTACGCGAGCAAATTTTCCCACGTTGGTATCATCAGTGGTTTGGCGTACCTGGAGATAACGGGTAGAATATGCGGCTATTTCAACAAGTGCTGGTTTTTTGAATGCATAACGACAAAGATCTCTCTACATGGCAGACATTCCGCCGACTTTGGCCCATCATTGCGCCGTTTAAAACGGGTTTGATCGTGTCGGGAGTAGCGTTAATCCTCAACGCAGCCAGCGATACATTCATGTTATCGCTCCTCAAACCATTACTGGATGATGGTTTTGGTAAAACGGACCGCTCAGTGTTGCTGTGGATGCCACTGGTGGTTATCGGGCTGATGATTTTACGCGGCGTCACCAGCTATATATCCAGCTACTGTATTTCATGGGTTTCTGGCAAGGTGGTAATGACCATGCGCCGCCGCCTGTTTGGTCATATGATGGGGATGCCCGTATCCTTCTTCGACAAACAATCTACCGGGACGCTCCTGTCCCGCATTACCTATGACTCTGAACAGGTCGCTTCTTCCTCTTCCAGTGCGCTGATCACTGTGGTTCGTGAAGGGGCATCTATCATCGGTCTGTTTGTGATGATGTTCTATTACAGTTGGCAACTGTCGGCAATCCTCATAGTACTTGCGCCGATCGTCTCTTTTGCTATTCGCGTTGTGTCAAAGCGCTTTCGCAATATCAGCAAAAACATGCAGAACACGATGGGGCAGGTAACCACCAGCGCCGAGCAGATGCTGAAAGGGCATAAAGAAGTGCTGATGTTTGGCGGTCAGGAAGTAGAGACCAGCCGCTTTGAGAAAGTCAGTAACAAGATGCGTCTGCAGGGCATGAAAATGGTCTCTGCATCATCCATTTCTGACCCGATCATTCAGCTTATTGCCTCACTGGCGCTGGCATTTGTGCTTTATGCCGCAAGTTTCCCAAGCGTGATGGATACCCTGACGGCAGGGACCATTACCGTGGTGTTCTCGTCAATGATTGCTCTGATGCGCCCGCTTAAATCGCTGACCAACGTCAACGCACAGTTTCAGCGCGGGATGGCTGCCTGCCAGACGCTGTTCGCGATTCTGGATAGCGAGCAGGAAAAAGACGAAGGTACGCTGGTGATTGAACGTGCAAAAGGCGACGTTGAGTTCCGTGATGTGACCTTTACTTATCCGGGGCGCGAGACGCCTGCACTGCGTAATATCAACCTGAGTATTCCTGCAGGAAAAACGGTGGCGCTGGTTGGCCGCTCTGGTTCGGGTAAATCGACCATGGCGAGTCTTATCACGCGCTTCTATGACATTGATAAAGGCCAGATCCTGATGGATGGTCATGATCTGCGTGAATATAAGCTGACGTCATTGCGTAACCAGGTCGCACTGGTCTCGCAAAATGTGCACCTCTTCAACGATACCGTGGCAAATAACATTGCCTATGCCCGTACGGAAGAGTACAGCCGTGAGCAGATCGAACAGGCGGCGAAAATGGCCTATGCCATGGATTTCATCAATAAGATGGACAATGGTCTGGACACCATTATCGGTGAAAACGGTGTACTGCTTTCCGGCGGCCAACGTCAGCGTATTGCGATTGCCCGTGCGCTGTTGCGTGACAGCCCCATCCTTATCCTGGATGAGGCAACATCGGCACTGGATACGGAATCCGAGCGTGCGATTCAGGCGGCGCTTAATGAATTGCAGAAAAACCGTACCTCACTGGTGATTGCACACCGCCTTTCTACGATCGAGCAGGCAGATGAAATCGTGGTGGTAGAAGATGGGCGTATCGTTGAGCGTGGAAGCCATAGCGAGCTTCTGGCGCAACGTGGTGTCTATGCGCAGTTGCATAAAATGCAGTTTGGCGAATGATTGCGCGCATCTGGTCCGGTGAATCACCGCTGTGGCTATTGTTATTACCGCTGTCCTGGCTCTATGGCCTGGTCAGCGGCATTATTCGTTTGTGCTGGCGTCTGGGGTTGAAAAAAGCCTGGCAGGCACCCGTTCCCGTTGTCGTGGTCGGTAATCTGACTGCGGGCGGCAATGGTAAAACGCCGGTAGTTGTCTGGCTGGTTGAACAGTTACAGCAGCGCGGTATCCGGGTAGGTGTGGTTTCCAGAGGGTATGGCGGTAAAGCCGCGCACTACCCGCTGTTGCTTACCCCTGACACTACGACCACCGAGGCGGGTGATGAGCCAGTGCTTATTTTTCAGCGTACGGGCGCGCCTGTCGCTGTGTCTCCCGCCAGAGTCGATGCCGTTAAAGCACTTTTGGCGGACTCACCTGTGCAACTGATCGTCACCGACGACGGCTTGCAGCACTATCGTCTGCACCGCGATAAAGAAATTGTCGTTATTGATGGCGTGCGACGTTTTGGTAACGGCTGGTGGCTACCCGCAGGGCCGATGCGTGAGCGGGCATCGCGTCTTAAAACCGTTGACGCTGTGATCACCAACGGTGGCATTGCGCAGCCTGGCGAAATAGCCATGCGATTGCAGCCAGGGTTGGCCGTGAATTTACTTACCGGTGAGCGCCGTAATGTCAATGCGTTGCAAAATCTGGTTGCAATGGCCGGAATTGGTCATCCTCCGCGTTTTTTTGCTACGCTGCATGAAAGCGGCGCGCGTCCGGTGAAAACCGTTGCGTTGGCCGACCATCAGGCACTTTCCCGGCAGGATGTTGCGGCACTGCTTGAACCAGAGCAGACGCTTATCATGACGGAAAAAGATGCCGTCAAGTGTCGCGCCTTTGCGGAAAATAACTGGTGGTATCTGCCTGTGGATGCGCATCTTGAGGATAAGCAAGCAGAGAAGTTGTTGCAGGAACTCATAAATCTGGTGCGCTGACGCTCTTGTCGTGGCGCGCCGTGTTCTACAACCGGGAAGCCTATGTCTGTGCCACAAATCACGCTGCAAACGGCCCGTCATCTTCATCTTGCCGCTCAGGGCTTACTGAGAAAACCATCCCGTCGCGCCACCCCTGGCGACATCCTGACGACGATTCAACGTATGTCGTTGCTACAAATTGATACCATCAACATTGTGGCGCGTAGTCCCTATCTGGTACTTTTCAGCCGTCTTGGCAAATACCCTACCCAGTGGCTTGATGACGCGCTGAAAAATGGCGAACTGATGGAGTACTGGGCGCACGAAGCCTGCTTTTTACCTCGTAGCGATTTTGCCTTATTCCGCCATCGTATGCTTGCCCCGGATAAGATGGGCTGGAAGTATCGCGAGGCATGGATGCAAGAGCATGCGCAGGAAATTGAGTCGCTCATCGCACACATTCAGCAAAACGGCCCCGTTCGTTCGGCTGATTTTGAACATCCGCGTAAAGGGGCCAGCGGATGGTGGGAATGGAAGCCACATAAGCGCCATCTGGAAGGGTTGTTTACCGCAGGGAAGGTGATGGTTATCGAACGCCGCAATTTCCAGCGCGTTTATGATCTTACTCATCGGGTGATGCCACACTGGAATGACGAGCGTGACTTATTGACGCAGGCTGAGGCCGAACACCTTATGCTTGCGAAGAGTGCGCGCAGCCTGGGCCTCTTTCGTGCTGAATGGCTCGCGGATTATTACCGTCTGCGCCAGCCTGCGTTACCTCTGTTGCTTGAGCGTCTCCAGGAAGAGGGCAACATTGTCCCGGTGGATGTCGAAAAGCTTGGCCCCGCCTGGCTGCATACTGATTTATTGCCGCAGCTTGAACTCGCGGCAGCCGGAAAACTGACGGCAACCCATAGCGCTGTGCTCTCACCTTTCGACCCGGTTGTGTGGGATCGCAAACGGGCGGAACAACTGTTTGATTTTAGCTATCGGCTGGAGTGCTATACGCCTGCGCCAAAACGTCAGTACGGTTATTTTGTGCTGCCGCTACTGCATCGTGGCCGTCTGGTCGGGCGAATGGATGCCAAAATGCATCGCAAAGAAGCGGTGCTGGAGGTCATTGCGCTCTACCTGGAAAACGGGGTAAAACCGGGGCGCATGCTTGAAAATGGGCTTATAACCGCTATCGGTGATTTTGCCCGCTGGCAAGGCGCGCAGCGTGTTACCTTTGGAAAACTGCCGGAAGGGCTTTTTATTGAGCATCGTCAGGGGCTGGAAGTCGACGCAGCCTGACCAATGAATATGGTAAAATTTGCGGATCATGCGTCAGATCCGCCAGGAGGAAATATGGATCATCGGTTACTGGAAATCATCGCCTGCCCGGTTTGTAACGGCAAACTCTATTACAGCCAGGATAAACAAGAACTGATTTGCAAAGTGGATAGCCTCGCTTATCCCGTGCGCGAGGGCATTCCAGTGCTGCTGGAAAACGAAGCGCGCTCATTAACAGAAGAAGAGAGTCGGCCATGAGTTTCGTTGTCATTATTCCAGCGCGTTACGCGTCCACCCGTTTACCGGGCAAACCTTTGGTTGATATCAATGGGAAACCCATGGTGGTGCATGTGCTGGAACGTGCGCGTGAGTCAGGGGCGGCGCGCGTTATTGTTGCGACCGACCATGCTGATGTTGCGCGTGCGGTAGAAGCGGCGGGTGGAGAGGTTTGCATGACCCGCGCCGATCATCAGTCCGGAACGGAGCGTCTGGCCGAAGTTGTCGAAAAATGTGGTTTCAGTGATGACACCGTGATCGTCAATGTGCAAGGCGACGAACCGATGATCCCGCCGGCCATTATTCGTCAGGTGGCAGAAAACCTGGCCGCTCGCGACATTGGCATGGCTACGCTGGCAGTGCCGATTCATCATGCCGATGAAGCATTTAATCCGAACGCGGTGAAAGTGGTAACCGACGCGCAAGGCTATGCGCTCTATTTCTCGCGGGCGACCATTCCGTGGGATCGTGACCGTTTTGCTGTTTCTCGTGAGACAATTGGTGATACCTTCCTGCGTCATATCGGTATTTACGGTTATCGTGCCGGCTTTATCCGCCGTTATGTAAACTGGGAAGCCAGTCCGCTTGAAAATATCGAAATGCTGGAGCAGCTACGCGTACTGTGGTACGGCGAAAAAATTCACGTCGCTGTTGCGACGGAAGTTCCGGGTACAGGGGTTGATACGCAGGAAGATCTGGTGCGCGTGCGCGCTGAAATGCGTTAATTTTCCCTTCTCAATCCCCTCACTCTGAGGGGATTTGCTTTTTTCCAGCAAATTCTCGTATTGATTTGATCTCATCAGGTGACATCCCGTCATCCGGCGCTCATTATAAAAGCAGTAGTCTTCATGAGGGCAATCTGATATGGAACAACTGCGCGCTGAATTAAGCCACCTGCTGGGTGAAAAGCTGAGCCGCATGGAATGTGTCAGCGAGAGACCTGATACGACGTTATGGTCCTTGTATGACAGCCAGGGAAATCCGATGCCGTTACTGGCGAGGAGTTTTTCCACCCCTGGCCTTGCACGTCAACTGGCATGGAAAATCTCAATGCTGGCACGCAGTGGCACGGTACGTATGCCTGTCGTGTATGGCGTAATGACCCATGAAGAACATCCAGGGCCAGATGTCCTGCTTATGGAACGCCTGCGCGGCGTGCCGGTTGAAGCGCCTGCACGTACCCCCGAACGCTGGGAACATCTGAAAGATCAAATCGTGGAAGGGTTATTGTCCTGGCACAGACAGGACAGCCACGGCTGTGTGGGAATGGTGGACAATACTCAGGAGAACATCTGGCCCTCCTGGTATCGCCAGCGGGTAGAAGTACTATGGACCACGCTGAATCAGTACCACAATACGGGGCTCACGATGCAGGATAAACGTATCCTCTTCCGCACCAGGGAGTGCCTGCCGTCGCTGTTCGAAGGGTTCAACGACAATTGTGTACTGGTGCATGGCAATTTCAATTTGCGCAGTATGTTGAAAGATGCCCGGAGCGACCAGCTTCTGGCGATGGTCGGGCCGGGTATTATGCTCTGGGCGCCGCGAGAATATGAGTTGTTCCGCCTGGCGGATGGCCCGCTGGCCGAAGGGCTGTTCTGGCATTATCTCCAGCGCGCACCGGTCGCAGAATCCTTTATGTGGCGGCGCTGGCTCTATTTGCTGTGGGATGAAGTGGCGAAACTGGTGAATACCGGCCACTTCAGTCGCCCCAGTTTTGATTTGGCGTCTAAGTCACTCCTTCCCTGGCTTTCCTGAGTCACCTTTCAACCACTGCCAGATCCGCCCTAGTGTTTCATACCCGACCCGGTCGCTGTGCATAAGCCAGACCGGGGACGGGATGGCGCGTTCCCACGGATTGAGAGGGGAAACGATAGCCATCTGATTCGCGGGAGCGGGCAGGGGATGGAGCCCCGCATTACGGAAGAAAACCATTGCCCTTGGCATATGTGATGCGGACGTCACCAGTAAAAAAGGCACATCGCCAATAGCCTGTTTGACGGCGGCAGCTTCCTCTTCGGTATCTTTCGGTGAATCCAGGGTGATGATATCGCTGCGCGGTATGCCCAGGCTCTCCGCCACTCTGGCTCCGGCTTCTGCTGTGCTGACCGGGTTCGTTTTTGCCGCCGCGCCGGTAAAGATTAATTTCGCACCAGGATTCTGATGTAACAGGCGAATGCCTTCATTCAAACGTGGCAGGCTGTTATTAATGAGATTTGAGCTTGGTGCCCAGGCGTCATTCCAGGTGTAGCCGCCGCCCAGAACCACGATATATTTGACCGTCTCTGCGCCGCGCCAGGTGGGATAGCTGTCCTCGATGGGTTTGAGCATTTTGTCCGCAACGGGTTGCAGACTCAGCAGCAGAAGAATCAACCAGCTTGCGCTAATGATGCCTTTGCCCGTTTTTTGCCAGCGACTGAACCAGACAAGCAACAGCCCAAAACCAATCAATATAAGCAATGCCGGCAGGGGCAGCATCAGGCCGCCAATGTATTTCTTGAGCGTAAAAAGCACGCGTCCGTCTCCTTTTTAACCATACAGCAGGCGTTTTGCGTGGATCTTACACCAGATGGGTTCATTCTGAGCACGGCTGTGACAAAATAGCGGTTTTGTCAGGATCGCGGAGCGGCCATGCAGGATCGTAATTTCGATGACATCGCGGAAAAATTCTCCCGCAATATCTATGGCACGACCAAAGGTCAACTGCGTCAGGCGATCCTCTGGCAGGATTTGGATAGGGTTCTCGCCGAAATGGGCGATCGCACGCTTCGTGTACTGGATGCGGGCGGCGGAGAAGGCCAGACAGCGATTCGTGTGGCAGAACGGGGTCATCATGTGACGCTGTGTGATGTGTCGCAGGAGATGATTGCGCGTGCTACCGCAGCCGCAGAAGAGAAAGGTGTGAGCGGTAACATGCATTTTGTACAATGCCCCGCTCAGGACATTGCGCAACATTTGGAATCGCCCGTCGATCTGATATTGTTCCATGCTGTGCTCGAATGGGTCGCTGAACCGGTGGACGTTTTGCGAACGCTGTGGTCGGTTTTAAAGCCCGCGGGGACATTGTCGTTGATGTTTTACAATGCTAATGGCCTGTTGATGCACAATATGGTGGCAGGTAATTTCGACTATGTGCTGGCGGGTATGCCTAAAAAGAAAAAGCGCACATTGTCCCCGGATTATCCGCGACATCCGGATGAAGTCTATAGCTGGCTGAATGCGATTGGCTGGCAGATCACGGGGAAAACGGGTGTTCGGGTGTTTCACGATTACTTACGCGAAAAACACCAACAACGTGACTGTTTTGACTCCTTGCTTGAACTTGAAACGCAATATTGTCGTCAGGAGCCGTATATCAGCCTGGGGCGTTATATCCATGTGACCGCGCTCAAGCCGCAGAGAGATGAAAGGATGAACGATGAGTGAATTTTCCCAGACAGTTCCCGAACTGGTTGCCTGGGCCAGGAAAAACGATTTCTCTATCACGCTTCCGGTAGACAGACTGTCGTTTTTGCTGGCGGTTGCCACGCTGAACGGTGAACGCCTGGATGGCGAAATGAGCGAGGGAGAGCTTGTTGATGCGTTTCGCCACGTCAGCGAAGCATTTGAACAAAGCGGCGAAACCATTGCTCAGCGTGCGAACAATGCCATAAACGATATGGTGCGTCAGCGCCTGTTAAACCGTTTTACCAGCGAACTGGCTGACGGTAATGCCATCTATCGTCTGACGCCGCTCGGCATTGGCATTACCGATTACTATATCCGCCAGCGTGAGTTTTCTACGCTGCGCCTGTCCATGCAGTTATCTATCGTGGCGGGAGAACTGAAACGCGCTGCTGATGCCGCAGATGAGGGTGGGGATGAATTCCACTGGCATCGCAACGTCTATGCGCCGTTGAAATACTCGGTGGCAGAAATTTTCGACAGCATCGATCTCACCCAGCGCGTGATGGATGAGCAGCAGCAGTTAGTCAAAGATGATATCGCTCAGTTATTGAATAAAGACTGGCGTGCGGCTATTTCAAGCTGTGAGCTGTTACTCTCCGAAACCTCCGGTACGCTGCGTGAATTACAGGATACGCTGGAAGCGGCAGGGGATAAGCTGCAGGCGAACTTATTACGTATCCAGGACGCGACGCTGGCGCATAACGATCTGGAGTTTGTCGACCGGCTGGTTTTTGATTTACAGAGCAAGCTGGACCGTATCGTCAGTTGGGGACAGCAGGCTATCGATTTGTGGATTGGCTATGATCGCCACGTACACAAGTTTATTCGTACCGCTATCGATATGGATAAAAACCGCGTATTTGCCCAGCGTTTGCGCCAGTCGGTACAGGGTTACTTCGATGCTCCCTGGGCATTGACCTATGCGAACGCCGACAGGCTGCTGGATATGCGCGATGAAGAGATTGCGTTGAGCGATGCCGAGGTTACAGGTGAGCTTCCGCCTGACCTGGAATATGAAGAGTTCAACGAAATCCGCGAACAACTTGCGGCGATGATCGAAGAACAACTGGCGATATATAAAACCAGACAAGCTCCACTGGATCTTGGGCTGGTTGTACGCGAATATCTGGCGCGGTACCCGCGCGCGCGGCATTTTGATATCGCGCGGATCGTCATTGATCAGGCGGTACGCCTCGGCGTAGCGCAAGCAGATTTCACCGGCCTGCCAGCAAAATGGCAGCCGATTAATGATTACGGAGCCAAGGTACAGGCGCATGTCATTGACAAATATTGAACAAGTGATGCCGATCAAATTGGCCCAGGCGTTGGCAAACCCACTCTTTCCGGCGCTCGACAGTGCGCTGCGCTCAGGCCGCCATATCGGCCTTGATGAGCTGGATAATCACGCCTTTTTAATGGATTTCCAGGAATTTCTGGAGGAGTTTTACGGGCGTTACAACGTTGAGTTGATCCGTGCGCCAGAAGGTTTTTTCTACCTGCGCCCGCGCTCGACAACGCTGATCCCACGCTCGGTACTGTCTGAACTGGACATGATGGTCGGTAAAATTCTTTGTTACCTCTATCTCAGCCCGGAGCGTCTGGCCAATGAAGGTATCTTCACTCAGCAGGAGCTGTATGACGAGCTGATGGCGCTGGCAGACGAAGCCAAACTGTTGAAGCTGGTGAACAACCGCTCAACCGGTTCTGATTTGGATCGCCAAAAATTACAGGAAAAAGTGCGTTCCTCCCTGAACCGCCTGCGTCGTCTTGGCATGATCTGGTTTATGGGTAACGACAGCAGCAAGTTTCGTATTACCGAGTCTGTGTTCCGCTTCGGCGCGGATGTGCGCTCTGGTGACGATGCACGCGAGGCTCAGCGGCGCTTGATCCGCGACGGTGAAGCCATGCCTGTAGAAAATCACCTGCAGCTCAATGATGAGAACGAAGACAATCAGCCGGATAGTGGAGAGGAAGAATAATGATTGATCGCGGTAAATTTCGCTCACTGACGCTGATTAACTGGAACGGTTTTTTTGCCCGTACGTTTGACCTGGACGAACTGGTGACCACGTTGTCCGGGGGAAACGGTGCCGGTAAATCCACCACCATGGCGGCGTTCGTCACCGCGCTTATCCCGGACTTAACGCTGCTGCACTTCCGTAACACCACCGAGGCAGGCGCGACGTCTGGCTCTCGTGACAAAGGCCTGCACGGTAAACTGAAAGCCGGGGTCTGCTACTCTGTTCTTGATGTGATCAACTCGCGTCATCAGCGCGTGCTGGTGGGGGTTCGCCTGCAACAGGTGGCCGGTCGCGATCGTAAAGTCGATATCAAACCGTTCGCTATTCAGGGGCTGCCAACGGCGGTTCAGCCGACACAACTGCTGACAGAAACGCTTAACGAGCGTCAGGCGCGCGTGCTGCCGTTGCAGGAAGTGAAGGAAAAGCTGGATGCGATGGAAGGGGTGCAGTTTAAGCAGTTCAACTCCATCACCGATTATCATTCTCTGATGTTCGATTTGGGCATCGTCGCACGTCGCTTGCGCTCAGCATCCGATCGCAGCAAATTCTATCGCCTGATCGAAGCATCGCTGTATGGCGGTATCTCCAGTGCGATCACCCGTTCTCTGCGCGACTATCTCTTGCCGGAAAATAGCGGTGTACGTAAAGCCTTCCAGGATATGGAAGCGGCACTGCGCGAAAACCGCATGACGCTGGAAGCGATTCGCGTTACCCAGTCGGATCGCGATCTGTTCAAGCACTTGATCAGTGAAGCGACCAACTATGTGGCGGCGGATTACATGCGCCATGCCAACGAACGACGTATTCACCTCGATCAGGCGCTGACATTCCGTCGCGATCTGTTCAGTTCACGGCAAAAGCTGGCGGCTGAGCAATACAAACATGTCGATATGGCGCGCGAACTGGCAGAACACACCGGGGCAGAAGGGGATCTTGAGGCTGACTATCAGGCCGCCAGCGATCACCTGAACCTGGTGCAGACCGCGCTGCGCCAGCAGGAAAAAATTGAGCGCTACGAGTCGGATCTGGACGAACTGCAAATCCGCCTTGAAGAACAAAATGAAGTGGTGGCCGAAGCTACCGATCATCAGGAAGAGAACGAAGCGCGCGCCGAGGCCGCTGAACTGGAAGTGGATGAGTTGAAAAACCAGCTTGCCGACTACCAACAGGCTCTGGATGTGCAGCAAACCCGCGCGATTCAGTACAATCAGGCACAACAGGCCTTACAGCGTGCAAAAGAACTTTGCCAGCTACCGAACCTGACGGCAGAAACGGCAGACGAATGGCTGGAAACCTTCCAGGCGAAAGAGCAGGAAGCTACAGAGAAACTCCTGTCGCTTGACCAACGTATGAGCGTGGCGCAAACCGCGCACAGCCAGTTTGAACAAGCTTACCAGTTGGTCGTCGCTATCAATGGTCCGCTGGCCCGTGATGAAGCCTGGGATGTCGCACGTGACCTTTTACGAGAAGGGGTAAACCAGCGCCATCTGGCAGAACAGGCGCCATCGCTGCGCGCGCGTCTGAACGAACTGGAACAGCGTCTGCGTGAGCAACAGGATGCTGAACGCATGCTGGCGGAATTCTGCAAACGGCAGAATAAACAGTACGACGCTGACGAACTTGAGGCTCTGCATCATGAGCTGGAGGCGCAAATTGCCGCGCTTTCCGAGAATGTGGCCATGGCCGGTGAGCAGCGTATGGCGTTGCGCCAGGAGCTGGAACAGCTACAGTCACGCATCCAAATATTGACCCAGCGCGCACCGATTTGGCTGGCAGCGCAAAGCAGCCTGACCCAGTTGTGTGAGCAGAGCGGCGAGCAGTTTGAATCCGGCCAGCAAGTGACGGAATACCTGCAACAATTGCTGGAGCGTGAACGCGAAGCTATCGTTGAACGCGATGAAGTCGGGGCACGTAAGCGTGCGGTGGACGAAGAAATCGAACGTCTGAGTCAGCCGGGTGGCTCCGAAGACGGGCGTCTTAACACGCTGGCTGAACGCTTTGGCGGTGTACTGCTCTCTGAAATTTACGATGACGTTAGCCTTGACGATGCGCCCTATTTTTCCGCGTTGTATGGCCCATCACGTCACGCGATCGTGGTCCCGGACCTCTCCCTCATTTCGGAACAGCTTGAAGGGCTCGAGGATTGCCCGGAAGATCTCTATCTGATTGAAGGGGATCCGCAATCTTTCGATGACAGTGTGTTCAGCGTCGATGAGCTGGAAAAAGCGGTGGTGGTTAAGATAGCCGATCGTCAGTGGCGCTACTCCCGTTTCCCGTCGGTGCCGCTGTTTGGTCGTGCCGCACGTGAAAGCCGTATCGAAGGGCTCCACGCCGAGCGTGAAGAGCTTGCCGAGCGTTTTGCCACATTATCCTTCGACGTGCAGAAAACGCAGCGCCTGCATCAGGCCTTCAGCCGTTTTATCGGTAGCCATCTTGCCGTGGCGTTTGATCCAGACCCGGAAGCTGAAATTCGTACGCTCAGTGGCCGCCGTGGTGAACTGGAGCGCGCGCTGAGTAATCATGAGAATGACAACCAGCAGAACCGCATGCAGTTCGAGCAGGCGAAAGAGGGGGTTGCTCAGCTTAACCGCCTGCTGCCACGCCTGAGCTTGCTGGCAGATGAAACCCTGGCCGATCGCGTTGATGAAATTCAGGAGCGGCTGGACGAAGCTCAGGAAGCCGTGCGTTTTATTCAACAGTTTGGCAATCATCTGGCGAAACTGGAGCCCGTTGTTTCTGTGCTGCAAAATGACCCGGAACAGTATGAACAACTGAAAGAAGATTATGCGTATTCCCAGCAAGTGCAGCGTGAAGCACGCCAGCAGGCGTTTGCGCTGATCGAAGTTGTACAGCGCCGGGCGCACTTTAGCTATTCCGATTCTGCGGAAATGCTCAGTGGCAATAACGATCTCAACGAGAAGCTGCGTCAGCGGCTCGAACAGGCAGAACGTGAACGTAGCCGTACACGTGAGGCGCTGCGTAGCCACGCGGCCCAGCTCAGTCAGTACAACCAGGTATTGGCATCGCTGAAAAGCTCGTTCGATACCAAAAAAGAACTGCTCAACGATCTGCAAAAAGAGCTGCAGGAAATTGGTGTCCGTGCCGACAGTGGTGCGGAGGAGCGCGCGCGTATTCGTCGCGACGAGCTGCATGCCCAGTTGTCCGGCAACCGTGCCCGCCGCAATCAACTGGAAAAAGCGCTGACCTTCTGCGAAGCGGAAATGGATAACCTGACCCGTGCGTTGCGTCGCCTTGAACGTGATTATCATGAGATGCGCGAACAGGTCGTCACGGCGAAAGCAGGCTGGTGTGCGGTGATGCGAATGGTGAAAGATAACGGCGTTGAACGTCGCTTGCATCGTCGTGAACTGGCTTACCTTTCTGGTGACGAACTGCGTTCCATGTCGGATAAGGCATTAGGTGCGTTGCGCCTCGCCGTGGCGGACAACGAACATCTGCGTGATGTGCTGCGTATGTCGGAAGATCCGAAACGTCCGGAGCGTAAGATTCAGTTCTTTGTCGCGGTTTACCAGCATCTGCGCGAACGTATCCGCCAGGATATTATTCGTACTGACGATCCGGTTGAAGCTATCGAACAGATGGAGATTGAACTTAGCCGTCTGACGGAAGAGCTAACCTCCCGCGAGCAGAAACTGGCGATCAGCTCTCGTAGCGTAGCGAATATCATTCGCAAAACGATTCAGCGCGAACAGAACCGTATCCGTCAACTTAACCAGGGGCTGCAAAACGTCTCCTTCGGTCAGGTACACAGTGTCCGTTTGAATGTTAACGTCCGCGAGAGTCATGCAATGCTTTTGACGGTGCTTTCCGAGCAGCATGAGCAGCATCAGGACCTGTTTAACAGCAATCGCCTGACCTTCTCCGAAGCACTGGCGAAACTGTATCAACGCCTGAATCCGCAAATCGATCTTGGTCAGCGTACGCCGCAAACCATCGGCGAAGAGTTGCTTGATTACCGCAACTATCTTGAGATGGAAGTGGAGGTCAACCGTGGTTCGGATGGCTGGCTGCGTGCGGAATCCGGGGCCCTGTCGACCGGTGAGGCTATCGGTACCGGGATGTCTATCCTCGTGATGGTTGTTCAGAGCTGGGAAGACGAGGCGCGACGTCTGCGTGGTAAAGATATTTCGCCATGCCGCTTGTTGTTCCTCGACGAGGCAGCACGTCTGGATGCCCGCTCCATCGCAACCTTGTTCGAACTCTGCGAACGCCTTGAAATGCAATTGATTATTGCGGCTCCGGAGAACATCAGTCCAGAAAAAGGCACCACCTATAAACTGGTGCGTAAAGTCTTCCAGAACCACGAGCATGTTCACGTGGTGGGTCTGCGCGGCTTCGCGGCTCAGCTACCGGAGACATTACCTGGTACGGCAGACGCTTCTTAACGGTTCGCTTAAACAATGAGGGTGGCAGAGATGCCGCCCTTTTTCTTTTCTGAAACACTGCACCCGACCACGCGCTCTTCTTTAAACTTCTTTACATTTGGTAAGGCAAATGCTTTTTTGTCTTTATATACTGATAGAAAGAGCATTGTGAGTGTAATGAAGAAACAGGGGGCAAGGGATGTTGCTTAAGAAATCGTATGGTCGTCGGATGTCGACATTGAGTTTATGTCTGGCATTCGCATTTGCTCCGCTGTTTAGCGCTCAGGCCCTGGCCGATGAGCCTGAGGTGGTACCGGTTGACAGTTCCGCGACGCTTGGCGATCAACCCACGGCATTATCGCAGCCGCTGGAACAGTCGCCTGCGACGGCAATGATGGCAGGCTTGCAGCCTTATCCGGCAGCAGATGCGCCTGCTAACGCGCGTAGCGCATTGCAGGCACTCTTGCCTGCTAACTGGACACCGGTCTACATGGATTCGCTTTCCGCGTTGTATGCCGCGCGTGAAATGAAGCCGATGTGGGATAATCGTGATGCCGTTCAGGCTTTCCAGCAACAACTCGCCGAAGTCGCGATTGCCGGTTTCCAGCCGCAATTCACGACCTGGGTTGGGCTGTTGACCGATCCGAATATCTCAGGAATGGCGCGGGATTTGGTCTTATCGGACGCCATGATGGGGTATCTGCATTTCGTCGCCGGTATTCCGGTGAAAGGCAACCGCTGGCTCTACAGCAGTAAACCTTACACGCTGGAAACACCGCCGCTGTCGGTAATCAATCAGTGGCAATTAGCGTTGGATAAAGGCAACCTGCCGCAATTTATCGAAACCCTTGCACCTCATCATCCGCAGTATGCTGCGATGCATCAGTCTTTACTGACGCTGGTGGCAGACAATTCACCGTGGCCGCAGTTGACCAGTACCGTTTCACTGCGTCCCGGACAGAAGAGCAGGGATGTACCCGCGCTGCGTGAAATCCTGCAACGTAGCGGCATGATGGATGATGCACCGAAAATCGCGCTGCCCGGCGATGATGCAACGAGCAGCGTCGTCAGCCCGTCTGCCATCGCGGTTGATACGGCGGGAACAACAACGGCGCAGTTGACCAAAAAAGCGAAACCAGCAAGTACGCTCAGCAGCGACTATGACCGCCAGTTAGTTGCCGCAGTCAAACGCTTCCAGGCCGCTCAGGGGCTGCATGCCGACGGCGTGATTGGGCAGTCGACCCGCGACTGGTTGAATGTAACCCCAGCCCAGCGCGCCGGGGTTCTGGCGCTGAACATTCAGCGTCTGCGTTTGCTGCCGGGTAAACTCTCCACGGGGATTATGGTTAACATCCCGGAATATTCGCTGGTCTATTATCTGAACGGCAACCAGGTGCTGGCCTCCCGCGTGATTGTCGGGCGACCGGATCGCAAAACGCCGATGATGAGCAGTGCGCTGAATAACGTGGTGGTTAACCCGCCGTGGAACGTACCACCGACGCTGGCACGCAAAGACATTCTACCGAAAGTATGGAATGACCCGGGCTATCTGGAACGGCATGGTTATACCGTGCTGCGTGGCTGGAACAGTAAAGAGGCTATTGACCCGACGATGGTGGATTGGGCAACCATCACGCCATCTAATCTGCCTTTCCGCTTCCAGCAGGCGCCGGGCGCGCAAAACTCGCTCGGCCGCTATAAGTTCAATATGCCGAGTTCTGACGCTATCTATCTTCATGACACACCCAACCATAATCTTTTCCAGAAAGATGCGCGAGCGTTGAGCTCAGGCTGTGTGAGGGTGAATAAAGCCTCTGAGCTTGCCAATATGCTATTACAGGATGCGGGATGGAACGACACGCGGATTTCCGATGCATTAAAACAAGGAGATACCCGTTACGTTAATATCCGTCAAAATATACCGGTGAATCTTTATTATTTGACCGCATTTGTTGGCGAAGATGGTCGTACCCAATATCGTACAGATATTTACAATTATGATCTGACGGCGCGATCTGGCGCACAAATCCTGGCGAAAGCCGAACAATTAATCAGGTAAATGAAGCAGTTCGGGAAATAACATTGTCGTAATAATTAGCGAAAACGGGCCGGATCTGCTGTAAGGCCCGTCTTTGCTGGGGTTTGGCTACCTTGACGCAGACGTTTTTGCCCGGTAAGGTGCCTTTCGTGCGCAATAAAAGTGCATAAATTACGATCACTTTGTTATCTTGCAGACCTGATTATCATGGACAAATTTGACGCTAATCGCCGCAAATTGTTGGCGTTAGGTGGTATTGCCCTTGGTGCAGCCATCTTACCTCAACAAGCATTTGCAACCCTTTCCACCCCACGTCCGCGTATTTTAACGCTGAATAATCTCCATACTGGAGAAACAATTAAGGCGCAGTTTTTCGATGGCCGGGGCTATATTCAGGATGAATTAGCAAAGCTCAACCATTTTTTCCGTGATTATCGCGCGAATAAAATTAAAACCATCGATCCACGACTGTTTGATCAACTTTATCGCCTGCAAGGTTTGTTAGGAACAAGCAAACCGGTGCAACTGGTCTCGGGATACCGTTCTGTCGACACGAATAACGAACTCCGGGCTCACAGTTCTGGTGTTGCCAAAAAAAGCTATCACACCAAAGGACAGGCGATGGATTTCCATATCGAAGGGATTTCTCTGAGCAATATTCGCAAAGCTGCGTTATCTATGCGTGCAGGTGGTGTAGGATATTACCCCAGCAGCAACTTTGTGCATATTGATACCGGGCCGCTACGGCACTGGTAAAACTCAGTTAAAAGAGACAGGAGCAGTATGAACTATCGTATTATTCCGGTTACCGCCTTCTCCCAGAACTGCTCGTTAGTCTGGTGTGAGCAAACCCGGCTGGCAGCAATAGTGGATCCCGGTGGCGATGCTGAACGCATCAAACAGGAAGTTGCAGCCTCCGGCGTGACGTTAACGCAAATACTGCTTACCCATGGTCATCTTGATCATGTTGGTGCGGCTGCCGAGCTGGCGCAGCACTATGGCGTGCCAGTGATTGGTCCGGAAAAAGAAGATGAGTTCTGGCTGCAAGGGCTACCCGCCCAAAGTCGTATGTTTGGTCTGGATGACTGCCAGCCGCTGACGCCGGATCGTTGGTTAAACGAAGGCGACACGGTGAGCGTAGGCAATGTGAGACTGGATGTTTTGCATTGCCCTGGGCATACGCCAGGACACGTGGTTTTCTTTGATGCGCAATCCCGGCTGTTGGTGTCCGGCGACGTTATCTTTAAAGGCGGCGTAGGGCGCAGTGATTTCCCGAAAGGCAATCATGGGCAGTTGATTGATGCCATCAAAACCAAACTGTTGCCTCTGGGGGATGATGTGACCTTTATTCCTGGTCACGGCCCGATGTCCACGCTTGGCAACGAGCGGCTACATAACCCTTTCCTGCAGGATGAGCTGCCGGTCTGGTAAAACAAAAAAGGTCGCATTTGCGACCTTTTTTATTATCTATTGTCGTTTATAACACCGCGACGATAGCTTCACACAGCGGCGACATGTTATCCGGTGTCATGCCCGCAACGTTAATACGTCCTGATGCAACCGCGTAGACAGCGAACTCTTCACGCAGACGGAGCACCTGCTCTTTGGTCAGGCCGCTAAAAGAGAACATGCCGTTCTGACGGGTGATAAAGCTGAAATCGCGATCCGCCCCTTTTTCTTGCAGGGTATTTACAAACAGCAGACGCATACGCTGAATGCGCTGGCGCATGTCTGTCAATTCTTGTTCCCAGATGGCACGCAGCGCATCGTTGCTCAGGATCGTTGCCACAACGGAGGCACCATGAGCCGGCGGGTTAGAGTAGTTAGCGCGGATGGTTGACTTCATCTGGCTGAATGCACGGTCTGCTGTCTCCTGGTCCGCGGCCACCAGCGTACAGGCACCGACACGTTCATTGTACAGACCGAAGTTTTTCGAGAAGGAGCTGGCGATGATCAATTCTTTATGCAGCGCGGCAAAGGCGCGCAGACCTTCTGCGTCTTCTTCCAGACCGCGGGCGAAACCCTGATAGGCAAAATCGAACAGCGGCAGCCAGCCTTTTTCAATGGATAATTTGGCCAGTGTCTCCCACTGCTCAAGCGTCGGATCGATACCGGTCGGGTTATGACAGCAACCGTGGAACAGTACGATATCACCCGCTTGCGCGGCTTCGAGACTTGCAACCATGCCGTCGAAATCCAGCGCGTGGTTTTGCGCGTCATAATAGGCGTAATCACACACTTCAAGGCCGGCGGAGTTAAACACGCCTTTATGGTTCGGCCAGCTTGGATTACTTACCCAAATACGTTTTGCTGAGGTGTTTTTCGCCAGGAAATCAGCGGCAACACGCAGGCCACCCGTACCGCCCGGGGTCTGCGCGGTGCGCGCACGTTTGTCATTAATAATCGCGCTGCCTTTGCCGAATAGCAGTTCCTGCGTGCAACGACCAAACTCAGGAATACCGTCGATGCCGAGGTAATTTTTTGTGTTTTCGTTTTCCAGCAGATACTGCTCCGCTTTTTTAACGCTGGTCAGTACCGGCGTTTTCCCGGTTTCGTCTTTATAGACACCAATACCAAGGTTGATTTTGCCAGGACGTTCATCGGCGCGAAACAGATCGGCCAAACCCAGAATAGGGTCAGCAGGGGCAGCGGTAATATTCTCAAACATGACGAGGTTCCATTATGATGACAGAAGGGAGATCCGCTATCAGGTTAACGGTTGATGTGACAATTGCCAACCGTTTGCGATAAAAAGCGTGCGTCTTTTTAGAAGTTAGTCTTTTTGGCGGCGAGACAATAAAAAAACAGGGCCGAAGCCCTGTTTTTCACGCATATAATAACGAGGTGTGCTGATTAGAACTGGTAAGTTACACCAACAGTAGCCTGGTCTGCAGTGCCAACCCAGGAGTAAGTCGTGTCTTCTTTATCCAGCAGGTTGATACGGTAGTCGCCGTATACGTTGAAGTTTTTGTTGAAGTAGTAGTACGCGCCAACAGTAACGTATTTAGCCAGGTCGTTTTTCACGCCAGCGCCCAGCTCTTTGCCTTTGGACTGAACGTAAGAAACGGACGGACGCAGACCGAAGTCGAACTGGTACTGAGCGATAACTTCGAAGTTCTGAGTTTTGTTAGCAACGTTGTAACCGGTAGCGATAGTCGTTGCGTCGCCGTCCAGAATGCTCATGTTACGGGTTTCAGCGTAAACAGTTGCCAGGTAGATGTTGTTTGCATCGTATTTAGCGCCAACTGCCCATGCTTCGGCTTTGTCGCCTTTACCGTCAACTTTTTGACCAACAGTACGGTTTGCGTTGCTGTATGCAGCAGTTGCGCCGAAACCAGAACCGAAGTCGTAACCCAGGGAGTAACCAACACCGTCGCCATTAGCCTGGTTCAGGTTAGTACGATCGTTTTTACCCTGGTATTGAACAGCGAAGCTCAGGCCATCAACCAGACCGAAGAAGTTGCTGTTACGATAGGTCAGCAGGCCAGTAGAACGGCTGGTCATGTAGTTGTCGGTGTAACCACCACCCCAGGTTTCGCCAGAGAAGGACGGAGCCATATCGGTGTAGGATTCTACATCGTAAACCACGCCGTAGTTACGGCCGTAGTCCAGAGAACCAGCGTTAGCAACTTTGATACCAGCGAAAGCCAGACGAGTTACGTTAGTCTGGTTGCCTTCTGCTTCGCCCGCTTTAGCACGGTATTCCCACTGGCCGTAACCGGTAACATCGCTGTTTACCTGAGTCTCGCCTTTGAAGCCGATCTGGCCGTAGGAAGAATCTTTGTTAGAGGTGTTATCGCCAGAAGTGGTGAAGCCGTGCTCACCAACAACTTTACCGTACAGGTCCAGTTTGTTGCCGTTTTTGTTGTAAACTTCTGCAGCGTTAGCTGCACCAGCTACCAGCAGGGCAGGGATAACCACTGCCAGGATATTGCGCTTCATCATTATTTATTACCCTCATTGGTTTTTTTGTACACCTGCCACTGCCGCCAATAAATTCCGTCAATAAAAATTTACGGAACTATTGATGAGAGTTTGGTGTCTTTCTGTGTCTGAGAGGCATCTTTCCATTCATATAATCGTTTCGCTAGCCTGAAAGTGCTACAAATGTCTTAAAGAGGTTACAAAAAGCAATTATGTGTAAGAATTTATGTATTTTAAGGAACTTTGTGAACCACCTCAAAGTTCGGGAGCGATCGTTGTCAAAAACAACTGCCTCATAACTATATATATGAATTGCTTATGTTTAATTGAGATAAGGGTGAATCTTGTACAGGAACCATTGTCATTCTGCTTTTTCTCACCGACCTTTTTAGCCGTCTGGAAAGCTGCGCAATTTTTATCCAGACGTGCTATCAGATGAGATAAAACTAACCCACAATATAAGTGTGCTTTATTTTTTGTTCAGAAGTATTTCACAGATAAAACGCCGATAAAGATAGGGAAGCGTTAACCGGGCCAGGATGCCCCGGTTAGGGTGAAGGAATAATGAAGAGCAAAAAAAGCCAGCATATGCTGGCTTTTATCATTAAAACGTGGCGCTACGAGGTGTGCGGGGGAACGGGATAACATCACGTACGTTTTGCACGCCGGTGACATAAGCGATCAGACGCTCAAAGCCCAGTCCGAAACCTGAGTGAGGTACGGTGCCATAACGGCGCAGATCGCGATACCACCAGTAGTCTTCTTTATTAAGACCCATTTCAGCCATACGCGCATCCAGCACATCCAGACGCTCTTCACGCTGTGAGCCGCCGATGATTTCACCAATGCCCGGCGCCAGAACATCCATCGCTGCTACGGTTTTACCGTCATCGTTAAGGCGCATATAGAAAGCCTTAATGTCTTTCGGGTAGTTTTTCACAACGACCGGTGCTTTAAAGTGTTTCTCGGCCAGGTAGCGTTCATGCTCGGAAGAGAGGTCAACGCCCCAGTAAACCGGGTTTTCAAACTTCTCACCGCAATTTTCAAGAATGGTCACGGCGTCGGTGTAGTCCACTTGCGCGAAATCAGCCGCAACAAAACGCTCCAGACGGGCAATTGCATCTTTATCAACGCGTTCAGCGAAGAACTTCATGTCATCCATACGCTCAGTCAGAACTGCGTTGAAGGCATATTTCAGCATCGCTTCCGCCAGACGGGCGTTATCTTCCAGATCGGCAAATGCCACTTCCGGCTCCAGCATCCAGAATTCCGCCAGGTGACGGCTGGTGTTGGAGTTTTCCGCGCGGAACGTTGGCCCAAAAGTGTAGATTTTGGACAGCGCGCAGGCATAAGTTTCGCCGTTCAACTGGCCCGATACGGTCAGGAAAGACTCTTTACCAAAGAAATCTTTGTCGAAATCGACTTTACCCTGATCGTTACGCGGCAGGTTTTCCAGATCCAGCGTGGAAACGCGGAACATTTCACCCGCACCTTCGGTGTCAGATGCGGTAATCAGCGGCGTGGAAACCCAGAAGAAACCCTGCTCATCAAAGAAGCGGTGCAGCGCCTGCGCCAGCGTATGACGAACACGGGCGACAGCGCCAATCAGGTTGGTACGCGGACGCAGGTGCGCCACTTCACGCAAATACTCGATGCTGTGGCGTTTCGCCGCCATCGGGTAAGTGTCCGGGTCTTCAACCCAGCCGGTGACTTCTACCTGAGTCGCCTGCAGCTCGAAGCTCTGGCCTTCACCAGGGGACTCCACCACTTTGCCAGTGACAACAACGGAGCAGCCGGTGGTCAGATGAAGAACTTCTTCATTGTAATTGGGCAGAGAATTATTAATGACAGCCTGTACAGGATCAAAGCAGGAGCCGTCATAAACGGCGAGGAAGGAGATGCCAGCTTTTGAATCTCGGCGGGTACGTACCCATCCGCGCACGGTGACTTCTTGGTCAACGGTAACGCGGCCCTGGAGTACGTCGGCTACAGGCACAACGCTCATAATATTCTCTCTGTTAATTGTCTGGAAAAGATCATCGTTTGTCCGCCCACAAAGGGGGAATACCTATGTTACCTGGCGAGCGCCATCAGACAAGTAGAATTCGCAGCGAAAAGGGGGATTTCGGAAATTAATCTTTTGCTAACGCTGAGATACTGAGCGGAGAAGAGAAAATAGCGCGCGGTATTGCTTTTTATATTGGCCATATCGCGAATGTTCGCCACGAAAAAAAGCGTCCCGATAAGGACGCTTATTAACAGGGATTAACTGGCCTTTTTAACCTGCGGCAGGTCAAACGCTTTGCGTAACGCACGCACAAACGCTTTGTCGTGACAAATCGTTTTTCCGGGGCTATCAGACAACTTCGCCACCGGTTTGCCGTTACACTCAACCAGCTTGATGACGATATTCAACGGCTTCACATGTGGAATGTCGCAGGTCAGCCGCGTGCCAATACCGAAGCCCAGTTTGATGCGGGAGGCGAAGTGGCGGTAGAGATCCAGTGCTTTATTCAGATCAAGATTGTCTGAGAAAATCAGCGTCTTCGATAACGGGTCGATGCCGAGCTTTTCATAATGGGCGATGGCTTTTTCACCCCATTCCACCGGGTCGCCCGAGTCATGGCGCAGCCCCTGGTAACGTTGTGCAAACACCGGCCCGAAATCACGCAGGAAGGCATCCATGGTAATGCAGTCTGTCAGGGCAATACCAAGTTGCTCCGGGTACTCTTCCAGCCACGCGGCCAGCGCAGCACGCTGACTGGTCGCCAGATCCGGGCTGATTTGCTGATGCGCCTGAAACCATTCGTGCGCCTGAGTTCCCATTGGCGTAAGCGACAGACGGCGCGCCAGATCGTAATTACTGGTGCCAATAAACCACGGTTCTTGTTTGAGACGTTCCACGATAGCGTACTGTACATCGCGCGAGAAACGGCGGCGCGTGCCGAAATCCATCAGACGGAAGCCTGACATATCCAGCTCTGCGGTGCGGGTAGCAAAATCTGCCAGTTTCGTTTCAAGATGTAGCAGGGCCTGCTGAACACCCACTTGTGGAGAGCGGCAGCGATGCACTAGTTCGCTAATTACCGCCAGTAGCGGCACTTCCCACATGATGACTTCACGCCATGGCCCGGACATACGAATGTTCAACTTGCCATTATCATTAATGACAGTCACTTGCGACGGGTC
Organism: Phytobacter sp. SCO41; assembly: GCF_003073275.1. NCBI lineage: Bacteria > Pseudomonadati > Pseudomonadota > Gammaproteobacteria > Enterobacterales > Enterobacteriaceae > Phytobacter > Phytobacter sp. SCO41. The sequence goes on along the minus strand of NZ_CP027225.1, from coordinate 3,702,622 downwards.
ATAACGGAAATTACGTAACCACTGCAGGTAATCCGCTTTGAAGAAGGGGAGGCCGGACAGCCACTGGTATTCGTCTTCCTGCAGGCGCAGATGTTGCATCGCGTCAATTTCTTCGCGAATTGCGCTGGCATAAATGCCCAGAAGGTCGTCGCCTCGGCAGCGAAACTCCGCGGTGACATGCACATCGTAATAGTGATGGAACACCGCCTGTTGCATATGCAATTTGTAGGCATCAGTATCCAGCAGCGTCTGCAGAGCAGGGGTAGCGAGTCGTGTCATGGTACGCCGTAGCATCCTCTCACAGGAGCGTTTAGTACAATAAACAAAGCAGGTGGAAACCGCTGGAGTATACCTTGTTTATTGATTTATTGAACCCCGATCACACCATAAGGCGCAAAACGGGTCGAGGGCATTTCGTGCCGCGTGTTACTAAAATGTATAACATGTCGCGCTAACTACTTGAATTTGAAATACGTTACTAACCGCATACAGCCCCTTGGGGCATGGATGGGGCAAACTCTGACAACTTCTGGTTTAGTATAGACACTTGCTCAGCACTGCTTTCTGACATCCATTTTCCGTAGACCTTAAAGACCATCTGAGCGTTAGCGTGTCCCATTTGGGTTGCTATAAAGCTTGGGTTGGCTCCGGCAGACAACGACCAGCATGCATAGGTATGTCGTGACTGGTATGCATTACGGTAACGGATCCCCGCACGTTTAATGACCGAGGCCCAGATTTTATTAATGGAGTTCACCGCATAGTGATATCCTGTATGAACACCACGCCGGGTACACTGAGGACTGAAAACAAAGGTGCAGGGGTGAATGACTGACCGGCCATATTCCCGTAACTTCACTTCAATCTCATACTGTCTGCCCAGGCGTGTTAGTTCGGCCTGACTTTTAAGGGCTTCGATTGCTGGCTTGATGAGAAAAATCACCCTGTCAGTTCCCGCCTCGGTTTTTGGCAGGGTGAACTCATCAGTTTGGGTGTGATTGCGCTTGACCGTTAACGTACCGGCTTTCAAATCAATGTCCTCCCACGCAAGCCCACACAGCTCCCCATGCCTCATGCCTGTATAAATCGCCAGCGACCATAAATTCTTCAATTGCTGGTGTCGGCATGCCTCTATAAACCTGATAAATTCATCGCGGCTGAGTGGATCTGGATCGGCTTTAGCCTTCTTTAGCCTGTTAATTCCGCTAAACGGGTTTTGCTTTAGATATCCGTTATCCTGCGCAAACTGAAAAATTCCAGACATAAGAGTCATGTAGTTGTTTACGGAAGGCGCTTTTCTTCCCTTAACCGGTGTGCGGTATCCCTTCTTCATGACCTGGTAACCAGTCAGTAGATCTTTCCGAATGAACAGCAAATCTTCGGTTGTTACCGCTGATACAAGTTTTCTTCCCCCCAGGCGGGGGAGCATATTCTTGATAATTGACTCGTAGCGACTCATGGTATTTGTGCTGATCTCCATTCTTTTCAGCTCCACCCACTTATCGGCGAGTTCTTTCACCGTGATTTCCTTTCCGGATTGCCCGAAGCGGGCAAGGTTGGGTGAATCCGGAAACTGCTTTGCATAGTCAAACTTTCCCATGCGAATAGAGAAGCAGACCGACGTTCGCAGATCTCCGGCAACCTTCCGGTTTTTAGCGGTATCAGGAACGCCGAGGTTTTCCCTGACTCGCTTACCATTATATTTGAACCATATGCGGAGCGAACCGCCATGATTCTCAACGCCCGTTGGGTATGATGCTTTACTCATATATCCCTCCCGACGTCCAGGAGCACCTTAAGCTTACCCGTTTCATGTGCTTCGATCACCAGACTGGTTGTTTTTGTGCAGCAATCCATGCATCAACCGCCTTGCGGTTATACATGCATTCGCTGGTGGGTTTCGGTTCACCATCTGGTGAAACGTGCTTGTATTCCCGTCCAAGAAGCCAGGAGTTTTTACGCGCCCGAGCGATAGTGCCTGGCTTCATCCCAGTAACCGCAATCAGCAGTTGCTCGGTAACCCATTCGTTCGGTTCCACCTGAATAATTGTCTGCATAACCACCTCATCCCCCCTTCAATACTGCGGCAACTATGTGACCCCATACCAGGCGTCGCGTTTGACGCACAGGGCAACCAGGTTCATCCCATGTAATTTGAAAAGTTCGTGATATGCTCATGCTGTTTTCTCCCGCCGTGCTGGAATAGCCTTGTATTCTTCGACAATCGCCAGCACCTCTGCCAGCGCGAGACCTTCCAGAGTGACTACACCGTTATCATCAATACCAGCCAGGCTGATCAGTTCGACGAGGCGGCGGGCGCTTTTAACGCTGACCTCCGGGGCGATGAGTTTTTTTGTGATTTTCTTTTTGCCAGCAGCGGCGGCGACAGCGCGATCCTGTTCAAGAACTTTCCCGGCGTTCTCGCCATGCTCCCTAACACGCTCAACCGCAATGCCTACGGAAACTTCGCCATTTTTAACAATCTGCTGAACATCATGGTTAGCAGTGGCGAGGGTCAGTAACTTCTCAACCGTAGGGACCGACTTGTGAACAAGCTTCGCTATTTCATGAGTGGTCAGGTTGAAAGTTGTAGCCAGTTCCTTAATTACCTGCGCCTGTTCCAGCGGGGTGAGGGGCAACTGGTTATTACTGGTCATGACACGAGCCAGGCGCTCAACATCATTGCCCACAAAAGGAACGATATGAATGCGATCAACGGGTTTGCCAGCGGCTTTACAGCGTTCATAGCAGCGACGGCGGCGGTGACCTTCAACAACCCACACACCACCTTCATCACGGGCCGTGACTTCCAGAGGTGGCACCGTGCCACCGTTCATGAGGTACTCATACAGAGCATCATCAGCCAGGCGAGTGCGTTCGTCGTCGTCGCGCTTGTTAAAACCTTCTTTGACGTGAATATCGTTCAGGCTGATAAACATCCCTGTATCAGCACGTTTTATAACGCCAGAACGGGACATGAGTTTGAATGAATTAGCCATTGCTGGTGGCCTCATTCAAGTCTGAATGACATTCGCTGTTGTAGTGCTCGCGCAACGCTCCAGAAGCAACTGAAACCAGCGAAGAAAAATCACAAACAACAGTATCGCCTTCATGCTGCTCAGAATTGGCAATCACAGTTAATGCCTTAGCAAGTTTCTTACACTGCTCCAGCGATTCGCTTAACGCCACGCTGGTGACGTCCAGACGGTTAGCCAGTTCGGTCATAATATCGGCTGACGCCGCAGGGAGATATTTTGCCGCTGTGCGAGCGGCAACCAGCAACTGCTCTTTAGTCATTCTCATCGTTAGTTCTCCATAGTATGTGCACGCTGCACCGCGCTGTTTTTTGGTTGTAAGAAACCCTCGCCAGTGGCGATTAATTAAATTAATTTCGCTTCCATAAATGCCCCCGCAGGGGCATTTGCAGCAGCGTAATTAGGCGTTAAAGACGCCGATATAAGTTTCTACTTTGCTGTCGGTGAATTTCTCAACGAGCAGATCACGGAACTCTACCGCCATTTCTTCTTCATAGGCTTCGAGCTGAGTAATACGGAGAACCAGCAGCGGCTGATTGCTGGCGAGGATGCTCATACGCACTTTAAAGCGGCGCTCGGCCAGACCTTCATACGGCACACACTTGAACTCAAAGGCCACAGGCATAATGTCTTTGGTTCTGGCTTCAACGCTTTCCATAACTGAACGACGACCGCTGAAATCCTGATCTTCGTACTCAGCGCTCTTGATTGCTTCAATGGTGATCTTGCGAATAGCCGCCGCTGCTTTTTTAGCGTCAATTACCGCGCCGTCAGTATCAAAGCCAGTCACAAAATCAGACCAGTCTTCCAGCCATTCAGCCAGGGTTTTCTGGTCGTTACGGTCACCGTTGATAGAAAGAAGCGCAGTGAATGGAGCGGTGCGTTTTAGGGTCAGAACCGCTTTATTATCCGCATGGCCGGGGTTGGTAATGGTGCCCAGGTTAAAGACCGAGGAAGCGCTCATTTTATCGGTGCTGATAAAGCAGCGAGTGCCTTCTGCTGCATAGCCGGTAGAGTAGCGAACGAAGTCATCAATGCTGGAGGTGTCCAGCTTGCCACGGAAACGGAAGCGCTCAGTATGCAGACGTTCAATGGATTCAACTGAAACGTCTTTTGGCAGGACGACTGCGGGGCAATCAGCGCCCGCTAACTTTTCTTCAATGAACTGGCTCAGCACCATATCGCGGATCTGGCTGATGGCTGTGTTGTCTACTTGCTGCGACATAAACTGGTTTCCTTTGCTAAGAGATAAAGTCGAACTTGATGGATTTATTTAGCGAGCTTCGCAGCAGGATCACCGCCCAGCGTGAACAACTGGCCCTGATCTTCCTGCAGCACAGTGAGTTTGCCGCCGCGATTGACGTACATCGGGGTTTCGGTTGTGTCTTCCTCGGAAGACTTACCGCGCGGGGTAGGCTTGGTGAAAGAAAGGCGGTGCTGGATGGTCACGCGCTTCTCTTCCAGTGAATTGCTCAGGCGAGACAGGTCAAAGGTGACCTGCACTTTGCCTTTTTGCCCGTTATTCAAAACACCCAGGGCGACTTCATTCAGTGCTGCGGCAAGTTTGTTTTCAAACACACCGCCGTCCAGTTCCCCGAAGAAATCGGGGATATTGGTCAAACGTTCATTTTCCATCGGTTAACCCTCAGAAGGGCGGCTGCAACCGCCGTTAGTTCTCCACACAACACAAAAGAGCACCTGCGGTGAGTGCCGCCCGTAGCGATTGGGTTATGAGCCGTCGCTGCGGTGATGCTCTTGTGTGTTGTGTAAAAAAAATGCGGCACCCTCACGGGAAAATAAGATCAGATGCCGCTAATGACTACACCGCTATCGCGTTCCAGCGATCTTTTGGCAATAACAAGGTATCTTCGGGCGGGGTGCTGATGACTGGTCAGCGGCCCCTACGTCATTTCTTCCTGATGCCCCGAGGGTTGGTCGGGGGACGTATTCACCAAGTGATCCTTAGTGCCTGGTAGTCAGCCAGTACTTAACCCCTCCCAAAGATACCTGTCAGCGAATCATCCGATTATTCGTACGCCATCGGCGGCTACTTCGTGGGCGTCCAGCCTGTTCGCTGTTGATGAATGAAATCTAACTTAACTTAGTTTTATGGTCAAGTGGAAAAACCAAACTTTTCTTAGTTCAGTGTTTGAATGGGAAGGGATACTTAGATTTCGTACTGAACGCCTTTGACTACACCAATGATTATGCAGTTGCCATTGATTGGAATGTTCGGATAACGCGGATTAAGGGGGACAAGAAATTTCTGATGACCATCAATTACCAGTTTTTTTACCGTGGCTTCGTTTGTACCATCAAGCCTTGCAACCACTATTTTACCATTAATAGGTTCAGCATCAGGATCGACAATTACTGTAGCCCCCTGCGGAATGGTTGGCAGGCCATTGGGATTTGTCATTGAATCTCCCTGGACATCCAGAGCAAATGCATTCTCGCTAACACGCAGCGACGTTTCTACCCAACGTTCGGCTTCGCTGATAATTTCAGATGGCTTTGTTTCTGTGAAATGCCCTGCCTGCACCCACGAGAGTACAGGAACGCGCCTCATGCTTGTTATCAACTTATCTTCGAATTCAGTACCATAAAGTATGTAGTCAATTGATGTATTGAAGAACTTTGCAAGCTTTCCCAAAGCTTCGCCGCCAGGAACGTTAATATCTTTTTCCCAATAGCCGACCGCAACATCACTTACGCCACAGAACTTACCTAGCTCTTTCTGTGATGTTTTTGTGACCTTCCTTAATCCTCTGATTCGCTGACCTACTGTTTCCATTTTTTTATCACTTCTTCGAAATAAAACTAACTAATCTTAGTTTTTATTGACCAAAGAAAGATTGGTATTTAATATCTAATAAAACTTAGTGATGGGGGTGTTATGACAACCGATGACATTGAAAACTACTTTGGTAGCGCTGAAAAAGTTGCCGCCTTTTTCGACATCAGCAGCGAGGCCGTTTACCAATGGCGCAATCGACCGGGTCGATTAATTCCAAAAGGAAGAGCCGCTGAGGCTGCATATCGCACTGATGGAAAACTGCCATTTCATCCTGAGCTTTACGAGAAATCTAGCAATAGGACATCCAGACAGAAACCACAGATTCAAGGAGTTAACCGTGGGTAATCACTGGCAAGTAGATAAACAACCAGCGTGGATGGTGGTTGCAATCAAAAAGACGATCGCCGCGCTACCTGGCGGATACGCAGAAGCCGCTGAATGGCTGGGTGTTACTGAGGATGCGCTTTTTAACCGGCTTCGTGCTGGTGGTGATCAGATATTCCCGATGGGGTGGGCGATGGTCCTTCAACAGGCAAGCGGTACCAAACATATCGCCGATGCCGTTTCTCGCCAGTCAAACAGTGTCAACGTTCCGCTGGTGGCTATTGAGGATGTTGATAACGCGGATATCAATCAGCGCCTGATGGAAACGATTGAATGGATCAGCGAGCACTCTCAGTACGTCCGTATAGCGACGGCTGACGGGGTTATCGATGCTGACGAACGCGAGCGAATTGAAGAGAACAGTTATCAGGTTATGGCGAAGTGGCAGGAGCATTTAACGCTTCTGTACCGGGTTTTTTGCGCGCCTGAAAAGGGTGACGCCAGCGAGTGTGCAGCTCCTGGCGTCGTGGCGCATAGCAATCGTGTGGAGAACTAACGCATGAACAGTGTAACGGTAAAAAACCGTTTACCGCAACTGAGGATGATCCCGACTCCGGGTGTTCCGCTGTTTCGGTATGAGCGCAGAGTATCAAACCGCTGGGTTGCATGTAACCACAGCCGAGCGGCTGGCGTCGTGGGTGTCTACTACCGGAGGGCAAAACGTTTATGCGCGTCCTTAACCGATGGTTCAGAGACAGAAGGGGTATACCCGTCCACGTTATCCGCTGGGAGCCAGAGACCCGGCGAGTTATCTATCTTCGCGAAAACTATGAACACGGCGAATGCTTTAGCCCTATCAAAGAGTTTCGGCGCGATTTCAATGAGATAGAGGCCAGGGATGAGAGCTAATTTAATGAAAAAAAATTCAACTGAGAACTTAGCCTGCCAGAGCATCGATCCTCAATTTAATGGCTTGTTCCTCAGCCTTAAATCTCTTTTTCAGGTCTTCGAGTTCTTTGGCCAGCGCAACGTATTGTTCTGTAACACCATATTGAGAAATGAGTGCAGTTGCCAATTCGGCGTCGGCGTTTTCTGGGTCGTTAATATCGATGATATTCGCATATTTACCGGTAATAACTGCAATACGGTGTTTGCACATCGCACCCATTTCACCAGCCATACAATTGCATTCTATTTCGAGTTTTCCGTTTTGGTCGTTGATGGTTACGTCGTAAAGGACATCTCTGCTGCGACTGGTAGCCAAAAGTTGGTAGATCACTTTGCATCTCCTCATTTTTGCTGTGTTGTTTTAGTTCTTGTTCATTCCACTCTCATACTCCTAGCTATGGGGTTCACTGGCAAGCATCTATTGCAGGGAGGCCGGGATTGAGCACCATAATTCAACTACTTGATCGCCCAATTGCGTATAACCCCGCCTTTGCCAAGCTTAAGGTCGGGAAGGTCAAGGCTGGTCCGGTTGCGGCGGTATTTCTCTCCCAGATGGTTTACTGGCACAACCGTATGGATGGCGGCTGGATGTACAAAACCCAAGCCAATATAACAAGTGAGACCGCTCTGACCCGCGACGAGCAGGAGACTGCGCGTAAGCGTCTTATTGCGCTCGGTGTACTTGAGGAGGACCTTCGCGGTGTGCCTGCAACCATGCATTACCGCATCAACACAGAGCGGCTTGAAGCCCTGCTGGTAGAGACAACAAAGCCCGCGAAGAAGGTTAGCCAGGATAAAACCAGAATGCGGAGTATCCAGAATGTGGAAACACCGCAATCTGGATTGGTGCAATCCCGCAAACAAGAATGTGGCAATACCGCAAACAAGAATGTGGAAGCGCCGCAAACAAGAATGGTGGAACCCCACGAACAAGCCAGTGGGAATCCCACAAACTTTCATACAGGAGATTACACAGAGAATACTCAGGAGATTACACAGGATATAAAACCCTCTTGTCCGGTTGCTGCGCAACCCGACGAGCAGTCCGATCCTGCCGCTCAGGTTCTTGAGCATTTCAATCGGGTAACTAACTCGTCATACGGCAGGGGCGGTCGCACCAAAACTACCCTCGGTTACATCCGTGGTCGTCTGGCCGACAACTACAGCGCCGAAGACCTCATGCTGGTGGTTGATTACCTCACGGCTAAGTGGGCCGATGACTCGAAGATGAGTGACTACCTGCGCCCCAGCACGCTCTTTGGTCCAGAAAACTGCGTCGAGTATTTCGAGAAGGCCAGCAAATGGCACGCCAGCGGCAGGCCGAAATGCGTCAAGGGGCGATGGGTCAAAGACGACGCGGCATTCAAGTCAACCCACAGCCAGGTTGATTACTCACTCCCTGATAACGCGGGGTTCCGCTCATGAGCCTGGTTGCTGAAATTCTGGAATATATCAAAACGGCCCCTGGCTCCAGCGCTGCTGAAATTTGTGACGCGTTTCCCCAGTATCCGCGCCCAGCCGTTCAGCGTGCTGCATATCGCCTGTACGACGCCGGATACACAACACGCAGCGGAGAGAAGAACAAATTTCTATACGCGTTCAATGAGTCCCGTATCGAATCAGACGTTAAGCCGTTGCAGGAGACACGCCACGCTAAAGCGCTAATCAAGCAGGCCGGGGAACTGGAGCAAAAGGGGCTCTACCTGCGTGCCGCAACGGTATGGGCAGAGGCTTTTGATGCGTCACAGAGCATCACCGAGCGGGAGCAGTGTCTACGCCGCAAACGGAAGTGCCTGACCTGGGGCACCAGAGCGAGAAGCTCTGAGCGGTTTTATGATTTGGCTGGCCGATTCAATGGTGACTTATGACTAATAAATACACTCAGGCACTGAATGAACTTCGTGGCAAAGCCTCTCATGAGCTTAAAGAGATTGGCGATCAGTGGTGTACCCCCGACAATATCTTTTGGGGTATTAACGCCATGTTTGGCCCATTAGTGCTTGATCTGTTCACGGATGGGGAGAATTCAAAATGCCCTGATTTCTATACAGCAGAAGACAACGCACTGACGCATGACTGGTCAGAGCGCCTGGCTGAACTGAACGGAGCGGCATTTGCTAACCCACCATACAGCCGCGCAATGCAGCATGACGATGTGTATATCACCGGGATGCGCCACATTGTCGATCACACCATGGCGATGCGGGAAAAGGGCGGACGTTATGTCATCCTGATCAAAGCCGCGACAAGTGAGGTCTGGTGGCCTGAAAACGCTGATCACATCGCATTCATACGCGGTCGCATTGGTTTTGATGTGCCGAAATGGTTTATTCCAAAGGATGAAAAGCAGGTACCAAGCGGCGCGTTCTTTGCAGGTGCTGTCGCTGTGTTCGATAAAAACTGGAATGGCCCCGCAACCAGTTATATCAGCCGTAAGGATCTGGAAGCGCGTGGTGATGCATTCATGGCACAAATTCGCCGTGAAGCATTACGAATGCTACCCCAAATCCAACAACAAAATATTCCAGAAATTATTCCGAAACCAATCGTCAAAGAAGCCTTAGCTGAAAACGTTCCTTTGCCTGTAGCTCGCGTTGAGAGTGAGTTACCACTGACACAAGAAGACATCCTAAGCAGAAGCGGTGTAGAGACATGGGCATGTGTACGCGCTGCGTTCGGGAACAAGGATGAGTATTCATTCAATGAATCAAAGTTCGCGCACACCTGGGCCGCTGACACGGTATCAAAGCCGACAGTTGTGACGGTAACGGCAGATACAATTTTAGTCGCAGAATCATTGATAGCTGCGAAAAGACTTGAGATTGCGGTAAGTGACTGGCTGAACAAACTATCCTTGGCAGACTCATCTGTTCGCGATGATCTGCAAGAACGGTTAGTAAGAGCGGGAATTGAAGCCGTAACGGAACACGGGATGACAACCCCGGCATTCATCAGCGCCCTGGGGTCATTGCCTGAGACGAGCCGCGAAAACATTCGCCTGATCCGCACCCATATTCGTGAGTATGCGTCCACTCTAACTCAGGCTGGCGAGGTACATGCATGAAGCTAACCCTGCCATTCCCACCGAGCGTAAACACCTACTGGCGCGCTCCGAACAAAGGGTCATTGAAAGGCAGGCACATGATCAGTGAAGCAGGTAGGCGTTTCCAGAGTGACGCTTGCGCCGCAATCATTGAGCAACTTCGCCGACTGCCTAAACCGTCCAGCTCATTGTGTGCTGTGGAAATTCTGCTGTACCCGCCAGACAACCGCCGCCGGGACATCGACAACTATACCAAAGGGCTGTTTGATGCGCTGACACATGCCGGAGTTTGGGAAGACGACAGCCAGGTAAAGCGCATGCTCGTGGAGTGGGGGCCGGTAATCAGTGGTGGCAAGGTAGAAATAACAATTTCGGTCTATTCGGGGGTAACTGCGTGAGGGCATTACTCAAGCCGGTAGTCATTCCAGAACTGGGGCTGGTGGCGTTTCGCCCTGGCTCTCAGCTACTGCCTCATTTTCACCGGGGCCGCATGTTGATCGAGAATGAGCCAGAGCGTCTTGCTGATGTGCCCAGCGGAGAAATCCCACCAGCAGAGCAGCCGCTGGCAGAAGACCCGGCATTACATTCGGTATTTGTTAACGAGGCTGTGTTACGTCGTGCTGGTGGCCTTTCTGGGCTTGAGGACTGGTTGCTTCGTGAAAACTCCTGTCAGTGGCCGCATGAATCCTGGCACGCTGAAAACATTACAACCATGCGCCACGCCCCTGGCGTTATTCGTTTGTGCTGGCACTGTGACAACCTGCTACGTAACCAGCATTCCAGCGCCATGGAAGTCATCGCGCTGGCGAACTGTGCCGCATACATCCTCACAGCGGTTCGCCGCGAGCTGGGGTTCGATGACACCCATTCACTGACACTGCCCGAGCTTTGCTGGTGGCTGGCCCGCAATGGCCTGGCTGATGCGATACCGGAAACCGCAGCGCGTCAGGTGCTGCGTTTGCCTAAACCCGTCATTCAGTCAGTAACCAGAGAGGCCGACATTGTGCCAACGCGCGGACCCTCTGAGATTGTGCAGGAAACAGCAAAGCGTGTGCTGGCGCTAAAGGTGGACCCTGAGACGCCGGAATCCTTCATGCTGCGCCCGAAGCGCCGCCGCTGGGAAAACCCCACATACACCCGCTGGGTTAAAGCGCAGCAATGTGCATGCTGCAGTAACCCGGCAGACGACCCACACCACGTTATTGGACATGGACAAGGAGGGATGGGAACCAAAGCCCATGATTTATTCGTGTTGCCGCTGTGCAGAGCGCACCACGACGAACTTCATCGGGACCCTGTGGCTTTCGAAGCCAAATATGGCAGTCAGCTAACGCTGCTGTTTCGTTTTATAGACTACGCATTTGCCATTGGCGCGCTGGCGTAGTGGAGTGGAGACACGTATGGACCTGGATAATGTTGTTAAATTTTTCGCACCAAAGGGCATGCATATTTCCGATAGCGTTCGCGCTACGGCAACTGAGCAATTAACAGTAACTGATGTAATGGCTGCGCTGGGGATGACTCAGGCCGACGCGGGAATTGGTCTGGCAATGTACCTGGGCAAAGCTGGTGTGAGTAAGCAAGACAAAGAGGCGGCGATTGCCTGGCTCTCTGAGTACGCCAAAGAGTGCGCGCCTTTCACCGTTCGGCGGTTGTGCGGTAAAAAATTCCCGTTGTGTATGCTCATACTGGCTAAGTTTGCCTATAACGATTATGCATCCTCTGCTGCTGACTCTTATGACTGCCCGACGTGCCACGGTAAACGCCTGGTGGAAAAGGCCAGTGTGGTTACAAAGAGCCACTACACAATGCGCCTGCCTCAGTGGGCTAAAGACCTTGGGCAATCCCCCTCTGATTTTGTGAAAACCCGCGAAGTCAAAAGCGTTGAGCATGTCCTCTGCAGCAAGTGTCATGGAACCGGGAAGATTAGTAAGCGCTGCCAGTGTGGTGGAACGGGTAAAACCCTTGATCGCAAAGCGACAGAGTTTCAGGGGGTGCCCGTGTACAAAGAATGCAAGCGATGCGAGGGGAGAGGCTACAGCCGCCCGAAATCGTCTGTGGCTTACCGTGGCATTTTCTCTGAGTTGCCAAGCCTCCCTGATCGCACCTGGCGCTATAGCTGGAAACCGTTCTATGAAAAGCTGGTGTCAAAATGCTTTCAGGAAGAGAGCTATTCAAACTCTCAACTTAAGCGCGTTACAGGAAACGATAATTTAATGAATATCGCGTAATTTAGCTGCACGATGCTTGCAATGTTGCCGTTTTTGTGTATATTTGACATCAATGATGGGCATTGTATGTTCAGAGTAAAGAAACCCGCCACCGAGCGGGTTTTTTATTGCCCTCGCAAAGACCTCTTGCTGTCCTGAACAACCAGAGTTATCTCTATGCAACGTTGAGTTGAAGAGGTAAAAAAGGTGCTAAATCAGAAAGATATGACGGTTGATGCGAGGGCGGTATTCAAAGAGTTAGGGGTGAAACCACTGACCGCAGGTGAGATGGCACAAATAACACACCTTAGCCGGGAACGCTGTCAGTTAATTCTCACTCAGTTGGTTTTGGCTGGGCTGTCAGATTATCAATTTGGATGTTACAAACGCCTCCAGTAATGGGGGTATTCCTGCTGTGGAAATGGGCGGCTGGTGGGTGTTGTAGCACCACACCAGCCATTCGCTCATGGTTGAGATCACAAGCGAACCCTGGCCCACTGCTTTAGCGCAAAAGCATAGTGAGCCTACCAGAGTTAAGCTTACTGATCTATGAAAAACACTGTAAATATATCCAGTTCTGTTTTGTATAACGGCGATTGCCTGGACTTTATTGCCACCCTTCCTGACAACTCTGTCGATCTGATCGTCACCGACCCACCTTATTTTAAAGTGAAGCCACAGGGCTGGGACCATCAGTGGTCGGGCGATTCTGACTACTTGGCATGGCTTGATAAGTGTTTGGCTGAGTTCTGGAGGGTGTTGAAACCTGCTGGCAGTATTTATTTGTTTTGCGGCCATCGACTGGCAGCAGACACTGAGTTGTTAATGCGCTCGCGTTTTAACCTTCTCAACCACATTATCTGGGCAAAACCATCTGGCCGCTGGAATGGTTGTAACAAGGAAAGCCTGCGAGCGTACTTTCCTGCCACTGAGAGAATATTATTTGCTGAGCACTTACAGGGGCCATGCAAACCCAAAAGTACGGGTTATGACAAACAGTTAGCAGCCATGAAACAGCAAGTGATGTCACCGCTGATCGAATACTTTCAGCAGGCCCGGCAATCGCTTGGGATAACGGCGCAGCAAATAGCGGAGGCCACTGGAAAGAAAAGCATGGCATCCCACTGGTTTAGTAACAGCCAGTGGCAATTACCCAGTGAATCTGATTATGCAAAACTCCAGGCGCTATTCGCCGAGGTTGCAGAGCAAAAAAATGAGGACGTGAAATTGCCTTCATCACATAGCGCTTTGTCTGCCTCATACGCTGAATTAAGCCGGGAGTACGAAAGTCTCCGTCAGGAGTTTCAAGAGCTGCGCCGCTTCTTTTCCGTCACCGCTTTTGTGCCTTACACGGACGTATGGACTCACAAGCCGGTACAATATTACCCCGGCAAACACCCATGCGAAAAACCCGCTGAAATGCTGGAGCAAATCATCCTCGCCAGCAGCAAACCTGGCGAAGTCGTTGCAGATTTTTTCATGGGTTCAGGTTCAACAATAAAGCAGGCGCTAAAGCACGGGAGAAATGCAATAGGAGTTGAAATCGAAGCCGACAGGTTTAACCAGACTGTGTCAGAAATACGTGCTATTTATGACGAATGAAATTTGATGACATGGAAGGCTTGCTTCCGATGACCTTTTCGTATTCAAGCGGCTCATTACCAAACTAACGTGCGATTGTACAGAGGATGCTTTCTTTGTGCGCCTTGATGTTTCTTTTTCTGGTTTCGTTGTGATGGCTCCGGTGACCGAAACCAAAAGCTTGACGTTATGTGAATGAAAAAATTACATTATTCAAGCGGTGAATCCCCCTGTGCGGCGGGGCATTACTGGTGAGTTTATATATGCATACGCATGCGGAACGTTGTGACCAGTTGACGTTTCACCGGGAGGCACCCGGCACCACATATAAAAATAAGTTGTGCGAAAAGTCGCTTGAGCCTGTACTTCTCCGTGCAGGCTTTTTTTTCAAAGATTCTGCATTCGGGTAAAAATGTAAGTGCCTTCTTTATCTGAATCCGTTACTAAATTTTCACTTTGACAGATTACCAGCCTTAGCGCGCTGGTAAGTTCTTCAAAATCGCTCTCATCCCAACAACCAACGCAATTAAGAGCTACAGTGTCTGTATCTGGTGTATCAGTCCAGATTTCGTAATCCACCTTAAGGCTTTTTAAAAGGTACTCTTTTCTTTGAATTACACCTTTAGGGAAAACAAAAATCACATCCGCCATGACTACCTCCTGTAATATTAACGGATAACTATCGGCGTTTTGTCCATAAACTTTAGAGTAATTAATGAGTTGGGTTCTAACCTCACATGGACACAAGAAGATTCATACGTAGTGAATCGGATTCCACACCAAGCCAATATCATTTATGTTCGCTACCTTCCAGCCAGACATAATTAACCTGAAAATCCCATCAAATACACGGCACTTCCTAAACACGATGGAGTATGTATCGAATGGACAAAATCACCACTTGTGTGAGCTACGGTTTTAACAAAGAGAAGGAATGGGGTTGTGTGCAGGAGTTATTGTAAAAGTCATCATAATGCAAGTGCAAACAGCAAAAACTTGACGTTATGTGACTGAAAAAATTGAATTATCAGCGTGGTGAATCCCCCTGTGCGGCGGGGCGTTACAGGCGGTCCTTGAGTTTATATGCATGCGGAACGTTGCAGCCAGTCGACGTTTCACCGGGAGGCACCCGGCACCGAAAACAAAAATGCTTTACCTGATTCAGGCCTGTTCGTCCGAGCAGGCTTTTTTTTTGCTTTGCTGTGCTGTTTATGAATACGAATCCTTCACTATCCTTAGTGCGGATTCATAGAGCAAAACGTCTTCTACCAACGCACTGTTTTCATAAATATCCAGATACTTCTGGGTCAGACGTTCAATCAGCAATTCTTTGGTTATTTGTTGTTCTGATCCTGACAGGAGGATGTCAAAGACAGCCCTCCCGATAACCCAGTCTTCATCTCTCATGACACACCCGGTTTTTGTTATAAGCATCACATTACTATCCCAAATATCTGACGGAATTGCTTCGATTTAAATCACTTACTCACTTAGAAATTCAGATGAGATGGCTCTGCTGCTCATTTCTGAACCTTCTCTATTATGCACAGCACCCGCTAACCAGCGAGGTGAGAGACCATGAAAATGAATGACCAACCCGGAAATATTGTCACGCAATTTTTCGCGTGGCTGGCAACAATTGCCGCTGGCTTAGGACTGGCGACACAGGATGTTGTGTACATGGCCTTTGGCCTGATTGGTGTTGTTATTTCTCTTGCGTCATACGTGAACGGTCGGATTGATGCGCGCTGCCGACGTAAAGAGGACGAAAAGCGGACCCAGATGCTCAGTAGTTATCTCGATGAGGTGAAAGACAAGCCTCACAGCGAACGTCCGGCGACGGTTCAGGTTGCAGTCTCCGCTCTGGAAAAGGTGGGTGAATAATGGCGATGTCTCCGGTGTTACGAAATAAATTACTGGCAATGGCTGGTGCTGGTTCTCTGGCAATTGCCGGGACGATGATCCCCGATCTGGAGGGGGTGAAATACGCACCTTATTACGATGTTGCTGGCGTACTGACCGTCTGCTACGGGCACACTGGTCCCGATATCAAGCCGGGTAAAAAGTATAGTGATGCTGAATGCCGCGCGCTGTTGCAAAAAGACCTGGTACCTTTTTCTCGTACTGTTGACCGCTCCGTTAAAGTCCCGGCTAGTGAATACCAGAAAGCAGCGCTTATCACGTTTAGCTACAACGTTGGCGTAACGGCGTTTGAGCGTTCCGCTGTTCTGCGTCACCTGAACGCCGGGAACTACCAGGCGGCCTGCGATGGCCTGCGTCAGTGGATTTATGCTGGTGGTCGTAAATGGCAGGGGTTAATCAATCGCCGTGAAGTTGAGCGTGAGGTTTGTACATGGGGCCAGAAATGAGCCGCGTAACCGCCATTATTGCAACTGCCATCATCCTGCTGATTTTCTCGCTGGGATGGGGTGTTAATCATTACCGCGACAATGCACTGAACTACAAAGAGCAGCGCGATAAGGCAACCAGCGCGCTGACTCTGGCGAACGACACCATTAACGATATGACAGCGCGCCAACGTGAAGTTGCCACGCTCGATGCGAAATACACCGGAGAACTCGCAGATGCTAAAAAGCAGCTTGAAGACCTGCAGCGTTGCGTTAGCACTGGTAAGTGTGGGTTGCGCGTCAACGCAACCTGTCCAAAGAACGGAACGGCCAGCGCCCCCGGCATGGATGATGCAACCGGCCCCCGACTTACTGACACCGCTGAACGGGATTATTTCACCCTCAGAGAGCGAATCGAAACAGTCACCAAACAACTGACAGGCCTGCAGGCGTATGTTCGTGAGCAGTGCCTTAGATAACCGGAGAGGAAAGTATGACGGTAGTACTTACAGCGAAACAGATTGAAGAACTGGCAACCTTTGCTAAAGAAGATGGTCAGCCTCAATACACCATCACCACTGCAACAATCCCGGAGTTTGAATCCGATGATGGTGAAATTATCCCGGAATACACAGGTCTGATCGCCTACTCCGATTCATTGGAACATGGTGTACTGCAGCTCGACGATTAGCCATTACAGCAGGCACTCATTGAATACCTGCTGTAAATTCATCATTCCTTCTTGAGGCCTTTTTCAATGGCTAGATGCATAAGGTCGTCATATACACGGTCGAAAAAGGAAATGGCGGCGTTGTAACCGCCAGTTTTGGTAGATAGAGCAGAAATAATTTCTACCGTTTCAGAAAACACAAATTTCTTTAACTCATCTTCATTCATATAGAAATCTCCATTTCAGATATATGGCTTTAGCTTTACCACAATTTTTAAGTTTCATCGATCACATTCATTGCGCCTCGCACGCGCAGCCTAACGATAACTTTCAGTCGTGAGCCTGGGGCATTCCGTTTTATCGGGCGGTCTTCCCTTGCGAAAGGCTCACACCCAAAAGGAAACCATTATGCGTGTAACCGTTCTTGATGATGATCCGGGTGAACGAATCATACCCGGCCGCGAACGTATCACCGTCTATCTCGACGGTGTAATGGTGTCCCGCTGCTTCACTGCTGATGATGTCAAAGGTGAGGTGGTTGTTGCGGAAGCTGACGGCCATGGACGTGTTCTGTCGGTAAACGGTGAAGTTAAGCGGAGAATCCGTCATGGTCAGGTAAGGATTGAACGATGCCCGCGCTAATACCAAGAGCGTGCCGAAAGCGTGGATGTCCAGGTACTACTACTGACCGCTCTGGCTACTGCGAACAACACCGCAACGAAGGCTGGGAACAGCACCAGCAGGGCAAGAGCCGTCATCAGCGCGGATATGGCAATAAGTGGGAGATTCGCCGCGCTCGCATCCTAAGCCGTGATCACCACTTATGCCAGTCATGCCTCAAAGAGGGGCGCGCCGTACCCGCCGTGACCGTCGATCACATCAAGCCTAAGGCTCAAGGGGGTACCGATGATGATGCCAACCTGCAAAGCCTGTGCTGGCCGTGCCACCGACACAAAACAGCGACCGAGTGAGAGCGATTCTCATCAATGCAGGGGGGGGATCAAATCCCTGCAGCCGCGTGGCCTGCGGACCGACGCCTGACCTTTCTTCACATCGCCGCAGGTTACGAAACTTTTTTTGGGGATCCCCAGCCGATCATTAATAGGAGTTTTCGATTATGTCTGGACCACCGAAAACCCCGAGCCATCTGCGTTTGGTGAGGGGTAACCCATCCAAGCGCCCGATCAACAAAGATGAGCCAAAACCCCCAAAAGGGGTTCCCCCAACTCCGAAGCATTTCGATAAACAGGCGAAGTACTGGTTTAAGAGAATGGCTGAGGAACTGGATGCTGTCGGCGTCATTTCTCAACTGGACGCACGGGCGCTTGAACTGCTTGTGGAGGCATACACCGAATACCGCCACCACTGCGACACACTGGAGATCGAGGGATATACGTACCGGACTGAAACGCAAACTGGAGATGTGCTAATTAAGGCTCATCCGGCGGCAATTATGAAAGCGGACGCATGGAAACGGCTCCGCGCCATGCTTGCTGAGTTTGGTATGACCCCCGCCAGCCGTTCAAAAGTCAGCATTAATAAGCCTGATGCGGTTGACCCGCTGGCAGAGTTCATGAAAGCGAGGGATTAATGGCTAAGGTTGCAGAAGGCATACGCTACGCCGAACGGGTTGTAGCGCGGGAAATTGTTGCCTGTGAATATGTGCGCCTGGCCTGCCAGCGTTTTCTTGATGATCTGGCGCACGGTGAGGAGCGGGGCATTTTTTTCAGCGAGGCGCGCGCGCAGCACATCCTCAATTTTTATAAATTTGTGCCTCACGTTAAGGGGGCACTGGCAGGCCAGCCGATAGAATTAATGGACTGGCATGTTTTCATTCTGATTAACATCTTCGGCTTTGTTATTCCCCTGGTGAATGAAGCGACCGGGGAAGTGGTTCTGCGTAACGATGGCAGCGGACGCCCGGTAATGGTTCGCCGCTTCCGGACCGCTTATAACGAAGTGGCCCGAAAAAACGCAAAATCTACGCTTTCCTCTGGTGTTGGCCTCTATATGACCGGGGCTGATGGCGAAGGGGGCGCAGAGGTCTATTCAGCAGCGACCACCCGCGATCAGGCTCGTATTGTTTTCGAAGACGCCAAAAACATGGTGAAAAAGGCGAAAGCGACACTGGGCCGACTGTTCGAATTCAATAAGCTGGCGATTTACCAGGAGCAAAGCTCATCCAAGTTTGAACCGTTATCGTCTGACGCCAACAATCTCGACGGCCTGAATATTCACTGCGGCATTGTCGATGAGTTGCACGCACACAAAACGCGTGATGTGTGGGACGTTCTGGAGACAGCAACAGGTGCGCGCCTGCAGTCGCTTTTGTTTGGCATCACAACCGCCGGATTTAATAAAGAGGGCATCTTTTACGAGCTGCGCGACTACGCCATAAAGGTTCTGCAGGGCTACAACAGCAAGGTTGAAGGTGCTGTTAAAGATGACAGCTTTTTTGCCATCATTTTCACCCTTGATAAAGGCGATGATCCGTTTGATGAAACGGTCTGGCAAAAAGCCAATCCCGGCCTGGGTATCTGTAAACGGTGGGATGATCTGCGCCGCCTGGCGAAAAAAGCGAAAGAGCAGGTTTCCGCGCGCGTTAATTTCTTCACAAAGCATATGAATATCTGGGTGACCGCTGAATCAGCCTGGATGGACATGATGAAGTGGGAGGCTTGTGAAGACATCGCGCCCGTGCATGAGCTGAAAACGTACCCGATGTGGGTTGGCGTGGATTTGGCCCATAAGATCGATATCTGCGCAGCCGCGAAGATATGGCGGGCCGATAACGGCCACCTGCATGCGGACTTTAAATTCTGGCTACCCGAAGGGCGTTTAGAAAAATGCTCTGAACAAATGGCGCAGATGTACCGGGGATGGGCCATGCTCGGAAAGTTAGAACTGACCGACGGTGACGTAATCGACCACCATCAGATTAAAGCTGATTTGCTTGACTGGATCGGTGGGCAAAGCCTGAAAGAGGTCGGTTTTGACCCCTGGAGTGCCACACAGTTCAGCCTGGCGCTGGCCGAAGAAGGGATCCCGCTGGTGGAGGTGCCTCAGACGGTTCGCAACTTCTCGGAAGCCATGAAAGAGGTGGAAGCGCTGGTGTACGGGGGAAGATTCCACCATTCCAATCATCCGGTGATGAACTGGATGATGTCGAACGTGACCGTTAAGCCTGACAAAAACGACAACATTTTCCCTAACAAGTCCACTCCGGAAGCAAAAATCGATGGCCCTGCAGCGCTGTTTACCGGGATGAGCCGCGTGCTTGTGAACGGCGGCGATGCTCCCGACTTCCTTTCCACTCTCGACCCGGATGACGACCTGCTAATCCTATGAAATCTCTGATTATCGATATTATCGGGCTGTCCGGTTTCGGGCTGCTCACGGGCGGGGTTTACCTGCAATTTGGGCTGGCCCCTGCGTTGATGTTTTCTGGTGGGTTGCTGCTTACAGGGGCGCTGCTGACAGCAAAAGGGGGCAAGCGTGTTACTTGATGCCATTTTCCGCAGTGAACCGCTCGAAAATCCCGCCACGCCGCTGACAGGTGAGACCGCTGACGCTGACAACAGCCTGGGGCGTGATATTTACGTCAGCCCGGTGACCGCCATGAAGCTGGCGGCGGTGTATTCCTGTATTTATGTGATCGCGTCCAATCTTGCGCAAATGCCGTTACACGTCATGCGAAAGAACGGAAATGCGGTTGCTCCGGCGCGCGACCATCCGGTGTTTTACCTGCTGCACGATGAGCCAAACATCTGGCAGACCAGCTATAAATGGCGCGAACTCACTCAGCGGCATGTGCTGGGCTGGGGGAATGGTTATGGCTGGGTGAAGCGCTCCCGTCGCGGGGAGGTTCAGTCGATTGAAAACCCGATGCCCTGGGAAACCACCTTACTGAATACCGGCGGTCGCTACACCTACGGGGTTTATAACGACGAGGGATCCTTTGCTATCAGTCCCGACGACATGATTCATGTTCGCGCACTGGGTAACAACCAGAAAATGGGCCTGTCACCGATCATGCAACACGCAGAAACCATCGGTATGGGGATGAGTGGTCAGCAGTACACCAGTTCATTTTTTAACGGCAACGCACGACCTGCCGGGATTATTTCCGTCAGAAACGACCTGAATGAAGAAAGCTGGTCGCGGCTGAAAAAGGTGTGGCAAAAAGCGGTAGCGGCTTTACGCAGCCAGGAAAACAAAACGATGTTGCTCCCGGCGCAACTGGATTACAAAGCGCTGACGGTTTCCCCGGTCGATGCACAGATCATCGACATGTCAAAGCTCAACCGCTCGCAGATTGCCGGGATCTTCAACGTCCCGGCGCACATGATTAACGACCTGGAAAAGGCCACGTTCAGCAACATCACCCAGCAGGCCATTCAGTTTGTCCGCTATACGATGATGCCGTGGGTGACTAACTGGGAGCAGGAGTTAAACCGACGCCTTTTTACCCGCGCCGAACGTGCCGCCGGGTATTACGTCCGCTTCAATCTTACGGGGCTGTTGCGCGGTACGCCGCAGGAGCGAGCCCAGTTCTACCACTTTGCCATCACCGATGGCTGGATGAGCCGTAATGAGGCGCGCGCCTTTGAGGATATGAACCCGGTTAACGGGCTGGATGAAATGCTGGTCAGCGTGAATGCCGCGAATCCTGCCAGCGATTTTAAACCCGATAAAACAACAGAGGATAAAACCGATGAATGACCGTGAATTACGGTGTTACAGCGGCGAGGTTCGGGCAGAACAGCAGAGCGATCAGCCCACGCGGATCATCGGTTACGGTTCCGTGTTCAATTCCCGTTCCGAGCCACTCTGGGGCTTTCGCGAAATCATCAAGCCCGGTGCGTTTGATGACGTTCTGACAAACGACGTACGCGGACTGTTTAACCATGACCCGAATTTCATTCTTGGGCGCAGCGCGGCGGGTACGCTATCGCTGAGCGTGGATGAGCGCGGCTTGCAATACAACATTCTGGCACCGGATACGCAAACCATTCGCGATCTGGTCATTGCGCCGATGGTACGGGGTGATATCAGCCAGTCTTCGTTTGCGTTCCAGGTGGCCCGTGATGGTGACGACTGGTACGAGGATGACGAAGGCATTGTTATCCGTGAAATCAGCAAGTTTTCCCGTCTGTACGATGTCTCGCCGGTGACGTATCCGGCCTATCAGGATGCTGATTCCGGCGTCCGCTCTATGAAAGCCTGGCAGGAGGCGCGCAACAGCGGTGCGCTAAAGAACGCCATTAACCAACGAATGGCGCGCGAGCGCCTGCTGACCCTTCTTAACGCGTAAGGAAATTATTCTATGGCACTTCATGAACTTAAACAGAAACGTAACACTATCGCAGCCGATATGCGCGCGCTCCACGAAAAGATTGGCGATACCGCCTGGACTGACGAGCAGCGCACGCAGTGGGGCGCGATGAAATCGGAGCTTGACGCGCTGGACGCCCAGATTGCTCGCGAAGAAGAACTTCGCCGCCAGGATCAGACTTATATTGAAGATCAGGAAGGAGAGCAGCGCCAGCAGCAGGGTAACCATGGCGATCCACAGCAACAGGCCAGTGAACGCCGGGCCGCCGCATTTAATGGCTTCCTGCGCCGTGGCGTGGCTGAACTGAGCGCAGAAGAACGTCAGGCATTGCGTGAACTGCGTGCGCAGGGCACCAGTCCTGATGAGCAGGGTGGTTATACCGTTCCGACCCAGTTCCAGAACCGTATTGTTGAATCCATGCGGGCCTATGGTGGCATTGCCAGTATTTCGCAAATCCTCACGACGGCCACCGGGCAGGATATCGCCTGGTCAACGTCCGACGGTACGACAGAAGAAGGTGAACTTCTTGCTGAAAATACCGCAGCCAGTGAGGGTGATACCACGTTCGGTACCGCCATTCTGGGTGCAAAAAAACTCTCCTCCAAAATTATCCGTGTTTCCAATGAACTGCTGCAGGATAGTGGCGTGGATATTGAAGCATTTCTTGCTTCACGCATTGCGTCCCGTATCGGACGCGGTGAGGCGAAATACCTTGTGCTGGGTACGGGGGCCGGTACGCCACTGCAGCCGAAGGGGCTGGCAGCATCAGTGACCAATACGGTCAGCACAGCAGCAGCCGCAACCTTTAAATGGACTGAGCTGAACTCCCTGAAACACGCCGTTGATCCGGCATATCGTAATGGTCCTAATGTGCGCTTCGCCTTTAATGACGCGACGCTGCAGGTGATTGAAGAAATGGTGGACGCGCAGAACCGTCCGCTGTGGTTGCCCAGCATCATCGGCGGCGCACCGGCTACGGTTCTCCAGACGCCATATGTTATCGACCCGGCCATTCCGAATGTTGCAGCGGGCGCCAAGTTCGCTTATTTCGGTGATTTTAACCGCTTCATCATTCGCCGCGTGTCGTATATGACCCTCAAACGCCTGGTGGAGCGTTACGCTGAGTATGACCAGACCGCATTCCTGGCCTTCCATCGCTTTGACTGTGTGCTGGAAGATACCGCAGCGATTAAAGCGCTTGCGGGTAAAGCCGCGTAATCGAACCCCGGTAAGACCTCCACCGCTTCGGCGGTTTTTTTATGCCCGCAGTTCGCTGCGGGCTAAGGGAAATCATCATGGTTCCTTCACTCGAACAACTGCGGATGCAGTGCCGCATTGATGACGACGACACATCAGGCGATGCCCTTTTAACGCTGATGGCTGCGGCGGCACGAAAGCGAGCGGAAAATTTTATCAACCGTAAGCTGTATGACGAGACATTACCTGAAACAGATCCTGACGGTCTGGTTATCAGCGAGGACATTTGCCTCGCGCTGATGCTGCTGGTGGGCCACTGGAATGAGAGCCGGGAAGAAGCTACCGAAGTGGCAAAGATGAGCATTCCCTACGGGTTCGCTTCGCTACTTGAGCCATATCGTTACATTCCGCTTTAAGGGGGCGACATGCAGGCAGGTCGAAACCGTCACCGTGTCACCATACAGAATTCAGTAACAGTCAGATCACCTTCGGGTCAGCCAAAACAGGACTGGCAGGACGGGAAAACCGTGTGGGCCGAGGTTAAGGGCATCAGCGGGCGCGAGCTGATGGCCTCCGGTGCGGAAAAAGCCGAAGCCACTGTGCGTGTGTGGATGCGGTATCGTCAGGATATTTCTGCAGCGTCTCGCCTCAAAGTGCTGACTGGTCCGTTTCGTGGGCAGTTACTTGAAGTATCTGGTCCGCCTGTCCCTGATGAACGAGCCACACGGCTGGAAATTCTCTGTAAGCAGGGGGTAAAAGCGTGATTGACCATAAACTGGATTTTTCTGGCCTGCTGGATATCTCCCACGATATGGAGTTGCTCAGCAAGGCGGAGAACAAAAAGGTTTTGCGTGACGGCACACGCGCAGCCGCAGAAGTGCTGAAAACGGCAATTGTTGAGCGTGCACCTGAACATACCGGGAAACTGAAACGGAACGTGGTCGTGGTCACGATGCGCGGTCGCCGGAATGCGATCACGTCTGGTGTCCATATCCGTGGCGTTAACCCCGAAACAGGAAACAGCGACAACACCATGAAAGCCAGCAACCGGCGCAACGTGTTTTACTGGCGTTTCGTTGAGTTAGGCACGTCGAACATGCCTGCACATCCATTTGTTCGGCCTGCGTTTGATACACGTCAGGAAGAGGCGACACTAGCGGCGATCGCCAGGATGAATAAGGCGATAGATGAGGTGTTGTCAAAATGACTGAGGCGACGATTTATGCGCTGATCGGTGCACTGGCAGACGGTCAGGTTTATCCGTACGTGGTTCCGCTGAATGCACAGGGGGAGCCTGCCGTCAGTCCACCCTGGGTTGTCTTCTCGCTGCCGACTGATGCAATGGCCGATGTGCTCTGCGGGCAGGCTGAATCCACTGTTTCGGTTCAGGTGGATGTGTATTCGCCCGATCTGGATGAGGCCCGCGAAATTCGTGATCAGGCACTTGCCAGCCTGTCCGTACTGGGGCTGGAAAACATCAATAAGTTTCCACTGTATGAACCGGAGACCCGTCTTCACCGCGCCTCGCTTGAGGCATCTGTGATTGTCTGACCCGTCACGCATCATCAATCCAATAACCCGCTCTGGCGGGTTTTTTTACATCTGGAGCAAACATGACCAGTAAGTATGAAAAAACAAAGGGCACGCAGATCGGTATCTCGACTTCGCCCGTCACAGAAGACGATTTTAAGGCCGCAGGTTTCCCGACGGCAGGCGTGACGTTCCTTGAAGCTGAATGTGCCACGAAGGAGATAAGCTACACAGGCGGCCAGAAAAGTGACATCGATGTCACCACGCTTTGCTCCACCGAACAGGAGCAGACCAACGGCCTCGCGGCTCCGGCAGAAATGTCTATTTCCCGTAACTGGGTGGGTGATGAAGCCGCGCAACTGGCGCTGCAGACGGCATATGAAAATGACGAGCTGCGGGCGCTGAAAGTCGTTTTCCCCTCCGGTAACGGTTTTTATGTGCTGGTGGAAGTTCGTCAGAGTAGCTGGTCGGCAGCAACATCTCAGGTCGTTGGCGCAACCTATTCGCTTCGCGTGAAAGGCAAGCCGAAACGCATTGTAGCCTCCGGTTCTTAAGCGCCTGCGGGCGCTTTTTCCCCTCCATTTGATAACACAGAGAGTATAAATATGTCCTTACGTGAACTGGCTCTGACACCTAATCTGGCATTCCGTACAAAAAGCATCACCGTTCCTGAATGGAATAACGCAAAAGTCATTCTTCGTGAGCCGTCAGGTGATGCCTGGGTTAAGTTTCGTGAATTTATCACCCCGCCGGAACTGGGGGAGGGTGAGGAAGCTCCGAAGCTGACTGCTGCGCAGGAATTTATCCGCAATAAAAAAGCGGACACGATCCTCTTCGTTGATGTTCTTCGCGATGAAGCAGGCGAGCGTGTTTTTTCTGATGATGATATCGCTACCGTCGCAGAAGTTTATGGCCAGGTGCACAAACGTCTACTGAATATGGCGCTGGCGCTCGGCGTGGATCAGGATCAGGCCGAAAAAAAGTAAAGCAACCCCTTACATTCTTTCTCATGACGCTGGCGCTCCGACTCGGGCGCACACTCCACGAACTGCGCAGCACCCTGACGGCCAGTGAGCTGAAAATGTGGATTGCGTATGACCGGATAAGTCCTGTTGGTGACTGGCGCGGCGATGTCCAGGCAGCACAGATATCGGCGGCAGCATTCAATGCCCAGGGCGGCAAAGCGAATATGGCTGACCTGCTGCTTAAATGGGGTGCTGAGGAAGAGGGGGGTGAAGAAGTTTCTGAGCTTGAAAAATGGATGTCTGATCTCTGATGCCCGCGCTGCGGGCTTTTTTATGGGTGAAATATGGCTACGCTGCGCGAACTGATCATTAAAGTCTCCGCTGACTCCGGCTCGTTCCAGCGGGAAATTGCCCGCGCCTCACGGATGGGTCAGGACTATTACAAAACAATGGAGCAGGGCGGTAAGCAGGCGGCAGCCGTCACCCGTGAAACACAGCGCTCGATTGCTGCGCTGAATGCCGAGCTGGTCAGCGTTAAATCTACCGCCACGGGCCTGGCTGGCGCGTTTGCAGGTGCGTTTGCCACGCATCAGCTTATCCAGTATGCCGATACCTGGAACCAGTTAAGCGGGCGTCTGCGCCTGGCTTCCACTGGTGCGGAGGATTTTGCAGCAGCGCAACGCTCGTTACTGGCAATCAGCCAGCGCACAGGCACCTCCTTTGAGGCCAACGCAACGCTGTATGCCCGTATAGCATCTTCCCTGCGTGAGGCTGGCTACGCGTCAGCCGATGTGGCAAAAGTCACGGAAACGGTCGCCACGTCTCTGAAATTGTCTGGTGCGAGCACGGAGGAAGCCAGCTCCGTTATCACGCAACTTAGCCAGGCGCTTGGCTCCGGTGTTCTGCGCGGCGAAGAATTCAATGCAATTATGGAGAACGGCGGCCGCCTGGCGAAACTGCTGGCCGATGGCATGAAAACAACGGTGGGCGGGCTGCGTAATATGGCGCAGAACGGTGAACTCACTACAGATAAAATTGTTCCCCTCCTGACCAATGTCGAATTGCTGCGCAAAGAGTTCGAAACGCTGCCAGCCTCCATCAGTGGCTCAGCACAGAAAGTCCAGAACAGCTTTATGGCCTGGGTTGGTGGCGCAAATGATGCACTTGGCGCATCCACGGCGCTGGCGGGTGCTCTTGATGGTCTGGCAACCAATCTCAATACGGTTGCGGTTGGTGCTGCTGTGCTGGCCGCCGTTGGCGGTTCACGTCTGTTAGGCAGCATGGTATCCGGTGTGACCTCATCCGCCGCAGACCTCCTTAACGCAAGAAAAGCACAAATTGCTCTGGCTGATGCGCAGGCTTACGCGGCAGCACAGGCACAACGTAAAGCTCTGGCTAATGCCAGCGCCGCCACGTCTGCCTATAACCTTGCAATCGCCGAGGCGAATGTAGCCAAAGGCTCTAATGCGTCAGTACTGGCGGCTGATAACGTCATCAAAAAACGCAGCGAAATGATCGCCGCGAATGCTGAGCTTGTTCTCTCAAACCGTGCGGTTACCGCGTCTCAGGAGTCCTTAAACCGCGCGACGTCCGCTGTGGGCTTACTGCGCAGTGGTGCCAGTGGCTTATTGTCACTGGTCGGTGGCATTCCCGGCGCGTTATTGCTCGGGGCTGGTGCCTGGTACACCATGTACCAGCAGCAGGAACAGGCCCGCCAGTCTGCGCAGGATTATGCGCAGCAAATTGACCTGATTCGACAAAAAACGACCTCAATGTCGCTGGGCGATGCAGACAGTAACAGGGGAAAAACTGTCGATGCGCTGGTTGAGCAAAACCGGCTGATTGATGAGCAGGCCGGGAAAGTGACCGCACTGAAAACGCAGATCGATGATCTGAATTCAGCGCGGAACAAACCAGGCATTACCAGCGAAAATGATGCAAATATCGTTAAGTCGCTCGGCATTCTGACTGACCAGCTAACGGTTGAAGAAAACAAGCTGAACCAGATGCGCGAACGGTCACGCACCATTCAGCAGGCGCTCAATGAGATTGATGTCCGGCGCAATGATCTGATCCGCGAGCAGGCCTGGCGCCAGAACGAGGCGTATCAGTCCCTTATAAGGATGAACGGGGAGCATTCTGAATTTAACCGCCTGCTGAGTCTCGGTAATACCCTGTTGTCTGCCCGTAACGGTCTTGTTCAGGTGCCTCTGGCATTACCGCAGGCGCCTGTATCCGATAAGGATGCGAAAGCCCTTCTGAATAAACAGCGTCAGGCTGAACTGGCCGGGTTGACGGGCATTGCTAAGGTCAATCGGCAGGTTGATTTTGATCTGCAGGATATGGGGAAAACCGGCCCGAATAACTCGACTTTTGCGTCTCAATATCGGGCTGCGGCAGAAAAAGACTATAACAACGCGCAAAGCGTGGCGGCGGCACAGAAAGCGAAAGCAGATGCCACGCGTGAAGCGGAAAAAGCCGACCGTGCTGCGGCGTCTCAGGCTGAACAGTACAGCCGAAAAATGGCTGATCTTTCCGTGGCTATCGAGGTGCAGAAAGTCCGCGCGACTGATGGCGAGAAAGCGGCAGATCTCTACGCCGCCGCGAATCAGGCAGGTACGAAATGGACGGATGAACAGCGCAAAGCGATCCGTGAGTCCTCTGCAGAGTTAGCCCGCTGGACACAGCGAGCAGAAGAGAACGTGAAGAAACAGCGCGATCAGGCAGAGGCGCTGAAACAACTCACCGAAGCGGCGCGGAAATTTAAGGATGAGGCAACGGCGGCGACGGATACCGCCGGACTGAGCGACAGGCAGCGGCAACGTTTCGACGAAACCCAGCAGGTTGAGCGACAATTCGAAAAAACCGATAAGGGCACCGCCGCTATCGCTGCGCGGAACGCTGCGCTTACGGAACTGAATAACAAATATAAGGCGATTGCCGAATCTGAGTCTGACTGGCGTAACGGCGCTTCTAAGGGGTATGCGAACTGGCTGGAGGAAATGTCGAACATTTCCGGGACCGTTTCGGATGGCGTGAAATCATCGCTGGATAGTGCATTCAGCAACGTCACGTCGATGCTGGAAGGGAATAAAGTCTCCTGGAAATCCTGGGGGATTTCGGTTCTGCAAATCCTTGAAAAAGTCGCGCTACAGATGGCAGTTGTGAATGCTCTTGGCGGTTCGTCATCGTCTTCTTCTGGTGGCTTGCTGGGCACAATTGCAGGGGGGATTGCTGGCTATTTTACAGGAGGTTCAGGCGGCGCAGAGCATGTTAGTTCCGGCACTGCTTTGCAGGAATATGCCTCTAACTTTAAGTTTAACGCCATCGGCGGCGTGTACGACTCACCGTCACTTAGCGCATACAGCAATGGTGTTTACAGCACCCCGAAAACATTCGCATTTGCTAAAGGCGCGGGAATTTTCGGAGAGGCAGGCCCAGAAGCGATTATGCCGCTGACTCGTGCTGCTGATGGTTCACTGGGGGTTCGTGCTGTCAATTCAGGTGTAAATAACGTTCAGACAGCCAGCGGTTCGCCGCAGGTTTATATCACCATCGAAGGTAATGGCAATACCAGCGTTCAGACGGATGGCGGTATGACAGAACAATTCGGCAAGGAGATTGGGAGCTATGTTGAGCGCCGTTATCGCGAACTGATGGCGCGTGATATTGCCCCAGGCGGTGCCGTATGGAATCTGGCTAAAGGAGGTCGTTAATGGCTATCGAAACATTTACCTGGTGCCCGCGCATCAACCCGGAGCAGGAAGTCAGTTTCCGAACACGCAAAGCACAGTTTGGCGATGGTTATGCGCAGGTTTCCGGCGATGGGCTCAATCCGCGCTCGCAAAAGTGGACTCTGGAGTTTACGGGGAACGAAACCTATATCACTGCGATAAAAGCCTTTCTGGACAGGCATGGTGGGGTGAAAGCATTTCAGTGGACGCCGCCGCTTGAACCGCTGGGCTTATACCGTTGTGCAGGCTATAAACCCACGCCGCTGGGCAATAAAAAATACAACCTTTCCGTGACTTTTGAACAGGCGTTTGCATCATGAGTTTAAACAACGATTATCAGAAACTGGAACCGGGTAACACCGTTCGGTTGTTTGAGGTGGATGGTACCGCATTTGGCATTGGCGAGGTTTTGAGGTTTCATAACCACAATATTCCCCATACAGAAGCGGAACTATCGGCTGCTGGTGGGGATGAGTCAAAACTTCCGGCTAAATCCATCTGGTGGCAGGGCGTCGAGTATTCGGCGTGGCCCTGCCAGATTGACGGCCTGGAAAAATCGACAACCGGTAGTGGCGCCACGCCAAAACTGACAGTGGCTAATCTTGACGGCTCCATCACTGCGCTTTGCCTTGCATATGACGACCTGTTGAAAGCGACGGTCACGATACACGACACGCTGGCGCAGTATCTGGATGCGCGTAATTTCCCATCAGGTAATCCAACTGCAGATCCCACCCAGGAAAAGTTGCAGGTCTGGTATATCGACGGGAAAAATACAGAAACATCAGAGGCTATCGAGTTTCGGCTGAGCAGCCCGATGGATTTACAGGGATTGATGATTCCGACGCGGCAGCTTCATTCTCTCTGTTCCTGGTGTATTCGTGGTAAGTACCGCAGCGGTGATGGCTGTGACTATGCAGGCACGAACTACTTCGACAAAAACAACAACCCGGTGGCAGATCCTTCAATGGACCAGTGCAACGGTACTCTGACCGCCTGCAAACTTCGGTTCGGAGAAAATAACGAACTTTCCTTTGGTGGATTCCCCGGCACATCACTCATCAGGAGCTGATATGCGTCAGAAAACTATAGATGCCATCATGGCGCATGCCGCTAATGAATATCCTCGTGAATGCTGCGGCGTGGTGGCGCAAAAAAGCCGTGTCGAGCGTTACTTTCCATGTCGCAACCAGGCTAACGAACCCACTGAACATTTTGTTCTGTCACCGGAGGATTATGCTGCCGCTGAGGACTGGGGGACGGTGATCGCTATTGTGCATAGTCACCCTGATGCGACAACACAGCCCAGCGAACTGGATAAAGCGCAGTGCGATGCAATGCTTTTACCCTGGCACATCGTGAGCTGGCCGGAGGGGGATTTGCGCACTATTCAGCCTCGCGGAGAACTGCCGTTGCTGGAGCGGCCTTTTGTGCTGGGGATTTACGACTGCTGGGGGCTGGTAATGTCCTATTATCGGCAAACGTACGATATTGAACTGCCGGATTACCGTGTTGATTATCCGTGGTGGGAGGACCAGTACCCCGACAATTTATATCAGGATAACTGGCATGAATGCGGGTTCAGGGAAGTGACTGACTCCCCACAGCCGGGTGATGTTGTGATCATGCAGGTGCAGGCTAATAAATGGAATCATGCCGCTATCCTGCTGGAGGGCAACATGATATTACATCATATGTACGGAATGCTGAGTAATCGAGTTCCGTACGGCGGTTACTGGCAGGAAAGGACAATGAAAGTGCTCCGCTATAATGGGATGTGTTAATCTTCATAAAAAATGAAGGGGAACAGTTGATGAAAAAGCTATTATTGTTATCCATTGCATTAATTGCCTGGAACTCTTCTGCAAGGCCTTTGAAAGAGGTAGAAAGACTGGCAGTAGAGAAAACTATTAGTAAAGAAATGAAAGAGCCAGAGACTGCAAAATTTTACCATCAGGATTTTCCATATCCGGACTCTACTTATATGTATTGTGGATATGTTGATGGAAAAAATTCATCCGGTGTCTACCAAGGTAAGCAATTGTTTGCTGCATTCATTATTAAATCTGGCAAGCAAGGCGTAACCGTAGCGTCTTTAGATTTTAATTCGACGACGGGGAAACATGTCGATCCTGCCGTTCTTACTTCTATGTGTGCTGGTGCCGGTTATGATTTACCTGTGAAGGAAGTTTTTTTCAAAGGTGTCAATGACGCCCGTAAAAAGAAGAAAATACCGCCGCTTGAAAAAAAATATATTAAAGATTAATCAAACTCGCGCTGGCGGGTTTTTTATTGAGGCTGCCATGAAAGAAATAATGACCCGAATTGAGCTTGGCGGTGTATTAGGAAAATCCTTCGGTAAAATTCATCACCGCCTGATAAGCACCACTCACGAAGCTACGCGGGCCTTAGCTGCGACAATTCCCGGTTTTGAAAAATTCATGATAACCAGCCAACGGCGTGGGCTTACCTACGCGGTTTTCAAAGGCAAAAAAAATATTGGAATCGATGATTTAGGATTTCCGGTTACCGGAGAAGTCATCCGGGTCGTACCGGTTGTCATGGGCAGTAAGCGTGGTGGTATCCTTCAAACAATTCTTGGCGCTGTTTTGGTTGTCGTTGGTGTAATTACATATGCGTATGGCGGTGCAGCTCTCGTTGCGGGTGGTGTGGGAATGATGGCCGGAGGGATCGTCCAGATGTTATCTCCGCAGCCTGCAGGACTGGCCAGCAAACAGGACGCCGATAATAAGCCGTCTTATGCATTCGGGAGCGTAACGAATACTGCCGCTCAGGGTTATCCGGTACCCCTGATGTATGGAAAGCGCCGTATCGGCGGCGCAATTATTTCCGCAGGAATTTACGTTGAAGACCAGCAATAATAACACCTCAATTTAATGACCGCTTCCGGGCGGTTTTTTTATGGGCGAAATATGGCAAATAAGAAAATTCAGGGTCGCAAGGGCGGTAGCTCCAGTTCCCGCACGCCAACCGAGCAACCCGATGACCTCCAGTCGGTTGCAAAGGCAAAAATCCTTCTGGCGCTTGGCGAGGGTGAATTTTCCGGCGGCCTCACCGGGCAGTCTATTTTTCTGGATGGTACGCCACTGTTGAATGCTGATGGTTCGTCAAATTTCAGCGGTGTAACCTGGGAGTTTCGCGCGGGCACACAAGCGCAAACATACATTCAGGGGATGCCGGGCAGTGAAAATGAGATCGGCGCAGGCGGTATTACTGTTTCCAGTGCAACTCCCTGGGCCCGCACATTTACGAATACACAACTTTCAGCCGTTCGCCTGCGCATCAAATGGCCGTCTATTTTCCGTCAGGAAGATGATGGCGACCTGGTAGGATACACCATCAACTATGCGATAGACCTGCAGACGAACGGCGGTACGTTTCAGACGGTAATTGACACATCTGTAACGGGTAAGACGACCAGCGGTTACGAGCGTAGCCACCGCATCAATCTGCCAGCCGGTGCCACAACGTGGACGGTTCGCCTGCGCAAAATTACGGCAGATGCAAACAGCGCGAAAATCGGCGACACGATGACGCTCCAGAGTTACACGGAGGTTATCGATGCCAAGCTTCGCTATCCCAACACAGCACTGCTCTATATCGAATTCGACTCCAGCCAGTTTAACGGCTCCATTCCGCAGATATCCTGCGAGCCCCGCGGGCGTGTTATCCGCGTCCCTGATACCTACGACCCTGAAACACGCACCTACAGCGGTACATGGTCAGGGGCGTTTAAGTGGGCGTGGACTGATAACCCGGCGTGGATATTTTATGATCTGGTGGTAACCGATCGTTTTGGGTTGGGCGACAGGCTGACGGCAGCTAACATCGATAAGTGGATGCTGTACCAGGTTGCACAGTACTGCGATCAGCTTGTCCCTGACGGGAAGGGCGGTGATGGTCTGGAGCCCCGCTACACCTGCAATGTTTATGTGCAGGACCGTAACGATGCATACACAGTCATGAGGGATTTTGCGGCCATTTTCCGGGGTATGACGTACTGGGGTGGCAATCAGATTGTTGCTCTGGCTGATATGCCGCGTGATGTCGATTACAGCTACACCAACGCAAATACCCTTGACGGTAAATTCACATACAGCAGCAGCACTTCAAAAACCCGGTATACCACTGCGCTTGTTTCATACTCCGACCCGGCGAACGGCTACGCCGACGCAATGGAACCTGTCTTCGAGCAGGATTTGGTCAGACGCTTTGGCTTTAACCAGCTTGAACTGACGGCTATCGGCTGCACCAGACAATCGGAGGCAAACCGTAAGGGGCGCTGGGGTATTCTGACCAATAACAAAGACCGCGTGGTCACCTTCTCTGTTGGTCTTGACGGGAATATCCCACAGCCGGGATACATCATTGCAGTCAGCGACAGGGACCTGGCCGGAAAAGTGACAGGCGGCCGCATCAGCGCGGTAAGCGGTCGGGTACTGACACTCGACCGCGTGCCCGATGCCGTGGCGGGTGATCGCATTATGGTGAACCTTCCGACAGGCGCATCACAGAGCCGTACCATTCAGGCTGTCAGCGGTAATAAAGTCACCGTTTCGACGGTGTTCACTACAACGCCAGAAGCCCCGGCGGTGTGGGTGGTTGAGTCAGATTCGCTTTATGCCCAGCAATACCGCGTCGTCAGTGTTACGGAAAATGACGACGGCACATTCACCATCGTGGGTGCCGCACATGACCCGGATAAATATGCCCGCATTGATACAGGCGCGATTATCGATCAGCGCCCGGTAAGCGTTATCCCGCCGGGTAATCAGTCTGCACCTTCGAATATCGTCATTTCCAGTTACGCCGTTGTGAATCAGGGAATCAGCCTGGAGACGATGCGCGTCAGTTGGGACCAGGCACCTAATGCCATTTCTTACGAGGCCCAGTGGCGGCGTAACGATGGCGACTGGGTGAACGTACCCCGCAACTCTACCGCGTCGTTTGAGGTGCCAGCCATCTATACCGGACGTTATCTTGCACGTGTACGGGCTATTAACGCGGCTGAAATTTCCTCCGGCTGGGGATATTCAACCGAAACAACACTGACCGGGAAAACGGGAAATCCGCCTAAACCTGTCGGTTTCACGGCATCGGACAATGTGGTTTTCGGCATTGAACTGAACTGGGGATTCCCTGCGAACACGGACGACACGCTGAAAACGGAAATTCAGTACAGCGCCACGGGGACGACTGATGATGCGGTTTTGCTGGCGGATGTGCCGTATCCGCTGCGCAAATATCAGCAGATGGGCCTCAAGGCGGGGCAGGTCTTCTGGTACCGCGCACAACTGGTGGACAGGACCGGAAACGAGTCGGGTTACACCGGATGGGTGAGGGGGCAGGCCAGTGTTGATGTATCTGATATCACTGATGCCGTGCTTGAGCAGATCAAGGATACCGAACTGTTCAAGGATCTGATTGAAAATGCCGTGGAGAAAAGTGAAAAGGTTGCTGAACTGGCAGAGGCGGTAAGTCAAAACGCCGACCAACTGGCGGCGGCAGTGGGTGCGAACCGGCAGACGGCAGAAGCCATCATTGGTAATGCCCTGGCCATCGCTGACATAGTTGTCAGGCAATCTGCACAGAACGGGGCGAACAGTGCAACGTTCACCCAGTTGCGGGAGGTCATCGCCACCGAAACACAGGCCCGCGTTACGGACGTGACGCGCCTGGAGGCGAAAACCGACCAGAACTCGGCACAGGTAACGCAACTCACGCAGGCGCTTTCTGACGAGACGCAGGCCCGCGCCACGGCGGTTGATACACTGACGGCACAGACTGAAGACAATACCGCTAACGTAACCCAGCTTACACAGGCGGTGTCCACCCTCGACAGTGCGACTGCATCCCGGTTCGACGAACTGTCAGGGAAAACGGCTAACGCGGCTGGTGGGGTGCAAAACACGGCGGTGGCGTTGATTCAGGAGACACTGGCGCAGGTCAACACCCGAATGACGCTCAGTGCTCAGTACGGCGCAAACAGTGCAGGCATCCAGCGCGTTGATAACGTGATGATGGACGCGAGCAAAGCTGTCGCGGAGTCGCTGAAAACCCTGGATGCCACGGCTGGCGGAAATGCCAATATCACTGATTTTGCGAAAACGATGTCTGATTTTACGCAGACCTCTGCAACGAAAATCAACTCACTGAGCGTCACGGTAAACGGCCAGGCTGCGGCAATTACCACGAACGCCCAGGCAGTAGCAGATATCAACGGCAACCTGAACGCGCTGTATTCGATAAAGGTCGGTGTGGATGTCAACGGTGTGCAATACGCGGCAGGGATGGGGCTGGGTGTTCAGAACACTCCTTCTGGCATGCAGTCACAGGTTATTTTCCTTGCTGACCGTTTCGCTGTTATGAGCCAGGCTGGCGCAGCGGTATCGCTGCCGTTTGTTATTCAGAACGGTCAGACTTTCATTAACGATGCGTTTTTCCGTGATGCCAGTATTCAGTTCGCGAAAATCACCGATTCATTGAAGTCGAATAATTTCGTTTCTGGTCCGAATGGTGTCGGGTGGAATTTGCCAAAAAGTGGCAATGCTGAACTCAACAACGTAACGGTTCGTGGGACTGTTTATGCGACGGACGGGGAGTTTACCGGGAAAATCAATGCGACCAGCGGATCGTTTAAGGGCACCGTTCAGGCCGACGCATTTGTTGGCGATGTGGCTAACGCTCAGGTATTCGCCGATACATCACAGGACAGCAGTTCGGTATCACGCACTTTCACTTACACGGACAGCACCAACAGTAATCTTGATAAGCACGTCACACTGATGGCTGTTTTTCGGGTGACAGGTTCGTCAGGCTCCGCGACGGCGACATTTAACATTGCAGGCCAGACTAAATCGTATGCCGTGTTATCAACCAACACTACCACGGTGTGTTTGATGTTTTCCGCGCGGGTTACAAGCCGTGTCGTTAACTGCTCGATCTCGTTAACTGCGCAGGTGGGTGTTACGTCCACGGTGACTATTTTCTCTCCTACCATGCTTATTGCTCGCGGCGGCGGCGCGTTCGTACAGACTAACTAACCCCAACTCATATAAATATGAAACCCGCTCCGGCGGGTTTTTTTATGCCTGGAGAAAACATGATTTACACAACTGGCACCATAGCCATCAACGGCAATACGCTGACGGGTACTGGCACGAATTTTACAGCCGCAGGGTCACTGATCCGCGTTGGATGCACTCTGGTCACTCTGGCGAACCCGGTACAGGTATTCCAGATAACGGCAATCAACAGCGCCACCCAGCTCACTGTAACGCCAGCGGCAAACCCGGCAATTGCAGCCGGTACCGCTTATGCCATCCTGCTGAGTGATTCGCTGAGCGTTGACGGACTGGCGCAGAATATTGCTGAAACGCTGACGCTGTATCAGCGAAACATGTCGGGATTTGCCGACGTGATGAACGCGTCCAGTGATGTCACTATCACGACTAACGGTGTACCAGTAACAGTTCCCGGCCAGAAATCGCTGGCAAAAAAAGGCGCAAACTCAGATATCACAAGTCTGTCGGGGCTAACTACCGCATTGTCGCTTTCACAGGGAGGGACCGGGGCGACAAACAGAGACGCCGCGCTGTCAAATCTGGGTATCACCTATGTCGGCTCAGGAACAAACGCCAGCGTGATAAAAATTGGCAATATTTATCAAATGGATTTCCTCATAAGTGGCGGGGCACCAGTAGGAGCATATAACCCATCAGTGGTGGGAGGTCTGACTTATTATACTCACTACTATAAATTAGCCCTGCCGATGGCATTACCAAACGGCATTATGGTCGCTCTGGCAAATATCATAGGTGACAGGTTTGGTAATCAAAACCCCGGATACAATGCAGACGTAAAAACATGCAGAGACAACGATAACGGCACCGGGCTATTGACAACATATTTAACTGTCAGCGTTAAGGCAGTTCAGACAGGCTGGATCCCGTATTTTAATGTAAGAGTGGTGGGGTATTGATATGAAATATTTTTACAGCATCAGCACGCAGGGATTTTACCTCGATAACGGTATGCTGGATGCGTATAAAGCGGCTGGCTCACTACCTGCGGACTTGCAAGAAATGAGCGAGGCTGACTATCTGGCGTTTTTTAATCCTCCCGATGGATTCGCGGGCATATTTGATGAGAACGGCCCACGCGTTTCGCGACTGCCAGAACTGGACCCGGTCGCGATAGCAGAAAATCAACGGCGGCTGTTGCTGTCAGAAATCGCCCCGACCATTTCTGTATGGCAGACAAAAATCCTGGTGGGTCTAAAACTCAGCGATTCAGAAACCGCAGCCCTGCATGCCTGGTTGAGTTACAGTGATGCGCTGAATGCGCTGGATATCACCGTGCCAGATATTCAGTGGCCTGAAAAACCCGACCCAACCGCCTGAACTGCAATGGAGCCAAAAAAATCTGAGAAACCAGCGACAGAGTAATCAAAGCGTTATTCAGTGCTGAAAATTGATAGTCAGGAATGACATTGATCTGCCCGCTTATATAATCTCTATCGCTATAGTCGGTTTAATTTTAGGGAAGGAAAAAGAAAAGTTTTCGTATAGTTCGCTTCTGATTGTTGAAGGGTATTCAAACACGCAGCATAAAAAATCCCGCCGTTGTTTTAATGGCGGGCTGGAAAGAAAAAATCCCAAACGTAGATAAGCGTGTTGCTGCATAAACAGTTTTTGAATGTTAGTATATTCGAAGAGGTTTTAAATTTGCGGTTCATATCGTATCAATGATTCTTTTTAAAAAGCAGACAGAAAGTGGAAGTTCGTTTTACAACCATAAACCTTCCTTTAAATATATAATAAAAAGTAACTCATTGTTTTCACTAGCAGTGATTTATTATTCTATGCAGCTTTATGTATTATATTTTGTACTCTTCGCGCACTGTTACTGCTGATGTTTTTATCGGTGACATACTTGGCACTATCACGCAACGCTTGGTTAAATGCAACCACTGTCACCGGTTTCGCTATGGATTTGACTCTATTAGAATGGCTTTGAAATATAAATTCGTCATTAGGGTATAATGAACGGCGTTTCTGGATAATATGCCTTACAGGATTCGCAGCCAGTAAGTGAATAATTTCATTTTTTTTTAATGGTAAGTCTGACTCCGTAACATCTTCAAATCGTAATACCAGCAATTTCCCAACATTTATCTTAGTGTAGTAGATAGTAACCCACAAATCAGCCCAAGTGTCGCTAACTTGCCTAAGCCTGCTGTTGATCGATGAAAACTCCGTAAAGGTTAACTCATCAGCTTTAGCCATAAGATAACTACCCCTTATCCCAACACTAATACCGCTCTCCATGACGATAAAATACACAAAAGAAATAAAGAGGTAAACCTGCGACTTATAAAAAATCCTTTACTAACTCGCGAATCAGATAACAGATTTCCATGTGGAGGTTCATTGAGATTTCTATTGTCAGCGAAATAACCAGTCATCCGCCGATTCACACGTTTCCAGTAATACACCCTGCACCTATTTGTTATCGCCTTCCTTGTTCTTCAAACGAGCCACCAGCAAAGCAGATAACCCGACCATCCTGCCATAGTGGTTAAAATGTTCTGCTGGTGGCTGCTGTCTTGACGCGAGCATAAATCAACGGGGCTTTATCCCACCAACAGGGAGAGTAACCCCAGATTACAGGATCAAGATGCAGTTGCTTATCGCGTTTACTGGACAGGAGAACTTGAAACGGCTATATCGTCGTCAAGGCCAACCCCGGCAAACTGGAGCAGGGATGCACTGTCGCTCTGTCTCTGTATGGACGTCAGCAGTTCGCGAAACTGACGAGGCAGTCCTTCATTACGGAAGGAGGGAAAGCGATCGAGAGTGATGGTGTTGAAGGAGTTGAGGCGATTGGACGGGTGCAGTACTTCATCAATAGCAAAGTTGCGCCCCTTTTTCTGATTTAACATGACTTTAACTGAAAAGTTCGAAACATATATCTTCAAAGCTGAAACTGAATGATGATATTGTGAATAAGATATTTTCGACAATGTTATCAGCGGACTCACGAGACTTAATCCAAATTAAAGAGTGCCAATGTTGTATATGGCCGCACTAACATATAGGCGATCATTGATTGCACAGCAATTCTCTGAGGGTTATTTTAGAAATGGAAGAACTTAAATCAAATTCAGCTTCTGACCGCGGTTTTAATCCGGTCTATGCATCTGCCTGTTCGGGCGATATTGATGCCCAAATTAAACTCGGAAAGATGTACCGTGATGGTGACGGGATTGAGAAAGACGGTAATAAAGCCGTCGAGTGGCTGACCAAGGCAGCTAACCAGGGAAGCACTATAGCCAAATTTATTCTGGGCTATATGTACAAGGATGGCGACAGTGTCCCATTAAATTATTCGAAGGCCATTGAGTGGTTTACGTTAGCGTCAGAAGAAGGAGATCTTGATTCCCTGGTTTGGCTTGGGCTTCTTCACGAACGAGGCCACGGGTTTCCAAAAGACCCCTCTAGGGCTGTTGAGTATTACTCAATCGCCGCAGCCAAGGGAGACAGCTACGGACAAAATAATCTCGGAAACTCATATCGATATGGAAAGGGTGTGCCTAAAGATGAAAAAAAAGCCATCGAATGGTTATCAAAGTCTGCAGCACAGGGAAATGAGATAGCTCTGATGTCACTGGGCGAGATGTGCATTGAACAGGGTGACTATGAAAAGGGGAAGGAGTATCTTCGTCGGGCGGGTGAAGAGGGCAACGAAAGGGCCCTTGAAAAGCTGAGCAAGATTGAAGCAGTTCAAGAAAAACACAGAATCGAAGACAGTGTTAAAAAAATCACCTGTCCCTTCTGCGGCAAGC
Source organism: Phytobacter sp. SCO41 (assembly GCF_003073275.1). NCBI lineage: Bacteria > Pseudomonadati > Pseudomonadota > Gammaproteobacteria > Enterobacterales > Enterobacteriaceae > Phytobacter > Phytobacter sp. SCO41. The sequence continues at coordinate 3,662,038 of NZ_CP027225.1, read as the reverse complement.
AAAGCGTTTGGAAGTCAAAATTTTGCCACGGCTGCACAGCTCGGATTACGTACGAACCTATAAGAGAATATGAATGGATAGGTATAGGTCTCGGTATTATTTTCGCTGTAGTTGGTGTTGCAAATGATCCGAATAATATCGGTAGGATACTATTTTTTTCCTTCATTATATGGTGTCTATCCATCGTCCTCGGTAAATTGTTCGGTAAACAAAGAGCTATGTTCAGCAGAGTCTAAGTCTTCATCCTCAGAAATCGATTTTATTTTACTCTGATTTGGGCAGTGAGTTGCCGGATGGCAAAAATTCCGAAGTAAAGTTTGTCGATATAAGATAATAAGTAAAAACTTACTGAGCGTAGACGTACGCCACGTTTTTCGTCGTCACTGTCCCGGCGAGAAATTATCACAGCCGTGAAGATTCCCCCTTCACGGCTTCTTTTCAGGAAAATATCGTGACGCCCGAACGATGAAAATTTTTGAATAGTCGCTCGCGCTCATGGCCAAAAATGGAACGAGACAAACCTTTTCTTGCTGACGTGTATCTTGCGTCTATGTGACACCAAACGTCCTACCGTAAGCGCTACAGTTAAATCAACTTTTAAATGTTTAATCCGAAACGAGCCACATATCTGCTTCTTCAAACATCTCCTCGATCATGCGGTTGAGTCGCTCCTTCTCCGTTTTCGTGCAATCACTGTTCAGCGCGTTTGCCTGCATAGGTTTCACTCTCACCTCTGCACTTGGGAAAATCCTGTGAACTCTCTTTGTCAGTTCAGCCAGAATGATGTTTTTGGCGCCGGGTAAATCCTCAACATTTCTTTTGTCGTAAACGAGTTCCACGAACATAGCTACCTCAGCTAAATTACTGGTTGGATATACAGTTATTATTGTCTGGGTATTTATACAGTGTCAAGTAATCGCTCATCTAGCAGCGAATCTGTGGGGCATTTACGACCGGAGGTATAGCGCGAAACCTTTATCCGTCTGGGCTACAGAGAATTATCTATGGGGCACCAATGGGGCATTTACCATCGGTGAAAATCGCTAAAGTTCGCAAATATGAAATTCGTTTAATCAGTCCAACCGTGATTTACGGCGCTCCTGGACGATATTGGTCGATTTTTAAAATTACTGTTTCATGTTACTAAAATGTAGCATAGTGAGCTTTTCTCCCTGAAAAGATGAACATTCTGCGTGGCGGGATTTACGCAACAGGAATAGACTGGAGACGTAACCAAACAGAAGATGCTAAAGGTTTTTTATGACACAACAGCCACAAGCCAAATACCGCCACGACTACCGTGCGCCGGATTACCTGATTAGCGATATTGACTTGACCTTTGACCTGGATGCCGCAAAAACCGTTGTCACTGCGCTGAGCACTATTTCGCGTCATAGCGCCTCTCCAGTGCCTTTGCGTCTGAATGGCGAAGACCTGACGTTAGTGTCAATCCATGTTAACGACCAGCCATGGACACAATATAAAGAAGAAGACAATCACCTGGTCATTGACGGCCTGCCTGAACGATTCACATTGCGTATCGTGAATGAAATCAGCCCGGCTGCGAATACTGCGCTTGAAGGCCTCTATCAGTCTGGCGAAGCGCTCTGTACCCAATGCGAGGCAGAAGGTTTCCGCCATATTACCTGGTACCTGGATCGCCCTGATGTTCTGGCGCGGTTTACCACTAAAATCATCGCCGACAAAGCTGCCTATCCTTACCTGCTCTCTAACGGTAACCGCGTGGACCAGGGCGAGCTGGATAATGGCCGTCACTGGGTGCAATGGCAGGATCCATTCCCGAAACCGTGTTACCTGTTTGCGCTGGTGGCGGGTGATTTTGATGTGCTGCGCGATACCTTTACAACCCGCTCCGGGCGTGAAGTTGCACTGGAACTCTTCGTTGACCGTGGCAACCTTGACCGCGCGCCGTGGGCAATGACCTCGCTCAAGAACTCCATGAAATGGGACGAGACCCGTTTTGGCCTCGAATATGACCTCGACATCTATATGATTGTCGCCGTGGACTTCTTTAATATGGGCGCGATGGAGAATAAAGGCCTCAACGTCTTTAACTCCAAATATGTGCTCGCCCGTACCGATACCGCGACCGACAAAGACTATCTTGATATCGAACGGGTGATTGGTCATGAATATTTCCACAACTGGACCGGTAACCGCGTGACCTGTCGCGACTGGTTCCAGCTCAGCCTGAAAGAAGGGCTGACTGTGTTTCGCGACCAGGAGTTTAGCTCGGACCTGGGTTCCCGTGCGGTAAACCGTATCAATAATGTCCGTACCATGCGCGGGCTGCAATTCGCCGAAGACGCCAGCCCGATGGCGCATCCTATTCGCCCGGATAAAGTGATTGAAATGAACAACTTCTACACCCTGACGGTGTATGAGAAAGGTTCAGAAATCATCCGCATGATCCACACCCTGCTGGGTGAAGAGAATTTCCAGAAAGGGATGCAGCTCTATTTTGAGCGTCACGATGGCAGCGCCGCAACCTGTGATGATTTCGTCCAGGCAATGGAAGATGCCTCAAATATCGATTTGTCGCATTTCCGTCGCTGGTATAGCCAGGCGGGGACGCCGATTGTCACGGTACACGACGATTACAACCCGGCGACCGAGCAGTACACGCTCACCATCAGCCAGCGTACGCCGCCTACAGCGGAACAGCAGGAGAAACACCCGCTACACATCCCGTTTGATATTGAACTTTATGATAATGAAGGCAAGGTCATCCCACTGCAGAAAGACGGTCACCCGGTGCACCATGTGCTGAATGTCACCCAGCCAGAACAGACTTTTGTCTTTGATAACGTCTACTTCCAGCCTGTGCCGTCGCTGCTGCGTGAGTTTTCCGCGCCGGTGAAACTGGAATATAAATGGAGCGATCAGCAACTGACGTTCCTGATGCGCCACGCCAGCAATGATTTCTCTCGCTGGGATGCCGCACAGAGTCTGCTGGCGACGCACATTAAGCTCAACGTTGCCCGCCATCAGCAGGGGCAGGCGCTGTCTTTGCCACTGCACGTTGCCGATGCGTTCCGCGCGATCCTGCTGGACGAACACATCGATCCGGCGCTGGCTGCGGAAATTCTGACGCTGCCGTCGGCAAATGAGATTGCCGAATTGTTTGACGTTATCGATCCGGTAGCCATCGTGGCGGTACGTGAAGCGCTGACCCGCACCCTGGCCACCGAACTGGCAGATGAAGTGCTGGCCGTTTATAACGCCAATAAGCTTGATACCTACCGCGTGGAACATGCGGATATCGGTAAGCGTGCCTTACGTAATACCTGTCTGCGTTATCTGGCCTTCGGCGACGCGCAACTGGCCGATAAGCTGGTAAGCGAGCAGTATCACAATGCTGATAACATGACGGATGCGCTTGCGGCGCTGTCTGCCGCGGTTGCCGCCCAACTGCCGTGCCGTGATGCGCTGATGCAGGAATACGATGACAAATGGCATCAGGATGGTCTGGTGATGGACAAGTGGCTAATTCTGCAGGCCACCAGCCCGGCACAAAATGTGCTGGAAACCGTGCGCGGTCTGCTTAAACACCGTTCGTTTACGATGAGCAACCCGAACCGTGTGCGTTCACTGATTGGCGCGTTTGCCAGCAGCAACCCGGCAGCATTCCATGCGCAAGACGGTAGCGGCTATCAGTTCATGGTCGAAATGCTGACAGAACTGAACAGCCGTAACCCGCAGGTGGCTTCCCGCCTGATTGAACCGCTGATTCGTTTAAAACGTTACGATGCGAAACGTCAGGAAAAAATGCGTGCGGCGCTTGAGCAACTCAAAGCATTGCCGAATCTGTCAGGCGATCTGTTTGAGAAAATCAGCAAAGCGCTGGCATAACATTCAGCGGGCAGGCCCTGTGTGATAACAAGCCGGGTTAGCGTCTACAGCGCGACCCGGTTTTTTTATTACGATGCTCTGGCAACACCCGGTATATGAGCACCGAAGGTGGGGACTTGCGTGTCACGGCGGTGTAAGGCCTGCCAGAATGTTTCCAGGGCACTGTCCAGACGCGTCTGCAAATTCGCGGTGAAGCGGGGCTTATGCTGATAATCCTCCACCTGGCTGTCATCGGCGAAGACGCCATGCAACACTTCCTGGGCTTTCAATGCGCTCAGAACTGGCTTGAGCGCATAATCCACGGCCAGCATATGTGCAATGGTACCGCCAGTGGCGACCGGAAGGACCACTTTGCCTTCCAGCGCTCGTTCGGGGAACAGATCAAGCAGGGTTTTTAGCGCGCCGGAAAAGGAGGCCTTGTACACCGGGGTAGCGATGATCAGCCCATCGGCCTCATGTAATTGTTCGAGCAGTGTTTGCAGCGCCGGGCTGTCGAAGCGGGCGTAGAGCAAATCTTCCGGGACAAAGTTATGCAAATGCCAGTGACACACTTCAACATCAAGGGCCGTCAGGCGTTCGCGCGCGTATTCCAGCAGGGCGCTTGAGCGGGAAGGGTAACGCGGGCTTCCCGCCAGGGTAACAACTCGCATATTCACTCCTTATAACCATTTTCTTCGTTTTATCAAACATCGATAACTATTTTCTCAGTGTCGCAGAGGTTTTATATTCCGCTAAATGATTTTTTTAGTGAAAACACGTTAAAAAACGAATATGCAGAAAAGGATAAGGAAACGATTGCGTTCAGTTCACCTTTTTTTGCCCAAGGTCAATTCCATTTCTTCGGCTAATCAAAGATAATACGCCCCCGGTTTGCACACCGGGAATCCAGGAGAGTTCATGTACTACCCCTTCGTTCGTAAAGCCCTTTTCCAGCTCGACCCCGAGCGCGCTCATGAATTTACTTTTCAACAATTACGCCGCATTACGGGTACGCCGCTAGAGGCACTGGTGCGTCAGCGTGTGCCGGAAAAACCGGTACAGTGCATGGGGCTAACGTTTAAAAACCCACTGGGACTTGCCGCTGGCCTCGATAAGAATGGTGAATGTATCGATGCGCTGGGTGCTATGGGGTTTGGCGCGATCGAGATCGGTACGGTGACGCCGCGCCCGCAGCCGGGCAATGACAAGCCGCGCCTCTTCCGCCTGGTCGACGCAGAAGGGTTGATCAACCGTATGGGCTTCAACAATCTGGGCGTTGATAACCTGGTTGAGAATGTGAAAAAAGCGCATTTTGACGGCGTGCTGGGTATTAATATTGGCAAAAATAAAGATACGCCTGTTGAAAACGGCAAAGATGACTATCTGATTTGTATGGAAAAAATCTATGCCTATGCCGGTTATATTGCGATTAATATTTCCTCGCCAAACACGCCGGGCCTGCGAACATTACAATATGGCGAAGCGCTGGATGACCTTCTGGGTGCCATTAAAAATAAGCAGAATGAGCTTCATCAGACCCACCATAAATATGTTCCTGTTGCTGTGAAGATCGCCCCGGATCTTTCCGAGGATGAATTGATCCAGGTGGCCGACAGTTTAGTTCGCCATAATATTGATGGCGTCATTGCCACCAATACAACGCTGGACAGAAAACTGGTTCGCGGAATGAAAAATTGTGATGAAGCGGGTGGGTTAAGTGGCCGTCCGCTGCAATTAAAAAGCACCGAAATTATTCGTCGCCTGTCCCTGGAATTAAATGGCCGCTTACCGATTATCGGCGTGGGTGGCATCGACTCCGTGATTGCCGCGCGCGAGAAGATGGACGCGGGAGCATCACTGGTACAAATTTATTCCGGCTTTATATTTAAAGGACCGCAACTGATTAAAGAAATCGTTACCCATATCTAATCTTTTGCTCACTATCGGACAACCAGGGCTTTATTTCCGGCCCTGGTTGTTTTATATTCCGTGATTGTTGCTAATTTGTACATTTTAGTCTTTGCTTATTTAGCGTAATAAGCGAAACGGCAAAGGATGAAAAAGGCAAAGGGATGTTTACGGAGAGAGGGGAACGAAATGCGAATTAAACCTGACGATAATTGGCGCTGGTATTTTGATGACGAGCACGATCGTATGATGCTCGATCTGGCCAATGGCATGTTATTTCGCTCACGTTTTGCCCGTAAAATGCTTACCCCGGATGCGTTTTCCCCCTGCGGATTTTGCGTAGACGATGCCGCCTTATACTTCTCCTTTGATGAAAAATGCCGCGATCTGATGCTCTCTAACGAACAACGTGCCGAGCTGGTGCTTAACGCACTGGTGGCCATTCGTTTTTTGAAGCCGCAAATGCCAAAAAGCTGGCACTTTACCAGCTACAATCAGCCGTGGTCTCCCTGTGCGGGAGAAGCTGCGAGCGTCGTGATGAGCGACAGCGGCGAAGAGGTGAGTTTACTGGTCGTCGAACCGGGTGAAAATGCCGCACTTTGTCTGCTGGCCCAGCCGGGTGTGGTTATCGCCGGGCGCACGATGCAATTAGGCGATCCCATTAAGATCATGAATGACAGGCTGAAACCGCAGCTCAGTGCTGCCAGTTTCAGCTTTGAACAGGCCGTTTAACTTTCCAGGCGAACGGAGGTTTTTGGTACACAGCTACAACTCAGGATAGAACCATCTTGCGGAATAGCTGATTTTTTCAACGGGCTGACCTCACCCTCAATCAGGCGAATGCGACAGCAGCCGCAAATGCCCGCCCGACAGGAATAGGGCACGCGTATCCCCTGGTTTTCCAGTTGCTCAAGCAAGATTTGCTGATTGTTACCGCGAAAGCTTTTCCCCTGCCAGACAATATCTACCACGTCCTCTGTTTTCTGTTCTTGTTCTACAGACTCAACAGCCTGTCCTGCGCCATAGGGTTTAGCGGGTGCACTGGAAAGGACCACGACCTCATCACCTACCCGGACGACCCCACTATTGCGGGCAATTAAGTTCTGGCCGAAATCAACATTGCCATTATCTTGCGCAGTGCGAAAACGGGTGAGGGTTGCCAGGGGTTCGCCAGCGGGATGTTTTTGCCCGCGTTCGGGACTGACGGTGGTAAAAACGCAACGGCTGCACGGCTTCACCACGTCAAAGACGACATCACCGATGCGTATTACTTTCCACGTGTCCTCTTCCCATGCACTGGCACCGGTGACCACCAGGTTAGGGCGGAACTGCTCCATTTGTACACTTGCCGGGCAGCGGTTTTGTAAATCACGTAATGAGGCTTCGTTGGTCAATAAAAACGGAAAGCCATCAGCAAATGAGAGCGGAACATCCTCGTAACGTTTTACCCGGCGCGTGGTTTGCGGCCCCACCCAGCGAAGCTGAACATCTCGAGCAAAAAAAACGCTGAGCCACTGGTTGATGTGTTCGGGTGCAACCCGGGCAGTAAAATGATTACCCCACACTTCCGTTGGCTCGCTCTGAGGCGCAAAATCATTAAAGCGCACCACGGCGCTGCTGCCATCAGGTGCGGTTAAATGCAGGCCATCCGTCAGGGGAGAAGGAATAAAACGGACCATCTGGGGGAACTGTCGTGCAGTAATAAAGGTGCCATCCGCTTCGGTCACCATAAAAATGCGATCAAAGGATAACCCGCTGGTGTCTGCCAGGGCATGCGTCAGGCCAATACCACGCATGGATTTCACTGGATGGATAAAAAGACGCGAAAGGGTAGCCACGTCATTTCCTCTGTGAACGAAAATAAGCCCTCAACTTTATGACATGAACGCCAGATTGGCTATAATGCGCAACAATTTTCTTCATCGATAAGTGATTTTATGATTTCTCTGTTTGCCAGTACGGCCCGTGGGCTGGAAGAGCTATTAAAAACTGAACTGGAAAACCTGGGCGGGCAAGAGTGCCGGGTGGTTCAGGGGGGCGTCCATTTCCATGGTGACACACGGCTGATTTACCAAAGCCTGATGTGGAGTCGTCTGGCCTCGCGCATCATGATGCCGCTCAGTGAGTGTAAGGTTTACAGCGATCTGGACCTTTATCTCGGCGTGCAGGCGATTCCGTGGACGGAGATTTTCAGCCCGAACGCCACCTTTGCGGTGCATTTTAGTGGCCTGAATGAAGAAATTCGTAACAGTCAGTATGGCGCGCTGAAAGTAAAAGACGCCATTGTCGATAGCTTTACGCGCAAAAATCTGCCGCGTCCGAATGTTGATCGTGAATCGCCGGATTTACGCATCAACGTCTGGCTGAACAAAGAGACAGCCAGCATTGCGCTCGACCTGAGTGGTGAAGGGCTGCATTTGCGTGGCTACCGTGATGGCACCGGTATGGCGCCAATCAAAGAAAACCTCGCCTCGGCGATTGTGATGCGCTCTGGCTGGCAGCCGGGCACGCCGCTGCTTGATCCGATGTGTGGTTCCGGCACTTTGTTGATCGAAGCGGCCATGTGGGCTACCGACCGTGCACCAGGTTTACACCGCGGCCGCTGGGGCTTTGGCGGCTGGGCTCAACATGATGAGGCAATCTGGCAGGAAGTGAAAGCCGAGGCGCAGACCCGCGCGCGGGCTGGGCTGGCTAATTACACATCGCATTTTTATGGCTCCGATAACGATCCTCGCGTCATTGAGCGCGCGCAGCGTAACGCCCGCCGTGCTGGCGTTGGCGAGCTGGTCACTTTCGACGTAAAAGACGTGGCGCAGTTAAGCAACCCGCTGCCAAAAGGGCCGTATGGCACGGTTATCAGCAACCCCCCGTACGGTGAGCGTCTGGAGAGCGAACCGGCGCTGATTGCCCTGCATAGCCTGCTTGGTCGGACGTTAAAATCGCAGTTTGGCGGCTGGAATCTGTCGTTGTTCAGCGCCTCTGTCGATTTGCTTAACTGCCTGCAATTGCGCGCTGACCGTCAGTTCAAGGCTAAAAATGGCCCGCTGGATTGCGTGCAGAAAAACTACCACCTGGCGGAAAACACCGGCGAAGCAAAAGCGCCGGTAATGGCTGAGGATTATGCCAACCGTCTGCGTAAGAATCTTAAGAAACTGGAAAAATGGGCGCGTCAGGAAGGCATCGAATGCTACCGCCTGTACGATGCCGATTTGCCGGATTATAACGTGGCTATCGATCGCTACGGTGACTGGGTGGTAGTGCAGGAGTATGCGCCGCCCAAAACCATTGATGCGCAAAAAGCGCGTCAGCGTCTGTTTGACATCATTGCCGCTACCATCGCCGTGCTGGGTATCGCGCCGAACAAGCTGGTGCTGAAAACCCGTGAGCGGCAGAAAGGCAATAACCAGTATCAGAAGATGAATGAAAAGGGTGAATTTATCCAGGTTAGCGAATACAACGCCAAACTGTGGGTGAACCTGACGGACTATCTTGATACGGGCCTGTTCCTCGACCACCGTATCGCACGCCGTATGCTGGGCCAGATGAGTAAGGGGAAAGACTTCCTGAATCTCTTCTCTTACACCGGCAGCGCGAGTGTACACGCGGGGCTTGGCGGCGCGCGCAGCACCACGACCGTGGATATGTCGCGTACCTATCTGGAGTGGGCGGAGCGCAATTTGCGTCTCAACGGCCTGACCGGTCGTCCGCACCGCCTGTTACAGGCCGATGTACTGGCATGGTTACGCGAAAGTGACGAGCAGTTCGATCTGATTTTTATCGATCCCCCTACATTCTCAAACTCAAAACGTATGGAAGACTCTTTCGATGTCCAGCGCGATCACCTGGCACTGATGAAAGATCTTAAACGTTTGCTGCGTAAAGGCGGCACGATCATGTTTTCAAACAACAAACGCGGTTTCCGTATGGATACTGAAGGGCTGGCTACGCTTGGGCTCAAAGCACAAGAAATTACCCAAAAAACGCAGTCGCAAGATTTCGCCCGTAACCGTCAGATCCACAACTGCTGGCTGATTACCGCAGCCTGAAAGGATAAATAGATGTCATTAATTAGTATGCATGGCGCCTGGCTGTCGTTTAGCGATGCGCCCCTCCTCGATAATGCCGAACTGCATATCGAGGATAACGAACGTGTCTGTCTGGTAGGACGTAACGGCGCGGGCAAATCGACGCTGATGAAAATCCTCAACCGCGAACAGGGGCTGGATGATGGCCGCATCGTGTACGAACAGGATTTGATCGTGGCACGTTTGCAACAGGATCCGCCGCGTAATGTCGCGGGCAGCGTCTACGACTTTGTGGCCGAAGGGATTGAAGAGCAGGCGGAGTACCTCAAGCGTTATCACGAAATTTCGCATCTGGTGATGACCGATCCAAGCGATAAAAACCTGAACGAGATGGCGCGCTTACAGGAACTGCTGGACCACCACGGTCTCTGGCAGCTCGAAAACCGTATCAATGAAGTGCTGGCACAACTGGGTCTGGAAGCCGACATGCCGCTGGCGTCGCTCTCGGGCGGCTGGTTGCGTAAGGCGGCGCTGGGCCGTGCGCTGGTCAGCGGACCGAAAGTACTGCTGCTCGATGAACCAACAAACCACCTTGATATCGAAACCATCGACTGGCTGGAAGGGTTCCTGAAAACCTTCAGCGGTACCATTATTTTTATCTCGCATGACCGTTCCTTTATCCGCAATATGGCGACCCGTATTGTCGATCTGGATCGTGGCAAGCTGGTGACCTATCCCGGCGATTACGACACTTATTTGCTGGAAAAAGAAGAAAACCTGCGCGTTGAAGAACTGCAAAATGCGGAGTTTGACCGCAAGCTGGCGCAGGAAGAAGTCTGGATCCGCCAGGGCATCAAGGCTCGCCGTACCCGTAATGAAGGCCGTGTGCGCGCATTGAAAGCCATGCGTCGCGAACGCAGTGAACGCCGCGAGGTGATGGGCAGCGCGAAGATGCAGGTGGAAGAGGCAAGCCGCTCGGGCAAAATCGTCTTTGAGATGGAAAATGTCGACTATCAGGTGGACGGCAAAGTGCTGGTCAAAGACTTCTCTGCTCAGGTTCAGCGCGGCGACAAGATTGCCCTGATCGGACCGAATGGCTGTGGTAAAACCACGCTGCTAAAATTGATGCTGGGTCAGTTGCAGGCCGACAGCGGGCGCATCCATTGCGGTACCAAGCTGGAAGTGGCTTACTTTGACCAGCACCGCGCGGAGCTCGATCCGGACAGAACGGTGATGGATAACCTGGCGGAAGGCAAACAGGAAGTGTTGGTAAACGGTAAGCCACGCCATGTGCTGGGCTACCTGCAGGACTTTCTCTTCCATCCGAAACGGGCGATGACACCGGTTCGCGCGCTCTCTGGCGGTGAACGTAACCGACTTTTGTTGGCACGTTTGTTCCTGAAACCCAGTAACTTATTGATTCTCGACGAACCTACCAACGATTTGGATGTCGAAACGCTGGAGCTGCTTGAAGAGCTTATCGACAGCTACCAGGGCACTGTTATGCTGGTCAGCCACGACCGTCAGTTTGTCGATAACACCGTTACAGAGTGCTGGATCTTCGAAGGCGCGGGACGGATTGGTCAATACGTTGGCGGTTATCATGATGCGCGTGGTCAGCAAGCGGCATCGCAGGCCTACAAAGCCGCATCCGAGAAGAAAGTTGCCGAAGCTTCGGTTAACAAAACAGAAAGTGTTAAACGAACCAGTAACAAACTAAGCTATAACCTGCAACGTGAGTTGGAACAACTGCCGCAAAAGCTGGAAAAGCTGGAGGCGGAACTGGAAACATTGCAGGCGCAGGTGGCAGATGCCAGCTTTTTCAGCCAGCCTCACGACCACACGCAGAAAGTATTAGCCGAACTGGCTTCGGCGGAACAGGCGCTGGAAGAAGCGTTTGAACGCTGGGAGTATCTGGAGGCTCTAAAAAACGGCGCATAACTCAGGAAGTCAGTATGTGTGAACATCACCACGCCACACGGCATATTTTATGTACCCAGTGCGATTTACTGGTGGCTTTGCCCCCATTACAGCATGGTCATAAAGCGGCTTGCCCTCGCTGTGGCGCCACATTAACCACGCAATGGGATGAACCCAGACAACGGCCCACCGCGTATGCGCTGGTGGCGCTGTTCATGCTACTGCTTTCCAATCTGTTCCCCTTTGTGAATATGAAAGTAGCAGGCGTCACCAGTGAGGTGACGCTACTGGAGATTCCAGGCGTGATGTTCTCGGAAGATTACGCCAGTCTTGGGACGCTCTTTTTACTTTTCGTTCAGATGGTCCCGGCATTTTGCCTGGTGACCATACTGCTGCTGGTCAATCGCGTGCCGATGTCGCAGCAGACCAAAACGTTTCTGGCGCGTATCCTTTTCCAGCTTAAAACCTGGGGTATGGCAGAGATTTTTCTGGCCGGCGTGCTGGTGAGCTTTGTCAAACTGATGGCCTATGGTGATGTGGGCATCGGCAGCAGCTTTATTCCATGGTGTCTGTTTTGCCTGCTACAACTGCGTACCATGCAGTGTGTGGATCGTCACTGGCTGTGGGATGATATCGCCCCTGCGCCAGTGCCGGTCGCGCCGTTGCGCGTTGGTGTGCCGGGCATTCATCAGGGATTACGCAGTTGCCCATGTTGCACCGCCATTGTGGCGGCGGATGAACCCGTCTGCCCGCGTTGTCATACCAAAGGCTATGTCAGGCGCAGAAACAGTCTGCAGTGGACGATGGCGTTACTGGTGACGTCGATCTTGCTGTATCTGCCCGCCAATATTTTGCCGATCATGATTACCGATCTATTGGGCGATCAGATGCCATCGACGATCCTTGCCGGGGTGATTTTACTCTGGAGCGAGGGGTCGTATCCGGTTGCGCTGGTGATTTTCATCGCCAGTATCATGGTGCCCACCTTGAAAATGATCGCCATCGCCTGGTTATGCTGGGATGCGAAAGGCCACGGCCGACGAGACAGTGAACGTATGCACTTTATTTATGAAATCGTTGAGTTTGTTGGGCGCTGGTCGATGATTGATGTGTTTGTCATCGCCGTGCTCTCCGCGTTGGTGCGCATGGGAGGATTAATGAATATTTATCCGGCCATGGGGGCGCTGATGTTTGCGCTGGTCGTCATCATCACAATGTTTGCGGCAATGACGTTCGATCCCCGCCTGAGTTGGGATCGCGAGCCTGAATCGAGCCATGAGGAGTCGTAAGAACATGGAGAAAACCAGTGGGGAGGCGAAAGTGCAGAAAGTTAAAAACTGGTCGCCGGTATGGATATTCCCGATCGTCACGGCCCTCATCGGTGCGTGGATCCTCTTTTACCATTACAGCCACCAGGGGCCGGAAGTCACCCTCATTACCACCAATGCTGAAGGCATCATCGGGGGTAAAACGACCATCAAAAGCCGTAGCGTGGATGTCGGCGTGGTAGAGAGCACGACGCTGACGGACGATCTCACCCACGTTGAGATTAAAGCGCGCCTGAATACCGGGATGGAAAAGTTGCTCTACAACGACTCCGTTTTTTGGGTGGTTAAACCGCAGGTTGGCCGTGAAGGGATCAGCGGGCTCGGGACATTACTTTCTGGCGCCTACATCGAGCTCCAGCCAGGGAAAAAGGGCAATCAACCGGAGAGATATAACCTCCTTGATTCGCCGCCGCTGGCACCGCCTGATGCAAAAGGGATTCGGATTATCCTGGACAGCAAAAAAGCGGGGCAACTCTCTCCGGGCGATCCGGTACTTTTCCGTGGTTACCGCGTCGGCTCTGTCGAGACAAGTACTTTCGACACGCAGAAACGTACGATCACCTATCAGCTTTTTATTAATGCGCCAAACGATCGTCTGGTCACCAGCAACGTGCGTTTCTGGAAAGACAGCGGTATCGCCGTTGATTTAACCTCTGCCGGAATGCGGGTTGAAATGGGATCGCTCAGTACCCTGTTTGGTGGTGGCGTGAGCTTTGACGTGCCGGAAGGGAATGAACTGGGCGAGCCTGTTGCAGAAAAAACGGCGTTTATGCTGTATGACGACCAGCGCAGTATTCAGGAGTCGCTGTATACCGAACATATCGATTATCTGATGTTCTTCAAAGATTCGATTCGCGGTCTGCAACCCGGTGCGCCGGTCGAGTTTCGCGGTATTCGCCTGGGGACCGTGGCGAAAGTCCCGTTCTTCACGCCAGAAATGCGTCAGAAATTGAATGATGATTACCGGATACCTATTCTGATTCGTATTGAGCCTCAGCGTCTGATTAGCCAGTTTGGCGGCGATCCTAACGTGGATGAGCATATTACCGAGTTAATGAAACGTGGCCTGCGTGCGGCGCTGAAAACCGGCAATATTGTGACGGGCGCCCTGTATGTCGACCTGGATTTTTATCCTAAGGCACCACCTGTCACCGATATGCCGGAATTTGGTGGTTATCGCATCATCCCGACGGTCAGCGGCGGTCTGGCGCAGATTCAGCAAAAACTGATGGATACACTGGATAAAATTAACAATCTGCCACTTAACCCAATGATCGAGCAGGCGACCAATACATTAACGGCGAGCCAGCAGACGATGCGCCGTCTGCAGACGACACTCGATAATCTGAACAAGCTGACAGCCAGTCAGTCTATGCAGCAGTTGCCAGCAGATATGCAAAATACGCTGCGTGAGCTCAATCGCAGTATGCAGGGCTTCCAGCCGGGGTCGGCCGCGTACAACAAGATGGTGGCGGATATGCAGCGTCTTGATCAGGTGTTGCGTGAGCTACAGCCGGTGCTCAAAACGCTGAACGATAAGAGTAATGCGCTCGTATTTGAAGCGAAGGGTAAAGACGATCCGCAGCCGAAGAGGGCGAAAGAATGAAAAAAGGAATGATAGCGCTTCTGGCCATGCTTCTGACGGCGTGCAGCGCGAGCGGTGATAAGAAGAGCTATTATCAGCTACCATCACCGCCGCAATCAACGGTGACGCAAAGTGATGCGCGTGGGCAACACCTGCTGTGGGTCGAGCAGGTGACGGTGCCGGATTATCTCGCAGGAAATGGCGTGGTCTATCAGACAACCGATGTGCAATACGTTATTGCCACCAATAACCTGTGGGCGAGCCCGCTGGACCAACAGCTTCGCACGACGCTGGTGGCGAATTTAAGTAACGCTCTTCCCGGCTGGGTTGTGGCTTCGCAACCGCTTGGCAGTGAGCAGGACACGCTCAACATCACCGTGACCGGCTTTCATGGTCGTTATGACGGGCGGGTTATCGTGAGCGGCGAATGGCTGGTTAATCATCGTGGGCAACTGATTAAGCGTCCTTTCCACATTGAGCTTAAGCAGCAGCAAGACGGCTATGACGAGATGGTGAAAATGTTGGCCCAGGCCTGGCAACAGGAATCGGCAAGTATCGCCAGCGAGCTTAAACGTCTGCCATAGTAAAATTGACTGCATTATCTACGCCGTCAGGTCATTTTTGTCTGACGGCTTTTTTTATTTTGTGCTCAATTCATTACCTGTGCTGGTTCACAGTTTTTGTACAAATGAACTTCTGTTTAGGTCACATTTATGACACTGGCGTGAATTTTGCGCATTGACGACAAACCGTATCCAGGGTATTCGTAGCCTGTGGTTGCATACTTAGTAACCACTGTTTTCTTTTCCACCAGACCAAAAAATGAGGGAAACGAGGCATGAAGAGACAAAAGCGAGATCGCCTGGAACGGGCACATCAACGTGGGTATCAGGCCGGAATCACCGGACGGCCAAAAGAAATGTGTCCTTATCAGACGCTGAATCAGAGATCCGAATGGATGGGAGGCTGGCGAGAAGCCATGGAGGACAGGGCCGTCATTGCCTGATTCTGTCTCTTTAACAAGAAACCTCCGCATTGCGGAGGTTTCGCCTTTTTTGCCCTACGCCATTTTGTGGCGCGTTACACGGCAATCAGCATCAGAATGCAGAGGTGTCCTGGAACAGGCCCACTTTCAGGTCGGTCGCAGTGTAGATAACACGGCCATCAACCAGCACTTCACCATCGGCCAGGCCCATCACCAGACGACGGTTGATGACGCGTTTGAAGTGGATACGGTAGGTGACTTTTTTCGCGGTCGGCAGAATCTGACCGGTGAATTTCACTTCGCCTACGCCCAGCGCACGGCCTTTGCCTTCGCCACCGAGCCAGCCCAGGTAGAAACCAACGAGCTGCCACATAGCGTCCAGACCGAGGCACCCTGGCATTACCGGGTCGCCGATAAAGTGGCAACCAAAGAACCACAGATCCGGATTAATATCTAATTCAGCTTCAACATATCCTTTGTCGAAATTCCCACCGTTTTCGGTCATTGACACCACACGGTCCATCATCAGCATGCTTGGAGCTGGTAATTGTGGGCCTTTTTCGCCAAACAGCTCTCCGCGACCAGAGGCAAGAAGATCTTCTTTTGTATAGGATTCGCGTTTATCTACCATGTTCTATGTAAGCCTTATTGTGAGTTTCGGACGCAGGATAGCTAACACGTGTACGCTGAACAAGTCCGATCAGTTGGGACTGAACCAGCTAAGCCAACGAAGCGGCCACGGATAACGGTGACGAGCGTCTTGTTGCGTCGCCTGGGCGATACGCTCCAGGATGGTCTGCTTCAGTGTAGTTTGTCCTTCTGCATCCCAGACCAGTCTGGTCAATAAGGGGAGTGCATCCATGACATCTTCTATGGCCCAGATAGAGAATTGACCTGCCTTGACGGCATCCAGCAACTCCTGGCGCAGACAAAGATGGCGCACATTGGCAACGGGTATGATCACCCCCTGGTTGCCGTCCAGACCACGAGTCTGACAGATAGCAAAGAATCCTTCGATCTTTTCATTGAGCCCACCCACAGGCTGGGCGCGACCAAACTGATCCACCGAACCGGTGATAGCGATACTCTGGCTGACAGGGACATCCGCCAGGGCGCTGATCAAGGCACACAGTTCAGCCATCGAGGCGCTGTCACCGTCCACTTCACTGTAAGATTGCTCAAAGGTCAGCGATGCGGAGAACGGGATCTGTTGCTCAAGTTCCAGTTCAGCCATCAGGAAAGACTGCATAATCATCATGCCTTTCGCATGAATGTTGCCGCCGAGTTCCGCTTTACGTTCAATGTCGTTAAATTCGCCATCGCCGATGTGCACGACGCAGCTTATACGTGAAGGTTCGCCAAATGCACGTGGATGTCCCGGAAACTCAACCACTGACAGGGCATTGATTTGACCGACCTGTTCACCTTCAGTCTCAATGAGGATCTGCTCTAACAGAATTTCATCTTGCATGCGCTCCGCCAGATAGCCTTCTCGCCATTCACGCTGAGTAAGCATGGTGGTAAGCTGCTCAGCATCAAATGTCCGGGCGTCGGTCATAGCGGACACTTCGCCTAACTGGCGGGTTAACCATAGCGGGCAGAGCGGGAGCGTCTCTTGATCGCCGGTATAACGAACGGCTTCCCGAATCAGTACCGGCCACGCATCTGCAGACGGTGAAGGCAATTCTGCCTCCCGGGCGACCAGTTGAACCCACTGACACCATTGCGCCAGTGTTTCCGCATCGCTAATCTGCAGGTTGTCTTCGTATTCGCTATAGATAGCTTGTTCGGCAAGCTCTGGTTCCATCTCCTGGAAATCAGCCAGCGAATCGCGTTCACCCACGAGGATAACCCGAAGATCGAGCGGCAATGACGGAACTGACACGGGCAGGGGACGAGACTCATCAAATGCAACCCAGTCAAAACGACGGCGCGTCACCATGGTTTTTAAACGCATCCACAGTAAAGGTTGCGCCAGAAGGGTGCGCAGAGAGATAACCAGCGTGCCACCATTGGCCTGATGTACCAGCCCGGGCTGCAGGGTAATCTCGTTATTGAACTGGCGCAGGCAACCAAACAACTGCTCAGCTTCAACCCAATCGGCAATAACTACCTGGTTTTTACCGGCAAAATTGGCTTCTGCGTTTTGTGCGGGGGTAAGCGTAACTGTCGCACCATTAACCTGATAGTCGCCACCTACAACGTCGATCTCCTCGGACTGCAGCGCTGACACAGCCCCGGCGAGGATCGTCAGGTACTCTTCTTCTTCTGGCGCTTTGGCAAGCATAAAGCGTGACGTCGCCGCAGGATGAAGCAACTGTTCCAGCGCATAGTGTAATCGGGGTTGGGTATCGCCCAGGAAGAAGACCGTCTCGTCAGTGAGTGCGGACTGCTTAAACACATCCTGATAGCTCTCGGTATCCGGAGTCAGTTCATTCCATTCAAGTTTTGTAATGGTCAAAGTCGTTTTTTTAGTCTGATGTAAAAGGCGGGATTATACCGTAAACGCATGGGCAGCACACAGGGAATACACGTTTTCCCGTTGCAGATATGTTGTTGGGATAGACAGAATGTGATTTCTTTTCAGCAGAGCAGAAAAAAACTGATATTCTGAACAGAGTTACACGGTAACGTTGAGATCGCAATGAAATATCAACAACTGGAAAATCTTGAAAGCGGCTGGAAATGGAAGTATCTGGTGAAAAAGCACCGGGAAGGTGAGCTTATTACAAGATATATTGAAGCCAGCGCGGCCAAAGAGGCCGTCGATTTATTGCTAACCCTCGAAAATGAACCCGTGCAGGTGAATGCCTGGATTGAGCAGCATATTAATCCGTCTCTTATGAACCGCATGAAACAGACCATTCGGGCGCGGCGCAAACGCCATTTTAATGCCGAGCATCAGCATACGCGCAAGAAATCAATCGACCTGGAGTTTGTTGTCTGGCAACGTTTGGCCGCTCTGGCACAGCGTCGGGGCAAAACCCTTTCGGAGACCATTGTGCAGTTAATTGAAGATGCCGAGCATAAAGAAAAATACGCCACCACCATGTCGTCACTGAAACAGGATTTGCAGGCGCTATTAGGCAAAGAGTGATTTTTTGTACAATAGGTTTTGTTCAGGCAATAAAAAACCCCGCATCGCGGGGTTTTTTTACAGCACGTGAACTTAAGCCTGAGGCTGAGTTACAACGTCTTTGCTGCCACGAACTTCGATTTCTACACGACGGTCCGGCGCCAGGCAATCGATCAGCGCAGGGCGCGCTTTCACGTTGTCACAGGTGCTGCCAGTAACCGGCTGGGATTTGCCCATGCCACGTGCAGAGATTTTGTTCGCCGGGATACCTTTAGAAACCAGGTAATCAACAACGGACTGAGCACGTTTCTCAGACAGACCCTGGTTGTAAGCGTCAGAACCGATACGGTCGGTGAAGCCCAGAACTACTACGGAACCGTCTTTCGGATCCAGGTTGCTCAGCTGACCATACAGCTGATCCAGTGCCTGCTGACCTTCCGGTTTCAGAGTCGCTTTGTTGAAGTTGAACAGGACGTCAGACTTCAGAGTGAAGTGTTTGGTCTGTACTTCCGGAGCCGGAGCCGGAGCAGGCGCAACTACTGGTGCTGCTTCTTCCTGCTGGCCGAAACGGTAGGAAACACCTACGCTCAGCATGCCGTTGTCCGGACGGGTACCAACGGTGTTTGCATCACCGATGTTGTTAACCCACTGGTATTCCAGACGGGTAGCGATATCACGGGTAACTGCCCACTCAACACCACCAGCGAATACCGGGGAAACACCGGTGTCGTGGTCTTTTGCGTGGAAGTCTGCGCCCGGGACGTTAGCTTTAGCGTCTGCACGCCATACCATGCCGCCCAGACGGGTGTAGATATCCAGATCGTCAGTGATCGGGTAACCCAGTTTTGCGGTCAGCTGTACGCCTTGAGCTTTGAACGCACCGTTTACGGTGTCGCCTTTGTACGGCATACGACCTAACCAGTCGTAACCCATCTCAAAACCAACGTACGGGTTAACCTGATAGCCACCGAACGCACCTGCACCAAGCTGGCTTGAATGGGTCGGGCCGTCGTTCGGAATGAAGCCGGTGTCGTGGAACTGAGACCAGCCCAGTTTGCCACCTGCATACCAGGTATTATCTTTCGGAGCGGCCTGCGCTACGGTAGCGAAACCAGCCAGTGCCACTGCAATCGCGATAGCTGTCTTTTTCATTTTTTGCGCCTCGTTATCATCCAAAAATCGCCATGAAAATCTCGATGAGAAGTCACGGTTAAATCCTTCACCGGGGGCGTTGCTCATCAGTCCCTATAGAGATATCTTCACGATATCTTTGGCTTATGCCGAGCACCCCTGGCGATGTAAAGTCTACAACGTAGTTGAAAACTTACAAGTGTGAAGTCCGTCAGGCATATGAAAAAAAAGGCTTTGTATACACAATATTTAACACTTTTGCGGAACTATTCGCCAGTTCAGTTGCCTTGCAAGTCGCCTGAATCGGGCGCTGGCGGCGTATTTCGCTGATTACACGGTAAACCTTGTCAGACAGAAAAATAATGCCAGGATTTATCCTAATTTTACTCAATGATACAAATTCGAGTGAATTTTTATCCCGGAATGCTGTCTCGCAGCGAGAGGATTACATTGTACTGGACGCATAACGAAGCCTATAGCGTTCCCTTCTTCGGCTGCAATCGCCAGACGGCGGTGTTCTTCTTCGGTCAATTCTTCGGCATGCCAGCCAATCACAACGCTATAGTTGCCGGTACGTAACGCACGAATCATCGATTCCAGCGTAAGGCAGGGGGAGAGCTGACTGATCTGCATAACTTTAGTCAGCGGCAGGCCTGCCGACAATACCCATTCACGGCTTAATTTTTGTTGCGGCGTTAACCAGAGCTGCCAGCGCGATTGTTGACCCAGTTGCTGTAATAACGGCAACAGCAGCAATTGTGTCATGCCGGGCTGATCTTCGCGATAAACAACCTCACTGATCAGACCCGTAGAAGCCTCAATGGCCTCTGCGCTGTGTGCGGAAAGAAATTGTGTTGAACGATTTGCACGGCTTAATGAATGGTACATGATCAACCCAGCCCTGTTAGTTACTGTATAAACATACAGTAACCCCTGGACGTTCAAAGATCAACCTCATTTTCTGAAAGCATCTCGCAATTTTGTCTTGTATTGCGATGAAGGCGCAAAATTTTCTTGCTGAGTTGCGCGCACTTGCCTATGTTCCTCAGTAGCGGATCGGTTAACAGAATTAATGTTTTTACTCCATGATTTACAAGGGAATAATCATGAAAAACATATCCTATCAAAGGATCTATCAGTCCCGGGAATACCTCGCACCTTTGGGGAAAATTCGCTTTCGCGCGCATTTTGGTGGCTACAGCTTATCGATAGACAACACCGTGTTTGCGATGATTTCAGAAGGAGAGTTATACCTGCGTGCCTGTGAGGAGAGCGCGCAATATCGGGTAACGCGAAGTTCACCTCTTCTGACAATCCAGAAGCGTGGCCGCGCTGTTTCACTTAACTACTACTTTGTTGATGAGCATCTCTGGCGTGACTTGCCAACATTGTTGCGGCTTTCATCACAATCGCTCGCGGCGGCCCGGGAGGAAAAAGCGGCGCGAGATACGCCTCATCGCCTTAAGGACCTTCCAAACATAAGCTTTCAACTTGAGATGATGCTTTTTGACGCAGGTATACCAGACGAACGTATGCTGCGGCATCTGGGCGCCAAAGCGTGTTGGTTGCGTTTGAAGGCGTTGAACAAACACATGGGCATCAAGGTGCTGCTGGGTCTGGAAGGCGCGATCATTGGGCTGCATGAAGCCGCGCTCCCGGCGTTGAGACGCCAGGAGTTAATCGACTGGTACCACGAGGTGGGTCAGAAAAAAAACCAGGATCATTAAGTCATGATCTGCCGCTGTAAACGGCACATTTCTGGCAAAAGGGCGATAAGCAGACCTATTTGTTGCAATACAAGGGGTTCTTTGCTGTCAGGTCGCGGCTCAAGATGCTTAATTCGTCGCGACAAATCTGCCAGTGTCAACTGTACGCGCTCTTCATCAGCAGGCTGGTGATGAAGGGCGTCATCAACATAACAGACTGCATCATCCAGTAAGCGAAGAATGGCCGGATGAGTAAGCTGTTCGCGATGTGCGCCAAGAGCAGAGATATAGCTGGTACAGGTATGATTCAGGCAAAGTAATCGAAATGCCACTTCACGCAGTTCAGGTGTCGCACCTGGTTCCGATGCCATATTCGAGACCACCGACGCCAGTTCGGCATCTCTGTTATAGGCGTTTCTGCGGGCAATACGGTAGGCCAGACGGTTATCACGACCCTGATGATATTGTTCGAGAATTGCGTCCAGATAACGGCAGTTGGCATTAAATGCCTGCTCGGTCACACGTGCCAAATTGCGAAAACGCCAGTCTGGCCAGATAAAACTTACCGCGGCCCAGGCGATGGCGCATCCGATGATTGTGTCAATAACTCGCGGCATGGCGACTTCAAAACCTTCGCCGAGCAAATTAAAGCAGAGCAGCACCAGTAAGGTGATGAACATGGTGGCCTGCGCGTATTGTACAAGACGAAAGGCGAAAAAAAGCACACCGGTAACAACAATCAGTATCAGTTGCCCCTCCTGGGAGGGAACAAAATAAAGGACGGGGAGGCCGAGGGCGATACCTGCAATAGTTCCAACGATACGCAGCGTGAGACGGTGGCGCGTAGCGTTGTAGTTAGGCTGGCAGACAAACAGGCTGGTGAGCAGTATCCAGTATCCGTGGTGCAGACCAGTAATTCGGATGATGGCGTAGCCCGCACACAGCACAACAGACATCCGCACGGCATGGCGAAACAGTGCTGATTCCGGTGTAAGGTTGTTGCGTAAACGCAGCCAGATATCGCTTAATCCATGCAGGCTGTCATCTGCCAGTAAGTTTTCCGTTTCGTTTTTCTGCGCAGTTTGCGGTTGTCCGGACTCGATACTCGCCAGTTGTGCGTCGATGGCGCGGAGATTATCGAGTAAGAAACCCAACGCTTTCAGTTGATCAGACGACGTTGTACCACTGGCTCGAATGCGATCTAGCGCAGCATCAAGATGTATAAATGCGCGTTCGAAGCGGTGATCATGCTGGTAAGGTGTGCGAAGCAGGATGGCGTTAGCGAGCCTGGAGCAGGCCTGGGATTGCAGAGTAATCAACCGCTGAAAACGGAACATCACGTCGCTGTAGCGAAAATGTTCCCGCAGTGTCTGGTACTGTATATGCGAAGAGCTGGCACGTTCATGAATATCCTGTGCGGCAAAATAGTAGTGCAGCGTACGCCGCGTTCCTCGCTGTCCGCGATCGCCCCGCAGGCGGGTCAATAATGACGCCTTGGTCTGGTTTAGTGTTGACACCAACTGCCCGTTGGCCAGCGCCAGCTCATAAAGCGGGGCCTGGCTTTCCTCCTCAATATCCGGATCGAACAGTCGCGCTTTGAGCTCCAGATATTGGGATAACTGCTCGTAGCAGCGCGCCAGATTATCCTGCAGCGGGCGGATGGGGAAAACGAGGTGCCCGACCAGCGTCAGCACGTTAAACCAGATGGCGCCTGCCAGCAGTAAAAGTGGCTGCTGATACCATGCGGTATATAACGTGGTGCCAAGCATGGTGTAGATGGCGATAAGCAATGCGCCGAACGCAATGGTGGCGTAGCGTTGCCCCAGCCCTCCCAACAAAATAAACCCAATGGTCGACGTGATAAGCCCAATGGCAAATAACCAGGGCCAGGGAAACAGAAGCTCGACCGATGCCGAGGCGATAAAAAAAGAAATCAGGGTAATGATTAAATTACGCAGACGGCCGGTCAGACGATCATCGAGATCCGCCAGCGCTGCGGCAACAACGCCCAGTGTTAAAGGGATCGTTAGTTTCGCGTCGCCAAGCAGCCACGGCAATGCCGCCGTTCCGCTTAGCGCAAGAAAGATACGGATGTTATAAAGCCAGGCACTATTCCAGGTGTACCGGCGAAGGAGGGGGCTTAGCATAGTATTCGTGACTCGTTTACGGGAAACGACGGCGAGCATTGGCTTCGCGCGCGGCACGGGCCACTTCAACCGACACAACACGGCGGCCAACCGGCCACAAGGCGATTGCCGCAATTTTAAAATTGGCGATACCGACCGGGATGCCGATGATGGTCATGCACTGGGCAATACCGGCCATAATGTGCATCACGCAGAGCCACCAGCCAAACAGCACGAACCAGAGAACGTTGAGCACGGTCCCACCAGCATTCATGAGGGTATTTTTACTGTCAGGGTTCAGCTCATCGACATGCACAGCTTCGTTGCCCCAGGGGATCAGCGACAATTTAGTGATTTCCCAACAGGAGCGCGTAAGCGGCAGGGTAATAACCAATGCAACACTCAAAACCGTTGTTAATAGCCAGCCGAGTGTGGTGGCAAAACCGCCAAGGACAAAGTTCAATATATTCAGAACGGTACGCATATTACCTCAATGCTATTCTGTCAGGGAATTGACCTGACAATTGTAACGATTTTTTTGGCTGGAGCACGTATTCTCTGGCGGTTAAACTGGCAATCACAGTCATAAGCTGAAAAAGGATGTGTGATGGAACTAAAAGCGACTTCATTGGGAAAGCGGCTGGCGCAGCATCCATATGATCGAGTAGTCATCCTCAATGCGGGCGTGAAGGTTTCAGGTGATCGACATGAATACCTTATTCCTTTTAATCAGTTGCTGGCAATCGAGTGCAAACGTGGCCTGGTATGGGGCGAGCTGGAATTTGTTCTGGCAGATAATAAAGTCGTTCGTTTGCACGGGACTGAATGGAATGAAACACAGCGCTTTTATCAGCATCTGAATGAACGCTGGGTGGCGTGGAGCACCGAGATGAGCGAGGTGGCAGCGGGGGTACTCTCCGAACAACTCGCGGACATTTCCGGACGTATGGATCAGGAAAAATGGCTCACTCGCGCGCAGCTTAAAGGTGTTCAGCAACAGCTTCACAAGGCGTTCGATGCGTTGCCTGTTCCCACCAGCCGCCTTGAATCTTTTGCTAACTGTCGGGACCTGTGGCGGCAATGTCAGGCCTGGTTAAAAGATACAGAGGCTGGACGCGCCAAACACAATCAGGACTGGACCGACAAAATGCTGGTCCAGTACGAGGCCTTTTTTAAAAACATCGAAAGTTCTCCGCTCAACCCGGCGCAGGCAAGGGCGGTGGTCAATGGTGAAAACGCGCTGCTGGTGCTCGCCGGGGCAGGCAGTGGAAAAACCTCGGTGTTGGTGGCTCGCGCAGGCTGGCTGCTGCTGCGCGGCGAAGCATCAGCGGATCAGATCCTGCTGTTGGCCTTTGGTCGAAAAGCCGCGCAAGAGATGGATGAGCGCATTCGTGAGCGGTTGCATACGGATGACATCACTGCACGTACGTTTCATGCGCTGGCGTTATACATCATCCAGCAGGGTGGAAAAAAAGCGCCGGAAATTAGCAAACTTGAGAGCGACACCAGCGCACGACAAACACTATTGCTTAAAGCCTGGCAAGCTCAGTGCGCAGAGAAAAAGGCACAGGCCAAAGGCTGGCGACAGTGGCTGGAAGAGGAGCTGCAGTGGCAGGTTCCGGAAGGCAACTTCTGGGACGATGAGAAACTGCGGCGTCGGATGGGACCCCGGTTGGATCGCTGGGTCAGCCTGATGCGTATGCATGGTGGCAGTCAGACTGAAATGATTGATGCGGCGCCGGAAGAGGTACGCACGCTGTTCAGCAAGCGGGTCAAACTGATGGCACCCCTGCTGAAAGCCTGGAAAACCGCGCTCAAAGCGGAAAACGCCGTCGATTTTTCCGGATTGATTCATCAGGCGATTAACGTGCTGGATAAAGGACGTTTTGTTAGCCCCTGGAAGCATATCCTGGTAGATGAGTTTCAGGACATCTCGCCGCAACGCGCCGCGCTGCTGGCTGCATTACGGCGGCAGAATTCACAAACCACTTTGTTTGCGGTGGGTGATGACTGGCAGGCCATTTACCGTTTCAGCGGCGCGCAACTCTCGCTGACCACGGCGTTTCATGACTATTTTGGCGAAGGCGATCTGTGCGCGCTGGATACGACCTATCGTTTCAACACGCGCATTGGTGAAGTCGCCAATGGATTTATCCAGCAGAATCCGCACCAGCTCAATAAACCTCTTAACAGCCTGAGCGCCGGCGATAAAAACGCGGTGACATTATTGGCGGCGGACCAACTGGATGCGCTTCTCGATAAGCTCAGCGGTTATGCCACCCAGGAGGATCGTATTCTGGTGCTGGCGCGTTATCACCATGGTAAGCCCGCCAGTCTTGATAAAGCCGCCACGCGCTGGCCAAAACTGCAGCTCGATTTTATGACCATTCATGCCAGTAAAGGTCAGCAGGCGGAATATGTCATTGTGCTGGGGTTACACGAAGGGCAGGACGGTTTCCCGGCCCCCGCCCGTGAGTCCATTATGGAGGAGGCGCTGTTGCCGGTACCGGAAGATTTTCCTGATGCCGAAGAGCGCCGCTTGTTGTATGTCGCTATCACTCGAGCACGTAAACGCGTCTGGCTGCTGTTTGATAAAGACAACCCGTCGCGATTCGTTGATGCGCTCAGGCAGCTTAATGTGCCGGTGGCGAGGAAACCCTGAGAGCAGGCGGCATCAGCCGCCCGCACAGACTATTTCAGACGTTCAGCGAGGTAGCGCTGGTAATCCGGGATCAGGATTTCGACACTTTCTGCGAAACCGGGAGACTGGATGATGAAATCAGCGGTGGAAAGGTTGGTGGCGACCGGAATATTCCACACGGTCGCCAGACGCAGCAACGCCTTAACATCCGGGTCGTGCGGCACTGCGTTCAGCGGATCCCAAAAGAAAATCAGCACATCAATTTTGCCTTCCGAAATGAGCGCCCCAACCTGCTGATCACCCCCCATCGGGCCGCTCAGCATGGCATTCACTTCAAGACCGGTAGCCCGCTGAATCAGGTTCCCGGTTGTCCCGGTGGCATAGAGAACGTGGTTAGCCAGTTTTGGCTGATGGCGTTCAACCCATGTCATCAGCATCTGCTTGCAATGGTCATGCGCAACCAGTGCGATGTGCTTACGCACGGGTAAGGAGCGTGTTGTGAGTTCCATAATCCGATTCCGTCAAAGTATTTTCGCTACAGATTACTGGAAGCGCCTGATGCTGCAAGAGAATGGCGTAAAAAATTATGCGCGAATGCGCGTAATGTTAACTCGCGCGGATCATGACGGGGGTTGTTGCTTAATCCATTGCATAAAACGGTCACGGGTTTGCGGGTCGGCCTGTTGGTACCAGAACCTCAGGCGCTGTTCTGTGAGGGTTTGCGATTGTGTCTGTGGGGTATCCAGTTCTGAAACACCGGAGAGTAAGGTGCTGTCATCGGCCATCATCGTTGCAAATTTGGGTAGCGAAGCATATTTCCCCGCTTTGTTGTAATGCTCTGTTTCACGTTCATAGTCAATGACTTTCCCGTTTGCACTGATCTCAAGGATGTCGAGTTTTACCGGAATCGGTGTGGCGTTGCCATCCAGCAAAGCCAGATGAGGCGTGGTGTTAAATGCCTCGGCTGCCTTTTGCGTGTCGATAGGGGGAAGGTTGAAGTTGACCTGGCTGATGCGCTGCGTATCGAAGGTGGCAATCAGCGGTACGGAAATAAACAGCCGGGATTCGTGGTTGCCGGGCTCCATATTTTTTTCAACCCGGAAAACCACCTGATGAACGCCGTTTTCCAGTTCTATACTTTCCGCGCCGCGAAGCAGTGAGCTGGACACCTTTTTGCCATCAAGAACCAACAGGTCGATATCGCCGGACAGGCGAAGCGACGTAGCCAGTACATTAACCGGTATCAAACACGTGATAATGAATACTGTCCACCCGCACTTCATTGCGCGCTCCTGGGGGTTCATTGCCAATTCACATTTCAATTTATTTATTAACTTATAGACATATAACCTGTTCTCGCACTCATACTTCTGTATGGGATGCATGGTTGTAGCGCAATGTTTGACATACACTTTGGAAAACCGCTGGAGGAAACCATGAAAGAGACCGATATCGCCGAGATCCTGAAATCGACACGTACCATCGCGTTGGTGGGGGCGAGTGACAAACCTGACCGGCCGAGTTACCGGGTCATGAAGTATTTGCTTGACCAGGGTTACCACGTTATTCCGGTATCACCGAAAGTTGCCGGTGCAACGCTTCTGGGGCAGCAAGGATATGCCACGCTGGCTGATGTGCCGGAAAAAGTGGATATGGTTGACGTATTTCGTAATTCCGAAGCGGCATGGGGCGTTGCCCAGGAAGCTATTGCCATCGGCGCGAAAACATTATGGATGCAGCTTGGCGTAATCAACGAACAGGCCGCCGTGCTGGCCAGTGAGGCGGGATTGAAGGTCGTGATGGACAGATGTCCGGCTATTGAAATCCCGCGGTTAGGACTCGCAAAATAAAAACACCCCGCATTGCGGGGTGTTGTCAGTTACGCAGGCGGGGTGCCTGCAGTTGCCTGCGGATCGTCCGCGCCAGCTCATCCATCGAAGGTTGTTCAGGATGTTCTTGCTGAATCTCACTGGTCAGTTGTGCTTCGGCCAGATAGGTATGCACTGGCTGACCGTCATCATCTTCCATCACCACGTGGTACCAGGGCGCAGCCCGGAGTTCATCGTTAACCGCCAGCTCGTCGACTGACGGCTCGTCGAGTGAATACTCAGGGTCAATATCCACCACTACGCCAAGATAGCCCAGCAGCGAGTGGCGAACCTGCTGACCAATACCGTATTTGCTGGCAATCATTGTCACCTCCCGGGAACCTGTACATGACCCAGATATGCGGGCAAGGCTCCAAAAATCAAGTTACATGACGCGACAGGCAAACCCTTTAAGGTACAGTCCTTCCGGGTAGGGAGCGATCACCGGGTGATCGGCGGCCTGACGGAACTGCTCTATAAATTGTACATCACGGCCAGCATCTATTGCGGCGTCGGCGATGATTTTCTGAAATAAATCTGTGGTCATCAGGCCGGAGCAGGAGAAAGTCAGTAACACGCCGCCGGGGTTCAACAGTTGGATAGCGAGCATGTTGATATCCTTATAGCCACGACATGCGCCCAGAAGCTGACTCTTATTTTCTACGAATTTTGGCGGATCCATGACGATGACATCAAATGTCTCGCCCTGATCGCGATATTTGCGTAACAGTTTGAAGACGTCATCACGAATGAACTCAGTCTTGCTGAGGTCAAGCTTGTTTAACTCAACGTTCTTTTTGGCAACGTCCAGCGCTTCCTGGGAGGTATCCACACTCACCACCTGACGGCAATTGCCCATCAGAGCGGACACGGCGAAACCACCCGTATAAGAGAAACAGTTAAGGACGCGTTTGTCGGCAACGTAACGGCGGGTTGCCAGGCGGCTGTCGCGTTGATCGAGGTAATAGCCGGTTTTGTGGCCGGCCTTAATATCGACATACAGCTTCATGCCATTTTCCTGGATTGGCAGCAGATCAGGCGGCAACTCACCCACAACCGGACCCTGCGCGAGCGCCAGCCCCTCTTTTTTACGTACCGCAACATCGCTGCGATCGTAGATGGAGCATTGCGGGTAGAGTGTCTGCAGCGCAGAGATAATGGCAGCGCGCTGATATTCAGCACCAGCGCTAAGCAATTGCAGTACCAGGAAATTACCGAAGCGGTCAATGGTAACGCCCGGTAAACCATCGGATTCACCTGCAATCAGACGGTAACTGTCCAGCCCGTCGCGCTCTGCCAGCCAGTCACGCCATTGCTGTGCCTGCTGCAGGCGGCGGGTAAAAAACGCGATGTCGATGAGCTCGTCTTTGTCGAAAGTCCAGACGCGAGCGCGAATTTGCGATTCCGGCGAAAAGGCGCCGCGCGCCAGCCATTTACCCTGCGCATCGACGATGTCGATAGTCTCACCGAGACGGGCTTTTCCTTCCATACGGCTTACGGCGCCGGAGAACACCCAGGGATGGCGGCGCAGCAAGGACTTCTCGCGCCCTTTGGCTAACACTAAACGGGGAAACCTTGCACTTGTAGATTCGGTCATACCGGGGAACCTCTGACGAACGTCAATATTAACCGGGGGATATCGGCCCGGCTCTTGATAATTAAACGGCGCGTAGGGTAGCACACATGCCCGGGCCAGGCACCCGCCTGATGGGGTGAGCGTTTCGGCACAAAAACAAAACGTTCAGGCACAACGTCTGCGCACGCTAAATCTTAAATTGTATTTCTCAACATCAACGAGGAAATACAATGAAAAAAATCACCTTCACCATCTTAATTTTTTTGGCCGCCGGGAGCGTTAATGCCTTCGCGGCTGAGACGTTTAGCCTCAGCAGTGCGGATATTCAGAACCATCGTTTAACAGAACAACAGGTTTTTGCGGGATTTGGTTGTCATGGCGGCAATACATCTCCGCAACTGGGCTGGCATAATCCACCAGCAGGAACCAAAAGTTTTGCGATAACCGTTTATGATCCCTCAGCCCCGACGGGAAGCGGCTGGTGGCACTGGACGGTGGTGAACATACCGGTGAAAACACAAACACTCCCAACGGGCGCGGGAGATGAAAAGAGCCCTACGTTGCCTGACGGGGCAGTTCAGGGGCGAAACGATTATGGCTATGCGGGCTTTGGGGGGGCGTGTCCTCCCGTCGGCGATAAACCGCATCCGTATCAATTCACCGTATGGGCGCTGAGTACTGATAAACTGCCCATTGATAGCAACGCAAGTGGTGCTCTGGTTGGCTATATGCTCAACAGTAATGTCATTGCAAAAGCGAGTTTCACAGCAACCTACGGAAGATAAAGGTGACACGGTGCAGAAAGTCCAGTTTCAGCATAAAACGTTAACGGCGGCAGAAGTCCGTTCGAACCATCTGCATCGTCTGCATCGTGTAAAGCTTTTCAGTGCTGCCATTTGCCATATTACGCAGGGAAGCAAGGTTATTATTCAGGAAGAGAATCGGGTTGTCGCGACACCTGATGAGCTTATTATCGTTCCGGCAAATACCTCTCTCGAAATCATTAATCAGCCAGTACATGGCCAGTTTCGCTCCGATTTATTAGTATTATCGCCCGATCTGCTCACAGAGTTTAAGTCACAATATGTACGGGATTTTCCAGCCGCCAGGCCTGCGTCCGTATGCGCCCCTCTAAGTCACGATCTGGCCTTTATGTGGGACAATTTATTACATGCGGTTCGCCATGATTTACCGGAAAAATTGCAAAAACATCAGGCGATGGGGCTTTTGTTAGCACTGCTTGAAGAGGGGGTTGCGGGTCCGCTTCTGATTGAGCGTCGTTATAGTCTGACCGAGCAGGTGCGACAAATTGTCATGTTGTCTCCCGCAAAAAACTGGAGTGTGCAAGAGATAGCAGGGCAACTTGCTATTGGCGAATCCACTTTACGCAGACGGCTTAAAGATGAGTCTCAAAGTTACCGACTAATTGTCGAGGAGGTTCGCATGTCGCTTGCATTGTCACAGCTACAATCCACTACCTTGCCTATTGGCGAAATAGCTTCTCGCTGCGGGTATCTCTCGGGTTCGCGTTTCACTGCCAGGTTCCGTGAGCATTATGGATGTTTACCTAAAACTGTACGCTGATGATTAACGTTTCTACTATTAACAGAGAGACTGATTCTGCGTGAGAGGAGGTGGTTATGGCGAACGAGACAACATCGAATTGCGTAATATGCTGGGTTCATGGCATGGTCCAGGGCGTCGGGTTTCGTTATAGCACGCAACGTGAGGCGCAGCGTCTGGGGTTAACCGGTTACGCGCGCAATATGGACGACGGCAGTGTAGAGGTTGTCGCTTGTGGCGATAACGAGAAAGTGGAGCAACTCATTACCTGGCTGAAAGCCGGTGGACCGCGCAGCGCCAGGGTTGAAAAGGTCTTAACAGAGCCTCATCAACCCGGCAGAGAATGGACGAATTTTGGGATTCGCTATTAAATGCACTTTACCGGTTTTGGCAGGCCGGCAATTTTTGTTGCCTGCTTTGCCGGTCCTTTCGGGAAGAGGCGATACAGATAACGACTGTTGCCTTTTTCTTCACCAAATTTGTTAGCCATCGCTTTTACCAGCATGCGAATGGCGGGCGACGTATTGAATTCCAGATAAAACTCGCGCACAAAGCGCACCACTTCCCAGTGTTCTTCTGCGAGGGTGATACCTTCATTTTCGGCAATCGCCGATGCCAGTGCTTCATTCCACAGAGTCGTGTCTTTCAGATAGCCTTCGCTATCGGTTTCAATTTCTTTACCGTCAAAGATCATGGTCGTTCGCAAGGTGAGTCAATAACGCGGGGAGTGTAGCAAAAAACAAAGCCCCGCATAAGCGGGGCCCTGGTAATGCACGGTGACGCGATTAGTCGCGGCTGGCGAAGCCCAGAATGCTCAGCAGGCTTACAAAGATGTTGTACAGCGACACATACAGGCTCACGGTTGCGCGAATATAGTTGGTTTCGCCGCCGTGAATGATGTTGCTGGTTTCAAACAGGATTGCGCCTGAGGAAATCAGAATGAACACTGCGCTAATAGCTAAATGCAGCGCCGGAAGCTGCAGGAAGATATTGGCAACCATCCCGACCAGCACAATCACAATACCTGCCATCAGCATACCGCCGAGGAAGGACATGTCTTTGCGCGTTGTCAGCACATACGCTGAGCAGCAGAAGAACACCAGTGCGGTACCCCCGAGCGCCAGGCCGATGATATCGCCCATGCCCGCAGACAGGTAAGCGTTCAGGATTGGGCCCAGGATGTAACCCAGGAAGCCGGTAAAAGCGAAGGCCGAAAAAATACCCGCCGGTGAGTTCGCCGTTTTATAGGTCAGGAACATCAGGCCGTACATCCCAACCAGCGTCAGAATCAAACCCGGAGAGGGCAGCATCAGCACGGTGCTTGCGGTTGCCGTGATGGCGGAAAAGGCCAGCGTCAGGCTCAGTAAGAAATAGGTATTGCGCAGCACCTTATGGGTGCTAAGCAACGATGAACGGTCGCGCGAGGAGGTAATAATACGATCCATGAGGCACTCTCTTTTAACATAACAGATGTCATTAAATGTCGAGGATAGGAAATCCCCGTTTCCTTACAAAGTTGTTTTACCCATCTTTACTCAAAAAGCAAGCAAATCCATTTGGTTAAATATGCTTCAAATGCTCAAAAATTAAGCATAAGTGCGCATTTGAAGAAAATAACCATACCAGTGTCTTATATGTCACTGAAAAATATTGCCCTGATGACTTGAGCGCGCTAAGAAAGAAGTCGCGTCGTCATCAGGAATATAATCAGGGCGAAAAAGATGAAATCACGATATTTTACCCGTATTACCCTAAGCGCCTTAGCGTTAGGCATTATGAGCGCCTCCGCGTCGTTAAACGCGGCGACAGTTCCCGCAGGAACTGAGCTGGCGGCCCAGCAGGAGCTGGTGCGTAACAATGGCAGCGAACCTGCGTCTCTCGATCCGCATAAAGTAGAAAGCGATGTCGAATTCGGGATTATCAGAGATTTATTCGATGGACTTGTTGCGGTAAAAAAAGATGGCACTGTTGAGCCTCGTCTCGCGCAATCATGGGAAAACAAAGACAACACGGTATGGGTGTTTCATTTGCGCCCTAACGTGACGTGGTCTGATGGCACGGCCATTACGGCAAAAGATTTCGTCTGGAGCTGGCAGCGACTCGTCGATCCGAAAACCGTGTCACCCTATGCCAGCTACCCCGGCAACATGCATATAGAAAATGCCGCCGACATTGCTCTTGGAAAAAAAGCGCCCGAGACACTGGGTGTTAAGGCGCTGGATGATAATACCCTTGAGGTTCGCCTGACGCAGCCGACGGCGGCTTTCCTCGCTATGCTGGGGCATCCGGCAATGGTGCCGGTCGATAAGATTCTCATCAACCGCTTTGGCGAAAAATGGACCAAGCCTGAGCATATTGTTACCAGCGGCGCCTACAAACTTAGCGACTGGGTAGTCAATGAGCGTATCGTCGCGGTACGCAATACGCGCTACTGGGATAATAGCGCGACGGTCGTCAATAAAGTGACGTACCTGCCCATCTCTTCTGAAACCGCCGATGTAAACCGCTATAAAGCCGGTGAGATAGATATCACCTATACCGTGCCGGTAAATCAGTTTGCCCAGTTGAAAAAGACGCTCGGCGATCAGGTCAACGTTTCGCCGCTGCTGGCGACCTATTACTACGAATTCAATACCACTAAAGCACCGTTCAACGATCCGCGCGTACGTCGGGCGCTCAATATGGCGCTGGATAAAGATATTATTGCCGATAAGGTGATGGGGCAGGGGCAGCGTCCAGCCTGGTTAATCAGCCAGCCAGAAATCGGCGGAGTAACCTTGTCCGCACCGGATTACGCCGCCTGGCCACAGGAAAAACGGATTGCAGAAGCGAAACGATTGCTTAATGAAGCCGGGTTTAATGAGGCGCATCCACTGTCGTTTAATCTGCTTTATAACACCATGGAGACCCATCAGCGCATCGCGATTGCCGTTAGTTCTATGTGGAAGAAAAACCTGGGAGTAGAGGCAAAGCTGCAAAACCAGGAGTGGAAAACGATGCTTGATGCCATGCATACCGGTCACTTCGATCTGGTTCGCTATGCCTGGAATGCCGACTATGATGATGCCGCAACCTTTTTGAACAACTTCCGTACGGGCGATAGCGAGAATACCTCGCAGTACAGTAATCCGGCTTACGATGACGCATTACGAAATGCTGCCAAAGCAAGCAATCTCGCCGAGCGAAGCAAATATTACCAGCAGGCGGAAGATTTACTGGGGCAAGATGTCCCGGCGATCCCTGTTTACCATTATGTCCGCGTGCATCTTGTGAAGCCGTGGGTCGGCGGGTTTGACCCGGACAGGCTCGGGTATTATTTAACGAAGGATATGTACATCAAAAAACATTGAGGTGCTGTCGCCATAAAAAAACGGCTGTAAAATGGTCAGTGTGTTGTTATTTCAGGCGATTAACACACATTTGGCTGTTTTTCAGGCATATGAACATTTCAGGGCTTTACAGATGCATCGGGGATGTTTATAGTGCGCCTCATTCCGGAAGTGTGGCCGAGCGGTTGAAGGCACCGGTCTTGAAAACCGGCGACCCGAAAGGGTTCCAGAGTTCGAATCTCTGCGCTTCCGCCAGATTAAACAAGGGCTTACCATTAGGTAAGCCCTTTGTTTTTGGCTCTTAGAAATCTCATAGAATTTGAACACTTCAACGTTGGCAGTTCGCTCGTCGGCGCGACCTGAATTTTTCGGTCATACACCCCACATGCCTCTCAGTTTTAAATCCGCTGGACAGTTCCTTTCCGGCTTCCCGCTTTGTTCTGTTCCAGCAATGGGTTAGCGTTTTGGCGTTGCGCTTTCCTCTCTCAGATCTGCCCGTTTTGCAGGCTCAGTTTGGGAAATGAGTTACACGGTAAATCACACCTGAGCAAATTTGTGAATCTGCTCAGGCATGTGTCGGCTACCATGATTCTCAATGCCATCGATACATCGCCTGGAATATAAGCAGGCTTTCCTGCGCGACGGACACACAAGTGGTCTTTGCCGCAGGGTTAAAGCCCTGCGAGAGCGATAAACAAAAGATCTCAGTAAATGCTCAAATCAAGGTTATTTACGGAGGGATTTAATCGCTTGTTCCACCAGCGCGGCATGTCTTTTCATATCCGCTACCATTTTTTTATCCCTATCCCCGGTAGACTTCGATGGGTTGGTGATTTTGCAGATTATTTCTGCTCTCCTGACGATTTCATCGCTGATCTGAATCAATCTTTCGGACTCGGTAATTGCCATGACTTCTCCCTGTTTGAATTAAACATTTAACAACGGCAGTTTCAGAAAAGTCTTAAATTTATTCTTCTCTCTCTTCCAGTGCAAGTGGGATTTTCTTTCTGAAGTCAGAGAGCAGCATCTGGTTTTGCCGTCTGACACAGGTCTTTCGCAAATCTACGGTAATAAGCTCAGGTTTTGCAGGAGCAAAATGAGAACTCCGGATGCCCCGGCTACTGGATAAAGGCTACATCTATGAGCAGGTTAGGTTAGTTGCTATTCCAGGTAACGAGCGAGCTGGCGTTAGCAAATAACACCCACTAAAAATGGTAGGGCTGACGATAACGGGCGTCATGATGAATAAACGAAATATTTGAGGATATATATTATATCGTCAACGCTACTGAAGGCTATTTCGTCACCGTCATTCCAGCTAAGTGATATAATCTATACCCATACAGATTTTCCACTTATTAAACACTATGCCGCTTTGATAGTTCTGTATTTTTTAACGTCTATGTAGTACGGCTTTATTTTCTAAAAATTGGCACGGAGGCAAGGGGAATGTCAGGAAAACAGCGCTCTTTTTTTTCTACAGTCTTACATACTTCATTGGGAAGAAGTATGGCTTTGTTTCTTTTTATCATCAGCGTAGCCGTCGCAGCGATAAACAGTTGGACTATGTGGCAGTCCTGGCAAAATGAACTCGCGGAAAGTGAAAACGATGCACGAAACCTTTCTGTGTCGCTGGCTCGCCAGGCAGAAGATACCTTTTTACAGGTGGATATCACGCTTTCTGAGGTGGTGCGGCAATTAAATTTTTATGGTATAGACTACGCAAATACGCCCCCCTTTGCCCGGCACCTGAAAGAACTACACGATAAACTTACACAACTGCATGGCCTGTTTATATACGACGCCAGGGGGAATTGGGTCGTCACCACAGGGAATTATATACCCGCAAAAGCTAACAATGCCGATCGTGAATATTTTATATGGCATCAGCAGCATACTGAGCAGGGCATTCATATTGGTCACGTGATACGAAGTCGTTCCACTGGCGATCTGGTGATTCCGGTGTCAATGCGACTGAATGATACGAATGGTGATTTTGCGGGGGTAGCGCTGGCTACAATCAAAGTAGATTATTTCAGACACTTCTATAGTTATTTTATTATCGGTCCAAAAGATGCCCTCGGGCTTATTCTGGCTGATAGTTCTACTCTCTATGTTCGCCCTTTACCGGACTCGGCTATCAATAAGAATTTGTCTAACAGTCCTCTTTTTACTTTCGCACTTAAAGCGTCTGAAAGTGGAAGTGCCACCTGGGTTTCATTACTCGACGGCGTGGAGCGGATTTTTGGATATGCTCGCCTGGAACGGTATCCATTAATTGTGACCGCCGGTTATGACAAGGACCGAATTCGTACGAACTGGCTGCAAGAAAACATAGCCGATGCACTGCTTAATATCGCCATGCTCTTCATGATGCTTATTCTTGGCTTGTTTGTGCTGCGTCAGATTAACACAAATGCGCGAAATCAGGCTGAGCTGGCCTTAGTGCGGGACGAACTGACGACCATTAATCATACCCTCCAGTTGCTGGCACTGCTTGATGGGCTGACTGGCCTTGCCAATCGCAGACAATTTGATGAGTTTCTGGAAAGAAGCCTGATTCACTCGCAAAAAAGCAGGCTGCCTGTTTCTCTTATCATGATAGATATCGATTTTTTTAAACGTTATAACGACACCTATGGTCATGTGGCAGGTGATGCTTGCCTCAAAAAAGTCGGCAGCATACTGGGTTCTCTCGTTCATCGGCAGGGTGATCTGGTTGCCCGCTACGGTGGTGAGGAATTTGCCATCATTTTGTCTGAGGCTGATGCCTCGCAAGTAAAACAATTTGCTGATCATGTGGTTGTGAGTATCAGAGCGGCGGCAATTGCGCACATCTCGACAGACCTCCCGGAAAAAGTCGTCACCATCAGCGCAGGTTGTGTAACCATCGTCTCTGATGGTCAGAAGTGGGAAGCCGAAATGCTTAAAAAAAGTGCCGACAAAGCACTGTATGAAGCGAAGTTAGCAGGACGAAACTGTGCGCAAGCAGAAGAGAGTTAATTGCCGAATTGCGGGGGCGGGAATACCCTGGATTGCAGAAATTTCATTTTCACTATGATGATATTGCCCTCATGTCAGGGCTTACTGAGTGGTTTTACACTTTTCGAAAATTAAACATGTTGCTCGTTACGGGCGTATCACCTGCCGTCGATCCGCAAGGGATCAGCGTTTGAATCTCTGCGCTTTCGCCGGAAAACGCCTGCTCATATACCCCACTTCCTCTTCGTCTCCTTTCCCCTGAATCTCCGCTTCTGTTTACAGCTCTCCGCGTAATCCAAATTACCTGCCTCATGTGCTTTCGCCAGTCAAACCCAATCCCGGTCTCCTATAGAAAAAGTCTGCATTAGGCTAGCAATATTAAATCGTAGTTCCCCTGGTATCGAAGTGCTATCACTCAGCAAATGACTGAATGCATTGACACAAAAGGATAACGATGATGTCACTTTCTTCGATTTCGCCCATTACACCATCCGAAAGGGCAGAGCAGGGGCTTGCCGCGCTGGAAGCCCGAATCAAACAGGATTTGGAATGGCTGGCGTTGCCTGCAAAACGCTGGTTGCCACAACAATCTGACGCACAGGCGCAGAACGTGGTGATCATTGGCGCAGGCATGGCGGGCCTGGCGGCGGCGTTCGCACTGCGCCTGCAGGGTATTGACGCCGTGCTGTATGACAAAGCGCCCAAAGATTTTGAAGGTCCCTGGGCAACAACCGCGCGCATGGAAACGCTGCGCTCGCCTAAACACCTTACCGGGCCGGCGCTTGATATTCCCTCTCTGACCTTTCGCGCCTGGTATGAAGCACAATTTGGCCTTGAGGCCTGGAATACGCTGGACAAGATCCCCCGTCTGCAATGGGCCGCGTATCTGCGCTGGTACCGCCAGGTGCTGGCGCTGGATGTGCGTAACGATCACGCCCTGACAGGTCTGAATCTGCACGACCCACAGCGTGTAGAACTGACCTTTTCGCACCAGGGTGAGATCCGGCGGGTGAGCGCGCGCAAAGTGGTCCTGGCCATCGGAATGGATGCGTTTGGCGGACCTGCTATTCCGGATTTTGTCAGTGATGTACCAAAGCAGTATTGGGCACACTCAGAAGAGGCGATTGATTTTGCCGCTCTTGCAGGTCGTCGGGTTGCGGTGGTTGGCGGTAGCGCCACCGCGATGGATGTTTCGGCCACGGCGCTGGAAGCGGGTGCTGCGGGGGTTGAACTGCTGATCCGTCGTCCTGATTTTCCCCGCGTGAACCTGTCAAAAGGGGCAGGCAACCCGGGTTTTGAATCAGGCTATTTTAACCTGCCGGATGAGTGGAAATGGCGGCTGGCCCAGCATATCGCGACCGTCCAGACGCCGCCGCCGCACGGCAGCACGCTGCGCGTGTCGCGTCATCCCAACGCCTGGTTCAATTTTAACGCCCCGGTTGAGCGGGTCGAAACCCGCCAGGAGGGCATCGTTGTTCATACCCCGCAGGGCGAAGTGCCGGTAGATTTCCTGATCCTTGCCACCGGGTATGCTCTGGACTGGCATGCCCGTCCGGAATTTCATGCGCTGGTGGATCAGGTCAAAACCTGGGGCGATGCCTGGCAGCCTCCTGCTGATAAGCAGAACGCGCAACTGGCGAGTTATCCCTATCTGGGGGCTGATTTCGCGTTTCAGGCAAAACACAGTGACAGCCCCTCTTCGCTGGCGAGGGTGCACTGTTTTAGCCACCCGGCGCTGTTAAGCAACGGTCATGTCGTCGGACTTATTCCTGGAATCAGCCAGGGCGCACGTACCCTGGCACAACATATTTCCGGGCAGCTTTATTTTGAAGATCGTGAACACCATTATCAGGCCATTATCCATTACGATGATCCCGAACTGCTGGGTGATGAGTGGCAGCCTGCCGTGCCCTATGCCTGGCGAGAACGCTAATTTCCTTGAGGCGCAGGTTGGGGCACTGTTGGCATTTCCCCGCCACCAGATTGCCCCAACCTGCGCCTTGCCGCCTGATAGCGATTACCCTTTATTTGCTGAACCCAGTCTGGCCTGGACTCTGCGCTGCTGCCGATTTGGTGTCACATCTCGCTAACAAATTTACGCATATTCATTATCAGTATTGTTCTTTGCGGTTTACCCATCGCTGTGAAAATATCAAATCAGGTTTCGGACGGCTAGCCGCCTGTATGGGGGCATCCGGCCGCGCTCAGCACGACGCTTAAACGATAACTACAGGAAAAATAACAATGTCGATTTTGCTCTCCACATACCGATTTCGCCTTTTTGCCACGATGGCCCTGGCAGGGATCAGCGCCGCTTCAGTGGCCGCAGAAAACGCGCCCAAAAACGGCGGCACGCTAATCTATCTGGAACAACAGGCGCACACTAACCTCTATCCGCCTGCGGGCGGGTTTTACCCTAACGGCGGAATCCTCAACCAGATAACCGACAAGCTGACCTGGCAAAACCCGAAAACCCTGCAAATTGAGCCGTGGATTGCGCAATCCTGGACCACCAACGCGGATTACACCGAGTACACCTTTAAACTTCGTCCTGGCGTCACCTTTTCGGACGGCACTCCGCTTGATGCCAACGCCGTAGCGAAAAATTTCGATACCTATGGTCTGGGCAATAAAGCCCTCAACCAGCCGGTGTCCGAGGTCATCAACAACTACCTGAAAAGCGAAGTGATCGATCCGCTAACGGTGAAGTTCTTTTTCAAATCTCCGTCGCCGGGTTTCCTGCAGGGCACCTCCGCCATTGGCTCCGGACTGGTCTCGCTCTCGACCCTGGAGAAAAACTTTAACCAGCTCGGGAGCGCGCGCAGCATTATTGGATCCGGTCCGTTTGTGGTGGAGAGCGACCGTCCGGGCCGCGAAGTGAAACTGGTGGCGCGTAAGGACTATAACTGGGCGCCGCCGAGTTTTGCCCATCAGGGGCGTCCTTATCTGGACGGCATTAACGTGCTGGTGACGCCAGAAGATAGCGTCCGTATTGGCGCGTTACTCTCCGGCCAGGCTGATGCGATTCGCCAGATTCAGGCCTACGACGAGAAGCGCGTCTCCGACAAAGGCTTTGCCGTTTATGCCTCCCCGACGCGTGGGGTGAACAACAGTGTTAACTTCCGCCCTGATAACCCGCTGGTGGCGGATCAAAAGGTGCGTGAGGCGCTGCTGCATGCCACCAATACCAAAGAGATTGTCCAGACGCTCTTCTCCGCAAATTACCCGCAGGCCACATCAGTATTAGCCAAAACGGCGGTGGGCTATGTGGATCTTTCCGACAAGCTGAAATTTGACCCGGCCCATGCGGCGCGTCTGCTCGATGAGGCAGGCTGGAAAAGCGGCCCGGACGGCGTGCGACAGAAAGACGGGCAATCCCTGACGCTGACGGCGTACGAATCGCCGCCACAGCCGCAGAACAAAGAGACACTGCAACTGGTGGCGCAGCAGTGGGCCAAAGTGGGCGTCAAACTCAACGTCCTGGCGGGGGATGCGGGCAGTAAAACCCTCGATAATCTTGACCCGGCTAAAACGGGCGTATATCCGAGCATGGTGGGCCGCGCGGATCCGGATGTCCTGAAAAGCCAGTACTTCCCGACGCTGCGCAATGTGCTGCTGCAAAAAGGGGGGGCCAGCGACAAGGTTAAACAGTTTGAGGACGGCCATCTGAACGCATTGCTCAGTGGTATCGCCTCCGCCACCTCACAGGATAAGCGTATTGCGCTGGTCAATGAGGTGCAGCAATACCTCATCGATAAAGCCTACGTCATCCCCATCTTTGAAGAGCCGCAGGTCTATGCCGGTGCGCCGTCCACCAAAGGGCTGAGCTTCGAAGCCGTAGGGCGCCCGAGTTTTTACAACACCTGGTTAGATAAATAACGCACGGGTTTCCCCTCGTCAGCGGGCGAGGGGCACCGTGAAAGAGGACAAGCCATGGACAGATATCTGACGGTACGTTTTGGTCAGGCGCTGATAGTGTTATGGGCCGCCTTTACGCTCTCATTTGTGCTGTTACAGGCACTCCCGGGCGACGCAATATTGATCAAGTTCCAGAATCCGGATCTCGGGCTGAGCGCCGATCAAATTGCCCAGTTGCGCCTGAGCTATGGTGCTGACACACCGGTGCTGACGCAATATGTCCACGCGGTGGTCAGCCTGTTACATGGGGATTTCGGCCTTTCCGTCCAGACCGGCCTACCGGTCAGTGATTTACTAAGTGAGAATCTTCCTTCCACGCTCCTGCTGGCGCTGTTAGGGCTGATCGTCGCCACGATCCTGGCCTTTGTGCTGGCGGCACTCTCATTTCTGTCGCCGTTTAGCGGGCTGCGTGCGGCGCTGCAATCGCTGCCATCACTGTTTATTTCGGTGCCGACTTTCTGGCTCGGTATCGTGTTAATCCAGATTTTTTCTTTCCAGTTGGGGTGGATCCCGGTTATTAACCCAGGCCCATGGCAGGGCCTGATCCTGCCCACATTGACGCTGGCGTTACCGATTTCCGCGCCGCTGGCGCAAATTTTGATGCGCAGTATTGACCAGGTACAAACCCAGCCGTTTGTCGCCGTGGCACGCGCGAAAGGGGCCAGCCGGGCGGGGGTATTGTGGCGCCATGTGTTGGGCAATGCGCTGTTGCCCACGCTGACCGTGGCGGGGCTGTTATTGGGCGAACTTATCGCCGGCGCGTTGATAACCGAAACCGTATTTGGTCGCAGTGGCCTGGGGCAACTCACCCAGGAAGCGGTCAACACCCAGGACAGTAGCGTGTTACAGGCCATCGTGGTGATTTCCGCCAGCGCTTTTGTGGTGATTAACCTCGCCATCGATCTGCTGTATCCCTTGCTCGATCCCCGCCTGAAAAACAGTACAGGAGTCACCTCATGACGGTCGTTCCTCAGGGGAAGCTCAGCTTCCCGTCATTATACAAACGCGCTCGCGTGCCCCGTATGACGCTGCGTCCGGGCTTGCTTGCCGCCTGGTTGGTTTTGCTGACGGTTGTGCTCTGGGCGCTGTTTCCCGCCTGGTTTACCCATTTCAACCCGACAGACGGCGTGGCGGGCGCACAGCGTCTTGCCCCCGGCAACGGCTATCTGCTTGGCACCGACCAGTTGGGCCGCGACCTGTATACCCGCATTGTCTATGGTGCCGTGCATTCACTTTCCGGCGCGCTTATTGCTGTTGGTCTTGGGCTGGCGCTCGGTAGCCTGCTGGGGTTATTGGCCGGGGCGATTGGGGGCTGGTTCGATAGCCTGATCATGCGCGTTATCGATATTCTGCTCGCTATTCCCGGGCTGCTGCTGGCGCTGAGCGTCATCATTCTGCTGGGCTTCGGCACGGTGAACGCCGCCATCGCGGTGGGGATCACCTCGATTGCCAGTTTTACGCGGCTGGTGCGGGGTGAAACTCTGCGCGTGCGCCACAGCGATTTCGTCGAAGCGGCATGGGGCAGCGGCGGCACTTTTTTCAGTGTTCTATTACGCCATATCGTGCCTAACGCCCTGAGTACCGTCTTTGCCTTTGCCGCCCTGCAATTCGGCAGCGCGATTCTGGCTATTTCCACCCTCAGTTTCCTGGGGTATGGCGCACCGCCGCCCACGCCAGAGTGGGGATTGCTGATCGCCGAAGGCCGGAATTACCTTTCAACGGCCTGGTGGCTGACTGCCTTCCCGGGGATTGTCGTCGTGCTGGTGGTGCTGGCGGCCAACCGTGTCAGCCAGTCATTACGCAGGGGGCAATCATGAGCCTGAACCTGAGCCTGCAACAGAGCAGCGCCACCGTACCGGTACTGGAGCTGGAGGATGTCACCATCCGTTACCGCACCGCCGAAGGCGATCGCACGGTGGTTGAAGGGGTGTCATTTCAGATCAATCCCGGTGAAGTGGTGGCGCTGGTCGGGGAGTCCGGTTC
The DNA here is from genome assembly GCF_003073275.1 of Phytobacter sp. SCO41. Lineage (NCBI taxonomy): Bacteria > Pseudomonadati > Pseudomonadota > Gammaproteobacteria > Enterobacterales > Enterobacteriaceae > Phytobacter > Phytobacter sp. SCO41. Next base: position 3,618,536 of record NZ_CP027225.1, on the reverse strand, counting down.
CGGCAAGACCACCACGGCACAGGCGGTCATTGGCTTGCTCAGTGAAAACGGTCGTCTGACCCGGGGGGCGATTCGCCTGAACGGCACCGATATCAGCCGCTGGTCGCAAAAGCAACTGGACGGCATTCGCGGTGCGCGTATCAGTCTGATTCCCCAGGATCCCACCAGCTCGCTCAATCCGGTCAAAACCATCGGCGCGCAGGTTGATGAGATCCTGCGTTTGCACCAGCGCGCGCCCCGTCAGGTGATTCGCCAGCAAACTCTGGCGCTACTGGCCCGCGTTGGGCTGACGCAACCCGAGCTACGTGCGCAGCAATATCCGTATCAGCTTTCGGGCGGTATGAAGCAGCGGGTCTTGATTGCGATTGCCATTGCATTGAAACCTGCGCTGATTGTTGCCGATGAGCCGACCAGCGCACTGGACGTGACGGTACAAAAGCGCGTGCTCGATTTACTGGATGAACTGCGGCGTGAAAGTGGCACGGCTGTGCTGTTTGTGACCCATGATTTAGGCGTGGCGGCAGAACGCGCCGACAGGCTGGTGGTCTTCCAGCGTGGACATGTGCAGGAGCAAGGCCCCATTCAGGCGGTGTTGCAGGCACCCCGCAGCCAGTACGCGAGAGCGCTGCTGGCGGATGTGCCGTCGCTCAATCCCACGCCGCGCGCGCCATGGACAAGCGGCGGTGACACAGTGATTCGGGTGGATAATCTGGTCCAGACCTATCCGCTCTCCACCGACAACAAAACGCTGTTCCGTGCGGTGGATAATTTGTCGTTTAGCGTTGAACGCGGCACCACACATGCCATCGTGGGGGAGTCGGGGTCGGGGAAAACCACAACGGCGCGCAGCCTGCTTGGCTTTCATCGCCCCACCAGCGGACAGATTCTGATCGAGGGGACAGACATCACCCACCTGAAAGGAGAGCCGCTGCGTCAGTTCCGGCAAAAAATTCAACTGGTCTATCAGAACCCGTTCAGTTCACTCGATCCAGCGCAGCGTCTGTTCGACATTGTGGAGGAGCCTCTGCGCAACTTTGGCCGCTTCGATCGGGCAACGCGCGCGCAGAAAGTCCATGAGATGTTTGAACGCGTGGCGCTACCGCACGAGCTACTGACCCGTAAACCGCATGAACTCTCCGGTGGCCAGCGCCAGCGCGTGGCCATTGCGCGAGCGCTCATTCTGCAACCCCAGGTGCTGGTACTCGACGAAGCGGTTTCCGCCCTTGATGTGACGGTACAGGCGCAAATCCTGCGCCTGCTCGATACGCTTCAGCGCGAGCTCGGCCTGACCTATCTGTTTATCTCCCACGACCTCTCCGTGGTGCGGCAAATTGCCGACACCGTGAGCGTGCTCCACCGCGGAAAGCAGGTGGAGTCCGGCCCGGTAGAACACATTTTTAGCCACTCCCGTGATCCTTACACGCGGGAGCTGATCGACGCCATTCCCGGCATGACGCACCGTACTCAACAACAGGAGATTTTATGACGTTGCATGACCCTTTTATTCCGGAAAAAGAGACGGCGTTACACGCTCACGACCTGCTCGACAGCCTGGCCGGGATTGCGCCGGACAGTGAACTGGCCGCCGCTCGCCAGACGCGGGAAGCGGCAACGCGCCATACTCAGGGCAGCTATGAGGCGCTTTTTTCCGCCCGGGCTGTACAGGGAAAGCTGTCGCTCGCCGTGCGATTCTGGCTGGCGGCGCAGATTAGCAACTGGCTGCGGGACAGCGTACTGCGCCGCTATTACGAGCAACGCGGCAAAGACGTTACTGTCCCGAACGTGACCCCGGCGCTGAACGCGGCGCTGGCCCATGCCAGGACACTCACGCTACATCCCGTAAGCGCGCAGGCGGCTGACTTACAGACCTTGCTGAACGCCGGATGGTCAGAGGACGATATTGTTACCCTGTCGCAATTAACCGCCTTTATCAGTTTCCAGAGCCGCTTATTGTGCGGCTATCGTCTACTGGCAGGCCATGAGGTGGACATCCCACAGCCACATGCCGTAACGGCAGGGGAGTGGCATACGCAGCCACAGACGCTTACGGGCAAACGGGCGCCGGTTGCCTTTACCCAGGCGGAGCTCGGCTGGGAGCCGTGGATTGCGGCAAAAGCGCTGCCTGATTTTAACGCCGACGAGCAGGCGACCCTGGCCCGTTTCGGCCATAGCGAGTCGGACTATTTCCGTCTGCTGGGGCGTAATCTTCCCGTGCTTGAGCAGCGCACGCTGACGGATAAAGGGATTTTCTATACCGCGTCGGGATTGCCGCGCGCCGAGCGCGAACTGGCGGCAACTGTCGCCAGTAAGGTCAACGGCTGCATTTATTGCGCCTCGGTACATGCCCGTAAAGCAAGCCAGCTTTCTAAACAGCAGGAGGCGGTGCAACGTCTGTTGGATATCGCCCCCGGTGGCGATTTGGCACAAGGGCAGTCTCCACGCTGGCAGGCGCAGATCAATTTCGTTGCACGTCTCTCCAGCACGCCCGCACAGGCCAGCGCGCAGGATGTGGCGCAACTGCGTGAACAGGGGCTGAGTACCCTGGAGATTGTGGATCTTGTGCAATCAGCCGCGTTTTTCGCATGGGCCAATCGCCTGATGCTGACGCTTGGCGAACCTTACTGGCCGCAGGCGTGAGCCGTTAAAGAGAATATAAAGGATGATCCGCGACGATAAAGAGCGGATCATCCTTTCCCCCACCTTTATTTCCCGTTAATAGTTTAAATAGGTCAATTTCCGCAAATACTCCCATTTCGGAAATGTGTTTTTCAACTTTGCATATGTATTTTTCTTGTTTGTCTTTATAGACCCACCGGCAATATAGTTTTTGTAAAGAAATAGATGCCGCCGTTGTGCATTTATCAGGGATAGCCCGCTGCGAAAATATAATGATGATTGCCATTGAGAAAATCAGTAAAAGTTTTACTGGCGAAAAAATACTAAAAGAGGTTTCGCTTTCCATTAACGCAGGGGAAATTATCTGCATTATTGGCCCAAGCGGCTCGGGTAAAACGACACTGTTGCGCACGCTGAATTTTCTGGAACCCGCCGACAGCGGACAAATAAAAATTGACGACGCCATTGTTGATTGCGCCAAAGCAGGAAAAAAAGAGATTGAAAAAATACGCGCGAAAACTGCGATGGTCTTTCAATCCTGGAATCTGTTTCATAATCTCACCGCCTTGCAAAATATTACCGAAGGCTTGATCTATGCGCAAAAGCGCCCGCGTCAGGAGGCGGTCGCGACGGCTGAACGCCTGCTAAAACAGGTCGGATTGTTACATAAAAAAGAGCACTATCCGAACAGCCTTTCTGGCGGGCAAAAACAACGTATTGGCATTGCCCGTGCGCTGGCGATTAACCCGGCGGTGCTGTTGCTGGATGAACCCACATCGGCGCTGGATCCGGAGAAAGTCGGCGAGGTTCTGACACTCATTCAGGAGATTGCCGCGAACGGGCAAACGATGATTATCGTGACTCATGAAATGGAATTCGCCCGCCAGGTCGCTTCCAGAGTGGTGTTTATGGAAAACGGCGAAATCGTGGAGCAGGGGCCGCCGGAGCAGATTTTTGGCGCGGCGTTACACACGCGCACACAGGCGTTTCTTGCCCGACTCCGTTTCCACGCCTGAGGCTAATGTAATGAATCCACAACCGTTGTTGCGTTCCGACGATCTGCTATTGATTGTGCCAAAATTACTGGAAAACCTGCCGATCACCCTGGGGATCACGCTGGCCTCTTTGTTGCTCGGTCTGGCACTTGGTCTGGTCGCTACTGTCTTGCAGTTTAGTCGCTCATCGTTATTGAGATGGCTGGCAAAAGCATACACCGATGTGCTGCGCGGTGCGCCGCTGGCGCTGTTAATCCTGCTCTTTTTCTTCGGCGGGAAACTGATTCTCTCAGCGCTGGAACTTCCTGCGCTACTGATTAGCGATACGACTTTTGCCATCTTGTCTATTTCCGTCGGCATCAGCCCTTATTTTGCCGAAATGATGCGCTCGGCATGGAATGCCGTGGATATCGGACAAAAAGAGGCGATACGCAGTTTGAATATTCCCTGGCACATGGGTATTGCGCGCGTTATTTTTCCGCAGGGGCTCATTATCGCTATTCCCAATTTCGGCAACCTTTTAATCAATCTGGTGAAGATGACGTCACTGGTAAACATTATTGGTATTGTCGATATTTTTGGTCGAGCACAAAAAATCTCGCAAAACAGTTATGGTGCAAAGCAGGTCGCGGCGTTTATTAGCGTCATTCTCATCTACTGGTTGCTTAACATGATTATCTTTTATCTCACAAATCGTATTGAGAAAAAGTATCAATATTTACTGGAGTAAAAGACGACTATGTTTAGCCTCGATTTTATGCGGGATAATTTCACGTTTATATTAAGCGCGCTACCGGTCACGTTACTGATCACTTTTTTATCGTTACTATTTTCAACGTTATTAGGCGGTGTTTTTGCCTGGGTGATGATTGGTAATGTGCCGTACGTGAAATATCTGGTGCAGGTGTTTATCTCTTTCGGGCGCTCTATTCCCATGCTGGTAATGCTCTATTTTGTCTTTTATGTCTGGCCGTGGATTGCCAGCGGGCTTTGGGGCGGGCCGCAGGATACGCCGTTTAGTTACAAACTCTCACCGCTGGTGGCCGCCGTAACTGCTTTTTCCGTGGTGTTTAGCGCTTACTTTGCCGAGACTTTTCGCTCCGCGTGGAATGCCGTGGAAAAAGGGCAACGCGAGGCCGCATGGTCGATAGGGCTGAGCGGCTTTACCCAGTTTCGACGCATCATTTTTCCGCAAGCGGCGGTATCCGCGCTACCCAACTACACCAGCGTCCTGATTGATCTGATCAAGGATACGTCACTGGTTTACACCATTACGGTGGTGGATGTGATGGCTAAGGCGAATATCGCCGCAGCGCGCGGTTTTCATTATGTGGAGGCCTATTGCATCGTTCTGCTTATCTATATTGCGCTCTGTCTGGTCCTTACCTGGGTGTTGCGACATATCGAGGTGTATCTCAGTAACCGGTGGAAAAGCCATGCACGTAAAGTGGTTCCATCTCACTCATTTTGGGGAAAGAAATATGTTCAAAAATAAGCTGTTGTTGGTAAGTTCACTGCTCCTGGCAATGAATATAACGGTGGCGCAAGCGGTCGAAAAAAGCCCTGATGCGCAAACTGTTGAAGTGGTGGTGAATGCCAACGGGTTCCCGTTTAGCTTTATAGACGATAACAATAATATTACCGGTTACGACGGTGAGTTATTAAAAATCATTGATCAGAAGCTCACCAACTATAAGTTCCATTTTAATGCGGTCTCCCGCGATGCGATGATTGTCGGTCTGTCCACCGGCGCATACACCCTTGCTGCTGACCATTTTTATCTGACAAAAGAGCGTGCGGCGCAATACGCTTACTCCGGCCAGCCTTCGGGCATCAGCGACCTGCGTTTAATTGTGCGTAACAATGAAAACGACATTCATACGCTGGCCGATCTGGCGAGCGGCAAGAAGAAACTGGTACCGATTCATACATCCGATGCGCGTTATACCGTGATTGATAACTACAACAAAAAGCACCCTGGCCAGCAAATCAATCTACAGCCGAACGGTGAGCAGTCTGCGGCGGACATTTTCAAAGCCGTTGCTTCTGGTGAATATGATGCGGCTATCTATCCGATTGGCGCCTTACTGGCGTTAAACAAAGCGCTGAATCTGAACCTGAAAGCCTCCGAGTCTGTCGGCCTGTTCCCTAACGTCTATCTCTACAAAAAGAGTGCTGACCCGAAACTGATCAAAGCCATCGACACTGAGCTGGAAGCCCTCAAAAAAGATGGCACGCTCGCCGCGTTGTCTCGCAAGTGGTATGACGAAGACGTTTACGGCCTGCCGGGTGCAGAGAACGTCAAAGTGAACACCGACTGGGAATAATCATTCAAGGGGAGTGCTGTCTGATGCGTACAAAACAGCCCGCTTCGGCGCATAACGCGCCGACCCTGGACGATGAGGTTACTCTGGCATTGCGTGCCATCACCGAAAAGCGCGCTGCCACGCTGGGTTATCTGCTTGATGAATCCCGACAACGCAGTCAACCCGATGATTATGCGCGTGACGCAATCCGCCGTTATGGGCGTGATATCGGGCATTCCGTGCGTGCGAAGATGCGTCATGGCAATGACTTGCAAGAATTTGCCACGGTATTTACCGGTGGGCTGGAATCGCAGGTTTACGAAATGGAGACCATTTCGGCTAGCCCGTCAGAGTTTATTGTTCTGTTCCACTATTGCCCTTACGTCAATTGCTGGCGTCAGCAGGGGCGAGATGCCCGGCAGATTGAGACGCTGTGTGATATCTGCATGGAAGGGGATCATGCGTTAACCGATGCGTTCGAGGGCATACAGTTAACGGTTGAAGCCGCGCTGGCGCGGGGTGATGCTGCCTGCCGCCTGCGTTTCTACCAGACTCAGGAGGCGTAATGACCACATTAAAATGGGACCATGCCGTGCAGTTTGTTAACCAGCCGCAAGAGGCCATCGCCATCTTTACGGGGCAGAGGCTCAACGCGCTTGCCGGTGGGCGTCACCCTGGCTGGGGAACCTGGAATGCACTCAGCTATTTTGGGCTGACCTATATTGAATTTCTCGCCATCGTTGATCAGGCTGAGCTGGCGTCGGCACAGACCGATTTTTTGCTCTCCCGCGATGCGGCGCACCTGTTGCCGGAAAACCAGGCGCTGCATCGGGTGGCGCTGCGCACGGATGATATTGACCAGACGCATGCGCAATTGCGCAGCAAAGGATTACAGGTCTCGCCGATAGTCGATGGCCAGCGTAACGACCCGCAGGGCAATGTGATTAGCTGGCGCATCTTCACCATCGATGGGGATTTTAACGGCCTGCCTTATCCTTTTATTTTGCAATGGGGTGAGGACGATAATGCCCGGCTGGCGCGACTACGTGCTCAGGGGCTCGACAGACCACATCCCGCAGGCGAAGTGACATTACAGAGTGCCATTTTTGACGTGCAGGATCCGCAGGCTGTGCGAGCACACTGGCATAAGTTGTTTGGTTTCAACGAATCGCCGGAGGGGCTGGCGGTGGGCGAACAGCGCTTTATCTTTCGCCAGAGTGCGGCTAATCGGTTAGTTGAACTGGTCTTTAACGTCTCTGACCCGGCGCTGAAAGGCCACCGTTTTCATGTAGGTAACGGCGAATATCGCTTTCAATAAGGAGAGGCGGCTCATGGCAAAAGTCCATTTTATTGGTGCCGGGCAAATGGCGGAGGCGATTATTCGTGCCTCTCTGGCGGCGGGAACACTCCGTTCGCAGGATATTTCGCTGGAGGATATCGACCCAAACCGTATTGCACTGCTCACTGAACGTTATGGTCTGGCGCCGGAGCGGCAGAACGGGCAACGGCTACACGAGGCTGCGCTGGTGGTTTTGGGGATCCGTCCGCAGGATGATTTAGCAAGTGTCGCTGCGCGTATTCAGCCTCATCTTTCTGCCACAACGACGGTGGTCTCTCTGATTGCCGGGGTGACATTGCGCCAACTGGAAGCGGCGTTGGGGACGGGAAAACCCATTGCCCGCGTTATCCCCAATACGCTTACTGACACCGGGTTTGGCTACAGCGGGGTGGTTCTGAATGCGCTGGCGAGCGCCGAACAGGTGGAACCTTTTCTCAACGGCTTTGGCAAAGTGCTCTATCTGCCGGAACGGCTTATCGACATCTTTACCGGCTTCGGTGTTGCCGGGCCGAACTACATTTATTACTTTATCGAGTCGTTTACCGACGCGGGCGTTCTGGCCGGTCTGTCGCGTGCGCAGGCAAGCGAAGTGGTGCTCGAAAATCTGCAGGGAGCGGTAGAGATGCTGCGCCGAAGCCAGAAACATCCAAGACAGCTTCTGGATATTAACAATTCGCCGGCAGGCGTCGGGATCCATGGGTTGTATGAGCTTAACAACAGCGATTTTGCCGCAGGCCTGCAACGCAGCGTGCTGGCGGCGGTGAAACGTACCCGAGAGCTGGGTGAGGCACATTAAACGTAATCAGGAGCGATCGCTATGAAGAAAAACAAAACATTAATCCTCGCCGGGCTGCTCTGCGTGATGGGGGCATTGAGCACATCTGCGACCTGGGCTGTTACGCCTAAGTCCCCGATTGCCTGGGAGGAGCGCTGGAAAAAATTACCGCGAACGCCTGCTCCTGTTGCCGCGCTGAAACCGGCGTATGCCAGCGTCAACGGTATACAACTCTATTACGCAACGACCGGAGAGGGGAAGCCGGTGGTATTACTCCACGGCGGTCTGGCTAATTCCGATTACTGGGGCCTGCAAGTCGCCGCGCTGGCAAAAGATCATAAGGTTATCGTGGTCGACAGTCGGGGACATGGGCGCAGTACGCGCGACGAACGGCCTTACAGCTACGACTTAATGAGTGATGATGTGGTGGCGTTGCTCGATCACCTGAATATTCAGAAAGCGGATATTGTCGGCTGGAGCGACGGGGGGATTATTGGTATCGATCTGGCGATTCGCCACCCCACACGAGTGAACCGTATTTTTTCCTTTGCCCCTAACACCAAAACCAGCGGTGTGAAACCGGATACCGAGAAGAACCCGGTCTTTGCCAGCTATATCGAGCGGGCGGGCAATGAGTATCGCAAGCTTTCCAAAACCCCGGACCAGTATGATGCCTTTGTCGATCAGATAAGCCATATGTGGGCAACGCAGCCCAACTGGAGCGATGAGGATCTTAAGAAAATCTCCAACCGGGTACTGATTGTCGACGGCGATCATGACGAAGCCATTGTGCGTGAGCACCTGGAATATATCGCCAATACGATCCCGAAAGCCGGATTGCTGATATTGCCGAACACCAGCCACTTCGCCTTTATTCAGGCACCGAAGGAGTTCAACGAGGCCATCCTGAACTTTATTGATTACAAGTGATATTCAGGCCGGGTAACCGGCCTTATTTTTTTCCCTTCTGAGTATGACCTTCCACTGAGGCCTGTTGAGCCCACTGAACAAAAAACTATGGTTTAACAAACCGTTGCCGATAACAGTTTCACTGAAACTCTATCAACAGGGAAAAGGTATAAATGAATCTGGCAACCTTTCTTGGTAAACAGGTGCTCGGCATATTGGCGGGTTACCAGCAGGACAACGTGGTTATTCATGTTTGTGGTGTTTTTATTCAGTCGGATAACAGCCTGCGGGTTTACTTCCCAAAAGGACATACGTTTTCGGTAGGGGATTTCGTTACCCTGCATCTGGATAACCGTTCGGGCGTTGATGAGTTCGATGCGGAAATCAGTGTATATCGCGCCTCGTATAAAGGCCGCGTTATCAGTCAGGAAGAAGACTGGGTGGTTGTCGCGCCACGGGAATGTCAGTTGATTCACGGAATGAGCGTCGTGCTTGAGATCCGGGAAGAGGGATATCAATTCCCGGTGGACAACAGGCCTGAACTGCCTGTGCCATTCACCAAGCTGCGCAATATGCCTGAACCTGAATCAAAAGATGCGGTGAATAAAGTTGGCGTATTGATTACCATGGCCAACGAGCAGCCGCACACCACGGTGCTGGCGTTTTTATCGTCCGTCGATGATGATATTTTCCTCATTACCTTCCCGCAGATGTTCAAATCCAGGCTGCTAAAACGTAATCCACATTGTTTTTTTGCCATGGATGAACGTGCTCACTATACGTTTGAGCGGGCGATTGAATGGAACTACACCATTGTGGAAGGCGAGGCCTCTCTGGTGCCACCAGATAGCCCACTTTATGAGACCATTCGGGAAGCATTTATCCGCAAAAATCCCTGGGAAATGGGCTTCTTCCTGCAATCGGATGTTGAGATGTACCACATCAAACGTCGACAACTGGTGTGCTCAGGTTCAAGAGGAACGTTGCGCTAGTTTTGCGATGTTGTCATCGGGGTCTGAAAGCGCGAACACTTTCAGGCCTGTCCGGGGAAGAGATGGACTTTTACGTTATGTGCTAAGGGCATTCTGCGGTACAAAAAACGACAGTATACTCACCGGACGCGTCGATATTCCCTTCTGATAGCAGGGTGCCATGACCCCGATAAAAACGCTTTGTTTGTGTATTCTTTGCATCATTCTGCTCTCTCTTATTGCCAGTCTCGTTCAGGCGATGCACCAACGTGAATCGCGGGTGCAGGAAGGGTGGTGGGCCGCCAGGCGTGATTCTTCTGGCATGGCACCCGATGCCCGGCAAAATGCCCAACTGGCGATTGTTCAGGTTTATGCCGCGCCGACATGGGGCTGGAAAGGTGTGGTGGCCGTGCATCCATGGATTGTGTTTAAGCGTGCGGGTGACACGGAATACAACCGCTACGAGGTTGTCAGTTGGGGTGGCGGCGAAAAAGTGCGACGTAACCGCAATGCGCCGGATGGCTACTGGTACGGGGCGGAACCCCGTCTGCTTGTTGAACACCGTGGCGCGCAAGCCGAGGCGATGATCCCGCAGATTGAGGCGGCCATCGCCTCATACCCGTGGCCGGATACCTATCACGCCTGGCCCGGACCAAACAGCAATACGTTTGTTGCTCATATCGGACGTGCCGTGCCTGCTCTGAAACTGGATATGCCTGCTAATGCGGTGGGCAAAGATTTTCGCTCGCTGCGTAACCCCATCGGTTTACCCCCGTCCGGGCGCGGTATACAGGTGTCGCTGCTGGGTGTCGCGGGCATCACCCTGGGTGCCGAAGAGGGATTTGAGCTTAACGTCCTTGGCCTGAGCATGGGGCTGGATTTCACGCCGTTGCGGTTGCGGCTACCGTTTATTGGCGGGGTGGGGCGCGATAATCTGCAAAACAGTGAGCCGTGAGGCGCCAGGGACGCCAACAAACGTTGCCTGTCTCCAGCCTATCGCCAATTTTTACAGATCGACTTTAGAGTCATTTTCAAAGTGCTTCCTCCCGATAACCATTTGGGATTTTACAGTATTGATGTTTCCGAACGCGGCAATGATACAAGCCTCAAACAACAATCAATGGCAGAGGCTGCTCCGTTGTTTAATCATTAAGTAAAAACCAGAGAAAGTATCTACATCGGCATCATGTCGTCATGTTTTCCGTAAGTACTGTTAATGGCATGCCTTCCCTGTTTGAACGACTCGCAACAGCGCGGCGCCATCAATTACATGGAAATGGTATTGGACCTGGAAAGCAAGCGTGGACTAAGCCTTAGAGTAATAAGCGTTATGGATTTCACAGTGGAAAGCAGGGAAAAGAACCTTAATGCGGGTCTGGTAGAATTGATGGACTCTGATAAATGATTTTTTCAAGGACTCATAAAAACTGAGGTCCTCACACCAATCGTTTTCCTGCTTGCTAGTATCAAAATATCGAGAGGTTCTTCATACCGAAAGTCATTACAAGCACCAGACAATGCACGGAACAACTTGGCATATAGTAAATCCACTCGGTTTTTTAAATATTTATTGGGGGTGCAATATAGCATGTTTCTATTTGGGATAATTACGCATAAAACTATATCATAGCGTAACATATTGAGTATTGTGTGACATTTAAGTTAAGGTGAATCAAAGTTAAAGCTATAATATACAGTTTGGCTAATATTTATTTAAGGCATACTGTAAGAGCGCTTAAGTTATTTATTTTAAATACATTAAGATAAGACCTTTCTTAAAGTGGTGTTTTTTCTTTTTTGATTCAGTGGTTTTTTAGTTCTTTTTTAGCTTTTATAGGCATTATAATTCCTGGCCACGGATCATGGTTTTATTATATCGCGGAGGGTGTATGGAGATCACCGGTTCTGTAGGCATGGGTTGTGTGAATAATAGAAATGATGTTTTGGTAGTACAGGATGCATTAAAGAAAAAAGCATTTCCGGAGTTGGCTGTTGATGGAATCATAGGCCCGCAAACAATCTCGGCTATCAGAACGTTTCAACGCAAATTTTTGCGCCAGCCGGATGGAATCATTTCGGTTGGCGGAACTACTGCGCAGCATCTATTTTCTGGTACAGCTGATTCTGTGAATCTTCTTCCTGTAGATATGTCAGGTGGGCTGATTGTTAGTCAAGGGCAAGTCACTTTTGATGCCGAAGGTAATGATAACCCAGCAAGTATCTATTTTAGTCGTGTGCTACACTGGCCTGGTGGATTGTCAGGCGTTACAATTGGTAGAGGCTATGATATGAAAACCCGCAGTGAAGGGATTGTTTATGCCGATCTCATTCAGGCAGGTGTGGATAGACAGATGGCAACATTGATGTCAAAAGGTAGTACCCTGTCGGGAAACAATGCACGAAAATTCGTCCATGAAAATAAGACAATCTGTGGGGCGATAACCCGAAATATGCAAGTTAATTTATTTAATAATATTTACCCACAATACGTCAGCAGTGCACAGAGTTATTATAATAAGTATAAAGATGATACCTGTGTCTCGTGGAACGATATGAAAGACATTTTAAAAGAAATCATCATTGATATGCGTTTTCAGGGTGCATTGCGAGACGATGATATCGCCTTTTTTGGTCAAAATGATATTGATGTTGTTATCCAGCTTATTGAGTTGACGCCACGGATCCGTAAGTATGAGAATGGTCGTCATCGCGCAGATTATTTACGTAAAGGAATGTAGCATGAAGATGTTGTTTTTGTTCGTGGGTATTGCGTTCAGTTTTCCGGTCTTAGCCAATACAACTGCAACCAGACAGGATGCGCCTGTCATCGCTAAAGATATTGCGGCCTGCTACGGTACGCAGGGAGCAGGTATCTGCCTGCAATCTCTGGTGGATAAAGAAAAAATAAAATATAACTCGGCATGGCAGAGTCTCACGGACAGCTTAACCAATGTCGAGAATAAACAGCTATTGCTTAAAGAATTGACCGAAGGCAAACAGGCTTGGGAATCGGCATTACCGCATGACTGTCAGGCAAAAGGTTTGCTTAATGACAAAGATAGCCCGGCATTTAACGATGCTCTGTCCGAATGCCTGGCAATCGGTTATGCAGCTCGTACGGATTTCTATAACGGCTTTAATATTCTGGATGAGAGATCTCAGCAGAAAAAACTGCTGGAAAAAATTCTAAAAGAGAAACAAGAGAAGAAAGAGAATAAATAATAGAGAAACCGAAATGTGCGAGTATGCAGGCAATGAAAAAACTCGATCTTGCTATGTTAAGCTTAGTCCGACGGATTTTTCATTTCGTGCTTGAACTTGCCGAAGCGTTAGACGGATGCCACGCTTTTTCACTTATGAGAGTGATGGCACCGTTTAAACAGGAGTTAAATGAATTATTTGTTATCGATATGAACAGTCGAGTAATATGATGATTAATATTCTGCATTGTTCTTAATAATAGTGCTTCGTTTTCCTTTCTATATCTCAAACACTCATGATATAGCCTCATTTTAGAGGGCGCTTCCTGTTGATTAACACAATTGTTAGACAGGGGCTTCGTCTTATGCGTTATTTTTTTATCTTTATCAATGAGATTTATACATATGTTTCCTCTGTGATGCGTAGTAGTATTGAATACGATTAAATAAAAGTATTTGGCAACGGGGCTGTGATGCTAAGAGATAATTTTAACGATCTGTTCTACTTTATCGTCGTTGCCCGTGAACGCAGTTTTACTCGAGCAGCAGCAAAATTGGGATTATCTCAATCGGCATTGAGCCATTCAATTCGTGGGCTTGAAGAGCGTCTGAAAATACGTCTGTTAACCCGTACTACCCGCAGCGTCGCGCCTACGCAAGCCGGTGAGTTTTTAATTAATAGTATTGCGCCACGCTTTGCGGATATAGAAAACGAATTGATCATGTTGAGCAACATGAGTGAGAACATTGCCGGGAATATCCGCATTACGCTCGGTGAGCATGCGCTGCAATCTACCGTCTGGCCCGCGCTGAAACCCTTTCTGCAGACCTATCCGGATGTGCATGTGGAACTGGTAATTGATAACACGCTGACCGACATCGTCAGCGGGCGTTTCGATGCGGGGGTACGTCTGGGCGAGCAGGTGGCCAGAGATATGGTCGCGGTGCGTATCGGGCCGGACTGGCGGATGGTGGTGGTGGGGTCGCCCGACTATTTTTCTCGCTACGGTAAGCCGCAAACGCCTCATGATTTGCAGAACCACAACTGCATCAATCTGCGCCTGCCGACTCTGGGAGGCTTATATGCCTGGGAGTTTTCAAAAAACGGTCAGCAACTCCGCGTCAAAGTCGAAGGGCAGCTTACGTTTACTAACCTGTCCTCCCGTCTTGATGCCGCTTTGTCTGGTATGGGGTTAGCCTTTGTCCCGGAAGATTGCGTCAAACAAGATATCGCTGATGGGAAGTTACTCACTGCCCTGGACGAATGGTGCGAACCCTTTCCGGGATATTACCTTTACTATCCCAGCCGCAGGCAGCATACCCCAGCCTTTGCCCGGTTAATTGAAACCTTGCGCTATCACCCGTAACCGGTGCGATGGGGGAGACGCTTGCCGTCTGCGGGAGTCGACCGTAATTCCCGCTCTCAATATTGCATTGCCGCTTACACGCCGTTTAAAAATAGTTACAACATACTATCGTTTCGGGTTACCTCGCCATCCGTTGACCCCTTATCCGGGAAATGCCGTTTCTGCAGGCGATTGCCGTCACGTTTGTTTAGAGATTACTACGCTTATTAAGAGTGATCTGCTTCTCAGGAAAGCTTCAAAAATTTATGTTTTGTTTAATGTGGGGACAGTAGCGTTTACCACCATTAAATAAAGACCTGACAGTAGACAGTGACGTTTATTTCAGTATGGCAAATGTATTATGAGGTGGTAGATGTTAAGGCTATTCATTGTGTGCTGGGCTATTGGGTGGGCAGCTTTCGTCCCGACTGATGCAGAGGCGGCCATTTACGGCGAACAGCGGATAGCGCAATGGTGGGACGGGTTTAAACAAGATGTGACCGAAACCTGGGACCATCCACAGAGTTATGATCTCTATTTACCTTTTTTCACCTGGCATAACCGCTTCACCTACGACAAAGAAAAAACGGACCGCTATAACGAGAGGCCGTGGGGCGGCGGTTTCGGTGTATCCCGCTATAACGCCGATGGAAACTGGAACTCATTGTATGCCATGGCGTTTAAGGACTCCCACAACAAATGGGAACCCATTATCGGCTACGGCTGGGAAAAGGGCTGGTATCTGGACCAAAACCGTGATTTTCGTCTGGGGCTTGGTTTGACGGCAGCGGTGACCGCGCGACAAGATTTCGCCAATTATGTTCCTTTGCCTGTCGTGCTGCCGCTGCTTTCTGCAAGTTATAAACAGGCCAGCGTACAATTTACCTATATTCCAGGCACTTATAATAATGGCAATGTCCTCTTCGCCTGGTTCCGCTACGGTTTTTAACCGCAGGCAGATTACGCAAAAGGATGAGAGTCGTGTATGTGAGCACTGCGACTCGTGGGAGAAAGCGCCGGTGTTTATCGGTATGGCGATAAACACGGGCTTTGACGCATAACCGATTGCTGCGCAAATTTCGACACATTGTTGACGTTGCATTGCGCTATGGAATGTTATTTTATAACAGTTAATGGCGGTTGCGGGCTGCCCGTATGTAGCGACTTATCAAAATGACGTCTTCCTTTTGAGGGCAATACCCTATGAAAATCAGTCAGATTTTAGCGATTTCGTTGTCGGTTGTTTCTGGCAGTGCGATGGCGTTTCAGGCGAAAGATAAAGATCCCGCTGAATTTTCCCGCCAGCAGATCCGTGGGGCAGAATTTGCTATCTATGATCAGGCCATCACTACGCAGGGAATGCCTGGCTTAAGCCTGGGGAGTTGCGCTGCCACACCGGTGAGCGGCTGTAATTGCCCATTTTGCACCATGTTACGCAGCCAGCAGGTATAAATCACGCGATTCGACTTATGATAAACGGGAGGACGCATATGTCATCTCGTTTTTATTTGTCTACTGCCCGCCATTGAAAATTATCCAGCCGTTTCAGCGGAAAATGCAGAGAAGGATTCTGCCTGAATGCCGCCAGTAAATGTAAATACTCCACCGTTGCCGTCACGCGCGGGCCGCGCTAACAGGATGAGGTAATGATATTTACAGGTAAACAGACGTTGCTACGGTATACCTTTGGCCGTTCAGCGGTATCACAGTTGGTCTTTCCTCCGCACGGGATTGGTCTTAGGTGCGGTTTGGTCACTTCCTGATAACAGAACCCACTTTGGGTGATTTTTTTACGTCTGCTACCTGGCATAGCCTGCGGGTCTTAACTGGTGTAAAACCACTGTCCGTCTTTCCGGACTGTCAGAACGTTTTCTGAGCAACTGCCGCAAGGTTGTGCATCGTTGAGGAAAAAAATCTTAACTAATAGTAAGTTTAAAGGCAATAATTTCCTTTTCAAAAGTTAAGTTAAGTTTCGCTAAAAACTAACTAATTGAATTTCTTTTCTATTTTTTTTGCTTATTTTTTCTTGCTGCCAGTAACTCGGCGAAAAGATTCTCGAATCCACGTACTTTTTCTGCAAGATCGGCGAGATGGCGCTCTTTTTCCGACTCGGGCAGGGAATCGAACAGTTCTAAAAGTTTTAACTGTCTATCGTCCAGTTCGGTTGGCAGCTCTTCTGCGGGAACAGGCGACATGTCTTCATCGCCGTAGAGCAGCCAGGTTGGAGAGCATTTGAGGACTTTGCTCAATTTAAAGAGATTCTGACCTCGCGGTTCAGTCTCGCCGGTTTCCCATTTAAAAATCGTGACGTGAGAAACCTTCACAGCATCGGCCAGGCGTTGCTGTGACATATCAAGTTCATTTCTTCTCCGCCGAATGCGGTCACAGAGCTCTGCGTTCTTCATAGGGTTACTGTAAATTAATTTGACTTACCTTTTGTTAAGTTATAGGTTTATAACAAATATTAACCAGACGATGGAGCTGTGTTTGTAAAACTGGCTTCGTGAAGCAGACCAGAAATACTGCGCTTGACCTACGCAGGTTAACCTTAGAGGAAAGACCAAATGACCGAATGGATTTATGTGGATCGCACAAAATATGCCGATGATGGTTGCGATTGGACTCCGGCTATCCTGTGGCAAATGAATGCTAGTGCGCGAGCCAGAAGTCGTGCTGTCTATATTCCCGCTCCCCGCCCGGTGCAGGTCGCTAAACCGAGTGCGCCCATGATCAGGCGTACGCCAGTGGCAGCGACACCAGGTGATAAAAACCAGGAAAAGGTCACGAAAACACATATTGGCATCGTCATTCATTCGCGAGGCGAAAAAATCGTACGTCTGCATGAAACGGCGACGGCCTGGTCAGTGAGCGGCCAGGAAAACTATGACAAAAGAAACGGTACGCGCATCGGCGCATCGGGTGCGAGCTGCCTGATGCTGGAAACCATCAAACCTGCCGAAAGCAAGGTGGTCACGCAAGAATCAACGGCGGGTAGCGAACTGTCAGCACAGGCGCTGGTGACCATCATGCAAGACAAAACATTGTCGTATCAGGCCATTCTTACCACCATCAAACTCAGCCACCCTGAGGTCAGGATGTCGATGTCGCAATTGCAAAACCGGATTAAAGGCATGATGCAGTCAAAACTGGTGGCTTTGACCCGACATGATGATTTGCCAGTGACGCATTTCACTCTTGGCCATGTAGATCCCGGCTTTTATGCTCTATCGAGTAAAAATCTAAAGGGATAGACCCTTTTTCCAGGGCAAAGTTTCCAGGCAGAGCATGAGTTATATCAACCCCGTTACCGATGTGTAATCGGAGAGGTATAACCGTGTTTATTTTTTATTAACAATTGCTTATGTTAAATCCTCGTTTTTGATCTTGCCCGAACTGTGCGTTTAAAAGTTTGCACAACTTATAATTGGAGAGTATAAATACTGGTATTATATACAGTACAATTGAGGGGGGCACGTGATTCACAAAGAGACGGCGGTGCTAAATCTCCCCGACGATGGGCGTGTCCTGATCACGTGTAAAGATGGCGCTATCTCAAGTGTTCGCGTTGTCCAGGATAATGAGCATATGGCTTCACTTAAAGCGTTGCTTGAGCTGGCCAGGTTGGCTGGCTATACCGTTACGAAGAATGACGGTGCCGAGAGGTAAAAGCGCAGCAGGCCTGAACAACCTGTCCGCGTTATTTCTGAACAATTGCTGCGTTAACGGGAGGACCCATGACGCAGTTCAATACAAGTCATTTGGCGAGTGGATATACCCATTCTGCTGTAGCAGGATTTCAGCACCATCAGTTGTGGCAGTCTGAAACTTTTTTTAATCTGTCTTTGTTCTGGGTTTTTAATGATGAACCTGCGGCATACGTATGCCCCAACCAATGTAATTCAACCGAGGTGGCGATATGATTTATCCAACAGCAACGGGAAAACTGGACGAATCGGGACGTCTTTTAACGCTCGAGTCGGTATGGATCCAAGGGAAATTACGTATGTGGGGCCGCTGGTCCTTTATCGGGAACGGACGTATGGGCAGTATGTTTACTGCGTTGCTGGCGTCGCAAACTATCTCTAAATCTGCCATTCAGCAGATATTATCGCACCTCAAAGAATCCGGAATGAACGATGAAGAATTACACCAGTACTTTGTCGACTTGATGAGTGAAAAACAGCAAACTAATCTTGTCTTCTGTACGGACAGTGAAGGATTGATGATGGATGAAGTTATCGCGACTGTACTGATTCAAAAAGACAATGTCGCACTGTTCAATATTATCAGCGACCGTTATCGACATCGGATGAGTAAGAAATCCATGGCGCGAAAATTAAATGAAAAACATCCGGAATGGAGCCTGCGCACCTGCGAAAGTCGCATCAGCGTTTATTTGCAAGTGGCTGAATCTATGTTGTATATTCCCATGTGTGAAAAGTTTGATCGAAATCCGCAGCGATTTCGCTTGCAAGGTTGCGCGCGGACTGCTTGAATTCATATAAGCTTGATAAGTAGTATAAGGAAATAGTGAGTAAAGGCCGCCTTGCGCGGCTTTTTTATTGCTTTTTATTTATGTGAAAATAAATGTAGAAGTCACTTGCAACATTGCGCGCTGACTGCTTGAATTCATATATGCTTGTGAGGTTATATACGTAAGTAATTAAAAAAGCCGCCTTGCGCGGCTTTTTTAATTGTCGTTTATGCGTCTGAAAATAAATATAAAAATTACTTGCAGGGTTGCGCGCGGACTGCTTGGATTCATATAAGCTTGTGAAACAACACACTGCGAATTAATAGCCTATTTGATGCATTTTGTTTTTGGTATTACTCGATTTTCTTCATCAAAAAGTGAACTAACTATCGAATAAAAACGGCCGAAAGTACGGTTGTTCATTTTTTCTGGTCTCGGGAATCATTGGGCTGTCTATATTTAACAGAAGCGCCTGAGGGCAGGAATATTATTTCTATAAATCAAGAATCACCCATGTAAGGTGTTTTGAAAGCACTAATACTTCGGAAGTAATGTCATGAAAATACGTGCAATGTTTCGCGGCAATATAGCCCTGAACGAAAAAATAAAACAAATCAAGAACCGGTTGACTACGCGGTACCCGGTCTTTGTCGGATTGCCTGCAGGTTCGGGCAACGATGAACAGGGGACGTCTCTGGTTGCCATCGGGGCCATGCTGGAATTTGGGTCGACAGAAAATAATATTCCACAGTACTCCTTTCTGCGCCTTCCGCTACGCCAAAACATCGGCAACATACAGGCACACTTCCGGTCTCTTTCACCCAAGGTCAGCCGTGGCGAAATAACGGCCTCCGCGATGTTCAGACAAATCGGGCAGGAGGTGGCGGGTTACTGCAAGGCGGCGGTGCCGTCTGACATTGTGCCAACCAATACATCGCCGTTTACTGTCTCCCGGATTGGCATTGGCGTTTTAAAACAGGCCATCACTTACGTTCTGGAGGATTGAACATGGCATTGAGTAAAAGGCTTAACGTGCATGATAAGGGGGGCGGTTGATGGAAAATATGGCCGATCTCAACGCGACATTTCGGCAACTGATCATGCTGGCATCGGGACTGGAAAATGTCATCCTGGCCGGGCAGACGGGGGAAATCCCAAGCGATTGTTATGCCACATACAAGCCAATTCCGGTGCGGGTATATGGACATTCCGAGCATAGCATGACGGAGATTGTCCCCCAAGAAGCCTTCGCGGACTCACTCGGTACAGAATGGACTGATTTGCAGGACACCGTTTTTAGCAGCATGGAGTTTACCTTGTCCGTAAATATTTTCAATGAGGGGGCGGACAACGCCACTGTGCGTCTGCATAACGCAAATCTTCGCAACCCGGTTAGCGCGTTTCTTTTTCGAAACGGTATTGCATGGCGCAGCACCAGCGCGTCTCGCGATCTCACCGCGTTGTCGACATCCAGCCAGAAAGCGAACTGGCAGACGGATATCCACCTCTTTATCAAAAAGACCCTTTCCTACCCGGTGCTCCGTGCAGCGGGATTCACGATCGACGTTCAAAAACAATGAGGGCAATAATGACCTACTCCGTTGATAACATTATCCCGGTCAATCTCTATCTGACCGCCGCCGGCCTGGGATACGGCGACTTTTCCTCTGCGCTGATTTTTGCAGGTTCCACCGATCTCAAAAGCGGAGTGACTTTCGCCGTTGACACCTGGCGGGATTACAGCTCGTTGAATGAAATTGCTGAGGATTTCTCAGCCTCCAGCGATATTTATCTGATCGCCACACGTTATTTCACTCAGATCCCCAAGCCGAAGTCGGTCACCATCTGGATGAAAAATGCGGCGGATGCATCGTTACTGGATACCGTTAATAAAGCGGAAGATGAGGTATGGCGTTACCACTTTTTCTTCAAAAACAGCGATCTGACCAAAGCGAATCTGTTGCAATTAGCTGACTGGTCTGATGCGGAAAGCCACCCTATCTGGGTGACCACCAGCGAAGCCGGGGCGACCTCTGCGTCCTCAACCACGGACATTGCGGCGGTAATGGCGGCAAAAGGCAATCGCCATATTTTCATGGGCTATCGCTTACCTGCTGCTATTGTTGCGGATTCGTCACAGGCCTACACCATGGTTCAGCTGGCGGCGACGTTCAACAAGTTTAAGCCGAATGCGAAAAACTCCGCAATCACCGCCGAATACCAGGTACTGACCGGTATTGCTGGCGATGATCTGAAAACAAGCAGCTACAGCGCATTGAAATCCAAAAATTGCGCGTTCTTTACCGAGATCGAACTATCGGGCGAGACGGATAGTTTACGGGCGATTAACACCAGATCCATGTCGTCTTATAACGAATTTATTGACGATGTGATCAACCTAGACGTGCTGAAAAACCATCTGCAGGTGGATGGTTACAACTACATCACCGGTACTAGCACCAAACGTGCCCTGACGCCGGCTGGATATGCGGGCTTGCTTACTGCGCTGACTACAACCTGTAAACGTTTTTACGACAATGGCGTACTCGGTAAAGGCACTTATGTCGATCCGAAAACAGGTGAAGTGGCGACGGCGGAAAATGGTTTCGTCATTCTGGGCAAACCGGAAGACGTATTCAATTTAACAGACGCGCAGCGCAAAGCCCGTGAATACCCGGCAACCACTATTTACGCCATTTTGGCACGCGCAGGCCATGTGGCTGAGATCAACGTTTATATTGAGTAACATCTGGAGCAACTCTAATGGCAATGAACACCTATGGCACTGATGGTGCCAAACTGACAGTTTTCGGTATTCCGCTGGATGAGTTTGGCGAAACCGATCCACCAATTACGATTGAAGGCCTTGAGGATCGTTCGACCCTGAAACGGGGTCTTGGCGGCACGTCTGTGCGTCTGGACAATAAAACGCGTCCAGTAAAACTAACGGTTAACCTGATGCCGGGTTCGGAGCAGGCTCGTCAGATTATTGCGGCAGCGAAAAGTGGTATCGATGCCACCTTTACCTTCTACCAGTCCGGCACGGCGGAATATTTTGCCGGGTTTGATGGTGTGCTGACAAAACGCGGTAACGTAGAACGTGGTGGCAAAACCAAAGTGTCGGATGAGCAGTTTGTTTTTGAGTTTTCTGACAGTGAGGAGACCTAATCGATGGGGCGCAAAATTACGCTGATTATGGGTGAGAACGAGTACAGCGGTATGACAGCATCGGCCAAAGAACAGGTCGAAATGCTGCAGATTGCCGCGCAGAATAGTTTGCTGCCCGCGCTGAGTGAGGGGGGCACTGATATGGGTGTCGTGGCGGTCATGGCATCGTTAGATGGCATGCAGCTTACTCGCCTTAAGAACCTCTGTATCGGAGGAGGGAATATCATTCGCGTCAGTGATGGTGTGCCGGTAGCTGAAAACTTGTTTCAGGACAAAATCCATTACTGGCTGTTGCTCCTGGGGCGGGTATTGCAAGAGAACATCGGCCCTTTCTGGCAGCTCAGCGTACAGAGCGAAAACGGCGCAAACGCGGTGAAAATGGAGACCGCAGCGCTATAGACTGGCTCCTGTGGCGGCCCTGTGTTGGGGCTGGCCAACTTTGCCCACCTTTAGCGCGTTGGTCTGAGATGCTTGATGGCACCTACTGCCTGGAAGATGTCCATGCCATGCATCAGGTACTGGATGACATTACCGAGCAAGCTGAAAAAGCAAGAAGCGCCAAAACCTGAAAGCCCGCCAAAGGCGGGCTTTTTGCCGCCTGGAGAAATTAGAATGGCAGAAACCATAGACTCGCTGCTGGTCTCTATTGGTCTTGAAACAGACGCAAACTCCTTTAAGAAGGCGAGTAATGCGATAAAAGATGTCACTGACGGCATGATACAGCTTGCTGCGGTGGCGGGTGTTAAAGTCGATTTTAATGCGCTAACTGCAGGCGTAGCAAAATCCTGGTCTGAATTAAAACGTCTCGCCGATATCACTGGCTTTACGGTTAATCAAATCCGTGGACTTGAATTTGCTATGCGTAGAATAGGCGCTGCTAATCCGATTGCCTCCGGGCAGCAATTTGCACAAATGGTTCCTGAGTTGGCTCGCAAAGTGCGAAACGGCGAGTTTGACGCACGAGCCTATAAGGGAACAGCATTCAATCCTGAGCAGTTCGCCCAAATAGAATCTGTGGATCGCGTGGCGGCAACGGGATATCTATTAAATGCCTATCAATCCATGAGTCAGCAGCAGCAGCAACAGTTCCGCCCGATTATGGGTTGGCAGGAAAATGACGATGTGACGCGGTTGGCCGAACGTGGCAGTGGTTTTTTTCAGCAAAGCATGAGCATGTCTTCTGATTACGATCGGTCTTTTGATCCAGAGTTAAATCAAAATGTTCAGGTATTCAACGATGAAATGGCGAAGTTGTCGCGCAATTTCGAGAACCTTGCCTATGCGCTTGGTGAAGATCTTCTGCCCATTGTGAATAGTGTGCTGGAAGCGATAAACAGCTTTATTAGGGCCAATCCAGTTGTTTCGGAGATCATACTGGGTGCCGGTAGTGCGCTTGCCAGCGGCAGTATGCTCAACAAACTCATGGGACCATTGTCTGTAGCAGGAGAGGGCGGCTGGCTTTCGGGACTGTTATTTAATCCTATGACGGTTGGTGCGGCGGCGGCATTGACACCGGGTAACATGTCCTATTCCCGTGATGATATTCAAGAGATGAGTGATCCACAGTTTTACTGGAAGCGTCGCCATCCAGGAGAATCTCCCCAGCAGGAAGGGGAAGGAATCACACCTTATGAGGCGTTCCTTCGTCAGCGCTCATCGACAGTAAAAAGTGCATTATATAATCAAAATGCGCGCCAGTATCTTGATTCGCTTGCCTACGGGGTGGCGGCGATGGATAACACGCAAAACAGTTCCGCCTTCGGTCGGTATCGATTTGCGTCCAATGCCTGGGGAGATGCAGCGGCGGCTATGGGGCTGAAAGATTTTTCGCACCAAAGCCAGGATTTGGCCGCGTTGTGGTTGATCCAGCGTGCCGGGCAACTGGATAACGTCATGAAGGGAAATTTCCTGCAAGCGACAAACGGTCTTGGCGATGTTTGGGCTGCTTTACCCTCGTCACCTTATGCTCAGCCGACGCGTAGCGTTGATGAGATGAATATGCTGTACGGCTATCAGAACACCCCTCCGTACTCTGCTTCTTACAGTTTCCTTCCTCCCGCCTCGCCCGTTAGTTTTAACCAGTATGTTGATCTGAGCATTTCTGGTGTGGGGATGAACGAACAGCAGATTCAGGACTCGGTGCAACGGGCGCTTACAGAAACAGGAAACAACCTCGAGCGCTCATATGACAACGGAGGGTGGTAAGAATGTCACTTGTCGGAGTATTTACAAAATTTCGTCCTGAGATTGGTGGCATTTTTTTTGATGCGACCCTGGACGAAACCAGTACGTTAATGACCATAGTGAGCAGTTATCCGTTAGAAGATGCCAGCACGGCTAATGACAATGCCGTCACGAAGCCGCTGGAACTGACGATGACCGTGGCGATTTCTGATAACCCGATTAAGGCTATGACGGCCGGAGAAGACAACCTCTCTGGTCTCACCAGTATGGGGGGCAGTCTCGTGGGCGGAACAGCTTTATCGATGCTGTCAGGTGGCGCGGCGGCCTTGGGTGGTCTTGCTGCGACGGCAGGCATGACGTATGCCAATTCCGGGCAATCACGTTCGGAGTCGGCATTGCTCTCGTTACGCAATTTGCAACGTAATAAAACGTTGCTGAAAATCGTGGGTGTAGGGTCGTCTTACGACAATATGCTCATTACAAAAACGCAAGTGAAGAAAGTAAAGGGGGGTGAAGGCGCGCAGGAGATCATTGTGGAAATGCAACAAATAACTATCGTCACACGTGATGACAGTGCCATCACCACTAACAGCAATCTTCCCAAAAATGATCCTGTCGCAACGCAGGGGCAAAAATCGGTAAATCTGGGACAGGTGCCTGTGAAATGAAAACAATACCTCTTAGCGCGGGATTGGCAAATTTCTCATTTACCACCCGGCTTAATGACACGCAGTTGAAATTCACTTTCCGATGGCTTACTCGCTACGGTTATTTCAGCGTCGATATTTTTAATAGCGATGGCAGTGCGCTGACCCTTGGGCGGGCTTTACACGTTGGTGTTAATTTGCTGGACGGATTAAATACCCAAATCGGAAATATTGTGCTGGAGGGGGGCAAAGCTACAATCGCCAACCTCGGTATAGACAATAAACTGAACTGGTATCCCCATGACTAAATTATTTGGCCGAAAATATAGCCTGACGGTGACATCCGTCGATGGGGAGGAACTGGTAATCGTACCGCCTATGCAGGTCCAGTTTCAGGTGACGAATATGCCCCAGGATCAGGTATCGACAGCAACTATTACCGTCTTCGGTGTTTCCGCAAAATATCGCCAGCTGATTCAGCACTATGATACTTCGGAGAAGCATTATGGTTCGGTGAGACTGGAGGCTGGTTATGATGAATCCGTCGGCGAAGTGTTTTCCGGGCAGATACAAAGCGTTGAAGTGGGCCGCGAAGGGGTCAATGTTTATCTCCGCCTGAAATGCTTATTGGCTATCTGGTCGGACGCGACCATCGGTAAAACATGGGGAAATAAAACGCAGGCGAGTGAAATATTACACGATGTCGCCCGCTCTTTTTATTACCCCGTGGAGATGGTCGGTGATTTTTCTGATTTACCTACCTTTAATTATGGCCATACGCTTGCACATAGCTCTAGCCGTGACTTTCTCAACAAAATGAAAGCGGCATGGGGCTATGAGTGGCTGCTCGATCATAATCGTGTTGTGATCATTCGCAACGGTGCCTCCCGTCCCATCACGCACCAACTCAGTGCCAGTAACGGTATGGAAGGGGTGCCGAAGTGGAATCAGCAGGATATGGAAGTCGATGTTCGCTTGAACACTATTATCCAGCCAGGCGATCGGGTGCATATTACCTCCGATTTCTGGACCATTAATTACACTGGGACACAACAAAAGGAATTTCAGGCCCTGGCGATGGCGCATACCACGTCGGGCAGTTTCCGCGTGTTATCGACCTCGCATCAAGGGGATTATTGGAATAACGACTGGAAAACGACAATTCGCTGCCAATGGAGGAGTACATGATGAACAGTTCTAATCCTCTGTTTGCAGCATTACAGGCGGCAGGTCGAGACGCCATTGGCGGATTAATGGTGGGGATGCCGGGTCACATTGTGGTCTTTGACAACCAGACGCAGCGCGCACAGGTTCAATGCGGTATCCAGCGGCGGTTGAGTGATGGCACGCATCAGACGATCCCCGTTTTAATTAATGTCCCAGTGAAATTTTCCGGTTCATCGGAATGGGCTGTTTTCCATGAATTGCCCGCTGGCACTGAAGGATATATCCATTTTAGCCAGCGCTCCGTGGATGCCTGGCTTGATATGGGGGGACCCGCGCCTCCTGTCAGCCCCTCGATGTTTAATGCGAGTGATGCCTTTTTTTCGCCCGGTTATCGTTCGGCAAAAACGGCAATACCCAATCTACCAGCCAGTGGGGTAGGAATGAGCAATCTCGACGGTTCTGTGCGCATTCATTTGACCCATGACGGTATTGTGTTATCTGTCGGCAATTCGACCCTGTCATTGACCGAATCGGGTATGACTTACAGTGGCCCCCGTTTTACCAATACTGGCGAAACAACGCTGAATGCACGTACGCACATCACGCAAGGGGGGCTCGCAGTAGGCAATATTGAGTTCGCCTCCCACACGCATGGTGGTGTTGAACGCGGCAACGCCAAAAGCGATGGCCCTCAGTAATGAGGAAGATAAAAGACTCAGCCCTGGCATTAGCCGGGGCTTTTTTATGGGAGTGGCTTCGTGATCCGACATTTTACAGAGGGTGACATTGTGACCAGCGGCGACCATTTCCTGACCGGAAAAGAGGCTACCGCTCAGGCGATTACCCGCAGACTGAAATTATTCCTTGGTGAGTATTTTCTGAATATTTCCGAAGGTACACCCTGGTTTCAGGAGATCCTTGGAAAAAGTTCCCGCGACATGGCGGCAGCCAATATTAAGAGCCGTATTCTCGATACGGATGGTGTCGTGGCTCTGGGGGCATTTTCATTCGATTTTGATGCTAAAACACGCATGATTACCGTTAATGCATCAGTCATCGATAAGAACAATGAGGCGCTGGAATACGCTTTCAACGAAGAGGTGATTTAATGGCCGATATTAACAGAGACGGGGCGACCGGCACCACGCTGGCAGAATATAAAGAACGCGTTGAGGCGGCCTACCTTGATATAGACGCGGGCTGGAATATCGACCCTTCGACGCCGGATGGGCTGGCGATTGCTATCTGGGCTGAAATGCTGGCTAACCTCGACGAAGAAGTGATCAATAGCTACCAGTCTGTTGATCCCGATTCCGCGATTGGTGTGCAGCTTAATCGTATTGCGGCCATTTCTGGCAATGTGCGTAAAGTCGCAACCTTCTCAACAGCCCGCGTCACCTTTACGGGTGTTCCGCTGACAGTCATCCCGGCCGTGACCCTGGTTCGTCATCGATTGACCAGTACGCTATGGAAAACGGATGCCGATGTCGTCACCAATACCGACGGTCTGGCAACGGTTGGCGTGACCTGCATGCTGACCGGTGAACAAAATGCCAATGCGGGTACGCTAACTATCATTGCCACGCCAATTGGAGGCATTACCGCAGTAGACAACGCCGCGGCGGCTTCTCTGGGTACCGATGAAGAGAGTGATGATGCCTTTCGCGTACGGCGCAATGAGTCGGTGGCACTGCCCGGTAATAACCAGCGCGACAATATTTATGCGGCTTTGATCAATGTGCCCGGCGTTAAGCAAGTCAAAATCTATGAAAATCCTGACTCCGTGTCCGATAGCAATGGCATCCTGGCGCACTCGATGGCCATTTTTATTGATGGCGGCGAGCAACTGGACATTGTTGCCGCGATGGCGGCTAACAAGAATCCAGGATGTGGCCTGAATCGTTATAACACGTTTATTCCCAATAAAATCAGTGTAGATACCACCACGCCGCTGACGGCTCAGCCATTTAACGCCACGTTTTTCCGCCCGGAAAATGTCACTGTCTACGTCAAGGTAACGATTGTGTCCGACACGCTATCGGCCACGGATAATGCCCGTATCAAAGCGGCGATCGTAAACGATTCCGTCTATGGCTTTCTTGAAACCAACGGCTTTGCCAAAACCGGGTTCAGGATCGGTGAAGCGATCGCCTCCGGGCGTTTGTATACGCCTGTTAATAAAATTGTGGGCAACGACGATTATGTCGCCAGCATACTGATTGGCACGCGTGCTGATGATGTGACGCACTCGCTGTTAAATTTGGCGTTCTATCAATTGGGGGTCTTTGATGTCGGCAATATTGAGGTGACATATGCAGCACCATGATAAAGCCCGCACACGCATATACTGGCAATATAAAAATTCGCCGAAGCTGATTGCCTGGTTACTGGCATTACCGGACATCGCACAGGCGCAGCTTGAAGATCAACTGGCGAAAATCAAAGCCATTCTGGATATTGATAACGCCGAAGGTGAGCAGCTCGACATCTGCGGACGTATTGTCGGTTATCACAAACGCCCTGTCGGGACATTCTATCCCGCCTGTGCTCCGGCGAAGGTCAGCGACATGTTATTTCGTCGCATGATCAAAGCCAAAATCCATAAAAACAACAGTGCGGCGACCATCGATGAGATCACAGCCGCAACCAACTATATTCTGGACACCGAAGCGCGACTGCTTGATGGCCAGGATATGACCATGCGCCCGATCTTTTACGACTATCTCGATCCCGGGTCGCAGCAACTGGTCAGAGATTATGATCTGATTCCTCGCCCACAGGGGGTTGGGATCAGATCCCCGCGCATACTGACCTACACCCCTTTTGGTTTTGGCAAGTATTACAGCAATTTTCGTGTGCCTTTCTGGCATGGTGATGGGATTCACTTCTACTCTAACTTGCAACTAGCCCTGGTATATGACAGTGCAAACCGCAAAATATCGGGCGCGCTCACTGCGAATCGTGGTGTCACCGTCTCCAGTGTGGATGTGACACTTTTCTACACCTCTAATGGTACGACGGTCACGCAAACTGCCGTGACCGACACGGCGGGGCGGTTTTTTGTCACGGTTCCCGTCGCCGCTCCTTTCTATGCCGTCGCTCGTGCTCAGGTCTGGACACCACTGTGTCAGTGGGAAAACGTCGAGGGCAAGATGGATGCGAACATTTTCTATAACGGATCCGTGAAATACGACGGAACACATACTTATCGAGGTTAAAAAATGGCGAATTTGACCGAAACATCCGAGTTTACGGCGGATGTGCTACGTCTTGATACTGACACCCCGGTAAAAGGCTTTGATGGCACCGATCTCGGCCCTGCGAATGCGCAGGCCCAGGCACTGGCCAACCGTACGCAGTGGCTGAAAGATCAAATCGACGGTGAAGGGGTCGCGAATGCGGCGAAAGAGGCGGCGGAACTGGCAGCATCCGATGTGATCTCTCAACTGAGCGCCTACGTCAATGCCGCGCAAACGTCCTATACGTCAGCGGCGAAAGCGGCATCGACAGCCTCATCTGCCCGTAACGATGCACAGACCTACGCATCCAACGCCGAAACGGCAGTCAAAAATGCGGTGGCGGATGTGGTTAACCTGGTGGCAGATTATTCGACCACCGCCAGTACCTATGCAGCGGCATCGTCGGCGAGCGCAGCAGCGGCACAGAAGGCAGCAGGCACGGCAGCCGCAGAGGCGGTTTCGACTGTCTCCACGCAGCTGACACAGTATGTCTCTGACGCCCAAATAGCACAGACGAATGCCCAGTCCGCCGCGAATACAGCGCAGACAGCAGCGAGCACGGCGGCCAATAACGCGGCGGCTAATGTGCAGTCACAGCTTAATTCACTGGTGACTCAGGCAAGCAGTTCGGCCAGCAATGCTGCAGTTTATGCACAGGGGGCGAAAGATTCTGAGACGGCGGCTCAGGCCGCCGTGGTACAAGCACAATCTGTCGTACAGGGTGCCGCAGATGCCGCGGCGACTTCGGCCGCACAGAGCGCTGCTAAGGAAGTTGAGACTCATCTGGCGGGCTACGTTAACGATGCCCGTACCGCTGCCAGCGATGCCCTGTCATCTGCGGCAACGGCTCAGGATGCGGAAAATAGAGCGACCACGGCTGCGGATTCGGCAAAAACAGATGCGGATACTGCTCATACCGCCGCCGAGACGGCGACAGTTGCGGCACAAACGGCGGCTGCCTCTGCCGCTCAGGCTGCGGCGGCAGAGGCAGTATCTGGCGTAGTCAGTCAGATGTCTGACTACACCCAAACGGCGAGCACGGCGGCTGTGAATGCCGCTGCCAGTGCGACGGAGGCGAAAAATGCCGCGAAAACGGCGGCGACCGACGCGGCAAATGCCGCCGCCGCGCAGGTGGCTCAGACCGCTGCCACTCAGGCGGCCGCCAGCGTAACCTCGCAACTTGCGGGATATGTGTCTGATGCCAGAACCGCGGAGACCAATGCGAAAAACAGTGCCGATGCCGCTCAGGCTGCCGCTGATACTGCCGCATCAGCGGCGGCGACCGGTGCGGCACAGCAGGCGGCAGAGAATGTTGTAAGCCAGTTATCCGCCTATGTCGCCAGTGCACAGGGAGAGGTCGAGGCAGCGGCGGCTTCTGCTTCGGCAGCAGCCACTTCTGCAACAGCAGCAGAAGCATCGGCTCAGAGCGCCAATGCTTCTGCACAGGCAGCGGAAAGCGCGGCAGCCGTTGCCGAGTCGGCGGCGCAAACGGCGGCCGGTTCGGCGTCTCAGCAGGCCGCAGCCGATACCATCGCCAGTGTTCAGTCTCAAATGGCGAGCTCACTCAGTGATGCTCAGCATGCCGCTGATGTAGCAACCGCGCAGGCATCTACGGCTAAAAATAGTGCAATTGAGGCCGATGGCTCAGCTTCTGCTGCTGCGTCTTCCGCTCGGGATGCTGCCTCCGCATTGAATAACGTTAACGCTGCTATCGGCGATGCTGCAGCGACAGCGGCGACCCAGGCGGCCGCCACCGTCAGTGACGCCGTCAAAGGCTATGTTACGCAGGCGCAGACTGCACAATCGAATGCGGAACAAAGCGCAACCTCGGCACAGTCTGCACTAAGCGGCGTGAATCAGGCGATTGGTAATGCCGCTCACACGGCGGCTACGGAAGCCGCGCAGAAAACGGCGGATAACCTGGCGACGCTGATTAATACCGCGGTTGATACCGCCACGGCTGACCGTGCTAACGAACTGGGCACATATGCGACAAAGGCTAGTAACAGCGCGACGGCGGCGGCAAACAGTGCGACCGCTGCGGCAATCTCTGCGCAGAATGCCGCCAACAGCGCACTCACCGTGCAAACGCAGGCAACTGCGGCTGCGGATGCGGCCACCCGAGCGACGGCAGCAGCAACAACGGCAACCAACGCTGCCGCAAGTGCTGCGACTGATGCTGCCAGCCAGGCGCTGGTGGGCGTACAAAGCCAGCTTGATGCCTATACCTCTTCCGCCAGCACTTCGGAAAAAAACGCGAAAGACAGCGCCAGTTCGGCGGCAACGTCCGCTACGACGGCGTCTGCCATGCTTAAGTCAATCAATGACCTTCTCGGGGACTACCTCTATCCCGGTGGTAGTGAATCTGCACCACTGAAGACTACCGGTGCGTTTGAACTCGCCTATGCCATTAGTTATGACATCAGTGAAGACGCAAGCTATATGCCACAGGTACAGGTATTACGTAACGATGGATCGTCGGCATGGGTGGACTATCCTGCCACTGTTGTTACGGACAATAGCGGTGCGCTTAAAGCAGCCGGTATTGATGTGCGGACGGCTAGCAACGGTTATCTTTATCTCCGGGCTAAAGGGGGCGGGATTATTCCTGCTAACGTGGCACTTTCAGAATTATTTAAC
Organism: Phytobacter sp. SCO41; assembly: GCF_003073275.1. Classification (NCBI taxonomy): domain Bacteria; kingdom Pseudomonadati; phylum Pseudomonadota; class Gammaproteobacteria; order Enterobacterales; family Enterobacteriaceae; genus Phytobacter; species Phytobacter sp. SCO41. The sequence continues at coordinate 3,586,560 of NZ_CP027225.1, read as the reverse complement.
GGACTGGATGTGAGCAGTTCGGTGAGTGCAGCAGGCTATGCCTTCCCGTTCCGGTTGCGTGTGATCAAGCAGAAAGTGTCGGTCTATGATAACTGGAAAGACTGGACCTCTGCTCCGTTTTTACCTTCGGCATTTACCAATTTTGATTTCGCGCACGGGCTGAGCCTCGACGTCAAATCTGCCTACGCGAGCATTCTGACTGAATTTACGGCAAATTACTCGGTGTATTCCGCCGGCGATATTGTGACGGGTTTGGATAACTGTAACTCCAGTGGTACATCTATTGGGCCAATAGCGATTAAGGTCACTCCAACCAACGTCAAAATGGTTATTGGTAATTACATGAACCTGTATTACTCAAACAATATATCATCTTCTTTTTACAAGATTTTTACTGATGCCGCGACATGGGCTAAATACACCCGATTATATATCCGCATTCTGTATAAAAAGATTTAACCCTATTAACGCATAATTTCATCAACAGGATGGAAAATGATATACGCATATTACATCAGAGATAACGACTATTTTTACTATGGTTCTCCATATCCCGATGCGCGGGAAGCCACTCAAGAGGAGATTGCCGCGCATTACGCAGAAATTGAAGAGCAGGTAGAAGTAGAGAAACAAAACGAGGTTAATTAACCCTCCAGATTTCTACCTGACCTTATATTTTCCTCCATCCACCTTAAGGTGGCTTTTTCAGTTCTGGAGTTCCCAACGATGGATCAGAAATTTTTCCGCGTGCCTTTCGCACAAAGCGGCGATACTCAGTCTATTCCCGATTCAGCCGACAGCAACGGGTTCGTAAGTTATGCAAAGGGTTGGGGTGTTGATTACGCAAAAGACCCAAACGCAGACATCAATGCCAAACCGGTGGAACGTGAAGCGATGAACTCGGTACTCAATGCGATCACCACCGCAGTGCGTCAATATCAAACAAACGGCTATCCGGAGTGGATCTCCACTGCCAACAACAATGGCGCGGCATACGGCTATGATGCTGGCGTCGTGGTTGAATACAACGGTGCGTTATATTTGTCGCTGTCAGGCAATAACACCGCTACGCCAGGCGCTAATGTGGCGAAGTGGCAATCCTACATTCAGCGCGAAGCAACTGCCGAAGAGGCGCTGGCCGGTGATGGCGCCACGCAAGTTATGACGCCGCGCAGAACAAAAGCGCTGGCATCCTATCTTGACGAACAGTTAAAAACGACCATCACCACTGCCCTGAGCCCCTTTATTTTACCGGTGGGTGCTATTGTGCTGTGGGGCAATGCGATGCCGCCAAGCGGCTGGCTGGAGCTTAACGGTCAGGCATTTAATACGGGGGAAAACCCGGAACTGGCCGCACTATATCCATCGGGGCGTGTGCCTGACTGGCGAGGTCGCTTCGTGCGTGCATGGGCGCATGGTTCTACAATTGATCCGGATTCTGGCCGGGTGATCGGCAGTACACAGGAAGATGCGATACGAAATATCACTGGCAGATTCTCCAATGAAGCGCTGTTCACAGCTGGTGCAACCGGTGTATCCGGTCCGAAGGGTGTATTTACTCTCGAAGCCGAGGCCGGAAAACATATCAGTTCAAACATCGGCAATGGCGCACAAGCGATTTCATTTGATGCATCGCGTGTGGTTCCTACAGCAAATGAAAATCGCCCGAAAAACGTCGCGGCGATGTATATCATCAAAACTGATAAAGCTGAGGCAGAGACGGGGGCAAAAACCCCTTCTGCCGTGGTTATCAGCCCAGCAGCGGTTACAATAAACAGCGGAACCAGCCGTCAATTTTCGGGTACCGTGCTTCCGGCTCTTTTGGCGGGGGGTTATCCCGTATCCTGGTCTGTGTCGGATGGCGCATTAGGGAGCATCGATAGCAATGGCTTGTATACTTCGTTGGCAGGAAAAAGCGGTACACAGACAATTATTGCCAGCATTTCTACCGGGCTGACAGCAACGGCTACCGTTACCCAGCAGGTTTATCTTACTAACATTACTATCGGTACAGCACCGTCGGCATTGCTGGCGGGAAACAGCTATTCACTGCCAGTGACCTATTCTCCAGCCACGTATACCGAAATGGTCAATGCGGCATCGTCAGACGCATCTGTTGCAGCTCTGGCGGCGGATGGTTCGCTCACCATCACAGGGGCTGGGACGACTACCCTGACCCTGACGGGGGCCAGTAGCGGTGTTACAGCATCGATTACGATCACTGCAACCGAGGTTGCGGCGAAAGAAATCTATTTGCAAATTGCCGATAATCTCTCAGAAATCAGCAGTGCAGGGGCATCTGCTATGCAGGCGGCACGAGGTAACCTGGGGCTCAAAACGCTGGCGACCAAAGACGCTTTAAGCGCCGGTGATGTGGGGGCAGTGCCACAGGCCAGTACGACGCTGGGGACAGAGGATCTGAACACCATTACGTCACCGGGGCGTAAGTTCCAGTCTCTTACCAGCAATGCCACAACCGCCAGACATTATCCGGTGGTGCTGCCGGGGATGCTGGATGTGATCAAAACGGCGGATAATAGTCTCCGTCAAATCTACTATCCGTATAACTCCACCGATGTTTACCACCGATTCTGCGTCAATGTGGTGGCGACCACGCTGGTATTTAGCGAATGGGCCAGCAGCGGTAATTTCCTCTCGGCGGCCAGCAATCTGGCCGACGTCGCCGATAAAGCCACAGCACGTAGCAATTTGGGGGTGGGGTATACGGTTTCCACGCAAGCCGCACCCATCAATGCCAGTGGTTATGCTGATGGCTACATGTGGTACCAGGTGGAGGAATAATTATGCCGATGTTTCGCAAGATTCCAGGGGGTAATTTCGCCCCCGTGATTGCGCTGAATATTAAAAGTGCTGACGAGCTGAAATCGGTGGACGCGGCGTGGGTGTGTAATGGCGGGGTGTTTATAAAGGTTTTTCCGGACAGGGAATATCAGGATCCCTCGGCCTATTACAATATGCAATACGCCACCAACCCAACGCTGACATTATCAAACACATCAGAAAGTGCGGTACGGGATTCGTTTGTTATCTCCCCTGTAATTATCCCTTTGTTGCAACCTTTGCCGCAACAGGGCATGGATATTGACTGGTCAACGATAGATATTATTACGCTCGATACTGAGGAGCAGTTGCCTTTTGCCCCGTGGTGGAACTACGGAACAGATACCATGACTGTACAAACGGAGTTTGATGGCACAAAGCAAACTGCAACGTTTATTACGGGTAAGAAGGTCATATTCACTGAAAGTTATTTCCCACCACCTCAAGATCAGTTACGTCTGCTGGGGGCTGGAAAATCGGCTGGTGAAGGTGCAACTATTTTTCTGAAATATCACTGGTTTGACTATTCCCCTTTTTATGGCAGACAGTTTGGCGTTCGTTGGCGTTGGCACAGTCGACTTAATAAACAATACTTTGAGCACATTTTCACCAACCAGAACATGGTGCTAAATTCGCTGAACTAACCCATCGGAATAGGAGTGATAGCCGAGAGGTTATTTTAAACAAATCGCTTGCAGGGTTGCGCGCGGGTTGCTTGAATCCATATAAGCTCGAGAAACTACAGACGCAGCAAGAAATAAACATAACCCGCCCAGCGTGGGTTTTTGTTTTTATACGGTTGAAATGATTTTGTTCCAGCCGTTGTGAATGATTGCATTGAAATACAGACCTCTTAATAGAGGCCTTTCCTTTTTCTGGCCTCGGGAATCATTTATCTGACTTTTTTAATAAAAGAACCCGAAGGCCAGATTTTCCTTTCTATTCCACCTCGAAAATTCGCAGGTGAGAGACCATGAAAATGAACGATCAACCCGGAAATATTGTTACGCAATTCTTTGCGTGGCTTGGCGTTATTGCATCGGGTCTTGGACTGAGTACGCAGGATGTCGTGTACATGCTATTCGGCCTGATTGGGGTCGCTATCTCTGTCGCGTCTTTTTGTTATGGGCGTCTTGATGCGCGACGTAAACGCAAAGAAGACGAAAAGCGTACCGAAATGATCAGTCATTACCTGAGTGATATTCAGGATAAACCCCATGTTGAACGCCCGGCGGCTATGCAGGTCGCGGTCGACGCGCTTGAAAGGGTAGGTGAATAATGGCGATGTCTACAGGCCTTAGAAACAAATTGTTAGCGATGGCAGGGGCCGGATCTCTGGCTATTGCTGGCACGATGATCCCTCAACTTGAAGGGGTTCGCTATGCACCTTATCAGGATGTCGGTGGGGTTTGGACGGTCTGTTACGGCCATACGGGAAGTGACATTCACCCCGGGAAAAAATACACAGAAAATGAATGTCAGTCGCTATTACAGAAAGATTTAGCTCCCTTTGCCCGTACGGTGGAACTCGCTGTGAAAGTCCCGGCATCTGAATACCAGAAAGCCGCACTTATCACCTTTAGTTACAACGTGGGCGCTAATGCCTTTGAGCGCTCCGCGCTGCTACGACAGTTGAATGCCGGGCATTATCAGGCCGCCTGCGATAGTCTGCGTCAGTGGATTTATGCGGGCGGACGGCAATGGAAAGGCCTGGTGAACCGACGTGAAGTAGAGCGTGAAGTATGCCAATGGGGGCAGAAATGAACCGCTTACTGCTTGCGGCAATGGGCGCGCTGATTGTCATACTCGCAGCCCTTAGCTGGACCGTGAACCATTATCGCGACAACGCGCAGTTATACAAAGCACAGCGCGACCAGGCGACCAGCTCGCTGACTTTGGCAAATAACACCCTTACAGATATGCAGGCACGCCAGCATGATGTGTCCGCTCTTGATGCGCAATACACTGGAGAATTAGCCAATGCTAAAGCTGAACTGGAAAAACTACATGCTGATGTCGCTATTGGTCGTAAGCGGTTGCAGCTCAACGCCACCTGTCAGGCGGCTCGTTCCGCCAGCTCCCCCCGCGTGGATGATGGCTCCAGTGCCCGACTTACTGACACCGCTGAACGGGATTATTTCACCCTCAGAGAGCGTATCGATACGGTTACGCATCAGCTGGCAGGGTTGCAGCAGTATGTTCGCAAGCAGTGTATCTACTAACGTACTGCATATCGCCGTGTAAGCGTATTTCCTTTCACATCATCTGGTACAGCGTAAAACCTATATCAGCGAGACCGCCTGCTGATATCCCTTTCACGCTGCACATCAGACATTCACAAAGGGTAAAAAATGGTTATCGAAAACTGGAAACAATCCTGGAAGCTGTTCTCTGTTCAGGCGCTAGCTGTCGCAGGCGTTATTCCTGCTATATGGGCTGGGCTGCCTGACGATATCAAAGCCATCATTCCTGCTAGCTGGATGGGAAGTATCACCGCACTAGTGGCAGTATGCGGGATTATTGGTCGCCTGGTGAAACAGCCAGCAGCGACGAATTCCAAGACACAATGATGATTTACCTTTCGTTTTAATGATCAGCAAATCATACCTGCCATACCTCTCTTTTCAAAATGCGACTGGATCCACGCAAACTGAGGTGTCTTACTCGTTACCTCATAAAAGGGAATATCATGAAAAAATTCATTATTGCGCTTGTACGCCTTATGTCGGCCTGCGCGTATGTCGAATAATTTATGGACTGTGCTAACTCACCGGGTACGTCAACCGGTATCTGCAATACAGGTTATTGCAAACAACCCGGCGCCGAACGGTATTTAACACCACCATGATACATATATTTCCCAAGGGATTTAAAAGCTGAAGTATGTGCGGAAAAGTTTATTTTTTCTTTTGGGAGATATTTCTCGCGACCCGGTTTGTTGAAGTAATATTTAAGACATCCCCTGTTCAATACGCTAAAAGGGAATGCCCGAAATGCTCACGGACGCCGGAATGAATATGGAGTGGTTGAACAGCCTGCTTGCCCATTTTGCATCACACCCGATGCAGATGTTCGTGTTGCTGTTTATGGTGGCGTTTAGCAAATCCACGGTGCTCATCTCCACCGTGCTTCCCCCGGCGTCGGTGATGCTGGTCGCGGCGCTCTCCGCAAGTCACTTAAGCCTGCCGCCGATCATGGCGTGGCTGGCGGTCACCGCAGGGGCAACGCTCGGTTCGTTGGTGAGTTACCATCTGGGCTTACTGATGACCCATAGCGACCATTTTCATCGCGTGATGTCCCGGCATGAGGAGACATTGCTGCGCGTTCGCAGCAAGTTACAGCGCAATGGCGCCGTGGTGCTGTTTACGTCCCGTTTTATCGCCTTGCTGCGCTATCTCGTTCCGCTTGCGGCAGGAATGCTGCGCCTGAATCCGGGCAAAGTTTATGGCATCTGTCTGCTTTCGTCTGCCATATGGGCCGCGCTGTTTGTTGGGGTAAGTGCAGGCGTTAGTCTGTTTCTGCCGCTACTGTTTTGATGCGACGCGAAAGAGGTTCTGCTCCGTTCAGATTTATAAAATCCCGGTGCCGCCATTCCCACCGTTCTGTGCTGAGGGTATCGCTGTATTCATCGGCTGACAGATACAATGCGGCTTTCGCCAGTTCCGTTACCGTTCCCATTCTCCCCCGCGGGACCAGACTGGCAACGTCACTTTTCAGCGCTCGTTGTGCTTCATGGCTGAGCCCCCGTTTCTTAAATGCGGACATTAGCTAAAACGCTGATTCGTGAACGCAGGACCGCCCATAAACGCCATCAATCATTTTTATCTTTATGCATCGTTCGATCAATACGTTACGCTTTGCTTCGATTAGACTGCTGTCAGCATTCATAAGGATACGATGATGAAAAAAATAACGTTGATGATCATGGCAGTCGCTCTTGCAGCATGCACTACACAAACCTCTCCCGAACGTCATGCGCGACATTTTGCTTACAATGCATCGGAAACGATGAATGGCAATATGGTAACCGATAGGGGGGGCATGGTTGCTCTCAACTTACCGAAGTTTCAGGATATTTATGCCCGGGGTGTGGCAGACAGGCAAAAAGGGGTAACCCCGGCGCAGGCTAATGCGGTTGCCGAGGCAACGCGTAAGCTTGGTCAGCAGCAAAATAAAGTGGAAAACCATTACACTCCGAATAAGCAGGATAAATGGACTGAAGATGCCGAGAGCAAAGAAGCTGTGCTTTGGTATAACGAACTGGCTGGCGCCTACCTTGATGGATACAACGGCGTGAAGTAGCGTGAAGCGTTCGCCAGTGGCGGTTGCAACTGGCGATCCGGATATCAAACTATCGGGTAGCGAGAGGCGGGCGTACCGTTACGTGATGCGCTGAACAGCGCCAGACGCGCCTCTTCCCAACGCTGCCACAACTCAAGGTCTTCTACGGGGGGAATGGTCACCAGTTCCCCCTGCTCCAGGCCTGCCAGCGCCGCGTCCACCAGATTTTCGGTGGTCATTACCGACCCCGCGGGCAATGAGTCCAGCGTCACGCCGGAGTGTCCCCAAATTTCTGTCGCCGTCGCGGCAGGCAAAACTGCCTGAATACGCACTGCGCTTTCGGCAAACTCCTCCTGCAAGCCACGGGTGAAATTCAGCACCCAGGCTTTGGTGGCGCTGTATACGGCGCTACCTGCCCGGGCGTGAAAGGCCAGTACAGACGCGATGTTGATGATGGTCCCGCGGTTTTGTTCAACAAAGCGTGGCAGGGCCGCCAGCGTCAGGCGCATCAGCGCCGTGGTGTTGAGTGTATTGAGCGCTTCATGTGAATCGGCATCTGAGGAGAGAAACGGCGCGAGATTGGCGGCCCCGGCATTGTTCACCAGCAGCTCGATGGCACTGTTTTGCCGTAACGTCTCTTCAACACGCTCAATGCCCTCTGTTTTGCTAAGGTCGGCAACCAGTGTCGTCACGCTGACGCCGTAGCGTTTTTCCAGCGCACTGGACAGCGCCTCCAGGCGGTCAGTGCGTCGTGCCACCAGCACCAAATCGTAATTGCGGGCCGCCAGTCTGTCGGCATAAACCGCACCAATGCCTGATGATGCGCCAGTGATAAGCGCGCTAATGCGTTGCGTAGCCATTCTCATACCTCGTTAAAACGAAAGGGGGATAAAAGGTTTTATAATGAAACCAAATTCAGCATGAGATATTTGGTTTTATAATGCAACCATTTGGCGTGGCAAAATGTGCGATCCGGCGACGTGGGTTATTAACGCGTTGATTTATCGATATCAGGATAGCGGGGCGCGATCTCGTCGGGTTGCAGGACGCGGCCATCTTCTGCCAGCAGTTGTAATTTTTGCAACGGCTGGCGGTGCCGGGCATCAACGAGCACCGTACCCTGCTCATCCCCGGCAAAAAGATGCTCATTGCCCCATTGCGACAGGGCAACCAGCACGGTTTGCAGAGCGCGGCCTTTTGCGGTCAACACATATTCCTGCCACGCGCTGCCATCGGAGGCGGGCTGCAATTGCAGGATATCTTCATCGACCAGCAACTTAAGGCGCGTGGTGAGCATATTTTTGGCGATACCCAGACTTTTTTGAAATTCACCGAAGCGTGTCATGCCACGCAGCGCATCACGCACGATCAATAACGACCACCAGTCCCCAACCACATCCAGGGAACGGGCGACGGGGCAGGTGCTGGCTTCAAGACGGGTACGTTTCATATTCACTCTCCGGTTAATGGTTTTATTATAAAACTACTGAGCCCCGCGGGAAAGCGATGTTGTGGCAGGCCACTTCTGTGCCCTAATTCACTGCAAAGCGTTACAAATGTGTCACACTTTCTGTTCACCACTATCAGGATGAGGAAGTCAGGATGAAACAGTCTCTATGGACACTCGCGCTTGCCGCGCTGTTTCCGTTCACCACAACCGCGCAGGCAGACACTGTTCCGCAGGGTTATCAGCTTGAACAAGTGCTGATTATGAGCCGCCATAACTTACGTGCGCCGTTAGCGAACAACGGTAGCGTGTTGGAACAATCCACCCCCAACAAGTGGCCGGAATGGGAAGTTCCGGGCGGGCAATTGACTACCAAAGGTGGCGTGCTTGAGGTCTATATGGGCCACTACATGCGTGAGTGGCTGGCCGGGCAAAAACTGGTGACCTCTGGCGAATGCCCGGCGCCGGGAACCGTTTATGCCTATGCAAACAGCCTGCAACGTACGGTCGCGACCGCGCAATTCTTTATCACCGGCGCGTTTCCAGGGTGCGATATTCCTGTCCACCATCAGGAAAAAATGGGGGCGATGGACCCGACATTTAACCCGGTTATAACGGATGGATCCGCCGAGTTTGGCGAGCAGGCGATTAAAGCGATGGAGGCGCAACATCAGCGCGATGCGCTGGGTGAAAGCTATAAATTGCTGGAAAAAATTGTCCGCTATGACCAGTCACCTTCTTGTAAAGAGAAGCAGAACTGTTCACTGGCGACGGCCACCGATACCTTTAGCGCGTCGGTACAACAGGAGCCTGGGGTTTCCGGGCCGCTGAAAATCGGCAATTCGCTGGTAGATGCTTTCACGTTGCAGTATTACGAAGGCTTTCCGTTGGATCAGGTCGCGTGGGGCGAGATCAAAACCGAGCAGCAATGGCGTTTGCTCTCGAAGATCAAAAATAGCTATCAGGATGCCCTGTTTACGTCACCTGATGTGGCGCGCAATGTGGCGAAACCACTGGTGAAATACATCGATAAAGCGCTAGTGACCGATGCGGCAAACACGCCGAAAGTGACCGTGCTGGTAGGCCATGATTCCAACATCGCATCGCTGCTGACCGCGCTTGATTTTGCGCCATATCAGCTTCATGACCAGTATGAACGCACACCGATTGGCGGCAAGATCGTCTTCCAGCGCTGGTATGACAGCGAGCGCAAACGCGAGTTGATGAAAATCGAGTATGTCTACCAGAGCAGCATCCAGTTGCGTAATGCGGAGGTGCTGACCCTGAAAGCCCCGGCGCAACGCGTGACGCTATCGCTGAAAGGCTGTCCGATTGACCGTGAGGGATTTTGTCCGCTGGAGAAATTCAATGCGGTTGTGAGCGCGGCGGCGAAATAAAAGAATCCCCCGCGCAGGCGGGGGAGAGTCTTATCAAACGTTTTGACGCTCAATCGTTTGTTCACCCCAGAAGAGCGAATTTTTGTCGGTTTTTTCGAAGGCGCGAATCAGAACCTCATCGCTGCCTTCTTCCCAAATTTTTTCGGCCAGCGCCTCGTCGTAACCTGCAACCTCGAAGATCGCTTCGGCAATTTCCGGTGAGGTGTTGCGTAAGCTGGCCCATTCCCCAACGTGATGGGCTTTTGTATCTTGATTAGGCATTCATCTCCTCCTGTGGAAGCTTAGCCGTTCAGTTTGACTGCCAGACCGGCAACATATTCACCCTGGTAACGGGCAATCGCCAGTTCTTCGGGGCTTGGCTGACGCGAACCGTCGCCCCCGGCGATGGTCGTTGCGCCGTAGGGAGTGCCACCGTGTACCTGAGAAACATCAAATAGCTCTTGCGTAGCGTAACCGATGGGCACAATGACCATGCCATGATGTGCAAGCGTAGTCCATGTGGAGGAAATGGTGTGCTCCTGGCCGCCGCCGGTTCCCGTAGAACTAAAGACGCTGGCCAGTTTGCCGTAAAGCGCGCCGGAGGCCCACAGCCCGCCCGTCTGGTCAAGGAAAGTGCGCATCTGGCCGGACATATTGCCAAAGCGGGTCGGGGTACCAAAGATAATGGCGTCGTACTCGGCCAGCTCCTGCGGTGTGGCGACTGGCGCATTCTGTGTTTTCCCGCCGGCTTTCAAAAACAGTTCTGCGGGCATGGTTTCGGGTACACGCTTGATAACCACCTCTGCGCCTGACACTTTCTCTGCACCTTCTGCTATTGCATGGGCCATGGTTTCGATGTGTCCATACATGGAATAATAAAGCACCAGCACTTTAGCCATTTTCATCACTCCTCGTTTCGATGTTACCAGACGGCATTTTGCCGCGTTCTCTTAAGCGTATGCCCTGGTGGGCAGAGTGCAAATTTGAACGTCATTTCCTTGATTGATAACAATTTGCCCATGGGCGGGTAGCGGTTGCGGTTAACGGCATTTAAAACGCTGCCTAATTCTTTGCCGATGCTGCTCCCGGAAATAAAAAAGCCCCAACACCGGGGGATGAAGGGGCGAACACAATGTCAAGTTAGTTTACTTACCGCCACCGCGCAGGTTTCCCACCTTTGCGGTTTCGATGTGTTAATTCTACTTAAAGTGTTTATCAAGTCAATTAGCTATCATTTATTTGTCATTGTAAAGTCATGGATGGAATCTTTTTGATGACTTTTTTACTGCTTAGGCATCTGAAATTCGAACTTGTCTAAGGTGAGATCGCCTGCTTTCTGAATCGCTTGTGAAAGCTCGGCATAGAATTTTTCGAGACCGTACTCTTTGATTTGCAATAAGGTGGTTTGAATGGGTGCGCAAAAAACGTCAGCGTGACCAGCCGCAACTTTTTTATTGTTCGGCGGTAACTCACCCGTAATCGCTTTAAACCAGGTTCTTGTTGCCCCTTTAAGCGGCGTCGGTGCTTTACTGATGTCATCCTGGCCGATTAACACTTGCATGGTCGGGAATTGATTAGCGAGGACGGCATCCGAGAGATGTGAAAAGAACTGGCTGAACATTTCAAAAGAATTAAGGTCATGCACTTTTGGCTGAGTCGATAACCTGTTTTTATTGCCGATTCTACTTGCGGGGGGTTGAGTGTTAACGGCCGGCGTTGTGGTGTTAATGGTACCCAGTTGGAGATTAAACAGCAGGTCACAGTGAACTCTTCGCTCGTTGACATCGGTAAATCTTTCGAGGAACTCTTTAATAAACTGCACAATCGTCTGGTCGTGCATTTCTTTGTTTTTAAGCCATGTTTCACGCATAAACTCACCTGGCTCCGGGTACCAGTCAGGCGTCTTCGTGAGAGGGGGCTTAATCTTGCCTTTGCCATCAAATTCGATGAACTCTTTACCATCACCAAACGCAAAACAGCAGTTTTTGAAATCGGGCATTAACTGACCATCGCGAAAAGCAATGGCGCCTTTAATCCAGTGAACCAACTCAGGGGTGATTGAGTAGGTTGTCTCTTTTGAATCACGCAAAACATGACTAAGATCGGCTGGCGTTTTTAAGCCTGGGTCAATACCCGAAATTTCAAGAAAGATATGTGCCATTTTATAAGTTCCTTGTAGGTTTACCAGGCCACTATAACAAAGATGTTACTTTTCGACCAGTGAAGGGTAAGCCTGGAAATTGTGAAAAAAGATTACGTCTCGTTTTCCACAAAAAAGTGATGAGCCAAGATTAAAGAAAGTCACCACAATGGAACTCAAACAAACGTCTTTTCATTACACATTTTTACTGCCACTTTTGGCTGGCAGCTTCGTTGTAAGCGCTGGCTGCTTCCTCAATGGTGTCAAAGGTGCCCAGCGCTTTTAATTTGCCATTAACCTGAATATGCGCCCGAAAACGAGAACCTCGCTGAGTTACCCCTTTCACACCTAATTTGTTTCTTTTTCGATGCTGGCGGTAAGCCTGACTGGCTGCGCCAGTAGACTCGCGCAGATTGGCTATCCGGTTATCTCTTTCGCCACGCTCATTTAATATTGCACAACAGTGGTCAATCAAATCAGGTAATACGCCTTTCTCCAGCCACCATATCAGGCGATGCGTGCGATATAGGTTCTTCTGGAATCGAAAGCGTCGATAGCCGTTATGTACCAATACGCCTATTTCATCGCCGATTTTTACGCGTTTACCCGGGCTGACGGCCCAAAATACGCGGCCTTGTTCAGCATCGTATCGGATTAGCGGTTTGAGTTTAATGAAGGCTGCAATCTCATTCGCGATTTTCTGTTTCACACATTCATCCCTGTTAGCAGACATCTATAAAGTCAGGATAACCAGCTCAGAACAACCAATATGGCGATGATGACGCAAAAGGCTTTAAATGTCTTACGTGACTCGGCGTAAGCGGGATTCGTCACTGTGGTTCTGGTTTTGCCGCGCATTCTTCAATACTCTGAATGGATAAATGCCGGTAAATTTTTTTGCGCATTCCGACAAATAAAAAGGCTGCAAAAAAGCAGCCTCCTGGTACAGGGAACGATTTAATGCAAATATCCCTGAACCACACGATTTTTCAGAAGGGCAACCTTACCCGATTTGTACAACACCACCTGATAAAACCCCTGAGAATAAACATCACTTGTTTCGCCATGTTCATCCCGCGCTGCGGGTTTATCATCAATATAAACTTGCTGACCATCGATCCTGACGGTGACGCCATATCCTTTAACGGTCCGAGTCGCAGGTGCGGTATTGATATGGCAGTTGGGGATCTGTTTTTGCTGACCGGGGGTGAGGGCTATGCCTGCGTCGATAAAACGCCGCAGATCGTCGCAGGAAATAGTGTCCCGGTTTTTATGTGCCGCCTGGGCGAATTGCGTTGAATCATGATGATGTTTATATCCCGCCGCCGGTTCGACAGGGTAGAGCGCCTGAGCATTACGCATCGCCTGCGCTTGCGCCTGGGCGTTGATGCCGTTTTGACGGTTCTGTTCAGCGACATAGCATGCATCGCGTGAAATGCCCTGGGCCTCGCAATCATTCATACGTTGCGCAGCGCTTGTGCATCCTGCCAGAAAGGCCACCGGAACAAGTAAAAATAACTTTTTATTCATTATAATCAATAACCTTGCTAATCATATTAAAGGGTGGCGGTGTTCATTTTTGTGTTGCGATATCCGCCAGGGCTTTGTCGCAGCACTATTACGGAGTGCCTGCGTCTGTAGTCGTTCAGCATGCGCTACGTTCAGTACTGGCGCCGCGAAGAAAGTCAGCGAAATGGCGCTTATCGGTAGTTGAATGTTTGCTCATGAGAAAGCAGTTTTACGTTTTTAAAGTCATTAGTATGTCTTTTTATGTCGTGCATTTTAGGCTTGTCTTTTATTTGGTCAAGTCTTTTTGGTGCTTATTTTATTGTCATTTAAAGTCTTGATTAAGTCATTGAGTTGAAAGGGTGTGCTTAGTCTGCGGTATCACCTGAACGTTTGCTGTCTGTACCACGCTCTGGATGGCTGAACAGTATCGGTTGGCGTGGCATTGCGTTTATATCTGCGGGAGACAGTGGAGGGGATGTATATCGTTGGTTATTGTCACATTAATTAAAGATACTTTGCCTGTTGCAATTTGACACATTTTAAACGCAGCCGTTTTTTTAAAGCATAAGAGCGGCTTATCATTATGCTGCTTAAAAAATCAACGATTTGCCCGATTTCCTGTTGCAGGATATTACGATTCACTGGCTGATTAACCTTGCTCTACTAAGCTTAGTTTCACGTGGCGAAGACATCGGTACATTGGTGTCGCCGCGCGGTGAAAGAATCCTCTTTTACTGAATGCAGTATGATGTCTAATGTTTCACACAACCGGAGGTCAGAAATGGCAAACCATCGTGGTGGTTCAGGTAATTTCGCTGAAGACCGTGAAAGAGCATCAGAAGCAGGTCGTAAAGGTGGCCAGCATAGTGGGGGTAATTTTAAAAATGACCCACAACGTGCCTCGGAAGCTGGTAAGAAAGGGGGCAAAAGCAGTCACGGTAGCCGCAGCAGCTAGTACTCAGGTGTTGTGGTAACGGTTAATCCTTTTGACTGTTGCCGTCTGCTCGCCGCCGGGTTTTGCCCGGCGGTTTTTTTTGAGTTGAAGAAACTGGCCGCAGGTCGCAAACTAGGCGGTTTCCGTTAACCGGTTTGTAACATGCGTACCTCGCGATTCCAGTTCTCCGTTAAACCCCAGGAAGCGCTCCTGATCCTCATCACCATGTTCTGGGGTGGGACATTCCTTGCTGTGCAATATGCGGTCACAATGAGCGGCCCGTTCTTTTTTGTCGGCCTGCGTTTCGCGACGGCCGCGCTGGCGGTGGCGTTACTCTCCTTTAATGTCCTCAAAGGTATCACCTGGCTTGAAGTTAAGGCCGGTGTCGCCATCGGTGTGGCGATTGCGCTGGGCTATAGCCTGCAAACCTGGGGGCTACAGTCTATTCCCAGCAGTAAATCGGCGTTTATTACTGCCATGTACGTCCCGCTGGTGCCGCTGTTGCAGTGGTTATGTCTGGGACGTATACCGGGGCTGATGTCCTGCATTGGCATTCTGCTCGCTTTTATTGGTCTGATTTTGTTGGCCGGGCCGGACGGCAACATGCTGGCGTTGGGGAAAGGCGAAATCATTACGCTGGTGGGCGCGGTGGCGATTGCCGCTGAGATCATTTTGATTAGCGCCTGGGCCGGGAAAGTGGATGTGCGTCGCGTCACCGTTGTGCAACTGCTGACAGCTTCGCTGGTGGCGTTCGCGGCCATGGCGCCGGCCGGAGAATCCCTTCCGGATATCTCGCCTGCGCTACTGGGGCTGGCAGCGGGGCTGGGCATTTTCAGCGCGATTATTCAGGTCACCATGAACTGGGCACAGCGCAGCGTCTCGCCAACCCGCGCTACGGTTATTTATACCGGGGAACCGGTGTGGGCGGGTATATTTGGCCGTATGGCGGGAGAACGCTTGCCGCTTCTGGCTATTCTGGGTGGCGTGTTTATTGTCGTCGGCGTGTTAGTCAGCGAACTGAAATTAAAAAAGAAAACGGCGCCGATGAAAGCGCCGGAAACGACGGCTGAACCGGAGTCCTGATCAGCAGGCCGGGCGCATCAGCGTATGGTAATGACGATTAAACCACACCAGGCCCTCCGGGGCAGGGTGGTGGATGATAGCTTTAATCTCGCAAAAAAGAATATCGTGCGTCCCCACACTCACCACCTGATTGATATGGCAGTCAAATGAGGCCAGCGCCCCCTCCAGCCGTGGGCAGCCGGTTTCACCGGTTTGCCATTGCGCTGCGGCAAAGCGCTCCGCCATCGCCGTCTTCCCACCAAATAAGTTCGACAGTCCCTCCTGACCTGCTGCCAGCGTATTTACGCACAGCGCCCGGTTATGATTAAACACCGGCCAGACCGATGCCGCGCGATTCAGGCAGACCAGAAGCGTAGGCGGTGAATCGGTGACGCTGCACACGGCACTGGCGGTAAACCCCGCCTGGCCGGCTTCGCCATCGGTGGTGATAATATTGACCGCTGCCCCTACACAGGCCATGGCGTCGCGGAATGTCTGTTGATTAATCGCCATCATCACCTCTCAAATAAGCTGGCAAGCGTCGTTGAACGCCAGTCGCGGCAGGCGGCCATACAGCTTGCTGGCATCGCCATAACCAATATTGACCAGTAGATTACTGCGCCAGGGGGTATCGCTGAAAAATGTCTTATCCACCAGCGCGCGGTCGAAGCCGGACATCGGTCCGGTATCCAGCCCTAAGGCCCGACAGGCAGCGATAAGATAAGCGGCCTGCATGCTGCTGTTACGAAACGCGGTCTCTTCTGCCAGTTGCGGGCTTGACGTAAACCAGCTTCGCGCGTCGCCATGAGGAAAGAGTTCCGGCAGTCGCTCATAGAATTCGGCGTCCCAGGCGACAATTGCGGTCACGGGCGCGCTGAGCGTTTTGGCCAGATTCCCACTCGATAATGCCGGACGCAGCCGCTCTTTGCCTTCCTCGCTGCGGATAAACACAAAACGTGCCGGGCTACAGTTGGCTGACGTCGGTCCCATTTTGACCAGTTCATAAATTTCGGCGAGTGTCGCATCGCTTACCGGTCTGTCCTGCCAGCCGTTGTGGGTGCGGGCGTCATAAAACAGGGTATTCAGCGCGCTTTGGCTCAAGGCTTCACTCATAACAACTCCTTTTCGGCAATGGGCAGTAAGGTTTCCAGCCCGCTGAGTAACAGGGTATTAAAGGCGTCACTGTCGGTGACATTACAGGCGTGCCCACCGCGTTCCATCAGCCGGATTTCACTATGGGGTAACGCGTCGTGTAGCGTTTGCGAACAGGTCCAGGGCACCAGCAGATCGTCCCGTGAACAGATAATCAATACAGGGCAGCGGATCTGCGCTGCCGTGGCGCTAAAATCGGCGCGTTTCAGGGCGTTCAGGCGCCGCAGCAGGTTATGCTCGCCCTGAAAATGGGCCAGGGCGAGGGCTTCCTCCGCCTCCATGCGCGGCGCGTGCTCCTCCAGCCAGTCAGCGGGGTAAAGAAACAGCGGCTGCGCCTCAATCCATGCCTGTGCGCCGCCGGCCTGCAATAAGCGCTCGCGGACGTGAAAACAGCGGCGGGTGTGATCGCTCAGTTGTAGCCAGCCATTGACCAGGACCAGCGCGCTGATGCTATGCGGGTAATCCTGCGCCATTTGTAACCCGACCAGTGCTCCCAGCGCGTGGCCAACCACGCAAAAACGGTCAATGCCCGCCTGTTGCAGGGCGCTCAGCAGTTCTGCGGCCATATCGGCGATACGGTAGCCATCCGGCAGTGTCGCCGGGTTATTGCCGGTGCCGCATTGATCGTAGCTGACCACCTGATACCGGGTTTGCAGGGCCGCCGTTTGCGCCAGCCAGTAGCTGGCATTGCCGCCAAGTCCGGCAATCAACACCACCACGGGTGCGCCCGCAAAGGGCGGTTCACTGAGGATCAGTTTCATGCAAACCTCACTTTGCGATATGCGCGACGGTGGCGATTTCGACCAGTGCCTCCGGCTTGACCAACCCGCACTGGATACAAAAACGGGCGGGTTTATCGCCGGGGAAGAACTCCGCATAAACTTCATTAATCGCGGCGTAATTTTTCCAGTCGGTGATAAAAATACTGTTGAACGTCACGTCCTCCATCGAGCCGCCCGCCGTTTCGATAACGGTGCGGATCGTCTCCAGCACGTGACGGGTTTGCGCCTTTGGGTCGCCGGGGTAGACCACATTATTTTGCTTATCAAAGGGTAGCGTCCCGGAGACATAGACCACGCCATCTGCCAGCGTACCTGGCACAAACGGCGCAATCGGGGTGGTGGTTCCGGGAGGAATAATGACCTGTTTTGGCATGGTGTTCTCCTTATGCAATTTTGACCCGAGGCTGAGGGGAAAGGGCGTTGCAGAATGTCCCGACATCGCTGACCCAGCCAAAGAACGTTTCGATGTTAAAAAGCGCGGCCTGTTGTGCGAAAGCGGGGCCAGCCTGGTGGGTGGCGTCTTCCAGAACCACGCCGAAATATTCGAGGAAAAAGCCGTCGCGCAGTGTCGACTCCACGCAAACATTGGTGGCTATACCGGTAAACACCAGATGGCGGATGCCACGGCTGCGCAAAATGCTGTCCAGCGGGGTGTTGAAAAAGCCGCTGTAGCGGGGCTTCGGCAGCACAATATCGCCGTCCTGCGGCACCAGCTCATCCACTAACTGGTAATCCCAACCGCCTTTCGCCAGCAGTTTGCCCTGTAACTCAGGACGTTTGCGCATGGTCTTAAGCGCGTTGGACTTGTGCCAGTTCGGCGAGCCCGGACCGCCGGCTTCCACATACTGCTCATCCCAGCCATTCTGAAACCAGATAATGAGCATGCCCGCTTCGCGCGCGGCGGCAACGGCGGTCTGAATCTTCTCTATCACCGGCGCGGTGGCGGAGACATCAAACCCCGCCAGGTCGAGGTATCCCCCTTTTGTGGCATAGGCGTTTTGCATATCTACCACAATCAGCGCGCTCTGCGCCGGGTCGAAGCGCAGCGAATCGGGACGGGCGTCAAGCGTTATCATCAGGCGACCTCACGGGTAGGGGCAGGGATCTGGCTGCGGCAGTTCATCAGTGGCTGGATACGCTCACCGAAGGCCTCAATGCCAGTCAGAAAATCATCAAATGTCAGCAGCACGCCATCGGTACCGGGAACAGTTGCCACCTCATCAAGCAGACGCGCGACGGTGGCATACGAGCCAACCAGCGTCCCCATATTGATATTGACGGCGGAGGTGGGGTCAGCCATCTGGCGCACGTTGGTATCGCTGCCGGAGCGGGTATCTTTCTGGCTTTGCTCGGTCAGCCACGCCAGCGCTTCGTCATCCGCGCCTGCCTTGTAGTGTTCCCATTTAGCGCGTGCGGCTTCATCGGTTTCATCGGTGATAACCATAAACAGCACGTACGAGCCCACGTCGCGCCCGGTTTTTTGTGCCGCCTCGCGCATCCTTTCAGCGGTAGGCGCAAATGCCGTTGGGGTGTTGACTCCTTTGCCGAAGCAGAAGTTGTAATCAGCGTATTGCGCTGAAAACGCCATCCCGGCATCGCTTTGCCCGGCGCAAATCACTTTCATGGGCTGCGACGGCTGCGGGCTGACGCGACAGTCATTCATGGTGAAAAACTCACCTTTGAAATCGCTTTTCCCGGTGCCCCATAAATCGCGCAGTACCTGGACATATTCGGTCAGGTAGTCATAACGGCGTGAAAAGTACTCATCGCCGGGCCAGATGCCCATCTGGTCGTATTCCGGCTTTTGCCAGCCGGTGACCAGGTTGACGCCGAAACGACCGCCGGAAATGGAGTCGATGGTGGAGGCCATGCGCGCCACGATGGCGGGCGGCAGCGTTAAGGTAGCGGCGGTGGCGTAGATCTGAATCCGCGATGTCACCGCAGCCAGTCCGGCCATCAGGGTGAAGGATTCCAGATTGTGATCCCAGAATTCTGTTTTGCCGCCAAAACCCCGCAGCTTGATCATCGACAGAGCAAAGTCGAAGTGATAATGCTCGGCCTTTTGCACAATTGCCTTATTGAGTTCAAAGGTCGGTTTGTATTGCGGCGCATGGGTGGAAATCAGCCAGCCGTTGTTGCCAATCGGAACGAAAACACCAATTTTCATCTCGTACCTCGCGTTGTCGGTTGAACGTCGGGCGTGGCGTTGCATCCTGCACTCTCCTGTGAGCCTCGCATCAACGATTTAGCAAAGGAGATGCCAGTTTTGAAAACTGCATTGTTATTAGTGTGTTAAACAAAAGTTGACGAAATGCAGATTAAAAAAGTGGACTAAATGGTCAAAAACAGTGCACAAAAAACAGGCGCTCTTGCGCCATGGCTGTGCAGGGGTCGAGTCGGCTCGCGCCATTTGATATGCTGAGAAAAATCAATAAGGAGAAAAAGATGGCGCAGGATACGGCGAAAAAAGCGGGCAAGCGGACGCAGGCGGTGAACGAGAAAAAAGAGGCCATTCTGGCTGCGGCGCTTGAGACCTTTTCCCTGTATGGCATTCACGGTACGCGCATTGAAAAGGTGGCGGAGCGAGCGGGGGTGTCAAAAACCAATCTTCTCTACTATTACCCTTCCAAAGAAGCGCTCTACCTTGCCGTGTTGCGCCACATCCTTGCTATCTGGCTGGCGCCGTTAAAAGCGTTTCGTGAGGACCTGACCCCGCTGGTGGCGATTGGGGAGTACATCCGCTTAAAGCTTGAAGTTTCGCGTGATAATCCGCAGGCGTCACGGTTGTTCTGCATGGAGATGCTGCAAGGCGCGCCGGTGCTGAAAGAAGAGCTGGAAGGATCGCTGAAAGCGCTGGTGGAAGAGAAATCGGCCATTATTGCCGGTTGGGTAGCCAGCGGCAAACTGGCACCGGTCGACCCGCATCATCTTATTTTTATGATTTGGGCCTCAACCCAGCATTATGCCGATTTCGCCACTCAGGTAGAGGCGGTGACCGGCACAACGTTACAGGATGAGGCCTTTTTTCAGCGCACGGTAGAAAACGTGCAGCGGATGGTGACCGAAGGCATCCGCGTGCGTTAGTTGGCGGTCGGGAAAGGGCAGCTCAGATCACCCTCACCGCACTGCAGGAGAGATGAAAGCCAGGCTTCGCGCTCGTTCGTTTTATCGGTCATGCACTGGTTGATGACCATAGGCTGCGCGCTGCCTTGTTCTGAGCCGGAGCCGATAAACGCACAGTCGGCATCGCGCAGGGCAATCCAGTTTTTCTGCGCTTTTTTCAGTAAGTCACGCTGTTGTGGCGTGGCGCGTTTGAGTGCCGTCTGCCAGGTCTGGTTGAGCTTTTTGTCCGCCTTGTCGTATTGATCGGCGCTACACATGTTCATTTCTGTCTGCGAGATAGCGTTGTCGCAGTCCTCCGCCAGTGCGCTGGCGCTGACCAGCAAAACCACCCCTGCAATCAATAAACGTTTCATATTTTCTCCGTATAAAAAAATGCCGGATAGCATTGTGCATATCCGGCATACGGTACTACGGCTTCGCGCTGAATTGTAGCCCCGACATTCAGTACATTATCAGCGAGTTTTGCGCCCTTAGCCGATGGTCATCAGGCTGGCATTGCCGCCTGCGGCCGCGGTGTTGATACTCAGCGAACGCTCCAGCCATAAACGCTCCAGCAAAATGTTGCTCTCACCACGGGCAAAACCCTGTACCGAGATGATGGCACCATCGCGCGTCGCGATATGTCCGCACAGTTCGCGTAGCTGATCGGAGTCACCGTGATAGATAACCGCATCAAATGGCTGTGAAAGCAGGTTATCGAGCGCGGCCAGCGTGATCCTTGCGCTGACACTCTCTGGTAACGCGTTATGCAGGGTGCGGTGAAGCTCATCATCTGGCCACAATACCCGACAGCCGCTGGCGAGGGCTGCCGCAAGCTGTGTCAGGCTATCTTCTGCGTTGTCGGCCATGCAAAGAACCGACTCGCGGGGCAGCAGCGTCCAGGTATTGCGTTCACCGGTAGGGCCGGGGAGTACGCGCTGGATCCCGGTCTGGGCCAGTTCGCCAAACCGCTGGCAAATAGCCTGCAATGCCGGTTTATCCTCTGCCCATTGTGTCAGCGCATCCAGCGGATGGATCAGGCTCGGTTTAAGCTGTGCATCAAGCGGGAAGCGGGCATCGTGACGCGACAGCGTCTGCTTGATGGCCGTTTCCGGGCGGCTGGCGAGCAGGCGATAAAGGTACAGCGGTCCGCCAGCTTTAGGCCCGGTGCCAGATAGCCCCTCGCCGCCGAAGGGCTGTACGCCCACGACCGCGCCGACCATGTTGCGGTTTACGTACAGGTTGCCGACATGCGCGCTGCCGGTCACCTGAGCGATAGTCTCATCAATGCGGGTGTGAACACCCAGCGTCAGGCCATAACCTGCGGCATTAATCTGACTTACCAGTTTGTCGAGATCGTTGCGGCGGTAGCGCACCACATGCAGCACCGGACCAAAGACCTCTTTTTTCAGCTCGTCCACACTCTCCAGCTCAATCAGCGTTGGCATTACAAAGGTGCCGGTTCGCCATTCACGGGCATCAAGGGTGTTTTCATGGGCCGTCTGGAACACCGGGCGACCTTTCTCGCGCATTGCCTGAATATGTTTCTCAATATTCTCTTTGGCTTCGCGGTCAATCACCGGACCGATATCCGTTGTCAGGCGTCCTGGATTCCCCATGCGACATTCCGCCATCGCGCCGCGCAGCATGGTGAGGGTATGTTCGGCAATCTCTTCCTGCAGGCAGAGTACGCGCAGTGCCGAACAGCGCTGTCCGGCGCTATCAAAGGCCGAGGCGAGCACATCGACCACCACCTGCTCGGTCAACGCAGAAGAGTCGACAATCATTGCATTCAGCCCGCCTGTTTCGGCGATAAGCGGCGTCGGACGCCCTTGTGCATCCAGTCTTGTGGCAATATTGCGTTGCAACAGGCTTGCCACTTCCGTAGAACCGGTGAACATCACGCCGCGTACGCGGTTATCTGACGTCAACTGCGCGCCTACGGTTTCGCCCCGGCCTGGTAGCAGTTGCAGCACGCCCGGCGGGACGCCCGCTTCTCGCAGAATAGCGACGCCCTGTGCGGCAATCAGCGGTGTCTGCTCTGCCGGTTTTGCCAGCACGGTGTTACCGGCCGCCAGCGCCGCCGCGATTTGCCCGGTGAAAATCGCCAGTGGGAAGTTCCACGGGCTGATACAGACCACCGGACCCAGCGGGCGGTGGGTTTCGTTAGCAAAATCTTCCCGTACCTGGCCTGCGTAATAGCGCAGGAAATCGACCGCTTCACGGACTTCGGCAATCGCATTGCTGAATGTTTTGCCTGCTTCGCGTACCAGGATGCCGAGCAGTGTCTGCATCTGATCTTCCATCAGTACCGCCGCACGTTCGAGGATCGCCGCGCGCTCCTGGGGCGGTGTGGCAAACCAGATAGGCGCGTTATTCACCGCACTTTCCAGCGCGCGCGCCACTTCACTGCCGGAGGCTTCCCGAACATAGCCAACAACATCTTTCGGCTCTGCCGGGTTGAGCACGGGCTCCATTTCACCTTCCGCTACCGGGGTTTCCAGTAACGGTTTGGCCTGCCATTTCTGTGTCGTGCTGTTGAGCAGGGAAGAGGAGAGGGAGGCCAGTCGATGTTCATTGGCCAGATCCAGCCCTGCTGAGTTGATACGCCCCTGTCCGTACAGCCAGCGTGGCAGCGGGATTTTCGGATGCGGCAGGCCAACATGGCCTTCTTGTGTCGCCAGTTTCTCTACCGCCAGCACCGGGTCGGCCACCAGTTCATCGAGCGGCAGCGATGTATCGGCAATACGGTTCACAAAGGAGGTATTGGCGCCGTTTTCCAGCAGGCGACGCACCAGATAAGCCAGCAAGGTTTCGTGGGTGCCCACCGGAGCGTAGATGCGGCAAGGGCGGTTCAGCTTGCCGTCAGAGATTTTACCGACCACCTGCTCGTAGAGCGGCTCGCCCATGCCGTGCAGACACTGGAACTCGTATTGACCCGGATAGTAGTTTTGCCCCGCCAGTTGATAGATAGCGGCCAGAGTATGGGCGTTGTGGGTGGCGAACTGCGGGTAAATCAAATTCGGCACGGCGAGCAATTTTTTCGCGCAGGCCAGGTAGGAGACGTCGGTATAGACTTTGCGCGTATAGACCGGATACCCCTCCAGCCCTTCCATCTGCGCGCGTTTGATCTCGCTATCCCAGTACGCGCCTTTCACCAGACGGATCATCAGACGACGGCGACTACGTGAGGCCAGATCCGTCAGGTAATCAATGACGAACGGACAGCGTTTCTGGTAGGCCTGAATCACAAAACCGATGCCGTTCCAGCCCGCCAGTTCTGGTTCGAAACAGAGCTTTTCCAGTAGATCGAGAGAGATTTCCAGCCGGTCGGCCTCTTCGGCGTCGATATTGATGCCGATGTCATACTGGCAGGCAAGCAGCGCCAGTGATTTCAGGCGCGGGTAGAGCTCGTCCATCATTCTGTCGTACTGGGCGCGGTTGTAGCGCGGGTGCAGCGCAGAGAGCTTAATGGAGATCCCCGGCCCTTCATAAATGCCGCGGCCATTAGAGGCTTTCCCAATCGCGTGGATCGCCTGCTGGTAAGAGACCATGTAGGCCTCTGCATCGGCAGCGGTCAGCGCGGCCTCACCCAGCATATCGTAGGAGTAGCGGAACCCTTTTTCTTCCAGTTTGCGGGCGTTAGCCAGCGCTTCGGCAATGGTTTCCCCGGTGACGAACTGCTCGCCCATCAGGCGCATCGCCATGTCCACCCCTTTGCGGATCAGCGGTTCGCCGCTCTTGCCGATAATGCGGTTAAGCGAGTGCGACAGGCTGGCTTCGTTGTGGGTAGAGACCAGTTTGCCGGTAAAGAGCAGGCCCCAGGTGGCGGCATTGACGAACAGCGAGGCGCTGCGGCCAATATGCGATTGCCAGTTACCATTGCTGATTTTGTCGCGGATCAGCGCATCGCGGGTGGCCTTATCAGGAATGCGCAACAGCGCCTCTGCCAGGCACATCAGGGCCACCCCTTCTTGCGAAGAAAGTGAAAATTCTTGCAACAAACTCTGTACCATACCCGCCCGGCCGGACGCGGTCTTTTGGTTACGCAGCTTCGCCGCCAGTTGGCTGGCTAACTGCTGGGTATTTTCGGCAATCGGCGGCGCAAGACGCGCCTGCTCAAGCAGCATGGGAACCGCATCCGTTTCCGGGCGACGCCAGGCGGCGGTGATAGCGGCACGTGAAACCGACTGCGGCAAAATGTTTTCGGCGAATTCGAGGAAAGGCTGGGTACTTTCATCAGCGCTGCTATCGGCTTCATCGCTTTCGGTGTACTGACCCGCATGGGTCGCAGGCAATTCTGGAATTATTTCGTTATTTTCGAGTTTTTCCAGGTAGCTAAAGATGGCCTGCTTAATCAGCCAGTGTGGTGTGCGGTCAATCGATGCAGCAGCGGCTTTCAGTCGCTC
Organism: Phytobacter sp. SCO41; assembly: GCF_003073275.1. Taxonomy (NCBI): domain Bacteria; kingdom Pseudomonadati; phylum Pseudomonadota; class Gammaproteobacteria; order Enterobacterales; family Enterobacteriaceae; genus Phytobacter; species Phytobacter sp. SCO41. The sequence goes on along the minus strand of NZ_CP027225.1, from coordinate 3,561,525 downwards.
ACGCGTCGCATCATCAAGTTTAACGCCCATGGTGGTGGTACCCATGTTTTTCTCCTGCAATTTTTGTTGTGTGCAGACTATCCGTCATGTTGCAACTTTGTGCAACCTTGTTAAATGTGACTGGGTTAACAAGGTCAATATTGAACGATAAGTTAATTGTATGTAACTGGAATTGGCATACTGAATTACGGTTAAAGGCGAGTGAATTTGCGGTAGATAACACTTTTTTAAGGTGCAACCTTTGAAAGTGTGACATGGTGCAACCTGGTGGAAAATAATGACGGTTTCGGGATGAAATTAATGTAAATGCTGTGTTAAATCATTTGTGAATAACCGGGGCTTCCGGCAGGATACGGTCGCTTCATAACAACAATCACATCGCTACCCCGTTCCGGTGGTGAAGATAACGGGTAAATCCTGGAGACTTTTATTGATGGCAATTAGCACACCGCTGCTGGTGACCTTTTTCATTTATATCTTTGGCATGATTCTCATCGGGTTCTTTGCCTGGCGTTCAACGAAAAACTTTGATGACTATATCTTAGGTGGTCGTAGTCTGGGCCCGTTAGTGACTGCGTTATCCGCAGGGGCATCGGACATGAGCGGCTGGTTGCTGATGGGGCTGCCCGGCGCCATTTTTATCTCGGGTATTTCAGAAAGCTGGATCGCCATTGGCCTGACGCTTGGCGCGTGGGTCAACTGGAAGCTGGTCGCAGGTCGTCTGCGCGTGCATACCGAGGTCAATAATAATGCCCTGACGCTGCCGGACTATTTTACCGGCCGTTTTGAAGATAAAAGCCGCCTGCTGCGTATTATCTCGGCGGTCGTCATTCTGGTGTTCTTCACTATTTACTGTGCCTCCGGCATCGTGGCGGGCGCGCGTCTGTTTGAAAGTACCTTCGGCATGACATACGAGCACGCGCTATGGGCGGGTGCGGCGGCAACCATCATCTATACCTTTATCGGCGGTTTCCTGGCGGTAAGCTGGACCGATACCGTACAGGCGAGCCTGATGATTTTCGCCCTGATCCTGACCCCGGTGATTGTGATCCTCTCCGTAGGTGGCCTTGCGGACTCGCTGGAAGTTATCAAGCAGAAAAGCATCGAAAATATCGACATGCTGAAAGGGCTGAACTTCGTTGCCATTATTTCGTTGATGGGCTGGGGACTGGGATATTTCGGTCAGCCGCATATCCTGGCGCGCTTTATGGCGGCGGATTCTCACCACAGCATCGTCCATGCCCGCCGTATCAGCATGACCTGGATGGTCCTGTGCCTTGCCGGGGCCGTTGCCGTGGGCTTCTTCGGGATTGCCTATTTTAATAACCACCCTGAACAGGCTGGCGCGGTCAATCAGAACGCAGAACGCGTGTTCATTGAACTGGCACAGATTCTGTTTAATCCGTGGATTGCCGGGGTGCTGCTGTCAGCGATTCTGGCGGCGGTAATGTCCACCCTGAGCTGTCAGTTGCTGGTGTGCTCCAGCGCACTGACAGAAGATTTCTACAAAGCGTTCCTGCGTAAAAATGCCGGGCAGACCGAGCTGGTCTGGGTTGGCCGCGTGATGGTGCTGCTGGTGGCGCTGGTATCCATTGCGCTGGCGGCGAACCCGGAAAACCGCGTGCTGGGCCTGGTCAGCTACGCATGGGCAGGCTTTGGCGCGGCGTTTGGCCCGGTGGTGCTGTTCTCGGTCATGTGGTCAAAAATGACCCGCAACGGCGCGCTGGCCGGGATGGTTATCGGTGCGGTCACCGTTATCGTCTGGAAGCAGTTCGCCTGGCTGGGGCTGTATGAAATCATTCCGGGCTTTGTGTTCGGTAGTCTTGGCATTGTGGTGTTCAGCCTGCTGGGTAAAGCACCGTCTCGCGCGATGCAAGACCGCTTCGCCGAAGCAGACGCACATTATCACTCTGCGCCACCGACACGCTTGCAGGCCGACTGATCCCTCTTGCTAAACCCGCTTCGGCGGGTTTTTTCTTGATATAACAGTGCATTTACGCTCTTATCACATTGCTTATAACAATGAGGATAGCAAGATGAAGATAAAGACAGGGGTTACTGCACTGGCGTTCGCGGGTTTACTGGCAGGCTGCGTCGCACAGCCGGCAAAACAGGCGCAGCAGCCCGCCCAGAGCTGCAAAGCCGACAATCAGATGCAACAAACCACGCTCTATTTCGGCTTAAGCCGCCCGGCAGGGAAAGATGTCACCGCACAGGAGTGGCAGCAGTTTGTCGATACGGACGTGACGCCGCGCTTTCGTGATGGCCTGACGGTGTTTGACGCGCGCGGACAATGGCTGGGTAACGACGGCAAAGTGGCGAAGGAAGCGAGCAAAGCGTTAATGCTGATCCACGGGAAAGATGCCGGAAGTGAAAGCAATATCGAAACGCTGCGCACGCTCTACAAAACCCGTTTCGGGCAGGAGTCTGTGATGCGGGTTGATCAGCCGGTTTGCGTACAGTTCTGATAAAAAAAACGGCGGGTGTGAAGCCCGCCGTGAGAATTAAAGCACAACGCCTGCAAAAGCGGCGGAAAGCAGACTCACCAGCGTTGCACCATAGACCAGGCGCAAACCAAAGCGTGAGACGACATTCCCCTGCTGCTCGTTAAGCCCTTTAATGGCGCCCGCCACGATGCCGATAGAGGCGAAGTTGGCGAACGACACCAGGAAGACGGAGAGGATCCCAAGCCCGCGCGGCGTCATTTCAGCGGCAACTTTCTGCAGTTCGATCATCGCCACAAACTCGTTAGCCACCAGTTTGGTCGCCATAATGCTGCCCGCATGCAGGGCATCGGAAAGCGGAATGCCGACCAGCCACGCCAGCGGGTAGAACACATAGCCAAGAATTTGCTGGAAGCTGATGCCAAACAGGGTAGAGAAGAGGGCATTGACCGCGCTAATCAGGGCAATAAAGCCAATCAGCATGGCCAGGATAATCATCGCCACTTTGAAACCGGCCAGAATATATTCCCCCATCATCTCAAAGAAACTTTGTGATTCGTGGAGTTTTTCCAGCTTAATTTCCGGTTCGGCTTCCGGGCGCGTCGGGTTAATGACTGACAGGATAATAAAGGTGCTGAACATATTAAGGATTAACGCCGCCACCACATATTTGGCATCCAGCATCGTCATATAGGCGCCGACAATCGACAGCGATACCGTCGACATCGCGGTTGCGGCCATGGTGAACAGACGACGTGAGGACAGGTCGGCCAGAATCCCTTTGTAGGCAATGAAGTTTTCCGACTGGCCAAGGATCAGCGAGCTGACCGCGTTAAACGACTCCAGCTTGCCCATGCCGTTGAGTTTTGACAGCAGCGTGCCGATAAGACGAATAAAAATCGGCAGAATACGCCAGTGCTGCAAAATACCGATCAGCGCGGAAATAAAGACGATAGGGCACAGAACGCCGAGGAAAATAAATGCCAACCCTTTTTCACTCATCCCGCCAAAGACAAAGTTGGTGCCTTCACCTGCAAATTTGAGCAGTGTTTCAAAAAAGCCAGAGACATATTTAATTAGCGTCAGTCCGCTTTGCGCATGCAAAAAGAACCATGCCAGCGCCAGTTCAATAACCACTAATTGCAGAATAAAGCGCACGCGAACTTTGCGGCGGTCAAAGCTGGTGAGCCATGCCAGAGCCAGAATGACGACCAGCGCCAGCAGAAAATGTAGGAAGTTGATCATGTCGAAAATTGTGCAGGTAATTGGGGCGCTCATTTAGCCACAGCCCGTATACTCAGTAAACAAAAAGTTAATGATTTGTAAGCTAACTTTTTGCCATATACCTTCTGATTCTGCATAACAGCCGTTTCGATCAGTCTTAGTTTGCGACCCGGTTACATCCTTTCATTATTCATATTAATTTTCGCTTGAGTTTCTTTTTTCCGTAATGATAATCACTATCAAAGAAATTTACTTTTCTTTTCAGCAATTGACCATTGATGACAGCAGAGGCGTCCGCATGTTTGTTCCATTTCTCATTATGTTACGTGAAGGCCTCGAAGCGGCACTGATCGTAAGTTTGATTGCCAGTTACCTCAAGCGCACTCAGCGCGGACGCTGGATTGGCGTGATGTGGATTGGTGTATTCCTCGCCGCGGCGCTATGTCTGGCGCTCGGCATCATCATTAACGAAACCACCGGTGAGTTCCCGCAGAAAGAGCAGGAGCTGTTTGAAGGTATTGTCGCGGTGATTGCCGTGGTGATCCTGACATGGATGGTCTTCTGGATGCGCAAAGTCTCCCGCAACGTCAAAGTGCAACTGGAGCAGGCGGTAGATAACGCCCTCGCCAGCCGAAACAACCATGGCTGGGCGCTGATCATGATGGTCTTCTTCGCGGTGGCGCGCGAAGGGCTGGAATCGGTCTTCTTTCTGCTGGCGGCATTCCAGCAAGATGTGGGGATCTGGCCGCCTGTGGGCGCGGTGCTTGGGCTGGTTGCGGCCGTGGTACTCGGCTTCCTGCTCTACTGGGGCGGCATTCGTCTGAACCTCGGTGCGTTCTTCAAATGGACCAGCCTGTTTATTTTGCTGGTTGCGGCAGGTCTGGCGGCAGGGGCGATTCGCGCCTTTCATGAGGCCGGACTGTGGAACCACTTCCAGGATGTGGCGTTCGATCTGAGCAACGTGCTGACTACGCACTCTCTGACGGGCACGCTGCTGGAAGGCATTTTCGGCTATCAGGAGACACCGAGCGTCAGCGAAGTTGGCGTCTGGTTCCTCTACTTAATTCCTGCGCTGGTGCTGTATGTCATGCCATCGCGCTCAGGCTCGCAGCCTTCCAGAGCTGCACAATAATCGCTGTACCGGGTGAATTATAGTTACAACATACTTTAAGAAGGGAAGGGGTCATGGCAATTCATTTTCGTCGTAGTGCGTTACAGGCAGGGATCGCAACGCTGCTTTCTTGCGCGTTTGCTGCCCATGCAGCGGATGTCCCTCAGGTAAAAGTGACCGTCACGGACAAGCAGTGTGAGCCGATGAATCTGACGGTAAACTCGGGTAAAACGCAGTTCCTCATCGTCAACCAGAGTCAGAAGGCGCTGGAGTGGGAAATCCTCAAAGGGGTGCTGGTGGTTGAAGAGCGCGAAAACATTGCGCCGGGCTTTAGCCAGAAGCTGACCGCTAACCTGCAGCCGGGTGAATATGACATGACCTGCGGCCTGCTTACCAACCCGAAAGGCAAACTCATCGTTAAAGGCCAGGCGACGGCGGATGCGGCAAAAAGCGAAGCGCTGCTGAGCCTTGGCACTGCTATCACCGACTATAAAGCCTACGTGACAGCCGAGACAGCCGAACTGGTAAAAGGGACAAAAGCCTTTACCGATGCGGTGAAAGCGGGCGATATCGAAAAAGCGAAATCGCTGTATGCGCCGACGCGCCAGCACTATGAGCGTATTGAACCGATCGCTGAGCTGTTCTCCGACCTGGACGGCAGTATTGATGCCCGCGAAGATGACTACGAGAAGAAGGCAGACGATCCGAAATTCACCGGTTTCCACCGTCTGGAAAAAGCCCTGTTTGGCGACAACTCGGTGAAAGGCATGGACACCTATGCTGACCAGCTCTACACCGACGTGCAGGAGCTGCAAAAACGCATCAGCGAGCTGGCATTCCCGCCGTCAAAAGTGGTGGGGGGCGCTGCGGGTCTGATTGAAGAGGTCGCGGCGACCAAAATCAGCGGTGAAGAAGACCGCTACAGCCATACCGATCTGTGGGATTTCCAGGCTAACGTCGATGGCGCGCAGAAAATCGTCAATCTGCTGCGTCCGCAGTTGCAGAAAAACAACGCCGAACTGCTCGGTAAAGTGGATGCGAACTTTAAGAAAGTCGACGCTATTCTGGCGAAATACCGTACCAAAGACGGCTATGAGACCTATGACAAGCTGACGGATGCTGACCGTAACGCGCTTAAAGGGCCGATCACGACGCTGGCGGAAGATCTCGCTCAACTGCGCGGTGTGCTCGGTCTGGACTAACTATCATGAATGACAAAGAAGAGTACGGCGTTAGCGAGCCTTCGCGTCGCCGTTTATTAAAAGGTATGGGCGCGCTGGGAGGCGCCCTTGCCCTGGCCGGAGGATGTCCGGTGGCGCATGCGGCCAAACCGCAAAGTGCGCCAGGCACACTCTCCCCGAATGCGCGCATGGAAAAGCAGCCCTTTTATGGTGAGCATCAGGCCGGGATTTTGACGCCGCAACAGGCGTCGATGATGCTGGTGGCGTTTGATGTGCTGGCGTCCGACAAAGCCGATTTGCAGCGTCTGTTTCGTCTGTTAACGCAACGTATCGCTTTTCTGACCGAAGGGGGGCCGGCGCCGGAAACCCCTAATCCGCGCCTGCCGCCGATGGATTCCGGTATTCTCGGGCCGTTTATCGCACCGGATAATCTGACCATCACGGTTTCGTTGGGTGATTCTCTGTTCGATGACCGCTTTGGCCTGCGTGCGCAAAAGCCGAAAAAATTGCAAAAGATGGAGCGCTTTCCCAACGATGCGCTGGTCTCTTCATTAAGCCATGGTGACCTGCTGGTGCAAATCTGCGCCAATACCCAGGACACGGTGATTCATGCCCTGCGCGATTTGATTAAACACACGCCTGATTTACTGAGCGTTCGCTGGAAGCGAGAAGGGTTTATCTCCGACCACGCCGCGCGCAGTAAAGGAAAGGAGACGCCGGTAAACCTGCTGGGCTTTAAGGATGGTACGGCAAACCCGGACAGCAGTGATAACGCGCTGATGGACAAGGTTGTGTGGGTAACAAGCGATCAGGCGGAGCCTGCGTGGGCCGTGGGCGGTAGCTATCAGGCCGTGCGTATCATTCAGTTTCACGTGGAGTTCTGGGATCGTACGCCACTCAAAGAGCAGCAGACTATCTTTGGTCGCGACAAGCAAACCGGCGCGCCGCTGGGGATGCACAACGAGCATGATGTCCCCGATTACGCCAGCGACCCCGGTGGCGATGTGATTGCCCTGGACAGCCATATTCGTCTGGCAAATCCACGTACGCCAGAGACGCAGTCGAGCCTGATGATGCGCCGGGGTTATAGCTATTCCCTGGGTGTCACCAATGCCGGGCAGCTTGATATGGGACTCCTGTTTGTCTGCTATCAGCACGACCTGGAGAAGGGGTTTCTGACCGTGCAAAAACGTCTCAATGGCGAAGCGCTGGAGGAGTATATTAAGCCCATCGGCGGCGGCTACTTCTTCGTGCTGCCAGGGGTTAAAGACCAAAACCAGTATCTCGGGCAAGCACTGCTCGAAGCCTGAAAAAGAATCCTGCCTGAAGCCAGGCAGGATAATCTCTTATCTGTAGCATCCGTTCACACTTTTTCTGCCATCAAACTATCGATTTTTCGTATGAGAAAGTATCTGTTATTTTTCTGTAATATTCTTCGTAGACACTCTTTTCCATAGCGCAGGGTAAACGCTCGTTACCTTTCGGTGAAAATAATGTTGCGTTTATGCTAATTCCTGATGTACTTATTACATAGAATTACTGCCCTGCGGTGATGTCGTCACCTGGAGATCGCGGATGGTAAAGTCCACAACTGGACGTAACACCAACAAACAGCGCAACACCCGGCTCGGGGATGCACACTCCGGCAGTAAACGCTTCACCTCTGAATTTCTCTCCTTCATTCCTGTTTCTGATTTAACCGACATGGCAAGCGCTGATGACGGCTGCTTTGTTATGTCAATTTCAAAGGCAAGACATGGCTTAAAAGGAAGCCAAACCTCAGACGTTCGTGCGCATAATCGTGCCGATTTTGGTGCGTGTGATGTAAACCAACAACTCAAGGTGCTATCCATGGGAAGACAGAAAGCAGTGATCAAAGCTCGTCGTGAAGCTAAACGTGTGCTGAGACGCGATTCGCGCAGTCACAAACAGCGTGAAGAAGAGTCGGTCACCTCGCTTGTGCAGATGAGTGGCGTTGAAGCAATTGGAATGGCAAGGGATAGCCGTGATAATTCACCGATTGTTGCGCGTAATGAAGCTCAGGCGCAGTACCTGAATGCTATCGAGAGTAAACAACTGATATTCGCGACCGGGGAAGCTGGCTGCGGTAAAACATGGATCAGCGCGGCGAAAGCGGCGGAAGCCCTGATTCATAAGGATGTGGACAGGATTATTGTAACCCGACCGGTTCTGCAGGCCGACGAAGATCTCGGCTTCTTACCTGGTGATATTTCGGAGAAGTTCGCCCCTTATTTCCGGCCCGTCTATGATGTGCTGGTGAAAAGGTTGGGTGCGTCCTTCATGCAATACTGCCTGCGACCAGAGATTGGTAAGGTAGAGATCGCGCCGTTCGCCTATATGCGCGGACGTACCTTTGAAAATGCGGTTGTCATTCTTGACGAGGCTCAGAATGTGACCGCTGCGCAAATGAAAATGTTCTTAACGCGCCTCGGGGAAAATGTGACGGTAATCGTCAACGGTGATGTGACTCAGTGTGATTTGCCCCGCGGGGTGCAGTCCGGTCTGAGCGATGCGCTGTCGCGTTTTGAGGAAGATGAGATGGTAGGGGTGGTGCGTTTCACCACAGACGATTGCGTCCGCTCCGCACTCTGCCAGAGAACGCTGAAAGCCTACTACTAAGCTTTTTAGCGCATGATAAGAGCCCGGGAAACCGGGCTTTTTTTTGCTTTAAATAAAATCACTCACAGGTTTTTCATGTACTAAAACAGGTGGGTACATGTCGTCTGATAATCCTGCTAGTGTTATGCGCCGCTTTTTAATTATCAACATTGCCGTTGGCTATTTCGCCTTAGCTGTATGTGACAACTTCTACGGATCGGGCGCTGCCACTGATTGTTTTTAGGTGATGCTGGTAAATGCGGAACATTAAGTAAAAGTGTCATTATTTAAGAGGGAATTATGCGCGGGATTGTATGTATTTTAGGGCTGTCAGTCGTATTGGTTGGCTGCGATAAAGCGGTTGAAGATAAAAAGATTTCTGAACTGACAAGCGAAGAAGCTCAGACTTTATGTAAGTCGCCGCAGGCAATTGAGCAATTAACAAACAACTTCAAAGCGGGCACCAGTGAGTTTTTAACCCAACATCCCTTTAACTATTATCCTTTTAGCGATCGTAACGTTGACTCGACCAAAAGCATTACTGATTCGGAGCTGAGAAGAAAAAGTCGTATTGATGACAGTTTTCTCTATTCCGCTGATACCTTTAACAAAGGCTTTGGCCAGACTGACGTTCTGAAAATAAGTAACCCGACGCTTTCTGCAACAGGCCAGGACAGCCTGACCTGTAGTGCCCAGGCTGATTTCAGCAGTGATGAGATTTACGGTAAAGTCTTCTCAACGCCGATCTCCTATACCATCACTAAGGCTGATAAGAAAATTATCACCGAAGGGAAATTCGCGCTGGCCGACATGAAGCAAAGCAAAGTCGAGCCGACGGCGGGCCAAAAGGCGTGGCGTGATAAATATGAAGCAGAATTAAATGCAAAAGATCAGGCGCTGAAAAACGTTGCCGACAGCGAATACCAGCCGATTTCTACAAAAGATCTCTTTTATATCTATTTTGCCCAGACTCCGCGCCAGTTTAACGATGATGAACTGATGGGACTCTTTAGCAACAAATGGAACAACACCAGTGATTCATTTGCGAAAGAAGACATCAAAAAAGAAGAACTGCCGCAAATTAAAGCAAAAATTGCGCAATATAAAGACATCAAAAATATCGTCATTTATTCCACCAGCGATGGTTCTTATCATGATGAGGACTTCCTGAAGCTGAAAACAGCGTCGGGTGAAAACGCTATCAAAATTAACGATATGGGGATCTTTACCCTTACCGATAGCAGCTATGACTTTGCAAAGAAAGGCTATGAATATCATAACTTCCTTTGCAACATGAACGGGGGCATTACCGTCAACGAACGGGGTGTATCGTTATCTGTCGATAAGACCGTCCGTGGCTGCACAGTGCTGGTTCCTGACGATCAGGCCCGTGAGATCTCTGCGAAGTTCGCCGATTTCAAAGGCAAAGGCAAAAATGTCAGCACCTCAGCGAAATATTTCATCCATATCGACAGCATTAATGGCGATCGTAATACCATTGAGGCAACGCTGGTAAAAGATGATGTACAGCTTATCGACCCTGACACTAAAGCGGTGATTTTGCATACGGTCATTAATTAAAAGGCCGTTTAGCGCAACGAAAAATTGACGCCAGAATCCTGATTATAAATAGCCGGGCTTGTCCCGGCTTTTTTACGCTTATCGTTTCTGTGATACCCTTCTTTTTTATCCCTTATGCCATCAGGAGAGTCGTAAATGACCGAAGGCCCGTTAAATGAAAATGAATTGCAGTGGCTGGAAGAGACATTGGTCGCTTATGGCCACAGCGATGAGTCCGTACTCGATGTGGCGGAGCTGGATGGTATGTTGACCGCCGTATTGTCCGGCCCGGTGGTTGTCGAGCCGGATCGCTGGCTGGTTGCTGTATGGGGCGGCGAAAAGAACATTCCGCGCTGGAAAAACGATCGTGAAATGAATCGTTTTATCGATCTCTGCTTTAAGCATTTGAACGATATTGCCGAGCGCCTGAGTGATTACCCGGATCAGTTTGAACCCGTCTTTGGTTACAACGAAGTGGACGGTAAGAGCTACACGGTGGTTGAAGAGTGGTGTTTTGGCTATATGCGCGGCGTGGCGCTAACCGACTGGTCAGGCTTGCCGGAGGAGCGTAAGGCCGATCTGGATATTATTGCCTTGCACGGGCTGGAAGAAAACTTTGAGCGTCTGGATGAATTCACCGAAGAGGAATTCAATGAAAGCGTAGAGGCTATCAGGCCTGCCGCTCTGCGTCTGTATGAGTACTGGTCGGCGAATCCACAACAGCCTGTTGCTCAGAAACCGCAGGTGAATGGTGTAAAAGTCGGGCGTAACGATCCTTGCCCGTGTGGCAGCGGTAAGAAATTCAAAAGCTGCTGCCTGCACTAAAAAAACCGGGCTCCTGATGAGCCCGATTTATTATCCCACTTCCGGCAGCAAGCCTGCTGAAATCGCAAATTGTACGGCAATAATAGTTACGCCGCAGGCCATCACCAGGCAGAGCATAGGTCTCCCGCCCAGAACACGATATTGCGCTTGTCCATGCGCCTTACGGCTTTGCCATGCGAGCAGGGCGGGGATCAGCAGGGCCAGCACCGCAAGCGCCACGCCAGCATAACCGAGCGCCATCACAAAACCGCGCGGATAGAAGAGGGCGAAGGCCAGCGGGGGCAAAAAGGTTATCGCGCCGGTTTGCAGACGCCCGACAGCCGTGTTGCGGCGCTGGAACAGGTCGGCCAGATAATCAAATAGACCAAGCGACACACCTAAAAATGAGGTCGCCAGCGCCAGGTCGGCAAACAGATGAACAGCCAGTTCCACATGCGCGGAGGCAACCACTTCGCGCAGCGCCTCAAGAAGTCCATTCAGCCCGGCATGGTTAGCCAGCATCCCCATAAAGGTTGAAGACTCAATACTGCCAAGGGTCGCCAGTTGCCAGAAAATATAGGCGACCAGCGGGATCGCGCTGCCGGTGATAAATATCCCGCGCAGCTTGCGAACGTTACCGCCCATATAACTGACAATGCTCGGCACGCTGCCATGAAAGCCAAAAGAGGTAAAAATCACCGGCATGGCGGAGAGGGCCATCCCTTTTTCCAGCGGCAGGGTGAGTAAATTCACCTGATGAACATGTGGCAGGAGCAGCGCGAGCATTACCACCAGGAAAATAATCTTGGCGCTAAACAGGAAACGGTTGAATAAATCGACCAGTGATGTGCCAATACAGACCACGCCACCGGCGACAAAGGTAAACAAAAATACCCCGCCTGATGACGATACATTGATGCCAGTCCATGCGCTGAGGCTGGACGCCAGCAGCTCACCGGCGCCGCTGATATAAGCCGCCGTCAGGGCATACATCAAAAACATCATGCTAAAACCGGTGATCCACTGCCCGTAACGCCCCAGGTAACGTCGCGCCAGACTACCGAGCCCTGTATCGGCGGGCACGTGCTGATAGACTTCGAGCAATAACAGCGCGGTATAACACATCAGTCCCCACAGGGCGAAGAGTAAAACCAGCGTTACACTAAATCCGACCCCGGCGGCGGCCAGCGGCATCGCCAGCATCCCTGCGCCAATAGTGGTACCAGCCACAATAAAAACACTGCCAAGTGCTCGATTCTTCACACTTTCCTCTGGATTCAAACCGCATTCTTTATCAAATATGCGGCGCAGAGTATGTGAAAAACCGATCTGCGTCAAACCGGGCTTACAAACAGTGTAAATAAATAATTACATGAAAAGAGGCGCTTACCTTTGGTCGTTTGGCTGGTGCTCTACAGGCGGCGCGCAATGCAGGTAAACCTGTCTCAGCGCAATAAACCCTTATAAAGATGTGTCTATGATGCATCTTTTAAGCGGAGGGTGTATGGCGTCAATTCATGGTCATGAAGTACTTAATATGATGCTGGAGTCAGGGGAGCGTTATTCAGAGCAAAGCCTGGAGGCGGCAATCTGTATGCGCTTTGGTAAGGATGCCCGTTTTCATACCTGCTCAGCAGAGGATATGACGGCAGCGGAGCTGGTGGCGTTTCTGGCATCGCGTGGGAAATTCATTCCTGCGGAAAATGGGTTTTCTACCCACGAAAGTAAAATCTGCCAGCACTAAAAAATAATGCGGTAATGTAGAGTCATTACCGCATTTTGCTTAATTTGCGGTGTCGAGAGTAGACAGTTCTTTATCGATAAAATAAAGACCTTCGCCGCTTTTACCCGCCAGCGTCAGTTTATCAATAACGGATTTAAACAGTTTTTCTTCTTCATGTTGTTCCGCTACATACCACTGCAGGAAATTAAACGTCGGATAATCCTGCGAGGTCATTGCGACGTGCGCCAGTTCGTTAATTTTCTGGGTGATCAACTGCTCGTGTTCGTAAGTCGCACGGAACAATTCATCCAGCGAAGCGTATTCGGCAAACGGCGACTGAATAGTATTAATGCGCGGTAAGCTGCCGGTATCTGCCAGATAATCAAACAGACGCTGCATGTGCGTCATCTCTTCCTGCGCATGGCGGCGCAGAAATGCGGCGGCACCTTCAAAGCTGTTATAGCTGCACCAGGCGCTCATTTGTTGATAAAGCAGCGACGAAAAAAGTTCGAGGTTCATCTGCTCATTGAGTTTTTCAATCATTTCAGCTTTAAGCATGGCGCCACTCCGAAAAATAATAAAAGAGGTAAAGAGCGGCCACTATAATTTGTTATTTAATTATTTGCAAAAGGTAAAATAAAAAATAATTTTTATTAAAAATGAGAATGGGAATAACACGCATTGCAGGAAAATAAGCGGGGAAATGATAATTATTCTTTTATTTAAATAAAGAGTAATGCCAGCGGTGGAGCACTGGCATTAATTGTTACCAGGCTCTGGCGGCCGGCACGTTGTTGAGCGCCATACCACGGCACTGGTACTGAATGGTGATGGTCGTGTTCATACAGACGGAACCACTGATCAGGCTACAGGTCGAAATGGGCTGACCATAGGCCACTGCGGTCGCATAGCCCATTTGTTGACACTGCTTGTTGGCGGTTCCCTGCGTGGTGTATTCGTCATAGTGTGCGTTTTGCATCATCGCCTGATTAAAGCTAAGACGGATCAGACCATTGGTCGTATCAACATTGCTGACTTTGGGTTCTTTGGTTATTGAGCACCCGGCGAGCAGTAGCAGCGAGGCGGCAACAAGGATTTTGTTCATGAAAGCGCTCTGATTCATATGGGCATTGTTGCATCTTACCGACTTATTACGCGGGCAATCGGCAGAATAGCCTGCTTAACTGACCTTTTTACGTGCAACGACGGGGCAATCAGGTCCATTTCAGGCAAAACTGTGAACGCAATTTGCTTTTTTAAAACTATTTTTCATTAAATTTGAAAGTCTGTTTATCAGGTAGTAAGGTTAATCCAATTTGACCACTTAATGCATTAACCAGGAGATGAAGATGAAGATTGCACTGATGATGGAAAACAGCCAGGCAGCGAAAAACGCCGTCATCCTTAAAGAACTGAAAGCGGTTGCGGATGAAAAAGATTTTCCGGTCTTCAATGTGGGTATGAGTGACGAAAACGATCATCACCTGACCTATATCCACCTTGGTATTATGGCCAGTATTCTGCTGAATGCTAAAGCGGTCGACTTTGTAGTGACGGGTTGCGGTACAGGGCAGGGGGCGCTGATGTCCCTGAATATTCATCCTGGCGTTATTTGTGGTTACTGTATTGATCCGGCTGACGCTTTCCTGTTTGCCCAGATTAACAACGGCAACGCGCTCTCATTGCCGTTCGCCAAAGGGTTTGGCTGGGGCGCGGAGCTGAATGTGCGCTTTATCTTTGAAAAAGCGTTCACGGGCCGTAAAGGTGAAGGCTACCCGCCGGAACGTAAAGAGCCGCAGGTGCGTAATGCCGGTATCCTCAACCAGGTAAAAGCGGCGGTAGTCAAAGAGAACTACCTTGATACCTTACGCGCCATCGATCCGGAACTGGTGAAAACCGCCGTTTCCGGCCCGCGTTTCCAGCAGTGCTTCTTTGAAAACTGCCAGGATAAAGCCATCGAAGCTTTCGTGCGTGAGATCCTCGCCTGATACCCCTGAGGTCAGCACACGCTGGCCTCTGCTTTCCCTTCCGTGTTCACCCGCCACTGTTTCCTTAACTTATCCAATTATTTTTTAAAAATACAAAAAAATTTTAGAGTGTAAGCCGCAGATTCTACACGAATTTTTAACAAAAACTGTTTTTCTTTAAAAATAAAACGTGATTTCTATCACGTAAATATTGCTTTTTGTGACGGAGGTCATATTATATGCACATCAACCGATAACACCTGCATAACAATCGCCGGAGCAAAACATGAAACTGCGCAAAATCCTGAAAAGCATTTTTGAAACCTACTGCAAAACCTTCAAAGATGTCCCCCCGGGTGCCATGTTCTGATGATAAAAAAACCTGCCGAGGCAGGTTTTTTTATGTCCGCAACAAAAGGCGGAAGGGTGATAAAAGCGGCGATCTTCGCCGCTTTTTGCTATCAGAAGAAAGCCGAGACCAACATGTAGCTGGCAGCACAGGCGCAACTCACGCCAATCAGACCCGGAATGATAAAGCTGTGGTTAATGATAAATTTGCCGATACGCGTGGTGCCTGAGCGGTCAAAGCCGATACAGGCCAGGTCACTCGGGTAGGTCGGCAGAACAAAATAGCCGTACGAGGCCGGGAAGAATGCGATCAACATTTTGGGTTCAACGCCCAGCATCAGACCCATTGGCGCAACGGCGGTCAGTGCGGCGGCCTGGCTGTTTACCAGTTTCGAGACGAGGAACAGCACGATAGCGTAGGTCCACGGATGGCTTTTCACGACCCCTTCCAGCGCCATTTTCAGTTCGTTCAGATGTGCCTGGAAAAAAGTATCACTCATCCATGCAACACCAAACACCGAGAAAATAGCCACCATTCCCGCTTTGAATACCGCACCGCCTGATATAGCAGAAGCGTTGACCTTACAGACCATCAGCATCACGGCACCGGCAATCAGCATCATCATCTGAATGACCAGGTTCATAGAGAGGGGTGAAAGTTTACCTTTTACGTCGAAAGCCGGGCGCAATTGCGGGAGTGCGCCGAGTAATACCACGACCAGGATACCGGCAAAAAAGATCCACGTTGACCAGTAGGCCTCTTTGGGGAAGCGCTGGTTCATCAGTGTTTCGCTACTGCCATAAATGAATTCACGCTGTTTCGGATCTTTTAATTTTTCCTGGAATTCTTTGTCGTCTGCCAGATCTTTACCACGGCGCAGGCTCCACAGCGCGGCGATAGCGACCCCGAACAGCGAGGCCGGAACAGAGACGGCCAGTATTTCAAGGATACTCCAGGCATGACCAATGCCGTGTTGCGCGGCAAGAATGGAGACCAGCGACACGACGGCAACGGAGACCGGCGATGCGGTAATCGCCATCTGCGAGGCAATAGAAGCCACGGCCATCGGACGTTCCGGGCGGATATTTTTCTTAAGCGCAATGTCGGCGATGATAGGAAACATGGTGTAGACCACATGCCCGGTACCGCAGAGAAACGTCAATGTCCATGTGGTGAACGGTGCCAGCAACGTAATATGTTGGGGATGGCGACGTAATAACCGCTCCGCAAATTGCATCATCACGTTCAGACCGCCTGCGGTTTGCAGCGTAGCCGCGCAACCAATAACGGCAAGAATCGTGAGCATAACATCAACCGGCGGCTTGCCCGGCTCCAGACCAAATACAAAACTCAGGAGAAAAAGGCCGATACCGCTGATTAAACCCAGCCCCATCCCGCCAAAACGTGTCCCTATTAATAAACAGAGAATTATAATGATAAATTCAATGGTAATCATGACTCACCTTGTCCTGGACATTAATACATTGAATAGATCATTACATTTTGTAACGTCTCTCAATGAGAGCCAGATCCAATTTGAGCAAAATTAATAAAAGCAATAACTTATATACTTTTTATTAACAAATAATTCATACCCTGGCAAAGTAATGGGTCAGTCGGTGGGGGGATTAAACATCGACTGACGACAGGAAGGGGTAACGCGGAAAAATTAACAGGCAAGGGAAGCGGAATACTGAATAGTGAGAATGTTTTTTAATTCTTCGTGATTGTTTTGATATTCTGCGCGAATGTTGTTTATGAGTTCGAGAGTGGCCATATTAGTGTCCAATGCGATCTCTTCGGCCAGACATTCCAGTGCACAGATACGCAGGGCCTGGTTTTCCATGAGTTGCTTTAGAACATCCTCAACAGAGACAAAATTATTGTCCACCATATCAACCGCCTTAATAACCGGCCAGGTCCCTGACGCCTTAATATATTCGAACAGTTGCATCATTCGCGTCACACTTTTTTGCGCCTGAATGCGCAGAAACACCCCCATAGCAGGAAGGTTACGCGTCATACACCCGTTGCCAAGAGAGATATAAAGATGTGACGCATGAAACTCAAGATTCATCTGGGTATTCAATTTCTGCGTCATTACAGAGGTCATCATAATAATATCCTTATTACAGAGTAAGTTTTTGCACGTGTTAAATTAAAACGGCAAACCATTCAGGTATTCATCTGCCTCAACGTGAGTTGCATAAGGATTACAGAGGAAGAAGCGTATCCTAAGTTATATTACGTTATTGTTCATTTCGCCCATATGACATGTGGATGATAGTTTTATTCAGTCATAAATATTCGTTTTCTCTTACAGAGGGTGCACTTATTCCGACAGGCAAATAAACCTATCTTTCAAAAGCCTGCGGTTTCTCTGGTTACCTGAAAAGTGACGGCTTGCGCTCGCCTGGCGGCAAGAATGTGACTTAAGAACGTTTTTGAAACACCGTTTTGATTTAATGTATGGACAATTGACGACAACAACAGGGTAAGGAGTAGGCAATGAAAAAAGTGGCGGTGTTGTTAGCGCCAGGGTTTGAAGAGGCAGAGGCGATTATTACCATCGACATTCTGCGTCGCCTGAATATCGAGGTTGAAACGCTGGCCTGCGCGCAATCACGTGCGGTAGTGAGCTATCACAATATTCCGATGGTGGCAGACAGCACGCTGAGCGAGCGTGCTGACACACTTTACGACGCCGTGGTGCTTCCGGGTGGCCCGCAGGGCAGTGTTAACCTTGCCGCGAACACAGAAGTTATCGCATTTGTTAAGCATCACGATGCGCAGAACAGGCTGATTTGCCCGATTTGCTCCGCGGCCGCAAGAGTGCTCGGCGGCAATGACCTGCTGGATGGCCGCCGCTACGTCTGCTCCGGCGATTTGTGGCAAGGGGTTCGAAACGGCGAGTACGTTGATGCCCCGGTGGTGGAAGACCGCAATCTGTTAAGCGGCAAAGGTCTTGGCCACGCGTTTGATTTTGCGTTTGCCCTGTCGGCACGCTTGCTGGGCGATGAAACCCCCGTGCGCGATCACGCAGATCATATTTATTACCATTGGTAACTTGTACACCCCGATACACCTTGTATCGGGGGACAAGGATAACCGAGCTGGAGCTATGGATTATCCTGCTAATACCCTTCTGATTTGTACGACAAATACGCCCATTTTTATGTCTTAATCCGCTGAATTTATGTACGGAATTACTGTAATTCTGCGGTGTGATATTGCTCTCCTATGGAGAATCAATTTCCCGCTAAAACTACTGCCAGCACAGGTATCCAGGGAAGCACGGATCCTAATGCCTTGTTTTATGACCTTTTAAGTTAACCGGTAGTTATTTTTCCCTACGTAAAAGAAAGTCAAAGCTGGAGTTAACCATGCACAAATTCACTAAAGCGTTAGCAGCCATTGGCCTTGCCGCCGTTATGTCACAATCCGCTATTGCTGAAACAATGAAACTGGGTTTTTTGGTAAAACAACCTGAAGAACCCTGGTTCCAGACTGAATGGAAATTCGCCGATAAGGCGGGCAAGGATTTAGGGTTTGAGGTGATTAAAATCGCCGTTCCGGATGGCGAAAAAACACTGAATGCTATCGACAGTCTGGCAGCGAGCGGCGCAAAAGGCTTCGTTATCTGTACGCCGGACCCGAAATTAGGTTCCGCGATTGTTGCTAAAGCGCGCGGTTATGACATGAAAGTCATTACCGTGGATGATCAGTTCGTTAATGCCAAAGGCGAACCGATGACCTCCGTTCCTCTGGTCATGATGGCTGCCAGCGAAATCGGCGCGCGTCAGGGTCAGGAATTGTACAAAGAGATGCAAAAACGCGGCTGGGATGTGAAAACGACCGGCGTTATGGCGATCACGGCCAATGAACTGGATACCGCACGTCGCCGTACCACCGGTTCAATGGATGCGCTGAAAGCCGCGGGCTTCCCGGAAAAACAAATTTACCAGGTACCGACAAAATCAAACGATATCCCCGGTGCGTTTGATGCCGGTAACTCTCTGCTGGTGCAACATCCGGAAGTGAAACACTGGCTGGTGCTGGGTATGAACGATAACACCGTCCTGGGCGGCGTGCGTGCAACCGAAGGCCAGGGCTTTAAAGCTGCGGATGTGATTGGCATTGGTATTAACGGTGTGGACGCGGTGAGCGAGCTGTCGAAAGCGCAGGCGACCGGCTTCTACGGTTCTCTGCTGCCAAGCCCGGATGTGCATGGCTATAAAACCAGCGAGCTGCTCTACAACTGGGTGACCAAAGGTGTTGAGCCGCCGAAATTCACTGCGGTTACCGATGTGGTGCTGATCACTCGCGATAACTTCAAAGAAGAGCTGGCGAAAAAAGGGTTAGGCGTGAAGTAAATCTCTGATGGTTGTGCCCTCCCTTATCAGGGAGGGCCAGAAGTACACTGAACTGATTCACGGAGACGTTATGCAAGACTCTACTCCTTATCTTTCCTTCCGCGGCATCGGCAAGACGTTCCCCGGCGTCAAGGCCCTGAGCGATATCAGCTTTGACTGTCATGCCGGTCAGGTCCACGCGTTGATGGGGGAGAATGGCGCGGGTAAGTCGACCCTGTTGAAAATTCTCAGCGGTAATTACGCACCGACGACCGGTACGCTGGCAATTAAAGGACAGGAAGTTAGCTTCGCGGATACTACGGCGGCGCTCAATGCCGGTGTGGCTATCATCTACCAGGAACTGCATCTGGTACCGGAAATGACGGTGGCGGAGAATATCTATCTCGGCCAGTTACCCCATAAAAGCGGGATCGTTAACCGCTCACTCCTTAATTATGAAGCGGGTCTGCAACTCAAGCATCTGGGGCTGGATATTGATCCACAGACGCCGCTCAAATATCTCTCCATCGGCCAGTGGCAGATGGTCGAAATCGCGAAGGCGCTGGCACGTAACGCCAAAGTTATTGCCTTTGATGAACCGACAAGCTCACTGTCGGCGCGCGAAATCGAAAACCTGTTCAGGGTTATTCGTGAGCTGCGTAAAGAAGGGCGCGTCATTTTGTATGTTTCGCACCGCATGGAAGAGATCTTCGCCCTCAGCGATGCCATTACCGTGTTTAAAGATGGACGTTATGTCCGTACGTTCACGGACATGCAGCAGGTTAACCATGACCAGCTAGTACAGGCGATGGTTGGCCGTGACCTGGGCGACATCTACGGCTGGCAGCCGCGCGACTATGGCGATGAACGGCTACGCCTCGATCAGGTTAAAGCGCCCGGTGTTCGCACACCGATTAGCCTGACGGTACGCAGCGGCGAGATTGTTGGTCTATTCGGTCTGGTAGGGGCAGGGCGCAGCGAGTTAATGAAAGGTTTGTTCGGCGGTACGCGAATTACCGAAGGGAAAGTCTTTATTGACGGTGCTGAGGTTAATATCCAGAAACCATCCCATGCCATTCGCGCCGGTATGATGCTCTGCCCGGAAGACCGTAAAGCAGAAGGGATTATTCCCGTCCACTCCGTACAGGAGAATATCAATATCAGCGCCCGGCGTAAGTTTACCCATGCAGGGTGTTTGATCAATAACGGCTGGGAGGCGCAGAACGCCGAGCATCATATTCGTAGCCTGAATATCAAAACGCCCAGTGCCGACCAGTTAATTATGAATCTTTCCGGTGGTAATCAGCAAAAGGCCATTCTGGGACGTTGGTTATCGGAAGAGATGAAGGTCATTTTGCTCGATGAACCCACTCGCGGGATTGATGTGGGGGCCAAGCATGAAATCTATAACGTTATCTATGCGCTGGCAGCCCGTGGTGTAGCGGTGTTGTTTGCCTCAAGCGACCTGCCGGAAGTCCTTGGCGTCGCCGACCGCATCGTGGTGATGCGCGAAGGCGAAATTGCCGGTGAATTGCTTCATGGTCAGGCCGATGAACAGCGAGCGCTCAGCCTCGCGATGCCTAAAGTTAGCCAGGCTGTCGCCTGAGCAAGGAGAATATGATGTCATCTGTAACTTCTTCTGGCGCACCGAAGTCGCCATCGGCCTTTAGCCTGGGCCGCATCTGGGATCAGTTCGGTATGCTGGTGGTGTTTGCCGCACTGTTTATCGGCTGCGCCGTTTTTGTGCCGAACTTCGCCTCGTTTGTGAACATGAAAGGGCTGGGGCTTGCAATCTCCATGTCCGGTATGGTGGCCTGCGGGATGTTGTTCTGTCTGGCCTCCGGTGACTTCGACCTTTCGGTTGCATCCGTCATCGCCTGTGCTGGTGTTACCACCGCTGTGGTGATCAACATGTCAGGTAGCCTGTGGCTGGGCGTATTTGCTGGCCTGATGCTGGGCGTGGTGAGCGGGTTTATTAACGGTTTCGTGATTGCCCGGCTGAAAATTAACGCCCTGATCACGACCCTTGCCACGATGCAAATTGTGCGCGGGCTGGCTTATATCATTTCTGATGGTAAAGCGGTCGGTATTGAAGACGAGAGCTTCTTTACGCTTGGTTATGCCAACTGGCTGGGGCTGCCTGCGCCAATCTGGCTGACTGTCGCCTGCCTTATCGTGTTTGGCTTCCTGCTAAACAAAACGACGTTCGGTCGAAACACGCTGGCCATTGGCGGCAATGAAGAAGCGGCGCGTCTGGCGGGCGTACCCGTGGTGCGCACGAAAATCATTATCTTTGTTCTGTCCGGGCTGGTATCCGCGGCGGCAGGGATTATCCTGGCCTCGCGTATGACAAGCGGTCAGCCGATGACCTCTATCGGTTATGAGCTGATTGTGATTTCGGCCTGCGTGCTGGGTGGGGTTTCGCTGAAAGGCGGTATCGGTAAAATCTCTTACGTGGTCGCCGGGATCCTGATTCTGGGGACGGTAGAGAATGCGATGAACCTGCTGAACATCTCGCCGTTTGCCCAGTATGTGGTGCGTGGTTTGATCTTGCTGGCTGCGGTAATTTTTGACCGCTACAAACAGAAGGCTAAAAGAACTGTTTAATCCTCCTGTCATCGCTATGATGATTGATCTTTAAGCATACCTCCAGTAACCCATCAACCGCCAGAATGGTTGATGGGTTATGCATAAAATGGCGAGCAGCGTCACACTGTCTATACTTACATGGCTAATGATAATGAAAGGTTATCGTATGAGACCTTTCACCGTTGACCATTAAGGAGGAAACCAGGGTGGCTGACCTGTTATCTGAACCGCCTGTCTTTTCCGGAAATTTTGCTTTTTTCTTCGATCTTGACGGAACCCTCGCTGAAATCAAACCTCACCCTGACCAGGTTTTTGTTCCGCCGGATGTTCTCAAGCGGCTCGCACGCCTTGCTGAAATGAATGATGGCGCGGTGGCATTGATCTCAGGGCGCTCAATGGCAGAGCTGGACAAGCTTGCCAGGCCTTACCGTTTTCCCCTTGCCGGGGTTCATGGGGCAGAGCGCCGCGATATCAACGGTCAAACTCACCGGGTCACGTTGCCAGATGAGATCATCCAGCCGCTGGAACAGGCACTGACTACGGGAATGGCCGCACTTAAGGGTGCCGAGCTTGAAAGCAAGGGGATGGCGTTCGCTCTGCATTATCGGCAGGCACCGGAGCATGAAGAGGCAATCTTCGCTCTGGCACGCAAAATGGTGGAGACCTGGGGCCAACTGGCGATGCAGCCAGGCAAATGTGTGATCGAACTTAAACCGTCTGGCATCAACAAGGGTGCCGCTATAGACGCGTTTTTACAGGAGTCGCCGTTTAGGGGCAGAAAACCGGTATTTATCGGCGATGATCTGACGGATGAGCACGGCTTTGAGGTCGTGAACGCGAAATCAGGTATTTCGGTGAAAGTAGGGGCTGGTGCAACTCACGCGCAATGGCGTTTGGGTTGTGTGAATGACGTCCATCAGTGGCTTAAACGTATAACTGACCATCAAGAACAAGAAAAAAAGGCGCTAACAAACAGGAGAGATGGCTATGAGTCGCTTAGTCGTAGTATCTAATCGCATTGCTCCGCCTGACGATAAAAAGTCCAGCGCAGGTGGGCTGGCCGTAGGGATTCTGGGAGCATTAAAAGCCACGGGCGGATTATGGTTCGGCTGGAGTGGTGAAATCGGTGATGAAGATGCACCGCTGAAAAAGGTCTCGCGTGGAAATATCACATGGGCTTCCTTTAACCTCAGCGAAGAGAATTACGAGCAATATTATTCTCAATTTTCCAACGCCGTGTTATGGCCAGCTTTCCATTATCGCCTGGACCTGGTGAAGTTCCAGCGTGAGGCATGGGAGGGCTATCAGCGGGTAAATTCCCTGTTGGCGGATAAGTTATTACCGCTGGTAGAAGATGATGACAATCTGTGGATCCACGATTACCATCTGCTGCCTTTTGCCAGTGAATTGCGCAAGCGTGGGGTGAATAACCGTATTGGTTTCTTCCTGCATATTCCTTTCCCGACCCCGGAAATCTTCAACGCGCTGCCGCCGAATGCCGAACTGCTTGAGCAGTTGTGTGACTATGACCTGCTGGGTTTCCAGACCGAGAGCGATCGTCTGGCGTTCCTTGACTGTCTGTCTACCCAAACGCGTCTGACAACACGTGGCGGTACGCACCATACCGCATGGGGCAAAACGTTCCAGACCGAGGTTTACCCTATCGGTATCGAACCGAAAGAGATTGCCCAGCAGGCTTCGGGGCCGTTGCCACCCAAACTGGCGCAACTTAAAAACGAGCTGAAAAACGTCAAGAATATCTTCTCCGTTGAGCGTCTGGATTACTCCAAGGGGTTGCCGGAGCGTTTTCTCGCCTATGAAACGCTGCTGGAGAAGTATCCGCAGCATCACGGTAAGATTCGCTATACGCAAATCGCACCGACCTCGCGTGGCGAAGTACAGGCCTATCAGGACATTCGTCATCAACTGGAAACGGAAGCGGGGCGCATTAACGGGAAATATGGTCAGCTTGGCTGGACGCCGCTCTATTATCTGAACCAGCACTTTGATCGCAAAGTGCTAATGAAAGTGTTTAGATACGCGGAAGTCGGGCTGGTCACACCACTGCGAGACGGGATGAACCTGGTCGCGAAAGAGTATGTTGCCGCGCAGGATCCTGCGAACCCGGGCGTACTGGTGCTGTCGCAATTTGCCGGTGCGGCAAACGAGCTAACCTCGGCGCTGATTGTTAACCCTTACGACCGGGATGATGTAGCTGCCGCGATGGACAGGGCGCTGACGATGCCGCTGGCTGAGCGTATCGCGCGCCATGCTGAAATGCTTAAGGTGATTGAGCAAAATGATATCAACCACTGGCAAGAACGGTTTATAAGCGATTTAAAGCGCATCACGCCACGTAGTGCTCACAGTAGCCTGCAAAACAAAGTGGCGACCTTCCCGAAAATGGCCTGACAAGAGCCCCTTCCGTTACGCGGGAGGGGTTATTCGCTTAATGGCACCAGCAAGACATCCACTTTACACGAACCGACTATCGCTTTAGCGGAGCAGGCCGCTCGCGCAAAAAAACTCTGATTGTGATTCCCACAGATAACCAGGTCGACGCCCTGTGTACGACAGGTATGCAGCACGTGCTCACTGAGCTCACCAGAGGTAATAATCACCTGTTCAATGGGGTAATCAGCGCGGCTGACCAGGTCATTCATAAACTGTTGCGTCTCTTCCTGCAGAATCTCGCGCACATTCTCCATCATCGGTGCCGCAAGCTGGTTATACATTTCGGGATCGGACGTTAGTGTGATGAGGGTTAAGCGGGAGTGAAACGGACGTGCTATTGACACCGCTTTTGCCACCAGGGCGTGGCTTTCCGGCGAGGCCGATACCGCAACCAACAGATGCGTGTAGCCCATGACTGGCTCCTTATCTATGAGGTTCACATATCACCATTACTCCGTTTGCGCCAACGTAGCAATAGACCAATATGACAAACTTGTGAAGAAAGTCATAAATATTCATTAATTAATCTTATGAAATGGACAGCCTGATGTTTAATCATCTTAATTAGAATTAGGTGCTTAAGCGAAATTTTAAGAATTTAAAGTTAAATCCCTAAATTATTAATCGTCCTGATTAACAAATTTAAAATGATCCCGGGCGGCAATTAATAAGCTTGGCTGTATTTCTAATTTCTTGTTTTATAAAGGTATTTATTATTGTTTCTTTATTAGAGACGAATTGCGTATTTTAAACGCCTAAAGATAGTACACATCTGACCACTGCGCCGTATTTCGATATGTCATATGAATGAGTATTCGCATTAAAAGAATAGAAAAATGGATTGTTAGAACAAAAAATAATCAATTCAGAAGCAGGACTGATAGATTTCTTACCAGGAAATGCGTAAATTATGTGACGTGGATCACATTTTTTCCAAAATTTCACTCTGGTCACATTGTATGTCTCAGCACCTACGAGTACAGTTGCGTCGAATTAGGAAAAATCTTAGTTCTTTGTAAGAAATGATTAAGAGTGTGGCAAGGTAAAAACATTTGAGCGAGAGACCTGCCGCACGAGATCCTAAGTCTGTTATGCATTTAGCCTTTCTTTTTATACCGGGTTTTTTCCCGGCGACATCACGGGGTGCGGTTTGTCCGCATAAGATACAAGTTGGTTATTCGGGATGGGAAAAATGCATACATCCGAGTTGCTGAAACACATTTATGACATCAATCTGTCATATCTGCTCCTTGCTCAGCGTTTAATTAGTCAGGACAAAGCGTCCGCCATGTTCCGCTTAGGTGTTAACGAAGAAATGGCGAATACGCTGGGAGAGTTAACTCTTCCACAGATGGTTAAGCTCGCTGAAACAAATCAAGTTATTTGTCAGTTCCGCTTTGACAACCATCAGACCATTACGCGTCTGACTCAGGAATCCCGTGTGGATGATTTACAGCAAATCCATACCGGCATTCTGCTCTCTACTCGTCTGCTGAATGAATCTACCCAAGCAGGTGAACCAGCCCGGAAGAAAAGGGCGTAATCATGAGCGAGAAAAGTATTGTTCAAGAAGCCCGCGACATTCAGTTAGCAATGGAACTGATCACGCTGGGCGCACGTTTGCAAATGTTGGAGAGTGAGACGCAACTGAGCCGTGGTCGTCTCATCAAGCTTTATAAAGAGCTGCGTGGTAGCCCGCCGCCGAAAGGTATGCTGCCATTCTCCACCGACTGGTTTATGACGTGGGAGCAAAATATTCATGCTTCAATGTTCTGTAATGCCTGGCAATTCTTACTAAAAACCGGGTTATGCAGCGGCGTTGATGCGGTAATTAAAGCCTATCGACTCTATCTCGAACAATGCCCTCAGCCTGAGGAAGGGCCACTGCTGGCTCTGACCCGTGCCTGGACTTTGGTACGTTTCGTGGAAAGCGGAATGCTGGAGTTGTCTCGCTGTAACTGCTGTGGTGGTAACTTTATCACCCACGCGCATCAGCCTGTTGGCAGTTTCGCCTGTAGTTTATGCCAGCCGCCTTCTCGTGCGGTAAAAAGACGTAAACTTTCCCGGGATGCTGCCGATATTATTCCACAACTGCTGGAAGAACAGATCGATCAGGCTGTTTGACCGAACAAGGTGTGGGACAAACTCCAGCAGCGGTGAAGTTATACCGCTGCTTTTTTTTTCCCTGCCTTTCGTGAAAACCCTGCGATTTGTCTTCCTTGCCATAGTCATTAGCGGAAGGATGATGTCGTGCTTATCGTATTAGGTTACATAGTGGTTGTGGGTGCTGTCCTTGGCGGGTATATGATGACCGGCGGGCACCTTGGCGCACTTTATCAACCGTCCGAGCTTATCATCATTGGCGGCGCTGGCATCGGTGCGTTTATCGTCGGCAACAATGGTAAAGCCATCAAGGGCACCATCAAGGCGTTACCTTTGCTGTTTCGCCGCTCCAAATACACAAAAAGTATGTACATGGATTTGCTGGCGCTGCTCTACCGGCTGATGGCGAAGTCTCGCCAGCAGGGGATGTTCTCCCTTGAACGGGATATCGAAAACCCGAAAGAGAGCGAGATTTTTGCCAGCTATCCGCGCATCCTTGCCGATGCCACCATGCTCGAATTTATTGTTGATTATCTGCGTCTTATCATCAGCGGCAATATGAACACCTTCGAAATTGAAGCGCTGATGGACGAAGAGATCGAAACCCACGAAAGTGAAGCGGAAGTCCCGGCCAACGCCCTGGCGGCGGTAGGGGATTCGTTGCCCGCATTTGGTATCGTTGCGGCGGTTATGGGCGTGGTTCACGCACTGGCCTCGGCGGACCGTCCGGCGGCGGAGCTTGGTGCGCTCATTGCTCACGCGATGGTGGGAACCTTCCTTGGTATTTTGTTGGCGTACGGCTTTATTTCTCCGCTGGCCAGCGTGTTGCGTCAGAAAAGCGCCGAAACCACCAAAATGATGCAGTGCGTCAAGATCACACTGTTGTCGAATCTGAACGGCTACGCGCCGCCAATTGCCGTCGAGTTTGGGCGTAAAACGCTGTACTCAACCGAACGTCCGTCGTTTGTCGAACTGGATGAACACGTGCGCGCGGTAAGAAATCCTAACCAACAGACAACGACTGAGGACGCATGAAAAATCAGTCCCATCCTATCGTCGTCGTAAGACGCAAGAAACATAAAGGACATGGCGGGGGAGCGCACGGCTCCTGGAAGATAGCCTATGCCGACTTTATGACGGCGATGATGGCTTTTTTCCTGGTTATGTGGCTTATCTCAATTTCTAGCCCTAAAGAACTGATTCAGATTGCCGAATACTTTCGTACACCCCTTGCAACAGCGGTAACGGGTGGACCAAGAATTTCGAATAGCGACAGTCCGATTCCGGGCGGTGGCGATGACTACACACAGCAGCAGGGTGAAGTTAAAAAACAGCCGAACATTGATGATCTCAAGCAACGCATGGAGCAAGCAAGGCTGAAAAAATTGCGCGGCGATCTGGACCAACTGATCGAAGCCGATCCGAAATTGCGTGCTTTACGCCCGCACCTCAAGATCGATCTTGTTCAGGAAGGTTTGCGTATTCAGATTATCGATAGCCAGAACCGCCCGATGTTTAAAACCGGCCGGGCAGAAGTGGAGCCCTATATGCGTGACATTTTGCGGGCTATAGCACCGGTACTGAATGGTATTCCGAACAAAATTAGCATTTCCGGACACACCGATGACTATCCCTACGCCAACGGTGAGAAAGGATACAGCAACTGGGAGCTTTCAGCGGATCGTGCAAACGCCTCGCGACGAGAACTGGTTGTTGGGGGTCTCGACGATGGAAAAATGCTTCGAGTCATTGGCATGGCAGCCACAATGAGGCTGGCAGAGCGCGGACCGAATGAGGCGATCAACCGCCGTATCAGCCTGTTGGTGCTAAACAAACAAGCAGAAGAAGCCATTCTGCATGAGAACGCCGAAAGCCAGAATGTGCCAATAAGCGTCATTACACAGCCGGAGGCAGAAGCGGCGCCAGCGCCAGCATCCGCGCCTGCGGCGGCAGTTACAACATCGCCACAACCCGAGTCGAGGTGATTGCGTGAGCATGGATATTAGCGATTTTTATCAGACGTTCTTTGATGAAGCTGACGAGTTGTTGGCCGACATGGAGCAGCATTTGTTAGATCTGGTGCCAGAAGCGCCGGACTCTGAACAACTCAATGCCATCTTTCGTGCCGCCCACTCTATTAAAGGCGGTGCGGGCACGTTTGGCTTCACCATTTTGCAGGAAACCACGCACCTGATGGAAAACCTGCTTGATGAAGCCCGCCGTGGGGAAATGCAGCTCAACACTGACATCATTAACCTGTTTTTGGAAACCAAAGATATTATGCAGGAACAGCTCGATGCCTATAAAAGCTCTACGGAGCCAGATGCCGCCAGCTTTGAATATATCTGCAATGCGTTGCGTCAATTAGCGTTGGAAGCCAAAGGGCAAGCTGTTCCGGCTGCAGCCAATAGCGCCAAATTGTCCGTTGTTGAAAGCGCCGCACAGGACGCTGAGGCTGCCGCTCCGGCGAGCCCAGCCGATGACGGAAAGCTGCGTATTGTGCTGTCGCGTCTAAAAGAAAACGAAGTCAGCCTTCTGGAAGAAGAGTTGGGTAACCTCGGTACGCTCACCGACGTTGTAAAAGGGACGGATACCTTGCGCGTCACGCTGGATGGCGGTGTAAGCCAGGATGATATCATTGCGGTGCTGTGCTTCGTTATAGAAGCAGACCAGATCGCCTTTGAAAACGCCAGCGTACCTGCGGAAACCGCGTCTGCGGAAGCTGCAACGGTTGAAGCCGTTGAAGAGGCCGCACCAGAAGCAGCTGCGGTCCCGGTTTCAGCCCCGGCCCCGGTTGTCCAGGCTGCACCTGTCGCGGCGCTGAAAGCGGTCGCCAAAGAGCAACCCGCAGGTCGTGAAAAACCGGCCCGCGCCAGTGAGTCAACCAGTATCCGTGTTGCGGTAGAGAAAGTTGACCAGTTGATTAACCTCGTCGGCGAGCTTGTTATTACGCAGTCGATGCTGGCTCAGCGCTCGAACGAACTTGACCCGGTCACCCACGGCGACCTGATTACCAGCATGACGCAGTTGCAGCGTAACGCACGCGATTTGCAAGAATCGGTCATGTCTATCCGTATGATGCCGATGGAATATGTATTCAGCCGCTTCCCGCGTCTGGTGCGTGACCTCGCGAGCAAGTTGGATAAACAGGTTGAACTGACCCTGCAAGGTAGCTCGACGGAACTGGATAAGAGCCTGATTGAACGCATCATTGACCCGTTAACGCACCTGGTGCGTAACAGCCTTGACCACGGGATTGAAGTTCCGGAAAAACGCGTTGCAGCGGGTAAATCACCGATTGGCAACCTGACCCTTTCCGCAGAACATCAGGGCGGCAATATCTGCATCGAAGTCACCGACGATGGTGCAGGCCTGAACCGTGAACGTATCCTGGCAAAAGCCATATCGCAGGGTATGCCAGTGCACGAAAACATGAGCGACGAAGAAGTCGGCATGCTGATCTTCGCACCGGGCTTCTCTACCGCTGAGCAGGTGACCGATGTCTCCGGGCGTGGCGTGGGCATGGACGTGGTGAAACGTAATATCCAGGAGATGGGCGGCCACGTTGAGATCAAATCACGTCAGGGCGCAGGTACCACAATCCGCATTCTGCTGCCGTTGACCCTGGCAATCCTTGACGGCATGTCCGTTAAAGTGAGCGATGAAGTGTTCATTCTGCCGCTGAACGCGGTGATGGAATCGCTGCAGCCGCGCGAAGAAGATTTGCACCCACTGGCCGGTGGCGAGCGCGTACTCGAAGTGCGTGGCGAGTACCTGCCGCTGGTAGAGTTGTGGAAAGTATTTGATGTTAATGGCGCGAAAACCGAAGCTACGCAGGGGATTGTCGTTATCCTGCAAAGTGCCGGTCGTCGCTATGCATTGCTGGTTGATCAATTGATTGGTCAGCATCAGGTAGTAGTGAAAAACCTTGAAAGCAATTACCGCAAAGTGCCGGGAATTTCTGCGGCAACCATCCTTGGTGATGGTAGCGTTGCGCTGATTGTTGATGTTTCGGCACTACAGGGATTAAACCGTGAACAACGTGTGGCGCACACTGCCGCCTGACTGAGTTAAAAGAAGGTAAAAACATGACCGGTATGAGCAATGTAACAAAACTGGCTGGCGAGCCATCGGGCCAGGAATTCCTGGTATTTACCCTGGGCGATGAAGAATACGGTATCGATATTCTGAAAGTGCAGGAGATTCGTGGCTATGACCAGGTCACCCGTATCGCCAACACGCCTGACTTTATCAAGGGTGTCACTAACTTACGTGGTGTCATCGTGCCCATCGTCGACCTGCGCGTGAAGTTCTGCCAGGTTGACGTTGAATACAACGATAACACGGTGGTCATCGTCCTGAACTTTGGTCAGCGCGTGGTTGGGATTGTTGTCGATGGCGTATCTGACGTGCTGTCGCTGGCTGCGGATCAAATCCGCCCGGCACCGGAATTCGCGGTTACCCTGTCCACCGAGTACCTGACAGGTCTTGGCGCGCTGGGTGAGCGTATGCTGATTCTGGTCAACATCGAAAAACTGCTGAACAGCGACGAGATGGCACTGCTTGATATCGCAGCTACCCACGTCGCCTAATCGCGCGTCCTTAAACCCCTGCGCCATCGCGTGGGGGTTTCTTTCCTTTCCTGCCATTCACTCGCGCTTTTTGTTTTTTATTCATCTGTCCTGATTCCTGTATTTATCACCGTAGATATAGCGACGCAAAGAAATACCTGACGATAAATGATGTGAATGTCCGTTATGTTGCGTGTTAATACACACGGCACATTGTATTTACTGAGTAATGACGCATTACGTATATGGGGTTTCTTTAAAAGAGACAGATAGCAGCATAGCGTTGAATTTGTTTTAGTGTGCGTAAATAATGTTTTCTTTCGGCTTAACTTCCTATATTATAGAATCTGTTACGCAACTGAATTATTTGAATTCTAACTTACGTCAAATTGTTAGAAACTTTCATTAATTTGTTGAATAACATAGATATTTATAATTTTTATTTGTCAGTGACATGCAATTTTAGGAATGCCCGATGTTATGCAGCGATGGAAGTGCAATTTTTTAATTGTTACTGCGTGATGAATAAACTGCGCTTTTTCCGGAACTGTACTATGAAAAAATATCTGTTTCTGTTGGCCTGCATATTGCCGCTGGCGTTACCGGTTAAGGTTTCGGCAAGCAGCAGTGGCACCCTTGGCGTATCCCTGACGCTGACGAACGGCTGCCTGGTTAATGGTTCCGCCAGCCAGAATGGTATTTCCTTCGGTACGCTCAATTTTGGCGACCATTCCGCCACCTTTTCCGAACTCTCTACGCAACTGTCGAACAGCGGGCCAGGTGGGAATGCATTTGGGATCCAGTGCACCACCAATAGCTACAGTGTACAGATAACCGGTAATACCAACACCACGGCGCCCACGTCGCTTGTTGGTATACCCGGAACTACGGCACGCTATCTGCGAAGCGCCAGTAATAGCACCCAGGGCGTTGCCTACAGTCTCTATAGTGACAGTAGTTTTAATAACGAGATTGCCAATAACACAGCGCTTCCTCGTCTGTCGACAGTTGACGGTGTGGATTATTATACGCTGTATGGCCGCATTCGCGGCGGTGGTAAAAATACTGCGATTGCACCGGGTAACTATTCAGATACTATTTATGTCAGTGTGAATTATTAACTTTAACTGGTTGAAGTCATTTTTTAAGGCCTGCATTTGTTATGGGCTTTTTATTTTAAAAAATGGTCGATCATCATAATAAAGTTAATAAAGAATAAACTTATTTTTTAAAGTTTAAGCGCTGCTTAATTTCAGTGGTTTCACCAGTGCGAATAAGCATTTTAAATATGCTAATGGTGAATTTACGTTATACCATATATTGTGATATACATCACATTATTGCTAATATATCCTTTTCATATATCTTTCTTGTTACGCTTCATTATAATTAACTTCTTGAAAAACAATCAAAATATATACTAACGCACCCTTTAAGGGCGGTGGTCATATTCAGTGGTCGAAGCGTTGGACATCAACTAAATTTTTCTTATTACTCCTATTGAGTTACGCAGATCCGTTTTTAATGACGTTGCTCTTTTATATTGGATGAACGCTCGCCTTTCCCGGAGATATAATATGAAGAAAATACGCCTTATCCTGTTAACTGGATTGGTGACGCTGTCGGTAAATAATGCCGATGCGGTTACCAGTAACGGTATTATTGGGGCGACGTTGACATTATCAAACGGATGTTTAATTAATGGTTCTCCCTCTCAAAGCGGTATCAACTTCGGTACACTGGACTTCGGTACAAATCCCGCCACATTTTCTCAATTGACCACTCAACTTTCTAACACGGGCGCTGGCGGCAGTTCGTTCACTATCCAATGCACGACCGCCAGCTATACCGTCCAGATAACCGGCAACACCAATACTGCAACACCAGGCACCACAGTGGGAACGCCGGGTACAGTGGCACGGTATTTGCGTTCCGCAACGCCAACGAACACGCAAGGGGTGGCGTACAGCGTTTTTAGCGACAGCGCGTTCAGTAATGAGATCGTTAACGGTGCCGCCATCCCGCGAACTACCACCAGCGGTGGAGTGGATTCTTACACGTTGTATGGGCGCATTACTGGCGGGGGTAACAGCGTAACGGTATTGCCCGGGACCTATACGGACACCCTAAACGTGAGCGTGACCTACTAGCGTCAATATGATGCAACCAGAAGGAAAGTGCGCTTCTCTCGCGAGAAGTCACGGGGTGTTGCGCGCCATTTTTGGGCTATCGCTGAGCATGAGTGTACTGCCAGGGCCTGCGGTTGCCGTCACGGTGACGCAACAAACTTTTACCGTTGGCGCGACCATTACACCCGGATGTTCTGTAACGAGAGGCGTCGGTGGGGTTTTGGGCGCACTTGATTTTGGTACTCATACGGGGGTGGAGAGCGGCCAGATCTCCACCAGCTTTGTACCGAATGCCGGAATGTCACTCGCCTGCACGCCGGGTGTTGCCTTAACCATGAGCATCAATGGTGGGATGTATTACTCAACGGTACGCAATATGCAGCTAAACGGTGGAACACAGCGGGTTCCATATCGCATTTACCGCAGTAGCTCGTTGGCGGCAAACACAGAAATTGGTGTTAATCAGTCGGTGTCAGTCACCTATAGCGATGCCAATAATATCGCGCTCAGCATCTTTGGCGCCGCGCAACTGTCCCCGTTCGGCACAGCGGGGACATATTCTGATCAATTGACTGTGACATTGACATGGTAAAGGGAGAAGGGAAATGAGCGTCACCTCCGGCGCCGCAAGGGCGGCAGGTTTAATGATGATGCTGTGTACTGCGATGGGAGACGCCAATGCGGCAGCCACAATCTTACTCTGGCCGATTGATCCCTGGTTAGGATCAGAGAATAAAGCCACAGAGTTGTGGATCCAGAACCAGGGCAACACGCCAGCAACCATGCAGGTGCGTATCGTCCGTTGGCGCCAGGAGCGTGGCGATGAGCGCTATCAACCGCAGACGGATGTGGTCGCCAGCCCGCCAATTGTCACCATACAAAAAGGGACTAAGCAGCTTATCCGCCTGATAAAACAGACGGAGATACCCGCAGGCACAGAACAGGCATACCGAATCATTGTTGATGAAATTCCTCCAGCCGGCTCATCTCAGGGACAGATGGGTATCAAATTGCAAATGCGTTACTCCATCCCGCTCTTTATTTATGGCAAGGGGATTACTACTTATCCTGAGAGTGCAAACCATGCGCTGGTGGATCCGCGCGAACTCAGTTGGCAAGTCGTACGAGAAAATGGAAAACCTGCGCTGCAGATACGTAACCAGGGTGATGTGCATGTTCGATTGACGGCTGTCTCCGCCCGACAAGGTGGGCAAACACGGGTCATTGCTGACGGACTGCTGGGGTATGTCCTGCCTGGGGAAACGCGTTCCTGGCCGCTCCCTGCCGGGGTGCCTGCCCCTGTAGAGCTTAAAGCGACAATCAATGCCAGAGAAAGTGAATGGCAGTCTCCCGCCAGGTAATTTTCCCGGCGATGATCATGCTGCTAGGCAATTCGGCTAATGTCAGAGCACAGCAGGGCGATGACACACTTCCGCCGCCGCCGGATGCACAAGTAGTGAATGAACAGGTGGTGTTTCATCTAAACCTGGTCATAAATCATTATGATACGCAACAGGTTGTACCGGTGACGCGACGTGGCAGTGCTTATTTTGTCGCCAGCGCCGATCTGCAGCGTTGCGGAATATCCGCAGATTATATTCCTCAGGGAGAGGTAAACGTGTCAGCGTTACCCAACGTGCGCACTGACTACGATAGCGAACGTCAGCGGCTATTGCTGTTTGTTCCTGATGGGTGGTTGCCAGAGCGGTTTACCGCGTTCAATGGCGGACAGCAGCGTAGCCCCTTACCCGATGGGCGTGGCGCGCTGCTGAATTATGATGTCTACACCAATAACACGGAAAATATCGGTACGCGTGCTTCTCTTTGGCATGAGTTTCGCTATTTCTCCGGAAATATGACGTTTTCCTCGACCGGGACAGCCATCTCCCGCCTTTCGGGTCAACCTGCGCAACAGGATGGTTATACCCGTTATGACACCACCCTTCATTTGACTGATGAAGACAATGCTATCCAGTGGAGTGTGGGGGATGTGATTTCCGACTCGTTAAGTTGGAGTAACAGCGTACGCGTAGGGGGGATCAGTTATGGGCGTGACTTTTCACTGCGTCCTGATCTGGTGACCTGGCCCATTCCGTCATTTTCCGGCGAGGCGGCGGTTCCGACCTCGGTTGATGTATTCATTAATGGCTACCGCGCCGGGTCGAAACAAATTGAGCCAGGCCCTTTTACCCTGACCAATTTGCCTTATATAAACGGTGCAGGGAATGCAGTACTGGTCACCACCGATGCGTTAGGGCGCAAGGTCAGTACCACCATGCCGTTTTATGTGGCCAGCGAGTTGCTTAAAGAGGGGCTCAGTGATGGTGCGACAACGCTGGGGGGGCTGCGGCGTAATTACGGTATCGACAGTTTCGACTATGGCTCCATGGTGGGAAGTGCGTCTTATCGCTACGGCCTGACAGATTATTTGACGCTGGAGGCTCATGGGGAAGGGGCGCAGAAACTGGCGCTGGGCGGCGTGGGTGCTGTCGCGAAGTTATGGCGTCTTGGGGTGGTGAATTCGTCATGGACGCAAAGTCAGATGCGGGGCGACAGTGGTAGTCAATTGAACTGGGGATATCAGTACAGTACCGGTATGTTCAGCATTGCCACACAGCATATCCGTCGCGATCGCGGTTTCGGCAACCTGGCGCTGTATGAACAAAACTACTATTACGACCATCCCAATGACAATAACACGCCGCCAATAGCCAGTTTGAGTCGTAAAACGGACCAATACTCACTCTCTTTTAATCTCGGCGATTTTGGCAATATTGGCGCGGCATGGATTGGCGTTCGCAATTTTGACAACAGCAAGACTGAATTGCTTAACCTCTCATGGAGCCGCAATCTGTGGGGAGACAGCAATATTTATGTTTCGGCAAGCCGTGACAATGGGCGCGGTGACTGGAACGCCGCAGTCTCGGTACAAATTCCGCTCGGCGATCGGGACAGCGTGTCTCTGAGCGTGGATAACACTGCGGATACGGGCACGGCGCAGCGGATTAACTACGGACATTCGATGCCCTCTTACGGTGGTTTGAGCTGGAGTATGGCGCTGGCGCGACAGACCAAAGGCGACAGTTATCAACAAGGAACGCTCGGCTGGCGCAATAACAACGTTGAATTGCAGGGGGGTATGTACGGCTACAGCGACATGCGGACATGGTGGGGGGAGGCGATGGGATCCCTGGTACTGATGGATAACGAATTCTTCTTCGCCAAAAGAATCAATGATGCCTTTGTGGTCGTGAGTACGGGGGGAGAGCCGGAAATTCCGGTAAATTATGAAAATCAACTCATTGGAAAAACGAATAAAAATGGCTACCTGCTCATAAGCGGCGTGTCCTCGTATTATCCGGCCAATTACAGCATTGACACCCTGAATTTACCCGCCGACACGCAGATCATTGAGACCGAGCGGCGGCTTGCTCTGCGTCGTTACTCAGGCTATCTGGTGGAATTTCCGATGGTGCGCGAGCGGGTGGCGAGTGTGATCCTGCATGATGAGCAAAACAATCCGTTACCGCTCACCAGTGAAGTGAGTCGCCAGGGCAAACCGACGGCTATTGTGGGTTATGACGGTATTGCCTGGCTGGAAAATCTGGATGAAGTCAGTGTGCTTAATGTCCGGTTACCCGATGACACACGCTGCACCGCTAACCTGACCCTGAATGCCAACCCAGAGCATAAGCTGGAAACGTACGGCCCGCTTATGTGTAAGAGGAGCAACTGATGCGTCGTATCCTGTTAATGCTGTTATTACTGTCGGGAACGAGCGCACAGGTTTGGGCTGCCTGTACCGCCAGTTTATCCAATAACAGCCCGTCATTTGGCACGTCAGTGACATCTTTTACCCTCAATAGCGCCGAGCAACCGGTGTCTACCAATATCTATCTTGATTGCGACTCCGCGCTGTCGCTTCTGACAAATGACTACGCAACACTCACTATGACAGGTGCCTCAACGCTGGTTGCCAGTCGTGGGGCGATGAAGCGTACCGATGATTTAACAGTGACGGATTCCATCCCGGTGAAATTATGCGGTGTGTCTGGCTGTTCGTCGGGCGAAGTCACGAACGGTGGGGCTGGCTATACCTGGAATGGCACTTTTCTTTTGACGGTACTGGGATCGAAGCGCTATACGCTGCCACTCTTTTTACGCACTGTGACCGGTCAAAGCGTTTCGGCTGGCCCCTATGCGGGGACGTTAAACCTGAATCTCTACTACAACATATGCGCGGTGGGGACCATTTTAACCGGTTGTACGCAGTTGCAAAGCGGTAACCTGGCGCTGAATCTTACGGTAAGCATGACAGTGACCAACGATTGCACTGCGATTTCAGCACCTAATGTCAATTTCGGCAGTGCGCCAATCGCGAAGGCGTTCCCCGCCATTTCACAATCGATTAGCGTGACCTGCACTAAAGGGTATGCCTATACCATTGGTATCAATAATGGCAACAATGCCAATGGGACGGTACGGCAGATGGCAAACGGTTCAAATCGGCTGAGTTATGAAATCTATAAAGGCAGCACATCATCCCGTTGGGGGGCTGCGGGGGCGGAGCGCTGGTCCAGTGGGACGTCTTCATCGATCAGCACCGATGGCACGTTACGCACCTATAACTATACGGCGCAGGTCATGCCGAATCAGACGACCCCACCGGGAGGAACATACAGTGACACATTACTTATCGATCTCGCTTTTTAGTTGAGTTATCGCTTTTTAACATTCCAGACGAAGGAGATTTCTACGGTTAATATTGAGACGGTTTAATTCCCTTTCGCAAATGTAAAGTTCTATAGCCCCTTGCCGATAACACCGTTAACAAGTTTTCAGGAAGGTGTAGCATGTTGAACCGTATTCGCGTTGTCACAATGCTGATGAGTGTACTGGTAGTGTTTGCGCTGCTGCAGTTGCTCTCGGGCGGGCTTTTATTCTCTTCTCTTAATCAAAATCAGCAAAGCTTTGCGGTTTCCAACGATCTGCGCATGCAACAGACCGAACTGACGAAAACCTGGGAACTGATGCTGCAAACACGTATCAACCTGAGCCGTTCATCTGCCCGAATGATGATGGACCCGAACAACCAACAAAGTAGCGCTAAAACTGATTTATTAAAAAGCGCGAAATCCAGCCTGGCTGATGCGGCAAAACACTACGATGCCTTCCGTGCCATGCCATCGGTACCCGCGATGGAAGAGGCGCGTCAGGTGCTGGATGAAAAGTATAAAACCTATGCGGCCGGACTGACGGAGCTGGTGCAGTTTCTGGAAGGCGGCAACATGGATGGCTACTTTGCGCAGCCAACGCAGGGTATGCAAAACGGTCTCGGTGATGCGATGGGCAAATATGCCCAGTTAAGCGAATCGCTGTATCGCAAAGCCTATGACGAAAGCGTGAGTGATTATAACTTTGCAAAATGGCAGATGGCGGCCCTCGCGCTGGCCCTGGTCGTTGTGCTGGCGTTGGTCTGGTACGGCATTCGCCGCATTCTGCTGGCGCCGTTGACCGCGGTCATTAAACACATTCGTGAAATCGCCAGCGGCAATTTGACCGATTCGCTGGTGGTTGAAGGGCGCAGTGAGATTACCGATCTGGCCCAAAGCGTTGACCATATGCAGCGCTCGTTGATTGATACGGTAACCAATGTGCGTGCCGGTTCTGATGCTATTCATTCTGGCACCAGCGAAATCGCCGCGGGTAACAATGACCTGTCATCCCGTACCGAAGAACAAGCCTCGGCGCTGGAAGAGACGGCGGCCAGTATGGAAGAGCTGACCGCAACGGTGAAACAGAACGCCGAAAACGCCCGTCAGGCATCGCTACTGGCGAAAAGCGCCTCCGAAACCGCTGAACGCGGCGGTAAAGTGGTGGATGGCGTGGTGAAAACCATGCATGACATTGCCGCCAGTTCGCAAAAAATTGCCGATATTACCGGCGTCATCGACGGTATTGCCTTCCAGACCAATATCCTTGCCCTCAACGCGGCGGTTGAAGCCGCCCGCGCCGGTGAGCAGGGCCGTGGCTTTGCGGTGGTTGCTGGCGAAGTGCGTAACCTTGCCAGCCGCAGCGCCCAGGCGGCAAAAGAAATCAAAGCGCTGATTGAAGACTCTGTCTCTCGCGTGGATACCGGTTCGGTACTGGTTGAAAGCGCCGGTGAGACGATGGGTGATATCGTCAGTGCAGTAACCCGTGTAAACGACATTATGGGTGAGATTGCTTCGGCCTCTGATGAACAGAGCCGTGGCATCGACCAGGTTGCGCTGGCGGTATCCGAAATGGATCGCGTCACGCAGCAAAACGCCTCGCTGGTACAACAATCTGCCGCCGCTGCGGCTGCATTAGAAGAACAAGCCAGCAGGTTGACGCAAGCGGTTTCTACTTTCCGTCTCTCTTCTGTCCCTACAAAAACCGCGCAAGGAGCGCTTAATCCGGCGGCAGCCATTACTTCGGCTCCTTCCAGAGCCCGTCAGCTAACGACCGGACAAAACGATAACTGGGAAACTTTTTAACTGCTTTAACCCGCGGCACTTTGCCGCCTGATGGGAGCGTTGATGTTAAACCGTATTCGAATTTCTACGACACTTTTTTTGATCTTGATCGTTTGTGGCATTTTGCAGGTAGGGAGCAACGGATTGTCGTTTTGGGCGTTTCGTCAAAGCACCGCCCATTTATCAGAAGTTGAAAAAAGTAACATCCAGCGCAACGCATTGATGCAAACCCGCGCCTGGTTATTACAAGCCAGTACATCATTGAATAAAGCCGGTACGTTAACGGCGCTGAGTTATCCGCCGGACGATATCAAAGCGCTAATGAAACAGGCGAAAGATAATCTGAAAGATGCCGATAACAGTATTAATGAGTTTCTGAGTATCCCGGCGCTGACCGATGAAGGTAAGCGTCTGCAGGACGGAACGAAAGTGGCTTATACGGCATGGCATGGCGATCTGGAACACCAGGCCGCGTGGCTTGAAAGCAACCAGCTATCCGACTTTATGTCGGCGCCGATTCAGCAGTCGCAGGATGTATTTGATAAAAACTTTACGGCCTGGCAGCAGCATATCAACCACTTTGTGGAGACCGCTAAGGCAGAGGGGCAAAGCAATTACCAGCGCTCAGCGGTGATTTTCGCCGTGGTGGTCGTTCTGGCGGCGTTGCTGACGTCGGCGGCGCTGTGGTGGTCGCGCAAGATGATTGTTCAGCCGCTGGCCATTGTCAGTAGTCACTTTGACAGTATTTCCGAGGGCAATCTGGCTCGACCGATTGCGGTAGTGGGTAAAAATGAAATTTCGGCCATTTTTGCCAGCCTCAAAAAGATGCAGACCGCGCTGCGTTCTACCGTGACCGAGGTGCGTCACGGCAGCTACGCGATGCATACCGGTATCTCGGAGATTGCCGAAGGCAACAACGACCTGTCGGCGCGTACTGAACAACAGGCGGCGTCGCTGGCGCAAACGGCGGCCAGCATGGAACAGTTAACGGCGACCGTGGGACAAAACGCCGATAACGCCCGTCAGGCATCTGGTCTGGCACAGAGCGCGGCGGAAACGGCGCGTAAAGGCGGGCAGCAGGCGTCGAATGTGGCAAGCACTATGCATGAGATCGCCGCCAGTTCGCAAAAGATTGGCGATATTATCAGCGTGATTGACGGTATCGCTTTCCAGACCAATATTCTGGCCTTGAACGCGGCGGTAGAAGCGGCGCGGGCAGGTGAGCAGGGACGTGGTTTCGCTGTGGTGGCCGGGGAGGTGCGTAACCTCGCCAGCCGAAGCGCGCAGGCTGCCAAAGAGATCAAAGGCCTAATCGAAGAGTCAGTTTCACGCGTTGAGCAGGGATCTGTGCTGGTGGATACCTCTGCGAAAACCATGATGGAGATCGTCCACTCTGTCACCCAGGTGAACGATATTATGGGCGAAATTGCCTCTGCTTCGGATGAACAGCGCCGGGGTATTGAGCAGGTCGCACTGGCAGTAAGCCAGATGGATCAGGTGACCCAACAGAATGCTGCGCTCGTTGAAGAAGCCGCCGCGGGAACCGATCAGTTAGCGCATCAGGCAGATCATCTGACCTCCCTGGTGGCTGTGTTTAAGTTAGAAGAACATGTCGTTACATCAGACGCGGTACTCCCCAAAGGAGTGCCGGTTGTATCCTAAATCAGAATGAGAAGGCGCTATGACATCATCAATGCCTACTGGGCAAACGTCATCACTCATGCAACAGATGACTCAGCGTCTTGCGCTGTCTGACGCGCATTTTCGTCGAATATGTCAGTTGATTTATCAACGCGCAGGGATCGTGCTCGCCGACCACAAGCGGGACATGGTCTATAACCGCCTTGTTCGTCGTTTACGCACCCTTGGGCTGGATGATTTTGGTCGCTACCTGAGCATGCTGGAAGCGAACCAAAATAGCGCCGAGTGGCAGGCTTTTATAAACTCGCTGACCACTAACCTCACGGCATTTTTCCGGGAAGCTCACCACTTCCCGGTCCTTGCGGAGCATGCCCGTAAGCGTACCGGCGAGTATCGCGTCTGGAGTGCCGCGGCGTCGACTGGTGAAGAGCCGTATTCCATTGCGATTACGTTGGCAGATGCACTCGGTATGGCGCCGGGTCGTTTCAAGGTAATTGCCAGCGATATTGATACCGAAGTGCTGGAAAAAGCCCGTAACGGTGTC
Organism: Phytobacter sp. SCO41; assembly: GCF_003073275.1. Lineage (NCBI taxonomy): Bacteria > Pseudomonadati > Pseudomonadota > Gammaproteobacteria > Enterobacterales > Enterobacteriaceae > Phytobacter > Phytobacter sp. SCO41. The sequence goes on along the minus strand of NZ_CP027225.1, from coordinate 3,519,663 downwards.
TATCGCCAGGATGAATTGAAAACGCTGTCGCCGCAACAGCTACAGCGTTACTTCATGCGCGGAACCGGGCCCCATGCCGGTCTGGTGCGCGTGCGTCAGGAATTGTCGAATTATGTGGATTTCACCTCGGTGAATTTGCTCGATAAACAATATAACGTCCCTGGACCGTTTGACGCGATTTTTTGCCGTAACGTAATGATTTATTTTGATAAAACGACGCAGCAGGATATCTTGCATCGTTTTGCACCATTGCTTAAGCCTGACGGACTACTTTTTGCCGGGCATTCGGAGAATTTCAGCAACCTTGTGCGTGAGTTTAGCCTGCGTGGTCAAACCGTTTACGCGCTGAGTAAGGATAAAGCATGAGTAAAATCAGGGTAATGTCCGTCGATGATTCTGCATTGATGCGCCAAATCATGACCGAAATTATCAATAGCCACAGCGATATGGAAATGGTGGCGACGGCGCCGGATCCGTTGGTTGCACGGGATTTAATTAAAAAATTTAACCCTGATGTGCTGACGCTTGATGTGGAAATGCCGCGGATGGACGGTCTGGATTTCCTGGAAAAACTGATGCGCCTGCGTCCGATGCCGGTCGTGATGGTTTCTTCTCTGACGGGAAAAGGCTCAGAAGTGACGCTGCGTGCGCTGGAGTTAGGGGCGATTGATTTCGTCACTAAACCCCAGCTCGGTATTCGCGAAGGGATGCTGGCCTACAGCGAAATGATCGCCGAAAAAGTGCGTACCGCCTCGCGCGCGCGCCTTGCGGCACATAAACCCATGTCGGCAGCCCCGGCAGCGTTGAAGTCTGGTCCGTTGTTAAGTTCGGAAAAATTGCTGGCCATTGGCGCTTCAACCGGAGGAACAGAGGCAATTCGTCATGTACTCCAGCCATTGCCGCTGTCAAGTCCGGGTATTCTTATTACTCAGCACATGCCGCCAGGGTTCACCCGTTCGTTTGCCGAACGCCTGAATAAGCTGTGCCAGATTACCGTGAAAGAGGCGGAAGATGGTGAGCGTGTCCTGCCAGGACATGCGTATATTGCGCCGGGCGACAAGCATATGGAGCTGGCGCGTAGCGGGGCAAACTATCAGATTAAGATCCACGATGGGCCGCCGGTGAACCGTCACCGTCCTGCTGTGGATGTACTGTTTCATTCGGTCGCGAAATACGCCGGGCGCAATGCCGTGGGGGTTATCCTCACCGGTATGGGCAATGACGGTGCGGCCGGAATGTTAGCGATGCACCAGGCTGGAGCCTGGACCATTGCACAAAATGAGGCAAGTTGTGTGGTGTTCGGCATGCCGCGCGAAGCTATCAATATGGGTGGCGTCAGCGAAGTGGTCGATCTTAGCCAGGTAAGCCAGCAGATGTTGGCAAAAATTAGTGCCGGACAGGCAATACGTATTTAACGAGGAGTGATGTTTTATGGCGGATAAAGAGCTCAAATTTCTGGTTGTCGACGACTTTTCCACGATGCGTCGTATCGTGCGCAACCTGTTAAAAGAGCTGGGGTTCAACAACGTCGAGGAAGCCGAAGACGGCGTTGACGCGCTGAACAAACTCCAGACCGGTGGTTTTGGTTTCGTCATTTCCGACTGGAACATGCCGAACATGGACGGACTGGAACTGCTTAAGACGATTCGTGCTGACGGCAACATGTCTTCGCTGCCGGTACTGATGGTCACGGCAGAAGCGAAAAAAGAAAACATTATCGCGGCGGCTCAGGCTGGCGCGAGCGGCTATGTAGTGAAACCTTTCACTGCTGCAACCCTGGAAGAGAAACTCGGTAAGATTTTCGAGAAACTCGGCATGTGAGGACTGGACGATGATTCAACCTTCAATTAAACCTACGGAAGAACATTCAGCCAGCGATATCATTGCCCGTATCGGTAGCCTGACACGTATGCTGCGTGACAGTTTACGTGAATTGGGATTGGATCAGGCGATTGCTGAAGCGGCGGAAGCCATTCCTGATGCCCGTGATCGTCTTGATTACGTGGTGCAGATGACCGCGCAGGCAGCTGAACGCGCACTCAATAGCGTCGAGGCGTCGCAACCGCATCAGGATGCGATGGAAAAAGGGGCCAAATCCCTGTCCAAGCGTTGGGATGAGTGGTTTGAAAATCCTATCGAGCTGAAAGATGCCCGTGAACTGGTGACCGACACCCGTAAATTCCTCGGGGATGTGCCGGGCCACACCAGCTTCACCAACGCGCAACTGTTAGACATCATGATGGCGCAGGATTTCCAGGACCTTACCGGTCAGGTTATCAAGCGTATGATGGATGTGATTCAGGAAATTGAACGACAGCTTCTGATGGTGCTGATCGAAAACATTCCCGATCAGTCTGCGCGTCCGAAACGTGAAAACGAAAGTCTGCTCAATGGGCCGCAGCTTGATGCGACGAAAGCGGGCGTGGTGGCAAGCCAGGATCAGGTTGACGATCTGCTCGACAGTCTCGGTTTCTGATGCTCTTGCACTGAGCCATACTGATAAAACGGGAAGCAGCAATGCTTCCCGTTTTTTTAGCTCATCGTGGACAAGGAAAATGAGGCGGTGTTATTGAGCATATGTAGCAGCATTGGCAGCAGTAGCCCACCGGATGACATTCTTACCACGCAAAGCAGAGCCGAAAAAGTAAACAGCCAGATAAAGGTGGCTGGCGCGTGGTATTGCGTATGCATAAGCGCAAAGGCTACCGAAGTCACCACGATGCTCTGCTGCCTGGCAAAGCGTCCCCAGCGCAGAAAGGCGTTGAGTAAGAAGCCGCGAAAAATCACCTCTTCACAAAACGGGGCAATAAAACAAATGGCGAACGCCAGACCCCAACGCGCAGAAACCGAGTAGCTCTTTAGCGATGCCACCCACTCTTCTTCGATCCCCAAAAACTGCCAGACAATATTGAGTGCGATAATAGCCAGTAAGCCCAATGCGAAATAACCGGGGTTAAATTGCCCCAACGGCATAAAAGGGTAGTGATGGTTGTAGTATCGCCAGAGCAGGAGTGTGCACGGCAAGCTCACGGCCAGGCCGACAAATAGCGCAGCAAAACCTGAATGATAGAGCGCGGCATAATTGGGCAGCAGTGCCACAATAAAGAAAAAACAATGATAAATCAGTACTGCTGCGAGACACATCATTGTGTGATGACGTCTCTGCTCCTGATTGAACAGCATGGTTATCATCCCTGTGTTAATTACGTTTTATATCTTTTTTATAGGCATACGCTGCAAAAGCAGCTTTTCTGACCCACGCGGTAGTATATCGTTGGCGGATAAGTACATGCACTTTTCCTTTTCTCAAATCGCGAAAACCCCGTGTTTTTATGCCTTACTCTGCCCATTAGACCGACTTGACTCTGGCATTATGTCATCAAACATCTACCCGTGGATTTGAGCCGTGGCAGACGATAGCGACGACAAAACAGAAGCCCCCACACCCCACCGAAAAGAGAAGGCCCGTGAGGAAGGGCAAGTTCCCCGATCGAAAGAGCTGACATCAATATTGATGCTCTTTGTTGGGGTGGGCGTGCTCTGGATGGGTGGGGACGCGTTTGCCCGCAAACTGTCGGGCATCATGTCGTCGGGTTTACGTTTTGATCATGGCATTATCAATGACCAAAAAATGATCCTTGGGCATCTCATCGAGTTGCTCAAAAATGCCGTGCTGGCGCTATTGCCGCTGGTGACTGGTGTGGTGCTGGTGGCGCTTGCTGCTCCCCCGGTGCTGGGTGGACTGGTATTAAGCGGAAAATCGGTACAGTTTAATTTTTCCAAAATTAACCCGTTGAGTGGTATTAAGCGCCTGTTTTCAGCGCAGGTGGTGGCAGAGCTGGTCAAGGCCATCATGAAAACGGCCCTGATGGGCAGCGTGGCCGCCTTTTATCTGTGGCATAAATGGCCGGAAATCATGCGTTTGATGATGGAAGCGCCGGTCACTGCGATGGCCAGCGCGCTGAATCTGGCCGGGATGTGTTGCCTGTTGGTCGTGTTGTCGATAATCCCGATGGTGGGGTTCGACGTCTTCTGGCAGATCTACAGCCACCTGAAAAAATTGCGCATGTCCAAACAGGATATCCGTGATGAATTTAAACAGCAGGAGGGTGACCCGCATGTTAAGGGGCGTATCCGCCAGCTACAACGTGCCGCGGCACGCCGTCGTATGATGGCAGATGTGCCGAAAGCCGATGTGATTGTAACGAACCCGACGCACTACTCCGTCGCACTGCAATATGACGAGAATAAAATGAGTGCGCCAAAAGTGATTGCGAAGGGTTCTGGTTTGATTGCGCTGCGTATTCGTGAAATTGGCAGCGAAAACCGTATTCCGATCCTTGAGGCGCCGCCGCTGGCGCGCGCCCTGTACCGCCATGCTGAAATCGGTCAGCAGATCCCAGGCCAGCTTTACTCGGCCGTGGCTGAGGTTTTAGCCTGGGTATGGCAATTGAAACGCTGGAATTTGGCCGGGGGCAAACGCCCGGCCAGACCTGAAAATCTCCCAGTGCCAGAGTCGCTGGATTTTATGAACGAGAAGGACACTGATGGCTAATCTGGTGGCAATGTTGCGTCTGCCTGGCAACCTGAAATCAACACAATGGCAAATTCTGGCGGGGCCCCTGCTGATTTTGTTGATTCTGTCGATGATGGTTTTGCCGTTGCCGGCATTCGTGCTCGACCTGCTTTTTACCTTCAACATTGCGCTCTCGATTATGGTGCTTCTGGTGGCGATGTTCACCCAGAAAACCCTCGAGTTCGCGGCATTTCCCACCGTATTGCTGTTTACCACGTTGCTGCGCCTGGCGCTGAACGTTGCCTCTACCCGTATCATTCTGTTGGAAGGCCATACCGGCACGGCGGCGGCGGGTAGGGTGGTTGAAGCCTTTGGTCACTTCCTTGTTGGCGGTAACTTTGCCATCGGTATCGTGGTGTTCATCATCCTCGTTATCATCAACTTTATGGTTATCACCAAAGGTGCGGGGCGTATCGCGGAAGTGGGCGCACGTTTCGTACTGGACGGGATGCCGGGTAAACAGATGGCGATCGACGCCGACCTTAACGCCGGGCTTATCGGTGAAGATGAGGCGAAACGTCGTCGTTCCGATGTGACCCAGGAAGCTGACTTCTACGGCTCTATGGACGGTGCGAGTAAGTTCGTGCGCGGTGACGCCGTCGCGGGCATCCTGATCATGGTTATCAACGTCATCGGCGGTCTGCTGGTGGGCGTGTTGCAGCATGGCCTGTCGATGGGCGATGCGGCGCAGAGTTACACCCTGTTGACCATCGGTGATGGTCTGGTGGCACAGATCCCGGCGCTGGTTATCTCCACCGCAGCGGGTGTTATCGTGACCCGCGTGGCAAACGATGAAGACGTTGGCCAGCAGATGGTTAGCCAGTTGTTTACTAACCCACGCGTAATGATGCTCAGTGCCGCGGTACTGGGTCTGTTTGGCCTGGTCCCAGGTATGCCGAACTTTGTCTTCCTGCTTTTCACCGTGGGTCTGCTGGCGCTGGCCTGGTGGCTGCGCGGTAAAGAAGAGAAGGCGCCGGCGGAAGCGACGCCAATCAAGATGCCGGAAAATAACCAGGCGGTGGAAGCCACCTGGAATGATGTGCAACTTGAAGATTCACTGGGCATGGAAGTGGGCTATCGCCTGATTCCGATGGTGGATTTCCAGCAGGATGGCGAACTGTTGGGACGTATCCGCAGTATTCGTAAAAAATTCGCCCAGGACATGGGGTTCCTGCCGCCGGTGGTGCATATTCGTGACAACATGGACTTGCCCCCAGCCCGTTACCGCATCCTGATGAAAGGGGTGGAAGTGGGGAGCGGTGATGCTTATCCGGGGCGCTGGCTGGCGATTAACCCGGGGACCGCAGCGGGTTCGTTACCAGGGGAACAGACTGTCGATCCGGCCTTTGGCCTGGCGGCTATCTGGATTGAGAGCGCCCTCAAAGAGCAGGCGCAGATCCAGGGCTTCACCGTGGTGGAGGCCAGTACGGTTGTCGCAACGCACCTGAACCACGTGATCGGCCAGTTTGCGCCGGAGCTGTTTGGGCGTCAGGAAGCGCAACAACTGCTTGACCGCGTGACTCAGGAAATGCCGAAACTCACCGAAGATCTGGTGCCGGGAGTTGTTACGCTGACAACGCTGCATAAAGTGCTGCAAAACCTGCTGGCAGAAAAAGTGCCGATCCGCGATATGCGCACCATTCTGGAGACGCTGGCAGAACACGCTCCGCTGCAAACCGATCCCTACGAACTGACCACGGTTGTTCGCGTGGCGCTGGGCCGTGCGATTACCCAGCAATGGTTCCCTGGCAGTGGCGAAGTGCAGGTTATTGGCCTTGATACGCCGCTCGAACGCCTGCTGTTGCAAGCATTGCAAGGCGGCGGTGGGCTGGAGCCGGGCCTTGCCGATCGTTTACTTGAGCAAACCCAGGAAGCATTGCAGCGTCAGGAGATGCTTGGCGCGCCGCCGGTACTGCTGGTCAACCATGCGTTGCGTCCGTTGCTGTCTCGCTTCTTGCGTCGCAGCCTGCCGCAACTGGTGGTGTTGTCGAACATGGAAATGTCAGATAACCGTCCGATTCGGATGACGGCGACCATAGGAGGCAAATAATGCGTAAGCTTGCCGGGTTACTTCTTGCGTTGCCTTTGTTTGTCCATGCCGCCGGAAACGGCGCATGGCAGGCAAGCAATATCGGGGTCATTCTCAGCAATCGTGGGCAGGCCATGTCATCGCGTGTTCTTGCCCCTTCGCAGCCGGTCAATGGCCTGATGACGGTAGTTTCGTGGCGTTATGAGCTAATCGGCCCGACGCCTGCGGGGTTAAATACACGTTTGTGTAGCCAGACACGCTGTGTGCAACTGGACGCCCAGAGCGGAACCACTGTCGCCTTCGCCGATGTGCCCGCGATTGAGCCGTTACGCTTTATCTGGGAAGTCCCCGGCGGCGGAAGATTGATTCCCGCCCTCAATGTTAGCAGTATCCAGGTTATCGTTAACTACCGTTAGCCGCTCGTCTTTTCACCAGCCATCATCGTTCTTCTCAGGAATCTGATGGCTGGCTCGCAAATTATGACCCTGCCTTTTGAACCAAAAGAAACACTGTTTTATAAATCAGTGAAGCGCGTTGCGGCACTCTTTGTATTTTTGCCATTTGCCTTTCAGTCGTGGCAGAAACAGAAAGGTATCCCAAAGCACATACTCTTACTTTAGCCGTGTAAGCATTACCTTTGGCGAAGCCGGATTGCCAGAGGTCCCTCACTAATAAACAGGGTTAACGGCAATGAAAACACGTAAAATTGGATTGGTTAACTACCTCGCCTATGGTTCGGGCGACTTCCTGGGGGCGGGCACGACAGCACTTACCGCCGCATGGCTACTCTATTTCTACACCACGTTCTGTGGCCTGACGCCTATCGAAGCGACGTTTATTTTTGCGGCTGCCAGGGTACTGGATGCGGTGGTAAGTCCATTGATGGGCTTTTTAACCGATAACTTCGGCTCGACCTGGCTGGGTAAACGCTTTGGTCGCCGTAAGTTCTTTATCCTGTTAGGTATCCCCTGTGTGTTCAGCTACTCCATTATGTGGGTAGGGGACATGAGCTTCTGGTATTACCTGCTGACATATCTGCTGTTTGATGTGGTCTATACCATGATCCTGGTGCCGTACGAAACGCTGGTGCCGGAAATGACCGATGATTTCAAACAGAAAACCAAATTCTCCGGCGCGCGTATCTCGATGGCGCAGATGTCCGCTATTCTCGCATCGTTCCTGCCGGGTCTGCTGCTGGCCCACTTCGGTAAAGACAACCCAATCTCTTTCTTCTACGCAAGCCTGGTGTTCTCTGTACTGTGCGCGCTGATGCTGACTTTTGTCTGGTGCTTTACCTGGGAGCGTCCGCGTGAAGCGTGGACCGAAGCGGCGCTGCGCGCCGAAGCTGAGAAAAAACACCTGACGCTGGGGCAGAGCCTGCGTCGCCTGTTTGTTGAACTGAGCTCAACGCTGCGCATCAAGATTTTCCGCCAGCACCTGGGGATGTACCTGGGCGGCTATATCGCACAGGACGTCTTTAACGCCGTCTTTACCTACTATGTTGTTTTCGTTCTGATGCAGGAAGCGTCTGTCGCGTCTAACTTGCTGGGCACCATGGCTATCTTCCAGTTTATCGCCGTTATCGCCATGATCCCGCTGTGCATCCGTTTTGGACCGGCGCCGTCTTATCGCATGGTGGTGGTGCTGTTTGGTCTGAGCGCGGCATCTTTCGCCATCCTCTACTGGGCGGGCCTGAGCGACATCTATGCCTTGCTGCTGTTGGTGTCTGCCGTTGCCGGTCTGGGCCGTGGGGGTATCAACTACGTACCGTGGAACACCTATACCTATATCGCGGATATCGATGAAGTGGTTACCGGCCAGCGTCGTGAAGGGATCTTCGCGGGCATCATGACCCTGACCCGGAAAGCCTCTCAGGCCGGTGCGGTCATGCTGGTGGGGATTGTGATGCAGGCATCCGGGTTTGTCTCCGGCCAGAAAACGCAGGTGCCGGAAGTGAGCCATACCATCCTGATGATCATGTGCTTCGGTACGTTGCTGGTGCTGGCCTGCGGTTTCCTGGTCTCTCTGCGTTTCAAACTGAACCTGAAAACCCACAGCATTCTGCGTGAAGAGACGGCCAAAATGCGTGAGTCCGGTCGTGTTATTCCGGAAAGCGCAACGCCGCAAGCGCGCGCCACCGTTGAGATGCTGGCCGGCATGCCGTTTGAGTCCCTGTGGGGCAACAACAATATCGGCTATCTGAATCGTAATAAACCTGCCGCGCCTTCCCTGAAAGAAAACGCGTCACTGAAATCGACTTACAACTGAGGTTAAGAATATGAAGGTTTGGCCTGTCAAACATAGCCCGTTACTTTGTCAGCCAGAGCGTTTTATCGCCCGCGACGAGCTGAAATCATTGATTCAGAAGATCACGCATAATCTGGTCAATATTCACGACACCACCGGCGAGTTTTTACTGCGGCTTGACGACGGGCGTGTGATTGACACCAAAGGTTGGGCGGGCTGGGAATGGACCCACGGCGTCGGTCTGTACGGTATGTATCAGTATTACCAGCAGACGGGTGACCAGACGGTGCGTGACGTGATTGATAGCTGGTTCGCTGACCGTTTTGCCGAAGGCGCGACGACCAAGAACGTAAACACCATGGCACCGTTTCTGACGCTGGCGTATCGCTATGAAGAGACCCGGAATCCAGCTTTCCTGCCATGGCTGGAGACCTGGGCTGAGTGGGCGATGAATGAGATGCCACGTACGGATCACGGCGGTATGCAACACATCACTCTGGCAGAAGAGAACCATCAGCAGATGTGGGATGACACCCTGATGATGACTGTTCTGCCGCTGGCGAAAATCGGTAAACTGCTTAACCGTCCTGAGTATGTGGAAGAGGCGACCTATCAGTTCCTGCTGCATGTGCAGAACCTGATGGACAGGGAGACAGGCCTGTGGTTCCACGGCTGGAACTACGAAGGTTGCCATAACTTCGCGCATGCCCGTTGGGCGCGCGGCAATAGCTGGCTGACCATCGTCATCCCGGATTTCCTGGAGCTGGTGGATTTACCGGCAAACAATGCGGTACGCCGTTATCTGGTACAGGTGTTGAACGCACAAATCGCTGCGCTGGCGAAATGCCAGGACGACAGCGGGCTGTGGCATACGCTGCTCGACGATCCGACATCCTATCTTGAGGCGTCGGCAACCGCCGGTTTTGCCTACGGTATTCTGAAAGCGGTACGTAAGCGTTATGTTGGCCAGGAATATGCGCAGGTTGCTGAGAAAGCGATCAAAGCGGTGGTGAAGAATATCTCACCTGAAGGCGAATTGCTGCAGGTCTCATTCGGTACCGGTATGGGCAGCAATCTCGATTTCTACCGCCAGATCCCGCTGACGTCTATGCCGTATGGTCAGGCCATGGCGATGCTGTGCCTGACCGAGTATCTGCGTAAGTATTTCTAAGCTTCCCCGGCGGCGCGAAGCTTGCCGGGGCTACCTTTGGCGCGGTCGGTAGTGCTGTGAACGTTTTCGACCTTTTTAGCCAGGGCTGACCCTTTTTCCCGACCGCAGGCAGCGGGGCGGGAGGCGAACACAGTGCGAAGCACCGCTTTCTTTGCGGGGCCGTGGGGATTATAAAGGGGAACGCGGTGTTCCCCTTTACCCGTTCACGGGTTCTGTCGCGACAGAAAAGCAAGGAACATAAGGTGAACGGAATGACCATCAGAGCCGCATTTTCCCCTCACCCTGGCCCTCTCCCCAAAGAGGAGAGGGGACCGTTCGTGCTCGCATTTTTGTGGCGATTCCTCAGCCCAGGGGGCTTAGGGCATCTTTATCATGCATGGCGATATAAAAACAAAACCCGGCATTTGCCGGGTTTTTTTACAGACCGTCGATTTACATACGTTCGATGGTTTCGATACCGAGCGTATCCAGACCCAGTTTCAGCGTCTTCGCAGTCAGCAGCGCCAGTTTCAGGCGGCTATTGCGGACTTCTTCATTCCCGGCGCTCAGAATCGGACAATGTTCATAGAAGCCAGAGAACAGGCCCGCCAGATCGTACAGATAGGCACACATCACGTGCGGTGTCCCTTCACGGGCAACCACATTCAGCGTCTCTTCAAACTGCATCAGGCGTGCGGCCAACTGGGCTTCGCGATCTTCGCTGATCACCACCTTCGCGGCGAGAAGGGCGCTTTCGTCGACCTCTGCTTTACGGAACACCGACAGCACGCGGGTATAGGCGTATTGCATATACGGCGCAGTGTTACCTTCAAACGCCAGCATATTGTCCCAGTCGAAGACATAATCGGTGGTACGGCTTTTGGAAAGATCCGCGTATTTCACCGCGCCGATACCTACGGCATTAGCCAGTTTTTCCAGCTCGTCTGCTGGCATATCCGGGTTCTTCTCAGCCACCAGACGACGGGCACGCTCCAGCGCCTCATCAAGCAGATCAGCCAGTTTCACCGTGCCGCCCGCACGGGTTTTGAACGGCTTGCCATCTTTACCCAGCATCATGCCGAACATATGGTGTTCGAGAGACACAGACTCCGGTATATAACCGGCCTTACGCACGATAGTCCAGGCCTGCATCAGGTGCTGATGCTGGCGGGAGTCGATGTAGTACAGCACACGGTCTGCATGCAGCGTTTCATAACGGTATTTGGCACAGGCAATGTCGGTGGTGGTATAGAGGTAGCCGCCATCTTTCTTCTGGATGATCACACCCATCGGCTCGCCTTCTTTGTTCTTGAACTCGTCCAGGAACACCACGGTTGCGCCTTCGCTCTCCACTGCCAGCCCTTTGGCTTTCAGATCGGCCACGATCCCCGGCAGCATTGAGTTATAGAGGCTTTCGCCCATCACGTCTTTACGCGTCAGGGTAACGTTCAGGCGGTCATAGGTCATCTGGTTCTGGGTCATGGTAATGTCGACCAGTTTGCGCCACATCTGCAGGAAATATTCATCGCCACCTTGCAGTTTCACGACGTAGCTACGGGCGCGCTCGGCGAAAGCTTCATCTTCGTCGTAATGCTTTTTGGCTTCGCGGTAGAAACCTTCAAGATCCGCCAGCGCCATTTCACCCGCGTTTTGCTGCTGTTGCAGCTCCAGCCAGGCAATCAGCATACCGAACTGGGTACCCCAGTCACCCACGTGGTTCGCGCGGATCACGTTATGACCGAGGAACTCCAGGGTTCGCACGGATGCATCCCCGATGATGGTTGAACGCAGGTGTCCAACGTGCATCTCTTTCGCCACGTTCGGCGCTGAATAATCGACAACGATGGTTTGTGCCTGCGGCTTCGTGATGCCCAGACGGTCGGACTGCAACGCCAGGCTTACCTGGTCTGCCAGAAACTCCGGGGCCAGGAAGATATTGATAAAACCAGGCCCGGCGATTTCCACTTTGCTGGCGATCCCGCTGAGATCGAGATGAGTCAGTACCTTCTCGGCCAGTTGTCGCGGTGCCATGCCCAATTTTTTGGCAATTGCCATCACGCCATTAGCCTGATAATCGCCGAACTGGACTTTTGCAGACTGGCGGACCTGCGGTTCGCAATCCGCATCCGCACCTGCGGCAATGAGCGCCTGACCGACTTTTTCTGAGAGTAGAGCCTGAATATTCACCGGGATACCTTACATTGATGACGCGGCACATAAGGGCAGGCCGCGTCCGGGTGTTGATTATGAAAGGCGGGAGTATACTGCAAATGCCCGCAGGCGTCAGCACCGTAACCCGGTGGTTCACGTCAAAAAGCGTGGCCTGTTAGCGCCCGGATGAACGCTTAACACATTCGATCATGGACGTGTTTTCATCCCCCTCATCCGAAACGCCAGGCGCCTGATCTTACTCGCTATCCTGCGAGGGGGATTTATCCGTAGTATAGTAAGAAGAGTTTATTTCTTTGAGCGTACTATGACTTATTCCATTGGCGAATTTGCCCGGCTTTGCGGGATAACGGCGACCACACTACGCGCCTGGCAGCGCCGCTACGGTCTGCTCAAACCGATGCGCACGGAAGGTGGGCATCGGCTTTACAATGATGACGACGTGCAACAGGCGCTTAAAATTCTCGACTGGGTGAAAAAAGGGGTGCCTGTTAGCCAGGTTAAACCGCTGCTGGCAAGGCCAGAGATGCGGCGAACGAACAACTGGGTCACCCTGCAAGAGAACATGCTTTCACGGCTGAAAGAGGGGAAGATTGACTCTCTGCGGCAGCTTATTTATGACTCCGGACGCGAATATCCTCGCCCGGAACTGGTCACGGAAGTGTTGCGCCCGTTGCGCAGTAAAATGTCCGCCAATATTGCGGCAATGATTACGCTACGTGAAATCCTCGACGGCATTATTATCTCCTACACCTCGTTTTGCCTTGAAGGGGATAAGCGCGCGCCAGGCGATAATTATCTTATCACCGGCTGGCATCTGACCGACCCTTGTGAAATCTGGCTTGAAGCGCTTCGGCTGACCGGGCAGGGGCATCGCATCGATATCCTTCCGGTTCCGCCAGCCATGCTGGCGCCGGAGATTTTGCCGACAAGAAAATGGTTGCTGGTCACCAGCGGTAAGTTATCGGCCGCGCGTAAAAAACAGATTGAACTGTGGCAATCGCAGGTCAATTCTCTCGACGTTATTACCCTCTAGATCCTCTCTTCTGCTTGTGTTCATGGTCGCTGCATAGCGACCTGGACGCTTACGCCTTTTTCTCAAATTAAGCATAAAAATTAATCACATTTAATCTATTGATATTTAAGGCTTATAAAATATTTACGCAACAAAACTTGGACAAATATAATTAATTGTGTAAGTTTTAGATCAAGCGATAGCCGCGTTTTGTCAACGGAAAGGGTAAGACCCATGAGCACCATGCAGTCCGTCATTGATCGGTTTGTTCATTACTACGCTGAACTGGACAGCCAGCCGCCTTCGGCGCTGAGCGCGCTCTATCATCCCGATGCTGTGTTGCAGGATCCGTTTGGCGAGCATCACGGATTCGTTGCTATCCATCGTTACTTCACCCATCTACTGGCAAATGTTGAACAGTGCCGTTTCGCTATTGATCCCCCGCTTTGTGATGGTCAGCGGTTTGCGGTGACCTGGACCATGCACTGGTCGCATCCGCATATCCGTGGCAACGACCCCCTCACGCTGCCAGGCTGCTCGGTCGTAGAAGTGCAGGGGGAGCATGTCTTACATCAGCGTGATTATTACGACGCCGGGGAGATGCTGTATGAGCATCTTCCCGTACTGGGCTGGGCGGTCCGCGGTGTGAAAAAGAGGGTTCGCGCATGAAAACGGTGCTTATCACGGGTGCCAGTTCGGGTATTGGCGAGGGGCTTGCTAAATCCTTCGCCGCCGATGGCTACCTCGTCATTGCCTGCGGGCGCGATCCATCGCGTCTTGAGGCATTACAACAATTCAGCCCCAACATTAGCGTGCGTCTTTTCGATATGACAGACAGGGACGCCTGTCGCCAGGCGCTGGAAGGGTGTTCTGCCGATCTGGTTATTCTTTGTGCGGGCACCTGCGAATATCTGGATCACGGGGTGGTGGATGCCGCTCTTGTCGAACGGGTGATGAGCACCAATTTTCTTGGCCCGGTGAACTGTCTTGCCGCGCTCCAGACACAGCTTAAACCCGGAAGTCGCGTTGTGCTGGTCAGTTCGATGGCGCACTGGCTGCCATTTCCCCGCGCCGAAGCCTATGGCGCGTCAAAAGCTGCGCTCAGTTGGTTTGCTGACAGTTTGCGTCTGGACTGGGAGCCGAAAGGGATCGCTGTCACCGTGGTTTCGCCGGGCTTTGTCGACACCCCGCTGACCCGTAAAAACGACTTTTCTATGCCTGGTCAGGTGAGTGTCGGGCAGGCGGTAACGGCGATTCGTCGCGGTCTCGCAAAGGGCAAAACACATATCGTATTTCCAGGCGCTTTTGGGTTGCTGTTGCGCTCGCTCTCCTCTCTTCCAGCCGTTGTGCAGCGGGCATTCTTACGCAGGATGGTACGGCCATGAACATTGCAATTATTGGTAGCGGCATTGCCGGGCTGACCTGTGCATGGCGGCTGGCCGGTCATCACAAGGTGACACTATTTGAAGCACAAGCCACGCCCGGCGGGCATACGGCTACAGTGGATGTCGCCACCCCACAGGGGAGATGGGCCATTGATACCGGTTTTATCGTCTACAACGATCGCACCTACCCGCGTTTTATGGGGCTGCTCAGCGAACTGGGTATCGCCGGGCAGAAGACGCAAATGAGTTTTTCCGTCCACAATCCGCAAAGTGGGCTGGAGTATAACGGTCACACCCTTGCTTCGCTGTTTGCCCAGCGCCGAAATCTCATTAACCCATCTTTCTGGCATCTGCTCAGCGATATCGTGCGTTTTAACCGCCAGGCAAAACAGGCTCTCGCGGGCAAGGTAGATGAGAAAGCCACACTGCAAAGCTTTCTCGATGAGCACCGGTTCAGCGCCTTTTTTGCCCGCCATTACATTCTGCCGATGGGGGCGGCCATCTGGTCATCGTCCCTGCAAGAGATGCGGCGTTTCCCGTTGCCGCTGTTTTTGCGCTTCTTTGAGAATCATGGACTGCTGGATGTGACCCATCGCCCGCAGTGGTATGTGGTACCCGGCGGTTCGCGTGAGTATATCCGCGCCATGCTCGCCAAACTCGGCGACCGCCTGACGCTGCATCTCAATACGCCGGTGCAGAGCGTTACCCGCCACGATAAGGGGGTGGAAATCCAACTTGCCGATGCAACCTCTACGTTTGACCACGTTATTTTTGCCTGCCACTCCGCACAGGCGCTGGCGATGCTTGCCGATCCCACGGTTGCGGAAACAGAGATTCTCGGCGGTATCGGCTGGCAGCGTAACGAGGTGGTCTTGCACAGTGACCGACGCTGGCTCCCGCAACGTGAGCGTGCCTGGGCAAGCTGGAACTACCGCCTGAATGAGCGGGATCAGGCCAGCGCGTGCGTGACCTACAACATGAATATCCTGCAAGGGCTACCAAAGGAAGCGCCTTTATTCTGCGTAACGTTGAACCCGGACACGCCCGTTGATGAACTCTACGTCTGGAAACGCTTTGTTTATGAGCACCCGCTGTTTAACCCGCAAAGCTGGCAGGCACAGGCGCGGCGCGGTGAGATTAATGGCCATCAGCGTAGCTGGTTCTGCGGCGCTTACTGGTACAACGGCTTTCATGAGGATGGTGTTCGCAGCGCGCTCGATGTGGTGCAGGGCATCGCCCATGGGGAGGGCCAGTAACATGAACAGTTGTCTTTATGAAGGTGTTTTACGCCATCGGCGTCTTCTGCCCCGTGAGCACCATTTCAACTATCGTGTATTTATGGCCTTGCTCGATCTGGATGAGCTGGACGCACTCCCGATGTCAGGCATTCGTCGTAACCGTTTTGCTGCCGCCGCCTTTTATGACGAGGATTATCCGCTGGGATCGCCGCTTAAGGCGAAAGTTCTCGAACGGCTGGAAAATCTGACCGGCGAGCGTCCGCAGGGGCGGGTGATGTTGCTCACTCAACTGCGCTATTTCGGCTTTCATTTTAACCCGGTCAACTTCTATTACTGCTACGACCAGCAAGACGTTCTGTGTTGGGTGCTGGCCGAGGTGCGCAATACGCCCTGGAATGAACGACATTACTATGCCGTTGACGGACAGAATACCCGCCCGCTGGAAAAAGCGTTCCACGTTTCCCCGTTTAATCCGATGGATATGGTCTATCACTGGCGCTTTAACCGTCCTGGAAAAACGTTGCATATGCATATCGAAAACCATCAGGAGGCGAAGGTCTTCGACGCCACGTTGCGTCTGACCCGGCGTCCATTAACGCGCGCTGCACTCACATCCTTGCTGTTGCGTATTCCGCTCATGACGCTCAAGACCGTGATGGCCATTTATTGGCAGGCGCTGCGTCTGTGGCTTAAGCGCGTACCCCTTTATAACCATCCCGTCAGCAGGAGTGAACGCTCATGACCGATCCCGTCTTTGCGCTTGAACCCGATATGCCGCGTAATGCTCGCGTCGCGCGCTGGTTGCTCTTTCGCCTTCTGAACGGTTTACGCGTGGGGTCTCTCACGCTTCGTGAGGGGGGGCAAACTTACCATTTTGGCGACACTGCCGCCGCGTTGCGCGCAGAGGTGCAGATCCTTTCCCCGGTCGTTTACTGGCGTTTACTGACTGGCGGTAGCCTTGCGGCGGCGGAAGCCTGGATGGATGGCGAGTGGGAGACGCATCAGCTTACCCCGCTGTTGCAGATTTTAGCGCTCAACAGCCAGGTTTTAGGAAAACTGGAAAGCGGCTTTCGCCTGCTCGGGCGTCCGATTGAGCGGCTACGCCACTGGACACGGCGGAATGACCGTCAGCAGGCGCGGGAAAACATTGCCGCGCACTATGACCTGGGGAATCTTTTTTACGCCCAATTCCTGGATGAACAGTTGCTCTACTCCAGCGCGCTGTTCACCGCGCCCGATCAGGATCTCGCCAGTGCGCAGCAGGCAAAAATGGCGCGATTGTGCGAACAACTGGCGCTAACGCCGGACGATCACCTGCTGGAGATCGGCACCGGATGGGGGGCCATGGCGGAGTATGCCGCACGTCATTATGGCTGTCGGGTGACCACCACCACGCTATCACGCGAGCAGTACACGTGGGCTCAGGCACGCATTCTCCAGGCAGGCTTGCAGGATAAGGTTCAGGTATTGCTGTGCGACTATCGCGACCTGACCGGACAGTTCGACAAACTGGTTTCGATTGAGATGATTGAAGCGGTAGGAAAACGCTATCTCCCGACCTTCTTTCGAACCTGTCAGGCGCGCCTGCGCGCAGGTGGGAAAATGGCAATTCAGGCCATCACCATTCAGGATCAGCGCTACAGCGATTACAGCAAAAGCGTCGATTTTATCCAGCGTTACATCTTTCCCGGCGGTTTCTTGCCGAGCATAACGGCAATGAACAACCTGATGACCCGCCACACCGATTTTGTGGTGCGCAATGTGTTCGATATGGGGCCCGATTATGCCCGCACCCTCGCGCACTGGCGTCAGCGTTTCGTTCAGGCCTGGCAAGAGATTGAAAAGATGGGGTTTGATGAGCGTTTTCGCCGCATGTGGCTTTACTATTTTGGCTACTGCGAAGCGGGTTTCAATGCACGCACCATCAGCGTGGTGCAACTGACTGCGGAACGTGTATGAACCGCCATCTGCAGGTTTTCTTCATGGCCGTGGCGTTCGATCTTTACTGGACGCTGGTGGTGCTGTTTCGTGAGCGCGGCATTATCGTCTGGCTCGCACTGGCGATGCTCGCCTGCGTTATGCTTGCGCCAGCGTTGCGCATATATGCCCTGGTGCTGGCCGTGGCTGGCGGCTCGCTGGATGCCCTCTGGGCGCTTACCGGATTGATCCGTTTCAGCGGAGATGGCGTGCTGCCATTGTGGATGGTGGCGCTGTGGCTGATGTTTGCCGTCGTCTGGACCCGACTCACCCACACCAGTGCCTTGCCGGGCTGGACGCTGGCGTTGCTGGCGACGCTGGGCGGGCCAGTTGCTTACTATGTCGGTGAACGGCTGGGGGCGATTACATTCCTGCAACCGAACTTTATTGTGCTGAGCTGGCTCGGGCTCGGATGGCTGGTACTGGCGCTTTTTTTCCATTTATTGATGGGGAGGCGGCAATGAAAGCTCTGCGCTTTGCGCTGCTATTACTGATAGCCGCCGCTCCCTTAGCCAGTGCCTCTGACTGGCTAAACTGGCGCAAAGCCGGTGACGCAACATTAACCTGGGGGCCCTTTACCGTTTATACCTCGCAACTGCGCACGCCGCAGGGGCGTTATATCGCAGCGGATCAGGACCAGGCGTTAATCATTACCTACGCGCGGGACATCACGCGTGATGAACTGGTCGATGCGACTCGCGAACAGTGGCAGGCGCTGGGCATTCTGACGCGGGAAGCGCAGAGTCAGGCCTGGCTACGCACCCTGGCAACGCTCTGGCCGGATGTCCGTTCGGGCACGCAACTGGCGTTTGTTCTGCACGATAAACAAGGGCAGTTCTGGTATCGCGCTTCGGCGGCGCAAAAAGCCTTTACCCCGCTGGGGCCACCGCAATCCCTGGCGTTCAGCATCAGCTTTCTGGCCATCTGGCTCGATCCCCATACGCAATACCCCATGCTGCGTCAGCAGCTCATTGGAGGTGAACAATGAAACGCATTCTGGCACTTGGACTGACACTTCTCTTAATGCTGACGGGCTGCAGTAGCGAGATAAATGACTATCAACGCCAACAGCCGCCACTCGATATATTTCACTATTTTCAGGGCAAGACCGAAGCCTGGGGCATGGTGCAGGACTATAGTGGTAAACAATTGCGCCGCTTCCACGTTGAGATAGAGGGCGACGTGGTGGGCGACACGCTGACACTCAACGAACATTTTGTGTACGACGATGGCGAAAAACAGCAGCGGGTGTGGCATATCCGGCGTACCGGTAACGGCCGCTATGAAGGGACTGCTGGCGATATCGACGGTGTTGCACGGGGGCAGGCGGCAGGCAATGCCTTTAACTGGCGTTACAGCATGAACGTGACGGCTGACGGGAAAACCTGGCTGCTACACTTTGATGACTGGCTGTATCTGCAGGACGATACACACCTTTTCAACAAAACCGCCATGAAGAAATTCGGCATTACCGTTGCAACGGTCACGCTCTTTTTCACCCGAAAAACACAATAAAAGGAGAGGGGTATGAAAACTCAACCGACGATTGGTATCAGCGGCTGTTTGACCGGCTCGGCCGTGCGTTTCGATGGCGGACATAAGCGCATGGGGTTTGTGATGGACGAACTTGCCCAGTGGGTGACCTTTAGCCCTGTCTGCCCGGAGATGGCTATGGGGCTGCCCGTTCCCCGCCCGGCGTTGCGTCTGGTTCAGACCGCCAGTGGCGAGACCCGGATGCGCTTTAGCCAGGCGCCGAATGAGGATGTCACCCAGAAAATAGATGACTTCACCACGGCGTATCTGCCCCGCGTTGCCGAACTGGCCGGTTTTATCGTCTGTGCGAAATCACCGAGTTGCGGAATGGAACGCGTGCGACTGTACGATGAAAAAGGCGGGCGAGGGCGGAAAGAGGGGGTGGGGCGTTTCACCGGCGCGTTACTCTCGGCGTACCCGTGGCTGCCGGTGGAAGAAGACGGTCGCCTGCACGACCCGGTATTGCGCGAAAACTTTGTGGAGCGCGTATTCGCATTATATGAGCTCAATACCCTGCGGGCACGCGGTCTGACCCGTCATAGCCTGCTCGATTTTCACAGCCGCTACAAACTCCAGTTGCTGGCACATCATCAGGCGGGATACCGGGAGATCGGGCCGTTTGTCGCGTCACTTTCCCAGTGGGACAACCTGGAGGCGTTTTTCGAGGCTTACCGGGAAAAGCTGATGGCGATCCTCAAACACCCGGCCTCCCGCAAGAATCACACTAACGTATTGATGCACATTCAGGGGTATTTTCACGGCAAACTTACGCCTCGTCAGCGCGGTGAGCTTCGGGAGGTGATTCTTCACTATCGCGCCGGGCTGCTGCCGATACTTGCCCCCTTAACGTTGCTCAAACATTACCTTGGCGAATACCCTGACCACTATCTGCTGGCACAAAACTATTTCAATCCCTATCCCAACGATCTGGGGCTTCGCCTGAACCTCAAATAACCGGGTGGCAGTGACGTCAGACGCGGGCGATGTCACTGCATAACCTGAGTTGGTGACATGCGCAGAACAAGGTAAAGTATCGCCCGAATTCATCGCATGGGAATAAACAATGGCTGGCTGGCAACATATTGACGAGCTGCAGGATATCGCTGCAGATCTCCCGCGTTTCATTGAGGATCTGACACACCTTGTCACCCGCCTGGGGCTGGATATCCGTGACCTCAATGCTGACCATATCTCCTTGCGCTGTCACCAGAACGCGACGGCTGAACGCTGGCGTCGCGGCTTTGAACAGTGCGGTGAGTTGCTCTCAGAAAACCTTATTAATGGCCGACCTATCTGTCTGTTCAGGTTATCGCAACCGGTGCAGGTCGCGCACTGGGCATTTAGCGTGGTCGAACTGCCGTGGCCGGGGGAAAAACGTTACCCGCACGAGGGGTGGGAGCATATCGAAATTGTACTGCCGGGTGAGCCGGAAACCCTCAATGCCCGCGCGCTGGCGCTGCTTTCGGATGAGGGGTTGAGCCAGCCAGGCATTTTTGTGAAGACCAGTTCGCCAAAAGGTGAACGAGAGCGTCTGCCGAACCCCACGCTTGCCGTGACCGATGGTAAAGTCACCATCAAATTTCACCCCTGGTCGATAGAAGAGATAGTCGCCAGCGAGCAATAGAATCTCACTGTGTGAGGGCGCTCAGCACGCAGGTTGCCAAATAATGCCATGCTGAGCACGCTGCATCTTAAAGGAAGAAGAGATGACGTTACTGGAAATATGTTGCTATAGCGCAACCTGTGCAGAGATCGCGCAGCAAAACGGGGCGGACCGCATTGAGCTGTGCGCCGCGCCGAAAGAAGGCGGGCTTACCCCCTCACTCGGGACGCTTAAAGCCGCCCGTCAGCGGGTCACCATCCCTGTGCACCCGATAGTGCGCCCGCGCGGGGGCGATTTTTGCTACAGCGACGATGAATTCGCCGCCATGCTGGAGGATATCCAGGCCATCCGCGAACTGGGTTTTCCGGGAATGGTAACCGGCGTGCTGGATGAGGACGGCAATGTCGATATGCCGCGTATGCAACAAATTATTGAGGCCGCAGGGGGGATGGCGGTCACTTTTCATCGCGCTTTTGATATGTGTGCAAAACCGCGTGAAGCCGCTGAAAAATTGAGAGATTTAGGGGTTGCCCGCATTCTGACGTCAGGTCAACAGGCGAGCGCAGAAAAAGGTCTTTCATTAATTATGGAACTAAATACCCATTCAGGTGTTCCAATCATTATGGCTGGCGCGGGTGTCCGTGCAGCGAACCTGATGCGTTTTCTTGACGCAGGCGTGAAAGAAGTTCACAGCTCAGCGGGTATCTGGACACCATCGCCCATGCGTTATCGTAATACAGGATTGTCCATGTCGTCGGACGCCGCCGCGGATGAGTATTCGCGCTATGGTGTGGACGGCGAGGCAGTGGCGGTGATGAAGACAATGATTGTTCAGCATCGCCCATAACCGGTTTTTACCGCGCATCATGTCGCCCAATATGATGCTTGCTCGTACCAGGCCCCTGCCATTAACAGGGGCCTTTTTTTATCTTTCGCCTGCACATTTCGGCCTGCAACGGCGTTGGCT
The DNA here is from genome assembly GCF_003073275.1 of Phytobacter sp. SCO41. NCBI lineage: Bacteria > Pseudomonadati > Pseudomonadota > Gammaproteobacteria > Enterobacterales > Enterobacteriaceae > Phytobacter > Phytobacter sp. SCO41. The sequence continues at coordinate 3,497,774 of NZ_CP027225.1, read as the reverse complement.
TTCCTCGCTCACCCTGGTCACCTGGTTATCTACGCTCCCGGGGATGCGCCGCGTCGCCGCTTTGTTGCAAACCGAACTATTCTGGCGAAAAGGCTTCGTCACTCATCACGGTTTACGTGCAATTAACACGGCGCGCACCGGGGCCGGGTAGCCTTCAATGGTCCTGGTGTGGTCATTCGGATCAAGGAAGTCAGCCAGTGATTCCGTCACCATCCATGACGTACCGCGCTGCTCCCCGGTGGTGGTCGCACAGACATCGGCGATACGGACATCAACAAAGCCGCACTTCTCAAGCCAGTTTTTCAGCGCCGCCGCCGAGGGAATAAAATAGACGTTACGCATCTGGGCATAGCGATCACCCGGCACCAGAACGGTATGCTCATCACCGTCGACAACCAGCGTTTCCAGTACCAGTTCACCGTCTTTCACCAGTTGGTCTTTCAACTGCCACAGGTGCTCCAGCGGTGAGCGACGGTGATACAGCACGCCCATTGAAAAGACGGTATTGAAGGCATTCAGCGCCGGAAGTTGCTCAATACCCAGCGGCAATAAATGGGCGCGACGATCATCCCCCAACAGCTTACGCACTGCTTCAAACTGACACAGGAAAAGTTGCGTCGGGTCGATGCCCACGGCCAGCTTTGCCCCCGCGCCAATCATGCGCCACATGTGATAACCACTGCCACAGCCTACATCGAGAATAGTCCGGCCCTGCAAGTCAGACAGGTGCGGCAGCACGCGATCCCATTTCCAGTCGGAACGCCATTCCGTGTCGATATTGATGCCATACAGAGAGTAAGGCCCTTTACGCCACGGCATCAGATTGCGCAGCAGGGTTTCCATGCGCGTCAGTTGCCCTGCGCTTAATGGTGTTTCGCTTTCGGCGGTGACGCTATTAAGCAAGTCGAGATGCGACGGCGTCAGCTCGGGTAAGAAATTCACCGCATTGGTCCACTGTTTGAACTGACCATGAAGCTGGTCACGTTGCCAGGCGGCAATCTGCGCCGGCAGGGTTTCTAACCAGTGAGACAGGGGGCTGACGGCGATTTGCTGATAAAAACGCTCGAAGGTGATCATGCCTGGTCACCCGCTTTCAGGGCAATCAGCGAACCAAAGTTAAAACACTGGAACCAGACTTCGCTATGTTCAAACCCGGCCTGTTGCAGGCGGGATTTATGCTTCTCGACCGAATCCGTCAGCATGACATTTTCCAGCATGCTGCGTTTCTGGCTGATTTCCAGCTCGCTGTAGCCATTGGCACGTTTAAAGTCGTGATGCATGTTGAATAACAACTCGCCGACGTTGGCATCTTCAAAACTGAATTTCTCGGACAGCACCAGCGCGCCGCCGGGATTCAACCCCTGATAAATCTTATCCAGCAGCGCCTGACGTTCTTCTGGCACAAGGAACTGCAGGGTAAAATTCAGCACCACCATTGAGGCGTTTTCAATGGCGATATCGCGAATATCGCCTTCAATAACCTCGACCGGCGTAGGCGCTTTATACGCATCAATATGACGGCGGCAGCGTTCAACCATTGCCGGCGAGTTATCAACGGCAATGATTTTGCAGCCGTCGTGATGAATATTACGGCGCACGGAAAGCGTCGCGGCGCCTAAAGAGCAGCCCAGGTCGTAAATCTGCGTCTGTGGCTGAACGAAACGCTCCGCCAGCATGCCGATCATCGAGATAATATTGGAGTAACCCGGGACGGAGCGCTGGATCATATCCGGGAAGACTTCGGCAACCCGTTCATCAAAGGTCCAGTCGCCCAGGCTGGCGATAGGCGCGGAAAAAAGCATGTCGCGGTTAGACATAATGTAAACATCCGGGAAAACAAAGTGGCGTATTGTGCGCTAACGCAGGGAGAAAACCAACTCCCACGGCATATACCACAGGTTTGCGACCACCATCAGTAGTAGCGAACTCCAGGTCGAGCTCATTCCGGAACGACGCCAGCTTAGCTGTCGGTGATGAAGCCCGTAGTAATGCATTAAACGTCCGGCAATAAGCAGGATGCCGCACACGTGAACCATCCAGGTTTCAGCGCCGTTCATCTCCATAAATAACAACAGCACCAACGCCAGCGGAATGTATTCCACCGCGTTGCCGTGAATACGGATGGCGCTTTGCAACTCGCTGAACCCACCGTCGCCATAGCTGACGCGGTATTGCATGCGCAGACGCACAACATCAAATGAAAACTTAATGAGCAGTAACGCACCCAGCACGGCATACAGCGCGCTTACCATACAAACTCCCTTTATACGCGGATGGCTTTACAATGATAGGTAATCCATTCAGAAAAGAGAAGATTGCTGAGGAATGGACGGAGGAGTGCCAATAGAGGGCAGCGCCTGCTGAAGATCTTTCCACAATACGTCCACGAGTTCCGGCGACTGGCCGTTATCAGGGGTGTGCAAAAACAGATATGGCGTGCTCTGCTTCTCCCATTGCGGCAGCTTCTCCAGCCAGACGCTGAATAATTGACGGTTCTGTTCCATATCGTCACTACCGATAAAGCGGATCAATGGGTTTTGTGCGGTCACCAGGGCATGAACCGGCAGCTTAGGCTTCTTGCGCTGCGCATCTATCACCGCTTCGCTGTGGGGGATGGCGCTGTGAATAGGGCGGCTATCCAGAATCACCCGGTTGACGCCGCGCTGATGCAGACCGCGGTTAAGCGACAACTCCGTCTCGCCTTTGGCAAAAAATTCCGGGTGGCGCACTTCAACACCGTAGGTGAAATCCGCCGGAAGCGCATCCAGGAAAGCCCACAGTGCCGGAAGATCGCGCGGACCAAACGTGGCGGGCAGTTGTAACCAGTACTGGCCGATACGCGTTTCCAGCGGCGCAAGACGGGTGAAAAATTCCTGCGTCAAATCGCTGCACTGGCGCAGCGAGGCCTGATGGGAAATGGTCGCCGGAAACTTAAAGCAAAAGCGAAAATCATCGTGGGTTTGATCGTACCAGCGCTGGACAATTTCAGCTTTCGGCAGGGCATAGAGCGTGGTGTTACCCTCCACGCAGTTAAAGTGGCGGGCATACTCTTCAAGACTGGTGATGCCAAGGCGCACCCATTTCGGGTGCGACCATTGCGGCAGGCCAAGGTAAATCATAACGCGGCCAGAATCTCCCCGGTGCTGCGCACGCGACCAATTCGCGGAAAGATATTTTTCATGCTGCCCTGATGCTGTTCGCTGTTGGCGGCGGAGCAGGCATCTTCCGCAACCACCAGGTTAAAGCCCAGTTCCCAGGCGTTGCGGGCGGTGGATTCCACGCCGATGTTGGTGGAAATACCGCACAAAACGATGGTGTCGATACCGCGGCGGCGCAACTGCAACTCCAGGTCGGTACCGTAGAATGCGCCCCACTGGCGTTTAGTGACCTCAATGTCGCTCTCTTTCTTGCCCAGCGTCAGCGGATACGTCCACCAGTTTTCCGGCAACGCGTGACCGCCAGTTTGCGCATCGACCGGCTGTTTTAACGCTTCGGCAAAATCGGCAGACCAGCCAACGCGGACCAGAATGACCGGCGCACTGTTAGCGCGAAACGCCTCCGCCAGCGTCGCGGCACGTTTCACCACATCCTCAGCGCTGTGCGGACCACCGGCAAACGGCAGAATACCTTCCTGTAAATCAATAACCACCAGGGCGGTGTTGGCAGCATTAAGTTCAAGCATGATAACTCCTGAAAAAAGAATGAGGTCGCACTTACCTTACGCGGTATCCTGCTGCACCCGGTTTACAAATTTTGTTAATTTTTGTGAGAATACGCACTAAGCGTGCGCAGCAAACGCGCGTACAGGCGGTATCGGGCTTATCGTGTGCCATTATTTCCAGTATAATAGCCGCCTTTTTTCATCCAGTTGTGACATTCAGCTAAAGCTGCGACATCGTCGCCTGCACGGCAGGCAACAATCAGCCTGCGGCAAAGTTAAGGGATATCTCATGCGTACAGAATATTGCGGACAGTTGCGTAAGTCCCACGTGGGGCAGCAGGTGACTCTGTGTGGTTGGGTCAATCGTCGTCGTGATCTCGGCAGCCTCATTTTTATTGATATGCGTGATCGTGAAGGCATCGTTCAGGTGTTCTTCGACCCGGATGCCGAAGCCTTCAAACTGGCTTCCGAACTGCGTAATGAGTTCTGCATCGTGGTGACCGGCACCGTGCGTGCTCGTGACGAAAGAAACGTCAACAGCGATATGGCGACCGGCGAAGTGGAAGTGTTTGCCAGCGAACTGACCATTATCAACCGCTCTGAGCCGCTGCCGCTGGATTCCAATCAGGTTAATACCGAAGAAGCGCGTCTGAAATACCGCTATCTGGACCTGCGTCGTCCGGAAATGGCCCAGCGCCTGAAAACCCGCGCCAAAATTACCAGCTTCGTGCGTCGTTTTATGGATGACCACGGTTTCCTTGATATCGAAACCCCGATGCTGACCAAAGCGACGCCGGAAGGCGCGCGCGACTATTTGGTGCCTTCACGCGTACATAAAGGCAAATTCTACGCGCTGCCGCAGTCTCCACAGCTATTCAAACAGCTTCTGATGATGTCCGGTTTCGATCGTTACTACCAGATTGTGAAATGCTTCCGTGACGAGGACCTGCGCGCTGACCGTCAGCCAGAATTCACCCAGATCGACGTGGAAACCTCCTTCATGACCGCACCGCAGGTGCGTGAAGTGATGGAAGAGCTGATCCGCAACCTGTGGCTGGACATTAAAGGCGTCGATCTGGGCCAGTTCCCGATCATGACTTTCGCCGAAGCGGAGCGCCGTTACGGTTCCGATAAACCGGACCTGCGTAACCCGATGGAGCTGGTGGATGTAGCCGATCTGCTGAAAAACGTTGAGTTTGCGGTCTTCTCTGGCCCGGCCAACGATCCGAAAGGCCGCGTTGCCGCGCTGCGCGTTCCGGGCGGCGCCTCTCTGACCCGTAAGCTGATTGATGAATACGGCAACTTTGTGAAGATCTACGGCGCGAAAGGCCTGGCTTACATTAAAGTGACCGAACGTGCGAAAGGCATGGAAGGTATCAACAGCCCGGTGGCGAAATTCCTGACCGCGGACATCGTTGAAGCTCTCCTGGATCGTACTGGCGCACAAGACGGCGACATGATTTTCTTCGGCGCTGACAACAAGAAAGTGGTAGCTGATGCGCTGGGCGCGCTGCGTCTGAAACTCGGTAAAGACCTGAGCCTGACCGACGAAAACAAATGGGCGCCGCTGTGGGTTATCGACTTCCCGATGTTTGAAGACGACGGTGAAGGCGGCCTGACCGCAATGCACCATCCGTTCACCTCACCGAAAGACATGACGGCGGATGAACTGAAAGCCGCGCCGGAAGAGGCGGTTGCGAACGCTTACGATATGGTTATCAACGGCTACGAAGTGGGCGGTGGTTCTGTGCGTATTCACCGTGGTGACATGCAGCAGACCGTGTTCGGCATTCTGGGCATTACTGAACAGGAACAGCGCGAGAAGTTCGGCTTCCTGCTGGATGCGCTGAAATTCGGTACCCCGCCGCATGCAGGCCTGGCATTTGGTCTGGATCGTCTGACCATGCTGCTGACCGGTACCGATAACATTCGTGACGTTATCGCTTTCCCGAAAACCACTGCGGCTGCTTGTCTGATGACCGAAGCACCGAGCTTTGCTAACCCGGCTTCCCTGGCGGAACTGGGTATTCAGGTGCTTCCGAAAGCGTCAAAAGAGATTTCGGAGAACGAATAATATGCAATTTAAGTATCCCGTTTCTGTCTTAGTTGTTATTTATGCCCAGGACACGAAGCGGGTGCTGATGTTGCAGCGACGCGACGATCCCGATTTCTGGCAGTCGGTTACCGGCAGCCTGGAAGAGGGAGAGTCCGCATCGCAAGCCGCCGCGCGCGAAGTAAAGGAAGAGGTCGCCATTGACATTGCGACTGAGCAACTGGCCTTAATTGACTGTCAGCGCACGGTGGAGTTTGAAATTTTTGAACATTTACGTCATCGCTACGCCCCTGGCGTGGTGCGCAATACCGAATCCTGGTTCTGTCTTGCGCTACCCCATGAACGGTCTGTCGTGTTCACTGAACATCTGGCTTACCGCTGGGTTGATGCGCCGCAAGCGGCCGCGTTAACCAAGTCATGGAGCAACCGGCAGGCGATTGAAGAATTTGTAATTCATGCCGTATAAATCAACGGTTAAGTGGAGAGTTTCTTATGGCAGGTCACAGTAAATGGGCCAACACCAAACACCGCAAAGCGGCACAGGATGCCAAGCGCGGTAAAATTTTTACCAAAATTATTCGTGAGCTGGTTACCGCAGCGCGCCTTGGCGGCGGCGATATCGGTTCCAACCCGCGTCTGCGTGCGGCAGTGGATAAAGCGCTGTCGAACAACATGACCCGTGACACCCTGAACCGTGCTATCGCACGTGGCGTGGGCGGTGATGAAGACGCGAACATGGAAACCATCATTTATGAAGGTTACGGTCCTGGCGGCACAGCGGTGATGGTGGAATGTCTGTCTGACAACCGCAACCGTACCGTTGCCGAAGTGCGCCATGCCTTCACCAAAACCGGTGGTAACCTGGGCACTGACGGTTCCGTTTCTTACCTGTTCAGCAAGAAAGGCGTGATCTCTTTCGAGAAAGGCGACGAAGACACCATCATGGAAGCGGCGCTGGAAGCGGGCGCGGAAGATGTTGTGACCTTCGACGACGGTGCCATTGACGTCTATACCGCATGGGAAGAGATGGGCGCAGTGCGCGATGCACTGGAAGCGGCAGGCCTGAAAGCCGACAATGCCGAAGTCTCCATGATCCCGTCAACCAAAGCGGATATGGATGCGGAAACCGCACCGAAACTGCTGCGTTTGATCGACATGCTCGAAGATTGCGACGATGTGCAGGAAGTTTACCATAACGGTGAAATTTCTGACGAGGTTGCGGCGACTCTGTGATGAGGCAACTTATCGCAATGACCGGAGACGCGTGATGTCTGTCATTCTCGGTATCGACCCGGGTTCACGCGTAACCGGTTACGGTGTGATTCGCCAGGTAGGCAGGCAACTGACCTACCTGGGCAGCGGATGCATCCGTACCAAAGTTGATGATTTACCGTCGCGCCTGAAATTAATTTATGCCGGTGTGACGGAAATCATCACCCAGTTCCAGCCTGATTACTTCGCGATTGAACAAGTCTTTATGGCAAAAAACGCCGATTCTGCGCTCAAGCTTGGGCAGGCGCGCGGTGTGGCCATTGTGGCTGCTGTAAACCAGGATCTGCCCGTGTTTGAATATGCGGCCCGTCAGGTCAAACAGACCGTCGTCGGTATTGGCAGCGCCGAGAAAAGCCAGGTTCAGCATATGGTACGCACCTTGCTGAAACTTCCGGCGAACCCGCAAGCGGACGCCGCCGATGCGCTGGCGATTGCTATCACCCATTGCCATGTCAGCCAGAATGCAATGCAAATGAGCGATACCCGGCTTAATCTGGCGCGCGGGCGGCTGCGCTAAGTAACGCGCTGATTTTTTGGGCATCCTCAGGCGTTGACGGGTTATAGACAATCATCGTCAGATCTGGCTGCCCTTCAACGACAAAACTCGAATACTCCAGCGATAATCTCCCCGCTTCGCGATGAATCAGCACTTTCGTGCCTTCGCCCATCGTGTCGATGGTATTGCTGCGCCACAGTTCGGCGAACAGCGGCGACGCGGCCATCAATTCATCAATAAGCGGTTTCACTTCTGCTGTTGCGCCTGAGCGGGTAGCATCCGCGCGAAAAGCGGCGACCAGCGACTGCGCCAGGCCTTCCCAGTCTGCCTGGACCTCACGCACCCGTGGGTCGAGAAAGATACGCCGCAGAATATTGCGCTCGGTATGGGGCAGCTTTGCATAATCGGTCAGCACGACGGCAGCGGGCTGATTCCATGCCAGTACACACCAGGTCGCGGTGCGGATCATTGCCGGGCTGAGCGTCATACAATCCAGCACCTTTTGCAGCCGCGCCGTGACGGCCAGAGACGGGGTATAACGCACCTCAGGGGCGCGTCCGAGCGCCAGATGGAAGACATGCTCACGTTCGGGTGGGCTAAGTTGTAAAGCGTGGCATAAGCGCTCCAGCACTTCTGCTGACGGGGTGCCGCCGCGCCCTTGCTCCAGCCAGGTATACCAGGTAGCGCTAATACAGGCCAGATGCGCCACCTCTTCACGGCGTAATCCGGGTGTACGACGACGCCCGGTATGAAAACCAAGCGCATCCGGGTCGAGCCGCGCACGGCGGTGTTTGAGGTAATCGCCTAACTCTGTGGGACGGGTATCGCGCTGCATCCTGTTAGTCCTTATACCACGATAATGTCACTACTTTTCACCTCTGAGGATATTCATCACTATCACATGATGAGTCAACACAAGGGGAGTGAGCTATGCATGTTTTTCTGACGGGGGCGTCTGGCTGGGTTGGTTCAGCCGTTGCTGAAGATCTACTGGCGGCCGGGCATCAGGTTACCGGGCTGGTGCGCAATGCGCAAAAAGCACAGGCGCTGGTGGCCCTGGGAATGCAGGTGGTCACGGGAACGCTGGACGATCATCAATTGCTGCATGATGGCGCAAGCCGTGCCGATGCGGTTATCCATACTGCCTTCAACCACGATTTTTCACGCTTTAGTGAGAACTGCGCGCAGGATGAGCGCGCCATCCAGATTCTGGGGGAGGCGCTACACGGTAGCGACCGCCCTCTGTTGGTGACCTCCGGGGTGGCGATGATTGCCCCAGGACGTCTGGCGACAGAGAACGACCTGCCGTTTGTCGCGCCAGCGTATCCACGCCGTTCTGAGGCTGCGGCACGTGAGTTGGCAGACAAGGGCGTGCGGGCCGCAACGATACGCCTGTCGCCGACAGTCCACGGCGTGGGCGATCATGGATTTATTCCCATCCTGATGGACCTTGCGAAGCAAACGGGTGTGTCTGCCTGGCCTGAGGACGCAGAAAACCGCTGGGCGGCGGTGCATCGTCGGGATGCCGCCACGCTTTATCGGTTAGCGCTGGAGACGGGGATGACTCAGGCGGTTTATCACGCGGTGGCGGAAGAGGGCATCCTGTTTCGCGATATCGCGCAGGCCATCGGTAAACATCTTGGGGTACCCGCCGAGCCGCGGGCGAGGGAGCATTTTGGCTGGTTTGCTGATTTTGCATCTCTCGATATGGCCGCAAGCAGTGAACAGACGCGCGCAGTACTGGGCTGGCACCCGACGCATCCAACGCTACTTGCTGACCTCGAGCAGGCGCAATATTAGGCCAGTAAATTAATACACTTCGCTTTTCATCAATAAGCGGCTGGATATCTATCCAGCCTTTTTTTATGATACAGCATTCTTACTTCGGCCATTAACGCAGGAGCGTCATGTGATAGGCAGACTCAGAGGCATTATTCTGGAAAAACAGCCCCCTTTAGTCCTGATGGAAGTCGGAGGCGTGGGCTACGAAGTGCATATGCCGATGACCTGTTTCTATGAACTGCCGGAGGCGGGGAAAGAGGCCGTGGTCTTCACCCATTTTGTGGTGCGTGAAGATGCGCATCTGCTGTTTGGTTTTAACAACAAGCAAGAGCGCACGCTGTTTCGCGAACTGATAAAAACCAATGGTGTGGGGCCAAAACTGGCGCTGGCCATTCTTTCCGGCATGAACGCGCAACAATTTGTGAATGCCGTCGAACGCGAAGACCCTGCGGCACTGATTAAACTGCCGGGTATCGGCAAGAAAACGGCAGAGCGACTGATTGTCGAAATGAAAGATCGCTTTAAAGGGTTACATGGCGACCTGTTCACGCCAGCCGCCGATCTGGTGCTGACATCACCCGCCAGCCCGGCTGCGGATGATGCAGAGCAGGAAGCGGTTGCCGCACTGGTGGCGTTGGGCTATAAACCTCAGGAAGCCAGCCGGATGGTTAGCAAAATCGCCAAACCGGGCGCCAACAGTGAAACTCTGATCCGCGAAGCATTACGCGCCGCGTTGTGAGGTAAAGGATGATTGAAGCAGACCGTCTGGTCTCCCCCGACAGCGTTATTAATGCGGAAGAGGTCGCGGATCGCGCGATCCGCCCTAAATTGCTGGCGGAGTATGTGGGCCAGCCGCAGGTGCGCTCGCAAATGGAAATTTTTATCCAGGCGGCGAAGCTGCGTGGTGACGCGCTGGATCACTTGCTGATATTCGGCCCTCCGGGGCTTGGGAAAACCACCCTGGCGAATATTGTCGCTAATGAGATGGGCGTCAACCTGCGTACCACCTCGGGTCCAGTGCTGGAAAAAGCGGGCGACCTGGCGGCGATGCTCACCAACCTTGAGCCGCATGATGTATTGTTTATCGATGAAATTCACCGTCTCTCGCCGGTGGTAGAGGAGGTCCTCTACCCGGCAATGGAAGATTATCAGCTCGATATTATGATCGGCGAAGGCCCGGCGGCACGCTCAATCAAAATTGATTTGCCTCCCTTTACGCTGATTGGCGCAACGACGCGTGCAGGTTCATTGACCTCACCGCTGCGTGACCGTTTCGGTATTGTGCAGCGGCTGGAGTTTTATCAGGTGGCGGATTTACAGCATATTGTTGGGCGCAGCGCCCGCTACATGGGGCTGGAGATGAGCGAAGAGGGCGCGCTGGAAGTCGCAAGGCGTTCGCGCGGCACGCCGCGTATCGCTAACCGTCTGCTGCGCCGGGTGCGTGATTTTGCCGAAGTGAAGCATGATGGCGCGATTACGCTTGATATCGCCTCTCAGGCGCTTGATATGCTGAACGTGGACGCGGAAGGGTTTGATTACATGGACCGCAAGCTGCTGCTGGCGGTCATCGATAAATTCTTTGGTGGGCCGGTAGGGTTGGATAACCTTGCCGCCGCAATCGGGGAAGAGCGTGAAACCATTGAAGATGTGCTGGAGCCCTTTTTAATTCAGCAAGGCTTCCTGCAGCGTACCCCACGTGGCCGCATGGCGACGGTCAGGGCATGGAACCACTTCGGGATCACGCCGCCGGAGATGCCCTGAGATTTTCCCGCATCAGCCATTGTCGCTATTCTGAATGGCAGAAAGGCCGAAACAACGGGTTTCGGCCAGATAAGAAGGGTCAGGTAGCGCTTTTTTTCATCATACTGAAAATGAACAACAGCGCGGCGCACAGCACGACAGACGGTCCTGCTGGTGTGTCGTAAAAGGCAGAGAAGGTTAGCCCACCGGTGACGGCAATCATGCCGACACCTACTGCCACTCCCGCCATTTGCTCTGGCGTCCGGGCAAAGCGGCGCGCGGTGGCCGCGGGAATTATCAGCAAGGACGTGATAATCAGCGCCCCGACAAACTTCATCGCCACCCCAATGGTCAGCGCGGTGACCAGCATTAACAGCAACTTCACACGCTGCAACTTCACGCCATCGACAAACGCCAGCTCCGGACTGATGGTCATCGACAGCAGGTTACGCCACTGCCAGAACAGGATCCCGATAACCAGTACAACACCAACAGCAATGGAGATTAAATCCGTGGGCGTGACTGCCAGCAGGTCGCCAAACAGGTAGGCCATCAGATCGACGCGAATATTCGACATCAGGCTGACAACCACCATGCCGAGGGATAACGCACTGTGAGCCATAATCCCCAACAATGTATCGATAGCAAGGTGAGGGCGTTTTTCCAGCCAGACCAGCCCGGCGGCAAGCAGCAGCGTGACGGCAATCACCGCATAAAAGGGGTTAACGTCGAGCAGCAAACCGAAAGCGACACCGAGCAATGAAGCGTGGGCGAGGGTATCGCCAAAATAAGACATGCGACGCCAGACCACAAATGAACCCAACGGGCCAGCGGCGCAGGCGAGCATCATCCCGGCTAACCAGCCGGGCAACAGTAATTCAATCATCCGCGTCCATTTCCCTGACGTAATATAATGCGCCCCTGCAAATCATGACGATGATTATGGCGGTGGCGATAAATACCCAACTGCTCTGCGCCGCGTGGGCCGAACATTGAGATAAACTCAGGGTGCATGGAAACCACTTCCGGTGCGCCGGAGCAGCAAATATGGTGATTCAGGCAGAGGACTTCATCCGTTTTTGCCATCACCAGATGCAGGTCATGGGAGACCATCAGTACGGCGCAATCAAGCTCGCGACGTAATTGATCAATAAGATCGTAGAGTGCCACCTGACCGTTAACATCGACCCCTTGCGTTGGCTCATCCAGTACCAGCAACTGTGGCTGATTGAGTAGGGCACGGGCCAGCAGCACGCGTTGCGTTTCACCGCCGGATAGTTTTTGCATCGGGGCATCGACAAGGTGCGCGGCATTCACACGTTTTAGCGCCGGAACAATATCATCTTTACGGGTGCCGGGCCGCAGACGCATAAAGCGACCCACGGTCAACGGCAGCGTGGTGTCGAGATGCAGCTTTTGCGGCACATAACCGATACGCAGGGCATTGCCACGCTTGATCGTCCCGGTATCGGGTGCTACAAGCCCCAGTACCACGCGCACCAGGGTCGATTTCCCCGCGCCATTGGGGCCGAGCAGGGTAAGAATTTTACCGGGTTGTAGAGTGAGCGAAATGTCAGACAGTACGCGTCTTTGGCCGAAACTGACGGAGACATTTTCCAGCGTTACCAGATTAGTCATAGCATTTAAAGGGTTGCACAAGTTGTCGAATGTTATAATATCACATTCCACATATTCATTACGATAATTAGTCGCATTATGTTACATAAAAATACGCTTCTTTGCGCAGCGCTTTTCACCGCCTTATCCGGTGGAGTAATGAGCACCGCAAACGCCGCTGTTGTCGCGTCGCTCAAGCCTCTGGGCTTCATCGCTTCCGCGATTGCGGATGGGGTAACGACAACAGAAGTACTGCTCCCCGATGGGGCTTCTGAGCACGATTATGCCCTGCGCCCGTCTGATGTAAAACGCTTGCAGAACGCGGACTTAGTCTTCTGGGTAGGCCCGGACATGGAAGCGTTCATGGATAAGTCCGCCCAGCAGATTCCGGCGGCAAAGCAGGTGCTCATGCAGGAACTGCCTGGCGTGAAACCGTTACTCATCAAGGGCAGCGATGATGACGACCACGACCATGACGCAGGCCATCACGGCGACGAAAATAGTGACGAACATCACCATCATGGTGATTACAACATGCATCTGTGGCTTTCACCAGAGATTGCGCGGCTGTCGGCGGTTGCAATCCACGATAAATTAGTAGAAGTTATGCCCCAAAGCCGAGCACGGCTGGACGCCAACCTGCAAGCGTTTGAGGCCAGTCTGGCACAAACCGACAAAGAGGTTGGCAGCGAGCTGGCGCCAGTGAAGGGTAAAGGTTATTTCGTTTTTCATGATGCCTATGGCTATTTTGAGAGGCATTACGGGCTGACTCCGTTAGGTCACTTTACCGTCAACCCTGAAATTCAACCTGGTGCGCAGCGTTTACATCAAATCAGAACACAGTTGGTTGAGCAAAAAGCAGCCTGCGTTTTTGCTGAGCCACAGTTCAGGCCAGCGGTCGTTGAAGCTGTTGCCAGAGGGACATCCGTTCGAATGGGAACGTTGGATCCCCTTGGTACCAGTATCAAGCTTGGCAAAGAGAGCTATTCGCAGTTCCTTGCCCAGTTGTCTAACCAGTATGCGAGCTGCCTGAAAGGAGATTAACGAGGAAGTGGATACGTGCAACAGATAGCCCGCTCTGTCGCCCTGGCATTTAATAATCTGCCCCGACCCCACCGCGTTATGCTGGGGTCACTTACAGTTCTCACTTTAACGGTTGCCGTTTGGCGACCGTATGTCTACCACCCCGAATCCACGCCGACACCCATCGTCAAAACCATCGAGCTGGAAAAGAAAGAGATTCGTTCGCTGTTGCCTGAGGCCAGTGAGCCTATCGATCAGTCTATGCCCGACGAAGTTGAAGACATTCCCCAGGATGAACTTGACGATAAAACTGCCGGTGAAGAGGGCGTGCACGAATATGTCGTGTCGACCGGCGATACGCTGAGCAGTATCCTGAATCAGTACGGCATCGATATGGGTGATATCAGCCAGCTCGCCGCGGCAGATAAAGACCTGCGTAACATGAAAATTGGTCAGCAGATCTCCTGGACGTTGACCGCAGACGGCGATCTGCAGCGCATGACCTGGGAAGTTTCCCGCCGTGAAACCCGCACTTATGACCGCGTTGATGGCGGCTTTAAAATGACCAGTGCGATTCAGGAAGGCGATTGGGTCAACTCCGTGCTGAAAGGAACGGTTGGCGGCAGTTTTGTCAGCAGTGCGAAAGAGACCGGCTTAACCAATGTCGAAATCAGCGCCGTCATCAAAGCGATGCAGTGGCAAATGGATTTCCGTAAACTCAAAAAAGGCGATGAGTTCTCTGTGCTGATGTCCCGCGAAATGCTGGAAGGGAAACAGGAACAGAGCCAACTGCTGGGTGTTCGTCTGCGCTCTGATGGTAAAGATTATTTTGCGATTCGCGCCGACGACGGTAAATTTTACGACCGCAACGGTACCGGGCTGGCGAAAGGCTTTATGCGTTTCCCCACGTCGAAACAGTTCCGCGTCTCCTCCAACTTTAATCCGCGTCGCCTGAACCCGGTCACGGGTCGCGTTGCGCCGCATAAGGGCGTCGATTTCGCCATGCCGCAGGGGACGCCGGTTCTCTCTGTGGGTGACGGCGAAGTGGTGGTTGCCAAACGCAGTGGTGCGGCGGGGTATTATGTCGCGGTGCGTCATGGCCGCACCTACACCACGCGCTATATGCACTTGCGCAAATTGCTGGTGAAAGAAGGGCAGAAAGTGAAACGTGGCGATCGCATCGCGCTCTCCGGTAACACCGGTCGTTCAACAGGCCCGCATTTGCATTATGAAGTGTGGATCAACCAGCAGGCGGTGAACCCCTTAACGGCGAAACTGCCAAGGACCGAAGGTCTGAGCGGTACCGATCGTCGTGATTATCTGGCGCAGGTGAAGGACATCGTTCCGCAATTGAAATTCGATTAACGCCTTACAGCATACAAGCCGGCGTCGACACACGCCGGCTTTTTCTTTTGTAGGAATTAACGCACCTCGTTACACTATTCTTACTTTGCTTACTTGAATACTTGCCTGCGGAACATGCATGGAAACGAAGAAAAATAATTCTGAATACATTCCCGAATTTGAAGAAGGCTTTCGCCACCCGCGCTACTGGGGCGCGTGGATGGGGGTTTTTGCGTTTGCCGGTGTAGCGCTGCTCCCTGCGTCGTTACGCGATCCGTTGTTGGGGACGCTGGGGCGACTTGCCGGTAAATTCGGTAAGAGTGCGCGTCGGCGTGCGCAGATCAACCTGCTGTACTGCTTCCCGGAAAAATCAGAAGCGGAACGCGAAGCGATCATTGATGAGATGTTTGCCACTGCACCGCAGGCAATGGTACTGATGGCTGAACTGGCGCTGCGTGGGCCAGAGAAGATCCTGCCGCGCGTTGAGTGGCAGGGCCGTGAGATTATTGATGGGCTGCGCGACAACAACGAAAACGTCATTTTTCTGGTCCCGCACGGCTGGGGCGTTGATATCCCGGCAATGTTGATGGCATCCCAGGGGCAGAAAATGGCGGCGATGTTCCATAATCAGGGCAATAAGGCGTTCGATTATGTCTGGAATACGGTGCGCCGCCGCTTTGGCGGACGTCTGCATGCACGTAACGACGGTATCAAACCGTTTATTCAGTCCGTACGCCAGGGGTACTGGGGCTACTATCTGCCCGATCAGGATCACGGTGCTGAGCACAGCGAATTTGTTGATTTCTTTGCCACCTATAAAGCCACGCTACCGGCGATTGGCCGTTTAATGAAGGTGTGCCGTGCACGCATTGTGCCGCTTTTTCCGGTGTATGATGCGACGACGCACAGGCTGATCATTCAGGTTCGCCCACCGATGGACGATCTGTTAACGGCGGATGACGTCACCATTGCGCGCCGAATGAACGAAGAGGTTGAAGTGTTCGTCGGCCCGCACCCTGAGCAGTACACCTGGATTTTAAAACTGCTGAAAACACGCAAGCCGGGCGAGACTGAACCGTACAGACGCAAAGAGTTATTCCCGAAGAAATAAAAAAACCCCGCCTGGCGGGGTTTTTGCTTTTTGGATACTGCTTATTCCACGGTCAGAATGCGCGTGGTGTTAGTGGTGCCCACGGTGCTCATCACGTCGCCCTGGGTGACGATCACCAGATCGCCAGAAATCAGGTAACCTTTGTCACGCAGCAGATTGACCGCATCGTTGGCAGCGGCAACGCCTTCGCTCGCACTGTCAAAATGGACCGGCGTTACGCCACGGTACAGCGCGGTCAGGTTCAGCGTACGCTCATGGCGGGAGAGCGCGAAAATCGGCAGGCCGGAACTGATACGTGACGTCATTAACGCCGTACGCCCGGACTCCGTCATGGAAATAATCGCCGTTACCCCTTTCAGGTGGTTAGCGGCATACATTGCCGACATGGCGATGGCTTCTTCCACGTTATCAAACTGAATATCCAGGCGGTGTTTTGACACGTTGATGCTGGGGATCTTTTCCGCACCCAGGCACACGCGCGCCATCGCGGCAACGGTTTCTGCCGGGTACTGGCCTGCGGCTGTTTCCGCAGAGAGCATAACCGCATCGGTACCATCCAGCACGGCGTTTGCCACGTCCATCACTTCTGCGCGAGTTGGCATCGGGTTGGTGATCATCGATTCCATCATCTGCGTGGCGGTGATGACCGCACGGTTAAGCTGACGCGCACGACGGATCAGCGCTTTCTGGATACCCACCAGTTCCGGGTCGCCAATTTCTACGCCGAGGTCGCCACGGGCAACCATCACCACGTCGGAGGCGAGGATCACATCATCCATCGCTTCCTGGCTGCAGACCGCTTCTGCGCGCTCAACCTTGGCGACAATTTTGGCGTCACAACCAGCGTCGCGCGCCAGGCGGCGTGCATAGTTCAGGTCTTCGCCACAGCGCGGGAAGGAGACGGCGAGGTAATCCACGCCAATCAGCGCCGCAGTTACAATATCTGCTTTGTCTTTATCGGTCAGTGCTTCTGCAGAGAGGCCGCCGCCCAGTTTGTTAATGCCTTTATTGTTAGACAGCGGGCCGCCCACCGTGACTTCGGTGAACACTTTCATGCCCTGAACTTCCAGTACTTTTAACTGAACGCGGCCATCATCGAGCAACAGGATATCGCCAGGCACCACGTCAGCGGGCAGGCCTTTATAGTCGATGCCGACTTTTTCTTTATCGCCTTCGCCTTTGCCGAGGTTGGCATCAAGCAGGAATTTATCGCCAATATTAAGGAATACTTTGCCTTCCTTGAACGTGGACACGCGAATTTTCGGTCCTTGTAAATCGCCAAGAATAGCAACATGACGTCCCAGTTTTGCCGCAATTTCACGCACTTTATCCGCACGTAATTTATGATCTTCCGGTGTGCCGTGTGAGAAGTTCATGCGTACCACGTTGGCGCCTGCGGCGATAATCTTCTCAAGATTATTATCGCGGTCGGTGGCCGGGCCTAAAGTGGTAACAATTTTGGTTCTGCGAAGCCTTCTGGACATGTAATACTCCGTTGTCTAAAACAACCAGGTGTTGCGTGAACATGGATTCAGTTAAGTTATCAAAATGAGAATTTAACCGAACAGCGTAAGATGTTACAACTTTGTTATTACTATCGGTCTATTAATGTTTGTCGCTCCGGATGAGCAACTCCTTATCAAAGCGCGATTCTTTCAGTGCTTCTTTGACACGCTTCAAGTTATCCCGGAATTTTGCGCCACGTCGCAATGTGAAACCGGTGGCGAGAACGTCAATAACCGTGAGCTGTGCCAGACGCGACACCATGGGCATGTAAATGTCGGTATCTTCCGGAACGTCGAGGGTAATGGCCAGTGTCGCTTCCCGCGCAAGCGGTGTATCGGCTGATGTCAGCGCAATGACCATGGCGTCGTTTTCCCGCGCCAACTGTGCCAGTTCAACCAGACTCTTTGTGCGTCCGGTATGAGAAATCAGCACAACCACGTCATCGTCACTACAATTCATACAACTCATGCGTTGCAACACAATGTCGTCGGTATAAATAACCGGTACGTTGAAGCGGAAAAATTTGTTCATCGCATCGTGCGCGACGGCTGCGGACGAGCCAAGACCGAAAAAGGCGATTTTCTTTGCCTGCGTTAGCAGATCTACGGCGCGGTTGACCGCCGTCATATCGAGCGACTGGCGCACATGGTCCAGGCTTGCCATCGCTGACTCGAAAATTTTGCCAGTATAGGCTTCGACACTGTCATCTTCATCGACGTTGCGATTAACATAGGGGGTGCCGTTTGCCAGACTTTGCGCCAGATGCAATTTAAAATCCGGAAACCCGCGGGTATCCAGACTGCGGCAAAATCGGTTCACCGTTGGTTCGCTGACACCCGCTTGCTGGGCAAGGGCGGCGATACTGGAATGAATGGCTTGATCGGGGAAGGCGAGGATCACTTCCGCCACTTTGCGCTCGGATTTGCTAAGGTGTTCCAGTTGAGACTGGATTTTTTCCAGCATATTCATTTTTAACGAATCGCTCATCAGTGAAACGATTCCACAGAAAGGTGAAATCGTGATGCGTTTTAGCAAGAATATACCTTTCTGCCGCAAAGAAAGGTAAGCGACAACGTTAAATGTTGTTGTTTTTTTTCATTACATGATCGCAGTCGGATTTTATTCGCCGCGTATCGGGCAAACATCCAGCATTTTCAAGGCGAAAACCCAGATTTTCGCCGAAGAGAAGAAGAACGCACACGTAGCCAAGCGTTAGCAGTTTCGGGAATTACGTAAAAGCAGTACAGTGCAGTGTAATAAAATTACAACTAAAACCTGGCATAAGCACCAGGATAGCCAACTGAGGAGAATGACATGGCGGTAACGCAAACAGCCCAGGCATGTGACCTGGTCATTTTCGGCGCGAAAGGCGACCTCGCACGTCGGAAATTGCTGCCTTCCCTGTATCAACTGGAAAAAGCGGGTCAGATCCATCCGGATACGCGTATCCTGGGTGTCGGACGCGCCGACTGGGATAAAGAAGCCTATATAAAAGTGGTGCGTGAAGCGCTCGAAACTTTCATGAAGGAAAAAATCGATGAAAGCTTATGGGACACGCTGAGCGGCCGCCTGGATTTCTGCAACCTGGACGTTAATGACACCAAAGCGTTTAAACGCCTTGGCGCCATGCTTGACCAGAAGAATCGCACCACTATTAACTACTTTGCGATGCCGCCAAGCACCTTTGGCGCAATTTGCAAAGGCCTGGGCGAGGCGAAGCTGAATGCGAAACCTGCCCGTGTGGTCATGGAAAAACCGTTGGGTACCTCGCTTGCCACCTCCTGCGAAATTAACGATCAGGTTGGCGAATATTTCGAAGAGTGCCAGGTCTACCGTATCGACCACTATCTGGGTAAAGAGACGGTGCTGAACCTGCTGGCGCTGCGCTTTGCCAACTCCCTGTTTGTGAACAACTGGGATAACCGTACGATTGATCATGTGGAAATCACGGTGGCGGAAGAGGTGGGTATTGAAGGTCGCTGGGGTTACTTTGACCAGGCAGGTCAAATGCGCGACATGATCCAGAACCACCTGCTGCAAATCCTTTGTATGATCGCTATGTCTCCGCCGTCCGATCTCACCGCAGACAGCATTCGTGACGAAAAAGTGAAAGTGCTGAAATCCTTGCGTCGCATCGATCGCTCGAACGTGCGCGAGAAAACCGTTCGTGGTCAGTACACCACCGGCTTTGCGCAGGGCAAAAAAGTCCCGGGCTATCTGGAAGAAGAGGGCGCGAACAAATCCAGTAACACTGAAACCTTCGTCTCTATTCGCGTGGATATCGACAACTGGCGCTGGGCGGGCGTGCCGTTCTACCTGCGCACGGGTAAACGCCTGCCGACGAAATGCTCAGAAGTCGTGGTCTATTTCAAAACGCCGGAGCTGAACCTGTTTAAAGAGTCGTGGCAGGATCTGCCCCAGAACAAACTCACCATCCGTCTGCAACCAGATGAAGGTGTGGATATCCAGGTACTGAATAAAGTGCCAGGGCTGGATCACAAGCACAATCTGCAGACCACGAAGCTGGACCTGAGCTATTCCGAAACTTTCAACGAAACGCATCTGGCGGACGCTTACGAGCGCCTGTTGCTGGAAACCATGCGTGGCATTCAGGCGCTGTTCGTGCGCCGTGACGAAGTTGAAGAAGCGTGGAAGTGGGTTGACTCCATCACCGAAGCCTGGGCGATGGATAACGACTCGCCGAAACCGTATCAGGCCGGGACCTGGGGACCGGTTGCCTCTGTGGCGATGATCACCCGTGATGGCCGTTCGTGGAACGAATTTGAGTAATCAGGTTGTTGCCAATGTTACGGAGTTTTACCGGTAACATGATCTAACTCAGAAATCAGGCCAATATTTCAACTTTCAGGCTCCGACTGGATTCACCAGCGGAGCTTTTTTTATTACACTGGCTACAGTAATTTTGCCTTTGGGCGCGGTGTGGCGGCGTTTCTGCTGGAATTAAAATGCTGAAAACCTCCTGCATACCGTTGTCCCGGACAGATAAATTTCAGGAGCCTCTATGAATCCAGTATTGTTACGCGTAACAAATCGCATTGCTGAACGCTCGCGCGAAAGCCGAACTGCCTACTTAAAACGCATCAATCAGGCGAAGAGTGAAACCGTACACCGCTCCTCGCTGGCGTGTGGAAACCTGGCCCACGGCTTTGCCGCCTGCCAGCCTGATGACAAAGCTTCGCTCAAAAGTATGCTGCGTAACAATATCGGCATCATCACCTCCTATAACGATATGCTTTCAGCACATCAACCTTACGAAACCTATCCCAATATCATCCGCAAAGCGCTGCACTCAGTTAACGCGGTCGGCCAGGTAGCAGGCGGTGTTCCGGCCATGTGTGACGGAGTTACGCAGGGTCAGGACGGGATGGAACTTTCACTGCTCAGCCGTGAAGTGATCGCCATGTCGGCGGCAGTTGGTCTGTCGCATAATATGTTTGACGGGGCGTTGTTCCTTGGCGTCTGCGACAAAATCGTCCCTGGCCTCGCGATGGCCGCGTTTTCGTTTGGTCATCTGCCCGCTGTGTTTATCCCGTCAGGTCCGATGGCCAGCGGTCTGGCAAATAAAGAAAAGGTACGCATTCGTCAGCTTTATGCAGAAGGCAAAGTCGATCGTATGGCGCTGCTGGAATCCGAAGCGGCCTCTTACCACGCGCCGGGTACGTGCACTTTCTACGGTACGGCTAATACCAACCAGATGGTCGTTGAATTCATGGGCATGCAACTGCCAGGTTCTTCCTTTGTGCACCCGGATGCACCGCTGCGTGAAGCGCTAACTTCGGCTGCCGCACGCCAGGTGACACGCTTAACCGGCAACGGCAGCGAATGGATGCCGATAGGCAAAATGGTTGATGAAAAAGTGGTGGTAAACGGTATCGTTTCACTGCTGGCAACCGGTGGCTCTACTAACCACACTATGCATCTGGTGGCGATGGCGCGCGCTGCGGGCATCATTATTAACTGGGATGACTTCTCAGAACTGTCGGACGTGGTGCCGCTGCTGGCGCGACTCTATCCGAACGGTCCGGCGGATATTAACCACTTCCAGGCGGCGGGTGGCGTACCTGTGTTAATGCGGGAACTGCTTAAGGGCGGTTTGCTGCATGAGGATGTCAACACGGTGGCCGGTTTTGGCCTCTCCCGTTACACCATGGAACCGTGGCTCAATAACGGTGAACTGGACTGGCGCGAAGGGGCGGCAGCGTCGCTGGATGCGGACGTTATCGCCACAATTGAGAAACCCTTCTCTCGTCATGGCGGTACCAAAGTGCTGAGTGGCAACCTTGGCCGCGCGGTGATGAAAACCTCTGCCGTACCGGTTGAATATCAGGTCATTGAAGCGCCGGCGGTGGTATTTGAGAGTCAGCATGATGTGTTACCGGCCTTTGATGCGGGGCTATTGAACAAAGATTGCGTCGTGGTGGTGCGTCACCAGGGGCCAAAAGCGAACGGCATGCCAGAATTACATAAACTTATGCCGCCACTTGGTGTATTATTGGACCGCTGTTTCAAAATTGCGTTGGTTACAGATGGACGACTCTCCGGCGCATCAGGTAAAGTGCCTTCAGCGATTCATGTGACACCCGAAGCGTATGACGGTGGATTGCTGGCGAAAGTACGTGATGGCGACATCATCCGTGTAAACGGACAGACCGGCGAATTGACGCTGCTGGTCGATGATAACGAGCTTGCTGCACGTCAGCCGCATATTCCTGACCTGAGCGCTGCGCGCGTTGGCACGGGACGCGAGCTGTTTGGCGCACTGCGAGAAAAACTTTCCGGTGCCGAGCAGGGCGCGACCTGCATTACTTTTTAAAACGACAAGATTTTTAGTTCAGGCGAGAGAATAATTCTGATGAAAAATTGGAAAACGAGTGCAGAAGCAATCCTGAAAACTGGCCCGGTAGTGCCGGTTATCGTTGTCAACAAACTGGAGCACGCTGTCCCAATGGCGAAAGCTCTGGTTGCAGGCGGCGTGCGCGTTCTTGAAGTGACACTGCGTACTGCCTGTGCCATCGATGCGATTCGCGCGATTGCAAAAGAAGTGCCGGACGCCATCATCGGTGCTGGTACCGTCCTTAACCCGCAGCAACTGAAAGAAGTGACAGAAGCGGGTGCGCAGTTCGCGATTAGCCCGGGTCTGACTGAGCCGCTGCTGAAAGCCGCCACCGAAGGCACTATCCCGTTGATTCCGGGCATCAGCACAGTTTCAGAATTGATGCTGGGCATGGACTACGGTCTGAAAGAGTTCAAATTCTTCCCGGCGGAAGCAAACGGCGGCACCAAAGCGCTGCAGGCCATTGCAGGTCCGTTCTCTCAGGTGCGTTTCTGCCCGACTGGCGGTATCTCTCCGGCGAACTACCGCGACTACCTGGCGCTGAAAAGCGTGCTGTGTATCGGTGGCTCCTGGCTGGTTCCGGCCGACGCGCTGGAAGCAGGCGATTATGATCGCATTACGAAACTGGCTCGCGAAGCGGTAGAAGGCGCGAAGTAATCTGTTTCAGTGGGCGGCGTATTATTGACTGCTCATAAAATTGAAAAGCCCGGTAAGCGTTACTGCGACCGGGCTTTTTTATATTCTTTTTTCACCAGTGTAAAAGCGTCTCTTCAATAAGATATTTAATTATCAAAATTGCAGCTTTAAACTCCGCTTCTGTGCATCGTCAGCCGTTTTACGGGTTTTACGTGATCAAAGACGTTTGCATTTTATCAGGAGCAAAGGAATGTTTCGGAATATTTTTTGTATCAGCATATTGATGATGCTGTCGACCAACGTATCTGCAAGTATTGTCATGGATATTACACGAGTGATTTATAACGCAGGGATGCGTGAAGTCACCATCCCCATTACCAACCGCAGTAATAAACCGGTCCTGGTACAAAGCTGGCTTGATACGGGTAATAAGGCCAGCTCTCCCGCATCTAATGACACGCCCTTCATCATCATTCCTCCTATTACTCGTGTCGATGCTGAAAGTCACCAGACTTTGCGCCTTCATGTGGTTAACAGCTCGGCGCTACCGCGCGATCGTGAATCTCTTTTCTGGCTCAACGTGCTGGATGTACCCATGAAACTCCCGGCAGGTGAGGGGGTAAACCGCCTGCAGGTGGCGTTACACACGCGGGTGAAATTGTTCTATCGCCCGGAGGGATTGCGCGGCAACCCGGAAACGGCGGTGCAGGCGTTGAGCTGGCACAGCTCGAAGCAGGGTGTGACGGTTAGCAACTCCGGCGCCCGGTATGTGTCGCTGGTGTCAGTGGCAACAAAAAGCGGAAACTGGCCGGTTGATATGGTTGCGCCCGGTGAATCGCGTAATTTTCCATTGCCTGTGAAGAGCGGTACGCCAGCACAGGTGACATGGATAGATGATAACGGCATGACGAAGATATATGACGTCGTTATTAAATAATTGAAGGAGTATATAATGATCAGGGAACGTCTGCTTTCAATAATAGTTATATTAAGCGCGCTGTTATTTTCATTCTCTGCGCAGGCATGGTGTACATTAGTCTCTTATTCACCGGGCGATCAGCCAGCCGGCAAGGTTATCACCAGCAATATAAAATTAAGCTCAACACTGCGGATGCCGAAAGATATTGCAGTGGGGACCGAGCTTTACAGAGTCCACGCGCGGAATGACACCTATATCTATTACAGAGCCAATTGTAATAATAATTCTACAGACACTAATTATTATGTGATGGGACGATTTGTCGGCGGCATCACGCCTGCGCTGTCATCATGGCAGGGGAGTAGTCTGGGAACTGTCTATCAGACCGGTATTGCGGGTATTGGTATGGTAGTTCTGAACAATAGTCGGGCAATGAGAGATAAAAGATATAGTTTTGGGACTTGCTATACCAAGTCTGACTATTCCTGCAATACCTATACATCAAACGGTAATCTCAGATTTATACTCATCAAAACGGGCGAAATCACGGACAGTTTTATTGACCTGTCCACCTTGCCTAAAGTGGAAGCCGTGGTGGGAGGGAATAATTCACCTGGCAGCGACGTTCCGGTTTTCCGCCCCAGCCTAACCGGCAGGCTTACCTTTACCCAGGCGACATGCACACTTGCAGAAGCCAGTAAAACGGTGGATCTCGGCAAATATAAAGCGTCAGAATTTACTGCTACAAATACGGCAACCCCGTGGGTGAAAGCATCTATTGATCTACTCAACTGCAATTACGGTGGGGCACAGTCTTACGGTCATTTCATAGAGAATAACAGTAGCAGTGGCAGTAAAACAATCAGGGGCCCCATCACAGCTAACGCCATCTGGAGCCTGAGCCTTACCCCCGCCACCAGCGTCATTGATGACGCAAACGGGATTATGGCAATCAGCAGTGACTCAAACAGTGCCACGGGTATAGGGATTCAGCTTTCGAGTTCAAACACGACGCTGCAGCCAATGACGTTCTCGCAGCCGACAACCGGAACCCTGGTATCAGGCACCGATGCCACCATGACCATTCCACTGTATGCCCGCTATATCAAAACCGGAGCAGCCGTGACGCCAGGCCGGGCCGATGGGAAACTGACCTATCTGATCGAATATAAATGAACACCATAGCCCCGGTAAGCGAAGCAATACCGGGGACTGCCGTCGGGTTTAACCCGTAACTTTCACCGCTGCTGCCGCGGCTTTTGCGCGTTCAACAGCTTCTTCAACGCTATCTGCCGTTGCCAGCGCAACACCTAAACGACGCGTGCCGTCGATTTCGGGCTTGCCAAACAGACGGACCTGCAGGCCGGCACCAACGGCATTTTGCACGTTATCAAACGTGACGTTCTGGCTTTTCAGCTCCGGTAAGATCACCGCCGATGCCGATGGCCCGTACTGGCGGATTTGCCCAATGGGCAGACCAAGGAAGGCGCGAACATGCAGGGCGAATTCTGAAACATCCTGAGAAATCAGCGTGACCATGCCTGTGTCGTGCGGGCGTGGAGAGACTTCGCTAAAGACCACCTCATCGCCGCAGACGAATAATTCGACACCAAACAGCCCATAGCCCCCGAGCGCCAGCACTACTTTACTGGCGATCTCTTTTGCACGTTCCAGCGCAAGGTCGGTCATTGATTGTGGCTGCCAGGATTCACGATAGTCGCCATCTTCCTGACGATGACCGACTGGCGCACAGAAATGCACGCCATCTGAGGCGCTAATGGTCAACAGGGTGATTTCAAAATCAAAATTCACCACACCTTCAACGATAACGCGACCGGCACCCGCGCGCCCGCCTTGTTGCGCATATGCCCAGGCTTTCGCCAGTTGCTCGGCGCTGCGAATGAAACTCTGGCCCTTACCGGAAGAACTCATGACGGGTTTGACGATACAGGGCAGGCCGATCTCATCAACGGCCTGACGGAACGCCTCTTCACTGTCGGCAAAGCGGTAGCTTGATGTAGGAAGGGCAAGTTCTTCGGCTGCCAGACGACGGATACCTTCACGGTTCATGGTCAATTTGGTTGCCCGTGCACAGGGCACGACATGCTGCCCCTGAGCTTCCAGCTCCAGCAGTGTGTCGGTGGCAATCGCTTCGATTTCCGGCACGATAAAATGCGGTTTTTCCTGCGCGACCAGCGCTTTTAACGCCTCACCATCAAGCATATTAATAACATGCGAGCGGTGGGCCACATGCATTGCGGGCGCGTCGGCATAACGGTCTACGGCAATGACTTCAATGCCCAGACGCTGGCATTCAATCGCCACTTCTTTGCCTAATTCCCCTGAACCCAATAACATTACGCGAGTCGCCGCCGGACGCAGCGCAGTACCTAATAGAGTCATAGTAAGTCGACCTTCTTAAAAAAATCTGGCGGCAGTATATACGAAAACGTTTGCGTCTGTCTTTTACGACTTGCGCTCTGATAAATGACGCAGTAATATACTGTATATAAATACAGTTAAAAGGGGCTGCATCATGGCGGTTGAAGTCAAGTATGTTGTGATTCGTGAAGGTGAGGAAAAAATGTCTTTTGCCAGCAAAAAGGAAGCTGACGCTTACGATAAAATGCTCGACCTGGCCGAGGTACTTGAAGGCTGGCTGGGCGAAGCGCCAGTGACGCTTGAAGAAGGCCAGCGCGATCAAATGGCGCTCTGGCTGGCTGAACAAAAAGATGTGCTCAGCCATATCCTCAAGTCCGGGAAGTTACCGGGTGCGGATACCCAGGAGAGTGCACCAGCAGTGGCTCAGGATGACGCAGAAATTGAGTCATCAGACGCGGTTGATATTAAGTCAAAAGCGAAACGTTCTGCCGCCTGATCCCGGCTTGCACTGCCAGTAATTTATACCATGCTTTGATTGGGCTCTATGCACAGGAGAAAAGCATGAAAATAGCAGGAGTGTTGCTGGGTACAATATTACTGGCGGGCAGCGTAGTCGCGTCGGCTGCTACTGCCAAATCGGTGAAATTTCCCTCTTGCGAAGGTATGAACGCCGAGGGGATTGCTGCGAGCGTCAAACGCGATTATTTGCAAAACCGCATCGTACGCTGGGCTGATGACCAAAAAAAACTTGGCCAGGCGGATCCCGTTGCCTGGGTTACTCCGAAAGACATACGGGGTAAGAACGATCAATGGGATGTTCCCTTGACGGTTCGCGGCAAGAGTACTGACATTCACTATCTCGTCAAAATCGATTGTAAAGCAGGAAAAGCGGAGTATCAGCCTCGTTAAGGCTGCGACCTTTTCTCATCTTTTGCTGTTTTAGACATTTCCTGACACCCCCTCGCTTAGGCTTCTCGTTTACGAAACGATTAAGTGAGGGGAATCATGGCAAACTGGTTAAACCAATTACAGTCTCTTCTTGGCCAACAAGGCCAGTCATCGTCATCCTCCGGCGGGCAGGATCTCGGCAAATTACTCGTGCCCGGTGCCTTAGGCGGGCTTGCTGGTTTGCTGGTCGCCAGCAAATCCTCTCGCAAATTACTGACCAAATACGGTACCAGCGCGCTGCTTGTTGGTGGTGGGGCCGTGGCGGGCAGCGTGCTGTGGAATAAATACAAAGACAAAGTGCGTGCTGCCCATCAGGGGGAAGCGCAGTTTGGTCAACAGAGTTCGTCTATTGATGCGCGCACGGAACGCCTTATTCTGGCCCTGGTGTTTGCCGCGAAGAGCGACGGACATATTGATGACAGAGAACGTGCCGCTATCGAACAACAACTGAACGAGGTCGGTATTGAAGAACAGGGGAGAGCGCTGATTGCGAAAGCGATCGAACTACCATTGGATCCGCACCGTCTTGCATCCGGCATCAAAAATGAGGAAGAGGCGCTGGAAGTGTACTTCCTGAGCTGTGCTGCGATAGATATCGACCACTTTATGGAGCGCAGCTATCTGGCCGCTTTAGGTGATGCGCTTAAGATCCCGCAGGAGGTTCGGGACGGTATCGAAGAAGACCTTCGACAACAAAAAAAGGGGCTCATCGACTAACGCTACTTTCTCGTTTCGCTTGCATCACGCGCGGCTTTTGCCAACCTTATAGTGTGTTAAACAAATAAGAACAGAGCTATGCCGCCGAAAGCTAAACAAATCCCCCACGCCATGACAGTTCATGGCGATACACGTCTGGACAACTATTACTGGCTGCGCGACGACACCCGTTCGCAGCCAGATGTACTCGAGTACTTGCAAGCTGAAAATGAGTACGGCCGCTGCATTATGGCTTCCCAGCAGGCGCTACAGGATAGTCTGCTGGAAGAGATCATTTCGCGTATTCCGCAGCGCGAGGTTTCAGCGCCCTACGTTAAGAATGGCTATCGCTATCGCCACATCTTTGAGCCGGGGTGTGAGTATCCCATATACCAACGCCAGTCTGCGCTGTCTGCTGAATGGGATGAGTGGCAGGTGCTGCTGGACGCGAATCAGCGCGCTTCGCATAGCGAATTTTATACCCTCGGTGGGATTGCCATCTCGCCGGATAATACGCTTATGGCCATTTCCGAGGATTACCTGTCGCGCCGCCAGTACGGAGTACGCTTTCGTAATCTGGAAACCGGCAACTGGTATCCGGAGATGCTCGACAATGTCTCACCGGGGTGTGTCTGGGTTAACGATTCAGAGACCCTTTATTATGTGCGTAAGCATGCCACGACTTTGTTGCCTTACCAGGTCTGGCGTCACACCGTCGGAACGCCCTCAACGCAAGATGAACTGATTTACGAAGAGGCGGACGACACTTTTTACGTCAGCCTGAGCAAAACCAGCTCCCAACACTACATCATTATTCATCTTGCGAGTGCGACGACCAGTGAGGTATTGCTGCTGGATGCTGAATTGCCGGATGCACAGCCGCTCTGTTTTTTACCGCGTCGTAAGGATCACGATTACAGCCTCGATCATTTTCAGCACTCGTTCTATTTGCGTTCAAACCGCGATGGCAAAAATTTCGGCTTGTATCGCACCAAAGTGCGCGATGAAAGACGCTGGGAGGTACTGATTCCTGCCAGAGATAATGTCATGCTGGAAGGATTCACCCTGTTTACCGACTGGCTGGTGGTTGAGGAAAGACAGCGTGGTCTTACCAGTCTGCGGCAGATCAACCGCAAGACGCGAGAAGTCACCGGAATCGCGTTTGACGATCCGGCATATGTTACCTGGCTTGCTTATAACCCGGAGCCGGAGACCTCGCGGCTGCGCTATGGCTATTCGTCCATGACGACGCCCGATACCTTGTTTGAACTCGACATGGATACCGGCGAACGCCGGGTGATCAAACAGACGGAAGTGGCCGGGTTTGATGCCAGTGACTATCGTAGCGAGCATCTGTGGATCCGCGCGCGGGATGGCGTGGAAGTGCCGGTATCGCTGGTCTACAACCACAAACACTTCCGCAAAGGGGAAAATCCGTTATTGGTCTATGGCTACGGATCCTACGGCGCCAGCATGGATGCCGATTTCAGCAGTAGCCGGTTAAGTTTGCTCGATCGTGGTTTTGTCTATGCCATTGCCCACATTCGTGGCGGCGGGGAACTGGGGCAGCAGTGGTATGAGGACGGTAAATTCCTGAACAAAAGAAATACTTTCAACGATTTTATCGATGTCACGGATGGGCTGTTAGCACTGGAGTACGGCTCTCCGCTTTTCTGCTACGCCATGGGCGGCAGTGCAGGGGGGTTGTTGATGGGGGCCGTCATCAATGAGCGTCCGTCACTGTTTCACGGCGTCATCGCTCAGGTACCGTTTGTGGATACGCTCACTACGATGCTGGATGAATCCATCCCTCTGACCACCGGTGAGTTTGAAGAGTGGGGGAATCCGCAGGATGAGACCTACTATCACTACATCAAACGCTATAGTCCGTACGATAATGTCGGCGCCCATGACTATCCCCATATGCTGGTTACCACGGGGCTGCATGACTCTCAGGTGCAATACTGGGAACCTGCCAAATGGGTCGCGAAACTGCGAGAATTTAAAACGGACAATAATCTGCTACTGCTTTGTACCGATATGGATTCCGGTCACGGCGGCAAATCAGGCCGTTTCAAATCCTACGAGGGCGTGGCGCTGGAGTTCGCTTTCCTGGTCGCGCTGGCGCAAGGTACGCTCCCGGGCAAAAAAGCGGATTAATTATCGTCGAGATAATGCTTTAACGTCAGCCGTAGTTCCGGACTCATTCGGTCCAGATTGTTGAACAACCAGCGCAGGTAACCGGGGTCGCGCTCTGCGACTTCGGCAACGGCTTTACCCCGATATTTACCGAAGGTGAAGGTTGTCAGCAGAGCGGGTCTGCCGGTAACCGTTGCCATTTGGTCCGGGGTCCAGCCTGATGTGTTGATAATGTCAATCAGCAAGGCCGCGGTGATATAGCAATCATAAAGCGCACGGTGATGATGCAATCCGGCAGGTGTCTGCACGCTAAGTTTGCGTGATTTATACAAAGCCATATTGCTGTATTTAATGCCGGGCCAGAGCCGACGCGCCAGCTTCATGGTACAAATCCATTCACCGGGCATTTCGGGTAAGACGCGCCTGTCGAAGCTCGCATTATGGGCGACATACCAGTGACTGCCGTAGTAGTGGGGAATAATCTCTTCAATCCACGGTTGATTCGCCACCATGGATTCGGTTATCCGATGGATAGCCATCGCCTGCGGACTGATAGGGCGATCCGGGCGCACGAGATGGCTCATTGGATTAATAATCTGCCCGTTCACCACATCCACGGACGCAATCTCGACAACCCCGCCCTGCAAATCGCAGGTTTCGGTATCGATGACGCGCAGTACGGTTTCGGCGGTCATTTGCTTTTCGGCTCGTAAGGCAGACGAGACAGATTGACGGACGCCAGGCGGTGAGCAATAAGCCGTTCACGAAACCAGTTGCGCAGGTGTTCTGGCTGTTCGCGTTCCACCACCTCAGCGACAACTGGCATGTTATAGCGCTCTTTAAAAGCTACACCGGCCGCCGCCAAATCGACGTTGACTTTGTCCATCTCTTCCTGTGAAAGACGGGCCAGATTGGTATTCATGCGTTTCTCCTGGGTTTATGCCGCAAAAGTTACTAAGCCTGTTGCAGAAAGACAAGTCTGCCGATGATGATACTCGACGAGACCATTATACAGAGTTATTCTCGTCGCTTTAAACATAACAAAAAGGAATGCCAGACATGTTATTCACCGCATCCCACCTGACACGCGCGTTGGTTTTTGCTGCGGCTCTCGCCACTACGCCTGCCGTTTTCGCACATGCTCATCTGAAAAACCAGTACCCGGCAGCAAATGCCGAGGTGACGGCCGCCCCGCAGGCATTAACCCTCAATTTCTCAGAGGGCATAGAACCCAAATTTAGCGGTGTCACCCTGACGGGGGCGCAGCAACAGAGCATCAAGACAGGTGCGGTCAAACGTAATGAACAGGACAAAACCCAAATGATCGTTCCGCTGGCGCAGGCGCTGCAACCGGGCAATTATACCGTTGACTGGCACGTCGTCTCGGTCGATGGCCACAAAACCCACGGTACCTATACTTTTTCAGTGAAATAAGATGCTAACGGCTGGCTATATTGGGTTGCGCGGCATCCATTTTGCCGCCGTGATGCTGCTTTTCGGCTGCGCGCTCTTTATTAGTCGGCTGGCGCCTCGCCATCTGCAACCTGTTATGGTAACGCGTTTTACACTATTAACGCGTATCTGCCTTGGCATGAGCATGTTGAGTGCCGTCTTCATGTTTGCCCTACAGGGCGGGATCATGGGTGATGGCTGGACAGATGTTTTCAGTCCGCAAATCTGGCTGCTGCTTACCGGCACACAGTTTGGCAGTATCTGGCTATGGCAGATTATCATTGCCGTTATGACGATGCTTGTCGGTTACCTGCAACCACAACAGCAGGGACGGTTGATGTTGCTGGCAGGCGCGCAACTGATCCTGATGGCGGGCGTTGGTCATGCCGCCATGCACGATGGCATGGCGGGCATATTACAACGTACAAACCACGCTTTTCATTTGCTGTGTGCCGCGGCCTGGTTTGGCGGATTATTGCCAGTGATATTTTGTATGCGGTTGAGCCAGGCCCGCAGGCGAGATCATGCTGTTATGGCGATGATGCGTTTTTCACGCTATGGCCATGTCGCTGTCGCAGGTGTGCTTGCCACAGGTATTATCAATACCCTGTTGATTCAGGGCAGCATGTGGTCCACACAGACAAACTATGGTCGCATGCTCTTGATCAAATGTGCGCTGGTGGCGCTAATGGTGGCAATAGCGTTAGCGAACAGGTATGTTCTGGTTCCACGCTTAGGCCTGAAAAACTCGCAGGCACGACATTTCCTGATTTGGATGACATGGACCGAAGTGGTCCTGGGCGCGCTAGTGCTGGCGGCGGTCAGCCTGTTCGCAACCTGGGAACCCTTCTGATTAACCGGGCGAAAATGATGAAAAAAACCATTCTGACGATGCTTTTACTGGCATGTTCCGCTGGCGCCTTTGCCGCGCCGTCGGTGATTACCATAAGCCGCTTTGAAGTGGGTAAGGACAAATGGGCATTTAAGCGCGAAGAGGTGATGCTCACCTGCCGACCTGACCATGCGCTTTATGCCATCAATCCCAGCACACTGGTGCAATACCCACTGAATGAAGAGGCGCAAAAGCAGGTGGCAAGCGGTAAAATAACAGCGCAGCCTGTCAGCGTTATCCAAATTGACGACCCGGCCAGACCCGGTGAAAAGATGAGTCTTGAGCCCTTTATTGCCCGAGCGGAAAAGCTCTGTTAATAAACGAAAGTATCTGACTGATTTTCCATAAAAAACCGCAAGCCTGATTCCTCAGAACTTGCGGTTTTAACATTTTTAAGCGTGACGATAACCGAATTTTTCAGACCGGATTTGCCGCAAACTGGAAAACCTGGCGTCGTCATCTATTCTTAAAGTGCATGGCGACTTAGCCTGCATTAATGCCAACTTTTAGCGCACGGCTCTCTCCCAAGAGCCATTTCCCTGGACCGAATACAGGAATCGTATTCGGTCTTTTTTTGGAACCCTTTCCAGACAAGCACTTATGTGGCTCCGTCCGAAAATGTCCGAAAATCGTCCGAATTCCCATATTCGGCGACCTAACCCTTATACCAGAATAAATTCCTTTTTGCGCGGATCTAAATACTTTTTCGTAGTCGCTTCTGAGGAGTGCCCCAGCAGCCGCTGTGCGAATGCTTTGCCTTCTTTTTTGCCGTGAATTTCTGAATATTCAGACTCATGCAGGCGCCCGGCCAGACTCCTGATTTCATGAAACGTAGGAGGGGATTCGCTGAAAGCGATCTGAGATAGTTTTCTTGCCTTCACGAAATATTTGGTTAACCCGTCCGGGTGAATCGACCCCGCCAGGCTGTTTTTTCTTACACCAGCAGAAATCAAAAAATCCGTAGAATTACCTTTCCGGCAGCGCTCAATGACATCCCCCAGGACCAGACCGGCGCAACGCAATTCCAGATCCAGAGAGATGGCGATCATCATTCCCGTTTTTATGTGGACTACGTGAAGCCGATTATCTCTGATCTCTGAAAAACGCATTTCCACTATGTCTTCGCGGCGCTGGCCGGTGACCAGTGCAAGGTCCATTCCGTTGCGAAACCAGACTGGAAGAACTTCCGCTTCATGCCTTATTGAGATAAAGGTTTCTAGTTCCAGGCGTTCCCGCTTAACTTTGATTGTTGGCGTTCTTGTGGGCTCAACCGGATTGGCTACCACCCGGCCATTCACGATGGCCTCACGGAACACATCCGACAGGACTGAACGGTAAGTGGTAGCCATCGTCATTTTGTCCTCATCTGTCCAGCGCTTAAGAAAGTCTGCAATATGCAGAGTCGAAACTTTTGCGAGGATCATTTCCCCCAGCGATTGGCGGATCACCTCAAGATGTCCTTTACGGGATTTGAGCGTGATCGCCGAAAGCTCTCTTTTACCCAAAATTTCCCAGTATTCTTTTAGCCATTCAGCAACAGTGTATTCATGCTCGCCTTTCAACTGCTCGAGCAGCGTGACCGGGGTGTAATTTTGCTCAAGATAGTGATTAGCCTCGATAGCCTGGGCAACAGCTTCACGTTTGGAAATCTTACCGAGAGAGATCTCCTTGCCAGTGAGCGGGTTGCGCCAGGCGTACGTTTTGCGTGACTGGCGGTATGTCAGGTTTCTGGGGAGATTCTGATCATAATTTTCCCGCCTTTTTGTCATGTTGCAACTTCTCCAGTAATGACCCCTTTCTGGGGTGTCTTGTATCCATTCCGTTAACCGGGGCGACTGAACATAATTTGTTTGGGCGTATATAGATGGCGTTGGGGCAAACCTGGTAACTCGTCCCGTGTTTTTCCGGAGCAGGGTAGATGTTCCCCATCCGAGCCCACCGCCTTAATGTGTTCAGCGTTGGGGGTTTTACATACGTCTCTTTGGCCCATTCTTCGAGAGGCATCAGTTTTGACATAACGTCTCCTTAGCCCCGGCCAGAAGAGTAATCCCCCAGCCAGGTAAAAGGTGATTTTTGAAAATCAGTTCTGGGTCAGTTTTTGCCAGATAGCTGAAACGTATTTGACCTGGTGCCGGGCGTCAGCCAGTGCGTTATGCATGTCGCCGTCGAAAGGGATCTGATAGCGCGGGTTGATACCGACAACTTTGCCCAACTCGACAATGGTGCGCACGTCACGGTCATTCCAGAACGGCACGGACAATTCTGCGCCAACCTGCTCATATGCGCGGCGCAAAATTACATTGTCGAATGAACTGCCATTGCCCCAGAGCTGCACATACTTGATGCCGTTGGCTGAATTCGTGTGAATAAATTCGTCGAGGTTATCGATGGCGTCCATCAGCGAAATAGCATCGCCGCCGGTTATCGCTGCGCGCGCCTCTGCTGACTGTTTCATCCACCAGATTATTGTGGCGGCGTCAGGTTTCGCGCCGAACTCCATTGCGGACTCGAGGCTGACAATCTGATAGAACTCCTCACCCGTTTTGCCTGTT
This sequence comes from Phytobacter sp. SCO41, assembly GCF_003073275.1. NCBI lineage: Bacteria > Pseudomonadati > Pseudomonadota > Gammaproteobacteria > Enterobacterales > Enterobacteriaceae > Phytobacter > Phytobacter sp. SCO41. The sequence continues at coordinate 3,462,698 of NZ_CP027225.1, read as the reverse complement.
CCCGGATCGAAAAACACCGCGCCAATGGCGATAATCGGTGCTTCCGGATTGTTGCCCATCGTTTCCAGGTCAACCATCACATGCGTCATCAGGGGGTATGATTTGCCATCGTTAATTTGATGCCCGGTATCAATATTGTTATCTACGGCAGTTGCCTGTGGACGAGCTGCAGCACCGCTTTCAGTTGACACATTTTCTGCTTCGCCCGGCGGTACCGCAGAATCAGTCTGGGTTTCATCACGGCCAGTTTCTTCCATCTGCACATCGTCGGCAGCCTCGCTCTGTAGTGTGGTTGTGCCGGTGGCGGATTGTTGGCCCATCAGGTTATTGATGGAGAAAACGCTATTACCAAGATTCGCAACTTCCGTTGTTGTTTTAGAATCCCCTGCAGTTTTGCCTGCTGCTTCTGCAACCTGCTTGCCTACAACAACGAATTCGGTAGAGAGTTTATCCAGACTTTCTACCGGTTCTGTTCCCTGAATGACCCCGGCAACTACTGCTGCACTATCCAACTGGCGCGCGGCAACTAATGTTTCCTGCGTTGGGTTGGCATGATCGGTTTCGGTAAGGTTGGCATTTATGTAACCGCTCAGACGACCTGAGTATTTGTAATACTCAGGATGAGCACTTCTGATGACAGCAAAAATTGCTGCCCGGGAATAATCTAAAATACTAGGCGTTTTGCGGAGTACATCTGACCACTCTTTCCAGGGACTCTCTTTGCCTGAAATAATCTCTTTCGCCCTGCGATGGATCCCCCCAGGGATGTTGTAGATGTCGAAATCCATAGGCAGGGTTGCCGCGGCAATTTCTTCATCCAGCGTATCCAGAGTATGGATGTAGTCTGGATTGCGGTCTGTTGGAATTCCACCGCCAGCAGTTGTTCCTGAATCAGTTCGCTGAATAGCGGCTACGCGTTTGCCTGCCAGCCACTCTTTAACCAGTAAGCCGCGGTCAATATGATGAGTTGCTGCCCATGCCTGCATGAACCGCAAAACCACGCCGAGTTCATGACGTGCCGAAGGGGCAAATACTTTTTTTACAGCGTCAGTGAGCTTCCAGATCTCTTGCCAGGAATATTTTTTTGCCTCCGCCACATTCTCGGCGGCCAGCATCAGGTTTTGAACATAATGGTTATCTACGTCAAGCATGAGATCGGAGATCATGATCCGCTGGTCAGCGGTGACGTGATGGGCAAACTCATCGCAGATGTAAGCGGCAAGGAACTGCTGGCGGAATCCCAGTTGTGCTGCCGGATGCTCCATCTTATCGGTAACATCCTCGCTTCGTGTTACCGGTTCTTTAGCCGGTAATTTGCCGCTTTGCCAGTCTTCCACCAACTGATTGCGGGAATCAGGTTCAGCAGAGATCCAGTCCGTTACAAATTCGGCCATCAACTTCGGGGCGTGCTCGCCATCCTGAGGGAATACAACTTTAACTGCCTGCACAAGTTTCCATTCGACGTGCAAGGAAAGGTCGGAAAATTCAGCAACGTCAGTGATGGCCTGGAGTAAGTTATGCACGTAGGAGTTGCTTTCATCCAGTGACAGCTCGGTGGCGGCAATCTGCTGCGCCTTCGTGATATGGGTCTGGTATTTATCGTTCAGCAGGTGAATAGCAATGCGAACAGCCAGCCCACGATTTTCCAGAGGAATACTTGCTTCGTCAGATGTAGTCGGGAGTTCTTCTTTCGCAACTGGTACTAATGAGGTCGTAACCTCGCTGTTGCTTAGTTCCGGTTCCGGCGCTGGCCGGGAAATCAGCTTCCACGAACGTCCGTCTTCGTTGAGTTCGTAGCGGTCGCACCAGGTATTGTCCAGCTTACCTTCTTCCGGCAGGTCATCAACAACAGGCCAGTCTGTCCGAACCGGCTGCAAATAAGGCGCGCCGCGCCCGGTTTCGATTTCTGCATCTTCAAGAATATTGGCAATTTCGCGTTCAGCGCGGGAATCGGATTTTGCAGATAGCCAGCAAAAAAGGTGTTTAGCGTCAGTCGCTTTGGCTTTCGCTTTAATCAAAAACGCGTATGTCTGCATTGCGTTCGGGCTCCTAAAGGTTGTAAGATTCCCGGCAGCTAATGGTTAGCCGCCTGCGGTTGGTCATTGGTCAAAACTCGTTCCGGAAAGCTTTGGTCGGCTAACCGGGCACTAACCCGCTTCGGCGGGTTTTGTGCTTTATGGGGTACTGATCTTTGCGTCGGACAGTTGCGAGACGAGAACACTGTCGAGCGCAACCAGTACCGGGTCGAAAATGCTGCTGTGCGGAATTATGGTTACAGCGCGGATCACTTCGGCGACGCTGGTGTCGGACTCAGGTTTGCAAAGGTGGTAGCCGCCTCCCGGCCCTTTTTGACCACGCACGATTTTGGCCTTCCCCAGCTTTGATACGATCTGTTCAACGTACGATTGGGAAAGCTTCAATTCGCTGCTGATGGTCGCAACAGTGACAGGTGCGCCGGTATAAAGCTTTTTCATTACAGCGACGACGCGCACTGAGGCAATGATACGTTTCATTCCAAATTCCATCGTTTTTCTCCGGCTCGTCATTGGTCAAAACTCGTTTAAAAATGAACTGCAGGCTGTTGGTCGGCAGCCGAAATATTCATCGGAAAGCACTCGCCTTTAATACTTTGATCCGTTGCGGCGGCATTACAGTCATCTTCGGTTTGGTACACCCCCAGCGGGGTATCAGAACACTCGCCAGTGAGCGCACAAACGGTGATGACTAAATAAAAAAACGTGCTCACGCCTTCATCTCCGGGTTGCCTTTCTGCGCCAGGAAATAGCAGAACTTACGTGTTAAGGCGGTGAACCAGTTAAGGCGGACTGCTTGTTGTCCTGTTACCACCCGTGCGAAATCCGTCATAGAAAATCCTCGTTGTGATGCATACTTTAAGCTCATATGGCGTGGTGCTATTCTTTTGTTCCCAGACATCGGCATTGGAATACAAAAATGGCAGCCCGTCCGATAAGCGTTTTTTGGTTCAAAAATAGTGCTCAATACGATTCGTACAAAAAAGTTTTGACTGATGCATGGGTACTACCCGACGATTATCGGGATTGGCTTATCCGGTTTAATCAGATGGTTGAGCGTTACGAAAATACCGGTATCCAGGTGATCAAAGTAGAGTGCGATAGCGACACATTCGTCTCCTGGTGCGTTAGCAATAGCCGTGACGCAAGTACCAAGAGTTGCAACGATTACGCGGTCTTCGAGGCTGGTAGCGATATGCTCCGCGATAGAGAACGCGATTGGGGATATGAGTAAACAGACTCGGCCCTCTTTCCTGGATATTTCGATTCTCACGTTTTTCACCTTCTCAATAATTTTTTCAGGGGCGGTAACAGAACGAGCGTTTAAGCCCCTGACACTTACTCGAACGACCTTTCCTTTTCTGCCGTTTGCGCCCGGCTGGCGGAACGTTGGTCTGCTGCGCGTTAAAACTGAAATCGTAAAATCAACGTCGCCATCTCATCCGGTGTTTCGTATGCCGCCGGCAGCTACTTCGTGGGCGTCCTGCCTGGATGACTTGCTGCGATGGAGAAATTATTATCGAAGTAATCGATAATAGTCAAATTAAATTGATAGCTAATTGCGTGGAAAGTTCGTAGGTCATCATGACCCACTTGAGCGGAGTGGAAGAGATTTGAAGGGTTATTTGGTTGGAGGGATGAGGTTTCTTTTTTGCAAATAAGCAGTTGCTACATCATCAAGTTCTTTAAGACGTAGTTCTATCGTCATGATTACTCTTTCTTTTTCCCTGTCATCGGGAAGTTGCTCAAAAACATCGAGAAGTTTTGACTGCAATTCTGAGGCAGGCTTAATTTGGGGTTTGGTTTCCCATGGATCATGCTCTTCCATAGGTTCGTGATCTTCCATGAAGAACCACGAGAGCGGTAAACCTGTTGCCGATGGAAGTCGGTTTAATATTTCAGAGCGAGGTAAAATATCAGAATTACACCAACCATTTACTGATTGAGCCTTTACGCCAAGTCTGCGCGCCAGTTCAGATTGGGAAATTCCGAGATCTTTAATCGCTTTTTGCAATCTCTTTCCGAAGTTCATCTCTTTATCCATTCAGATACTTATCACCGATTATACAGATTTTTTCTGTAGTCTCTCTTATCGAAATAATTTGACGATATCGATTTAATTTGATTTATTACCCTCCATCGATACCACGAGAGATGAACCAATGAAGATATCAATTCAAAAAAAGCTTTTGAACGTCTGCAGTCAGGCTGAGCTTGGACGCCGAATGAAGAGAAGAGCTCAGACTGTAAACGGCTGGTTTAAAAATAAAATTCCAGGAGAGCTAGTTCTCAAGGTGAGTGAAGTGGTGGATTTTAAAGTAACGCCGCATGAGTTACGTCCCGATCTTTACCCAAACCCCACTGATGGGTTGCCACAGCAGGAGACTGCACATGCACACAATCAGCTTTGATCATCTTAATCAATGTCCGCCCTTGGCATTGAAATCGAAAAATCAGATTGAACCGCGGCGCCGTGACAACCTGAAACGCATGGCGATCAATGCCGCTGTCAGCGAATGGGAAAAAACGTTGCCGGGTCAGGCTCAGGAACAGATAGCGCGGCTGGTGGCACAAGAATGGAAACGTACTGGCGGCAAGGGTATCACAGTCAACAAGCTGAACCTGTTCCGCTATCTGCGTAACGAAAATGGTTCCGAAAAATATAACCGCTATGTCATGCAACTGGCCCCGGCGATTTCAGCAGTGATGCCAATCGAGATAGCACGCGCCTACGGCCTCCGTTCCGGCAAGACCGAAGCAGAGCTGGTGGCGAGCGCAATCAAGGAATGCGCAGAAGCACACCAGGCAAAGCTGTTGGGCGCACCACTGCAGCGCCTGGAAAAGGAAATTTGGGAAGCGGCCACGTCGCTATACGCGATGCTCCCAAAGGAGGTATCGGAGCCAGCGCTGGCGCTGCTTAGCACTCTGGCGCCGCAGTGTTTTTGAAACGAGTTTTGACCAATGACCATCAGCATTTTGCTGATTAATACGAGGTTTTAGATGGCCCGCATCAGAACAGTGAAACCTGAATTCTGGACAGACGAAAAGGTGGTGGAATGCTCGATCCCCGCCCGACTTCTGTTTATTGGGTTGTTCAACTTCGCCAATGACCTGGGATGCATGGAGCGTTCCCACAAGCGGATCAAAATGCAGGTGTTCCCGGCGGATTTAATCGACTGCGAACCCCTCATCGCTGAGTTAATTACTCACGGATTACTCACTGAGTACTCAGTGAACGGTCAGGAATATTTGCACATAAAGGGCTTCGCTAAGCACCAGAAAATCAACCGTCCGTCGGCAACGAAGATACCCGCTCCGGTACTACTCACTGAAAACAGTAGCGGTAGTGGTAACCAGTTCAGTGATGACTCAGTGAGTGCTCAAGGAGGTGTCACTGACGGAAAAGGAAGGGAAGGGAAGGGAAAAGGATCAAACCCCTCTCTTAGCGAGCGCGAAGAAGAATTTCAGGATCACGAAGAACAACGGCAACAACATCCGCCGCCGACTCAAGCCCCCCGATATCTGGAAGGCCTAGATGAACCTATCGGCAAATTTCAGATGACGGATGCCTGGCTCCCGTCTCGTGATTTCCGGCGACGAGCAGCGATGTGGGGCATAGCCCTACCAGAACCGGATTACCTGCCAACCGAATTGGCGGAGTTCACAACCTACTGGGGGGCTGAGATGAAGGTTTTCACGCAGGTTCAGTGGGAACAGAAGTTTGCCCGTCACATACCCGTAGCGCGGGCCAACAACCAAAAATCCGTAGCAGCGAGAGGTAACGAAAATGCGCCAGTTCACTCTGGAAGCGCTTCAAGAGCAGTACAGCAAGTCCGGGATGCCCGAGCCCGAAAAGAACGTGACGGTGGATCCTCGGGCGGAAGACACAGCATGGCGCCTGTGGGAAGTCATGGCGGAAATCTACTCGAACCGCTGGACACAGAAGAACGGGGCCGAACCCTCGACTATGTGGATAGCTCAGATCGGTTCGATGACTGAGAGGCAAATCACCTTGGTATGCAATCAGTGCATGGAGCGCTGCGCCGACGGGAACTCATGGCCGCCAGACCTGGCGGAATTTGTTTCGCTGGTTTCAGAGAGTGGCGCAAACCCATTCAGCCTGACATCAGAAACGGTGATGGCGGAATACAAGCGCTGGCGCAATGAGTCATACCGCTATTCCGGCAGCGATAAATATCCATGGCCTCAGCCTGTGCTCTACCACATCTGCATTGAAATGCGCCGTACAGGCGTGGACCGACGAATGACGGAAAACGAGCTGCAGCGGCTGGCTGAAAAATTACTGACCAAGTGGACGAAGCACATTCAAAACGGTTTCTCGATTCCTCCGGTAGTGCGTCAACTGGCAGGGCCGAAATCACCGGCTGGGCCAACCCCGGCACAGTTGCTGATGGCGGAATACAAGCGCCGCAAAGCGGCAGGTTTAATCAACTAACGAGTTTTGACCAATGACCAAACAAAAACGAATTACTCAGGCTGACCGACTGGTTGTGTATGTCAGCCATCACCCGGGCATTACCACCCCGGAAGTGTGCGACGCGTTTAACTCTGACTCCGGTTCGACGGGACAGCAACTGGCTGCGTTAGTACAGCGCGGTGTCATGACCCGCAGTCACAACGGTACCCACTGGGAATATACCGTTGTGCCCGGCAGCGATATCCCCGATATCGAGTTACCGGAACTTGCTCAGAAAGCCGATCCGGAAGTTCTACGGGTGGCGCTTGAAGAGGCTGCCCTGATTGAATCACGGGGGCACTGGCTGCGCGCTGCTACGAAATACAGCGAGATTATGCGACTGGCAAAGAGCAGTCAGGAGATTCAGGACATTTCCCGATTGCGTAACCGCTGCATTCGCAATGCCCGCGCGCGGAGGGCAGAAGCATGCTGAAACCTGAGCAACGCGCCATCGTTGATTTTCTGGCGCGCGAAAAATCCATTTCCACACGGCAGGTTCGCAGTCTGCTGGGATGCGACATCAAAGAGGCCTACGACCGCCTGAAACGTCTGACGCTGGCAGGCATCGTGAAAAACGTTGGTAAACCTCACCACCCTGAATACCGGCTTACACATCGGTGGCGTTCGCGAGTGGCACCCGCTGCCTGTCCACCAGCGCCGCAAACTGTAGCGCAGATTTGCCGCGAAAAATGGCAGGGCTATCAGATTCACAAACTTTTCGGGAGCGCACAGAAATGACCATCGTTGCAAACAAACATGTAGCCCGCGTGGGCCACGAATTTGCAGCCGCAATGACGGCTGACACCCCGATTATCGAGATCGCCAGGATGGTGTCTCGCCTGGCTACTGCACTGGATAAACAAACCGAACTGACCGCGCAGTTGGCGATGGAAAACACCATTCTTCTTACTCCCGAAAACTGGTTAAAACATAGCGAGGAAGGTGCAGCGGCGTCCGCAATTGCAGAAGGTAACGGAGCTTCGGAGAACGAGGCGTTGTTGGCTGGAATGAAGGCAATCATAGCTTGCATGCAACCCCTTGCCACATCGGCAGCAATCGCAGCCCTGCGGGAAGAGGCCACAGAGGCGGCATTTAACAGCGATAAACATGCTGCACTTTGCGACAGCGCATACGTTTCAGGTATGCAGGCAGGCTGGAATTTCGGTGTGGATGAGGATGTGACGGGGTTCCAGCAATCTCTGGAGGCATATCGCAAACCAATGCGCGAAGCTCGCCGTCATTTTCGCGAGAGCAAAGTGGAGGTGCAATCGTGAGCTTTGAATACGTGAACTTCCATTACGGCGTTAATGCTTGTGTCGGTCGCCGCGTTGTTGCCTACGGCGAACCCGGCACCATCGTTAAAGATTTCGGCCATTACATCGGTGTGGTGCTGGATTCTGCGCCGCACTCCTCACCGGGCCGATATCACCCGATCGACGGCATTGTTTATGGCGAAGTAGTGGATTACGAACCGCCGAAAATGAACGCGCGTAAGTATGAGGCCAAACGCAATTATCAGGAATTTCAGGATGCCGATTGCGGTTATGACTTTCACGAATGGTTGGGCATCAATAAACCTCGCGTGGATTATGACCACCATGGCAATTGCCGCATGTACCGTATCGGAAACTACCGCGATGTGAGCATTTACGGTGAATGGCGCAAAACCAAGAAACAGGCCAAAGCTAGTTACAAAGACGCATTACGCGCCAGCAAAGGAGCACGGTCATGAGCACTGAGAAAAAATACTGCTACCGTTACGTTGACGGCAATGATAGCGACGGCCGCGCAATCGTCATGCTGTGGAAGCGTGTCATTATCCGCGAGTCTGAAAAGACGTTCTGGCACACCGACGATATGCCAAACATGGATTTAGAACAACTCGTTAAGTACCGGACCGCCGGGCCGAAAGAGCGGCGGAAATACTACGTTAAACGTTGCTTAAAAGGTGCTGAGCGTTCCAGTTATCACTACACGAAGGAAGAGGCGCTGACGGCTTTTGTTCACCGCAAGTTGTACCAACTTTCACGTATGGACCTGACGGCTGAAACTGTGCGCCTGTGCCTGAAAGGGCTGGTAAATCACGGTCACATCTCTGGTGATGATGATGGTCAAGTAACCAGGTTCAGTAAAATCATCGCTACTCCTGATTCCACTCTGATAGCGGCAGATGAACCAGGCCCAGAAGCATCAACTTACAGTTGGGGAGAGTACTGATGATTCAGCTGTATAACGCTGACTGTTTCGATATTTTCCCGACATTAGCCAGCGGCAGTATCGATATGGTTTGCGCTGACATTCCATACGGCACGACTCAGTGCAGTTGGGATACCCCGTTGGATTTGCCCCGAATGTGGCTCGAGCTATATCGAGTGGCTAAGCCGTCGGCGGCCATCGTGCTGTTTTCGGCACAGCCGTTCACTAGTGTGTTGGTCAACAGCAATTTGCGCGACTGGCGAACCGAATGGATCTGGGAGAAGGGTAACGCGACTGGCTTTTTCAATGTCGCAATTCAGCCGCTGCGTGCGCACGAAAACGTCCAGGTGTTTTACCGTCGCCAACCGACTTATAACCCGCAGATCACCCATGGTCATGCGCGGAAAAAATCGAAGCGTAAAACGGTAAATTCCAATGTATACGGCAAAGCAGTCTCGTTGACCGCTTACGACTCCACCAGCCGGTACCCGCGTGATGTTCAATTTTTTTCGAGCGATAAACAGAAAAGAAAATACCACGACACGCAAAAGCCGCTGGATTTGGTTCGGTACTTGATCGAGACGTACAGCAACCCAGGCGATTTGGTGCTGGATTTCACCATGGGAAGTGGCACGGCGGGCGTTGCCTGCCAGCTTACCGGGCGAAACTTCATAGGCATTGATAGTGACCCGCGCAGCTACAGCACGGCATGCGGGAGAAATGGCGTTGACGAAGGGAGGTGTGCCGCATGACGGATTCGCTTATCTCCTATGCCTGCAGTCGCATCAGCGAACTGGAATCCCTGTTGCTGGTGGATGTTCCCGAGACTGTCTGGCCTGCCGAGGTAGCGCTGGTTTACTCACAAGTTGAACGCGCCGGGGATCTCCCGGCGCACCACCAGCGCCGCCTCAAGCACCACATAAACCGCATGTGGCTGGAAAAGGTGCCAGTACCCGAAATCGTTACAGCAGCCCGTTCGCTGGCTGCTGCCATGGAGAAATATGCGTGAGAGAAATCATCGTTGATAATTTTGCTGGCGGTGGCGGGGCCAGTACCGGCATTGAACTGGCAATTGGCCGCAGCGTGGATATCGCTATCAACCACGACGAAAACGCGGTTGCGATGCACACCACAAACCACCCCGGCACGCTGCACTATTGCGAGAGTGTTTTTGACGTGAATCCCCCGGTTGTTACCGCAGGTATGCCAGTGGGTCTGGCATGGTTTAGCCCGGATTGCCGCCATTTCTCCAAAGCGAAAGGCGGTACCCCGGTAGAAAAAGCGATTCGAGGCTTAGCCTGGATTGTGGTTCGGTGGGCGCTGACGGTGCGCCCCCGCGTCATGATGCTGGAAAACGTTGAGGAGTTCCGCACCTGGGGACCGCTGCTGGCGGCGGAAATGCGTCCAGACCCGGAGCGCGTAGGCGAGACGTTTAATGCGTTTGTCAGCATGCTGTCCGATGGCATAAGTGCTGATAACCCGGCATTGGCCGAGTGCTGCGAGTTTCTGAACATTGAGCCGGGCAGCAAACAGGCGCAGCGGCTGGTTGCCGGGCTGGGTTATGCGGTCGAACATCGAGAGTTGCGCGCGTGTGATTACGGAGCACCGACGATTCGCAAACGCTTTTTCATGGTGATGCGCTGCGACGGCGCCGCAATTTGCTGGCCGGAGCAAACCCACGGGGATCCGAAAACAGCCGCGGTTAAATCAGGTGAACTTAAACCCTGGAGAACGGCGGCGGAGTGTATCGACTGGTCTATCCCGTGCCCGTCGATTTTCGACCGCAAAAAGCCGCTGGCAGACAATACGATGCGACGGATTGCGCGCGGTATTGAACGTTTCGTGGTGAACAGCGCAACGCCGTTTATCGTGAAATGCAATCACACCACAACGCGTGGCACGTATGACTGTTTCCGTGGGCAGCCGCTGGATGAACCGGTTCAGACAATAACTAAGAAGCACGGCTTCGCGCTGGCCGTTCCGCACCTGACGAAATTTCGCACCGGAGCAACCGGGCAGGAGGTAACCGAACCGGTACCGACGGTGACAGCCGGTACATCAAAGCGCCCTGGCGGGAACGGTCACGCACTGGGTATTGTCGAGGCGGCTATTTCACCGTTTATTGCTGGCGCTGGTGGCCCGAAATATTCAGCTAAACCCCGCAGTGTTGAAAACCCGATGCACACACTGTGCAACACTAACCATTCCTGCGTTATTGCACCTGTAATTGCCAGGCAGTTCGGCAATAGCATCGGTCATCGCGCTGATGAGCCCGGCGCAACCGTGACGGCTGGTGGTGGCGGAAAATCGCAACTGGTATCAACCACGCTAATTCAGATGGGTTACGGTGAACGGGTAGGGCAGGCACCGCGGATTCTCCAGATTGAGAAACCACTGGGTACTGTCACCGCCGGGGGCAATAAATTTGCGCTGGTGGCGGCAAACCTGGTCAAACACTTTGGGGGCAATTATTCGGGGGCTGGTCTGGTACTTGATGAACCAGTTCATACTGTGACAACGACAGATCACCATGCGCTGGTAACATCCAGTATTGTAAAAATGCGCGGTACCAACCTTGGGCAGCCAACTGATACACCATTGCAGACCGTAACGGCGGGTGGTCTGCACTTTGGTGAGGTGAGGACCATGCTGGCTGAAAACGCATATGACGAGCACCGGGCGGGGCAGGTGGCGGCATTCCTGCATGAGTACGGCATCAGCGAGTTTGTAACCATCAAAGACGTGGTTTATCGCATTGTTGATATTGGAATGCGCATGCTCCAGCCGCGTGAATTATATGCTGCACAAGGCTTTCCGGAGTGGTATATCATCGACCGCGACTATCAAGGTGTGAAGTACGCAAAAGACAAGCAAGTTGCGAGGTGCGGCAACGCGGTACCGCCGCCGTTCGCCGAGGCACTTGTACGCGCAAATCTACCTGAATTGTGTTCTGTCAAAGCGATCGCAGCCTGATATAATCCCCCTCCAGAACGGAGGGGATATGAATATTAGGATAATGCTTTTTCTTGCTATTTTTTTGCCGTTGTCAGCTTTTGCCGATAAAGGTGATTTCACTTTTAAAGTCGGTGAAAATGTTAAGGTTATACCATCTTCATGTATAGAGTCAGTAAGTTACGAAGGAAAAGACGAGATTGATTCTGAGAGTGTGTACATCTCTCTAACTACAGCGTGTAATCAACTACTTTATCAGGTGACGCGCGAGAACATTGGTAAAATGGCCCATTTCTCGTATAGAGAAAATTTAATCTCATCTGTAGTCATTACTTCCGCCTTAAGAAGCAGTATCAGGATATCTTCAAAGGAAATACCAAGAACTGTGTTGATGCAGATATTTAATGACTATGGTGTAGCAAGTTAGAGCCCCTGGTTATATTGAGATAGCGGAATCCAATAAAAAATAAGGATGTATAGTATGAGGCTGATTATTGTCTTGTTCGTGACATTATCGCTGTTAGGATGCGCGAAGAGTGAAATGCCCGTTCAGTGTGAAGGTTATGCCACTTTCCTACCTGTACCCAACGATGAGAATGTGAAACCAAAAACTGCAAGCATGAAATTGGATAAGTTACGTCAAAATGCAAACGGTACCTGGGATTTTCATCGAATTAACGGAAAAGGAATGACATCACAATCGGCGTGGATGAAGCCTACGGAATATGATCGCATTGAATGTACTCAGGGACCAGTTGAACAACTCATGAGTTTAAAAACCCGCAAAGGGCAACCAGTGACAATGCTTTAATTGCTTTGATTTTCTACAATCACCTGTTCATAATACCAGTATCAGCCTGAACAACTGACGACCTGTGCGCATTTGAGGGGACTTAAATGCGCAATTACTCTAAGCACTGAATTGTTACTCTATCCGGCAACCTCCCTCCAATCATTTCCATCCGCCCTAGGAGCCCTATTAGGGGAAGGTTTCCTTTCTTCCCGTCGGGGGTATCACTCTTCACGTAAATGACTTTCCTCCAATTGCAATAATACAACCCAACGTCAATGGCTGGGTTCTGTCCCTTGGAGGTATCATTTAGGAACCCTTTCTATCGCATAATTTATGTTGTCATACAGTGCACCGAAGCCCTTTCACGCCGACCTTGAAAATGTTGAAAATTATGATTTATAGATGTACTGTATAAATATACAGTTATGCGATGGGGCTATTATGAAAATTGAATTAACCATTGATCGTACTAAAGAACTTCCAAAGGGCGCTGTCTCTGCTTTGGAAAAGGAGTTGCTGAAACGGCTTAGTGAAGAGTATGAAAATTGCAATCTGGTTATCCGACGGACGGGCTCCGATGGGCTAAGCGTATTCGGTGGTGATAAAGAGGATAAAAAGAAAGTTGAGAAAATCCTTCAGGAGACATGGGAAAGCGCTGACGACTGGTTTTACTGAAATGCGTTGTCACTGAGTTTCCGTGTGAATGAAGGGGGTAGGGGAGTGGAAGAACCAGAAGAATTGCCAAACAAGGGGTATGTAGTCATCAGATGTCACGATGGGGTCATCGTCGCCAGACTGCAAAGTTTTCCTGAATGTGAAAGGGCTTTAATGTACCGCCGTGGTGGGCAGGTATCATTTATGCCTATTCAGGATGATGAGATTATTGGCACACCATCCCTTTTTACACAGATGCTCGAGCGAGCCGGTTACCGGGTTTCTCCAGCTTCTGATATATTGTCTTAGCCAGCCTGAACAACTGGCAGTCTGCTGCGCCACGGAGAAAACCATGGCGCAAAAAAAATCGAAAAACCTCACTTTCCTGACGTCTGTCGACGCCAGCTTTTTTGTGCATCTTGCCGCTGGGCGAGGTTTCGCATGAAAAAAGGCTGGTTCAATCACGTTAACCTCTCCGAAGCACAGGCAAATGAGCTGGTGGCCCGGTACCGCGCCAATGGTGTCGAGACACAAAAGAGCCTTGCTCCCGACTATCTGACATGGATAGTCAGCGCGCTATTACCTGAATCAGCTAAGCCGCCTCGTGCAGATAAAACTTACCAGTGGAGGCACTGGGAGTGAGTATACAAATTTATCCAATCGTGCCGATGGGCAAGCCCCGTATGACTCGCGTCGACAAGTGGAAAAAGCGCCCTGAGGTTATGCGTTACCGGGCGTTCTGCGATGAGGTGCGGCTACGTGGCGTAGCCCTGCCTGAGTCTGGTGCGCATATCACGTTTGTCCTGCCTATGCCCGCCAGTTGGAGCAAAAAGAAACGCCAGCAACATAACGGCCAGCCACACCAGGCTAAGCCTGACTGCGACAACATGTTGAAAGCGTTAATGGATGCCATCTTTGCTGATGATGCACACATATGGGATTGCCGTATAACCAAAGTGTGGGGAGAAACCGGGCAGATCATAATCCGGGAGGCGGCATGCGCGCCTTGCTGAAACCGGATATTGCCCGTGAAATGGGCGTGGTGCTTCTGCGCCCCGGCAAAGAGCTAATGCATATCTTCACTTCTGGTCGCGTACTGGTGGAGCGTCAGCCAGAGAATATGGCTGAGCTTCCTTCGGGCGCAGTAGCTCCTGCCCGGCAGATGCTTATTGATGATCCGGCATTGTGCCCGTTCTTCACTCACCAGAAGGTTATTAATGCGGCTGGTGGTATTAATGGGCTTGAGGCCTGGTTACGGCGCCGCGGTAAACAGTGCCAGTGGCCGCACTCAACTTATCACCACAAAGAGCTGGTTACGCATCGCCATGCCGGTGGCGCCGCACTGCTTTGCTGGCACTGCGATAACCAGTTGCGTGAAGCCCCCAGCCAGGAACTGGATCAAATCGTAGCCAAAAATGCCGCCACCTGGATTTTGCGCGCCATTCGCGGTGAGTTGCGATTTACCGACGACCACGAAGTAACCCTCCCGGAGCTGTGCTGGTGGGCCATTCTCCGGGGAGTTACTGATGTCATACCGGAAGAAGTTTCACGCCGCGTGCTGGGTTTGCCCGTTGAAACAATGCCGTCTGTTATGCGCGAATCCGATATTGTCCCGTCTCTGCCAGCCACCAGCATACTGGCGGAGAAAGTCAAAAAGGCGGCATTACCTCAGCCACCAGCCATAAAGCCCGTGGTTTCAGTCACGGTTGATCCCGTGGCGCCGCAGACACTTTACGCGCGACCAAAACACATCCGCTGGGAAAATCCAAAGTTCCTGGCCTGGGTGAAGACCCAACCGTGCACGTGCTGCGGCAACCCCGCCGATGATGCCCATCATCTGATTGGCTGGGGGCAGGGTGGCATGGCGACCAAAGCCCACGACGCGTTCACCATTCCACTCTGTAGAAAACACCATACCGAGCTTCACAACAGCCCGGCGGCGTTCGAGCGCCAGTACGGCACACAACCTGAACTCATTATCAAATTGCTGGACCGTGCCTTTGCGCTCGGCGTTCTGGCGTAAAGGAGCAAACATGACACCACGTCAACGTCGTCAGCATTTAGCCAGTATGGGTATTGTCGCAACTGCACCGCGCAAAACTTACCTGGGGAAATTCACTCCTTTAACATCTGTTCAGTCAGCCTGGGTAAAGTCTTTACTTACGGTCTGGGGCGAATGCGTCAGGGGAAATACTGGCCCTAAAAAACCTCGCGGGCACTCCTGCTGGAATGGGATGAGAGGGAGGAACTGGTCAGATAAAGCTCTGGAGCGTTTTACTGCTGCGTTGAACCAGGCGCGCAGCGAAGGTTTCAGGGGACAACTTGCAATGAATCGTGCGCATGAAATTCTCTGGCCCCGGCCGTCAGTAAGCGTAATTGATGAGGCAATTCGTAAGGATGACACTGATTTTGTAGAGCAGAGCGTTTTGCTGGCGATGGATTTAAATGACCCGGTCTATCTGGTGGGTCTCCAGTATTATACTACACGGAAAAAAATCTCAGATATTACCCGTGAGCTGCGGGCAATTGCGCCATGGCTGACTATCGACGAGGCCAGAAAGCGTGTCCGCTGGTGTCTGGAAATATTCAGGGCAAGAGTTTTTCTTTCTGCTCGTAAACTTCTGGTAGAAAGCGCATGAATGTTCTTTTTTGCTATTTGTATTGAAAACGGGCCAGAAAAGTGTTTTATTTAGGCATGCTTGGCAGAGCTGCGCCACGATGGCAGCGATGAGAAGCGACAATCTGACATAATCGAAAAGCCCGCACTGCGGGTTTTTTGTTTTCCGGCGATACGACAGGGGTATTCGCGGGGTGCATTGCACCAGTACCCCTGTCACATCGTCGGAAAGGAGACTCATAAAGCCTCGCATCACGCGGGGCTTTGCTGTTTCTGGAGTGTGTGAGTCATTTGACAGTCTGGCGGCTGTGCAACCTTTAAACTCAGCGATAATTCTGACAGGTAAACTGCTAATTTAGTGGCTGCGGTCTATTAGTTAACTGAGTTGTTACAGGGGCAGACGTTGAAAAAGTTAATTTCAATTTGCGTTATGTTTATCATCTCAGGATGTTCCGGCATTTCTAATGTGGGGATGAGCGTTGCTCCCAGCCGTGCTTTTCCTGGTTTACATCAATGTGAAAACAAAGAAGAGCAGAGGGATATTGTTTCAGACAATAAACCTTACTGGGGATCTGACGATGGGCCGGGAAGTGATTATCAGACTTGTGGAAAAAGGAAGTAATAATTAGCTTGTGTAATATCTGAGAATGCCTCGCACACCGCGGGGCTTTTTAGTTTGTTACCATCGATGAAGGCGACGAATTACCCAATCGTAAGGCGCTTGCGCAGAGTTCGCTCTCTTTGGTCGCTGGTCCTTCCCTATAGTGGTCTGGTTGTGATTGCTCCGGTGGTCGAAGCTCAATTGTTGACGCTATATGAATGAAAAGTTACATTATCTGAGTGGTGAATCCCCCTTTGCGGTGGGGCATTACTGGTAGCCTTTGAGTTTAGATGCATGCGGAACGTTGCAGCCAGTCAACGTTTCACCGGGAGGCACCCGGCGCCACATGATAGAAGTCTTTTCCTGATATTTTGCAGCCTGTTCGTCCGAGCAGGCTTTTTTTTATTCTATTTAGAAGGATTAGCAGAAAACGCACCGCAGCACTCTGGATGAAAAAGCTTTAGCGAAATTCCTTTATCACTTTTTGCAGTGCTGCTTCATAGAGTCGAATTTCTTCGACTGAATTGCTGGTTTTATAAATGAGATTGTACTTTTGGGTAAGATGTTCAATCAGCATACTTCTGCTGATTGGTAATGTTGAGCCTGAATGAAGGATCTCAAAGAAAGCTCTGCCGATGATGCTGTCTTCATTTTCCATTATTTATCCGACAGAAGAAAAAGTTAGCATGACAGTATCTCTTAATAATTGAAAGAATTATTACGGCTTAACAGTTAATTCCATCCGTTTTGAACGTTTTTTCATTCTCAGGCCCCGGACAATCGACCCTTACGCCTCGTTGTTAATTGTAGTCCGAGGGCCTGATCTTCCCTTTCTCACATCGCACAGCACTTCCCAAAAGCGGAGGTGGAGTATGTATCGAATGGACAAAATCACAACTGGTGTGAGCTACGGTTTTGCCGGAGCAAACGGAGGGTTCTGGGTGCTCCAGCTACTGGATAAAGTCTCGCCCTCGCAGTGGGCAGCGTTAGGTGTTCTCGCAAGTATTCTTTTTGGTCTTCTGACGTATCTGACCAATCTCTATTTCAAAATAAAAGAGGATCGGCGCAAAGCCGCCAGGGGTGAGTGATGGGTAAAGCTAAAATCGCTGGTGGTGTTATCTGCTCAGTGATGGCAATCATCGCTATCGTCGTGAGCAACGGGCAGGTGCGAACCAATCAGCGCGGACTTGAGCTTATCGGTAATGCAGAATCCTGCCGACGTGATCCTTACGTTTGTCCCGCTGGTGTTCTGACGGACGGCATAGGCAACACTCACGGCGTAAAAGCCGGTACGCGTAAAACTGATACGCAGATTGCTGCTGACTGGCAGGCAAACATTCTTGATGCTGAGTCATGCGTAAATCGCTACGGCAATGGACACAACCTGTCCGATAACTCTTTCAGCGCTGCAGTTTCTGTTACGTTCCGTGCCGGGTGCGGCAATCTTCGTAGCTCTCAGATGTTCGCCCTGTTCCGTAGCGGCAACGTCACCGCAGCCTGTAATCAGTTTTCTCGCTGGGTATGGGGCGGCGGTCAGGTATTACCGGGGCTGGTGGATCGCGCCGGAAAAGAAAAGACTCTCTGCCTGGATGGTGCATGATGCAAGTTCGTTATCTCATTGGGATCAGCGTTTTTATACTGAGCATCTTCGGCGGTCTGGCATGGTCTGCATTTCACTACAGCGACAAAGCCGCAACTGCTGAAAGTGAAAACCGCGTACTCAAGTCAGACAATGCTCTGCAGGGGCAGGTAATAGCCACTCAGGCATTCAACATAAACCGCTTCAATAAAACCGCTGAGACCGCCGCGCTGGCAAACGCAATTGTGGCCGGGAACAGCGAAACAACGGTAATCAAATACCGGGAGATATTACGCCGTGATAAAACCTGCGATCTGCCTGTTCCTGATGATATTTCTGGTGGGCTGCTCGAATACACGAACCGTTTACGTGCCGGGGCAATGCACGCCGATTCCACCAGGGCTGACTCAGCCGATATTAGCGCCACTCCCACCAGCACCCTGACATATTGCCAGGCGGTGTTGTGGATTCAGCCGCTGCTGGCCGCTATCGAAATAGCGAATAACCAGTTAGCAGGTATCCGAGATATCGAGCAACTACGACAAAACCCTCCAGAGGAAAAACCATGACCGTACGTGCCAAGTTCCGCTGTCACTTTATCCAAAAAGCTGACGACAATTCTCATTGCACTGTCCACATGAGCCCCGTTACCGACGACACGCCAGAAAATAAAACCTGGTCGAAGTACACCCCTGGCGGTTTGCTGCAAATGCACATCTCTAACCCTGCTGCGTTCAGCCAGTTTGAGCAGGGCAAAGAGTATTACATCGATATCCAACCGGCAGGTTGATGGGCAGGCATTACAGCAGGCATTCACTGAGTGCCTGCGATAATGCAAGAATGAGCATGGGCTTGCAGCCTGCCCGACTTACTGACGCCGCTGAACGGGATTATTTCACCCTCAGAGAGCGAATCGAAACCATCACCAAACAACTGACGGGCCTGCAAGCGTATGTGCGTGAGCAGTGTCTGAAATAAAAAAAAGCCCCATCGTGGTAGGGCTCAATCATGCAGATCATTTTTATGGGCTTTAAGCGGGCCAGCCAGAACTGATGAGAGGAGTTACACCTCATCCTTGAGAACAGTCCTGGCGAGGCGCTCTTGCCTTATGAGTCGGACTAAGTTTTGGTAGAAACTCAATATTTAACAAGCGTAAGCGCGAGAAGAAACTAATCAGGATATTCTATTCGGATTTATCCTGGGGTGCTGGTATCCATATCGTTACAGCAGGCATTCCCAGAGTGCCTGTGATAATGTCATTTATGGCTAGGGTCGTTCCCGAACGGCGAAACCGTCGCGCCTGCCATTGATAATATGACGAGCAACTTAGTCGAGGTTGTTATGGATATGCCAAAGACATGGCACTTGCGAAAGCAGAAGTGCCATCTCGTTCAAATCATAAAAGACGGAGACGATGAGATCGTTGTATATAAGAACTGGATAAGAAGCAGTCAGCGATGGAATTACGTCGTAGAAGAAAGATGGCAAGTTGAAGTAATGATCCAGCAAGAATAAATCACAGGTCGCTAAGGCGGCCTTTTTTATTGGAGATGCGTGACTCCTTCGAAGAGGGCCGTCGATACAGCCAGAGACATCGCTGCGGGATTATCTCACCCTCAGAGAGCGAATCAAAACCATGACCAATTATCGTAAGGCCTGCAAGCGTATGTATGTGAGCAGTTCCTTTACCAGGATAAACCGAAAGTCAATAACTTATTGATTTTATTATTTTTCTTGATAAATGCGAATAAAATCAAGGTATTGATAAATTTTGACGATTGGTTTGATAAATAAAATTTGCTAATTCCTATTAATGCCATAGTCTCAATGATGGTTCTGTCAGTAAAGCCAACACCAAAGGGCAGAGCCTGTTCTCCCGGCCAGATTTCCTGTCTCCTTTTGGGTGGCTCCAGGGATGCAGGATGCATCTTGCCCGGCTAACACTAACCAAGGCCGCACTGAGTTTGTGCGGCCTTTTCTGATGATATGTATCAGATGCTCAATTACATGCAGCAGACCTGTAGCAAGGTATAAAATGAGAAAGGTATTGGTGTTCTTCAATGCTCAGCCAGTTGTTGTGGTAGAAACCATTAAAGCTGTGACAACTATCCTGCGAAATTATCCAAATGGTGAAGAAATCCATCTCAAGATTATGCGTGTAGGGAGTTACTCGGTTACGGGCGATCAAACTGAAATTTATGTTGCTTCTGACAGAGAACTCTCGTCAGAAGAGATAGTTAGTGCAGCTAACAGGCTTCTTTAGGAAATATCCAGGATGATGATTCCTGAGCGCGTTCTGAGAAGATAACCTATGATTTATAAAAGGTTATGTGGAAAAGGAGATCGTGCATGAAACACGAAGAACTGGAGCGTAAAGCTGAGGAAGAAATTTCTGCTCTTATTACTAAAAAAATTGCTGAGCTGCGCAAAAAAACAGGCAAAGAGGTTTCTGAGATCGAGTTTATCCCGAATGAGACCATGTCTGGCCTTGAGGGTTATCAAGTAAAAATAAAGCTTATGTAAAGTACAAAAGGCTGCTTAGGCGGCCTTTTTTATTGGCATTACAGAAAGCATTAACAAGGCTGTGAGTGATGCTGTTGCTAATTCGATCAAACCGGGTGGTGTGCTGTACGCCTTCCGCACCAGAACCTGAACACCTCCGTTTGAACGTCAAAATACCTCTTCATGCAAATGATATTTATTATCATTTAATGGGTCCTTTCCGGCGATCCGACAGGCTACGGGGCGGCAGACTCGCAGGATTTCGCTATTTATGAGATTTTCCCGGTTTTTGTCGTTTCCGTTCTTCTTCTGCCTCCGGGCCTTTTGGTATCAGCAAATTCATCTTTTTAGAACGGAAATGGGAGTGGCGATTTTTCCGCAAATATCACGCTAACGCTTCCTTACCCCTTTTATCCCGGAGTGGCATATGGAGGTGACGAAAAAACAGCTCGCCGACATATTTGCGGTCAGTGTCAGAACAATCCAGAACTGGCAAGAGCAGGGCATGCCTGTTGCCAGCGGTGGCGGCAAAGGCAATGAAGTGAAATATGATTCTGCCGTTGCAATCGCCTGGTTTTCCGCCCGTGATGCCGGGATTGAAAACGAGAAACTTCGCAGGGAAGTTGAGGATCTTCGCAGAGCGGAAGAAGCCGATCTCAAACCCGGCACAACGGAATATGAGCGTTATCGCCTGACACGCGCACAGGCAGATGCTCAGGAACTTAAAAATGCAAAAGATACCGCTGAGGTGGTTGAGACCGCATTCTGCACGTTCGTGCTGTCGCGGATAGCCGGTGAAATTGCCAGTATCCTGGACGGGATCCCTCTGTCGGTTCAGCGGCGTTTCCCGGAACTGGAGAACCGCCACATTGATTTCCTCAGGAAGGACATAATCAAAGCCATGAACAAAGCAGCTGCGCTCGATGAAATGATACCGGGGTTGCTGAGTGAATACATCGAACAGTCAGGTTAAGGGATTACAGCACTCGGCACGCGCGGGGCTTCGCTCACTGCACCGACCGGAACCGCAGACAGCTGTAGAATGGGCTGATAATAACTATTACCTTCCCAAAGAGTCCGCATACCAGGAAGGGCGCTGGGAGACCCTGCCTTTTCAGCGGGCGATCATGAATGCTATGGGCAATGACTATATTCGCGAGGTCAATGTCGTTAAATCTGCCCGCGTTGGCTATTCCAAAATGCTCCTGGGTGTGTACGCCTATTTCATCGAACATAAGCAGCGCAATTCCCTGATCTGGTTGCCTACCGACGGCGATGCAGAGAACTTCATGAAGTCGCATGTTGAGCCGACGATTCGTGATATTCCGAAACTACTCTCGCTGGCACCGTGGTACGGCAAAAAGCACAGGGATAACACACTCAGCATGAAGCGCTTTTCGAATGGTCGCGGATTCTGGTGCCTCGGGGGGAAAGCGGCGAAAAACTACCGTGAAAAATCGGTGGATGTTGCCGGGTATGATGAACTGGCCGCGTTTGATGAAGATATTGAGAAAGAAGGTTCTCCCACCTTCCTCGGGGACAAGCGTATTGAAGGATCTGTCTGGCCCAAATCTATTCGCGGTTCAACACCAAAGGTCAGAGGAACCTGCCAGATAGAGCGTGCCGCCAGCGAGTCAGAACACTTCATGCGATTTCACGTTGCCTGTCCGCATTGTGGGGAAGAGCAGTATTTAAAGTTTGGCGATAAGGAAACACCCTTCGGATTTAAGTGGACACCTGGCGAGCCTTCCAGTGTGTTTTATCTCTGTGAACATAACGCCTGCGTTATCCGGCAGCAGGAACTGGTTTTTACTGATGCCCGGTACATTTGTGATTCCACGGGCATCTGGACACGTGACGGGCTGAGCTGGTTCTCTTCATCAGGTTCGGAGATCGATCCGCCGGATAGCGTGACGTTTCATATCTGGACCGCGTACAGCCCCTTCACTACGTGGGTACAAATCGTTAAGGACTGGATCAAAACAAAAGGGGACACCGGGAAGCGAAAAACCTTCGTCAATACGACGCTGGGTGAAACCTGGGAAGCAAAAATTGGTGAACGGCCTGATGCCGATTTACTGGCTGAACGTAAGGAGCATTTCACCGCTGCGGTACCTGAGCGTGTCGCTTACCTTACTGCCGGTATTGACTCCCAACTGGACCGTTATGAGATGCGTGTCTGGGGATGGGGGCCGGGTGAAGAAAGCTGGCTTATCGACAGGCAGATCATTATGGGACGCCATGACGATGAAGCCACCCTTCTCAGGGTGGATGAGGCGATCGATAAGCGTTACTCACGCCAGAATGGCGTTGAAATGTCGATATCCCGCGTCTGCTGGGATATCGGGGGTATTGATCCCACGATTGTGTATAACCGTTCCAAAAAACATGGGCTTTTTCGGGTGATCCCGATTAAAGGGGCATCGGTTTATGGTAAGCCAGTCGCGAATATGCCACGTAAACGCAACAAAAACGGCGTTTATCTTACAGAAGTGGGTACTGATACCGCGAAAGAGCAGATTTATAACCGGTTCTCTCTCATACCCGAAGATAACGTTCCCCTTCCCGGGGCAGTTCACTTTCCTCACAATCCTGAGGTCTATGATCTTGCTGAGGCGCAGCAGCTAACCGCTGAAGAACTCGTGGAAAAATGGGTTGCGGGTGAACGAAAAATTCTTTGGGACAGTAAAAAGCGGCGAAACGAGGCGCTCGACTGCTTTGTTTATGCCCTTGCAGCGCTGCGTATCAGTATTTCCCGCTGGCAACTCAACCTGGATTCACTGCTTGCGAGCCTGCTTGAAGAGCAGGGGTGCAAGAAACCTGACAAAACCCTGGCGGACTATGGCCGGGCATTATCTGGAGAAGAATAATGGCGACACAGGCTGATCTGGATGCCGCCCGCGCTGCACTGCATGACCTGATGACCGGGAAGCGGGTGGCAACCGTGCAGAAAGATGGCCGCCGGGTGGAGTTCACTGCCACGTCGGTTGCAGACCTTAAAAAATACATTGCCGACCTGGAATCTCAGGTCGGCGCCACTTCACGGCGCCGGGGACCGGCAGGGTTTTATGTATGAAAATGCCAGCATTAGTAGGGCCGGATGGTACAACGTCGCTTCGCGAATATGCCGGGTATCACGGTGGTGCGGGCGGTTTTGGCGGGCAGCTTCGCGCCTGGAACCCACCCACAGAAAGTGCCGATGCTGCGTTGCTGCCCAATTTTGCCAGGGGAAACGCCCGCGCCGATGACCTGGTGCGTAACAATGGATACGCCGCAAATGCCGTTCAGCTCCATCAGGATCACATCGTCGGGTCTTTTTTCCGTCTCAGCCACCGCCCGAGCTGGCGTTTTTTAGGCATCGCGGAAGAGGAGTCACGGGCATTCTCCCGCGAGGTGGAGGCGGCCTGGAAAGAGTTTGCGGAGGACGATAACTGTTACGTCGATGTGGAGCGAAAGCGCACCTTCACCATGATGATCCGTGAAGGGGTTGCCATGCATGCCTTTAACGGCGAATTGTGCACGCAACCGACATGGGACACTGGCGCCTCCCGCCTGTTCCGCACCCAGTTCAAGATGGTCAGCCCGAAGCGCATCAGCAATCCGGGTAACACGGGAGACACCCGCAACTGCCGCGCCGGGGTCTCGGTCGACAATAACGGTGCGGCGGTGGGTTACTACGTCAGTGAGGATGGCTATCCCGGCTGGATGCCACAAAAGTGGACATATATCCCCCGCGAACTGCCGGGGGGCCGGGCATCGTTTATTCATGTATTTGAACCCATGGAAGATGGTCAGACACGCGGTGCCAATGTGTTCTACAGCGTCATGGAACAGATGAAAATGCTCGATACGCTGCAGAATACCCAGTTGCAAAGCGCCATCGTCAAAGCCATGTACGCCGCAACCATCGAGAGTGAACTGGACACCCAACAGGCGATGGATTTTATCCTCGGTGCCGATGGTTCGCAGCAGAATAAGCTGACCGGGTGGATTGGCGAGATAGCCTCCTACTATTCCGCTGCGCCGGTTCGTCTCGGCGGGGCGAAGGTTCCGCATCTGATGCCCGGCGATTCGCTGAATCTCCAGGCTGCCCAGGACACGGATAACGGCTATTCAACATTTGAGCAGTCATTGCTGCGTTACATCGCCGCCGGGCTCGGGGTGTCTTATGAGCAGCTTTCACGCAACTACTCGCAGATGAGCTATTCGACGGCGCGCGCCAGTGCTAATGAGGCCTGGGCCTATTTTATGGGGCGCCGTAAGTTTGTTGCCTCGCGTCAGGCCTGCCAGATGTTCCTGTGCTGGCTTGAAGAGGCGGTCGCACGGCGTGTTGTGACGTTGCCGTCAAAAGCCCGGTTCAGTTTTCAGGAAGCAAGGAGCTCATGGGGAAACTGTGAGTGGATCGGCTCCGGCCGTATGGCCATTGATGGTCTTAAGGAGGTTCAGGAAGCGGTGATGCTGATTGAAGCCGGGTTAAGCACTTACGAAAAAGAGTGCGCGAAACGCGGTGAAGATTATCAGGAGATATTCGCCCAGCAGGTGCGTGAATCTCTTGAACGGCGGGCTGCAGGCCTTAAGCCTCCCGCATGGGCTGCCGCTGCATTTGAATCAGGGCTGAAAAACAACACGAAGGAGGAGACCAATGACGCCAGAGCTGCGTAATCTCCCGCATATCGCCAGCATGGCTTTCAATGAGCCGCTTTTACTGGAACCCGCCTACGCGCGGGTTTTCTTTTGCGCGCTCGCGGGCCAGATGGGGATCACCCGCCTGACGGACGCTGTCTCCGGGATAAGCCTGGATGCCGGGCAAATGGCTGAGCCTCTGGCTCTTTTCGGTGATGACGAGGATGCAGAGCCTCGCCCCGTGCGGTCCTACCAGGTCACAAACGGTATTGCCGTGCTCCCTGTATCGGGCACGCTCGTCAGCAAAACCCGTTCCCTGCAGCCTTACTCAGGCATGACGGGGTACAACGGCATTGTTGCCCGTCTTCAGCAGGCCATGAGTGATCCGGGCGTCGACGGTATTTTGCTGGATCTTGATACACCCGGCGGCACGGTGGCCGGTGCGTTTGATTGTGCCGACATCATCGCCCGCGTCCGGGATATTAAACCTGTCTGGGCGCTGGCTAATGATATGAACTGCAGTGCAGGGCAACTGATTGCCAGTGCTGCATCGCGACGGCTGGTCACCCAGACTGCCAGAACGGGGTCAGTTGGCGTGATGATGGCGCACAGCAATTACGGCGAAGCACTTAAGACTAATGGCGTTGAGGTCACGCTGATTTACAGCGGTGCCCATAAAGTCGACGGCAACCCTTACGGCAAAATCCCGAAGGCCGTCCGGGACGATTTCCAGTCGAAAATCGATGCCACACGTCAGTTATTTGCTGAAAAGGTCGCCGGGTATATGGGGGTGTCAGTTCAGGCCATTCTGGATACAGAAGCTGCGGTATTTACCGGGCAGGAATCCGTTGAACAGGGTCTGGCTGACGAACTCGTCAACAATATCGATGCGCTGGGCGTCATGCGCGAGGCACTCGATAAACGAAAAGTCACTTTCTCAGGAGTCAACATGTCTTCAACCACTGCATCTGCAGCAGCACTTCCGGCACAGGCGGCCAGCACCTCAGATACTGCAACGGTGAGTAGTGCCACAACGGTGGCCACGCCTGAAACGATCAGTACTACAGCCACCACGGCGTCTGTCGATATCAGCGCAGAGATTGCCGCCGCGGTTTTGGACGAAAATGCCCGAATTATGGGCATTCTCAACTGCGAAGAAGCGAAAGGCCGTGATTCCACTGCCCGCGCACTGGCCGAAACGCCGGGCATGACCGTTGACGCCGCACGGCGCATTCTCGCGACAGCCCCACAAAGCGCCCAGATGCGCTCTGACACCGCGCTCGATCAACTTATGGCGACATCACCAGGTGCGCTTTCCGCTGGCTACGCGTCAGATGAAGCTGGTGATGATTTGTTAAACACCCCCGTATAAGAGGCTCTCATGGCTATTACTGAAAACTTTGAACACGTTCAGCCGCTCGGCAACAGTGATCCGGCGCATACCGGTTATGCCCCTGGCGAACTGGCCGCTGCAACCCCTGCGATGACACCGCTGATGCTGGATGCGACTTCCGGAAAACTGGCGGTGTGGGATGGTGCACATGCGGGCGCGGCAACCGGCGTCCTGGCGATTGCCGCGGATCAGAACAGTACTGAGCTTTGCTATTACAAGTCAGGTTCCTTCCGCTATGAGGATGTGCTCTGGCCGACCGCTGTCACGGATGAAAACATCAAACGTAATGCTTTTGCGGGTACGGCGATCAGTATCATTTAACCCTCGCCTGAACAGCACTCACCAACCATAAGGGCCGCAGACGCGGCTTTTTTTTCGGGAAAAATCTATGTCCATCTACACTACTGCTCAACTGCTGGCGGTCAATGAGAAGAAATTCAAGTTTGATCCGCTGTTCCTGCGGATCTTTTTCCGCGAAAGCTTTCCGTTCACCACCGAAAAAGTGTATCTCTCCCAAATCCCGGGCCTGGTGAATATGGCGCTTTACGTGTCGCCGATTGTCTCCGGCAAGGTCATCCGTTCACGCGGTGGCGCAACATCCGAATTTACCCCCGGGTATGTCAAACCAAAACATGAAGTTAACCCACAGATGACCCTGCGCCGTCTGCCTGATGAAGACCCGCAGAACCTCGCTGACCCTGCCTACCGTCGCCGTCGTATCATTCTGCAGAATATGAAAGATGAAGAGCTGGCGATTGCACAGGTGGAAGAAAAACAGGCCGTTGCGGCGGTGCTGAGCGGCAAATACACCATGACGGGCGAAGCTTTCGAACCGGTTGAGGTGGATATGGGCCGCAGCACCGCAAATAACATTATCCAGGCGGGCGCGGCGGCATGGTCCACCCGCGACAAGGAGACATACGACCCGACTGATGATATTGAAGCCTACGCGCTGAATGCCAGTGGTGTGGTCAACATCATTGTCTTTGACCCGAAAGCCTGGTCACTCTTCCGGTCATTTAAACTCGTCCGCGAACGGCTGGATACCCGTCGCGGGTCAAACTCCGAGCTGGAAACAGCGCTGAAAGACCTTGGCGAAGCGGTGTCTTACAAGGGCATGTATGGTGATGTTGCCATTGTGGTGTATGCCGGGCAATACGTTGAGGACAATGTTAAAAAGAGCTACCTGCCGGATTTTACCATGGTTCTGGGCAACACCCAGGCCCGCGGTCTGCGAACCTACGGCTGTATTCAGGATGTGGATGCCCAGCGGGAAGGCATTAATGCTTCCACCCGTTATCCGAAAAACTGGGTTCAAACGGGTGATCCGGCGCGCGAGTTCACCATGATCCAGTCAGCGCCGCTGATGCTGCTGGCAGACCCGGATGCGTTTGTTTCTGTGAAACTTGCCTGATACCGGCCCTTCGGGGCCGTTTCTTTTATGGAGTCATCCCGATGTCAAAAAAAGAAGACCTGATTGCACGCCTGAAAGCGCTTGGCGCTGAACTGGGGCGGGAAGTGAATCTGTCAGGCTCAAACGAAGAAATGGCACTTCGAATCGCCGAGCTTGAAGAGGAACTTAATGATGACGATGGGCTGCCGGGGCCAGATGTGGTTACTGGTGGAACAGTGGATGCCATCAGTATTAATACCGCCCCTGTCACGAAAGAGCCCGGCCTTGCTGTGCAGGATATTGCAGATCTGGTGACTGTTAAAGCGCTGGTGACCCTGCATATCAATGCCTTGCATGAGACATCAAATGAGCTGGTGGCGATTGCCGAAGCAGGTGTAACGGTCCGCGTGACACAGGATATCGCCGCCGACCTGGACCGGAGCGGACTCGCTACTATTGAGTGAACAGGGGGCGGTGTGGCTGATTTCGATAATATCTTTGATACCGCAATGGCGCGTGCTGATGACACTGTGCGCAGCACGATGGGGACCGACGCCGTCGTCACATCGGGCGCTCAGCAGGGCGATATTTTAAAGGGTGTCTTCGACGATCCTGAAAATATTGGCTATGCAGGCGCGGGTATCCGTGTGGAGGGATCCAGTCCCTCCTTTTTTGTGAAAACGTCAGCGCTGCACGGGCTCATGCGTCTTGATACGTTGAGTATCAACAGTCAGCAGTACTGGGTTGATCGTATCGGTCCTGATGATTGCGGTTCATGTCATATCTGGCTCGGTAGCGGTGAGCCGCCTGCAACATCCCGCCGTGCTGGCAGGGAGGGAGCAAATGTCCGTCAAAGGCCTTGAACAGGCAATAGCCAATCTAAACGCCATCAGTAAAACCGCGGTGTCCCGCGCATCTTCCCAGGCCATCAACCGAATCGCCACACGTGGCGTATCCAGGAGCGTGAAAGTTGTCGCTGCTGATACCCGCGTGCCGCGCAAACTGGTTAATCAGCGCGCCCGGGTTAAAAAAGCCAGCGTATCAAAACCGGTGGCAACTATCCGTGTGAATCGCGGGAATTTGCCCGCCATCAAACTGGGTGTTGCCAGCGTCAGGCTGTCGCGGCGCAAACGAGACAGACAGGGGGCAAACAGCGTGCTGCGCATTGGTGCATTCCGGTTCCCCAATGCCTTTATCCAGCAGCTTAAGAACGGGCGCTGGCACGTGTTACGCAGAACGGCAAAACCGCGTTACCCCATAGAGGTTGTCAGCATCCCACTTGCCGCCCCCCTGACGACCGCATTCAGGAAAGAACTGCCGAAGCTTATGGAGTCCGATTTACCAAAAGAGTTGCAGGCAACCCTCAAAAATCAACTCAGGTTAATTTTGACACGATGAAAAACAGTGACATCCGGCTGGCTGTTATCGATGCCCTTGAGGCAGAAATCGGTGACGCAGCCCTGTATTTCGACGGACGGCCTGCCGTTTTCGAGGAAACTGATTTTCCTGCAATTGCGGTGTATCTGACAGATGCAGCGCCAACAGGCGAGGAAGTGGACGTCGAACTGTGGCAGGCCGTACTGCATATCGAAGTGTTTCTTCCGGCCCAGGCCCCTGATTCTGAACTTGATGAATGGGTCGGGACGCGTATTTTCCCTGCGCTGAATGACATCCCGGCGCTACGAGAGCTGCTGACGCTGATGAATATTCAGGGATATGACTACCAGCGGGATGACGTTCTCGCGCTGTGGGGCTCTGCAGACCTTAAATACACCATTACTTACGAAATGTGAGGCAACTATGGCAACACCTAATCCGCAGGCACCCGTTAAAGGTGCCGGGACAACACTCTGGTTGTACACCGGTTCAGGCACAGCGAATCCGCTGGTCGATACCGACTGGACGCGGCTGGCTCAGGTCAAGGAACTGACGCCCGGCGAACTGACGGCAGATTCATTTGACGACACGTATATTGATGATGCCAATGCCGACTGGACTGCTACCGGGCAGGGGCAGAAATCTGCGGGTGACACGTCTTTTACCCTGGCCTGGAAACCCGGCGAGCAGGGACAAATTGCGCTGGTGCAGTGGTTTGAAGACGGCTCAAACCGCACGTACCGCATCAAATACCCTAATGGAACGGTGG
Organism: Phytobacter sp. SCO41; assembly: GCF_003073275.1. NCBI lineage: Bacteria > Pseudomonadati > Pseudomonadota > Gammaproteobacteria > Enterobacterales > Enterobacteriaceae > Phytobacter > Phytobacter sp. SCO41. The sequence goes on along the minus strand of NZ_CP027225.1, from coordinate 3,432,739 downwards.
ATGTGTTTTCTGGCTGGGTCAGCAGCCTGGGTAAAGCCGTGACGAACAAAGAAAACATTACCCGCACGGTCAAGGTCACTAACAGCGGGAAACCCTCACTGGCAGAAGACACAGCCACACCCGTTATTGCTGTTACCGGAGCGTCGTTTGATAAATCGACAGCGGCTGTGGCCGTGGGGGCAACCACAACCCTGAACCTGTCCGTTCTGCCTGCCAGTGCGACCGATAAATCATTCCGCCTGGCGTCATCCGACCCGTCAAAAGCGACAGTCAGCGTGGCCGGTAGTGTTGTTACCGTCACGGGTGTTGCAGCCGGGATTGCCGAAATTCTCGCGATTACGAATGACGGCTCGTTCGCGGCTGTCAGCAAAATCACCGTATCCTGATCGGAGTCATTCATGTTCCTCAAAACTGAGCCGCTGGAATACAACGGCGAAACCATCACGCTTTATGAATTATCAGCGCTGCAGCGCATTGAGTTCATCGGCTACATTGCTGAGCTGAACAAGTGGGTGCCTGCTGACACCACTGAAATGAGCGAGGAAACGCTCGCAGGGATTGTGACAGCCATTAATGTGAAGATTAGCGCGCGGATCGTCGCCATGTCACTGTGGCAAAAAGCAGGATTAAAGGGGCCATCCGTTGAAGAACTGCATCAGGAAGTTCTTTCTGGCTGGCCTTTGCCTGCTATCTCCGAAGCGGATTTCATTGTCCGTAACCTGTCCGGAATGTTGCCCGTTGCGTCCGCAGTGGGTGACGAGGACGCCGTTGAAAAAGAGGAACAGACCCCGGAAAAGCTTACGCCGCAGCCCTGAACTTCGCCCTTAAACTTGCCCGTGAGTTCCGCAGACCTGACTGGCGTGTGATGATGGCGCAGATGTCCTGCACCGAACTGAGCGAATGGGAGCAATTTTACGACGTCGAGTATTTTCAGACGGACCTGATCGATACCCATTTCTCATGCCTTAGCCACCACATCACCAATATTGTGTGCAAAGACCACGGGCTCACTCCCGCAGATTTCAGCCTGCTCAATCCCCAGACACGTCCGGAACCGGACACCGAAACGTCCGACGAGGCCATGATGCTGGCCGCCGAAGGCATTACAGGAGGAATACGTTATGGCCCAGGCGGTGGGTGATCTCATTGTCAATCTGGATTTAAACGACGCTAAATTTACCGAGCGGTATAACTACGTCAAACGGGGGCTGGAAGGGATCGGGTCTGCGGCAAACGATGCGGCACTGGAAGTACAGAGCGCATTCAGTCGTCAGGAAATTGCTGCAAAAAAAGCGGGAATTTCGATTGGCCAGTACAATGCCGCTATGCGCAGCCTGCCCGCGCAATTTACTGATATTGCGACGCAACTGGCTGGCGGCCAGTCTCCATTTCTGATTCTGCTCCAGCAGGGTGGGCAGATTAAAGACCAGTTTGGCTCCACCCGAGGAGCACTTATAGGTGTCAGTTCTTATCTTCGCACAATGGCTGGAATGATTAACCCAGTCACACTCGGCGTCGGTACTCTTGCCGTTGGTGTTGGTGCGTTGATTTATAACTGGTATCAGGCGCGACAACAATCAGAGGCATTTAGTCAGTCTCTTGCCAAGACGGGAAATGTCAGCGGGCAGACCGCTGACAGCCTGGCTCGAGTGGCTGCTCAGGTCGCCAAAAATGCTGACGTGAGCAAATCGTCCGCCGCCGCCGTAGCGCAGGCAACCAGCATCGGCCTGACAACAAACCAGATAAAGCAGGTCAGCGAGACAGCACTCATTATGTCCAGTACTACTGGCGAGAGTGTTAAAAATCTGGTGAATGAGCTTTCAAAAATTCCTCAGGACCCCTTAAAAGCCTTTGTAGACATCAACCAGCAATACAACTTCGCTAATCTCGCTCTTTATGAGCAGGTTAAACATATGGTTGATTTAGGCGATAAGGCCGGAGCCTCCAAACTCATCATTGATTCTCTCAGTGAAAGCCAGAGGAATTTTAAAGATAACTCTAAATCCAGCCTCGATGAGCTTGCGAACTACTGGCAGGGGCTGATCGATAAACTAAAAAATTATAAATTCTGGTCGGATAACGTTGCGGATAGTGCAACAACAGTAAAACTACCTCAATTCACCCCCGGCACAGGCTCGGTAGTGGTTGATGGTATCAACGACACTATGGCCCAGGGGAATAAAGAACGCCAGCAAGCTTTAGATAACCAGATTGAGAAAGAAAACCATCTTGCTGTGATTAAGGAACAGCAACGCAATGCTACTGCTGAATTAAACCGGCAACAGGTCTCGGCAAATATTGAAGCTGATAAATTTCTGGAATCAGCCAGGACAAACGCTCAGATCCGTAACGACCTGCAGACGAAATATCAGCGGCAACTTGAACAGGGGCTTATCACACAGGACAAGTTCAATAAGCTAACCGCCGCGATCAATGAAAAATATAAGGATCCCAAAACCCCAAAAACAACGGTTCCGGCAGGTGACAAAGCAAGCGACAGGGAAGCGGCTGAACTTATCGCCCTGCAGGCACAGCTTAAAGTGCTGCAGCAGCACACCGGATTAAATGACGTCATCAGTCAGCAGCGTAAAGACCTTTGGAAAACCGAGGCTCAGTTCTCTGTGCTGGAAGAGGCGGCAGGCCAGCGCAAGCTGTCAAAAGAGGAAGAATCGCTGCTGGCAAACAAAGCGCGCATTCTTGCCCTTGCACAGCAAAAAGCCCTTTTAGGCGACCAGATCACCGCACAGGAACAGCTTAACAAGCGGATGGATACCGCGACGAAATACGCCAATCAGATGTCAGCGAAGCAGTCGGCCTTAACCGATTCTGCGACATTAAGCGACCGCGCCGCCGGGCGAAACCTTGCGTATGCACAACTCAGGAGCGGATGGGAAAATGCCGGGGGCAAGACGACTGACGTCGATTATCAGCGTGAACTCGCCGCATTAAATCAGTATTACGCCGCTGAGGACAGTCTTCGCGGTGACTGGCTCAGCGGCGCTAAGAAAGGGTTCGCCGAGTATCTGGATTCAGCAACAAACGTATATTCTGCCATGCAGAATGCCGCATCCAGTGCACTTGGCGGCATGAGCGATATGCTGACTGAACTGGTGACCACCGGGAAGACTTCCTTCAAAAGTTTCACCGTTTCCATCCTCAAATCGATAATTCAAATCATTAATCAGTTGCTGGTGGCCTGGGCCGTTCAGAAAGCCATGGGGTGGGTTGCTGGCTCTTTCGATGGCCCGCAGGGCGGTGGAATAGGTAGTCCCAGCTTTGTTGGCCCGGTACAGGCCTGGAAAGGCGGCTATATCCCTGAATACGACGGCGGCGGTTATACCGGACCCGGCGGTAAATTCGAGCCAAAAGGGGTTGTTCATGGCGGCGAATTTGTCTTCACCAAAGAATCTACTGCTCGCCTCGGCGTGGGAAACCTTTATCGCCTGATGCGAGGGTATGCCTCTGGCGGATTCGTCGGGAATGCCACATCGGGCAGTATGCAGACTGGCGTCAGCGTCTATGCGCCCGTATCTGTCACGACGCCACAATCCTCTCAGGGTCAACAGGGTTCGGCAAATGCTGGTGCGCTTGGTCGGGCTTATCAGCAGGTTGTCGACAAATCTATTCGGGAAGGCATTGAAAGAGAATCCCGACCGGGTGGAATGATTTGGGCTCTGACCAAAACGAGGTAAATATGGCTATTGATGCGTTTGCCTGGAAAATTCAGGCATCGGGACAGCCTGCTGTCACCGTCAAAGATAATATCCGTAAGGTTCAGTTTGGTGACGGTTATACGCAGGTAAGTGGAAATGGGCTTAATTCGGAGACCCTGAATTACGCATTTTCCTATACAGGGAATAAAGATACTGCACTTGAAATTTATGCATTTCTCCGGAGCCATAAAACAAAATCATTTTCTTTTCAGCCCCCCTATGGGGAACTTGCGTTATGGCGTGTTCAGGCTGACAGCCTGCAACTCATCGTTAAAAGTAAAAAACTAATTACCATCACTGCAACCTTTGAACAGGCGTTTGCACCATGAGTCTGAATAATGATTATCAAAAACTGGAGCCGGGAAATGAAATCCGGCTTTTTGAAGTTGATGGTACCTCTTTTGGCGTGGGGGCAGTGCTACGATTCCATAGCCACAATATTGCGCATACCCCGGCAGAAATAACTGCAGCAGGTAGTGATGAATCAACGCTTCCGGCTAAATCCATCTGGTGGCAGGGTAACGAATATAAAGCCTGGCCCTGCCAGATTAACGGACTGGAAAAATCGACTACCGGCAGTGGCGCCACGCCAAAACTGACAGTGGCGAACCTTGACGGCTCCATCACTGCGTTGTGCCTTGCATATGACGACCTGTTGAAAGCGACGGTAACGATACACGACACGCTGGCGCAGTATCTGGATGCGCGTAATTTCCCTTCCGGCAATGCCACGGCAGATCCCACTCAGGAAAAGTTGCAGGTCTGGTATATCGACGGGAAAAATACCGAAACATCAGAGGCTATCGAGTTTCGGCTAACCAGCCCGATGGACCTGCAGGGGGTAATGATCCCGACCCGTCAGCTTCATTCTCTCTGCTCCTGGTGTATTCGTGGTAAGTACCGCAGCGGTGATGGCTGTGACTATGCAGGCACGAACTACTTCGACAAAAACAATAACCCGGTGGCAGATCCTTCACTGGACCAGTGCAACGGCACCCTGACCGCCTGCAAACTTCGTTTCGGGGAAAATAACGAACTTTCTTTTGGCGGATTCCCCGGCACGTCACTCATCAGGAGCTGATATGCGTCAGAAAACCATAGATGCCATCATGGCGCATGCCGCCGCTGAATATCCTCGTGAATGTTGTGGTGTGGTGGCACAGAAAAGCCGCATTGAGCGGTATTTCCCGTGTCGGAATCTTGCCGTGGCGCCGGAGGACAATTTTGTCCTTTGCCCGGAAGACTACGCCGCCGCCGAAGACTGGGGAACGGTAACGGCTATCGTGCATAGCCATCCTGACGCAACGACGCAGCCCAGCGAACTGGATAAGGCGCAATGCGATTTGATGGCGGTGCCCTGGCACATCGTCAGTTGGCCGGAAGGTGACCTTCGCACAATCAACCCGCGCGGCGAATTACCACTGCTGGAGCGTCCTTTTGTGCTGGGGGTTTACGATTGCTGGGGGCTGGTAATATCCTATTATCGGCAAACGTATGGTATTGAACTGCCGGATTACCGCGTTGATTATCCGTGGTGGGAGGACCAGTACCCAGACAATCTCTACCAGGACAACTGGTACGCCTGCGGTTTCAGGGAGGTTACCGGTACGCCAGCACCCGGCGACGTGCTGATCATTCAGGTGCAGGCCAATAAGTGGAACCACGCCGGAGTATTGCTGGAAGGCAACATGCTGCTTCACCATCTGTACGGACACCTAAGCCAGCGGGTACCGTACGGTGGCTACTGGCAGGAAAGAACGATGAAAATTTTACGCTATAAAGATAAATTACAGACTGCTTAAGCGTGATTTTTTTCGTTAACTTCACCAATAAAAATGCTATTCACCGTTGCGATACCTTTTTTCACTGGTAGGATTGGTCCTTTCTATTACTTATGGGAATAGGGATGTGATTAAGTTATTACCAATATTGGCAGCTATTATGCTTGCTGGTTGTGCAACTAAACCTGTTGCGAATGATCAGGCAAAAGACGCTCCATCAAAGCAAATTATCGATTCATCTTTATTATCTCCAAAGACTGGAACAGGGAAGGTAATTATTAAACGCGACTCAGGTTTTATGGGGAGCGCCTGTATGAGCAGGGTCTATGTTGATGGTAAAGAGATTGCGGACTTAGATACCGCTCAAAAGGTAGTTGTATATCCGCCTGTTGGCGAACATATTTTTAGCGCTTGGCCAAAAGGTATTTGCGGAGGTGGAATGAGTGAACAGTCTGGGAAGGTTACCGAAACAAAAACTTTGATGTATCGCATTGGTTACGGTACGAATGGTGACTTTGGTATACACCCTACTGCTTTTTAGTTAATTTCGCAGAATGTTAACCCATCGTAAGGTGGGTTTTTTATTTTGGAGATAAAAATGCAAGAAATAATGACGCAGATAGAATTGGGTGGTTTGCTTGGTAAATATTTTGGTAAAACACATCATCGTTTAATTAGTACTATTCATGAGGCGCCACGTGCTTTGGCCGCTACCATTAAAGGCTTTGAGCAATTCATGCTTTCCAGTAAACGCCGTGGATTAACTTATGCAGTATTCCGAGGGAAAAAGAATATTAAAGAAGATGATCTCGGTTTTCCAGTTAATGAAGAGATAATTCGTATTGTTCCGGTAATTATAGGAAGTAAAAAAGCAGGGTTGTTACAAACTATTCTGGGAGCTGCTTTGGTTGTTGTGGGGGCCGTAACTCAACAATATTACTTAGTAGCAACCGGTGTTTCTTTAGCTGCAGGGGGCGTAATCCAAATGCTTTCACCTCAGCCTGCCGGGCTCACCAGCAAACAGGATGCCGATAACCGTGCTTCCTATGCGTTCGGCAGTGTGACAAATACAGCCACGCAGGGTTATCCTGTACCTCTGTTGTACGGCAAGCGCCGCATCGGTGGAGCAATCATTTCCGCAGGAATTTACGTTGAAGACCAGCAATAAAAACACCTCAATTTAATAACCGCCGACTGGCGGTTTTTTTATGGGCAAAATATGGCAAATAAGAAAATTCAGGGGCGAAAGGGCGGATCTTCATCTCCCCGTTCGCCGACAGAACAGCCCGACGATCTCCAGTCGGTAGCGAAAGCAAAAATCCTGCTGGCGCTGGGTGAGGGCGAATTTTCCGGCGGCCTAACAGGGCAATCTATTTTTCTGGACGGTACGCCGCTGCTGAATGCTGACGGTTCGTCAAATTTCAGCGGTGTGGCCTGGGAATTTCGCTCTGGTACGCAGCCACAGACCTATATTCAGGGGATGCCCGGTAGTGAAAATGAAATCAGCCTGGGCAGTGTGGTTGTTTCCAGCACTTCGCCGTGGACCCGAACACTGACCAATACACTGCTTTCTGCCGTTCGCCTGCGTCTTAAATGGCCGTCAATTTTCAGGCAGGAAGATGATGGCGATCTGGTGGGTTACAGCATTAATTACGCCATTGATCTGCAGACAAACGGCGGCGCGTTCCAGACGGTAATCAACACCTCAGTCAGCGGCAAAACGACAAGCGGTTACGAGCGCAGTCATCGCATCAATTTGCCAGCCGGTGCCACAACGTGGACGGTTCGCCTGCGCAAAATTACGGCAGATGCAAACAGCGCGAAAATCGGCGACACGATGACGCTCCAGAGTTACACGGAGGTTATCGATGCCAAGCTTCGCTATCCCAACACAGCACTGCTCTATATCGAATTCGACTCCAGACAGTTTAACGGCTCCATTCCGCAGATATCCTGCGAGCCCCGCGGGCGTGTTATCCGCGTCCCTGATACCTACGACCCTGAAACACGCACCTACAGCGGTACATGGTCAGGGGCGTTTAAGTGGGCGTGGACTGATAACCCGGCGTGGATATTTTATGATCTGGTGGTAACCGATCGTTTTGGGTTGGGCGACAGGCTGACGGCAGCTAACATCGATAAGTGGATGCTGTACCAGGTTGCACAGTACTGCGATCAGCTTGTCCCTGACGGGAAGGGCGGAGACGGTATGGAGCCTCGCTACACCTGCAATGTTTATGTGCAGGACCGTAACGACGCATACACAGTCATGAGGGATTTTGCGGCTATTTTCCGGGGTATGACGTACTGGGGCGGCAATCAGATTGTTGCTCTGGCTGATATGCCGCGTGATGTCGATTACAGCTACACCAACGCAAATACCCTTGACGGTAAATTCACTTACAGCAGCAGTACCTCAAAAACCCGGTATACCACTGCGCTGGTTTCATACTCCGACCCGGCGAACGGCTACGCCGACGCAATGGAACCTGTCTTCGAGCAGGATTTGGTCAGACGCTTTGGCTTTAACCAGCTTGAACTGACAGCTATTGGCTGCACCCGGCAATCGGAAGCGAACCGCAAAGGGCGCTGGGGCATTCTGACCAATAACAAAGACCGCGTGGTCACCTTCTCTGTTGGTCTTGACGGGAACATCCCACAGCCGGGATACATCATTGCGGTCAGTGACAGGGACCTGGCCGGAAAAGTGACAGGCGGCCGTATCAGCGCGGTAAGTGGTCGTGTACTGACGCTCGACCGTGTGCCGGATGCCGTAGCGGGTGATCGCATCATGGTGAACCTCCCGACAGGCGCATCACAAAGCCGCACCATTCAGGCTGTCAGCGGTAATAAAGTCACCGTTTCGACGGTGTTCACTACAACGCCAGAAGCCCAGGCGGTGTGGGTGGTTGAGTCGGATTCGCTTTATGCCCAGCAATACCGCGTCGTCAGTGTTACGGAAAACGACGACGGCACATTCACCATCGTGGGTGCCGCACATGACCCGGATAAATATGCCCGTATCGATACAGGCGCGGTTATCGATCAGCGCCCGGTAAGCGTCATCCCGCCGGGTAATCAGTCTGCACCTTCGAATATCGTCATTTCCAGCTACGCCGTTGTGAATCAGGGGATCAGCCTGGAGACAATGCGCGTCAGTTGGGACCAGGCACCAAACGCTATTTCGTACGAGGCCCAGTGGCGGCGTAACGATGGCGACTGGGTGAACGTACCCCGCAGTTCTACCGCGTCGTTTGAGGTGCCGGCCATTTACACCGGACGTTATCTCGCGCGGGTGCGGGCTATTAACGCGGCTGAAATTTCCTCCGGCTGGGGATATTCAACCGAGACAACACTGACCGGGAAAACGGGAAACCCGCCGAAACCTGTCGGTTTCACGGCATCGGACAATGTGGTTTTCGGCATTGAACTGAACTGGGGATTCCCTGCGAACACGGACGACACGCTGAAAACGGAAATTCAGTACAGCGCCACGGGGACGACTGATGATGCGTTTTTGCTGGCGGACGTGCCTTATCCGCTGCGCAAATATCAGCAGATGGGCCTCAAAGCGGGGCAGATTTTCTGGTACCGCGCACAACTGGTGGACAGGACCGGGAACGAGTCGGGTTACACCGACTGGGTGAAGGGACAGGCCAGTGTTGATGTGTCTGATATCACTGATGCCGTGCTTGAGCAGATCAAGGACACTGAACTGTTCAAGGATCTGATTGAAAATGCCGTGGAGAAAAGTGAAAAGGTTGCTGAACTGGCAGAGGCGGTAAGTCAAAACGCCGACCAACTGGCGGCGGCAGTGGGTGCGAACCGGCAGACGGCAGAAGCCATCATTGGTAATGCCCTGGCCATCGCTGACATAGTTGTCAGGCAATCTGCACAGAACGGGGCGAACAGTGCAACGTTCACCCAGTTGCGGGAGGTCATCGCCACCGAAACACAGGCCCGCGTTACGGACGTGACGCGCCTGGAGGCGAAAACCGACCAGAACTCGGCACAGGTAACGCAACTCACGCAGGCGCTTACTGACGAGACGCAGGCCCGCGCCACGGCGGTTGATACGCTGACGGCGCAGACGGAAGAGAATACCGCTGACGTAACGCAGCTCACGCAGGCTGTTTCCACGCTTGACAGTTCTACCGCATCCCGTTTCGACGAACTGTCAGGGAAAACGGCTAATGCTGCTGGTGGGGTGCAAAACACGGCGATTGCACTGATTCAGAACACACTGGCGCAGGTCAACACACGGATGACGATGAGCGTTCAGTTTGGCGCTAACGCAGCGGGTATTCAGCGCGTTGATAACGTGATGGTGGATGCAAGCCGCGCCGTTGCGGAGTCTCTGAAAACCCTGGATGCCACGGCTGGCGGTAACGCCAATATCACGGATTTCGCAAAAACAATTTCTGATTTTTCGCAGACCTCTGCAACGAAAATCAACTCACTGAGCGTTACGGTAAACGGCCAGGCTGCGGCAATTACCACGAATGCCCAGGCGGTAGCGGATATCAACGGCAACCTGAACGCGATGTACAGCGTCAAAGTTGGCGTGGATGTGAACGGCGTGCAGTACGCGGCAGGGATGGGTCTGGGTGTGCAGAATACGCCTGGCGGCATGCAGTCACAGGTTATCTTCCTTGCTGACCGCTTCGCTGTTATGAGCCAGGCTGGTTCAGCCGTCACGCTGCCGTTTGTTATTCAGAACGGTCAGACTTTCATTAACGATGCGTTTTTCCGTGATGCCAGTATTCAGTTCGCGAAAATCACCGATTCATTGAAGTCGAATAATTTCGTTTCTGGTCCGAATGGTGTCGGGTGGAATTTGCCAAAAAGTGGCAATGCTGAACTCAACAACGTAACGGTTCGTGGGACTGTTTATGCGACGGACGGGGAGTTTACCGGGAAAATCAATGCGACCAGCGGCTCGTTTAAGGGCACCGTTCAGGCCGACGCATTTGTTGGCGATGTGGCTAACGCTCAGGTATTCGCCGATACATCACAGGACAGCAGTTCGGTATCACGCACTTTCACTTACACGGACAGCACCAACAGCAATCTTGATAAGCACGTCACACTGATGGCTGTTTTTCGGGTGACAGGTTCGTCAGGCTCCGCGACGGCGACATTTAACATTGCAGGCCAGACTAAATCGTATTCCGTGTTATCAACCAACACTACCACGGTGTGTTTGATGTTTTCCGCGCGGGTTACAAGCCGTGTCGTTAACTGCTCGATCTCTTTAACTGCGCAGGTGGGTGTTTCGTCCACGGTGACTATTTTCTCACCTACCATGCTTATTGCTCGCGGCGGCGGCGCGTTCGTACAGACTAACTAACCCCAACTCATATAAATATGAAACCCGCCCCGGCGGGTTTTTTTATGTCTGGAGAAAATATGATTTACACAACTGGCACCATAGCCATCAGCGGCAATACGCTGACGGGTACTGGCACGAACTTTACAGCGGCAGGCTCACTGATCCGCGTTGGGTGCACCCTGGTCACTCTGGCGAACCCGGTACAGGTATTCCAGATAACGGCAATCAACAGCGCAACCCAACTCACCGTAACGCCAGCGGCAAACCCGGCAATTGCAGCCGGTACCGCTTACGCCATCCTGCTGAGCGATTCGCTGAGCGTTGACGGACTGGCGCAGAATATTGCTGAGACGCTGACGCTGTATCAAAAAAATATGAGCGGCTTCGCTGACGTGATGAACGGGGCGGGTGACGTCACTATCACGACTAACGGTGTACCAGTAACAGTTCCCGGCCAGAAATCGCTGGCAAAAAAAGGGGCTAACTCAGATATCACAAGCCTGTCGGGGCTAACGACCGCATTGTCACTTTCACAGGGAGGGACCGGGGCGACAACCAGAGACGCTGCGCTGTCCAATCTGGGTATCACCTATGTCGGCTCAGGAACAAACGCCAGCGTGATAAAAATTGGCAATATTTATCAAATGGATTTCCTCATAAGTGGCGGGGCACCAGTAGGAGCATATAATCCATCAGTGGTGGGAGGTCTGACTTATTACACTCACTACTATAAATTAGCCCTGCCGATGGCATTACCAAACGGCATTATGGTCGCTCTGGCAAATATCATAGGTGACAGGTTTGGTAATCAAAACCCCGGATACAATGCAGACGTAAAAACATGCAGAGACAACGATAACGGCACCGGGCTATTGACAACATATTTAACTGTCAGCGTTAAAGCAGTTCAGACAGGCTGGATCCCGTATTTTAATGTAAGAGTGGTGGGGTATTGATATGAAATATTTTTACAGCATCAGCACGCAGGGATTTTACCTCGATAACGGTATGCTGGATGCGTATAAAGCGGCTGGCTCACTACCTGCGGACCTGAGAGAAATCAGTGAGGCTGACTATCTGGCGTTTTTTAATCCTCCTGCTGGTTACGTGGGGATATTTGATGAGAACGGCCCACGCGTTTCGCGACTGCCAGAACTGGACCCGGTGGCGATAGCAGAAAATCAGCGGCGGCTGTTGCTGTCAGAAATCGCCCCGACCATTTCTGTATGGCAGACAAAAATCCTGGTGGGTATGAAACTGAGTGATTCAGAGACTGCAGCCCTGCATGCCTGGTTGAGTTACAGTGATGCGCTGAATGCGCTGGATATCACCGTGCCAGATATTCAGTGGCCTGAAAAACCCGACCCAACCTCCTGAACAGCACATTGCGCTGCACTGAAACCAAAAAAATCTGCTGCTTGAGGGCAACAACAATCAGCTCTTGGTTGAATCGTGATTTTTCATCAGCGCCACAATCCGTTCAGAAAAGTGTTTATCATGCCGGAATTCTGTTTCTGAATAGATCAGAATTTTAGAGTAGTGTCATAGCTAACTGTGCAAGGAAATGAGAAAACATGTAATATTGCAATTCCTTCATTACATTGAAATGTGTATCTTCGATTTTTATGACTAATTCTTCTTTTAAGGGTGTACAGGCGTTGAGAGGATTTGCAGCGCTTAGCGTCGTGTTGTTTCACTTCCGGTGGAATATCAATGCGGTTAATCCAGGTTTAGGCGATAAGCTTTTCGGCTGGGGGGCAACCGGTGTAGATCTGTTCTTTCTTATAAGTGGCTTTGTCATAACTCTGAGTGCGGCCAGATCCCCTCAGGGAATAAGAGGAATGCTAAGTTTTTTGAAAAAAAGAGCATTGCGAATATTACCTGCCTACTACATTATTTTGTTGTTCACTTTTTTCCTAACGGGTGCAATGAGTACGTTTCACTATCAAGACAAAACAGCTAATTTAATAAGTGCAATTACTTTTATGCCGATTATGTCTGACCACGCACCTTTCTATGTAGATGACAACGGAGTGTATGGCATAAGATGGACATTGAATTATGAAGTTATGTTTTATATTTTCATTTCAGTAGCTTTGCTTTTTACAAAGCGTTGGATATGGAGTGGGGTTTTCTTTGCGATAAGTTTAATTATACTTCCTATATTGTTAGGGTACTCATTAATTTTAGAGCCAGAAGGTTATAAAACATCACATCCATTACTCGGCCTAATAACGAATCCAATAATCTGGTTGTTCATTGTAGGTATGATGCTTGGTTTGCTCCTACCTTACCTGAAATGGGTCTCTCCTAAGATTATGGCGTGCGCTACCTTTTTTAGCATAGTTTCCGCAGCATATTTTTTCAGCCATGGTTTGTTTACGGGGCATGGAATACTTAGTTCAGGATGGATTTATGCTTTGATACTAATCAGCGTAGTGCTGTCGGAGGATGTCATTGGTAAATATGTTCCGAGTGTTTTACTATGGCTGGGAAATATATCATTCTCACTCTATCTTATACATACCTTAATGAATAATGGAATTGGGAGTCGCTTTTCAATTATCGGTCTAGAAGACGGCTACGGAAGATTTTTACTTTCACTGGCTCTCTCTATCGCACTATCCTGGCTATCGTGGCTTTATATTGAACATCCACTTTCACATGCAAAAAAAAGGACGGGCAACCTTAGGGATACATTGCCTTAAATAATCATCATCGAGCATTTATTAATGCGTTAGAGAGATAATTATTAATACAGAAGCAATAGATAATGCCCATCATGATTTATTTGTGATGGGTATTACGCTTATCAATTACAGGTCCATTAAATCTGTAATTAATGCTGCTATCGTAGATACGCCCTTCGAGTCAACATTAATTCATCGTCTGGTAGTACTAGTAATGATTCCCTTTCCGACAGCGAAAGAATCAATCTTCTTGTGACCTACCCCCCATTGCTTAAGATACCTCGATGTAAGTATGCATTTCGAACGTCTGCCCCTCGCTCATAGCAGACGGCTTAGTATATCTTGTAAGTATTAACGAATCGGGTCGATTAACTCCCATCCTTGATTTTTAACATTACCCACGGCACGTGTAACAGCGTGCCAGACAAAGTTATCAGCCGATACTGCACCATCGGCTGCAATTTCTCCCGCTTCCTTCCCGCCATTGTCCTGTCGCATCCATTCCCGGGCTGCTTCCGGCGTCAATACCAACGGTCTCCTGTCGTGAATATCGACCATGCCTTTATCAGCAGCGGAAGTCACAATGAGAAACCCCTCAGCCTCGTCGCCACGTTCGAACGGGGTGCTGCCGATCGCAGCCATGAAAATCGGTTGGCCGTCAGCGCGGTGAATGAAGTATGGCTGTTTCTTGTCGCCTTCCTTTTTCCATTCAAACCAGCCGTCAGCAAAACAAATAGCCCGGCCATGCTGCCATAACGGTTTAAACATTCTGCTGGTGGCTGCCGTCTCGACGCGAGCATTAATCAATGGTGCTTTATCCCACCACCCGGGAGCGTAACCCCAGATTACAGGATCAAGATGTAGTTTCTCGTCACGTTCAGTGAGCAGGAGAACTTTCGTGCCAGGAGCGACGTTATATCGGCCAATCGGCTCGGGGTCATAAGCTATGTCGCGTTCGGCTTCTTCCACTAGGTATACCAGATATTCTTCACGCGTTTGCGCCTGGGCAAATCGTCCGCACATGTGCACCTCCAGCCAGTCAGACTAAAAGTATAGAGAAAGAGAAAAAAGCGGCGCGCACCCGTAAGCGGATTAAGATTTAAAAGTGGTTCGGAATGTAATTTTTTGGCTCTAATCAATAAGCAGTCGGGGCAAGCTTTAGGAAATTAACACGGGCCGAAAATAGGTTATTTCAGTGAAAAAACCACACTAAGTTTGTCCGATTTTGGTCCGAATATGTCCGAATTACTTAGCAACTTGCTGATTTTAAAAGGGCACAAACACATGCTTGATTGGTTAATTAATGTGCAGATTGCCTATTAACTTATTGAAAATAAAGGGTTGTGATATATCTAGGCGAGAAAAGGAATCGTATTCGGTCTTTTTTTGGCTCTTAGTTTCCCAAAAGAGCCAAATCAGGGCATACAGAAAACAGTCAAAATTTCCTGCATACGATCTAAACCATAACATACTCTGCACCGCGGGCGTCCAGGTATTTTTGGGCATTTTAAGTTCTTATAGCCAGAAGACGTTGCGCGAAATTCTCGTCCCGCTCCTTAACGATAGGTCAACAGCGCCATTCCTGTAGGTTGAGACGTTCTGCTATGGGGCTCGCCCCGGTCGTCTGGCATGATAAGCGCGGCCTCGATGTTGTGATGATGATTCGAAATCTGGTAAGTCGTGCTGCTGTGGAAAGGCAGCGCATCAGAAAATTCATTTGCGCGGCGTCTGAGGTGTCAAAACATGTATCTGAGGGGCAACCTTATGTCTGTGGTGTTATCTCAGGGGAGACGAACCCTGGACGAAAAATAGGCGTGCGATTCATTACTGCAGAACCCTATCATCTGGTTATTGGCTTTAAATACTCACGCCGGCCCATTGCATATAGCGGTAACGACCAGTTCACGATTGATGAATATCATCGACAGATCGAGACCTTCAATAAGCTCAACAGCGAAATTTGTAAATAAAAATCCCTCAGGAGAAGGAAATCCGCTCTTCTCCTGAGGGAAGCAATTGCTTGAAAGCTAATAAATTCTTCGTTACGACCCTTAGTTTGCTAATTATAAAGAATATATGCTTTGAGAATCGTCCTGGTTTTCATTAAGCAACAATTAGCCAGCTATAGTCATTGCATCCATGCTTCATTATTATTCCCTGGTAAGCTTCATTCACCGCTCTGTCCGAGCGGTTTTTTTTTGCCTGAACAAGCGTTAGACAGCAGGCCTGGCTGGCAAAGTCTCGAAGAGAAATGGGTGAGCGGTGAGTGGGTTTCCATAATGGCGCCGCCGCTTTCTCCTTCAACCTTGTCATGATGCCTGAACATAACAAGAGACGATGACCGAAAGGCTGTGCTAATGTCGTATGCAATTTAAACAACTGAGGATAACGACATGAGCAAAGATGTTGTGGTAATACTCCCCGGTGGAAAGGTCGATCACATCTCGGTGGCGGACGACCTAAAGAAGGTCAGCTACAGAAATGATCAGCGCTCCTTCCTTGATATGCCGATCGAAACGTATGTGCTGGATGGCAAAGAGTTCCTGATAGCCAAGTTTTCTGAATTAGTCACTACGCGTGAAACTGAACAGGCCATTCGTCAGTTTTATTAACCTGCCACCAACAACTGGATTAAACCGTGGTCTGTACGGGAAAATGATTTTCCCGTGTTCTGCAGATGGCGCATAAATTATTTTGCACGTGTTAGAAAGGCCTCACGTCGAGGCCTCACATCAGGAGGCTTTTTTAGGCCATCTCCGTCTGACTGGAATACAGGCTTTTGCCGTAAGACGTGAACCACACCCTGAACAAATTGCACCGTGAGGGTAATTTTTATCCGGGCAAAATTGCGTGAAAAAAAACGAATTTCCTTTGCAGACAGGACAAACGAATTTTAAGGTTGGAATAGCCCCTCCGGGCCGTTAAATGGAAAAACCACAGTAGCATGAAAAAAAAGCCTTGAAAGATATATCGTTACGTTTTAGCCGTATCATCTCGTTTTTTACTATATGAATGCGCTGCATCAATTTGTGTGCTGACCAGCAGAACCGCTATGCGCGCCAGACAAGAGCACGTTATTGGTTGAATGTTGGTGTGGAGATATTTAGTAAATAATAGGAATAAAATAATAATTACTGGCAATGAAAATGAGAATAAAAAAGGTATTGATACCAACAGTAATAACAAAGAGCAGTGGTGATGCCACTGCTCTCAATATTTAGCGGAAAAAATCGGCCAGACTGCTATTCATATCGTCGAGTAACTGGAAGCGGCGGCGATATTCGGCACGTTTCTTACTTGGGATACTCTCAAGCGGTTTCCGTTCCAGCATTAATGGCAAACGCCAGCGCCAGGCATTATCTTTCTCACCATCAATAGAGGCCCAGAACTCATCATAGCTGGCATGGAAATGGCGGCCTTTGCTAAAGCGGTAACGCAACGCGCGAAAGACGTGACCATCATCGCTAACGCCATAAACCGCGCTAATGCCGGTGTGCGCGCACATCTGCCACAGCACTTCTATCAGCAAACGTTTAGGGAAAATACCGTAGCAGGCACGTGTTGCCACTTTGATGACTTCATGGGAGATGTTTCTGCGGGGACCCTGCAGACCGCCAATCACTAAGGCACGCTGGCCTTTTTCCTCGATCACGCTGAATGTGGCGCTCGCCAGCAGGACATTGTTGCCGTCATACAGCCACAGGGTGCTTTCGCCTTCACGCTCTGCTTTATGGGCGCAGGAGGCAAAAACGTTAAATTCGGTATCATCTTTACCTTTGCACTGCAAGATGTGCTGATGGTTGACGGCGGTCATTGCATCGGCAGCCCTGGCTGACAGGCAACTGTCAACCCACTGATAGTGGCTAACAATCGCATCGGCACGCTTTGCCGCATTGAGCCCCAGCGTCAGATATTGACGATGCGATTTACTCGGCAGTGTCACCTGAGCATTCAGTAAACGCTCAAATCCCGGACGTTGCGATAATGCGCTCAGCATTTTTACCGTTGAAGACCAGAACAACAGCGAACGGAGCAGGAATTTAAGGCGATAATTTCGTTTAGTCCAGATAGGGCCAGGAACCAGACGTCCGGAGACCAGCTCGCGAATAATATGCTGATGGTGATTTTGCAGGTGTTTTTCTTGCAGACTGATATTAGACACGGTAGGGCCCTCTGAATGTTCAATAGCTATTCTAGGGATTACGCCGTGGCAAATTAACCTGAACACTGTGGTTTATTTCGGGTTCGTTTAACGAGGATTTAAGTTGCACCGAATTTGAACATGATTACGCAGAGTCAAGTCCCCTTTCTATACTAAAAATAAGGGGGAGTTATGTATCAACGTATCGATGGGAATACCTGGCGGCATATCTGGATCGTAGGTGATCTGCACGGCTGCCATCAGCGTCTGTTGAATGAACTGCGCGAGCGCCACTTTGATCCCTATAAGGATTTACTCATATGCGTTGGCGACTTAATTGATCGTGGCCCTGACAGTCTGCAGTGCCTACAATTGCTTAAACGACCGTGGTTTAAAACGGTCAGGGGAAACCATGAGCAGATGGCTATCGACGCGCTTAACGCGGGGGAGATGACTCTCTGGTCATTCAATGGCGGCACCTGGTTCAGTAACCTCAGCGAAAAGGAACAGCACAGGGCTTACAATGCGCTACGGGAATGCGAGCAATTGCCTTACATTATTGAGCTCCACTGCGCCAGCGGGGTCAATATTATCGCCCATGCCGATTACCCGTCCGATCATTACGCGTGGCAAAAACCCGTAGACAAAGAATCGGTACTCTGGCGTCGTGAGCGTTTGAGTGAACATCTGGCGGGGAAGGGGGGAGCCATTGCCGGTGCAGACCACTTTTGGTTTGGCCATACGCCGCTTAAACATCGCGTAGATGCCAGCAATCAGCATTACATTGATACCGGCGCCGTCTTCGGCGGTGAAATGACGTTAGTGCAGGTACAGTAGTTAAAAATCACTGTACTCCTGGGCAGGGCGCCAGAAGCCGTCAATAAAATCTTCTACCGGATAGCATCCGCCATAGCGCAGACGTTGTACTTCCATAGCGACAAGACACTGTTGTTCGGTATTAAAGACATCCACAACGATGTCCTCACACCCACCGTCCAGGTAGCAAACAAACAAGACCAGAGCGAACATTCCATCCTCGGTTCATTACAGCATGATGTAATTGTAGGGGATGATTGGAGGCAGGGGAAATGAGGCAGGTAAATAACCCGTCTCATGGACGGGTTCCCATTGAATCAGGCAAGACGCATGACCCAGGTATCAGATTTCTGATCGTAATGCTCGCGGTATAAAACTGAATGTTCGCCGTCAAGGATCGCCGGAATGCTGGTTTCCGCGTCCCAGGCGTCAAGCTGCATACATAAATCCGGGTCGGATTTACAAGGGATACGCAACGTTCGCTCACCCTGTTTTTCTCCTTGCAGCTCGGCATCATCGATTTCGAATGCGCCAATGCGCACGTTGGCTTTCGTCATAATGCTCTCCGTTGATGGTAGTCATGTGGTACGACCAGTGCAGCCGCCCAACATTCAGCCTGGTACAACACAGAGCAAGATGCCAGTCAGAAAATGCTGTTTTTTTGCTCGCCGTCACGTATTGCTGGCGAACAAACGACCATCCCTTACCAGTTCGCGTGGATAGCTGTTTTTAAGTCTGCTGCCCACTTTTTTCGCCAGACCCAGCGGTTGGCGCTGATAAGTCACGATAACATCATCTTTTGCCGGAGGGGTTTCCGGATAAACATCGCGCCCGCGATACCACTCTTCCGCCTCCTGATGCGTGAGTTCAAAGGCGAGCGGGTTATCCACTCCCGCCAGGGCGATGACGGCCTCATGCTGCCAGCGATAACCTTTATTATGGCTTTCAGCGAGCTTGATACCAGGCCGAGAGAAGCGCACTTTGCCTATAAGCGGCTCGATCTGTGCCGGGAAGAGCCAAACCTCTTTATCCCGTTGCCACAGTACCAGGTCTTCGTGCCAGTGCAGGCCAACGGCGGCCGCTGCGTTAACTAACTGAGCCTCTTCCTTAGGCTTCATACGGGCAAACGGGAAGTTACCTACTTTGTAGCCTGGGGAGGGCAGCGGTGCGATTGCCGCGGTTTTACGCAACCGTGCGACAAAGAACCCTTCGCAGTCATATATTTGTGGGAAGACATGTAAAAAACCTTCCTCCGTCAGCGCTTGTTGCGCGCCCGTAAACAGCGTATCAAGGGGCAAAAATTCCACTGCGTCAGGATATTGCGCTTTTAGCCAGTGGCATATGGCTTCGTTCTCGTCGCGATTTAGCGTACAGGTTGAATAGACCAGCGTGCCGCCCGGACGCAGGGCATGAAAAGCACTATCGATCAATTCGCGTTGGGTTGCGGCAATCTCAAGATTACTGGCATGCGACCAGTTCTTTAATGCATCCGGATCCTTACGCACCACACCTTCGCCAGAACAGGGCGCATCAAGCAAAATGGCATCAAACATCTCTGGTAGCGCGGGGCCGAAGACGCGGCCATCGAAATGGGTTAACGCGACATTAGATACACCGCAGCGGCTGATATTGGCGTGCAGTACTTTCACGCGGCTGGCGGAATACTCATTGGCGAGGATGGCGCCGCGATTGCCCATACGCGCGGCAATTTGGGTGGTTTTTGAACCCGGGGCCGCCGCAACATCCATGACTCGTTCCGGCATTTCGCCATCGGCAAACAGGGCGCTAACCGGCAGCATGGAACTGGCTTCCTGGATATAAAACAGGCCGCTTAAATGTTCCGCGGTGCTACCGAGCGGCAACGCCTCTTCATCATCCCGCTCAATCCAGAACCCTTCGGCACACCACGGAATTGGCGTCAGTTGCCAGCCATAAGGCGCAATCAGCGTCAGAAAATCCTCAACGGCAATCTTGAGCGTATTAATTCTTATACTGCGTCGTAAAGGCCGCTGGCAGGCCGCGATAAATGCGTCGAAGGAGAGATGGGCTGGCAGCAAATCACGCATTTGTGCCAGAAATTCGTCAGGAAGATAAACAGCGTTTTGAGCCACAGGTTATACCAAGGAAAGCAGAGAGGTGCGCAGTGTAACATACTCGCTCCGGCGCGGGCACGCCGGAGCGGTAGGGCATTAACGTGGCAGGGCGGTACCCCATTGACGCCACTCTTTAGGCTCGCTTTCCTGCAACAGGAAATGTTTGCCTGGTTGCGCTTGTGGTGCCAGCGGGATCCCCGGCGGCGTGGCAAAGGCCACACCACCGCGAATAAACTGGTTAAAGGTACCGGTTTTCACCACGCCGCCGGTCAGGCCAAAGTCCAGCGAATAGCCGGAAGCCAGCCAGAAGACGGAATTATTTCGCACCAGGTGCTGATAACGTTTACTGATCCGCAAGCCAACCATTACTCGATCTGACAGGGAACCGAGCATCAGGCCTGTGACAGTACCCACTTCGATCCCACGGAACAGCACAGGCGTGCCAATATTCAGCGAACCGGCCTCCGGTGCTTCAACCACCACGTTCAAACCGTCCAGATAACGGGAGTCGGTGATTGTGGTTTCCTGGATTTCAAAATCGCGACGCGCCTCGCCGTGACCGGGTTCAACATTGATATAGGGCTGCAGGATCGTATCAAGATGCTCAACACCCGCCGCAGAGATTTGCGGTGTGACAACAGAAAAACGGGTGCCGCCACGGGCAAAAGTCTGTACATATTCAGGGTAAAGCACCCCGGTTGCCTGGACTTCGCTTCTGTCGGCAATGAGCTGGAGATTCGAAATCTGTCCGATATCAATGCCCAGATAGCGAATCGGCATACCCGTAGCCAGTTTCCCGGCATCATAGGTGTGCAGGGTTATCTGACTTCCCACGGCGCGTGCGGCGGTTTCTGAGGCGTAAAGGATACGTTTGTCACCTTTGCGTGCGCTGGCACTGGCGCCGCTGAGATTATCGAAACTGATGGCTCCTTTCAGAGCACGGGATAATGGCGACGCCTGCACCGTCAGGCCGCTACCGTTCAACTGTACTTTCGCCCCGCCTTCGGCCCAAAAAACGCTATTGCTGGTCAGCAGCGAACGATATTCCGGCTTGATATGTACCTCGATATCAAACGCATCGGCGCGGGGGCGCACGGTAATGATCTCGCCGACTTCAAATTTACGGTAGAGCACCACCGAGCCTGCCTGCACATCCGGCAGAGTATCTGCGGTGAGCGTCAGGGTGGTTGTCGGCAGGTCGCTCAGGCTGTTTTCCAGGGCTTTATCGAGATTAGCGAACAAGGGATAGCTGGACTTCATCTCGCCTTTGCTGCCGGGCAGAATACGAATACCGCCGCTGAGCCATTCGTTGGCGCTGGCGGCGAGAAACTCCACGCCATCCAGCCCCATCTTGACGTCAATACGACTGTTGACCACAAACTTGCTATCACCGTGCACCAGTTCGCGGTACTGCGGATCGATAGCCAGCGCAAACGAAACGCCTTTATTGGTTAAATTTCGCTCCAGCACCTGGCCGACTTGTACGCCATGTAAAATCAGCGGTTGTCCCGCGTCAATGCCATAGCTTTCCGGTGCGGTGAGCGTCAGGGTGATGACCCCGGGTTGCTGCAACAGATTTTTTGTCGCCGGAAGCACCACAAAGTGATTGCGAGGTTCACCTTCGCCAGGAACCAGCTCCAGCGTAGTGCCTGTCAGAAGCGAACTGACATTGGGGTTATCAAGTGAAATTTTGGGGCTGCGCATTTCGATACGCGTATTGTCGCGCAGTAAATTAACGACGCCCGGATCCACCGTCATTTCACCGGTCACTGCGCCACCAGGGTTGAGATTGAGTTTGGTTAACTGCCCCACCTGTAACCCCTGATACATCAGGGCAGTCGAGCCCGCTTTCAGCCCATCTCCGCCTGGGAGATCAAGCTTGATCAACACGCCGCGTTGGCTATGGGCGAGATCTTCGTAAAGACCGTACTCATCATCCTGGGCCGCTGGCTGTGATGAGTCCGGAGAGTCGAATGCAATCGCGCCATTAACCAGCGCGGCGAGGCTTTCAAGCTCGACTTTTGCGCCACTCAGGCTCACATCCGCTTTGACACCGGAAATATTCCAGAAGCGGCTGCCTTTTTTCACCAGATTGGTAAACCGTCGCTCTATCAGCACATCAATAGTGACGCCTTGTTTGTTGTTATTGATGGAGTAATCGTAAACGCGCCCGACCGGAATTTTTCGGAAATAGACCAGTGACCCGCTGTTAAGCGAGCCCAGATCCGGGGCATGAAGATGAATCATCAGTTCGCCATTATTCAGGCGATATTTAGGCTGCGTGTCGAGGGCGGTGAAATGCTCTTGCGGCTCCCCTTTACCGGGCATCATACCGATATAGTTACCCCCGACCAATGCATCCAGCCCGGAAACGCCCGCCAGCGAGGCTTTTGGCGTGACCAGCCAGAATTGCGTCTCACTGCGTAAGGCATCTTTCATATTGGCTTTGATGCTGGCGCGCACTTCGATTTTTTTCAGGTCATCGCTCAGGCGAATATCCTGAACGGTGCCCACTTCAACACCCTGATAACGAATCGGCGTTCTGCCTGCGACGATACCGTCGGCAGACATAAAATCGATGGTGATGGTATTACCGCGATCTTTATAGCTTCCCCAAACCAGCCAGCCTGCAATCAGCAGCGCAATGACCGGCAGCAGCCAGAAAGGTGAAATGCGGCGTTTTGTTTTTATACGCGCTTCAGTCGGCGAAGCGGGGGTTTCCTGACTCATGTGCATCCCAAAGTAAGCGGCTGTCCAGCCATTCCACAGCAAGAATAGTCAATATTACGGCTGCGCCGAAATAAAACGCAGCCGGTCCCATGGTAAAAGCAAGTAACTGGTCGCGGTTAATCAGTGACATTGTCAGTGAGATGACAAACAGATCGAGCATGGACCAACGCCCAATCCAGGTCACAAAGCGCAGAAGCAGGATGCGTGTACGTAACCCCTGTTCAAATTTGAAGTGGATGCTAAGAAGCAGTGTAAACAGCACGATAACTTTGGTAAACGGCACCAGAATACTGGCGATAAACACGACGCCTGCAACGGCAACATTACTGTTTGCCAGTGACATAATGCCGGACAAAATCGTGTCTTCCTGTCGTGCCCCATTGACGTAAACCACCGAGATGGGAAGAAGATTAGCCGGAAACAGAAAAATTAACGACGCGATAAGCGCAGCCCAGCATTTTTGTACGCTCTGACGGCGGCGATAGCGCAAAGGGATATGGCAACGCGGGCAGCGACCTCGCGGATCCGGGAAGCCGGTGAAGTGACATCCCAGGCAGATGCGCAACTTTTCATCAGGACGATTTGCCGGTCGTTGCGGGTAGAAACGCTCCCAGAGCTGCTCCACGTTCAAGTGAATCAGCGTCAGAATGCTTAAAATCACCAGAGCAACAAAAGCGATAAGGCCAACACCTGGTTGCAGAAAGGCATAGTCCTGCACTTTGATCGAGGCAACACCGATGCCCACCAGATAAATATCCAGCATGACCCATTCTTTTAGCTTTTCCAGCATCAGCAGAACCGGGCGGAGATTCATCCCCAGTATGTTACCGAACCATAAGTAGGCGATCGCGGCGACCAGCACCAGCGGGGCTCCCACGGTACAAAACAGTACCATCGCGGCCGTGAGCGGATCGCCCTGTGCGGTCATCTGCCAGATCCCCTGGAGCAGGTTAGCGTCGATGCGTGTTCCCAGCAGGTAGAAGTGCAGCAACGGCTCGCTCCATGCGAATGGCATGAGCAGTATCATCGTCACGGCCATTGCGGCCAGGCGGGTTAATGACCAGTCTCGACCGTCGCGAATTTTCGCATCACAACAGGGGCAGAATGCACTTTGGTGCGATTTCATGACCGGAAGGGCGAAAAGCGTATCGCATTGCGGACATCGCTGATAATGTGCGCGGGGCAAGGCGTCGCCGATGGCGTGGACGGCCATTTTTTTAGCAGGCGTTATCTGTCGGTTTTTCAGGGCCATTGCATGCATATGAATAAATCAGGAATAAATCTATCTTAACTCATGATGGGAACTTCTTGAGCATCAATGCATTTAATGCTTATTTTAATAGGCTAAACTGCATGACCGAAGTAAGACATAAAGTGATTGGATAATGAACAAAATAGAATTTTACGCGGATTTAAACCGTGATTTTCAGGCGTTAATGGCAGGTGAAACCAGTTTCTTAGCGACACTCGCTAACACCAGCGCGCTGCTTTTTGAGCGACTGAGCGACGTGAACTGGGCCGGTTTCTATCTCCTTGAAGGGGATACGCTGGTATTGGGGCCGTTCCAGGGCAAGATTGCCTGCGTGCGTATTCCGGTTGGACGCGGCGTTTGCGGTACTGCTGTGGCACAAAATAGCGTGCAACGCGTGGAAGATGTTCATCAGTTCTCCGGGCATATTGCCTGTGATGCTGCCAGTAATGCCGAAATCGTACTGCCCATTACACTGAATAATCAGATTATTGGCGTACTTGATATCGATAGCGTCGCGTTCTCGCGCTTTACTGCAGAGGATGAACAAGGGTTGCGTGAACTGGTTTCGCACCTGGAAAACACGCTTGTACAGACCGATTATAAAAAATTCTTTGCGAGCGTCGCAGGATAATCAACGGATAACGTAGCATTTACGGATAGCGTCATTATAATGACGCCTGTTCATGCCTGCGGCTTGTTGGCAACGTCCGTTGTAATCAGGAAATTTCATGGAAAATCAACCTAAGTTGAATAGCAGTAAAGAAGTTATCGCCTTTTTGTCCGAACGTTTTCCTCACTGTTTCAGTGCAGAAGGCGAAGCGCGTCCCCTGAAAATCGGTATTTTTCAGGATCTAGTAGCACGAGTTGAGGGCGAGATGAATCTCAGCAAAACTCAGCTTCGTTCCGCTTTACGTCTTTACACTTCAAGCTGGCGTTACCTGTACGGTATCAAAGCTGGTGCGACCCGTGTCGATCTCGACGGTAACCCGTGTGGCGTTCTGGATGAGCAACACGTTGAGCACGCCCGTAAACAGCTTGAAGAAGCCAAAGCTCGCGTTCAGGCGCAACGCGCTGAACAACAAGCGAAAAAACGCGAAGCCGCCATTGCAGCAGGTGAGACGGAAGAGGCTCCGCGTCGTGAGCGTAAACCTCGTCCGGCACCGCGCCGTAAGGAAAATAGCGAGCGTAAACCTCGTACTGACAAACCTGCCGCAAAACCCCAGCGTGCGCCACGAGAAGAACGTCATACGCCAGTTTCAGATTTATCTGCACTGACCGTAGGTCAAAACCTCAAGGTTAAAGCGGGTAATAATGCGATGGACGCCACCGTCCTGGAAATCACCAAAGATGGCGTTCGCGTACAGCTTACTTCGGGTATGTCGATGATTGTACGCGCAGAACATTTGATGTTCTGAAACGGAGGCCTGGCCTGGCATGAACACTTTGTTTAAGCGCACAGCGTTGGCTGGTCTGTTATTAGTAACAGGCCAGGTTTTCGCAGTGGAAGATATTACCCGAGCCGATCAAATTCCGGTGTTAAAGGAAGAGGCTCAGCACGCGACGGTGAGTGAACGCGTGACCTCGCGGTTTACCCGTTCTCACTACCGTCAATTCGATTTGGAGCAAGCCTTTTCGGCAAAGATCTTCGATCGTTACCTCAATTTGCTGGACTACAGCCATAACGTGCTTCTGGCCAGCGATGTTGCACAATTCGCGCAGAAAAAAACGCAGTTAGGTGATGAACTCCGCACCGGCAAACTCGATGTTTTCTACGATCTCTACAATCTCGCGCAAAAACGCCGTTTCGAACGCTACCAGTACGCACTGAAAGTGCTGGAGCGTCCGATGGATTTCTCTGGCAACGACACTTTCAACCTTGACCGCAGCAAAGCGCCATGGCCGAAGGATGAGTCTGAGCTTAATGCTCTGTGGGACGGCAAAGTCAAATATGACGAGTTGAGTCTCAAGCTCACTGGAAAAGATGACAAAGAGATCCGCGATACTCTGACGCGTCGTTATAAGTTTGCCATTCGTCGCCTGGTGCAAACCAACAGTGAAGATGTGTTCTCGCTGGCGATGACCTCGTTTGCCCGCGAAATTGATCCGCATACTAACTATCTGTCGCCACGCAATACGGAACAGTTCAACACTGAGATGAGCCTTTCTCTGGAAGGTATCGGTGCCGTTCTGCAAATGGATGACGACTACACGGTTATCAATTCGATGGTAGCGGGCGGTCCGGCATCGAAGAGCAAAGCCATCAGCGTGGGCGATCGTATCGTTGGCGTTGGTCAGACGGGCCAGAATATGGTCGATGTCATTGGCTGGCGTCTCGATGACGTAGTTGCGCTGATCAAAGGTCCGAAAGGCAGCAAAGTTCGCCTCGAAATTCTGCCTGCGGGTAAAGGAACGAAGACGCGGATTGTAACGCTGACGCGTGAACGTATTCGTCTTGAAGACCGTGCAGTGAAAATGTCGGTGAAAACGGTCGGCAAAGAAAAAGTTGGCGTACTGGATATTCCTGGCTTCTATGTGGGTCTGACGGATGACGTCAAGGTTCAGTTGCAGAAGCTTGAAAAACAGAACGTTAGCAGCGTTGTGATTGATCTGCGCACCAACGGTGGCGGAGCATTAACGGAAGCGGTTTCCCTTTCCGGTCTGTTTATTCCGTCAGGTCCTGTGGTTCAGGTTCGCGACAATAATGGCAAAGTCCGTGAAGACAGCGATACCGATGGCGTAGTCTATTATAAAGGCCCGCTGGTGGTGCTGGTTGACCGCTTCAGTGCCTCGGCATCTGAAATATTTGCTGCGGCGATGCAGGATTATGGCCGTGCGTTGATCGTGGGTGAGCCCACCTTCGGTAAAGGTACCGTTCAGCAGTATCGTTCGCTGAACCGTATTTACGACCAGATGTTGCGTCCGGAATGGCCTGCGCTGGGTTCAGTGCAGTACACGATCCAGAAGTTCTACCGCGTCAATGGCGGCAGTACACAGCGTAAAGGCGTTACACCGGACATCATCATGCCGACGGGGACGCAGGTGACGGAAACGGGCGAGAAGTTTGAAGATAACGCCCTGCCGTGGGATAGCATCAATGCGGCTAACTTTACGAAGTATGGCGATATGAAGCCGTTTGGTCCGCAGTTGCTGCAGGAACATGATGAGCGTATCGCGAAAGACCCGGAATTCCAGTACATCATGAAGGACATTGCTCGCTTCAATGCCCTGAAAGATAAAAAGAATATCGTGTCGCTAAACTATGCGCAGCGTGAAAAAGAGAACACCGAAGACGATGCTATTCGTCTCAGTCGCCTCAACGATCGCTTCAAACGTGAAGGCAAACCGCAGCTGAAGAAACTGGAAGATCTGCCGAAAGATTACCAGGAGCCGGATCCCTATCTGGATGAGACCGTCCATATCGCGCTGGACCTTGCCCATCTTGAAAAAGATTCCCCGGCGGCTGACCCCGCTCCCGCAAAATAACCCTCCAGCAGGCACAAGAAATTGTGCCTGTTTTTTTAACAAGCTCCACATGGCGTAAGCATTGTGCTACAAAATGTAAAGTTGTGTCTTTCTGGTCACTTACGGCTCTCTGATGCTTGAAAATAGCCGGATTAACCATACGATGTGGGTAATCGCATAGTGCGTTTTGTTAATTAGAGGTTAAAAGAAAATTATGATGCGTATCGCGCTCTTCCTGTTGACTAACCTTGCCGTCATGCTTGTCTTCGGCCTGGTGCTTAGCCTGACGGGCATTCAGTCGAGCAGCGTGCAGGGATTATTGATTATGGCGCTGCTGTTTGGTTTTGGCGGCTCTTTTGTTTCACTGCTGATGTCGAAATGGATGGCACTGAAGTCCGTAGGCGGTGAGGTTATTGAACAGCCGCGTAACGACATGGAACGTTGGCTGATGAATACCGTTGCTACTCAGGCTCGCCAGGCGGGTATCGCTATGCCGCAGGTGGCTATCTACCATGCGCCGGATATCAACGCATTTGCGACAGGTGCCCGCCGTGACGCATCGCTGGTTGCTGTCAGTACCGGGCTTTTGCAGAATATGAGCCGTGATGAAGCCGAAGCGGTTATTGCCCACGAAATTAGCCATATTGCAAACGGCGACATGGTCACGATGACCCTGATTCAGGGGGTGGTGAACACCTTCGTTATCTTCATCTCGCGTATTCTCGCGCAGATTGCATCAGGCTTTCTTAGCGGCAACCGTGATGATGGCGAAGAGAGCAACGGTAACCCGTTGATTTACTTTGCGGTAGCGACCGTGCTGGAGCTGGTCTTTGGTATTCTGGCCAGCATCATCACGATGTGGTTCTCGCGTCACCGTGAATTCCATGCCGATGCGGGTTCTGCAAAACTCGTTGGTCGTGAAAAAATGATTGCCGCTCTCCAGCGTCTGAAAACCAGCTACGAGCCGCAGGAAGCCAGCAGCATGATGGCATTTTGCATCAACGGTAAAGGCAAGTCGTTAAGCGAGCTGTTTATGACTCACCCGCCGCTGGACAAACGTATCGAAGCGCTGCGTAGCGGGGCTTATCTCAAATAAGGCGTAAGCCTGAAATGAAAAAGCGCGTCATATGACGCGCTTTTTTTATACCGTACGCGGCTGTGTGATCCGCAAGCCGCTGACAATAGCGGCGACGGTCGCCAGTATGCCTGCCAGCAGGAGTGATGTATGCGTCCCGCTCTTATCAAACACGTTGAAGAGTAACGCCACCAGTGCCGCCCCGGAACTCTGCCCTAAGAGGCGCGCGGTACCGAGCATACCGCTGGCGCCACCGCTACGTTGACGCGGCGCGGAACTAATAATCGTATGGTTATTGGGCGACTGGAACAGACCAAATCCCGCCCCACAAAGGGCCATTCGCCAGATAATATCCGCATCCGTAGGGGCTGTGGGCAGCATCGCAAGCGCAAACAAGCCGCACGCCATCATGGCCAGCCCAAGCGCGCCCAATAATCCGGCATGGACACGTTCAATCAGATAACCCGCTAACGGTGCCATCACCATGGTCGCTAACGGCCACGGGGTTAACAACAGACCGGTTTCCACTTCGCTGCGCCCAAGCACCGATTGCATAAAGAAGGGGAGGGAAACGAGAGCCAGCATTTGTGCGCAAAAAGAGCAGATTGATGTACAGATCGATAATGAGAACAGCGGGATACGCAACAGGTCGACGGGTAACAGAGGCACCGGCAAACGCAATTGCCGACGTACAAAGAAGGTGCCGATCACCAGCATGGCGGCGATTTCAGCGAGCACCAGTGTGGTGGATTGCCCCTGGGCGAAGCCACTCATCGCGGTTATCAGTAAACCAAACGTTAGCGCGTTCATCACTGCGCTTGGGAGATCGAATTTCGGCATTGCACTGCGTGAGCCATTGGCGGGCAAATAGCGCAGCGCCAGGACCAGCGAGAGTATGCCCAGTGGCACATTAATCAAAAACAGCCACTGCCAGGAGGCGACAGAGAGAATAGCCGCAGCAATCGTCGGGCCTGCCGCCGAGGAGACAGCAACCACGAATGAGTTGATTCCCATCCCGCGTCCCAGTTGACGCTGGGGGTAAATCAGGCGAATTAATGCAGTATTCACGCTCATTAGCGCCGCGCCACCAAAACCTTGCGCGACACGAGCAAGCGTCAGCGTGAGTAATGAATCTGACAGCGCGCATAACAGGGACGTCAGCGTAAAAAGCACCAGCCCGCACTGGTAGACGCGACGGTAGCCGAACATATCACCGAGGAAGGACAACGTCAGCAGGGAGATGACAATCGCTATCTGATAGGCGTTAACGACCCATATTGAGCTGGCTGGTGAGGCGTGCAGATCCCGCGCAATTGTAGGCAGAGCAACGTTCGCAATAGCGCCGTCGAGTACGGCCATGGTAATGCCAATAACAATTGTTAAAATTGCCCCGTAGCGTTGTGGGACCGGTAAGCCGTCTGGTGTGGATTTATTCATGGGAAAAGCTGGGTTTTGCTTGTTCAATGATTTGTATAATGATTCTATCACCCGCATTTCGGTTTTATATCGCAGATTTGTAACGAAGTGACCAAACTCGGATTGCGACGGGCAGGCGAGAAATTTATAATAAAAAACTATTCTGATTTTTATAAAACACGGGCGATGAGGTGACTAATGGCTATTGCAGATTTGGATAAACAGCCAGACTCTGTGTCTTCTGTACTGAAGGTATTTGGCATTCTGCAGGCGCTTGGCGAAGAACGTGAGATCGGGATCACCGAACTTTCGCAGCGCGTCATGATGTCAAAAAGCACCGTATATCGCTTTTTGCAGACGATGAAATCACTGGGCTATGTTGCTCAGGAAGGGGAGTCAGAGAAATACTCTCTCACCCTTAAACTGTTCGAACTCGGTGCACGGGCGCTGCAAAACGTAGACCTGATCCGCAGTGCCGACATTCAGATGCGTGAACTCTCTCGCCTGACCAAAGAGACTATCCACCTGGGCGCGCTGGATGAAGACAGCATTGTCTACATCCATAAAATCGACTCTATGTATAACCTGCGCATGTATTCACGCATTGGTCGCCGCAACCCGCTGTATAGCACCGCGATTGGTAAAGTATTGCTGGCGTGGCGTGACAAGGAAGAGGTTGTGCAGATCCTTGAAGGCGTAGAGTACAAACGCAGTACCGAGCGCACAATTACCAGTACCGAGGATTTATTACCGATGCTCGATATCGTCCGCCAGCAGGGTTATGGTGAAGATAATGAAGAGCAGGAAGAAGGGTTACGTTGTATCGGTGTGCCAGTCTTTGACCGTTTCGGCGTCGTCATTGCCGGGCTGAGTATCTCCTTCCCGACGCTGCGTTTCTCCGAGGAACGCCTGCATGAGTATGTCAGTATGCTCCACCATGCTGCGCGTAAGATTTCTGAACAGATGGGTTATAACGATTACCCGTTCTGAGTGTGAAAACGCCGCCTTGATGGCGGCGTTTGTTTATCCATTATCGACAACGGTTTCGCTTTTGCGCAGTACCGGACATTGCGTGAGCCCGATAATTCCGCTGCTTGAGTGAACATATTGTGCTGTGCTGACGCCCCGGGCCGTCAGATATTTACACTGTAATCCCAGACCTGCGGCATTTTCATGGCTGCCAATCAGCACGCCATATCCACTTAGCAAAATACCAACCCAGACCAGTGCCACGACAATAATTGCCCGAATAAGAGTGCGCATTTTCATTCCTTGCGTTTGGATACTGTTTTCAGGCTACCGTTTTGGCGGTATACCGCACACCCGAGCATTCCTAAAAACTCCGATTAGAGATACAGTTAGTCGCGGTTTAAGGAACTAATGCTAACCTGGTAACATAGAGTGGAGTATCGGAGAGTGGAGTGAAAAAGTTTAGATGGCTAATACTGATCGCCGTACTGGTGGTCTGCCTGTTGCTCTGGACTCAAATGCTAAATGTGATGTGCGACCAGGATGTTCAGTTTTTCAGCGGCATTTGCGTCATCAATAAATATATCCCCTGGTAGGGGCTTTTTTGTCGTTAATGATGTCCTTCTGTCTTGCCAGTGGTAAAATGTACCTCTTTGGTTGAGGTGGTAAAATGAACGAATTAATGAATTCAGGCGCGCTTAATATCGCGTCTTTTGTCGTTTCGGTGGTGGTGTTGCTGGTTGGGCTGGTGCTGTGGTTCTTTATCAATCGTGCAAGCTCGCGGACGAATGAGCAAATCGAATTGCTCGAAGCAGTGTTAGATCAGCAAAAGCGTCAGACCGCATTGTTGCGTCGTTTGTGCGAATCGAACGAA
Source organism: Phytobacter sp. SCO41 (assembly GCF_003073275.1). Classification (NCBI taxonomy): domain Bacteria; kingdom Pseudomonadati; phylum Pseudomonadota; class Gammaproteobacteria; order Enterobacterales; family Enterobacteriaceae; genus Phytobacter; species Phytobacter sp. SCO41. The sequence continues at coordinate 3,400,395 of NZ_CP027225.1, read as the reverse complement.
CCGGAAAAAGAAGTCGCTGCTCCGGCACCGGTTGTTGAGGAAGAAGGCAAAGACGACGAATTTATTCGTCTGGTTGCCGAGCGTTAATTCCGTAGGGTGAGGGGCTGTATGGCGCGTAAAAATCTCTGGTTTAATGCCGCACTTCCTCATCATCGTCCCGACGGATTTACTAATCTCACGCCAGGTGGTCATGCGCCTGGCGATGTAAAGCGTTGGCGGCAAGAGCGCAAAGCCGCAGGATTACCCCGTCCCCCCGCAGAGGGCTATGCCAGTTTTACTGCCCAGTGGTGGCAGCATGCAGAAATTCAGGGCGACGATGACAGGGTCTGGTGGTTAGGCCACTCGTCAATTCTGTTGCGCCTGATGGGACAGTATATTTTGACCGATCCGGTATTCTCAGATCGGGCATCGCCACTACGTTTTGCCGGACCGCAGCGACGAACACCGCCTGCACTGACCATTTCCAAACTCCCTTCGCTCGACACTATCGTTATCTCGCACAATCACTATGATCACCTTGATGTCAGAACGATGCGCGCGCTTATCCAACGTTTTCCACATGTGACGGTTTTTGTCCCCCTCGGGCTGGGAAACTGGTGCCGTCGTTTGGGGGCGAGCAATGTGACGGAACTGGACTGGTGGCAAAGCGTGGTATTCCAGGGGCTTGTGTATACGGCTGTGCCAGCTCAGCACTGGAGCATGCGCACCCCCTGGGATCGCAATAACGCCTTATGGTGTGGTTGGGTTGTGGAAAATAGTGCACATCGTTTCTGGTTTCCGGGAGACACGGGTTACTGCGAGGCGTTATTGACTATTCCCCAACGGTTAGGGCCGCTCAGCCTGGCAGCGCTCCCTATTGGTGCATACGCTCCTCGTTGGTTCATGGCCTACAACCATATGGATCCGCAACAGGCGGTAACGTTATGGCAGCAGTTGGGCAAACCGCTAACATTTCCTATTCACTGGGGTGTTTTTGAACTGGCGGATGAATCACTGGATGAGCCGCTGCGCGAGTTGCATAACGCATTAAGCGAAACGGCAGATGACATTACGAACTTCATGACGCTGAAAATTGGTCAGTCTTTTTCTTTGCAAAATACGGACGAGTAGCACTGGTACTAATTTATTATTTAGAAGAAGTTAAATATTTTTTATTTTTATCGAAACGTTTTTATTGCCTTTTAATGAGGCACTGTCATCAGACTTTCATTATTTTGGTGCATACTCCTGCTTAATTGCACAACAAATATTCGATGGTAAACCAACACATTTGATTAGTTACAAGAGGGGCGCATTTCAGACCTTCCTGATTAGCGAAAATTGGCATAGGTATGCGTTAATGCTGTTACTGATATAAGGTATGCCGGAATATTTTTATCCCCCCACGTGGACGAATGGAACTCATTGAGCTATGGTAAAAAAGATGGGTTATCAAACGGAGCCAGAAGGCGGGCTGCCTGTCGTTACGAGGTTATCTTGTATGCATAAATGTGCATCGGTTGTATTGATAACCTTAGAATTTGTGCGACGGATCCAGGCCTTTTTAAAAATGGCTTGCCATAATTTACGTTGTGTGTGATAACACGTTTTGGGTCAAACGAGGTACAGTTCTGTTTATGTGTGGCATTTTCAGTAAAGAAGTCCTGAGTAAACACGTTATCGTTGAATACCGCTTCTCTGCCGAACCTTATATTAGTGCCTCAAGCAGTAATGTCTCAGTTTTATCTCAGTTAATGCCTACGGGCGAAGTATATACATTAAGGAATATTGCAAATGGCAAAGATTAAAGGTCAAGTTAAGTGGTTCAACGAGTCCAAAGGTTTTGGTTTCATTACTCCTGCTGATGGCAGCAAAGATGTGTTCGTACACTTCTCTGCAATCCAGGGTAACGGCTTCAAAACTCTGGCCGAAGGCCAGAACGTTGAGTTTGAAATTCAGGACGGCCAGAAAGGCCCGGCAGCTGTTAACGTAACTGCTATCTAATTTCAAAACCACTGGTACTTGAGACGCCACTGGCGTATCAATGTCAGCGAAAAGCCTCGCCACCGTGCGGGGCTTTTTAATTTCTGGCTTCGCATTCCCCGATGCGCCGAATGGCGGTAAACTTGCGTCCTTTAAAGAGTCCCGGAGTTGCCATGCCCTTCTGTTGCCCACTTTGTCACGCCCCCTTGACGCGTTCCGAACATAGCTTTTCCTGTCCACAACGTCATCAGTTCGACATCGCGAAAGAAGGGTACGTCAATTTACTGCCCGTGCAGCATAAGCGTTCGCGGGATCCGGGTGACAGTGCGGAAATGATGCAGGCGCGCCGTGCGTTTCTTGATGCCGGACACTACCAGCCGCTGCGCGATGCGATCGCTTTACAGTTACAGACGCGCCTCCCTGCGCAGGCAGAGGCGATACTGGATATTGGCTGTGGGGAAGGGTACTACACTCAGTCCTTTGCTGAGATCGCGCAGCGTAAAGAGGCCCGGACGTTTGGCCTCGATGTTTCAAAAGCCGCCATTCGGGCAGCCGCGAAACGTTACCCTGAGGTGATGTTTTGCGTTGCCTCCAGCCATCGCCTGCCTTTCCAGAATGACAGCATTGACGCTGTCGTACGCATTTACGCGCCCTGCAAAGCAGAAGAACTGGTACGTGTGGTAAAACCGGGGGGATGGGTCATTACCGCAGCGCCTGGGCCACGCCACTTGATGGAGCTGAAAGAGTTAATTTACCGCGAAGTACAGTTACATGCGCCTGATAATGGCGAGATAGAAGGGTTTCGCGTCGTAGAGCAGCAATCACTGAGCTATCAGATGGAATTAACCGGTGCCGAGGCCGTCGCGTTACTGCAAATGACGCCCTTTGCGTGGCGGGCAAAACCGGATGTCCGGGAGACACTGGCAGCGAAAGCGCGCTTTAACTGTCAGACCGATTTTACCCTGCATTGTCTGCAGCGCGTTGATTAAGGCGCGAAGTGTGACCAGAGGATCTCAATACCGATCCCGATAAGAACGATACCGCCAAGAATTTCTGCCCGCTTGCCCAGCAGCGGGCCAATAAACCGACCAATCATCATGCCGAGTGTGGACATCACCAGTGTGGCGCAACCAATCGCCAGCGCGGTCGTCAGAATATTCACCTGCAAGAATGCCAGACCCACCCCTACGGCCATCGCATCAAGACTGGTCGCAATCGCGGTAGTGACCAGCAACCAGAAACCGTGGCGATGCGGCGCTTCCCCTGTGTCATCCGCCTCTGCGCGAAAACCTTCCAGCACCATTCTGCCGCCAAGGAACATCAGTAAGATGAAGGCAATCCAGTGATTCCACTCCAGTACAAACTGGCTGGCAAGCATCCCCAGACCCCAGCCAATAAGCGGCGTCAGCGTTTCAATAACGCCAAAAATCAGGCCAGTGCGGAGGGCTTCGGAGAATTTTGGTTTATGCAGGGTCGCCCCTTTACCGATTGATGCAGCGAAGGCATCCATCGACATGCCAAAGGCGAGAAGAATTGTGGCGGATAAATTCATGCGAGCGTCCTGACCGGGAGTTCCATATAACACACCACTGCCCCCAGTAAACAGCAGTTGATGTGTCAATGGTCTCGCCTGACTGGATAACTCTCAGTCCGTACGTGCCACGTTTTGCAACGAGTATGTTGACACGTACATTTCCAGCAAATGGAAATCGGCTACTCCCCAACGACGGGCGCAACATTAACATATTTTGAGAATATAAAACAACAACAGAGAATTATTAATCCATTTACCAATTGATAACGATTAACATTTAGATTTATAGGTGAATATAACGTTAAAAAGATTAAGCACTTTCCCGTGGGAAATATAGCAAAGGCTATAAGTGTGCTTATTTAATATACATTGTGGATGTAGGTGATTACATTTAACTTATTGAATTTTAATCATTAATTTATATATCCTTTCCAGGTCATCAATATTTTTCACCCGAATAAGCAAGCGCCTTTGTTCTAATTGCATCACCAGCACGCCATCCTCGGATAAGTTCATCTCCTTAATTCGGTTATATTCTATCCATACGCTGGAAAAGAAAAACCCCCGCGATTTGAAGATGATCTTCGGTGTGCGAATCCAAAAAAGGTAAATGGCTAATAATGCCAGCGCGGATAATAACCATGTGGTTAATGGCGTACCGTTATTTGTGACATTGTTGTAAATAAGGATAACCAACAGGCCAACAAAAATAGCCGCATCAACACGGCTGCGACGCAGCAAGGGGAGGGCAAGCAGGGTATCGCCGTGACGGCGGGGCAGGATAAGTTCATCGTAAATGGCAAATGCCAGCAGGGCGGCGATAAACAACATCAGTATGCTGTCCGTGAGCGTCATGGTTCCTCCTGATAATAAAAAACCGGGGCAAAGCCCCGGTTATAACACAACGGATTACAGACCTAACAGGCCAACCGCATACCCAACGATCCCGATGACGAAGAAGCCAACGATGATCCACAGCGGGTTCACTTTCTTACGTAACAGCCACATACAGGCGAAAGTCAACAGTAGCGGAACCAGACCTGGCATCAACTGATCGAGGATGGTTTGCACTGTCGTGACGTTTTGTTTACCTGTCTGGTCGGTAATACGCGAGACCACCAGCGGAATGTTAACGTGTGTCCACTTATTAACCAGTGCCCCCATAACAAAGAGGCCGAGAATGGATGCCCCTTCTGTCAGTTTCTGCAGGAAGCCGCCGCCCATATCCTGAACGATATCAATACCCTTACGATAACCATAGGCTACACCGTAATAGCGGGTTGCCAGGCGCACCAGGTTAAACAGTAAGAAGAACAACAGTGGCCCAAGCAGGCTGCCGCTCATGGCAATACCCGCGCCAAGCGCTGCGAATACCGGACGTACGGTACCCCAGAAAATGGGGTCACCCACGCCCGCCAGCGGCCCCATCAGACCCACTTTGATACCGTTGATGGCACCATCGTCAATCTCAGCCCCGTTCGCACGCTGTTCTTCCATCGCCAGCGTTACACCCAGTACCGGCGCTGCAACATAAGGATGGGTGTTAAAGAATTCCAGGTGACGCTTGATAGCTTGTTTACGCGCGTCGTTGTTCTCCGGATACAGGCGTCTGATAGCCGGTACCATCGAGAAGCAGAAACCCAGCGCCTGCATACGTTCGAAGTTCCATGAACCCTGAAACAGGTTAGAACGGATGAACACGCCACGAATATCACCCGGAGTGAGTTTTTTCTCAGTGGTAGTTTTAGTCGTCATATCAACCATTTCGCTCACCTGTTAGTCCAGTTCGTTATCGAGATCGTTATTACCAGCAGCCTGTGCAGGCCCGCCAGCAGAGCGGTTATATTTCGGGCTCAGTTGGATATAAAGGATGGCCATCACGGCACCAATCACACCCAGCGCAACGAGGTTGAAGTTAGTAAACGCCGCCGTCACGAAACCAAGGTAGAAGAACGGCATCAGGTAGCCTGCGCGCATCATATTGATAACCATCGCATAACCAACCACCACGATCATGCCGCCAGCGATGTTCAGACCACTGGTTACGACTTCCGGAATGGCGTTCAGCATACCCTGAACTTCACTGGTCCCGACGGAGATAGCAACGATAACGGCCGGGATAGCGATACGCATGGCCTGAAGGAACAGGGACGAGACATGGATCCAGGACAACGCCGTGAGGTTGCCGTTGTTTGCCGCCTTATCCGCCGCGTGCTGGAAGGCCACGGTGATGGTACGCACGATAATGGTCAGTACCTGGCCTGCTGCTGCCAGTGGGATAGCCAGCGCAATACCAGCGCCGATACTTTGATGACCCGCGATAACCAGGACGGTTGAGATAATAGAGGCGAGCGCGGCATCGGGCGCGACCGCCGCACCGATGTTCATCCAGCCCAGCGCAATCATCTCCAGGGTACCGCCGATGATAATACCGGTTTTCATATCCCCCAGGACGATACCCACCAGCGTACAGGCCACTAACGGACGGTGAAACTGAAATTCATCGAGTACCGATTCCATACCGGCAATACACGCGACGACGAACACCAGCACAATCTGAAGAGTGGTAATCTCCATTGTACTTCTCCTATGCTAAACAAACGTAAGTGTGAAACTGAGTCAACCAACCCGGCGCGGTTACTTCGCGACCTTATTGATCAAATCCATCATTTTCAGTTTCGGGTCGTTAGAAACTTTGCGAACTTCCAGCTCGATATTGCGTTCGTTGAGCTTTTTGAAGGCCGCAATGTCTTTTTCATCCACCGAAACCGCGTTGTTCACCTGAGTTTTCCCCTGCCGATAGGCCATACCGCCGATATTGACGGTGGTGATTTTCACACCCTCTTCAACAATGCGCAGTACGTCAGTTGGATTGGTAAACAACAGCATCACCCGCTCACCCGCGTATTTCGGGTTGTTGTAAACACGGATCATCTTGGCAACGTCCACCACGTGCGCCGTCACCCCGGGAGGCGCAACCTGTGTGAGCAGCGTCTTACGTACGTTATCGGCTGCAACTTCATCACTGACGACGATAATGCGCGTCACGTTTGTTTCTTTGGTCCAGCGTGTTGCGACCTGACCATGGATCAAGCGGTCATCAATACGTGCAAGACCAATGACCATATAGTCATTCGGTCCCATCGGTTTTACTGGAGCCGTAGGTTTAGGGGGCGCAACGGGCGTCGGTTTTTCCACAGGTTTGGCTTTCAGCGCTTTCACGCCTTCGCGTCCTGTTTCCACCGCGACAGCTACCAGTTCATCAAAGGTTGGGTTGTCGTCTCGCGCCATCAGTGTTTCCACGAGCATAGGAATATTGACGCCAGCCACCACTTCATAATGCTCTTTATCGACGACAATGCGGCTGGCAGCATTGAACGGGCTACCACCCCATGTATCAACGAGAAATAGCACGCCCTGATGTGTATCGAGCTTTTCCAACTGCGCGTTGTATTTCTCGATTAACGTCTCGGCGTTTTCACCGGGAACGAAATCGATCCAACCGACGTTCTCTTGCTCACCCAATAGCATTTCGGCGGTTTTGAGTAACTGTTCCGCAGCCCAACCATGTGTGCCTATCACAATAGCAATGGTCACTTGCTACCTCCTTCGTTTTTGTCGTTAACACATCATTAACTGATGCGTTCTGAATCTCTCTGACAGCCCGAATCGATTCAGACAGGGCTTAGAAAGAAAAAACTAAGACTTCCGGGAATTATTTTAGATAGTGAAAAAATAATTTATGTGATGAACATCCGTAATTTAGCTTTAGCGTACGGGAAATTTCGGAGCGAAAAATATCTCTCAAAATGCAAATTCAGGTAAATCTTTGCAAAACCCAAAGTCTCTCTGATATGTTTAACATCCGTTTACATTATCAGGAGTACAGGGCATCAGCCCGCCGTATGGACCGTCACCGACGCCAGTTCCCCCTTTGGCCTGTTTGCGCCAGCCATTCTTTAACCTTGAACCCCCTTGTTGTCATCATGCCTGCGCACCCCTACGCGCGGACTCATCATGCCTTTAGCAGGAGCTTGCCATGGAATTCTTAATGGACCCCTCAATATGGGCGGGGTTGTTGACACTTGTTGTTCTGGAAATTGTTCTTGGTATTGATAACCTGGTATTTATCGCCATCCTCGCCGATAAATTGCCGCCAAAGCAGCGAGATAAAGCGCGCCTGATTGGCCTCTCTCTGGCGCTGGTGATGCGTTTAGGCCTGTTGTCTCTGATCTCCTGGATGGTCACGCTGACAAAACCGCTCTTCTCCGTCATGGATTTCACCTTCTCTGGCCGTGATTTGATCATGCTCCTCGGGGGGATATTCCTGCTCTTTAAAGCGACGACCGAGCTACATGAAAGGCTGGAGAATCGTCAACACGACGAAGGACAGGGTAAAGGATATGCCAGTTTCTGGGTGGTAGTAGTACAGATTGTTATTCTTGATGCTGTCTTCTCGCTTGATGCGGTGATCACAGCGGTCGGGATGGTGAACCATCTGCCGGTCATGATGGCAGCCGTGGTCATTGCCATGGCGGTGATGCTGCTGGCATCCAAACCGCTGACCCGCTTCGTTAACCAGCATCCAACGGTGGTGGTGCTCTGTCTGAGCTTCCTGCTGATGATTGGTCTGAGCCTGGTCGCGGAAGGTTTTGGTTTCCATATTCCGAAAGGCTACCTGTATGCGGCGATTGGTTTTTCAATCATTATCGAGCTGTTCAACCAGATTGCCCGTCGCAACTTTCTTCGTCATCAGTCAACGCTGCCGCTGCGTGCGCGTACCGCCGATGCGATTTTGCGGCTGATGGGCGGCAAACGTCAGGCCAGCCAGACGCAGGATACAGACAGTCAGTCGCCGGTATCGGTGCCGGAAGGCGCGTTTGCCGAAGAAGAACGTTACATGATCAATGGCGTATTAACGCTGGCTTCCCGCTCGTTGCGTAGCATCATGACGCCGCGCGGTGAAATCAGTTGGGTCGACGCTAACCTGAGTGTGGAAGAGATACGCCAGCAGCTTCTTTCCTCACCACACAGCCTGTTCCCGGTCTGTCGTGGGGAACTGGATGAGGTGCTGGGTATTGTTCGCGCGAAAGAGATGCTGGTGGCGCTGGAAGAGGGAACGGACGTTGCAGCAATGGCGTCGGCCTCGCCCGCGATCGTCGTGCCGGAAACGCTGGACCCGATAAAACTGCTGGCCGTATTGCGCCGTGCCCGTGGCAGCTTCGTCATCGTGACCAACGAATTTGGCGTGGTACAGGGGCTGGTAACACCGCTGGATGTGCTGGAGGCGATTGCCGGTGAGTTCCCTGATGCTGACGAAACGCCGGAAATCGTCGCTGACGGCGATGGCTGGCTGGTTAAAGGCGCCACCGATTTGCATGCTCTGCAACATACTCTTGGCCTGGACACTTTGGTTAACGAAAACGAGGATATCGCCACCGTTGCGGGCCTGGTGATCGCCATTAATGGTCAGATCCCCCGTCCGGGTGACAAGCTGGAGCTTGCGCCGCTGCATATCAGCGTTATCGAAGCCAATGACTATCGCGTCGACCTGGTACGTGTTGTTAAAGAGCGACCGCTTCACGACGAAGAAGAGTAATTTCCCTATGGCATAAGCGGCATCATTAGCCCTTTACGCCGTGCTGGCGGGGAAGTCCACCCTGCCAGCCAACGCGGAAACTCTTTAATTGGCATAGGCTTCGCGTACAGAAATCCTTGCAATATATGCACCCCCCGTTGCCGCAGATGCTGCGCCTGACGGGGGTTTTCTACCCCTTCCGCCACCAGTTCAATATTCAGACGTTGCCCCAGGGCGATAATCATATCCGTCACCGTCGAGTTCACCGCATCCGTACCGATAGCCATGGTGAAGGACTTATCAATTTTTAAGACATCCGGGCGCAGTCTCTCCAGCCAGGACAGTGAACTGTTGCCCGTGCCGAAATCGTCAATGGCGATTTTGGCCCCTCTGCGATGAAGCTCGCGCACCATACGGTAATCCACGTCATGCAGCGCATCGCGCTCGGTAAGCTCTATGGTTAATTGTTGCACCGGGTTCGCGTGATACCAGAGGCGATTAAGATCCTGGAGCAACATGCCATGGCGCAAGTGGCTCGGCGCGACATTGATACCAATCTGAAATGTACTGTCCGCCGGAAAAAGCCCAAGCTGGCGCTGGGTTTCCGCCATCACATAGCGTGTCAGTGGGGCGATTAAATTGTGCTGTTCGGCGATGGGAATAAAAACATCGGGAGGGATCCAGCCCTGACGAGGGTTGTTCCAGCGCAGCAGTATTTCGACGCCAATACAGGTGTTATTGTTCGCCTCCAGAAGCGGCTGGCAAAATAGCTCAAATTCCCGTGCGGCAAGGCCCAGATTGATCTCGCCGGAAAAGCTCATACGGCTGGCCGTGGCCAACCAGGCAATATAACCAATCAGTAAACTCAGCAGCAGCCCCAGCGGTAATTGCGACGGCAAATGACGCCATGCCAGTGCGCCTGCTCCCGGCCCGGTCACGCTGACGATAAAGGGAAAATGTTCTGATTCCTGTTGATAACGCTCTTCATTATTCAGCTCCGGCAGACGATTACTGACGCCGCTACCATAGGTCAGATGACGGTCATTCATGCTCAGGCTGGCGGACGTAATCAAGGGCTCATCAGGTTCCAGCATTAAATTGGTCAGCAAATCGATATTAACAACCTCGATAATGCCGCTCTGACCGTCGGTGGCGGCGGGATACCACATGATCATCACCGGGCTGTTTTTTAAAAGCGACTGATCGGTGGAAAGCATCATGACTGGTTTCGTCGACGGTAACGCGGGTTGCAGTTGCTTAATGGGCACATCCCGATAACCAAAAATGCTCGAGCAGTACAGAATCCCGTCTTTTATAAGCCCGATGTCACGCACGGTCTGCAAACTGGCGGCCTGAGTGCGCAATTGCAGGTGAGCATTGGCGCAAGATGTCCCGACGAGGGGCAGAATCACGTCACGTTTGTGTTCAAGAGGTAAGAGTAATTTATCCAATGATTCAACAGCATGTGCGGTGAAAGCGACAATTTTCTGCTGATTAATATTGCGCTCCGAAATAAAGAGAATGGCGAGAGTGGAAATGAGCGTCACCATTGCCAGAGCTACGCAAATTGCTAAGCGCTTGCGCAGATAGCTTTTAATAATTCTCTGTGCTGTTTGCATGCCGTGACCGCCTTAAAAGCCACTGGCCTGGAATTTCCGCCAGAACAAAGAAAGTGTAGTTGGGAAAGCGGGAATGCGATGAGAAAAGGCACGGAATTTAGCCCTTCCGTCGTAGAAGGGCTGGAAAAGAGTATTAGTCGCACTGAACCTTAATGGCGAGGCCGCCACGAGAGGTTTCACGATACTTAGCGTTCATATCTTTGCCGGTCTCGTACATGGTTTCGATAACCTTATCCAGTGAGACTCGGGGGGCGCTGGTACGGCGCATGGCCATACGGGAGGCATTAATGGCTTTGACGGAGGCGATAGCATTACGCTCAATGCAGGGCACCTGTACCTGACCGGCTACCGGATCGCAGGTGAGGCCAAGGTTATGCTCCATGCCGATTTCCGCCGCCACGCACACCTGTTCCGGGCTGGCGCCCAGTAACTCCGCAAGGCCCGCCGCCGCCATTGAGCAGGCGACACCCACTTCACCCTGGCAACCCACTTCGGCACCGGAAATCGATGCGTTCATTTTGTACAGTGCGCCAATCGCGCCTGCGGCAAGGAAATAGCGGATATAAATGTCCGGGCTGACGGATTCGATAAAGTGGTCATAGTAAGCCAGCACTGCCGGGACAATACCACAGGCACCGTTTGTCGGCGCTGTCACCACACGCCCACCGGCAGCGTTCTCTTCATTCACTGCCAGCGCGAACATATTGACCCAATCGATCACATTCATTGGATCACTGGATAATTTATCGCTGGCGACCAGCATACGGCGCAGCGCCGAGGCGCGACGCGGGACGCGCAGTGGGCCAGGCAGCACGCCTTCTGTATTCATCCCGCGATCGATACAGGCACGCATGGTCGCCCAGACATGACCAAAGTACGCTTCGATCTCCTGCCTGCTATGCAGCGCGAGTTCGTTTTGCATCACCATGCCAGAGAGTGACAGGCCGGTCTCTTTGCAATAATTCAGCATATCGCTGGCGGATTTGAACGGGTAGGGAACGGTCACTTCGTTGAGCACTTCTTTACCAAAATGCTCTTCATCGACAATAAAACCGCCACCGATGGAGTAATAGGTCTTGCTGTAGACTTCGCGCTCACCATTCCACGCGTGGATGCTCATGGCATTTTCGTGCAACGGCAGGTTGTCGCTGTGAAAACGCATGCCGTTATCCTGCGGGAAATCGACTTCCCGGCGGCCCTGCGCCAGCAACAGGCGGCCCCGGTTTTCCACATCGCGAATAAACGCAGGGATGGAATCAATGTCTACCGTGGCCGGCTCATTGCCAGCCAGACCCATAATAATGGCGATATCGGTATGGTGGCCTTTACCTGTCAGCGACAGTGAGCCATAAACGTCCACCGCGACGCGGGTAACGCTTTCCAGTAATCCTTTTTCGACCAGGTCATCGACGAACTGTTTCCCGGCTTTCATCGGGCCAACAGTGTGGGAGGAAGAGGGACCAATACCCACCTTAAACATGTCGAATATACTAATCACATTAACACTCCTGACAGGGTTACCGGGGGTTCCAGTAACGATGTAATAACTGCGCATAGTGTAAGAGGGAAGCGTGCAGGCAGCTTAATTATTCACATGAATTAAACTAATGCCTGACCTCGATTTTACTAATAGCGCGCGGCCACATTCCGCTGTCTTAAAAATGCTTCGTGATAAGTATAGTCAAGGGCGAAGCCCCACCTGCAGCGCCAGCTCACGAATTATGCCTGCGGTCATGCCCCAGACAAAATAATGCTGATACCAGGAGAGCCAAACCCGGTGCGCGTTGCCCTGACGGTGAATGTCCAGCGGGTGATAGCGCCCCAGGCGTAACGCCTCGGCAAGCGGCATTTCAAACACCGAAGCCACCTCATCTTCGCTGGCATGGTAGTGCAGGTCAGGGGGAATGATCCCCACAACGGGCGTCACGCGAAACCCGGTGACGCTGTCAACCGGCGGTAGCACACCGATAACCTCGACGGAGTCGGGCGGGATGGCGACCTCTTCTTGCGCTTCGCGCAGTGCCGCGGCAATCAGCGAGGTATCGGTATCATCAACGGCCCCGCCGGGAAAGGCGACCTGCCCGGCGTGTTTTCGTAATCGCGGCGAGCGCTGTGTCAACAGTAACCCTGGCTGCTCGCGCCGCACTACCGGCACCAGCACTGCCGCCTGCCGCGCATTTGCGGCGGTGGGGTGTAGCTGGGGGCGTAAAAGCTGAAAACGCGAGAGAAAATCATCGAGGGTTAAGTTTGGCTGCGCCACGGTTTAGCTCTCCAGTTGCTGCAAGATACGGTTAACTTTATCAAATGTTTCCTGATATTCAGCCTCTTCGTTGCTGTCCGCCACGATGCCGCCCCCCGCTGAGCAGAAGATTTGCCCCGCCCACGCCGTCAGGGTACGAATGGTGATGCTGGTATCCATGGCGCCGCAAAAACTGATGTACCCAATGCTGCCGCACCAGGCATTACGCCGTTGCGGTTCCAGTTCATCGATAATCGCCATGGCGCGAATTTTGGGCGCACCGGTAATCGACCCACCCGGAAACGCGGCGCGTAGCACATCACTGGCATGCAATGTGGCAGGCAGCTTTGCTGTCACCGTACTGACCAGATGGTGAACCGCCGGAAAGGGCTCTACGGCAAACAGCGTCGGCACGCGCACGGAGCCGGGCACGGCCACCCGACCAATATCATTGCGCATCAGGTCGACAATCATCAGATTCTCGGCCCGGTCTTTCGTTGATGCGGCCAGTTTTTGCGCCTGTTGCGCATCGTCCCGGGCGTCAGGCAAGCGCGGGAGCGTGCCTTTAATGGGACGCGTCTCGATAACATCATCCTGAAGCTGAATAAACCGCTCCGGCGACAGGCTTAAAATCGCGCCTTCTTCCAGGCGTAAAAAAGCACTGAACGGAGCGCGATTCGAGCGGTTCAGGCGGCAAAAAGCCTGCCATTCATCACCGACATAATGCGCCTGAAAGCGCTGTGCAAGATTAACCTGATAACAATCGCCGCTGTGCAGCCAGGCCTGTACCTGACGAAATTTCTCACCATATTCAGAGCGCGTCATGTTTGCCTGCCAGGGGGAGGTCAGGCTAAACGGGACGACGGACGGCGGCGTTTGGGCGTTAAGCCAGGCCAGACGTGTCTGCGGCTCCCGGTAGCTCAGCAGCGTGACGTGCTGTTTATGGTGATCCACCACCACGGCCCAGTCATAAATCCCTATCGCCATATCCGGCAGCAAAATGTCTTTTTGCGCGAATGCGGGCAGTTTTTCAAAGCGACGCCCTAAATCGTAACCGAACAGTCCGAGCGCCCCGCCCTGAAACGGCAGATCGTCGTTAGCCTGTGGGCGGATCCCGGCCTTGTCGATGGCCTGCTTCACCAGGCTAAACGGATCCTCTGTGGACTCGCGCGCGCCATCCGCATCGGCGATGGTGGTCTGTTCACCCCGGGTGACAAGCGTTGAGAGAGGATCGGCGACCAGAATATCAAAACGGTTGCAGGCATGGTCCGCGTGACCAGAGTGCAGCATCATCGCCCACGGCAGATGATGTATCAGAGAAAAATAGTGCTCTGCGGCATCGGGATGCCACGGTAACGGTATAACAGCGGGGGAAAACGTCTTCATCAGTCCTGGCTCTTTACGCGATCGCTGGCGCATAGCCACGGCGCATGAAATAATTAGCGCGAATAATTTAGCAGGAGTTCACGATGTTTGCAGGTTTACCTTCCCTCAGCCACGAACAGCAGCAAAAAGCCGTCGAGCGTATTCAGGAATTAATGTCACAGGGCATGAGCAGCGGTCAGGCCATCTCGCAGGTGGCGGATGAATTACGCGCCACCCATAAAGGCGAACGTATTGTGGCGCGCTTTGAAGACGAAGATGAAGACGAGTAAACCCTGAGTGCGGAGGCGGTGAATGGAAAACGTGATGCCTGAGACAGTACCGGATGCGATCCTTGCGTTTATCACCGAGGCCGTTATCCCCGGCGATCTCACGCTTCCTTTTCACTACCCACAGCCAGAGCAATGGCACGCGTGGCATTGCGGTTTTCGCTGGCACGGCGTCACCGGGGAAAGCCTGGTGGCTGACACCGCCGGGATGTGGCAACCCGGCTGGTATTTGATAGCCCTTAATGGCCTGGACGATCCGTTCTTTATCGATTTGAACGAAGCGGCAGACGGCTACCCGGTCTATTATGCCGCACACGGCGCGGGTCGCTGGCAGGCAGAACGCATCGCACCCGGTTTGCACGCCTTCCAGTCCCTTTTACGTCAACTATGCCATGCCGATGAGGCGACCACGCTGGCGTTACTTGACGCGCATACCGAAGCGGACAGTCCATTCTGGCTTGAGGTTCGGGAAGCGCGCCAGGCAGACGATGGCGACGACGATAACGTCCCTGACGTAGATCCGCAGGACTGGCAGGCGGGGCGTCTGCTCATTACCGATATCGGCCCGCAGAAAATCAAAGTGGTTCAGGTCCTCAGAAAAGCGCTGAATTTACCGCTGGCTGACGCGCTGAGTTTTGTCGCCAGCCCGCCGATTTGTGTGGGGGAGGATTTTCGCCTGCGCTTGCGCCCACTGGAGCGCGAGTTACAGGCCACTGGCGCACGCGTTACCTTTGTGCCTGCGGGCCCGGTGCTGGAAACTCTGCGGTTAAATATGGCGCTTGGCATCGACGCGCTGATTGCCTGCGTGAAGGCCGGGCAGGGTAAATCGCTCTACTATGATGTGTATTCAACACACGACGGGGCTTTTCAGGTGGGCGATGCGCTTTATGTGGTTGCCAGCGATGACGCCGAAGCCGCGGCAGCGACGGGGCGATACCACCACTTTGCCTGTATGGGCGAGCATTTTCAGTCCGTTGTGGAACTGGCGATCCAGCAAAAACCTGACGCCCGCGACAGTGAAATTATCCGCGCACTCAACCATTACCTTGAGTACGACGACTTTTTGGATATGGAATAAATTCCGGCGCGGGATGCGCGCCGGATTGTGTCCTGTCAGACGGCGGCAACAATTTTAATTTCGACTTTGTACTTCGGGTTCATCAACCCGGCCTGAACGGTGCAGCGTACAGGCGCATGACCGGCGACAACCCACGCGTCCCAGGCTTTGTTCATCGCCGCGAAATCACTTTTATCCACCAGAAAGATTGTCGCATCCAGAATGCGCGTCTTATCGCTACCCTGTCTGGCCAGCACGGCGTCAATCTGCGCCAGGGTGTTGGCGGTTTGTTCAAAGGCGTCGGCATCAAGATTTTCCGGCACACCCGTGTAGTAGAGCGTCTGGTTATGGATAACTGCGTCTGACCAGCGGGCGTCGGCATCAATGCGGGTAATGGTCATATTTTATTCCTCATGGTTTTCCTTATGATTGCGGGCAAGACTGCCACAGACTGGCGCAAAACCCAATGCCCTGACATAATCGCTGGCGATTTATCCAGTGTGGGGGCAGTGTGACGGACGATTTTGCAACAGACGGTCAGTTGGCCAAAGCGATACCGGGTTTTAAACCCCGTGAACCACAACGTCAGATGGCCCATGCCGTCAGTGACGCAATTGCCCGCACACAGCCGCTGGTGGTAGAGGCGGGCACCGGGACCGGGAAAACTTATGCCTATCTGGCTCCGGCGTTGCGCGCCGGCAAAAAAGTGATCATCTCAACGGGATCGAAAGCCCTACAGGATCAGCTTTACAGCCGTGATTTACCGACCGTGGCAAACGCGCTCAAATTCACCGGCCATACCGCGTTGCTTAAAGGACGTTCAAACTACCTCTGCATTGAGCGACTGGAACAGCAGGCGCTGGCGGGGGGCGATCTGCCGGTGCAAACCCTCAGTGACGTCATTTTATTACGCTCCTGGTCAAATCAGACCAAAGATGGCGACATCAGCACCTGTGTCAGCGTGGCGGAAGATTCTGCCGTCTGGCCGCTGGTGACCAGCACCAATGACAACTGTCTGGGCAGCGACTGTCCGATGTACAAAGACTGCTTCGTGGTAAAAGCGCGCAAAAAAGCGATGGATGCCGATGTGGTGGTGGTCAACCATCACCTGTTCCTGGCAGACATGGTGGTGAAAGAGAGCGGTTTTGGCGAGCTTATCCCGCAAGCCGAAGTGATGATCTTCGATGAAGCGCATCAGCTTCCGGATATCGCCAGCCAGTATTTCGGCCAGTCTATCTCCAGCCGCCAGTTACTGGATTTAGCCAAAGATTTCACCATTGCCTACCGCACCGAGTTACGTGATACCCAGCAGTTGCAAAAATGCGCCGACAGGCTGGCGCAGAGCGCACAGGATTTTCGCCTGCAATTGGGTGAACCGGGGTATCGCGGCAACCTGCGGGAACTGCTGGCCGATGCCCATATCCAGCGGGCGTTGCTGCTACTCGATGACGCGCTGGAACTCTGTTATGACGTGGCAAAACTGTCGCTTGGACGTTCGGCCCTCCTCGACGCGGCGTTTGAGCGCGCAACGTTGTACCGCGCACGGCTCAAACGGCTAAAAGAGATCAATCAGCCCGGTTTTAGTTACTGGTATGAGTGCACCTCTCGTCATTTTACCCTGGCGCTGACGCCGCTTACCGTGGCGGACAAATTCAAAGAGGTGATGGCGCAGAAAAGCGGTAGCTGGATTTTTACCTCGGCGACGCTCTCGGTGAACGATGATCTGCACCACTTTACTGCGCGGCTCGGCATCGAAGAAGCGCAAACGCTGCTGTTGCCAAGCCCGTTCGATTACGCCCGCCAGACACTGCTTTGTGTGCCACGAAACCTGCCGCAGGCTAATCAACCAGGAGCGGCCCGCCAACTGGCGGCAATGCTCAAACCGATCATTGAAGCGAACAATGGTCGCTGCTTTATGCTCTGTACTTCCCACGCCATGATGCGTGATCTCGCTGAGCAGTTCCGCGCCACCATGACGTTGCCCGTTTTGCTGCAGGGAGAGACCAGCAAAGGGCAGTTGTTGCAGCAATTCATCACCGCGGGAAATGCCTTGCTGGTGGCGACCAGCAGTTTCTGGGAAGGGGTGGATGTGCGTGGCGACACGCTGTCGCTGGTCATTATCGACAAACTGCCGTTTACCTCGCCGGACGATCCGCTGCTCAAAGCGCGGATGGAAGATTGCCGCCTGCGCGGTGGCGATCCATTTGATGAAGTCCAGCTTCCGGATGCGGTGATTACCCTCAAACAGGGGGTGGGGCGCCTGATTCGTGACGTTGATGACCGGGGCGTGCTGGTCATTTGCGATAACCGTCTGGTGATGCGCCCTTACGGCGCGGTGTTCCTCGCAAGCCTGCCGCCCGCACCGCGTACGCGGGATATTCGCCGCGCGGTTGCCTTTCTTGCGGCCTCTGTGACGGAGTAATTTGGCGCAGACTGTGTTAATATGCGCGCCATTTTGTTTTACCGGGACTGCGATTACCCATGCGAATTCTGGCCATTGATACCGCCACAGAAGCCTGTTCCGTCGCGCTGAACAACGACGGAACCCTCTTTGCTCATTTCGAACTTTGCCCACGTGAACACACGCAACGTATTCTGCCGCTGGTGAAGGATGTTCTCACCGAGGGCGGCGTTGCGCTGTCTGAACTGGATGCGCTGGCCTTTGGCCGTGGTCCGGGGAGCTTTACCGGCGTGCGCATTGGTATTGGTATTGCACAAGGGCTGGCGCTGGGCGCGGAGTTGCCGATGATTGGCGTCTCTACGCTTGCGACGATGGCAGAAGGCGCCTGGCGTAAATCTGGGGCCACCCGTGTGCTGGCAGCCATTGATGCCCGTATGGGCGAAGTCTACTGGGCGGAATATCAGCGTGATGCCGACGGCGTCTGGCACGGCGAAGAGACCGAAGCGGTCCTCAAACCGGACGCGGTGACCGCGCGCCTCAGCGCGCTCTCCGGCGAGTGGGCAACCGTCGGCACCGGCTGGCAAGCGTGGCCGGATATGGCAAAAGATACCGGCCTGACGCTGACAGACGGCGGCGTATCGTTGCCGGAAGCACAAGATATGCTGCCTATCGCGCACCATCAGCTTTCGCTGGGGCATACCGTTGCCGTTGAGCATGCCGAGCCGGTTTATTTGCGTAACGAAGTGGCCTGGAAGAAACTTCCGGGCCGGGAATGAATCTCAGTAATTACAAGGCTGAGTGAAGGAGTCGCATCATGGCGAGTCAAAAAAGAGGTATGCGCTGGTTACTGGTGGGTGTGGTCGCCGCAGCGTTAAGTGGGTGTGTTTCTGTGCCTGACGCGATCAAAGGAACCAGTCCGACGCCGCAGGATGATCTGGTGCGCGTGATGAATGCGCCAAATCTCTATATCGGTCAGGAAGCCCGTTTCGGCGGCAAAGTAGTGAAAATTGAGAATCAGCAAGGGAAAACCCGCCTTGAGATAGCCACCGTGCCGTTAGATGATGGGGCGAGACCGATCCTGGGCGCAACCTCTGTCGGGCGTATTATGGCCGACGTGAACGGTTTCCTCGACCCGGTGGACTTCCAGAACCAACTGGTGACCGTCGTCGGGCCGATTACCGGCATCTATGACGGCCAGGTGGGCGGCGCTGCCTATAAATTCGCGGTGATCCGTGCTGATGGCTATAAACGCTGGCATATCACAAAGCAGGTCGTACTGCCGCCGCAACCGATGGATCCGTGGATGATGGGGCCACACCCGTGGCATCGCGGGTACGGCGGTTGGGGCTGGTATAATCCCGGCCCCGCCTATGAACAGAGTGTTGTAACAGAGTAACGCTCTGTTCTGCATGAAAAATGAAACAGCGGCTGGTCCGCTGTTTCTTTATTTGAAAACCATAACAAAAATAATTAGTGATGCGCTTCGCAACCTTCAATTCGAACAATTAATAAACTGGTACGCTGAGTTAATATAATGTTAACGACTTGTTTATTAACAGGGGTTGTGATGACGACAAATACACAGTTTAGAGGTGATGCATTGAAGAAGGTTTGGCTAAACCGTTATCCCGCCGATGTGCCTGCGGATATTAATCCCGATCGTTATCAATCCCTGGTTGAACTCTTTGAACACGCGACGGCGCGATACGCCGACCAACCTGCGTTCGTCAACATGGGGGAGGTGATGACCTTCCGCAAGCTGGAAGAGCGTAGCCGCGCTTTTGCCGCATACCTGCAACAGGGCTTGGGGTTGCAAAAGGGCGATCGTGTGGCGCTGATGATGCCGAATCTTCTGCAGTATCCGGTGGCGCTGTTCGGTATTCTGCGCGCGGGCATGATAGTCGTGAACGTCAACCCGCTGTACACACCGCGCGAACTGGAACATCAGCTTAACGACAGCGGCGCATCCGCCATTGTGATTGTCTCCAACTTCGCCCACACGCTGGAAAAAGTGGTCGACAAGACGCAGGTTCGCCATGTGATCCTGACCCGCATGGGGGATCAGCTCTCTCCGGCGAAGGGCACACTGGTTAACTTTGTCGTCAAATATGTGAAGCGCCTGGTGCCGAAATACCATCTTCCGGATGCTATCTCGTTTCGCCGTGCGCTGCAGGCGGGCTACCGTTTGCAGTATATCAAGCCGGAAGTCACGACCGACGATCTGGCGTTTCTGCAATATACCGGCGGGACGACCGGGGTAGCCAAAGGGGCGATGCTGACGCACCGCAATATGCTGGCCAACCTGGAACAGGTGAATGCAACCTACGGTCCGTTGCTGCATCGCGGTAAAGAGTTGGTGGTCACCGCGTTGCCGCTCTACCACATTTTCGCCCTGACCATGAACTGCCTGTTGTTTATCGAGCTGGGCGGACAGAACCTGCTCATTACCAACCCGCGCGATATTCCGGGGCTGGTGAAAGAGCTGGCGAAATACCCTTTCACCGCCATGACCGGGGTAAACACCCTGTTTAACGCATTGCTCAACAACGACGATTTCCACAAACTCGATTTTTCCTCGCTGCACCTCTCTGCGGGCGGCGGCATGCCCGTACAGCAGGCCGTTGCCGAGCGCTGGGTGAAACTTACCGGCGAATACCTGCTGGAAGGCTACGGTCTGACAGAATGCTCGCCGTTGGTGAGCGTCAACCCGCATGATATTGACTACCACAGTGGCAGTATCGGCTTGCCGGTCCCGTCGACAGAAGTGAAGCTGGTGGACGATGCCGGCAATGAAGTTCCACCGGGTGAACCGGGTGAATTGTGCGTGAAAGGCCCGCAGGTCATGCTGGGTTACTGGCAGCGCCCGGCGGCGACCGATGAAATCATCAAAGATGGCTGGTTGTACACCGGCGATATCGCGGTGATGGATGGCGAAGGCTTTATGCGTATTGTCGATCGCAAAAAAGACATGATCCTGGTCTCCGGCTTTAACGTCTATCCGAACGAAATTGAAGATGTCGTAATGCAGCATGAAGGCGTTAAGGAAGTGGCGGCCGTAGGCGTGCCTTCCGATGCCAGCGGCGAAGCGGTTAAAATTTTCGTAGTGAAAAAAGACGACTCGCTGACCGAAGAAGCGCTTATCGCGTTTTGTCGCCGCCAGTTAACGGGTTACAAAGTGCCGAAAAGGGTGGAATTCCGCGCTGAGCTACCGAAATCCAACGTCGGTAAAATTTTACGACGAGAATTGCGTGACGAAGCGCGCGGCAAAGTAGACAATAAAGACTGAGCTATGCGTTAGTCGCCAGAACGCCGGTTAATCCGGCGTTTTTTGTGGGCGCAAACTAAAGAGAAGACGATTTGAATTACCAGATGATCACGACGAACGAGGCGCTGGCAGCGCTGTGTGAAGCTGCGGCTGGCACCGATGCTATTGCGCTTGATACTGAATTTGTCCGCACCCGTACCTATTATCCCCAGCTTGGTTTAATCCAGCTTTATGACGGGGAGAATGTGGCGTTAATCGACCCGTTAACCATCACTGACTGGGCACCGTTCCGCGATCTGATTACCAATACTCAGGTAATAAAATTCCTCCACGCCGGTAGTGAAGACCTCGAAGTCTTCCTCAACGCTTTCGGCGCCATGCCGCAGCCGATGATCGATACTCAAATTCTCGCGGCCTTCTCCGGGCGTGCGCTCTCCTGGGGTTTTGCGGCAATGGTGGAGCAGTACACCGGCGTGGCGCTGGATAAAAGCGAGTCGCGCACTGACTGGCTGGCCCGTCCGTTAACGACACGTCAGTGCGATTATGCGGCGGCCGATGTCTGGTATCTGCTGCCTATCGCGCGAAAATTGCTGGCTGAAACCGAAGAAGCAGGGTGGCTCAATGCCGCACTGGACGAATGCCGCCTGATGATGCAACGTCGTGGCGAAATTCTGGCGCCGGAAGAGGCATGGCGTGACATCAGCAACGCCTGGCAGTTACGTACCCGCCAACTGGCATGCCTGCGTTTGCTGGCGGACTGGCGTCTGCGTAAAGCCCGCGAGCGTGACCTGGCGGTCAATTTCGTTGTTCGTGAAGAGAATCTGTGGGCCGTGGCGCGTTATATGCCAGGCAGCATGGGTGAGCTCGACAGCATTGGCCTTTCCGGTAGCGAAATCCGTTTTCACGGTAAAACGCTGCTGTCTCTGGTTGCACAGGCGCAGGCACTGCCGGAAGACGCGCTGCCGGAGCCGCTGTTGAACCTGGTGGATATGCCCGGCTATCGCAAAGCCTTTAAAGCTATCAAGGCACTGGTGCAGGACGTTAGCGAAAGCAAAGGGCTGAGCGCAGAATTAATTGCTTCTCGTCGGCAAATTAATCAGTTACTTAACTGGCACTGGCAATTAAAACCGCAGACAAATTTACCGGAATTAATCAGTGGCTGGCGTGCGGAATTGATGGCTGAGCGGCTCAACGCATTATTAACGGAATATCCGCGTTAATCCCTGTATATAAAGACAGGGGTTAAGCGTTAATAAAAGAAAAAAGGCAGAGGGTTTCTGCCTTTTTTATTACTCCTGGCGCAGCGATCTACTGCCGGATTATTTCGTCTCTTCTGGTTCTGGCAAGGTAACGTTGAGTTCCAGAATGGAAATATCGTCACCACGTTGTTCCAGTTGGACTGAAACCATTTCCGGATCGATTTGAACATATTTACAAATCACCTCCAGAATATCCCGCTTTAGCTGCGGTAAATAATGTGGTTCAGCGTCACTGCGACGGCGTTCCGCAACAATAATTTGCAGACGCTCTTTGGCGATGCTGGCGGTGTTCTTTTTTCTGGAGAGAAAAAAGTCGAGTAATGCCATAACTTATCCTCCGAACAGGCGTTTGAGGAAACCTTTCTTCTCTTCATCAATGAAGCGGAAAGGACGATCTTCTCCCAGTAGACGTTCAACGGTATCTGCGTACGCTTTGCCTGCATCGGCAGTGGTATCCAGAATAACCGGTTCCCCCTGGTTGGATGCGCGAAGGACTGACTGATCTTCGGGGATCACGCCAACCAGCTTAATGCGCAGGATCTCCAGCACGTCTTCCATGCTGAGCATATCACCTTTATTAACGCGCCCCGGGTTGTAGCGGGTCAACAACAGGTGTTCTTTAATCGGTTCCTGGCCGTTTTCGGCGCGGCGTGATTTGGACGCCAGGATGCCGAGGATACGGTCAGAGTCACGGACGGAAGAGACTTCCGGGTTGGTGGTGATGATCGCTTCATCCGCGAAATAGAGGGCCATCAGCGCGCCGGTTTCAATCCCCGCCGGTGAGTCGCAAATAACAAAGTCGAACTCCATTTTCTGCAGCTCATCAAGCACCTTCTCAACGCCTTCACGCGTTAACGCGTCTTTGTCGCGCGTCTGCGAAGCCGGGAGAATATAAAGATTTTCCGTACGTTTATCTTTAATCAGCGCCTGATTCAGCGTCGCATCGCCCTGAATGACGTTCACGAAGTCGTACACGACGCGACGTTCACAGCCCATGATGAGGTCGAGGTTACGCAGGCCGATATCAAAATCAATAACGACGGTTTTCTTTCCCTTCTGGGCCAAACCGGTTGCGATGGCCGCGCTGGAGGTGGTCTTACCCACGCCCCCTTTACCCGAAGTAACAACAATAATGCGTGCCATAGGAGTTCCTTGTTAAAAGGGCTTAATCTAACGGTTGAATAGTCAAAGCGTTATTCGCTAAACGTAAGCGCGCCGCTTTGCCATAAAAATCGGCCGGGATTCGATCGCTCAGCCAGTATTCCCCTGCGATGGATACCAGCTCCGCCGTGAGGTGAGTACAAAATATTTGCGCATCCTTGTCGCCGCTTGCGCCAGCCAGCGCGCGGCCACGCATCATGCCGTAAACATGGATATTGCCGTCGGCAATCAACTCTGCGCCTGCGCTGACGTGACTGGTGACAATCAGATCACAGTTTGGCGCATAAACACGCTGCCCGGAACGAACAGGAAGATCAATCAAGCGTGTTTTTGTGACCGGAGTAACAATGGGGGCCTCGGGGACAGGAACAGCAACCTGACGTTGCGGCTTTTCTTTGCCTTCGGTCAGAAGCGGCAACCCGGCACGTTCGATGTCGGCTTTCAGTTCGCTGTCTTTACAGCCGCTGATACCGACAACCCGTAACCCCGTCGCCAGAATAGTCTGTTGAATCGGCGACCAGTTGACCGGGCCCTCAAGGTCAGAAACATTAATAACAACAGGAGCATGTTTTAAAAAAGCGGGAGCCTGAGCGATTTTGTCTTCTAACGCCTGGCGAATAACCTCGGGTTTTGCATCATGCAAGTGAACCACAGATAAGGTAAAACTACTGCCTTTTAGCTCGATGGGCGTGTTTGACATCCTGACCTTACTCATTTTGCTATTATCACTCATGAGTGAGCGATATTCCGAAGACTATCAAGCATGTTATAGTCACTATTATATTCAGGCAAGTAACCACCCCTTAATTCAGAGCAAAAGTATGTTTTGTGTGATCTACCGAAGTTCCCGACGTGAACAGACTTATCTGTATGTCGAAAAAAAAGACGATTTTTCACGCGTGCCGGAAGAATTAATGAAAAGCTTTGGCCAGCCTCAGTTAGCCATGTTATTGCCCCTCGACGGACGTAAAAAACTGGCCAGTGCGGATCTGGAAAAAGTAAAAGAGGCGTTACGTACGCAGGGATATTATTTACAGATTCCACCGCCGCCAGAAAATTTGTTGAAACAACATTTAGACAGCGAATGATAGCCATCCCCGCCAGTCAAAGTGGCGGATCGATTCCGCCATTTGCTTTCCTCTTGCATACGCATTGAATGACAAAGTTTGCTATTTGACAAACCGCCATGTGGCGCGGATAGTCATTTTTCGCACTTGTTCAATGCGTTACTTAGGGGAAAGACATGTACCAACATCATAACTGGCAGGGCGCACTCCTGGATTACCCGGTGAGTAAAGTCGTGTGCGTTGGCAGTAACTATGCGAAACATATTAAAGAAATGGGCAGCGCCACGCCGGAAGAGCCGGTGCTGTTTATTAAACCGGAAACCGCCCTGTGCGATATTCGCCAGCCGCTGGCGCTGCCACAGGATTTCGGTTCCGTACATCACGAAGTTGAACTGGCCGTGCTCATTGGGGCAACGCTGCGTCAGGCTACCGAAGAGCATGTACGAAAAGCCATTGCCGGTTATGGTGTGGCGCTGGATCTCACGCTTCGCGATCTGCAGGCCAAAATGAAAAAGGCGGGTCAGCCGTGGGAAAAAGCGAAAGGCTTTGATAACTCCTGCCCGATCTCCGGTTTTATTCCGGCGGCAGAGTTTACCAGCGATCCGCAGAACACAACGCTTGGGCTCAGCATCAATGGTGAAGTCCGCCAGCAGGGGACCACTGCCGATATGATCCATAAAATTGTGCCGCTGATTGCTTACATGAGCCGCTTCTTTACGCTCAAAGCCGGGGATGTCATTCTGACCGGTACGCCGGAAGGTGTTGGCCCGCTGCACGGCGGGGACGAACTGGAAGTGAGCTTCAACGGCCTCTCGTTAAAGACCCGCGTATTATAAGTCGATTTGCCGCCTGAACGGCGGCAAAACTTGCATCCCCATGCCAGACTGGTTATAAGGTGCTCCCTGGTTTTAAATGGCGAACTGATTTATGAGCGACACACCTTTCTGGCAAAGCAAAACTCTTGAACAAATGACGGACGCGGAGTGGGAATCGCTGTGTGACGGCTGCGGTCAGTGCTGCCTGCATAAGCTAATGGATGAAGATTCCGACGAGATCTATTTCACCAACGTGGCCTGTCGCCAGTTGAACATCAAAACCTGCCAGTGTCGTAACTACGAGCGTCGCTTTGAGTATGAGCCGGACTGCATCAAGCTGACGCGCGATAATTTACCCACCTTTGAATGGTTGCCGCCCACTTGTGCCTATCGTCTGCTGGCCGAAGGGAAGGCGCTGCCGGTGTGGCATCCGCTGCGTACCGGTTCGAAGGAGATGATGCACAAACAGCGCATCACGGTTCGCCATATTGCGGTAAAAGAGTCCGAAGTCCGCGACTGGCAGGATCATATCCTCAACAAGCCAGATTGGGCGCAATAATCTCTTTTGTTATACCGCGACTTGCCTGAGATGATTAAAAAGTCATTTAAAACAAGACCCTAAAATGTTTTCATGTCTTAAATAAGCTAAAACATCAATGGGGTCTGTCATGAATAAATTCATTGTGCTGGTAGCGGCAGGTGCTCTGCTCGCAGGATGTACGGCGTCTAAACCCTCTCCACAGCGGCACGCTATCGCCTTTACGGAAAATCACAGCTCAACGGACGGCGGTGTCCGGTTCTCGGCAAGTGGTACATATCGCAACATCATTCCCGCCTTTGAAGAAGCGTACGATAAAGGAAAATTGGACCGCATAGTGGGTCATGATGTGCATTACGCCATTAAGTATGCCGGAATACTCAGAGAGCAGGCCAGCCGTCATCTCACCGAAACATATGACAGATCTGGCGATAGGGTACAGGCGGATTCGAAAGATGCCGACTCGATAGGCAATGAATTATCGGCAACGTATCTGGATGGTTATAACGGGGTGTATTAGACCAGTCTTATCAAGGGTGTATCGCGCCGCTCGGTGAAGTAACACCTACGGGAAGCGTATGCAATTTCGCGGCAATAAAAAACGCTCCCGAAGGAGCGTTCTGTTAACGACCGAAGAGGTCGCGTTTTTTCGGTTTGAAGGGCTGTGCGATGAGCACCAGCGCCGCCACAACAAAGTAAGCGACAAAGATACCTAACAGCCATTGCGGCATTTCCAGCGACAGGAACTGCCACTGTTTTTCAGCACAATCGCCCGAAGCAACAAAGACCTGCGGAAGCCACTTATCCAGTGGCAGCCACGAAGGGAAACGCGCAGCAAAGTCGCAGGTCATAAAAGGAGAAGGGTGAAGCTGGATCATGGTGTGTTCATACGTCAATTGGATACCGCGCCAGGCGCTGTACAACCAAATTAAGATGGCGACGTAGCGCAACGGCGTCTTCGGCGCAATCGCACCGACGATACCCGCACCCATCACACCAAAAAGGGCAGAACGCTCATAAATACACAGGACACAGGGTTTCAGCAGCATGACGTGCTGGAACCACAACGCCACTAATTCAAGTGCCAGTGCGGTGAACGCCATTAATAGCCAGGCGCCGCGCCCGCGAGAGCACTTGTTTAAATATCGCAACATAATCATTTCCCTGGGACATGCGTAGACACAGCAGTGTAAACGAAATCACTTAGCAAGCCACTATTGCATAAGAAAATAATACGTAATCGGATGTTTATCATGCGAAAAGTCAAATCTTGCTGTCAGGAATGTAAGCAAAGCGCTAACAGGAAAAGCATTTATGATAAATGTGGTAAATGACTTTCAGTAAAGAGGGAATAGCCGTGAATAAAATGGGGAGTAAACCGTACATCGGGTGAATCTTTCAAATTGGATCGGCGATCCCCTTTTTCTTCATTTCGCCTGCTATCTGCCCCCGAAGTGGTCTGGTATGATGAGTGATCTTTGCTTAGTTGTATAATGGAAATCTCACTATGGTTATAAAGGCGCAGAGCCCGGCGGGTTTCGCGGAAGAATACATCATTGAAAGTATCTGGAATAACCGTTTCCCTCCGGGGTCGATACTTCCAGCAGAGCGCGAACTCTCCGAACTGATTGGCGTCACTCGTACTACATTGCGTGAAGTGTTACAGCGTCTGGCCCGCGATGGCTGGCTTACTATTCAGCACGGTAAGCCCACAAAAGTAAACAACTTTTGGGAAACGTCCGGGCTCAATATTCTGGAAACACTGGCGCGTCTGGACCATGAGAGCGTTCCACAACTCATCGATAACCTCCTGTCGGTGCGTACCAATATCGCGACCATCTTCATCCGTACCGCATTCCGCCAGCATCCAGAAGACGCCTTAGCCGTGCTGGCCAGCGCGCGCGAAGTGGAAGATCACGGCGATGCGTTTGCTGAACTGGATTACAACATTTTCCGTGGACTGGCTTTTGCCTCCGGCAACCCGATTTACGGCCTGATCCTCAACGGTATGAAAGGGTTGTATACCCGCATTGGGCGTCATTACTTCGCAAGCCCGGAAGCACGCAGCCTGGCGCTCGGTTTTTATCACCGTCTGGCAGAAATCTGTGAGCAAGGTTTGCATGACCAGGTGTACGAAACCGTGCGTCGTTATGGGCATGACAGTGGTGAGATCTGGCAGCGCATGCATAAAACACTGCCTGGGGATTTGTCCATCAACGGGCGTTAAGCAAAGCGAAGCCCCTCCGGCGGAGGGGCTTTTTGCTATCAGAGGGTATTGCTGCGGGCAGGGCAGCGGTCCAGCAGTTCTACACTGCCATCTTCGTTTTGCTGTTCCAGCAGTACATCAAACCCCCACAGCCGATGCACATGTTTGAGCACTTCCCGGCGGCCTTTGTCCAGCGGGGCGCGATTGTGCGGAATATAACGCAACGTCAGAGAACGATCGCCGCGCAAATCCACATTCCACACCTGGATATTGGGCTCCAGGTTGCTCAGGTTGTATTGAGATGACAATTTCGAGCGGATCTCACGATAGCCCTCTTCGTTATGAATCGCGGCAATCTCCAGATAATTATTGCGATCGTCATCCAGCACGGTAAAGAAGCGGAAATCACGCATGATTTTGGGCGACATAAACTGGCTGATAAAGCTTTCATCTTTAAAATCGCGCATGGCGAAGTGCAGTGTTTCCAGCCAGTCGGAACCGGCAATGTCCGGGAACCAGTATTTGTCTTCCTCCGTCGGTGACTGACAAATCCGTTTAATATCCTGGAACATCGCAAACCCTAGGGCATACGGGTTAATGCCGCTATACCACGGACTGTTGTAAGGCGGCTGGAACACCACGTTAGTGTGGCTGTGCAGGAATTCCAGCATAAAGCGGTCTGTCACTTTCCCTTCGTCGTACAGATGATTGAGAATGGTGTAGTGCCAGAAAGTGGCCCAGCCTTCGTTCATCACCTGGGTCTGTTTCTGCGGATAAAAATACTGGCTGACTTTACGCACGATGCGCAAAATCTCACGCTGCCATGGCTCCAGCAGCGGGGCGTTTTTCTCCATAAAATAGAGCAGGTTTTCCTGCGGCTCAGAAGGGTAACGGCGCGCTTCGACAACGGCTTTCTCTTCTTCACGTTTAGGCAGGGTGCGCCATAGCGTGTTGACCTGGCTTTGCAGGTACTCCTCACGGCTTTTCTGGCGGGCTTTCTCCTCCTGCAGGGAGATCTTTTGCGGACGTTTATAACGGTCAACGCCGTAATTCATCAGCGCGTGGCAGGAATCGAGCAGTTTTTCCACCTCTTCCACTCCGTAGCGCTCTTCACAATCGGTGATGTAGTTACGGGCGAAAATCAGGTAATCGACAATCGAGCTGGCATCCGTCCAGCTACGGAACAAATAGTTATTCTTAAAGAAAGAGTTATGCCCATAGCAGGCATGCGCCATGACCAGCGCTTGCATGGTGATGGTGTTCTCTTCCATCAGATAGGCGATACAAGGATTGGAGTTAATGACAATCTCGTAGGCCAGACCTTGCTGTCCATGCTTATAAAGTCGCTCGGTTTCAATAAATTTTTTACCGAATGACCAGTGGGGGTAGTTAATGGGCATCCCGACACTTGAGTAGGCGTCCATCATCTGTTCGGAGGTGATGACTTCGATTTGGTGCGGGTAGGTATCCAGGCGGTAAAGTTTCGCCACCCGGTCGATCTCTGCGAGATACACATCCAGTAGATCGAAGGTCCAGTCAGGTCCATCACTGAGACGTATGGTGTCCTTATTCATGGAATCAATCGTAGCCATTAGCGCGCCCTCGTTGTTAGCAACTCTCTCTGTATGGAGAGTCTCATTTCAAGCATAGAACACACAATAAAAACTGTACGTGACGTCGCTTTTTTTCTTCGCGATAACACCTTGCAAGAGAGGGGTAAAAAGCTTCTTTGGCAGAATTTTATTCTGCGGCGAAATGTCGCGCAGCAGGAGATTCTAAATATCCTGACGCCTTTATTTACGGAAAGGTGTGAGGGGTGTCACCATAAAAAAGCCATATGTTGAATAACATTTTCATCTGAGTTATCAATTTGTAATCAGATGATTGTGCTTTACACATGGGAGCAGGTTATGCGAGTCGTTGTACTGGGAAGTGGCGTGGTGGGGGTTACCAGTGCCTGGTATCTGAGTCAGGCGGGACATGAGGTGACGGTCATTGACAGGGAATCTGGCCCGGCGCTGGAGACCAGTGCGGCGAACGCAGGGCAAATCTCGCCTGGCTACGCAGCGCCCTGGGCGGCACCAGGCGTACCGTTGAAAGCGATTAAATGGATGTTCCAGCGCCATGCGCCGCTGGCAATTAGTCTCGATGGCACCTCCACTCAACTCAAATGGATGTGGCAGATGCTGCGTAACTGCGACACTCGCCATTATATGGAAAACAAAGGCCGCATGGTGCGGCTTGCAGAGTACAGCCGCGACTGTTTAAAGCTGTTGCGTGAAACCACCCAAATTCAGTACGAAGGGCGTCAGGGCGGGACGCTACAACTGTTCCGTACCCCAGAGCAGTACGAAAACGCCACCCGGGATATTGCCGTACTGGAAGACGCCGGGGTGCCTTATCAACTGCTGGAATCGGCCCGGCTGGCAGACGTGGAACCGGCGCTGGCGCAGGTTGCGCACAAGCTCAGTGGTGGTCTGCGTTTGCCAAACGATGAAACCGGCGACTGCCAGCTCTTTACTCAGCAACTGGCGCAGATGGCGGCGCAGGCGGGCGTCACATTCCGCTTCAACACCCCGGTCGACAGGCTCCTGTACGAGGGCGAGCAAATTTACGGCGTCAAATGTGGCGATGAAGTGGTGAAAGCCGATGCTTACGTCATGGCGTTTGGTTCCTATTCCACGGCGATGCTAAAAGGAATTGTCGATATCCCGGTCTATCCCCTGAAAGGTTATTCGCTGACTATACCCATTGCGGAGGAGGCGGGCGCGCCGGTTTCGACTATCCTCGATGAAACCTACAAGATTGCGATTACCCGTTTTGATAACCGTATTCGTGTTGGTGGAATGGCGGAGATCGTCGGCTTTAATACCGAGCTCCTTAAACCACGCCGCGCCACGCTGGAGATGGTGGTCAAAGATCTCTTTCCGCGCGGCGGACATGTGGAGCAGGCAACCTTCTGGACCGGGCTGCGTCCGATGACGCCAGACGGTACGCCGGTGGTGGGGCGTGCTCCGTTTAAAAACTTATGGCTGAATACCGGGCATGGCACGCTGGGCTGGACGATGGCCTGTGGGTCAGGGCAACTGTTGAGCGACCTGATTTCCGGCCGCACGCCAGCCATTCCCTTTGAGGATTTGAGTGTGGCGCGCTACCAGCCGGGTTTTACCCCATCGCGGCCGCAACATTTGCACGGTGCTCACAACTAAACCGTCCACATTAAAACAAGGAGAACGTATGTCTCGTCCTGTCCAGGCGACTGTCGACTTACACGCACTTCGGCAGAACCTGCAGGTAGTCAGGCGTGCCGCACCACACAGCCGCGTCTGGTCAGTGGTGAAGGCTAACGCCTACGGTCATGGAATCGATCGTATCTGGCGTGCGCTGGAAGGCACCGACGGTTTCGCGCTGCTTAATCTGGAGGAGGCGATCCTCCTGCGCGAGCGCGGCTGGAAAGGGCCGATTCTGATGCTGGAAGGCTTTTTCCACGCCGATGAGCTGCCGCTGTTTGATAAATATCGCCTGACCACCAGCGTGCACAGCAACTGGCAGGTTAAAGCCCTGCAGGATGCCCGGCTTCATGCGCCGCTGGATGTTTACCTGAAAATGAACAGTGGCATGAACCGGCTGGGCTTTCAGCCTGAGCGTGTGCAAACCCTCTGGCGGCAACTGCGGGAGTTGAGCAATGTGGGCGATATCACTCTGATGGCCCATTTTGCCGATGCGGAAAAACCGGACGGGATTGCCGGGGCGATGACACGCATTAACCATGCGTCGGAGGGGCTTGATTGCCCGCGTTCGCTGTCAAACTCCGCCGCCACGCTTTGGCACCCGGAAGCTCACGGCGACTGGGTGCGCCCCGGCATCGTGCTGTATGGCGCGTCCCCGTCCGGGGAGTGGCAGGATGTGGCTGGCAGTGGCATCAAACCGGTCATGAGCCTGACAAGCCAGATTATTGCCGTGCAAACGTTGCGTGCGGGGGACTGTGTGGGCTATGGCAGCCGCTATCGTGCCTCACAGGAGCAGCGTATCGGCATCGTAGCCTGCGGTTATGCGGACGGTTACCCGCGTCTCGCCCGAACCGGTACACCCGTGCTGGTGGACGGCATTCGCACCGGGACGGTAGGCGCCATTTCGATGGACATGCTGACGGTTGACCTGACGCCGTGCCCGCAAGCGGGCATCGGTACGCCAGTTGAACTTTGGGGTAACGAGATCAAAATTGATGAAGTGGCCGCTTGCGCAGGGACGGTTGGCTATGAATTAATGTGCGCACTTGCACCGCGCGTCCCCGTTGTGACAGTGTAACAATGGTGAGGCGGTCACTCCGCCTCGTCATCCGCGACCCGGACACCGACCTTACGCACCGCGTCCTCTTCTTTCTCTGCAACCGTCCAGATCATGCCGGCAAACTCCACCTGATCGCCTACCACGGGCGCTGCCCCGAGCAGTTGCTGAACAATCTCACCGAGTGTTTGTTGTTTATCACGGTACTCCAGTCCCTCTTCCAGACCATAAATCAGCGCCACATCGGCAAACTTCGCATCGGCTTCGAGAATAAAATCCCCAAAGAAACGCTGATCCAGCGAGACGGGAGGAGACTGGCTAAACAACTTACCCAACGCGGGCAGGTCGCGTTCACGACCAATCACGCACAGCACGTCACCTTCACGCAACCGCGTGCTACCGGTCGGATGGAGCAGCGAATTATCGCGAAACAGGGCGGCAATACGCGTTTCGGAAGGCATGTGCAGGTCGCGAAGGGCGGCACCCACGCACCATTTATCGGCGCTCAACTGGTAGACAAACTGCTCCCACGGATTTTCCGGATGGATATCCAGCCCGACGCGGGAAACCGGCCAGCCCACGGGTGGGACCACGACTCTGGCTTTTTTCGCCGCCCACGACAGCGATGTCCCCTGGAATAGCAGCGAAATCAGCACCACAAAGAAGGCGACATTAAAAAACAGCCGCGCATTGTCCAGACCGGCCATCATCGGGAAGACGGCAAGAATGATCGGCACCGCGCCCCGCAGCCCCACCCAACTGATGAAAATGCGCTCGCGCAGATTGAAACCGCGAAACGGCAGCAGCCCGGCGAATACTGACAGCGGACGGGCGAAAAAGATCATCCACGCCGAGAGGATCAGCGCCGGAATGGCAATCGGCAGCAAATCAGATGGCGTGACCAGCAGCCCCAGGACAAGGAACATGCCGATTTGCGCCAGCCAGGCCAGACCATCGAAGTTTTGCTGAATGGCGTAACGATTACGTATCGGACGATTGCCCAGCACAAAACCACACAGATAGACCGCCAGTATCCCGCTGCCTTCAATGGCGGTGGTCACCGCGAACACCAGAATGCCGCCGCTCAGCGCCAGCAGAGGATAGAGCCCGGCGGGCAGGGAGATGCGATTGATCATCTGTTGCAGCAAATAGCCGCCCGCGAGACCTAACACGATACCCAGCCCAAACTGCTGAATAATGTGCACGACAAACATCCAGCTCAAGCCCGCATGATGCTGCTGAATCATCTCAATCAGTGTGATGGTCAAAAAGACCGCCATAGGATCGTTGCTGCCGGACTCAATTTCCAGCGTTGAACCGACACGCTCGTTCAGCCCTTTCCCGCCAAGCAGTGAGAACACCGCAGCCGCGTCCGTCGAGCCAACAATCGCGCCGATCAGCAACCCTTCCATGATATCAAGGTGGAACAACCAGGCCGCCATCATCCCGGTCAGCCCGGACGTGATAAGCACTCCCACCGTCGCCAGAGAGAGGGCGGGCCACAGCGCCACGCGAAAGGAACTCGCCTGGGTTCGCATCCCGCCATCAAGCAAAATCACCGCCAGCGCGAGGTTACTGACCATATAGGCGAACGGATAATTGTCGAACGGAATGCCGCCAATACCGTCAATGCCTGCCAGCATGCCAATGGCGAGAAAGATAACGAGGATCGGGATACCAAGACGGGAGGAGAAAGAACTTAATAAAATACTGCAGGTTACAAGTACTGAACCCAAAATAAACAGACTAATTACCGCCGCTGCATCCAATGTCGTGCGTCTCCTCTTACCCGGAAAATGGTGAAACCCATAACCGCTCAGTGCCTGAATACGCTGAGCAGTTATGGTTTAAAAACCCGATATATATTAACGGCAGAAATACAGATTTAATCAGTCGGTTAAACGTTTTTTTATGCGCCCAATACGGGATGACCGGAAATAGTCAGTCGTGAGCGCTCATCATGCTCTAATACCGCATGCGCGCCGAGAGGCAGCGTGACGGTCTCTTGCTCGTGACCAAATGCAAGCCCCGTTATCACCGGGATCGAGAGCCTGCTTCGCAGGTATTCCACCATCGTATTAAGATTGTAGCCCGCATCGTATTCATTGGGATCGGCGCTGGTGAAACTGCCCAGTACGAGCGCCTTCTGACGCGCGAGAATGCCGCAATGCAGCAACTGCAACAGCATACGTTCCACGCGGAAAGGATGCTCATTGATATCCTCAACCACCAGAATACCTCCCTCAATGGCCGGAAGCCACGGGGTGCCAATAAGCGAAACCAGCATCGCCAGATTCCCACCCCATAACGTGCCCTGGGTGTGACAACGTGGGCCTTCGCCGCGCCACTCGACGGTCAGTTCAGGCTGGCGCAGCGCCTGCCAGAAATGGCGCCCGGTAAATTCATTCAGTGTTGGTGCGCCGAAATTGCCAGCCAACATCGGGCCGCTAAAGGTGATCACGCCGCCACGGGCTAATAAGCCCATCTGCACCACCGTAAAATCGCTGTGTCCACAGATAAGTAACGGCTGGGATTGTTGTCGGCGAATAAGGCCCTGCCAGTCGATATCTTCCAGCAGGCGGCTTGCGCCATAGCCGCCGCGAACGGGGAGAACGATAATATCCGCGCCTTCGAGCGCGACCAGGCTGTTGAGATCATGGAGACGTTCGCTCTCCTGACCCGCAAAGCGTTGGTCGCGGCGGGTAATGACACCACGGTTATCCACCTGATGTCCCTGTAACTCCAGCCGTTGAACCCCAAGCGCTGCCGCCTGCTGATTAATGCAGTAACCGGAGGGCGCAATCAAATGAAACCTCGACATGGCAATTCCTTGCTGACATCTAATTGGAAACGGTTATCATGCCGCTAACCCTGTTTGTTGTCATCCATAGTGATGCGTTCACCAAAGAAGGATTGCGTGTGAAATTGAGATGGTTTGCTTTTTTAATTGTGCTTCTGGCGGGTTGTAGCTCGAAACGCACGGACTACCGTAACCCGGACTGGAACCCGGAAGTCCCGGTAAAACGGGCCATGCAGTGGATGCCAGTCAGTGAAAAAGCGGGGGCGGCGTGGGGCGTCAGTCCGCGTCTGATTACCGCGATGATTGCGGTTGAGTCAGGCGGCAACCCCAACCTTGTCAGTAAATCAAACGCCGTTGGGCTGATGCAGTTAAAAGCTTCCACCTCCGGGCGCGAAGTGTATCGCTATATGGGCTGGAGCGGTGAACCTACAACCAGCGAGCTGAAAAACCCGGAGCGCAATATCTCCATGGGGGCTGCGTATTTGAGCATTATGGAGCACGGCGTACTGGCGGGAATAAAAGATCCGCAAGTGATGCAATATGCGCTGGTGGTCTCCTATGTGAACGGTGCAGGCGCGCTGCTGCGGACATTCTCATCCGACCGGAAAAAAGCGATCGACAAGATTAACGACCTGAGCGCTGACGGCTTTTTTGAACACGTGGTAGAAAACCACCCGGCACCACAGGCGCCGCGCTACATCTGGAAAGTACAGAAAGCGATGAACGCCATGTAAACGCCATATCAATATGAAAAGACCCGCCTGGATAAGCGGGTCTTTTTTTTAGCGTACGCGGCTGGCGCGTTCGCGGGCCTCGCGTTCGAGCGCAAAAATAATACGCTGGAGTTCACGCTCAACGCCGGGGCTGACGTTAAGAAAGCGAAAACTCAGACGCGGCGTGGTAATGGTTTCGTTTTTGCCGTCTACCACTTTTCGCTCACCGATGGCGATAAGCTGTGCGTCAAAATAGAACTGTCCCCATGAGGCCATATCGAGCTCTATCTGGGAAAAGCGCATACCTGCCTGCAATCCTTCCGGAACAGTGCCATCCAGTAACGCGCCCATACCGCCGAGTGAAAGGTCGAACAGGCGGAAACGCAGCTCCGTCTTCTTGTCCGGCATTTTGGCTTTACAGAAATAGGCGGGGTGTAGCGGGGCGTTGATGCGAAAGTATTCGCGACGCTGAATGAAATAGAGGCTTTCTGGCAGTTCAGAAATGAAAGCGGGCAAAGCCTGATAATCGCCGCTGTGCAGTGTGGGAAGGGTAAATTCGACTTTGGCACCCTGGGTTTCGGCGGTGATGGTCACTTTTGTGGCGCGTTGCACTGCTGTGTTATCAAACTCCTGACTACCAAAGTCCATGATCAGTTCTTCGGGGTTCACTTCGAGGATCTTACTGATGAATTGCCCGCTCGACCACGCAATGCACACAGGTACCTGGCTCTTTTGCAAATCACGCAAGACGCCGAGTACGGCTAATGGACTATTTTTCAGGAACTGCTCACTGTACTTACTCACGCCGAAAGGCTCCTTGATCACTGACAGACAGTCTTGATGCACTATCGGCAATTCCGGAGAATTCTTAATACAAATTCATAAAAATTTTCTGAGGAATTGCAATTAAGTCCGTGAGATGAAAATGCTTTTCACGCTATCGCCTATA
Source organism: Phytobacter sp. SCO41 (assembly GCF_003073275.1). Taxonomy (NCBI): domain Bacteria; kingdom Pseudomonadati; phylum Pseudomonadota; class Gammaproteobacteria; order Enterobacterales; family Enterobacteriaceae; genus Phytobacter; species Phytobacter sp. SCO41. The sequence continues at coordinate 3,363,293 of NZ_CP027225.1, read as the reverse complement.
CTCTAGTCAACGTGCGGGAATTATGCACGATACGTACATATGACGTTGTAGCAGGAGAAAAGTAAATGGGCATCATCGCGTGGATTGTTTTTGGTCTGATTGCAGGAGTTATCGCAAAATTAATCATGCCTGGCCGGGATGGCGGCGGATTCATTTTGACCTGTCTACTTGGGATAGTGGGGGCGGTAGTCGGTGGTTGGCTGGCGACCCGCTTTAATTTTGGCGGCGATGTAACGGGTTTCAACCTTCATAGCTTCCTGGTTGCGGTGGTGGGTGCCATCATTGTACTGGCTGTCTTTAGGCTGTTACGGCGGGGTTAATTGTTTCCGTAAATGAATAAGGCCGGTGAGTTTGTTCACCGGCCTTTTCTTTTATTATGCTTTTATTGTGTTACTGTGCCGCCGCTTTTTGCGGTTCGGCTGCCGTCTGGGTAACCGGCTGACTGGCAGGCAGACTGTCACAAGGCTGCTCTTTCGGACAGACCAGATCGAGCATTTTCAGCGTCACGCCGTTTGTCCAGCCGAAACCATCCTGCAACGGGTATTCTCCGCCGCCGCCACCTGTCCCGGTGCTGCTGACATCATACTTCTCAACCAGCTTTTTCTCGCGGTCATAGGTATGTTGCACGTTTGACAGGAAGCGCCATGTGACATCCATCGACAGTTTTTTCTGGTCGTAGTTTTGCAAACCGGCGACCGCGACCCATTGCAGGGGCGCCCAGCCATTTGGTGCATCCCATTGTTGACCACTGTTGACGGTGGTTGTGGAGATCCCGCCTGGTTTCAACAGCCGCGACTGCGTGGCTGCCGCTACTTTCGTCGCGCGATCTTTCGCCGCCGCATTCACATACAGTGGGAAGAGGGCGGCCGCCGTCAACTGATTACGAACCTTTTTGGTTTTCAGATCGTAATCGGCATACCAGCCCTCTTTATCATTCCACAGGTTGGCTTCTATGGCTTTCTGGCGGGCCGAGGCCAGCGCTTCATACTGGCTCGCTTTAGCGCTGTCGCCGGATGCCTGGCTGGCGCGGGCGATCATTTTTTCCAGCTTGAACATCAGCGCATTCAAATCCACCGGTACGATGCTGGTGGTGCGGATAGTCCCCAGTTGTTCGGGGTTATCCATCCAGCGTGAGCTGAAATCCCAGCCCGATGCCGCAGCGGAGCGCAGATCCCGGTAGATCTCTGTTGCCGGACGATTGGGGTTGTTCTTCGCGGTGGTAACGTCATCCAGCCAGGATTCCGGGCGCGGAGTGTCTTTATCATCCCAGTAGCGGTTCAGCACCGAACCGTCATCAAGCTTAACGACCCGCTTGCTGGCCTGACCGTTTTGCAGCCCCTCCAGCCCGTCCATCCAGTAGTGGTACTCTTTTTCCATCTCTGGCAGGTAGGTCTTGAGCACGTCATCACCGTCATGGGATGCCAGTAATTCAACCATAAATGCAAAGAAAGGCGGTTGGGAGCGGCTCAGATAGTAACTACGGTTGCCGTTGGGAATGTGGCCCCAGGTATCAATTTCATAGGCGAAGTTAGCCACCATATCTTCAATTTTGTCCCAGTGTCCGCTCTCCGCCAGGCCCAGCATGGTGAAATAACTGTCCCAGTAGTAGACCTCGCGAAAACGGCCTCCCGGCACCACATAAGGTTTCGGCAGGGGGAGGAGAGAGTCCCATTTACCGGCTTTGTCCGTCGTGCGCGTCAGCACGGGCCACAGGCCATCAATATGCTCACGCAGGTTTTGCCCTTCCGGGGGAACATACTTTTCCCCTTCTTTTGGCAGATCAAAATTGACGTTAACAAAGTGGCGAAGATCAAAGCTGGTCTGGTTTCGCTGCATACGGTAATCCGCAAGGATCATCAAGGGGTCACCCTTGGGAACGGCATCGGCGAAGGTTTTTTGATCGGGAAAGAGTTTGGCGCTTTGCACATCGCTAAACAAAGGGCCGAGCAGGATATCCGGCGACTGTGGGGTGTTGGGCGCATCTGCCGCCAGAGCCGACGGGATAAGTGAAAGCAGGGCGCCACCCAGTGCGATATGCATAGCAAGATACAAGGTGCGCTGACGGCGCAAATCTGGTCTTGTCATTAAATGTTCTCCTTAGCGGGTGAAAAGCGAGGCCGCAGTAGCCAACCTTGTGAAAACCTTAGTCGAATATCAGCCGAACGGCGTGCCCTGTGTGGCATTTTCCGCCCTTCCAGACAATTTACCTTGTTGCCCATCCCTATAAGTAAAAATTATGCCTTAATAGCTCTTTGCACGCATTTTGATCATTTCTTTAACTCAAATTAGGTATAAAACAGGTATTTCCGCAAATAAATAAGATTTCCGTCAAATAAAATAACGGTGATTGATCAGTTTTTCTTATTGAAAACGAATTGTCATATTTGTTTTGCATCAAATAAGCTGAATTGATTCATTTACTGGCCGTTCACATTGAGTTAGCGATGCTAAATAGTGTCGCACTGAAAACAATTTATTTAGCGGGGATAAAATATTTTCGCAGTTGATTATTTCGCTATGGTCAGACCAGGTGAATAATATTCACTTTGCAGGGTTTTGATATTTCACTTTATCGACCTGACGGGTCTTGACTTATCAGGCGTCATTCAATATTCCGCACAGTAAATGTGGCTTTTTGGCTACTAATAATGAGGGGTTAAATATGCAAAATTAGCTTTTTAGGATTTATCTGATAACAGGGAGGGTGTGATATATTCTCACTGCGGTTTGATGGATAAAATCATTAAATACAGTGGCTTGATCTTCATTCGAAGGGGCTTTCGGCTCTGCCTGGCTATGATTTCTACTATCAGAAGACCTAAGTGAAATTATTTCTTGAGAATTATCTTAATTTAGATAAATTTTAAATATTCATTTTTCATTAAGGCTGAGATGATATTGAATTGTATCGTCTCGTCTGTAAAATTTAGACACGATTATCATTGATGAAGTCATATTTCGCTGCCTTGCTGGTGCAACGGCTCGTGCGGTAGCTATGCCTTTAATTCATTATTTGATCGGTTTGCAGGGTAAGGGAGAGACTTATTTTGAAAGAATGAAAAAGTTCTTTCCTAAACGTTCCAGTTCCACACAGTAATATATTTGCAATGGAAATCACCGTTATGAAAATGCGAAATGTATTAGCCCTTCTGTTTGTTTTTGCACTCTCCGCATGTAAAGCACCACCGCCGGCGACGCCCACAGACGACACGATTGTGACCAGCGAGGTGAATGGCACCACACTTACCCACCGCTATGCGGTAAAACCACCGAAAGAGTTTCAACCCATCAAAGAGAACTACCGTGCACTCTATCCTGCGTCGCTGATGAGCACGCCGGATTACGGCGGCAAAATGATCCGTCAACTGCAAACCGGTAAAACCTACATTGTACTGGGCCAGGTTGAACACTTCTGGATGGCTCTGGCCGATGAAGGTCAGGAAGAGTTGATTGGTTATGTCCCGATGCGTGCTGTGGTGAAAAGCGAGTTGTACGACGAAACGGTACGCAAGCAAACCCCGCGCCTGAGAACCCGCCAGAAACAGACCTGCGTGTCGGTTGATGGTAGCAGCAAAGCGTGTAAAAACAGCAACTCAGGTACCTGGATTCTTAACTAATTCGCCATCATGAGCGATGGATATGAAAACTAACTTCGTGGTACGCCAGCTCATCCTGGCGTTTTTCCTTACGCTGACCACCCTGGTCAGCGGTTGTGGATCGACTTCACATAGCGTACCTGCCAGTTACACCCTTCAGTTCCAGGCGCACCCGCAGGTCAACGCATCCGCGCCGCTCAAAGTCAGGGTTTTGCTGTTGAAATCCGACGCGACATTTATGTCCGCCGATTTCTGGTCGCTACAAAACAATGCGGGAAACACCCTTGGGGGTAACCTGCTCAACAGCGATGAGTTCTTCTTACTGCCCGGTCAACTGACAAAAACACTCACCGGCCAGGCTACCCCGGAAGCACGCTATATCGGCGTGATGGCGGAGTATCAGGCGCTGGATGGCAAAAAATGGCGGATCTCCATTCCGCTTCCCGTGCAGGGTGAAAGTCGCTTTTATGAATTCTGGAAATGGTCGTCTGACTCACTTGAAGCCAGCGTTTTTCTCGACGTGAACGGGATCCGCGTCGTTTCCAGATAGCGCCCAGTCTTAACAGGAAAACAGCATGAACAAAGCAGAAAAGGTCGTCTGGACCGAGGGTATGTTTCTGCGTCCTCATCATTTTCAACGTGCGGAAAGCCACCTGCATAGCCACATTCGTGAATGGGGGGCGTTACAACGGCCCTGGCTATGGGGCTTTCTGGACCTTGAACTGGATGACGCAATGTTGCGCCAGGGCTGTATCGCGCTGAGTTATGCCAGCGGTCTGCTACCGGATGGCACCTTTTTTTCCTTTCACGATCCGCGCCATGCGCCCGCGCCATTAGCCATTGGGGATAACGTGACCAATGAGCGTGTCGTGCTGGCCTTACCTGCCCGCCGGGGTGGGCGTGAAGAAGTTATCTTCAGCGAAGATAAAGAGTCACTGGCGCGCTACGTGGCCTGGGAAGCCGAAGTGGATGATGACAACGCCATTTCCGTTGGCCCGGCGGCCGTGCAGTTTGGTCGTTTACGCCTGAAACTGATGCTGGAAAAAGATCTGACCGCCGAGTGGACGGCGATGGGTGTGGTTCAGATACTGGAAAAGCGAAACGATAATCACATTCGTCATGATTCGGCCTATATTCCGCCGATGCTCAACGCCACCAACAGCGCGCCGCTGTACGCGATGATCAACGACCTGCAAAGCCTGCTCTCCCAGCGTAGCCAGCAGTTTGCCCAGCGTCTGCGCCAGCCTGGCCGCTTCAATACCACGGAAATGGTCGAATTCTCTCTGCTGGCGTTGATCAATCACCACGTCGGCTTGATTTCGCATCTGAAAACCTTGCCGCTGCTGCACCCGGAAGAGCTGTGGCGCGAATGGCTGGCCTTTGCCACCGAATTAACCACCTGGACATCCGCGCGTGCGCCGGAAGAGGTACTACCGGTTTATGACCACGACAACCTCGCCGGCTGCTTTAGCCGTCTGGTGCTGATGTTACGTCAGGGGCTGTCGCTGGTGCTGGAAGAGCATGCCATTCAACTGCCGCTTACCGAACGCACCCACGGACTCAATGTCGCGACGCTGCCGTCCACCAGCATGGCGCGGGAGTTTGGTTTTGTCCTGGCGGTGAAAGCCAATGTGCCGGGCGAGATGCTGCAAACCCATTTCCCGGCGCAGATGAAAGTCGCCCCGGTCACCAAAATCCGCGATCTGGTGCAACTCCAGCTTCCCGGTATGAAGCTGCGGGCAATGCCCGTCGCGCCGCCGCAAATTCCCTGGCATGCGGGCTACAACTACTTCGAACTGGAAAAAGGGGGCGAGCTGTGGAGCGAAATGGAGAAATCCGGCGCCTTTGCGCTGCATCTGGCAGGTGAATTTCCAGGACTGGACATGGAATTTTGGGCCGTCCGTAGCCCGAAAGATTAATAGCGAGCGCAAGATATGCAGGAACAACACGCTAACGGCCGTGATGCCGATGTTGCGGGCGCGGGGGGTAACAACCCTCTGGTGACCGCCGCTAACCCGCTGCTTAACGCGATACCGCAGATTCGCCACTCTGTTTCACACGACGACCAGGCCGGTCTGCGCCAGCAACTGATTGATGAAATTCGCCGTTTTGAAGTGCGCTGCCAGCAATCGGGTCTTGCGTATGAAGTGATTGTCGGGGCGCGTTATTGCCTGTGTACCGCGCTGGATGAAGCGGCGGCGCTGACCCCCTGGGGAAGCCGTGGCGTCTGGTCCGGCAGCGGCCTGCTGGTGACCTTTCACAACGAAACCTGGGGTGGCGAGAAATTTTTCCAGTTGCTGGCGCGCCTGTCGCAAAACCCGCGTGAGCATATCGTCCTGCTGGAGCTGATTAATTTTTGCCTGTTGCTGGGCTTCGAAGGTCGCTATCGGGTCATGGACAATGGGCGAACCCAGCTTGAAACCATCAAGCAGCGTTTGTGGCAGATGATTCGCGGCGTACGGGGAAATTATCCGCCGCCGTTGTCGCCGCATCCGGAAGATCAGCCGGTGCTGCGCAAACTCTGGCGCCCAATGATCCCGCTGTGGGCCTGTGTGGCGCTGGCCGGGTTTCTTGCCTGCCTGTTTTATATCGTTCTTAACTGGCGACTTGGCGATAACACGAACCCGGTACTGGCAAAAATTTACCAGACCACATTGCCAGAAGCGTCCATTGCCCAACCTGCGCCATCGTTGCCGCCTGTGCTTAACCTGCGCGGCTTCCTGAAACCGGAGATCGACGCCGGGCTAGTCGCGGTGCGCGATGAAACGGATCGCAGCGTTGTCACCCTGAAAGGCGACGGGCTGTTTGCGTCGGGGTCAACGGTGGCACGTGAAAACTACGCGCCGGTGATTGACCGCGTCGCGCAGGCCATGAACAACGTCAGCGGCAAAATTCTGGTGGTGGGCTACAGCGATAACGTGCCGATCCGCAGCGCACGCTTTGCTTCCAACTATGAACTGTCCCTCGAACGCGCGCGCTCTGTACAGTCGCTGTTGCAAAAACATTTAAGTCAGCCGGATCGCGTGAAAGCGGAAGGGCGGGGTGAAATGAACCCCATCGCGCCGAACAATACGGCGGAAAACCGCGCCCGCAACCGCCGCGTGGAGATAACGTTACTGGTTTCGCCGGGTAATACGGCAGCCGAACTGAACGGATTGCCACAAGGAAACTAAGGATGAATAGTCTGCTTTCAATTCTGACGAACCGCATATTGTGGGGTTTTCTTGGGATGACAGCGCTGGCAGCGGTGATATGGATGATAGGTCCGCTGCTCTCTGTCGTTGATTCACGCCCGCTGGAATCTGAACAAAACCGAATTATCACCATCGCGGTGATGTATTTCATCTGGGTGCAAAGCCACATTATTCCGCGTCTTTACAACGCGTGGCTGAACCGCAAACTGATGGACAACCTGAAAAGCGACAATGCGCCGAAAGAGACGGCGGATCACAAACGGTTGAACAGCGAAGAGCAAATCCTCGCTGACCGTTTTGAAGAAGCGTCTCAGGTGCTGAAAAAAGCGCATTTCAACCAGCCGGGTCAGCGTGGCGGGCAATGGACCCAGCGTTTCAGCACGCAGTACCTGTATCAGTTGCCCTGGTATGTCGTCATTGGTGCGCCGGGCGCCGGGAAAACCACCGCGCTGGTCAACTCCGGGCTGCAATTTCCGCTGGCCGACAAATTTGGCAAAACGGCGCTGCGTGGGATTGGCGGTACGCGCAACTGTGACTGGTGGTTTACCAATGAAGCCGTTCTGCTGGACACCGCCGGGCGTTACAGCACCCAGGAGAGCGAGCAGGCGCAGGATGCCAGCGAATGGCTGAAATTCCTCGGCCTTCTGCAAAAATACCGTCGCCGTCAGCCCATCAACGGGGTGATTGTCACCGTGAGCGTTGCCGACCTGCTCACCCAGTCAGGCGATGCCTCACGCGAACAGGCGCTTAATTTACGCAAACGCCTGACCGAACTGCATGAACAACTTGGCATCCGTTTTCCGGTCTATGTGCTGGTGACGAAAGCGGATCTCCTGAAAGGCTTTCGCGCCTATTTTGCCGGGTTCGATAAAGCCCAGCGTGACCAGATCTGGGGTTTTACCTTCCCCTGGCAGGAGGGCAAGCAGGCCGATTTTGACCTGATGGGGCGTTTTACCCAGGAGTACGCGTTACTGCAACAGCGCCTCGATGCGGCCTTACCGGATATTTTACTGCACGAGAGCGATCCGAAAGCGAGAGCCGAAAGCTACCTGTTCCCTCAGGAATTTGCCGCGCTGCGTCCGCTACTGGCCGATTATCTGCAAACGCTGTTTGCCCGCTCGAACTTTGAAACCGAATTTTCACCGCGCGGTATCTATCTGGCGAGCGGTACCCAGGAAGGGTTGCCGTTTGACCGGGTGATGGGAGAACTGGGACGTTCACTCTCGCTTCCTCGTGGTAATACCGGTGACAGTTGGGATAGCGTCAGTAAAGAGGAGCCGGTACCCGGCGGTAAAGGACAAAGCTTCTTTATCAAAAACCTGCTGCAAAACGTTATTTTTCAGGAAGCCGGTATTGCCGGGCAGAATCGCTGGTGGGAAATGCGCAACCGGGCGGTCATGTGGGCCGGTTATGCCGCGCTGCTGGTTCTGCTGGTGGTGATTAGCGGTCTGTGGCTGACAAGTTACAACAACAACAAAACCTATTTGCAGGAAGTCGAAGCCAAAGTGCCTGGTATCAGCCAGGAGATTAAAGCGCTGCGCGAGCGTTCGCAAGGCGATGTCTTTGCCTTACTGCCGCTGCTAAACAGCCTCGCGGCGCTGCCGCAAAGTGAGGACTTCGATGTTAACAGCCCGCCACTGACTCGCCGTATGGGGCTGTATCGTGGCTATGACGTCTCTGACGCATCGCAGGCGTTGTACCAAAAAGCGTTGCAGGAGCTGCTGTTACCGGATGTGGCGTCACGCATCACCACCTGGCTGCGAAATGATAACGGCAGCGATGTGGAATACAGCTACGAAGCGTTAAAAGCGTATCAGATGCTCTACCAGCCGAAACATTATGACGGCAAGTTCCTGCATCAGTGGGTCATGCTCAACCTGGAGCGCAATCTGCCGCAGAACATGACGCAGGCCCAGCTTCGTCGTCTGGAATGGCATTTGACCCAACTGCTGGAGCCGCAAATTCAGTCCTCGCCGTTTGCCAAAGATGAAGCACTGATTGCCAGGGAGCAGGCGTTAATCAACCAGCAACCGCTCGCGGCGCGCGTCTACGGACGCCTGAAACGTCTGCTCGCGGCGGATGAAAACCTCAAGCCGGTTTCGCTGACCTCGCTGGGTGGCCCGCAAAGTGAGCTGGTGTTCTCGCGCAAGAGCGGTAAGTCGCTCAATGACGGTATCCCCGGTTTATATACCCCGGACGGTTACTGGCAGCATTTCGATAAGCAGATTGGCACTGTGACCAACGCGCTGCATACCGATGATGCCTGGGTACTTGGTTCCACCGTCAAACAAGAAGATCAGCAGCAGACGGATAACGCGGTACGCCAGCTTTACGCGCGGGATTTTATCAACCAGTGGGACAGCTTCCTGAGTGATATTGCGCTCAACAACAGTGCCAATCTTTCACAGCGTATTAATACAGCACGGCTGCTATCGGGCAACAGTTCGCCGCTGCGCCAGTTGGTGGTTAACTTAAGCCAGGTATTGACGCTGACCCGTGACACCCCGGAAGAGGGCGAAAAAAAGCCGGAGGAGGGCAACAGCACCAGCCGCACACTCAACGTGTTGTTTGGCAATCGTGATAACGCGAACGCTGCGCCTGCCGCCGCGACGGCACAGACGCCGGAACAGCGGGTAACGGAACACTACGCGCCGATTATCGAACTGGCTAAGCCGCTGGAAAAAGGCGGCAAAACCATCGTGTTTGATGATTTTTTAAAACAGGTTGATGAACTTTATCGCTATCTGACAGCGGTACAGGATGCGGCCAACAGCGGCATGCCTGCCCCCGGCGGTGAAGCCATCAGTCGCCTGCAGGCCAGTGCAGGGCGTCTGCCCGGCGGGTTGCAGTCCATGTTCAGCAATATGGCGGTGGGCGCCAGCAGCGATACGCAAAGCCGCGAGCTGGAAAATGTCCGCAAGCGTATCAGTGTCGAAGTGGGCGGTTTTTGCCGCCAGGCCATCGCCGGTCGTTACCCGCTGGTTCGTAACGCCAGCAGTGAAGTGACGCCAGACGATCTGGCGCGCATGTTTGCCCCTGGCACCGGCCTGATGGACAGTTTCTTTCGTGACAACCTGACCAGCAAAGTGGATACCACCCAGTCACCCTGGCGCTTTATGCCGGGCATTGATGGTAAGACCTTGCCAGGTAGCGAAGGATTACTGGCGCCGTTTCAACAGGCGCAATCTATTCGTGATGCGTTTTTTGCCGGGGGAAGCACGACGCCCTCTTATCGTGTGACGGTGCGTACCGTGAGCATGGACAACGCGATTTTGAACCTCACGCTGGATGTGGATGGGCAGATTCTCCGTTACAGCCACGGTCCACAGGCGGTGCAACTGGTGAACTGGCCAGGGCCGGGCGGAACCAACCAGGTACGGATGCAGCTTGGGCTGACGAACGGCACCACCTCGACGCTGGTGACCAATGGAGCATGGGCGCTGAACCGCTTTGTTGACAAGGCGCGTGTGACACCGGGCAGCAGTAGCCTGAGCCGCCAGGCAACCTACAACGTTGATGGACACCAGGTCACGCTTGAGTTCATCCCTGGCAGCATTCGCAACCCGTTTCAGCTTCCCCGTTTCGCATGCCCTTAACCGCAAGGAAAGTCGAATGACTACGACGAGTGCAATTAGCTGGTATGGAAAATTGCCCAGTGCCGGCGACTTCTTACAGCGACGTTTCCCGGACGCGCTCCAGCGTCAATGGTCCCACTGGTTTCAGGTGGGGCTACTAAACTGGCAAAAAGAGCAAGAGCGTGCGGCGGACAGGCAATTCGGCAATGCGCCGATATGGAATTTTGTCGTGCCGCCAATGTTAGGTGGTCAGCAGGTGCAGATGGGCTGTCTGTTACCCGGTCGCGACAGCGTCGGGCGGCAATATCCGCTGTGCGCACTGCTGGCGATAAACCCGCTGGAGTGGTCTCCACGCCAACTGGCGCAGTCGGGGGACTGGTATGAGCAACTGGGGCGAACCCTGCTGCATGCGATCCGCAACAGTTACTCCGCTGAACAACTTGATCAGGCGCTGCTGTCGATTCCCACGCCGCAGCCCGTGGTAGAAGAAAACCGCTCGGAAATCCTTGATGTTATCGGTTACGAAGGCGACGCGGCGCCGACGTTGAGCTGGCGTCAGGCAGCGGAATGTTTTGACCCGCTGCGCCAGACCAGTTTCTGGTGGACCAACCGTAGCGATGGCTATCCGCTCTATACGCATGTGCACAGCGGCAATTTTACCGGGCAGCTTTTTACCATGCTGTTCGATCCGGCAGGCGGTGCACGACCGGGGCGCCATGGTCTTTATCCTCCGATGTTTGATTAAGCGAATCTGTGTATGACTCTTGAAACCTTACTTGAACCCATCAGCCCGACGCAGCCCTGTGGTGAAAACCTGGAGTATGACGCTGAGTTTCAGGCGCTGGAACAGGCAAGCCAGGGCAAAGCGGAACAGCAATTTGGTGACACCATTATTCCCGCAGAGCCGGCAGACTGGACGCGTGTTGAAAAGCTGGCCACCGCGCTGCTGTCACGCACCAAAGATCTGCGCGTCATGCTGGCGCTGACCCATGCCTGGACGCGTCGCCGTGGTCTGGAAGGGTATGCAGACGGGCTTTCACTTATTGGCCAGGCACTGGCCCTCTACTGGGATGATCTGTGGCCCGCGTTGACAGAAAACGGTGAAGAAGATCCGTTTTACCGTATTAACGCGCTGGCAGAACTCAGTGATAAATCCACACTCACCGCCACGCTGCGCCAGTCCATTTTACTGCGTAGCAATGGCGATGAGCTGACAGTCCGCGACGCTCAGGCGCTACTGGACGGCAGCAAAACAGAGTGCCCCAATTTTCCGGGCGGACGCGTACGGCTGGTTGACGAACTGGCGCGCGCCGGAAAAGAGGCCACCAGCGTCATGATGCAAATCGAAGGGCGGTTGCTCACCATCCGTAGCTGGCTGGTGGAACGTCTTGGGGAGAGTGGTGCGCCGGAAATGGAACAACTCATTAAGACCGCAACCTTGATTAACCGCGCAGGTCGCGCAGGCGACGAGGCGCAGCCCGACGAGACAGCAACAACTTCTATTCCTCAGGCGTCGGCGACGACACCCGCCGCAGCGCCTGTCAATCATACGGACTGGCGGAGCGTGCAGCTTAACAGTCGCGCCGATGCGCAACTGATGCTGGAAAAAGTGAAGCTCTATTTTGCTCAGCATGAGCCAAGCCATCCCGCCCCGCTGATGATTGACCGCGTACAGCGGCTGATCGAACTGGATTTTATGGCGATCGTTCGCGATCTGGCGCCGGATGGCGTGCAGCAACTGGAAAACATATTTGGGCGTCACCCATAACCTTTGACGACAGGGTGAAACAATCCCGATAGCGTCACCGCGCATCTTCGATGGAGAACATCATGGCAACGAGTAACAGTGGACAAAAATTTATCGCGCGTAACCGCGCGCCACGCGTTCAGATTGAATACGACGTGGAAGTGTATGGCGCGGAGCGCAAAATTCAGCTTCCGTTTGTGATGGGGGTGATGGCCGACCTGGTGGGTAAACCGGTTGAGAATCTGCCTTCTGTTGACGAACGTAAGTTCCTTGATATCGATATCGACAACTTCGATGAACGCATGAAAGCCCTGAAACCGCGCGTGGCTTTCCAGGTGGACAACACGCTGACCGGGGAAGGCAAATTGAACGTCGATCTGACCTTCGACAGCATGGAAGATTTCCTGCCGGATGCGGTGGCACGCAAAGTCGAGCCGCTGAATTCCCTGCTCGAAGCCCGTACTCAGCTCTCCAACCTGCTGACCTATATGGACGGTAAAAACGGCGCGGAAGAGTTGATTGCTAAAATCCTGAAAGATCCGACACTGCTGAAATCGCTGAGCCAGATGCCGGACAACCGCGATAGCACGTCAGGTAAAGAGGAGTAAATCATGAGCAATGTAACCCAACAGCAAGACTTGCCGCAGGGCGAAACATTCAGCCAGGACGAGTTTAGCGCGCTGCTCAGCAAAGAGTTTCGCCCGAAAACGGAACAGGCGCGTTCAGCGGTCGAGTCTGCGGTACAGACGCTGGCCCAGCAGGCGCTGGCTAACACCGTCACCTTCTCCTCGGACACTTACCGCACGATTCAGAATCTGATTGCCGGGATTGATGAAAAACTCTCTCAACAGGTCAATGAGATCATTCACCACGAAGAGTTTCAGAAACTGGAAAGCGCCTGGCGTGGGTTGAGCTATCTGGTCAACAACACTGAAACCGACGAAATGCTGAAAATCCGCTTTATGAGCATTTCGAAGCCGGAACTGGGCCGCGTTCTGAAACGCTACAAAGGTGTCGGCTGGGACCAGAGCCCTATCTTCAAAAAAATCTACGAAGAAGAGTACGGTCAGTTCGGTGGCGAACCCTTTGGCTGCCTGGTTGGCGATTACTATTTCGATCACAGTCCGCAGGATGTGGAACTGCTGGGTGAGATGGCGCGTATCGGCGCGGCGGCGCACTGTCCGTTTATTACCGGTACCGCACCGAGTGTGATGCAGATGGAATCCTGGCAGGAGCTGGCGAACCCGCGCGACCTGACCAAAATTTTCCAGAACACCGAGTACGCAGCCTGGCGTTCGCTGCGTGAATCGGAAGACGCCCGCTACCTGGGGCTGGTGATGCCGCGCTTCCTGTCACGCCTGCCGTACGGTATTCGCACTAACCCGGTTGATAGCTTCGACTTTGAAGAAGAGACCGATGGCGCTAACCACAGCAACTACTCGTGGGCGAACGCGGCGTATGCGATGGCGACGAACATCAACCGCTCCTTCAAAGAGTATGGCTGGTGTACCTCGATTCGCGGTGTCGAATCCGGCGGGGCGGTGGAAAACCTGCCATGCCACACCTTCCCGAGCGATGACGGCGGCGTGGACATGAAGTGCCCGACTGAAATCGCCATCAGCGACCGTCGTGAAGCCGAGCTGGCGAAAAATGGCTTTATGCCGCTGATTCACCGCAAAAACTCTGACTTTGCCGCCTTTATCGGTGCCCAGTCGCTGCAAAAACCGACGGAATACCATGACGCCGATGCGACCGCAAACGCGCGTCTGGCCTCCCGCTTGCCGTACCTCTTCGCCTGCTGCCGTTTTGCGCACTATCTCAAGTGCATTGTGCGCGACAAAATCGGCTCTTTCCGCGAGCGTGATGAAATGGAGCGCTGGCTGAACGACTGGGTGATGAACTATGTCGATGGCGACCCGGCGAACTCCTCTCAGGAGACCAAAGCGCGCAAACCGCTGGCCGCCGCCGAAGTGCAGGTGCAGGAGATTGAAGATAACCCCGGTTACTACACCGCGAAATTCTTCCTGCGTCCGCATTATCAACTGGAAGGACTGACTGTCTCACTGCGTCTGGTATCAAAACTGCCGTCGCTGAAAACCAAAGAGGCATAAGAGCGGAGACGCCGCAGGCTGGCCGTGAACATGCCTGCGGCACCGTGCATCATACATACTGTTTCATCCATTGGTTAGCAAGGAGCACACCATTATGTCTGGTTCACCCGTTCAGATAGCGGAGGGGATGTTAAAGATTTTAAATCCCGAGAAGCAAAGCGCAGCGGATATCGTCTTGCAGGCGGCCATCGATAGCTTTGTCTCTTTACCACAGGATATGTGGACCCTGGCAAAGGACATGTTTGATACCGAGAACAGTGGCCTCAATGAGAGGGAGCGCATTCGCCTGGGCGAGCTAACGAAACGTGGGGTGACGTCCAAAGACTTCTGGCAACTTATCTATATTGTCATCAATCGCTATGTCCACGGCTTAAATCACGAGCAGTTGGAAAAAATAATGCTAAAAGTGGCTGGCTCTCAATTAGGTAAGTTGGCCTTTAAAACGGTTTTTGCCAGTGAACTGGCCTCCTGGTTCGGCACATACATCATCCCGCGCTTTTTACTTTCTGCCAAAATAACCGGTGTGCTGGGTGTCGGGGCCATGATTTCACGGTCCATTTATAGCTCACGGGATCTAAAAGAGCTTAATGAATCTATTTACTATGCCTTGCGCGAGGCGGGCGATCTGGATTTGCTTTATTTTATGGTAGAGGACGTACTGGAACCGTGGATTGAGGCGATTAATTATCTCAGTACCAACAGAATGTTCACCGAGCAGATCATTGACCATTTTGTTGCCAGGGCGCCAAAGGCGTGAAGAATACAGCAAACGGTATTTTCATCCTTATGCCTCAGGCACCACAGAAGCAGGGTGGTTGGCCCTTAACGATGAGTGAGTTTATTCTTATAAATCCTGCGAACAAGAAAAAACAAACCGCAGACAACCAGGAGAAACAGCACTTTTCCTGTTAATGCGCCGGTGGAGTAGGGATTGAGCGATTCATATTTAAGAACCAACCAGAGCGATTGAATGATATCCACAAGGGTATACGCTCCGGCAAGCAGTAAAATAAACATTGCAGTCAGCGCGAGGAATTTTTTCATTTTCAATCCTTAAATTTGAAAGGGCAGGGAGTGAAAGAATAATAGCATGTCATTCGATGTAGTAAAAACCAGTGTACAATATGAAAAGTGTTATTCGGACTCATGCGATGCTGTTGCCATAGAAGTACTTTTCAAAAACAATAATCATCATTAACGAAAAACAGACAGTATGGTTATTGATATGTTTTTTAAGGACGACGGTCATATTTTCCCCGGTTGCGCTGCGCTTACCGGGGCTACATAAGGAACAGGTTCGGTGAGGTTTGCCGCATCCGGGAACAGGGAGCTGGATATGAAAAAACGTTACATCGCACTTAGCCTGCTGTGTTGTTTCGCGACGGGACTGGCAAACGCTGAGACCTATGAATACCCGCGAGCAGAGCCGCTACCCCAGGATGACACCGCGAATTTTCTGCGAGATACCGGGTTATTGACAGGGTTTGACGTCAATATGAGCAGTGAGCGTTTTGCGCAAGCCTGGTTCTCGAAAACCAACGAACGGGAGCGGATCAAGGCTGAAATGTATTTTCTTGGCGTGATGGATGCGACGGAAGGAAAAACCTGGTGCAGTTATCAACGGCTACTTCCCTCCTCAGCCCATGAACATCTCTCTTCCCGTTTTGCGAATTTAACACCGCAGGAGCGTAAAACCCGGGCATCAACCCTTATTGTTGAATCACTGTCTGCTGTTTTTCCCTGCAAAAAAGAGCAGAAAAAATGAGCTTGTTTTATAAAACGTTAAAACAGCATCATTATTCTTTGGCGCGGCGTAAAGAACGCACGCGTAGCGATATATGTAGTGATATATCTGGAACTGCCCATCACAATAATGTTATGTAAATTAAACTCTTCCCAGGCTATCCGGAAAACGGGTTTCGGGAACACAATATAATCTATTTTTAGAATTATTTTATTAGACAATTCACAGCGTTAATCTTCGCGACCCTTGTTGTTCAGAGGGTGCAAAGCATATCCGTCAGGGTCATGATGGCGGATATGAGGGAGAGGTAAAATATGGACGGTTTTAGCTGGCCCCATATTTACCCATTAGTTCTATACCATCAGCGATGACTGGTATATACACGCTTTTTCGAAAGCAATAATCATCATTAACGAAGAGTAAATATTATGGCTATTGATATGTTTCTGAAGGTCGATGGCGTTACGGGTGAGTCGAAAGATTCTAACCACACCGGCTGGACTGATATTACTTCTTTTTCCTGGGGCGCTTCACAGCCAGGGAATATGAGCGTCGGCGGCGGCGGTGGTGCCGGTAAAGTTAATTTCAATGACCTGCATGTAAACGCATTAATTGACAAATCCACAACGGCAATCCTGAAACACTGCGCCAGCGGCAAGCACTTAACCAAAGTTGAGCTTTCTGTCTGCAAAGCGGGCGGTCAACAGGTTGAATATGCGCGCATTACGCTGGAAGAAGTGTTAGTAACTTCCGTGCAGTACACCGGTGCGGATAACGGCGACACCGTTGGCGTAACTTACGCATTCCAGGCTGCGAAAGTGAAACAGCAGTACTGGGAGCAGTCTTCTTCTGGCGGTAAAGGCGCTGAAACCAGTGCCGGCTGGAATATCAAAGAAAACAAAGAAGCGTAAGGTCTTTTGCAGCGATCCCGAAAGGGATCGCTGAAAGCGTTAAGGGGAGTGTATGGCAAATTATCTCATCTCCATAAAGCGTCTCTGGCAAACTGACAGTTCAACGATCAGTACCTATGATATTTCCGGCAGTACGATAAGTGGTTATATCCTTGAACGCCCCGGGCCTGATACGACGGAATCCGGGCTAAGAAAAAGGATTCCGGAAGGATCTTATAGATTGCAGTGGCATAATAGTAATATTCCCACTGTACAATCACATAATCCTGTTCCTTTGCTTTATAACTCATCCGTTCCAGTCTCACGTTATATCTTAATTCATAATGGGAATTACCCTGACAATACAGATGGCTGCCTGCTTATTGGCGCATCAAAAGGTGATAACTTTGTCGGCAACAGCGTAACGAAATTGAATGAGCTGAAAAATTTCCTGACGCAAGAAGGTATTGAGAATTTTACAGTAACGATTACATCATGTTATGTAAATTGCAGTAATTAGAAAGGGATGGGTCATGCTCAAGACATTTATTGTTATCAGCACGTTGTTTTTTGCTTCACTCTCCACCGCCGCAGAACAGACCCTGCACCAGGGTATTCTTCAGGTCTACTGGCTGCCCGTATGGAGCGACGATGGTCAGCGAAATACGCCAGAACTGAAATACCGTTATTTCGTCACTAAAGATGGCGACAATGTCGAGAAGGTCATCAACCTTAATGTTGACAAAAAAGACGCTGAACCTGAGCAACTCAAGCGTTACTTTACCCATCTTCCATCTGAGTTTTTGACCTGGAAAGAGGGGCACATTGAGCGTGCTGGTGCTATTACGGTCGATAAACTTACCGGATCAACAGAGTGCGATCATCGTTACTTTACTGGCGAGTTGAAGCATTTCACACCTGCGGTTAAAAACGCTGTTGATACCAATATAATTGAAAAAAACGCGGGTTGTGAAGCCTTCCCCTGGATGATGACCTATACCCTAAAATCAGGGGTAGAGAATAAGCACTTCAAGCAACAACCCGATGACGGGGCGAAAGATTTACAGCCTGTCACTCCCGGAACGCCACTGGTAAAAATAAAAACAATCAACGCTAACTGGATTCAGGTTGCGGTACGTGATGAAAATAAACCCGGTCTGCTGGGCGAGGCGCGGGGATATATTAAACTTAATGATTTACAACCCATTAATTAAGCCACTGAGGCTTCACTGGCATTTTTATTTTCCAGCACCAGCGTTATCAGAACTGACCCTTTTCGGAACGCTAATAACTCCAGCAGGAATACGCTATGCGATTCACAATAGTTACCAATAAACCCGGCCATCAACCTCCGCAAAGCCGCTGCGATTTTTATCCGCCGGGAGGCACCATTGGACGCGGAACGGACAATAACCTGGTGCTGCCGGACAATGAGCGCGCCATTTCGCGCCTGCAGGCGATCGTACATATCGCCGGGAATGGTGAATGCCGCATTACTAACCGTGGCAATGTGACCCGAGTCGTACTCAACGACATTCCGCTGGAGCGGGGCCGCCAGGTTGAACTGCAGGATGGCGATATCCTGGATATTGACGAATACCGCATTGAAGTGACCGATTTGATCCTGGACACCCAGCCAGTCAGCCGTATGGCGGCGAATGTGCAGGCAGGACTTACGCCCGATCCGGCCCCGGTGGAGAAAAAAGAGAACGCCACCACCGCCGTGCCAACGGAGATCTGGGACAGTCTGATGCAGGAGTTTTCCATCTCCGACAGCATCTCCAGTAACCGTGCGAAACCAGAGCCCCAGGCGCTCAATCCGTTTGCCGCGCCGAAAGAGCCGGAACGCAACCCGGAAGACCCGCTGGCCTTATTGAGTAAAAACGAATCCGCTGCCGCGCCGCGTACCATCGACACGGACAAGCTGTTTAACGACGAACCGCTGTTCAAAAACGACAGCATTTTCGCCGATGTCACGCCGTCAACGCTGGTGCCGCCCGTAGAACCCACGGCTAAACATGACGCACCCGCGCCGGATGAACTGGATCCGTTAGCTCTCTTTGGCGGTGCCGGGGCGAGCACGCAGCAGGCACGAGATGACGACCCGCTGGGGCTACTCAGTGGCGCCGTGCCGCTAAGCCATGTAGATGATGTTGCCCCGTCTGAGCCGAAGAAAGCGGAACCGGCCTGGCAGGCACCTGTCCCGCCGCAGCCTGAACCGGTCGTGCCGCATGACGATATCGTGCCGCACACCGAGCCAGAGGATGTGCAGCCGCTGTTTGTTGCGCCGGAACCCGTGGCGCCGGAAGCCAACAGCGAGATGCCGGAATATGTCCCCATCACGTTACCCACGCCGCAAACCGTACAGCGTGCCGCCGCCCAGACGCCAAAAGGCCGCTTGCGTATCGACCCGGTACAGAGCGAAAGCGCGCAATCTGCAACGACCAGCAGCGGTGAGAGCAGCGGTGATGTCCTTAAAGGCGAACTGCTGGATGCGCTGCTGGAAGGGATGGGGCTCAGTGATATGCAGCCCACGCCGCAGTTTGATCGGGAAAACATGCGTCAGCTCGGACAGATGTTGAGCATGTTTTCGCAAGGGACAGTGGCGCTGTTGTCATCACGCTCAATCCTTAAACGTGGGGTAAAAGCGGACATGACGATGGTGCTTGATGACGCCAACAACCCGTTTAAATTGCTGCCTTCCGGCAAAACCGTGTTGATGCAGATGTTCGGTACCCGTATGCCCGGCTTTATGCCGCCGAAAAAGTCGGTGCGCGATGCGTTGATCGACTTACAGGCCCACCAGTTAGGGATGATCTCCGGTATTCGCGCCATTATCGCCGCCATGCTGCAATCCTTTAACCCGGAACTGCTGGAAGAGGACGCTAAACGCGACGGCGCCACTGCGCGTCTTGGCATGCTCTCCAATCGCAAAGCGGCGCTGTGGGACTATTTTGTGCGTTCTTACGCTGAAACGGCTGGTGAAATCGATGACGACTTCCACACGCTGTTTGGCGAGGCGTTCCTGCACGCCTACGACATGGAAGTAAACCAGTACAAAGATTCACAAAGCGCATCGGAAGAACAACAATGAATATCAGCACCGCCTCAATGTCCCGACAGGGCGCGCGTGCGAGTAACCAGGATCAAACCGGTGAAAGCATTGGCGAGCGCGCCGCATGTTTCGTGGTATGCGACGGTATTGCCGGGCTTCCCGGCGGCGATGTGGCGGCCGAGCTCGCCCGCAATGCCATCATCACCCGCTTCGATGGCGACCAGCATCTGAATGCGCAATACATTCGCGAGTATATCAACGAAGCCAACAATGCCATTCGCACCGAACAAAAAGCGGCTGAGCAGTTTCAGCGTATGGGCACCACCATGGTGAGTCTGTTTATTGACCGTGATTACCATCTTGCCTACTGGGTACATGCGGGAGACAGCCGACTTTACCTGTTTCGCCGCGGGTGGCTGTACCACGTCACCACCGATCACAGCCTGGTACAGCAGATGAAAGACGCCGGACACCAGACCGAGGGTATCAACAGCAACTTGCTCTATTTCGCGTTAGGGCTGGGTGATGATGAGCGCGAAGCCAGCTACAGCGATGTGGTACCGATTGAAGATGGCGATGTGTTTTTGCTCTGCACCGACGGTTTCTGGCACGGGGTGAGCGAAGAGCAGATGAAACAGTCCCTGCATATGGTCAATACCCCCCATGAATGGCTGACATTAATGAATCAGATACTGCTGCGCACCAACGTGGAAAGTCATGATCAGCAGGACAATTACAGCGCCGTAGCGGTATGGGTTGGTGCTCCACAGGACACCACGCTTCTGCACTCGCTGGCGCAAGCGTCGCAGTTTTTCCCTCTTCGTGATTGATACAGGCTTACAAGGAATTTTATGAAACTTTGGCTTCCGGGGCTGGCGCTGTTCGCGGTCTGTTTTGGCGCTCAGGCTGAAAACTACCGTATCGTGCAGTCTCCTACACAAAAACTGGATATCTGGATCGACGACATCGCGGATAACTCGCCGAAAAGCTGGTGTGCGCGGGAATTACCGCTGCGTATCGTGGCGAATGGCGATAAAAAAGTCACCGTGCTCGACAGTTTTATGCCGCGTCTGGGCGCGCTGCTCGAAAATCAGTGCGGCACGCTGGCGCTGGTGCGCTGGAAATTGACCGATGCGCAAAACAACACGCTGGCCCAGGGGACCGCAAGCAAAGCGAAAGACTGGGCGCCGGTTGTCACTCCGGCGGCTGCGGCGACAAGTACGCCGCCTGCGACCAATACCGCCAGTGGCTTACAACTGCCGGAAGGACGTCCGGAAGATAACTCCCCGGCGGCGAACCGCACGCCGTGGCAGGAGTTTACTCTCCAGGATGGCTGCCATCTGCGGACATTCTGGCAGGGTGATAGCAGCAGCCCGGCGCTGTTTATCCCGGCCAAAGACGACGGCAAATGTGAGAAGGGCGGCTGGCTCAATGGTCGCAGTGATGTTAGCCAAATCACCAACGGCATTGAGCGTAAAACCACCATGACCTTTGTCCACGGTTTCCCGGTAAGCGGTCTGAGCGAGAGTGCGGACGCCGACCGTCTGTTGATCACCACAGTGAACAACGAGCGAATGGTGGCCAGCGAAGGCAGTCTCGGGCAGAGCTGGATGATCCTGCCTTATGTGCCTTCTCTGAGCGGCTGGCAGGCGAACGGCACCGTCGCCGTCGAAGTTTCTCGCGAGCTGGTCAACGATCAGGCCCGGCTGCAGGCACGGCTTGACGAGGTGCGTAAGGTCTGGACCCCGTGGTTCGCTCCCGGTACGACCCTCAACATTTTGCTGATTGACTCTCTGCGTCCACAACTGCGCGACCCGGCGGTCGGTACGTATAAGGCTGTGCACTAGTTTTCCCCCTAATCCTCAAGAGGGGACCGAGCGAGCACCTTACCGCGTAGGCCACCAGTGGCGCGATACTTACCGGGGCTACGGTACGAGGGTATGCGCTGAGCGCAAAAAACCACAATTTCATTCGTTTTACACAGAGGAGCGGTGATGAACACACTAGAGCAACAACTCGCGGGAGAATCCCTCCGGGAGAGTCTGGGGCAACTGGAAAACCGCATTCGCACGCAGCCCACCGATGCCGACCTGCGTGCGGCCTTTACGCAAATGCTCTGCCTTGAGGGCAACTGGCCACGCGCCCTGGCACAGCTTAAAAGCTGGCTGGCGCTGACGCCACAGGCGCAGCCGACCATCACCCTGCTTGAACAGACCATCAATGGTGAACGTCAGCGCGCAGAAGTGATGGCCGGACGGGCGCGTCCTGCGATGCCGGACAAACAATGGCCGTGGCTGGCGGCAATGGTTGCCGCCCTCGATCTTTCCGCTACCGAAGCCTGCTCACACCGCATTGGGGCGCTGGAACAGGCCGAGGCCATTCCCGGCGAACTGACCTTACAGGATGGCACCACCCACAGCTTCGACTGGCTGATGGATGGCGACTGCCGCTTTGGCCCGGTCTGCGAGGCCATCGTCAACGGACGCTACTTCTGGCTGCCGTTCAGCGCGATTGAAGAGATGGAGTTTCAAGCCCCGGCGAGCGTCATCGATCTGGTCTGGCGACACACCCGCATTCGTCTGCATGACGGTAGCGAGCAGGTGTGCCAGATCCCGGCGCGCTATCCGCTGGACAATCAGGTTGAAGACCGCTTCTTGCTCTCACGCACCACCGAGTGGCAGCCGCTGCCGGGCGAGGAGCCCCATTACATGGGGCGCGGCCAAAAAGTGTGGCTTAACGATACGGCGGAATTTCCGCTGCTCGATTTAGCCAGCCTGCGTTTTGCCAAAGGCGATGCGCATGAGTAGTCAGCCTCAGGACGACCGCGATCTGCTGCGTAGCGGCTGGCGCGCCAGAACCGGCAAAGAGTCGCCGGGGGCGCGCGACAAAATGCAGCCGTCATTGCTGGACCGCCTGACCGATGACGCGCCGGACAAAAAGCAGGAGCCGCTCAACAGCAATCTGGTCTCGCACAATGCGCTGCGTCGCCACGTACTGCGTGACCTGCAGTGGCTGTTCAACACCATCAATAACGAGGCGCAAAACGATCTCTCAAAATTGAGTCACGTGCGCCGCTCGGTCGCCAATTTTGGCGTGGCGCCACTGGCCGGTCAGCGCATGTCCGACATTGAATGGCAGGATATCCAGCGCAAGCTTACCGACGCGATTTTGCATTTCGAACCGCGTATTTTGCCTCAGGGGCTGATGGTGCGCTGCATCTCCGATACAAAGTCACTGGATCTACACAACGTCTTGTCGATTGAAATCAAAGGCCGCCTGTGGTGCGTGCCGTATCCGTTATCCTTTTTGTTTCGCACCGATGTCGACCTGGAAAATGGCCATTTCGAGTTAAAAGATGTGGGGTAAGCGTGGAGAGTAAATTACTCGAGTATTACAACCGCGAACTGGCCTGGCTGCGGGAAATGGGTCAGGAGTTTGCGGGCCGCTATCCGAAAGTAGCGGGGCGGCTGGGAATGCAGGGCATGGACGTCGCCGACCCGTATGTCGAGCGTCTGATGGAAGGGTTCGCCTTTCTGACCTCCCGCGTGCAGCTCAAGATGGACGCCGAATTTCCCCGGTTCTCTCAGCGTCTGCTGGAGATGATCGCGCCAAACTACCTTGCGCCCACCCCGTCAATGGCGATTGCCGAACTGCAGCCTGACCCGGCAAAAGGCGATTTAAGTAAAGGCTTTGTGGTGCCGCGCGGCACCATGATGGACAGCCAGACGCTCAAGAAAAATGGCGTCACCTGCAGTTACACCACCGCACATGATGTGACGTTACTGCCGCTGAGCATTAGCGCCGTCGAACTGGGCGGCGTATCCGCCGACCTGCCGCTGCTGCGTATCGGCCTCGGCCAGAGCGGGGCGGTCAGCGCACTGCGGATCCGGCTGCGCTGTGACGGTCCGGTGAAACTCTCACACCTTGATTTTGACCGCGTGGAGTTCTTTTTAAGCGGCCCGGATATGCAGGCACTGCAACTGCTGGAGCTGCTGATGGCGCACCAGGTCGGGGCACTGGCGCTGATTCCCGGTACTTCAACCGCGCCGCTGGTTCTGCCGGAAGACGCACTACGTCAGGAAGGGTTCGAGTCCGACCAGGCGCTGTTGCCGGACGACTTGCGTAACTTTGACGGTTACCGTCTGCTACAAGAGTATTTTGCTTTTCCGTCGCGCTTCCTCTTTTTCAGCCTGAAAGGGCTGCGTCCACTGCTGGCGCAGAGCGGTGATGCCACCACCTTTGACATCATCATCCTGCTGGATAAAGCCGATGATCAGCTTGAGCGCGTGGTGGATAAAAACCATCTGGCGCTGCACTGCACCCCGGTGGTGAACCTGTTCGCCAAAGTGGCGGAACGGCAAAAACTGAGCGACAGCCAGCACGAATACCATCTGGTGGTCGATAACATTCGTCCGATGGATTACGAGATTTACGCCGTTACCCGTATTCATGCCAGCGTTGACGGGCAACGTGATGATCAAGAGTTTCGTCCGTTCTGGCGCAGCCAGAGCCAGGATAACGGCAACTACGGCGCCTACTTTTCACTGCGCCGCGAACAGCGCGGCCTGTCCGAACATGCCCAGCGCTACGGTACGCGTACCGGGTATATCGGCTCGGAGGTATTTGCCTCGCTGGTGGATGAACAGCACGCGCCCTGGCGCGATGATCTGCGTTACATCACCGCCGAAGTGCTCTGTACCAGTCGCGACCTGCCGCTGATGCTCCAGCAGGAGATGGGCAAATTTGTGCTGCCGGACTCACTGCCGGTTAAAAATCCGCATCTGCGCAAAGGGCCAACGCCGCCGCGTCCGGCGCTGGCGGAAGGGTTCAGTACCTGGCAACTGGTGAGCCAGCTACAGATGAATTACCTGAGCCTGATGGACGGCGAAGAAGGGCAAGGGGCGGCGGCGCTTCGCCAATTGCTGGGTCTCTACACCCGGCTGGCGGAAGCTCCGGTGGCCAGACAAATTGACGGCGTGCGCAAATGCGTGTTGCAGCCGGTACACCGCCGGGTACCGGAGCCGGGGCCGATTGTCTTTGCCCGTGGCGTGAGTATCTCGCTGACGGTGGACGAACAGGCGTTTTCCGGTTTTAGCCCGTGGCTGTTCGGTAGCGTACTGGAGCGTGTCTTTGCCCGGCTGGTGGCGATGAACAGCTTTACCGAGTTCACGCTCTACAGCCAGCAGCGCGGCGAGGTGGGCTACTGGCCACCGCGGATGGGCAAAAGGGCGCTGATATGAGCGAAACGCTGACCCGTCTTTCGCCCGTGACGCGGGCAACCGCCATGCCGCCGTCGTTCTGGCAGAACGTGATGGCGGCGCCCTGGCGTTACGATCTGTTCACCCTGTTGCGCCGTGTTGATGCCCAGGGCGGCGAGCGTTATCCGCTGGGGCGCGCGCCGCTGCCGCGCTTTGAACCTCTGCGTATTGGTCAGAAACCGTCGCTCGGTTTTGCCCCTTCGACCCTGGCAGAGGTGCGTCAGCGCGACCAGTCATCTCTGTATGATGTGTCGATTTTAAGTTTTGGTCTGTTCGGGCCGAACGGGCCGCTGCCGCTGCACCTGACAGAGTATGCGCGCGAGCGGCTGGATCATCATCAGGATGAGAGCCTGACGGCGTTTGCGGACCTGTTTCATCACCGCCTGACGCTGTTGTTTTATCGCGCCTGGGCCGATGCGCAACCCACGGTTTCACTGGATCGCCCGGACAACAAACGCTTCGAGCGGTATATCGCTTCGCTTATCGGTATGGGGCAGCCGGGGCAACTGGAAAAGGGGTCTCTTAGCCCGCATGCCCGTTTCGCCCTGGCCGGACATTTAACGCGTAATGGCCGTGACCCGGAAGGGCTGGAGAAGATCCTGCGTGCCTACTTCAACGTGCCGGTGAAGGTGGTGGCGAATGTTCCACAATGGATGCCTCTGGGTGAGCGAGAAAGAGCGCGGTTACAGGGCGGGCGTCGTGCGCCGCGTCTTGGGGAATCGGCCTTTCTGGGGGCGGCGGTACGCGATGTCGCCCATAACTTTCGCATCGAGCTGGGGCCGCTGGATGCTGAAACCTACCGCCATTTTCTGCCCGGAGAGGCCTGGGTAACCCGGCTTCGCGACTGGGTTCGTCAGTATCTCGGCATTGAGTATCAATGGTCCCTGCGCGTGTTGTTACAGAGTCAGGATGTGAACGGCGCGGCGTTGGGCGGTTCAGGGCGCCTGGGCTACAGCGCCTGGCTGGGTATGCAGCCGCAGCCGCTTGCTCGCGGTGATTTGGTTTTCAGTCCGGAGCGGTGATCCCTCACCGTCTCCCAGGCGTTATCTCTTACATTCACGGAATCGATCATGTCAGAAATTAGCCGTGCCGTGCTCTTCGGCAAACTGGATACGCTGTTATTTTCCTCGCTGGAAAGCGCCACCGCCTTTTGCAAACTGCGCGGTAATCCGTATGTGGAACTGGTTCACTGGTTGCATGCGTTAATGCAACAAGACCAGGGCGATCTTCAGCAGGTGATTCGTCATTTTTCATTGAGCGAGGAAGCCTTAACGAAGGATATCGTCCACGCGCTGGATAGTCTGCCACGCGGTGCAAGCTCCGTCTCCGATCTGTCTGAGCATATTGATAACGCGGTCGAACGCGCCTGGGTCTACGGTTCGCTGAAATTTGGCGTCAACCGCATTCGCGGCGGCCACCTGCTGATTGGCTTATTAAAAACCTGGAGCCTGGCAACGGTCTTAAAAGGTATCTCGTCGCAGTTTGAACGGGTGCGCGTTGACGCGTTGCTCGATGATTTTGACGCCATATTTGCCGACAGCAAAGAAGCCGCGCAGTCTGTTGCTGTGCCGGAAAACGCAGCCGCCGCACCCGCACGTCAGGGGAGTCTGGCGCAGTACGGGCAGGATCTCACCGCACGGGCGCGTGACGGCAAAATCGACCCGGTGGTCGGGCGTGATGAGGAGATCCGCCAGATGGTGGATATCCTGATGCGCCGCCGCCAGAACAATCCGCTGCTCACCGGTGAAGCCGGGGTTGGTAAAACGGCGGTGGTGGAAGGGCTGGCGCTGCGCATTGCCGCAGGCGATGTGCCGGAACCGCTGCGTGATGTGCAGTTGTGGTTGCTGGATATCGGCATGTTGCAGGCCGGCGCGAGCATGAAAGGGGAGTTTGAGGCCCGTCTGCAGGCGTTGATCAACGAAGTGCAGTCCAGCCCGGTGCCGATCATGCTGTTTATTGATGAGATCCACACCCTGATTGGCGCGGGTGGCCAGCAAGGAACAGGCGATGCCGCTAACCTGCTCAAACCGGCGCTGGCGCGCGGCCAGTTGCGTACCATTGGCGCAACGACCTGGGCTGAGTACAAAAAATACATCGAAAAAGACCCGGCGCTGACCCGTCGCTTCCAGACGGTACAAGTGGCCGAGCCGGATGAAGAAAAAGCGGTACTGATGCTGCGCAGCACCGTCTCAGCGCTGGAAACACACCATCGGGTGCTGCTGTTAGATGAAGCGGTGGTCGCGGCGGTGAAGCTCTCCCATCGTTATATTCCGGCGCGCCAGTTGCCCGATAAAGCCGTGGCGCTGCTCGATACCGCCTGTGCGCGTGTCGCGGTGAGCCTCAGCGCGCCGCCGCCGCAACTGGAAGATTGCCTGCACCGCATTGCCGGGCTGGATGTGGAGATAGAGATCGCCGGGCGCGAGGCGCGAATGGCGGCCGGTGACGAAAGCCGCGTGGCAACGCTACAGGCCGAACGCGAGCGTCTTGGTGAGACGCGTGATGCCCTGACCCGGCGCTGGCAGCAGGAGCAGGGGCACGTGGATGAAATTATCCGCCTGCGTCGTGCGCTCAGCCAGGCGGCGGAGGAGGAACACCCGGCGCTGCGCAATGAACTGGAACAGCAGCAGCAGGCGCTGCGCGAGGTTCAGGGGGATGCGCCGCTGTTGTTTGCCGCTGTTGATGCCAATATCGTTGCGGCGGTGGTCTCCGACTGGACCGGCATCCCGCTGGGCCGGATGGTGAAAAATGAAATCGATGCGGTACTGAAACTGGCGGATACCCTCAATGAGCGGGTCATTGGTCAACGCCACGGTCTGGAGGCCATAGCCCGCCGGGTGCGCACCTCCCGCGCGCGGCTGGATGATCCGAATAAACCGGTTGGCGTGTTTATGTTGTGCGGTCCCTCTGGTGTCGGGAAAACCGAAACCGCTCTGGCGCTGGCGGAGTCGCTTTACGGTGGTGAACAGAATGTCATCACCATTAATATGAGTGAATTCCAGGAGGCGCATACCGTCTCCACCCTGAAAGGCGCGCCTCCGGGCTACGTGGGTTACGGTGAAGGGGGCGTGCTAACCGAAGCGGTGCGCCGTCGTCCGTATAGCGTGGTGCTGCTTGATGAAATCGAAAAAGCGCACCCGGATGTCCATGAAATCTTCTTCCAGGTATTTGATAAAGGCTGGATGGAAGATGGCGAAGGGCGACATATCGATTTTCGTAACACTATTATTATCCTGACGTCGAATGTGGGGACTGAACTGATCAGCGGTATGTGCGCCGACCCGGAACTGTTGCCGGATCCCGACGCGCTGCGTGATGCGCTGCGTCCTCCGTTACTTAAAGTTTTTCCCCCTGCGCTATTGGGCCGTCTGCTGGTGGTGCCGTATTACCCCTTAAGCGAAGCGATGCTCGCGTTGATCGTGCGTCTGCAAATCAAGCGCATTCAGCGTCGTCTTGAGGAGAACCATGGCATTGTCTCTGAGGTGGATGAAAGCGTCATCACGCAAATCGTCCAGCGCTGTACGGAGGTGGAATCGGGCGGCCGAATGGTCGATGCGATTCTGACCAATACGCTGTTGCCTCAAATGAGTCAGCTTTTGCTTGACGCCAGCGCGCGCGACGAGAAGTACCGACGTTTACACGTTACCTTTGCACAGGGCGAGTTTCACTGTCAGTTTGCGGCGTAATGCCATTATCAAGAGAGTTTTCCATTATGACGGATCACGAAAACAACCGGACTGTACCGAACGCACTGCCGACGGGATACCGCTTTAATGAGTTCGAAATCAAAGAGGTGATTGGCGGTGGCGGTTTCGGCATTGTCTACCGTGCCTGGGATCATCAGCTCGAACGCACTATAGCCATTAAAGAGTTCATGCCCTCAACGCTTGCGGTACGCAATGACGACATGACGCTGGTGTTGCGTAGCGAGCGCTTTGGTAAGGCCTTTTCCGCCGGACTGAACAGCTTTATTCAGGAAGCGCGTCTGCTGGCGCGTTTTAATCACCCGAACCTGCTACACGTGTTGCGTTTCTGGGTGCAAAACGACACCGCCTATATGGGGACGGTCTTTTACAGCGGCACTACGCTCTCCCGTTTGCGCGAAAAGAACCCGCAGATGATCAACGAAGCGTGGATCCGCCGCACGCTGCCGATGCTGCTTGGGGCAATTAAAACCATCCACGACGAAGGCTATCTGCACCGCGATATCTCGCTGGATAACATCCAGATACAGGATAACGGCCTGCCCGTCCTGCTGGATTTCGGCTCTGCCCGCCGCAGTATTGGCTCGGTCTCCGACGAGACCGAAACCATGCTGCGCCCAGGCTATGCGCCGATTGAGCAATACACTGACGATAATGAAAGCGAGCAGGGACCGTGGACAGATATCTACGCTCTGGGTGCCGTACTCCATACGCTGATCGTGGGCTCACCGCCGCCGGTGAGTGTGGTGCGCAGCATTCAGGATGGTTATCAGCCGCTGGCCCATCGCCATCTGCCCGGTTACTCCCCGTCCTTGTTACAGGCGGTGGACAAGGCGCTGGCGCTGAAAATGGAAGACCGTCCGCAAACTATCGATGAATTTGCGGCGCTGATCGAAATGCCGGTCGCCGGACTCGACGATGTGCTGAACGTGAAAAAGCCGGGCACCATGCTGGTTCCCATTGAAGAGGTTGAAACCAAACCTGGCGTCCTGGACTGGCGGCGTTACAAAGTGCCAGGCCTGGTGGCGGCTGGCGTGCTGGTTGGCCTGATCGCCGGCGGCGTGCTGTTCCATCAGGGCAATGCGCCGCAGGAGAATGCGAATCAGACGGCAAGCACCGGTCCTGCCGATACCCCCGTCGCGCCAGCCACACCGGCCGCTCCGCCTGCGCAAAACAGTGCGCCGGTTTCGACGCCGCCAGCAGCTACGTCCACCACCGCAGCGCCAGCACGTGATACGGCGTCGACTGCCCCGGCACAAACCGCACCTGTGGCGGCGGATAAACCCGCTGCAACCACGCCGCCTGCGGCGATTGCACAGGTCTATGTGCGCATGAATGAGGGAGAAAAACTGACCCTCAACGGGGAATCGCAGTCGATAACACCGGCCAGCAATGGTTTCGCGACCCTGAAACTGCAGCCGGGCCAGTATGCGCTGGTGTTGCAGGGTAACGGTCAGACCCGTCACCAGACGTTAAATATCACCAGTGCCGGTACCTGGCTGGTAAATCCGCAACCGTAATCTCTTCGCTGCCGGTGCGCAATATCGCTCCGGCAGTCTATCGGTTGCATAAAAATAAATGTGGCAATGCCCTATACAGCCAAAGACCGAACTATGAATGCATTTACACACACTGTTGATGGTGGCAATGAATTTACGTTTGTCGTGTCTCGCGCCAGTGCAAATGCCGACGATAAAGTACATGCTGTCGCCGCCAGAACGCTTCGCGAACTAAAAGATACGCTGACCGATTTTTACCTTGAGTCGACGCAAATGTTGACGGTTGATGGCTACCCGGCCGTTGAGCTTTTCTATCAGTTCAAAAATGATAATCGCGTTATCTTCCAGCGTCAGACCATTATTTTACTGGACGCAGCGCCAGCCGGAAAAAAACTGGTGAGCTATGTGGCGACCTGTCCGGGGGAATTTAACGAACGTCATCAGCAGCAATATCAGGAAATTATTCAGAGTATTAAGTTTCATCGTGGGAAGTAGATCATTCTGCACTTTACCGTGCTTTTTTGCGCCAAAGCAGGGGAACACGGGGTGTGGCTTAGCCAGAATATTTGAACGGCAAAGTAACCTGATAATGAAAATTACCGGCACGAGCGCTTATATTATTTTGGATATTGATGGCTGGAAAATTAAAGCACAAGGTGAGAGGGTTATCGGCGGTTTTTACGCTGTGATGAAAAGTATGCAGCAGTTTGAACCGCCGCATGAAAAAACACCGCTCACGGATGAAATAAAACAGAAGTATATCGATGAGGCGATGGCAAAAACAGCACGTTCACATATGGTGATCCATTTCGTTTAATTGCTGTTTCGCTAAACTGCACATTGCCAGGAATTTTCTGAAAAGAAATGGCTGGCACCCTTCCTCGATATCAATGAATAGATAAAACGGACGTTATTGCCCGTTTTTGTAATATCCTCACTGACTGCTGGTTGATTATATTTGTCGTTCGGGCACGATAATTTAATGATTGCACCTGGTTCTTCATGATTTTTGTAACGGAATTAACCTTATGCTCAATCGTATTACCGTACAGCTTCCCGTAGACGGGCTATTGTTCTGGAAACTGTCAGGGCGTGAAGCGCTGTCAGAACCTTATGCACTTGGCCTGACGTTGCTGGGCACCGATGCGCGCATAGACCGCAGCCAGTTGCTGGGCAAATCCGTCACTGTGACTGTCCCGACGCAGGATATGACATCACCGCGCTACTTTAACGGCAAAGTGACCCGTGTGGCGGTGAGCGCCGTGGAACTGTCCGGCACACGCTACGCGGTCTATCAGCTCAGCGTTGAATCCGACTTATGGCCAATGCAGCGTGACCGTAACCTGCGTATTTTCCAGGGGCAGACGGTACCGCAAATCGTCAAAACGCTGCTCTCTGAAAGCAAGGTTAACGTTGAAGACAAACTGAGCGAGAGTTACCGCGTCTGGGATTACTGCGTACAGTATCAGGAGAGCAGCTTCGACTTTATCAGCCGCCTGATGGAACTGGAGGGCATCAGCTATTTCTTCCGCCACGAATCCGGGCGCCACGTCATGGTGCTGACCGATGCCGCCAGCCAGCATCAGCCGTTTGCCGGTTATGAATCCATTCCTTATCACGTGACACCGTCCGGCGGCAGTACCGACGAAGAGGGGATCAGCCAGTGGGCGTTAACGGACAGCGTGACGCCGGGGATCTACAGCCTGGACGATTATGATTTCCGTAAGCCGAATGCCTGGCTGTTTCAGGCGCGCCAGAATCCAAACTCGCCAGAGCCCGGCAGCATTAACGTTTATGACTGGCCGGGGCGCTTTGTTGATCATGGACACGGTGAATTCTATGCCCGCATTCATCAGGAACGCTGGCAGGTTGAGCACCAGCAGATACAGGGCAGCGCCACCGCGCTGGGCATCACCCCTGGGCATACTTTTACCCTCTATAACGCCCCCTTTTTCAGTGATAACGCGGAATACCTGACCACCGAAGCTAACTACTGGCTGGAAGAGAATGCCTACGCCAGCGGCGGGAGCTCGCAAACGATGCACCGCATTGATTTCACCGTCATTCCTTCTTCGGTCACATACCGTCCGGCGCAAAAAACGGCCTGGCCGCGTACCTATGGGCCACAGACCGCGAAAGTCGTCGGTCCGCAGGGAGAGAGCATCTGGACCGATCGCTATGGCCGGGTGAAAGTGAAGTTTCACTGGGACAGGCAGGCAAAAGGCGACGATACCAGCTCTTGCTGGGTGCGTGTTTCCAGCGCCTGGGCAGGGCAAGGTTTTGGCGGTGTGCAGATCCCGCGTGTTGGTGATGAAGTGGTGGTCGACTTTATTAACGGTGACCCCGACAGGCCGATTATCACCGGGCGTGTTTATAACGAAGCCAGTATGCCGCCGTGGGACCTGCCTGGTGATGCCACCCGGATGGGCTTTATGACCCGTAGTAAAGATGGCAGCGTCGATAATGCCAGCTTCCTGTTTTTTGAAGACAGTCCGGGTAATGAATCGGTGCAGATGCATTCCGAGAAAGACATGATGGTGTCGGTCGAGAATGATCAGACGGTCAATATCGACGGTAACCGGACGACGACGATCAAAAAGACACTGACGGACACTGTTACAGGGGCTGTAAGCCTTACGTATCAGGATATCTGGAATACAACAGTGACCAACGCTGTGACCAGTACGTTTAATGGTGGTGAGACCACGACAATACAGAAAGGGCGCAAACTTGATATCACCAGCGGTGGTGATGCAGTAACGGTGAAAGGTGGACGTACCACTGAGATTACTGGTGATGAATTGCAGCATGTGACAGGGAAATTCATGCAGCGAATTGATAATGGCCTTGAAACGGTTATTCAGGGAGGGCAAACGGAGACCATTACCGGTGGGGTGATCATCAATGTGAACTCCGGTAATTGGGAGCAGAACGTTAATTCTGGTACGATTACCATTACTAGCCCACATGATATTACGTTAAAAAGTGCGACTAATATTAATCTTGATGCACCAAAGTCGTCTTATACGATAGCCGGCTTTAAAGAAACGCTAACAGGAAATAGTGCAAGCGTCACTGGTGCATCGGAAAGCTTGACTGGGTTTGCAATGGATATTAAAACCGCTTCTGTTGGTTGGACCCATACAGCAGTAAGTCGCAACGTTATTTCTTTTAGTCACAAAACATTTGAAAGTAAAAACTCTCCGATGGAGGTTACACAAATAAAAGCATTGGTTACATCAGGTGCGTTACACTGGAGTTCCAAATTATTAACCATGTTTGTTTAAAATCGGGAGATTGAAGTGGAATTTAGTTCAAAGTGGTTTTATGTTTTATTTGCCGCTTGCATATTTGTGATTATTGTCGTTGTTCGTGACTTGCGAGAGAGTTTTATACCACTCATAAAGAATGGGGCAATGCAAGACTCGGTAATGAAAAAAGGAATCGCAGTTAATGCGGATATTGTTGCGGCCCAACAAACTTCCATGTGGGATGGTGGGAAGCCTGTCTATCGGATAACGGTTAAATTCAAAACTCGGGAAGGGGATGAGTTTGAAGCCAGTATTTTGAGACCGCTTACTTTTGAAGAGATTGATCGTTTTAAGGCAGGAAATGGCACGACCATAAAATACGATCCAAAAAATCCGAAACGCATCGCCATCTATGACAGACCATTGATTTTGGGTGATAACTAGGGCGACAGTGATATTCTGAATTTCTGCTTTTAATTTTGCATATTTCTTTATGCATTTACATGGTCTATATATTCAATGAATAAAACAAATTGGCATAGATAGCTAATGCTTATCGAGTCCAGATGATGACGACTTTTTCAGAACATTCAAATTTAATAGCGCTGGGCGTTATACTGGTTTTTATTTTTATCTGCCTTAAGGGATTGAAGGGGCAAAAAGAAGATGTTACAGAAATAAGATACTGGTTATCGAGAGATAAATGGCAGGGCGAGGTGACGACGGCAACATTGCGCGAGTGGAAACAGACTTCCACTACGCATAATTTTGATTATTTCTTTATTGTTACCTTTGATGCAAATCTGGAGGGTGGGGTGAAACAATATAAAGCGGCTGCCGCTCTAAAAGTATCTGAAATCCCCCAGCTTAAAAAAGGGATGCCCATTGTGATTAAATATCAGGGTGTTCCGCCACAGAAAATAGCAGTACTGAGCATGCAAGCTGAGCATTGATGATAAATATGAGATATGTTACAGATGTCATTGTATTCGCCGTCCTGGCTTTTTTTGCCTATGTTATTGTGTCTTTGCTTATCAGGGATATCAGGAATGCAAAATTAAAATCGCATATCCGCAAGAATGGCGTGCTTGCACAGGCTGAAATTTTGAATGTTGAAGCCTACACTGGAAAAATTTCAGATTATACAAATATTAAACTACATTATAAATTTACCACTGATGAGGGTGTTGATATCGTTGGAACAGGAAGTGCGGTTATTTATACTTCTGATTTAAGACAATATCAAATAGGGAAGTTTTTTGATGTTACGTACAATAAAGATAATCCGTCTCAAGTTATTATGGAAATAGAGAATGCATCTTTAAAACGTCGGCGGCGATGATTTTAATAAAATTATTGGTTGCAAAGGCACTGAAAGGGTTCCTGGCGTACAGCCTGGCCCTTGAGATGAAAATAAAGAAAACATCTGGCTGCATGCGATTGTAAATCAATAAAATGGTAAATTGGTTGGCCATTAAAATAAAATTCATATGAACATTCTTATCAATGTTATGAGTGACCCTTTCTTTATTTCTGGATTGATTATCACCCTTGCGGGACTGTGGTCTGCCGTTGTTTTTTTTAAGCAGTATGGGGTACAAACGCGGTTATTGCGCGACTGGATATCACGCGAAGAATGGGCCGGGAAAACCATTCATGTTCCTCTGGAGTCCTGGCAGCGTACCGGTACGAAGCGTGGCGAGTATTATCTTTATTAATGCTATTTCTTTGCGGATTTCGCTAAAAAGAGAAAGAAATACCGTGCCAGGGCCGCTGTTAAACCCAATGATATTCATAAACTGAAAAAAGGGTTAACCCTGACGGTAAAATACAGTGATGACAAACTGCCACAGATTGCAGTAATGAACGTGTTTGACTAAGCTTTTCTGGCTGCGTTTTTTCTGGAAATAACTCTGCGTATACACGAAAGGTCCAAATTAATGGAATTTTTTGACACTTACTGGTATCTGCTGCCCATTGGGATATTTTCAGCCGTCTTTTATATTATCTACCTTAGCTTGCGCGATAACCTTATTGTTTATATTAAAGACTCCTTTAGGCAAGCATCAGTGCTTAAAACCGGTATTGGTGCCAATGCGGATATTATTGTCGCCAGGCAAACGGGGATGTGGGATGCAGAAAACCCTGTCTATTTACTGACGGTGAACTTTAAAACCCGTGAGGGCCAAGAAGTACAGGCAAGCTTCTATACATCTATGAACTTTGAAGAGAGAGAACGCTTTAAAGCCGGTAATGGCACCACCATCAAATATGACCCCAAAGACCCGAAAAGAATTGCGTTATACGATCGGCCACTCATATTAGGCGAATAAGGTATTACGGATGAAGATTATTAAACCTTTGCGCCTGAGCGTGCTCCATCGCCCTTTCCGCTGGCAGGGTAAAAACCATCTTGGCGTGTCGGTGATGGCGCTGACCGATATGGGGGAGGCCCCAACACTGCGTCCGGAGATGGAGCTCTGGCAGCTTGCCGCCAGTGAACTACAAACCAGCGGCGGCGTTATTGATATGGCGATGCCGAAAACCCGTGCAGAATTCCTGGCCACCGGCTATGCCTATACTCACCACCAGCAGGAAAAAACGGCGGTGATGGCGCGGGTGGATATCGACAATCTCAGTAAATCACTGGTGGTGTTTGGCGACCGTTTCTGGTCGGGCAGCAAAATGACCCCACCGCAGCCTTTTGGCGACATGCGTCTGGACTGGACGCGCGCCTGGGGTGGTGCAGGCTGTGAAGAAAACCCGCATGGGGTGGGGTTTTGCCCGGAAAATCATCAGGGACAAAGCCTCCACCGCCTGCCGAACATTGAGCCCCTCCTCGGGCGCATGACCTCGCCAAAACAGAGGCCGGAGCCTGCGAGCTTTGGGCCGCTTGATCTCTCCTGGCCGCGTCGCTTTCGCCGGATGGGCAAAAACTATGACGCCGGTTGGTTGCAGAACGATTTTCCCGGCTTTGCCCGCGACATCGACTGGACGGTGTTTAATGCCGCCAGCCCCGATCAGTGGTGGGACAGAGACACCCTGCCGGAACAGGCGTCGTGGCGTATCTGGAACATGCACCCGCAAAAACCTGTGCAGGAAGGCACCTTGCCACCCTGGCATGCGCGCTGCTTTATCAGCCGGTTGCGTCAGGAAGAGACCCTGTTTGAAGAGATAAGCCTGCGCGCAACCACCGTCTGGTTTTTCCCGCATCTGGAGCAGATGGTACTTATCTGGCAGGGGCATATCCGCATTAATGAAGACGACGCGGCGGATGTTTTGCACTTAATGCCCGCGCTCGAAAAAAACGGTGCCGGGCGTTCGCTCAACCACTATCGCAAAGTCCTCAGCCAGCGCCTGGATAAAGAAAAAGGGGCGTTGTTCGCGTTTCGCGAAAAGGATCTGCTGCCGGAATCGCTAATCGGCCCGTGGCTTGACAGTGAGGTGCAGCAGACGCCGAGCCCGATGCGCGACAACATAAAGAATCGCGAAAAGCTGCTGCGCGAACAGTACCGGGAAAGGCTGGAAGCAAACGGGCGCGACATCGGCGACCTGCTCGACAACATCGAAGAGCCTGAGATGCCTGCCCTCGATGAATTGCCTGAGTTTATGGAAAAAATGGAACGTCAGGCGCAGCAGATACAGGCCGATGCGGAGCAGCGCAAACGCGAAATGGAAGCGAAGTACCCGCACAGGGATGACCAAATGCCGCGCGGGCCGGAATCACTGCATCGGATGCAGGAAATGCTCCACAGCAACAGCGACCTGATGAGTGAGAAAAAGCGCGAGCAGGCGAGCGAGGCGCTGCATCAGATGTATCTGGCGGCTGTGGCCCAACAGCCTCCCGCCGTACGCCTGACGGGTGACCTTGCACAGATCATTCGCCAGCGTGCCGGGCGTACATTCGCGCAAGGGGGCGATTTTAGCGGTATGGATCTTACCGGCGCTGACTTTTCCGGTATGGATCTCAGTGGTGCGAATTTCACAAAGGCGCTGCTGGAATGTGCTGATTTCCGCAACAGTAAGCTGGATGGCGCCTGTTTTGCCGGGGCGATGCTTGCCCGTACGCAATTTGGGCGCGCCTCATTACAACGATGTGATTTTACCGGGGCAAGCCTGGCGCTTGCTCAGTGCCAGGAGAGCGATTTTAGCGGTGCACGCTTTAAAGAGACGCAGACACAAAATGCCTTATTCGAGGCGTGCATCTTCGATAACGCCAGCCTGGATGGATTGCTGTTACGCGAAACCGGGCTGAGCCGCTGTCGTTTCCACCACGCCTCGCTGGACGGCTGCATCTTTATGGAACTCACCCTGGCAGAACCCGATTTTCACGGTGCGCGGCTGCATAAATGCGCGTTTATGCAATCGGTGCTGGTGGCCGCAGTGTTTAGCGGCGCGCGGCTGGATAGCTGCTCCTTTGTCCAGACTCAGGCGGAACAGGCGAGTTTTGCCGGGGCCACTTTAATCGCTACCGCGATAGCGGCCGAAAGTACTTTAGCGGGCGCCGACTTCCGCCAGGCTTCGCTCATCCAGTGCAACCTGCGTCAGTCGCCGCTCGCCGGCGCGCAATTCACCCTGGCGAAGCTGGAGAATTGCGACCTCAGCGAAGCGGATTGCCGCGCCAGCCACTTTGGTCAGGCAAACCTGGTGGGGAGCCTGTTTGTGCGCACTGATTTTCGCGATACCGATTTCACCGATGCCAACCTGATGGGGGCGTTGCTGCAAAAAAGTCAGCTTGGCGGGGCCAATTTTAGCGGGGCGAATCTTTTTCGCGCCGATCTCTCGCAGGCGTTCATTAGCGATACCACCCGCCTTGATGGGGCATGGACGAAACGCATCAAAACGCTGCCGAAGCGCGATGGAGAAGTAATATGACGATGCTCACCGCAGCACAGTTGCAACAGCGGGTGAAAGGCGGCGAGCCGGTCAGCGAAGTCTCCCTCGACGGGCTGGATTTGCAGGGCTGCGATCTCTCCGGCGGTATTTTTCAGGAGGTCTCGCTGGAGGGCGTGAACCTGCAAGGGGCCAATTTGCAGGAAACGGCGTTCACCGAATGTGCGTTAAACGGAGTAAACCTGCGGGGAGCCCGGTTAACCCAGACGGTGTTTAATCAGTGCGAAATGGCGAACCTGCGGGTGGAGGAAACGCCACTTGATGGATGTATCTTCAACGACTGCACGCTGACGGGTAGCCATTTTACGGGCTGCTCGCTACAGACCGTGCAATTTATGCACTGCGCGCTGGCGGACAGTCACTTTGATCGGGCAATACCTGAACGCAGCGTCTTTTTTGAATCACCGCTGGCTCATGCCCGCTTTGCCGGGTGCCGTTTTCTGCTGACCACCTTTTATGGCATTGATTTGCGTACAACGGTGCTTGAGGGCAGTCAGTTTGAACGGGTGGTCTTTTTCGACTGCGATCAGCGCGGGAAAGATTACACCCGGCACGGCTTTACCGGCTGCCAGTTTACCGACAACCAGTTAGACGGCGCGGATTTTAGCGGCGCGCAGCTTACCCAGTGCAATTTTAAGGGGGCGTCGTTACAGACCGCGCAATTAAACCAGGTCAATGCAACCCAGGCGCTGTTTATGGAAGCGAATCTGCGCGGCGCGCAGTGTCGTGGCAGCCTCTTTGATCAGGCTATTTTTGTCGGCGCCACGCTTGAGCAGGCCGATTTCAGCGAGAGCCGCCTGTTTCAAAGTATCCTGCAGCAGGTGAATGCTGTCGGTGTGCGTTTTACCCTTTGTGACCTGACCTACAGCGATTTTACCGGTGCCGACCTGCGTCTGGCCGACCTGCGCGGCGCGACCTTTTCCCGCACCCGGATGCACCGGGCGAATCAGGAGAATGCCCAGTTCACCGGGCGTCAGGGCATTCTCGAATATGACGAAGAATTATTGGCTGCTGAGGCCTGGAGCCTGCAGCGCCAGAGCCGCCGTTGAGGAGAGATAATGAGTAAAGTCAACCATCTGATGGCCCAACCCATACTGCCGCCCGTACAGGCATCGGCGGTGGTGACCCACTGCTTTGCTGACGGCAGCCTGACGGTAGAAAGCGAAGGGCGTGGCTGGCATTGTCGCCGGGCTGCGAGTTGTGTTATCGCACCGCAGACCGGCGATACGGTGTTAATTGCCAGCGTAGAGCGCCAAATCTGGCTGCTGGCGGTACTGGAACGGGCCAACCCGCAGGTTGCGGAGCTCAGCGTGCCGGGCGATCTGCATATTCGTAGCGCGGGGGAGCTAAGCCTGAGTAGCGAGGCGCTCCGTGTCACCGCCGGGCGGGGTGACTGCCATATCGACGAGATGAAATACAGCGGCGAGAAACTCTCGGCGTGGGTCAGCCTGTCGCGCGTTGTCGGCAAGCGGGCAGAATCTGTCTGGCAGACCGTCACCCAAATCAGCCACAGCCTGTTTCGCACGACCAGACAGACCGAGCAGGTTCGCGCCGGGCAACTGGACATGAAGGCTGAGGATTATGCGCGCCTGCATGCCCACAACACGGTGATCACGTCCAAAGCGATCACCAAAGTCGATTCTGAACAGATTCATATGGGATAAGGAACCGCCATGTTTGCGAATTGCCAGCTTTTCGGGGTTGATTTGGCCTTTCCGGATGTCTGCCTGACGCCCATGCCCGCCCCCACGCCCATTCCCTATCCGGATATTGCGCTGGGGCCGACGGCAATCCCTAATGCGATGAATATCCTGTTTATGGGGATGCCAGCCCACAATATGGCGACCATCACGCCACTGACCAACGGCGATAACCCCGGCGTGGCAACAGGCGTGGCCTCTGGGACCGTGATGGGGCCATCCCGGCATTTAACCGGTGCGTTTACCGTGCTGTTAAAAGGCACTCCCGCCACGCGATTGACCAGCGTGAGCCTGCAAAACTCCACCAATGCGATTGGTATGCGTATCGTGCCGAGCCAGTTCAAAGTGCTGATGCTGGCGCCGTAATAACGGGACAGGATGGTATTAAGGGATGAATATCTCGACATTTGAAATTGTGAATGTTGTTGTAACGATAGTGCTGATATGTCTCTTTTTCGGGCTGGCAAAAAGAGTAGCGCGTAACCTTGAGTGCAAAGAGCAGGACATTCTGACTAATGGCAGCGATGTCAATATCACCATTTTATCCATGAAGCAAAGTGGGTTGTTTATTAATAACAACCCGGTGATTGAAATGTCATTACGGGTAGAACAACCGCAGTTTAATAAAAGCTGGCTGGTCGAAAAGCATAATGAAACGGCGTGGTTAATCGCCGTTGCAGCTTATCAGGTGGGGAATGTTTATCAGGGTAAGCTAGGGCAAAATGACAAGAGCCTGGTCTTTGTAAAAGACGGTAGCGGCAAACCGCTGCCTGCGATACAGCAGTAAAGAAAGACAGGAAAGGGACAATCGTGATCGATTTACATTCTGATATTCGGGAAATAGAGCGTTATGCAAAACAGTATGAGCACTATATTCCGTTTACTAACGCGCGGACGCAGCACCGCATGCTGTATGACTACATTGCACATCCACTGGTAGATGACCCGCAAGAAGCCGCGTCGACAAAATGGTATGACACGCCTGATCAGGTCAAGCCGCTGAATATCTGTCGCGACAGGGCCATAGGCGCGCTTGTCGGGCTCGCCGTGGGCGATGCCGTGGGCACCACGCTGGAATTTATGCCTCGTGACCATCGCGCCGTGACGGATATGGTGGGTGGTGGGCCATTTCGCCTGAAACCCGGCGAGTGGACCGACGACACCTCTATGGCCCTGTGTCTGGCTGAAACAATGCTGGAGTGCAAATATGCCAGCAGGCAATGTTTCAGGGACAAGCTGGTGAAGTGGTATCGCGAGGGCTATAACAGCGTTAACGGTGTCTGTTTTGATATTGGCAATGCGACCCGTTATGCCCTGGAACAATATGAGATTAACGGAGCGGACTGGTTTGGTAATACGGCCCCGGAAACAGCGGGAAATGCATCCATTATTCGATTAGCGCCTGTACCGATCTATTTTCGTCGCAATTTCGCTCAGACATTCTATAACGCGAAAATTCAAAGTCAGGCCACCCATTGTGCGACCGAGGCTGTAAGTTCCGCACATTATCTGAGTTGCTTACTGCTTCTGCTGATTAATGGGTACAACAAAGAACGTGTATTTTCCCCGCAAATGATGCCGTTAGAGCCGCGGGTGCTGATCATCAACGCCGGTGAATATAAAGAAAAAAGCCGCGACCAGATCCGCTCCAGTGGCTATGTTATCGATACGCTGGAAGCGGCCATGTGGGCGGTATGGCACACCGACAGTTTCCGTGATGCCATCTTGCTGGCGGCGAACCTTGCCGATGATGCCGACAGCGTGGCGGCGACGGCCGGACAACTTGCCGGTGCTTTATATGGCTGGTCGGGGATTCCGCAGGAATGGAAAGAGAAGCTGGTTCAGCATGACCGCATTGCCTCAATGGCCGCGGCGTTATTTGACCAGGCGCCGGATGAGGATACGCCGACGGAATAAAATAGTGGCATGACTGAGGTTGATAATAACCTCGGCAGACAGCCAGGAACACGGTCTTATATTGTGCCCGATACAGAGCGATAAATATAACGGCCAGTACAGAGTGGCAAATACAATTTACCTCACCAGACATCAAAATTTAGTAAAAATACCGCAATCTTAGCGGGTGGATTTTCTCTATCGAATGGCATTTGCGCTGACGATTTCAGCGCGTTGCTACTTTTAACGGAATGAACCTTATGCTCAACCGTATTACCGTGCAGCTTCCGGTCGAAGGGCTGCTGTTCTGGAAACTGTCAGGGCGTGAAGCGCTGTCAGAACCTTATGCACTTGGCCTGACGCTGCTGGGCACCGATGCGCGCATGGATCGCAGCCAGCTACTGGGAAAGGCCGTCACTGTGACTGTCCCGACGCAGGATATAACATCGCCGCGCTACTTTAACGGCAAAGTGACCCGCGTTGCGGTGAGCGCCGTGGAGCTGTCCGGCACCCGCTACGCGGTCTATCAACTCAGCGTTGAATCCGACTTATGGCCAATGCAACGTGACCGTAACCTGCGTATTTTCCAGGGGCAGACGGTACCGCAAATTGTCAAAACGCTGCTTTCTGAAAACCAGGTCAATGTCGAAGACAAGCTGACCGGCAGCTATCGCGTCTGGGACTACTGCGTACAGTATCAGGAGAGCAGCTTCGACTTTATCAGCCGCCTGATGGAACTGGAGGGCATCAGCTACTTCTTCCGCCACGAGGCGGAGCGGCATGTTCTGGTGCTAACCGATGCGGCGACCCAGCATCA
Source organism: Phytobacter sp. SCO41 (assembly GCF_003073275.1). Taxonomy (NCBI): domain Bacteria; kingdom Pseudomonadati; phylum Pseudomonadota; class Gammaproteobacteria; order Enterobacterales; family Enterobacteriaceae; genus Phytobacter; species Phytobacter sp. SCO41. Next base: position 3,320,366 of record NZ_CP027225.1, on the reverse strand, counting down.
GCCGTTTGCCGGTTACGAAACCATTCCTTATCACGTGACACCGTCCGGTGGCAGTACGGATGAAGAGGGGATCAGCCAGTGGGCGCTGACCGACAGCGTGACGCCGGGGATCTACAGCCTGGACGATTATGATTTCCGCAAGCCGAATGCCTGGCTGTTTCAGGCCCGGCAGAACCCGGTCTCACCACAACCGGGCAGTATTGATGTGTACGACTGGCCGGGGCGCTTTGTTGAACATGATCATGCGGATTTCTATGCCCGCATCCGCCAGGAGCGCTGGCAGGTGGAACATCAACAGATTCATGGTAGCGCCACGGCACTCGGCATCGCGCCGGGTAACACGTTTACCCTCTATAACGCCCCCTTTTTCAGCGATAACGCGGAATACCTGACCACCGAGGCCAACTACTGGCTGGAAGAGAACAATTACGCCAGCGGTAGTGGCTCGCAAACGATGCACCGCATTGATTTCACGGTGATCCCCTCCACCGTTACATACCGCCCGGCGCAAAAATCGGCCTGGCCGCGTACCTATGGGCCACAGACCGCAAGAGTCGTCGGCCCGCAGGGAGAGAGCATCTGGACCGATCGCTATGGCCGGGTGAAGGTGAAGTTCCACTGGGACAGACTGGCGAAGGGCGACGATACCAGCTCCTGCTGGGTGCGTGTCTCCAGCGCCTGGGCGGGGCAGGGTTTCGGTGGCGTACAGGTGCCACGCGTCGGTGATGAAGTGGTGGTCGATTTTATTAACGGTGACCCGGACAGGCCGATCATCACCGGGCGCGTCTATAACGAAGCCAGCATGCCGCCGTGGGCGCTCCCCGCCGCCGCCACCCAGATGGGGTTCCTCAGCCGTTCGAAAGATGGTTCTTCTGACACCGCCAACGCCCTGCGTTTTGAAGATAAAGCGGGGGAGGAGCAGGTGTGGATCCAGGCCGAACGGAATATGGACACCAACGTTAAGAATGACGAAACGCATACTATTGAGAAGAATCACACCCAGTTCGTTGGTGAGAATGAAACTTTGCGGGTAGTGAAGGATCAGAATACAGGCGTTAAGGGAAATCTCACGAGTCTGACGGGTAATAACCGCGATGATAAGGTCGTGAACACTTTTACGCTTGCCGCAGGTGAAATGTTGCGTATTGAATGCGGACAAAGCGCAATTGAACTGCTCAAGGACGGTACGGTCAGCATAATCGGCAATAACTTTAATTTCACGGCGGCAGAGAGTGCACAAATTAATACGCTTAGTGGCGACCTGCACCTGAATCCCGCCGATGGCAGTGCCGGAACCCTGGCGGTTGGCTCGAATCAACAAACTATCATACAGCAAGAAATAGATAGCTTTTTTACCGTAAAGGCAAATAAATAAAGGGATGCACGATGGCTGATTATATTCTCCAGGAGGCGACACTCGCTTTACCTGATGTATTCAAAGACCGTACGATGAATCTTTTTACCCTCAATGATACAGGTGCCAGTGAATTTACCTTTGTTGTATCTCGTGCGGGGGCGAAAAACGGGGAGACTGTACAGGCTGTTGCGGCGCGTATTGCCCGCGAGCTGGAAGTCACAGTGCCAGAATTTCACATGGAATCGACGCAGCAGAAGTTAATAGATGGCGAGCCAGCCGTTGAGCTTTTTTACCGATTTAAAAATGGCAACGTGTTAATTTTCCAGCGCCAGACCGTTATTATCCTGGATGAACCTTCGGGTGGGAAAAAAGTTGTTTGCTACATTGGCACCTGCCCTGGTGAATTTAGTGAGCTATATCAGAAACAATATCAGGATATTATTGCGAGTATCCGTTTTCACCATAATCAACATGAGGCGACGCTGGGGGAAATGATCCGCCCGGATAATCCGGATCTCTTTTTCGCGCTAGATACAGAAAGTTGTAATCTGGACGTTTTTTCCGGTGTGCAAGCGTTATATAGAAGCCTACCTTTGCAGCGTGCCCGTGAAGGCATCTATTTGCTCTACGCCCAGGACGGTTCGCCGCTGCGTATTGCCCCTGTCCCCGACACGCAGCCGATACGCTACGCCTTATGGTCTGTTGCCACAGTGCCCGGGCATCATCTGGAACAACAGCTCAGTATCTGTCGCACCGTTAACGGGCCGCAGGGACTCGCTTCCCCTGAACAGATATTGGCGTTTCTTACCCGGCAACGGACATCGTCGTAATGACTGCGCTACAGGCTGCAAGGGTCGATGATCCTATAGCCCATACGGCATCGAAATCCTGGATGGTTGTTGGGCTTATCGGTGGTGCCATACTGGGGGCTGCGACAGTCGCAACCGGCGGGCTGGCGCTGGTTGTGGCGTCAGCTGCTGTAGGTGCCTGCGCCGCAGGCGGGTTGGGAGAGGTGCTTGGAAGTATGTCCTGGGCGCCCCGGCATGTCACTGGCACGCTCACTGAGGGATCGCCAAATGTCTATGTGAATAGCCGTAAGGCGATACGCGCGCATCTGTCATTGGGCAAATGTGATGAGCATAGTGGTTCGCCAAAGCGGGTCGCCGAAGGTTCCATTAAGATCTATATCAATAATTATCCGGCAGCGCGGCTAGGAGACAAGCTTACCTGTAGTGCCGAGATTTTTGCCGGGTCGCCCAATGTTTTTTTTGGTGGCGCGAAAGTACAAACAGACGAGATAAGCCCTGAGATTCCGGGTTGGGTGAACTGGGTCATGTTAGGGGTAGGAACCGCGGCACTCGCTGTGGTCGCCACTCCAGCCATCGCTTTACTCAGTACCGCTGGTGCCTTATTGGGGGGGACTGCAGGAAACTGGGCAGGGGGATGGTTGTTTGGTGAGGGCAGTGATGGGCAAAAATGGAGCATGCTGTTCGGCAGCCTGATAGGTGGCGGTGCTGGCATGAAAGGTGGCGCGAAATTTGATGCTGTGCGTGCTGCGCGACTCAGCGCAGAGCCAGTGGCTCCGGACGCTGCTGTGACAGCAATAAACCCGGTAAAACCGGCCATGCCACTCGAAGAAGCGATGCCCGGTTGGGGAGAGACATGGATTGAGAATGGCAGAAAATATGCCGAATTACGCGATCCTTATTTGTCATCTAAACTCACGGATGATCAGGTTGGCGCGCTCTATGGCTATACAACTAACGAAGGCTATACCATGCTTAACCCTGCGTTACGTGGAACGGAGCCTATGACGCCGGGATTGGAGGCATATTCGCAGCATCTATCGGAGGCGATGGATGTGCTTCCGCCAACATCCGGTACGTTCTTACGCGGCGTACGGAGTTTGCCGCCTGAGGTCCTTGATCAGCATGTGCCGGGAAATATTGTCTCCGATCCGGGTTATTTCAGCACGGATATGGTAAAACCTTTTAAAGGCAAAATTCAAATGCAGGTGGAGGGGTATTCTGGTAAACAAATTGACTTTGTATCTGAGTTTAAAGATATTAATTTGGAGACTGAAGTGCTGTTTAAGCCTAACACCAAATTTGAAGTTATCGACAGGGTAGAAAGTCATGGGTTTATCCATATCAAGCTTAAGGAAGTTCAATGATCGATTTACATGCCGATGATTCAGAGATTAATAATTATGTCACCCGTTATATGGAATACCTTCCTTACTCTACGCGTGGACTAACACAAGAAGAGCTGGATAGTCTCGAACCAAAATATAAATATTGGGATCGTACACTTGAGCTTGACGTTAGCGAGAATGTGTCCCGTGATAAAGCGATAGGCGCTTTGGTCGGACTCGCTGTAGGCGATGCAGTGGGTGCAACGCTTGAGTTTAAGCCTCGTGACGTAAACCATGTTCACGATATGATCGGTGGAGGACCGTTTCGTTTGCGTCCTGGTGAATGGACTGATGATACCTCCATGGCATTATGCCTGGCGCAGACCTATCTGCAGGCTAATCGCTTAGATGCTGATCTGTTTTGCCACTTAATGCTTCGATGGTATAGATTTGGTGAAAATAGCAGCAATGGCCGATGTTTTGATATTGGTAATGCTACGCGTTATGCGCTGGAGCAATATTCCCTGCATGGTCTGAAATGGGACACAAAAGCAGCTAATAATTCGGCAGGCAATGCACCCATTATTCGTATTGCGCCTGTCTCAATATTCAGACGAAAGTCTCATCGGGCGATTTATTTTGATTCTAAAGCGCAATGCCATGCGACACATTTTGCACGTGATGCGTTAGACGCCAGTCAGTTTATGGCCCTTATGCTCCATTATCTCATTAGTGGTTACGATAAGGAGATGTCTTTTTCACCACATATATATCCATTACTTTCACGCGTGCTAATCATCAATGCCGGTGAATATAAAGAAAAAAGCCGCGATCAAATTCGCTCCAGTGGTTATGTCATCGATACGCTGGAAGCTGCCATGTGGGCGGTGTGGAACACCGATAATTTCCGTGATGCCATCTTGCTGGCGGCGAACTTGGCCGATGATGCCGACAGCGTGGCGGCGACGGCCGGGCAACTTGCCGGCGCTTTATATGGCTGGTCGGGTATTCCACAAGAATGGAAAGATAAGCTGGTACAGCATGACAGAATTGCATCACTGGCAGCTCAATTGTTTGATCGTGCACCGGATGACTATCCGGGATAATACGTTACTGGGTTATCACTTTTTACAGGCAACCTGATACGACTATGACGATATAGCGCAGCTAACAAGCTGCGCTGGTAATACAATAATTGTACAATTCTGAGCATTCTTTGCACGTTGGTGGCCTTGATGGCGGATCAACATGGCCCCGGCAGTCAGATGATTAAGCTCATCATTGCTCTCAAATGAAAAGGAAATGTTCGGATCCAGTCAATGAGTAAAGAGTACTACACCGCGATTGATTATATCAATGATGTGTTTGATGTTATTAATATTACGGCTTGTAAAGCGCCTGGGTTTTCTCTCTATGTAATAGAAGAAATCAGTTTTAATATAATTCATTTTTTTCTGGAACCGAAAAAGATAAATGCGCAATACATAATGATTTGGGGCCGTTAGCCTTAAAACAATTTGATACGGTTGATCCTGGGCTGTCAAAGAATTTATCCAACGCTAACCGTATCTCTTCGAAAATTGCTTGTAAATTAAAAACGATTTTTCCACACCAGGAGGGAGTTGGTTGTGTGAAAAGAAATGAATGCTAAAAATAAAATATGTCAGGTGAATAAAGCAATGATATCATTTTCTTGTATGTGAGAGAATTATTCAGGATAATGCTATGACTGATGTGTTTTTACTGTTAAGGGAGTCATGGGATTACGACATATATTCCCAAGGCTCAACGTTGGTGATTACTGTTGTTTTTTCAGAATACAATTTGCATTCGCAAATGGATGTGTTTCGTTCTTTTACTATATCGAAAGAGACACTTATCCAATATGAAGAGAGTGGTAATTTTAAAGCATTAGCCAATAAAATTAGAGAGACCTGTCATCGTCACATCTGGAATGAATTAAAACCTCATATTTTTATATCAGGGAAAGATACAGTGGCTAAGTATAAAGATTCAATGACATTGATTGCATCTGTTTGTTAGCCTGATATGCTATTACGTAGCATTATGAATGTGAATCCGCAGTATTTTTGAACAGGGACAATGACCGAACACATGGTAAAACACCTCCGGAAGCAAAAACTCAGCATATGTATTGCGGTTGTGTTACTGATAACAGCCCCTGCTGTGGCGAAAACACCCACAAACAATCTCTGGGATTTTATCGTTTACATTAAGGCTGCAACCCAACATCTGAGGGTGGATACCATTTCGCAGTATCCGTTGTCATTAACCCTGCATGATCAAAATGAGTATGTTAATTTCTATCAGTCGGATGCGGTGGTATTGGATGATGGTAGCCAAATTGACGATATCGACGTGCGCCTGAGGCGAATTCCGAAAGAGCAATCCGCCTTTATCAGCTTTTCACTCAAGGGACAATGCATCACGCTTGCACAGGTCCGTCAGCATTATTCACCGCTAAAGATTACCGATACACCGCGCGGGCATTCGGTTTATGAAGTCACCAGCTATACCGCTATGCTAAATGACGATCAGGACGTGTCGTTCAGTTTTGCTGAAATAAATCCTAAGTGTCTAAGTGGTGTCGTGATCGACCATCGCGAATAACACCTGCCCCAGGGCTATTATCCCTGGAGCGAGGCATCCGCGTTTAACCCTGAGTCTGTAATCTCTTCCCTGCGCTTTCACAAAATATACTTCTGCGAAGTACCGTCCCCCATTCACATATGGTCATTGACAAGCTTTTTCCCCTGTACAAGGTTGTTGCTCACGTGCGTATTTTACTCAGATGAAGGGACCGTCATGAAGACAGGCTTTGTATTTCGTCATGTGCTTTTTGAAGATTTTGATTCGCTTGGCGAATCCTTACTGGAGAAGGGATATCGCTGGCAACATATCGATACCCCGTTCATTGCCTCTCAATGTTTGGCCCATTGGCCGACGATTTACTTATCGTTCTGGACGGGCCGATGAGTATACATGAACAGTCTGTTTACCCTTTCTTCGAGACTGAGATGTCGATCATCCTTGAGCGTCTTACTCACGGTAAATCGGTTATGGGTATCTACTTGGGCGCTCAAGTGATGGTTGCTGCGCTGGGGGCGAAGGTTGCATCAACTACAGGTGCTGCACTGACACGGTGACCGCGTTCATATATCCCAGGTGGCAGGCAACTGGCTGAATAATCTCTCCGCCTGATAGTTTGCCTAGGCGAGTCGGGACAGTTGCGGATACATAAGTGCAATTCAGACTCTGCCGACGTTTTGTCATTTTTCCAGTCGCCGGTAAAGCGTATTGCGTGAAATCACCAGTTTTTTGCCGTCAGGCTGATATTGGCCTGGGCCTCACGGATGGCGATTTGCTCATAGGCAGGGGCAGACAACAGAACGAGCACCACGGGCTGGCGCGCATCGTCGATCCATTGGGGCAGAGTACATTGCTTAAGCGCGACGCTTTTGGCCAGGTGGTGGAAGAGATGGATGCTGTTCGGGGCGTATCACCCGCTATCACTATGATGCCGCAGGTCGCCCACTGCAACTGGAGCGGGCGGAGGGCTGGCAGGAGTCTATCGGCTGGAACTCACGTGGACTACCGGAATACCATATTACCCCGGACGGTAAGCGCCACGAGTTTAGCTGGGATGACGCAGGCCGGCTGGTGGCAACCCGTAACGCGCTAGGGGAAGAGGTGCGCCGTCGCTGGGACAGCCGCGACAGATTAACGGCATTGCAAAATGAAAACGGGGAAGCGTATCACTTTGAGTGGGGTGCGGATTCGCTGCTGCTTGCTGAAACAGGGCTGGACGGTGTCGCAACACAGTATGAATATGATGCCTGCCGACGCACTGTGCGTCGTACTTTCGCCGCCGGGCATTCACAGGCTTTAACGCATGCGTTTCGCTGGGGCAAGGCGGGTCAACTGCTTGCCCGCAGCACGCCGGAAGGGCAGACCCGTTATCACTACTCTGCGAATGGGCAGGTTACGCGAGTGGCGTTACATCCCCCACTGGGTGATGACGTATGGAGTCAGGAAGCTGAACAGGAGCTGATCTTTACCTATGACGCGTTGGGACGTGTTATCAGTGAAGAGGGTGAAAACGGCAGGCTGGGCTGGACTTATGATGCGCTGAACAACCGTACATCGGTGGAGTTACCCGACGGGCGTCATCTGAAATATTTCTATTACGGAAGCGGGCATCTGCTGAGCCTGGCTCTCGATAATCTGCCGATAAGTGACTTTACCCGCGATGAGTTACACCGGGAAGTTGGCCGTACGCAGGGCTTGCTGACAAGCCGCAATGAATACGATCGTCTCGGACGCATCCATCGCCGGGATGTGTTCACCGGCAATGCGCAGCGTCCGGCACCCGCACGCTGGTCACGCCGCTGGGATTACGACTACCGCAACAACCCGGTGCGCGAAGAGCGTGATGATGATCCGTTCAACTGGTGTAACTGGAAATATGACAGCGCCGGGCGTCTGCTGGAACAGGACGGCACGTCCCCCGGAAAAGAGCAGTGGTGCTGGGATGCGGCGGGCAACCCGCTGGATAACAGCCTGCAGCAGTCTGTTCGTCATAACCGTCTCACCCGTTTAAATGGCATTCAGTGGAGCTATGACATTCATGGGCGGACCACCGAAAAAGACAACGGTCAGACGCGCTGGCATTATCGTTACGACGGCGAGCACCGGTTAACCGATGTGGTGGCCGTCCCGAGGGATCGCAACAAACCACAAACGCAGGTCAGTTTCCGCTATGACCCGCTCGGCCGGCGTATCAGCAAAACACGCCAGCAGACGCTGGGGGGCAGGCCGGTAGGAAAGCAGGTGACGACACGTTTTCTGTGGGAAGGTTTTCGCCTGTTGCAGGAAATTCACGACGATGTGCCCCTGACTTATGTCTATAGCGACGCGGAAAGTTATGAACCGCTGGCGCGTATCGATGGCACAGAGGATCCGGATATCTTCTGGTTCCACTGTCAGCCAAACGGTACGCCGGAACGGATGACGGACCGCGAAGGACATATCCGCTGGGAAGGGCAGAACAGCGCGTGGGGGAAACTGCTGCACGAGTCGATACCGCAGGAGACGGGCTATGCGCAGAACCTGCGTATGCAGGGGCAATACCTGGATCGGGAGACCGGGTTGCACCACAATTTGTTCCGTTATTACGACCCGGATAGCGGCAGGTTTACCCGGCAGGACCCGATAGGGGGCTGGCGGGGGGGATAATCCTTTATGCGCATGCGCCGAATCCGTTGGGGGGGATCGATCCTCTTGGATTGAGAAAATGTTCATCATCACGTAAACCTGAAAAGGTAAAATCAAAAGCGACAGGCAGAACGAGGCCCAGGAACAAAAATGAAGAATTTGCTTTAGATCATGTAATAAAACATCCTGAAAACGGTACGGTGATTATTAAAGCGGATCAAATTGGAGAAACTTACTTTAAAGGTAAAGGATGGTCTAAAGTGGAGCAAAAAATGAATGGCGTAATTGTTCATTATATGGCGAAATTTGATAAGCATGGAAGAATGACTCATGTGACTGATTATAAGATTAAGGATTAAACATGAAATTCATCTATAAAGATAGTAATCAAAAAACTTATCACTGGAAGCAGTGCGAGAAATTGAATGCTCCTTTTATAGAGATTAGTCAAGTTGATCGGGAGTATACGAATATATTTTATGATGTTACAACCTCCCAGGTTAATTTGGAAAAACTATCCGAGGATATTAGAGGTATATATATAAGTTATGCCAAATTCTTTATGTGCGAACATCAAATTATTGATGATTTATATGAGCAATATTATTTTTTTAATTTGATAGTAAAGAGTGAGCATGCTGAATTTATTGCTGAAGCATTATATGATTATCTATTTGTAAAATTAAATCCTTAAGGAACATAGACAATTAGAAAACACTAACTCTAAATAACTGCGCGGAATAGGGTTACACTTTTTGCAAGCCCTTGCAGGACAAGGGATTAGAGCTTTTCTCTCCGCTAAGAGGAGCTACGCCGGGCTTGCTATGTTTTGCTCTTGCGTAGCTGCCACATGTTAATAAATGGCAAGTGTAACGGTATTAGACGCAGCTATTTAGTATTTTCATGGGGGGGATCTTGACTGTGAAATGGAGTAACATTATAACCTGTTCAGGTCCTACGACCCGGACAGCGGACGGTTTACGCAGCATGATCCAATAGGGTTGGCGGGGGGATAAACCCTTATCAGTTGCGCCTAACCTTCTTCGTTGGATAGATCCGCTGGGGTTAATGAATTGTGGTATCAAATATGGTGAACTGGATAGCTTAGTCGGCCAACAGGTGTGAAGGCTCGATTAAATGTAAGCCATATAAATACTGAAACGCACGCAAATACCAATATTCAACCTCCCGGATTTATTACCGGAGCTGGTTGTAATCGGGCAAGAGGGCACTTGCTTGGTCGTCAATTAGGTGGCTCTGGTGATGATGTTCGCAATCTAATTACTATTCAACAACGACCGGCCAATACACCAGTGATGAGTGGAATAGAAGGTCGAATAAGGAAGGCTTTGGAACAAGGGGAAGTTGTTGATCTAAACATAACTCCTATTTATCATGGCCCTTCCAGAATACCGGCTGGTATTACAATAAAAGCAGAAGGATCAGGAGGATTCTTCGAACACGTTACAGTACTTAATCCACCGGGAATGTAAATATGCCAATAAATAATCTAATTTCGATACTAACACCACCAGTTTCCCCTTCAGAATCGGGCAAGGTGATGAAATGGCCTTTGATTGAGGATAATTTATCTTTTCCGTCTGATTATGTTGATTTTATAAATACATATGGCTCGGGTCGTATTGCAGAATTTATTGTTATATTTAACCCATTTAGCCAAAATGAAGATGTGAATTTTTTCGAACAATATAAATTTATTTTAGAGGATCTTAATTATCTGATCGAGTCAGATAGCGATTATTATAAATATCAATTATATCCAAAAGATAATGGATTGATTCCAGTGGGAGTTACTGATAATGGTGATTATATTTTTTGGGTTGTAAATTCTAAAGGGAATAGTGATTTATGGGGGACCGCTATTATTCCATCAAGATCACCTGAAGTTGAGTATTCTGACAATGGGCTGACTACTTTTTTAGAAAGTTTATTAGCAAACAGGGTTAAATATAAATCATTTCCCGATAGCTTCCCTCCTGATGTTGTCAAGTTCGAAACTATTTAAAACGAAAGCCGGGAAAGAAATAAATTCTTCCCGGCTTTTTTTATTATCTAATACCCGTTTTGTACACTAAACAAGCACATCCTTAATTCCCTTAACCACCTGTTTATCCTGATAAAGCTGCTCGCGCAGTTCTTGTATTTTGAGAGCCGTGCACTATCATTGGATACACTGAATAAACTATATAAAGTCTATGAAGTTCTCGCTCCTATCCATGCTGATGCGAGGTCAGCAATACCCTGGGTTAACCAACCAGGTAAGTGAACACAGTTAGAGCTTTCTAAATCGATTAGTCAGCTTCTTGCCGAAGGTAAGTTAAGAGAGAAATAAGGTTGAAATGATGAGAGAGTTTTATAATTTTAAACCAAACAAAATTTTATATGATGGGACGGAGGAGAGATTTTATAAATTTAACATGGGAATAATCATTCCCAAAATTGGCAAGTATATAATATTTAATAATATAATGGCGAGGCCTATATGGGAATATGATTCAGTCTTCCAAAAACAAATTTCCGATGAAATCAGCGGTGTTAAAACAATTTCTTATGAAAATGATAATATGCCTTCATATAAATATATGAACTTAGATGTGTATGTATATAGTGATAACATTGATGGTTGTGCTGTAAATATTATTGTCGCTGCAGGTGAAAGCCAACCATCCAGGTTTAAAATAATCTTATTAGGCTATGCGATCGAAAAATAATTCTTTAAAGAAAAGTGTACATTTTCTGTATCTATAAAAATGATTGGGTAACTGTTAGAGGATCCGATATTTTCTGATTCCACTATCGGCCGAACGGTACGCCAGAACGGATGACGGAACGTGGAGGGCATATCCGCTGGGAAGGGCAGAACAGTGCGTGGGGTAAACTGCTGCACGAGTCGATACCGCAGGAGACGGGCTATGCGCAGAACCTGTGTATGCAAGGGCAATACCTGGATCGGGAGACCGGGTTGCACTACAATTTGTTCCGTTATTACGACCCGGATAGCGCCAGGCTTACCCAGCAGGACCCGATAGGGCTGGCGGGGGGATAAATCTTTATCAGTATGGCGTAAATGGGCTCTCTAGAAGAGACCCCCTCGGATTAAAACAAGAAGAAGTTATACGTTATATGAGTAAAGACGAAGCTATTGCATCAGCCTCGGAACGCGGTGGTAAAGGTGGATTAGTTCCTAATAATCGTGGTGATAAAGCCATATGGGTTAACCATGATAGTCGACCTGGATTTAACCCCGGAAATGTAAAATATCGAGCAGTTATAACGGTTAATGACTCTGGAGTAGAACTTCTTAATCAGCATAGTGATATATCTAAAGTTGATTATAAAGAAACAGGATTAAAAGACGGCGTTCTCTCGAAGAGAAATGAACCTGGAGCAAAGGGTATTGGTAAAAATATTCTGGCCAAATTTAATGATAAAATTACTTCATTCCAGATTGAAAGCAAAGATGCTAAAGGAAATTGGAAGAAATGCGGTAAGAGGATTATTTAATGAATTTTGAAATGTATTTGCATAAGATTGAACATTTTATCAATGCGAGAGCCGAGATGAAAAGCTTTGGCGAGTATGTTTATGTACAGGACGAGCCAAATTTGTTTCCTGTTTTTTTAAAAAAAGAAAATGGAAAACTCGCAGAATTGAGCCATTGGCAAACTTGTTTTCCCAAAGGAATGCCCCTGCGTGCGTTGAAGGGATTAGGTTTAAGTGAAGATGAAAGTTACGCGTTCGAAGTTTTCCTCTCGCGACTAGGTTATCTGTTTCAAATTGATAACCGACAGCGTATAGATAAAGATATTTTTATCTTGTTTTATATATACCAACTCGTTTCTTTAAAAAATAACAATGAAGATTACGCAATAAAAGCAAAAAATTTCTTTTTGAGATTTTTATGTTTTGAAATGGGGATGGATTATGATGCTTATGACAAACTATGCGTTACCAGTGACGGGTTCTGTATAAATACTACTCGCAATGATAATGTACCAGTATTGCCTTTGATAGAGCACTTTTATGAACTGGTTGCAAAAGAGAAAAACTACGGCGATATTAAATTAATAAAGAATTATCAAATATCGGTATTGAATTTCTTGTTCATTGAGGATGGTCGGGATAATTATCTACATTTCAATGATACAAATTGCTATCTTAGCGACCCTAATGGCTTTGTATATACTTATAAAAAATCTCAGAAAACCATATATAAAGCCCTGGGGCAGTGCTTTGATAAATATCAGTCTACAGGGAATTTATTAATATCAAATTTTATACTGATGAACTACTCATATTACATCATTAGGAATAATCCTGCCGATCTTAAGTTTTTAAGAAAAAACGTTCCTTCGGAAGTCTTCCAAAAAATTATTTCGGCCATAATATATAGAGGCTTTTTTGTTGATGAGGATGAAATATTTAAATTAATTGGTGAGGAATATAGGGTTATTCCTAAAAGAGATAAAGGGATGTTGTTTAATTTAATCTATTCGATTTAACATACTCGCTTTAATATATTAATATTCGACAGCAATAAGGGGTGACATCATTTCAACGTTGAAGCAGGTGAAGAGGCCTTGCTGTTCAAAGGGGAAGGCATGGTTAATAAAGAACTTTACGGTATTCAATATTGAAAAAAGTCATGGAAAACTCATGCAGAGCATGAATGGATGCCTGTATTAATCGTGCGGATCTTTCGCTTAACCAAAGTGCCATGTGACCTTTCGTTGATGCCCGGCGTCGGAGGTTATGCCAATAAACGCTTAGTGAACCGGAGCGGCATCCGCTGGCGTTACGACATTCACGACCGCACCGTGTAGAAGAATAATGGTCAGACGCGCTGGCACTATCGTTACGACGGCGAGCACCGGTTAACCGATGTGGTGGCAGGCCTGTAAGAAAGCAGGTGACGACACGTTTCTGTGGGAAGGTTTTCGCCTGTTGCAAGAAGTTCACGACGATGTGCCCCTGACTTATGTCTATAGCGACGCGGAAAGTTATGAACCGCTGGCGCGTATCGATGGCACGAAGGATCCGGATATCTTCTGGTTCCACTGTCAGCCAAACGGTACGCCGGAACGGATGACGGACCGTGAAGGAGATATCCGCTGGGAAGGGCAGAACAGCGCGTGGGGTAAACTGCTGCACGAGTCGATACCGCAGGAGACGGGCTATGCGCAGAACCTGCGTATGCAGGGGCAATACCTGGATCGTGAGACCGGGTTGCACTACAATTTGTTCCGTTATTACGACCCGGATAGCGGCAGGTTCACCCAGCAGGACCCGATAGGGCTGGCGGGGGGATTAAACCTCTACCAATATGCTCCGAATCCGTTAGGTTGGATCGATCCGTTAGGTCTCACGTGTATACCAAATAAAGTAAGTGGGGATGCCCGAGAAGCGAAGCTGTTAAAACGATTGCAAAATATGTTTGGCAAAGAAAATGTTATTAGTCAGCGACATTTACGTAATGCTGACGGGAAAATGGTTGGCCTTGTTGATGATATAGTTCAGGAAGGTAGAAAAGGTTCTCGTATTCTTGATTTTGTAGTTAAAACGAAAGATGGCTGGAAAGGGATAGAAGTAACAAGTAAAACAGCTCCCAAAATAGTTCAATCTGCAAAAGAAGAAATTATTCGGGCCTCTGGTGGTAATTTTGTTCGCCATCCTGTGGCTAAAGAGTTAATTGAACTTTCTGATGATATATCTCGAATAATACGCCTTGACTAGTGGAGATGAATATGAGTGTATTAAGGTTTAACTATTCAACCTTGTTGAAAAGAAATAAGAGCTTATCTTATCGTGAGCAAATCACTAAGATAACTAAAGTATTGATGACTTTTCTTAAGGAAAATAACTTGATTTATTTAGAACCATTTAAGGATGACGGGGAAGTAAAGGACGACCTAGTGTTATACAGTTCTGATCTAACTGATTTGGGTAATCTTTTATTTAAAGAATACTATCCTAAATGGTCTGCATATATAGATCGTGGTGGGGATGTAAGTAATACAAAAATATTAAATGATGGTTTGAATATACTGAAAAGCAAATAAAATATAAAGCCGGGTAAGAAATCAAATCTTCCCGGCTTTTTTATTACTTAAATGTCGTTCAATTCACTAAACAAGCGCTTCTTTAATTTCCTTAACCACCTGTTTAGCCTGATAAAGCTGCTCACGCAGTTCCTGCACTTCGTTATTGTCAGCGATGATGGTCAGGCACCCCTCCAAAATCTTCACCGTCACGCCGCGTCCGATCTCAAATCCCGCCTCTTTTAACCAGTCGCCTTTGAGGGTCCGGCTGGGGTGGGATGAATAGTAGGTTTTAGTAATATTCCGGCGGTTTTCGTGGCGGACTCTGACATAGCTGACTTTGTAGCGGCGCTGTGTTTTGGAAATGGTGACTTCTGGCTTAAAATAGCCTAATGCAGATAAGGGACTATCAGGGTGTGGTGGTAGCGTGTCTGTATGATGCAGGTGTTTTTAGCATGTTACGGTGAAAACTGGCGGTACGATTGGCGCAAGGGATAGAATTGTTCCGATGACCCGATAGGGCTAAATGGAGGTATCAACCTTTATGGTTACGCGCCTAACCCATTAAGCTGGATCGATCCACTTGGACTGTTTTGCGGTGTAGCCAAAAATGCTAAATGGAATAAGTCTAGGCAGGGAGTTGAAGGACATGGATTGAGAGATCATTATGCTAAGCATGGTGATCAAGTTGGAGCTGGTTCAGTTAGAGAATATGATTTCAGTGCCAGAACTACTATCCAAGATGGTAGGAAATTTACTTATAGAGATAGATATACTAATAAACCGAGAGTCGGTTATTACGACCCCAATACTGGTTTATTTACAGCAACAAGTCAAACAGGTAAAACACCTACTATACTTACTCACTTTCCTGAAAGCTGGGATAATCTGAGAAAATCACCTGGTTTTTCAGTGCCGAATTAGCGAGGTTGATCCATGCCAGATAAAATGAGCAATATTGTTCAGTTAATAAACAAAGGGTATCGGCTACCCCATGATATTGAAGTCGTGGCTGGGGAGATATACTCAGCATTACAGCACAAAGAATTAACGAGTGACGATGTGATTAATGAATTTATTAATAGCGTTGTGACGTCTAAATACAAGGATATTGTTGAAATTACATATAATTATATGAATAGGTTGATTTATTCTGGTAATAATTTACTGCATGAGGAATTTTTGAAAGTGTTACATTTATTTGACTCAATAAATACATTGCCTTTTTTAGGCCTGAATGTATCTGCTGAAATTACAGAGAAATCTGATGCCGATATGATTTTCTTTCTAAAAAAATATGATAAATGGGCCAGAAGAATTATTTCTAAATATATTTTAGGTAAGCAATGGTGGCAAAGGATTGTTTATTAAAAATAATGCAAATAAGTATAGGTAAGCAATTGGTTTATTAATGCTCCATAATCACATGCTGCGCATGATAAAGCTGTTTGTGCGACTCTTGTATTACCATTATTGTCTACTCATATATCCGTCGAAGATCCACTGCGTGGCGATAAGGTCTTCTTCCGGTCAGCATTTCTTAAGATACTACGTTGTTAGGGCGGCATGAATAGTACATGGTTATACGGTTTGCGTAACAGATTCTGATATAGCCAACTTTATAATTCTATTATGTTTTTGAATTTATTTTTACTTGCTAACACACTGATTAAAAATAAAATAATCTAAGTTATCTGAATATGTCGATTGCGGATGTACTATGACGTAGTAGTCCCAGAATGGTACGAACGAAACTGGTAGTATCAATTGACGGGAGGGTAGATTCGTCGCCTTGATCCGACCGGGCCGACGGGGGATAAACCTTTACCGGTATGCGCCGGATGCGCCTAATCCGCTTAGTTGGATCGAACCGCTGGGGTTAAGTTGTTCTTTTGATAGTAAATCAAATCGTTAGCGAAATTATGAGACTGGACGTTTTACTAAACGACCAAACGATCCTTCTGAATTAGTAAATAATGGTAGAATTAACAAAACCGATATTGATGCCTGGGCAAGTCAAGGCGGTATTCCTAATACATGGGGACATGATCCAGTAAAATTCCCTGGAGGTGGATTCAAATATGATGCAGGTAGTTATACCGTACATGGTCGTGGCGCTAATCCATTAGCGGCAGCCAAATTCCCTAACTCCAATGCTGCAAATGGCCCAACAGTAAGTATGAAAAATACTTCGACTGGAGAGGTCTTTAGAACTGATGGTACATTGGGAACGTTCAAATTAGATCCAATGGTGCCCATATCCCTCTTGATGGTTCATCTTATTAAGATATTAATATGAAATTACGAGAAATAAAGGATAAAGTCTCATCTCTTCCTACGGTAATGGATATGTCTGATGAGCTATTGATAATTAGTATTTTAATGACCGTTGAATCAGATGACTTAATCGAAAACAAAGATGTTTTTAAATGCATAATAAGGTCATTAGAGTTGTCATATACTGATTATGGTTTTATGGAGTTGACAGAGGAAAATGAGAGTATATTTATTGGGTTTTATTATTGGTTGAAAAAAATAGATAATAAATTTAATTTGGGATTAAATGAAAATACTATAGATAATTTTAGTTTGACTGTTGAAGATATTAAAAAACTGATGCCATAAGTAACCAAAGCAGTTATGCTGATGCTGTACTTCATGTTCATATTGAAACAGTCCCAACATCCAGTGTTTCTAATGGGAATTATCGCCCACGAGACGTGACTGGCAGACATACAGCCACTGGTGGGATTTCTGACCGAGGAACTAATCCGCATCATAACGCTGATGTTCACATTCCAATGGCTCCGGGACGCTTCCCGTATAATTAATGTGAGGTTTTATGGATATCCGACATCAATATAATGAAGCTTTAAATAAGTTAGAAGAACATGTTAATGATGGGTTGAGAGATTTAATAAACATATATTGTGTGGCTATTGATTCGTTTGAAAATGACATTGTTGATTCTATCGCTTTATACGTGATTGATATGGGTAATAAAGACACTTGTCGATATCTAGAAGAGATATTATCAGTAAAAGAAGATCCTTATTTAGTAAAAGAATTTAATGAGTGGATAAAAGAAATTAAGAAAAAAAATTAAAATAAAAAGCCGGGCAAGGAACTAAATCTTCCCGACTTTTTATATTATCGTTCAGTCCACTAAACAAGCACGTCCTTAATCCCCTTAACTACCTATTTAGCTTGATAAAGCTGCTCGCGCAGTTCTTGTATCTTGCTGTTATCCTCCAGGGGATAGTACCTTTCTCAGAAACTACTATGATGACGGTCCACCCGGTCTCAAGTCCTGCCGCTTTTGGCCAGTGTGTTAGAGAAGCTGGCTGTGGCTGAATGAATAACCGACGGGGACTCCGTTATTACGACCCGGATAGCGCCAGGTTTACCCAGCAGGACCCGATAGGGCTGGCGGGGGGGTTAATCTTTATCAGTATGCGCCTAATACGCTGGGGTGGATCGATCCTCTTGGTCTTAAATGTTCTCATTCAGCAAAGAATCCGAAGGAATTCCACGCAGCTATAAATGATAAGTGGGGTCATAAAATGACACCCGCTGATATGAGAGAAGTACAAAAGACAATTGACAATATTAAATTAAATAGACCTGCTTATTCTCGGGATGGCATACCATTTGAGAATAATTTTAAGATATCACCTGATAGTCAACGCCTTAATACTGGAAGTTGCCCCTATAGAGAATGGACTGTAAAAACCCCTGGTGTTGGAAACCGAGGGGCCTGGCGCATTGTTGTTGATACAAAAACAGGTCAAGCATACTATAGTCATGATCATTACAACTCGTTCATAGAGATAGATCTTGGAGGATGGAAGTAATGAAAATAATTACTTTATCTATTGATTTTAAAGAAATAAATAATGCTGCTGAATTTCATGATAAATTTAAGCAGCTGTTTGGTTTTCCTGATTTTTATGGTAACAATTTTCATGCGTTTATTGATTGCCTTACCAGCTTGAGAATCCCGGAAGAAGGAATGACATCTATAAATATAAAGCAGAATGAATATATATTACTTGAAGTTAATAATATCAATCAGTTGCCTGATAATCTTAAACACGATTTTCTCTTGTCAATACAAGAAGTAAATAGTAGAAGTATTTTATTTGGTGAGAAGGCCTCTATATTATTACTGCTTTGTAAGTCTTAAAAGTAACAACAAAAAAACCGGGTAGAAAATTAAATCTTCCCGGCTTTTTTATTATTTAATCCCTAGTCAATCCACTAAATAAGCACGTCTTTAATTCCCTTAACCACCTGTTCAGCCTGGTAAAGTAGTTCCCTCAACTCCTGCACCTCGTTACCCTTTGCCATCAGCACAATACATCCCTCCGAGATCCTGACCGTCACGCCCCGCCCGGTCTCAAATCCCGCCTCTTTTAACCAGTTGCCCTTGAGGGTCAGGCTGGGGTGGGATGAATAGTAGGTTTGGTAATGTTCCGTCGGTTTTCGTGGCGGACTCTGACATCGCTGGCTTTGTAGCGACGCTGTGTCTTGGAAAGGGTGACTTCTGGCTTAGAATAGCTCGGTGCAGATAAGGGAATATCAGGGTGTGGCGGTAGCGTGTCTGTAGGATGCAGGCCTTTTTAGCATGTTACGGTGAAAACTGACGGTACGATTGGCGCAGGGGAAAGAACTGTTCCGATGACCCGATAGGGCTGGCGGGGGGGATAAACCTTTATCAGTATGCGCCGAATCCTCTGTCATGGACCGACCCGCTTGGTCTTTAATGTGGTTTAGCCAAACAAGGCGAAGATTTATATGTTGGTACATATGGTCAGGTACGAGGAGGCAATCTTAGATATGGTCTTAATCCAACACATACTCCTCATCATGCAGTTCCAAATGCTGCCAGCCCCTACAACATATAGTAGAGGCATTACTATTAACTTACGGAAAGATCTTCATGAGTTAATTCGTCCGAATAAAAAGTTATGGAAAAGGCTGGAGACTTAAAGATGACTAAAGATGAAGCGTTACAATTTTTGCTAGAACATCAGCCAATGCCATCGGAACAACTCCTGACACAGGAGCTTATTAATAAATATGATGATGTTAGGAAATATTTTATTGAAAATCCTGCTAAAGAGGCTATACCGCTATTTATGCAATCATATGGAGATGGGGATGGTAGGGGAGTATATCAAGTAGTTGAGGATGTTTTTTATGAATGTGATATTAACGATGTTGTAATATCTATTTCAAATATACTTGAAAACCCTCTTACAGCTAAAGGCGTCAGATATTGGGTAACTCAACTTGCAGCTTCATATCCTGATAAAAGGCTAATTCACGGATTGAATATATCATTAGCATCAGATGATGGTGATATCTCTGAGGCAGCAATAATTGCTTTAGATATTATTAAATAAAAATAAGCCGGGGAAATATTGTACCTTTCCGACTTTTTATTATTTATTCCCGTTCAGCTCACTAAACCAGTACATACTTAATCTCCTTAACTACCTGTTTACCCAGTAGTACCCGATAGGGCTGGCGGGGAGATAAACCGTTATGCGTATGCGCCGAATGCGTTAAGTTGGGTGGGTCCATGGGGGCTATCTAATAGTGGTATATTAGATAAAGTTATGGCTGGTAAAGTCGGAGACCGACCATCTGCCCACCATGTCATATCCGTTGAGGTGTGGAAAGAGAACAAATCATTCTTCAATAATATTGGTATTGGAAAAAACATGAACTCTGCATTTAATGGTATTCATGTTCCAGGTAGCGCATCAGCGATAAAACAAGATGCAGGGAAAGGTATGGATGTTTTCCACAGCAGTTATCATCATAATTATAGTGACATTGTCCGTCAGCGCATTGCTCGTGTTGAACAACAATATAATTCCGGAAGATTGGATGCCAAAGGGGCGGGAATAGCTATAAGGTGGAGCCAGATTGACATGAAAAATAAAATTTGGATGGGACATGTTCCCACAACAAAATGCAGGAGAATGAATTAATGTGCTATTATGTGATAATGAATGATTTTAAATCAACACTTATACCAAGAAACTTACAAGGCATTGTTGATGAGAAATTAAAAATCGATGTAAATTGGGAAATAGAAGGCTCTGATTTTTCGTTTCCTTATAGAATCAAAGATGATGCATGCCCAGAACATATTTTTTTGTTATGCAATAAGGATGTTGGGGCTTTAAAATTTGATTTTTATAAAAAAGACTTTGGGCATTTGATTGACAAGTCTCTGTTTTCAATTTTTGAAAACTATAATCACAATGTTTTTTTGAGAGAGATATAACACCAGTATCGATTGGAAATGGCCAGATTCTTCGTGATGATTTCAAATATGTATATTTTCCGGGCGATAATGTTATAGATGAAGAAAAATCTATTCTTGAAGAAGATAAGTTCGGGGATATCATACCTTTTAAAATTGAATTTAAGGATGATGCACTGGCATATGATATCCTCTCGTTCAGCGACACACTACTAGGCGGCTTTATTATTATTAAGCAAGAGGTTAAGGAAGCAATTGAAAAAAAAAGTTCCGGGGTTTGAAATTTGTGCGACTGGAAAATGCTTTAGACGTGTTCTGTGAGGATTATTTCTACGAGATAGATTCCAATCGTAAGAGAAAGCGTAATAAATTACCTTAATTGCCGGGATGTCTTCACCAGTAACGCTCAGCCCACTTCGCCCTGACGCTGGTCACGCCGCTGGGATTACGACTACCGCAACAACCCGGTGCGCGAAGAGCGTGATGATGATCCGTTCAACTGGTGTAACTGGAAATATGACAGCGCCGGGCGTCTGCTGGAACAGGACGGCACGTCCCCCGGAAAAGAGCAATGGCGCTGGGATGCGGCAGGCAATCCGCTGGATAACAGCCTGCAGCAGTCTGTTCGTCATAACCGTCTCACCCGTTTAAATGGCATTCAGTGGAGCTATGACATTCATGGGCGGACCACCGAAAAAGACAACGGTCAGACGCGCTGGCACTATCGTTACGACGGCGAGCACCGGTTAACCGATGTGGTGGCCGTCCCGAGGGATCGTAACAAACCACAAACGCAGGTCAGTTTCCGCTATGACCCGCTCGGCCGGCGTATCAGCAAAACACGCCAGCAGACGCTGGGGGGCAGGCCGGTAGGAAAGCAGGTGACGACACGTTTCCTGTGGGAAGGTTTTCGCCTGTTGCAGGAAATTCACAACGATGTGCCGCTGACTTATGTCTATAGCGACGCGGAAAGTTATGAACCGCTGGCGCGTATCGATGGCACGAAGGATCCGGATATCTTCTGGTTCCACTGTCAGCCAAACGGTACGCCGGAACAGATGACGGACCGTGAAGGACATATCCGCTGGGAAGGGCAGAACAGCGCGTGGGGTAAACTGTTGCACGAGTCGATACCGCAGGAGACGGGCTATGCGCAGAACCTGCGTATGCAGGGGCAATACCTGGATCGTGAGACCGGGTTGCACTACAATTTGTTCCGTTATTACGACCCGGATAGCGCCAGGTTCACCCGGCAGGACCCGATAGGGCTGGCGGGGGGAATAAACCTTTATCAGTATGCGCCGAATGCGTTGAGTTGGGTGGATCCCAGGGGGTTAACGGCCTGTGGTGCCGGAAGCGCTAAACAGTCCGCGAGAAATATGTCTTTCGTGGACTGGATTAAAGCGAAAGCAAAAGGTGGGAATAATACCCATGTGTATATGGGGTATAAAGATGGTAAACCCGTGTATGTGGGTATAAGTAAGGATGTGGATATTCGTGCTGGACAACATGGTGATAGATTCGATAAATTAGTTCGAATTACCGAAGAACCACTGAATCGAGGGCATGCTCGGAGTATAGAACAGGCAATTATTCATAATAATCCACACTTTGAAAATTCCATCAATAGTATTAGCCCGACGAGGAAGTTATATTCAGATGCTGTTTCGTGGGGCGAAAATTGGCTTAATAACAACGGAGTTACTATAAAATGGCCGACAAGTTAACTGTAATGTCAGGAAATAAAAAGCAAAAAAAATGGCCAGAGGCAGGTGATGTTTTTTATTTTCAATTGAGCGATGGTCGGTTTGGTTATGGCATGGTCGCTTTAGGGAAAATAGATGTCGGCCCATTTAAGAATGCTATTGTCATATATATATATGATAATTTCACATCATCTCTCGGTGAAGATATTGTATTGAATAAAGAAAGATTGTTATTGCCGCCAATTATTACTGATGCTTCATGCTGGAAGAATGGATATTTTGTAACATTAAAAAATATAGATCCAAATAGTATGGATATCTATCCTGAACATTATTTCAAAAACCCGATAAGAAATAAGATTTATGATCATCATGGTACAGTAACTAACTTGTTAATTGATGGAATACCCGTAGGTGAAGAGTCAATTCAATTCCATAGAAGTATTATAAAGTCTATAGAGTATGTATTAAATTAACACGAAAAGCTGGGACAGATTTTGAATCTTCCCGGCTTTTTATTATTTAACCCTCAAGCAAAACACTAAACTCCTCGCTCAGTTCTTGTATCTTGCTGTTATCCTCCGGGGGATAGTACATTTCTCAGAAACTACTATGATGACGGTCCACCCGGTCTCAAGTCCTGCCGCTTCTGGCCAGTTTGTTTGAGAAGCTGGCTGTGGCTGAATGAATAACCGACGGGGGCTCCGTTATTACGACCCGTATAGTGTCAGGTTTACACAGCAGGACCCGGGCTGGCAGGGGGGATAAACCTATACCGGTATGCGCCGAATGCGTTGAGTTGGGTGGATCCCTGGGGGTTATTATGTAAGTCCGCATATAGCGGAAGACGAGGCGTAATTAAAGCTAAGGCAGATTTGAAAAAAATGGTTTTACTGTAATTACTGAAGAAGTCACAATGAAAGTGAATGGTAAGAGGATAAGAGCTGATATTGTGGCGAAAGATGCAAATGGTAATTATCATGTCTTTGAAGTAAAAAATGGTAAAGGTAGGTTGACGAGGGGGCAGAAAGGTTCAGGTGTATACGATAAAGGGGCTGCGAATACGAATGATGGTTTAGGTGGTGGTGGAATCAGTCCATCAAAAGGTACTAAAGAGCAATTTGAAGTCTCTACAAATGGGCCTAATGGTATACCTGTAGATGGAAAGGTAAATATTGTCGATGCAACGTTCTGGCTTCTCCGATATTAAAATAAAGGTAACCCATGTCATTGAAAGAGTTAAGATATGAATTTGAGAGTCGACTTGATTTTTATCTGAAAAGTATGTTTGATGGACAAGAAGGCGTTAAGCTTGGGAAAAATAAGGTCACAATAAAAAAGGGTAAATCTACTGCTCATATTGATTTTGTTTTTCTTAATAATTTACATGCTTATGGAGCTATAATTGTAGTTAAATCACCGACTTTAAAATCAGAACTCGATACATTTCATCCACCATACAAATCAAATTTACCGAATGATGAATATATTTACTGTATGTCTACAATGGGTGAAAAAGATGGTTGTCCATTATTGCCATCGACAGAAGATGGGATTGAAAAAAACCTGTAGATTATTACTTGACAGATTAAAAAACGCTCAGCTTCCGGCTGTTTTTAATTTATTGGATGTGAATGAAGATTTGGTGGGGGATATAATTAGCCATCCTAAATATTATTCATATCCATTCTTACTCATATTGCTAGCAATTAAGAGAAATAATATATCTAAAAATGATATAGATGGTGATGTATTATTCAGCGAAAAAACATTAGGGTTTAATAGTGATAAGGATATTAAATTGGAATTTAATAAAAAAATCTTTCAAGAATATTTATAATAAAAGCCGGATAAGAAATTAAAATTTTCAACTTGAATGTACGAACGAAATTCATAGCCTGATCTGCCAACAAGGGGGATTCATAGCCCTGACCCGATAGAGTCGGAAAGGAGGATAAACCATTCGCTGGCGTTACGACATTCACGGCCGCACCGTGTAGAAGAATAAGGGTCAGACGCGCTGGCACTATCGTTACGACGGCGAGCACCGGTTAACCGATGTGGTGGCCGTCCCGAGGGATCGCAACAAACCACAAACGCAGGTCAGTTTCCGCTATGACCCGCTCGGCCGGCGTATCAGCAAAACACGCCAGCAGACGCTGGGGGGCAGGCCGGTAGGAAAGCAGGTGACGACACGTTTCCTGTGGGAAGGTTTTCGCCTGTTGCAGGAAATTCACGACGATGTGCCCCTGACTTATGTCTATAGCGACGCGGAAAGTTATGAACCGCTGGCGCGTATCGATGGCACGAAGGATCCGGATATCTTCTGGTTCCACTGTCAGCCAAACGGTACGCCGGAACGGATGACGGACCGCGAAGGACATATCCGCTGGGAAGGGCAGAACAGCGCGTGGGGTAAACTGCTGCACGAGTCGATACCGCAGGAGACGGGCTATGCGCAGGACCTGCGTATGCAGGGGCAATACCTGGATCGTGAGACCGGGTTGCACTACAATTTGTTCCGTTATTACGACCCGGATAGCGCCAGGTTTACCCGGCAGGACCCGACAGGGCTGGCGGGGGGGATAAACTTATATCAGTATGCACCGAATCCGTTATCGTGGATCGATCCGCTAGGTCTTAGCAAAATTCATATTGGATATGTTTTTCGTGCGTTGACTAAAGGACAGAAAAAATGTGCGCAGGGAGGGGGGAAGATTCCGCCAAAAGATCCTCATGCCGACTATTCTGTACAGGAGCATATTGAAAATGGAAAGCTATCAACTCAACTGATATCTACTACGAAAAAAGAAAGCACCGCAGATTTTTATAATTAAAATGACAGTAAAGTAAAAATAGATTTATCAAAAATATCAGATAATGAAATTATTGATGTTAGTAATGGACAAGGATTATCTGGTAAGGCTTCTCGATATGCCAGGAAAGATAAAGAAGTAATCCTGACTAACGGTATCCCATCTGGTTCGTATGAGATTATTAAATGAACGAAGAATTATTTTCTCAATTAAAAAACTTATCAAAAAAACTGAATGATTTTTATAGTGAAGAATATCTATCTGAAGAGGATGAATATCTTGCAAATAAAGAGATAAAATCTGAACTTATTGAGTTTATTATAAAATCAAATGACTCAAGTGAGTTTTTACTTGTGCAGAATGCGTTGCTTCTCCTTTTTGATAACACAGGTTGTCAGGAAGATTTTGAAATATTGGATGAAATAATTTCACCATTATTTGAAAAAAATATTCTTGATGATAAGTTACTGGAGAAATACTGTAATAACTCTCCTCTATCAAGATGGAGGTAATAACATAATAAAAACCGGGTAGAAAATTAAATCTTCCCGGCTTTTTTATTATTCAATCCCCGTTCAGTACACTAAACATCCCGTACTTAATTCCATTAACCACCTGTTTAGCCAGGTAAAGCTACTCGCGCAGATCCTGCACCTCGT
This sequence comes from Phytobacter sp. SCO41, assembly GCF_003073275.1. Lineage (NCBI taxonomy): Bacteria > Pseudomonadati > Pseudomonadota > Gammaproteobacteria > Enterobacterales > Enterobacteriaceae > Phytobacter > Phytobacter sp. SCO41. Next base: position 3,294,120 of record NZ_CP027225.1, on the reverse strand, counting down.
TACTCTCCGCCATCAGCACAATACACCCCTCCGAGATCCTGACCGTCACGCTCCGCCCGGTCTCAAATCCCGCCTCTTTTAACCAGTTGCCCTTGAGGGTCAGGCTGGGGTGGGATGAATAGTAGGTTTGGTAATGTTCCGTCGGTTTTCGTGGCGGACTCTGACATCGCTGGCTTTGTAGCGACGCTGTGTCTTGGAAAGGGTGACTTCTGGCTTAGAATAGCTCGGTGCAGATAAGGGAATATCAGGGTGTGGCGGTAGCGTGTCTGTAGGATGCAGGCCTTTTTAGCATGTTACGGTGAAAACTGACGGTACGATTGGCGCAGGGGAAAGAACTGTTCCGATGACCCGGTAGGGCTGGCGGGGGGATAAACCTTTATCATTATGCGCCGAATCCTCTGTCATGGACCGACCCGCTTGGTCTTTAATGTGGTTTAGCCAAACAAGGCGAAGATTTATATGTTGGTACATATGGTCAGGTACGAGGAGGCAACCTTAGATCTGGTCTTAATCCAACACATACTCCTCATCATGCAGTTCCAAATGCTGCCAGCCCCTACAACATATAGTAGAGGCATTACTATTAACTTACGGAAAGATCTTCATGAGTTAATTCGTCCGAATAAAAAGTTATGGAAAAGGCTGGAGACTTAAAGATGACTAAAGATGAAGCGTTACAATTTTTGCTAGAACATCAGCCAATGCCATCGGAACAACTCCTGACACAGGAGCTTATTAATAAATATGATGATGTTAGGAAATATTTTATTGAAAATCCTGCTAAAGAGGCTATACCGCTATTTATGCAATCATATGGAGATGGGGATGGTAGGGGAGTATATCAAGTAGTTGAGGATGTTTTTTATGAATGTGATATTAACGATGTTGTAATATCTATTTCAAATATACTTGAAAACCCTCTTACAGCTAAAGGCGTCAGATATTGGGTAACTCAACTTGCAGCTTCATATCCTGATAAAAGGCTAATTAATGGATTGAATATATCATTAGCATCAGATGATGGTGATATCTCTGAGGCAGCAATAATTGCTTTAGATATTATTAAATAAAAATAAGCCGGAGAAATATTGTACCTTTCCGACTTTTTATTATTTATTCCCGTTCAGCTCACTAAACCAGTACATACTTAATCTCCTTAACTACCTGTTTACCCAGTAGTACCCGATAGGGCTGGCGGGGGATAAACCTTTACCGGTATGCGCCGGATGCGTTGAGTTGGGTGGGTCCATGGGGGTTATCTAATAGTGGTATATTAGATAAAGCTATGGCTGGTAAAGTCGGAGACCGACTATCTGCCCACCATGTCATACCCGTTGAGGTGTGGAAAGAGAACAAATCATTCTTCAATAATATTGGCTTTGGAAAAGACATGAACTCTGCATTTAATGGTATTCATGTTCCAGGTAGCGCATCAGCGATGAAACAAGATGCAGGGAAAGGTATGGATGTTTTCCACAGCAGCAATCATCATAATTATAGTGACACTGTCCGTCAGCGCATTGCTCGTGTTGAACAACAATATAATTCCGGAAGATTGGATGCCAAAGGGGCGGGAATAGCTATAAGGCGGATCCAGATTGACATGAAAAATAAAGTTTGGATGGGACATATTCCCACAACAAAATGCAGGAGAATGAATTAATGTGCTATTATGTGATAATGAATGACTTTAAATCAACACTTATGCCAAGAAACTTACAAGGCATTGTTGATGAGAAATTAAAAATCGATGTAAATTGGGAAGTAGAAGGTTCTGATTTTTCGTTTCCTTATAGAATCAAAGATGATGCATGCCCAGAACATATTTTTTGTTATGCAATAAAGATGTTGGGGCTTTAAAATTTGATTATTATAAAAAAGACTTTGGGCATTTGATTGACAAGTCTCTGTTTTCAATTTTTGAAAACTATAATCACAATATTTTTTTTGATAGAGATATAACACCAGTATCGATTGGAAATGGCCAGATTCTTCGTGATGATTTCAAATATGTATATTTTCCGGGCGATAATGTTATAGATGAAGAAAAATCTATTCTTGAAGAAGATAAGTTCGGGGATATTATACCTTTTAAAATTGAATTTAAGAATGATGCACTGGCATATGATATCCTCTCGTTCAGCGACACACTACTAGGCGGCTTTATTATTATTAAGCAAGAGGTTAAAGAAGCAATTGAAAAAAAAAGGTTCCGGGGATTGAAATTTGTGCGACTGGAAAATGCTTTAGACGTGTTCTGTGAGGATTATTTCTACGAGATAGATTCCAATCGTAAGAGAAAGCGTAATAAATTACCTTAATTGCCGGGATGTCTTCACCAGTAACGCTCAGCCCACTTCGCCCTGACGCTGGTCACGCCGCTGGGATTACGACTACCGCAACAATCCGGTGCGCGAAGAGCGTGATGATGATCCGTTCAACTGGTGTAACTGGAAATATGACAGCGCCGGGCGTCTGCTGGAACAGGACGGCACGTCCCCCGGAAAAGAGCAGTGGCGCTGGGATGCGGCGGGTAACCCGCTGGATAACAGCCTGCAGCAGTCTGTTCGTCATAACCGTCTCACCCGTTTAAATGGCATTCAGTGGAGCTATGACATTCATGGGCGGACCACCGAAAAAGACAACGGTCAGACGCGCTGGCATTATCGTTACGACGGCGAGCACCGGTTAACCGATGTGGTGGCCGTCCCGAGGGATCGCAACAAACCACAAACGCAGGCCAGTTTCCGCTATGACCCGCTCGGCCGGCGTATCAGCAAAACACGCCAGCAGACGCTGGGGGGCAGGCCGGTAGGAAAGCAGGTGACGACGCGTTTCCTGTGGGAAGGCTTTCGCCTGTTGCAGGAAATTCACGACGATATGCCCCTGACTTATGTTTATAGCGACGCGGAAAGTTATGAACCGCTGGCGCGTATCGATGGCACGAAGGATCCGGATATCTTCTGGTTCCACTGTCAGCCAAACGGTACGCCGGAACGGATGACGGACCGTGAAGGACATATCCGCTGGGAAGGGCAGAACAGCGCGTGGGGGAAACTGCTGCACGAGTCGATACCGCAGGAGACGGGCTATGCGCAGAACCTGCGTATGCAGGGGCAATACCTGGATCGTGAGACCGGGTTGCACTACAATTTGTTCCGTTATTACGATCCGGATAGCGGCAGGTTTACCCGGCAGGACTCGATAGGGCTAAGAGGTGGATTAAACTTATATGCTTATGCACCGAATACATTAAGTTGGATCGATCCGCTTGGTTTAACCTGCAAGTTAACAAACCAGTAGTTTAAGAATAAACTTAGATCAATTTGAAATCAGAACACCGTAGGTGGTAATCGGGGAATTACTGGCGTTGTATCACAGAATGATGCTTTCAGATTAGGTGAAGTATTTGTAGGTCCTAATTATAGAGTTATGTCCAGCGGTCAAGGGCTTGTGTCAGAACATGGTTTGAGAATATTCAGATTCCCTGCTGATAAAAAGGGATTTGATCGTGTTAACGGTCATCCATGGTCGAAGACAGGAAAACAAGTGAATTTTAAAACCAAAAATATGGATGGTGATGTTATTGCTAATGTTCACTTAGAAGTGGAGGATTTTCGGCCGTGAAAAAGAATAAACCTCAACTTATCTTATACGATATGTCTTCAACAATGTTCGATCCGCTTAGTGAGTGGGAGCCTGCTTCTCTTGAAGATACATATGCAGCTGTTGATTTATGCATTGGGATGAATGATGGTGAAAAAGGAAGCAACTATTTCTATGTGAAAATTGCCACCCCAGAAGCCTTGAGAAAGCGTTCAAGGAATTTTCTTATAACAGATAATAGAGTTATTGTAATTGATTATTTTGATTATTATTTACTTAGAAAGGTAATCGAAAATATTTTAAAAAAATGTACAAGAGAAAATTGGGATGAATCTTGTCTTGTATTACAACGCTATTTTTCATGGGAATATGAAGATTATCAGTATGAAAAATAGATAGTTAATTTTGTGAAAGATAAGTAATAATAGAAAGCTGGGAAAGAAATTAACTCTTCCCGGCCCTTATAGCGAAGCTGTGCTTTGGAAACTCTGTCTTTGGGCTTTGAATGGTGCGAAGGAGTATCGGGAGCGGTAGCATGTCTGTATGATTCGGGCGTTTTAGCAGATTATGGTGCAGATTGACGGTACGATTAGTGTTGGAGATGAGATTGTTCCGATGACCTAACAGGGCTGGCGGGGGGATAAACCTTTACCGGTATGCGCCGAATGCGTTGAGTTGGGTGGATCCCTGGGGGTTACAACGGCTTTGTGCATTTGGAAATAAGAGCGGGCCAAAAGGTATTCGTGAGCGAAATTTGGCACCCAATAAGCATGGCTTGCTTCCTTCACAAGCAGGTAAGGCTAGACCTCAAGGTAAATCAGTGACCAGAACACCTGAAGAATCTGGTTTACAGGGACATTATCATACTTTACGTGAAGATGTGAAAATGCCTGGTGGGTTAGGTATTAAACACGATGGGCGTGATATGCCGGGAGGGTATATGTCTCCTGGACACTCAACAGTGTATCCTACTAGAGATATGACGCCAGATGAGTTCAATGATTTGTCTAATTCATTACCATGGGAGTGTGGTGGTAAAATATGAAAGATTTAATAAAAAAATTTATTGCTATTGAAGGTTTTTATAATGAAGAAACACGTAATTTTATTGAGTTAGTCCAGCATAATGGAATTACATGGTCGAAATATGAGTTACAGGAAACCGCTCTAAATCAATACTATTATCTTGTCCGTTCCTTAATTCTTGAATATGATCCTGATTTAATGTTTATGCTGTGTTCACCCGATAGTGAACATAGAAGAGTATCTTTGAAATTAATAAAAGATGGCCTGCTTGATTTTTCTTTGTCTGATTTGTTTATCGAGAAACTTATAAATACATCGATCAATGGCAATGATGAAGAAAAGAAATTGTCGAGAAATATTATAATTTCACGTGGATGGCTGTTAACTCGGAATGAGTTAGTCGGGAATATCATATCTGATTTTTATAAAAAAGATTTAGACTATTATTTATATAAAGATATTGGTGAACTTTTGTACGTTATAAAAAATAATGCATTATTAAATGCACATATAAAATTAGGAATGCGTAGTCAAGATAAAGACATAGTTGAGTTGGCTAATGAACTGCAAATGAATTTAGTTGGCGGATAATTCTGCATTTGCATTCTCAATGGAAGATTTTAGTTATGAGGCGAGACTGCATTATACATTCCGCAGATACTATGACCCGGAGTATGGAAAATTTACATAACCTGGTCCGATAGCGCTGGCGAGGGGACTGAATACATATGCTTATGCGCCTAACCCGTTAAACTGGGTCGACCCGCTTGGTCTTAAATGCTGGAGTTCAGCCAGACGAGATTACTGGAAAGCAGAAGCTGAAGCTGCGCCAAAGGGCATGTATTCATCAGTGAATATGTTAAGAATGCGTTTTGGGTTAGCTCCAAAAATAAGAGTTAGAGAATTTCACTTTAAAAATCGAAAAGAAAGGGTAAGAAATGTGTCATTGGAGTTGAACCATCGTCATTGGCCTCAATGCGATGGTTAGCATGTGGATATTCCATATAACCTCGAGAAAGTTACGCCCCGGGAGCATGCCGCTAAGGATCCCTATAGATATCCGGGTAGTGAGTTACTTGAAATATTACAAGGTATTGGAAACTATAAAGGATTTTAAAATGAAACTAACTGAATTTATGCAGTCAGATTTTTATTTGAATTATCTTGATAATTTAGATAAGGAAATGCCAGTTAAAATAGATCGAGTATCAATAGTACATGATGTTATTCTAAAAATAGAGCTAGATTCTTTAAATTATGCATCGTTGACTTTAAATGATATAAAATGGCTAATTGAAAATCACAGGTTTAAAACAATACGTTATATATTGAAAAAACAAGAAACATATACTGAACCAGATGGCGGTAAGGATAATATTATCAATTTGGCGCCTCAGGTAAATTTCCCTGTCGGTCATCTGATTGAATGTTATTTATTATCGAGAAGACCAGGCGATTTACTTGAGTATGTAACGAAAATTCAGATCCCTGGCCCTAAAAAATACGTAAAGGAAATTGAAAAAATATTTTCAGAAATAAAGCCCTCATGACTTGAATAGCCGGGCGGAAAATCAAATCTTCCCGGTTTTTTATTATTTAATTCCTCTTAAATTCACTAACCAAGCACGTCTTTAACCCACTCTTTAGCCTGGTAAAGCTGCTCGCACAGTTCTTGTATTTTGAGAGACGTACATTACCATTGGATACGCTGAATAAACCATATAAAGTCAATGAAGTTCTCGTTTCTATCCATGCTGATACTGGGCCAGCAATACCCTGGTTTAACCAACCAGGCTGGAGGTACAGGCAAACATTATGATCCTATAAATGGACAGGGTTGTATATGCAACAGGATGGAAAGAATATTATCTATGCAGGACGTGGTGATGCACCAAAGCGGAGGCTAAATAGTTACAACAAAGGATTATGAATCTTAATGGTAGAGCTAAATCAACGAATTCCTTAATAAATCTCTTCAATAAAATTAGATCATTTAGACCTAATAACCCAAACGCTAGTGCATATGACATTGCGGGTCATAGCAGTGATTGGGTGGGAAAGTATCTAAAGATGCGTTATCAATTCTGAAAGGTAATTGTTTATGACAGTAAAATATAAAGAGGGCGACATTTTTGTCATTCCTATGAGTAATGGCAAATATGCGCTTTGTCAGATTGTCTTTGCTCCAAAGCAAAAGTTCAAACAAGCGATAGGGTTCTGTATTTTATCAATACAGAATACCAAAAAAGTTAGAGATAGCGGTGCACTAACACCATTATCTTTTGAAAAGTTTGGCAAAGAGATGAAAGTTATTTTTACTGGTAATCAAAATATTACTAAAGGCCTTTGGAAAATTATCGCTAACGCTGATCTCACAGAAGACAAAAAACAATTAAAAATATTTAATTATGCAGGTGGTTTATATGATGGTGAGGAGGAAATCAGGAGGTTGTCTGTTGCTGAATATCCTAATTACACAACGATGGGGATTTCCGGCTTTGAGCTTGTCGACAATGTTCTGACGAATATGTGAATATCAGAGGAAGGTTGTTTCTCCTGTTAACTATCCCGTACGATGTGGGAATTTTTCGTATGTTATTGTAAATCTGTTATTGTTGGGGTGCTTTGATGGTTTTTTTAATGAATATCATTGCTATTGTATTAATTACTGTATTTGATACAGAAATAATACCGCTAACCAGGCAGATATAAATTACTACAGTTACATTGCCGTGACTGTTCGGCATTCCTATTCTTATCAGGTTACTATTAAGCCGTTGTACGACCAGGAAAACCAGACGTACGACTACATCTCCTTCCTGAAAAAGAATAATCTGACTTTCGGTTACGGTGATTACTGGAAATTATCTAACAACGTTAACTGGCTATCGTTTGGTGAAATCCATATTTCCCCGGTGATGTTTGATAAAGTTGATTTCCATATTCAGTTTGACAGCACTCGTTCCCAGACACTGAGATCGTGGTTAACCGATGCTTACGTACAAACCTCGCCGGAGCGCCAGTTTGTGGCGATCCCCGCAGTCGAAACGGAAACGGCGCCCCATCCGCGCCTGGAGGCGGTGAGGGCGCAGTTGGGCAAACCTGACGAGACGCTGCTCTACGCCGACATGACGATTTTCGTTTATCACCACCGGATACCGCTACGCTAAGCACAACGGTGAGCCCTGAGGTATCAATTCACATCAGGGCTCACCGATTCATCCTCTCTAATAACCCGACAGGCAGGGAGAGCCAATCTCTGTTCTGAGCAAGGGAAACAAAACACCCCTGTAAGCGCAATTCAGACGCTGCCGACGCTCTGGCGTTTTTCCAGTCGCCGGTAAAGCGTACTGCGTGAAATTCCCAGTTTTTTTGCCGCCAGGCTCATATTGCCCTGGGCCTCACGGATGGCGATTTGCTCATCGGCAGGGGCAGACAGCATAACGGGCGCCGGTGCGGGAGTGGGATCGCCGGGCAGATCCGCCAGCCGGACCACCGAATGGTCATCCGCCAGCGCCAGTAATACCCGCAACTGGCTTAACAACTGACGCACATTGCCCGGCCAGGGGCGGGCGGCAAGGGCGTGGATAGCCTCTTCGCTAAGGGTAATATCACGCGCGCTGGCGCCCAGCTCCTGCCACAATTTTTGGATAAACTGGCGAGTGTCGGGCCATTCGCGCAGCGGCGGGATGCGCAGATGAAACTCCTGAATGCGGTACAGCAGGTCTTCACGAAATGCCTCAGCGGCCACCTGCGCGGTAAGATCCTGATGGGTGGCGCAGATCAGCGCAAAATTGACGCTGTAGGCGGTATTTGAGCCGAGCGGCGTCACTTTTTTCTCCTGCAATACCCGAAGCAACCGGGTTTGCAGACCCGGTGGCATATCGCCGATTTCATCAAGAAACAGAACGCCGCCATGGGCTTCGCGGAATTTCCCGCTATAACCTTTCGGGTTGGCCCCGGTAAATGCGCCTGGGGCATAGCCAAACAGCTCCGATTCAATCAGATTCTCGGGCAGGGCCGCGCAGTTAATGGCGACAAAATTACCCTCCCGCCACTGGCTGCGGCTGTGTAACTCGCGGGCGCAATGCTCTTTACCGCTTCCTGTCTCGCCGGTGATACACAGGGCAATCCCGGCATTGATAATCCGCAGCGCTTTCTCTTTTTCCGGGTCAACCGTAACCGGCGTGCGGGCGACGCCACGACCCATATAGCGGCGCGTGGGTGTGGTCTGGCGGGCGTAATAACGCTGACGATTGCTGGCTTCCAGGGTGGTTTCACCCGCATTAAGAGTGATGCCTGGAAACAGTGTCTCGATCGCTGTCTCACCAAAGTGTCCCGGTGTGAGACAAAACTCGTCTATCGCCAGCTTGTTTGCTCCCAGCAACGTGTTCTGCTCAAAAATCAGCAGCAGCTCCTGAGCGCTTCCCAGCACGCTGGCGTCACTGTGCAGGCTCAGCAACCAGCGATCGGCACTGACGGTGCTGGCGGCCCACGCATGCTCAATCTGGCAGACTGCCCGGCGAATCAGGGCGGCCGCATCGTGTTTCGGCAGTTGCGCCGGAGTGGAGATGTCCAGTACGCCGGCCACGGTGCCGTCCGGGCGAAATACCGGTGAAGCGGAACAGAACAGCCCGGCATTGCGGTTAAGGTAGTGCTCACCGCCGGAGACCTCGCAGTGGCGCTGCATAGCCAGCGCGGTGCCAATGGCGTTGGTTCCCCGTGCATGTTCACCCCACAAATTGCCCGGCGCCAGCGCATAACGCTGCGCTTTATGCAGGAAATCGGCATTGCCGTGGGTTTCCAGTACCAGGCCGGTGGCATCCGACATCACCATAATAGACGGATGGCTGGACAATTCCGGTTGCAGCCTGGCAAGAAGCGGCGCAACTAACTGGCTTATCCAGGCATTTTCCGCCCGCGCGTCTTTCAGCATCGACCTGGCCACCCACGGCTGGGTGTCGTCGTCGCGGTGAAGCCCGTAATTGAGGCTACGCTGCCAGGAGTCTTCCAGTTGGCAGGGAAGCCCGGTGGTCTGCGGGGCGAGAGTAAAAGACGGTACGCGATGCGGCATGGCACACTCCGGAGAACTGAGATGTTACAATTGTGTAGCATAAAAGTGTCCCGCGTGTAGCGATGGACGACACAGTTCGCGAAGGGCGGTGCGATTTTTTTATCCTGTCAGACAGCAATGATAAAAATTTTAATTTCGTAACCTGCTGTTTTAGAAAAAGATAAAAGATTTTCTCTGTTCGGCGCAGGTTTTGGCATAAGAGCTGCTTATGAAGAGATGTCCGCACAGGGCGCGACGCCTCACCTGTACCCATAAAAATAGAGGAACATCTTATGAAATACATTCACCCTGGCCAGACTGGCGCTAAAGTCTCCTTTAAAAAACGTTATGGCAACTACATTGGCGGTGAATTTGTCGATCCTGTAGAAGGGCGCTGGTTTACCAACACCACGCCGGTAACCGGGGAAGTGATTGCTGAGTTCCCGCGTTCAGGTGCCGCAGACATTGAAAAGGCGCTCGACGCCGCCCATGCCGCCGCAGACGCGTGGGGCAAAACCAGCGCGCAGGATCGTTCCAACGTGCTGCTGGCGATCGCCGATCGCATTGAGCAGAATCTGGAGCTGCTGGCGCTGACGGAAACCTGGGATAACGGTAAACCGATCCGCGAAACCCTGAATGCCGACTTGCCGCTGGCGGTGGATCACTTCCGCTACTTTGCGGGCTGTATCCGCGCACAGGAAGGGACCGCAGCAGAAATTGACAGCAATACCGTCGCCTACCACATTTATGAACCGCTGGGGGTGGTCGGTCAGATTATCCCGTGGAACTTTCCACTATTGATGGCCGCCTGGAAACTGGCGCCGGCGCTGGCGGCAGGTAACTGTATCGTACTGAAACCGGCAGAACAGACCCCGCTCGGCATTTGCGTGCTGATGGAGTTAATTGGTGATTTGCTGCCGAAAGGGGTGCTGAACGTGGTGCACGGCTACGGTACCGAAGCGGGTGAACCGCTGGCGCGCAGCAAGCGTATTGAAAAAATCGCCTTTACCGGATCAACGCCGATTGGCCGCCACATCCTCTCTTGTGCTGCAGACAACATCATTCCGAGCACCGTCGAACTGGGCGGTAAATCGCCAAATATCTACTTTGAAGATGTGCTCAATGGCGACGAAGAGTATATCGATAAAGCCATCGAAGGGGTGGTGCTGGGCTTCTTTAACCAGGGCGAAGTCTGTACCTGTCCGTCACGCGTGCTGGTACAAGAATCTATCTACCCGCAGTTTGTTGAAAAAGTCGTGGCGCGTATGGAAAACATCCGCAAAGGCGACCCCTTTGACACCGACACCATGATCGGCGCGCAGGCCTCCCGCGAGCAGTACGACAAGATCCTCTCTTATATCAATATCGCCAGAGAAGAAGGGGGCGAAATCATCACCGGCGGCGCGCACGTTGCGCACGATAACCATCTGCAAAACGGTTTCTATATTCAGCCGACATTGATCAAAGGCGAGAACCATATGCGCTGCTTCCAGGAGGAGATCTTCGGGCCGGTTATCGGGATCACCACCTTTAAAGATGAAGCGGAAGCGCTGCGTATCGCGAACGACACGGAATATGGACTGGGGGCCGGGCTGTGGACGCTGGATATTAATCGTGCATGGCGCATGGGGCGCAACATTAAAGCTGGTCGCGTGTGGACCAACTGCTACCATCTCTATCCGGCCCATGCGGCATTTGGTGGCTATAAAAACTCCGGCGTAGGGCGTGAGACCCATAAACTCGCGCTGAGCCACTATCAACAGATTAAAAACTTGCTGGTGAGCTACAGCGGTAAGGCGATGGGCTTCTACTAATACCGCGTTTATTGCGTCAACATCGGGGAAAAGCGGGGCAGCCATGCTCCGCTTTTCTCTTTTTAACGGCGAGGTACCCTGCGTAATGTATGGCCGCCTTGCACATATGCCTCTTTTTTCTGCGCATTGCCCGCCTGTTTTCGCACTAGAATGGCGTTGTGGCGAATAAAACATCAATTAGCAGACTAAGCTGCACACAATATGCAACTTCTTACAATCTGGCACTAATTAATTCGTCATTGTTGCCGATGAATAGTGTTACCTAACGGAAATATTGCGCAATCAGGGTGAGAATAAGCGGCACTGCGTGCAAAGACCGACACAGCTAGTCGGGTGATTTTTATGCCAGTTGAATAAATAAAAGAGAAAGTAAAATTATGTCCAGACATATTCTCATCGTGGATGACAGCCGGTTGTCACGCATGATCTCAAAGCAGTATGTGCTCAGCCAGCACCCTGAGTGGCAGATTGAAGAGGCGATGACGGGCGAGCAGGCTATTGAGATGGCGGCCATCAAAAAACCGTATCTGATCCTGTTGGATGTCAATATGCCAGGAATGGGCGGTCTTGCGGCGGCGGCTATCCTGCGTGAGACGCACCCGGATATGCACATCGTACTGCTGACGGCTAACGTGCAGAACTCCGTGCAGGCGCAGGCCGACCAGCTTGGTCTGGGCTTTTTATCCAAACCGATTAAAGAACCGCAAATTCGCGCCATGCTGCAAAACCTGGAGTCGAACTGATGATCGATTTGACGGATATGAGCGAAATCGAAGCAGACAGCCTGATGGAGATCTTCAATATCGGTGTGGGTCACGCGGCTGCCGCGATGAGTGACATCGTTAATGAAGAAGTCCGCATGTCTGTCCCGTCGGTGCGCATTACCACCCGTTCGGAAGCGGCCGATGAGCTCGGGGCCGGTCTCTCATTGTGTGGCATCAGCCAGCAATACAAAGGGGCTTACGCCACCGAAGCTATTCTGATGTTTCCGGAGACCGCCAGCTTTGAAATCGTCCGCATGATGGTAGGGGATCTCATCCCTGCCCATGAACTGGGTGAGATGGAGCGCGAAGCGATGAGCGAAATCGGCAACATTGTGCTCAATGCCTGCGTGGGCACGCTGGCGAATATGTTTCAAAAAGAGTTACAGGGTTCATTGCCCGTGTTTCGTGTGGGGACCAGTGAGCAGATCCTGAACCCGTCGCACGACCCCAGCGACCCATCGGTGCTGATGTTGCGCATCGATTTTTCGCTGGAACGTCAGGAAATTGAAGGGTATCTGGCTTTTATCCTGGACATGTCGGCGTTGCGTGATTTGCGCGAACAAATCAGCCTCTATATTGAACGCGTTGAATCTGGTTTTGCTTCCGACGGGCTCTGATAACCATGAATGACAAGCTGCTACTGGATGCATTTTCCGCCCTGAGTCTGGGCGTGATTGTTGTTGATGCGAACTACAAGATTACGTTGTGGAACGCGTGGTTAGAAGCACATACAGGTCGTGCGGCAAGCGCAGCCAAAGGTCAGGATTTTTTCGCGGTTTTTCCGGATTTGCGTAACCACCGGGTTGGCGTAGCGATTAAACAAGCGATATGCCACAACTTACCGGCTCTGTTGTCGCAATCGCTGCATCGTTCGCCTTTCCCGCTGTTTGCGGAACCCGCACAGCCCGGTGAGCGTTTAAGCCAGGCAATCACTATCGTCCCGCTGGGCGATGTGGAGCGTTACTGCCTTATTCAAATTGTCGATGTCAGCATGGCCGTTCGCCGGGAGTCGCTGTTACGCGAACAGGCACATGTGCTGCTCTCACAATCGTTATCCGACGGACTGACGGCGGTAGGTAACCGTCGCTATTTCGATCTGTGCATTGAGAAAGAGTGGCGTGCCAGTAAGCGTAATAACAAACCACTGGCGCTGTTGTTGATTGATGTGGATTACTTCAAGCGCTACAACGATCGCTACGGTCATCAGCAGGGCGATCTGTGCCTGCAACAGATAGCGGCGGCTATGCGAGGTTCACTGTTGCGCCCCTATGACATGCTTTTCCGTTACGGCGGGGAAGAGTTTTGTGCGCTATTGCCGGAAACGCGCTCGGCTGATGCCGTCGTCGTGGCGGAAAGATTGCGTGCGAGTGTTCAGGCGCTGGGGCTGCCGCATTCTGGCTCGCCGGGCGATGTCGTGAGCGTCAGCGTAGGTGTTGCCAGCCTCAACCAACGCGTGCATACAGACTATGGCAGCTTAATTCAGGCGGCGGATGACGCACTCTACGAGGCTAAGCGTTCCGGGCGTAACATTGTTCGCGCCAGCACCGCAGCCAGGAGCCAGGCGTAATCCCCGCCAAACCGTCGAGCCGGGTTAAGCGGGGATTTGAGCACAGCAAAGCGTTTTACCACCGGGGCCTGCAATGCAGGCCCTGCTCACTGGCAGCGTGTTTTACTACGTAGCCCCACGCTGCGTAAAAGTGTCACCACGACACGCAGCAACGTAAACCGACAAAACAGCGGTTGCTGATACTGGAGCAGTGTCAGAAACATCGCCATCCTCCATGCTACCGCCCGTCAGTGAAATACGGGAAGCAGGCCAAAAACTTCCAGAATAACGGTTAAATAGACAATCCCGCCGCAGACGATAACGGTGTTGAGCACGGCATTATTGCAGGGCGCACGGTAAGCGGCTGTGGCGAAGCGCTGGCGGGCGCTTTTGACCAGGAAAGGTGGCAGGATCACGCTCCAGATGGTAAACGCCAGCCCGGCATAGCCGATGGCGTGGACAAAGCCGTTGGGGAAGAACAGGCACACCGCCGCCGGGGGCAGGTAGGTCACAATGGCCGTTTTGCAGCGCCCGATGCCGTTATTGGCAAAATGGAACAGGTCGGCGATGTAATCAAACAGACCGAGCGTGGCAGCCAGTAGCGAACTGGCAACGGCAAAGTTACCGAAGAAGGTCAAAATCAATTCCATATAGCGGCTGGTAAAAATCCCGCCAATCGCCTCAACAAACACATCAATATTGCCGCCTTTGGCGATGATCGGCGAGAAGTCGGCACGACTGATATTGCCCATGGTCACCGCCAGCCAGAAGATATAGAGAATCAGCGCAAATAACGTTCCGACGATGATGGAATTTTTAATGTGGTGAATATTCTCTTTACCGTAGAGCTTCACCAGGCTTGGCACATTGCCATGAAAACCGAAAGAGATAATACAAAACGGCAGTGTCATTAACACATAGGGCAAATAGCGGGTTTGCGGCAAGGCGACGCTGGCGGTATCGAACAGATTATCAACGTTAATCGTGCCGATCATGCCGGAAAAAGTGGCGAAAAAAGCGATAAATTTACCGAAGATCAGAACGGTGGTGATGCGGCCAACCAGCAGCGAGCTGTACCATGCAATCAGGCTGACAATCACACTAACCAGAATAATCGACACAGGGGAAGGTAAGTGCATCCCGCTGTATTTGGCGATGGTGTTCGATAATACCGCCGATGAACCAGAAATATAAGCGTAGGTCAAAATATATAAAACAAAGCCGAAGGCGAGGCCGACCACGAAATTCCAGCGTTTGCCGAGCAGTTCCATGGTAAATGTATTAAAGCTGGCACCGACATCAAAATGCAGATTTACCTCAACCAGCATTAATCCGGTCATCAGCATCATCAGTGAAATAGCGATAAGGATCAGGGTGGCACCCGGAAACCAGACGCCCGCCATCGCGATAGGCAGTGAAAACATACCGCCACCCACCACGGTGGCAATAACAAGCATGGCGCCGCTGGTCAGCCCGGCGTCACGAATCGGTTCAGATAAAGAGAGGGCCATAATAGATATTCCTGAATAAGTATCCTACCCGTCGTTATTCAGGTTGCACACGCGTTGGCAGCAACGCGAATAGTCAGGGTAGCGTTATATAAGTTTGAACATCATTTTTTATCGGCGAGAAACAAAACTGCCCCAACAGGTCATGGGGCAGGAAAACACATTAAATGTATTCAAAGCGTGCGGTAAAGAAACGCAACTGTTTAGGTTCGTAAGTGAACCGTAACCCGCGAATATCCTCTTTGTGTTTATATAACTGAATAATCCCATCGGCGACGACATCCATATGCGCATAGGTGTATACGCGGCGCGGAATGGTCAGGCGTACAGTTTCCAGTTTCGGTTTATGGTGCTCGCCAGTCTCTTTATTACGCCCGGCGGAGATAATACCGCGCTCCATGCTGCGCACCCCGGTTTCCACGTAAATACTGGCCGCCAGGCTCTGCGCCGGGAACTGTTCCTGGCTCAGATGCGGGCAGAAACGGCGGGCATCCAGGAATACCGCGTGGCCGCCAACGGGTTCAACAATCGGCACGCCCGCCGCTTTCAGTTTGTCACCGAGATAGCGTACCTGCTTAATACGGTGCTCGATGTATTCAAACTGCATGGCTTCACGCAGGCCAATCGCCATGGCTTCCATGTCGCGTCCGGCCAGGCCGCCGTAAGAGGGCATCCCTTCGTAAACCACCACCAGCTCACGCGCCTGAGAGAACAGGTCGTCATCGTTCATGCACAGGAAACCGCCGATATTCACCAGACAGTCTTTTTTACCGCTCATGGTGCAGCCATCGGCATAGCTGAACATCTCATGCACGATCTCTTTAATGCTCTTATTCTCAAAGCCTTTTTCCTGCTCTTTGATGTAATAAGCATTCTCCACGCAGCGCGTCGCATCGTAATAAACCTTGATGCCATGTGCGCTGGTGAGCTCACGTACCGCACGCATGTTTTCCATTGAAACCGGCTGCCCACCTGCCAGGTTAACGGTCACCGCCAGGCAGATATAGGCAATGTTTTTGGCCCCTTTTTCATCGATCAATTTTTGCAGTTTATTCAGGTCGATATTGCCTTTAAAGGGAACGTTCAGCGTGGCGTCATGCGCTTCATCACGCACGATATCAACAAAGGAGGCGCCATTTTTTTCCTGATGATAACGGGTAGTGGTGAAGTACATATTGCCCGCCACATACTGTCCCGGTTTTATCGCCAGTTGTGATAACAGGTTTTCCGCGCCACGTCCCTGGTGGGTAGGCACAATATGTTTAAAGCCGAACAACTCACGTACGGTGGCTTCAAGGTGATAGAAGTTGGCGCTGCCTGCGTAGGCTTCATCACCCATCATCATACCCGCCCACTGTTTGTCGCTCATGGCGTTGGTGCCGCTATCCGTCAGCAGATCGATATACACATCTTTGGAATTCAATAAGAAGGTATTCAGTCCTGCTTCTTCCATTTTTTTAAGACGCTCGTCACGGGGAATCATTGAGACGGTTTCAACACTTTTAATACGGAATGGTTCTGCCGGATAGATCATTTTATATCTCCAGTGAGTTCTGTAATTTAAAAAGTTATAGCGAATCGAATTCCTCCAGTTAATTCTGGAGGCGTCTTATTGTCCTTTCCCTTTCCCGGGAATCATTTGGCAAACGCATCATGCGATAAAGAGATGGCAAAGGGAATAGCGGGAGGGTAATTCGATTTCGGCGCTTTTTTAAATAATGTAAAACGGGTGATAAAGTTCACGGTAATAATAAAATATATTGTATTTTCAATTGATTGTACGAGTGATAAGTCATGATGACATAAAAAAGAGCACAATAAACCCGTTTATTCTGGAACATTCGGTGAACGACGTTTTTTTGTCGCTGTTTTGAAATGTGAACCAGCGAAGCGAAATTGAGAAATAAATCCCGTTTTCGCTTTCATTCATTTCATTAAGACCACTTATTATCGTCAATATTACTTTACGGGTAGAGTGTGTTGTGATGTAAAAGCATTGTTTTTCAGTTAATTAAATGAACCGTAAAGAGTGGGGCGCCTGGTTTTCCGTTCACAAAGTACACGGGTACTGGCAGCGGGAGTGAAGGGAAAAATGAGCCGGGCGCAGCCATGATGGCCGCGCAAAGAAAGGTATTAAGCCTGGCGGGACTTACGTTCACGCAGATATTTGTAGATGGCGTAGCGGGTGATGCCAAGACGGGCGGCGACAATCTTCACAGCGTCTTTTAGCTCAAAAATGCCATTATTATACAGTTGGTTAACCACCGCTTTGTTTTTGAATTTGCTGGTTATCATGACGTCTCTTTGTACGCTGGCGATAACGTTGTCTGCCGCTTCCATCACAACCTCATGCGGGCTGGCACCGAAATGTTCGGCAAAAGGCATGGGTTCCTCACCGTCCGGGATCAGGGTTTCGAGCATCTGGTGAAAGGGAACAGAGAGATTGATATTGACGCAAAATAACCCAATCGCTTTGCCTTCTTCGCCAAAGAGCACCGACGTCGCTGATTTAAACAACTCGCCTTTTTTATTTCGCGTAAAATAGCTCAGCGTATTATTGATGCCGGTCTTGTTAAACAATTGCAGCGTCTTAAGTCCCATATCGGTAATGGGCGAGCCGATCGTTCTGCCGGTATGGTGGCCATTAATAATTTTATTCACCGACGCGTTGTGATCTTCAAATGAATGCAGCACCACTTCGCAGTGTGGCCCTATCAGGCCTGCGATCATTTCTGCAAGGTGTGAAAATGATTTCATGCACTCGATATCTGCGTCGGTAAATAAGCCAATATCCTTGATTGATTCATCTTTATTCATTGCGATCTCCATTGGGTATATTTTTGCATCATATCGGGCATCGGAAACGGCTTAATAGAGAACGCTAAACAATATGAAGCGGATCACTTTAATAGAATAATGTATTTTGAATCAAGATGTTGCATTAAATCCGGTAAATAAATATTTACTCTGTGCAGAATTATTGGCAGCGGTAGCTTTGGGAAGTGAAATAGCAATGATGATCAGGGATATTAAGGTGGCGGGGCGCTGTTTGTCTGACAATTATTCGATTATGCGCGAGCAACAAATATAAACTGCTCGCACATTTTTATGTTGGCTAGTCGCTTTTCTTTTCCAGATGCCCGAGATCTTTTTCCGGGAAGCAGTAATCTCGCACGCGGCGTTTTAGCTCTGCGGCATCCGGAAAACCGCCATCCACTTTACGGTCCCAGATAACCTTTCCGTCGATATCAATGACAAAAATACCGCCCGTACCCGGTATCAGGGTGACGGAAGCTAAGTCGGCACTAAAGCTGTGAAGCAGTTCTTGCGCCATCCAACTGGCGCGCAGCATCCAGTTGCACTGGGAGCAGTACTGTAAGGTGATGGCGGGTTTGTTTTGCATAATCATGTTAACCAGCAAGTGTAAACGTTGGCTTAGTGTAGACAAAAGAATGCGCAAAGCGTGAAGAAATTGTGAAGTTGTTGCAACTGATAATAGTTATCATTATGATTCCGATCAAGATAAAGAGCGGTGCAGTGTGTCTTGTGCTGACAGCACCCGCTCAATAAAAAAACTGGAAGCAACGGTGGGCCTGATACTAATAAATTCTAAGGCTTGCAACATTATGGGTACATCGCAACTTTCCCGGACACCGTTTCGCAAGAGCGTTCTGGTGACTTCACTGCTCGCAGCACTGTATCAGACCTCCGCCGTGGCGGCTGATGCTCACGTAAAACAGACCACCGCAACCGATACCCGGCAGGACAATGCCGATGAGATGGTTGTTACCGCACCTGCGCCGGTACTGAAAGCGGGCAGCAGCCATACGGTAAGTGCCGAGGATCTGCAAAACAAAGGCGCCAACGACTTTGGCTCAATCATGCGCTACGAGCCGCTTATTAGCGCCACCGGCGCAAGCGGGGGTTCCGGCAATGGCAAAAGCGGCTTTGACCGTGGTGGCTATACCGGATACAACATTCGTGGCCTGGAAAGTAACCGTGTCGGTATCGACGTTGACGGTATTGCGCAACCCGATGCCACCGGGCGTAGTTATGTCAGCCGCTCCGGCCTGAATACCTTTGGTATTGGTCGCGATTATATCGACCCTTATATGTACGGTGGGATTGATATTCAGTCTGGCGCCACCTCCACCGAAACCGCCAATACCTCTATCGGCGGCAACGTCTCGTTCCAGCCGAAATCGGCAGACAATTACCTGCACGCGGGTAAGCAGACCTACTCTGGTTACCAGTCGGATTATGATTCAGCGGATCGTAGCTGGCACAACGGCCTGACGGCGGCGGGCGGCGATGAAACCCTGCGCGGTATCTTTGTTTACAGTCGTCGTGACGGTCAGCAGACCCGTAATAACAGCGGCACAATTGACGCCTACCCGGCCAACTGGCACTCCGATGCGATGCTGGCTTCCGGTATCTGGCAGCCGAATGAGGCGCATAAATTTACCGGTACGCTGGATTACTACCACAAGACCAACCACACCCATTACGATGCGTGGAACAGCGCAGGCAGTTCCATTATCGGCAACGCCAACCAGACCAGCCAGACGCGTCGCTGGGGTGTCAGCCTGAAAGATGACTGGACGCCAGTGGATGCCTGGCTGGACAGCATGTCCACCAAAGTTTACTACCAGCATACGGAAGCCCACGACTGGACATACATGCCGGACAGCACCACGCTGTCGATGGAGACGGTAAATTCAAACTACGATACCGATACCTGGGGCATCACCAACGCGCTGACGAAAACCCTCGGGCGCCACGATTTAAGCGCCGGTTTCAACGCCAGCACCAGCAAAACACAGCGTCCGTTCAGCCAGTCGCCAATACCGAGTGTGTTTAGCGAGATTATGCAGCCGGAAGCCGATAGCCGTGGCTACACGCTGGGGGCGTTCGCCCAGGATCAGATTAATTTCGACCTTGCCGATCGTAACTTTGCGATTATCCCCGGCGTGCGCGTTGTGCATCAGTCAATGAAGCCGGACAACCTCGCCAGTCTGACCAGCAACAGCACGGTGCTGGATGAGTCCGACGTGTCCACGCTGTATGGCAAAAACTCAGACACCCAGTGGCTGCCGTCGCTGACCTTCCAGTACGATCTGACGCCGCGCCTGATGACCTACTTGCAATACAAACGCGGGGCGGAATTCCCCAACGCCAGCCAGTTGTACGGCTCCTGGAATCTGGGCTCAAACTATGCAGGGCGCGGGCAGTATGCGCTGGTGGGTAATACCGACCTTAAAACCGAAACCAGCGATAATCTCGAATGGGGGATGAAAGGCGAGGTGACGGAAGGCATTACCCTGCGCACCGCGCTGTTCTACAACAGTTATAAGAACTTTATCGCCTATACGCGTTACACCCGTACCGGCAACCCGGACA
This sequence comes from Phytobacter sp. SCO41, assembly GCF_003073275.1. Lineage (NCBI taxonomy): Bacteria > Pseudomonadati > Pseudomonadota > Gammaproteobacteria > Enterobacterales > Enterobacteriaceae > Phytobacter > Phytobacter sp. SCO41. The sequence continues at coordinate 3,273,403 of NZ_CP027225.1, read as the reverse complement.
AGTTCACCCGCGTGCCGTCCAACATTTACACCATTTATCAGGCGGAAAACCGCGATAAAGCCTTTATCTATGGCGGTGAAATCAGCACTAAATTTAACTTCGGCACCTGGTTTGAAGAGGTTAATGGCCTGAGCGCGACCCTGGCGTACGGCTATACGCAGGGCCAGTCGAAATCGAGCTATATGGGCGACAAATACATCGACCTTGATAGCGTCGCACCGATGAAAGCCATTGCAGGCGTGGCCTGGGATGACCCGGCAAAACGGTATGGCACCGCGCTGACCGCCACCTTCGTCAAAGGCAAGCAGGCCACCGCGACCACCCGTGAATCCTACAGCAATACCGGTTCGTCCCTTGGCGAATCCAGCGCCGAATACATGCGCGTGCCGGGCTACGGCCTGCTGGACTGGACCGCGTACTGGCAGGTGGCGAAGAACGTCAAACTGCACGGCGGCGTTTATAACATCACCGATCGCAAATACTGGGATTACCTGAACAGCCGTACCCAGGAGGAGACCACCAATCAGGATGCTTACGACAAAGCGCTGGCCGTCATGCCTGGCCGTACATGGCAACTGGGCGTGAACGTCGATTTCTGATTTTTGTTCCATTTAACCTGCCCTCCGGCCTGTGCGCCGGAGGTTTAATCTCATAAAGGAAGCACACCCATGACCCATTCATCGCAAGATTACGCCGCACTCTGGCAGCAGTATCAGGAGATCAAAACCGCGACGCCGGGCAAATACGCGCGCGACATAGCCAGCGAACTGGGGGTAAGCGAAGCGGAACTCACGCACGCCCGCACAGGACATGACGCCACCGCGCTGATCAATGACGCACGCGCGATCCTGAGCGCACTTGAGTTGGTAGGGGAAACGAAGTGCATTTGTCGCAATGACTATGCGGTTCATGAACATCTGGGCAGTTTTACCAACCTGCATATCAGTGAGCGTGCCGGTCTGGTACTGAACCCACGGGCGCTGGATTTGCGCCTGTTTATCAGCCAGTGGGCCAGCGCCTTTTTTGTGCGTGAAGCAAGTGCGCACGGTGAACGCCAGAGCATACAGTTCTTTGATCATCAGGGGGACGCGGTGCTCAAGGTGTACGCCACGGAACAGACCGATCGCGCTGCGTGGGGTGAGGTGGTTGCCCGCTTTAGCGCCCCGCAAGTACAGCCGTTAACGCTGCAACCTATCGACGCACCTGACTACGCGCAGGATGCCGACGGCGCGGCGCTGGATAAAGCCTGGCGCGCAATGACCGATGTGCATCAGTTCTTTGGCCTGTTGAAACAACACAATATTTCCCGCCAGCAGGCCTTTCGGCTGGTCAGGGATGATCTCGCTATGCGGGTGGGTAACGATGCGCTGTCGCAACTGCTCAATACCGTGCTGCGGGAGGGTAACGAAATCATGATTTTCGTGGGCAACCGTGGCTGCGTGCAGATCTTTACCGGCGCGCTGGAAAAGGTGACGCCGATGAAAGGCTGGCTCAACATCTTCAACCCGGCCTTCACCCTGCATCTGCGCGAGGAGACCATTGCCGAAAGTTGGATCACCCGCAAGCCGACCGCCGACGGGCATGTCACCAGTCTTGAGCTGTTTGCCGCCGATGGCACGCAGATCGCCCAGTTGTACGGCCAGCGCAGCGAAGGCCAGCCGGAACAGAGCCAGTGGCGCTCACAGATTGACGCGCTGGCAGAGAAAGGAAAAGCGGCATGAAAAAACTCGTCCTGCTGCTGGCGGCACTGCCGCTGATGGCCAGCGCCGCCGCCGAACGGATTATCACGCTTGGCGGTGATGTCAGCGAAATTGCCTGGGCGCTGGGGGCGGGGCCGCAGATGGTCGCGCGCGACAGCACCAGCACCTGGCCTGGCGAGGTGCAAAAGCTTCCCGACGTGGGCTATGTGCGCCAGTTGAATGCCGAGGGCATCCTCTCGCTGCGCCCGACCCTTGTACTGGCAAGCGCCCAGGCGCAGCCCTCGCTGGTGCTGAAAAAAGTGGAAGAAAACAATGTGAAGCTGGTCAACGTTCCGGGCGGTTATGATGTGGCGGCCATTGATAAGAAAGTGGACGCAGTCGCCGCCGCCATCGGGAAAACCGCACAAGGGGCCGAACTGCGCAAAAAACTGGATGCCGAAATCGCCGCGTTGCCGACGCAACCGCTTAACAAACGCGTGCTGTTTATCCTCAGCCACGGTGGGATGGGGTCGATGGTCGCAGGGCAGGAGACCGCTGCCGACGGGGCGATTCGCGCCGCGGGTTTAATCAATGCGATGCAGGGCTTTAGCCACTATCGCAACCTCTCGCAAGAAGGGGTGATTGCCAGCAAACCGGACCTGGTGGTGATTTCCGCCGACGGCGTCAAAAGCATGGGCGGGGAAGAGAACCTGTGGAAACTGCCCGGTCTTGCACAAACACCTGCCGGGCGCAGTAAGCAACTGCTGATCGTGGACGATATCGCGCTGCTCGGTTTTGGCGTTCGCACCCCACAGGCGCTGAAAGTGCTGCGTGACAAAGCGGAGCAACTGCCGTAATGCGCTCTGTGACCCGCTATCTCTGGGGGCTGACGGTGCTGCTGGCCGGGCTAACGCTGATGGCCAGCACGGTGGGGGCGATGCAGCTCCCGCTTGCCAGCCTCTGGCACAGCGGTGATGAAGCGTTGCGCCAGATTTGGCTGACCATACGTCTGCCGCGCGTGCTGCTGTCGCTGGTTGTAGGCGCATCGCTGGCGCTTTCCGGCTGCGTGATGCAGGGGCTGTTTCGTAATCCACTGGCGGACCCAGGCTTGCTGGGTGTCAGCAGTGGTGCGGCGCTGGCGGTAGCCTGCTGGCTGGTGCTGCCGTTGACGGTGCCTGCTCTGGTGGCCCTGTATGCCCCGATGCTGGCGGCGTTTCTCGGTAGCGTCGGGGTGATGATGGTGATTTTCATCCTCAGCAAAACCCGCGACAGTTCGCTCTCACGACTGTTACTGGTAGGGATTGCCATTAACGCCCTGTGCGGCGCGCTGGTGGGTGTGCTGTCGTGGATCAGTAATGATGCCCAGTTGCGCCAGCTCTCTTTGTGGGGGATGGGGGGGCTTGGGCAGGCGCAGTGGTCAACGCTTGCCGTCGCCGCTACGCTGATGGTGCCCTCTGCCGTCGTGGTCTGGCGCGTGGCCGGGCAGCTCAACCTGCTGCAACTGGGCGATGAAGAAGCACATTACCTCGGCGTGAACGTGCCCATGCTGCAGCGGTTGTTGCTGCTGTGCAGCGCACTGCTGGTGGCGGCCAGCGTTGCCATCAGCGGCATTATCAGCTTTATTGGCCTGGTGGTGCCGCACCTGATGCGCCTGTGGCTGGGGGCGGACCATCGGGCGCTGGTGCCGGGTTCGGTGCTGGCAGGGGCGATACTGTTGCTGATTGCCGATACGATTGCGCGCACCGTGGTGGCGCCTGCGGAAATGCCGGTGGGGCTGCTCACCAGTGTACTGGGCGCGCCCTGGTTCCTGTGGCTTATCTTCCGTCAGGGGAGGGCGACCCATGGTTAAGTCTTTAACGGCTGAGCACCTCAACCTCTGGGTGGGCGCGCGCCAGTTGATTAACGATGTCTCTGTCACCCTCGAAGCAGGGGAACTGGTGGCGTTGATTGGCCCTAATGGCGCGGGGAAATCGACACTGCTGCGCCTGCTGACCGGGTTTTTAAAGGCCAAAGAGGGGCTGTGTTGTCTGGATGGCCGCCCGCTACACGAATGGCCGCCCGAGGTGCTCTCCCGCCACCGGGCGGTGATGCTGCAACAAACCCGAATGCAATTTGACTGGCCGGTTGAGGGCATTATCGCCATGGGGCGCGCCCCCTGGGGACCGGGCAAAGAAAGTGAGATTGTGCGCAGCGTGATGGCGCTGACCGGTTGTTGCGAACTGGCGGGTCGCCGCTATAGCACGCTCTCCGGCGGCGAGCAGCAGCGCGTTCAACTGGCACGCAGTCTGGCGCAGCTCTGGCAGGTTGATGGCCCGCAGGGTTGGCTGTTTCTTGATGAGCCTACCTCAGCGTTAGATCTCTACCATCAGCAGCAGCTACTGCGCCTGATGAAAAGCCTGACCCGGCGCGGAAAACTGCACGTTTGTACGGTGCTTCACGACCTGAACCTGGCGGCGCTGTGGGCAGACCGGATTTTGCTCTTACATCAGGGAAAACTGGTGGCGCAGGGCACGCCGCAGACGGTTATTCAGAAATCGATCATCGAAAAATGGTATCAGGCGGATGTGTGGGTGGAGCAGCACCCACACAGTGAAAAACCGTATCTCTTTTTAAGCGAATAAACCCGGTCGCAGCAGGGAGGCGTCAGCGATGTTTTCTGGTTGTGCGGGCGATACGCCATCATGGGTATCAAACACGCGTAATCATTTTTTTAAATCTAAATAAAGGATGTCGGATATTTTATTCAGCGTTAAAACTAACGCTATTATCAGAATATCTTTCTGGCCGATCTACATGGCGTCTTAATGAGATTGAGTTTTTCATGGGGGAAAATATATAGATTAAATCAGTCATCGTATTTTTATGCCCACTATTATTTTGCTATACATCATCAAAAATCTGCTCTACTCTTTGATGTAATTTTTCGCGCACATGCTGCGCGATAATGTAGTTTTTAGTGGGGTTTATATAATTTTTATGCTCACCATGTGGAACACAGATCACTTTTTTGAAAAAATCGAAACAACCATCGGTGTTGACTACATGTTGCGCGCCAGGGAAGGCGTACCGGAAAAAGGGGTATACATTCGCCCACACATGCACCTTGAGCATGAGATTATGTGGTTTCATAAAGCTGAGGGAAGTTACAGTATTGGCAGTGAAAAATTCAATCTTAAAAATAATACCTTAATCTACGTGAACCCTCTGGTGTTGCATGATATGGAACTGGCCTTTACCGCCGACCATGAACGTTTTTTGTTGCAATATGATAATGCGGTACTAAGCAGGTTAAAATATCCTTTTCCGGCGATGAAACCTCATACTGGTATTGTTACGCAGCTCAATGAACAGGACGCAGAAAGACTGCAATTTTTGTTCAAGTGGTTTACAGAAATAGATGAAATGGCGAACTCTGTGCACGAGATTAATCCGCTGATGATTTTGCTGCTCAACACTGTATTTCACCACGCCGCGCAAGCAGAGCAAATCTCGCCTGAGGGGGAAGGCAATAGCGCGTTTGAAAATATCATCAATTTTATCATTGATATGGAGACGCGTACTTCTTTTAATATTACGTTGAATGAAGCAGCAGAGTTCGTCGGTTTGTCGGCAAGCCATTTTTCGCGGACCTTTAAAAAGATCATGCAGGTTAGCTTTAAAGAGTATCTGGTCAGGAAGAAAATTGCCCGTTCTGCCGACTTGCTGATCAATACTGAATTGAATGTAACCGATATTGCCTACCAGTGTGAGTTTACCGACAGTGCCTATTACTGCTTTCAGTTTAAAAAAATTGTTGGCGTGACGCCGAAGATATTCAGAAAAAATAGCCGCACAACAAAACAGCTATCTACGAAACATGATCTCTAAGCTGGGCGTGAGCGTTTATTGATCAGCAGTACGCAAAAACAGGCGACCGGGGGAGCCGATCGCTGTTCTACATTCAGGCCGCTGACTTTTTCTGCGCCAGGGTCGTCAGCGCTTTATCGTTCAGGCTGTATTTGCGCATTATCAGCACCAGCATCGCGACCAGAACGGCCGGGAACACGGTGAATAATAGTCGAATGGTTTCCAGTGCCGACGCAGTTTGCGTTGTTGCCCCCCCGACATAATCTCCCCAGGCGAGCATATACCCCACCAGTGCGCCACCGATGGCGATCCCTAACTTGATGGCGAATAAATTGGTGGAAAACACGATGCCGCTGAGTTTCTTCCCGCTCTTTTGTTCTTCAGCATCAATAATGTCTGACAGCATGCTCCACTGTAATGGGGTTGCGGCGAGTTGGATAATATTGATGATAATGACTAGCGAGAAAATGGCGATAACATTGCTGCCAGGAATAAAATACATGCCCAGCAGTAGCGTGGCTTCGAGCAGCATGGCCACTTTAAACCCTTTTACTTTATCGATGTTTTTAAACACGGTCGATGAAATCATCGCGCCCAACACGCCAGATGCCAGTGTAGCGGTCAATAACAGACTGCCCAAATCTGGGCGCTTCATAATGCTGTTCACAAAATAGAGTGTTGTGCCGCCCTTAAACAGCACTGCCACCAGATTTACCACATTGAGCGCAAACAGAATTCGCCAGTCTTTATTGGCGAGCAGCGTTTTAAGATCATCGAGGATACTGTTCTTTTTGGTTAATTCAACATCCGTCAAAAAACGCTCTTTTGTCAGACCAAAGCAGATAAAAAAGAGGATGATGCTTAGTGAACCCATCACCATCATGGTATAGAAATAGCCGTTTTGCAGATTACCTTTCCCGAGCCAGGCCACCAATGGTAGCGCCGTCAGGGAAACAATCAATCCTCCCAGGGTACTAAGAGCGAATCGCCAGGACTGTAATGAAACGCGCTCCCTGGAATCATTGGAGATATTATTGATCATCGCGCAGTAGGGCACATTAATAGCGGTATAAACCAACGACAATAAAGTATACGAGACATACGCGTAAGCCAGTTTTCCACCGTATGACAAGTCTGGAGTATAAAACGTCAAACAGCACAATACTCCAAAAGGTATGGCAAACCATAATAAGTAAGGACGGAATTGACCATATTTTGATTTTGTTCTGTCCGCCACTGCTCCCATTAATACATCGGTTATCGCATCCAGAAAACGGACCGCCAGAAACATAGTGCCCATGTGTGCTGGACTTAAGCCAAAAATATCAGTATAAAAATAAGCCATAAACAGCATTACGGTCTGCCACACTAAATTACAACCGGTGTCGCCCAGTCCATAACTTATTTTTTCTTTTACACTTATTAGCGTACTGTTCATACAGACTCCATCGGATAAAATGTAACGAACTTGCTTAAATAGACGTAAGTAAGTTATTGCTAAGCCCGTATCCGATATGTATAAACAATCCTGATAAATATAAGAAGAGTGTACTGCATGAGTGATGAATCTCCCGTTTTCGAGAAAATACCCGTTCGCACCGGGGATCTGTTCACCTTCCGGGTCGATGCCATCAGTGACTTTCAGGGTATAGAGGTGGTGCCGCATTATCATATGATGCATGAACTGATGTGGTTTCGACAATCGGCGGGCAGTTTTACCATCGGCAGTGAAAAATTAGCAATAGAAAACAATACATTAATTTTTGTTCCGGCATTGATGATCCATGAGATGAGCATTCCGGCACAGGCGAATCATGTTCGTTATCTCCTGCAATTCGAAAAAGAGTGGCTTGATGAATATGCGCTGGCATCCGACGCGCTGCACTGCGGGGCGATGGCCATTCTTGGCGCAGAAGACGCTGACCGACTGGAGATGTTATTTAACTGGTGTGGCGAGTTTAGCGATTTTACTGACACACTTTTCCGCTCACTCATCCGCAGTATCTTACTCCATGCATTTAAAAACCTAAGAGCGGCTGTGCATATCACAGAAAGAGAAAATAATGTGTATGTGGGCGAACTCATCAAATTACTTAAATCCATTGATGTTACTGAAAATTATGAGATAACCACAGAGGAGGCGGCGAAAACCTGTGGCTGGTCGAAATCATGGTTTTCCAAAACATTTAAGCTCACGTTTGGTATCAGCTTTAAAAAATTTATGTTACTGAGAAAGCTCAACATCGCCATTAATTTACTAGCTAATACCGAGCTGCGGATCAGTGATATTTCTCAACGTGCCGGTTTTACCGACAGTGCTTACTTTTGTCTTAAGTTCCGGGAAATGATGAACGATACCCCGTTGTCATTCAGAGATAAAGTCAGAACTACTACTGATGTTGGCAGTGGGCCTCGTTGATAACAGGATACGTCAAAGACAGCGCTATTTTTACTTAGTGTGATCGCTGTTTCCATGACTGCGCAAAAAAATCATATAAACTCCGCCAAAGAATACATTCTTTGCTCACCATTAAGCCTATTTTTCATAACGTGAAGACGGTGCTTGTTTCACCATGCTGAATATCCCTTGAAAAATAAAGGTATTGTTATGAATAAAGCAGGGTTTAAGGAAAAGATTGGCTATGGCCTGGGCGATGGTGCATCCAATATCATCTGGCAAACCATCATGCTGTTTATGGCTTATTTTTATACCGATGTGTACGGCCTCAGCGCATTTCATATGGGAACGATGTTTCTGGTTGTCCGCGTTTTTGATGCCTTTGCTGATGTTTACGCCGGTTATTTAGCTGACCATACGCAAACCAAATACGGGCAGTTTCGTCCCTATTTACTTTGGTTTTCCTTGCCGTTTGGTATTTTTGGCGCTTTAACGTTTAATACGCCTGATTTCGGAGAAACCGGTAAAATTATCTACGCCTATGTCTCCTATACTACGCTGTCGCTTTTTTACTCTCTGGTGAATGTTCCGTACTGCGCGATGATCAATAACCTCTCCAGGGATGCGAAAGAGAGGGTATCAATGCAATCGTACCGCTTTGCCTTTGCAGCCCTGGGCGGCATTATTGTGTCTGCCGTGGCGCTGCCTCTGACAAAAATTTTAGGCAATGGCGATCTGCAAAAGGGATACTTCTACGGCATGATCCTGATGGGCGCGCTGAGCACCATTATGTTCCTGATGTGTTTTGCGATGACCAAAGAGCGCTACGTTAAAGAGGTTGATAAAACCCAGAAATTTAGCGGCATCTACAAAGAGCTTATAATACTGCTGAAAGACCAGAACTGGCGCTGCATCTTTAGCCTCAACGTTGTCAACCTGGTTGCCGGAATATTAAAAACTGGCGGGGCTATGTACTTCGTGAATTATTATTTGCATCGCCCGGATCTGGTCAGCGTGGTGCTCTCTATTATCCTTGGCGCGAAATTTATCGGTTCGATGTTCACCTCCACATTGTATGGAAAACTTGACCGCTTACAGGCTTATAAAGTCGCGATGACGGTACAGGCGGCAGTGATGATTGCGTTGTTCTTTGTACCTGCCGACTACATCATTGTAACCTGCGCTGTGATTGGCGTTATTCACTTTATCAACTCTACGGCGACGCCTCTGCAATGGAGCCTGCTGAGCGACATTATTGATAGTGTGGAAAGGAAAACAGGCAAATCGCTTAGTGGTCTGGTTTTTTCTACCAATATTTTTGCCATTAAGATTGGGATTGCTATCGGCGGTGCCATTATTGGCTGGCTGTTGACCCTGGGCGGTTATATTGGCAACACGCCCGTACAGACCGAATCAGCGACTCTGGTTATCCGGCTCATTTTTACTGTCATTCCGGCAATGTTGATTCTGAGCTTGATTTTAATTCTGAAAAAATACCGCAGTAACGAAGAGCCCGATAACCAGGGAGTAATGATTGCTGCGCAAAAAGCGCCCGCCAGGCACTAACGATTTATTACGGACGATAACAAGGAGTCGCCATTATGGCCGCTATTACTAACCCTATTATTCCCGGCTTTAACCCGGACCCGTCAATTATCCGCGTTGGCGAGGTTTATTATATGGCCACATCAACATTCGAGTGGTTTCCAGGGGTGAGTCTGTATAAATCTTACGACCTGAAAAACTGGCAGCGGGTAGCCTATCCGTTAAACCGCAGAAGCCAGCTTGATATGATCGGGAATCCGGATTCAGGTGGCGTTTATGCGCCATGTCTGAGTTATCACGACGGGCGCTTTTACCTGATTTTTAGCGATGTTAAAAATGTTGCCGGGCGTTTCTGGGATGCGAACAATTATCTGGTGACGACTGACGATATAGAAGGTGAGTGGTCAGAGCCAACCTATCTTCACAGCCGTGGCATTGACCCGTCTTTATTTCACCACAGCGATGGGACGAAATGGCTGCTGAGCATGGAGATGAGCCACCTGGAGGGCGGAAAACCGGGTTTTCCCAAGTGGAACGGCATTATTATTCAGCAGTATGACGCGCGGGAAAACAGGCTGGTAGGGGAGTGCCGGAAAATCTACGCGGGTAGCGCGCTGGGGACCACGGAAGGGCCACATATCTACGAACACAACGGCTGGTTTTATCTACTGACGGCCGAAGGGGGCACCTTCTACAACCATGGCGTGACGATGGCCCGCTCACGTAGTCTCTTTGGTCCCTACGAAACGGACCCCATCGGCCAGATGATGACCTCGCGTTACGACTGCCGTCTACCGCTACAGCGCGTAGGGCATGCGGATCTGTTTGAAAATGCGCTCGGTGAGATGTTCATTGTTCATCTGTGTGGCAGGCCGTTGCCAACAAAAGGACGTAGCCCAATGGGGCGCGAAACCGCCATTCAACGAGTGTACTGGAATGAAGAGGGCTGGTTGCGGCTGCTAAATGAGAGGACGACGCCGGAAAGCGTGGTCCACACGCGTCTGGAAGAACGCCCCTGGCCCGCGCTGCCTGTAAAAGACGATTTTGATGCCCCGACGTTGCCGCTGCACTATCAGTCGTTGCGTATTCCCCTTGGTGAGGAGATGTGTTCGCTTCGGGAAAGGAAAGGTTGGCTGCGTCTGTACGGACGAGAGTCTCTCAGCTCTCGTCATTACCAAAGTTTGCTGGCACGGCGGCAAACGGATGCTGCTTATACTGCGCAAACCTGCGTGGATTTTTCCCCGCGCGCGTTTCAGCAAATGGCCGGATTGGTCTGCTTTTACGATACGACAAACTACCTGTACCTGAATATTTCTTGTGACGAAGAGGGGTACAGGACCATCAACCTGATGGTTAATGATCTGAATAAATTCACGATGGTTACCGGCGATGGCATTCGTATCGCCCAGGAGGGGCTCGTCTATCTCAAAGCCTGTGTGCGAGGCGATGCGGCGTGGTTTTATTATTCGCTGAATAAGTCCGAGTGGTTCCCTGTCGGGGACTATGTGGAATACAGTAAATTGTCCGATGAATATTTTAAAGAACGCGGTATCGAGCGTTTTACCGGCACTTTTGTGGGCATGTGTTGCCAGGATTTGACCGGTGAACGAGCCTATGCGGATTTCGACTATTTCTCTTATTCGGCAGATCCCTACTGACCGTTGATAGCACGGCCCGTATTTTCCCTGACAGCGCCATTGAGATAATGGCGCTTTTTTATTTCTGTGCTTTTTATTTTCTGTACTTTTATTTCTGTGAAAAAGATCACCTGCCGGGGAGACACTTCTTATATTTACGAGGTCGTTTCATATACCTCAGTAAAAATGCGGGCGGTAAAATCAGGAATAACAGAATATGTTAATAACGGACAAAAGTGGTTATTTATGATTGAGAATCCGATATTCAAAGGCTTTAATCCCGATCCGTGTATTTGTCGCCGGGGTGATGATTATTATGTCGCCGTCTCTTCATTTGAATGGTTTCCGGGGATCCCGGTTTATCATTCGCGAGATTTAAAAAACTGGCAATTGCTGACGCATGTTTTGCAGGATGATAATGCCCCCGACCTGCGTAAATTGCCCTCCGCCAAAGGTATCTGGGCACCTTGCCTGACCTGGTGCGAAGAAGAGCAACTGTTCTATGTCATCTATGGCGTCATGAACTCTATGAATGCACGCTATTTTGATGTCGACAATTATTTGATTACCGCAAAAGAGATAACGGGTCCCTGGAGTGAGCCCGTCTATCTGCACTCTGCCGGTTTTGATGCGTCACTGCTGCATGACACCGACGGGCGGAAATGGATTGTCTCGCTGGAGTGGGAAACTCGCCCCGATTATGAAAAACCCGGCGCTATTTGCCTGGTTGAGTATTCTCCGGCGCAAAAAGCCATTATTGGTTTCCCTCAGCGCGTCTGGTCCGGCGGTACCGACCGGGGCTGCATCGAAGCACCACACCTGACGAAACGTGGCGATTACTACTACATCATGACGGCGGAAGGCGGCACCGGATACGGGCACTCGGTGACGATGGGGCGGTCAAAAAATATCTGGGGGCCGTATGAAAGCGACCCACAAAACCCGATTGTCACGTCGTACAGTGAAAATTTTAATGAACGCCACGATGCGAACCACCTCAAACCACAGTACTTTAACCCACACACTTATCTGCAAAAAGCCGGGCACGGCAGCTATGTTGAGACCCCTGAGGGTGAGGTCTGGCTGGTACATCTGTGCAGTCGACCGTTTCGTGATGAACGACGCTGCACTCTTGGTCGGGAAACCGCGATCCAGGCGATGTACTGGACGCCGGATAACTGGTTAAGGTTAAAAGAGGGCGGTAATATTGCCAGGCATAAGGTCAGCCCGTCGGCCTTACCGGCCAGCCCGTTTGCGCCTTCCATGCCAACAGATCATTTTGATAAAGCGGATCTGGACAACCGTTATTATGCGCCGCGCATCGATTTTCGCCGCTTCGCCTCACTGCACAAACGTGAAAGTCATGTCACGTTGCGGGGACAGGAGTCGCTAAGTTCAACCAACAAAGTGAGCCTGCTGGCAAAGAAGCTGACCTCGGTCTATTGCACCATCACCACCCGTCTCGTCTTTTCCCCGCAGGTCTATCAGCACAGCGCAGGTCTGGTACTCTATTACGACAACATGAACTATCTCTATCTGTTGCAGACCTGGGATGCATCGATCGGGGGATCCGTGCTGTCGGTGATTCATGTGGATAATGGTCAGCGGCATGATATTGCCCGGCCTGTCAGGGCTGGCAGCAGCCCGGTATTTCTCCAGATGCGCATAGAAGGGCGGGATATAACCTGTTACTGGTCGTTGTGTGACGGTGATTTTCAGCCGATCGGTGAGCGCTACGATACAACGGCATTTTCTGATGAATATAGCCAGTATGGGGAATTTACCGGCGCATTTTTCGGGCTGGCCTGTGTGGATGGCATGCTTCATCAACACGAAGCCCATTTTGATTTTTTACGCTATGAGGCCGATGAGACGCGCCTTATTGATTAAGGTTAAGGCGGAGATCGCGAGTCGCCATCTCGCCGGTGAAAACAATAAACCCGGCGAGAGATCTCGCCGGGTTGTCGGTTATTGCAGATCGAAACGGTCGAGATTCATCACCTTCGTCCATGCGGCAACGAAGTCAGCGACAAACTTCTCTTTGGCATCGTCGCTGGCGTACACCTCGGCAAGCGCACGCAGAATCGAGTTAGAACCAAAGATCAGATCGGCACGGGTAGCGGTATATTTCACTTCGCCGCTGGCCCGGTCGCGGCCTTCAAACAGCTCCGCTTTCTCATCAACCGGTTTCCACGCGGTGCGCATATCCAGCAGATTCACGAAGAAATCGGTGCTGAGCACGCCAACGCGGTCGGTGAAGACGCCATGCCGGCTGCCGTCATAGTTGGCACCCAGCGCACGCAGGCCACCGACCAGAACGGTCATCTCCGGCGCGGTCAGCGTCAACTGTTGGGCTTTATCAATCAGCAGTGTTTCGGTCGGCATCTCATCTGCCACGCGGCGATAGTTGCGGAACCCATCGGCCAGCGGCTCCATCCATTTGAACGACTCAACGTCGGTCTGATCCTGACGGGCATCAACGCGGCCCGGTGTGAACGGCACGCTGATTTTCACGCCAGCATCGGCAGCCGCAAGCTCAATACCCACGCCGCCTGCCAGCACGATGATGTCGGCCAGCGACGCTTTACCGGACGCCTGCTGAATCTCTTGCAGTACTGGCAGTACTTTGACCGCCGTCGCATTCACTTCCCAGTTTTTTTGTGGCGCTAACGCCAGACGCGCGCCGTTGGCGCCACCGCGTTTATCACCGCCACGGAAGGTGGACGCAGACGCCCAGGCTACGGAGACCAGCTCGCTCACCGACAGACCCGATTCGGCAATCGCCGTTTTCAGGCTGGCAATGTCCAGATCGCTCGGTTGGTGGATGGCGGCAGGCAGCGGATCCTGCCAAATCAGATCTTCGCTCGGTACTTCCGGGCCAATGTAGCGGGATTTTGGCCCCATATCGCGGTGGGTCAGTTTGAACCAGGCGCGGGCGAAGGCCTCATTAAAGGCCTGCGGATCGTTCAGGAAGCGGCGGGAAATTTTCTCGAAATCCGGGTCGAAACGCAGCGTCAGGTCCGTCACCAGCATGGTCGGTTTGCGTTTTTTCTCTGGGTGGAACGGGTCAGGAATGATGTCCGGCGCATCTTTCGCTTCAAACTGAATCGCCCCGGCCGGGCTGCGGGTCTGTACCCACTCGTATTTGAAGAGATTCTCGAAGAAGTAGTTGCTCCACTGGGTCGGGGTTTGTGTCCAGACCACTTCAAGGCCCGAGGTAATAGCGTCGGCACCCGCACCGCTGCCATAGCTGCTTTGCCAGCCTAAGCCCTGAGCTTCAATAGACGCCGCTTCTGGCTCGGCGCCCACATGGTCGGCTGAGGCCGCACCGTGGGTTTTCCCCAGCGTATGCCCACCGGCAATCAGGGCGACAATCTCTTCATCGTTCATACCCATGTTGCCAAAGGTCGCACGGATGGCCGCTCCGGCGGAAGTGGGTTCACCGCTGGCGTTCGGACCTTCCGGGTTGACGTAAATTAACCCCATTTCGGTGGCGCCGATGGCCTGTTGGGCAAGGCTTTCTGGATGACGGTGCTCAAGCCAGTTTTTTTCATTACCCCAGTTTACGTCGAGGTCCGGCTCCCAGACATCTTCGCGACCAGCGCCGAAACCGAAGGTGCGAAAGCCTGAGTTTTCCAGCGCCACGTTACCGGCGAGGATGATCAAATCACCCCAGGAGATCTTCTGCCCATATTTTTGTTTCACTGGCCACAGCAGGCGGCGTGCTTTGTCGAGACTCACGTTATCCGGCCAGGAGTTGAGCGGAGCGAAACGCTGCTGCCCGCGGCCTGAACCGCCGCGTCCGTCGATAGTGCGATAGGTCCCGGCACTGTGCCAGGCCATACGAATGAACAGCCCGATATAACTACCCCAGTCAGCAGGCCACCACTCCTGAGAGTCGGTCAGCACTTTTCTGATATCGGCTTTTAGCGCGGAGTAATCGAGTTTTTTAAACTCTTCACGATAATTGAAGCTTTCGCCTAAAGGATTGGAACGGTTGGAATGTTGATTAAGCAGGTCCACGCGCAATTGCTCTGGCCACCAGTCACGGTTGGTGGTGACACTGCTTTTCTTCGCGGGTTTTGCGCCGCCTTCATGAAAAGGGCATTTGCCTGCGGAGGATTCCGGGGACGTATCTTCTGACATGCTCATATCTGGCTCCATTTGCACTAGTGAGTCTCGTTACGATATACACTGCTTCCAGTTAGAGGTATTTGAATGAATCTACAGATTTGATAGCCAATTCCTTTCTTATAAGCAACACCGTTTGTGGGGAATTAAAATAAAAACGGCTCTTATTGACTCATCATTGATCAAGACCGGTACAAAGCGGTATTGCCTCGATCACAAGCGTGTGCCTGTTTTTGTAAAATCGCCATTTTTCAATGCATAAAAAATGCGCCGCTCAACATCGTGATGTCATATATTTTTGTCAGTCTGTGCGTCCAAAACGGATAAAAAGGAAGACACAATGTCGCAACCGCTTTACGTATTCGATCTGGACAACACGCTGATAGATGGCGACAGCAGCACCATCTTTAGCCGTTTTCTGGTCCGCGAAGGGTATGTCAGCGACCCGGAATATTTGCTGCATGAAGAACGCCTGATGCTCGATTACGCACGAGGGGAGATGGATCTGCAGGAATACGTTGCGCTGATCCTCTCTCCGCTCATCGGACTCAGCCGTGATGACGTTGACCAACTGGTGGCGCGCTGTGTGCAAACCGACATCCGTCCGCGTATTTACCCGCAGGCGCTCGCGTTTATCCAGTTATTACAGGCGCAACATCAGCCGATGCTGATTATCTCGGCTTCGGTCAGCCTGCTGGTGAAGGCAATCGCGCCTGTGCTGGGTATCCGGCACGCCATTGGTATTGAGGTTAAAATGGATAACGACCGCTATACCGACATCATTGACGGCACCCCGAGCTATCAGGAGGGCAAAATCACCTGCCTTCACCACTGGCTCGACGCGCATCCGCAAGCCAATGGTCCGCTGACGTTTTATACCGATTCAATTAATGATCTGCCCCTGTGTCGGCGTGCCGACGAGGTTTTTCTGGTCAATCCCTGTTCACAGCTCGCCGCCCAGGGAGAACAGCACCGTTGGCCGGTGCTGAACTGGCGTCTGGACTAAACCGCTACGGCGCTTTATAAAGCGGAACCGGCTTTCCAGTGATATAGCGGCGTCGCAGCCAGGCGGACGCCGCATCCATCGCCATCACGATCGCCACCAGAATCAGGGTGATAAACATCACCACATCCCAGTTCCACAGGCGCATGTTTTCGGCGTAAATCAGGCCGATCCCGCCCGCGCCGACAAAGCCCAGCACCGCCGCTGAGCGGGTATTCGATTCAATCTGGTAGAGGCTGAGCGACAGAAACGTGGGGAAAGACTGGGTAAAGGTACTAAAGCGGTGTTTTTGCAGACCGCTGGCACCGACAGCCGTCAGCCCGCGTGCGGGTGAGCGGTCCACCGCCTCGTGGTTTTCCGCATACAGACGCCCCAGCAATCCGGTGTCCTGCATGATGATCGCCAGCACCCCGGCCAGTGGCCCAAGCCCCACGGCCCTGACAAAGATAAGCCCCCAAATAGCCATATCAACACCGCGCAACATATCGAACAGGCGACGCATCAAAAACGCCACCACTCCGGCGATACCGCCTTTCATAATATTACGTGCCGCAAAGAAGGAGAGCAGCAGCGCGATAAAGGTGGCGGTCAGGGTCCCGGCAAAGACGATGGCGAGCGTCATGGCAATTTGGGTGAAGTAGTAGCGAAACGGCCAGTGCATAAAGTCATGCCAGACAAACATACGCAGGATGTAACGGCCAATTTGCGTGATGCCGTTGAGTGCCTGATCGGCGGGAATGCCGAACCGGGCAAAAAACCAGACGTAATAGAGCAACCCCGCCAGGGCAATCAGACCAAGACGGCGCAAATAACGCCCCTGCGCCTGAAATAACGTCTTATGTTGCTGACGACTTAATGCCACATCGGGTGCGGCCTGCCAGTGACTCATTTTCCACCCTCCAGCACCCACTGGCGCAGACGGCCAGACAGGGTATCCAGTGCCGCAACGACGATAATAATCAGCAGTAGCGTGATACTGACCTGATCGTAGCGGTCAAGTTTGATATTGGTCATCAGCTCCTGGCCGATGCCGCCAGCACCCACCAGCCCCAGAATGGTGGAGGAGCGGAAGTTGATCTCAAGGCGCATAAACCCATAGGAGAGAAAAAGGGGCTTCACCTGTGGCCACAGGGCGAAGCGGACGCGCTGAAAATGGCTCGCGCCACAGGCGGCCAGACCGCGCACGGGGCGGTCATTCGCGCTTTCAATCGCTTCGTAGAAGAGCTTGGTCAGACTACCAACGGTATGCAGCATGAGCGCCAGAAAACCGGGGATCGCGCCAATGCCAAAGGCCATCACAAAGATAACCGCCCACGCCAGTTCCGGCATGGTACGTAAAAATGCCACCAGCGCGCGGATACCAAAACGGACCAGTGGCGGCGACCAGGTATTACCTGCCGCCAAAAAAGCGAATACCGTTGCCATGACAAACGATATTAGCGAGGCTGCCAGCGCCAGTTGCAGGGTTTCCCAGATAAGCGGCAACTGGATAGGCAGGCGATAGCCCCAGTAGGCCAGCGACCCCTTTGTATGGCTGTCGGCAAAGAGCGTGGATACATGCAGTGTCGGCATGGTCTCCCGCATGTAGTCGAAGAAATTCGGCAGTGAATGCCAGATGGTGTTCAGGTTAAATTCCGCTGCGTTTCCGGCAGTAAAATAGAGTACGAGTAAGACAAGCGACCAGGCGACCGTGTCACGTTTCTGGCGCATTCGGATGTTCTGGTAATACTGCTCAAACGACGTATTCGTGTTCATGGCTAACCGGTCTCAGGCGGAGACAACACTCGAACAAAAGCCCCGGGCGTTCAGCCAGGGGCTATTTTTTTAACGCACGCGAGTGCGAATTAACGTGCGGCCACCAGCTCACGTTTCATATCGATAATCTGTTTGTAATCTTCCACGCTGCCAGGACCGATATGCTGGGTACCGCCCATCGCCTTGACGAAACAGGCATGGTCGTCGGTATCCAGTTTTTTGATGGCGGTGACCACTTTGGCTTTAAAATCAGCCGGCAGGCTATTGCTCACCAGAATAGGGCCGTTCGGGATCAGCGGTGATTTCCAGATAATGCGGATCTGTTTCATCAGATCCGGATGATCCATACGAATCAGGCGGTTAAACGCGCCCACGCTGTAGCCGGAGTTATAGTCGCCTACCATGGAAGTCCAGGTTACTGCACCCGCGAACTGATTGTTCAGTACACCCAGAATGTCCTGCTCGTGGCCGCCGGAGAAGGTGACGCTGGAGAAGAAGTTGTTGTATTTGTTGTCGGCAGTGCCGCCGAACTGCTGTTTGAACGTCTGGTTCGGGATCAGGAAGCCAGAGGTGGAATCCGGATCAGCGAAGCCGAACGGTTTGCCTTTCAGATCTTCCAGTTTCTTATACGGGCTGTCTGCTTTGACGATAACCACAGAATAATAGCCGCGCGACTGGTCTTTATCGTCCACGGCGAGGCCCACAATATCCACCGCTTTCGGGTTGTTGATATAGACGGAGGCATACGATGCAGGCGACATGCTCAGCACTACGTCGACTTTGCCGCCCAATAAGCCCTGAATAACACCAGAGTAGTCAGACGAGTTACGCAATTTGGTGTCGACGCTCAGTTCCTTGTCCAGAAAGTCTTTTACGCACTGGTTATCGCCAATTTGCTGGGTGGCGTTCTGCCCGCCGAGGATACCCAGATTTAATTCCTTCGGTTGTTCAGCCGCGTTCACCTGCCACGCCAGCAGAAGACCTGTCATCAATGCCGATAAACGTAATGCGCCTGAAATATGCTTTTTCATTGTCATTGCCTGTGTCGTCTCAATTGAAGGAAGAATTAATGCAGTTGACTTATTTCATCACCATAAAGCGTGTGCAAAACATCCTGTGTCAGCGCAGAAGGGGAGGCGTCAAAAACAATCCGTCCCTGTGCAACACCGATAACGCGCGTGCAGTATTCCTTTACCAGTTCCACGGAATGCAGGTTTACCATCACGCTGATGCCTTGCTCACTCACTTCTCGTAACACGCGCATAATGCGCTGCGTATTTTTGGGATCCAGCGAGGCGACGGGTTCATCCGCCAGTAAAATCGAGGGGTTTTGGATTAACGCCCGACAAATTGCCACGCGCTGCATCTGACCGCCGGAGAGGGTTTCCGCACGTTGCAGCGCGTGCGGCAGCATGTTGAGCCACTCCAGCAGCGCAATAGCTTTTGCGCGATCTTCGGCTGTAAAGACTTTGAACAACGACTTAAAGCTTGAGGTCTGGCTGAGCCTGCCCAGCAGTACGTTGGTCAGCACGTCGAGACGCGGCACCAGGCAAAAGTCCTGAAAAATCATCCCGCACTGGCTGCGCCACTGGCTCAGCTCACGGCCTTTAAGGCGAGAAACATCGCGCGGTAGACCGACATCGGGGAAACTCAGGATCTCACCGGATGTCGCGCTGTGCGTTCCGTTGAGCACATGCAGCAGGGTGGATTTACCGGCGCCGGAGCGGCCAATCACTCCGACCATCTCACCGCTGTGCAGGTCAAAGCTGATGTCCTGCAACACAGTCTGATGGCTGTTGTAGGATTTGCTTACGTTTTTGACGCTCAGCACCTTATGCAGCGGGGCGCTGTACAAGTGGTGCGACGAGGGCTCCAGGGTTTCCGGGTGTTCTGCCAGTGCGCTGTTCATGTGTCATCCAGATTTTTCACGAGAATGCCCAACATTACGGGGATTGCGTGTGATCGTTTTATGATGAAACAGAGAACAAATAATGAACGGGGCGAAAAAACGTCCTGGGCGTAAAGCTATTGAAAAAGCATAAAAACGATAAGGTCGTTATGGGCGAGGGGCGGACGCTGCCATCAACTTCAGCTATTTTGATTTACGAAGTTGTGCTTACGGTTTACTCCCGGTAGAAGCAGGCAAGAAACATCAGTTGTTTTTCTTATCGCATCATGCATGAGTGGACAGCAATTTCGATTAAAGGAGGAATCAATGTCACATTCGTCATCAAGAAGAAAAGTTTTAGACATAGAAGGCCTTCTTGTGCACAGAGCGTCACACGCACGGAGTTGCGCTAACCACGTAGCGAACAGATTGGGAATCACCCGCAGCGAACTATTGATGAAGGTTGAGAAAGAGACAGGCGCAAGTCTGATTTCGCCGCTTACGGAAGATGAGTTAATGAAAGCGTTTAACTTTGGTAAGCTAAGCTATGTGCAGCAAATTGAATTATTCAAACGTTCTTATTTAGAGAAAAAGAATTACGCCAAACCTTTTTATGAAAAAACAGCAGCAAAAAAAACGCACGCATCCTCATGGGATCAACTCGACCAGAAAATAAAAGATGTCGTTGTCGATATTTTTTACCAGGGCATAAGACATCCAGCAAGCTTAATCGAGGCTGCAATTGTTGGCAGAACAGCGCTTATTAACTTTATCCGGGAAGATTCATCACTCATGCGTTATGAGCCTACAAGACACAGAATCAGGTATTTACAATGAAGAAAATAATGTTAGCGATTATTTCGTTGGCTTTAGCTCCGTCAGCCTTCAGTGCTGAAAAAGCAGATATTATCGCCGGGCCAGAAACTGATACTTGTTGGCATAATAATGCTGACCGTGGAAAAGCTTCTGAATGCTTACATGCTCTTAGTGACAAAAGCAATAAAAGCATGGATGAGTTAATTGCCAAAACAGTCGGGCAAATAAAGGAGAACAATACTGGGCCCGTATATAAAAGTCAGGATCCTCAACTGACCATTGGTGATGTCTTCAGTAAGCTTTTCCTGGAGTCGCAAAATTCATGGAAAGAGTATCGCAAGAACTTCTGCTTAGGCGTTGGGTCGCAAATCGGTGAGGATACCTATGATTACTGGCCCTATATTTATCAGTGCCAAATCAACCTTAATAAGCGGCATACTGAAGAGATAAAAATGCTTCATGCCGATGAAGAGTGAGTGAGATTAGTAAGTGAGCGTAGTTGCCTGCTGACTGACTTTTTGTAGTTCAGCAGGCTTAATCCTGTTAATGGATTGATTTGATAACATGATGTTTTCGTGCTGGTGGCCGTAGTGATGAGCATTGCGTTCTTTGCCAAAGGCTTCGGCAAAATCGGGTGGTGCATCCTCCGCGATCGTCACCGAAAGAGATCCTGGGCGTCTCCGGCTGAGTTTTCAGCTTCTCTGGCAATACTGCCTGTATCGTCACGCCGCTGTGCATCGGCTACATCCCGGCCGTTAACCTCGCCATTCTTGACCCTGGTGCGATGGGTACCCTTAGCCGGGTCTCATTTCTGCCTATCATTGTGTCCCTGAAACGTCTGCAAATCGACCCGCCGGACCGCCGAAAACGGCGCAACAGTATCCGGCTATAAGCGCAGCGGCGCGAAACGCACCATTCAGAATGTATAGATTTGTGCTCTTTTGCTGACACCACGTTGACAAACATTTGCCTGGTCAGTAATTTCATTTGTAATTATTGACCAGGCAAATAACATGAAAGACGTTACAGATACCCCTAATCCTAAGCTCCATCTCGGCTTACTGATTCATCTGGCGAACCAGTTTAAAGACCAGCTTATCAGCCACTTTTTTGCCGACACGGATATCACCGCTGCGCAATTTAAAGTCCTGATCAGCATTTACAAAGGTTTCAACAGCCCGCTTGAAGTCAGCAAAAATTTGTTGATGGATGCCGGGGCCATGAGCCGGATGCTCGAGCGGATGGTGAAGCGCGAACTGATCCTGCGCACCCCCAATCCGGAAGACAAACGTCAGGTTATCCTGGCGCTGACTGAGAAAGGGCAGAAAATTTGCGATCGCTTTCAGAACGAAGCGCTGTCTTCCATTCTTGGCTCGCTGACTGCCCGTCTGACCCCAGAAGAATCCCGCCTGCTGGTACAGCTATTGATAAAAATGCTGCCAGACGAGGCCACCAAACCCCATCGTTAAGTTGTCCTGAATAAGGTTACGATAAAGATGCAAAATTCATCTGCACAGTCATCTGCACAACCAGAACGCGCACCCAGCAAACGTAAGCGCAACTTCGCCATACTGCTGGTAATCCTGGTGCTTATTGCCGCCGGTTGCCTGGCATGGTACTTCCTGTATGCCCGTTATTACGAAACCACTGACGATGCCTACGTTAATGCCAACCTCGTGACACTGACCCCGCAAATTGCCGGAACGGTCACCCAGGTCGCCGTTGATGAAGGGGATTACGTCACCAAAGGCCAGCCGCTGGTGTTGCTCGACCCCAGCGACACGCAAATTGCCCTGCAACAGGCGGAAGCCAACCTGGCCAGCACCGTGCGTCAGGTCCGCGGTCTGTACAGCACCGCAGACAACTACCGCGCTCAGGTAGCGGCGAAAAAAGTGGCCCTGCAAACCGCGCAGAACGACTTCGCGCGTCGACAGAAGATTTTTGCCAGCGGGGCGATTGCGGCAGAAGATATGTCGCACTATCGCGATGCCGTGGCCACGGCGCAGAGTGATTTAGCGGCGGCGCAACAGGCGTTGAGTACCAACCTGGCGATGGTGGATGACACGGTCATCGACAGCCACCCGGAAATCAAAAGCGCGGTGGCAACCCTGCGCCAGCGCTATCTGGATAACGCCCGTAGCACCATTGTGGCGCCGGTCAGCGGTTTTGTGGCGAAACGCGCGGTCCAGTTGGGGATGCGCGTTGACTCCGGCACGACACTGATGTCGATCGTCCCGCTGGATCAGGTCTGGGTGGATGCCAACTTCAAAGAGAGCCAGATGAACACCATGCGTCTGGGACAAAAGGTGGTCCTGACCGCCGATCTGTACGGCGATAAAGTGGAATACCAGGGCACCATTGAGAGCTTAGGTATTGGTACTGGTAGCGCATTCTCGTTGCTGCCGGCCCAGAACGCCAGCGGCAACTGGATCAAAATCGTTCAGCGTCTGCCGGTGCGTATTACCCTCGACCCGCACGATATGGAGAAACATCCGCTGCGTGTCGGGCTGTCGATGTTTGCCAAAGTGGATATCCGCGACACCGAAGGCCATCTGCTGCCGCAAAAAACGGTCGCAGCACCGCGCTTTACCACCGATGTGTACCAGAACGCGCTGGATAAAGCCGATCAGATGGTGGCGAAAATCCTTCATGACAACAGTCAGTCCGTAGCGGCAAACAGCCGCTAAGAGGGGCGTTATGCAAGATAAGGCGGCCTTTACGCCACCCAGCCTGCTGCTCGCCACCATTGCGCTGTCGCTGGCGACCTTCATGCAGGTGCTGGATACCACCATCGCCAACGTGGCGTTGCCGACCATCGCCGGCAACCTTGGCGTGAGTTCGGACCAGGGGACCTGGGTTATCACCTCGTTTGCAGTCTGCAATGCCATCGCACTGCCGTTGACCGGGTGGTTTACCCGGCGCTTTGGACAACTGAAGCTGTTTGTCGGATCGGTCACACTCTTTACTCTGACCTCGTTCCTGTGCGGCTTTGCCCATAGCATGACCGAGTTGATTATCTTCCGTGCGCTGCAGGGGTTTTTCGCCGGGCCCATGTTCCCGATGTGCCAGACGCTGCTGCTGGTTATCTTCCCGACCACCAAACGCAGCATGGCGCTGGCGCTGCTGTCGATGGTGACCGTGGTGGCGCCCATCGTCGGGCCGATTACCGGGGGCTGGATCACCGATAACTACTCCTGGCCGTGGATTTTTTATATCAACGTGCCGATCGGTATTTTTGCGGCCATCGTCGTGTGGACGCAGTTGCGCGAACGTGAGGAGACCACCACGCACGCCCCCATTGATTACATCGGCATTATGCTGTTGGTGCTGGGGGTGGGTCTGTTGCAGGTGGTGCTGGATAAAGGCAACGATCTCGACTGGTTCTCGTCGACCGAGATCATTGTTATGTCGGTGATCTCAGCTATTGCGCTGGTCTCCTTTGTGATTTGGGAGCTTGGCGAGCGCCATCCGATTGTGAACCTGCGGCTCTTTGCCGACCGTAACTTCGCCATCGGCACCACCACACTGATGCTCGGTTACGCGGCGTTTTTTGCCATCAACATTATTCTGCCGCAGTGGCTGCAAACCCAGATGGGCTACACCGCGATCTGGGCGGGGCTGGCGGCGGCACCGATGGGCTTCCTGCCGCTGCTGCTCACGCCTATCGTGGGGCGTTATGCCAACCGGGTCGATCTGCGGATTCTGGCGTCGCTGTCGTTCCTGACCATGGGGGTGTCGTGTCTGCTGCGTGCGCAGTTCAACACCAGCGTGGATTTTCGCACTATCGCCGAAGTGCAGATGTTTATGGGTATCGGTGTAGCGCTGTTCTTTATGCCGATCACCACGATTGTGCTGTCGAACCTGCACGGCAATGAAGTGGCGGAAGGCTCCGGTCTGGCGACGTTCTTCCGCGTGCTGGGAGGTTCTTTTGCCTCGTCACTGACGACCTGGCTGTGGTCGCGGCGTGAGGTATTTCACCATGCGAATCTGACCGAGAGTGTCTCGGTGTATCACCCGCCTGCCATGGATTACCTCAATAAGATGGGTGGCGTCACGCAGCAGCACCTTGCCGCAGTGGATAAAACCATCGAACAGCAGGCCTATATGATGTCGACCATCGACTATTTCTGGCTGTTGGGGTGGGGGTTTATGGTGCTGGTGGTGATTATCTGGTTTGCGAAACCGCCGTTTATTCGCGCCGGTGCGCCGGGGGCAGCGCCAGCGGCGGGGCATTAATAAGAGTGGGAAGGGACGTTATATTAGCGAGAAGGAAAGGTTCCGTTCACGACACAGCCATTTTGGAGGCAATGAAACCCGTGGCGAACAGCGATGGGGCCGCGGGGATGGTGCAGGGGGCCGCGGTGGCCCCCTTTACCCGTTCACGAGGGTGAGCGTGACGGAGTTCGCATGAGTCTTCGTGAACGGAACCTGGTCCACTTAACTGACATGTACTGAATAATGCTATGCGTATCCCAGGTGCTACAGCATTCACTAAACGGGAACCAGGAATCACCGCCGGGCAAACATCATGCCCTGGCTTACCACTTTTATAGGATTTTCTATGGCACCACTGTTGTCCGGCAACGATGGCCGTTTACTGCAACATCGCTCATTCGTCTCGTTCTGGCTGGCGCGCACCAGCTCAAGCTTCGGCTTTCAGATGTTGTCTATCATCGTTGGCTGGCAAATCTATTCGCAAACCCACAGTGCCTTTTGGCTGGGCATGATAGGCCTGGTGCAATTTTTCCCTTCTGTTATTCTCGCACTGCCCGCCGGGCACATTGCCGACCAGTTTGATCGCCGTCGGGTCGTGATGTTTGGCCAGATACTGGAATGGGCGGCCATTGCGCTCCTCGCCTGGCTGACCTGGAAAGGGGATGCCAGCGTTGGGGTGATCTTGTCGCTGATTTTTATTATCTCTTCGGCGAAAACCCTTGAATCACCGGCGATGATCTCAATGCTACCTGCGCTGGTGCCCACCTCGATTTTGCCGCGTGCTACGGCCGCCAACGCGGTATCCGGCCAGGCGGCGCAGATTGTCGGGCCTGCGCTGGGCGGTTTCCTGTATGCGGCTGGTGCGGAGGTGGTTTATGCGGTGACGGCGGGGCTGTATCTGCTCTCGTTAATGCTGGTGCTGACGTTGCGCTATGAGCAGGCGCTGCCGCCGCGTACCCCGCCGACGCTTTCCTCACTGTTTGCCGGTGTCGATTTTATCCGTAAGCGCCCGGATGTCTTAGGGGTTATCTCCCTCGATCTCTTTGCCGTCCTGCTGGGCGGGGCAACGGCGCTACTGCCGATTTTCGCTCACGATGTGCTGCACACCGGCCCCATTGGCCTGGGTGTGCTGCGTAGCGCCCCTGCCGTAGGGGCGTTGCTGATGGGCTTCTGGTTAAGCCATCGTGCGCTTAAGCGCAATGTCGGGATGATCATGTTTATGAGTGTGGCGGGGTTTGGTGTTGCCACGCTGGTTTTTGCGCTGTCGAGCTGGATGTGGCTGTCGCTGCTGGCGCTTTTTGCGCTCGGCGGCTGTGATATGGTCAGCATGGTCATTCGTGGCTCGCTGGTACAACTCGACACGCCGGATGAGATGCGCGGGCGCGTCAACGCGGTGAACTCCATTTTTATCAATACTTCAAATCAATTGGGTGAGTTCGAGTCCGGGATGCTTGCCGCCTGGCTTGGTGCCGTGCCTGCGGCTGCCATTGGTGGTATCGGTACGCTGGTGGTGGTGGCGCTATGGATGAAGTGGTTCCCTAATCTTCGTAAGCGCCAGCGGCTGGAAAGTGGGGCGTAGCAATAAGGCGCGGGCAATTCAATTGCAGATTGCCCGCGCATGACGAACGGCCTGTTGCTATCTTTTCCTGACGGGAGAACCGATCACACCGCGTTGCGCACAGGAGAAGCTCATGTCAGATGAAACGTTACCCACCCTGCGTTTTGCCATCAATTTAGGTAATGCTGTGTTGGCCTCATTGACGCCTGATGGTCAGCCAGCAGGTATCACCGTCGAACTGGCAAAAGATATCGCCCGTCATCTGCATTGCCGCCCGGAATTCATCACTTATCCTGCCGCCGGGAAGGTGGTTGAGGACGCCGGTCAGGACGTCTGGGATATTGCCTTTTTGGCAATCGATCCCAAACGCGAGGATCGCCTGCGCTTTACGTCCCCCTATATCACCATTAAAGGGACCTTGCTGGTGCGCGAACAGAGTGACTGGCGAAGCGTTAGCGACATGGATAAGCCGGGTGTCGTCATTAATGTGGGTAAGAATGCGGCCTATGACCTCTGGCTATCACGCGAGTTACATCATGCAACGCTAAACCGCCTTTCATCCTCCCAGGCGGCGATTGATGCTTTTTTAGCGGGGGAAGGTGAGATGGCCGCCGGTATTCGCCAGCCGCTTGAGGCCGCAGCCCAAAACAATCCAGGCTTTCGCGTGTTGCCGGATGATTTCACCGAAATTCAACAGGCCATCTGCGTGGCAAAAGCCGATGATCGGTATTTCGATACCATAACAGAACGGCTCGCCCGGTTGGGGGAAGAAAACACCTTGTCAGAAATGATTGCCGGACATATGCGCCAGTAGTCTTTAACCGGTGCAAACCCTCATAACTCCGGCTGTGACTGGGCGGCCTCGCGAAGGGCGCCCGGCGGGTGGCCGACAATGCGCTTAAAGGCCCGGCTGAATGCCGCGAGCGAACCATAGCCCAGTCGCAGCGCTACGGTTTCGATAGCCTGGTTTTCATGGCTAATGTACTGGATCGCCAGCCGCATACGTAGCTCGCTGAGATATTTTGCCGGGGTGCTACCGGTGGCAGAGAGGAAACGTTCAGCAAAGACAGAGCGGGATGTTCCTGCCTCTTTTGCCAGGTCCGCCACGCTCCAGTTAATGCCCGGCTGCTGATGCATGGCGTAAATCGCCCGGCTTAGCCGTGGGTCGCGCAGCACCTGCACCCAGCCGGTGGCTTTGCCGCAACCGGCTTCCACCCAACCACGTACAATCAGCGCTGCCACCACATCCGCCAGCCGCGCCAGGATACCCGCAAACCCGACCTGACGGGTCATTGATTCGCGCTCCATGGCGGCAAGCAAGGGGTGAATTTCCGGCCAGGTTGACATCAGCTTACTGACCATCATCACTTCCGGCATCGCTTTAATCAGCGGCTGCATCCCGCCCAGTTCGAAATCCATACATCCGCTGAATATCACCACGTTTTCACTGCCTTTGCAGGGTTCGCAGGTGATTTGGCAGACCGAGCCGCAAATGGCTTCGCCGTGAAATGCGGAGACCGGCGTCGCCGTCGCGTTGTCATCCGAGAGCAGCGCATGAGCGTTGCCGTTGGGAATAAACAGCGCATCGCCGCTGTTGAGCGCAAAACGGGTACCGCTCTCCATCCGTAGTACCGCCGGGCCACGGCTGACGAAATGAAACTGGGCTTTACCGGGCGCGGCGTCGAAGGCGAAACCGAACGGCGCGCTAGCCTCAAAGCGGCGGTATTTCACGCCAGAAAGGCGCATACCGCGCAGTAACTCGCTGATGAGATCGGGTGTCTGAACCGCCATCGCTACAACTCCGGACGAATTATCAATAATTGGAGATTATATGTCATAGATCGTCCGTGGGGAACTTCCTATGCTTTGCGACACAGGTCACATTTTATGACGGGAGAGAACAAATGAATGCAGATGTTGCGGCGAGAGAGGGGATTGCGCCCGTAAAGCCCGCCTGGCGAGCCGTCTATTCCCTGGGGCTTGGGGTGTTTGGTTTGATTACCGCCGAGTTTTTACCCGCCAGTTTATTGACGCCCATGGCGGCGAGTCTGGGGGTAAGCGAAGGGATGGCCGGGCAGGCGGTGACCGCCACGGCACTGGTGGCACTGCTGAGTGGGCTGTTGATTGCCGCCGCCACGAAAAATATTGACCGTCGCTGGGTGCTGATTTTCTTTTCGGTATTGCAAATCATCTCCAGTCTGCTGGTGGCTTTTGCCCCCTCGCTGCATGTATTGCTGCTTGGGCGTCTGCTGTTAGGCGTGGCGATTGGCGGCTTCTGGGCGATGTCGACCGCCACAGCGCTAAGGCTGGTACCCATCGCCCAGGTGCCAAAAGCGCTGGCGATTATCTTTTCCAGCGTGTCGGTTGCAACAGTCGTCGCCGCACCGCTCGGCAGCTATCTGGGCAGCATTATAGGCTGGCGTAATGTCTTTCTTCTTTCAACCGCACCGAGCGCGCTGGCGCTGCTGTGGCAATTATGGGTGCTGCCATCCATGAAACCGGAACACAGTAGCAGCCTGAGCGCACTGTTTCGCGTACTGCGTCGACCGGGCATGGTGGGCGGGATGCTGGCGAGTATTCTGATTTTCAGCGGCCATTTTGCCTTCTTCACCTATCTGCGACCTTTTCTGGAGACTGTCGGGCAGGTGAGTGTGGAGAGCATTTCGTTGATCCTGTTGGGATTTGGGCTGGCAAACTTTGTCGGCACCTCCCTCGCCGGGCATCTGCTATCGCGCAATTTACATCTGACCCTGGCGCTGGTGCCGTTTGGAATGGGGCTGATGGCGGTTGCGATGGTGCTGTTTGGGCATCTGGCGTTGCTGGATGGCTTGCTGGTTACCCTGTGGGGCTTTGCCTTTGGCATGGTGCCGGTAGGCTGGAGCACCTGGCTTGCGACGACCGTGCCGGATGAGGCGGAAAGCGCGGGCGGGCTGCTGGTGGCATCGGTGCAGCTTGCCATTGGCGCGGGCGCGGCAGGCGGTGGGGCAATATTCGACGTCAGCGGGGCAAGCGGTGTCTTCACCGGCAGCGGGTTACTGCTGCTGACGGCGATGTTCATTGTATTTATCGGCGTGCGGACAAAACCGGTCGCCGTATAAATACCCGGCAAAAGAGCGCGCTTTGTGCCGGATGAACAGCCCAAAGCGCTGAGTGAGACAGTGGCGACCTTTTCCGTTAAGGATAAAGGGACGCTATTCAGGACGCCGTTTCTTCTGGCACGTTGGTGCCCATGCCTTCGGGCAGAAACGGCGCGATTTCAGCCAGTTCGTCCTCGCTCAGTTTGAACCCGGCAGCCCCCAGCAGACCGTCGACCTGTGCCGGGCGGCGCGCGCCGACAATCGCAC
Source organism: Phytobacter sp. SCO41 (assembly GCF_003073275.1). Lineage (NCBI taxonomy): Bacteria > Pseudomonadati > Pseudomonadota > Gammaproteobacteria > Enterobacterales > Enterobacteriaceae > Phytobacter > Phytobacter sp. SCO41. The sequence continues at coordinate 3,243,588 of NZ_CP027225.1, read as the reverse complement.
CGGATATAGCAGGCTGTCTCAGCACCCAGGCAATCGCCACCGCCGCGGGAGTCAGCCCGTGGCGATCGCCAATCCGACGGAAGGTCTCCACCAACGCAAGGTTTTGGGTCAGCCGTGGCTCCCGAAAGTCCGGACTGCGGGTTTTGCGCCAGTCGTCATCGGGGAGGCGGGCGATGCGTTCACGCGTCATCGCGCCGCTTAGCAGACCTGATTGCAGGGTGGAATAGGCGATGACGCCGACTCCCGCTTGCTCACAGAAGGGCAGGATGTCGGATTCGACCTCGCGCATGAGTGCTGAATAAGGCGGCTGGAGTGAGGCAATCTCCGTAACGGCCTGGGCGCGCTTGAGTTGTGTGACGTCAAAATTGGAGACGCCGATGGCGCGGATTTTTCCTTGCTGACGAGCCTTGGCCAGCACCGAGAGCGCCGCCTCAATGCCGTCATCCGGGCCATCTGCCGGGAAGGCAGGCCAGTGGATCTGATACAGATCGATAGTTTCTGTCCGAAGGCGGCGCAGGCTTGCGTCAATCTCCCGAATCAACGAATCCGGTGCCAGGGAGTGCGAAATCTGCCGACTTATCGGATCCCAGACCAGGCTGCCTTTGGTGAAGACTAACGGACGGCGCGAAGCTGGCACCCGGCGCAGCAGTCTTCCGACAATTTCCTCGGCATGACCCAGACCGTAAACGGCGGCGGTGTCGATCCAGTTCACGCCGCGTTCCACGGCGTATTCCAGCGCGGACAGGCTTTCTTCGTCATCCTGCGCTCCCCAGCCAAATTCCCAGCCCGCCCCCGCGATGGCCCAGGTTCCCAGCCCGATAGGTGAGATAGTGAAATCGGCATTCCCCAGTTTTCTGTGCTGCATGGTTTAACTCCTCAATCAAGTAGACGGCGCCAGTGTGTCACGGTAGATAGCAGGCGATAAGCCGTGTTATGTTTGATGAACTACTGAATAATTCTCATCAATATGACAATCGATCTGCATGAACTTGACGCCTTTGAAGCCGTGGCACGGCATCGCAGCTTCCGTAAAGCGGCCGCTGAGCGGGGTGTCTCTGCCTCGGCCCTGAGCCATGCCATGCGTGGACTTGAAGAGCGACTGGGCGTGCGTCTGCTCCACCGCACCACCCGCAGCGTTACGCCCACCGAGGCAGGCCATCGCCTGCTGGCCCGGCTCGCTCCTGCTTTGCGTGATGTCGCCGATGCGCTCGCCGACGTGACGGCATTACAGGCGGTACCCGCAGGCACGCTGCGTCTGAATGTACCGCGTCCTGCGGCCTGGCTGGTGCTGGCCCCGATACTGGCGGGATTTGTGGCGAAGTATCCATGCGTAAAAGTTGACGTTGTGACTGATGACGGCCTGGCTGATATCGTGGACAGTGGCTTTGACGCGGGTATCCGTTTTGGCGAAAGCCTGGCCGGAGATATGGTGGCTGTTCCTGTCGGTCCGCCGCAGCGCTTTGTCTGTGTTGCGGCGCCGTCTTACCTGAAATTGCGTGACGCGCCGAAAACGCCGGACGAACTGCTGGATCACGCCTGTGTTTGCCGTCGTTTTCCAAGTGGCCGCCATTATCACTGGGAATTTCTGGTCTCAGGAAAATCGCTGACCGTTGCTGTTGCTGGCCCATTGGTGTTCGACGACGATATGTTAATGATTCAGGCTGCACGCGACGGTGCAGGCATTGCTTACGTTTACGAGGCGATGGTGAGAGAAGAGGTAGCCGCGGGTCGGTTGGTGTCTCTACTGGATAGCTTCAGCGCGCCGCCGGGGCGATTTTTCCTCTACTACTCCGGGCGGCGGAATCTGCCGACCGCGTTGCGGGCCTTTGTCGATTTTATTCGCGCATAAATGCCATCGCTTTAAACACCGGAGTACCAGAAAAATACCCACTGAGGGAGTGAGCTATGTCAGTTGAAAATCTATCCCGGATGGGGGTAGCCAGAGTGGCGCTTCTTGTGGATGAAGCGGGTCATCAGTTCATCGAGAAATGTCCTGTTGGTGAAGTGGAGTACCATTTTTATCAACAGGCGGCCAATGCACTCACCCACGCAGGCGTTGCCGTGCCGAAACTGTTATCTGCCGATCCTGAGTTACGCAGGCTAAGACTGGAATATATCCCCCGTGAGGTTGACCAGGATGAAGTCTGCGCAGATGAAATACTCGCTACGCTGGGAAACTTACATCGATACGCCGCCAGTCCGCAATGGCTTTACCACAACCATGCATGGTCAGACTCCGCGCTTGAGCACGCTCTTCTGCTCCTGGCATTACCCGACAAAAGTGCACGACAATTTCGGCACTTCCGGCAGTGTAGTGATGTTTTGTTTGGTTATCAGAGCCTGATTTCTGGCGATAGCAATGCCGGTAATTGGGGAAGAAGAGCGAACGGTGATGTTGTGCTTTTCGACTGGGAAAGATTTGGAAGAGGAAGCCCGGCCATCGATCTGGCTCCCCTTATAAAAGGAATGGGAGCGAAACACGCCTTTACTGATCTTGCCGAACGCTATTGCCAGTTATCGGGTCAGCGTAATTCCACAGCGCTGGCGAGAGAAATGGCTATTGCTAAAGCATGGATCGTCACCGAAGTGATTACGCTGCTTTATGAGCGGAAAAAATCAACCTTTCCTTTGTATCTTAACTGGTACAAAGAACATCTTCCCGACTGGTTAGATAACATAGAGAAAATGCTTTGAATAAATACGGGCATTAAAAAGCCGTCTGCTGACGGCTCAGGTTCACTATTTAGCTGTATTCAATAATAGTGAACCCTTCATCTGCACTCGGTGCTGTGAAATAACGCGTTATCATTTCAAACTCTTCATCTGTCGCTGCAAAATCGTGCGCGCCTTCGGCGTTACGGGCGCGTAAACGGGCTTTGCATATATCGTCAGAGACGTTGAGATAATGCAGGCAATTATTAGCACCCGACGCCGTAATGATATCCATCATCCATTCACGATTCGTCCGTGTATTTGCCGGAAAATCCAGAACGACCGATACACCAGCGTTCAGTAAGGATATCAGATGTGGCTTCATGGCATTTTTGAGCTTTGCTGCGCACTGCACATACGCCGCGACGGACTGTATTTCATCTTTATAGAGCGCAGCCAGCCACGTGTCCTCACTGATAATAATCGTGCCCGGCGATACCCCCAATCTTGCAGTTAACGTGGATTTACCCGAAGCGATTTTTCCACATAAAAGGTGAAGGGTTGGTTTTACTGCTTTGACAGGTGTATCCGTATTCATGCTTTGCCTCACTGGATGATTACCGGTAAGGCCCGCCTTACCGGCGGGAAAATGACGAGCGTTATCCCACCTGACAGGTGCAGGTGATAATAATTAACGCATAAGAAGATACTGAACAGATTTTTATCATCAGATGAAGCTAGCAGGGGAGGGTGAAAAGTCATCTGTTTTGAGAAAGGCTTACTGAGGTCTTCTTTGGTCCGGGCCTTTCCGGGAATCATTTTTATATATAATGAGCAGGTCTGAATCCCCGATATTAAGAGAATATCCTCATACGCAAGGCAACGAAGATGAAATCCGAAAGTGCGTTAGTTTTAGAAGAGCTCAGGTCCAAATTGCGCCCCGCATCGGTGGCTCAGGTCGGTGGTTTTCGCCCCAGTGCAGATCCTCTTACCTCCTGGTTTTTAAAAGGAGTATCGCTTGCAGGCGAAGGGCTGCCTGTCTGGAGAGGGAAACCGATGTTTCCGCTTCTTCAGATTCGTATCGATGAGCTTCCTGTTATTCCTGAACAACTCGAGAATGTCGCTCTTCTGGTTCTCTTTCATAATATGGAAAGCCATCCTTTTGACCAACCCCATGGTGAAGGCTGGCTAATTCGTGAATATGCCACGCTTGATGGGCTTGAGTTATTACCTGAACTGGCCACGCCGTATCGCGCGTTTCCTGTGCGATGGTTAAGTGTCAATGATGATGCGCCGGGCTGGGAGGATGCCTGGGATATTCTTGATCTTTCTGCCGTAAACGATGATGAACCAGCCAGTGACAGTTTCTTTGAGGACTTTAGACGCTACGGGGGAACCAAAGTTGGCGGGTACCCTGCGGAAATACAACATGGCGTCGGGCTTGAGGATTTCGTCTTTCAGGTGGGATCTGAAGAAAAAGTTAACTGGATGTGGGCGGACAACGGCATTGGCTATTTTCACAAATCACCAGACGGCGTCTGGCGATTTTCATGTCAGTTCTACTGATAAATTGACCTGTTTCCTCTGGTTATGACTGATGCGCAGGAATGCGGGCAATTACCTTAATTTCAAAATCGAATCCTGCAAGCCAGTTGACGCCAACAGCAGTCCAGTTTGGATAAGGGGGATGCGGAAAAACAGACTGCTTAACCTGCATAATGGCGGGAAATTGATTCTCGGGATCGGTATGAAAGGTCGTGACATCAATCAAATCATCAAAGGTACATCCAGCAGCATCAAGAACCGCTTTCAGGTTATCGAAGGCAAGTCGCACCTGAGCGGCAAAATCGGGTTCCGGCGTGCCATCTGGCCGGCTTCCGACCTGACCAGAAACAAACAGCAAGTCGCCAGAACGGATCGCGGCGGAATAACCGTGTTCATTATAGAGAGCATGGCGATGAGCAGGAAAAACAGGTTCACGTTGAATCATAGGGTTTCCTCTTTTCAAATAAATAGCGCAGATGAAGCAATACAGGATGGAATGATTTAACATACGTGATGTATGTGTAATAATTATCACATACATCACGTATGTCAAGTGAGATACGCGATGTATGTCAAAAAGGAGAGGGTATGGCTGTTAACCGCCGAATCGAGGCGATGGAAGAAAATCGCGCAAAAATGATTTCAGCCGCGCGTAAGGCCTTTGCAGAAAAAGGCTTTGCTAATGCATCAATGGATGAATTAACCGCAAGTGTGGGTCTGACGCGCGGTGCGCTTTATCACACCTTTGGCGATAAAAAGGGGTTACTTGCCGCGGTCGTCACCCAGATAGATAGCGAAATGGCTCAGCGCGCAAAAGCCGCTGCCGCAACAGCCAGCGATGACTGGGAGAGATTGCTGGCCGAAGGCATTGCCTACATTCAGATGGCGCTGGACCCCGAAGTGAGGCGTATTGTCCTGCTTGACGGCCCGGCTTTCCTGGGCGATCCCGCTCAATGGCCCAGCCAGAATAGCTGCCTTGAATCCACCCGACAAACCCTGACAAGCATGATTGAACGCAAGGTCGTCAAAGAGATGGATGCAACGGCCGCTGCGCATCTGTTGAACGGAGCGGCGCTCAATGCTGCACTGTTGATAGCCGCGAGCGACGCTCCGCAAAAGAGACTGCCAGACGTTATTAAGGTGTTTACACTGCTTGCCAGCGGGTTACGTCATCATTCAGGCGAATCGCACTAAGATCGCTGCGGGATGCGGCTGGCCGGATCTGAGGGGAGACCAGAGGCGCGCCGGATAAGCCGGATACTTAGCCCGGCGCCTGCGGCGAGACATACCGCCATCGCCAGAAGCGCCACGATAAAGGCATGCGTGATATTGGCTCCGCTTTTATCGGTATCCAGCATGCTGTAAAAAATGCCGCCAATGACGGCGACGCTCAGCGCAGTGCTGATTTGTAATGTCGAGCTGGTCACTCCGGCAATCATTCCTGAAAATGCCGGGGCAACACGGCCAGTGTTGCCGCAATACTGGTTAAGCAGCCTGCAGAACCCCTGAAATATCTGGCCTCATTGCGATTTACGATCCTGCAAATCTGGCATCAAAAAAGATCCTGACGAGAAGAGCTTTATTACACGTGAGTTCAGAGGTTTTGACGGCCTGCCCGGTGAAATTCGGCAACGGGCAGTGTAAAAACAGGTCTGCATATAACGCGAGATGTTCGCTCATAGCGGGCCTTTTGTTCAGTCGGTTTGTCCGCTTTGTGCCAGGAACGGACATTATCGAATCTGAGAATTAATCGGTGATTATCTCACCGAACATACCAGTGTGGCATGACCCCACCACGCGTTGCTATTAACTCTAGTTGCCAGTACTTTAAAATGCTCTTTGTGTATCTCATCAGTCAAAGCTTGGAACGGTTTGCAGGGACGTTTACAACGGGAACTCTATGAAGCTCAAAATTGCAAAAACTTCCGCTTTACTCTGCTAAGACAAATGGTTTATCTTTTTATTTTTCGAGCAAAAAAGAAAGATATAGAAGCCTATGAATACCTGGGATGTTAAAAACGTATAATAAAAATGCAAAGCCAATAACCGTTTATCGGTCTTTAGAATACTTACGCAACATAAATATAATTACAAAAATAGATAGCAAAAGTAAATTCATTGCGATAAAAAACAGGATACAAAAATCAATTATCTATGCTGTCTGTTCAGAATATGGTTAAATCGATGAGGTCGTTGACAGCGATGTAAAATTAATTTTAGAAAAAATTTCGAATACAAATGGGAGTGCAATCAACAGCAGCCATATTGAAGTGAGTATAATTTGTCACAATTGCAAAAATATTAATAATCTTGAGGCTATTATCAGCATGAGCATTAATTAACATTAGTTAATTTATTATTGCAATTTTATAATGTTTAATAAAAACAACACATACACCTAAAAAATAACATTGAAACAATCATCATTAATTGATTATCAATACCTTTAAAATAATAACCTGCAGTTACAATACCAACAATAAATTATATAAACCTTAGACAAATAGCTGGCTTCCAATAATAATCGATATTTCAAAAGCCTATGAAGGCTAACTAAAGATGATCAAGTTTATGAATTGGATATTGCAATATCACAAGTTATATATTATCAATGTGTCAGATATAAGCGATCTATTAACACAACCAAAAACCAACCAATTGATTTTAAAAGGATAATTAAATGACTACTAAAAAAGTGATTTTTGTTGCATTTGCTATCGAAGATGAAAGATCTAGAGACTTCCTTAAAGGTCAATCACTTTTAACAAAATCAACTTTTGAATATGTAGATATGTCCGTTAAAGAGGCATACGATTCGGAATGGAAAGTTAAAGTCAGAACACGTATCAGACGTTCTGATGGTGTCATCGTATTAGTAAGTAAAAACTCCCTCGATTCCTCAGGGCAGAAATGGGAGATAGAGTGTGCTAAAGAAGAAGGGAAACCTATTCTTGCCATTTGGGCTAGTAAAGAAGACAAGACCCAGCTTAACTCAGTTTCAACAGTTGCATGGACATGGGATAACATAACGAAATTTATTGATTCGCTTTGAGTTAAGGAGTGGAATCATGCGAAAAGCTCTAGTTATAGGTATTGATAGTTATGAGCACATTTCATCACTTCACGGGTGTGTTAATGATGCGTTTGATGTAAAAACAATGCTTGCACGCAATGCTGACTCTTCCGTAAATTTTCAAGTTCGTCTCATAACAAGTAACAACGGCCCAGTAGTAAAAAGAGAGCTTCGTCAAGAAATTCAAGCGCTCTTTTCTGGGGATGGTGAAATCGCGCTACTCTTTTTTGCTGGGCATGGATACATCGAATCTACTGGCGGTTATCTTTGCGCTAGCGATACTGAAACCGGCGACGACGGATTATCGTTGTCTGATATAATGACTTTTGCTAATCAATCTGGTTTCAGAAACAAAATCATCATACTGGATAGTTGCCACAGTGGCGTTGTTGCGCAGCGGGTAGGACAAGCACAGATATCTGAACTCACTGAAGGAATGACAATTCTAACAGCATCAACAGCTGATCAGTATGCTTCAGAAGAAAATGGATCAGGGGTATTTACGAGCCTTTTGATAGATGCATTAGGAGGGGCTGCGGCAAATTTAATTGGCCAAATTACACCGGGTGGAGTATATGCACATATTGATCAATCACTTGGAGCATGGTCTCAGAGACCTCTCTTTAAAACTAATGTAAAATCTTTCGTTTCGCTAAGAACAATTCAGCCTCCTCTAGCTTTGCAGGCTCTGCGTCGCATAACTGAATTCTTCACCTACCCAGGAGAGGAGTATCAACTTGCCCCCGAATATGAACCTGAAAGTAAAAATCCTGATCCTGACAAAACTGCATTGTTTGCTATTTTGCAGAGCTATAACCGGGTAAATCTTCTAGTCCCTGTTGGTGCACCACATATGTATCACGCAGCTATGGAAAGTAAAACCGTTAAGCTAACAGGGCTCGGTGAACATTATAGAAAGCTAGTTGAAAAAGGATTGATCTAATGATAAAGGTATTTATATCTCATCAGCATAGTGATTCAGCTCTAGCCAGAGACATAGAGCAAAGGTTGAAAAACACACATCGAATTGATTGTTATCTTGACTTAATTGATACAAATATCTCTGATGGTGAGGATTTAGCTCGATATATTAAGGACAGATTGTCAAGTTGTACTCAATTACTTGCTGTAATATCTGAGAGAACAAGGGAGTCATGGTGGGTACCTTGGGAAATAGGTGTTGCCTCAGAAAAAGACTATCCCCTTGCAACTTATGCAGGTGGTTCTATAATACCACCAGAGTTTTTGAAAAAATGGCCATACTTAAGAAACCAACAAGAACTTGATTACTATGCGGAAGTTTCTAAAAACACGGCTCAAGTTCTTCAAGAGAGAAGAAAAGTAAGTCAGGAAAGCTATTCTCGTAAAAATTCCACACATGACTTTTATAATCAACTGAGAAGGAAGTTAGGGCAGTAACTCAATCCTTAGTTTGCAATAAAAGCCAGCAATAATAATTTGCTGGCTTAATTTATTTATATAAATGCATTAATCAACAGAGTTTAAAATATTCATATAAAAACATTGGTAATTTTCTGTAAAGATCACGCACTAAATATTTAAAAATAAAAAAATCCTAATATAATTACATAGCTATCATATGAAGCGATCAGGAAGTTGAGGCTATTCCATGCGCGATTTCAAGGCGAGAGATGTTAACGGGGATGTAAATATCATCGATCATTCGAACAACAATCCATACAAACTACTAATTCATTGTGATAATGATGAGCTAGTGTTGGAAGAAGTACATCGTATAAAATTACTTAAAGCCGAAAGAAAGTCGAAATTCCATTCTACGTTAAAAAGACTAGTAATCTGCACTTTTATTTTTTTATTTGCTGCTGTTTGGTATTACATAAACGACAAAATGGATGCGGTGAGTGCTGTAACTGGTATTGGAAGTCTTTTTATAGGAATTGCTTCACTTTCGAAAGCGGATCAACCGACTGAGTTTGAACAAAGGCAACTTAATGCATTAAATGAGATAAATACGTTGCTCAGGGAAAGAAATGTCCGGTAACACCAGTTATACTTCTTCCGTCGAGATTATTAGAAAACTCAAATAGTGATACTCGCTGTTTGCATGTTTAACTGACACAATGGAACAAACCTCAGTTGATGCTCTAAACCGATTGGGATCTTCATATTATAAGATTATCCCCATGTCATTATGGGATTTCGTTTCAGACTTAAACATGCAAACGCTTTATCATGCACTTAAGAATCAATGCTATTCAAATTTTAAGTGATCTCCCGACATTTAGATTTAACTTTGACCCAAATCAATTAAATTGTAAACATGCTTAATGAAATATCAACATATAGATGTTAAAATCAAACCAAACACTATAGATAGTTGTTACCAGCATTCCATCTATAAGAGACTCTGTAAAAGTTACCATATATTAACTATACCGCCGAAGGAGAAATAAAGATGTCTATTGATTTTATTTGCTCTAATCCTCAGACCTTGTTGAATAAATTTAACAAAGCTATTGAACAAGATGAACCAAAAGGGAAAATTACGACCTGGGTGAGAAGTAAGGATAAAAAATACTATACTCACAAAGCAGATGAATGGAACTCAAAAGCATGGTTTGAGCCACTAGTGAGAAATGGCGTTTTGACATTCTGTATCATTAAGCCGAAGAACGCCGCAATTAGTAGAGTGGCCTATGCGTACTATCATGGGCACTTGACTGAAACTTTTTTAAGCCATTTTGATGAAGACTTCACTTCCTCCTCATCCACTGCAATGCCAACATCTGATGATAATGTCGGTTAGATAAAGATATAAATTGACCAGTTTAGTTATGTTCCAGGAGGAGTTGAGAATATATATTTAGCTCTCCATGTTAACACTCTACTCTCAAAAAAGTGGGCATGTCCACACAGATAATAGACCAAGACCAATGGCCCCTGCCTCAATATCTTTTCTCCAACCGTCAAGATCACCATGTTAGGAAATCGCGTAAAAATAGGCCCCGAGGGTGGGGTCACTTTGCACCCGCGATCATTTACCCCTCCGCGAACAGCATTCGGAGACTCAGAAAAGCACGTAATATTATTAAATTGTTTTCGGGGTTTGTTTTTACCATCGTCCGAAAAATAAACAACTTGCTGCCCATCCACAATCGTAACACCAGGTATATTTCTAGTGTTCGACTGCTCGATTTTTCCACCCAGAATTTTTTCTAACGTTTCTCGATCATTACTCATGTCACACCTCACTTTGTGGCCGGGGTAATTACAAACTTAAAGTTTGTGACGCCCACACCGGTAAATACCTTCGAATAATAACTAGCTAATTCTGGGCTGTTCGTATGATAGATAGCTCCGCCATCGAAACCAGAGGAGTATTTTTCCGCCTTCAGCTACTGACCATGGTTTCGAGCCAGCCGGGCTTTCTGGGTTTCGAATAGAACTAGCCCAATCATCGACAAATTTGGCTTCAATAGCTGAGGATTTCCCGCTGATCATTGCCACTTCATTTGACTTGCCCCCTGTTGATTATCACATGCCAGTGTTAATCCTGCATCTGATATATACTGGCTTAAAGGACCTCTCCTCGCGCTTAACAGACCTCCCACCCCCATACAGGCCTGTCTACTTAGTACGGGTCCTGATATGCCGATGAATAAACAGGGAGCAGGGCGTCGGAGGTTAGAAAAAGTTAGTTCAACGGTTTGACTGAAAAATTTCGCTTATACATTCGTTACCTGAGCGACATCAGGGAGCTTTCAGTAAGAACCGTGCAGCGGGTGACGGATCTGAGCGCACCTTAAGCGAAGGGGCGGTAGAATAAAAATGGACATGCTGATTTCGCCTGCCGGAGATAGCTGTTTCGTGCCAGAAAAGAGCATATGTAAAAAACGGGTTCTGGCCCCATCAATTTTAAAAGTGCATTCATATTGATACAATGCCAATAATGCTCTTCATGCAAATAGAGTAATGCGATATTTACTTTGGCTGCTAATGGTTTTATGAGGTAATAAATGGATTTGTTATTGGAAAAGTTTGCTGAAATACATTTTGCGGATTATTTAAAACTTGTCAGTAATATCGATGTTATGGCGATGATCACAGAACGTGCCATTCCCTGTGATGAGGCCTCTCGTGACTTTAAACTCATACTCGACGAGAATGCCCGCCATTCAGATTTGGGCTATTACCGAATCACGGATGATAAGCAGGGTAATTTTATCGGCCTCGCCAAACTGGCATCTGTGGCTGACCAACCGAAGACCGCCGAACTGGGCTATATGCTGCTACCGGAATATTGGGGGCTTGGTATTGCGAGCAAAGTTGCCACAATACTGGTCGAGCAGGCCTGCAGAAACCCTGAAATCTCTATACTCATTGCGATTGTCGATCCTGCGAACCTGGCATCAAAAAAGATCCTGACGAACAAGAATTTTATCACGCGTGAATTCAGAGATTTTGACGGTCTGCCCGGCGAAATTCTGCAACGGGCCGTGTAATAAACAGGTCTGTGTATCATGCAATATCTCCGCTTCGAACCCGAAGCGAAATGGCTATTCAGACTGCGTTGGCTTATTACGTTGAACAGCCGCCCACGCCAGTCTGCACGCATGTAAACTTAACGAATTAGCCCCACCCGCAAAATCAGGATCTGCGGACTGCACTGGATCATCTTCCCATCCGCAGACGGCGCAAATTTCATAATTCCCTCTCTCTTCGAGCGTTCTCTTACCGCAGCATAAACAGGGAGAGTGTTTATTTTCTTTCATTTTTCCACTGTCCCTGGTTGTTCAGATTTTCCCATCTGCTCTCCTTATTGCCAACTCCATACAAAAATGTCGGGTGCATCAGCTATTGCGTGACTCTGAATAGTGCGACAAGTCATCACTCATCTCTTGTAACTCGTTGATCAATCGTGCCACATGGAAACCATCGCAGACGGCATGATGTACCTGGACGGCGAGGGGTAACAAGACTTTGTCACCCTGTGTGTAGTATTTACCAAGGGTAAACATGGGGGCAAAAAAGTTCTGCATATGGGCAACATTGATATTAAAACCGGTAAAACTTACCCAAGGATTAGCCGATACAAAAAATATATTTTCCCGCGACTCTTCTTTAGGCAGATAGGAAAGGTTATTGCGATAGCGCGCCACGTCTTCTGAAAAAATGTTCTGGAAGTGGTGAATATTACCGTCGTAGTGACTCCATAATGACGAAAAGGTCTCCGTTTCATCATGGAAAATCGTATAGGCTGGATGGCTGTCATTCCATACGACAAGCTCGTTGTTCTTGATGGCCATACGAAATTCCGCATGCCTGTTCACTATTTTTGCAAGGAGGAAAATCATCGTGGGGTAAAATTTCCAGCCGACCTCCTTAATATGTTTTAGCAGCGCGGTAATATCGATTTGCACAGTTTGGCTAAATGTACACTGCGCGAAGCTCTGGAATGCGTCGAAATGTTCTTTCCTTGCCCAGCGCGATAAGTCGACAACGGTATATTCCGGAGTTATATTTTTCATTTTTAGCCTTTGATTATCCATTATATTTTAGGGGGTAGCCTAAGATTTTTTCATAAACTAATCAAGCTTGCGGGGCCATGGCCATTTCGCACGGGCAGGGCGTTTTTATACTCGTGTTACTCTGCACCCAACGGTAAAAACGCAATCACCCTAAAGAATCTTCACGGTTAGCCGTTAACTCATCCTGGAATGAAGCAAGTTCGTTAAGAGCGAACACACTAAAAAGGATGAATAATGACGGAGACCCCTTTCAAATGGACCTGCTTAACCTGTGATAAGGAGATCGCGCAACACCTTGAATATTGTGCTGAATGTGAGGAAAAACGGTACAGAAAAATCGGTGGACTGTTGTTCCTGCCACTCCTCAATATTTTGCTCATGGCCTACGATTATTTCACGTCTCTGATAGTGACATTAAAACTGGGTACGAACATGCTCGGTCGTATTCCTGTTTACCAGACATCCTATCTTTTTACTGCCGCAGGGATTAACCTGATTTTACTGCTCCTGGTTATCTATGTTACGTCTCTTTTTGTGCGTAAAAAGAGAGCGTTACCTCTGGCGTTTAGCGTGCTACTGGTTGCCAGTATCACGATCATGATGATTGACCGGGCCATCACTTCATACTTATTCGCGCATCTTGCGCTGAATTTCGACATGATTATGCCTATTGTCAGATACATAATTTTCGCCTGCATATGGATACCGTACTTCCGTTTTTCGGTTCGGGTTAAAAAGACGTTCATTTGGTAATATCATATATGCCCCCGTTCCTGGCGCGTATTGGTTGCATGAAGTGATCGTTTCCATTTGCAAATAAATCAGGTCAGGCATGAAAAGGCTCTGGCCTGTATCGATCACGCTTGAGAATTTTTTTGATTCTTACCAGATAATGTCGTCATCTGGCATTGAATGACATCTCTGTCATACGTGGAAACTCTTTTTTACGGGCCAGGTCACGCGTTGATTGCTTCAAAAAAAAGACTGTATTTGTTATATTATTGCTCATTGGTTATTCACCTCTGCGGTGCCAAAAAGAACAAGATTCACCGCGACCCAGGACAATAAAATGTTAGATTACCGCTTCCCGACAGCTTTGCAGATGGTTCTCAGCGTAGCGATGGCGGAGCAATTGGGTGAACGTTCGACGAGTGCGATTCTGGCCTACGGCCTGGAAGCAAACCCGAGCTTTATCCGTAAATTAATGGTGCCTCTCACGCGTGATGGGATTATCGTCTCTACGCTTGGCCGCAACGGCTCTATTCATCTTGGTCGTCCGCCTGAAGAGATCACCCTGCGCGATATCTACCTTTCGGTCATCGAAGATAAAAAGCTGTGGGCGTCGCGCCCCGACATACCGGCCCGCTGCGTGGTCAGTGCCAACGCGTGCTGGTATTTCAAATCGATTGCCGATGAAGCGGAGCGGGCGTCGTTAGATGTACTCGCTCGCCATACCGTGGCAAGCGCGCTGGAAAAGGTCAAAAAAGCCGATACCAGCGGGTGCGATCTGCTGCCTGAACTGAATGATCGGTTTAAAAAAGCGCTTTAATACTTTTCATATTGCGAAAAAAAACCGCCTTCACTGTGAAGGCGGTTTTTTGTTATCTGCAACAGTGACTCAGGCTGGCAAAACCTCTCTTTCCTCTTTACCGCGCGTGACGAATTTACGCAGTGTCACGTAAAACACCGGGGTCAGGAACAGACCGAACAGCGTCACGCCCAGCATGCCAGAGAACACCGTGATCCCGGTGACGCCGCGCACTTCCGCCCCCGCGCCGTGGCCGAAAATCAGCGGGATCGTCCCGGCAATAAAGGCGATAGAGGTCATCACAATCGGGCGTAAACGCAGGCGACAAGCTTCAAGCGCCGCTTCCATGATTCCTTTGCCCTGGATTTCCAGCTCACGGGCAAACTCCACGATCAGAATGGCGTTTTTACAGGCAAGCCCCATGAGTACCACCAGACCGACCTGCACAAACACGTTGTTATCGCCACCGGTCAGCCAGACGCCGAACAGTGCGGACAGCATGGTCATCGGCACGATAAGGATCACCGCCAGCGGCAGCGTCCAGCTTTCATACAGCGCCGCCAGAACCAGGAACGCAAGCAGAACCGCGACCGGGAAGACGATCAGCGCCGTATTACCCTGAGTGGCCTGCTGGTAGCTCAGGTCCGTCCATTCAATATTCATCCCATTGGGCAGGATCTGCTTAGACATTCCGTCCAGTTGTGTCATCGCCTGTGAGGAGGAGAGTACGCGAGGATCGGCATCGCCAATGAGATCCGCCGCCGGATAGCCATTGTAACGAATCACCGGGTCCGGCCCGTAAGTCGTACTGATATTGACCATACTGCCAATCGGCACCATTTCGCCCTGATTATTGCGGGTACGCAAATTGGCAATATCTTCCACGCTTTCGCGGTATGGCCCGTCGGCCTGCGCCATCACGCGCCAGGTACGACCGAACTGGTTGAAATCGTTGACATACGACGACCCCAGATAGGTTTGCAGCGTACCGAAAAGATCGGTCAGCGACACGCCCTGTGCTTTCGCCTTATCACGATCAACCTGCACATCCAGTTGCGGCACGTTAGCCTGGTAGGTGGAGATTGGGAAGTGCATTCCTGGCGTCTGCATAATCGCACCGGACATCGTGTTCACCGCGGTTTGCAGCGCGCCATAGCCAAGCCCGGCGCGGTCCTGAATATAAAGCGAATAGCCAGAACCCTGACCCAGCCCTAATATCGGCGGCGGCAAAATGGAGAAACCGAAGCCCTGCTGGATTTGCGCGATTTTCGCGTTGATCTCCGCGTTAATTTCCGCAGCAGAATGTTTACGCTGATCGAACGGTTTCAGGCCAAAAAAGACCGTCCCGGTATTTGGCGTATTGGTGAACTGCAACGCATTCAGCCCTGGAAAGGCGACCGCATAATCCACGCCTTCGGTATTCATCCCGATTTCGCTCATCTTGCGGATCACCGCATCGGTGCGTTCCAGCGAAGAGCCTTCCGGCATTTTCACACCGCCAATTAAATAGAGCTTATCCTGTGTCGGAATAAACCCGCCGGGGACGGCTTTAAACATCACGCCCGCGGCGCAGAGCAGCAGCACATAGACAACAAACACCGCGCCACGGCGTCCGAGCGTTTTGCCAACCAGCCCCTGATAGCCGTCCGAGCTACGGTGGAAAAAGCGGTTAAACGGACGGAAAATCCAGCCGAACAGACGATCGATCAGGCGGGTAGGGTAGTCTTTCGGCGCACCGTGCGGTTTTAACAGCAGGGCAGCCAGCGCTGGTGAAAGCGTCAGCGAGTTGATGGCCGAGATCACCGTCGAAATCGCGATCGTCACCGCAAACTGTTTATAGAACTGACCGGTCACCCCGGAGAGGAACGCCATCGGCACAAACACCGCGCACAGCACCAGTGCAATCGCGATAATCGGCCCGGAGACTTCACGCATCGCCTGATGGGCCGCCGCAAGTGGAGCCAGCCCCTCTTCGATATTTCGCTCAACGTTTTCCACCACCACGATGGCGTCATCCACGACGATACCGATAGCCAGCACCAGCCCGAACAGACTCAGGGTATTCAGCGAGAAGCCAAGCAGGTAGAGAATACTGAACGTGCCTACCACCGATACCGGCACCGCGATCAGCGGAATAATCGACGCGCGCCAGGTCTGCAGGAACAGAATCACCACCAGCACAACCAGCACCACCGCTTCCAGCAGCGTTTGCACAACTGCGCGAATGGAATCGCGAACAAACACCGTCGGATCGTAAGGGGCCGCCCACTTCATATCATCCGGGAAACGCTTCGACAGTTCGTCCATCTTGGCGCGCACCGCGTTAGACAGATCGATGGCGTTGGCCCCCGGCGACTGGAAGATACCAATCCCGACCGCGTCTTTGTTGTTAAGCTGGGAGCGCAGCGCATAGCTGCCGGAGCCCATTTCAATTCGCGCCACGTCACGCAGGCGGACCAGCGAGCCGTCTTGCGCCGTTTTCAGAATAATATTGCCAAACTCTTCTTCCGTGTGCAGGCGACCCTGGGCGTTAATGGAGATCAGGAAATCGCTCTCTTTCGGCAGCGGCTCGGCGCCAAGCTGCCCGGCGGAAACCTGGACGTTTTGCTCCTGCATTGCCGTTACCACATCGGAGGCGGTCAACCCACGTGCCGCGACTTTATTGGGATCCAGCCAGATGCGCATGGCGTATTCACCGGAGCCAAAAATCTGGATTTGACCAACGCCCGGCAGACGGGCCAGCTCATCCTTCACTTTTAGCGTGGCGTAGTTACGCATATACAGGGAGTCGTACTTACCGTTGGGTGAAAACAGATGCACCACCAGCGTCAGCGTCGGCGACTGTTTCTGGGTGGTGATACCCAGACGCCGCACATCTTCCGGCAGACGCGCTTCGGCCTGTGATACGCGGTTTTGCACCTGAACCTGCGCCTGATCGGGGTCAGTACCCGGACGGAAGGTGACAGTGGTGACCAGTACGCCATCAGAGCCGGCAACGGATTTCATGTACATCATGTTTTCAACGCCGTTGATCGCTTCTTCCAGCGGCGTCGCCACGGTCTCTGCAATCACTTTCGGGTTTGCGCCGGGATACTCCGCGCGTACCTGAACGCTGGGCGGTACGACATCAGGATATTCGCTGACCGGCAGCAGCGGGATAGCGATCAATCCTGTAATGAAAATCAGAATCGACAGCACCGCGGCGAAAATCGGCCTGTCGATAAAAAAGCGGGAAAAGTCCATGTGTCGGATTCTCAGGTAAGGGATCAGTTGAGGGCGGTGCTGGTGGTCATGGCAACGGTTTTCGCGTTAACCGGCATACCCGGCATAAACACTTTTTGTAAACCATCGACGATGACTTTATCGCCAGGGTTCAGCCCCTTCTGCACGATACGTAAACCGGCAGCCAGACGCCCCGGCGTAATATCGCGACGCTGCGCTTTACCTTCTTTATCAACGATATAAACATATTTGCGATCCTGGTCGGTCAGCACTGCTTTGTCGTCGATAAGCGTGGCTTTGAACTCAGCGCTGCCCGGCAGACGCACGCGGGCAAAGAGCCCTGGCGTGAACTGACGCTGTGCGTTATCCAGGATTGCGCGCATACGGATAGTGCCGGTGCTCGGCGTTAACTGATTATCCAGAAAATCCACTTTGCCCTGATGGGGATAGCCATCCTCGCCAACCAGGCCAATCTCAACCGGTAACGCCAGGTGGTTACTGGATGCGCCTTGCCCGCTGCGGGCGAGGTTCTGGTAGTGGAGGTAGGTCGACTCATCCACGTCAAAGTAGACGTAAACCGTCTTTTGCGATACCAGCGTGGTGAGTACGCTGGCGCTGTCGCCCGCCGTGACCAGGTTACCGCTGGTGATCAGCGCACGACTGGCGCGGCCATCAATGGGGGCGGTCACTTTGGTGAAGTCCAGGTTAAGCTGTGCGGCATCAACTGCCGCCTGCGCTGCACGAATGTCGGCCTGCGCCTGGGCGGCGGCGGAACGACGCTGTTCCCACTCTTCACGGGAGACCAGATTGGTGTTGATTAATTTATCGGTACGGCTGGCCTCACTTTGCGCCAGGCTGGCCTGCGTTTTGGCTCTCGCCAGCGTTGCCTGCGCCTGTTCCAGAGCGGCGCGATAGGTTCTGTCATCGATGGTGAACAGCACCTCGCCTTTTTTCACTTCCTGGCCGTCGGTGTAATTCACTTTATCAATGTATCCAGAGACGCGGGGACGTAGCTGAACGCTTTCCACCGCTTCAATCCGACCGTTAAAGCTATCCCACTGGCTAATCGATTTCACGACCACGTCAGCGGCGCTCACGGCAGGCGCTTGTGGCACGGCATTTTGCGCGACACCCTCATCGCATCCGACGAGCATGACGGAGAGTAATACTGCTCCCAGCGCATTCAGACGAAAATTAACCCAATGTTTTTGCAGGCTCATTATTTTTATTCCGGTAATTGTAGCCGCCGGGCAAGACGCAGCAGGGGACGCCGCGCCACTTCCTTTGTCCGGGCTGGCTTAAGGCCATTTGTGTCGTTCATCGCCACAAAACTGTAACAGTTGCGAATACACTATCGCGGCGATTGTAGGGAGGTGCTAAATTAAGTGCAAGAATAATTGTTGCACTTTATGTGCTGTTTGCGTCAGGAGCAGAAGTCAGATTTCAGGCAGGGATTTAAATGCAATAATAAAACTTGCATTTACTGCAAAAGCAGGCCACCTTTAAATGCAACAGACAAAGATGCTTTTTTGGTAAGCCGCGCGGGAGGAAACAAAATGAACAATGGCGCATTTATTCACGATTTACTCGACTGGATCGACAACAACATTGAAAGCCGTCTCGATATCAATACCGTTTCCAGACGCGCCGGTTATTCGAAGTGGCACCTCCAGCGGATCTTCAAAGAGCATACGGGCTATCGTCTCGCCGAGTATATTCGTGCGCAAAAGCTGCAAAAATCGGTCGAGCGGTTAGCCCGCAGCGACGAACCGATTTTGAATGTGGCCATCGCGTTGGGCTTTGACTCTCAGCAGTCTTTCAACCGCAGCTTTAAGCGTCACTACGGGCAGGCCCCTGGCGCATGGCGACGCAGTATTGGCCGCGCTGAAATGCAGCGATTAGGCTAGCAATCCACATAGCTCGCATCCGTTCAGGATGATATTGGCGGCCTGCCAGCGGCAGGCACATTGAGTGAGGCGGGTGTCGGGCTGACACGCCAAAGCCTCAGAGAAGACGAAAAAGGGCGGCGATTTTTTCTACCGCGTCTTCTATTTCCTTCTCCGTGTAAGCCGCAAAACCCATCAAAAAACCGGTTGATGCCGGTTCATTTGCATATAATTCGGCAAGCCCAAGCATATCAATACCTGCACGTCGGGCGGCTGCGGCGACGGCTGCTTCGGAAATGCCCTTCCTGAGATGGCAGGGCATCTGCATTCCGCCCGTTGGCGTTATGCCAACGACAAAATCAGAAAGACGCTCTTCAATCAGGCTTGCCAGTTTGTCACGGCGAGCAACATAAACTTCCCGCATCATCCGGACATAGGAACCAAAATGGCCACCCTCCAGAAATTTGGCGACGGTCAGTTGCGTGATGGAGGCGGTATGACCGTCCATTAACGTCCTTGCCATCGTCAGCGGTTCAACAAGTTCTGCGGGCACAATCATCCAGGCAATGCGTAGCCCCGGAAAAAGAGACTTGGTGAACGTCCCGATATAGATTGTCCGGTTAAAGGCATCCAGCCCCTGCACGCAGGCCATCGGCTTGCCTTCATAGTGAAACTCGCTGTCATAGTCATCTTCAATAATCCAGGCCTGGTGACGGTTTGCCCAGTCGATGACCGCCAGCCGTCGGTCAAGAGACAGGGTGACGCCGGTAGGATACTGATGGGAAGGGGTAAGATAGATAGCTTTCGCCGGCGCTGTCAGAGCATTAAGTGACTCGATACACAGCCCTTTCTCATCAAGCGGAACCGGAAGGCTGTTCAGTCCGGCAGCCTTAAACGCTTTTTGCGCCCCCTGATAGGTCGGATCTTCAATCACGATGGCATCGCCGCTGTCCATCAGGACATGAGAACAGAGGGCGAGCGCCTGCTGGGAACTTGTCAGAATGATGATACGTTCAGGCGTGGCATGCGCGCCGCGTTCCAGATTGACATACTCTGCGATGGCCCGCCGTAACCGCTCTGTCCCCTGAGGCGGGCTTTGCTCCAGCGCACGGTGGCGATACTCTTTTAGTACCTGCCGCTCAAGTCGCTCCCAGGTTTGCACCGGAAACAGACGAGTTTCGGGGATCCCCGGCGCCAGTGGGCGAGGCGATGAAAATTCACGTATCCCCCCACTTTTGTACATCACATTTCCCCGCGCACTGAGCGTGGGTTCACGTACCTCAGCGGCGGACTGGCGTTGCCGGGAATGTGATTTCAGAAATCGGGCGCTGGCAGAAACAAAGCTGCCTTTACCCGTGTGCCTTTCAATAAACCCCTCCGCATGCAGACGCGTATAGGCGGCTTCAATGGTGTCGCGGGAAACATTGAGTGAGATGGCTAATGCACGCGAGGCGGGGAGGGCTTTGCCGTGAGATAAAATGCCTTCCAGGATAAGTGCGCGTATTGCTCTCTGGATCCGTTCATGAAGAGGCAGTGAGCCGTTTGCCGGATCCATCATCCAGGCCTTTACCGTTTCAAGCTGGGCATGCTTAAACATCCGTTTCTCCGTTATTACTTCCGTCATCATCCAGTCTATAACAGGATGGTCTGCTGCCAGAAGATAAATTGGTCTGCTGCATTGTGAAAAATTGGTGGGGCTAAACCTGCCATTTTAACCTTATCATTATTGCCGAAGCGTCAATGACAGGCAGGGTGGAGCGGCAGCGATAAGGCGCGTCATATATCGGCACGTTGCCTGTGCTTTTCGTGTTTGAATAAAGCCAACACCTACGCTGCCTGCGTTTTTTAATTAATGATTCACTCCAATACAGAACAAGCCAGAAAATAAAGAGGTTATTATTATGAATACAGTGGTTATCACAATTGAAGCAGCCAGCGAAATGGATTATGAAAGCTGGTTGCCGCTGTGGAAAAATTATCAAATATTTTATAATGTTGATATTCCTGACGCGGTCACAACGCGCACCTGGGAGCGCTTTGCCAATCCAATCGAGCCGATATTCTGTGCTGTCGCGAAAAGTAATGGCGAGGTGGTGGGTTTCGCCCATTATCTTTTTCACCGTTCAACCTGGGCGGAAAGTGATTACTGTTATCTTGAAGATTTATATGTCAGCGAAAATACACGCGGCAAACAGATTGGCAAACAGTTAATTGAATATGTCCAGAAAGAAGCCAGAAAACGCCATGCCAGCCATCTTTACTGGCACACCCACGAAGCGAATTATCGTGCGCAAAGATTATATGACTGGATAGCGAAAAAAAGCGGCATGATTGAATATCGGATGCAGGTAAGATAATCCGCGCAATGGCTCCCCCTTCAACAAACGCCGCAAAGCCTGTTTTATTTAGGGGGAAAGTGCGTAAAGACAAGGCCAGTGATAATTTACAGAAAGAGTATTCAACACTGGCTTTTCATCAGTAATGCGGCTCCACAGAGATAGCATGGGGTTTCTGGCGTCGGAATACCCCCGGCGGCATCCCTACATATTTCGTGAAGGCGACGTTGAAGGCGCTCGCTGACTGATATCCAATGCGAAATGCGATCTGTTCGATTTTATCCGTACTGCTCAACAGTGCTTTTCTGGCCAACGACATTCGCCAGAAGAGCAGATATTGCATGGGCGGCATACCGACTGTTTCGTTGAATATGGCGAAAAAAGAGGAACGCGACATCGCACAGTGGCTGGCGAGCTGTGCTATTTGCCAGTCAATGTCGGGTTTTTCATGAATGAGATGCAGAGCGATGGCGATTTTTTCGTGTTGTAATCCCCGCAAAATACCTGCCGTTCCCGACAGACAATCATGGCTTCGCAACGACTCAACCAGTAATAACTGTAAAAGACGCATCAATACCACTTCACGTCCTGGCCGCCGGGCCTGGCTTTCATCAAGCAGAAGTTCAAGCAGGGTGACAAAACGCTGTTGTCCTTTCACCAGGATCTCGTTGGGCAGTAACGCGACGATAAGCTGTTTGTCCGGCGTGTCGAATTCGCAGTGCCCCACATTCATCAGAAATTCAGCCGGTCCTGTTGTTGCGCCAATTCTCACGTGCCCATCGCCAATAAGGGTCGGCGTCGTAATGTCCGTCGGCGCAGACGTGCCCGCATTGGTGTTTTCAAACGTGTAGGTTGCGGGTATCAGAATGAAATCGCCGGATACCAGCAATTTTGGCGCTTTGCCGTTAATGCTTATCAGACATTCGCCTTGTAACACTGCGCAGTAAAACGCCTCTCCGCAAGATTCCCGGACAATGCGCCACTGACCCGCACCCTCAACGAGTTTGGTATGGGTGGGCCTGGGGTTGAGCAAGGTAACAATATCGGTTAACGGGTCTGACATTGGACGCTCTCTAAATTTTACTGGATTTTTGATTATATATTGTCCAGACAGAGGCGGCTATGATCGTTGCTCTTGCCAACAGAGAGGATTAAACATGTCGACTGCACTGATTACCGGATGCTCATCGGGTTTTGGGCTTGCAACAGCAAAACTCTTTTTAGACAAAGGCTGGAAAGTGATTGCAACCATGAGAACGCCCGATCCGACGCTGTTACCTGAAAGCGACAACCTGACTCTTTTGCCGCTGGATATCACTTCCGCTGACAGCGTTGATAATGTGGTGAAAAAGGCCGGGGCGATTGACCTGCTGGTGAATAATGCCGGTTTTGGCGCACCGGTACCTGTTGAACTCACGCCCCTGGCAACCGCGCAGCAGTTAATGAACACCAATGTTCTGGGGACGCTCGTGTTAACCCAGGCGTTTCTGCCGCTAATGAGAGAGAAAAAATCAGGGATTATCATCAATGTTTCATCGTCAGTGACAACCAAAGCAATGCCGCTGATTGGGCTTTATCGTGCAAGTAAAGCGGCGCTGAATGCCTGGAGCGAGTCATTAGCCATTGAGGTCAGGCCATTGGGTATTCGCGTTCATGTGGTGTTGCCGGGGCGCTCACCAGAGACGAAGTTTGGCGAGAATGCGCGGGCCTATTTTGGTGGACAAGACGATCCGGTGTATGGCGCGATGGTGGATGCGTTTATTCAGATGGCGCGCGATAGCCATTCGCCGGTGACTCACGCCGGGGATGTCGCGAATGCCATTTTTGCCGTTGCGAACGATCAAAACGCGCCGCTGTATACCGCCGCCGGTGAAGATGCCACCCATTTTTTACAAGAGGCGCAGCAACGTTCACCCTTTTCTTACTGATATTCGAGGGTGAAAAGGGGAATGAATCGACGAGGCGATCATGGTGGTGATGAGTATGAAGCAAGAGAAGCTGTTACTATTTCTTGCTATTAAGGATGGCTGAGAGGCCATATTGCTGCTTATTGCCAACAGGTAACGACATGATGATTAAACTCGTAGATTCATCGCCCGCCGTCACGGCTGATGAGCTTGGCGATATTGAAGCATCGCTGGGCGTCTCTTTCCCTGATGTTTTAACCTCGTTATGGCTCATCAGTAACGGTGGCAAGCTTGAGGATGGGCGGCGCGTTTACCAGAGTGAAAAATATGAGAACGATATCAAATACTTTCTGTCGATTTTGCGTGCTAACAGCCCAGGTTTGTTGACCGCTGATGGCTACTACAGAACGCTGGTTGTTGATAAGAAGATTCTCCCGGCAAACTTTCTTCCCTTTGCCATTGACGGCGGTGGGTTTCCCTACTGTATGAATATGGATGATGGGGCCGTCTATTTTGCCAATCTGGAAAGCCAGAAGAATATTTTTCTTGAGCAAAGTCTCGAGAGTTTCATCAGCAAGGTAATAACCGAAGATGAAGCCTGGGGATTTTAATTCCCTCGTTTTCTTGCAAGCATTGCCAGATATGAATTCGCTGAGGGCAGAGAAACCATCACTGCCCTGAGGTCCCGATAAAAGGAACCCGAAAGATGTCCGTAGAACTGGAATACTATGCCGATGATGAAGGTGCCGCAGTTGATTTGCTTTTACCGATATTCGGTTCTGAACCTGTTCAGTGCATAAATCTGGAAGCGCATTCGCCTGATGACAAAATGAGGAACGATATCCAGTTTCTTATTGAGAAACAGAACGCTTTCTCGCAGAAAATCACAGCGGAAACTCAGGCTTACTGCAAACGGGTATACGGCGCAGAGGCGACAGATCTTATTCTGGTGAAAATTTATCTGTCTCCTGATGCGAAAGATAATTTCGGGTTTATGTTTGCAACCGATATAGATCGTGAACACGGAATAGGGCTCAAATTTGTAGGGCTTGAGCTGAAAAGCGTGGGGAGCAGCGAAACCGCGTTTTTATAACCCCCACCTCCCGAGCCGCATTTTCCCCCTCACCCTAACCCTCTCCCCAAAGAGGAGAGGGGACCGATCGTGCTCGCATTTTTGTGGGGATTCCTCAGCCCACAGGGCGAGGGGACTATTTAGTGCGGCCTGAACGTTTTGTAGCCCGGATCAGGCGCTTGCGCCGCCATCCGGGGCCGCGGGGATTGTAAAGGGGAACGCGGTGTTCCCCTTTACCCATCCACGTATCCGGAGGTTCCATTTCGGCATGAACGTAAAGTGAACGGAACCCTCCTCCATAGCCGCCTGGCCTCCTCACCCTGCGATGATCTCGCTTTCTGCGACTGACTTATAAGCCATACGCACTGAGATCCGGCCCCTGCGGAACAATCCCATTTGGATTGAGCGCCTTGATGGAATAGTAGCCCTGCTTGATGTGATCAATATTCACCGTTTCCCGGATGCCCGGAACCGCCAGCATTGTCCGCAGATAGCGGTCCAGATGCGGGTATTCCGCAAGCTTACGCCGATTACATTTGAACACCCCATGGTAGGCGGCATCAAACCGCACCAGGGTCACAAACAGACGGATATCGGCTTCGGTTAGCTGTCCACCGCAGAGAAATTCCCGCGTTGCAAGACGCGTTTCCAGCGTATCGAGCATGCAGAACACATCACTGACTGCCTCCTCATAACTGACCTGGGTGGTGGCAAAACCGGCGCGGTACACACCGTTATTCAGCGTTGGATAAATCTCGGCGTTGAGCTGATCAATCTCTTCACGCAGGGCGGCGGGGTAGAGATCAATACTGCCACGCGCCAGTTCGCCAAAGCCGCTGTTGAGCATCCGTATGATATCAGCGGATTCGTTATTCACGATGGTATGGGTTTTCTTATCCCACAGCACCGGGACCGTCGCGCGGCCGGTAAAGGTTGGATCGGCTTTGGTATAAAGCTGATGCAGCCACTCGACGTTATTGATCGTGTCGCGGTCGGTGCCGGGGTAATCGCCGAAATGCCAGCCTTCCTCCAGCAGCCAGGGTTCAACCACCGAGACACTGATAACCTCTTCCAGCCCTTTCAGCTTCCGGGCAATCAGCGTACGCGAGGCCCACGGGCAAATCAGCGCGACATACAGATGGTAGCGTCCCGGTTCGGCGATAAAACCGCCTTCGCCCGTAATACCGGGCGCCCCGTCAGGCGTCACCCAGTGGCGAAAACTGGAAGTCTGGCGCACAAACCCGCCTTTTTCATCGGTAGCCTGCACAGGGTGCCAGTCCGCCGTCCATTTTCCGTCAATCAGCATGTGTACTCCTCTAGCCTTTAAAAGGGGTCGGTTTGAGCGCGTATTTTCCATCACCGGTCAGCGCCAGAGCAAGCAGACCCACTATCCAGAATGCCGGGAATTCCCAGCCGCCGTTCGGGTTAGTGAAGAAAAAGCCAGCCGGGCCATGAACGGTGAAGATAGCGCCCAACAGAATCGGAATCAGCACGATGGCAACGATACGGCTATAGATACCGAGGATCAGCGCGATCGCCCCCACCAGTTCAACCGCCATGGTGAGATAGGCCAGCCCGCCAGGCAGACCGAGAGAGGCAAAAAACTTCGCGGTACCCGCCGGGGTAAAAACAAAGAATTTCAGGCTAAAGTGCGCCAGAAACAGAATACCCAGCGCCAGGCGCAACAGCAGAGATGCATAGGGAGCAGTACGTGAATCAGTCATGGTTGTGTCCTCTCGAATAGGTTGATGAAAAGACTATAGAGTGTTTCCAGCCCAATGATTATTGGGTCAAAAAGAGGATATTTATTTCCATAATGGAAACAATCATGGCTACGACAGCGAGGCGTACGTTGCCGCCAGAAAATCGATTAACACGCGGGCTTTCTGCGCCAGATAGCGGGCCGGGGGATAGACCGCATAGAGTGCCAGCGGCGGCGCCTCAAAAGGAGCCAGAATGGGCACCACACGCTGCGCATTCAATGCTTTTTCAGCGATAAACATCGGCACTCTGGCAATCCCCAACCCGGCGCAGGCGGCCTCCATACAAGCTTCCGCATTGGAGAATTTGATTCGCCCGCGAACCGGCTGCAAATGCATTTGCTGTTGGGTATCGCGAAACGGCCAGTGCCAGGGATCGCGAAAATTGGTATCAACAATCAGGGCGTGCTGTTCCAGCTCTGACCAGTGTACCGGTTCGCCGTGGCGTTCAAGGTAGCTTTGGGCGGCGACGACTACACTGCGAATCGGGCATAAACGGCGGGCAATCAGGCTGCTGTCACTCAGGCTGCCGATACGCAGGGCCAGATCAAAGCCTTCATCCACCACGTTAACGAGCCTGTCGGAAAAGCTGACATCCAGTTCGATATCCGGATAGCGGCGGGCGAATTCCACCAGATGTGGTGCCAGTTGTGAGACGCCAAACGTGACAGGGGCCGAAATGCGCAGCAGCCCGGAAGGGGCGTTGGCGCTATTGCGAACGGCATCATTAAGCGCGTCGTAATCGACCAGAAGCTGACGGATTCGTTCGTAGTAGGCCAGGCCCACCTCGGTGGGGGTCAGTGAGCGGGTGCTGCGGCGCAGCAGGTTAACGCCCAGTTCGCTCTCCAGCCGGGAGATCAATTTCGATGCCTGACCGTGGCTGGTACCACACCGTTGCGCCGCCGCCGTAAAACTGCCTGTTTCCATCACCGCGACAAACATACGGTCGCAATCCAGCCGCTCCATTCGTTCTACCCGCTTCTCATCAGCAAAAAAATACCATAGCAAAACCCAGGGTGGACCGCTTACGTTTTCACCTGGTCACAGCGCGTGTTTCTCGCCTTTTTGTTACAACGTCACGTCATCAAAAGCCTTGATAAGCCACTGTTTGAACTGTTGCACATCGCGGCGGTTAGCTTTTTCCATGCTGGTGACAAAATAGTAATTGCCGCCGGGAAGCGCCCCCGGCAGGGCAATATGCAGTAGCCCTTGTGCCAGCGGATACTGGATTAGCAGTTCGCTTGCCAGTAACACGCCCTGTCCGGCAATCGCCGCCTGAATCGCGTGTGTCTCATCATCAAAACGGATCCCCGTCTGCACGGCTAAATCCGCCGGGCCAAACGTCTCTTTCCAGTGGTGCCAGTCCGGTTCCGGCGTTGGCACATGGCGGTTTTCGATGTGAAAAAGCGTGAGTCCGGCCAGATCCTGCGGGCTTTGCAGCTTTATAGCCGGGCTGGCGACCAGCACAAAACGATCCCGCCAGAGTAACGTGCTTTCCAGCGACGCGTCCGCCTGCATGCTGTAGCGAATGGCGCAGTCGGCCATCGCGCCGCGCACATCCACCAGGCTGGTGCTGCTGTGAAAGCGCAGTTCCAGGTCCGGGAGCTGGCGGTGCAAAAGCGGCAGGCGCGGCACCAGCCAGTTGGTCAGGAAATTCGAGGTGGTGCTGAGCGTCAGCGCATCGGGCGGGGCACCGGCCTCGATAAGCGTGACGGCCTCGCGCAGGGTGGTGAACATATTCTCCGAGGCGCGAAAAAGGATCTCGCCGCTGGCGGTGAGCGTTACCGCGCGGGCGGAACGGGTAAACAAGCGCTGGCCGAGGGTCTCTTCCAGTTGACGAATCTGGTGGCTGATAGCCGTGGAGGTGACGCCAATTTCCTCGGCGGCCAGTTTAAAACTGGCGTGGCGGGCAACAGCATCAAAAGCGCGGATCGCGCCAAGCGGTGGCAGACGACGTAATTTCATGGATGAATTTAACTCATCTTTGGCTGAAAACTATGACTTTGATTGCGTCAATCAATAAGGCGTAGCCTGTATGAAGAGCAAGCAATCCATGAGGATTATTCATCATTATTCAACGAACAGGAAGCCTGATGACGCACATTAATCTGACGACAACGCCACAAACATCGCGTTCTCTTCCTCTGCTGGTACCGGGCATTGCCCAGGCGCTGATTGCGCTGGATTACGCCATTGTTTACGTGGCGCTGCCCACGCTGGCGCAGGATTTGGCGCTCACGGCTGGTGAAATGCAATGGGTTGTTTCCATCTATGGGCTCATTTTTGCCGGGCTGCTGCTGCTGGGGGGAAGCCTCTGCGATCGTCTGGGGGCCCGGCGGATATTTACCATCGGGATGGGGCTGTTTTTATTCGCGTCCGTCATCGGTGGGCTGGCGCAGAGCGCCGCGCTACTGTTAACCGCTCGTGCGGGTCAGGGCGTTGCGGCAGCACTCCTGCAACCGGCGGTACTGGCGCTGATGGCGCAGCGTTTTCACGGCGAAGCCCATCGCCGGGCGCTGGCTATCTGGAGTGCGATTGGCGCGCTCGGGCTGGTGGCAGGCGTAATGCTGGGTGGGCTGCTGGCCGAGTTAAACTGGCGGGCTATCTTTTTTATCAATCTGCCACCAGGGCTGCTGGCGCTCTGGCGGGTTAGCCGGGACTTTCCGCTGTTGAGAAGCGAAGGAGAGAAACAGCCTGGAGGGTTTGGGGCGCTGGCAGGCTGTGCCACTGCCGGGGCGGTCGTCTGGGCGCTGATGCGCTACGCCGAAACCGGGCAGCCTGATTTTCTGGCAAACCGTCTGGCGCTGGGCATGCTGGTGCTGTTTATCGTACATGAGCGCTTTGCCGCCAGGCCGCTGTTGTCGGAACGGCTTCGCACGTTACCGGGGCTGCAAAGCGGCTGGCTCAGTAGCGCCTGCTATATGGCAAGCGTCGGTAGCCAGTTCTATGCCATGACGCTGTTCTGGCAGCAGACACTGGCGCTGGGGGCGGTGGTGACCGGGCTGTTGTTTACCCCGCTGGCAGTGTTGATTGTGGCTGGCAACGGTCTCTATACCCGCCTGAGCGTACGCTTTTCCAGCGCGGGGGTGTTAACCGTTGGGTTTGCTGCTGCGGGGCTGGGGCTGTGGCTGCTGTCGACGACGCTCACTGTGCCGTTTTCGCTTGCCTTTATGCTCGGTATTGCGCTGAGTGGCCTGGGACACGGGTTGATTTATCCGGCGATGTTTGCCATCGGGCTGACGGCCACGCCTGTGGCGCTACAGGGGCGGGCCAGTGCGCTGATGGTCACCACTCAGTACACCGCCGGGGCGATGATGCTGGCAATTATCACTGTGCTGTTGGGGGCGCATCCGTCACTGGAGGCGTGGCGTCTGGTGTTCCAGTGGCTGAGTGGGGCCGCGCTGGTGGGAATGTGTGTGGCATTTTGCGCTCGTCGGTCGGCGTAACCGGTGACTAATGTGTTCTTCGCCTGTCACACAGGGCAGGCGAAAACTCGCTAACCCATTAAACCCAATTTTCTCGCCCGGTTCACCGCCTGAATACGTCCGCTCACCGCCAGCTTTTCATACAACTGCTTAAGGTGCCACTTGACGGTCTCAACCGAGATGCCAAGCGTGCGGGCGATGCCTTTATTGGAGTGTCCTTCGGCGATGAGCTGTAAGATTTGCTGCTCGCGTTCGGTCAACCGTAGCCCCTGCGTCGCGGCTTCGTGTGTCGCCAGGGGGGGAATTCCCCCGGACATCAGCATCGCCCCGGCGCTGGCGATGACGGCGGTTAATGCCGTATCGAACTGGGACTGTTCACGCAACCGGCTGAGCAGGGCCAGTAAAGGCGACCCGCCATCGAGCAGCGTGCGCTGCATGTTTTGCGCGACGGCGCGCGGGAGTGCCGGAACGCACGCCGCCATAGCCTGTTTCTCGTCACCGGCTTGCCAGAAGGCCACGGCCTGCTGGATGCGCAAGCGCGTTGCCGCCAGCCATTCACCACAGCGCTCCTGCTCATTTATCACGGGAGTCAGCGTCGCCGCCGCCGTCAGCGCATCGCCTTCGGCCAGTAACAGGCGGCTTTCGCAGATCCCTCTGTGCCAGCCGACAACCCTATTTTCTACCGCCCTTGGCTCGCTCGCCAGTTGCTGGAGTAAGGCGAACTGCCTGCGGGCGTTATCTTTCTTGCCGGTATTCAGGTGGAGGGTGATTTCTTCGGCAAGCAGCGCAATGCGCGCACGCCACCAGCCGCGGTCTCTACACAGTTGCCCGGCATGGCGTAAGAGTGTCATGGCCTCATCAGGTTGCGCATTCAACTGCGCCTGACGCGCAAGCACCACGTAGCACAGGCTAAGACCATCCGAGGGGCAAAAATCATCAATCATACCCAGACGCAGGTTCAGCAAACTGTTGACCCGTTCGCTGTCGCCGCGCTCCCAGGCGATTTCGGCCAGCAGCGGGGCCAGCGTGGCGCCACTACTGGAATTTTGTCCGGTATGGTGCTCCGCATGGTGCAACGCCTGGATGGCCTGGCGTTCGGCTTCTTGCAGGTCCCCCTGACGCAACTGACCGAGTGCCAGCACAAAGACCCGGTAGACCTCAACAAACAGGTTGCGGTTGGTGGCCCGGTTGCCGGAAACGTGCTGCTGCACCTCCAGCGCTCGCTGCGGGTGGGCAAGGGCGAGATGGCAATAACTGAGGATGTTGCAGACCAGCCCATCCACCCAGATATCCCCGCAGGGCACCTCATTCAGCAACGGTTCAACCAGCGGCAGACTGCCGGAAATATTATCGGCGAAGGCCTCACAAATGGCGCGCACCACGCGCTGCTTTACCCACGTTGACCGTGGAAGATGCTCTGCGCGTGTCGCCACCATCGCCTCAATGGCATCAAGCAACTGGCGGGCGTCGCTAAAGCGGCAATGGTGCGCCAGCGCCCAGGCCAGATTAAGCTGTAGTTCAATGCGCGAAGGATCGGGCGTGGCGGGCAGATGGTGGATCCAGCGCACCATCGTGTCGATATCGCCTTCTTCCGCCAGCGATTGTGCCCCGGCTTCTGCGTGTCGGGCGAGCGACTTCCCGGCCGCCAGCGCATGGCGTATCGCTTCTGCCCAGAGCTGCTGGGCGGCGAACCAGTTACCCGCGCGCTCGTGAAGCTGGCGAATGTCGATGGTGGCATCCTGTTGCAGGCGTTGGGAGAGGGCATCGCGCATCAGCGGATGGTAGCGAAACCAGAATCCCGCTTCATCCAGGGCGCTAAGAAACAGATTGTGTTGCTCAATCCAGGCGAGCATCTCTTTGCCGTTATTTAACCCCGTCACCGCATCACACAACGCCGGATGCAGACGATTCAGCAGCGAGGTCAGCATCAGGAAGTGGAGCACGCTGGCAGGCAGCGGTGCGAAAATGACCTCTTCAAGGTAGCGACTGATTGAGCGCGAACCGCCACTGAGTACTCCCCCAATGCCGGGCATCGCGTCATGCCTGCGCGGAGAGAGGGCGGCAATTTTCATCCCTGCGACCCAGCCTTCTGTCAGTGTCATCAGTTGCGGGATATCGCGCGTATTAACCGGTGGCGTTACCGACCGGGCGAAGTAGGCCTGGGCTTCGGCATCGTTAAAGCGCAATTCACTGTCTTCGATTTCCGTGTACTGCTCCCAAAGCCGCAGGCGGCTGAGCACCAGAGGCAGGCGGTTGCGACTGCCGATAACCAGATGTAACGACGCCGGGGCATGGTGGAGCAGCCAGGTTAGCCCATCATGGATTTCGCGGCTTCGGATGCTCTGGTAATCATCGATAATCAGATAGAGCGGGTGTGAACAGTGGTGAAGCTGATTGACCAGTTCTGCCAGAAACAGTGAAAAATCGCCAGGATGCGCCCCTTCCGGGTATCGCTGGAAGGTATCGCTCCAGCCCGGATAGAGCGGGCTCAGCGCTGCCAGCAGGTAGCGCATAAAGAGTAATGGCGTGCTGTCTTCTTCTTCCAGACTGAGCCAGGCCAGCGCATCGCCCTGTGCCTGACGGTGTTGGTACCACTGGGAAAGCAGCGTGGTTTTGCCAAACCCGGCAGCCGCGCAGACCAGCGTCAGGCTACCGGAGGCGGCGTTGTCCAGCCGCGTTAGAAGACGGTCGCGTTGCAGCACGACGCCAGGGGTACGCGGCGGCGTGAGTTTTGTGAGGATCAGCGGGAGGTTGCGTGTAAATCGGAAAGGTTCTTCGTCAACGTTCTCTGTGGGCAGGTGACCTGTGGGGGACAAAAATGCCATACAACCGCAACCTCGTTCTGTTCTCTTTCCCCCGAGTGTACTCAAGGAGGCAGGGCGGAACCAGCATCACACCCGGGCGACTCGTCACTTCGCGTGCTCACCCCCCCATCAGAGGGGGTAGGCCACGCCTCGGGCGGGCGGTAGTGTAAGCCCAGTCTGCTGCCGTGGCTAAGGCAGTGTTTTTTGTCAGGATGAGGTGAAGAAAGTATGGCTATCGAAAATAAAGTCGCGCTGGTAACCGGTGCCGGTCAAGGGATTGGGCGAGGCATTGCGTTGCGTCTGGCTAAAGACGGCGCAGCAATCATGCTGGTGGATATGAAGGCAGAAGCGCTGGAAGCCGTCGCCGCTGAGGTCAGAGCCTTAGGGCGCAAAGCCGCGACGTTCGTGGCCGATATCTCCGATCGTGAACAGGTCTATGCGGCTATCGCCCAGACGGAACGCGAACTGGGTGGTTTTGACATCATCGTTAACAACGCCGGTATCGCGCAGGTACAACCGCTCTCCGATGTCACCCCGGAAGAGGTGGATCGCATTATGCGGATTAACGTGCAGGGTACCCTCTGGGGGATTCAGGCCGCGGCGAAAAAATTCGAAGAGCGTAAGCAGAAAGGCAAAATTATTAACGCCTGTTCTATTGCCGGCCATGACGGTTTTGCGATGTTAGGCATTTATTCGGCGACCAAATTCGCCGTCCGTGCGCTGACGCAGGCGGCGGCAAAAGAGTATGCCAGCCGTGGTATTACGGTGAATGCTTACTGTCCGGGGATTGTGGGCACCGGGATGTGGACCGAAATCGACCAGCGTTTCGCGGCGATCACAGGCGCACCGGTGGGTGAAACGTATAAGAAATATGTCGAAGGGATTGCGCTGGGACGCGCGGAAACCCCGGATGATGTGGCAAGCCTGGTCTCTTACCTGGCAGGCCCGGATTCTGACTATGTCACCGGCCAGTCGATTCTGATTGATGGCGGTATTGTTTACCGTTAAGCCTGTTTTGATATGGAAAAAGGGCAGCAGGCTGCCCTTTTTTATGCGTGCGCCAAATCAGTTAAAGCGCGCGGTAATCGCCGCAACACGTTCGCCAAATTTAGTCGCTGTGGCAAGGTCGCCAGACGGGATTTTATCCGCGCCCGCATCGGACGGAGACTGCACCAGCAGGCCCACAGAACCGCCCAAGTTGTTCAGATCTTCACGCGACGCGGCCAGCGTATTCGCCGGCGGCAAGCCAAGGCTCACCCACACACCGCCGTGCTGAGACGCCAGGGTTTGCAGGTACTGCAACGTCACCTGTTTGTCACCGTTCAGGCTGGCGCTGTTGCTGAAACCCGCAAAAATTTTATCCTGCCAGCTACGGGTAAACCACGCTTTAGAGGTGGCATCAGCGAACTTTTTAAATTGCCACGGTACGCCGCCCATGTACGTCGGCGCGCCAAAAATAATCGCCTTCGCGTCGTTTAACTTTTGCCAGTCGCTTTCTGTGATTTCGCCATTTTCATTAATAGCAATCAGCTCAGCACTGGCGCCGGCAGCAACATTTTCCGCAACCAGGGAGGTGTGGCCGTAGCCAGAAAAATAGACAACAACGATACTCATAGGTAGTCCCTCAATGGTGAATGATTATTCTTTATTACCAGACAGACTGTATTTCCCGGCGCCAAGAAACATAATGCACAGGCCGCCGAGGAAATAGAGTGCTTCACTTTCAAGTCCCCATGCCCCGACTTTGGTCAGGGTAAAGAATTTATCTGTACCCACCAGCAATGTTGCCACCACAATGTTAAAGGCATAAATAAAAGCGGCAGGGCGGGTTAACCAGCCAATAATGATCAGCACGGGCGCAACAATTTCCCCGATATAAACACCCTGGGCGATAAATCCGGGTAACCCCTTTGCTTCAAGCATCGCGGAAATCCAGTCTACGCCGTGGTTCACTTTGGCAACGCCATGAAAAAGCATTAAAATGCCGAACGTTAACCGAAGCAGTAATCGGCCAAAATCAGGATGCCTGGTGTACCGGGTAAACGCTTCATCAAATTTATTCAACACGATGTCATCTCTTATTTTGTTGCACCACGGATTGCCGCGTTATTGCGCGAAAGGTGGTCAAATATTCGCAGGTTTATTTTATCGACACAGTGGGTGAGCAAGGTATGTATAAATACTTTGTCATTCAGAGTGCCTTAGTATCCAATAGATACCTGAAGCGATTTATACACATTATCTTGTGGTCATGAAAGAAGGCACCTGAAGGCCACTAAGTTTCCCTGAGGAAACCTTGTAAGAGAAACTATCGTTATGAATAAACTGCAATTACCTTACGATGTTTACGACGATCGCTGCCCGACGCGTGATGTGCTCTCAAGGCTGGCCGATAAATGGGCGCTGCTGGTTCTGGGCTGTCTGGAAAAAGAGCCGCAGCGTTTTAACAATTTGCGACGACATATTCGCGGGATTACGCAGAAAATGTTGACGCAGACGCTGCGCAAGCTGGAGCGTGACGGGCTTGTCTCGCGGAAAATTTTCCCCACGGTGCCTGTCACGGTGGAATACAGTTTGTCGCCGTTAGGCAAAACGCTGACGCACACCATGTCGTTTCTGACACTGTGGGTAGAAGACAATATGGACGCCATGCTGGCGGCCCAGGCGGCCTTTGATAAGGCCAATCCCGCCAGCTAGCAGGACATCCACAGCCTGGACGTATTGCGTGAATAATGTGACACAGTGAACACACCTGTCAGACAGGCATTAAAAAACGACACTCCCGTCTGGGGAGTGTCGTCAGTTTATTGAGGCCGGGCAGTGTCGAGGGTAAGGACGTCACCGCTGCGCACTTTAGCCAGTGCGCTGACTTGCTGATACAGCACGGGGATCCCGGCTTCCCTGGCGATAATCGCGCTATGAGAGTGTGGGCTACCCTGCAGCAGGGCAATCCCGGCGATGTTTTTCTTCTCCAGTTGCAGCATGACGGACGGGTAGAGATCGCTTGCGATAAGAATACTCGGGCGCAGCGGCGTCGGGATGTTTTCCAGCGCCTGTGCCAGATGAAGATGTGTGCGATGCAGTAAATCTTCTATATCGATATAGCGTGCCTGCAAATAGGCATCATCCAGATGGCGATACTGGCTGCTAAGTTCCATCAGCATCTTGTGCCACGCCCATTCCGCCGTGCATTTTCGCTGCCGCAGCATCTCCCAGGCGCTATCCATCAGTTCCTGATCGTCAAGCAGGGTCTGGTGACCGGCAAAAATGGCGGCGATCTCGGGGGAAAACTTCTCTTCGGCCAGGCGAATCAGGTCGCTCAGATCGTCCAGCGTGTCCTTAACGGCACAGCGCAGACGAGCCATTTCCTCTTCCGGTGTTCGCACGGTGGCCTGGGCCAGCGGCAGTTCGACAGGGGTATAGCGCAACGCCTGGCCTTTAATCTGGACTGGAATATCTGGCGTTACCGCAGGTTGCTGCGCCGTGAGCGTTTCCCCGAAATTTTCCTGTGCCAGCCGTTCAAAGGCCGCCAGCGCCAGCGCTGCCTGCGGGCCACGGGCAATCAGGCGCAGGGTGTCGTGACAGCGTACCTGCAGCAGAGCGATTTGGTTGATGCTGTCCGGCCTGACACATTTTCCCTCTTTTTCCAGCAACAGCCGGGCGTCAAAACCGGCCAGCGCAGCCACCAGGCGAGATGCCGGGCGAACGTGCAGGCCGTTAGGGTTGTTCACGGTCACTGCGACGGTGAGCGCCTCTTCGTGTGTCTCATCGTCTGTTTGTGGTTGTGGGAGCGCTTCCTGCCGGGCGTCGAGACCAAGCTGAACGCGCTTTGCCTCAAGGGCGTTTTGCGCATCGGCAATCACCTTGTCAATGTCAGAGCCCGTGGCGGCGCTAACCGTGGCGGCCAGGGTGCCTTCCACCAGTGGCGCGGCGCACAGACGCACTTTTGCGGCAATGTCCGGGTCAAGCAGTTCCAGGGCGGTTTCCGCGCTTAGCAGGGCGCTACCGATATCCATCATCACCAGCACATGATCGGTGTCGGCCACCGACTCAATGGCCTCCATGACTTTAATTGGATCGGTGCCGATCGGATTATCAGGATCGTCAATTCCAGCGGCAATGGCTAACTTGCAGCCATCTCCCGTTAACATCTGCCGGGCCAGTTCCCCGACACCCTGGCCCAGTTGGGCACTATGAGAAACAATCACCAGGTTAACCATCGCCGTTTCCTTCTTTTACGCTTTTGCGGCTGCCGCCAGCATCTGCACCATAAACATCACCGAGGTTGCGCCAGGGTCCTGATGACCAATACTGCGTTCGCCCAGATAGCTGGCGCGGCCTTTACGGGCCTGCATGGTGATGGTCGACTGAACTGCCTTTTCCGCCACCTGGCTTGCGGCCTCCAGAGCCGCGGGAATGGACAGGTTTTGCGCGATGGCCTGCTCCAGCGATTCCGCGACGGGCAGCCAGACGTCACACATGGTTTTGTCGCCGGGCTCTGCTTTACCACGGCTGATTACCCCTTCGGCGCCTTCACGGATCATCTGATGCAGCTCAACAAGCGTCAGGCTTTGATGGGCCTGGGTCGCCTGCGCGGCGCGCAGAAAAAAGGTGCCAAACAATGGACCGCTGGCCCCACCGACGTTAGAGAGCAGCACCATACCGGTGTTTTTGAGAATAAAGCCGATGTCTTTGTCTGCAATGGCGGGCAGTTTTTCCACCACTTTGCTAAAGCCGCGATGCATGTTCAGGCCGTGGTCCGCATCACCAATGGCCCTGTCCAGGCCGGTGAGGAAATCACTCTCTTTGGTGAAGACCTCGCCGCAGCGGTAGAGCCAGTCAACAATTTGGTTTCTGTTCAGCGACATAAAAAATTCCTTAGTTACCCCAGGTCATGGCCGGTGTATGGACAGGCGCATCCCACAAAGCGAGGATCTCGTCGTCGGCTTTCAGCAAGGTAATGGAGAAGCCGCCCATGTCCAGTGATGTACACCAGCTACCGACCAGGTTGCGTTCGATGACAATACCGGCTTCCTGGCAGCGAGTTTCCAGCCGGTTGTAAACGCCGTACAGCTCAGACAGCGGCGTTGCGCCCAGGTTGTTGACCATCGCAATAACGCGATCGCCGCGCTGCAGGGCCTGTTTGCTCTGTTTGACTTCCTGCCAGCTTCCGCTGGTGTGATCCCATTCGCGCAGGGTGCGGCTGTAGTTGCCATTTTCCAGCAGCACGTTAAACATCTCGTCGACAGTGGTATCAAGTGAGCTAAACGGGCGGCGGTCGATCCCCGGTTCGCCGTGGATACCCACGCCAAATTCCATCTCGTTGTCCGCAAGGGTAAACGAAGGCTGACCGGCCGCAGGAACCGTACAGGCGCTTAAGGCGATACCAATGGAGTGCCCCTGATTGTTGAGCTTACGGCCCAACTGCGCGCAGGCATCCAGTGAGTCTCCGCGCTCGGCGGCGGCGCCGACCAGTTTTTCAATCAAGACGGTATTTGCCACCCCACGGCGTCCGGCGGTATAGAGACTGTCTTTCACGGCGACGTCGTCATCCACCACCACGGTTGTGACCTTCACGCCGCTGTCGTGCAGCAGCTCAGCGGCGGTTTCGAAATTGAGGATATCGCCCGTGTAGTTTTTGATGATTAACAGCACGCCTTCGCCACCATCAATGTTCATGGCGCATTCGAACATTTTATCCGGCGTGGGGGAGGTGAAAATCTCGCCAGGGCAGGCACCGCTTAACATACCTTTGCCGATATAGCCGCAGTGCATCGGCTCATGACCGCTGCCGCCGCCGGATAACAGCGCCACTTTCCCGGCGACCGGGGCATCGGCGCGGGTCATATACACCGGGTCCTGGTGCAGCGTCAGCTCAGGGTGCGCTTTTGCCAGGCCTGCTAATTGTTCGCTTAATACATCTTCCACACGGTTAATCAGTTTTTTCATTATTCATACTCCGCAGGAGGTGAGCCAGGCCATCCGCAGCGCGCAGGCCTGATGTTGTAGGGCATCAGCGGCGGATACCCGTCGTGCGGGGTTCCCTGGCCGATGTGCTGATTCTCCTCTGGCGAGAGAAAAAGAAAATGCCAAAAAATTGGGTTTCATAGTGAAACACCCTTGCGGATAAATGTTTCATAACGGAACACTTTTGCCGGAGAAAGGGGGAAAATGCGAGCAATGCCCGCCTTTTTTACCCCGGTTCCGATGCAGAATATATTTTGTGCAAAAAATCGGCGAACCCGAACAGCGATCAGTGCCAGCCACTCAGTGCTGCGGCTAACGCGAGGCGGATCGCATCCTGGGTCAGCGTTATTGACGCAGGTTCCATAATGGAACGTTTACGTTGATTTCTTTTTTCGGCTGTAGCGACAATAACGTCCCTTACCCGACTCAGACGGAACCGCGCATGACACAGCATCAAACGGCAGAACAGGAGGTTGCCACCTTCATCGCTCACTCCTGGCAGCGCTGCGAAAAAATCATGCAGCGTGACACCTGGGGCACGCCGCACCAGGCACAGGGGCTGACGTTTGAGACGATCAGCCGCCGTAAAACCGGGCTGCTGACCATTGGTCAGGCGGCGCTGGAGGATGCCCTGGAATATATGGAAGGGCGGCCCTGCGCGCTGTTTATCCTTGATGAGTCTGCCTGTATTTTGAGTCGCTGTGGCCATCCCGACACGCTTGACGCGCTGTCCCGGTTCGGCTTCCTGCCGGGCAGCTACTGTGCGGAAAGTATTATTGGCAGTTGTGCGCTGTCGCTGGCGGCGATGATGGGCCAGCCGGTAAAGACGCTGGGCTGCCAGCATTTCAAACAGGCGCTGTTCCCGTGGGCCTTTTGCTCAACGCCGGTATTCGACAACCATGGTCGGCTGTCCGGGTCTATTGCGCTGTGTTGCCGGGCGGAACATGCTTCCCCGGCGGATCTGTCGCTGACGCTGGCAACGGCCAGAGAAATTGGCAACTCGCTCCTGACGGACAATTTGCTGGCGGAATCTAACCGCCATCTGAATCAGATGTACGGCCTGCTGGAGAGTATGGATGACGGCGTGATGGCCTGGAATGAGCAGGGGGTGCTGCAATTTCTCAATGTGCAGGCGGCGCGCATGCTGTTTCTCGACGCCCAGGTCAGCCAGGGGAAAAACATTAGCGATCTGGTGACATTGCCCGCGCTGCTTCGCCGGGCGATTAAACATGCCCGGGCGCTCAATCACGCAGAGGTGACGTTCGAAAGCCAGCACCAGTTTATTGATGCGGTGGTGACCCTCAAACCCATCGTCGAAGAGCAGGGGAATAGCTTTATTTTGCTGCTACACCCGGTTGAGCAGATGCGTCAGTTAATGACCAGCCAGTTGGGTAAAGTCAGCCATACCTTCGAGCAGATGCCCGCCGACGATCCGCAAACCCGCCGACTGATTCAGGCCGGTCGGCAGGCGGCGCGCGGGGCGTTTCCTGTTCTGCTGTATGGGGAAGAGGGGGTGGGTAAAGAGCTGATGTCGCAGGCCATTCACAATGAGAGCGAACGCGCCGGGGGGCCGTATATCGCCGTTAACTGCCAGTTGTATGCCGACAGTGCGCTGGGGCTGGATTTTATGGGCAGCGCGGCCACGGAAAATGAGAAAGGGCGCCTTAGCCGCCTGGAACTGGCCAATGGCGGTACGCTGTTTCTGGAAAAAATCGAGTATCTGGCCCCTGAGCTGCAATCCGCGCTATTGCAGGTCATCAAGCAAGGGGTACTTACCCGGCTTGAGGCCAGGCGTCTGGTGCCGGTGGATATCAAAGTCATTGCTGCCACCACGGTCGATTTGGGCAATCTGGTGGAGCAAAACCGCTTTAGCCGTCAGCTTTATTATGCTTTGCGCGCCTTTGAGGTCGTCATCCCGCCCCTGCGGGAACGTCGCGACAGTATTCCTGCCCTGGTACAAAGCCGTCTGCGCGGGCTGGAGCGACGATTTTCCTCGCGGCTTAGGGTGGATGACGATGCGCTGGCCCGGCTGGTGGCCTACTCCTGGCCGGGGAATGATTTTGAGCTCAACAGCATTATTGAAAATATCGCGATCAGCAGCGAACAGGGCCATATTCGCCTGAGCCATCTGCCGGAGTGGTTGTTTAACGAAGGGAGTGCGCCGCAGGAACCGGGCGCCAGACTGGCTGCCAATCTGACGTTTTCCGCCGTTGAAAAAGAGGCCATTATCCAGGCTGCCAGAGTGACCAACGGGCGAATACAGGAGATGTCGCAATTGCTCAATATTGGTCGTACCACCCTGTGG
Organism: Phytobacter sp. SCO41; assembly: GCF_003073275.1. Lineage (NCBI taxonomy): Bacteria > Pseudomonadati > Pseudomonadota > Gammaproteobacteria > Enterobacterales > Enterobacteriaceae > Phytobacter > Phytobacter sp. SCO41. Next base: position 3,202,596 of record NZ_CP027225.1, on the reverse strand, counting down.
CGCAAGATGAAGCAGTACGACATTGACGCCAGCCAGTTTAAGCGCGCACACCTGCGCTAAGGGCTATTCGTGCGCGGTGCAGAACGCGGCCAGCGCGGCGGCAAGGGCGGGTGGGTTCTCCCACGACATATTGTGCCCGCAGTCGGCCAGTTCCACAGTGGCGATACCCATGGCGCTCAGTTGCGTAAAATCAGCATCTGGCAGGGATTCTGCGCCAAACAGCAGGCAGATTGGCTTATTGAGTTCAACAAACATTTCAAACCACTGATTGCCGGTAATCAGGCTGGATGCGCCACGCCAGACGGCCCAGGGGGCGGCGGCCGATAAACTTCCGGTCCAGGGGTTTTTATAGTTGTTCATCATGAGCGCATAGACATGGGTAATATAAGTCTCTTCATCGACCCGACAAATCTGGCGGCTAAAAAATCCCCCATCGGGGCGGAAGTTGGGCTCCGAGACTATCAGACCACGTAAACCGCTAAGTTGGGTTGCGGCTTCGATGGCAATACTGCCCCCCATGCTGTGTCCATACAGGAAGTAATCATCGAGCTGTAAATGGGCGATCAGTTCGCAGACAACAGCGGCTTGTTCGCTGATGGAGTAGCGAAATTCTTTTGGTTTCTCGCTATAGCCGTAACCTGGCAGGTCAATCAGGATGGCGCGTCGGCCCTGGAAGTTTTTATCGCAGACCACGCGGGGGTACTCGTAAGAGGAGGCGCAGCCAAGGCCGTGCACAAAGACCAGCGGCACACCGTCGCCGGGGAGATCTAACCAGCGGACAACACAACCGGCCTGGGTAGAGAAAAATGCGTTCATCGGTTTTTCCTTGTGATGACGTTTTTGCGCGCGCCGACAGCATCCACGCAATAGCATGAGACCGCTATCATTGTCCTCCGTTTAGGTTATGTCAAAAATTATAAAACCCGCCATGTTTACTCACGGTCTACGGCCTGAAAGCAGGGGAGATCCTTTCCCCTGACTGCGCGGGTTTAGAACGATGCGCGTTTATAGGGAGCGTATTGCGCTTCCCAGAAGGTTTTCTCGATTGCCGCATGCAGTTCGTCGTCGCTGGCCTGCGGGGCAACGCCATCCTGCTGAGCCGCACGCGCAGTGGCTAACGCAATGGCGCGTGAAATCTCACCAATATCTTCCACTGCCGGTAACAGGCCGCCGCGCTCCAGGGTGGCCTGCGGTGAATGGGCGGCCAGCGCCTGGCTTGCGGCCATTAACATATTTTCCGTTACCCGCTTAGCGTTACCGGCGAGGATCCCAAGCCCCAGCCCCGGGAAAATGTAGGCGTTGTTGCACTGAGCAATCTCGTAGACCGCGCCATCGTAATGCACCGGCGCAAACGGGCTGCCGGTGGCAATCAGCGCCGCGCCCTGGGTCCATTCAATCAGGTCACGCGGCTGCGCTTCCGCCCGGGAGGTCGGGTTGGAGAGCGGCATAATGATCGGGCGCGGACAGTGGCTGTACATCTCTTTGACGATTTCTTCGCTGAACAGGCCCGGCTGACCGGAAACGCCGATCATGACCGTCGGGTGGGCGTTACGCACCACATCCAGCAGAGAGATATTGTTCTGCTCCACATCCCAGTGGGCGATAGCCTCGCGCGGGGTCACCAGTTTTTGCTGGAAATCGAGCAGATTCGGCATGTCGTCCGTCAGCAGGCCAAAGCGGTCGACCATAAAGACGCGGCCGCGCGCCTGGGCTTCGCTTAAGCCTGTTGAGACCATATAAGCAATGATTTTTTCCGCAATGCCGCAGCCTGCGGAGCCACCGCCTAAAAAGACGATCCGCTGATCCTGTAAATTGACGCCTGCGGTACGCGAGGCGGCGATCAGGGTGCCCAGCGTAACGGCGGCGGTGCCCTGAATGTCATCATTGAAGCAGCACAGTTTATCCCGGTAGCGGTTGAGCAATTTCGTCGCGTTCTTCTGGGCGAAATCTTCGAACTGTAAGAGGACATCCGGCCAGCGGGCTTTGACGGCATCGATGAACATGTCCATAAATTCCATGTACTGATCATCGCTAATACGCGGATGCCGCCAGCCCATATAGAGCGGGTCGTCCAGGCGTTGGGCATTGTTGGTGCCAACGTCAAGCATGATAGGCAGGGTAGTAGCCGGGTTGATGCCGCCGCAGGCGGTATAGAGGGAGAGTTTGCCAATGGGAATCCCCATTCCGCCCACGCCCTGGTCGCCGAGGCCCAGAATGCGCTCACCGTCTGTCACCACAATGACGCGGATATCGTTACGTGAAAATTGTTGCAGCATCTCATCAATCTGGTGGCGGTTCGGCCAGGAGATAAACAGGCCACGGGCCCGGCGATAGATGTCGGAGAAATGCTCGCAGGCTTCGCCCACTGTCGGGGTATAAATGATCGGCAGCATTTCGCTTAAATGGGTGCGCACCAGGTTATAAAATAATGTCTCGTTGGTGTCCTGAATATTGCGCAAATAAACATGTTTTGAAATATCACGTTTGAAATCGCAAAACTGCGCCCATGCCCGGTCGGTTTGTTCTTTAATAGTTTCTACCGTGTCAGGGAGCAATCCATTTAAATTGAGTGCCTGGCGCTCTTCCTGGGTAAACGCCAGTCCTTTATTTAATAATGGGGTTTCCAGCAATACCGCGCCAGTATAGGGCGTGTACAGCATCTCTTTTTTTAACATGTTACGACTCCTGAATAAACACATACCTTGCCTGCAAAAACGGCAACGTATTGCCGCTATTAATGAGGTCGCCTGGTGTTGATGAAGTTACGCCATGCCATTCTAATCGCACATGGCGCTGACTTTGGGTTTGTTTAATTTATTAAAACTTTAATTAGTTAAATAACATCTGTTGATACTTGATTTATGAAACCAAATATATCATGAACCCTTCGGTTATAACGCCCAGCGCCGTTCCTAATAATATGGACGATGACGCCGATTCGACATAAGTATCACTGCGCAGGGCAAACATCCCGGCGGCAATAGCCGAAGGGGTGGCACCAATAATCACGACTTGCTGCATCAGCGTATGATTCAGGCCGAACGCTAAGCCGGCAACGGCCATCATGATCGGCTGAATTAAATTTTTAATACCAATATTGGTACAGGTCTGAATGTTGAAAGAAGGGCGCTCGCCGTAAAACAGCAGACCGAGTGCGAAGAGCGATAAGCCACCGGCGATTTTGCCTACCATCTCAATCGGAGAGCTGAGCAGATGCGGCAACTTCACGCCCGCCAGGCTCAGCAGAATACCGGTTACCGGGATCCAGACGATAGGGTTACGCGCCGCTTTCCACAGATTTTGCAACACCATTTTCACCGGGTTCAGGTCTTCGGTGTGGTTTTTATCGCCCATACGGATAAGGACAATGGTCAGCGGGATCATAAATACGCTGGTCACCACGTTGCCAATCAGCACGCCTAAAAAGCCTTCCGGGCCGATTAATACCGCCAGTACCGGCGCGCCAAAATAGGCCATATCCGGGAAGGCGCAGACCAGTGATTGTATGGCGCTGGTCTTAATATCGTGACGAAACACAAAACGGGACACAAGCAGGGTAAATAAATAAGACCCCATCAAACCAATAACCAGCACTGCCATAAATGACAGATTCTGTATTTTCTCCGGGTCAGTATTTAATGCGCCAATAAAAAGATGAAAAGGTAGAGCGAAACGGATAACCACAGATGCCATGACATTGGCATCTTCACGTTTGGTATAGCCTAATTTTCCGCTCAACCAACCTAATACCATGATGAAAACTAAAGGGAACAAAGATTGAAGTAAAATTGATTGCATAAATTATCCTGTGCCAATGTTTTATTATAAGGGTACTGACAGTGGATAATTTAGCTGTCTCTTCTGTAATAGTGAGTGACGTTAGTCACACTCACTCCGCTTTAAATAATTACAGAATGCTTACTTTAGTTTAATTAGTGAGGGGAGATGATGTGCTAATAATATTGCTTTTGCGGAAAATCGCAAGCCGGAAAATACCGGCCTGCGTAAGATAATTATTTCATTGCACAGTTAGCGCATTGTTTATTCTGGATCTGCTGGAAAAAGTCATTGCCTTTATCATCAACCAGAATGAAGGCCGGGAAGTCTTCCACCTCGATTTTCCAGATAGCCTCCATTCCCAGCTCCGGGTAGGCCACACACTCAAGGCTTTTAATACTCTGCTGCGCCAGTACCGCCGCCGGGCCGCCAATGCTGCCGAGGTAAAAGCCGCCGTGTTTATGGCAGGCATCGGTCACCTGCTGGCTGCGGTTGCCTTTTGCCAGCATCACCATGCTTGCACCCTGCGCCTGCAACTGATCGACATAAGAGTCCATGCGTCCGGCAGTGGTCGGGCCGAGGGAGCCTGAGGCATAGCCTTCCGGTGTTTTCGCCGGGCCTGCGTAATAAATCGGATGATCTTTCACATACTGCGGCAGTTCTTCGCCACGGTCGATGATCTCCTGTAATTTCGCATGGGCGATGTCGCGGGCGACGATGATCGTGCCGGAGAGGGAGAGGCGGGTGGAGACCGGGTGCTGTGACAGTTGTTTAAGAATGTCAGCCATCGGTTGATTGAGGTCGACTTTTACCGCATCGCCTTCGCCCGCTTCGCGCAGTGCCTGCGGAATGAATCTGCCCGGATTCGACTCCAGTTTTTCAATCCAGATACCGTCGCGGTTAATTTTGGCTTTGATATTGCGATCTGCTGAGCAGGAGACGCCCATGCCCACCGGGCAGGAGGCGCCGTGGCGCGGCAGGCGAATCACCCGGATATCATGAGCGAAGTATTTCCCGCCGAACTGCGCGCCGAGGCCAAGATTTTGCGCCTCGATCATCAATTCTGCTTCCAGTTGCGTATCGCGGAACGCCTGACCATGTTCATTGCCTTCGGTCGGCAGTTCGTCATAGTAATGGGTGGAGGCGAGTTTGACCGTTTTCAGGGTGGATTCCGCAGATGTGCCGCCAATCACGAAGGCGATATGGTACGGCGGACAGGCGGCAGTACCGAGGGTACGCATTTTTTCCACCAGGTATTTTTTCAGCTTCGCCGGGGTGATCAGCGCTTTGGTTTCCTGGTAAAGGTAGGTTTTGTTCGCCGAACCACCGCCTTTCGCCATACACAGGAACTTGTACTCGTCGCCATCGACGCTGTAGAGATCAATCTGTGCGGGCAGGTTGGTGCCGGTATTCACCTCTTTGTACATATCCAGCGCCGCATTTTGCGAGTAGCGCAGGTTATCTTCGGTATAGGTGTTATAGACGCCGCGCGTCAGCGCCGCTTCATCACCACCGCCGGTCCACACGCGCTGGCCTTTTTTACCAATAATGATCGCCGTGCCGGTATCCTGGCAGGTCGGCAACACGCCTTTGGCGGCAATCTCAGAGTTACGCAGGAATTGCAGCGCCACGTACTTGTCGTTTTCGCTGGCATCCGGGTCGGTCAGAATAGTGGCTACCTGCTGCTGGTGCGCCTGACGCAGCATAAAGGCGGCGTCGTGGAAGGCCTGTTGCGCCAGCAGGGTGAGTGCCTGCGGCTCAACTTTCAGTATCTGCTGCCCCTCAAACTCGGCAACAGAAACATGCTCGCGGCTGAGGAGATAATATTCCGTATCGTCATGCGCCAGCGGGAAGGGATCCTGATAGTAAAACGGTTTCGTCGACATAGCTCTCTCGCTTTTTGTAAGGTTAGAGCCGCATACATCCATGCGGCAGCGACAAAAAAACGCCGCCGGAGCGTGTCCGGCGGCGAGGAATCAGAACATCATGGAAATCCACGGATAACCAATCAGCAGCAGGGCGGCCAGGAAGATGGCACCGAAAATGGTCCCCAGACGCCAGTAGTCTTTGGTGGGCAGGTAGCCGCTACCGTAGTAAATCGGGCTCGGACCAGTACCGTAAGGGGTGATAATCCCCATCACGCCCAGCGAGGTAACCATCACCAGCACGAACACTTGCATGTTCATCCCCGGAATGGTTGACGCGATGGTCAACATGGCGGGCAGCAGGGCGGTGGTGTGCGCCGTGGTACTGGCGAACAGGTAGTGCAGCAGATAAAACGCCAGCAGCAGAACAATGGTCGCCACGCCCGGTGAGACATTGCCCATCAGCGAACCGCCTTCTTTACCCAGCCATGCGATAAACCCGGTGGAGGAGAGGCCATCTGCCAGCGCCACCAGAGTGGCAAACCAGACGAAGGTGTTCCATGCGGCTTTGTTGCTGGTGATGTCGTTCCACTCCAGCACGCCGGTCCATAACATCAGCACGATAATAAGCAGTGCGGCGAGGGCCGGTTCCAGCCAGTTGGCGGCAAAGATCCACATCACCAACGCGGAGCAGACGAACACCAACAGCAGGATTTCGTTGCGCGACAGTTTACCCAGTTTTTCCAGCTCACGACTGGCCCACAGCGGCACTTCATCGTTCACTTTTACTTCCGGCGGGTAGAACCAGTAGGCCAGCAGCGGCATGGTCAAAATCAGCAGAATACCCAGCGGCAGGAAGGCCAGGAACCAGGTCCCCCAGGAGATGTCGAGCCCGGTAATGCTTTTCACCAGTGCCAGTGAAAGCAGGTTTGGCGCCAGCGCGGACAGGAACATTGAGCTGGTAATACAGGCGGCGGTGATCGCCACCCACATCAGATAGGAGCCAATTTTACGTGCGCTCGGATCGTTGGGTTTTGAGCCGTACAGCGGCGGCAGGTTGGCGATAATCGGGAAAATGGTGCCGCCACTGCGCGCGGTATTCGACGGTGTGAACGGCGCCAGCAACAGATCGGCGAAGGTAATGGCGTAGCCGAGTGTCAGGCTGCGACGGCCCAGATATTTCACCAGAATCAGCGCCAGGCGGCGGCCAAAGCGGGTTTTATCGTAACCGGCGGCAAACATAAAGGCGCCGAAGATAAGCCACACGGTGGAGTTGCTAAAACCGCTGACCGCCCACTTAAAGGACTGTGCGGCGAGTTTGAATTTAGGATCCACCAGTTGTTCAGGGCTGAACAGCAGCCACTGGCTGCACAGCGCAATCACGACAACACCGGTCATACCGATAACCGCGCCAGGCAGGGGCTCAAAGATAAGCCCGACGATCACACCCACGAAGATGGCGAAATAGTGCCATGCGAACGGCGGCAGACCTTGCGGAACAGGTACGAACAGCAGGAGTACTGCGACAATAACCGGTAGCGCCAGCATCAATAGCTTGCTCTGGTTACCACTCTTTTTACTACTCACCTGTGACGGTGCTAAAGCGGATGATTTCTCGTTCATAATAGCGTTCTAAGGTTGATAAGGATTCTGTTTTCACGCCAGACAATGGGAATTTAATGACTTTAGTTACAAAACTTTTTTTACTTATTAAATTCAACTCTGGCACGTTAAATAAATGGGTGTTTCCCGCAATAAGCTTTGCGAGGAATTAAAAATTGGGTCTGTTTCTATAATGCTGCTTTCGCTTTTTCGACAATTGATCGCGATCAATAAAATTATCTAATGGTGTTATTGTATGCCGCCAATATAAAAATATCGGCATTTTGTGGTTTTTGCTGAATCGATACACTTTTTGTCAAACTTTGTGGATATTAATTAAGATTTTTACCCGCGTATTTTTTGTAAAGTTTTGATTAAATTGTATTTAATCTCTTTTATTTCAGCCTGTAGCACTTACTTGTTAGTAACTTGTAAGTTATATTTGTTAGCGCAAATGTTAATTCTATTTTATTTAAATAATAACACCTTTGAGTTAGCGATGTTATTGAGTGTATTAAATAGTTTTTTAACTAAAGTAAGCAATTAAGAAACTAAAGAAATTATTATATTAAAGACATGTATTCGGCAAAAACGACAACGAAAATAATGTCCGATAAGAATTCTCAAATTTCACTTTTAAAGTTTGGAGTTTATTTATGAGCCATTACTCGCAAATTCTCACCCCCTTTACACTACCGAATGGTACCGAGCTTAAAAATCGTCTGCTGATGGCACCCATGACCACCTGCACAGGCTATTTTGACGGTACGGTCAGCAGCGAGCTTATCGAGTACTACCGTGAGCGTGCCGGGGCTATCGGGGCGGTGATTGTCGAATGCTGCTTTGTTGACAGCCTGGGCCTCGCGTTCCCTGGCGCCATCGGGATTGATAACGATGCAAAAGTGGCCGGGCTGGCGAAAATTGCTGACGCCATTAAATCCAAAGGATCGAAAGCTATCCTGCAGATTTACCACGGCGGCCGCATGGTCGACCCGAAACTGATCGGTGGTCGCACACCGGTTGGCCCAAGCGCGCTGGCGGCACCGCGTGACGGCGCGGCTACCCCGGTCGCCCTGACGACTCAGGAAGTGGAAGAGATGGTCGCGAAGTTCGGTGACGCCGTACGCCGCGCTATTCTCGCGGGTTTTGATGGCGTTGAGTTACACGGCGCGAACACCTATCTCATTCAGCAGTTCTATTCGCCAAACTCCAACCAGCGTGATGACGAGTGGGGCGGCAGCCGCGACAACCGTGCGAAATTCCCGCTGGCGGTGCTGGAGATCACTCACAAAATGGTCCGCCAGTATGCGGATGACGCCTTTATCATCGGCTACCGCTTCTCGCCTGAAGAGATGGAAGTGCCTGGGATCCGCTTTGATGACACCATGTATCTGCTTGAAAAACTGGCCGCGCGTGGCCTGGATTATCTGCACTTCTCCGTTGGCGCAACGCTGCGTCCTTCCATTGTTGAGACCACCGATCCTACACCGCTGATTGAAAAATATGTCGCTCTGCGTTCCGAAACCCTGGCCCAGGTGCCGGTGATGGGAGTGGGCGGCGTGGTGAACGCGGCTGACGCACAGGACGCGGTTGACCACGGCTATGACCTGATTGCCGTGGGGCGCGCCTGCATTGCTTATCCGGACTGGACGGATCGCATCATGCGGGGTGAAACGCTGGAGCTATTCATCGACAGCACCCAGCGCGAAGCGTTGACCATCCCGGAACCGCTGTGGCGCTTTTCGCTGGTGGAGGCGATGATCCGCGACATGAGCATGGCGGACAAAAAATTCAAACCGGGTGTGTACACCGAAACCGTACAGGATGATACCCGCGAGCTGGTGCTCAATATCAGCCTTGAAACCGACCGTATCGCGGATATCGAACTGCTGTCAGGCTCGGGCGATGATGTGGATTTTGTCACCAGCTTTGATGAGATTCGTTCACGCATTCTGACCGCCAACAGCCCGCATGTGGATGCGATTTCCGGGGCAACCAGCCAGAGCGAATCGGTGAAAAAAGCCGTCTCCAAAGCGATGGTGAAATCGGGTAAAGCGCTGGCGCAGGAAGAGGGGGCGGACGACACCACGCCGAAAAATTATGATGTGGTGGTGGTCGGCAGCGGCGGTGCCGGACTGGCGGCTGCGATCCAGGCGCATGACGAAGGCGCACGCGTGCTGATTGTTGAGAAAATGCCAACCTTTGGCGGTAACACCATTAAAGCCTCCGCCGGGATGAATGCCGCAGAAACCCGCTTCCAGCGTGTGAAAGGCATTCAGGACAGCAAAGAGCTTTTCTATCAGGAGACGCTGAAAGGCGGCCAAAACCGCAACAACCCTGAGCTGCTGCGTTGCTTCGTGGAACATGCGCCGCAGGCCATCGAATGGCTGGCGAATCGCGGCATTATGCTTAACGACATCACCACCACTGGCGGCATGAGCATTGACCGCACCCACCGTCCGAAAGACGGTTCAGCGGTCGGCGGTTATCTGATTAGCGGTCTGGTTCGTAATGTGACGAAGCGCGGTATCGACGTGATGCTCGACACCTCGGTTGAAGAGATCCTCTGCGAGCAGGGTAAAGTGAGCGCGGTACGTCTGATCAATGACGAAAACGAAACCCTGACCATCGCGGTGAAAAGTGTGATTGTCGCCACCGGCGGCTTTAGCGCCAATAGCGAGATGGTGGTGAAATACCGCCCGGATCTTGACGGTTTTGTCACCACCAACCACAAAGGGGCGACCGGGGCCGGTATTGCACTGCTTGAACATATCGGGGCAGGCACGGTGGACATGGGTGAAATTCAGATCCACCCGACGGTGGAACAGAACACCTCGTACCTGATTTCCGAATCGATTCGCGGCGGCGGGGCGATCCTCGTTAACCAGCAGGGCAACCGCTTCTTTAATGAAATGGAAACCCGTGACAAAGTCTCCGCGCAGATCATCGCCTTGCCGGAACATTACGCTTACATCGTGTTTGATGAACACGTACGGGCGAAAAACAAAGCGGCAGATGAGTATATCGCCCGCGGCTTTGTCACCAGCGCCAGCTCACCGCGTCAGTTAGCGGAGAAACTGGGGATGGATTATCATGCTTTCCTGGCAACGCTGGAGCGCTACAACGGCTTTGTTGAACAGCAACACGACAGCGATTTTGGTCGTAGCACCGCACTGCGTAACCCGATTAATGAAGGGCCGTTCCACGCGATCCGCATTGCGCCGGGGGTTCACCATACGATGGGCGGTGTAACCATTAATACTGAGACAGCGGTGCTGAATAAAGCGCAGCAGGTCATTCCGGGGGCGTTCGCCGCAGGCGAAGTGGCCGGGGGGATCCACGGTAGCAACCGCATCGGAGGTAATGCGGTGGCTGACATCATTATTTTTGGTTCACTGGCCGGGCACCATGCGGCAAACTGGGCGAAAGCGCAGGCCTGATGATAAGCCCCGGCAGAGACCGGGGCATTTTTTTAGGAGTGAATATGGAACAGCAAGAAGGTGTCTGGTCATACTCCGCCGTCCTGATGGGATCGCCGATCCTGCTCAAACTGTTCAGCCACAACCCCTCGCTTGCCGCCGACACCTTTCGCCTGATCAAACGCTATGAAGATCTGTTTACGGTCAACCGCACGCCTTCGCAGGTGATGGATATCAATCTGGCCGCCGGGCAGCATCCGGTGGCGGTTAGCCGTCCGGTCTTTGCATTAATTGCCTGCGCGAAGGCGGCAAGCCTGGTCAAGGGCGGCTGTTTTAATCTGGCTATTGGCCCGCTGGTCAAACGCTGGCGGATTGGTTTTCGCCACGACAACGCTGTACCGCCCGCTGAGGAACTGGCTGCATTGCTGGCGCTGACCGACCCACAAAACGTATTGCTGGACGAGGCCGCAGGCACGGTTTATCTGGCGCGTCCGGGGATGGAGATCGATCTGGGGGCGATTGCCAAGGGCTATATTGCTGACCGGGTACGCGATTTCCTGCGTCGCGAAGGGGTCACGCAGGCGTTGATTAATCTTGGCGGGAATGTACATACGCTCGGCGCGCCGCAGGGCGGGTGGGGTATCGGACTGAAAAAGCCGTTTTCGACGGCGGATGCGCTGGTGGGGGTTATCGATGTGCAAGATAAATCGGTGGTCACGTCGGGAACCTACGAGCGCTACTTTGAGGTAGACGGCAAACGTTATCATCACATCCTTAACCCGGCGACGGGATACCCGCTCGACAACGAACTCGACAGTGTGACGGTGATTTCAACCGACTCACTCGATGGCGATATCTGGACCACGCTGCTTTATGGGATGGGGGTGGAACAAGGATGCCAGGCGCTGCGCAACAAGCCGGAGATCGAGGCAATCTTTGTCACAAAAGACCGGCGGGTGGTGGCCTCATCCACGCGTAATGTCCGTTTTACGCTAATGGATGATAGCTACACCTTTACTGACAGTACTGCTTAAGCAATCCGTACTGCTCTTCCAGCAGGCGATAACGATAGACCGGGCGACCCGTCACCCCATAGTGGATGGTGGTAAATAAAATGCCGATCTGCGCAAGCCACATCAAATACTTACGGCAGGAGACGCGGGAAATATTGACCGCGCTCGCCAGCTCATCGGTCGAAAACTCGATATCCGGGTGCGCATCAATCCACTGACAAATGGTCCGCAGCGTCTGCGGAGTAAGCCCTTTTGGTAAGCGTCGGGTATCGGCAACCTCCTGCGGCCCGCCATGGAGCAACCTGTCCACATCCGCCTGTTCGTAATACTGCTGCGCGCTCATCAGTTTCTTCTTTTCCTGCCAGTGGGTCAGGGCTTCTTCAAAGCGCGGAAACTGGAACGGTTTGATTAAATAATCCACCACGCCGTAATGCATCGATGTCTGAATGGTCGCGGCATCGGAGGCGGAGGAGATCATGATGACGTCGATTTTCCGTCCACTGGCGCGAATGATCGGGAGCAGTGACAGGCCATTATCCTGCTGCATATAGACATCAAGCAGGATCAAATCGATATCCAGCGCCGGGTCGTTAATCATATTTTCGGCCTGACGCAGGGTGGAGGCGACACCGCAGCAGGTAAAGCCAGATAGCCGCGTGGTATAGACGCGGTTCAGCTCCGCCACCATGGCGTCGTCATCGACAATTAATACATTAATCACACGCTCTTCCTCTCACTGTCCCAGGGGAGTTGTACAAAAAATTGAGTAAATACGCCAGGTTCCGACTCCACCGTAATGCTGCCACCGAGATTTTCGCACTGCTGGCGGGCGAGGAACAGCCCGACGCCCCGGTTTTCGCCTTTGGTTGAGTAACCTTTGTGGAAAATGGCATCGATATGTGCCGGGGAGATACCGGGACCATCGTCGCTGACCTCGGCGCTTAACCAGCCGTTTTGATAGTGCAGCAACAGGCCAATTTCGCCATCGGATTGATCGGTCATGGCGTCGAGGGCGTTTTCAATAAGATTACCCAGAATGGTTACCAGCGCCGTCACCTGCTGCTGGTTGGGGTTATCCGGCACCAGGGATTCATTCGCCAGGGTCAGGATAACCCCGGCCTCTCTGGCACGATTGATTTTACCCAGCAGAAAACCTGCTACGACGGGCGTCTGTATCTGATGCTGCAGGGTGCCGATGTCGTTCTGATAACCTTCTGCCGTCTGTAACACATACTCTTCGAGCGTGTCATAACGCTTCATGTTGAGCAGGCCGAGGATCACATGCAGCTTGTTCATAAACTCATGGGAGTGGGCGCGGAGTGCATCCACATAATTGACCATCCCGTCGAGACGTTGCAGTAGCTGACTGATTTCGGTTTTATCCCTGAATGTGCTGACCGCGCCAATGACCCCATCCTGGCCGCGCACGGGCACACTGTTGCACAGCAGCAAATGCCCGTTGCAGCCGATCTCCTGATCGGACAGCGGCTGTCCGCTTTGCAACACGGTTTGCAGGTCGGCAAACAGCGGCGTGTGGCGAATATCGCGAGTGCCGTGGTTATTGGTGCTGAGCAACATCTGGCGCGCGGCCTGGTTGGCGAGGGTGATATTGCCCTCGCGATCAACGGCAATAACCCCCTCTTTGAGCGATTGCAGCATGGCCTGGCGCTGCTCAAACAGGGTGGAAATTTCATAAGGTTCCAGGCCAAAAAGAATACGCTTGAGCACCCGGACCAGCGCCCAGATGCCAAGCGAGCCGACCATGGCGCTAAAGAGCATGGTGAGCAGCAATCCCCAGCGGCTGTGGCTTATCTGTTTATCCACTTTACTGAGCGAGATACCGATGGCGACCACGCCGATTTGCTGGTGTCGGGCATCAAATACCGGTGTAAAGACGCGCAGCGCCTCGGCGAGGACGCCGTGGTTGACCGAGACATTCTCCCGGCCATGCAGGGCGGGGATCAGATCATCACCAATAAAGTGTTTGCCAACTTCACTGGCTTCGCGATGTGATAAACGGATGCCGTCCATATCTGTCACGACGACAAACAGCAGATCGTTTCTGCGTTGTACCGCCTGGGCAAGGTCCTGCACCGTTTGGCTCCCGACAGGCATCGAGAGCGCGCGTTTGATCTCCGGTTCATCGGCAAGGGTGCGTGCAACGGCCATCGCAGTGTCCTTCACCCCTTCCCGGGTGACATTGGCGATCTGGACAAAATAGAGCGCGTAAACCACCAGTAACACCGAGCCAATAACGCTGCACAGCATCAGCGTAACCAGGGTACTGAGTTTCATGGTGCGTTTGCGCGAAGCAGGATGTGGATGCCTTCCGTTCACTGCGGCCTCAAAATCATTCACAGAAAGAGGGTAATTATCGCCGAAGGGGCGCATATCTCAAAGCGGCTAACGGCTTGTCACCTTTGAATTTATCCCCTCAGTTACGTGACACGTCTCGCAAGGCAATTATATGAATCGCTTTATAGTAGGGCAGGATAAATAAAAAGGAGGTAATGATGAGCACTTTGTTAACGGTAGCGGCGAAAGCGCGACGTAATGACCGGACAACGGAGATAGACAGACTCTCAACAGACGATGTCCTGCAACTCATTCATCAGGAAGATGTCGCTGCTCACGACGCGGTGGCGCACTGTTTGCCTGATGTAGCGAGAGTGGTTGAGCATGCCGTGGCGGCACTCAGTCGCGGCGGGCGAGTTGTCATTATCGGGGCCGGTGCCTCTGGCGAACTGGCGCAGCAGGCGATTAATGATTTTGCCCCGGACAGCCAGACACAGGTGCGTTGCATTGCGGTTAATGACACGCATGCCGACGACTACGACGGCGGGATTGGTGCCCTACAGGCGATAAATTTTAACCACAATGATGTGCTGCTGGCGCTCACGCTAAGCGGTAAAACGCCGTGGGTATGGGGCGCGCTGCGCCAGGCTAACGAGACCGGCGCGATGGTGGCGGTACTTACTTCCGATCAACATAGCGAAGCCGCAAGCCTCGGGGATATCGTGATTGCGCCGCCAACGGGCGCGGAAGTGGTTGCGGGTTACGGGAATCCCAAAGCACGGCGCGCGCAGCAATCTATTCTGACCATGTTAACGACCACGCTTGCCATCCGCAGCGGCCGGGTATACAGCAACCTGCGGGTGGATATTCCGGCGACGGAAAATAAATGGCAGGAGCGCCAGATAGCGATCGTGATGGCGGCCAGTGATTGTTCACGTAAAGAGGCAAAAGCGGCGCTGGCAAGCTGCAATCAGCAGTGCAAAACCGCCATTCTGATGCTGCTCAGCGGCATGGATGCGTGGGATGCGAGCGAAGCACTACAGCGCAATAACGGCCATCTGCGCCTGGCGCTGAAAGAGAAGAGAGGGTGAGTTTCGGGCCACACGGCATAGGTCATGTAGCCTGCGTTGTGGAGTAAAACCGTGAAAAGCTGAGGCGCGTGGGTAAATCCACGCGCCTCAGAAGCGCAAGACCGTGTGATAAAGAAACGGCTGCACGCTTCAATTCATTCAAGAAGAGACACGCGCGAATGCGTGTCATGATTCCAGCTAAAAAGCACCAGATGCCAGAGTCCCGGTGCTTTTCGGGAAGGGTCAATTAACCCCTTTACCCCAAGCGACGTCAGACGGTTACGCACATTCCACGACCGGGGGACACCGCCTTCACGCACGATTTCCTGCCAGGGCGCAATGGCATCATTCAGGTCAACACCTGCGGCGAACAGCGCCTCAGCATTTCTGAGATCAATAATTTTATCGCTGGTAACACTAACCCTGACGATTTCAAGGTTGCGACTTCTGTTACCGCTGTGCGACTGCATGGCCGCTTCTACCCCTTCTGGCGAGGAGCTGAGGTACAGCGTGGGTTGATGGCTGTCTGAATACCTGCCCGGCGCTCTGGAACCCGATAACGCAAAATGCCGATATGCGGGATCAATGGCCCGGTAAAAAACCCCGTCGATATCCGTTAAATAATTTGTCAGATCCATACGTTCTCTCACTTCTCTTCTGAGAAATGCCCCCCTTCTGCGGGCACCCGTCACCCATCTGGTTTACCTGCCAGCGCGGGTTATGCCTGGAAAGCACAAAAAGCGGCAACAGTCGGTTAGCGTGAAATACTTATGGCAGCGCCAGATGAGCTTTATGTTCATCAAATAATGCAATTAAGTGGTCGGCAACGACTCTGACCCGTCGTGACCCGGCTAAGTCTGAATGCATCACCAGCCATAACGGCTGATCCACACCAGGATCGGGATTAACGCAGTGCAGACCGTTTTTCCTTGCCATAAAGTGCGGCAAAACGCCTAAACCGAGACCCGCTAAAACGGCGGAGACCTGTGCCGCGAGCGTGTTTGCTTCCAGCCTGCATGGCCTGCCGCGAAGCATTCTCGTTATCCAGCGCGCCGCAGGCAGGTGTTGGTGTGATTCCGGCCAGCCTATATAGTGCGCATTTTGTAACGTGACTCCCGCGGGCCCGCCAGACATTTTTTTAAGATATGCCTCAGCGCCGTATACGCCAAATCCCACAGTTCCCAGACGTTTTAGCGTCAGATTTCCGCTCTCTGGCTTGACCATGCGTATCGCTAAATCGGCATCTCTGCGATGAAGATTAACTGACTGCACGCCGCTGAGCACTTCCACCCGCAGTTCAGGATAGTTGTTCATCAGCCCTTCCAGCGAGGGCAGGATGAAATGCGTAGCCAGGTTGTCCGATGTTGCCAGCCGGACAAGCCCCGCAACATTACCCTGTAGTTTAGCTTTCTCGCCAAAAGCGAGCCCCGCGTATTCCAGCGCTTCCGCCTGCTCCAGCAGCGCTTCACCATCATCCGTTAACCGGTATCCGCTCTGATGTCGGCTGAAAAGCGGCACGGACAGCGACTGCTCAAGCCTGTCCAGCCTTCTTGAAATCGTAGCGATGCCCATTTCCAGAGCTTCTGCTGCGCCGCTCAACGTCCCGGCGCGGGCGATGGCCAGAAAAATGCGCGTATCGTCCCAGTTAAAATTGGCACTCATAGTTTTTCCGTTTATGGAAAACGGCTCTCCATTTTCAGGTCTGTTTTATCGATTTTAACAAGTTAATACTGTCGTTCCCATAAGGAGATAAACATGAAAAAACCAACATTAACGCCATCGCTCAACCTGGCTGCCATCCCCATTGCCGGACCTCGATGCGCTGTTCAAGAAATGAAAGGCGCGGCTGCCTGAAATTACTTACCAAAAAACGCCTCAGTCACATTTCCACTTTTTTTAAGAGTATTTATTTTATGAATGAAACGGCTGTACACGTAAATTTCGTGCCGGTGCGCGCCTGGCTGGCAGTTACCGTACTTGGGATCAGTGCATTTTCAATCGTGACAAGCGAACTTGCGCCGGTTGGTATGCTCAGTACCTTAGCAAAGGATTTGAATCAGACTGAATCCGGGGCGGGTCTTGTCGTGACCGCCTATGGCTGGGTTGGTGCGCTCGCAGCGCTGCTCTCCGGCGCGATACCCGCACGCATTTCCCGCAAGGCTCTGCTTGTTGGCCTGATGCTTATTCTTGCTTTGTCCTGCATGGCTGCAACTTTTTCTTCTTCCATGAGCACATTTATGAGTGCGCGCATGGCCGGGGCACTTGCGCACGGTGCGTTCTGGGCAATGATTGGCATAGTGGGCGCGCAGCTTGTTCCGGCGCAAAAGCTTGGGCTTGCCACCTCAATCATTTTTGGCGGCGTCTCGGCAGCCAGCGTTCTGGGTGTACCTCTTTCGAGTTTTATTGCTAGCATGGCCGGATGGCGTAATGCCTTTATGCTCATTTCGCTGCTGGCGCTGGCTGCCGCCAGTGCATTATTCTGGACGCTTCCCGCACTGGCAGCGCCGCAGCCACTAAGGCTGCGTCTTTACTGTGGGCTATTCAAAAACCCCGTGCTCATGTCCCTGTATTGTGCAACAGCCTGCATTATTTCGGCCCATTTCGCGGCCTTCACCTATCTGGAACCCCTGTTGATGAAGGTCCATGGCGTACCGGCGGCTTCCGTCTCGGGTTTGCTGCTGGTGTTCGGGCTTTCTGGCCTGGCAGGGAATGTCATTGCCGGTAAGCTGATTGACCGGCATCTTAAAACGCTTATTTTCACGTCACTTCTTTTGAGTGCCCTCGCACTCGGTATGCTTGGTATGAGTAGCGTCGCACCTCTTCCTTTCTGGTTAATGGGGATACTGCTTGCCTTGTGGGGAGCGGGTATTTCGATTGTATTCGTCGGGTTGCAGACGTGGTTACTTCATAGCGCCGGCGATGCCGCACAACCGGCGTCAGCCATTTACGTCGCAATTTTTAACGCAGCGATAGGAACCGGCGCGCTTGCGGGTGGCCAGGTGTTAGCCGTGACAGGCTTTCAGGGGCTGGCGTTACTGGCAGCAGGTATTATTGTGGGCAGTATGATGCTTGTACTGGTGTTGAAAAAACCGTGAAGACGCACCAGGGAAAATTCGACTGCTG
This sequence comes from Phytobacter sp. SCO41, assembly GCF_003073275.1. Lineage (NCBI taxonomy): Bacteria > Pseudomonadati > Pseudomonadota > Gammaproteobacteria > Enterobacterales > Enterobacteriaceae > Phytobacter > Phytobacter sp. SCO41. The sequence continues at coordinate 3,184,432 of NZ_CP027225.1, read as the reverse complement.
ATAAAAACGCGGCGATGGCATAAGGGACGCAACAGACTTGCGCCCCTTACTTTAATAATTAGCTTTGACAGAAACGGAGCCGGTTGCCAAAGGGATCATGGACTTCCATAACCTCTCCCCAATCCTGCTTGATGATTTCCGGGCGACCGTAACCATAATGTTTGTCGTGTAGTTCCTTTCTGAACAACGCAATATTGTTCATCGGGATAAATATCGTTGCGCCTGGGGTGGCGTCACCGTGATGTTCAGAAAGATGCAACTGCAAACCATCGCGGACGATGCCCATATACAGGGGTAAGTCGGGTGCAAAACGGTGTTCAAACTCAACGCTGAATGACAGAAATTCAAGGTAGAACTCCTGTGCTTTTCGGACATCAAAAATTCGCAGGATGGGTATCGATTTACTGAACTGAATTTGAGACTCAGGAACCTGCGGACGTAACGATGCCGCCGCCGTGTTCCAGTCTCTAAAGCCTAACTGATGCGAAACCATTTCGAGTGCGGTGGAGTAAGAGATCGTCTGCTCATGTAACGCAAGAGAGGCTTTTAACTTCGCAGCCATGTGTTTGGCTTGCTCGATAGAAAACATAATTGCTCCTGTCGTCAGGAAATGAGGGTGCTCGCATTACCACATCCCGACCATCAAGAGTGGTTGAATCAATGAAGTTGAGAACAAACATGCTTTCACCTTTTCCCATCGGGAAGCGAGCGGCAGGCAGCATGAGCCCTGAAAAAGAATACCCAGCCCCTGGACATTCCTCAAGCTTTCGGGGGCGTATGAAGAGGGCGGCTACCAGTCCAGGTAGGTAGGGGTAATAGATATCAGATGCAATAAACACAGCGCCCGCGTCTTGCTCACCGCAGATCTGACGCCTACTGAGTGCGAGTAGATGATGTTGCTTACATCATGATAAGTTGATTCAGGATGAGTAGGTCACCGAAGCCAACACCTTTACGTAAAAAGGAATGTCAGATGGATTTAGAAACCGCACGTCTAACGCTTGAACCTTATAATGACTCACACTACGAAGGCTTAAGAAGGATGGATAGCGATACCCGTGTGATGCGTTATATCAACCAGGGTATTGCTAAAACACCCGAAGAGACCTGGGAAGGTATCAGACGTGTCCAGGCCCGTTGGGAGCAATACGGGTACTCGTGGTGGGTAATCAAAGAAAAAGCGTCCGGGGAGATCGTTGGTGCAGCCTGCCTCCAGCACCTGGCAAATGTGGATGGCGCACCGTTAGAGATAGGCTGGCGACTCGTCCCGGAACATCATGGCAAAGGTTATGCGACAGAAGCTGCTAAAGCGATTATTGCTTTCGCGGTAGAGCGAACAGGCACAACGTATCTGGTGGCTGTTGCCGATCCTGACAATATCCCCTCGCATCGCGTTATGCAGCGCTTAGGGATGACGTATAAGGCAATAGAACAACATTATGATGTGCCCTGCGTCGTTTATGAACTTACGCTTCAACGTTCTGAGTAAGGGTGATTAATCATTCTGGGGAGGCGAATGTCCTTTCGCTCCTCTTCATAGCAGACAAGGTTGCGCTGTCGACGGGCATGTGTGTGCCAGACGCAGATGCTATTTCTGGCACATCAACGCAAGCAGTGAATCTTTGAGATACCCCTCCAGCAGAGATGCACAAATGCGTGTTTCATATGACATCATGCCCGCCGGTGGATGAAGCAGCCAGGCAGTAAAAGGCGGGACCGTGTAGTGGCTTAAAAGGGGGATTAGCGCCCCCTTTTCCATTTCGTTTTTGCAAACCGGAAATTGCAAAACACCGATGGCATGACCAGCTAATAACCAGGTGAGGACACTGCGCCAGTGAGTGGACTGTAATTTAACATCAACGGGAACGTTAATGAGTTGGGCATCAGCGTTGATCAATGGAATGCGATGGCTGGCAAATACACCAGAAACAGCAGCAAATGGATAACCAGCCAGCGCATCCGGAGAGTCCGGATAACCCATTCTGGCCAGCAAAGCAGGGGAGGCGAGCAACACTCTGCGCACGCTACCAAGCGGACGGGCGACAAAAAAACCTTCTGAGACCTCTCCCAGCCTCAGTGATAAATCCACCCCCTCCGTGACAGGATCGATAACGCGGTCGTTAAAAATGACATCGATCTGTAACCCCGGATGTTCGTTCTGAAGCTGCAACAGTGCAGGCATCAGCAGGCTTTCCCCGGCAGAATAGGGCGCCGCAATACGGATTTTGCCTTGCAGCCCCTGATTTTCTTCATTCACGGAAAGCGCGTGCTCTGCCGCCTGAATGGCCGCTTTGCTTCGCTCATAAAACAGATTACCGCTATGCGTCAGAGACATGTTCCGCGTGTTGCGCCTTAGCAAACGCGTACCAAGATGTGCTTCCAGTTTATCTATTCTTTCACTGACGGCGGGTTGGCCAATGCCAAGATCGCGGGCTGCAGCCGACATGCTGCCCCGCTCAACGACCCTGATGAATATGCGCATTGCTGAGAAGAGATCCATTTAGCAATTATATCGGTTTTACCGATAAATGTAATTCGACACAGGTATCTACTGCTCTTCTGCGAAATGATGAAAACTCAACGCTCAGGTAAGCGTTAAGCAAAATAGTAATCTATTTCATTGAATTATTGGTGGAGGGTAATTATGTCAGATATCAGGCTTTTCATGTTCCAGTCAGGAACGCAGCAGTGTAAATATCAGCATATAAGGATGAATCAGGGCGTGGGAGAGAATTATGAAATTCCTGTCCCCTGGTTCCTGCTGACACATCCGGATGGTTTTACTCTGATTGACGGTGGTCTGGCTGTAGAAGGATTGAAAGATCCTTTTGCCTATTGGGGAAGTGCGACAGAGCAGTTTAAACCGGTGATGTCAGAAGAGCAGGGCTGCCTGGAACAGCTTAAAAGGATTGGCATCGCCCCGGAGGATATCCGCTATGTGGTACTGTCCCATTTACACTCCGATCATACGGGGGCGATTGGCCGTTTCCCACATGCCACTCATGTGGTTCAGCGGCGAGAGTATGAATATGCCTTTGCACCTGACTGGTTTACATCTGGAGCCTACTGCCGACACGATTACGATCATCCTGAACTTGACTGGCTTTTTCTCGACGGCTTATCAGATGACAACTATGACCTTTACGGTGATGGCACGTTGCAGTGTATTTTCACGCCAGGGCATTCACCGGGACATCAATCTTTTCTCATCAGATTACCCGGCGGTACATATTTTACGCTGGCGATTGATGCGGCTTACACCTTAGATCATTACCATGAGAGGGCGCTCCCTGGCCTGATGACATCCGCCACTGATGTCGCTGACTCTGTCCGCAAGCTGCGTAAGCTTACCGAGCGATATAACGCGATATTAATACCCGGTCATGACCCGGAGGAATGGAAAAAAATCAGGCTTGCTCCCGCCTGGTATAGTTGAATCATTGCTCGCTCTGTAGTAGTGCATTGAATTTGGCCACCTGAACAGATGTGATATGCTCATGTCGAAATAATACAGGTGCCCTGATGAAAAAAGGAATTTTAGTGCAGCGTTGAAACGTAAATTCGTTTAGCTAATTATTGTTCAGAACTACACCGTGGCTGAAACAGCCTCTGCAACAATAACCCAGGGTGTCGGGCAATTACGGGGCGAGCGGTAGGGAATTAATATAAAGGTGTTTAAGCGCCTTTTAATGTCCCAGAGCCAAACCACAACTGTTTCATGTTTGGCTTAACGATTTGATTATTTCAGAAGCGAACTGAGAGATTAATTCATTGCTGTGTTCGGATAGTAACGAAAAACGGGGGAGTTCGGCGATAAGACGCTCTCTGGTTGACTCGAAATAGTCGGGAGCATTCGGCCCTGTCTCTATACAGCATTGGGCGAATCCCCATAAGATGTCGAGTATTTCAACCGTAAGTAACTCATCGGCGCTATCAAGAATCTCTAATATAAATGGAAGGGCAATATATCCCGCTGGCGCCATAGAAACATGCTGATGACAGAGTCCGCACCAAAGCTTATGACTGGCGGTCATTGCTGCCTCGTGATCATCAGATGCTAATTGTAATAATAGCTCAGGAACATCGTTTGCGGGTCCATATGCTGTACAGGATGAATTCCAGTTTATAGCATAGATTCTTTCCTCCAGTGATGCATTATTCATCGATAATTTCCTTTGTTCTGAATGAGTATAATCAACAGTTTTTCCGCATTAACGATAATGTAACCAAAACTCGTGCTATTAAAATAAATAGCCTTAAGCGCACCACTGCTATTATAGCCATTTGGCGGTTCTAAAGTCAGCATCTAACTTGATAACTGTTTTAAGGAAAATCCACACCTCATACATATTTACTTACGTTAATGTTCTTCATCTCACTTGGTGGATTAAGGATCTTAAGTCATTAATACTGGGACTGTCAGCGTTAGCGTTTTTACCTGTCAGTACGCAACTGCAAAGCGCTATATCTCCAGGCCAATTAAGGATATCTTCTGATGCGCAGCCGTTTTATAACCCACGCAGTATCTTTTTTTTTTGCCATTGACAGGCTTCATCATAAGTTTACCGGGGCACGCAGAATCTTTAACGGACAGGGCTGAATATCAACAGATAAGCGGGCTTATCAGGGAACCCCTCACGCTGTCCGTCACGTTAAATAACGGCCAGCCTGCAATACTTGATGCTTTTGTCACACGTCCGGTTAGCAAGAAGCCTTTGCCGGTTGTGTTAATTACTAACGGAACTACCGGTAAGGCCGAGTTTGACCGCTGGACGCTTAACCCAAACCGGTATTCCTCAACAGCAATCGCGTTTGCACGCCATGGATATGCTGCAGTGGTCGTCCTGCGGCAGGGATATGGTCAGTCCAGTGGCGCTGCGGAATATGCAGGACACTCGTGCATTCAGCCCTTTCATCTGCAGGCCGGAGAGCAGGACATCCAAAATATGGTTGCGGCGCTTAACGCTGTGCGCCGGAATTCATGGGCATCCGTTGATAATGCGATGCTGGTTGGTATGTCCGCCGGTGGATTTGCCATTATCGCAACGGGTGCCACAAATCCGCCTGGCGTAAAGGCAGTGATCAATTTTGATGGCGGCAGAGGGGCCATCGACGGGAAATCTCTCTGTGATAAGACGGGGCTGATGAAATCGTATGCGCAATACGGAAAAGCAGCGAAGATCCCTTCGCTGTGGCTTTACGCAGAAAACGATAAGTCGTTTCCCCCGGATACAGGCCGAGAGATGTTTAATGCCTATCAGCAGGGTAAAAGCCCGGCCCGGTTCGTCGTCATGCCTCCTTATGGGAAGGATGGTCATGTCTTTATGGATTCTGCGCCGGAGAGTTTCTGGTGGAATACCGTTGCCACTTTTCTTGAGCAGTACCATCAGCCGTTTCAGGAGATAATCAGGCTTCCCGTCGTAAATCTCATTGAACCGCCAGCCCTCAATGCTGCCGGAAAAAAAGCCTTTTCCGAGTATGAAACAACGCAGCGATATGAAAAAGCCTTTGCCACCGATCCGGACGGAGACTGGGGCGCTGCATATTGGGCCAGAAACAGTCAGGAAGCTGCCGCAACGGCGCTTAATATCTGTACAAAGGAACAACGGAAAGGGGCACCTCAATGCACTCTGTACGCTATCAACAATAATTACGCCGCAGAGAAAAGACACTGAAATAAGCGGATAGAACCGCGGTCCTTGCGCTTGTACGACATTAGGTTTATTCCTTGCTCAGAGTGGATATCCTTCCTTCTGGCTCTATCCGCTAAGTGCTTGGAGCGGAAGTTGCTTATGCCTTAGCGAGTTAGTCATTAGGAATCTGAATAAACACCAAAACTTCAAACACATGACAGCATTTTAAACCTTACATATATGATAAAAATTTTTACTATCACTAATTTGCTGGGGGACTTAAATGCGGTTATCAAGATCCTTATGCAAAGTGGTTAGCGATGTTATTGCTAACTCTGGCTCTTACGCAGCCTTAGACATGTTATTCCTATCTGCAGGTGCACCACCAGCAGGGTTTCATAGTACAAAATGGAAAGACTGGCTATTCTTGGCTGGACAAGATCCCACAACTTCAAGATTTACAGGTAAGTACTAAGTCGATTAGTCGTCTTCTTGCTCATAGAAGCCTGATGAATTTTTGCGAATTATGTGTCAGATTTGGATATCACTTATCTCAAGGTATGTTCGTTGACGGAGAAAACTTTTGAATCTGAGCAAAGATGGATATCCACAAGGTCCGTTGGTACGAACCGTATGGGAGTGTTGTGATGAACTCTATGAAAAACTAGGTCGAGCCCCTTCCCGACAGGAATTTAATGACGAAATTGGCAAACGCGAACCACATCGCATAGGTATTAGTACACATGCTCGCCAGTGGGGAGAGTGGATGCGCCATCATAATTTCTCAACATATGTTGCTAGTGTGCCAGCCATAATCCCTGAGGAAATTCACTATCCGCAATATCTACGTGTATGGTATGCCGTGACACAACTCGGTTCCGCCTCTGCTGCAAATATTGTTAAGTGGATCCGCAACAGCAGCGCCCCTCTGAAGGAAACCGAGATCCGCATTCAACTGGATGCATTAACTGTTAATAGCAATTCACGGTATCGATATCTTGGTAGCCGTAAAAGCGCTCGTACTGACATGGGTAACCCATACGACGTTTTGTTTCGTACAGGAAATCTACGAAATACACGGTATGAACTGTATGTTCAAGAACTGCATGGTATATGGGATATTGGCGATGATGGCAGAACGCCAGTTCAGATTTCTATCCCGAGATTATGTGATCGGTTAATAGTTGAAGCGAGGGATGAATTATTCACGGAATTCCCCGAGGATGAAGGTGACATCCGTCTAAAGGCTCTGCGTGAAGTTATTGTTCGAGAAGGACAGCCCGCATTTAGACGTAAACTCATTGAAGCTTATGAAGGTAGATGTGCGGTAACAGGTTGTTCGATCCAAGTATTACTTGAAGCTGCTCATATTACACCTTATGCCGGGGCCTGGCATACTCGTGCCCAGCATGGCTTGTTATTAAAAGCAGATATTCATACTTTATTTGATCGTGGTTTGCTCTGGATTGATACCGAATTGAAAATAAGGATATCAGAACAGCTAGCTGGGTCAGAATATTCAGAGTTAGATGGACGATACCTAAGGTTACCAAAAGATAAAAAAGACTGGCCGTTAATCACTCATTTGCTAAATCATCGACAATATTGGAGCGATAAACATAATGACGAAGAACGCGATTAATCCGGTCCGTCCACACCTCGCTCAGAGCGAAATTAATGAGATAAAATCATACCCACTCCTGATTAAGAGTGGGTTATAAACATGGTAATCACTTAATAAAACATAAGCTCTATTGAGAGTGGTTTTTAACCATGTATGATACGATTTAGCGAATTGAGTTCAGCTAAGTCATATTTTTTAGTAAATCTTTTCCACCTTTCGACAATAGCTCCGTGGTGAACTTTATATGTTACATGCAGCTTTTTGCCATGATACCTTGCGTACTCTTTATTTTGGATATGTGGAGCAAAGTAAATTAACAATGAATCCGGATCGATTGCAAATAGGTCCAAATCGTAAAGAGTATGCATGTCACAACGCAATAATAGTCCATTGCTTACATGATTATGTGTATCATTTTTGTATGCAGTGATATGTGCCGCTTCGAGGATATCAACGATTTCACAGCCACTTACTGCACATTTTGCTTCTTGAGATAACAAAGCGTCACGGAAAGCTTTTTGCCCACGCCTTTGCTTAATCTGCCGTAAAACCGCCTTACGCTGATCATCTACATCGAGAGGAGTATCATCAATGTCAGCTTCAGAAGGATCCAACTGAATGATGCCACTAAAGAGGCTACTTGCCCATTTAAAATCAACTTCTTGAATTGAACTTTGAACGTTGTAACGTGGGGTATGAGATATTAAATCTATCATGGAGATAGAATTAATAGACATATAGTTTTGCTTATACTCAGCTTGAAATTTAAGTGCTGGTACGTTTTCTACTTTAGGCTGTTCAAATTCATGCTCATTGCTGCAGCGCCACTTTGGTTTTTTAGATTTCCGAAGAGTCAACTTTGCTGGTGTGCAATTCTCATATGGGCATCGGTGACGAGCTTTTAGATATGGGGTTGATAATAAATTGTCTATAATTGATATACCCAGAACGTTATTTCTATCAGTTACTATGACAATATCTCCTTTTTTGACCTGCTTATGATTTGGTACAAAGTTGTCATATTGGTAAAAACTGGTTGAGTCATCTTGATAACCATTATTCCCAAAGTATCGGAGATCATCCTTACCTACTGCTTTAAAAGACCATGCTTTCTGATTCATCCGTTTGATTCCATCATAAAAATTCCAATTGAATCATAAAGCAATAATAGGATGTTGAGAACAAGCTGTGTAATATTTGAGCTTCTGTAACACATTAATCATAAATGATAGCTCCCAGTGTCCGTTCTTCACTCACCACCGACTTTCAGCGAGGCAGACTTGTCTGCCTCACGTGAAGACCAGCGAGGCTGACACCAGTCTGTTTGCGTCATACATAAAAATCAGGTTTCACTCTGAACTAACGCGATGGTGTCGTCTTTTTCCCGGCTGCCTCATCGAAGGCTTTTCGGGACGCCTCAATATCCTGCCATGTATCCCTGATCCAGTCGGTGAATCCGGCGAGGGGTTTTAGCATCGAATGACCACGGTCAGTGAGCTGATATTCCACCCTGGGTGGAAGCTCCGGGTAATAATAACGGTTCACGAGACCATCTCGTTCCAGGTTGCGTAGCGTCAACGTCAGCATACGTTGTGAGATATCGGGAATGCCGCGTCGGATGGCGCTAAATCGCAGGGGGATATCAGGCGAAAGCGACAGCAGCGAAATAACAAGAATGGTCCATTTATCACCCAGCCTTTCCAGCACACTCCCTGGGGCACACGGCGTCAGTTTCGGTCCGTCGGGTGTTTCAATGATCGGCCTGCCATTAATCTCACGCGCCATAACTTTTCTCCGCTGAAGGCTCCTGATAGTTACTTCTGTGTAACCAGGGACCAAAAATGTGCCGTCTTGTGGAGGAAATCATAATAGTTCCATACTGTGACCTTCAATAGTTACTATCGAGAACTTTCATGAACAAAACAGCAGAATTTCTTGTTTTTGGCGCCACCGGACAACAGGGCGGGGCGGTGGCGCATGCGCTACGGGCGGCGGGCCGTGAAGTCAGGGCCTTTGTGCGTGATCCGCATAGCGAAAAGGCGCAGGCATTGATGGCGGCGGGCATCACGCTTGCCGTCGGTAATCTTTTTGACAGAGCCTCCATTGAGCGGGCAATGGTGGGCATCAAGGGGGTTTTCAGTGTTCAGGCCAGCTCTCCGCAGGGAGAGATAAGTGATGAGCAGGAGATCATTCAGGGAAAAGCCATTGCGGACAGCGCTCTGGCGGCCGGAGTCAGCCATCTTGTTTATTCTTCGTCCGGCGCGGCGGGGAAAGGCCCTACAGGTATGGGGCATTTCGACAGCAAGACGGAAATAGAAAATTATGTCCGCTCTTTGCCACTTTGCTGGACGATCACGCGTCCGGCCAGCTTTATTGAAATGCTGATGCTGCCCGGTATGGGGCTGAACACCGGGAATTTTTCCTTCTTCATGCAGCGTAACCAGCCGATGCAAATGATCACGCTGGACGATCTCGGGCGTATCAATGCCCGCATCCTGTGTAACCCGCAACAGTTCGCCGGAAAAGTGCTGGAAATCTCCAGCCAGACGCTGACAGGGGAGGATCTGGAGCGTGCTTTCTCAAACGCCGCAGGTTTCCCCATCCACTATCAGCGCTTTCCCGACGCACTATTAACACAAAACAGCTTCCTTCGTCGGCTTACCGAACTGGTAGACAATGGCATTGTCGCGGGCGTTGCTGATATTCCGGCACTGGAAAAGATGTTCGGTGAAATGATGAAATTGGATCAATGGCTTACGGGACCCGGAAAACAACACTTTCAGGCCGCACTTAACGCCCCACAGGCTGAAATCGCGCTACGATAAACCTTATCGACAACGCTCTGGCTCACCGGCCACGTTATTCCAGCGTGGCCTTTGCTAACGGCACATCCGACATCGCGCCCCCCGCCATCTGAGCCGGGACGGCGCGAAAGGAATTCATTGAGATTGTATAGCCATAAGTTTGCCGGAAACGCACCGCGAACAGCAATCAGAAACGGTATGTCACCTTCAGGCTTCCGGTGGGCGATGTTTTTCGCTGAACAATGGGGCTATTACGTGCATCCCCCGTTAATTGCGTAAAGCCAGCTTCGGTAATCACGCTCCAGTCCTGATTAATCTTGTACGTCCAGTCAATATTCGTGGACCAGGCATAAATGCCGGAACCGGCATCATATCGTGTAAAGCCCGATGCGGCCGACTGCGATGCGCTTACCCCGTAGTATGTCTGCATATACTTGCTCGTCCCCCAACTGCCGGTTAGCGCCAGCGTCACGGCATTGCTCGATGACTTATAGAGCGGGCTGACAATGCCGAAATGCAAAGCCGTACCATTGTCTCGCTCAGAAAGGGGCACCTCAGCCTGCAATTGCATATTAAGCCAGTCGGTCACCTCATACCCCAGGGTCGGTACACCGATAGCTGAACCTTTGATATCGCCCATACCGCGCAAATTGTCGCTGCCGCCGTTTATCGAGCCGCTGTCCACGTCACGATCCTTACGGCCTGCGCGGTAGCTCAGCGCTGCGCTGTAGTTAAATTTGCCGATGTTGTTGCCGTAACCGAGACCGCGCGTGGCGCTGACGAAGAAGCCATTTGCCATAGCGTAATCAACTACCAGGGCAGTGGTGACACGACTTTTATCCGAACCCGAATAGTAGGGCGCAACATCCACGCCTCCACCCAGGGTCAATTCGTTGCTCTGTTTCTGTTCCGCCGCCAGTACCGGGGTGGTCAGTAATGCCAGGACAACGCCCGGCACCATTTTTTTCAGGCTGCGGCACGGAAATGAACAGGGGGACTCAGGATGCAGGTTTCTGTTTTTCATTAAAGAAGTCCTTGTTGATTCAACTGATTACAAGACAAACGGTTGTTAATCGCCAGAATGCTCAGTGTGAATGCTTACCCTAAAGTTCTCATGAGCCAAAAATGAAGAAATGCTGAAGCAAGTGCCAGTGCTGCAAACCTGATGGATTTCCTGCTACCGTCTTTTCTTCAGACGATCTTCATTCACTGTTGATACAGTAACCATTGTGAAAATTCTCCTAATCGAAGACGACCTGGATCTGGGCAACGGTGTGCGTATCGCCCTTGCAGATCAAGGGTTTGATGTCATATGGGTTCGCCGCAAAGAGGAGGCGCTGCATCAAATCGATGCCTGCGTGCCGGAACTCGTGTTGCTTGACCTTGGGCTGCCCGACGGTGATGGCATGAGCCTGATGACGTACATGCGTCAGCAGCTCAAAGGGATCCCCGTCATCATCCTCACTGCGCGAGGCACCCTGCAGGATCGCCTGAGCGGGTTGGATGCCGGTGCAGACGACTATCTCGTCAAACCTTTTGTTCTGGCCGAATTGTTGGCCAGGGTGAGGGCGCTTGCGCGCCGCAGTTACGGTTTTCAAAATGAGGTGATAGAGATTCGGGGGTTAACGCTTCATGTGCCGACCCGACGCGTGACAGTGAGCGAACGTCATATTGAATTGACGGCCAGTGAATACGCGCTGCTTGAAATTTTAATGTTGCGCACCGATCGCGTGCTGACACGCAGGTTTCTGGAAGAGAGGGTATTCGGCTCAAAAGAAAATATGAGCAACGCGCTCGATGTGCATATGGGCAATTTGCGTCGCAAAATTGGCGAAGGCTATGTGCGAACGGTGAGGGGCGTAGGGTATGTCATTGATACCGTGCCTATCCAGAAAGGGGAAGGTTGATGCGAAATTTCTGGCGACAACTGAGAACCCCAACGCTCGTGCGGCGAATTATGGTCGCTCAGATGCTCCTGCTTACACTGCTTTGGTCTCTATTTCTGACCTTCGTCTTGTGGGAGGACTTGCGCAGCCCCTCGATACTCACGGGCAGTAAGACCTACGACGCCGTTTTTACGCTGGTTCAGAGTATGGACGAGCGACCCCAGGAGCGAACCGCCTTGCTTGACGCGTTCAGCAAGGCGTTGCGGGAAGGTTATGGCGGCGGTGAAGATCCTGAGCTCTCAATCAGCCTGATTGTTCGCAAGAATAAAGCACTCATTTATTCATCCCCTGGCGCGCCGACAGGGGTGATAAATACCCGGTTTGGGGAGATTCAGCGTATTCAGAGCGAAGGGCGCGCCTGGACTGGTCGTACGCTCAAGTCAGACAACGCTGACGTGGAGGTAACGCTTGTTACCCCTGCCGCAGGCTGGAATTTCTTTTTTTATCTGAACTCGCGTGGCTACTACATATTGCCGCTGCTGGTGTGCATTCCTTTTCTTTTGTTTCCAGCGTGGTTATCCATCCGTATTGCGATGCGCCCGTGGAACAAAGTGGTTAATGAAGTTTCCTTACGACCATCAGACGATCTCTCGCCCTTAAAAGAAGTGCCAAAGCACAAGGAGCTTCGCCAGATGGTTGATGCGATCAATATCTTTCTTGCCAGGGTGCGGGAAAGCACGGAACGGGAACGGGTATTTATTGCCGATGCCGCTCACGAGTTACGTACGCCGCTCGCGGCGATGCGTATCAATGTTGAAGCGTTGCAGTCCTATGTCAGCAGCGACAGGCAACAGGAGTTGCTGGCAGGGATTATTCGCAGCAATAGCCGTGCGGCGCGTCTCGTTAATCAGTTGCTATTGCTGATGCACAGTGAAGCGCGCATTGACACGGTAATGGCGCCTGTGCCGCTGACGACGCTCATACAAGAGCGTATGGCGGCGTTGTCACCGCTGGCGGCTGAACGCGGGATTGAGCTTGAATTTTACTCCCATGACGAAACCTGGGTGACCGGCGTCAGGGAGCGCCTGATGTCGCTTATCGACAATGTCATTGAAAATGCCGTGAAGTACAGCCCACAGGGCGGACGGGTTGAGGTAGAGGTCCGAACACGCGATGAATCCACGCAGCTACGTGTCTCAGACGCCGGCCCCGGCATTCCCGTCGAATTGAGGGAGCGCGTATTTGATCGATTTTTTCGCGATCCCAGGCAGATGCAAAGCGGAAGCGGCCTGGGCCTGGCCATCGTCAAGGCGGTTGCCCAGCAACACAACAGCAGCGTAAGCCTCAGTACATCTGCAGAAGGTGGACTGATGGTGACGATTGACTTCCCCAACCCCCAGGGACGCCTGAAACACAACATCTGATCCCTGCATGGCGGAGGGCCTCTACCAGAACAATGGAGTCGAAAGTGAAATACCTGTCTCTGGCAACACTGTTCTTTTCAATCTTCATGAGCGGGTGCGCCATCACTGTCAGTGATTTAAAAAGCAGCCAGTCATCTTTTGATGGCAGTTTTACCAGCCAGACGGGGCCCTCCGATACCTATAGAACCTTACGGCACATGGCAAGGCAGTGCCTGGAATATGAGGCCTATTCAGGAAATCCGGTTATCGTATTAAGTGAGTTTGACGCGGAGCACAAAGAAGGTGAGATCAACCAAAAGTTCCTTGCGGATGGACTGTTGATTAACAACACGCTTATTCAGGTGGAAAACCAGGGTAGCGACAACGCGAAGGTCAGCTTATATACCACCAAGAACATCCTGAGCGTGGGGATCCGGTCGCCAAAAATAGGTGATATCAAGCGCTGGATCGGCGGGGATAAAACGTGTTAGCTCAACACGCTTGTAGAGAATCAGGCTTGTTCTCAGATGGCGTGGCGGGTCGTCATGCTGTGTTGACTTAATTAAACTCAACGGATTAACCCCGCCAGCAATATCAGGATCGCAAGATGTGTCCGGCTAATGAAAACAGATTTTGCCTGTGCTGGTATCTCAGGAAGCAGAAAAATACCCGCAGAATATCTGCTTCTCGCTCATTTCACCGCTGACGTACGCCGGGCCAGCCAGGCCCCCCAGAACAGACTGGAAAAGAAGCGAATCGGGGCCGCAAATCCGGCGCCAAAGAGTAAGGTAAAGACATCATCTTCTGACCGGGGTGGCTCTGCGCCCTGCAGAATTTTGTTCATTTTAGACTGGATCTCTTCGGGTTCAGCGCCATTCATTCGCCAGCGATTTGCCCATGCGGCCATCAGCACGGGTTGCGATGCGTAAGCGCGATAGTTTCCTGCAACGACCAGCGGGGCATTCGGTTTCAGGCGCATCGCAATCTGCGCCAGAATATCGTGTTTTGCCTCATCGCCTGGCAGATGGTGCAACACGCCAATCATAATGGCGGCATCGAAGGCGGGGGAGGCATCCAGATCAGAAACCGCACCGGGAACAGCTTCAACCCGGTCGGCTATTCCGGCACTGGCGATATTGGCACAGGCAAGATCGAGCATTGGTTGAGAGGGATCGACGGCGACAAAAGACCAGCGTGGCTCCAGTGTCGCAGCGGCGATGATCTCCCCGGCTGTTCCTCCGGCCCCCACCACCAGCACACGCGCAGGCTTCGCTTCGCCCAGCACGGCCGAGAGCATACATGCAGAAAGTTCGTGGCAGGCATCATATCCGGCCAGCGCAATCCGGCTTTGTTGGGCGTATTCCCCTGCGCGAGTGGCGTCGAATTTAGCAGCAGAATCTTGGGTCATGGCATCTCCAGGCAGCTATCCAGGTAATAGGTCATTCTCTCTCGTTGACGTAGAATAAAAGATTCTGGGTAATAAAGTTCGACAAAGACATGATTGAAAGTCTGAATATTCCACGAAGATATGATCGGTTGACGGCCTTCCTGCACGCTTTTCCGCTCCATGTGGAACAGTGCGAGTCGCCAACGTCGGCAAACCTGCTGATTATCGATGTGAATTGCTCAGGCGGGCCGACCCATTTGCTCTACCGCGCCAGAACATCGGGTGGCCTGCCTGCCGGGGCGACGCTGTGCGCCGCCGCAAGGGTTGATTTTGGCGGCAGTGCGAACCCACTGGTTAGCGCATTACCGGACGAGCTGTGCTTTTCCATGGCGGAGATGCCGCAATTACTTGGCCTGGCTGAACTGATCGTGGCGGAGTACGATGTGAACCGTTGCGGTGGCGGTGCCGTCCAGACCCGGTTGTGCGAAGTCGTGGTGGTATTAGCCATTCGTCGGGCCATCGCGCAGGGAACCGTGGATGCAGGGCTGTTAGCGGGACTTGCCCACCCTAAACTGCACAGGAGCCTTGTCGCTATACACGATGATCCGGCGCGGAAATGGCAGATCCCCGACCTGGCTGCGATTGCCGAAATGTCCCGCGCGCAATTTATCGAGGTGTTCAGGAAAACGGTCGGCGCCTCGCCGGGGGCATATTTGACCAACTGGCGGTTAGCGCTGGGCGCGGCTAAATTACGATCCGGACGGAGCGTTAAATCCGTCGCCGCGATGGTGGGCTTTGGCAGCGCTGAGGCATTCTCGCGCGCATTTATGCGTAAATTCGGTTATTCGCCCGGGAAGTGCAAAATGCAAGGAAACCATAACGACGCGGCATAATCAGGCTGGTCTGCCGCAATCCGCCATTGTGGTTTCGTCATGTGTGACCCCATTCTGTTACTGGCTGGTTTATTCATATCTCTGAGGGGAACTGTAATGTCTCAAATGACGCTTCACTTTCAGTGAGCCAGTCAGAGTGCGTCATCCGGTGCGGCTGGTGGGCTATCCGGCTCCCAGGAAATAATATCGCCGGGCTGACACTGCAGCGCCTCACAGATTTTTGCCAGCGTATCAAAACGAATACCTTTAACCTTCCCGGACTTGAGCAGCGAGAGATTCTGCTCGGTGATGCCCACAAAGGCTGCCAGCGCTCTGGACGTCATTTTCTTCTCTACCAACACTTTGTCCAGATGAACCACGACAGCCATAATCAGATAAACTCCTTATTTTCTTCTTCCGCTCTGATCCCCTCAACCAGGGAGTGAAACGTCACAAGCAGCAAGCCGCCCGCTAATAACAGAACAATATCGCCGATCAGCAGGGTGACCTGGTAGAAATGTTCCGGCCACCAGACGACCAGAGGGATCAAAAAGCGGCACACTGGCAGGACGATCCCAAGGCTTAGCATCGCTATCGCGATTTTACGTACACTGTGCGCCAGCGCCTGAGTGAGGATCTGTTTTTGGCGTACCAGTTGCGTGACTTTCATACCTTGCCAGATAGCAAAAGCAAACAGCCCCGTCGGGAAATAGAGAATCACCAGCAAAAGTAGCTGGTTAAGTGACGATACCGTCGTGGTTGGCAAATTATCGCCCTGAATCTCGGCGAACCTGAGCATACTGGAAATAAAAAACGACGAACCCGTGAAATACATCCACAGCGGTGTAATTACCACCAGGATAAGAAATAGCGGTAGCACGCCGGTGATGAGCGCCAGGCTGATTTTATTTCTCGCACCTTTCACATTGAACCTTCCTGAATAATACGCACTATTTTAAGACCAGTATGCTAAAGCATGACATAAGCATCAGCGCGATAGCAATCTTGCTGGCGTTCAGACCTTTAGCGCCGCGTTTTAGCCAGGGATTTGGCCATACGCGGTAGACACCAAAAGCGATATAAGATGCCTGAATCGCCCAGGTCAGCATTCTGAATAAGTAACCCGGCTTACTGAGGTGCGTTATTGTCTGCATCATCTCCACGCAGTAAATAATAATGCCAACGGTCAGGATATAATTGACTAAGCGAAGTTTGTAATGCGAAGCCCAGTTTCCGCACACAAACAACATGGTCGAAGCAAAGGCGAGTATTGCCCAGAGAATATCAATCCAGTTCACGGTGTGCCTCTGTTTCAGAAGACGGCTGGGTGAGTAACAGCCGAACAGCCGGACCAATCACCGGCCATCCGGTGTCGGAGAGGATAACCACGGCGCTTTTACGCTGCGGATCCAGGGCGATAGCGCTGGCAAACCCAGAGGACTCGCCGTCATGCCAGGTGATATCGCGCCCATGTATGCGGGTTGTAAACCAGGCATAACCAATCCGTGAATCGGGATCGTCAGTGGCAAATCGCGGCGGCATCGCTTCGCTTCCTGCGAGTTTTCCTGCCAGTAACGCCTGCGCATAATTTGCCATATCGACAATGGTCGATCGTACTCCCGCGGCGGGGGTAAATGCGTGCAATACCCACGGCGCTTCGCTGAATCCGGAAACTGACCAGCCGTGGCTGAATGTAGGAGTGACGGGTTTCGAATCATCTGCGATGACGGAGCTTTTCATTTGCGCTTGCGCAAAAACCCGTGTGTGCAACAACGTGGCAAAAGATTGATGTGATGCGCGCGCCAGCGCCAATCCCAGCAGGGCATAGCCGGTATTGGAGTAATCAAACTCGGCGGGTTTTTCAACGCGGGTGGTGTTCACCATCTCTATTAATGTCTCGTCATCGTAATTCCAGAAATTGTCACGCAGGATGATGGCCTTAATCACCTGAATTTTCTGTCGTAATGATGTCGCCAGCGGCGGCAGGCCAGAGCGATGTGATGCCAGTTGCTCAAGTGTTATCTCGCTCGCCGGGCCAGTGATTTCCGGGACGAGCTCTCCTACGCGGGTTTGTGCCGTTGCTTCGCCGCGTCGCTGCGCTTCAATCAGCAGGCTGCTGGTCATGGTTTTGGTCAGGCTGGCAATTTCATACTGTTTTGCATAATCACTGTTCCACAGCGCATATTGTACGCCTCGCGGGGTGATGAAGGCGGCGGCAACGCTGCCTCTTGATCCTTTCAGCAAAGGGGTTAAAAACGAGGCTACCGTTGCATCTCCCGTCTGATGCAAAGACGGTGAACTAAATCCGGGTTGCAGGTAGATCCCCGCCGCTATCAGCGACACAAAAGCTGTACCGGCGGCTAACAACCGCGTACGACTGCGCACAGAGTGCTTCTTCATTGTTGTCCGCCTCAGAATTCATACTGAATCAGTGATGACAGGGTGTACTGCATTCGGCTTTTCACTAACGGACTCTTACCCGCCTCATCAAACAAGTATGCCGCGCGACCGCTCACTCCTGCGGCTACGTTTTCGCTAATGTGCCAGACCAGCCCGGTAGACACTCCACCAAGCTGGAAACCCGATGACGGGCGATAGACAGAAAAATCAGTGCGTTGCGCCTGGCTTGTGGTGACACCGTAATGGCGCTGTTGATAACCGCCGTTCGCCCAGGTGATATCGCCAGCGACTGAAAAATCGACATCCCGCCAGTGCCATAGCTTTGCCTTCACGCCACTGTTTAACGTCATGCCCGGATCCTGCGTTTCGCCCCCGTATCGGTGCTTTTGTGTTGCACTTAATGCGCGCAACCATACCATCCAGCCCTCACGTTGATACCGCAATTCCGCACCCGCCATGAGGATGTCGGAAAGGTCTCCCATCCCTTGCAAGTCACGGTTTTTTCTGCCGGAAAATGGGTAGTTGAACACCTCTTTTCGCCCTTCATCCGGTGTTAACAGTAGGCTCACGGCAAACGGGGAATCCGCTGGCAGCGTCCATGCCAGACCGTCTGTAGACAGATCCCAATATCCCCAGCCATCACTCTTAAGGCTTACGCCACCTTTGAGTAACGGACCTGGCGCAGCGTGCTGTGACCCCGAATAGACGGGGCTGACTGCAACGCCGAGACCCGCGTACCCGGACAGATCCGCGCTGTGTAAAGGAACACAAAGCATGATTCCCGCAAGCGAAACGCCATATTGCAGACTTCTTTTCATTCGATGCCTCTCCTGGCAAACGGTAGGTTGAAGTGTGTGCAGGCTAGCCTGTAGTTTATCGTTTTACAATAAATTATTATTGTTTTATATTAAGTCAACTGAGCGGAAAGATGATTTCAGGAAATGGCGATGCCGCGGTGTACAGGTAAGAAATTTATTGTGACAGGCGCGACGCTACGCATTGCGCCTGACGAGGCATATTTGACGGTGCAGTGAGTGTTATCGCTGAAAACCGGTAGCTTAAAAATGGCTAAGCATATGATCCAGAAAAGCGCGTACCGCAGGATTGGAACGTCGACTTTCATGCCACACGGCCGACATGTCATGCCGCTCCACCGCGAAATCACAGAGCAGCGGAACAAGCTTTTTGTCGCTTACCCGGGACGCCGCCATAAAATTCGCGGCCATACCGATTCCGGCACCGGCAACAATGGCGGCAATGACGGCTTCGCTGGTATCCGCAATGATCGTTGATGACGGCACAATGTCTATCTCGCGCTCCCCGACGCGAAACGGCCAGCGAAAAAGCTGCCCTGTATTTTGATAACGCAGATTAATCGTCGTATGCCCGGATAAATCATTGGGATGCAGCGGAGGGGCGCAGCGGGCTAAATAGTCAGGCGAGGCGTAACAACCTATCTGATAGGGGGGAAGGCGACGCAACAGGAGGTTGGAATCCGCGAGCTCGCCAAGTCGAATGGCAATATCAATATTCTCATCAACGAGGCTTACTCGCTGGTCGCTCAGGCGTAGATCAATGGTCACTTTTGGATGAAGTGCGCAAAAGGCGGGAAGGAGAGGGGCAATCATATGGATACCCACCGGCAGTGACGCCGCAATGCGTAATATCCCTGCGGGCTCCGCGCGAGCGTGTTTCGCTATCTGTTCAATCTCCTCCGCATCCCGTAGCAACCGCAAAGCCCGCTCATGCAGTTCGCGCCCTTCGGCAGTTAACACCAGTGAGCGTGTCGTTCGGGTGAATAAGGCAATGCCGAGCTGCTTCTCAAGGCGCTGAATACTTTTACTGATGGCTGAGGGGGAAACAGAAAGCGAACGGGCAGCGGCACTATAGCTACCCAGAGCGCCTGCGCGAGCGAATGCAATAAGACCTGTGAGTCTCTCAAAACCGATTTGTTCCTTCATGGCATAAGTAAAGCGAAATTCAGCCATATTATCAACCTGGGTTATTGATCCTATGCTCTGTCACCTGAGGTCTTTTAGAGCGAGATGATGATGACTGAGATGATGAAAGCAGTACAACTCCATGCGTTTGGCGGGCCAGAAAACCTGCTTTATGAAGATGCACCCAGACCACATGTGGGCAACGACGATGTCCTGGTGCATATGCAGGCGGCCAGCCTTAACCCGCCGGACTGGTATCTGCGCGATGGCTTTCGCACACTGCCACCGGAATGGCGCCCCGATCCCGTTTTTCCCCTTATTTTGGGTACTGACGTATCAGGCATCGTTGCCGCCGTCGGTAAAAATGTGACTGCGTTTCGCCCCGGAGATGACGTCTATTCGATGGTGCGTTTTCCTGAGAAGGTGATGACGGGCAGCGGCGCCTATGCAGAATATGTCAGTGTGCCCGCATCCGAACTGGCACTCAAACCCCAGGGGATTGGGCATGTGGAGGCCGCCGCCGCGCCAATGTCGCTACTTACCGCCTGGCAGTTTCTTGTCGACACAGGGCATGATGCGGTTAATCCCTTCCAGCCTTTTCCTCATAAAGCCGAGCCATTAAAAGGCCGGACGGTGCTGGTCAATGGCGCTGGCGGCGGCGTGGGGCACCTTGCCGTGCAAATCGCCCGCTGGAAAGGGGCGAAGGTTATCGCTGTGGCCTCTTCGCACCATGAGGCGCTGTTGCGTGAGCTGGGGGCCGACGAATTTATCGACTACACCACAACGGCAGCCGAGGAGGTGGTCAACAATGTGGATCTGGTTCTCGATGCGGTGGGCGGGGCGCATATGGAACGCTTTCTGCGTTGTATAAAGCCAGGCGGGGCTCTTTTTCTGGTTAACCCTTTGGGTTTTTCCGCAAGGGACGAGGCCGCGCAAAAAGCGATTACGGTCTCTTCCACCCAGGTACGCTCCAGCGGCGCGCAATTAAATGAAGCAGGACGTCTTCTGGAAAATGGCCTTGTCCGGGTGGTTATTGACAGTACCTATCCGTTAGCCCAGGCCTGCGCTGCCCATCAGCGTGCTGCGATGGGCGGGATTCAGGGTAAAATTGTGCTGACAAACCTCTGATAATGACTCCCCTTGCGAGTTAATGAATACATCGTAGGGCTATGCGCCACAGGGGCATGACTCTATACTTATCAACGGTTCAGGTCAGGCTATACCGGGTCTCTGTATAGCCTTGGCCGCCTTGCGGTAAAAATGGCTTTTCCGGCATACAGTGTGTGTGATGGTGAAAAACAGAAGATCTCAAGACTATGATAACAACCGATGAGATTCACTTTGCTGAATGGCAACTCTGGCCCCAGCTAAGGATTCTGTTGCACCGGGGTAAGCCGGTAAAAATTTCTGCCAGAGCATTTGATGTTCTGGTGGTTCTGATAAGGGCCGACGGTAAAGCGGTCAGTAAAGCGTCTCTCATGACCCAGGTGTGGGGAAATGAAATCGTCGAAGAGAACAATCTTCAGGCGCAAATTTCAGCGCTTCGCCGCCTGTTGGGGCGAGACCGGCATCTCCTTGTTACTGAATTTGGCAGTGGCTACCGCTTTAACATCAAGAACGTACCGTTGCAGGCATCTCCCGACCCGGAAATACCGCTTCCGCCTGCTACCCCCTTTCTGAGCTCGATTTTAGGGCGCGACCAGGCGGTGCAGGAACTCTGTGCCCTGCTAAATCAGCGCCCTCTGGTGACGATAACCGGTCCTGGCGGCGTGGGTAAGACGCGTCTGGCGTGGGAAGTGGTTAACCAGGCGCACCCGCAATTTCCCGATGGCGTCTGTGTGGCGGAACTGGCCCATGTTACCGACGCATCCAGCGTGCTCTCCGTTATTTCTCAGGCGTTACATCTTCCCTTAGCCGGTCTTGAACAGGATGCCGATTTACGCCAACAGCTCGCGCGACGTCAGTGTTTGCTGCTTATTGATAACTGTGAGCACGTGACGAGCGAACTGGAACCGCTGATGACGCGGCTTCTGAGACTGGCTCCCCGGATCAAACTGTTATTGACCAGCCAGGTGGCGCTCCAGGTTGCTGGTGAACAACAATATTTACTCCCGCCGTTGCAAGTCCCGCACGAAGAGGGCGCCGATAACGCCACGTTAATCTCTTTTGCCAGCGTCCGTCTCTTTATTGAGCGTGTCCGGGCCAGTGCGCATGATTTCCAACCCTCAGCACGTGAACTGGTGTTGATTGGTGAATTATGCCGTCATCTTGATGGCTTACCCCTGGCTATTGAACTTGCGGCCTCCCGTCTGCCCTTTATGAGTGTGAGTGAGATTTATCATCGGCTTGAGGACCGCTTCCCGTTATTGAGCAATACCCACCGTTCGCTGGAGCCCAGACATCAGAAAATAGTGACGACGCTGGAGTGGACTTATCAGTTACTCAACGCGCGTGAGCAGCGATTATTCAGAATGCTGGGCATCTTTACCGACACGTTTAGCGTGCAATCCGTCAGTGATTTTCTGCGAACAAAAGACAACCATAGCTGGCAGGTTATCGACGATTTGCAGCGCTTGTTGTCTCTGTCGCTGATTCAGGTCAGTAGCCAGGCGCCTGTTACGCGTTTTCGCCTGCTGGAAACCATGCGCCAGTTCGCCTGCGCGAAGCTCCGCGAACAGGATGAATATGTTGCGCTTGCAGCCGATTTTGCTCATTACAATAGCGTGCTGGTGGAACAGGCGCAGAGGGACTGGCTTAGCTTACCAACGGAGCAGTGGCGGGAGCGCTATCGTCCCATCCTTAATGATTTGCGCCGCGTTTTACAGCAAACATTAACTGAGGGGCGCGATCCCTCAACAGGGCTTGCGATCTTACAGGCGATGACGCCGTTCTGGATTGAATACTCACTCTATGATGAGTGTCAGCGTCATATTTACCCTCTGCTCTATGAAAATAACGCGCGGGTCGTATTAACGTTACATCAGAGAATGCATCTGTGCGCCGCAGCAGGTAAGGCATCGACCTGGGCAAAAGGCCCGACATCTGAAACCTATTCGGCCTGGCAAACCGCACTGACGCTGGCGGAAAAGCTCGACGATAAAGAGATACGTTTACAGGCGCACTATGGGTTATGGCTGTATTGCCTGCGCACGGGCGCTCCTGGTAAAGCGCGTGAACATGCGCAGTCTATGTGCGAACTGGCGCGATCCATCGATGATGCAGAAGCCCATGCCGCCGGGCTGCGTATTCTCGGTGTCTCCCTGCATTTTTTAGGTCAGCATAGCGAAGGCCGCGGTTATCTGCTGCAATCTTTGGCCTGGTACGCGCAGGAAAGTATGAGCCACTCCTTTCGTTTTGGTCTCGATCAGGAGACCGCCGGCATGGCTTTTCTGTCTCGCTTACTCTGGGTTCAGGGTGAGTATAAGGCCGCAAAACAGATGGCGTTGCGCGGCGTTAAAAAAGCCGCCCGTTTGCAGCATGCCTGTTCTCTTTGCTGTGCGCTCGCCGAGGGCGCCTGTATGACAGCGGCGCTGGAACGCCGTCCACGTTGGGTGGTCAGGGCCGCGAACTGGCTTGTTCAACTGGCAGAAAAACATGATTTGTATTTCTGGAAGACCTACGGCGAACTGTTTCTTGTCTGGGCCCAACAGTTCAGTCATAGCAATGTCAGTCAAACCACACTGTTCAGTTCGCTGCGGGCGACGGGATTAGACTGGCAATACTCCCCTTTATTGTCAGAAATTGATGGCGCGCTGGCGCAGAAAGCCGCCAGCGAGGGGCCAGACAACTGGTGCGCGCCAGAACTGATGCGTCTTTGCGCCACGCAATCACCAGCCCAGGAGCGACGTTTATTGCTGACACAAGCGTTGGATAAAGCGCGTCAGCAGCAGGCCCACGGCTGGGCTCTGCGTATTGCCTGTTCACTGGCAACCGTTCAGGCCGAAGCCGGGGAAAACGGGGCAGCAAAGCAGTTAATTCGGAACGCTTTAAACGATGTTGATGGTTCACACCGGGCGACAGAGGTAAGAAATGCGCTGGCCCTGTTTGCCCGAATAGGGCGCTAATCTTTACGTCTCACGGCAATGAGCATCCCGCTGAGTACGAGAGCGGCCCCCGCCGCAGAAATCAGCGTCCAGCTCTGCGTTGCCTGCCATAACCCGGTGGCTGTCAGGGAACCACAGGCGCCACCAATAAACATAACGCACATAAAGAGGGTGTTCAGACGGTTTCTGGCATCCGGGCGCAACGCGTAAATGGTGTGCTGGTTCGCTATCAGTACACATTGTTCGCCCGCATCCAGTAACAGAATGCCCACCACCATCCCCGCCATACTGTTCCAGCCCCAAAAAACAATCCAGGCCAGCAGCATGAGAATGACGCCCAACATCACCATCCGGAAGGGGCCCTGACGATCGCTGAAACTCCCCGCCAGAGGGGCACACAGAATGCCGATTAACCCCAGCGCCGCCAGTGTTCCGGTTACCCCCGCGCCGTAATCGTAGCGATGGGCTAACCAGAATGGGAGTACGGTCCACAGCACGCTGAAGGAGGCAAACAGCATGGCTTGTGTCAGCGTTGCCTTGCGCACCTGCGGTTCGCTTTTCCACAGTTGCCCGAGTGAACGCAATACCGGCAGATAGTTAAATGTTGGCGCAGGCAACGACTGCGAAGGCAAAATGCGCACGATAAAAACGACGGCCAGTAGCGTCATGAGCGCGCCGAACAAAAAGACACCCCGCCAGTCGAAATACTGACCGATGAGACCGCCAATCGCCCGCCCGGCAAGGATACCGGCGAGAACGCCGCTCATCACGGTACCCACGGTTTTACCCCGGGATGACGGCCCGGCGAGAGAGGCGGCCAGCGGCACGATTTGTTGGGCCACGGTTGCGGACACGCCTGTAATAAAAGAGAAAAACACCAGCACGGTCGCCGTTGGGGATAACATCATGCCGAGCAGCGCCAGGAAAAGCACCTGGGCCTGGCGCAGGATCAGCCGCTGACGTTCAATATAATCGCCTAATGGGATGAGAAAGAATAACCCCGCCGCATAACCTAACTGGGTCGCCATGGGGATCAAAGAAACCGCATTCCGTTCATTGGGAAATGCGCCCGCAATCAAATTCAGAACGGATTGATTAAAATAAATATTCGCTACTACGATACAGCAAATAATAGCCAGCATCAGGATCCTGGCAGAAGAAAGCGCGTGGTTGTGGGTCTGCATTGACCGCTCCTCACCCGGAATAAAATGTTGCCGCAGTATAAGAAGGGGTGATGCTTAACGCTTTGCGCGTTTTTTTCAGACGTCTGAATTCTGCTGCGCAAGCCCCTGAATGCATTATTTGTTACTCATATTCTTCATCTGGTCATTGTGTTTACTATGAGGAACAAGACATGGATTTAAAACTGACAGGAAAAGTGGCGCTGGTCACCGGAGCCCGAACCGGCATTGGTTTTAGCATTTGCGAAGAACTGGCGGCAAACGGGGCGCATTTAGTCATGGTATCCAGACAAGAGTCTGCCCTGATCCTGGCCGCGAAGAAGATTGCCGATAAATATGGTGTTTCGGCGCTGCCTGTTGCCGGGGATGTGACCGATCCCCACCTCCCGGCACGGGTGGTTGAGCACGCAGAAACGGTTTTTCAGGGAATTGATTTACTGGTCAATAATGCCGGAAGAGCGCATGCGGGTACTCTACTCACCACGTCAGAAGAGGACTGGCAATTAATGACGGAGACCAAATTCTCTGCCATGCGGCGCTTTTGTAAGGCGGTTATTCCCGGCATGCAGAAGCGAAACTGGGGGCGCATTGTTAATATTTCTTCTATCGGCGGCATCTATCCAAACCCACAACTTACCGTCCCACACGCCCTGAGTGCGGCAATTAACAATCTGACCCGGAGCTTAGCGTTGAGCGTGGCGCCGGATGGTATCCTGGTCAATGCTATTGGTGTGGGCGCTGTCGCGACCGATAACTGGGCGCAGAATATGCTGCCGAATGTCCGCCATCGTCGCCCTGAACTGGCTGAAAAAACGGACGACGAGGTGATGGCACTGCTGGGTAAAGAGAAAACCCCGGTGGGGCGCTTTGGGCTTCCTGAGGATATTGCGGCAATTACGGCTTTCCTGCTTTCAGACAGAAATCAGTTTGTTACCGGCCAGACAATTGAAGCGTCAGGCGGGGCAGAGCGATTTATGTGATTTTTCCACGGTTGGCTGAACCGCACCGCAAAGCCGGGGTGGTTCGTCAGCCGGATGGGGAGCAGTCAGTGCAGCGTGAATAAAGAAAATGGCTGAGGATTAAAACCAGCGCTGGAAATAGCTGAGACAGTATGTGGTTTTAAATATGGCTACAATCTCAGACGCTTCTCGTGCATGACTGGCACGATAAACATTTTCGATAGTGATCAGCAAAAAGCCTGAGTAATGATAATTAATAACATGCCGAACAGTCATCCTCGCAATATACATCGTTAGCGAAATATATTATATCTTTTAATTCCACAGCGTAGCAGTTGGTCATAAATAACTTTGCAGGCTTATGATTATCACGGTAAGAACACCGTAATATGCTGGGCCGTTCACATTATTTATGCAACAATCTTAATTTTCTTAGGATATATTTTCCGCAGATCTTTTTTTTGATTTTTTTATTAAATTAAATTGCGTAATTGACGATAAGTAACGTGATAGCCCACTTTTTGTGACTCCTCAAAAAGAAATGAAAAACCGCAATCGAATAAGAAGTAAAAATGAAACTATTTTTTAAATATTAAAAAAGAACACTGAGGATACGTCTATGTCAAAGCTGTTACCGTCAATAAAAAATCTGCCTGTGGCTGCCAAACTTTTTGGCGGGTTTGCAGTTTTAATCGTTATTATTGTTCTGTCCTCACTTATCAGCATTCAACAGTCCGCGAGTATCCGTGAGCATGCCTTAAAGGGCAAATTAATCAGTGAAATCAGCACCGAGCTCAATACGGCGCGACGTAACCGTTTGACTTATCAATTAAACCATGATGAAAAATCACTGCAGGCGAATAGAGTCGCCATTGATAAGATGGATCAAAAAGCGATTACGGGTCTCGACTTTACCTGGGACAGCGATGCCCGTGTTTTGTTTGATGAATTGCGCAGTACTATTCCTGACTATGCCACCCACCGTGATACGTTCGTTAAACTCGAACAGGTGACGGTCGAAAAATCGCAGAATTTAACCTCTCCTGCTCTCAAAACCCTGCTCGATAAATTCAGTACCCGCCTTGAGCAGCAGGAAACCATTTCAAAAGATGAAGTCGCGTTGCTCAATCACCTCAATAACACCTGGGCGGCCGCTTATGAAATTCAGTCATCTGCCGGAAAATTGGGGATGGATATCTTTAAGGCTCAATACGATGAGGCGATGAAGATTCTCCATTCCGAAAATGTCACTTTTACAGCCGAAGATAAAGAGATGGCTCAGGCATTCCTGAGCGGAATGCAGGATAATGTTGCCGCTTATGCTAATGCCCAGAAAGAGTCGCAGAGTGCCGCGACAGCGCTCACCGGCGTTGCAGAAAAAATTAATACTATTACGAATGATTTGGTAACTGGTCAGACTCAGAAAAATATCGATATTATTCAACGTGTGATGATCATTATGGGCATCGTCGCCGTGTGCGCAGTGCTGACAGGGTTACTGGTTGCCTGGCTGCTTACCCGCCAGATGACCCGCCAGATTAAACACAACCTGACACTGGCGGAACGTATTGCCGAAGGCGACCTGACCGCGATCATTGAGCCGCAGTCAACCGATGAACTGGGCCGCCTGACAATGGCAATGGGCGTCATGAACGACAAGCTTCGTGACATGATCACCCAAATTAAAGAGTCGGTCATTCACGTGGCGAACGCCTCGTCGGACATCTCCGCAGGCAACACTGACCTTGCCTCCCGCACCGAAGAGCAGTCAGCCGCGGTAGTCGAAACGGCGGCGAGTATGGAAGAGTTGACCTCAACGGTTAAGCGCAACGCAGACAATGCGCGTGAGGCCAGCCAGCTTGCAGGCGTGGCGGCAGAGCATGCGCGTTCCGGTGGCAAAATTGTCTGGGACGTGGTCAGCACCATGGAAACCATTACCGAAAGCTCCAACAAAATTACCGACATTATCAGTGTAATAAATGGTATTTCGTTCCAGACCAACATTCTTGCGCTTAACGCAGCCGTTGAGGCGGCGCGCGCCGGTGAGCAAGGGCGCGGTTTCGCGGTGGTGGCGGGTGAAGTAAGAAGCCTTGCCCAACGTAGCGCCCAGGCTGCCAAAGAGATCGAAGGATTGATAAAAGAGTCGGTACAACGCGTGACGACCGGCTCAGAAATGGCGAACAAAGCCGGTACCACCATGGAGCAGATTGTCTCCTCGGTCACCAATGTGAGTGGGATCATGAACGAAATCTCCAGCGCCTCGGAAGAGCAGAGCAGGGGTATCGATCAGATTGGTAAAGCGGTAACGGAGCTCGATTCCACAACCCAGCAGAATGCGGCGCTAGTTCAGGAGTCGTCTGCGGCGTCATTATCACTGGAACAACAGGCCGAACAACTGGCGCAACTGGTTTCCGTGTTCAAACTGAATTCAGAAACGGCTAAGCCGAAATACGCCCCAGCGGCAGCGCGCGCTAAGGTTAGCCTGCGACCCGCAGCGTCAACAGCGAACGGTTCTGACTGGGAATCGTTCTGATTACCAGCCCAAAAAAACGGTGCCCTCTTGAGCGAAGAGGGCACGGCTTAACACACCACGAGAGGCCCGGAAAACGCCGGGCACTTAACCGGTGCGTCTGAACACACAGCCGGAATTCATCTCAGCTCGTCGGGCCACGCAATAGCGTAGCCAGTATCATTTCTGACAATGTTCGCAAACCCCCTCGGTCCCAGATGCATGCCCGCAATAAGCAGATTTTCACGCACGGCTTGTGCGAGGATTCTTTTGCGCGTGTCTTCGGCCTGTGCGGGGTCGGCATCAAACAAAATCGTCACGGCGGGCTGTGCCGTCTGAATATGCGGATAATGGACAATGTCGCCCCATATCAGCAGGCTTCTTTCATGCGCGTCAATGCGAAACCCGCAATGCCCCGGCGTATGACCCGGTAACCAGACCGGGGTAATGCCCTTTATGATATTGTCTGCGCTAAAAAAACGCACATTCTCTGCATAGGCATCCAGCGTTTGTCTGGCCAGACGGAAATTACGCTGGCCGTGTGCACTCGCCTTTTTTAATTTGCCATCATCGCGCCAGTGACTCGCTTCGAGAGGATGCAAAAAGAGTTTCGCATGTTCAAATACAGGCCGTCCTTCGGCATCAAGCAGGCCGCCAATGTGGTCCGGATGGCAGTGTGTCAGTAATACGCTGTCCACATCGTTATGATTGACGCCGCTAGCCGCAAGCCTGGCTTTGAGCTGGCCCCCCGCGTTGTTCAACCCGCCTGTACCGGCATCAACCAGCATGGTTCGCCCCCGGCCGCGAATAAGATAGCCGTTGATATGGATATTGCCGGGCTCAGTCATTCCGGCCTGGCGCTGAATGGCTGCGGCATCCGCTGCTGCAATGCCTGACAATAAATCCAGGCTGACAGACATATCGCCATCACTCAGCGCCGTTACCTGAAAATCGCCAATCTGGCATGTTGGGAAGAAGGGCGCGTTCATCGGTATCTCTCCTGAGGATAAAATTCATTCCACTCTTGCTCGCTCTTTGGATCGGTATATGAGCACTCCACGAAATACAACATTGTCCTGCCTCCGCATGAGTAACCGCAGACAACCACTCACTCTGCTTAATGATTTTTACTCATGCTATAGGGTGTTTTGTGGCCTGGAAATCGATAATATTTCACCTGTTAGTGATATTTACTCACTAAATGGCATGGTCAGTTGCGAAAGAGAGCTCTTTTTATGCGCAGAAAAATACCCAGTAGCACTTCCCTGCAGGCCTTTGATGCCGCCGCACGACACGGCAACTTTGCCAGGGCCGCCGAGGAACTCTCACTGACGGAAGGGGCCATCAGCCGCCAGATAGCGCGCCTTGAATCGCTGCTCAACTGCAAACTGTTTGACCGGACAGGAAGCCGCGTAAAGCTTAACCCTGCCGGAGCACGTTATGCCCGGCATGTTCACGAAACGCTGGAGCGGCTCGAAAGAGATACCCAGTACATCATGGGGTTACCCGAGGGGGGCAAAAGTCTGGATATTGCCGTCCTGCCGACCTTTTCCAGCCGATGGCTGATCCCCCGTCTGCATAGCTTCATGTCGTTGTACCCGGACATAACCTTAAATATTGCCGCCAGCACCGACCCGTTTATTCTCACCGGAAGCGGCTTTGACGCCGTGGTTCATTTTGAACATCCCGCGTGGGCCGGTATGCGCACGCAGTTTCTGTTTCAGGAAACGCTGGTTCCGGTGTGTCACCCTTCGCTGTTATCGCAACAGGATATTTTTGAACAGTTAAACGCACTGCCGCGCATTCACCGACGGCAAAATCCCGAGGCGTGGCATCTGTATGCCCGGGAAAAGGGGATACACCTGGATAACCCAGGGCAGGGGGTTCGCTACGATCTGCACGAAATGGCAATAGCCGCCGTGATGGCAAGGCAGGGCGTGGCGCTGGTGCCGAGGATGTATGTCGAAAATGAGTTGAAGCGTGGCCTGCTGGTTTCACCCTGGCCCGAATCCGCAACCCTCAGCAAACGCTTCTGTTTAGTCAAACCGAGCGAAACGGGAGCGAATAGCGCCGCATTAGAGGATTTCGAGCGCTGGTTACTTGCCGAAATAGCGCCCCATCCAGAAGCTTTGGCGAAAAAGCTTTAACAGCAAAAGTCTCTGTCAGAAAGCGTACAGGCCCGCTCTCTTAAGATTGTGACACTACAAATATTAGGGATCGGGTGCGGGTAGCCTGCTGTTGACCTCAAGTTAACTTGAGCTTTTATGATGGCTGCCACGGACCAAGAGGGAGTTATTCTGGATATGAAAGATATTGATGTTGGATTCACCCATGTTGCTTTTATGGTCAGGGACCTGGAGAAAAGTATTGCGTTCTATCGCCGCTATGCAGGCATGGAGGTCGTACATCAGCGCGAACCCGGCATTCCGGATGCGCGCAAAGTCGCGTGGTTAAGCGATCATACCCGCCCGTTTGCGCTGGTGCTGGTTCAGGCGGACACCGTAACGGATACGCCGCTGGGCCATTTTGGT
Organism: Phytobacter sp. SCO41; assembly: GCF_003073275.1. NCBI lineage: Bacteria > Pseudomonadati > Pseudomonadota > Gammaproteobacteria > Enterobacterales > Enterobacteriaceae > Phytobacter > Phytobacter sp. SCO41. The sequence continues at coordinate 3,153,260 of NZ_CP027225.1, read as the reverse complement.
CACCTTGGCGTTGCCTGTGCAACCCGCGAAGAGATTGACCGCAAAACCGAGATGGCCATCGCGGAAGGCGTATTAAGAAAAGCGCCGGAAAACTTGGGTGACCCCGTCGGTTACTATGTGTTTTTTGCCGACCCGGACGGTAATACGTTAGAACTGTCATTCGGCCAACGTGTTGGGCTTGAAGCGATCGCCTCTGTAGACCGTGGCGCCCAAACGCAGGAACGATAAACACAGAGCGTACCGCCTCGCAGATTTTCGTTTGCGGGGCTTGCAACATATCGATGCGGCCCATCGCCCGGATGATTAACGATAAGAGAGGATCCATGACACAGGCGTTGCCGCTACTCACCCCGCGATTATTATTGCGCAAACTGACACCCGCTGATTTGCCGCAGCTTGCGCGCTACCGCAGCCTGCCCGAGGTCGCCCGGTTTCAAAGCTGGGTTCATTACACTGAGCATGATGCGCAGACATTATATGCGCAGCAGTGTTCGCTGGCGTTCAACAGCGAGGGGACCTGGTATCAACTGGCCGTTGAGCGGCTGGACGTGGGGGCGCTTATCGGCGATATCGGCATTCATTTCTTTGATGAGGGAAGACAGGTTGAACTGGGTATGACCTTTGATGTGGCGTATCAGAAGCAAGGTTTTGCCAGGGAGGCAATGGGGGCTCTCATCGCGATGCTGTTTAATGATTTTGCAAAGCACCGGCTCACCGCGGTTGTTGATACCCGCAACACAGCGGCTGTGAACCTGCTGGAAAAACTCGGCTTCCGCCGCGAAGCACATTACCAGCAGAATATTTTCTTTAAAGGCGCGTGGGGTGATGAGTATCTCTATGCGCTGTTAAAGAGCGACTATAGCCAGGCTTCTGCTGCATCGTCCGTGTAAATCATCGCCGCATCATCATTTTGCCCGGCACGCGTCTTCGATGCCAGTTCGTTGCCGGGCACCCTGCTTACCGGCGCGCTGGGTTGCGGGCCTGTTATTTCTCTGGCACAGAGATGCGCCGCTATGGTCATATGAGCCATTACTCATTAACAGGGCGAAAAGCATGCGTAATCTTCCACCCACTGCCACCTTGCGCGCGTTTGAGGTCGCCACGCGCCATGCCACCTTTACCTCTGCCGCCGAAGAACTTTTCATTACCCAAAGCGCCGTCAGCCATCAGCTAAAAAACCTTGAGGAACTCTGGGGGTTGCAACTTTTTCAGCGCGGTAAAACCCTGAGCCTGACGCCTGCCGGTGCAGCGCTCGCGCCGCTGGTGCGCGAATTTTTCAGCAAACTGGATACGACCCTTGCCGATCTGCGTGAACAAAATGGTCGGGTAAGATTGCGTGTCAACACCACCTATTCGTTTGCGCTGAAATGGCTGTTGCCGCGCCTGCCCGCCCTGGCGCGGTTACATCCGGAGATTCTGGTGTCGCTGGACAGTTCCGATAAAGCCATCAATTTTGCGGGGAGCGAGTCCGATGTGGCCATTCGCTTTGGTCATGGTAACTATCCTGGGCTCTTTACCGAGTTTTTGTTTCGCGAGCAGATTTTTCCGGTCGCCAGCCCGTCACTTTTGCAGCGTTTTGGTACGCCTGCTGAACCCGCCGAACTGCTGCGCTACCCGCTGCTAACGCGTGACGGCGCTGACCTGGTGCCAAAATGGGACGCCTGGTTTGAGCAAACCGGCGTTAATATCAACGTCCTGCATGAGAGCGTGCGCTTCGCGGATACCAATATGACGATTGAAGCCGCGCTTCTCGGGCAGGGTATTGCGCTGGCGCGCAGCGGACATGTGGAAAAAGAGATTGCCGAGGGGACGCTGACACGGCTTTTTGATATCCGGTTTCCTTCACCGGCCGCCTATTACTTTGTCTGCCCGCAGGGGATTGAAACCCAGTCGCATGTTGTGAAATTCCGCCACTGGTTACTGGATGAGTCACTGCAGGCGCAGCGGCGGTATCGTTAAAGTATGAGTATTTATTCATGGCGGGATGACAACACTTCACTGTTCATCGTGGTCAGGGCTGTTTAGCATCAATGCATGCCTGTAACGATGATTTCGCTGACGCTATTTGCAGCCTTGCTGCATGCCACCTGGAACGCGCTCTTACACGGGGGCGCAGACAGGCTATGGTCGATGACCATCATGTGCGTTGCCATTGCGCTGGCAAGCGCAGCCGCTGCCCTGTTTCTGCCGCTACCCGCTCGCGCAAGCTGGACGTATGCGCTGCTGTCCGCGCTGCTGCATGTGGGCTATAACTGGTGTCTGGTACGCAGTTATCAGAGTGGCGAGCTAAGCCAAACCTACCCGGTTGCACGAGGCTCTTCGCCGCTGCTGATCACCTGCGCGGCGGCGCTGTTCGCCGGTGAAAAAATCGCCTTTCATACCCTTGGCGGCATCGTACTCGTTTCGTCCGGGATCCTGATGCTGGCATTCAGACAGCGTCGGCTGGCAATGCCGGGGGTGAAACAGGCCCTGGCGACCGGGGTTTTTATCGCCGCCTACAGCGTGGCTGATGGTATGGGGGTACGGCTTTCCGGCAATGCGCTCTCTTATACCGTGTGGATGAGCATGCTCTGGGGGCTGCTGATGCCGGTGCTTTATATCATCCTGCGTGATAGCAAAAGTTTGCTTCGCTGGCAGCCAGGCTTGCTGAGTGCGGCGGCAGGCGGGCTGGTATCACTGCTGGCTTACGGCATCATTATTTTTGCCATGGCCGCCTCACCGATGGGCGCCGTTTCCGCGCTGCGTGAAACCAGCGTGCTGTTTGTGGCGGTGCTCGGTTACCTGTTTTTCGGCGAAGCGTTGACGTTTAGAAAACTACTGGCGTGCGTGGTGATTGTCACCGGCACACTGATCATGGGCTAAGTGAATCAGGAGAATCAACGATGTCAGAAAATCCGTCCATCGCGCTAATTGGCCCCGGTGCAATCGGCACAACCATTGCTGCCGTGTTGCATGAAGCTGGCCGCGCGCCGCGACTTTGCGGACGTACTGCGCATCCGAAGTTAGTGTTGCGTCACGATGAGGGTGAAATTGTGGTGCCGGGGCCGGTATTGACCGATCCGACGAAGATCGATCATCCCTGCGATCTGGTTTTTGTGGCGGTAAAAACAACCCAGAACGCTGACAGCGCAGGCTGGCTGAGCGCGTTATGTGATGAAAATACGGTGGTCTGTGCGCTGCAAAACGGCGTGGAACAAAAAAAACAGCTTGCGCCCTGGGTCAATGGCGCAACGGTACTGCCCTCAGTGGTCTGGTTCCCGGCGCAGCGTGAAGCGGATGACTCCGTCTGGCTGCGTGCCAGCCCGCGACTGACGCTGCCGGATGTCCCACAGGCAAAACGGGTCGTGGAGGCCTTGCAGGGGACGCGCTGCGCGGTTGAGCTGTCGGCGGATTTCCCCTCTGTCGCCTGGCGTAAATTGTTGCAAAATGCGGCGGCCGGTTTGATGGTCCTTGCCAATCGCCGCGCCGGAATGTTCTCCCGCGAAGATATCAGTGAACTGACGCTGGCGTATTTGCGCGAATGCCTGTCTGTTGCCAGGGCCGAGGGGGCGGAGCTGGACGACGCGGTCGCGCAGGAGATTCTGGCGGGTTTTAAACGCGCGCCAGCCGATTTAGGAACCTCGATTCTTGCTGACCGTCAGGCTAACCGGCCAATGGAGTGGGATATTCGCAACGGCGTCATACAGCGCTATGGTCACCTTCACGGTATTCCCGTTCCCATCAGCGATGTGCTGGTCCCTCTGCTGGCGGCGGGCAGCGAAGGGCCGGGCTGATCCGCGCCGGATTGATGATTGACCTCTGCGAGCGCCGCCTCTTTTAAGCCGTCTTCCCCGAAGACGGCCTGGCCGCGCATCCTTTGCGTGAGCTAAACGGCGCATAATCCATCCCGCTGCTGCGACCCGCAAGGGCAGCAGAACTAACCTGCACAGACAGACGTTATCGCCTTCCCCAAAAACTATCCTTTTCCTTTAAAATTGTACTGGATATTTAACCAGGTAATTGTATACTAATTCTGCAAGTTGGTTGTTTTTTAGCATAAGTGGTGAACGCTATGGTGATTCCTTTGGACACTCTCAATTTGAACGATCGGTCGCCGAGGATGAGCAGCCGTGAAATCGCAAAGCTGACAGGGATAGCCCACAACGAAGTCAAACGCATGGTCAAAAGCCTCGAGACAACGCAGCGTTTGTCGCAACCGGTACAGATGCAGCTCTATGAACGGGAAGGGGAGATGCGTCAGGAGTTCCTGCTTAACAAGCGGGATTCCGTGTTGACCGTGGCGCGTATCTCACCCGGCTTTACCGCCGATATCCTGGACAAATGGCAAGAGCGCGAGCAAACCATGAATCTGCCGGACTTCACCAACCCTGCGGCGGCGGCTCACGCCTGGGCCGAACAGTATGAAAAGCGTCAGCAGGCAGAAGCGCAGCTCGCGCTGACACTGCCAAAGGCTGAGTTTTTTGACTGGTTCGTCAACGTCGATGAGTCGCTGGGTTTCCGCCAGCTTTGTAAAATGCTCAAGGCAAAAGAGCCCGAGTTTCGTCAGTTTTTGCTGGAGCGCAATATCATGCAGCGCGTCAGCGGGACGTTACTGCCGGCGAAGCAGTATAGCCAGGCGGGCTATTTTACGGTGCACGATGGCGTCGGTGAAAACCAGCGCACCTGGTCACAGGCGCGCTTTACCGCGCGGGGCGTGAAGTGGATTGCCGGGCTGTGGGCCGGGCATCTTGCCTCACGTCAGATAGATCTGCGCCCGCCTGAACGTACTGAACCCAGCGCGCCAGGCCGCAACTGGCTATAAATGCTGCGCCGGGGTGTCCGTGCTTTTGTGAATGCCCATCGCCATGACCTGCGCCGGGTGGAATAGCGACAAGCTTTCCACCTGCGACAGAAGCAGGACTTTGCGGAAATCTACCGCCGCACGCACGTCGATATCATGGGCGTCGTACCATGCGCTGTAGTTGTGCTCAACGTGCAGGTCCAGGGTTTCGCGGTCACGATAACCGCTCAGCATCGGGATCAGCACAATGTTATTGGCATCCGCGCTGTCGAAGGTGGCGGTGTGGATCATGCCAATATAGATGCGCTGCGATGTCAGGGTTATCCAGGCGAGATCGCCTTTCTCCATACACTGATAAACCAGCCCCTCAACGCCGTTGGCGCGGGACAAATGCTTATACAACTCCCTGCGCCCGCTGGTATCAAGGCGGGCGGTTGGCGACCAGTTAGAACGCCACAAACAAAAAATGACGGCGAAGGCCAGCATAATGACTACCGGTGCCTGGATGCCTAAAAAGGTCCAGTTCATAAACGTCATATGCCAGTGGTGATATTCCGGGCCAAAAATAGCGGGCAATGCATTGGTGACGAGTGAGCCTGTCAACAGCGCCAGCCATAAAACGGCGGTAGCCAGCATACCCTGCAAAACAAACACGCAGCCATACAGGGCGACAAGGAAATAGACATCCCAGCCAAAGCTACGTTTGAATTTGAAACGGGTGGAGAGGTCATGGGAGCTGTACCAGTAACCACAGACCATCAAAACCATAAAAATCGCTGTGCCCATCCCTAAGCCCTCTTTAACGCATCGACATGCCGTTTGAAATCATCCTGCACCTTCTGGCAGTGGATATTCACCGACGTGTTACCATCTGCGTCAACAACGATCCGCTCGCCATCCTCAATGGCGTCCTGAATTTCACTGTGGCTCATCACCTGCAATAAGGCGTCCGGGCTGGCAAATAAAGATTTAAAAAACGTTCTCATCAAAAGACCTCCGGCACTAAGTATAGAGGCAAGTGAAAACTCTTCTGGTTGCAGCAGGCGGGAAGACGAGGATGAGAAGAAAATCCAGATTATCGCTACCCGGCGAAAACACCGCTTTACTGGTCTTCTTCACGTTTGCGGCGCAGCGCCAATAAAGGCGTCACCGATATGCCATGGATAAATACGCTGAGGGTAACAACCGTAATGGCAATATCCACCATCCTGATTGCCTCGCTTCCCGCCAGGCCATGAACCCAGGCATAAGCGATATAGTTCAGACTGCCGATGCCACGGATACCGAGCCACCCGAGGCTTATGCGATGAAACAGCGATTCGTTTGCGCGCCATGTCAGGATGAATACCGCCAGTGGCCGGACGACCACAAAGATAATCAATGCCAGCATCAGGGCAGTGGCGTCCCAGTGTAATGCGAAGGTCACCCCCAGAACGATGACCAGCGTCGCCGCCAGCAAACGCTCTACCGTATCGCCAAAAGACAACGCATCGCCGATGACGAGACCGACTTGCTTTATTGGGTTGCGCTCTTCCAGCGCATGTCGGGTGTGGGGATTTACCTGCATTTCCGCAGGTAAATCATGGTCGTCTTCCTCAGAATGGCGTTTCTGCACGCTCACTTCCGCACTACGCAAGCCGACACCTGCGGCAAACGCCGCCAAAAAACCGGACGCACTCACCGACATGGCCAGCGAGAAGCTCAGACAGATAAGGGAAAGCGCGATGAAATCGCTGGGGGCGACTTCCCCTTGCGCATGGCGGGAATGGGTGGCTGCAAGGCCAATGACTCTGCCAAGAAGAAAGCCGATCGCTAACCCGCCAATCAGCGCCCAGACCAGATCGACACTCACCCAGCGTAGCCATTCATCGGCGCCGATCGTACCGCCTGCTTTATACCAGACCACCGCCAGCATCAGAAACGGCAGGGCGGTACCGTCGTTCAGACCGGCCTCGCTGGATAACGCGATGCGCAGCCGGTCGCCGTCGCGTGCGTCATTGATTGCCACCAGACTTGCCAGCACGGGGTCGGTGGGGGCCAGGATAGCGGCTAACGCCAGCGAGAGGGGCCAGGAGAGATCTGCCAGAAAATGTGCCGCGACCATGATGCCTGCGATAGTTAACAGCATACCGGGCAGGGCCAGCATCCACCCCATTTTCCAGTACGGGGAGCTGAGCGGCAGGCGAATTTTAAGGCCGGTAATAAACAACGAGGCCGCCATCGCAATCTCGGTTATTCGGCTGGTTAAGGAGGCGTGTTGGACGATATCAAGATTGATCAGGCCAAGACCCCAGGGGCCACAGCCGATACCGACGATAAGATACAGCCCAAAGACGGGGACCGGTACGCGGCTAATCCACCCATAGGACAACGACATCAAAAGTAATAAACCACCGGTTGCTGCGGTCCACGCCAGATATCCCATACACCTCCTCAATCCTCAGCACAGCGTCTGTTCATCGAAAGGGTATAGCCCTTAACCGGGCGTTCTTCCAGGTCGGACAGTGAGCACAAAGAACAAGCAGTGACTTCATCTCTTTGAAAGTAAATGAATTGTATGGCCTGGATACTCCTCATTCTGGTTTTAAATACGCCTTATGTGAAATTTCCTAAGCTTTATTGACATGAATTTACAAAAGAGGTGGGTTGTGTCACAGACTACATCGCCTTTATGGGCGCGCGTCACCGGTGTTCTGGTGACCCTTTTCGGACTCGCATTTTTGCTGCCCGGCGGCTGGCTGGCCTTTATTGGCGGTTCGCCCGGATATCTGCTTTTTGGCTGCGGCTTCCTGTTCAGCGGCGTGTTGTTGTGGAGAAAGCGTCTGGCCGGGGTCTGGATTTATCTTTTCACCTTTGTCCTGTGCGTCATCTGGTCTTTATGGGAAGTCGGCCTGGATGGCTGGCAACTGATGCCTCGTTTACTGCTGCCTGCAGTTTTGGGCGTGTGGGTAAGCATGCCCTGGGTGGTTCGCCCTCTGACGCGCTCTGCGCCAGCCAGACGAAATGGCAGCGCCATCGCCCTGGTGTATGTGGTCGCGATTATCGGCATTTTCTGGAGCGGCTGGCAGATTTCGGATGCGCGTTTTGTCCATCATCAGCCGTTTCCGGCGGAGAAAACAACCGCCCTGACAGACGGCGAAAAGGACTGGAAATATTACGGGCGCACCGCTGAGGGTCAGCGATATTCACCGCTGGCGCAGATCACGCCTGCGAATGTCGCGCAATTGAAACTGGCGTGGCGCTTTGACTCTGGCGATGTCATGCAAAAGGGGGAAGACAAAGCCGGGCGTGAATTTAACCTTGAAGTGACGCCCATCAAGGTGGGTAATGCGCTCTATATCTGTACGCCCCATCGCCAGGTGATCGCGCTTAATGCCACGACGGGTAAGATGCTGTGGCGGTTCGACCCGCAGAACGATACCTCGGCCAATGAGTATCTGGCCTGCCGCGGCGTGGCGTGGAGCGAAAATACCGATGATACAGTTTGCCCGCAAAAAATTATCACGACCACGGCGGATGCCCGTATGGTGGCGCTCAACGCACAGACGGGTAAACCCTGTGCAAACTTCGGTAAGAATGGCTTTATCAGCCTGACCGATCATCTGGGCGATGTGCCGCCCGGTTTCCATTTCATCACCTCACAGCCGATGGTGATGGATGGACGCATTGTGCTGGGGGGCTGGATATACGATAACCAGTCTACCGGCGAACCCTCCGGCGTTGTCCGGGCCTATGATGTCAACAGCGGTGAACTGGCCTGGGCCTGGGATATGGGGCGTAACCCGCCCACCGCGCCGCTTAACCCGGGTGAGAACTATACGCGCGGGACGCCGAACGGTTGGGGAACCTATACCGCGGATGCTCAACTGGGGTTGATTTATATTCCGTTGGGCAATGCCACGCCTGATTATTATGGTGCGGGTCGACGCCCCTTTGATGACCGTTACTCCAGCGCTATTGTGGCGCTGGACATCCGCACCGGGGCGGAGCGCTGGCATTACCAGACGGTACATCATGATGTCTGGGATTATGATGTGCCCATTGGCCCAACGTTAATTGACCTGCCCGCTGAGGGGGGTGAAACGGTACCCGCATTGGTGCAGACCACCAAAATGGGACAGTTGTTCTTGCTCGACCGACGAACGGGCACACCGCTGGCGCAGGTTAACGAAAAGCCCGTTCCACAGCATCCCTCGCTGCCTGGCGAGCGTTTATCGGCAACACAACCTGACTCCGTGGGGATGCCGGATCTCTCTCCGGCTGATTTGCGCGAAACCGATATGTGGGGTGCCACGCCCTTTGATCAGCTCTGGTGTCGCATCCAGTTCCACCGTTACCGCTATCAGGGTAAGTTCACGCCGCCTGCAGAGGGCACGTCCATTGCCTATCCGGCCTTTGACGGCGTGATTGACTGGTACGGCGCCTCTGTCGATCCGCGCCATCATGTGCTGATTGCCAATACCAGCTACATCCCGTTCACCATGCAGGTAATGAAAAGCGAAGAGGCGATCAAGCAGGGATTAATGCAGAAATGGGCCGGTTGGGGAAGTGGAAAACCCTATCCCAAACCGAAAGAGTTTTCCGTCGGGCCGCAATATGGCACCCCCTGGGCGGCCATCGTTAAACCCTGGCTGGGCGCGCTGGATGCCCCGTGCAACGCGCCGCCGTGGGGGAAAATCTACGCCATCGACCTGGTGAGCAAAAAGATTATCTGGGAGCGTCCGGCGGGAACCACCCGCGATATGAACATTTTCGGCACCCATACCAATCTGCCCTTGCCGACCGGGATTTTCATGATGGGGGGAAATGTCATCACCCAAAGTGGGCTGATTTTTACCGGCGCCACAGCGGATGATTACCTGCGCGCGTTTGACGAGGCCAGCGGCAAAGAGCTCTGGCGCGCACGGCTTCCGGCAGGAGGGCAGGCAACGCCAATGACCTACCAGGGCGATGATGGCAAACAGTATGTGGTTATCGCTGCCGGTGGGCATGGGGGGCTGGGAACCCGCTCCGGAGACGCGTTAATGGCGTATGCCTTACCCTGAGTAAGCGTTTATCAGGCCGTCATCCTTTATTTTAATTCTCAGACCTGCTTATTCGGCAGGTCTTTTTTATCGGGCCAGAAAAGGGGAACTATCGATGTAACTCTCTTTTCTGTTGGCATTATTTACGCGCAATCTTCATGCAATATTTCAACAAGCGTAACGGTATTTTGGATTTAACATGGCGCTTGCCGCCTGGCTTATTTTTCATGAGACCGTCTATAGTTAATCTCTTATTGAAAACAGGAGGCGGTTTTTATGCTGTATATTGAGAAAGATGATCCCCGTGAAGCACCCGAGTCCGGAGATAAAAAACCTGATCCGGATAAAAAATAGAAGAGTCTAAAGGCCACGCTGTGTGGCCTTTTATATTTTATAGTCAATAAGTTGTGACTTTGTCGTGAGCGGGCGTCTTACGTTTTTCTGAGGGTGAGCCTGTCTGCGTCATTTAGCTGATTCGGGCATCTATAATCAGATGCATTAACGTATGCGGATAAAAAGTATATCGGGCCAACTAATACGACCATTTTCTTTATTGCTCCGGCGCAATTTTACCGCTTCGTTTTGTAACGTTTGCTCATACTCTTTTTTAGAGCGACAGTGTTTTTTTCACTACGATTTTTTCACAACAAACAGACAGACGGAATATTTCCGGCTTTGCCACTCGGTTTAGCAAAAAATCTATTTAACCGCCATAACAGATACGTCACCCATGGCGTGAGTAAAAACGCGTTATTCATCAGGATAAGACGTAACGCATTTTACCAAACGGGAGTGCGCGTACATGACTGGTCTGAGGAAGCAAAATGAGCCTGCAAAAATGTACCGTCATTTACGACGGCAAGGCCCTTGTCGGCCCGGCGGACATGCCGCTTATCGATTTTCTTGATGCCTGCCATATCACCTTGCCCCACGTCTGCTATCACCAGGCGCTGGAGCCGCTGCAAACCTGCGATGTCTGCTGGGTTGAACAGGAGGGGACGCTGGTCAGAGGCTGTACATTGCGTAGCCAGGATGGGATGGTCATCAATAGCGCCGACCAACATGCGCGTGTCGCCAGAGAGGAGGGGATGGATCGCCTGCTGGCAAAGCATGAACTCTATTGCACCGTCTGCGAACACAATACCGGTGACTGCACGCTGCATAACACCATGGTGGACATGCATATCCCTATCCAGCGTTACCCTTTCCAGCGCAAGCCTTATGTGAAAGACGAATCCAATCCGTTTTACACCTATGACCCCGATCAATGCATCCTGTGCGGGCGCTGCGTGGAGGCCTGCCAGAACGTTGAAGTCAACGAGACGCTGAGCATCGATTACACGATGGAACATCCACGCGTGTTATGGGACGGCGGTAACCGCATCGCGGGCTCAAGCTGTGTCAGTTGCGGTCACTGTGTCACGGTCTGCCCGTGTAACGCGCTGCTCGAAAAAACCATGCAGCCCGATGCCGGTCCGTTCACCTCTATGCGCCAGTCCCTGAAGCGTCCGTTGATTGATGTTATCAAAACGCTGGAGAATGCCACCGGGGCAGAAATTATTTCCGGCATTTCAGTTATTGATACCCATCTGCGACAGCCGGAGATCAAACGCACCAAGACGGTCTGCACTTACTGCGGCGTGGGGTGCAGTTTCGAAATGTGGACCCGCGACCGGCATCTCCTTAAAGTGCAGCCGGTGATTGATGCGCCGGTGAATGGCATTTCGACCTGTGTGAAGGGCAAGTTCGCGTGGGATTTCATCAATAGCCCGGAACGCCTGACCACGCCGCTTATCCGCGAAAATGACCGTTTTCGCCCGGCAAGTTGGGAGGAGGCGCTCACCCTCGTCGCGCAACGCCTGCTGGCTATCCGTGATGAAACAGGGCCGGACAGCATTGGCTTTATAGGCTCCAGTAAAGGCAGCAATGAAGAGGCTTACCTGACGCAAAAAATCGCGCGACTGATCATCGGCACGAACAGTGTCGACAACTCATCGCGCTATTGCCAGAACCCGGCGACGGAGGGGCTTTTTCGCACGGTAGGTTATGGCGGCGATGCTGGCACGATACACGACCTGGAACAGGCGGAACTGATTGTGATTGTGGGCAGCAACACGGCAGAGAACCACCCGGTTATTGCCTCGAAACTGAAATCCGCCCGCAAACACCGTGGACAAAAATTGCTGGTTGTCGATCCGCGCCGTCATGAGATGGCAGAACGCGCCGATCTGCATTTGCGTATCCACCCAGGCACCGATCTGGTATGGGCATCCGCGATGTCGCGCTACATGTTTGACCACGGTTATGCCGACGAGGCGTTTCTTGCCGCACGCGTGAATGACGTGGAGGCGTATCGCCATTCGCTGGCCCCGTTTACCCTGGACTATGCCGCGCAAATTACCGGTATCCAGGAAAACACGCTGCGCGAAGCGGCGGAACTGATAGGCCAGGCGGGAAGCATGTGCATCCTGTGGGCGATGGGGATAACGCAACACAGTCATGGCGCGGATACCAGTACGGCGTTGTCCAACCTGCTGCTGGTGACCGGTAACTATGGCCGCCCCGGAACGGGGGGCTACCCCATGCGTGGTCACAACAACGTACAGGGGGCCAGTGATTTCGGCTGCCTGAAAAATTTCTATCCGGGGTACGAATCGGTCAGCGACCCGCAGGTGCGCGAGAAGTGGGCGCGGGCATGGGGCGTGGCACCAGAAAAACTCTCACTCGACGTGGGTGAGGACAATTTTATGATGGTCAAGCTGGCGGCCAGCGATCAACTTCGCGCGATGTATGTTATCGGTGAGGAGACCGCCTTTTCTGACGCGGACACAACCAATGTGCATCAGGGCTTTACGGAGCTCGATTTCCTGGTGGTGCAGGATCTCTTTCTCAGCCGCACGGCGCAGTTTGCCGATGTGGTATTGCCGGGGTGCCCGAGCGTGGAAAAAGAGGGCACCTACGTCAATACCGAGCGACGCATCCAGCGGTTTTATCCGGTGATGCCGCCGCTCGGCGACAGCCGACCGGACTGGCTTATCCTCACGCAACTGGCCGCGAAAATGGGGTATGACTGGGGTTATACCCATCCGGGGCAGATCATGGACGAAGTGGCAAAGATTGCCGAAAGTTTTGCCGGGGTCAGCTACGCGCGTCTGGAAGGCTGGAAATCACAGATTTGGCCGGTGAGCCCTGAGGGCGTCAGTACGCCATTACTTTACACCGAGCGCTTTAAATTCCCCGACGGACGTGCCCGTCTTTATCCCCTGAGCTGGCAGCCGCCTGCGGAGGAGGCTGACGCCGAATTTGACCTTATCCTGAACAATGGCCGCATGCTCGAACACTTCCAGTCGACCAACCAGAGCGGCAGAGGGGGTCGGACGATCAGCCTCTCGCCCGAATGGTATGTAGAGGTGAGCCCCGAACTGGCGGCGGGACGCAGCCTGAATGAGGGCGACTGGGTGAGGCTGAGCTCGCGCAGGGGAACGCTTGATGTCCCGATTGTCGTGACGGATCGGGTGCAGGGTAACGTGCTTTTCATCTCTATCCATCAGGGCAAGCCGGGGATTAATCAACTGACCGGCGAGCATCACGATCCGGCGGTGAATACGCCTGCTTATAAAGAAATCGCCGTTCAGTTGCAGCCGCTGCAACGGCCTGCTCACCCTGGCCCCTTACCCGCACACAATTTCCGCCACGGCAAGCGCACCCCCATTAACAAAGTGCCCGTGGAGGAGAAATGGCGTCGTGATGATTATGACGAGCCACCGGCGCATGAACCACATCCGGAGAGATTCTGATGGCGAAATCGATAGAGTATCAGCCGGAACCGGCAAAAATCGGGCCGGACGCCCACGACGAACTGGAACGTCTGCTGGAGACCTTGCACCAGCATGGTGTATTGCGTTTAGTCAACGATCTGGTGGCAGCGAATAACGAGGTCGCGCAGGTTCTGGTGAAGGGGCTGCAACGGGAAGGCACACTCAATGTCATCCAGAATGTGTCGGTCATTGTTCTGGCGCTCTCCTCTCTGCCGCCGGATCGGGTCTATAAACTGGCCTTTGGCCTGCGGGATATGGCGGATGCGCTGAGCCAGCCTGAACAGACCCGCGAGCAAAAGGCGCCCGGCGTGCAGGGAGTCTGGAAAATGTTGCAGGATGACGACCTGTGGCGCTCGTTGCAGCCTGTTCTTAACGGGCTTAAAGCCTTTTCCCGCCGGATGGAGGAGCAGGTCGATAAGCCCATCTCTTCATATACCGGCAAACCCAGCGACGCCTAGCATGAGCCCGGAAACCGCACTGCTACTGGCACGTGGTCAGTTTGCGTTTACCATCGGCTTTCATATTGTGCTGGCCGCCTTTACCCTTGGGCTGGCGCAATTTTTGATGGTGCTTGAAGGCCTGTGGCTCTGGCGAAAGCAGCAGGTCTGGCTGAGCCTGTGGCGCTACTGGAGCAAAATATTTGCCCTGAATGTGGCGGTTGGCGTGGTGACGGGTGTGGTGATGGAGTTTTCCTTCGGCACCAACTGGAGCGGGCTTGCCAGCCGCACGGGGGCCGTGCTGGGCCCGATGCTCTATATGGAAGTGCTGGTGGCCTTTTTCCTTGAGGCCGGATTTATGGGGGTTATGCTATTCGGGATGGGCAAGGTGCGCCCGTGGGTCCACTTTATGGCGACCTCTATTGTGGCGCTGGGATCGTTTTTCAGCGCCTTCTGGATCCTCGCAGCAAATTCATGGATGCAGACACCGGATGGCTTTGTGATAGGTACAGAGGGGCGTTTTGAGCCTGTCGACTGGTGGGCGGCTATTATCAACCCTTCGTTTCCGTGGCGGATGGCGCATATGGTCGCGGCCGCCATGCTCGGCACCGCCTGCCTGGTGGCGGCCTGTGGTGCGTGGCACTTGCTGCGCGATGCACGCCATCCGGCGGCACGGCACATGTTTTCTCTCGCCATGTGGATGCTGGTCGTAATGGCCCCCCTGCAAATCGTATTGGGCGATCTGCACGGTGAAAACACGCGCGATCACCAGCCGGTGAAACTGGCGGCTATCGAAGGCAACTGGAACCCGCCGCCGCCGGGCGAGGGCGAACCGATGCGCCTGTTTGCCATACCGGATATGGCGGCCCGCCGCAACCACTATGAGGTGGCGATACCGGATGTGGGTTCCCTGTACCTGCGCCACAATTTGCAGGGAACAATTCATAGCCTCAATCAGTACCCCCAGGATACCTTGCCCTGGGTTCCGCTGGTCTTCTGGTCGTTTCGGGTGATGGTTGGGTTGGGGCTGCTGATGACCTTTGCCGGGGTTGCCGGCCTGGTGGTGCGCCTGCGCCGCCATCTGTTTCACGCACGCTGGCTGCTTCGCCTGATGGTGCTGATGGCCCCGGCGGGGTTTGTCGCCATGCTGGCCGGGTGGGTGGTGACCGAAGCCGGGCGACAGCCGTGGACTGTGTACGGTCTGCTGCGCACGGCTGAGAGCGCCTCGCCCGTATCGCCATCGCTGGTGCTGGGTTCTCTGGTGTGTATTGTGACGGTTTATCTCGCGCTGTTTGGGCTTGGGCTGTGGTTTTTGCTGCGCATTTTGTCACGCCCGCCGCAACGGGACGAAGAAGGGGCAATGCCGGATGTCGCCAGGCGTACAGGGCAGGGGGCGCAGAATGAGTGAACTTCTGGGGCTTCCCTGGTTACAGACCCTCTCTGCTGCGGCGCTGGCGGGGAGCTTGTGGGTCTATGTTTTACTCGATGGCGCCGATTTAGGTACGGGCATGTTATGCGCATTCCAGCGCGATGCCGACGCCCGCCATCAGCTTAACCTCTCTTTATTGCCCGTATGGGATGGTAATGAAACCTGGCTGGTGCTGGCGGCAGGAGGCCTGCTGGGGCTGTTTCCGCTGGCCTATGCCATTATGCTTAGCGCGCTGTATGTGCCGGTCTTTATGATGCTGCTGGCGCTTGTGGCGCGCGGCATGGCCATTGAATACCGGCACTATGCGCCACGCCTCTTCGACACGATGCTGGTGGGCGGTTCATTACTGGCAAGCATCTCTCAGGGTGTCATCGTTGGCACTCTGATTATGGGACTCCCCAACGACGGTCAACAGTTTACCGGGACGGGGTGGGAATGGTTGAGCCCTTTCCCCCTCTTTTGCAGCATTGCCCTGATTACGGGCTACTGCCTGATGGGGGCGGGATGGCTGAACTGGCGTTGTACGGGCAGTCTGGAATACCGGGCAAGGCGCGCTATTCCCTGGCTTAGCGCCCTGACGCTGGTTCTTGTGACCGGGTTACTGGTCTGGACCATTTTTCTTCATGAGACCTGGCGGCAGCATCTCCTCAACCCCTGGCTGTGGGGGCCGCTGTTAACCATTGCGTCTGCCGGGCTTGCGGTGCTGTGGATTGGCCTTTCACGGCACTATGTGTTCTTGTCGATGGCCGCCATTCAGATACTGGTCAGTTGTGCGTTCGCGGCGCTGGCCTTTACGTTGTTCCCTTTTATTGTGCCCGTGAATCTCCTGATTCAACAGGCGGCGGCACCGGTAAAGACGCAACAGTTTCTTCTCCTCTGCTTTGGCCTGCTGGCGCCGATAACCTTAGCCTATAACACCTGGGTCTTTCGCGTATTTAGCGGCAAGATTCATTAGCTGCCCGCCAATTAAAGAACAGACATTTTCGCAGGATGAATAAATAGACGGGTACGTTCAAAACATATTCCGCTGCGCTTGTTATTTTTATTTTATTGTCTACGAAGAGGAACAATCAATGGAAACTTAATTTTTGTTCTATCCTTTATATTCTTAATCGGTAAATAAGATGGAGCGTAATCGATGCAGCCTTAATAAAAGGCGGCAGATAATTCAGATTAATACCAAAAACTTACCGTTCTGTTTATTCAAAGCCGTTAATCAGGAGACGCGCCTATGAAAGCACTCGCCTATCATGGACCTCATAACGTTAAAGTGGATACGATGCCCGACCCTGGTCTTGAGGCCCCGGATGATATTATTCTGCGTGTAACCGCAACGGCTATTTGCGGCTCAGATTTGCACCTCTATCACGGTAAAATACCGGGCACCCATCATGGTGATATTTTTGGTCATGAATTTATGGGCGAGGTGGTTGAAGCGGGCCCGGAAGTCAAAAATGTCAGTAAAGGCGACCGTGTTGTTATTCCATTTGTGATTGCCTGCGGAGACTGTTTTTTCTGCCGACTGCAGCAATACTCCGCCTGCGAAAACACCAACAGCGGGAAGGGCGCAGCACTGAACCGTAAGAGCATTACGCCGCCCGCGGCCCTGTTTGGCTACAGTGACCTCTATGGCGGTATTCCTGGCGGGCAGGCGGAGTATGTTCGCGTCCCGAAAGCCAACACCGGGCCGTTTAAAGT
This sequence comes from Phytobacter sp. SCO41, assembly GCF_003073275.1. NCBI lineage: Bacteria > Pseudomonadati > Pseudomonadota > Gammaproteobacteria > Enterobacterales > Enterobacteriaceae > Phytobacter > Phytobacter sp. SCO41. Next base: position 3,136,074 of record NZ_CP027225.1, on the reverse strand, counting down.
CCCCGCACACTTGCCGGATGAAAAAGTGCTTTTCCTCTCCGATATCCTGCCAACGGCCTGGCAGGCAGTGAAAAACGCGGAGATAAAAAAGGGGTCAAGCGTGGCCATCTACGGCGCCGGACCGGTAGGACTACTGACGGCGGCATGTGCGCGACTGAATGGGGCCGAGCAGATTTTTATCATTGATCACAATGATTATCGACTGGCGTATGCCCACCAACGCTATGGCGCCATTCCCATTAATTTCGATAAGAATGATGATCCCGCCGCTTGGATCATTGAAAACACGGCGGGCCATCGCGGTGTCGATGCGGTGATCGATGCGGTTGGCTTTGAAGCGAAAGGCAGCCTGACCGAGACCGTCATGAGCAACCTCAAGATTGAAGGCAGTAGCGGCAAGGTCCTCCGGCAAGCCATCGCAGCCGTGCGCCGTGGCGGTATTGTCAGCGTGCCCGGCGTCTATGCCGGATTTATCCACGGATTTATGTTTGGCGATGCCTTTGATAAAGGGCTGACCTTCAAAATGGGCCAAACCCACGTCCATGCTTTCCTGCCTGATTTACTTGAACTTATCGACCAGGGCCACCTCTCTCCGGAAGAGATTGTGACACATCATCTTCCGCTTGAAGAGGCGGCGCGGGGCTATGAAATCTTCGATAAGCGCCAGGAGGAGTGCCGTAAGGTTATTCTGGTGCCGGGCCTGAGCGCGGAAAAAGCAACCCTCTGATGGGAAAGGGCGGTTGCCTGCGCAACCGCCATGTGGATGACAGGAGGAAAATAATGACAACACCCGCTTTATCTATCGCCAACGAACTGGGGCGATTGCTCACTGAAAAGAAGTTACGATTGACGACGGCCGAATCCTGCACCGGGGGGTTAATCGCCTCGGCGCTCTGTGCTTCTGACGATACGCCCTCGTTTTATGGCTGTGGATTTATCACCTATACGGATGGCGCGAAAATCACGGTGCTGGGCGTCAAAGAAGAGACAATTTCAGCCCATACCGCGGTGAGTGAACAGACGGTGAAGGAGATGGTTTCCGGCGCTATCGCCCACTCCGGGGCGGATGTCAGCCTGGCCGTTAGCGGTTATGCCGGGCCGGATGGTGGTGAAGATGGCACCCCGGCCGGGACGGTCTGGTTTGCCTGGCAACTTCCTGACAATGTCATTGTCGCTAAAGTAAAACATTTTGAAGGTGACAGTGAATCGGTTATAAAACAGGCCGCCAGTTATTCATTAGGCACCTTAATTATGCTATTAGCGGATGATCAGTAAGCGCATTTCTTTCGTCAGGTATGCAGACCTGCCATCGTCATCAATAATTTAATCAGTGTGCTGGCGATAAATAACGCCAGCACACTGCCAAACCACAGTGAAATAAACCACATCACTTTTTTCACTGCGCCGCTTTGTTTACTGTTCATCAATGATAACCCTCCCCATGTTCAATTTTCCCGCGGAACACATAATAGCTCCAGAAGGTATAGACAAGGATGACGGGAATAATCAGTAGCGCCCCCACCAACATGAATCCCTGACTTTGCGGCGGTGATGCCGCCTGCCATAGCGAAATATCAGGCGGAATAATATTTGGCCATATACTGATGCCGAGTCCGCTAAAACCGAGGAAAATTAACCCCAGGGTCAATATAAAAGGCAGGGTATGGTGTTGCGGGTTATGTAAGGTACGCCATAACCCCACGCTTAAAATCAGTACCAGCAACGGAACGGGCGCAAAAAACCAGAGATTAGGGAAGCTAAACCAGCGCGCCGCGATCGCCTCGTGGGTGAGCGGTGTCCAGAGACTGACAATCGCCATGGCCAGCAGTAAACCGAGAAGTAATGTCCTGGCGGCCACCCGCATTTTTTGCTGCAACGCGCCCGCGCTTTTCATCACCAGCCAGCTTGCGCCAAGCATGCCATAGGTAATCACCAGTCCAAGACCGCAAAACAGGTTAAATGCCGTAAGCCAGTCCAGCGCGCCGCCGCTAAAGGTGCGACCCGTGACGGTAAAACCATTGATCACCGCGCCAACGACTACTCCCTGCGTAAAGGTGGCAAGTAATGATCCTGCAAGAAAGGCTTTGTCCCAAAAGGGCTTATGGTGGGGTGTCGCTTTAAAGCGAAACTCAAAGGCAACGCCGCGAAAAATAAGGCCGATGAGCATCAGCGTCAGGGGAATAGCCAGTGCGTCGGTGATCACCGCGTAGGCGAGGGGGAAGGCTCCAAACAGACCGGCGCCACCCAGCACCAGCCAGGTTTCATTGCCATCCCAGACCGGTGCGACGCTATTGACCATGATGTCCCGTTCCCCCTCGTCCGTGATCAGGGGAAAAAGAATGCCAATGCCAAGATCAAAGCCGTCCATCACGATATACATCAGCGTGGCGAAGACAATAATGACAAACCAGATAAGCGATAAGTCGATACCCATTATTTTCTCTCCCCGGTCTGTAAGCTCTCGCCAGCCGCAGAGAGCGGGCGTGCAGGTCTGCCGTCGGTGGGGTGCTCATCCCACGGCTGCGGACCTTTTTTAATCAGGCGTGCGATATAGCCATATCCCACACCGAAGACGGAGGTGTAGACGATAATAAATGTTGCCAGACTCAGGCTCATCTGCAATGTACTGTGTAACGAGACGGCGTCAATCGTGCGCAGGAGGCCATAGACAACCCAGGGCTGGCGACCTGACTCCGTTGTCACCCATCCGGCAAGCAGGGCGACAAGACCAGCCGGACCCATCCACAGCGCGAAGTGCAGAAAGGGCCTTGAGGTATACAAGCGGTGTCGATATCGCAGCCACAGCGACAGAATACCCAGCGCTATCATCAGCAGCCCCATCCCGACCATCAGGCGGAAAGACCAGAACACAATGGTGGAGTTTGGCCTGTCAGCCTTCGGGAAGTCTTTTAGCGCCGGAACCTGGTCATGCAAGGAGTGAGTAAGAATCAGACTGCCCAGCGCGGGAATGGCAACGGCGTAACGTGTGCGCTCTTCCTCCATATCCGGCAGGCCGAAAAGTAATAAAGGAGTGGCTTCGCCTGGCGGGTTTTCCCAGTGTCCTTCAATGGCGGCTATTTTGGCCGGCTGATGCTCAAGGGTGTTGAGCCCATGCATATCGCCCACAAAGGCCTGCACCGGGGCGACGACCAGCGCCATCCACATCGCCATCGATAACATCTTTCTGATGGCAGGGGTGTCATTGCCACGCAATAAGTGCCAGGCCGCAGAGGCGCCAACAAAGAGGGCGCTACTTAAAAAGGCGGCAATCGTCATATGCAGTAAACGGTAAGGGAAAGAGGGATTGAAGATGACCTTAAACCAGTCGGTAGGGACCACCTGACCATTTACAATCGAAAATCCCTGTGGCGTGTGCATCCAGCTATTGGACGCCAGGATCCAAAAGGTGGACATCAGCGTGCCGAGCGCCACCATACAGGTCGCGAAGAAGTGCAGACCGGGGCCTACCTTATTCCAGCCAAAGAGCATCACCCCTAAAAACCCGGCCTCAAGGAAAAAGGCCGTTAGTACTTCATAGGTCAACAAAGGGCCGGTAATACTCCCGGCAAATTGCGAGAAGCCGCTCCAGTTGGTTCCGAACTGATAGGCCATGACCAGACCGGAGACCACCCCCATCCCAAAGTTAACTGCAAAGATTTTTAACCAGAAATGATACAAGGCGCGCCAGTCAGGGTTTTTGGTCTTTAACCATAACCCCTCCAGCACCACGAGATAGCTGGCAAGCCCAATCGTGATAGCCGGAAAGAGAATATGAAAAGAGACCGTAAAAGCGAATTGTATTCTTGCCAGATGAAAGGCATCTAATTCAAACATCACGATCCCCTTATCAAAAAAACACCCCTTGGCTAAGGGGTGAATAACACAGGCATGCGACTGCTGATGTTATTTGGGTTGTGGTTCCCCATTTCCGAGTTCGGCACCGGTTAGGGGGTCGACAGAAGGGTCAGACTGGGTACGTTTAGCCATGGCTTTCACCAGCGCCTGCTGCTCTTTGCTGAGCGTGACAGAGGCTAAACCATCGCCACCGTCAACGGCAGGCTGCGGATCGGCAACGTACTCAAAGTTTTCATCACTATTCCAACTGCCACGCGGGTCGTCCCCTTCGGACATGTTGTAATAGACGTTGGTGTATTGTTCGATAGGCGGCAATTTGCCCGGCGGGAAATTGTTGCGAATCGAATAGAGCGCTTTCTCAAAAGAGAGCATATGCGCGGCTTCACGGGTCATTAAGAAGCTCAGCGCATCTTTCACACCCGGATCATCAGTGACGTTAATCAGGCGCTCGTAGATAATTTTGGCACGCGCTTCGGCCGCGATATTCGAACGAAGATCTGCCGTCACTTCACCAATGGTGTCAATATACGCCGCCGTCCAGGGATAACCCGCAGAGTTCGTCAAAGCCGGGCCGCCGCCGTAGAGCAGGGAGGTGACATGGCTGTCATTCCCGTTCTGCGTTAACGAACGGTAAAGCTCTGCTTCGTTCTCCGTCCCCTCTGCAAGCTCGCCCTTAGCGCCTTTATTGAGCATTCCCACGAGAGATCCGATGATTTCCAGGTGGCTCAGTTCTTCGGTAGCGATGTCCATCAGCATCTCTTTGCGACCGACATCATCATCCCCCAGTCCCTGGGTAAAATAACGGCAGGCTGCGGCTAATTCGCCTTGCGGGCCACCGAACTGTTCCAGTAAAAGGTTGGCGAGACCGGGATTCGGCTCACTGACGCGAACGGTATATTGCAACTGTTTAACGTGTCGAAACATAGTCTCTCCTGATGTGTCGTGTTATTTTTTCGCTTCTACGCCGTCGGCGGCGTCACGCAGTAAAAATTGTTCGGTCACATCCGGCAGATGTTTAAGTGCCCAGTCGGCCATGGCCTCTTCCTGGGCGAGGATTTGCTCAAAGGTCGCAACGCTTGCGGTATCGCCCACCTTTTTTGCCGCGCTGATTAATGAGGTATAACAGGCGATTTCGAACTGCTCGAAAACGTAGCTGCTAATCGCGCCTTTTACGATCTCGTCCGAGGCGAACATGCCGCCCGCGGCCTGACCCATGGCGCTCATTTTACTGGTGGCATCTTTCATGATGGAGCGGTTGATGCCGTTGCGATCAAGCACCTCTTCAAGAAGGGTGATCTGCCCCTGAGTCTCCGTCAGGTGTTGTTCAATTCGCGCGCGCAGGTCCGGATAATTATCGATACGTTTGCTCATGGCGTTGAGCATGGATTCGGCCTGTTTTTCCATCGCGTGGGCATCGCGCAACCAGTCGTGATAATTCTCTTGTGGGGTCATGTTCTTTTCCTTTCATCGTCGTCATTTTTACTTACCGGTAAGTGAAATTAAGCGAATGCATTACGAGGGCGTCTATTTGCCTTCGGCTTTTTTATTAATCGATGAGGTGGCAATTTTTGTGAGAAGATTATCGGTGGTTTTTTCTTCTTCAAGCGTCGCGGAAAGCAGGTCATAGGCTTTTTTAAGCCCTAACTGGCTTGCCAGCGTACAGAGCGTGCCGTAAGAAGCAATTTCGTAATGTTCAACTTTTTGCGCAGCGGCAATAAGCCCGGCATCACGAACACTGCCTTTTTCTGTGGCTTCGATAACTTCATTTGCTTCGTCAATAAGCCCTTCCATCGCATGGCATTTCATACGCTTGAGCTTGATATTCGGTTCGGCTTCAATGAGCTGGTCGAGACGCTCAATTTGCCCCTGTGTTTCTTCATAATGTTTTTTAAACGCGTCAGCGAGTTCAACATTCGACGATTCGCGGGCAAGTTTCGATAATGCACGAGTGAGCTGCTTTTCTGCACTGTAAATATCAGACAGGCCATGGATAAAGAAATCAGTCAGTGAATTGATCTGCATAAATATTACCCTCGAGGTCAGCGAAAATAATAGCGAGCCGAAACCGACTCGCTATCAGTATTGCTATTAAACCAAACGTTAAAATTAATTAATCGATGAAAAATTAGTCACCCGATTTGCGGCCGCCGCCATGGCTTTGTTGACCGCCTTTTTTACCTGCTTCAGAGGCGCGTTGCGGATCATTTTTAAAATTACCGCCACTATTTTGACCACCTTTACGACCTGCTTCGGATGCTTTTTCACGATTTTCTGCGAAATTACCAGAACCGCCACGATGTTCAGCCATGTTATTTCTCCAGTTTCGTTGTTTAAATAAAACGACATATTTTGCATCTCATGTCGTCGGTGTTCGTATTAAAAACTAGCCGAGTACTGAAATTAGTCAAAGCGAAGCGGTAAACTTATTATCGAATAAAAATTAACCTCGTGGTTTTATTTTAAGCGATAGTGGTATCTAGCATATATCTTTTCAAATAAGGGGGTTAAGTCAAAGTTCAATGCAAATGCATTAATAACGTGGGTTGCTATCTATCAAAACCAGGGATCCTGACGACTTTTCTTGACATTAATTGACATTTCTCGCCGGTTTTTTATCTGCGATTGATAACGTATTTTAATCATTTTAAGACTTATCTCAGTAGGGGGGATACCCAATAAATTGCTGATAAATGACAAAGATACCTAATTAGGGGTGGTTCATGCCCTGCTCCAAAAGTAAGCGAAACAGCAGAATTGGGTACGATCGCTTATAGAGACATACAACCGCAGGCGCAGAGGGATTTCCCCTGCATCTGGTAGCAATGACATATTCCTTATGCTGATTAAGCAGGAAACTCACTAACTGGTCGCATTCGGACAGTGCCTGAACCGGTCAGAGAGATAAATAAATGGGTGATGAGGAGACAGTATTGTCGGGTATGCAATAAAACCAGGCCGTTACAGAATAATAAGGAGAAAAGGGATGAGAATAACGCTGAAAATGAGTTGCCTTTTATTCTTCTTTATTCGGTAGCTTGCGATTGGCTAAACATCTCACCAGACGTAACTGCCAGGGGGCAAGACGAAGCGGTATATCGTCGTTATCAGAGTAATGAATAGTGATGATATCGGGTGAAGTAACGGTAGTGTTATCTGCTATTGTCGATTCATTTTGCTCTGGTGGATCTTGTGCTGGCATGAACAACTCTCCTATTTTTTACGGTTTGACTGCGTGTGCAGTGCAGTGGCAGGGTAAATGACTTCATGTTATAAGCTCCTTGTTTGCAGTGGGTTAAGTGTTATCGGTAAAGCCGTCAGTAAGCTTCAAAAAAAGTAAACGAGCCGTTACCGACTCGTTTATCGACGCTCAATGAGTATTAAGCGTGGTGATAAAATAAACGTTATTTTTTATCACCGCTGTGGCTGTTCTGGCCACCTTTTTTACCGGCTTCAGAAGCACGTTCAGGGTCATTTTTAAAATTACCCCCACTGTGCTGTCCGCCTTTTTTCCCTGCTTCTGATGCTTTCTCACGGTCTTCTGCGAAATTACCTGAGCCGCCTCTATGTTCCGCCATTCTATATCTCCCGTATGGGTTTTTGATATAATCGATACGACAACTAATACCGTATCAATCGCGTTCAGGAATTAACTCTAGCTGTTCGCGTAAATTCGTCAAAGCGCAGCGCAGAAACATTTTGTCGCAAAGCGAGGGGAGTAATTTATTTGATTTCTAAAAATAAAAAGTTGCAGCAAAAATAAAACGTTATTGAATCAATAGAGTTGGTGAGAAATGTAATTCAGGAATATTCATTACATCTGTTATTTGTTATGGGATGTTGCTGGTTTTTTCTGCCATTAAAGCTGTATATATACAAATCTTTACAAATGTTGTGCGCACAAATTCTACGCTCAGTAAGAACTGTGTATTAAATCGATGGCTTATTGAATATGCCATTCTGCGTTTTTGACGTGTTGCGCCTTTTTAATACGCCGTGGCTGAGTGTGACATCGGAACATAAGAAGTTGATTTTACGTGAGAGGGCGAATGTCAGATGACGTGAGTCGCTTATCAACATGAGGAGACGAATATGCATTCCGAACATCAAGACTGTATCGATGCCTGTTATCAGTGTGCCATCGCCTGCGAGCATTGTGCCGCAAGCTGTCTGAACGAAGATGACCTTGCGATGATGCGAAATTGCATCAAGCTGGATGTGCAGTGTTCCGCGCTGTGTCGCCTGGCGGCTCAATTTATGACGCTGGAAAGCGATCATATTATGCCGCTTTGCCGTATTTGCGTGGATGTTTGTAGAGCCTGTGCGGAAGAGTGTGGCAGGCATCAGCACGCGCATTGCCAGCAATGTGCACAGGCCTGTCGGGCCTGTGCACAAGCGTGCCTGCAAATGGTCGCCTGAGATCCCGATATTAAGTTACTCGGGAACTGTGCCTTCCCCTTGTTGGGAAGGCCATTTCCAGTTTTGCACCTCGGGGAGATCCTCGCCATATTCCCGCACATATTGATGGTGCGCGGCAATCTTCTGTTGTAACGCCTCCAGAATATCCTCCACATTTCCCTGCAAAGACGGTATGCGCAAAAGCGCCTCCTGGGCCAGATGGAAACGGTCGAGCCCGTTAAGCACCGTCATATCAAAGGGTGTCGTGGTGGTGCCTTCTTCCATAAAGCCGCGAACATGAAAATTTTGATGGTTGTTACGCAGGTAAGTGAGACGGTGAATCAGACTTGGATAGCCGTGAAAAGCGAAGATAACCGGTTTATCACGCGTAAAAATCGCATCAAAAGCCTCTTCACTCAGGCCATGCGGGTGTTGCTCCTGCGTCTGTAGCGCCATTAAGTCCACCACATTCACCACCTGGATACGCAGTTCTGGCACATAGCTACGCAGAAGGTCGACGGCAGCAAGTGTTTCCATTGTCGGCACATCGCCCGCACAGGCCATCACTACATCCGGCGCTTCGCCTTCCGATACCGTACCGGCCCAGTACCAGATGCCCATCCCGGCGGCACAGTGTTTTGCCGCACCCTCCAGTGTCAGCCACTGTGGGGCGGGCTGTTTTCCGGCCACAATGACATTAATGCGATCCCAGGTTTGCAGGCAGTGCCCGGCTACGCACAGTAACGTATTGGCATCCGGCGGCAGATAAATACGGACAATCTCGGCTTTCTTGTTGGCGACATGATCGAGAAAACCCGGATCCTGATGGCTGTAACCGTTATGGTCCTGTCGCCAGACATGGGAAGAGAGCAGGTAGTTGAGGGACGATATTGGCGCGCGCCAGGGCAGATGGCGCGACACCTTCAACCATTTGGCATGCTGATTGAACATGGAGTCGACAATATGAATGAACGCTTCATAGCAATTGAACAGACCATGACGTCCGGTCAGCAGATACCCCTCAAGCCACCCCTGACACTGATGTTCGCTGAGAATTTCCATGACCCGGCCATCGGGCGCAAGTTGCTCATCATACGATTTAAGCGGTTCCAGCCATGTACGGCTGGTGACGTCAAAAACGCGGCTTAGCCGGTTCGATGCGGTCTCATCCGGTCCGAACAGGCGAAAATTATCCGGGTTACGCTGAAAAATACCTGCAAGCCACGCTCCCAGTGCGGCGGTGGATTCTGCCTGGCTATCGCCCGGTGAGGTGACCTCTACGGCGTACGACGCCAGCTCAGGTAAGATCAGTTCTTTGCGCAGCCGACCGCCATTCGCCCAGGGCGAGGCTCCCATCCGTTTATCGCCTGTCGGGGCAAGGGCGCGCAGTTCTGGATGCAGGCGTCCCTGCTCATCAAAGAGATCGTCGGGATGATAGCTGCGCATCCAGTGTTCCAGGATGTGTCGGTGTTCTTCATTTTCACGGCACGATGAAACCGGAACCTGATGTGCGCGCCAGAAATTCTCCACTTTTTTACCGTCAACCGTTTGTGGACCGGTCCATCCTTTGGGGCTGCGAAGGATAATCAGCGGCCAGCGCGGCACGGATGCAGCGGCACTGCCGCTTCGCGCCGCGTGTTGGTAATCACGAATGGTATCCAGCGCGTCGTCCAGCACCTGGGCCATTTGGTGGTGCATGATTTTTGGCTCGTGGCCGCTAACCAACAGCGGTTCGTAGCCATAGCCACGGAATAGCTGGCGCAGGTCTTCATCGCTGGCGCGACCGAGAATGGTCGGGTTAGCAATTTTATAGCCATTGAGATGCAGTATGGGTAGAACCGCGCCATCGCGGGCGGCATTGAGAAATTTTATACCGTGCCAGCTTGAGGCGAGTGGCCCGGTTTCTGCTTCACCATCACCAATGACACAGGCGGCAATCAGCGTTGGGTTATCGAACACGGCACCGAAAGCATGGGAAAGCGAATAACCCAGCTCGCCCCCTTCGTTAATGGAACCGGGCGTTTCCGGCGCCGCATGGCTGGGGATCCCGCCGGGGAAGGAGAACTGGCGAAACAGCTTTTTCATGCCTTCGCCATCGGGAGTAACGTCGGGGTAGATTTCGCTGTAGGTGCCTTCAAGCCAGGTATTGGCCACCATACCCGGCCCCCCGTGTCCGGGTCCGCATACATACAGCATATCGAGATCGCGCTGACGAATGGCACGGTTCAGGTGGGCATAAATAAAGTTCTGACCCGGCGTGGTTCCCCAGTGTCCCAGCAGGCGGGGTTTGATGTGTTCTGGTTTGAGGGGCTCGCGCAAGAGCGGATTGTCCATCAGGTAGATTTGCCCGACGGAGAGATAATTGGCTGCTCGCCAGTAACGGTCAAGCAAGGCGAGATCATGGTCGGTAAGTGAGTTTATCTGGGTCATGCAGTTCTCCATGCAAGGGGTTATGCGTGCCACGCAGATTCAGACGCAGTACAGGCCAAGTATAGACAGGGTGATTTTGGCGACGGCATAACGCCGCAAGGATGGAAACATCCGCACCGGCGTGCGGATTTGAACGAGGGGGGGTTAGCGGTGAGAAAGCTTCGGATTAAATGCGGTCAGACGATACTCTGAAAGCCCATCTGCTGCATGACCTGATCGCCGGTATTAAGCTGCTGTTGCACCGCATCGATATCTTTTTTCACGTCGCGGTCATCTTTGTCTTCATCGCGCATTTTGCTTTTGACCATCGACAACAATGAGTGCAGTTCACGCACCACATCTTTTAATAGCTGCGCGTCTTTATGCCGCGAGTCGCTCTCCTGCAACTGCTCACGGATACCACTATAAAGCGATTGCGTCAGCCCAGCGCTATCACTGGTTTCGCTGTCATCACTCGCTGACTTGTGGTTTTCCTGGCCGCCGTCGGAGGCGCGTGCAGCGGCCATAGCGTCAGTTTTGCTCCCGGCATTGCCGTCTGCCAGGGACTGAATCGCACTGTACGCCGCCGTACCGCTGCTACTTGTGTCGACGCTATTGCTTGTACTGGCGCTGTCACTCTGCCCGAGTTGCGATGCCGCCTGACCCATCTGGGCCGAGAGTTGTTTAAGCTGTTTAAGGACGTAAGCAGAGGCATTGCCAAAACGCATCAGCATGGCTTTAAGGCGCTCAATTTCTCGCTTTATCGCTTCCAGTTTGGCGCGCGCGTCGGCTTTGCGTGAGGCGGCGCTGAACTCATTCAACCGGTTAACGGCTTCAAGGTCGTTTTGCAGATTAGTGTAGTAATCTTTCGCCTGTTGGCTCAACGAGACCGTGCTATCGGCGGTGGCCGTTGCCTGCTGTGGCAGCGCGGATGCTGAATTTTGTTCGCGGTTTCGGGACGTCGTGTCCGATGTCGCGGTGGATAACGAAAAGCTGGCATTACCTGTGAGGGTTGGTCGTAGCATGCGTATCACTCCGGAGGTCCATTCTTTCTATTAACGGCACGCTTTGCGAAATGCTTTAACACTATTCACACCCTCTCAGGGCGCTGCGCCAGAAGAGGGTGCGAAAAGGCGGGTAGTTAGGGTTGCGGCGGAAACTGACCTAGCTGCATGAACAGACCGAGCCAGTCCTCCATATGCCAGGTGGCCGTAATACGCTCACCGTTAAGCTGATGCATCTCATGCAGGCGAATGCTCACTTTTTTACCCGTCGCGGCAATCCCCATAAAGGTGCCTTTATGCGTACCGGTTATCTCGGCGCGCACGGCAATCTGCCCCGGTACCTGGATGACGTCATGAATAACGATACGCACATCCGGGAACGCCGCGGCAAACATCGCTATGATTGGCTTGAGCCCTTCCGGCCCTGGCTGCTGGCCGGGCGCTAACGGGATATCGGCCCAGTCTGCGGTAACGGCCTCATTAACTAAATCTGGCTGTTGCAGGCTAAAGGCCTGGTAGAGCGTTTCGACGGCTTTACGTTCTGTCAAAAGGCGATGGGCGATTTCTTCATGGTCTGACATGGTTTTACCTCTGGCTGGGACGCTTTTTGGGGAAATGCTTTAATGTGCCGCCAGTATCCCATCGGCAGGTGGTATAAATGAAATAGATAACAGATATAGAGGAATATTCGTTCTATGGATTTTAGAGGGCTTGATCTGAATCTGCTGGTGGCCTTTGATGCGCTGATGGAAGAGCAGAATGTCACCCGCGCGGCTATTCGGGCCTCGGTGAGTCAGCCTGCGATGAGCGCGGCACTGTCGCGCCTGCGAAGCCATTTTGCCGACCCGCTCTTTATTCGCAGCGCCTCTGGTCTGGTGCCGACTGCCAGGGCGAAGGAGATTGCGGTCCATGTGACGAAAGCGCTGCAGGAGCTGACAAACCTGCTGACGCCGGATGACGCCTTCGCGCCGCAGGAGAAAAAAATCGCCTTTACGCTGGGGATGTCTGAGTACCCAACGCTGGTGTTGCTGCCGGGTATTATGCGCGCCATCAGCCAGCAGGCGCCTGGGGTGACGATCCATGTGCATACGTTTGTTGATCGTGATGAAGCGGTGTCGATGCTGGATGCCGGCAAAGTTGATCTGGTCATCGGCATCGCGCCCACCCAGTCAGAAAGCCGCATCCTCTCACAGCCGCTTTTCAGCGATGAGTTTGTCACCCTGGTGCGGCGTGACAGCGATGCGGCACGCGATGGCATGACGCTCGAAACCTATCTCAGCATGGGGCACATCCTTGTCTCCCCGGAGGGGAGCCATTATGGCCTTGTGGACGAGTGGCTCAGGGCCAAAGGGTTACGCCGGGAGATCCGCCTGACTTTACCGGTCATGGTTGCTGTGTCCTCCATTGTTCAGCAGACCCATTATGTCGCGACGGTGCTCAGGCGCAGCGTGCTTGCCAGCGAGCAGAGCAGGGACGTGGTGATGCTGACGCCACCCGTAGAACTGCCTGCCATTGAGTTCAATTTGCTCTGGCACCGCCGTTCCGACGGGGGGAGCGCGCAAAAGTGGCTGCGCAAGTTGATATGCGCCTGTGCCAGCGAACTGATGTAACAAAAAGGGGGTTACCCCCAGTCCAGCCCGCGCGGTGAGCTCGAAAAACCGACCTCCCGCAGCAGGGTAAAGAGCGGCATCTGGCGTACAGGCGTGTCGTTAATCTCTTCCAGCGTGAAGTGCAGACGCGGCTCCCGGCGCAGCGCAACCGCCAGCGCACGGAAGACCTGCCCGGCGATGGCATCGTCATCATCCATCCAGACAATCATCTTTTTTCCGCCCTGAGCAAGGTAGAGGCGCAGTATGCCCCCGGCAATCACAATCAGCGCGCCATTGCGGCGAGTCGGCACCAGTGAGGAAGGATGAACCGGCCACGGCAATTGCGTACCGAAGGGGTTCGCCGGATCGCTGGCAGACAGCGCGACCGGCGTGAAGACAGCTTTTTCAGGTTGTGTCGTCGACAGCTCGCGCAGACGGTCAATGGTCAGCCGTTCGGCAAATTGCGTGCCGCCCATCCCTTCTACAAAACGCCCGCGCAGAATACGCCCGGCATCTTCCATATTGCGATAGACGGTCTGCATTGCCGGAAAACCGCCAGGCAGGTTCTCCATCATCACCGCCCGTCGGCTGACTATGCCGTAGCGGTCGAGCATATTGTCTGCCAGCGCAAGTAACCATTCGGTGTCACTGAGTGTATCGGCGAGCAACAACGACCAGCGCCCGGCAAGCGTCGGCGTACTGAACGACATGTGCACCGCCCTGGCCGGGTGGGGCGCCAGCGCCGGACGCCCGCGTCGGCTTCGAACGCGACGCTGAGATGACGGGCGGGACGTGCTCCCCATGCGGGATAACGCGCGCAGAGGCGACCAGATATCGGTGGTGATATACCCCAGCCAGACCAGCCCCCACAGCGCTTCATGCAGGGCATCCGGCGTCAGCGTCTCATCGTCTGGGGCGCGGTGCGAATCAATAAGCGTGCTGAGCTGGTGGGCGAACCAGGCTCCGCCGTTAGCAAGTGCCGCCAGAATGTCCCGCTGTAGCGGAGAGAGTGCCGCGCTGTCTGCGTGCGGCACGCTCAGGGTTTCCGCTGCATACTCCTGGATATGCAGGGCGACCAGCCCGTCATCATCACCGAGTTTTTTCTGCCCGGACCAGATCACTTCGCCCGTTGAAAGCAGCTCATCAAGCATCTCCGGGGCGTAGTCCCGCACGCGTGCGGGTAAAATCTGGCTTTCCCACAGCGTTGCCGGTAAGCCCAGCCCGGCCAGTTGCTCGATAACGCGCAGGACGCCGTCAACGCCTTCAAACACGCCGCCGGATAAATTGCTATGAAACGCCGGGCTGCCATCAGACCCGGCAAGCAACCCCTGGCGCTCCAGCAGCAGACGGGTAAAAGCCGTCGCCGGGACCGGGCGTGTCGCTTCGCGGGCCGCCTGCAGCGAGCGGATACGCAGGCGACGGAAAATCTCTTCACCCACCCAGTCTGACGCAGTGCGCGCGTCTGGCTGTGCAGGTTTCCCGGCGCGCAGGCGCATCACTTTGCCCTGGTCGCGCAATTTTTCCAGCGCCTCTTGCGCCACGGCGACGCCAAGGCCGAAGGCGTGGGCGATCTGCTGGACGGTAAACAACGTGTGGGTCTGAACATAGCGCAAAAATAAGTCAGCGAGCGGGGTCGCCACCGGATTAAGCCAGATGTCGGGCAGATCCGCCGGCAACCGCACCCCCAACGCATCCCGAAGCCGTGCGGCATCGTCCATACAGGCGATGCGCTGGCTTTCGCCAATCGTGACCACAAAGGCGCGCCGTTCCGCCAGCAGTTCCTCCAGCCAGAGGTTAACCGCATCCCGGCTCTCCCGGTGGCGCGCGGCGAGATCGTCTGGCGTCATCGGGCCCAGTTCGCGCAGCAGGTCAAAAAGGCCTTCTTTGCCTCGGGCTTTGCGATCGGGGGCCAGGCGCTGCAACTCATCGTCGATCTGGCGAATGACCAACGGATCGAGCAACTCACCAGGATCGGCCTGGCCCAGCAAGTTACCCAGCAGTTCGCTATCCAGAGACAATACCGAGGCCCGGCGTTCGGCGAGCGGGGCATCGGACTCATACATAAATTCTGCCACATAGCCAAAGAGCAGGCTGGCGGCGAAAGGCGACGGGGTGGTCGTCGTCACCCCGGAAATCTGCACTTCCCCGGTGTTCAGGCGGCGCATCAGCCTGTCCAGCGCGGGCAGGTCGTACACGTCCTGCAGACACTCGCGTACGGTTTCCAGCAAGATGGGGAAATCCGCATAGCCGCGTGCGATCTCCAGCAACTGACCCGCACGCAGGCGCTGTTGCCAGAGGGGGGAGCGACGGCCAGGCGTGCGCCCAGGCATAAGCAATGCGCGCGCGGCGCACTCGCGAAAACGGGCGGCAAATAACGCAGAGTTGCCCACCGCATCCCGGACAAGTCGGCCTAATTTTTCGGGTTCGAAAAGAAATACGTCGGCGTCCGGCGTTTTTCCCTCGGTATCCGGTAGCCTGGCGACGATACCGTCGTCACTGGCGACAATGGAGGCGTCTGCCCCCCATAACGCGTGAAGACGTCCGGCGATCGCCAGCGCCCAGGGCTCATGCACCCGACGGCCATACGGCGAATGCAGGATGACGCGCCAGTCGCCCATTTCATCGCGACAGCGCTCGAGCACCAGATGTCGGCTGCCCGGAATGATCCCCGTGGCGCTGCGTTGCTCCTCAATGAGCCCTTTGATGTTGGCAAGCGCGTTTTCATCGTGGCTTAACCCCGGCAAGGCGAGCGCGTTGGGTGAGGCGAGAAATGCCTCGTCGGCAAGGGCATGCATAAAATCGCCGATCAGTTCGCCGAGTTCGGCGGGACGCCCGTTCCCTTCGCCGCGCCAGAACGGCAGCCTGGCGGAGCGACCGGGGGCCGGGGTCACAATCACCTGGTCATGAGTGATTTGCTGGATGCGCCAGGAGGTGGCCCCCAGAGTGATGATGTCATTAACGCGGGACTCGTAGACCATCTCTTCGTCAAGTTCGCCCACCCGCCGGGCACCTGGCTGTTCTTCCCCTTCCGGGAGCAGGACGCTGAACATTCCCCGGTCAGGGATGGTGCCGCCGCTGGTCACCGCCAGCAGATGCGCGCCGGGGCGGGCGGTGAGCTGGCCGCTCTCCCGCTGCCAGATAATCCGTGGCCGGAAAGCAGAGAAATCACCGGAAGGATAGCGTCCCGCCAGCATATCGAGCGTGGCGTCAAAGACATCCCGTGGCAGCGCTTTCCACGGCGCTGCGCGACAAACGGTGGCATACCAGTCATCCACGTTTAGCGCATCCATGGCAACGGCGGCGACAGTTTGCTGGGCCAGCACATCAAGGGGATTTCGCGGCGGGGTCAGGGTCTCAAGTTTACCCGCCAGCATACAGTCGACCACGATCGTGGAATCAATCAGCTCACGCCGGGTGCGCGGATAGAAAAGGGCTTTCGATATACCGCCCACCTGATGTCCGGCGCGGCCGATACGCTGTAAGCCGCTGGCAACAGAAAGGGGGGAGGCAATCTGAATCACCAGATCCACTGCCCCCATATCAATCCCCAGTTCAAGGCTTGATGTGGCGACCACGCAGCGCAATTCCCCGGATTTCAGCGCCTGTTCTGTGATGGCCCTTTGTTCTTTTGATACGGATCCATGATGCGAACGGGCGATAAACACCTGCCCGGTTTGTGCACGGTTGGATGTCGCCCCGGAGGACGAAACAAAGTGCGCAGAGTCGCTTTGTTCTTCGGGCGATTCTGCCATGCGCGAGGCATAGAGTTCATTGAGCCGGGCAGTCAGTTTTTCCGCAAGACCGCGGGAGTTGGTAAACACAATGGTCGAGTTGTGGCTGAGTACCTGGTCGAGGATACCGGATTCGATATGCGGCCAGATGGAGCCTTCTCTGCCCGCGTGGCTGATTTCCCCGGTTCCGGCACTGGTGGAGAGGACGTCATCGAGATTGGCAACGGGCACCACAATACGAATATCCGGATGGCGAAGGGCCAGTGGGTTGACCACGGTAACCGGGCGATCGCCCCCCAGAAACTGCGCAACCTCGCCCGGTGAACGCACCGTCGCGGACAGGCCAATACGTTGGGCTGGTCTGGCAAGCAGGGCATCTAACCGCTCCAGGCTGAGGGCCAGATGCGCGCCACGTTTGTTGCCCGCCACCGCATGGACTTCATCGACGATAACCGTTTCGACACCGCGCAATGTTTCACGCGCCCTGGAGGTGAGCATCAGGTAGAGCGACTCCGGCGTGGTGATGAGGATATCAGGAGGATGGCGCACAAGCGTTGCCCGCTCCTGAGAAGAGGTGTCGCCTGTACGCATCGCCACGCGGATTGCCACTTCCGGCGCGCCGAGTTTTTTCCGCTGTTCGCTGATGCCCTGTAACGGGATCTGTAAGTTGCGCTGAATGTCGCTGCCCAGGGCTTTTATCGGCGAGATATAGAGAATGCGCGTGGTTTTTTTTCTCTCGACCGCCTCCTCAGCGGGGGCGTCACCTTCACGATAAAGCTGGTCCAGGGCGTAGAGAAAGGCCGCCAGCGTTTTACCTGAACCGGTAGGCGCGATGGCGAGCACATGTTCCCCGGCATTGGTTGCCGCCCATGTTTTCGCCTGTACCGGCGTGGGGTGCTGAAAAGCGCAGACAAACCAGTCGCGGGTGGCGGGCGAAAAGATCTCAGCCAGTACGGAGGGTAAAATGGTTTTCTTTGACATCTTTCCTGCTCCCTGTGATGTCTGCCGCGGCCGGAATAGTAATTAGGGTTGAAGGATAAGTGTAACGCAGACGCCGGGGGTTGAGCCGATGGGTTTTTGCCCTTAATAACAATGACGTGATGGTTTACGCAGAATTTAATATACCCGGATTGACATTGCGGATATCGTAAATGCGTCGTTTATTCGGGATGAGGGTTGAGATGAAGATCTACTGGAGTGGTAAAGATATTCCGGAGCTTGCGGGGCTGCCTGCCAGCGTCGGCCATAAAAATTACAAAGAAGCCCGATCGCGTGCCAACAGCCATGTGGAGACCTGGCTGGGGGGCGTTGTTTATTTGGGTTTGATGGTGGGGCTTTCTGTCGTTTTTGATCGCGTTTTCCCTGGTAAAGGGACATTCGCACACAGTTTTGTGACCATTATTTGCGCGTTGCTGCCCGCCACCTTTATCTGGAATCAAATCACGATTTATGTCATGCGCAAATATTATACGCATATTCTCGTGCGCAGGTCGGCGGCGTGCGGAGAAGTAGAGAAAGCGGCGGAACGGCTGATGGATGAAGCTGATGAGCGTGAGTTTCAGCAATGGCGCGTGCTGCGGCGGTTTGGTCGGTGGGGGCTGTTTATTGTGATGCTGGCGGCTATCTGTAGTCTGGCGACATCGGTGTAGTGATACGGAACCCGGATGGCGGCGCAGGCGCCTGATCCGGGTTACTAAATGCAATTATTTCAAACGGTTGAAACGGCGACTACTCGTAGTTGGCGAAAATTTCAATAATTGCATTCGCCGGGCCGGGCTGCACCGTGCCGGTGGTACGCACATAACGTGCCGCCATATTCACCCAGCCGCCGCCGGCAACGGTGACGCTTCCCACGGCAAAAGGCCCTGCCGCGATATTGTTGCTGATGGTGCTGGCATCGGTGGCCGTGTTCAGCTTGACCGGCTTTGTGGGGTTGCCACTGTTCTGGCTGGCGTAATCACCCCATGCCAGTTGGATACCCACGCCTTGCGCCCCGGTGCCGTCAAGCGCGAAGATACCTTTATCGGTATTAATCACTGTGGTGCGGGGGACGACTTTGATCGTTACGGCCTTATTCTGTGTAGCCGTGGCAATATTAGCGGGGTCCTGATAGGAGCCAAATGCTTTAGGGCAGTTTAGCTGGAAGCTGGCATCCACCCATTGCGTACCGTAACCCTCTGGGGCATTGGTCGGAATATTGCGCTTACCCATCTGCACCGTTTTTGCCGCATTGACAAACTCACAGGTGCCGGAATAGATAGCCGTAGTGATTCGCGGGATAACCTCATTCACAATACACTGATCCCCCGCCCATTTGGTATTACACTTCCCAAAGGTGTCTCCGGCCACAGGGCCAACTGTTTGGTAAACCTCAGGGCCGGTAACCATCACTTGCCCGTAGGGAAGCGTATCGGTTGCCGATGAATACCGCCACAAACGCACGGAGACCCAGGGATCGATATTGATGCCAGTCGCAATATAAGCCTGCGTTAATTTTTGCAATATATTACTGGTGTTTGGCGACCACGGGGGGATCGGCTTTCCATTATTTTGCGAAGAATTATCAGAATCGTTATAGGAGATGCCAATCCCGTCAATATTCGTTTTATAGATTTTGTAACCGGGCTGCTGGCCAACGCAAACTTCGACGGCGCTTTGATTTGTTGCAAGGTAATAAACCGTACTTACATTTGCGTTTGGCAATACGTTGTTCGCTGGCGCCAGTTTTGCATGTATTACTCCGGTAAGCATTGTGCAGTTCGGAATACCAGTGCCTATTGTGGTGTCGGTGGGATAAAGCGTCGCTATATTATTTACCGTACCTGTCACGGTATAACTCACTGTGGCTGCATCAAGTTCCCCGCTGCCTAAAGCCCCGATAATACAGCCCGCCACTATTACTAATCGCATCATGCCTCTCCTTGGTTCTAACACCGTCCTGAAGGGGCACAGTACAATAACTCACCACAGAAAGATATTATATCTTCCCAAGTTACGGATTTGTCGGGTGTTTTTCGCTCAAACGATAAATCACGACAATACGTTTTTCGGCTTGTATTTTTGCGGGTAATAGAAACCCTGACCGGGCGAGGTTGCTCGCGGTCATCAGGGTTTTCCTTCTGTACGGGAAGGCGATGGGATGCATCCGATGATGTGGCGGGTATGATGCATGGACGGTGAGTTATTTTCAATACAAATCAGATTGGCAATCCAATATATGAGGCTTATTTGTTATTGTGCGCAACCGAACCCGGATGGCGGCGCAAGCGCCTGATCCGGGCTATCACAAGCGTGAAGGTGAGCAGGTAGCCCCGGTAAGCGGTAGCGCCACCGGGGAGTTTTTTGCAGGAAGAGGTTAGTGACCAACCAGCAGAGCGGAAAGACGCGCCTGCACATCGACGCAACCGGCCAGCACCAGATTGCCATTGATCAGCCCATTATCGGCGAGAAACGCATTACTGGTGCCGCCTGCTTCAACGATAAGCAGCAGTCCCGCCAGCGCATCCCAGCTATTCATATGCTCCTCATAATAGGCATGCACCTGCCCGGTGGCGACGTGGGCCAGCATCAGCGCCCCGGCACCAAACCGGCGATACTCCATACCTGCATTGATCACACGGGCAATCGTGCGGGTATAGTTTTCCACCGGCGCGCGGCTCGAGCGCCCCATCCCAATAATCACCGTATCCGGATCCGGCTCGCGTAGCGTCAAACGCTGCTCGTTAAGAAACGCTCCCTTACCACGGCGGGCAACGAAAAACTCATCACGATCCGGGGCATAGACAATCCCCAGTTCAATCACGTTATGGCGAACATAAGCCAGCGAAATACACCAGTAATCCATCCCCTGAATATAATTGGTGGTCCCGTCGATAGGGTCGAGCACCCAGGTACCTTGCTCACCCCCTTGCAGACCACTCTCTTCTCCGAGGAAACCATCCTGTGGGCAGTGGCTGTTGAGCCAGCTTTTGACCTCCTTTTCGACAAACAGATCCGCATGAGATACAAAATCCTGGCGGGCCTTTTTATCGACCTGTAACCCCGCGTTACGTAATGCCTGCGCCTGTGCGCCCAACTGGCGAATCAATGCACATAATGACTGCTGCTGTTCTTCCGTCATGGCCTGCTCTTATTGAGATAATGGCGACGTGCGCCGATGAATTAATTGCACATCCACCCATGTCGTGCGCGAAGGCTGTTGCGGATCGTCGGCCCGTTCCAGCAGGCGGGTTAAGGCCTGGCGGGAAATTTCCGCAACATCCTGATGCAGGGTGGTCAGTTGATAACTGTATTGCGCCGTTTGTGGCGTATTGTCAAAACCAATGAGCTGAAAATCGTCCGGGGCGTGTCTGCCGCGCTGGCGCATCCCGTCAAGAAAACCGCAGGCGAGCTGCGCATTGGCACAGAAGATGCCTTCAAGATTCGCATCTGCGCTTAAAGCCGCCTCAACACCCCCGTCGTACCCCTCCGTAGGGGCGATGAGCGCCTGCAGATCGCGCGTGGTATCCACACCGAGTGCCTGCAACGCCTGATAAAACGCATCGCCACGCATCCGCCCGGCCCAGGTGGAGTGAGACGTATTGAGCCAGCCGAAACGTCGGCAGCCATTGCCGACCAGTTGCCCGGCGGCGAGCGTCGCGCCGCAGACATTGTCGGAACAGACATAATCCACAAATGGGATATCCGGCTGACGGTTGATGCCCACCACAGGGATCTGTTGTGAAACGCACTCGTTGACCAGTGATTCCGGCGGTTGCCCGGAGGTGACGATGACCCCGGAGACGCGAAACTGGGCAAAGCGACGCAGCGTGCGGGCCAGATCCTGCTCGCTGCGAATTTCGCTCACCAGTGCCTGAAAACCGCGACGCTGGATCTCGCCAAGCAGAGCGTCAAGCAAACTACTGCGAAACGGATCGCTGATGCGCGAGACCATGACCCCAATCAGATGACTGCGGCGGCGATTCAGCCCCTGGGCGAGGAAATTGACCTGATAGCCGAGCTCCTCTGCCGCGCGCAATACACGCTCACGGGTGTCGGGAGAGATACTGCCGTTATTGCTGAGCGCGCGGGAGACCACCGCCCGCGAGACGCCCGCCCGGTGGGCGACATCCTGCGCGGTCACGCTCTGTTTACGAGGCAGGGCGCTCATGCCGGGCGTTCCTCACCGTCAATCTGGGGCGTATCCAGTGGCAACTGGAGGCCGTCGTGACTGACAAACAGGCCATCCCAGGGCTGACAGGCGGTCTTAAGATCATCGAGTATCGCGTCATAGCAGTGGTAGAGCCCAAAAGCCGGGATAGCCAGTTGCCGGAAAAGCGCCAGACAGGAGGGGAAATCGCCGTGTGAGGCATCGTCGCTGAGCGCGGTCAGTGAAGCACACTCCTGAAAGGCGAGGTCGGCCCCGGCCATTAACGCGATGGACGCCGCCGTCGGGCGACCGTCGCCGCTATAAAACAGCGTCCGCCCGCCATAGGTAATGCGAATGGCGCGGTTGGTCAGTTCATGCCGGGTTTCGGCGGTGCGAATATGCCAGTCGTGCCAGTGCCATGCGTCGGTGGTGTCGCGCCAGTCGAGATCGAAACTCAGGGTGGTCTGCGGCCAGTTAGCCAGCGCCGCCAGTTGCATCAGTACCGGGCGCTGCTGTGGCTGACAATAGATAACCAGCGGTTTCTGGCGCGAGAAGCTTTTCCAGTAGTTCAGCAGAGCCGTCAGCCCGACGCAGTGATCCGGGTGAACATGGGTGAAATAGATAACGTCGATATCGTTGATATCCCCTCCGCGCTGCCAGAGTGCACGGGGAATCGTGGGGCCGCAGTCAATCAACCATTGCCGGTTCGCCTCGTCAATGACCCGCAGCGCAGAGGTATTTTGTTCACGGGAGAAAGCGCTACCGCAGCCAAGAACATCGATTTTCATTTTTCCCTCACCAAAAAATTTTTAGGCTTCTGAGCACTGCCCTGGGCCAAACGGACAAATAAAATAGCCTGATGACCAGAGTCTTAATTAAATTGTCACAAATACCCGACAAAGTAGGCTCACATAATGTCGAGTCAACATTGCATTTTTTTTACATTCGAATGAACACGTGTTCATCGGCTTGAAAAAATAAGCAGCGATTTTTTGGGTAGCGAATATGAGTTATTTACAGATAAGCGGTCTTAAAATTAGCTATGGCGATAAGGTCGTGCTGCATAATATCGATCTGCAGGTCGAAAAAGGGGAAATGATTGCCCTGCTGGGCCCGTCGGGCTGTGGAAAAACCACACTGTTAAATGCGCTGTGCGGTTTTATTCCGGTACAAAGCGGGGAGATTGCCGTTGCCCATCGCGATATTACCCACAGCGCGCCAGAGCAGCGCAATATCACCATGGTGTTTCAGAGCTACGCGTTGTGGCCGCACCTGACGGTGGCGCGCAATATTGGCTACGGGTTAAAGCTGCGCAAATGGCGACGCGACGACATTGACCGTCGGGTTACGGATCTGCTGAACATTGTCAATCTCACCGGTCTTGCGGATGTGAAGGTGACAGAACTTTCCGGCGGCCAGCGCCAGCGTGTCGCTCTGGCGCGTGCCCTGGCGATCGAACCCGACGTGCTGGTGCTTGATGAACCCCTGTCGAACCTCGATGCCAAAGTCCGCCTCAATGTGCGCCATGAAATTAAGGCGCTGCAAAAACGCCTCGGATTCACCTCATTAATTGTTACTCACGATCAGCAGGAAGCGCTGGTAATGGCCGATCGTATTGCGGTGTTAAATAATGGCCGAATCGAACAGATAGGCACCCCGGAGGATATTTATCAGCGTCCGGCAACGCCTTTTGTTGCCGATTTTATGGGGGCCGATAATAAAATTACCGCAAACGAACTCTTTGCCGTGCAGAATATTTCCCTGCGTACCCAGGGGAAATATTCAGCCGACGATTTCCGTGACCGCACTCTTTATTTTCGCAGCGCCGATGCGGCACTCAGTGCATTAAGTACGGGCACCCCAGAAGAGGGATTAACGCTCAATGGCGTTGTCGAGCAAAGTGCGTTTCTTGGCAATTTATATCGCCACAGCGTGCGCTGCCAGGATCGACTGTTACTGGCGGATTCAACACAGTGCTGGCCCGCGCAGTCAACCGTCCGGCTCCACGTCCCGGCACCCGCGTTACATATTTTTCCATCATCACAAGCAAGTTGACATCATCGTGTTCATTTTGGGGATAGACCATGTTTATTAAAACGAAAGCTGCGGTAGTGACTGCATTGTTTTTGAGCTACGGCGCACAGGCCGACACCATCCTGAACGTTGCCACAGCAGGCGATCAGAATATGGTGGATTACGTAAAAACCTGGCTGGGGCCGAAATTTGAAGCGGCGCATCCTGGCGTCAAAGTCCAGGTGGTGGGCACCGGTCCGGGCGATGCCGGTTCGAACAAAATCATCGAGAAACTGACCGCGCAAAAAGAGAGCGACGCGAAAACCTGGGATATTGATGTGGCGGTCGTTCACCAAAAAGCCGGTGGCGAACTGGTGGAAAAGGGGCTGCTTGCGAAATACCGTCAGCAGATCAGCACCGGCAGCATGGTGAGCGCGGATAACGCGAAAAATGCCCTCGGCGTGAATGTCGACGGGTACGTCATGCCGATGTTTTTAAGCCAGACCGCTATCGCATGGAACAGCGAGGCGATCAAAACCCCGCCTGCCTCCTACGATGAATTGGTGAACTGGGCGCAGAAAAACCCGCAGGCCTTTGGCTATAACGGGATCAAGAACGGCATGTCCGGCGTGAGCTTTGTGGTGGGCTGGATGTACGCCTATGGTACGGATGCTCAGCGTCTGTCCGCACTGCCTTACGACAAAGGCGTGGAGAAAAACTGGAGTCAGGCGTTCGAGAAGTTAAAGGCATTCAACAAGAACGTGACCTTTACGCCAGGCAATGCCGGGACGCTCGATATGCTCAGCCGTGGCGAGATCACGATGGGTCCGGTGTGGGTGGATATGTTCTATAGCTGGAAAGATCAGGGCAAACTGCCGCCGTCCATCAAACTGACGCTGCTTTCGCCGGGTATGCCAGGGCAACCGATGTACTACGTCACCCCGGCAAAGGCGGCAAATCCGCAGCTTGCGCGTGAGTTTATCGAGCTGGCAACCAGCCCGGACGTACAGGCGCAAGGCATTGTGAAACAGTTTAACTGGTACCCGGGTATTGATGCCGAACATGTGAAGCCGAAGCTGGATCCGGCGACCTGGCAGAAACTGTTTGCGGAAATCTCGCCGAAAGCGCTGGCGGATTACGGCAAAAGCTTCCCGATTACCCCTTACTTTGACGACATAAAAGAGGGCTATGAAAGCCAGGTCGCCAATTAATCATACCCGTCATCCTTCAAGCTGCAGGTGCGTTGGCTACACGCGTTCACCCGAATCACTTACCGACGTAAGCTCATCGGGATTTACTCGTTTGCCGCCTGCCTGCAACTGGAATTATTGAGGGTATACCGTCAATGTTCAGGCGCGACACGACGTCGCCCTGAGCTTTTTTTCTGACACCAGGTTTTGCTATGCGCCGTTCGTTGAAAAATGTGTTACTGGTCGCGCCTGCCGCGCTGATGATCGCCGTGCTCTTTTTATATCCGCTGGGGTTCTCGCTGGTTGCCGCGTTTACTGACGATGCCCGAAAGCTAACGCTGGCTCATTTCAGTAAAGTCTACGCGCTCTATTCCAGCGATATTGCCTTTACGCTGGTGATTGTGCTGATTTCAGTCGCGCTGCTGGCGGTGATTTCCATCACCCTCTCGGCGGTGATCACCTTGTCACCCTGTCGGCCCATTGTGCGGATGCTGGGGTTTTTGTACCGCCTGCCGCTGTTTATCCCCTTTATTGTGGCCGCGCAGATGATGCGCACTTTTCTGGCGAAAAACGGCCTGATGAACAATGCACTGGTGGCAACCGATCTCTTTACGCCGCTGGAGACCGTCTCCTGGCTGGGCTGGAAAGGGATCATCATCACCTTTGTCTGGAAACAACTGGCGTTCGCCACGCTGCTTATCTGCGGCGCGATGGCGGCGCTGGAGCAGTCACAGATACTGGCCGCCCGAAATCTTGGGGCCTCGCGTCCACGTATTCTGTTCGACATCATCCTGCCGCAGGTATTACCCGCCATCGGCGTGGCGCTGGTGCTCTCCACCGTGACCATGATGTCGGTGCTGTCCGTGCCGCTGATGATCGGTGTGGGGACGCCAACGATGATGACCGTGGATATGGCGTTTCGCGTTAACTCCTACGGTGACTATGCCGTGGCAAACGCGCTTGGCGTGGTGTCGCTACTGATTTGTGGCGCGCTGTCATGGTTCTACCTGCGCCACAGTCTGCAACAGAAGGGAGGCGAATGATGAAAGAGGCAACAATGACATTACCGGGAACATGGCTTACGAAAGGGGGCAGGAAACTGAGCGCCAGCCTGCCTCTGCAAACGCTGCTGTTGCTTTTTATGCTGTTGGCGATGTTTGGCCCGTTATTGAATTTACTTATCTGGACGGTGGCGGAGAGTTGGTTTTTCCCTCATGCGCTGCCCGGTCAGTGGGGGCTGAAATACTGGTATCAGGTGTTCAGCCCCTATAGTGATGTCTCCGGCTCGCTGCTCACCAGCGTGTTTATCGCCGTGTTGTCGGTGGCCGTCTGCCTGCTGATTTCGGTTCCGGCGGGGTATGCGCTCTCACGACGCGGGATGCCGCTGCGGGTGCTGTTTATGCTGCTGTTTTTGATTCCGCAGGCGTTCCCGAACCTGACGGTATATATGAATATCGCCCGGCTGTTCTATCAGTGGGGTCTCAATGGCACGGTAGCCGGCGTGGTGCTGGTGCACAGCGTACACGGCCTGATGTACTCGGTATGGATTTGCGTGGCGGCGTTTTCCGCCGTGGATCCGCTGCTGGCGAGGGCGTCACGGAATCTCGGGGCCGGGCCAGTCTACACCTTCTGGCATATCGTGCTGCCGCAGGCCTCGCCGGGCATTATCGCCGCCAGTATTTTTGTCTTCCTCGAATCGCTCGATGAGTTTACCGGCACCTTTTTCGTTGGCGCGCCGGACATCACCACCTTACCGCTGCTGCTGTATAACGCCAGTATGTCGGGGAACTATCAGGTGTCGTCCATTACCGCCCTGATTTTGCTGGTGCCGTCGCTGCTGTTTATGCTGGTCATTCATAAATTTATGCGCCCGGAGATGTTGTCAAAACTGGGGAAAGGGTAAGCCCGAAATGGCAGGGCGGGAAACGGCCCGTGCCATTGCGCCTTCATCAAATAAATCACTACAATGCAAAATTATTATCGACGACAAATTGAGAATTTATGGAGCGCATCAGTGACATTTCGCTTTTCCTGCGGGTGGTGGATTTAGGCTCCATCAGCGCCGCCGCACGCAGTGAAAATCTCTCTCTGGCGGTGGCCAGCAAGCGAATACAACGCCTGGAGGAGAGCCTGGGGGCCAGGCTCCTCAACCGTACAACCCGGCGTCTTTATCCCACCCCGGAAGGGGAATTGCTGGCATCACAGGGGCGGCCGTTGATTGAGGCGTTAAATGCCCTTGGCGAGAGTTTGCATACCAGCCGCTCCGAAGTGACCGGGACTATCAGAGTCACGATGTCAGCGTCCTTCGGGCGTTTATACATTTCGCCGCTGCTGGCGGAATTTCAGTCGTTACATCCGGACGTCAATTTTGTGGCGCACCTCAGTGATGAAGTGGTCGATCTGGTAAAAGGAGGATACGACCTCGCTATCCGCATCGGCAATCTTAAAGACTCAAGCCTGGTCGCGCGACGGGTCGCGCCAAACCGGCGCGTGCTGGTGGCGTCGCCGTCCTATCTGGCGCGACGCGGTGTGCCGCAGCATCCTGCCGAACTCGAAGCGCATGACGGATTACTGATGACGGACGCCGACGGCAAGCGGGATATCTGGACATTGCTCGCCCCTGGCGAGGGAACGTTTCGGGTAAAAATAAACAGCAAGATCGAGAGCAACTTCGGTGAATTGTTACGTGACGCGGCGGTATATGGACGGGGGATCTCTCTCCAGTCTGTCTGGCATGTTGCCGATGATCTCAAGGCCGGGCGCTTGCAGATTGTCCTGCCTGATTATCCGGTGCAGGAGAGTTTTATTCACGCCGTCACACCCACACGCCTGATGCAGACGCCGCGCATTAAGGCCTTTATTGATTTTCTGCTGGAGAAGTTTGCCGAGCCTGCCCCCTGGGAGCGGTAAGTCGGGAACAGAAACAGAGCCAGGCTGATTTCGGGTAATAACGCGCTAAATTGCCACGTTTGTCTATTTCTCTTTCTGGATAGGGCAGTCATGACCCGTCCAGACACCTTATTATTTTTGTCACCATAAAACCGATAAAAATAAACTGCCGCTCAACATCCCCTTAAGTCAAATTAAAAAACAATGGCGTTAAAACCTACCAAAAATAAGTAAGTCGTTGTTAAGATTAATCTTAGAGTTAATCGTGAAGCGAATCTCTGTTAGAGATGCCATTATTTTTGACGTAAATTTATTCATAAAGATTATGTTACAAATTCTACGAATTTCTTCACAACAAAGGATGTTTGGCTCATGAAGAGTATAAAACCTGGCGTATTACTGACAGCCTTATTTCTGACCGCATGTGGCGGCGGTGGCGGCGGCGGTGGGGGCGATGACAGAGCGCCTGCGCAAACCACGACACCGGTTCAAACCGATAACGGCAATACCAATACCGGCAATACCAATACCGGCAGTACACCTGAAACCCCTTCCCAGGCTCCCGCGAGTCTTGCAACCGGCGGGACCCTTTCTGGTTATACCTACACCACGCCGCAAGGGTTTGCCTATACCATGCGTGGTACGGGGATCTCCGCAGGCTATGTGCAAACCCAGAGACTTGTACGCACGGACGGTACGCCCGTTTCGGCAACATCCTGGTGCTGTGGTCGTATGAGCTACACTACATTCGGTACCTGGACAAGTTTCGAAACTGGTCAACATGATGTTTTCTACACCGGTGATGCGACCGCGGTCGCCAATGTACCGACACAAGGCACGGCAACGTACGTTGGTAACGGCCTGCGTGAGAGCAATCGTAGCGATGCCACCTTCAATATTGATTTTGGCGCCAAAACCATCAACGGAAACATTGCCGCCAGCGATACCTTCGGCAGTGCAGTGACGATGCAGGGCAACATCGCTAACGGTGGTTTCTCCGGCAATGCGCAATCAGGCGGGCAGAACGGGACGTTTGTTGGTCATTTCAACGGCCCGGCAGCACAGGAATTGGGTGGTCTTGCCCAGTTCGCCGACAGCAGCAAAAACGCCTCCTTTGGTGCAACACGCCAGTAAATGTGTTTCCGGCCAGCCCGCCTGGCCGGTGATTTCCTGATGGTAAGTAATTTATGAATGTCTTGCGTATTGGGGCACTGAGTGTGCTTTGCCCATTTGGTGCCGCCTTTGCCGCACCGCCAGAAACGAACGCTATTCCCGCCGCTCCCCATTTTGAACGTCTGACGACACCGGATACCTCCACACCATCCCGTGGAAAGACGCGGCATGTGACAAACGTTCAACTGGCTGAACAGCCCGCGCTGGCGATGGCGTTGCTCGATCAGGCCGTGCGGGACGGGCAATGGCAGGTAGTCAGCGCGATTTTGCCGGTTTACGAGGCATCGCCAAACCCGGATAACACGCTGATTCACTTCGCAAAAGCGGGGCTTGCCCGCAGTCAGGGCAATTATGCTCAGGCCATTGACCATTACCGTGCCATTCTCAGCCTGCACCCTGAATTTGCCGCGGTGCGGCTCGATCTGGCTCGCGCGATGTTTGAAAATCATCAGTATGATGCGGCGGAATATCAATTTCGTCGGGTACTGCAAAGCAGCCCACCGGATAATATTCAACGTGTTATTGCGCAATATCTTGAACGCATTCAGAAAGGCAACGCGCTAACGGGGACGTTGAGTGTCAGCTATCTCAACGACAGTAACGTGAACAATGCGTCTTCAGGCAAAACGATCCGCGTTGGCGACCGTCTGTTTATCCGTAATAAAGACAGCTTCCCGCAACGGGGAGAGGGGCTGTGGTTTAGCGGTGCGATGCAAAAGGATGTGCAGCTTTATGATCAACACGGGCTGCGCTTTCTGGCTACCGTGAACGGGAAAAGCTATTGGAATAACCACAAGTTTGATGACATCACCAGCCGTCTCTATGCCGGATATCAGTGGCGCGATTTCCGCCAGCAGTTTGCGCTGCTGCCCTTTTATGAAAAACGCTGGTACGGCACCGAGAATTACTCCTCTGGTCCGGGCGTGCGTGCAGAGTACAGCTATCTGTTGTCGCCCACCTGGCAGGTGAGTCAGGCGCTTGAGTATCAGAAATTGTCTTACGATGATGATGCTTACCGTTTTCTTCGCGGCTATAACCGTTACACATCAACGACGTTATCCCATGCATTAAGTAGCCGGGTTTCCACCTATGCGGGCATCGATTTTCTCGATCAGCAAACTTTTGTTAAAAGCGAGTCCAGTCACCGGGTGGCCATACGTGGAGGAATACAGGTGGATTTACCCTGGCAGATCTCGTTTTCTGCCGGTTCAGCGTTTGCGCGCCGGGACTACCAGGCCGACAGCGAAATCTTTGCTACCCGCCGTAAAGATAGCGAACAGATCTATAACCTCTCGGTCTGGCATCGCGATCTCTATTTCTTTGGGGTGATGCCGAAACTGAATTTCAGCTATAAGCATGTGGACAGTAATATCGACTTTTATGACTATCGCCAGCGAAATGTGACGTTGTCACTTGATAAAAATTTCTGAATATCTACACGTTAAACGGTAATAGCGGCCACATCATCGATTGCACCGATGTCGCCACAGGTTCTGCAATCGGCTTAACAGGTACATTGTTCTCTCCCCGGTAAGCGCCGGGGAACCGGCCCCGTGTTTTTCACCGTCACGGTGAGAAGGTGAGTTTTACAATACCTGGCCGGTAAAAAATAATGTCGCGCCCATACTGGCAATAACAGCATGCTTTTTATTAGCGATTGGCTAATCCCATAATCTCGAAATTTTGTGATGTGTGTCGGTAATACAGAAAATGATTTCCACCCTATACAATGATTGCCCCCTGATATGTCGCAACATTCCTATTTCAGTAAAGCGTTAGCAAAGAAGCCCACGATTTCAGGTGCTGAAACGTGTAATTCATGAGTCCCGGAATGAATAATCCTCTGGAGTGCATAGCCACCGGTAATGCCATCATCACCATGACCTGTACAGACTGACTGCATCCCTGGCCTGTCTGGGGTTTGAGGCGGTTGGCGTTATTTCTATTGTGGCGTAATAATATTTTTTTATTTTCTTATGGCAAAATTAAAATAGTGAGGCTAACGTTTGTAAGCATTTTTATTTATTTTATTGATTGTCATAGTTTGCATTTTAATAAATAAAAATAGGAGAAAAGTATGATATTTTTTTATTTCGTCATGCATTTGTAGGTCTGGTGTATTTATTAATTTTCGTCATATTGCGGCAATAAATTAATGAAATGCTCACTTTCGATATAAAGGTGCAGGGATGGTTATGGTTACTCTTCATCGGCGTGTTAATTCAGTGAAACGGTTTAAATCAGGAACCTGCTTATTTGCGGTGAGCATGATGTTGCCATTTTTCGCCTATGGCGCGAACCCTGCCTACGATGAGCTGATTATTCAGGCACGAAAAGGGGATCGCCAGCCGCTGCTAACGTATCTCAATGCCCGTGAGCAAACTGCGCCGCTGACGCCAGAGCAAGTTGCCGACTGGCTACAGGTATCCGCTTGGGCAGATAACGATGCACAGACGCTGGAAGTATGGGGCCGCTATCAGGACAAAATGGTCATTCCGGTCCGCGGACAAATCGCCGTGGCACGCGCTCTGCGCAATCTGAAAAAGTGGGATGAATCACTGAATGTCTGGGAGCGCGTTTTGCGTGAGGAGCCCGACAACAACGACGCGCGAACCGGATGGATAATGACCCTCGCCGATGCCCGGCGTAACGAAGAGGCCATTACCGCCGCACAGCAGTGGGCAGAGCAGTCTCCTGGGCCGGAACGCGATGCGCTGCTGGCTTATGTTTACAAGGCGCAGGGTAAAAACTGGGATGCGTTACTCGCCGCGACCCGCGTTGATGCGGATTCACCGGCAAGCAAAAATGTGGTGCCGACACTGTTGTCCGCTATGACGGCTAACCGGATAGCCGGCCCCGCGCTGTCGCTTTACGAGCGCAACCCGCAGTCCGATGCGATCACCCGCCAGCTTGAACTCGATGCCGCCGCCCAGACAGTACGCGCGGCGTTTACGCCCGCCCGCAACGAAGAAGAGCGCTATCTGGTGGCCGATCAAGCGCTTGCCCGCTATGACGCCTTCATCGCTGCCTGGAAAGATAATCCCGAGGCGCAAAAGGATGTGCGGCGCGCCAGAATCGACAGACTGGGTGCCCTGGTGATTCGCAAACGCAGTGCTGAGGTCATTGCCGAATATGAAGCGCTGGAGGCCGATGGACAACACGTCCCCAATTATGCCCGGCGCTGGGTTGCCTCTGCCTGGCTTGCCGAGCGACAGCCTGATAAAGCGGAATCAATGCTGGAAGCGGTTTTCTACCCGCATGGCCCTGTCGCGGTGATGCCGCTCACCATGGATGACCAGCAAGACCTTTTCTATGCACGTCTCGACAATAATCACTTCGATAAAGCAAAGCAGCAACTGGACACCTACATCAGTAAAAGCCCTTACTTCATCTATTTCGAGGGTTCACCCACACCGCAACCTAACGATAACTGGCTGCTCGGTCAGTCATTGCTTATCGACTATTTCACGGCAACCAATGACTTAGCTGCCGCACAAAAACAAGCGCAAACGCTGGTGAGCAAGGCTGCGGGTAATCAGGATCTGCGTATTGCTTTAGCGTCGGTCTTGCTGGCGCGGGGCCTCCCGCACGCAGCAGAACGCGAACTTAAGCTTGCTGAGGTCATTGAACCCACCAACCTGGCGCTGGAGAGACAGCAGGCCTCGACGGCGCTGGAATTGCAGGAGTGGCGGCAGGCCAATGAACTGACCAGTGATGTGGTCGCACGCAGTCCCGATGATTTCGCCACCCGTCAGCTCGAACGCCTGCTGGCGGTACACAATAAAGCGGAGCTGCGTATCAGCGGCACGCAGGGGATTTCGTCGGACAGCCCCATTAGCGGCAAACATGATTTTACCCTGAACACCGCTCTCTACAGCCCGCCCATAAACGATAACTGGCGACTCTTTGCGGGCTATAACTTTGCCAGCGGTGAGTTTGAAGAAGGCAAGGGGATTAACCGCGATATTGGCGCCGGTGCGGAGTGGACCTCACGGGATAACTGGGCCGAACTGGAAGTGTCCGGGCATAACTACGGCGACGGGCAGAAAGTCGGTGGACGCCTGTCTGCCTGGCACGATTTTAATGACAACTGGCGGGTGGGTGGTTCGGCGGAGCGGTTATCGCGTAATACGCCGCTGCGTGCGTTACGCAATGGCGTAAGTTCCAACGGCGGCGACCTTTGGCTGCGTTGGTATCACAATGAACGTCGCGAATACCATTTTTCACTGGCGGGCGCCCATTTTACGGATGGCAATGATCGCCTGGAGTACGGCATCAGCGGCAAAGAGCGGCTGTGGACCCGGCCGCGTTTTACGCTGGATTTCATCCCCGCCATCAACGGTAGCCACAACAGCAAAGACAATGCGCCTTATTACAACCCCAAACGTGACGTTTCAGCCGTTGCGGGCCTGCGCGCGGAGCACGTGATGTATCACCATTACGATACCGTCTGGAAACAGCAGTTTATCGTGGGCGCGGGGGGCTACTGGCAACAAGGACACAATAGCGGTGCCATTACTCAGCTTGGCTACGGGCAGCGCATTCAATGGAATAACGTAGTGGATGCCGGGGTGACGCTCTCCTGGGACAAACGTCCTTACGATGGCAAGCGTGAGCGAAATATCGCCCTCGCTTTTGATCTGAATGTCAGATTTTAAGGACACGCATGTTTAAACACTGGCTACGCATCGTCATTGTGATCGCAGGGTGGATACTGGCAAACGTGTGTGCCAGCGCGCCAGCGCCACGCTACCTTTCCCCCTCAGCGCGGGCGCCACTCTACGCGGAACAGCCCTGGCCAAAAAACAGCTTCCTGGTGCTGGCGTACCACGACGTGGAGGATAACGCCGCGGATCAGCGCTATCTTTCCGTGCGCACCAGTGCGCTTAACGATCAGTTTGCCTGGCTGCATGTTAATGGCTACCACCCGATAAGCGTGCAGCAGGTGCTCGATGCTCACGCCGGCAAGAGTGTCCTGCCGCCGAAAGCAGTACTGCTGACCTTTGATGACGGTTACAGCAGCTTTATCAAACGTGTTTTACCTCTGCTCAAATCCTATAAATGGCATGCCTTATGGGCACCTGTCGGCATTTGGGTAGATGCGCCAGCCAATGTTCCGATTGATTTTGGCGGGCTCAAGACGCCACGCGATAAATTTGCGACCTGGCAAATGGTACGCGAAGCCAGCCAGTCGTCGCTGGTGGAGATTGGCGCACACACCTGGGCTTCGCACTATGGGCAACAAGCGAATCCGCAGGGCAGCCGCGAGCCTGCCGCGGCAAATCGCGGATTCAATGACGCCACCGGGCAGTACGAAACCGATAGCCAGTTTGAGCAACGCATGAGCGCTGACCTTGTGCATATCAGCCGGAAAATTACCGAGGTGACGGGACATTCACCGCGCGCGTGGGTCTGGCCGTATGGTGCGGCGAGTGGCACCACGTTGAGGCTGGCGAAGCAGCAGGGTTATCAGATGGCTTTTACCCTCAATCAGGGCCTGGCCAATGCGGCAAACCTGGACGACATACCCCGTATGCTTATCACCGGTAATCCGTCGCTTCGTGAGTTTGCCGACCAGGTCGCGCAGGTCAGAGAGCCTGAGTCTATGCGGGTTATGCACATCGATCTGGATTATGTGTATGACAAAAACCCCGCGCAGCAGCGTAAAAATATCGATGCACTCATCCAGCGCGTCTTTGATATGCATATCTCGCACGTATTTTTGCAGGCCTATGCCGACCCGAAAGGGGATGGCAATGTGCAGGCGCTCTATTTCCCGAACCGCTGGCTGCCGATGCGCGCCGATTTATTCAACTTTGTCGCATGGCAACTCCAGACCCGCGCGGCTGTGAGTGTCTATGCCTGGATGCCGGTGCTGGCTTTCAATCTTGATGCCTCTGTTCCACGTGTGATGGCATGGTCGCCGGGCGCCGGGCGGACAGCGCCTGACAGCAGGCACTATGCGCGGCTTTCACCCTGGAGCCCCGTGGCCCGTAAGCGGATCAACGATATCTACGAAGATTTGGCTCGCCATGCCAGCTTTCAGGGCATTTTGTTCCACGATGATGCGTTTCTGACGGACTATGAAGATGCCTCTCCGGCAGCGCTGGACGCGTATCGCGCTGCCGGGTTTCCTCACGACATTGCGCAAATTCGTGCCAATCCCCAATTACTTGAGCGCTGGACGCGCTTTAAAAGCCGGGCGCTGATTGATTTCACCGAACAACTCACGCAAACCGTTCGATCCATACGCGGCCCGCAGGTGAAAACGGCGCGCAATATCTACGCGATGCCGGTGCTGGAGCCAAAGAGCGAAACCTGGTTTGCCCAAAATTTGAATGATTTCCTTGGCACCTATGACTGGACGGCACCGATGGCGATGCCGTTGATGGAAGATATTTCGCCGAAAGACGCGAACGACTGGCTGGACAGGCTGGTCGGGCGCGTGGCCCGTTACCCTGGCGCAATGGAGAAAACGGTCTTTGAGTTGCAGGCGCGTAACTGGCGCAAAGGGGCAGGGCAGGACGGCATCAGTGATGAAATGCTTATCGGGTGGATGCAACAACTTCGGTTGAGCGGCGCCAAAAACTACGGCTATTACCCGGATGACTTCATTAACGATCAACCCCGGATGGCGGAGATACGCCCCGCTTTCTCATCATACTGGTATCCACAAAAATGACCGATCGCATCATCGCATTCCTGATCCTTTGCCTGATGTTCAGTTTTCCGCTCGGTGTGGCGGTGGTCTTTACGGGTGAAGTGATTCTGGATTTCGTCTTTTTCTGGCCGCTGTTTATGTCTGCGCTTTGGATGAGCGGTGGCCTCTATTTCTGGTTTCATCGTGAGCGTTACTGGCCATGGGGGGAAGGGACACCTGCGCCAACGCTTGCGGGAAATCCGCTGATTTCCATTCTTATACCGTGCTTTAACGAAGGGCTGAATGCGCGGGAAACCATCGAAGCCGCCCTGGCCCAGCGTTACGACAATATCGAAGTCATCGCCATTAACGATGGTTCGAAAGACAACACGGGGGCTGTGCTGGATCAATTGGCCGAAGAGTATTCGCGGCTGCGGGTCATCCATCTGGCGGAAAACCAGGGCAAAGCGGTAGCGCTTGCGGCCGGAGCCGCCGCGGCACGCAGTGATTTTCTGGTCTGCATTGATGGCGACGCCTTGCTGGATAAAGATGCGGCGGCATACATGGTCGCGCCGTTGTTAAATCATCCACGCGTGGGGGCGGTGACCGGTAACCCGCGTATTCGCACGCGATCAACGCTTATCGGGCGGGTGCAGGTCGGTGAGTTCTCATCAATCATCGGGTTGATCAAGCGAACCCAACGTGTCTATGGGCAGGTTTTTACTGTTTCCGGCGTCATTGCCGCGTTTCGTCGTCGGGCGCTGGCTGAGGTGGGCTACTGGAGCCCGGATATGATCACCGAAGACATTGATATCAGTTGGAAGTTGCAACTGCGCCACTGGTCCATCTTTTTTGAACCCCGTGCGCTGTGTTGGATCCTGATGCCTGAGACGTTAAAAGGGCTCTGGAAGCAGCGTCTGCGCTGGGCACAGGGTGGTGCCGAAGTCTTTATTGTCAATATGCGTCGCCTGTGGGGCTGGGAATATCGACGCATGTGGCCGTTGTTTATTGAGTTTTGTATGTCCAGCGTGTGGGCATTTGCCTATGCGATGACGATTGTGCTGTTTCTCATCGGGCTTGTCATCCCTATGCCTGATTCACTGCATGTTCAGCATCTCTTTCCACCCGCATTTACTGGCCTGATGCTTGGCGCCGTTTGCCTGCTGCAATTCGCGGTCAGCCTGTTTATTGAACGGCGCTATGAAAAAGGCATTGCGGCGTCGTTGTTCTGGGTTATC
This sequence comes from Phytobacter sp. SCO41, assembly GCF_003073275.1. Taxonomy (NCBI): domain Bacteria; kingdom Pseudomonadati; phylum Pseudomonadota; class Gammaproteobacteria; order Enterobacterales; family Enterobacteriaceae; genus Phytobacter; species Phytobacter sp. SCO41. The sequence continues at coordinate 3,098,820 of NZ_CP027225.1, read as the reverse complement.
TGGTTTCCGGTGGTGTACTGGATGTTGAGCCTGTTCACAACCCTGGTGGCTTTCCCGAAAGTGATGCTGCGGCGCAAACGCAGCAGAGCGCGTTGGGTCAGCCCCGACCGCGGTATCGGGAGAATTGAACCATGATCGAACCGTTAATTTTTACTGAACAGCGTCTGTTTCCGCGCATGCTTGATGTGTTTTTAACGCTTGTTGCCTGGCTGGGATTTTGCTGGCTGATCTATAGCGGGCTGGTGGTGGCGATAAAACATGATCCCTTTATGGGCGTCCGGCCGTTTTATACCACGCTCAGCACCCTGAGCGTCTATCTGCTGGTGGCCTGTATGATCAGTCTGACACTTATCGGCTGGGCTAAATATAACCAACTACGTTTTCGCGTTGAGCGTCGTCGGCGTCGCCCCGGCCTTGAAGCGCATGAAGTGGCGGCAAGCTTTAATATCACACCTGAACTCGCGCAGGCGATGAGTCGGGCCCAGGTATTTACCCTTGCCCATTATGACACCGGTGCGATTGACCGTGTGTGGATGGCAAAAATGCTGGCAGAAAACTAGGGCAGTCTTGTCGGGAGAATAGATCCACGCCGAAGCGTGGATCTTTCTCAGTGGCCGGTGCCGTTATACGCTAAACGGCGCTAATTCAGAGCGCGCCTTCGCCTTCGTAAGCCTGACGATAAAGCTCGATGACCTGCTCTTTCGTCGCTTTTCGTGGGTTGGTTAACTGGCAAACATCTTTTTTGGCGTTCTCCGCCATAATGGCGAAGTCTTCCGGTTTAACCCCCAGGCTTTTCAGATCGGCAGGAATACCGACCTGTTTGCTCAGGCGACGAATGGCGGCAATCGCCCTCACGGCGGCTTCATCGGTCGACAGACCGGCGACTTTCTCACCCATGGCTTCGGCGATATCACGGAAGCGATTAAGGTTGCCGATAAGGTTAAATGATTCAACATAGGGCAGAAGAATCGCGTTACACACGCCGTGAGGAAGGTTATAGAAGCCGCCTAACTGGTGCGCCATCGCATGAACATAGCCCAGTGACGCGTTGTTAAATGCAATCCCGGCGAGGTACTGGGCATAGGCCATATTGTCCCTTGCCTTCATATATTCACCGTTGGCTACCGCTTTGGGCAGGTATTGCGTGATCATTTTAATGGCTTGCAATGCGGCGGCATCGGTTAACGGATTCGCCATTGTCGACACGTAGGCTTCGATAGCGTGCGTCAGCGCATCCATACCGGTTGCAGCGGTAAGGGAAGGGGGCATGCCGACCATTAATTCCGGGTCGTTGATGGAAATTTGCGGGGTGACGCGCCAGTCGACAATCGCCATTTTCACCTTGCGTTCCGTATCCGTAATAATACAGAAGCGGGTAATTTCAGAGGCGGTGCCTGCGGTGGTATTAATCGCCATCAGCGGGATCATATCGTTGCTGGATTTATCCACCCCTTCGTAATCGCGAATATTCCCGCCGTTTGCCGCAACCAGGCCAATACCTTTGGCGCAGTCATGGGAGGAGCCGCCACCGAGTGAGACAATCCCATTACAGCCATGTTCACGATAGCATTCGATGCCGGCCGCGACGTTTTTATCCGTGGGGTTTGGCTCTGCGCCGCCAAAAATATGTACATCGATACCGGCTTCTTGATAAATCTTCGCAACATTATCAGCCATGCCGCTTTTTGCCAGAAATGCATCCGTGACGATAAGGATTTTTTTCACATTTAACGTTTTTGCCAACGTACCGGCTTCCTGAACACTACCTTCACCAAATACATTGCGTGTTGGTAGAAAATAATATGTCGACATTGATCATCCCCTGTTCATAAATGTGATTGTTAGAGTGTCCATGACTGCTTTTAAACTCCTGGCAACGTATTCCTGCCGCAGAATAACGATACTCTGCTGATGCGAATAAAAGCGCTGACTGAACATGCGCAGGCAATGTTAAGGAAAAGCTGACAGGGAACAGTGAACAACCTCACAAAACACAGGGGTTTTTAACAATAAACATCAAATTTATTTACAGGGAGGGTTTCTAATTATCACTTTATGTTATTAACTTGTTGTAAAAGAACGGGTGAAAATGGCGGGTAGTGGGGCATTTTCTCTTTGTGATCAGAAAGCTTGCAGGTTTTGTTTAACATTGCAGAGAAAAGTTAAACGGGGCGACAAGGCGGTCGGTGTGTCGGTGTAGTGATGCGAAGGTGAGCATTACACACGCTTCGCTTGCTGCTTTAGTCTGCTGAGCGGATCTTTCGGGTGCTGAATAAAGTGCGCATGGTTGCGTTTAAGCCAGCGTGAAGACGTTTGTTTTAATCGCAAAGCAGTGAAAGGCGCTAATTAAAGCAAATGTCCGCTCTGAAAGAGGAAAGGCATTTCCAAAAAACGCCAAAGAATACATGATGTATACATTGAACGAGATAAATCTATTCTGTTATTTTTCTGCGTTATAAACCTGTTCGCTACCGATTTCCATATTGAGCTTGCTTATTATGGCGTGGGGTTGAAACAGTGATTACGCGCTGAGGGAAAATCACCGTTTTTATTGATCGTGGCGGGGGCAATATGAATAAAACTCACTGGGATGAAAGTGGCTTATTTCAGGCAATCCTCGACAAATGTCCCGTCGGAATAGCGGTAATTGATTATGACGGACATTATCTGACTGTTAATCCCGCTTATTGCGATATCTATGGCTATACGCAGCAAGAGATGTTGCATCACTCCTTCACCATGATTTTTCCAGCCGCAGATAAACAGGCTGTTCTGCAACGTCATTATCAATTTATCAAAGAAGGCACCCGCCTTGGTGGAGAGTGGCCTGTCCTGCATCATAATGGTTCGCAAATGACGGTCTTTTCGGAGTCCGTGACCTTTTATCCAGCCAAGGGACTGCCCGCCAGGCTGGTCTACGTTCAGAACATCACCGAACGCAAAAAGGCGCAGGAGCAAATGAAAATTGCGGCAGCCGTGTTTGATGCGAGCCAGGAAGCCATTGTCGTGACCGACTGCGACAATAATATTATTAGTATTAACCCGGCTTTCACCATCCTGACGGGATGGTCTTTGGAGGAGGTGAAGGGGCACAATCCTCGGGAATTTAAGTCGGGCCGCCATCCACGTTCTTTTTATACCGAGATGTGGCAGGCATTAAACGACAGCGGACAGTGGATGGGGGAGGTCTGGGACCGGCATAAAGACGGCACTGAATTTCTCAAAGAGCTGAGCATTTCGGTGATAAAAGATCCTGCGGGCAATGTGATTAATTACGTTGGCATGTTTTCCGACATTACCCTACGTAAAAAACAGGAAGAACTCATCTGGCAACAAGCAAATTATGATGCGGTCACCGGTTTGCCCAACCGTCATTTGTTTCAAAGCAAGCTTGAACAGGCGGCCCGCCACGCCTCGCGCACCCACCGTATCATGGCGCTGATGCTCATCGACCTCGATCAATTTAAATCGGTTAATGACAGTATGGGGCACCGGGCGGGTGATGAATTATTAGGCCGCGTGGCTATGCGCTTACTTGAATGTGCCAGTAACGCCGAATGTATCGCGCGCCTGGGTGGCGATGAATTTGCCATCATTATTCCGGACATTAACGATCCGGCGGAATGTACGGATATTGCCCGCAAGATTCTCCGTAAACTGGAAATTCCATTTACGATTAACGGCGAGACCATGTTTGTCTCGGCCAGTATTGGCATTTCTCTTTATCCCACTGATACAGAAAACCTCGAAGATTTATTCAAGAACGCCGACCAGGCGATGTATGCGGTTAAAAACGCGGGGCGAAAGAATTTCCGCTACTACTCCCGCGCCCTGCATGATGCGATTCATGCGCGTCTGCGGATGATGAGAAATTTAAGAAAGGCGCTCGAAGAGAGCCAGTTTGTGGTCTATTACCAGCCGATTGTCTCGCTCACCACGGGGCAGATTACCCGAATGGAAGCACTGGTTCGTTGGCTCCACCCGGTACAGGGGATTATTAGCCCGGATACCTTTATTCCGCTGGCCGAAGATACCGGTCTTATCGTCCCCATGGGCAACTGGATCGCAAAACAGGCTATTACACAACTGGCTTACTGGCGGCAAAAATATGACCCTCAACTCAAAATGGCTATTAATCTGTCACCAATACAGTTACGCAGCCAGGAGTTTGAAGATATCCCCTGGATTCGGGATCTACAGAATCATAACCTTATGGGTGATGCGGTCACCATTGAAATCACCGAAGGGTTGCTGCTTAATTCGGAAACACGCGTCAACCACAATTTAAAAATGATGCATCAGATTGGTATTCAGATTGCCATCGACGATTTCGGCACCGGCTATTCATCACTGGCCTATCTGAGAAAATTTAATATTGATTTTCTCAAAATTGATCGCTCCTTCGTGGAAGATTTAAAAGGGGTGGGGTTTGAACTTTGTACGGCCATTATTGCGATGGCGCACAGTCTGGGGCTCGGCGTGATTGCGGAAGGCGTTGAAACAGAGGAGCAGAAAAAATTGCTGATGGAACTGGGGTGCGACGCTATGCAGGGGTATCTGTGTTCGAAACCCTTGCCCGCCGATGAGATCGAAAAGCTACTGGCACCGTCTTATGTCCGATAACGCTTCTGTTTCATAAGGGGCCGCATTACGCTCACCACCCGCAATGTGAGGAATCCCCACAAAAATGCGAGCACGAACGGTCCCCTCTTCCTTGAGGAAGAGGGCCCGGGTGAGGGGGGAAATGCGGCTCTGATGGTCATTCCGTTCACCTTATGTTCCTTGCTTTTCTGTCGCAAAAGTGTAGGTGCCACGGCTGATAAACAGCCGCGATACCCTGATCATTATGATTTAACGTAGTCGCTGTAGGCGTTTTGCAAAACAATATGATCGGCAATATATTTCGCGTCATGCCAGACGCCGTAAATAAACGAAGAGGCACGGTTGACCAGATTCGGCAGGCCAAGGAAATAAATGCCACGCTCCGCTGAAATACCGCGTTTATGGAACGGCAGGCCTTTTTCATCGAAGGCATCCACCTGTAGCCAGCCGAAATCAAATTTAAATCCCGTCGCCCAGATAATGGTGGTAATACCGGCAGCGGCAATATCTAATTGCGCCAGCGGGTTGAGCAGGCATTCCGGGTCCGGCAGTAACGTCCACGCTTGCGGCTCCGGTGGCAGATCCAGCCCGTTGCGTTCGATATACGCGTCCGCATCGCGCAGTACATCAAAATAGGCGTTATCGCCCGCAGCGATATTCTCCGCCAGCCCCTCGGCAAAGCGCAGCACACCGTTATCCCAGCTTTGGGTGATGCCCACCAGCGTAATACCGGTATGCGCCAGGCGTCGGAAATCGACGGTTTTGCCCCCTTCATAACCGCTCACGGCAAAGGCAACGTGCTCTTTCTTCGGCTTTATTTTCACTTCATCCCACAGACCCAGCGCGCCCAGCCACCAGCAGTAATCACGGTCGCGATAACTGCGCGGTGGACGATAATGTTCACCGACTGACAGATAAACGTCACGCCCTGACTGGCGCAGCTCTTCGGCAATTTGCGTACCGGACGCGCCTGCTCCAACAACCAGTACGCCGCCTGCGGGCAGTTGCTGCGGATTTTTGTAAACCGAGGAGTGGATCTGATGCACCCCGGCGCTTTGCGGGACGATCTGCGGAAACGACGGTTTTTGAAACGGGCCGGTGGCGGCGACCACATTGGCGGCTTCAAATTCTCCGGCAGAGGTCACTACGTTGAATCCGCTACGTCCTGCCAGGCGAGTCACCTGATGCACCTCAACGCCCGTGCGCACCGGGGCATTAATCATACTCGCATAGTCTTCAAAATACTGTGCCATGCGCTCTTTGGGTGGGAAAGCTTCCTGGGAGATATTGTCGAATTGCAGCGACGGAAAGCGGTCGTGCCACGCAGGCCCGTTCGCCACCAGCGAATCCCAGCGTTCAGAGCGCCAGCGCTCAGCAATACGGCTGCGCTCCAGCACGACATGGGGCACGCCCATTAATGTCAGATGCTCGCTCATGGCAATACCGGCCTGACCTGCACCGACAATCACAGTATTGATTTTTTCTGTTGGCATAGTGAATCCCTAAATATAAGCGACCCTCGATATTTTTATCGCTACGCGGCATCGGGGCGGTATGAATGATAATCAGGCATTTTTAAATTCAGCGCGGCGCAATAGCCCGCGTGCATTTCTTCACGGTTTATTAATGTCTGGCTTCAACATTTAATATTTTCCCCAGACCTAAAAACCTATTGGCGATAATTAACATCGTGGCGGTGACGGCAATATAGATAACCGACAGGGCAGCGAGTGTTGGATCGGCAAATTCACGCACATAGTTGTACATCGCCACCGGAAGGGTCTGCGTTGCCTGGGTCGTAATAAACAACGATGCGGTAAATTCGTTAAAGGAGAGGATCGCGGCAAACAGCCAGCCGCCAAACAGGCCCGGTAAAATCAGCGGCACGGTGATGGTCCATACCACGCGCAGCGGCGACGCCCCCAAACTTGCCGCCGCCAGTTCAATGCGCTGCTCCAGGTTTTTTAACGACACATAAACACTGCGCAACACAAACGGCAGTACCAGTACGATGTGGCAGAAAATCACCAGTGGGTAACCGCGCCCGAGGTTGAGTTGCGACACCAGCATCAACAGCCCCAGGCCAATGGTGAAGTGGGGGATAAAGAGCGGTGACAGCAGAATGCCTTCCAGCACCTGCTTGCACGCAAAGGAATAGCGTTCAATGGCAATCGCCAGCGTGGCGCCGATGACCACCGCCAGCGACGACGCCCACGCGGTGACTATCAGCCCGGAGTAAAAACCGTGGCGGAAATCGTCATAACTCACCGCCCGCTCGAACCAGCGCAGCGACCAGCCTTTTGGCGGGAAAAACAACACGGCGGTGCTGCTGAACGAGGAGATAAACACCACGATGGTCGGCAGCATGACAAAAACCAGAATAGCGGCGACCAGCAGGCGGCCTGCCAGTATTGTCAGTTTGTTGTTAAGTGAACGGGTCATATCAATGTTCTCCCATCGCGTGCAGGAACCGGGTCATGCGTTTTAGCGCCATCAGCAACAGGATGGTCAGGATTAAACCGGCAATGCTCAGCGCGGCAGCAAACGGAAAATTCATTGAGGAGAACCCCAGTTGATAGACCATTGTGGCGACGGTGCTGACGCGTCCCCCGCCAATCAGTTGCGGTGTGGCAAAGGCGCTAAACGTCCAGGCAAACGCGGTAGTGAGGCTGGCGACGATGCCGGGGATGGACAGGGGGATCGTCACGGTCAGCAGGGCGCGGATTGGCCCCGCGCCAAGACTGGTGGCGGCTTTCTCATAATCGGGATTGATGTGCGATAGCGCGGTTGCCAGCATCAGCACCATGATCGGCATGGTGACATGCACCAACGCCAGCACCACGCCCGTTTGCGTAAACATAAACTGAATGGGTGTGGAGATAACACCCAGCGCCAGCAGCAGGCTATTGAGGAAGCCGCTGTTACCCAGGACGATAATCCATGAGTAGGTGCGCACCACTTCGCCAAGAAACAACGGCGTGATCGCAATAATCAGAATCGTGGATTTGACCCAGATTGTGCGGGTGCGCACCAGGGCAAATGCCAGCGGATAACTCATCAACAGGCCAAAAAAAGCGGTTTTGGCGCTCAGCATAACCGTGTTGATAAACGCATCGGCATAGACGCTTTTGAACAGACCGCTAAAGTTTGCCAGCGTAAATCCGCCCACGTCTAGCGAACCGGGGATATAAGCGCGCACGCTGAACTGCATCACCGCCAACATCGCGATAACCAGCCCGACGGCGGTTAGCGTCGCGGGAATAATGAACCAGGGTAAAAATGTCGGTTTTCTCGTCATAACGTGCTGCCTGAGTAATGTGCTGGCGCCAGAACCTGGGCGACGTGTTCGTCGCCCGGCAAATCAATGAGACATGATGTTTTCAGAGAACCACTGACGCCACTGCGCGGTTTTCTCCGCACGCAGTTGTGGATCGGTATTGATGGTGGCATTCCACTGGGCGGGGGTGGTCAGCATACCCGGCAGTTTTGCCAGTTCAGGATCGATATGGGCGTTGGTTACCGTTGGGCTACCGTGATAAATCTTCGCCACCTGCTCCTGTATTTCGGGCTGTAAGGCAATATTGATAAACTTATAAGCCAGTTCGCTGTGTCGGGTGCCTTTGTTGATCCCGATGGTATCAACGCCCAAAATCGCACCTTCTTTTGGCATTGCCAGTTTGACGTCCACCCCTTCGGCCATCATGTTGTAGGCGTTCATCGAGAGCATCACCTGTACCGGTGTTTCGCCAGTGGAGATCAACTGCTGACTGTTGGCATCATCGGTATAGAAGGATTTGATATTCGGGATCAGCGCCTTGAGCTTCGCCTGGCCTTGCTCCCAGTGCGCTGCGTCGCTGCCGGAGAGTTTGGCGGCCACTGCAATGATGTGGCTCGGATCCCAGTCAGGCAGCGCCAGCGTGCCCTTGAGTTCAGGTTTCCACAGATCGTTCCAGCTCTCGAAGGTTTCGCCTTTGGGGACTAAATCCGGACGGTAGCCGATGGTGTAAACGTAACCCCAGACGCCGAGGTGATAGGGGCTGACTTTGGCCTGCTGGACAAGGTTCGCGGCGTTGGGGATTTTGCTCATATCGAGTTTTTCAAACAGGCCGGAATTGGCATACAGATAGCCCACGTGCGCAGTCGTAAAGGTCACGTCAGTTTCCGGTGACCCGCCGGCCAGTTTGGCTTTATTAAGGCGATCGATGGTGCCGCCGGTAACAAACTGCACTTCCACGCCGGTCTCTTTGGTAAAGGCTTTCGCGATGGTTTCATCGATCAAATCTTTGAAGCCGCCGCCCCAGGTGCTGACAATCAGTTTGTCTGCGGCCATCGCATTTCCTGCGCTTAGCACACATGTGGTCAACAACGTTAAGGCACGAATTTTACGCAACATATTCTTATCCCCATCTATGAAATGGCTGTTGTGGCAGTCTGAAACCCGGCGCGCCAGAACGGTGCAAGCGGTGTTCCCCGGTGTGAAAGCGATAATGACGTGGTGAACGGATGGCGTAAAACAGCCTTTTCCTCGCCGTTGCATCGGAATTTCTGAGGCTAAAAAAGGCGCTGCTTTGCAACGGATTTTCTTAACCAGTGATAAGGATGAAGAGAAGAAGGGCACAACAAAACCAGGGGATTATGCTGTTATTTTTCATTTGGCATGATAACTGCATAAAAATTAGCACTATTAGAATGACTGGCGCGACATGATCGCGTCGGCGATCTCAGGAGAACCTGCATGCTCAGTCGCATTACCCAGCGTCAGCTGGAATATTTTGTCGCCTCCGGGGAGGCGGGCAGCATCATTGGCGCCTCAGAACGTATCCACGTTTCATCACCGTCGATCTCTGCTGCCATCACCCATATCGAATCTGAACTGGGCGTACAGCTCTTTGTGCGCCATCATGCGCAGGGCGTTTCGCTGACTGCCATCGGTCATCAGGTTCTGAAAGAGGCAAAGCTCATTCTGGAGCAGATGATGAATCTTTATACTATTGCCTCGGAGTCCATGAACAATGTGCGCGGCCCGCTGCGGGTAGGCTGCCTGGATACGCTGGCGCCGATGCTGACGCCTGAACTGGTATTCGGCTTTGGACGCGCCTTTCCCGGCGTGCGCATTACGCTTGTCGAAGGCAACCATGAACAGTTACTCAAACAGTTGCGCACCGCCGATATCGACATCGCGCTGACTTACGATTTAGTCCCCGCCAGCGATATTGACTTCACCGCACTGGCCCAATTGCCGCCCTATGTGATGGTGGGGGAACATCATCCGTTCGCGACCCACTCAGCGGTGACCATTGAGGATCTGGCGACCATGCCGATGGTCTTGCTGGATATGCCGTGGAGCCGCGAATATTTCCTGGGGCTGTTCAGCGAAGCGGGCGTTACGCCCAACGTGGTGATGCGCTCCAGCAATATGGAAGTGGTGCGCTCGATGGTGGCAAATGGCGTGGGATTTGGTATCGCCAACGTGCGGCCAAAAGCGCATTTATCCCAGGATGGCAAACGTCTGATTCGTGTGCGACTGGCAGGGGCGAACAGGCCGATGCAACTGGGTTACGCGACCGCAGCCCACACCCAGCACTCGATGGTGGTTAACGCTTTTGCTGAGCGCTGCCGCATTTTTATCTCCGATCAGTATATTCCCGGCATGGCGGCGCCGAGCTATTTCGATCCGCAGGTGGTACGGGTGGCGTGACACCGGGCGTGGCGACAACTTAGTAGCCACGCGCCGGGAAGACCTGGCCGGTCACCGGCTCGCCGCGTGCGGCGCGCTGGATGTTGTCCGCCACCTGTTGTGCGGCGCTGGCCGGAATGGCAACGGAGGCCAGATGGGGCGTGATGAGCACGTTGTCCATGCGCCATAACGGATCGCCCGGCGGCAGCGGCTCACGCTCAAACACATCCAGCGTGGCCTGCGCGATCTGTCCTGAGCGCAACGCCGCTGTCAGTGCCGCCTGATCGACAATCGCACCGCGCGACACATTGATAAAGGCGGCGCCACAGGGGAGGCGAGAGAGCCGGTCTGCGCTGAGCAGGCCCGCCGTCTGTGGGGTGAGAGGCAGCATCACCACCAGAATGTCGCTCTGGCTGAGAAAATCATTCAGCGAGGCCAGTCCGCTGCGACAGTGAATACCGTCGATGGCTTTAGGTGTCCGCGACCAGCCGCGCACGTCGAACCCCTGGCGTGCCAGTTCCCGTGCCGTATACGCGCCCAGTTCCCCCAATCCCAACACCCCAACGCGAATACCAGAAGGGCTGCGCGGGTGGAGGTAATGCCAGCGCTGTTCACGCTGCGCGCGCTCGAATGCCGGGATATCACGCGCGTAACGCAATACCGCAAAAAGCACGTAGCCTGCCATCATGCGCGCCATATCAGGATCGGAGAGACGAACAATCGGAACCGGCGGCAGATCGTCGCGCCCCACCAGTGAATCGACCCCCGCGCCGAGATTGACCAGTAACTTAAGATGGCGGTAGGGCGCAAAGAACCCGTGTGGCGGCTTCCATGCCAGCGCATAGTGCACCTCATCGGGGTTTTGCACTGTTTCGGCGCGGCAAATCGTCACGCCGGGCAAACGTGGCGCAAGAAGGGCCGACCATTCTTCGAAACTATCGAATTCGCTGTAAAATACTAAGGTGCTCATGCGCTGTGTGTCCCCATCAGATTGACCACCGCATCAATGGCCAGCTCGTAGCCCACCGCGCCCAGTCCGGCAATCACACCGGTTGCCGCTTTGGAGACAAGGGAGTGATGGCGAAATGGCTCACGCTTCCAGATGTTGCTCATGTGCGTTTCAATGATCGGGCCATCAAACATCAGCAATGCATCCAGTATGGGGACGGAACTGTAGGTCAACCCCGCGGCGTTGATAATTAACCCTGCGGCGTGCTGACGCGCCTCCTGGATCCAGTCAACCAGCACGCCTTCGTGGTTGCTCTGGCGAAAATGCAAAACCACGCCGTGTGTCCCGGCACGGCGCTGGCAGCGTTCGCCAAGACTGGCAAAGCTTTCGCTGCCATACGTGCCGTTTTTATCCAGGCCATATAAGTTGGCGTTCGGCCCATTAAGAAAATAGATCTGCTGTGACATGCACACTCCTGATTAAACGTGCGGATGGGTAGCGGTCATCGCCGGATGCGCATCAAAGAGGGCGAACCATGCGGCGGTAAGCGGGTGGCTGGCACGCCAGTTGAGTTCGGCAAAGCGAAAGTCGAGATAACCGAGCGCACAGCCGATGGCAATAAGGCCGATATCGTCGGGTTGAGCGCGAAAACTGCTGACCTGGTGTTCAATCTCTGCCAGTGCGGCGGTGACTTTTTTCAATTGGGCGTCGGCCCAGCCCTGCCACTGCTTTTCAGGCGGGCGCGCGGTGAACTCGTAGCGCGCCAGTAATGCTGCATCGATAATGCCGTCGCCCAGCGCCTGGCGTGCCAGACTTTTCCAGCGTGCCTCGGCGTTTTCCGGGTATAAATGGCCCTGCGCACGCGCGTTGAGGTATTCACAAATAACCCGGCTGTCATAGAGACAGAGCCCGTCTTCGGTACGCAGCGCCGGGACTTTTGCCAGGGGGTTAAAGAGGGCGATACGTTCGTCGCGCACCACCGGGTGCGCGGCGGAATCCAGCCGTTCTATCTCTTCTGCAAGCCCCAGTACGGTTGCGCACACCATCACTTTGCGAACATAGGCGGAGGTGGCGGCAAAAAAGAGTTGCATCATGACGCCACCTGCAGCAGCACTTTACCAATGTTGGCGTTGGCTTCCAGAATGCGATGGGCCTCTGCGGCCTGGTCTAAAGGCAGGGTTTGATAAATGCGCGGCGCGATTTTTCCGGCGGCGATCAGTGGCAGCAGATGTTTACTGATGCCCTGCGCCAGGCGTGTTTTCTCGGCCAGGCTTTTGGGGCGCAGGGTGGAAGAGGTCAGACTCAGCCCTTTGCGCATCACCTGTTGCAGGTCCAGTTCAATCTTTGCCCCCTGCATAAATGAGAGACTGACGTGGCGCCCGCCCGGTGTCAGCACGCTGAGATTGCGTGCCACGTACTCACCCCCCACATTATCCAGCACCACATCAACACCACGCTCCCCGGTTGCCGCCAGAATGACGTCGACGAAATCCTCGCCGTGGCGGTCAATGGCGCGCCATACTCCGAGTTGTTGCAGTGCGGCAATTTTTTCCGCGCCGCCCGCGGTTGCTATCACGCGCGCGCCGCACGCCTGTGCGCATTGAATAGCAAATGTTCCTACGCCGCTGGCTGCCCCGTGAATCAGCACGGTTTCCCCAGGCTGCAAGCGGCCCAGTTCAAACAGGTTATGCCACACGGTAAAGGCCGCTTCCGGCACGCCTGCCGCCTGCGGGAGAGGCAGGTTTTCGGGAACGGATAAACAGAGTTCGGCACGTGCCACACAATAATCTGCATACCCTCCGCCGTTGAGCAAGGCCATGACCGGGGTGCCTGGCGCGGGGGCGTCAACGCCTGCACCCAGCGCGACGACGGTGCCTGAAACCTCCAGCCCCAGCACATCGGTGACTCCCGGCGGCAGCGGCATGCCGTTGCGTTGCAGAATATCGGGGCGATTGACCCCGGCACTGGCAACGCGAATCAGCACTTCACCTGCGCCCGGTTGCGGCACCGGGCGCTGCACCTGTTCTAAGACCTCCGGACCACCTGGTCGGCCCGCAATTATGGCGTTCATCATTTCAGGTATCATGCGCGTGTATCCCGGTCTGCCGCGCTAAATGCGCAGACACCTTCATCATCAACGTTAATACCCACCAGGCTACCGACGGGCCAGCGTGTCAGCGCATGAAGACCGGACTGGCGTGCAAAGAGCGTGGCGCTACCCAGCGCAGGCACATCGAGATGCACATCGACATGATCGCCCTGAAAGACATGGGCAATCACCGTGGCGCTGAGCAGTGACTGCGGGCCCAGGGCGGCCAGTTGAATATTTTCCGGGCGAACAAAGACATCCAGGCGTTCGCCAATCGTGGCATGTACGCGATCCGCTGGCAGGCGAAGCACACTGCCGCCCAGTTCCAGCATCGCCACGCCATCGCGACCGGTGTAGCGGCCCGGCAGAATGTTCACATCACCCACAAACCCTGCAACAAAGGGATCCTGTGGACGACGATAAATCTCATCTGGCGTGCCTATCTGGCGAACATGCCCCGCAGACATCACCACCACGCGATCGCTCATGCTCAGCGCTTCGCCCTGATCGTGCGTCACGAAGACCGTGGTGACGCCAAGCTTGCGCTGAATGGCTTTCAACTCAACCTGCATCGACAGGCGCAGATTTTTATCCAGCGCGGAGAAAGGTTCATCAAGCAACAGGACTTTGGGGCGGATCACCAGCGCACGCGCCAGCGCCACACGCTGCTGCTGTCCACCCGAAAGCTCGCGTGGTTTGCGATGGCCGTAACCGGCAAGTTTTACCAGCGCCAGTGCCTGTTCAACACGTTCAGCGATTTCGGCTTTGGGTACGCCGCGCATGCGCAGACCGTAGCCCACGTTTTTTTCGACCGTCATATGCGGGAACAGGGCGTAGTTCTGAAACACAATGCCGATTTCACGCTGCCAGGGCGGGGTATCTGTCACCAGATCACCATCAATGAAAATTTCGCCGCCATCCGCGCCGGCGAAACCCGCCATCAGATTCAGCAGCGTGGTTTTGCCGCAGCCGGACGGGCCAAGCAGCGTGATAAATTCACCTTCTTCAATCATCAGGGAAATTTTGTGTAAGGCGATGGCGTCGCCAAAGCGTTTGAGTACGCCATCGAGCCGTACGGCAACGTGCCTGTTGCTCATGTCGGGTTGCAGCGTTGCGGGCTGCGGGAACGGGGTGACTTCTGCACTGACCATGTAATCTCCAGAAAGGGGCTATCAAATGCCTGAAACCAGCATACGGCTTAAACGCTGAAGACGCGGTTAGTGGTTCCCGAAGCTGGTGTTTGGAAAAGGTAAAGCAGAGATAACGCGAAGCAGAGGGATGCAGGGCGAGTCGGCGCACGCCCTGCAATCAAGGGAACCTCAGAGGGGATGATGCCGCGACAGTATCAGCTTTTTTGACACATCCAGGTCGCAAGACGGCGTAGCAGGGCGTCACAGGCGTTTAGCTGTTCGATGGTAATGAACTCATCCGGCTTATGGCCCTGCGCCATACTGCCTGGCCCGCATATCACGCTGGGAATACCGGACTGATGGAACAACCCGCCTTCGGTCCCGAAGGCGACGGTGCTGAATTTTTCCGATCCGGTGAGATGGGCGACCAGCCGTGCGGCGGCGCTTTGCGCGGCGGTGTACAAACCGGGGTAACTACTGATGGGATAAAAGCGGATCGCGGCGTCACGATTTACCGCGCGCATTGTGGGCAGGAGTTCGCGCTGTGCGTAACTTTCCAGCTCACGGGCCACCTCCTGCGCATCATCCTGCGGCAATGTTCGCACCTCAAAGTCAAAGGCACAGTCGGCGGGCACGATATTCAGCGCCCGGCCACCCTGGATAAGACCCGTTTGCACCGTGGTAAAAGGAGGATCAAAACGCGCATCATGATGCTCCGGCGCGGCCAGCCGCTGGCCGATTAGCGTCAGATGATGGATAAGTTTTGCGGCATATTCGATGGCATTAACACCCTGCGGCGCATAAGCCGAGTGGCAGGCGGCGCCCTGGACTTCACAGCGCACGCCGAGTTTGCCTTTGTGACCAAGAACCGGTTGCAGTTCAGTGGGTTCGCCAATCAGGCAGATAGCGGGCTTGTCCGCACGAGCGGAGAGCGCATCCAGCAATGTTCGTACCCCGAGGCACCCGACTTCCTCATCATACGAAATCGCCAGATGCAGCGGTTGCGCCAGCGGCTGCGCAAGAAAGTGGGGTATGGCGGCGAGAATGCAGGCAATAAAGCCTTTCATGTCCGCGGTGCCACGGCCATACAGTTTGCCATCGCGCTCCGTCAGGGCGAAGGGGGGGACGCTCCAGTTCTGCCCGTCAACGGGCACCACATCGCTGTGGCCCGATAGCATAACGCCACCGTGACCCGGTGGGCCAAGCCGCGCATACAGATTGGCTTTGCTGCCTTCGGCGTTGTGAATCAATTCGTAATCAACGCCGAGCCCGGTTAAATAGCGCCCGACAAATTCGATCAGCGCCAGATTAGATTCGCGGCTGGTGGTGTTAAACGCCACCAGTTGTTCCAGCATTTCACGGCTGGTCATCATCAGCTCTCCTTGCCGTTACTCATCGCCGGGTACGCCGTAACCCGGCGCGCTACGGGGATCGAGCGCCCGCGTTAAATAGTCCTGCATCTGGGGTTGATAAGCCTGCCAGAGTTTGCCGAGTTCATCGATGGGGGCGGCGTCAGCCCAGTCGACGCGCAAATCCACTATCGGCCAGACGTGAGAATCCACGATCGACAGCGCCGCCGAATGCAGCGGACCGGCTTCCCCGCCTGCGCGCAGGCCCGCGTGCATGGCGGCAATGAGCCTGTCAGCAAGATGGCCGGATTGCTGTTCGAACGCGTTTATCATCGCGACAATGACATTGGGATCCGCGAGCATGTTGCCCGCCGCCACGCAGTTCTCGCCGCTCAGGGCGTTGTTAACCCCCAGAGTTTTTTCACCGCTGTAGAAGGCGCTTTCACCCCCGGCGGTCAGCACGGTCACCTGCCGGTACAGAGAATAATCATCCGTGTCCAGGCCGCTTTTCAGCGCGGTTTCGGCACTCTCGCCCTGTTGTAATCTGTCAAGAATACGCGGCCCCAGCGCCGGTAAGGTGATGTTTTGGGTTGAGACCGCGCCAACCTTGCTGCGCAGCCAGGGGCAGCGTGCGCCCACCGCGATACTGGATGAGCTGATGGCAATGCCCAACTGGCCGGTTTGCGCGCAGCGACCAATAATCGATATCGTCATGATCTTATTCTCCCCCAGGGGTTTGCCATTCGTCCGGAATCACCGCGATAACATCGATTTCCATCAGCCACTGCGGCTGACCCAGCGCGGAAATAACCAGCCCGGTTGAGATGGGATACACCCCCTTTAGCCATTTGCCGACAACCTGGTAAACCGGCTCGCGATAGCGGGGGTCGATGATATAGGTGGTTGTTTTGACGATGTGCGACAGATCGCTGCCCGCCTCTTCCAGTAGCTGTTTTACGTTCTTCATCGCTTGCTCAGCCTGGGCTGCCGGGTCGCCAAGCCCCACCAGATTGCCGTCGAAATCGGTGCCAATCTGGCCGCGTACGTACACGGTATTGCCTGCACGAACGGCCTGGCAAAGATCGTTATCCAGTGACTGATTGGGGTAGGTGTCTTTGGTATTAAATTTGCGAATGCGGGTATGTGTGCTCATCGTTGCCTGCCAGTAAGTGGGTTCCCCGCAAGGTATACCCGCTCAGGCAAAACAAACAAAACAGCATAATCCGAGGCTTTAGTTTAGAAAATGCGAACACCCGTCCAGGCCTTGAGCGACGGGTGTCAGAGAGACTGTTTTCGTCACTTACTGCCCGCTATACCTGGTTGCGCTTCTGATGGGAATGAGCAAAGGCAGGATGCAAAGCACCAGTAGCGCGACAAGAATTAAGGTTTGTTGTACCCCCATCACATCGCCTGCCATACCGTAGATGACGGGCATCAGGGCGCCACACCCCAGTGACGCGGTATAGAAAATGGCAAACGCGCGGGTTTGCTGTTGCGGGCGGGATAGCTCGGCAACACTGCCATAGAGGATCGAGGAGGTGCCGTTCAGCGCCACACCCAGAGGAATCAACAGTAACCAGATGACGTGCAGCGGGGCATATGCCATCCCCAGCACGATAGCGGAGGTGATTATCTCACTGGCCGCGACGCTTTTGATGATACCAAGCCGGGTCGACAATATTCCGCAAACCAGCTTACCAAATGCTCCGCCAATAAAGATTAAGGTCAGTGCAAAGCCAATTTGCGTCGCCGATGCCCCGCGTGCGGCCATCAAAAAAGGCAGAAACGTCAACGTGCCCGTGCGCGTTGCGTTATCAATACTGCCGATCACGCATAACGCGGCGAAAGCCCTTCGACGCAAGGGGTCGGGAAGATTTAGCGCCTGTTGATGAGGCTGGCTGTGTGTCTCTTTGGCGGTGAGCGGCTTTGCCTGCGCGGCCTTGCTGCCAACCGGCAATAACAGGTACAGGCCCAGGGTGACGAGGAAGCCAAAGAGGGCAATCCACTGCAGGGCGCTTCCCCAGGAGATGACGAGCAGGCAGGCCGACAGCGTGCTGGGAATCACCCCTTTGCCGACATCGCCAAAGAAGTTATATGTGCTAAGCGCAATACGGGCCTGCTTCGCGGAATAATATTGCGTAATAAAACTGGATGATAAGGGATGCTGAACGCTGGCGCCCAGCCCACCGATGACAATCAGTACCATGAGCTGTATCAGCGTTGATGAGGTGCCGTAGAGGAGCAGCGCGACGGTCAAAAGCAGGGTGCCAGCCATTAAGACTTTGCGTTCGCCGTACTTTCGACCTAATTCCCCTGCGGGGATCTGAAAGGCTGACATCGCGCCGGAGAACAGCATTTTAAGCAGGCCTATCTGAGCCATGGAAAGCCCGAATTGCTGCTGCCAGATAGCAAAAAGGACATAGTGCAGGTCGGTGGCGCCGTCATGGAAAAGGTGAGCAAGACTGGTTGCCCCCAGGACTTTGCGGCTGTGTGACTTTTCGACGCTAACCGGATGCGTGTTATCGGGGGAACCGGACGTCAGGCTCATGCAATTGCTCCACGGTACAAAAGAGTATCTTTACATTAAATTTCCCTTGGCGAGAATATCGTTTGAAAGTTTATTTGCATAAGCATTCAGGGTTCTGCTCTGTTAGGGCGATTTTTTATTTTTTCGCCGCGTGTTCCGACTTTTTTGCTGATATCACAAGGGTTAAGATTCAGAACGGCTTAACAGGTTTGTATTCTGGCTTATTCACTATTTTAAATAGGGTTACTATATCAATTTAAATATTAACCAGTGTGTTACTTGAATTTTCTCGCGATAAGTTAACAGCCGCGATTCACTTATCGCATTTGTAATATTGCTCACGCAAACTTATTGCACATTCACCGTTTGTTGCGCAACTTGCAAGCGAGATGATTTGCCTGCTTTTTTGATGAAATTGAGAATCGATACAGTATGCGGGTACTTAACCAGGGGCATCAGGCGCCGGTTTCACAGCGCACTCTTGATATTGTTACGATGCATGTTCCTATTTTATTTTGCCTTTTCTGATGACATACTATGCGCAAATGTGATTGGACAGATTTCTGCATGCTCTGGTGTTTTTTAGTTGCAGGTATGGGTAAGCAACATGAAGAAAAAGAAATTATTAATATCACTGGTGGTCACGGTTGCTTTCCTTATCGCTTCAGTTTTATTGACATTCCAGATGTTCTCAGCGCGTACTCAGACTATAAATGAGCTTAATATAAATGTCATAAACTTAAGTCGCACGCTTGATACTTATTCGGAAGGCATTATTCGTCAAGGTGAGATGCTTATTAAAACCATTTCCAGCATGACAGAAATCTATGGGCTAAATCATCAGAATATCTCACGCATTCGAACACTCTTGTCGGAACAAACAATATTTCTTGAACAACTGAATAATATCGTCATTTACGATGAAAATGGAGGAGAGATCCTTGCCATGCGTGATATCCCGAAGGGAAGCAGAAATGGCGCAGACAGGTCCTTCTTTATCTATCATCGTAATAATCCCTCTAAAAATATCTTTATTGGTCCTCCTGTTGTCAGCAGAACAACGGGTAAGTGGGTTATTACCATCAGTAGAAGGCTGGAGGATGCTAATGCCCTGTTCAGAGGTGTGGTCGTTTTAACGCTGAACGTTGAAAATTTTCTGGAAACATATGGCAAATTAGATATTGGCAAAAATGGTTCTATCTCGCTGATTAGCGATTCAGGTACGCTTATGGTCCGCTTTCCGTTCAGTGAGGAATATATTGGAAAGGCGTTCTCTGATTCGCTTCTGTTCACCCATTATCTGAAAGAGAGTGACTCAGGAACGGCAACCGTGATCTCTCGTGTTGACCATATTGAACGTATTTTCGCTTTTCAGAAAAATAAGCGCTATGGGTTAGTCACAACGGTTGCGGTAAGTACAGATGAAGCCTTAAATTCATGGCGGCATCACGCTGAGATTCTGAGTGCGACCATTATATTCCTTGTTGGATGTGCTTGTTTTTCAGGCGGTTATGTTTTTAAAGAAATGAGCAGACGTGTGCAGCTTAATAAAGAACTTACAAATGCAAAAGAGTCATTGATGTCTGCTAATGCACAATTAAAAGAGATGGCTTCGGTTGACAGTTTAACAGGACTGGCTAATCGCCGGGAGTTTGATGATATTTTTCCTCAAACAATTTCGGAATGTGCGAAAAATAAAAAATCGATATCGCTTTTGCTGATCGATGTTGATTTTTTTAAAAATTACAATGATAAGTATGGCCATGTGGCCGGAGACGACTGTTTACGCAGTGTGGCGGCAATAATAAAAGCGAGTTTAACAGAGTTTAATGCTGTGACAGCCCGCTATGGCGGCGAAGAGTTTGTAGTTATCTTACCCGAAGCAGAGCCAGAATTAGCAAAGAGAATTGCCGGGTCGATTACGCGTAATATCATCAGCGAAAGAATAACCCATGAAGCCAGCCCCTTTGGGGTGGTGAGTGTCAGCATAGGTGTTTCACATGCACGCGCGACCGATCTGGACGATGACGGAACGTCACTCATTGAAAGTGCCGATACGGCACTTTATCGTGCGAAGTTTTCTGGCCGCAACCAGATTAGCATGGTCTGACAGCTTCTTACTGAACCAGCTCGCTTTCCTGGCTTGTTTTTAAAACCGTTGAATAAATGCTATCGAGCAAAGAGATTAACGGTTCGTGGTCATCGCAGGGTTAACCTGACTTCCGCTGTAATGCTTTTCCTTCACCCAAAGACGATACTGCCCGGGCGTGCGATGATAATGTTCGCGAAACGCGCGACAGAATGTTGACTGCTGTCGGTAACCCAGATGCATGGCAATATCGGTGATTGAGTGACGGGTATCGTGGAGTAAATCGCGGGCAATAACCATTTTTCGATAACGTATATATACGCCAGGAGTCATACCCGTTATTTTTTTAAATCCCCGCTGGAAATGCCAGGCAGAATAACCCGATTTTTGCGCCAGCACCTTGAGTGGCAAAGGCGTTGCAATATTGCACTCTATCCAGTCGATAATGTCCTTTATCGTTAATCTCATCAGGCATAATGCGCTTTCCTTTGTCATTTCAATACCCTTTTATTGGCAGCATCAGGGGAGCCACCGTCATATAGCAGCGTCCCCCGACAGAAATAATAATCGCTTTCTATGGGCCGGCTTAGGGTAAATCTTCGCGTGCCCGTTTATTGCATCAGCAGTCTTCGATAATCAAATAGACTGCGTTCAGCGGCCCGTGAACGCCAACGACTTTAATCAGTTCAATATCCGCCGTTGAACTTGGCCCGGCGATGAGATTGATGCAAGAGGGCAGTGTTTCGCCTGACTGCACCCGCTGGCGAAGGATCTCCGCCAGTTGCGTGACGCCAGCCAGTAACCGGCTCTTGTAGATAACAAACAATGTCGTCGGAGGAAGCAGGCTGATGGCACGCCCCTGCAAAGGAGAGGAAAAGAGCACGACGCCGCCTGTTTCACAAAGACCGTATTCGGCAAAGACCACACCGATATTTGCCGCAGCGGCGTTACGTAAGTTGTCTTCTCTTCCCGGCGAGGCCCAGCAGTGTGTCGGGAACGTCTTCTGTAAGTGCGCCGTAATGCCCGCGTTTACCAGCCGGGCATCGCCGCTTATCAGTACCGGACCGCCGCCATAATGTTTACAGAGACGTTCGGCAACCTGTGGCAGGGTGGCAAGGGAGGCCCGTTCGCAGTGAGCCTGCATGACCTGTGCGGCAAAGGCCATAAAACTGTCGCAAGGTTGCTGTGCTATCTTTTCCGCATAGCGGCTTCTTAGCGGCGCTGCATGCGTCGTGGGCAATGGCTGAGGGATGCGGCGCGGTTCACGGCCAAGCTGTCGGGCAATGTTTAGCATGAAGGCATCACGGTTTTCCATTATGCGTCCTCCCCATTTTTACGTTGCTTTTGATGCGTTTTGAACCAGCTTCGGAAACTTTCTCCATCAGCCTGTGGCAGATCCCGAGCTTCCGTCCATTTGCGGATAGCGGCGATGCTAAAAGGCATCTTCCCGTTGCGAATCATCAGTTGCGCGGCGCGTGCGCCCGCCACCATACCGACCTTCCACAGAGCGTGATGACGGTTAGCGTAATTGAACAGATGGACGGTCTGGCGTTCCATCGCGGGGGTCATTCCGTTTTCAACCAGCGTCCGGCGGTGCTCAAGAATTAAAGAAGACAAGGGGATACGAACCGGACAGACGTCATCGCAGGCCGTACATAACGAGCAGGCATAGGGCAGGTTTTTGAAATCCTTATAGCCACCGAGCAGCGGCGAGAGTACCGCGCCAACAGGGCCAGGATAAATGGAACCGTAGCCATGTCCGCCAATATGGCGGTAGGCAGGGCAGGTGTTCATGCAGGCGCCGCAGCGTATACAGCGCAAGATATCCTGAAAAGGCGAGCCCAGTACCTGCGAACGACCATTGTCGACAATCACCAGATGGAACGCCTCAGGCCCGTCGCTTTCTGCGTGACCACCGGGGCCCGTAAGCCAGGTGTTGTAGCCGGTCAGGCGGGCGCCCACGGCGCTGCGAGCCAGCATGGTCAGCATAATGTCCAGTTCTGCAAATGAGGGCACCACGCGCTCCATCCCCATCACGGCAATATGCGTTCGCGGTACGGTGGTGCAGAGCCGGGCATTACCTTCGTTGCTCACCAGGCTCAGCGTCCCGGTTTCCGCGACCGCAAAATTGCATCCGGTAATGCCGATATCGGCGGTGAGGAAATCTTCGCGGATCTTCTGGCGAATAAAGCGTGTCATCGCTTCCGGGGTTTCGGCGCCCTCGTAACCCAGTTTCTCCCGCAAGACGCGCTGAATTTGATGGCGGTCTTTATGTATGGCAGGAACAACCACATGGGAGGGGGCGTCGTTGGCCAGTTGCAGGATATACTCGCCCAGGTCGGTTTCGACGACCTCAATGCCTGCCGCCTCCAGCGCGGCATTCATGCCGATCTCTTCGGTCACCATCGACTTCGATTTCACGATTTTGCGGGCCTGCTTCTGCTGCGCAACCTGCAAAATGTAGCGGGTGGCATCTTCGCGCGTGTTGGCAAAAAAAACGGTGCCGCCATTCGCGGTTACTTTTTCACTGAGCTGATAGAGATACGCATCCAGATTTTCGAGAACATGGGCGCGAATATCCGCAGCGCGGGAACGCCAGTCGGGCCAGTTCTCAAGTTCGTCGATCATTTTCTGGCGATTAATGCCAATGCGATCCTGCGCGTTCGCGACCGCATGACGCATCACAGGATCGTCGATTTGCTGCTGTACCCGATCATAAAAGGGCAGGTTACTGGTTTTAAGAAACATAGGGATTCCTTAGCGGCTCATCAGCACATCGGCGATGTGCAGTACACGAACGTTGTGGCCTTCGCGCTGCAAGCGCCCGCCAATATTAATCAGGCAACTGGCATCTGCGCCGATCACATAATCCGGCCTGGCTTCCATAAGATGCGCCACTTTTTCCTTCACCATCTCCCCGGAGATTTCGGCCATCTTGACCGAGAAAGTTCCGCCGAAACCGCAACAGGTCTCCTGAGCGGCAAAAGGGATGATTTCCAGTTCGCGAACGCTACGTAACAGGGCCAGAGGTTCATCGCGTACGCCAAGCTTGCGAAACAGACTGCACGAAGGATGATAGACAGCCCGCCCCGGCAGGCGCGCACCAACGTCCGTGACGCCAAGCTGGTTTACGATAAACGAGGTCAGATCAACCATTCGACTGGCAACTTTCGCCGCGCGCATTGCCCAGTCTGGTTCATCCCTCAGCCAGTCCTGATAGTGGCGAATCGCGTTCATACACGACCCGGCGGGTGAAATAATGGGATCGTCGTTGTTCTCAAGGGCGGTAATCTGCGCTTTCATACCTGGCAACGCATCGGTAATGTAGCCGCTATTGATAGCCGGTTGACCGCAACATCCCTGATGTTCAGGAAACTGGATACGACAGCCCAGTTGCTCAAGCAACAGAACACTGTTTCGGGCCATCCGTGATTTAAGCGCGTCGCCAATGCAGGTGACAAAGAAATTAACGTTCATATTATTTTGCTTCCGGAAAATGTAATGACTCGCGTCTTTTTTCAATAAGACAGTCAGTGATGGTGTTGTTAGTCACCTTATTAAATTATGTATTTAGCGAGCCACGCGCAGCCCGCCGGAGACGCCACGGCTTAGTACCAGTTGCCAGAGTTGAATATTTCTGGCGCGAAATGCGCCCGCACAAGCGGTGAGATAATAGTTGAACATACGCTGAAATTTCAGGGAGTAGTTTCCTGATAATTGCGGCCAGGCCTTATTGAAGCGACTATGCCATGCCATCAGGGTCTTATCATAATCAGCGCCGAAATTATGTAAGTCTTCTATGACGAAATAAGGTTCACAGGCTTGCGCGACCTGTTTTACGGAGGGCAGACAACCATTAGGGAAGATATATTTATTGATCCAGGCATCAACGTTATATTGGGTTTTATTCGAACCGATGGAATGCAGTAAAAAAAGACCATCGGGTTTCAGGCAACGATCTACCGCCTTAAAATAGGTGGCGTAATTTTTCGGCCCTACGTGCTCGAACATGCCGACAGAAACGATACGATCGTACTGTTTATCCAGATCGCGGTAATCCTGGAGCAGGATGCGCACATCCTTTCCGGCACTGAGGCTCTCGGCGTAGGCTTTTTGCTCTGCGGAAATCGTAATGCCTTCCACACGCACGCCATAGTGGCGCGCCGCATACTCTGCTAAACCGCCCCAGCCGCAGCCAATATCCAGCATTGTCATGCCGGGTTTAAGCTGTAATTTTTCGCAAATCAGCGCCAGCTTGTTTTCCTGGGCGACAAATAACTCATCGGCCTCTTTCCAGTAGCCGCAGGAGTATTGCATGTGGGGATCGAGCATGCGGCTAAAGAGATCATTGCCCAGGTCGTAATGCACTTCGCCGACTTGCCAGGCGCGTTTGCGTGACTGTGGGTTAGCAAGGCGGGCAAACGCGATGCGCAGAAGATCGGATAAACGGGCGGGGCGTTGTTCGTCCAGGTGGGCGCGCAGCAATTTATCAAAAAAGATATCAAGCCGTTTGCAGTCCCACCAGCCTTCCATATAACTTTCGCCAAGACCGAGCGAACCCTGCTGTAAAACGCGTTTAAAAAAACGGGTATCGTGCACCCGGATATCCCAGGGTTCAGCGCCATTAATTTCAATTCCCGCCTGTGATAGCAGTTCTTGCACAATGCGCAGCCAGTGGTTTGGTTTGCTGATCACATCGACGGTACATTCATTAGCCATCATCTCTCCTTTAACGTAGCGTGCAGCCAGCCAGAAAATATCCCTGTCACGCCAGTCAATGTTTGCGAAAAGGCTTATCCCTCAGGCAGATGGCTGGTAAATTATTCATGACGGGTGAACCAGATTTATGACCGCTTCATTATTCAGTAAACCCGCCTTGTCTGCGCTGTGCTATCAAGACAAACTTCATCGAATAGAGGCCAGGTGCTTATGTGCTCTACGTTAGTGTTACCGCCGAGTCAGCCGGTGAACGGCCAGCCCGCCCCGGTGCTGATGGCATTGCCGCGCGCGGTTTACTTTCGCAGCTACCCCCTGATGGGCGATACGGGCGTGGACATGCATGAGCACCCCTTCGCTGAATTCCTCTATGCGCGCAACGGCAGTATGCGTGTGGAAATTGAAGGCAAGACGCTGGTGGTTCCCGTTCTCTATGGCGTGTGGATCCCGGCTCATGTGCCGCATCGTATTCTTGCCACGAGCGACGTGCTGCTTGAAAGTCTCTACGTTGAAGCCGATTTCGCCACCATCGCTTTCAGTGGCAGCAAAGTGGTGGTGGTCAGCGATTTCGTGCGTGAGTTTATTCACTACGCGACACAAAATGTGCCGGAGTTGTATGACGATAAAGGGGAGGATGGGCAACTTGTGCAAGTGCTGATTTCGTTACTCAGACGGTTGCCGGATGCCGGTCTGGCCATATCATGGCCGGGCTCACCTTTACTGATGAAGGTCTGCCGCCAGATCCAAAAAACACCGGGTGACGCGCACAGCATTGAGAAGTGGGCCTGCGATAGCGGCATGTCGGTGCGCACTTTTTCACGTCGCTTCAAAAAAGAGACCGGCGTGGCGTTCAGTGAATGGAAAAAACGCGTGCGCTTGCTGGAATCCGTTGTGATGCTCAAAAACAAGCGTAGCGTTACACAGGTTGCCCTTGATCTGGGCTATTCAAGCCCGGCCGCATTCACCTTTGCTTTTCGCGCCATGTTCGGCGTGCCGCCGACACGGTATTAGGTTGTTTCCTGGGTAAACCGTCTTCATTCAGATTGCCGTTGCCCTTGTGTTTAAGTCCCTCAGAGAGCAGGGCATAACCGCGCAGCGTTTACTTCTCACTCAGCATCGACAAAAAACGTTTCACCGTTCGCGAGCGTTCGAAACGTCGCCAGCACAGCGCGATCTCGGTATAGAGCGTCGGTGAGATAAGCGGATGATGAGTAACATTCGGCGGAGAAATGACCACCATTGACTGCGGCACCAGGGCAAAACCGCTGCCTGCGGACACCATGCTGATGGACGACGAAAGCTGTGAGCACTGTAGCGCGTTTTGCATATCAATCCCGCAACGTGCGCAGCACGAGTAAACGCGATCATATAAGCACGGGGCAATCTCCTGTGGGAACAAAACCACTGGCGTATCCCGGAGCTGCTCAAGCGACAGCGAACCGCTTGCTGCGAGAGGGTGATCGCGATGCAGTACCACCACCATTGGTTCCCGGTCCAGTATCTTTACTTCGAACGCTTTACTGCTCTCACAAGGCAGCCGGACGAATGCAATGTCCAGTTCCCCCTCCGCCAGCATCGTTGTAAGAGAGGACATGTTGGCTTCCAGTTGATGAATTTTCACCGCCATGTTCTGCAACTGAAAATGGCGAATAAGCGTGAAGATCATCGGATGAAAAGCGTCTGAACTGGTAATCCCGATCGACAGATTACCGTTGAGCCCACGAGCAATACCCCGAACTTTTTCGACTGCTATGTCGCTCAACGCCAGGATCTCACACGCGTCTTCATAGAAGGCTTTTCCCGCTTCGGTCAGCTCCACGCCACGCGTCAGGCGTCTGAACAGTGGTGTACCCACTTCCTCCTCAAGCCGCTTGATTTGCTGGCTCAGGGGAGGCTGCGAAATTCCCAGCGCTTTAGCCGCCTTAGTGAAATGTCTCTCGTGTGCAACCGTGACGAAATACCGCAGATAACGAAGTTCCATATCTAAAACGTCTCAAACCAGCATGGTTTCTATATTGGAACTCCCGGCTGAATCGGGTCAACATTTATTTAACCTTTCTAAAAAAAGTTGAAGAGGACGAGCATAATGATGCATTCATCGGCATGCGACTGTGAGGCCAGCCTGAGCGAGACCGTACGTGGGTTCTCTGCCCGGCACCCTGACAGCGTGATCTATCAGACATCGCTAATGAGCGCCCTGTTAAGCGGCGTATATGAGGGAAACACCACCATCGCCGATTTGCTGGCACAAGGTGATTTTGGTTTGGGCACCTTTAACGAACTGGACGGCGAACTGATTGCCTTTAGCAGCCAGGTGTACCAGTTGCGCGCCGACGGTAGCGCCCGCGCCGCGAAACCAGAGCAGAAAACGCCGTTCGCCGTGATGACCTGGTTCCAGCCGCAGTATCGCAAAACCTTCGATACGCCGGTCAGCCGTCAGCAGATCCACGACGCGATCGACCAGCAGATCCCTTCCGATAACCTGTTCTGCGCGTTGCGTATTGATGGCAACTTCCGCCACGCCCACACTCGCACGGTCCCGCGCCAGAAGCCGCCTTACCGGGCGATGACCGACGTCCTGGACGACCAGCCGGTGTTTCGCTTTAACCAGCGTGAAGGGGTGCTGGTCGGATTTCGCACGCCGCAACATATGCAGGGTATTAACGTGGCCGGTTATCACGAACATTTCATCACCGATGACCGTCAGGGTGGGGGCCACCTGCTCGACTACCAGTTGGAGAACGGCGTGCTCACCTTTGGTGAAATTCACAAACTGATGATTGACCTGCCCGCCGACAGCGCGTTTTTACAGGCCAACCTTCACCCAGGCAATCTGGATGCGGCTATCCGTTCCGTTGAAAACTAACAGGAGAACCATCGTGAACAGTGATAAACAGGTTCGCCAGTGGGCGCACGGCGCCGATATGGTTGTCGGCCAACTTGAAGCGCAGGGCGTTAAACAGGTTTTCGGTATTCCGGGTGCGAAAATCGACAAAGTCTTTGATTCCCTGCTGGACTCCTCCATTGAGATCATCCCCGTACGCCATGAGGCGAACGCGGCGTTTATGGCGGCAGCGGTAGGACGGTTGACCGGCAAAGCCGGGGTAGCGCTGGTCACCTCCGGGCCGGGTTGTTCAAACCTGATCACCGGCATTGCTACCGCCAACAGCGAAGGCGACCCGGTTGTGGCGCTGGGCGGGGCGGTGAAGCGGGCGGATAAAGCGAAACTGGTGCATCAGAGCATGGATACCATCGCGATGTTCAGCCCTGTCAGCAAATATGCCGTCGAGGTCAGTTCCCCGGACTCGATTGCCGAGGTTATCTCAAACGCGTTTCGTGCCGCCGAGCACGGCAGACCGGGGAGCGCGTTTGTCAGCCTGCCGCAGGATATTGTCGACCAGCCCGCCACTGGCGCCATTTTGCCTGCCAGCGGCCCGGCGATGATGGGCCCGGCACCCGAATCGGTGATTAACGATGTGGTGAAGCTCATCGACAATGCCAAAAATCCGGTCATCCTGCTGGGTCTGATGGCGAGTCAGCCTGCCAACAGCACGGCGCTGCGTAAGCTGTTGGAGAAAAGCCGTATTCCGGTGACCAGCACCTACCAGGCCGCCGGGGCGGTAAACCAGGAACACTTCACCCGCTTCGCCGGGCGCGTCGGCCTCTTTAATAACCAGGCGGGCGACCGGCTACTGCATCTGGCGGATCTGATTATCTGTATTGGCTACAGCCCGGTGGAGTATGAGCCGTCCATGTGGAACAGCGGGGATGCCACGCTGGTGCACATTGATGTGCTGCCCGCGTATGAAGAGCGTAATTATGTGCCCGACATCGAACTGGTGGGGGATATCGCCGCCACGCTGAACCAGCTTGCCAGTCGGATTGACCACAAACTGGAGCTGAGCCAGCGCGCGTCAGAAATTCTGGTCGACCGCCAGCATCAGCGGGATTTGCTCGATCGCCGCGGCGCCTCACTCAACCAGTTTGCCTTGCATCCGCTGCGTATCGTAAGAGCCATGCAGGACATCGTAAATAACGACGTGACGCTCACCGTGGACATGGGCAGCTTCCACATCTGGATCGCCCGTTATCTCTACAGCTTCCGGGCGCGTCAGTTGATGATCTCCAACGGTCAGCAGACCATGGGCGTCGCGCTGCCATGGGCGATTGGCGCCTGGCTGGTGAATCCGGGGCGCAAGGTGGTTTCCGTCTCCGGTGACGGCGGCTTCCTGCAGTCGAGTATGGAGCTGGAAACCGCGGTGCGTCTTAACGCCAACGTGCTGCATATCATCTGGGTGGATAACGCCTACAACATGGTGGCCATTCAGGAAGAGAAAAAATACCAGCGACTTTCCGGCGTGGCGTTCGGCCCGGTGGATTTCAAAGTGTATGCCGACGCTTTTGGCGCGAAAGGTTTTGCCGTGGAGAGCGCCGATGCGCTTGAGCCCACACTTCGTGCGGCGATGGATGTCGATGGCCCGGCCGTGGTGGCCATTCCCGTTGACTATAGCGATAACCCGCTGCTGATGGGCCAGCTCCATCTCAGCCAGATTTTATGACTCACTATAAGGACAGAAAAATGAAAAAAGTTGCTCTTGTAACCGGCGCAGGCCAGGGGATTGGTAAAGCGATAGCGCTTCGTCTGGTAAAAGACGGCTTTGCTGTTGCCATTGCCGACTATAACGATGAGATGGCGAGCGCCGTTGCCGATGAAATCAACCGTAACGGCGGCAGCGCCATCGCCGTGAAGGTGGATGTCTCTGACCGCGATCAGGTGTTCGCGGCGGTCGAGAATGCCCGCACAGCGCTGGGCGGTTTCCACGTTATCGTCAATAACGCCGGGGTTGCGCCTTCCACGCCCATCGAATCCATCACATCGGAGATTATTGATAAGGTTTATAACATCAACGTGAAAGGGGTGATCTGGGGGATTCAGGCGGCGATTGAGGCGTTTCGCAAAGAGGAGCACGGCGGCAAGATCATTAACGCCTGCTCTCAGGCGGGTCACACCGGTAATCCGGATCTGGCCGTCTACAGTTCCAGTAAGTTCGCGGTTCGCGGTTTAACCCAGACTGCCGCACGGGATCTTGCTCCGCTTGGGATCACCGTTAACGCTTACTGCCCGGGTATCGTTAAAACGCCGATGTGGGCGGAGATTGACCGCCAGGTGTCTGAGGCTGCGGGCAAACCGCTCGGCTACGGTACCGAAACCTTTGCCAAACGCATTACGCTTGGCCGCTTGTCCGAACCGGAAGATGTTGCCGCCTGCGTCTCGTACCTTGCCGGGCCGGATTCCGATTATATGACCGGCCAGTCTCTGCTCATCGATGGTGGGATGGTGTTCAATTAAATTCGACTATACCCGTCATGCTTCACGTTGCCTGTGCGCTCGGCTGGTCACGTACTTATCTACGTTATTCAGACTCGCGGCGTTCATGTAACACGAATTATTAAGATATAAGCTCTGACATGAGTTTTCCCCTGCATCCGTGCAGGGGCTTTTTTTGCAATAAAATAAGGGGGGACTGACACAGTGCAGGCGTGGCGTGCATGGTTATTGCGACTAAACCCGCAGCTTTGTCGCCATTAAACGAGGCGCTGTAGGCCATATGTGAAATGCAGCGCGGGTATGTGGCAGATAATCACCTTCATTCGAATGGCTGGCACGCCCGTGAATGATAAAGTCGTGCTTACGGGCCGCTTTCCAGGCGTTTTAAACAGAGCGTACTGGTTTAGAGATATTGGGTCCCCTTCGCTGCGGCTTCCGCAGCACAAAATCCGCGAGCTGTAATGTCAAAAAGAAACTCAATATCCGTTTGCTCAATATTCATCTTTTGACGGAACAACGCCTCAGTGTATGCGACACGCCATGTATTCATAATAATGGTGGCGAGCAGATGCGCCGTAGGGTCCGTCTCTGGTTGCCCGGCATCTGACGCCAACATTTTTCCAAGTTGTTTGCAAATAATATCAAATTGCATAATGCCAAAGGTGCTCAGCGTTGTGCTGTCCGCAACAACCTGCCAAAATTTAACGACATTCTGGTTAATCATAAAAACTTTATGTTTTTGCTCAAGTAATTCAGCCGTCAGCCCCTTCAATTTGGCGAGCGGGGACCGTTCGTTACGGTTCTTAAGGCTTTCCTCCAGTAATTCCGTTATCTCGCCCATGCGGTCAAACAACAGTTCTTCCTTACGCTCAAAATAGTTAGACACTGTCATCTTCGATACATTTGCCGCCTGCGCAATATCACTAATGGTCACGTTATCAAAACCATAGCGGATAAAAAGCTGAGTGGCTTCATTTGAAATGTGTTGGCGGGTAAGTCTCTTCTTCTGTTCTCTCAGCCCTTCCGGTTTGTTTGCCTTCATTGTTTTCCTCTCTCACCGATCAGCGGACAAACCCCCCTTGATCTTTTATTTGATATAAATTTATACTCGATAAAAGTTTATATCAAGTAAAAATAATGGTCGAAACCAATTATGGACACCATCATAAACCTAATTTTTATTGTTAACTCACTGTTTTCTTTCACATCCATTTATCTGGAAAGCCGGGTCGATACACATCGGAGACTACCATGCTATTGATAACATCAGCGATAACGCCTGCCTCTCTAGCCCAGGGGGACGCCAGCACAGGCGGTGTGGGCCGAAAATGGGGCATTCTACGTATGGCCTTTCTTGCCTTTATTGTTTTTGCTGGCATTTGTGCCTGGTGGATAGTCAACGGTTGGTACATCGAAGAAACCGATGACGCTTTTATCAAAGCGGACAGTATCTCCATTTCATCAAAAATCGGCGGATATGTTGAGGAAGTCCTGGTGACGGATAATCAAGGGGTACGAAAAGGGGAGCCACTGCTCCGTCTTGATAGCCGCCATAGCCACGCAGCGATCGATAAAAAAGTAGCTGATATCGCCAGGTTTGAAGCGGACAAAGCACAAGTGCAGGCGCAAATCGCACAACTGGAGGCGCAACTCATCCAGGCCGACGTGCAGCAACAAGCCGCTCGCCTGGCCGCCCAACATGCAGAAAATGAATGGGCTCGCTATCAACCACTGGTAAAGACAGGGGCGACCACACCACAGCAACTTGCCGACAGGGATAACGCCCGTCAACAAGCCTGGGCGCAATTACATGCCCTGGAAGCCGGAGTAAAAGCCGCCCGGGCAAAAATTGTCGAGTGTCACGCCGAAGAACAAGGATACGAGGCCCAGTTGCAGGGCGCCAAAGCCGACCTGCAAAGTAGCAACTTGGATTTAGAAGATACTGTTTTGCAAAGTATGCAGGATGGAACGGTGGGAGATGTGGGGGTCAGAGCAGGCCAGTACATCCAGGCGGGTTCACGTTTAATGTCGATAGTGCCAACCAAAAGCATTTACGTTATTGCCAACTTTAAAGAGACCCAGGTTGGTCGCATGCAGCCCAATCAACCCGTACGTTTACATATAGATGCTTTCCCCGGAAAAACTTTTGCAGGCCATATTGAAAGTCTTGCGCCTGCAACCGGATCGGAATTCGCATTATTGCCACCGGAAAATGCGACGGGCAATTTCACGAAAGTCGTGCAGCGGGTTCCGGTTCGAATTCGTTTCGATAATCAAGACATGCCATCAACGGTGATTGCAGGCCTGTCAGTAAGAGTTGAAGTTGATACACGCCAGGAACCTCAACATCATGGCTGAGCAAATCAAACCCAAAAATAACGCAACACTGACGGACTGGATTGCTGTTGCAGCAGGCGCGGCCGGTGCCCTTATGGCGACACTCGATGTCTCGATTACTAACTCGGCCTTACCGCAAATTCAGGGCGCAGTAGGTGCTACGGGAACAGAAGGAACCTGGATTACCACCGGCTATATGATGTCCGAAATTGTGATGATACCGCTGGTGGCATGGCTGACAAAATGGCTTGGGCTACGTAACTTGCTGGTTATGAATGCAACACTGTTTATTGTTTTCTCTTTTTTGTGTGGCTTTTCATCCAGTTTGCCGTTTTTGATTGCGGCCCGCGTGGGGCAGGGGTTCTGTGGCGGTGCCATGATCCCTACCGCGCAATCGATCGTCCGAACGCGTTTACCGTTACATCAACTTCCGGTCGGGATGACTGCATTTGGCCTGACAGTCATTATGGGGCCCTTGTTAGGGCCCGTTGTGGGGGGCTGGCTTACTGAAAATGCAAACTGGTCATGGTGTTTTTTTATTAATGGGCCAATCTGTCTCGTCATGTTAGTCATGCTGCTTTGCGGGTTACCTGCAGAGAAAATTAAATCGCACGAGTTTGTTAAAGCGGATTGGTTAGGAATCGCGGGTCTGGCGCTTGGCCTCAGTACATTGATAGCGATTCTGGAAGAAGGACAGCGAGAAAACTGGTTTGAATCAACAATGATTTGCAGGCTCAGCGTGATTTCGGTGACAGGCTTGTTGATGATTATCATGTCGCAAATATATGTTGAAAAACCCGTATTAAACCTCAGGCTATTTAGAAATAAAAGTTTCTCCTCTGTCATCATCATTATATTCGTTACCGGGATTGTGCTTTATGGCATTGCCTACCTGGTGCCGCAATTCCTTTCACATATCGCAGGGTATAATGCTGAGCAATCCGGTGGCGTATTGTTGCTTGCCGGAATACCCGCATTGTTATTAATGTATATTCTGCCCCGTCTGGTGACGAAGGTGGATATCAGGCTGATCGTTATTCCTGGCCTGGTGCTATTTGCAATAAGTTGTTTTATGGATACGTCACTTAGCATACAAAGCTCAGGGGATAGTTTTGTCATTTCACAACTGGTTCGCGGCACCGCGCAAATGCTCTGTATGATGCCACTAAACCAGGCGGCGATGGCGGCGGTGACAAAAGAAGAGTCGGGTGATGCCGCTGGTTTATATAATATGGCGCGTAACTTAGGTG
This sequence comes from Phytobacter sp. SCO41, assembly GCF_003073275.1. Taxonomy (NCBI): domain Bacteria; kingdom Pseudomonadati; phylum Pseudomonadota; class Gammaproteobacteria; order Enterobacterales; family Enterobacteriaceae; genus Phytobacter; species Phytobacter sp. SCO41. The sequence goes on along the minus strand of NZ_CP027225.1, from coordinate 3,064,776 downwards.
GGGCGATAGGACTTGCGCTAATAGGGACATTTTTAGACAGAAGAGAAGCATTCCATAATACTGTTCTCAGGGAGTCAGTACATGCCAGTTCTCCGGTGGCTCAGTCTAAGTTCGAGGCGCTTGCAGGATCCTCCGTGGGCGGGGATAGCCATATCATATCGGCGGCTCAACTGGTAAAAATGATCGCGCAGCAGTCGTCTGTATTGGCCTATAATGAAACATACTTAGTGTTGATGGTATCGATTCTGTTGTGCATACCGATGGCGTTTTTGTTAAAACGGCCACAGAAAAAGTAATCGCCACTCTATTGTCATTATTATCTCTTTTATCGCTTAAGTATGTTTGAGACTATCCTGGCACAAATATTATTTCTGATGCCGTCGGTTGAAACTATAAATTTAACGCCAGGTCTGTGTTTTTTTATTATCCGCGCGCACTATTTCCATGGAAGGAGATAGTTTTCTTTTTTTTGCCAGATAAACCAGCAACCATCAGCCCCGGTAGAGAGTGAGAGTATTTAACTTTTATTATTTCGACGAATTACGCAGAATATCCGTTATCCGTATCATTGCTTCAAGGTCTTCTTCGCTTAGCCATTTTGCAAAATGTTCATAAATCCCGTTTTGATGCACGGGCTGAGCCATGGAGAGCTGAAGACGACCTTTATCTGTCATGCTGATAAATGAACTATTCCCGCCCTCGCTTTTTTTCTCGATTAATCCTCGCGTTTCCATGCGGGACAATTGATGAGACAAACGCGTCTTATCCCATTCAAGGAAAGTTTGTATATCGCACTGGCGCTGATGGTTACCGCCATTCATGCTGAGTTGCATCAGGATCGTAAAATCAGCGGATGATAATCCCGTTTTTTGTGTTATTTCGCGGCCTATACGAGAGGCAATCACTTCGCCCATTCGGCGAAACCCCCGCCACGCATTGATTTCACTTTGGGTCAGATCTTCTTTTTTCATAGGGTAGCCATCGTTAAGCAAAGTTGACATATCAACTCTGCCACTGTAAAGGTTGATATGTCAACTTAAACCATCACGAAGATGTACCCGGTCACCATAACGTCGAAGGATTTATGGTTCGACCATGCTCACTTTGCCTTGAGTAACGGGAGATCTTGCGTCCGTCCAGGACCTTACTCTCTTGATCATTGACTATTTATTTGCCTGATTTTAATGAATAAAGAGGAACACAGTATGACCGAATCGCATGAAATCGCCATTGTCGGTGGGGGCATTGGTGGACTGACGCTGGCTCGCATTCTTCAACAAAACGGCTTAGACCCTGTGGTCTTTGAACGGGATGCATCACGCTATGCACGTGACCAGGGAGGGACACTGGATATACACGCTGATTCCGGGCAGGTTGCGATAAAAGCGGCGGGTTTAGAAGAAAAGTTTCACGCCCTTGCAAGGCCGGAAGGGCAGCAAATGCGCATTGTGGATAAAACGGGTCACTGTTTTTGGGAGGAGTCGGTTGCGGAAGATAATTTTGATCGTCCGGAAATAGACCGCAAGCAACTGCGGGATCTGTTGATTGATTCTCTGGAGCCAGACCGCATACGCTGGGATCATCGTCTTGTCAGTACGCAACCTGCGGCAAAGGGTAGCCATTCGCTTTTTTTTGAAAATGGTATGCAGGTCCAGGCAAATATTCTTGTCGGCGCGGATGGCGCAGGTTCGCGGATCCGCCCGTTATTGACCTCTGAGGAGCCTTTTTATTCAGGTGTAAGCTTTATCGAAACAGAAATACTGAATCCAGACAGTGCATACCCGGTTATTTCTGCAATGGTGGGTAAGGGGAGTTTTATGGCGCTTTCTGACAATAAAGGGCTAATTGCGCAGCGTAATGGCGATAATAAAATCCGTCTGTATATCGCTTTACGATTACCTGAAAATAGCGATCAAAGAAATGTCCAGTCACTCTGCCCGACAGAAACACGTGAGGCGCTGGAGACCCTCTTCGCTGACTGGGCCCCTGCGCTGAGACATTTCATTCAGGCGAGTGAAGGGGCATTTTTACTGCGCCCCATTAATATGCTTCCTGTAGGGATCCAATGGGAAAATAATGCCACTATTACCCTGCTGGGGGATGCTGCACATCTTATGTCACCCTTTGCGGGTGCTGGCGCCAATCTGGCTATGCTCGATGCGTCAGAACTGGCCTGCGAGTTAGTGTCGGGTAACAAGCCTGCTGAGGCTATCAAGCGCTATGAGGCAAGAATGTTCGCGCGTGCACGATCTGCAGCACAAGAAAGCGCACGTAATCTTGAACTTAGCATTGCGATGAACGGCGCGGAAAATATGGCAAAATTGATGGCTTCATATTTACCCGGTTGTTAAGACACGCCTGGTTTTCTGTGTAGCGGCTTGTTGAGCAAATTTATTGTACCGATAAATAACTTATTGCTGCCTCAGGAGATTTATATCCAAAGAGAGGGGTAGCGTCTGTGCTTTTAGGAATGCATCCTGCCGCGATGCCCTGGTGAGACGCAGACCGGCCAGCCGCACGCCATCTCTTTTCGCTGGTATATCTATATCTCTTTAAAAAATATAAACAAAATAAATTAGGTTACATTTTTATGACGAAAGACTTTTTAAATTGATCCCGAAAACTGTTGACAAACTCAACGGTAAAGATAAATTTGAGCAACTGCTCTAATTTAACGTAATCCGTTGAGGTAGCGTAAAAGTCATTCTCAGGGATTAATAAAAAACACGCCATGACCAGGGGAGATACCGCTATGTCACATTTTTTCCAGACAACGAAGTTAAAGAAAACAAACAGGTTAACCGTGGCGTTTGCTTTCGCTATTCTCACCGCACCGACCTTAGCAAATGCTGCTACGTCAAAGGGTTATAATGTCGCCGTTTATCGGGGCCAGGCTGGATGTCCGGGGTGTTCCGAAATGGTTGTTAAATCTCTCGTCGGCACTGGTTTGCCACTGCATATTTCTTATGTGGGTGAAAAAGAAAAGCTAAAACTCAATGAGCAAACGCTAAAGAAATTTGATATCTATATTCAGCCTGGCGGCGGTCAGGATATTCCCGGTTCTTATGAGGTTATTGGCGATGAAGGGGCAGAGGCTATTCGTCAATTCGTGAAAAATGGCAAAGATTTTATTGGCATTTGCATGGGGGCCTATCTTGCCGATAAAGACTGGATAGGGCTCGTTGACGCCCCTCTTGAATCAGAAGTGGGAAGACCTGATTCACGTGCCAGGGATGAGGGAGATTACACCCTGCAAATCAAATGGAATAATAAGCAAGAAGCTTTTTACTTCCAGGATGGCCCCTATCTCAACAATACCACCTCAGGCAATGGGTTCCAGGCGATCGCGTATTACGAGAATGGAGATATAGCCATCGCCAGTTATAAATATGGCAAAGGAAACGTCATATTATCAGGGCCGCATCCCGAAGCCGATGAGAACTGGATAGACACTGCCGCTGCAGGGAATACCACAGCGGGAAGTAAGATGCAGCGAATTCTTGGCTATTTTGGTATAAAAAAGAACTAATTTCTACAGCACGTTTTCATACGTGCTCAGGAGAATTTTCCAAGGATTTTAAAAGAAAGCTCCGATATTTCATCAAGAAAATTACTTCTCTTGTTCTCTGAATAGTCGAGGATCAGCATACTGGAATATCCATCTATTAATGCATTTATTTGTCTGGCTGATACAGAGGCGTTTACTGAAAGGAATTCGCCTTCATCAAGGCCATAGCCGATGATGCCTTCAAGAATATTGATCCATTGAAGAGATTGATTATGCACCAGGGTAGCATAATCAGCATCACGCGCAGCCATCGGCCAGAGTTCAAGGTAGAGCAGCCAGTGTGCGGAGGGGGCGTCAGGTAATAGCGTACTGATATAGAGCTTAACTCTGTCGGTAGCGCTCATCCCTGGCGAGGCTTTCAGGGTTTCCTTGCACTCTTGTATATCACCGTCAAACATATATTCAACAGTCGCTTTTTTTAACGTTTCCCAGTCGCGGTAATAATGATAAATATGGCTTCTGGAAATATTAAGTTTTTGTGTTAAATCACGCGTGGAAACATTGCTGAATCCCTTTTCTCTGAAAAGCTGCAGAGCGGCTATCTTTATCAGTTCGGAAAAATTTGCCGTTTTCAAGATTTAACCTTTTTTAACGCATAAAATGAAATTATAACATAAGTGCTCTTATTCTGCACGCTTTCAAGCGCTTAACTGCTACGTGCCAGAGCGTAAAACGAGCAATATATATTTTTTTTGATTACCGCAGAGTTGATTGCAAACAAAAGACATACCTTGTTTTTAAATATCGTAGCCCTGGGAGCTACGCCATTTTCTCCATTTCATCCTGAGGCTTTTTTTATCGATGCCAATTTTTTCGTTGAGCACAACAATATTCAACATGCGGTCAGCACGGAAATGGCGGAAGTCCAGTTTTTCCTCACACCATGCGATGAGCAAGCAATGCGTCAGGTCATATCCTAATATGATCGGCCAAATAATCCTTTTCGATATCGTTCCATCTGCGGCACGGTACTCCAGAAACATTTTCCGGCTATCGCGTATTGCCGCCCGGATCAGGCGAGTGTCTACTTTCTCTATGCCAGAGTTTTCGGGTTTAACGGCAACGGCTGCGTCATTTAAAAAACACATCAACTTGTCAGGAATCACCGAAGCTATTTTAGACAGGACATCATTTGCATTGTTAGCAAGGGTGGCATCCGGCAGGTGTTTCACTAATTCAACCCCCAAAAAGACCGCCTCTAGTTCTTCTGCGGTAAACATTAAAGGGGGCATATCGTAATCTGAGCTCAGTATGTATCCTGTTCCCGCTTCTCCCTCTACAGGAACCCGTTGCCCGGCCAGGTCGGCAATATCCCGATAAATCGTGCGCTTAGACACCTCAAGTTCTTCTGCCAGCCTTGCTGCAGTAACCGGAAGCTTTTTCCTGCGAAGTATTTGGATTATCTGGAAAAGCCTGTCTGCACGTCTCATTTATTTTTTCCTGTTGCCACCACGGTGTCAGTAGATATGAATGATGATACCTCCTGATGCTGTTCCTGCCGCAACCTGGAGAATATTGTATGAAATTAGTTTCTACCCGACTCATTGTGCAAGACATCAATACAGTTGTTGAGTTTTATGAATTCGTTACAGGTGTTAGCGCTGACTGGCTTGCCCCGGTTTTTGCCGAAATTGTAACCCCGGGGGCCGTAATAGCCATTGGAAGCGAAGAAACGGTGGCATTGTTTAAGGAAGGGTGCGCAAAATCAGCCGCGAACCAATCCGCAATCCTTGAGTTTCTGGTAGAAGATGTAGACCATCAATTTAACAGATTAAAAGAATACGGTGTGGCGTTTGTCCATGAGCCAAAGGATATGCCCTGGGGGAACAGGACACTACAATTCCGCGACCCGGAGGGCACTCTCGTGTCATTATTCACACCTGTAACGGATAGCGCCAGACAGCGATTTAGTCGGTAATTGTGCCCATAATCCCCTTAAGGCGCGACAAAAAGAAAATCCACGCGATGGCGTGGATTTTATGAGGGGGTGGCAGTATGAGGTTTGATGCAACCTCATGAGACAACAAAGCTTATTTAGACGTTGAACAGGAAGTTCATCACGTCGCCATCTTTCACGATGTAATCTTTACCTTCTGCGCGCATTTTGCCCGCTTCCTTCGCGCCTTGTTCACCTTTGTAGGTGATAAAGTCTTCATACGCGATGGTCTGCGCACGGATAAAGCCTTTTTCGAAGTCTGTATGAATTTTACCTGCCGCCTGCGGGGCAGTTGCGCCAACCGGGATCGTCCATGCGCGCACTTCTTTCACGCCCGCTGTGAAGTAGGTTTGCAGGTTCAGCAACTGATAACCGGCGCGAATAACGCGGTTCAGACCCGGCTCTTCAATGCCCAGTTCGGCCATAAATTCTTCGCGGTCTGCATCGTCGAGTTCAGCGATATCGGACTCAACTGCTGCACACACGGCAACGACAACAGAACCTTCGGCATCGGCGATTTCGCGCACTTTATCGAGGTAGGGGTTATTTTCAAAACCGTCTTCGTTAACGTTCGCGATGTACATGGTCGGCTTGAGCGTCAGGAAGCTCAGGTATTTGATCGCGGCTTTGTCTTCTTCGGTCAGGTTTTTCAGCGCACGCAGCATGCCTGCGTTTTCCAGTTGAGGCAGACATTTTTCCAGCGCCGCCAGCTCTGCTTTCGCGTCTTTATCGCCGCCTTTGGCTTTTTTCTGTACGCGATGAATAGCGCGCTCACAGGTGTCCAGATCAGACAGCGCCAGCTCGGTATTAATAACCTCGATATCATCCGCCGGATCCACTTTATTATTCACGTGAATGATATTGTCGTTCTCAAAGCAGCGTACCACATGACCAATGGCTTCGGTTTCGCGAATGTTGGTCAGGAACTGGTTACCCAGGCCTTCACCTTTGGATGCGCCTTTAACCAGACCGGCGATATCCACAAACTCCATCGTGGTTGGCAGAATACGCTGCGGCTTGACGATCTCCGCCAGCTTGTCCAGACGCGGATCGGGCATCGGTACGACACCGGTGTTCGGCTCAATAGTACAGAAGGGGAAGTTTGCCGCTTCAATACCTGCTTTGGTGAGCGCGTTGAACAGGGTGGATTTACCTACGTTGGGCAGGCCAACGATACCGCATTTGAATCCCATGATGTGATTACCTTAATTTCTGAATAATCAATCCGTTATATAAAACAGATTGCATAAAAGTTAATAACTTTGCCTATTATACACGTAACCGTTGTATCGCGCGGCAAAAATGCCAGAGGGCACGTGTTACTGGGCCTTAAAGGCGTGCAGACGGTTGGTCGCTTTTGTCAGGCCGTCTTTCAGCCAGATTTCCGTGCAACGTGCCGCTTCATCTACCGCTTCGTCAATCAATTTCTGTTCAGAAACAGGCGGTTTACCCAGCACAAAACCGACAACTTTGTTTTTATCGCCCGGATGACCAATTCCCACGCGCAAACGGTGGAAATTGGGGTTATTGCCCAGTTTACTGATAATGTCTTTCAACCCGTTGTGGCCGCCATGACCGCCGCCCAGTTTAAACTTCGCCACGCCCGGCGGTAAGTCCAGTTCATCATGGGCAACCAGGATTTCGTCCGGGTTGATGCGATAAAAGGTTGCCATCGCGGCAACGGCCTTGCCGCTAAGATTCATAAAAGTCGTGGGGACCAGCAGACGCACATCTTCGCCCGCCAGATTAATCCGTGAGGAATAGCCAAAAAACTTCGGTTCTTCACGTAGCGGGGCGCGGCAACGTTCAGCCAGCAGATCGACGTACCAGGCGCCTGCATTATGGCGTGTCGCGGCATATTCCGCGCCGGGATTTGCCAGCCCGACAATCAGTTTAATCGTCACTTTTTCTTCCTGACCAGGTCAATATCTGGCGCGTAGTTTACGTCGTGCGGCGCGTGATGACAAAGTTCTCAGGACGAAACGGGGAAAAGGGCAATGATTACCCATTTGAACCATTAGAAATACAACTAGTTCAGAGGGTTATTTGTAAATATATGTGGTCTTAATATGTGTAATTGTGATCCTGGGCGCAATCGCCATAACCCCCCCTGTCTATACTTTACCCACAAGCATTGGGGTTATTCCCTTTCAACCCATCGTTCCGGAGGTGACACCATGAAACGCAAAAACGCTTCGTTACTCGGTAATGTGCTTATGGGCCTGGGGTTAGTCGTGATGGTAGTCGGCGTGGGTTACTCTGTTCTGAATCAGTTGCCGCAGCTTAATCTGCCGCAGTTCTTCGCCCACGGCGCCATTCTCAGCATTTTTGTCGGCGCAGTACTCTGGCTTGCAGGCGCGCGTATTGGTGGCCATGAGCAGGTCTGTGATAAGTACTGGTGGGTACGCCATTACGACAAACGCTGCCGCCGTGACGGACACGGTCATAGCTAACGTATAGCAACACAAACAAGCGGTTTCCTCAGGAAGCCGTTTTTTTTGGCTTTTTTCTTGACCCTTACGTAACGTTAGGCCCGAGAGTGGCAGTCAAGGGGAAGAAAAGGAGCCGTTATGTTAATTCAAGCTGGTGAACTGGCACGTCGTGCCGGGATCACTGTCCGTACACTGCACCACTACGAACATATCGGTCTACTTACGCCTTCATCCCGAAGTGCTGCCGGTTACCGTTTATACAATCTCGCTGACATCAAACGCCTGCATATGATTCAGGTACTGGCGAAGGCGGGTATGCCGCTGGCAGCTATCAAGGATTACCTGGCGCGGGAGACGCGTCCGCTTCACGTTCTGCTCGATGAACAAATCAGCTTGCTTGATGTGCAAATGCGCACGATCCAGACGTTGCGCCAGCAACTGCTGATGTTAAAGCGTGGAATGGAAAGCGGGGCTGAACCTGACCTGGAGTCCTGGTTACTGACACTGGAGTTAACGAATATGTATAACCGTTGGTTTAGTGCTGAGGAATTGCGCGACCTACCGTTTGCCGCGCATGACGAAGAGCGCAGCCTTGTATGGGCGAACATGGTGGCGGAAGCCAAAGCGCTGATGGCGCAGGGGTGCCCGGTTGATGATGAAAAGGCGATGGATCTGGCAACGCGCTGGATGACGCGCCTGGAGGAGGATACTGCCCGCAGGCCGGAGTTTTTGACCCGGCTCAATGAGATGCACCTGGTTGAGCCGCAAATGCGTGAACAGACCGGAATTGATGATGCGACAATTAATTTCATCACCCGCAGTTTCGGCGAAAGCAAACTGGCTATCTGGCAGCGCTATCTGACGCCAGAAGAGATGGCATTTACCCGCGCGCATTATTTTGACCGGATGATGGAGTGGCCGCCGTTAGTCAGTCGCGTTCGCCAGGCGGCACTCGAGGGGCTTGACCCGCAGTCAGAAGAGGCGCAGGCGCTGGCAAACGCCTGGCTGGAGCTGTTCCAGTCCTATGCCGGAACCGATCCGCAAACCCAACAGAAGTTTCGCCTGTCGATGCAGCAGGAGCCGCATCTCATGAAAGGAACCTGGGTGACGCCAGACCTGCTGCAATGGCTGCAGCAGGCGGTAGATGCCCTGATGCGCAAGCGCTACGGGGCATCGGGTTCATCATAAATCCGCTAACGCGGCGTCACGGTTTGGCCAGAACGACAACCGGCCCGCAATGGGTTTGATACCCGCTCGCGCCATGGTGCGCAGCGGCTGAAACTCCAGATTGCTGACGCGCAACTCGGTGCCTTCCGGCAGGCGATTGACAAAACGCTGGAAGGCATCGAGCCCACCCGCATCAAGCAGCGGTACCGCATCCCACTTGAGTATCACGACCCGTTTGCCTGCAATCCGCGATTCCAGTTCGGTGAACAGACCGTCGGCGGCGGCGAAAAACAGCGGGCCAATCACACGCAACACCAGAATATCGTCCGCCACGTCTACATTGACAGGCGACAGACGGGTCATGCGCGCGATACGGCGCATAAACAGTAGTGATGCCAGAACGATACCCACGCTAATGGCGATAACCATATCGAACAACACGGTCAGCGACATACAAATCAGCATGACGATAATGTCGTCTGTCGGCGCGCGACGCAGCAGGTTTACCACTTTATGCGCTTCACTCATGTTCCAGGCCACCATCAGCAGCAGCGCGGCCATGGCGGAAAGCGGCAGCCAGGAGAGCAAGGGAGCGAGCACCAGCAGGGCAAGAATCACCAGAACCGCGTGAATAATGGCAGATACCGGGGACGATGCTCCGGCGCGGACGTTGGCCGCTGAACGGGCAATCGCCGCCGTAGCGGTGATGCCGCCAAAGAAAGGCGCGACAATATTCCCAAGCCCCTGACCTATCAACTCGCTATTGGCTTTATGGCGTGTTCCGGTCATGCCATCAAGCACAACCGCGCAGAGCAGAGACTCAATGGCCCCCAGTAACGCCATCGAGAACGCGGCGGGCAGCAGCGCCTGCAGAGAGGCCCAGCTCAGGGTGAAGCTCGAACCCGGCAAATCCCAGGGCAACACAAGCTGTGGCAGCAATTGTGGAATACCGTTGCCCTGTGAACCGTCTGCCAGCACGTAGTGAAATTGAGAGCCAATGGTGGCGACATGACCACCCACCAGATTAACCACCGCCATCACGGCACAACCGGCAAGCAGTGCCGGTAAATGCCCCGGCAGGCGAATGCGCAGACGAGGCCACAAAATCAGGGTGCCGAGGGTAACGACACCGATGGCCGCATCACCGAGGTTAATACTCGGCAATGCCATTGCCAGCGCGCCGACTTTTTGCAGGTAATGTTCCGGCATATGGGCAACCTGCAAACCGAGGAAATCTTTTATCTGCATGGTACCGATGGTAATCCCGATACCTGACGTAAAGCCCAGCGTGACGGAAACGGGAATATATTCGATCAGGCGCCCAAAGCGGGCGAGGCCAAACAGAATCAAAAAGACGCCTGACATCAGCGTCGCTACAAGCAGCCCACCGAGACCAAATTGCTGCGATACGGGATAGAGAATGACGACGAAAGCGGCGGTAGGGCCGGAAACGCTATAGCGCGACCCCCCGGTCAGTGCGATGACGATACCGGCGACAGCGGCGGTATAAAGCCCGTACTGCGGCGCAACGCCGCTACCAATGGCCAGGGCCATGGCCAGCGGAATGGCGATGATGCCAACCGTCACCCCGGCAATCAGGTCGCGCGTGAAACGCGCCAGGCTATATTTTTCCTTCCAGCAGGCCTCAATAATGGCGCTGAATGGCATGACGTGTGGAGAAAAGAGTCTTTTCACAGAAGAGTAATCCCTGGTCAAATATCACCAATACAAATTTGTATGCGCGATGTTTATTAGTCATACAAATAAAACACAGGAATAAAAAAACCCGCCGTAGCGGGTCTTTGTGCCGATTCCAATCAATGTTCGAACATTGCGGAAATGGATTCTTCGTTGCTGATGCGACGAATCGCTTCGGCCAGCATGCCAGACAGAGTCAAGGTACGCACGTTTGGCAGCGATTTGATTTCATCCGTCAGCGGGATGGTGTCACAAACGACCACTTCATCGATAACGGAGTTGCGCAGGTTGTTTGCCGCATTACCAGAGAAGATCGGGTGAGTCGCGTAAGCAAACACGCGTTTAGCACCGCGCTCTTTCAGCGCTTCTGCTGCTTTACACAGCGTACCGCCGGTGTCGATCATGTCGTCAACCAGCACGCAGTCACGGCCTGCGACGTCACCGATGATATGCATAACCTGAGAAACGTTCGCACGCGGACGACGTTTATCAATGATAGCCATATCGGTATCGTTAAGCAGTTTTGCGATAGCGCGAGCGCGAACAACGCCGCCGATATCCGGAGAAACCACAATCGGGTTATCCAGATTAAGTTGCAGCATGTCTTCCAGCAGAATAGGACTACCGAATACGTTATCAACCGGCACATCAAAGAAGCCCTGGATCTGCTCAGCGTGCAGGTCGACGGTGAGGACGCGGTCAACGCCTACGCTGGAGAGAAAATCTGCGACAACTTTTGCGGTGATAGGTACACGTGCGGAGCGCACGCGGCGGTCCTGACGGGCATAACCAAAATAAGGAATAACAGCGGTGATACGGCCTGCAGAAGCACGGCGCAGGGCATCAACCATAACAACCAATTCCATCAGGTTGTCGTTCGTTGGAGCACAAGTGGACTGGATGATGAAAATATCACCACCGCGTACATTTTCATTAATTTGTACGCTGACTTCGCCATCGCTAAAGCGACCTACGGCGGCGTCGCCGAGAGAAGTGTACAGGCGGTTGGCAATACGTTGTGCTAGTTCCGGGGTGGCGTTACCAGCAAAAAGCTTCATATCAGGCACGAGAAGAACCTCAGGCATGCGTCCATTGGTGGATAGAATAAGCCATAAATGTGCGGTTCGGACATAATTCTATCCATGCGGTGTATTAAAGAGCGCGATGCAACGTCTGGAACAAGTGACGTTGTCACCGGGACTCAGCTTGCCCGGCGAGGGTGCTGGCGAGAGGCGAGAGGTTTACACCTCGTGCGACAAAACCGCGCAACCATGCCGGGGCTTGCTCTAACACCTGAAGAGCAGCAGACTCTGTGTCAAATTCAGCAAAAACACAGGCCCCTGTGCCAGTCAGGCGCGACGGCGCGTATTCTAGCAGCCAGGTAAGCGCCTCATCAACCTTACGAAAACGTTTTCTTGCGATAACCTCGCAATCGTTGCTGAATTCACATTTTAGTAACGTTTCTATTGACCGCTTTGGTGTATTTCTCGGCAATTCCGGATCGCGGAAAATGGTCGGGGTGGGGATGCTGACGCCAGGATGGGCGACCAGATACCATTTCTCTTCGGGTTCCACGGGGGTAAGTATCTCGCCGACACCTTCGGCAAACGCCGCGTGGCCCCGGACAAAGACTGGTACATCCGCTCCCAGTGTTAATCCCAGTTCTGCCAGTTCATCAACCGATAAACCGCAATGCCACAGATGATTGAGCGCCACTAGCACCGTGGCCGCGTTTGATGAGCCACCGCCCAGACCGCCGCCCATCGGCAGGCGTTTGTCTATCTGGATATCCGCGCCGCTGCCAGCAGGCAGGCGACCCGTTTTATGCGCCTGCTGCATCAACAGACGGGCTGCGCGCACGATCAGGTTTTCTTCATCCGGCACCCCTTCAATAGGCGTTAGCAACCGAATAACGCCATCTGTTCGCGGTTCAAAGCTTAAGGTGTCACCGTAATCAAGAAACTGAAACAGGGTTTGCAGCGTGTGATAACCATCAGTCCGTTGCCCGGTGATGTACAAAAACAGATTGAGTTTCGCCGGTGCGGGAAAGCGCGTCATCATTTCGCAATCCAGTTATCCATTTTGAGCTTAATACGCTGTCCGCCATCGCTTAGCTCAAGACTGGAGGGCAGGGCCGGCTTCGTATTGCTGTCATAACCGCCGTACACCACTTTCCAGTTTTTGCCCCCCTGGCTGTAGTTAAGCTCGCTGAGGCGATACTGGTCGTCAAGCTTGTAGTCGGTCGCGTCGCCGGGCAGACCCAGAATCCACTGACGCAGACTATTCAATGGAATCGGCATACCGGTCAGTTTGCCAATCATCTCTTCCGCATCGGTGGAGGTATAGTGCTTGCCTTTGTTGTCGACCAGCTCTACTGCGCCAGGCTGGGCGTTGAGTTCCAGCTCCGTGCTGCCCAACGGGTTTGTCAGCAGCAGGCGATAGCGATCCTGCCCGGTCTGTTGCCAGAAAAAGCGGGCATAGACTTTCTGCTCATCGGAGATAAAAGCGAAAGCGCCACGTGTCTGAAACTGGTTCAATTTGCTGACGTCTTGCTGATGTTGACGCCACTGAGGGGCATCCGGACTCTGGCCCGGCCCTTTAGGCGCATTGAGGGTACAAGCAGTCAGTACGAGGCTAGCCAGCGGCAGCAAACGAATAAGGCGAAAGTCCGGCAAAGTCATAATGATGACGAATCCTTGAGGTGCGTTGCAGTAAATATTCTTAATGCTAGCGCCGGGCAGTGATAGCGTCTACGTTCAAGTTGTCTTAAATCATTAAATTACCGATTACTCCAAAAGGGGGCGCTCTCTTTTATTGACCTCGCGCATCCTGTATGATGCGCACAGTCTAACCTTATCAACGTTGGTACTATTCCCACTCACATGACTCTTCTGGCGCTCGGCATCAACCACAAAACGGCCCCCGTTTCGTTGCGAGAACGTATTACGTTTTCGCCGGATACGCTTGACCAGGCGTTAGACAGCCTGCTGGCGCAGCCGATGGTGCAGGGTGGTGTGGTGTTGTCAACATGTAACCGTACCGAGCTTTATTTAAGCGTTGAAGAGCAGGAAAACCTCCATGAATCGCTGGTTCGCTGGCTGTGTGATTACCATCAGATCAGCGAAGAAGAGTTGCGTAACAGCCTTTACTGGCACCACGATAACGACGCCGTCAGCCATTTAATGCGCGTGGCGAGCGGGCTGGACTCGCTGGTACTGGGCGAACCGCAGATACTCGGCCAGGTGAAAAAAGCGTTTGCGGATTCTAACCGCGGTCATCTGAAAGCCAGCGAACTCGAACGCATGTTCCAGAAGTCGTTCTCCGTCGCCAAACGCGTGCGCACGGAAACCGATATCGGCGCGAGCGCGGTTTCTGTCGCCTTTGCTGCCTGTACCCTGGCGCGCCAAATCTTTGAATCACTCTCGTCGGTCAGCGTCATGCTTGTCGGTGCGGGGGAAACTATCGAACTGGTGGCACGTCATTTGCGCGAGCATAAAGTGCAGAAGATGATCATCGCCAACCGTACCCGTGAACGTGCGCAGGTTCTGGCAGATGAAGTAGGGGCGGAAGTGATTTCCCTGAGCGATATCGATTCGCGCCTGAAAGATGCCGATATTGTTATCAGTTCTACCGCCAGCCCATTGCCGATCATTGGTAAAGGCATGGTTGAGCGGGCAATGAAGGCGCGCCGCAACCAGCCAATGCTGCTGGTGGATATTGCCGTTCCGCGCGATGTCGAGCCGGAAGTGGGTAAACTGGCGAACGCCTATCTCTACAGCGTTGACGATCTACAAAGCATTATTCAGCACAACCTCGCGCAGCGTAAAGCGGCGGCGGTGCAGGCTGAAACTATCGTTGAGCAGGAAACGAGCGAATTTATGGCCTGGCTGCGCGCGCAAAGCGCCAGCGAGACAATTCGTGATTACCGCAGCCAATCTGAGCAGATTCGTGATGAATTGACTGCCAAAGCGCTGGCCGCCCTTGAACAGGGTGGCGACGCACAAGCCATTATGCAGGATCTGGCCTGGAAACTGACCAATCGCCTGATCCACGCACCAACCAAATCTCTTCAGCAGGCCGCCCGTGACGGGGATGATGAGCGCCTGCATATTCTGCGCAACAGCCTCGGGCTGGAGTAGCACAACAATCTCTAATAACAGGGTGCATTTACGCCTATGAAGCCTTCTATCGTTGCCAAACTGGAAGCCCTACACGAGCGTCATGAAGAAGTTCAGGCGCTGTTGGGTGACGCGCAAACCATCGCCGATCAGGAGCGATTCCGCGCCTTATCCAGGGAGTATGCGCAACTAAGCGACGTATCGCGCTGTTTTACTGACTGGCAACAGATTCAGGAAGATATCGAAACCGCACAAATGATGCTCGATGACCCGGAAATGCGCGATATGGCGCAGGAAGAGTTACGCGATGCAAAAGAAAAAAGCGAACAACTGGAACAGCACCTGCAAATTCTTTTGCTACCTAAAGATCCTGACGATGAGCGCAGCGCCTTCCTGGAAGTGCGTGCCGGGACCGGCGGCGATGAAGCGGCGTTATTCGCAGGCGATCTGTTCCGCATGTATACCCGTTATGCCGAGTCGCGTCGCTGGCGTGTAGAGATCATGAGCGCCAATGAGGGCGAGCATGGTGGCTATAAAGAGATCATCGCGAAAGTGAGCGGCGAAGGCGTTTACGGACGGCTGAAATTTGAGTCCGGCGGCCATCGCGTACAGCGTGTTCCGGCAACCGAATCTCAGGGACGTATCCATACCTCTGCCTGTACCGTTGCGGTAATGCCAGAATTGCCGGAAGCCGAACTGCCGGACATCAACCCGGGCGATCTGCGCATTGATACCTTCCGTTCATCCGGCGCGGGTGGGCAGCACGTTAACACCACCGACTCCGCGATTCGTATTACCCACTTGCCGACAGGCATCGTGGTGGAGTGTCAGGACGAACGTTCTCAGCATAAAAATAAAGCCAAAGCCCTGGCCGTTTTGGGTTCGCGTATTCGCGCGGCGGAAATTGCCAAACGCCAGCAGGCGGAAGCCTCAACGCGTCGAAATCTGCTGGGTAGCGGCGATCGCAGCGATCGTAACCGCACCTATAACTTCCCGCAGGGGCGTGTGACCGACCACCGTATCAACCTGACAGTCTACCGTCTGGACGAGGTGATGGAAGGCAAGCTGGATATGCTGATTGAGCCGATTGTGCAGGAATATCAGGCCGACCAACTGGCAGCGCTCGCCGGACAGGATTGATGGACTATCAACACTGGTTGCGTCACGCGATAAATCGACTTTCGCACAGCGAAAGCCCGCGCCGGGATGCGGAGATTTTGCTGGGCTTTGTGACCGGAAAAGCGCGCACCTTTATTCTTGCTTTCGGCGAAACTGCGCTTTCGGACACTGAGCTCGCGCGGCTTGATGATCTGCTGGCCCGCCGTGAACAGGGTGAGCCGGTCGCGCATCTTGTGGGGGTACGCGAGTTCTGGTCGTTGCCGCTGTTTGTCTCGCCTGCGACGTTGATTCCGCGCCCGGATACCGAATGTCTGGTTGAGCAGGCGCTGAACCGTCTGCCGGAACAGCCGTGCCGGATCCTCGATCTGGGCACCGGCACCGGCGCTATCGCGCTGGCGCTGGCCAGTGAACGTCCGGATTGCCAGATTACGGCGGTCGACGTCATGCCCGATGCCGTCGCCCTGGCTCTGCGTAACGCGGAACATTTAGGAATAACGAACGTTTCGGTGCTGACCAGCCACTGGTTTAGCGCCCTGGAAGGGCAGCCGTTCGACCTGATTGTCAGCAATCCGCCTTATATTGATGAGCAGGACCCTCATCTTGCCATGGGGGATGTGCGTTTCGAGCCGCGTTCTGCACTGGTTGCGGCACAAGAAGGACTTGCGGATCTGGCGTGGATAATCGCACAATCAAGGCGTTTTTTGCGCCCTGGTGGCTGGCTGCTGCTGGAACACGGCTGGCAGCAGGGTGAAGCGGTACGTGCGCTGTTTGGCGAACAAGGATATGTGCAGGTGGAAACCTGCCGGGATTATGGTGATAACGAGCGTCTGACGCTCGGGCGCCTGCCGCAACAGGAGTAACAGGGAATGAGTGCGTTCACGTTTCTGATAAGCCTGCATTTGACCACGGTGGTTCTGACCATTAGCCTGTTTGTGCTGCGATACTGGTGGCGCTTTACGGGTGATCCTCGCGCACAGGCGCGCTGGGTGCGGGTTGTGCCCCATGCAGTGGACACGCTGTTATTGCTCAGCGGCCTCGGGCTTATCGTTGTAACGCGCTATATCCCATTTACTGCTAATGGCGCATGGCTGACGGAAAAGCTGTTTGGCGTTATCATCTACATCGTTTTGGGTTTCATTGCGCTGGGACGACATCGTCCGCGCAGCCAGCAAACGGGGTTTATTGCGTTTTTGCTGGGGCTGGTGGTGCTGTACATCATCATTAAACTCGCCGCCACAAAGATACCGATACTGGGGTAAGACATGCGGTCGTTAGCCGATTTCGAATTTAACAAAGCACCATTGTGCGATGGAATGATCCTGATATCTGAATTGATTCGTGATGATTTTCCCTCGCAGTTCGTGCACGACGAACTTGAGCGTCTGATCCGTCTGGCGCGTGAAGAAATAAGTGAGGCTCAACCGCAGGACTTGCAACTGGAGAAACTCCTTGAGCTGTTTTACGGCGAATGGGGTTTTAAAGACACCCGCGGTGTGTACCGTCTGTCGGATGCGTTGTGGCTGGATAAAGTCCTGCAAAACCGTCAGGGTAGCGCGGTGTCACTGGGCGCCATTCTGTTATGGGTTGCCGGGCATCTGGATATTCCGCTGATGCCGGTGATTTTCCCGACGCAGCTCATTCTGCGCGCTGAGTGGCTGGATGGGGAAATGTGGTTGATCAACCCCTTTAATGGCGACACGCTGGACGAGCATACGCTGGACGTCTGGCTTAAGGGTAACATCAGCCCTGTGGCTGAGCTGTTTAATGAGGATCTCGACGAGGCAGATAACGCGGAAGTCATCCGTAAGCTGCTCGATACTTTGAAATCGGCGTTGATGGAAGAGCAACAAATGGAACTGGCTCTGCGTGCCAGTGAAGCTTTGTTGCAGTTTAACCCGGAAGACCCGTATGAGATCCGCGATCGTGGCTTAATTTACGCGCAACTCGAGTGCGATCATGTTGCGCTGCACGATCTGAATTACTTCGTAGAGCAGTGTCCTGAGGATCCCATCAGCGAGATGATCCGTGCGCAAATTAACACCATTTCGCACAAGCAAATTACACTGCACTAAACTGAATTAATAGACTGAATCTTGATAAGGGAATTATATGACACAAAAAGTGGTTAGCATTGGCGATATCAATGTCGCGAACGATCTGCCGTTTGTTCTGTTTGGCGGTATGAACGTGCTGGAATCCCGCGACCTCGCGATGCGTATTTGTGAGCACTATGTGACTGTTACCCAGAAACTGGGTATTCCGTATGTGTTCAAAGCCTCTTTTGACAAAGCCAACCGTTCCTCCATCAAGTC
Source organism: Phytobacter sp. SCO41 (assembly GCF_003073275.1). Taxonomy (NCBI): domain Bacteria; kingdom Pseudomonadati; phylum Pseudomonadota; class Gammaproteobacteria; order Enterobacterales; family Enterobacteriaceae; genus Phytobacter; species Phytobacter sp. SCO41. The sequence goes on along the minus strand of NZ_CP027225.1, from coordinate 3,046,426 downwards.
TTACCGTGGGCCGGGCCTGGAAGAAGGGATGAAAATTTTCCAGGAGCTGAAACAGACGTTCGGCGTGAAAGTGATCACCGATGTTCACGAAGCCAGCCAGGCTCAGCCCGTTGCTGACGTGGTTGACGTGATTCAGTTACCGGCATTTCTGGCGCGTCAGACCGACCTGGTCGAAGCGATGGCGAAAACCGGCGCCGTCATTAACGTGAAAAAGCCGCAGTTCGTAAGCCCTGGCCAGATGGGTAATATCGTGGATAAATTCCATGAAGGCGGTAACGATAAAGTTATCCTGTGCGACCGTGGCAGTAACTTCGGTTACGACAACCTGGTTGTCGATATGCTCGGCTTTAGCGTGATGAAAAACGTCTCTGGCAACTCGCCGGTCATTTTCGATGTGACGCACGCATTGCAGTGCCGCGACCCGTTTGGCGCCGCGTCTGGTGGCCGTCGTGCCCAGGTTGCTGAGCTGGCGCGCGCGGGTATGGCGACAGGCCTGGCCGGTCTGTTTATTGAGGCGCACCCGGATCCAGCCAACGCGAAATGCGATGGCCCGTCCGCACTGCCGCTGGATAAACTGGAGCCGTTCCTGAAACAGATCAAAGCGATTGATGATCTGGTGAAAAGCTTCGATGAGCTTGATACCAGCAAGTAATCGGAGCAAAGCGTCTTAAGGTGACAGTTTGTCAACCGAACGGCGAGTAACAAAACAGGCATAGCTCCGGGCAATCTTTCATGTGTCAGATTGCCTCAGTCGGGTTGGTAGCTGTGCCTGTTTTAACAGCCTCCAGCCTGTTTTGTATCACTCTCACCGCGATCTAATGGCATCGGGAGCCTTATCGAGACTGCTGAGATCGCACTCCAGTTCAACATTATTCTTAGGTATCCAGATCCCCGCCGTAAACCCTCCCCATGCTTGCAGACGAAGCTGTGCGCGTCGTCCGCGGAACGCCACTTTGATGAGCGAGGGAGAAAAGGTTGGATGCAACGAGAACCAGGCAAAGTCGCCGATGCCGATATCCACTGAACGTCGCGCCTCTACGGTAAGAATGACCGTCCCCCAATGACGTCTTTTCGTCTCTTCGAACTCCACTTTCAGTAAGAACCCGTTATTCTCCGGCTTGCTACCAAAGCGCCCTTTATTGGGATCGTCCGGGAAGATAACAGGACGAGAAAAGGCGGGAAGTTCCGGTGAGTGTTCTGGCCGCAATTGGCCGGAAAAAGCACATGCTGTTTCCAAAACGCTTTGCGGAGGCGCCAGTCGAGGGGATCTCACGCTTTTTGGGCTCGATCGTGACAGGGTGATTTTTCCGGCGCTGATTTCGCCTTGAAAGATCACAAAAGTGTTATGCGTGGGAAGACGACCAGAAGGGGTCCGGTTTGGCGTGAGAATGTTGTACTTTTTAAGAGCGTCTAAATCGCGTGCAAGCCAGCTAAATGTTGGGCCGATACCACGTTGGAGTGGTAGCTCACGGCGCCAGCGTATATTTAGTCGTTCAAAGGTGCGTACTATCGCAGGCTGGATGGCTTCCCTATTGGTTTTGATGTAATTAGCTATACCTGACAACAGTTCATTGAATAATTGATTGGTATAACGGTAGTAGGGCGAGCCTGCTGTTTGTGCCTTTGCAAGGCTCAGAATTGCCTGCGCGACGGCGTGATGTTGCTCTTGTGAACCTTTTTCCTGCGCCGCAGAAAGAGATTTGCTGGCAATAATCACATGGGTATCAAACGCCCATGCGGCTCGTTCCTTGAGCGATATGATCGGGAAAGCATCTTGCTGCGCAAACAACTGCGGAAATCGTATCGACAGAAGACCAATAAGTATTGCGGCCCAGGGATCTGTGAATAATACAGTGACATCATCCTTGCGAATGATGTTATCCCTGACAGCCTGAACCTCTGCCGAGGTTCCTGCATCCAGTGCACGTAACAGCGCGCGTAATCGGGGGGCGGCAGGTGTAATGCTAAGCTCAAGATCTTCCGGGGCAAACGGAGGTGCCACTACCGTGATCAACGTACCACCTTGGTAAAGCGGCAACAAACAACGCTCAATCCTCACTTTTTCGATGGCTGCCGTTAACCGCACCCGATGACCCAGCCAGGGGGCGCGATCAGGCGCGTCCGGTATCTGGAGTTCAAGCCGCCCGGAAAATATTTCCATTTTTGATTCGCCGCGAAAGAGAGTAAACGTTTCTCGTCCGCCTTGTTCCTCGGACAGACCGAGCGAAATACGTCTTTTGTCTGGAGAAACCGCAACGGGCAATGTTTTGATCATCTCTGACACAGGCGCTGCACCGGAAGATCCCCATTCCTTATACAAGGGAAGGGCTGTTACATCAGAGCTAAACCATGGTGGAACTTTTGTCTCAGTCTGCTGCTTTATCGAATTAAAGAAAGTGGTTTTGCTTCCCGAAGACAGGAGGGCGGAAAAAGTGGGCAAGATAACGTTGTTCGTTTTTCCCGCTTCTACATAAAAAATAACCGATTGCGGTGCCATACCCGCAGGTGCAATGTCAGCCCAATAAATGCCGGGACTGATATTTTCTGATGAGAAGGTGCGGTTATTGGGTGTGGCAATCCAGTCGGCGAGAAATCGCTCTTTGTTTTGAATGCGAATCGTGCCAATGGAAAGGTCACGCGGTGCCACGAAATTAAGCGTTGTTTTCATGGGACGGTCACCCATTGTTCGAAGAGAGGCTCTTTAGGTTGAAAAAGCTGTGAGAAATGGCCTGTACCGTCTATCGCAATGGCATAAAGTGCGTTAATTCCCGGAGGTACGGTTGTACACCAGGGCAATGCATCACGTGTCTCTTTGTTTTTCAACCAGGGCGGTGAAGGTTCATCCCGCTGACTAATGGCAAAATCAAAATTGGGCATTCGCTCTGGCGGGTCGGTCATGACTACCAGGGGTAGCTCAAAGTTCTGTGGATAGACAAAGGGCGTGGGATCGCTTTGGGTTACAGCAAAATAGGGGTCGAAAGGTTCATTATCTCGCCAGTGTTCAAAGTAAATTCGCCGCAATGATTTGAGATCGCTCTGCAAATCGCGGCTATTGACTCCCCAACCTGAGCGGGAATAGCGCGCAGAGGAGCCGCTCAGCCCTTTAAGACATGTTTGCGTAAAGCGCCCAAATTTACGATTACTACCAGCGGCATCCGTCCCTTCATAGGCCAGTTGCCCTTCCGAGGCTGCACAGAGCAAGGAGACCTGATTACGGCTCACGGCAAAAAGATCCGGCTCAGGATAAAACAGACAAGGCTGCGCCTGAGGTCTCAGTTCGAATTTAGAAACAAATTGGCCGCATGCATCGGAAAATAAAAACGCAGCGGAAATCGTCTGGTTTTTTCTTAATGCGGTCGAAAGCTGCCCGAGATTGATGTGCGACCAGACATTGGTGATATCGTGGTTCAAGTCTTCCAAAAAGAGCACCGGTTGCTGCAGATGCGATGCACCATGGCCACAGCAATAAAAAAAAGCCACATCGCCCGGCTGTATGCATAAACGCTGATACCAGGCCAGTCCGCGTGTAGAGACGTTTAACTCTGTTGCGGGGTCAACAGGCACCGCAGCGGTCCATGGGTAGCGATTTGCTGTGACGGGTGGATCGGAAATCAATACATCGAGTGTTGCCAGCGGCGCGGCAAGGCGATCTTGATTATCGAGTAACCAGTCGCAGACAAGTTTTGCGCTATCTGCAGCGCTCGGTAAGGGAGGGACCGAGCGTAAGTCAGCGTCAACACCTTGCCCGGCGCGGGCGAAGGGATAATTTCCCACACCGACAACAAATGCGTGTGTCTTCGGGCCAATAACGTGACGATCCAAAAGTAGCGTCATTGACTGTCCCTCACAAAATACCAGACGCGTTAAGCCGCGCCCGGGTCCGTGCGTAAAACTGCGGACGCTGGAAATATTTCGAGTGCGTATCAGTAATGCCGGCCACAGAATTGAACATCACGTCTTCTGCTCCCGCATAAATCATGTCGGCACGGAAGGCCAGGGGATCGATCGGATCGAAGACATTGAACCAGTGCTTAACGCACTCCGGTCGGCGGCGAGGCGACCCGGCAGGAAGGTTAGAAGACAGGACACCGAGTGCGGCAAAAAGACCGGGTTGCGAGCCCACCGTGAAGAGCGCATCAACTTCAATATCCTTGGGTAATCCGGCGGCTTCCGGGTTGGTCAACATATCGGTGAGGATCACTCCTCCCATACTGTGTCCAACCACGATCAGCGGACCTTTAGCGGCTTTCTTCGCACTATAAGCGCGCATAAGGTCGCCACGTACAACATCCTGAATGGCATTTCGCGTTTTGCCCTCCTTGAGATAGACAAAAACATCTCCCATAAACAGACCGATGGCGGGGCTGAGACTTCCACGTACAGCATCAAACCCCAGCGTTGATGCCGCATTCGAGATACGTCCTGTTACTGCAGAAATCGCATTACTGATCGCACCTCCAATACTGAAAGTACCGTCGACGCCTTCTTTCAGCCGGTCACTAACACTTTGCGCTGTCGCATCCGCAGGAAACAGGCTGGCACTTTGCTCTGACGCAATGAGCGCAAATGCATTGCGAAACGCCTGAAGTTCCTCACCTGACAGCGGACGTTTTTGGCTCATGGCCTTGTCTGCAATCTCTGAACAAATTGCATCAAGGGCAGCAATAGGGTCTTGCTGCCCTAGCGCGACGATGGACAAATCAGACGTCTTACCGCCCGTGCTCCCGAGCCCTCCATCAAGACTGGTTAACAAGGGGAGATTTAGCGAGAAGGTGGCAATATCCGTATTGGTTTGAAATACCTCGGATGGAATGGGGGCGACAAATGTTCCCCACATCGGCGAATAGATGTCGACGGGGTTACCGTCAAAAACCAATTCCCGATAGAACGTATTGCGGTTAGCAACCGCGAGTGCGTAATCAGCGTCTGCACGTGTTGCGACACCATGGACAAAAACGAGTTGCGGCATGTTTATTCCCCATATCTTGTTATAAAGGGGGTCCTGAGTGTCCTTATGCCGGGCCTTCACCGTGAAGCACCACTTACCACGCTCAACTTTAAAAAGCGTAGCTAAGCGCAACGGTAAAGCAATATAAAAATCGGGGTTTTTATAAAGGGGAGAATAAAGGGGCTTTTACCTGTTATCGGATAGGAAAAGACGGAGAGTATGGCTGATCCTCTCCGCCTCTGTTGAAATAGTTTACATCGGGGTATATTCCGTCGGGAAAATACGACTGAATATCAGGCAAAAATCGTCATCAAATAGGCCGCAAACAGTGCCAGATGTGCGGCGCCGTTAAGGACATTGGTGCGACCCGTTGAAAACGAAATATGGCACAGCATCAATGACGCCAGCATCACCACCAGCTCCGGTTTGCCCAGGCCAAACATCAAATCATTCCCGGTCACCCAGGCAATCAGCGTGACAACCGGTACGGTCAACGAAATGGTCGCCAGAACTGAGCCGAAGAACAGATTCATTGCGCGCTGCACCTGATTATTTAATACCGCTTTCAGGGCGCCCAAGCCTTCGGGAGAGAGAATCAACAGTGCAACCAGGAAGCCGGTAAAGGCAACAGGCGCATTCATTTCCGTCAGCAGATTTTCCAGCGGATTGGCATTCATCTTGGTGACCGCAATAACGGCAATCAGATGGACCAGCAGCCAGACGGTGTGCCAGCCGCTACTGTGCGCAGACGGTTTGCCGTGGTGCGGGTCATCATCGTCGCCGTCATCTTCGTGCTCATAAACGAACAGACTCTGATGCGTTTTCGTTTGAATCAGCAGGAATACGCCATACATAGCGGCAGAAATAAGGGCCACCAGTAATGATTGTCCGGTCGTGAAATTGCCGCCTTCTAAGGCCACAGGGAAGACCAGAACAATAATGGCCAGCGGGAAGAGGGCAATCATATATTGCTTGATGCCGAACAGGTTCACATATTGCGTGGCAAATTTCCGCCCACCGAGCAATAACGAGAAGCCAACCAGACCACCGCTAACGATCATAATGATGGAATAAAGTGTGTCGCGCATGAGCGTTGGCGCAGCATCGCCGGTTGCCATTAACGCAGAAATCAGACTCACTTCAAGAATAACGACAGAAAGGCTTAAAATTAATGAGCCATAGGGTTCACCGAGACGGTGAGCAAGAACATCGGCGTGGCGTACGACGCTAAATGCGCTGGCAAGAATCCCCACCAGGGCCAGAGCATTCATTCCGATTATCACTGGCAGCGACTGACTGTTTCCCCAATAAAGCAGGGCTGCCAGTGCCAGAACCGGGAAAATGAGCGAAGTCTCCTTGTGGCGGGTTTTAACCGCCTCGTGCGTTGTTGTCATTGTTGATCTCCAACCAGCAGGTATTTGTAATTATAGAAAGAAATTCAGGGCGCATAAAATAACAAACATTCGCCTTTCATTATCCCTTTTTTACGCTTTTTTACGTCATGCGAATTTTCTGCATTGAGATGAATATTTATAAACATTTAATGGAAAATATAGTTAATTAACAATGTAATGCCGTTGGAGTTTTGTCGAAAATCAAAATCGGTTGGATAAGACGGGAAGAATAAACCAGACTTAAGTTTTTGCTTAAGGAGGTATATACGATGCCCTATAAAACGAAATCAGACTTACCCGACAGCGTGCAACATGTCCTGCCTGCCCACGCCCAGGAAATCTATAAAGAAGCCTTTAATAGTGCCTGGGAGCAATATAAAGATAAAGACGATCGCCGCGGTGATGCCAGCCGCGAAGAGACCGCGCATCGCGTAGCCTGGGCGGCGGTAAAAAATGATTATGAAAAGGGTGACGATGATAAATGGCATAAAAAGCGATAACTCTCTGAAATAGTGAGCCACATTTTTATATTGTCAACATGATGAATCGCCCTTCGCCTTACGCCCTATAGAGTTCACTTGAAAACGGCCTGTGAATTGCATATCGTCATTGAAAAGCGCCAGGAAGGCAGCAGTAAAGTCGTCGCAAGGAAGCAGGCAGTGGCGGAGGTAGAAAGAGATGTTGACGCGTGATTTCTTGATGAAGGCAGATTGTAAAACGGCGTTTGGAGACATTGAGGAATCGCTGTTATGGTCGGCGGAGCAACGAGCAGCATCGCTTGCAGCGACGCTGGCTTGCCGCCCGGATGACGGCCCGGTATGGATTTTTGGTTACGGTTCGCTGATGTGGAACCCGGCTCTGGAATATGACGAGTCCTGTACCGGTACTCTTCCCGGCTGGCACCGCGCATTTTGTTTACGTCTGACGGCGGGACGCGGCAGCGCATGCCAGCCCGGACGTATGCTTGCACTAAAAGAGGGCGGGCGCACCACCGGCGTGGCCTATCGCCTGGCAGAATCCACCCTACACGAAGAGCTTTCCCTGTTGTGGAAACGCGAGATGATCACCGGCTGCTATTTGCCGAGCTGGCGCAAGCTGGAGCTTGACGACGGGCGTACGGTAAATGCGCTGGTGTTCATCATGGACCCGCGTCATCCGCTTTATGAGTCCGATACCCGCGCGCAGACCATTGCGCCGCTTATTGCCTCAGCGAGTGGCCCGCTGGGTACCAACGCGCAATATCTGTTCTCGCTGGAACAAGAGCTGATCAAACTGGGTATGCAGGATGATTGCCTCAACGAGCTGGTGGGAAGAGTGCGTCTGCTGCTGGAGGGAGAAAAACCAGGTCCGGAGATGCAACCTGGTTTCGCCTGAGTGTGATGCTAACTTATGCTGGAACGTAACTGATGGAATGTTCCAGCGACTGGCTGTGGCTATCGATCAGCACATTCCAGATGCCGCTATAAGGAACCGCCAGATACGCACTGGCACGATCCTGAACGCTTAACACATCAGTCTGACTTGCGGCCTGACTCTTTTCGCTCATCAGATGGATATGGCAGCTCTCAGAACAACGTACTACCACTGTATCCCCACCAAATAACTTCAAACTTGTTTTTACCAACGCCATTGTTTTAAACCCCGTATATATCGACAACGCACTCCCTGCGGGAAAATCCCGTGCGTGATTTTGTTCACAATTCACTCATTGCATAACACCAAAGGGAAGGGGTTCAGATGCTGACTTTGATCAAAAAATGGCGTAACGATTAAACAATAATGACAAAATTCGGCGGGGGATTATGTCGGCGCGTTAAATTCGGGGAAAAACGCGCCGACAGAAGATTAAATGCGGAAATGCCCCGCAGTTTCAGCAAGCTCGCCCGCTTGTTCCTGCAGCGCGCCTGCTGCGGCGGCTGACTGGATCACCAGTTCGGCGTTTTGCTGCACCATTCGGTCAAGATCGATGACCGCATGGTTAATTTCCTGGATACCTTTCATCTGCTCGTTCGTGGCGACGGTGATTTCACGCATAATGACCGAGACGCTGTCAATGCTGGAGACAATTTCCCCCATACTTTCCCCGGCCAGGCGCACGTAGCGGGAACCCGTTGCCACGCTGTCTGTTGTCGAATCAATCAACGATTTAATCTCTTTCGCCGCCTGCGCGCTGCGACTGGCAAGGTTGCGCACCTCGCCGGCAACAACCGCGAAACCACGCCCTTGCTCGCCTGCACGTGCTGCTTCGACCGAGGCGTTCAGCGCCAGGATATTGGTCTGGAAAGCGATCCCGTCAATCACGCTGGTAATATCACCGATTTTGGCCGACGCCACTTCGATTGTCTGCATGGTTGAAATGGCCTGCGATACCACTTTGCCGCCGCGTGACGCCGCCTCAGAGGCGCTGTGCGCCTGTTCGTTAGCCTGAGCGGCGGAATCGGTTGACTGGGCGACGGAGGCGGTAATCTGCTCGACGGCACTGGCGGTCTCGCGCAGGCTGGAGGCGGCCTGTTCGGTACGCCCTGACAGATCCTGGTTGCCTGTCGCAATCTCTTGTGCCGCCTGCTGAACAGAGTGGCTGGAATCGCGCAGTTTAACCATCACTACGGCGAGTTTATCGCTAAAGGCGTTAAATGCATGGGCGATTTGCGCCACTTCATCGTTACCCTGTTCCGGCAAGCGCTGCGACAGGTCATCTGTGCCGCTGCTAATCGCGTTCATCGCGTCACGAATGGTGATCAGGCGCTTGAGCATAGTGGCGACAATCCAGTGCATGAGGGCACCCGCCAGCACGACCAGTACAATCAGCGAAACGGCTGAGGCTTTTAATTGCGCACGCAGGCCCGCAGTGGCGTCTGCGCTGTCCAGTGCGACAACCAGCAACCAGTTGGTGCCGTTCACTTTGGTGGCAAGAAACGCTTTTTCCGCACCGGCAAAGAGGCCCGTGAGCGGTTTACCCGCTTGCAGATCGGCAAATTTTACTTCCCCGATGGCCTCGCCAAACGGTTTCAGCGTCAGTTTGCCATCGTTGGCGGCAATCACGCTGCCATCACTGTTAAGTAACAGTCCGCTGCTGTTTGGGGTGGGTTTAATACCCTGTACGTTGGCCACCACGCTGTCCATTGACACATCACCTGCGACCACCGCTTTAAGCGTACCGTTTTCTTTGACTGGTACCGCGAAGGTGACCACCAGTTTCCCGCTGCCTGCATCGACATAGGGTGCGGTGACTATCGGAGCATCCGCTTTGGCGGCCTGCTGATACCAGGGACGAATGGTCGGATCATAATCCGCAGGCACACCGTCCGGGTTTGAGAATTTGGCCGTTTTACTGGCGTACCCCACATAGACGTTGATAAAGCCGGCGGCCTGAGCAATCTGGGTGAACACCGGAACGGGGTCGTCGGTTAGGGCGACTTTCTGGAGAGAGGAGATGGCGGTCGTTTTACTGCTGACCCAGTCGCTGATAGCGAGGCTATGGCTGGAGCTGGTGCTGGTGAGGATGTCTTGCTGAGCGTCCTGATTATGCTGGCTGGTTACCTGGTAGTTAATAACGGTGTTAAGAAGAAGAGCAATAGCGAGACAGCCCGCCGTCGCCGCAATGATACGAGCGCGAATTGACCTGAACATATTTATGAGTACCTGCTGTGTTGTCTTTAATGCCTATCGGCAGCACAGCAGGCAAACTTGATGCCAGAGAGGCACCCATAAGAAAAAAGTATTAAAGAATGGTGAATATTAGAAGGTCAGCACTTTATCTGCCGACAGCGTCCACTGCGCCAGTTCGACCAGGGTGCCAATCGCCACGCCATCCACTAAGGGCAACGTCGTGATACCGCGCCCGTCGGTGCAGGTCTTACACAATTTCACCGGTACATTTTGCGCAGTAAGGATTTCCAGCATTTGCTGAATATTGTACCCCTCGGCGGGTTTTTGCCCACGCAGCCCGGCGGTCACCGCATCGGACATTAAAAACAGGCGTAAATCGAGGTCGGCTTCTTGCTCGCGCAGGGCGATGGCCAGACGCAGACTGTTAAATAAGGATTCACTACCGTACGCCGCGCCGTTGGCGACAATCACGATCTTTTGCATCTTCACTCCTTCGATAGGGCATGGTTATTGCTTATTACTCTCCAGCAGACAGCCATGGAGAGTAAGCATGAATAATTATACTGATGCGACACCCGACGCCACCGACTGGTTTCGCTATGCGCGTCAGGTCCAGAAACAACAGCTTTACCAGCTCACCCAGCTTGGCGTGCTGGCGGGAAAAATCAGCCATCTGACCCATATGTTGCAGTGCGAACGCGGCGCATCGAATATCTGGCTGTGTTCAAAAGGGCAGCTTTACGCGCTGGAATGTCGTGCCAGCAGCGCCCTTGCCGATGAGAACATCACCCCGTTTTTACCGTTACTCGCCACGCTCAGGCCACTTGCCAGTAGCGCATTATGCCACCGTATTGCCGCCGCTGTTGGGTGTCTGGAACAACTTCCACAGTTACGCGAACAAATAAAAACCCAGCGTATTACGGCAGAACAGGCGATGGCGCAGTTCAGCCGTACCATTAGCCATCTGCTGAGCATTATTCCGCAGCTTAACGACAGCGTTGATGATCCCAGAATCGTTAAACATCTGGTGGCCCTCTACAGTTTTATGCAGGGAAAAGAGCTGGTAGGGCAAGAGCGCGCGCTGGGGGCGATTGGGTTTACCCAGGCGGCATTTAGCGATGCATTGCGCCAGTCGCTGGTGGACCGCATTGATGGTCAGCAACCCTGTTTTGAAGCCTTCCTGTCGCTTGCGGCGCCTGATGTCAGTGCGATATTTGCCCGCGAATGTACTGCCGGGCTGGAGATTGAACAGCTCCGTCGCCAGGCCTGCACCCGCGTGCCCCCCGCAGACGGCGGCGAAGGGGCGCTACGCTGGTTCGCACTGCAAACCCAGAGGCTGGAACATCTGCGTGCGCTGGAAGAGTTGCTGATCAATGAACTGATGCACACGACAGCGACCATGCTGGAGGAAGACGACGACGTTAATGTCAGTAGCTGGATTGAGGAAACGACGAGCGACCGCCTTTCCGCGCGGCTCGACAAACAGCTCTTACCCCTGGTGCGCCAGCAAGCCCGTGAACTGGAGCAGCTTAGTGCGCAACTGGCCTCATTACAGGATTCCATGGAGGAACGCACGCTGATTGATAAAGCGAAAAATATCCTGATGAATCACCAGAACATGAGCGAAGAGCAGGCCTGGCAATGTCTGCGCAAAATGGCTATGGACAAGAATCAGCGCATGGTTGAAATCGCCCGCGCGCTGCTCACTGTACGGGCATTATGGCCTCTAACACCTAAGGAGTAGTTGCACATTCTGCGGGCATTCCCTGCACATGTGCAGTGCGAAAACATCCTGAAAACAGATGAAAAGCACGAAAAACAGCGGCTTGTAACCTGGCATAGTGGTTGCATTGTTAAGTGTGTAAATGAATACATTTGTGGCGGGGAACCAACGGCGGTTCACTGACCATACGGATAAAGGCGTCCATTGGTGCGAAAGCATCGACGGGCGCTTTTTTTTTGCTTCGGGAGTGGGTATGGGCGATTCATCGGTTTTACTAACGCGCAGGCGTTTTCTACAGGCAGGAGCAGCACTGGGCGGTGCGATGCTGATGCCCGGCCTGATGCAGTCCGCGTGGGCGGCAGGTTCCGACAAACCGGAACTGACTACTGTTCGTGTCGGGTTTATTCCGCTGACCGATTGCGCGCCGCTGGTCATTGCTGCCCTGAAAGGGTTCGATAAAAAGTACGGCATCACCCTGGTGCCAACCAAAGAGGCCAGTTGGGCGGCGGTGCGCGACAAACTGGTCTCCGGCGAACTGGACGCCGCGCACGTGCTTTATGGCTTGCTGTACGGGCTGGAACTCGGGATCGCCGGGAAAACCCAGTCGATGGCCAACCTGATGACCCTTAACCAGAACGGTCAGGGGATCACCCTTTCCAGCGACCTGCTGGATAAAGGCGTCACCGATGGCGAGAGCCTGAAAAAACTGATTGGGCAGAGCGCCCCCGGAACATACACCTTTGCCCATACCTTCCCGACCGGCACTCACGCCATGTGGCTCTATTACTGGCTGGCGAGTGCGGGCATCAACCCCTTTACCGACATTCGCACGGTGGTCGTGCCGCCGCCGCAAATGGTGATGAACATGCGGATCGGCAACATGGTTGGTTTTTGCGTGGGTGAACCGTGGAACGCCCGCGCCATTAATGACCGCATCGGATTTACCGCTGCGACCAGCCAGTCCGTGTGGCCGGATCATCCGGAAAAAATTCTCGGCACGCGCAGCGCCTGGGTCGAACAAAACCCACACACCGCCCGTGCGCTGGTCTGTGCGGTGATGGAGGCGTCCCGCTGGATTGATGCTTCCGATGATAACCGCCGGGAAACCGCCCGCATCCTCGCGCGTCGGGCGTGGCTTAACACCAAAGAGCAGTATCTGACCGGGCGCATGCTCGGTGAATACGACAACGGTGCGGGCAAGCGCTGGCAGGACGCGCACGCTATCCGCTTTTTCAATGACGGCCAGGTGAGCTACCCATGGCACTCCGACGGCATGTGGTTTTTAACCCAGTTTCGCCGCTGGGGGCTGCTGAAAAGCGCACCGGATTATGCCGCCATCGCCGGGCGCATTAACCGTATCGATATCTGGAAAGATGCCGCCACGGCTATCGGGGGCATTACGCCGCCTGCGCAGACCATGCGAACCAGCACACTGATGGATGGCACGCGCTGGGACGGTACCGACCCGGAGCAATACGCCAGACGCTTCGACATTCAACGAACAGGGGCCTGATATGAAACATCAACAGAACACACAGCGCGTTACGCCGCCGTCCATAGCTGGCGAAGTGATTACGCTGCCTCCGGTAAAAGTCCGTACCCGTAAGCCGGCCTTGTCGCGTAAAACTCGCGCGGTAGCCGAACGTGTTGTTCCCGCGCTGCTGGGGCTTGGGCTGCTGCTTATCGCCTGGGAACTGGCGGCAATCAACAGCAAAGGCTTTCCCACACCGCTCAGTACGCTGGATTCGGCAATGACGCTGTTTGCCGACCCGTTCTATCGGGGTGGGCCGAATGACATGGGGATCGGCTGGAACGTACTGGCTTCATTGCAGCGCGTCGCCATCGGTTTTGGTCTGGCGGCGCTGGTGGGGATCCCGCTGGGTTTTATGATTGGCCGCTTTATCTTTCTGGCGCGGATGTTCAACCCGCTGATTGCACTGCTGCGCCCGGTCAGCCCACTGGCATGGTTACCGATTGGCCTGCTGCTTTTCCAGAAAGCGGAACCGGCATCAAGCTGGACCATTTTCATCTGTTCTATCTGGCCGATGGTGATTAATACCGCCGAAGGGGTGCGCCGCATTCCGCAAGATTACCTCAACGTGGCCCGCGTTCTGCAGTTGTCCGAATGGACGGTCATGCGCCGCATTTTGTTCCCGGCGGTGTTGCCCGCCGTGCTCACCGGCGTCCGATTGTCGATCGGCATCGCCTGGCTGGTGATTGTCGCCGCGGAAATGCTCACCGGCGGCTTGGGGATCGGTTTTTGGATCTGGAACGAATGGAACAATCTCAATGTGGAAAACATTTTAATCGCCATTGTCATCATCGGTGTGGTCGGTCTGCTGCTGGAGCAGGGGCTGATGCTGGTGGCACGTCGCTTTAGCTGGCAGGAGAAATAAGATGAGCAAAAAAACCATTATCCAGGTGCAGGCGGTGAGCCAGCGCTTTTCGACCGCGGGCGGTGAGTTTGTGGCGTTGCAAAATGTCTCATTCGATATTCATGAAGGGGAAACGGTCAGCCTGATTGGTCATTCGGGCTGTGGGAAATCGACCTTACTGAATTTGATTGCCGGTATCACGCTCCCAACCGAAGGCGGTTTGCTGTGCGATAACCGTGAGATAGCGGGGCCTGGCCCCGAGCGCGCGGTCGTGTTCCAGAACCACTCTTTATTACCGTGGCTGACCTGTTTTGACAACGTGGCGCTGGCGGTGGATCAGGTGTTCCGTCGCACCATGCACAAAGCGGAGCGCCGCGAGTGGATTGAGCACAATCTGGAGCGGGTACAAATGGGCCACGCGCTGCACAAACGTCCGGGGGAGATCTCCGGCGGGATGAAGCAACGTGTCGGCATTGCCCGTGCTCTTGCCATGAAACCCAAAGTGCTGCTGATGGATGAACCTTTTGGCGCGCTCGATGCGTTAACCCGCGCCCACCTGCAGGATGCGGTCATGCAGATCCAGCAGTCGCTGAACACCACCATTGTGCTGATCACCCATGATGTGGACGAGGCGGTGCTGCTTTCTGACCGGGTACTGATGATGACCAACGGCCCGGCGGCAACCGTCGGTGAAATCCTTGACGTCAATCTGCCGCGTCCGCGTAACCGGGTGCAACTGGCTGATGACAGCCGTTATCACCACCTGCGCCAGCAGATCCTCCATTTCCTCTATGAAAAACAGCCGAAAGCGGCCTGAGGTGAGTGAGATGACCCTGCGACTGTTAATCATTGGCAACGGCATGGCGGCCACCCGCCTTGTCGAAAAACTCAGCGAATCGGCTGCCGACCGCTATGCCATCACGATGATTGGCGACGAGCCGGGCCATGCCTATAACCGCATCCAGTTATCACCGGTGCTGGGTGCAGAAAAAGCGTTCAGCGACACCGTCCTGCATGACGCGCAGTGGTACAAAGCGCGCGGCATCAGAGTACTGACGGGGGAGACGGTCACCCAGGTTGATGTGTCGGCGCGTCGGGTCATTACCACCCAACGCGAGTTGACCTGGGATGAACTGGTGTTTGCCACCGGATCGACGCCCTTTATCCCGCCCGTACCGGGCCACGACTTACCGCATGTCCATGGCTTTCGCCGTATCAGCGATGTGCAGGCCATTCTGGCAGGCAGTGGGCCGGTGGTTGTCCTCGGCGGTGGCGTATTGGGGGTTGAAGCGGCTGCGGCGCTGCGCCGTCATGGTGACAACGTCACGTTGGTGAACCGCGGCGAATGGCTTATGGAGCAGCAGCTTGACGCACAGGCCGGGGGGCTGCTGGCAGCGCATCTGCGTGAGCGCGGCATTGACTGCGAACTCTCTGCCAGCATCCGCTGTATTACACCCGATAGCGTCACGCTGACCAACGGCCGCGTTTTGTCGGCAGGTCGCGTGGTAATGACCACCGGCGTGCGCCCCGCGATAACCCTTGCCCAGGCCAGCGGTATTCCCTGTGCCCGTGGCATCGTGGTGGACGGGCAGTTGCGCAGTGCGGTCGCCGGGGTGAGCGCCCTCGGTGAATGCTGTGAAATTGCCGGACAAACCTGGGGGCTGGTGGCCCCTTGTTTGCAGCAGGCGGAGATTCTCGCTGCGCGTCTGCTCGGCACGCCTGAGGCAGACTTTCACTGGCAGGCGGGCGGGTTGCGACTGAAAGTGACCGGCATCGACCTGTTCAGTGCCGGGGACGTGCAGGCGCGTGATGGCGATGACATCTGGACCAGCCTCGATCCCCTCAGCGGCCATTACCGTCGCCTGCTGGTGCGGGAAAACAGACTGTGCGGCGTACTGCTGCTGGGCGATTGTGCCAGTGCGGCAGCACTCACCGAACGATTAAATACGCCGGAACCGCCGCAGGCGGGCTGGCTTTTTGACAGCTTTACAGCGCAGCCAGCGGCTGCCGGGATCCCAAAGATGACAAAACCTACTCTGGTTGTGGTTGGACACGGTATGGTCGGCCACCATTTTTTAGAACAGTGCGTGAGCCGCAACTTGCATCAGGCCTATCACATCGTGGTATTCGGCGCGGAGCGTTATGCCGCCTACGATCGCGTGCATTTATCCGAGTACTTTGCCGGACGCAGCGCGCAGTCGCTCTCCATGGTCGAGGGGGATTTTTTCGACCAGTACGGCATTGAGCTGCGTCTCAACCAGACCATCACTGATATCGACCGCGCGTTACAGGTGGTGCGGGATGCCCAGGGGCATGAAACGCGCTGGGATAAACTGGTGCTGGCGACCGGTTCATACCCGTTTGTGCCACCGGTTCCGGGGCATGATGCCCGTGGCTGTTTTGTCTATCGCACCCTGGATGACCTGGATGAGATTGCCGCGCGTGCGAAAAACGCCACGCGTGGCGTCGTGATTGGCGGCGGGCTGCTGGGGCTGGAAGCGGCGAATGCGTTAAAACAACTGGGGCTGGAAACCCACGTGGTGGAGTTCGCCCCGGCGCTGATGGCCGTTCAGTTGGATGAACAGGGCGGCGCTATGCTGCGCAAGAAAATCACCGCGCTGGGGGTGCAGGTTCATACCAGCAAGGCGACCCGGGAAATCGTGGCGAATGGCGACACGCTCACCCTCAACTTTGCCGATGGTGAGAGCCTGACGACCGACATGGTGGTGTTCTCCGCCGGCATTCGCCCACAGGATGCGCTTGCCCGCAGCGGGGCGTTGGACCTGGGGGAACGCGGCGGGATCACCATTAATGAACAGTGCCAGACCTCGGATGAAAACATCTTCGCCATTGGCGAATGTGCGGTGTGGGAGGGCAAAGTCTATGGTCTGGTGGCGCCGGGATATCAGATGGCGCGTGTAGTGGCGGCTCATCTCAGCGGCGAAGCGGCGGCGTTTACCGGTGCGGATATGAGCACAAAGCTGAAATTGCTTGGCGTTGATGTGGCGTCGTTCGGCGATGCCCACGGGCGCACACCCGGCTGCCTGAGTTATCAGTGGACCGACGGCCCGGCGCAAATCTATAAAAAAATCGTGGTCAGTGAAGATGGCAAACAACTGCTCGGCGGCGTACTGGTGGGGGAAGCCAGCGACTATGCGACGCTGCTGCAAACCATGCTCAACGGGCTGGCGCTGCCAGCACAACCGGAAAGCCTGATCCTGCCTGCGCTTGCTGGCAGTGCGCCAAAAGCGCTCGGCGTGGCGGCCTTGCCGGACAGCGCGCAGATTTGTTCCTGTCATAACGTCAGCAAAGGCGATATTTGCCAGGCGGTCAGCGCGGGCGCCAGCGACATGGGGGCCATCAAAAGTTGTACCAAAGCGGCCACCGGTTGCGGCGGTTGCAGCGCGCTGGTCAAACAGGTCATGGAACACCAACTGGCGTCGCAGGGCGTGGAAGTGAAAAAAGACATCTGCGAACACTTCCCGTACTCGCGCCAGGAGATCCACCATCTGGTGCGCGTCAACCATATCCGTACTTTCGCACAGTTAATCAGCCGTTATGGTCACGGGCAGGGCTGCGAGGTGTGTAAGCCGCTGGTCGGGTCGATTCTGGCCTCCTGCTGGAATGAGTATCTGCTCAAACCGGCGCACCTGCCGCTGCAGGATACCAATGACCGTTATTTTGCCAACATTCAGAAAGACGGGACCTATTCCATCGTGCCGCGGATGCCCGCCGGGGAGGTCACGCCGGATGGTCTGATTGCCATCGGGCAGATCGCCAAACGCTATCAGCTTTATAGCAAAGTCACCGGCGGCCAGCGTATCGATCTCTTTGGCGCCCGTCTGGAGCAGCTTCCGGCCATCTGGCAGGAGCTGGTCGATGCCGGGTTTGAAACCGGGCACGCCTACGGCAAGTCATTGCGCACGGTGAAATCCTGCGTTGGTTCGACCTGGTGCCGCTATGGTGTGCAGGACTCCACCGGGCTGGCGGTCACCCTGGAGCATCGATACAAAGGGCTGCGTGCGCCGCATAAGATAAAAATGGCGGTGTCCGGCTGTACCCGCGAGTGTGCGGAAGCGCAGGGGAAAGATGTGGGGGTGATCGCCACGGAGAAAGGCTGGAATCTCTATGTGTGCGGTAACGGTGGCATGAAGCCACGTCATGCGGATCTGTTTGCCAGCGATTTAGATGAGGCCACGCTGATCCGCACCGTTGACCGTTTTTTGATGTTCTACATCCGCACGGCTGACCGCCTGCAACGTACCAGCACCTGGCTGGATAACCTGGAGGGCGGCATCGACTATTTGCGCGATGTTATCCTGAATGACAGCCTGGAGATTGCCACTGAGCTGGAAGAAGAGATGGCGCGGGTGGTGGACAGCTATCAGTGTGAGTGGCAGACCACGCTTAACGATCCTGACCGTCTGGCGCTGTTCCGCTCGTTTGTTAATAGCGACGTGCCGGACGAAACCGTTCACCGCGAGGTTGTCCGTGACCAGCCGCAACTGGCGGCGGCACCGGAGCAGTCAGAAGGGCAACTGCCGTGGCGGCCATGGCAGGTTATCTGCGACATCGCCGCGATACCTGAACAGGCGGGGATTGGCGCACGGCTGGGTGAGCGGCAAATCGCACTGTTCCGCTTTGGCGAAACCATCTATGCGCTCGATAACCACGAACCGGGCAGCCACGCCCAGGTCCTGTCGCGCGGGATCTTAGGCGACACGAACGGTGAACCGCTGGTGATTTCGCCGCTCTACAAGCAGCGTATTCGTCTGCGTGACGGCTGCTATGCGGAAAGCGGTGAACCGGCGGTCCGCGCCTGGCCGGTTAAAATTGAAGGTGGCAAAGTGTGGGTCGGCAACCAGGTCCTGTTGATGCGCGCGGAGGCATCATGAGTACCCGCACCACCTGCCCGTATTGCGGTGTGGGCTGCGGCGTGGTTGCGACCGTCACTGACGATGGGGTGAGCGTGGCGGGTGACCGCGCGCACCCGGCAAACGCCGGTCGGCTGTGCGTGAAAGGGGCGGCGCTGGGGGAAACCACCAGGTTAGCGGGGCGGCTTCTGGCTCCGCAGGTGGATGAGCAGACGGTAAGCTGGCAGGCGGCGCTGGATGCTGCCGGGGAACGCCTGAACGCCATCATCAGCGAATTTGGTCCGCAGGCGGTGGCGTTTTATGCCTCCGGGCAGTTGCTCACCGAAGATTACTATGCCGCCAACAAGCTGATGAAAGGCTTTATCGGCGCGGCAAATATCGACACCAATTCACGGTTGTGCATGTCATCTGCCGTTACAGGCTACAAGCGGGCCTTTGGTGCAGATGTTGTGCCGTGCAGCTATGAAGATATCGAAAAGAGCGATCTGCTGGTGCTGGTGGGATCGAATGCCGCCTGGACCCATCCGGTGCTCTACCAGCGCATTGTGCAGGCAAAGCATGATAACCCGGCGTTAAAAGTGGTGGTCGTTGACCCGCGCGTCACCGCCACCTGTGATATTGCCGACCTCCATCTGCCGCTAGCGCCGGGGAGCGACGCCGGGCTGTTTGTCGGCCTGCTGAATATGATTGCGAAGGAAAATCAAACACTTGTCGATTTTGATGACAGCGAGGCCGCACTGGCTGCCGCGCGTGTGTGGACGCCGGAGGTGGTCGCGTCATTCTGTAATTTGTCGCGTGACGTTGTCACAACGTTTTATGACTGGTTTATTACCGCGCCACGGGCGATGACGTTGTTCACCATGGGAATTAACCAGTCATCGAGCGGCAGCGATAAGTGTAATGCCATCATGAATGTGCATCTGGCCAGCGGCAAATTTGCCCGTCCGGGATGCGGCCCGTTTTCGCTGACCGGGCAACCGAATGCCATGGGCGGGCGCGAAGTGGGCGGTCTGGCGACACAACTGGCGGCACACATGAATTTTGAAGCGGCGGACCTTGCCCGGCTGGCACGTTTCTGGGGGACGGAGCGGCTGGCGCAAACGCCGGGACTGATGGCGGTGGAGCTGTTTGAGGCCATCGGGCGTGGCGAGGTGAAAGCGGTGTGGATAATGGGTACCAATCCGGCGGTTTCGCTGCCGGACAGCCATGCGGTGTGCCGCGCACTGGCGGCCTGTCCGCTGGTGATTGTCTCTGAGGTGGTGGCGCAGACTGACACCAGCCGCTACGCTCATATCCGTTTTCCGGCGCTGGCCTGGGGGGAGAAAAATGGCACAGTGACCAATTCCGAGCGACGCATCTCACGCCAGCGACCCTTTTTACCCCCGCCGGGCGAGGCAAAAGCTGACTGGTGGATAATCTCACAGGTCGCGCAGCGCCTCGGCTTTGGCTCCGCGTTTGCCTGGCAGCATCCTCATGAGGTGTTTTCTGAACATGCGGCGCTCTCGGGTTTTGAAAACAACGGTACGCGGGCGTTTGATATCAGTGAACTGGCCGGGTTAACGCGCGAACAGTGGGACAGACTGGAACCCTACCAGTGGAGCGTGACCCCGGCGGCATTACAACGCGGCTGGCGGCCTTCCGGGCGTTTACGCATCGTACCTGTATCGCCCGCACGCGCAGTGGCGCAACCGACGGCGCACTATCCACTTTTACTTAACACCGGGCGGATCCGCGATCAGTGGCATACGATGACCCGCACTGGCACCGTTGCGCGGTTGATGCAGCACATTGCCGAACCCGTGGTGGATATTTCCCCGGCGGATGCTGCCCGTTTTGCACTCAGTGAGGGAGACCTCGCACATATAAGCTCTCCCCGCGGCGTTATGGTGGCTCGAGCGCGTATTCAGCACGGTCAGCGGGAAGGTGAACTGTTTACACCGATGCACTGGAACCACGCCTTTGCGCGGCAGGGGAAGGTTAACGCACTGGTGGCCCCGGTGTGCGACCCGCATTCCGGGCAGCCGGAGAGCAAACAAACGGCGGTGCGCATCGCCGCCTGGCAGCCAGACTGGCAGGGCGAATTCTATGCGCGTGAAATGCCGCCGCTCCCCGCCAATCTCTACTGGGTGCGCAAAGCGACGGATAGCGTTTTGCATTTCACCCTGGCGGGCAATGGCGATGCGTCGGCATGGCTGACGGCATGGTGTCAGATGCAAGATTGGCAGATACAGACTGTTCGTGCCGGTACGGTGAAAAATCTGCTGGCTTGGCATCACGGGCAATTGATGCTGGGGTGGTGGAGTGATACGCGGCTTCCGGTTATTGCACATGATGTCATTGTGCAGGCATTTATCACCGCGCCGGCAACGGCGCAGGCGCGGCATAGCCTGTTAGCCGGGCAGTCACCGTCCAGCTTACCTGTGCCGGGGCGCACGGTCTGTAGCTGTTACAGCGTGGGGGAAAATGCGATTCGCGCCGCGATTGCCAAAGGGTGCGACAGTACCGCAGCGCTGGGGAATGTCCTGCGCTGCGGCACAAACTGTGGCTCCTGTCTGCCGGAATTAAAAGCGCTACTGTCCGAAGCGGCCAATTAAACCTGCCGCGCCCAGGGTGTGGCCTTTGAGTTTGGCAAACAACTCGTCCCGGGTTAATCCTTTGGGGAGATCCGGGGCGAGGCTGGTGGCAATCAGGGTAAAGGTGTAGTGGTGTGCGCCGCTACCCGGTGGAGGGCAAGGACCATACCACTGCACGGTGCCGGGGGTATTTTTACCGCCGGTATAGCCTTTGCCGTCACGCAGATCATTTTCGGCAAAACCGGTGCCGGAAGGGGGAATGTTGTAGGCCACCAGATGGGTAACGCCAAGGCCCATCGCCCCTTCAGGGTCATGTACGACCAGGGCGAAACTTTGCGTTTTTGCAGGCGGATTGTTCCACACCAGTGCCGGGGAAATATTCTCTCCCGTGCAGTTAGGATTGCTGGTGGCGTTGCCCGCGAATCTTTTCTCCATCAGCGCGTTATCGCCAAAAGCAGGGGATTGCAGTTGGAAAATGTCGGTGGCGCTGGCCGACACGGCATACAACAAAATGGAACTGCACATGGCCCATCGTAGTGTCTGAGTCATTCGCTTTTTCTCAGTTATCAGCATTCAGTTAACTGTAGTCTGGCGAAACGGGAAGGATTAAGGATTTTCCTGAAATTTGCGCAAAAGCTGAAATTGTCGGGCAAAGCCGCTAACCTGAACGACTGGCGATCATTTCCAGCCCGGAGCGACCCCCTACAAACGTGATGCACTGGTTTTCCTCTTCCCCAATACTGCTTTTATTCTTGCCGCTGGCGGGAAGCGCGGTCAGTGGCGTACAGACCGCCCCGCAATCCTGGTATGTTCAGCAGGCTCAACATCCGTTTGATAATGATGGTGATTCTCTGCCCGATCTCGGTATGACGCCCGACAAAGGCAGCAGTGAAAAACATCTGGCCGAAATGGCGAAAGCCTTTGGCGAAGCCAGCATGACAGACAACGGGCTGGATGCCGGGGCACAGGCGCGCCAGTTCGCCTTTGGTCAGTTGCGTGATGTGGTGAGCGATGAGGTAAACCAGCAGGTAGAGTCCTGGCTGTCGCCCTGGGGCAAAGCGACCATCGATGTCAAAGTTGATGACAAAGGGGGCTTTAACGGCAGCCACGGCGACTGGTTTGTCCCTTTGCAGGATACGTCCCGTTATCTCAGTTGGAGCCAGCTTGGTCTGACCCAGCAGGATGAGGGGCTGGTCGGTAACGTGGGTATCGGGCAGCGCTGGATTTCCGGTGACTGGCTGCTGGGGTATAACACCTTCTACGACAACCTGCTCGATGAAAACCTGGCCCGTACCGGACTGGGGGCTGAGGTGTGGGGACAGTCGCTGCGTTTTTCCGCCAATTACTATCAACCGCTCACCGACTGGACGTATCGTTCGGCAACGCTCCAGCAGCGTATGGCGCGCGGCTATGACATTACCGCTCAGGCGCGTTTACCTTTCTGGCAGCAACTCGATACCAGTGTCAGTCTGGAACAATACTTTGGTGAGAGCGTGGATTTATTCGACTCCGGGACGGGGTATCGTAATCCGCTGGCGGTAAAAGTGGGGCTGGATTACACCCCCGTACCGCTGGTAACGCTCTCGGCGCACCATAAACAGGGAGAGAACGGCGAAAGTCAGAACGATTTAGGCCTGAAACTGAATTATCGGTTTGGGGTTCCTCTCTGGAAACAGCTTTCCGCCAGCCAACTGGGAGAGGAGGCCTCTTTGCGCGGCAGCCGTTACGATAATCCGGTGCGTGATACGGTGCCGGTATACGAATATCGCCAGCGCAAGACACTCTCAGTATTTCTCGCCACACCGCCCTGGGATTTACAGCCTGGCGAAACGGTGGCACTCAAACTGGATATCCGCAGCACGCACGGGATACGTGAGTTACGCTGGCAGGGTGATACTCAACAGCTTAGCCTGACGCCGCCTGCTCACCCCAGCAGTACGGAAGGCTGGTCGATCATTATGCCGAAGTGGGATAACAGTGAAGGGGCGACCAACGAGTGGCATCTGTCGGTGATTGCCGAAGATGAAAAAGGTCAGCGCGTCTCATCCAATGAGATTGTGCTGACACTGACGCCACCGCTGGTTGACACCTCTGACGCGACGCCGCGCTGGGAGCTGATGGCGCCTGACAATTAGAAAATGCGTTCCTGATGAACCCAGACCGCTGCTTCCACGCGGGATTTCAGGCGCATTTTTTTCAGCATATGTTTCACGTGCACTTTTACCGTACTCTCGGTGATGTCGAGGCGACGGGCAATCATCTTATTCGGCAGACCCTGCGCGATAAGCTTAAGAATGTCGCGTTCGCGCGGTGTTAACTGGCTGATATCGCGATCCGAGGTTGCACGGTTGGCGCGCAGGCTGGCAGCCAGCACGGGGGTTAGCGCATCGCTCAGAACCATCTCACCCGCTGCGGCCTGCTGGAGGGCTTTGAGTAAATCTTCTGGCTCCATATCTTTAAGCAGATAGCCATCGGCGCCGCGTTTAAGGGCAGTGACAACATCCTCTTCGTGATTCGATACGCTAAAGACCACCACGCGACCCGACAGCGTTTTTTCACGCAGTTTATCGAGCGTTTCAAGGCCGTTCATCCCCGGCATATTCAGATCTAACAGAATCAGGTCCGGGTCCAGATCCTCTGCCAGTTCGATGCCTTGTTCGCCATTGCTGGCCTCGCCGACGACGGTGATTTCAGGCGACATGCTGATAAGTTGCTTGACGCCGGTACGCAACATCGGGTGATCATCGATGAGCAAAATGGTAGCCGGTTCCTGGTTAGTCATAGTTATCTCCTTGCACTGATGAGAGAAGATTTTCGGGAATAAACGTCACGGTCACATCGGTACCGCCGGACTCACGCCGTCGAACCTGGCAATCGCCACGTAAACTTTGCGCACGGTCGCGCATGATAATCAAGCCATAATGGTTTGTTCGCGCTGCGTTTTCCGGCACGCCACAGCCGTTGTCGCGAACTTGCAATATTACCCGTTTTTCCTGCTGGACGACCGAGACGATAACCTCAGTCGCGCCGGAATGTTTCAGCGAATTGCTTAAGGCTTCGCGGGCAATCTGCAATAAATGGATTGCCTGATGTGAGGGCACGAGACGCGCAGGGAGCTGGTAATCCAGCCTGACCTGAAAACCGAAGCGCGCGCTGTATTCCTGACAACTGGACTCCAGGGCCGGGCGCAGTCCAGGCTCTGTTAATTGTAAGCGGAATGTCGTCAACAGCTCACGCAACTGCGCCCATGAGGTATTGAGCTCGTTTCGTATTTGCCCCAGCAACTGCTGGCTACTTTCAGGCAGGTCGCCGCCCTGCATCTGCAAACAACTGACCTGCATCTTCATACAGGAGAGAGACTGGGCAATGGAGTCATGCAGTTCCCTGGCGATGGTGGCACGCTCTTCCATCACCATCATCTGCTGCAGATGTTCCTGATGACGGTCCAGCGCCAGCGTCGCGGTTAACTGCTCGACAAGCGTATCCACCAGTTGTTGCTGATCGTGGCTAAGATGTCTGCCGTGGGGGAGCTGCGCGAGTAGCAAACCATATTGTGTATGGTTGTCCGCCAGGCGCCATTTCAGGGTGGAACTGCCGCCAGCGGGAGCAGGCAGGATGCCGCGCGGACATAAATGGCACCCCCGATCATCACAGGTAATATCCGAATGGCAGGTGAATTCCTGGTGGTTTTTCTCATCTTCCATGTCGTAAACGCGCAGCTCAATATCATGCAGCAGCGTCAGGTTTTGCAGCCCGTGAAGCACCGGTGACAAACGTTCGCACAACGGAATACGCGAATGCAGACGATGGTTGGCCTGCCACAGGAAAGAGAGAATCTGGTTTTTTTGTTCAAGTCCGGCGGTTTTTTCCTGAACGCGCTGTTCAAGGACGGCATAACTTTCCGCCAGCTCTTCCGACATATTATTCAGGGCGGTACCGAGGGTTGCCATCTCATTGCGTCCGCTGATTTGTGCCCGCCGGGTAAAGTTACGCTGGCTGACCGCCTGGGCCATTTTCAGTAACTGTTCCCACGGCTGGAGCAGGCGGGCGCGAAGCCAGACAACGGTAAAGAGCAGCAGTAAGCCCAGCAAGATGGCCATCACCCGATGCAGGATCACCACGCGCGCCATGCGCTGTTCGGTGCTGTGATCGAAGGCGGTAACCAGCGTGTCGATTCGATTTACGTAGGTGGCTATTTTATCGGTGACAGCCTGAGGCTCCTGGGCCTGCTTAAGGGCTGGCGCGACCTCGTTGCGCCAGAAATGTTGCAGCGCCTCTAACTGCTCTTGCTGCCCGTCACGTTCGGCGACATCGGCCAGTTCAGAACTGAACGCCGTTTGCTCCATCTCTTTGAGTAATACGTCGTCTGCCGGGCGCAGTGGCACGCTTGCCAGCAGCCGATAACTTTGCATACGCAGCGAGCCCGCTTTGTTGATGGCGTGGGCACTGCCCTGAACGCCAAGCACCAGCCAGCCGGAAACCGCCATGCCCGCCACACCGATAACCGTCGACAGCAGCATTGTCAGTGCGACCTGGTTAACCAGGGAGAGCGGTGTAAAGAGGCGTTTAAGCATAGAGGGCAAGGCTCCGGCGCACGGAAATAAAGAGTGGTCGATATTGTCCGCCATACCCTGAGGTATACCCATACCTACAAAGAAGTACTCCTTTATCGTTGCCGGTATCCATAAAAGGAGTGGGTCTTTTTCATCGGGCGACAGGGTTGTGAAAAACCACACTTTTTTAAGAAAAACGATCTACTCACTAATGAGCATGGCTATTTTTTGCTCGTCGTTACGCACACTTTTCCTTTGATTTATATCAACTTACCTTGCGCTGTAAAAACTAATGTGGCCTCGTCAAATCAATAACCAGAGGTGTCTATGAGTCACTCTTCTACCCCCCAAAGGGCGTCAGGCCGAATTATTAGCGACTGGCGTCCGGACGATCCGCTTTTCTGGCAACGACAGGGGCACGGCATCGCCAGCCGTAACCTGTGGATTTCGGTTCCGTGTCTGTTGCTGGCGTTCTGTGTGTGGATGTTGTTTAGCGCCGTTGCCGTAAACCTGAATAAAGTTGGCTTTCAATTTTCGACTGACCAACTCTTTATGCTGACTGCTTTACCGTCCGTGTCGGGCGCACTGCTGCGCGTACCGTACTCTTTTATGGTCCCGGTATTCGGTGGCCGCCGCTGGACCGCGTTCAGTACCGGCATTCTGATCATTCCTTGCGTCTGGCTGGGCTTTGCGGTTGAAGATACCTCCACCCCATTTAGCACGTTCATCATCATTGCGCTGTTGTGTGGTTTTGCCGGAGCGAACTTTGCCTCCAGTATGGCGAACATCAGCTTTTTCTTTCCAAAAGAGAAGCAGGGGAGCGCGCTGGGGATTAACGGCGGTTTCGGTAACCTGGGTGTGAGCGTGATGCAGCTTCTGGCACCGCTGGCTATTTCGTTTTCGATGTTTGCTGTGTTTGGCGCAACGGGTGTGGCGCAGCCTGATGGCAGTATGATCTTCCTGGCGAATGCCGCATGGGTATGGGTGCCGTTGCTGGCCGTCTTTACTCTCGCCGCCTGGTTTGGCATGAACGAACTGACCGCCTCGAAAGCGTCACTGAAAGCGCAGTTGCCGGTGTTAAAGCGTAAGCATATGTGGATCATGAGCTTTCTCTATCTGGCAACCTTTGGTTCGTTTATTGGCTTCTCTGCCGGTTTCGCCATGCTGTCGAAGACCCAATTTCCGGACGTAGTCATCATGCATTACGCCTTTTTTGGCCCACTCATCGGCGCGCTCGCCCGTTCTGCGGGTGGGGCGCTGTCGGACCGGCTGGGGGGGACGCGTGTTACACTCGTGAACTTCATCCTGATGGCTATTTTTAGTGCCTTACTGTTCCTGACGCTGCCAACCAATGGCGTGGGCGGGAATTTTACCGCCTTCTTTGGCGTCTTCCTGATGCTGTTCCTGACGGCCGGGCTGGGCAGTGGCTCTACCTTCCAGATGATTTCAGTCAATTTCCGCAAGATGACGCTGGAACGGGTGAAAAACGCTGGCGGCAGTGAAGCCACGGCGCTGCGTGAGGCGGCAACCGAAACCGCTGCTGCACTGGGCTTTATTTCAGCTATTGGGGCGATTGGCGGCTTCTTTATCCCGAAAGCCTTCGGCACCTCGCTGGCGCTCACCGGTTCCCCGGCGGGCGCAATGAAAGTGTTCCTGGTGTTTTATATCGCCTGTGTGGTGATCACCTGGGCTATCTACGGACGGAATTCTAATAAAAAGTAAGTAAATGTTGATTATCCTTGCGCGGGCCTGGCTCGCGCTTTTTTTTGATCTGCCTTAGTTACAACATACTTTAAGAAGGAGTTACCCACGACAGCGAAAAACCCTCGTCTTCAGAGGGCTATACCCCTTAATACCTGCTTAGCGCATTTTTTCTCGCTTGCTGTCATTTTGGTTATTTATTTTCTTTATATATCAATAAATTAAATTTAAAACCATTCTACCCTTTTGGAGGTAGATAGTGATTTCCCTGCCTTTATGAAGCCCTTACAGCTTGATCGCCATCAATTCTTCTCGCCTTTCAGAGCGTTACTTTCGCCGCAAATGCTGTAACCCCTAATTTGTGCAATGTCGATTTATCAGAGAGCCGTCAGGCTCCATACAGGAGAAACCCGATGAGTAAATTCCTGGACCGATTTCGCTACTTCAAGCAGAAGGGCGAAACGTTTGCCGATGGGCACGGCCAGCTTCTCGAAACAAACCGGGACTGGGAGGATGGATACCGCCAACGCTGGCAGCACGATAAAGTCGTGCGTTCTACTCACGGTGTAAACTGCACCGGGTCTTGCAGCTGGAAGATTTACGTCAAAAACGGTCTCGTTACTTGGGAAACTCAGCAGACCGACTACCCACGTACCCGCCCTGATATGCCAAACCATGAGCCACGCGGCTGCCCTCGCGGCGCCAGCTACTCCTGGTATCTTTACAGTGCGAACCGCCTCAAATACCCGCTGATGCGCAAACGCCTGATGAAAATGTGGCGTGAAGCGAAAGTGGCACACCCTGATCCGGTGAACGCCTGGGCCTCGATCATTGAAGATGCTGATAAAGCGAAAAGCTTTAAACAGGCACGCGGACGCGGTGGTTTTGTTCGCTCCTCCTGGCAGGAAGTGAATGAGCTGATTGCGGCCTCTAACGTCTACACCGTGAAAACCTATGGTCCTGACCGCGTGGCAGGCTTCTCGCCGATCCCGGCGATGTCGATGGTTTCCTACGCTTCCGGCGCACGCTACTTGTCGCTGTTAGGCGGTACCTGCCTGAGCTTCTACGACTGGTATTGCGACCTGCCGCCAGCCTCGCCGCAGACCTGGGGTGAGCAGACCGACGTTCCGGAGTCCGCCGACTGGTATAACTCCAGTTATATCATCGCCTGGGGTTCCAACGTACCGCAAACCCGTACCCCGGATGCCCACTTCTTTACCGAAGTCCGCTACAAAGGCACCAAGACCGTTGCCGTAACCCCGGACTATGCCGAAATCGCCAAGCTGTGCGACCTGTGGCTGGCACCGAAGCAGGGCACCGATGCGGCAATGGCGCTGGCGATGGGCCACGTCATGTTGCGTGAATTCCACCTCGATAACCCGAGCCAGTACTTTACCGATTATGTGCGTCGCTATACCGACATGCCGATGCTGGTGATGCTGGAACCGCGTGAAGGATACTACGCCGCGGGTCGTATGCTGCGCGCATCGGATCTTGTGGATGCGCTGGGCCAGGAGAATAATCCGCAGTGGAAAACCGTTGCGCTCGCTGATAACGGCGAAATGGTGGCGCCGAACGGTTCCATCGGTTTCCGCTGGGGCGAGAAGGGCAAATGGAACCTTGAACAGCGTGATGGCACGACCGGCGTTGAGACAGAGCTGCAACTGAGCCTGTTGGGGCGTCAGGATGAGATCGCGGACGTTGGCTTCCCGTACTTTGGCGGCGACAGCACCGCGCACTTTAGTAAGGTTGAACTGGAAAACGTTCTGCTGCATAAACTGCCGGTTAAACGTCTGCAACTGGCCGATGGCAGCAGCGTGCTGGTGACCACCGTTTACGACCTGACCCTGGCGAACTATGGCCTGGAGCGCGGTCTTAATGATGAAAACTGCGCCACAAGCTACGACGATATCAAAGCCTATACGCCGGCCTGGGCTGAAAAAATCACCGGCGTTTCCCGCGCCAATATTATCCGCACCGCCCGTGAATTTGCGGATAACGCCAACAAAACGCATGGCCGCTCGATGATCATCATCGGGGCCGGGATGAACCACTGGTATCACCTCGATATGAACTACCGTGGGATCATCAATATGCTGATCTTCTGCGGCTGTATCGGTCAAAGCGGCGGCGGCTGGGCACACTATGTAGGCCAGGAAAAATTGCGCCCGCAAACGGGCTGGCAACCGCTGGCGTTTGCCCTGGACTGGAACCGTCCGGCGCGCCATATGAATAGCACCTCCTACTTCTATAACCACTCCAGCCAGTGGCGCTATGAAACCGTCACCGCGCAGGAGCTCTTGTCGCCGCTGGCGGATAAATCACGCTACACCGGCAGCCTTATCGATTTCAACGTGCGCGCCGAGCGTATGGGGTGGTTGCCATCGGCACCGCAACTGGGCACCAACCCGCTGCGTATTGCCGAAGCGGCGAAAAAAGCAGGTATGTCGGCGGTGGATTACACCGTGAAATCCCTGAAAGAGGGCACCATGCATTTTGCGGCGGAGCAGCCAGAAAACGGCAAAAACCACCCGCGTAACCTCTTTATCTGGCGTTCAAATCTGCTGGGCTCCTCCGGTAAAGGCCACGAGTACATGCTCAAGTACCTGTTGGGTACGGAAAACGGTATTCAGGGCAAAGATCTCGGCAAGCAGGGCGGCGTGAAGCCGGAAGAGGTGGAGTGGAAAGATAACGGGCTCGACGGCAAGCTGGATCTGGTGGTGACGCTGGACTTCCGTCTGTCGAGCACCTGCCTGTACTCCGACATCGTACTACCGACGGCAACCTGGTATGAGAAAGACGATATGAATACGTCGGATATGCATCCGTTTATTCATCCGCTGTCTGCTGCCGTTGATCCGGCCTGGGAGTCTAAAAGCGACTGGGAGATTTATAAAGCGATTGCCAAAAAATTCTCCGAAGTCTGCGTGGGCCACCTCGGTAAAGAGACCGATCTGGTGACCCTGCCGATTCAGCATGACTCTGCCGCTGAACTGGCGCAGCCGCTGGATGTGAAAGACTGGAAAAAAGGCGAATGCGATCTGATCCCAGGTAAAACCGCACCGCACCTGATTGTGGTTGAGCGTGATTATCCGGCGACTTACGAACGCTTTACCTCCATCGGCCCGTTGATGGAGAAAATCGGTAATGGCGGTAAAGGTATTGCCTGGAACACCCAGAGTGAAATGGACCTGCTGCGTAAGCTCAATTACACCAAAGCGGACGGCCCGGCGAAAGGCCAGCCGATGCTTAACACAGCGATTGATGCCGCAGAGATGATCCTGACGCTGGCGCCGGAAACCAACGGCCACGTGGCGGTCAAAGCGTGGGCAGCGCTCAGCGTATTTACCGGTCGCGACCACACGCATCTGGCAACCAACAAAGAAGAGGAAAAAATCCGCTTCCGCGATATCCAGGCCCAACCGCGCAAAATTATCTCCAGCCCGACCTGGTCCGGCCTTGAAGATGAGCATGTCTCTTATAACGCAGGCTATACCAACGTTCATGAGCTCATTCCATGGCGCACTCTCTCCGGTCGTCAGCAGTTGTATCAGGACCATCAGTGGATGCGTGACTTCGGTGAAAGCCTGCTGGTCTATCGTCCGCCCATCGACACCCACTCAGTGAAAGAGGTGATGGGCGAGAAGTCCAACGGTAACCCGGAAAAAGCGCTCAACTTCCTGACGCCGCACCAGAAATGGGGGATTCACTCCACCTACAGCGACAACCTGTTGATGCTGACCTTAGGCCGCGGTGGTCCGATTGTCTGGATGAGTGAGACGGATGCTAAAGACTTGGGTATCGAAGATAACGACTGGATTGAAGTCTTTAACAGCAACGGTGCCCTGACTGCCCGTGCGGTTGTCAGCCAGCGCGTGCCAGCCGGGATGACCATGATGTACCACGCTCAGGAACGTATCGTGAACATTCCCGGGTCAGAAATCACCGGTCAACGCGGGGGTATCCATAACTCGGTAACCCGAATTACGCCAAAACCGACCCATATGATCGGCGGCTATGCCCAACTGGCCTATGGCTTTAACTACTACGGAACGGTTGGCTCCAACCGCGATGAGTTTGTGGTGGTACGTAAGATGAAGAACATTAACTGGCTGGATGGCGAAGGCAATGACCAGGTACAGGAGAGCGTAAAATGAAAATTCGTTCACAAGTTGGCATGGTGCTGAACCTCGATAAGTGCATCGGCTGTCATACCTGTTCCGTCACCTGTAAAAACGTCTGGACCAGCCGTGAAGGGATGGAGTACGCGTGGTTTAACAACGTGGAAAGTAAGCCCGGTGTCGGTTTCCCTAATAACTGGGAAGACCAGGAAAAATGGAAGGGCGGCTGGATCCGTAAAGTGAATGGCAAATTGCAGCCGCGGATGGGTAACCGTCCGATGCTGCTGGGAAAAATTTTCGCCAACCCGCATCTGCCGGGCATCGACGATTACTACGAGCCGTTTGATTATGACTACCAGACGCTGCACACCGCGCCGGCTGACAGCAAACACCAGCCAATCGCCCGTCCGCGTTCGCTGATCACCGGCCAGCGGATGGATAAAATCACCCGTGGGCCGAACTGGGAAGATGACCTGGGCGGCGAGTTTGAGAAGCTGTCGAAAGACAAAAACTTCGAGAACATGCAGAAGGCGATGTACGGCCAGTTTGAAAACACCTTCATGATGTATTTGCCGCGTCTGTGCGAACACTGTCTTAACCCGGCGTGCGTGGCGACCTGCCCGAGCGGCGCGATCTACAAACGTGAAGAAGATGGCATTGTGCTGATTGATCAGGATAAATGCCGCGGCTGGCGTATGTGCATCACCGGTTGCCCGTACAAGAAAATCTACTTCAACTGGAAGAGCGGTAAATCCGAGAAGTGCATCTTCTGTTATCCGCGTATCGAAGCCGGTCAGCCAACGGTCTGTTCCGAAACCTGCGTGGGCCGTATCCGCTACCTCGGCGTGCTGCTGTATGACGCGGATGCCATTGAGCAGGCGGCAAGTACAGAAAACGAGAAAGATCTCTATCAGCGCCAACTGGATGTGTTCCTTGACCCGAACGACCCGAAGGTTATCGAGCAGGCAATTAAAGATGGCATTCCGCTGAGCGTGATCGACGCCGCCCAGCAGTCGCCGGTGTATAAAATGGCGATGGACTGGAAGCTGGCGCTGCCGCTGCACCCGGAATATCGCACGTTGCCAATGGTCTGGTACGTGCCGCCTTTGTCACCGATTCAGTCTGCAGCGGATGCAGGTGAGCTGAGTAGCAACGGTATTCTGCCGGATGTGGACAGTTTGCGTATCCCGGTACAGTACCTGGCAAACCTGCTGACCGCAGGGGATACCGGGCCGGTACTGCTGGCGCTGAAACGCATGCTGGCAATGCGTCACTACAAACGTGCGGAAACTGTGGACGGCAAAATCGATACTCGTGCGCTGGAGGAAGTGGGGCTGACCGAAGCACAGGCGCAGGAGATGTACCGTTACCTGGCCATCGCTAATTACGAAGATCGTTTTGTGGTCCCGAGCAGCCATCGCGAGCTGGCGCGCGAAGCGTTTCCTGAGAAGAGCGGTTGTGGCTTTACCTTTGGTGATGGCTGCCACGGTTCGGACAGTAAATTCAATCTGTTCAACAGCCGTCGCATCGATGCCATTGATGTTTCAGTGAAAACGGAGCCGCATCCATGATTGAGTTGGTCGTTATTTCCCGTCTGTTGGAATACCCGGATGCTGCTCTGTGGCAGCATCAGCAGGAGTTGATCGAGGCGCTGCAATCGTCAACGCACTTCACGGCATCTCAGTCACAAGGTGTTATCGATTTTTTGCAGCAGTTGACCTCGCAGGATCTGCTGGATGCCCAGGCAAACTACAGCGAACTGTTTGATCGGGGGCGCGCCACCTCATTGCTCCTCTTCGAGCACGTACACGGCGAGTCCCGCGACCGTGGACAGGCAATGGTCGATCTGCTGGCGCAATACGCCCGGCAAGGTCTGGAGCTGGACAGCCGCGAGTTGCCGGATCACCTGCCGCTCTATCTGGAGTATCTGGCGCAACTGCCGCCGGCGGAAGCGTTGGGCGGATTGCAGGACATTGCGCCGATCCTGGCGCTGCTGAGCGCTCGTCTGCAACAGCGCGACAGTCACTACGCGATGCTGTTTACGCCGCTGATCGAACTGGCGAATACCGCTATCGATCAACAAAAAGTGGCTGAAAAAATCGCTGATGAAGCGCGTGATGATACCCCGCAGGCGCTGGATGCCGTCTGGGAAGAAGAGCAGGTGAAATTCTTTGCCGAACAGGGGTGTGGCGAATCTGACATTACTGCGCATCAACGTCGCTTCGCTGGCGCTGTCGCACCGCAGTACCTGAATATCACAACCGGAGGACAGCAATAATGCACTTCCTGAATATGTTCTTCTTTGATATGTACCCGTACATTGCCGGGACGGTGTTTCTGGTGGGGAGCTGGCTGCGTTATGACTACGGCCAGTACAGTTGGCGTGCCGGTTCCAGCCAGATGCTGGACCGCAAAGGAATGGTGATTTGGTCAAACTTGTTCCATCTGGGGATCCTCGGCATCTTCGCCGGGCACTTCCTGGGGATGCTGACGCCGCACTGGATGTACGAATCCTTCCTGCCCATCGAAGTGAAACAAAAAATGGCGATGATTGGCGGTGGGGCCAGCGGTGTGATGTGCCTGGTGGGCGGTATCATGCTGCTGAAACGCCGACTGTTCAATCCGCGGATCCGCGCGACATCCACGGCGGCCGATATTCTGATCATGACTTTGCTGATGGTGCAGTGTGCGTTGGGGCTGTTAACAATTCCTTTCTCCGCACAGCATATGGATGGCAGCGAAATGATGAAGCTGGTGGGCTGGGCCCAGGCCGTGGTGACGTTCCACGGCGGGGCTTCCGAGCATCTTGACGGGGTAGCGTTTATCTATCGTATGCATCTGGTGCTGGGGATGACGCTGTTTGTGCTGTTCCCGTTCTCGCGGCTGGTGCATATCTGGAGCGCGCCCGTTGAATATCTGACGCGCAAATATCAGATTGTCCGCGCCCGCCGCTAACTGGACCGTGTTTTGATTCCAACCCCGCATTCGCGGGGTTTTTTTTCACCCCAACCCAGGTTATTACCAGCGGCAGCAAACAGAATCAATACGCCGCCCATCAGTTGTGTGGCGTTGAGCGAATGACCAAAGACCAGTTTATCGACCACAATCGCAATCACGGGATAAATAAAGGAGAGCGATCCTGTGATGGGGGTTGGCAGCTTCTGGATCGCGCTATAGAGCAACTGGTACATCACGCCGGTGTGTACGATCCCAAGAGTAAGTAAGATCAGCCACGGATAGTCGGCGGAAAACACAGGCCTGCCGGTCAGTGGCAACAGGAGAACGACCCCGGTTAACACCTGGATAAAGGCAATATGCTGCGGCGCTATCCCGCTGAGTTTGCGGGTGATGATTGCAGTCAGCGCATAAAAAAAAGCGGCGCTCAGGGCCAGCACAATACCAGAAAACAACTGTGCGGAGTGGCCGGACGTGAGCTCGCCGGAGAGCAGTATCACCACCCCTGCGAAGGCCAGAAAAAGCCATCCCCATTTGACCAGGCTGACCCGCTCGCCCAGCGCCATCCCCATTAAGACCAGCATGAACGGCTGCGTATTGTAGACCACTGTCGACAGGCCAATTGAGATACGGCTATAGGCGGCGAACAGCAATAACCAGTTGACGACCAGGGCGATACCGCCCGCAATGGCTAATGCCAGCGTGACTTTAGTCAGCGGACTAAAGGGCTGTTTACTGGCGCGGATAAAGATAAACAGTGTGAGTGCGCCGATCAGGCATCGCCAGAAAACCACTTCCGTGACCGGTAATCCCGACAGCAAAACGAATGCGCCAATGGAACCGGAAATCAACATCGCCAGGCTCATCTGCCAGACGCCTTTTTGCCTGTTATTCATAAACCACCTCCTGAATGATGGCCCTTATTGTCGAAAATGACAGGCCACTTTTACAGAGATGATGTAAGGTGGAATTTGCGTATAACGTTTATTAATTAGGTAAAATCAATGGAAAACCTTATCGATGAGATCGACCGACAAATTCTGGCGTGTCTGGTGGAAGATGCGCGGATGTCGCTAAAAGTATTAAGTGGTCGCGTCGGGCTGTCGTCACCCAGCACGGCAGAAAGGCTCAAACGCCTGGAAGAAAAGGGGGTGATTGAGGGGTACGCGGCGCGGGTGAATCTGGCGGCGTTAGGGTATACCTTGCAGGCGTTGGTACGTGTTCGGCCATTGCCGGGGTTATTACAGAAGGTGGATAAGTACATTCAGGCGATGCCCGAATGTATCGAGAGCGATAAGGTCACCGGGGAGGATTGTTTCGTTATCCGGCTGGTGGTGCGCTCCATTGAACAACTGGATACATTGCTGGATGGTTTAGCGGAATACGCACAGTGCAACACCTCGATTGTGAAAAGCTCGCCAGTCAAACGCCGTTTGCCACCCGTGTAATGATTTTGGCATCCCGATGCGCTGCGTTTATTCGACGTACGGACCGGTAGCCCTGATAAGCGCAGCGCATCAGGGGAAAAGTTGCTTCTCATCCTTCCCGGCATGGGGAGGATATGTGGCATTGAGGATGTGATTTGGCAATGTGCTACATGAAGTGATGGTGGTGGGGGAAGGATTACTCGTCGCGCTGCTCCTCACCCTTCGGGCCGTTGCCTGCGGCAACGTTGTCTCGCTTTCGCTCGACTCGAACCTTAGTCGAAGGTTCTCACCCTTCCCGGCATGGGGAGGATATATGGCATTGAGGATGTGATTTGGCAGTGTGCTACATGAAGTGATGGTGGTGGGGGAAGGATTACTCGTCGCGCTGCTCCTCGCCCTTCGGGTCGTTGCCTGCGGCAACGCTTTCTCGCTGCGCTCGAATCGAACCTTAGTCGAAGCTTCTCACCCTTCCCGGCATGGGGAGGATATGTGGCATTGAGGATGTGATTTGGCAGTGTGCTACATAAAGTGATGGTGGTGGGGGAAGGATTCGAACCTTCGAAGTCGATGAC
The DNA here is from genome assembly GCF_003073275.1 of Phytobacter sp. SCO41. Classification (NCBI taxonomy): domain Bacteria; kingdom Pseudomonadati; phylum Pseudomonadota; class Gammaproteobacteria; order Enterobacterales; family Enterobacteriaceae; genus Phytobacter; species Phytobacter sp. SCO41. The sequence goes on along the minus strand of NZ_CP027225.1, from coordinate 3,009,601 downwards.
GGCAGATTTACAGTCTGCTCCCTTTGGCCGCTCGGGAACCCCACCAGGGGTAATTCATATTGTCGGGAACTGCTTTGAAGATGGTGGTGGGGGAAGGATTGTTCGTCGCTTCGCTCCTCACCCTTCGGGCCGTTGCCTTTGGCAACGTTGTCTCGCTTTCGCTCGACTCGAACCTTAATCGAAGGTTCTCACCCTTCCCGATAAGTGCAAACTTCGCAAACTCTCACCGGTGTTACCACATTGCAGTGGTCAATAATGGTGGTGGGGGAAGGATTATTCGTCGCTTCGCTCCTCACCCTTCGGGCCGTTGCCTTTGGCAACGTTGTCTCGCTTTCGCTCGACTCGAACCTTAATCGAAGGTTCTCACCCTTCCCGATAAGTGCAAACTTCGCAAACTCTCACCGGTGTTACCACATTGCAGTGGTCAATAATGGTGGTGGGGGAAGGATTATTCGTCGCTTCGCTCCTCACCCTTCGGGCCGTTGCCTTTGGCAACGTTGTCTCGCTTTCGCTCGACTCGAACCTTAATCGAAGGTTCTCACCCTTCCCGATAAGTGCAAACTTCGCAAACTCTCACCGGTGTTACCACATTGCAGTGGTCAATAATGGTGGTGGGGGAAGGATTCGAACCTTCGAAGTCGATGACGGCAGATTTACAGTCTGCTCCCTTTGGCCGCTCGGGAACCCCACCACGGGGTAATGCTTATACTGGCCTGCCTCCGTTTCAGGAAGCGGGGCGCATCATACCAAATGACGCGCCGCTGTAAAGCTTTCCTTCAACGAAACTGAACCGTTTGCGTACTTTTCATCCGTAACGGATTAAAGCTAATCAATTCATTCCGTTAGCGATTAAAGAATAATCGTTCTGTTACCGTAAACGAAGACACGTTGCGCCAGCACCTGATACAGCGCACGGCTCAGGACATTCTTTTCAACATCGCGGCCCGCACGCATCATATCTTCGGCAGTGTAAGTGTGATCGACGTGAATGACGTCCTGCATAATGATTGGACCTTCGTCCAGATTATCGTTTACGTAGTGTGCCGTTGCGCCGATGATTTTTACCCCGCGCTCATAAGCCTGGTGGTAAGGACGCGCGCCGATAAATGCCGGCAGGAACGAATGGTGAATATTGATTATCTTATTCGGAAAACGGGAGACAAAACCCGGCGTCAGTACACGCATGTACTTCGCTAACACCACATAATCCGGTTGATGTGCTTCAATGGCTTGCGCCATCCGCTCATCGTGCTCTTCGCGGGTTAACCCTTCATGGCTGACCAGTTCAAACGGAATATCAAAGCGCTCAACCAGCGAACGCAGCGTTTCATGGTTGCCGATGACCGCTGCAATATCAATATCCAGCCCGCCGTAGTTGGCTTTCATTAATAAGTCGCCAAGACAATGTGCTTCTTTGGTCACCAGAATAACCACGCGACGCTGTCCTGCGGGGTTCAGTTCGCGGACAGAACCTTCCGGCAGCGCGCTGTCCAGGTCGGCCAGCAGGGTAGAGTCGTTAAAAATACCTTCCAGCTCGGTACGCATGAAAAAGCGACCGGTGCGGTGGTCAACAAACTCATTGTTTTGCACGATATTGAGTTCGTGTTTGTAACAAATGTTAGTAATCCGCGCGATGAGACCTTTTTGGTCAGGGCAAATGGTGCGTAATACTTTACGTTGTAATGAATGCATTGCCGGGTAAATCCTGTTGATGGTGTTTGCTATGAGTTATCGCTGGGCGTATTGCCCGCAGCACTTTTTGAATTTCTTACCGGACCCGCATGGGCACGGATCGTTACGGCCAAATTGCGGACGTGTGCCGTCAATATAATACCACCGGCCGTTCTCCTTTAAGAATCTGGAACGTTCAATAATTGCTCCCGCTTTGCCATCCTCATTGAAACGGGCAATAAAACTGACGTAACCTTCTGTGTCGTTTTTCCCGCTGGCATGTTCGAACACCGTCAAACCCAGCCACTGGGTACGGTTGAAACCGGCTTCAATGTCCGGACGAAACGTGGCGGCATGGCAAGTCGGGTGCCAGGTGCTGACCAAATAGTCGGCGTCTTTCATCACAAATGCGCTATAACGGGAGCGCATAAGATGTGATGGATCTGGCGCAACCTGTGAGCCAGACAGATAAGGCTGGCAACATAGGCTATACTCGACTGCGCTACCGCAGGGACAGAGTTGAGACAAAATCGGCTTCCTGTACAAAAATAACGGCACTATAAGCCAGAGTAGCGTTATGTTAACTGAGCTGTAGCTTCGTGGCTACGCCAGTCGTTCCGGGGGACAAAAATCCAGGTAATGAGAACGGTTAAAATTGGGTTGGCGCTGGGATCAGGGGCCGCCAGAGGCTGGTCACACATTGGTGTGATAAACGCATTGCAACACGCAGGGATCAAGATTGACGTCGTGGCGGGGTGCTCTATTGGTTCCCTTGTGGGCGCCGCGTACGCCTGCAATAAACTCCCCAGACTGGAAACGTGGGTACGCTCTTTCAGTTACTGGGACGTCCTCAAACTTATGGATCCGTCGTGGCGACGCGGTGGATTATTACGCGGCGAACGTGTTTTTAACCACTATCGGCAAGTCCTGCCCGAAACGCTGTTCACTGATTGTCAGTTGAAATTCGGTGCTGTAGCAACCAACCTCAGCACCGGGCGAGAGCTATGGTTTACCGAAGGCGATCTTCATCTGGCGGTGCGCGCATCGTGCAGTATGCCGGGTCTTATGTCACCCGTTGCCCATAATGGCTATTGGCTGGTTGATGGCGCGGTGGTGAATCCCGTTCCTGTCTCCCTGACGCGCGCGCTGGGGGCGGATATCGTTATTGCCGTCGACTTGCAGCATGACGCGCATTTGATGCAGCAGGATTTAGTGTCGACGACGTTGATGGAAGAGGCGCAAGAAGGTGTTGAGAGTGATGAGTTGCGCTGGCATGAACGTCTTCGGGACAGGCTAAGTAAAATGAAGGCCCGGCGCACTGTTGTTGCACCTACGGCAATGGAAATCATGACCACCTCCATTCAGGTGCTTGAGAATCGACTTAAGCGCAACCGAATGGCTGGCGATCCCCCCGATATTTTAATACAGCCACTTTGCCCGCAAATTTCGACACTTGATTTTCATCGGGCAGAGGCGGCAATCGCAGCGGGGCAACTTGCCGTTGAAAAGAAAATCGATGAACTACTACCGTTGGTAAGGACAATAGTCTAAGTATGTTTTTTTTATTCGAGTTCAGCAAATTCTGACAGGCGATTATTGATAGATCATGCCACTATTTATTTATCGTCGGGCAGGGGAGATAAGATGACGCAGCCGTTAGCAGGAAAACAGATACTGATCGTTGAAGACGAACCCGTCTTCCGCTCGCTGCTGGATTCCTGGCTCTCCTCTCTGGGAGCGGAAACACTGGTCGCAGATGACGGTGTCTCAGCGCTCGAACAGTTGGATAATGCTTCCCCTGATCTCATGATTTGCGACATTGCCATGCCGAGAATGAATGGCCTTAAGCTTGTTGAACATTTGCGCAATAAAGGCGACCAAATGCCGGTGCTCGTCATTTCTGCAACCGATAACATGGCAGATATTGCGAAGGCGCTGCGTTTAGGGGTACAAGACGTTTTACTTAAGCCGGTTAAAGATCTTAATCGTCTAAAAGAGACCGTATTCGCCTGTCTCTATCCCAATATGTTTAATTCGCGTGTCGAAGAAGAAGAACGTTTGTTCCAGGATTGGGATGCACTGGTTGAAAATCCCCAGGCCGCGGCCAAACTTTTACAGGAATTACAGCCGCCGGTTCAGCAGAAGATGTCGGGTTGCCGGGTTAATTACCGCCAGCTCGTGTCTGCCGATCAACCCGGTCTGGTGCTTGATATTGCGCCAATATCGTCACACGATCTGGCTTTTTATTGCCTTGATGTGACACGCGCAGGCAATAATGGTGTTCTGGCAGCATTATTACTGCGTGCATTGTTCAACGGCTTACTTCAGGAACAATTGTCACACCAGCACCAAAAACTCCCCGAAATGGGCAGCTTGCTTAAGCAGGTAAACCAGTTACTGCGCCAGGCAAATTTGCCCGGACAGTTTCCTCTGCTGGTTGGGTATTATCACAGCGAATTAAAGAACCTTATTTTAGTGTCGGCAGGCCTTAATGCGACATTAAATACTGGCGAACATCAAATTCAAATCAGTAACGGCGTACCGTTGGGTACTTTAGGAAATACGTATCTGAACCAATTGAGTCAACGGTGCGATGCCTGGCAATGTCAGGTATGGGGGGCCGGTGGCCGTCTGCGTTTAATGTTGTCTGCGGAATGAGCAATCGCAACGTATTACGCAGATAGCTTTACCTCCTTTTTAAAGCGAGTGGTACTATCGCCACAGTTTTGCGTATTAATCCTAATTAAACGTTATAGCGTCCTTTTCAGACCAGGTCATTACGATGGTACTGATATACTCAGATGCGAATTAATTCATGAACATGCTCAAAGCGTGAACAGACCAGGAGATTTTCAATGGCTGCCATAAATTCGAGAGTGACTAAAGCAGTTATCCCGGTTGCGGGATTGGGAACCAGGATGCTGCCTGCGACAAAGGCGATTCCTAAAGAAATGTTACCGTTGGTTGATAAGCCATTAATTCAGTATGTCGTGAATGAGTGTATCGCTGCGGGTATTACCGAAATTGTTCTGGTTACGCATTCGTCGAAAAATTCTATCGAAAACCATTTCGATACCAGCTTTGAGCTTGAGGCCATGCTGGAAAAACGCGTGAAACGTCAGTTGCTAGAAGAAGTTCAGGCTATTTGCCCGCCGCACGTTACCATTATGCAGGTCCGTCAGGGGCTGGCTAAGGGGCTTGGACACGCGGTGCTGTGCGCGCATCCGGTTGTAGGAAATGAACCGGTGGCGGTTATTCTTCCTGACGTTATCCTGGACGAATTCGAATCCGATCTTTCCCAGGATAACCTTGCGGAAATGATCAAGCGTTTCGACGAAACCGGAGCCAGCCAGATTATGGTTGAGCCGGTTGCCGATGTGACTGCGTACGGTGTTGTTGACTGTAAAGGCGCTGAACTCAAACCGGGTGACAGCGTACCGATGGTCGGTGTGGTTGAAAAACCGAAAGCGAATGTCGCGCCGTCTAATCTCGCTGTTGTAGGCCGTTACGTTCTCAGCGAAGAGATTTGGCCGCTGCTGGCGAAAACGCCTCCGGGAGCAGGCGATGAGATTCAGCTGACCGACGCCATCGATATGCTTATCGAGAAAGAGACCGTCGAAGCTTATCACATGAAAGGCAAAAGCCATGACTGCGGTAATAAGCTGGGTTATATGCAGGCTTTCGTAGAATATGGTATTCGCCATAACGTACTTGGTGAAGAATTTAAAGCCTGGCTGGAAGACGTTGTCGGTGTCGCTAAAGCGTAACCTGATTTAGTCCCAGAGAATAAAGCCGGATTGATGATTATCACTCCGGCTTTTTTATTGCCTGTAGACACCTTTGGCGTGCCAGACCAGGCGCCAGGAGAAATCTTTGTCCAAAGTGGGAATATCGATAGGGGAACGTTGGTGAGCAAATAGTATCAGCAATGCACGTTTATCTTCATCGTTACAGAATATTGCTCAGCAACAATGGCTAAAAAAATGGTCAAAAAAAATCCCGCCATCGGCGGGATTCTTCATAAAGGCTTAGGATTATTCCTGGATCAGGAAATCTTCCAGTTGTTTACCTTGTTCGTCCATCGCTTTTTTGATTACTGCTGGGGTACGGCCCTGGCCAGTCCAGGTTTTAGTTTCACCGTTTTCGTCAACGTAGCTATATTTAGCCGGACGTGCAGCGCGTTTAGCTTTAGTTCCGGTTTTAGCTGCGACCATGCTGTTCAGCAGTTCATTCGGATCAATACCATCAGCAATCAGCATTTCACGATATTGTTGCAGTTTACGAGTACGTTCTTCGATTTCAGCAGCTGCAGCGCTTTCTTCTTCACGACGCTCGTTAACTACCACTTCTAATTTTTCCAGCATTTCTTCGAGCGTTTCCAGAGTGCATTCTCTTGCCTGCGCACGAAGAGTACGGATGTTGTTCAGAATTTTAAGTGCTTCGCTCATTGTAGTAATCTCAAACTTATATTGGGGTGGTTTGTTGAGCTAATAATAGAGCGTTAATTTGAGTAGTGCAATAGGTGAGAATGTAAGGAATTCAAATTTCCTCTTTATTTACCACATTTTTAAAAACCGCTAACTTAAATTTTTCTTGAAGAACCGCACAAAAAAGCCATATAGAAAGCATTATCACCCGAACGGCTCAGGTGTTTAATCAGCGCTTTTAACTGATTAATCTCATACGAATTATAGTTTCGATGGATAAATATCAACCTTTTTTATTAGGGTTCACAACAGTGTCGTTTTGCATAAAACATTAATAATTTCTTGAGCCTGGCGCTGAAACTTCTTGTTTTTTATACCCAGAAAAGGCGCGGTGCGCTTATTGTCTGTTTCTTTGTCAGCAACAGCTTACGAGAGAAAAATAGCGTGAAGTATATCGCTGAAATCATGTCCGCAATGTAAGTAAAGTGTACGCCCGGCATTCCAGGTGGCATGTTAAAATATGATACAATCCTGCCGAGGAATATCACACTTTGATTGGGGTCTTGCGGGCAATGGCGCAACTTTATTTCTACTACTCAGCGATGAATGCCGGAAAATCCACGGCTTTACTGCAGTCTTCCTACAATTATCAGGAACGTGGCATGCGCACGCTGGTCTATACCGCGGAAATTGATGACCGCTTTGGGGCAGGGAAGGTAAGTTCACGTATTGGCTTATCGTCGCCGGCGCGTCTTTTTAACCAAAATACATCCCTTAAAGATGAAATTAATGCTGAGCACCAGCGCGAACCTATCCACTGCGTTTTAGTTGATGAAAGTCAATTTCTAACCCGCCAGCAGGTATATCAGTTGTCTGACGTTGTCGATGAACTTGATATTCCCGTGCTCTGTTATGGATTAAGAACCGATTTCCGTGGCGAGTTGTTTATCGGTAGCCAATATCTTCTGGCGTGGTCAGATAAACTGGTTGAACTAAAAACGATCTGTTTCTGCGGACGTAAAGCCAGCATGGTGCTACGCCTTGATCAGGCGGGTCGGCCATATAATGAGGGTGAGCAAGTCGTTATTGGCGGTAATGAGCGCTATGTATCCGTTTGCCGTAAACATTATAAAGAGGCTCTCACAGAAGGCTCTCTGTCCGCTATTCAGGCGCGCGTAAGAGGATAGTTCAACTGTAGCTACGTGCGCTGCTGATTGATTACGGGCTCAAAAACAACGCTTAAAAGCCTCAGGATTTGCGCCCGGGACAATAAGAGCGTCGTGTAGGGCATATCACCTTTATGCGGCGCTAACTGCTTCTACAGCGATATCAGGGCACACGGTCTGGTGGTTGGATACTCAGTGTGCCTCTCCGCATTCCCTTCGTTTATCCCCGCCACCTGCCTGCTCATACGTATCTGTGCGTATGAAAATACTCGCATAGCCAATATCAGCCAGCCAGTGACGTCTTTGGGATGTTTATGCTTACGGCTGTGGACTTAAGTCGATTCGACAGAAATAGTCTGCTGTTAGCAGAAGAATGAGGCGGATTTAGCGCGGTTAGAGATTACATCAAGGTATGTTGAAAATATAAAAAAGCCCCATCAAAGAATTGATAGAGCCTTTGTCGTTTACCTGCCGGAAAGTTCAACCGGTCATCTTGCTTAACTGACAGGTGTTACCCATCAGGCAGGTTATCGTAGCCAGGACAATTAAGCGGTTTTCTTCGCTTTTTTGTCTGCTTTATCCGCTTTTACTGCTTCGGCTTTCACTTCTGATGGCGCGCCTTCTTTGAACTCACGTCCGTAGTAGGTATCCAGCAGGATTTGTTTCAGCTCAGAGATCAGCGGGTAACGTGGGTTAGCACCGGTACACTGGTCATCGAACGCATCTTCGGACAGTTTGTCAACGTGAGCAAGGAAGTCAGCTTCCTGAACGCCTGCTTCACGGATTGACTTAGGAATGCCCAGTTCAGCTTTGATGGTTTCCAGCCATGCCAGCAGTTTCTCAATTTTCGCAGCAGTACGGTCACCAACAGAAGTCAGACCCAGATGATCAGCGATTTCTGCGTAACGACGACGAGCCTGCGGACGGTCGTACTGGCTGAATGCAGTCTGTTTAGTCGGGTTGTCATTCGCGTTATAGCGGATAACGTTGGAGATCAACAGGGCGTTCGCCAGACCGTGCGGAATATGGAACTGTGAACCCAGTTTATGCGCCATGGAGTGACACACACCCAGGAAGGCGTTCGCAAACGCGATACCCGCGATGGTAGCAGCACTGTGTACACGCTCACGTGCAATCGGGTTTTTAGAACCTTCATGGTAAGACGCTGGCAGGTTTTCTTTCAGCAGTTTCAGAGCCTGCAGAGCCTGACCATCGGAGAACTCAGACGCCAGTACAGAAACGTAAGCTTCCAGTGCGTGGGTTACTGCATCCAGACCACCGAATGCACACAGTGATTTTGGCATGTCCATGACCAGGTTTGCGTCAACAACTGCCATATCCGGGGTCAGAGCATAGTCTGCCAGCGGATATTTCTGACCAGTGGCATCGTCAGTTACAACTGCGAACGGCGTCACTTCTGAACCGGTACCGGAAGTGGTGGTGATAGCAACCATTTTCGCTTTCACACCCATTTTCGGGAACTTGTAGATACGTTTACGGATATCCATAAAGCGCAGCGCCAGTTCTTCGAAGTGAGTTTCCGGATGTTCGTACATGACCCACATGATTTTCGCCGCATCCATCGGGGAACCACCACCCAGCGCGATGATCACGTCAGGTTTGAAGGAGTTCGCCAGCTCTGCGCCTTTACGTACGATAGTCAGCGTCGGGTCAGCTTCAACTTCGAAGAAGACTTCTGTTTCTACGCCAGCCGCTTTCAGCACAGAGGTGATCTGGTCTGCATAACCGTTGTTGAACAGGAAGCGGTCAGTCACGATCAGCGCGCGTTTGTGACCATCAGTAATCACTTCATCCAGCGCGATTGGCAGAGAGCCACGGCGGAAGTAGATAGATTTCGGAAGTTTATGCCACAACATGTTTTCAGCTCGCTTAGCAACGGTTTTCTTGTTGATCAGGTGTTTCGGACCAACGTTTTCAGAGATGGAGTTACCACCCCAGGAACCACAACCCAGAGTCAGGGAAGGTGCGAGTTTGAAGTTATAAAGGTCACCGATACCACCCTGAGAAGCCGGGGTGTTGATCAGGATACGTGCGGTTTTCATTTCCGCGCCGAATTTCTGCACGCGAGCCGGCTGGTTATCCTGGTCAGTGTACAGGCAAGAGGTGTGACCGATACCGCCCATGGCAACCAGTTTCTCTGCTTTTACTACCGCATCGTCGAAATCTTTCGCACGGTACATTGCCAGAGTCGGAGACAGTTTTTCGTGAGCGAACGGCTCGCTTTCGTCAACAACAGTCACTTCACCGATCAAAATTTTGGTCGTTGCAGGAACCGTGAAGCCCGCCAGTTCAGCAATTTTGTATGCCGGTTGGCCAACGATGGCGGCATTCAGCGCGCCATTTTTCAGGATAATGTCCTGAACGGCTTTCAACTCTTTACCCTGCAGCAGGTAGCCGCCGTGGGTAGCAAAACGTTCGCGAACAGCGTCGTAAACAGAATCAACAACCACTACTGACTGTTCGGAAGCACAGATAACACCGTTGTCGAAGGTTTTAGACATCAGCACAGAAGCGACAGCACGTTTGATATCAGCGGTTTCGTCGATAACAACAGGTGTGTTGCCTGCGCCTACGCCGATAGCCGGTTTACCGGAGCTGTATGCTGCTTTCACCATGCCCGGGCCGCCAGTTGCGAGGATCAGGTTGATGTCAGGGTGATGCATTAATGCGTTAGACAGTTCAACAGAAGGTTGGTCAATCCAGCCAATCAGATCTTTTGGCGCGCCGGCAGCGATAGCCGCCTGCAGAACGATATCAGCCGCTTTGTTTGTTGCATCTTTAGCGCGCGGATGTGGAGAGAAAATGATTGCGTTACGAGTCTTCAGGCTGATCAGCGACTTGAAGATTGCCGTAGAAGTTGGGTTAGTTGTTGGAACGATACCGCAGATGATACCGATAGGTTCAGCGATGGTGATGGTACCAAAAGTGTCATCTTCCTCAAGGACACCGCAGGTCTTCTCATCTTTATAAGCGTTGTAGATATATTCAGAAGCAAAGTGGTTTTTGATCACTTTATCTTCGACGATACCCATGCCGGATTCGGCAACGGCCATTTTAGCGAGAGGGATACGGGCATCAGCGGCAGCCAGGGCGGCGGCGCGGAAGATCTTGTCAACTTGCTCTTGAGTAAAGTTGGCATATTCACGCTGGGCTTTCTTCACGCGTTCAACGAGTGCGTTAAGTTCAGCGACATTAGTAACAGCCATAATGCTCTCCTGATAATGTTAAACTCTTTTAGTAAACCAGCTGTCCGAAACGACAGTATAGACAGACCGGGTGCAGGTTGCGTAAATTACAGAAAAACAAGTAGTTAACGCCTTGCCCAACCTAACTGATTTACTGAAAGAGCCTCAACGAAACATCATTCAAACTGATGGTTCTACTCCCTGACGACGTCTCCAAGAGTACTCACTTCTGAGTACCGATTACGTGATCTAAATCAAGTTACAGCAAAGCTGACACCTTTCAGCAGGCTGTTTTTGGGCATTTGTATCAAATGTTAATGATAAAAGGGCGGCGCCAACTAACATTATCATAATTAGTACAAATGCATAACATGCCGGGATGTAAGGAAGATGACAGGATTTATGGTGAGTTGTGCTGCAAATAATCGTATATTTAGCAGGGTCTTATTGTTTCTATACTTTCTTCTTTGCCTTGCAATGCTGCGGAGCACTCTGTGACTCAAACACTGTTTGACTTTCCTACCTGGTCTAAGTTTTTTATCGGCCTGTTCGCGCTGGTCAATCCTATTGGAATTATTCCTGTCTTTATTAGTATGACCAGCTATCAAACGGCTGGGGCGAGGAACAAAACTAATCTCACCGCGAACCTTTCCGTTGCCATTATTCTCTGGACGTCGCTTTTTCTGGGAGACGGGATTCTTCAGTTATTTGGTATTTCGATTGACTCGTTTCGTATAGCCGGGGGGATCCTGGTAGTCACCATAGCGATGTCGATGATCAGCGGCAAACTGGGTGAGGACAAACAAAACAAGCAAGAGAAATCAGAAACGGCGATCAGAGAGAGTATCGGCGTTGTGCCGCTGGCTTTACCTTTAATGGCAGGGCCGGGGGCCATCAGCTCGACTATTGTCTGGGGCACGCGCTACCACAGCGTGGAGTACCTCGCGGGATTTTCAGTGGCAATAGCTCTTTTTGCTTTTTGTTCCTGGGGCGTGTTCCGCATCGCTCCCTGGCTGGTGCGCCTGCTTGGGCAAACCGGGATTAACGTGATTACCCGTATCATGGGTTTATTGCTGATGGCACTCGGTATTGAATTCATCGTTGCAGGCGTTAAAGGGATATTCCCGGGTTTACTACACTGATTGCTGCCTGGTGAAATAATGCTGCGCAGGGCGTTCGAAACGCAGCATTATCAGCAAATCATATAACTAAAGTCAGAAAAAACCATAAATATAATAAATCAACATGATTTAAATAAGTGCTTTTATTTCAGTGCATTACATTTCGTTACATTGCCAGATGGCGAGAAATTAATCCAACAACACTGTTATTTCCCTCACACGATACTCTGGGGCTTGCTGTCAGATAATTGAAATGATATTAGTAATTTCGTCGCTCAGACAGACAAATGTGCTAGATAATAATCGAATGTTGATTTTTTGTGCAAAAAACGCGCAATCGTATTGCGAATGTAACAACACCGATGAATTGCTGTCTATCTGTATGATTTAAAATACTAATTTTTTATTTAAGCATGGTTGCGCGCTCTTGCAACACGGTTGTAAAGCCGAATAAAAGAGAATTAGTTAACAAATTTGCAAATTGTATTGGCGACGTAATGGGCCATTTGGTACTTTCCGGCCCTGTATTTATCTTAAGAATCTACGCAGATGAGAATTATTTTCAAATACAAATCTCATCCTGCAAATGCAAGAGAAACAGGCGTCTCGACAGGGGAGACGTGTAACAAAATCGACGTAAGGGCGCCATCCGAGCGGCTCGTAAGAAATAAAGTCGGTGATAGCAAGCAGTAAAACGATGCCTGACAGCAGCCAAAAGCTCCTGCGCTGTACAGGCCCCCTTTAGGGGACAAAACAGGCTGGCATTAATGTCAGTAATTATAATGAGTGGAGTATCAACACAATGTCCATCATCACAAAAAAAAGTCTCGTAGCGGCGGGCGTTCTCTCCGCGCTAATTGCAGGTAACGTAGCCATGGCGGCGGATGTTCCTGCTGGCGTTCAACTGGCAGAGAAGCAAACGCTGGTTCGTAATAACGGTTCGGAAGTACAGTCTCTTGATCCGCATAAAATTGAAGGCGTGCCGGAATCAAACATCAGCCGCGATCTGTTTGAAGGCCTGTTAGTCACAGATGTTGAAGGCCATCCAAGTGCTGGCGTCGCTGAAAAGTGGGAAAACAAAGATTTCAAAGTCTGGACCTTCCATCTGCGTAAAGACGCGAAATGGTCCGACGGTTCGCCGGTTACGGCACACGACTTCGTTTATAGCTGGCAGCGTCTGGCAGATCCAAAAACTGCATCCCCTTACGCCAGCTACCTGCAGTATGGTCACATTGCGAATATCGATGACATCATTGCCGGTAAAAAACCGACCTCAGACCTGGGCGTAAAAGCGCTTGATGATAATACCTTCGAAGTCACGCTGAGCGAACCGGTTCCTTATTTCTACAAACTACTGGTACACGCCTCTGTGTCGCCCGTTCCTAAAGCCGTTGTCGAGAAATTCGGTGATAAATGGACGCAGCCCGCGAATATCGTGACTAACGGTGCGTACAAACTGAAAGATTGGGTTGTCAACGAACGTATCGTGCTTGAGCGTAATACCAATTACTGGGATAACGCGAAAACGGTAATTAACCAGGTAACTTACCTGCCTATTTCCTCAGAAGTGACAGACGTTAACCGCTACCGCAGCGGTGAAATCGACATGACCTATAACAACATGCCGATTGAACTGTTCCAGAAACTGAAACAAGAAATTCCAAAAGAAGTCCACGTCGACCCGTACCTGTGTACTTATTATTACGAAATCAATAACCAGAAAGCGCCTTTTACTGACGTTCGTGTTCGTACAGCGCTGAAACTGGCTCTGGATCGTGACATCATCGTCAATAAAGTGAAGAACCAGGGCGATTTGCCAGCCTACAGCTACACCCCGCCATACACTGACGGTGCGAAACTGGTTGAGCCGGAATGGTTCAAATGGTCACAAGACAAACGTAACGCAGAAGCGAAAAAACTGCTGGCTGAAGCAGGCTACACGGCTGACAAACCGCTGACTTTCAACCTGCTGTACAACACCTCTGACCTGCATAAAAAACTGGCTATCGCGGTTGCTTCTATCTGGAAGAAAAACCTGGGTGTAGACGTCAAGCTGGAGAACCAGGAGTGGAAAACCTTCCTCGACAGCCGCCATCAGGGCACCTTTGACGTGGCGCGTGCAGGCTGGTGTGCGGACTATAACGAACCGACATCCTTCCTGAATACCATGCTGTCTGACAGCTCCAACAACACCGCGCACTATAAGAGCCCGGCCTTTGATAAGCTGATTACCGACACGCTGCAAGTCACCGACGAAGCGCAACGTACGGAGCTTTACACCAAGGCTGAACAGCAGCTCGATAAAGACTCTGCGATTGTCCCGGTGTATTACTACGTGAACGCCCGTCTGGTGAAACCGTGGGTGGGTGGTTATACCGGTAAAGACCCGATGGATAATATCTACGTTAAAAACTTGTATATTATCAAGCATTAATGGCAATGAGTGGGGCAGGGTAATCCTGTCCCACAGTGTCTTATTTCATCGCACTACAAAGGCACAGGCCAGAAGGTACGGGCAATGTTGAAATTTATCCTACGTCGCTGTCTGGAAGCGATTCCGACGCTATTTATTCTTATTACTATCTCATTCTTTATGATGCGTCTTGCGCCGGGTAGTCCTTTTACCGGTGAGCGTACGCTGCCGCCAGAAGTCATGGCGAATATCGAAGCGAAATATCATCTGAACGATCCGATTCTGACCCAGTACGCCAGCTATCTGAAACAGCTCGCGCACGGTGATTTTGGGCCGTCATTTAAATACAAAGATTACACGGTGAATGATCTGGTCGCGGCCAGCTTCCCTGTTTCTGCGAAATTAGGCGCTGCGGCGTTTTTACTGGCGGTGATTTTTGGCGTGAGTGCGGGCGTCATTGCCGCGCTGAAACAAAATACCAGATGGGACTATTCCGTGATGGGGCTGGCGATGACCGGGGTTGTGATACCGAGCTTCGTTGTCGCTCCGCTGCTGGTGATGATTTTCGCCATCACGCTTAAATGGTTACCCGCCGGGGGATGGAATGGCGGCGCGCCAAAATTCATGATCCTGCCGATGGTCGCATTATCTCTGGCCTATATCGCCAGTATTGCGCGTATAACGCGTGGCTCGATGATTGAAGTGCTACATTCAAACTTTATTCGTACCGCACGTGCGAAAGGCTTACCGATGCGCCGCATTATTTTCCGCCATGCGCTGAAACCCGCATTGTTGCCCGTGCTCTCCTATATGGGGCCCGCCTTCGTCGGTATTATCACCGGCTCAATGGTTATCGAAACGATTTACGGTTTACCCGGTATTGGCCAGTTGTTTGTGAATGGCGCATTGAACCGTGATTACTCGCTGGTATTAAGTTTGACCATACTGGTAGGGACGTTGACTATTGTATTTAACGCGATTGTCGATGTGCTGTATGCCGTTATCGATCCGAAAATTCGTTATTAACACTGGAGTACGCCATGATGTTAAGTAAAAAAAACAGCGAGGCGCTGGAAAACTTCAGTGAAAAACTGGAAGTAGAAGGTCGCAGTCTGTGGCAGGATGCACGACGTCGCTTTATGCACAACCGTGCAGCGGTCGCCAGCCTTATCGTCTTGTTCTTTATCGCGCTTTTCGTGGCCCTGGCGCCGATGCTATCGCAGTTTAGCTATTTCGATACGGACTGGGGCATGATGTCCAGTGCGCCTGATACAACCTCCGGGCACTATTTCGGGACGGATTCATCCGGCCGTGATCTCCTGGTGCGCGTAGCCATTGGTGGGCGTATTTCGCTTATGGTCGGTATTGCTGCCGCGCTGGTTGCGGTTATCCTGGGAACACTTTACGGATCACTGTCCGGTTACCTCGGCGGTAAAGTGGACTCTGTGATGATGCGTCTGCTTGAGATCCTCAACTCATTCCCGTTTATGTTCTTCGTTATCCTGCTGGTGACTTTCTTCGGGCAAAACATCCTGCTCATTTTTGTGGCTATCGGTATGGTTTCCTGGCTGGATATGGCGCGTATCGTCCGTGGTCAAACGCTGAGTCTGAAACGCAAAGAGTTTATTGAAGCGGCTCAGGTCGGTGGGGTATCGACGGGCAATATTGTCATTCGTCATATCGTTCCCAACGTGCTGGGTGTCGTGGTGGTGTATGCCTCGCTGTTGGTGCCGAGCATGATTCTGTTCGAATCGTTCCTGAGTTTCCTTGGCTTGGGAACGCAAGAGCCGCTAAGCAGTTGGGGCGCGTTGCTCAGCGATGGCGCGAACTCGATGGAAGTTTCCCCGTGGCTGCTGCTGTTTCCGGCAGGCTTCCTGGTGGTGACGTTATTCTGTTTCAACTTTATCGGCGATGGGCTGCGTGATGCTCTCGACCCGAAAGATCGTTAAGGAGTGCTGTTATGAGCAAGCATGAAACCTCATTGGCGCCACAGGCGCAGCAGCATTCGGGCATTCTTCTGGATGTTAACGATCTGCGTGTGACGTTTAAAACCCCGGACGGTGACGTTACGGCGGTAAACGACCTGAACTTTAGCCTGCGTGCCGGTGAGACTCTCGGCATTGTGGGTGAATCGGGTTCGGGTAAATCTCAGACCGCATTTGCACTGATGGGCCTGCTGGCATCGAACGGGCATATTGGTGGTTCGGCGAAATTCAATGGCAAAGAGATTCTGAACTTGCCTGAGCATGCGCTGAACAAATTGCGTGCCGAGCAGATTTCCATGATCTTCCAGGACCCGATGACCTCACTGAATCCGTATATGCGGGTCGGTGAGCAGTTAATGGAAGTGCTGATGCTACATAAAGGCATGGGTAAGGCCGAAGCATTTGAAGAGTCGGTCAAAATGCTCGACGCCGTGAAAATGCCGGAAGCGCGTAAGCGTATGCGCATGTACCCGCATGAGTTTTCCGGCGGGATGCGCCAGCGCGTAATGATTGCTATGGCATTAATGTGCCGGCCAAAACTGCTCATTGCCGACGAACCGACTACCGCACTGGACGTGACCGTACAGGCGCAGATCATGACGTTGCTCAATGAGCTTAAACGTGAATTCAACACTGCCATTATCATGATCACCCACGATCTCGGCGTGGTAGCGGGCATCTGTGACAAAGTGCTGGTGATGTACGCCGGGCGTACTATGGAATACGGCGTGGCGCGCGATGTGTTCTACCATCCGGCACATCCCTATTCGATCGGTCTGCTCAATGCGGTACCGCGCCTCGACGCCGAAGGTGAAGAGTTGCTGACCATCCCTGGTAACCCGCCGAACCTGCTGCGGTTGCCCAAAGGGTGTCCGTTCCAGCCGCGTTGCCCGCATGCGATGGAAATCTGTAACAGTGCTCCGCCGCTGGAGGAGTTTGCCCCAGGACGTTTGCGCGCCTGCTTTAAGCCGGTGGAGGAACTGGTATGAATGCCGTCACAGAAGAAAGAAAAGTACTCCTGGAAATTGCTGACCTGAAAGTCCATTTCGACATAAAAGACGGTAAGCAATGGTTCTGGCAGCCATCCAAAACACTGAAAGCGGTAGACGGCGTTACGCTGCGTCTGTATGAAGGGGAAACCCTCGGCGTGGTGGGCGAATCCGGTTGCGGGAAGTCGACCTTTGCCCGCGCGATTATTGGGCTTGTCAAAGCAACTGACGGCAAAGTGGCCTGGCTGGGCAAAGACTTGCTCGGGATGAAGCCTGATGAATGGCGCGACGTGCGCAGTGACATTCAGATGATTTTCCAGGACCCGCTGGCATCGCTGAACCCGCGTATGACCATTGGTGAAATCATCGCGGAACCGCTGCGTACTTATCATCCGAAAATGCCGCGTCAGGAAGTGCGTGACCGCGTCAAAGCCATGATGATGAAAGTGGGCCTGCTGCCAAACCTGATTAACCGCTACCCGCATGAGTTTTCCGGCGGCCAGTGTCAGCGTATCGGTATTGCCCGTGCGCTGATCCTCGAACCGAAGCTGATTATCTGTGACGAACCGGTTTCTGCACTGGACGTGTCAATCCAGGCACAGGTGGTCAACTTGCTGCAAAAACTGCAGCGGGAAATGGGGTTATCGCTGATCTTTATCGCCCACGATCTCGCGGTGGTGAAGCACATCTCCGATCGCGTGCTGGTCATGTATTTGGGACACGCGGTGGAGTTGGGCACCTATGACGAGGTGTACCACAATCCGCAGCACCCTTATACCAAAGCGCTGATGTCTGCTGTGCCAATCCCGGACCCGGATCTGGAAAAGAACAAGCAGATTCAGTTGCTGGAAGGGGATTTGCCTTCACCAATCAACCCGCCGTCGGGCTGCGTGTTCCGTACGCGTTGCCCGATTGCCGGACCCGAATGTGCGCAGACGCGCCCGGTGCTGGAAGGTAGCTTCCGCCATGCGGTCTCGTGCCTGAAGGTTGACCCGCTCTAAATGAAAAAGGCTGACGAAAGTCAGCCTTTTCTTTTTACTACTCGCGCCAGAGAATGTGGCACAACTTATGATCTTTCTCACGACAGAGAAGTACGCGGGCAAAGACATCGTTGATTTCGCCACCGTCGCTATCCGCGAGGCCAATCACCACCTCGGCGAAAAAGTCCGGGTTCAGATCGTAATCAACATGCTCTTGCCAGTCTTCGCTGGGATCAAACAATTCCGCACCGCCACGCTCTTCAAACTGAAGATTGAACAGAATGATATCTGCCGGGTCGAGATTATCCGCCGCAAGTTCGAGAAAAATATCGTAAGCCTGCTCCAGCGTTTCGTCTTCGCTCAGGCGGTTGTTCAGATCCATTTCCATAATGACTACCTGTTTAATATCATTTGGGCACGTTTTACAGCAATGGGCTAAAGAAGTAAAACAGTCGTTCTGCAATCCGGTGCCAGAACGGACGTTTAACCCACAGACGTGCGTCCAGCAAGCGAGACCGCGAAATATAATCATCCTGCACGGCCGCCAGATCGCTGCCAAAGCCGGTATCGTCGATAACCAGTGTAATCTCAAAATTAAGCCACAGACTGCGCATATCAAGGTTCACTGTTCCCACCAGGCTTAACTCGCCATCGACCAGCACGCTTTTCGTATGCAGAAGTCCGCCTTCAAACTGATAAATTTTTACCCCCGCAGCCAGCAGTTCGGTGAAAAAGGCCCGGCTGGCCCAGCCAACCAGCACCGAGTCATTCTTACGCGGCAGGATAATGCTGACGTCAACGCCTCGTTGCGCGGCGGTACAAATGGCATGCAGAAGGTCATCGCTGGGGACGAAATAGGGAGTCGTCATAATCAGGTATTCGCGCGAGGCATAAACCGCGGTCAATAATGCCTGGTGAATAAGGTCTTCCGGGAATCCCGGACCAGAGGCGATGGTGTGGATTGTGTGCCCGCTGGCCTGCTCAAACGGCATGATATTGGCATCCGGTGGCGGTGGGAGGATGCGTTTCCCGGTTTCTATCTCCCAGTCGCAGGAGTAGACGATCCCCATCGCGGTAGACACCGGGCCTTCCATCCTTGCCATTAAATCGACCCATTGACCGACGCCCGCATCCTGTTTGAAGAAGCGAGGGTCCACCATGTTCATACTGCCGGTATAGGCGATGTAATTATCGATAAGAATCATCTTGCGGTGCTGGCGCAAGTCCATCCGACGCAGAAACACACGCATCAGATTAACTTTTAACGATTCGACCACTTCTATACCTGAATTGCGCAGCATGCCGGCCCACGGACTGCGGAAAAACGCCACGCTGCCTGCTGAATCAAGCATTAAACGGCAATGCACACCGCGGCGGGCCGCCGCCATCAAGGATTCGGCGACCTGATCGGCCATTCCTCCTGGCTGCCAGATATAAAACACCATCTCGATGTTATGGCGGGCTAGCTGAATGTCGCGGATCAATGCCTGCATCACGTCATCTGAGGAGGTGAGCAACTGGAGCTGATTACCTTTCACCCCCGCAATGCCCTGACGCCGTTCGCAGAGTTTGAACAGAGAAGTGGCGACACTGCTGTTTTCAGTCGCGAAAATATGGTGATACGTCTTAAGGTCTTTTAACCACTTGGCAGTGGATGGCCACATCGCACGAGCGCGCTCGGCGCGGCGCTTACCAAGATGTAGTTCCCCAACGGACAGATAAGCGATAATCCCCACCAGAGGGAGAATATAAATAATCAGCAGCCATGCCATGGCAGAAGGGACCGCACGGCGCTTCATTAGAATACGCAGCGTCACACCAGCGATGAGCAGCCAGTAGCCCAAAAAGATCAGCCAACTCACAACCGTGTAGAAGGTTGTCATAACAAAAAAATCCTTTTGAAAATCTGATATAAGGAGTTTACGCATAAGGACTCATCTGGCAAACAAAAACGGCGCTGAAAAGGACTGGTCTGGTGACGTCCAGGGTTTATAATGGGGGTTCTTTGTTAGGAAAGAGTCGTAGAAATGAAGCGTAGTAGAACGGAAGTGGGGCGCTGGCGTATGTCCCGGCAGGCCAGTCGTCGCAAGGCGCGCTGGTTGGAAGGGCAGTCTCGTCGCAATATGCGTATCCACGCGATAAGAAAGTGTATTCTTAATCGGCATCGCAACGCGTTAGTTTTTGATTTTTACGGGTTCTGATGGTTCTGGGCACCTTTATGGTGCCCATTGTTTTTTATCTCTTACTCAAAAAGGGTGAATGCTGCATGACTGTTATTGATAGTTTGATTGCTTTTACCCTTGCGGCGACACTGCTGACGCTCACTCCGGGTCTCGATACCGCACTAATTTTACGTACTGCCGCGGTGGAGGGACGGAGTCAGGCATTTAAAGCAGCCTTCGGCATTAACACCGGTTGTCTCATCTGGGGGGCTGCCGTTGCCTTTGGCCTTGGGGCATTAGTTGCGGTGTCGGAACTGGCATACTCTATTCTCAAATATTGTGGCGCTGCCTATTTATGCTGGCTGGGCGTGAATATGCTCATTCGCCCGCGTACCGCTGTTTTCTCTGTTGCGGGTGAAGATAAAAAGCAGAACTGGTTTATTCGTGGCATGTTAGGCAATGTACTGAATCCGAAAATGGGTATTTTCTACGTCTCTTTTTTGCCACAGTTTATTCCGCATGGGCAGCCGCTTATTATTTGGACATTTGGCCTTGTGATGATTCATGTGGTGCTGGGAACCATATGGTCAACAACGTTAATCGCGGCGACGCGCCCACTGTCATCATTTTTACGTAAAGAAGCTGTTATACGCTGGATGGATCGCACAACCGGCGTTGTGTTTTTGCTTTTCGCAACCCGCCTTGCGCTAAGTAAACGTTAATTCGCCTTTGGATAACCATGAATAAAGAAGCCATTATTTTTCTCGCCCTGGCGATTGTCAGTGAAGTCATTGCGACCACTGCGCTTAAAAGTTCCGATAGTTTTACCCGCCTGGTGCCCAGCATCATCAGTATTGTTGGCTATTGTATTGCATTCTGGTGTCTGACCATCCCAATGCGCACTATACCTACCGGAGTGATTTACGCCGTCTGGTCCGGGGTAGGGATTGTATTGATTGGTACAGTGGGCTGGATTATTCACGGACAGAAACTGGATTTTCCGGCGATGCTGGGGATGGGGTTAATTATTGCCGGCGTGGTTATTATTAATTTGTTCTCAAAAACGATTACCCATTAAAAACGGATAATACAAAGGGGTATTATGACGCTTACCCCTTTGTTATTTCTGACAGTCAGAACACTTTCTTAAATTGTCATTCCGCCCGAGTTGATTGGTTTCACCCTAAAACGAACCGTTACCCCACACCCCCGATTTAACAGTCCTTCCGACTGAAAAACCTAACTTTTTGCTTATCATCGTTACATTGTATGTATCTTTGAGCAACGTATTTTGTGTACACTTTTGAGTACCAGAAAATGCCAGGTACACACAGGATGCTTACCGACACCAGACTAAAAAAATTACTCGGGAAAAGAAGGGAAGCGGTAGAGATAGAATCAGATTCTCATGGCTTGAATGCCCGAATCAGCCTGAATTGCCACAGGCTTAACAGACACCTCAGAGTCATTTAAGATGACTTAAGGTAGTCAGTACACAAGCTATGAATGGTAGTCGTTCCTGAAATCGCACGGACTGGAGGGCAGTATGAGTCTTCGCGGTAACCATCATGACAACGCGGTTGCAGAAAGCTTTTTCCAGCTACTGAAGTGTGAACGGATAAAGAAGAAGATCTACGGAACGAGAGACGAGGCCAGAAGCGATATTTTTGATCACATCGAAATGTCTTATAACAGTGAGCGTCGGCATGGTTCGAGCGAGCAGATGCCACCGGCTGAATATGAAAACCTATATTATTAACGGCTCAGAAGTGTCCAGATCATCCGTGTCGATTCAAGAAGCTGTTTCAGGGTATCTCCAAAGGAATACCAAGAACTGTGTTGATGCAGATATTTAATGACTATGGTGTAGCAAGTGAGAGGCCCTGGTTATATTGAGATGGTGGAATCCAATAAAAAATAAGGATGTATAGTATGCGGCTGAATATTGTCTTGTTAGTGACGTTATCGCTGGTAGGATGCGCGAAGAGTGAAATGCCCGTTCAGTGTAAAGGTTATGCCACTTTCCAACCTGTACCCAACGATGAGAATGTGAAACCAAAAACTGCAAGCATTAAATTGGATAAGTTACGTCAAAATGCAAACGGTACCTGGGATTTTCATCGAATTAACGGAAAAGGAATGACATCACAATCGGCGTGGATGAAGCCTACGGAATATGATCGCATTGAATGTACTCAGGGACCAGTTGAGCAACTCATGAGTTTAAAAAACCGCAAAGGGCAACCAGTGACAATGCTTTAATTTAATTGCTTTGATTTTCTAAAATTACCTGTTCATAATACCAGTGACAGCCTGAACAACTGACAGCCTGCGCGTCATCATAAGGACCTTATGGCGCAGCTAAACTGATGAGGCTTTCGTTAAGGGGATTCCCCGGCTTAAGTTAATGGCACCTATAAAATCGGACCGGGGAAGGGGAAATTATTGTGGTAACAACGAACTAATTAACTTACTCCAGGCTTGTCATTTTAATCATCTTTATTTCACTAATACGGCGGTTATTCATGTTTATATTGCACCCCGTAGAAGCTGCTCCCAGGAAGTGTGTTCCTTGTGCATCGGTTGTTGCTACATTGCAGTAATTGCCACGGTATTTTAACCATTCGCTCTGGCTCTTCTTGAAAGTATCGATCATACGCTTTTTACGATCTTCATCGCCCATCCACCATTTGGTGTAATCAAAACCTTCCATTTCTTTAAGCTTTGCGGTGTAAGCTTTGTTAAGTGAATCGTCTGCTTTATCGCTGATTTCTTCCAGACATTCGCTGTTGTTTTCACCGTATTTTTGGATGCAGGCATCTACATCTTTATTCGACGTAATACTATCATCAGCAGAAGCCAGCGAAGCATTAGATGCCAGTAACAGGGAAACTAAAACAAGGAGCTTTTTCATTACTGTAGGTTCCTTACTCTTATGTTTGTTCTTCTAACATCGCTGCTAAGATTACTGTCGTTGCGCAGATAATCGATGATTTTCTGTCTGCTACCACCTTCGGCCATGATTTTAACCATTTGTTGCGCCGTAGCGTTACCCTGATATAGCGTGTCAATAAAGGTATCTCTGATGGCTTGATCTAAGCTGTTCCAATTAAGAGCATTGGTAATGCCCAAGCGCCGCACCTGACGGTTGTAAACACCTTTTCCATATTCAATTTTTTCACGGTATGCTATTTCGAATAATCGTATTTGCTGCTGGTGTGTAATTTCACCTACGAACGGACCATACACTTTTACGAATTGATCTGCTTCTCGGTTCTTAAGCCCGGCAGCTTTTGCACACAGTTGGGCTTTATATTCCTCAATACCCGCCAGCCTGAGCGTCGCCAGAATTTCCCCCGCACTGCGATTACCCATATCGTATCCTCTGCCCAGAGTTACACCTGACCCGCCAACTGGTGGCCAGTGCAGTATTCTGGAAAAATATGGATATGGATTCTGCCTGAATGGTATCACTGCGGTGATATAATCTGTGCCTTCAGCATCAAACGTTGTCTGCCCGATGCTTACCCGAAGAGGGCCACTGATATTTTTGGGCCGCCAGTGGGGTGTGGTTGCTTCTTCCAGTGCCTGCATAAACCAGTTATCAGTAGCATTTATCAGTCCTGATGGTGATAAATTCAGCAATCGTTGATACCAGCGTATTGCTTCGACGGTATCAAGGTTACAACGCCCATCAGGTTGAATATGTCTTCCTGTCGCTACAGAATATCCGGCATCGACAACCTTCTGCTGGACAATTTTAACTTCTTTCGGATCGTTCGTTCCACAATCGCCTACTGAGGAAGTCAGCCTGAATACCCTGGGGGCATGTTGCTGGCTATGTCTCATTTGACTCTCCTTTTTCACGACATAATTCTGATTTATGCATAATACTTTTTTTGCACATTGCATTGTAACTGGCTTATTCATTGAAATCCCGCAATAGAAATTTTGAATATTAGGTATGTGCTGATTGCATAATGTTTCCCGTTTTGCTTTTCCGTACGCAACGCCACTGCATCAGAAAGTCTTACCGGCACTGACGTTATGGCTGGACTTGGCCTGTCCGGGGCGAAATGCGGATTCGGCTTTGATCTTTATCTGGCGAAAATTGGCATTAGCAGCCTCGAGCGGGCAATGGAGTATCTTTATGAGTCATCCGTCGAAATATCAAGACGCTATAAAGCCATTTCAGAGCTCAATGAAGGTGTACGCAGGAGAGTTCTAGAAATCATGTGTACTTTCATCTGCAAGGTAAGCCAGGCATTCTTCACGCGTTTGGACCTGGGTAAATCGTCCACACATGAACACCTCCGATTGGTCAGGTTTAAAGTATAGGAGATGGAAGAATGCCGAAAGGGCTAAAGCAGGATCGGGATGGTGCGAATTACTTTGGAGGCGCGAAGTGGATTGTTAACCGTGCGGGTGAGGACGGTACCCAATTTTGTGAGTAATAAAAAGGACACAAAAAATAACGTGTACTTCAATGTGTCCTTTTTTAAATAAATCAATATTTATATATTAGTAACATATTGGTTTATTTAAGTTAATTATCGTTTTTAGAAAACCTTTTTAAACGGCTTAACGATGACGTGCTGATAAACACCCGCCGCGACGTACGGGTCCGCGTCGGCCCAGGACTGCGCCGCTTCCAGAGATTCAAATTCTGCGATAACGGTTGAGCCGGTAAAACCCGCCGCACCCGGATCGTTACTGTCTACGGCTGGCATAGGGCCTGCCGTTAATAAACGACCTTCGTCATGCAGCAATTGCAGACGTGCCAGATGAGCCGGGCGCACGGAAAGGCGTTTTTCGAGGGAATCAGCAACGTCCTGTGAGAAAATTACATAAAGCACGGGTAGGGCTCCTTCATGATGAGAAAACAACTACGTTATGTGAATCCATAAGTGCCTGCAACGCAAAGATGATGGCGCGTGAATATCCTCTTTCAGAGTGCGCTTTTTTTAACCGTATGCGCGCAAAATCTGGGTCAGACGCGATGGCTGGTTGAATATGATTGCTATTTGCATTTAGAATCTAGCTTTGCTTTTTCAACTGAAACGATTATGACTTCAATGGCCCTTGATTTACCCCGTCGCTTTCCCTGGCCGACACTGTTGTCCGTCGGTATGCATGGCGCTGTCGTGGCGGCCATCTTGTATGCCTCGGTACATCAGGTTATTGAATTACCGGCACCCGCTGCGCCGATTACGGTGACCATGGTGACACCGGCAGAGCTGGAGCCGCCGCAGGCGGTGCAGCCACCACCAGAACCCGTTGTGGAGCCGGAACCCGAGCCGGAGCCCGTTCCCGAGCCGCCAAAAGAAGCGCCGGTGGTGATCCACAAACCTGAACCGAAGCCAAAACCTAAACCGAAGCCGAAACCGGAGAAAAAAGTCGAGCAGCCTAAGCGTGAAGCAAAACCGGTAGAATCCCGCCCGGCGGCACCGGTAGAAAGTAACGCTCCGCCGCGCCCGGCGATGAATAACGCGCCAGCCATCGCCACCAAACCTGTGCCGTCGGTCCCGGCAGGCCCGCGCGTATTAAGCCGCACCCAGCCTCAATATCCGCCGCGTGCACAAGCCTTACGTATTGAAGGACGTGTTCGCGTGAAATTTGACGTACTACAGGATGGCCGTATCGACAACGTGGAAATTCTTTCAGCACAGCCGGCGAACATGTTTGAGCGTGAGGTGAAAACGGCCATGCGTAAATGGCGTTATGAACCGGGTAAACCGGGCACCGGCATCACGGTTAATATTATCTTCCGTATGGACGGTGGAGCGACAATGGATTAAGCAAGGAAGCCTCCTGATGGAGGCTTTTTTTATGCCTGCACGGGCAGCGGTCGCGGTTTGCCGTCGTTATCCACGGCAACATATATAAACAGTGCCTCCGTGGCTTTATAACGTTGACCAATAGGTTCTGAGGCGACCTTTTTAATCCAGACTTCGACGTTGATGGTAACCGACGTATTACCGCGTTTCACACAACGCGCATAACAACACACCACATCGCCCACGGCGACAGGGCGCAGGAAACTCATGCCATCGACGCGGACAGTGACGACGCGTCCGTGGGCGATCTCTTTAGCAAGGATCGCACCGCCCATATCCATCTGCGACATCAGCCAGCCGCCAAAAATATCACCGTTCGCATTGGTATCTGCCGGCATTGCCAGTGTGCGCAGAACAAGTTCGCCCTGCGGTGCATCCTGAGTGTTAGACATGGTTATCTCATCAATGAAGAAGGGGGAATTCTGGCGGGATGCTACTATGGATTTATGGCTGAAAACAATTAGATAAGCTGATATGTAGAAAAAAAACCGGGCTGTGCCCGGTTTTTTATGTGCCACTCAGGGTTTATCGTCCTGCGGCATGTGACGATAGATATAAACACCGCTTAATACGGTAAAGATAAGGGTCAGCGCCGTTAAGCCAAACACTTTGAAATTCACCCAGATATTTTGTGGCAGCCAGAAGGCGATATAAATATTGGCCAGACCACAAAGGATGAAAAACAGCGCCCAGGCAAGGTTGAGGCGCTCCCATACTACCGGGGGCAGGGTGAGCTCTTTACCCAGCATGCGTTGGATAAGTGGTTTTTTCATTACCCACTGGCTAAACAGCAAGGCACCGGCAAACAGGGCGTAGATAACCGTGACTTTCCATTTAATGAATTCGTCATTGTGGAAGAAAATCGTCAGTCCACCGAAAACGGCCACCAGTACAAAAGTAATCAGCGCCATTTTTTCGACTTTACGGTAACGCACCCAACTATAAATCAGGACAACAGCCGTAGCGATGATCAAAGCTGTCGTTGCTGCATAAATGTCATACAGCTTGTAAAAAGCGAAAAACACCACCAGTGGGAGAAAATCAAGAAACTGCTTCATTCTACGGTTCCGTTAAATTGCCTGCTATCGCAGGCGAAAAATCACTGACGTATCAGCATATACAGGCGAAACAGATAAATGAGCAAAGCGACAGATATCATGTTGCTCACCGTGTTTGCGACCACCGCACCGACTTCCGGCGTAAGAAACGCTAAATTATGTGCAAACATCAGCAGTGCGATTTTTGCCAGCAACCAGCCGATGACCGCAGGCGCGACCAGACGCATATTGTTCCAGCCCAGACGCATACTGCCGCGCATCGCCGAGAAGACGCCCACGCGATCCTGAACCATCATCACCGGTGCGAACGCCAGCAAAATTGCCAGTAATACGCCGGGTACGAAGATGAACATCATGCCAATTTGCACCATAAAGGTTGTCAACATGAACAGGATAAACAGCGCGGGCAAAACCGGCGCACTGGCACCGATAGCACGAAGCGCGCTAACGCGTTGCCCTGCCGAGATCATCCGGATCATCATCAACGTGCTGCCCGCCAGGATGGCATTCCCGATCAAACCGGAGAAGGTGGCTGCCGCTGATAAGCGTAGCAATACCTGCTGCTGTTCCTGCGTCATATTGCGCACCAGGTCAAACAACCCGGTGCTTTCCGCCAGATAATCACCTTCACCCAGGATCGAAAGCTGGGCGTCACTGGGCGAAAAGACGCGCCCTAACAGCACTGTAATAAATGCACATAGAAGTGCAATCAGTAAAATGGTAACAAACTGATTACGAAAAAAATTCCCCGTGTCACGGTAAACGGATTCTGCCGTGATAGACATGCACTCTCCTTGAGTTCTGCAATGTTAAATTCATCACAATTGTACCCTGAAAGCGTCATCGGTGGCAGCCTCCGTGGATGTATGGAAAAGCATATCTTTGTAAAGCGGTGGTAATCCGTAATACGCACGGGCGCGATCGCAGGCCTCATTGGCCTCGTCATTCTCGCCCGACATCATAAATTCGCGGCAAGGAGATGGTCGTTGCTCATAAATACGGCAACGCGCTGACTCACCCGGAATGCCTTCCAGCGCGACACAATGGCTTCGCTTCTGATTGGTTCCGCGCATACAGCGTAAAAAGGGGGTGACAGGCTCAGTCAGTTGAGCCGGTACGGAACCGCCAGCGTCATCCGCCTCGGCCCAGTAGAAAGAGACACGAAAATAAGCACAACAGGCTCCGCACGACATGCACGGGTTGAGATCACTCATGGCGCACCTGCAATAACTACGCATCAATTCAAATTGTGAGTTCATTAAAGTAGACCCACGAACACGCGTCGGCAAGAGGGAACGATGACGATTTTTTTAGCAAGTTTAAACGGCAAAATTGATGTGAATACAAAAACTAAAAGTGTGGACTGGCAGTCAAAATTAACTCAGATCAATAAATGTTAAATTAACGAATGTAATGTGATCCAGATTGGATCACGATGTACTTATTTATAGGTATATTCACGGCGCCTATGAAAAACCACATACATGGAGTGGATATGAATAAATTAGCCGTGGCAGCATTGATCCTCAGCAGTCTTTCCGCAGGTGCGTATGCGCATGAAGCGGGGGAATTTTTCATGCGTGCCGGTTCCGCGACTGTGAGGCCGACGGAGGGATCGGATAATGTGTTAGGGAGTCTGGGAAGTTTTAACGTCGATAATAATACCCAGCTCGGACTGACCATGACGTATATGGCAACGGACAACGTTGGCGTGGAATTGCTGGCAGCGACGCCGTTTCGTCATAAAGTAGGGACCGGCCCAACCGGTAATATCGCAACCGTTCACCACTTGCCCCCAACGCTGATGGCACAGTGGTATTTTGGTGATGCCGCAAGTAAAGTCCGCCCGTATATTGGTGCGGGTATCAACTACACCATGTTCTTTGATGAAAAATTCAACGATACGGGTAAATCGGCTGGACTTTCTGATTTAAGCCTGAAAAATTCCTGGGGCGCGGCAGGACAGGTAGGGGTGGATTATTTAATTAACCGTAACTGGCTGATTAATGCCTCGGTCTGGTACATGGATATTGATACGGACGTTCGCTTTAAAGCGGGAGGCGCTCAGCAAAGCGTGAGTACGCGGCTCGATCCGTGGGTATTTATGTTCGCTGCTGGTTATCGCTTCTGACAGGCACTATAAAAAACTGGCCGCATAAGGGTGGCCAGTTTTTATCAACGAGAAATTCAGGTGAGTTTTTTCAGCACACCGTACGATCCCCAATTGATGACTATTGCGGCAATAACCCCTATAAGCCATGGAATACGTGAACCGGCAAAATAGTAATGGCCAATATAACTGCCAAGGGTGAAACAGGTGAAAATCGTCGCAATTGTAAACCAGCCTCTTATCAATGCGGCTTTATTAAACATATGGACATCCTTCCCATTAAAGACATCAGCGTCTGACGGATGATGAATACGCTACGTTGTTTACTGTCATCCGTGTCCCACATATCCGCGACATTATTAAGCCTTAGCGTTATGCAGGCAACGCAGAATTGACCCGCTATAGCCGTCGCGAGTCAGGATTGTGTTGTAGTTAACAGTCAGCCACCGGGTGAAGAAACGGGAAACGACAGGCCGCTGAAAAACGAATAATAAGACAGACGCATCAGCAAAGAATGAGTGCTATTGGTGAAATGGGGCTGTGCCGAAGGTGCAGACGCTGTTTCAGTGAGCGGAAAAAAACGCCCGGCGGTGGGCCGGGCGTCAGGAGGCATTACTGACGAGTGCCGGCTTTCATCGCCCGGACAAATGCGCCAAGTTCTTCGAGCATCACGGCAGGTTTATCAAGGTTCTTCTCAATAATCTTGACGATAGCGGAACCTGATATTGCCCCGGCAGCGCCCGCATCAATGGCTGCGGTCACCTGGTCAGGCGCAGAGATGCCAAACCCTTGCAATGGCGGCGCAGCATGATACTCGGTCAGTTTTTCGACCAGGTGGTAGAGCGGCAACGCGGCACGGTTTTCCGCCCCGGTAACCCCGGCACGGGAGAGCAGATAGGTATAACCGCGACCGTTCGAGGCGATTTGACGCAGCAACTCGTCATCGGCGTTTGGCGGGCAGATGAAGATCGGCGCGACATTATGCCGCAGCGCGGCCTGACGGAACGGCGCAGACTCCTCCACTGGCACATCGGCGACCAGCACTGAGTCGACACCCGCTTTCTCGCACTGGGCATAGAACTCATCTATACCGCGGCTAAAGACGAGGTTGGCGTACATCAGCAGGCCAATCGGGATCGTCGGATGTTTCTGGCGAATCGCGGCCAGCATTTCAAAACACTGGCTCGGCGTGACGCCTGCGGCAAAGGCGCGCAGCGTGGCGTTTTGAATGGTCGGGCCATCTGCCAGAGGGTCTGAAAACGGGATCCCTAATTCCAGTGCATCGGCGCCAGCTTCAATCAGCGTATCGATGATTTTCAGTGATTGCTCAGGTGAGGGATCGCCCAGTGTGACAAAGGGAACAAATGCGCCTTCCTTGCGTTCCTTCAATTGTTTAAAAAGTGTCTCGTAGCGTTCCATCAGATTTCCCCTCGCGCTTTCAAAATATCGTGTACGGTGAAGATATCTTTATCTCCACGGCCAGACAGGTTAACCACCAGCAGTTGCTCTTTTTCCGGGTTCTCACGCATCATTTTCAGCGCATGGGCCAGGGCGTGGGAGGATTCGAGTGCCGGAATAATCCCTTCGTGGCGGCACAGCGTCTTAAAGGCTTCGAGTGCTTCGTCATCGGTAATAGAGACATAATCCGCACGACCGGTGCTGTTCAGATAAGCGTGCTGTGGCCCCACGGACGGGAAATCCAGCCCCGCAGAGATAGAGTACGACTCCTCGATCTGGCCTTCATCGGTCTGCATCATTGGGGATTTCATTCCGAAATAGATCCCCACGCGGCCATGCTTAAGCGGCGCGCCGTGTTCACCGGTTTCGATACCGTGTCCGGCAGGTTCGACCCCAATAAGGCCAACACTGGTCTCTTCAATGAAATCGGCAAACATGCCGATCGCATTGGAGCCGCCGCCCACGCAGGCGATGACGGCATCCGGCAGGCGGCCTTCTTTTTCGAGGATCTGCACTTTGGTCTCTTCACCGATCATCCGCTGGAATTCACGCACAATGGTCGGGAAGGGGTGCGGGCCTGCGGCGGTACCGAGCATGTAGTGCGCGGTATCGTAGCTGCCAGACCAGTCGCGAAGCGCTTCATTACAGGCATCTTTCAGGGTGGCGGAGCCGCTGTGTACCGGGATCACCTCTGCGCCCATTAAGCGCATACGGAAGACGTTTGGTGACTGACGCTCCACATCTTTCGCGCCCATGTAGATGCGGCATTTCAGGCCGAGCAGGGCGCTGGCGAGCGCCGATGCCACACCGTGTTGCCCGGCACCGGTTTCGGCGATGATTTCTGTTTTACCCATCCGTTTGGCCAGCAGCGCCTGTCCTAATACCTGGTTGGTTTTGTGTGCGCCGCCGTGCAGTAAATCCTCACGCTTCAGGTACAGGGTGGTATTCGTCCCTGCGGTAATGTTCTGGCATTTGGTCAGTGCGGTCGGGCGACCGGCGTAGTTTTTCAGTAAATCGGTGAATTGCGCCTGAAATTCAGGATCTTTTTGCGCGCTGACAAAGGCTTCTTCCAGCTGACGCAGTGCAGGCATCAGGATTTGCGGCACATACATGCCACCAAACTCACCAAAATACGGGTTTAATAATGTCGTCATGGTTTTCTTCCTTAATAAGCGCGTAAAGTTCGGAATACCGAGGCCACTTTATCGGCGTCTTTTTTCCCGGGTTCAGACTCTACGCCTGAATTGAAATCGAGTCCGGCACAGCCGGTTTTGGCCGCCTCCACGCAGTTATCTGCGCCAAGTCCGCCTGCCAGCAGTACGTTGTCCAGCGTTTGCCCTGACAGCAGGCTCCAGTCAAAACGCTTACCGCTACCGCCCTGGCCGTTATCAAACACATACTTATCGACATGGTTCAGGTCGCGGGCCGGCAGGGTGTCGCCCACGCTCAGCGCCTTCCAGATTTGTACGCTATCCGGTAACTGCTTACGCAGTGTGTCGATATAGTGCTGGTCTTCACTGCCGTGTAACTGTACGGCGACTAACCCCAGTTGCTCCACGTTGGCCGACACGGTTTCGACCGGCGCATTACGGAACACACCAACGTACTGGAGCGGTGCGCCCGCCATAACCGTGCGGGCCTGGGCGACGTTGACGGCACGGGGGGAAGAGGCGACGAAAATCAGACCGCCATAAATCGCTCCCGCTTCATAAGCGACCAGCGCATCTTGCGGGCGGGTCAGGCCGCAGACTTTATTTTCGCCAAGCAAGACGCGTTTAACGGCGGCGTCCAGATCGTCATGAGACATCAGCGCGGAGCCAATCAGGAAACCATTAGCGAAATGGCTCAGTTCACGCACCTGGGCGTAAGTGTTAATCCCTGATTCGCTGATAACCGTTACCCCTGCGCCCAGGCGCGGAGCCAACTGACGTGTACGATTCAGATCGATGGACAGATCGCGTAGGTCGCGGTTATTGATGCCGACCACTTTTGCCCCAAGCGCGATAGCGCGTTCCAGCTCTTCTTCATTGCTGACTTCGGTCAGTACACCCATGCTCAGGCTGTGGGCGACGGCAGAGAGCTGGCGGTATTGCTCATCATCCAGTACCGAGAGCATCAGCAGGCAGGCATCGGCCTGGTAAAAGCGCGCCAGATAAATCTGGTAAGGGTCGATAATGAAGTCTTTACACAGAATCGGCTGATGCGCGATCTGGCTGACAACAGGCAGGAAATCAAAACTGCCCTGGAAATATTTCTCGTCGGTCAGTACGGAGATGGCCGACGCATGGCGTTTGTAAACCCCGGCGATTCGCGCCGGGTCGAAATCATCGCGAATCACCCCTTTTGACGGGGATGCTTTTTTGCATTCCAGGATAAACGCGGTGCGCGTACCCTGCAGGGCGTCGTAGAAGCGACGAGTGCTCGGCACCACGTCATTCTGAAAACTGGCCAGCGGCTGCTGCTCCTTGCGGGCGGCTACCCAAATCGCCTTATCCGCGACGATTTTTGCTAATACGGTTTGCATTCTTTACCCTCTTGCCGCAAGTGCGGTGACTTTGTCATAGGCGGCGCCGCTGTGCAGCACCTGCATAACTTTTTGTGCGTTAGCTTGCAAATCCTCTTCACCATGTAAACGCATCAACATGGCGACATTTGCAGCGACGGCGGCCTCATGGGCGGCTTCACCTTTACCTTGTAGTAAGCGTGTCAGAATGTCACGGTTTTCTTCCGGTGTGCCGCCTGCCAGTTGCTCCTGGTGATAGGGCGTCAGACCGAAATCAGCAGCGGTAAGCTGGTAGCTTTTGATCTCGCCGTCACGCAATTCAGCCACCACCGTCGGGGCATGCAGTGACACCTCATCCATCCCACCGCTGTGCACAACGGCCGCACGTTGATAGCCCAGAACACGCAGGGTTTCGGCAATGGGTAACACCAGTTCCGGGCTGTAAACACCGATCAACGCCAGCGGCGGGTGCGCCGGGTTAATCAATGGCCCCAGGACGTTAAACAAGGTGCGCGTTTTAAGCTGCTGGCGCACCGGCATCGCGTGACGGAACCCGGTGTGATACTTCGGTGCAAATAAGAAACAGACCCCCAGTTCATCCAGCGCAGTGCGGGATTTATCCGCATTCATATCCAGATTAATGCCGAAAGCTGCCAGTAAATCGGATGAGCCGGAACGGCTGGAAACGCTGCGGTTACCGTGTTTGGCAACCTTAAGCCCGCAGGCCGCCGCCACAAAAGCGCTGGCGGTGGAAATATTGATACTGTTGCTGCCGTCGCCACCGGTGCCCACGATATCGGCAAACGGATAGTCCGGGCGTGGGAACGGCGCGGCATTTTCCAGTAACGCGGTGGCCGCCCCGGCGATTTCATTGGGGTGCTCACCACGCACTTTCATACTGACCAGCGCTGCGGCCAGTTGTTCAGGCTTCAGCTCGCCGCGCACCACGGCAGAGAAAAGCTGGTGGCTTTCCTGTTGGCTCAGGGTTTGCGCCTGATACAGTTTTTCCAGTACTGGTTGCAGGGTATTGGTCTGCTCCAGTTTCTGCAGCGCCCAGGCCAGGGTTTGTTCCAGCAAGCGGGCGCCTTGCGAAGTCAGAATGGATTCCGGATGGAACTGGAAGCCACACACGCGATCCGCATCATGACGCACGGCCATCACCATGCCATTAAAATGCGCGTTGATGGTTAACCCTGCTGGAATGTTGCTGCCCACCAGTGAATGGTAGCGCGCCACCGGCAGCGGGTTCGCCAGCCCGGCAAACATGGCCTGACCGTCATGTTCAATGCTTGAGGCTTTACCGTGCAGGATTTCGCCTGCCTGACCGACATAGCCGCCATAGGCTTCTACAATTGCCTGATGTCCCAGACAGATGCCGATAATCGGCAATTTGCCGCGCATGCGGGTCAGCAACTCAGGCATGCAGCCTGCTTCTGACGGCGCCCCTGGCCCTGGCGAGAGCATCAGCACCGGGTTTTTCATGGTCGCCAGGCGGTCAATCAGGGTTTGTGCCGGAACATGGTTACGGTAAATCACCACGTTATGCCCGCTGGCGCGCAACTGATCCGCCAGGTTATAGGTAAATGAGTCGATATTATCGAGCAGCAGAATGTCAGCCATCAGAATGTCTCCTGAGCGTTATGCGCTTTAGCAATGGCGCGCAGAACCGCGCGGGCTTTATTACGTGTTTCATCGGCTTCTGATTGCGGTACTGAATCCAGTACCACGCCAGCGCCTGCCTGAACGGTGGCGACACCGTCTTCAACCCAGGCAGAACGAATCACGATGCAGGTATCCAGGTCACCGTGGGCGGTGAAATAGCCCACCGCGCCGCCGTAACTGCCACGGCGGGAGCCTTCTGCATCGGCAATAAGCTGCATGGCGCGTACTTTTGGGGCCCCACTGAGCGTGCCCATGTTCATACAAGCGCGATAGGCGTGGAGCACGTCCAGGTCCTGTCGCAGTTCACCGACCACACGCGAAACCAGATGCATTACGAAGGAGTAGCGGTCGACTTTGGTCAGATCTGCCACATAGCGACTGCCTGGAGTACAAATGCGTGCCAGATCGTTACGCGCGAGGTCAACCAGCATCAGATGCTCGGAAAGCTCTTTATGGTCGGTACGCATTTCGAGTTCAATACGGCTGTCCAGGTCACGATCCAGGGAACCGTCGGCGCGACGTCCGCGTGGGCGAGTCCCGGCGATCGGGTAGATTTCGATCTGGCGTGAGGTGGCGTCATATTTGAGAGAGCTTTCCGGCGAGGCGCCAAACAGGGCGAAGTCATTGTCCTGCATAAAGAACATGTACGGGCTTGGGTTGCTCTTTTTCAGCACTTCATAGGCGGCCAGCGGTGACGGGCACGGCAGGGTAAAACGACGAGACGGCACGACCTGAAAAATCTCACCGGCACGAATCGCTTTTTGCATCTGACGCACAACCGCACCGTACTCCTCATCGCTCTGGTTGCATTCGCAGCGCATATCGCTGACAGATTCAACCGGCAATGGCCCTGGCGGCACATTTAATTGTTCATGCAGGGTTTCAATTCGTTGAGTCAGTCGCGCTTTTTCGTCAGCATCGGCGGAAAACAGGCTCACCTGAATGCGGGTGTGACGCTTCTGATGGTCGATCACCAGTAAGGTTTCTGCCAGATAAAAGCAGTAGTCCGGGCAGCGACGGTCATGGCGCAGCGCGGGTAAATCTTCGAATCCGGCCACCAGGTCGTAGGCAAACAGGCCGCCGAAGAACATGGCTTCGCGCTCATCGGCAGGGACATCGACCAGCCCCTGTAACAGACGGAAGGCATCGAAAACAGAGAGTGAACACAGGCGTGCGTCTTCGTCGAGCAGGGTGCTGACGGGCGGAAAACGTAAGACGCGAGCATCTGCCCGGACGGTGTTTTCTACACCAGCCGGAAGCGCGGCATCCAGCAGCGATAACAGAGACGCGCCGTTTTGCGTTAACGCCTCAATAGTGACAGTGTCACCCAGCGCGGTAATGCGCAGCGCGCTATCCACCAGCAGCAGGCTTTTTAAATCGTTTTTGCTGTCGATGTCGGCGGATTCCAGCAACAAGGTTGCCGGACGTGCACCACACAGTTGATGGAATAACGCGGTCGGGTTCTCCCGGTACAGCGCGTTGCTAGTGAGCAATTCGAGTGTCGGTTTTTGCGTTTGCATAGTTGCTCTCATAAATGTGTTCAAAAAAAAGCCCGCTCAGTTGGCGGGCCGGGTATCGGTGTGCTGAATACGCACGTGAAACACTGCCCAATGTCAGGGAGTGCGCCACCAGCGGTTTACGGAAATATGCATATTCATCAGTGATACCTCGTGGAGTGAACTTGCGTACTAGTTAACTGGTTCGAGCGAGGAAAGTCAACCCTCGATTTCAGAAAATCGCCGCAGAACGTTATGATAGGGCACAGTTATTGTTTTATCGGCCACGGGAGCCGCTTTTGAGCGACACGAATTACGCAGTGATTTATGACCTGCACAGCCACACTATTGCCTCCGATGGCGTCCTGACACCACAAGAACTGGTCCACCGTGCGGTTGCAATGCGCGTAGGGACCCTGGCGATTACCGATCATGACACTACCGCCGCCATTCCCGCTGCGCGTGAAGAAATTGAACGTGCCGGGCTGGCACTCAAACTCATTAGCGGTGTGGAGATTTCCACCGTCTGGGAAAACCACGAGATCCACATCGTGGGGCTGAATATGGATATCGAAAACCCGACGCTGTGTACTTTTTTACAGGATCAGCATGAACGACGCCAGCAGCGCGGCAGACTGATTGCCGAGCGGCTGGAAAAGGCGCATATTCCGGGCGCATGGGAGGGCGCGCAGCGACTGGCGCAGGGGGCTGCCGTCACGCGTGGCCATTTTGCCCGCTTCCTGGTGGAGTGCGGCAAAGCCACCAATATGGCCGATGTATTCAAAAGGTATCTTGCGCGCGGGAAAACCGGATATGTTCCACCGCAGTGGTGTACAATAGAACAAGCTATTGAAGTGATTCATCATTCTGGCGGAACGGCAGTCCTGGCCCATCCGGGTCGATATGATCTCTCCGCTAAATGGTTGAAAAGACTGCTGGCGCATTTTGCCCAAAGCGGCGGAGAGGCGATGGAAGTTGCCCAATGCCAGCAGGCTCCCAATGAGCGTAAACAACTCGCCGAGTATGCCCGCCAGTTTGGTTTACTGGCCTCGCAGGGATCGGATTTCCATCAGCCATGTCCATGGATTGAGTTGGGGCGCAAGCTTTGGCTACCGGCTGATGTTGAGGGCGTCTGGTGCAAATGGGAGCAGCCGCAAAACAGTGAAGAGAGGGAAGTATGAGTCAGTTTTTTTATATTCATCCGGAAAATCCTCAACCGCGTCTGATTACCCAGGCCGTTGAGATTGTCCGTAAAGGCGGGGTGATTGTTTACCCTACCGATTCCGGCTATGCGTTAGGCTGTAAAATTGAAGAC
The DNA here is from genome assembly GCF_003073275.1 of Phytobacter sp. SCO41. Classification (NCBI taxonomy): domain Bacteria; kingdom Pseudomonadati; phylum Pseudomonadota; class Gammaproteobacteria; order Enterobacterales; family Enterobacteriaceae; genus Phytobacter; species Phytobacter sp. SCO41. The sequence goes on along the minus strand of NZ_CP027225.1, from coordinate 2,972,042 downwards.
AAAGGGGCGATGGAGCGTATTTGCCGTATCCGTCAATTGCCGGATGGCCACAACTTTACCCTGATGTGCCGCGATTTGTCTGAGCTATCGACCTATGCGTTCGTCGATAATGTGGCTTTTCGTCTGATCAAAAATAACACCCCAGGTAACTACACCTTTATCCTGAAAGGAACGAAAGAGGTGCCGCGTCGCCTGTTACAGGAAAAACGTAAAACCATCGGTCTGCGTGTCCCGGCGAATCCAATTGCGCTGGCGTTACTCGATACCCTTGGCGAGCCGATGCTCTCTACCTCGCTGATGCTACCTGGCAGCGAATTTACCGAGTCCGATCCGGATGAAATTAAAGACCGTCTGGAAAAGCTGGTGGATTTGATTATCCATGGCGGCTATCTGGGGCAACAACCGACAACGGTGGTCGATCTTACCGACGATGCCCCGGTTGTTATTCGTGAAGGCGTCGGCGACGTTAAACCTTTCCTATAATGAAGCAAGCCGCTATACTACGCGGCCATTTCACAGGCGCCGCAGTGGCCTGATGACCTTATTCGACGCCTGTGAAGGCGACACCCGAGGAAGCTCTATGAGCGAAAAGTTACAGAAAGTGCTGGCGCGAGCTGGCCACGGCTCCCGCCGTGAAATCGAAACCATCATCGAAGCAGGCCGCGTCAGCGTAGACGGCAAGATTGCCACGCTGGGCGATCGCGTTGAAGTGAACCAGGCGCTGAAAATTCGCATCGACGGTCATCTTATCTCGATAAAAGAGTCCGCTGAACAAATCTGCCGCGTGCTGGCGTATTACAAACCAGAAGGTGAGCTGTGCACGCGTAACGATCCGGAAGGCCGTCCGACCGTTTTTGATCGTCTGCCAAAACTGCGCGGCGCTCGTTGGATTGCGGTTGGACGTCTTGACGTCAACACCTGTGGTCTGCTGCTGTTCACCACCGACGGTGAACTGGCGAATCGCCTTATGCACCCAAGCCGTGAAGTGGAACGTGAATACGCGGTGCGTGTATTCGGCCAGATTGAAGAGGCCAAGGTGCGTGAACTGTCACGTGGCGTTCAACTGGAAGATGGTCCGGCAGCATTCAAAACCATTAAATTTAGCGGTGGTGAAGGGATCAACCAGTGGTATAACGTGACCCTGACCGAAGGGCGTAACCGCGAGGTGCGTCGCCTGTGGGAAGCGGTTGGCGTGCAGGTTAGCCGTCTTATTCGTGTGCGTTACGGCGACATTCCACTGCCGAAAGGATTGCCGCGCGGTGGTTATACCGAACTGGATCTGGCCCAAACCAACTACCTGCGCGAGCTGGTAGGGTTGCCGCCGGAAACCGCATCAAAAGTGGCGGTCGAAAAAGATCGTCGCCGCATGAAAGCCAATCAGATTCGTCGTGCGGTGAAACGCCACAGCCAGGTGTCAGGCAATCGTCAGGCACCGGGTAGCCGTCGTTCCGGTGGGCGTAACAGCAACGGCTAATTTCCTGACGTTTCCGGTTACCTTGCCGGAAACGTCCTCTCGTTCCCGCATATTATAATTTCCGCCATACTGCGCTGGAAAAGCGTGACGCTGTCACATGTGTGGGCGAGTGTGATGGTTGAACAAATCATTGGCTTGGCAGCAGTGCCGCATTGCTACGCTGCTGCCAGCGGTGTCTTAATAGTCGATACCAATCTGTGCCTTGACGCCCGCTTCGAAAGCATGTTTTACCGGGCGCAGTTCACTGACCGTATCGGCAATCTCCAGGATATCGCGGTGACAGCCGCGACCGGTGATGATCACCGTCTGGTTTGCCGGGCGCTTTTCCAGCGCATCAAGAACGGTTTCCAGCGGCAGGTAATCGTAAGCCACCATATAGGTCAACTCGTCGAGCACCACCATATCCAGCGATTCGTCCGCCAGCATACGTTGCGCATGTGTCCATACCTCAAGGCAGGCGGCGGTGTCGCTCTCGCGGTTTTGCGTGTCCCAGGTGAACCCGGTTGCCATCACCTGAAATTCGACACCGTGCGGTTCCAGTAAATTACGTTCACCATTAGGCCAGGTGCCTTTAATAAACTGAATGGCACCAACCTTCTTTCCGTGGCCGACGGCACGTGCGGCGGTGCCAAATGCGGCGGTGGTTTTGCCTTTACCATTACCGGTAAAAACGATAATGATGCCGCGCTCTTCCTGCGCTGCCGCCACGCGGGCATCGACTTTATCTTTCACCCGCTGCTGGCGTTGCTGGTAACGTTCTTCACTCATTGTGATATCCCCGGTTTTCGTCCTGGCTGAGCATCAAAGCTCATGCCTGTTTTGCGACGGCTGTCATCGCCCATCAGCCATAGATAAAGCGGCATAATATCGGCTGGCGTTTTTAATTTCTGCGGATCTTCGCTCGGGAAGGCGCTGGCGCGCATCTGCGTCCGGGTACCGCCCGGGTTGATGCAATTGACCCGTAAACGGTTTTGGTACTCCTCAGCCAGCACTTGCATCATGCCTTCGGTGGCAAATTTAGAGGCGGCATAAGCCCCCCAATTTGCACGGCCCTGGCGGCCAACGCTTGACGATGTGAAGACCAGCGAGCCGCTTTCCGCTTTGAGTAATAAAGGAAGGAGCGCCTGGGTCAAATAGAAAGTGGCGTTGACGTTAACCTGCATTACGTTATCCCAGACGGCTGGCTGCTGTTCGCTCATTGGGCAAACATCACCCAGCACGCCAGCGTTATGCAGCACACCGTCCAGTCTCGGGTAGTGTTGCGTTATCTCGTTAGCAAGACGCTGACAATCATCGGGTGTACAGGTGGCCATGTCCAGTGTGAAGAGGCTGGCGGCCTGGCCGCCTTCGGATGCTATCTGTCCGGCAACGGCCTGGAGTTTGTCTTCGTTACGCCCCAGTAAGATGACGCGCGCGCCGTAGCGGGCATAAGTCAGCGCCGCTTCTTTGCCGATGCCGTCACTGGCACCGGTGACCAGAATAATGTGGTTTCGCAACAGGTCGCGTTGTGGCTGGTAATGCACGCTAACTCCTTGGTCTCAACCCGTTTTTAAATCGTGTTGGCTTTATGCCTGAAACAGAAAGCGATTTCAATCAGTCTGGCAGAGAGTCTCCCGTGCGTTGGGATAATGTATAGCGGAATGTGCTGAAACTGGTCGACTGAATATCCGAAAGGGTGGCAATGCGAGACTCGCCAGAAAGGCTCATGTACACTGAATGCGATTGTTAAGTGGCTGAACCAAGGTGGAATGCGTGGAATTACTGTCTGAATATGGTTTGTTTTTAGCCAAAATTGCGACTGTTGTGGTTGCGATTGCGGTGGTCGCAATTCTTATTGTTAATCTGACACAGCGCAAACGTCAGCGGGGGGAATTACGTATTACCCGCATGAGCGAAGACTATAAGGAAATGCAGGAAGAGATGGCTGTGGCGTTGCTGGACAGCCAGCAGCAAAAGCTGTGGCATAAAGCCCAAAAGAAAAAAGCCAAACAGGATGCAAAAGCGGCAAAGGCCAAAGCAAAATCTGGCGACATGGCCTCAGCGGGCAAACCACGCGCCTGGGTGCTGGACTTTAAAGGCAGCATGGATGCCCATGAAGTGGGCGCGCTGCGCGAAGAGGTAACCGCAGTGTTGACGCTGGTGAAGCCAGAAGATCAGGTGGTTCTCCGTCTGGAAAGCCCCGGTGGCGTTGTTCATGGTTACGGGCTGGCTGCGTCGCAGTTGCAGCGTCTGCGCGATAAGCAGGTTCCGCTCACCGTCGCGGTTGATAAAGTCGCCGCCAGCGGCGGTTATATGATGGCCTGCGTGGCGGATAAAATTGTTGCGGCGCCGTTTTCTATTATTGGATCGATTGGCGTTGTGGCGCAGATCCCCAACTTCAACCGCTTCCTGAAAGGTAAAGAGATTGATATCGAACTGCATACCGCCGGGCAGTTCAAACGCACGCTGACTCTGTTGGGTGAAAACACCGAAGAGGGAAGGCAGAAATTCCGCGAGAGCCTCAATGAAACGCATGACCTGTTCAAAGGCTTTGTGCATCAGATGCGCCCGCAATTGGATATAGAACAGGTAGCGACCGGCGAGCACTGGTATGGTTCGCAGGCACTGGAAAAAGGGCTGGTCGATGCGGTCGGTACCAGTGACGAGCTGCTGCTGGGGCTGTTTGAGAGCCATGAGGTCATTGGCTTGCGCTATCAGCAGCGCAAAAAGCTCATCGACCGCTTTACCGGAAGCGCTGCAGAAAGCGCAGACCGGTTGCTGATGCGCTGGTGGCAGCGCGGACAGAAACCGCTGATGTAAGGCGAGTACAAACAAAAACGCGAGGCCATGGCCTCGCGTTTTTGTTTAATCGATCAGATGGTATTTTTCAGACAGTTCATGCGCCAGATATTTGAACATATTGAACACTGCAGTGCTTTTCCCGGTCGGCAGCCCCTGTTCATCCAGAAAATACTCGCCGCTAAACACCAGCACCCCGTTGCGCTGGCTTACGCCGGTTGCTTCAATGCCGGACAGTGTGTCTTCATGATCGCGGATAAGTTGGTTTGCCAGCTCAAGCAGAGACTGACGATCGATAGGTTGCTTAGTCGGCTCCATTTCGCCCCTCCTTAAAAATTTAACAAGTTTACGCCCCACGCGGCCCAGGGGCAAATTTTCCCTGTGCAGGCAAGGGGTTTCCCGTTACGGTAGTGCTGGCGTGATTCGAATTTGCATGCTAATAAAGTTGCGTAACAAATTTTATCAGGTACAGTGTGACCCTTTCGTCAATCTGGCAACAGATTTGCTTGACATTCGACCGTAAAATCGTCGTGCTGTATCGTAGACTAGCGAAAAAGCCTGTTAACTCAATCATCTGCTAGCGATTACTTTCGCTTATGGTCAAGAAAAGGGTTGATATCCATTGTCGCCACCGCAATATCATTGGCTCGTCGCCAGCGGAAGGTGAATCAATGTGCGACGTATTCCTGGAAGAATTTTATTAGGTAAAGGTGAATATGGGTAAAGCTCTCGTCATCGTTGAGTCCCCGGCAAAAGCCAAAACGATCAATAAGTATCTGGGTAATGACTACGTGGTGAAATCCAGCGTAGGTCATATCCGCGATTTGCCGACCAGTGGCTCAGCACCTAAAAAGAGCGCTGACTCTGCCTCCACCAAAACGGCTAAGAAGCCTAAAAAGGATGAACGCGGCGCTCTCGTCAATCGCATGGGCATTGACCCATGGCACAACTGGGATGCGCACTATGAAGTGCTGCCCGGAAAAGAGAAGGTGGTTTCTGAGCTGAAATCGCTCGCTGAAAAAGCCGACCATATCTATCTCGCAACCGACCTTGACCGCGAAGGGGAAGCCATTGCATGGCACCTGCGGGAAGTGATCGGTGGCGATGAAACGCGCTATAGCCGCGTGGTGTTTAACGAAATCACCAAAAATGCGATTCGCCAGGCGTTCGAAAAGCCGGGCGAGCTGAACATTGATCGTGTGAATGCCCAGCAGGCGCGGCGCTTTATGGACCGCGTGGTGGGTTACATGGTTTCTCCACTGTTGTGGAAGAAGATTGCCCGTGGCCTGTCCGCTGGCCGAGTACAGTCGGTTGCTGTGCGTCTGGTAGTTGAGCGTGAACGCGAAATTAAAGCCTTCGTTCCGGAAGAGTACTGGGAAGTTGACGCTAATGCCGCAACGCCGGGTGGCGATTCTCTGCCACTCCAGGTGACGCACGAAGGGGATAAACCTTTCCGTCCGGTTAACCGCGAACAAACGATGGCGGCAGTTAGCCTGCTCGAAAAAGCCCGTTATACGGTGCTTGAGCGCGAAGACAAGCCGACCAGCAGTAAGCCGGGCGCACCGTTTATTACTTCCACACTGCAGCAGGCGGCAAGTACCCGTCTTGGCTTCGGCGTGAAGAAAACCATGATGATGGCCCAGCGCCTGTACGAAGCGGGTTACATCACTTATATGCGTACTGACTCCACCAACCTGAGTCAGGATGCGGTCAGCATGGTGCGTACCTTTATTGGTGATAAGTACGGCAAAAAATATCTGCCGGAAAATGCCAACCAGTACGCCAGCAAAGAGAACTCCCAGGAAGCGCACGAAGCGATTCGTCCCTCCGATGTTGGGGTTGAGGCTGACGCCCTAAAAGATATGGAAACTGATGCGCAGAAACTGTATCAACTGATCTGGCGCCAGTTTGTCGCCTGTCAGATGACGCCGGCGCAATACGACTCCACCACTATTACCGTGGGCGCGGGTGATTATCGCCTGAAAGCACGCGGTCGCATTTTGCGTTTCGATGGCTGGACGAAGGTGATGCCAGCGCTGCGTAAAGGCGATGAAGACCGTACGCTGCCAGCGGTAAACACGGGTGATGTCCTGTCGCTGATTGATCTGACACCTGCTCAGCACTTCACCAAACCGCCTGCGCGCTTTAGTGAAGCGTCACTGGTTAAAGAGCTGGAAAAACGTGGCATTGGCCGTCCGTCAACGTATGCGTCGATCATTTCGACCATTCAGGACCGTGGCTATGTGCGCGTGGAAAACCGTCGCTTCTATGCGGAAAAAATGGGTGAAATTGTTACCGACCGTCTGGAAGAGAACTTCCGTGAGTTGATGAATTACGATTTCACCGCGCAGATGGAAGACCGTCTCGACCAGGTGGCAAACCACGAAGCGGAATGGAAGAAGGTGCTGGACAGTTTCTTCGGCGATTTCTCCCGTCAACTTGACCAGGCGGAAAGAGATCCGGATGAAGGCGGCATGCGCCCGAATCAGATGGTGCTTACCAGCATTGATTGCCCGACTTGCGGTCGTAAGATGGGGATCCGTACCGCCAGTACCGGGGTGTTCCTCGGTTGCTCCGGTTATGCACTTTCACCAAAAGAGCGCTGCAAAACCACCATTAACCTGGTGCCGGAAAATGAAGTATTGAACGTGCTGGAAGGCGACGACGCGGAAACCAATGCGTTGCGCGCCAAACGCCGTTGTACTAAGTGCGGTACGGCGATGGACAGCTACCTGATCGATCCGAAACGTAAACTACATGTTTGCGGTAATAACCCGACCTGTGACGGTTATGAAATCGAAGAGGGCGAGTTCCGCATCAAAGGTTATGACGGTCCGGTGGTTGAGTGTGAAAAATGTGGCTCTGAAATGCACCTGAAAATGGGACGTTTCGGTAAGTACATGGCCTGTACCAACGACGACTGCAAAAACACGCGTAAGATCCTGCGTAATGGCGAAGTCGCGCCACCGAAAGAAGATCCGGTTCCGTTGCCGGAACTGCCGTGCGAAAAATCGGACGCGTATTTCGTTCTGCGTGACGGCGCAGCCGGGGTTTTCCTTGCGGCTAACACCTTCCCGAAATCGCGCGAAACGCGTGCACCGTTAGTGGAAGAGTTATATCGCTTCCGCGACCGTTTGCCGGAAAAACTGCGTTATCTGGCGGATGCGCCGCAACAGGATCCGGAAGGGAATAAGACCATTGTCCGTTTTAGTCGTAAAACGAAACAGCAGTATGTTGCGTCGGAAAAAGACGGCAAAGCGACAAACTGGTCGGCGTTTTACGTTGATGGGAAATGGGCGGAAGCCAAAAAATAACGCTGTAAGATTAATAGCTTAAATTGAGGGCCGGTTATCCGGCCCTTTTTTTATAACATGGTTATTATTTTTTGTTCGAATCTATACATAGAAGATATAAATGATATAGTGGTTATAGTTAAATCCTTTTTTATTATGAAATCGTCTTAAGCGATTGCCCGTTTGCGCGAATTTGGATGGTCTTTCATGAAATTACAGCAGCTTCGCTATATCGTTGAAGTGGTGAACCATAATCTCAACGTCTCCTCAACGGCAGAAGGTCTTTATACCTCTCAGCCAGGCATCAGTAAGCAAGTTCGCATGCTTGAAGATGAACTGGGGATACAGATCTTTGCCCGCAGCGGTAAACACCTCACGCAGGTAACGCCAGCCGGACAGGAAATCATCCGTATTGCCCGCGAAGTTCTCTCTAAAGTTGACGCCATTAAATCGGTGGCGGGGGAACATACCTGGCCGGATAAAGGCTCGCTCTATGTTGCGACCACCCATACGCAGGCGCGTTATGCGTTACCCAACGTGATTAAGGGATTTATCGAACGTTATCCCCGGGTCTCGTTACATATGCATCAGGGGTCGCCAACGCAAATTGCGGAAGCTGTCTCCAAAGGTAATGCGGATTTTGCTATCGCTACCGAAGCACTGCATCTCTATGACGACCTGGTGATGCTTCCGTGCTACCACTGGAATCGCTCGATTGTGGTGACCCCGGATCATCCTCTGGCAGGTAAGCCGTCGGTGTCGATTGAGGAGCTGGCGCAATATCCGCTGGTGACATACACCTTTGGTTTTACCGGGCGTTCTGAGCTGGATACCGCCTTCAATCGGGCAGGGCTGTCGCCGCGTATTGTCTTTACGGCGACCGATGCGGACGTTATCAAAACCTATGTGCGTCTGGGGCTTGGTGTAGGGGTGATTGCCAGTATGGCCGTCGACCCGATTTCCGACCCGGATCTGGTAAAACTGGATGCGCAGGAAATTTTCAGCCACAGTACGACCAAGATCGGTTTTCGTCGCAGCACGTTCTTGCGCAGCTACATGTATGATTTCATTCAGCGCTTTGCGCCACACCTGACGCGTGATGTGGTTGACGCCGCCGTGGCGTTACGTTCGAACGAAGATATTGAGGCGATGTTTAAGGACATTAAACTTCCGGAAAAATAATGTTAGCGGGGTAGCCTTTTATAGCAAAAGGAACCCCTTAACCTTCCCTAAGTCGAATTATTGTTATCATCCTCTTATTTCCATCTGATACTTTTGCCTGATTGATTTTCCCTCCTGTTACATAATCTGTCATAAATTTGCGACAAACATAGAAACTAAATTGCCCCTTCGCAAATTTTTCACTTCAATAATTTATTTGCGGTCAAAAGATTAAATATTCTTTGAACAGGATGCGTAAATTCACTAGCTTTTCGACTAAAGTTTCTTTAGGATTTATCTCATCCATGATTAATTGTACCGATTGTTGGTGCCTAAAATGATAAGTGATGTCGATTGTACGAGGTTAGCAATGCCATCAGGAAGCGAAGAACCGCAAAGGGACCCGCAGCTCAAGCGTAAAGCGTGGCTGGCGGTATTTCTGGGTTCTGCCGTCTTTTGGGTCGTGGTAGCGTTAATTATCTGGAAATTCTGGGGTTAAAATGGCTGTGACAGGTCGCTCTGAGCCAGTGAAGCAAGTGTGTCATCCGCATGACAAACCGAAAGCAGCGAAACCGCAAGCTTCAACTACTGTTCCGGCGTCCTGGAAATTGACGCCTCAGCAGCAAGCGTTTATTGACATCTTCGCGGAAGACGAAGTGCCAAAACAATAATTGTTATCATTAGAATTAGCGAGGTAATTAACTCGTGATTCTGATGTGTACTTGTGTACTGTTAAATAAATACACCACAGCAATAATAAATTGCGTCTCAACGCAGCTTCTATGAATACATTCTTTGGTGTGTATATGATGAATAATCGCCGTTCTGTAAAATACTGGTCATGGATGAGCGCGTTTTCTTTTTCCCTGTTGTTTTGGGGAGAGCTCATCAGGATATGGTTATCCTAATCAATTGAAAAACCTCGCTCAGGCGAGGTTTTTTGCTTTACTCTCCAGCACTTGCCCGCCTGACCTCAAGATTTAGCCTTTTGAGTTGTTATAAAAACGTTACGACATGTTTGTGTTATCTTTAATACAGACCCTGATAAGCATCAGGGTTTCGCTATCCCTGTTATTAAGGAGGAGCTTATGTCGTCTACCCTACGCGAAGCCAGTAAGGACACGTTGCAGGCAGAGAATAAAACGTATCACTACTACAGCTTGCCGCTGGCCGCAAAGGAACTTGGGGATATTGCGCGTCTACCCAAGTCGCTAAAAGTATTACTCGAAAATCTCCTGCGCTGGCAGGATGACGATTCTGTCACAGAAGAAGATATCCGTGCCCTTGCGGGATGGCTGAAAACAGCCCATGCCGACCGTGAAATTGCTTACCGTCCCGCCCGCGTTTTGATGCAAGACTTTACCGGCGTCCCGGCGGTGGTCGACCTTGCCGCCATGCGTGAGGCGGTTAAACGTCTCGGTGGCGATACCGCTAAAGTGAATCCGCTTTCCCCCGTTGATCTCGTTATCGACCACTCCGTCACTGTCGATCATTTTGGTGATGATGACGCTTTCGAAGAGAACGTCCGCCTTGAAATGGAACGTAATCACGAGCGCTATGTTTTCCTGCGCTGGGGACAGCAGGCGTTCAGCCGTTTTAGCGTCGTACCGCCGGGAACCGGAATTTGCCACCAGGTCAATCTGGAATATCTGGGCAAAGCGGTATGGAGCGAATTACAGGACAAAGAGTGGGTGGCGTATCCGGACACCCTGGTGGGAACCGACTCGCATACCACGATGATCAACGGTCTCGGCGTGCTGGGGTGGGGTGTTGGGGGGATTGAAGCGGAAGCGGCTATGCTGGGCCAACCCGTCTCCATGCTGATTCCTGATGTGGTCGGATTCAAACTGAGCGGTAAATTACGCGAAGGGATCACCGCCACAGACCTCGTTTTGACCGTAACCCAGATGCTGCGCAAGCATGGCGTAGTGGGCAAATTCGTTGAGTTTTACGGTGATGGCCTGGACTCGCTTCCTCTGGCTGACCGGGCGACTATTGCCAATATGGCGCCGGAGTATGGCGCGACCTGCGGCTTTTTCCCGATTGATGGCGTAACGCTTGAGTACATGCGTCTTAGCGGGCGTAGCGAAGAGCAGGTTAGCCTCGTTGAGGCTTATGCCAAAGCGCAGGGGATGTGGCGTAACCCAGGCGACGAGCCCATCTTTACCAGCACGCTTGAACTGAACATGAATGATGTTGAAGCCAGCCTGGCCGGGCCGAAACGTCCCCAGGACCGTGTGGCCCTGGGAGATGTGCCTAAAGCTTTTGCTGCCAGTACTGAACTGGAACTCAATACTGCCCAGAAGGATCGTAAGCCAGTAGAGTACGTGTTCAAAGGTGAAAAACATGAGCTTCCTGACGGCGCGGTAGTGATCTCTGCGATTACCTCTTGCACTAACACGTCGAATCCAAGTGTCCTGATGGCTGCGGGGTTGCTGGCAAAAAACGCGGTCAAGGCCGGGTTAAAACGTCAGCCATGGGTGAAAGCCTCACTGGCGCCGGGCTCGAAAGTGGTTTCTGATTACCTCGCTCAGGCGAAACTAACGCCGTATCTCGATGAGTTGGGATTCAACCTCGTCGGGTACGGTTGTACTACCTGTATCGGTAACTCGGGGCCGCTGCCAGAACCTATCGAGCAGGCCATCAAGCAGGGGGATCTCACGGTTGGCGCGGTGCTCTCGGGCAACCGCAACTTCGAAGGGCGCATCCATCCTCTGGTGAAAACCAACTGGCTGGCATCACCGCCGCTGGTGGTCGCTTATGCGCTGGCGGGTAATATGAACATCAATCTGACCACGGATCCGCTGGGTCACGATCGTAAAGGCGATCCGGTCTATCTGAAAGATATCTGGCCATCCAGCCAGGATATCGCCCGCGCTGTCGAGCAAGTCTCCACCGATATGTTCCGTAAAGAATACGCAGAAGTTTTCGAAGGGACAGCGGAATGGAAGGCGATTCAGGTGGAAAGCTCGGACACCTACGACTGGCAGGGTGATTCAACTTATATTCGGCTGTCTCCGTTCTTTGAGGATATGGAAGCGAGTCCGAAACCGGTTGAGGATATTCACGGTGCGCGCATCCTGGCGATGCTCGGCGACTCCGTCACCACCGACCATATCTCACCGGCGGGTAGCATCAAAGCCGATAGCCCCGCAGGTCGTTATCTACAAAGCCACGGCGTCGAGCGGCGGGATTTCAACTCGTATGGCTCGCGTCGCGGTAACCATGAAGTCATGATGCGCGGCACATTTGCTAATATTCGCATTCGTAACGAAATGGTTCCCGGTGTGGAAGGGGGAATGACCCGTTATTTGCCGGGTGAAGAAGTGGTTGCTATCTATGATGCCGCGATGCGCTACCAGCAGCAGGGTACGCCGCTTGCGGTCATTGCCGGTAAAGAGTACGGTTCCGGCTCCAGCCGTGACTGGGCGGCGAAAGGGCCGCGCCTGTTGGGCGTGCGGGTGGTGATTGCGGAGTCTTTCGAACGTATCCACCGCTCAAACCTGATTGGGATGGGCATCTTACCGCTGGAGTTCCCGCAGGGCGCAACGCGTAAAACGCTGGGGCTGACCGGGGAAGAGAAACTGGATATCGCCGGGCTGAATCAGCTTACACCCGGTGCGACCATTCCGGTGACGTTAACCCGCCCTGACGGTACGCAAGAGGTGGTGAATTGTCGCTGCCGTATCGATACGTCCACAGAGCTGACCTACTACCAGAACGACGGCATTCTGCATTATGTGATCCGCAATATGCTGCATTAAACGTCCGCTATGCCGGGTGGCTGCGTGACAGTTACCCGGCATATTCAGTGTTATTCGCTCAGCAGATGACCCATCTTCGCGGCTTTGGTATCGAGATAGTGCGCATTTTTCGGGTTGCGCCCGACAATCAGCGGCACGCGTTCAACGATATTGATTCCGGCCTCGGTGAGGATCTCGACTTTGAGTGGGTTATTGGTCAACAGACGTACTTCATCCACACCCAGCAGTTTGAACATATCGGCGCACAGGGTGAAGTCGCGTTCGTCGGCGGCAAATCCTAACTGATGGTTTGCTTCCACGGTGTCGTAACCCTGATCCTGCAGCGCATAGGCGCGAATCTTGTTGAGCAGGCCAATATTACGACCTTCCTGGCGGTGGTACAGCAATACGCCCCGGCCTTCCTCGGCAATGTGCGTTAATGCCGCTTCGAGCTGAAAACCGCAATCGCAGCGCAAGCTGAACAGCGCGTCGCCCGTCAGGCATTCCGAATGGACTCGTGCCAGAACCGGTAACTGCCCGGAAATATCCCCAAAGACAAGTGCAACATGATCCTGCCCGGTTGCCAGTTCTTCAAAACCCACCATCAGGAAATCGCCCCATGGGGTTGGCAGTTTGGCTTCTGCCACGCGTTTAAGCTGCATGTGATTCTCCAGATTTATGCTGGCCGTCAGACGATTGGCCTTTTGTATAACGTCATTTTGCCACAATGCGCTTTACATCACTAACCACCTCCTGACGCATTGCTGTTAAAACGCACAAATCTGGCACTTTTCCCGAAAATGTTATTTATCAGTTATGATTGTGAAGTTACAGATCAAAGGAGAAGAGATGTTTTCTATTGCAAAGCGCACGACAGTCGGTGCGGGAATACTGTTAATTATGCCGGTTGTTGTATGGATATCAGGCTGGCGCTGGCAGCCTGGGGAAAGCAGTGGATGGCTGCGCGCAATGTACTGGATGACGGAGACCGTGACCCAACCCTGGGGCATTATCACCCATGTGATTCTCTGCGGCTGGTTTTTGTGGTGCCTGCGTTTTCGATTAAAAGCGGCACTCATGCTGTTTGCTATCCTGGGCTGTGCGATCCTTGCGGGCCAGGGGGTGAAATCCTGGGTGAAAGAACGGGTACAGGAACCCAGGCCATTTGTGGTCTGGCTTGAAAAAACACATAATATTCAATCCGATGAGTTTTACAGCCTGAAACGTAAAGCGCGAAGCCAACTCGTGGAAACACAGTTGATCAACCAGGCGGCTATTCCTGAGTTTTTACGCAAACACTGGCAAAACGAAACGGGGTTTGCCTTCCCCTCAGGCCATACCATGTTTGCTGCAAGTTGGGCGCTCCTTGGTGTCGGTTTGCTTTGGCCTCGTCGTCGTACCTGGACCCTTGTCGTGTTACTGCTGTGGGCTACAAGTGTCATGGGAAGCCGATTACTGCTGGGCATGCACTGGCCTCGCGATCTGGTTGTCGCGACACTCATCTCTTGGATGCTGGTGACAATCGCCACCTGGCTTGCGCAACGCCTGTGTGGACCGTTGACGCCACCCGTCGAAGAGAAGCAGGAAATCGCCGAAAGGGAGCAGGAAAGTTGAAATTCTGCATTTAGACCCTAAATCAGTATGAGGTGTCACGCATTTCCGTTTCCCGCCAGACGCTAAAATGGTAGTTTATAAGGCTGGATGCAATCAGTTGAACATAACTTATTCGCTCATAACCACATAACGGGAAGTAATGTGAAATATTTACTCATTTTCTTATTGGTGCTGGCGATTTTTGTCGTTTCGGTCACGCTTGGTGCACAAAACGATCAGCAGGTGACCTTCAATTATCTGCTCGCCCAGGGCGAATATCGCATCTCGACATTACTGGCCGTTCTTTTTGCTGCTGGTTTTGTCATTGGTTGGCTGATTTGTGGTCTGTTCTGGCTGCGCGTACGTGTTTCTCTGGCGCGTGCGGAGCGGAAAATTAAACGACTTGAGCATCAACTCGCGCCTGCTACCACGGCTGCTGTGAATCCCGGTACGCCGGTAGTAAAGGAATAATCGTATATGTTGGAGTTGTTGTTTCTGCTGTTACCTGTTGCGGCTGCATACGGCTGGTACATGGGGCGCAGAAATGCTCAACAAACTAAGCAGGACGAAGCAAACCGGCTATCGCGTGATTACGTAGCCGGTATGAACCTGCTTCTGAGCAACCAACAAGATAAGGCGGTGGACCTGTTCCTCGACATGCTCAAAGAGGATACCGGCACTGTCGAAGCCCATCTTACCCTCGGAAACCTGTTCCGCTCGCGCGGCGAAGTCGATCGCGCTATCCGCATTCACCAGACCCTGATGGAAAGCGCGTCGCTCTCTTATGACCAGCGATTGCTTGCCGTTCAGCAACTGGGCCGTGACTACATGGCCGCAGGGATGTATGACCGTGCGGAAGATATGTTCAATCAACTTGTTGATGAGACAGATTTTCGTATCAGCGCGCTCCAGCAGCTCTTGCAAATTTATCAGGCGACCAGCGACTGGCAGAAAGCCATTGATGTTGCGGAGCGGCTGGTTAAGCTTGGTAAAGATAAGCAGCGAGGCGAAATTGCCCATTTTTACTGTGAACTGGCGTTACAGCAAATGGGGAATGACGATATGGACAAGGCGATGGCCTTGCTGAAAAAAGGAGCGGCCGCCGACCGCGATAGCCCGCGCGTGTCGATCATGATGGGACGCGTGTTTATGGCAAAAGGGGAATACGCCAAAGCGGTAGAGAGCCTTCTGCGTGTCATCGACCAGGATAAAGAACTGGTCAGCGAAACGCTGGAAATGCTGCAGGTGTGTTATCAGCATCTGGGCAAACAGGACGAGTGGGCCGCGTTCCTCCAGCGCTGTGTCGAAGAGAACACCGGCGCAACAGCGGAATTGATGCTGGCGGAAATTATGGAAAACCGCGAAGGGCAGGATCCTGCGCAGATGTACGTCACGCGTCAATTGCAGCGCCACCCAACGATGCGTGTTTTCCATAAATTGATGGATTACCATCTGAACGAAGCGGAAGAAGGGCGCGCAAAAGAGAGTCTGATGGTACTGCGCGACATGGTAGGCGAACAAATTCGCAGCAAACCGCGCTATCGCTGCCATAAATGTGGTTTTACCGCCTTTACGATGTACTGGCATTGCCCGTCCTGCCGTGCCTGGTCGACCGTTAAGCCTATTCGCGGTCTCGACGGGCAGTAGTATTAAAAAAAAGCGCGCTTTAGTTACAACATACTAATGGTTTTTTTCACCCGTCAGATTTAGCACCGCAGTCTCATCGCCTGGCAGTGGGTGAATGGAGCCTGTCAATTCCGCTTTAGCACAGGTAGAATGCTCGCCGTTTATTATTCGCGCCTGAGCGGGTGCCCTCATCAAAGAAGGTCTCATCATGACGTCCACTGCTTCATCTATTTCCCGCGCGTTAACGTCTTCTCCGGTCGTGGTCGCGCTTGACTACGATAACCGTGATAAGGCTCTGGCCTTTGTTGACCGCATCGATCCCCGTGACTGCAGGCTGAAAGTCGGCAAAGAGATGTTCACGCTGTTTGGCCCGCAACTGGTTCGCGACCTGCAACAACGCGGTTTTGACGTGTTTCTGGACTTAAAATTTCATGACATTCCAAACACGGCAGCGCACGCGGTAAAAGCAGCGGCAGATTTAGGTGTGTGGATGGTGAACGTACATGCTTCTGGCGGTGCACGAATGATGACCGCCGCCAAAGAGGCGCTTCTCCCTTTCGGTAACGATGCGCCACTTCTTATTGCAGTAACGGTACTCACCAGTATGGAAGCCAGCGATCTGCAAGGATTAGGTATTACCGCTACCCCTGCTGAATACGCAGAACGTCTGGCGGGCCTGACGCAGCAATGCGGTCTGGACGGTGTCGTCTGCTCAGCGCAAGAAGCGGTGCGCTTTAAAGCGGCTTTTGGTCAACAATTCAAACTGGTGACGCCGGGTATTCGTCCGCAGGGCAGTGAGGTGGGCGATCAGCGTCGCATTATGACCCCGGAGCAGGCGCTGGCAGCCGGTGTAGATTATATGGTGATTGGTCGCCCGGTCACGCAGTCTGCTGATCCTGCTCAGACCCTGCGCGATATTAACGCATCTCTTGGCCTGGAGGCGTAATGAGCGATAACAATAGTCGTCTGGTCTATTCCACCGAAACCGGGCGAATTAATGAAGAAAAAGCGCCCTTTGAGCGCCCGAAAGGCGATGGCGTTGTGCGTATACAGCGTCAGACCAGTGGCCGTAAAGGGAAGGGGGTATGCCTGATCACCGGTGTTGAAGGTGATGACGCCGCGCTTGCAACCTTAGCCGCTGAGCTCAAAAAGAAATGTGGCTGCGGCGGCTCAGTAAAAGATGGCGTTATTGAAATTCAGGGCGATAAACGTGATTTGCTTAAATCGTTACTGGAAGCGAAAGGGATGAAAGTTAAACTGGCAGGCGGGTAAGATTTCTGCCTAAGAGAAAGGCCGCGATTTTCATCGCGGCCTTTTTAATACTGCTTATTCAGACCTGAAAGAAAGTATCTTTATTCTGTTTTAAATGCCGTGATGAAGCGAATTATTTACCAACCTGGTGACCGATAATACCACCAACCGCCGCGCCACCCAGTGTACCCAGCGTGCTACCATCGGTTAAGACAGCACCACCTAAAGCACCCGCGCCGGCACCGATTGCGGTATTACGATCGCGTTTAGACCAGTGACCGCAAGCACTCAGAGACATTGCCAGGGTTACAGCCAGCAGAGCGGCTGCCATTTTTTTGCTTGTTAACATCATCATACTTTCTCCTGAATAGTTGATTCACGGAAAGTGTTCTCTTTAAGTATAGTGCCTTTAGCCTGTACTAAAGACTTTCCGTAAAACCTTATGGCGCAGGTGTTACTAAATTCACGCGTGTGATAGTTACGTCCTGTTATATCGCTGAATATAATTTTACGTCCGAACATTTTTACCGGCAGGGTAAATAGTCTTAATTGGCGGGTCAGAATAGTCTCAGATATGAAGGAGATAGCCCGACTGAGCGGGCTGTTTCTATTAAAGCGAAGCGGCTGTGTTGACGATATCGACCAGAAGACCAGATTCCTGCAACTGGCGCTGAGCATCTGCGGGGATACCCGCATCGGTGATTACACGATTAAAGCAGTTGCCCACGCCCAACGTGTATGGATGCACCGCGCCAAATTTTGAGCTGTCGGTCAGGACAATGGCTTCGTTGCCTTTTTCCAGCACCGCGTTAACCACGTCAGAGCGCATCATATCTCTGCCGGTAAAACCGGTATCAGGCAACCAGCCATCAATACCAATAAATGCCTTGCTGAAATGCACTTGCTGAACGTATTGCCGGGTAAGGGGGCCGACGACGCTTTCACTCTTCTTCTGATAGATACCGCCCAGCAGAATAACGTCACACAGGGCATCTTTAAGGAGATGTGCGATATAGCTGCTAACGGTAATGATAGTGATGCCACGTTGCTCACCAAGACGACGGGCCAGCAGCGCGTTGCAGCTACCGTTTTCGATAAATACCGTTTCGCCGTCACTTACCAGCGATGCGGCGTAGTCAGCAAGCTCACGTTTTACGGTGTAGTTATTCATCATGCGCGTTTCGACGTCGTCGCTATCCAGCGGAACGGCAAAACCGTGCGTACGACGCAGGTAACTCTGTTTTTCAAGGGTATTGAGGTCCTGTCGGATGGTCACTTCGGAAACCCCTGTCATTTTTGACAGATCCGAAACGCTCATTCGCCCTTTATCGATTACCGTCTGCAGTATTAATTGTTGTCGGGAATTCATGTCCACTACTTTCAGAGTCGTTACGTCTATTAATAAAAAGCTATAACGGCGCCACCTTCCTGTGGTCCGCTAACGCGAGAGGGTATCAGTCAGACTTCCCAGGGTGTTTTAGGGGTGCCTGCAGGTGCGGATTTATCCGCGTTATCAAGGTGCTGTAATTCAGCCTTCAGAATTTCCAGGTTACGAATGGCGGATTGGTAATCGCCCGCAACCAGAATGTCCAGCACGGTATCGAGCCGTCCGGTCAGTTGCTTTACATCAATGTCGGCCATGTCTTCACCTTTATGTTTGAAAATTAACAAAATGAATGATGCAGAAAACAGTGTAAAAAGAGAAGGGGAAAAGCGAAATCTCAAAATATTATAAGTACCAATTATATATTCATTAAGTTACATACAGCTAAGGTTGCTGCTGGATTAGTCTTGCTCTGCGCACACTGCGCTTTTATTTCCGGAGGAGTAAGTCTATGACAGTTATCAACCAGGCTACGTGTAAACTTTTTACGGATAATGAACGTTTTACGCAACTTTCGGGCTACTACGAAGAAGAACGCCGCACTGTATGGATGATGTTGCGCGCTCAGCCTCGGCCCTGTTTTAACCATGTATTAATCGAAGAGATCATGAACATCTCCTGGCTTGTCCGGCAAGCGGGATTTGCCGTCGATTTTTGGGTAACGGGCTCGCTGGTACCCGGCATGTACAACGTGGGGGGCGATCTGAACTTCTTTGTTGAGTGCATTCAAAATGGCCGCCGGGAAGCACTGCGTGCCTATGCCCGTGCTTGCGTCGATTGCGTACATGCGGCGTCTCGCGGGTTCGATACTGGCGCGATTTCGCTGGCCATGGTCGAAGGCAGTGCATTAGGCGGCGGCTTTGAAGCGGCGCTGGCGCACCATTTTGTCCTGGCGCAACGCGATGCTCGCCTCGGATTTCCGGAAATTGCCTTTAACTTGTTCCCGGGCATGGGAGGTTATTCGCTGGTGGCCCGTCGCTCAGGGATGAAACTGGCGGAGGAATTGATCTACAAAGGCGAGTCTCATACTGCGGAGTGGTATGCGCACCAGGGTCTGGTGGATGAGCTTTTTGAGCCCGGACAAAGCTATCTGGCTGTACGTACGTTTATTGATACGCTGCAACCCCGGCTCAATGGTGTCCGCGCGATGTTGCGCGCGCGTCAGCGCGTAATGCAGCTTCCTCGCAGTGAGCTCATGGACATTACCGAAGACTGGGTTGATGCCGCCTTCTGCCTGCAACCGAAAGACGTGGCTTATATGGAACGTCTGGTGCAGTTGCAGAACCGGCATTCATCCACCAGTTTAAGTAAAGCAAGCTAGCCCTTTTTCCGCGCCTGATAGCGCTTATACCATCGCTCGAATACGGCAGCGGGCATGGGTTTAGCAAATAAAAATCCCTGCCGTTCGTTGACGCCGTTCTTGGTAAGGAAGGCGTCTTCTTTCGCATTTTCAACCCCTTCGGCAATCACCTGTAAATTCAGCGCCTGTGCGACCGCAACAATCGCCCGCACCAGTGACTGCGAAACAGACTGCTTATGGATATCCTTAACGAAGGATTGATCGAGTTTTATCGCATCTATAGGAAAACGCGCCAGTTGTGAAAGGGAAGAGTAACCGGTACCAAAGTCGTCGAGATGTACCTGAGAGCCCAAATCGCTGAACTGCTGAATCACCGACAGCGCAAGATCCGCATTTTCAATCAGACAACTTTCTGTCAGTTCAACGTCTATCGGGCAATATTCAAAATTCAGATCATGCAAAGCCTGTTTTAAATCGCTGAATATCGACTGGTCTGCTAACTGCCGTGCTGAGACGTTTACCGCCACACGCAAATTGATGCCCTTATCGCGCCACTTCGCAACCTGACGCACGACATCGAGCATAACCCAGCGCCCCAGGGGCACAATCAGCCCTGATTCTTCTGCATAGGCAATAAAATCCTGCGGCGGAATTAACCCACGTTCCGGCGACTGCCAGCGCACCAGGGCTTCCAGGCTGCGCACTTCACCACGCCAGGTGACTTTGGGCTGATAGTGAATCACCAGTTGGTCATTATCGAGTGCTTTACGCAGGTTAGTATCAAGCCATAAATACTCGAAAACCCGCTGATTCATCTCGGGAGTGAAAACACAGAATTTCCCACGTCCGTTTTCTTTTGCGATATACATCGCGGTATCGGCGTTACGAATAATGCTTTCGCGATCGTTACCATGCTGTGGGGCAAGGGAAATCCCCAACGAACAACCGGTGTAAATCTCGATTAGGCCAATCCGGAATGGCTGGCGCAGACGGGTGATAATACGCGAAGCCATCGCCTCCAGCGCGCTTTGCGACGAATCTGTCGCCAGGACAATAAACTCATCACCTCCCAGGCGCGCCAGAGTCTGGCCTTCGTCCAGACAGCTTAAAATCGCCAGGGCCACGGCCTGTAAAAGTTGGTCGCCGAACATATGGCCATAGGCATCGTTTACTTTTTTGAAATTATCCAGGTCCAGGTAAACGATACCAATTTGCGTGTCGCCACGATTATCAATCGCGTTGCTGATTAACTCATGAATAGCATTACGATTGGGCAACCCGGTAATGGTGTCGGTATTCGCTAAAACCCGTAAACGCTCTTGTGCCCGACGTTCTTCGGTAATATCGGTGCCAGAACAAATAAGGAAGATTTCGTTTTTTCCGCTGCCGCTGTGTACGAATTTATTGCGAAATAAGAACAGACGTTGCCCCTTTCGCGTTTTAATCCAGCGTTCGACTTCGTAAGAAGCGCCGTTACGGAAAAATTCAGAGATATTGCGTTTAGAGGCTTCGGCTTCGTTATGGCTCATAAAGAGTTTAAAAACGTTTTGCCCTATAACCTCTTGCTCTTTTAAACCCGTATATTCTTCACAAAGTCGATTAAAGCGCTGGATATTGCCATGGCGATCGAGGATGACGATTACGGAATTGGCTTCGGAAACAACCTGTTCGGCAAAGGAGAGCCCTTGAACCAGATCCCGTGCCACGGATGACGTGTCATTCCACGCTGACGCGGTTCCGGCCCACTCGGTTTTATTGATTTTGCGGCCAACTAAATGAACGGGAACATTATCGCCAAATAAAGATATATGCATAGTCAGGCTGGAAGTAATAACGGTCATTTGTCGTAGCTGTGTTGCCTGCTCATCATTAAGTGTCACCACCTGACTTGACTCAGAGTCTTCATCAGGAGCGAAATGTAATGCGTTGCTGTCAGCGGTCAATCGCCAGAATGGGCTGCTGGAACCCAGGTAACGAAACAGTAGATTCTGTTCCTGATCGTCTCTCATGCTGTCTCCCAACCCACCAAAAAGCGCAACGGTTACTCATCTAATGACGGATTAACCCCCTTTTATTAAGGGGTAATCAGGGATGAAGGTATTGTTTTTATTTACAATCTTATAATAAAACGAGTTCCGTACAAAAGAACATCAGATGCGAAAAAATGGATAAAACGCCGCAAAAATGTGCAAAGTTATTTTATTGTGGTCGCTTTTAATGCTTTTTGTGAGGATTTGAAAAAAAATGAGGGTGGTATCGCTTTCACAAAGAAATTTTTGCTCCCTCTGAATGAAAGAGGGAGCAAAACAACGTGGTTTATCAGGCGGCTGGGCGCGCGATAATACTACGGGTTTCCATACGAACTTCCGCAATGGTGACATCAATAACGTCAGTCACTTTATAAACGGTTTCGCCCTTAATTTGCACGGTCCCGGTTTCCTGGCTGCATACTAATTCATCGCGTACTGCATGCAGGAACGGTGCCGGGATAAACGCAATGGCGCCGTTATCCACCAGACGAACACGCATGCCGCCACGGCTGATATCGATAATCTCGGCACTAAATCGGGTTTCGGTACCGGCTTTATTCTGCAAGAAACGGGCATACAGCCAGTCACCAACATCGCGTTCCGCCATGCGATTAAGACGACGACGTTCAGCCATCTGCACGGTAGCTTCGGCCTGTGGGCGTTCTGCGGTTTCACCTTTGATTACCGCTTTCAACAGGCGATGGTTGATCATATCGCCATACTTACGAATAGGGGATGTCCAGGTGGCGTAAGCTTCGAGACCCAGACCAAAATGTGGACCTGGATCGATGCTGATTTCCGCAAAGGACTGGAAGCGGCGAATGCGACTGTCGAGGAAACCGGACGGCTGTGCGTCCAGCTCGCGACGCAGCTTACAGAAGCCATCCAGCGTCAGCACTTCTTCCGCATCCACGTGCATTCCGTGGCCTTTCAGTAGCGTGGCAAGCTGTTCACTGTTCGCCGGGTCAAAGCCCAAATGCACGTTATAAATGCCAAAGCCGAGCTTGTCTCGCAGTACGCGAGCCGCGCAGATATTGGCGGCAATCATTGACTCTTCCACAATACGGTTTGCGATTCGACGCGGCTCGGCAACGATATCCAGCACTTCGCCTTTTTCGCCAAGAATAAAGCGATAGTCTGGGCGGTCTTTAAACACCAGCGCATGGGTCTGGCGCCACTGAGAACGAGCCTGACATACGCGCTGCAGCAGACGAATTTGAGTAGCGATAGCCTCGTTTTGTGGCTGCCAGCTACCGCTGTTTTCCAGCCAGTCAGAGACCTCGTCATAAACCAGTTTGGCTTTTGACGTAATCGTCGCGGCGAAGAATTCGATATTGTCTTCGATAGCGCCTTGCGCATCCAGCGTCATGCGGCAGGCCAGTACCGGGCGAACTTCATTAGCGCGCAGTGAACACAAGTCATCAGACAGTTCACGCGGCAGCATCGGAATGTTGAAGCCTGGCAGGTAGTTGGTAAAGGCACGCACTTTGGCGATGTTGTCCAGCTTGCTACCTTCTGCGATCCACGCGGTTGGGTCGGCAATCGCAACGGTCAGTTGCAGTTTGCCTTCGGCGGTCTCTTCAACATACAGCGCATCATCCATATCTTCGGTGCTGGCGCTGTCGATGGTAACAAAATCCAGCGAGGTCAGATCGATACGCTCAAGGCCTTCATCCAACATGGCGGTCGCAACACCATTTGGTGCTTCTTTTTCAAGATTATGACGTGCCAGGGTGACCCACCATGGCACAAAATGGTCGTCACCGAAGGTGATGAATTGCGTCAGCTCAGCATAAAAGCTGCGATCGCCTTTGAGCGGATGACGGCGCATTTCAGCAACCGCCCAGTCACCATCTTTGAAATCGTGCGTCACGCCACGTTCAGCGCGGCAGGGGATAACATCTTTAATTAACGGATGGTCAGGAACGATAGAAAGACGGTCATCTTTCTTCTGCACCCGGCCAACAAAACGGCTCAGGAACGGCTCAACCAGCTCTTCAGGTTCAGCGGATTCGCGTTCCTTTTCTGTGTGGATCACAGCGATAATTCGATCGCCGTGCATCACTTTTTTCATCTGCGGCGGCGGAATAAAGTAGCTTTTTTGCGCATCGACTTCGAGGAAACCAAAGCCTTTTTCCGTGGCTTTAACGACACCTTCCGCACGGGGTGTTTGGGAATGAAGTTGCTGTTTTAGCTGCGCGAGCAGCGGGTTGTCCTGAAACATAATTTTGTATTTTCGTGGCTGAAAGAGCGGCTGACAGTTTTACGCGAATCTGCCTGTTGCAGCAAGCGCTGTTTCAGCAAAATGCCCGTCCCTGACTTAGCAGAAAGCCACATGCCGGGTAAGGGCGCTTGTAGCAGAATCAGGCGATGTCACCGAGGGCAATTTTCAGACGGTTTAACCAGCCGCATAACGCGCACCAGATAAGCAATCCAATGGCTGATGCTTCGTTAATGCCATTCTCTTTCAACTGAGCAAAATGCGCCGGGCTAAAACGGTCGGGCGCGCAGGTCAACATCTGAACAGCTTGCACAATGGCACCTTCTTTCTCGCGAGTTTGTCCGAGGCATTTCAGTACCCGATCACCATTCCGCACCGCTTCGGCAAGGTCATCATCACCGTGCCAGCGTTGCCAGGCTTCGCTAAAGCAATTTACGCTACCATTTATACGTGCAGTGTAGAGAGTGACCAGTTGTGTAATGTTGTCGTCCACCAGCGCCGGGAGCGCGCCGCTATAAATTTCACCCAGCGCATCCAGTGAGGGGTACTCATGGGCCAGTACGGGCGCGAGAAGCTGAAAAGCAGGCAACGGTTGCCAGTTGGCAAGTGATTCCATCTGACGTGCGCTGGCGGTGCGTAAATCCACCGGCGCAATGCCTGGCGTCCACTGTGCTTGCGTTGCGTCAAACAAGGCATGTTCGGCCTCTTGCTGCATTTCCATGCCGGGGATCCAGCGCACAGGCTGTCCCTGTAGCGCCTGAAAAGTGGCGATGGCGCGCGCCTGAAAACCAATAAAACCGATAACCTGGCCCATCAAAATAATGTCGTATTCTGTTAATCCCACGTCATCAAGCTGCTGGCGGGCACGGGCGTCAATAACGCCAGGTGACAGCGCGAGCTGGCGGGCATATTGCGTAATTTGCGCCAGACGTCGATTGCTCTCCCGCGAAGAGTCCGGGCCGGGAAGGGGGGCCAGACGTGCGGCATAGTGATTACACAGGCGCTGCACGCCATATACCTGAGCGACAGTCAGTGCAGTACTCAGGCGGTCGTAGGCGCTGAATGTGTGCAGGCGATTGACCGTTACGCGCTGGGGAAACAGGAATTTGTACAGTGTTCGTGCTGGCATCAGCCAACTGTTGCACGCCTGAATTAATGCATCGGGCAGGGTGAGGTTTAACAGAAACGGGTCGTCAACAGTGGCTGCTTCGGGAACTAAGGGTAGCGCCTGAGCCTGACGGGCGCTCGACTGGGTTTCATGATACCAGTGGCTTTTGCCGGAAACACGGCGTTGTTCCATGGTCGTTCCTTGGTCTAAAAGTGGCGATCCGGACTCGTCGTTATGCTGGTACGCGGATCTTTTTCGCTGTTTTATCCTGGCGTAAGCGGTGGAAGGGATGAAAGAATGTTACGTGATAATAAATATCAGAAAGATATATATAACGTTAAAACACACAGAGTGCAGGATGTGGGGGACAAGCGGGAATGCAAAGGGGAAAAGGGGTAATGAAATGCGCCCCCTGTGGCAGGGGGCGAGGGCGATTATTTCAGTTCCAGCTCATTCATTGCAGCGATGTTGAAACCGCCATCAACGTGAACAACTTCACCGGAAATACCTGCGGACAGGTCAGAACACAGGAACGCAGCGGTGTTACCGACATCTTCAATGGTAACGGTGCGGCGAATCGGGGTAACTGCTTCGCAGTGGGAGAGCATTTTACGGAAATCTTTGATACCAGATGCCGCGAGGGTGCGGATCGGGCCAGCAGAGATACCGTTAACACGAACACCTTCCGGGCCCATCGCGTTCGCCATGTAACGAACGTTCGCTTCCAGAGAGGCTTTTGCCAGACCCATAACGTTGTAGTTAGGAATAGCACGTTCTGCGCCCAGGTAGGACAGAGTCAGCAGTGCGGAGCCTGGGTTCAGCATTTCGCGGCAGGACTTAGCCAGTGCCACAAAGCTGTAGGAGCTGATGTCATGTGCGATTTTGAAGCCATCGCGGGTTACGGCATTTACGTAGTCACCGTCCAACTGGTCGCCCGGCGCAAAACCGATGGAGTGAACGAAACCGTCAAATTTCGGCCATACTTTAACCAGTTCACTGAACAGGGCTTCGATGCTGGCATCTTCCGCAACGTCACATGGCAGTACGATGCTGGAACCCAGTTGAGCGGCAAACTCTTCCACACGGCCTTTCAGTTTGTCGTTCTGATAAGTGAACGCCAGTTCAGCGCCTTCGCGGTGCATAGCTTGCGCGATACCGTAGGCGATGGAAAGTTTGCTGGCAACACCCGTTACCAGAATGCGCTTACCGGTAAGAAAACCCATAGCTTTAATCCTTATAGTCATTGCTTTTATTTACTTTAACAATCAACAGCTTATGATTGCCATTTCAACATAAATCAAAACGAAACCGAATTATCCCAGCAGCCGCCGTCGGTGTCACGTTTTTTCCGTGATGGCAGGACACGCCCAAGGATATGTATAAGACTGACTCATTAACAGTTCGATACCGCAAAAGTATATCATCACTCTGTCATTTCGGGTCATCCAACCAGCGGGAAAAATGGAAATATAAGTGGAGCCATATGAATGAGACATCTGGGTGATATCTGTCCATGTTCTTTTAAAGGGCAATGATATTTTATTGGGATAGAAAACGTTTTAATTTATCAAGTATACTTTTTCACGAGACGCTTTTGTGAAGAATATGTCGTTATGTTACTAGTTTCTTCTCATTCACCTCTAATTTGTAGGTTTGTGACACTGAATTGGCTGTGAAGAAAGGCAAAATTGATTTTGCTCAGTTTTTCTGACGACGTTTAACTTTCAGCACCAATGGAAAAATACACTCTTTACATAAACCGGATTTTAATGCTTATCATATTCAAAGATTAATATGTTTGATAATTTTCGCTTAATGCATTCTTTATGTGAATTACATGATCTTGTTCTATGTAAAAAACTAATTAAAAAGATCTATTTTTTTTGTTTGGGTGTCCTCATTCTGGATGGATCTAATATCTATCCATGATGAACTATTGTATATTCACCTCAATGGATGGTACCTGAAAAGCAAGGAGTTCACTATGAGAAAATTTATAACAGTAATAAATGTGATGCTGATGTTAACTGGGAAGACAGTTTATGCGGAAGATATTGATATCGTTGTAACAGGGACAGTCACAAGATCTTACAGTGTCAATCTCACAAACAAAGTTACGCTGGGAAGTGGTCTGTCGAATTGCGCAATGATAGGCAGTGTTAATTCAATCGACATGGGCGGAACCGTTGCAACGAAAAATGATGGAAGCGGAAAGGTAGCCTATTATACACTTATAGAAAGGTCATCGAGTTCAGCAGTCGAAGTTTGTTCGGGACAATATGCGAATTATCGAATTTACAAAACGTCGGTTGACGGTATTGGTATCTCCTATAATGATGCAGACCCCAGTTCAGAATCCAAAGGAAGTCCAATAACACCAACCGCGCTGACTAAATATATAGCAAATGTAAACACAACTAACGTCCATGTATGGGTCGACGTACGTCTGTGGCGTTATTCGGCGGCAGCAGATTCACTACCATTCGGTTTATTAAATATTCAGGGGCCAGCTATCGCACAGGGGGTTGGAGCTAGCTCGGCTGGCGATGTGATAGATCGTTGTAGTTCTCTTTCAACAGGAACCAACCCCAGGTTATGTCTAACGGACATCATTAAATATCCGCAAATTACAACATCCGTCTATTCCGGTACCTGTGAATTTGTCAATACGTCAAAAACCGTACAAATGGGCAAGCGTAATATCCCGGCGAATTCTGCCGAGGGATATGGCACCGCATGGGTGGATGCCAGTTTTCAGTTACGTTGCCCGGATGCCTGGGGCTATTATTCAAACCCTTCCAGCCCTACGACTATAACAAGAAACAGTGCCGTGATGGTCACCGTTAAGCCGCGTGATGGTGTGGTTAATGCTTCCAAAGGCATTTTCAAACTCGACGGCTCCGGGGCGCAGGGGGTAGGTATTCAGCTTGCCTGGGGAGATTACGGCAGCCAGGGTCAGACACCAGCGAAACCGGTACAGCTCAATACGCCGACTAATGCGAGCGGCATAAGCAGTAATTTTGCCGCCGGACCTTACGCCAAAGGCAGTAATGCCGTGTCGGGGGACGGTACGATAAAAATGGCCGCCCGGTATATTCGCACAACGGGTACAGTACAACCAGGACCGGCGAATGGCCTGGTAGAAATCCTGGCCAATTATCAATGATGTATGGCAGAAGAAAAATCGGTCCGCCGGAACGGGCCGATAACGCTGCACAACCCCTTTCAGAATAATAAAGATGGTCAGACATATTTACCTGATAAAATCCGGGCAAATAACCAATAGCCTCAAATGAAAATCATCATGGAACTATTTGCCGGGCGCGAAGAGCGCCCTACGCATTATCAGCGATCCTGCCGCCAGGCATCGGCGGTCAGCGCCTCGCCAAAATGTCCGGCAATCAAGCGCTTAGTCAGATCGTGAAGCGGCGAAGCCAGCACGCTCGCGGTACTTCCGCGTTCAACAACTTCACCCTGATGCATCACCAGAACCTGATCGCTGATATGTTTCATCATACCGATATGCTGGGTCACATAAATATACGAAATACCCTGTTTTTCCTGTAATTCCAGCATCAGGTTAATCAGTTGCGAGCGCATTGACATATCCAGCGACGCCAGCGCTTCGTCGGCAATAATCACCTTCGGGCGCAATATTAAGGCGCGAGCCAGCCCCAGACGCTGTTTTTGCCCCGGCGCGAACATGTAAGGATAGTAACTGGCGTGATCGGGCAGCAGGCCAACCATGCGCAACGTTTCATAGATGCGTTTTTGCCGCGCCTCCGGCTCCAGGTCTGTGTTCAGACGTAGCGGGAAATCGAGGATCTGCGAGATGCGCTGACGCGGGTTTAGCGAGGTCGACGGGTCCTGGAAAATCATGCGGATACGTTGACTACGAAATGAATAGTCGCCGTAATGCAGAGGATGATCGTCAATCAATAACTCACCGGTGGACGGTTCCACCATGCCTGCCAGCATCTTTGCCAGGGTCGATTTGCCAGAGCCATTCTCGCCGATAATGGCCAGCGTTTGCTTCTCACGCAGGGTAAAACTGAGCGATTTAACCGCTTCCACGGTTTGTGGACGAAACCACCCGGTACGATAGCGGAACGTCTTACTTAGATTGCGCACTTCGAGCAGCGTTTCAACCATCTCACTCTCTCTCCATATTCAACGGGAAATGACAGGCATACAGATGGTTTTTCGCACCACTCAGACGCGGTCTTTCTACACATTTACGCTGGGCATAAGGACAGCGCGGCCCAAGGCGACAGCCGATCGGCAGATGTTCGAGCAACGGAATGGCACCCGGCATGGTGTTCAGGCGGCTTTTATGCGGCATGGCACTGCCAAAATCAGGAATGGCGCGAATCAACGCCTGGGTATAGGGATGATGCGGTGTCGTCACCAGTTCTTCGCTTGGTGCGGTCTCCACGGTTTGCCCACAGTACATGACATTAATGCGGTCGGCCCATTTACTCAGCATCTGCAAGTCATGACTGATCAACAAAATGGTGGTGTTGTTGTTCTGGTTTAGTCGAGTTAACAGACGGAAGATTTGCGCCTGCGTTGTCGGCTCCATGGCGTTTGTCGGTTCATCGGCAATCAGCAGGCGTGGTTGGTTGGCCAGTGCGATAGCGATCATCACTTTCTGGCATTCCCCTTCGGTCAGCTCATAGGGGAAGCTGCGCATCGCGTCTTTATGATCTTTAATGCCCACCCGGTGCAGCAGCTCAATAGCGCGCTGTTTGCGCCAGCCAAAACGACGGAAGAAGCCGCCTTTCCACGTCCAGCCGGGGATATTTTGCATCAACTGTTTGCCAATTCGTTCAGACGGGTCGAGACACGACTGCGGCTCCTGAAAAATCATGGAGACGTTATGGCCAAGCAGCTTGCGGCGCTCGCGCGCGGAAAGCCGCATCAGATCGATATCATCAAAACGCATACGGTCGGCGGTCACCCGCCAGTTCTCTTTCGTCACCCCGCAAATGGCTTTGGCGATAAGGCTCTTACCGGAACCGGATTCACCCACCAGACCGCGGATTTCCCCTTCGGCCAGCGTCAGACTGACCCGGTCAACGGCCTTAACCCAATCGTCACCGGTCTTCACTTCAATGGTCAGATTGCGAATATCCAGCAGTGGCATTATTCCACCCCCGCATTAATCGCGCGGCGAATACCATCGCCCAGCAGATTGACTAACAAGACGCTCAACATAATTGCAGCACCCGGTAGCATTACTGTCCAGGGGGCAACATAAATGAGTTCCAGTGCATCACCGAGCATGGCGCCCCATTCCGGGGAAGGGAGCTGTGCGCCTAAATCGAGGAAGCCCAGCGCCGCGATATCCAGAATGGCCATCGATAGCGAACGGGTAATTTCGGTGACCAGCCCGGCGGTCATGTTTGGCAGCACGGCAAACCACAGAATATTCAGCGTGGATGCGCCATCAAGACGGGCGGCAATAACGTACTCTTTTTCCAGTTCATCATGCACCAGGCTGTAAACCGACCTCACCATGCGCGGCAGAAGCGCCAGCCAGACGGCAAACATGGCATGAGAAAGGTGCGGCCCGGCGAAGGCCACCACAATGATGGCCAACAGCAGAGACGGAATAGAGAGCAGGGTGTCGAGAATATGGTTGAGTACCGCAGAGCGCAGACCATGGGTCGCCCCGGCGAAGACGCCCAACACCAGCCCAACGAGCGTGGCGGCGAGCGTCACCACAAACGCGCCCCCGACAGTGGGGGCCGCGCCGCTCAGTAAACGGCTTAACACATCGCGCCCCAGGTCATCGGTGCCGAGAAAGAAAGAGACCTCGCCATAGCGTGACCAGGACGGCGGCAACAATTGGTAGCCCAAAAATTGCTGATCAATGCCGTAGGGCGCAAACCAGCCACCGAACACGCATAACACCGCCAGCGCCGCACAGCCGTACAGGCCGATCATTGCCGGCGTGTCGCCATAGAATTTTCGCCACGCGGTGAGCAGGGTGCTGGGCGGGCGCTTTTCGCTATAGACGCTATCGTAAGGCATACCATTCCTTATGTTTCAACGGGTTCGCCAGTGCGCCCAGAATGTCAGAAAGCACGTTCACGATGATAACCAGTGAGCCTATCACCATTACCCCGGCAGAAATTGCCGCATAATCTTGCTGGCGGATTGCGTTGATGACCCAGCGCCCCAGGCCTGGCCAACTGAACACCATTTCGGTAATCATCGCCAGCGTCAGCATGGTCGAAAACTGCAATCCCAGGCGTGGGATGACCGGCGGCAGGGCATTATGCAGAACGTGGCGGCGCAAAATAGTCAGGCGTGACATACCACGCGTGGCGGCGGCCTTAATATAATTTTTGTCGAAAACGTCGATGGTGCTGATACGCATTAAACGAATGACTTCGGTGGTTGGAGCAACCGCGAGTGTCAGAACTGGCAACACCATATGACGGATGGCGCTGATAATCATCTCGTCACGCCACGGCGAATCAGAAAGCCATGCATCGAGGATAGCGAACCCGGTAACAGACTTCACTTCATAGAGCAGATCGAAGCGGCCAGAAACCGGCAGCCAGCCCAGAGTCAGCGAGAAGAACAGTGTTAAGAGCAGCGCCAGCCAGAATACAGGAATGGAGAAGCCGAGCAGGGCGATGGCGCTTATCAATTTATCCTGCCACTTATTGCGCATAATTCCTGCCATCATGCCTATGGGAATACCCACCAGCAAGGCAAAGCCAAAGGCGAGGATGCACAGTTCCATGGTTGCCGGGAAAACCTCTTTCAGTTGTTCAGAAATCAACTGACCATTGATGCTCGACACGCCAAAATCCCAGTGCAGTAGCCCGTTAAACCAAAAAACCCAGGCGTTCCACAGCGAGGCGCCCTGCAATGGCGCATGGGGGGTGAAATAGCTCAAACTAAAGCCGATAAAAGTCAGCAGAAAGAGCGTCACCAGCAGGAGCAACAGGCGGCGTAAGGTAAAAATGATCATGGTTTTTTCACCTCTTCTTCTTTTTCCCGCGTCACCCCGGCAAACGAGGCGCTGCCAAACGGGCTCAGCACCAGCCCTTTAATATCGTAGCGATAGGCCTGCAGACGAAGCGATGAGGCGAGCGGCAGTACCGGCAGTTCCTGCGCCAGAATATTTTGCGCCTCATCGTAGGCATCAATGCGCGAGGCAAGCTGCTGCGACGCCAGCGCTTTTTGCAGGACGCTGTCAAATTCGCGGTTACACCAGTGGGCGAAATTGGTTTGGGAATCGATAGCCGCGCAGCTCAATAACGGACGAAAGAAACTGTCCGGATCATTACTGTCGGTTGCCCAGCCAGAGAGGGTGAGGTCATGATTCATGTCCATCAGACGCGCCTCCTGGAAACGGCCTTCAACGGGAACAATCACCACCTTCACGCCAACCTGCGCCATATCGGCCTGAATCAGTTCTGCTGTTTTGAGCGGACTGGGGTTCCAGGCCTGCGAGGTGGTCGGCACCCATAAATGCAGCGTCAGGTTTTCCAGCCCCAACTCTTTAAGACGCTTTCGCGCTTTCTCCGGATCGTATTCGGTAACCCTGGCTTCACCGTCATAAGCCCAGGACGCGCGTGGTAAAATCGATGCCGCCGTTTCAGCCGTGCCGTAATAGATGGACTGCATCAGGCGCTGGTTGTTAATCGATAAGGCCAGCGCATGGCGAACTTCCGGGTTATTGAGCGGCGCTTTGTCAGTATTAAACGCCAGATAGGCGATATTCATGCCCGGACGCAGGGTCAGGCGCAGGCGCGGATCGTCACGCAAAATCGTTAACTGGCTCGCGGCAGGCCAGGCCAGCACATCGCACTCACCGGTCAATAATTTCGAGAGTCGGCCTGTACCACCGGAACCCAGATCCACCACCACTTGTGGCATCAGCGGTGTGCCACGCCAAAAATGGGCGTGACGTTGTAACCTGACATACTGCCCGGCGCGGTACTCTGCTAACTGGAACGGTCCGGTGCCGACGGGCTGGCGATCAAGAAGTTCCTGACGGTCGGATTTTGCCAGCATTGCCGCATACTCCGCAGACATCACCGAGGCGTAGTGGGTCGCCAGATGCCATAAGAAGGAGGCGTCTGGCTGGCGCAGACGAAACTCGACGGTGTGGCTATCGAGCTTACGCACGCTTTGCACAGAATCAGCGAATTGCAGACTGTCGAAATATGGGAAGTTGGTGCCGTTAACGTTATGCCAGGGGTTGTCGCGATCAAAAATGCGCTGAAAGGTAAAAACGACATCGTCTGCGTTGAAATTACGTTTGGGCTTGAACCACTGCGTCGTCTGGAAAGCAACGCCATCACGCAGGTGGAAGCGGTAGGTCGCACCGTTATCCATCACTTCCCAGCTTTCCGCCAGTTCGGGCACCAGGCGGTAGGTATAGGGGTCAACGTCCAGCAGGCGGTCATAAAGTTGCGCTGCCAGCGTATCGACAATCAGGCCGCTGCCCGCTTTCTGTGGATTAAACGTGCTCACTTGCCCGTTGACGCAATAAACGAAGCCACTGTCGCGAATATCGGCAGTCGCCGCCTGCGGTGAAGCAGAGTGCGCAATACCGGCCCACAGGCTCGCGGTGATTAGCAGGAAAGGGGAAAGCAGACGCATGTTTTATTCAACGATTTTAGGTTCATGTGCAAAGTGTATCGCACTTGCCATAGCTTCGTACAAATGTCTGATAACGACTGCTGTTATTGTCAGCGATTTCAGCTTATCTGGTGCTTTTTCAGCAGCGCCCGCAACTGGTGATAGGTCAACCCCAACAGCTCCGCCGCCCGTTTCTGATTAAATTTTGCCTGCTGCAAGCTGTTTACCAGTAACTCGCGTTCCTGCTGATGCTGGAACTGGCGGAGGTCGACAGGCAGCGTCGGTAAACCGCCCGACTCAGGCAAAACCGCTTCAACGATTGGCGTCTCGTTGTTAAAGGGGTCAATGATGATCTCATCAAGTGGCGTTTCGCTTGTCCCGTGCCGGTAAACCGAGCGTTCAACGACGTTTTTAAGCTCGCGAATATTCCCCGGCCAGTTATAACGCATCAATGTTTCGCGCGCGCGCTCTGTAAATCCGGCAAACAGCGGCAATTTAAGTTCGCGGCACATTTGGATGGCAAAGTGATCCGCCATCAGCATGATATCGC
Organism: Phytobacter sp. SCO41; assembly: GCF_003073275.1. Lineage (NCBI taxonomy): Bacteria > Pseudomonadati > Pseudomonadota > Gammaproteobacteria > Enterobacterales > Enterobacteriaceae > Phytobacter > Phytobacter sp. SCO41. The sequence continues at coordinate 2,937,923 of NZ_CP027225.1, read as the reverse complement.
TCTGGCGCTGGCGTAACGGGGGAAGTTGCACCACATCAAAGGCCAGACGGTCCAGTAAGTCGGCGCGGAAAGTGCCTTTATAAACCATCTCCGGCAGGTTGGCGTTGGTGGCGCACACCAGGCGTACATTCACCTGCAGAGGCTGGCTGCCGCCGACGCGCTCCAGCTCACCGTATTCAATCACGCGCAGCAGTTTTTCCTGAACCAGCATCGGGGCGGTGGCAAGCTCATCAAGAAACAGGGTGCCGCCGTCGGCGCGCTCAAATCGACCTGGATGACGTTTTTGCGCACCGGTGAAGGCGCCCGCTTCATGGCCAAACAGCTCGGTATCAAGCAGATTTTCATTGAGGGCAGCGCAATTGAGGGAGATAAACGGCCCTTGCCAGCGGCTCGACAGATAGTGCAGACGGTTGGCGATTAACTCTTTCCCTGTGCCGCGTTCACCGATGATAAGTACCGGTTTATCGAGCGGCGCCAGACGCGAAACCTGTTCCAGCACCTCAATAAAGCTGTTGGACTCGCCCAGCAGATTGTCTCTTTGTTCAGCCATGATGAATTTCGCCACTTGTTAGCGTTATTCACCACTCTAAACTAAAAATACGCAACGGTAAAATAGAGTGTTTCTTTTAAAATCAATAAATTAAAAAATTGGCACGAAGATTGTAATACCTGAGAGCAGGGCAAGGCCCGATTACAGAAATTAAGAGGAACAGATTATGGGTATTTTTTCTCGTTTTGCCGACATCGTGAACGCCAACATCAACTCGCTGCTGGAGCGCGCTGAGGATCCGCAAAAGCTGGTGCGTCTGATGATTCAGGAAATGGAAGACACGCTGGTCGAAGTACGTTCAACCTCAGCCCGTGCGCTGGCAGAGAAAAAACAGCTCGTACGCCGCGTTGAGCAGGCGACCGCGCAACAGGTTGAATGGCAGGAAAAAGCCGAGCTGGCTCTGCGCAAAGATAAAGACGATCTGGCGCGTGCGGCGCTGATCGAGAAGCAGAAAGTGACGGCGCTTATCGATACGCTGGAGCAGGAAGTGGTGCAGGTTGATGAAACTCTCGCCCGGATGAAAAAAGAGATTGGCGAGCTGGAGAGCAAACTCAGCGAAACGCGCGCACGCCAGCAGGCGCTCTCTTTACGCCACCAGGCGGCGAGCTCGTCCCGCGATGTGCGTCGCCAGCTTGATAGCGGCAAGATTGATGAAGCGATGGCCCGTTTTGAGTCTTTCGAACGTCGTATTGACCAGATGGAAGCCGAAGCGGAAAGTCATGGTTTTGGTAAACACAAAACGCTGGATCAGCAGTTCTCTGAACTGAAAGCGGATGACGAAATCAGCGAACAACTGGCGCAACTGAAAGCAAAAATGAAACAAGATAATCAATAACATTTTTGCAAGACATTGCAGGCGGCATCGGGAGATGTCGCCCCATTATCACCTGTAAGGAGTACACATGAGCGCGCTTTTTCTGGCCATTCCCCTGACGTTATTCGTTCTGTTTATTTTGCCGGTCTGGTTATGGCTCCATTACAACAACCGTACCTCACGCGGTGAACTACCGCAAAGTGAGCAGCAACGGCTGATGCAACTGACCGACGATGCACGGCGAATGCGTGAACGTATTCAGGCGCTGGAAGACATTCTTGATGCAGAGCATCCGAACTGGAGAGATCGCTGATGGCAGGTTTAAACAGCAATAAAAAGTTATGGCGTATCCCGCAGGAAGGCATGGTGAAAGGGGTATGCGCCGGTGTTGCGCATTACCTGGATGTACCAGTGAAGTTGATCCGTTTGATAACAGTGTTGGCCATGCTGTTCGGGCTATTTTTCCCGGTAGTGGTGGTCTATATCGTTATGACCTTCGTTCTGGACCCGATGCCGGAGAGCGCAGTGGATGCCGAAAATACCCCAACCAGCAGCCAGCTTCTGGATGCCGTGGACGCGGAACTGGAAGCCGGTGAGCGTCGTCTGCGCCAGATGGAGCGTTATGTCACCTCCGACACGTTCTCTCTGCGCAGTCGTTTCCGACAGCTTTAATGAAGAGGTATCAGGCAATGGCAACCTGGCGACAGGCTACACAGAAAGTTAAACCGGGGATGAAAATCGCCGGGAAAGTTGTCCTGCTGGCCGCGTTGCGCTATGGCCCGGCAGGAGTTGCAGGCTGGGCGGTGAAATCGGTGGCGCGACGCCCGGTAAAAATGTTGTTGGCTTTTGCGCTTGAACCGTTGCTCAATCGCGCGGCGAGCCGATTCTCGAAACGCTTTATGAAGTAACCCGTGCGCAAAATGCGATAACAGCGCTACAACCGGGTTGTAGCCGGGCGTATAGTTGGCGAAGGAATTAACAAAACCAAAGGAAGGAAAGATGTTAAAACAAACGGTTATCGCCGCTGCGCTCGCTGCCAGCACACCCACTTTTGCCGCGGAGCACTGGATCGACGTACGGATCCCGGAGCAGTATCAGCACGAACATATTCAGGGCGCACTGAACATACCGCTCAGTGAGATTCAGGCCGGAACCTTCTCGCCACTGGCAAAAGAGGACACCCTGTACCTGTACTGCAATTCCGGGCGTCAGGCGACGCTGGCCCAGGAGGCATTACAGCAAATGGGTTACCAGCATGTCATCAATATGGGCGGTATAGCCGGTCTGAATAAGCCTGTCGTTACCTCCAAATAAACCTTCTGGCGGCGGGGCATTCGCCTCGCTACCGTTGATATCTGCCGAAGTGCACCTCATCTCATATATCCTATGAATAAATTTTCTGATTTCATGGCGGCACGGAATGACGATTGAACGCTGGAAAAATGAACTTAATGCCCTGGTAAACCGGGGAATGGATCGCCATCTGCGGTTAGCCGTTACGGGGCTTAGTCGCAGCGGAAAGACGGCGTTTATCACCGCAATGGTGAATCAATTACTTAACGTTCACGCAGGCGCGCGGCTTCCCTTGTTTAGCGCGGTACGTGAAGAGCGGCTGCTTGGTGTTAAACGCGTTCCTCAACGTGATTTTGGTATTCCGCGTTTTACCTATGACGAAGGGCTTGCGCAGCTCTATGGTACGCCACCCGTCTGGCCAACCCCGACACGCGGTGTCAGCGAGATTCGACTCGCGCTGCGCTTCCGGTCGCAGGAGTCGCTGCTGCGCCATTTTAAAGAGACCTCCACGCTGTATCTGGAAATTGTCGATTATCCAGGGGAATGGCTGCTGGATTTGCCGATGCTGGCTCAGGATTATCTAAGCTGGTCACGACAGATGCGCGGCCTGTTACAGGGACAACGTGGCGAATGGTCGCAGAAGTGGCAGGCCTTGTGTGAAGGGCTGGATCCTTTAGCGCCTGCCGATGAAAACCGTCTGGCAGACATTGCCGCTGCCTGGACAGATTATTTGCATCAGTGCAAACGCGAAGGGCTGCATTTTATTCAGCCGGGGCGTTTTGTTCTGCCCGGTGATATGGCTGGCGCACCTGCATTGCAATTTTTCCCATGGCCCAATGTGGACGAAACGGGGGAAGCCAGACTGGCGCAGGCGGGCAAACACACTAGCGCGGGCATGCTGCGCGAGCGGTTTAACTACTATTGCGAACATGTGGTGAAGGATTTTTATAAAAATTACTTCCTGCGTTTTGACCGCCAGATTGTGCTGGTGGATTGCCTGCAACCGCTCAACAGCGGGCCACAAGCCTTTAATGATATGCGTCTGGCGCTGACGCAACTGATGCAAAGCTTTCACTACGGTCAGCGGACGCTGTTTCGCCGTCTGTTCTCGCCGGTTATCGATAAGTTGCTATTTGCCGCCACAAAGGCGGATCATGTCACGCTCGACCAGCATGCCAATATGGTGTCGTTGCTCCAGCAACTGATTCAGGATGCGTGGCAAAACGCTGCGTTTGAAGGGATCAGCATGGACTGCGTTGGTCTGGCCTCTGTCCAGGCGACACAGAGTGGCTTGATTGATGTTAATGGCGAGAAAATTCCCGCCTTACGTGGCCACCGGCTGAGCGATGGTTCTCCCCTGACATTTTACCCCGGTGAGGTGCCGGCGCGTCTGCCAGGCCAGGCATTCTGGGAAAAACAAGGGTTTCAGTTTGAGTCCTTCCGCCCTCAGGCGCTGGATGTGGATAAGCCATTGCCGCATATCCGTCTGGACGCTGCGCTGGAATTTTTATTGGGAGATAAATTGCGATGAGTGAACCCCTGAAACCGCGTATCGATTTCACCGGGCCGCTGGAAGCGGAGACCGTCATGCAGGTCAAGGCCGCGCAAACATTCAGCGACGATCTGGCTGATAACTTCGCGCCAGTCAATCCCGACGAGATCCGCGAAGAAGGCCCGGCAGAAGCCGCAGTAGAAGCGGCGCTGCACCCGAAACGCAGCCTGTGGCGCAAAATGGTGCTCACCGGGATGGCGCTGTTTGGCGCAAGCGTTGTCGGTCAGGGCGTGCAATGGGCGATGAATGCCTGGCAAACTCAGAACTGGGTCGCCATGGGCGGGTGTGCCGCTGGTGCATTGATTGTCGGTGCGGGCGTTGGGTCTGTGGCGACGGAGTGGCGTCGGCTATGGCGATTGCGGCAGCGAGCCCAGGCACGAGACGAGGCGCGGGAACTGCTTCACAGCCACGGTACGGGGAAAGGGCGCGCATTTTGTGAAAATCTGGCGCGCCAGGCCGGGCTAGACCATGCGCATCCTGCACTCCAGCGTTGGTATGCTGCGATTCATGAGACACAAAATGACAGGGAAGTGGTCTCGCTGTATGCCCATATCGTCCAGCCTGTATTGGATAACCAGGCGCGGCGTGAAATCAGTCGCTCCGCGGCTGAGTCAACATTAATGATTGCCGTCAGTCCGCTTGCGCTGGTGGATATGGCGTTTATCGCCTGGCGCAATCTGCGTCTGATTAACCGCATTGCCACGCTTTATGGTATTGAGCTGGGGTATTACAGTCGACTGCGTCTGTTTCGCCTGGTGCTGCTCAATATTGCCTTTGCCGGCGCCAGTGAAATGGTGCGTGAAGTGGGCATGGACTGGATGTCGCAAGACCTTGCCGCACGTCTTTCCGCCCGTGCCGCGCAGGGGATTGGCGCTGGCCTGTTGACTGCCCGATTAGGCATCAAAGCCATGGAACTGTGCCGCCCGTTACCGTGGCTTGGCGATGACAAACCGCGTCTTGGCGATTTTCGTCGCCAGTTGGTGGTGCAGCTCAAAGAGACGGTGCAAAAAGGCAAAGCGTCGAAGCGAGATGGATAGTTCTCTCTTGCCGTTAAGTTTACTGTGGTTGTTTTTACAGAAGTCCCATTTTGGGATAAAATGGATAGGGTCCCACGATGGGACAGGGATAATTCAATGAAGATCATATCCATCAAAGCGCTCAGAGATTTTTGGACGACACATCCGGATGCGGAACAGCCCTTAAAAGCATGGCACGATGAGGTTCAGCAGGCTGAATGGAAAACGCCTGCAGACATTAAATCTCAATACCGTAGTGCAAGCATCCTCAAAAACCGGAGGGTCGTGTTCAACATTAAAGGTAACGACTACCGTTTAATTGTCTCGATTGCGTATCAACGAGGCTGGGTGTTTGTGAAATTTATAGGTACACATCATGAATATGATGTTGTCGATGCAGGCAACGTTGAACGAGGGTAATCTGTATGCAAATCAAGTTAATCAAAACGGAACAGGATTACGAAGCCGCGTTAAAAGCGGTTGCCCCTATGTTCGACAATGAACCTCAAATGAACACACCTGAGGGTGATTACTTTGAGGTGATGTGTTTGCTTATCGAAGAGTATGAAAAAAAACATTATCCAATCGATCCTCCTGATCCGATTGAAGCCATAAAATTCAGGATGGAGCAGCAAGGATTGACCGTCAGCGATCTGGAGTCTGCAATTGGCAAATCGAACCGGGTATACGAAATTCTGAACGGTAAGCGCAATCTGACGTTACCGATGATTCGAAAACTCCACTGTCAGTTTGGCATTCCCCTGGAAAGCCTTGTTGGACTATAAATTGTGCGCTGCGCGTTTAACTTTACGGCACAGCGCCCACTTTTCCGCCATGCTGTCAATATTTCTTGACAGACATCTTCCTGCCAGAGAGGAACTGACATATTATCCCGGCATTCGTTGATTATCTGGGGTGATATTTCCATGCGTCTTGAAGTCTTTTGTGAAGACCGACTCGGTCTGACACGCGAACTGCTGGATTTACTGGTGTTACGCGGCATTGATTTACGCGGAATCGAGATAGACCCTGTCGGGCGCATCTACCTGAATTTTGCTGCTCTGGAGTTCAATACATTCAGCAGCCTGATGGCAGAGATTCGCCGTATCCCTGGCGTAACCGACGTGCGCACCGTGCTGTGGATGCCTTCCGAGCGTGAGCATCGTGCGCTGAGCGCGGTGCTGGAGGCGCTGCCGGAACCCGTTTTATCGCTGGATATGAAAGGGAAGATTGAACTGGCGAACCCGGCGAGTTGCCAGCTATTTGCGCTGGACCAGAGCAAACTGCGCAATCACAACGCGGTACAGCTCATTTCCGGTTTCAATTTCACGCGCTGGCTGGAAAGCAACCCGCACAACTCTCATAGCGAACATGTTGCCATTAATGGGCAAAATTTCCTGATGGAAATCACCCCGGTCCATCTGGAAGGCGAATCCGGCGAACCGGTTCTGACCGGCGCGGTGGTGATGCTGCGTTCCACCGTCCGAATGGGACGTCAGTTACAAAACCTTTCGCAACAGGATCTGGGCGCTTTCAGCCAGATTGTCGCCGTCAGTCCGAAGATGCGCCAGGTGATGGAGCAGGCCCGGAAGCTGGCAACACTTACGGCACCGCTACTGATTACCGGTGACACAGGGACGGGTAAAGATTTGCTGGCACGAGCCTGTCATATGGCCAGTCCGCGTGCGGCGAAACCCTACCTGGCGCTGAATTGCGCGTCGATTCCGGAAGATGCCGTCGAAAGTGAACTGTTTGGTCATGCCCCGGAAGGGAAAAAGGGCTTTTTTGAACAGGCGAATGGCGGTTCTGTGTTGTTGGATGAAATCGGCGAAATGTCGGCGCGAATGCAGGTTAAACTGCTGCGTTTTCTCAATGACGGGACTTTCCGCCGGGTTGGGGAAGACCATGAGGTACACGTCGATGTGCGGGTGATTTGCGCCACCCAGCGCAACCTGGTGGAACTGGTGCAAAAGGGGATGTTCCGCGAAGATCTCTATTATCGCCTGAATGTTCTGACGCTGAATCTACCGCCGTTGCGGGAGCGTCCGCAGGATATCATGCCGCTGACCGAACTCTTTGTTGCCCGTTTTGCCGATGAGCAGGGCGTTCCCCGGCCTAAATTGTCGGCCGATCTGGGTAATGTTCTGACCCGTTATGGCTGGCCGGGCAACGTTCGTCAGTTGAAAAACGCGATCTACCGTGCGCTTACCCAACTGGAAGGCTACGAGCTACGCTCACAGGATATTCTGCTGCCGGACTTTGATGCCGCTACCCTGCCTGTCGGCGAAGATGCGATGGAAGGGTCGCTTGATGAGATCACCAGCCGCTTTGAGCGCTCGGTACTGACACAGCTTTATCGCAGTTTCCCCAGCACGCGTAAGCTGGCAAAGCGCCTTGGCGTCTCGCATACGGCGATCGCGAATAAACTACGGGAATATGGTTTGAGCCAGAAGAAGGGTGACGAGTAATACGAATTGCCCGGTAAACAGCGCGTTACCGGGCAGACTTTATTAGCCTTTCAGCACTTCAAGTGCGGCAGCATAGTCAGGCTCGTTGGTGATTTCATTCACCAGTTGGCTGAAAATGACATTGTCGTTTTCGTCAATGACCACCACAGCACGTGCCGCCAGACCTTTCAGCGCGCCTTCGGAAATGCCCACACCGTAGTTTTCCAGAAACTCAGCGTTACGCAGCGTGGAGAGGGTGATCACATTGCTCAGACCTTCCGCACCGCAGAAGCGAGACTGGGCGAATGGCAGGTCAGCGGAAATGCACAGAACGACAGTGTCGTTTACGCCTGTTGCCAATTCGTTAAATTTACGCACAGATGCGGCGCATACGCCGGTATCAATGCTCGGGAAAATGTTCAGAACTTTACGTTTTCCTGCAAACTGGCTTAATGCAACGTCAGACAGGTCTTTCGCCACGAGAGAGAACGGTGCGGCTTTGGAACCGACCTGCGGAATCTTACCGGCAACGGAAACTGGATTACCCTGGAAATGGACAAGCTGTGACATATATATCTTCCTGTTTACATATAGTTAACTTCGTCGCTAGTGTATTCTGAAAGCAAGGACCACGGCAAACCTAATTTCACATCTATAATCGTGGAAAAGGCGGCAGAGGAGAAAGGGATGAGAAGCGTTAAGGTTTATGATGAAACCTGGCCGTTACACACGCCATTTGTCATTGCTCGAGGTGCGCGCAGCGAGGCTCGGGTAGTGGTTGTTGAACTGGAAGAAGACGGCGTCAAAGCCGTAGGTGAATGCACGCCATATCCCCGTTATGGCGAGAGCGAGGCTTCGGTGATTGCGCAGATTATGACGATCCTGCCGCAACTGGAAAATCGTTTGACCCGTGAAGAACTCCAGACACTGCTTCCTGCCGGTGCGGCGCGTAATGCCGTCGACTGTGCGCTTTGGGATCTGGAAGCCCGGCGACAGGGAATGACGCTTGGGCAGTATGTGGGCGTGACATTGCCCGCCACAGTCACTACTGCGCAAACCGTGGTCATCGGTACGCCTGAGCAAATGGCCGCCAGTGCCTCGGCGCTGTGGGAGACGGGGGCAAGGTTGCTTAAGGTGAAGCTTGACGATCATTTGATCAGCGAAAGGCTGGTGGCAATACGTGCCGCTGCACCGGAAGCCACGTTGATCGTTGATGCCAATGAGGTCTGGCAAAGTGAAGGTCTTGCTGCCCGTTGCCAGCTTCTGGCCGATCTTGGCGTGGCAATGCTCGAACAGCCTCTTCCGGCAGGCGATGATGCCGCGCTGGATAACTTTATCCATCCTTTGCCCATCTGTGCCGATGAAAGTTGCCACACGCAACGGGATCTCGCCGCGCTGGCGGGGCGCTATGAGATGGTTAATATCAAGCTCGATAAAACCGGCGGGTTGACAGAAGCGCTGGCGTTGGCCCGTGCGGCGCACGAGCAGGATTTTGGCCTGATGCTGGGCTGCATGATCTGTACTTCACGCGCCATTGCCGCGGCACTACCGTTGGTGGGTGAGGTTCGCTTTGCCGATCTCGACGGACCTACCTGGCTTGCGGTAGATGTCGAACCATCGCTGCAATTCACCCCTGGTCAGCTTCATCTCTCCACATCATGACGCAGTAGCGCTGTCATCGCGCTGAGGTATTTCTCGCTGGCTTCATCGGCTGAAACTGGCGGGAATTCCAGTGTGATGCAGTGCAAATTCATATCCGCGCACCAACTACCGAAAGAGCCGGGTGTTTCGTAGCCGACACTGGTGACCAGCGGTAAATTAAACGCCTGCGCCAGCCACTGACCAAAGGCGCTGTTGCGTGGATCTTCCACACAGGCCAGCGGATCGTGAAACGACACCACCCAGGCGGGGCGGACCTGGTGAATCAACTGGCACAATGCTTTAGTTTCGGGTTCGGAGCCGGGGGCATCACCTGTCGATAACACTACATCACGCGCTTCGGCGGCGCTGTTCCAGCGGTAAACCGTTTCGCCGGGTTTCCAGTTTGCGGCCGGAAAATTACGATTCAAATCCACGCCGCTGGCATTCGCACGCAGGCCAAGCTGGCAACCATCCGGATTGACGGCCAGCACAACATGGTGTCGACGAAGTTCTGGTTTCAATGTCCGCAAGGCGCAGGAAAGCGTCACAATAGAAGAATTTTCATCACCATGGGTTCCCGCAATGATAAGCCCGCTGGCATGTGAAGCTTCGGTTGCCGGAAACCAAATGAGTGGGGCACCTAACAGAGAGTGTCCGTAATATTCGCTACCGGAAGGAAAGGCGCCCCGTTCCGGGCGTGGGCGTGAAGCAGGCATAGTCATCCTTATTCTGGTTGGCTTATTGCAAGTGTTGGGCATATTTCTCGCCTGGGCAAATTATTGCTGTATTCAGGCAAAAAGGAATAGCCGTCAACTTTCCATCGACGAAAATTTGCATTCGCTCTTTCTAAAACAAATAATTACCTCATCTTTCGTTTTGCTTCAAAACATAAAAGGGGATCTCATGAAGCATCCTGTCTCGTTGCTCAGTTGTGCGCTTTTACTCTGTGGTTTTTCCTCATCGCCCTGGGCTGCGGATGTTCCGCAGGGCACGGTGCTGGCTCAGAAACAGGAGTTGGTTCGCCATATTAAAGACGAACCCGCATCGCTTGATCCGGCGAAGGCGGTAGGGCTGCCGGAGATTCAGGTCATTCGCGATCTGTACGAAGGCCTTGTCAATCAGAATGAGAAAGGCGACATCATCCCTGGCGTGGCCACCAAATGGCAGACCAGCGATAACCGCGTCTGGACATTCTCCCTGCGTAATGATGCGAAATGGTCCGACGGCACGCCGGTCACCGCACAAGATTTTGTTTATAGCTGGCAGCGCCTGGTCGATCCGAAAACAACGTCACCTTTTGCCTGGTTTGCGGCGCTTGCAGGAATCACCCACGCGCAGGATATCGTTGATGGCAAGGCGACGCCGGATAAACTTGGCGTGACGGCGGTCGATGCCCATACGTTGCGGGTGCAACTCGATAAACCGTTGCCATGGTTTGCGAACCTTGCTGCGAATTTTGCGTTTTACCCGGTGCAGAAAGCCAATGTTGAAAGCGGCGCTGACTGGACGCGTCCAGGCAACCTGGTCGGCAATGGCGCTTATGTGCTGGAAAACCGGGTGGTGAATGAGAAAATTGAACTCAAACCGAATACCCATTACTGGGATAACCGTAAAACCGTCATTCAGAAAGTGACATTTGTGCCGATCAATCAGGAAACGGCGGCGACAAATCGCTATCTTGCCGGGGGAATTGATATCACGGAGTCCTTCCCGAAAAATCAGTACCAGAAATTGCTCAAGGAGATTCCCGGCCAGGTTTACACCCCGCCGCAGCTCGGCACCTATTACTATGCCCTTAATACGCAAAAAGGGCCGACAGCCGATCCGCGCGTACGTCTGGCGCTGAGTATGACCGTAGACCGCCGCGTGATGGCTGAGAAGGTGCTGGGTACAGGGGAAAAACCGGCCTGGCGATTCACACCGGACGTTACCGCAGGCTTTAAACCACAGCCTTCGGCGCTGGAAAAGATGAGCCAGGCGGAGCTCAATGCCCAGGCGAAAACCCTGCTCCAGGCCGCGGGTTATGGCCCACAACGTCCGCTGGAATTGACGTTATTGTATAACACCTCCGAAACGCATCAGAAAATCGCGATTGCGGTGGCATCGATGTGGAAAAAGAATCTGGGCATTGATGTCAAACTGCAAAACCAGGAGTGGAAAACGTATATCGATAGCCGTAATACCGGCAACTTTGATGTTATCCGCGCCTCATGGGTGGGGGATTACAATGAACCGTCTACCTTTCTGTCGCTGTTAACATCTACCCATAGTGGCAACATCGCGCGTTTTAACGATCCAGCATATGACAAGGTCATGAATCAGGCTGCGCAGGAGACACAGGCCGAAGCTCGCAATGCGGATTACAATACGGCTGAGAAGATCATCGCGGAAAAAGCACCCATCATTCCTATCTATCAATACACCAATGGTCGCCTGATTAAGCCATGGCTTAAAGGCTATCCCATCACTAACCCGGAAGATGTGGCGTATACACGCACAATGTATTTGATTAAGCACTGAGTTTTCTGACGGGTATAACGTCTTTCGACATCTCCGCTGGCGCTTAAGCAGCGCCAGCGCCGCATTTTCCCCGTTTACCCATAGGCCGATGCCTGCCATCGAAGGAATGTAAAGCGTGGAGACGAACGCGCATACGACTTTGGTCAAAAAATGGTCGAAATAATGTGTTGTAGTGATTATGTTTTAACCACACATGAGGATTATATGCACACCGAATTAGACCCCACTCAGTTGGCAATTGAATATCTCCGTCGCGATAAAAGCGGATTGTCGCCTGCGGAATACCTTAAGAAATTAAAACAACTCAGGCTGGAATTCGCGGATTTGCTGACGCTCTCGCATAGCGAGCTAAAAGAAGAGATCGATTTTGCCTGGCGGATGGGCATCCACTAAATAACGCCCATCGTTGAAAAGCGCCCTCGCAAGGGCGCATTTTTTTGTCACGAATTCAGGCTGCCAGCACTTTATTACGCCCACTGTTTTTTGCACGGTACAGCGCTTCATCCACACGCTTAAACAGATCATCCAGCGATTCTCCCGCCAGATGGCGAGCCACGCCAATACTCACAGTACATCCCGGAAGTTGGGGAATATTGATACTGGCGACGGCCTGGCGTAACTGTTCAGCGATGCCAACAGCGGTTTCCTCTGTCGTATGGGGCAACAGCAACAGAAACTCTTCGCCGCCCCAGCGGAAAACATAATCTCCGTGACGGCAATGTTGCTCAAGCGTGCGGGAAAGTTGTATCAGGACTTCATCACCTTTCTGATGCCCGTATTGATCATTGATGCGTTTAAAGTGGTCGGTATCGACCAGCAACAGGCTGAAATCGAACGCGGTCGGCATAATCTGTTCAGTCAGATGGTAGAACTGTCGGCGATTGAGTAAACCGGTGAGTAAATCGCGGTGCGCGGCATATTCCAGTTCCTGCTCAAGGCGTTTCTGCTCAGTGATATCGTGAATAATGCATAGCATCAGTCGGTCATTATAGATTTCAACCGGGCCAGCATACGTCTGAACATGGCGGGTTGAGCCATCAGCCAGCTTGTGTACAAAATTGAGCGGCTTATGGCCGCCAGGCAGATGGGCGATTTCAGCCATCACTGGCAAAATACCACGTCCGAGGGTGTTGATCTCCCAGGTGTGTTTTTGGCACATCTCATCGTACGAGTAGCCGTAAAAACGCAGTGCAGCGAGATTGGCATCAACGATCAGGCCATCTCTGGCGGGGTCGATAAGCAGGATAGGTGCGGAGTTGGTATAGAAAAAACGGGCATAAAAGCCCTGTTTGCGATGGCGGTATGTTGTTGAGCGGCTGGCTTTAACTCTGGCGGATGTTCCCGAGGATAATCCTTCAAAAAATATCACTTCACCTATGCCACTGATTTCGCGCAGGGAGGCTTTACAACTTAAACTCACCTCTTCGCCATCCATGTGAACAGTCCAGACTTCGATAATATTGTGTTGATTCCTGAGACCCGGCAGGTACATGGCCAGGCTGTGATGTGCATATGCCGAATATGTCCCGGTTCTCAATTCCCGTACTGAACGCTCAGCGGTCAATTTCTTCGCCACTGCGTTGGTGAAGAGCAATTCTTCTGTCTCAGGTGAAATCACCCAAACGGGTGTTGTCAACAGGTTTAGCGCATCCAGGCGATCTGTAAGCATGGATTTATCCCCTTATCGTGCGCGTCGCTTTAGTCTTTGTAACTTATCGAATAATAGCGTTTTCGGCAGTTTTATTATCAGGCTTGAGGAAAATCTAACGCAAAAAAATGTGAATTGATATGTATCGTTGCAATAAGCAAACTTTACTTTTGGTTGATTGATATATCAGAGAGGAAAAAAGGAGTGTTTGCCGCATTGTGAGTTATTGCCGGATGCCAGACTTCCCAGCCATTACGCCCATTTTGTTTGACGCGATACATCGCGGCGTCCGCTTTAAATTTCAGATCCTGAACGGTGTCACCGTGCAGGGGATAAAAACTGATGCCCACACTTAATGACACGTTTATGACATGCCCTTGTTCGTAAAATGGAAAATGAATAGTGTCTACCAGTCTTTTTGCCAGTATGGTGATTTCCTCATCTATACAATCAGGTACCAGCAAAATAAACTCATCGCCCCCAAGGCGCGCCAGCGTCATTTTTGCATTGACGCAGGTCGAAAGTCTTACGGCGACGGACTTCAATAATAAATCGCCAATGTGGTGTCCAAAGGCATCATTGACCTGCTTAAAACGGTCAAGATCCATAAACAATACGGCAAATCGCTGCCGCTGGGCTGCTGCGCTGGCAAGGCAAGCATCCAGTAAAATATCGAATTGGATCCGATTTGCCAGGTTGGTCAGGGGGTCGAAATGGGCCTGCATCTCCAGTTGATGGTTTAACTGACGCAGGCTCTCGGTGAGTCGCGAGGTGCGGATCTGGGAGTCAATAAGTGAAATAAACAGCATTATTCCCAGTACAATCAGCGTGGAGGTCGAGACCCAAATTGAAAGGCCGGCTTCGCTCACGCTGGTATGTGTAGAGTAATAGGCAGTACTGCGAACAATAATTCCAGCGCTGTCTTTACCATTGCTGAACTCAACGGCGCTCATCGCCACATAATGCATGGCGCATATCGTGATACCGAGAACGAGACCAGCGAAAACCCGATAGATAAATGCGCCGTGATGGTTGACCTTGCGAACAAAGGCAAGCCATAGCGAAAAACCGGAGGCAAAGAAAGCAATGGTTACAGAGAGGATGAGACGCGGCGTGTTCCAGTAGAGAGTGACGTAATCGGTGAGGGCGGCCATACCGAGAGCATGCATTCCCACTATGCCCAGACACAATAAACAGGTCGCCAGGATAAGACGTTTAAAGGGCAGTATCTCTTCGCTGACAACAACGTTGATGGCCAGTGTTGCGGCAATTAAGGCAACAACGAAGGAAGCAATGGTTAACACCAGGTCGTAATGCATCACGATAGGCATGCGCATTGCCAGCATACCAACAAAATGCATTGACCAGATTCCCATGCCTAGTGTCGCACCGCCACAGAGTCGCCAGAACAGCGCGCCGCGAACGGTGGATGAAAAAATTTTGCTGGCGCTATCCAACGCCACGAATGAGGCAATGAACGCCACAACAAAAGAAATACCGATAAGTATGGGATCCCACGATACATAAAGCATTATGCATTTCACGCCCGCTGAAAAGGAAAGAGTTAATTCTAATTTTTATTCTAGCAGCTAACCTGGCGAATTTATGTTGTTGGAAGTATTTATTATTTATACTGCTATTTAAGTTGAATTAAAAGTAAATTATTATTATCGGCATTCACATAAACAACTTTAGGGTTATGAATCATTTTAGCACGGCTTAAATATAATTTAAGTAGCGTGATGGATTAAATTATAGAGATGTAAAGCTGCTTTTTGTATGGCGGATTACCTCCTGATATGACAAATTATTTAGATATCTTAACTTTAAAATTTGCTGTATCTCTGGTTTTTTGGATTTTAATGTCGCCATTAAGTTAAATTTAAGTGAAGGTAAGCTAAACATGTCTTACGATCAAATTCGGGGTGAAAAAGTTATTTTCGAATGCTATAAGAATATTATCCCTCGCGAAGTATTGTTGGTGCCCCCATGCTTAAAAATATTAGTGTAAGAAGCTTTATATTATCATTCCTGATTGTCTCTTTTTTCATCATCGACCTTTTAGTGATCGCCATCTCAAAAAATATGGCCTTATTTACAGCAATTAGCGTGGTTTCGGTAGCAACATTGAGTTTGCTTTGGCTGTATATGACGTATTATTTAGTCACGCCAATTAATACGGTGAAAAAAAGTATCGAAGAGGTGACCGCTGGCAACCTGTCGATTACGATTCCCGAATTTGGCAACAATTGTGCCGGGCGCTTAATTCCAGGCATTAATAGCCTTTCTGCAAGTATCGCAACGCTGGTTAATGAAATTCGTCTCTCTTCACAGAACGCAATGGATCTCTCCGATCAACTGGCATCGCGAAGCGGCGAGCTGTCGGTTAAAACTGAAGAGCAATCTGCGGCACTGGTGCAGACAGCGGCCAGTATGGAACAGATAGCCAGTAGTACCCAAAATAATGCCGAAAACACGCGGCTTGCCAGTACCCGGGCGAACGACGCCAGTGCGAATGCGCGAAAAGGTGGCGACTTGATGGGGCAGGTGGCGAAAAATATGCAGTCCATTACTGACTGTGCGGGCCAAATGGCAGATATCATCTCCCTTATTGATGGCATTGCTTTTCAGACAAATATTCTCGCGCTGAACGCTGCTGTGGAAGCGGCAAGAGCGGGGGATCACGGTAAAGGCTTCTCTGTGGTAGCAGGAGAAGTCAGAGGCCTGGCGCACCGCAGCGCCGAAGCGGCCAAAAATATTAAGTCGCTGATTGCCGTCACCACGGAAAACGTCACGCAAGGGGCGACAGTCGTCAACCAGGCCGAACAAAATATGCATGAAATTGTCTCCGGTGCGAGTGTGGTCAGCAAGTTAATGGGTGAAATTGCTGTATCGACCCTGGAGCAAGAAAAAGGCATTTCGCAGATTACACTGGCACTGTCTGAGCTGGAAAAAGTGACGCAGAGTAATGTCACTATGGTAGAAGAACTGGCGGGTTCTTCTGACATTCTGAAAAACCGGGTTATCGAACTGCAGGCTCGTACCTCTAAGTTCCGTCTGGCGGACAACCAGGTAACAGACACTGGTCCCGTTACGACACCCTCAAGCATTCCTTCCGAAAATCGTAGAAATCGTCAGGCAAGCCCTGCTATCGGTAACCAGGAAAATTACTGGCATTCGTTCTAATTTTCAGGTCATCCCGCCTCTGGCCCGCTCATGCGGGCTTTTTTTTAATATTTGTAACGAATTCAGCATGATGGTTGCTTAACGGGCGCAGAGAGCTAGACTGACAACAGCACTTATGTTGATTGGGAGGCGCTGTGGAAGCGATCAAAGGAACGGATGTTGATATTCCGGATGCGGTTTTCGCCTGGCGTCTGGATGGAAAGGGCGGAGTCAAACCGCTGGAACCGGATGATGTGATTGATGCACAGCATCCTTGCTGGCTGCACCTGAATTATACCAATCAGGAGAGCGCGCAATGGCTCGCATCAACGCCGCAGTTACCTAATAGCGTGCGTAACGCGCTGGCCGGTGAAAGCCTGCGTCCACGTGTCAGTCGCGTAGGGGAAGGTACGCTTATCACGCTGCGCTGCATTAACGGCAGCACAGACGAGCGCCCGGACCAGTTAGTGGCCGTGCGTGTTTATATGGATGAACGGATGATTATCTCAACGCGTCAGCGCAAGGTGCTGGCGCTGGATGATGTCGTGAGCGACCTGGAGGAAGGGACCGGGCCGACGGACTGCGGCGGCTGGCTGGTGGATGTTTGTGATGCATTGACCGACCATGCCAGCGAGTTTATTGAAGAGCTACACGATAAGATTATCGACCTTGAAGACAATTTGCTTGATCAGGAGATTCCCCCCAGAGGTTTCCTTGCATTACTGCGTAAACAGTTGATCGTGATGCGTCGCTATATGGCGCCACAGCGCGATGTTTTTGCCCGTCTGGCCAGCGAGCGGCTGCCGTGGATGACCGACGATCAGCGTCGTCGTATGCAAGATATTGCAGACCGACTGGGGCGGGGACTTGATGAGATTGATGCCTGTATCGCGCGCACGGCGGTGATGACGGATGAAATCACGCAGGTGATGCAGGAGTCGTTAGCACGCAGAACTTATACCATGTCGTTGATGGCAATGGTCTTCCTGCCCAGCACCTTTTTGACCGGGTTGTTCGGTGTCAATTTAGGCGGAATACCCGGCGGTGGCTGGCGATTTGGCTTCGCACTTTTCTGCATTATGTTGGTCATCCTGATAGGGGGTGTTACCTGGTGGTTGCATCGTAGTAAATGGCTGTAAAATTTCACTTTTTTAACAAAAATTGAACATAAAAACGCCGTTTACTTTGAGCGATATCAATAAATGCTCTACGCAACCAGTGCAATATTGCACTCGCAGGTGAATGCAACGTCAAGCGATGGGCGTTGCGCTCCATATTGTCTTACTTCCTTTTTTGAATTACTGCATAGCACAATTGATTCGTACGACGCCGACTTAAAAGAGTCGGCTTTTTTTTGCCTCTCAGTTTGTCCGGTCTACCCTTAAAGGATGGCAACGCGAAAGAAGGAGGCGAAAATGCGTACATTAACCCCACTGCAGATGAGCGACCCACTTCCAACAGATCCGGTTCCAGTGCCTGACCCTATACCAAAACCGCAGCCCATTCCCGACCCGCCGTTCGACCCGGACCCTCGTCCCATTGTCGATCCACCGCCGCACAGATAGAAAAAAGCCCTCTGTGAAAGAGGGCTGACGGCTTACTTGATTTCAAGTATATCGAGGCGACTGGCAGCGAAATCGCCGTCGTCTTCATCAGGCTGCCAGCCTGCTGGCCGTAAAGGGATCTCTTCGCGGTCAAAGGCGAGGTCGCCACCGTCCACTACCGCAGAACCGTGATGAATAGATTTGAAATCAAACAGGGTGGTATCGCTCAGATGTGAAGGCACGACGTTTTGCATCGCACTGAACATCGTCTCAATACGCCCAGGATAACGTTTATCCCAGTCGCGCAACATATCGGCAATAACCTGACGTTGCAGGTTCGGCTGTGAACCGCACAGGTTGCAGGGAATGATAGGGAATGCTTTTGCTTCGGCAAAACGCTCGATATCTTTCTCGCGGCAGTAAGCGAGCGGGCGAATCACGATATGTTTGCCATCATCGCTCATCAGCTTGGGCGGCATGCCTTTCATTTTGCCGCCATAGAACATGTTCAGGAACAGCGTTTGCAAAATGTCGTCACGGTGATGGCCCAGCGCGATCTTAGTGGCACCCAGCTCAGTGGCCGTACGGTACAAAATGCCGCGACGCAGGCGTGAGCAGAGCGAACAAGTGGTTTTCCCTTCCGGAATTTTCTCTTTTACGATCCCGTAGGTGTTCTCTTCGACGATCTTATATTCGACACCCTGCTGGTCCAGGTAAGCTGGCAGAATGTGCTCCGGGAAGCCCGGCTGTTTCTGATCGAGGTTGACCGCCACAAGGCTGAAATTGATCGGCGCGCTTTGTTGCAGATTGCGCAGAATTTCCAGCATGGTGTAGCTGTCTTTACCGCCGGAGAGACAGACCATGATGCGGTCGCCTTCTTCAATCATATTGAAGTCGGCAATCGCTTCGCCCACATTACGGCGCAGACGTTTTTGCAGCTTGTTCAGATTGTATTGTTCTTTTTTGGTAATTTCTTGATTTTGCGACATGAAAAAAAGGCTCAATTCAGGTGTTCAACGTCAACCAGGCATGCCTGACCAACAGATATGGGCGCTAAAGCGAGATTGTAGCAATGCTTGACGGCGAATACAGGATTTTTATCGCGGAGACGATGGCAGGAATGAATGCCGCTATTAGCCCGGCGTAGCGTAGCCACCGATAATAAACCAACTGAGAAATGCGACAGCGACGATAAATACGATGATGGGGAAAGCAATACCCAGTCTCATAACTGTTCTCTAATGCCAGAGGTGAAAAAGCAGAAGAGCACATTACCCAAACCGGATCGGCTCTGCAAATGTTATAACGCGAAAAATGACTATTGCTTAACGGCTCTCACCAGAATGACCGTTGTGAGTACTTATTGCGGCGTTTAGCGGTAAGAGGAAAGGGCATTGCCGTTACGTTGAGGGAACATAACGGCGGACAAAAACAGGTATTCAGGATCTGCGGTTAGTCAGCACAAGGCTGAACTTCTTCCATTGGTTTTCGCGTTGACGCTGCAGGCTCCAGTGAATCTGCATCGTGCGGCGAGTTCTGCTTAATTTCATTCAATCGTTCTCAATGGCTAAGGAGTCGTCAGACCAATGTTCAGGTCTGAACATGAGTATGGCGCACTTATTTGACAGTTTTATATCAGCGGCGTCTGTTTGGCAGGATTTTCAGACAATGCGCCACTTTTTTACATGTATTGTGAGGTTTTGCCTGCCTTTCAGGCCACTTTCTTTTCCGGAAATTTGCCTTTCACTACGCCATCGTAATAGCGGCCTTTCGATACAACCGTCAGAAATACTGTGAAAATTCTTTCGGGCACGCCGTGGTACTGCCAGGTGCTTTTATCGTGAAAACGGACTTCCAGCGTGTTTGTGCGTTCATCATAGGCAATGGACGCAATACGGGAGGATTTTACGGGATGGTGTCGCATGCTGGGTGTCCTTTACAACTCGGCGCGGGGAAGGTTTATCATCCACCAGATGCGCCGTCTGTTGCAAGACGCACAGGAATAAAAAGCCTGCAAACATGCAGGCTTTTTATTCAACTTATCTTGTTATTCCGTCGAGCTTTTTTCCGATTTTCCTGCCATTTGGGCGAGGAAATCATAGCGTTTTTGCAGATCGGCGGCGGCATCTTTCCAGAGCTGTTCTGCCACTTCCGGTTGCTGGGCGTTAAGCCGCCTGAAGCGTTGCTCGTTGAGCAGCGTTTCGGCCAGCGCATCAGACGGTGGACGGGAATCGAGCGCCAGCGGCAATTTGCCTTCATCCGCACGGCGCGGGTCGAAGCGATACAGTGGCCAGAAGCCGGTTGCCGTAAGTTGACGCATCTGATCATGGCTTAACGCCAGATCATAACCATGCTCCTCACAGGGACTATAAGCAATGATCAACGACGGTCCAGGGTAGGCTTCCGCTTCCTGAATCGCTTTTACCGTCTGGTTGAGCTGCGCGCCAAGTGAAATCTGCGCGACATAAACATGGCCGTACATCATCATACTGACGCCAAGATCCTTACGTGCCTTACGCTTGCCATGTTCACCAAACTTGGTGACCGCACCAAGCGGCGTGGCTTTGGATGCCTGACCGCCGGTGTTGGAATAACATTGCGTATCGAGCACCAGGATATTGACGTTCTCGGTGAGGCTGAGCACATGGTCCAGACCACCAAAGCCAATGTCATAGGCCCAGCCGTCGCCGCCAATCAGCCAGATCGATTTTTCGACCAGCGCATCAGCATCGGTTAACAGCTCTTTGGCTTCCTCGACACCGGCCAGTGCCTGACGCAGCGAGGCAACCTGTTCACGACGCTCTTCCGGTGTCGCATCGGCATGCAGCGCATCGTTGAGTTCGCCTGGAATATGCGCGGCGAACTGTTCCAGCAGGCGCATCACGCGTTTGCGGTGCTGATCGACCGTCAGGCGGAAGCCCAGACCAAACTCGGCGTTATCCTCAAACAGGGAGTTCGCCCATGCCGGGCCACGTCCTGCCGCATCAGTGGTATACGGTGTGGACGGTAAGTTACCGCCATAAATCGACGAACACCCGGTGGCGTTAGCTATCAGCATGCGATCGCCATACAGTTGGGTTAACAGCTTGATGTACGGCGTTTCGCCGCAGCCGGAACAGGCGCCGGAGTATTCAAACAGCGGGCTGATAAGCTGCGAGGTGCGAATATCGATACGTTCCAGTTTGCTGCGGTCAATTTCCGGCAGATTGAGGAAGTAGTCGAAATTCACTTTCTCTTCTTCAACGTGCTCCAGACGCGACATCATATTGATGGCTTTGATTTCCGGGTTCTGACGATCTTTGGCCGGGCAGACTTCCACGCACAGGTTACACCCGGTGCAATCCTCTGGCGCCACCTGCAGCACGTACTTCTGTCCACGCATATCACGAGATTTCACATCCAGTGAATGCAGGCTTGCCGGAGCCTGTTCCATCGCTTCGGGTGAAACCACTTTGGCGCGAATGGCTGAATGTGGGCAGGCCGCAACGCAGTGGTTACATTGCGTACAGAGCTCCTCTTTCCAGACAGGGATCTCTTCGGCGATGTTGCGTTTCTCCCAGCGAGTGGTGCCCATCGGCCATGTACCGTCTGGCGGCAGCGCAGAGACGGGCAGGGCGTCACCCAGGCCTGCCAGCATGGCGGCCGTAACGGTTTTAACGAAATCGGGAGCGGCATCGGAGACTACGGGTGGGCGGGGCGCGCTGGTCGGATTCACCTGTTGTAGCGGAACCTCGAACAGCGATTCGCGCGCCATTGCCAGGGCCTGCCAGTTGCGCTCAACCAGTTCCTGACCTTTGTTGCTGTAGCTTTTGGCAATGGCCCCTTGCAACTCCGCCAGCGCGCTGTCGCCTGGCAGGATGCGGGTCAGATGGAAGAAGGCCATCTGCATTACCGTGTTGATTCGTGCGGCCAGGCCACATTCGCGGGCAATTTTCGCGGCGTTAATGACGTAGAAATGGGCTTGCTTTTGGTTCAGCACGGCCTGAACTTCCTGCGGCAGCCGATCCCACACTTCGTCGGCACTGTACGGGGTGTTGAGCAGGAAAATGCCGCCAGGTTTCAGGCGCTCCGCCATCTGATATTTATCAATAAACTGCAATTGATGGCAGCCAACGAAATCCGCCTGCGAGACCAGATAGGCTGAGCGAATCGGGTGCTCACTGACGCGCAGGTGCGAAACTGTCAGGCCGCCCGCTTTTTTGGAGTCGTAAACAAAATACCCCTGTGCATACCACGGCGTTGAATTACCAATAATCTTGATGTTGTTCTTGGTGGCTGAAACACTCCCATCACTGCCAAGGCCATAAAACAGGGCTTCCAGCCGGGATTTTGATGGCAACGTGTTTTCCGGCAATGGCAGCGACAGGTTTGTCACGTCATCATAAATGCCGACGGTAAAACGCGGTTTAGGTTTGCTGGCGCGCAGTTCATTGAAGACGGCCAGAACGCAATCCGGGCCAAACTCTTTGGATGATAATCCGTAGCGTCCACCGATAACCCGGGGCAGGGTTTCGCGTTCACCGCCATTAAAGGCTTCTGCGAGCGCGGTCATCACGTCCAGATAGAGAGGTTCAGCCAGCGCACCTGGCTCTTTTGTGCGATCGAGTACGGCTATAGTTTTTGCCGATTCCGGTAAGACGGCAAGCAGATGCTGCGCGCTGAACGGACGGAACAGGCGCACTTTCAGTACACCGACTTTCTCACCGCGGGTGAGCAGTTCGTCGACGACTTCTTCACAGGTACCAATTGCCGAACCCATCAGGATAATGACGCGCTCAGCCTGAGGATGACCGTAATACTCAAACGGCTTGTACTGGCGTCCGGTGGCGGCGGCAAACGCATCCATAGCCTGCTCAACGTGGTCATAGACAGCGTTGTACCAGGGGTTAGTCGCTTCACGTGACTGGAAATAGGTATCCGGGTTGGCGGAGGTACCGCGAATGACGGGGTGCTCAGGATTGAGCGCACGGGAACGGTGGGCATCAATTTCGTCCTGTGGCATCAGGGCGCGGATCGTATCGTCAGAGAGCGGTACAATCTTGTTAATTTCGTGCGAGGTACGAAAGCCATCAAAGAAATGAATAAACGGCACACGGCTTTTGAGCGTCGCGATATGTGAAATCAGCGCAAAGTCCTGCGCCTCCTGCACACTCCCCGCACAGAGCATCGCGCAGCCAGTCTGACGGACAGCCATCACATCGGAATGATCGCCGAATATAGAGAGCGCATGGGTAGCAACCGTACGGGCCGCCACGTGCAACACGAACGGCGTGAGCTGACCGGCGAGTTTATACAGCGTCGGGATCATCAGTAACAGACCCTGCGACGAGGTAAAGGAGGTAGAAAGCGCGCCCGTTTGCAATGCACCGTGTACCGCAGCAATGGCCCCGGCTTCGGATTGCATCTCCACAACGCGTGGCGTATCACCCCAAACGTTATTTAGCCCATTCCCGGCCCAGGCGTCTGCCTGCTCAGCCATGGTTGAACTGGGGGTAATAGGATAGATGGCGATAACTTCACTGGTACGGAACGCCACCGAAG
The DNA here is from genome assembly GCF_003073275.1 of Phytobacter sp. SCO41. Lineage (NCBI taxonomy): Bacteria > Pseudomonadati > Pseudomonadota > Gammaproteobacteria > Enterobacterales > Enterobacteriaceae > Phytobacter > Phytobacter sp. SCO41. The sequence continues at coordinate 2,914,192 of NZ_CP027225.1, read as the reverse complement.
CGACCGCGCCATTACCGTCAATAGTGATCATATGGAAACTCTCATTGCTTAAATGTCAGTTTTAAAGCGGCTTTATGCTTGCATCGCGACTCTCTGGTGCATCAGCAGGGCAGTTACAAGCATTTTTTTATTAAATAGATTTATTACGTTCGTTCTGGTGTATGTTCGCTTCGCTTTCAGGGTTATGCCTCATAGTCCGTTCTTCTTTCATACCTGCAGCCGCCCCTCATCATGCTTTCAGTCAGTATAGACAGCCAGGAAGCAAAGGTTTTTGATCTCATGGGCTTTAGCGAAAGTTATAAGCCTGAGGAATGTATTGCATTCCGTCGTTCGGCGCTGGTCGTAACCTGTTGAGCATGTCGCGTCATGTCCACTCCCGGAAAATAGCGCAATTTTGTGATCGCCATTTTCCCTTGAGTAGCACTAATTTTCGTTTTGCGAGGAGGGTAGGCGAACGTCTGTAACGGGCCGCAGAAAAAAATTTTTCTTCAGGGCTTGAAAAACCGTTTTCGGCGCTTATTTTTATCAGCGGACAAGCCACGCTTGCCTTTAACTTGAACTTTTGAATCCAACATTCAGGAGGTTAATTTATGGCACTCAGAACCTTGTCAGCACTTCCGGGCTTTTCTGATTCTGTCTTTGCTGACCGATTCAACCGTATCGACAAACTTTTTAGTCAGTTAACCGGGGATTCGCCTGTTTCGGCGTTACCGGCCTATGACCTCAAAAAAGTCGACGAAAATAACTACCTTCTAAACGTAAGCGTTCCAGGCTGGAAAGAAGACGAGCTGGAAATCGAAACCGTAGGCGGCACGCTGCATATCTCTGGTAAACGTGCGGTAAATGACTCTCAGGATGAACAAGGGTGGATTTACAGAGGCATACGCCGTTCTGATTTTCGGTTAAGTTTCTCGCTGCCAGAGCATGCTAAGGTCAGTAATGCGAAACTGGAAAGCGGCCTTTTAGAGGTGAATATCTACCAGGATATTCCTGAACATGAAAAACCCAGGAAAATTGCCATTGAGAACAGTCAAAAAGTGATTGAGCATCACGCCGGATAATTTCCGTTAATAGTTTGCCTGTCTTAGGCCCGCTCTGGCGGGCCTTTTTTGTACACGCAATCTGCCTTTTATCAGGGTATCCGCAGGGGCCTGTTGGCGCGCAATGTCTTTTCTGCCAATGCAGTTGCTCACAGCTTCCTGGATACGTTTAAACATCGCATACAGCTTTTTACTTTTGCTCCCGCAATATAGCCGCTGCAAGTTATCAACTTACAGGGTCATTGATGATGGGTAAGACGTTAAGAACGGCGTGGTTTTTACTGATTTTATCATTGGGCTCGGCGGCAGCTTATACAGAACAGCCTCCGGTTCTTCTGCAAGGGCATAATAATATTGTCCGACATTCCTCAGGAGAGGGGGATCTTGCCGAAAATCCGGATGAACATGTCCGGGAATCGATGGAGCAGTTCTTCCGTAAGGCACAACGCTAAAAAGGTGTGTGAGTAAACGTCTTCGAAGCCTGTCCATCTGACAGGTTTTTTTATTTCCAGCCTGCACAATGGCGCACGATTGTCTCGTTATACATTAATTTTGACTGCGTCTTATCTCTAAATCCGTTTCAGGCATAACGTCAATGACTGTCTTGCGATGTGCTATTTTGCGTTTGCGCAAAAAAATAGCATCAAAATGTTTCCAGAGCGCATAAAGGTGCAGTTTCGGTCTCGACGTAACGGACTGTGCTGCCTATGATGCTTAGGTTTTGCTAAATCATTGGGGGATGAGAAATGCGTTCAGCGTTTTGGGTAGGGTGTGCTGTTTTATTACTCTCTGCATGCAGCAGTGAACCCGTTCAGCAGGCAACGGCCGCACATGTGGCGCCGGGGTTACGTGCGTCAATGTCCAGCAGCGGTGAGGCGAATTGCGCAATGGTCGGTGGGTCATTGTCTGTCGCACGCCAACTGGATGGATCTGCAATCGGGATGTGTGCACTCCCTAACGGCAAACGTTGTAGCGAACAGTCGCTTGCCGCCGGAAGTTGTGGCGCTTACTGAGCCTGATCGGCCTGGGTATAAATTAACGTTTGATCGGCAGTTGTCAGCGTAAGCTGACCATCGGTCAGATCGGCCTGGGCACCTTCACTGAGCATTTTACCGATGATGTTGTCCAGTGCGTTGCGCTGGGCATCAGCACACATCATGCGCGTCATGGCCATCTTTTTCACCGTCAGCGTGCCTTCGGACAATTTCCCCTGACCCGTAAAGCGATTGCACATACTGCCAGAGACAACCATTTTATTGTCAAAATGGATGTCTGCCGGATGCTCGCCTTTCTCGACAGCTTGTCCGTTGACCGTATCGAGCACGAAACGATGCTGTGCAAGCTGCGTCTCGTTTACTGAATTCTTGCTCACACCATGGCTTACACAGCCGGATAGCAGCACGCCAAAGGCTAACAGGGTAATGATCCTTTTCATTGGGTCCTCAAAGAAAATCAACGTAACGGCAGGATAGTAACAGACTGCGGTAATTGAGTGTTGGCAGGAATTGTCTTAAAGGGTTCCCTTCGGATGAAGGGAACCGTAGTGTTTACACCAGTGCGTTCGGGCAGGTTTCGCCATTCTCAAGCTGGCGCAGATTATTCAGTGTGGTTTCTGAAATGCTGATCAGCGCTTCTGCCGTCAAAAAAGCCTGATGGCCAGTAAAGAGCACGTTATGGCAGGCTGACAGTCGACGGAAAATGTCGTCCTGAATGACGTCATTAGATTTGTCTTCAAAGAAGAGATCGCGTTCGTTCTCGTACACATCCATCCCAAGCGAACCGATTTTCTGGTTTTTCAGCGCTTCAATCGCTGCCTGCGAATCAATCAGACCGCCACGACTGGTGTTAACGATCATGACACCATCCTTCATTTGATCGAAGGCCGCGTGGTTAAGCAGGTGATAGTTTTCCGGCGTCAGCGGGCAGTGCAGGGAGATAACATCGGACTCGGAAAAAAGCGTCGTAAGGTCGACATATTCTACGCCTAACTCGAGTGCGGCAGCGCTCGGGTACGGATCAAACGCCAGCAGTCGCATGCCAAAACCTTTCAGGATCCGCAGCGCGGCAACGCCAATTTTCCCGGTACCGATAACCCCCGCCGTTTTACCGTACATGGTAAAGCCCGTCAGCCCTTCGAGTGAGAAGTTGGCGTCGCGGGTACGCTGATACGCGCGGTGAATACGACGGTTCAATGCCATCATCATCCCGATAGCGTGTTCTGCCACGGCTTCCGGGGAATATGCCGGGACACGTACCACGTGGAGTCCCAGCTCTTTTGCTGCATCCAGATCGACATTGTTGAAGCCGGCACAACGCAGTGCGATGAATTTAACGCCATGCTTTTTCAGCTCTTCCAGAACCGGGCGACTGCCGTCATCGTTAACGAAAATACAGACGCCTTCGCAGCCATTAGCCGTTTTTGCCGTTTTCTCTGTGAGTAGAAAGTCAAAAAATTCAATCTCGTAGCCGAACTGCTCGTTTACGTGCTGCAAATACTTTTTATCGTATTGCTTTGTGCTGTATACCGCGAGTTTCATAAGACTTTCTCCATTAGGTTTGTCACCACATTAACATGGTTAAAATAATTGTGTAAATACTAAAAAATAATTGATAAACAGAGACATATAAAACAGTTTAAAACATCTACGCTTAAAAGGGGCAGCGACTTCACCTGTCAGGCTAAACATGCCACAATAATGGCCAGAATCGGCTTAATTATACGCAAAATCAGGATATTAACTGCCCATGAAGGGTAAATACAAAGCCGCAATCGCATTGCTACTGCTGTTTATTCTGCTGCCGTTGACGCTGCTGCTGACGCTCGCGTATTGGGTGCCGACGCTTGCAGGCATCTGGCTGCCCGCAGGCACACGGATAGTCTTCGAAGAAAGCCCACGTTTTACCCGTCACTCGCTGCAAATCCCGGACCTGCATTACCTGATTGAAGATTGTCCTGTGGCGCTGGTCAAAAATGCGCAACTGACGCACCCGAGTCGCTGGAAACTGGATATAGGGTCGCTGGACATCAACACCTCCTGTTTAGCGAAACTTCCCGAGACAGAACCGTCGCCTGGTGCGCCGACAACGCTGGCCGAATGGCAATCCATGTTGCCGAAAACGTGGGTTAACATTGACCGTTTCACCGTCTCGCCCTGGCAAGAGTGGCAAGGAAAAATCTCGCTGGCGTTATCCAAAGAGAATCAGGATCTCCACTATGACGGCGACCAGGTCTCCTTTAAGGCCAGGCTGCGCGGGCAGATGCTCACCCTGACACAAATGCAGTTACGTCTGATCGAGGGCGAACCGCCTGTCACGCTGGGCGGCGAGTTTGTCCTGCCAAATGTACCGAACGGCATACCGGTTAATGGTCATGCCCAGACCACGCTCACGCTGCCAATGGAACCGTCGCTGGTCGATGCCGATCTGGAGTGGCGCAATAATGAAGGGCAACTCATTATTACCGCACGCGACAATCCGGAACCTATTTTGGATCTGCCCTGGCAGGCGACACGTGAACGGTTAACCATCAGCGATGGCCGCTGGAACTGGCCTTATCAGGGTTTCCCACTAAGCGGACGCGTCGGATTACGTATCGATGGCTGGCAGGAGGGGTTGCAGAAAGCAGAAATCAGCGGTCGTCTGAACGTTCTGACGCAGGGCGATGCCGGAAAAGGGAATGCGGTACTCACCATAGGGCCGGGGCGTCTCAATATGGTGAACAGCGATATGCCACTGCAACTGACGGGTGAAGCTAAACAGGGAGAGATGATCTTCTACGCCGTGCTGCCTGCGCATCTGACGGGCGGGCTTAGCGACCCGACACTGGCATTTACACCCGGCGCGCTATTGCGCTCAAGCGGACGCGTGATCGACGCGCTCAATATTGATGATATTCGCTGGCCACTGGCGGGCGTCAAAGTTACCCAGAAGGGCGTGGACGGGCGCTTGCAGGCCATTTTGCGTGCCCATGAAAATGCGATGGGGGATTTTGTTTTACATCTTGACGGCCAGGCGCGTGATTTTCTACCAGACGATGGTTTGTGGCAATGGCGTTACTGGGGGACGGGTAACTTTACCCCAATGAACGCCCGCTGGGATGTCAACGGGCGCGGCGAATGGCGTGATAAAACCATTTTGCTCAGCGATCTATCTACCGGTTTCGACCAGTTGCAGTACGGCACGATGCATGTAAGCTCGCCACGTCTGGTATTGAATGAGCCGGTGCGTTGGTTGCGCGATGAGGATCACCCCTTTTTTAGTGGCGCGTTAACCCTGGATGCCGGAAAGACGACCTTCACTGGCGGGAGCGTGCTGCCACCTTCAACGTTAACGTTTAGCGTAGAAGGGAGCGAACCCACCATCTTCCAGTTCAAAGGCGATTTACGCGCTGAAAAAATTGGCCCGGTACGGGTAAACGGGCGCTGGGACGGTGAGCGCCTGCGCGGCCAGGCCTGGTGGCCGCGCCAGTCGCTGACGGTGTTCCAGCCGTTGGTGCCGCCAGACTGGAAGATGAATTTATTGGACGGTTCTTTGTATGCCCAGGTGGCCTTTTCTGCCGCCGCCGGGCAGGGTTTTGAGGCGGGTGGGCACGGGGTGTTGCGTGGCGGCAGCGCCTGGATGCCGGATAACCAACTTTCCGGTGTCGATTTTGTTCTTCCTTTTCGTTACCGCGAAGGTAACTGGCAACTGGGTACACGCAGGCCGGTTTCGTTGCGTATTGGCGAAGTGGTGAATCAGGTGACGGCACGCAATATTGCCGCCGATTTACAGGGCAGTTATCCCTGGAGTGAAGAAAATCCCTTACAGTTGAGTAACGTCAGTATTGATGTACTGGGCGGCAAGGTCACGATGAGTCAGTTACGTTTACCGCAACACGATCCGGCTCTGCTCCGCTTGCGCAATATCTCATCAAGCGAGTTAATCAGCGCCATTAACCCTAAACAGTTTGCGATGTCCGGTCCTTTTGACGGCGCGCTACCGTTATGGCTCGATAACAACGGCACATGGATTATCAAAGACGGCTGGCTGCATAACCCCGGCCCCATGACTTTGCGCGTGGATAAAGATACGACAGACGCGCTGGTGAAAGACAACATAGCAGCCGGTGCGGCTATCAACTGGCTGCGCTATATGGAGATTTCACGCTCCTGGACGACGCTCAATTTGGACCGTCAGGGCGTGCTAAAAATGAAGGCGGCCATTAAAGGCACCAGTTTTGTGGAAGGAAAAAGTAATACGGTGAACCTGAACTATACCCACGAAGAGAATGTCTTTGCGTTGTGGCGCAGTTTGCGCTTCGGCGACAATCTTCAGTCGCTGCTAAAACAAAAGGCAAAGCTGCCTGCGGTTCCCTGTGCGAACGGAAAAGAGTGTGAGGATAAACAATGAAAACCCTGCCAGTGATAATGATGACGATGATGCTGGCTGCCTGTACGCCGAGGATTGAAGTGGCTGCGCCAAAAGAGCCGATCACCATCAATATGAATGTGAAGATCGAGCACGACATCAATATTAAAGCGGATAAGGAAGTGGAGACATTGCTGGAGAAACAGAACCCTCCTGCGAGCGCAGGAGGGTAATAACACTTAGGCTGCGACCAGGCTGTCGATCGCCGCTTTTGCGTCGGTCTGCGCTTTGGTGGCAACTTCCGGACCGTAAGCAATACCTTCTGCAAACACGAAGTTCACGTCGGTAATACCGATAAAGCCCAGGAACAGTTTCAGGTACGGTGCAACCAGATCGCTTGGGGTATCTTTGTGAATACCGCCGCGGCTGGAAACAACAACAACGCGTTTACCGGTTACCAGACCTTCCGGGCCTTTCTCGGTATAACGGAAGGTGACGCCAGCACGAGCCACCAGGTCAAAATAGTTTTTTAGCTGTGTCGGGATGTTGAAGTTGTACATCGGGGCATTAATGACGATCACATCATGCGCTTGCAGTTCAGCAATCAGCTCGTCAGAAAGGGCCAGCGCTTCCTGCTGACGCGGTGTCAGCGGGGCATCTGAAGGACGCAGCGCGCCAACCAGTTCGCCATCCAGTACCGGAATAGGGTTTGCCGCCAGATCGCGAACGGTGATCTCATCAGCGGCGTGTTTTGCTTTCCACTGATCAACGAAATAGTCAGCCAACTGACCAGACTGAGAGTACCCTGCCAGAATACTGGATTTAAGAACTAATACTTTGCTCATGGGTGTATCCTTGTTATTTGATATGGGGGCGCGTGCCCCGTTACTGAATGACACTCTATTCACAAAATTGCTGCATGAATAGCGCAATATATCGAATCCTCTATTCAAATTTCTTGAACAAGAAATGATTTATTACGATGTGGTATCCTACAAGTATTAAGCCAAAGAGATTTTTCCCGTCAGTGCGCTGACCGATAACACTATGACAGAACAAAAGAAATTGACCTTATCCGATCTTCATCAGCAGTTAGACTCGCTGATGCTACGCGATCGGTTGCGTTTTGCCCGCCGCCTGCAGGGGGCAAAGAAAGTTAAAAATCCTGAAGCACAGCAGGGCATTTTTCAGGCGATGGCTCAGGAGATGAACGAAGCCGCAGGGAAGGTTATGCTGCGTGAAGCCTCACGTCCCGCCATTACCTATCCCGATAACCTGCCGGTAAGTCAGAAGAAACAGGCGATCCTTGAGGCTGTACGTGACAATCAGGTCGTGATCGTTGCGGGTGAAACTGGCTCCGGGAAAACCACCCAGTTACCAAAAATTTGTATGGAACTGGGGCGTGGGGTGAAAGGGCTGATTGGTCATACCCAGCCGCGCCGCCTGGCGGCACGCACCGTCGCAAACCGCATTGCCGAAGAGCTACAAACCGAGCCGGGCGCTTGTATCGGCTATAAAGTCCGTTTTAGCGATCATGTCAGCGACAACACCCTGGTGAAGTTGATGACTGACGGCATCCTGCTGGCAGAAATCCAGCAGGATCGCCTGTTGATGCAGTACGACACCATTATTATCGATGAAGCGCACGAGCGCAGTCTGAACATTGATTTCCTGCTCGGCTACCTGAAAGAGCTGCTACCCCGGCGTCCGGATCTGAAAATCATCATTACATCGGCGACCATCGATCCGGAACGTTTCTCGCGCCACTTTAATAATGCGCCGATCATTGAGGTATCCGGTCGTACTTATCCGGTGGAAGTGCGCTACCGGCCTATTGTTGAAGAAGCGGACGATACCGAGCGCGATCAGCTACAGGCCATTTTCGATGCAGTTGATGAACTAAGCCAGGAAGCGCCGGGCGATATCCTGATTTTTATGAGCGGTGAGCGTGAAATCCGCGATACCGCCGATGCGCTGAACAAGCGCGATCTGCGTCATACGGAAGTGTTGCCACTCTACGCGCGGCTGTCTAACAGTGAGCAGAACCGCGTTTTCCAGTCACACAGCGGGCGACGCATTGTACTGGCGACTAACGTTGCGGAAACGTCGCTGACGGTGCCGGGGATTAAATATGTGATTGACCCCGGTACTGCGCGTATCAGCCGCTACAGTTACCGTACCAAAGTACAACGCCTGCCGATTGAGCCGGTTTCCCAGGCGTCTGCTAACCAGCGTAAAGGGCGCTGCGGGCGTGTTTCCGAAGGGATCTGTATTCGTCTCTATTCAGAGGACGATTTCCTCTCCCGTCCGGAATTTACCGACCCGGAAATCCTGCGTACCAACCTGGCGTCCGTTATTCTGCAAATGACCGCGCTGGGGCTGGGCGATATTGCCGCGTTTCCTTTTGTTGAAGCGCCGGATAAACGCAATATTCAGGACGGTGTGCGTCTGCTGGAAGAGCTCGGTGCTATCACCACTGACGAACAGGCCACTGCTTACAAGTTAACCCCGATGGGGCGTCAGCTCAGTCAGTTGCCGGTAGACCCGCGTCTGGCTCGCATGGTGTTGGAAGCGCAAAAACACGGCTGTGTACGCGAGGCGATGATCATCACCTCGGCGTTGTCTATTCAGGATCCGCGTGAACGTCCGATGGACAAGCAGCAGGCGTCCGATGAAAAGCACCGTTGTTTCCACGATAAAGAGTCTGATTTCCTTGCGTTCGTGAATCTGTGGAACTACCTTGGCGAGCAACAGAAAGCCCTCTCGTCAAATCAGTTCCGCCGCCAGTGCAAGCTGGACTACCTCAACTACCTGCGCGTGCGCGAGTGGCAGGATATCTATACCCAACTGCGCCAGGTGGTGAAAGAGTTGGGGATCCCGGTGAACAGTGAACCGGCAGAGTACCGCGAAATCCATATCGCATTGCTGACCGGGCTACTGTCGCATATCGGGATGAAAGATGCCGATAAACAGGAGTTCACTGGTGCCCGCAATGCGCGTTTCTCTATTTTCCCTGGTTCCGGTTTATTTAAAAAGCCGCCGAAATGGGCCATTGTGGCTGAACTGGTGGAGACCAGCCGCCTGTGGGGGCGCATCGCGGCGCGCATCGATCCGGAATGGGTAGAGCCTGTCGCCCAGCATCTGATCAAGCGTTCTTACAGTGAACCGCACTGGGAACGTTCGCAGGGCGCGGTGATGGCGACGGAGAAGGTGACGGTTTACGGTTTGCCGATCGTGGCTGCCCGTAGCGTGAACTACAGCCAGATTGATCCGGCCCTGTGCCGCGAGTTGTTCATTCGCCACGCGCTGGTGGAAGGCGACTGGCAGACGCGCCATGCGTTTTTCCGCGACAACCTCAAACTGCGCGCCGAAATCGAAGAGCTCGAACATAAATCCCGTCGCCGCGACATTCTGGTCGATGACGATACGCTGTTTGAGTTCTATGATCAGCGCATCAGCCATGATGTGATTTCTGCCCGCCACTTTGATAGCTGGTGGAAGAAGGCGAGCCGTGAAACCCCGGATCTGCTCAACTTTGAAAAGAGTATGCTGATCAAAGAAGGGGCGGAGAAGGTCAGCAAGCTGGACTACCCGAACTTCTGGCATCAGGGCAACCTGAAACTGCGTCTTACCTATCAGTTTGAACCGGGTGCGGATGCCGACGGCGTGACGGTGCATATTCCGCTGCCGTTGCTCAATCAGGTTGAAGAAAGCGGCTTTGAATGGCAAATACCGGGGCTGCGTCGTGAGCTGGTCATTGCCCTGATTAAATCGTTACCCAAACCGGTACGACGCAACTTTGTGCCGGCGCCAAACTACGCGGAAGCGTTTTTAGGCCGCGTAACGCCGCTTGAACTGCCGCTATTAGATGCGCTGGAGCGTGAACTTCGACGCATGACGGGGCACACGATTGATCGCGATGACTGGCACTGGGATCAGGTTCCCGATCATCTGAAAATCACCTTCAGGGTGGTAGATGAGAAGAACAAGAAATTGTCAGAAGGGCCGTCATTAAGTGCACTGAAAGCGTCGCTGAAAGGAAAAGTGCAGGAGACTCTGTCTGCGGTGGCAGACGACGGTATCGAACAAAGTGGGCTGCATATCTGGAGCTTCGGCCAGCTTCCGGAAAGTTACGAGCAGAAACGCGGCAACTATAAGGTGAAGGCCTGGCCCGCGCTGGTGGATGAGCGCGACAGCGTAGCCATCAAGCTGTTTGATAATCCGCTTGATCAGCAACAGGCTATGTGGAGCGGCTTACGTCGTCTGCTGTTGTTGAATATTCCTTCGCCCATCAAATATTTACATGAGAAGTTGCCAAACAAAGCCAAGCTCGGGCTGTACTTTAACCCGTATGGCAAAGTGTTGGATCTGATTGATGATTGTATCTCCTGCGGCGTTGATAAGTTGATTGACGAGGCGGGGGGGCCAGTCTGGACGGAAGAGGGCTTTACGGCGCTGCATGAGAAAGTCCGTGCTGACTTGAATGAAACGGTGGTTGAGATAGCCAAACAGGTCGAGCAGATCCTCACGGCGGTGTTCAACATTAACAAACGTCTGAAAGGGCGTGTGGATATGACCATGGCGCTGGGGTTGTCGGATATTAAGGCGCAAATGAGCGGGCTGGTCTACCGTGGTTTTGTTACTGGCAATGGTTTCCGCCGTCTGGGTGATACGCTGCGCTATCTGCACGCCATTGAGAAGCGTCTGGAGAAGCTGGCGGTTGATCCGCACCGCGACCGGGCACAAATGCTGAAAGTCGAGCAGGTTCAGCAGGCGTGGCAGCAATGGCTGAACAAGCTACCGCCAGCGCGTCGTGAAGATGAAGAGGTCAAAGCGGTTCGCTGGATGATTGAAGAGCTTCGCGTCAGTTATTTTGCGCAGCAACTCGGCACACCGTATCCGGTTTCCGATAAGCGCGTGTTGCAGGCGATGGAGCAGGTGAGCGCGTAGTTTTTTCTTGCATCCCGAATGCGGCGCAGATTTTCTCCCTCTCCTGTGGGAGAGGGATCCCCACAAAAAATGCGAGCACTAATGGTCCCCTCTCACTGAGGGAGAGGGCCTGGGTGAGGGCATCAGGCCGCACGATGCCCTCCGGGAACTAACGCTTACGCATTCACCCACGCCAGGGTAAATCCATCCCACCCTTTAACGCCTACGGTCTGTATCGCGGTCGCGGTCAGCCGTGGGTCTTCGCCCAGCATCTCAATAAAGGTTCTGACGCCCTGAACCCTTGCGTCATCACTCTGTGGGTTGGTCACTTCACCGTCGCGAACCACATTATCACCAATGATTAACGTACCGGGGCGGGAATAGCGCAGCGCCCAGCGCAGGTAATCCGGGTTGCTCGGTTTGTCGGCATCAATGAAAATCAGATCAAACGGCGGATGTTCGCCCAGTTGTTCAAGGGAATTGAGTGCAGGGCCTTCAATAAGTTTTACTCGCTCAGCCATTCCTGCCAGTTGCAGATTCTGCCGGGCAATACTGGCGTGATGCGCGTCGGCTTCCAGCGTCAACAATTCTCCGTCGGTCGGTAATTCTCGCGCCATCCAGATGGTGCTGTAGCCACCGAGAGTCCCTATCTCAAGGATACGTTTAGCCCCCGTCATGCGCACAAAAAGGGCCAGTAACTGACCCTGGTTGGCCGCCACATCAAAGGCGGGAAGCCCTGCCTGCTGGTTATTCACCAACACCTGCTCAAGGATGTCATCTTTTGGGATGAGTTTTTCAATCAGACAGTTATCAACATTGGACCACTGTTTCTGCATAACATAACTCCCTGGTTAATCGCGCACTGCGGGCGTGGACCATCCACCGCCGAGAGCGCGATATAAATCGATTTGTGCCAGTAACAGGTTACTTTTGGCCTGAACGACGCTGAGCTGCGCGGAGAAGAGCGTGCGTTGGGCATCAAGCTCATCAAGATAGGACGAGTAACCATTGCTATAGCGGTTTTGCGCAATGCGTAATGCCTCCTGCGCGACCAGCGTCTGCGCCTGCAATTCCGCCAGTTGTTCCTGCAAATGCGTTATCGCATCCAGACTGTCGTTGACCTCTTTAAAGGCATTTCTTACCGTCTTTTCATAGCTATACAGCGCCTGGTTTCGTTGTGACGCCGTCACGTCTACCTGCGCATTCAGCGCCTGACGATTAAGCAACGGAGCCAGAATACTGCCGCCAACACTCCATAGCCGGAGCGGGTTATCCAACAAGCCGGGGAGGGTTCTGTCCTGAATGCTGCCCGTGGCGGTGAGATTAATGGATGGCAGCAAACTGGCGCGCGCGGAAGCCAGCGTGGCATCGGCGGCGATCAACTGTTGCTCCGCCTGGGCAATATCCGGGCGACGATTAAGCAGTGACGATGGCAGGTTTGACGGGATGCTCAGCGGCGTGAGTTGATCGAGCTCATTTTGCCGGGCGATGCTGCCAGGGTTGGCGCCAATGAGCAGACTAAGCGCATTTTCCTGCTGGGCGATTTGGTGGCGTAAACCGGGAATTTGTGCCCGCGTTGCGCGCATCTCAGAATCTGACTGCATCAGTTCCAACCGCGAGCTGTATCCCGTTTCATACTGACGCTGCGCCAGCCTGAACGCTTCTTCCCGGGCTTTTAAGGTCGATTCTGTTACCCGTAATTGATTATCAAGCGAAAGCAGACTGACATAGCCGGAGGCAACCGAGGCGGCGACGGTTAAATCAGCCGCTGCGGCTGCGGCTTTTTGTGCCGCCAGCGAGGCCTGTGCGGCATCGCTGGTAGTGCGATGAACGCCCCAGATATCCACATCGTAACTGGCCGTGAGCGTGCCTTTATACAAGGTGCTGTAGATAGGCAGGCCGGTGGCCGCAGACTGGCTCCGGGCGCGCGTGCCGCTCACACCGGCACTGAGCGAAGGAAAAAGACTGCCCTCTGTGCCGTAAACCCGTGCCTGGTACTCATTGACCCGCTCACGGGCAATCAGCACGTCACTGTTATAGCGCAGCGCCTGGTCTACATAACCGTTGAGCGCATTATCGTGAAAATTGCGCCACCAGACCTTTTCGACCGGGCTCGACGGACCAACGGCACTCCGCCAGGCCGCCGGGATCTGTAACGTGGGTTTCGCCGGTTTTACGTCAACGGACTGACACGCTGTCAGCAGCAGGCAGGTGAGTGCCACGAGAGGACGCACAGTCATTGCTTCGCCTCCCGGGTATCAATATGGACCTGTACCGACATGCCGGGGCGCAGGCGGGCGACGTCTTCTTCTTTGCCATTCACTTCAATGCGTACCGGGATACGCTGGGCGATTTTCACAAAGTTGCCCGTGGCGTTGTCCGGTGAGATGGCGCTAAATTCCACGCCAGTCGCCGGAGAGATACTCTCCACACGACCTTCAAACGCTTTACCGTCGAGCGCATCGACGGTGAATCGTACCGGCTGACCAGGATGAACATTCGCCAGTTGCGTCTCTTTAAGATTGGCGATAACCCAGTGTTGGGCGGGGACCAGCGACGTCAGGTGCGTACCGGCGGTGACATATGCCCCCAGTCTGACGCTAATTTGTCCAAGCTGGCCGTCGCGCGGGGCGACAATGCGGGTGTTTTGCAGGTCGATATCTGCCAGTTCTAGCGCCGCTTTGGCATTTTCCACATCCGCTTCCAGGGAACCGCGATTAACGATAGTGGTTTGCAGATCCTGACGGGAGACGTCAAGGGTGGCCTGTGCCTGCGCAATACTGGCATTGCCCTGCGCCGCACTGGCGAGAGCCGCGTCGCGTTCACGAACAGAGAGCGAACCGTCTTCACTCAGGGCTTTTACGCGTTTAAGGTTCGCCTGCGACTGGATATTCTGCGCTTTCGCACTGGCCAGCGCTGCCTCGTTACGCTGAATCACCGCCTCGGCACTTTTCCGTTGCTGAATATTGTTATTCAGCGCGGCGATTTTCATTGCCAGTTGCGCCTGTGCCTGATGGACGCGCTGACGATAAATACGATCGTCAATCTGCATCAGCAGGTCGCCTTTTTTTACCCTGGCAAAATCCTGAACATTCACCTGCGTAATATAGCCGTTCACCTGAGGACTGATGAAAGTCGTCAGACCGCGCACGTAGGCGTTATCGGTAAACTGGGTTTGCCGGGTAAAAGGGGGCAACTGCCAGGCATAAAGAATCACCAGTACGCCAACAATGCCAATAGCGGCAGCGGCGAAAATTGATACAACACGCAGGTTACTGCGGGTATTTGCCCGCTCTTTGGCGGCATCCTGCTGGCTCATAGATACTCCAGTAAAGTTAACACTCTTATTTTTTGGTTCCGGTTGCCTGTCTTAATACGATACGCGCGGTGATACGCAGGCGTAGCAGTCGCCAGAATATCCACACCAGGGTGGCTGCCGCGACGGAGGCGGTTAACAGATAAGTATCGTTATAAGCGAGAATATTCGCTTCCAGCGTCGAGACGTTTTGCAGTTGGGTGGCGGCCTGTACGCTCAGTAACGTACTGTCACCGATCATGCTCTGGTACATCTGGCTGTAGAGTTGCAGCCGTTCGTTGACCAGTGGGTTAAGCGTGGTGAGCTGGTCGGCAATCAGGCTGGAGTGGTATTTCTCACGCCAGGTCTGAAATGTCCCCAGAATGGCCGAACCCAGTAGGCCGCCAATATTCTGGCTCATCCCAAACAGTACCGAAAAGCTAACCAGATTACGCGGATCGGCTACCACGCCGCCGATCCCGGCCAGCATGGCGGGCGCGAGGAAGAAGGCGCTGCCAAAACCGAGCAAAAACTGGCTTATCATCAGTTGGTCCGGGCGCGTCAGGCTGGTTGACTGGCTGTCCATCAGCGAGGCAATGATCATCAATACCAGCGAGGTAACGATAGGCCAGGACAGGCGTTGGGGCTTGATCGTCAGACAACTGGCGATAATGCCGCAAATGATCCCGGCAAGAATAGACCACGCAAGGTTGGTCATCTGTTCGTTCTGCAAACCGACATACTGCAACCAGCCAAACACACCGGTGTTTTGCTCTGCCAGCACAATACGGATTAACAGCATGATTAAACCAAGCCGCACAATGCTGCCGCTGGAGAGCCAGCGCGTATTTAAGAGCGGGTTGCTGCGGTTATGCTCGAACACAATGGCACTCACGATTAGCACCACAGCCAGCGCCAGTGACCAGCCAATCCACGGCGCTTCAAACCACCAGTCGAGACGACCCAGTGACAGTACGGCGCAAATCAGCGCCATACCGGGCGCCAGCAAAAAGAAGGTAATAAAATCCTTCTTTTCAAAGACTTTTTTGCGATCGCCGGGCGGAAGTTTGAGCATCATCACGCAGGCGAGGGAGATCAGCGCCAGACCCAGTTCGAAAAAGTACAGGCCACGCCATTCATCAAGTTGCAGGAGTTCGGTGGAAAACAGCCTCGCGATGGGAATGGCCAGCGACGAACCGGTGATGCCGATCGTCAGGGCTTTCAGTCGATGACGGGCAGGCCAGGCCTGAATTTGATAATAGATCCCAAGCGAACTGAGTGCGGCAGCGACCATGCCGTGGGCCGCGCGCACCAGTAAGGCTGAACTGAGATCGTTAACGAAGAGGTGAAAGAAGGTCACCAGCACGTACAGTACCAAAAATCCTTCGGTAAAGGCGCGCAGCCCAAACTGCTGGCGGAACTTGACCAGCAGCAGGTTAATAGACACATTCGTCATTACGTAGACGGCGGGCAGCCAGGCAATTTCCGTCGACCAGGCGGCAAAGGTACCTTGCAGGTTTTGCAGATTAGCGGTGACCATGGCATTGCCCAGCGCCCCGGTCATGCAGACCAGCAGGCCAACGATGCCATAGGCGATGCGTTTCGGCGTGCTGTGAAACGGGGTCGAGGGTGATCCCAGCAGCATTGGCTTTTCGTGTGGTGCCCATTCTCGTGGCGCATACGGATCGCTTTTCGGCAGGCGCATTACTTCTTCTCAACCTCAGTGAGCAGTTTTTCCAGCACCCGGCGGGTTTGTGCCTGCTCCTCAGGGCTGATGACCGATAAAATTTCTTCGCGCAGGCTATCTGCCACGGTCTTTACCTGATGGTAAAGCGCCATGCCTTGCTCTGTTGCGACCAGCAGGCGTTTGCGCTTGTCCTGATCGGTCAGTACGCGCTCTACCAGTTGCTGTTCCACCAGGCGATTAATCAGCGGCACCAGCGTGGCGTTCTCAATGCCCAACTCCTGTGCGAGTTCACTCTGCGACAGCGGGGTTTCATTGCGCGCGATAGCGGCGACCGCAACCCAACTGGCCTGACTCATGCCCAACCCTCGCAGGCGACGGTCAACCGCCAGGCGCCAGTGATGGGCCGTGAGATAGAGCAAGTGAGAGAAAGTGAGGTCGCGGTTATCCATATCGTTTTCTGATGATTAGTTAGATATCTAACGAGTTTATCGTTCACGGCGTGAATATTTCAAGTGTATTAGAAAGCTCAGGTTTTGTTGGAAAGCGCTTAAAGATAACAATGCCTAGGGAAGGGTCGGCATAATGGACGAGATCGTAGGGTGCTTTACGCTGTAGTTACGCTTCACTAAGCTGTACTGAGGCTTAAAAATGGAGGGCTCTTTCCATGATGAATTTTCCCCGCCTGGCTGAACAGACGCTTGCGGCTGCCAATACGCTGGGTCAGTGGCTGGCGCAAAATGATTTTGTTAGCAAGCCGACCCCCGTGCGTGCCGATGCGGTCATCATTCCTGGCCATTCGGTGATTCCAGTGATTGATGCCGCCTGTGCTATAGCTTCGGCTCAGCATATTCCGCTGATCATTAGCGGCGGTATTGGGCACTCCACGCCATTCCTTTACGCCGCGGTTTCCCGGCACTCTGCCTACAATTTAATCCCTACCACGGGGCGCAAAGAGGCGGAAATCATTGCGGATATCGCAGAGAAATTCTGGAAGATTAAGCGCAAAACGATTTTTGTCGAAAAGCAGTCGACGAATTGTGGCGAAAATGCCCGGTTCTCGATGGATATGATGTTGTCGCACGGCATGAACGTCAAAACCGTATTGATTGTGCAAGATCCTGCTCTGCAGCGCAGAACGATGGCGACATTTACCCGGGCAAGCCAGGGCTGCGCCAGTGCCCCCCACTGGCTGAGTTACTCAGGGATTACCCCTGAGCTGATGAATACCGCTGATGGTCTGGCTTTTGTATCCCCGAAAGAAGGGCTATGGCCAGTTGATCGGTATTTATCACTGATTCTGGGCGAAGTGCCGCGCTTAAGAGATGACGCGCAGGGCTATGGCCCGGCAGGACGCGATTTTATTGTTCACGTTGATTTTCCCCCGGCGGTTGAGGATGCATGGCAGGTTCTTCAGTCCGATGCGCTGCTTTACGAAACGCTGCGCCGGCGTTCGCTGGTTTAAACGATGCCCGTTTGCGTCGACGCTGGCGCAAACGGGCAATCAATGTTGGTTTGATGTTATTCCATTGTTGCGTTTATGCTTTTCTTTTATGAGTTGACTCACAAAACTCGCTCTCCACCCTGGGAAACAGACCGTGCACTTGTAGATTTTTAACAATGAGTTCACTTGTTAAAAACAATGTCATTACAGGAGCAGGTCATGACAGCACCCGTACAGCACCCTATGTATATCGATGGTCAATTTGTTACCTGGCAGGGCGATGCCTGGATTGATGTCACCAACCCGGCAACGGAAGCGTTGCTCTCGCGTATCCCGGACGGGACCGCGGAAGATGCGCGCAAAGCGATTGATGCCGCTGATAAAGCGCAGCCTGCGTGGGAAGCATTGCCTGCCATAGAACGTGCCGGGTGGTTACGCAAAATTGCCGCCGGTATTCGTGCCAGAGCGAGCGAAATCAGTGCGCTGATTGTTGCCGAAGGCGGCAAAATCCAGCAACTGGCGGAGGTGGAAGTCAATTTCACCGCCGACTATATCGATTATATGTCGGAGTGGGCGCGTCGCTATGAAGGTGAAATTCTCCAAAGCGATCGTCCCGGCGAAAATATCTTTGTCTTTAAACGTCCGCTGGGTGTTACCACCGGGATCCTGCCATGGAACTTCCCGTTCTTCCTGATTGCCCGCAAACTGGCGCCAGCGCTGATTACCGGCAACACCATTGTCATCAAACCGAGTGAATTTACCCCTAATAACGCCATCGCTTTTGCGCAGATAGTGCATGAAGTGGGATTACCCAAAGGGGTCTTTAACCTGGTGCTGGGCCGGGGTGAAACCGTGGGCCAGGAGCTGGCGGGCAACCCAAAAGTGGCGATGGTCAGCATGACGGGCAGCGTGGTCGCGGGTGAAAAAATCATGGCCGCGGCGGCGAAAAATATCACCAAAGTCTGCCTCGAACTGGGCGGCAAAGCCCCGGCTATCGTTCTTGACGATGCCGATCTGGAATTAGCGGTGAAAGCCATTGTCGATTCCCGCGTGATCAACACCGGACAGGTCTGTAACTGCGCCGAACGTGTTTATGTGCAGAAAGGCATTTACGACCGTTTTGTTAATCGCCTGGGCGAGGCGATGAAGGCGGTGCAATTTGGTGATCCGGGCCAGCGCAATGACATCGCAATGGGGCCGTTAATTAACGCCGCCGCCCTGGAGCGCGTGGAATCCAAAGTCGCCCGCGCGGTGTCGGAAGGGGCGCGTGTGGTGCTGGGCGGTAAAGCGGTAGAAGGTAAAGGCTATTTCTACCCGCCAACGCTGCTGCTGGATGTGCGTCAGGAGATGTCCATTATGCATGAAGAGACATTTGGTCCGGTGCTGCCGGTTGTGGCATTCGATACGCTGGAAGAGGCGCTGGCGATGGCCAATGACAGCGATTACGGCCTGACGTCCTCTGTCTATACGCAAAACCTGAATACCGCGATGAAAGCCATTAAAGGGCTTAAGTTCGGCGAAACCTACATTAACCGTGAGAATTTTGAAGCGATGCAGGGCTTCCATGCCGGCTGGCGTAAGTCGGGGATTGGCGGCGCGGATGGTCGTCATGGGTTGGAAGAATATCTGCAAACCCAGATGGTCTATCTGCAGGCATAACGGGATATCCCCGGTGGCGCTTCGCTTACCGGGGCTACTCAGGGATACGCAACCACACCGCACACATTTCGCGAGTGGCGCGATCGCGTAGCCAGGATAAGGCGGTTCACCGCCACATCCGGGACATCACACAACTCACACCTTCGTTTCAATCCAGTTCATCATCAGATCCGGCCATACCGCGGCAGGTAACCCCTGCGCATCGCGGATACCAAAACCATGTGCACCCTGCTCGAAAAGGTGCATCTCAACCGGCACGCCAAGACGACGTAGCGCGCTAAACATCACCACACTGTTTTCTACCTTTACCGCCGGGTCATCCACCGCGTGGAGTAAAAAGGTCGGCGGCGTATTACTATCCGCGCGTTCTTCTAACGAATAATGATGAATCTGCTGCTCCGCAGGCGTATCGCCAATGAGTTCGTGGCGAGAGCCGGGATGGTCAATCTCCGCCCGCATGGTGATAACCGGATAAACCAGCGCCATAAACGCCGGACGGGCACTAAATCCATCAATGTCATCCAGAACCGGAGAGACCTTTTCGGCGTAGCGTGTCCCAAGGCTGGCGGCGGCATGGCCCCCTGCGGAAAACCCCATTACGCCAAGGCGCTCCGGGTCAAGCTGCCATTCCTGCGCCCGCGCCCGCAGGGTTCGCATCGCGCGCTGAACATCGGCAAGCGGGGCGTTGGCACCTTCGATATGACCGTCACCCGGAAGGCGATAAGTCATCACAAAGAGTGTGTAACCCCGGGCGTTGAAGAAGGGCGCCAGGGCGCTGCCTTCTTTATCGAGTACCACGCGGCGATACGAACCGCCCGGCGTCACGAGGATACCAACCCCATTGGGTTTTTCCGGCGCGTAAACGGTAATTTGTGGCGCACGAACGCCGGTGACAGAACGGTCAAACGCTGACGGGCCAGTATGATTTTCTTCCAGTTGAAAAACCGTCGGGCTGGCAATGGCGCCGGGCGCTTCGCCCTGCGGCCAGACCGGAAATGTCGCGCAACGATCTATCGCGTCTTGCATAAGGGCAACTAACTCTTGCGTACTGATGTGCTTCACGCCGTATCTCCACAAATTGAAACGGTGGTTTATATCACAGGCATCAGCCAGAAAATGTGGGCGAGGTGGGAAAAGCGGGTGGCAAAACCACCCGCTTCATAACTTAGAGTTGGCGGTATTTTTCCAGAACGCGAACCAGTTGGGTGACGAAGCCATATTCGTTATCGTACCAGGAGACCGTTTTGACTAATTGCAGGTCGCCCACCTCGGTGATTTCGGTCTGCGTGGCGTCAAACACCGAACCGAAATGGCTGCCAATCACGTCAGAAGAGACAATCTCCTCGTCGGTATAGCCGAAGGATTCGTTATTCTCGGTGGCTTTCTTGAGCGCCTGATTAACGTCGTCCGCAGTGACTTTTTTGCCGAGAACGGAGACCAGCTCTGTGACGGAACCGGTTTTCACTGGTACGCGTTGAGCATGACCTTTCAGCTTACCGCTCAGGTCCGGAATGACCAGACCAATCGCTTTAGCTGCCCCTGTGGTATGCGGAATAATGTTTTCCGCAGCGGCACGGGAGGCACGAAGATCCTTCCCGCGAGGTCCATCTACCAGTGCCTGGGTGCCAGTATAGGCATGGATAGTGGTCATCGTACCCACCTTAATGCCAAAACTGTCGTGCAGTGCTTTTGCCATCGGGGCAAGGCAGTTAGTGGTGCAGGAGGCAACGGAAATAATGGTGTCCTGGGGGGTGATCGTGTCGTCATTGACGTTAAAAACGATGGTTTTCATCTCGCCGGCCGGGGCAGAGATCAACACTTTTTTCGCCCCTGCTTCCAGATGCGCCTGTGATTTTTCGCTGGAGGTATAGAAACCGGTACACTCCACGATGATCTCAGCGCCTGCGCTGCGCCAGGGAATGTGTTTTGCCTCTTTTTCTGCATAAACGGTGATTTTTTTACCGTCGACGATCAACGAATCTTCTGTGAAGTCCACGCTCCAGCGGAACGGGCCGTAGTTTGAGTCGTGCTTTAACAGATAAGCCAGCACTTTCGGGGAGGTTAGATCGTTGATAGCAACAACTTGTGCATCGCTGCCCACTTCGAGCAAACGGCGCAATACCAGACGACCAATACGCCCGAAACCATTAATGCCAATTTTACTCATCACTCTTCTCCATCGGGTTCAAAAAAATCACTTCACCAGGCATAGCCTGGGTTACACACAACGGCAAATGACAGCTTCTCATCCAGACGTAAGCGATTGATAATTGATAAAGAAAAGTTAATGAATTTTTAAGAAAAGCCCGGTATGTTGGCTTTTCTTCTGTTTCGTTTCAGGATTTTCATATGCGCAGCAACTATTCCGGGCTTCAAATTGCTATACACTGGCTGGTGTTTCTTCTGGTCATTGTCACGTATTGCGCCATGGAGTTTCGTGGTTTTGCGCCGCGCGACTGGCGTCCCTATTTCAATATTGTCCATGTCTCCTGTGGCATCACTATTTTGGTATTGATGATCGCACGCCTGTTGGTTCGCCTGAAAAGCCCGACACCGCCCATCGTGCCGAAACCGTCACCGATGCTGACCGGAATGGCGCATCTTGGCCACCTGATCATTTACCTGCTGTTTATCGCTCTGCCGATTCTGGGCCTGTTAATGATGTATAACCGCGGCGGTAACTGGATTGCTTTTGGTTTGTCGATGCCACACGCAGCCGAAGCCAACTTCGATCTGGTTGATATGCTTAAGGAATACCATGTGACGCTGGCGATGTTTGGTTATTATGTCATCGCCCTGCATGCTTTGGCCGCGCTTGCGCACCATTATTTCTTCAAAGACAACACGTTATTGCGCATGATGCCGAAGAAACGTGTATAAATATAAATGCGATAGCGGTGTCATCATGCCGTTATTTTTAAGCCTCGCCTGGTTGCGGGGCTTATTTTTTGCTTAAAAGAAATGTGATCGTCTTTGGTTTTTCACCGAGAAAGCAGGGCGGCTATCACATTTTGGGCGTTAGTTGCTGTGCGAAATTCGAACTGTCAGTGTAGATAGTATATCTATTATAGAAACACTGTCATAAATGGAGGGGCTATGACACAGCCTGCACAGCAATCTCTCGAACGGACGGTTTTGTCGGAGGATGCCACTACGTCACGCAAATTACGTAAAGTTCTGCTGGCCACGGGCGTCGGCCATTTCGTCGAATGGTTCGATTTTGGTCTCTACGGAACACTCGCGGCCATCATCGGTTTACAATTCTTCCACGCGGAAAATCCCAGCGTGGCGCTGTTGTCATCGTTCGCCGTCTTTGGCGCGGGCTTTGTCATGCGTCCACTCGGCGGTCTGTTTTTTGGTTCTCTTGGCGATCGGAAAGGGCGGCAAAAAGTTCTTGCTACCGTCATTCTTCTGACCTCGGGCGCGACCTTTGTGATGGGGTTGTTGCCAACCTATCAGCAGATTGGTATTACGGCCACCGTGTTGCTGGTAATAACCCGACTCGTGCAGGGCTTTGCCGCCGGTGGTGAAAGTTCCGGTGCAACAACCTACCTGGCAGAATACGCGCCCGTTAACAAACGCGGCTACTTTACTTGCTGGATAGATAACTTTGGCTTTATGGCATTTGTGGCAGGCTCAGGGCTGGTCTTTCTGTTGACGGCATTTCTGGGCGAAAGCGCCATAAATGACTGGGGCTGGCGAATCCCGTTCCTTATCGCCGGGCCATTAGGCTGGGTTGGTCTTTATCTGCGAACGCATCTGGAAGATTCACCCGAGTTCCTGGAAGCGAAAAAACAGGGGCAAACGGACGCCACACCGCTGCGCTCTGCGGTGACCCACGCCTGGGCGGCGCTGCTTTTCTGCGTGGGATTTGTGGTCATCAAAGCGGTCGGCCACTGGACGCTGCAAACCTTTATGCCCGGTTACCTTTCGACAGAGCTGCACTATTCGAAGCTGGATTCGTATGCCATCACCACGATAGGCCTGTTTTCGGTCGCGGTACTGGTACCCTTTATGGGCTATTTATCCGATAAATTTGGCCGTAAGCCGTTGATGCTGACGGGATGTGCCGGTTTTATTCTGCTGAGTTACCCGGCGATGATGCTCATGGCCAACGGTGATATGTTCTCAGCGGTGCTGGCAATGGTGATGCTCGGCGCGTTTATCGCGGCCTTTGACGGTGCCTGCAGCGCGGCAATGGCGGAGCTCTTTCCCACCAGTGTACGTTATGGCGGGTTGTCCATTGCCTACAATTTCGCTGTCGCCTTCTTTGGTGGTATTACGCCGTGGTTCTCTATCTGGCTGATAACCTCGACGGGGGACAAATTCTCTCCGGCGTATTATGTGATGGCCGCTGCGTTGATTACCTTCCTGACAGTCCTGCGCGCCCGCGAAACGGCTGGCTTGCCCCTGAAACGTTAATAGGTCGCCCGGTAGCCATGTTGCTACCGGGTTTTTATCTCTTGTGCTAAAGGCGATCAAAAAGTGATCATTCGATCGGTTTTGTCGATCAATGATATATTTTTATTTGATTAATCCTTTCAATGGCATAGACTCAATTCTGTTCTGCCTGTTAGGCCAACACCAGAAAAGGCAGAACATGTTGCCCTGGCAAGACCTACGCGGTCTTTCAGTTAGCTCAAGGATGGCGTAATAGTTCTTGCCAGGGCGACACCCTTGAATCCAGCCATGATATTTTACCGTGGTCGTGCTTTATTTATGTCGGTATGTTATTGAATGAGATTGAACAGACCCGACGTTGATAACGCACCTTAAAGGAACACGTTATGCTGGAATTGAGACCTGGCTGCGAATGCTGCAATACCGATCTTCCCCCCGATTCCACCCAGGCGCGCATTTGCTCGTTTGAATGCACATTTTGTGAGGATTGCGCGCAGAAGATGGCAATGCGCTGCCCGAACTGCGGCGGTGAACTGGTCAGCCGACCCCGCAGGCCGGCGGCAAAACTGGTGAATAACCCGCCATCAACAACCCGCATTTTTAAACCGCAGGGGTGCGCTTAATTATTTACGCTCCGGTAAGATTCCGGGCGTAATAATGCAGCGCTTTTTGATAGCGTTTAATATTCTCTGTCGGTGGATGTTGTGCAAGGAGTTCCAGCATCATCGACATCGCCTTATCGTGTTCGCCAAGGTTATGCAGGCACAGGGCATAAAAGGGGATAATTTCCGTTGCCTCAGGCCAGGTCGCCAGTGTTTCGGCAAAACGGGCTTTGGCTAAAGTGTATTTCCCCAGACACCGGTAAGTGCAGGCGAGGCCAAATAGCGCTTCAAACTTGTCTTCTCCTTCAAGGCCTGCCTCTAAAGCGGCTTGATAATATATTTCCGCTCTATCCTCAACGCCCTGGTTGTCCCAGGACCAGGCAATATTGAGCAGCGCGCGTGCCTTTAATTCCTCAATATTAATCAGGCTTTCAAGTAATTCACGGCTTTTTTCATATTCGCCCCCTTTACGCAGAGCAATGGCGGTGTGCAGGTTCTTTTCCATAGGTTCTGTTTCAAATCCTCATCCAGATTTACGTCATCCCCGACAGTAAAATGAATAACAGGAAAGAGAAAGAGGATTTTCCTCGATACGCGGCGTCATTGATGCTGACCTTGCGTTCGCGCTGAGATGTGCTTTGGTTGAATAAAGTGACAGTCGTGAGGATAAATAAGGAAGCGAAAAATGGTGACTGATTTATTGCTACGCGTGGCACTGGCGGGGCTACTTGGCGGGCTTATTGGTCTTGAACGTCAGTTGCGCGCGAAAGATGCTGGATTAAGAACGCATGTTCTTGTCGGGATTGGTAGCGCGCTGTTTATGATTGTCTCCAAATATGGTTTTGAGGATATTTTGCAGGAAAATCATGTGGCCCTGGATCCCAGCAGGGTGGCGGCACAGGTGGTCAGTGGCGTGGGTTTTCTGGGGGCCGGGACCATTATTATTCAAAAGCAGATCGTCAAGGGGCTGACCACAGCCGCAGGGATGTGGGTCACATCAGCCATTGGGCTGGTTATTGGCAGCGGAATGTATGCCATTGGCATCTATGGCGCATTTATGACGCTTTTCGTGCTCGAAGTCTTCCGGCAGTTAAGTCATCATTTTTTGAGCAAGCATTATGGCGTGCAGATAAAACTGAAACCGGAAAGTGTACCCATCGTTTTGGTCGCGTTGCAGGAGAGGAACGTTAAATTTGCCTTTCGCTCCCTGAAAAATAGCCAGACGGGAGATAAAACAAGTGAATTATTTCTCGTGTTAACGCTACGCCCCGGTACGCCAATAAGCGATATTGGCGCGGATTTATCCCGCATTGAAGGCGTGAAATCGCTGGCGGTTAAATGAAAACCGGCTTATGGCGAAAACGCCTGTGCGCCAGGATGGCGATCCTGGCGCACAATAAGACTTAAACCACGCGGAACGTTCCTACCGTTTGTGTCAAGGTTGACGCCTGTTCCTCCAGAGAGGCTGCAGCCGCTGCGGCTTGTTCAACTAACGCGGCGTTTTGCTGCGTCACGTCATCCATCTGGTTCACCGCCACTCTGATATGTTCAATGCCGGAAGATTGTTCTCCGGATGCTGATGAGATTTCGGTCATCAATGAAGAGACTTCATGAATAGAGGCCATGATTTCATCCATTGTGGAACCGGCCTGACCGACCAGCATCGAGCCTTCAGATACTTTGGCACTGGACGCTTCTATCAACTCTTTTATTTCCTTAGCAGCGGTCGCGCTTCGCTGCGCAAGTCCCCGGACTTCACTGGCGACGACAGCAAAACCACGGCCTTGTTCTCCCGCTCTTGCCGCTTCAACTGCCGCATTTAATGCCAGAATATTCGTCTGGAAAGCGATCCCCTCGATGGTCGCGATGATCTCAACGATTTTTTGCGAACTGTCGGAAATAGAACTCATTGTATTAATGACATTGTGCACTACCTTGCCACCACGCTCCGCGACAGATGAGGCAGTGGCTGCCAGCGTACTGGCATGCTGCGCGTTAGATGTGTTTTGGCGCACCGTTGCCGTTAGTTGTTCCATGCTGGCCGAGGTCTCAATAAGTGATGCGGCTTGCTCCTCAGTCCGGCTCGATAAATTCGTATTTCCGATCGCCACTTCTCTGGCGGCCTCGTCAATTGACGCCGCTGAATCCTGAATTTTTTCGACAAGTGAACGTAACTGCATCTGCATGGCATCGAGCGCGCTAAGAAGTTGCCCGGTTTCATCACGGGAGTGTCCTTTAATCGAAGACGTCAAATCACCTTGCGCAATGGACTCTGCGGTTTTTACGGCAATCTGCAACGGTGCAGTAATGATACGCGCAACAATAATGCACAGTGCCACAGCAATAATCACGCTCAGGAGGGCGCCAAAAAGAAGAATTGAGCGGGTTTGCGTCTCAGTAGACTTCACGGTGTCTTGCCTGACGAGTAGTAATGCACTTTCCGCATTAATCATCTCATCAATTATGCCCCGCATAGTGTCCATCTGACTTTTGCCTGTATTCGCTTCGAAACTGGCATTAAAGTCATCAATACTCATCTTTTGGTTCACGACTTCCCGGCGCTGGTTAATAATTTTCTCGGCGACGTCGTGTAACCACAGCGAATACTGTTCAGAAAGGTGTTTTAGGCGCTCTTGCTGAGCGGGATTGTCGGCGGTAAATTCTTTAAGTGCGTCCCAGTGGCTGGAAAATGATTTCATGCCGATGTTGTAAGGTTCCAGCATCTCCTCTTTACCCGTGAGCGCAAAACCGCGTAAGCCGGTTTCCATATTTACCAGGCTTAATGTCAGTGCTCTGTTCTCATCAATGACTTGATAAGTATGCACATTCCAGTTGTTTGCGTTAACCAGAGTGGAAAAATTATAATAAAATACGCCACTTAGCACCAATAAGACCAAAATAATCAAGCTAAAAGCCGATGTTAACTTCCGACGGATGTTCATATTCTTAACCATATCTTCCTGCTCCAGCGTGAAACCAAAAATAATGCGACTGTATAAGTTTTCAATAAAAGTATTATCGTCATGGGGTTTTAATAATTTATATTTCGTGAGAAATAAATGAGTCTGGCGTTACACATAGCTATATATCAATAAGTTGAAGGCGACGGAATCTTTTAAAAATGAGGGTTATTAACATTGCTGCTTGTTATTATTTAGTGAAGCTGAATTAATGCAAAGCATGGCTAAACTTCTTCCGATAATATATTTATTTTATTCTTCACTCACACATCTTGCCGTTTCGCAAGATATATTCCTGTGCGTATGTAGGACGCAACAAAATTGCACATGCATTGCTTAAAAATATATCGGTTATAGATGACGCTATACCAGGGCGTTTATCCTGGGTCGGGATAATTATCTGGCCAGCGGGAAAAAGCAGGGGGAATGGGTTCACTTTTGGCCTTTCCGATGGTGCTGACGATGCAGGCCAATCCCCATACAATTCAACCAGTGAGTCATTAAGACGCGAAGGGTAGCTTGTGTGCTGGTTTTTTTATTTGTTAACGCAACACATTAATTTTACAGCAAGACATCGAATCATGTACCATACCCCCCTATAGTATAAAAAGGAGTGGCTATGCCGCATTCACCTGAAGATAAAAAACGTATCCTCACACGGGTTCGTCGTATCCGTGGGCAGGTCGACGCACTGGAGCGCGCGCTGGAAAACGGCGATCCCTGCATTGCTATCCTGCAACAGATCGCTGCCGTACGCGGTGCAGCGAACGGTCTGATGGGGGAAATGGTGGAGATACACCTGAAAGATGAACTGGTCAGTGGTGATACTACGCCCGATCAGCGCGCCGCCCGTATGGCGGAAGTCGGTCATCTTTTACGCTCTTATCTAAAATAAATTCTAACGTACACCTAAAAAGGAAGTGTCTGATGAAATCACGTGCTGCTGTTGCGTTTGGGCCGGGTCAACCGCTCAAAATTGTTGAGATTGATGTCGCGCCGCCGAAGAAAGGCGAAGTTCTGGTACGCATCACCCACACCGGCGTTTGCCATACCGATGCCTTTACTCTTTCAGGTGATGATCCGGAAGGCGTATTCCCGGCGGTCCTGGGCCACGAAGGCGGCGGTATTGTTGTGGAAGTCGGTGAAGGGGTGACCAGCCTGAAACCCGGCGATCATGTTATTCCGCTGTACACGGCAGAATGTGGCGAATGTAAGTTCTGTAAATCCGGTAAAACTAACCTTTGTCAGGCCGTTCGCGCCACACAGGGTAAAGGCCTGATGCCAGATGGCACCACCCGTTTCTCCTACAATGGTGAACCGATTTACCACTACATGGGCACCAGTACGTTTAGTGAGTACACGGTGGTGGCAGAAATCTCCCTGGCAAAAGTCAACCCGCAGGCGCCGCTGGACAAAGTCTGCCTGCTCGGCTGCGGTGTGACCACCGGTATTGGTGCAGTACACAACACGGCGAAAGTGAAAGAGGGCGACACCGTTGCGGTGTTCGGCC
This sequence comes from Phytobacter sp. SCO41, assembly GCF_003073275.1. Lineage (NCBI taxonomy): Bacteria > Pseudomonadati > Pseudomonadota > Gammaproteobacteria > Enterobacterales > Enterobacteriaceae > Phytobacter > Phytobacter sp. SCO41. The sequence continues at coordinate 2,885,322 of NZ_CP027225.1, read as the reverse complement.
TGGGCGGGATTGGTCTGGCGGTTATTCAGGGTGCGGTTCAGGCCAAAGCCGGTCGTATTATTGCCGTGGATACCAACCCGGATAAATTCACCCTGGCGAAAGAGATGGGGGCCACCGATTTCGTCAATCCTAAGGATTACGAAAAACCGATTCAGGAGGTGATTGTTGAACTGACTGACGGCGGTGTTGATTTTAGCTTTGAATGCATCGGCAATGTGGATGTGATGCGCGCGGCGCTCGAGTGCTGCCATAAAGGCTGGGGCGAAAGCGTCATTATCGGTGTGGCCGGTGCGGGCCAGGAGATCAAAACCCGTCCGTTCCAGTTGGTAACCGGTCGCGTCTGGCGTGGTTCAGCATTTGGTGGCGTAAAAGGGCGTACTCAATTACCGGGAATGGTGGAGGATGCGATGGCAGGCAAGATTCGTCTCGACCCGTTTATTACCCATCGACTCCCGTTAGATCAGATCAACGACGCCTTCGATCTCATGCATCAAGGCAAATCCATTCGTACCGTCATTCATTTCGGCGACAAATAAGTACACGACTGGCCAGCGGTTACGCCGCTGGCATTTTCAATGTCTAAATCTGTGACCCGCCTGACATTTTTCCCCTTAACATAAATCCCACAATTGCCGATACCTTTCTTACAGGCGTGTTTTACGCATCTTATATAAAAGAGAGTCGATAGCCATGGATAACACAGCAGCGATGCACAGACAGCAAAGCATTGGATTTATGCACAATATTCGATTGGTTCCCTTATTTTCCGCTATCCTGAGTGGCATTTTGCTGTTATTTGCGCTGAGTTCCGGGTTAGCAGGGTATTTCTTGATGCAGGCTGACCGAGACCAGCAGGATGTTACGCAAGAAATCCAGGTTCGTATGGGGTTATCTAACAGTTCCAATAACTTACGTATAGCGCGTATCAGCCTGATCCATGCCGGGGCGGCCAGCCGCATTGCGGAAATGGATGATATGAGAAAGAACATTGCGGATGCGGAAAAACGTATCAAGCAAGCGCAAGATGGCTTTAATACCTATATGGCCCGTGCGGTGAAAACGCCGGAAGATTTAGCGCTCGATGGCGAATTGACCACGCGCTTTAACGCCTATTTCGACGGTATGCAGCCGATGCTGAAATATGCCAAAAACGGCATGTTTGAAGCGATCATCAACCATGAAAATGAGCAGGCGCGCGTTTTAGACAGCGCATTTAATGAATACCTGCTTAAAGCCATTCAGATTCGTAGCGATCGCGCTGCTCGCCTCGGTGAACTGGCTCACCAACGCACTCAGCTTGGGCTGATCTTTATGGCAGGGGCTTTTGCTATCGCGCTGTTCTTAACGGTCATAACCTTTACCGTATTACGTCGTGTGGTCATTAATCCGCTGCAGCGCGCTGCCAAACGTATTGAACATATCGCGGCCGGAGACCTTACCGTCGCGGAAGAGGTCACCGGACGCAGTGAGATTGGTCGTTTGACCCACGATTTGCAGTTGATGCAGCACTCCCTGGTCAAAACCGTTACCACTGTGCGTGATGGCGCGGAAGAAATTTATCGCGGGACCAGCGAGATCTCTGCCGGGAACACCGACCTTTCTTCACGTACTGAACAGCAGGCTGCAGCGATTGAGCAGACCGCAGCCAGTATGGAAGAGCTTACAGCGACCGTGAAACAGAATGCGGACAATGCGCATCATGCCAGCAGCCTGGCGCGTGATGCCTCCGGTAAAGCGACGAAAGGCGGTGAGATTGTTGATGGCGTGGTACAGACCATGGGCAATATCACCTCCAGCTCGAAGAAAATCTCTGAAATTACTGCGGTCATTAACAGTATCGCCTTCCAGACAAATATTCTCGCGTTGAACGCCGCGGTTGAAGCTGCGCGTGCCGGTGAGCAAGGCCGCGGTTTTGCAGTGGTAGCCAGCGAAGTCCGTACACTGGCAAGCCGCAGTGCGCAGGCAGCGAAAGAGATTGAAGCACTGATCAGCGAGTCAGTGAGTTTGATTGATAAAGGCTCAAGTGAAGTCGTGGCCGCAGGTGAAACGATGGATGAGATCGTGACGGCGGTGAAACGCGTTACCGATATCATGCTGGAAATTGCCGCTGCGTCGGATGAGCAGAGTAAAGGGATTACTCAGGTAAGCCAGGCTATCACCGAGATGGATAATGTCACCCAGCAGAACGCCTCACTGGTAGAAGAGGCAACGGCGGCGGCAACGTCTCTGGAAGAGCAGGCTGCGCGTCTTACCGAAGCGGTTGGCGCGTTTCGCGTGCATGCCGGTGGCACAAGTCGTCCGGTGAAATCTTCATCAACCCCGACGAAACCCGTCAGTACTCAGCGCCCTGCGATGGCACATGGCAGCGAGAACTGGGAAACGTTCTAATGGTATGAGGGCCGTAAGGTTCGTCGTAGAGGCCGTGGTGAATATCGCCACGGCTTTTTTTATGAATGAATTGGGCGTGAATCGCAAGGATGTTGTAAATTACCGGCAATATGACGTGAGACTACGTTGTAATAAATAGCGAGCAGGTATTTGTGACAGGAGTCTTTAGTAATGAATAAGCTACTTATTTTTATACCACTTTTATTTATATCCTATGGTTTATCGGCGGCCTCCACTGGCAATATAACCACCTCAAAAATAGTGGACCAATGTTTCGATAAGTACGGTGAAAATAATGTTGAGTGTTTAGAGGAGATGAGTGACAAATCTGAACATCAACTTAAAAAAAGCTATCAGAAAAAATTAAAAGAAATCAACAGTTTTGATTATACAAAATGGTGGATGGCAGATGAAAACCGAAGAACTGGCATGGCTGACGCCTTAAAGAAAAGTCAGGTGCAATGGTTGAAATATCGTAGTGATTACTGCAATGCGGCGACGACCGCTGCACAAGGCACGCACTATCTCGGCGCTGCTTTTACAAGTTGCGAAATTAATATGAACAAAAGGCGAATTGCTGAAATTGAAATGATCAAACTGGATACAGAATAAGCTCATTTTTTGTTAGAGATCCCACAACTTGCCAGCATAAAAAAATCTTAGTTAAAACTTCATGTTGAATAACAAACCCGCCATTGCGGCGGGCTTGTTGATAACGCGGCCAGTTTACGGCTTATCTGGCAACGCGTAAGCAATAATATAATCACCGCGATCCGGGGACTGACGTGCGCCACCCGCATTGATAATGATGTACTGTTTGCCCGTTTTTGGCGAAACATAGGTCATCGGGCCAGACTGGCTGCCGACCGGCAAACGCGCCTTCCAGATTTCTTTCCCCGTTGCGGTATCAAACGCACGCAGATAGAAATCCTGGGTGCCTGCGAAGAACAGCAACCCGGACTGGGTAGACAGCGATGCGCCCAGCGTCGGCATCCCGACCGGGATCGGCATATGCATGCGGATACCCAGCGGACCGGTATCCTGAACGGTACCCACGGGAACCTGCCACACTATTTTCCCGGAGGTCAGGTCGATAGCGGACATTGTCCCGAACGGCGGTTTCTGGCACGGAATACCCAGCGGTGACAGGAAACGTTCGCGCATTGCGCCAAACGGTGTGCCGTCCATCGGTACAATACCCATCTCAATCCCACTGGCGTTTTTCGCTACGTTTTCACGCGGCACCATATAGTTTGCCAGGCCCAGACGCATATCGTTCACAAACATCAGGTTGTTAGTCGGATCGACCGAAACGCTGCCCCAGTTCATGCCGCCCAGCGACCCCGGATATTGCAATGCGCGATCCAGCCCCGGCGGTGTGAAGACACCCTGATGACGCATCCCTTTAAAGGCGATACGGCACATCAGCAGATCGACAGGCGTTGCTCCCCACATGTCGGACTCTTTCAGGTTTTCATTACCGATCATCGGCATGCCCACCGAGTACGGCTGAGTAGGGGAATAACGTTCGCCTTTCACATTACCAGCCGGAACCGGGCGTTCCTCAACCTTCGCCACCGGCTCACCGGTTTCGCGGTTGAGCATAAAGATCATGCCCTGTTTACTGGTCTGTACCAGTACCGGCGTGGTCCCGCCTTTGCCATCCGGTAAGTCATAGAGCAGAGGCTGTGAGGGTAAATCAAAATCCCACAGATCGTGGTGGGTGGTCTGAAAATGCCAACGCACATCGCCGGTTGTCGCATCAACCGCCACAATCGACGAGCTGTATTTATCATCCAGCGCGGTACGTTCACCCGCCCAGAAATCTGGCGTGGCGTTGCCGGTTGGCAGATAGATCAGGTTCAATTTGGCGTCGTAAGACATCGCCGACCAGACGTTTGGCGTACCGCGTGTGTAAGTTTTCCCCTCAGGCGGCAAGCCTTTCAGGTCCGGGTTACCCGGATCCCACGCCCATGCCAGTTTGCCTGTATGGACATCATAGGCGCGAACCACGCCCGGCGGTTCGCCGGTGGAGAAGTTATCCGCCACGCGGCCACCGATCACAACAATATTGCCGGCCACCAGCGGCGTGGACGTTTGCTGATAATAACCCGGTTTGATGTCGCCCATGCCGATGCTCAGATCAACGGTGCCGTTATCACCAAAGTCTGCGCAGGGTTGCCCGTTATCGGCATTCAGTGCCACCAGACGTGCATCGGTGGTGGGCAGAAACAGTCGACGTTCGCACGTAGCAGGCTGAGCCTGTACCGTTGGAGAGGCGGCAGTGTGCGGCTCTTCGTAATATCCTAAGCCACGACAGCGCTGCCAGTTTGGCGCTGTCGCTTTTGCGTCGTAGCGCCATTTCTCTTTACCGGAATCCACATCCAGCGCCAGCACTTTGCTGTATGGGGTACAGACATATAACGTGTCACCAATTTGCAGCGGCGTGTTCTGATCTTCCGCGCCGGAGCCATTGCTCTGCGGAATATCCCCGGTATGTGCTATCCAGGCGACTTGCAGCTTGTCGACATTCTGTTTGTTGATCTGGTCAAGCGCCGCAAATCGATCGCCATGGGTGGTATTGCCCCAGTGCTTCCAGTCGTGCTGTTCACTGCCAGGCTGAACCGGTTTAACGGTAATCGACTCGGTTGGGGAGATCACATTCCACGTTTTAAACATTCCGCCAATACTGACCAGAAGTAAAACGGCGAGGATCGCCGCGACGCTAAACGCAGATTTGTTAACCGGTTTTACCGTCTGCCGGGCGCGCATAAATGGCCACAGCAGTGCCGCCAGAAATGCCAGCACGGCAAAGGTAAACAAGCGTGAGAACAGGGGCCAGAATGCCCAGCCGGCATCGTAAATTGCCCAGATGATGGAAACGATAAAGCCCAGCGCATACAGAATGAGGCCGCCGGGACGATTTCGCAGGATAAGTATTGCGGCAATCAGCATCACGACACCCATCGCGGTAAACCAGACGCTGCCGCCTAATGTGATGAGTTTGATGCCAGGAATGCTGATAGCCAGACCGATGACGAGCATCAGAATGGCAAGGAGCCAGCGCAGAAGGGTAACCAGCCTGCGTGGGGTGCTGCCAGGTGCCATATCCATCTCCTTAAACACACCGTTTATCCGGTACGCAATGACAAAGTCTGTACCAAATGGATAACGGTTTTAGAAGGTTATCGTTTTATTGCAGATGTTATCGAGGGAATCCGCGTGAAAAACTCACTGTTTGCATGGTAAGCGAACCATTTGGTGAATTTGCAAATATGATAAATCTGTTAAATTGCTTGATGCAATTGTTAATAAATTAGATCGCATTATTTGAGAATTGGCCCGCACAGGGCGGGCCTTGCTGTTCAGGCGATACGCAGCGTATCGGCGCTTTGCGACGGGGTAATCGTGACAGGGATGGATTTAGAGGTTGGTGTGCCGGTACCGTCACCGTAGCGGGTCAGGGGAACCAGTGGGTTCGTTTCCGGGTAATAGGCTGCGAGATTACCGCGAGGGATAGCGTACGCAACGAGACGGAAACCGGTAACCTGACGCGTAATGCCGTCGGTCGACAGGGTGGTGATATCGACGCGGTCGCCATCGCTCAGCCCCAGGGCCAGAATATCATCCGGATGCATAAACAGGACGTCGCGCTGACCATAAACGCCGCGATAGCGGTCATCCAGACCATAAATCGTGGTGTTGTACTGATCGTGGGAGCGTAGTGTTTGTAACACAAAGGGTGCGCTGATCTCCGGGCAGACGGCATCCGGCAGCGGCGCGCTGCTGAATTCCGCTTTCCCGGATGGTGTGGCAAAGGTGAGAGATGCCGCCGCGTTCCCCAGCCAGAATCCACCGGGTTCTTCGCAGCGGGCGTTGAAATGAGTGAAGCCGGGGATGGTAGCGGCAATATGATCGCGAATCAGGTTGTAATCATCGGCTAAGGCCAGCCAGTCCAGCTTGCTGTTGCCCAGTACCGCATGGGCGATACCGGCCACAATCGCGGTTTCTGATTTTTGCGTGTCTGCCAGTGGTTTACCGATGCCTTCTGAGGCGTGCACCATGCTAAATGAGTCTTCGACGGTCACGAACTGACGGCCTGTCGCCTGCATGTCTTCTTCGGTTCGTCCCAGGGTCGGTAAAATGAGCGACTGCGCACCCGGCATCAGATGGGTACGGTTGAGTTTAGTACTGATGTGCACAGTTAAACCGCAACGTTTCAGCGCCTCACAGGTCAACGTGGTATCCGGCGCGGCGGCAGCCAGATTACCGCCCAGCGTGATAAGCACTTTCACTTCATCACGCAACATAGCCTGAATCGCGGCCACGGTGTGATGTCCCGGAGCGCGTGGAGGTTCGAAACCAAAGTGACGCGCCAGGCTGTCGAGCAGGGCGGCAGGCGGTTTTTCATCAATTCCCATTGTCCGGTTGCCCTGCACATTACTGTGTCCGCGCACCGGGCACAGTCCCGCGCCCGGTTTGCCCAGATGGCCGCCGAGCAACTGCAAATTGACGATTTCACGTACCGTGTCCAGCGAGTGTTTATGCTGGGTAATGCCCATCGCCCAGGTGCAAATAACACGCCTGGCGCTCTGCCAGACGGCGGCGGCGTCACGTAATTGCTGCTCACTCAAACCGGATTGCGCTTCAAGGGACTGCCAGGACGTGGCATCGATTTGCGCAAACCAGGCCTCAATGCCGTTAGTGTGTTGCGCGATAAAGGCATCATCAAAGATACCGGCTTCGCCGTTCGCCAGGCGCTGACGATGGGTTTCCAGTAAGGCTTTTGCCATCCCGCGTACGGCGGCCATATCGCCACCCAGATTTGGCTGGTAATAGGCAGAACTGATCGCGCCCGCCATCGAGGTGACCACTTCCAGCGGTTTTTGCGGGTCAGCAAAACGTTCCAGACCACGTTCACGCAGGGTATTAAAGGTGACGATACGCGCACCGCGATCGGCAACATGACGCAGGCTGTGCAGCATACGCGGATGGTTGGTGCCGGGATTCTGCCCAAAAACGAAAATGGCATCGGCCTGTTCAAAATCGGTGAGATGAATGGTGCCTTTACCGACGCCAATGCTGCGTTTTAGCCCGGCGCCGCTGGCCTCGTGGCACATGTTTGAACAGTCGGGGAAATTATTCGTGCCGACCATCCGGCCAAAGAGCTGGTAAAGGTACGACGCTTCATTACTGGCGCGACCCGAGGTGTAGAGTTCCATCTGGTTCGGGTGGTCCATCTCACGGATATGGCGCCCAATCAGGGCAAAGGCATCATCCCAGCTCACCGGTTCGTAGTGATCGGTTTGGGGGTTATAGCGCAGCGGTTCCGTGAGTCGGCCCTGATATTCCAGAAAATAGTCGCTCTGGCGGTTGAGAGCGCTGACGCTGTGTTGCGCAAAAAAGTTGGCGTCAATCTGGCGGCGTGTTGCCTCCCAGGTCACCGCTTTCGCGCCGTTTTCGCAGAAACTGAAAGTACTTTTATTGTCATCACCTCAGGCACAACCGGGGCAGTCGAAACCACGGGCTTTATTCATGCGCAGCAGGTTGCGCAAGTTTTTAAGGGCATTTTTGCTGTCGATAACGAAGCGGGTGGTTGCTTCAAGAGAACCTAATCCACCGGCAGCGGCGCGATAGGGTTTTATGGCAGTTTTGAATTTCATGTGTTCTTCCGGACAGCGGATTGCGCTTACGCAAATACTACGCTGCGTAACAGCAATCCTTAATCAACAACTATCTTTTATCACACAATTAACAATAAGTTTACCATTTGCGCAACTGCCCGTGCCTGCCGCGCGTGCAGATTAATCCGGCACGGTTTTACGAATAGCGGCGATCAGCGTTTGTACGCCGATGGAGAGGGGGGCATCCACGCGGGTAAGAATGCCAATAGGATCGCCCATACCCGGCGGAACAATGGGGAGCGCGGTGAGTGAACCTTCGCGTAAATCGTTTTTAACTGCGCCGGAAGGGACAAACCAGACATAATCAAAATTGACAGTCAGTTGTCGCGATAGCGACGCAGACAGCGTTTCAATACAGCCAGTCGGCAGTTTGCAGCCCTGACTTTGCAGCAAATCCTCTGTGTTCTGGCGCGGCACCGTACCGGTAGGCAGCACAACGACGGGCCACTCCAGCACCCGGCTCAGTGTTATCGTGGTTTGCAACAGCGGATGGTTGGGGCGTACCACCAATTTGAGCGACTCAAGGAACAGCATCTCATAGGTCAATCCGCTCATCAGTTCCGGGTCTGACATACGACCAATGCCGACATCCAGCTCACCCGATTTCAGCCCGGCCAATAACATCGGATTGTTAGTGGTGGCCACCTGAATGGTGATATCGGGTTGCTGCTTATGGACCTGGCCAATTACCGACGGCAGAATGCCCAGAGCCGCAGTAGGTAACGCGCCAACACGGATCACCGCATTGTTCTGCTCGGGTTTGTAGTTGAGCGACTGCCCTGCGGTATTGAGCGCATCAAGTACCCGAACTGCATGTGTTAAAAACTGCTCGCCCACCAGGGTAAGTTGCGCCCCCAGACGACCACGTTCAAACAGACGTGTGCCGGTGAGTTGTTCCAGTTCATTGAGCGTCTTGGACAGTGCTGGTTGACTAAGGTTAAGGGTCTCTGCCGCACGCCCCAGGGTTCCCTGCTGAGCGACGGCGACGAATGTATGCAGATGGCGCAAGCGTATGCGCTGATTGAACAAACCGTTTTTTTCCATAAGATGATGTAAAAACGAAGCGATGTCCGTGGCAAGTAAAGTTGCTTAATTATGTTAACTTGGTAGCAAAACATTCTTAACATTTAATCTCGTTGAGTTACAAACAAATTTTCCCGGCAGTGTGATGTCAACCGCATGTCTGTGGGGGTTTAAGCATAATTTTTGGTTATGCAAATAGCCGGAAATACGGCATTTTTGGTTTTATGCCGCGATCACACTTCGTAAATTATCTCCCACAGGCCAGCAAGGGCTTCTCTACACTCCAGGTAATACACACTGGAGACATGACAACATGGCGAACACCATCACGGCTGATGAAATTCGGGAACAATTTTCGCAAGCAATGTCAGCGATGTACCAGCAGGAAGTTCCACAGTACGGCACCTTGCTGGAGCTGGTTGCGGACGTCAATCTGGCAGTCCTTGAGAATAATCCCCGCTTGCATGAACAACTGGTTAACGCAGATGAACTGGCGCGGCTGAACGTCGAACGTCATGGGGCGATTCGTGTTGGACGCCCGGATGAGTTGGCGACGCTACGACGGATGTTCGCGATTATGGGTATGTTTCCGGTAAGCTATTACGACCTGTCGCAGGCGGGTGTTCCGGTACACTCCACCGCCTTTCGCCCCATTGATGATGCGGCTCTGGCGCGTAATCCCTTTCGCATCTTTACGTCGTTATTGCGCCTTGAGCTGATTGAGGATGTGCAGCTTCGCGATAAAGCCGCCGCCATTTTACAACGCAGGGATATTTTCACCCCGCGTTGCCATGAACTCATTGCCCTGCATGAACAAACCGGCGAGTTCACTGCCTCTCAGGCGAGTGAGTTTGTGAAAGAAGCGCTGGAGACCTTTCGCTGGCATCGTCATGCCACCGTGGACGCCCTGACATACCATGCGCTCCACAATGAGCACCGCCTGATCGCCGATGTGGTCTGCTTCCCTGGTTGCCATATCAACCATCTGACACCACGCACCCTGGATATTGATCAGGTACAGGCGCTGATGCCGAAATATGGAATCGAGCCCAAAATCCTGATTGAAGGTCCGCCACGCCGTGATGTGCCGATTTTATTGCGCCAGACCAGCTTCAAAGCGCTTGATGAACCGGTATTGTTCGCCGGTGAGCAGCAGGGGACACATACTGCCCGTTTTGGTGAAATCGAACAACGTGGCGTGGCCCTGACGCCAAAAGGCCGGGCGCTGTATGATCGGCTACTTAACGAAGCGGGAACCGGAAAAGACAATCTGACCCATCAGTTACACTTACAGGAGATGTTTCACGCTTTCCCCGACAGCGAAATGCTACTGCGCCGCCAGCAACTGGCCTACTTCCGTTATCGCCTGACGCCCTCCGGCGAGGCTCACCGGAAGGCGATTCGTCCGGGCGACGATCCGCAGCCGCTTATTGAGCGCGGTTGGGTTGTTGCGCAACCTATCATCTATGAAGATTTTCTCCCCGTCAGCGCGGCCGGGATCTTTCAGTCAAACCTTGGCAATGAAACGCAACAGCGTAGCCACGGTAACGCCAGCAAACTGCGTTTCGAAGAGGCGCTTGGCTGCGAAGTGCTTGATGAGTTTACCCTCTACGCGCAAGCGGAAGAGCGCAGCAAACGACGTTGCGGTCTGTTGTAAAAAAGGTACTCTGCTACGGATGTGAATAAACAGGATGTTGTCATGGAAAATCCCTCCGCCCCGATAGCAGAAACCCGCCACGGCACGCTTTTGGGCACACTGGATGATGATTGCCTTAGCTGGCGCGGTATCCCTTACGCGGCGCCGCCCGTTGGTCCACTACGCTGGCGGGCGCCACAGCCGCCAGCGCCCTGGCAGGGGATCCGCGTTGCTGATACATTTTCTGCCGCCAGTTGGCAAAACAGTGAAACCTGCACGCAGATCGCCGGTGGCGATCCGGGAAGGCTTTCCGAAGATTGCCTTTATCTGAATATCTGCGCGCCTGCCGCGCGTAGTGGGTCACTTCCGGTGATGGTCTGGCTGCACGGCGGCGGTTTTACGATGGGGGCGGGCGATCTGCCGCCCTATGATGGCAAAGCACTTGCCCGGCGCGGCGTGGTGCTGGTTACGCTCAATTATCGCCTTGGCCATCTCGGCTTTTTTGCCCATCCGGCCCTGCAAGGAGAAGAGGAGGAAACCCTCTGTAACTTCGGCCTGCTCGATCAAATTGCGGCGCTGCATTGGGTTAAAGAGAATATCCACGCTTTTGGCGGTGATGCCCGCAATATTACGCTGTTTGGCGAATCCGCCGGGGGGCGTAGCGTGATGTCGCTGATGGCCTCGCCGAAGGCAAAAGGGCTGTTCCATAAAGCCATTATCCAGAGTAGCTATACCTTGCCGGATACCCCGCTTGAGCGTGCGCTGGAAAAAGGGATTGCCGTTGCAGAGCATCTCGGCGTGCCTGACGCCACGGCAGAGACACTGCGTGCGATCCCGGCTGAGGCATTCTGGCCGCTCGCTTCCCCGTTAAAAATTGCCCCCGCGCCGATTGCCGGAGACAGCGTCTTACCCGTGCCAGCGCTGGACGTTTTTTTCAACGCAACGCAGCATCCGATGCCGGTTATTGTGGGGTCGAACAGCGATGAAGCCAGCGTAATGGCCGAGTTTGGCGTCGACCTTGCCGGGCAAATTGATAAGTTACGGCGCGAGCAGCGTTTTGGCCTGGGGATCATTAAGCTGCTTTACCCTGGGGTAAAAGGGGATGCGGAACTGGGGCGTCAGGTCTGCCGGGACATGGCGTTTACCTCGCTCGGGCTGGTGGTGATGCAGGCGCAACAGCGCATCGGGCAGCCGTGCTGGCGTTACTGGTTTGACTACGTTGCAGAGGCCGAGCATGACACCTACGCTAACGGCGCGTGGCATGGAAACGAAGTGCCGTATGTGTTTGATAACCTCATGCTGACGGAACCGGCGTGCCATTACGTCAATGAGCGAGACCTGGCGTTTGCGGCAAAGGTTGCCGATTACTGGGTAAGTTTTGCTCGCGAGGCCAGCGTCACCTGCGATGTGCTGCAGGGGCCTGTACGCTGGCAGTCCTGCGGCAAAGGGCGCGACAGATTGCTACGCATGGGACTGAATAAACATGCGGGCTTTCGCATGACCAATCGCTTTATGCGCGCACGCCTGATGCTGTTTAAACGGGTCATGAGGCATCACGTCAAACTTGATTAATTATTCAGTAAACTCGTACGAAATGCCGCCAGCCCGGCGGCATTATTCTGTGAATCTCTCAGTACCAGACGATAGCTCGCCCCCGTCTTCACGCTTTGCGCATAGGGGCGCATCAGCCGTCCGGCACGAATATCCTCCGCGACCAGGGTTTCATCGGCAATCGCCACCCCCAGCCCCTGGATGGCCGCCGTGATCGCCAGATCCATGGTGTCGAAGTGTTGATTTTTTTTCATAACCCACGCTGCGCTGTCCTGTTTCGCCAGCCACAGTGACCAGTCCGTTTTATCTCTGGTCGGATGCAGAAAGGTCACATTACTGAGCCTTTCATCGGCCGTTAATTGCGTGCTCATTACCGGCGTCAGCGCTTCATCAAACAGCAGATCGCCCGCGCTGAAATGGGTACCAAAAACGATCGCCGCATCATACGGCTCGGTTTTGAAGTTAACGCCATGGTCAGTGGTGGTGGTCAGTGCTACCTGCACGTCCGGGCAGGTCTGCTCAAGCTGGATAAGCCGTGGAACCAGCCAGCGCATTGCACAGGTTGGCGCTTTCAGACGAACGACCTTTTGTTGCGCGCGCGCCTGTGCGGCAAGCGTTTGCAGGTGTTCAAAAGCCGAGCGCAATTCCGGCAGCAGGGCGCTACCCTGAGGCGATAACCGCAAACCACGCGCATGACGTTCAAACAGCGGGAAACCAAACCATGCTTCCAGCGAAGCAATCTTACGGCTTACCGCGCCCTGCGTCAGACATAACTCTTTTGCCGCATGGGTAAGGTTTAAATGGCGGGCTGTGACCAGAAAAGCGTCAATAGCGTTCAGTGGCAACGTACGGTTCGGCATGACGACTCCAGCTATGCAATTTATTCATGGCTATTATGACAACAAATCGATTGTGGACTCAACGCGCTTTTATTTGAATGGTTATGCACTTTTAATGAGAAAGGATTAAGAATGACTCTGCGTACACCGGTGAAAACCCGCTCTAAATTACCCGACGTGGGTACGACCATTTTTACCGTTATTGGCCAGCTTTCCGCACAGCATAATGCGATTAACCTTTCTCAGGGCGCGCCCAATTTTTCCTGCGACCCGCAACTGATCTCCGGCGTGACCAGGGCGATGCAGGCCGATCATAACCAGTACGCCCCGATGACGGGTTTACGCCCGCTGAAAGCGCGCATTGCGCAGAAAATTCACGACCTGTACGGCACGCAGTATGATGTGGACAGCGAAATACTGATTACCGCCAGCGCCAGTGAAGGTCTCTATTCGGCCATCAGTGGTCTGGTTCATCCGGGCGATGAAGTTATCTATTTCGAGCCGTCGTTTGACAGCTATGCGCCGATTGTCCGTCTGCAAGGGGCGACCCCCATCGCCATTAAACTGACGGTCCCTGATTTTGCGGTGAACTGGGATGAAGTTCGCGCGGCCATCACACCCCGCACGCGCATGATCATCATTAACACGCCGCATAACCCGAGTGGCCAGGTCTTTTCCGCTGATGATTTGCAACAACTGGCGGCGTTAACGCGTAACACGGATATCGTGATTCTGTCTGACGAAGTGTACGAGCACGTGGTCTTTGATGATCAGCCGCACCACGGTATGGCGACCCATCCGCAACTTGCGGAGCGCAGCGTGATTATCTCGTCCTTCGGTAAGACCTATCATGTGACGGGCTGGCGCGTGGGTTATTGTGTCGCGCCTTCTGAGTTGATGGATGAGATTGTGAAAGTCCATCAGTTTTTAATGTTTTCCGCCGATACGCCAATGCAGTACGCTTTTGCCGAGCATATGACCGATCCCCAGACCTGGCTGTCGCTGTCGGCGTTCTACCAGCGCAAACGCGACTTGTTGCAAACCCTGCTGGCAGAATCGCCATTTCGCTTATTACCGAGCGCGGGCTCGTTCTTCCTGTTGGCGGATTACAGCCATTTCAGTGACGAGAGCGACAGCGAGATGGTCAAAAGGTTAATTACCGATTACGGCGTTGCCACCATTCCGTTATCGGCGTTTTACACTGATGGCACTGATAACAAATTGATTCGCCTCTCTTTTGCCAAAGATGAGGCCACACTCAGAGCAGGCGCGCAGGCCCTGTGTCGTGTTAAGCCACGCTAAGGAGCGTTAATCGTGAAATTGAAAGCACTCTTTCTGGGCATGGGCATGCTTTGCTCATTATCTTCTTTCGCCGCCACCCAGTTACGCTACGGCCTGGAAGCGGAATATCCGCCATTCGAAAGCCGCAATGCGTCCGGCGAACTGGAAGGCTTTGATATTGAGCTGGGCAATGCCATCTGTAAAGCCGCAGAACTGAAATGTACCTGGGTTGAAACCTCGTTTGATGCGCTGATCCCAGGCCTTGTGGCGAAAAAATTTGACGCCATCAATTCAGCGATGAATATCACCGAGCAGCGTCGTCAGAGCATTGATTTCACCCAGCCTATCTATCGCATTCCCTCTCAGTTAGTGGGCAAATCGGGTGATGGGATGGAAGCGACAGCCGAAGGTCTGAAAGGCAAAACCATCGGTGTATTGCAGGGTTCCATTCAGGAAACTTATGCAAAAGAGCACTGGGAAAAGCATGGTGTCACCGTGGTGTCTTATAAAGATCAGAATATGGCATGGGGTGATTTGCTAAATGGCCGCATTGACGCCTCGCTGGTCATGTCGGCGGCCGGGCAGGCAGGTTTCCTGAGCAAACCGCAGGGTAAAGGTTTTGGCTTTATTGGCAAACCGGTATCAGACGATACGATCCTCGGCAGTGGCATCGGCTTTGGGTTACGTAAAGGTGACGAGGCCACCAAAAAGCAACTTGACGCCGCAATTGATAAAGTCCGCGCCGACGGCACTATCAAAACCCTGGCGGAGAAATATTTCCCGGGTATTGATGTTAGCGTCAGCGCTAAATAACAAGCCCACCTTTTCTGACCCCAGCCGTCGATGTCCGGAAGGGGTCTTTTTATATCCGAAATCATCTCGTGTTCCGACCCAATACGCCATGGGGTGCTTAATGCGGCAATGGCGTATGCGCCGTTACGTTTGCGCTATGACCAGGCGCGAAAAAGAGTGGCGATACATTTAGCAACGTAATGGGATGTTTTCCGCTCCGCCAAAATTATACCTTTCTTTACACCGTATTCAGGTCGATCCCATCGACAAAAATATTTCAAGCTTTGCGCAGAATATCACCCGTCAACAATTGGATTCTCAATCAATTTTGTCTAGAGTGTGCGGTCATAACCGTTAGCTTTTGCCGTGGTTTTGTTTTGTACAAAACCGCTTCTCACGACCATAAGGACGTATTATCAGGCATGAACCGCAGACGTTTCATTAAGGCATCAATGGCGCTGGCCGCAGCGTGCGGGACTTCCGGCTTTGCTTCTCTGTTCTCCCGTGCGGCGTTTGCTGCTGATTCCGATATCGCCGATGGTCAGAGTCGTCGTTTCGATTTTTCCGTATTGCAGTCCATGGCACATGACCTGGCGCAACAGCCGTGGGGCGGTGCGCCGCGTCCACTGCCGGATACGCTCGCAAACATGACGCCACAGGCCTACAACGCCATTCAGTACGATGCGCAACATTCATTGTGGAACAATGTTGAGGGTCGTCAGCTTGATGTGCAGTTTTTCCATATGGGGATGGGTTTCCGTCGCCGCGTGCGCATGTTCTCGCTTGATCCCGCAACCCAACAGGCGCGTGAGATTCATTTCCGTCCTGAATTATTTAACTACCATGATGCAGGCGTCGATACGAAGCAGCTTGAAGGGCAGAGCGATCTGGGGTTTGCCGGTTTCCGCGCCTTTAAAGCGCCTGAACTGGCTCGTCGCGATATTGTCTCTTTCCTGGGCGCCAGCTATTTCCGTGCGGTAGACAGTACTTACCAGTACGGGCTTTCTGCACGTGGTGCGGCAATCGACACCTTTACAGACACACCGGAAGAGTTCCCGGATTTTACCGCCTTCTGGTTTGAAACGGCGAAAGCCTCTGATACCTCTTTTACGGTCTATACGTTGCTCGACAGCCCGAGTCTGACCGGGGCCTACAAATTCGTGATCCACTGTGAACAGAGTCAGGTGATCATGGAGGTGGATAACCACCTGTATGCGCGTAAAGACATCAAACAACTGGGTATCGCGCCGATGACCAGTATGTTTAGCTGCGGTAACAATGAACGTCGCGTGTGCGACACTATTCATCCGCAGATCCATGACTCCGACCGTCTGGCCATGTGGCGTGGGAACGGGGAGTGGGTTTGCCGCCCTCTGAACAATCCGCAGAAACTGCAATTCAATGCCTTTTTGGACAACAACCCGAAAGGCTTTGGTTTACTGCAACTTGACCGCGACTTCTCTCACTATCAGGACGTGATGGGCTGGTATAACAAACGCCCAAGCCTGTGGGTCGAGCCGCGTAACCAATGGGGTAAGGGCAGCGTTGGATTAATGGAAATCCCGACCACCGGTGAAACCCTGGATAACGTGGTCTGTTTCTGGCAGCCGGAGAAGCCGGTTCGAGCGGGTGATGAGCTGGCATTTCAGTATCGTCTGTACTGGAGCGCAATGCCGCCGGTACGCTCGCCGCTGGCGCGTGTCTATGCCACCCGCACCGGTATGGGCGGCTTCCCGGAAGGGTGGGCGCCTGGCGAGCATTACCCGGAAAAATGGGCGCGCCGTTTCGCCATTGATTTTGTCGGTGGTGACCTGAAAGCCGCTGCGCCGAAGGGGATTGAACCGGTTATCACCTTGTCTAACGGGGAAGCCAAACAGGTTGAAATCCTGTATGTTGAGCCTTTCGACGGCTACCGTATTCTGTTCGACTGGTACCCAACGTCCAACTCCACCGACCCGGTTGAAATGCGCCTCTTCCTGCGCTGTCAGGGGGATGCGATCAGCGAGACCTGGTTGTATCAATATTTTCCGCCTGCGCCGGACAAGCGCAACTATGTGGATGATCGCATCATGCGCTAAATCGGTAACCTCCCTCGGGGAGGGAGGTTCTGATACGAGGAGATGTCATGGATTCCACCGACAGCCTGATCGTCGTCAACGACCATCTGGCACTGCATGCCATTGATGAGCGTTTTGTTCACGATCTGCACCAACTGATCGTTAAAAACCGCGAATGGCTACAGCATTTTCTGGACTGGCCGCAGTATGTGCGCTCGGTTGACCAGACCCGGCAAACCGCGCAAAGCAATATTATTCTGCATCAGCGCGGCTACGCCAAAATGTTCCTGATCCTCGAAGATAACGTGCTGGTGGGTGTGCTCTCCTTTAACTCCATCGAGCCGACCAACAAAACCGGTTATATCGGTTACTGGCTCGATAAAGACAAAGAGGGAAAGGGGATTGTCTCCACCTGCCTGCAGGCGTTTATGGCATTTTACGCTCGTCGGGGTGATGTCCGCCGTTTCGTCATTAAATGCCGGGTTGCGAACGAGGCAAGCAACCGTGTCGCGTTGCGTAACGGCTTTATCCTCGAAGGGTGTCTGCGGCAGGCGGAGTTCCTGAACGGCAGCTTTCATGACCAGAATATCTACGGGCAGATTATCGATCGCTCATCATAGCAGCCCGGCCAATGGCGTGCGGGTAATATACTGTGCGCCATTAATCACCTTCTGACCACGCAACAAAATACTTTCGCCATCCGGTGCCTCAACCACCGCGTCATCGGTGATTTCAATATGATTCTCGATCAGCACATTGCCTTTGATACGCGCATTTCCCTGGATAACAACTTTTTCATCCAGCAAAATCGGTCCGCCGATTAAATGCGCATTGCCACCGACAAGCACGTGGTGTTTGAGCACACAGTTGCCTTCGATGGTGGCATTTTCCGCAACCTGAGCACTGTAGCGCAACGTAGGAATGGCATCTTCATCACTTCCGGCCACAACGCGCGCTTTGCCGTAAACTTTGGCACAGTCGCACACCCAGACATCATTTTGCTCATTGCCTTCCAGCAGGGCGAAATCAAACACCTCGGCGCGATGTTCTATAAACGCGAACTTAACGATGGCATCGCCATAAATTTGCGCCTGGTGGACCACGCGCGAATGGGTAACCGTGGCGCGGTCATAAATTTGCAGTATTTGTTGATTATCCGGCGTAAGGCCCTGCGCGGCGATGATTTCACAGCCGTGTAGAATACGCGCGTTACCGAACAGGTGGCAGGTACCACGCACAGTGGATGTCTGCACAGTGACGTTGTCACTTAATACGACACCATGACTTAGCTCTGCCGCATCAACCCAAGTGTTACCGCCAATTTCAACGTCATGGCAAACAAGACAGGGTTGCGTCAGACGGGCGTCATCACGCACATGACTGTTGGCAAACACCATGCTGTTCACATCATAAATCCAGCAATCTCCTTCTTGTGAGAGGGTAGTTTCATCCTCCACCCAGCCACCAACGGTGCCGGCCGTTACATCACCAAAATCACGCAACGCAATAATCTGGCGCAGCGAGACCTTCTGTTTTTCGCCGTTAATCTGATAACTGAACGCACGGCGCTCATCACTGAGTCGGTATTTAGTCATTGTTTGCTTCCATTAATTCCCCACGATAAACGTAGCAAACTTTGCGATACTGGCTATTCAGAATGAAAAAACATAAAATGCATTTAAAATACATCTTATAAGTTTGCGCTTATATAGGGAAAAAATAAGGAACAACCATGACCACGTTTGACGACAGCTATTTTACTGAAAAATATGGATTGACCCGCACCCACTCAGAGGTACTGCATGCCATGCAGTTTGTGAAACCGGGCAAAACACTGGACCTGGGCTGCGGCAACGGGCGTAACAGCCTCTATCTGGCGGCCAATGGGTTTGATGTGACGGCATGGGATAAAAACGCCGCGAGCATCAATAATATCGACACCATTCGTCAGGCCGAAGGGCTCAACACGCTGCAAACCGCCGTTGTGGATTTGAACGCACTTAGCTTTGAGGGCGAATACGATTTTATTCTCTCGACCGTGGTGATGATGTTTCTTGAGCCGCAAACCATTCCGGGGCTTATCGCCAATATGCAGCGTTGCACCAAAGCGGGAGGTTACAACCTGATTGTGGCGGCGATGGACACGGCCGATTTCCCCTGCACCGTTGGTTTCCCGTTTGCCTTTAAAGAGAATGAATTGCGTGATTACTACGCAGGGTGGGAACTGGAAAAATACAATGAAGACGTCGGTGAGTTGCACCGCACCGACGCCAATGGCAACCGTATCAAACTGCGCTTTGCGACCTTACTGGCGCGTAAAGCTTAACGCGCCGCCAGCAGGCATAACTGTAACGCGACCTGGTATGAGGCCTCGAACGATTTCACCGGCAGAAATTCAAATTGCGAATGAAAATTGTGCGCGCCGGTAAAGAAATTCGGGGTTAATAACCCTTTTGCAGACAGCGCCGCGCCGTCTGTGCCGCCGCGCATGGGGGTGGGTTTGGGAGTGATGCCAAGCGTGGTCATCGCCTCGAACAGTAAATCAATTGCGCGTTTGTCTTCGCCGATGGCGTTACTGATATTGCTGTAAATATCGCTGATGCTGTACTCCACTTTCGCGGTGGGGTACTGCGCGGCGATTTTTTTTGCGACATCGGCAATCTGCTGTTTCCTGCGCTCAAAGCTCGCTTTGTCGAAGTCACGGATGCTGGCGCTGAGATGCGCGTGCCCCTGAACAGCTTCCATCCCATTGAACCACACATAGCCTTCGCGGCCTTCGGTATGTTCCGGCGTTTGCTGGCGGTCAAAGTGGCTGATGTAATCCATGGCCATCAGCAGTGGGTTAACCAGCACACCTTTTGCCGACATCGGATGCGCGGTGACGCCTGTAAAATGGATAGACGCCGAGGCGGCATTGAAGTTTTCAAAAACAATCTCGCCTTTTTCGCAGCAGTCGATAGTCCAGGCAAAATCGACATCAAAGCGTTTTAAATCCAGTGCCTTCGCCCCACGCAGGCCGACTTCTTCATCCGGAACAAACGCCACGACAATATCGCCATGTTGCTGTTCTGCCGTCAGGTTTTCCAGCAACGTCATCACAACCGTGACAGCGGCTTTGTTATCTGCCCCCAGTACGCTGGTGCCATCGCTAAAGATGATCTCTTCATCAAGGTAGGCGTTAATTTCCGGGTGTTCCTCCACACGCAGCCAGATATCTTTGCTGGCGTTCAGACAGAGATCTTCTCCCTTGAAACGCAGAATTTGCGGATGAATATCCGGCGACAAACCCACGTCTACGGTGTCGATATGGGTGATAAAACCAATACGCGGCGCGCCCGGCACCGTGCCTTTTTTCACCGCAGTGACCGTGGCGTGTTCATCCAGCACAATCTCATCCAGGCCCAGCGTTTGCAGCTCTTGCGCCAGTGCGCGCGCCATGTCTAATTGCCCGGGCGTGGTCGGTAATGTCGTGGCGGCAGCGTCACTTTGGCTGGTGATAGCAAGATAGCGAAAGAAGCGTTGCGTTAATTGACTGGCGAGGGGCGATGTCATAGTGATTCCTTCTTTATTTGACTTATCAGGTGCTTGCAATATTACTTTAATGTTATTTATGGAAGCGCAAACAACAAGCACTATTTGGCTCATGGAAAGAAAACGACAGGAAAATCTATGACTAGAAAACAGACAACAGTTGCGCTGGCCTTGCTGGCCCTGGCAGTGAGTTCCTCTGTGGCGGCAAAAACCCTGGTCTACTGTTCAGAAGGATCGCCAGAGAATTTCAACCCGCAACTCTATACCTCAGGCACCAGCGTCGACGCCAGCGCGGTTCCGGTTTATAACCGGCTCGTCGATTTTAAAGGCGGGACGACCGAACTCCAGCCAGGGCTGGCTGAGAATTGGGAGGTCAGCGAAGACGGCAAGGTGTATACCTTCCATCTGCGTAAAGGGGTGAAGTTTCAGAGCAATAAATTCTTTACGCCGACGCGCGATTTTAATGCCGACGACGTCATTTTCTCTTTCATGCGGCAAAAAGACCCGCAGCATCCTTACCATAATGTCTCTAACGGCAACTACTCCAATTTCGAAAGTCTGGAATTTGGCAAGCTGATTACCGCTATCGATAAAGTGGACGACAACACCGTGCGCTTTACGCTGGCACATCCCGAAGCGCCCTTTGTGCCTGACCTGGCCTGGTATTTCGCCTCTATCTTATCTGCTGAATACGCCGATGCGATGCTAAAAGCCGGGACGCCGGAAAAAGTGGATATGGAGCCAATTGGTACCGGTCCATTCAAACTGGCTCAGTACCAGAAAGATTCTCGCATTCTGTTTACCGCCTTCCCGGAATACTGGCAGGGCAAAGCAAAGATCGACCGTCTGGTGTTCAGCATTACGCCAGATGCCTCAGTACGTCTTGCCAAGCTTGAGAAAAATGAATGTCAGGTGATGCCATTCCCGAACCCGGCGGATTTGCCGCGTCTGAAAGAGAACAAAGACATTACGCTGATGAGCAAATCGGGGTTGAATACCGGTTTCCTTGCCTTTAACACGCAAAAAGCGCCGCTTGATAACGTTAAAGTGCGCCAGGCGCTGGCGATGGCCATCAATAAACCGGCCATTATCAATGCGGTTTTCCAGGGCACCGGAACCGCGGCGAAAAATCTTCTGCCCCCTGGCGTCTGGAGTGCGGATAGCGAATTGCAGGATTACGCTTACGATCCGCAAAAAGCCAAAGCTTTATTGAAAGAAGCCGGGTTGCCAGAGGGCACCACCATTGATTTGTGGGCGATGCCGGTTCAGCGGCCTTACAACCCGAATGCCAAACGGATGGCCGAGATGATTCAGGCCGACTGGGCGAAAGTCGGGGTCAACGCGAAAATTGTCACATATGAGTGGGGGGAATATTTAAAACGGGTGAAAGGGGGCGAGCATCAGGCGGCGCTGATGGGGTGGACAACGGCGACCGGCGACCCGGATAACTTCTTCGGCCCGCTATTTACCTGTCAGTCTGCCAATGGCGGTTCTAACTCGTCGAAATGGTGCTACCAGCCGTTTGATAAAATTATCGCCGAAGCGAAAACCATTACCGATCACGACAAGCGCGTGGCGCTGTATAAAGAAGCCCAGCAGATGATGCACGATCAAATGCCTGCGGTGATGATTGCCCATTCCACTATTTTTGAACCGGTACGAAATAACGTGAAAGGCTATGAAGTCGATCCGTTCGGTAAACATATTTTCTACCAGGTCGATATCAATAAATAATCAGGCGCGCCGGTGCCTTGCGCCGGCGCAAGTGTCCTTTATTAGAACAGTGAGTATTATATTTTTCTGAAATTTGAGCGTAACAGCTTTTTTCCGCCATCGCTGTAGCCAGTTGTTTGCTATAACTTTTAGTGCATATACAAACTCAAAGGGACCTTCCATGCGTACTGTATTTAAAGTTGCCGTGCTTGCCGGCCTGCTTGCGTTATCAGGCTGTGCGTCAAAAGTGACTCAACCTGAACAATATTCCGGCTTCTTAAAAGACTATTCCAACTTACAACAAACAACGTCCGCAAGCGGTAAGCCCGTATTGCGTTGGGTTGATCCTTCATTTGATCTGAGTAAATACGACAGTATTGTCTACCATCCGGTAACCTATTACCCGGTAGCAAAACCGACCAGCCAGGTGAGCCAGCAAACGCTCGACGGGCTGTTGACCTACACGAACACCAAATTGAAAGCTGCCGCCGCGCAGCGTAAACCGCTGGTGACCTCTCCGGGGGCGCATAGCCTGATTTTCCGTGGCGCCATTACCGGCGTGGACAGCAGCAAGCAAGGCCTGCAATTCTACGAAGTGATCCCGGTTGCGATGGTGATTGCCGGTACGCAGGCCGCTACAGGTCACCGGACTATGGACACGCATCTCTATTTCGAAGGTGAATTGATTGATGCACAGACCAATAAGCCGGTGATTAAAGTGGTGCGTCAGGGCGAGGGTAAAAGTCTGAGCAATGCCAATGCGCCGATGACGGTAGATACGCTGAAACAGGTCATTGATAACATGGCGACCGATGCCACCATGTTTGATGTTTCCAAAAAATAAAAACAGGCGCGCCATCCCAGAGGATGGCGCTTTTTTTCAGGCTAACTTCCGTATAAACGACAGCGTTCCCGGTCGCGAAAACATCACTAAATTTCCCGTCAGAATCAGCAGCAGGCCGACAACCCCGTTCATATGCCAGACATAGCCTTCATAGACCGTTGAAATACTCAGCGCAACCAGCGGAAACAGCAGAGTACTGTAGGCAGCATTACTGGCACCGATACGGCCCACCAGAGTGAAATAGGCACCAAAGGCAATGACCGATCCAAAGAGGGCGAGATAGACCAGCGCACCCAGATAGCTGAAGGTCCACTCAGGGGTAAAATCATCGCCGTGAAACAGGGCTATTGCGCCCATAATGATTGTCCCGTAAAGCATCGCCCAGGCGTTGGTGGTCATGGTTTCCAGCCCGTTGCGCTGGTGGCGCATGCTGATCATATTGCCAAGGGAAAAGCCAAATGTACCCAGCATCGAAAGCCCAATACCCAGTAACAGCGTGCTGTTCAGACCGCTGGCCAGCAAATCATCCCAGAATAGCGTCACAATGCCCGTCAGCCCCAGAAAAGCCGCAGGATAGAAGCGCGAAGGGGGTTTCTGACCGAAGAACAGAAAACTGTTAACCGCATTAAACAAGACGGCCATTGAGAAAATGACCGACTCAAGCCCGGTGTTAATCCACGCGGCGGCGTTGTAAAAACAGAGGAAGTTGAAGCCAAACACACAGCATCCTTGCAGGATGCAAAAAAGATGATCCCGCAGGACAAGTTTGCGCAGCCGCCGCAGGGCAATCAACACCACCATGATGGTGAGTGATGCGAGCGCAAAGCGCCAAAAAATAGAGACCGGCGCCGCGACCGGACCCTGTTGCAGAAAAATGGCAATCCATGTCGTGCCCCATATCACCACCACCAGACAATATAAAAAAATGTTCATTGCGATCCCCGTTACGCCAACAGGTTTCCAGTCTTGCCAAAAAATGCCTCTCCGGCTTGCATAAACCCGCCGGTCACTTGCAAATTCTTGCGTTTTTTTGGCGAAACACTGGTATCGGGCAGGCGCAATTCATAGACTGAGATTCTGGTGACATTTTTGTTAATTGCGTCCATGACTGTTTATAAAGCCTTCGAAAATTTGCAACATCACAATGCCGTTCTGCATGACTCGGTTGCGCTGCATTCTGGTATTCAACTGGCGGCATGGTCTAATAAGCGCGATAACATCACCCAGTATTGTGATCATCACACCCTGAGCCTGTACATTGCCGACGGTTACGAGAGCTACCATAAAACGTCGCAGGGCTGGAAAAATGGCGGAGGGCCGGACAGGTTTTGCCTGATGCCAAAAGAGAGCGAATCCAGTTGGGATATCCGTGATGATTTGTCGTTTGTGCATCTTTATTGCACTGACGAACATCTGCGGGAGATTGGGGAGAAGGTGTGGGATCGCAGTCCGGCGTCGTTTACCCTTGATGAGAAAACCTTCGCCCAGGATGAGCGCATTACCGCGCTCTACCGCCAGTTCTTACTTGGCAGCGACTGGCATCAGCAGGCGAATCAGCTCACGCTCAGTACGGCTTCTACGCTGCTTCTCACCCATCTTGTCCAGCATTACAGCAATGTGCAGTGGCGTTTGCCCACCGTTAAAGGCGGTCTTGCGCCTGTGGTACTGCGTCAGGTGCTGGACTGGATAGAGGCGAATCTCGCCCAGCCGCTGTTGCTGAGCGATCTGGCGGCGCAGGCAGCGTTAAGTGAATACCATTTCGCGCGGATGTTCCGCCAGTCGATGGGGGTTGCGCCGCATCAGTATGTGATGCATCGCCGGATGGTGCAGGCGAAAGCGCAACTGTTAAATACCGGGCTGCCGCTGACGACAATCGCGATGGCCTGCGGTTTCAGTTCTGCCAGCCATTTCAGTAACCGCTTCCGCGCCGTTTTTGGCATGACGCCGTCGCAATTACGCGCGGCGCGCCAGTGACAGTGCGGCATAGCAGACGCCCCCTGCAACCAGCCCCCAGAAGGCTGACCCCACACCCAGTAACGTGACGCCGCTGGCGGTAACCAGAAACGTCACGATGGCGGCATCACGCTCTTTTTCCTGGGACAGCGCCTGGAACAGGCTGCCGCCTATCGTACCGAGTAAGGCAAGCCCTGCCAGCGTCTGGATCCAACTCAGCGGTAAGGCTGCCAGCAATGCGGTGATCGAGCCGCCAAATACGCCCGCTAGCAGATAGAATACACCCGCCGCCACCGCAGCCTTCCAGCGCTGTGCGGCGTCGGGGTGCGCATCCGGGCTTTGACAAATTGCCGCCGTAATGGCGGCGATGCAGATAGAGAAAACCCCAAACGGCGAGAAAAGCAGCGCCAGCCCTCCGGTAAAAATGATCAGCGGCGACACAGCCGCACGGTAGCCCGCCGCCTGCATTGTCGCGAAGCCTGGCGCATTTTGTGACGCCATAGTGGCGAGAAAAAAGGGTATGCCGATACTGATAAACGAGGTCCAGTTAAAGACCGGACGGGTAAATTCCGGCACCACAAAGGCAACATCCAGTTTCGCAGTGACAATATCGCCGCTAAGCCAGGCGACCAGAGCGCCAATAATCAGTGTCGCCACAATGGCATAGCGTGGGGCGAGGGCTTTACAGACCAGCCAGGCCAGTAGCATACTGCCGCACAGCACAAAATGGCCCTCAACGTTGTGAAACGCCTGCAAGCCGAAACGCAACAGGATCCCGGCGAGCATAGCTGCCGCGAGGGTATGCGGAATAATTTTCATCAGCCGGGCGAACAGTCCGGTCACGCCGCAAAGCACAATCAGCGCATTAGCAAAAATAAACACGCCGATGGCTTCGGCAAGCGTCAATCCTTGCAAGCTCGTCGCCAGCAATGCGGCACCGGGCGTGGACCAGGCGGTCAGTATTGGCATGCGATACCACAGCGACAGCGCGATGGTGCTGACACCCATGCCTAAACCGAGCGCCGTCATCCAGCCGGCAATTTGTGTGGCGCTGGCCCCCGCTGCGGCAGCAGCCTGCCAGATAATAGCGGCAGAACTGGCATAGCCGACCAGTACGGCCACAAAACCCGCCAGAAGCGTGGTAAAAGGAAACACGTGAGTGCGCATGATCTTTCCTCGTGCGTTATAGCGTCCAAAGAATGTACCATTGTGCGTTATAGCGTACAAGCATGCGCAGCGAGACTGACAGGAGGAAAAATGGATCTAACACATTATCTGGCGAGCACCTTAAAAAATCTCCGTCAGGCACGCGGCTGGAGCCTCTCACGTCTGGCTGACGAGACGGGCGTGTCAAAAGCGATGCTCGGGCAAATTGAACGTAATGAGTCCAGCCCCACGGTGGCTACGCTGTGGAAAATCGCCACCGGTCTCAATGTGCCGTTTTCGTCCTTTATTGCGCCGTCGGAAAGCGAAACACCTCATTCCTTCGATCCGCAGCAGCAGGCTATGGTGGTCACTCCGCTGTTCCCCTGGGATGAAGCGCTGCATTTTGATCTCTTCTCGATAATCCTGGCGCCGGGCGCCCTGAGCGAATCAACGCCGCATGAGCAGGGGGTCATTGAACATGTGGTGGTGATTGGCGGGGTGCTGGAGATGTGCATTGAAGGGCAGTGGCGAACCCTGACGGCGGGTAGCGGGATTCGTTTCGCTGGCGACCGTCCCCATGCCTATCGTAATAGCTCAGCACAGAGCGCGCATTTCCACTCGCTTATCCACTACCCAAAAGAAAAAACCGCAAGCAAGCTTGCGGCAAAGAACGACGACGAGTAAACAACAACGTACAACGTGACGAGGAATGTCCGATTACGCGTCCTCTTCCAAATGGCCTCTTTGAGCCTGCCCCGGCCACTCAGTTACTTACTTATGTAAGCTCCAGAGGTTGCCGCTTGCCGCCGCGACGCCATTTGAACGCTTTCGCGTAATAGTGGTTACCTTAACCTGCGCCGTTACGGCTGGAAAATAGCAATTTCATCAATGCTTTGCCGCCTGGCGGAAATTGGCCTTCGCCACAGGTGGTGAAAAGCCGGGGATGTGACTACAATAGCCGCCATTTTGCACATAATGGATAACGACGATTGTATGCGCCTGCAACCCCATCATCTTGAACTCTTAAGCCCTGCCCGTGACACCGCGATCGCTCGCGAAGCCATTTTGCACGGTGCGGACGCGGTCTATATCGGCGGCCCGGGGTTCGGTGCCCGCCATAACGCCAGCAACAGCTTGCAGGATATTGCCAGCCTGGTGCCGTTTGCCCATCGCTATGGCGCGAAAGTGTTTATCACACTGAACACCATTCTGCATGATGATGAGCTGGAGCCTGCTCAGCGCCTGATTACCGATCTGTACGAAACCGGGGTGGATGCCCTGATTGTGCAGGATATGGGGATCATGCAACTCGACATCCCGCCGATTGAGCTGCAT
The DNA here is from genome assembly GCF_003073275.1 of Phytobacter sp. SCO41. Taxonomy (NCBI): domain Bacteria; kingdom Pseudomonadati; phylum Pseudomonadota; class Gammaproteobacteria; order Enterobacterales; family Enterobacteriaceae; genus Phytobacter; species Phytobacter sp. SCO41. Next base: position 2,857,549 of record NZ_CP027225.1, on the reverse strand, counting down.
GCCAGTACCCAGTGCGACATCCGCAGCGTAGAAAAGGCGAAGTTCCTCTCCGATGCCGGTTTTAGCCAGATTGTATTGGCGCGTGAGTTGAATCTGCAGCAGATCCGCGATATTCACGCCTGTACTGACGCGACCATCGAGTTCTTTATTCATGGCGCGCTGTGCGTGGCCTATTCCGGGCAGTGTTATATTTCCCACGCCCAGACGGGGCGCAGTGCCAACCGTGGGGACTGCTCGCAGGCCTGCCGCCTGCCGTACACCCTGAAAGACGATCAGGGGCGCGTCGTGGCCTATGAAAAACATCTGCTGTCGATGAAAGATAATGACCAGACCGCTAATCTTGGTGCGCTAATTGATGCCGGCGTACGCTCCTTCAAGATTGAAGGGCGCTACAAAGACATGAGCTACGTAAAAAACATTACCGCGCATTATCGCCAAATGCTGGATGCGATTATTGAAGACCGCGGCGACCTGGCGCGGGCATCGGCGGGGCGCACAGAGCACTTCTTTATTCCGTCCACCGATAAAACCTTCCATCGCGGTAGTACTGATTATTTTGTGAATGCGCGAAAAGGCGATATCGGTGCGTTTGATTCGCCGAAATTTATCGGCCTGCCGGTCGGTGAAGTGCTGAAAGTAACCAAAGAGTACCTGGACGTTGAAGCCAGCGAACCGTTGGCAAACGGGGATGGTCTGAACGTACTCATCAAGCGTGACGTTGTCGGTTTTCGCGCCAACACGGTAGAAAAAACGGGCGAAGGTCGTTACCGCGTCTGGCCGAATGAAATGCCCGCGGAGATGTATAAAGTGCGCCCGCACCATCCGCTGAACCGTAACCTGGACCATAACTGGCAACAGGCACTGACCAAAACCTCCAGTGAACGTCGCATTGCCGTGGATATTGAAGTGAGCGGCTGGCAGGAACAACTGGTGCTGACTCTGACCAGTGAAGATGGGGTCAGCGTGACCCATACTCTCGACGGGCAATTCGATGAGGCGAACAACGCGGAAAAAGCGATCAATAGCCTGAAAGAGGGCGTGGCAAAACTGGGGCAAACCATCTACTACGCCCGTCATATCGCTATCAACTTGCCGGGTGCGTTGTTTGTGCCGAACAGTATGTTAAATGCGTTTCGTCGCGACACCGTTGAAATGCTTGATGAGGCGCGTCTGGCGAGTTACCAGCGCGGCAGCCGTAAAGCTGTCTCCGATCCGGCACCGGTCTATCCTGATACCCATCTGACTTTCCTGGCGAACGTTTACAACCATAAAGCGCGTGAGTTCTATCAGCGTTTCGGTGTGCAACTGATTGATGGCGCATATGAAATGCATGAAGAGAAGGGCGATGTGCCGGTGATGATCACCAAACACTGCCTGCGCTTTGCCTTTAACCTGTGCCCGAAACAGGCCAAAGGGAATATCAAAAGCTGGAAGGCAACCCCAATGCAACTGGTGCATGGCGATGAAGTGCTTACGCTGAAATTCGATTGCCGGCCATGTGAAATGCATGTGGTTGGGAAAATCAAAAATCACATTCTGAAGATGCCGCTCGCCGGGAGTGTTGTGGCATCGGTCAGCCCTGAGGATCTGTTGAAAACGCTGCCTAAGCGCAAAGGCGTTTAAGACAGCACATCCCGCACAGTCGCGGCAGGGTATGTGCCGCGACTGTATTTAAATCTTAGCGTTTATCATCCGGCAACGGCAGTTTTTTACCGTCTTTGGGCGGCTGTTTGCCGTCATGCTTTGGCGGCTGGCCGTCGCGGTGATGCGCGCTGTCATCATGCTTCCACGCTTTCCCGTCATTATTCCTGTGCTCCCGCGCATGTTGCGAGTTTTTGTCGTCATGACGCGGCGACTGACCGTCGTGCGTTAGCGGATATTTTTGCGGTGGGACAGGCGCGTTGTCTGCGGCAAACACATAAGACGACAAACTCATAGCCACAATGGCAGACAGTGTCACGATCTTTTTCATACTCACTCCTTCTCTCATTTATCTGAGTGACACGGATTTCAACAACAAATCGTGGAGAGAGTATGAAGACATCTTTAATTAAGAATATTCCTTCCATAGTAACTGTAAAAAATAAACGAATATGTTACCTGACAGACAGTAATTTTATTATTTGCTGCAATTTATGCGTTGCATCACACTATTAACATAATTTTCACAGGTCAAATAGTGATACTCGCATCTCATTTTATTAACCTTTGATTTTTATAGTTTTAATTTCATTATGCCCGTGTGGACTTTATTGGGTTTCGTTAAAGATTTCACTTAGTTTGACGATAATTACACTGTGATCAAAATATATTCGTGGAATTTCCCGGCACTGTAAAAATCATAGACTTGATGTATAGCCTGCTAAGTTCCATAAATTCACCAGACGCTCCACCCTATAAATGATCTCATAATACATAAAAGGTGAAATATGTTATCTATGGCGAAAAGGTTTTTAACCGCACCCTTAGGTCGCAGCCGCTCACAGCCTGCGAATGGTACCTATGATTGCCAGAATATGCCTCAGTCATTATCAGCAGCGGGTTTAAGCAATAAAGCCAGCGGTATCCTCATGACATTCGTCCCCCCTGGTGCCGACTATTCAAGCGTGAGCCAGGCGTGGCAACGGTTTTCTTCTCCAGCCTTAACGGTTATTACGCTTTCTTCCAGTGGCGCATTGAGCAGTAGCTGTCGTGAGACGACCTATTGTGATGCGGCGGGGCAACAGGGTAGCTGGTTAATGCTGCCCAAAACACTCATTGCCGGGCACGAAACCCATATTATTGATTTACATGTTAAAGATACCCGAACAGCAACAGATCGCATCATTGCAATTCAGAACGAGCTGGAGCGGTTACAGGTACGCATGCCGCTCTCCTCAGATCATACTTTTGCCATGGTGTACTGTGACGGGCTCTCTGCCTCCGAAGGCTTTCTGATGCAGGCCTGGTATAATTGTGGGCGTTTTCCCTGCCTGGCTATCGGCGGTTCAGCAGGCGGCAAACTCACCTTTGACGGCACCTGGATAAGCGTGAATGGCAAAGTGCTGCAGGGCAAAGCGGTGATTATCTTTTGCAAAATGGCACCGGGAAAATCCTTCGCACCCTTCAAAAGCCAAAACTTCAAACCACGCAATAAAAGCTGGCTGATTGCTCAGGCGGATCCGATCGCCCGGACGGTGACGTCAGTCTTTAATGAACAGGGTGAACAAAAGCCTTTCACTGCTGTTCTGGCCGAACTCCTGCAATGTGGTGAGCAGCAGGTGGCCGAAAAACTAAAAGGGCTCACTTTCGGGGTTAAAGTCGGAGATGAATATTTCATTCGCTCTGTCGCAAAAATCGATGCTGAAGGCGTTCATTTTTTCTGTGATCTGGAATTTGGCGATCGCTTGCATTTACTGGAAGAAACCGACTTTAAACAAGCGACACTGCATGACTGGAAAAACTTTATTACCGGACGAGGTAAACCGGCGGCCATTCTGATGAATGACTGTATTTTGCGCCGTCTTGGCAGCGAATCACACTTACACAATGCCCATTTCTTTAAAGGCTTGCCCGCTGCCGGTTTTTCCAGCTTTGGGGAGATCCTCGGCGTTCCCATTAATCAGACGCTCTCCGCGCTGGTCTTTTTCAATCATGATGTGAAAGCCATGGCGCATTTCCCGGTGGAATATGCACGATATGCCGGGCATTACGCCCAGCGTGCGCTGCGCCGTTGGGAGGCACTGAATGATTTTCAAAGCGGTGTGATTAATCGTGTTGTGGCATATCAACAAAAATTGGGTCCCCTGATGACGGCATTACCGATGCTGGAAGCCGCGACGCAGACACAAAACGACACCTTAGGAATGGCAGAAAATAGCATCCGTTCGATCAGCGATATTGCGCTCAAGAGCCAACAGGCGCAAAACCGGCTGGTGGAAGGGCTGGACGACCTGGAGAAAATCTCAGCGGGGATTAATGAGATAACCAGCGGGATCAGTAACATTGCTTTTCAGACGAATATTCTCGCGCTCAATGCGGCGGTGGAAGCTGCGCGGGCGGGTGAAGCCGGGCGCGGATTTGCCGTGGTGGCAAGCGAAGTCCGGCGGCTGGCGCACTCGTCCAAAGAGCAGGCAGACGCGACGGCCGCCAATATCAACCAGGCGGTAAATACGATTTCCCGCATTCGTACCGTTGCCAATAATACCGTGGAGACCGCCAGCAATATGGCTCAGCACTCCATTTCCGCGGCTGACACCATCGCGGCCATGAGCAGTAAAACCAATAACGAACGGGATAATATTGTGAAGCATCTCAGTAGCCTGCACGCCCTGACATCCGGCATGGATGCGATGCAGGAAGCGGTGGCGCAGCTGACAGTGTTGCAAAAACTCTCTACCCGCCACGGCCAGCACTAAAAAAGCTGCCCTGATGTTCAGCATCAGGGCAGCTTTGCAAGCCGCTTGTATACGTCGCCGGGTCATAAAACTAGTGCGACTTAAACCCCGCGGCGGTCATCAGTACGCGGAAAAACAGGCCGACCAGCGCAAGGGCCAGCACACTGCCACCCCACAAAACGACCAGCCACATCAGGCGCTTCCATAAAGGTTGTTGCATCAGTGATATCCCTCCCCATGCTGAACTTTGCCGCGAAATACGTAGTAGCTCCAGAAGGTATAGACAAGAATAATCGGGATAATCAGCAGCGCGCCAACCAACATAAAGCCCTGGCTTTGTGCGGGGGCTGCCGCCTGCCACAGGGTGATGGACGGCGGGATAATATGCGGCCAGATACTGATGCCAAGCCCGCTGAATCCGAGGAAGATCAGCCCGAGCGTCAGCACAAACGGTAATTTTTCGCTCTGTGGATGATTCAGGCTGCGCCATTGCCACAGGCTCAGCAATACGACTAATACAGGGACGGGCAGCAGGAAAAACAGATTTGGCAACGTAAACCAGCGGCTGGCGATGGCCGGATGGGCGAGCGGTGTCCAGAGACTGATTACTGCAATTACCAGCAGCAGGGCCAGTAAGAGCCGCTTTGCGAGCTGGCGCATCCGCGTCTGCAAGCTGTTTTCGCTCTTCATCACCAGCCACGTCGCCCCCAGCAAGGCATAGGCGACCACCAGTCCGAGGCCACAAAACAGAGTAAACGGGCTCAGCCAGTCGCAGGGCCCCCCGGCGAAGGTGCGCCCGCTAACCGGAAAACCGTTAATCACCGCCCCAACAACGACCCCCTGTGTGAAGGTTGCCAGAATCGAGCCGCCTAAGAACGCTTTATCCCAGAAAGGACGGTGCGCGGGTGTCGCTTTGAAGCGAAACTCAAAGGCTACACCGCGAAAAATTAACCCCACCAGCATCAGCGTGAGCGGAATGGTCAGCGCATCGATAATCACCGCATACGCCAGCGGGAAGGCGCCAAACAGCGCCGCACCGCCGAGCACCAGCCAGGTTTCGTTGCCGTCCCATACCGGGGCGACGCTATTCACCATCACATCGCGGTCTTCGGCGTTTTGCGTCGCGGGAAAGAGAATGCCAATCCCCAGATCAAAACCGTCCATCACGATATACATCAGGGTGGCAAAGACGATAATCACAAACCAGATAAGCGAAAGATCGATACCCATTACGGTTTCTCCTGCAGACTGTCGTGAGTATTCACCGCCGAAAGCGGCCGGGCGGGGCGTCCATCCTGTTCACTGGCAAAGGATTCATTCGCCTGAGGCCCTTTTTTAATCAACCGCACCATGTAGCTGTACCCCACGCCAAACACCGAACTGTAAACGAGGATAAAACCCAGCAGGCTAATGCTCATGTGCAGCGTGCCATGGGCGGAAACGGCATCGGCGGTGCGCTGCAAGCCATAGACCACCCACGGCTGGCGGCCCACCTCTGTGGTTACCCAACCGGCAAGAATCGCCAGCAAACCCGATGGCCACATCAATAATGCGAACCACAGAAACGGGCGCGAGTGATAGAGGCGCTGCTTGCGGCGCAGCCACACGGCGACAACACCCAGCAATATCATCAACAGACCAAGCCCCACCATCAGGCGAAACGACCAGAACACCACGGTCGAATTAGGCCGGTCTTCTTTGGCGAACGATTTCAGCGCGGGAACCTGTTTGTCCAGGCTGTGGGTGAGGATCAGGCTACCCAGCGCCGGAATCGCCAGCCCATAGCGGGTGCGCTCTTGTTCCATATCCGGCCAGCCAAACAGCAACAAAGGCGTCGGCTCGCCGGGTGGGTTTTCCCAATGGCCCTCTATCGCCGCAATTTTGGCGGGCTGATGCTCAAGCGTGTTCAGCCCGTGCATATCGCCGATCAGCGCCTGGATAGGGGCCACAATGAGGGTCATCCACAGCGCCATGGAAAACATGGTGCGAATGGCCGGTGAATGATTGCCCTTAAGCAAGTGCCAGGCGGCCGACGCGCCAACAAACAGCGCGCTGCTAAGGAACGCGGCAACGGACATATGCAACAGGCGATACGGGAAGGAGGGGTTAAACACCACCGCAAACCAGTCGACAGGTACCACCTGGCCATTCACAATTTCATAGCCCTGCGGCGTTTGCATCCAACTATTGGAGGCGAGGATCCAGAAGGTGGAAATGATCGTCCCCAGCGCCACCATGCAGGTGGCGAAGAAGTGCAGCCCTGGGCCAACCTTGTTCCAGCCAAACAGCATCACCCCTAAGAACCCGGCTTCGAGGAAGAACGCGGTCAGCACTTCATAGGTCAGTAACGGGCCGGTGATGCTACCAGCAAACTGGGAAAATCCGCTCCAGTTGGTGCCAAATTGATAGGCCATCACCAGACCGGAGACCACGCCCATGCCAAAATTGACGGCGAAGATTTTCGACCAGAAGTGGTAGAGCGAACGCCACACCGGATTGCCGGTTTTCAACCACAGCCCCTCCAGCACCGCAAGGTAGCTGGCAAGACCGATGGTGATCGCCGGAAAAATAATGTGGAAGGAAACCGTAAAGGCAAACTGGATCCTTGCCAGATGAAACGCATCTAAACCCAACATACTTAACCTCTGAAAAATGGCTCTCCCGCAAATGGTAAAGAGCGGCGGAGAGGATTATCAGAGGCAGAAAAGCCAAATTTATCTATAACAGTTGGTAAAAATGTGCTTTTTAAGCGCGCTGATATAGAATGAATGCAGGGAAGGAGAGAGCGATGAAAAAATACCAGCGCCTGGCGCAGCAAATCATTTCGCAAATTGAACTGGGCGTCTGGCGACCCGGCGACAGGCTGCCCTCGTTGCGTGAACAGGTGACCAGCAGCGGGATGAGTTTTATGACCGTCGGCCACGCTTATCAGTTGCTCGAAAATCAGGGCTATATTACCGCCCGGCCTCAATCGGGCTATTATGTGGCGCCGCGCTCTCATCGTCCGCAAACCTTACCGCCCGCCACCTTAAAGCAAGACGAAGCGGTGGATATCAATACCTATATTTTTGATATTTTGCAGGCCAGCCGCGATGCCTCGATCTTGCCCTTCGGTTCGGCGTTTCCGGATCCGCGGCTGTTTCCTCTGCAACAGCTTAATCGCTCATTAGCCAATGTCAGTAAAAGTGCGACTGCGGTCAGCATCATTGAAAACCTGCCGCCGGGAAATTCCGGATTGCGTCATGCCATCGCCCGTCGCTACGCCCAACAGGGGATGACCATTTCACCAGATGAAATCGTCATTACCGCCGGGGCGCTGGAAGCGTTAAACCTGAGTTTGCAGGCTGTAACAGAGCCAGGTGACTGGGTGATTGTCGAAAATCCCTGCTTTTATGGTGCGCTACAGGCGCTGGAGCGCCTGCGCTTAAAAGCGCTGTCGGTGCCGACGGATATTAACGAAGGTATCGATTTACAGGCGCTGGAGCAGGCGCTGAAATCCTACCCCGTTAAAGCCTGCTGGCTAATGCCTAATAGCCAGAACCCGCTTGGTTTTACCCTGAGTGCAGAGAAGAAAGCGCAACTGGTGGCGTTGCTGATGCAGCACAACGTGACCTTGATCGAAGACGATGTCTACAGCGAGCTCTATTACGGGCGGGAAAAACCGCTACCTGCAAAAGCCTGGGATACCCAGGACATGACGTTACACTGCTCATCGTTTTCCAAGTGTCTGGTGGCCGGGTTTCGTATCGGGTGGGTCGCAGCCGGGAAACATGCCCGTCGGATCCAGCAGTTGCAGTTGATGAGCACCTTATCCACCAGTTCGCCCATGCAAATGGCGCTGGTCGATTACCTTGGCACGCAACGCTATGACGCGCATCTGCGGCGTCTGCGGCGCGCCCTGGCTGAACGCAAGCATCAGGCATGGCAGGCTCTGGTGCGTCATCTGCCTGCGGAGGTGAAAATTCACCGCAGCGACAGCGGTTATTTTTTATGGCTGGAGTTGCCGCCAGAGCTGGATGCCGGAGAATTAAGTCAGCGTGCCCTGGCCCATCAGGTCAGCATCGCGCCGGGCAAAATGTTCTCCACCTCCAGAGAACCGACGCCGTTCTTTCGCTTTAATGCATCCTGGCAATGGGGCGAGCGGGAAGAACGTGGCGTTATTCTGCTTGGCAAAATTATTCGCGAAATGATGAAATAAAAACGCAGGCGGTTGTTCTTATTTTCTGAATAATATTTTCTCAAATTAAAAATATCTCTGTGGAAATTTAAGCCGCAGAGGTCATTATTTTCTGTACTTGCCCATCAGGCATTCATACGAAATGTGAATGGCAACATAAATTAACCTTTCTCTGCTAACTCCTTGTCTATACTCCAGAAGATGCACCGCCAGCATTTTCGTAATAAATGTAATGCGCTGTATGTCACAACCTGGCGAAATTTCTCATTGACGGGATTCAGCCTTTCGGCGCTCCGTCTACCTTTAAATCAGGAGATATTTTTACGGCAAGGCGGCCGCTCATTTTCATTACGACAGGAGTAAAACATATGAGCAAGAAATTTGCCCCGAGCTGCCTGTGTGCGCTGGGCATGACCCTTATGACAGCACACGCCGCCGAGCCGACGGAAGTAGGGAAAGGAGAAGGGCGTCTGGATATTATCGCCTGGCCGGGGTATATCGAACGCGGTCAGACGGACAAGCAATATGACTGGGTTAGCCAGTTTGAAAAAGAGACGGGCTGCGAGGTCAACGTAAAAACGGCAGCGACCTCCGATGAGATGGTCAGCCTGATGGCTAAAGGCGGTTATGATCTGGTGACCGCATCCGGCGATGCCTCGCTGCGTCTGATCATGGGCAAACGCGTACAGCCCATTAATACCGCGCTCATCCCGAACTGGAAAACCCTCGATCCGCGCATTGAGAAAGGTGAATGGTTTAACGTCGGCGGTAAAGTGTACGGCACGCCCTATCAGTGGGGGCCAAACCTGCTGATGTATAACACCAAAACATTCCCGACGCCGCCAGATAGCTGGTCGGTCGTCTTCGTGCAGCAAAATCTGCCGGATGGCAAAACCAACAAAGGCCGCGTGCAGGCCTATGACGGGCCGATTTATATCGCCGACGCCGCGCTGTTTGTCAAAGCCACTCAACCGCAGCTTAGCATTGAAGACCCCTACCAGCTAACCGAAGCGCAGTATCAGGCGGTGCTGAAAGTGCTGCGCGATCAGCACGCCTTAATCCACCGTTACTGGCATGACACCACTGTTCAGATGAGCGACTTCAAAAACGAAGGCGTTGTGGCGTCCAGCGCCTGGCCGTATCAGGCCAACGCCCTGAAAGGGGAAAACCAGCCTATCGCCACCGTGTTCCCGAAAGAGGGGGTAACGGGATGGGCAGATACCACCATGTTGCACGCGCAGGCGAAACACCCCAATTGCGCCTACAAATGGATGAACTGGTCGCTGACTCCGAAAGTACAGGGTGACGTCGCCGCCTGGTTTGGCTCACTGCCGGTGGTGCCGCAAGGCTGTAAAGCCAGTGATTTGCTGGGTGAAAAAGGTTGTGAGACCAATGGCTATAGCTTCTTTGACAAGATTGCGTTCTGGAAAACGCCTGTTGCGGAGGGTGGCAAATATGTCCCTTATAGCCGCTGGACGCAGGATTACATCGCCATTATGGGTGGACGTTAATCGGTCAGGAGTGATGTATGACCTATGCTGTTGAATTTGAAAATGTCTCGCGGCTGTATGGTGATGTTCGCGCCGTCGACGGTGTCAGTCTGGCGGTAAATGACGGGGAGTTCTTCTCAATGCTGGGGCCATCTGGCTCCGGCAAAACCACCTGCCTGCGTCTTATCGCCGGTTTTGAGCAACTGAGCGGCGGGGCTATTCGTATTTTTGGCCGTGAGGCCAGCGAACTGCCCCCCTGGGAGCGCGACGTCAATACCGTTTTCCAGGATTACGCGTTATTCCCCCATATGTCGATCCTCGATAACGTGGCGTATGGCCTGATGGTCAAAGGGGTGGACAAGAAAACACGCCATGCCAGCGCGCGCCAGGCGCTGGAAAAGGTGGCGCTGGATTTTGTTCACGCCCGTAAGCCATCGCAACTTTCCGGCGGCCAGCGCCAGCGTGTGGCTATCGCCCGGGCACTGGTTAATCAGCCTCGCGTTTTACTCCTTGATGAACCGCTGGGAGCACTGGATTTAAAATTACGCGAGCAGATGCAATTTGAGCTGAAAAAGCTCCAGCAGGATCTGGGGATCACTTTTATTTTTGTCACCCACGACCAGGGTGAAGCGCTGTCGATGTCCGACCGGGTGGCGGTGTTCAACAATGGCAAGATTGAGCAGATTGATACGCCGCGTGAACTCTATCTGCGCCCACGCACGCCTTTTGTGGCGGGTTTTGTCGGCACGTCTAATGTTTTTGACGACAGGCGCGCGGGCGCGTTGTGCGCGATGAACGGCGTTTACTCTCTGCGACCCGAGCATATTCGCCTTAATCAGCCGGGGGAAATTCAGGTCCAGGGGGTAGTACAAGCGGTACAGTATCAGGGGGCGGCTACCCGTTTTGAACTGAAACTTACCGACGGCGAAAAACTGCTGGTCAGCCAGGCGAACATGTCCGATGCGCTGTTGCCTGATACCTTAGCACCGGGGCAAACGGTGCTGGCGTCGTGGTCGCGAGAGGCGATGGTGCCGTTACAGGGAGCGGGGTGATGGAGATGAGCCTTTCCCGTTCACCCCAGCGTAAACCGGGCAGCCGCCTGAGTGGCCTGTTCTGGCGCAAACCGGCGCTGGGGTTGTTCCTGTTGTTGCTGGGGCCACTGATGTGGTTCGGCATTGTGTATCTGGGGTCGTTGCTGACGCTGCTATGGCAAGGCTTCTACACCTTTGATGATTTCACCATGTCGGTAACGCCGGATTTCACCCTGGCGAACCTGCAGGCGCTGTTCAATCCCGCCAATTACGATATCATCTTACGTACCTTCACCATGGCGGTCGCCGTGACGCTGGCAAGCGCTATTCTGGCCTTCCCGATGGCATGGTATATGGCGAAATACACCAGCGGAAAATGGAAAGCCTTTTTCTATATTGCGGTGATGCTGCCCATGTGGGCGAGTTATATCGTCAAAGCTTACGCCTGGACGCTGCTACTGGCGAAAGACGGTGTTGCCCAATGGTTTCTCGGTCATATGGGGCTGGAACCTGTACTCGGCGCGCTGCTAACGCTGCCTGGCATCGGCGGCAATACCTTGTCGACCTCCGGTCTGGGGCGTTTTCTGGTCTTCGTCTACATCTGGCTGCCGTTTATGATCCTGCCGATTCAGGCGGCGCTCGAACGGTTGCCGCCGTCGTTATTGCAGGCGTCAGCGGATCTTGGCGCCCATCCCCGGCAAACCTTTCGCCATGTGGTTTTGCCGCTGGCAATTCCGGGTGTGGCCGCTGGCTCTATCTTTACCTTCTCCCTGACGCTGGGTGATTTCATTGTGCCGCAACTGGTGGGGCCGCCGGGGTTCTTTATCGGCAACATGGTCTATTCGCAACAAGGGGCAGTCGGCAATATGCCAATGGCGGCAGCCTTTACGCTGGTCCCCATTGTATTGATTGCCCTTTATCTGGCGTTCGTGAAACGTTTGGGAGCGTTCGATGCACTCTGACCGCGCACCGTTATTTCTCAAAATTGCCGCCTGGGGTGGGGTTATCTTTCTCCATTTCCCGTTATTGATAATCGCCATCTATGCTTTTAATACCGAGGATGCCGCGTTCAGCTTTCCCCCGCAGGGCTTTACGCTGCGCTGGTTTAGCGTGGCGGCGGCGCGGGGCGATATCCTGGATGCCGTGACACTGTCACTGCAAATTGCGGCGCTGGCGACCCTTATTGCCTTAATCCTTGGCACGCTTGCTGCAATGGCTCTCTGGCGCAGTGAGTTTTTTGGCCGGAACGCCATCTCACTGTTGCTGCTGCTGCCGATCGCCTTGCCCGGCATTATTACCGGGCTGGCGCTGTTAACGGCATTTAAAACGGTGGATCTGGAACCCGGTTTTTTCACCATCGTTGTTGGTCATGCCACGTTTTGCGTGGTGGTGGTTTTCAACAACGTGATAGCCCGATTTCGTCGCACGTCGTGGAGTCTGGTTGAAGCCTCAATGGATTTGGGTGCCACCTCATGGCAGACGTTTCGTTATGTGGTGTTGCCCAATCTCGGTTCGGCGCTGCTGGCCGGGGGAATGCTGGCGTTTGCCTTGTCGTTTGACGAAATTATCGTCACGACCTTTACCGCAGGGCATGAACGCACCTTGCCGCTCTGGTTGTTAAATCAACTGGGGCGCCCGCGTGATGTACCGGTAACCAATGTGGTGGCGCTGCTGGTAATGCTGGTAACAACCATCCCGATTTTGGGCGCCTGGTGGCTGACCCGTGACGGTGAAACCGTAGCCGGAAGCGGCAAATAACTGACAACTCTGAAAGGATAGCGCTATGCAACATCAATTATTTATCAATGGAGCACTGGTCGACGGCGAAGGCGAGAAACAGGCCGTGTTTAACCCGGCCACCGGCGAGGTGTTGCTGGAGATTGCCGAAGCCTCGCCTGCGCAGGTAGACGCGGCGGTGAAGGCGGCCGATGAGGCCTTCAAAACATGGGGACAGACCACGCCAAAAGCACGCGCCGAGTGCCTGCTGCAACTGGCGCAGGTGATTGAAGACAATGCCGAAACCTTTGCAATGCTTGAGTCACTGAACTGTGGCAAACCCTTGCATTGTGTGCTGAGCGATGAAATTCCGGCGGTCGCGGATGTCTTTCGCTTCTTCGCAGGCGCCGCGCGTTGCCTGAACGGACTGGCCGCCGGGGAGTATCTGGAAGGGCATACCTCAATGATTCGCCGCGATCCGGTTGGCGTTGTGGCCTCTATCGCCCCATGGAACTACCCGCTGATGATGGCCGCCTGGAAGCTGGGGCCAGCGCTCGCGGCAGGTAACTGTGTGGTCATTAAGCCTTCAGAAATCACGCCGCTGACGGCGCTCAAACTTGGCGAGCTGGCGCAGGATATTTTCCCGCCGGGAGTACTGAATGTGCTGTTCGGTCGGGGGAAAACCGTTGGCGATCCGCTGACCGGGCACGAAAAAGTGCGCATGGTCTCGCTGACTGGCTCGATTGCCACCGGTGAGCACATCATCGGTCATACCGCCTCTTCGATTAAACGTACCCATATGGAGCTGGGCGGCAAAGCGCCGGTTATTGTGTTTGATGACGCCGATCTGGATGCGGTTGTCGAAGGCGTTCGTACCTTTGGTTTCTACAATGCCGGGCAGGACTGTACCGCCGCTTGTCGCATTTATGCCCAAAAAGGGGTTTACGATGCGCTGGTTGAAAAACTGGGTGCCGCGGTGGCGAGTCTGAAAATGGGCCCGCCGGATGATGAAACCACCGAGCTGGGCCCCCTGAGTTCCGAAGCCCATTTGGCGCGCGTCAGCAAAGCGGTGGACGAGGCGAAAGCATTAAGTCATATCCGTGTGGTGACCGGCGGCAGCAAGCGTGAGGGGGCGGGGTTCTACTTCCAGCCCACATTGCTGGCCGGGGCAAAGCAAGACGATGCGATAGTGCAACGCGAAGTCTTTGGGCCGGTCGTCAGCGTGACGGTATTTAATGATGAAGAGCAGGTGCTGGACTGGGCCAATGATTCGCAATATGGCCTGGCATCGTCCGTGTGGACCAAAGATGTTGGCCGCGCGCACCGCCTCAGTGCGCGTCTGCAATATGGCTGCACCTGGGTCAATACCCACTTTATGCTGGTCAGTGAGATGCCCCACGGTGGACAAAAACTTTCGGGGTACGGCAAAGATATGTCGATGTACGGGCTGGAAGATTACACCGTGGTTCGCCACGTGATGATCAAACACTGAGCTTTTAACCCGGCTTAGCGTGAGCGTGGGAGTTACCGTTTCTGTAGCTGTTTATTCACAGGTACAGAATAATTGAGGTAACTCTCACGCTTTATAATTTCTTGTGTGTCAAAAAACGTAAAGATGGTATATTTCTGACAATACTTAACGCGCCTTACCCGCGTAGCGTGACCAACATTAAAATAAAACCTACAAATGTAATACTGCATATCACGGCTGGGATTGTCACATTAATTTAATTAGTGCGACAACTTATCATCACATCCCGCCATTGATAATGTTGCTTTTTTAGTCTCTGGGGGAAACAAAATGAGTAAAGTCGTTGTGGTACTGCTGCCTGGCGGTATCCCTGAGTATTTGACGGTTAATGATAGCGACACCACCGTAACCTGGTCCGTAAACCAGACAGCAGAAGGCGCGTCCGGTCTGACGTTGCCTATAGAAACTTATTTCTGTGAAGGCGAGGAGCTTCATTTTGCCCGCTATGAACCTGCGTTAAGTAGCGCAATGACCGGGCAGTATTTTTTAAACGCCTGAAAACCATGCCGGTTAATTGTGCAATTGACAGGTAATAGCGTTTCATAAACGTTTTAAATAAACTTAGCAGGCTATGTGAAATAGAGCATGACCGGTGATGCGACGGCAGGGATGCACGGCGTAAAGCGTATTGCATATTAAACGCGTGAAAATAAAAAAGGGCGCAGCGGCCCTTAATATTCAAATGATTCGCAGGCTAGCGTTTCAGGATGTTTTCATTATCCCGTGGAGCCCAGTCTTTTTCTGAGAAATCATATATAGAATAAAACTGATCGCGTAACCCATTGGCGCGTAACATTCCCCGGACATCCGCTGGCAAATTCTCATCACGAAAAAGCTCAGCTATCACAAACATTGCGTCGCTAAAGGAGAGCTGTTTAATTTCAAAGGGTTTCCAGCCAGTACGCTTGAAAATAAGATGCCACAGAGCTTCTTCCCCGGCCAGTGCCACATAAGGGCTGGCATACTTCTCCCGATGACGAGACAGCAGGACTTCCAGAGTAAAAATATGTGCGACGCGTTGCTTCGCAGCAGATCCCCTGGCCGTCGTTTCGTTCGTCAGTTCCTCGTGCGTTATGTCATTGTTTTCACACACTCTGGTCTCGATGGCTTGCCATAGATCGTCAAACTTTTGCATTACTGTTACCCTGTAAGAATTAGTTACGGCATTGAGACAATACCAGAGAAATCAGCCATCCGCCAAAGCAAGCATCCGGTGAATTTATGACAAAAATGAAAGCATCCCGTTCTCTTTTTTTATGTCAATTTCATGCCAGGCTTAATCTTATGATTTATAAAAAACTTAACGTAAATCAAAAAAGAAAAATATATAACTCACGGACTGAGTGGCCTGAGAAAACAACCGGATGTTGCTTGCGATCAATATTGTCGTGGGGGGAGCGTCCTACATTGAAAGTTCATCTCCTCCTTAATGAGACGCCTCAATGAGAATCACACCGTGGGTGTTGATCGTGCTGGCTGTAACCAGTGTGCTGAGCATTGAAAACAGTCTGGCTAAAACACAGATATTGAGTGATGCACAGGTTAAACAAAAGGTGATTGAGGAGTCCATTGCAGCTTACCCGGGGCCATGTGCCTGCCCGTTTAATCAGGCCAGAAATGGCAGTAACTGTGGTAAGCGCAGCGCATGGAGCAAACCGGGTGGCTATGATCCTGTCTGCTATGCCAGTGAGGTGACACCGCAGATGATCAAAGACTGGCGTGAAGAACATAAACAATAGATGGCTCATGCAGTAGTGTCAGTTTTTGTGACTGAGCGCTTAAGCCCGCCATCCTGATGTTCAGCACGTTTTAATGCCGTTTACTCTCGCTGTTATATAGTGGCGCCAGTGAGATATTCAGGACGTTAAAATGTTCGAATTTGCATGCGATAAATGCGGAAAAACCGTGATTATCGAAGATTTGGCAGCCATCGCCAAAGATAAGGCGAGGGGAATAACCTATTGTCCCCATTGCCACGCCAGCATTGCAGACGAAAAAATTGTCGCTCATGCAAAAATCAGGGCGACTGAAATGATTCACGCCGCTCTCGATTCCCTTCAGGCGAGACGTAAAGCCTCCGGCACCGGGTCGACCACCACCACCAGAGAACTTCAAACGCATTCTTAAACGCCTTTTTCTTTCGTTGAATTATCAGAGCCAGCCTGTCATGTCCTTTGAAGGTAGACTGAGATGCCACAGTGTATGTTTAAGGGTTGAACAAGGGAGGTTTACATGTTCAGGCGTGCTTTCGTGAGTTTTTTCCTGTTTTGCGCATTTGCCGCAAACGCTGCTAATGGCGGAAATGGGGGGGACGGGGGAAACGGTTCTGATGGCGGCAACGGATCGGATGGTACGGCTGGCGTCAGCGCTGCGGGCCGCGCGGGTTGTCCGGGTGGCACAGATCCAGATCGGTCGGGAAAATTTTATCTTCCGGGTACAAAAGAGCAATGCAATCCCGGCAAGCAGGATGCAATGAAAAGCGCCAGGCAGTAGTGTTGAAGCGGGCTGATTTGCATCCAGCGATGGCCCGGCTTCGCAACGCGGGCATTACGAATACGGGTAAAGTACAGTAACAAGAAACGACGGTCACGCGTTGCCAGTCCGTAAAATCAGGGTGACATCAATTCCCCCCTCATGATAAAGCGCACGATTAGTGAAAAAACTTGATAAATATCAATAAAAGCGGCATATTGCGCCCGTTTTGTTATCACAGGGTTAGTGTGGCTATGTCGCTTTATCAAAAAATGCTGGTTTTTTACGCAATCATGGCGCTGCTTTGCGCAATTATTACCTGGTTTTTATCCAGCGACCGTAAACGGATCCGTTTTCTGAGCGCGTTTCTGGTGGGCTCAACGTGGCCGATGAGCTTCCCGGTGGCCTTACTGGTCTCACTGTTTTGATCTTTTGATAAAGAGTGACGCAAGGCGTGACCGGTTAGACAAAAATAACCTTAAAAAATGTGCAACATAGTCTGCGTATGTTTTCCATGGAAAGGAGGCGGACGATGGACTTGTTCATTAAGATGTTAATGTTTTATGCCGTGATGGCATTACTGACGGGCGTAGCGACCTGGTTTTTATCCAAAGAGACTCACCGGATCAAAACGCTCAGCGCGTGCTTAGTCGGCGCAACATGGCCGATCAGTTTCCCGGTTGCCCTGGTGTTCTCATTTTTCTAGCATACTGAGCGCGTGTAAAGCGATAAGGCCCGACCCACCGGTTATGGTGGCCGGGTCTTTTTTATGGCAGCAGCGTTTTGAGTTTCTTGCGCGCGGTGGGAGAAATATCATGCGGATGGCTATAACCCATGTTTTCCACTGACCGGGTATAGAGAGCGACCAGCCAGTCGTAAACATAGCGCGTTGCAGCATGAACAGGTTGTTCGCCTAAACGCGTTAACCGTTCCGTCGAGCCAGAACTCGCGGAGGCGAACACAGCGCTGCCTTTCTGCACGCGGCTGGCAGGGCGCTGCGCTTCCGGAACATCGGCATAACCCAGCCAGGCGACAAAATTACCAATGGCGGCGTACAACTGCGCCGCAGAAGCGGTATCGCGCTGCATAATCTTCTGCAACTGCTCCGGCATATTCAGTCGGTAGCTACTGATGATGATGATTTCCGCCATCTGCCGCACGGTGGCGGACGAGAGGCCAAGCCGGGCGGCGTTCTCATCATTACGACTCCACTGACGCAAGTGATTGATCCACATCGCGTGCGCCTGTTGGCCCGCATCACGCGCCACTTGAGGCTGTTCGCTGCTCTCTGCCGCCTCGCCAAACAGGTCGATGGCATCGTTAAACAAGCCACTGACCTGTTCTTCGCGCGGTTGCTGAACCTTCCACAGAGAGTCAAATTGCTGCATATCCGGCAGCAGGCCTTCCAGCAACTCGCCATGACGCGCCGCATGGGTCTGCAACTCACGCACGACCGCTTCTGCGCGGGTACGCTGAGCGGCATTCTCTTTTGCGGGGGCGATAAGCCAGGCCTGCATCAGATCGCGCAGCGCCAGTTGATGACGTTCACGCAGGGATTTGAAGCGATGCTGACGCAGCGCCGGGGCGGTTGCCTGGGCGAGCCACTCAAGAACCCGTTGTAAACTGCTGGCATCCAGCGCCTGCAGCGTACCCCAGTGCTGGCCCGGTTTCCCGACCAGTTGTTGCACCACTTCATCAAGATTCTGTCCGCTGGTAAAACGGGCATCGTGCGGGGTGATGGTCCAGACCAGGCCAGGCAGTGCGGTCTCATGGCCCGATTGCGTCTCCTTCACCCAGTTCAGTAACGCTTTCGCCGTTGCCGTCGTGGTTGAGCGATGCGCTGTGGCATTGCAAATCAGTAAGACATCCGGCTGTAATTGCTGACGATAGCTTTCCAGCAGCCAGCGGCATTTACTGTTCCACAGCGGATGTCTCTCCTGCGGCGCCGGGGTGGGGATATCCAGAATATCCACACCGTTCAGTTCACTGTTTTCGACCGGAAGCACCAGCTCTTTGGTTAACAGCGCCAGCGTCGAAACAGGAATACTGACCGCATTCTGTAATTGATCGTCCGACCACGGATGCACTACCACCTCACCGGCAATGGCTTCATTGTCCTGTTCCGTAGGGGTGAGAAAACCTTCGGTCGGCAGGGCGAAGTTATCGACTAACAGGCTCAACGGCGCCGCCAGTTCCCTGGCGTTTCCGGTCTGGTGCAGCGTATGCGCCAGCGATAGCCACTGTTGAGTTAACTCCTGTTGCTCACCCCACAGCAGTGCCCAGGCACTGGCGCGAGCGCTCAAGTCCAGCGATGGGAGAAGGCAGGCGAACTGATACCACAGCGCGTCGTCCATATGCTGTTGTGATGACGGCACCACCGAGCGCCAGAAACGGGCAATTCCCCCGACATCTTCCGCGCTAATGCCCGGTACCGGGTTTGGCTGGCGCAGTGCGCGCCATTTTGCCAGACGGCTTTCAATAACCGTCTTGTCGACGACACGCACTTCCGGCATGGCCTGCGCGTGCGCGATGAAGACCTGCACCAGTTCCGCCTCGCTAATCAGACGTAAGCGCAGGGGGAAATTATCATCAACACGCGGATTTTCGCGGCTGAAACGCAGCGCCATACTGGTCAACATATGGCCGGGGTTGAGATGGCTGAAATAATCCAGCGTCTTCTCACCCAGCAAGACATGTAAACGTCCGTTGCCGCTGTCGCACAGCGCGGCAAGTAAATGGGCTTTGGCTGCCTGAGCATGCCCGTACAGCCCAACGGTGCAGGGCATTTTTACGGCGCTTTCCAGCGCAGACTCCTGCGCCGTTAGCGCCGTTAAGCGCGCCCGTAGCGCGTCCGCGTCATCATCCAGCAACGGTGAAATCTGACGGTTTTCATTGATCCATGCACTGATCGCCTGGGTCGTGCTCATACTTGCACTCATTTCAGATACACACTCCCGCTGTCGATCCAGTAATGGCTGCCACTGTGGCGGCGATCGGCCAGCGTATTCAATTTGAAGGTTAACGCATCGGCGGGAACCGGCGTACCATCCTGCAGCCAGGCTTCGCTCAGAATAAACGATTCCGGCCCCTGGTGTTTGTTGCCGCCGCTAAATTGCAGCCGCACATTCAACACCCCGTCGCCTGCGATGGTTTTCGCCAGGTCAGAAGAGTTAATGCTCAGCGTGTAGAGCGGGGTGGCAGGCCAGCGGGCGTTTGCCAGTTGACGAAAACCGAGCGTGACATTACCACGCAGCGGGAAATGCAGACGGGCATCCAGCTTCGCGCCCGGTTTATCCAGATCGATATCGTGATACCAGATATTCTCATCGCGCAGGGTGTTGACCACGTTATCCAGCACGCCGAGATAGCGCACGGTCGAGTAGGCGCCGATGTCAGCGGCTTTAAAGTTAAAGCGCGGCAGACGCAGATCCAGCGCCAGGCTGCACAGCATTGCCCCTACCGCCGCGGTCGATTTCGGGTTGCCGATTTTGCCTTGCTGGCTGAACGGATACCACTCATGCACGCGGTACTTATCAAGCCAGATCATGCGGTTAACCGGCACCGGCTGCAAATGGCGAATCAACGCCTGCACACCCGGCAGACAGCCAGGACGTCCGGTAATCAACAGGACATCACAACAGTAATGGCTGATGGCTTCGCAGACCGCGTGCAGCGGCGAGGCAAGAGTAAATTGCCCGGCTAGCATCGCGTCCTGTAATTCGCGGAAGTTGACCTGAATCGGCACGCTCAGCACATCAAACTCCGGCGAGCCGGCAGGGAGCGCATGGTCGATCGCCTGTTTGAGGTAGTTCATCACGTTGCGCGTTGGCAACTGGCTCAACAGTTCGCCGAACGTGGCATACAGTCCGGCAAGCGGATCGTTAACATCACTCTCTTCCCACGCCGCCAGAATGGCATGGCCAATGGGCATGAACAGTTGCAGGGTGGTTTGTTGGCGCAACACCGCCTGCGTATCAATACGCCCGGAGTCGCCAAACAGGGTTGCCAGCAACGAGGCGGCATCCGTAATCCCGGCTTTTTGCAATTGGGTTTGCATCGCAGGCAGCACGCAGCGCTGAATCACATCCAGCAGCACATCGTCACCCGCCACTTTAAACCCTTCACGGAACAGCAATTGCGGGGTGATTTTAACGTTGCTGCCGGTACCATCATCAAGCTGATAATGGGTGATCGCCATATCGGTTGTGCCGCCGCCGATATCCACCGAGGCAACGCGCAGGGAGCGTCCCGGCCGCGCGCCTGGGGCTTCGGCCCGATCGGGACGGGCGAGGGAGGCAAAAAAGGTTTCGGTTTGCCCGGCGTAGCGGGAAATCGCCTCGTTATACAGCCAGACGAGTTGACCGCAACTGGCTTCGTCCCACTCCATCTGGATATGCGGAACCGGCACCACGCTTTTTTCCTGCTGCTTGCGATGCGCAAAGTCATCATCTTGTGGATGCCAGCCCATGGCTTTCCAGACCAGCGCAATGGCTTCGAACATCCGGCGGCGGAAAATTTCACGTTCCTGCTTCGGCATCGCCGACGGCAGGGTCAGAATAATGGTGCGCAACTGACGCGGCGAGGCGGGAAAGCCCAGACGCAAACGGGTGGCGACGCTATTAATCTGCCCGAGCGCCTGTGCCAGCAGCTCGCACAGCATATGTGTCATCAAGGTGCTGCGACTGTATTGTGGCGAAAAGACGGGCAGGCGCTCATCGACGGGTAGGGTATACAGCGGCTGACCTTCATCGTTCATCAGGTTCATCAGCGGAAACGCGGTTGCCAGAGGTTCGCGCTGCGTTTTGCTGTTCATCTGGCTAAAACGCCAGTCCTGCAATACCGGGGTTTCATCCCAAAGGTAACGGCGCGGGCTGGAAATTCCGCTGTTGCCTTCGGTTCCCAGACGCTGCATCGCCAGTTTGCGGGCCTCGTCGCCGACACGCACAATAGAAGGCCAGATAAACGCGTCTTCGCGTCCGCTTTCTACCGAGAAATGCTGTTTGCCAAAGCGTGCTTCGGAGAACTCCAGGCGGCTGGTGAACAGGGGTTCATTAAGGAATTGCGGTTCGCTTAAGGAACGCACCTGCAGCTCGGCGGTCTGGCGCAGGCCATCGTTGGCATCGCCATGATCTTCAATAATGACGCCACAAGTGTGGGTGTTGCCAACATCGAGAATTAAATCCACCGGGATCGCCGGGGTGCTCAGCGTGTGGGTGACAATTTTCACCTCAGGCACCAGAAGCTGCGTTCCCAGCAGGGTAAGCAGGTTCAGCCAGTGCGCCTGATATTCAAAGCTGCGCAACGCCTGGGTAATTTCACGCTCACTGCGTTGTTCATCCTGATTGATGTGCTGAAGAAACGCTTCCCGTAACCAGCCATCTACCCAGGTTTGATCGAGAAAATCCGCCACTTCGTCATCACGCCAGGCCAGCGCGAAGCGTGTGCCGTTAAGAATATCGTTCTCTTGCGGTGCCAGCGCTGACGGGGAGTTGCCGTTGATCTGGCTGTCGAGGGCCAGGGTTACGCGGTGGGTATTCCCGGCGCCATCCGGTTCACTCAGTTTACGAATCTGTACCCGCGCCCAGTTTTCTGGCCCTTCGACGAAGGTACGCGGCGGGTTGAAGCGTAAGAACGGTATGGGCAGCCACACGCCATCGAGCACCGCCAGCGACGCGTGCAGCGACTGGGTGCTTTCCGGTTTGACCACCTCGGGCATGCCGCCATTGTGCGCCGGTAGGGTATAGCGTTCATTGACCAGATCGTAATCCAGGCGCAACAGTGGACCGTTCGCCGTCTTACGTACAAAGCGACCGCTTTGTGCCGACTCCTGTGGCGTCAGGCCAAAATCAAGAAACTGGACGCCACTGTTGGCGATAAGTGTGACGCTCTGTTTGTAATCACAAAGATTAACCAGCATAAAATCAGGCACCTGTTTTTCTGAAGGTCACCGCAACGGGCGTGGTATTCGCTTCAAAGCGCGCACTGCATTCCGCGATATCATTGGTTCCGGCTTTGCAGGAAATCTCCGGCATTGGGTAGCGGGAACCGTCGGTGCAACGTGCCGTGCTGCGACTCTTGATCATTAAAACCCCGGTTTCGTGCAGGCCGGAGTACAGGTCGGCGCGACAGCTCAAATTATTGCCCTGAATAACGCGCGCCGTGCCTTTATTGTTCTGAATCTGAAAACGCATAGTGACATCTTTGCCGGTGGCCTGGTCTTTCACGTCCATCACGACGCGCCAGTTACCATTGAGGAAACGGGTCGAGCCCGTTTTTACTTCCAGCGCGTCCATGACCAGCGCATCTTTCGGGATAGCGGTGATCACCAACGGTTTTTTCTCATGTACCACGGGTTCAGGTGTTTCCACTTTGGGCGCAATCACCTCGGCCTGATGGAGCGGCAGATTTGCATTCAGCGTTGGGGTGTGACGCACAACGGCGACCGGCGCAGGTTCGGGGCTGGCCACCACAGGCGCAGACTGTACGGTTTTCGGGGCGGGGGCTTCATGTTGCTGATTTAACCATAATGGCACCGCAACCGCCGCAGCCACGGCGGCCGCAATCGGCAAAACCCACAGGCCGTAGCGGCGACGTTTTACCGCGACAGGGGCTGGCGTCGGTTCCGGCTCGGGAACGGGCTCAGGTTCAGCAACCGGCGAGGCCATTTGCATTACCGGTTCGTCTTTCGCTACGGCTGTGCTGATTCCCGGCACAGGCGCGAGCAGCGGTTCGTCGGCGTGGCTTATCGTGACCGTGGCAACAGGCTCTTCGGCAGGTTCCGGTTCTGGCTCGATAACGGCAAGCGGCTCCGGAATATCTTCTCTGCGCAGGCATTCCAGCACATCGTCTCTGGCACTCTCATTGAGATTAACAAAGCCCCAGAAGGTGATGACCGGCTTACCGTCGACAAGAAAAACGTGGTTTTCACCGGGAAACTGCAACGCTTTTTCCAGCAGTGAACCAAACAGTTGCTGTGCCGTTTTTGGCGACTGCATGCATTTGCGGCTGAGGGTCGCGGCGCTGTCCAGGGTGCTTTCCAGGTAACGTAAGGCACGAAAGCGCGCATCTTCATCGGCGGCTTTCCAGGCCTGGGCGCGGCCTTCGACAGGGGAGTACCAGTCAACGCGGTCGCCTTCATCATTCACCTGCGGTATGGCAAGGCAGTCAACCAGCGCCTGCTGCTTACGCAGACGCAGGGCTTCACGAATTTGTAACGCCGAATCAAATACGGCCTGACCGCCGCCGCCCACGGCTTGAAAATCATCAAGATCGCCGCTGCGCAAGAGTGTTTTTGCCACGTTTTCATCCCATAGACTTTTTCACGCGTCTACTGTACGCAATGTCATCACAAACAAACGGCAGAAGAGAGCGCAAAACCATTGAATTCTCGACGCATTGAGACCATCTCATAAACCTTGACGGCAAGAAGTTCGTTTAAGTTGAATGATAAATTTAATTTTGCTGGAAAATTCAGCAAAAACAACTGGATTAGAATAACCTGATAGTGATTCGTTATTTGCCAGTTCACTTCTGCTGTGCTGAGATTAATACTCCAAATAATAAATAAGGCCCGAATCTATGTTCGCAAGGAAATCCCTGCTCGCGCTGGCGCTGAGCACGCTGTTACCTGCAGGCGCCGTGTGGGCGGCAAACAATGACACCCTTGTCTATTGCTCCGAAGCCTCGCCGGAATCGTTCAACCCGCAAATCGCCAGCTCTGGCCCATCGTTTGTCGCCAGTTCACAGGTGCTGTATAACCGACTGGTGAACTTCGATCCGGTGAAAAACACCCCGATTCCATCACTGGCCACCGCCTGGACAATCTCGCCGGACGGGAAAACATACACCTTTACGCTGCGCCAGGGCGTTAAATTTAACAGCAATAAATACTTTAAACCGACCCGCGATTTTAATGCGGATGACGTTATTTTCTCCGTCATGCGTCAGAAAGACCCTAAGCATCCTTATCATAATGTTTCGAAAGGAAATTACGAATATTTCAGCGATGTTGGGCTGGATAAACTGATTCAGGATGTCAAAAAGGTTGATGACTATCACGTTCAGTTTGTTTTGAGCGAGCCTAACGCCGCGTTTCTTGCCGACTGGGGAATGGACTTCGCCTCCATCCTCTCGGCGGAATATGCCGACGCCATGCTGAAAAAAGGGACGCCGGAGAATGTCGATAACTGGCCGATCGGTACGGGCCCGTATGTCTTACAGCAATACAAAACCGACGCGCAAATTCGCTATCTCGCAAACCCCAACTACTGGGACGGCGAGGTGCCGACAAAACACCTGATTTTTGCCATCACCCCGGATGTCCAGACCCGTCTGGCGAAACTGCAAACCAACGAGTGTCAGATTATCCCGGCGCCTGCGCCGGTTCAGTTTGAGCAGATTAAGGGCAATAAAGATCTGACCCTGCACACTATCGATGCGCTGAACGTCGGCTATCTGGCGTTTAACACCGAGAAAAAACCGTTTGATAATGTCCTGGTGCGTCAGGCGTTGAATTACGCTACTGACAAAAAAGCGATTGTCGATGCGGTCTTCCTGGGGTCGGGTACCGTGGCGAAATCACCGTTGCCGCCGAACATGCTGGGCTACAAAAAAGATCTGAAAGATTACGGCTACGATCCGGAAAAAGCCAAAGCACTGCTGAAACAGGCCGGGCTGGAGAAGGGCTTTGAAACGACCCTCTGGTCCATGCCGGTACAGCGTCCGTACAACCCGAACTCACGTCGCATTGCGGAGATGATCCAGAGCGACTGGGCGAAAGTGGGCGTGAAAGCGAAAATTGTCTCTTATGAGTGGGGCGAATACCTGGCCGGGATGCGTCGCGGTGAGCATGATACCGCGCTGTTTGGCTGGATGTCGGATAATGGCGACCCGGATAACTTTGCCGACACCCTGTTAAGCTGCGCCAGTGTGAAAAGCGGTTCGAATGCCGCACGCTGGTGCGATAAAGCGTATGATGGCCCGGTATTGCAGGCTAAACTGACCAGCGATCCGGCAAAACGCGCCGGGCTTTATGGTCAGGCACAAGAGGTCTTCTATCAGCAGGCGCCGTGGATTGCGCTGGCGAACGGTAAAACCTTCTATGCCACACGCAGTAACGTCACGGGTTATAGCGTGAGCTTAATGGGCAGTGATTTTTCGAAAGCAAAACTGAATTAACAGGGGGAGGCATGTCACATCTGGATGAGGTAATCGCCCGCGTGGACGAAACCATTGCACAAAGCGTGATTGCAAATATGAACGAGCTGCTGATTGCACTGAGCGACGATAGCGCGCTGAGCCGGGAAGAGCGTTATACCCAGCAACAGCGCCTGCGTCACGCCATCTCGCAGCATGGTCGTCAGCATAAAGAGGATATGGAAGCGCGACGCGAGCAGCTCACCAAAGGTGGCAGTATCCTGTAAATCAGAACTGGCGTCTGGCAACCAGCCAGGCGCCAATCACCAGCAGAACCGCACCGCATACCGGGCCAATCAGGGCTTTGAGTGCCACCCCCTGGCTTCTGACCACATCCATCACCAGCCCTCCAATCAACTGACTGGCTACCAACACGGCAATGGTGGTGGCGGCCCCCACGTACTGATAACCACTGATACTGGCGAAGACAAAAAACGAACCGAGCAGACCGGGGATCAACGTCCACCAGCGGACGGTTGCCGCCAGTTCGCTAAAGCCGGACAGGCCGTGTTTTACCAACAAGATACTGACAAACAGAACGATCCCCACCAGCGAGTTCAGCAACATCGCGATCAATATAGTGGATGACGACTGGGTGATGCGTACCATAAGGGTGTTTTGCACCACCAGGCCAATGCCAGCGGCAACCAGAAAGCAGAGGGTAAGGGTCTGATTCATCAGATGGCGTCCGGGTCCTGGCGCTGATCCAGTTGCAATTGCATAAACGTCAGATCCAGCCAGCGGCCAAATTTGGTGCCCACCTGCGGCATCTGCGCAGTGACGGTGAAACCCAGTTTCTCATGCAGATGGATAGAGGCATGGTTCTGCGACTCGATGCCAGCAACCATTACATGTTTGCCAACGCGTTTAGCCTCGTCAATCAGTCGCGCCATCAGCGCCTGACCGATTTTCTTACCCTGGTGATCCGGATGGACGTAGACAGAATGCTCGACCGTGTGACGGAAACCGTCGAACGCGCGCCAGTCGCCAAACGACGCATAGCCAGTGACAACGTCACCTTCTTCGCTTACCAGTACGGGATAACCCAGTAGCGCACGTGCTTCGAACCAGGCAATCCGGTTATCCACGTCAACAGTTTTGTCATTCCAGATGGCCGCAGTGTGCACGACGGCGTGATTGTAGATCTCTGCAATTGCCGCGCAATCGTCTTTACTGGCGTAACGAATATTCATGGTTGAACCTCAGTGATTGTTCACTATAGTATTACGATATGAATACTATTACAGACAACATAAATCAACGGATCAGTGCGCGAATTCGCGTTGAACGGGAATCCCGAGGCTGGTCGCTTAGCGAACTGGCCGAGCGCGCTGGCGTCTCGCGCGCCATGATCCATAAGATTGAACGCGGGGAAAGTAGCCCTACGGCGACACTGCTTGCCCGCTTATCCGGGGCGTTTGGCATTAGCATGTCTACTCTGATTGCGCGCGCTGAGATGCAAGAGGGTAAGCTGTTGCGCTTTGCCGACCAGCCCGTCTGGCGCGACCCACAGACGCATTATTTGCGCCGTCATATCTCGCCGCGCAGCGATCTGCCCATCGACCTGGTACAAATCGATTTACCCCCTGGCAGCAATATCCCGATGCCAGCCTCTTCTTACGCACTTGCCAGGCAATTGATCTGGCTGCAGGAGGGGGAGCTGGTCTTTATGGAGGGTGATACGCGCCATGAAATGAAAGCGGGGGATTGCCTGGAGCTCGGCCCGCCTAACGACTGTCGCTTCATTAATGAAACTGACACATCCTGTCGCTACCTGGTAGTGCGCCTTAATCCAGGCAGTTAACAATGAATGTGCATCTCCTGTTTTCCACGACTAGTATCAATAGAACTTTTCATGGGAACAGGAGAGCAACATGAAACAACAGCATGACCGCAACCGCCGTTGGGTTCTGGCCTCAAGGCCAAAGGGCGCACCGACAGTCGACAATTTTCGGCTTGAAGAAGATGCCATTGCCACCCCAGGCGAAGGCCAGGTGCTGCTGCGAACCGTCTACCTTTCACTTGACCCCTATATGCGCGGCAGGATGAGCGATGCGCCATCTTACAGTCCGCCGGTGCCGGTTGATGGTGTCATGTGCGGCGCTACCATCAGTCGCGTCGTACAGTCACAGCATAACGATTTCCACGAAGGCGACTGGGTGCTGGGCTACAGCGGCTGGCAGGATTACGAGATTTCCGGCGGTGAAGGGCTCGTCAAACTCGGCGAAAATCCTGAACATCCATCGTGGTCGCTCGGCGTGCTCGGGATGCCGGGTTTCACTGCCTATATGGGGTTACTGGATATCGGGCAGCCGAAAGCGGGAGAGACGCTGGTCGTCGCTGCGGCTACAGGGCCGGTAGGGGCGACGGTCGGCCAGATAGGTAAAATCAAAGGGTGCCGGGTTGTGGGCGTTGCTGGCGGCAGTGAAAAATGTCGCCATGCGGTGGATACACTTGGTTTTGATGCCTGTCTCGATCACCATGCCAGCGATTTTGCCGAACAACTGGCGAAAGCCTGTCCACAAGGCATCGATATTTATTTCGAAAATGTCGGCGGCAAGGTATTTGATGCGGTATTGCCATTATTGAATACCGCAGCACGAATTCCGTTGTGCGGGCTGATTAGTGGTTATAATGCGACCTCTTTGCCGGATGGTCCGGATCGTGTCCCGTTATTAATGGGGACGCTCCTGAAAAAAAGAATTCGCTTGCAGGGGTTTATTATTAGCCAGGATTATGGTCACCGCATCAACGAATTTCAGCGTGACATGTCGCAGTGGGTTAAAGAGGGGAAAATCCATTATCGCGAGCAAATCACTGACGAACTTGAAAGCGCGCCAGAGACCTTTATTGGCTTACTTGCCGGGAAAAACTTCGGTAAAGTTGTGATTCGCGTCGGCGAGGATGACTAAAAATGGTGGTGACGGTGAAAACCGTCATCATAATACGTGCAAAATTTTTAAAAACGTCTTTAATTATACAAGCATAAGGAATCGACGACCTTATCGGTAACGGTTCCTGGTAGTTGTGCATAAAAAATAAGATTTTGTTCTAACTTTACGCGTCAATCCAATACCAGGCATGCTTATACATAATATATCTTCGTAAATTATGTTCACCGACACGCTACCAGGCTGAAAATAAATAAGAATTTGGACGGGACACAATCACATGCTTGATTTGGAAAAAGCGCAGCGGACGAGCCTTACTATGCAGGTAGAAGCCAGTCTAAAGAGTGCGCTTATTATTGGTGCGCTTAAACCTGGCGCCCGGCTCATCACGAAAGAAATTGCAGATCAATTAGGAACCAGTATTACGCCTGTCAGGGAAGCATTGTTGCGTCTTGTTTCCGCAGGGGCACTTCATGCTACTCCTGCGCAAGCATTCCTTGTTCCGGACGTGGGTAAGGCGCGATTCATAGAAATTAGTGATATCCGCAAAAAACTTGAAGGCATGGCTGTACGCGCTGCCTGCAAAAATATGACAGCAGGTAAAGTTCATGAATTGCGTATTCTTGCCGAGGCTTTTAGTGAGGCGGCAAAAACAGGAAATACTGAATTGACTTTGCAGTCGAATCGCGTATTTCGTTTTGCCGTATATCATTATGCGGAAATGCCCACGCTTGCCGCAATAATTGAACAATTATGGGTTCGGATTGGCCCATGCTTTAATTATCTTTATCCTTCATCACCTGAGTTATCGCGTGGATATGATTATGGCGATTTATTATCCGCATTCGAGAAAGGCGACGAAAACGGTTGCGAAAAAGCAATATACCGCACCATTGATGATGGCGCAGGCATACTGTTAAAGCAGTTCAATAGCTGAGTGATAGTTTAGTCTCGAAATCATTCAGTGCAATTTGATGATTTTTAAATGCTCCCCACCAAAAATTTGGCAAAGGGGAGCATCATCATCACGTTTTTTGTCTTCAGCGATTTTCCCTCTTAACTCCCTGGGCTGCCTGCCGATAATCGATGAGTGCTAAGTTGAGCGCTAACATTGATGTGACGCAAGGAGTTTGGGATGTCTTTTAGCCAGGGGTTGAAAAATATAACTATCAGTAAAAAGCTGTCAGTCGGGTTTGGGATTGTGCTTTTTCTGGTTGCCATTGCTACCGTTCTGAGCGTATTGCGGTTTAAAGAGATCCGCGACGTCTACGCAAAAACCAACCTGATTTATAGCGTTAACATTGAGGTCTTTCAGGCCAAGATTAACCGCCTGAAGTATCTTTATGGTGATGAGAAAGCCGGTCCGATCATGTCCGACTACGTAAAACATGCGTCGCAGCTCACCGCCAGTGCAAGTGAAATGTCATGGAATGATGACGAGAGCGCGCTGTTGCATACGCTGTCAGGCCATCTGGCGAACTTTGAAGCAGGGTCTGCGGAAATGCAGCAGGCGACGAACGCCATGAAATCCGTTCGCGAGACCCTGGACCTGCTCGGAGCAGACGATAAGCATGCACGCTTTAGTACACTCATCTCCACACCTGTGGCTGATAACGCATTAAGCGCCCGGATTTTTGATCAACTGATTGCCATCGGTGGGGTGCGCGATGCTGCGTTAATGGTGCGTTTTAGCCCGACGAAAGAGACGCGCAATATTCTCGATGATCGCTTCAACAAAGCGCAGGCTGGGGTACAAACGCTTTCAGGCGAGCTTCCGGCTGAGCTGCTTTCTCCGATGCAGGCATTGTGGGATGAAACCGCCCGTTATCGCGACCTGAGCATCAACTATTTTACTGCGGTTCAGGCGATCAAAACGGCTGAGGATAAAGTTAAAGTCGCTGGCGATGACAGCAGCGCTGACATCAAGAAACTGATTGCACGGGTGAAAACTTATAACGATGCGCTGGCGGATAACTCCAGTACCACAGCGGCCATTATCGGCATTATTGCCATTCTGATTGGCGTAATTGTCTCGTGGTGGATTATTCGTCAGATCACCCGTCCTGTTGTCCATAACCTGGCGCTGGCCGAGCGTATCGCCAGTGGCGATCTCAGTTCGCAGATCACCGCACAAAGCGACGATGAACTGGGCAAACTCACCGCTGCAATGGGGCGTATGAATAGCCGTCTTCGCGAGATGATTTTTGACGTTCGTAATAGCGTGGCACAGGTTTCCCATGCGGCAACGGAGATTGTCGAAGGTAATACCGATCTCTCTTCTCGTACAGAGCAACAGGCCGCCGCCGTCGTGCAAACGGCGGCCAGTATGGAAGAGTTAACCGCGACGGTGAAAAACAACGCGGATAACGCGCGTAATGCCAGCAGGCTTGCGGCGCAGGCCTCGAACACGGCCAGTGAAGGTGGCAACGTGATGCGTGATGTGGTGAAAACGATGAGTGATATCCACAATAGCTCAAACAAAATTGCCGACATTACCGCGGTCATCAACAGTATTGCCTTCCAGACCAACATTCTTGCACTTAACGCGGCGGTAGAAGCAGCCCGTGCGGGAGAGCAGGGGCGCGGCTTTGCGGTGGTCGCCAGTGAAGTGCGTAGCCTGTCTCAGCGCAGTTCCCAGGCGGCGAAAGATATCGAGCAACTGATTACCGAGTCGGTGTCTCGCATCAATACCGGCAGTGAACTGGTGGCTAAGGCCGGGGAAACGATGGGGCAAGTGGTGCAGTCGGTCACCCGTGTTAATGACATCATGGGTGAAATTTCTTCTGCCTCTGAGGAGCAAAGCCGCGGGATTGAACAAATTGCCCGCGCGGTGGGTGAACTGGACAGTACCACGCAGCAAAACGCCGCCCTGGTGAGCGAGTCGTCAAGCGCAGCAGGTTCCCTTGAAGAGCAGGCGTTACGCCTGGAGCAACTGGTTGCGACATTCCGTCTTGAGTCGGGCGCGACGCCGGTAAAATCATCGACGCCTGCCAGGCCGCAGCCGCCAGTCTCAACGCCGCGTAAACCGGCTGAGGTGACCAGCGACGACGGCTGGACGACCTTCTGATACGACAGAGGCCCGCTTTGCAAAAAGAGGGCCTCTGGTTATTCAACCGCCATCACTCAAAGCGATAAGCAACTGACAAACCTACGCCATAATTGCGCCCCGGCGCCGGTTCGTAGTAACGGTTATTGGATTCGTTAACAATCACCGATCCCACATATTCACGATCAAACAGATTATCCACGCGCCCGAACACATCCATCATCCAGTTACCGTAGTTAAATTTGTAGCCGGTGTTCAGGCCGACCACCGTCCAGGACGGTGCGGTTGCCGTGTTTTCGTCATTAGCGGCGATATCACTCATATAGTGCACATCCGCACCCGCATACCAGCCTTGTTCGGGGACATAGCCCAGTGATGCAAAGCCCATATTGCGCGCGATACCGGGGATCCGGTTGCCGTTGCAATTACTGTCGCCGCAGACGTCGCTGCGGTAGGTCGCATCCAGATACGTCCACGCCAGTTTTGCCCGCCAGTTTCCGGCGAACTGCTGATCGAGCGCCAGCTCCGCACCCTGACGGCGCGTTTTGCCAGCGTTTTTATAAGTGGTGCGTCCGCCGCTACTGGTATCGGTGACAATTTCGTTATCGGTATCGGTGCGAAAGAGTGCTGCACTGAGTAAGCCATAACCCACGCGAGTTTTGCTGCCGATTTCGACGGTATCGTTTGTCGATGGCTTAAGGGCAAAATTGAGTCCACTTTGCCCGCCAGAACGGTAAGAGAGCTCGTTAATGGTAGGCGTTTCAAAACCACGCCCCGCCGCCGCATAGAGATTCCAGCTATCGGTCAGCGCATATTTCAGCGACCCGGCAGGCAGCCATTTGTGATAGCTGGCATCACCGCTGTCATCGCCGTTGCTCGCCGTAATATAGTGATCGTTTGAATCAAACCAGACCGAGCTATAACGCAGACCCGCATCCAGCGACAGCTTATCGGTCAACTGCCAACGGGTTTGCACATAAGGATCGACGTTCCACATCAGGTTGCGTTCGTTACGACGCAAATTCCCTTCACGACCATAATCCGGCGCGCCATTGACCATCACAAAGTTTTCATAGCCTTTGCGCTGCTCACTCATGGTTTCGTAATTCAACCCGCTGGTGATAGTCACCGGTACCAACAGTTCGCCGCGATGGGTCCAGCGAGTATCGATCCCCTGGTAATGGCGGGTCAGGTCGATTACGCCCCCGGCGTGCTGTGGGTTCAACTGGGGGCCGCGAGGAATTGACTGGTACTGGGTGGTTTCACGCTCCCCGGCGTACATCATGACACTCACATCGTCCTGCGCGCTGAGCTGGCGCTCATAACGCAGTCCGGCCTGTGTCTGTTTAACCGTTTTGCGCGTGTCGTACTGTACGGCACGCGGTGACTGGCGCGGGTTAGCGTGCCACTCCTCTTTCGTGAGACCGCCCGGATCGTTCGCCTTGATGTCCACGCTGTTGAAAATCAGCGTCAGCTTACTGGCCTCGTCGATACGCACACCCAGTTTGGCGTTGGCAAGATTTTTACGCGCACCGCTGCGATCGCGATAGCCATGGGTGACAAAACGGGTCGAGGAGACCGTGTAATCCACATCGCCCGGCTGTGTGCCATCGCCCACCGCACCGCTGGCTTTAGTGCCATAGCGCCAGCTTCCGTAACTGCCGTAATAACTGCTGGCTTCAAGTTCCGTTGGCTGATGGCCCGTCTGGGTGGTCACATTCACCACACCGCCAGATGCATTGCCGTACAGAGCAGAGAAGGGGCCGCGCAGGACGTCGATACTCTCGACACTGGTGAGATCGATATTCGAGGTTTGCCCCTGTCCGTCCGGCATGGTGGCAGGAATACCGTCGACATACATGCGAATACCGCGCACGCCGTAGGTCGAGCGGGAACCAAAACCGCGAATGGAGAGCTGTAAATCCTGCGCATAGTTCTGGCGATTTTGCACCTGTAAGCCAGGCACGCCGCCCAGCGATTCCGAGAGGTTTATTTGAGGCGTGGCCTGACGAATATCGTCGCCGTTCACGACACTGATAGCCGCCGGGGTGTCGAGTTCTGAAACTGTGCGGGGTGTCGCGCTGACGATCATCGTTTGTTCATTGTCGGCCGCCAGCACGGCAGGCGCGTAGATGACCGGAAGTAACAGCGCTGGAAACGCTGTTCTTGAAAGGGCAAAAATATTCATAAATTGACCAGAATAAGAAACGAACCAAATGGGAACATGGCGTAATGTTAATATCTTTAACAATTCATGAAAACTTTAAGGGCACATTACGTTAACAAAAAGTGTAGACGTTACCGCCGATGACAGTAAAAACAGATTTACTGCTCCACATTGCACGCAATAATGATTACTATTCTCAATTAATAAGGCAGGGCTATGACCCTGGCGTCATGGAAGCATGTGAAGCAAAACTATATTTGTTTATCAAAGGGAGTCGTCATGTCTTTACGTCATTTATCTGCGCCACGTCTGCGTCGTTCACTGTTGTTAGGTTCACTGCTGCTCGCCGGGACATTTCACGCCCAGGCCAGCGAAGAGATGCTGCGTAAACCGGTCGGTAAAGGTGCCTACGAAATGGCCTGGAGCCAACAGGACAACGCGCTGTGGGTGGCTACCTCACAGAGCCGTAAAACCGATAAAGGCGGCGTGGTCTACCGTCTGGATCCACTTTCACTGGACGTGACGCTGGCTGTCCATAACGATCTCAAGCCGTTCGGTGCCGCCATTAACTCCCGGACGCAAACCCTGTGGGTGGGTAATACCACTAATGGCGCCGTCACTGCCATTGACGCAAAAACGGGCGATGTGAAAGGGCGCCTGGTGCTTGATGACCGTAAGCGCAGTGAAACTGTGCGTCCGCTGCAGCCGCGTGAACTGGTGGTGGATGAAACGACTAACACTGTTTACATCAGCGGTATCGGCAATGAGAGTGTGATTTGGGCGGTAAATGGCGAAACCATGACGCTCAAATACACCATTACGGGGACCGGTAAATTCAGTACGGGTCTGGCCATCGATGCGGCGGCAAAACGCCTGTATAGCACCAACGGTGACGGGGAATTGCTGACTATCGACACCGCCACCCACAAAATTGTGACGCGTAAGAAATTGCAGGATGACGGTAAAGAACACTTCTATCTGAATCTGAGCCTGGACACCGCAGGCCATCGCGCCTTTATTACCGACTCCAAAGCGCCTGAGGTTCTGGTCGTTGATCTGCGTAATGGAGCTGTACTGCAAAAGATCGCCGCGCCGGAATCCCTGGCGGTGCTGTTTAACCCGACGCGTAACGAAGCGTATGTCACCCATCGTCAGGCGGGCAAAGTCAGCGTGATTGATGGCAAAACCTATAAGGTGGTGAAAACCTTCGATACGCCAACGCATCCGAACAGCCTGGCGCTCTCCGCCGATGGTCAGACGCTCTATGTCAGCGTGAAACAGGCGGCCAGCAAAGAGAAAGAGGCCACTGAGCCGGACGACATCATCCGTATTGCCCTCTAAGCACGCATAAAAAAAGCCAGCCGGTGGCATACCTGGCTGGCTTTTATTTTTACACGTCAGATTATTTCGCGGTTTCTTCTACAAGCTCAGTGGGAGCAGCGGTAGCGTCAGCCACGACCGGCGCGGTGCTGTGAATTTCCGCTACGCGTTTACGCACACCGAACCAGCCAATCACCAGCAGCACAATCAGCAGTGGGAGACAACCGATGGTCAGGGTGCCGTTCGGGTAGTCAAACGCCATCAGAACCAGCACAGAGAAGAGGAACATCAGCGTTAACCAGGAGGTGAACGGTGCCCCAGGCATTTTAAAGCTGACTTCCGCCGCTTTGCCTTGTTTGATGGCTTTGCGCAGACGCATCTGGCAGAGCACGATAAAGCCCCACGACGCGATGATGCCCACAGACGCCTGGTTAAGAACGATTTCAAACACCTGTGCCGGAACCAGATAGTTCAGGAACACGCCCACAACGTAGACTGCCAGGGTCGCGAGGATCCCCGCGTACGGTACGTGCTGTTTGTTCATTTTGGACATGAACTTAGGCGCGGAACCCCCCATCGACATGGAACGCAGGATACGCCCCGTGCAGTACAAGCCGGAGTTCAGGCTCGACAGCGCAGCGGTCAGGACCACGATATTCATCACGTCGCCCATGTACGGCACGCCCAGTTTAGAGAAGAAGGTCACAAACGGACTCTGCCCCGGCTGATACGCCATCCACGGCAGCAACAGAACCAGCAGCACCACGGAACCAACGTAGAACAGGCCGATACGCCAGATAACGCTATTGATCGCTTTCGGTACGGTTTTTTCCGGGTCTTTACATTCACCGGCTGCGGTACCGACAAACTCGATAGAGGCAAAGGCGAAGACCACACCCTGGATCAGAACCAGCGCAGGGAGCAGACCGTGGGGGAAGAAGCCGCCATTATCGGTGATCAGATGGAAACCCGTCGCGTTGCCGTCCAGCGGTTTACCGGATCCCAGGACGATAGTCCCGACAACCAGGAAAGCGACAATGGCCAGTACTTTGACCAGCGCGAACCAGAATTCCATTTCAGCGAACCACTTCACGCCGATCATATTCATGGTCCCGACGATGGCGAGCGCACCAAGGGCAAATACCCACTGCGGTACATCGCCAAACGCACCCCAATAATGCATATATAACGCAACGGCGGTGATATCCACGATACCGGTCATCGCCCAGTTTACGAAATACATCCAACCGGCGACATAGGCCGCTTTTTCACCCATAAATTCACGGGCATACGAGACAAAACTGCCGCTGGAAGGGCGGTGTAATACCAGCTCACCCAGTGCACGTAAGATGAAGAAAGAGAAAAGACCACAAACCAGATAAACGATCGCCAGTGATGGCCCCGCCATCTGCAGACGCGCTCCGGCGCCTAAGAATAACCCCGTTCCGATTGCGCCGCCGATAGCGATCATCTGTACGTGGCGGTTGCCCATCGCTTTGTTATAACCCTCTTCGTGAGAGTTTAACCAGCGTCGTTTCGCGGCCTGATGCTCCGCCGCGTTGTTGTTGGTTGTTTTCATTGCGTTACCCGTTGACCTGTCTGAATCTTTTGGAACTTCCTCGACCCCACAGAGCAGCAAGACAATCGTTTGCTCTGTTGGGAAAGCGTTCTGTCTTTTCAATCATTCTACGTATGAATAAGACACAACATGGCGCAGCATCCTACCTGCATTTTTTTGGCGACGCAAAACATACCAGACGAAAAAACGATGGGTATGAGTTGAATTTGTGACGTAAGTGTTACTTGACAGTTTAACTGATTCAATATGGCGAAAAAGACGGCAGAAATGACTAAGCATGCAAAAGGAAAGACGATGTCGGCGAGGTTGCACGGCACAGGGGAATGCGGCCTTATTCATAAGCGCAAATAATGACTACCGTCCCTCTGCGGGGGCTACTTTGCAAATTTTTTGCTTATTTAATGTAAATTAATTGTTTCACAAGGCCGTAAGCCCATTCCAATAATGCAGACATGTTACCCAATAAGAGCGTGCTGCATGTCTTATCGTCTGAGTTTGCTGGATAAAAGCCCGATTGCGGAAAATGAAACCGCACAGGATGCGCTGAACCGTACGTTACAACTGGCGCAACAGGCAGAAAGAGGCGGCTTTCACCGCTTCTGGATTGCGGAACATCACAATACGTCCCAACTCGCCAGCCCATCCCCTGAACTGCTTATCGCCTGGATTGCCGGACAAACGCAGCGGATCCGCATCGGCTCCGGCGGCGTCATGTTGCAACACTACAGCCCTTATAAAGTCGCGGAAAACTTCAACGTGCTGGCTTCGCTGGCTCCTGGCCGTATCGATATCGGTATCGGTAAAGCGCCAGGCGGACTGCCTCTGTCCACGCGCGCATTACAGCGAGGATTGCATCCGGAAGATAAGGGGAGCTTTGCCGACCAACTCGGTGAGCTGGATAACTGGCTTAACGCGAAGCAGGCTACTGCCGATGCGGAATCTCTGGCCGCCACGCCG
The DNA here is from genome assembly GCF_003073275.1 of Phytobacter sp. SCO41. Lineage (NCBI taxonomy): Bacteria > Pseudomonadati > Pseudomonadota > Gammaproteobacteria > Enterobacterales > Enterobacteriaceae > Phytobacter > Phytobacter sp. SCO41. The sequence goes on along the minus strand of NZ_CP027225.1, from coordinate 2,819,601 downwards.
CTTCCCACAGAACGTGCGCAGGGGTTTCTGCTCGGCGCGAGCCTTGAGAGCGCGAAACTGGCGGCGAAACTCGACTGGAATTTCGTTTTTGCGGCCCATCTCAATGGCGACAGAACATTGCTACGTGACGTTGTCACGCAGTGGCGAGCGCTGAGCCAGCGAGACCTGATTGTCGCCGTGCAGGTGATTGTTGCCGACACGCAAAACGATGCCGAACGGCTGGCGCAGCAGGTGGAGATTTGGGGTGTTGAACTGGAAAACGGTCAACGGGTCAGCGTTGCCAACGAAGCCCAGGCTCAGGCCTTCGCACGTCAGGCCGGAAGCCCGGCGGTACGAATTTTCCGCCGGGAACCGTCGCTGATTAAAGGCACCGCAGAAACTGTGCTGGCCGGGCTGGATGCGCTGGCAGCGGAATTTGGCGTGGATGAGTTCATTCTTGATAACCCGTTGGTTGACCCCAATGCGCGTATTGCTTCATTGCGCCTGCTGAGTGAATCCTGGCGGCAAAGCACGGTTATCCAGGAGGTGGCGCAATGAGTTTTGCTCAACAATTGATAGACTGGCGGCGTGAGTTGCATCAGTACCCGGAACTGTCGTTACAGGAGTTTGAAACCAGCCGCCGGGTAAGTCACTGGCTGGAAAATGCCGGGCTGCGCTTAGTCCCCATCACTTTGCCTACGGGCGTGGTCGCGGAGGTGGGCAGTGGCGACAAGGTGATTGCTCTGCGCGCGGACATTGATGCATTACCGATTGAAGAGGCGGTCGACGTGCCTTATGCCTCGCGCAATAAAGGGGTGATGCATGCCTGCGGCCATGACATCCATACCAGTGTCATGCTCGGCGCGGCACTGTTGCTAAAAGAGAAAGAATCCGCTTTACCGGGACGCGTGCGGCTGATCTTCCAGCCTGCGGAAGAGAATTTCGGCGGCGCAAAGCGGCTCATTCAGGCGGGCTTGCTAAACGGTGTCAGCGCTATTTTTGGCATGCACAATGAGCCTGGCCTGCCCGTGGGCACGTTCGCCACGCGCGGCGGCCCGTTTTATGCCAACGTTGACCGCTTTGTCGTGCAGGTCGGCGGTAAAGGGGCGCACGCCGCGCGTCCCCATGAAGGTAATGACGCCATCCTGCTCGCCAGCCAGCTTGTGGTCGCGCTACAAACCATCGCCAGCCGGAATGTGGATACCCTGGATTCGGTGGTACTGAGTGTTACCCGGATGCAGGGCGGTAATACCTGGAATGTGCTGCCGGAGCAGGTCGAACTGGAAGGCACGCTGCGTACCCACCGCAATGAGGTGCGTGAGAAAGTGAAGGTGCGCGTCAATGATATCGCTGCCGGACTGGCCCGCGCCTTTGATGCAGAGATCACCGTGCGCTGGTTCGAAGGCCCATCGGCGCTGGTTAACGATGAACGCTGGGCCGCCTTTACCCGCGACGTTGCGGACTGGCACGGCTATGACACGCAGGTCGCACAGTTGCATATGGGCGGGGAAGATTTTGCCGTCTATCTCGAACATATTCCCGGTGCGTTTGTCAGTATTGGCAGCGCCAGTGAATATGGCTTGCACCATCCGTCGTTTAATCCTGATGAAGCATTAATTGAAGACGCCGCACGCTATTTCGCGTTGCTGGCTGAAAAAGCCTTACTCCAGCCATAACGGAATAAAACAACCTGGGGCAACAGCTCCGGGGAACCTGTTGCCTGAAAATGAGGATGGATTATGTCACAAGCTCGTCAACTGCGCCTGGGCACCATATTGCATGGCGCATCCGGAAATATGTCCGCGTGGCGACACCCGGCAGCCAAAGCCGACGCCAGTATTAATTTTGCTTTTGTTCAGGAAACGGCATTAAAAGCCGAAGAGGGAAAACTCGATTTTTTATTTGTCGCCGATGGCTTATATATTAATGAAAAATCCATTCCTCATTTTCTAAACCGTTTTGAACCCATCACCGTATTATCGGCACTGGCGAGCGTCACCCGCCATTTAGGGCTGGTTGGCACGTTGTCGACCTCCTATAGCGAACCTTTTACCGTGGCGCGTCAGTTTGCCAGCCTCGACCATTTAAGCAACGGGCGCGCGGGCTGGAACGTCGTCACCTCGCCGCTGGAGGGCTCGGCAAAAAACTTTTCTCGCCAGCAGCACCCGGAACATGCGCTGCGTTATCGCATCGCCGATGAATATCTGGACGTGGTGAAAGGACTTTGGGACTCCTGGGAAGAGGATGCTTTTATTCGCGATAAAGCGACAGGGCAATTCTTTGACCCGCAAAAACTGCATACGCTTAATCATCGTGGCGATTTTTTCCAGGTCGCCGGGCCACTGAATATTGGCCGCACGCCACAAGGACGGCCCATTATATTTCAGGCGGGCGCATCTGATGATGGCAAGAAATTAGCGGCACGACACGCCGATGCGATTTTCACCCACCACGAGACGCTCGACGAGGCCAAACATTTTTATCGCGATGTCAAAGCGCAACTGATTAAAAATGGCCGTCGCGAAGATGAATTACATATCTTCCAGGGCGTCAGCGTGATTGTTGGTGATAATGCGCAGGACGTTGAGCAGCAATATCAGACCACCGCAGCGCTGGTCTCCATTCAGGATGCGCTCAATTACCTTGGCCGTTATTTCGAACACCATGATTTTAGTCAGTACCCGCTGGATGAACCTTTCCCGGACATTGGCACTCTGGGGCAAAACAGTTTTCGCAGTACCACCGATGAAATCAAACGTCATGCCCGTGAGCGCCACTTAACGCTGCGTCAGGTGGCGCTGGAGGCGGCCTCACCGCGCCCGCGTTTTTCCGGCACCCCGGAGCAGGTGGCAGACGGCCTGCAACAGTGGTTCGACGAGCGGGCAGCCGACGGTTTTATCATCCAGGGCGGTACGCCGGATACTTTCCCACGCTTTGTCGACACCGTGGTGCCGATTTTGCAGGCTCGCGGTCTGTTCCGTAAGGCCTATCCCGGCACGACCCTGCGCGAAAGTCTTGGTTTACAACAACCTGCGAATCAATTCACAAAACAATAAAGAGAATACGCTATGCAGAAATCATCGCTCCTCCTCGCAGTGACACTGGCGTTCGCGCCGCTGGTCTGGGCCAATGACGTCACGATTAACGGCACCGGCGTTAGCCTTGAAGCTAACAAAACGCCCATTAACACGCCGCGCAATGCCGACGCGGTGGCCCGCTTGCCGAAAGATTATCATCTGGCGGTACCGGGAAAATTTACGGTGGCGGTGGCCGCCCTTAACTCGCCGCCGCTGACGGTCTTTTCTGATGACAACAAAACCCTGCTCGGCAGTGAGGTAGATATCGCCCGTCTGGTTGCCGACAGCCTCGGTCTGGAACTGAACGTGGTGCCGACCTCCTGGGAGGACTGGCCGCTCGGGGTCACCTCCGGCAAATATGATGCGGCAATCAGCAATATCACCGTCACCAAAGCGCGCAAAGAGAAGTTTGATTTCGCCACCTACCGCAAAGATTCCCTCGGCTTTTACGTGAAATCCAGTAGCCCGATCAAAGCCATTGAGAAGGCAGAGGACATCGCCGGGCTGCGTATTATCGTCGGCTCCGGCACCAATCAGGAGGCCATTCTGCTGGCGTGGAATGCGGAAAACGAAAAGAAAGGGCTTAAACCGTTCACCCCGGTCTACACCAAAGATGATGCCGCCCAGACGCTGGCACTGCAGTCCGGTCGTGCGGATGCCTTCTTTGGCCCGAATGTGATTGGCGCCTGGAAAGCCGCGCTGACCAATAAAACCCGTCTGGTAGGCAGCGTGGACGGCGGCTGGCCGAAAGCGGCGCATATCGCGGTCACGCTGAAAAAAGGCAGCGGCCTGGTGGAGCCGGTACAGATTGCGCTTAATGGCGTCATTAAAAATGGCGACTACGAAAAAGTGCTCAATCGCTGGGGTGAGGGCGTTGAGAAGATCCCGACCTCAGAAATCAACCCCGCCGGATTGGGCGACTAAGGAGGCGCAGATGAGCGAACGTTTCCGTGATATCTCCCCCGACGCACCGGAATTGCAGCCCGTGATAGCCGGTCTGTTTGGCGAATATGCCGCCCGTTATGGCGATTATTTTTCTAAAGATGCCGAGGTGGAACTGACGGAGTGGTATCTGCCGCCGCAGGGGCTATTCATTGTGCTGGAGCGTGACGGGGCGATTATCGCCACCGGCGCGTACAAACCGAAAGATGCCCACACGGCGGAAATCAAACGCATCTGGACACAACACACCCTGCGCAAGCAGGGGCTGGCCAGTAGAGTGGTGGCCGAACTGGAACGGCGCGCGGTGCTGGCGGGCTACAGCCGCATCTTTCTGACCACCGGCTTTCGTCAGCCGGAAGCGGTGCAGCTCTATCTTCGCCAAGGGTATGAAGCGCAGTTCGATCTGACGCGCGACCCGGAGGAGTACAGCCAGCCACCGTTCGATGGCCGCCTGCGGTTTACCAAGACCTTAGCGGTCGACACGCTCAGTAAAACTGCCTGAGGGATAAACATGAAAACGACAGAGTCTATCAAAGTTGTCCCGGCACGCTACCCAATGCGGATCGTCGGGGCTGTTATCGCGTTGATCGTACTGGCGATTGTAGTCCAGTCCGTCGCCTTTAACCCACGCTGGGAGTGGCGCGTTTTTGCCCGCTGGTTCTTTGATCCCGTGATCCTGGAAGGTCTGGGTCAGACGCTGTTATTAACGCTACTCGGTACGGCATTAAGCGTTATCTTTGGCGGCGTGCTGGCGCTGGCGCGGTTGTCCAGCTCCTGGCTATTGAGCAGCCTGGCGTGGAGCTATATCTGGCTGTTTCGTTCACTGCCGCTGATTGTGGTACTGATTATTCTCTACAACTTCTCTTATCTCTATGACACGCTGACGATTGGCATTCCGTTTACGCAACTGAGCTGGGCGCACTACGAAACGGTGAATGTGCTGGGGCAATTTTCCACGGCGGTGGTTGGCCTGACGCTGGTGCAAAGCGCCTATACGGCGGAAATCATTCGTGGTGGTTTTTTAGGGGTCGATCACGGGCAGTATGAGGCCGCCGCCGCATTAGGGCTTCCTGCCTGGCGACGCACCTTGCGCATTATTCTGCCGCAGGCGCTGCGGACCATTTTGCCGTCCGGTTTTAATGAAATTATCAGCCTCGCTAAGGGAACGGCGATGGTCTATGTGCTGGCGATGCCGGAGCTGTTCTACACCATTCAGATGATCTACAACCGTACCCAGGAGGTGATCCCGTTACTGATGGTGGGTGCCGTGTGGTATCTGGTGATCACCAGCGTGCTGTCGGTGATTCAGCATCTGGTTGAACGCTGGCTGGCGCGCAGCGAACGTCGCTCCGCCGTCAATTCCCGCCGGGTGCGGGCTACGACACCTGCCCGTGTCGCGCAACCACAGGAGCCGATTCATGCCAGCCTCTCTTAATGGTCATATTTCGATTACCGGGGTCAGCAAATATTTTGGTCGCCATAAGGCGCTGGATGATGTGTCGCTTGAGATCCCGCCAGGCACCGTGACCGTGATTCTCGGACCTTCCGGCTCCGGCAAATCGACGCTTTTGCGCACCATTAATCATCTGGAGCGTGTCGATGAAGGCTTTATTCAGATTGATGGCGACTATATTGGCTATCGCCGCAAAGGGGATAAGCTCTATGAACTGAAAGAGCGCGAGATCCTGCGCCAGCGGGTAAACGTGGGCTATGTGTTTCAGAACTTCAATCTGTTCCCGCACCTCACGGTACTGGAAAACCTGATTGAAGCGCCGATAGCCCATCAGCGGCTCAGTCGCAAAGAGGCCATTGAGCAGGCGTATCAGTTGCTCGATGTGGTAGGGCTGCGCAATAAAGCGGATGCCTGGTCACGCCATCTTTCCGGTGGGCAGCAGCAGCGTATTGCCATTGCCCGCGCGCTGGCGCTGCGCCCACGGGTAATGCTGTTCGATGAACCCACCTCTGCGCTGGATCCGGAACTGGTTGGCGAAGTGCTGGATGTCATCAAAAAGCTGGCCCGTTCCGGTACAACCCTGGTGGTGGTTACGCACGAGATCGGTTTTGCCCGCGAAGTCGCGGATCAGGTGGTGTTTATGGTAGATGGCAAAATTGTGGAGCAGGGCGACAGCGACACGGTGCTCAACCATCCTCAGCATCCAAGGACAAGGCAGTTTTTATCGAAGGTGTTGTGAGAGACGAAAATGCTGCTTCGCCGGATGCGAAGCAGCGTACGTTCATTTTCAGGCGGCGGAAGGCGTAAGTTGAATACGCTCCAGCGAACCGACAATAAACAGATAAGAGAACAGGCCAATTAAGCCCATCGACCCCACATACAAAATGGCGTAATCAAACGACTGGGTACTGGAGAGAATCACCCCAATAACCAGAGGCGTAATAATACTGGCCAGATTGCCGCACATATTAAAGACGCCACCCGCAATGCCCAGCACTTCTTTCGGCGAGGTATCGCTCAGTACGCACCAGCCTAAATTACCGAAGCCTTTGGCGAAGAAGGCCAGGCTCATGGCGGCAATGACCACCACTTCTGACTGGGTGTAGTTTGCCACCACAATCACACAGGAGAGCAACATGCCGCAGATAACCGGGAATTTGCGCGCAGTGGTCAGGCTGTAACCGCGTTTTAATAACCAGTCAGAAAACACGCCGCCCATCAGGCCGCCAATAAACCCGGCGATCGCCGGAATACTGGCAATAAACCCGACCTTGAGAATCGACATCCCTTTTGCCTGATATAAATAGGTCGGAAACCAGGTCAGGAAGAACCAGGTGATAGACGTTACGCAGAACTGACCGATATACACGCCGATCATCATGCGATTCACACAGACGCTTTTGATCTGGGCAAGGGAAATCTTTTCCGATTTCTTCGCATTACCCAGCTCCGGTTCGCCGCCGCCTTCGCGGATATAATCCAGCTCCTGCTGGTTGATTTTCTTGTGCTGTAGCGGGTCGCGAATCTTTGCCAGCCAGACAATTCCCAGCACCACGCCGATAGCGCCGATGTAATAGAACACGTAGTGCCAGCTCATGTTATGCAGGATAAGTGTCATCAGCGGCGTGACAATCCCGAGCGAGATGTACTGTGCGGCCTGATAAACCGCTGTCACGAAACCGCGCTCTTTATTGGGGAACCACTGTACGCTCAGGCGGCTGTTCGCCGGAAAGGCCGGTGCTTCAATCGCCCCCATTAGCAGGCGCAAAATAACCAATACAATTAACGGACTGGCAAAAAGATAAATTGTTCCCTGAAACATGGTGACGATTGACCAGCCAATTAACGCGCAGCCATAAACAAGGCGCGAGCCATATTTATCCAGCAGCCATCCGCCGGGGATTTGCATAATGACATACGAAATGCCGAATGCCGAAAAGGCCAGTCCGAGTGCTTCTGGATCAAAGCCTAATTCTTTACTCATGATAGGGGCGACCACTGAAAGGGTCGCGCGGTCAGCATAGTTAAATACCGTAGCCAGAAATAAGAAAATAAGAATACCGTGGCGCACGCTGGTGCGCTTAATAACATTACTCATAATCGATTCCTCGACGAGGTTTCCCCCGACGTGTGTATTAAACGGGAATGGCTCCGTCGGTTATTTACTTCGTGGCGTTGACCGAACGGACAAGCAGGCCGGCCAGCGGCAGCACGCGGTTGCTATGGCAGAGTGGGTACGTTGTCTCTCGGCATAAGATGGCGCCAGTACAGGCACTCAAAGTCATGGAACACTCCTTTTCTTTATGTATGTTTGCGCTAACATTTATATAAAAATACCCAGAGCGGATCCATAATAAATGTATAAATGTGCCCTCACGATCACATATATTCTGCAATTGCATTATTTATGTGGGAAATTAAAAGATCTTAATCGGCTGCTGTTTTTTAAAGGTAAATGGGTAAGCGTAATAAATATATTTAAAAGTGACGGGCAGGGATAATGCCAGGATGTTGACGCAACCTGTGACTGTAACGGGTTATTTATATTGCGTGCGCGAGAAATAAAAAACGCTGCTCCGTCGGGAGTACAATAATATGGCGAAACAGCGGGGCATAACTATGCCAGTCTTCATGCTGCAATAAATAAAGACGGGAATATTTCCCGTCTTTATGACCTGTTACGGACGTTTGCCAAATTCACAGCTTAGCTGAGTCCAGGCGCGCGCTTGTTCACTCAGCGTGAAGCCCAGTCCATGACGGTCGGAGACGTACATGCGGCCATCGCGCAGTTCAAGCTGCTCATTAAACAGCGGGTTCAGCCATTCGAAGTGCTCCAGCCACGGCTCAAGCGGGTAGGCGGCAGAGAGGTGCAGGTGCACTTCCATGGCAAAGTGCGGGGCCAGTTTACGGCCATGCTTCGCGGCCAGATCCATGATTTTCAGGAACGGAGAGATACCGCCAACGCGTGGGGCATCCGGCTGAACGAAGTCGCTGGCGTTGCCCAGAATAAGCTGTTCGTGTTCGCGGAAACTGGTCAGCATTTCACCGGTCGCGATGGGCGTATCCAGTGCGGCGGCCAGTTGGGCGTGGCCTTCCACGTCGTAGGCGTCCAGCGGCTCTTCAATCCAGATCAGATTGAACTGCTCCATTTTACGCCCCATGCGAATGGCGGTCTCGCGGTCCCATTGCTGGTTCGCGTCAACCATCAGCGGGAAATCATCGCCCAGTGCTTCACGCACGGCGGTCAGACGACGGATATCCTCTTTGGTGTCCGGCTGACCGACTTTCAGTTTGATACCCCCGATGCCATTTTCACGGGAGATCACCACGTTTTTCAGAACCTGATCCAACGGTGTGTGCAGGAAGCCGCCTGAGGTGTTGTAGCACTGTACGGAATCACGGTGCGCACCAAGCAGTTTTGCCAGCGGCAGACCGGCACGTTTTGCTTTCATATCCCAAAGCGCGATGTCGATAGGGGAGATGGCCTGTACGGCCATACCGCTACGGCCTACGGATGCGCCAGCCCACAGCAGTTTGCTGTAAATTTTGTCGATATCGTTCGGGTCTTCGCCCAGCAGATTATCGGCAATTTCTTTGGCGTGAGCATAAATACCCTGGCCGCCTGCACGTTTCGAGTAGCTGAAACCGACGCCTTCGAAACCGTCACGGCTGCGAATTTCCGCGATGATAATGGCAACTTCGATCAGCGGTTTCTGACGACCGGTCAGCACTTTCGCATCACTTACGGGGGTAGCCAGCGGCAGGAACGCGAGGGAGAGTTTTACCCACTCGATACGGTCGCCGGTTTCGGCGGCAGTTTTAACACCCTGCGCTTTGGCATAGGTTACAGCAGCGGAATTCGCACTTACGGTCATGATTGACTCCTGTGAACGGTAATAATGTTTGCGCTAACATTTTTAATTCAGTTGAGAATAGACCGCCAGCATTTTGCCGTCAATATGTACAATTGATCACAATAAGAGACGTCAAAGAGAGGTTTTATTTGTGCTGGTTCACACTTCAAAACAGTTTGTGAAATTGTCCAACTCTAAATGATATCGCTAACATTACGGTGTGATTCTGTTTTTAATCTACTGATTTTAAAGCTGATTAAAATAATGAGAGAGAAGCGAATTAAGCTAACAAATCGCTTATAATCCCAGTCACAAAAAGAAGCCGTTGTGAGTTTACATGTCGAAAACCTCTCGTCCTGTGCCCCCCAGGGCCCCCACATTAGAAGATGTCGCCCGCGCGGCGGGGTTGTCATCAATGACCGTCAGCCGGGCACTGAACACCCCGCAACTGGTGCGTCCTAAAACCGTGGAAAAAGTGCTCGCGGCGGTCAAGGCCACCGGCTACATCCCCAACGCGCTGGCGGGGGGGCTGGCGTCCCGGCGCAGCAAACTGATTGCCGTTGTGGTCCCGCAAATCAATAACAGCATGTTTGTCGATACCATTCAGTCGATAAGCGATGAGCTGGCGGTACGCGGTTATCATATGCTGCTGTGTGTGGCGGGTTACGCCCAGCAAACGGAAGCAGAGCTGGTGGCTACGCTCTTATCACGTCGTCCGGACGGTATTGTCCTCACAGGGATCCACCACTCAACGGAATTAAAGCGTGTGATCCTCAATGCCAGCGTACCGGTGGTAGAAATCTGGGATCTCACCCCCACACCATTGGATATGCTGGTGGGCTTTTCCCATGAAAAAGTGGGGGAGGCAACGGCGGATTATTTGCTGCATAAAGGCTATAAACGCCCCGGCTTGCTGTGGACGGTAGATAATCGTGCGGCGCTGCGTAAAAGCGGACTGTGCGAGGCGCTGGCGCGTAATGATATTCGCGAGCCCGCTTTTGTGGATGTCTCGCTCCCGGCGCGTTTTGCCTCGGGGCGGCAGGGGCTTCGCGATTTGCTGAAAAAGGGTAGCTTCGATGTGATTGTTTGCAGTTCGGATACCCTTGCTCAGGGGGCGATTGTTGAAGCACAGGCCAGCGGATTACGGGTGCCACAGGATCTGGCGGTGATTGGCTTTGGCGATCTGGATTTTGCCGCCGATACCCATCCCTCCATCACAACGGTCAGCGTCGACCGGCAGGTTATCGGTCAACGTGCCGCTACGCTGCTGGCGGATCGCATCGAAGGGCTGCCTCAGCAAGAAACCATTGTGGATATTGGATTTCATTTTGTAGAAAGAGATTCGGCATAACGCTATGAAAATTAATGTGATCGGCACTAGTGGTAGCGGTAAAAGCACGCTTTCGCGGCGGCTGGCCGCGCAACTTAATGTGCCGTATATCGAAATGGACAGGCTTTACTGGCTGCCGGAGTGGCAAGGGCGCAGTGATGAGGACTTCTACGCATTGTTAGAAGAGACGCTGAATGCCACGCCAGGCTGGGTACTGGACGGCAATTACAACCGATCGCGGCCGATCAAATGGCGGGATGTCGATCTGGTTATCTGGCTGGATTACGGTTTCTGGCGTACCCTGCGCCAGGCGGTGCTTCGGGTGATTCGCCGGGCATGGCAGGGAAAAGAGCTGTGGCCTGGCACCGGCAATACGGAAAGTTTCCGCCGCGCATTCTTAAGCCGCGAGTCAATCCTCATCTGGACATTAAAAACCTGGCGCCATAACCGGGTACGTTACGCGGCCGATATGGCCAACCCGCAGTATCAACACATCCGCTTTGTGCGTCTTACCAGCCCACAGCAGGTCGACACCTTTCTTGCCAGTTTGACGTAGACTTACTGTTCACTCGCAAGAAAGGAGGTCATATGATCACCGTTTATGGCGCACCCGGCTGGGGTTCAGCCATCAGTGAGCTGATGCTGACGCTGGCGGATATCCCTTATCAGTTTGAGAATGTTGAAGGGTTCGATTCGCCGGGGCATAACCAGGAAAAATTGCTGAAACTCAACCCGCTTTGCCAGGTGCCTACGCTGCAACTTGACGATGGCAGCATCATGACGGAATCGGCTGCCATTGCGTTAATGATCCTCGATGAACACCCGCATCTGGCGCCGCCGACGGGCACGCCTGAACGTAATCAGTTCTGGCGGCTGTTGGTCTGGCTGGTGGCAAATGTTTACCCGACATTCACCTATGCCGACTATCCCGAACGCTTCGTTCCCGGTGCGGCGCAAGAACTGCGCGACCACTGTATCGCGTATCGTAAATCACTCTATATCTGGCTGGAACAGCAATTACACGCCACGCCGTACGCGTTTGGCGAACAGCTAACGTTGTTGGATATCTATATCTGTGTAATCAGAACCTGGGGGCCACGGCATGACTGGTTTAAGGAAAACACGCCGAAAATCAGCGCGATTGCCGATGCGGTTTGCGCGCAACCCAGGCTGCAGTCCGTTTTGCGCCGTAACGACATTATTTGATAACTGACGTTTTTTCAGTGTGGTAGGTTGGTTGTCCCACTATAAGGAGCACACCATGCCACATGTTGATATCAAATGTTTTCCCCGTGACCTGAACGATGAGCAAAAAACCGCGCTGGCGGCCGATATCGCCGATGTGATCACACGTCATTTAAGCAGCAAAGACAGTTCCATCAGCGTCGCGTTAACCGAAATCGACCCGGATGCGTGGAAAAGCGAAGTATGGGATACGGAAATCGGGCCGCAGATGGACACACTCATTAAGAAGCCCGGTTATCAGATGTAATGGCTTGCGGGGAAATGTCTGCGCACGCTTTTCCCCTCACCCCAACCCTCTCCCCAAAAGGGGCCGGGGGGGGTATCGGCGGGCACCGTGCCCGCCTTTGTTTTAGAACCAAATCTCCGTTTGCACCCCAAAGTTCCAGGTTCCGCCTGCCGTAAAGCCTTTGCTACCAAAGTCATCGTTGACTGCATAGCGGTCAAGCGCTTTATCCCAGTTCATCCATGTCGCGAAAAAGCGAATTTCCGGACGTGCTTTGATATCGAAAATATCACCGACTTTAAATGTCGGCGCGAAGGTCAGTTTGTAGAAGTCGCCTTTCACTTTCTGGTAGCGGTACAGCGTATCGTCGGAGCGGTAGGTGCGTCCGTTCGGGTCGAGGTCCATATACTGCCAGGACGCTTCATAGAGCAGGGCGAAGTTGCGCGTAATGGCCTGTGACGCACGCAGGTTAAAGGAAACCCAGTCATAACGGTCGCCGTCACGATAGCGATCCTCGCTGTGTTGGGCGATAACCGATGGGGCGATTTCCCAGTTTTTTGCCACAGGTAGAATACCGTACGAGGCAAAACGCACCGAGGTGGCGTTATCCGTCAGGTCGCCATCGCTACCCGGCTGGCGTGCTTCTGCGCCAAGGCCGCCACCGTACTGTAACGCCGTTTCCGACACCCCTGGCGCCAGCCCGTAGAATTGCTGCTTGTCATGCCAGGCCAGCATCGTGTAATAGCCGTTTTTAGCGGTATTGTCGCTGCGAAGCGCATAACTTCCGGTGGTCGATGTCCGGTCTTTCAGCGTGTCGTTGCCCTGGGCGGTCATGCCGGTGAGCATCAGTTGCAGGTGGTCACCAAAGAAGTGGTTAGCGGTAAACATCACGTTCTGGACGTCATTGTCGGCGTAATGATCGCTACCCAGATCGCCGAAGTTACGCGCATAGACCGAATAATCGCCGCGTACGTTTTCCCCCCATTGAACGTCATTGATCCCACCGCCGGTCCCGCCGAGGAACATGATATCGCTGTCGGTAAAGTGAATATCGAAGTTATCCCGGTCAAAGCGTTTACCTGCCCAGATAGAGGCATTTTTGACGGGACCGGAGAAATCAGCAAAATTACCCATCTCTACATATAGCTGACGCACGTTGATATGGTGGCTGTCGTTGTCCTGAACCCAGGGATCCGGGTTATTCGCACCGTCGGCAATCATGGTTTTAAAATGCGCCCATGAGCCATCATCAAAAGTCATTTTCTTGCCGAGACTCAGCTCGACATAGTTATCCTTTTCATTGCCCAGACGCCCGACATGCGCATCGCCGTTTAACGAGCTGGCAGGGGAGACGCCAGGGCCGCCTCGCCCACCTTTACCGTGGTTGTTCACCAGCATGCCGGAGCGGGCATAGGCATTAAATTCTACGCCGTCACCGAGCGTACTTTTGCTTGCCTGCGCGTTTACTTTGTTCTCCGTCGCCTGCATTTTTTGCTCACTGACGGTGGTGCGCGCGTTAAGAGCGTGTAATTGTTGCTCTGCGTTTTTGGCCCGGTTCTCGGCGCTGATGGTTCGCTGTTCTGCCGCTTTAGCTCTGGCATTCGCCTCGCTGGCCTGATTGACCGCGTCATTAAGCCGCGATTCCAGCAATGCCAGCCGCTGTTCAACCGTCAGAGCGGCGGCTTGCGCCGTATTTACCCCAAAAAAGGCGCAGCAAACCGCTGCGCTAATCAGTGTGATACGCATAAAAGTCCTTAAAAGTCAGAGGTTTTTTATATTTGAGTGTGGTTATATCGCCGTACGTTCACCCTGTAAGGCGGGTTTATCCGCAGGCGCGTGTTTTCCGGCATCCAGGTCGGCGCGGATGGCTTCGTAATGATCGTCCAGTCGATAAAAACGACCAATCCAGATCATCGAGGCGATGATGAGCGCGGCTGGAATGTAGAGATAGCAGGATTTAATGGCGAGCAGCGCCGTTTCATTCTGGGTGTGGTTGGCAACATAGCCGCCGGAGGAGAGCAGGATACCGGTGATCGCCCCGGCACCGGCCATCGCAACTTTGCCCAGGAAACCGTTGATGGAGGTTAAAATTCCGGCGGTATTGATGCCCGTTTTCCACACGCCGTAATCCACCGGGTCAGCCTGCATCGAAAAGTAGATTGCTGTACGCTGGCCTGCGCCGAGTGAGAGGATGACCGCACCAATCATCAGCCCCAGCGTCTGTACACCAGAGACAATCATCACCGCCATACCAATCAGATTGATGGAACTGGCCACCAGATAGACGTGCCGTTTTTTCATGCGGCTGGCAAGCGCGGGCACCGTTAAGGTTCCGAGCAGGGGAACGAAGGTGGAGATCCCGGCAATAATTGCGGTGAGTTCGACATTACCCACGTAGTAGTGGAAAAAATAGACCAGTGCGCCGGTCTGGAAAAAGAACGCACCCCACATCAGGAAGATATTCAGGGCAAAGACAAACCACGGTTGATTGGATTTCAGGCCCGTCCACGCGCGTTTTAAGGTCATCCGCTCCTGGGTAATGCTGATTTTCTCTTCCACATTGCGAAAGCTGATGAGCAAAAAGAAAGTCGCAATTACGCCAAACACAATCGCCGTGTAGAAAAAACCTTGTGTCTGATTGCCTTTGCCCAGTGTATTGACCAGCGGCAAGGTTGCCACGGCCACAATCGTTGAACCTAATGAGCCCAGCAAAATGCGCACCGTCGACAACGTCGTACGCTCGCGCGAATCATTGGTAATAAAGGGCAGCATCGCGCAGAACGGAATATTGACGATGGTATATAAAAACGACAAACACAGGTACGTTAAAAAGGCATAGATTAATTTACCGGTGGTGCCAAAATCCGGCACATAAAACGCCAGTACACAGAGTAAACCAAAGGGAACCGCGCCGATTAATAAATATGGACGGCAACGCCCCCAGCGCGTTGTCGTATTGTCGATGACCAGCCCCATTAATACATCAGCAACGCCATCGACCAGGCGAGTCACTAAAAACATAATCCCCACGTAATAAGCAGGTAGCTCCATTACATCGGTATAAAAAAACATCAAATAAAGCGAGATTAATTGCCACACAAGGTTACAGGAGAGGTCAGCGATGCCATAACCAACGCGCTGCCGCCACAGGGTAGATGTTATTTCAGCCATAGAAAAACTCACTGTTGTTGTGATTAAAGTCCGTACTGGCGAATAAACCAGGCCGGGGTACAACTCCACGCGTGGCAGTAGCTATTAATTATTTTACTGCCATACGGAGAATACTCAGGACGTTGCGGGTCATACAATTCCCAGAAGGTGTCCGCACCGTGCTTCACCATCGCCCCCCAGTACGCTTTAATTTCGGCCACCGCCTGTTGTTGCAGGCCCGTTTTGAGCAGGGCAGCAATAAAGTGATGACGCAGATAGGGGGTGTTCATGCCGATTTCCGGCGGCTGTGCCAGCAGGCGTTTCATAATCTGACGTTGCTGTTCAGCGCTGCCAACATCGGCCAGGACCAGCCAGACTTGCGAAGCGCAGGAGATCTGCCGATGTGCGCCGCTAACGTAGAAACCGCACGTCTCATCCCAGAATGCGCGGTAAGCCTCGGCTTTCAGGCGCTCCAGCGTTTTTGTCAGTAACGCCGCCTTGCTAACGTCGTAGTCTTTGGCCAGCGACAGGGCGCGCTCAAGGCAGAAGATCAGTACGCCTTGCGAGGCCGCCTGTTTATTCAGCTCGTCATGCCAGTCGATAAACGACCACCAGGTCTCATCGTCACGGACAATTCCACTGGTATCGCAACGCTCAAGCGCCAGCTCAACCTGACGCCAGGCTGTGGGCCACAGTTCTTGTGCGGTCTGCTTGTCGCCAGTGCTGCTGAGGTAGTTAAACAGCACATCGATAAAGAACAGGGCATAGTCGAAAAGAAAGGTGTCGTCGGCAATGACCTCAGGCTGGACGAAGATATTGGCAGACAGCATGCCATCTTCACGGGTGTTACCGGCAAACAGATAGAGGCAGCGGCGTACCAGATCGTGCCGGGCAAAGGTCACGTCGTTAACCAACGCCTGCAGGCGTAAATCTCCCAGCCACAAACGGCGGTCACGTTTGGGACCATCTTCAAAAACGTCCTGCATACAGTTGCGCAGGGTGAGTACCGAGACCGCATCGATTTGCCGCAGTAGCGGATCCGCTGAGTGACAGCGTAGACACTCAGCCGGCGCTGAACTGACGGTGGTGAGAGTCACATTGTCGACGCACAGGCGATATTTACGCGATACCGCCACCACCTCGATTTTCAGGTAGCGCAGGCAGTAGCGACGTGACAGTTCCAGCGTGGCGGGCAACAGATCGATAAATTCATCGTGCTGTTGTAACCAACTGCGACACAGCCACCCCTCATATTCGCTAAACGGTTCGGTGACTTCGCTGAGGGTTTCACCAAACGTCAGGCGGATGTGGGCCGGCGCATCCGGTGGGCTACCCACCGCATGACAGCGTAACGACAAATGCCCCACGCAGTGGGTCCCAAAATCAAGGATCACGCTATCGCCGGAATTCAGTTCCCGTCCATAGAATTCCTCCAGAGTACCGCTGTCTTCGGCGCGCCAGCCGTGAATGGCCTCCACATCAGGCAGGGCAATAACTTGTTGGCGCGGCTGTAACATTGCGCGGTGAAGTTGTGGCTTTAACGCCTCGGCCGTCGCCAGAAAATCGGCGTGGCGCACCATAGTGATACTGGGGTTTTGTTGTAGCGCTTGAGACATGCTGCATCCTCTGTTTTCATTGTGGAGGCAGGATAGAATGTGCAGTGCGCGGCGGGCCACTCCCGGAATGCCAAAGTAGATGCGACAATGGCAATGACAGTGTGGTGATATCGCCTGCGATCACAATTTATTAAACAGGGCTCGTTGTCCCTCCGGCTTTGCATTATTGTGCAGGAAGAGCGTTCCTCATTTTCGGTATCCTGAATGAATAAACTGACAGTTGAGTATTATTTTCCGACGGTAACAACCAAACTTGCGCGTTATTCCAGCGATCCGGAAGACAATGGCTGTGAGCATTGTCATGAGTTTGATGAGTTGGTTATTGTGGAAGAGGGGCACGGTTTGCACGTTATTAATGGCAAGCCTATGTATATTCAGCAAGGAGATGTATTTTTCGTACGCGGCCCTGATTTTCATTTTTACGATGAGCTGGGTACGCTTAAGTTGATTAATATCCTGATTAACCCGATGGTTAATTTCCATTATTTAACAGATATAACCCCATTATTGCTTTCGCTTTCCGGTCAGGAGGCGGCCCGTTATGGCTGGTTAGCCCCCGATACGCGCGCCCAGTGTAAGCTCATTATCGAGAAAATATTCGCATCTGCTATGCAGTCTGAGGATAAATGCGCGCTGCGCGAATCCTGTTTTTTTCAACTGCTCACTACCATTTTGCATGCGCAATCGGAGGCGGAATACAGCAACACCAAATATAAGCTGCATAAGCTTCTACATTACCTTCAGGAAAACTGTTTTCAGGAACATGACTGGTCGCTACTGCCCGAGCAGTTTCACCTGACCAGTCGTACAGCATTTCGTCATATCAAAGAGGCTACCGGCTTAACGCCCGACAGCTATATTAAGCGGCTGCGTTTGGTTTCTGCGCGGGTTAAATTGCGTGAGACTGACGCGACCATCACCGATATTGCCTATCTGTGCGGCTTTGCTAACAGCAACCATTTCACCACGTTGTATAAAAAAGTGTTCGGTATTACGCCGAGTGAAGAGCGACGCCGGATTTCTCGCATCTGATGGTGAAGGGCGGCTCGCCGTTAAGAAGGTCTTAGAGCGGGGGGATTGTCCCCGGTGGCGCTGCGCTTACCGGGGCGAGTTTCAGGTTAACCCGGAACTTTTATCGATTTGCCGCTGGTGACGAAATTGCCGCCACCCAGATGGTGAATGGTGTTCAACTGATCATCATCAAACTGCCAGTGGCCGTTGCTAAAGGCGCGTTCATCCGCAGCGGCGGAGACCACCTCACCAAACAAGGTGTCATACTTTTCCATTGCGGCAGTAGGCGGCAACAGGCGGCATTCCATCCACGCCAGACATTTTTCCTCTACGACCGGCAGCCCCAGTACCGGGCCAGCGATGGCCGGAATACCGTAACAGTTGAATTTATCCTCTTCGCGACCGCTAATGCTGCCCACCGCCCAGGTCCAGCGGGTGGCCGCCACGCCCGGCACCACAATGCCGAACATACCGCTGCGTTCAATTAGCTCACGCGACCAGGCGCTTTTGTCCACCACGATCGCGATGCGGGCGGGGGAAAATTCAACGGGCATTGACCAGGCCGCCGCCATAACATTGCGACGGTCGATACTCTCATCACGGCTGGTAATCAGTATGGTCGGGCCGTGATTCAGCAAGCGGCTGGCGTGATCCAGCGCCACCGGACGGAAAAAACTCATAAGCCACTCCTTCGTTCTGTCGTGCAGGAATTAAAGCACAGATGCCCGGTACTAACACTGTGCATTGCATGTTTATCCCGCACAGAAACAATCTTCAGGTCATTATTCTCTGTGCCCGTACAGTTATTGACCTCAGGCAAGCTCACATGCAGCATGGAAATGCAGACAACAACATAATAAATGGAGAATTATCAATGGATACAGGGCTTCGTCTTCATCCCCAGCGCTTACACCATTTTATCGAGAAAATCCTGCACTATACGGGCAGCGAACCACAGGAAGCTCGCCTGGTTGCGGACCATTTGCTGGCGGCAAACCTTGCCGGACACGATTCTCATGGCGTAGGGATGATCCCGAGCTATGTTCGCTCCCTTGAACAGGGCTACCTGCAACTTAACCGCCATGCCAGCGTGGTGAAAGATATGGGCGCGGTGGTCACCCTGAACGGCAATCAGGCTTTTGGTCAGGTCGCTGCGCATGAGGCTATCTCACTGGGCATTGAAAAGGCCCGACAACATGGCCTTGCCGCCGTTGCGCTTCACAATTCCCATCATATTGGACGTATTGGTTACTGGGCCGAACAGTGTGCCGCAGCCGGTTTTATCTCCATCCATTTTGTCAACGTCGTCGGCGATCCGATGGTGGCCCCGTTTGGCGGAAAAGACAGTCGGTTCGGAACAAATCCTTTTTGCGTAGTTTTCCCCCGGGAAGGGCAATCGCCCCTGTTGCTGGACTACGCAACCAGCGCCATTGCATTAGGAAAAACGCGCGTGGCTTACCACAAAGGCGAGCCGGTGCCCGATGGTTGTCTCATTGACGCGCAGGGGCTTCCCACTAACGACCCGGCGGTTATGCATCGTTCGCCGCTGGGGTCACTGGTGACGTTTGCGCAACATAAAGGCTATGCGCTGGCGGCACTGTGCGAAATTATGGGGGGAGCCTTATCCGGCGGACAGACCACCCATCAGGGCTCTTTGCAGGCCAGCGTCGATGCTATTTTCAACTGTATGACCACCATTATTTTAAACCCGGACATGTTTGCCGCGCCGGATATGCAGCAACAAACGCAGGCTTTCGTTGAATGGGTGAAACAGTCGCCGCATAGTAATGACGAGCCGATTCTGGTGCCAGGCGAGTGGGAAGAGAACAACCGCCGTCTGCGTAAGGCGCAGGGGATTCCGTTGGATCCAGGGAGCTGGCAGGGGATTTGTGCGGCGGCAGTGCGCGCCGGGATGCCGCAGGACGAGGCCGATCGCTTGCAGGCAGACTGTGAGCAAGTGACACTGTAACGAAATGGCTGCGCGCACTGCCGCGCAGCCGACATATCAGGAGGAAAGGTGCGTCTGCGGTGCGTTGGCGTTACGGGCGACCACAATCTGGCCGCGCCCCTGTTCTTTCGCCATATAAAGCGCAAGGTCTGCCGCCCGGATCAGATTTGCCGCCCGCGCATGCTGCGGCCAGGTAGCCAGACCGATCGAGATTGAAACCTGCCCGATATCATGCGACTCATAAAATATGCGATGGTCCAGTACGCTTTGCAGTAACCGTTCAGCCAGTTTTTTGGCATCGGTCTCGCTGGTATCCGGCAAAATAATCAGAAACTCCTCGCCACCGTAGCGGAAGGCAATCCCGTTATCGCCCACCGTATCCTGTAACAACCGGGCAATGTCGCGCAGCACTTTGTCACCCGCTTCGTGTCCATGGCTATCATTAAGCTTTTTAAAGTAGTCGATATCGATCATCAGGCAACTCAGCGAGGTTCCGTTTGCCATCGACTGATCAACCAGGCTGCGAAGGGTCTCATCCAGATTATGGCGATTACGCAACCCGGTCAGCGAATCATGGGTCGCTTTTTCTGTCAGGGTATCGCGCAATATCTGGTTTGCCAGCGCAAGCGCGATGGTCTCTGCCATCAGTTCCAGATAGGCGTAGGTCGGCTCTTTCTGCTGCTCATTATCGAAGGTGAGCAGGCCAATAATCTTGTTTTGCGCGATTAACGGAACACAGATGGCCCGTGCGGCCACCTCCGCCACAAGATGTTCGCAGGGCATATCTACCGAATCGTGCGACGGACAGTGCAGTTGTCCACGTTTTAATGCCCAACAGGCATCGGGGGTAAAGGGGGCATCCTCGCCGGGGGGCAGGAGCCAGCGGGCCGCGCATTTCATGCGGTTTGTCCGCGAATCCAGAATGTAGAGTCGCCCTCCCATGTCGGGGATGATTTTCGGCGCGAAACGGCCGACGACCCTGACAATGCCCGCATGGGAATCACAGCCCTGTAGACGTTGCGTCATCCTCGCCAGCAGTGTGCGCGAAGCCCACTCGGCATCACGTTCTTGCTCCAGACGCTGTCGGGCCAGACCGTTCTCACGAAAAATATGGATGGCCTGCGCCATATCGCCAATTTCATCTACCTGCGCCAGTACCGGTGTTTCCACCGCATAATCTTGTGTCGCCAGCCGGTTCACCACGTCGCTCAGCGTGACCACCGGGCGCAAGATGCGGTGTTTGATAATAAACCCAAGCACAAACAAGAAAAGCAGGGCGGTTATCGCCACCATCACCTCAGACACCGTGCGTAGCCGTTGCGATAGCGCCGTCGCCTCGGCAATGACGCTCGCAGTGCGTTGATCCGCCAGGCTGCGAAAATGGGCAAAACGGTATTCGGCCTGAGCAAGCTGGTCTTCATACTGCTGACCAAAGATGATATTCATGCCTTCATTAATATTGCCCGCTTCCACAGCGGCTATGGCAGCACGCTGCTCATCTTCAAGTTGATCAAAGACTTTAAGGCCATCCCGGAGGATCAATATTTCTGCTGACGTTGCGCCGTTATCATGTAAACCCAGCAGATGGTTTTCGAACTGGACATCGGTCTCCAGCATTTGTCGCCAGGCCTTGATGTTCTCCGGCTGCCGCTTCACCACTGCCTCACGCGCAAGGTCACTCAACGCATAAGCTTCTCGTTCAAGATCATCGGTCAGCGTATCGAAAAGGCGAATCTGGGCGACGGCTTCCCGTTCGGCCCGGT
This sequence comes from Phytobacter sp. SCO41, assembly GCF_003073275.1. Taxonomy (NCBI): domain Bacteria; kingdom Pseudomonadati; phylum Pseudomonadota; class Gammaproteobacteria; order Enterobacterales; family Enterobacteriaceae; genus Phytobacter; species Phytobacter sp. SCO41. The sequence goes on along the minus strand of NZ_CP027225.1, from coordinate 2,798,010 downwards.
CCGCACCGGATGCGCTGAACAACGCAAAGCCGGAAGAGAGTGTCAGAACAACGGTTGCGATGTATGCAAAATTTGTGATCGTTGCGATACGCACGTAATCACCTTTTTATATTAGGGAAAATCAGGAGAGATCTTCTAAGGGTTTACTATTCTTCTATATAAATCAAGACGCAACATTACCGTAATTTATACGTCACATTTCCTGCCTATAGTCAGCCGCATCAAATCCCAAAGAGGATAACAATATGTATGCTCCCCTGACGTTCGTGCAGGTGGACGCGGCCCGTTGGATGAAGACCACGGGTATCAGACGCTTTCTCATTGTGGGAGAGCGCTAATGGACGCGTTCACAGAAATCCGCCTGGAAGGTGTGTCGTATGCCTTTGGCAGCAACACCGTTCTCAATCAGCTAGATCTCCTTATTCCCGCAGGCACTATCGTGGCATTGCTCGGCCCCTCAGGCTGCGGCAAAAGTACGCTCTTGCGTTTACTTGCCGGATTAACACAACCTGCTGACGGCACCATTACCTTCGGTTCGCGTCTGGTGGCGAAGGCCGGATGGGCGTTGCCGCCGGAGTCCCGTGATATTGGCATGGTTTTTCAGGACTATGCGCTGTGGCCGCATATGACGGTGGAAGAGAATATCGCTTTCCCGTTAAAGATGCGTAATGTCCCGCTCGGTGAACGTGAAGACCGTGTCCTGCAAGCGCTGGCGCGCGTTGGCCTTAGCGAGTTTGCTAAGCGCAAACCCTCCGGGCTCTCGGGTGGCCAGCAGCAGCGAGTGGCGCTGGCACGGGCCATTGTCGCCGAGCCGCGCGTGTTGTTGTTTGATGAACCCCTTTCCAATCTCGACAGTGAGCTGCGCGAATCTTTGTGCCGTGAGATGGCCTCTCTGCTTCGCCAGCTCGGTATAACCGCCGTTTATGTCACCCACGATCGCCGTGAAGCCGAGATCCTCGCTGACCGTATTGTTCATTTGTCTGCCGGTCGTGTAGACGCCATTCGTTCTATTACAACAACCTCAGGGGAAATTGCATGAAAATATCTTTGAAACAAGGAGTTGCTTTAGCCATGGTGTTATCGTCCGCTATGATGTCCAGCGCTCATGCGCTCACCGTTTATACCGCCGGTCCGGGCTCGCTGGCGAAAGGCCTTGCCAGCGGATTTGAGAAAAAAACCGGGGTGAAAGTGGATATCTTCCAGGCCACAACCGGCAAAGTCATGGCGCGCCTTGAAGCTGAGCAGGCCAACCCGCAGGCGGACATTCTGATTTCCGCCTCCTGGGACACCGCAGAAGATCTGCATAACCGTGGCTGGTTGCTGCCTTACCAAAGCGCCAACGCCGAAAAGGTGCCTGAGATGCTCAAAAGTACGGATTATGTCGCCCAGGGCGTTTCCGCGCTGGGTATCGTCTGGAATACCAAAAGCGGTACGCCAGAGCCGAAAGAGTGGAAAGATCTGACGGCGGCTGCGTTTAAAGACAAAGTCACTACCCCGGATCCGGCCCTGTCTGGCGCATCACTGGACCTGCTGATCGGTCTGCAAAACGGCATGGGCGAAGGCGCCTGGACACTGTTTGATGAACTCAAGAAAAACGGCATGGTGGTTAGCGGTCCGAACGCCCAGGCGGTCACACCGGTGATGCAAGGTGCAAAAGCAGCGGTGTTTGGCGCGGTTGACTATGTTACCTATGGCAACATTGAGCAGGGTGAATCACTGAAAGTCATCTTCCCGGCCAGTGGTACCGTGATTGCACCACGTCCCATGATGATCCTCAAATCCACCCAACATGAAGCTGACGCTAAAGCGTTTGTGGACTATGTGCTGTCGCCGGAAGGACAGAAACTGGTGGCCGATGCCTGGCTGATGCCAGCGCGTACCGATGTGCAGGCCAAACGTCCTCTCTTTAACGAGCTGAAAATTCTGCCGACCAAAAACGACGGCACCAGCGAGCGCGGCGCCGTGCTCAAGCGCTTCAACACACTTTTCGCTCAGTAATCATCATCTGACGGGGGCAACCCCGTCTTCTGGATACTCGCCGTGAACCAACGATTAATCTCGCTTGTGACCGTGGCCGTGCTGATGGTTCTGGTCGCGTTGCCGTTGCTGTTTATTGTTCTGCAGGCCGTTTTCCCGCAGTTTAGCGCTGGCTCCTTGCAGGGCGCGTTTTCCGGGTTACGCCCGCTGTTTTCTGAACCTCAACTCCCGGCAATGTTTGCCGGAACGCTGCAAATTGCCGCAGGCGTTGCGCTGCTGAGCGCCTGTATTGGCCTGCCGCTGGGGGTGGCGCGTGGACTGTTCGATTTACCCTGTCCACGGATGTGGGATCTTCTGTTTCTGATCCCGTTTCTGACGCCGCCCTATATTGCGGCGCTCTCCTGGATGCTGGTTTTGCAAACCAATGGCTATCTTGCCCAGTTACTGGGGTTCGATCTCAATGCATTGCTATTCAGCAAAAGCGGGATCGTGCTGGTCATGACACTCAATATTTTTCCGGTCGTTTACTTCGCGGTATCCCGTAGCCTGCTTGCCAGCGGGCAGCGTCTGGCGCTGGTTGCCCGCGTGCATGGCGCAACGCCCTGGCGTGCCTTTTGGCATGTCACGCTGCCTATGCTATCGCCTTCGCTGGCGGCAGGCATGCTGCTGGCCTTCACCCTGGCGATTGAAGAGTATGGCGTACCTGCCGCGTTGGGCACCCGTTCCGGCGTGGTGATGCTGACCGTTGGTATTGAAAAAAAACTGGCCGACTGGCCCATCGACTTGCCGGGCGCCTCCATGCTTTCGCTGATTCTGATCGTGATTGCGCTCAGCGCCTGGTGGTTACAGGGCAAGTTGACCGGTGGAAAGGACGTGACCAGCGTGACGGGTAAACCCACGGAAAATATGGGGGCGAAACTGGGTATCGCGACCGTGCCGGTGGTAGGGGCGATGGCATTTGTCGGCTTTCTGGCAGTGCTGGTGCCGGGGCTGTCCATGGCGATCACCGGCGTGATGTCGACCCTGTCGGGCGGCTTATCACTGGCAAACGCCACGACTGCCCATTATGCCGCGCTGTTTGCTCAGCAGGGCGATGCCTTAACAGCCCTGGGGACCAGTTTGTCACTGGCTTTTGCGTCGGCTTTGATCACCGGTTTTGTCGGGCTGCTTGCCGCCTGGCTTGTGGTGGTTCAGCGCATCAAAGGGCGCAGTGTTATAGACGCCCTGTCGTTGATGCCCGCCGCGCTACCGGGTATTGTGGTCGGGGTAGGGCTGATTCTCTTGTGGAACCGCACGTTCTGGCCCGTCTCGCCGTACAACACCTGGGCTATTTTGCTGCTCTCGTACTGTTGCCTGTTGCTGCCCTGGCCGGTGCGCTATGTCGGGAGTGCGCTGCGTCAGTTAGGCGGGAATCTGGAGCCAGCCGCCCGTGTTCATGGCGCCAGCCCCCTGCAGGCATTGCGTTTTATTGTTCTGCCACTGGTCTTTCCGGCCATGCTGGCGGCGATGCTGATGGTTTTTGCTATCGCGTCGCGTGAGCTGGTGACATCGCTGCTGCTGGCCCCGGCAGGAACGCAAACGGTGGCGGTCTTTATCTGGCGGCAGTTTGAACAGGGATCGGTTGGGCAAGGCATGGCGATGGCGACGCTGACGCTCATTACCGGGCTCGCATTGATGCTGACCGCGCTGGCGATTATGCAGCGGAGCACACAACGATAAATCCACGGCACAAAATCCCCTGTGCCCTGAAAAAAATGAGATATAACAGAAGGACATCTATTGCAGGAGCTTCTTATGACCTCGTTTTTGGACGACTATTTCGCCCGTATTGGCTATACCGCTGTCCCCGCTGTGAATCTGGAAACATTGCGTACATTGCATCTGCAGCATAACAGCAGCATTCCGTTTGAAAATATTGAGGTCGTTCTGCCTCGTGAAATCGAACTGAGCGATGAGGCCATCTTTAATAAACTGGTGATTGCCCGTCGTGGCGGCTACTGCTTTGAACAAAATGGCCTGTTTGAGCGCGTATTGCGCGAAATCGGCTTTGAGGTGCGCAGCCTGCTGGGGCGCGTGGTGCTGGCAAATCCGCCGCAGATGCCGCCGCGCACGCACCGTGTCGTGCTGGTGACGTTAGGGGATGAGCAGTGGATTGCGGATGTCGGCTTTGGCGGGCTCACGCTCACTGCGCCTGTACGCCTCAAGGCGGATATTGAGCAGGCGACGCCGCATGGTCTGTACCGCCTTCAACAGGCCGGGCCGGACTGGATTTTGCAGTTTCGCCACCACGATCGCTGGCAGTCTATTTACCAATTTGAGATGTGGCAGCAGTATCAGGCCGATTTTGTGATGGGGAATTTCCACTCGGCGCACTGGCCACAATCGCACTTTCGCCACCATTTGCTAATGTGCCTGCATCAGCCGGACGGCGGGAAATTGACGCTGACTAACTATCACTTCACCCACTGGCGCAACGGGCATGCGGTGGAGGAGAGGACCTTACCGGATACCCAGGCGTTGTATGACATCATGCAGCAACGATTCGGCCTGGGTACGGATGATCCGCATTATGGGTTCAGCGTTGAAGCGCTCGACACCGTGATGTCGCGTTTCGATCTTCACGGGGAAGGGGCGTAAAACAACTCGCGATGAATCATGGCATCCAGGTGTCGATCAAACGCCGCATCGTCGACATCTGGCATGCCAAGCATAGAGATGCCGTCAAGCCCGCAGACCAGGGCAATTAAGCGCCAGGCGATGTTTTCCGTCGAATCATGGCGGATAAACTCACCCGCTTTCACGCCCGCATCAATAATATCGACCACCTTTTCATGCCACATTTCCATCGTCAGCACATAAGCGCCTTTTAACTCGTGCTCTTTGCTTGCCAGCAGTTGGGCTTCCCGCCACAGACGGATATAGGGATCGAAGCCATCTTCATTGCTGCCAAGCATGACATGCAACCGTTCGCGCCAGCTTGCGGATTCGGGTAACAGATCCACATCCAGCAGTTCGCCCATCACCCGCACAAACGCCTGCGCTTTTAGCTCTGCGCCCGAGCTGAAATGGTGATGTACCTGGCCCGTGGCGACACCGGCTTCGCTGGCTATCCTGCGCACGGTCATTCCGGCAAATCCGTCGCTTAAGGCAACGCGTATCGCCGCCTGCAGGATCAATTCCCGGCGCTCATCCCGACTCAAATAGCCCATATATCCCCCTAAACGTGAAGGAAACGGAGTCTAACAAAAAGCTGGACAGTTGTTCAACTTTCCGTAGGATCGCCATTCTGGACGCGTGTCCAACATAAGTTATGAGGAAATTATGGTTCGTCAGTGGTTAACATTGGTCATTATCGTGCTGGTTTATATTCCGGTCGCTATTGATGCCACCGTCTTGCACGTGGCATCACCGACATTGAGTGCAGAGCTGGCAGCCAGCGGTAATGAGTTATTGTGGATCATCGATATCTATTCTCTGGTGATGGCGGGCATGGTGTTGCCCATGGGGGCACTGGGAGACCGCATCGGTTTTAAACGCCTGTTGCTGACGGGCAGCGGTCTTTTTGGGCTGGCCTCCTTTCTGGCGGCCATGTCTGCCAGCGCGGAGCAGTTGATTGCCTCGCGCGCCATTCTCGCCATCGGCGCGGCGATGATTGTTCCGGCGACACTTGCCGGTATCCGCAACACATTTTCAAAAACAGAACATCGCAATATGGCGCTTGGCGTCTGGGCCGCGGTGGGCTCCGGCGGCGCCGCGTTTGGCCCATTGATTGGCGGCTGGTTGCTGGCTCATTTCAACTGGGGCGCCGTGTTTCTGGTCAATGTGCCGATCGTGATGGTGGTGATGGCGTTGACCGCGCGTTATGTGCCTCGCCAGCCGGGGCGGCGTCAGCAACCGCTCAATCTCAGCCAGGCGGTGATGCTGATTGCGGCCATTCTCATGCTGGTATGGAGCGCCAAAACGGCGCTCAAAGGTAGCGTTGCCGCCTGGGGGGTGGTCGCGGTGTTCTTCGTAGGAGCGACACTGCTGGCCGGATTTGTGCGTCGGCAACTGGCGGCGCCTGTCCCGATGATCGATCTGCGCCTGTTCACGCATCGCATCATTCTGAGCGGGGTGTTAATGGCCGTGACAGCCATGGTTGCTCTGGTCGGTTTTGAGCTGCTGATGGCGCAGGAGTTACAGTTTGTTCACGGCTTTACGCCGTTTGCCGCCGGACTGTTTATGCTGCCGGTGATGCTCGCAAGCGGGTTCAGTGGTCCGATAGCCGGTATGCTGGTCTCCCGCCTCGGCTTACGCCAGGTGGCATCCGGCGGCATGGCGCTGAGTGCCTTTAGCTTTTTGGGACTGTCGGTAACGAACTTTTCCACCCAACAAACCCAGGCCTGGATCCTGATGGCGCTGCTGGGGTTTAGCGCGGCCAGTGCGTTACTTTCTTCTACAGCGGCCATCATGGCTGCAGCCCCGAAAGAGAAAGCGGCCGCCGCAGGGGCTATTGAAACCATGGCATATGAACTGGGGGCAGGGCTTGGCATCGCGCTGTTTGGTCTGATTCTCACCCGCAGCTTCTCGTCTTCGATTACGCTACCCGCGGGGTTAAATGACACGCAGGCAGCGCTGGCGTCGTCATCAATTGGTGAGGCATTCCAGTTGGCGAAAGAGGTCTCACCCCCCCAGGCGGAAGGGATTATGCATGCGGCCAGAAGCGCGTTCGTTTCGTCGCATAGCGTGGCATTAAGTACCGCCGGCATCATGCTGATGGTGCTGGCGGTCGGCGTGTGGCTGAGCCTTAAAGGTGTTGACAGACAGGCTAGCAAGGACGGCTAAGACGGGGATCCAGCATAAAGGGTTCGGACTTTACGCTTTTGAGGACTTTCGCCGCCTGTGGGTGTTCGGGGTTAAACAGCGCGTTCCATTCGCCGGTGATGGTACTGGGGACGCGCAGTACCAGCCCGTTTTGCTTTGATGCCAGCCACTCATCGCCGATGTGTTGCGTGGAAACAGGCGGCGGGTCAGCTTTCCAGTCTTCGGGCAGGGCGGTCAAATCCAGCGTCGCGATAAGATTACGCGGTACATCGAGCGTTAAGAAACAGTAGCCCTGGGCGATATCTTCAATCTCAAGATGTACCAGTGTTTCCAGCACGCAGAGAGCTTTTGATTCACCCAGGTAGACGCATTCATGCCCCGGTGAATTCCAGCGTCCGCCAAAGGTTCGCGCGCCGTAACCGTCGAAGGCGGTCAGCGCATAGCGTTCTTTGACCAGACGCCAGAAGGTGACAGTTTCCATTAGCCGATCACACCGTGCTCAAGGCGACCAATCAATGTCAGTACCGCTTCCGCACCGGCAGGGGTCGAGAGAAGCTCTGCGGGTTTTTTACCGCCAAGGCCTTTCGCGGGTTTATTGAGCCAGGTGGCCATACGCTCGCTGTCACCTTCAAATAACTCACGAGCGGCGCTGATCACTCGTGCGAGCGTGTAGACGCGCGCACTCTGTTCTGGTGAAAAGCGTTTTTCCGCGCTGTTAAGCCTGCGGCTATAGGTATTACGATCAATGCCAGCCATTCGGCACAGCGTGATTTCATCAAGAGAGACGGCGCCAGCGATATCACGCAACACACCTGCACTCAGACCGGCATTAATGCTGTCATGAGCGGCAATCGCCGTGGCGGGCAGCCCCAGGATGCTGAGCAGGTCGTGCGGGATCGCGCGTACGCCCGGTGTATAGAGTTGCATTTTTCTGCTCCATCTGTTCATTTGATATTAATTTTAGTTCAAATGAACAGGGGGTGCAATGATCACTACTGACGCCGTGTCGCCCACCAACAAAGCAGGGATCCGCCGCACACCATAAACGCGCCCTGCCAGAAGGAAAAGGAGAGCGGGGCGCTCAACACGGCGGCTGCCAGCGCCGAGGAGAGTACCGGTGTGAAGTACGACGCGGCAGCGAGTACGGCAACGTGGCCGTGTAAAATGCCGGTATTCCAGGCCGCGTAGCCGAAGCCCAGCGCGACGGCGGTCATTGCCAGTTTGATCACCACAGGAAGTGTAAAATGCATGGCGGGTTGATCGGTCAGGGCAAATTTTATCCATAAGGTTGCCGCCGTCAGCAAAATAAAGAGCGTAATGCCATTTGACCCTTTGGCATATTTACTGGTGACGGTACAGTAAGCTGCCCAGATAAATGCACCGGCAAAAGCAAGAGAATAACTTAACGGGCTTGAGAGAATATTTTGTGTAATATCGTGAAGATTCAATCCCTGTTCGCCGCCCAATACCCAGCTCACCCCTATGACAGCCAGAATGAGTCCCGGAATGACCCACAGAGTAGCTTTTTGTCCATTAAACAGGATCGCAAATAGAATGGTTAAGCTCGGCCATAAATAGTTAACCATGCCGACTTCTATCGCCTGCTGGCGTGTTGCGGCAAACCCCAGTGACAGGGCGAGGCAGAGTTCATAGCTGACAAATAAAACGCTGCCCATCAGTAAATAGCCGCGAGGGAAACGGCGAATATCTGGAAAACCGACCGTGAGAATAAGTAAAATGCCGCTCAGGGTATAAATCATCGCCGCACCGCCGACCGGACCTAAGCCTTCGCTGACTGCGCGAATCAGCCCCACCATCGTACTCCACAACACGATGGCTAACAGCCCGGTCAACGTGGCTCTCTTCTTATTCATGTAACTCTATTCCCTTAAAAAACAGCAAAGAGGGAATTTATAGCACTTTACTTAGCATGCCTACTAATAAATCACGATGCAATATCACCCCTTTAGGGGTAATTAAATGCGTCAGAAAAGACTATTAAGAAGTTGCTGCGTTGCAATATTGATTTGCCGCAAATTACGCAGGGATATAGCTGTTAGTTTTCCTCGCCAGTACACCCGTCATATTTCAAGTTGCCGATGTGTTGGCTGCGTTCGCTTTTCGTAAGCATCAGGGAATCCGTTCTCTTGCCGCCTTTGCGCAACTCGAATTATTCAGGGTCTCTCTTCATATAACGAGGAACACAATGGACGTCAGCCGCAGGCAGTTTTTTAAAATCTGCGCGGGTGGTATGGCCGGGACAACCGTTGCTGCGTTGGGATTTGCCCCCAAAGCGGCACTGGCGCAGGCGCGAAATTATAAGCTCCTGCGTGCGAAAGAGGTTCGAAATACCTGCACATACTGCTCCGTAGGTTGCGGGCTATTAATGTATAGCCTGGGTGATGGGGCGAAAAATGCCCGTGAATCGATTTACCACATTGAAGGTGACCCGGATCATCCGGTTAGCCGCGGCGCGCTGTGCCCGAAAGGGGCGGGCCTGCTCGATTATGTTCACAGTGACAACCGTCTGCGCTACCCGGAATACCGCGCCCCGGGGTCTGACAAATGGCAGCGCATCTCCTGGCATGACGCCTTCGAACGTATTGCCAGACTGATGAAAGATGATCGTGACGCCAACTTTGTAGAGAAGAATGCGCAAGGTGTAACGGTCAATCGCTGGCTCTCCACCGGGATGCTGTGCGCCTCGGCAGCCAGCAATGAAACCGGCATGCTGACGCAAAAATTTGTGCGCTCTCTCGGCATGCTGGCGGTAGACAACCAGGCGCGCGTCTGACACGGACCAACGGTAGCAAGTCTTGCTCCAACATTTGGTCGCGGTGCGATGACCAACCACTGGGTTGATATCAAAAACGCGAACGTCGTGATGGTGATGGGCGGTAACGCCGCTGAGGCACATCCTGTGGGATTCCGCTGGGCGATGGAAGCAAAAAACAGTAACGATGCGACGCTGATTGTCGTCGACCCGCGCTTTACGCGTACGGCGTCGGTGGCGGATATCTATGCGCCAATCCGTTCCGGTACCGACATCACTTTCCTGTCGGGCGTACTGCTGTACCTGATCGAAAAGAACAAAATCAATGCCGAATACGTCAAGCACTACACCAACGCCAGCCTGCTGGTGCGGGACGATTTTGCCTTTGATGACGGCTTGTTCAGCGGCTATGACGCGCAAAAACGCCAGTACGATAAATCCTCCTGGCACTATCAGTTCGATGAAAACGGCTATGCCAGACGGGATGAAACGCTGACCCATCCGCGCTGCGTGTGGAACCTGCTAAAAACGCACGTTTCCCGCTATACGCCGGAGGTGGTGGAAAATATCTGCGGTACGCCAAAAGAAGACTTCCTGAAAGTCTGCGAAGTGCTGGCCTCCACCAGCGCGGCAGACCGGACCACCACCTTCCTGTATGCGCTGGGCTGGACGCAGCACACCGTGGGCGCGCAGAACATCCGCACTATGGCGATGATCCAACTTCTGCTCGGCAATATGGGCATGGCTGGCGGCGGCGTTAACGCGCTGCGCGGTCACTCCAATATTCAGGGCTTAACAGACTTAGGGTTGCTGTCGACCAGTCTGCCGGGCTATCTGACGCTGCCGTCAGAAAAACAGGCAGATCTGCAATCTTATCTCACGGCAAATACACCGAAAGCCATGCTGCCCGATCAGGTGAACTACTGGGGTAACTATCCGAAGTTCTTCGTCAGTCTGATGAAATCTTTCTATGGCGATGCCGCGCAGAAGGAGAACAACTGGGGCTTTGACTGGCTGCCGAAGTGGGACCAGGCCTATGACGTTATCAAGTATTTCAACATGATGGATAAAGGCAATGTCACAGGCTACCTCTGCCAGGGCTTTAACCCGGTGGCGTCTTTCCCGGACAAAAACAAAGTGGTGCGCAGCCTGAGCAAGCTGAAATACATGGTGGTTATCGATCCGCTGGTCACGGAAACCTCTAATTTCTGGCAGAACCACGGCGAAATGAATGATGTGGATCCGATGGCCATCCAGACCGAAGTTTTCCGTCTGCCATCGACCTGTTTTGCCGAAGAGGAGGGTTCAATTGCCAACTCCGGGCGCTGGCTACAGTGGCACTGGAAGGGGCAGGATGCGCCGGGTGAAGCGCGCAATGACGGTGAAATTCTGGCCGGGATTTACCATCGCCTGCGCGAGATGTATCGAAGCGAAGGCGGCAAAGGTATTGAACCGCTGCTCAAAATGCGCTGGGCGTATAAGCAACCTGAAAGCCCCGAGCCTGAGGAAATAGCAAAAGAGAACAACGGCATTGCGCTGGCGGATCTCTACGACCCGGCGGGGGCGTTGATTGCGAAGAAAGGGGAGTTACTGAGCGGTTTTGCGCTGTTGCGAGACGACGGAACCACCGCGTCTTCCTGCTGGATTTATACCGGTAGCTGGACCGGGCAAGGCAACCAGATGGCTAACCGCGATAACGCTGACCCGTCAGGGCTTGGCAATACGCTGGGCTGGTCCTGGGCGTGGCCAATGAACCGCCGCGTGCTTTACAACCGCGCTTCGGCGGATATCAACGGTCAACCCTGGGATCCGAAACGCATGCTGATCCAGTGGAACGGCAGTAAATGGGCGGGTAACGATATCCCGGACTTCAACACCGCACCGCCGGGCAGCGCGACCAATCCGTTCATCATGCAGCCGGAAGGGCTGGGACGCCTGTTTGCGCTTGATAAGCTGGCAGAAGGGCCGTTCCCGGAACACTACGAGCCGATGGAAACGCCGCTCGGCACGAACCCGCTGCACCCGAACGTGATCTCCAGTCCGGTCGTCCGTCTGTACGAAGACGATGCCGCCCGTCTTGGCAAGAAAGACAGGTTTCCGTATGTCGGCACCACTTACCGTCTGACGGAGCATTTCCACACATGGACCAAACATGCGCGCCTGAACGCTATCGCGCAGCCGGAACAGTTTGTCGAGATAAGCGAAGGGCTGGCGAAAGCCAAAGGCATTGCCAACGGCGACCGCGTGAAGGTCAGCAGCAAGCGTGGCTTTATTCGCGCAGTGGCGGTGGTTACGCGTCGTCTGCGCACGCTGCACGTTGACGGCCAGCAGGTGGAAACCATTGGCATTCCGCTGCACTGGGGATTTGAAGGGGTGGCGCAGAAAGGCTACATCGCCAATACCCTGACACCCAACGTCGGCGATGCGAACTCGCAAACGCCGGAGTACAAGGCGTTTCTGGTCAACATCGAGAAAGCGTAAGGAGCGACGATATGGCAATGGAAACACAGGACATTCTCAAGCGCTCCGCGACAAATCCCATCACCCCCGCGCCACGTGCGCGGGATTATAAAGATGAAGTGGCCAAGCTGATTGATGTCTCTTCCTGCGTGGGCTGCAAAGCCTGCCAGGTGGCCTGCTCTGAGTGGAATGATATCCGCGATGAAGTCGGGCACTGCGTCGGGGTGTACGACAACCCGGCGGATCTGAGCGCCAAATCCTGGACGGTGATGCGCTTTAGCGAAACCGAGCAGAACGGCAAGCTGGAGTGGCTGATTCGCAAAGACGGCTGCATGCACTGTGAGGATCCGGGTTGTCTGAAAGCTTGCCCATCCGCCGGGGCCATCATCCAGTACGCCAATGGGATTGTTGATTTCCAGCAGGAAAATTGTATCGGCTGCGGCTACTGCATCGCCGGGTGCCCCTTTAACGTCCCGCGCCTCAATAAAGAGGATAACCGGGTCTATAAATGCACCTTGTGTGTGGATCGCGTGAGTGTCGGCCAGGAGCCGGCCTGCGTGAAAACCTGCCCAACCGGGGCCATTCACTTTGGTACCAAAAAGGAGATGCTGGACGTCGCGCAGGCGCGTGTGGAGAAACTCAAAAAACGCGGCTATCCGAATGCGGGGGTCTACAACCCGCAAGGCGTTGGCGGCACACATGTGATGTATGTGCTGCACCATAATGACCAACCGGCGTTGTACCACAACCTGCCGAAGGATCCGGCCATCGACACGACCATCAGCCTGTGGAAAGGGGCGCTGAAACCGCTGGCTGCCGCCGGCTTTATCGCCTCGTTTGCCGGGTTGATTTACCACTACATCGGCATTGGGCCGAATAAAGAAGTCGATGACGACGAGGAGCATCATGAGTGATTCGAAAATAATTGTGCGCACCCGGTTTATTGATCGCGCCTGTCACTGGACGATGGTTATCCTCTTCTTCCTGGTGTCGCTGTCGGGGATCTCGTTTTTCTTTCCGACGCTACAATGGCTGACGGAGACCTTTGGTACACCGCAGATGGGGCGCATCCTGCACCCGTTCTTTGGCGTTGCGGTCTTCCTGCTGCTGATGGTGATGTTTGTGCGCTTTGTGCATCACAACATCCCGGACAGGCAGGATATTCCCTGGCTGAAAGGGATTGTGGAGGTACTGAAAGGCAACGAGCACAAGGTCGCGAAAGTCGGCAAATATAACGCCGGGCAAAAGATGATGTTCTGGACCATCATGAGTATGATTTTTATCTTACTTGTATCCGGTATCATCATCTGGCGCCCCTGGTTTGCCCCATATTTTCCGATTCAGGTGATCCGCTATAGCCTGCTGATTCACGCAACCTCTGCCATTATCCTTCTTCACGCCATCCTGATTCATATGTATATGGCGTTCTGGGTGAAAGGCTCAATTAAAGGGATGATCGAAGGGAAAGTGAGCCGCCGCTGGGCACGCAAACATCATCCGCGTTGGTACCGTGAGGTCGAAAGACAGGAAGCCAAAGAAGAGAACATGCACGGGCTCAGATAGCGTTCGCCGGGTATGCCAACTGCGTATTTACCCGCTTACCCGGCCTGGCGCGTTCACAGGCGTCAGGCTGGGGAGGGTGATGGTCAGACATTGGTGATCAACGCGTCGATGGCATTGACGACGTCTCGCCTGGCCGACCTGAGGTTACAAATAAAATCTTTATGATGAATCCGCGACGTTTCCAGATTTGTCAGCATCGGTGAATAAAGCGTTAGCGATTCAAACTCGACATTAATTTTGGGTGCGACATTGAGATGCCATAAAGGCAGCTTTGGGTTTCGCATAAGAGGAATGATGACTCGGGTAGAAAAATCATCATAACAATCGTCCTGAACAATCATATAATATGGCAATACTTTATTGGTTTGCGAAGAAGGATTTCGATATACATTAAATTGTCTCAGCATTAAAGCACCCTAAAATATTCGTCATCCGTAATAGTTCCATGTTCTGCAACAAACTCATTCATCGCTCGAATAAATTCCTTTTCATTTTCAGATAGCTTCGTACCATTAGGCTTTCCTTTTGGTTTCGCCTGTGGCGCGTTGCTTCTGGCATGTGAACGAGGCGCCTCACTATGTACGGAATAATTTTTCATCAGTTCATCTCCCTTGTGTTTATGTAAACATTATCAATCCCCCCGCACAAAAAACAATACTGAACCCCCTGGTAATTCCCTTTCTGCGAGAACAATTCCAGAAAAAAAGAAACACGTGAAATAAAGGCAACTGCATCGGCAGCGGTAACCGATGCAGGAAGACACTTATTCAGAACGGTTCGGGAATAATACGGAAAGGATAATGGGTGGGTTTAACTTTACCTATTTTGCGTTTCGGGAACTCCACAGGATCGTCCGGAATATCCTCATAAGGGATCTGCGTTAGCAGGTGGGTAATGATATTCAGCCGTACACGTTTTTTGTCTTCGGAGCGGGCGACAAACCACGGTGCCCATGAGGTATCGGAGGCTTCGAACATCGCGTCTCGCGCAACAGTGTAATCATCCCAGCGGTCGAAGGATTTGATATCCATGGGGGATAGCTTCCAGGTCTTGCGGCCATCGTTCACGCGGTCGCGCAGACGGCGTTCTTGCTCTTCCGGCGTCACCTCAAGCCAGTATTTCAACAAGATAATGCCGGACTCAACCATAGCGCGCTCCATCATTGGGATGCTTTCCAGAAATTTATCTACTTGTTCCATTGTGCAAAAACCCATCACGCGTTCAACCCCGGCGCGGTTGTACCAGCTACGGTCAAAGATAACAATTTCACCTGCCGCCGGCAGATAGGGAACGTAACGCTGCAGATAAAGCTGGCTTTTTTCGCGCTCAGTGGGGGCGGGCAGGGCGACAACGCGGAAGATACGTGGACTGACGCGTTCAGTAATGGCTTTGATGGTGCCGCCTTTGCCCGCGCCATCACGCCCCTCAAAGACGATGCAGACTTTGAGCCCTTTGCTGACAACCCAGCGCTGAAGTTTTACCAGTTCAACGTGAAGCCGGCGTAACTCTTTCTCATATTCCTTGTTTTTAAGCGGCGCCGCAGGAGGTGCGTCAGCGATGGTGCTGATGTTTTTCTTCTTTCCCATGACTCTCTTCCTCTTTCAAATAAATAACGAGACGCCTAAGAAGTGTAATGGTCGGTTCAGGTGCGCGCGAAAATTACTCGTGTCATTGTATTTCAGGGGGTTCCGATATATCGCACAGGGTATGAAAACATTCACAGCCTGAGCTGAATGTATGGATGAATATGCCAGCAGGAGAGTTTGAACTGGTTCACACTTAACGAATGGTCGATAATGCTTGTTGCATTCTATTAACATGTGGTTGTGGTATGAAAAAGACGATTTTTTCGTTAGCACTGGGCACTTTTGGCCTTGGCATGGCGGAATTTGGCATTATGGGTGTGCTGACCGAACTGGCGAAAGATGTAGGGATCTCCATTCCGTCGGCGGGCAATATGATCTCCTTTTATGCTTTTGGCGTGGTGATCGGCGCGCCGATTATCGCCGTGTTCTCCAGCCGTTTTTCCTTGAAAACCATTCTGTTGTTCCTGGTCGCCATGTGCGCGGTGGGGAATACAATTTTTACCTTTTCATCGTCATATACCATGCTGGCCATCGGCAGGCTGGTGTCGGGGTTCCCTCATGGCGCGTTCTTCGGCGTTGGGGCAATTATTCTGTCTAAAATCGCTCCTCCGGGAAAAGTGACACTGGCCGTTGCGGGTATGGTCGCCGGGATGACGGTAGCTAACCTTGCGGGTGTACCGCTGGGAACCTGGCTTGGTCATGCCTTTAGCTGGCGCTACACCTTTATGCTGATTGCGCTATTTAATTTGCTGGTGCTCGTTTCCATTCTCCTCTGGGTTCCCCAACTTTTTGATAAATCCGAAACCCGTTTTACCGAACAGTTTCGCTTTCTGAAAAAGCCAGAGCCGTGGTTTATCTTCGCCGCCACCATGTTTGGCAACGCGGGCGTCTTCGCCTGGTTCAGCTTTGTGAAGCCATTTATGCTGAACGTTTCCGGCTTTTCGGAAATGTTCATGACAGTCATCATGATGCTGATGGGGCTGGGAATGGTCTTGGGTAATCTGTTAAGCGGCAGATTGTCGGGACGATATAGTCCGCTGCGTATCGCAGCCACCACCGATCTGGTGATAGTCCTGTCTTTGCTGCTGCTGTTTGCTTTCGGCGAAAACAAAGTCGCCTCTTTAACGATGGGGTTTATCTGCTGCGCGGGTCTGTTCGCTCTGGCGGCACCGCTACAAATTCTGCTGTTACAGAATGCCAAAGGTGGTGAATTACTGGGGGCGGCAGGAGGGCAAATTGCCTTTAACCTCGGCAGTGCCATCGGCGCTTATTTTGGCGGCCTGATGATCACGCTCGGTCTGAGTTGGGATTACGTCACCTTGCCCGCCGCAATCCTTTCGTTCTCGGCCATGTCAGCGCTGCTTATGTACGGGCGCGTAAAGGCGAAGCGGGTTCGGGCTGACGTTAGCGCACTGGCCTGAAAAAAACGCTCTCAAGGGAGCGTTTTTCGTCACATCACAATTAATCGCGCAGCCACGGCGTAATGCTTAAGCCCACCAGAATGCCTTCCGGGCTGAGAAAGCGGGTGATGCTTTGTCCCCAGGGCTCAAGGCGGTTATCCACGAGCAGGGCGTAGCCTTCCTCGCGCAGCACACGGGTTGCGCTGTCAAGATCGGCGACTTCGAACTCAATCCAGCTTTGCGGCGCGGGAATATCGGCAGGCCATACTTCTGTGCCAAAGCAGGACTGTGCCGCCTGATGCAACGGCCAGAGTGCAAAATGTTTTGCGCCGTCCAGCGCGCCATGTTCGGCTAACAGGTAATCTTCATTGCCCTCCATGGGCTTAATGGGAAGACCTAACGTCTCCTGGTAAAGTGCTTTACTGTCGCCCACGTTGCGTGGGACTGGGCCAAAACCTGCAATAAACAACACATCCAGGCCACGGGTCGAAATATCCATATCTGTTTCACCTCAGTCGGTATGCGGAAAAATATCAATAAGACAGCGCACGTATAACGGCATGCAAAAAAATATGCGGTTATGCGGGGCCATTTTTAGCGCTTACATTGCTTTTTACAACAGATAACGCCTCTCTCGCCATGAGAAAAAACAGGCGCAAAAGCGCCTGTTTAAGTAGGTGTCTTACATCAGTAACCGGTTGATTCTGGCTATCTCCTCTCGCCACTGCGCCTGTAGCAACGGTTTTTGATGCGCCGGTTTACGCGCCAGATCCTGCTCAAGGCGGGTTTCCAGCGCAATTAACTGCTCCAGTAACGCATCGCTTTCATCAACCAACTCCGTTGATGCCGCTTTTGCTGTCACCGGCGTCTCATCTCCCTGTTGTTGCTGGCGCAGACGTTCGTAGACCACCTCGACGTCGTGCCATTCGCTAAACTGCCCCTGTTCAACCAGCCAGAAACGGTTACAACTCTGACCAATCAGCTCACGATCGTGGCTGACCAGCAGTACACCGCCCGAGAACTGTTGCAGCGTTTGCATCAGTGCCTCTTTACCGCTCATATCCAGATGGTTAGTCGGTTCATCGAGCATCAGCAGGTTGTAGCGTGCCAGCGACAGGCCAACAAATAGCAGCCGGGAGCGCTCGCCGCCGCTGAGCGTTGCCACTTTTTGTCCGTGACGAGCCCAGGCAAACCCGGCGCTGATTAACGTCATTTTGCGCAATTCCGCCGACGGCGCGAACGGCTCCAGCGCGTCCAGAAGCGTCGCGTCATCGGGCAGTTGCTCCAGCGTCTGATCATAGTACCCGGCATGCAGACGTGGATGAACCGCCATCCCAGGAGCCGCGATATCACTGGTCAGTTGACGCCAGATAAGCCGAAGCAGGGAGGACTTCCCACAGCCGTTTTGCCCGATAATGGCAATCCGGTCGCCGGTTTTCACCCGCGCCAGCGGCACGGAAAAGAGCGGTGGTAAACCCGGCGCGGCGCTGACGGGAAGATGTTCCATCTCCAGCAAACGGTCGGCAACCAGCGGTTCGCCCTGGAGTGTTAAACGCCACAGACTTCCTGCCGTCAGTTGCGTCTGGCTCTCTTTGAGGCGTTCTACCTGCTTTTCCATTTGCTTTGCTTTGCGCGACAGATCTTCATTGTCGTAAACACGCCCCCAGGTCGCCAGCCGTTTGGCGCTGCTGGTAACCCGGTCGATCTCTTTTTGCTCTGCTTTGTGGCGCAATGCATCGCTGGCATCCCGCTCCTGCAGCGCCTGACGCGCGGCAGAGCAGGGAAGAGCGAAGTAATGCAGCCGGTTATCGCGAAGGATCCAGGTGCCATTGGTCACGGCATCCAGTAGCGCCCGGTCGTGAGAAACCAGCACAAAGCTACCAGACCAGCGCTGCAGGAATCGCTCCAGCCAGAGCATGGTTGGCAGATCGAGATGGTTACTGGGCTCATCCAAGAGCAATAAATCAGGATCGGTGATTAACGCGCGGGCCAACAATAGCCGGGTATGTTGCCCGCCACTGAGGGTTGCCGCAGGTAGGGCTATCTCATGTTCACTGAGTCCCATTCCGGCTAACAGCGCTTGCGCACGCCAGCGCTGAACGTCACGTTCGCCCGGCGCAAGTCGGGCCAGAACAGCGTCAAGCAGGGTGAGATCCAGCAGCGTGTCGGGCAGATGTTGCTCAACGCGCGCCATCAGGCAGTGATTCGCCACTGAAACGCTGCCCGCAGAAGGCAAAAGGGTGCCATCAAGAACTTTCAATAGCGTACTTTTGCCGCAGCCGTTGTCGCCAATGAGACCAAGCCGGTCGCCTTGTTTCAGGGTAAAGGAGATATCAGAAAATAACGGACCAAATGCCGTTTCAACACGTAATGATTGTGCAGACAGTAATGTGCTCATTGCTTACTCAAGAGTTACAGGCATAGGCATGCCTCGTCAAACATCGCTGACGATAACCCGGTAAGCCCGAGGAAGGGTGTTAGTTAGCTTCGCTCAAGCCGAAGTTATCGCAGCACGATACCGATAACGCTTGAGCTGGTGCGATCACCAAAGGCATGTGAAACGAGAAAACGTTCACAGTACGACATAATTATCCTCCTTTTATTTATCCGGTTAATGGGTAGCAGCAGTGTAGCGAGGTTTTACCGAGGATGCCAGCATCGGCGTCATGGGCATTTACAGTTTTTTTATGCCGGTAAACCTGCGCTCAGGAGCCCAGTCATCATGCACAATGATTACTATCGACTGGCCGGCGCCGATGCTAATCCCTATCTGGTTATGGCGACAATCCTGACCGGTATGCTGTATGGTCTGGAACAGGTTAACGATACCGAACTGCCGGATATTCTCGATAACGCGCCAGTGCTACCGCTTTTTCAACAGGACGCCCTCACTCTCTTCGCCCAATGCGACTACCTCAAGGCGGCGCTGGGCGCTGAATTTTCCCGTTACTGGATCCATAGCCGATTGATGGAATTAAGCGCTTTCGAAGGCATCGTGACGGCCGAAGAAACGCATTTCCCGTCATGACTCAGAGCATTCTTGTGAACAGGTCGTAGTGAAGAGGCCTGACCGGAAAAAACAAAAATAGCGGCGGATAAAAGGAAAGAAACCCGGCAACATGGCGCTGCCGGGTGAGTCATTAGATAGAGGTACGACGATAGTTGCGATATTCCGGCAACCAGAAGTTATCGTCAATCGCCTGCAACAGCGCCTCTTCGGACGTTTTCACAGCAACACCTTCTTGTTGGGCGACTTTTGCCACCGCGAAGGCAATTGCGCGGGAAACGATATGGATATCTTTCAGCTCCGGTAAGACCAATCCTTCACCGTTAATGACCAGCGGAGAGTATTTCGCCAGTGTCTCACTGGCGGACATCAGCATATCGTCGGTAATGCGCGATGCGCCGGAGGCAATCACACCCAGACCAATACCCGGGAAGATATAGGAGTTGTTGCACTGTGCAATAGGCCAGGTTTTCTCGTTCCAGGTTACCGGCGTGAATGGGCTACCTGTGGCGACCAGCGCCATACCGTTCGTCCAACTGATAATGTCCTGCGGTGTCGCCTCAACGCGCGAGGTCGGGTTTGACAACGGCATGACGATCGGACGCGGGCAATGCTTGTGCATTTCACGGATGATCTCTTCCGTAAACAGCCCCGGCTGGCCGGAAACGCCAATCAGAATATCCGGCTTAACGTTACGCACTACGTCGAGCAGCGACAGCGCATCGGTCTGCGCATCCCAGTTCTGCAGATTTTCGCGCTTTTGTACCAGCTTGTTCTGGAACGGCAGCAGGTTCGGCATCTGGTCGGTGAGCAGGCCAAAACGGTCCACCATGTAGACTTTCTGACGGGCATCGGCTTCACTTAACCCTTCACGCTGGGTCTGAGCAATAATCTGCTCGGCAATACCGCACCCGGCAGAGCCCGCGCCGAGGAAGACAATCTTCTGGTTGCTGAGCTGGCTACCCGCCGCGCGGCTGGCTGCGATCAGCGTACCGACCGTCACGGCGGCGGTTCCCTGAATATCATCATTGAAGCAGCAGATTTCATTGCGGTAGCGATTAAGCAATGGCATCGCGTTTTTCTGGGCAAAATCTTCGAATTGCAGCAGCACATTCGGCCAGCGTTGTTTCACCGCCTGGATAAATTCATCAACAAACGCGGTGTACTCATCGCCGGTAATGCGCGGATGGCGCGAGCCCATATATAGCGGGTCGTTAAGCAACTGTTGATTGTTGGTACCGACATCCAGGACCACGGGCAGGGTGTAGGCCGGACTGATACCACCACACGAGGTATAAAGGGAGAGTTTACCAATAGGAATGCCCATACCGCCGATACCCTGGTCACCCAGACCGAGAATACGTTCACCGTCAGTGACCACAATCACTTTGATGTTATGGTTCGGCACATTTTGCAGTATGTCATCCATACTGCCGCGGTCTTGCAATGAGATGAACACACCGCGCGCGCGACGGTAGATTTCCGAGAAACGTTCACACGCCCAGCCTACGGTCGGGGTATAAATGACCGGCATCATCTCATCGAGATGGTTCTCGACCAGACGATAAAAGAGAGTTTCGTTAGTGTCCTGGATATTTCGCAGGTAGATGTGCTTGTCGATATCCGTCTTAAAGCCCTGGTACTGTAACCAGGCGCGTTCAGCCTGTTCTTCAATGGTTTCCACCACGGCTGGCAACAGCCCCAGCAGGTTGAAGTGGCTTCTCTCTTCTACACTAAATGCGCTGCCTTTATTGAGTAGCGGGAACTCAAGTAATACAGGCCCGGCATAGGGAATATACAGCGATCGGTTTTTATTATGCTTCGTATGCATTTTACAGCTCCTAAGTCGACGATTCCGGCGCGAATGCCTGTTCGCGCGGGTACAGCGGCGCGCGCCAGTATAAAGCATACATATGGTAAATACTTCTTGTTCACGCGATTTGGGAGATGAATTTTACGAGGTGTAATGCCACCCCGGGCGGGGCGGCATGAAAGGGGAAATGTACGTTATTCAACGCGACGATGACGACCAGAACGGTGCGTCACGGTCACTTCCTGATCGTCCTTATTTACCACTTTCCTGATATTAGAGACTTTGTAATCCAGCCCCATAATATGACGTGCCTGACGGTTCGATTTCATGCTTACTCCTTAATCCAGTTGATGTTTCAAGGACAAGCCCGGCGCGATGACCGGGCGAAATATAACCTGATCCAGTGCGACTACAGGGTAGCCGCAAAAGTGATGGTCCCCTAATCCGCCAGCGAGTGCAATGACCGATGCCCGCTTTCGGAACAGTCCGGCTGCGGTTAATGGGCGGCAAAAAGCCAGCTCAGATCGCCGCCCAGCCGGGTACTGTGCAGCGGGCGCAGGGCGGAAATTCGCTGATTTGTCCGGGCATCGCAGGTTTGCAGCGCACACCAGCCCTCAAGCCAGGCAATGCTGGAGGCCTGCTGAGTAAAAGCGCTGTCCTGGGGGATACCGGTCTTACGGGTGAACACATCCGGATTGTCGAACCCGGACAAAATGCGCCGGGCCAGTCGCTGCAACGCGTTATCATTTTCCGCCGTCACCTCAACACCATTACTGCGCGCGAACAGGGCAATCATCACCAGCGGCTGAATGGCATAGTTGTGATAGGAAAAAGCGCGCTGCTTGCG
Source organism: Phytobacter sp. SCO41 (assembly GCF_003073275.1). NCBI lineage: Bacteria > Pseudomonadati > Pseudomonadota > Gammaproteobacteria > Enterobacterales > Enterobacteriaceae > Phytobacter > Phytobacter sp. SCO41. Next base: position 2,775,781 of record NZ_CP027225.1, on the reverse strand, counting down.
GCGCAGTTCATTGGGTAAGAAACCCTCGCTATCCACCTGGTTTGCGGCGGTGCGGTACATCGCCAGCGACTGGTCAAAGAGATCGCGTCGGTCGGTGACAATCGCCGTCGCCATAATCGCCCAGGCCGCCCAGTAGCTGTGGTTGTTAACGCGTTTTAATGGCAGGTCACGCCACTCCGCCACTGTCAAATCGGCCAGATGACTGAGCCAGTGTTCAACGTCGGCTGCTTTTTGCTGCTGTCGGTCTAACGGATGCGTAGGGGAGAATTTCAACTGCAGCCAGGACGAAGAGAGCGTTGCCAGTGCCCACTTTCGCATCGATTTCCCGGTGTGGTTTTTGGCAACAGCGGTTAATGCGCCGGCACGTGCCCAGGCATCCAGGCCATTGACCACGCAATCTGCCCGCGCCGGGTTGCCATCGCGGGCGAATCCCGTCACGACCTGGCTGACCACTTTTTCCAGTTCAGTGATCGCCTTTGTCTGCTCATGGAATGCATGGTCGGCTTGTGGATTCAGCGTGGCGCGGGCGCTGTCCGACCCCTCATATTTACTGGTGAAATCTAATGCCCCGGTAAAGGGGGCCGGAAAGGAAGGGCAGGTAAAACGGGAAGCCGCATGGTGTTGCGGCGGTTGCTGGTAACCTGCCGGGGGTTGCAAACTGGCCCCGGCAGATGTCGCCGTGACGGCGGCAATAACCAAACACAACCTTCTGACCAAAGCGAACATGGGTAACCTTGCGCGTCAGCATAGTGAGACACTGACTATAGCATGGTCATGAAATAATTAGCCTTCGCTACTCCCGAACACATGCACGGCGCGATGCAGACGCGCTGCGCGCTCAGAGAGATTTTCTGCCGCACTGGTCACGTTTTCCACCATACTGGTGTTGTTGTGCGTCATCACCCCGACGCGGGAAACGGATTTATTGATAAGCTCCAGGGCCTGCGTCTGTTCATGCGTTGCGGTGCCAATCTCTTTGATCATCGTCGACATCGTCATGACGTTATCAATCATCGCCGTCAGGTGGGTTTCGGTGTTTTCCACCATCTCAACGCCGTTTTTGACATTCGCCACGTTCTGTTCGATAAGTGCCTGAATCTCCCGCGCTGCCGAGGCTGAGTGCTGTGCCAGGTTGCGAACTTCCGCCGCAACAACCGCAAAACCACGCCCTGATTCGCCTGCTCGCGCCGCTTCTACCGCGGCGTTCAGCGCCAGAATATTCGTCTGGAAGGCGATGCTGTCAATCACGCCGATGATATCGACGATTTTGCTGTTATCCTGGGAAACGGCCTGCATCATCGAGATTGTTTTCTTCATGATGGCGCCGCTGTTTGTCGCACTGACGCTGGTTTCATCTGCGCGGGTCATCGCCTCAGCGGCGGTTTCAGCGGTCTGCCTTACCGCGCTGGCAATCTCCTCAACGGCGGCGGCAGTCTGGTGCAGGTCCGCAGAGGTTTCTTCTGTGCGTTTTTGCAGGGACTCGCCTTCTTCGCTAATGCGCAGGCTAATGTCACGAATGCCATTGATCTGCGCGGAGACATCACCGACCAGTGAATTGAGGTTAAGGCCTGACTGATTGACCAGGCGCATCAGTAAACCAATTTCATCCACGCGATTAAAATGGCGATAATCGGCTTTACGCCCGGAGACCACTTTTTGCATCTGGGAGAGGATAACTTTCAACGGACGACAAATTTGCGCCTGTAAATAAACCGACAACAGGGCCATTATTCCGATTGTCGTACCGACTTTTTCCACCAGATTAAAGGGGGCAAATTGCATCGCCACGAATAATGCGGCAGCGATAAAAAGGCCAAAGTTAGCCCGCCGCGTTACACTCATGCGCTGGAAAATGGATAAAAAAGAGAGCAGGCCACGTCGTACTACCAGGCCTTTATAAAAACGATGTCCGCCTAATTTATTATCATTGACTAACTGGTAAAGTTTTTCACTGGCGGTAATTTCCTCGCGCGCTGGAATATTACGCACTGAAATATAACCAGTAAGTTGCCCTTGTTGATAAACAGGAGTGACGTTTGCACGAACCCAATAATGGTCGCCATTCTGACGGCGGTTTTTCACCATGCCGGTCCAGCTATCGCCTTGCTGAATGGTAAACCACAGATCGCCAAACGCGGCGGGGGGCATATCCGGGTGACGAATAAGATTGTGAGGTTCACCGACAAGTTGGTCCTCAGTAAATCCGCTGGCGTCTATAAATGCTGTGTTTGCATAAGTTATATGGCTATGCGTATTCGTTGTCGAAAGCAGTGTCGTACCTTCGTTAAGCAAATACTCTCTCTGTGTAACAGGAGTGTTACGCTTCATAAATAACCCCACAATGAACTGCGTACAATAAACAGGATTTTTTCTGTCGGTGAAGGTGTTTTTTTTATTAACCCGACAGAGAGTTTTTTGTTATTACCTGCACATTTTCCACGAACAGCCATACAACTGAAAGTAGCTGCGATAAATATTTTTTAAGCCATGCTTACGGTAATTTATTTAAATATTGTTATGATTTTGCAAAAGAAAAATGTCATGATGTTTTTCACCAGGATGAAAAACAAGACTTAATGCAAATTAAAGGCGGGAAATACAGGAAAGCATAGAAAATAAGCGATCAAAAATAGAAACATTAACATAGCAGACTAATATATTCGCAAAACTGTAATATTTTTGTCATTATCAGATCAAAATCTTCTGGTGGATATATAGTACATACTAAAGTGTAGCTAAAAGTCTGCTGGTGAGCGGTTAAAATGTTTATCTGTAGGTTAGGCAGTTTCTCAAGGTGGGTGGGCTAGTCCACGATAACAGGCACAGAAAAGGCTTTAATCAGTGAACGGAATTTGAGCTTCCTTGTTACACTATTACCATTGCGTCTATTCATGCAGTTTTTGTGTGGATATTTTTTTGAGGGAAGTACTCAGTGTTAGCGACTTTGATCTATCGTAGCCGGCTTAATTATGCGTTGGATCCTTCGCAACTGGCTGGGCTTGTACAGCAGGCAAGCCTACGGAATACGGCACTGCAGGTGACGGGTGTGTTGCTGTTTGATGGCAGACAGTTTTTACAGGTACTGGAAGGCCCCATCTCTGCAGTCAACGCGGTTTTTGAACGTATCAACAAAGATGTTCGTCATGCACACGTCGTAGAGCTGATGCGTGATTTTGCGCCACATCGCCGCTTCCTTGACCAGGGGCTGGTACTGTTTGACCTGAGAAATACCAGACCGAGCGCAGTACTGCGCATGGTGATTAAATTTGGCAGATTAAAATACCACCTTGCGCGCAATGATCGCGTCTATAAATTTATTCGCAATTTTGTCGCGTCACCGCTTCCGTCAAAACACGTTTTAAATTACCCCGCTGAACGCTGGCGATTGAATACCACACTTCCGCCGTTTGAGCTGGCGAACGTTCCCATACTACATAATCAACCCTGTCAGTTTGCGTTTCAGCCCATTGTTGACCCCGCGCGCGGCAATATATCCTCACTCGAAGCGTTAATCCGTGGGCCGGATGGTGGAAGCCCGCAGGACTATTTTTCAACCATTCCCGAACATAAATTGCACGAGGCAGACCTGGCGTCAAAAGGCTGGGCACTGGCGATGGCGCGGCGTCTGGGGATTGGAAATCACAAGGTGGCCATCAACTTGTTGCCGATGTCACTGGTAAAGATACCCGGCGCCGTGAACATTTTGTTGGATCACATTAAACGCAATCAACTCGATCCTGAGCAGGTCATTGTTGAAGTGACAGAAGATGAGATGATTTCCAGCTATGACGAATTTACCTCAGCTATTCGTCAGTTACGTGCGGCGGGAATTGGTCTGGCGATCGACGATTTTGGTTCCGGGTTTGCGGGGTTGTCTCTGCTTGCCAAGTTTCAGCCGGACAAACTCAAGATTGACCGCAGCATCGTCACCGATATCCATATGCACGGCCCGAAGCAGGCTATCGTCAAAGCGATTATCGATTGCTGTGCTGAGATGCAAATTACCGTAGTGGCCGAAGGCGTCGAGAAAGTGGAAGAGTGGTGCTGGCTGGAAGCCGCCGGGATTGAGCGTTTTCAGGGTTTCCTGTTTGCCCGCCCGATACTCAACGGTGTCTCATCTATTAACTGGCCGCAGCGCATAAAACGTTAAGCAGGGGCGACATAAAGAGACGGGAGAATACGATCAGGTCATTCTCGTTTTTATGTCGCCAGTGTCATCTTAATGGCTGAATAGCCAACGCGAAGCAGCGCCGGATATATCCTTTTAATAACGTCATCTAACAGGTTTTATTTCATTATAAGAAGACACTTCACTCGCTGATGATAGCGCGAGACATCTCAGTTCATCCTTAGCGCAACATGATTTTGCTTATAAATCATCGTATTTTCATGCTTAACTTAAAGAACGGGATGTGAAGCACGGGGAAAAAATGAACATCAATAAACATATTTCAGGCGCACTGGCTCTGGATTCCTCCCTTGGACGTAGCATCACTTTTTTCATGACCGCATTATTACTGGCGGGGGTGATGACCAGTAGCTGGACGCTGACCCGCTCCTGGAATCGTGCCGTCGAGGATATGGAACGTAATGCTATCAACTTGTCCGTTTCCCAGGCGCGTCAGGCAGAAGATACCGTTTTACAAACAGAGCTGGCGCTGCGTGATATTCGCCGGACCATACCGGCAGACAGTATTTCGACATTGGATGCCGGTCGCTTCGATGTGCTGTTAGCTGAGCTGAAAGAGCGCTTGCCGCAACTGCACGGATTGTTCATCTATGATGCGCAGGGAAATATGAAAGCCACGGCGCTTGGCCGGCTCCCGATGGTCACCAACAGCAGCGACCGCGAATATTTTAACTATCATCAGCGTAACGGGCATAACAACATTCATATCGGACGGGTAATTTCGAGCCGTTCAACAGGCGATCTGGTGATTCCCGTATCCATGCGCATCAGCGATTCCGCAGGCGGTTTTGCTGGCGTAGTGCTCGCCACCATCCGGGTAGATTACTTCCGTCACTTTTATAGCTATTTCGAACTGGAAAACCGGGATCTGCTGGCCTTAATGATCACTGACGGTACGGCGCTGTATGTCCGTCCTTTCCCGGATGATGTCATTAACCGCAACCTTTCAGCGAGCCCGCTCTTTACCCGTGAACTGGCGAAAAAAGATCGCGGTAATGCAACCTGGGTTTCAGCGCTGGATCACGTCGAGCGCATCTATGGCTTTGCGCGCCTTGAACGTTATCCGCTGGTCGTGGCCGCCGGTTATGACAAACCGGCACTCTGGTCACGCTGGCTGAAGGACAGTTTGCCGGACCTGGTGCTTAATGCCATGTTGCTGCTCGGCACCTTACTCATGGGAATTATCGTTTTTCGCCAGGTGCGAATGAATGTGCGTAATCAGACCGAACTGGCGGAACTGCGTGATGAGCTGACCAGCATCAACCACACGTTGCAACTGATGGCGCTGGCCGACGGTTTAACCGGGCTTGCCAACCGCCGTCAGTTCGATCTGTTTTTGAGCCAAAGCCTGAAAGCCTCTTCATTGAGTAAAAAGCCGGTTTCACTGGTGATGCTCGATATCGACTTTTTTAAACGCTATAACGACTTCTATGGCCATGTGGCGGGCGATAACTGCCTGCGCGCGGTGGGCGAAGTCATCCAGAAGCTCAAACTGCGTAATTCCGATTTGATTGCCCGATACGGAGGCGAAGAGTTTGCGATCATTTTGCCGGATACCGGGCCAGAAGCCGCGCTGTTTGTTGCTCGTCAGGCGGTGACGGCGGTGCGCAGCGCAAGAATTCCGCACGTCGAATCGGGGGCGACAAACAAAGTCGTCACCATCAGTGCGGGCTGTTTTTCCCTGATCGGCAGCGGTAATGAAGATGACGCGAATCGCCTGAAAGAGGGGGCTGATAAGGCGCTGTATATGGCAAAAATTCAGGGCAGGGACCGGGCGCTTGCCAACCCGGAGGCCCTCTAAAGATTACAGGCTGGCCAGCGTCTTGGTGAGGTAATGGCGCTGGATGCCTTTTTCCGGAAAGTCATCCAGCGTCATCTGCAGTACATAACCCTGCTTTTGGTAAAACGCTAATGCCTGGAAGCTGAACGTATCCACCAGTGATTGCTGGCAACCCTGTTTTACCGCTTCTTTCTCTGCGGCCTTTATCAGTTCTGTACCCAGCCCGCTACCGCGCAGGGTTTCGCTAACCCATAAATAGCTGATACACAGCCATTCGCTTTTACACGTGCCAATCAATCCGCCGGTCATTTTACCGTTTACATCACGACAAAAGACGCCAACAGGTCCCCATTCACGATTGCGGAGAAAGGGACGATTAAACTCCCGTAAACCGTCCAGTAACTCGTTTTGTTCTTGCTCAGTGACTTCCGTCGTTACGCGTAAAAACATAAGGCATCCTTTTTAGGGTGTTACCAGTTGGGGCCGTATTGTAGAGCGCCGCCATTCTCTCAGAAACGGCGGCGCTTAAAAAATCAATTGTTATACAAGATATCCTTTAGTGCGGGCTGGGCCTTGCCCGGTACAACCAACGTCCCACAACTGTCCGGTCGCGGTTTACCCGCCAGCACCGCCTGAACAAAGGTGAGTTCATCTGCAAACGCGGTATTCACAATGCCGTTATGGGTGATGCCCTGATAAGTTTTCCATTCAAGCGGGTTACCTGCCGCGCACAGTGCCGCCACGGCGGCATACTGGTGATAGGGCGACAGCGTGCGATCCGCCAGACCGGTCGCCAGAAACAGCGGCGCGGTAAAGCGTGCTGATGGCATATCCGTGACGGGTTTTAACACAGAGGTGATACGCTCGCTGCCGCCAATAAACGCATTGTTGGCATTCAGGTGCAGGCGGCGTTGAACATGCCCGAGTTCAGGCATGCAGGAAACCCTGGCCCGTGCCAGCAGCTTTGCCCCGTTGTTTGTCACCAGCGATTCAGACGCTGGCGCATCATCCGCCAGCGAACCTCCGATCAGGCGTAACATTTCCTGGCGGGGTGGTGTGCCATGAATTCGCCCGTCACCCGCCGCAACGGGGCCGTCAGGGAATGTCGCCACCAGACCGGTGGCAATGGTCGCCAGTAGTTTGAGTTCCGGCGCGTAGCCCGGGGCAATATAGCTTGCACCCAGTGAGGCCCCCGAGCCTTGTGATTGCCCGGTTATCACAAGGCGATTAGCGAGCTGCTGCGGGTGGGCCTGCAACGCCGCGCGGACGCTATCAAGCACAGAGCGTCCTTCGGCTTGCCAAATCAGATAAGGGTGCGGCCCCGGCCCGCCAAGCCCCTGATAATCCGTTGCGACGACGGCAAACCCCTGTTGTAACCATTTATTGATGTAGCTCGCGTCGCGCGGTGCATGTCCTGTCCAGGAGGGGGCGCAGGTGTCAGCGACACCCAATGTGCCGTGTGCCCAGGCAACCAGCGGCCAGCCGCCTGATGGCGCTCTGCCTTGCGGAAAATAGAGCGTCCCGCTCACGGGGACAATACCGGCATCCCAGCGCACGTCGCGGGAGGTATAGAGGATGCGCCGCGATTGTGCCGCAGCGATCTCCGGCTGGTGTTTCATGGGCTCTTCACGCAGCATAACGCCGGGTTTATCGGGGAGCGCACTATTCCAGCGGTAAAACGGGGATAAATCCTGGTCGCCGACCTGCGGCCCGACGGGTAAAGCGGCAAGGCTAACCACTGGCACCAGTATGCTTAACACAAGCGCAAGTCGCAAAAGGGGATAATATCTCACGTGATGTTCTCCAGACCCGGCATCAGAAGGGCGACATAATCATCGAGCAATATTGCGCCATTATTAACAGTATGCCGTAATCGTTAATGCACGCCGCGATAAAAAAATGAAAGATAGGGTAAAAATCTGTCGCTTAATCAAGGATGTCACTGATGACGAACACCACGCAAATTAACCAGTACGGTCAGCAGGTCGGTTTTGCGCTGCCAGACTGGCAACCCGTTGCCAAACCTGCACGCGTCGCGCTTACCGGCCAGTACTGCCAGTTAGCGCCCCTCGACTCAAACCATTGCGATGCGCTTTTCCAGGCTTTTTCGCTGGCAGAAGATGATCGGGACTGGACATGGCTGGGCGCAAATAAACCACAGACGCGCGAAGAGACGGCTGCCTGGATCGCTCACAAAATTGCGGATGACAGCCTGGTGCCATATGCCGTCATCAACTGCACCGATAATCGTGCCTGCGGCGTGGTGTGCTGGAGTGCGATTGATACCGTTAACGGGGCCATTGAAATCGGCCATGTGACCTGGTCCCCGCTGATGCAATGCAACGTGATGGGTACAGAAGCGCTCTATTTATTGCTGAGCCAGGCCTTCGCGCTGGGTTATCGCCGGGTGGCATGGCGCTGCGACTCAACGAATATCGCTTCACGACGCGCCGCTGAGCGCATCGGGTTCACGTTTGAAGGCCGTTTTCGCCAGGTGATGACCCGCAAGCAGCGCAATCGCGATACCGACTGGCTATCCATTATCGACAGTGAATGGCCTCCGCTGCGTGCAGCGCTCGAAGCCTGGCTTAACCGGAAGAATTTCGATAGCAAAGGGAAGCAAAAACGTGCGCTTGAGAGTTTTAAATAGACGGAAGCCCCGTGCAGGGCTGCCATAAATCATGCTATGTTTTCGCCAGTCAAATAAAATAACTTACTGATAATTAAATTTAATTAATGATTTTAGCGGGAAGGAAATGAAAAACATTTTGATGCTCGTCGTCCTGGCGGGTGCGGTTGCCGGGTGTACACCGTTTCATCCGGATAACTGCCATAAAACGATCGCGCTGAGCGACTGCGATTCCGGACGTTATACCGACCCGGATGAATACGGAAGACAGGCACTTGCCATAAAAGATGCTATTGAATCCCAGTTAGCCGACCGCCACGCCTGGAAGAATAAAAAATGCCGACTGCACATGGATTTTGCTTACGATGGCAAGCTTCACAATGTCGAGTCGCGTGATGGGAATAAAGCCTACTGTGAGGCGCTGATCAGTGCGGCAAAAAAAGCCACTTTCCCGCCATTCCCTAATCAGCATGTCTATGAGGCTTTTGCCAGCTCGCGGTTTGTTATTATGGGTGAGTAGGGTAAAAATGCCGTTCAGCCTCTTCTGCGAACGGCATTTCAGATCTGACTTACATTACGGGCCGGGTTTTTAAACGACTGACGCTCACCACGATCGCCAGCAGCGTCGCGCCCGCCGCCAGCCACAACCCCAGACGTACCGCGAACGCCTCCTGGGGCAGCGTGCCTGACGGCGCGTAAACTGACAAAATCACGCCAATAAAAGCCGCCCCCAGACACTGACCAAACGTGCGCATGATAGCGAGAATACCCGACGCATAGCTGCTGTGTTCCCGGGAGGCGCTGGCAAGCATCTCCCGGTTATTGGGGCTTTGAAAACAACCAAACCCTATCCCACACACCAGACCACGCAGGCTGATATCCCACACCGGCGCGTTTTCCGGCAACAGCGCTAACAACAGGAGCCCGACGCCAAAGAGGCATAATCCAACAGTGGAGATAACGGCCGGGGCATAGCGATCGGCCAGCCGTCCGGCGTGGGGAGCAACCAGCACAATCCCGACGGGCCAGGCGGTAAAAAGCAGTGCTGAGGTAAACGCGCTGTAGCCATAAACGCTCTGAAACAGAAACGGCAGCGCAACGAAGGTCATCCCCTGGCTGACGAACGACGCGAGCGAAGTTAAGGCGGCCAGAGAGAAGCGGGCAGAGGCAAAAAGCGTAAGTGGCAGTAAAGGTTGTGCCGCCCGGCGCTGACGGTAAACAAAAGCGATACCCGAGACAACGGCAACAAGCCCGTAGATCGCCGGGGTTAATAGCGAGCCCCCGGCTTCACCGGGCCGCGAGAAGGCGTTTGAGGCCATGATCACGGCACCCAGCATGATGGCTGAAAAGAGGGCGCCGGCAACATCAAAGCGCCCGCGAATGATAACGCGATGGACAGGCACCACGCGCAGCGTCAGTAACAGGGCGATGACACCAAAAGGGAGATTTATCGCGAACAACCATTGCCAGCCGAGGGAGGAGAGTAAGGCACCGCCGATCACCGGGGCGATGGCCGTATTGGCGGCGATGAGCAGGGCGTGGATCCCCAGGATCCGCCCCAGTAAACGGCCAGGGAAAATGGAGCGCAAAATGGCAGGCGCAATACTTAATGTCGCGGCACCGCCAATGCCCTGCAACAGTCGCATCGCCACCAGCATCTCCAGTGAGGTCGACAGCGCACAGCCCAGAGACGCCAGCGTAAAAAGGCTTATCCCGGCGGCAAAGAGGGCACGAAAGCCCGTCCGGGGAGCCAGTGCGGCGAAAATGGCCAGCGTCATGGCGGCGGATAACAGATAGCCATTGGCAACCCACACCGCATCGCCGGAGGAAACCTCAAGCACACGGGCAATTTGTGGCAGGGCGATATTGACCATCGAGCCGTCAAAAACAGCCATCGTGGTACTGGTCATTACCGCCACCATCGCCAGACGGCGTTCGTGTCCCGGCAGTCCTTCATCACCCGGCTGGTCAGAGAACAAATGCATAAAAAACCTCTGCGAAATAGATGCGAGAGGTCACTATAATGACTGGATATACAGGGCGGAAGACGCAGCATTTGCACTTATAACCTGCACCAAACGCCTTATCTCAATACAGGACATATGATGACCGAACCCGATCTGAACCTTCTGTTTGCACTGGACGTTCTGCTTGCTGAAAAAAGTGTTGCGGGTGCGGCACGCCATCTGGGGCTAAGTGCCTCGGCGATGAGCCGCACGCTCGGCCGCCTGCGGGAGACCACCGGCGATCCCTTACTGGTGCGGGCGGGGCGCAACATGGTGTTAACGCCCTATGCCGAAGGGATCCGCGCGCGTACGCAAAACGCGGTTTTCGAAACCCACGCGTTACTGCGCCCGGCACAGACCGAGCTGAACATCAGCACCCATGAACAGCTTTTTACCCTGCGTGCCAACGACGGCTTTGTGGAAGTGTTCGGCCCGGCACTGGTTGCCGAAGCCGCGGCCATTGCACCGGGTATCACTCTGCGTTTTGCCGCAAAGCCGGAGAAAACGCCGCATCCTTTACGTGAAGGGCTGGTGGATCTTGAGATTGGCGTGCTCGGTGAGATGGGGCCGGAGATCCGCGTCCAGGCGCTGTTTCGCGACAGGTTCGTCGGCGTGGTGCGAAAAGGGCATCCGCTGGCCCAGCTTAAAGAAGTGACAATGTCACATTACAGTGAATGGAAGCATGTCGTGGCCTCGCGCCGGGGAACACTTTCCGGCCCGGTGGATGACGCACTGGCAGAGGTTGGCCTTACGCGCAAAGTGGCAGCCCTCGTTCCCGGTTTTCCCGCTGCGCTGGCTGTGGCCCGGGCGACGGATTTGGTGGCGCTGGTTCCGGCTTCGTTTCTCATTCATCGGTCAGCGGTCGCCGATCTTTCGGTATTCGAACTGCCGGTGAAAACACGCGGGATCACCGTATCGCTACTGTGGCACCCCCGAACAGAAGGCGACCCGGCACACCGTTGGTTACGGACGTTTGTACGTGACGTATGCCAACGCCTGCTACCGGAAAACTGAACTGTCTTGCAGGGAAAAACAGGCGTACTATCGCTCCTCGCATGATATTTCAAAAGGATAAAAAATGGACGTGGAAGTACGCGAGGCCAGACCCGACGATTATGCTATGTGGTCAGTGCTGTGGCAGGGCTATCTTGATTTTGCAGGCAGCACGCTAAGTGATGCCGTTACGCGCGCCACCTGGGCGCGCATTCATTCCCCCGAATCCACACTGTTATGCCGTGTCGCCGTTATGGATGGACAACTGGTGGGTTTTGCCCTGTGCGTCATGCATGAAGGTACCTGGGTCACGAAGCCCATCTGTTATCTGGAAGACCTTTATGTGGATGCACAACTGCGCGGTCGCGGTGCGGGACGAGCGCTGATTGAGGCAATTCGTCAGGAGGGTGAAAAAAGCGGCTGGACAAAACTCTACTGGGTGACCCGGACAAACAACCCAGCCCGAAAACTGTATGATCAGGTTGCGGAACTGGGCGATGTCGTCCGTTACAGCATCAGTCTGTGACTACAGGCCGAAAAAATAGCGCAGGCCAGAGTAGGCTACCATCCCGGCAATAACGGTGGCAAAAAGCCCACGCGTGATAATCCCGGTAATGGCGGCGATCGCAGCCGCCAGTAACGATATGCTTATTCCGTTGCTGGTCAGGGCCGGTTTTTCGATAAGTTCCGCCGCAATAATGGCAGCCATAATGGCGGCGGGAATAAACCCCAGCCACTGCTGAACAACCGGAGCCAGACGAAAGCGGGAAAGCAGTAAAATCGGCACCGTGCGCATCAGCGCCGTCACCAGGGCCGCGATCGCAATCGTCAGTAAAATATTTCGCTCCATCTTATTTCGCTCCTTTCTGCGTCACGCGTAACAATACCGTAGCCAGTGTTGCCGACAGAGAAGCGGCGACAATCACAATGACACTTAACTCCATATGACCGGCGGCAAAGAGCGTAACGAGTACCGCTATTGCCACGCTGAACGTTTCGAGTTTTTTCTGCCGACTGGCGAACCAAATCATCAGCACCAGACCGATAAACATCGATACCAGACTGAAACTTAATCCTTCCATTAATGCAGGTGGCAGCGCCGAGGCCAGGCATCCACCCACCACACAGGCGAGGATCCAGTTCAGCCACGCGGCCAGGTTAAGTCCAAACATCCAGGCAAAGGGCACCGTTCCCTGATGGCCGCCGCGCTGAACCGCCACGCCGAAGGTTTCATCGGTCAACAGTAAGCCACTCACGATTTTCTGCAGCGTTGTCTGCTCGCGAAAGAACACGCTCATTGCCGAGCTCATCAGCAGGTAGCGTAGATTCACCAGGAACACGCTCAGCACCACCGAAGCCATTTCTGCCCCCGCAGCCCAGAGTGAGTAAAACAAAAACTGGGCCGAACCGGTATAGAGCGCGGTCGCCAGAAACGCCGTTTGCCAGACGGTAAACCCGGACAACGTGCCGATAGCACCGGCGGCGAAACCGATACTCCAGTAGCCGGGGATGGTTGGCAGGCAAGCGGCAACACCGCCACGAAACAGGGCTGTAGGGTCATCCTTGCGCATGGCGTCACTCTTCATCAACATCACTTTTCCCTTTCTTTCTTGTCCGAATGTGCAATCTTAAGGATCCTGAAAAATCGCGATAGTAAAATCCTGCGCATTTATAAAAAATGGCGGTAGAGCGGGCTGGAGAACGAAGACGTGACGCAAAACAGACGGGATGACATCAAGTTGTGGCGTGATAATGAACTGCACGGAGGAATGGAGATCCTGCGGGCCTCATGTTATGAGCACAGTTATCCGCCTCATTTCCATGACGAGTTTGTGATTGCGGCATTTGCCCGTGGCGCCCAGCGCACCCGAATATGCCGACAAAAAGGGATCGCGGCGGCGGGAACGGTAATGGTGATTATGCCGGGCGAAGTGCACACCGGCGAGGCGGTGCAGCGCGATGAAGGCTGGGATTATTGCGCGTTTTATCCGTCGCAAAGCCTGATCAATGACGTCGCAGAAACCGTGCTGAAAGGGCGAGGAGACGTCAATTTTGGTACCGAGGGCATGCGACACGACCCGCGGATTGCCCGACGAATGCTGCATGCCGCCCAGGTGCTCAATGCCAGTGATGACCCGCTGGAAAAAGCGTGCGTGATGTACCATATACTCAATATTCTCATCGGCAATTATGGTGAACGGACAGTCAAAGGTGCACGTCAGGATGTGATGCGCGCCGACATCCGCAAAGCCATTGAATTTCTGCATAGCAGTTACGCGCAAACGCTGACCGTGAAAGAGATTGCGACCGTCGCGGGCTTAAGCGAGTTCTATTTTATGCGTACCTTCCAGGCCATGACCGGTTTGTCAGTGCACCAGTATCTGACGCAGATTCGCCTGGTCAGAGCAAAAGGGCTGCTTTCCCGTGGTATAAGCGCATCGCAGGTCGCCAGCGATGTCGGTTTCTTCGATCAAAGCCATCTGATAAAACACTTCCGCGCACACTTTGGCACCACGCCGGGCTTATTCGCTGCGGCCTCGGCCTGACGTGCTCACCTATCCAGGCACAAACAGATGATAAACAGAGAGTATTTTGACGTTCCCTTTGCCGGACACACCCTGCGTGGCGACTCCTCTTATGGCAGCAATGGTCACATATTAATGATCCACGGCGGTTCGAAAGACCGGGAGGTCTTCGCCCATTACCGCCAGCTACTCGATGAAATGGGCTACGGGACCACCGCCTTTGACTGCCTCGGACATGGCGCATCGACAGGTTCGATGAGTGAGTCCTCGCTGGAAAGCCGCACCCGGCAGGCGCTGGCGGTCATCGCGCACCTCAATGTGCCGCTCACCGGCTGTCTTGGCTCCAGTATGGGTGCGTACAATGCCATACAGCTCAGTGCGCGGGTGGATTTTCGCTCGCTTATTCTTCTCGTGCCCGGTGTCTATACCCCCGTGGCCGCAACGGTAAACTTCGGCCCGGCCTTTTCACAGATAATCCGCCAGGAGAAGAGCTGGCAGGACTCGGATGCCTGGCCGCTGCTTGCCGGTTTCAGAGGGAAGATACTGATTGTCGCCGCAGAGCGCGATGAAGTCATACCACAAGAAATCCCTGCGAAATTGCATAATGCCGCAATGGAGGCGCTATGGAAAACGCTCTTTATTGTCCCGAATGCCGGGCATAACAGCGTATGGAAAAATATTACCCAATCGGCGGCATTGAAGGAAAAAGCACATGCGTTTTTCCGTACCTGCTTAGCGCCTGTCGATAAAGCCTGAAACGTTACTGCGTGGCGCTTTTGCCAGGGCTGACAATCATCCAGACCGCAAGACAGACGATCAGTGCCCCGATGCCAAAACCCTCACTCAGGGTTTCCCCCAGTACGAGGTAGCCCCACAACACGGCAAAAGGGGGGATTAAAAAAGTGACAGTTAATGAGCGCAGCGGGCCAATATCGGCAATCAGCCGGAAATAGAGAATGTAGGCCACCGCGGTGCAAATGAGTCCAAGCGCGATAACGCTTGCCCAGACATTGCCCTGTAGCCAGCCAATGGCAGGGCCGCGACCGACTGACCAGGCAAAGAAGGGCAAGAGAAACAGCGTGGCGCCGAGCTGGCTGCCGAAGGCGACCATTTTCGGATCCAGCCCGCCGCGCTGGCTTATCCAGCGGCGCGTCAGAAAACCGGCCAGTCCGTAACAGGCTGTGGCGACAAGGCAGGCGATAACGCCTGTGACAACGCTGGCGGTCACGTCTGTTTTACCTGTCGTCGTGATGATCATAATGCCGACAATGCCTGAAACCACGCCTCCCCATTTACGTAGTGTCAGCGTCTCGCCAAAAAAGAAGCAGCCGATCAACGCCCCCATCAAGGGGGTGGTGGCATTGAGGATCGCAGAATAGCCCGCCGGTAAGCGCGTTGCCGCCAGGCAATACATCAGAAAAGGCAGGCCAGAATTCATCACCCCGAGCAGCAGTGCCACGCCAAATTTTTGCTCAAAACGAAAGGGGGATTTCATCATGACCAGGATGGCGGCAAGACCGATAACGCCCAACAATACGCGAAGAAAAGCGGTCGTGACGGCGCCGAATTCGGGTGCGGCAATGCGCATAAACAGGAAACTGGCCCCCCAAATGGCAGCCAGCAGGAAGAGTCTTGCGTAATCAGAAGGGCGCATGTGATACCTGTTTGTTTCATCAGAAGGTGGCAGAAAAACTAAAACGTTAGCCAGAGGCATGACAAGCAAGGATTTCTTCTATAATTAAGTTTTCCTAAATCATGGAATTGAGGCGACGATGAAATTGCCACCTTTACATGCGCTTATGTGCTTTGAATCTGCGGCAAGACACATGAGTGTTAAGCGGGCCGCCGAAGAGTTATGCGTTACCCCCAGTGCCGTGAGCCAACAAGTGTCCAAACTCGAAGAGATGCTGCATTCACGCTTGTTCATTCGAGGCGCGCGGGCGCTGGAATTGACAACAGAAGGGCGCATTTATTTACGCGCTATCCGTCCGGCCTTTGACCAGATATCCGAAGCGACGCAGCGTCTGCTGGACGAAGAGAAGCAAAATAGCATTACCGTCAGTTGTACCAGCGGCTTTGCTATTCAGTGGCTGCTGCCGCGCCTGCCAGCGTTTGAGAAGCAGAATCCAGGCGTTGAGGTGCAAATCAGTACCACGAATCGTCAGGTGGATTTGTTAACCGAAGGGATTGATTTTGCTATCAGACACGGTTCCGGGCACTATCCGGGCCTGGAGGCGGAGTGCCTGATTAACGATCGTCTTCTTCCGGTATGCAGTCCAGGGCTTATTCCCGATGGGCAAACACTTACCTCGCTGCTGGACCTGACCCAATTCACATTGCTGCATGATGAGCATCGCATGGACTGGGCCGTCTGGTTTAAGGCGGCCGGTATCGCGCATGCCATTGAGGAAAAAGGGCCGGTATTTGTTGATTCCAATGGCGTACTGGAAGCGGCGATTGCCGGGAAAGGCATTGCGCTTATTCGAAGCACCCTTATTCGTGATGAATTGAAAAAAGGGCTGTTGATCAATCCGTTGCGCGTCGCCATTGATTCGCTACTGGCCTATTATCTGGTCTATGACGAATCGGCGCTGCTCCAAAAAATGAGTCGCAAATTCCGCGACTGGATTGTCTCTACCGCCAGCGCGGAGAGCAATGAATATTCAGCCTGAAAGACCAGCAACCCGGTCTTCACCATCAGGCAGTAAACGTCGAATCTCTTAAGGGGAACAAGATGGCCGGACGCCATATTTCTATCGAGCAAAGTGATGCCTCCTGGCCCGAGCGCTATCAGAAAGAAGCGTTATTATTACAACGCGTGTTATCAGACATACCTGTCGCTATCCACCATATTGGCAGTACGGCTGTTCCCGGCCTTGCGGCAAAACCCATCATCGACATCCTGCTGGAAGTGACCTCGTTACATCTGCTGGATAAACATAACGACACCCTGCGCCAGGCGGGTTACACGCCGCGAGGTGAGTATGGTATTGCGGGCAGGCGCTATTTTGTAAAAGGCGAGAATCAACGAACCCATCATCTTCACGCCTTTGAGCCGGGCAGCCAGCACACGGTACGACATCTGGCATTTCGTGATTATTTGCGCCAGCATAGCGATATCGCTCAGGAATACGAAAGGGTAAAACGCGAGGCGGCAGAACACAGTGGAAACCTGTCTGAGCGCTACAGCCAGCTCAAAAATGATTTCATACAGCGCCATGAAGCGCTGGCGTTACGGGAAAAATCACACCGTCAGCCGGGCTGATTTCACGTTATCGATAACGCGCATTGCACTCTTTTTAAGCAGCAAAAGCACCATGCCCGTGCACACCAAATGTGCACACGCCGATCCCTGATAGCCGCCAGGGATCGCATCTGCGTAACACCTCTGTAAGATATCGCTTATTTTTCAAAACTCTATGAAATTTATCGTTGCCACTGACTCAGTTGGCATGTTTCATGCTCCTCTAATATCGTTCAAGTAACTTTACTGATGTTCAAATTACTTTCAGAGAGCACGCCATGACACTGACCCGTTTGACTTTACCTGCCTGTCTGACACTGGTATCCGCCAGCCTTTTTTGCGCCCAGGCGTTTAGCGCCGATCTGCTTGAAAGAATTAAAGAGGCCAAAGAGATCTCCGTTGCCACGGAAGCGCGATACGCCCCCTTTGAGTATGTCGATAACGGAAAGATCGTCGGCTACGACGTTGATCTGATGAACCATATTCTTGCGAAATCATTGCCGGGCGTGAAGGTGAAACAACTGGACCTGCCTTTCCAGGGCATCTTGCCAGGGCTGGATGCGAAGAAATTCGATTTCGTGGTCACTGCCGTTACCGTCAATAAACAGCGTATTGAACACTTCGGCTTTACCGCACCGGTAGCGGAATCCACCGTTGCTCTGCTCAAAAGGGCGGGAGACGACGCCATCAAAACCCCGGATGACCTGAGCGGCAAAGTCGTGGGTTCACAGGCCGGTTCCGGTCAGTTGCAGGTGCTGCAATCCTTCGACCAGGCGCTGCGCGCGAGCGGCAAACCAGGCATTAAAGAGATCAAACAGTATGTGGCGTTTGATGAAGCCTATGCTGACCTGGCGTCTCGCCGACTTGATGGCGTTGCCCAGTCGCTCTCAAACCTGGGGCCGTTAATCAAAACCCGTCCCGGCGTGTTTGCCACGCTCCCGGAGATGATCGGGCCACAAACCTTCTTTGGTTGGGTAGGGCGTAAAGATGCCGACAGCGCATCCCTGGTCAAGCTTATCAGCGACGGGATTATCGAAGCCAACCGCGATGGCACCATGAAGGAACTGCAACAGAAATGGTTCGGCTTCACGATGACCGTTCCGGCGACAGAAATGCCTGAACCGGCACTGTGAGCAGTCAACAATGACGGATTTTATAACGCGCTTTATCCACTGGCTTCCCATGCTGGCGCAAGGGGCGCTCACGACAGCGGCGCTGTGCCTGACGGCGATGGTCGCCGGTTTTCTGGTGGGTATTGGGGTATGGCAGATGTCGACAAGCCCGTTACGCATTTACCGTATGACGGCCCATGGATGGGTCAGTCTGTTCCGGGGAACCCCGGTGCTGGTGCAGTTGCTGCTCTGCTTTTATTTGCCGTCGCAGTTGGGTATCAACATTCCCGGCTTTGTGGCCGCCGCGCTGGCCTTAACGCTGAACACAGCCGCCTGGCAATCGCAAATTCTCAAAAGTGGTTTCGCCAGTATTCACCCCGGCCAACTGGAAGCCGCCGCCATTTGCGGGCTGAGTCCCCGACAGATTTTATGGCGTATTCAGGTGCCGCAGGTTATCCGGACAACGCTGCCTTCGCTGATTTCCGAACTGATTGATGTGATCAAAGCCTCGGCGGTGGTGTCGGTGATTGCGCTGACCGACCTGATGCGTGTGGGGCAGCAACTGGCGTCGTCCACCTACCAGCCTTTGCAGGTCTATCTGGCCGTCGCCCTGGTCTACTTACTGCTGACCAGCCTGCTGGCGCTGTTGGGCCGCCAGGCGGAATGCCACTGGCAGAGGGAACAACGATGACTGAACTCGCACAATACCTGCCTGCCTACGTTCAGGCGCTGGGGGTAACGCTGTGGCTAAGCCTGTGTGCCGCGTTCGGCGGCATGTTGTTGGGGTTTGCCATCAATGGGCTCTGTGGCAGACGCGGCCTGATGTTTCGCCTGTGGCGCGTTTACGTCTGGGCTATCCGTGGCACACCGTTTCTGGCGCAGCTTGCCGTCATTTACTTTGGCCTGCCGTCTGTTGGCATCATGCTGAGCGCGACGGAGGCCACGCTGCTGTCGCTGACGCTGTATAGCGCCGCCTATTTCAGTGAAATTTTTCGCACCGCGTGGAACAGCATCCCGCCGGGGCAGCGCGAGGCGGCACTCGCCAACACTATCTCTACGCGTCGCTGCTTCTGGCATATCCAGATGCCGCAGGCCGTTCGTTTTGCGCTACCCCTGTTGGGTAATCAGTTCATTCTGACCATTAAAGAGAGCGCCATCGCGTCAATTATTACCGTCCCGGAATTGACCATGACGACGAGTCAGATTGTGGCCAATACCTACAGCTATATCCTGCCTTACACCCTGCTGATCATCAGCTACTGGCTGCTGGCCCAGGGGGTCAGCCTGAGCGTAAGAACACTGAGTCATGTACTACGAACCGGAGAATAACGTGAGCAATACCTCTGCGCCGGTGCTCGAAATGCGCCATGTAGGCAAGTCATTCGCAAACCATGTAGTGCTGAATGACATCAATTTACGCGTCGATCACGGTGAGATAGTCACCCTGATTGGCCCGTCCGGTTCCGGGAAAACGACCGCGCTGCGTTGCATGAATTTTCTCGAAGCCTATGACAAAGGCGACGTGCTGATTAAAGGGCAGTTGCTCGGTTATTCCGGGACACAGCGTGGCCCCGCGCATGTCGACAGCGCCAGCCTGATTGCCGACGTGCGCAGGCCACTGTCGATGGTGTTCCAGCAGTTTAATCTCTGGCCGCATATGACGGTGCTGGAGAATGTCGCCGCACCGCTGGTGCTGGGCAAAAAGATGCCACGCCAGGCGGCAAAAGCGGCGGCAATGGCCGCGCTGGGACGCGTCGGGATGGCGCAAAAAGCCGATGACTGGCCGGTGAGGTTGTCCGGTGGTCAGCAACAGCGGGTAGGCATTGCCCGCGCACTGGCCCTGAACCCGGAACTCTTGCTGCTTGATGAGCCCACCTCGGCGCTCGACCCGGAACGTGTAGAAGAGGTGCTGGACGTTATCCGAAGCCTTGCCGGACAGGGCATGACCATGGTGATGGTCACCCATGAGATGGCGTTTGCCGCCCATATCTCGTCACGGCTGGTGTTCATGGCCGATGGTCACATTATTGAAAGCGGTACACCGCGCCAGATGTTCACACAGCCGAAAAGCGAGCGCCTGAAAAGCTTCCTCGCACCGCTGTTTCGCAGGCCGCTACAACCCGAAGAGCTGGAGAAATTACCATGATGGAAACGAGCTTACGGGTCGCCCGCCAGGTTGACGAGGCGTGGCTGAATCAGTTACTGGCGCAACTGGCTGAATTTGGCAAGTTAGCGAATGGCGGCGTGGATCGTCAGGCGCTGAGCGAGGTGGAACTGGATGCACGGGCGTGGATTATTGATCTCGCCTGCAAGCTCGGTTGCGAAGTCTACCGCGATGCCGCCGCCAATTTATTCTTCCGCCGTCCGGGACGATTAGCCGTTTCACCCGTCGTCACCGGTAGCCATATCGATACACAGCCATCCGGTGGCAACTACGACGGTTGCTACGGTGTGATAGCCGGGCTGGTGTGCCTGAAAGCGCTCAATGACGCGCAGGTTATCACCGGGCGTCCAATTGAAGTGGTTATCTGGACCAACGAAGAGGGCAGCCGCTTCGCGCCGGGAGCTATGGGATCCAGCGCCTTCGTCGACCCGGCGAGATTGTCCGATCATCTTGGCGTGATGGGCGTGGATGGCGTGTCGTTTCGCGACGCGCTGGCACAACATCAGACGCGCTTTGCGTCGATCCCGTTGCGTCCTGACCGCGAAATGGCCTGCTTCGTGGAGTTACATATCGAGCAAGGCCCGGTGCTGGAAAACCGGAATTTGCCGCTGGCTGTTGTTAAAGGCATTCAGGGCGTGCGCTGGTATCAGGTTACCTGCCATGGGGTATCGGCCCATGCCGGGACCACGCCGATGACACTGCGCCAGGATGCGATGACTCTGGCCCGCGAGCAGCTTGTTTACATTGAGCAGGCAATGGGCGATGCAACAGATGACGCGTTGCGTCTGACGTTTGGCCGCTGGCAGGTCACGCCGAATGCCATCAACACCATCCCGTCATGCGTGCGTTTTACCCTCGATTTTCGTCATCCATCGACGGAAAAACTGGCACAGCTCGATGCGCTGATGAGCTCGCTTTCGAGTGAACACGTCACCGTCGAGCCTTTATTGAACAAAGCGCCGGTCACCTTTGACGCCGGTATCAATCACACTCTGCAAGCGGCCGGAAATGCGCTGGATATCGCTCATATGGAGCTGCTGTCTGGTGCGTTTCACGACGCCATGTATCTGGCTGAACACTGTCCGACCAGTATGCTTTTTGTCCCTAGCCATCAAGGCATTAGCCATAACCCGGCTGAATATACCGATCCTCGCTCACTGACGGCAGGCGCCCGCACGCTGGCCTGCGCGCTGACTGAGCTATCCCAATCATTTGAAGGAGTTAAATCATGACTGCAACTGCACATTACCCAACCTGCTGCGAGAAAGACAATGGCGACGCGCTGGGGATCAACCCGACGGCAACCTCGCCGATTTCAGCCGATGGCGCGCCGGTATTCAATGAGCTTTATACCATTCCACCCCGCTGCGGACGCGCCGTTTTACTGAAAAAAGGGCAGGTGATTAAGATCATCAACACCCCTGGCAGCCAGGTGTGCGATACATGGTTTTTTAACAGCAGCGATCTCAGCGAATTTGCCTCTATGGAGCACACCCGTGCTTTTATCGACAAAATCATCCCGCAGCCGGGTGATGTGCTGGTGACTAACCAACGTCGCGCCATCGCGACGCTGCTGACCGATACCTCACCGGGTGTGCATGACACGCTGATTGCCGCCTGCGATCTCTACCGTTACACCAACATGGGCATTACGGAGTACCACGATAGCTGCGCCGATAATATGCGTATGGCGCTCAATGCGATTGGTCTGCGCGCCCGCGAAGTGCCACAACCGCTCAATTTATGGATGAACACGCCGGTAAATCCTGATTATTCTATTTCCTGGTTGCCCACCGTCAGTAAAGCAGGTGATTATGTAGAGATTCGTGCCGAGCTGGATTGCGTGGTCGTGATGTCCGCCTGTCCACAGGACATCGTGCCGATTAACGGCTGCTCACCGAAAGAAATTCAGTTCATCGTTGTGGGATGATTTTTCTTGCCAGGCCTGCGCGACGCAGGCCACAGGCAGACTTTAATGAAGCAGACAGATGAAAAAAAACGCTGACATCAAATCTACCGGAACCCCGCTGGGAATGCGGCTGCGCCACGCACGCCTGGTGCAGGAAATGACCCTCAAGCAGCTTGCGCAAAAGGTGGAATGCTCGGAAAGTCTGTTATCCAAACTGGAAAATGACGCAGCTTCGCCGTCACTGGCGATGCTGCACCGTCTGGCAAAGGCGCTGGAGACCAGCATTGCCGACCTGATGGCCGATGACTGGACTGCCGATCAGCCCGTTCTGAAACCTGCCCAGCGTAACCGTAAACGGTTTTTGCAACGCAGCAAAAAAGGGGGGATTGAGCTTGAGAACCTGACCTGGCATCACAAGGGCGGTTTGCTGCAGGGCAATATCCATATTATCGAGCCGGGTGTCGCCAGTGACGGTCTGATTGAGCACCACGGCGAAGAGATGGGGTATGTGCTGGAAGGTGAACTGGAACTGCGTCTGGGAGACGATGTCTGGACCCTGGAGCAGGGGGATTCGTTCTATTTCCCGAGCCAGATCCCGCATGGTTACCGCAATATCGGTACCGTGGTCGCCAGAGTGCTATGGGTCAACACGCCCGTGACGTTCTGATCGTAATAAGACGAAAAAACCACGCCGCAGCGTGGTTTCGTTTATGCGGATGTTATTACAACCCGCGCTGTGCCATCTTTTTCGCAAGGTCAACCAGGCGGTTAGAGAAGCCCCACTCGTTGTCATACCAGGCGAGGATTTTCACCAGATTACCGCCAATCACCAGTGTCGACAGCCCATCGATAATGGACGACCGCGGATCGCCCTGGTAATCGCTGGAGACCAGCGGTTCGTCACTGTACCCCAGAATGCCTTTCAGCGGACCGGCTTCGGCAGCGTTGCGGAAAGCCGCGTTCACTTCGTCTACCGTCACATCGCGTTTTAAGGTCACGGTCAGGTCAACGATCGACACCACCGGCACTGGCACACGTAAGGAATAACCGGTGAGGCGTCCGTCCAGTTCCGGGATAACTTTCCCCAGCGCTTTCGCCGCGCCGCTGGAATACGGCACGATGGAGAGTGCCGCCGCCCGCGCGCCACGCAGGTCTTTTTCTGGCTGGTCGTGCAAGGCCTGGCTGTTGGTGTAGGCGTGAGTGGTATTCATCAGGCCATGTTCGATACCAAAATTCTGATGTAGCACCTGCGCGGCCGGGGCCAGACCATTCGTCGTACAACTGCCGTTGCTCACAACAAAATGGCGCGTGGGATCGTATTGCTGGTCATTAACCCCCAGCACAATGGTCAGGTCATCGTTTTTACCCGGAGCGGAGATAATCACGCGTTTCGCGCCGCCGCTGCTGATGTGTACCGCCGCTTTTTCGCGATCGGTAAAGAAGCCGGTGGCTTCAATCACAATATCGACGCCAACGTCACGCCAGGGAATATTTGCCGGGTCGCGTTCGCTAAACACCCGTACGGCCTGACCATCGACAATTAACTGGCCTTCGCCTGCTTCGACGGGAACGGGAAGGGTGCCCAGTAGTGAATCGTGTTTTAACAGATGCGCCAGCGTTTTGCTGTCCGTCAGATCGTTAATCGCCACAATCTGAATTTCTTTATCGCCCAGCGCAGCACGCAGTACGTTACGACCAATCCTGCCAAAACCGTTAATGCCGACCTTAACCATGATGAACTCCTTCTTATCCGATGTCTGTCATCACTGTAGGTCGGCAGCAGTTTGGCGTAAACGACAAATAAGGATCACTTTACGCCATTTTGCGGCAGTGGAAGCGCTGACGATACTCGCCAGGGGTAAGGTGTAACTGGCGTTCGAAAATTCGCCGTAAATTGATACTGCTGCCAAAGCCGGTCTCAGCGGCAATCTTGTCCAGCGTTTCGTTGGTTTGTTCCAGCCGGTTACGCGCCGCGGCCAGGCGTGCTTCGGCAACGTAACGCGCCGGTGGAGCACCCGTTTCGCGCGTGAACACACGGGTAAAATTACGCGGGCTCATCGCCGCACGTTCCGCCAGCTTGTCCACCGACAAGTCTTCGTTCAGATGGGAAAGGATCCAGCTTTGCAGGTCACTGATGGGACCTACGCTACTGGCCTGCTGCAAATTGTAACGGCTGAACTGGAGCTGACCGCCAGGACGACGCAGATACATCACCATATTCTGGGCCACTTCCAGCGCGAGGCTAAACCCGTAGTCGTCTTCAACCAGCGCGAGCGTCAGGTCAAAGCCCGAACTGACGCCGCCGGAGGTCCAGACAGGGCCATCCTGCACATACAGGGGACCGGCTTCGAGGGTGATGTCAGGAAAGCGTGTTTGCATGGTTTCCAGCAGTCGCCAGTGGGTGGTTGCTCTTCGTCCACTGAGTAATCCGGCTTCGGCCAGCAACATCGCGCCACCGCAAATAGAGACCACCCGTCGCGCATGGGGGGCAGCAAGGCGTAGCCAGTCGACCACCGCGGTGCCTTCGTCTTCATCCTCGCCGCGTCCGGTAATCATGATGGTATCCCAGGGCTCACGCGGGTCGATTTCATGCAAACGGCTATCAGCGAGCAGATTTAACCCGGATTGACCATGGATGACCTGGTGAGGTTGGGTCGTAGCGAGAGAGAAGCGGTAGCGCGGCTGCGGGCTGTCTTGTGCGTGCAGACGATTAGCCTGCATCAGGATGTCGGCGATACCGGCGGCTTCAAACAACATGCCGCCATCAGGAACGATTATCAGGAAAGTCTTCATGTCCTGAAATGTACGCTTATTACAATTTAAGTCAACAGAAAGAGGGTGGGCAAGGGGGTAACGCCGCACACAGCGACTGACATCAATAAAAGGGGGAATAACCCCCTTATTGTTCCATTATATTAGCTTGGCATTTGCTGCCCATTGCGGAGGAAATGCATTTGAACACAACATGGGCTCGATATTAAGTACATTTACGGTGACCTTGTTGTGTATGACAAACGGGTCTTTTTCCAGATACGCGTAAATATCTTTTTCATTATCACCGTGAAACAGAATATACCCTCCGGTACCGCTTGTGAGAGGTCCGGCCAGGATGACACCTGCTTTACTGATACCCTCAACCAGCCACTTTTTATGCGCATCAATATGGGCACCCAGCTCCGATTCAGAGCATAAATAATACAGCGTTACGGCGTATAACATAGCGAGATCCTATTAGTGTGTAATGCTGTCAATAAGTTGGGGAATAGCGTTCAGCGCGCGCAATATTTCCTGCTGCTTAATATTTTCGCCTTTTGATGCCCCCTCGACCCGAATAAATTTCACCTGGGTGATGCCCAGAAAAGCAAAGAAATGGCGCAAATAATGTTCCTGAAAATCCATTTCTGACAGGGGCGTGTTGTGATAGAAACCGCCTCTCGCAGAAGCCACAACCACTGTCTTATCGGTCGCAAGCCCCACCGGGCCATTTGCCGTGTAGTGAAACGTCTTACCAGGTTGCGCGAGCCTGTCTAACCACGCTTTCAACTGGCTGGCGACCGTAAAATTGTACATCGGAGCACCAATGACAATCATATCGCTGGTCAGAAACTCGTTGACGATCTTTTCTGAAAGGGCATATTCAGTGGCCAGTTCAGGTGTGGTCGCTGCGCCAGATACTGCTCTGAATCCGGCAGCAATATCACCCGTTAAATGAGATATTTCGTCTTTAACCAGATCACGATAAATAATATTTTCACACTGTCCGTTTTCCGTTAGCGCTTTTACAACTTCATAAGATAACTGACGGGAAACAGAATTTTCCAATGTAATACTGGAATCGATATGTAGGATTTGCATGATAAATACACCTGTGTAATGTCACTGTTTAAGGTTGTGTGCTGCTTTATCAATAAGCGCCGCAACGTCCTTCGGGTGCGATACCATTGACATATGACTTGACGGGAGGTGGGTGATATTAGCGCCAGCTTCTCGCGCCAATAAGTTTTGTACGGCAGGGTTAAGCGCGTTGTCATTTTCCGTGACTAAATACCACGACGGCTTATTGCGCCAGGCGGCATGGTTCACTTTTTCATTGAAGGCTTTCGCTGCTATCGGTTGTTGTGCTGCGGCAAGTAAACGCGCCTGAGGCTCAGGCAGATCATTTGCCATAACGTTTTGGAACATCTCCGGGTTATCCAGCCAAATCAAGCCGTTGTTATCTGGCTGCATCCCACTCATGGGGGCATTCAGGCGCGTAAGGGTATCGGTAACAGATTCACCGCTGTCGGGCACCAGTGCCGACAGATAGACAAGCCCTTTCACGTTTTCAGCATTTCCGGCCTGGGTAATCACCGCGCCACCCCAGGAGTGGCCGACAAGCAGTACGTCGCCGTGTTGCCGTTGCAGGACGCGCTCCGTTGCCGCCACATCATCGTTAAGAGAAGTCAGCGGGTTTTGTACGGCGGTAACGTTATACCCTTTGGCCTGCAGGAGCGCAGTGACAGCGGACCAACTCGATCCATCGGTAAACGCGCCATGAACCAGAACGATGTTTTTGATAATTGACTCCTGTGCGCCAGCGCTTGTTGCAAAAATGAGGCAGAGCAGAAACGACGCGTGTCGCATGATTTTATTGATGAAAAAGGACATAGCAGGGTATCCCGATGCGTATAAATAACGTTTCCAGAGTGTAACGCCATGCCGAAAGCGATATTAAGTGTCATTAATGACAGGTATCATGCAAAATCGGACATTGTGTTTTTCAGGACTTGATGATGAAAATTGCCTTACTCGCGGTGCCGGGAAGTATGAAATCGGCCCTCTCGGGGTTGTCTGATATGTTCTGGCTCGCAAATCAGGTGGCTGAGCAAAACCCGGCGCTGTGCCATCGCGATACCGGTAATGAACCGGGTTTTAGCGCGCAGATCGTCACAGCGGATGGTCATCCCGTCATCGATGCGCAGGGCAGGCGGATTGAAAGTGAAGGATCCTTTGAGAGCGATAAATATTCGCTGATTATTGCCAGCGGCATGCGTCTTGATGAAGAAAAATATCCGCTTTCCAAAGCGGCAATCACCGATGCAGCGCGGTGGGTAAAAGCACAATATCAGCAAGGATGTGCCGTTGCCGGTGCCTGCGCGGGGGGCTTTATTCTGGCAGAAGCCGGGCTGTTAAACGGACGGATGTGCGCGACAACATGGTGGTTATATCACACGTTCCGGGAACGCTATCCGCTTACAAAACCCGTCTGGGGGAAAGCGCTGGTGGAAGACCGGAATATCCTCACCACCGGCGGGCCGCTTTCATGGGTGGATCTGGCGATACACGTTGTCAGGTTGTACGCGGGCGATGAGATGGCAAAACTGACTGCTGATATGGCCGTTGCTGATAGCCAGCCACTCTCACAACATCTCTATGCTCCGGCGGGATTTTTAAATTCGCGCCATCCGTTACTCATTAAAGCCGAACACCTGGTGCGTTTTCAGGAGCCATCGATAACGGTCGAGCAACTTGCCGCATCGCTTAATATGACCACCAGAACGCTCAATCGAAAAATGACAGAACTCACGCAGGAAAGTCCCAAAAGCTTTATTACTCGTGTACGCATGGAGACAGCGGCTATGCTGCTGGAAAATCGCGGCAAGACGGTTTCACAAGTCGCAACAGAGTGTGGATACAACGATGAAACGGCATTCCGACGCGCATTTAATGCCGTGATGGGCATGTCTCCGGGGATGTACAAAGAGTGGGTGAAAAACCGATCCAGAGACATGCGCGGAGAAATAACGCGTTAACGGCTCTCTTTTCCCCGCCCGGTCCGGCAAATAAAAAACAGGGCGATAGCGCTTACAAAGGGAAATACTGCCAGTTGCAACCAGGGGTAGATGGCATCGGCTGAGGGCGTTAACGCCCGGTCGAGCTGGCTGCCCAGCAGGAAATTACCCGCCAGCACCGCAATACCGCCAGCGGTTGCCAGTGCACCATAGTGTGCACCCAACATGGACGGCGCGGCAAATTGCGGGATCAAATCTTTTGCTGAGGGCACCAGTAACATCTGTCCCATCGTCAGTAGCGTAACAAAACAGGCGGCGGGCAGCAGGCGAAGCCAGGAGTCCGGGGGCGTCGATGCGGCGAACAGAGCGACACTCAGAAATGACGCGGACAATAGCAGAAAGCCGCAGGGCAATATCCGCACCGCGCCAACGCGCCGGGCAAAGCGGGCGAGGGGAAGCTGAAACAGAATGATCAGCCCCGAAGCCAACATAAACAACGGCCCTAAATCCTTCTCGCTGCCGCCGGCGCGGGCAATCTCCACCGGCAATGCCAGGTATAATTGGTTGTAGCTCAATAGCCATGAACTGTAGGCGATAATAAAGGCCACAAACCGCGGCTGGCGAAAGGTGGTCCACCACGGCGTAATATGCAGCGTCGTCTGGCGTGACGGATTGCGCGGCAGGCAAAAATGCAACACGCCAAGCGCAACGATAAATACCGCTGCCCCCGCCAGAGCGACCTGGCGAAATCCCAGACCGGCCAGCATGGAACCCAGAACAGGGCCGAGCACCGCGCCAAGTTCGCCGCAGACGGCAAAGAGCGCGAACCATTCCGCGCGATTGCGCTTGCCGTTCGCTTCACTGTCCGTACCCGCCTTTGCCAGCAAGGCTTCTATGGACGGAGAGAAAAGGGCGCCGCCAATGCCTGTCAGACAAGCGCCGAGAATAATCGGCGTGATACTGTCACCCAGTGCCAGCAGAAGATACCCCACCACGCGGATAACACAGCCGCAAAGTATGATGCTGCGGGCGCCGAAGCGGTCGGACAGGGCACCGCCAACGATAAACATGCCCTGTTGTGAAAAGGTTCTTAACCCGAGAATCAGGCCGATCATTCCACCGGAAAGCAGCATGTCATCGCGAAGAAAGATCGCCAGAAAGGGAACGACAGCGTAAAAACCGATATTGAATACAAACTGGCTGCCCAGTAAAACGGGCGGCCAGAGGTGTGTGGCGGGGCGAAGTAAATGCATCCAGATAGTCTTATTCAGATAAGGTAGTGAATATGCTTCTTGCCATGAAACGCCGATATTTCAATATGCGTTTTCACCCGAAAGACCTCCCAGAGTAACTCTTCGGTCAGAATCTCCTGCGGGGTGCCCGTGGCAATCACCTGGCCTTGTTGCATGACAATCAATGCGTCACAGAACATCGAGGCATGGTTAAGATCGTGAATAGCGACAATACTGGTCACCGGCAGCTCACTGATGAGTTGCATCAGTTGCATCTGGTGATGAATATCCAGGTGGTTGGTTGGCTCATCCAACAAGATTTCGCTCGGTACCTGTGCCAGTGCCCTGGCGATGTGCACGCGCTGGCGTTCACCGCCCGATAAACTCAGCCATCCCTGATCGCTTTTTCCGAGCATATCTACCCGTTCAAGCGCCGCATTTACCGTCTCATCATCGTGAGATGTCCAGCCAGAAAAAGCGGAATGGTGCGGAATGCGCCCCAGTTTTACCACGTCGCGAACCCGCATATTGGATTCGGTCATCCCGTGCTGTTCAACGAAGGCAATGCGACGGGCAAGCTGCTTTTTAGGCATCCGGGCGATGTCGTGACCATCGAGCGAAACCGTGCCTGCATGCGGGCGACGTAATCCGGCAAGTATACGCAGCAACGAGGATTTTCCGGAACCGTTGGGGCCAAGTAATCCCATCGTTTGTCCCTGGGAGACAGCCAGTGAGACATTATTGACGATGGTTTTCTTAGCTATCTTCCAGGTAATGTTTTCAGCAGTGATGCTCATCACTTGTTCCTTGAACGATAGATAATGACAGCAAAGAAAGGCACGCCAACCAGCGCGGTGACTACGCCGACCGGCAGGCTCTGCGGTGCGATCAGCATTCTGGAGGCGATATCAGCCAGCACCATCAGGATTGCGCCTGCCAGCGCACTGGCAATCAGTAACGTACGGTGAAGCGGGCCGAAGAAAAAGCGCATCATATGCGGAACGACCAGACCGACAAAACCGATCGATCCCGCCATGCTGACAATGGTGGCGGTCATCAGCGCTGTGGCAGTAAAGAGGATCAGGCGAGCCACGGGAACATTGATACCAAGTGATGCTGCGGCATCGTCGCCAAAGGTAAAGGCATCCAGTGCGCGAGAGTAAAAAAGGCATACCGCAAGACCAGCCAGCAGAACGACCAGTATCAGTTGAAACTCCGGCCAGCGAACGCCGCTAAAGCTGCCAAGGAGCCAGAACATCACGTCACGCGCCTGTTGTGCGCTGGCGGAAGTACTGATGGTATATGCCGTGATGGCGTTGAAGAGTTGGGATGCCGCGACGCCCGCCAGAATCGTACGCTCATTACCGCCACGTGCGCCGTTGGTGAGAAAGGCGACAAACGCAAAAGCGGCAAAGGCCCCGGCAAACGCACCTGCGGAAAGGGAAACTGCGCCAGTACCGATACCAAGCACCACAACCGAGACGGCACCCGTTGACGCGCCTGCCGATACGCCGAGTACATAGGGTTCCGCCAGGGCATTTTTCAGCAGACTTTGCAAAACGGCGCCACACATCGCCAGCCCCGCACCACAACAGGCTGCGACCAACGCACGGCTAAGACGGAAATCCCAGATCACACTTTCATGGATGCGGCTGAGTGGTATGTCGGTGAATCCGGCTTTGTTGGTCAGCGCATAAAAGACGCTGCTAAGCGGAATGGACAGTTCGCCGACGCTGACGCCTGTGGCAATCACCACAAAAAGAAGAATAAGCGCCAGCACTGTTGATGTGGTGAGTATCAGGCCCTGGCGGGCCTGTTGTACTGCGGAACTCATCAATTCAGTCCCATTTTTCTGAGCTGTTCGGCAACCTGTTCAGCACCATAGATAGTACGAATTGTCGGGTTCATCGCCTGGCCGTCCATCACGACGATGTGACCTTTTTTAACAGCATCGAGCTGGCTGACGGCCGGATCGCTTTTCAGGAATTTAATTTTTTCTTCGGCGTTATCCAGTGCCCAGCGGTTGCGGTCAAGACTGGAGACGACGATGACATCCGGGTTAGCGGCGATAATGCTTTCCCAGCCAACCGTTGGCCATTCGGTTTCAGAGGTAATGGCGTTGTGGCCGCCCAGCACATTCGCGATAAATCCTGACGCGCTATTCTTGCCGCCAACATAGGCGTCAGCAGACGGCGATGAGCTAGAGAACCAGAAGACAAACGAGAGGTCTTTCTTGTTCTTGCTGAACTCGGCACGCAGATCATTTTCACGTTTTTTGAAATCGGCAATCAGCGCCTTACCGCGATCTTCTACGTTGAAAATGGTCGCGAAATCCATAATTTCCTGGTAAAGGAAGCTCATATCCCATAGCTTCTGCCGGCTACCGTACATATCGCCAACGCCTTTCTTCGTGGCGCACATCCCCGGCGACATATAGCTATTGACGCCAACGGTGCTGAGATCTTCACGTTTAGCGACTTTGCTTTCCGGCCCCAGTAACAGAGGGATCTGGGCAGGAACGAAGTCCGGGTTTTGGGCGAGGATGGATTCGAGTGTCGGGATTTCAACGGTCAGGTTTTTGATTTTACTGTTTTTTTCTGCAAGAGATGGCAACACTTTTGTCGGCCAGAATGCGCTGGCAACCACTTTGTCCTCGAGGCCAAGTAACAGAAGGATCTCAACAGTGTTTTGGCCCAGCGCGACGACGCGCTCAGGGGCTTTGGTGAATGTTTCTTTATATCCGCAATTTTCGATGGTAACAGGGTAGGTAGTAGCAAACGCGGAACTGACCGAAGCGAAAACCAATCCTAAAGCACTGATGACCTTTTTCATGTAACGCTATCCTTCGTTAGCGGGTTTCCAGGGCAGGAAACGGGTAAAATCGTAAATGAGAATTAATAACAAGGCGCGGTTTTATACAATGCCAGGGAAAGGGTGTCAACGGTAATGGTAATCATTTGTTATTAAGGCATTTTTATGCGTTAAGAATTTGAATTAAAGCGCAAATGAATTGAAACGTAACGGTAAGACCGCAAGAGCAGAAATAGTGGTCGTGAGTGTCGGCCTGGCGCGAAACAGGATCGGCGAAACGTTAGCGAACAAACAGGAACATTGTGATGACACAAGATGTGCTGGCATTACTCATACAGAATGAGCAGAAACTTCATCATGCGAAAACGCGAAGTCAGAAAACGTTGCTGGAGAAATTACTGCACCGCGATTTTTTTGAAATTGGCCGTTCAGGTCAGCGGTACGACAGAGAACATGTCATCCGTGCGTTAGTCATGGAAACCGGTGATCAACAAATCCAGTCCGATGATTTTGCGTTATCTGTGGTGGATGACGCGTGCGTGTTATTGACGTACCGAAGTTTTACGGTTGATGAGCAAGGCCGCATCGGTCGACAGACATTGCGAACATCGTTGTGGGTGAAGCGCACAAGCGAAACAACGGACTGGCAGATGCGATTTCATCAGGGAACGCCAACAGATGAAAACAGTGACAGAGTCGGCTGTGAAGAATGATAAAGGTCAGCGCGGTGGCGCCGCCAAACACGCATTCAAAGGCGACAAATGACCAGAACAAGGATGACCAAACAAAGCCGGATTCTGCGGCATCTTACATTAGTGCGCATAATGTATATTATGTTAAATTACCTACTGTGGTAAATAAGTTCATAAGACACTCCCACTAACTAAGAATCAACAAAGGCCAGCCCATCTCTTAATGGGTAAAAACAGGCTGGCAAGAGTGTATAGTTTTGGAACACCTATTTAGCGCAGAACACTAGATACAAAATAATTATGTCTTGAAATATTAAAAGGCACCTTGAATCTCTTCGCGTAAATTTTTGATTTCATCCAGTTGTGCCCGCAGCGCATTAGCGCTATCGGATTTACCCTCAACCTGTGAGCGTATTTCATGCAGAGCCTCATCGATATTCGTGATAGGCAGATCAAAGCCCATTTCAAGCACCTTCTTGAGCTGAGTATCCATACTCTCACGCACGGCTTCGCTGTATTCTTTAAAGTTTTTGCGAATGTCCCGCTTAATTTGAACAATCTTTTTTGCATGCTCAGACTGTTGATAGTCATCATAAATCTGCATACCTACCCCAAAAATCGCCATGGCGGGACCCAGAAATTTTGCGCCCTTCCCTATTTTTTCCGCTATTTTTACCGCCTCCCAAGCTTTGAACTTGTAGCCAAAGAAGCCCCCAATTTCTTTAATAGCACTGTGCAGGCTGCTACCAGAAATGGATTTCAGCCCCGTTTTAGAGGCATCACCTATAGCGCTTTTTGCCAGGAAGGAAAACCCTTTCTCTGCAGACTTCACCATAGCCTGATTAATTGCACTATTAAGCTTGAAGGGATCGTCGTTTGAGACGCTGCCGACTTTCCCTTGTTCGGCTTCGGGGTTGAAATTCTTTGCAGTCAACAGTGCTTCATTGATCTTCGCGCTGGCAGGGGTATTCGCCAATTCGACTAACTCAGCCTCCAGATCTGACAGACACTCGTCTACAGTGTCCCGCAGCGCTTCCAAAGTCGAATTAATTAGTCGCTCACATTTGTAAATCGCGCTGTCCTGCATCTTTTCGAATGCTTCCTGTTCTCCACCTAAAGCATCGGCCAGTTGGTTGCCTTGCTCAACGATCTGACTATTCAGCGTGTCCAGATTCACTCCGACTTTTTTAATCAGATCACGCCTGTTAGCCATAAATACGCGCTTGTTTTGAGTGAGTAAGCTCACCAAGCCTTTTTGCAGCGGGTCAGAAATAGTCAGCTCATCTATTTTTGATTCCAGCCTGACTTGAAGCTGCTGGAGAGGCGTTGTCAGCCTGGCGTACAGACCACGTTGCGCCACAAAACTATCAATGGCTTTGGTGAGCCCTTCCGCGTTGGAAAGCTCCAACAGCTCTTGACGCTCTTGCTCATCGTCCTCATCCAACGCGTCGAAGAATGACTGCGCATCAGTAAAAACGATGGGAAAGTCCTCAGGAATTTTGGGCTCAAGCACCTGCGTGATACCCGAAATCTTAGTCTCTTTATCGGCCGAGTCGCTTTCAAACTTATTGATGACGATCATTATCTCCCCGGCGCGTCCTTGCTTAAAGCACAGGTCCCGGAAGGCCGCGCCAACGACATCATCAAACAGTTCATTGGTAATGACATAGACCAGAAGATCTGCTTTCGATATCGCCTCAAGCGCTTTGGCATCATGTTGTTCGCATTCACCCGCAAGTATCCCAGGCGTATCCCAGATGTTTAACGACTTATGCTGATATTGAGTAACCGCATCTGTAGTAACACCGGACCCAGTTTTGATATTCTCGATACCCGTCAGCATTTTAATGAGAGAGGACTTGCCAGCACTATACTGTCCGGCAAAAACAAGATTTAAAGGCGCTAAATTAATATCAAAATTTGCTTCCGATGCATTGACGTTACCGGCGCACCATAACTCATGAGAACGTTGGTAAAGGCTTTCCACCTTTTCTTTGAGCGTGTTGTAACCAATTTCGGTCATGACTCTTCCTTAAACAGTGATGAGGTCTATTTCACAGGAACAAAGCGCAGCCACCATTTTTATGCGGCGGTGGTCTTTCCCAATAATTTTACTTATATTTTTTTTCTGAACGAATACGGAAACATTATTATCTCCGGTCAGTTCGACCCTATCTACGAGCCCTTTATAAAGATGTGATATTTTTTTATCTAGGCTTGTGTTATACACTGCCAGTATCTTTTCTCTCATGGATTTACTCATAGCTATAAGAAGGTCAGTGTTTCGGAAATAATCTGAAATAAGAAAATAACATGCATAGCCAGGAATGCGCACCACCTTGATCGGCCTCGGCAGGACAAAATGTTGCTTAGTGATGATATGAGCCACTCTGTTCAGTAGCCTAAAGTTAATCTCGTGCTTCAAGGTACAGAGTTGACTGTCGGCAACATCCATTTCACTTATAAACTTACTCAGTGCTTGACAAAGAAGAGACATGTTATTTTCCGCCGGGATAATGCAGGCCCGATGGATATTCATTTCGAACCAATCGACTAGATTAGCCTTTATTTTTTTCTTACTTTTCTCTATATCCTCAAGCAAAACCTGACGCTGTTTAGACTTAGCCTCTTTAAGTTTTTTAGCACGACTATCTGAGAATAACGAGAATATGGTGAATACTAAACCAATACCAGCCGCCACCCAACCGACAGGATTCCAGGCATTAAAGAATGCAATAGCACTTATAGCCCCGGCTATCGCCGAACCCCAGCCATTTATTCGCCTGAAGTCGAACTCGCTGAAGTTCTTCCCATTGTGGATAACTTCAAAAGACAGAGTAATGTCAAGTCCCTCATTCATTTCACGATTGAAATCCTGAAGTTCCTCCATCACCTGCTCAGCCAAATCCTGCACCGATTTCTCAATATTTTTAACAATATTTAAACTTTTATAATGACGATCCCAGGCGCCTGCCGCATTGTCACTCTCAATATTGTCATCAACAAAATCAGCCACAGAGTCAATGAGAGGTTTAAAAGCCAGATCGACTTCCCTTGAGAGGAACCGTGGTGCATCGCGAAGCGTCTTCATCTTCCATTGGGAAATACGTGTGAGGCCGCTTTCATACTGTGGCAAAAGCATGGAAAGTTGATCCCTTTGTCTTAGAATCAGTAAACTCTGCTCCTCAATATGGTGAAGGCTTGAATCTAGAAACGTCTGGACTCTACGGATCGGGCCATTGCCTTCGACTTCTTCAATGAGCGCATTAAGAATGTGATCGATTCGACTCAGCTCATGCAATTGAGTACCTTCTTCACCAGTGATAGTCGTTGCCAGGAAGGCAGCTTGGGCATGAATGGGGATGATTCGAACCGCGCCGGGATTGATGCCTACACGGCCAGCGAGTTTTTTTAAGCGCTCAGTATGCCCATGAATATCTTCTTCTTTGAAAATATATTTTTCCGGATTATTCAGCGCCCGTCGCCTATTTCCCTCATTCTCCAGATCTTTTTTCATGTTCAACACGAAGATCAAGGGTTTGTTGAGCTTATGAACATGTTCGAGCTCAACAAAAGTTGATTCCTGAATACTGTCGCTATTCAGCATGAACAGCACGACGTCTGACTGCTCAAGGATCTCGTGGGCAACCTGCGTGTCCTCCAGGCCGTTATAGGCTCCGAAGCCAGGGGTGTCGACTATCCTTAAGTTGTTCCATTCGTACTCTTGAACGTCGCGTGTTGTTCTTTGTGCTCCTTTACCAATGGTCCGACCATCTCCTCGGGTAATCGCCTCGCGAACCGTACTTTTACCCGCCATTGTGCGACCAAAAAGCATGACGTTAAAGCAATCAAGACTTTTTAGCTGCTTTGCAAGATTGGCGTTTCGTTTCGAGAGTAGCTTTCCATAATCCCTCTCAAGGTTATGCAGCATGTCGGTAAGACCATCAACAACCATCTTATCTTTGGAAAGCGTTCGGCTACCATGTTCAATCACGCGTTGCAATTCTTTACTCAACCCATCGATAATGGCATCGCATTGTTCGAAGTGGCGCTGAACAGTCGTGTACTCTTCTTTGGCGATCCGTCTACAGGTCTCGAGCGACGTCAGGTAGTTATTTTGGCCCGTCATTACTTAACTCCGTTTTTTCCCTCGGGTTCGGCTTTAACTCCCCTGACCAAGGATTTAATTTTATTCAATATTCCAATAGAACAATCTAAATTACGTAAGGTGCTAGTGAGAAAAGATGAATTGACTTATATCTTAATAAGATTTACTTAAAACAATGTAGTATTTTTGATTATGGAATTTTTTGTGCAACATAGATTAAGTGAGTGAGGTGCAGGATAATTTAGCTGGCACAATAATGAGTAGAAATACCCTCCCGTCTAATAATATTTCGCTTTATTCTTTTCGTGTTGTTCGGTTGGCTTAGAAAATGTGTAAATTTAATTTTCGTTTTATTGCCCTATCTCCGTGCGCATAGACTATTAGTCTAAGTTGGATAGTGTATTTATATATTTAAATTTCCATTCTTTAGAAAATTCGCTATTATAAAGTGATCTTAAACTTGGCTGGAAAACCAGTCAGAAGTGGCAACGCTACCGCCCTCAGAAACAATTATCCCGAATAAATCTTAACGAATCTGAATATTACAGAACTTAAAGATTTTTTCAAGAAGGCAATCAGAAACCCCTAAAAATAATGCGTGTGGTTCTACGGCTAAGATGCCTGATGTTCCATGCACAGAACGAGCGTATGCTGTCAGAAAATGCTGCCAAGAGGCACATTTCCTGTTAGTTCATGAAGTTATCTTGAGGTGAGTTAATGTTTTTTTTGAAAACTTTCATTTAAAGCAATGAAATATGACGTATTTTTCTTATGAACTGAGTTTTCATACAACATAAGTTAAATAAGATCATTGTTGTGATTTAACTAAAGCGCACTCTGTTCTACTGCTACTACGTTAACCGCCTGCATTGCATGTACGAAACCTCAGCCTGTATGGCGAAGCTGACTCGATTTACACTCTCACCCTGGTCAACATTTATTTTGCCCAGTCTTCCAGAATCAGACCCGGCACCCGCTCAAACTCCCGCGTATTATTTGTTACCAGCACGACGCCAGCGGCAATAGCATGCCCGGCAATCGCGGTATCGTTCGGACCAATCGGCGTACCAGCCAACGCCAGCGCAAGCTTTATTTGCGTAGTGGCATCCACTGCCGCCCGGTCCCAGGCTAGCACGGCATCAAGGCGAGCACAGAACGCATCAACCAGCTTCGCATGATGCGGCGACGCCTTTTTACCGATCGCGCCGAAGCGCATTTCCGCATAGGTGATAGCCGATACTACGATTCGATTGTTGCACAACACTGCCTGCTCCAGACGCTTAATAACGCTTTCCGGATGCTCGCGCATAATGAATGAGCAAATATTAGTGTCGAGCATAAAGGTTTTCTTCATAGATCAAAGCGTCCCTCATCACTGACCACATCTTCACGTTCTGCCATAAAATCCGGGTCGGCTTTTTCTAATTGCGCGAAAGAACTCCACGTCGGTCGCACCGGGCGCAGGATGATGCAGTCCCCTTCCCTGATGATCTCCAGTTCGCTCACTCCTTCGAAATCCAGATCGCGAGGCAGACGGATGGCACGATTGTTGCCGTTTTTGAAGATGGATACGGTTCGCATGACGTCCTCCTGATTATATGGTTTTATGGCATGTGTACATATGCAAAGTATATGCAGATGCCTTACATATGTATACTTCATGCTCAACATAATTGAAATCGACCAGTTACACCTCAAAACAGGGTCTGCCGTACCAGACTGTGACGGCTAAGTCGTTTATTTACTGGATCCTCTTCTCTTTTTGTCATCCGGAACAAATTTACGTTATGTTGACGGAATGTTTCCTTCATCCGTCCTCATAATGTTTGATACGCACGATGAAATTTAACGCCTTCATGCGGCTTGGTCCCGCATTCTTCCTTTTACAAACCGCAACGACCCTCAGCCTGTTGGCTGGGCATGTATTCCGTCTGGCTCTGGCATGGTGGTGCTTAAAGGAGACCCATTCAGCGGTCGCCTTCTCATCATTGATCGCGTTTTCCGTTGCCGCCGAGATTTACCTGAAGCCTTTTCTCGCCTCATTCGGCGATCGGTTTCACCGCGTAAAGTTTATTAACGGCTGTCAGCTCGCGGTTTTCGTCATCATGATGCTGTTTTCTCTTGCCTGTTCGGCGGGACAATTCCACCTTGTTTTACTGACCGCAGGCCTCATCGCGATGAGCGCGGTGGCATCAGTCAGAGAGCCCACCATCATGGGTCTGATCCCCGATCTGGTCGATGACGGTCATGTTTCACGCGCCATATCCAGCCGCTCGGCCATCAATTCCGTGATTATGCTCACCGGGCCGGTGCTGGCCGCCTCGCTAATCGCGTTGTTTTCTATTGGCCTGGCGCTTTATGCCGCCGCGTTACTGCAAGGATTATCGTGCCTGGCCTGCGTTCTGCTTGCGAAACGGCCTGTGTGCGTGCATTCGCCACACGCAGGTGAAAGCTGGTTCAGAAAAACGAAAGGCGGATTTGTCGCTATCTACCGTGTCAAATCAGAGTTTCACATCGCCTTAATTTCCGCGCTCATCAATTTTACGATGTTCCCCTTCTTTTCTGTGACCATTCCGTTTTGGATAAGCACGGAGTTGCACCTGCCCGCCTCGTACCTTGGCGCATTTGAATTTTCCTTCGCCGTCGGATTACTGGCCGGCAGCCTCTACCTTAATGCGGCAATAACCCGAAATGTTGGACGTTTCTGGAATGTCGTTATCGGGTTTATTTTGTTGGGTGGAAGCGTCCCGGCTATTGTGCTGGTCCCGGATATCAACATCTCGATTGCGCTGGCCTTCTTCTGTGGCCTGGCGTTCAACTTAATTAATGTGAATCTCAGCACCCTGAGAGCGACCGCCACCCCCGGACATTATCGGACACGGATGGCGGCGATGTCGGCGTTTCTCTCGAGTCTGGTCAACCCCTTCGGCGTCCTGATAGCAGGCGGGTTTATTCACTGGCTGGGTGTGAGTGTGTTCA
Source organism: Phytobacter sp. SCO41 (assembly GCF_003073275.1). Taxonomy (NCBI): domain Bacteria; kingdom Pseudomonadati; phylum Pseudomonadota; class Gammaproteobacteria; order Enterobacterales; family Enterobacteriaceae; genus Phytobacter; species Phytobacter sp. SCO41. Next base: position 2,735,637 of record NZ_CP027225.1, on the reverse strand, counting down.
CGCTCTTTTCAGGGCTTGCTGTGTTAATGATAGCCCCACTGCTTCTCTGTTCATGGCATCTTAAGAGGGCGCTGTCCCTTGAAGAGAGTGAGATGAAAGGCTATTACGAAAAAACCTACCCGAAGGCCTTCACCAAAGAGGGATAAGAAACACAGTCCTCAGTCCGTTTACGCGTCAGGCGCAACCGGACTGAGTCTGCATGTAAATGGACTTGCTGAACGTTAACCGCGCCCGACAAACGGCATTTTGGTCGCCATCACGGTGATAAACTGCACATTGGTATCCAGCGGAACGCTGGCCATGTAGACCACGCTGTTAGCGACCTGCGATACATCCATCATCGCTTCCACCGCCAGCTCACCATTGGCCTGCTTCACACCTTTAGACATCCGCTGCGATAGTTCCGTATACGCATTACCAATATCAATCTGCCCACAGGCGATATCGTACTTTCTGCCATCGAGCGAAATGCTCTTCGTCAGCCCGGTCACGCCATGCTTGGTTGCCGTATAGGCTGCCGAATCAGGCCGCGGTGCGTGCGCCGAAACAGACCCATTGTTAATGATGCGGCCCCCCTGCGGGGTTTGTTCCTTCATCAGGCGGAATGCGCCCTGAGCACAAAGGAACATTCCGGTCAGATTGACATTCACCACGGCGGACCACTTCTCGTAGCTCAGCTCTTCAAAGGGGATACCGGGAAAATTGGTTCCGGCATTATTAAACAACACATCAAGGCGCCCGAGCTTATCCTTGATCCGCGCAAACAGCGCATTGACCGATTCGGGGTCGGTTACATCAGTCGGTACGACCATGGTCTGGCCACCTTCACTGCTATCTTCCATCGCGGCAACTGTCTCCAGTAGCGGATCCAGACGACGGCCAGCGAGAACAACAAAATAGCCGGCACGGAACAGCGCCAGCGCCGTTGCCCTGCCAATCCCGGTGCCCGCGCCGGTGACCAGGGCAATCTTTCTTGAGGTGATCATCACTGCTTCCTTTATTTAATAGTTTGATAAACAAAATAATAGCAGTCCTGCTCAACGGGTCAGACTGTTCTCGGGACGCTGTCCGGAAAGCGCCTGGGCAAGACTCGCCAGCACCATTTCCCCCATCGCGGTACGCGTCTCCACCGTGGCACTGGCGCGATGCGCCTGCAACACAACGCTGTCCAGGCCAAAAAGCACCTCAGGAACATTCGGTTCATCAACGAAAACATCCAGCCCCGCACCGCTGATGCGTCCTTCGGTTAACGCCGCGACCAGATCAGGTTCATTGACCAGTTTTCCGCGAGCGATGTTCACGAGGAAGCCATCCTGTCCCAGCGCATCAAGGACGGCGGCATTAATAATGCCTTCCGCTTTGTCCGCAGAAGCGGAAAGGATTAGCGCGTCGCTCTGGCGGGCCAGTTCCTGAAGGTCAGCTATAAATGGGTAATCAAGGTCTTGCATGGCATGCAGGTCGGTATAGCTGATCGGGCATCCGAATGCCGATGCGCGGGCGGCAATGGCGCGCCCTACCCGGCCCATTCCGACGATGCCGACCCGCATGCCGCTGAAACGGCGGGAAAGCGGAATGGAACCCGGATGCGGATTTTTCGCCCACAGGCCGTTACGCACCACACGGTCGCCGGAACAGATACCGCGACAGGTCGCGATCAGCAGGCCAATGGCAAGGTCAGCCACATCTTCTGTCAGCGCGCCAAGCGTGGCAGTAACATGAATTCCACGTTTGCGGGCGTAGTCCAGATCGACCGCATCCACACCAACGCCATTAATAGCGACCACTTCAAGCGCGGGCAGTTTTTCCATAAGCGCATTGCTAATACCCGTATGACCACCGGAGACAACGCCACGAATGCTATTACCGTGTTCTTTAATAAAGGTCTCTTTATCGTCGATCTCAAAGTAACGGTAAACGGTATAGAGGGCGTTCAATCTCTCGCTAATCGCGGGAATCAAAATAGGGTTTAACTGTAAAATACTGGGTTTCATAACATCAGATCCATAGTTGCGCCAATCAATGGCTGGCGTGTTAGTCGTTATTGCCTGCGCACTGCCGAATTTATGGCAGGTCTCTTTCAAGTATTTCAATGGCGATATTTTGCGGTCCGCGAATAAAGCACCCGCGCACACCGGGACGAAGCGTTTTTGGTTCCTGAGTAAATACCACGCCGCGTTTTTTTAATTCGGCGGCTACGTCATCGAGGTTGTCGACCGTCAGGCCAAAATGGTCCAGCCCCTGGTATGGCGGCAGTGGCGCTGGCGCAACGCCATCGCCTTCAGTCACTGGCGCGATAAAGATATCGATTCCGGCAAGGCGAATATCCACTTTGCCTGGCTTACGGATGATTTCTGCATCCAGGCAACGTTCAAACCATGACGCGGTCAATTCCGGGTCCGGGCTGCGCAGTTGTAAATGGTCCCATTTAAACTTAATCACTTCTCTCTCCCTCGTAATAATTCCAGCCTGGCCCCATGACATTGTGAATCTTTAACGACGCAGGCTGGATAAATCAGTACACAATCGCTGTGGTATTTAACGTGTTATTCCGCTAATGGCGTTAATCCATTTCAATTCGGGATAATGGTCCGAGAAGGAATGAATAGGCGAATGCGCCAATCAAACACATAATCCCCATCATATTGAGCGCCCAAAAGAACTGGCCCGTCGCATGCAGAATATAACCAATCATGATCGGCGTGGTGACGCCAGCAATATTAGCGGCAAGGCTGGTGATGCTTCTGGTTAACCCAATATATTGCCGTGGTGCAATTTCCGACACGGCAGCCCAGGACGACGACCCTACCCCCTGCGCAAAGAAAGAGACGGTTAAAATAGCGATAATCAACTCATTCGAGGTGACGAAATTAACCAGTAAAATAGAAGACCCCAGCAGCGTACCGATGATCAACGGCGCCTTGCGCGCTGCTGACATAGAATAACCACGGCGAATGAAATAATCAGAGAAGAAACCCGCTAACAGAATCCCTGCGGTTGCGCCGAGAAATGGCAATGCCTGGAAAATTCCCACCTTAATCATCGTCATCTGACGCTCTTCGACGAGATAAGTCATAAACCAGGTGGTGAAAAATACCAGGATGGCATTATTGCAGAATTTACCCAGGCAAATCGCCAGAATTTGACGGTGTTTCAACAAGCGCAGCGCATTTTTCCAGTCAAAACGGTCACGTTCTTTTTTACCGACAAGGCCGCCGCCCTCACGAATATGCTTCAGTTCCGCCGCATTTGCCGAGCGATGATTGAGCGGATCGCGGTACCAGAAGTACCACAGAATACCGAAAAGCACGCCAGCACCACCGGTCAGATAAGAGGCTGAACGCCAGCCAAAACCATTCGCCATCCATAAAATCAGACCGGTGAATAAGGGGGTACCGATGTATTGCCCCATAACATATACGCTGGTCGCAAATCCCCTTTCGCTGGTCGGAAACCACATGGTGACCGCGCGTGCGTTAGAGGGAAAAGCCGGTGCTTCAAGGGCCCCAATCGCCAGTCGTGAACCGAACAGCATATTAAATCCGCTTGCCAGCCCTTGCGTCATGGTCGCCAGCGACCAGGTAATCAGCGAAAAAGCGTAAGCAATACGGGAGCCTAGCACGTCGGCAATAATACCACCGGGGATAAGCGCAAAGGCATATGTCAGGCCAAATGCCGCGAATATCTGTCCCATCTGAACTTTATCGAGAGTCAGATCTTTACTGATAAACGGGGCCAAAATACCAATACACGACCTGTCGACAAAATTAAGGATTGTCGCAAACAAAATAAGACCCAGCATGTAATATCGAATGCGTGTTGCCTTTCGCGGTGTTGCTATGTCGGCCTCTCTTGCTGCCTCGGCAAGCTCTGGTTGTTGCACATGGTTCATATTTTTGTCCTTCATGGATTTGTAGGTGTTCTTTTTATTTACCGCCCTGCAATTTCAGAGAGGTAATAATTATGGGTAAGTGTTCTTGCCGACGAAAATGTGCAGTAGTCGTTATAATTAATGCTTTATATTTACCGTCATTCATTTTGTCGTTTTTATCATTGAGTACTTATTTGACGGTAGAATAAGGTCTTGTCAGGATCAATCTTGATTAAATTAATCAATATAAATATCTGTCATCAGAACTCAGGAGTGTGACGAGTGAGCGATAGATTGCATCTCTTCGTTGACAACATCCTTATTCAGGTATCTCAAAATGTCATGCAATGAGAAAACGAAGCGGCAGAGTATTTATTTCCTCGCTTTATGTCACGTCATCACCAATATCTCACCATTTTGCGACCTGGCTATCAGTTGATTATGTTAATCAACATTGATTGAACAACGACTGAAATATAAAGTTTATTGATTCGGTTCAGTGGTGATCAGGCTCAATGATGGAACCCAAGACTAAAGTAGCGCCATGGCTTACGCTGGAGGAGGTTCAGGACTTTCTCGGCGTGCGTGCGCAAACCATCTATGCATACGTTAGCCGTGGATTAATTGCCTCCCATCCGGATCCACACAACATACGCCGCAGCCTGTACAGCGCCGAGAATATTCAGAAGCTGAAACAGAAGAAGCAGCAAGGCCGGAAACGGGAAACGCTCGCCGCAAATACCCTTTTTGGCACCGAACCCAGTATTCCGACAGCTATCTCGACGTTTGCCCGTGGTCGTCTGTTTTACCGGGGAAAAGATGTGATCAACTTTGCTAAAGAGGCGACGCTGGAAGAGACCGCCCGCCTGCTATGGGACGCAGAAAGCCTGGACGCGTTTTCCGTTCAGGCGCGTGATTACCCGCCCTATCCGCCGGATCGCACGCATGCGTTTGTCGCGCTGGCAACGGCAACCGCCACGGGCCATTCCACCCATGCGCGCACGCCACGCGTACTGCATGCAGAAGCGGCAAACCTGGTCGGCCATCTGGCCTCGACATTTGGTGCCGAAAATACCCCCTCTTTGCTGATTCATCAGCGTCTCGCAAAGGGCTGGGGAAAAGAAAAGGATGTGGCGGATCTCCTGCGCAAAGCGATGGTGCTGCTTGCCGATCATGAGCTGACCAGCTCCGCGTTCGCCACGCGTATTGCCGCCTCTAACGGCGCATCGTTACCCGCCTGTCTGCTGACCGGGCTTGCAACTTTTACCGGCCCGCTGCATGGCGATGCCACCCCGCGCGTGAAAGCGCTGTTAGATGAGGTCGAGCGTTCCAGTGCCGAACAGGTGGTTAACCGTTATCTCTCCTCGGCGCTGCCGATTCCGGGCTTCGGCCACCATCTGTATCCCGATGGCGACCCGCGCGCGGTTGCCCTGCTGGAAGAGTTCGAGCCGCCGGAAGAGATCGCCAAATTTATCGAAAAGGTCACGACCCTGACCGGGCTTTATCCCAACATTGATGCGGTGCTGGCCGCTCTGGTAACACGTTACCGGCTACAGGGCGATGCGGCCTTTGCGCTTTTCTCCATCGCCCGCAGCGTCGGGTTGCTGGCGCATGCGATGGAGCAAATCAACACCTGTAAGGTGATTCGCCCGCGCGGTCGCTACATCGGGCCAGATCTGAATGTGCCGGGGAACGGGCGCAACTGAGCAGGCATAAAAAAACCGACAGCATTTCTGCTGTCGGTTTTTACAGGCTCAGGGGCTAAATCAGGCGTTCAGCAGTTGCTGACCGCACGCTTTCACGCTTTCCAGCAGCACTTTAACGTCCTGCAGGTTGACGGTCGGGTTCAGCAACGTCAGTTTCAGGCAGGTGATGCCATCTGCTTCGGTTACCCCCACGTTCGCCGCGCCAGAAGCCAGCAGCGCATCGCCGATACGCTGGTTCAACAGGGCAACAAATGCCATATCACCCTGCGCCGGACGGAAGCGGAACAGCACGCTCGCCAGTTGCGGTTTCATGACCAGTTCCAGTTGCGGCTGTTCAAGAACCCAGGCGGCCACATCCTGCGCCAGCGTTACACCGTTATCGATGATTTCGGCATATTTCTTCTGACCCAGTGCTTCAAGGCCCATCCACAATTTCAGGGCGTCAAAACGACGGGTGGTCTGTAAAGACTTCGATACCAGGTTTGGAACACCGTGCTCTTCGTCAAAGTCGGAGTTCAGGTAAGCCGCCTGGTAACGCATCAGTTGATAGTGACGGGCATCTTTGAGCAAGAATGCGCCGCAACTGATGGTCTGGAAGAACTGTTTGTGGAAGTCCAGTGTCACGGAATCCACTAACTCAAGACCGTTCAGGTAATGACGATACTTCTCGGACAGCAGCAGTGCGCCGCCCCAGGCTGCATCGACGTGAACCCAGATCCCTTCTTTTGCCGCCAGTGCTGCGATATCGGCCAGCGGATCGATAGCGCCCGCATCGGTGGTGCCGGCGGTTGCGACAATCGCCATCACCTGCTCACCGTTGGCTTTCGCCTGCGCCAGTTTCTCAGACAGATCGCTCACGTCCATGCGTGAGAATTCGTCCGTTTTCACCAGCGTGACAGAACGGTAGCCCAGCCCCATCAGCGCCATATTCTTCTGCACAGAGAAGTGCGCATTTTCAGAACAGAACACTTTGAGCTTGCTGAGATCGCCCGTTAAGCCGTTCTGCTGAACGGAGTGCCCCTGACGCGCGAAGAATGCATCACGCGCCAGCATCAGGCCCATCAGGTTACTCTGCGTCCCGCCGCTGGTGAACACACCCGCGTCGCCCGCCCCGAAACCGACCTGCTCACGCAGCCATTCAATCAGCTTCACTTCCATGATGGTGGCAGACGGGCTTTGATCCCAGGAGTCCATACTCTGGTTGGTGGCGTTAATCAGCACTTCCGCCGCCTGGCTAATCACCAGACTCGGGCAGTGCAGATGCGCCACGCACTGCGGGTGGTGCACGGACAGACTGTCTTTGAGGAAGTACTCCACGGCGCGCTCAATAGCGGCCTGGTTACCCAGGCCCTGAGAGTTGAACTCTAACTTGATGCGCTCGCGGAGCTGCTCGACGGTCTTGCCCTGATACATCTCAGGTTGCTGTAACCATTGCACAACGGCTTTCGTGCTTTGCTCAATGGCGTCCTGATAGGCAGCAATGCTCTGCTCAGAACCTGACAGAATCGGATTAATATCAGACATGCGATCGACAACTCCGATTAAACAGGCTTAACGCCAGCGTTCAGCAACGCGGTTTCAAATTTATCCAGGAAGATTTCCAGTTCTGCATTGCTGATCAGCAGCGAAGGCAGCAGACGCAGTACACAACCGTTACGGCCACCGCGCTCCAGAATCAGACCCGCTTTGAAGCACTCTTTCTGCAGCAGCGCAGACAGTTCGCCATCAGCCGGGTAGCAACCCATGTGATCCTGCGCTTCGTTCGGTTTCACGATCTCGATACCGATCATCAGACCCAGACCGCGAATGTGACCGATAACCGGGTAACGTTGCTGCAGCTCGGCCAGTTTGCCTTTCAGCCACTCGCCCTGCACAGCGACTTTATCGGCAATGCGATCGTCTTTGAGGATTTTCAGTGTGGTCAGGCCGGTAGCCATTGCCAACTGGTTGCCACGGAACGTCCCGGTGTGGTGACCCGGAGCCCATGCGTCAAACTGTTTTTTGATACCCAGTACAGCCAGCGGCAGACCGCCACCCACAGCTTTGGACATGACAATAATGTCAGGCTCAATACCCGCGTGTTCAAAGGCGAACAATTTACCGGTACGGGCAAAACCAGCCTGCACTTCGTCGATAATCAGCATAATGCCGTGTTCCTGGGTCACTTTACGGATACGCTGCAGCCACTCAGCCGGGGCCGGGTTAACACCGCCCTCGCCTTGTACGGCTTCCAGGATCACAGCAGCAGGCTTACGCACACCGCTTTCGACGTCGTTAATCAGGTTATCGAAGTAGTAGGTCAGCGCTTTGACACCGGCTTCACCACCGATACCCAGCGGGCAGCGGTACTGGTTCGGATACGGCATAAACTGGACTTCTGGCATCATACCGTTGACGGCTTCTTTCGGTGACAGGTTACCCGTCACGGAGAGCGCGCCATGGGTCATGCCATGGTAACCACCGGAGAAGCTGATCACGCCAGAACGGCCAGTGACCTTTTTCGCCAGTTTCAGTGCGGCTTCAACGGCGTCAGCGCCGGAAGGACCGGTAAATTGCAGGCAGTACTCTTTACCCTGACCCGGCAACAGCGACAGAAGATAAGATGAAAACTCATCTTTCAACGGCGTGGTCAGGTCGAGCGTATGTAACGGTAAGCCACTGGTAATGACACTTTGGATGCTCTGAAGCACTTCAGGATGGTTATGACCAAGCGCCATCGTCCCGGCACCTGCGAGGCAGTCAAGATATTGATTGCCCTCCACATCAGTGATCCAAACGCCCTGTGCTTTGGCAATCGCTAAAGGCAATTTGCGCGGATAGCTGCGGACATTGGATTCAAACTCAGCTTGTCTTGCTAAAAAGGTTTCATTGCTTTGCGGTAATGAATTAGCACTCAAAGTATCAATACGGACTTTATCCGTCATCATATCACTCCTACAACCGCGGGTATGTTTAACGCCGGGTTGAATTAATGTTTAAGGGGGGTGTAAAAAACGCGGCTAATATATGTTTTTTTAGCAACGGACTCAATATTTTATTTTCCACACCCGTTTAAGCTTTTTTTATTTGAAATCAATGAGAAACAACGCAACTGGCTTTAATGCAGGCATCATAATTTGTAACTAATTCTGTTACTTAGTGAGTAATGCCTGTTTTATGTACAACATCATGATAACAACGCCGCCTTAACCTATATTATGGTTATTTATTCTAGGTTTTCTGTCATTTAAAGTTAATGATGATGGAAGCAGTTGAGTGCATTATTATTTTTTTTACTTCTTTGCCATAAAGCGTAAGGAAATTATCGATCCGGCGGGTTAAATCACTTACTATGCCCGCGATAAAAATCCCGCACGTCGCGATAGCGGGTAAAAGCGACGATTTCGTTTGTTAAAACTAACGAGAAAACGTGACGTTTTCTCGCAAGCTTACCCTGCGCGACAAAGAAGAAACGCGTATTGCAAAAGGAATTAATAATTTAAGTCATAAATAAGTAACACCCCGGTAACGCGTTACAGGCAAACATGTTATCGACAACGGGAGCAACATCCTGGGTTGTAACCAGAAATGTTCGCGGGCGGACATTTCGTAAGGCGTAAGCCGCTGACGTAACGGGTATCTCCCCTTCACGCAGCCCGCTTCCCTTATGCCGAGAATGAAAATTTTCATGCCATTCCTTATATGGCGCCCTGATATGAGATTGTTATGACTCGCATTTATCCACAAATCGTTGTTGCGAAATTTGGCGGCACCAGTGTTGCTGATTTTGACGCGATGAACCGTAGTGCCTCCATCGTCCTTGCCGATCAAGATGTTCGTCTGGTTGTATTGTCCGCCTCTGCTGGCGTCACCAATCTGTTAGTGGAGCTTTCCGCTGGCCTGGAGAGTGGTGAACGCACGGACAAAATCGAAACGCTACGCGCCATCCAGTACAACATAATTTCCCGCCTGAGCCAGCCAACCGCTATCAGTCAGGAAATCGATCATCTGCTCGAAAACATCAGCCGTCTTGCCGAAGAAGCTGCCAGCGTCAGTTCAACGGCGTTGAACGACGCGTTAGTCAGCCACGGCGAGCTGATGTCCAGCCTGCTGTTTGTTGAAGTGTTGCGCGAACGCGGCGTTGAAACACAGTGGTTCGATGCCCGCAAAGTGATTCGCACAAATGACTGTTTCGGCTGTGCAGAACCGGTGCCTGGGGCAATCGCAGAACTGGCGGAAAAACAGCTACGCCCGCGTCTTGAACAGGCGCTGGTGATCACTCAGGGCTTTATTGGCAGTGATGCGAAGGGGCATACGACAACGCTGGGTCGCGGCGGTAGCGATTACAGCGCGTCACTGTTTGGCGAGGCATTACACGCCGCACGTGTGGATATCTGGACCGATGTTGCCGGGATTTACACCACCGATCCCCGCATTGTTCCCCAGGCGCAGCGCATGGATAACGTCTCATTTTCTGAGGCCAGCGAAATGGCGGCCTATGGCGCCAAAGTGCTGCATCCGGCCACTATGCTGCCTGCGATGCGCAAAAATATACCGGTCTTTGTGGGCTCCAGTAAAAACCCGTCGGCGGGCGGCACGCTGGTGTGTTGCCATGCGGATAACCCACCCCGCTACCGGGCGCTGGCCGTGCGTCGTAAACAGACGCTGCTGAAATTGCACAGTCTGAATACCCAACCGGCCTGCGTTTTTTTAGCTGAGATGTTTGCGGTGCTGTCGCGACATAATACGGTGATTGATTTGGTCACCACCTCAGAAACCAGCATTGCGCTGATCCTCAACGCATCGGGCGCGACCTCCGGTGATGCAGATTCATTGACCACCTCGTTGTTGACCGAACTCTCGTCCCGCTGTCGCGTTGAGCTGGAAACCGGTCTGGACCTGGTGACGCTCATCGGTAACGACCTGACTCAGGCGTCAGGTGTCTGCAAAGATGTGTTCACTGAGCTGGAAAAACATCATGTGCGGATGATTTGCCACGGTGCGTCCGACCATACGCTCTGTTTCCTGCTGCCGGCCGCCTCCTCAGACAGCGCGGTAAAAGCGCTTCATCGCAGTTTATTTGAATAAGACTGCGCAACCCGAAGCGAGCGGATGCCCTGCTCGCTTCGGCTCAGCGACCTACGGTATTTAAGCCGGGCTGGTTTCTGGCGTTACCCCTTCAATGTGCTGCGGCTTAATTTTTGCCACCAGCGCCGAAACATTCACGTTGTCCGTTTTCTCGGGATCCAGATAGGTTTGTGCATAATCAAGCCAGACGCCCGATTGCAGGAAGAGGATAAACAGCTCCCGGTCCAGGTGATGTTCATTGACCATACTGACCATGATACCCAGCGCTTCAGAGAGCAATTTCCCCGGTTTGTACGGTCGGTCAATGGCCGTTAATGCTTCGAAAACATCGGCAATCGCCAGCATTTTGACCTGCATACTCATCTGCGAATCATTAAGTTGATATGGATAGCCTTTGCCGTCTACCCGTTCATGATGTCCACCCGCAATCGTCGGCACATTGGCCATTGTGCGTGGGAATGGCAGATTATCCAGCATGATAATGGTCTGCATAATGTGTTCGTTGATTTTGTAGCGCTCTTCCTCATTCAACGTGCCACGCCGGATACGCAAGTTATAAATTTCGCCATAGTTATACTGGTGCAGCGGTTTTTTCAGTTTGAAGTGATATCTGTCAGCCTCTTTACTGACATCGGTGCGGTAGACGATGTGCTCTTCTTTATCTGCGAGCATCGGCTCCTGTACGGGTAACGTCGCGGCGGGCTGACGTTGTTTACGCATCAACTCCTCTTGTGAAATGCCTACCGTATCGTCGAGTGTGCGCGTCCAGCGGTAGTTGGCAATCTTATTAATACGTGCCAGTGCATCATCAGAGAGAAACTCGCTACCAATATTACAGCGGGCAATAAAGTAGAAATCGTCGTCAAGCTGGCGCAGTGTCGCGTCCAGCGCCTGCGCATCAGTGCCCTTCCCGTGATGGCGCAAGAACTCAATTTCTTTTTCCCGTTTAAGCAGTTCAAAGCGCATGCGGATTTCATGGATCCGGTTGTAGATCTGCTCAAGCTTGGTGGCTTTATCCACGACAACTTCCGGGGTGGTGATCTTCCCGCAATCATGCAGCCAGCAGGCGGTATGTAATTCGTCCCACTCATTTGCGGAAAGCGTAAAGCTGGCGAAAGGCCCGTCTTGTGCTTCTACGGCGGCTTTTGCCAGCATTTTTGTGATAACCGGGACGCGCTGGCAATGACCACCGGTATAGGGGCTTTTCTCATCAATCGCCCCGGCGATCAGTTTAATGAAGGCATTGAGCAGTTTCTTCTGTTCTGCCAAAAGATGTTGCGCTTCGATCGCCACCGAAAGCATACCGACCAGCGAATTAATCAACTGAATTTTTGCATTTTCCTGTTTATCGCTCAGCACATCGGTATTAAAAAGCAGCAGGAAACCCATGGGGTGATTATCGTGGGTTTGCATCGGTACGGCGACGTAACGCACCGGGAGATGCGGTAAAAGAAATGCCAGCAGTGACGGGGGGATATTTTCACGGGTCAACATGCCGCTTACCGTCTGCCCCTGTAGTAATTGCCAGAACCTGGCGTAGTGTTCATGGTCAACGGCGAGCGGTTGAATGTCCGAGAAATCGATGTTTTCCTCACGCCAACGAAATGCGGCGGGCGTGAATACATTCGCATCCTGATTGGAAAGAAAAACCATTCCGCCGGTCATGTCAGCGATTTCCGTCGTTTCGGTCAGGAGTCCCTGCATCTGCTGGGTAAAATTATTCTTAACGGTCAGCATACTGCCCATCGAAATAAATTTGATCAGCGTCTGTTTCATTTTTGCCATCGCAGTATGCAAGTCATCTATCTCTTCGATGATCGAGCGGCGACCAGGACGCTCTTCGGCCTCAAAATTTAACTGGCTTATCTCCTCCGCATCTTCACGCAGTCTGAGTAACGGATGAGAGATTTTGCGCGAGAAATACCAGATAACCGGCAGGCTGAGGAGGAGTAACAGGAAAGCGATCAACGTAGAACGATCGCTGATTGCACTGGCATCGGCCGTCAAAAAAGCCGCCGGGGTGGCAATCACCAGTCGGTAGTCATTTCCCGAACTGTGAATGTTAACCACTGAGCCATACCAGTCTTCGTTTCCAACAGTGAAAATACGACTGTGCCTGGCATCTTCATGTGCCAGTAATGATTGTAATACCGGCAAATTATCCATTTTCATACCGCCGTTATTACCACCCTCACCTGTTGGCAGGCTGGCAATAATCTCACCGGACTCTGACAAGATGGCGGCCTGGCTGCCAGGCGGTAGCCCTTGTTGTTGCAAAAAGGCGGATAGTAAAGCGAGAGATACATCGAGACCAATCACCGCACGCTGATTATCAGCCCGCTGACTGTAGGTAAAACCGGTTTCGCCTGTGGCTTTAAAAATATAATTGGGTGAGGTAATCAGTCCTTTTTCGTCGTGGGCGAGCGTATACCATTTCCGGGTGCGGGGATCGTAATTATCATAGGGCACAGTGGCCGATGAAATAATGTTTTGCGCACTGTCTAAATAAAACGCTTTTTTCTCGGGAGGATTTGCCTCAAATCGGTAATTTTGTACCAGCCATTGGGCATTAACCGGGCTTTTAAATAACGCCCGATTTTGGTTCGTTAACCGACGAAGAATAAAAAAGTCTCCGTTGTCCCAGGCGCTGTAGACGGAGCTGGCGTAATCATTCTGTTGCAGGATCGTGATGAAGCTACTCAACTGCGCCATGCGCTGTGGTTCTGTCATGGCATCAGCGACAGGCATCTTCGCCAGCATATTGACCGAACTCGCCATTGTGCGTGTCAGCGAATTCAGTTCCGCCGCCATCGCTTTACCCGTTTGTTGGTAGCGTTGATGTGTGCTGACTTCCGCAAGCTTTGTCAGCCGGCTATGGTTGAAAAGAATGATAATGCTGCCAATTGAAACAATGAGTAGTGTAAAAAGAACGGTTATCTGGATGTGCAACGGATATCGGTTTTTTAGTTTTCTTATTCGCGTTTTCATTGGCGCTTTTCCTTGGGCTTTTCCAGGAAAGATACGAATACATTTCTAAGCATAACCGAAGCCGTTAAAAGCGACAGGCGGCCCAAAAAAAGACTATTTTTCTGCGTATTAAGGCAGAATTTGCCCGATCCTGTCATGCATTAAGCCCTGCAAGTTGTCGTTACCACTGGCAGAGCAACATTGGTCGGCCGCTCTGCGCGTGTGCGCAATACGCTTTAACGCATTGACTTACCCCGTAATAAGCCGAAAATGTGCCTCCAGGCGACAACCTGAAATACTGGAGTATCCCATTAACCGCTCACGTCGTTTGTTTCCATTAACGAAAATCAAAAAAGCCAGTGTGTTTATGGCAACGGCGCTGTTACTCGCCAGTTGTGCCTCTAAGCTACCCGTCTCGCTCGTTACCCCGCTTCCGCCGGTCGCTAAACATCCCATCGCGGATAAAACCTCGCAAAACAACGAGCCGGTGCGTGGGATCTGGCTGGCAACGGTTTCCCGTCTTGACTGGCCGCCGCTTGCCTCGGTGAATGGCGTAGGCAGTGCGCAAAGCCGTATTGATCAGCAGCAGCAAGCCATGCGGGTAAAACTGGATAAGCTCAAAAGCCTTGGCATCAATACCGTCTTTTTCCAGGTAAAACCGGATGGCACGGCGCTGTGGCCGTCAAAAATTCTGCCCTGGTCCGATACCCTCACGGGGAAAATAGGTCAGGATCCGGGCTACGATCCGCTGCAATTTATGCTCGATGAAGCACACAAGCGCGGTATGCGGGTACACGCCTGGTTTAACCCTTACCGTGTATCCACCAATATTAAACCCTCTACGGTGGCCGCGCTGAATTCAACCCTGCCGCTGCATCCCTCCAGCGTCTTTGTCCTGCATCGCGACTGGGTGCGTACGGCGGGTGACCGCTTTGTTCTGGATCCTGGTATTCCGGATGCGCGGGACTGGATAACCAGCATCGTGGCGGAGGTTGTCAGCCGTTATCCGGTCGATGGCGTGCAGTTCGATGACTACTTCTATACCGAGACGGCGGGTTCTGCGCTTAATGACGGCGAGACGTTCAGAAAATATGGTCAGGGATTTGCGTCGAAGGCCGACTGGCGACGGCATAATACGCAGCAGTTGATTGAACAGGTTTCGCGTACCATCAAACAGATTAACCCGGATGTTGAGTTTGGCGTCAGCCCTGCCGGGGTATGGCGTAACCGCTCTTTCGACCCGGCAGGTTCCGATACGCGAGGCGCCGCTGCCTATGATGAGTCTTTCGCTGATACCCGCCGCTGGGTACAGCAAGGATTACTGGACTACATCGCCCCGCAGTTGTACTGGCCGTTTGCCCGTGACGCGGCGCGTTATGATGTGCTGGCGAAATGGTGGGCGGACGTTGTAAAACCGACGAAAACCCGCCTGTATATTGGCGTTGCGCTGTATAAGGTGGGCGAACCGTCGAAGAATGAGCCAGACTGGACGGTCAATGGCGGCGTGCCGGAACTGAAAAAACAGCTCGATTTGAATGAGTCGACGCCGCAAATAAAAGGCACGATTCTGTTCCGCGAGGATTATCTGAACCAGCCGCAAACCCAGCAGGCGGTCAATTATCTGAAACGTCGCTGGGGTAATTAATCACATTCTGGCGGGTGCCATTACTGCACACCCGCCAGGATATTAATTGCCGATCCCTGCCGGATGATATCCCATATGAAAGCTGTCGCTGAAATGTATCACCTCCAGCCCGACTTTCCTGAATAAGATTTCCAGTGATTGCTTGGTGTGAATGGTGATATGTCCATTTCGTGGCGCAATATACCAGTGGTTCATTCCCTCACGGGTGGTTGAGTCATTGACCAGTGTGGAGAAAAATATCGCCCCTTCGTTTTCTTTCAAATAATCGCAGGCAGCCATAAGCGTCTCAACGGGCGTGGGCGTATGTTCAAACACCTCAAAACAAACAATCAGTTCAAATTTACCTGTCGGGAGATGGTTATTAAGGTGGAACGGATCCCAGCCAACAGCATCCACACCCTCTGCACATAACAATTGCGCAAGCTGCCCATCGCCACCGCCGTAATCCAGAACACGCCACTCTTTAATCGCTTCAAAATTGGACATAATTAATTCGAGATTACTTTTCGAGCGGGCACCTGTAAAATCTGGATCATGCAGCACATATTCATCGTTATAGATATGCGTTTTAAAATCATCAAATGTCCAGTCATCAAAAGCATGGGTATAAATTAATCCGCAGTTTTCGCAGCGATGGTAATAAATTGGCACGCCGGTGAGCGGAAGTACGGCATGATCAGGTAATGTGCTCAAACAAGAGGTGTTAAAATCAAGCACACCGTGCAATTGAGCGTTTCCGTCACATATCTTACATTTCGAACGTTGTTGCAGCCCTTTAATAATCATACACCCTCGCGATAACCAGCTCATTGCCTTCGGATTAGCGTTCAACGATACCAACCCTGACGACAACTCATGTAGAGAAAACCCCCCCTTTTCATAGCTAATTTGCACCATCAGCGAGCATATTTGTTTCTGTCGCTTCAAAACCCCGTATGTCGCGCCAGCGATGTCACATCACATCAGGTGCCTTAGCATTTTGATATTCTTATCGTTCGGTTCCTGATGCAGCTCAACGCAATATTTTTCGCCGTAGACTTCGAGTAATTTTTGTACCGTGCCGCGACTGTTTCTGCTATCCATCCACAGCTCTTCTCTTGCCTTATCGCCAATTTTAACCATCTCGTTGTGGCTTAGTGCAGGCGGGGTTGTGCCGAAAAACAGCATACTGTTCTTTTTATAATTATCCTGTGCATGTTCATTACCTAATTCATCAACGGCTAAACCACACTTTAATAATTTTTTAACTTTCGTTTCTTGGGTGTCACAACCTTGCAAAAGGAGAAGACTAAAAGCAATTATTACTGCTCTTGTGAGTTTCATTCCTGACCTTAACTAAAATAAAAAGCCGCGATTTCATGCAATTATATTAAAATCCGTATGAAAGATGTAGTCTGTCTTGAAATAACTGAGAGCACGCACCTGCAATTAAGGAAAATAAATGAGCACTGCAAGCACCTCCATCGCATTAGGCTATTCTGATGTCCCGCCGGGACATGTGGCATCGGTCGTCACCTGTCTCGAAATGCGTTCCAAACCGCAGCAGGAAACCTTACCCTTGCCCGAGGGCATCACCCTGGCGCCGCTGGTTAACGTGGATTTGATCGCCTACCGCGCGCTGTTTCGCAAGATTGGCGCTAAATGGCTGTGGTTTTCCCGTCTCTATATGGCCGATGACAAACTGACCGCTATCCTGAACGACCCGAACGTTGAAGCCTGGGTTATTCGCGATGGCGCAGAGGATATCGGTATGCTTGAGCTGGATTTTAGTGAACCCGGCCAGTGTGAACTGGTGTTTTTGGGGCTGGTAGAGGGCACAACCGGCAAAGGGCTGGGCCGTGCCATTATGAGCAGAGCGACAGAACGCGCCTTTGCGAAACCCATCGAACGTTTCTGGGTACACACCTGTACCTTTGACCACCCGTCGGCGCTCAATTTTTATATCCGCTCAGGCTTTGTCCCCTACGCTTTTCAGGTTGAAGTACAGGCCGACCCGCGCCTGACAGGCCATCTACCTGCCGACGCCGCACCGCACATTCCGCTGATCAGATGACGTTGTAAGCGGCGCGAAGCGTATTAAGCAGCGCCTGCGCCGCCGTGGAAAGCTGCGCATGGTCGAGGCGAAGAATCCCCACGCGCCGTTCGATCACCGGGTTTATCAAGGGTACGCACACCGCCCCCAGTTCGATCATCTGTTTTTCGCACAACGCAGGCACCGCGCTTGCGCCAAGACCACTAGCCACCATACGACCGACCGTCACCAGTTGATGACTTTCAAAAGCCACTTCCAGCTTATGCCCACTGCGGGCCAGTCTCTCTTCAAGCATGATGCGTACCGCTGAAGGCCGTTGTAGCGTAATAAAATCGAGCTTGAGCAGTTCACGCCAGCTAACCTGCTCCTTTTGTGCCAGCGGACAGTCGCGCGGCACCACGGCCAGAAAGCGATCCATGGCCAGCGGCGTAAAGTGCAGGCTGGACGCGGGCTCCGGTTCAAAGGCGATCCCCATCTCCACCCGCCCGTCGCTTATCATCTCGATAACCTGTTCGTTAATGACATCGTGCACCGTCACGTTAATGCCCGCATAGCGATCGCGAAACGCCTTAAGCACAGGGGGGAGCGCATTGGCAGCGAAAGATGGCATTGCGGCAACCGACACCTTGCCTCTCTGTAACGTAAAACGCTGACGCAGCGCCTCTTCGGCGTTATCGCAATCGGCTATAAGCTGGCGCGCCATCGGGAAAAGCGCCTCGCCTTCCGGCGTAAGGGTGACCCGCCGCGTGGTCCGCGTCAGCAATGCGCCCCCCAGAACCTCTTCCAGCCCGCGAATCGCCAGACTCAGGGCCGGTTGCGACATATTCAGCTTTTCGCTCGCATGGGCGAAGTTAAGAGTGTGAGCTACCGCTAAAAACGCGCGTAACTGTTTGATGGTCATTCTCATTTATCATTTCATTAACTTATTGAAAAGGATTAATTAACAAAAGATTAATAAGAAAAGCAAATCAATCCGTCACAAAATCAAAATTAACAAATCATTTTTCGCCCCGGATGATGCCGCAAAAGGACAACACAGGGGCAAGCGAATGGCTGGACTGGATAAACGCGTCGCAAGTTATCAAGAGGCGCTCGAGGGGCTTAGCAACAACATGACGGTACTGGCAGGCGGCTTTGGCCTGTGCGGTATTCCGGAAAATCTCATCGCCGAAATCCGCCGCCGCGATGTACACGGCCTGACGGTGGTTTCCAATAACTGCGGTGTCGATGGCTTCGGCCTTGGCGTCCTGCTGGAAAGCCGCCAGGTCCGTAAAGTCATCGCCTCTTACGTTGGCGAAAACGCCCTTTTTGAAGAGCTGGTGATCAAAGAGGAGCTTGAAGTGGAGCTGACGCCGCAGGGCAGCCTGGCCGAGAAGATCCGCGCCGGCGGTGCCGGTATTCCGGCCTTTTTCACCGCCACCGGTTATGGCACCCCTGTCGCTGAGGGCAAGGAGGTGCGTGAATTCGCCGGTCGCCCGTACATTCTGGAAGGGGCCATTACCGGTGATTTCGCCATCGTTAAAGGCTGGAAGGCCGACTGGTACGGCAATGTCATCTATCGCCACACGGCGCAAAATTTCAACCCGCTGATGGCCACCGCCGGAAAAATAACCGTAGTGGAGGTGGAAGAGATTGTGCCGCCAGGAGAACTCGACCCCGCCGCCATTCACACCCCCGGAATCTATGTGGATCGTCTGATTCAGGGCCGATTCGAAAAACGTATTGAACAGCGCACGCTGCGCGCATAAGGAGCCGATATGTTGACACGTGAACAGATGGCGCAGCGCGTGGCGCGCGAACTGCGTGATGGCTACTACGTCAATCTGGGTATTGGTATCCCAACACTGGTAGCGAACTTCGTCCCGCCTGGCGTTGATGTGATGCTGCAATCCGAAAACGGCTTGCTCGGTATGGGGGCGTTTCCCACCGAAGCTGAGTTAGATGCCGACATGATCAATGCCGGAAAGCAGACGGTGACCGCCAGACCCGGCGCGGCCATTTTCGACTCGGCGCAGTCCTTCGCCATGATCCGTGGCGGCCATGTGGATTTAACCGTTCTTGGCGCTTTTGAAGTGGATATCGACGGCAATATCGCCTCGTGGATGATCCCCGGCAAAATGGTGAAAGGTATGGGCGGCGCGATGGATCTGGTGGCGGGCGCGGAAAACATTATCGTGGTGATGACCCATGCCTCAAAAAGTGGTGAGTCCAAACTGTTGGATCACTGCACCCTTCCGCTGACCGGGGCGAACTGCATTCGCCGCGTTCTCACTGACCTGGCCTATCTGGAAATTGAAAATGGGGCGTTCGTGCTTAAAGAGCGCGCGCCGGGCGTCAGCGTGGACGAGATCGTCAGCAAAACTGCCGGGCGCCTCATCGTGCCTGATGTAGTCCCCGAGATGCGTTTTCAATGAGGAGCGAACAGATGCAGGACGTGGTAATTGTCGCAGCAACCCGCACACCCACCGGTAATTTTCATGGCGCGCTGGCCCCACTCCCGGCGGTTGAACTTGGCGTCGTCGTGGTGAAAGCGTTGCTGGAAAAAAGCGGAATTCGTCCCGATCAGGTAGACGAGGTCATTTTTGGCCAGGTGTTAAGTGCGGGCTGCGGGCAAAACCCGGCGCGGCAGACGGCGCTGCATGCAGGGATCCCGGTGACCACACCTGCGGTGACCATCAACCAGGTTTGCGGCTCCGGGCTCAAAGCGGTGTTGCAGGCGGTGCAGGCGATCCGCAGCGGCGATGCGCACATTGTGATCGCTGGCGGTCAGGAAAGTATGAGTAACGCGCCCTATCTGCTGGACGGCGCGCGCGCCGGGTTACGCCTTGGTCACAGCAATATGCTTGATAGCGTGATTCACGACGGTTTGTGGGATGCGTTCAACGACTATCACATGGGCATTACGGCGGAAAACCTCGCAGAAAAATACGCGATTGACCGTGCGCGTCAGGATGCCTTTGCCCTTACCTCACAGCAAAAAGCGGTCGCTGCCCGTGAGGCCGGGCGATTCAGCGCGGAAATCACACCCGTTAGCGTTCCGCGCGGCAAAAAAGAGCCGCTTGTGGTCAGCCAGGATGAGCCGCCGCGCCCGGAAACCTCGCTGGAATTATTAAACCGTCTGCGCCCGGCATTTCGTCCGGATGGCGGAACGGTGACGGCGGGCAACGCGTCATCACTCAACGACGGTGCCGCGGCAGTGCTGGTGATGAGTGCGGAGAAAGCCCGCGAGCTTAACCTTACCCCAATGGCCCACATTGCCGGCTATGCGGTGGCGGGTGTTGATCCGGCGGTAATGGGGCTTGGCCCGGTTCCGGCAACGCGTGCGGCCCTGAAACGCGCAGGCTGGGATATCAACGACCTTGATCTGATAGAAGCTAACGAAGCTTTTGCCGTCCAGGCGCTGGCCGTCGGCGACGAACTGGGCTGGAACAGCGAGCGCGTCAATGTGAATGGCGGCGCGATCGCCCTCGGTCATCCGATTGGCGCGTCGGGCTGTCGCATTCTGGTCACGCTCCTGCATGAAATGCAGCGCCGTGATGCACATAAAGGGCTGGCGACGCTTTGCGTCGGCGGCGGTCAGGGCGTCGCGCTGGCGGTGGCCCGATGAAGGAGAACAGCATGCAGCAGACCGTGGTCATCGGCGCAGGCCTGATGGGGATCGGCATTGCCACCCACTTCGCCCGCTTTCATCAGGACGTTCTGATCTACGATACCGACCCGGCTCGTCTGGCAGAAGTGGCAGGCGCCGCGAGCGCCATCCTCAGCGAACTGCGGGACGCCGGGCAATTCAGCGACGCAGACAAACCGGCGACGCTGGCGCGGCTTCACGTGACAACGTCACTTGACCATCTTGCGGGTGCCCGCCTGCTTATCGAGGCAATTCCTGAACGCCTGGAACTTAAACACGCGCTTTATGCCGAGCTGGAAAAACGCATTGCCTCCGATGCGATCATTGCCAGTAATACCAGCGGCCTGCCACCGGATGCGCTGGCGGCAAAACTGGCGCATCCCTCGCGTCTGCTGATCGCCCATTTCTGGAACCCGCCCCACTTTATTCCGCTGGTCGAAGTGGTTCCCGGCAGCCAGACCGACCCGCAGTACGTTGAGACGGTGTATCAGCTTTTACGCCGCCTTGAACTGGAGGCGGTAAAGCTTGACCGCGCCGCTCCCGGTTTTATCGGTAACCGCCTGCAGTTTGCCCTGCTGCGGGAAGCCTTACACATCGTCCATAGCGGCATTGCCAGCGCCGGGGTGGTGGATCAGGTGATGCGTGCGTCGCTTGGTCGGCGCTATGCCATGGTGGGCCCACTGGAAGCGGCGGATATGACCGGCCTTAACACCGTACTGGACATCTATAGCCACCTGCTACCAGAGCTTGCTCAGGGAGATGCGATGCTCGAACTGATCAAGGAAAAAACGCAACGCGGCGATACCGGCGAGCGTAGCGGAGACGGATTTTATCACTGGGATGAGGCGCGACGCGTACGCATCCAACAACGACGCGCCTGGCAACTGCGCCATGCCCTAAAGCCTTAATGACCGGTTCTGTCCCCTACAAAAACAAGATTCAGGAGTCATGATGAGCGTAATAATTGCCCTGGCTGCACTGGCCTTGCTGATGGTCGCGGCTTATCGCGGCTACAGCGTCATTTTGTTCGCCCCGATTGCCGCGTTAGGCGCCGTGCTTCTGACCGACCCCGGCGCGGTTGGCCCGGCCTTTACCGGTCTGTTTATGGAGAAGATGGTCGGGTTCGTTAAACTCTACTTCCCGGTCTTTTTACTCGGCGCGGTGTTTGGCAAGCTGATCGAGCTTTCGGGTTTTTCCCGTTCGATTGTCGCCGCAGCAATTCAGTTATTAGGCCGTCGCCACGCTATCCCGGTGATTGTGCTGGTGTGTGCGCTCCTGACCTATGGCGGGGTCTCCCTGTTTGTGGTGGCGTTTGCGGTTTATCCATTTGCGGCTGAACTGTTCCGCCAGAGCGGTATTCCGAAACGGCTTATCCCCGCCACCATCGCACTCGGCGCATTCAGCTTCACGATGGATGCCCTGCCCGGTACGCCGCAGATTCAGAACATCATCCCAACCAGTTTCTTCGGCACCAACGCATGGGCAGCCCCATGGCTTGGTTTGATCGGCTCGCTATTTATTATTGTGGTCGGCCTTTTTTATCTCGAACGTCAGCGGCGCAAAGCGCAGGCCAATAATGAAGGTTACGGCACCGACTTACAAAATGAGCCGGAAACGCCGGATAACATCAACCTGCCTAACCCGATTATCGCCATTGCGCCGTTGATTCTGGTCGGCGTTTTCAATTTGCTGTTTACCCGCTGGATCCCGGTCTGGTATGGCGCCACACATGAACTGACGCTCCCCGGTCTGGCGAAACCTATTGTCACCGAGGTGGGTAAAATTAACGCCATCTGGGCGGTGGAAGCGGCCCTGTGCGCAGGCATTTTAATGGTGGTGATCTGCGGCTTTCGCAATATTCGCGGACGGCTGGCAGAAGGCAGCAAAACGGCCGTGGGTGGCGCCATTCTGGCGGCAATGAACACCGCATCTGAATATGGATTTGGCGCAGTCATCGCCGCTCTGCCAGGCTTTCTGGTGTTGTCCAAAGGACTGGCGGCGATCCCCAATCCGCTGTTGAACGAAGCCATCAGCGTTACGGTGCTGGCCGGGATCACCGGCTCCGCGTCCGGGGGGATGAGTATCGCGCTGGCGGCCATGGCCGATACGTTCGTTGCCGCCGCTCATGCGGCCCACATTCCACTGGAGGTGTTGCACCGCGTGGCATCAATGGCCAGCGGCGGTATGGATACCCTTCCGCATAATGGCGCGGTTATCACCCTGCTCGCCATTACGGGTTTATCACACCGACAGGCGTATGGCGGCATTTTCGCCATCACCCTGATTAAAAGTCTGGCGGTCCTGTTTGTGATCGGCGTGTTCTACACGACCGGTATTGTTTAAGGAGAACAAGATGCATCTGAACGGTAAAGTCGCGCTGGTAACGGGCTCCACCAGCGGCATTGGTTTGGGGATCGCCTGCGCGCTGGCAGAAGCGGGCGCAGAGCTGATACTCAACGGTTTTGGCGAGGTAGATCGCGCCAAAGAGAAAGTCGCTCGCTATGGGGCAAGGCCCGGTTATCACGACGCGGATCTTAGCGACCCGGCGCAAATTGAAGCCATGATGCAGTATGCGGAAAGGGAGTATGGCGGCGTGGATATTCTGGTCAATAACGCCGGGATCCAGCATGTCGCTCCTGTCGAACAGTTCCCGGTCGAAAAGTGGAACGCTATCCTGGCGATCAATCTGTCGTCGGTCTTTCACACCAGCCGCCTGGCGCTACCTGGAATGAAAGAGCGCAACTGGGGGCGCATTATCAATATTGCTTCGGTGCATGGCCTGGTGGCCTCGAAAGAGAAATCCGCCTATGTTGCCGCCAAGCACGCGGTAGTCGGCCTGACGAAAGTGATCGCCCTGGAAAACGCCCAGACCAACATCACCTGTAATGCCCTGTGCCCCGGCTGGGTGTTGACACCACTCGTACAACAGCAGATTGACCAGCGCATTGCCTCCGGGATCGCCCCCGACGTGGCTCGCGACTCACTGCTTGGGGAAAAACAGCCCTCCGGTGAGTTTGTCACCCCGGAACAACTGGGCGCGCTGGCCCTCTTTTTATGCAGTGACGCCGCGTCACAGGTTCGCGGCGCGGCATGGAATATGGACGGCGGTTGGGTCGCTCAGTGATCGGAAAAGGCTCGTCCCCGCTGATGCGCGGGACGAATCTGTGACTAACGGTGTCGGTACCCTTCAATCCCCTGAAAAAGCAGCATCCCGGCAAGCATGGCCAGCACGAAAATTAGCCCCTGAGTGAAACCGGCCCCCAGCAGCACCAGCCCGGGGCCGGGGCAGATACCCGCCAGCCCCCAGCCAGTGCCAAATAACAGCGACCCACCCACCAGACGTTTATCAATGTGACTGGAGGTGGGTAGATGCATCTTATCGCCACAGAGTGGCCGTTTGCGTCTGGCCGCCGCGCGAAAGGTAAAGAAGGCAACGCTAATGGCCCCACCCATCACAAAGGCCAGCGAGGGATCCCACACGCGGGTGATATCCAGAAAACCAATGACTTTTGCCGGATTGGCCATACCGCCGACAATCAGCCCGATACCAAACAGCAGACCCGACAATAAGGCAAAAACTTTGTTCATCAGAGCACTCCTTTTACTTTTACGCTCAGCCACGCCAGAAACCGACCAGCCACACGGTAATAAACGCGGCGGCCATAAAGGTCAGCGTGGCGACCAGTGAACGCACCGACAGACGCGACAGGCCGCACACACCGTGGCCGCTGGTACAGCCGGAACCGTAACGTGTTCCCACCCCGACAAGAAGACCGGCCACGACCAGCATCGGCCAGGGCGCCGTGATGCTAACCGCTGGCAGCGGCGCCACCAGACGCCAGAGCACCGGGGAAAGCACCATGCCGAGCAGAAACGCTATTCGCCAGCCCTTGTCGTTATTTGCCCGCGACAGCACGCCGCCGAGGATGCCGCTGATCCCGGCGACCCGTCCGCAAAACAGAATCAGCATTGATGCCGCCGCACCAATCACCCCCCCACCGATGGCGCTTTCCAGCGGCGTGAAATGTGTCCAGTCAATCATCATTCCCCCTCCTCGTTTTCCGGTGTCGGGCAATAGAGTGTGTAAAGGGTGTTGAGCAATGTCAGCACATCCGGTGCCGCGACCCGGTAGAAGATCTGCTTTCCTTCGCGCCGGGTTTCTACCAGTTGCTGGCGACGCAGCACCCCCAGTTGTTGTGAGAGTGTCGGCTGCGTAATGCTCAGCGCCTGTTCTATCTCGCCCACGGACGCTTCGCCCTGGCTGAGATGGCACAGCAACAGCAGGCGGTCTTCATTGGCCATCGATTTCAGTACCCCTGCCGCTTTGGCGGCAGCGGCGTACATGTGTTGTTTATCGGGTGTCTTCACGGGTGACTTACCTTTATCTACAACCGCATACAATATACTTTTTAATATATTATTAAATTATATATTGTTCAATGGCATTTTGTGCCAGCAGAAACACCCTCACTGCTGCCTCAACAACCCATGAAATACACAATTCTCCCCATTGTCGGGCTTTGTTACAGATAAAGCAGCAGGGCTAAAATTGAATAAACCGAATTAAAAACAGAAAGATAAGAAAGAAATGTCTGTTATGAGACGGTGCCATTAATGTCGGCTTAAGGTTGTTTATTTATATCTGGTTCACCGTTATCTATGAGGGACATTCCGGTGAAAAATACATTTGCTCGCAGCCAGCGCATCATGCACTGGCTGGTGTTATTGATGATTGTTATCGCCTACGCGGCAATGGAGTTAAAAGGCTTTACCACTAAGGGCAGCGCGCCGCGCGCGTTGCTGGTTCTCACCCATTACACGGCGGGGGTAAGCGTGCTGATATTAATGGTGGTGCGTGTTGGTCTGAAACTCACCCATCATGATCCGGACATTATTCCGCAGCCGCCGCGCTGGCAGACCATCTCCGCCAAAGCCGTACACGGTTTGCTTTATCTGATGTTTTTAAGTTTGCCGCTGCTCGGTGTGCTTTCACTCTATGTCGGGCAGGTGGAGTGGTCATTTTTGGGCCTGCAAATGCCCATCGCCGCGGCGAAAAACCCGGAGCTTCAGCACAGCCTGAAATCGGTCCATGAATTGATCGCCAACGCCGGTTATTTCCTGGTGGGCCTGCATGCCGCCGCCGCGCTGTTCCATCACTATATTGTTCGCGATAATACCCTTGAGAGGATGCTGCCTTTTATGCACCCACGCGCTAACCGAAAATAGTATCGGCTAACAGGGCTCATCACTTTCTGTCGCAGAAGGGTGATGAACCCTGTTTCAGTCTGCCTTCACCACCACGACACCGGCCTTTTCAAGCGCGGCGATTAGCCCGGCATCGGCCTCTTCTTCCACCACCATCGTATTCACCATCGCTAACTCACCGATGACATAAGAAGAGGCCGCATTTATTTTTTCTGCGGATGCCAGCACGATGGTCTCTGCCGCACGGCGGGAGAATGCCCGTTTGACGCTGGCTTCTTCGTAATCGCCGGTGGTCAGCCCCGCCTCGGCATGTATTCCCGTTACCCCCATAAAAAACAGATCCGCATGGATGGCGGAAATCCCTTCGATAGCGGCAGTTCCGGTAGTGACAACCGAGTGTTTAAAGAGCTTTCCGCCAATCAGAATGACATCGATGCACGGATGTTCCACCAGCGCGAGGGCAATGCTCGGGCTATGGGTTACGACGGTGATGTGCAAATCCGGCGGCAAGAAGGTGATCAGCTCCGCCGTCGTCGTCCCGCCATCAATAATCACTACCTGGCCTGGCAGGATAAGTTCAGCCCCCTTCTGCGCCACCCGCTTTTTCGAATCCAGGCGCAGGGATTTGCGCTCGGCGAAGGTGGCTGTCGCTCCCGATGCGGGGAGCGCCCCGCCGTGGACGCGCTGTAATTCCCCCTCTGCCGCCAGTTCACGCAGGTCACGGCGAATGGTGTCTTCCGATACCGCAAATTGCGTGCTGAGTGCTTTCGACAGCACCTGTCCTTCACGGGCGAGTTGTTCGAGGATAAGACGCTTGCGTTGGCTGGTAAGCATAAGGCTATTCCTGTTTTTGCACGATTGATCTTGATCATGCACGAAATTGCTGTTTATGATGCCTACTCTACGTATGGAGGTGGTATTGTGCAATCAAAACGTGCAGAAGTACGCATTGAGGACAGCAAAATCCTGTCCGACGACTGGTATACGCTCACCAAATATACCTTTGACCTGCGCCGCCGCGACGGAGAGTGGCAACGACAAAATCGTGAAGTGTATGACCGCGGCAACGGCGCAACGATCCTGCTGTATAACCGCCAGAAACGGACGGTTATCCTGACCCGTCAGTTTCGTTTTCCGGTCTTTATCAACGGACATGACGGTTACCTGATTGAAGCCGCCGCTGGCCTGCTCGATAACATGGATCCGGAAAACCGCATTAAAGCAGAGGCCGAAGAAGAGACCGGCTATCGCGTGGCGAATGTACAAAAGGTCTTCGAAGCCTTTATGAGCCCCGGTTCTGTCACTGAAAAACTGTTCTTTTACACCGCGGAATACCAATCGGGCGACAAGATAAGCCAGGGCGGGGGTATTGAAGCCGAAGGCGAAGACATTGAAGTCATGGAAATGACACTGGATGACGCCCTTGCGGCCATTGACAGCGGCCTTATCTGCGACGGTAAGACCATCATGCTGCTCTATCATGTCGCGTTAAAAAAAATACTGTGAGGGCATCATGAACCGACAAATCATTCTTATCGCTGGCCCTTATCGCAGTGGGACACAGGGCAAGGCTGACTTAATCGCGCAGAACCTTGCCAGACTTGAAGAGGCCGCGCTGGCGGTCTGGCAACGCGGCCATATTCCGGTGATTGGTGAATGGCTGGCCTTGCCACTGGCAAAAGCCGCGGGTTCCACATCGCACGGTGATGAAATCTGCGAGGCGATGCTCTATCCGGTCGCGCATCGGTTGATAACCCGCTGTGACGCACTGTATCGCATTGCCGGAGAATCCCGCGGGGCGGATATGGATATCGAGGTCGCCAGACAACACGGCCTGACAATTTACCCGTCGCTGGAGAGCATTCCTGCCGTTTAATCGACAAAACTGCTATCCGCCTCAGCGCGGATAGCGGCTCATGCGCTTTTAGCGATTTACCGAACGTGCAATACGCGTATACGTATGTCTGACACCGCGAATGGCCACGCTATAGGCCAGAATATTTTCCGGCAGCGCCATCCCCATATAGCCCGTATCGCCAATATGATGCAGATCGGCCCCCGCCATTTTACTCATCAAGGCAATCTGGCGAATGGTGTTGATATCGGCCCCTTCCTGTGACGTTCCGATAGCCGTCATCGCCAGGACGCCTTTAGCATGTGCGCAGTCAATAAGCGCGGCGACCTTTTCCTGACTCATGCCTGGCACAGTACCGGGGGCCGGGATCAACACAATATCCGCGCCTTGCTCAGCAAACCAGCTTACATCGTCTTCGTTAATAATGGCGCTTCCACTTTCCCGTACCACACCGGCACCATGCATTTTACCGGTAATCAACACTGCACTGTCGCCAATCGTATCGCGTATTTCTTTAAGCGCCAGCCCAAGCGCCTTATTGCTCACGCCATTATTGGGGTTCCCGGTAAGTACAAGGATTTTAGCCCCCATCTCCACCAGCTTACGCGCATTATCCGCCGTCGCCGCGCGTCCCGGATTCATTTTCCAGATGTCATCATGATTGCGGGCAAAGTTGGGGTCGACCGCCTCCAGATTTACGCCAATGATTCGCCCGGTCAGATGCGCTAAACGATGTAACACCTCTTCCGGTTGGGTATCCGCAGGCATGCCCTGAATCTGTGGATGTTCGCTATCAAACATATTGATAAGCAGAATATCCGCCCCCTGTGACGCCGCAAGCTCTGCATTGGTCACGTTGTTAAGCAGCGGCTGCGTGATCGCGATCGTTTCACTGATCAACACGCGCCCTTCACTGGCACGAATCGCATACAGCAACGCCGCTTTGTCCATCTGTACCAGGTCAGAAGCACTGCAGTCCAGTAAACGTTTGGTTGTCATATCTCCACCTTTTGTTTGTGTACCATTTATGTACCACTTAATCACCTTAAATAAATCATGCGTTCAAAAACCAGTCTGAAATGTCTATTTCGCGATCAATTTCACGTTTTTATCGGCATTGATTACACGTAACCACGATGACAAGTGGCGCAATATGATTAAGGATTGGTACACTAAAGATTGATGCAGAAATTCATTCTGGAGATGCAATGCCCATTGTCTTTTCCCTCAATCCATCAGACGGCTTGCCGCTGTATATTCAATTGATCAATGTCATCAAAACAGCCATTGCAAAAGGAGAACTACAACCGGGTGATGGCATACCTTCGGAACGTGAGCTCGGGGAAACGCTGGCGATAGCACGGGGTACGGTACGAAAGGCATTCCAGCAGTTGTTTGATGAGGGGATCCTTATTCGCCAGCAAGGTGCAGGCACTTTTGTCGCCCCCCACCTGCGCCAGTCACTCCCCTTGTTGGAAAGCTTTAGCGAGATGGTCGATGCCAGCGGAGGTCAGGCACAAAGCGAGTTGGTTGGCTATCAGCGTCGGGTTGCTTCATCGCTGGAGCGTCAGATCCTGCAAGTAAGCCCAGGGCAGAACGAGGTGGTTGAGCTGACCCGAGTACGCAAAATCAATGGCATTGCCATCTCCGTGCAAACGGCGCTGTTACCTGCCCAGTTGCTGGAAAAAATAACCGATCTGCCTGAATCGCTTTATCGCTACCTGGAACAAAAAGGTATGCCGGTACTTCGCGCGAATCAGCGTTTTGCCGCCGTCGCGGCTGATGACAGGCTGGCACATTATCTTGGCGTTCAACAAAAAACCCCCCTTTTATTGATCACCCGTACAGGTTACAGCCATAACGATATTCCCGTGGAACATACCTGTACCTGGTGCCTTAGCGATTACCACGACTTCACCCTCGAACTCCGCAGGGCAAATTACAATGAAACCGCATGATTTTGCGCGATAAAAAATCGCCTTAACCGGTTAATTCCGGCACATGACGAACGCCCTGGCGTATCGCTTAAACAATGAGACACGCTCGCCCATCACCCGCCAGAATTGCTCCCATTCTGCACATTTCATGAGTGACACTGTCACATCACTTTTCCCATTATCGTCTATGATCACCTTCGTATGCATTGAGGTGTCGCGTTCTTAAGGCACTTTTTGGCCATTGATCGCTTTTGCATTAAACGAGGTAACTGAATGGAGTCAACATCATTTCATAAAAGCTGGGGTGCCGAATGGCTTGGCAACGGTACCGTCCAGTTTCGTCTCTGGGCATCCGGTCAACCCGGCATCACCCTACGGCTTGCAGGTCAAGACCTGGCCATGCGTCCGTGCGACGAGGGCTGGTTTGAACTTACCGTTGAAAACGTCGCGCCCGGCACGGAATATCAATATGTTCTTAACGATGGTATGACGATTCCCGACCCGGCCTCTCGCGCACAGAAAGCGGATGTCAATGGTCCGTCGCTGGTCATTGACCCCACGCAGTACCGCTGGCAGCACTCGCAGTGGCAGGGGCGTCCGTGGGAGGAAACCGTTGTATACGAACTACATATCGGCACATTTACCCCGGAAGGCACCCTCCAGGCAGCCATCAGGAAACTGCCTTATCTTGCCGAACTGGGAATTACCCAAATTGAAGTAATGCCCCTGTCGCAGTTTGGCGGCAACCGGGGATGGGGCTACGATGGCGTACTGCTCTACGCACCGCATTCCGCTTACGGCACGCCGGACGATTTCCGCGCTTTTGTCGACGCCGCCCACGGTCTTGGGCTTTCTGTGGTGCTTGATATTGTGCTCAACCATTTTGGCCCGGAAGGCAATTATCTCTCCTTGCTGTCACCCGACTTCTTCGATACCTCCCGTTCCACCCCCTGGGGGGCGGGGATTGCTTATGATGTGGATGCGGCCCGTCGCTATATCGCGGAAGCGCCGCTCTACTGGTTGACCGAGTTTCGCCTTGATGGATTGCGCTTCGATGCCATCGATCAGATTAAGGATAAATCCGAAAAACACATTCTCACTGAGATCGCGCAGCGCATTCGTCAACAGGTAACCGACCGTCCCGTTCATCTCACAACAGAAGACAGCCGTAACATCACCGACCTGCACCCGCGCGATGAAGACGGTTCCGTCCCGCTTTTTACCGGTGAATGGAACGACGACCTCCACAATGCCGTGCATGTGCTGGCAACGGGCGAAACCCACGCGTATTACCAGGATTTCGCAAACGCCCCTGAACAATGGGTTGCCAGGGCGCTCGCCGAAGGGTTTGCCTATCAGGGTGAAGTCTCCCCGCACAGCGGCGAACCGCGCGGTGTGGACAGCCGAAGCCAGCCCCCCACCGCCTTTGTCGACTTTATCCAGAACCACGATCAGGTGGGTAACCGCGCTTTAGGTGAACGACTGATTAGCCTCGCCGGGCCGGAACGCAGCCAGTGTCTGCTTGCTGCCCTGCTGCTCTCACCGCATATTCCGCTGATCTTTATGGGTGAAGAGTATGGCGAGACGCGGCCTTTCCTGTTCTTTACCGATTTCCATGGCGATCTCGCCCGCGCTGTATGCGAAGGCCGCGCAAACGAATTTTCCGGCCACTCCGGCTATGACGGTGTCGATGTCCCCGATCCCAATGACGAACGCACCTTCACGATGTCGAAACTCAACTGGCAGGCGCAGCAAAGCGCGGAAGGTAAAGCATGGTTGTCTTTAACCCGTGAACTGCTGTTGCTGCGTCAGCAGTACATTGTGCCGTTACTCGCCCACGCGACGGGCCATAACGGTACGGTCGTGGATACCGCGCCCGGCTATCTCGCCGTACGCTGGACGTTCCCTGGCGGCACGTTATCGATGGCGCTTAATCTCGGCGAACAGGCCCGGCCCGCTCCCGAGCTTCCTGGCAAAACGCTGTTTGCCCGCCCCGCTATGACAACCGAACTGCCTCCACACTCGATTGTGGTTCGCCTCGCGTCAGGAGATGCGCAATGACCATTCCAACGGCAACCTACCGTATTCAGTTTCGTAACGGCATGACCTTTGATCGCGCCGCGGCACTGGTGCCCTATCTTAAACGCCTCGGCATGAGCCACCTGTATGCCTCGCCGGTTTTTACCGCCACCACAGGGTCCACCCACGGTTATGACGTAACAGACGCCAATGAAATCGATCCGGCCATTGGCGGGCGCAAGGGGTTTGATCGCATGGTCAACGCGCTCAAAGAGGCCGGGCTGGGTCTGATCCTCGACATTGTGCCAAACCATATGGCGGCATCGCTGGAAAACCGCTGGTGGCGCGATGTTATCGAACACGGTCCACAAAGCCGTTACGCCCACCATTTTGATATCGACTGGACGCGCCCGCTGACATTGCCTTTCCTGGGCGATACCTTTGAAAATGTGCTGGCGCGTGATGAGATCCGCGTGCAGCCGGACCCGGAAACCGGACATCCCGCTTTTGCCTATTACGACAGTTTTTACCCATTGACGCCGGAAAGCTGGCAGGACGACCCCGCCGCGATATTGAACCTGACGGATAAATCAGCCATCAGCGCGTTGCATGAGCGGCAACCCTGGCGACTCACCTGCTGGCGTGACGCGCCCCATTCGCTCTCCTACCGTCGCTTTTTCGAGATAACCGGTCTGGTGGGGGTACGCGTTGAAGATAAAACCGTCTTTGATGACACCCACCGGCTGATCCTCGAACTGGTGCATAGCGGCGTTGTTGACGGGCTGCGGGTCGACCATATTGACGGGCTGGCAGACCCGAAAGGCTACCTTGACCATCTGCGCCAACAGGCCGGGCCGGACTGCTATATCACCGTGGAGAAGATCCTGGGTGAAGGCGAACAGCTACCCCAGGACTGGCCCATCTCCGGGACCACCGGTTATGAATTTATCGCCGCGTTATCCGACGCACTGGTCGATGGCGATAATATGGAGACCCTGAGCCAGACCTACGAAGAGGTGCTGGGCAGAACGGTTGATATGGCAAACGAGCTGCGGGCCGCGAAGCTGCTGATGTCGGGGCGCAATTTTGAAGGGGAATTCAACACCCTGCTCAGGCTCAGCCTGGAGATTGCCACGGCGGAAGGTGTCGCGCTCGATGAAACCGCCCTCAGTACGGCCCTGCGCGAATTGCTGGTCGCCTTCCCCGTCTACCGTACCTACGGCACTGACAGTGGACTGCCCCCGGCGGACCGTGCTCTGCTGCAAAAGGTGGCCGATTCGGTGAGAGCACTCGGTACCCTGCCGGATCCTGAGGCGCTGGATTTCCTGCAACAGATTCTTGTTGGCGAGGTGAAGGAGAGCACCGCTCATAATGTGCTCACCTTCCGCACCCGCTTTCAGCAACTGACCGGGCCGCTGATGGCGAAATCGGTGGAAGATACCCTCTTTTTCCGTCAGCACATGGCGCTGGCGCTCAATGAAGTGGGCTCTGAACCGCTACCGCGACCGTACGCGCTGGCCGCGTTCCATGAGGCAATGCAAACCCGCCGCGAGCGACAGCCGGATGCCCTGTCGACCACCTCCACCCATGACACCAAACGGGGTGAGGATACCCGCGCACGGCTCTATACCCTCACCGAAGCGCCCGAACACTGGGCGCAGTGCGTTGTTCGCTGGCGCGAAATGAACAAGTCCAAAGTGGTGCTGATAGATGACGGCGCCGCCCCACGCTCCGGCAGCAAATGGATGATCTATCAGGCCCTGGCCGGCGCCTGGCCCGTTACGTTACGCCCGGACGATCATAAAGGCCTCAAAGCCCTTGAAGCCCGCTTTCTCCCCTATGTGGAAAAAGCGCTGCGTGAGGAGAAACTGCGTACAAGCTGGGGTGACACCAATGACGCCTACGAACAGGCGGTGCTCGGCTATGTCACTCATCTGCTCTCGGCGGAAAACCAGTCGTTTCTGGTCGATTTCCACCGCTCCCTGCAACCTTTTATTCGCGCCGGACTGGTGAACAGCCTGACCCAGGCAATAATTAAGCTTACTGCGCCCGGTGTACCGGATATTTATCAGGGGAGCGAGGCGTTCAACTTTAGCCTTGTGGATCCCGATAATCGCCGCGAACCGGATTTCTTTGCGCTGGCCAGCGCGCTTGACGATGAGGAAAAGCCGCTCACTACCGACAAAGACGCCTGGTTTAGCGGCAGGACGAAACAGCAGGCCATCGCACTCCTTGCCCGTTTCCGCCAGCAAAAACCGCTGCTGTTTCGCACCGGTGACTATCTGCCGCTTTCAGCGTCAGGGTCGCAGGCGAAAAATGTTATCGCCTTTGCCCGTACCACTGGCAAGGAGGCGCTGGTTGTTATTGTCCCGCGCCTGGTCTTCGATTCGCTGGCCGCTCACCCCGACCGGCTCTACCCGCCAGGGTTGGAGACATCGGTCACGCTGCCGGATGCGCTTGCCGGACGGCGCTATCGGGATCTGTTTACCGGAAAAGAAGAAGACCTGAACGACGGCGTTAACCTGACGTCAGGTGATGGCAGTCTGCCCGTACGCGTTTTGTATAGTTCATTTTAACCTTTTGTATTTATGGCAAAATCTTAATTCGCGGGAGAAGGAAAAAATGTCAGACGGAAAGTCATTTACCATTACGGCAGGAAATTATCACCAGCTCGGTGCTAATTACGATGGTGAGGGCGTCAACTTCGCGCTCTTTTCCGCCCACGCGCAGCGCGTTGAGCTGTGTCTCTATGCTCCCGACGGCAAACAGGAGATTGCAAGGCTCGATCTGCCGGAGTACACCCATGAAATCTGGCACGGCTACGTTCCCGGACTGAAACCCGGCGCACTGTATGGGTTTCGCGTCCATGGGCCTTACGACCCGGAAAATGGTCACCGTTTTAACCCGCATAAACTGCTGGTTGACCCGTACGCCCGCGAACTGGTTGGCAATGTGGAGTGGAATGAATCGCACTTTGCCTACGACCTGTTACATGAAGATAAAGATCTGACGTTTGATACCCGCGACAGCGGCCCCTATATGCCCAAATGCCGGGTGATCGACCCGAATGAATTTGACTGGCAGGACCAACATCGCCCGGCCATTCCCTGGTCCAGTGCGGTTATCTATGAAACGCACGTGAAGGGCTTTACCCAGCTCAACTCCGCCTTGCCGCAGGAGCTGCGCGGCACCTTTGAAGGCATGGGCCACAAGGCGACGGTGGATTACATCAAAAATCTCGGCATTACCTCGGTTGAACTGCTGCCTATCCACTGGTTTCCGGATGATCAGCACCTTCTGGACAAGGGGCTGAAAAATTTCTGGGGCTATAACACCCTGGGCTTCTTTGCCCCGGCTTCGCGTTATTACGGTCCGAAAGGCATTCAGGGCGTGCGCGATATGGTCCGCGCCTTTCATGATGCCGGTATCGAAGTGATCCTCGATGTGGTCTATAACCACACGGCGGAAGGCAACGAACTGGGCCCGACGCTCTCGTTTAAGGGGATCGATAATTTCTCCTACTACCGTACCTTGCCTGAGCAGCATCGCTACTACATTAACGATACCGGTACGGGTAATACGGTGAACACCTCGCATCCACGGGTGCTACAAATGGTGATGGATTCGCTGCGTTACTGGGCAGAGTCGATGCATATCGACGGCTTTCGCTTTGACCTGGGGACCATTCTGGGACGTGAACCGGAAGGCTTCGACCAGCGCGGCGGCTTTTTTGACGCCATGATGCAGGACCCTTTGCTGTCACGACTGAAATTGATTGGCGAACCCTGGGATATCGGTCCGGGCGGCTATCAGGTAGGTGGGTTCCCGCCAGGCTGGGCCGAGTGGAATGATAAATATCGCGACACGGTGCGTGAATACTGGCATGGCGATAATGTCTCCAGCGATTTCGCCGCCCGCCTGCTGGGCTCCGGCGACCTGTACGACCTGCGCGGACGTCGCCCGTGGGCCAGCGTTAACTTTATTACCGCCCATGACGGCTTCACGCTTAACGATCTGGTGTCATACAACGACAAGCACAACGAAGCCAACGGCGAAGACAATAAAGACGGCCACAACGATAACCGCTCCTGCAACTATGGCGCGGAAGGTCCAACAGAGGATGAAGGCATTAACGCCGTGCGCGAGCGGCAGAAACGTAACTTCCTTGCCACACTGTTCTTCTCACACGGCACGCCCATGCTGCTTGCGGGCGACGAGTTTGGTCGCAGCCAGTTGGGGAACAATAACGGCTACTGTCAGGACAGTGAAATCTCATGGGTGCACTGGGATAACCTGCCGGAAACGGCCAGAACACTGCATGAGTTTACCCGCCACGTCATTAAACTTCGCGCCGACCAGCCGCTGCTGCGCCGTGAAAACTGGCGCGATGGCATGGTGATCGAGTGGTTTAACGCCGGGG
The DNA here is from genome assembly GCF_003073275.1 of Phytobacter sp. SCO41. Taxonomy (NCBI): domain Bacteria; kingdom Pseudomonadati; phylum Pseudomonadota; class Gammaproteobacteria; order Enterobacterales; family Enterobacteriaceae; genus Phytobacter; species Phytobacter sp. SCO41. The sequence continues at coordinate 2,699,288 of NZ_CP027225.1, read as the reverse complement.
GCGGTTTCCAGCAGCCGGAACAGTGGGATGAGGGTTCGACGCTCGGTGTCTATATCGGTCGCCCGGACCTGCAAACGGAAAAAGGTATCTGGCACGATGTTCTGATGCTCATTAACCCGTTTGAAGGCAATGTGCCGTTTCGTATTCCGCAGTTTGGCGAAGGTGGCTGGGTGCTGGAGATTTCCACCGCAGAAAACGCCAAACGTGGGCTGGTTATCACCAAAGAGATGGATTTTGAACTGGAGGGCCGCTCTATCGTCCTGTTCAGGCGTCCATAGCGATACGCACCTTCGTTTAGTGTAAAAACACGTGACACCGTCACGTTAAAAGCCGTTGTTCTGAGCAGGCCACGCGCCTGCTCACTTTTAGCCCGCCTGCTTCCTGCTGCCGTTTACGCCCTGCCTGCAACTCTATACACTTCCAGCTTCGCACGACCATACAAGCAAAAAACAGATGAACAAAACGCGTATTAACCTTCCCGCCGGTTATTTTGGCATGGTACTGGGCATTATCGGCCTGGGTTTCTCCTGGCGATTTGCCGCCACCATCTGGCCTGTCACCACCCTGCCTGCCGATGTGCTGGTCATTCTCGCTATTCTTATCTGGGCGCTGTTGATGTTTGCGTTCATCACCCGTCTGATACGCCATACAGGCACCCTGCGTGAGGAGATCGGCCATCCGCTGAAAAGCAGTTTTGTCAGCCTTGCGCCTGCCACCAGTATGCTGGTCGCCATTGGCCTGACCCCCTGGTGTTATACGCTTGCCCTGATCCTGTTTCTGGTTGCCGTTACCGCCCAGCTAACCTATTCCGCCTGGCAAACCGCCGGATTATGGCGCGGCACGCACCCGAAAGAGGCCACCACGCCGGGGCTGTACCTGCCTGGCGTGGCGAACAATTTTATCAGCGCCATGGCCTGTGGCGCGCTGGGCTTTACCGATGTCGGCCTGCTCTTTTTAGGCGCCGGTGTTTTCTCCTGGCTGAGTCTCGAACCGGCCATTCTGAGTCGCATGCGTAATCTGGAAGAGATGTCGCCTGCGGTTCGCACCTCGCTCGGCATTCAGATGGCCCCGGCGTTCGTTGCCTGTAGTGCCTGGCTGATGCTGAACGGCGGTCAGGCGGATGTCTTTGCCAAACTGCTCTTTGGTTATGGTCTGCTGCAAACGCTGTATATGATTCGCCTCATCCCCTGGTACAGCGCGCAGCCGTTTAATCCCTCTTTCTGGAGCTTCTCGTTCGGCGTGGCATCGCTGGCGACCACGACCCTGAAACTTGGGCACGGTTCTCCCGACGGCGCACTGCACTGGATCGCCTTCCCGCTGTTTTTCGCCTGTAATCTGGTGATTGGGCTACTGATGGTGAAAACCTTTATGCTGCTGGTACGCGGCAAATTGATCATCCGCGAACCACACCCATGAGTGATAACACCGCCCTTATCTATCGCACCTTTGGGGTGCCAGAATCAGTGCTGTCACTGCAAAGGGTAGAGGCAGAGGAACTGGCGGCTGACAGGGTGCGGGTCGCAATGGCGCTTTCCCCGGTCAATGCCTCCGATCTGATCCCCATCACCGGCGCATATCGCCACCGGATCACCCTGCCCGCCATTGCCGGTTATGAAGGTGTGGGCACCGTTATTCAGGCACCCCCGCAGGCCGCCCATCTGCTGGGAAAACGGGTGTTGCCGCTGCGCGGACAGGGCACCTGGCAATGTCTGGTTGACTGCCCGGCGGCCTTTACCGTGCCGGTACCGGACGATATCAGCGATACGCTGGCGGCCAGGGCGTACATCAACCCGCTTGCCGCGCTGTTAATGCTTAATCTCTACCCGCCAGCGGGAAAACATGTGCTCATTACCGCCGCCGGGTCGGATTGCGCCGCTCTGCTCGGCCAGTGGGCGCTCAAGCGTGGTGCGCTGAGCGTCACGGGCGTTCATCGCTCGCCCGTTCATCGGCAAAAGCTGGCTGAATGCAGCATTCGCCCGCTTGAGGAGACGCGCGCCGCGGAAATCGAGACCCTGGCGCAAACGACAGATATTGTGTATGACGCCACCGGCGGAAAACTTGCCGACTTACTGCTCTCATCCATGCGCAAAACGGCGCTGTTTGTCAGCTATGGCCTGCTTTCCGGCCAGCCTTATCGCGTTCTTCCCCACCATCCACCGACCCAGTGGTTCCATATTCGCAACGTTCTGGATGCTGTCTCAGCGGCGCAGTGGCAGGCGCTGTTTGCTGAACTCTGGCCGTTACTGCGCCAAAGCCAGCTCAATGACGCCAGCCTCTTTCCGCTGGCTCACTGGCAAGAGGCCATCGCGTTGTATAAAACGCCGGGCAGGACGCGCAAACCCCTGCTCGCTTTTTCCGCGAAGGCGTAGCGTGACGTAAGAGGCTACCGGGCGTTGAAATACTCAATAGTTTCTCTGACTTTGCGGGCAGCACTTTTCAGGGTGTCGATGTCAACCGAGCCAATAGCCATGCGCAGCGCGTGCGGTGTGTGAATGGAAGTACTGAACGGTTCTGCGGTGGTCAGTGAAATGTTCTCTTTAAGTAACGCGCTGACCACACGATCCGCGCGCACCTCTTCCTGTAACGGCAGCCAGACAAAATAAGAAGACGGATGGCTTACGCAGTGTAGCGGCGCCAGATACTCGCGCGCCACGGCCTGCCGGTAGCGGGCATCCTCCCTTTTTAACTGCTCCAGCCGCGCCACTGTGCCATCCAGCACCCAACCGCAGACAATCGCCGTCATCAGGGCGGGCGTATTCCATGTGGTTGCCCTTATGGCACGTTCAATACCCTGCTTTTTATCCGCGGGGGCGACCACCATCCCCACGCGCAGCCCGGAGGCCACATTTTTCGAAAAGCCCGCCAGATAAAGGGTTCTTTCAGGTGCGTAGTGGTGGATGGGCAGCGGCGGGTTATCCACCAGCCAGACATAGGTGGCATCTTCGATAATCAGCAGGTCGTGTTCGCAGGCGATAGCGGCTATTTCGCGGCGAAACGCATCATTTGCCACCCACCCCAGAGGATTATGCAGCGTGGGCATGGTGTAAATGGCTTTCACCCGACGCTTTTTGCACAGCTTACGCAATGCCTCAGGATCCATCGCCTCCCCGCAGGCCGGTACCGCCACCAGTTCCAGATGAAACTGTTCGGCCAGCACCTTAAAGCCGGGGTAGGTCAGCGCGTCAACCGCGACCACGTCACCGGGTTTGAGCAACCCCATCACCGCGACCGCCAGCCCGTGCTGCGTCCCGTTGACAATCATCAGATTCTCAGGGGCCGTCTTTACCCCGAATTGCGCCAGGTAATCAGCAAACACGCTACGTTCGCTGGTTTTTCCCCCGTGCGGCTGATAGCGCAGCAGCGATTCAATATCACCGCTGACCGAAAGCTGGCGCAGCGCGGTTCTCAGTAACTCCGCCTGTTCGGGCAGCGCCGGGTAGTTAAAGCTCAAATCAATCACATCGGAGGCGATCGCATGACGATCGATACCCTGCCCGCGCGGCAGCATAATCTCTCTGACGAACGTCCCGCGCCCCGTCTCACCGCTAACCAGCCCCATGGCCTCCAGTTCCGCATAGACACGGGTCGCCGTGACCAGCGAAATATGGTGCTGCGCCGACAAAACGCGGTGCGTCGGTAACCGTGTTCCGGCTACCAGTTCACCGGATTTGATGGCCCTGGCAAACTCGTCAACGAGGCTTTTGTAGCGTGCTTTCACGATTGTATCCATGACAATAATTTGATTGTCATGAATTCTCAGCCGTATGCTCAGTGCTGTCAAACAAGTTCAGATAACAATAACCACACATTGAGGTGCACTGTGCAAGAGAAGCAAGACAACCCGCCCCTGAGCGGCTGGATAAATGGCTTTGTCGGTATGATCATTTTTAGCGGTTCGCTTCCGGCCACCCGCGCCGCGGTGCTGGATTTCGATCCCCTGTTTCTCACCGTCGCCCGCGCCTCTATCGCCGGTCTGCTGGCCCTATTTCTGGTCATCACCCTGCGGGGAAAACGCCCGAACGGCGCCCAGGTTCTCTCTCTGATGGTGGTCGCACTTGGCGTGGTGGTTGGCTTTCCTCTGCTTACCGCCTTTGCCCTGCAACAGGTAACCTCAGCGCACTCCATCGTGTTTCTCGGTCTGCTGCCGCTCGCTACCGCCATTTTCGGCGTCCTGCGCGGCGGTGAAAGGCCACGTCCGGCCTTTTGGATTTTTTCAGGTCTGGGCAGTTTACTGGTGACCGGGTTTGCCTTAAGTCAGGACATTGCCGTTTCGGCGGTGGGCGATTTACTGATGCTGGCGGCGGTGGTTGTCTGCGGCCTGGGCTATGCTGAAGGTGCCCGCTTAACGCGAGTACTTGGCGGCTGGCAGGTGATCAGTTGGGCGCTCATCATTGCGCTGCCGTTAATGTTAACCGTTGCCGTGTTAACCCGCCCGGCCAGCTTTTCAGGGATCAGCGAACCCGCATGGTTTTCATTGGGTTATGTCTCATTGTTCAGCATGCTGATTGGTTTTGTGTTCTGGTATAAAGGGCTGGCGCAAGGGGGCATCGCGGCTGTCGGGCAGCTACAGCTCCTGCAACCCTTTTTTGCACTGGCGCTGGCAGCGACGTTTTTACAAGAGTCCGTCAGCGTCATGATGATCCTGGTCACTATGGGGGTCATTGTTTGCGTGGCAGGATCACGCAGGTTTGCACGTTAATCGGTTTATCTGAGCGCTTATGCCCTGGTATAAGTGCCTTTTCACGGCAGGAGGAGCAGTATGCTAAGAGGTCTGAGTGCCTTTCCACTCACCCCTATTACCAACAACAACGTGGATGAAGCCGCGTTTGTTCATCTGATTACTAACCTTGTCGCAGCGGGCGTGGACTCCATCGGCGCAGTGGGCTCGACAGGCAGCTATGCCTACCTCACACGCGATGAGCGTCGCCGCGTAGCAGAGCTGGCCGTCCAGCACGCCGAAGGGATTCCGGTGCTGGTGAGCATCGGCGCGATCCGCCTGGACGATGTGCTGGCGATTGCCGAAGACGCACAGCGCGCCGGGGTGAAGGCCGTTATGATGGCCCCGGTCTCCTATCAACGGCTTACTGCCGAAGAGGTTTATACACTCTACGAAACCGTCACCCGCCACCTTTCCGTGCCGCTGTGTCTCTACGATAACCCGGCGACCACCGGTTTTGCCTTTACGGATGACTTACTCGTTGAGATTGCCGCGCTTCCCGCCGTCTCTTCAATCAAGCTTTCTGCGGTCTCAACCGATCCCACGAAAGGCAAAGAACGCCTTGACGATTTACGCGCACGCATCCCTGCGTCCGTCACCATTGGGATCAGCGGCGACTGGCAGGCCGCAACCGGCTTTGCGGCCGGCTGCGATGTCTGGTATTCGGTGATTGGCGGGCTATTCCCACAGGTAAGCCTGGCCCTTACCCGCGCCGCGCGGGCGGGGAATCATCGGCTTGCAGGCGAACTGTCCGACCAGCTAGAACCGCTGTGGCAACTGTTTCGTATTCACCGCAGCCTGCGAGTGATGGCGGCGGCGGCGGAAATCATGGGCGTGGTCGGCCCTTCCTGTCTGCCTTTTCCTCTGCGCCCACTGGCAGGCGAAGACAAAGAGCACCTGCACGCGGTCCTCAAGTCCACCGGCCTGGTGTAGCGTTTTCTACGGGCAGGCCTGCGCGTCGGTCTGCCCGTTTATGATGTCAATGGAACGTCTTAAGCGCCGCTCGTACCTGTTCTTGTAATACTTTCACCACTGGCCCCCTGCCACTTTCCGGGCTGGTTGTCAGATAGGTTTTGATAGCCTGCGCCAGTAATTTCAGGTTCGCTTCGGATTTATCGTTATGGAAGGCTGCAAGCGCGTTATCGACACTTTGGATATTTTTACGGACGGTCTTACCAAATAATCCACTGGTGGTTGAATAGGATATAAAGTCAGCCGGGCTCATTACCCCGGCAAGACCCGCCATCACGATATTGTCTTGCTCAATTGCCGCCTCCAGCGTCTCACTGGCCATCTCAAGTGATTGTTCAAGAGCCTGTGTATCAGGAAAATGCAGTTTTTGGGCCTGATTTTTACTTTCCTGCACTTTGGCCAGTGGAAATGCCAGTCCATTCTCTTCAAGGATAGCGGGATTTATCTTTGCCAGTTTTTCCATTTTACCGATATTAATTTGAATATCTTTTGTTAATTGTTCTTCTTTATATACCAGGGCTTCATATTGCTCTTTTAATAATTCAAGGCCAAATTTTTCATTAAATTCCAACAGCCGTTGATTGACATCTGTACTGTTCATACCTTGGTGAATGGTATTGAAATAGATAACTTTCCGGCTCATTAACTTGATATATTTTTCTTTGATGGCTTCGCGCTTTTTGGCGGCAACAACACTCTCTTGCTTTAATGCTTTTAATAGCAGCTCCACCTCTTCTCTTTCACGATTGAGCATTGCTTTGCGGATATCGCCGCTACCGCCTATTGTGCGGTTGCTTTTTAATAAGGATTGCTCCTCTTCACCTTTGATTTCCCGATAGTCTGGCGAATTGAGTTTATTGTCTTCAATACCAAGATGTTCCGGCGTCTCGGGGACCATCTTATCGTTATTGTCGCCAATTTTACCTGTCAACTCGTAATTCCCCATCCGCCACTCGGCAGCCGTATATTCAAACAGGGTTTTGTTAATGAAATAAAGTGCTTTGGCTTTAATAACCACGCCGATAGAGGCAACGGCTTCCGGCTTAAAACTGTAGTCAATAATTAACGGTTTAATGGCATCAAATGTCCGTTTTTTGCGATTAAATTTCGCGGCTCCCTGCAGACCCGCGTTACTGTGTAACATGGCCTTCCCTTGAGCAAAGAAACCGGCACTCAGCGCGGCGATAACCTGTGAGCCGATATTCGCCCCCAGCTCGGCGCGCAGCAAAATAGCGCTGCTAAATTTCGCATGCTCGCCTACCGACCAGACCCCCTCCTGACCTTTGGCATTGAGCAGAATATCAATGTCCAGATTCGCATCTGCGCCCAGGGAGCCATAAACCTCAAGGCCAGGGAATACGGGGAATATCATGGAAACATGCAGCGGCAAACCGACCGCGAGTTCCTGTAGCGAAAGTGATTTTTTATAGCCAATCTCACCAAACATCTGTTCAAGATTTAGCCGGGCGCTAGCCCCAAATGCGGAAAACCGTATCTCATCCAGCTTCGGTTTGAATGATCTGATAGTTAAGCCTGTTTTATTCAGGTTAACCCCTTCCACTTTGAAAGCCACGGAGCCGAAGGGAAGAAAATCCATCAATCCACTATTAAAATCGGGAACAAAATCGGTCATTTCCTTGCCATTACTGTTCTCGCTGGCAGGTAGTAGCTTAAGTGTTGCGCTCTCCACGGAAAACCCGTCTTTATCGACCTGCCCATTCTGAATATCCAGACCAAATAGCGACGTTGTGACATCAGCCGATGCGAGCGATCCTTTAAAACCGTCAGCATCAAAACCAATTTCTAACTGTTTCGCTTTCCCTTTGACTTTTGCCCGCTCGAGCGTTGCATTACTGGAAAGCGTCATGGATTCACCGTTTTGCTTAATCAGTAGTTGCAATTGCTCCAGCGTAAACCCGTCGAATAAAGTGATCTTATCCGGTCCTTTCACAATAGCGGTGGCAAAGCTAATTCCATTTTCGTCAATGGTGACATTGCTAACGCTGCCTTCAACACCAATGGATTTAATAAGCAGTTTTGCTGATTTCATCGAAAAACGTTTCTGATCGTGGCTATAACCTAAATCAGTCGCGGCAAAGCTAAACGCGTCATAATTGGCCGTAATCTGCCCATCATAAATTTCGATATGCGTTATTTTCTCTTTGCTGTCATAACTTATTTTCGCGCTTCCCTGTGCATTAACCTCAGAGAAGAGCATTTTTAACGTCGCATCAACACTAGCAGACCAATGACCGGGCTCTGCTGTGGCTTCGCCTTTTATGTGTTCAAGTATGATCTTTTCACCCAGCAGACGAATATTTTGCCCCGTAATATCTCCGCTGCCTTTTACCAATCCTTCCTTGATCTGCAACTGCGCGATTGTTGCTTTGATATCCAGTTGGGTCAGTTTTTCGAGATTGAGCTGGGCATTCTCCAGCATAAAGCCATCGTTGTTACTCAACTGCGCCTTTTCTATTGTGACCAGGCCTGCGCTCTCTTTAAAATTTGTCATACTCCCCTGTTCAAACGTCCCATCGGCGGCCAGATTCAGTTTAAGATGCGCATCCGCTTCCCAGTCATAAATCTTAAGCCCGGCTTTTTGCGCCTCGAAAATCGCCCCCTGTGCTTTTTTATATTCCGCCGTAACGTTCGTTGCGGAAACGGTACCGTTACCAAGAGAAAATTCCTGCAACGAAAAGGCCAGTTCATCCAGACCCTCATTACTGACGCTCAGCGACGTCATATGCAATTGACGTACAACAAAAAAATCACCGCCAAATACAATTTTATTAACCAGTGAAATCGGTTCTCTGGCTTGTAAAATCGCGCCGCCTTCCCAGGGCAGAATTAATGTCAGCTTACCGTCCTCGCCATAGCTGCCCTGGTAATCAAACAGGCGATATCCCAGCGCGAAGGTGGCATGCAAACCGCCTTTTTGTTCGTCTTTATCCTCTTCTTTTTTCTGGGTGTTTTTCAGGCCAATCGAGCCCACTTTCAGCCAGATGATATGCAAATCGATACTGGCGAGATCTTTCTTGCGCTCCTCTGGGGTGGCGGCTTTTTTGTCTTCGTGGGTGGATTCTGTCTTTTCGCCGCCCCACCACGTGGAATAAATATGTTTCCCTAAGTTAAAAACGCTGGTGACCGGGTTTTTAACTGCCTGAATAATCATTTGCAGATAGTCCAGTACCGTACGCAACCGCCCCACGGCTCCGTCGCCATCGGCGGCGACCAGTAGCGTGTGGCTGTAATTCACTATCGTCTCGTTCGGTAAATAGGTCGCCACTTTCCCGGTGAGAAACAAAATCCCGGTTTTGACGGGCGCGGGAATGGCATCCCAGATATTGATAGCGATAGTCAACGCATTGGCGAACGTCGTCACTTTGCCCACAATTTGGGTAAAGGTTTCAAGACGGGTCAATAGATAGAGTGTTCCCGTATCGGCAAGCGTCAACAGACCATTAAGCCCAAGCGTTTTGAACTGTGAATTCAGAAGCGACCACGTAAAATCGGACACCACGCTGCGCTGCATCACGGCGTTCTCGCCCTGCCACGCATAACGCTGTATCGTGCCGGAGCCCGCAGGCGTCCGGTTGTCAGCGAGATGACGGACGCTGCCGGAAGCCTGTGCCTGTTTACCCAGTTGTGTTGCCTCGGCCTCCAGCCCTGGATCGTCATTTAGCGCCGCGCCCTTCATCTGGCGTGTCGCACTCACCCGTCCTTGCGCCTGCTGCACAACATGCCCCAGTTCATGGGGTAGATGGTGTTCCTGACCCGGCGCCAGGTGAACATCGCTCCCCTGCGCATAGGCGTGGGCGCCATACTGCTCGGGTTTGGCCGAGTTGTAATGCACCCGTACATGGTCCAGCGACATGCCGGATACCCCCTCCATGCCGGTTTTCAATTTGCCGGGGATGCCCGTTTTTGCCGATGAACGATTATCCTGTAACACGGGGCGCACCGGATGTTGCGCCGCCAGTTGGTGCGGCTTTCCCGAGGCGTCTGCGCGACGTTGCGTGTACTTTGCCATGGTTTAGGGCTCTTGCGGCGGCGAAAACGGCGATGCGCCAGAAGACGAAAAACGCATCGTTTTGTTCTCTTTGTGAAACTCCTGACGAATACCGCCGATCAATTCATCGCGGTACACCACACGCTGGTCATGGCTGATGGCCTGTAGCGCGCACTGGCGCAAGACGTTGATGATTTGCCCCCCGGAGAGTTCAAAATCATCGGCAATTTGCACCAAATCAATGTCGTCGCCTAATTCACACACATCCTCAAACGCCTGCTGCCAGAGCAGTAAACGTTCATCGGGGCCGGGTAAGGTAAACTCGACCATGTTTTGGAAGCGGCGGGTAAAGGCCTCATCCATATTGGCTTTAAGGTTGGTGGCCAGAATCACCGTGCCGGGGAAATCTTCGATGCGCTGCAACAGATAACCTGTTAGCTGGTTGGCATGGCGGTCGTTTGAGGATTGCGTGGCGGTACGCTTGCCGAACAGGGCGTCTGCCTCATCAAAAAAGAGGATCCAGTCTTTATAGCTCGCGGCGTCAAAGACACGAGAGAGGTTTTTCTCCGTTTCGCCAATGTACTTTGAGACCACCATCGCCAAATCCACCCGGTAGACCTCGCGTTCACTCACCTTTGCCAGCAATGCGGCAGTGAGCGTTTTCCCGGTCCCTGGTGGGCCATAGAAGAGCGCGCGATAGCCCGGTTTCACTTTCCGATCCAGTTGCCAGTCTTGCATCAGGGTATCGCCGTAGGTAAGCCAGGCGCGAATCTCGTCGACTTTCGCCATCACACGATCATCTAACACCAGCTCATTCCACTGTAGCGGCGTCTCCAGAGGGTGAGCGGGAAAGTCCATGCTCATCTCCGGGCGCGGATGCTGGCCGGTGATGAGAAATGCCAGCCACGGTTCATTCAGGCGATAGACCCCGGCCCACGCGGGTAACGCCGGGTCGGCAGGCATCAGTGTCGTGACCTGCTCGGCCATAAAACGGTGTCGGGGCGAGAGAATATGCATGGTCTCAAGCCGCCAGGCCGGGTCGTTTCCCGCTAACAAAAAGTTAAGCGTCTGCCCGGTAGGCACAAACCCGCTGAACGCTTTATCCGTCACCCCGCCAAATTCACTGAACCCGCGATCGGTATGCTGATTAAGCCCAAACAGCCGGTCCAGCGCGTCGGGGCGAATAGCGGGTGCCAGTGTCAGCGCCAGCGCCAGCCGCTCGAAAACATTCAGCTCCCAGTGCAGCACTAAATCAGCGTAGACGCTGCTGTGCCGTTCAAGCGCCGGAGGGGCTATTTCCAGCCAGTGGTTTTCATGCCCTGGCTGGCGCAGATAACAGCGAATGACCTGTTCAATGACTTGTGCTAGCCAGCCCGTTTCACGATAAAGCGCAGCAATATTGTGCTCCGGGGCAATCACGCGATGCCTGGTTGACGTCATGTTCTCTATACCTCGTTAATCTGTCGTCTGGCCCGTTGACGCCGCGTCACGGCCGGGGCGCGATCCGAAGACCGGCCCGGCAGATAAACGCGACCCCTGCCGAATCGTTACGCGGCAAAGGCTGCCGCTTTTGCCGCCCCCAGTCCGGCATTTAACGAATTGAGTGACGCCGTGGCGCGGGCCAGCTCGGATTTTGCAGACTCCAGTTGGGTATTTGCCATATTGCTGGCCGCCAGGGCCGACTGATAACGTTCAACGGCGCGCTGATAACCGCGTTGAATCAGGGTATAGAGCGCGTTGTCCTGCTGGCTGCGAATGACAATGTTGAGTTGGGCGATATAGAAATCCGCCTGGCGGGTCAGATTGTTCAGTGTTTCGCTGGAGTCGCGATACTCCTGACGCGCGGTATCCATCGCCAGCCGGGCCTGGATAGCCTCCTGTTGCAGGCTCAGTACACGCTCGGACAGTTCTTCGTTCCTGCTCTGCGCTGAGACACTCTCCGTGTCATTTGAGGTGACACTGTCACCTGACGCATTATCCGCAGACACAGCGCTGGCGGACGCCTCAAGGGTGACAGGCCTGTTGAGCTGCCCCAGTTGCGCTTCATATTTCTGGGTCTTCTCATTTTGCTGGGACATCAGGTTTTGGTTCTCCCGCTGTGCTTTACCCAGCGCTTTGAGCACCTTCTCAACACTTTTGATAACCGCATTCACCCGTTTCTGCGCGAGGCTCTCCTGAACATCCGCAGAGGTTCCCGTCAACAGGGTCAGCCACTGCTGCGCCTGTCTGGCTTCCAGTGCCGACACGCTGCCTGCCTGGTCCACCGAGGCTGCGCTGGCACAGCTGCTTTGTAGCGCCGTCAGGGTTAATGCGACGGCGTTATTGGCATCGCTTGTGGCCTGGTTTAATACGGCGACCAGCGCATCGGGAATCACGTTGTTCGCCGCCTTCTGGCGATTAACAAATCCCGAGAGTTTCTCCACCACGTCTGCGGAAAAGATCAACTGTTCGATCAGTTCCGCCATGTGGTTGCTCGTCTCCCTGACGTTTCTCAGGCTCTTGTCCGTCTGCTGGCTGACCAGAATGGAGTAACGCTGCAGCGTCTCGACGTTAGCCACCAGGGTTTTAGCCTGATTCAGGTTCGCCAGCGCCGCGTCTTTTTTACTGTCGGCATCGGTCAACAGTGCAGCGAAATTGGCCTGTTTCGCCGTCAGAGACGTCACCACAGTCGTCAGTTGATTAACCCGAAATTGCGCTTTATTCACCTGACTTGTCAGCGCGTCAATCTCGGCATTCTTCTGTTCGGCAATGCCATTTTTCATGCTTTTCATCCTCTGCGCTCCTTATGGGTTAACTTTCGGTGGGGTGTTCGTTGTTATCGCCACTGGCGCTGGGGGCCGCGGCGGCGGCTTTCGCGACAACGGGTGCATCCTCACGACTGCCCGCCAGCGGAATCAGCGTTTCCGCCTTCGCGCCGAACGCCAATGTGCTACTCCAGGCATTCGCGTTGATGTTGATGGCTGACGGCACCGCCAGCACCACCGGCAGATATTCGATACCGGGGACCAACAGCGCGCCAAAGTTGTCGGTCATGTCGTCCGGGATAACCGCTTTCATGCTGCGCTCGAGTCCTCCCGCAACCAGTTGCGTACTGCTGCAATGCGCCACACGGTAATTGGCGCCCGGCACCTGTTCGGCAATCGCTTTATTGAAGTAAAAACCGATCGCCGCATCGCCACTTTGTGCATCGGTGTCCTCACTCGTCATAAAGCCTCCGGTCAACGGCTGCCCAGAGTGCAATAACATGACGCGAAACTCCTGTTGGGTGATGTCTTCACTCAACGGCGGTAGCGTGAACAGCACCGATTTTTTGTCCGGGCTAAAGGCAATGCCTTTTGCCTGGCCAAGCGGGGCCTGCAGGGTGACGGGGAGCGAAACACTGGAGAGGATGTTATTGAAAGAATTGATATATTTCTGATAAGGCAGGCTCAGCACGACATATACGCCTGCCACGTAACTGACGCCTGCGGCCAATGAATCACCGTCAATATCCGCGACCGCTGACCCTGATGCGCTCACCGGCAGCACTACCTGCCAGCCGTCATCTGCGGTCACCGGATGGAAATATTTCGTCTGCTCGGTATTAAACAGCGCCTCTATCTGCTCGAGTTTCACGCTCCCGGCGTTTTCCGCTTTCGCGATAAAGACATAATGTTCAGGATTCGCGGCAGGGATAGTGATGTCGCTTGCCAGGTGGATCCCCGCGCCTTCCGGCCAGGTGGTAAAAGGTTGCTGATACGGATCCAGACTCACGGCAATACCGTCAAATGTGCCGGTGACGCTGGCGATGAGATTGAAGTTAAGCGCCCGATTGCAGTCCTCCACCGCGCTGTTAATGGCGCGCATTTCGCGCCCGGTATCCTCCAGTGCCCCTTCGGCCAGCTTCTCAGCATTGCTGGCCGTTGCGAGCGTGGTTTGCCCGGCAACGACCTGCTGGGAAAGTGCGCTAAACTGAGCGTTGGCCGCCCCCTGCACCGTTTTCAGTGCCGCACGGGCCAGCGCGGATTGATTCACCAGATCGGTGGCAATCACTTCGGAGCTTGCCGCGGCGGCGTCCATTGCCAGCCGGGTGATGTACTCCGCATGATTGGCGGTCGTGCGGATAAAGCTATTGGCTTCGAGCGTCTTTCGGTAGATATCCGTGCCGTAACAGGCGGCTGCGGCAATGTTTAACGCACTGCCCAGTTCCGCCGCCAGCGTCGAAATCGCCTTCGCCGCTGCCTGAATGCCCGCCGCCGTGGCGGCGCTATTGGTGACGGTGGTCGCGGTGGCCTGTTGCACCAGCTTTGCCGATGCGTCCAGATTGGTCGCCAGGTTATCGCACTCCACCCCCTGCTCGCTTATCAAACGGCTGGCCAGCAGTTGTTGTTTCACCTCCGTCAGACCCTCATAGGCGTTGAGCTGTGCGCCCTGTGCATAGTACAAACTGTATTGCGCGCTGCAGTTCTGCGATTGCAGTTGTTGCTGCTGCGCGTACAGGCCCGCAAGGGTATTTCCAGCGGCGCTCTGCACGTTTTCCCGGTACGAGTTCATCGTTTCACCTTCCCCTTCGTTCGTTGATTAACGTTCCACGGCTTACCCCGTCACAGCGCCGCTCAAATCGGCCAGGTGACATAAATCGGTTTGCCCATCCACGGCAATCGCACAATGGTGTATGACAACGACGAACGACGGATGAGAATGTCGTAAGCGCGTCGCTCTACCACCAGATCCCAGTGCTCACTTTTTTCTGTCAGGGTGCCGCCCCTGACCAGCCAGTTACCCTGAAATCCCGCCACGGATGTTGTGCCAATAGCGGGCCAGTACTGCGCCACCGCCTGAATCAGGCTGTGGACGATCTCTGTCTCGTTGCTGTTGATCTCGATACCGCCTTCCAGCGGCTGTGCGAGTGGCAGCCCACACAACACTTTGTTCAGCATCAGGTGATGCTCTTCGCTGTGGGATTGCCCGCAAATGAGGTATTGCAGGTAGTGCGTAGCCGCCCGCTGTGCGCTGGCGTTGACAAACTGGTCGTGATGAATGAGTTTCAGGCGCTCAAATAGCGGCTTGATATAGCTTTGCAGCAGCACAATGCCCGCGTTATTGATAACCATCGGACCTGGCCTGCGTTGCGGTGATGAAACGCCCGGCACATCCAATGTTTCGCGGGCGATCGCGGTCTGTTCTTCTACCGCTAATGGTAGCGTCCGGCTTGCATATTCAAGGTGATATCGCAGGCTATGGCTGGCGGGCAGACCGGGCGCGCTGAGCGCATCGCGCAACTGCGCCACTGTGCAATCCCCGTGGCGTAATAGCCGCCAGCAGAGCTGGTTAATAAGCCAGGATACGTTGACCTCCCCGGCGCGGGTCAACCACCCTTCCAGTAAACCGGCCAGCAACAACGCCTGACGGACAGCCTGGCTGATAAAGGGCAACGGCAGCGCGGGAAGAAGCAGACAGAGTTCGCGCAGCACACTGGCACTGACAGGCGCACGTTGACCGGCAGAAGTAAAAATCTCACACAACTGCACCAGCGAGAGGTGGTTTTGCAACCGGTAGCGCACCGCCGGCTGGTCAAAGTATGGTGCAACCGCCCGTCGAAACCCCTTCAGGTCATGCCGTATTAACCCATGCAACCATGCGTCGACAGACATTGACGCCGTCATCACCCGTGCGGGCAGCACGCCGGAAATCAACCAGCGCGTTAGCGCATCCTGGTATTCGTCTGGCTCGTCGGGTTGCTCCGCCCGTTCCCGTTCGGGAGAAGACGCGGCATCCGGCACCGCCAGCGTATCCGCCACCTGGCGGCGCGGCAGGTGAACTTGTGTTGCGCCACGCAGGCGCTCGTCCACTGCCGGACGTTGAACCTCTGACGGCGCCAGCGGATAGAGTGCAGCGTCTAATTTCCCCTCGCTCCGATCGGTCCGGGCGTTTTGCTGCCAGCGGCGGACCATCTCCGGGAGCGTGGTCGCCGTCTGGCGAGCGAGGAGCGTCCACACGCGCGACAGCCACTGTCTGGACGTCAGGGCGCCACCCGCATGCCCGAACAGCGCCTGAAATAGCGTGATGACGAGGATGTTATCCGCCACCGTTACACCGGAATGTGTCAACCGTCCCTGTCGGTTCCAGCGGCGCAGCGTATCCAGCAGTGCCAGCGCCGGAGCGCTTAAGTCTGGTGACAGCAACCGCATCAGCCGATGCAGCGTAGAGAGCGTGGCTTCACCCTGCACGGTCAAAATGGCCAGCAGACGACGGGCCAGAACCTGCTCATCAACGCTGCCGGTACGCGACTGGCGTATCACCGCCAGCAGCGCACCGGGCGGTGAAGGCATCAGCAGCAATGCGCGTAGCGTAATCAACGCTGTCCGGGGAGTCACATCCTGGCTGGGGTGTCCACCCATGGTAAAACGCCCGTAACGCAGATAATCACGTAGCGGTTGCCAGCGATGACTGCCCGCATGGTGTCGCTTACGCTGCTGCTGAACCAGCTCGTGCAAAATGACCAGCAGTTCAAAATGGCCAGGATGCGGTTGAGGCACGGCGGCCTGCATCAGCATCGTCAACAACAGAACATAGTCCATGCCGGTACGGGCGCTGATAGCCATCAGGGTTTCCTGCACGAACTGACGGCGGCTGAAATGGCTACCGGAATTGACCAGTAACCACGCCAGCAACACCTCCCAGATAAGCCGTCGCGGCTGATGGCGCTGGCGCAACAGCGCCTGGGTGCGCGTAATGTGCGTCATAATAAAGCGGTGATCGCGCGGCTCCAGCACGGCGACCAGTTGCGCCAGTTGCGGTGTACTTAACCGCTGTAACAGGTAATCACGCACCTGCGACGCGCGCCCTTCCTCACGCAGGATGCCCGCCGTTCGCGTCCGGTCTTTCGCAGCAAGTTGCGCCAGCAGTTCCGCCAGATGGACCACATCACCATTATGCCGCCAGTTATCCGCGCGATGGTGCAACAGCCGCTGGAACTGAAACCACAGGTCATCGTCATTCGGCTGCGTTATCGCAGGCGTGGGCTCGCGGGTCTCTTCATGTTGTAAATCGGCCAGCACCTGCAAAAAGAGCGGTGCGACACGCCCGCTTATCTGCAAGCGTTCAACCGCCTGGGCCAGGCCTGCCACAAGCTGGCGGAAATCCAGTTGATAGTGCTGCGCCATTTGCCAGAGTGTGGCGCGGACAAACTGGCGGGTATTGAATAAGCTTCCACGCTCAACCAGCAGATGGGTCAGGATCCAGTACCATAGCTGTCCGCTAAACCCGCTGTCCTGGCGTAGTACGATGCGTTGTTGTTGCTGGCAGGCAATGACCCTGTCGGCATAGTGGCAGATAAACCCCGCATGCCACGGCTCAAGCCGCCTGATGGTCTGACGAATCTGTTTGTCGCTCCATTGCCAGGCCATACGCCGCCGCGCAACCTCCCTCTGTCCCACGTCGCGGATAAGCCGGGTGAAGGGCTGCGCATCCTCTTGTAACAGTTGCGCCACCAGTGGCAGCAACGAGAGACGCTCACTGCGCCACCAGGGCGACGTGCCGTGCAGTAAAAACCAGCGCAACGCGTCCAAATCGGTCATCTCACCCGCCACCGTGTGACCCGGCAATACCGATGCCGGAAGAAAACGCACCTCCTGGCGGTGAAACGCCCGACTTAGCGCCTCCTCCAGCGCGGCTTCAAACCGCTGCGCTAACGTCTCGTCCAGGGTATCAAGATCGATGGACCCCAAATCGAGCTCAAGCGACGCAATGCGCCAGCGCTCGGTGGCCGGGCAGTGGCGGTCGAAAAAGCGCGTCAGGATCGCGGGCATCACCTGCTGGCTCCACTGGCTGATTGCGTTTTGCAACGCGACGCCGCTTGTGGGGTGATCGAAGCGCGTCTGCCATTCACAGCGGGCGATCATATGCTCAGGCACCGTCATCTGACCTCCCGTTGTCCCCGGTATGCAGGGCATTGAGAAGCGCCGCCGTCGCCTGTGGCGCAAAAGCTGGAGGGGATTGTGTCACGTCCGGTAGACGCAGGTTGTACCACTGACACCAGGCGTTGATAAGCATCGTCATTTGCCCAAGATTGCACTGCCGAACGTCCAGAGCGATATGCCCCGGCCAGTGCAACTGCCGCAGCATATCCAGGCTCTGCAAAAAGGCAGGATCACGGGTTAGCATCACATAATCCGGCAGCACCAACGTGGCGGATAGTCCACTCATCGGCGCCTCGTCATCCGGCGGCATTGCAGACGGGTGTGTTTGCAGTAAACCCTGTTCAACCAGCACCATGCCCTGGCGTACGCCCCCCAGCCAGGCCAGTTGATCAACATACTGCTGCAGGTCATTGACCGTCAGTGACGCTGTATCCGGCAGTTGCAATACGCACCGGCTGCCGATGGATACCGCTAAACCCGCAGTGTTTTTTTCCAGCGACACATCACCGGTGATCGGGTCATCTCGTTCGGGTTGCCGGAACGGTGACGCGCTGCCTGCCGACAACCACTCAACAAACAGCGGCTGTTGTAATAAGCGCCCCAGAGTGGCGGCCAGCAGACGCAAATGTGCAGGCAGGCCCAACAAAATGGCGCATTTCAGTTCGAATGTGCTGAAATCGGCAAAGGTCTGCTCCGGCAAATGGCTCTGACGCTCCAGCCTGGCCAGATCCCATTGTCCGTCACGTTGACACACCCCGTCTTCATTGAGCACCCGTTCGATAATGCGAACATTGCCGTCTTCGCGCACAATCGCCTCTTTCAGGCGCAGCCGCCACTGGAGTATCGCCTGCAGGGTAAGAGGGACGTCATCGTTGCCTCTGGCCGGGAGGGTGGTTCTGGCGCACGCGGCGGTGATGGCTTGCGGGCTATCGAAACTTTTCAGATATAAGGCATCAATTAACGGCACTATCGGCGGCGGACAGGCCATCTTCCACTGGCGATACGCCTCATGTGAAAGGTGATAGCGCCCCGGCGGTGTTACGGGCGTGGCGCGCCAGCTATCGCCCGCCTGCGCCCGACGGGAAGAGAGCGCCTGTAAATTCAGCAGCCAGGTGCTTTTCACCACGATCCGGGTTTTCAGCTTACCGCCAGACCACTGCAGAGCATCGATAATGGCGTTGTACACGTCAGCCGGTTCACCGTGGCGCGCCAGAAGGTGGCTGAGCATCTCATCACGGCGCTGCTCCGCGTTTTCGGTACTCTCCATCGCCTGTACCAGGCCATAGTGATACGCATTAAAGGGATCGCGCTGAAAACGTTGCCACGCCAGTTGTGTTTGCAGGCGGGCATCGGAGGGGTCATCCGGCGCGATATACTGAAAACGCTCGCCGCCCAGCAGCAGCGCCTGGACATCGGGCACGTTATACAACGGCTGGCAAAACAGGGTCTGAATCGCAGGCTGGTCGGGAATACCACGCAGCGGATCTGGCCGGGTCAGTAAGCTTCCGACATCCTCTGGCCCGGTGACGGGCGTTCGGGTGAAGCCAAACGAAAACAGATTGCCCAGATTAGCCAGTTGTGCGAACTGGTTGGCCATCACCTGGTCGAAAAGCATCAGGTAACCTTTGAGCTGCCGCGCCTGCGCTACCCGGTAGTCCGGCGTATCGGCCTGCAATGAGTTCGGCCCAATGGCATAAATATTCGGAAAGGTATTCTGAACCGAGTAATAGGCCGCGATGTTGCGATAACGCCCACCCGGCAACGGGGGCGCGACATCAATTTTCGCATCAATGCTGCTGTTCTGGTGCCGGGCCTGCAGTTGGGCCAGCGCGTTCAGTGCCGCATGCTGCGCCGACGCCCCCGCAGTGGCCCCCTCTGTTTGCGCGGATGACGGCGTAAAACGCAGTCGTGCGACACAGCCTTCCTGTAGCGAAATGCTGTCGGCATCGTCGTTTTCCGTATCGCTAAACCGGCACCCCGCCACTCCCTGCACACCCTCAACGCCGCTGAGACAGACCACAATATCCATCAGGCGGATAACGCTGCGTTTTTGCGCCGCAACAGTGCCATCCGGGATCCAGCCGTTATGCATTGCCGGCCCGTTGAAAATAGCGCAGGCATCCAGCCCCTGCGCCCGCAGCTCCCCATAGCCGCAGCGCGGGGCCAATGGCGCCACATAGCCCGCCAGCGCCTGGTTGATTTGCGCATATACCTGCTGCGCATCGGCATCCGGCGCCATAAACAACGTGGCGGTAACATTAATGACCTGTGCTTTCAGTAGCGTCGGTGCCAGGAACCCTTCACCGAGATTACGCTGGCCGTTAAGCAACCTGTCGATACGCGCCAGCAGGCGCTTTACGGCGTCGTCTTGCGCCGGGAGCGCTTTGTCTGCGACATCTACCGCCACCTGATACCAGCCGGTCGACGCCTGCCCACGCAGCAGCGGCGTCAGGTAGACGTTATCGACCTCCGGCACGTTATCCAGCACCAGCCTCTGGTAATCCTCAACGGTTATGGGGCCAGTGGTCAGAATCTCTTCGGCAGCAAAGAATTGCTGCGCCCAGGCAATACGTTGATCGGGACCGGTGAGCACATCTTCAATGGGGAAGCTGTTCACATAGCCCAGTTCGGTCAGGGCATAGCAAAGCTGCTCAAGGATCGTCACACCCGGATCGCTGTCGTTGTAATTACTCCACGTCTGACCCGCCATCGCTTTGAGGTAGCGAATGCCTTCCTGTTTGAGAAAGGTGATGTTTTGATCCGCAGGCAGCGGGCCGGACTGAATGCTATTTTGCGTCACCTGCTGCGCCAGCGGGATAGCCGGTATCATCTCGCTCATCACCAGGCCTCCGATAAGGTATTTTGCGGCATCGACAACGTTGCGCTGGCGACGCGCGCGGGCCCGTCGTTATTCGCGCGGATAAACGTCAGTTGATGCGTCAAGGCCGACACCAGAACCCGGCGCGCGTCGGACGGGACCAGCAGGCCGTCTGTGGCTGGTTTTTCCTCGCCGTTGTCGGCATCTGACTTGCACAGTTGCAGGCGCTGTACGGCGGTCACCCCGTCGAAGCTGGCTAAAAAGCTCAATACCGCGGCATGGCTGACCCCAAGCGACATGGCGTATTGCACCTGCGCCGCGTCTATCCACGGTGAAAGAAACAGCGTGATCCCCTGGTTCAGGGCATGCAGCAAATCGTTGGCATTGACCCATGCACCAATCACCAGGGTGGCTATCACCTGTACGGGTTCGTACTGCAAATTACAGACCGACACCTGCGCCATCGCCGATAAGCGTCGGGAGAGGTATTGCTGGATCAGTTGCAAACCATCCGGCGACACAGCCGGGCGGAGCGCACCGATAGCGCCAGCGTTGTCATACCGTGGGATCACACCGACGCACAGATCGCCAGGCCGGGTCGTTGGCAACATCCGGGTATAAAACGCGTTGGGATACACCTCACGCGTCAGGGTCAGGCTATCCCACTGGCTGCTCAGCCGATCTTTTGTCCTGAGCCGCTGGCTAACGCGTTGGCGAAACATAACAGGGTCTTCCGCCGGGCTGCCGCCGATAGAATCAAACGGCTGAATGACCCCGGCAATGGCGGGCTGAGTGATAAGCGGCGCGACAATACTGCCTGCCGGTAATTTTGGTTGCTCGCCAGGTGACAACGTCACGTTAAGCTGGCGTTGTACCCGCGCCGCCAGCGTATTGCAGTACACCACTTGCACCCGCTGCGCGACATTTTGCGTCATCAGCAGCCAGCCACACGGCTGCCCTGGCGTCACGGTCGCGCTTAACACCGCAGAGTCCAGCGCCATATCCTGTGGCAGGTCAAGCACCATAATGCCGGAACGGCGTAGCCCCCCCGTCTCATCACTCACTACGCTGAGAGGTTGCCAGCCGTGAATACTCCAGTAAAAGAGTTGGATCTCAGCCGTCGCACCATCCGGGTCGGCCTCCTGCGTCAGTTCAATAAACAGACTCAGACGGCACGGAACCACCACCTGTGCGAGAGAGAAAAAGAGTGAACCTGCAGCCTGATTAACGCCCTGGAAAAGCGCCAGCCCGGCAGTGTTAGCCGCATCTGGCTGTAATGCCATCGTCGCCAGCGAGATCTGTGCAGCCTCTTCCCCGGCAGCCTTACGAAAATAGCAGTAGTCCGTTAAGGTCCCCTGATGAATAAGCGTGAATGCGTTGTTTGCAGCCAGCGGCCGGGTGAAATCGAGATATTGGCTCGCCTGATAATTGACCAGCGCCCGATTGGCTTTTGGCACCCAGGGCAGGTTTGGCATCGGCGTGGTGTCGCTTTTGCCAAACAGCGACATCAGCGCTTTGGCATTCTCCAGGCTGATATCCGCCACCAGTTGCGGGTAGAGGTTAAAACCAAACCCCGGCCCTGGCGCAATCAGGGTCATCCGCATACCCGGCCCGGTCGATGCGCTCTCCATATTCCAGGCCAGGGCCGTCGGGAAGCGGAATGTCCAGGTGCTGGAAGGCGCATTGAGGCAGGTTTTACCCGTCTCCTGTTGGGCAAACAGTCCGCCCGGAAGCTGCGGTTCTGGCGGAGAAAACGTGTGTGGCGTGCTGTGTAGCCGCTGCCAGATCCGTTGCCACCATGAACGGCGCGCAGCCGATTCTGGCGGGGGCGGCGCGTCATCAGAAGGCGGCACAATCGTTAGCATCGCCGGTAATATCTGCCAGCCCATGGCGCTGTTCGCCTGCCAGGTCACGCGAAACGCGCTGTTACTCCAGGTTTTCGCCTCTTCGTCGTCTTCATCCGCCCAGTGGTTCCAGGTGGCGTAATAGCGGGCAAAGTCCGGCGGCTGGTTATCCCAGAACAGTTGCAGACTCAGCGTGGTGAGGGGCTTGCCGAACAACTCCGGCGCGTTGAGGTAGCAGTGATGCCCCACCTCCGGGATAGGGCCAAACACAGGCATGACTTTGTCAGCCACCAGCGGCCCGTTGTCGTTACTGAGGCTTAACGCCTCGCTCTGTGTCACGTTGACCGCTATGGTCAGGCTGAGCAGCCGCGGCGGCTGGCGCAAATCGACCTTCGCAGGCATGGTAATCCGGCACCAGGGAGCGGTCATATCAAAGGGCGCGGGGGGCACGGCAGTAAAGGCCGAAACCGGTGGAAAGGCGCTGTTCAGGTTCACTGTCAGCATCAGTTGTTGCGGTTTATCGCCCCGCTGCCACACGCCACAGGCTGTGGCATCCAGCCACTGTTGTGCGCCGCTTAAGGCAATTGCCGCACCCTGCCAGACGTTGGGATCGACCGTCTGCGCGAAGGTAAAGGTCAGCGACACTTCGCGTGCACCGCCCGCCAGCCATAACATCGGGCTGGCAAAAGCAAACCCCTGGGTTTGTGTCTGTGGCGCGCGGTTCCCAAACCAGTCGCTGGCAAGGACCGTATTATCAGCGCCCCGACGGACCTGATTCGACGGAGCCAGCGTGTTCACATACTGCTGCCAGTCGCCATTGTCATCCTCTGCGTAGCGGCAACTGATTACCGGTCCGGGGCGGGCGGTGTTGATCTCTATCGGCTGTTGACTTGCAAAGATAATCGGCTGTTTTTGCGGGTCCTGGCCTGCCAGAAATGGCGTACCGGCAGGCAGTATCACCGGGGATATCCCCTCAACCGGCGTCAGATAGATCACCGTATGATCCGGTTGCGCCATGCGTTGTTGCTGGTGCAAAAGCTGCTGATAGTAAAAGTCGAGATGACGGCCGCTAAAGGTGTTCAGGCCCGTCCGGGAAAATTCCAGCAGACGGTTAAAGGCAATGATCAACGCCGTATCGGGGAAACCGTTCTGCTCTTCGCTTAATGCATCGAAAGCCTTGTTGGCATGGGTTATCACCTGAACGAAGAACGAAAAGACCTGCTGATAGAGTCTTTCAAGCGTACTCATGACCTCTTGCGGCGAACGTGGATAGGAAAACTGCGCGCCGCGAAATTGCCACGCATCGCCAAACGCACTGAGATCCAGGCCCGGCAAGGTGCAATCAGGCCAGGCTTGCGCCAGCCAAATCTGCATATCCACCCGCCGCCACAGGCACGGCGAGAGGGTCGCGTTGACCTCCTCGCTAACGAATTTCTGCAACGGAAAGGTCACGGCGCTCTGCGGCAAATAGTGATGCCAGGTATTGATCTGCCCGAACATGCTGTCCAGAAGAGAAAACAGGTGCGCAACCGCCTGTTTATCTTCGGTATTCGGGGTGGCGGCGGCAGGCAGCGCCTGAAACTGTTTTAGCCGTTCCTGCAATTGGTTAAAACGAAAATGCAGGGGTTGATACGGCGTTTTACCGATCACTGCCAGCAGAATCGCGGGCTCTTTTAACACCAGCGCGCGCCAGTTTCCCGCCGCCTGGTTGTGCTCATCGTAAAAGACAATCAGATCCGCGATAGCGGCGACAAATGCCAGACGATCGCGCATATCACGGCCATCAATGGCAATGCTCTCGGGATCCAGTCGCCGGTTGATGTCGCCCGCCAGGGCATCGATGTCAACGTTGATGCGCACCCTGCTGCTCCACGGTCAGATTAGTCCCTTCCAGCAGAGAGAACGGGAAGACATGGTTATGCCGCGAGTTGGTTTGCCTTATCAGATAACCAATATGGATCACCACCATGGCAGGCTCTGGCGTAAAAGAGACATCAATGGATTCAACGGTGATGCGCGGCTCGTCATTAAGCAGCGTGAGGCGCACGGACTGGATGATTTCGTCTTTAAGGGTCGCATCCGGCTGACGGAACAAAAAACTGCGTAACTCACTGCCGAAATAGGGCAGCAGGCAGCGTTCGCCGCGCGCGGTACGCAGCACCAAATCAATCGACTGATTGATATTATCCTGCGCGCTGTTCATCGACACTTGCCGGATGGCCCCTGAAAATGCGGGGGGAAATTGCCAGCCGCGACCAAGAAAATCACTCTCACTCATCCCCTAGCCTCCGATAATGACCGTAAATTCACCCATCACAATTGAGCCCCCGTGCGCGGTCTGATCCCCGACTCTGGCCGCCGGTAAACCGCCAATGAAAACCGTTGCAGACCCTTTTATAATGGTGTCCGGCGGCCCGACGCAGACCAGCATGTCGCCGAGTCGGGCGGCAGGAAGTTTGCCAATCAGCACTGTCGGACACCCCACCTGAATAATGGGGCCGCCCACATGGGGAATCGGCGGAAGCCCTGGCGTCACCATCGGACACTGATGAAAATCGGTCAGTCTTGCGGCTGGCGGCATCGTTGCCCCTCCTCTTAATTGATCATCACAATTGCACCCTTGAGGGTCAGTTCCGCACCGCCCTGCACCTGCGCGCTGGCATTGCCCTTCGCACTCAGGGCAATGTCGGCTTTGGCATTCACATTCATGCCGGAAATCGCGACGTCCCCGGATGACGCCTGGAGACTGACCCCCATTTTCCCGGTGATATTGACCTTCTGATCGGCCTGAATGGTGATAGATGCGGGACTTTTGAGTTCAATACCGGACGACGACATCGTGATGGCATTGTTGTGTTGATCGGTGATAGTGATTTGCTGCTTTTTATCGTCCAGCACGATGACATTTTTTGCTTTGGTGGTGATGGTCATAATGCTGTCCTTATCGTCAAAGACGATACGCATTTCACTGTGCGTGACGATGGCCTTCTTGCTGTTATCCGCATCGGGTTTCAGATCGCTAAAAGGGGCTCGCTTACCGCTGTAAACGCTACCGAGGATCACCGGAAAACAGGGGTCAAGATTGAGGAAGCCGACGATCACTTCATCTCCCACTTCCGGTAGGAAAAAAGCGCCCACGCCGCTGCTGGAATAAAAGTTGGCCATCCTCGCCCAGACGCCGTGCCCTTCGGTATCAAAGAGCGGCAGCGTGACCAGAATCCGGTACGCATTGTCCGGGTCCTGATCGATTTTCTGCACCGTGGCGTTAAATAACCCCTCCACGCCGGGCAGCACCCCGGCTGCCGCAGGCGCCATCACCTCATGTTGCTGAACAAACCACAGGGAAGAGAGACCCAGCGAGGCTCTGGTAAACCAGTTACCATCGGCGAATTCATGCTCAACGCCAGAGACAAAATAGTCGCCATCAAAACGATCGCCGACGCCTGCCAGCGTCAGCCAGACGCCCGGCAACACCGCCGCGTTACCCGCCACACGCACCTCACCGGTGATTTTTGCCAGTTCGCTTTTCTGCATTTGCGCCTGTGACCATTGGGTCAGCGCGCCATTGTTGAGCGTGGCGGTAGACTGGAGAGTAAAGGTGGGTAGCCCCACTACTGCC
This sequence comes from Phytobacter sp. SCO41, assembly GCF_003073275.1. NCBI lineage: Bacteria > Pseudomonadati > Pseudomonadota > Gammaproteobacteria > Enterobacterales > Enterobacteriaceae > Phytobacter > Phytobacter sp. SCO41. Next base: position 2,673,408 of record NZ_CP027225.1, on the reverse strand, counting down.
GAAAGTTTCTTGCTGCTGATGTTACCCGGTCCACTGAGCGTATTTTTGGCCGTGGCGGAGATACACTTCTGGGTAGCGTAGTCCCAGGCGCTGGCTTTTACCTCGCTGAGTTGGGTGACGGCGTCCATATCCGCGCTGAATTGATAAAGATTCTCGCCGTAGGTCACCGTCAGTACCGACGTGGTGTTTTGAGTGGGCGAAAACACGGACACTTTGCCGTTCAGCGTGCTGACCACCAGGCCATTGATATCTGCGCGGCTGAGCATAAAATCCCAGTCGCTGCAGTAATATTGCACCAGTTCCGCCAGGGTCAGCGACGTGCTGGCGACGTCGCTACTAAGCCCGGACTGACTGATCAGCGCGCTTATCACACCGCTGTCGGTTTGGTTCTGATAAACCGTGCTGCGGCGGCCAACGCTCATTTTGATGGCTTTATCGCGGCACTCTATCGACAAAATGGGGCCAATATTGCCCTCCACCTGTACCGACTGGCGCGTAACGATGCCGGAAAAAACGCTTTTATTCTCTGCGTCGTAGCCCAGCGAGATAACGATTTCCGCACCGGGCACAAAAGTTGACGAGGCGCTAACAGTAAAGTTTTCCGCATCGGCGGAGCCATCGAGAATCTCAAGCGTGGCGCGGCCAATACGGTTAATCCGCTGATCAACCTGAATACGCAAAATCTGATAATCGCCGGGGATAGCACGGCCATTAGCCGTAATGGTATAGCTTGCCAGGCCGCCAGACGGAGGGTTACCGCTCATGCGTCACCTCCCTGGGTTAACGGGGGAACCTGTAGCGTGGTGCCCGACGTCAGATGGCGAAATTTATCGAGCTGGTTAAAGGCCGCCAGTTGAACATAGAACGTCGGGTCGCGATAAATCGCCTGGCTTATCTGCGGCAGGCTGTCGCCATCCACGATGGTGATGCGATGGGTCAAATCCGGTGATTTACGATCCTCTTCTTTGGCCGCCGTTGACGGGTCAAGGTACGAGGTAAATTGCAACGCGACTTTGGCGCGTAGCGCGGTGCCATCGGGGCGAAAAAAGGTATAGGTGGTATCAAAGGTCTGCAACACTCCCTTAAACGAGAGGCCTTGTCCCCAGTAGAGGATCACATAGTTTGGGCGGTGAATATTGCCGTTATAGTCGTAGACGGTCTTTTTGAGCTGGTTTATCTCCTGCGTCAGATCGGTACGGGTGCTGTCAACCACGCCGGTACAGTCAATCACCAGATCAAAACTCAGTTGTTCCCCCGGCGTCGCCCGATATTTAGACGACAGTTTGCCGCTGCCGGGAGCCTGTTCTTCGTTGTAACTGACGCTGCGATTAATGCGCATTTGCTCGGGATTGAGGATCACGACATATTCGCCGCCCCTGACCTTGCTGGTGAATTTTTCATCACTGTAGGCCACCATCCGCATTTTCTTTATTCCACCCATTGGCCCTTCCTGAATCAGTAACGTTTCGATGGGATGTGCCGGAAGACCGTATGACTTAACGCTCCAGCGGATTTTTTCTGTCGCTCTTTTTGAGTTGGCGCAGACAAGCCTGAATCACCTGCTGCCTGAGCGTCTGTAGCTGTTGTGGGTCTAACTGCGTCTGCGTTGGTTCGGGTTGACTCTGAATCGCGGTTTTGATGACCAGTTCACGTATCTCAACGGGCATAGCGACCTCTTGCGACGTTAGTAAGTATCAAAGTTGGGCATGTCGAAGTACTGATAAGCAAATTCCAGTGTTTCGATGAAAATCTCACTCTCCTGCGAACGTAAGTTGCTGGCTGACCATTTCACCGGCCAGGCGGCAATAAAATTCCAGTCCATGCTGATGTGACCATTTTCATCAAGGAGCCAGACCTTGATATCGCGGGTTTTGATAGGGGCGGACAGCCCATTATCCAGCGTATCTTTCACCCAGCCGATCAGCGCGGACTCCGCATTGACCACCCCGCGTCGCAGCACCAGGTTCTGAAACGATGTCTGGGCAGGAAGGCGGTACTTGAACCGATTTTCCCCGCCGCACACCACCTCTTCGATACCCAACTCCTTGCTCAGGCCGCTTACCTCCTGGAAGGCGGCATCACTGCCGCCCATCCCGGTGATTGAGACGCTGAAATAAAAGCTGGTTTGCAGGTTATGATCCATTGGTCACAACAAGCTGTTCGTGAGCGATTTCCAGCGTATCCACGGCCACTTCATTGGCATCGGATTTCAAATCTGTGCCGGTGATTTTGGTCGGCCACGCATTGTTCAGTTGCCACTGCATGGTGACCGCGCCATTTTCATCAAGCAGCTTAATGAGTACCGTTCTGCGTTTAACGGTGTTCATCTTGATTTCATCCATCCACGCCCAGAAGTTGTTGTCGTTGACGAACACGCCACGCTTCATTGTGATGTTGCCGTACTTCGCAATTCCGGGCATTTTGATGGTCGAGAACAGCGTGCTATTGCTGTGCCGGTACTCAATCACCTGCACCTCTTTGTCCATCCCCGAAACTTCCTGAAACGCTACCCCTTTGAGTTCCGAGCCCAGATCAACCTCAAACCGGAACTTGGGCATAGGCCATGTAGTGCCTTCTTTGCTGCCGTCATCTGCCATGAGCATGCTCCTTAACAGTCGCTAATCAGTAAATTGACTCATTGATGTGTGAACAGGCCTTACCGCATCACTCAGCCTGATTTCGCCATTTCCTGCTCAAAGGTGATGACGAGGAATTCAGCCGGACGCACGATGGCGACCTTCACGGTGACATTAAGAAAACCGTTCAGGATATCGTCGCCCGTCATGGTGGAACCCAGGCCGCAAAAGACCTGAAACGCATCATTTGCCGTGGCCCCCTGTAACCCACCTTCTTTCCAGATATCGGTCAGGAAACTGGAGATTTCGCTGCGCACCGCCGCCCAGGTATTCGCCGTGTTCGGTTCGAACACATACGCGCGCGCCGCCAGTTTCACGGACTGTTCGAGGAAGGTCATGGTGCGGCGAACCGAGATGTAGCGCCAGTCCTGGCTGTTGCCATCCAGGGTTCTCGCCCCCCAAATCAGGATGCCCTGCCCATTGAAAAAACGGATAGCATTGATGGACTTACCCGATACCGCGTCAACATTGAGATCCGCCTGTTGGGCATCGGTTAAGCGGATGGGTAACCGCGCCGCGCCGACAATGCTGGTATTGGCGGGGGCATTCCAGACGCCGTTCAGGTTGTCATTCACGGTATATACCCCGGCCATCGCGCCGCTTGGCGGCAGCAGGTTAGAGCAGGTCAGAACGTTATTGATGATTTGCGAATAGGTTTTTGAGGCGTTGAGCAGCGCGGCATTGAGTTGCGAATTGCTCATCGGGTTAGTTTGCGGCGGTGTTTCAATCATTGCGAGGATCTTCGCGACCACCGGGTCCTGCGCCGACGGCGGGTTAATCACCGCCCCCAACTGTTTAATGTCGCCACCAAACAGGTTCGTGAAATTGATATCACTGCCCTGCATGATGGTCGTACCGATAAAGGGATAATAAGCAACGCCGTAATTTAGCCCGTTTGAGCCGGTACTATTGCGAAACGCCTCAATATCATTGGTGTACATGATCGGGTCAGGCGTATCGCCGCCGATAATATCGAACAGGCAGACTGCGGTCTGCAACTCCGCCGCCTGCAGCAACATACTCTGCATCAGGGTGCCGTTATCCGCCGGGGAAAGCAGCGTGGCTTCCGGGCAGATGTACATGGTGGGTTCCTGTTCGTTTTCCAGCAGCGCCAGACCACCTTGCAGATCGGCGAGTTTCACGTTCGGGTTAACGATTTGCGCCCCTACATCGCCGGGTTTACCGCTGGACTCCCCATAGCTGCCGACCGAAACAATGTAAGCATCGCCGCCGCCGTTGAGATAGAACAGGCGAATGCTGTTATAGAGGTAATAGATGGTATTCGGGTCAGGCACTATCGAATAATAGGTGCCGTTCAATAACAGATACTCCCCCTTTTCCGGCTGCGTTTTTTGCGCCACCAGATAGTACTCAGGGTTGTACTGCGACGCGGGATCCGCCGGTGGCTGCGGATTCGCATTCATGTAGATGGCCTGAAATTCGGCAAAAGAGGTGATCTTCTGTGCCTTGTTGTAGTAGGACTTGCCCTGATACTGCGCGTTGGGTGTATAGCCGATAAAGGCCGGAACCGCGGTGGCGACAGGGACCACCGAGTTCGGAAAGGCATTCAACTCGTTGATATACACACCCGGAGTTTTGATATTGGATGCTAGCATGTCGTGGTTTTCCTTTGGTTCACTGAGTGAAATTCCTGTACTGCGAGTCGTTAGCCTGAAAAGGCATTAGCCCAAAAACATCAGAATCCGACCCCTGTTCGCCTGCGGGTGATGCGTGTTGCGCCCCTTTCATCAGACATACACATACATAACCGACACGGGCTGCTGATCCGCGGAATACGCGGTAAATAAACGATCTGCCGCAGGCGTTGGCAGCACAGACATCACCGTCTGCTGTCGGGTACGCCCGCTCTGCGTCTGGGTTCGCGGGATATCCATCAACGCAAAGCGCTGTGGTGGCGCCTGTTGCAGGGTAATGGTTGAGGTGCTGCGGGTTACCCAGCCATTTTGTCCATCGACATCCCCACTGCTAACGCTGGCAGGGTTGAACGTAACCTGCCCTGATGCGTCCACTATCTCTGGGTTTTGCAAGCGCCGCTGTCCGCGCGGGATCAAGCGATATTCCCAGACGGTGGCGCGCGCCTGGAGCGTCACCGTAAAAGCCTGCCGGGGGAGCAAATCCGCCGGATAGAGACAGATTTCACCTGTCGCAATAGCGGGCGCGCTTTGCGCTTGCGCAGCGCCCATGATCATGGCGCCCGGCCTCTGCCCATCAGCAGTAATACGCTCACTACTGAATCCCAGCCCCCCTTTCCACTCCCCGGGGAGTGCCGTGACCGCCAGCAGCCAGGCATTGGGCTGCACCAGCCAGAAACGCAATGGGTTGCGTGCATCCTGGGACACGCAATACTGCAAAAATGCTGTTCTGCCCGTCGGGGCATAGCCATAAATGCGCCATATATTGCCTGCTGCCACCAGGCTCAACCCCAGACGACGCATGAGTGCATGGGTGTTTTGATCCGGCACGAGTGTGGCGTCACGCCAGACGCTGTCTGGATAAAACTGATGCTGTAAGGTAATTTCCGCTATCACAAACATCAGCGTCTGGCCTGAGCCTGGCTGCCGACCTGTTCGAGAATGGGCGATTCCCCGCTTACCTGATTCGTCTGAATCGCGATATGACGAATTTTGTAGATAATCGAAGGTTGATACCGCGCCCCCAGCGCACTCCAGAGGTTGTGGGTGTTTTCGTAAGGTGAATTTTCAATTTCAAACTGCAACTGCTCAATACCGGCCGGGATATCAGGAAAATTCTGCCGCTTGATGATGGGATTCGCCTGAAAAAACGCGATAACCGCAGAGAGAAAGCGCAACGATTCGCTATAGTCATCAAAGCTGGCGGTAAGCAAGACATCCAGATTAAATCTCACCGTCGGCATCATCTGCCTGACGATATTATTTTTCGTATCGGGTGTGGTACGAGTACCATAAAAGGGCTTGCTGGTTTCATGCTCCAGATTGATAAGCGTCAGCACTAATTTATTTTGATTTTTTAAAGGCAAGCCGCCGCTCGAATCGACCAGATTATTTAAAACAACCATATTTCCTGCAATATCGAATTGGTTGCGTAATTGCTGTTCAAGAATGTCTTTAAGATAACTCAATGCTTCATCAATCATGTCACGTCCTTAATGAGGGAGTTGCAAGTCGCCACACACCAAAGCGCTAATCTGAGACTGTATAATGTTTGTGGACAAACATTACATTCGAGCAACACAAACCCCATAAAAAATAAAGACAACAGGATCCAGTACCTTTAATTTTTAAAGACAAGAGTGGTGCGCTGTCAAAAAAGAGACAGAGAAAATTATTTTATCGCTAACCGTGATGTGCTGTATGCATATTCAATGGGAAATACCTCCCATACAATAAGAAATGCGCTCTTATCGTTTTTTATTTATAGTGAAAAGCTAAAGCAAGTGGCATATCGGCATGGTTCACATGCAACGATGTTTTTTCAGTATAAGCGGGAAATCAGAAAATTCTATAAAATTATTAAAAAAACACCATCATTTTAAAATTTGCTGATTTTCAAAGAGATAGTGTTTTAAGACATCCCCTTCCACTTCACGCATCGGGCATCACGTCAGCAACGAAAATACAGGCGTAGCGCGCCATACAGGGCAGAAAATATGTCAAAAATGATGTTATGAAAAGCGCCGGTAAAATTTACAAAAAACGGGCATTAAGAATTTAAGATAAGTGATTTTAACTCGCCATTTCTTTTTTGCTTACGAAGTGTTTAGTCGTAGTAAAACCATTCTGAAACTATAAGATTAATAACATTGCCGGGCATTATCTTTTCATTACATGTCAGACCAGACATTACTCTGATACGGTACAAATGCTCAGAACAACTGTTAAGAATATATTTAGCTTTACAGGCAGCAGCGAGGCTAGAAATAGCGAAGGATATGCGCGCTAATCACACGCAGAGAGAAAGCGACAGGTGTCATTCTGAGTGTAAAGGATGTTCTATCACGCAAAATAATATGCTTCCGTTGTCTTTTTCTTTGTAATATAGTGCCGTATCTTTACATGAAAACCCAGGCTAATTGCCCGCAGCTTGTCACCTGGAGATTATTTGCAGTGTTATTATTTACAACGTCATGCATTACAGCCAGAACGCAGGCATGACGTTGCTGATATTATACCTTCACCACCGCTTTATTTTTATCCAGTAAAAAAGGTCGCAAATACCCTACCGTGTTGGATAACAAAATAACCTCCTCAGGCAGGTCTATTTTCAGTACATCAGTGACATAGTTGCGACGCGCCTGCATACGCGCCCACACCTGCGGGTAATCCTGCGCCAGTTCATCGCGCAGCGCCTCATCGGCCAGGCCAACGGTATCTTCAATGCTACAGCCGCCATAACCCGGCACCGAGGGAATAATATCGATTTGCAGCAGCATGCCGCTTTCCAGGCGGGCTGTTGAACCGGGGTAAATCGGCGAACTTAACCACTCTTCATCGGCAACCAGGTGGCCAGGATTGAGATGCCAGTGCCAGCGATCTTTAGGTAACACCGACTCCACCAGGCGGTAGACTTCTGCGCCCGTCACGCCTGGGCGGATAAACTCAAGCCACTGGACCACGGTGTGATAATAGGGAATGGCCACACGGGTCAGATAATCTGCAACCGGCTCCGCCAGCTCATTTTCACTGGCGACAACCCAGGCTGCACGGCTGGTTAACCCGCCTTTATAACCGACGGTCAGAGAAAATTTATCGCCGCGAGCGATAATCTTGTCCGTTGGGTAGAGACAGGCATTGGTAAATCGGTCGCCGGTGGCGGCAATCATCACCACATTGTTGGGCTGTCCCCAACCGGCCAGAAGGTGCCCTATCTCTTTTTCACGCCGCCCTGGCTCAACGGCATTGAGCGCCGTCAGCACCTGCGTGGAGGCGAGGTTTGCGCCGTACTCATAAAACGCAATTTCGCAGGCGCTGTTCAGCCGCCGTACGCCCCGCTCCGGGGAGATAAACAGCCCGGTGGCATTGCGCACATTGTCCCGCCCGCCTGCCGCGCTGAACACCGCGTCGAGAATAAATGCCGGAACATCAAACAGCGCTGAATCACCGGTGAATAATTTCCAGCCCACGACACCCACCCAGGCCGCAGCCGTGATGCCGCACGAGGCGAGCAACCCGGCCAACGGCGCATCCCCGTCCATCGGCTGGTTGGGTAATGAGAACAGCGGCGTGTGCAGGCATTTGCCGCCGTTACGCGCAAAGGGCACCAGTTTGAGGTTTTCATTGCCCATGATGTAGCTCAGCTCGCCATCGGCATTAACGACCAGCAATGCTTCCTCGAAACGGGGAATAAACCCGGCAAGATACTCAAAATTGGCGCCGTGCTCTTTGTCGGCATAGATAACCAGATGGGTAAAACCACTGGCCTGCATCGCCAGCAGGACATTACACAAGCGCTGTTTCATGGTGTCGTCAGAAAGGACGGGGTAAGCAATATCCGGGTAGGTTTGCGGCGCGGGTATCGTCTGTACGTGATAGCGCGGAACCGTTGTCATGGCGTCATTCCTTATGCGGCGGGAAAAGATCCTGATTGCTCTACGCCGTTGTGTTGACCAGAGCATTCTGACCATCAATACGTTGTGACAACATATCATGGAACAGACGGGTCGCCATGGATAACGTCCGTTGACGGGGTAAACAGAGATCGACCTTCACTTTTCCCATCAGGGGATCGGCCAGCGGTACCGCCACAAACATTGCCTGCGCGTCCGGCTCCTGATGATGTAGCTGGGGCAAAATAAGTAGCGTCCTGCCCTGCAGCGCCAGGGTCTTTTGCACCTCCATCGAACTGGTAATAAAGCGCATATCGAAGTGGACGGCTTCGCGCCGGGCGGCGGATTCCAGTAACTGGCGCACCGCATAGTTGGCGGGAGGAATGGCAATCGGATGGGCGGCAATCTCTTTGAGGGTCAAACGCGGCTTCGTCGCCAGCGGATGGTGGGCGGCCATCAGAACCTTGTGTTCCAGATGACAGCAATGCGTCACCTGAATCTCCGCGCTGACCGGGGTATAAAAGGCCAGCGCCACATCCGCATGTCCGCGAATAAGCTGTTCGGCAATGTACGGGGCGCTGCCGGTGTCAATCTCGAACGACACCTCCGGGTTGTGCTGACCAAATGCCTCAATGACGGGCGCGATAAACAGCGCAACCAGGCTCTCGGCGGCACAGATTTTTACCGTACCGGACACCACGCTCCGCCTTGAGGTGATGCGCGCCTTCACCGACTCCAGCTCACGCAATGTGGCGTCCACCGCCTGCGCCAGAAGCTCCCCTTCACGGGTCAGTTTAATCCCCCTGGGGCCTCGTTCAATCAATGCCGCGCCATAATAGTGTTCCAGAATATCGATTTGTCGCGTCACTGCCCCTGGCGCAACAAACAATTTATCGGCAGCCTCCCGAAAAGAAGCAGACTTTGCGACCTGACTAAAATATTTCAGCGCCCTTAATTGCATTGTCTCTCCCGTTGGATGAATCCATTGAAGCGACCTTATTACGCTGGCGAAATATTGGCAAACATCGACATAATTAGCGCCACATTGCACTTTTAGTAAGCACGGAGCGCCATTTTTGTGCATTCACTGAGCTATTCAAATCGTCATTACGCCACAATGGCCTGAATATGCGGCATGACCGCTTATTTATCGCTGCCCCATTCGGTAATCGGGTTTACGAACCAGGCACATTTTAAGTGCACTCGACGAAGTGAATATTTACCGCAGGGAAATCTCATCTCAAGCGAAAAACAAATTATATAATAAAAACAGATAATTAAATTTAATCATATTATTTTCTTATTCGCTTAGCCTGCCGTGAGTGCATACATTTTTTAAACACTGCCTTCGCCTAATTGTGATAGTGAGCGGATCTGCGCCCTGTTATATGTCTGCTATGTCTTTTCACGTTTCACTTCGCCTGAACACATTGAGGAAGGCCATACGATGACAAACGAAATAAGTCATAGCGCGATAAAACCCAAAGCATCACGCAAAGAAGTGGTGGCTGTTGTGCTTGGCGCTGCGGTTGAATTTTTCGATTTCAGTGCTTATGCCACCTTTGCCGTGATGATCGGCAATATTTTCTTCCCCTCTGATAACCCCTTCACCAGTCTTTTATTGTCGGTTTCTGTGTTTGGTATCGGCTTTATTGTCCGCCCGCTGGGCGCCATATTTATTGGCAGTTATGCCGACCGTGTAGGACGTAAACCGGCGATGCTGCTCACCATGGTTTTTATGACCATCGGCACCGGCGGGCTGGTCTTTCTGCCCGGTTATGAAACGATTGGCATGGCGGCCCCTATCCTGCTGGTGATTGTCCGCATGCTGCAAGGGCTGGCCTGGGGTGGCGAAGCTGGCCCCGCGACAACCTTTATTATGGAGGCGGCGCCAGAAGGCAAACGGGCCTTCTACACCAGTTGGCAAATTGTCGCCCAGGGGCTGGCAGGTATCAGCGCCGGGGTAATTGGTTATACGCTGACTGTCATCCTGACGCTGGAGCAACTGTCGGCCTGGGGCTGGCGCGTGCCTTTTGCTTTTGGACTGATCATCCTGCCCATTGCCATCTACCTGCGCCGTAACCTTAACGAGACCTTCACTACTGAGAACAGCGCCGCCAGCAAGTCCACCGGCAGTCTGCTCGGTGACGTGATGCGTAACTACCGTGGCCTGATTCTGGTGGGTATTTTTATTCTTTCAGGCAGTACCATCACGCAATATTTCCTCAATTACATGACCACCTATGCCCTGAAAGAGCTGGCTTTTGCGCCAGGTACGGCCATGGCGTCGACCATTCTTATCGGCGTGTGCGTGGTGGTGTTTTCCCTGGTGGGTGGCTGGATGGCGGACCGCTTCGGGCGCAAGATGACCATTATCGCGCCGCGCCTGATTCTGCTGCTCTTGCTGCTACCGGGCCTTGAGATGATCAATGCCTGGCGCAGTGAAGGCGTTTTCTTTGCCATCATCACCCTCTTTGCCGCTCTGCAATGTATCAGCGGCGCCGGCGTGCTGGTGGTGCTGTGCGAAAACTTCCCGCGCTATATCCGCTCAACCGGTTTTTCCATCGCCTTTGCCTTTGGCATCACCCTGTTTGGCGGGACGGCGCAAATTGTCTTCTCGTGGCTGATTAAATGGACCGGCGACCCGGTTTCCCCAGGCTACTACCTCATCGCCGCCAATATCCTCTGTCTGGTGGCGACACTGATGCTCAAAGAACGTGCCCCTCATAAGGCCACCCGCCGCCTCAAAGCGCCGCAGGGCAAGATCCAGTTTGCGAAGGAGAAATCACAATGAACACCGTACTGAGCTGGGATGAGTGGGCCGCCTGCGACGCCACCGCGCTGGCAGAACTGGTCGAGCGCGGCGACGTCAGCGCCCGTGAACTGGCGCTACAGGCACAGGCCGCGACGCTGCGGGTTAACCCGCAAATCAATGCTGTCGTGGAACTGTTTGATGATGCCATCAACCAACCGGAAACCGACGGCACCTGTCTGGAGGGCGCGTTTAAAGGGGTTCCCTTCCTGATGAAAGACTTAGGGCCGGGGGTAAAGGGGCGTTTGCAGGAGCAAGGTTCCGCGTTTATGCGTGGCAATCGTCCGGATGAAGACGCCTTTTTGACCACGCAAATTCGCCATGCCGGGCTTAATATTATTGGCCGCAGCGCCACGCCGGAGTTTGGCGTCTGCGGATCGGCGGAAAACCCGGCGATTTACGTAACGCGCAGCCCGTGGAACCCGCAATACACCACCTTTGGCTCCTCTGCCGGAGCATGCGCGTCGGTGGCCGCCGGGGTTATTCCCCTCGCCCATGCCACCGATGGCGGTGGCTCCATTCGCATACCGGCGGGGGCCAATGGGCTTGTTGGCCTGAAAAGTAGTCGGGGCGTCTTTTCAATTGGCCCGGCACTGTCGGATATCACCGGGTATGTCTCAACGCAAGGCTGTGTCAGTCGTAGCGTGCGCGACACTGCCCGCTTTGTCGATAGCTGCCGGGGTGGCGCACCGGGCGAGTTTATGCCTTACTGGCAGCCCCCGCAGCCCTATAGCGAGATGATCACCCGCGATCCCGCGCCGCTGCGTATTGCCGTGTCCCACGAATGGGGAAATTACCGCGCAACGCCGCATTTTGTCGAAGAACTGGAGAAAACGACGCGCCTGCTTGAGGAACTGGGGCATCAGGTGGAATGGGTGACGCCAGATATCCCCTTCGAAGAGGCCTTTGCCGCACAGACCGCCTGCTATATCAGCAATTTTGCGCAGTTTATTCAGCGGCTGCTGGAGAAAAACGATCTTAGCGCCCCGCCGGAGGATAAAATCGAGCCGATGAATATCCGCATCTGGCAAAAAGGGATTGGTATGTCCTACAGCGAGCGCTGGAAAATGCAGGACGCGTTTAACCAGATCTCCCGCAAGCTGGGGGCATTTTTCCAGACATGGGATCTGATCCTGACACCGACATTTTCCAAACCGACGCCGCTGCTCGGTGAGAAAAAGTACCTGACGCTCAGCGATAATCCGGACGTGATGGACTGGTTCTATTCCCTGTGGGATATCTTCTCCTACACCCCGCTTGCCAGTTTAACCGGCACGCCCGGTATTTCGTTGCCGCTGGCCTGGCAACAATCCGGCTTGCCGCTCGGCATGCATTTCCAGACGCGCCAGGGTAACGACGGGCTGCTGCTGCAACTGGCGGCCCAGCTTGAGCGCGCCTCCGGCGGGCGATTTATCAGCAACACCACGCCGCAGGTGCATGTCACGCGTTAATCTCTTGCAGGCAAAGAAAAGGCCGGAGCGCATCACTGCCACTCCGGCCTTTTTTGTTTCTGCCCGGCAAACACCGGGCCTCTTCTCTTACTCTCCGGCCAGCCGCTTGTACTGGGCGTAGCGGTCTTTGGCATCCTGCTCGGTCTGGGCAAACAGACTGTCGGCCACCTCCGGCGAAGTGCGGCCCAACGAAGCGTAGCGAACTTCCCCCATCAGGAAGTCACGGAAACTCTCTTCCGGCTCTTCCGAATCGAGAATAAACGGTTTTTTCCCTTTCGCCAGCAGTTGTGGGTTATAGCGCCAGAGGTGCCAGTATCCGGCCTCTACCGCGCGCTTCGCCTCGCTGATACTGCGCCCCATCCCCGCTTTCAGACCGTGGTTAATACAGGCCGCGTAGGCAATCACCAGCGACGGTCCCGGCCAGGCTTCGGCTTCGGCAATGGCGCGTAGCGTCTGGGCTTTATCGGCCCCCATCGCCACCTGAGCGACATACACATTGCCATAGCTGACGGCCATCATCCCCAGATCTTTTTTGCGCGTCCGTTTGCCTTCGGCGGCGAACTTGGCGATGGCAGCCACCGGTGTGGATTTCGATGACTGGCCGCCGGTATTGGAATAGACCTCGGTATCAAACACCAGAATATTCACATCCTCACCGGAGGCCAGCACATGGTCGAGGCCGCCAAAGCCAATGTCATAGGCCCAGCCGTCCCCACCAAAAATCCACTGCGAGCGCTTGGTGAAGTAGTCCTGATTTTGATACAGGCGATTAAGCAGGTCATCGTCGCCCTTTTCAGCCGCCAGCAGCGCGCTCAGTTTTTCCGCCCGCGCGCGGGTACCTTCACCGAGATCTTTGTTCTCCAGCCAGTCGCGCAGCGCCTGCTGCAAATCCGGATGCAGCGGTTTTTCCAGCACGCTGGCCGCATCACTGGCCAGTTGTTCACGGATGGCGCGGCCTCCCAACATCATCCCCAGACCAAACTCGGCGTTATCTTCAAACAACGAATTCGCCCAGGCCGGCCCCTGGCCTTTGTGGTTTGTGGTCCACGGGATGGACGGTGCGCTGGCCCCCCAGATAGACGAACAGCCCGTGGCGTTGGCAATCATCATCCGGTCGCCGAAAAGCTGAGTAATCAGGCGCGCGTACGGGGTTTCGCCGCACCCTGCGCAGGCGCCGGAGAACTCCAGTAACGGGGTTTCGAACTGACAGCCTTTGACCGTGGCTTTGCTGAACGGGTTCTCTTTGGGCGTCAAGGCCAGCGCGTGATCCCACACCGGGATCATCGGGCGCTGGCTGTCGAGGGGTTGCATCGCCAGGGCTTTGCCTTTCGACGGGCAAATATCCACGCAGTTGCCGCAACCAGAGCAGTCGAGCGGCGAGATAGCCAGATGATACTCATAGTGTTTGGCCCCCTGCGCGGGCTTGCTCAGTAACGCAGCAGGGGCCACTTCGCGCTCTTCACTGCTCAACAGCGCCGGGCGAATGGCCGCGTGCGGGCAGATAAAGGCGCACTGGTTACACTGGGTACAGCCTTCAGGCTGCCAGACCGGCACCTGCATGGCGATACCGCGCTTCTCCCAGGCGGCGGTGCCGGGCGGGAATGTCCCGTCTTCCATACCCAGAAAAGCGCTGACGGGCAGTCTGTCGCCGTTCTGGCGGTTCATCGGCTCAAGGATATTGCGAATAAAGTCCGGCATCAGTTTGCCGTCCTCTTTCTCCTCCTCTTCTGCATACGCCCAGTGGTCGGGAACGATAATCTCCTGCAGCGCATCCATCCCCAGATCGATCGCGGCATTGTTCATATCCACCACGTTCTGCCCTTTGCTGCCATAGGATTTTGCCACCGCTTTCTTAAGGTGCGCCGAGGCGGTTTTGGCATCAATAATGTCGGTCAGTTTAAAAAAGGCCGCCTGCATCAGCATATTAAAACGCCCGCCGAGGCCGAGTTTACGTGCGATGTCAACCGCGTTCAGGGTGTAAAACCGCACCCCCTGGCGGGCAATAATGCGCTTCATTTTATTGGGCAGATGGCGCTCCACCTCTTCGCCAAACCAGGTGCAGTTGAGCAGGAAAATCCCGCCCGGATTGATGCCATCAAGAAGATCATATTTATCGACATAAGATTGCTGTGAACAGGCAATAAAATCGGCGTTATGAATCAGATACGGCGAAGTGATCGGGCGCTTACCAAAGCGCAGATGCGACAGGGTTATCCCACCGGATTTTTTCGAATCGTAGGCAAAATAGGCCTGCGCGAACATCGGCGTGTTATCACCGATAATTTTGATGGCGTTCTTATTGGCGCTGACCGTGCCATCGGAACCCAGCCCCCAGAATTTACAGGCGGTGATACCTTCACGGGAGACGTGAATGTCATAAACCGGTACCGGCAGCGAGGTGTGGGTAACATCGTCAAAAATCCCCACCGTAAAACCATCCATCGGCAGCGGTTTTTTCAGGTTTTCGAACACAGAAACAATGTGGCCTGGCAGAACATCTTTACCGCCCAGCGCATAGCGGCCACCAACAATCAGCGGTGGATTTTCGTGATGATAAAAGGCATTTTTGACATCCAGACACAGCGGTTCCGCCTGGGCGCCCGGCTCTTTGGTGCGGTCGAGCACGGCAATGCGCTTCACGCTGGCGGGGATCTTCGCCATAAAATGGGCCAGCGAGAAAGGCCGGAACAGATGCACGGAAACCAGGCCGACTTTTTCACCGCTGTCGATCATCGCATCCACCACCTCCTGGATGGTGTCGCACACTGACCCCATCGCAATAATGATTTGCTCAGCATCCGGCGAACCGTAGTAATCGAACAGGTGGTATTCGCGCCCGGTGATACGGTAAATCTCCGCCATATACCCTTCGACAATCTCCGGCAGCGCCTGATAAAAGCGGTTGGAGGCCTCGCGTTCCTGAAAGTAGATGTCCGGGTTCTGCGCCGTGCCGCGAATGACCGGGTGATCCGGGTTTAAGGCATTACGGCGAAACTGATTGAGCGCCTCCTGATCCAATAACGGCGCCAGCTCTTCATGTTCCAGCACCTCAATTTTCTGGATTTCATGCGAGGTACGAAAGCCGTCAAAGAAGTTGATAAAGGGCACGCGGCCTTTAATCGCGGCGAGGTGCGCCACCGCCGACAGATCCATCACCTGCTGGACATTGTTTTCCGCCAGCATCGCGCACCCCGTCTGGCGCACGGCCATGACATCCTGGTGATCGCCAAAGATATTCAGCGAGTTGGTCGCCAGCGCCCTGGCGCTGACATGAAACACCCCCGGCAACAGCTCGCCCGCAATCTTATACAGATTGGGGATCATCAACAGCAATCCCTGTGACGCGGTATAGGTTGTGGTCAGCGCTCCCGCCTGCAATGCGCCGTGTACGGCCCCTGCCGCACCGGCTTCTGACTGCATCTCCATCAGACGCACCGGTTGACCAAACAGGTTTTTCTTACCCTGTGCCGTCCATTCGTCGACGTTTTCCGCCATCGGTGTTGAGGGGGTGATGGGATAAATCGCCGCAACATCAGTAAAGGCATAGGAGATCCAGGCCGCCGCAGCGTTGCCATCCATCGTTTTCATCTTTCCGGACATTTCTCGTTCCTCGAATGTGAGAGGCAAAGTCGCCGCCCGCTGACGGCAAACCGTAGTACCCCTGCATTGCACAGCCTGTGCCATATCGGGAAAACGTAATATCTGCGTTCAAATTCAAGGTATTAACTAAAAGTCCTGACTTGTGAGTCTTCCAACATTGCGCGGAATAAGACAGGCAGTCCGACATCCTGTTGAACAGCTAACAAAGTGTCAGCGCCGCCACAGCAGCGGCGGGTGCGGCGGCGAATTGTCCTGTTTCCAACAATTGGTCTGCATATTGTTCAGTGTTTGTTTTGCCACCCACAGAGGCGATAAATATAAAAATCAATAAATACAAATAATTATAAGTTATGGCACGGCTGGTATGTTCCCTGCACTGGTTAATGGGCAAACACACAAACAGGAGAACACACCATGACCATGCGTCAATGCGCCATTTATGGCAAAGGTGGGATCGGCAAATCCACCACCACGCAAAACCTTGTCGCCGCTCTCGCGGAAATGGGTAAAAAAGTGATGATCGTCGGCTGCGACCCGAAAGCGGACTCCACCCGTCTGATCCTGCATGCGAAAGCGCAGAACACCATCATGGAGATGGCCGCCGAAGTGGGTTCAGTGGAAGACCTTGAACTGGAAGATGTGCTGCAAATCGGTTACGGCGGCGTGCGTTGTGCAGAATCCGGCGGCCCGGAGCCAGGCGTGGGTTGTGCAGGCCGCGGCGTTATTACCGCCATTAACTTCCTTGAAGAAGAAGGCGCCTATGTCAGCGACCTCGACTTTGTCTTCTATGACGTCCTCGGTGACGTGGTCTGCGGCGGGTTCGCCATGCCGATTCGTGAAAACAAAGCGCAAGAGATCTATATCGTCTGCTCCGGAGAAATGATGGCGATGTATGCCGCAAATAACATCTCCAAAGGCATCGTGAAATACGCTAAATCCGGCAAGGTACGCCTGGGCGGGCTGATTTGTAACTCCCGTCAGACCGACCGCGAAGATGAACTGATCATCGCGCTGGCAGAAAAACTGGGCACCCAGATGATTCACTTTGTGCCACGCGACAACATCGTCCAGCGCGCGGAAATTCGCCGTATGACGGTTATCGAATATGACCCGAAATGCAACCAGGCCGACGAATACCGCGCGCTGGCGAACAAGATCGTCAACAACACCCTGATGGTCGTCCCGACCCCTTGCACCATGGATGAACTGGAAGAGCTGCTGATGGAATTCGGCATTATGGATGTGGAAGACGCCAGCATCATCGGTAAAACCGCCGCCGAAGAAAACGCGGCCTGAGCCGCCTTGTAACAGGAACACAGTTATGAGCAATGCAACAGGCGAACGTAATCTGGAAATTATCCAGGAAGTGCTGGAGATCTTTCCCGAAAAAACGCGCAAAGAACGCAGAAAGCACATGATGGTGACCGACCCGGAGATGGAAAGCGTCGGGAAATGCATCATCTCTAACCGCAAATCGCAGCCGGGTGTGATGACTGTCCGCGGCTGCTCCTACGCCGGATCGAAAGGCGTGGTTTTTGGGCCGATTAAAGATATGGCCCACATCTCCCACGGCCCGATCGGCTGTGGGCAGTACTCCCGTGCCGGGCGGCGCAACTACTACACCGGGGTCAGCGGCGTTGATTCCTTCGGGACGCTGAACTTTACCTCTGATTTTCAGGAGCGCGATATCGTCTTCGGCGGCGATAAAAAGCTCACCAAACTGATTGAGGAGATGGAGGAACTGTTCCCGCTGACCAAAGGCATCTCCATTCAGTCGGAGTGCCCGGTTGGCTTAATCGGTGACGATATCGAAGCGGTGGCGAATGTCAGTAAAAAAGCGCTCAACAAGCCGGTGATCCCGGTGCGTTGCGAAGGCTTTCGCGGCGTGTCGCAGTCGCTCGGTCACCATATCGCCAACGACGTGATCCGCGACTGGGTGCTGGATAACCGCGAAGGGAAGCCCTTCGAATCTACCCCCTATGACGTGGCCATCATCGGCGATTACAACATCGGGGGGGATGCCTGGGCGTCGCGCATTCTGCTTGAAGAGATGGGGTTACGCGTGGTGGCGCAGTGGTCCGGCGACGGCACGCTGGTAGAGATGGAAAACACCCCGTTCGTGAAGCTGAACCTGGTGCACTGCTACCGCTCTATGAACTACATCTCTCGCCATATGGAAGAGAAACACGGTATCCCGTGGATGGAGTACAACTTCTTCGGCCCGACCAAAATCGCCGAATCGCTGCGTAAGATCGCCGATCAATTTGACGACACCATTCGCGCCAATGCGGAAGCGGTGATCGCCAAATATCAGGCGCAGAACGATGCGATTATCGCCAAATACCGCCCGCGTCTCGAAGGCCGCAAGGTGCTGCTCTATATGGGTGGCCTGCGTCCTCGCCACGTGATTGGCGCGTATGAGGATTTGGGCATGGAGATTGTCGCCGCCGGGTATGAATTTGCCCATAACGACGATTACGACCGCACCCTGCCGGACCTCAAAGAGGGCACGCTGTTGTTCGACGATGCCAGCAGTTATGAACTGGAAGCCTTCGTGAAGGCGATTAAGCCGGACCTCATTGGCTCAGGCATCAAGGAAAAATACATTTTCCAGAAAATGGGGGTACCGTTTCGCCAGATGCACTCCTGGGATTACTCCGGCCCGTATCACGGCTATGACGGCTTTGCCATCTTTGCCCGCGATATGGACATGACGCTCAACAATCCCGCCTGGGGCGAGTTGACCGCACCCTGGCTGAAATCAGCCTGAATACTATCCTGACATCCCGTTTGTTCACCGATTTGTGGCGCGGGAGGAGAACATCATGAGCCAAACTGCTGAGAAAATTGTCACCTGTCATCCGCTGTTTGAACAGGACGAATACCAGACACTGTTTCGCAATAAGCGCGGTCTGGAAGAGGCGCACGACCCGCAGCGCGTGCAAGAGGTTTTTGAATGGACCACCACGGCGGAGTACGAAGCGCTGAACTTTAAGCGTGAAGCGTTAACCGTCGATCCGGCAAAGGCCTGCCAGCCTTTAGGATCGGTACTCTGCTCGCTGGGTTTTGCCAATACGCTGCCTTATGTGCACGGTTCCCAGGGCTGTGTGGCCTATTTCCGCACCTATTTTAACCGTCATTTCAAAGAGCCGATCGCTTGCGTTTCCGACTCTATGACAGAGGATGCGGCGGTCTTCGGCGGCAACAACAACCTTAACACCGGGTTGCAAAATGCCAGCGCCCTGTACAAACCGGAAATTGTCGCCGTCTCCACTACCTGTATGGCGGAGGTCATCGGCGATGACCTGCAGGCCTTTATCGCCAACGCCAAAAAGGACGGGTTTATCGATGCCGCCATTCCGGTGCCCTACGCCCATACGCCAAGTTTTATCGGTAGCCACATCACCGGCTGGGACAACATGTTTGAAGGTTTCGCCCGGGCATTTACCGCCGATCACGTGGCGCAACCGGGCAAACTGGCGAAGCTAAACCTGGTGACCGGTTTTGAAACCTATCTTGGCAATTACCGCGTGCTCAAACGCATGATGGCCCAGATGGGGGTGCCCTGTAGCCTGCTGTCTGACCCGTCTGAGGTGTTAGATACGCCAGCCGACGGCCACTATCGCATGTATGCGGGCGGCACAACGCAACAAGAGATGCGCGACGCCCCCGATGCTATCGACACCCTGCTGCTGCAACCCTGGCATCTGGTGAAGAGCAAAAAAGTGGTGCAGGAGTCCTGGGGCCAGCCCGCCACAGAAGTGTCCATCCCAATGGGACTGACCGGGACCGACGAATTGCTGATGGCGGTTAGTCAGTTAACCGGCAAACCGGTGGCCGATGAACTGACGCTGGAGCGTGGGCGCCTGGTGGACATGATTCTCGATTCACACACCTGGCTGCACGGTAAGAAATTCGGTCTCTACGGCGATCCGGATTTTGTGATGGGGCTTACGCGTTTCCTGCTGGAACTGGGCTGCGAACCGACGGTTATCCTCTGTCATAACGGTAGCAAGCGCTGGCAGAAAGCGATGAAGAAAATGCTTGAGGCATCGCCCTACGGTCAGGAGAGCGAAGTGTTCATCAACTGCGATCTGTGGCATTTCCGCTCGCTGATGTTTACCCGCAAACCGGACTTTATGATCGGCAACTCGTACGCCAAATTCATCCAGCGTGACACGCTGGCGAAAGGCGAACAGTTTGAAGTTCCGCTGATCCGTCTTGGCTTCCCGTTGTTCGACCGCCACCACCTGCATCGCCAGACCACATGGGGTTATGAAGGGGCGATGAATATCGTCACCACCCTGGTCAACGCCGTGCTGGAAAAAGTCGACCGCGATACCATCAAACTGGGCAAAACGGACTACAGCTTCGACCTTGTCCGCTAACCATAATGCGCCCCGCCTTGTGCGGGGCAGCAAGGGGGAAACGATGCCAATAGTGATATTTCGTGAGCGCGGGCCGGATCTGTGGTGTTACATCGCCAAACAGGATCTTGAGGCAAAAGTCATCGCGATTGAACATGACACCCCGGATAACTGGGGTGGCGCTATTTCTCTGGAGGGGGGACGCCAGTATATCGTCAGCCTGCAACCTGGACGCCCCACCTTCCCCATCAGCCTGCGCGCCACGCGCGGCGCACTTTTGTGAAGGAGGTCAGATGAACGATAACGATGTCCTTTTCTGGCGCATGCTGGCGCTATTTCAGTGTCTGCCGGAACTGCAACCCGCGCAGATCCTGGCCTGGCTGACAGGAGAACGCGACGACGCCTTAACCCCGGCGTACCTCGATAAGCTCAATACCCGCGAACTGGAAGCGACCTTCCCGTCTGAAACGGCGATGATGTCGCCCGCACGCTGGAGCCGCGTTAACGCGTGCCTGCACGGTACGCTGCCCGCGCACCTGCAGGTAAAAAGCACCGCTCGTCAGGGGCAATTACGGGTAGCCTTTTGTTCACAGGATGGATTGCTGATCAATGGTCATTTTGGTCAGGGGCGGCTGTTTTTTATCTACGCCTTCGATGAACAGGGCGGATGGCTGCACGCGTTACGCCGTCTTCCCTCGGCTCCGCAAACCCAGGAGCCGAATGAAGTTCGCGCGCAGCTCCTGAGTGATTGCCACCTGCTGTTTTGTGAAGCCATTGGCGGCCCTGCGGCGGCCCGGCTGATTCGTCACAATATCCACCCGATGAAAGTGTCGCCAGGGATGTCCATTGCCGCCCAGTGCGATGCCATTACCGCACTGCTGAGCGGACGTCTGCCACCGTGGCTGGCAAAACGTCTTGAGAAAGCCAACCCGCTGGAAGAGCGGGTATTTTAACCGGCGATCCCCTGCGTCTGACCTGCGGATGCAGGGGGCCTTTCCCCGTTGTCCTCAATACGCCAATTGTCTGCTTTGTCGTAAACCTGACAGAGTATTCCCTTTAAAAATCAATAACTCATTCCTGGCTTGCGAATTGCAACATTGGGCACAGCCCACCAAGTCAATGAGGTCACTATGAAGGGAAATGACATTCTCGCGCTGCTGGATGAACCCGCCTGCGAACACAATCACAAACAGAAATCCGGCTGTAGCGCCCCTAAACCCGGTGCCACGGCGGGCGGTTGCGCGTTCGACGGCGCGCAAATCACCCTGCTGCCGCTGTCGGATGTGGCGCACCTGGTCCACGGACCGATTGGCTGCACGGGAAGCTCCTGGGATAACCGGGGCAGTATGAGCTCCGGCCCCAGTCTCAACCGGCTCGGCTTTACTACCGACCTGAACGAACAGGATGTCATTATGGGGCGCGGCGAACGGCGGCTTTTCCACGCGGTGCGCCACATCGTCAACCGTTATCACCCTGCCGCCGTGTTTATCTATAACACCTGCGTTCCGGCGATGGAGGGTGATGATATTGACGCCGTCTGTCAGGCGGCGGAAACCGCCACCGGCGTGCCAGTGATTGCCGTTGATGCCGCCGGGTTCTATGGCAGCAAAAACCTTGGCAACCGTCTCGCGGGTGAAGTGATGGTTAACAAGGTCATTGGACGGCGCGCGCCTGCCCCCTGGCCGGACGATACCACCTTCGCGCCGGAACACCGCCACGATATCGGCCTGATTGGCGAATTTAATATCGCCGGGGAGTTCTGGCACGTTCAGCCGCTGCTCGATGAGCTGGGTATTCGCGTGCTGGGCAGCCTTTCCGGAGATGGCCGTTTTAGTGAAATCCAGACCCTGCACCACGCACAGGTCAATATGCTGGTCTGCTCAAGAGCGCTGATCAATGTTGCCCGCACCCTGGAACAGCGCTATGGCACCCCCTGGTTTGAGGGCAGTTTTTACGGCGTGCGCGCCACCTCCGATGCCCTGCGTCAACTGGCATCCCTGCTTGGCGACAGCGATCTGATTGCCCGCACCGAAGCCGTTATTGCCCGCGAAGAAGCCACGGCAAATCAGGCGCTGGCCCCGTGGCGCGAACGGCTACAGGGTCGCAAAGTGCTGCTCTATACCGGTGGGGTGAAATCCTGGTCGGTGGTCTCCGCATTGCAGGATTTAGGGATGACCGTCGTGGCGACGGGCACCCGCAAATCTACCGAAGAAGATAAGCAGCGTATTCGCGAATTAATGGGCGATGACGCGCTAATGCTGGAAGAAGGCAATGCCCGCACCCTGCTGGATGTGGTGTACCGCTACCAGGCGGATTTGATGATCGCCGGGGGGCGTAACATGTATACCGCGTACAAAGCGCGGCTGCCGTTTCTGGATATCAACCAGGAGCGCGAACACGCTTTTGCGGGTTATCGCGGCATCGTCACCCTCGCCCAACAGCTTTGCCAGACTATTGAAAGCCCCGTCTGGCCGCAAACACACGCCCGCGCGCCGTGGCAATAAGGAGTGAAAGATGGCAGATATCATCCGTAATCAGAAACCGCTGGCGGTAAGCCCGGTAAAAAGCGGCCAGCCGTTAGGCGCCATTCTGGCGAGCCTCGGCTTTGAGCACAGTATTCCACTGGTGCACGGTGCGCAGGGATGCAGCGCGTTCGCCAAAGTGTTTTTTATCCAACATTTTCATGACCCTATTCCGTTGCAATCCACGGCGATGGACCCCACCTCAACGGTCATGGGGGCGGACGGCAATATCCTTACCGCGCTCAATACGCTGTGCCAGCGCAACACCCCGAAAGCCATCGTTCTGTTGAGTACCGGCCTGTCTGAGGCGCAGGGCAGCGATATCAGCCGCGTGGTACGTCAGTTCCGTGAGGATTTTCCCCGCCACAAAAATATCGCCCTCCTGACGGTCAACACGCCGGATTTTTACGGCACGCTGGAGAACGGCTTTAGTGCGGTGGTGGAAAGTGTCATCGAACAGTGGGTACCGGAAAAGCCTCAGCACGGCCTGCGTAACCGGCGGGTCAACTTGTTGTTAAGTCACCTGCTGACGCCCGGTGATGTTGAATTACTGCGCAGCTACGTGGAGGCTTTTGGCCTGCAACCGGTGATCGTGCCGGATCTTTCGCAGTCGCTGGATGGTCACCTGGCAAGCGGCGATTTTTCGCCGGTCACCCAGGGGGGGACGCCCCTGCGTGTTATCGAACAGATGGGACAGAGCCTGTGCACGTTTGCTATTGGCGTGTCGCTGTCCCGTGCGGCATCGCTGCTGGCACAGCGTAGCCGTGGCGAGGTGATCGTGCTTCCCCATCTGATGACCATGGAACATTGCGACCGTTTTATTCATCAACTGAAGATCATTTCCGGGCGCGAGGTTCCCGCCTGGATTGAGCGCCAGCGCGGACAATTGCAGGATGCGATGATCGATTGTCATATGTGGTTGCAGGATACCCGGCTCGCGCTGGCCGCCGAGGGCGATCTGCTGGCGGGCTGGTGTGATTTCGCCCGTAGCCAGGGCATGCTCCCCGGCCCCGTTGTGGCGCCGGTCAGCCAGCCGGGCCTGCAACAGCTTCCCGTGGAGAAAGTGGTCATTGGCGATCTGGAAGACATGCAGGATTTACTCTGCGTTATGCCTGCTGACCTGCTGGTCGCCAACTCCCATGCCGCAGACCTGGCCGAACAATTCTCCATCCCGCTTATCCGCGCCGGGTTTCCTATCTTCGACAGGCTTGGCGAATTTCGTCGCGTGCGTCAGGGATACCCCGGCATTCGCGACACACTGTTTGAGCTGGCGAACCTGATGCGCGAACGTCATCACCACCTGCCCGTCTACCGCTCCCCCCTGCGCCAGCAATTTGCCCAGGACGCTGACGGAGGTCGCTATGCAACATGTTAATCGCCAGTTCAGCACTATCTGTTCCGGTGAATGGTCGATGAAAGTCGCCTTCGCCAGTTCCGATTATCATCACGTGGATCAGCACTTTGGTGCTACGCCACGCCTGGTGGTGTATGGCGTCAAAGAAGATGATGTCACCTTGCTGCGGGTCGTGGATTTTACCGTACTGGCTGGCCATCAAACCGAGAAGATAACCAGCCGCATCAGCGCGCTGGAAGATTGCGTCACCCTTTACTGTGTGGCGATTGGCGAAACGGTATTTCGGCAACTGCTGCAAATAGGCGTGCGCGCCGTTCGCGTGCCCGAAGACACGCCGATTATCGGCCTGCTACAGGAAATTCAGCACTACTGGTATGACAAAGAACAGCGCAAAAGCACGCGGCTTCGCGATCCCAATCGCTTTTCGCAACTGCTGCTGGAAAGTCAGTGGCAGGACGACGATGAACGCTAAAGATTGTGTCGTTTCTGCGACAAACCTCACATAAACCACGACATTGCGCGTGGGCTTATGTGAGGAGGAATTATTAACCCACTGAAAAACATCAATTTTACGCTCTGGTACTGCTTTTGCTTAATCTTTATACCCGCTGTTGATTAACGCGGTGAATTGCGCCCTGCGCTGTCCGTCATAATCCTGGGAGCTGAGAGCATGTGGAACTATTCCGAGAAAGTGAAAGATCATTTTTTTAATCCCCGTAATGCCCGGGTGGTGGCAGAGGCCAATGCGATTGGCGATGTGGGTTCGATAAGCTGTGGCGACGCCCTGCGCCTGATGCTGCGGGTCGATCCGCAAAGCGAAACCATTCTGGAGGCCGGTTTTCAGACCTTTGGCTGCGGTAGCGCCATCGCCTCTTCGTCGGCATTAACGGAACTGATCATTGGCCGCACGCTGCAAGAAGCGGAACAAGTGACCAACCAGCAAATCGCCGACTATCTCGACGGGCTGCCGCCGCAAAAAATGCACTGCTCAGTGATGGGCCAGGAAGCGCTGCGTGCGGCAATCGCCAACTACCGGGGCGAAACCCTCGATGACGATCATGAGGAAGGCAAACTTATCTGCAAATGCTTTGGCGTAGACGAAGGCCAGATTCGCCGCGCGGTATTGACCAACGGGCTGACCACCCTTGAAGAGGTGATCAACTACACCAAAGCGGGCGGCGGCTGCACATCCTGCCACGAAAGTATCGAACTGGCGCTGGCAGATATCCTGGCCGAGCAGCAGGCGGCTCCGGCTGTCGCTGTGGAGGCGACAAAAGATCCGCACTGGCAAGAGGTGATCGACGCCATTACCGAACTGCGCCCGCACATCCAGGCCGACGGCGGGGATATGTCGCTGATTAATGTCGCGAATCACAAAGTGACCGTCAGCCTTTCCGGTAGCTGTAGCGGCTGCATGATGACCGATATGACGCTGGCCTGGCTACAGCAGAAATTAATGGAACGTACCGGCTGTTTTATGGAAGTCGTGGCGGCGTAAGCCACACCTCACTATCCGTTATGGGGGAATAAAGATGAAACAGGTTTATCTGGATAATAACGCCACCACCCGTATCGACCCGATGGTGCTGGAGGCGATGATGCCGTTTTTGACCGAACACTACGGCAACCCTTCTTCGATTCATGACTTTGGTCTGCCCTCGCGCGGGGCGCTGGAGCGTGCGCATCAACAGGTCGCCGCCCTGCTTGGCGCCGATCACGCCAGTGAAATCATTTTTACCTCCTGCGCCACGGAAGCGACCTCGACGGCGCTGCATGCCTGCATTGAACTGCTGCCGGAACGCCGTGAAATCATCACCACCACGGTGGAACACCCGGCGACACTGGCGGTCTGCGAACATCTGGAGCGCCAGGGTTATCTGATCCACCGTATTGCGGTCAATGCCGAGGGTGCGCTCGATATGGCGCAGTACCGCCAGGCGCTCAGCCACCGGGTGGCGGTGGTCAGCGTGATGTGGGCCAACAACGAAACCGGGGTGATTTTCCCGGTGGCAGAGATGGCGGAGCTGGCCCATGAATACGGCGCGCTGTTCCACTGTGACGCGGTTCAGGCGGTAGGGAAAATTCCGCTGGCGGTCGGTAAAACCGCTATCGACATGCTCTCCTGTTCCGCGCATAAACTGCACGGCCCGAAAGGCGTCGGCTGCCTCTATTTGCGTCGCGGCACGCGCTTTCGTCCGCTGCTGCGTGGCGGCCATCAGGAGCGTGGACGGCGCGCCGGTACGGAAAATATTGCCGGGATTGTCGGCATGGGCAGTGCGTGTGAACTGGCACAGGTTCATCTGCCCGGTATGGGCGAAATTGCCCGGCTCCGCGACTATTTGCAGGACGAACTGGTCAATAGCGTGCCGTCGGTGATGGTCATGGGCGGCAAACAGCCACGGGTGCCGGGGACCGCGAATCTGGCGTTCGAGTTTATTGAAGGCGAAGCCATTTTGTTACTGCTCAACCAGGCGGGGATCGCCGCGTCCAGCGGCAGTGCCTGCACGTCAGGCTCTCTTGAACCGTCGCATGTGATGCGCGCAATGAACATTCCCTATACCGCCGCTCATGGCAGCATTCGCTTCTCCCTGTCGCGCTACACGCGGGAAAAAGAGATTGATTACGTCATCGCCACGTTGCCGCCGATTATCGCCCGGCTGCGGATGCTCTCCCCTTACTGGCAGGACGGTAAACCGCTCCCGGCGACGTCCTCATTTGCGCCGGTTTACGGTTAAACGGAGGCGGCTATGG
Source organism: Phytobacter sp. SCO41 (assembly GCF_003073275.1). Classification (NCBI taxonomy): domain Bacteria; kingdom Pseudomonadati; phylum Pseudomonadota; class Gammaproteobacteria; order Enterobacterales; family Enterobacteriaceae; genus Phytobacter; species Phytobacter sp. SCO41. Next base: position 2,646,370 of record NZ_CP027225.1, on the reverse strand, counting down.
CCAGTGTGCTGATTAACGACACAACGCTGCGCGACGGCGAACAAAGTCCTGGGGTGGCATTTCGCGCCAGTGAGAAAGTGGCCATCGCCGAGGCGCTGTTTGCCGCAGGCGTTACGGCGCTTGAGGTGGGAACACCGGCAATGGGTGACGAAGAGCGTACCCGTATCCAGCTTGTCCGTCGCCATTTACCGGATGCGACACTGATGTCCTGGTGTCGCATGAACGCCGGGGACATCCGCCAGAGCGCCGATCTGGGCATGGACTGGGTGGATATTTCGATTCCGGCATCCGACAAATTGCGTCAGTACAAATTACGTGAACCGCTGGCGGTGCTGCTTGACCGGCTGGAGAGTTTTATCGGTATGGCGCGCACGCTGGGGCTGGCGGTCTGCGTCGGCTGTGAAGATGCGTCGCGCGCGGATGACGACACGCTACGCCAGATAGCAAGTGTCGCACAGCGGGCAGGCGTGCTGCGTTTACGTTTTGCCGATACGCTGGGGCTGCTGGACCCGTTCGCGACGGACGCGTCTATCCGTTCGCTACGGAGCTACTGGAACGGTGACATTGAGATGCACGCCCATAACGACCTGGGGCTGGCCACTGCCAATACGCTGGCGGCCATCCGCGCCGGGGCAACCAGCGTGAATACCACCGTGCTGGGGCTGGGCGAGCGCGCGGGGAATGCCGCACTGGAGACGGTCGCCCTCGGTGTGCACCGTTGCCTGGCGCTTGAGAGTGGCGTCGATTTTAGCCAGTTGCCCACCCTCTGCCAGAAGGTCGCCGAGGCCGCCCAGCGGCCTATCGACGCGCAACAACCGCTGGTTGGCGAACAGGTCTTTACCCATGAATCCGGGGTGCATGTCGCCGCCTTGTTGCAGGACAGAGAGAGTTATCAGGCGATTGATCCGGCACTGATGGGCCGGGAATATCGTCTGGTACTGGGAAAACACTCTGGCCGCCAGGCGGTGGACGGCGTCTTTGCGCGCATGGGGTATCCCCTTAATGCGCTGCAAATCGACGTACTGCTTCCGGCCATTCGCCGCTTTGCGGAGAGCTGGAAGCGTACCCCGAAAGATTATGAACTGATCGCCATTTACGATGAGTTATGCGGTGAGCCGATACGCCAGGTGGGAGGATGAATATGCAGTGGTTTTATCAGATTCCCGGTGTCGATGAGCTGGAGAGCGCTGAATCCTTCTTTGATTTTTTTTCCGTCCCGTATGAGCCCGCCGTGTTGCGAAGCCGCTGCCTGCTCGTGCTGAAAGCCTTTCACCATAAACTGCGCGACAACGTCCCGCTGCATAATCTGCTGGAAGAGGACACGCGCGCGCCGTGGCTGCTGGCCCGGCGGCTGCTGGCAGAGAGCTACCAGCAACAGATTAGCGGAGGTGGGCAATGACTCCGATCTTTACCTTTGGCGATGAGGTGCGTGTGACGCGGGCCATTCGTAATGACGGCACCATGCCCGGCTATACACGCGGCCAGTTGCTGGTTCGGCGTGGCAGTACCGGGTTTGTTCGGGAATGGGGCGTGTTTTTGCAGGATCAGATTATCTACCAGATCCACTTTCTCGACGGTGACATCGTGGTTGGCTGCCGTGCGCAGGAGCTGATCCCGGCAGGCCAGCCCTGGGATGCCGGGATGCTGCAATTCGGCGATCCTGTCACCGCCTTACAGCCCCTTTCGGTCAATGGCGCGGTGGTGGTCAGCGCCGGCGCAATGGGTCAAATCGAAGCTACCGATCAGGGGCATGACGGCAACAGTTACACTGTCACTTTTTCCGGACGCTGGTTTCAGGTACCCGCCAGCGCCCTGCGCTTAGCGGAGGAGATTGCATGAGTACAGCCTGGGAGCAATTCGGCCGGTGGCGTCTGGCGAAGAGCCACTGGAACTGCGAGCCGCAGGAAATTCCCGCCGGTGAAAAAGCGGCCTTTGAACAGGCGTGGCGCCGACAGCGTTTTCTGGAACAGACTGTCGTTCAGCAGGCCCGTGATTTACCGGTCACCGACGACCTGTTACAGCGCATTGGATCGTCGCTCGCAGAGTTACTCGCTGAGAGTGCGCTTAGCGGTGAAGAGCGCCTGGCTGTGGTGCGTCATCATGCGCTGATGGAGCTGCAATTTGCGCGGATCACCGGGCAGGCACCTAAACCTGATGACCTGGCAGTGCTCGCCTGGTATCAGCGTAATCAGGAAAAATTCAGGCGCCCGGAGCAGCGGTTAACCCACCATCTGCTGCTCACCGTTGATGACGATAGCGAGAGTGTGCGACGCCAGGCGATGCAGTTTTACCGGGAAATTGAGGCCGCACGTGAGGTTTTCCCCCGCCTGGCAAAACGCTACTCCCACTGTCCGAGTGCCTTAGAAGGTGGGCAGTTAGGCTGGATCAGTCGCGGTTTGCTGTATCCCGCGCTTGAATCCGCCCTGTTTGCCTTGCCGGAAAACGGTATCGCCGCGCCGGTGGAAACGGAGCTGGGCTGGCATCTTGTCTGGTGTGAACGTATTCGCGAGCCTCAGGCGTTGCCACAGACAGAGGCGCTGGAAAAAGCACGGGCGTTTTTATGGCGCCAGCATCAGCAGCAGCGGCAACAGACCTGGTTAAAGCAGTTGATGGCCGGGATGACGGATTGAGTGTGCTGGTTTCTGAGTTTGCGCGTTTTTAAGAACCCTGACCCGGCTGGCGCTGCGCTTAGCCGGGCTACCTGGCACCGAACCCGTAGATACTGTGAACGTCTTCAACCTTTTTAGCCACGGCTAACTCGTTTTCCCGCATGACAACCACAGCGACATCTTTGTGCCCCCCTGGCACGTTCACGGGTTCTGTCGCGACAGAAAAGCAAGGAACTTAAGGTGAACGAGATGGCCATCAGAGCCGCATTTTCCCCTCACCCTGGCCCTCTCCCCAAAGAGGAGAGGGGACCGTTCGTGCTCGCATTTTTGTGGGGGTACCTCACCCCGGGGGAGAGGGAGAAAACCGCTTACAGGATCTGCGGCTTAATCTGCTCCAGCCACGACGCTACCCGCTCTTCTGTTAAATCAAACTGATTATCCTGATCCAGCACCAACCCGACAAACTTCCCGGCCTCAAGTGCGGCGGAAAAGGAAAAATCATACCCGTCGCCTGGCCACTCACCGACAACCTGCGCGCCACTGCCCACCACCGCGTCATAGAGGGGGCGCAACGCGCTGGCAAAGTTATCCGGATATCCCTGCTGATCGCCAAGCCCAAATAAGGCAACAATTTTACCGCTCAGATTGGCATCAGCCAGTTGATCGATAAACTCCCCCCAGGATTCACTTTCACACCCGGCGGCAAGCCCCGGCAACTGCCCGTCCCCCAGCGTTGGCGTACCGAGAACCAGCACCGGGTACGACAAAAACGTCTCCAGCGACGTGCGGTTAATATTGACCGGCGCATCCGCCACATCCCCCAGTTTTTGCTGGATCAGTTTGGCGATTTTGCGGGTTTTTCCCGTGTCACTGCCAAAAAAAATACCAATGTTAGCCATGTCGCGCTCCTGTTGAGAAAGAATAAGGCCGCCTGCAAACGGCGGATATCCCTTCTCCTGTTGCGAAGGCTGTGCCAGGTTTTTTTAAGGCCTTCTGTGCACTGAAATGGGTGAAAAAATGACTCTTTTTTGTGCAGGCACCGTCCTCTCTCCGCTATCCAGACCTGCTTTGAAGGCCTGTGAGGGCCAAATCAGGGCCAAAACACGAATCAGGATCAATGTTTCGGCGCGTTACCTGTTCGAAAGGTGCACTCTTTGCATGGTTAATCACACCCAATCAGGGCTGCGGATGTCGGGCGTTTCACAACACAAAATGTTGTAAATGCGACACAGCCGGGCCTGAAACCAGGAGCGTGTGATGACCTTTAATATGATGCTGGAGACCAGCGCACCGCAGATCATTGCGGGCAACCTCTCACTTCAACATCCCGGACTGTTTTCCACGATGGTTGAACAGGCTCCGATCGCGATTTCGCTGACCGACCCGGACGCGAGGATTCTGTACGCTAATCCGGCCTTTTGTCGCCAGACCGGTTATAGCCTGGAAGAGCTGCTCAACCAGAACCATCGCATACTGGCAAGCCAACAGACGCCGCGCAGCATTTATCAGGAACTGTGGCAAACGCTGCTGCAACAGATGCCCTGGCGCGGTCAGCTCATCAATCGCCGTCGGGATGGCAGCCTTTATCTGGCTGAGGTCGACATCACCCCGGTCGTCAACAAACAGGGCGAACTGGAACACTACCTCGCCATGCAACGTGATATCAGCGCCAGCTATGCGCTCGAACAGCGATTGCGCAATCACACCACCATGAGCGAGGCGGTGCTGAACAACATTCCTGCCGCCGTGGTGGTGGTCAACGAGCAGGACCAGGTGGTCATGGACAACCTCGCCTACAAAACCTTCTGTGCCGACTGCGGTGGCAAGGAGCTGCTCACCGAACTGGATTTCTCCCGGCGCAAAAGCGATCTCTATGCCGGGCAAATACTGCCTGTGGTGCTGCGCGGTGCCGTGCGCTGGCTCTCTGTCACCTGCTGGACCTTGCCGGGGGTAAGCGAAGAAGCCAGCCGCTACTTTATTGATACCGCGCTGCCCCGCACCCTGGTGGTGATCACCGACTGCACCCAGCAACAACAACAGGCCGAACAGGGCCGTCTCGATCGTCTCAAACAGGAGATGACCACCGGAAAGCTGCTGGCCGCGATCCGTGAATCGCTGGATGCCGCGCTGGTTCAGCTAAACTGCCCCATCAATATGCTGGCGGCGGCGCGACGTCTCAACGGTGAAGATAACCATAACGTGGCGCTGGATGCCGCGTGGCGCGAGGGGGAAGAGGCGCTGGCCCGCCTGCAACGCTGCCGCCCTTCTCTCGATCTGGAAGAGAGCGCGCTGTGGCCTCTGCAACCGCTGTTTGACGACCTGCGCGCCCTTTACCATACCCGCTATAACAATGGCGAAAATCTGCACGTTGAAATGGCCTCTCCGCATCTGGCGGGGTTTGGTCAGCGTACGCAGATCCTTGCCTGTCTCAGTTTGTGGCTCGACCGCACGCTGGCCCTCGCCGCCGCGCTACCGGACAGAACGCTGCATACCCAGCTTTACGCCCGTGAAGAGGATGGCTGGCTGTCCATTTGGCTGACAGATAATGTGCCGCTCATCCATGTGCGATACGCCCACTCCCCCGATGCCCTGAACGCCCCCGGCAAAGGGATGGAGCTGCGGTTGATTCAAACCCTGGTTGCCCATCATCGCGGCGCAATAGAACTAACTACCCGCCCTGAAGGCGGTACCTGCCTGACCCTGCGATTCCCGTTATTTCATTCACTGACCGGAGGCCCACGATGACCCAGCGACCCGAGTCGGGCACCACCGTCTGGCGTTTTGATCTCTCACAGCAATTTACCGCCATGCAGCGCATCAGCGTGGTGTTGAGTCGCGCAACCGAGATAAGCCAGACGCTGCAGGAGGTGCTGTGTGTTCTGCATAATGACGCATTTATGCAACACGGCATGCTGTGTCTGTATGACAACCAGCAGGAAATTCTGAGTATTGAAGCCTTGCAGGAGGCAGACCAACATCTGATCCCCGGCAGCTCGCAAATTCGCTATCGCCCTGGCGAAGGGCTGGTAGGAGCCGTACTGTCCCAGGGACAATCTCTTGTGCTGCCGCGTGTCGCCGACGATCAACGCTTTCTCGACAGGCTTGGCATCTATGATTACAACCTGCCGTTTATCGCCGTCCCCTTAATGGGGCCAGGCGCGCAGACGATTGGCGTGCTCGCCGCGCAGCCGATGGCGCGTCTGGAGGAGCGGCTTCCTTCCTGTACGCGCTTTCTGGAAACCGTCGCCAATCTGGTCGCACAGACAGTCCGGCTGATGACCCCGCCTGCCGCCCCCACACCGCGCGCCGCGATTGCCCAGACCGAACGCCAGCGCAACTGTGGCACTCCTCGCCCCTTCGGTTTTGAGAATATGGTGGGCAAAAGCCCGGCCATGCAGCAGACAATGGACATTATCCGCCAGGTTTCGCGCTGGGATACCACGGTACTGGTGCGCGGCGAAAGCGGCACCGGTAAAGAACTTATCGCCAATGCTATTCATCACAACTCCCCTCGCGCCGCCGCGCCCTTTGTGAAATTTAACTGCGCGGCGCTACCGGATACGCTATTGGAGAGCGAATTGTTCGGCCATGAAAAAGGGGCGTTCACCGGCGCGGTTCGCCAGCGTAAAGGACGTTTTGAACTGGCCGATGGCGGCACACTGTTTCTTGATGAAATTGGCGAAAGCAGCGCCTCGTTCCAGGCCAAACTACTGCGTATTTTGCAGGAGGGTGAAATGGAGCGCGTTGGCGGCGACGAAACCCTGCGTGTCAATGTGCGTATCATCGCCGCCACCAACCGGAATCTGGAAGAAGAGGTGCGGATGGGCAATTTCCGCGAGGATCTCTATTATCGCCTCAACGTAATGCCCATCTCCCTGCCACCGCTGCGTGAACGTCAGGAGGACATTGCCGAGCTGGCGCACTTTCTGGTGCACAAAATCGCCCATAACCAGGGGCGTACGCTGCGCATCAGTGATGGCGCCATCCGTCTGCTGATGGGTTACAACTGGCCCGGTAACGTGCGTGAGCTGGAAAATTGCCTGGAACGTTCGGCAGTGATGTCAGAAAACGGCCTGATCGACCGCGATGTGGTGCTCTTTAACCACCGTGAGAACACGCCAAAACTCGCCATCGCCGCCGCGCCAAAAGAGGATAGCTGGCTTGATCAAACGCTGGATGAACGTCAACGGCTGATTGCCGCGCTGGAAAAAGCCGGGTGGGTGCAGGCCAAAGCGGCGCGTCTGCTGGGTATGACGCCCCGTCAGGTCGCCTATCGGATACAAATTATGGATATCAGCATGCCCAGGATGTGACGGCTCACTTTGTGACATTCAGCACATTGTCAGCCAAACGCCACATTTACGACAAACAACGACGAACAACGCTTTTATAACGTCATATTTTTCAAGTAATTACATTTTATGTGAGCGGTACGGGTTTTGCAGCAGGAAGACATGACTACGCAAATTAAGGAGCGATCATGACTTCCTGCTCTTCCGCTACTGGCATGGGTTGCCAGGCGCCTGGTGAACCCTTAACTGATTTTATCGCCAACAAAGTGGCATCACACCCCTGCTACTCCCGTAGCGGTCATCACCGTTTCGCTCGCATGCACCTGCCGGTCGCCCCTGCCTGCAATTTGCAGTGTAACTACTGCAACCGAAAATTCGATTGCAGTAATGAATCCCGCCCCGGCGTCTCCTCGTCGTTGCTGACCCCCGAACAGGCAGTGGCGAAAGTACGCCAGGTCGCGACGGCAATTCCTCAACTGTCGGTGGTGGGGATCGCCGGTCCCGGTGACCCGCTGGCGAACATTGGTCGCTCCTTCAAAACACTGGAACTGATCCGCGAACAGCTACCGGATTTGAAGCTGTGTCTGTCGACGAACGGTCTGATGCTGCCCGATGCTGTTGACCGGTTGCTGGAGGTCGGCGTTGACCACGTCACCGTGACCATTAACACCCTCGATCCTGATATCGCCGCGCAAATCTATGCCTGGCTGTGGCTGGACGGTGAGCGCTACAGCGGCCGCGAAGCCGGAAAGATCCTCGTGGCCCGCCAGCTTGAAGGGGTGCGCAGACTGACGGAAAAAGGTGTGCTCGTGAAGATCAACTCGGTGCTGATACCCGGTATCAACGATCATTCTCTGGTGGATGTCAGCCGGACATTGCAGCAATACGGTGCCTTTATTCATAACATTATGCCGCTGATTGCCCGACCAGAGCATGGCACCGTTTTTGGCCTCAACGGTCAACCTGAGCCGGATGCGGCGATGCTTGCCGCCACTCGCGAGCAGTGTGGCGAGGTGATGCCGCAAATGACCCACTGCCAGCAGTGCCGCGCGGATGCGATAGGTATGCTGGGCGAAGATCGCAGCCAGCAATTTCTGTTTACCCCGACAGAAACGGCACCCCAACCCTGGCTGCCGACATTACAAAAACGCGCCAGGCTACACGCCAGTATCGCCACGCAGGGGGAGTCAGACGAAGCGGATGCCTGCCTGGTCGCGGTCGCCTCCACGCGGGGAGACGTGATTGACTGTCATTTTGGTCATGCGGATCGTTTTCGTATATACAGTCTTTCCGCTGCGGGCGTTGTTCTGGTGAATGAGCGTTTTACTCCCAAATACTGCCAGGGGAGCGACGAATGTGAACCCCAGGACAGTGAAGCACGTATGGCGGCGATCATGGCGCTGCTGGCGGATGTAAAAGCCGTTTTTTGCTCACGTATTGGCTACGGTCCCTGGCAGCAACTGGAGGCACAGGGTATTGAGCCTTGCGTTGATGACGCGTGGCAACCGGTCCTCCCGACGCTTGCGCGCTGGTGGGAAAAGGCGCGTCAACAGTGGCAACAAGACGATTGTCACAAGGGGGTGGCATGACCCTCATCGCGCGGCACTACTGGCTTGATCGCCTGGTACAGCTCTATGCGCAGGGTGAAGGTTGTTACCCCTTGCAGATGGGGCTTTCCGACGATCACTGGCTGGCGCTCAGCGCGCACAATACCGCGCCGTCGGATGTGGTTTTGCGGCGTACGTTGATGTCGGAGCTGATCGCCAGCCGTAAAGAGGAACGAACGCAACTGGCCGACTGGCTGGCATGCCATATGTTGCCGGGAGCAGATCCGATGCATCAGATCATTGCCAGTGTGTCGCTGGCATTCAACCATCTCTGGCAGGATCTCGGGCTGAGTTCGCGTGAGGAATTGCGCGAACTGATGACCGACTGCTTTCCGCAACTGGTGGAGATGAACAGTGAAAATATGCGCTGGAAGAAGTTTTTCTATCGGCAGCGCTGTTTACAGACAGAAGGAGAGATCATTTGTCGCTCGCCCAGTTGCGACGCCTGTTGCGAACGGCAGCTCTGTTTCGATACATATTAACCCTTCTGGCCCTGCCCCCATGCAGGGCCTCAATTCTTTACCTTTCACAAATTGTTAAATCACGCACTTATGCCTATATTTTTAATAATCATAAGGGAGTTTTTGCTAAGCAAGCGTGTTCATTTACCTGCGGCGTTAATGTACCTTGTATTATCGAGAATGATGTGAGGCGTACGGATTTGTGAGGTAATGAATGTTTTCTTTTGTGGCCAGACAGGCAATTTTTGATAACAAATTAAACACTGTCGGTTATGAACTGCTTTTCAGGGATAGCATGGTAAACCGTTTCCCTGATGTTTCATCGGAACAGGCAACCACGCAACTGATTGAAGAACAGTTTTTTGGCGCGCCAGTGGGCCGCAAAGATGAGAACAATTCCGTTTACGTTAATTTTCCGCATCAATTATTGGTGGATGGCCTCGCCGAAACCCTGCCCAAAGACCGTGTCATCATTGAAATTCTCGAAACCGCCAGCCCCGACCATCGCTTGCTGGAAACCGTAAAACGGATGCAAACCCAGGGTTTTCGTATTGCCCTGGATGATTTTTCGCTGAGTAGCGAATGGGATGCGTTTATTCCCTATATTAATATTATTAAATTCGATATTCAGAAAAATACGCGTGAAGAAATTGCTGCTTATATAGGCAATAAGCGCGAGATGCTACGTCATGCAGTTTTTCTTGCTGAAAAGGTAGAAAGTTATGACGAGTTTGAAGCCTATAAAAAAATGGGTTTCCACCTCTTTCAGGGCTATTTTTTCAGCAAACCCGTAGTACATAAAAGAAACAAATTGTTACACAACCGCGCATTTGCCTTAAAGCTCATGCACGAAGTAAACGTCGAATCGCCAGATTTGAATCGCATCGAAGATCTACTTAAACGCGATGTGTCGTTGTCTTTCAAAATTATGCGTTACGCACAAAATATCCTTTATAACAAAAGGGGTATTTCAGGTTTACGCAACCAATCGTTGAAAGATATTGTGCTTTATCTCGGGATTAATGAACTGCGTCGCTTTGTACTGGTCGCCTGTTTAACTTCATTCGAAACCGTCAAGACTACCGAAATCTATTATTTAAGTCTGATTCGCGCCAAATTCTGCGAACTGGCTGCGGCCCGAACCCCCTCTCACCCGTTATCCAACGAAGCCTTTATGGTTGGGCTATTTTCGTTACTGGATGTGATCCTCGAAATGCCGCTGGAAGATCTCATGGCGCAAATTGCGGTTTCACAAGAGGTGATCATGGCTCTGCAGCACCAAAACGGCGTGCTTTATCAGTATGTTTGCCTTGCTATGCTCTACGAGCAACGCATGTGGGAAGAAGCCAGCGATATGGCGCAGGATATAGGGCTACCAGAAGCAGCAGTGACCGAGATGATGAATAAAGCGACAAAATGGGCCGATGAGTTGCCAGTGAGTTTTGCAAAATAAATAACTGAAACCATTCCTTGGGCGGTTATTTTCACTGCTAAATTATTTATGAGTGAAACATTATTTCAGTTTTTAAATAAACATATTCTTTTCATTTCATTTACACTTTTAACATTCATACTGTTTCGACCAGAGCCTGTTTTTTAACCAACACAGATTTCACCGCAATAAAATAAAAATATGTGATTAAGATCAATTAAAAATAATCAATATTTTCGCGTTTATTACCGATATAGGTAAAACCTTTTCATTAAAAAATGATCACTATGAAAAAATTTTCTCAGGCATCTGTATTAGCAAAATTGCTCACTGGCTTTTCCATTCTTATAGCGATGATGTTAGTACTTGGTATTGTCTCCATTTATCAGTTGCACATCAGTAAATCCCATATTGATAAATTCCGCGATAATCGCATGCCGGGCGTCAGATATACCCTGGAAATGCGTGGCGTATTATCAGAAATGCGCTTACAGCAAATTCAGTATATCGGTTCCGTCACACCTGCCGAGCGGGAGCAACATCGTGGCGAACTGCTGCAAAACCAGGCGACATTTTTAAATGCCCAGCGCCAGTTTGCTAAAATTTCCGCCGACGCACCGGAAGATACACGCACACTGTTTAATACCGTTGTCGACAACTTCCGTAATTTCGTCGACGTTAACGCCAAAGTTATCGAGGCCGTTAGCGCGGGCAGACTTGAGGAAGCATCCAAAATCAGCGGCGCGGTGTCGTCTAAATACCGTACCCAGTTGATGAAAGACCTTGCTACCCTAGTGGACAAAGAAGTGGCCAGCGGTGAAGAAGCGGGTGCGATTGCGCAGTCCGGCTACGACAAAGCGCTCTACACTTTCTGTGGGTTGTTGCTACTGGCACTGATTGCCACCGGGTTCATCGCCCTGGTTATCTCCCGTAGCCTCTCTCGCCAGTTAGGCGGCGAGCCTGCTTACGCCGTGGAGATCATGAATGAAATTGCCTCGGGTAATCTGAAAGCCGACGTCAAACTGAAAGACAACGACACCCAGAGTTTGCTGGCAACCATCAAGTTTATGAATAGCAAGCTGGCCGATATTATCGATGGCATCATTCATGGCAGCGAAGCTATCTCCCTTGCCGCCAGTGAAATTTCTCAGGGTAACAACGACCTGTCTCAACGTACTGAGGAACAGGCCGCCTCACTGGTGCAGACTTCGTCTAACATGCAGCAGATTACGGAAAACGTAAAAAGCAACGCCGACAACGCCCGCCGGGCCAGCGAACTGGCGCGCGAAACGTCACAGACCGCCGTAAAAGGCGGAAAAGAAGTGGACGATATGCTCAAGCGGATGCATGAAATCTCCGACAGCTCGCAGAAAATCGTCGATATCATTTCTGTGATTGAAGGGATTGCTTTCCAGACCAACATCCTGGCGCTCAACGCCGCCGTTGAAGCCGCCCGCGCCGGTGAACAGGGTAAAGGTTTTGCCGTGGTCGCCGGTGAAGTGCGTACTCTGGCGCAAAAAAGTGCCAACGCCGCGAAAGAAATTAAGCAACTTATCGAAGGGACCGTCCATAAAATTACCGACGGCTCTCGTTATGCAGACACCGCCAGCCGGGCGATGGAGCAGATCGTCACTTCTGTTAATAAAGTGACCGATATTGTCGCGGAGATTTCCGCTGCCTCGACAGAGCAGCATCAGGGGATTCGTGAAATCAGCGTCGCCATCGACCAGATGGATCAGGTTACCCAGCAGAACGCCACGCTGGTGGAACAGGCCGCTGTCGCTGCTCACTCCATGTCTGAGCAAAGCGAACAATTGCGTAACTCCGTGCGTTTCTTCCAGTTAAAAATGCAAGATCCACGCTAAGAAAACGTGACGCCGGGAAACCGGCGTCTCTCAATCACCGTCACCCTTCTTCATTCCTTCGCAACTCTCTTCTGACATTCCTGATACTACATCCCAGAAAAACCCTTAGCATCATCCTGGAATACGGCTGGAATTTAGGTTTAGTACAAAGACCTGGTTACCATACGCACAACGTCTTTGAAACGTTTCCAGATTTGAAAATCTACTGACAGGCGTTGCCGAAGGGGCGGAATCAAACATCAGGGAGGATAATGATGGCAATAGGATATTTTTTAGTCAGAGGCGACAAAACCACCTGTGGCGGCGTCATTATTGAGGGGGCAGATGATCATACCATCATGGGAATACCGCAGGCACGAGAGTTCGATAGCGTAACCTGCGGCAGATATTCTGGCGTTTATAAAATAATAGGGGGTGTTCCCCAGACATTTCTTCACAACAAAATGATGGCAGGGACGCTGCACAGCATGAGTAGCTGCCCATGCCGTTCTCGATTTATCGCATCTCAGCTCAACGATACATATGAAACAGGCGGAGGTGGCCGAGAGCCAACACAGCACGCGCAATCTGCCCATAAGCCAAATTTGGCCGCACCTGCTCCTGAACAGGAAAAACAGGAAGAAAAGCGCGAAGTGACGCTTACGATTGGCATTTTCTTTGATGGTACAGGCAATAACGCCGTCAATGCCGCAAACATGATGAAAGCATGTACGGCCGAACACTACCACATGTCAGGCAGGGAAGCCGAAACGCTTCTGGGTAAATGCGCACGAGATAAATTCGGTGTTTCAGGTATCGGCGCAACCAGTTATTTGGGGTATTACACCAACGTGCATTGGTTAGCGACGTTGTATAAACAATATTTTTCGTCAGAAAGTACTGAGATTCAGCATCCCATTTATATTGAGGGTATCGGAACTGAATCGGGTAAACCCGACAGTACTATCGGCCAGGGATTGGGGATATCCGACACGGGTGTTATTGCCAAGACAGACAGAGCCGTAGCTGTTATTGGTGAGCATATTCAGACAGTCCTGGCTGAATTGAAAAATAATATTCCGGATACTCAGTTCATCATCCAGTCCCTCCAGTTCGATATCTTTGGTTTTAGCCGTGGCGCAGCAGCAGCCAGACATTTTGCCAACCGGGTATATGCACGAGACCCGGCCATCATTAGCGCTATCCAGGATGGCATGCGAGGTATGTCCTTTACGGGGATGCCCGCCGGAAAGACCCGTTTTATTGGCATTTTTGACACTGTGGCTGCAATTGGCACTCCGACAAATGGGTTCAATCCCCATAATGCCGACACAGGAGCAGTAAATATTGCGCTTCGTCCCGGCGTGGCAGAAAAAGTCTTTCACATCACGGCGGCACATGAATGCCGGTTCAATTTCGCGCTAAATAGCGTAAAACCCGCATGGCCGGAGCTGGCATTGCCAGGCGTACACTCGGACATTGGCGGAGGGTACCTGCCATTACTGGAGGAAAATCTTTTTTTGACGCGCCCGCAAACGGATACCGTGCCGCTCCGTCAACCCGAAGAAGAGACCAGAGGTTACTATCAAACCCTAAAACAAATGGCAATCCTCGATAATTACCCTTGCATCGCCCCGATCATGCGTACCAGCGAGATTTCTGCAGAGACCTGGTTTGACGACCGCATGCCGTCTGATCGCTACGGAGAGCCACAAAAGCGCAGCTATGCTGCATTAACGTTGCGACACCGAAATGTCAAAAACGACTGGTCGAAAGTAGTGCTACGAGTGATGCTCGATGCAGCGCAGGATGCGGGGGTGTTATTTGAGGATATTCAAGAAAACGATAATTTGAATCTTCCTCCTGAGCTGATTCCGCTTTGTAAAAAAGCGATCGCAATAGGAAAAGCCGTGCGATCCGGCCAACCGCCGGAAAAATTTAGCGAAAAAGAATTGAATATAATCGCCACGAACTATATTCACTGCTCGGCGCACTGGAATGCCATTCTCACTGATTCGAGCGGCGTTATTCGTGGTGGCGCTTCCCCTGCCGAGCTGATTGGTTTTGTTAACCGGCCAGATGAAAATTGGATTCGAACGATTTATAACATGGACGGGAAAAAGGCATGATGTCAAAAATCCCCGCAGCCCTGATTTTGTTGATGGCTTTAAACGGCTGCCAGGCATGTGCACCGCAGACGCCGGAAGAAACCGGCGAAATGCCTTACGGCAAATGGCAGTTCGACTTTTTTACCCCCCATGCCCTACCCGCTGATGTCACGCGTGCGTTGATTATTGACAGCGAAGATGTCGTTTATACATTCAGTACGCTCGACTACACCGAGTCCGATCCTGCTGTTGTCGGGACCTGGAATAACCGAACGGGCAGCAGAAGTATTCGCTTCAACAAAGCGCGCCATCCGCCGGCCATGATGTTGTTCTGCTGGGACTCGGTGATTGATAAAAAAACGTACGAGACGCGGATTGTGTTTCACCGCTCCATCCATGACACCATGATGACGCCAACCGGGAAAGATCGCTTAGGCAACACGGCCTGGTACAAAACCCTGTTGATTGGTCTGGCTCCAGAAGGGAAAGTCCGGATATGGCTGCAGAACAGCGCAGCAGGCGATAACCTTCCCGTTGAGCCACGAAGGCTCACCACCCTGTCCGGGGATAAACTGGATGCCTGCAAAGGAATAACTAACCATTCTCAGGGTTATGGTTACACCAAAACAACCCGCGAGTTTATCAAGGATAAAACCTACCCCTACGGTCGCTGGTGATCCTGGCTGAAATAACGAACTGTTCCATGGACGGAGAAATCTATGACACGCAAAACCCCCGCAGCCCTGATACTGCTGATGACTTTAAACGGCTGTCAGGTACATTCGCCGCAGACCCCGGAAGACACCGGCGAAATGCCTTACGGCAAATGGCAGTTCGCCTTTTTTACCCCTCACGCCTTGCCCGCTGATGTCACACGTGCGTTGATTATCGACAGTGAAGATGTCGTTTATACCTTCGGCACGCTTGATAGAGTACCCGGCTATCCCGGGACCATAGGAACCTGGAATAACCGGGTCAGGATGCATGCACATTTCAACAAAGCGCGCCATCCTCCGGCCATGATGTTGTTCTGCTGGGACTCGGTTATCGACAAAAAAACGTACGAGACGCGGATTGTGTTTCACCGCTCCATCCATGACACCATGATGACACCAACCGGGAAAGATCGCTTAGGCAACACGGCCTGGTACAAAACCCTGTTGATTGGTCTGGCACCGGAAGGGAAAGTCCGGATATGGCTGCAGAACAGCGCAGCGGGAGATAACCTTCCCGTTGAGCCACGAAGGCTCACCACCCTGTCCGGGGATAAACTGGATGCCTGCAAAGGAATAACTAACCATTCTCAGGGTTATGGTTACACCAAAACAACCCGCGAGTTTATCAAGGATAAAACCTACCCCTACGGTCGCTGGTGATCCTGGCTGAAATAACGAACTGTTCCATGGACGGAGAAATCTATGACACGTAAAACCCCCGCAGCCCTGATACTGCTGATGACTTTAAACGGCTGTCAGGCACATTCGCCGCAGACCCCGGAAGACACCGGCGAAATGCCTTACGGCAAATGGCAGTTCGACTTTTTTACCCCCCATGCCCTACCCGCTTTTGCCACACGTGCGTTAATTATTGACAGCGAAGATGTCGTTTACACGTTCAGTACACTCGACTACACCGAGTCCGATCCTGCTGTTGTCGGTACCTGGAATAACCGAACGGGCAGCAGGAGTATTCGCTTCAACAAAGCGCGCCATCCACCGGCCATGATGTTGTTCTGCTGGGACTCAGTGATCGACAAAAAAACGTACGAGACACGGATTGTGTTTCACCGCTCTATCTACAACACCATGATGACACCAACCGGGAAAGATCGATTAGGCAACACGGCCTGGTACAAGACCTTGCTGATTGGTCTGGCACCGGAAGGGAAAGTCCGGATATGGCTGCGAAGTAGTGCAGCGGGCGATAACCTTCTTGTTCAGCCACGAAGACTCACCACCCTGTCCGGGGAAAGTCTTGATGCATGTAAAGAGGTGCCTACACTGATTGATTTTAATTACAGTATTCCTGATGGATATGACCAGTACGTAAAAGATTTCATCAAAGATAAAACCTACCCCTACGGTCGCTGGTGATCCTGGCAAAAAGGATCCCTGGCTGATCCTTTTTGTTTTCAGTTCATAAATCGGTCTTGCGAAAAACCATTTTTTACTGGGCTACCTGACCACCGCCTTCGGCTCCATAAACGCCGCTATCCCCCAGCGCCCCATTTCGCGACCGATCCCTGAGTGTTTAAAACCGCCAAACGGTGCCCCGGCTTCGTGTGCCAGGGTATTGATTTGCACCCGACCGGAGATGATACGCCCGGCGATACGCTGTGCGCGCTGCACATCTGCGCCCAAAACCAACGCGCTAAGACCGTAATCCGTGTCGTTAGCGATTGCTACGGCGTCGTCATCGTCTCGATAGGGAATAATCGACAATACCGGGCCAAAAATCTCCTCACGGGCGATGCGCATACTGTTGTCCACATCGGTAAAAAGTGTCGGTTTCACAAACCACCCCTTCCCGCTGTTTTCCGGACGCCCTTCTCCGCCAGTCAGCAGACGTGCGCCCTCTTGCAGGCCAAGGTGTATATATCCCTGTACCCGCTGCCACTGTTTTTCGCTGACCATCGGGCCAATGTCCGTTTGCGGGTCGAGCGGGTCACCGGATTTCACCGCCGCAACCGCTTTGCGCAGCGCCTCTTCACACTCGGCTTTGCGCGATTGTGGCACCAGAATTCGCGTACCGGCGATACACGCCTGACCGCTGTTCATAAAACCGGCCTGGATGGCAAGCGGTACCGCTGTCGCCAGATCGGCATCGTCCAGAATCAAGGTTGGAGATTTACCGCCAAGCTCCAGTGTCACACGTTTAAAACTTTCGGCGGCATTACGCAAAATCGCCTTACCGGTCTGCGTCGAGCCGGTAAACGAAATTTTGGCAACGTCCGGATGACGGCTTATTGCCTCACCCACCACCGCGCCAAAGCCGGTAACGATATTGCAAACACCCGGTGGTAGCGCGGCCGTATGCAGCGCTTTCATCACCACATGGGTTTGTAACCCGCTCATCTCGCTTGGTTTGATCACCGCCGTACAACCAGCCGCCAGCGCCGCGGCGAGTTTGCCGCAGATAAACCCGGCGTTACTGTTCCACGGTGTAATAAGCCCGGCCACCCCGAGCGGTGTCATCTTCACCTGGGCTTTGCCAACCGCAGTGGAAAATTCAAATTGCCGTAAATCATGTATGACCTGATCAATCACCGCCACCGGATAACTGGCCATCCACGCGGAACGTGACGCCGGGGCACCGTACTCCTCGATAATGGCATGCAGCAGTTCATCCTGACAGGCGGCCATGGCATCACGCATTCGCTGTAAAACTGCCAGCCGCTCTTCAACACTTGTGTGCGACCAGTGAACAAAGACCGCTTTTGCCGCTGCAATTGCCCGCGCGGCGTCATCGGCATTTGCCATACGTATCCGCCCTGTTACCTCGGCGGTGGAAGGGTTATATAGATCGAAATAGTCCTCGCCCTGGGGCCGGGTAAATTCGCCATTGATCCAGAGATGTTCAAGCTGTCGCATAGTGTCCTCCACGGTTAATGCAGCCAGTCTGGCACAGCTTTATCGCGCCGATAATCCGGGTTATCCTGCAAGGGTTGTTTCGATTATCAGGATAATCTATGCATCGTTCAGGTTTGATTGAACTGGAAGTGGTGATGGCGGTGCTGCGTCGGGGAAGCTTTCGTGCCGCAGCCCAGGAGCTGGGGATGTCGGCAACGGCGGTCAGTAATGCCATCGCCGGGCTGGAAACGCGTCTTGACGCCAGACTTTTTAACCGCACGACTCGCAGTGTCGCGCTCACCGAAGCCGGACAGCGTTTTGTCGCCCGTATCGGTCCGGCATTGCAAGAGATCCAGCAGGCCGCGGACGAAATTCACAGCCAGCCTGATGAGCCTTCAGGTACCTTACGCATTAATGTACCGCAGGCTATCGGGCAGCTATTTTTCGATGAACTGATGATTGCTTTTCTGGCGCGCTATCCGCAAATGCGCATGGAAACCGCCAGTGATGCTCGCATGATCGATATTGTCGCCGAGGGGTACGACGCCGGGGTTCGTCTGGCGGAAGCGGTTCCACAGGATATGATTGCCGTGCCGCTGACGCCGGATATTCATATGCGGGTGGTCGCCACGCCACAATGGTTTGCTGAACACGGCACGCCGCTCACCCCGGAAGCCCTCACCCGGCAGCAAGGTATCTGCATGCGAATGTCGCACGGGGGTATTTATCGCTGGGAGTTTGCGCGTCACGGCGAACAATTTGCCATTGCCGTGCCACCGAGACTTGCCACCACCGACCTGTTTACATCCATTGCCGCGGTACGCGCCGGGCTCGGCATCGGTTTTTTACCGGAATTGTATATTGCAGATGATTTACGTTCAGGCCGGCTGGTCAGTGTGCTCAATGAGTGGACACAGCCCTTTAAAGGGCTGTGTTTGTATTACCCCGGTCATCGTCATATCCCTGCCGGTTTGCAGGCGTTTATCGCCTTTATCCGCGAGTACAGACAGCACTCACTGTAACCCGGCGCGATCCAGACCATAGGCCGCATCCTGCGAGCCGGGTGCTATTTGCGCGAGAATCTGCAGGCGGTTCCAGGCGTTGATGGTGGCAATGGCAAACGCCAGTTCGGAAATTTCTACCTCGCTAAAATGATCCCCCACGTGGCGATAAACCTCATCCGTCACCCCTTGCGGACCGAGATGTGTTAAGGCTTCGGTTAACGCCAGCGCCGCTTTTTCTTTGGCGCTAAACAAGGGTGATTCCCGCCAGATAGCCACATGGTAAAGACGCAGTTCGCGTTCGCCGCGCAGTTTGCCCTGCTTCACATGCATATCCAGACAAAACGCGCAGCCGTTAAGTTGAGAAGCGCGAATATCCACCAGGTTTTTGATTGCTCCATCCAGTGAACTTTTATGTGATGCCATGCTGGCTTCAACCAGCGTGTTGATAAGTACAGGTACGGTCTGGAAGTGGTTAGCGCGAGTGGTCATTGTCATTTTCCTCATGAATTGATTTGACAGCCGCTATATTAGAGATTTATGACGTACTAAAAAGGTACAAAAACAGACAAATGAGGTAGGACATGAGGTTAGGCTATCGTGACATTTACGAACGCTATCGGCACAACATTCTCAGCGGGTTGTTAAGACCCGGAGACAAAGTCCCTTCGGTGCGTGTGCTGGCTGACGAACTGGAGGTGGCGCGAAAAACCGTGGAAACGGCGTATGCCATTCTGGTAGGTGAAGGCTATCTGGTCAGCCAGGGTGCGAAAGGCACACGGGTAAACCCGGACCTGCTGCTCCCTAAAAAGGCAGAATGTCCCGTTCAGGCCTGGACCGCTGACACACAGCTCAGATCAATGGTAGATGTTCGCGACAGGGAGGGCTATTTCCGTCTGGGCATTCCCGCACTGGATGCCTTTCCTTACAAGAAATGGCTGCTTCTGTCCGGCAAAGCCGTGCGCGCTATGTCAGCCAAAGAGATGACCAATCCCCCACTGATGGGCTATCCGCCGCTACGTGAGGCCATTGCCCGTTATCTGAGTGTTTCTCGTGGGCTGACCTGCACGGCGGAGCATATTTATATCACTGGAGGTTATCGTAATAATCTTACGCTTATCCTCGATGCGCTGGCGACGCGCGGCGATAAAGTCGTTATTGAAAATCCGGGCTATATCTTTGGTCAGCAATTACTGAGAAAGAAGGTCGAAAACCTTCATTACGCGCCAGTCGACAAGCAGGGGCTTAACGTTGATTATCTGCTGAAATACCATTCGGATGCCCGCTTTGTCTGCATCACTCCCTCACACCATAGCCCGCTGGCGGTCACCCTTTCCCTGCCGCGTAAACGCCAGTTACTGGAGTGGGCCAATGCTAACAACGCGTGGATCATAGAAGATGATTATGATGGCGAATTCCATTACACCCGCAAGGTACTGCCTGCCCTCAAGAGTATTGATAATGAGGATCGGGTCATTTATATGGGCACATTCAGTAAAACGGTGATGCCTGCCCTGCGTATCAGCTATCTGGTCATGCCGCGCACCACCCTTAACGCCTTTCATGAGGCCGGTGAAATCACTGAAAGCGCACAACCGGTGCTGACACAAAAAATCGTTGCGAACTTCCTTGCAGAAGGACATTTCTTTCGCCATTTAAAGAAGATGCGCACGCTATATCAGCAACGTCGCCAGATGGCACTCGATGCGCTAAGCCTGGTTTTTCCGGATCTGTTTGATGTTGAGGTTAACGATGGCGGCATGCACATTATCGCTTTTTTGCGCCATGGCACAGAAGATGTACATCTGGCAAAAATCTGGCAAAACGCGCAGCTAAAGGTCAGTCCACTTTCAGAGTGGTATAACAGCCCTGAAAAACGCTACGGGTTAATCATGGGTTACACCAATATTCATAGCAGCGAAGAGGCGGTGGCGTTATTACAACGAGTGGCGAAAGAAACACGGGAATGGTTTAAGGCCTGAAAGGGGAACACGTCCCCTTTCAGGCAACTACTCAGGGCAAAGTACTGACGAATGAGATATCCCATGCCGTGGCAATAAGCGAAATACTGACGACCAGACCCATAACAACAGGCACCGCTCTTTCCAGCTTTTCCATTGCTTGTCCCTCTCTTTCGTTCTTGTTGCGCCAGGCTGCGGCAACAACGGATTTCCCTGGCCGAACGTATCGGCACTGGTGTGGCAAAGTAAAGTATAGAAAAGATCTTTCGTCCTGACAGACCTTTTCACATTTTTCCGCCGATTCTGATGCGCGTGTTTTAATCCTCTTTAATAGTATGTTGTAACTAAAGGCAGGAAAAAGAAAACCCGGCGCAAGCCGGGTTCGTTACACGCTTAACAGAATGCCATTAGCACAGCGGTTTCACAGCCTGACGCATGCCCTGCAGCAGGATAGCGTCGAGATCCAGAGAAACTTGTTCTACCAGTCCACTGACTTGAGTCAGGTCCTGCTCCCAGTGTTCGCTGACCGACAATACCGCTTTTACCAGATCGCTGGTGCTGATCTGATGATCACCATGTTGGCCCCACAGTTGCTGGTAACGGGTGATCCAGTGGGCGTCATCCTGCACCGGATAGGCTTCGCCATTGCGGTCTGCACGGTAGAAAGCGATCAACGCGGCCAGCGCAAAAGTCAGGCGCGCAGGCAGTTTACCGGTAGCTTTCTGCCCTGCCAGCAGTTGCGGAAGAATGCGGGTACGGAATTTGGTCATGCCGTTCAGGGCGATAGAGAGCAACTGATGTTTGATATACGGGTTACGGAAACGCCCGGTCACCGCGCTGGCAAAGGATTCCAGCTCATCACGCGGCAGGTCGAGCACCGGGATAATCTCTTCATAAATCGCTTTCTCAACAAAGGCACAGATTTCGGTATCGTTCATGGCCTCGCCTACGGTATCAAGACCCGCCTGGAAGGCAACCGGAACCAGTGCGGTATGCGCACCGTTCAGAATAGCGACTTTGCGTTCTTTATAGGGTTTGATGTCGTCGACAATCAGCACGTTCAGCGGATATTTGTCCAGACGTAGTTCGGCGGCCAGTGACTGCGGCCCCTGGATCACAAACAGATAGAAGTGTTCTGCGGTGTCGAGGAAGTTGTCATGGTAACCCAGTTCCGCTTCAATTTTTGCCACTTCATCGCGCGGATAGCCCGTTACGATACGGTCAACCAGCGTTGAGCAGAAGGTGTTAGCAGAATCGAGCCATGCCACGAACGCATCGCCCAGCGCCCAGTCCTGCGCATAGCGCAGCACCAGTTCACGCAGCGCGTCACCGTTGTAGTCAATCAGTTCACACGGGATGATGACCCAACCTTTATCTGCCGCGCCGTTAAAGTGGCTAAAGCGTTCGAACAGCAGACGGGTCAGTTTCGCCGGATAGCTCACCGCAGGTGCGTCATCGAATTTGTCGCCAGCGTGATAGCTGATACCGGCTTCGGTAGTGTTGGAGAAGACGAAACGCATCTCCGGGTTATGCGCAAGTTTCAGGAACTCATCGTACTGCCCGTAAACACTGATTTCACGATTCACGGAACGGATCAGGCGTGAGTCGCTAACCGCTTCGCCCTGCTCATTCAGGCCACGAATGATAGTGGTATACAAGCCATCCTGGGTGCTCAGAGAGGGCGGGAAGTCGCTGTCGATCGGACGAACAATCACCACCCCGGCATTGAGGTCAGTGTGCTCGTTCAATAAATCGATCTGCCAGTCGACGAAGGCACGCAGAAAGTTGCCTTCGCCAAACTGAATCACACGCTCTGGGTAAGAAGCGCCGGGGAAATCGCGACGGTTAACTGTGTTCACAATGGGTTCCTTTTTTGATTAGTCATACAACCTAGGAAGATTGGTCTAATAACTTATCAAACTTTTCGACCATGAACCCCTGTTTTGATCAAAGCGAGACAACATTTCCAACGGCAATCACAAAAATACAACACCCGTCACAAAAACTTATAAAAGACGCTCGTCGCGGTCATCGCCCCATCTGGCATTAGGGCATAGCGCGGGATCTCACCGACCTTTTGCCAGCCGCACCGGGTATAGAAAGATTCCGCCCCGCTCCCGGTACTGGTGTCCAGTACCAGTACCGTTTTTCCCTGCTCACGGGCAACGATTTCAAGGTGTGCCATTAACTTACCGGCGATACCCTGACGTCGGGCACGTTCATGCACCAGGAGTTTGGCGACATCGGCACGATGCGGCTGGTTTTCGGGCTGGTTGACAATAAGCTGAACGGTGCCGTTTATAAGGCCTTCACTATTTTCATCTACCAGTACGACGCGTTCATTACGCCCTGCGCTGTCAGCCACACTCTGCCAGAAGGCGCGAGATTTTTCCCGCCCGAAAGGCAACATAAAGCTGACGGACGCCCCGCCCTGCACGCAGTTTTCTAATACGTCACAGAGTTCATCGATACGGGCACGGATTTCGCTGGCATCAAGGAGGCGAACTAAAGAGGTGGTGGTCATTTTTGTTCCTTAAAAATAACCACTATGCATTTTACATATTGTTAACACAACATCCCGCGTCATAGGTTTTTATTATGTCACTAGCGTTCGCGATGGTTTTTCGTCTTCATGGCGTACATCTTGGCATCCGCATCTTCCAGCCAGGCTTTTATATCGCCGTTACCGTTATGATCGAACTCACTTACCCCCCAGGAAAAGGCAAGCTTCCAGGGTTTGCCAGAGGACAAGTTCCAGGCCTGAGTCTGCTCCACCAGATACTCCAGGGCAATCCACGCCCCCTGCTCATGGGTGTCGGAAAAAAGGACTGCGAACTCATCCCCACCATAGCGCACTAACAGATCCGCTTCCCGGAAGCTTGCGCGCATCACTTTTGCCATTGAGCGCAGAGCCTCATCGCCCTCGCTGTGCCCCCAGGTGTCGTTGATCTGTTTGAAACCGTCGAGATCCACCCACGCCAGCGCTAGCGGTTCAGCGCGACGACGGGCGCTGTTTATCGCAAATTTCACCAGGTTATCAAACGCACGGCGGTTAAACAGCCCGGTGAGTTCATCGGTGGTCGCGGCGCTCATCACCGCAAACTCATTTTCCACGATCAGCGCAAAATCTTTCAGAATATCCACCTCGGCGGATGAGAAAGCGCGCGGGCTGCGATCGAGCAGGCAAAATGAGCCGACCAGCGCTCCATCGGGCAGACGCAGCGGATAGCCTGCATAAAAGCGCAGATGGGATTCGCCGGTTACCAGTGGGTTATCACAAAAACGCTCGTCGCTACCGGCATCGTTGACGATAAGCGGCGTTGTGCTGAGGATGGTGTGTCCACAAAAGGAGAGATGACGCGGCAGGCTTTCGTGGGCGGTGCCGTCACTGGTTTTAAAATGCAGAGTCTTTTCACCCACCAGGGTCACCAGCGCGATAGGAACATTGAACAACCGCTTTGCCAGCCTTGTCAGGCGGTCAAAACGTTCATTAGTTCCTGTATCAAGCAACCCGGATTCGCGCAACGACGCCAGGCGTTTTTCCTCATCAAAGGGAATTGCAGGAGTTTTCATAAAGTGCCTATCTCGCTAGTCAGTATCGGCAGGTGTCCGCGATTATAAGACGTGATCGAGCGACCGATTCGCGGTGTACAGGATAAAGCTTAGCGTATTCAGCACGTTTGTCAGTGTGAGTAGATTTGATTTTTGCCGCGGCGTTTTGCTTTATAGAGGGCGTCATCCGCCGCTTTCAGCCAGTCGGTGACGTTTTGCATCCCCTGGGTCGCACTGGCAATGCCAATACTCAGTGTACAGTGGAAGGCATATTCCTGAGTTACGCTCATCACGGCAGCGGAATCCATAATTCGCCCGGCAACGGCAAGCGCCTCTTCCTGGGTAGTATCCGGAAGCAAAATCACGAATTCATCCCCACCCAGCCGCGCCGGGGTATCCGTTTTTCGCGTCGCGGCATGCAGGATCTTCGACACTGTGACCAGCAGTGCGTCGCCCACTTTGTGACCAAACCGATCGTTAACTTCTTTGAAATTATCGATATCGATGAACATCAGCATTGAATTGCGCGGCAGTTCACGCAGTTTATCCAACTCATACTGGATACGTTTTTCCAGCAGGCGACGGTTGGCAATATCCAGCAGCGGGTCCATCATCGCAATGCGTTCCAGCTCGCGGCTTTTATTTCGCAGCTTTACGGCAATGTTGTCGGTCAGTACGCTGAGCGCCAGCATATAGATGGCAATCAGGGGCAGCGTCGTGAACATGGTGCGCTGAGACACCTCAACATAAAAATCCATCCCCTGCGCCACCCATGCCGCCGCAAAAGCGGCCAACATTAACATCCCCGCTTTGCGCATCAGCTCAACGCCACCCGCCGAGAGGCGATCGGCGAGCAGGATCGTGGCAATGACCACCGACGGCAGGGGGTTAACCGACATCATGGCTATCCAGAACCCACCGGCACCGGCATCTAAGATCAGGTTTTGATGTTCCAGCGTCAGGGGGGTGTCGGAGCGGCGGGCGCGCATAAACGCCAGTGTCGGCCAGATAAAGGCATTAGCGCCCAGTAAGAGTATCAGCCACAGGGGACGATGGAGTTCCAACAATACGGAGAGGATGGGGAAAAAACAGAGAAAGGTCCCAAGAATACGCATCAAGTACATGCGCCTGACGAACCTGCCGCCAGTGATCCGCTCGCTTTTCTTCAAATTGTCAGATCCATTCATGGCGCAAATTTTTTCCGATACATATACTCGGTTATAGTATTGACGATGAAAATTTGTAGCAAGTAATTTAATAACTTATCGCTATCGTTTTGCCTTATTACATTGCAGATGCGCGCTGTCGAAACAGGAGATTGAGAAACCGTTCGGGCTCAGAAACTGACCGAAGGCTTTAATGTTTCTTCCAGTGGCGACTGACGCATACTGGTGCAATTTCGCCCCGCCTTTTTGGAACGATAAAGATACTCATCCGCCTCAGCGAGTAATTTATTAAACGCCTCCGTCAACGAGCCGGAAAGGACCTGTCCGTTGCTGACGCCAATACTGACCGTCAGGCGCAGTGTCTGGTCATGCCAGTGAAAAAGTTGCCCCTCAACCGACTTACGCAGCCGTTCAGCCAACAGAAAACCCTGCTGCGGACCAGGCGTAGCGGCTATTACCGCGAACTCTTCACCGCCCATCCGGGCAATAATGCCCTGCTCCCCCAGCGCCTGACGAACCTTCTGCGCAAACGAGGTGAGTATCCGGTCGCCGCACTCGTGCCCGTGGTTATCATTAACGCTTTTGAAGTAATCGATATCCAGCAGCATGACCGTCAGATGTTGGTTGGCAAAGCCATTACTGTCATGGTTGAGCGCTTCATACAGACCGGAACGGGAGTAGACGCGGGTCAGAAAATCGTAGTCCGCGCGCAAAGACACATGGCGCATCAAACGGTTGATGGTTTCTACGCTAACAGAAACGATGACCGGGCAAATTGCCATTGTGGCAATGCCCAGTCGGGCAGAAAACATGCGCGACATCTGTAACGGCGAGGCGACAAAAATATTGATCAACCCGTTGGCCACCAGGATGATCTCCAGCCCGCCGGTTATCAATGTCAGCAGGCAGGTCAACGGCAAGGAGAAAGTGACGGCGCACCAGATAAGCGCCGGCAGCGGGAATGCCAGACTGCCCGCTCCCCCTACCCACACCGAGGCCAGTACGGAGACAATCAGCGCCAGTACTGGCAGCAACGTTTTGCTATTTAAAGCCAGCCGCGTATCCGGCCAGACAGCGGTCAGGATGCAGGGCAGGATCAGCACACCCGTCGAGAACTGCTCGCTGAACCAGTCACCAAAGAGCATCAGGAAATCCTGGTTGATGACTACCCCCATCGAGCCAAAGGCACCGAAAAGCGAGCAGAGCATTGCCGACACCAGACAGTAGCCAAAAAGATTAAGGGCGTTTATGGGTTGCGGCGCATGACGCATAAGCTGCTGCTCGCGTTGCACCAGTTGCGCCATGGTTATGATAAAAACCATGTTAGAAAAGTTAATCACCACCGACGACCAGCCCCACGAGGTGGTGACGCCGTCATAGAGAAGCATCGCCACAAAGCTCATCAGATAGTAAGGCCAGCGCTGTAAGAAAGCGTAACGGGCAAAGATCCCTGCCATTACTGCATTTAGCGGCCAGAAGAGCGAAAGCGCCTCGACCAGACGCAGCATCGCCCCAACAAAATAAAAAAGCGTGGTGATCAGAAAAATCACCGTCGCATTGATGAACGGCTGATCATTTCGCAGCAGGCGAAATGTGGGCGAAAAAAGAGCGCGCATTACTTATCAATCCCAGGTAAGGATGTTGCAGGTCATTTCGACGCGACAAAAACGGCGTATAGCTTAACATGTAATGTCGATATAACAGGCTTTTAACATGTATTTGCCGTTTAATTCATTAGTGTTATGAATTCATTTGCAGGACCAGCCAGTGATAAATCACCCCGACGATATAGCGCTGCTGTACCTCTGTAAGTTCAGCGCCTGCAGGAATAGCGTGCCATTTTGCCAGACACCCCCGACAGCAGGTGGCCGTAGCATGCTGGGCAATAAAGACCGGATGACCGCGCATCGGCGTCTGTTTGCCGTCATTATGAGGTAGCGCAGGGGCCAGGCGCCGGGCAACAAAATCAGCCGCGTGTGCCGCGATAACCTCTGCGCCCTTATCCACGCAGTACTGGCGCTCTTTCGCCCCCAGCCGAAAGCGGGAACGAAAAGTGGAGCGGGCAAGCCGCGCAAACAAAGCGTCGTAGTCAGACATCAATACACCGAACGCCCCAGTTTTTGGGTCAGCGCCTCCAGTAGGGCAATCCCCGCCAGTGAATTGCCGGCCTCGTCCAGTTCCGGGCTCCAGACCGCAATGGCCATCTCTTGCGGCACAATCGCGACAATGCCGCCGCCCACGCCCGATTTTGCCGGTAACCCGACACGCCAGGCGAACTCACCGGCATTTTGATACATGCCGCTGGTTGCCATCAGCGCGTTGACCTGGCGTGTTTGTTGCGGCGTTAACACCGGTTGCGCAAGGTGCGGCGCCGTGCCTTTATCGGCCAAAAAGAGAAAGGTCCGCGCCAACTCGACACAGCTCATTTTCAGCGCGCAGTAGTGAAAGTAGTTTTGCAGTACCGTGGCAACATCATTATTGAAGTTACCAAAGGATTTCATCAACCAGGCAATCGCCGCGTTACGCGCGGAGTGTTCAAACTCGGAGCGGGCCACCACGCTGTCGAACGCGATATCCGGCGTGGCGGACAGTTTGCGCACGATTTCCAGCATCCGCTGGCGCGGGGCGCTCAGGCGGCTTTGCAACATATCGCAGACCACCAGCGCGCCCGCATTGATAAACGGATTACGCGGTTTGCCCTGCTCTATTTCAAGTTGCAATAGAGAATTAAACGGCTGACCGGACGGGTCTTTACCGACACGCGTCCAGATTTCATCCTCCTCGTAATGGTTCATCGCCACCACAAGGCTGAGGACTTTTGAAAGTGACTGAATGGAAAAACGCTCGTCGGCATCACCTGCCTGGAAATGTTCACCGTCGACGGTACAAATGGCGATGCCCAATTTATCCCCGCTGATGGTCGCCAGCGCGGGAATATAGTCTGCCACTTTTCCCAGACCTTTCAGCGGGCGTACCTGCTCAAGCAATGCCTCAAGTACGCTGTTATCCATGACTGTCGCCACACCCGATCCTTACTCGCAGCCGTAAAAAGGGCTGCGAGTATAGCAAAAATCAGGCCGGGAGACGAAAGCGAGAAACGGCCTGCATCAGCGCGTGAGAATCATTATGCAGTTGCACGGACGCTTCGGTGGCATCCGTGACCAGTTCCCCGGTGCGGCGCGCCACCTTATTGAGCGAATGCAAACGACGGGTCATATGATGAATGCTCTCCCCCTGGCTTAGGGTCGCCGTGGAGATATCGTTCAGTAATCCGCTAAGATGCCCGACCAGGCCGGTGACCTGTTGCAGGTTATCTTCCAGCTTACTGACCGCGTGAGTACCGTCGTTAATGCCCTGCAAAGAGTGGTTGATCAGTTGCTGGATGGTTTGCGTCGAATGGCTGCTCTTACGCGCCAGCAGACCCACCTCTTTGGCCACCACCGCAAAGCCGCGCCCGTGGTTACCCGCGTGCGCCGCCTCGATGGCGGCATTGAGCGCCAGAATATTGGTCTGGAACGCCACCCCTTCAATCAATTCGACGATACCGCGCATTTCAGACGCCCGGCCCACAATCGCCTGCATCGACTGGTTTACCGTCTCCATCATGCTGTCGCCCCCCGCCGCGACTTTACGCGCTTCATCAGCACGTTCACTGGCAAGCTGGGCATAGCCGCTATTACCTTCAACATGGGATTCAAGGGTCGCGATATGGGCCGTCACGTCCTCAAGCTCTTGTGCCTGGCGGGTCGATTGCTGATACAGCTTCTGGTTATCCTGCGCCAGGCTATCAATATTGTTCACCATCGAACGGGTGGCGTGACTCACCTGGCTGACCAGTTGCTGTAACCCGTGTTGCATGGTGTCAACGCTCAGGACAATCTGATCAACTTCACGGTTGAAGCGTTTGACCTCCGGCAATGGCGTGGAAAGGTCACCGGCGGCCAGAGTATTGATATGGGCAATAAGCCGACGCAGCGGTGAAATTACCCAGCGTGACATGCCAAACCAGACTGCAATGGCAATAACCACCAACAGCACAGGCACCAGCACAAACACCTGTTGCAGGCGCGCTAGCCCGCCCATTAAGGTCAGACGGCCTTCATCGGCCCGCTTTTCACTGGCCTGCTGAAAACGCGCGTAGTTGTCGTTAAAATCGGCCTGAAACGCCTGGGCCGGAACGGCAAAGAACGCATCGATAGAATTGGTTTTCACCAGCCCGTCGGCCTGTTCTTTGATTGCCCCGTAGAAAAGCTGGTAACTGTTGATCAGCCCGTCATCTTTCGGTGGATTCATCGCAAGCCATGCCTGCCAGGATTTCTGCGACGTCGCAAGCGCAGCCTGCGCCTCATCCATCAGGCTATGCCAGCTACCGTCAGAACCGGTCTCTTTATCCTGCATAAAATAGACGCCTGCGCGGTTAAGCAGATCGCTTGCCGCCAGTAACGCCACGCGGGCTTCATCGACTTTTACCTGTTGCAGGTGGGTTTGTTGATTGAGCTGTTCGTTGTGTTGCGCATCGCGCAACGACAGGGTAAGAACGAAGGAGGAGGCAATCTGGAGTGCGGAAAAAAGCCCTATTATCCAGAAGATACCTGCCAGTAAGCCAAACTGCCGTGGTGTCAATTGCCGAAAAATTCGGCGGAAAATTTGCTTTAAGTTCATGATATTCTTCTATAACCTCACGATGCCCGCGAGTTTACGAAAGAAGTATGACGAAACCATGACATCCGCAGACGGCGCGCCCCCGCAAGGGCGCGCATACGATCACAGGCGATCTTTCCATACGGTTTGCACGTTACAAAACTCGTGCAGACCGAAATGCGACAACTCACGCCCAAATCCGCTTTTCTTCACACCACCGAACGCCACGCGGGCATCGCTGGCGCTGTAGCCGTTAATAAAGACGCCACCACACTCCAGGCGGGCGGCAAAATCCTCTGCCAGCGCCATATCGGCGGTAAACACCGTCGCAGACAGACCGAAATCACTGTCATTGGCCAGTTCCAGCGCATGTTCCGCATCGCGCGCTACAGTGATGGCTGCCACCGGGCCGAACATCTCCTGACGGAAAGCGGTCATCTCTGGCGTCACATGGGTCAGCACGGTTGCCGGGTAGTAGTTCCCTGCCCCGGAGGGTTTTTCACCGCCGAGGGCCAGGGTTGCCCCCTCGCTGACCGTCGCCAGTACCTGAGCGTGCAGTTCATCACGCAGGTCGTAACGCGCCATCGGGCCAAGGTAGGTTGACTCAGCCTGCGGTTCACCCTGGGGTAAGGCCGCCGCCGCCGCGATAAATTTCTCCGTGAAGGCATCGGCAATGCTGGCTTCAACAATAAAACGTTTAGCCGCCGCGCAAACCTGCCCGGTGTTCTGATAACGTCCGGCCACTGCTGCTTTCACGGCCAGATCGAGATCCGCATCACCAAGGACAATAAACGGGTCGGAACCGCCCAGTTCGAGCACACATTTTTTCAGCGCGGCGCCGGCCTGAGCGCCAATCGCCGCCCCGGCACGCACGCTGCCGGTAACGGTTATTGCCGCAATGCGCGGATCGTTAATCGCCTGGCTCACGCCGTCGTTGGTGGCATTCACCCAGCCAAAGACGCCCTGCGGCACCCCGGCTTCGGCAAAGATTTTGCCTGTCAGCGCCGCACAACCCAGCACATTCGGCGCATGCTTAAGCAGATAGCTGTTGCCCGCCAGCAGAATCGGCACCGCACCGCGCAGCACCTGCCACAGCGGAAAGTTCCACGGCATCACCGCCAGAATCGGCCCCATCGGACGGTATTCAATGGTCGCCCGGTTGTTTTCAACCTGGGTGGCTTCTGAACCCAGCATCGCCGGGCCGTGTTCGGCGTACCAGTCGCACAGGTTGGCGGATTTAGCGACTTCGCCGCGCGCCTGGGCTATCGGTTTGCCCATCTCTTGTGAAATCAACTGCGCCATCGCTTCGCCGTGACGGTGCAATACCTCACCGACCGCACGCAAAACCTGCGCACGCTCATTGACACTTTTTTGCCGCCACTGGCGATAGCCTCTGGCGGCAAGTTCCAGGGCAGCGTCGACGTCTTCACGGCTGGCCCAGGGGGTAGCCGACAGGGTTTCCCCGGTCGCCGGATTCACGGAAATGGCATGGGTGGCAGATGAAATTGACATAATTCTCTCGCTTTCGCTGTTCAGGTATTGCGCTATCGTCGCTGAATTTGTTATTCCTGAAAACTGAATAATATTAACTTACCTATTCACGAATGGAGAACGCTATGGATTTAACGCAGCTTGAGATGTTTAACGCCGTGGCGCAGACCGGCAGCATTACCCAGGCCGCGCAAAAAGTGCATCGTGTGCCGTCGAACCTGACCACCCGCATTCGCCAGCTTGAGGCCGACCTGGGGGTGGATCTCTTTATTCGTGAAAACCAGCGGCTGCGTCTTTCTCCCGCCGGGCACAGCTTTTTGCGCTACAGCCAGCAGATCCTCGCGCTGGTTGATGAAGCGCGGATGGTTGTGGCCGGGGACGAGCCACAGGGGTTGTTTTCGCTCGGTTCGCTGGAGAGCACCGCAGCAGTGCGTATCCCGGCCACACTGGCGAAATATAATCAGCGCTATCCGCGCATTCAGTTCGATCTGGCAACCGGGCCTTCCGGCACGATGATTGACGGTATTCTTGATGGCACGCTGAGCGCCGCCTTTGTCGATGGACCGGTGATGCATCCCGGCCTGGAAGGCATTCCGGTTTACCGTGAAGAGATGATGATTGTCGCCCCGCACGGCCACGAGCCCATCACCCGGGCCGCCCAGGTGAATGGTTCCAGTATTTATGCGTTTCGCGCCAACTGTTCCTATCGTCGCCATTTTGAGAGCTGGTTTCACGCCGATCAGGCTACCCCCGGGAAAATCCACGAAATGGAGTCCTATCACGGCATGCTGGCCTGCGTGATTGCCGGTGCCGGACTGGCGCTTATTCCGCGCAGCATGCTGGAAAGTATGCCCGGTCACCACCAGGTCGGCGCCTGGCCGCTGGCGGAAAACTGGCGCTGGCTGAACACCTGGCTGGTGTGGCGGCGCGGTGCGAAAACCCGCCACCTGGATGCCTTTATTGAAGTGCTGAAAGCCGATCCGCAGTCAGCCGTTTTTCCATAAAAATACTGAGCGGATCTTCTGCGTAAGGGGCAAAAGCCTCCCGCTGCTGGTATCCGCAGCGTGTATAAAGACGAACTGCCGACTGCTGTTTAATGCCCGTCTCCAGGCGCAGCGTATGGCACTCGCGCGCAACGGCCGCCGCCTCCAGGGCATTCAGCAGCTTATCCCCCAGTTGCTGACCCCGGTGGCGCGCATCGATATAGACCCGCTTCATCTCACCGGTACCATCGTGGTTAAGCACAATGGCACCGCAGCCGACCACCTCTCCGGACGTATGTACGATGGCTTGCATGATTACGCTCTCAGGTGGCAGGGTTGCCAGATCCAGCAGGTGATTACTCTCCGCCGGATAGAGTTGGGTTTGATAAGCATCCAGGGCGGCAATCAGAGTACGAATGTCCGGCTGGCTCGCCGAGGCGGGGATAAAGGTATACATGGGCTCTCCTGTTATGGTTCTGTTAAATTACGCGCAAACCCTGCTCACTTCGCCATACAATTAACTTATATATCCCTGTCCGGATTGCATAAATCGCGCCTGCGGCGGTAATTTACGCTCACGCGTAATCGTGATAACGGAAGAGAAATGAATACCAGAGCCCGCAAAGTGATGATCATCGGTACTGGCAATGTTGGCGCATCGGCGGCTTACGCCCTGCTGAATCAGAACATTGCCGAAGAGTTGATCCTTGTTGATTTGAACCGCGATCGCGTTGAAGGCCATGTGCAGGATCTGGCGGATGCCGCCGCGTATATGCCGGGCATGATGCATATCACCCACCGCGACGCCGCCGACTGTGCCGATGTGGACATTGCGGTCATCACTGTCTCCGGCGGCCCGCTTAAACCGGGGCAGACCCGCCTGGACGAGCTACAAAACACCGCGCGTATCGTTAAAAACATTGTGCCGCAGATGATGGAAAACGGCTTTAACGGCATCTTTCTGATTGCCACCAACCCCTGCGACATCATCACCTGGCAGGTGTGGAAACTCTCTGGCCTGCCGCGCAGCCAGGTCATTGGTACTGGCGTGTGGCTGGATACCACCCGGTTGCGGCGCGCGCTGGCGCAGACGCTGGATATCGGCGCGCAGAGTATCGATGCTTTTATCCTTGGCGAGCATGGCGACACCCAGTTTCCGGTGTGGTCGCACTCGTCGGTCTACGGTTCGCCGATTGCCGATGTCTGGAAGCGCCGTACCGGGCAGACGATCGATTTTGACGGACTGGCGGAGAGCGTGCGCAAACACGGTTTTGAAATTTACGCCCGTAAAGGCTGCACCGAGTACGGTATTGCCGGGACCATTGCGGAAATCTGCCGCAATATCTTTACCGGAAGCCACCGCGCGCTGGCGATCTCCTGCGTGCTTGACGGTGAGTATGGCGTAAGCGACGTTGCTATCGGTGTCCCGGCGGTCCTGACCCAGAGCGGCGTACAGCAGATTATTGAGTTACAGCTTGAAGAAGACGAAGTGGCAAAATTCAACCACTCCGTATCGGTAATAAAAGCCAATATCGCGCGCCTGCCCTGAGGGCGTGGCCCGGTTATTCCGCGATGGTTAACCGGGCAGGTAAAACGGCAAGTTTCTGGCGGATATCGTCACCCAGGTGACTGTCGGTGACAATATCTGTCAGTGAATCAAGACGGGCGACGTTAAACAGCGACCACGCCCCGTATTTACTGCTGTCGGCCAGCAACACCCGGCGCTGCGCATTATCAATCAATGCCCGTTTCAGCGCCGCCTTCTCTTCGGTTGGCGAGGTGATGCCTTTTTCCAAATCCCAACCGTTGCAGCTTACGAATGCCAGATCCGGCCAAATCCCCTGCAACAGTTTACGGCCATGATCGCCGATGCAGGACTGGCTGGTGTCATCAATACGCCCACCAATAATTGTCACTTCGATCTGCTTAAACTCGGAGAGGAACAGAGCAATGTGCAAATCGCTGGTGATCACCCGCAGCGGCAGATGCGTCAACTGACGGGCAAGTTCAATCATGGTGGTACCGGCATCAAGGACAATCGCGTCACCGGCTTTCACCAGCGACGCGGCCGCACAGGCGATGGCATGTTTTTCCGACAGGTTACGCTGCATTTTCTCATGCGTCGTCGGCTGCGAGGGGATAAACCGGTTAAGGGTAACGCCGCCGTGCGAACGGCTTATCACCCCTTCCTGATCGAGTTTGATCAAATCGCGGCGAATGGTGGCAGGAGACGCATTGGTGATGGTCACCAGTTGGTCTACCGTTACCAGATTATGGCCTTTCAGATAATCCATAATCTGTTCTAACCGGTTATATCCCTTCATATTATTCTCGTGTGATTTGCATAGCTAACTGGATGGAAACCGCCATGCTCTCCGGTTTCGCTTTTCCGGTCCAGGCGATATCAAAAGCGGTGCCATGATCCGCAGAGGTACGGATAAACGGCAAACCAGCAGTGATATTAACCCCATCGTAAAAGCCCAGCAATTTTAACGGAATATGTCCCTGATCGTGGTACATCGCCACCACCATGTCGTACATCCCTTCATTGCACTGCATAAACACCGTGTCCGGCGGGCACGGGCCGTAAACATTGATTCCTTCGGCTTTCATGGCCTCAACCGCCGGACCTACGGTGGTGATCTCTTCATCGCCAAACAGACCATTTTCTCCGGCATGCGGGTTCACCCCGGCCACCGCGATACGCGGATTTGCAAAGCCAACGCGTTTGAGGAACCTGTCCGCCACACGAATCACCGTCTTGATACGATCCTGATTCAGGGTATCGAGGAATTTACGCAGCGCGATATGCGTAGTGACGTGAATCACTTTGAGTTTGTCGGTATAGAGCACCATCGCGTAGTCATTAATGTTGGTCAGTTTCGCCAACAGTTCAGTATGCCCCGGGTAGTGGTGGCCGCCTAAGTGCAGTGCTTCTTTGTTCAGCGGTGCGGTGGCAATGGCCTTCACGTCGCCGGCCATCGCCAGTTCGGTCGCACGACGTACGCAGCGGTAGGCCAGATCGCCTGCCTGGGCTTGTACTTTACCGGGTTCCAATGCCTGCGGGTCCGCCAGCGGTTCATCCAGTACGTTAATCACGCCAGGGGCAAAATGGGCCTCACTGACCTGGTTAATAATACGCAGTTCCGCATGCGGCGTGATGTTCAGCGCCAGAATACGGTTAAACGTTTGGGCACAGCCCACAACCACAACCGGCGCCCCGGACAGTTCCCCTTCGACCAGCGATTTAATAATAATCTCCGGACCAATCCCCGCAGGATCGCCCATGGTTACGGCAATAATGTTAGTCACTCGACTTCTCCTCAATAAAATGCAAAACCTTGCGCAACGTGGTTTCGTCGCCGAAACCGCCCGCTTTGGTCATCACTGGTCGTTGCCAATCGCAACCTGAAAAATATCCCCAGGGCACGCAACCTGCGGCGCGCCCACGAATCTGAAACCCTTTTGCCCCGAGCGCCCTGGCGACCGCTATCGCCACATCACCCCCCGAGAGATAGAGACCATCAGGCGTACTGTGTTGCAGCACATCGCGGGTAAGTGCGCCTAAATAATCACAAATACGCTCGCCGCACTCAGCGCGGCTCACTCCCCAGCGCTCGCACAGCGCCGCCACCTGATGGCGCGCCTGTTCATCCGGGCAGGTATGGACCAGGCAATGGCGTCCACCGTTAAGCGCGGCGACAATCGCGGTGCGATAATCGGTGGCTGACGACTGAAAGACGTCATTAATATCAACAAAGATGTGTTCGCAGCGTGGATGTTGCGCGGCTACGCTCACCTGTTTTTGAGCGATTTCACTCATTGAGCCGACAACCGCCAGTACTACCGGCTGTTTTTGCGGCGCCAGACGGCGTGACAGGGCATCACATAACCCGGCGGAACCGACCAGCAGCGGCCTTTCACTCGCCTGCATGGCATGGGTGATGATGTCATCCAGATCGGCATCCGTTTGCGCATCCACCACCAGCAGCGCCGGGACTTGCGCACTGCCACTCAAGAGTGCGACGGGCAACTGCGAGGGTGTGATGTTCTGGCTATGTCCGCTAAAGAGCGCGCCCACGTCCGCACGGGTAATCGGCGTTTTCGGATCGCTGGCAAACTCGGTGTCGGTAAGCAGCACGCCATTGACCAGGCATTTCCCCTCGCGGGTAATGCGCCCTGCAGCCGGAAATGCCGGGGCGATAATCACAGCCTTTGCACCCGTAATTCGCTGCATGGCCATCACTTCCGCCCCCGGATTACCGCGCAGCGTGGAATCTATCTTTTTCACCAGCCACGCGGGTGAAGAGAGACGCAGTACGCTTTCGGTCAGCGCGGCGACCTTCTCGTACGCCGCCGTCGCCGTCATCGCCCGGCTGTCGCTGTTATAAATGAGCGCCTGCGCATCACTTTGATATGTCGCTTCCAGTGCTACTTCTACACGCATCCCTGCCTGCGCCAGGCTTACGCCCGCATCGTTTGCGCCTGTGAAGTCATCGGCCAGAATCACCACTTGCTGGACCGCGCTTTGTTTGTTCATCCCTACTCCGCGTCGTTACGTTCTGGACATGATTATATTCAATCATAATTGATTATATGTGAGCAAGATCAACTTATTTAATTTGCGAATAAATTATAAATTTATGCCATACAGTGACCGTGATTGAAAAAAGATGATTGAGTTCAATCACCACAAAGACAGACAGGAGAACGTTGTGGTAACAATAAACAGCACTCTGATAAGCGGCGCAGGGGCCATCCCCGCTATCGCGCCTTTGCTTACGGGTAAAAAGAAACTCTTACTGGTCAGCGATGGCAACGTCATCAAACTTGCCGCAACGCAGCAAATTCTGACGCTGCTGCAGGCAGAAGGCCGACTGGTACAGATTATTGACAACGTACCGCCGGAACCCAGCCAGCATGATGTCGCCCGTATTCTCGCCGATGCGCCAGACGCGGCATTTGATCTGGTCGTCGGAATCGGCGGCGGCAGCGTTCTCGACGTCAGCAAACTGTTATCGGTACTTTATCACCCGAGCTCTCCGGGCCTTGACGCCCTGCTGGCCGGGGAAAAGCCGACCGCACGCGTACCGTCTTTATTGATTCCGGCCACCGCCGGGACCGGCTCCGAAGCCACGCCGAATGCGATTCTGGCGATCCCGGAACAGAACACCAAAGTGGGGATCATCTCTCCGGTGCTGCTGCCGGATTATGTCGCCCTGCTGCCGGAACTGACCACCAGCATGCCTGCGCATATCGCCTCTTCTACCGGTATTGATGCCCTGTGCCACCTGATCGAATGCTTTACCGCCACGATCGCCAACCCGGTAAGCGACAACGTCGCCCTGACCGGTCTGCGTAAGCTTCTGCACAACATCGAAACCGCCGTCAGTGAGCCACACAACCTCACCGCGCGCCTCGAAATGTTGTGGGCCTCTTATTACGGTGGGGCGGCGATCACACATGCGGGTACCCACCTGGTGCATGCGCTTTCCTATCCGCTGGGTGGCACTTACCACCTGCCGCACGGTGTCGCCAATGCCATTCTTCTGGCCCCCTGCATGAAAGTGGTGCGCCCGTATGCCGTCGAAAAATTTGCGCAGGTGTGGGATCTGGTTCCGGGCGCGGATACCACGCTCAGCGATGAGGATAAATCCCACGCGCTGGTGGATTACTTTGCCGCGCTGGTAAAACGCCTCAACCTGCCGGACAACCTGGAAGCGCTGGGGGTGCCGCGCGCGGATGTTCCGTCGCTGGCCGATGCCGCCCTGAACGTTAAGCGCTTGATGAATAATGCCCCTTGCACTGTTGATCACGCCGCCGTGCAAGCGATTTACCAGACATTGTTTCACTGATTTTTCATGGAGAGATGTGCAATGAGTAAGAAAATTGAAGGCGTGCTGACGGCGATCGTCACGCCTTTTGATGAAGAAGGCGGATTGAACGTTCAGTCACTAAAAGAACAGGTCAATCGCCAACTGGCTGCCGGAAACGGTATTTTCTGCGGCGGTACAAACGGTGAATTTTTTGTGCTGAATGAGCAGGAAAAAATCACCGTCACCGCAGCCTGCGTTGAGGAAGTGGCCGGTCGCGCCAATGTGGTGGCTCATATTGGTGAGATCGCTACCCGCGAAACGATTCGTCTGGGTAAACAGATTGAAAAGCTGGGCGTCGACGCGGTCTCCGTGATCACCCCCTATTTTGTGCCCTTAAAACAAAACGAATTAATTAACCATTATACCGCTGTCGCTGATGCCCTTAGCGTCCCGGTATTTCTCTATAACATCCCTGCCCGCACCGGGAATACTCTTGAACCGCAAACCGTTCGCGTGTTGGCGGAACATCCAAACATTATTGGCATTAAAGACAGCGCAGGCAGCTATGAAAGCCTTAGCGGATTTCTGAACGCCGTAAAAGATATCGATAATTTCGATGTTCTTAACGGACCGGACTCCCTGATTCACCGGGGATTCGTGGAAGGGTGTTCAGCTTGTATCTCTGGCCTTGCGAACGTCGCCCCGAATGAAATTAATGCGATCTGGTCGCATTTCAGGGCTGGCGACGTGGAAGGTTCTCGTCAGGCGCAAGAAAATGTCACCGGCCTGCGCACCGATCTCTATAGCGTAGGGTTCTCTCCGGCGGCGGTTAAAAAAGCAGTACAACTGATGGGCTATAACGTCGGCGAAAGTCGTTATGCCGTTTCATTCACCGAAGAACAACAACTGCAAATTCGCCAGATAGTGACGCAGTACGTGCGTTAAGGCGTTTTTCATTCGTCATTAGAATATTGGGCACCTCAGGTGCCCTGGCTTCACTCGCCCCAAAGAGAGGCAAAGATGAACACGTTTACTTCACAAGATACCCTGATCATTGTCGGTATAGTCATTGCCTATATCGTCTTTACCACCTGGCTTACCTTCCGTTTACGCAGTAAAAACTCCGGCGATTTTATGGAAGGCTCGCGCGCAATGCCGGCTTTTCTGGTAGGCATCTTATTGATGTCTGAATACATCGGCGCAAAATCCACTATCGGTACCGCACAGGCCGCGTTTGAAGGTGGGATTGCCGCCTCCTGGTCCGTTCTGGGCGCGGCTATCGGTTTCCCGTTGTTTGGTCTGCTGCTGGTAAAACGTATTTATAACACCGGCAAAATCACCATCTCCGGCGCGATTGCGGAGAAATACGGCAACAGCACTAAGAACATCATTTCTATCATCATGATCTACGCGTTGTTGCTGGTAAACGTCGGTAACTACGTCAGCGGCGCGGCGGCTATCGCAACCGTGTTGAAAGTGAGTCTGCCGGTGGCAGCCTTTATTACCGCGATTGTCAGTACGTTCTACTTCGCTTACGGCGGGATGAAAGGGGTCGCCTGGGTTACCCTGCTGCACAGCGCACTGAAATATTTTGGTATTCTGGTGATCATGGGCTTCGCGCTGTACAAAACCGGTGGTTTCACCCCTATGATCAGAGAGATGCCGCACTTCTACTGGACCTGGGACGGTAACTTTGGCCCAAGCACGATTTTCGCGTGGTTGATTGGCACCATTGGTTCTATTTTCTGTACCCAGTTCGTGATTCAGGCCATCTGTTCTACCAAAGACGTGAAATCCGCCAAACGTTCCACCTGGATTGCCTTCTGGTTCTGTCTGCCTATTTCCCTGGCGATTGCGGTGATCGGTGTGGCAGCCAAATACCTGCACCCGGAAATCAGCAGCCTGTACGCGATGCCTATCTTCCTGCAGGATATGAATCCATGGATTGCCGGACTCGTGACAACGTCACTTGTTGCCTCCATTTTCGTGAGTGTGAGTACCGTGGCGCTGGCTATCGCCTCGCTGGTCGTCAAAGATTTCTACGTGCCTTACCGCAATCCAACGCCGGAGCAGGAATTTAAAGCGACGCGCTGGCTGTCTCTGTTTATTGGCTTCCTGCCGCTGATTTTCGTGCTGCTGGTCCCGGAAGTACTGAAACTGTCGTTCTTTACCCGTGCTATTCGGTTGTCCATCACCGTGGTCGCTGTGATTGCCTTCTATGCGCCCTTCTTTAAAAGCACCCGTGGTGCGAATGCTGGCCTGATTGGCGCCTGTGTCGTCACGTCTGTCTGGTATGTGCTGGGCGACCCCTTTGGTATTAACAATATGTATATTGCGCTGATTACCCCTGCGGTGATTATGGTTCTTGACCGTCTGATCCCGAATAAAGAACACCCAAAAGCGCCAACACCCGTTCAAAATAGTGGAGTTTGATATGTCCGTGACCGTTAATCGTGATGGTGTAATTCGTCAACAGGAAGACGCACAGGTACTGAGTGCAATGCTGCCCTCGCCCTGCCCGCAAAACCACGCGGCCAACATCCTGCCACTACCTGATGGCACACTGATGTGTGTCTGGTTTGGTGGCACCCAGGAAGGGGTAGCGGATATTTCCGTGTGGGGCTCACGCCTCGCACCGGGCAGCGAACGCTGGAGTGACGCGGTGAAGCTGTCTGACGATGCCACCCGCTCTGAACAGAACCCGGTCCTTTTTCTGGCCCCGGATAACGTACTGTGGCTGATGTGGACCGCGCAGATCTCCGGCAACCAGGACACGGCAATCGTCCGCTATCGCCAGTCGACCGATCTGGGTGTCAGTTGGGGTGAGATTACCACGCTGCTTGATAAACCTGGCACCTTTATTCGCCAGCCGATCACCGTACTGGAAAACGGCAACTGGCTGCTGCCGGTCTTCTATTGCCGCACAAAACCGGGCGAAAAATGGGTGGGTAATGATGATGTCAGCGCGGTGAAAATCTCCGCCGACCAGGGGAAAACCTGGCGTGATGTTGACGTTCCGCAAAGTCTCGGCTGCGTGCATATGAACATCACCGCGCTACACAACGGCACGCTGGTCGCGCTCTTTCGCAGCCGCTGGGCGGATAACATCTATTACAGCCAGTCCACTGATGGCGGTGAAAGCTGGTCCGTACCGGAACCGACAACGCTGCCTAACAACAACTCGTCTATTCAGGTCACGACACTGGCGGACGGTAATCTGGCGCTGGTCTTTAACCACATGAGTGCCGCAGGTGCGCTGGAACGTCGCGCCTCCTTATACGATGAGATTGATGATGGCGACGGACGTAAAGAGCCGGAAGTGACCGAAGGGCGAAGCGCGTTCTGGGGGGCGCCGCGCGCGCCGATGACCGTGGCGATATCGCCTGACGGCGGGAAAAGCTGGCCGTGGCAGCGTCATCTTGATGAAGGCGACGGCTATTGCATGACCAATAACTCCCAGGAAAAACTGAACCGTGAGTTCTCCTACCCGAGCATCAAACAGGGCGCGGACGGCAGTTTGCATATTGCTTACACGTATTTTCGCCAGGCGATTAAATACGTGCGCGTATCACCGGAATGGGTTAAGGAGTCAGTGTGATTTTTGGCAATCTTAACGCCCTGCCGCAGGCAGGGTTACCTGCGGTGTTGCGCGATATTCTCGCGCTTCCCCAGTGTTCGCTCGCTGCACTGCAGACGCGCGATGACGGACGTTTTCAGTTACCGGGCGCAGAATGGTTCTGTACCGTTGGCCCGGCCAACACGCAACGGCGTGAAGACCGCCATACGGAATATCACCACCAGTGGGCGGATATTCAGGTACTGCTGACGGGGGAAGAAATTATCTGCGCCGGTACGCAAAATACGCCGCTGGCAACGGATGAGGAACGTAAACCGGATCTGTTTATCACCACCACCGCAGAACTGCCGGTCAGTATGCTACTGCAAGCGGGTGATTTTGCCGTGTTCTTACCCGGCGAACCGCATCAGGCACTGTGCGCGACGGCGGAACCCATGACCGTTCGCAAAGCGGTGTTCAAAATGCCGCGCTCACTGCTGGGGGTGTAAACATGCCACATGCGATTGTAACGGGGGCAAGTTCCGGGATTGGCGAGGCCATTGTCAGCCGCCTGCTTGAGCAGGGGTGGAATGTCACCGGGCTTAGCCGTTCAAAGGTCACGCGCGACAACACACACTTTAACAGTGTCTGTGTCGATCTCAGCGACAGCGCGGCGCTGCGTGATGTGCTCAATACCCTGCCCGTGCCCCATGCGCTCATTCATGCCGCCGGAATGATGGCCGCCGCACCGCTTGGTGAAATAACGCCTGAGGTCAGTCAGCGGTTGTGGCAATTGCATGTGCTGGCGGCGGAAACGCTGGTGAACCACTTCGCTCCACAGATGGCCTCCGGGGGCAGGATCGTGGTCATCGGTAGCCGGACGTCGCGCGGCGCGGCGGGACGATCGCAGTATGTTGCCACCAAAGCGGCGCTGGTGGGAATGGTGCGCAGTTGGGCAGCGGAGCTTGCGCCACGCGGTATCACGGCCAACGTGGTGGCGCCGGGTGCGACGCAAACGCCGATGCTCAGTGCGCCCGGACGCGAAAGCTCGCCACCCAATATGCCGCCCATCGGACGGTTGATTAAACCGGAAGAAGTGGCCGCGCTGGTGGGATTCGTTCTGTCACCGGACGCGGCGGCCATGACCGGTCAGGAGCTGGTGATATGCGGCGGCGCATCGCTTAAGTAACGAAAAAGGGGTGACACTGTCACCCCTTTAACTTTCTCAACGGTGCTTATTTTTAACCACGCAAATAGACTTTGCCAATCAGATAAATGGTGGCCTGGCCGCCAATCAATACCCTTTCGCCACGCGCTTCGCAGCGCAGTTCTCCGCCACGGGCTGAGAGCTGGCGGGCCTGCAAAACGGTCTTACCGAGCTTATCCGCCCAGTACGGAATCAACATGCTATGAGTCGAACCGGTTACCGGATCTTCCGGCACCGATTCACCCGGACAGAAAAAGCGACTGACAAAATCATGCTCGTCGCCCGGTGCGGTAATACAGACCATTTTGTTTAAGGGGATCATCGCGGCGATATCCGGGGTAACGGCTTCAACCTGCTGTTGATTATCCAGCACCACCATGTAATCGCGTGCCACACGCACCTCTTTGGCCTGGGTGATACCGAGCGTTTCAAACAGCAGCGCAGGCGGCGTTTCCACCTTTTCTGTTTGCCAGGCCGGGAAGTCCAGCGTCAGCCAGTCGCCTTTGCGACTTACGGTAAGCGGGCCAACAAAGCGGGTAGTAAAGTTAATCTGCGTCTCGGGGTAGTCCAGATATTCGAAAATCACATGGGCTGCTGCAAGCGTGGCGTGACCACAAAGGTTGATTTCATACTGCGTGGTAAACCAGCGCAGCTCGAAACCGTCGTCGTTACGAACAAAGAAGGCGGTTTCCGATTGATTATGTTGTTGCGCCATTTTCAACAGCACGTCATCAGGTAACCATTCTGTTAGTGGACAAACGGCGGCGGCGTTGCCGCCAAACGTACGGTCGCTGAACGCGTCCACCATGTAGAAGTCGATTGTATGCATAGCCTTTCCTCTTGTTTTCCTTTTTGTTTTAGTTCGTTTTTCCCTTGTATTGCTTTTTGTTTCAACTGGCATCGTTGTGCCCCACCGAAAAATGAGACATTGATCACAAAAAGTTTGTATTTTGAGCAGAATTAGATCTAAGATCTGCACATCTTCTTCTCCTGCTACCGATCCCAAAATATATGACAACACAAATGGTTTCACGAAAAGTCGCGTGGCTGCGGGTGGTGACGCTTGCCGTTGCTGCGTTCATTTTTAATACCACTGAGTTCGTGCCCGTGGGGCTGCTGTCGGACATCGCGCAAAGCTTTGACATGGAAACACCGCAGGTCGGTATTATGCTGACGATCTACGCCTGGGTTGTGGCGCTGATGTCGCTGCCGTTTATGCTACTGACCAGTCAGGTGGAGCGCCGTAAGCTGCTGATTGGCCTGTTCGTGCTGTTTATTGGGAGCCATGTTCTCTCCTTCCTGGCGTGGAATTTCCATGTGTTGGTAATAAGCCGTATCGGTATCGCTTTCGCTCATGCCATTTTCTGGTCTATTACCGCCTCCCTGGCCATTCGCCTCGCCCCGGCAGGCAAACGCGCGCAGGCGCTGAGTCTTATTGCTACCGGTACGGCGCTGGCTATGGTGCTGGGTATTCCGATTGGTCGCGTCGTCGGGCAATATTTTGGCTGGCGTACCACCTTCTTCGCCATCGGTTTTGGTGCGCTGGTCACCCTGCTGTGTCTGAT
This sequence comes from Phytobacter sp. SCO41, assembly GCF_003073275.1. Taxonomy (NCBI): domain Bacteria; kingdom Pseudomonadati; phylum Pseudomonadota; class Gammaproteobacteria; order Enterobacterales; family Enterobacteriaceae; genus Phytobacter; species Phytobacter sp. SCO41. The sequence goes on along the minus strand of NZ_CP027225.1, from coordinate 2,601,509 downwards.
CAAACTGTTGCCGAAACTGCCCAGCGAGCACTCCGGTTCGCTGCGTAGCCTGCCGGAACTGTTCCGTCGCCCGGCGCTGTTATCGATTTATTTGCTGACGGTCGTGGTGGTTACCGCCCACTACACCGCCTACAGCTATATTGAGCCGTTCGTGCAGAATGTGGCGGGCTTTAGCGGTAATTTCGCTACCTTACTGCTGCTGATTCTCGGCGGTGCGGGGATCTTTGGCAGCGTGCTGTTTGGCAAGCTGGGCAATAAACATGCCTCCGGTCTTATTAGCGGCGCAATTGGCCTGCTGCTCATTTCGCTGTTGCTGCTGCGCCCTGCGGCAGGCAGTGAGATGAACCTTGCCGTGTTGAGCGTCTTCTGGGGTATCGCGATTATGATTATCGGCCTCGGTATGCAGGTGAAAGTCCTGGCGCTGGCACCGGACGCGACCGATGTCGCCATGTCACTGTTTTCGGGCATTTTCAATATCGGGATTGGCGCGGGCGCGCTGGTCGGTAACCAAGTCAGCCTGCAATGGTCGATGTCAGCCATTGGCTATGCGGGCGCCATTCCGGCGCTGGCCGCGCTGGTCTGGTCGGTCGTGATTTTCCGTCGCTGGCCGGTATCGCTTGAAGAAAGACAGCAACCGCACCATATGTAATGCCTCACCGTCAGCGGGTCGCAGTTGCGCTACCGCTGACGGTATTTATCTCCCCGCCTCTGGCACTGGCGACCATCAGCGTAACGTCTGTCACATCAGGCAGCGGCGTGGTAGGTCGTAATGATTTCCAGCACGCCATTAATGATAAATTGCACCCCCATACAGACCAGCAAAAAGCCCATCAGACGAGAAATAGCCTCAATTCCACCCTTTCCTACCAGCCGCATTATCGCCCCGGAACTGCGCAGACATCCCCAGAGGATCACCGCCACGGTGGCGAAAATCAGCGGTGGCGCAATCCACAATACCCATTCAGGGAAGGCGCTGCTTTCGCGCACTGTCGACGCGGAACTGATGATCATCGCAATCGTCCCCGGCCCGGCAGTACTCGGCATCGCTAAGGGCACGAAAGCGATATTGGCCGTCGGTTCGTCTTCCAGCTCTTCCGATTTGGTTTTGATCTCCGGCGCTTCATGCATTTTCTGCGGCGGGAAAAGCATACGAAAGCCGATAAAGGCCACAATCAGCCCACCGGCGATACGCAACCCCGGAATTGAAATCCCGAAGGTGTTCATCACCACTTGTCCGGCATAATAGGCCACCATCATGATGGCAAAGACATAGACAGAGGCCATCAGCGACTGGTGATTGCGCTGGGCGCTGTTCATATTGCCGGCGAGCCCTAAAAAGAGCGCAACGGTGGTGAGCGGGTTTGCCAACGGCAGTATCACCACCAGTCCAAGGCCAATTACTTTCAATAAATCCATCATCTAATAAGGCTCTCCAGGGCCAACAAACGTACCGGAGAGTATATCTTCATCGCGACCTGCCCGGCAGTGGCTTTGCTTATCTCTTTATTAATTAAGAAAAAACAAAGAGATAGCTGACGAAAAATGCAGACATAACGCGGCTTTAGCAAATCGTGGCATAAGCTAATTCATTCAGTTGACTTATACTTGCCTGAGCAATAATATCTGCCGTGACTAATATACTTGCCGGGGCAACCACTGTGAAAAGCACAAGTGATCTGTTTAACGAAATCATTCCACTTGGTCGCTTGATCCATATGGTTAACCAAAAGAAAGATCGCTTACTTAACGACTATCTCGCGCCGCTGGATGTCACCGCCACGCAATTTAAGGTGCTCTGTTCTATCCGCTGCCAGGGATGTATCACCCCGGTTGAATTAAAAAAGATCCTCTCTGTCGACCTTGGTGCGCTGACGCGCATGCTTGACCGACTGGTCTGCAAAGGCTGGATCGAAAGAAATCCTAATCCGCATGACAAACGCGGCGTGCTGGTGCAATTAACCACCGACGGTGCCGCGTTGTGTGAGCAATGTCATCAATTAGTAGGGCAAAACCTGCATCAGGAATTAACAAAAAACTTAACGGCAGAAGAAGTGGCAACTCTGGAGCACTTGCTCAAGAAGATCTTGCCGTAACGAAAAAGAGGTATGACGATGTCCAGACGCAATACTGACGCCATCACTATTCATAGCATTTTGGACTGGATTGAAGATAACCTGGAATCGCCGCTCTCACTGGAAAAAGTGTCAGAGCGTTCGGGTTACTCCAAATGGCACCTGCAACGGATGTTTAAAAAAGAGACGGGGCACTCCCTGGGACAGTACATTCGCAGCCGTAAGCTGACTGAAATCGCACAGAAGCTGAAAGGCAGTAATGAACCGATCCTGTATCTCGCGGAGCGCTATGGGTTTGAATCGCAACAAACCCTGACGCGCACGTTCAAAAACTACTTTGACGTGCCGCCACACAAATATCGTGTGACCGAAATACCCGGAGAGTCTCGCTATCTATTTCCGTTAAACCACTGTAATTGCTAATCGCCTGTTTTAAAGACGTATCGAGGAAATCATGAAACGTATTGCCTGTGCCGCCCTCACCGTGATGGTGTTACTGACCGGCCAGAGTTATGCGGAACAATTCGCACACCCTGCGAAACAGAACCCACGTGACACAATGGTAATGCCCACCTCCCATGAACAGTCGCCTTTCGACTTTAACCACATGGGAGCCGGGAGTGATAAATCCGACGAATTGGGCGTGCCTTATTACAACGAGCGCACCTAATCTCGTTTTGCCCCGCCTTCGGCGGGGCTTTTTTTATCTCTTACGCCTGAACTGCCCGACGTAAGCGAAAACCAAACACATTGATGTACAGCCCCGCCATAATCAGCACCGCCCCACCCAGTTGCAACAGGGACAACGACTCACCCAGCAGTAGCGCGGCACTGGCCATCCCGACCACCGGCACCAGCAGCGACAGCGGCGCCACGCGCCAGGTTTCATAACGCCCAAGCAGCGAACCCCAGATGCCATAGCCGACAATCGTCGCCACAAACGCCAGATAAACCAGCGACAGAATGGTCGTCAGGTCAATACTGACCAGGCTTTGTCGCATCAACGCCGGGCCTTCAAAGACCAGCGATGCCACCATAAAGGGAATAATCGGAATCAAGGCGCTCCAGACCACCAGCGACATGACCGGCGGGCGTGAGCTGTGGCTCATGATTTTTTTATTGAAGATATTGCCGCAGGCCCAACTGAACGCCGCCGCGAGGGTAAGGGCAAAACCGATCATCGGGATGTGTTGCCCGCTCAGGCTGGCCTCAATCAGCACCAGCACGCCGAAGACCGCCAGCGCAATGCCCGCCAGTTGTTTCCCCTGCAGACGTTCGCCGAACACGCCTGCGCCAAGGATGATAGTGAAAAACGCCTGCGCCTGCAGAACCAGTGACGCAAGGCCCGCAGGCATGCCGAACTTGATGGCGCAAAATAAGAACGCAAACTGCCCGAAACTGATGGTCAGACCGTAGCCCAACAGTAAGCGCAGAGGCACTTTAGGGCGCGCAATAAACAGCAGTGCCGGAAAGGCCACCAGAACGAAGCGTAAACCCGCCAGCATAAGTGGAGGCATGTTGTGCAGCCCGACTTTGATCACCACAAAATTCAGGCCCCATACCACCACAACCAACAGCGCCAGCAGTCCATCTTTACGCGTCATTCTTCGCCTCTGATTTTTAAACTTTTGTAAAAATTTACGTTAACGCAAAAAACAGTCCAGAGACAGATCATTATTTTTGACAGGTCAGTTTTGGCATCCACGGATAAATCAACCGATGTACATCACGCTTTATGCATGTTATTGCTGTTAGACATCACAAAAAACTATAACAACAGGCATTGTCGGGCAGGAAAATGATCTCAACACAAAAGCGCTCTACCGCCGCGCTACTGGCGTCGTCGTTGCTGTTAACCATTGGCCGCGGCGCAACGCTGCCATTCATGACTATCTATCTCAATCGCCAGTACGCCATGTCCGTTGACCAGGTGGGTTACGCAATGACGACGGCGTTGACCATTGGCGTGGTCTTTAGTCTTGGCTTCGGTATCCTGGCAGATAAATTCGATAAAAAGCGCTATATGTTGCTGGCCATCGCCGTGTTCCTGCTTGGTTTTAGCGCTATTCCACTGGTCAGCCATGCCGGTCTGGTGGTGTTATTTTTCTCGCTCATTAACTGCGCCTATTCGGTATTTTCGACCGTTCTGAAAGCCTATTTTTCCGATACGCTGGGCGCGGCGGCGAAAGCGCGGATTTTTTCGCTCAACTATACGTTTATTAATATCGGCTGGACCGTCGGGCCGCCGATCGGCACGATGCTGGTCATGTACAGCATCAATCTGCCTTTCTGGCTCGCGGCCTTCTGTTCTGCGATACCCCTGGTGTTTATTCAGCTATTTGTTCGCCGCGTGCGCATGGCGCAGAGCAGCGAAAACAGCGTGGCCTGGTCGCCATCGGTCTTATTGCGTGACCGCGCGCTACGCTGGTTTACGTTATCCGGACTGCTGGCCTCTTTTGTCGCCGGGTCGTTTGCGTCTTGTATCGCGCAGTATGTCATGTCGATCGCCGACGGCGACTTTGCTGAGAAGGTCGTTGCCGTAGTACTGCCGGTGAATGCCGCAGTAGTAGTGACGTTGCAATATGGGCTGGGCAGTAAGCTGACGGCAAACAACCTGCGCCCGTTAATGGCCTTCGGCACCGTCTGCTTTGTGCTGGGGCTGGGCGGGTTTATGTTCTCAGGGGACAATCTCTGGTTCTGGGGCGTGTCGGCCGCCGTCTTTACCCTTGGCGAAGTGATTTATGCCCCCGGCGAGTACATGCTGATCGATAACATTGCCCCGCCGGGGATGAAAGCGAGCTACTTCTCAGCCCAGGCGCTGGGCTGGCTGGGCGCGGCAATGAACCCGCTGTTAACCGGGATTATCCTGACCACCCTGCCGGCATGGACGCTCTTTGTCATTATGATGGTCACCATCGTGCTGGCCTGGCTGATGATGCTGCGGGGGATGCAGGCAAAACCACTGGGTGCGTTGCAGACAAGCTAACGCCTGCCTGTGCTTTAGCGGTTCGGGCGGATCTGCGGCGAGTTGTCGAGCAAACGAATGGCGGGAACAAAGCAGGCCGCCACCGTCGCCAGCACCACCGCCAGCGCGCAGGCCAGCAGGACAGGCGTGCTGCCATAGTGCTGCGCCAGCGGACCGGCGGCAATTTCACCAACCGGGATCGCAACAAACGAGCCCAGCGCATCATAGGCATACACCCGCGCCAGTTTTTCAGGCGGGATATGGGTTTGCAGTGACTGCGCCCAGACCACGCCAAACAGACCAAAGCTCACGCCGGCCAGGAAGAAACCAGCCATCAATGCGGTCGTCGTGGGATAGATTCCCAAAGCCAGCAACGGCAACGCGCAAAAGTTAACCAGTATCACACCAATAAACAGATCGCGTCGGGGACGCCAGCGCAGCGCAATCAGCGAACCGGCAATCAGGCCAATGCTCTGCGCCGCCACGCCGAGCCCCCAGCCGGTACGGCCAAAGGTTTCATCCGCCACGATGGGGCCGAGTACCATCGCCATCCCACTAAAGGCTGCATTGACAATAGTAAACTGCACCACAATCGCCCAGACCCAGGTACGGGCGATAAACTCTTTCCAGCCATCGCGCAAATCCTGCAGGATATTTGATTGCGTTTCATGTGATGCGATTGCCCCAACACGAATCAGTAAGTAGAGCGGAGCCGAGGCCGCAAAGCCAAGCGCATCAATCGCCAGCCCCCATCCAGGACCGATAGTGCTGGTGAGCATACCGCCAAGCGACGCGCCAATCACCGTACCGCCATACACGCCAAGCTGGATAAGAGCATTCGCTTCCCGCAGGGTACGCAGGGGCACCGTCTGCGGCACCATCGCCGATGAGGCAGGCAACGCGATGCCCGCCGCCGCGCCGTTAAGCGCGCCGAGCACAGCCAGCAGCATAATGGTTGCGCTGCCGTCGAGCACCAGCCAGGCCACCATCCCCTGGGCCACTGCCGCTACCAGCGAAGAGGAGACCAGCACCAGGCTTCGTGAATAGCGGTCCGCCAGCACACCGCCGAGCAGCAAGAAGATAACGTTGAAGAGTGAACGTGCCGCCACAACCAGCCCTAAGTCCGTCGCGGAGCCGCCGATATCCAGCACCGCAAACGCCAGCGCAATCGGGGCAATGCCGTTTCCCAGCACGGTCAGCAGGCGGCCAAAGAACAGGTAGCGAAAAGAAGAAGAGTGAAAGGCCCGTTGGCCCCGCGACGCCATCACCTCAGTGTCCACAAATCTGCTCCGATTTATCCCTTTTTGTCGCCATTAATGGCTCCCTTGTGTCTGGTTCTGGCCTGGCCGAATAAATAAAGAAAGGACATGCAGGGTGACCCGCATGCCCAAAGTATTCTGTTTGTCGTTATGACTGGCGGATTACCACACCTCTTCCGCTATCTGCGTAACCAGGCGCACTTTATCCCATTGTTGCTCTGCTGTCAGCGTGTTCCCCTCCTCCGTTGAAGCAAAACCACACTGCGGGCTCAGGCAAAGCTGATTCAGACTGACATATTTCGCCGCCTCCTGTAAGCGCGCTTTGATGCCTTCCGGGTTCTCCAGCTCCCCATTTTTGGTGGTAATCAGCCCCAGCACCACCTGCTGTTTGCCTGGGCGAATAAAGCGCAGCGGCGCAAAATCACCGGAGCGGTCATTGTCATACTCAAGGTAGAACGCATCGACATTCACGCTACCAAACAATACTTCCGCCACCGGCTCATAGCCGCCTTCGGAAATCCAGGTAGAGCGGAAATTGCCGCGACAGACGTGCAGACCAATCGTTAAGTCCGCCGGTTTGCCTTCCAGCGCTTTGTTCAGTACACGGGCATAGATTTGCGCCAGCTCATCCGGGTCTTCACCACGCTCGACTATCTGGCGGCGCTGATCGTCAGAGCACAGGTAGGCCCAGACGGTATCGTCCAGTTGCAGATATCGACAACCTGCGGCGTAGAACGCATGGATCGCGTCACGCCAGGTGGTCGCAAGATCGTCAAAATAGTCTGCCAGGTCCGGGTAGACGGTGGCGTCGATATCTTTACGGCCACCACGGAAATGCAGCACGCTCGGGCTTGGAATGGTCATCTTCGGCTGGGCATTACCGCTGATGCTTTTCAGGTAAACAAAGTCTTCCAGCATTGGGTGATCGCCAAAACCGAGTTTCCCGGTCACCCGCACGCCGTGTGCTTTGGTCTGCACACCATTGAACTGGATGCCTTTATCCGCGTCGTAACGCTCAACGCCCTGCAGACCATCAAAGAAATCGAAATGCCACCAGGCGCGGCGGAACTCCCCGTCGGTCACCACATGCAAGCCGCAGTCACACTGCTGCTGAACCACCTGACGGATAGCCTCGTTTTCCACGGTACGCAGTTGCTGCGCGCTGATTGTGCCCTGCGCAAATTGTTGACGAGCCTGTTTAATGGCATCCGGACGCAGGAAGCTGCCTACTACGTCTGCGCGGAACGGGGCCTGATGACGCTGCTGCATGGTGATCTCCTTGCACGCCGGGCCAGATAGTTTCCCGGCGTGATAGTTCATTATTTGAATTTTTAGCCTTCTGGATGGCTAAACGTCCAAATAAAATGTCATACGCAGCGTCTGTGTGGCAAACGAGATTTTCTCATCACACATGAAAAAAATTCATCTTGCCGCGAAACTGTACCCTTCATCTTCCCAGCCGGTTATCCCGCCGATCATAATTTTGACCGCCAGCCCCAACCGCGCCAGTTTAAGCGCCGCACGGTCCGCCCCATTACAATGGGGGCCTGCGCAATAGACAACAAAGAGGGTATCCTGGGGCCATTGCGCCATGCGTTCTGGTGTCATTTGCGAATGCGGCAGATGGATCGCGCCGGGAATATGGCGCCTGGCGAAGGTCTCCGGGCTGCCCACCACATGTAACAACACAAAATCTTGCTCCTCGTGGTTTAACGCATGGTGAACGTCGGCGCAATCTGTCTCGACGCTCAGGCGGCGCAAAAAGTGGCTGGCGGTAATCTCAGGCGAGGCGGCAGGAACTTCCGATACATAGCTCATAGTGCTTTCTCCAGGTTTGTGTTAACACTAATGTAACGAAAACAGGACACAGCGACTGTATAGCTTTATGCCAGATAACCGCAAAAACATGACAATTTCACTGCCCCACGAACATCAACCCCTGGTCGTCGCTCTCGCTTATGACGGTTTATGTACTTTTGAGTTTGGCGTCGCCGTGGAAATTTTTGGTCTGCCACGCCCCGAACTGGGCGAGAACTGGTATCGCTTCGCCGTTGCGGCGGTGGATGAAGGGGAACTGCGTGCGACCGGCGGTATCCGCATTGTGACCGAAGGCGGCGTGGAACTGCTCGAACAGGCCGATACAATCATTGTTCCAGGCTGGCGCGGCGCGCAAATGCCGGTACCGGAGACGCTTTGCCAGGCACTTCGCCAGGCCCATCAGCGCGGATGCCGGATAATGTCTATTTGCTCCGGAGTCTTCGTGCTTGCCGCGGCCGGGCTCCTCAACGGACGAAAAGCGACAACCCACTGGCGCTACACTGATCTGCTGCGTCAGCGCTATCCGGCAATCGAGGTGCTGGAAGATGCGCTCTACTATGATGAGGGCCGCGTGATGACCTCTGCGGGTAGCGCGGCAGGCATCGATCTGTGTCTGCATGTTGTCCGCACCGATTTCGGTCGCGACATCGCCAATAATGTTGCCCAACGCCTGGTGGTTCAGCCCCACCGCGACGGGACGCAGACGCAAAAAGTGACGGCACCGGTGGCCCGTTCGCGGGAGAGTCAGTCGCTGGGGAAACTGTTTGATTTTGTGCACCAGCAACTCGCCGCAAGCCATACCGTTGAATCGCTGGCCCGTCATGTCGGCATGAGCCCGCGCACGTTTTTACGCCGGTTTGCGGAATCCACGGGCACTACACCCGCCCGCTGGATTTTGCAGGCCCGTCTGCGGCGGGCCGAAGAGTTGCTAACCCAGTCACGAATGAATATCGACGTGATTGCCGAACAAATCGGTTTTAGCAATGGTGCCGCCCTGCGCCATCATTTTCAGCAACATTACGCACTCACCCCAGGACAATTTCGCAAAAAATTTACGCTGGTGAATAAATAGTTCACATAATTAAGCTATTGTTTAGATTCAATGAGGTAGTATTCCATTCAACGCGGCAAATAACGAAAGGTAAGTGAGGTTAGTATTATTCGATAAAAGGAGAGTAACCATGTTAGGAAATATGCATGTTTTTATTGCAGTGCTGGGAATCATTTTATTTTCTGGTTTTCTTGCTGCTTATTTTAGCCATAAATGGGACGACTAATGAACGGAGATAATCCCCCACTAAACAGGCCCCTCGCGCCGATACGCCGCGAGGGGCCTTCTTTTTTGCCGTAATGCAGGCAAAAAAAACCGCCAGTTCACACTGACGGTAAAATGCTTGCATGGATAGATTTGTGTTTTGGTCTATACGCTACCCTGTAGCCACAGGATTAACGGATCACGTTTAATCTACCCACCGTTTCCTAAATAAAGACTAAACGATGGCAAACTAAGCCCCGGAATCACATTTGTCATGGCCTTAATGTGACGCCACGCAAAATAGTGGGCCTTTATTTCCCTTTCATTACCAGACTCGCCGCCTGCGTAAAAATGGCATCCTCCACCCCGTCGCCCCTGTTTCTGCCCTGACGCTCTATCTCTTCAATGATATTGTCCCGATTAATAACCTTACCGCCCGAAATCAGCCCAATAACGGCGGCCCCAATGGCTAATCCAATGAGTCCCGTACGCTCGTCATTGAATTTCATACCGTTTCCTCTCTGTACGACCTCTTTGTTGGGTCAGGAAAAATTTAGCATAGGGTTTACAGGCCGCCATTCATCGAGGCTAAAAAGCGATAAAAATCTTACTGAATGCAGGGTTTTTAGATGAGGCGAAACGGTATTGCGTATCCTGATAATAGAGCCGAGAGATATTAATTCGGGCTAATCAACTGATTTTTCAGTACGCAAAAATGCCATGTCGGCAGGATGGCGCTTCGTGACTCTCTCTGACCCGCAGGCCAAAAAAAATGTAACGAAACCTGACATTCTGCGACTAAAAGGTGAGTGGTAAGCGCGTTATGCAACGTACCCATTGTTTTCTTGTGACGCCGTTCTCTCCCCCAACGGGCCGCAATTGCTCAACCCCCGTGCGCAATAAAACAAGCATCGTCTGGTTGCAGATCATGACAGGTAAAAGTGCAATTTTTGATAAGCGAGGCTGGAGTCATTTTTAACGGAACATAAGAGTAAAAATACGCAGGCAAGAAGACGATAAACAAATAGGGGTATAAGAGAGGATAAAATTTACACCCCGGCCTTCGCCAGGGCGTTTATTATGCAGCTAATCTTGCATTATTATTCAGTGCCACTTCAGCCCATAATGTTCGCGGACGACCTTTTCCAGTGCGACGCGATCAACGGTTACTGCCGCCCGTTCTTCGGGAATGGCCAGCCGATATTCGCAGCCGGGGATAATGGTAGTTAGCCGATGCAATCTTTTTTTATAACGGATCCATTTCATATTCATCCCCTACCTCTACAGCGCAATTCATTCTTGCTTTATTTTATTGTAGTCAGGGTAAACCTTGAGCGTAATGATAAAGATCATCTATTTGTTTTGTTTTATGAAAAAAACTAACGGGATACAGATTGTGGTGGCACAAATGTTAACACAATACGTCTAAATTTGCGTATCTGATATACAAGCAAACGTACAAAAGATATTCAGCCACCCTTCATATGAAAGTTGCATTTAAAATAAATAACATTTTTGCGCAAACACGCGGCTATTTTACCAGTCTGTTTCAGAAATACGCTTTGACGCTCAGTATCCCGCTTAAAAATAACCCACGGGATATCTCTTTTAGCAGCAAAACGTTCTGTCAGACGACGGATTCTTCCTCATGTCGCTGTTTGTCATACTCTTTTTGCGCAGCCTCCAGAGTCGGACCATGTTCCAGCGCCCAGTGGTAAAGCGCCTCGAAAGGTTCACGCAGCGAATGTCCTAAAGGGGTAATACTGTATTCCACCCCAACCGGCATGGTGGGCAGCACTTTTCGGTATATCAAACCGTTGCGTTCAAGGCGCTTGAGAGCATCAGCAAGCGCCTTGTGGGTAATGCCATCCAGGCGGCGACGGATCTCATTGAAGCGCGAAGGTTCCGTGCACAGTACGGTCAGGATCAGAATCGACCATTTGTTGGTGATGTGCTCAAGCACCGGACGCGTTTTTCCCACTTCTCTCAGGCTGTTGCAATCAATTTTTGTCATGTCGGTATATCCATTGATATCTGGTATAAACAAAGTGCGTAATTGATACTAAATATAAAACTTATATCATCTGTTTTCCACTCACTGAGGAGAGCAATGATGAACAGACTCAATAATAAAGTGTCCGTCGTACTGGGCGGAGCCAAAGGCATCGGTCTGGCGATTAGCCAACGTTTCGCCCACGAAGGTGCCGCCACCTGGTTTACGTCTCGTCGGGATGAAGAGTTGCAGGCCGCCGCTGCCACCATCGGAAACAATGCCCTGCCATTGCGCGCCGATGTCAGCCAGCAAAGCGAACTCATCCGAATTATGGAAAAAGTGCAGGCCGAATCCGGTCATATTGACGTGCTGGTGATTAACGCCGGTATGTCGGAACATGCGACGCTGGAACAGATTTCCGCCGATCATTTTGAGCAGATTTTTGGGCTGAATGTCCGCTCTCCGGTGTTTGCGTTGCAGGCGGCCCTGCCCCTGCTGAAACCCGGCGCCAGCGTGGTGTTAATTGGTTCGATAGCCGACGTTATTGGCTCGGAAGGTTATGGGGTCTACAGCGCCAGCAAAGCCGCGCTGCGATCTTTTGCACGTACCTGGACACGTGAACTCGCCCCTCGCGGTATTCGGGTGAATGTCGTCGCACCCGGTCCGGTGGACACTGAAATGATGGCCGCCGCATCGGAGGCGTTCCGTCAGGGGATCATTAGCGCCATTCCGTTAGGCAGAATGGGCACGCCGGAGGAAATTGCCAGCGCCGCGCTGTTCCTTGCCAGTGATGACAGTCGCTATATCGCCGGTGCGGAAATTTGCGTCGATGGCGGGCTGACCCAGGTGTAATAAAGACCGTGCTGTAAAGAGGCCGCTATGCGGCCTTTAATCAAACCCTTTTATATTCTGGAAAACAAAGGGGTAAAAATTGTCTTTATTGGCAAGCTTGTTCATGTCGCTGCGGTGCAATTTCCACAGCCCAGTGTCACGATCATCTAATATCCACATCGCCAAAGCAGCGGCCCGTTCTGGCGATGAAACACGTCGTGACTGGCCGCCTGTGCAGTATATTAGTGTAATTCAGAGAGAATTCTGTCCGGCGATACACTGCCCAGGAAAGTATGGGCGGAGCTATCGAGCACAACCATCGCGGGCGTTGCCTCTACGCCCAGCCGGTCTGCAAGTGCAGATTGTTGAATGATCAGATTTTTACATTTTTCCGTGCTGTCATTTGCCGGTAAAAATCCCGCCATCGCATTTTGCAGGCTTTTCGGGCGATCTGACGCACACCATACTCTGGCCATATCTTCGATAACCGAATCTTTTATTGATGACGGAACAACAGTCAGAAACGACATGGTCAAACCTGCATCCGTATATTTCTTTATATTTTTGACGACGAAGCTGCAATAGACGCACTGATTATCTACAAAGACTAACAACTTGTGTTTTTCGGGACTGGCCTGAAAGGTAATAGGTTCAAGCGCAGGTAAAGAGTGTGAGATATCTTCATAGGCCATCTGCGGCGTGGTATCGGTGGCGGGGACAGACGACGCCAGCGCTGCAGAACTGGCTGAAATCATAAAAACTGCACTTACTGCTTTTAGAAAACCCTTCATTCCCTTTTTCCTTCCTGTTTTGGTATCGGATTAACCCTACTGTGGCGGTGCCAGTAAACGCCTTATCCATTATTTTTTCAGCATTTTATTGCATAACTGTGCATCGCTTCGTTTAAGTAGGCCATCTTCGCAAGTCCGAACAGTAAAGCTGCGACATCACCTGTCACCGCACTGGTGCATCCAAAATGTCCTGAATAACGACCATTATCGTCATTTAAGACATTCCTTTCTTCCTTATGATTCTTCCATCGAATCAATGGTGACTGAAAGGAACCTGCTATGAACATCGCTACACAACCCAGTAAAGGCACCGCCGTGATCACCGGTGCATCAACCGGCATCGGTGCTATTTACGCCAATCGCCTGGCACGCATGGGTTACGACCTGATTATTGTTGCCCGCAATCACAACCGCCTGAATCAGATGGCAAGCCATATCACCGCCGATACGGCCCGCAATGTTGAGGTGGTGGCGGCCGATCTTGGCGATGCCGAACAACTTAACGCCCTCGAGAAAAAACTACGCGACGATGCCAGCATCACTTTACTGGTCAACAATGCGGGCACGGGCACACACACGCCGCTGTTATCCAGCGATGTCGACCAGATGCAAGCGATGATTAACCTGAACGTGGTTGCGCTGACTCGCCTGACATATGCCGTTGTTCCCGGATTCGTCGCGCGTGGCAACGGCGCCATCATCAATATCTCTTCCATCGTCAGCATCGCACCGGAATTGTTAAACGGTGTTTACGGCGGAACAAAAGCGTTTGTGCTGGCCTTTAGTCACTCCTTGCACCACGAACTGGCCGACAAAGGGATACAGATTCAGGCCGTATTACCAGGCGCAACGGCAACGCCGTTCTGGGATAACGGAGGACTCCCGCTGGAGCAGCTCGATAAAGCGATAGTTATGAGCCCTTATGACCTGGTGGATGCCGCGCTAACAGGCTTTTTGCGCGGTGAACTTGTCACCATCCCTTCTTTGCACAACGAAGCCGAATGGCTGGCGATGGAAAACAGCCGCAAGGCCATGATCCAACATCTTTCGAGCAATACCCCGGCTGAACGCTACCGCGACAGCGCTGGCCGCTAACCCTTTTATCCAACAGGAATGACATGATGAAACTCACCGGAAACACTCTTTTTATTACGGGCGGCACCTCAGGCATTGGTCGCGCCATCGCCGAAAAATTTCACCAGCTTGGCAATCAGGTGATCATCTCTGGTCGTCGTAAGGCGCTACTGGAGAGCGTGACCGCCGCCAATCCGGGTATGGATTATGTGGTCCTCGATGTCACCAGTGCTTCAGATATTAAAAACGCGGCACAGCAAGTACTGTCTCGCTATCCGGCGCTGAACGTAGTGATAAATAACGCAGGGATTATGCCGTTTGATAATCCCGCCGCGGAACTGGATGACGAGATGGCCACCACGCTGCTGGATACCAATCTGCTGGGCACCGTTCGGGTGAGCGCCGCGTTTGTTGAGCATCTGAAACAGCAAGATGATGCGGTACTGATCAACAACAGTTCCATACTGGCCTTTTTGCCACTGGTCACTAACGCGCTCTATTCCGCAACCAAAGCCGCGATCCACTCTTATACCCTTTCCCAGCGCTTTTTGCTCCGCGACGCGGGAGTGAGCGTGATAGAGATTGCGCCGCCGTGGGTGGACACCGATCTGATCTACAAAAGTGGCGATGCACGGGCGATGCCCTTAGCAGACTTTATCGAACAGACCTTCGAGAAACTGGCTACGGATAACCCCGAAGCCATTGTCGATAGCGTGCTCCCTGCCCGCGCCAACCCCGGTGCGAATGAACACGCAATGGTGAACGCGTTTAATCAGGCGATGGTTGAAAACCCAATCCCGGTTGCGTGATCGGATGTCGGGCAGGCAACTGCCCTTCGCTGGAGTTTATGATGCAAAACCACATTTCCACGCCGCAACGCCGCGCGCTCTGGGCGCTGAGTATTGCTTATTTTATTCAGGCAACAGGTTCCCTTTCCGTTGCCGGTAGCCTGGCGCCCATTTCCCATGAATGGGGACTCAGCGATGCGCAAAGCGCCCGTTTGCTCTCTATTTTCGGCCTGACGTTTGCCCTGGGTGCGCCACTGGCGCAAGTGATGTTTGGCACGATGATGCGCAGAACCCAGGTCCTGGCAGGCATGCTGGTGTTCGCGCTGGGGGGCGCTATTTTTGCCGTCGCGCCGAATTACGCATTGCTGGTCATCTCGCGTATTGTGATGGGGCTGGGGGCGTCGCTGATAGGCCCGGTGCTGGTGGCGTTGGGCGCTGAGTTAGTGTCCCCCAGGGAGCGTGGCAGCGCCATTGCCATGATTTTGCTGGGCGTGTCGATGGCAAGTATGGTGGGTATTCCGCTGGCCGCGTGGATAGCCAATGCCTGGGGGGCGCGGTGCTTGTTTACCCTTGTCGCGCTGGTAAGTCTGATCACCGCTACAGGTGTGTGGCTGCTGGTGCCGAATGAGGTTAAAGGCGTCGATATCCGTTTGCGCCATGTCGGCCAGGTGCTGACCGACGGTAAATCGCTGTCCGCGTTTTTGGTGGTCTTTTTTATCACCTCCGGGGTATACGATATGTATGCGTTTATCTCGCCGATGATCCGCGACCGCTGGCACGGTGCGGCCACCGATGTCTCTATCGCGTTAACGGTTATTGGCGTGGCAGGCATACTGGGCAACCTTTTTGTCAGTCGTGCTGCACGCGTTTACAGTGCGGAGCGTTTACTGATCATCGGTATGACCTTGCTGGTCGCAGATATGCTGCTGATAACGCTGCTACCCGCTCAACTGGCGTGGTTGTTTATCCTGCTGGTGGTGTGGGCCTTTTCAACGGACCTGCTATGGCCAACGCAGCAGCGGCGCATCGTGGAAATCTCCTCAGCAGAAACGCGGGGGATTTCGCTGGCTTTAACCAGCGCCTTTATGTTCTGCGGTATTGGTTTTGGCTCAGCGGTCGCGTCCTGGCTTTATCCTCTGAGCGGTTTTTACGGTGTGATGATAAGCTCGATGCTGTTTTTGTTGCTGGCATTGGCCAGCCTGGGTATATCGGAGCGGCTACGCGCCCGTTCTGCGCAATGGGTAAATGTTGAATTGCCATAAAGAGGTTGCGATGCACCGGATAGGATTGATTATTTCTGACCACTTTCAGATGCTGGCATTGTCGACGCTGACGGTATTTGAGTTTGCCAACTTCGTGGCTGAAAAGCCTTTTTACCAGTTGACGGTCTATTCCGAATCCGGTGGCAAGGTGCGTTCCTCCTCTGGTATTGGCGTGGATTCCGAACAGTTGAGCGACGAAACCCTGGTTGATTCCTGGCTGGTGGCGGGGGTGCTTTCCCCGGTAGAGGAGCCCGCAAGCCCGGCGGTGATTCATTTTCTGCAAACCTCTGCCCGAAAAGCACGCCGTATCGCGGGCATCTGCACCGGCGCCTTTGTGCTGGCACAGGCCGGGCTTCTGGCGCAAAAACGGGCCACCACGCACTGGGCGCACTCCCGCAGTTTCACCACGCTGCATCCCGGCGTTCAGCTTGAAGATGACCGTATCTTTATTATCGATGACACCATCTGGACTTCGGCAGGGATGACCGCCGGGCTGGATATGGCGCTCGGTATGGTGGAAAAAGATCTTGGCGCAGAGATTGCCCGTATTGTGGCGCATCGCCTGGTCATGAATCAGCGCCGTTCAGGCGGCCAGACACAGCATTCCGAAATGCTGGCGCTGGCGCCTCGCTCAGATCGCCTGCAAAGCGCGCTCGAATATGCCCGCAACAACCTGCATAAAACGCTGACGGTGGAACTGCTGGCCGATGCCGTGCATGTCAGCGCCCGCCAGCTCAGCCGCCTGTTTCGTCAGGAAACGGGGAAATCTCCGGCGAAAGCTATCGAAGGATTACGGCTGGAAGCGGCAAGATTGATGATTGAACAAAGCCGCCTCTCCCTGGATACCATTGCCCGTGAAGCCGGTTTTCGCGACCGGCGTCATATGCGGGAGGTTTTTATTCGCGGCTATGGTATTCCGCCGCAGTCACTCCGTACGGGCAGGTAGCATTAAGCAGTAAGGTACGAGTCTGCCCGCGTCCCCGGTTTTTGCAGACTCGCTTTTCGGTAGACGGACGGGGTGATGCCATAGCGTTTTTTAAAGGCTTTGGTGAATGATGACAGCGACAAAAAACCACACCTTTCGGCAATGATATCCACCGCCAGAACCCTTTCATCAATCAGTAACCGCGAGGCCAGCGCCATACGCAAATGTGTCAGCCACGATTGTGGCGTCTGGTGATAACTGTGCGCAAAATATCGGGCAAAGGTTGCGCGCGATAAAAAACAGCGCTCAGCCATTAACTCAAGGGTCCACGGGTACGCCGGATCCGCGAACACTGCTAATAACGCAGGCGTCAGACGCTTATCACTCATCAGCCGCAGCATACCCGGAGGCGGTTCTCGCAATGAAAGTAAAATCCGCAGCATCATCGCCAGCAGCGTATTTGCCAGCCCTTTAACCATCGCCATACTGCCTGGTAAACTGTTCTGGCTTTCACGGACTAACATCGTCAGCAACATTTCCAGCTCCGGAAAGCTTTTGCGCTCCGCAGGCTGAAGATGGATAAGCTCGCTCTCTTCGGCGAACAGCCAGGTGCAGTCCGCCCCAAAATAAAATTCCCCGCACAATACCTCAACGGACGGTCCCGAACCTTCCGTGCGTACCTGCGTCAAAATGCCATTATGATGCCCCTGCGCGGGTACCACTTGTCCCCAGTCCACCAGGCTTTCAAGGATATGGGGCGAACCCTGAGGAAGCAGCAGAATATCTCCGGCACGCACGTTAAGGGTTTTACCTGCAATGTGCAGGCGCGCCTCCCCCCGCATAATGACATGCCATGGCACAATGCCGGCTGGCAGTTGCTGATGGTCAGCAGCCCATCGCCCGTTAAACCGACAATGAAGATTCACCACGCATTGCGGTGCCAGCACAGCCAGTAATGAACTGAGGTTATCCACGCGCACTCCTGAGACGATAAGACAAAAAATAGCGGATTTGGGGGCAATAATAACATGGTCTGCGCCCTATGATGTGTCCATCGCCAATACGGTGGCGCACATTAACTGACAGGAGAACACTATGAGCCGTTTAACCGCAATTCAGGTCGAAAATGCTACAGGCAAAACTGCCGATCTTTTCACAATGATCAAACGCGCAATGGGTAAAGTGCCAAACGCGTATCAGACGATAGGTATCGCGCCCGAGATCCTGGGCCAGGCGCTGCAACACAATGCCACGCTGGCAAAAAGTACGCTGAGTAAACAGGAGCTGGAAGCCATTAACCTGGTCGTGAGTGAACTCTCCGGCTGCGATTACTGCCTGGCCGCGCATACCTTAACGGGCAAAATGGCCGGTTACAGCCTCGCGCAAACACAAGCACTGCGCCGGGGCGAATATCCGGATGATGCCCGTATTGATGCGCTGGTGAAATTCGTCGCAACCGTGGTCTCAACCCGCGGTACGCTGGCGGAAGAGACGGTAACCCGCATCCTGGCAGCAGGCTATAACGACCGCCAGGTTATAGAAATCATCAGTGCGATCAGCGCAATTCTGTTTACCAACATGGTCAACCGCGTCAACAATACCGTGGTGGATTTTCCACCCGTAAACTAAACACACTCGGACATTAAGATTTCTGATTTCTATCATGGCGGTGACGGGTTCCTTTGCACATCATTACCCGCCCCGCCGTTCTCACGGGCAGGCACGGCCTGACGCGCTACAATTTTTCCACCAGCGTTTTTAATTGCCTGAGTAAATCGTCTTTTTCATCTTCATCGCTGCCTCCGTACGGCCAGGTAGACTGACGAATAACCAGACGCGTCGGCAGCAGCTCGCGGATCCGCATCTGCGGGGCGGCCATCTGCTGAATCAACAACTCCACGGCGCGCTTCCCGAGCTTGTTGAAATCCTGCGCGACGGTAGTCAGAGGCGGCTGGAAATAGAGGCTGTCCGCCGTGTCGTCATAGCCGGTGACAGATACCGCCCTGCGGCCAGTACGATTGAGCTGTGCCAGCGCGCTCAACACCCCCAGCGCCATCTGATCGTTTGCCACGACAATGGCGCTGATCTTCGGATACTGATGTAACAGTTCAAAAGCTTTGTGCCAGCCGCTGGCCGCGCTCCAGTCGCCGAAGACCGTCACCGCATTACGCACACCGTGACGATGCAATGCTTCACGCCAGCTACTGAGCCGCATCCGCGCGGAGACTGAACTTTCCGGCCCCGCCAGTAAGCCAAACTCCCGATGCCCTAATTCCCACAGATGCGTGACGCAGGCACCGCAGCCCTCCATGTGATCAAAGCGCACACAGCAGACATCGGTATCCGGCGAGATATCCAGAAACAGACAGCAGATATCCGGGTTCTCACTCACCAGTTTTTCGGCAATGCTCCCTTCCAACGGCAGATTAATAATCGCGCCGCGGATGTTCTGTGCGCGAAACTCATTCAGCCGCGCCTGTAACGAGGGGTAATCGGCTGTCGCGGGCATCGCGATCGCCACCTCCAGCTCGTGGGCGCTGGCGTGACTTTTGATCGCGGCGGCTATTTGCGAAGGGGCATGCAGCGTTAACGACGCGGTAATCAGGCCAATCGACGGCGCCGATTTCCCGGCCAGTAATTGTGCCGAGCGGTTCGGCACATAGTGCAACGCCTGCATCGCACGGATGACTTTATCGCGGGTACGTTCAGCCACCACCTCGGGTTTATTCAGCACGCGTGACACGGTTTGCTCTGAGACACCCGCCTCACGCGCCACATCTTCCAGGGTTGCCGTACGGCGTTGCATCGCCTTCTCCTTAACCTTGTGATAACAATGTCGTTCGCTAACATTCTATGTCGAAAAGACGACAAAAAAAGGCGTCTTTCGCATGGTTTCGTGATCGTTAATGGGTTTCACTTTCCCAAATATTGTGGCACCAAACAAAATATCTGATAACTCATCCATCTTGTCGAGCGAATGACATTTCATTTTATTATCAGGTATAGCGATGCAACATTACGATTCCCACGCGCGTCGTGGCCCCCGGTTCCACGATGTACTTGCCCGTGAAGACTGGCAAAATCAGACCATTACGCACCTTAACCGCTTAGCGGCTCACCCGACGTTTGCCAGTTGGCGAGACGTTCACGCCGCAAAGGAAAATCAGCCCTCAACGCACCGTCGTCTGCTGGACGGACAGTGGCAGTTTGCCCTGGCGCGCAGCCCGTTTGAGGTGGATGCCTCCTGGCTGGAAAGCGATCTGCCCGGTAGCCGCAGCACGCCAGTTCCTTCGAACTGGCAAATGGAAGGCTATGACATACCTATTTACAGCAACGTGCGTTACCCCATTGCAACCACCCCGCCGCGCGTGCCGGAAGAGAACCCAACCGGCTGCTACTCGCTGCTGTTTAACGTCGACGCGCACTGGCTGGATGAAGGGCAAACGCAGGTTATCTTTGATGGCGTTAATTCTGCCTTTCATCTGTGGTGTAACGGTGAATGGGTTGGTTACTCGCAGGACAGCCGCCTGCCTGCAGCCTTCGATCTGAGCCCTTATCTTCATACCGGCGAGAATCGCCTTTGCGTGATGGTGATGCGCTGGAGCGCAGGGACCTGGCTTGAAGATCAGGATATGTGGCGGATGAGCGGGATCTTCCGTTCGGTCTGGCTACTGCACAAACCTGCGCTGCACCTGAGCGATGTCCAGCTCACCCCACAGCTCGATGCGCTGTATCGCGACGCAGAACTGGCGGTTGACGTCACCGTCGCCGCCCCGACGCAGATGCTGGAGCACCTGACGGTCAACGTCGAGTTGTGGAACGACACACAGCGCATCGTCAATCATCAGCAACCGCCCGGCTCGCCGGTGATTGATGAGCGCGGCAACTATGCCGAACGCGCGGTGATGCGCCTGCCGATCGAACGCCCGGCGCTGTGGAGTGCGGAGACACCGAACTGCTACCGCGCTGTGGTCTCCCTGTGGCGCGGCGATGAGCTGATCGAAGCCGAAGCCTGGGACATCGGTTTTCGTAAGGTTGAAATTGACAATGGCCTGTTGAAGCTCAACGGCAAACCGCTGCTGATCCGCGGCGTCAACCGCCATGAACATCACCACCAGCGCGGCCAGGTTGTCAGCGAAGAGGATATGGTGCAGGACATTCGGCTGATGAAGCAGAATAATTTTAACGCCGTGCGCTGCTCCCACTACCCCAACGCCCCGCGCTGGTATGAACTGTGCAACCGCTATGGTCTGTACGTCGTCGACGAGGCCAATATTGAAACCCACGGTCTGGTGCCCATGAGTCGTCTCTCTGACGATCCGTCATGGCTCCCGGCATACAGCACTCGCGTCACACGGATGGTGCAAAACAACCGCAACCACCCGTCGATTATTATCTGGTCGCTGGGCAACGAATCCGGCGGTGGCGGTAATCACGAAGCCATGTACCACTGGCTTAAGCGTAACGACCCGTCACGCCCTGTGCAGTACGAAGGCGGCGGAGCAAACAGCACGACAACTGACATTCTGTGCCCGATGTATGCCCGCGTGGAGAGCGATCTGCTGATACCGGCGGTGCCGAAATGGGGGATCAAAAAGTGGATCAGCCTGCCGGGTGAGCAGCGCCCGCTCATCCTGTGCGAATACGCGCACGCGATGGGCAATAGCCTGGGAAACTTTGCGGATTACTGGCGGGCATTTCGTGATTATCCGCGCCTGCAGGGTGGCTTTATTTGGGACTGGGCCGATCAGGCGATCACCAAAACCTTTGACGATGGCAGCGTCGGCTGGGCCTACGGCGGCGATTTTGGCGATAAACCCAATGACAGGCAGTTCTGTATGAACGGTCTGGTGTTCCCCGACCGCCGCCCTCACCCTTCACTTATTGAGGCCAAACATGCCCAGCAATTTTTCCAGTTTACGCTGCTGTCTCAAAACCCGCTGCGCATCAGTATTACCAGCGAATATCTGTTCCGCGCGACGGACAACGAAACACTGCACTGGCAGGTTCAGGCCGCAGGTGAAACCATTGCCCATGGCAGTGCAGCTCTGGATATCTCGCCGGAGGGGCACAACGCATTGACGCTCGCGGAGACATTGACGCTGCCCACCGGTGCCGAAGAGGTGTGGCTGACGCTGGAGGTTATCCAGCCGCAGGCCACGGCCTGGTCAGAAGCCGGGCATCGTGTCGCCTGGCAGCAGTTCGCTCTCGCCGCCCCGCTGGTGCTGCGAACGCCTGTACGCCCGGCGAATGCACCGGAGCTTGAGGGCAGCGACAGTGCCTGGACGATACGCTGCGATAGCCAACAGTGGGTTATTGACAGGCAAAGCGGGCTGCTTACCCACTGGCAGGTCGACGGCGTGGAACAGTTACTGACACCGCTGCGAGATCAGTTCGTGCGTGCCCCGCTGGACAATGACATTGGTGTCAGCGAGGTAGAACGCATCGATCCCAACGCATGGGTCGAGCGCTGGAAGAGCGCGGGGTTGTATAACCTCGCCGCGCGCTGTGTGCAGTGTGAGGCGCAACGTCTGGCCCATGAGGTGGTGATAGACAGCCGCTGGCACTACCAGAGCGGCGATGACGTGGTAATTGTCAGCCACTGGCGAATGACCTTTGATGCCGAAGGCAAGCTGCATCTGGCGGTCGATGGCGAACGCGCAGGCACTTTACCGCCGCTGCCGCGTGTCGGGCTGAATTTCCAGGTGCCGGATCAGTACCAGCCGGTCTCCTGGCTGGGCTTCGGCCCGCATGAAAACTACCCGGATCGGCGCGCCAGTGCCTGCTTTTCACGCTGGGCGTTACCGCTCAATGAGATGACAACGCCCTATATTTTCCCCGGTGAAAACGGCCTGCGTTGCGATAACAAAGCACTGAACTGGGGGCACTGGCACGTCGCGGGAGATTTTCATTTCTCTGTGCAGCCCTACAGTACCGCGCAATTAATGGAGACCGACCACTGGCACAGGATGCAGCCGGAAAATGGCGTCTGGATAACCCTCGATGGCCAGCATATGGGTATCGGCGGTGATGACTCCTGGACACCCAGCGTACTGCGGCAATGGTTGCTGCTTGAGACACGATGGCAATATCAGTTAACGATCCACTTCCAATAATAATCGGGGGGCGTTAAGCCCCCTGGCATACAGGCATAACAAGATGGAACAGTCACAATGAAACTCTCTCAACTCGCACCAAGAGAACGACATAATTTTATCTACTTTATGCTGTTCTTTTTCTTTTACTACTTCATTATGTCGGCTTATTTCCCTTTTTTCCCGGTCTGGCTGGCGGAAGTTAACCATTTAACCAAAACCGAAACGGGGATTGTCTTCTCGTCTATCTCGCTGTTTGCGATTATTTTCCAGCCGGTGTTTGGCCTGATTTCCGATAAGCTGGGGTTACGCAAACACCTGCTGTGGACCATTACGGTCTTGCTGATCCTGTTTGCCCCGTTCTTTATTTTTGTGCTCTCACCTCTGCTACAAATGAATATTTTCGCCGGTGCGCTGGCAGGAGGGATCTATTTAGGGATCGTCTTCTCAAGCGGTTCTGGTGCTGTCGAAGCCTATATTGAACGCGTCAGTCGCGCGAACCGTTTTGAATACGGTAAAGTTCGCGTTTCCGGTTGTATTGGCTGGGCATTGTGCGCATCGATAACCGGTATTTTGTTTGGTATCGACCCTAACATTACGTTCTGGATCGCCTCCGGTTTTGCTCTGGTGCTCGGCGTACTGTTGTGGATGTCCAAACCCGAAGGCAGTAACAGCGAGTTGGTCATCGACGCGCTGGGCGCCAATCGTCAGGCATTCTCAATGCGAACCGCCGCCGAACTGCTGCGTATGCCGCGTTTCTGGGGCTTTATTGTTTACGTGGTTGGCGTCGCCAGCGTCTATGACGTCTTCGACCAACAATTTGCCAACTTCTTTAAAGGCTTTTTCTCCAGTCCGCAGCGCGGGACCGAAGTCTTTGGCTTCGTCACCACCGGCGGGGAACTTCTCAACGCCACGATTATGTTCTTCGCACCCGCCATCGTGAACCGCATCGGGGCAAAAAACGCACTGCTGGCCGCCGGAGTTATTATGTCAGCACGTATTTTGGGGTCCTCTTTCGCGTCGTCTGCGCTTGAAGTGGTTATCTTAAAAATGCTGCATATGTTTGAGTTGCCGTTCCTGCTGGTCGGCACCTTTAAATACATCTCCTCGGCCTTTAATCCAAAACTGTCGGCCACGCTGTTCCTGATTGGCTTTAACTTATCGAAACAGCTTTCGGGGGTGGTGCTGTCGGCGTGGGTGGGACGGATGTACGACACGGTTGGCTTCCATCAGGCGTACCTCATTCTGGGCTGTATTACCCTGACTTTTACCGTTATGTCGCTGTTTACCCTGAAAGGCGGTAAAACGCTGCTGCCGGAACCAGGATATAACAGCGCCGCGTGATACCACGCCACGCAAGGGGTGACCAGGTCTTCAAAAAACGCGACGGCAGGCTATCTGGTACTGATGCGCCAGATAGCCGTCCGGGCGTGTAAGCGGTTAAAATAAAAAAATATAAACGTTGCTTAATTAATTTCGCTATGTCTTAATAGCGCCATCGGTTTGGAATACAGACCTTATGAAAGCAGTTTTAGTAAAGCAGTCCTCAGTTCAAGTGTTATCCATAGATATCCTTCTTCGAGAGCCTCCTCCTAAGTGCCAAATAAGTCACTCTAACATTACAGGCCATTATTGCCACTCTGCGTGGCCCATAAAATTAAGGAAGTATCTATGTCTAATAAAATGACTGGTTTAGTAAAATGGTTTAACTCCGATAAAGGTTTTGGCTTTATCACTCCTGACGATGGCAGCAAAGATGTATTCGTACATTTCTCTGCAATCCAGAGCGACAGCTACAAAACGCTTGATGAAGGCCAGAAAGTGTCCTTCACTATCGAAAGTGGCGCTAAAGGCCCTGCGGCCGGTAACGTTACCGCGCTGTAAGTTGCGCGCATTATCAGTGATGTTTACAACAGCGATGAAGACAATAGTCTGAGCAGATAAAATCTACTGATAAAAATAAACCCGCCGAGTGCGGGTTTTTTATTGCCTTACATTCAGCCAGCGGCTCGCTTTTATTATTTCCGGTTAGCGGACCGGTTATTAAACAGCCAGCACCTGACTTACCCCAGGGTAATTTACCCTCTGCCCTTGCAGCCCTTTTATCGACAGAGGGTTATCTGTATTTTCTCAGATGGACGTTCCCCGTACCCGGATAGGCTCTTTGATGGCATTGACGGACAACAACCGCTGGAGCGCATTAATAGCGGTGTCAGTAAGTTCATGCCCTTTGGTCAAGACCATCAGTCCATTCGATGTCAGGATATCTTCCTCAACCACCCATCCGGGCAGCAGTTCGCGAATATGGGCAGAACGAACGCCACTCACGTTTGCGCGAAAATCTGACAACGCCTTAATGATGTAGTCGGGCAGTGGCGGCGTGGCCGCACGCAGAATTTCCCATGGCCGCTCCAGGCTCCAGCCACGGACGGCATGTTTTTCCAGTTCGAGCGCGGCACGCAGCAAATGCGCGCCTCGCAGAACCTCCAGAGGGACATTCGGCGCCGGCTCTTTCGCCTGGTGACGTATAATTCCCGCGACCAGTTCGAGGCGAGGAATGTTCTCAACCAACCGCCCGGCTACCTCCGGATGACCAAGCAGCAGTTTTTTCTCTT
Source organism: Phytobacter sp. SCO41 (assembly GCF_003073275.1). Classification (NCBI taxonomy): domain Bacteria; kingdom Pseudomonadati; phylum Pseudomonadota; class Gammaproteobacteria; order Enterobacterales; family Enterobacteriaceae; genus Phytobacter; species Phytobacter sp. SCO41. The sequence continues at coordinate 2,575,766 of NZ_CP027225.1, read as the reverse complement.
CATCCGTCAGTTTACGCTGGGCCGCATCAGCCTGGACGATATCCGCAGGAATACCGACACAGCCTATCTGGCTTAGTGACGCCGCGATGGTGTAAATCCATTCATCGGGCCACTCCAGTTTTGGCAACGCATGATTCACACATGACTGCGCGAACGCGGAGCGCTGAAAAGCCCATGGCGCGACCATCGCGAGCACTTCGGTCAGCGTTTTCACCGAAGCGGTAAGCGTGGTGGCAAGCAACTCTTTTTCGGCACAAATAAGGCGATACTGGCGCACCGCCTCATTCAGCGTGGCAATCAGTTCGTCTTTTGGACAAGGCTTACACAGATAGCGAAAAATGGCTCCTTTATTGATAGCCGCAATTGAAGATTGCACATCGGCCTGACCGGTCAGCAGAATGCGAACACTGTCGGGAGAGATTTCCCGCGCTTTCGCCAGGAAAGTCGCCCCGTCCATGCCTGGCATACGCATATCGGACACGATGACAGCAAACTTTTCGCCCCAGCGAACGGCGTCAAGCCCGGCCTCGCCGCTCTTTGCGACCACTACATCAAATTCCCCAAAAAGATTGCGTTCAATGGCGGCGAGCACATTGGGTTCATCATCCACGCACAGTACCCGAGCGAGGGCAGTATCAGTCATGATGGGTCTCCTTTATATGAGCAAGCATTTGCTGCCACAGAGGGAGCTGGTTCAGCATGCCTGTTTGTTCGAGATAATCGTTATCGGGTACGTTATTGTTCGCCAGCGCGACCGCAACATGTACGGTACCGATCGCACCGAAGCTATTATTCGTAAGACGTGAAGGCTGGGCTTGTCGGGCAACGATCTCGACAAGATCGCCGGGCAATCCCCACAACGCCAGCATCCAGGCCCCCAGAGCGGCGCGGCTCGTGGGGGAATGGCCTTCAATATCGGGAAGCAGAAGAGCAATGTTGGCGAGCAATGCGGCGGTCGACTCCAGCCCCTCGTGGCCACACATGCGGGCGGCGAGCTGCGAGGCGAGAAAGGCCTTACGTTGTAACTCACTGACACCAGGTTCACTGTTCGCTTCGGTAAAAAACTCAGGTGTCTGGATCAATGACGTTATCTGCTCCAGACCCAGGTGGGTGATGGCACTGCCAATATCGTGGATTCGCGCCCCTCGTGTGAACCAGGCCGAATTCGCAATCTGCAAAAATCTGGCCGTCAGCGCGGGATCGCGCCTGATGAGTTCAGTAATATACGGGATATCACAGGCAGTCCCGGAAAGGCATTGTCTCAGTTCGGCGAATATCTCAGGTGTGGCAGGCAGGTGGCTAATATGCCCCGTTAAATCAATGAGTCCCGGATCGTCAATGGTCTGGCGTAGCGCGAGCGTACTTTCGATCATCTCGATCAGAGCTGTACTGTCACACGGCTTAGACACAAACCGGTGCGCGACCTGGAGCATTCGTTGGGTTGATGTGGGCTCTGAATAGCCAGAAAGGATGATCCGTACCGTACCCGGCCAGCGGGCGCGAACCTGGGTGAGCAACTCAGCCCCATCCATAAAAGGCATGCGCATGTCCGATACCACAACATCTGCCGGAGTCTGTTCAAGCATCGCCAGCGCATCAGGACCACTACTTGCAAAGCGGCACTCCCAATCAGGGTTATACATCATGACCGCTCTCTCAATGCCCGAGAGTATGCGGTTTTCATCGTCAACAAACATCACCTGCATGCCGTTCATCCCTCTTTGCGACTATGAAGCGGAAATTGCAATATGAACGTTGACCCCACCCCTTCCTCAGACTCGCAGCGGATATGTCCCATGTGTTTGTCGATGACCGTCGAGTAGACAATGGCAAGCCCCTGCCCCGTCCCCTTACCGACGGCTTTGGTCGTGAAGAAGGGATCGAAAATACGATCCAGGATACCAGCGGGTATGCCGCTACCATCGTCCTGCACCCGTATTTCCATAAAGTCACCGTTTTGCTCAGCGGAAATGACAATACGGCCTTTTTCCTTAACGCCTTTCTGCAGGGTATCGGCAATCGCATGGGCGGCGTTGACCACTAAATTAAGTATGGCCTGACCGACCATATCGCGCAGGCATGGCAGCAAGGGCAAATCGTCGCCAAAATGGGTTTCCAGATCAGCGACATATTTCCACTCGTTGCGCGCGACCGTCACGGTTGTACGAATGACCTCACGGATATCGACAGATTCTTTCTCGTTTTGCGATGGGTGAGAAAACTCCTTCATGGCAGCGACAATTTTCGCAATGTGCTCAAGGCCTTCCAGGGACTCATCTAACGCTGAGGGAATCTGGCTGCGCAAAAAATCAATCCGGGCACGTTTTAAAACCGTGTCGAATGCCTCTATCGTCGGCTCATTGTCCAGTTTCTCACGCGCAACGTCGACCACCGCAAGCGCAGCATCAAGTACCTTTGTCAGCGTTGCATGGGCGGTTTTCACAAAACCGACATTGTCCGAAACATACTGAGTCGGGGTGTTAATCTCATGCGCAATACCTGCGGCAAGCTGACCAATAGACTCCATTTTCTGCGCTTGCAACAGTTGGGCCTGCGCTAACCGTAATTCCGATAATGCTTTTTCAAGCTCGCGCCGCTCGTTCTCGAGTTCCATCGTCTTACGAGCAACGACTTTCTCCAGACCAATATTCTGTTCCAGAATGGCAAAAGGCGTTGTATGGCTATGCCTGGCCTCTTGTGCAATACGACGTTTCAGGACATCGATTGTTTTATCGCGGGCAAGAAGTTTGCGCTCATAATCGGCAAGTGACAGGCCCGCATTGGGTTCGTGGGTAAAAGAAGACATAATTTATCCTCCGATAGCGACGCCTGTGAATGTCTGGTTTACGTGCAGCCCGTTGTACTGCTCGCCGTAGGTAGAAAAACCGATCACATTATTCTGGCGCATAATGTCGCTAATCGGTTCTTCAAGCCCTTCTTCTTCAAACTGGAGGCGGCGAAGAATACAATCGCAACCGATGATGACACGCGGGTCAGGAATTATTTCATGAACTTTTTCAAACGATTGCCTGAAGGTCTCGATGGGGTCTTCTGCTCTGCCAATCGAAATAATCAACCCCTCTTCAATCGCGCAATAGCAGGTTAACGAAAAATCGGCGTTCCATTTCTGAATGGAGCGTACATAAGGTTCATCGCCAAGCGAGAGCACCAGCGGATTGCGAGAAAATATCGTGGGCGTTAACTCGTCCACGCTCAGGCCGAGAGATTCGGCGTAGACTTGTGCAGCAGGTTCGCCGTTAATTTCAAAAATGATCCGTTTCTCCGGATCGGCTTCGGTAATCACCAGTTCCACGTCGCTGGGAACAAAGTGTTGAATTTTAAACGTCGCAAGAGGAGAGTGGGTCTCAATGACCGCAAAAACCGCTGCGTCTGATACAAATTTACCATTACCGTCGTAAATGAAGCTTTGTTCAAAGCGCAGGTCATCCCCCGCCGATCCCCCGATGATAGGCACATTCCCTATCTGCTGATAAAGATTAGCCACAAGTCGCTCTTCTGCCATCGAAAGCCCATCGACAAGCAACAGACCGAAGCGATTAATATTCGGCCTTGCCTCGCTGTCGAGACGGATTTTTTCAGCCATGTCTGCAATAACGGCAGAGTATTCAACTAAAGGATGGATCATAAAAGCGGAGGCCCGAAATTCGCTCCCTAAGCCCAGGCCGAGCATCCCGGAGTGCTGAAAACCATCCAGACCAATTTGCCCGGAGGAGGTGCATCCTATAAGCGTGCATGAAAAGGTTTTTTTTAATTCGCTGCCTAATATTTCAAGATCATAATCCGGAGAGCAAAAAAATAAGATGGTTTCAATATCCTCATGACCAATCTTATTGGCAAATTCAGCTACAGCCTGGACAGGATCGCGTAATTCACTACTTGCATATTTTAGTTTGACATTCACGGCATATTCTCCGGCTGAGAAAAGCGATAGTGTTTATTTTAAACAGTACATGCTCAAAAAGATGCTCGTCTGGATTCAACAGTTGGGGAGTCATAAAAGCTGCCACCAGGCCACTTATGAATGCCTGTCTTAATTAGTTATACATGCATGGCATTTCTCTTCAAAGACGCACGTGAACTTTCTTTTCAGGCCGCCGTCTGGATCACTTTTGTTACCCTTTCATCCAAAACCCGGCTAATTAACGTACGTCTGTTTTTCGTTCGGCAAAATAGTGCGCAGGGGTGCTGCCCATCGTTTTTTTGAACATGGTGATGAAGGCATTCACCGATTCATACCCCAGGTTTGCCGCCACATTTTGTACCGAGACGCCACTTGCCAGCGCCTGGAGCGCAAGGATCAGATGGAGCTGCTGACGCCATCGTCCGAAGGTTAGCCCTGTCTCGCGTAGCATCAAGCGTGCCAGCGAGCGCTCGCTGAGCGCCAGCCGTTTAGCCCACGCTTTAAAGGTACAGCGATCCTCCGGGTTACTGACCAACGCATCTGCCATGGCGCGTATTTTGGGATGGGCCGAAACGGGCAGACTCAATTTCTGTTGCGGCATGGTGGCTAACTCGTCAAGCGTCACTCTGGTCAGTCTTGCGACATGGCTATCGGGCGGGTAATCGATGCCCTCACGCGTTAAGCGGTCCACCAACTCTTTAATCAGGGATGAAATCGCCAGCGTGCAACATTTTTCCGGAAGCGCAGTGGCGCCGGGTTCAATAAACAGATAATTGAGATGGGCGTTCCAGGTCGCTTTAGCGCTGTGAGGAACACCGCCCGGTATCCAGACTGCGCAATTTGGCGGCACTATCCATATGTCATTTTCGGCGCGACAGATTACCGCGCCATACAGCGCAATGATCAATTGCCCTTTGCGATGTGTATGTACCGGCACTTCGGCCTCGTAATCAATAAAATCAAGATGCCGCGCCACTGCCGGGCACGAGGTGGCATCAGGGTCAAATAATGTTGTAACGAATTGGGGCTTCATGTGATTGGCAACATTTAGGTATTTTTTGACAGAATAGAGTATTTAATAGCATACGCAAGCCGGTAATAATCCCCGGCATGAACACATTCGCTCTCTTTCACAGTCATTTTTTACGCGCTACCAGCAAGCTATTACGCCGTGTGGCTTCTCCCGCACTGCTGAACGACGCTAACGCGTTGCTCTATTCTGCAAAGACTTTTACCGCCGCGATGCTCGCCTATTTTATTGCGTTGTCGATAGGTCTTGAGCGCCCGTCATGGGCCATCATTACCGTCTACATTGTTTCGCAAACCTCGGTGAGCGCATCACTGAGCAGAAGCCTTTATCGCCTGGCAGGTACGGTCATCGGCGCCGGAGCGACCGTTTTGATCGTGCCCACTTTCGTGAACATGCCGGTGCTTTGCAGCGTGATGCTCACAGGCTGGATAACCTTCTGTCTCTATTTATCCCTCCTTGTACGCACTTCACGTGCGTATGCTTTTGTATTAGCCGGTTACACCGCGAGCCTGATTGGTTTTCCTGCGGTGTTTGATCCCGGCACTATTTTTCATATCGCCATTCTCCGCGTGCAGGAGATCATGATTGGTATCTTCTGCGCCGCACTTATTCACAGATACGTATTGCCCGCGCGTATTTCAGGGGTGTTCAACAACAAATTAGCGCAGACATTACACTCGGCCCGGCTGAAAATTGCCGACACCTTAGCAGGCAAACCCGATGAGCATTCCGATAGCCTTCATCTGGCGCTGGCACTGCAGTTTTTGCAGGGTATCAGCCACCATATCCCTTATGACTTTGCCCTTTCTGCGCCGGTCCGCCAGGCACGAAAAGCCATCCATGACAGGCTGGCTCGTCTGTTAATTGTGAATTGTGAATTACGCGATCGCTTACCGACGCCAGAACAGATACCCGTCGAGCTGCGGTTGTTGCTAAAGGATGTCCAGGCCTGGCTTACTCATGAGGGAGAAAGCGAGCAGATAATCAGCGCAGAGGCGCTAAAAAAACGCAGTGAACAGTTAACGGCGTTTTACGCTTCGCAGACACCAACAATGACAGATGCGATACGGGCCAGTTTTACGCGCCACCTGACAGAGGCCATCGTGCTTTTACAGCAATGCGAACGCCTTTCTGATGCGGTTCGCCACGCGAAAAACACCCCTGCGCTGATGGAGGTCAAGGCTGCAAAAGGCTACGTATTCCACCGGGATCACCTTAGCGCTGCACGCACAGCGCTGGGGGCTTTCTCGATAATCTTAAGCGGCTGCCTGATTTGGATTTACTCAGCCTGGCCTGATGGCGCCACGGCGGTCTCTGTTCTTGGGGTCTGCTGTACGCTGTTTGCCAGTTTCGACACGCCAGCCCCCCACCTTGTGAAATATATTATGGGTTCCGTCTGGGGGGTACTGATAAGCCTGTTCTATAGCTTTGTCCTTCTTCCGCAAGTGACCGACTTCGCGGTATTGGTTGCGGCACTTGCCCCCGCCTATTTGCTGGCCGGATCGCTCCAGGCGCGCCCGCCCACCACATTTATGGCCATGGGGATCACCCTCACCCTGCCTATCCTTTGCGAATTAGGCGCGCATTACAGCGGGGACTTCGCTGTAGCCATCAATACCTCTATTGCCTTGTTTGCCGCCATCGGCTTTGCCGTGGTCAGCATGAGTTTGTTGCAAACGGTGCAGGCAGACGCGGCCATTAACCGTCTGCTGAAACTCTGTCGACGCGATATCCGGCGCAGCGTGAAAGGTGTTTTTAAACCCGAGGAGACGCACTGGACCAATCTGATGATGGACAGAACTGCCCTTTTACTGCCGCGTTTGCAACGCAGTGAGCACGCCTCAGAACAGGTGCTTGAGCACATGTTGCACTATCTGCGTATTGGCCTCTCTGTCATGCATTTACGCCACTGTTATTCGCTGGCGGAAAGAAAAACAGCCAGGGAGATCAATGACCTGCTTTACCAGCTTATTCACACGAAAGACATACCCGCCGTACGCGAGCGCATTGCGTCAATGATTTGCCTCTCTCTGCCTGCGCCAGATGAACAATCGCGCCAGGTTGTCGACAGGCTTGTTGACCTGTACTGCGCACTGCGAAGTAGCAAGAAGGAGCAAGAAAATGCTGAATGACATCAATATTGGGGGGGTATTTCTCCCCGGTCTGCTGGTCATTGCGCTTATTAGCCTGGCCTGCACGCTGTTACTCGTGCCGCTGTTCTCTTTCAGCAGGTTTTATTGCCGTTTGCCTTGCCGCCCGCTGATTAGTTTCTCACTGTATATCGTCACTTTTTTCCTGTTCCTGCAGGACGCTAACGCGCTGGGGTTATTTGCATGAAATCGTTTCTCTCTTTATTGACCCGCTATGCGCTGACGCTAAGCGCAGCCGCCGTGTCAGCTATTCTGGCTTTCATGATGTGGAAGCATTATGCGCAGACGCCCTGGACCCGCGATGGCCGGGTTCGTGCGGATGTAGTGCAAATTGCGCCGGATGTCTCAGGGCCGGTTATCAGCGTGGCTGTCAGAGACAATCAGTGGGTGAATCGTGGCGATGTTCTCTATTCCATCGATCCGCACTGGTTAACGCTGGCGTTGCTCAGCGCGCAGGCTGATGTCGATGCTAAACGTCATGAAATGCTGATGCGCCAGGATGCCGCCAGACGACGTGTGCAGATAAAAGGCATGATTTCCGGTGAAGATTTGCAGCAAACAAGCAGCGCGGCGAATATCGCAACGGCCAATTACCATGGTGCGCTGGCTGCGCTGGAACTAGCAGAACTCAATTTATCCCATGCCACCGTTCGGGCGCCGGTTGCCGGTTATGTCACGCATCTGCGGCTTCGCCCCGGCGACTATGCAACTGCCGGGGAAACAAAGGTCGCCATCGTCGACGCGCAAAGTTTCTGGGTGGTGGGCTATTTTGAGGAAACCAAACTGCGCCACATTCGCGTGGGAAATACCGCGCACATTGCGCTGATGGGGTTCGAGCCCGTCCTGACCGGCCACGTTGAAAGTATCGGGCATGGGATTGGTGATAATAATGACGACACGGGCGGTCTTGGCCTGCCACAGGTTGAGCCGACTTTTAACTGGGTACGTCTTGCCCAGCGCATCCCGGTGCGTATTCACATCGATAACTTGCCGCAAGGGGTCGAGTTAGTGGCAGGCTTGTCGGCAAGTATCTCCATCGCACCTTAGGCCACGCTGGTTGTGGCAGTTATCCAAATCATTCCCCTTACGGCGTGGATAGCACCGCGCCGGTTGTCTCTTGTGGCGGTCGGAATGACGTTTCTCGCGTCCCGTCACAATAACATTCGGTGCGCGTGGAAAATAAGATATATTCCGGAGGAAAAATTCAGCGTCCTTTTACGCTCTTTCTTAAGCGTTTTTAAATTCTGCGCGCGAATTTGTCGGCACACGATGAGTTAAATAGATTTAAAAATTATTCACCCGCAGGTGCCAGGCGTATTTAAAATTGTTATTCTGGTTGTGCTTAATCACCTCTCTCCTTAAGGAGCACCCATGCCAGAGTACTGTTTTTTTAAAAAGGGTAAGCATACCGTTGCTCTGAAAAAATCAGATGAACAACGCGCATTTCAGTTGACTGAGCAGGGTTATGAAAAGCAGTTTGAAGAGGTCATCGCCGCGAATGAAAAACAGGCGCTTGCCCGTTTTGCTGATATTCGCCGGGAAAAGGAAATCGATCAGCATAACTTCCTGGCAGGCGCTATTGCTATGCCGCTGATAGGCGTTATGACGGCGGCGGCAACGTCTCTTTTCAAAAAGAAGAAAGACGCAAGCAAAACATAACGCCCTTACATGAAGGGGCACCGGATTGACGGGCCGCAGCCCTGAACGTTGCAGCCCGCCAGCGGTGATAATCGTCACTGCGACAACATCCCCATTCACGCGTGAGCAGGGTTTATCTGTTTTATCGCCAGTTCCACGACATCTTTACTGAAAGAAAAATCACCGCTCAGTAACGCCGCAGCGTCAAACCAGCGCGCTTCAAAGACATCCGACGCGGCAGTCGGTTCTCCCCCCTGCCAGGCACAAACGACCGGGATCAGCAGATAATGGTAAAGAAGCTCGCCGGCGGCGTTGTAATCGAATGCTTCCAGGGGCACATCCGTCGACTGGTAAATAACCCTCAGCCCGGTCTCTTCGTTTACTTCACGCAACGCGGCCTGTTCTATGGTTTCGCCTGCCTCGATTTTTCCACCCGGAAAACCCCAAAAACCTGCGTCAGGTGGGTTAGAGCGACGTACAAGCAGTACACGAGATTCATGGACGATCACCCCCAGTACGGCGGCAACGGGATGTATGGTGTGTGGCATGATACGCTTTCCTGCGCGCACTGGCCGGGGGCGCCCGGCGCAGCGCCCTTAAATACGATTAATTTTTCACCCACTTACTCGCAGGCGCCTGATAGTTGCGAAAATACGCCACGACACTTTCGACATCCGTGGAAAACGGCAGCATATCGGCGTAACGGGCATGCATGAATCCCTCGGTAACCATTTTCTCCACCATCGCCTGTAGCGGATCGTAATAACCGTTGATATTCAGGAATGCGCAGGGTTTGTGGTGAATACCGAGTTGTGCCCAGGTCCACTGCTCGAAAATCTCTTCCAGCGTACCCGCACCACCAGGCAGTGCGATAAAGCCATCCGATAGCGCCGCCATTTTGGTTTTTCGCTCGTGCATATTTTCCACGACGTGGAGTTCACTCAGCCCCTGGTGCGCGATCTCCTTTTCAAACAGACCTCGCGGCATAACCCCCACCACGTGGCCGCCGTGCGCCAGGCAGGCATCGGCAACGGCGCCCATCAGACCAACCTTACCGCCACCGTAGACAAGAGAAATGTCGGCCGCCGCGAGGGTTTTGCCCACATAGCGCGCCGTTTCGATATACAGCGGATTTTCCCCGGAAGATGAACCACAAAAGATACCAATCGCTTTCATTACAACACTCCGTTGTTAGTGGAGGCTGTAATTTACCATATCTTTGTGTCAGCTTATTGCGCCTGTGGGCTGGACAATATCGGTCGGCACATTCAGGGAATGAAATGCGGAACAGTAAATTTAATAAGCTCAGTTTTTGTTCCGTAATTGTTGCGTACACTCACGTTAACCATTAAGGAGGTACGTATGAATATCGATAGCTGGCTCAATCAACTGCTTAACGCGTTCACCGAACAACAAAAACCTGCATGGATGCCACAATGCCTCTGGCTGTCACCGCAGCAGAAGATAGCGATTATCCGTGAGTTGATCTGTCCGGTGAGTAAAAAGTAAAAACATCATCTGGCGTCAGGGAGGCCAGATGATGTTGATAAACAGTGCGGCCTCCCCACCAACAACCGGGGGCGTCCGTGAGTCCGGAAATTCACTCCTCTTCGGCTTCCAGTGCCCGCTTGATATCATTAAGTTTTGCTGTCTGGCGGCGCATCTCCAGCAGATAGAGCGCTTCATAGGCTTCAATACCCACAAGGTTTTGTTCACCCAGCATATCTAAATCCTCTACCAGTAATGCGATCTCTTCCGGCGTGATTTTCGGTCTCATCATCACCCTCCTTTGGGTTAAACAAGCCAGCTTTGCGTCAAAAGACTACAGGTAAGTATAACGGCAGTGGCTCCTTTTAACGAAGCAACCGCCTTTTATCGGCCTGGTGCTATTCGTACTTGTTTCGGTGTCGCTGGCAGTAAAGCAGAAGATAATCTTCAAATGAGGGGGGTAAATTGAACGTTATCGCCTGTTGCACCACGTGAATACCGTAGTGTTCAAAATAATCACTACGGGTTACGCGAAACTGGTCGATGAGGATTAGCGGTTTAGGATCAGACAGCGTGCTTTTTTGCTCGTCGATGACCTTCACTAAATACGTATCAGCATCTGTCGTAATAACATCATAACGAACAAGGCGATCGCCGGATTCGGCTGACAGATAGTGCGTTTTTATGGATGAGTAAATCATTGGCTTACTCCTTTTATACGCGACTTATCAGAAGTATATCCGCTTAAATGAGGAGTGAAATAGTAGCGTTCACATTTCTTAGATTCGTATTTACGTCTTCCTGGTGATAATACATTTCTGCCAAACGTAGACACAGCCCAAATTGACAGGCCCGCTTATCCAGGCAGGCCATGGTCAAATAAATTTACCCTTTCATTGGGGACGCAAGCGGTCCACCAACGATCTCTATTTCAACGTCATGACAGATCTCAAACCCTTCCGTAAGGCGCCAGACACCGGTCATTATTTTTCCTGTATCCATATTCTCAACTTTATCATGGGTATAGTAAGCCACCTGCACAATACCCTGGTGCTGGATCCAGTAATAACCCTCTTTCATGGGTACACTCTGCGAGTTACTCGCCGGAATGAGTGCTATGCAAGGTCACTCAAAATACGCGGCAAAAGATAAAGACCCAACAGGAGAATTGAGTCATTCAGGATGTGGAAACCGTGATGCCGGGTGCCTCCCGGTGTTCCTGACGGTCAGTCAGAAACGCATTCGCTATTCACGACTTGCATGGTATGAAGACCAGCCCCACCGCTGAGGGGGATTCATCACGTCAGAACGATTGTTTGTCGGCTTGCCATACCGAACCGTTTAAGTTTAGCCGCAAAAGGTACGTTTCACCAGCCTGGCCCGCCGCGTATGTGCGCCATAACGAATTAATGCAAAGTAAACATATTCTTGACTACCACATCGAAAATAGATAGCGAAAAAACTCAACTTCTTTCCCACCAGGCCGTTAATATAAATATGGGATAAAAAGTGAATGCAGATAGCCTGTCTGCGCGAGGAGAGAAAAATGCCGAAAATTTCTTTTGATCCTGAGTCCGGTGAACATAAGGTCATTGGTGTGATCACAACCGTCAATGTCACGCATGGCGGTTCCCTCTTCATTACTGAGACCGAAAACGGCGGCGTAACGACAACCACCGTCGAGTTTAATAACGGGGGATACGTCTCTTCTACACCAAACGAGGAGGGATTATGTGTCGCCAGCAAAGATGTGCTGATAACCTATACTGACGATCCAAATAACAAAGGCGGCATCACAATGAATGTGACCATGGATGAAAGCGTCAAATAAACGTCTGAGTACGGGTAATAAAAGCGTCGCTTTCAGGTCCTGCGGCGACGCTTTTAACGATGATTTATGCATTTCCTCTTTTGCTGCCTGATTAATTAATTTTTTGCCATTCATGGAAAATCCTGATTCTTATGAATGGACAATTGAATATATCATCATTCCTGTTGAATATTTAACTGACTAAACCATTTTGTCTGGAAAACGCCTTAACTTTCATTTTGAATGTTTCCAGGTCGTCTTGCTCCGCAAGTAATATGATATTTCCGCGAATATTATTTATTTGCTGTCGGTGTACATCCGTCAGTTTTTGCGCGGCAACAGGCTGGAGGAGGATAGCGGAAAGCGTTATTAATTTTTCGCCTGACCGTTCAGATATCACCCTGATAGCATCTGGGAAGTACCCAGGCGCACCGGCCATTACGCTGTTTATAATCAAGAAAAAATAGTCCATCGCGCACTCCCTCTCTTGAACGGGTTTTAGTACGGATTACTTCTATTAAATTACTTTTAATATATAGCCTGGCAATAACGTTGCATTGCTATTATCAGCACAGTACGACACTGATTAACAAGAATTACTTATCGGGAAGAAGATCCAGATTCAGAAAATCACAGTGTACTGCCCGTTTTGATGTCAGAGACAAACAGCAACCAGGTTCGACGGCACCAGCGAATGGCCATCGAACCAGTGCGGAGAGCAGATTATGAGGGCACCGAGCCTTCTGGCGCCGTCTGTTTTGCCAAAGTACGCGCCAGAATCGAAGAATATAACGGTTTCCCACCAAGAAATTGTGCGAGTAACGTCGCACCGAGGCAGGTAATAATCATCGGCAGTATAAGCTGATAATTATCTGTCATTTCCAGTACCAGGACGATCCCCGTTAGCGGAGCACGAACGGACGCAGCAAATAACGCCCCCATCCCGGCAATGGCAAACGTACCGGCTTGAAGCCCATAGGCCGGGAACAACTCCGCGACACCCACACCATAGGCGGTGCCGAGCACGGTACCTAACGCCAACATTGGCGCGAAAATTCCGCCAGGCGCCCCGGAGCAAAAACAGAGCAGCGTTGTAAGCAGACGGACCAGAAACATCACGATTAATGCATAAAACGTAAAGCCGCCGCTGGCCGCATCGGGGATCAATTCAAAGCCGCCTCCGGCCCCTGGCGCATAAAGCAGCGCAAGGATGCCACATCCGCCGCCTATACATCCCCCTACCACCAGGGTTCGCCATGTTCGCCCGCCATAGATATGCTGAAAACCATCCTGAAAAAGAAAGACGAGGCGATTAAATAATACGCCGACGAGGCCAAATAACATCCCCAACACGAGATAGAGCCACAGCGTATTGACTGGCGCATTGGATAACTGCCCTACGGCGATGACCGGGCTTTCGCCATTAAATGTGCGAAATACGATGCTTGCCATGATCACGCCAATAAAAACGGCTTTGATGGAGATAAGGTTATAGCGAAATTGCGGCCTCATCTCTTCGAGAATAAAGAGAATACCCGCCAGCGGTGCGTTAAACGCTGCCGCCAGACCGGCAGCCGCCCCCGTTGCCAGCAATGAATGGCGCGCCTCACCATGTTTTATCCGCAACAGGTCAGAGACCATTCGGCCAATATTACCACCGAGCTGAACGGTTGGCCCTTCTCTCCCGAGCACCATGCCTGCGCCGAGCGTTCCCATACCGCCAAAAAACTTCACCGGTATGACACGCCACCAGCGTACAGGGCGTAACTCTTCCAGCGCGCCTTCGATTTCAGGAATACCGGAGCCCGATGCTTCAGGCGCAAAACGCCTGACGAGAAAATAGCCCATCACCGCCAGCAGCCCGGAGATAATAAAAGCCATAATCCATAGCGCCCACCCGCTTAAGTCAGCCTGCTGCAGAAAACTTATTCGCCAGTGCTGCACGGCATTGACGGCGCGAAAGAATGCGACGCCAGCAAACCCTACGAGCGTGCCAACAATAGCAGCACAAATTAATACGGCGACGGGCGTCCGGTCACGGTACAGCAACGCTTTGAACATGCTTTTGCGTGCCAGTTCCGTTTCTGGAACTTGCACATCTGATGAACCAGGAACAATCATTTTTTGCAATGTCATCTACCAACAAGGGAGGAGAGTTTAACGCACCTTATGCCGACTAAACAAAAACGATGTCGTTACAGGACGTATCACTTCCCTTGCAACAGGTTCTTTCGGGCGGAATAACGCCCTGTCGTGTTGCTGTCAGCCCGCTGTCGTGTGGGTGTCGTGTTGCTCTTATCTGGCCCCAGACATACTTCTGCCGGGTAAACATTTAGCCAGGAGAATACCATGACTATTTTCACCATCCTCAGTCATACCCCGCTGTGGGTATGGACACTTTTTGCTTTTCTTATAATGCGGGGTTATGCCGCTCTCTCAGAGAGAGAAATGAATATCAGTCAGTTGTTTATTTTACCGCTACTCTTTCTGATTTGGGGAGTATGGGGTTTAAAGGAAGAGTTTAATTTTAATGTTGCCTCATTAGTGGGCATGTTTAGCGGACTTGCGTTGGGTATTGTGGCCGGGTGGCGGTTATGGAAAAACCAGCCTCGTTTAAAAAACAAACCGCATAGCGACAGAATTATTCGCGCGGGCACGCCTCTGACACTGATTTTTATTATCATGGGCTTTGGCTCGAAATATTGTTTGCTGGTTTGGTTGTCGTTGCATCCGGAAGCACCCTATGCCGTACAATTCAGCGCCCTGTTCGGCGTTATTACCGGACTTGTTGATGGGTTATTCTGGGGTGGGACACTGAATCTTTTTTCCTCATGGCGCAAAATGTCGCCACATGTACGAGGCGCTTAGGCAGATTCTGCGGCACTCTGGCACACCCTTTTGGCAAATTATGCGGCCTGCTGTCGTCATACAGGCCCACGGAACATAATTACTCGCCGTTGAGTACCAGCTTATTATAGGCCTCTAATAGTTGCGTCTGAGAAACATAACGGTCGGCCACAAAAGAGATGGCGCCACATTTACCATTGCTAAACGTCACAAAGCTAATCTCTATCGCCAGGCTTTTTACAACCGCGCCGGGATAGATACAATTAATCTTACGTTCATACGGTCTGACATCGATTAATTCAGCAGGTTTATCTTTGATAAATAAAAGGACTTTCCTCATTTTTCATTCACATTAATCAACAGATACCTGAGTGGAATGTAATTATTACATCACCCTGGCTGGCATCTTAATTTCAGGAATAATCTGAGAGCACATAACACTCATCAAAGCGTCGTGCTTTCCGGATTTATTTTATCCCTCCCTTACAGCCGAAAAAACAAAACATACTATGGAGATCAGGCGACATTAAAAAATAGTCTAACGTCATGAGACCATCGATTAAAGGTAGACATACTTAATGAATTATTGCACCGATAAATTATTTCATTATCAACTATGTCGCTTGAATCACATTGCACCGCTTCGGTTAGCACGTTAACTTAACATTTGCGTAGCATTTAATTATCACGCATAAAAAACCGGGCATCAGCCCGGTTTTTTATGCTATTTCTGGCCCTACTCGCTCAGGCCTCGGTTTTTCAGCATCGGTTCAATCTGCGGATCATGACCGCGCCACTGGCGATAAAGTTCAGCTAAATCAGTACTATTGCCACGCGACAAAATCGCTTCGCGGAATCTTTGCCCGTTTTCTCGGGATAAACCGCCCTGCTCCACAAACCACTGGAAGCCGTCGTCCGCCAGCATTTGCGTCCACAGATAGGCATAATAACCCGCTGCGTAACCGCCACCGAAGATATGGGCGAAGTAGCTGCTGCGATAACGGGGCGGTACCGCTGCGATATCAAGCCCTTCGCGGCGAATCGCCTGCGCTTCAAAGGCATCGACATCGCTGACCTGAGTCACGCCATCCAGACTGTGCCAGTTCATGTCCAACAAAGCCGCACTCAGCAACTCCGTCATGTCATAGCCTTTATTGAACTGGGTACTGCGCAACATTTTATTGCGTAGCGCTTCCGGCATTGGCTCATCGGTTTGATAATGGCGCGCATAACGTGTGAACACCTCAGGATGGCTGGCCCAGTGCTCGTTAATCTGTGACGGGAACTCAACGAAATCACGCGGCGTATTGGTCCCCGACAGGCTGGCATAGCGCTGGCGGGCGAACAAACCATGCAGCGTATGGCCAAACTCGTGAAACAGGGTGATGACATCATCCCACGATAAGAGCGCCGTCTGCCCGGCGGCCGGTTTCTGGTAGTTGCAGACATTGTAAATAACCGGTTTGGTGGAAAGCAGCGTCGATTGCTCAATGAAATTCCCCATCCATGCGCCGCCGCTCTTTGAATCGCGGGCAAAGAAATCGCCATAAAACAGCGCCAGCCCTTCATCATTCTGGTCGAATATTTCCCAGACTCGCACATCCGGGTGGTAAACAGGAATATCGGTACGTTCTGCGAAACGAATGCCAAAGAGTTGGCTCGCTGCATAGAACACCCCTTCGCTCAGCACCGTGTTGAGCGCAAAATAAGGGATGACCTGTGATTCGTCGAGGTCGTATTTCGCGCGTCGGACCTGTTCGGCATACCACGGCCAGTCCCAGGCCTGGGCGGTGAAGCCCCCCTGCTGTTCATCAATGACCTGCTGAATATCTGCCAGTTCACGTTCAGCGCGGGCACGTGCCGCCGGGGCAATACCGCGCATAAAATCAAACGCGGCCTGTGGGTTGCCTGCCATCTGGTCGGCCATTTTCCAACTGGCGTAATCCGGGAAGCCGAGCAATGACGCCTGTTGCGCCCGTAATTGCGCCAGACGCAATACGATAGCGCGCGTGTCATTGGCATCCCCGCGCGAAGTACGTGACCAACTGGCAGTAAACAGATTTTCGCGCGTCTGACGGTCCCGCAGCGCGGCCAGCGCCGGTTGCTGTGTGGTGTTTAATAGTGAAAGCAACCAGCGATCGGTCAGCCCTTTTTCTCGCGCCGCATCGGCTGCGGCGGCGATAGCGTCATCGCTCAGTCCGTCGAGTTGATGGAGATAATCCACCACCAGACCACCGGCTTTGTCTGCCGCCAGCAGGCGCTGATTAAACTGGCTGGTGAGCGTAGCCGCCTCGGTATTTAATGCTCTCAGTACCGCTTTATCGTCAGCGGAAAGCGTCGCGCCAGCCAGTATAAAGCGCTGATACATCACCTCGACCAGCCGTAAAGACTCATCATCCAGACCGGCTGATTCCCGATTGCGCCAGACGGATTCAACGCGCGCAAACAGGGCGTCATTGAGATAAATATCATTCGCCAGTTGCGCAAGTTCAGCGGAGAACGCTTCGTCGAGTTGCTGTAAAAAATCATTGGTATGCGCGGAGGTCATCGCGAAAAAGACACTGGTTACTCGCGTCAACAACTCACCGCTGCACTCCAGCGGCAACAGGGTATTATCAAACGTGGCGGGAGCCGGGTTCTGCGCAATGGCGGACACCTCGGCGCGTTTTTCCTCAACCCCACGGTCGAATGCGGGGCGATAGTGATCCTGATGGATAAGATCGAAGCGCGGTGCCTGATACGGCAGCGTGCTGACATCGAAGAAAGGATTCGTTACCGACATAATTTACTCCTGAATGCGGTTAGTTACCCCAGACCAGACATCCATGGTATTGGCTGTGATGATCTATCAGTAGCACAAAGTGAAGATTTTTTGCCAGGCTTAACTTAGGTTACCGCCACCGAGCGGTGCGTGCTATGGTAATACACCACAAAAAGCGTTGAGGAACAGCAAGATGATAATTTTGGTTACCGGGGCAACAGCGGGTTTTGGTGAGAGTATCACACGTCGTTTTATTGAAAATGGACACAAAGTCATTGCAACAGGCCGCCGTCAGGAGCGCCTGCAAGAGCTGAAAGACGAACTGGGCGACAATCTGTTTACGGCGCAAGTTGATGTGCGTAACCGCGCAGCCATTGAAGAGATGCTGGCAAATTTGCCTGCTGAATGGAAAGAGATTGACGTGCTGGTGAATAACGCCGGGTTAGCCCTGGGACTCGAACCTGCGCACAAAGCCAATGTGGATGACTGGGAAACCATGATCGACACCAACAACAAAGGCCTGGTCTATATGACCCGGGCGGTGCTGCCGGGCATGGTGGAACGCAATCGCGGTCATATCATCAACATCGGTTCGACCGCGGGGAACTGGCCGTATGCCTGTGGTAACGTCTATGGCGCCACCAAAGCGTTTGTGCGTCAGTTCAGTCTGAACCTGCGCACCGACCTTAACGGCACCGCCGTTCGCGTAACCAATATCGAGCCGGGCCTGGTGGGCGGTACGGAGTTCTCGAATGTGCGTTTTAAAGGCGATGACGCGAAAGCCGAAAAAACCTATGAAAATACCAACGCCCTGACACCGGAAGATGTGACCGAGGCGGTCTGGTGGGTGGCGACGCTGCCAAAACACGTCAATATCAATACCCTGGAGATGATGCCAGTAAGCCAGACCTATGCGGGTCTGAGCGTACATCGCGCAGGCTAATTTTCCCGCCCCGGCCTGCGGGCCGGGTATGGGAACGGCGTCTATTTAATGGTATGGTAGCTGGGTTAACCTCTTAAAAAGTAAGTGCGAATGATCGTTGAAACCCAGCTCAACCCGACGCAACCCGTCAACCAGCAAATTTACCGTATTCTCCGTCGGGATATTGTTCATTGCCTGATTCCGCCGGGAACCCCGCTTTCTGAAAAAGAAGTGTCGATCCGTTTTGACGTTTCACGTCAACCCGTGCGTGAAGCCTTTATCAAGCTGGCGGAAAACGGTCTGATTCAAATCCGCCCCCAGCGCGGCAGCTATGTGAATAAAATCTCCCTGGCTCAGGTCCGTAACGGCTGCTTCGTGCGTCAGGCCATTGAGTGTGCGGTCGCCCGTCGTGCCGCCGGGATGATGACGGACAGCTATTGTTATCAGCTTGAGCAGAATCTCAATCAGCAACGCACTGCCATTGAGCGCAAGCAGTTGAATGATTTTTTCCAGTTGGATGATGAGTTTCACCAGAAACTCGCGCAAATTGCCGACTGTCAACTTGCCTGGGATACCATTGAAAACCTCAAAGCGACCATGGACCGTGTGCGCTATATGAGTCTTGACCATGTATCACCTCCGGAAATGCTGCTGCGCCAGCATCAGGATATTTTTGATGCGCTGGAAAAAAGAGACGCCGATGCGGTGGATCAAGCGATGACCCACCATCTGCAGGAAATCAGCGGTTCTGTGAAACTCATCAGCCAGGAAAATCGCGACTGGTTTAGCGAAGAGTAACTCCCCTCCTCCTGTTTTGTTTTTGAAACGTTGTGCTGTTTTTGCGCGCTAAAAAGTGTGACGTTGATCAAAAACAAAAAATCATCTTAGCAAAAGCGTTTTCATAAGGCGTCCGTGACGGGGACGCCTTATGCCCCGGCATGTTTTGCGGATGATAAAAGGAGAAACCACCATGATGACTTATGATCGTAACCGTAATGCAATCACCACCGGCAGCCGCGTCATGATTAATGGCACAGGTCGTACCGGGAAAATTATCGCTATCCATGCCAATGGAATGACGCCAGCTCAGTTGCGTCGTAGCAAAACGGTAGAAGTGGAAGGTTGTGAAGGCCAGTTTGAACCTGTTGAACTGATTCGCCTTGGCCTGCACTAATGGTGTGATGCCGCCTGAGGGCGGCATTTAGATCAGAATTTCGCCGCGTACTGTGCAACCGTGGCTTTCGCGCCGTTCGCCAGCAATGCCTGATAGGCACGCGTTACCTGTTCAACAAAAGTCGCATCTTTCGGCAGCTCAGTGCCAAAAATCGCCTCAATACCCAGCAATGCGTTAACGCGTGCTTCCCCTTCTGCACTGCCTGCTACAGCCTGCTGAATCACAGCCAGCAGCGGATCGCTCACTTCGATCGCATTGCCCTGCTCATCAACACCGCCCACATAGCGCATCCAGCCTGCAACCCCCAGCGCCAGCAGATCAAAGGCATGCTGATGGACACGGTGCCAGCGCACGGAATCCAGCATACGTTGAGGCAGTTTCTGGCTGCCATCCATCGCAATCTGCCAGGTACGGTGACGCAGCGCCGGGTTGCTGTAACGCGCAATCAGCAAGTCCGCGTAATGCGCCAGATCGACCCCTTTCACTTTCAGCGTCGGTGCCTGCTCCTGCAACATCAGGGCATGGGCAGCGCGACGATAGTTGTCGTCTTCCATGCACTCATTGATGTGCTGGTAACCGGCCAGATAGCCCAGATAGGCGAGGAAAGAGTGGCTGCCGTTAAGCATGCGCAGTTTCATCTCTTCAAATGGCACCACGTCAGCGACGAGTTCAGCCCCGGCTTTTTCCCATTCCGGGCGACCTGCCACAAAGTTATCTTCGATAACCCACTGACGGAACGGTTCACAGGCCACGCCCGCCGGGTCGCGCACACCGGTCAGTTGTTCAATTTTATCCAGCGTATCCGCCGTCACGGCGGGAACAATACGGTCAACCATTGTTGACGGGAAGGTCACGTTCGCGTCAATCCAGTCGGCCAGTTCTGCATTAACCGCACGGGCATAGGCGCAAATAACATTACGTGTGACATGGCCGTTTTCCGGCATGTTGTCGCAGGACATCACCGTGAAGGCCGCCAGCCCTTTAGCTTTACGACGCGCCAGCGCTTCAACAATCACCCCGGCGGCAGATTTCGGCTGCTGCGGATTTTGTAAATCGGCGGCAATAAACGGGTGATCGAGCATCAATTGCCCGGTAGCCGGAGAGTGGCAATAACCTTTTTCCGTAATCGTCAGTGACACAATCGCCACCTGCGGTTCGCACATCGCCGCAAGAACCGCTTCCAGACCATCAACCCCGGCATGCAGTGCGCGTTTGGCGACACCGACAACACGCGCAGTCCACGCATCAGCAGACATTTCCGCCACGGTATAGAGATTATCCTGCGCTTTCAGATCAGCAATTTGCTGTTCGCCGCCAATCAGATTGACCTCACAGTAGCCCCAGTCGCTGCCATGCTCTGTTGCCAGAATGTCAGCATAGACAGATTGATGTGCGCGATGGAACGCACCGAATCCCAGATGCACAATGCGCGGGACAAGATGTTGACGGTCGTATACCGGAACAACGGCATTCGCCTTTAACAGCTGATTTTCCATGGTTTTACTCATTTGATAGTTAAAAATCGCTTCATTGCGGTGAGTGACATCATCATGCTGTAAACCATCTCATTTGATTGGTATGACATCTTTGATTCAAGTCAACTACCATACAAGAAGGATGAGGTTTTGCAGTTTGTTTTTACTGAATTCATTCCCCCTCCCAGAGAGGGGGCAACAAAAGAGCCGTAAGTCTGGTTTTATTATCAGTGTTGTCCCCACTGTTGGTATTCGCCCTGGCGTCGGCGCGGCGCGGTTTCAGGCATTAGCGCCAGGCCAATCACCGAAATCACACCTAATACGATGACATACGCCGCCATACCGTAATAATGCCCACCGGTCATCTGCAGGATTTTCACCGCCACCAGCCCCAGAACACCGCTACCAATCAGAGAACCGACCTGCCAGATCAGGGCGATACCGCTGCAGCGGATATGCGTCGGGAATAATTCCGGGAAGAACGATGCCTGGGGTGCGTAACACATGCTGTGGCCAAAGGTAATAACCATGACCATCGCAATCTGCGTCAGCCAGTAACTGTCCTGATTGATGGCGAGGAAGAACGGAATAATGGCAAGCACCTGCAATAGAGCCCCGGCGATGTAAACCGGTTTACGGCCAATTTTGTCGCTTAATGCCCCCATCGCCGGGATGGCAATAATTTCCAACAGTACGGCGACGATCATGGCATCCATCAGGATATTGGCGCTTAAGTTATTTGCTTTACCGTAGGCCAGCACAATCACGGTAAACATGGCGAAGGTACAGGCTTCGATTAATTTCGCGCACACCCCTTTCACCACAATCCCCGGATAATGACGGATAACCTCGACAACCGGGCGGGATTCAACCGCTTTGGTTTCGCGGATTTTGGCAAACACCGGCGACTCATCAATACGTAAGCGAATAAACAGGCCAACGATGACCAACAGTGCGCTCAGCAGAAAGGGAATACGCCAGCCGTAATCCATCATCGCCTCTGGTGAGAGAACGCCGTTGAGTAAGGCAAAGAGGGCCATTGGCAACAGGAAGCCAGCCGGTGCACCAATTTGTACCCAGCTCGCAAAAAAGCCCCTGCGCGTCGGCACAGAGTATTCTGCGGTCATTAATACCGCCCCCGCCTGCTCACCTCCTACGCCAAAACCTTGTAAGACGCGGATCAGGATGAGTAATACCGGCGCCCAGATACCGATTTTTTCATAGGTTGGTAATAAGCCGATGCAGAACGTTCCCAGCCCGACGATTAAGATTGTGATAACCAGTGCTTTTTTACGCCCGACTTTATCGCCGATATGACCAAAGACAATGCCGCCTAACGGACGGGCTAAAAAGCCCACAGCATAGGTGGCAAATGCGGCCAGGGTACTGATAAGAGGATCGGTACTGGGGAAAAAAAGGTGACCAAAAAACAGAACAGCGGCCGTACCGTAAGCGAAGAAATCATAATATTCCGCCGCGGTACCGATGGCCGACGCGGTGGCGACACGTTTGATAACAGGTGTGTTATCTGTTGCGTTTTTGATATCCACTGAACTTACCATAATCGTATTCCCGAGTAAGAAGTTTGTTATTTGGGCAACATCCTTATCAACGTGTTAACTACCAGTTCCACAACGTGCCATCTTCCAGCCGGGCGACCGGCAGACACGCTGGATCGTAGGGGTATTTTGCCGCCAGTTTTTCATCAAACTCGATGCCAAGGCCTGGTTTGTCGCCTGGATGCATATAGCCATTATCAAAGCGCCAGCTATGTGGGAAAACTTCGAGCATTTGCTCTGAATATCCCATGTACTCCTGGACACCGAAATTCGGTACCCATAGATCAAAATGCAGCGCCGCGGCATGGCAGATCGGCGAGAGATCGGACGGACCGTGCGAACCGGTACGGACCTGGTAGAGTGAAGCGAAGTCAGCGATACGGCGCATACCCGTTATCCCACCCGCATGGGTAATCGTGGTACGGATATAGTCGATAAGCTGCTCTTCAATAAGTTGCTTGCAGTCCCAGATACTGTTAAACACCTCACCCACCGCAATCGGCGTGACGGTATGCTGGCGAATCAGACGGAAGCACGCCTGGTTTTCAGCAGGCGTCGGGTCTTCCATCCAGAACATGCGGAACGCTTCAATGCTTTTACCAAAGCGCGCGGCCTCAATTGGCGTCAGACGGTGATGCATGTCATGCAGCAGGTGTTCGTGGAAACCGAATTTGCTGCGCACGGCGTCGAACAGTTTGGGGGTAAAATCGAGGTATTTCTCGGTGGACCACAGTTGCTCTTCCGGCCACACCCCTTTGGTTGCCGGTTCGTAGGCAAGCCCTTTACCTTTCGCCATGCCGTAGGTGGTTTTCATTCCCGGTACGCCGCACTGCACGCGAATCGCTTTAAAGCCCATCTCTTTGTGCCGCGCGTAATCTTCCAGCACATCATCAATGGTGTGACCCGTTGTGTGGCAGTAGACCATCACCCCATCGCGGGAAGCGCCGCCCAACAACTGATACAACGGCATGTTGGCGGCTTTAGCCTTGATGTCCCACAACGCCATGTCTATCGCGGATATCGCCGACATCGTGACCGGGCCACGGCGCCAGTACGCGCCTTTATAGAAAAACTGCCAGATATCTTCAATGCGGTGTGCATCGCGCCCGATTAACTGTGGGCAAAGATGGTCTTTCAGATATGAGGCCACGGAGAGTTCGCGACCATTGAGGGTGGCATCGCCGAGTCCAACAATGCCTTCATCGGTGGTGATTTTTAATGTGACGAAGTTACGCCCCGGACAGGTGACAAAAACCTCGGCCCCAACAATCTTCATTTTTCGTTCCTTACACCTTCACTGTGATGCAAGAAATTTATCTTTACGCATACTACCATACAAGTATAAAAGACAAGAAACCGATCCGTGATCACAAAAAAAGCGCCTGGATTTTACGCGCACCAAACGACACAGGGCCGCGCCAGCTCTCACTGGTGCGGCCCTGGTAACCCTTAACCCCGGTACATGTCTCTTACGACATGACGTTTTGCCTGTCGCCGCCTGAGCGGCAACTATGACTACCGGGCAGGCACATTAATTCGCCTGATGAATAGAACTAACCGCCCGATTCCGCCCCTGCGCTTCGGCAGCATCTTCCAGAATGCTAAGATCGCGGTCTTTGACTTCCGGCATCAGAATCGCCGACACCAGGCCAATCAGTGAATAGACAATGACCATCGCCAGAATCGGCAGCCAGGAACCGGTCATGTTGCAGAAGATCCCCGCCAGAACCGGGCCAAAGCCTACGGCCACCAGACCACCCGCCTCTTTGGATATCGCCATCCGGGTAAAGCGGTTACGCGAACCGAAGATTTCAGCCATGGTGATATTTTCCAGTGCGAACAGCCCCAGTACGGCAAAGTTATGGATAACAATCAACGCCGTCATGATAACGCCCGGACTGTAGCTCTTATCCACGACAATCGACAGCATCGGGTACGCCAGAATGATCGCCGAGATATTCAACAGAATGTAAGGCAAACGGCGACCAAATTTGTCCGACAGCCAGCCCAGCAACGGAATGGTGACAAAACCAATGATGGAGCTGATCATCAACGCATCCGTAGGGATAGATTTATTGAACATCAGCGTCTGCACCAGATACCCGGCAAGGAAAGTTTGAATCAGACCCGAGTTACCAGCCTGGCCGAAACGTAAGCCGGTCGCCAGCCAAAACGATTTGCTCGTAAACATCGCCCCCAGCGAACTTTCTGATGACTTACTCTGTGCAGGTGCGTGTTCGCCTTCGTTAACTTTTTCAAACACCGGGCTTTCTTTGAGGTTCATTCGCAGCCAGATAGCAAAGATCATGACCACAACACTCGCCAGGAACGGAATACGCCATCCCCATGCCAGCAGTTCTTCTCTGTCGAGAGCAAAGAACATCACCGCCCAGATAGCCGTTGCGCTCAGCGTACCGCAGTTAGTGCCCATCGCTACCAGCGAAGAGATAATGCCTCGCTTCCCTTTTGGCGCATATTCCGCCAGCATGGTCCCCGCCCCGGAAATTTCCGCACCGGCACCCAGCCCCTGAATAATACGTAACGTCACCAGCAACACAGGGGCAAATATGCCAATTTGCGCATAGGTTGGCAGTACGCCAATTAATGTCGTGCAGATCCCCATCATGGTGATGGTAATAAACAGCACTTTTTTGCGACCAATACTGTCACCCATTTTGCCGAAAATAAACGCACCGACAATACGGGCGATATAGCCTGCACCGTATGTCCCCATCGCAAGAATAAGCGCCATCGCTGCGGATTGTTCAGGGAAGAATATTTCATGAAAAACCAGTGCTGCGCCTAATGAATAGAGCTGGAAATCCATAAATTCCAACGCGGTGCCCAGCCAGCCGGATACTGCCGCTCTTACCAGGTCTTTTGTGCTTCGCTCATGTGTTGTTTCTGTCATAATGGCTATCTCTAAGAGGTAGATGCGTATACGCCTAATCCTTCAGGCTGCCTCTTTATTGGCTGCACTCATTTATCCCAGTTACGTACAACGCTTATGCGTCTGAGATGTCATTTATTTGCCGCCTCGACGCAACATGAATAATTCTGCGTAGATAAAAATGTCTTTATTGTTCATCGGAAAAAGTCAGTAATACCTTGCAGCACTTACGCTGGTCCTTCTCAAATACTTCTATTGCGTCGATAACGTGCTGATAATCAAAAGCATGAGTAATCAGTTTATCCGGGTCGATTAATCCTTTTTGCAACCACTCGATAACCGTGGGGAATTTATTCGCGTTCAGGCGAGAAGAAAAAATAGAGAGCTCTTTACCCGTAATACCTTGCTGAATAATCTGGCAAGGATCGCTGGAGAAGCCCATCAGAACAATGCGCGCCGCCGGTGAAGCCAGGCCAATGGCCTCCTGCAGAATTGACGGGTGACAGGCAGCATCAACAATCAGCGTGGGTTTAAGCCCCTTCTCCGCTAAAAAGTCTTGCAGGGATTGCTGCCCGTTATTAATGACCCAGTCGGCACCGCAGTTTTTTGCCATGGCAAGACGTTCATCGATACGGTCGGCCACAATAATTTGCTTCACGTTATAAACGCCTTTCAGCGCCTGAACGGTTGTTAACCCCATTGGACCAGCACCGTAAATTAGCGCAACGTCATTTTCTCTGGGGGCGGCCTGACCGGTGACATTCGCAGCGATAGTAAAGGGCTCAATCATCACGGCATGTTTATCGGAGATGGCATCTGGAATAGTGAACGCATTCTTAGCCGGTACTGTCGCATATTGGCTAAACCCACCGTCGCGATGCACCCCTAATACGACCAGTGAAGTACAAACATTCGGTTTACCAATTGAACAGGGATAACACTCACCGCAACTAATAACCGGATCAACCGAAACACGCTCACCAATACGTTTTTTATCAACCCCATCACCCACCGCGTCGATAATACCGAAGAACTCATGACCAATAACGCGCGGGTATTTTGCAAAGGGATTATGGCCACGATAAATATGGCTGTCTGAACCACAAATCCCGGCAAGTTTCACCTTTACCCTGACTTCGCCTGCTGCAGGTACAGGCAATGGACGCTGTTCAATGACCAGGTTATTTGGCTCTCTGATAACCACACTTTTCATACGTAAATTCCTTACAGCTTTTATTGCGATGAAGGGAATTTACGCAACTGAACTACTACCATACAAGTATAACGATCAAAAAAGCTGCGAGCGATCACAAAAAACGGGCGCTTACGCGCGCCCCCACCCGGCAACGATAATCAGCATGCCGCAAAGTGCGATGGCGGCCCCCGTCCAGTCATACAGGCTGAGTTTCACACCATCCACCACCCTTAGCCATAATAAAGCCGTGCAGACGTACACCCCGCCATAAGCGGCATAGACTCTCCCGCTGGCGGCAGGATGCAGGGTCAACAGCCAGACAAAAAGCGCCAGCGCCAGCGCAGCCGGAAGCAGCAACAGCGGCGTAGCCCCCCGTTTCAGCCACAGCCACGGTAAAAAGCAGCCGACGATTTCACATATGGCGGTCAGGAAAAATAGCAGGGTTGTTTTGATCATCTCTCGCGTTTTCATTGTGTCGTGGTTGAACTATCTTAACGGATAACCCACTAATATGTGGACACCCGGCAGGGTATCCGCCCAGGGATGAATCGAGTAGAATTGCTCTGTAGCTTTTAGATCCCCTCAAGAAGGAAATTGCAATGAACATTTCACTTAGCAAACGCCTGTGCCTGACGGCAATGCTGACGCTGGGTGCCATCGTGTACACCGCCAGTGCCCCAGCGCAGACCAACAAGTTAGTGATTGAATCCGGCGACAGCGCGCAAAGCCGCCAGCAAGCAGCCATGGAAAAAGAACAGTGGGATGACACCCGTTCGCTGCGCCACAAAGTTAACAAACGTTTGGAAAAAGAGTGGGATAAAACTGACGTCGCCTTTGACGCACAGGATAATTGCCACAAAAGCGCTAACGTCAACGCATACTGGGAACCCAACACCCTGCGTTGCCTTGACCGCCGTACCGGTCGTCAGATTACGCCATAACCCCTTTCCTACTTCGGGCGTTTCCCCACGCCCGTCTTTGCTGTTGTCAAAAAGGATGTCCTATGACCGACGTTGCCCATGTCAAACTTCGCCCGCTCGAACGTGAAGATCTGCGTTTTGTGCATCAACTGGATAACAACGCCAGCGTCATGCGCTACTGGTTCGAAGAACCGTATGAAGCCTTTGTCGAGCTGTCAGATTTATATGACAAGCATATTCACGATCAAAGCGAACGCCGTTTTGTGGTGGAATATGATGGGGACAAAGCCGGACTGGTCGAGCTGGTTGAGATTAACCACGTCCACCGTCGGGCCGAGTTCCAAATAATCATCTCGCCAGAGCATCAGGGAAAAGGTCTCGCCACCCGCGCGGCAAAGCTGGCGATGGATTACGGCTTTACGGTGTTAAATCTCTATAAGCTCTATCTGATCGTGGATAAAGAGAATGAGAAAGCCATCCATATCTACCGTAAACTCGGGTTTATGGTGGAAGGCGAATTGATTCACGAATTTTTTATTAACGGCGAGTACCGTAATACTATTCGCATGTGTATTTTCCAGCAGCAATACCTGGAAAACCATAAAAGCAGCGGCGGAACATTGCTGAAACCCACCGCACAGTAAGCGCGGTGGTGAATGCCATCAATAGTATTCGATGGTGTTCTTAATGCTGTATTTCTTCGCGACAGAAGGCGTCACGCTCGTATCGACAATCTCCAGTTGGCAGGCCACCGGGTTATCATGCTTGTCGTACTCGCAGGTCTGTTTGACATTACCCAGTGGTTTATCATTCAGCGTGCTGACCGACGTATAATCGAGCTTCTTACCTTTTACATTCGATGGGGTCGAGACAACAGACAGATGCATATCTTTCGAGGTTGTTGATTTGCCCAGTGGATAGCCTTCGTCATCGTAACGGTAGTTGACTTCAACATCTTTACCACGCGCGGAAGAGATAAAGCCGCGCTCATCCGTATCCCACGTCAGCCCCGCGCTGGGAAATTCCGCCAACTGACATTTCCCTTGTAGACGAAGACGTTTTTCCTGGGTATCAGCATCAAGGTAATAGTTGGCATTCAGTACCAGTGAAACCCCGGTATTGTTTTCCAGATCATGCAGTTCCAGTGAATCGAAACACCCTTCTTTGGACATCGTGCCGCTGACGCGCTTCGATACCTCACCTTTTTCATTCAGTAATGTCTGGCTGAAATCTTTTACTGGACCGCGCAGTGGGTCAAAGTCGAATTCATTCGAAAAACTCGCCATCTCCGGCGTAAAAGATACAGGTCCTTTGTTGTCATCACACCCCGCCAGAATGGCCATCAGTGCGATGAGTATCATTTGTTTTTTCAATAGGTTCACCCAAATATCACAATGCGTTGCGCTTATCTTAGCAAATCTTGTAATTATTCGGGCAGAGACAATATCATTTCATCACATAAAGAGCGATTTCGCGCCCGTAAGGTTCCAGGCAACACCACAGACGGCCAATAGCAATAAAAAGAACGCCGCACAGGCGGCAAAACGTCGACTTTGCGTGACAGGGAGAAAACGTTTGATAGCAACGATATAGCCCGCCATGACGGCAAAATCGAACACGATCCACACCAGGCAAAGCGTGGTAATGCTGGTGGTAAAATCGCGGCTAATGGCAATAAACTGCGGGAAAAATGAGACAAAAAAGAGAATATCTTTTGGATTGGAAATACCGGTGAAAAATCCGCGCATAAACCCACCTGCCAGCACAGCCTTACCCCCCTCCTGTACCGGCCTTTGCGCCCAAATCTCACGCAATGACTGCACCGCTCCCCAGCCAATAAACACAGAACCGCCGATGCCCAGCAGCGCCAGATACCCTTTGTCCAGCGATACCGCCCCGGCGATAGCGAGAACGGCCAGGGTTATCAATACCAGCGAGGCGAGATTTGTTCCCAGAAGGGTTAGAAACGCCCTCGTATACCCCACGCGTGCCGCCGTCCCGGTCACTAACAGCACAACGGGACCGGGTGTTAAGAGTAAAAAAAGCACTGCGATAACATACGCGCTCAGGAGCGCAAGATTGAGTTCAGCCATAACGCGTTTCCCCCTGTTTTATCGTTCAGGGTAAAGGCGTACGCACCGGATGAAAAACGAGTTAAACTGGCCTCAATCGTGAGTAAAACTCAATATAAATAAATCGCTATGAAACAAAATATTCCTCATCTCTATGCCTTACGCGCCTTTACCGTAGCGGCACAATCCAGCTCATTCAGCCAGGCCGCCGAATTACTCAATGTGACCCCAGGCGCAGTCAGTCGCCATATCCGCACGCTGGAAGATCACTTCGCTTGCCAGCTTTTTGAGCGTAATGGGCCGAAGGTGATGCTTACTGATGCCGGGCGCATGCTGGCGGTACAGTTACAACAAGGGTTTTCACAACTGGAGAATGCCTGTCGGCAACTGCGCAGCACCCATGTGCAGTTGCGGCTCAAGGCCCCTTCCACGCTGACGATGCGCTGGCTACTGGATGTGATGGCAGATTTCCGGGCGCAACACGAGACGCCGGAAGTCGAGGTATCCAGTATCTGGATGGATATCGACAATGTCGATTTCACCAAAGAGCCTTTCGATTGCGCCATCCTGCTCGGCAATGGACATTTCGGTGCGGGAACGCGCTGTTTGCGACTGTTTGATGAATGGCTGCTCCCCCTTTGCGCTCCTGATTTGCTTGATAAGGCGCGTGATAATCTGGCGGCCTGTGAGCTTATCCACCCCTCACGCGACCGCCGGGACTGGCGACGCTGGCTGAACAGTAGCGGCTTATATAGCGGGTTGAGTCTGGCGGGCGGCAAAGTATTTGATACCCTCGAACAGGGCATGCTGGCAGCGATGGGGGGACATGGTGTAACGATTGGCGATCTTCTGCTCAGCCAGAGCGCGATGGATCAGCATCTGCTGGTCGCGCCGTTCCCGCTGGCGATCGGTACCGGCGATGGCTATTACCTGGTCTGGCCTGGCGATTCGGCACGGCAGAATAATATCGACAAGCTTGCCCTTTTTTTGCAGAAAAATATACCTCGCTATGTACATAACGATATAACGATACAAAACTAAGATAATGCGCATTCCTGTTTTGCGCAGATTTCGCTTAGCCTTACTTCTCAATACTATGCATTGAGCATTATTAATTAAGAAGGAGTCGCAAATGAAACATTCACTCTGGTTAGGTGCACTTTTGTTCATCGGCTCGGCATCTGCTTATGCCGCACCGGATTCCTGCGAAAGAGTAAAAAACGATATACAACAACGCATTATAAATAACGGCGTCCCCGAGACAGACTTTACGCTTACCATCGAACCCAACGATCAAAATAGCGCGTCGGGCGCCCAGGTTGTGGGCCATTGTAGTAACGATAACTGGAAAATTCTTTATACCCGCACCCGGGGTAGCGCGAATGCACAATCGGGGGAAATAACGCCGCAAGAGAGTGGCAAACCCGCCGCACAATAACTTCATTACCTTACAAAAATAATGGGGATTAGCCCTCTTCTTGATCCCCATTAAGATCCCCCTAACTCTTATTAAGTAGCATCACTCTCATCGTTAGCATGCTCGTAATTTCGACGGGTAATATTTTTCTATTATAAGCTATAACGGAGTGAGCTATGTCCATTGTTGAGAGTGGTGGCGGGATCAGCCGCCGAACACTCGTGAAATCCACTGCGCTGGGTTCGCTGGCGCTGGCGGCAGGCAGTTTTTCTCTGCCTTTTGGCATGCGAACCGCTGCTGCTGCGGTTCAAAGCGCCCTGCAACCGGCAGAAGATAAAGTCGTATGGGGCGCATGTTCCGTCAACTGTGGCAGTCGCTGTGCGTTGCGTTCACACGTACGCGATAACGAGGTCTACTGGGTCGAAACAGACAATACCGGGGAGGACGTTTACGGTAATCATCAGGTTCGAGCCTGCCTGCGCGGACGTTCAATCCGTCGTCGTATCAACCATCCGGATCGTCTGAACTACCCCATGAAACGCGTGGGTAAACGTGGCGAAGGTAAATTCGAACGTATATCGTGGGATGAAGCACTTGATACCATCGCAGGTAGCCTGAAAGGGATTGTGGAAAAATACGGTAACGAGGCGGTGTACATTAACTACTCCTCCGGTATCGTCGGCGGCAACATCACCCGTTCTTCCCCTTCTGCCTCTATTATTGCCCGCCTGATGGCCATTTACGGCGGCTTCCTCGGCCAGTACGGCACTTACAGTACGGCGCAGATCGCCTATGCGATGCCTTACACCTACGGCTCCAACGAAGGCAACAGTACGTCAGACATCGAAAACACCAAACTGGTGGTGATGTTTGGCAACAATCCGGCTGAAACCCGTATGAGCGGTGGCGGCATTACTTATTTTCTTGAACAGGCGCGCGAACGTTCCAATGCGCGCATGATCGTTATCGACCCGCGTTATACCGATACCGCTGCCGGGCGCGAAGATGAGTGGATCCCGATACGTCCGGGCACCGATGCCGCACTGGTTGCCGGTATCGCCTGGGTATTGATTAACGAAAACATGGTCGATCAGCCATTCCTGGACACGTACTGCGTCGGGTATGACGAAAAAACCCTGCCAGAAGGCGCGCCAGCCAATGGTCATTACAAAGCCTATATTCTGGGCCAGGGCGACGACGGCATTGCCAAAACGCCGCAATGGGCTTCTGCCGTGACCGGTATTCCGGTCGACCGCATTGTGAAACTGGCGCGTGAGATTGGTCAAACCAAACCCGCCTATATTTGCCAGGGCTGGGGTCCGCAGCGTCAGGCAAATGGCGAATTAACCGCCCGCGCTATCGCGATGCTGCCCATTCTGACCGGTAACGTCGGTATCAACGGCGGGAACAGCGGCGCGCGCGAATCCACCTATACCATTACCATTGAACGCATGCCGATGCCGGAAAACCCGGTAAAAACCAAAATTTCCTGCTTTAGCTGGACCGATGCCATTGAGCGTGGCGCAGAGATGACCGCCCTGCGTGACGGTGTTCAGGGTAAAGACAAACTCGACGTCCCGATCAAATTTATCTGGAACTATGCCGGTAACACCATCACCAACCAGCATGGCGACATCAACCATACCCATGACGTTTTACAGGACGACAAGAAATGCGAAATGATTGTCGTCATTGAGAATTTCATGACCTCATCGGCGATGTATGCGGATATCCTGCTGCCCGATTTAATGACCGTTGAGCAGGAAGATATCATCCCGAATGATTACGCCGGCAACATGGGTTATCTGATCTTTATCCAGCCGGTTACCGCACCGAAATTTGAGCGTAAGCCGATTTACTGGATAACCAGCGAAATCGCCAGACGCCTGGGGCCGGATATTTACCAGAAATTCACCGAAGGGCGTACACAGGAAGAGTGGCTTAAATATCTTTACGCCAAAATGCTGGCAAAAGATCCCCAACTGCCGTCCTATGACGATTTGAAAAAAATGGGGATTTACAAACGTAAAGACCCTGCCGGGCATTATGTGGCCTATAAAAAATTCCGCGACGATCCGCAGGCTAATCCGCTGAAAACGCCCTCTGGCAAAATTGAAATCTACTCCAGCAGACTGGCCAGAATTGCCAATACCTGGGAGATTCCGAAAGGGGAAGTGATCAGTCCGTTACCGGTTTATGCCTCGACGCCCGAAGGCTGGGACGACCCGGCGCGTAGTAAATATCCGCTACAGATGTTCGGTTTCCATTACAAATCCCGTACCCACTCCAGCTACGGCAATATCGATATCCTTGAGGCCGCCTGCCGCCAGGAGGTGTGGATCAACCCGATTGATGCGCAAAAACGCGGCATCGTAAGTGGGGATATGGTCAGAGTGTTCAACGGACGCGGCGAAGTACGCATTGCCGCTAAAGTCACTCCACGCATCATGCCGGGAGTGAGCGCCATGGGCCAGGGGGCCTGGCACAACGCCGATATGCAAGGCGATCGCGTTGACCATGGCGGCTGCGTGAACACGCTGACCACCCATCGTCCGTCACCGCTGGCGAAAGGTAACCCGCAGCACACCAATCTGGTCGAAATCGAAAAGGTTTAAGGAGTAGCCGATGACCACACAATATGGATTTTATATCGACTCCGCGCGCTGCACCGGCTGCAAAACCTGTGAGCTGGCGTGTAAGGATTACAAGAATTTAACGCCGGATGTCAGCTTCCGCCGCATTTACGAATACGCGGGGGGAGACTGGCAAGAGGATAACGGCGTCTGGCACCAGAACGTTTTCGCCTATTACCTCTCCATCGCCTGTAACCACTGCGAGGATCCGGCCTGTACCAAAGTCTGCCCCAGCGGGGCGATGCACAAACGCGAAGATGGCTTTGTGGTGGTGGACGAAGATATCTGCATCGGCTGTCGTTACTGCCATATGGCCTGTCCGTACGGCGCGCCGCAGTTCAACGCCGAAAAAGGCCATATGACCAAATGCGACGGCTGCTACAGTCGTGTCGCCGAGGGGCATAAGCCGATTTGCGTGGAATCCTGCCCGCTGCGTGCGCTGGACTTCGGTCCCATTGAAGAGCTGCGTAAAAAATACGGTGAGCTGGCGGCTGTCGCCCCGCTCCCGGCGTCGCACTTCACGAAGCCGTGCATCGTGATTAAACCTAACGCCAACAGCCGCCCGACAGGGGATACCACCGGCTATCTGGCAAACCCGCGGGAGGTGTGAGATGGGTAACGGATGGCATGAATGGCCGCTGGTGCTGTTCACGGTATTAGGGCAATGCGTGGCAGGTGGCCTTATCGTCACCGGGATGGGCTGGATGGCGGCGAAAAACGATGCGCCCGGACAGCAGCGAATTACGCGGAGCATGTTCTTTCTTTGGGTGTTAATGGGCATCGGCTTTATCGCCTCTATGATGCACCTCGGTTCACCGATGCGCGCGCTGAACTCACTCAACCGGGTGGGCGCCTCTGCGTTAAGTAACGAAATCGCCGCTGGCTCGATTTTCTTCGCCGTAGGCGGCTTCTGGTGGCTGGTGACAGTGCTGGGTAAAATGCCGGCTACGCTGGGCAAAATCTGGCTGGTGGTCAGCATGGTGCTGGGCGTAGTATTTGTATGGGCTATGAGTCGTGTCTATCAGATTGATACGGTACCCACCTGGCATAACGGATACACCACCGCCGGGTTCTTCCTCACGATGCTACTCGGTGGCCCGCTACTGGCGGCATTGCTGCTGCGTCTGGCGCACGTCACGTTCAATGGCGCGACCTTCGCCTCGCTGAGCGTGGTGGCGCTGCTGGCAAGCCTCGGTCTGGTGATTCTGCAAGGGATGAGCCTTGCCGGGATCCACAGTTCCGTGCAGCAGGCCAGCATGCTGGTGCCAGCCTGGAGTGAAATGCAGGTCTGGCGCATGGTCCTGCTGGCCGCGGGTCTCGGCTGTTGGCTCTGTCCGTTGATCATGCGAAAACAGCCACGTGCTGTCAGCCTGCTTGCCGGTGTCATACTGGTGGTTGCAGGCGAACTGGTGGGGCGCGGTCTGTTCTATGGGTTACATATGACTGTCGGTATGGCGGTTGCAGGTTAAGCAGAGATTCAGGGAACGTAATGACTGACACTTTTTACACAGCCGATTTCGCCTTTTCGGCACGCATTCTGGGGGCGCTGTTTTACTACCCGCCGGAAAGTGAACAGACGCAGGCGCTGATCGCCGCATTCCGCCAGGGGGAATGGCAAACCCAATGGCCGCTGGCGCCGGAGGCGTTGACTCCGCTCGTGCCGTTATTTTGCGCAGAAAGCAATGAAACAATTCCCGAGGCCTGGCAACGGCTGTTCATCGGCCCGTGGGCGCTGCCTGCGCCGCCCTGGGGATCCGTCTGGCTGGATAAAGAAAGCGTACTCTTTGGCGACTCCACGCTGGAGCTTCGCCAGTGGATGCGTGACAACCACATCGTCTGGGAGGCCAGTCAGAATGAGCCGGAAGATCATTTTGGCACTCTGCTGATGCTGGCAGCCTGGCTTGTTGAGAATCAGCGCTACGCCACCTGTGATGAGCTGCTTGCCTGGCATCTTCTGCCCTGGGCCGGACGCTTTCTTGAGATTTTTGTAGCGGAAGCCCGTCACCCGTTCTGGCAGGCGGCGGGCAGGCTTGCCCGGTTAACACTAAGCGACTGGCAGAACCGTTTATTAATGCCGGTTGCCCAAAAGGCGTTATCGCGTTAATCCCTGCCAATGCGCCCTTAAGGTGACAACGTCACTTTAAGGGCGCATTTTTAAGACAATTCTTTAGTTCCCCTCTTAGCCGTTATCCCATCAGCGATAGCGTAAATCCTCCGCAAAATCCGCAGGTTAAAAGATTCGCGCCAAACTGGAATCCTTCCCAGGTGCTTGCTATAGCTCAAATACCCTGCCGAACATGGCATAACAACACGCAACTCTCCGTTGCCATAACGCATGCACACAGGGAGACACACTGCAATGCACACTTCCGCACTCTCACGCGCCCTGCTGTTTATCGCGGCTATCGCCGTCGTACTGGCGCTCCTGGTTTGGGGTATTGGTCTGGATACAATCAGAGCCCGCCAGGTGGATTTGGTCTATCTCGGGCAACAACACTTGATACTGGTGTTCAGCTCTATGTTCTTTGCTCTGCTGGTCGGTATTCCCAGCGGGATTGCGCTTAGCCGCCCGGCTGCGCGCGGTGTCGCCGAATACGTGATGCAGATTTTTAACGTCGGTAACACGCTGCCACCGCTGGCCGTACTCGCACTGGCGATGGTCATCATCGGGATTGGTGATAAACCCGCCATTATCGCCCTTTTTCTGGCCTCACTGCTGCCCATTGTGCGTAACACCTATGCGGGGCTCTGCTCGGTTCCGGCATCGCTGCTGGAAGCCGCGAACGGCATCGGTATGACCAAATGGCAACGGCTGTATCAGGTGGAGTTGCCCAATGCATTGCCGGTTATCCTCTCCGGAGTGCGTATCGCCACAGCCATCAACGTGGGTACCGCGCCGCTGGCCTTTTTAATCGGCGCCAGCAGTTATGGCGAGCTGATCTTCCCGGGTATCTATCTGAACGATTTCCCGACCTTGATTCTGGGTGCGGCGGCAACCGCGCTGTTTGCCCTGATTCTGGACACGCTGCTGGCGGCGCTGGGGCGTTTTCTGAGCCCTCACTCAGCCTGAACCCAATAATAAGAAAAGGAATCCCTATGAGACTGACTTCACGCCTGTTGGGGCTATTGAGTGCCACGCTGCTTTTTACGGCAAGCGTGCATGCCGCCCCACTGATTCTGGCGACCAAAAGCTTCACTGAGCAGCATATTCTCTCGGCCCTGACGGTGCAGTATCTGCAAAAGAAAGGGTTTCAAGTGCAGCCACAAACCAACATTGCCACGGTGATTTCCCGTAATGCGATGATCAATAAACAGGTTGATATGACGTGGGAATATACCGGCACCTCGCTGATTATCTTCAATCATATTAAAGAGCGTATGACGCCGGAACAGTCTTACGAAACGGTAAAACGGCTGGATGCAAAACATGGCCTGGTGTGGTTAAAACCTG
Organism: Phytobacter sp. SCO41; assembly: GCF_003073275.1. Taxonomy (NCBI): domain Bacteria; kingdom Pseudomonadati; phylum Pseudomonadota; class Gammaproteobacteria; order Enterobacterales; family Enterobacteriaceae; genus Phytobacter; species Phytobacter sp. SCO41. The sequence continues at coordinate 2,538,412 of NZ_CP027225.1, read as the reverse complement.
CCGATATGAACAATACCTACGCCTTTGCGATGCAGCGTAAACGCGCCGAGGCCGAGCATATCAATACCATGTCTGACATGGTGGCGAAGATTGAGCAGATTCGAAAAACCGATCCTAAACACAACTGGATGCTGGGGCTGGATCTCGAATTCTCCGGGCGTAGCGACGGTATGAAACCCTTCCAGCAGGCCTATAACCTTGAGCTGGACAGGCCGCAAATCCGTCAGATGGACCCCGGGCTGGTCTATAACGCTGTCCGTGATGGCTTCGTCGATGCCGGTCTGGTTTACACGACGGATGGTCGGGTAAAAGGCTTCGATTTGAAAGTGCTGAAAGATGATAAAGGCTTCTTCCCCAGCTATGCCGTGACGCCGGTGGTGCGTAAAGACACGCTGGAGGCCAATCCGGGGCTGGAAGAGGCGCTTAATACGCTTTCTGGTCTGCTCAACAACGACGTCATCATGACGCTCAACGCAAAAGTCGATATTGACCATCAGACGCCACAGCAGGTGGCGCACGACTTCCTGCGTGAGAAAGGTCTGCTGTAAGGAGCGCCTATGGATACGATTCACTACATGATGGATAACTGGAGCTATCTGGCAATGCTCACCTTCCAGCACCTCTGGCTGGTGCTGCTTGCGGTCGGTCTGGCAATTGTGACGGGTGTGCCGCTGGGGATCCTTATCGTAAGGCATAAATGGCTGGCAACGCCCGTGCTGGGGCTGGCAACGATTGTGCTGACCATCCCGTCGATTGCCTTATTCGGCCTGATGATCCCGCTTTTCTCGCTGATCGGCCAGGGGATTGGCGCCCTGCCCGCTATCACCGCCGTCTTCCTCTACTCCTTGCTGCCGATTGTGCGTAATACCCATACCGCGCTGGACAGTCTGCCTCCTGGCCTGCGTGAAGCCGGGCGCGGCATTGGCATGACCTTCTGGCAACGTCTGCGCTGGGTAGAGATTCCCATGGCGCTGCCAGTGATTTTCGGCGGTATCCGTACTGCGGTGGTGATGAATATTGGCGTTATGGCCATCGCGGCGGTCATTGGCGCAGGCGGCCTGGGGCTACTGTTGCTCAATGGTATCGGCGGCAGCGATATCCGCATGTTAATTGCCGGGGCGCTGATGATCTGTTTACTGGCCATTGTGCTCGACTGGTTACTGCATCGCTTGCAGGTGGTTCTGACACCGAAGGGGATTCGATAATGATAAAACTGGAAAATTTAACTAAACAATTCACCCAGAAAAACGGCCAGACCGTGAAGGCCGTCGACAATATCAACCTGCACGTGCCGCAAGGTGAAATGTGCGTACTGTTGGGCCCGTCCGGCTGCGGCAAAACGACCACGCTTAAGATGATTAACCGCCTGATTATGCCCAGCAGCGGTAAGATCCTGGTCAATGACAAAGATACCAGCGACATGGATACTGTCAGCCTGCGTCGTAATCTGGGCTATGTTATCCAGCAGATCGGCCTGTTTCCCAATATGACCATTGAAGAGAACATTACCGTGGTGCCGCGCATGCTGGGCTGGGATAAAAACCGCTGTAAGCGTCGTGCCGAAGAGTTAATGGATATGGTGGCGCTGGATGCGAAAAAATTTCTTCACCGCTATCCGCGTGAGATGTCCGGCGGTCAGCAGCAGCGTATCGGGGTGATTCGCGCACTGGCGGCGGATCCGCCGGTCCTGCTGATGGATGAACCGTTCGGCGCGGTCGATCCCATTAACCGCGAGGTTATCCAGAATCAGTTTCTGGAGATGCAGCGCACGCTGAAAAAGACCGTCATGCTGGTCAGCCACGATATAGATGAAGCGTTAAAGCTGGGGGACCGGATTGCGGTGTTCCGCCAGGGGCGTATTGTGCAATGCGCCAGCCCGGATGAGTTACTGGCCAAACCGGCGAACGAGTTTGTCGGCTCTTTTGTCGGCCAGGACCGTACATTGAAACGTCTGCTGCTGGTTTCCGCAGGTGATGTCACCGACCAACAGCCGACGCTGACGGTACGTGAGTCGACGGCGGCTCAGGAAGCGTTCGCGATGATGGACGATAACGATATTCGCGCGATTACCGTGGTGGATGGCGACGGTAAACCGCTGGGTTTTGTGAAGCGTCGCGAAGCGCGTGGCGCGCAGGGCGATTGCGCCGGACTGCTGCATCCGTTCCGTATCACCGGGAAAGCTGAGGATAATCTGCGCGTGGTATTGTCGAAGTTGTACGAGAGTAATACCAGTTGGATGCCGATTGTTGATGAAGCCGGGCGCTACAACGGGGAGATTTCACAGGATTATATTGCAGATTATTTAAGCTCCGGCAAAACACGCCGGGTGCTGAATATTCACAGCGATGCCTGACCCCGGCTGGCGCGACGCTTAGCCGGGCTACGTATGAGGTATGTGCCGCACCAAACGCGTAGTCCGAATCAGGCGCTTGCGCCGCCATCCGGGTCTGGCTGCCGGTTTACGCCAATACACGCTCGGCGGCCAGCATCCCTTTCGCCATCTGCAAATTGATATACTGCGCGAGGTCGCGCTGTTCGGCACGCGGTAGATAAGGTAACTCACCCACCAGCGGCGCAGGCAACTTGCGGCTGAGAACATTAATAATTTCAGCGTAATGCGCAAGCCCTGGGTTAATGCGGTTAGCCACCCAGCCAATCAGCGGCAGACCATCGCTGGCAATCGCCTGAGCGGTCAACAGCGCATGGTTGATACACCCTTCCTGTATCCCGACCACCATCAACACGCCCATTTGCTCTTGCACAACCCATTCGGAAAGCGGACGCAGATCGTTCATCAGGCTACGCCAGCCGCCCGTCCCTTCCACCACCACATGATCAACCTGCTCGCACAGGCTGGCCAGGCCATTGGACAACAGGGTGTAATTAATCGCAGAACTGTGCGCCACGCTACTTTCATCTTCGCTAAACGCAATGGGATTGACAGCAGAATACGGTAAATCAATTGAAGACACGCTTTGCAGCACCAGCGCGTCTTTATTGCGCAGGCCTTCCGGCGTCTCTTTACTCCCTTTAGCGACTGGCTTGTAACCCGCGACGGTACTGCCGCAAGCGGCCAGCGCCTGTAGCAGCGCGCGGGACACCACTGTCTTGCCGACAGACGTATCAGTACCCGTTACAAAGAAACGCTTAAGCATCGCTAACTCCACCGTTATGCTACGAAAATATAAATCAGGAAAATAATTCAGTAGCGAAAGTCTACGTTAGGGATGCGGTGTTCAGCTTGAGATAGCGCAATTTTTAGTAGAACAGTGTAAAAATGTTACCCCTGCAACAAACGAATCAACAAAGATCCGTTATACATCGCGTCTTTCACCAGTGCCGCACCTGCCATAGTGCCCTGATTGGTGAATTGTGTGCTTTCGACGGCGATATGTTTGCTGTAGGCGGGCAGCGCCTGCTGGCGAATGCAATCAGCAATCGCCGGGAAGAGGATATCCGCCGCCTTACTGAGCGGCGAACCAATGAGAATTTTTTGCGGATTGAATAAATTCACCATGATGGCGAGAATGCGACCAACATTCGCCCCCACGCCACTGATAATGTCTTTCGCCAGCAAATCGCCCTGTTGAGCCGCTTCACATAACGACTCTACCGTCAGCGGCTGTTGATGCAACATCGAGCTCATGGACTGGCTCATGCGTAGCTGCGCCAGTTCCAGCACACTCTCCACGCTGGCAATGGTTTCCAGACACCCATGATTACCGCAGTAGCAGCGCTTACCGTATGGGTCGACCTGCGTATGGCCGATCTCCACCAGGCTACTGCTACCTGCATGAAGCAGGCGACCATCGGTAATAACCCCGGCCCCAACGTTATGGTCGATGACCACCTGGATAACATCACGCGCCCCGCGCGACGCGCCAAACAGCGCCTCTGCCATGGTCCACGCGCTGATATCATGCTGCACATAGACCGGCACACCGGTGTGCTGTTCCAGCATTTCCCCCAACGGCATATCTTTGACGTCTTCATAAAACGGCATGCGGTGCACAATGCCATGTTCCGTGTCGATAATCCCCGGCAAGGTGATAGCAATGGCGGTTAACCGCTCTAGCTTCTGCTGATGGCGGATAAAGAACTGATCGATATGAACAATGATGCGCTGCAGCAACGGTTTTTCGTCGGTCAGCGGAAGCTCCTGACGCTCTTCCACCACCAGTTTGCTGCTTAAATCGCGTAAAGAGAGGAAGATCTCCCCGCGACTGATGCGCAGCGAGAGATAATGCCAGGCTTCGGTCTCCACCACCAGCCCAACGGCGGGCCGCCCGCGGCTTCCCGGCTCCTGAATTTCGGTCTCCTGCACCAGGTGCGCTTCAAGCATTTCCCGCACAATCTTGGTAATACTGGCCGGCGCAAGCTGCGCCAGACGTGACAGATCGATGCGCGACACCGGGCCAAGCTGATCAATAAGGCGGTAGACAGCCCCTGCATTGGTCTGCTTAATCTGATCAATATGCCCAGGCTGACTATCAGCAACCACCTCTTACTCCCTTTATTTTTGAGCTCGAAATAAACTTTGGGATATGGTGAAGCACTTCAATAGTCGCCGTCAAATATTTACGTAGGCTTGTGATTTACCGCACGTTTTGCGGGCGTATACTGGCCACTTTTTATGCATTCGCCGCAGAAATGAGTTGCTGCCTGAAACGCTGTGCCGCTGTTCCCTGTTCATGATGCTTTGCCCATACGAGCCACATTTCCGATACCGCATCCGTTTCCAGGATCGGTACCCAACGCATTTCTGTCAGTTGCACGCGCCGAAATGAGGCAGGCAGAATCGACACCCCAAGTCCTGCCGCCACCAGCCCAATAATGGTCATCGCCTCCCCCACTTCCTGGGTAATCGACGGCGTCAGGTTATAACGGCGCAACAACCCAAGAATATCGTCATACAACCCGGTTCCCACATGTGGGTCGAAAAAGACAAACGGCTCCCGCGCCAGCTCGGCCAGCGATACGCCGCTTTTCGCGGCTAAAGGGTGATCGCGATGAATCATCGCCAGCAGCGGCTCGCGCAAAATCACCTGCCAGGCCAGCGTGTCAGGCAGCAAGGTATTGCGCATCAATCCAAGGTCAAGCTTGCCCTCATTGAGCGGGGCTATTTGCTCACGAGTATTGATTTCCCGGGTCTGGATATGCACATCCGGGTAAGACTGGCGAAACGACGACAGGGTGTCAGACACTGCGCTAATAAACGGTGCCGATGAGGTAAAGCCAATGCGCAAATCGCCGGTTTCCCCCTGATGCAGGCGGGACGCCCGGCTAACGGCATCATCTACCTGGCTTAATATCTGCCGACTGTCTGCCAGAAACTGTCGGCCTGCGGGCGTCAGCGATACGCTGCGGTTGGTACGCGCCAGTAGCTTCGCGCCGATTTGCTGCTCAAGGATTTGGATTTGTTGGCTCAGCGGCGGCTGGGAAATATTTAACCGCGCCGCCGCATGACCAAAATGCAGCTCTTCGGCGACAGCAATAAAATAACGGAGATGGCGAAGCTCGATATTCATATTTTAAACATATCATTTGAGATTATTAATATATTAGACAGAACAATGGCCGTTTCATACCCTTAAATACATCCCCGCCTGACCGGGATGTAAACTTAAGGATTTCAAGTGAGCCGTACAACTACCGTTGACACTCTTCCGGCAAGTGGTGTCGATGAAAATAATCGTTCTTTGCCGACACAATTTATTAAACGTGGTACCCCCCAATTTATGCGCGTCACCCTGGCGCTCTTCTCCGCCGGACTGGCTACCTTCGCCCTGCTTTATTGTGTACAGCCTATTTTGCCGGTGCTGTCGCAGGAGTTCGGCGTCTCCCCGGCAAACAGCAGTATTTCACTCTCTATCTCTACCGCCATGCTGGCCATCGGTCTGTTATTTACCGGACCGTTATCAGACGCGGTTGGCCGTAAGAAAGTGATGGTGACGGCATTGTTGCTGGCCTCATGCTGTACGCTGCTTTCAACGCTGATGACCAGTTGGCACGGCATTCTGATTATGCGTGCCCTGATTGGGCTGTCACTGAGCGGAGTTGCCGCCGTGGGCATGACCTACCTTAGTGAAGAGATCCATCCCAGCTTTGTCGCCTTTTCCATGGGGCTGTACATTAGCGGTAACTCGATTGGCGGCATGAGCGGACGCCTTATTAGCGGCGTGTTCACTGATTTTTTTAACTGGCGTATCGCGCTGGCGGCAATTGGCTGTTTTGCACTGGCTTCCGCGTTAATGTTCTGGCGTATTTTGCCGGAATCTCGTCATTTCCGTCCGAGTTCGCTACGCCCGCGCACCCTGTTCATTAATTTTCGCCTGCACTGGCGCGATAAAGGATTGCCCTTATTATTCCTTGAGGGTTTCCTGTTAATGGGCTCGTTCGTTACCCTGTTTAATTACATTGGTTATCGGTTAATGCAGTCGCCGTGGTTTTTAAGCCAGGCGGTGGTGGGGTTACTTTCCGTCGCCTATTTAACCGGCACCTGGAGTTCGCCACGCGCCGGAGCAATGACCGCCAAATATGGTCGTGGGCCGGTGATGGTCGCCTCGATTGCAATTATGCTTTCCGGTCTTTTATTAACGTTACTTCCTTCACTGTGGGCGATCTTTATCGGTATGCTGCTTTTTACTGCCGGTTTCTTTGCTTCCCACTCCGTCGCCAGTAGCTGGATTGGCCCACGCGCGCGCCGCGCCAAAGGGCAGGCTTCATCGCTGTATTTATTCAGCTATTATCTGGGTTCAAGTATTGCGGGTACGCTCGGTGGTGTGTTCTGGCATAACTATGGCTGGAACGGTGTGGGCGGCTTTATTGCGCTGATGCTGTTACTGGCGTTATTTGTCGGCAGCAGACTGCATCGCCGCTTACGCTAAAGCGGTACGAGTTAACATAGAGCCCCGGTCTATTTTCGGGGCTTTTGCTCTGTGCCCTGGCAGATCAGAACATCCCCAGTATCGACGATGCCCCTAAAAGTTCACGTACTGCGTCAAGCACCATAAGAGCAAATAAGATCCACACAAAGGGATTCATCATTTAGGCTTTAGGGTTGATTCAACGTATATCACCTGCGACTTTTTCATTATGGTTCAGTTGGTAATGTCCTATCATAACCCGACGAATAATCTTGTTTGTCCATTGATAAGCGCCTGAATCTCTGTACTCTCATTCATATCGTTCCGAACCCGCTTGCAGAGGCAATATGGATAACAATCAAAACTATCAATCCCTTACCCGCACCTTCACGCGCCTGAGCCGTTTTCAGCACCTCTCCGCCATCGCCGGATGGGACATGTTCGCCATGATGCCGCCGGGGGGCAGCACCGCCCGTGGTGAGGCGCTGGCTGAACTGGGGGTGCTACAGCACCAAATCCTGACCGACAAAAAGGTGGGTGACTGGCTGCGCAATGCACTTCAAGAAGAACTTAATGATGTGGAGCAGGCCAACCTGCGCGAGATGACGCGCCAGTACCAGCAGGCCGCGCTGCTGCCGGAATCACTGGTGGAGGCCAAAGCACTGGCGGGCAGCAAGTGCGAACATGCCTGGCGCACTCAGCGTCCGGCAAATGACTGGGCCGGGTTCAGCGCAAATCTGAAAGAGGTAGTAAAACTCAGCCGCGAAGAGGCGAAGATCCGCGCCCAGGCAAAAGGCTGCTCACCGTATGACGCGCTGCTGGATATTTTCGAACCGGACATGACCAGCGCCCGCCTGGACGTCCTGTTCGCCGATCTAAAATCCTGGCTCCCGGACCTGCTGCAGCGCGTGGTTGACAAGCAATCGCGTGAAACGCTGATTGCCCCCGTCGGCCCGTTCCCGGTCGCCACCCAGCGCGAACTGGGGCTGGAAGCCATGACGCTACTCGGTTTCGATTTTAACGCCGGGCGTCTCGACGTCAGCGCGCATCCGTTCTGCGGCGGCGTGCCGGAAGATGTCCGCATCACCACCCGTTATGATGAAAATGAACTGCTGAGTGCGCTGTTTGGCGTGGTGCATGAAACCGGGCACGCCCGCTATGAGCAAAACCTGCCGCGTCAGTGGCTGGGGCAGCCGGTCGCGCTGGCGCGTTCTACCGCCATCCATGAGTCGCAAAGTCTGTTTTTTGAAATGCAGCTTGGCCGCAGCGAAGCCTTCCTGAAACGTCTGCTGCCCGCGATTATTCAACATTTCGGCGCACAACCCGCGTTTGAAGAAAGTAACTTCATCGCCTGGAACCAGCGCGTTAAACCCGGTTTTATCCGCGTCGATGCCGATGAAGTCAGCTATCCGGCCCATGTGATCCTGCGTTATGAAATTGAGCGAGCATTGATTAACGGCGAGATAGAGGTGGACGATATCCCCGCCCTGTGGAATGAAAAAATGCAGGCATGGCTGGGCTTGTCCACCGAAGGTAACTACCGTAACGGCTGTATGCAGGATATCCACTGGACGGACGGCGGGTTTGGCTACTTCCCGTCGTATACGCTTGGCGCGATGTATGCCGCTCAGCTTTTCCAGGCCGCGCGAAATGCCCTGCCAGGGCTGGGCGAAGCTATTGCGCAAGGTGATTTTTCCGCACTGTTTGACTGGCTGCGGCAGAATATCTGGCAGCACGGCAGCCGTTTCTCCACCTCGCAGTTGATCGAACAGGCCACTGGCGAGGCGCTGAACAGCCGCTATTTCCGCCAGCATTTAACGGCGCGTTATTTGTAATCATCCCCGGCACAGTTCACGCACCGCGCGCTGAACTGTGCCAGCCCCTCACTTTGAAAGGCAAAAATATGGTTGTGCTTCACCCCATGTCTGAAACGGAATTCGCAGGCTTTCTGGCCTATTTTATTCCCGACTATGCTGCGGAGATTGCCGCTAATTATCACCTCTCCCAGGATGCGGCGTTGGCGCAGGCAAAACGGGAAATTGCCACCAGCCTGCCCGACGGTGTGAAAACGCAAGGTCAAAGCCTGAAAAGCATCGTGCATACAGATAACGGCAGCGAAGTGCTGATTGGCTATTTATGGTACCGGGCGAATGGGGAGGATCAATCGGCATTTATTTATGACTTTTACCTCCTGCCCGCGTTTCGCGGTAAAGGGCTCGGTAGCCGCGCGATGCAAAGTCTGGAGGCTCTGCTGGCAGGCGAAGGTATCCGGCAAATCAAATTACGCGTCGCCGCCGAAAATGCGCATGCCAAAAAAGTCTATGAAGCGAATGGCTACCAGGTCACCGGCTATAACATGAATAAATTGCTTTGAATCATGCCGGGGGGGACTCTGTACTGGCTTTCAGCCCCCCTTTCTGGCTTTATTCGTACAATAACGATGACGTCCACCTTGCGGGTGTACCTTGATCAACTGATAACAATAAAACTAACCCTCTGAAAATAAACACTTTCATCATCTAACAAAGACTACGTTCTGCGCCCCCCGCCTCGTTTGTACATCCCGTTACACGCCGAAACCAATCACTCACGGAAAGAGATCATCGCTGTCGGTATAGTCTCTTCAACGGCCCCGCAGTGGGGTTGAACAATGAAACCAAATTCGAGGATATCAGAATGAAAAAAGTATTAGCTCTGGTTGTTGCCGCTGCTATGGGTCTGTCTTCTGTTGCGTTCGCTGCTGATACCGCAGCCACAACTGCAGCTCCGGCTACCACCACCACTACTGCTGCTCCGGCCGCTGCACCTGCTGCTGCCCCGGCTAAAACCACGCATGCGAAAAAAGTTCACAAGAAAAAAACCGTTGCACAGAAAGCTCAGGCCGCTAAGAAAAAACACCACAAAAAAGCAGCAGCTAAACCAGCTGTAGAGCAGAAAGCTCAGGCTGCTAAGAAAAAACACCACAAAAAAGCAGCGGCTAAACCGGCTGTAGAGCAGAAAGCTCAGGCTGCTAAAAAACACCATAAAAAACACGTAAAACACACTGCAACTAAACCAGCTGCTCAACCGGCTGCATAAGTTACCGTGTAATACCCCGCCTGCTGTACAGGCTGAGTAAATCGTCGGCGCTGAACCCTGAGGTGAAGCGCCGTTTTTCTCTGGAGGGCCTATGCTGCGACGTTATCGTTTCGAGTTCATCCTGTTAATGCTGATTGTCTGCGCGCTCATTGCCCTTCGGCTTTTTCTTTCCTGATGTAGCACGCTGATTTTACTCCCACTTTTTTCTCGCCCCGTCTATAGTTTATAAACTTGGGTTCACATTTAATAATCATAATTACCCCACCAGAGTGTGATATGCGAAAAACCGTTGTGCTATTGCTGGGATCGTTTTTTCTCTTTTCTGCTTACGGACATGCCGACGATGGTGATGATGACACCATTGATGCGGCTCAGATCAAGACGCTGTTCTTTGGTCATGATGATCGCGTTCGCGTGACCACTCCGACCCGCTCCCCCTGGGATGCGATTGGGCAACTGGAAACAGCAAGCGGTAATTTATGTACCGCGACGCTTATTTCGCCTCACCTGGCCTTAACCGCCGGGCATTGTCTGTTGACGCCGCCGAACGGCAAACCGGATAAAGCGGTAGCGCTGCGGTTTGTTTCGCAGAAAGGAACCTGGCGTTATGAAATCCACGGCATCGAAGGGCGCGTCGATCCGTCGCTGGGTAAAAGGTTGAAACCCGATGGCGATGGCTGGATCGTGCCGTCATCCGCGGCACCTTGGGATTTTGGGCTGGTTGTGCTGCGCAACCCGCCATCCGGCATTACGCCGTTACCGCTGTTTGTGGGTGATAAAGCGGCGCTGACGGATGCGCTCAAAGTGGCAGAGCGCAAAGTGACGCAGTCGGGTTATCCGGCCGATCATCTGGACACGCTCTACAGCCACGAAAACTGCGTTGTTACCGGCTGGGCGCAAAACAGCGTTCTGTCGCATCAATGCGACACGCTGCCCGGCGACAGCGGCTCGCCGTTGATGCTGAAAACCGCCGAAGGCTGGCAGCTTATTGCGGTCCAGAGTTCAGCCCCGGCCGCCAAAGATCGCTGGCGCGCCGACAACCGGGCCATTTCGGTGACCGGTTTTCGTGACAAACTCGAAGCGCTGGCAAAAGAGTAAAATCAGCCCTGCCGCAGATGACGAAAATGCAAAATGTCGTCCAGCGGCATGGGTTCGCTAAACCAGTAGCCTTGTAACTGGTCGCAACCGGCCAATCGTAGCATCTTCATCTGCTTTTCATTTTCCACGCCTTCGGCCACCACCATCATTCCCAGCGCACTGGCGATACGAATTGTGCCGCTCACCAGCGCCGAGGCTTGTTCATCATCATCTACCAGCCCGGCCAGGGATTTATCAATTTTGATCGTTTCAAAATTAAAGCGTCTCAGGTAGCCGATACTGGAGTATCCGGTACCAAAATCGTCCAATGCGACCGACATGCCCAGCGCTTTCAGGGTGGTAATAGCGATATGTGCGCGCTCCGGATTTTCCACTACATAGGTTTCGGTCACTTCCAGTTGCAGACGTGCTGGCGGGAAGCGCGTACTTTTCAGCACCTTCGCCACCTTATCTTCAAAATCCGGGTCGCGAAATTGCGCCGGGGAGATATTTACCGACAATTTTAAATCGCTATACGCCTGCAGATCGTTACAGGCACGACGCAGAACAAATTGCCCCAGTTCGTAAATCAGGCCACTAGTTTCCGCAATCACAATAAAATCATCGGGTTTAAGTTCGCCACCCGGGCGGCGCGGCCAGCGGACAAGTGCTTCGACGCCAACCATCGCCAAGCTACGCGCATCCACAATGGGCTGATACCAGACATCGAATTCATCGCGTTCCATACCGTTACGGATATCATTTTCAATCAGCAACTGCCGCTCGCGAGCACTGTTCAGCGCCGCATCGTAATGCGTGATGCGCCCTTTGCCGATACTTTTTGAGTGATACATGGCGATATCGGCACGGCGGAAAAGCTCAGTACTGGTGCACTCCACCAGCGTGCCGCTGGCGATGCCAATACTGGCGCCAATATGGATCGTCCGCTCTCCCACCTGGATGGGGTTATTCAGATACGCCAGCACGTGCCCGGCAAATCTCGCGGTCTGCTCCTCTGCCCAGGGGCCGCCAATGGTCATGGCAAACTCATCGCCCCCCATCCGCGCCAGCATCCCCTGCGTCGGCACTTTCTCCCGTAACGTCTGGGCGATGGTTCTGATCAGGCGGTCCCCCACGTCATGCCCGTAAATGTCGTTCACATCCTTGAACCCATCAAGATCGACAAAGGCGACGCTCATCATACTGGTGTCGCCCCGCGCGGCGAGTTTATCGAGATGTTCAATCAGGGCGCGGCGATTAGGCAGGTGGCTCAGCCAGTCGGTTAAGGCAATCCGACGGGCAATATTTTCCCCTTTCGCCAGCTTATACAACCCGGCGCTGCTCAGGAGAATAAACAGGAGGATCAATCCCGATGCCAGCAGGGCGATTTGACGAATATTGGCAGAGGCCGCCTCGGCAGCTTCCGCGCCCGGCAGGCGCCGTGACCAGTCTAACCAGCCCAGCACCTCCCCCGCCGAACTTTCCAGCGGCACGGCGAATTCATCCGGCTTCTGCTCCGTGAACGCTAAATCGGCTATCTGGAAGGTATCGCCCAGCTCTTTAAGGATTTGTGTATTCAGGTGGCGGGTAATCACCAGATAACGCCGGGTATTATCATTAACCGCTAAATTACCCACCATCGGGCGGACAAGGCCTATCCCTATAAATGCGGTGCCGCTGCGGGTACGGGTAATCCCGGCATAAATGTCATTACTGGAAATCAGTGAAGCCGAATTATTACGGATGAGCGCCTGTAAACCCTTGCCAAAAAAATCGAGCGAATGTTCCGTAAATGTGGCGCTGTGAAACGCTCCCCATAAGACGTTGAAGTTTTCATCAAGAATAAAGGTGCCGTCATAGAGATTATTGACTTTAAATCCCTCACCCCAGGTTTTGTAGAGCCATTGTGTATCAAGCTGTGGGCGATACGCTTCCCGCACCGCGTCATCCCAGACGGCGTTATCAATGACCAGCGAGCGCACGCGATTTACCGAGGTCTGAATCGCCCCCTGCACGGACAGTACGGTGCGGTGTTCATCAATTTCGTTGGCTTTGCTACTGATCAGATGTAATGAAAGGTAGAGCAGCGCAACGATAGAAAAAATAAGCCCAATCCCTGCCAGGAAGATCATGACGAACAGGGTTTTGGCATTCGGGATATTCCGCCAGCTAAATGGGTTCAACATGCACTGCCCCCTCTATCCTTAACAGGAAAAACAGCCAGTTGAGGACTTCCGTTAACTAAGCGTAATACAGTCGGTGGATTTCGCTGCCTCTGATTCGGGCAGCGATCACATCAGGCGAGTTTTATTAGTATCATACCCACAATCAGTAAGATAACCCCCATCCAGCCTTTATTATTCAGGCGCTGGCCGAAGAGGATCCAGCCCGCCGCCAGGGTCGCGGCAATGCCGAACCCACCCCAGAGCGCGTAAGCTACTGACAAATCTATCCCTTTTACTGCCTGAGACAGCGCAGCAAAGGCACCAAGCACCGCCACCAGCGAGCCAATTCCGTATAATTTATGGCGAAAACCGGCTGAAAATTTAAGGAAAATATTGCCGACGATCTCCAGCACAATGGCCACCGCCAGCCAGGCGCCGTGAACCCACTCAAACTGTTGCATTGCGGCGCTCCTGCGGCGTCTTAGCCGCTTTCTGGGTGCCCGATTTGATAAGCACAATCCCGACCACCAACGTCATCAGCCCGGCAATTTTCATCGGGGAGAGCGCTTCATCAAACAACACAACGCTAAACAGGGTGATCAATAAAATACCGATCCCCTCCCACAGGGCGTAGGCCACCCCGAGGGCAATCTTTTTAACCGCGAATGATAATAAAATATATGACAGTGCAATCATCACCAGCATCAGAATAAAACCGGCGTGTCCGTTGGTCACACTTGCCCACTTCATTGATAATGTGCCGGTTATTTCAGCCACAATGGCCAGCGCTAATAATATCCAGTAAATCATCATGCTTCTCCTGCTTGAGAATATAATTCTGCAGGGTTCTTCCCTAACGGAAAACCCGGTGCGTAAAAAATGAAAGTCGCGTGATTTACGCGAACCTAAGCAGAGAGAAAAGGACTATAGCGCCGAGCGCCAGTGTTGTTCGCCGGAAAGCAGAAAGACAGAAGAAGTAAGACGGGAAAAGCCAGAGATGAACGTCCTGAACAAATTATCCATAAAATTACAATATCCGCACATTGCTTCTCATCGCGGCGGAACGATTGTCCTCAGTAGTAAAACACGCTCTATTTCTACCACAGGCCCTGTTTTTCCTCAAATTCTTTTCACTTCTTTACCTGTGCTCACCAGGTTTGTGGAAATGGCATCACAGCCGCCGGTGAAAAATATCGGCGGCGGCAATACAAATTATTGTTCCGATTTCATTGCCAGCGCACGGTCTTCGGCGAGTAAATTCCACGATGCAATAAACAGCCCGGCAATCATTGGCCCCAGCACAAAACCGTTAATGCCAAAGAATTGCAACCCGCCAAGCGTAGTCAGCAAAATTAAATAATCGGGCATCCGGGTATCTTTGCCGACTAATAATGGCCGCAGGATATTATCAGCCAGCCCGACCACCACGACAAAATAGAGCGTCATCATTGTACCGGTGATAATTTCCCCGGTGGAGAAGAGAAAAATAGCCGCCGGAACCCAGATAAGCGCCGTACCCACCGCCGGGATCAGCGACATGAATGCCATCAGCGACCCCCACAACAGGCTGCCGTTAATGCCGGAAAACCAGAAGCCGAAGCCTCCCAGTGCCCCCTGCACAATTGCTACCACCAGTGTCCCTTTCACCGTGGCGCGGGAGACGCTGGCAAATTTATGGAACAGGCGGCGTTTGATTTTATCCGTCAGCGGAATAGCCGTAAATATTCTGCGAACCAGCCGGGAGCCGTCTTTCAGTAAAAAGAACAGCAGATAGACCATCAGACAGAAACTGACGGTAATACTCAGGGTATTTTTACCAATAATCACCGCGCTGCCCGCCAGATATCGCCCGGAGCTCAGCGCCACACCGGATAATTTTTCGCGAATGGCACCAACAGAGTCAAAGTCATTTTCACGTAAATATCCCTGCGCCCAGCCGGGCAGATAACTAATACTGTCAGTAAAGAGTTGTGGTAAATCCGTGGCGTTATTTTGCAACCGTTGATAAAGCGCATTAATTTCCGCAATCAGTGACGTAACAATAATCATTAATGGAATAAAAACCAACACGCAGATAAGCAGTACGGTCAGCAACGAAGCAATACCGTCACGCCCCCGTAACCAGGCGGATAATTTCACCCGCAGCGGATAAAAAATAAGCGCCAGAATAACAGCCCAGATAATGGCTGCATAGTACGGCTGGATCAGGCTAAAAAACGCCACACTGACCAGCAACAACAGAACGATAAAAAAGAAATTATGGGTTTTCAATGCCGTCATTTTCGCCATCCAATGGTTAAACTGCTGCTAAGTGTAGTGGCTGGACCAGTGAATGTAAAAAACGTCCGCCGCCGCGAAATAATAAAATAGCGTTTTTTCCCTTATTATTCTCATGGTTGCCTGCGGCCAGACGAGGGCCAGAAATACCCGAGTCGCGCATTTTTTCATCATCCAACAAAAATCCTTGTGTCATCAATCTCTTCACAAAAATCGCAGCGAGGCGGCTTGATCGGTACTCCTTTTTGGCGATACTGTATATATAAACAGTAATATATAAAAACAGTCATCATGGATGTATCAGCGGCGAAAGCCTCACCTTTATCAGGACGTCTACAGGTTTGTCAGGCAGCCTTATGCCTGCCATTACGTGGGAGCGACATGCAATGACAACCAGCGCTTTTCCCAGCCCGGCGGCCGATTACATCGAAGGCGCGATCGACCTGGTGGCACACTTGATTAGCCACCCGTCCGCAACCTATGTGCTGCGCACCGCCAGCGATGCCATGTGCGGCGCGGCGATCCTGCCCGGATCCTTACTGTTGGTGGACAGCAGCCTGCAACCGGCGGATGGCGATATCGTCGTCGCCCGCCTGCTGAGCGGTTTTACCGTCCGGCGTTTACGCCTCTCACCGCCGCGCCTGGTGGCAGAGAACGAAAACTATCGCACGGTATACGTTGATGAGGAGGAAGGCGCGCATATTGTGGGCGTCGTCACCACTATCATCACGACGCCCCGGCGCACCCTGCACGTGCGCGCAGCCAGCGTGCGGGGGTGAAGATGCGGTCACACCAGGCGGATACCGGCGTCGATAAAAAAGAGCCCTCCGGTACAGCCACGGGCGTCATCGGAGGCGACAAACAGCGCCATGGCGGCAACGTCCCGGCCTTCAAGGGTGATATCCAGCGACTGCATGGCCTGGATCTCCTTTTCGGATTCCGGCGTGCGCCACAGCGCCTGCTGACGCGGGGTGGAAATCGCCCCCGGTACGATGCAGTTAACGCGAATGCCCGATGGCCCCAGTTCGCGCGCCAGCGTCTGGCTTAGCCCAACAATCGCCGCCTTTGACGTGGTGTAACCGGACATGCCCGGTCTGCCCTTCATAAAGCTGGTGGAGCTGGTCAGAATGATGTTGCCGCCCTCGCCTTTTTGCATCAGCGCGGCAACGGCCTGGCTGGCAAAGAATTGGTGATCAAGATTCACCGCCAGGCTCTCGCGCCAGGCCTCCGGTTCCACCGTGAAGGTATCGGTCCGGTCGTCACGGGCGGCGTTATTGATCAGCACATCAATGCGGCCTTCCTGGGCGGCAATGTTGTTGATTGCCTCGCGCAACGCGGCAATATTTCGCACATCGACCGGATGAAAACAGGCGCCTCGAGCCTGTGCCAGCGCACTCCCCGCCGTCATATCGATATCCAGAAAATGTACCCGGCTCTCCTGCTGGCGAAACGCCGTCACCAGATCCGCGCCAATCCCGCTGGCCCCGCCGGTGATCACCACCACTTTGTTTTGCAAACTCCCGTAACGGGTATAACGATGTTCGGTCATCTTTCTGTCCCATCTGGCGCCAGTAACGCCTGCATTATAGAACCGCCGAGGGTAGCGCGTTTGACGCCAGGCCGATAAGCAATGGTTGCGCCCGCCTGTCGCGCACCTCCCCCTGGGTTAAGGTGACATGCCC
Organism: Phytobacter sp. SCO41; assembly: GCF_003073275.1. Classification (NCBI taxonomy): domain Bacteria; kingdom Pseudomonadati; phylum Pseudomonadota; class Gammaproteobacteria; order Enterobacterales; family Enterobacteriaceae; genus Phytobacter; species Phytobacter sp. SCO41. Next base: position 2,521,267 of record NZ_CP027225.1, on the reverse strand, counting down.
ATGAGTTTTGACATTAAGTGACAACGTCACGTGACACATCTACAGGCGCGGTTGCGGCAGTGACTTTTTGACAGGCGGCATCATTAATCCATCGACGCCAAAGACAATCGCTTTCCTGTTCATTACCTCCCTCAGCGTTAATTGAGTCGCACGCCGCTTGCGGCATCAAACAGATGAGCATGACGGGCATCCGGCAGGATTTTCAGCGTTTCACCCGGCAGTGCCGCCACGCGTTGATGAAACAGCGTGGTCACTTTTTGCTGGCCGATATTGAGCAGAATCTGCGTCTCCGAACCGGTGGGTTCCACCACGTTGACATGGGCATCGATCGACGCCCCCGGCGTCAGCACAAAGTGCTGTGGTCGCACCCCGTAGAGCACTCGCTGCCCGATATTCAGCCCCGGCGTCTGGGCTACCGGCAGGGCAATGCCGTCATCGGTCATCACGATACCAGGCCGCTCCACGTGTCCGGTGAACAGGTTCATCGACGGCGAACCGATAAAGCTCGCCACAAAGGCGTTGGCCGGGCGGTCGTACAACTCCAGCGGCGTGCCCACCTGCTCAATATGCCCGTCGCGCAGCACCACGATACGGTCGGCCATGGTCATGGCCTCAATCTGATCGTGGGTGACGTAAATCATGGTGGTGTTAAGCCGCTGATGCAGCGCCTTGATTTCAGTGCGCAGCTCCACGCGCAGTTTGGCGTCGAGGTTAGAGAGCGGCTCATCAAACAGGAACAGGCGCGGATGGCGCAGGATCGCGCGGCCCATTGCCACGCGCTGGCGCTGCCCGCCGGAAAGCTGCGACGGTTTACGCGCCAGCAGCGGCGTCAGCCCTAACGTGTCGGCGGCCTGGCGCACCTGGCTGTCAATTTTCGCCTTCGCCACGCCCTGCATTTTGAGCGAGAAACCGAGGTTATCCGCCACCGTCATGTGCGGATAGAGCGCGTAGTTCTGAAAGACCATCGCCATGTTACGCTCCTGTGGCGAGAGATCGTTAATCACCTCGCCGTCCAGAATCAGCTCGCCGCCGTCGATACCCTCCAGCCCGGCAATCATACGCAGCAGCGTTGACTTTCCACAGCCGGACGGCCCCACCAGGGCAATAAATTCGCCGTGGTGAATGGTCAAATCCAGACCAGGGATAATGGTCTGCCCGTTAAAACGTTTTGCGATGTTGTTGAGTGTCAGGGTTGCCATTATTAATCCTTAAGTCCACCAGCGGTTAAGCCCTGTACCAGATAGCGCCGCACCAGCAGGGTGAAGGCAACCACCGGCAACATCACCAGCGTGCCGCTGGCGGCGATCTTGCTCCACTCCCACCCCTCGTATTGCAGGAAATTCACAATGGCGACCGGGGCGGTAATAGCGTTAGTACGGGTTAAAATCAGGGCGTAGAAAAAGTCGTTCCACGAGAAGATGAAACAGAGAATGGCAGTCGCCGCGAGGCCCGGTTTGACCAGCGGCAGCGACACCCGCCAGAAACTGCCCCACAGGGAGCAGCCATCCATCCACGCCGCCTCTTCCAGCGTGACCGGAATGGCGGCAAAGAAGGTCTGCATCAGCCAGATAACGACCGCCAGGTTAAAGGTGAGATAGACAATCGCCAGTCCGATAATGGTGTCCTGCAGACCAAGCCAGCGAAAGGCGAGAAAGAACGGAATGGTAAAGGCGATGGGGGGCGCCATGCGCGTCACCAGGATCCACAGCGCCACATAACGACGGGCGCGAAAACGCCAGCGCGTCAGCACCCAGGCGGCAGGTACGCCGAGCAGGAGCGAAAATACCGTGGAAATCACGCTGACCATCAGGCTGTTGCCAAACGGCTGCAGGAAATTCCCGGCAATCAACTGGCGATACGCCTCCAGCGTGGGCGTGAAAAACAGCGTCAGGTCGAACGCATCCATCGACGGGCGCAACGACATGATGACCATCCACAGGAAAGGTGCGAGAAACAACACCAGCAGCAGTAACGCCGCCAGCGTGCGCTTGCCTTTGAAACGCCACTTCTTGCGCCGCGTAACGGTGAACGCGAGCGGACGGCGTTCATCAGTGTGCTGTACTGTCATCATTCCACCCCGCACGGCCAATCAGCCAGCTTAAAATAAACACCCCGACCAGGATCACCACCGCGATGGCGCTGCCGTATCCCCACCAGGAAAAGTTAAAAGCCTGAATAAAACCGTAGTAGTTAGTGACTTCTGTCACCGAGCCCGGTCCGCCGTCCGTGAGGATGTAAATCAGCGGAAAGGCTTTGAAGCTGTCGATCAGACGAAACAGAATGCACACCGCCAGTACCGGTTTGAGGTGCGGCAATACGATGTAGCGGAAGATGTTGAACGACGAGGCACCGTCGAGGCTTGCCGCTTCGCGCGGTTCACTGGGCACCATTTGCAGGGCCGCCAGCACCATCAACATGGTGAACGGAAACCACTGCCAGACGTCGGCCACCACTATCGCCCACAGCGCGGTGTCCGGGTTGGCGATAAGCGAGTTCAGCGGCAGGTTGATGCGCTCCAGAATCTGGTGCAGCGGGCTGATGTCCGGGGTGTAGATAATTTTCCAGATCAGCGCCACGATAATCGGCGGCAGTACCATAGGGATGAGCAACAAAGTACGCACCCCGTTGAGCAGCCGCGATGAGCCATTCAGCAGCAGCGCCAGCAGCAGTCCGATCAGCACCTGGAAGAAGACACTCACCACCGATAGCTTAAGCTGCGTCACCAGCGAGTTGAGAAAGCGGTCGTCATGCAGCAACTGCTGATAGTTCACCAGTGGGTTACTAAAGGTGAATGTCGCTTCCGGGTTAGTCAGGCTGAACGGCGTGAGGCTGGTGACCAGCAGCGCCGCCGCCGGGACCAGGGTTAACAGCGTCAGCACCACAAGCGACGGCGATAACCCCAGCAGCCAGGCGTAATGCTGGCGCTGACGCCAGCTTTTGAGTTGTGCCATCGTTTCAATTCCATAGAGCCTGAACTACAGGCGTAATTGTTGCAGGCAGTTTGGACTCGGACAGCGCGGAACAACCGGAGCGTACTTGAAGTACGTGAGGATTATTAGCTTCGCACACCCTCCGGGCCGCCCTAACGGGCGTTCAAAACGCTATGCGTTTTGTGTGAGCACTGCCCCCCAGGGCCAAAATGGCAAATAAAATAGCCTGTATTCAGGCTCTAAATCTTCGCCCCGGCGCGTTTTAAATCCGCAATCGTCCCGGCCTGCGCCTGGGCCATCGCCTCTTTTGCCGAAAGCTGGCCGGAGGCAATCAGCGCAATGGCTTTGTTCAATTGCTGGTCAACCTGCGGATAAAACTCCACGGTGCGGTATTTCATGTAACCGCCCTTGCCCGCCTGGTCGATGGCATCAATGGAAAGCTGCGCCAGATCGACGCCGTTGATCACCTGCTTAGAACGGAACACCGGCGAGTCGATATCGCTGCGCCGGGTCGGTGAACCGTATCCGGCGGCCAGCGTGCGTGCCGTGTTCTGTTTCGAAAGCGCCCACTGGATAAACGCCCACGCCGCCTCTTTATTTTTCGAACCTGCCGGGATACCCAGCGCATGGGTCGCCATGCCGGGGAACCACCCTTTTGGCCCGTTGACCATTGGGCCAAAATGAGCCGTGTTCAGAGTGCGCGAGCTTTCCGCATTGCCCAGTTGTGCAAGGTAGGTCTGGCTGGCGTCAGAGAGGTTCACCCTTCCCTGTTTTAGCGCCTGCAAGGACTGGTCGGCGGTATAGGTGATGCCGCCGTTCGGGCCAAACTCGCGAATAAGGCGGGCAAAATAGTCAGCCGCCTGCACCGCTTCCGGGGTATCCAGCGTCGGGAACAGGTCATCCGGCGGCGCGCGGAACACGTTGCCGCCAAAGGCCTGCAGATAGGGAATAAAGGTCCAGCCATAGTGGTTGTCGGTGACATACCCGGCGACGCGCTCTTTCTTGTTCACCGCCTGTAGAACCTTCACCAGATCATCGGTGGTTTTCGGGAATGCCAGCCCGGCCTGTTGAATCAGGTCATAGCGTGAGGCCCCGGTCAGCATGGCTTCTACCACATAAGGGATGCCGTACAATTTGCCATCGCGTCCGGTTTCCGCCGCCAGGGTAGCAGGCAGAAAATCCTGTAACCCCCAGTCAGCCGGCGTGAGATTGGGATTAGCGACAAACTCATCCAGCGGGGTCAGCCAACCCGCGTTGATCCAGCGGCTGGTGTAGATAAAGGTGACGTTGACCACGTCATAGGCCGATCCGCGTGTCGACAGTTCCAGGTCGGCACGCTGGTTGTAAACCGGGAAAGCAGGCGTATCGAGCTGCACTTTTGCCCCGGTCAGGGCTTCAAATTCCGGCAGCCACTGGCGAATCAGTTGCGGCCAGGCGGTACTGAAGGTGGAGACATTGAGCGTTACGCCATCATATTTGCGGGCCACATTTGCCCCCCGCGCGATAGCCGGGATCATGCTGTAGACCCCGAACGCCGCCATGGCCTTGAGTAAATCACGACGCTGCATAGTTCACTTCCCTGTCTGGGGTATCGTTTACGGCATCCTGCGGACGGGTTACGGTGCGGCTACGGCTGCCGTCAATGGCGACGGCCGGTTCGCCTTCAATGGTGACGCGACGGACCAGACGTGGCTGGTTGCCATAATCATTGACGGCGTAATGCTGAGTGCTGCGGTTATCCCAGATAACCACATCGTCCTGCTGCCACTGCCAGCGCACGGTATTTTCCAGGCGGGTAATACGGTTTTGCAGTAATTCAAAAAGCTGCGCCGATTCACGGCTGTTAAAGCCGACCAGTTTTTTCACAAAGTGACCAAGTAATAAGGCGCGCTCGCCGGTTACCGGATGAACATGTACTACCGGATGTTCCGCTTCCCATACGGAAGAGACAAAAACATTTTTATGGTGATTAAGGCGATGTTCTTCGGTGACAATACGTTCTGCGCCGTAGTCGTAATTATTACTGTGAATAGCGCGCAGTGTACCGACAAATTGTTTTAACGATTCCGGCAATAATTCATAGGCTAATGCGGTATTCGCCCAGACGGTATCACCACCATATTCCGGGATGGTGACACCGCGCAGAATGGATATTTTCGGGAAAGCATCCACAAAGGTGACATCGGTGTGCCAGGAGTCGGCCCGACCACCACCTTTGGAGGCATCCAGCTCGAACAATTTGGTGCCCGCAGGCGACGGCACCGTAGGATGCGCCACGATCTTACCCAGACGCGCACCGAAGGCCTGATGGGCTTCATCGGTCAAATGATGCTGTTTACGGAAGAATAAAACCTTATATTTTACGAGTGCATTTTCAATTTGCTGAATATGGTTATCATCAAGATCAGCCGAAAGCGAAATATTGCGTATCTCCGCGCCAATATTTCCGGCAACGGGGTAAATTTCCAGTAGATCAGTATCGTGACGGGCAATGCGCTGGGTTGAGGTCATGGTTGTTTTCCTTCAAAATTGTCCGGAAACCAACTCTAGTAATAAACGAAGTGTGACTAAAAAGATTTTTTGGTAATAAATATATTAACCGCTTACGCATAAGCTAAGCTGAAAAATGCAATTAGAGGCATTGCTGGTGAAATACACTGTCTTTTTATATTAATCCTGGGAAATGGTTTTTGATCCTGGTCAGATTAAGGGTTCATACCTCTTCGTTTTCGTATATGCGAAATAGGGAAATGGAGACGCTATAAGGTGGAAATATATATGTCAGGTGAAAATGGTAAGTTTCTGATGCGCGGCTCGTGCCTTAGGGAGGCGGGCAACGGTCAGGACCGTGTAGATACCGTTAAAAACGGCTAATGGCACATTGCCAGTCGCGATACTTTCTCTGTTATAGAAACATAATTTCCGTAACGCCAACGCGAATGACTTTCATTATTACCCCATTCTCAGGATGACATTCTGGAAATATTTTCGGGCCAGATATAACCGCATTGTGAAAATAATGTAAATTTTCACACGAAAGTTGTATTTTGCATGTATCATAACAGCAGCGGGTTTTCCTGATGAACACCTCTCTCTTCCGTTTCTTAATCCGGCGTATAAATGACCACACAAGTTTCTGTCCTTAAAGAAATTCACAATCTTAATTTGTCATATCTTTTACTGGCACAACGCGTAGCAACTGAAGATGCCAAACAAGCCGAAAGCTTTTTAAACATGGACATTGAATTAATTCAGACGGTTAAGCAATTAACCGCCACGCAAATACTCGCGCTGGCGCAGACAAATCAGTGCATCATTAAAGTTAAACCAAACCTGATCACCCCTCTTGCTGAACCGACCGGTGCTCAGGCCATTCACAGTCAATCTCAGCGTCGGCGTTAAGATATTTCTCTTTTAAATATTTACGGGTGTCGAATATTGTATTGCTTTGAGAATCTTTACGGGAATCACTCTTTTTAACATTCACCTTTGAAAGGGTACTTTTTTGCAATTCATGGCGCCATTCCACTGGTGTTGACGACGGTCGCAGGAATGCACAGCGATAACAGATAAAGTCCCGGGCAATATGGCCGATAATCACGATAAGTGCGGTTTACCTCTCAGGTCTGAGAGCATGACTGGGATAGGGTTAATACTGTACCGAGCGTGCACGTTGGATAACCATAAAGACAGGGGAATGTTGTCAACAATGCCACTGCAAATACTGAGAACTCTCCACCACAGGATCGGCATTTACGCATTATCCATAGTGTTAACCTTCGGTGCCCTGTATGGCGCAGGCCTGGGGGTGTACTATATCTATGCCCATGAAAAACTAGAAGATTATGCTGAATCCATTCTGGCACGCAGCAATAGCCTTATTTCGCAAGTTAAACTGATTGATGGGCTGCGACAAGAGTTTGCGGTCTATGAACCATGCAGTGCTCAATACCAGCAGGCGCTGCGTAAACGGCTCTGGCCTTACCCGCTTATTAAAGATATCGCCTATGTTGAGGATGAGAAAATTGTCTGTTCGGCCCTCTGGGGAAAACTGAACGCGCCCCTTTCGTTGAACATGTTCAGAAATAAGGTCAACCGGGGGAGCTATACGTGGGTCTTTGATGCGCAGATTGAAGAAAACATTACGGCAGACGTCTTTTATACCAGTAATTTCGCCATAACGGTGTCACCTTTTGCCTTCCAGCGTTTTTGGGAGGAAGCCAATAAGATGGATTTTGATGCCATCATAGGTGATTTCAAACATGAAAATCATTTTTTTATGATTGGAAAAAACACACACTTACTGGAGTCTATAGAACATAACAAAGCACATTCCTGGTTGTATTTTACGGAGCATGCCTGTAATAGTACGAATGACATTTGCGTTATTGCCGGGACATCACTCCCTTTATTTTTCAAAAACAATTTGTATATCCTAATTTCTCTGTTTAGCGCATCGCTTATCATCGGCCTGTTGATTGGCGCGCTGTACGTTAATAACGTGTCACATAAAGAGTCTTTACTTTCCCGACTGAAACACGCAATCGAAAACCGCGAGTTGCATTTCGTCTATCAACCCATCTACAGGCTTAAAGACCGCCAAATAACCGGCGTCGAGGTACTGTTACGCTGGACGGACCCTCAAATCGGACGTATCGGCCCGGATATATTTATTCCTCTTGCGGAAAAAAATGGCTTAATAAATAAGATTAGCCTGTATGTGGTTGAGCATTCCATTAGAGAGTGCGCGCCGATACTGCTGAACAGCGATATCACTCTTAGCATCAATGTCAGTTGCGCGGACATCTGCTCGGAGGTGTTTCGTGAAAAATTACTCAGCACGTTAAAAGATGAAAAGGTTGCAGGCGAATCGATTATTCTTGAAATTACAGAAAGGCAAAGTTCCGGTACAGAAGATATTAAACGCTCGATGGACCTTTTTAAGGGGACCGGTATTATGTTTGCCCTCGACGATTTCGGAACCGGTTATTCAAACCTGAACTGGCTTTCCTTACTTGACGTGGGCGAAATTAAGATTGATAAGTCGATAACGGATTCAATAGGAACAGAATCCACCAATAAAGATATTCTTCCTGGTCTGATAGAGATGTTTAAAAACATACCTAAAATAGTGGTCTTTGAAGGGGTGGAGACAGACATACAGTATCAGTTTCTGAAAGATAACGTACCGGGAGGCTGCGCGCAGGGGTGGTACTTTGCAAAAGCGGTTCCTTTAAGCGAACTCCGTAGCGTCCTTGCCGGTCCCTGCGGCTCATTGCCTGCCTGAGTTTTCGCCCTGGCAGGCCCGCGCTGTATGATACCACTAAGCTCCCGCCCATAACCGCTGCGCACGCAATCTAGAACGACGTTGCCTTGCACAGCGGGCAATTGTGGCAATACTCCACAGGTTGCACCGTTTTGTAATAAAAACAGCAGGTGCGGCGAAAGCGCACCCTGTTTCCCGCCACGTCTTTTTGCAGGGGCCGACGAAAACGTCTTAGCGGGTTCCATGGCAGGCCAAACAGTGACGGGTCAGCCTCTTCCAGCAGCCAGGCAAAATCCGCCTGTTGGCGCTTCTCCTGATCGGCGCTAAGCCCCTCCATCCGTCCCTGATATAAGGAGTAGACCCGCACAGCGGTATTTTCCCAGAGAATGTGCTCCGGCAAACCGCTCACCTGTGACAGGCTTTGCCACAGCGGCGCGAAAAACGTTCTGAATAAGGTACTGACAATGGTTTCACGCCACGCATCACGCGCACCCGGGGCGTACCCCGTCGCCGTAATATCGGCTGGCAACGACGATGTCCACAAACCGTTATCGTGCGCATATTCCAGTCGACACGCAGTGAGTGATAACGGCAGGCCTTTATCAAACACACTCATCGCGTAAAGCACACTTCCGGATGCGAGAAATGCCACTCTTTTGGCGAAAAGCGACGCGGCAATCGCCAGGTCCGGCGCACCGATAAGCGGCATCACGCGCGCAAGTACCTCCCGACAGGTTTGCGCATCCCGCAGGGCCTCGCCCGGCACGCTTCGCCAGTCTGCCTGTGCGAGTGAGCGCAGGCGAAACACGGTTTGCAGGTACGTATGTTCCTCACTCGTCAGCATGCGAGTCTCCCGGAAAAGGAATGCACAACGGCGTATGGAAGAAAGGATCGTCAATAATCCGACAGCGCAAATTAAACACCTTGTTCACCAGAGCTTCCGTCATGATCTGCTTTGGCGCCCCTTGCGCATACACCCGGCCTTGATGTACGGCCACCAGGTGATCGGCATAACGACAGGCCAGGTTCAGATCGTGCAGTACCATCACAATGGTTTTGCCCTGCTGCTGATTGAGGCCGCGCAACAGTTCCAGAATCTCAATCTGATGCGCAAGGTCAAGGTAGGTTGTGGGCTCGTCCAGTAACACAGTGTTTGTCGCCTGTGCCAGCGTCATGGCAATCCACACCCGTTGACGCTGCCCGCCGGATAACGCATCCACCGGGCGATGTTGCAGAGCGGTGGTTCCCGTCAGGCGTAACGCCTCCTCCACCTGCTGTTCATCTTCCGCTGACCACTGTCGCAGCCAGTTCTGGTAAGGAAAACGCCCGAGGCTGACCAGTTGACGCACGGTGATACCCTCCGGTGCGACGGGGGTTTGCGGCAAGATGGCCAGTTGGCGGGCAATCTGCGCCGTATTGCTGGTGTGAATGTCCGCGCCATCAAGAATGACCGTCCCTGACTGTGGCGTCAGCAGTCGCGCCATGGCTTTAAGCAGCGTGCTTTTACCGCAGCCGTTGCTGCCAATCAGCACCGACACTTTTGCCGCTGGCAGGGCTAAATCCAGCGAATCGATCACCTGTTGCTGGTGGTAGCTGATGCTCAGCTTTTGCGTTGTGAGAGACACGTTTTCCTCATCGGTTACGTTCGCTGCCGGATAAGCAGCCATAAAAAGAACGGCGCACCGGCCAGTGCCACAAAAACCCCGGCCGGAATATCAGCGGGCCGAAACAGGGTTCGGGCCAGCAGATCGGCGGTGGTCACCATGCAGCCCCCACAGCAAACGGTAACAAAGGCCTGACCAAAAAAGCCCTGACGCACCACCCGCCTGGCAATGTGCGGCGCTATCAGACCGACAAAAGCCATTGCCCCCACCAGCGCAATCGCCCCGCCGGAGAGCACTACGCAGCCGAGCAACAACAGCACCCGCAGGGGATGTACTCGCACGCCGAGTCCGGTCGCCAGCTCATCATGCAATTGCAACGTTTTCAGGTAGCGCAGCAAAAAAACCACCACCGGAAGTGCCCAGAGATAAATCGTCAGCAGCCTTAGCACCTTCTCCCAAGTCGCGGCATAGACGCTACCGCTTAGCCACACCCAGGCGGAAAAGGTGGTGGTAAGCGGGCTAAAGACCAGAACTAACGTGACGACCGCCCCTGCCAGCGCCGAGACACCGACACCGGTCAGGATCAGGCGCAGCGGCGTGAGCCCTTTACGCCAGGAGAGCAGGAAAATCAGCCCAACAGCGCAGGCCGCGCCTGCCATCGCCGCCCATGGCATCCCTGCGCTGCCGTATTGCAGGCTGAAAAAGGAGAGCCATATCAGCGCACCGGCGCTTGCTCCGGTCGTTACGCCCAGGGTATCCGGCGAGGCCAGCGGGTTACGTACCAGCGTTTGCATGATGAGCCCGGCCATTCCTAACCCGCCTCCGGCCAGTAGCGCCAGCGCCACGCGCGGTAAACGTAACTCATGCAGAATAAAACTCTGCGGACGGGCGTCAGGCTGGAACAGGAGCCAAAAGGTTTGCGGCAGCGAAATCGCTACATCGCCGATACTCAGCGCCACAAGGGTGACGAGCATGGTGATGAGTAAACAAGCCAGTAATACTGGCAGCAAACGCGGCGAGAACTGGCGTGAAAAGGGCCCCACACGGAAAAGTTGGCTATTCGGCATGGTTCCCCCTGCGCTGCGCCAGCAAAATAAAGAACGGCGCGCCCATGAGTGCCGTCATCACCCCAACCGGAATCTCCTGCGGCAAAATCACAACCCGGGCGGCAATGTCTGCGCCCAGCAGCAGCAAAGCACCGAGCACGGCGCTGGCCGGGAGCGACTGGCGCAGATCGCTGCCAAACAACTGGCGGGCGATATGCGGCACAATAAGCCCGACAAAGCCGATATTGCCCGCCAGCGCTACCGCGCAGCCCGCCAGTCCAATCACCAGGACGCTGGCCAGCAATCGTACCAGTGCGATGTTGAGCCCGAGCCCACGGGCGATCTCTTCGCCAGCGTTCAGCACGTTCATTTGCCCGGCGAACAGGCAGGCAGCGACCACCAACAGCACGCCAGGGAGCAGTACCGGGTACAGATGCACAAGATCATTTCCAGCAAGACTGCCCGCCAGCCAGAACAGCATGGTATCGAGCGTCTCCTGGTCAATAACGAGTATCGCCTGAGTAAAGGCGTTACACAGCGCGGTAATGGCAACACCTGCCAGCACCAGCCGCAGTGGGTTGAGCTGGCCTTTGCTAATACGGCTGGTGAACCAGACCAGCGTGCCGGTGGCACACGCGCCGGTAAACGCCAGACACAATGTGACCCAGGGGGAGCTAATGGCGAAAAAACTGCCCACCAGCACAATCATCAACGCCGCACCGGCATTCACGCCAAACAGTCCCGGTGCGGCTAACGGATTGCGGGTCAATGCCTGCATCAAGCCGCCCGCCACCGCCAGAAAGGCCCCTACCCCCATCGCCAGCAGGGTACGCGGCAAACGTGAGGTGCGAATAATGGTATCCACCGCGCTGGTCGGGTCCGCATGTAACAGCGCATTTGTTAACTGCGCAAAGGTATAAAAGCGGGTGCCTGTCATCATACTGACCACTGCCATCACCACCAGCAGCAGGCCACAGAGCAGAAATCGCCCTCTCATGCTCGCCCCCTGAGTAGTGCGTATTCCACATCGTTGAGGATTTGATTCGCCCCCAGAATGCCGCCGGACAAACTCCAGGGCACGCTGTCCACGACCCATAATTGTCCCGCTTTCACCGCCCGCAGTTGCTGCCAGAGCGGATGTGCCGTGAGTATTTGATACTGCCGGGCGATCGCCGGACTGTTAGCGCGTAGTAAAATGAAAAAGATATCGGCATCCAGCAAAGGAATATTCTCCATGCCGGAGAAACGTAACGAAGCGCTTTGCGCCTGCATCGCCTGTTCACTCCAGGCAAAACCCAGTTCGGACATCACCGAGCCCGGAAAGCTTTGCGCAACGTAGCTACGAATATGATCAGGGCGCACCTCAATCACCGAAACCTGCGGGCCGTTCGCCGTATCAAATCGCGTCCGGATAAGATTGCGCAGCGTGGCAACGCGCGCATCCCAGCGCTCAAGCAGTTGTGCCGCGGCGCTTTTCATCGCCAGCTTTTCTGCCACGACCCTCAGTGTTTTTTTGAACTCAAAGACATCATCAAGCAGCGCAACAGGGGCAATTTTTTGCAACAGCGGCGCGATATCCTGGTGACGGAAGCGGGAGGCAAAAATAATGTCCGGGTTGAGCAATACGATTTTTTCCAGCGCAGGCTGCGTCTCAAGCCCGAGCTGTGGTACGCCGGAGAGCTGCGGGCGCAAATAACGATAAACCGGTTTCTCCGTCCAGGACTCAACAATGCCAGCGGGTGTGGCACCCAACGCAGCCATGCTGTCGGTCGCTCCCTGGAAAAGTGACACGGCGCGCAGCGCGGCCGGTTGACGGGCAAACAGCGTCGGTGAGACAACACCCAGCAACAGCGACTGGAGCGCGCGGCGGCGCGTCAGAGAAAATGAGAATGTGTTTTTCATCATCATGGATACCGCCCCGGAAAGGGGCGGTCTGAGTCAAAAATCAATACTGTAGCCGAGCGTGGCTGTGCGCCCGCGTCCGGCGAAATAGCGGTCCGGGTCAACAGAAGCGCTCTGTGAATAGTAGGTAACGTACTGCTTATTCAGCAGGTTAGAGATACCGAGATTCAGCTTACCGTAAGGCAGTTTGTAACCCACGGCAGCATCCACCAGCGCATAGCCCGAAAAGTCTTTTTCCGCGTCGTCGAACGCTTTACTTAACGCCCAGTTAGCCTGCAGGAACGTGCTCAATTCGGCATTCCAGTTGGCCGACCAACTGGCGATGATACGATCCGGGGAAATATTCAGGCCATCGAGTTTCGCATCCAGGCTGCCGTTGTCATCGCTGTCATAACGACCGCGCATGTGCGACCAGGCTAACGTCAGCTTGTGGTCCGCATTAGGGCTGTAGCCCGCGCTAATTTCGACGCCATCAATTTCTGTTTTTTCGCGACGGGCAACAAACGCATCATTGACCAGTTCCACGCGACTCCCCAGCTTCGAGGTAGATTTGTAATAACTGGCTTCGAGGTCAAACGGGGCTTTCTGCACCCGGAACCCGACCTCACTGTTTTTCGTGACGATGGGTTGCAGGCCGCTGTAGTCATTGAGTTTTACCCCCGGCGTATCGATGCCGCGCAGTACGCGCCCGACATCCGGCACGGTAAAGCCTTCGCTGTAGCTGGCAAACAGGCTGAGCGGCTCAATGGGGGTCCACACCACACCCGCGTTATAGAGCGTCTTATCAAAGGACGGTGTTCCGCCCTCCACTTTCACACGGTCATTCGCCCACACCGTCTGATAGCTGTCGATGTTCAGACGCGCGTACTCATAACGCACACCACCGCTTAATTTCACCGATTCAACAGGCGAAAACTCCATTTGTAGGAAAGGAGACAGGTCGGTGTAATTAATTTCCGGCACATAGGTGCGCCCGGTAGACCACAAATCCTGTTTCGAGTTATCAAACAGGGTATCGAAACCCAGCGTCGCTTTGATGCGATCATCCCAGATATCGTCCCTGGTCAGCGCAATTTTACTGCCGTATTTTTCGGTATAGGCCCGGCTCTGATCGTAGAGGGTGCCAATGGGCGCAATGGCAGGATCCTGGAAAGAAGAGGAGTTGGTTGCGCCAAACAACGCTTCATAGCGCTGATAATATGCGAGCGCCGTCAGCTTCATGCCCGCAAGGTTATGGTTATCGTAGGTTGTGCCCACGGTCCAGACGTCGTTGTGGGGGGCGCTGCCTTCCGGGTTACCCTTCACCGAGGTGGTGAGCACGCCAGCGTCGCGATCGCCCCTCACACTGACGTAGTTATCTTTGTTTTTCAGGCGGTAACGGTTGAGGCTCAACTGTATGCGCTGATCGTTATCCAGCCAGTACCCCACCTTGGCCAGCATGTCCCATGCGCGGGAATCCATCAGGTCGCCCTGCGTATTATCAACGCCGATGGCGTGATTATTCGCATCCTTAAACAGGCCCTGGTCTTCATAGCTCAGCGAGAAAAGATAGTCGATATACTCTTCGCTGCCATTGATGCTGTAGTTGGTTTTATATGCCTGGGTATCACGGTCAAATTCCGCCGTCGGGGTGGTGGTTTCCACGCTGAAATGTTGGTTTACGGTGCCCGGCTGCGCGCGTTTCGTGATGATATTTATCACCCCGCCCGTAGCGCCGACGCCGTTGCTGGCGTTCGCCCCTTTGATCACCTCAATGCGCTCAATCATCGACGAGTCAATGGTGTGCATTTCTCGCCCGGTCGGGCGCAGCGGGTTTGACTGTGGAATACCGTCAATCATCACCAGCGGCATACGCCCGCGAAGCGTTTCGCCACTGCCGGACATTTTCTGCCGCGGAGGCGAAAATGACGGCAGTAAATTGCTGAGGATCTGCGAGGTGTCCGAGGTGATTTGCCGTTGCTGGGCAATTTCTTTTTCGCTTATTACCTTAATGACCTGGGGGGAGTCATTACGTGACCCCTCCGTACGTGTCGCGCTGACAATCAATTCATCATCACTACTTGTCGCATCCTGCGCATAAAGCGGCGACGTAAAGACCAAAGCCATCGCGCCGTATAAAGGGGAAAATCGCATGCAAACAACCCTCAATCATTATTCCCCATCTTTTTTGGGGATCATTCCGTAAAAGAAACAAATAACAACAATAAGAAATATTTTGATAATGATTATCAATATCATGAATGAAATGTAAAGCAGAGATGCGAATTTTTGCGCAATGCACGGTAAACGCATTACGCAGGCGCATATGACGCCTCACTGGCGGCTAGCACCGTGCATTCCCTGCGCTGCGCTAAAAGGTTTTTCTACAGGTTGAGGATCCGGCGACGCTCAATGGCGGACAACAGCGTGACCCGCAATAGCGGGTCGCGACATCCGGCGTGAATGAGATATTGAGAATAGCGTCCCTGCTGAGGCGCTCATCCAGAAAGCGGTGATCGTGATTGTTAAGCCCCAGTAAGCTTGAGATGAAGATGCTGACTGATCATACGCAACGGGTTGCCCGTAACGTTTTAGAATTTCTTATCCTTAAACACAGTTTGCAGCATCATGTAACGCTTAACGTTGCGTAAGCACAGTAAACTTCTAAAAACCCGAAAAGACATCGGTTTTTTGCGAATATAGTAAAGTGTGAAAAGTTGGTACTTCTTACTTGTCTTGTCGAACTTATCGCTATGTTTTTTATAAAAAGAGAAATAGCCCGAAAATTTCTTCCTGGAAGCGGTTATTCTTACTTCACCGTGGTTTACATAAAGAATTTGCGTGGCAAGATTCAGTTTAAACGGCCCGCCATATTGCTCTGCCAGTCGGTAAAATGCATCATAATCCTGCGCCGCGGCAAGCTGCGTATCAAAAAGGACAGTTTGCAAACGCGATGTTAAGGTGAAAACCTGATTACCGACGATATTCTTTTTGTTAAATAATTGCTGGTTATAATCGGGTTTTGGATAAAGCCTTAAACTCTCCAGCGAGAGATAACCTGACGCATCACAAATATAATCATCGGCATATAAAAATGCATGCTGATTCAGTTTGTGTTGTTCCTTAAGAAAGGATGTGAGACGGTTTGGCAACCACTCGTCATCATCGTCAATGCCAGTGATAAAATAACCATTCGCAAGCGTAATCGCCTGATTTCTCACAGCACAAGCGCCGGAGTTATAATCATTTCTGATATATTTTATACGAGGGTCCGCCAGACCCTCAATAAACCCTTGAAGGTTAAGGTAATTGGGAGAGAAATCATCAACAATGATCAGCTCCCAGTTCTCGTATTCCTGTTTCAGGATCGATTCAACAGCGCGCTTTGCTAATTCCTCTCTGTTCCACGTGGGCATATAGATGGAAACCAGCAGATTGGGTTTTACTACGGAATCAGATAACGCGTCTGACTCGGAAACCGTTTTGTAAAAGCTCGCATTTTCAGGATCGCTTTCCGTAAAGTTCACACCATAACAATTGGCATAATCAAAGATTGCCCCTTTCAAAGAGCAATAGCTAAGATTTGCTCCGCGTAAACATGCATATGAAAAATCGGCATTTCTCAGATCACTAAATGACAGATCTTCACCAGCAAAATCAGCGTTTCTAAAATTTAGACCCATATAATTCTTAAAACGGCGATCACTTTTAAGAAATATATTTTTAATGCTCTTATTGCCATGCCGCTTAACCCTATATTCTTTTTCATAAGGGGCAGCTTTTTCATTTAAAAGCATGATTTTTTCCTGTCTTGTTCTCTCCCAGAGAGCAACAGCATATCAAGCCCTTTTTAAGCAATGTATAAATTTTACAATTTATAATTCCTTTTAAGAATTTCCTTATTAACACATGGTGTGGATATTGATTTTATTGTTTTTTATCAATAAATTAAGCCAGCTTAATATAATGTAATTTCATTGCAGAGTATTAATATGCCAGAAACAGTTTGCGTGGTAATAGTGCCAGTACACTGACGCGATGAGCCGTCCCGGAAAGAACGGCAGGAAGGAATGGCGAAGTCATCATAAGGGGACCTCTGCCCCTTTGAGATTTATTTCAGGCGTTTACCTGCCCCATCAATCACCTTCTCGCCATCTTCTTTAGCAAACGGTCCTTTCTGCACACCCGGGAGAATATCCAGCACCACTTCTGAAGGACGACACAGTTTCGTCCCCAGCGGCGTCACCACAATGGGGCGATTAATCAGGATCGGATGCTGCAACATAAAGTCGAGTAACTGCTCGTCAGTGAATTTATCTTCCGCAAGCCCCAGTTCTTCATACGGCTCAACATTTTTACGCAGCAGTTCCCGTACCCTGATCCCCATATCCGCAATGAGTTTGACAAGTTCATCGCGTGACGGTGGAGTCTCAAGATAATGGATAACGGTCGGTTCAGTACCGCTATTGCGGATCATCTCCAGCGTGTTGCGCGACGTGCCGCAGGCCGGATTGTGATAAATGGTGATGTTGCTCATATCAGTCTCATTGCAAAGTGAAAGAGAAACGTAGCGCCAGCGCGGCCAGCGTTACAAATAGCACAGGCAGAGTCATGATGCTTCTGGTGCGGAAATAATAGCCCCATGTGATGGTCACAGTTTTCTGCGAATGAATCGCACGCTGCGCAGGGGCGTTGCCCGGATAAGGCACCCGCGCCGCCATCCGGGGCTCCCCGATGCGCTACGCTTATCGGGGCTACTTACGGCTACGGTTTGTGAAGCTCACGCTGTGCAAGCTGCAAGGCGAGTGCTTCGATACGCTCGGCCATTTCCCGGGTCAACTCGGTCAATTGGGTATTTTGTTTGAGCAATTCCAGCAGTTGCGCCGACTGCTCCTCGGCAAGTATCTGGCGCTTCGTCATTGCCTCGTCCAGATCTTCGCGGTGTTGAGCATCTGCCAGCGCATGCGCCTGATCGCGCTCCGCCTGGCGGGTTTGAGCCAGCAGGATCAACGGGGCGGCATAAGCAGCCTGAATACTGAACGCCAGGTTAAGCAAAATAAAGGGATAGGGATCAAACTTCACGACGCCTGCCACGTTCAGAACAATCCACACGATCACCGCGAATGTCTGCCCAATCAGAAATGTCGGCGTGCCGAAGAAACGTGCGAAGGCCTCTGCTTTCAATGCAAACCACTCGTCGCCAAACGTATGCGTAATACCCTTGAGGGGACGATATAACCGAAATTTTTTATCTGTATGCATATCAAAAACTTCCTGTGGGAGACGTTGCCAGGATCGCCGAAAATGTTTGCTGTGGGCTCTGATGCCCTGGCATACGAAAATATACGCCAGGTATGTTATACGTTAGCTAAAGCGACGATATAAGGCCTTTCTGCCCATTATCACCGCCCTGTAGGAGGAGCAGATCGCGTTAACGCTGCTCACACTCAATGTGAAGCAAAAATCGAATAAAAAACACGGCTCGCGCGTTTACACGTTAAACACATCAAGGATCATCAACATGACGCGTATCGTGCCTTTTTTCGCCCTCGGATTATTCATCAGTTCCTTTTCAGTATGTGCCAGCCCGGCTAACTACAGTATCAACACGCAGAAAACGACGATCCCCCTCTCCTGGCATGCCTTTGGGGATACTTCTGAGGCCAGCCTGGGAGATGTGAGCGGGAATATTGCACTCAATGGCGGAAACGAAGAAGGCGATAATATCAATGTTTCTATTCCGGTGGCGACGCTAAGGGCGTCTAACAGGCTGTTAACCTGGCAGATGAAAAGCAGCCTTTTCTTTGACGCCGGACGTTATCCGAACATCACATTTATAAGCAGCCGCGTGGTGGCTCTGGGACAGGGTCATTTTCGAATTTTTGGCACACTGGCGGTGAAGAACATCTCGCACCCGGTCATTCTGGATGCCTCAATGCCAGGCAAGAACAACGGACTCACCGGGGCGGATAACCTTTTCCTGCACGCCTCAACGACGATTTCCCGCTCAGCATTCAATATGGACAGTTTCGCCACGCTGGTAGATGACAACGTGACAATCAATATTGAGATTCAGGCCCGCCCACATCAGGCGGTATAAGCATACCCGGCAGCTCTTTACTGGCATGCCGGCGTCTCTCTTTTGCTATGAAAGCGCAGCCTGCAACGTCAGTGCGTTTTGCTTCAACTGGGATGCAGGGTTACGGCCAATCAACACAAACTGGTATCTTCCGGAGTGCCACCAGACGAGATTCATCTTATGGCGCTGCTCGTGATTCAATTCCGGGCTGGCGGGCTTACTATCCGGTGAAATACACAGCGCCATCGGGCCGTAATCGGCATGCATCCAGGCGATTTGTGCAATCGAGGTGCTGTCATAGCGCAGCATTCGCACCATTTTCAGCTCTGCCCCGCTCAACACAAGTTGCTGCTCATTCGCCTGCAAACCTATGTCTTGCGCAGTACGCGTTAATCCACGCTGCAAGGCTGATGGAGAACTGTCCGCATCCAGCAACGTTTCCGCACTGTACAAAGACATATACTGTGCTTCGAGGTCACGAATTTTTTCGCTCTCCCCCTGCGCCCGCGTTGCCGGGCGTGCCAGATAGCCCAGCCCTGAGCCGATTACCAGAAAACTGAGTGAGGCGGCGATCAGCGCACGTCGGCTGACGCCCGTTGCTCTGACAGTGGTTTCTGGAGGTTGGGCGAGCACATTGGCCAGTTGCGCCTCCAGGCGAGAGCGCGGAGCCTCATTCAGAAGTGGCGCGAAGGCACTGGCAATGTCTGTCTGGTTAAGCCTTAACATTTCGGTTCGTGCAGCCAGTTGTTCATCCTGACCAAGCGCGACCTCAAAGCGCTCTGCATCACTTGCCTGCATTTCGCCATCCAGCCAGGCCACTATCGCCTCATCGCTGTACGGTGCTGTAAATCTTATTGATTTCAATATCGCTTCTCCTGTACAGGGTGCGGCGTGTGAATAAGCTGGACGATTTTCGCTCTTGCCGTAGCCAGCCGGCTCATGATAGTGCCAATCGGGACAGACAAGGTATCCGCCGCTTCCTGATAGGTAAAACCTTCGACATATACCAGAAATACCGCATTGCGCTGTGCTTCCGGCAAGGCGCTCACGTACTGCATAATTTTCCCATAGTGCAGGCGAGCCTCATCCTGTTCATTCGTCTCCGGTGCCAGTAATTCATCGCTTTCGACAAACCCCTGCCCCAGGCGCACCCGGCGGGCACGCACCTCTGAAATCCAGATGGAATGCAGGATAGTGAATAACCAACTGTCGATGCGTGTGCCAGGGGTAAACTGCGCGCTTTTTTCAAGCGCGCGGACACAGGTAGACTGAACCAGTTCTTCGGCAACCTCGCGGTTACGCGACAGAACCAGCCCATAACGCCACAGGCGTGTCAGATGTTCAGCAAGATGCTGACGGACGTCACTGGTAGTGATTTTTTTATCCTCGTACCATTACTCAGGATTCAGGATGACCGTCGATAGCGGCCTGGAGATCCCTGTACTCCTCGCAACGCTGGCCGCAAAGTGTGGCAATGGTTTTCAATTGCGCTTTTGCCAGATCAGGACGCCCTTTCACCAGCCATGCTTCACCCAGGTATTCACGTACTTTGGCATAGGTCGGATCGAGGGCGATGGAGCGCTGATAATAGCCGATACCTTCATCAGTACGCCCCAGCTTACGCGTGGCATACCCCCGGTAATTCCAGGCCTCTGCAGTATCGCCGTTTTTCAGCGTGTTGAGCAGATCCAGGGCCGCCTGATACTCCCCTTTTTTTGCCAGATGGTACGCATAACGCGTTTTATCTTCATCGCTGATCTGGCTTGTTTTCTCGGGTACGCATTGTTTTCTTGCGCTGTCATACACCTGCCCTGTGGGGCAATCGGGCGTTTTGCTGTTGGTATTATCGTCACCTGCGGCAAAAACCGGCGAACTTAGCAGAACAAACACCGCAGGCACCAGACGTTGAATAAATGCGGAATATAATAACGAAGAGAGGTTCATAGTGAGCTCCGGATTAACAAAAAGCGCGGCCAGGCAGCATACGACGCAGTATGCTGTCCCGTAACAGATAGTGATGAAAAAGCGCGGCCTGCAAGCCTTTTCTCAGGGGCGTCCCCCGCTCCAGTTGCTCCCAGATATGTGCGCTTGCAATAAGGAAAATGACACTGGCTGCAGTGACCCAGTGCAGTGCCAGGGTAAAGCTATCGTAGCGCTGTCTTAGTGGCGGCGGCGTTGTTGCAGTCATAAATGTGATTCCATCAGTGTGTTGATGATGGATAAACGCCACATCCTCTGAATCTATTCGATAAAAAAAGCGTTTTTTTCGTTTTTATCCCGACGCGCAGTTCAGGGCCGGAAAACAGAAATGCCGATGGCGCGGTATATCAAAGAAGAGAAACCTGCGGTTTCATGAGCGTAATATGTAGTACTCTCTGGGTCATACCAAAATGTTAAATCGCGGATATGGACATTATGCCAAACGTTATTGAAGTTCTTCAGTACACATTAAAACCCGGAACCGGTGATGCATTTCACTCGATAATGAAGTGCCAGAGCGTCCCCCTCCATACATCTTGCGGCATCAACGTCCTGAGATTTGGTAACTCACTCCATGACAACGATAACTATTATCTCGTCCGCGAGTTTGAAAATTTAGCAAAAATGGAGGCCGATCTTGCCCAATTTTATGCTGATTCCCGCTGGCGCGAGGGGCCGCGAAGCGAAATCATAAGCATGATCCAGGAAAGCCACCGTGTTGTCATGTCGGGCGACTTCTCCATCGCGTAAGGTTCGATTTCAACCGCATGAAATCAAAGCATATTAGCCATAATTGTCCTACATCACGGGACTGATAAAGGTAGCCAGAAACGGATTTCTTCAAACCTTAACAGACGCGATAAGGGTTCTACGACTGAGCAATGGGCAGAAGCGAATCTCATCGCGCCGCGTATATCGGTTCGTTCTAACGTGCAAAACGGAGATCGGAGGGCCGCTTTGTGCCAGAAGCGGAAGTGGCTAACAACAGCCTGTGTTACTTACACCTGTTATTCTCGATTACGTCAAAAGCTTGTGCCCACCTAAAGACGGGCTGACATTTGAAACAGTACAACAGGCTTACATTACGAGCGAGGATGTGGAAACGGAACACTTTGGGTCTGTGATCATCCACCAATAAAGACGGGATGCATTGCCGCGCAAGTCAGGTGAACTAAACGCAATTATTTAATACTGATTTTATTCGAAGGAGCAATATGACAGTTCAAAATACGATGCAAACCATGGCATTAATTATCCTTTCAGGAGGTGTGTTTGCTTTTTTTAATGCTTCAGCTCTCAACAACACTGTTCTATTTAAAAACGCATTCTTTTGGCACTTTCATTTATGTAGCGAAGTCTCTAGCCATCGTGCTTCTGACCATTCCGGTTACCATACTTGTTCTGTGCGTCCCGTTCTTCTATCTTCTGAAGAAGCTAATCCCCCCGATATGGCGTCGAATCAAAAGAAAAAAAGCCAACATTATGGTTCCTGATGAGGTAATTACAGAGAATCCGGATGCGGTTGTTCACCTCATCCATGGCACGTTTGAAAACGATGCACCATGGACATTGAACGGCTCGGCACTTCGTGATGAGTTCACATCATCGGGACTGAAAGTGGGAATTTCGCATTTTAGCTGGGGTGGTAAAAATGCCGCTGCGGCCAGATCTCTCGCAGCCCAGGCACTGGCCACTAAGATAGCGGGCTCACCGGCTAAACATCACTATCTAATTGCGCATAGCCATGGTGGTGCAATTGTGCGCGAGATGTCGCACCTGAGACAAGATATTGCCCATAAGATATGTGGAGTGAGCCTGCTTTCAACGCCATTTATATTTCGCCGCGAAAGAGACCGTTCATCAGGTTCCTTCTTTCACTTGACTGATATAAGTGGCACATTCAGCTTCCAATTGATGTTATTTGGTCTGTTCTATTCACTTGGCCTGTATAATTTTTATGTCTTTCTATTGAGCATGATGCTCTCATTGCTTCTTGAATTCAAAATTTCATCAAGGCTGAAAGGCACCTTAAAGGAAGAGGTAAAGCGTGATCTGAAACGTGAATCAATTAAGTTCAACAATGTGCAAATTTATCATGCTATCGGCGATGAAGCTGACTCTGGGCTCAGATTTATCAGTTCCCTCCATGAAGGTTGTTTTGCCGTCCTGGCACAGTTAAAAACAGCATCCCTCTCCATCAGTAAACATTTTCATTTCACCACAAAAGCTAGCTATCTCGGCTTTGTATTAATACTGGGTTATCTCTGGTTATTTGTACCAAATTCAGAAGATTGGAGGTTCACCTGTGTGGTAGGCATCTTCACCGTTGCCTTGGTGGATTGGTGGAAGCGACGAAATCAAGCAGATGAATTACCGTTTTTACTGGTGACGGCAGCGTTTCCGGTAGTTATCTGTTCATTCTGGCTTGGCGTAGCGAAAGCTCTTGCCTATGGGGACCTGAGACTAATCTTCTGCCCCGAGATCTTTATCTCCTCATCAGAAACACCTGCCGGCAAGTTTCCGGTGACCAAGATTGCACCTCCAGATGATGACAGTGCTCTGATTCACTCCACACATTCACACCCGGAAGTAATAAAGAACGTGGCAATTTGGCTCAAAGAAAGCGAAGAAGGCAGGATATCACAAGGGCCTGTAGATTGACTGAAATACGAGCCTGATAGTAAAAGCGAGTCGCATCCTTCTAGTTCAGCCGTGATTTTAAGGCTCTTTTAGGGCTAGGGCGCACGGCACGGTTTTCCCCTGTTTGCTCTGATATGGGCCATGAATGTCTGCCGGGACCCGGCGAGACTTCAGTTGAGGGCGCGCCGGCTGTGGATTTGGGCGGTGGCCACACAACCGATTTTCACCCTGACATTTCTGGGAGTCGTTCCCTGGTACGCGTTGAACATACTGTTCGTCTTTGCCGGCGTCACGCAGCTGCTGGCACTCCGCCACAGCGCAGGCAAACATGGCACACTGTGCGGCCTGGTATTGCTGGCCATCATGGTCTAGCCGCTGACGCCTGCCAGTTATGGCATTCCGGGTCTGGCCCTGTCTCTGTCCCTTGCAATGTGGTTCGCGTTACCGGCGGGCACTCAGCGCAATGCGGCGGGTTTCACGGCAGTGATATCACTGGCGATGCTCAACGGGGTAACACATCTCACCGATGCCCCTTTAGCCGCCCTGGTATTCGCAGTTATTCCGACGATGCTTCTTCCGGCCGTCGCAGTGAATGTCGTAAAAAAAATTCAGATCGGCCATACGCAGCGGTTTATGCATCGTCACTTCTTTTACCTGGCTTATGCGTGCCATCTCATGGTGCTGAGCCTTATCCGGTTATCCGGTATTTCAGCTGATAAGCCGGCGCCGGCTGAACGTGCAACCACGATATTTCCACCGACAACAAACAGAGGATCTCTGATGAGCAGCAAAACTGGACAAGCGATTTTGTAAGCATCCCGGTAAACCGGACCATTCACATTTAGAGATCTTCCTGCATACTGATCATGTTCCTGGAGGAGATCGCCATGCGCAAAGCCCGATTCACCGAACACCAGATCATTGCCGTTCTGAAGTCCGTCGAAGCCGGACGCACCGTCAAAGATGTCTGCCGCGAAGCCGGGATTTCTGAGGCCTCGTACTACAACTGGAAAGCGAAGTTCGGCGGTATGGAAGCCTCTGATATCAAAAAGATGAAGGACCTCGAAGATGAAAACCGCCGGTTGAAACAGATGTTTGCGGACCTGAGTCTCGAGTGCCGCGCATTGAAAGAAGTTATTGAAAAAAAGCTTTAAAACCAGCGATAAAGCGTGAGCTGGTCAGCTATCTGACCGCGCAGTTTGCCATGAGCTTACGTCAGGCATGCAGGATATTGTCGCTGAGCAGGACGGTATTTCGTTATCAGCCGAATACGCAACGTGATGAGCCAGTCATTATGGCGCTGAGCGTGGCGGCTGAACGCTATCCGCGATACGGATTTAAAAAGCTTTTTCAGGTGCTGCGCAGGCAGGGCAAAAGCTGGAACCATAAGCGCGTTCACCGGATTTACTGCCTGCTGAAACTGAATTTTCGCCGTAAGGGAAAACAGCGCCTGCCAGTGCGTAATCCGGCTCCGCTGGCGACGCCAGAGGCGATGAACCAGAGCTGGTCCATCGATTTTATGCACGATGCGCTGGTGTGCGGCAGACGCTTCCGGACCTTCAACGTGGTGGATGATTTTAACCGCGAAGCACTGGCGATCGAAATTGACCTGAATATCCCGGCGCAGCGGGTCGTGAGAGTGCTGGACAGGATCGTGGCAAACCGCGGATATCCGCTAAAGATACGGATGGATAACGGTCCGGAACTGGTCTCGCTGACGCTGGCACAATGGGCAGAAGAGCGGTGTGATGCTGGAGTTTATCAGGCCCGGCAAGCCAACGCAGAATGCCTTTATCGAACGGTTCAACCGGACATACAGAACAGAAATACTGGATTTTTATCTGTTCAGAACACTGAATGAAGCACGGGAAATTACAGAGCGCTGGCTGGCTGAATATAACGGCGAGCGCCCCCACGAATCCCTGAATAACCTGACACCGGAAGAGTACCGACTGATGGCTGAAACCCCGGAAATCTCAAAAAGTGCGTGGAACTAAAACGGGTGTGCTTACAATTTGCGCCGGGATAAACAGACCTATCACACATCCCCCCGGCCGCGCGCGGTCAAACGCCATTGTGCATTCCGGGCGCTATGTGGCGCTTAACCCTGCAGAAATCGAATGCTTTATGTCGCTACAGCTCGATAACGACAGATACGAATACACCATCCGATTCATTGAACTGGCCATACAATGCCGGCAGCTCGAAGGAATGGACCACGCTGATGTTTGTGGTTTACGTAACGATGTGATTTTCTATGAAGCCATGTTCCACCTGTTCAGTGAAACTGGTCGTACAGCGCATCAGCAGGGTACAGTCATGCAACGCTGCAGAGAGATTGAGGAAGATCCAGGATACCTGCCCCTGTTCAGCCAGTCATTATTTCTGACCCACCGCAGAGAGCCCGGAGCAGATAACCAGAATGGATCTGCTGCGCAGTCGTACAACATCTAAAAGGCCGTATCGCGCGGCCATTTTTTTATTGGTTTAGCCTTTCCGGCAGGATTTTGATGATGAATGCTACAACCAGCACCGACAGGCTAATTGCAATAATACGTTCATGCCAGGTTTCGTAATGAAAGAACCAGTAGCAGCATAAGAAGAAAAGCAATCCCCCCAGGATTGCGGCTCCGGTTTCAAGCAACGAATGGAATATTCGTCGCCCTATACTCAGCTTTGGTGACTCATTTCGTTGTTGCATGTAGTTCACTCTCTACCATGTCGAGGATCTGTTCAAACGTTCCCTGCCCTGAGTCCGCCTGACGTGCAGTGCTTCAAGGAAAGAATTCAGAAACGGTTTGGAAGACAGTTGCCAACAGGGTCGTTGGAGTGGTTGACGGATAACGATTTAGCATACAGGACTCCTGCAAGAATTCTACCTATGCACGATAGTGCATAGCCATGCATTTCGTTAAAATTCATCAGGTGCGTTTCCGGTAGTTTTCGAGGTTTTAAGGTCACTCTTTTACTCTAAAAACACCGGAAACGGCGCAAATCCCTTTCCATTAGGGCGTAAAATGAGGCGTTATGGTAAATCGGCCTGGTATTCCTCTTTGATGCTGTTCAGAAAGAGGTGGCCAGATTCTGATACGCGGTAGTAATCCATTCCGGATGGGTTTCCGCTTGGGACGGTATCTACCAGTCCGGCTTTAGAAAGATTATCGACAAGCCTCGCAACGTTACCAACACCCTCCATTTTTCTGCGGGTCATCGCCCGGTCCAGATTGTACCAAGTCCAGTTAACGTCCTCTCTGGAGGCCAAAAGTTTCAGAATATTCAGTTCTGTTTTATTTACCATAGTGGTGCATCCGGATGATAGAGGTCTTCTACCTCACCTTTTAACTTGTAATCTTCAAGAGTAGCAGTGTGGGTATTGTTCCACAACTCATGGGCTTCGAGATTATCTGCAGGAGCGCCGGTTTCCCATCCTAAATTACAATAACGCTGATATTCACGACATTCATGAGTATAGTAATTTAAATCTACTTGTTCATGGGGGATTTCTCCATCGGCTATCTTTTTTAGCCTATTAATCATGAACTCATTTCCTGGGTCTTCACCAAATCGTGACGTGTGTTTCTCAACAATTGCTATACCTTCGTGGGTGATATTCACGCCATCCGTCGTCAGGTCTTCAATCGGCCCGCCTGCTTTATCAGGATCGAATGGCCTGCCTGATACTGTGCCTCTGGCACCGAATTGTTCCAGCTCTTCCAGCTCAGGAAAACGCATCCTTCCCATCGTCAGCCCGGTCGCTACAGACGCGGCGGTAATAAATAAACCTTTGTTATCCATGACCTGAGCATAACCTGCAGGCGCATCACCACCGAGCTGCTCTGCGGTCTTTTTGAACCCATCGATATTGCCGTTATAAACACCACCCGCAGCGAGAAGCCGACCGGCGGATTTACTGTTAATGGTTTTTGCTGACTGAGCATGTTGCACCGGTACCGCAGGACGAACGGAATAGACCTGGCGTTTTAGTTGTTGACTAATGATGTAGTGGAGACGCGAATAAAGGGGAAGTGGAAGGCCATCCTGGATATTTCCTGAAGATGTCAGCACACCGGTGATAGGGATAGCTGTTATGTTTTTCCTCAGCAGAACGACTTTCCCGGTTTTGATATCGGCCAGCGCGTCGCTGTATGCCATCCATGGATGCTGATAGTGAAACGCATTGTACTGGTTAACAAAAGCGTTGTAGCCCTGGGGTAAATCCCACACCGGGATATTCCGGTTTGGCAGGGCTGTGTCAGCCAAGTAACGCGCTGCCGTCTCCGGATGAATAATGTGGATGATATCCTCCAGATAGATGTCATCCACTGACCTTGCCTGACAGTGATGAAGCATGATGTCCCTTTTTCTCAGAAGTTATCCGTTCCATTATTGCGCATACGGTAAAATTGACAATTCTCCCGCATCCAGTCAGGTAACAAAATTATTTTCCATTAAAGATCGGCACGCCAAACGGATTTTATTTTAAATTCAACCGCGTAGCGGGTTACAGTCTCGTTCAGGCAGTAGAGACGCCGGAAATATATCTCTTTTACATCGAGCAAGGCGTAGCCGGCCGAACGGTGCGATATACTGCACTGTTAGATACAGCAGGAGAAAAGCTAACGAAAAAAGAGATACTACAGCATGAGAGCTTTAGCACTAATCGCCCTGATTATGCCTGTTGCATCATT
Source organism: Phytobacter sp. SCO41 (assembly GCF_003073275.1). Lineage (NCBI taxonomy): Bacteria > Pseudomonadati > Pseudomonadota > Gammaproteobacteria > Enterobacterales > Enterobacteriaceae > Phytobacter > Phytobacter sp. SCO41. The sequence continues at coordinate 2,493,153 of NZ_CP027225.1, read as the reverse complement.
CGCAGCAAAAAATACACTTTGGAGTGATGTTATTGACGCTGGACGCTACGTTTCGCCGAAAGGATATAATATGCAGCAAGCGTTATTACGCGACTTTTGCGCCAGGACACAGGACTCGCGTAATTGCATGAACCTGTTCGCGGCAGTAGCTTTTAATGCCACCTACGCCAGGGACGCCGCCGAGTGCTGGAAGGATGAAGCCAAAGCGAAGACGCAGGTATGCAAAGATGCTCTAGACTATAACAGCCTCATTATGAGTGACTACAACGCCGCCACGGATGATATGAAACACCAAGAAGATAAGGCTAACGGATATTAGAATGACATGTCCTCAGCATAGCGGGCTGATGCAAAGCTACCTCTGTTAGAGGGCGTTCGCGTATGTCTAAAATTGGGCCCCCGGAAATAAGGGCCAAGTTGTATCTTGCTGCTCTCTCCGGCCTGAGATTCAACATAGCAATGAAAACCATGTATGAACGCCTGTGCCTGATCGGTAAGGCAAAAATGGTAGCTATAGGAGCTTTAATGAGGAAATTGATCCACTGGTGTTTCGGTGTCCTAAAATCCAGGCAACCATTTGATATAAATTATAGTAATGTGGAAAGAATGCCAGCCAGCATTGCTGCATTAGCCTGAATCTCGATCATCAGGTCTGATGGATTAGCCGTAGAGTTCGCTTCTCAACGGGGGATTGTTGCGCCTCTTATAGACAGGTGTCCGCTGAGTGCCAGAAGCGGAAGTGGCTAACAACAGCCTGTGTTGATTCACGGGGAACAGGTCAGAACCACTCCAAACGACAACGTTAGCTATTGACGTGCTATACGAGCGTGTGCACCAAAGGCGTAGTGAGTTGCAAATTAGCAACGCGGTTAACTATGCGCATTAGCCCTCTGGCCGCTGTCATCATTTCTGATTAGGCAAGTGGATAAGTGTCGACGCCGACCAGGAATAATCCTAATCGGACATTCTCTCTCATTCCCCGTTTGCCTGTAATCTGGCATGTAAAAGAATATGGACGCACTAATCCACACAGGAACAAAGGAAATGGCTTACATAGCGGCAACGCCACGGGCTTATATCGGGCAATCTGTTGGCAGTGGCCAGTGCGTGGCGTTTACTCAAAAGGCAGCCAATATGCCGCGAACAGCAGCATGGCGACGCGGCGCACTGGTTAAAGGAAATACATCGATTACCCCGGGCACAGCAATAGCAACGTTTGATGCCGATAGTCGATATGGAAATCACACAGACGGCAGATCCCACGCGGCAATTTATTTGGGGCAGGATTCTACCGGGATTAAGGTGCTTGATCAGTGGATGAGACATGATGTTGACAAACTTGGCAGGCCGATTACTGTTCCACACAAAGTTTCACCCAGGACTATATTCTTCAGGTCATCCCCTCGCGCTGAAAACAATGGAGTAAATTATTATGTCGTGGAGTAAAACAGCGTTGCTAAGTGCTGCGGTTATGTTGTTCTCTGGCGTAGCAAGCGCAAAAGGAATCACCTGTCCGGACTCACTCCAGGTTGATAACAAGCCGCACAGGCTTAACGATGTAAGCCTTTTTCAGGGGCTGCCAAAAAATCTTGGCGAGTTAATGCCGGATACGCAGGATAAAACAGAGTGGACGCTAAAAGATTACCAGGACTATGCCCGGGAAAATAATATGCCTCTGTATCTTGTATGCCACTACACCGGAAGTGAAAAGACCATCGTTCTAAAGGTGCCGGAAACAGCAAAAAAATGTTCCGCGAGGTATGGATACAGCAAAGAAGAGTTTTACGCCTCCTGCGAATAAATCCATCTTATTGCCAGATATCGCCCTGCTGGTGTTTCTGGCAATTCCTTTCCCACAGAAACGAGAAAGGCGTAAATTACAGGCCCCCCCCTCCATGAATAAGGATTATCTCCGGGGCATAGGCTTGCTCCATCGATACTCAGGAGCGGTCATGCACTGGCGGTGACGCTCCTTTACGGCGAGCGTTCCGGCAACGCGGCAACGCGGCAACGTATATCCAGATTATCAGCGGCATTCAACTCATGGCTCTGATGACGGGTCACCTCAATCAGTACTGATTCGATATCTACCATGCTTTATCCCTGTACCTGATATGCGGGTCAGTCATATTCACTTTAAGATTGGGCAACCTTATGGGCCATTTCTTCACGTAATTCATCAATAACATCCTGGACACGTAACAGCGCTGATGACCTGCTCTCCATTTATTAACACGCGTCATTAACTATGGGATAAATTACGAACTTCCGCAGTTCGCTCACTGCGGGCATCGATTTTCGGGCTGGTTCGCTCAGTGCCAGGAGCGGATCTTTCTATGGCTATTGTGTGTCAAAAAATTGGGCACAGGTCACATCAGCACATCATATCTATAAGTCTATTTCTCCATCTGCAACCTAAATCACGCCTTCACTTCATTTGGCAATTTTTCATATTTCAATGGTGTTTTTGGTTTCGAAATTAATTTATATCCACCTTGTTCATAGTCGTAGCTGAATAACCCTTTACTTGACATCTCAACAAATGAGCGCAGATAGCAAGAACGTTGATGCTCATTTGAAAATGCAGGCAGATTGCCTTCTATCACATAGACCTCTGACAGGGGGTCCAGTGAGTAAATATAATCAAGAATAAAATTATAGTCCTCGACAGATGCTTTGATCCTTTCAGGAACCGGCCCCTGACCTACTGTTGCAAAATGCGCCAGGTACCCTTCCTGGCTGGATAAAAACCAGTTCAGGTCATATTCTAAAAAGTCATCGTCCATTTCCGTCATTTTTTAACACCAAATATCTTTGTACATTTCTCACAACGTAGAATCACATCGCCATTTCCTGATCGGACGCGATGACCTATCCCCGGTTGATTATCACATGCCAGTGTTAGTCCTGCATCTGATACACAATGGATAAAGGACCGCTTTTCGCTCATAGCAACCGTTCCGTTGCTTCAGAACAGTGACCATCAAACTCTGACCCCGGCTGCAGATGAGAAGATGCTCTAACCGTCTGACATAGGACACAATCGGCGCTGTGTCCAAAACGAGAATGTTCTACCGTGCTTGCTTTCTCAGGCAAAAGTGGTGTGTAACTTTATCCATATCACATAAAGCAACAAAGCCGGCTCGTTCATAAAAAGTGAATGCCGATGATGGTGCGTTGGTGTTGATAAAATCAAACCAGAGGCCAGCATCTTTAAGTATTTCACTGAGCAAACCGCTGCCAACATGATTTCTTCTCCATGCCGTGTCTACATAGAGATGCCGCAGACGTCCGGTGCCAGTTATTTCCGTAAAGGGATCGATGTTAAGTCCGCACACGCCAACAATTAAATCATCAGCATAAGCCCCAAGCAGTTTTTCTCCGGCCCTGTCAAAGCGGTTCTGTCCGTTTAACCAATTTTCTTCCAGTCGGTGTAGCATGTTAAATCCTTCAGCCATGCTCTTTAATTTTAACTCCGTAAACCCTGGGCTGGCCGGGGTAATGTTTGTGAATTGGATATTCATGAGCCGTTCCAATGATTTCGGTTTGCATAGCCTGGGCAGAATTGACATCGCGTCCAGGGGAAATCTGCCGTGCCCGGATGTCCCCTGGACGCCATGAGCGGATGTTCAACGGAATTACTAAAGTTGAAGCGTCTGGAGCAGGTCATATCTGATTTTTGTCACCACCTAAACATCAAAAACCCCGCAGTACCCACACGCAAGAAATGGATGCTAATTCACCCGCTATTTGTCGCATGGCTGCGCATTGTAATTACTAGAATGGGAAGGCTTACTAACTGAAGGAGTAGAAAATGGCAATTCAAGGAATTGGAAGTACAACTTCGCTATTGAACACCATCGATAGAAAAACAGAGCTGCAACAGGCTTTCAAAAATCTGATGGCAAAAGCGACTGATAACCTAAACGCTATGTCGTCAGACAAGGCGCAAGCTTCAACCATGAGCAACGGCGCAACACTATCGAGGACTGCGGTACAGGAAGACATTTTACGCTATGCACAAGCTAGCTCTCAGGATGCAGAAAGGCTAGCTCATGATATGGCTTATAGCCGCAGTGATATCTGCTATGACCTGACAGAGTCGATCAAGACCAACAGGATGGAAGATATCAAACTGGCTTCAACCGGCGAAAAAGTTGGCGATGACTATAAGCGTCAGTTTTACCATAATGCATCGAAAATCGATGCTCAGCGGATGCAGATTTACAATACCGAGATGGCAAAGGGCACCGACCCTGTAATCGTCCTGAGCAAAATGATTGATTTCACGAATTCCCAATCAAGGGACTACCTTGCTGCGACTGGGTGGCTGGCATAGATAACGCCAAAAAAGCCAGTCATCGTGGCTGGCTCTTTCTTACTCTGCGCTAACACCAGCTTCTTGCTTTGGCCTCCTGATATACTGCTACTGGCAGATTTGTGCCGAAAGTAGACGTTGATAACGTTGAGATATGTTAATTTATGGGGAGCAGGTCACCTGAGGGGCGCGCACTATATGATGTGTCTAATTCTCTGATTAAGGTGGTCGAGTGGAACCAAGCTTCGAATGGAACATATTTTCCCAAGAAGGGAAGTGATACAAAAGCTTTTGAGGAAAATGTTCCTCAGTCGGTTCTTGATAGTTTAGGATTGAAATGATGAAAGTTTATCAGGGTAATATTTCTAAAGAGTCATTAGGTCTGTTTGTTTCAGATATTGGCGCCGGAGAATTTTTTTCATATGTAGGGCACTTGGTTTCACTAGAGCAAGCAATTTCTGTGCTGGGTTTGCTCTCTCCTGATTTTATTGAGATCCAAGGGCATATTTTCTGGCTACCTAACGCTCAGCAATACGACCCGAAAAGGTTTCATTTGCTTGGGCTAGTAGAGAGTAAATCTAGTGTATTAGTACAAAGTACATTGCGCAGAGACGTTGAACGATACAGAAATATTTTTTCAATAAATCAGTTTTTTTCAAAGTGGGAAGATGCACCGGACCGCCCCGTATTTAAAGTAGGTCTGTCAAAAGAGGATTATCGTCTTTGTCATTTATTTGCCGAGCAGATAACTAGATATTGGAAGCGCGCGTTAGCAGAGGCTTTCCCGGATAAGGTGTTTCAGTTTGAAATTGCTGACGACCTTCTGGATGAATATGGGGTTTGTCTGACATTTTGGCAGGAGTCTGTCAGTAATTCAGTGTAACTGCCCACTAGTTAAAGGTTTGAATCGCCACAGGTTTAACAGACACCTCGGAGTCATTTAAGATGGCTTAAAGAGAGGTGCCCATGAGCGGTAAGCGTTATCCCGAAGAGTTTAAAATTGAAGCAGTTAAACATGGTGTTGATCGTGGTTACTCTGTTTCCGGCATTGCAACACGTCTCGATATCACCACCCACAGTCTTTACGCCTGGATAAAGAAGTACGGTCCGGATTCTTCCACTCATAAAAAACAGTCAGGTGCTCAGGCCGAGATCCGCCGTCTCCAGAAAGAGCTCAAGCGGGTTACCGACGAACGGACTTATTAACGTACTTCTCAAAGCTGTCCGACTGAGGTACGCCTTTATACGTGACAACACCTGTTGCTGACATGTTCGCCTGCTCTGTCGGGAGCTGGATCATCATGAAATGGATTGAAAAGTGCTTATTGATTTAAATATAAATTTTCTTATGGATGGAATTGGTAAAATCAACTGCAATACACAGTGATGCGAACCACTCCAGGCGACAACGTTAGCTATTGACGTGCTGTACGAGCGTGTGCACCAAAGGCGTAGTGAGTTGCAAATTAGCAACGCGGTTAACCATGCACATTAGCCCTCTGGCCGCTGTCATCATTTCTGATAAGGCAAATGGATAAGTGTCGACACCGACCAGGAATAATCTCAATCAGACATTCTCACTCATTCCCTGCTTGCCTGTAATCCAGCATGTAAAAGAATATGGACGCACTAATCCACACAGGAACAAAGGACATGGTTTACATAGCGGCAACGCCACGGGCTTATATCGGGCAATCGGTTGGCAGTGGTCAGTGTGTGGCGTTTACTCAAAAGGCAGCCAATATGCCGCGAACGGCAGCATGGCGACGCGGCGCACTGGTTAAAGGAAATACATCGATTACCCCGGGCACAGCAATAGCAACGTTTGATGCCGATGGTCGATACGGAAATCATACCGATGGCAGATCCCACGCAGCAATTTATCTTGGACAGGATGAAAATGGGATTCAGGTTCTGGATCAGTGGATGGGACACAGTACCGATAGACGAGGCGAAAAAATAAAAACACCTCATCCTGTCAGTCAGCGCACAATCCGATTCACTCAGCAACCACGCCCCGAAAACGTAGGAGGGAATTACTATGTCGTGGAGTAAAACATTAATTTTAGGTAGCGTGGCCTTGCTTTTTTCCAGTTCTGTTTTTGCCGAAAAAGTAAGCTGCCCGCCTGTTTTAAAAGAAGGCAACAAAACACACCGAATGAATTTAGTTGATGTCTTAGTTGGGCCGCCAGAAGAAAAGGCTTCACTCTTACCGGATACGGATGAAGAAATGGTATGGACCCTTAAGGACTCTCAGGATTATGCGAAGAAGCATAACACGTCCGTATTTCTTGTTTGCCAGTATAAGGGAACACATAAAACTGCCACTGTAAAGGTACCCACAACAGCACAGAAATGTTCTGCGTGGTATAGAAACAGCAAAGAAGAGTTTTACGCCTCCTGTGAATAAATCCGTCTAATTGCCAGATATCGCCCTGCCGGTGTTTCTGGCAATTCCTTTCCCACAGATGACCTGCTCCCCATTTATTAACACGCGTCATCAACTATGGGATAAATTACGAACTTCCGCAGTTCGCTCTAAGCAGTCGTTCGGTTGCCTCAAAATGAAGGCCATCATACAGGGGCGATCTGCCGGGTCCGAACGTCCCCTGTCTGCCAGTAACGAACGTTAACTGTTCGTTGACGGATCGTACTCCCACTGTGATTCATCACTGTAAATCGTACCGTCATCATCCATTACCTGTGCATTGAGGTGCTTTGCAATCTCCAACATCTTTCTGTACAGATATGTGTCTGGCCATTGGGTATAAATATTACCTGCGCTCCAGTCGAGCCAGGGTTCTGCGTACAATGAAGGGCCTGACCACAAGGCGTGGTAATCGCCGTTTATAATATGTTTGCTTAATTCCTTATCGCTATTAATGTAGTCAAGCCATTCATCAGCAGTTATCTGCGCATCATCATTATCTGCCCAGAATTCAGCTCTTGTTATGTGAAATTCAACACCCATAGCATCCCCTAAACAGTGAAATAATTATCACAAACTAATGTAGTGCCCTATTCTATACGAATGTAAACCCACACAAAGCACAAAAGTCGCCTGTTTGTTGTTCTTTTTGTTCAACTTTGCAAAGATGTATCACACACGATCCCACACCTGCCACACTCGCAGGAGCAAGATCTTCCCTTCACGCCCAGCCCCGGCAGTAACGCGCTACGTGGCGATGTCGACATCGAACTGATTCTGCTTTGAGGATTTCGCTATGACTACCTTTTACCAACTGTCAGCCACCAGCCTGGGCGGCCAGCTTATCTCTATGGCCGACTACGCGGGTAAGGTGGTCCTGGTCGTTAATACCGCCAGCCATTGCGGCTTCACGCCACAATACGGCGGCCTTGAAGCGCTCTACAAAAAATACGCGGCCCAGGGTCTGGTGGTATTGGGTTTCCCCTGCAACCAGTTCGGCAAACAGGAACCCGGTGGCGCCGAGGAAATCGCGCAGACCTGTCAGATTAACTACGGTGTGAGCTTCCCAATGTTCGAGAAAATAGAAGTCAACGGAAGCGCAGCGCACCCGGTGTTTCGTTATTTGAAACACGAATTACCCGGCGTGCTGGGTGGGCGAGTTAAGTGGAACTTCACGAAGTTTCTGATCGGACGCGACGGTAAACCGCTCAAACGTTTTGCGCCCTTCACCACTCCACAGAAAATGGAAACCGCAATCCTTGCGGCACTTAAAAACTGAATTTTTCGCACATTCATTTTTAACGCTTTATGCAAAAAGAGGATCAACATACCGTCAAACTTTTGCTTAAACAGCAAGTAGCGTTCTGATGACTCTTTTTGTGGCAGATTCGTGCCAGCAACGAACGTTGTGCTAATCAATGATGGGGGGCTCAGGCTGGATAGTCCGCTTAGCCAGTTTCTTTTGAAACAGTATGACCATTACAGGAAATCCTGATGCCGCTAATGCACTGACAACCAACAGTCTGTTCAGATTTTGCGTGGTTAATCCCTGGTCAGGTAATAATAAAGAGGACAGAAAGAATGCGAGAGTGGTTATCAGGAACATAATGGCTGTCTGTAATGAAGAAAAACCGGCTCGTTGTTCATCCTCAGGATACTGGACAGCCACCACCGAAGCGCAAACAAGTCGGCTATATGAGGCGCCAAGAAATAAGGTGATAAAGAGACCTGCATTATGATAACCCACCGCAGGAATCAGCAAACTTGCCACAAAGAACAGCGTCGATATTGTTGCCAGCACTAGCGTGGATAAACGCGCCGTTAGAATACCTGTTATTTTTGTAGACAGATAACCTGCAATCCCGCCACTTAAGAACAATACGGGCAACAGGTTTTGTTGTGCTCCCATATATTGCGTCATTAATGGCGTTATTATGGGAATAATCAGCATTGGACTAAATTGTGCCAGTGCCGTACAAGAGGCAAAAAATAAGGTTTGCGTATCAATAGGCAATCTGGTCTTCCCGCCTGATGAGACCGTATCCCTGGGGATGATAAAGCCTGTCAAGGGTAAAGAGACCAGGCAAAAAGAACTGATTAACCACAGCGCCGTATGCCAGGCATAGTGTGAGCACAAAAATAATATAGTGGGCATTCCTACAATGCTTACCATCGAAAATGACGCAATTACCGTCGCCAACATTTTTCCGCGCAAATGCGCCGGTGCATTATTTATTAACAGGCTTGTACCCACCCCCATTGTCGTACCGCCGACCAGACCTGCGCAGAATCGTAGTATAAGCAGAAGACTAAAACTCGAGGTAAATGTCGTCAAAAGTGTCAGCAGGCCTAATAGTGCCATATTGGCGATTAAAAAACGCTTCTTATTAAAACGACCAATCCAGTAAAAAGCGATAACGCCCGAAATGACTGCCCCCAATGTATACATACCGGACACATAACCTGAGAAGGATACGGGAACGGCAAAGTCTGCTGCCATAAAGGCAAAAATAGGATTGAACATCATATATTCCAGCGCATTCGTGAACTGGATAAAAGCCATTACAATGGCAATACGCATGAGGGCTTTATGATTAAACGTCTGTATGGCCTGTGACATAGCAAGCAACCTGTGGATGAAAGATATCCGAGTGTAACTGCTATCAATGCTGCGCATTAGGTGGTAAAAATGGCACTTATTGTTATCAATAATGGGATAATTGATGCGTGCGGCCCTGGATTTTACCAGCCTGAAAGTGTTCATTGCTGTGGTTGAAAGAGAGAGTTTTGTGGGGGCAGCGAAAGCCCTTGAAATGCCGACATCCAACGTGAGTCGTTGTATTTCTCAGTTAGAAGAAAAACTGAATCTTCAGCTCATTGAGCGCAGCACCCGCCATATGAAACTCACCCAGGCGGGGCATCTACTCTACATTCGGGCGAAGCCACTGCTGGAGGCGCTTGAGCAAACTGAGACAGAATTAACGTTGCGGCAGATGCAACTCAAAGGCCCATTACGCATCTGTATTCCCAATGAAATAGGTCCTGCATTGCTGGGTTCTGTTATTGCCGATTTCGCCTGTCAGTACCCGGAACTGGAGATCAGCTGCGTCACAAATTTGTCAGGTTTAGAATCCCTTCGCGATGATCTGGATTTAGCTGTCATTGTTACCCGTGGTCAGATGGATGACAGTGACTACATAGCCCGTCATCTGATGACCATCCCTTGTACCGTTGTTGCCGCCCCCGCCGTCATTCAGCGTTATGGCACCCCTTCGCATATACAACAACTTGAAGAGTTACCCTGTATTACAACGGTCAGTGCACTGAAAGGCGCGCCCTGGCAATTTGTCGATAAAAAGGGGGGATTCGAGACAATTAAGGCTAACGGGCATTATCGGGTCAACAGCGGAGAGATGGCAGGACGAGCCGCTATAGCAGGTGTCGGTTTTGCAATTCTGGCGAAACAAGCCTGCCAGCCCTATATTAGCGATGGTCGGTTAATCGAGGTTGAGTTTGAGCAATCGGCAGCGCCATTGCAATTATTTGCGCTTTATTCAGATCGACGTTTTTTGCCTGCCAAAACAAGAGCGCTGATTGATTTCATGCATCAGAAATTAAGCAACATATCCACAGTAAAATAAGGCGGTAGTGAATAGCCGCGAAGCATCGCATTGGCACCAGGAAGAGGATGAACATACCGTCAAATTCTCCCCCGTGCGGCGACAGGTCAGCCGATTAACTCACCATGACAGGTAAAAATTCGTATCTGAGAATGCATGTTCGCCCCGCTTTTTCGGCTGTTTTTATAGACGGCAAATTTTCTGGAACGATAGTACCTGCCATCAGGCAGATATCCTGGCTGGAGTGGGCAAGATAGTGACGAAGCCAACACTGAGCCCGGGAAGCCAGCGAGCGTCCGCGAAAGGCGGGTAGAATAACCTCATCAGAAATTCGGTAACCCCGTAAAAAAGCGACCTCTGCCTTCTCGCAAATTATCAGTCCGGCACGGATCCCCTCTTCGTAAATAATATACGCGGCGCCTTCTGAAATATGATGATGGAGTTCTTCGTCATCAACGGACAACAGGCTGGCTGGTAAGGCAGGCATAACAGACAAGGAATGCTGCCAGCCATCAATCAGAGCCTGCCGACACCATTTAAAATCGGCATATTCAGCCGCTCTTAGGGTTACGGTGTCATTATATTCCGGAGCACCCGTCAGGCAGGATGCATAGATTAGCTGGTCTGTTATGCCTTGAACTTTATCGTGGCCTGGCGTGAGTATACGGATGTACTGTGGCTTTAGTTGCGCCCATTCCTGGCTGATAAATTTGAGTACCGAACAATCAATATTGGAGTCTGACGCGACGATATCAATAAAAGGACTATTGATATCACCTCCCCGATAACGCGGGCCAGTAAGAAACTGTCGGCCATTAATATTGAGTTTTCGCTGTAGGAAGTAATCCTGCGGTAAGCCCGTCTCTTTCCATGGAAATTGTGCTGAAAAGGTCTTATCCACACACCGTTTTTCCTGCTCAGAAAGCCATTTATCAAGCCAGCAAAAGAGCGTTTCCTGTGGTACGGGGAGTTCAGCATACTGAGAAAGCATGAATGTTAGCATCGTATCCATCTGACATTACTCCAGGTATCGGGTCTGGCGTCACAGATTGCCCTACCTTTGACGCTAATAACAAGCAGCTTTCTGAGGCGTAAAGCCCGCCAGGCTTATAACGCCTTGCGACCAGGTATCGCCAAAAGCGGGCGTTTGAAAGAAAAAGCCAGCAAGATGGCTGGCTTGTTTCGCCGCTTTCACCAGGGCCAGGTGTTATTTTCATAGTCAAGGAACAGATGTTTTCTATCATTACGGTGTAGCTCAATGACCTCAACCATTCCGTTGACGCTGGTGTTCACGTCAATCTCTGCTTCAACGGCGCCATCCAGGGTGCCCATCGCTGTCGCTACCCAGCCCGGATGAATAGACAGGACAGTATGCTCCCCCTGCATCAGATCCATATAAATACAACGCGCCAGCATATTCAACGCCACTTTACTGGCCCGGTAGAGCTCAAGACCTATTCCGGGTTCGGTATTGCTGGCAATGCTACCCCGGTGCGACGACATAAAAACCAGTGTGCCGGCAGGCTTAAGGAAAGGCAGAAGGTGCCGGGCCAGGCGGGCAGGACCAAAAGCATTGGTCATCATAATCTGCTGGAATTCCGCATCTGATGCCTGCAACACTGATTGATGTAACGGACCGTAGATTCCGGCAACCAGAAAAATAATATCAAACTGCCATGCACCGAGCCTGGCGATAAGGGGCCCGATATGGCACACATCAGTGACATCAATCTCGCCGGTCGCGAGACTGCCCGGATATCCCTTTTCCAGGGCGATCAGGGAAGCGATATCTGCATCCGGTAAGTATGTAGCAAAAACGTCCCAGCCCTTTTTCAGATAGGCTTGCGACAGACCCAGCCCGAGCCCTTTCTCAGCCCCGACAATCAAAATACGCTGTTTATTCATTCTTCCGGTGCTCCTGGTTACTGTGCGGTATAACCGCCGTCTGCCATTAATATCGTTCCCGTCACGAAGCTGGCTTTGGGCGATGCAAGCCAGATAATTGCCTCCGCAATTTCTTCCGGCTGCGCCACGCGTCCAAGTGGATGAGCGTGACCATAGCTCGATAACGTGGCGCGGCTATCTTCCACGATGCCGGAAAGGATATTCGTTTCGACCACGCCAGGTGCGACAGCATTAACCCGGATACCATACTCAGCCGCTTCCAGAGCCAGCACTTTTGTCAACTGGGCGATTGCGCCTTTAGAAGCCGAGTAGGCGGACGTTGCTTTCATGCCCACCATACTCACGACTGAGGCCACATTGACAATCGCCCCCTGCCTGCGGGGTTGCATAACCTTCAGGCTTTCCCTGGCCAGGAGAAAATACCCTCTGGCATTAATGGCCATAATGTTGTCCCATTCCTCAGCCGACGTCTCGATAGCACGTTTATTCAGGGTCTTGCCTGCATTGTTGATGAGAACATCCACCGTACCGAACGCTGACTGTGCGAGTTTCACGGCGCCGATAACCTCATGTTCCAGACTGACGTCGCAAATATGTGTCACCACCTGATCGTTGTGTATCAGTGAATGAACCTGCGGATTAATATCCAGAGCCAGCACCTTCACTTTATGACTCACCAGTAGTTTTACTGTCGCCCTGCCAATATCGCCCGCAGCCCCCGTGACAATCGCCACTCTGTTTTGGAGTCCCAAAAAATCTGCCATTTTTACTCCTTAATTGCTGAATTACATTGCCAGAGCGCCATCTCGTTTATCAGCCGGTACTAAAAAACCCTGCTGCGGATAAATGCCTCTCCACCTTTCTTTTGCCGCAAAAAGGATATGAGAAGCAGATAAACGCAACAATGTTGATTACTGTACAAACATTATCTATTCCTCTCATAATGTCTTTTGGTAAGCTGCTATAAGTCACAAAAATTATCCTTTCGTATTTTCAGGGGGACTGGTGTCTGGATTTACCTCAATACTGACGCGGAAAATGATCCCGGCTTTTCTGGCGCTTGCACCGGATGAAGGCTACTCACGAACCTGTATGAAGGAGGTCAAACTGCTGCGGGTAAATGAGCCTATGCCCCATACGCCCGTTCTTTATGAGCCCTGCATAGTTATTGTTCTGCAGGGAAAGAAAACGGCGTTGATGGGCGGACAGGCGTTTATCTACGATGCAGGACATTATCTGGTTGTCTCAGTCCCTCTTCCTTTTACCAGCCAGACGACAGCCAGCCAGGAGAAACCTCTTCTGGCTATGTCTGTATCGCTTGATGTCAGCCTTATAGCCGAATTGATTATTGAAATGGGGGAACGGGCCCCAACCGATAATGAGAATGCGGGAATACTGTTTTCCACCCCGCTCAGAGAAGAACTGGCAGATACGGTTTATCGGCTTCTGACGGCGCTTGGAAATAAAGAGCAGGCCAGAATTCTGGGGCCGGGAATTCTGAAAGAACTTTATTATCGTATGCTGATTGATACTCAGGGTGCTTCAATAAGGGCGGCGCTTTCCGGAAAAGGGCATTTCAGGCAAATTGCAGCGGCTATCCGTACGATGCATACCCGGTTTATGGATAATATCGATATTGATCTGCTGGCGAAAGTTGCAGGAATGAGCGCGCCTTCTTTTCACCGCCATTTCAGAGCATTCACAGGCACAACACCGAAACAGTATCTTATTTCCATCAGGTTGCACCAGGCACGTTTTTTAATGGTCAAAAGTAATGTCACTGCCAGCGAAGCCGCTTTACGGGTTGGTTATATCAGCCCGACACAATTCAGTAGGGAATTTAGCCGGTTCTTTGGTTGCCCCCCTCAGAAGGAAGCGCATCGTTTACGTCATTTATTAAAGGTTAAAGCTGAGTCGTACTGGCCTGAATAATATTATTCCGATCATGAAATTGAGATAATTTAACTTGATGAAATTTCAGCGAGTTACCAGTGAGGCTCACCATAACAGATTTTACAAGGGTGTATTCTGCAAGGTTACCTGTTGTCTAACAAAATTCCCAAGACCACGTCGAGAGTGTCTGTACTTAATTGATTCCCCTGCCCCTCTCATCGCATCCGGGTTCTTCCCCAGATGCGATGAGGCGGAAAAATCACACTACTTTAGACTATGCTTCTTTTTTCTATCAACTGTATTGATAACATGATTGATGATAAAACCGGGGTCATCCATTAATGAACAATGAGAGTAAAATGGAAGCAGAATACATTTTAATTGACGCTGTCCCTGCGGCAGAAGATTTTTGCCGCTTACGTATTATTTCAGGCCTAACCCCCCGCCCTCTGGACGCGGTAAGAAAAGCGCTCCCAGGAAGCTGTCATGGCGTGCATATTCAATTTTTGGGTAAGGTGGTTGGAATGGGAAGAATTGTCGGTGATGGCGTTCTTAATTTCGACATTGTAGATGTGGCGATTGATCCACAACATCAGGGTAAAGGCCTTGGGCGAAAAATTATGGAAGCGTTAATGTTATGGCTGAGAGAAAAGGCAACAACGGGTGCTTACGTTACCTTGATTGCTGATGTTCCCGAACTTTATGAAAAATTTGGCTTCAAATGCGTCCGACCTGAGAGTGAGGGTATGTCGTTAATGTTATAAGTTCTCCTCTCTCTTTGTGCGACTGAGAACAATGCGTCGAGGAAGAAGGAAGAAAAAGGGGCTGCCCTACTACATTTTTATACACGATATACTTCCAGGCAGCCGCTTGTTCTAAAAAATAAGGTTGGAAAGAGTTCGACCATATTGCGTGCAAATCCGAATAGTTATTAAGAAAATTTTATGAAGGTCTGCTCACGAAGGCCCCAATCGGGTGTCATTAAGACAGCCCTGACCGAGTAAAGTGGTATGCACAGCGTCAATAAGCGGGGTATGCGGCTCGTAGCCTAAAAAATCGATCAGTTTTGCATTAACCATCTGTATCGCCTGTTCCCACAAATAGCGCATCTCCTGCATTTCATGCAGCGTGGTGTTGAAAGGTGCCATCGCCGTGATGAGCCACCAGGGAAATGCTTTTACCTTCGCGTTAACACCCGCAAGCTGTGCGACACGCTGTATGGCTCCGGCCATTGCCGTACCATCGGCATCCCAGTGTCCTCGCATATGAAAACAGGCAAAAGAGTCGAGTTGATCGCGACGCGCTAACAGCGCAACCAGCGTTTCGGCGACATCCGGCAGATAGGCCCACTGATGGCCTGTCCCGGCTCTGCCTGGGTTTTTAATTATTCGCGGGCGTTGACCCGGTTTGATCAATCCCTGCGAAAACCAGTTATTGCCTGCGTCAGGGCCAAAGAAGTCACCGGCCCGCAGAATCAGCACTTTTCCGCCGCGCTGCGCGTAAGCGAATAAGGCCTTCTCCATTTGCACCCGTATTGCCCCTTTTCGGGTGACTGGATTTTGGGGAGAGTCTTCCCGCAAGAGTGGAAAGGCGTCCGGACCGTAGTTATAAACGGTGCCGGGGAGAACAATTAATGCACCATTTCTCTCTGCGGCATAGATGGTGTTCTGCAACATTGGCAAAACCAGTTGTTCCCAGTGTCGATAACCGGGCGGATTAACAGCATGGACTATCACACTGCATTCTGACGCGGCAGCCGCGACCTGCTCAGCATTCAGCGCATCACCCTTTATCCACGTCATGCTCCCGTGCTCTTCATTCTGCGGGGCGCTGCGACGCAACGCGTGGACGTCCCATTTTTCGCGGATGAGTTTACGGGCGATTTCTCCACCGATTCCGCCTGTTGCGCCCAGGATGAGTACCTTGTTTGTGTTTTTCATTGTCTTACCTCTGCCGGATGTCTGCTTGACATCGTAGTGTCTGTGCGAGCTAAATGTAATTGCATGACATCAGGCAGCAGGTATGCATTTTTGTATGAAGCTAAATATTCCATGGGAATGGTATCGAACCTTCCTGGCGGTGATGAAAGAAGGTTCCCTCTCGGGGGCAGCACGCATGCTTGCCATCACCCAGCCCACTGCGGGGCGACACATAGCAGCGCTGGAATCCGCCCTTGGCCTGGTTTTGTTTACACGTTCGCAAACGGGCCTGCAGCCTACGGATGCGGCAGCCGCGCTGCAAGGCCATGCGCAAGCGATGGAAAACACGGCCAGTATGATTGAGCGTTCGGCTGCCAGCTTCAGTGCCCACTCCGCCGGGTTACATGGCGTGGTTCGTGTATCGGCGAGTGAAATTATCGGCACTGAGGTACTGCCACCTCTGTTTGCACGAATTAAAGAAGATTATCCGCAGCTTACCCTGGAACTGGTGATCTCTAACCGAATGCAGGATTTATTGAACCGGGAAGCGGATATTGCGGTACGCATGAGCACACCGGTGCAGGAACAACTGATTGCGCGTCGGTTGGGCAGTATTGAAATTGGTTTGCATGCCTCGCCGTCTTATCTGGCACGCCACGGTACGCCGGAGAGTATTGACGCGTTGTTCACCCATACGCTTGTGGGCTTTGATAAAACGACGCCCTTTATTTTACAGGCACTGAAACACTTTCCTCAGTTGAATCGTGAACGCTTTACCGTGCGCACTGACAGCGATGTGGCGCAATTAAACCTTATCCGCGCAGGTGCGGGTATAGGAATGTGTCAGGTTCAACTGGCAGATTTCCCTGTTCCGTTAGAGCGAGTGATGACTGGTTTCTTTGCCTATCATCTCGACACCTGGCTGGTTATGCATGAGGACTTGCGCCACAGTAAAGCCTGTAAAACGGTGTTCGATATTCTCGCCGCGGGCTTACAGACATATATCAATAATGCAGGTATGTAACAATCCCGTCGCGATTGCCGCGCTGCTGCTAACAGTAATGGCGGGCTTCACTTCGACCCGAACAGGATGATGTCGGCGCCGCCTTTTAACCGTTCTGTCCCGTTGATTAAGACACCTCAATTTACGTATTGCTTTGATCGTTAGTATGAACAGCTTCTAACCGTGAACGTGATACTCACCCCAGCCTGAATCACAGCCCGGAGATGAAAATGTCCCCGTTTCCGGGCGCACCCCTATCTCTCTACCAGGTGGATATACAGCGAAACAGGTGTCTGCGCCGCTGCTCTGTTATGGTGCGAAAAATTGCACCATGCACACTCTCCTGACAATGACCTGCCGATTACTCAAGGTTTATGTGCAATGTGCACACTTCATTGTGTTACCTCTGCCCGGCTATTTTTGGCATACCTCTTGCTATTTCTTGCATAGCCATTCAGATAGCCACTCAGAGGTTTCACAATGTCAAACAGCAATGATTTTCCGCTCGTCGAAGCGCCCGCCTCCGGACGTAAAGGCGTATTTTCGATCTCCATGGTTTTGTTCAGCTTTACTTTTTTTACCGGCACGATGTTCGCAGGCGGCAAACTTGGCGTCTCCTTTTCTATCGTCAATCTTTTATGGATTGCGGTTATCGGTAACTTTTTGCTGGCCCTCTACGCCGCTTCGCTCGGCTGGATTGCCGCCCGTAGCGGGCTGAATACCGTACTGATGGGCCGCTTTTGCTTCGGAGAAATCGGCAGCAAACTCGCCGATTTTATTCTCGGCTTTGCCGAACTGGGCTGGTACGCCTGGGGGACCGCAACGGTCGCCATCTCACTGGTCAAAATCCTCGCCCTGCCCGCCGCCATGACCATCCCGCTGATGATCCTGTTCGGCATCCTGTTCTGCGTCACTGCGCTGGTGGGTTACAAAGGGCTGGACGCGCTGTCTCGCGTGTCGGTGCCGCTGATGTTTATTCTGCTGGTGGTGTCGATGTACCTGGCCGCCCATCACGCCGGTGGCTGGCAGGCGATGACCAAAATTGAACCGGGCGAAACCATGACCTGGTCTGCGGCTATCACCATGGTGTTTGGCACCTTCGCCAGTGGCGCGACCCAGGCAACAAACTGGACCCGGTTGGCCAATTCCAGCCGCACCGCTATCGTTGCCAGTATGAGTAGCTTTCTCATCGGTAACGGGCTGATGATTGTTGCCGGAGCGTGGTGCGCTATCGTCTATCAGCAGGCCGATATTGTGGAAGTGCTGATTTTGCAGGGGTTGTCGGTCGCCGCGGTGGTAATGCTGTGCCTTAACCTGCTGACTATTCAGGGGCCGACGATTTACAACGTCTCGGCCGCCGCCTGCCATCTGCTGCGCAGCGAGCGCCGCCGTACCCTGACCGTGGTCGCCGCTGGCGTCGGCATTGTGCTGGCGATTGGCGGTATGTATGAAATGCTGATCCCATTCCTCGTTCTCCTGGGCAGTATCATTCCGCCCATTGGCGGCGTGATCCTTGCCGACTACTGGTTTTATCGCGGCGGTCGTTATCCTCTGCTGCAAACGGCCCGTTTGCCGCGCTTCAACTGGTTGGGACTGGGCGCCTATGCCGTGGGCGCAGTGGTGGCGTATCTGTCGCCCTGGATCGCCCCGCTGGTCGGCATTACCGTCTCCGCGCTGCTCTACATCGCCCTGACGCGTCTGAGCAAACGTCAGCCCGCCGCTGATTCGGTCGCGGAGCAGTAGTTATGAGCCTGACGGTCAGCGAAATCCTCGCCCTGGAGGAACTCTCCCCCATGCGCCTGCGTGCCGGTAAACAGGGGCTGCAACTGGCGGTTCGCTGGTACTACGTGGCGGAAAATGAAAATATCGCCGAATGGATCATGGGCGGGGAGCTGGTCTTTATCACCGGCATCAACCATCCCCGCGATGAAGACAACCTGATCCATTTACTGATGGAAGGCAAACAGCGCGGGATAGCCGGGATGGTGATCCTCACCGGCGATGCGTATATTCAGGCGATCCCCCCTCGCCTGATCGCACTGGCCGACGAGCTGGGCATTCCGCTGATCGAACAGCCCTATCTGTTAAAGATGGTGATTGTCACCGAACGCATCGGTACCGCGCTGGTGCGCAGTGAAAATGCCCTGCAATCGCAGCGCGATATTCTGTTGCAACTGTTAACCGGCGATTTTCCCGACCTGCACATCCTGCAGCAACGCGCTATCCACCAACAACTGGATTTTAGCCGTCCCCTGCGGGTGGTGGCATTGCGTCTTGAGGGGATACAAAACCTGTTTCGCCAGTTTCCACCCGGGCAGGCCGAGGCCTGGTTACAGCAGGCGCGACGTACCATCCGTCAGCGATTGCAGCAGCAGCTCAATCAGCAGGAGAACCCCTTTCCGCTGGTCGAGCGCAGCAATATGTTTATCTTCCTGCTGCCGGATGAGGACGGTGAGTTTTATCAGCAGAAAAAGTGGTTAGCACAGTGGCTGCTCGCGCTGGCGGAAGGTGACGACAGGCTGTCGCTACTGTGTGGCCTTTCCGCTCGGGTGCAGCAATTACAGGACTATCAGCGCGCGCTATCGCAGGCGCGTCAGGCCCTGGATCTTAGCGATACTCTGCGCCCGGCCCAGCGCATTACCGACTATCAACAACTGGGATTTATCAAGCTCCTCTCTGCCATCGGCGACCCTGCGCTGCTGAGCGATTTTATGCACGACACCCTTGGCTGCCTGATAGAACGCGATCGCAAAAGTCCGTGGCTATTGATGGAGACGCTGGAAACACTGCTCCAGGAGAACGGAAACGTGGTCAGAGCCGCCGGGCGGCTTGGCATTCACCGTAATACGTTACATCAACGCATCCAACGTATTGAAAAGCTGACCAGCTATCCGATTAGCCATCCGCAATTCCACCTCAACGCCTCGGTCGCGTTAACGATCTGGCGTATGTCACAAAACCATTTACGGGAATACTCATGAAAATTATCAACGCACGCCTGCGCCATAAAGAATCGCTTTATACCCTCGACTTAGATGACGGCGTGATCAAGAGCATCACTCCGCAGGCCGCCGTGCAGACGGCTGACGCCAGCGATATCGACGCGCAACAAAAGCTGGTTATCCCGCCGTTCGTCGAGCCGCATATCCATCTTGATGCCACCCTGACCGCGGGCGAGCCGGAGTGGAATATGAGCGGCACACTGTTTGAGGGTATCGCCCGCTGGAGCCAGCGCAAAGCGAGCGTAACGGTTGAAGATACGCGCCAGCGGGCGCTGAAAACCATCGGTATGTTACGCGATAACGGCGTGCAGCACGTGCGCACCCATATTGATGTGACCGATCCTTCCCTGACGGCGCTTGAGGCGATGCTGGCTGTGAAAAAGGAGGCGGCCCACCTTATCGACCTGCAAATCGTCGCCTTTCCGCAAGAAGGCATTGAATCCTTCCCCGGTGGCCGCGAGCTGATGACGCGCGCTATCGAGATGGGCGCCGACGTGGTGGGCGGCATTCCGCACTACGAAAATACCCGCGATAAAGGCGTCAGTTCGCTGGGCTTTTTGATGGATCTGGCCCAGCGCCATGGCTGTCTGGTCGATGTGCATTGCGATGAAATCGACGACCCACAATCACGCTTCCTGGAAGTGCTGGCGGAAGAAGCCAGGGTGCGTGGGATGGGCGCACAGGTCACCGCCAGCCATACCTGCGCCATGGGCTCTTACGATAACGCCTACTGCTCGAAGCTGTTCCGCCTGCTTAAAGCGTCGGGCATCAACTTTATCTCTTGTCCAACCGAAAGCATCCACCTGCAAGGACGCTTCGACACCTGGCCGAAACGTCGCGGCGTAACACGGGTGGCAGAGCTGGACCGCGCCGGGATCAACGTCTGTTTTGCGCAGGACTCCATTCAGGATCCGTGGTATCCGGTGGGCAACGGCAACATCATGCGTATTCTCGATGCCGGTCTGCATATTTGCCATATGCTGGGGTATGAGGATTTGCAGCGCTGCCTCGATCTGATTACCGATAACAGTGCCCGTGCGCTGTGCTTAGGTGATAACTACGGCATTGCCGAAGGGCGCCCGGCGAACCTGCTTATCCTGGATGCGAAAAATGACTACGATGCAGTGTGCCGCCAGGCCAAAGTGCTGACCTCTGTTCGCCACGGTAAAGTCATTATGCAGCGCCAGCCGGAAGAGATTTGCTACCCGGTCTGACACCTTCCCCTCGCCCGGCCGGTTAATCTGTCGGGCCAGATAACCATCACCACAGCCGCTGGTTTTCATCATCGCGCAGATAAGGATCACGCGGCTCGCCTGCCACATAATCACTCATCGGCTTTTGCGTCTGACATCATAACAATACGGGTAGCCCTTTTCGCCATGGCCCGTAAAGGGTGAATTTTTACGCCAGATTTCTGTTTCCGGTAGTGATGGGTATTGGTGACAACATTAAACGGCACGACCTGATCTTTCATATGTCTGTTATCACGCAGCAGAGAAGCGTAGTCCTTGTTAAGCGCGAGTAGGATTGCTGCAAGAAGCGTCAGGTTCACCAGAATATGGCTCAGCCACCAAAAAAGGGTATCTGCGGGATTCCCAGTTTTTTTTGTCGGTATAAACATCATCACCACCGCAGGTAAGAGACCAAGAAAAAGCAGGCAGAGCGCCAAAGGCAGAGAGAAAGATGCGATGAGTTCAGCCGTCGGCGCGCCTTCAAAAAAATCCTGCACCCGGCTGTAGTCGATAAGTATGTTGTAGCGAAGCATGACGTAAGTACAACCCGCGCTGATAACCACCAGCCCGGCTAACAAAGGCTTACGCAAATACGGCAACATCATTACCGGTGTAAGGAAAAGGTTTATGCAGCAGAAAAGGGAAACCGGCAGGCTGATAAAGAACAGCACCTGCTGATAACAGGTGAACTCAACATGCGACCACAATGTTTGCCACAGTGAAATATTACCCAGGGTCGTAAAAAACAGGGCTGCGACCCAGGTCAGTTGTACCGGGTTGAGCCGAAACGACGAAAGACGAAGAAACATGCTCTGTTCTCAGCGTGTTAGAAATGTGCTGAGTATCAATAAGTCCGTGTCAGGAAGTTGTTAAGGTATTCGGCCCATTTATGGATACGTCAATTTTCTTATGACTCGCCTGCTTATTATCGAAGATAACCCCGAACTGATTGCCAATCTCTATGACTTTTTCGAGCCGTTGGGTTATGTGCTGGATGAGGCGCGTGACGGTGTCACAGGCCTGCGTATGGCAACGCAGAATAACTACGACGCTATTCTTCTTGATCTGATGCTGCCGCGTATGGATGGCATGACACTCTGTAGCAAACTTCGCTGCGACTATCAAAACCCGGTGCCAGTGCTGATGTTGACCGCACGCGATCCCGTTGATGACCGTGTGCAGGGGTTTGCGCTTGGGGCTGATGATTATCTCATTAAACCCTTTTCTCTCAGGGAACTGGATGCCCGTATCCAGGCGCTCGTCCGCCGGGCTCAGGGTCGGCAAGTTCAGGGGACGCTAAAATGGGAAGATCTGCTCGTGGATGCCAACGCACCGCAGGCATGGCGCCAGGGGCAAATCATCAATTTGACACCCAGCACCCATAAGTTGCTGCTGTGTCTGATGCGTGCGGCACCGGGTGTGGTTAAAAAGCATGAGATGGAGTACCTGCTCTGGGGCGATGAGCCACCGGAAAGCGGTGCGTTGCGCACACATATTCATGATTTACGCCAGCGTATTGACAAAAACTTCACACCTGCACTGATAGAAACCGTTCATGGCATCGGTTTTCGCCTGCACAAGCCTTTCGAGGTTTCTCAAGAATAACGACCAGGGCAGCCCAGTAATCATGAAATCCCTTTACCGTCAGATGACGCTCAAAACGCGTATTACTGTTTCGTTTGTCCTGCTGATGGTTGCCGTGATGGCGGTTCTTGTCGTAGCCGAACAGCTTGACTACGATGAGCTCAGAGCCTGGGCAATGACAGAAAACCTCGACAAGGCGGCACCGCATCTGGAAGAAGAGGTTGCCAGTGGCGTAGTGCCTACCCTGCCCGCCGGTAGCCTGCTGTATGACGCCCAAACCGCCCCCGATGCTTTGCTCCGGTACGCAACGGGCTACCATCTGTTGGAATCGTCTGCATACCGCCACCTGCTGGTCTTTGAACGCAATGCACAGCGCTTCTATTTTCTACAGGATGGCGAACCCTACGCCGGGCTTGAGTTGCTGATTGATGGTTTCGCACCGCTTGTCATTGCGGTGTGCATCCTGGGCGCATTCTGGATGGGACGCCTCACCTCAGCGCGCGTTACCGTCCCGATAACCCGGCTGGCGAACGCAGTACAACGCAACCAGAAGCCCTTACCTTTCATGGATTCTAATGACGAGATCGGCGTGCTGGCGCGCGCATTTGCCCAACACAGTGATGAACTTGAGCGGTTCTTGCACCGTGAGCGATGTTTTGCGGGCGATGCCAGCCATGAATTACGCACACCGCTGGCTATCATTGGCGGTGCCGCAGAAACGCTGGTGCATCAGTTGCCTGCTGACAGCCATTTAGTGCCCGTCGCCGAGCGCGCCGTGCGCACCACGCAGGAAATGGAGCGTCAACTGACATGCCTGCTTTTACTCTCGCGGGATCCGCATACGCTTCCCATCGCCAATGTCTCATTACGCCCCTTAATCGAAGAGTGCATGGCGCGTTGCCAACCCTGGCTGGCACGAAAAAAAGTCGAACTCAGGCTGGACGCGCCGCAGGAAACCCATCTGGCGACCAACGCTGAACTGGCACGCAGCGTCATATGGAACCTGCTGCGCAATGCGTGCCAGTACACCGTTGAGGGCGAAGTTCTTGTGACGTTACGCGACACCACCTTAACGATCACGGATACCGGTCCTGGGCTGCCGTCCAGCATTGCGCCTCATCATTTTCAGCGCTTTCAGTCTGGATCTCCTCAACATGGCGAAGGGCTTGGATTATCGATTGTTCAGCGCATTGTCGACCATCTGTGCTGGCACATGACAGTCGACAGTTCGCAACAAGGCTGCTCTTTTACGCTGGTCATGCATCGCCGTGTCTCGCCAGACGATACCCTGAGATAAGCCTGCGTATCACTGAGTATCCTCTTTCGAGAAACAATTTGCGCAGGCGGCCTGAATAGGGAGCATTCGATGATCACCACACGTGTGTTTATCACCGGGCTTCATTCTATGGTTAAACCGATTTGTAACGTGCTTCCAGCTTATCCAGGAAGACAAATAACACCTGGTTCATTTCGCTGTAATCGTGCGCACGAAGTTCCTCTGGTGTATTAACGAAGCGATATTCTGCGGCGCGGTCCAGATCTTTCGCAGACTGTTCGATGAGCAGTTCCACAATATCCGGCGTCAGTTCCATGTGGCACTGGAAACCAATGACACGATCCGAGTATGAAACGATCTGACGTGGGCATCCCTCACTGTAAGCGATGAGTTTCGCATCCGGCGTCAGACCCGGCATATCGTTATGCCAGTGGCCGACTTCGAGCGTCCTGGCAAAGTGAGAGAACATCTCATCGTTGCTACCGGCTTCTGTCAGGGTGATCGGGAATTTACCTATCTCTTTTTCAGGGCTGTGCGCGAACGATGCGCCGAGGGCTTCACCGATCAACTGTGAGCCGAGGCAGATGCCAATAACGACTTTACCGGTATTAACAGCAGAATAAATGAGCGCCTGTTCGGCTTTAGAATCGAAGTGCGGACACTCTTCGACTGTTGTGGCTGGATCTTGCGGGCCGCCCATAACGATGAGGAAATCGATGCCTTCAGCGTCAGATGGCAACAGATCCCCTGCGTATACGCGTGAGAAAGTCACATCATGTCCGTGGCTTCTGGCCCATGTTTCATATGCGCCTGGTGCTTCAAAACTTTCATGTACGATAAAGTGTACTCGCATTAGGATAGGCTCCTGTAATACCTATGATAATCTGAAAATTAAATCACTCCCCCATCCAGTAAGGCTTTACTTCGGATGGTTCCAGGGTCGCTATCATAAGTGCAGGAGCTAAATCTGAAATGCCAGGTAGTATAGATAAAGCGCCAAGACATGATGAAGCCACAGGGTGGTCAAGCACCGCGATAAGTTATCAACGTGGAGAGACAGATCCTCCTCATCATCATATTGAGGGGCAACTGCTGTTTGCCACCAGGGGCGTTATGCTGGTTGAAACAGAAAATGACCGGTGGGTAATACCGCCTCAGCGTGCATTATGGCTACCGCCTCTTCAGATCCATAGTTACAACCTGCTTTCACATACAGACCTACGGGCCGTCTATTTCAGCCGCAGCCTTATCGCAGAGTGCGCGAATTTTACGAAGAGTCATCAGGTGCATGTGATTACGGCTACAGCACTGGTGAAAGAGCTGATAGCCGGACTCTTTTGTGATGACTACAGCAAACCGAGCCAACGGAAAATGGCTCTGTTGCTTCTGGAGATTCTCAGTGAGGCTCCCCCTTTAGCCGCGGAACTTCCAATGCCGCATGATGAGCGATTAGCCTGTGCGGCCAGAGAATTATTGGTTAATCATCGTTGGGAGGCATCGCTAAGCGATCTGGCTTATACCGCTACCATGTCCGAACGTACATTTTCGCGATTGTTTATTAAAGACACTGGATTTAGTTTTAGAACGTGGAAGCAGAGAGCCAGAATTTGTGCTTCGTTAGATCTTCTCGCCAACGGCATCTCAATCAAACAGGTCGCCTACCAGCTTGGCTTCTCATGCCCGGCTGCATTTACCGCTGCTTTTCGCGCCATCCTGGATTCAACACCACGCGATTTTTTGCCTTAATCGGGCTCAATAGCTGCCCCTCGCGCATAACAGCCCCTCCCCCTGACAGGCTTGTCTGTACAGTCCCGAAGGTGTATGCGAAATGGGGCTTTTAATGAGCCCTGAAAACCAGTGAGACAAGGTTACCAGGCAAATTAACGTTTCAAAGCCACTATCTGTAAATTTTTAGCCTCAACGACATCACCTTTTGTTGACACGAATGCGCTGTGTACGACATCCCCCGTACGTTTATCCACTAAGGAAATATGTGGCTCATCATGCAATATATTTTTATGCCCCCATTCCATCAGGGAAATAAGAAGCGGTGCCAGCGATCGGCTTTTTGGTGTGAGAACATATTCATAGCGTTCACGTGTCCCCTCTTCCTGATAAGGGATTTTGCAAAGCAGACCGAGTTCAGTCATTTTTTTTAATCGGTTTGCCAGTGTCTGTTTTGCAATTTTTGTATGTGCGCGCATCGTTTCAAAGCGCGTCACCCCGTAAAAAGCCTCTCTTAGAATCAGCAAAACCCATTGATCGCCAAGGAGTTCCGCTGCCGCCGCAAGCCCGCAAAGTTCAGGTAACAGGTACGGTAATGAATTATCTTTTGACATGTGTAGATTTGCCTCTTAACCTAAGTATGATTTTAAGACCTAGCTAATTAAGGAGAATACAATGCCCTTCGTAAATGTGCAAACCATCAAAGGGATTTTGAGCCCGGAGCAAAAAAATGAACTTCTACGTCGTATGACTGACCTTATTGTTGAAATTGAGGGAAAAGGCGATCCTGAGTTTCGGCGTTCGGTATGGGTCCGAATTGACGAGCATGAACCGGAACAGTGGAGTCTGGGGGGAATACAACCCACATCTGAAATGATTGCTGCGAAATTTGGCTCACCGCAGCGATCATAATTTAGCAGAGATAGTGTATGGGTGAGGGTTGTGGATTAAAGCAGGCTAATTTATTAACCTGCTTTCCTGCTCACCAATGCGGGATAAATTACGCGGGATAAATTACGCGCGATAAATTACATCCCAATATTACGCAGTTTTTCACCCGTCATAAGACGACGTTCAATATGTTCCAGCGTCACATTTTTGGTTTCCGGGATAAGCCAGAACGTTAATGCAATGAAAACCAGATTGAGTGCAGTGTAGAGCCAGAACGTACCCGCCGCGCCAATCGCGTCAAGCAGAGTCAGGAAGGTTGCGCCGATAATCATGTTCGATACCCAGTTTGTGGTGGTTGAACAGGTAATACCGAAATCACGGCATTTTAAAGGCTGGATCTCAGAGCACAGGATCCATACGACCGGTGCCGCGCTCATCGCATAACCTGCAATACACATCATCGTCATACCGACTGAAAGCCATGAAAGGCTGCTTGATGGCGAACCGTTATCGAACTGCATGAGGCAGTATCCGAGGATCAGCGTGCCGATAGCCATCACGCTAAAACCGATTTTCAGCGCAGGTTTACGCCCGGCTTTATCGACGGTGAATACCGCAATAAAAGTGGCGAACATAAAAGTTAGCCCAACCACAAGGGTGGCGATCATCTGCTGCTCAGTGGTTGTAAATCCAGCCATTTTAAAAATGCGTGGCGCGTAATACATAATAATATTCATGCCCGTGAATTGCTGCATCGCCTGCAACAGCATGCCAAGGTACACGGCTCTACGCACATTACGATTAGCTTTAAACAACTGGAAACCACCCTGCGTCAGCTTCAAACTTTCGCGGATCTCGTTCAGTTCATCGCGCGCCTTTTCAGAGGTATCGCGCAACATACGCAGCACCTCTTCCGCCTCAATGTGTCGCCCTTTTTGGGCCAGCCAGCGTGGGCTATTGGGCAGAAACACGACCAGAATAATCAGGACAACCGCAGGCAACGCCAGCACGCCGAGCATGGCTCGCCAATTGCCACTGTAGCTGAAAGCAGTATCGGAAAGGAACGCCAGCACAATGCCTAAGGTGACCATCAACTGGTACATGCTGATCATCTTTCCACGCACATTTTCGCTCGCCATTTCAGAGAGATAAAGTGGTGCAGTGTAAGAGGCAATGCCGACCGCAACGCCCAGCAGCACGCGGGAGAGCAACAACACCTCGACATTGTGGGCAAAAGCAGAGCCAAGTGAACCTGCGACAAAAAGTATTGCGCCCGCCATCAGGCTGTATTTACGCCCAAGACGAAATGATAACCACCCGTTGAAAAGCGCACCTAGCGCTGCGCCCAGCATCATGCTGCTGACGACCCACTCCTGTAAACGGCTGGAAAGCGCAAAATGCTCGGAAATAAAGGGCAATGCACCGGCAATCACCCCGATATCCAGACCAAACAACAGCCCCGCAACAGCAGCCGAGATAGAAACAAACAAATTCATGCGTCGGGTATCACGTAGTGCGCGCGGTAACACTACAGAATCACTACTCATAGAAGCCATTTTTCCTGCCTGCAAAAAAGTAAGGTATCGAATGAAAGTAAATCAGCACCGGGGCAGAGTGTCAGTGAGTGACATGCGAAAATATGGACAAATTTGCTGTAACCTGTGTTTCTGTGATGGACTTTACAATTACACAAAAAAACATGAAAGTGACGACATTAATTAAGTTATTAATTTAAAAAAATAAGTTAAACACCATCTCTAAAAAATATGGATTTTTGAATTTACAGAATATGGATTAACCAGGTGAGATTTTGAATGTTGACCCACCTGTCGCGTTCTACCTTTTCAGCGCTGTTCTCCGCTATTGCAGTTCCTGCTGCCGCCACCGCCTGACATGGTCGACAAGGGCACGGAGTTTGGGCGCCATATTGCGGCGATGAGGAAAGTAGAGATAGAAACCCGGGAAATAAGGCAGATAATCATCCAGCAGTGAGACAAGTTGCCCGTTCTCAACAAAAGGTCTGAATGTATCCTCCGTGGCAAACGTAATCCCGCCACCGGCCAGCGCGAGCCGCAACATCAGGCGCAGATCGTTCGTCGTAATCTGCGGTTCAATCGCCAGATTGAAAGGTTCCCCCGCCTCCTCAAATTCCCAGCGATAAGGGGCGACATCTTTGGCAGGACGCCAGCCGATACAACGATGGTGAATCAACTCACGCGGGTGCACAGGGGCGTTATGCGCTGCAAGATACGCAGGCGAGGCAACCGCCATTTCACGTTGCTTTCCGGTAAGCGGGACGGCAATCATATCCTTTTCGATCACCTCTCCAAGCCTTACGCCAGCGTCATAACCCGCAGCCACAATATCAAACTCTTCATCGGTCACGACAATATCAACCGTTACGGCAGGGTTGTCAGCCGCAAACGAGGCAATCAGCGGGCCAGAAAGAAACGCTTCGGCTATCGAGGTCACGGCAATCCGCAGACATCCTCGCGGCACATTGTCCGACGCTATCTCTTCGAATGCCGCGTCAATACTGGATAACGGTGATGACAGAGATTCTCGTAGCCGTTCCCCTGCTTCCGTCAGGGTTACTGAGCGTGTCGTACGCATGACCAGCATTGTGCCGAACGCATCCTCAAGCCGCCTTATTCCCTGGCTGATCGCCGATCGGGTGACGCCCAGGCGTGCAGCAGCGGCGCTGAAATTACGCTCTTCTGCCACGGCGAGAAATACGGGTAAGAGATTGAGATCAATTTTCATTGTTTAACATTGCTAACCAGTGAGTCCAGTCAAAGCAGGGTACTGGAAACAATCGTGAAGTTCTATGATCGTTTCGAACTCAACTAAAGGAGCATGCTATGCAGAAAGTGATATTAATTACCGGCGCATCAAGCGGGATTGGCGAAGGGATTGCCAGAGAGCTTGGAAACGCAGGCGCGAAGGTGTTATTAGGGGCTCGCAGGCTGGAGCGTATCGAAGCCATTGCCGCAGAAATACGCGGCGCGGGCGGTGTTGCTCAAGCACGAGAGCTGGATGTCACCAGTCGCCTGTCGATGGCAAGCTTTGTGCAGGACGCGCTGGATAAATGGGGCCGCGTCGATGTGCTGATCAACAATGCGGGTATCATGCCGCTTTCTCCGCTTGCCGCAGGTAAACAGGATGAATGGGAGCGTATGATAGACGTCAATATCAAGGGTGTGCTCTGGGGCATTGGCGCTGTGCTTCCCGTGATGGAAGCGCAGGGTTCCGGCCAGATTATCAATATTGGCTCGATCGGCGCCCTTGCTGTCGTACCAACCGCCGCCGTCTATTGTGCCTCGAAATTCGCGGTCCGCGCGATTTCGGATGGATTACGTCAGGAAAGCCCCACTATTCGCGTGACCTGTGTTAATCCAGGTGTTGTGGAAAGTGACCTTGCCTCAACCATTACGCATCCGCAAACCAGGGCTGCGATGGATGTCTACCGTTCTGTGGCACTAAAACCTGCGGATATTGCCCGTGCCGTGCGGCAGGTCATTGAAGCCCCTGAGAGCGTCGATACAACAGAGATCACCATCAGACCAACCGCATCCGCCAACTGACACGCCTGACTGATAGCGGATAGCTGTCTGTTATCATTTCCCACCCCTATGACTGATCAGGCATGAGCACGCGTGGATGAGCCCCAATTCACGTAAGGCTCATCCTGACAGTCCTGTTTTTTATAAACAGAGCGTTTTGCGAATCCATAGCGTATGAGCACTGTTCATATGGATTGAGCAAAACGCGGCGGGCTTTTGCTATGGAGCGCCTCAGCGTCAGTAGACGCCTGAACGTTACTTCCACAACTTATGCGCAATTTCCTGCAATTGCTGGGCGATATCCTGCAGGTTAATCCCCTGCTCCTGCACTGCCCCGGTTGAATGACGGACGATAAGCTTTGCCGGTAATACAGACGAACTGCGCGCTGAATCACCGTGACCGCTATCAAGCAGGCGACGCACCGCTTCCTTGCCCTGCAAATCGAGATCCAGCGAAACGGTGGTCAACGCCGGATGGAAGAACGAACTTTCATAGGTCCCGTCATACCCCACCACTGATTTCTCCCCCGGAATGGCGACCTGATGTTGATGGAAGGCGCTCAGCACGCCGAGCGCCATCTGGTCGTTCCCCACCAGCACGGCAGTGAAATTCGGTGTTTCACGTAACATCTGTAACGCGCCCGCGTAACCGCTTTGCGCATCCCAGGTGCCATGAAAAACAGTCACCGGTTTCAGTCCATAACTGTTAAGCGTATCGATCCAGCTTTTGAGCCGCAGCCTGGCCGACACGGAGGTTTCCGGCCCGGCCAGTAGCGCAATCTCCCGATGGCCCAGTTCATAAAGGTGTTTGACGCTGGCGCGGGTGCCGTCAGCCGGGTTAAACGAAACGTTAAACACGGAACTGTAGGGATCGACATCGAGGAACAGGCAAACGATGTCATCGTTATCAGCCGCGATGCGCTGGGCCTCTTCGGTTTCCAGCGGCACGTTGATGATCACTTTGTCTACCAGTTGTGATTTCAGTTCGTTGATGGCGGATTGAATGTCTTGATTGACGTTCTCATCGATCATTGAAATCAACACCTGGTAGCCATCGAGGTTGGCGTAGCGTTTCACCGCCGCCGCCACTTGCGAAGGGGCATGGAGTGCCAGCGAGGTGGTCACCAGACCGACGGTCTGGCTTTGCTTACCCACTAACTGCTGCGCCAGCCGGTTCGGTACATAACGCAATAACTCTATGGATTTCTCCACTTTTAAACGCGTGGTTTCGGATACATTGGCAGATTTGTTGAGTACCCTGGACACGGTCTGGTAGGAGACACCCGCATGACGGGCTACGTCTTCCAGCGTTGCACTTTTAGACTTCATGGTCCGGTTCCTTATGTTGTTATACGCCAAGTGTAACAGGGGCGACCTGAAAAAACGCTCACCACACATCCCCTTGCCTCATTTTAACAAAATAAGTATGACGCTCACAACCTCCAACATTGTGAACAGATTCGCTAACGGTAACAAAAAACGCTGATTTATTTGCAGTTAATCACATATTCACAATCGTTAGTTTGCCTGTTTTTACATTTAGGCATTTTATGACACTGCTTATGTGAACGTAATACAAAACAATAAGAGGAATGATATGAACACTATGCTACGCACTCTCTCTCTTGCGTTAGCCACTGCGCTGACTTCAACTTCTTTGCTGGCTGCGACATCTGTCCCTATCGACTTTCACGGTTACCTGCGCGGCGGTGTAGGCGTGTCCGGCGATGGCGGACAGGTTGAGTGGCAAAAGAACAAACTGGGTCGTCTGGGTAACGAAACCGATACCTACGGTGAGCTGGAACTGGGTTCAGAAGTCTATAAAAAAGATGATGTAAGTTTTTACCTCGACAGTATGGTCAGCATGGTTTCCGACGGTTCTAACGACAACGAAACCACCATTGGTGACGACGCGCAATTCGGCTTGCGCCAGTTGAACCTGCAAATTAAAGGGCTTATCCCCAACGATCCTAATGCGGTCATCTGGGGCGGTAAGCGTTACTACCAGCGTCACGACCTGCACATCATCGATACCAAGTACTGGAATATCTCCGGTTCCGGCGCGGGGATTGAAAACTACAGCGTCGGGCCAGGCGCGGTCTCGGTAGCCTGGATCCGGGGTGACGCCAATGACGTTGATTACCGCGTCGATAATGACAATGACGTAAATATCAACTACATCGACGTTCGCTATGCGGGCTGGAAACCGTGGTCAGGCGCCTGGACCGAGTTCGGCATTGACTACGCGATGCCAAATCCGACGAAAAAGCAGAAAGAGTACGGCGGCTTATACGAAGCGGATGACGGTGTGATGGTGACCGGCGAAATCAGTCAGGATATGTTTGGCGGCTACAACAAACTGGTGCTGCAATATGCCAACAAAGGGCTGGCGCAGAACATGGTATCGCAGGGCGGCGGCTGGTACGACATGTGGCATTATGTGAACGATGCCAGTGGTTACCGCGTGATCAACACCGGCCTCATTCCGATTACCAGTAAGTTCTCGCTGAACCATGTGCTGACCTACGGCTCTGCTAACGATATTACAGAATACACCGACAAAACCCGTCTGGTTTCACTGGTGGGCCGCGCGCAGTATCAGATGACCAACTACGTGCGCCTGATCGGTGAAGTTGGCGGCTTCTACCAGAAAGATGACTACAAAAACGGTACCCATTACAAACAGAGCGGCGAAAAATATACCTTCGCGGTGGGTCTGGCAGATGGCCCGGAATTTATGTCACGCCCTGAGCTACGTGTCTTTGCTTCCTATTTAAATGATTCAGAAAATGGTAAATCATTTGAAGATGGCACCAAAAATAACACCTGGAACTTTGGCGTACAGGTTGAAGCCTGGTGGTAAATAAACATTCTCTTTCCCGTTATCGCTTAATTGGCTACATCTGTTAATACCGGTTGCTTATATAAATAAGCCCCTGGTTATGTCCAGTGCTGCCGTCGCGATATAACGCGAGATGATTTTGTTTATTAATGCATTACCCTCGTTATTTATCTCCGAGAACTGGCGGGTTATTACCTGACAGTATTTATATTGCCTTTGCTTTTCTTTTTTGTATTTCGGGATACCCTCACGGGTATCCCTTTTTATTTATGTGCGGGAAAAGAAATGTTCATCCAGTAATTTGCGCAGCGCATCTGACTGTTTGCCAAATATCGCATGCACCTGCTGACCGAGAATAATCACCCCCAGCGCCCCTTCATGTTGCAGCGCTTGCGGATCCACAACGGACAGATCTTTCATCGTCACCCGTAAACGGGTCAGACAGGCATCCACGGTCTCAATGTTCTCCGCACCGCCAAATGCCTTTGCCAGCCGCTGGATCAATTGCAGCTCAGCTTCGCTGATGGGCACTGCCGCGGTATTTTTCGGTTCAGAGAAGTAGTGCAGGAAAGATTTAAGACTCACCATCATCGACTCCTGATTTTCAACAGATAAAAAAAAGCCTGCCCGAATGGGCAGGCGTATAAGTCAGACATTACGCCTGACGGCGAACAACACGGCAATCCCACGGCGTCAGCACCAGCGAACCACTGACCGACGCGGCGGACAGGCAATCCTGATAGCCCTGCGGCAGGGTGATCGTCTGCTGCTGGGCGCTAAAGTTCTGAATAAAGACAAACGTGCTTTCCCCGTCGGTACGCGCCGTTGCCACCACCCCAGGCGGGAAATCCTGCTCAACGGCACGCGGCAAGGCCAGTTCATCAATAAGGCTGGCAAAGAAATCGCGCTGGAACGCCAGGTCGTTGCGTGAAGCAACGTGCCATGCTTTACCCTTGCCGAACTGATTGACCGTCACCGCCGGGCGGCCGGCATAGAAGTCATCCCGATAAGTAGCCAGCGGTTTGGCGCTCTCGGCATGTATCAGTTCACACAGATGGCGCACCTGATACGGCCCCTGTAATCCCGCATCGTTCCCTGCCAGCCCCTGCACCAGATTGCGCTCATTGTCGTCCAGGCAGTCGATCTCCTCGGCCCAGACGCCAATCAATTTGCGCAGCGGGCCTGGGAAACCACCGAGATAACAGAGGTCGCTCTCGTTCACCACGCCGGTCCAGTAAGAGGTAACCAGATGCCCGCCCGCCGCGACAAATGCTTCGGCGCGCTGCGCAAACCCCTCACGAACCATGTAAAGCATGGGCGCGATCACCAGTTGATAACGGCTGAGATCCGCATCGGCGTTAATGACATCTACCGCAATGCCTTTTTCCCAGAACGGGCGGTAGTGTTCATTTACTGTTTTTTCATACTCCATGCCTTTATTGCGCGGCCCCTCAGCATCGTCCAGCGCCCAGCGGTTTTGCTGGTCAAAGATGACCGCCACACGCGCATCGGTGCGACATCCCATCACCGGGGTGAGTTTTTCAAGCATGTCGCCCAGCGCGCACACTTCACGCCCGACACGGGTATCAAGATGACCAACATGATCGATAATCGCACCGTGGAACTTCTCTACCGAACCGCGGCTTTTACGCCACTGGAAGTACTGCACCGAATCCGCGCCGTGGGCCACCGCCTGCAACGAGGACAAGATATGCATCCCCGGCTTTTTCACTTTGCTGGTTGGCTGCCAGTTGGTGACGCTCGGCGTTGACTCCATCAACACAAACGGCTTGCCTCCTTTTAGCGAGCGCATCATGTCGTGGTACATCGCGGTGTAGCAGGCGAGCTGCGTCTCATCTTTGTCCCGGTGCCACATGGGGTAGCTGTCCCAGGAGATAAAATCGATCGCTGGCGCAAGCTGCCAGTAGTCGTAATCGTAGAAATACTCCATAAAGTTGGTGGTCACCGGAAGCTGCGCATTCGCCGCTTTCAACGGGGCAATTTCATGGCGGCAGAAATCAGTGACCTGCGCGGTGTTAAAACGTCGCCAGTCCAGATTCAGCCCATGGATCGACACTTCGCCCTGCGGCGACGGCGACTGAATTTGCGACCAGTCCGAATAGGTGTGGCTCCAGAAATCGCTCCACCAGGCGTGGTTAAGGTTCTCCAGCGTCTGGTAACGGGCTTTCAGCCAGTCACGGAACTTTTGCTGGCACAAATCACAGTGACATTCACCACCGTACTCGTTGGAAATATGCCAGCCGAGTACCGCCGGATGCTGCGCATAGCGCTCTGCTAGCAGCGTATTGATTTTGAGCGTTTTCTCCCGGTAGACCGGCGAGGTCATGCAGTGATTATGCCGCCCGCCGTGCAGTGCCGGGACGCGATCGCGCCCGACACGCAGCACTTCCGGGTATTTCTGCGACATCCAGGCAGGCCGGGCACCGCTCGGTGTGGCGAGGAAAATATGAATTCCCGCCGCATATAACTTCTCAATAACCGAATCCAGCCAGCCGAAATTAAATTCCCCTTCCCGAGGTTCCAGTTTTGACCAGCTAAATATCCCGACCGACATGACATTGCATTTTGCTTGTTTCATCATGGCAATATCGTCATCGATAATACCGGGGTAATTCTCCCATTGCTCCGGGTTATAGTCCGCGCCATGCAATAGCGAGACAACCTTCGGGCTTAAAGGCGCAAATTTATTCATATTAAAGATCCTGAAATTTACAACACCAGCGTTAATTAAATACTTTTATCGAAGGCAGCACTTTTCCCTGACAATCAAACAATGCCTGGTTTTCCCGCGCATTCCCCTCTTTCCATTTGTCGTTGATATAGTTCATTCCCGCCTGCGTCGCCCAGGTATTTCCGGGGACCGCAATCCAGGTCGGCTCCCAATAAAAAATACCCTTGCCGCGATGGCCCTGAACATTGATAACCGACTGCATTAAATCGTGGATATAGTCATACTGCCCCTGCACGGTGCCGGGGTAGCCGCCCGCTTTCTCTTCTTTTTCCTGGAAGCTATTTTCGGCGTTATCGCAGTTGGCCAGCGTATAGGCGTAAGCCGCTTCCACCACAATCACATCTTTGTTGTAGCGTTTGCTGATGTCATCCATATTGGCCTGCAACGCGCTGATCGGTCCGTTCCAGTAGGTGTACATCGACAGGCCAATCACATCGAACGGCACATTGCGTTTCGTGATTTCATCAAACCACCAGCGGAAGGTATCGTTTTTGGTGCCTTCGGCCAGGTGCAGCATAATCTTCACCTGTTCGCCGTTTTTCAAATTCTCCTTGAGCCCGTCAATGGCGGAATTGAGCAGCCCCGCCAGCCGGTCAAACTCACCGCCGCCCTGCCCCCAGCTTTTGCCTTCCGGCCAGAGGATACCGGAGTTAATTTCATTGCCGATTTGCACCATATCCGGCAGTACACCCTCCTGTTTAAAGCGGGCAATGGTGTCGCGGGTATAGTCATGGATCGCGGTTTTTAGCTGCGGATAATCCATTTTGTCCCAGGCTTTCGGTTTGAACTGTTTGCCCGGATCGGTCCAGAAATCACTGTAGTGGAAATCGAGCAGCAACTTCATGCCCTGCGCTTTCGCGCGTTTTGCCAGCGCGAGCGTGGTCGCCAAATCGTTATCGCCCCCGCCATATGCCTGGCCTTTAGCGTCCTTCGGATCGACCCATAAACGCAGGCGCACATAGTTCACGCCATTGGCTTTCAGGATAGCGAGCGCATCCTGCGGCTGATTCTTGTCGTTATAAAACTTCGCCCCGTGCTTTTCGGCATCCAGCAGCGTTGAGATATCCGCCCCTTTAATAAAGTCGGCTGGCATGCCGCTGAACGGGCGCGTCTTTAACGCGTCGGCGGCAAACGAACTGGCGGACAAACTACAGAGACAAACAGCAAGCAGAGCGGGTGTAAATCTTTTCATGTGGTTATCCTTTAGTGCTGCCGGAGGTCAGGCCGGAGACGAAGTATTTTTGTAAGGCAAGGTAGAGAATGGCCACCGGCACGGCGATCAATACCGCGCCCGCCGCGTAGGTGGTGTAACTGGCACCCATTTTTTGTGCCACCAGGTTGTACAGACCAATCGGCAGCGTGTATTTGTCCGGGGTGCGTAAAATGGTGCTGGAGAGAATGAAATCCCCCAGCGGACCGGTGAAGGAGAACAGCGCCACGACCGCCACAATCGGCTTTGACAGCGGCATGATTATCTCGATAAAGATGCGGAAGTTGCTGGCACCGTCCATGCGGGCCGATTCGTCCAGATCGCGCGGAATGGCATCGAGATACCCCTTCATCAGATAAGTATTCATCGGGATCATCCCGGCAACGTAGATCAGCACCAGCGCCATATGACTGTTAATCAGCCCCAGCAGTTGCGACAGCACGAAGATGGCGATGAGCGCAGAGAACTGCGGGATCATCTGCAACAGCAAAAACAGCATCAGGCCATTCTGCCGCCCTTTAAAACGGAAGCGCGAGAAGGCGTACGCGGTAAAGCTGACGCTGATTAAGGTCAATATCATGGTCAGCAGGCTGATCTTCATTGAATTCCAGTACCAGGTCAGGTAGTTCACCTGGCCGTTAAACAGATCGGCATAGTGCTGGAACGAGAGGTTCTCCGGGATTATCGATGTGCTGAGCAGGCTGTTACCGGCGTTCAGCGAGGCACCGACCGTCCACACCAGCGGATAGATAATGACAAGCGATACCAGCACGATAACCAGCCAGGAGAGCGACAGGCGGATCCACTTTTCGCGGCGGATACTTTGTGATTTAGCCATTTTTCTTCCCTTATGCCATGTCGTCGTTTTTAAAGGATTTGGTGGCACGGAACTGCCACAACGCCAGGCCGACAACAAAAATCGACAGCAAAATGGTGATGGTCGCGGCAATCGCATACTGCGATGAGGACATCGTCAGCTTGTAGATCCACGACACCAGGATATCGGTGCCCCCGGCGTTCGCCCCTGCCACCGCCGGGCCGCCGTTGTTAAACAGGTAGATAATGTTGAAATTATTAAAGTTAAAGGTGTACTGGGTGATGATGATTGGCGCGATCGAATAGAGCACCAGCGGCAGCGTAATCGTGCGTAACCGGGTCCAGGTGCTGGCACCGTCCATCTTCGCCGCCTCGTACAGATCGTCAGGAATGGCCTGCAATACCCCGGTGGTCATGGCAAAGACAAACGGAAAACCGAGCCAGGTTTGCATCATGATCAGCGCTGTTTTCGTCCAGAAGGGATCGGTAAGCCACGCTTTCGGCGCAATACCAAAGAAAGCCAGAATAGCGTTGTTAATCACGCCAAAGGAGTCGTTAAACATCCCGGCAAAGACCAGAATGGTGACGAAGCCCGGCACCGCCCACGGCAGAATAAAAATGGTGCGTACCAAGGGCTTAAACCGCAGATCTTTCTGATTGACCAGAATCGCCAGCAGTACGCCAACGGTGCATTGCAGAGTGGTTGCCAGCAGCGTCCAGACCACCGTCCACTGCAGCACATCAAGAAACGTCGAGCGCCAGATCGAGAGGGTAAAGATATTGACGAAATTCTTTAATCCCACCCAGTCCACCAGTTTGGCGGGCGGCGTGTGGTAGAGGTTGTAATTGGTAAAGGCAATGGAGAAGCCGAACAGGATCGGGAAAATCACCACAAACACCAGCAGAATAAAGCCGGGGGTGATCATCAGATAGGGAAACCCATCGCTGAGCAGCATTTGATACTGCTTGCGCACGCTGTTAAGCGGCTTACCTTCATCGCGCTTTTTACCGTTAATCCATGCATCGCGCAGCGACAGATACCAGACCATCACGCCAAAGGCGATGATCAACAGACTGATGATCCCTTCCGCCAGTAAAAAGATGGAGTTATCACGCGGCACCTCTTCGCCAAGGGTGTATAACCCCCAGAGTCCTTCGCGTAGAAAATCATAGAAAATGCCGGTAAAACTGCTCAACAGTACAAGGAAGATAAGGCCTTTTAGCCACTGACGGTGATAGAACTGACCAAAGCCCGGCACGATGGCCAGCAGCAGCCCGCACCATGCATGACGGCCTGCACCTTGCGTTTTGGCAAAATTCTCGCTGGGACTGATAATCACGTACGACTCCTTTTCGACAACGGGAGGTTGCCCTCCCGTTCTGCTACAACAAGCGGTTACTGGTTACTGGCCTGCATGGCTTCAACTTGCATATGGATCTGTTTGGTGGCGGCATCGAGCGCGGCCTGCGGCTCCTGCTTGCCGGTCAGGCTCAGCTCCAGCGCCGCGTTTGCCGGCCCCCAGACTTCGCCCATCTCCGGAATGCCCGGCATGGCCGTTGCGCGCGCGGCCTGCACCGCGACCGCACTGGCTTTCTCGTCGTTTTTGATCATCGGATCGTCAATCATCGCTTTCTGCGCCGGGATCTCGCGGGTAGCGATATAGCGCGTTTTCACGTACTGCGGCTGGTTGATAAATTCGAGAAATTGCTGCGCCAGTTGCTTATCTTTGCTCCAGGTGGAGACCACATAGCCTTTCACGCCCAGGAAGGAGCTCATGGGTTTGCCATCCGGCAGATTTGGCAGAGGCACCACGCCGTAGTTAACGCCAGCGGCCTCATACGGCTGGAAAGCCCACGGGCCGTTAATCACCGCCGCGGCTTTTTTCTCGGTAAACAGTGAATCAATGGCGTTCAGCCCGTTATCACCGAGGATCCCCGACGGGAAGACCCCCTCGCTGTAGAATTTTTTCAGGAAGGTGACCGCTTCCACCGCGCCGGGTTTATTCAGACCGATATCTTTCGGGTTGAAGCCGCCCTTGTCGTTTTTCCCGAACAGGTAGCCGCCCATCGGACCGATAGCGCCCCAGCTGTAATAGATTTGGTCAAACTTGGCCAACAGACCGTATTTGTTCTGCTCACGCTGTTTCTTCGAGTAGTCGAGCCACTCCGGCAGGCTTTGCAGCGGTTTGTCGATGAGGTCTTTGTTGTAAATCAGCACCAGCGTTTCGACCGCTTTCGGCACGCCGTACAGCGTGTTGTCCAGACGGAAGGCGTTGATGGAAGCCGGGGTAAAGGCGTCAACCTTTTCTTTGTCCAGATTCAGGGGGGCCAGCAGCCCTTGCACAACCGCGCCACCCAATTGATCATTGGGGATGACCAGCACATCCGGCCCGATGCCTGCCGGGCCATCCAGGCGTAATTTTTCCAGTTGCTGCGCGTAGGGCATCTCCTGAACATTCACTTTAACGTCGTACTTTTGCTCAAAGTCTTTGACGGCGTCCTGGATACCAACGGACTTTTTAATGTCTTCCCAGACGTTAAGCTGCTTTGTTGCCGCATGCGCCGACAGGCTAATAAGCTGGCCGGCAGCCAGTGCAGAGAGGATCAGTGCGGTAAGTGTTCTCTTTTTCATTATCACCCTCATGTCAAGGTATAACATTTTAGTGGTTTTCATGGTGCGACATCCGATGAGACAACGTTAAAATCACCTGATATCACTGGGGTTAAAACGTATTCATGCGCTCAATTCGATTTGTTATACGTTACGCTTGAGTGGCTAACAAAACGAGAATTAACTGTCAGTTGTGTGACAGACACAACAGAAATGGAAATTCGATATAGGGCGCTAAAACACTGGAAGTTATAGTCTGAGCATGAATTTTCGCGGTTGAGCAAGCCTGTCGCCTGATTGTTATACGTAAAACAAAAGCATCCGACAACGCGCTTATCGCTGCACATAACGGCTACTAATTTCGGGGAACGTTGATGTCCAATATACGACTGAGGAATGTCACCAAGCGCTTTGGCGACACGGTGACGCTGAACAATGTGAATCTGTCGATTGAAGACGGTGAGTTTGCCGTGTTTGTCGGCCCTTCCGGCTGCGGGAAATCGACCATGCTGCGCATGATTGCTGGCCTGGAAGAGGTCAGCGAAGGGGAAGTCCTGATTGGCGACGAGGTGATGAACGATGTCGCCCCCGCCCATCGCGGCGTGTCGATGGTGTTCCAGTCTTACGCGCTCTATCCACATATGACCGTGGCGGAAAACATGGGTTACGGCCTGAAGGTCAATAAAGTCCCGAAGGAGGAAATTCGCCGTCAGGTGGAGATGGTCGCCACAACCTTACAGCTCAGCCATCTGCTGGACAGAAAACCGAAACAGCTCTCCGGCGGTCAACGCCAGCGTGTGGCTATTGGTCGCGCGATTGTGCGCAACCCGCGCGTGTTTATGTTTGATGAACCGCTTTCTAACCTCGATGCCGAACTGCGCGTCGAGATGCGTCTGCATATCGCACGCCTGCACCAGGAGCTGAAAACCACCATGGTGTATGTCACCCACGATCAGGTAGAAGCGATGACGCTGGCCGATAAAATCGTGGTGATGAATTACGGCAATATTGAGCAGATGGGCTCGCCAATGGCGCTCTATTACAACCCGAAAAACCGCTTTGTCGCCGGGTTTATCGGCTCGCCGAAAATGAATTTCCTGCCTTCGACAGTACAAGCGTGGCAACCGGGTGAGTTGACGGTAACGCTCGCTCAGGGGCACACATTAACGCTGGCAATCACTACGTCGCCTCTTGAACCTGGCGCGGAAGTCACGCTGGGGATCCGCCCGGAACATCTCTCTACGGATGTCACGCGCGGCACGCAACTGGAGTTCCAGTGCGAAGTGGTGGAGCGACTTGGCAACAATACCTATCTCTTCGGCCAGTGCTATGGTCACGACAACATTAAAATCCTTCTTCCCGGCGATGTGCACTTCCGCCCATGGCAAAAAATCACACTCGCGTTTGACAGCCAGCACTGCATGATTTTTGACAATGACGGACTGCGTGTCAGCAAAGATATTGCCCTGCCAAACCATGAATAAACACACGGCAACATCCGCACAGCCGGTTACCCCTCATCTGAGGGGGCTTTTAAACAAGGTAAATCATGATGCAATTTAATCCGGTCGATCATCCGCATCGCCGTTACAACCCGCTGACCGATCAATGGGTTCTGGTGTCGCCGCACCGCGCCAAACGCCCCTGGCAGGGGGCTCAGGAAACCCCGGCGAAACAGACCCTGCCGGCCCACGATCCCGACTGCTTTTTATGTCCGGGGAACACGCGCGTCACCGGCGATAAAAACCCCGATTACCCCGGCACCTATGTCTTCACCAATGACTTTGCGGCACTGATGACCGACACGCCGGATGCGCCGCAAAGCAGCGATCCGCTGATGCGCAGCCAGAGCGCGCGCGGCACCAGCCGCGTTATCTGCTTCTCGCCGGATCACAGCAAAACCCTGCCGGAACTGAGCCTGAGCGCGCTGGAAGCGGTGGTGAAAACCTGGCAGGAACAGACCGCCGATCTGGGCCGCACTTACCCGTGGGTTCAGGTTTTTGAGAACAAAGGCGCGGCAATGGGCTGCTCGAACCCGCACCCGCATGGTCAGGTGTGGGCCAACAGCTTTCTGCCCAATGAAGCCGAACGCGAAGACCGTCTGCAGAACGCCTATTTCCGCCAGTACGGCTCCCCCATGCTGGTGGATTACGCTGAACGCGAGCGCCAGGACGGCAGCCGCACCGTCGTTGAAACCGAACACTGGCTGGCCGTGGTGCCCTACTGGGCGGCCTGGCCGTTTGAAACGCTGCTGTTACCCAAAGCGCATATCCTGCGGATCACCGACTTAACCGACGCGCAGCGTGGCGACCTGGCCCTGGCCCTTAAGCAACTGACCAGCCGCTACGACAACCTGTTTCAGTGCTCCTTCCCCTACTCGATGGGCTGGCACGGGGCGCCCTTCACCCAGCAGGATCAGAGCCACTGGCAGTTGCACGCGCATTTTTACCCGCCGTTATTACGCTCCGCCACGGTACGTAAGTTTATGGTCGGTTATGAAATGCTGGCTGAGACGCAGCGTGACCTGACGGCAGAGCAGGCGGCCGAACGTCTGCGCGCGGTCAGCGATATTCATTTCCGCGAATCCGGAGTTTAACCATGAGTCTGAAAGAGAAAACACAGTCCCTGTTTGCTGAAAAATTTGGCTACCCTGCCACCCATACCATCCAGGCGCCGGGGCGCGTAAACCTGATCGGTGAACATACCGATTATAACGACGGGTTTGTGCTGCCCTGTGCCATCGATTACCAGACCGTGATCAGTTGTTCACCGCGTCAGGATCGTACCGTGCGCGTTATTGCCGCCGATTACGACAACCAGCAGGATGAATTCTCACTCGATGCCCCCATTGTGACCCACCCTTCACAGCAGTGGTCAGACTATGTGCGTGGCGTGGTGAAACATCTGCAAAAGCGTGACAACAGCTTTGGCGGCGCGGATCTGGTGATCAGCGGTAACGTGCCGCAGGGCGCGGGCCTGAGCTCGTCCGCCTCGCTGGAAGTGGCGGTCGGCACCGTGTTCCAGCAGTTGTACCACCTGCCGCTGGACGGCACGCAAATCGCCCTGAACGGCCAGGAAGCGGAAAACCAGTTTGTCGGCTGTAACTGCGGCATTATGGACCAGCTTATCTCGGCGCTGGGTAAAAAAGGCAGCGCGCTGCTGATCGACTGCCGCTCGCTGGGCAGCAGGGCGGTCTCCATGCCGGAGGGCGTCTCCATCGTCATCATTAACAGTAACTTTAAACGCACCCTGGTGGGCAGCGAGTACAACACCC
The DNA here is from genome assembly GCF_003073275.1 of Phytobacter sp. SCO41. Taxonomy (NCBI): domain Bacteria; kingdom Pseudomonadati; phylum Pseudomonadota; class Gammaproteobacteria; order Enterobacterales; family Enterobacteriaceae; genus Phytobacter; species Phytobacter sp. SCO41. The sequence goes on along the minus strand of NZ_CP027225.1, from coordinate 2,449,289 downwards.
GTCGCGAGCAGTGCGAAACGGGCGCGCGTTTCTTCCAGCAAAAAGCGCTGCGTGACGTGAATATCGATCAGTTCAACGCCGTCGCGCACGAACTGGATCCGGTGGTTGCCCGCCGCGTCCGCCATGTGCTGACCGAGAATGCGCGTACCGTGGAAGCCGCCAGCGCGCTGGAAAAAGGCGACCTGCAGCGTATGGGCGTTCTGATGGCGGAATCCCATGCCTCCATGCGTGATGATTTCGAAATCACCGTACCGCACATCGACACCCTGGTGGAGATCGTGAAAAACACCATCGGCGATAAAGGCGGCGTGCGCATGACCGGCGGCGGATTTGGCGGCTGCGTGGTCGCGCTGGTGCCGGAAGCGCTGGTGCCTGCGGTGAAAGAGGCCGTTGCGGCACAGTACGAAGCTAAAACCGGCATTAAAGAAACCGTCTATGTCTGTAAGCCTTTGGCGGGCGCGGGACTGGCTTAAAAACGCGCAGCGAAAGGATTGGTATCTTTTGATACGTACAAGCGTATTCAGGGAGATATGCAATCATCATCTATGCAGCCTTTCGGGAAATGTTCCCGGAAGGCATTCCTCAGACGGCGTCGGCCCCCGCGTCACACTCAGATCAGGCGTTAATCCAGACTATTTTGAATTACTCAGCCATTCATCCACGGTGAGTGAAAACAGAAGGCTTGGCGGCGCATCGTTAACATCATTAATGTCTTTGATATAGCGTAGCCCTGCTTTCTCGAGCACCTTGCGCGACGCCAGATGGTTTTGTCTTACGACAGCGGAAATCTCGGTAAACGCGATATTTTCAAATCCATATCTCAGCGCATAGGTTGCAAATTCTGTGGCCAAACCCTTTCCCCATGCGTCAGTTGAAAATCGATAGCCAAGGTTATTAATCATAATATCGTTGTAACTTCGAATGCTCAGCCCGCCAAAACCAATGATTGTTTCAGGACGATCGCGCAGTGATATTGCCCAGTTTCCGACCCCGTGAGTGTGCCAATGGTCGAGCCAGCGAACGAGCACCGCTTTTGCATAATCAATGTCCGGGTATGGCCCGGCGGGGTTAAATGTGTTCGTCGCCGGATCACCATAAATCCTGAACAGATCGGCGACATCTGATGCCAGGACTGGACGAAGGGATAAGCGGGATGTTTCAACATGCACATTAGACTCCTGAGATGTCATTGCGAGTACTCTGACTTAGGGATCTCTGATTTAAGCACACTTTTGCTTTGACGTTATCGCATTGATGCGGATTGGATATGTTAGCAATTCGCGCATAGCAGACCAGACCGCGCTCCGGCCTGTCTGCTGCGTGCCAGGCGTACCCGGCGTATCTGTGGCGCTGCAATCTTATGAGCGCTCACTCTGTTGTTCGGGGCGGTTATTGACGGAATGTCGGGACGAACAGCAGACGATACCGGAGACAATCAGAACCAGGGTGACGATGTGATAGGTGTGTAGTTCATTGCCCAGAAATACGACGCCCATAATACCGCCGGAGACAGGGATAAGATGGGTGTAAATCTCACTTCGGGTAGTACCAATCAGCGATACGCCTTTATTCCAGAACACATATGACAGCCATGAAGGGAAGATAATCAGATAAAGGATACCGATGATAACAGAGGGTGACACACTATAAATAACGCCCCGATACGCCTCTGCAAACGCGGCATGGATAATAAACATCGGTACGAGTATTAAAGTCCCCAACAGGGAACTGAAAGCGACAAAGGATGTATTTGTTACCGTGGTGTCTTTAAAACGCAGAAATGCGCAGTAAAACGCCCAGCTCAACGCGGAAATAATGGTCAGCACATCTCCCAGACCAAAAGCCTGCATCCTCCCGTTACCGCTGGCACTGGAAAATGCGAGGTACAGCACCCCCACCGTACTGGCCACGACACCCGCAATATTGCGCGCTGAAATGTATTCGCGGAAAAGAAAATGGTTAATAAGCAGAACGAGGCAGGGTGTGCTGGAAATATAGATAGCTGCGTTAAGGGAAGTGGTGTACTGAAGGCCTATGTATAAACTGAGCGGGAAACAGACCTGCCCCAGGAAAGAGAGGAGAATGTTTATGCGAATATGCTTTCGCATCGAGGCGAAATCGACGCAGAATCGCTTCCAGTAAAAAGAAAGCATCAGCAGGGTTGTCCCTCCCCAGCGGATCAGACTCAGCCCGTAGGGGTCAACGTACTGAACCAGTATATGCCCCACGACATAGTTCCCACCCCAGAAAATAGCGGCCAGCGCCAGCAGTAAGTAAGCCACACATCCACTCCTGTTCAGCATAATTAAAAACCCGGAGCTCCCTCCGGGCCGGTATCATCATCAGAGTTGCATCAATTTCTGCATCAGTTGATCGTAATAGCGCTCCGCGGTCCGCAGCCTCAGTAAACTGCCGAGATAGAACTCCCGGCGGGTCTCAGGGTACTTCCCGGCAATCACATCAATGACGTTATAAAGCCAGTCATCCCCGTGTTTGATATCAATGGTGATATGTTCCGTATAATATTTCACATCACGATCGATAAGGCCCAGACGCAGACATCCATTTACCAGTTTTTCATACTGGGGCGGATCCAGCACCTCCGTCATAGCCATTACCCCAAGCAGTTTGTAATAGTGGCTGCGGTTAACAGAACCGATCATGAAGGCATTGTGTCCGGCCAGTGCTTCTGCCCCGTACATGTCGATATAATGGTTTTCTGGCAGTTTTATGTCCTGCCGCGCCAGCACATCTTTATAGAGATTGACGTGCGTAAACACATTGTCACCATGCCCTATTTCATCCCAAAGGTTTTCACTGATAGTACCGCGGGTTTCCGGCTGGGAGCCAATCAGCGTATAGGCAACCAGATCAAAGAAAATCAGATTAAGTGCGCTGTCGCTTTTGAAGAAATAATAGAGTTGCGCCGTTGAAGCATCCTTTTCCAGGAACTCAAACAGAGGGTGATGCGAAGCATTATGTGCATGCCACACCGTTTTTAAAAAATCACCGTAACTCGGGGCTGAATTCACCTCTTCGGGTAGAGAAAGTTGCCCGAACTCATGTTCCAGCCATTCATTCTCGATGATTTTTTTAATTTCCAGCAACGCCGGGTCGTACTGCCGGGATGCAGGGGCAGAGAGCGGATGAGCCAGAACACTCTGGTAAATAATAAAAAGGGCATGCTGGGCAATTTTCTGATCCGCAACTGCGCCCTGATGATAGGCCCGGTGCGTTATGTCACGCAGTTTTTCGCTATCTGGTGTTTTATTCGTTTCACCATTGATATAGCTGAGCAGGCTCTGCGTGAAACCATACATATCTTCTTTAAAAGCCGGTTCGATCCTACGGATATTAAACATGCTGATTTCCTTTGTTATTAGGCGCACTAATTTTGTGGTTATCAGCGAAATGAATTTTGTGACACAGATCACATTAAAAAAGCATATATTTTAACAATAAAAGCCTTTTAGGTTGCCGCTTACCTGGTATTGTTTTTCATGAAACATTCAGCGAATAATAATATTCTTGTCAACAGATGGCAGAGCCATTGTTTTATGATGCTTATAATTTATCGCTAAAGGCAGAATAAAATAACCGCGTAAAGTTCGAAGGGAACTTCCCAATTTGATGTACCAAATTTTGATTATAATTAATGGAAAAATAACAATATCAGTACTACGTTATTCAATTCTGATCGTAACAGAACGACTATACTAAATAGACAGATGATTTCCAGCACATCACTCTATTCTGGCCGCTTCGCGCCAAAGTGGATATAAAATTTCTTCTGTACGGAATGAAGCAGAAGCCAGGTTTAGCGGCCATCAGCAAATTTCTGTCATCTGCGAAAGTAACTGTTCTATCACCTGAAACGAACCATGTTCTTCAATTTGTTCAGACAATTCAGAGCCGCGCTCATTATCCCTTAACTGGCATTTCCCGGACACGGCCTGAGTGCATGTGGCGCAGGCTCTGTCCTTTAAGTTCCAGAGCCTTATACCGCCTCACATCACGCTTTCCAATATATCATTGAGACATGCTGTTAAGCTTTTCTTTTAATCTCAATAAATTATCGTAATACTCACCGCCTTTCTTAACCCTCTGAAGTTCAAAATCGACCATCTGCCTGAAGGAGCGACCCTGCTTATTCACCGGGTTGGGATCAGCACCGTTGTCCAGCAGAAAAAAAACCTTCTCAAATTCGGATCTAAAAAAAGCCTCGACAAGTGGCGTTTGGCCTAAGGAGTCTCGTGTATTGATATCGGCTCCCCGCTTGATTAGCAGCGCCAGAGGTGAATTATTTGTTGATTTAATTGCCGAGAAAATAAGGGCCTCATGATACACCTTATCCCTGGCGTTAGGATCCAGCCCACCATCGAGCATCGCCTTCAGCCAGATGTCCTTGTCAGCTTTTGCGGTAATTTCAGCAGGGCTACCCGGCATATTCATTTGCGGCTGTAGAGGATCTGCTCCCGCGCGAACCAAATCCGTTATGATCTGCAATCGCTCAGGAGGGTTATTATTGTAAAAAGACTCATTCATTGCGAAAAATAAAAGTGTCAGCTCCTCGGCTCCCGGGCTATTAAGATCAGTATTTTTCGCCAGATGGAGAATGGCCTCACGATCTGCCGCCTGGATAGCCTTAGCCAAAACCAGTTGCGAACCCGTAAAATATTTTTCCGGTTCTATTTTTTTCATATCATTGCACGCCGATAACAGCACACACAGAAAAGAAAGCATAATTACGGATACACGTTTTTTCATGCTAACCCCTACTATGCTCATAACAGACCTGACAATTCTCCAGTCTGTCTGCCTCAAGCGAATACAAAATTTTCTTTTATAAACCTTGTCTGCGTTTCCACTCGTCGATCACATCGCCCAGATTTTTGGGGATATCATTGCGGATCCAGGCCATGAAATCACGGTCGAAACGGAAGTTTTCCCCGCATTGTTCCATCATGAAACGACGAACGTTTTGCGTGTTTTTGTAGTGTTTATCTATGGCTGTGGAACGGGTGAGCAATGCGCTATGCCAGTCAATTTTCAACGTCCCAACTCCCGGATTGTCTATTAATTAAAAAATGGCAGCTTAGCTTTTGGGTTACTATTATGCGTCAGAAACTGCACAATGGCCTCAACCACCCCGGCCGCCTGGAGAAGCGGAGATGTGACACCGGATTATCGCAGTCGATGGCTGCGCCGAATTATGGTGCGGGCAATCGAGTATCACCCCTTGCCAACAGATCATTGAGACATGCTGTCTATTTTTTCTTTTAATTTCACCACATGATCATAGTACTCAGTACCTTGCTTAACCTGTTGAAGGTTCCTGTCCAGCATCTGACTGAAAGAACGGCCTTGCTTATTTACTGGATTAGGGTTCGCACCATGCTCAAGTAAGAAATAGACCTTATCAAAATCAGTGCGGAAAAAAGCGTCAACAAGTGGCGTCTCACCCAGGGTATCCCGCGTATTTATATCGGCTCCCCGTTCAATCAAAAGCGCAAGCGTGGCTGTATTTTTTGCACTTAGCGCTGAAAAGATAAGAGGAACATTGAGTAATTTATCCCGGGAATTAGGATCAAGTCCGCCGTCGAGAAGCGCTTTAAGCCATATATCTTTATCACCCATTGCCATCATTTGAGCCGGTGTGCCGCGTGCATTCGGTTGTGCTTGTTGGGGATCCGCACCTGCGCGTACAAGTTCCGTGACAATATCTAACCTTTTTTGAGGATTGCCGTTATACATAACCTCATTCAGAGCAAAAAGCAGCAGTGTAAAATGCTCGTTTCCCGGTGTGTTCAGATCGGTTGTTTTTGACAGACGGATAACAGATTCACTATCTGCCGCCTGGATAGCCTTAGCCAGAACAAGCTGAGGACCGGTGAAATATTTTTCAGGTTCTATCTTTTTCATATCATTGCACGCCGATAAAAGAACAAACAGAAAAGAAAAAACTATCGCGGATGCGATTTTTTCCACGCTACACCCTGCTTTTAATGATTCCAATGTCCTCATCCTTCTGTGCTTCTATACAGTCAATAACCTGCGTCATGCTGTGCTTGTCCATCATGCTTCCGGTACCGCCAGCAAGTCCGACGGTTTTACCTATGGCATTAGGGAGCATATTTGAGATACCCACTTTCGCTGCAAAAAGAGACATATCAAAATTCGCATCCGTCAGGTCTGTAATACTCACTTCCTGAAGCTTAGTCAGTACCTCGCCATTGACTCTGTAAGCTGTTATCGCAGAGCCATCTCCAATAAGCTGACCACCATATTTTGTAACCGTACCACTGTTCAGTCCTGCGGCGTTGAATGTCCAGGTTGCTTCGCCACTTGCCATTCCAGCCGCCGATGCAAGGCCTCCACCGAGTGAATGACCAACGATGTCAATTTTGCTGCCAGTTCGAGCGATGTTATTACCAATATTTACGGCTTTTTCATAATAGGATGAGCCGAATCCCCCGCCCTGGCTGATGTTATTGTCCCAGTCTTGCAGTACCTCCGGCCGTGTCCCCCGAAAAACAACCGTTGGGTTCATATCATTCCCGAAGACATATTTGTCAGGGGCATAAACACGGCTAAAAAAATTGGGGTCAACCGGCTGGTCAAATAACATCTCGCGTTTCAATCCCAGCGAGGATAGCGCTTGCTCATCATTACTGATATCAATCCACCCTTCAGGCACATCCGGCATCGTTTCAAGCGCATTTATCGGTTGCCCGGCACGGCCATAGACATTCTGAGCGAGTTTTGCTTTTTCGACTGCGATATTATTCTCAGCAAGCCGGTTAGCGGCGGTCTGCGCATCAGGATACACACTACGCTGGCCTTTACTGATGAGATTTTTTCTCGCCTGCCAACGTTCAGCTTTTGTGAGTGGGCGGTCAGGCTCATTTATTCGACTACTACGGCCACCGCCAGCACTGGGTTCTTCACCTCGCATAGCTGAATCAGCACGCCTAAGTTGACGTTGACTTAGAGGAATGTCTGTTGGCGCGGGACGATTACCGAATGTGCTGACCATTTCTTCATATCGACGGATGATAGAGCTAACCGGATAGGCATCAGGCAGCGTCGTAGCATGAAGTTGAAGGCATCCCTCATTATCAATGAAGAACAGAGCGACCGCGGGCGACCACAAACCAAAGCGATCATCAATAGCCACCATAATGCCACGCTCAAGCTCCACTGTGGCAACAGTACGGATGTCCCGACCAGCCTGATAAGGATTTGCTCCACTTTGTGACTGAAATTTATCCTGACGACTTAACATCGAGTTCAGCGAAGAGGGGGGCATCGTTCTGATTCTTTGCACGGCAAGGTCAGGATGGACGATGAAGGGAAAGCGCCATGGAGCAACTTTTTCCTCGAAAATGTAAGTCAATGCCATGTAACTTGTCATGATATTGACTCCTGGAACACATCATTCCATTTACTGGTATGCATTTGTTATCCTTAACAAAAAGGATTGCTTAGCGGGTGGGCATGAAGCCTGCTGGCTCGCAATTTCTAGCCCGGTTCAATACAGAAGTATATAAACTCTTCCAGTTATTTAAAGTACAGGTGCCTGAAGTCGCCTGCCAGGACCAGTGGTTATGTTCACAAGACATCGACGCAATAATAAACGGCAATAAAATCAACTAATTCAGCTATTGTCCTGTAAGTTTTATTGGGAAATTGGTCGACATGGGAGGCGCTGAGTCTTCGCCCCCGCCCTCCATAGACGTTCATAACAGACCTGACAATTCTCTAGTCTGTCTGCTTGAGGCGAATAAAAAATTTTCTTTTATAAACCTTGTCTGCGTTTCCACTCATCGACCACATCGCCCAGATTTTTGGGGATATCATTGCGGATCCAGGCCATGAAATCACGGTCGAAACGGAAGTTTTCCCCGCATTGTTCCATCATGAAACGACGAACGTTTTGCGTGTTTTTGTAGTGTTTATCTATGGCTGTGGAACGGGTGAGCAATGCGCTATGCCAGTCAATTTTCAACGTCCCAACTCCCGGATTGTCTATTAATTAAAGAGTGGCAACTTAGCTTTTGGGGTTACCGTTCTGCGTCAGAAACTGCGCAATGGCCTCAACCACCCCGGCCGCCAGGGGAAGCGATGCGTTTGTATAAGCCGCATGATTCTCTTCCCTGTCATCAGAATTCACCGCTTTAAGAACATGGTTTACATCCGGTAAAAGAACAAGGGTTGCTTTCGGGTTGGCTGCCTTAAACTGTCTGGCATCATATTCCGTTACCTGGAGATCGCGTTGCCCCTGTAATACCAGTACAGGTTTAGTAATACGCGCGATCAAATGAACTGGATTAAAGTAAAAAATGTCTATAAGAAACCCCTGCACTGCCGGATAAAATAAATGTTGCACAGCAGGATGCCTGTTCTGAACATTAACATGTCTACCCTGCTCCAGTTCGTTAATAACAAAAAACGCATCGTCCAGCAGAATTGCATTTTGCGGATTGGCTTTAAGCTGTTCTCTTAACACATCCCCCAGCGGGCGCGAAGGTGTTGCGACCAGCATTAAACCATAGACATCAGGTTCCTGCGCCGCCGCCAATGCCACGATCCCCCCCTCACTGTGCCCGAGAAGCCAGATACAGGGGTTTTCCAGACGCTGTTGCAATACCGTTATCCAGGAACGTACGTCTTCTACATAATCACTGATTGTCACAGCATTGGCGTCCGTTATCGCCGCTGAACTGGCAAACATTCCACGCTTATCCACCCGCAACGTTGCGATACCTTTCAATGCCAGATTTTCAGCCAGAAGCCGATACGTTGACGCATTAACCCCAAGCGGATTATTACCATCGCGGTCCGTCGGCCCTGAACCGGGAATAATCAGAATGACCTGTTCTGGCTTCGGACAGGGGCTAAGCAAGGTGCCTTTGAGAGAGCCTTGCGGGCCGGGTGCTTCCAGCAATGTTTCATATATGGTGTTATGCATAGCCAGGTGAGTCATATAAAGTTAGGGTGTAAAAAATACCAACGGCATTTTTTGTAATCCTTTGAATATAGGAATTAAAATGCAGACAATCCATATAGTTTTACTTTTATATTTGTGGTGATGCAAGATGATCACAAAACAATGTAACCAGAGGAAAAGAGACGTTCTGTTTGAGATACCTGATGAGTTTCTTTTCTTTCACAATCAAGGAGATTAAACTCATTTCACCTTAATCCGAGCACTCAGGTATTTCGTCTTGAATCGCATTGTTAAGCTGGCGTGCCCTGCGCTCTTATTTTCGCTATTTACGCTCTCCGGCTGCTCATTATCCCCGGCGATTCCGGTTTTAGGCGCAGCATTTCCCGGCTGGTTCTTCTGCTTATTAGGCGCCGCGCTGTTACTTATTCCCTGCCATATCCTGATTGTGCGTCAAGGATGGCAATCGCGATTTTCTCCACTGGTCTTCAGCTATCTGGCGCTGATGTTCCTGTTCGCCACGATTCTGTGGTTCCTGTTCTTCGTAAACTAGATCCCTATGACCCAATCCCGCTCAAGCGTTATCCGCAAAAAATGGCCCCTGCTGGCGCTCGTTCTCGCCGCGATCGTGGCGCTGATTCTGGTTATCTGGCAGCTACAAACCTCGCCGGAAACCAACGATGCCTACGTTTATGCCGACACCATCGACGTGGTGCCGGAAGTGAGCGGGCGGATCGTCGAAATGCCGATTCGCGACAATCAGCGGGTAAAAAAAGGCGATCTGCTGTTCCGCATCGACCCGCGTCCCTACCAGGCGATGCTTGATGATGCCAAAGCGCGGCTGACCACGCTTGATGCGCAGATTATGCTGACCCAGCGCACGATCAAAGCGCAGGAGTACAACGCGCAGTCGGTCAACGCCGCCGTTGAACGCGCTAAAGCGCTGGTTAAGCAGACCACCTCTTCACGCATACGCCTTGAGCCGCTGGTACCACAGGGGTTTGCCTCACAAGAAGATCTGGATCAGGCGCGAACGGCCGAAAAAGCGGCGCGCGCCGAACTGGAGGCCACCCTGCTGCAGGCGAAACAGGCTTCCGCGGCCGTGACCGGCGTTGATGCCATGGTGGCGCAGCGCGCGGGGATCCTGGCGCAAATTGCGCTGGCCGAGCTGCATCTCGAATTTACCGAAGTGCGCGCGCCGTTTAACGGCGTGGTGGTGGCGCTGAAGACGACGATCGGCCAGTACGCCTCGGCCCTTAAGCCGGTCTTTACCCTGCTGGATGACGACCACTGGTACGTGGTGGCGAACTTCCGTGAAACCGACCTGCAGAACGTGCGGCCCGGCGTTCCGGCCAGAATCACCGTCATGACCAACCACGGCCGCACCTTCGAGGGCGTAGTCGACTCGGTCGGCACCGGCGTTCTGCCCGACGGCGGCAGCGTCATTGAAGGCCTGCCGGTCATTCAGAAAAGTATCAACTGGGTCCACGTCTCCCAGCGCTTCCCGGTTAAAATCGCCGTCAAAGACCCCGATCCGCACCTGTTTCGCATGGGCGCTTCCGCCAGCGCCGTTCTCCAGCCGCAATAAGGAGACGGCATGCAAAGCTTGTGGCCCTTTCTGACCCGGGAACTCCGCGATGCGCCGGGGCGGGCGAACTACACCCTGCGCCTGACGCTCAGCTGTGCGGTGCTGATCGTGCTGTTTATGACCCTGCATATTCCCTTCCTCGCCGTGGCGCTGATCGTGGTGTTTTACGTCAGCCAGCCTAACGTGCTGATGATTAAGCTGGTGAGCGTGGTTTTCGTGGTAACCGTCAGCGTCGCGCTGGGCGGCGTACTGCTGATTATCAAGTGGACCTATGACTATCCGCTAATTCGCCTGGTCGCCTCGGTGATCCTGTTCTTCTGTGCGATTTACCTGATGCGGGTCCTCGGCAAGCTGGGGCTGGCGTTTTTCGTGGTGGCGCTGGCAGTCATCTACGCCCAGACCTTCCCGTCGATGACCAGCCAGAGCGAAATTCTGGTACGCCTGCTGCTGTGGCTATGGGTGGCGATTAACACCGCCATTCTGGTGACGCTGCTGGTCAACGCCTGTTTCCAACAGGCGTTCCCCGGCTATCAGTTTAAAGCCCGGCTGGTGGTCATGCTGCGCCAGACGGCGCGGATTCTTAGCCAACCGGATGGCGGGGCGCCGCAACCCTCCTTTAAAGAGATCGCCGGCCAGTTTAACCAGTTGCAGTCCCTGTACCAGCAAGCCGCCCGCGCCACGCCGGAGATTGCCGCCAGCCCGCAGGCCTGGCAATCGCTGATGGCCGCCGCGCTGCGCTGCTACCATTTAACGGCGCAGCTACAACCGGGCCGCGACCATTCCGATGCGCGCCAGCAGATAGCCCGCGCGCTGAACGCGCTGGCGGATAATCTGCCCAGCCCCACGGCGGCGGATATTGAGCCGTTAATGGTCCCACGCGATAGCGATAACAGCGCCATTTTGCAGGAGATCGCCGGGGTGCTGGCGCGGCTGGCGCGCGGCGAAACCATCGCGTTACCGCAGGGTGAAGTGGAAAAAGCGCCGCTCCTGCTGCCGGACGCGTGGTCCAATCCCGCCTATCTGCACTTTGCCCTGAAAACGCTACTGGCGACGCTGCTGTGCTACGTTTTCTATACCGCCGCCGACTGGCAGGGCATCCACACCATTATGCTGAGCTGCGTCATTGTCGCCCAGCCGGGTCTGGGCGCTACCCTGCAGAAAACGTGGCTGCGCATCGGCGGCGCGCTGCTGGCGACGCTGATTGCGCTGCTCCTGATCGTCTTTGTGCAGCCCTGGACCGACTCGCTGAGCGGCCTGCTGGCGATGACCCTGCCGGTGTTCGCGCTGGCCGCGTGGATTGCGGCAGGCTCAGAGCGCATCGCCTACGCCGGGATCCAGATAGGTTTCACCTTTGCGCTGGCGTTCCTGAGCTGGTTTGGCCCGCTCAGCAACCTTACCGAACTGCGCGACCGGGTTATCGGTATCCTGCTCGGCGTGCTGGTCTCCTCGATTGTACATCTCTATTTATGGCCGGATAGCGAAGCCCCGCAGCTCAAAGCGCGTCTGGCACAACTTTATCGCCAGCTGGCGCAGACCCTCTCCTCAAGCGACGATGAGGTTCAGCTGGTACCGCTATTTGCCGCGCTGACCGAGAGCGAAACCTTAATCAACCGGGTAGCCGCCGAGCCGCTGGGAACCTACGCCCACCCGTGGCCGGAAGCCAAAAACTGGCCGGTGCGGGCGACGTTCCATCAGGCGGAAGAGATCCTGCGCCTCAGCGAAGGCTATCGTCTGTACGCCGCGCCGGGGGATACTTTTTTACCCCGCTGCGCCCGGCGGCTTGAAGGCTACGCTGCCGATATCGACGCGCAGCAAACTGCAACAGAACGCCCCCAGGCGCTTCTCCCGGACCCGGCGAATCCATTTGGCGCACCGCTGGTCAACGCGCTGGCCGCTCTGCCGGCGTGGCCATTTGCGTCTTCCGATATTCCGCGACAGGCAATGCAATCATGATTAAAACCTCTACTCTCCCGCGCGCCGCGCGCTCCCCGGTGTTTGCCTTCGCCCTGACGCTGTTAACCGGGTGCGCATTAATTCAGGACGATCCCGGCCAGGTTCCGCTGGTCAATCCGCAGCAGGCCGAGCTGGCGCAGGTGATCCATCTGGCGAATAGCGGCTGGCCGACGGCGCGCTGGTGGGAAGGCTATCAGGATCCGCAGCTCAATATGCTGGTCAATCGCGCGCTGCAGAACTCCCCCACCATGCAGGCGGCGCGGCTGCGTATTTCGCAATCGCAGTCCACGGTCGAGCTGGCGCAGTCGGCAATGGGCGTGCAGGCCACCGCCGTGGCGGCGCAAAACCGTCTGCGGGTCACCAATAAACAGTTCACCTGGCCCTACTCCTTCTCCCTGCCGGTGGATAAAAACGGCCCCTGGTACACGCTGAATACGGTTGGCGTCGGGGCGACGCTGAATATCGATTTATGGGGCGCCGACCGCGCCCGCGTTGCCGCCGCGATTGGCGAAAAGAACGCCCGCCAGGCGGAGACCGCCGGCATCGAGCTGGATCTTGCCAGCAGCGTGGCCCAGCTCTATTTCGCGATGCAGGCAACTTACCAGAAAATCGCATTACTTAATCAGCTGGAGGCCATCGCCAGGCTCTCGGTGCAGGCGCATGAGCATCGTACCGCGCGCGGCGTGGAGGATAGCGTCGATGTCGCCAACGCCCAGGCGGAGCTGCTGGCGGCGCAGCAGCAGGTGATTACGGCACAGGGGACGCTGACGCAGTATCGGGAAACGCTGCGGGCGCTGATCGGCGCCGATGCGCATAGCATGCCGGAGATGCATCCCGTGCCGCTGCCGGCGCTGCAGGAAACGCTCCCGGATTCGCTTTCGTTTGAACTGCTGGCCCGTCGCCCGGATCTGCAGGCGCTGCGCGGCTACGTCAGCGCTTCGATGAACCAGGTGGACGCGGCAAAAGCGGCGTTTTACCCGCACTTCGATATCAAAGCCTTCTGGGGCTACAACGCGCTGAGCGTTGGCGATCTGTTTAAGTCCTCATTCCAGCAGATCAACCTGCTGCCGGGGCTCTATTTGCCGCTGTTTGACGGCGGGCGCTTAGACGCCAGCCTGAAATCGACGCGTACGGCGAGCAATATTTTAATTAAGCAGTACAACCAGGCGGTGCTGGATGCGGTGCGCGACGTGGCGATTAGCTCCAGCCAGTTGAACGATTTGAACCAGCAGGCCGCGCTGCAGCAGCAGAAAGTCGCGGCGGCGATGATGACTACCCGCAGCGCCAGCGCACACCATCAGCGCGGACTGGTCAGCTACTATGCGGCGCAGGAGGCGCGTCGTCCGGCCATCGCGCAGCAGCTTTTGCTGCTGGATATCGAGGCCCAGCGGCTCAGCACCGATATCACCTTGATTAAAGCCCTGGGCGGCGATTACCGCGGCCCACAGTCTGCCAGACAGTGAAAAATGGAAACAGAGCGTCTGATTTTAAAGCAATATATGCTCGAAGATTTCCCGGCGCTATTTTAAGGACTAAATATGCAAATTGAACTGAGTTTTCTTGAAAAAATCGTCAATACAAAGAAGATGCCCTGGCCATCTGACACAGGACACAATCGGCGCTGTGTCCAAAACGAGAATGTTCTACCGTGCTTGCTTTCTCAGGCAAAAGTGGTGTGTAACTTTATCCATATCACATAAAGCAACAAAGCCGGCTCGTTCATAAAAAGTGAATGCCGATGATGGTGCGTTGGTGTTGATAAAATCAAACCAGAGGCCAGCATCTTTAAGTATTTCACTGAGCAAACCGCTGCCAACATGATTTCTTCTCCATGCCGTGTCTACATAGAGATGCCGCAGACGTCCGGTGCCAGTTATTTCCGTAAAGGGATCGATGTTAAGTCCGCACACGCCAACAATTAAATCATCAGCATAAGCCCCAAGCAGTTTTTCTCCGGGCCTGTCAAAGCGGTTCTGTCCGTTTAACCAATTTTCTTCCAGTCGGTGTAGCATGTTAAATCCTTCAGCCATGCTCTTTAATTTTAACTCCATAAACCCTGGGCTGGCCGGGGTAATGTTTGTGAATTGGATATTCATGAGCCGTTCCAATGATTTCGGTTTGCATAGCTTGGGCAGAATTGACAGCGCGTCCAGGGGAAATCTGCCGTGCCCGGATGTCCCCTGTGTGCCAGAAGTGGCCCTAAGGGCATTAAATGAGTATGGATATTTTAAAAAATTCGGGTAACCGACAGGTTGCCCCGGAAACGAAGCTAAAGCGGCGCAACGTTCTCCACTACATGCTGGAAAACGTAGGGATCGGAAAGTAGTTCAAATTCTTCGTCACTCGGGTACGTCACCGCTACGTGATAGCTTTCTCCGGCAAATGCCTTAACCGACTGCAGATCCTGCCAGTAAGTCGCCAGGAAAAAATGCTCCCATTCCCCCTGGGTTTCTCTACGCACAAAAGCGCCTCTGTTCCCAGATATGCTCTTTGAATGTTTTACACCGGTATTCTCAAGGTGTTTCGCAAAAGCTTCAGCATGTTTTAGCGGAACACAACCGTGCCAGGTCCTTACAATCATTAGTGTTTCCTCTTTTCGTGGTAAGAATGTAACCATACCATCGAAAGTCACTTTATGGCGTATTTTCCAATGAGTATGCCTCGTCACTCAAAAGCTCATTATTGGGATAAGCCAGCTTCCCTCTTCTTGTATGTCCGCTCCTCGCTCAAAAAAAGGACGACCAGTTCCGTGACAGGAGCAGAAGTAATAATTTTGCCCGTGTCGCCACAGGCTTTTTCACCGGATAATGTAAGAACTCAATAGAGCTTCTGCTCGATATGGTTTCCTGCATCAACCACTCGCCAGATTTTCCATTCGCCATCTTCCTTCCGGGTCCAGACCTGCAAATGCTTATATTTATTATCCTGTATACCCAACCAAACATCCACTCTCTGGCTGCTGCCATCCACAACGCCAGGAGTTGTACGTAAGCGATGGATCCATTCAGTTGCATAATCCTGCGTATAGGTAAAATAATCAGCTTCAAGAAATTCTTGTTCGGGAATCTTGTAGATAGCATCAAGGCGGGCAAGGAGCTTTTTTGATACCCATTTTGTCATTTTTTGTTTATGAGAAGAATTATCTGGTGAGATATTAGTAAAATCGCCCAGATAAAATTGATAGAATTCTGTGACGCTCTTCTGAGCACTAACGGGTGCACTTGCACTGGCAAAAGGCAAGTAAAAAGCCAGAATAAAGGTGAGTATCAGGCGCATCAATTCTTCCTGTAGATAACGTAAGGTGGGTGATTCCTCCGGTAACCATTACCGGGATATAAATCCTTTTGTTTAAAATCGGAATACCACGTTTTCCCATCAAACATGGCCATATGGCCAGCCTGAAGGCGGCTTCCGGGATATGGCTGAATAACAACAACATCGCCCTTTTCAAGATTTGAAGATGAGGGTAAAGCAGTGAATCCGGCCTTGAGCAGTGAATTGCCATAATCTTTTGCGAATTCTGTATTTAGAATATTTATTCCTCCGGCCGCAATAGCCAGGCGCGTATAAACTGCACACTTACTCTTTGAAGTCGGCCCAGCGTGTTTTACAAGGTAATCTACTGCTGCATCTTTATTCCATCCCATAAAAATCCCTCTGAAAACAATAATGACCAATATAATGTAAGATGCTGCAATGCTACATCAGGATAAAAAGCAACAAATAAGAGTTATCTTATTTCCCCTCGTTTACCATCAATATCGTGCTGTGTAGTGGTCTACAAAAATCAGGCTGAGCCAGATAAGTATCATGATGATCGGGATAAGAACTGTCTGGTCATCGCTGCGTAATTTTCATACAGTTTGCAGAAGAATTTTCAGCATCATAAAAAACGGGAGCCCATCGGCACTTCTCATAGTCCGCTCCAGGCTGTGAGTTCAACTGATGGATGCAACACATTGGTTAAAACGCTCTGCGGCTTATTCATCTTCCTCCTATACAAATGGCACGAACGGAAAGATGTCACTGCCCCTCCTCCTGTATATCTACATCCACACAGAGTCATTAAGAAAGGGAGGCATGGAGATGCTCAGAGGAAAAAGAGCGGTTATTACCGGTGGAGGTGGAGGATTTGGCCAGGCGCTGTGCGTGTGGCTGGCCCGAGAGGGTGTCGAAGTGGATTTTTGCGCGCGGCGGGCTGAGGATATTCAAAAAACCTGCAGCATCATCACTGCAGAAAGCGGCATTGCAAAAGGGTATATCTGTGATTTAGCCCGGCCTGAATCCGTTTCTCAGTTTTCTTCACAGCTTTTAACCTCAGACAAGCCCATCGACATTTTAATTCTCAATGCTGCTCAGTGGTTGTCAGGCAGCTTAGACGATCAGCCTGACACAGAAATTATTAATACCGTCAGTTCAGGTCTGACAGGTTCGATCCTGTTGACTCAGGCGTTGCTGCCTGGGTTAAGACGTTCAGACAGTGCTGATATCATCTCAATAATATCTTCATGTGGCGTCCCGAATTTTACGGACTCAATTGCGCATCCCGCTTTTTTCGCCAGCAAACACGGTCTCAGCGGGTTTACAACTAAACTGTCACAGCAGTTGTCCGAAGAAAATATCCGTGTTACCGGGCTGTATCCGCCGGATTTCGAACTTACAGGGTTAGAGACGTCTGTCGATGGTCAATCCAGGATGGGGGAACGTCTTTTGAATGGACGATCGGTCTGGGAAACGATTCGTTTCGTGCTGACGCAACCGCGCAGTTGCCATATCAGTAGCATCTACTTTCAAGGTCCAACTCGCGAGGACCTGAGTGGCAGGTCAAACGCCTGAGGCTCAGCTTTTCCCATGACAGCCTTGCCTAATCACGCAGCGAAAAGCTCATTAATAATGATGAATAAAAGTTGTAGCTCAACCCCTGTCACAGGGTTGAGCCACTGCTTATTTATGCGTCGTGCTGAGTCACCGTTTCGGGTTGTTGCAGTAGTGACCGTACCGTCTGATGGCGGTGCCAGTACCAGGCCAGCACTTGCTTGAATCTCTCAATCTCTTTCTTCAGGCCCGGCAGAGGAATTTTGCTGCGTTTTTTGCCGTGGGCGTTCGGCTGCACATGTTGTACGTGCAGGGTATCCCGGCCAAAATTTCTGAGGACGTTGATATTTTTAACATTATCCCAGTCCAGCAGTTCAGCCGTTTTCGGCAACACAATGCCCTGCCAGGTGATTTCGACCTGCGAACCGTCTTTCAGCGTAAAGGGAACATTCGGGAAATATTTAAGGACCAGCGCGGTCTCTTCCTCTCCCGTGGGCTGATAGCGCCAGGCCAGGCTCTCTTCATGCGTAGACGAGAAATCACGCTCATATTTCTGCCAAAGCTGCTGTTCGATGTTGTCGGCAACGGGCATTAAATCAACCCAACTCTCCGTCGGGAGTTCCGCTGCCACCGCGGCATAGGCGGTTTCTTCGACGGAAAAACCAACGTTACGCATCCTCTCAGTCAGCGGTGGGTGTGAATCAAAGGGATGCGGCACATTATGTTCACGCATGGCACTGATAAAACCGGGCGAATTTACATGTGCAGGCAAACCGGCGGCGATGGTTTTGCGGATCCCCAATTCACTCTCATGCAGCGCGTTATTGGCAAACAGATCCCTTTCAACTTCATAGCGATAACTCGCATACGCTGAAATTTTGATCAGGGATTCGATGATCGCGGCAGGTGAAATGAGCGCGGAGGCATTGCTATCGGCAACGAACTCACGTTCACGGCTGTTGCGTTGCCATGCCAGTTCAAACAGCATGCGATACAAATACAGCGGATAGTAGACAATGAGCGTGGCCACATTCTCGCTCATCAGGGCAATATAGAGATCGAAACGGTGGAGCTTCGGCCCCAGTAACGCGCCCGATGCCGTGTCGCCTTCATGCAGGTGAGTCAGTTCATGAACCATGACGCCATCCGCCTGCGCAAGCGTCAGTTGGCGCAACAGCGGAATACTGACATAGAGTTTGCGGCCCTTTAGCAGATGGTCATTAACGCGCAGCGGTGCTTCTGTTACGTAGAAATTGGCGTCGATACCAGCAATAACATGGTCCGGCGGGGTTGTTCCTACTCTGGCAGCCAGCGCATCAATCCGTGACCACAGTGCAGGGGCGGCTTCGCGGCTCACGACTTCGCCTTCGATATTCTCCTCAGGCGGGAGCTTTTTAAAGATGCCTTTGATGATGTAGTAGATACCCGCCAGCACCATCAATCCGACTAATATAACCAGTTTTGGATAGTAGGTTTGTGTGAAGAAGGCGGTTCCCCAGAAAGAGAGCCAGACCAGCATCGCCCCTTGAACAATCACTTCAAGTGAACCTGCTAACATCAGGAATGGCCGTGCCAGCATCAGGCTTAACAACTGGCTCTTACGGTTTCTAAAGGCCAGCGCGCTGAATAGCACGATCATCAGCAGTACAAAACAGCCGGCAATCAACGTCCAGAATGCAACGTTGTCCATCATGTAGAACTGCCAGAGTTCGGAACCTGGTGCGCAGACCGCCTTTTTATAGTTGAGCAGATCTTCGCTAACCGGGCCGCAAACGCTTGAAGGTGGATTCTCTTGCAGGAACCCGGCAAGTTTCCCGGCATCCTGGTGTTGTTTTTGTGCATCCTCAATAAAGAATTGCGTGTATTCCTGATTGAGTGATCTATTCCCGTACTCAGCAAAACCTAATGTGATCGCTGGTATAAGAAACAGGGTTAACAGTAACCAAAAGAGTACTTTTGTATAACCCATTTTCAATTCCGTTATGCTTTTCAACGTTATTAACTCATCCACTGTTTGTAATGGGAAAAACTGCTTTCGCGGAGATTACCGGAAGGAGTTTACTGTACAAGTTAAAGAGGAAAGTGCCCTCTTGCTATGCTTACACTATTTTACAAATGGTAGATTCTGATTGTAAACCTACCTTTGTTAGTAATGGAAACGGCAAAGTTATTTTCAGCAGCAATTTCAGTTTGGGATGGGCACAATGGTTGCTTTATTAAATTAAGGCTTCTGAAAAAATCAGGTAAATATCTTGTTTAACCGTGACATTGCTGAGTAAGTGCAGGGATAATTCATGCGATAAACTATATTAACCACAATAAAAACAACAAGTAACAAATCCCTCCCTTGATTAACAACACCTATCTGTGTGCAATAGGATAATTCGTAATTTGCATTATTATTTTTCATATCAATAAGAATGAGGAGACACTGCCTTTATGTTCCCACCCATTATTTGTGTGGTTTTGTCTGCATTATCGGGCATAAAAAAGGAATTCGAAATGGAATATGCTATCCCGCCTTGCTGCCTGCTTACTTAGCTTCTACGCTGTAACCCCTGCATTTTCATAAAAAGGAAATAACACCATGAGGAGCTCACAATGAAGTTAAAGAATATATCTAACCTGTCAGCCGCAATATTCTTTACCGTAACGCTGGGTTGTACAGTTAATGTGGCATCAGCCGCCGAAGTGCAGACGACGGAACAAAAGGCCGCTACGACTGAAACAATCTCTCTTCTGGATGGAAAGCAGGAATTCCAATTACAGGGCTATGAGGTTCAGCCTGTTCCTGGCGGTGCGCCTGGGAAAATGTATGTCAATAAACAGGCTAAACGTGTGCTCATTATTGGCGAAGAAGACATCCCGTTGGCGGCCCGTGCTGCCAGTGAGGATGATTTTCTCACGGGCCTGAAATCCATAAAAGATCAGCAGAAGCAAGCCTCTCCCTCTTATAAGGTTGTCAGTGAAAAAACGGAGAACGTGAAGGGATTGAAGGTTTATCACATTGAGGCCACCAGCAATATGGACGGTACTGACGTATTTCAGGCAACCTTAATTGCTGTCGCCAACAAAAAATTCACCATTATTCAGGTCATTTCGAACCAGAAAGATAAGCCGGGTCACATCGCAGCGGTAAACAATATTCTCGGCAAATGATTTGACAGGCGCGCCCGGGAAGGCCCGGGGGCGTCTGTTCCCCTCCCCCTCTTCCCGGAGGAGCAAGGTAACCGAACGTGCACACTCGCAGGCTTTAGCGCATCACCTCGACATCCCCCAACTTTATCACTCACACTTAATCCAAAGACGTAGTCTGCGCGGGCATTGTGCTTTACACTGCGCGCTGCAAAAATTGAGTAGATAAACGATTAATCAGGCGGTAATGGCGATGAACGGAACAATCACAACGTGGTTTAAAGATAAAGGTTTTGGATTTATCAAAGATGAAAACGGCGAAAACCGGTACTTTCATGTGATTAAGGTCGCCAACCCTGATCTTATCAAGAAAGATGCCGCAGTGACCTTCGAACCGACCACCAACAACAAAGGCTTGTCCGCGTATGCGGTCAAAGTTATTCCGGAAAGCAAGTACATCTATATTGCAGGTGAGCGCCTGAAACTCGCCTCGATCAAGTCTTTCGTGGTGTTCAGCGAAGAAGTGCCAGTTGAAACCGGGATCGATAAAGAAAATGCGGTGCTGTCGGTGGGGCTTCTGATGAACAACATCAAGCCGAAATCCGCGCAGAAACCAGGCGAAATGCGCTCGGTAAAAAAACTGGCGATCACCACCTTCCAGGGCACGACATTAATCTTCTCGGAAGATGAAATTGACGTTGAAGCCACGGTAAAAATGCTCAAAGTCTGACATCATCAGGCTGACCCTGTGCCGACCTTGTGCGCGGTCCATTCGCCGCCTGTCGGCACGATTTTCTGCCCTCCTGGATGTTGCCGTATTAATCCGGCAATTTTCCCGCGGGCAGTAAAATAAGACTGCTATTATCTAAACCACATCGGCAGCATCAACTGGCTCAGACCTTAGGGAAAGACTTATGAACAACGAAATACCGCTTAAATTTTATGACATCGTGGATGAGTATTCGTCGGAAAGCGAGAAGCCGGTGAGCGAGTCAGAGCGCGATCCCCTGGCACACTATTTCCAGTTGCTGATCACCCGCTTAATGAATAACGAAGAGATCAGCGAAGAAGCGCAGCAAGAGATGGCCAGCGAAGCCGGTATCAGTGAAAAGCGTATCGATGACGTCGCGAATTTCCTCAATCAATGGGGCAACGAGTAACGCCCCATCAGTCTGTATCGGGAAGGCGGCAGCCTGTGGTGACTGTCCCCCTTCTCGCTTAGCGCCTGCCTGGCGCACTCATGCCAGGCGGATATGACCTCACAGCGTCAACGTCCCTTCCATCGTGATCACACTGCTGCCGCCCACCCGCACAACCGGTGTACCCTGCGAGGCGTCATACTCTGCCAACAGCAGGCTGGCACGCCCCATATCCACACCCTGCCTTACGCGCAAAGAGAGCGTCGTCTTAGCATTAAGCGAAGCCAGCAGCGCCGTCACTGCAGCCGTCGCACTGCCTGTCGCCGGGTCTTCGGTCATCCGCGGCGTAAACATCCGCGCCTGCAAATCACAGTCCTCTTCCTGTGTTGTGTCCAGGGTATAGGCATAAATGGAGACTGCGCCGTCCAGTGGCAGAACAGCCCGAAAACCTTGTAAATTTGGTACGCAGCGGCGTAGCGCGTCGCGGGAGGCGAGCTCCACAATCAGAAATGGCAGCCCCACCGAGGCCACCAGCGGCTGATGCACAGCCGTACTGATGCAGTCTGCCTCCAGCGACAGACAGGCGGCGACCTGCTCCGGGCTCACTTCGGAACGGCAGGATAACGGCTCCGGCACCCGTAGTTCGGCCCCGCTCACCACACCATTGTTTTTGAGCAGACGAACGGGTACCAGACCCGCCGCTTCTTCAAACTGCAATATCTCAGGCAGCGTCTCGCCGTTCGCCGCCGCGTAGCTTGCCAGCACAAAGGCAGTGCCGACATTGGGATGCCCGGCGAAAGGAATTTCCCGCGTGGGGGTAAAAATGCGCACATGCGCCGTGTTTGCCCTGTCGGCGGGCGGCAGTACAAACGTCGTTTCGCTGTAGCCGAACTCGGCGGCAATCTGTTGCATTTGCCCGGTGCTCACCCCCTGTGCATCTAAGACGACGGCGACGGGGTTGCCAACAAACGGGGTATCCGTAAAAACATCTGCGATGACATAACGTCTTTTCATTCTCTGCCCTGAATTCAATGAGGTACTTAACCACGAGTATCACAATTTAGCGGTCAGCACACCTGCCAGTTTCATTAGCATAAAAAATATCATGTATAGTAGACTCAATCGCTGCCTCTTTTTAAAAAAGGAATCAGATATGAAAAACGAGACGAGAAAACCCTTAATCCGTATTTGTCAGGATCTGCACTGAAAATGAGTATTTCTCAATTATAAAGTATTTCAGGAGATCGCATGCATACATTAGTGAGTTCATCTGTTTCTTTTTTTGAATCTTACATTCAAAAACTACCCCGCTGTAATCATACAAGACGGCAATATTTCTTACTTTTTCTGACCGGTATTATCTGTTTGACAGGCGGTGCGGCATGGAGCACGGCATATCTATTTGCTGGCAAACCGTATATCTCCGCATTATGTTTATCTGTTATTCTTGTTGGGTTTTATGCCATTAAGATGGCATTCAGTGGGATCACACAGAAAAACACGCTTATATTTTCTCACATGATATTGATTGTATGCATTTTGATCCCTTTGACAGATTATCCGCTTAACGCCATACCCCGCTCATCCCACTCTTACCTGTTGGTATACGCGGTTGGCGGGGCTTTATTTCTCAGGCATGAGCGGTTCTATGTAAAAACAGTGATGCCCTTTATTGCCTTTGCATTCTATTTGATCTACGCGGTGTCAGATATCTCCTTCACCAGTGAGTTACTTCATCCTCCCGAACACATCATGACCACAGGTGTTTTCATAAACTATTTTACTTCTGTTGCGCTTATTTTTGGGATATTAATCATCTTCCGGGGTGATTACACTAACGAGAAGTATCTCACCTATGCGTTATCGAAAGCTATAAAAACAAACCAACTTTCTGTCTATTATCAGCCACAAATCAATCGCCAGGGAAAAGTGGTTTCAGCAGAAGCCTTACTGCGCTGGAAACATCCCGTCAGAGGGTTTATACCACCAGATTATTTCATCCCGATTGCTGAGGCATCCGGATTAATTTTACCAATCGGCTATTGGATTTTAGAGCGCGTGAGCAATGATATCCACGCGATAAAAGATAAGATAAAAGACATTACTATTTCTGTAAACATAAGCCCCATACAGTTGATGGATGCTGAATTCCCCGACACATTAGGCAGCATTCTCAATAAAAACAAGCTTAGCTTCAAAAGTATTAAATTTGAAATCACCGAAGGTGCTTTTATTTATGATAAGAAGTACATATTAAATGTCATGAATGATATCGCCCGCAAAGGTGCGTTATGGTCACTTGACGACTTAGGCTCTGGTTACTCTTCATTAAATATCTTAAATGAAATGCCATTCAGTGAAGTAAAAATCGATAAGCATTTATTAAAAGGTATTGATCATAGCTTAAAAAATAGAGTGATTTTAGAAAAAATCATCGAGATTGCAAACGATGTTGGTATGAACATCGTCGTCGAGGGTATTGAAACACAAACCATGGCTGACACCGTTTTTAAAATGGGGTGCGATCTGCAACAAGGCTACCTTTATGCAAAGCCGATGCCTTTAGATGAGTTCTTATTATTTTGTGAGCAAAGTAATACACACGTTGCCAGCGATAATCCGGATGTCGCTGATGTTTATTTTCCACCATGTCTGACTGATAATAATGATCAGGCGTGACAGATAATGGCGGCGGTAGCCGCTTCGCCTGACAGAAGCGTTTTATAAGGTAATTTCAGAAAAGAGAGGGAAAAGCACGAAACGCAGGCCAATGCGCTATCAGATCGACTGCGATTAGTGAAGAATCGCTTATGTCCATTGCGTCATCTCTTTATCTGCTGGAACCGTGCCATCATCTAATCATGATCGTCTCTTTTTAAATTCCCTTAGCAATTCGGCGGTTAAAAGCCAACTTCTTCCTTTTCAATACAGATTGCGAATAATAGCACAAATCGTTCAATAAATTTGTTGCATTAAATTTATGCAACATTCCATCGATCAATCGAATTAACTCTAATAGACATAAACTATCAATAATTTAATTTTTTTAGTTTTTAACGATCAATAGCTAAGCATAATCGGCTTTATGCCGATGTGTATTAAATGCCCTCTGCAGGAGCAGAGAGGCATAACTTCAAATTTAACAAGGAAAGAATAATGAAAAAAGTTAAGACCAACAGTCAAACACAAGGTTTAAGTATCAAAAATAAAATATTACTGGCATTTAGTGTGATATTGCTTTTGATGGTTTTTATTTCAGCAAACTCTCTATTCAGGCTTAATGAAGCCAAAGATAAAATATCCAAGATCGTAACGGAAGACTATCCGACGACTGCCCTTGGTAATAATGTTATAAGAGAGGTCAATAACGCGACAACGTTATTACTTAACGCAATTATAGAAAAGGAACCAGAGAGAAAAGATCAGCTTTTGCAGGCATTGAATGCTAAAAGTAAAGACGTAACGGCGTTATATGAACAGCTAAAGGAAAAAGCAGACGATGAACCCTCACAATTATTATTAAATAAGATATCTGAATTTCGCTCAGCTTACATTCAGTCACGCGCTTTAGTGATAAAAAATCTTAAAACCGATCCTGAGGCCGCCGTCAGTGAGTACACCACTCACACCCGCGCTTATGAAAGTCAGTATCAGGGGAAAATAATGGAATTTATCGATTTGCAACGTAATGAAATGCAGACATCCTATACGGGTTTTCTCGGTGACTATGCAGTGAGCAAGGCGACCATGATCGTTGTTTCACTGATCTGTTTGGCCCTTGGTATCATCATGGCTATTCTGATTTCACGTGCTATTGTCCGCCCTATCAATCATGCTGTAAGCGCAGCAACCCGTATTGCAGAGGGCGATCTGGGTACCGATATTGTCATCACCTCTAAAGATGAAACGGGAATTCTGACAGGGGCTATTGCCCATATGCAGCAAGAATTACGAAAAATCGTGACGGAAATTCGCAGTGGTGCGGAAAATATCGCGACGGGCGCCTCTCAAATCATGGCTGGCACGCGGGATTTGTCAGCGCGAACGGAGGAACAAGCCAGCTCTGTAGAACAAACCGCCGCGTCAATGGAGCAAATTTCCGTAACGGTGAAAAATACCGGCAGTAATACGGCGAATGCTTCCCTCCTTTCAGAAAATGCCAGCATCACGGCCAAAGATAATGAAAAGTTAATGTCATCTCTCACCCATGAGATCCACAATATCACCAACTCAGCGGACAAAATGTCTGACATTATTAGTCTGATCGATTCTATTGCTTTCCAGACCAATATTCTGGCACTTAACGCAGCGGTCGAAGCCGCCCGCGCAGGTGAACACGGAAAAGGATTTGCGGTCGTTGCCCAGGAAGTTCGCGTTCTCGCGCAAAAAACCGCAAATTCATCAAAAGATATTCGTTCTCTGATTGAAAATTCCATGCAGCAAAGTTCCCGCGGCCTGGATATGGTGCGCCAGGTGAGCGGCAAAATGGATGGTCTGGTGCAAAACGTCGATAGCGTCTCAAATATACTTAAAGAGATCGAACAGGCGAGCCTGGAACAAAGCGAAGGGGTGCACCAAATTAATATCGCCATCGGTCAGATTGATACCACGACCCAGCAAAATGCGGCCCTGGTTGAAGAGTCTGTGGCAGCATCAGAAATGCTTAATGAACAGGCCAGAGTGCTTAAAGATCTGGTCAGTGTATTTAAAATGGCCTGAATGCCCGTATAACATCTGTTATTTATAGTTAATGACCAGACAATCCGGTAATACATTAACATGGTTACCGGATTGTCTTATTTATCGCCAAGGAAACCTGACAGTTGAGCCAGCGCACTGCCAGGCGACATCGCGACCTCAGCCCCTTGCTTGCCACTCTTTTTTAAGCAGCGCATAGACAAACGTCGAGTCGTACCGTTCTTCGCCCTGTTCATCTGTGAACGAGACAAACTCCTTAAAGCAGCCTTCCTGTCGCATATGCAGACGGGCACAGAGTTTTTGCGACGGCAGATTATAGTCTTCCACATAGGCATACAGGCGTCGGGCCTCTTTATGTGTAAACAGATAAGTAAACAGCGCGCTCACCGACGCGGTGGCAAATCCCTGCCCTTCATACTGCGGGTTGAAGTGCCAGCCTACACTCCAGGTATGCGGATCGGGCTCGCCGCTGTTATCGGCAAAAAGATGTCCCACAAGCGCGTCACTTTCTTTAAGACAGACGGCGAACTGGCTCTCATCGCTGGCGCGTTTGGCCACCTCTTCTTCGGCTTCTGCCAGGGAACGCATTCTCTCATCATAAAAACAGGGCACACGCGGCGATGCCATATACGCAAAAAACGCCGCCGCGTCTTTACGATGAAAACGCCGAATAATAAGCCCTGGCATAGTCGTTAAAATCATCTCACTCCCCTGTTCATTATTTTCCCTTTCGCGCCGACTCAATAAGATTGTCGCTCTTCGCGGGTTCCATAAAAAAAGCGGCGCAGAGTCCAGATAAGCAGCGCCAGTAACGCAATTGCTCCCAGCACCGCAAAGGCCACGCTGTAGGAGTATTTTGCCGCAATGGTACCCGCAAGGCCCGGACTGAATGCCGCACCAGCCCCCTGCAACAGCATGACAAAGCTCTGCCCGGCGTTGGTATGGCCGCTGCCTTCCAGCAACTTGACGATGTAGCCCGGAACCGCCACACCCAGAAGGCCTGCCGCCACGCCATCCATAATCTGCACCGGTATCATAAAGAGCGGGTCGGCTGAGGTGCAGGCCAGCGCCGCACGCAGCGGCAGCACTATTAATGCCGCCGCAATCAGTAGCGGGTAGCCATATTTTTCCGCTCTGGCCGCCGCGAATAAGGCTACGGGGATCATCACCAGTTGTGAAATGACAACCGTCGCCGCCGCATACACACCCGCGCTTATCTCCCCGCCCGGCGCCGATGCCACGCGCATACTGAGCATCGGCAACAGCGCGGCGTTAGCCAGATGAAAAAGCAGCAGCGTGACCCCGAGGGTGATGACC
This sequence comes from Phytobacter sp. SCO41, assembly GCF_003073275.1. Classification (NCBI taxonomy): domain Bacteria; kingdom Pseudomonadati; phylum Pseudomonadota; class Gammaproteobacteria; order Enterobacterales; family Enterobacteriaceae; genus Phytobacter; species Phytobacter sp. SCO41. The sequence continues at coordinate 2,421,697 of NZ_CP027225.1, read as the reverse complement.
GCAGGGTGCGTGATAATAACGGACAATTTGGGAAGCGCCGCAGGATCCGCGCTGCCGCTTAATCCACGAGCGACGCGGTTATCTATATCCTCATGGCGAATAGCAAACACCGCCATCGTGGCGCAAATCGCCATACCGGTCATCAAAATGAACACGGCATCTGTGCCAAAGTAGAACACCAGCACACCCGCCAGTATTGCGGCGCTCATATTTCCGCCGTGGTTAAACGCCTCGTTTCTGCCCATTTGATGGTTAAAGCCGGATGAGCCGGTTAACCCAAGCGTGATGCCAGTTAGCAAAGGGGCAATAAAAGCCGCAGACACGCCCGTGACGAGCTGAGAAAAGCCGACGATATAGAGTGTCGGGAATACCCAGAGCAGCAGCGTCGCGGCGGTGATAAGCAGACCGCAGGTAATAAGAATTGCCAGCTTATGCCGTGACGCATCAGCAACCAGCCCGGAGGGCATCGTGGCAAGCAGCCCTGCCAGACCACCAAGCGTCATCATCCAGCCAATACTGTCGGTTTGCCAGTGATGTTCAGTGAGGAAGATCCCTAAAAAAGGGCCAAGACCGTCCCTGACATCCGCCATGAAAAAATTCACTAAACACAGTGCCTGTAGCGATCGTAAAGACATGCAACCTCTTCTTACGTGGCAATCCAGCGATGGTCTCGCATTCACAGAACGGGAATATGTGCCGTTGTTTGCACGCGGCCCTTCACGCATTCCATTTTAAAATCAGCAGGTTAAAAACCTGCGTGTCGCGTAATACTCACAAGAAGAGAGAGTAGCGAGTTTTCAAGTCAGTAGCATGATACATAAATGTAACAATTGATTCCGCTGTGCTTTTTTATGTCAGCGTCTGGTTTAGGGCGCGTAACGTCGCGGTCGCGGGCGCACCTGTTACATCCGCGACAATTATCGTTATAATCACGCAAATTCTTTACCAGGTTAGAAACGACGATGACAAAACTCACCTTACAAGAGCAGATGCTGAAAGCAGGCTTAGTGACCAGCAAGAAGATGGCCAAAGTCCAGAGAACGGCCAAGAAATCACGCGTTCAGGCTCGTGAGGCAAGAGAGGCGGTAGAAGAGAATAAAAAAGCCCAGATCGAGCGCGATAAGCAACTGAGCGAGCAACAAAAGCAGGCGGCATTATCAAAAGAGTATAAAGCGCAGGTGAAGCAGCTTATTGAGATGAACCGGATTGTGATTGCCAAAGGCAATATCGATTTCAACTTCACCGACAATAACCTTATCAAAAAGGTCGTTGTGGATAAGGCAACGCAGACACAACTGATCAATGGCCGTCTCGCCATCGCGCGTCTGGTGACCAACAGTAACGGCGACAGCGAATACGCGATCATCCCCGCCGTCGTTGCGGATAAAATTGCCCAGCGCGATGAGAGTTACATTGTCTTAAACAGCGCGCTGAGCGAAGAAGTGCAGGACGAAGACGATCCGTACGCCGATTTCAAAATTCCTGACGATTTGATGTGGTAATCCGCAACGTTTAGTCCCCCCTTCCCACCGCACTTATGTAGCGCGCCGGGCATCCTCCCGGCGCCTCATCCGGATCTACGGGTTCGGTGCCCGATCGTAGAGGGGGGAGGGACCCCCTGCGAGCACGATCGGTCCCCTCTCCCTAGGGGCTGAGAGATCCCCAGTAATATGGTCAGTTCACCATGACCATATTACTGTACTCTTTACCTAACATTTTCAGTGCATTAGCGATATTCAGCCGCCTTAGTATTCCGGGCTCATGCCGCAGAACCTCAACCGCCAGCCTCACATAAGACAGGATCCTTTTGTCTTTTATACTGTTTGCCTGATAGCGCAGGTGGCGCTGCTTTTTCTCCGCCAGATACCCTGCCAGCCACATCACCAGACTCGCCATGGCCGCCACGACGCTCAGTACCGCCAGACGTCCATTGCCCTGGCTGCGGCTCAGCCTCAGTCCGAACCCGAAGCGCGGGCTTTTTTCATCCCGGAAGTTCTGCTCTATCTGCATCCGGCGACTGTACAGCGTCATTATCTGTGCTGGCTCCATACCTGCCACATTGCTGAACAGCAGCCACGGCTCCTGTGCGCTGCGACGATGCTCTCTCTGCGTTTTTGGCATCCCCCCTTTGCCGTGACGGCCTGCTCCCGGGCGTTTCTGCAGATAAAAGTGACCGTAACAGGGCGTGCGGGGTTTCCGGGCCAGGACGCCATAACCCACTCCTACCGGGTATTCGCCGGCATGAAGGTCGCTGATTTTCATCCAGCGTGTATCGCCGTCCATCCGGAAGCACACGAGCCCTCTGACCCGACCGACGAAGGACCAGCCCAGCAGACTGATGTGACGGAACCAGTCGGTGCGAAAGCCGGCATCGGTAATAATCGTGACCGCTTTTTCCGGCGGAACAGCCGCATGGAGGCGGTCGAGGAAGGCGCACTGTATCCTGCTGTTCTGGGCGAGTTCAGCCGGAACGACTTCGCTCATCAGCGGAAGTGAGCGGCCGTTACAGACCAGACTTGCGCGCAGCAGATGCCAGTTTTTATCAGGCCATCCGGTCCAGTCGACAGCAATAACGCAGAACGGCATGAGGGAGGTAATGGCACGGGTGAGCTGCATCTGGATACGGGGAAGGTCGCGGTGAAGGGCGGAGTTACCGAGGGCACGGTCGACCCGTTTGATTTTATTTTTGACGTGAGCGGAACCGGGAAGGGAGCGTCCGAGACTGGTCAGGGTGAGTTCAGCACCGTTGCAGAGCGCAACAGCCATGGAAGTGAGGACATTAATGCGGAAAGAATGAATCCCGCGTAAAGACGAGGAAAAGAATTTCTGGCACACTGTCTTTAAAGGCACGATGAGGTCTCTTCTGATTTGTTAGCGCAGCCAGTAGATCACACTTCATCGTGCCTTTCACTTTTTCTGGGGATTCCTCAGCCCTAGGGGAGAGGGTCTGGGTGAGGGGGAAAATGCAGCTCGGGAGGTGGGTTCCGTTCACCGTATGTTCATGGCGACATGTCACCTTCGGACACGTGAACGGGTAAAGGGGAACACCGCGTTCCCCTTTACAATCCCCGCGGCCCCGCAAAGAAATCGGTGCTTCGCACTACGTTCGCCTCCCGCCCCGCTGCCTGCGGTCGGTTTGACTCGACGTCCTGTCTCGACAAACCTCAGTCCGCCATCCCTGGCGGCCTGCCCTTGTCATCGGGTCTTCGTCTCACCGATTTCAGCGGGGACTCAACTCCCTCGCTGCACGCTCTGCGCCAGGGGGGGCACAAAGATGTCGCTGCGGTTGGCATGCGGGAAAATGAGTCAGCCATGGCTAAAAAGGTTGAAGACGTTCACAGTATCTACTGTTCAGAACGGGCTGGCGTGGCAGGCGTTTATCGGCGCTGCGCTGACCGGATGCACAAAATGCAGTTCGCTGGCGTGCAACATCAGTCGTGGTGTTCGCGCCGTGCCCGGTAGCGTCAGGCCACCATACAGATCGCAGCCCAGAATCGGATGACCCAGGTGCTGGCAGTGAATGCGCAACTGATGGGTGCGCCCGGTCTCCGGGATGAGTGCAACCCGCGTCAGTGGCAGTAACGCCCCGTCTTCCCCTTGCTGATAAAAACGTTCCACGACCCGATAGCGGGAGCGTGCCGGTTTGCCGTGTGCAGCGCAAATCGACATCAGCGGAAAGAGCGCCGGATCTTTGCCGATCGGTGCGTCGATCACTCCGTCGTCATCGGCCAGATGCCCACACAGCAACGCGTTGTAGACCTTGCTTACCGTGCGCTGGCTGAACTGGTGGCAAATCGCGGCATTTATCGCTTTGTTGCGTGCCACCACCATCAACCCGGAGGTGCCGAAATCCAGGCGGTGGACCAGGGTACAGCCGGGGAACATGTTAACCAGCCGGTGATGCACCGAGTCGAGGTTTTGCGGATTTTTCCCGGAGAGGCTGAGCAGCCCGGCGGGTTTATTGATGAGCACCAGATGTTCGTCCTGCCAGAGGATCTCTATCTCGTCATGGCACGGCGGGGCAATAAAGGTATCGATAATCTCAGACATCAGGCTGCCCGGCAAAAAAGTGAGAGCGGATGATAGCGAATTCTCCGCCGCCTGGCGAATTCGGGCTTTACTGCACCTGTTCGCGCCACAGGGCGATCTCTTCATCAAGCCAGGCGATGAAAAGCGAGATTTCCCGCGCTTTCTCCGCCTGTGGAGAGGTCACCAGCCAGTAGTGCCAGGGATACGGCGCTGTGAACGTCGTTATCTGTACCAGCTCACCCCGCGTGATAGCGTCCCGGACCAGAGAGCGTCGCTCCAGCGCAATACCGCGTCCCAGCCGCACGGCTTCAAGGACCAGGTTCGAATCGTTGATGCGCAATCCCGCGGGCACGATCTCTTTTTCCAGCCCGGCATTCAGACACCAGCTTTTCCACGACTCCGTCGAAAAGATAATGGCACTCTTCGCCACCTCTTGCGGTGTGGCGGGTAAGTTGCCCTTGTTGTAGCCAGGTGCCGCAACGACAATCAGCTCATCAGAAAAAAGAAAGCGGCTCTCCATGCCTTCCCAGTCGCCCTGCCCCATACGGATAGCAATATCGATGCCCTCCTGTTGCAGGCTGGTGACCGTCAGGCTGGCCTGCAAACGTAATGAAATTAGGGGATATTTTTCGCGAAAGCGCATCAGGCGCGGCAGCAACCAGTGATTGCCAAAAGACGGCACCGTCGCCAGCGTCAGTTCCATCGTGCGCGGCTTTACCTGTACCAGCCGGGTGGCCTCCGAGATGTGGTTCAACGCCTCGCGTATCTGTAGCGCATAGAGCCGCCCCTCTTCGTTAATCTGCACCCCGCGCCCGTGACGGATAAACAGTTTTACGCCAACCAGCGCCTCAAGGATTTTGATTTGCTGGCTGATGGCGGAATGGGTCACGTTCATCTCTTTTGCTGCCAGTGTCACGCTACCCAGGCGTGCAACCGCCTCAAAGCTTCGCAGGCTGGCGATAGGGGGGAAATCCGACATAGTGCTTTCCTCAAACACAGGGGCCACCAGGTTAACGTTACTACCCAACAGGCGTTATTACAGCGGCCACTGATAACCCAGCATGGTGTTATGCCCGTTAATTTTAACGCCGTCTACAGGCTGAGCGATAACCGCGCAAGATGTTAGAAACACTAACACATAAGGTTAGAAACCCGTGATATTCGCCCACGACCATTTGCGGTAAGGTCTCTCTGTTTTCGTTACCGGGGCAGGTGTCGCGGTCAATCACTTAATGGCTATTGCTATGTAGGGGCAGGAGTTACGATGAAACTCATTGGCATGATGGACTCGCCTTACGTCAGGCGTGTTGCGGTATCCCTGGAGCTCTATGGCATCGAATTTGAAAGTATGCCGCTGTCAGTTTTTCGCTCATTTGAGGCGTTCGCCCACATTAACCCGGTCGTCAAAGCGCCAACACTGCTGCTGGATAACGGCGTGCAGTTAATGGACTCATCTCTTATTTTGCATTATTTCGAGGCCCAGGCAGGCGCAGACCAGAAATTACTCCCTGCGGAGCCTGGCGCGCTGGCACAGGATCTTCGTCTGTTGGGGGTGGCGCTTGCCGCCTGCGAAAAAGCGGTGCAAAACATTTACGAACACAATCTCAGACCGGAAGAAAAGCAGCATCAGCCGTGGGTAGCGCGCGTGACCCAGCAATTGTTAGCCGCCTGCCGGGAGTGGGACACGATGCTGGCAGGCCGCGCTGCCGCCCGGCGCCCCGATCAGGTTACCGTCACCAGCACGGTGGTGTGGACCTTTATTCAATCGATGATCCCGAATATGGTGCTGGCCGACGATTTTAAAAACATTGCCTCACTTGCCCGTTCCTGTGAGGCGTTACCCGCCTTTAAAAAATATCCCTTATGCTAAAACGGGGCGGGTGAATGACATGATTCATTAACCCGCATCCGCCCGTTAAAACGCAGTGATTTTTCTTCGTTTTTTTATGCCGTTATCTATACTCCAGATACCCTGCTCTTATCCGTTAAGGTTTCTTGTGTTAGCAACTATCCTCATCGCGCTTGTCGCCGCGATCCATGTCTACATTCTGGTTCTCGAAATGTTTTTGTGGGATACCAAAACCGGCCGCAAGGCGTTTAACCTGAGCGCCGATTTTGCCCGCGACACCCGCGTGCTGGCCGCCAATCAGGGGCTGTATAACGGCTTTTTAGCCGCCGGTTTACTGTGGGGGTTATGGCTGGGCGATGCCGGGTTTCAGGTCAAGCTTTTCTTCCTGGCATGCGTGTTGATCGCCGGGGTGTTTGGCGCGGCAACCGCCAGCAAGAAAATCCTCTATGTTCAGGCGCTACCGGCGCTTATCGCGATGGTAGCGCTCTTGATGCAATAAATGACGAACGATGGCGGAGATTAATCGTTCCTGGTCTTTTTGTGTTCCAGGTTTCGCGTTTCAAGAAAGCGGACAATCACGACGAAAAAGACGGGAACAAAGAAAACAGCGAGTAACGTTGCACTGATCATCCCGCCAAACACCCCTGTCCCAATGGCATGTTGCGTGCTGTCACTTGCCCCTTTGGCAAGCATCAGGGGCACCACCCCTAATGTGAACGCTAAAGAGGTCATGAGTATCGGGCGCAAACGCTGTCCGGCGGCGATCAGGGTTGCTTCGATGACGTTTTTGCCCTGGCGCATTAATTGTCTCGCAAATTCAATGATCAGAATGGCGTTCTTGGCGGAGAGCCCAATCAGGGTTATCAGACCGACTTTAAAAAAGACGTCGTTCGTCATCTGTGCGACGATGACCGCCAGCACGGCGCCGAGTAGCCCCAGCGGAACAACCAGCATAACCGCGAAGGGAACAGACCAGCTTTCATAAAGCGCGGCGAGCACCATAAACACCACTAGCATCGACAGTACAATGAGCCCCGGAAGCTGCGATGCAGAGGCCTTTTCCTGTAATGAACTGCCTGCCCATTCGCCCGCAAAACCCGACGGTAAGTTTTTTGCAAGTTCCTCCATTGCCGCCATTGCGGTGCCTGTAGATTCACCAGTGGATGCACTTCCGGTAATTCGAATGGCAGGATAACCCTGGTAGCGATTCAGTTGCTGCGGCGCGACATGCCAGGCAAGCGTCACAAACGTGGACACTGGCAGCATCTCCCCCTGGCGGTTTTTAACCGATAAACGCAATAGCTGTTCCGGCTGCATACGAAACGGCGCATCAGCCTGAACAATGACCTGCTGAACCCGCCCATTATTGATGTAATCATTGACATAGTTAGACCCCGTTGCGACAGAAAGGGTTTGATTGATTTCATCAAACGAGACCCCCATGGCTTCGGCTTTTTCCCTGTCAATGTTCAGGGCAAGTGTTGATCCCTCCGGCAGGCCATCAATATAGACATCGCTCAAATACGGGTTCTTATTGGCGCGCTGGACGAGTTCATCCGCTGCCTTTTTTAGCGCCTGATAGCCCTTCCCTCCCCGGTCTTGCACATAATAAGTGAACCCGGATGAAGTCCCCATATCAGAAATAGCCGGAGGAAGCAGACTCATGGTTACCGCGTCGGACACACTCTCCATTCTTGATTGGATATGGTCAGCTTCATCCTGTGCGCTTGTTCCTTCACGGTGTTTCCAGTCCTTGAGTGTGGTAAAAGCCATCGCCGAGTTCTGACCAGAGCCTGAAAACCCAAAGCCGAGGATCATGATGTTGCTTTCAATCGCCGGTTGGCTGGCGATTTCCTCTTCAAATTTTTGAACCACCTTGAGCGTACGCTGCATCGTCGCGTCTGAGGGAAGCTGGATTGACGACATAAAGTAGCCTTGATCTTCATCCGGTAAAAACGACGACGGCAATGAAGAGAGCCCCAAAAAAAGCGCCATGCACAGCGCGGCATAGAGCACCATCATCCGTCCGGTCCGTTTCAGAGCAAATCCGAGGCCGGATGCGTAAAACGCAGTAAGCGCATGAAACCGACCGTTGAACCACACGGAAAACGCGCGGCCTTGGCGGGAGGCATGATGATGGGGCTTTAATATCGTTGCGCAGAGTGCTGGCGTGAGCGTCAGGGCCAGAAAGGCGGACAGTAAAATAGACACTGCCATAGAGATACAGAACTGCCGATAAATAATTCCGACAGACCCTCCGGCAAATGCCATCGGAATAAATACCGCCGTAAGCACCAGGGTAATACCAATGATTGCGGGCGTGATTTCATGCATAGCTTGCCGCGTAGCTTCCTTCGGGGAGAGCCCCTTTTCTTCCATCAGGCGTTCGACGTTTTCGACCACGACAATGGCGTCATCAACGATAATGCCGATAGCCAGCACCATGCCAAACATGGTGAGAATGTTGATGGAATAACCGCTTAATAGCATCACCGTAAAGGTGCCCAGCAGCGCCACAGGTGCCACGATGGCAGGAATCAGCGTGCAGCGGATTTTATGCAGGAAAAGCAGCATAACGAGGAAGACCAGAACCATCGCTTCAACGAATGTCTCCACCACCTTCATTATGGAAAGTTTAACGAAAGGTGCCGTATCAAAAGGAACCGTAAATTCCATTCCCTCAGGCAGTACACCTGACAGCTCAGCCAGCCGCGCACGGACACCGGACGCCGTGTTGATAGCATTTGCACCGGGCGAAAGCTGGATAGCGGCCGCCGTTGCGGGTACACCGTTTTCACGTATACCAAAGGTATAGCTTTGTAACCCGGATTCAACGCGGGCAATATCGGCCAGTGTCAGACGCGCACCGGAGACCGCCGATTTAAGGGTGATATTACGAAACGCCTCAACCGAGGTAAGTTGCCCTCTGACGGTGATCGGATAGGTAACGGTCTGACCCGCGACCGCAGGCTCGTCTCCCGTTCTGCCAGGTGAAACAATCACGTTTTGCTGACTCACGGCGGTGAGTACGTCCGTAACAGAGAGCCCGTAACTGTGTAATTTCATGGGATCAAGCCAGATTCGCAGCGCTTTTTCACCGCCAAAGAGCTGGACTTTCCCCACACCCGGCACACGTCGCAGTTCATCCGTCAAATTTCTGGCGAAATAGTCGCTTAAATCCGCTTCCTGATATTCGCCGGTGGGGGATTTTAAACCCACCATCATCAGAAACCCGGAATTAGCGGCCTCAACGTTAATACCATTTTGCCGCACAGCCTGCGGTAAACGCGGCTCTACAATCTTTATCTGGTTTTGCAGGTCCATCTGGGCGAGTTTAATGTCTGTACCTGGCCTGAATGTTACGGTGATCGAAGCCATGCCGGTGGTATCACTGGACGATTCAAAATAGAGTAAGTTATCCACCCCTGAGATCTCGCGCTCAATAAGCGAAACGACAGAGGTGTTCATGACATCCGGGCTGGCGCCGGGATAACTGAGCGAGATGATAATACCAGGCGGTGCGACCGCCGGATATTGCGCGACAGGCAGTCGGGGGATGGACAATATGCCGGTCAGTACAATAAACAGCGCGACCACCCAGGCAAAAATGGGTCTTTCAATAAAAAAATGCGGCATCAGAAATAATTCCAGTCAACTGACATAACGTTCATAAAAAAAATAAAACGGCTCACTAGCCTGCTCCAGGCTACCCGGCGCAAAGTCATCTGCGAAAAATGAATTCCAATGATAAGAAGTTGATATTGACCACGTATGGCAGGTTTATGGAAAGAGTGTGGAGCCAGACATTGTTCTACATTTATGTCTCACTCCATTATTTCATTGTGAAAAAAATCCAAATCATCCGCATCACTAAGTACACTGGCGTACCGAAGAAAAAGATGCTCAAAAAACACCCATAATAAAATATAAAATCATCCAGACCCGGCATGATATTGAGAAGTAAATTGAACACCAGAATAGTATAAATAAAGACAACAATGACATAGAACGTTATGACGGCTAGCTCCTTTAATGCCCCCGGTTTCTTCTGGATGATAAAAAAGAAAAAAGCGATAACGACACACGCAAACGCAAGGGGCAATGAGATGACCGCCACATTCGTTTTTTCTTCAATAGCGTGCGCGACAAACAACCACGGAAAGAGTAATATGCATGACACCAGAAAAAATAAAAAAGAGTCCCAAATTACCTTTTGAAAAATACGTTCAATGTCTTTCATACTGTTTTCCCTGACACAATCTGGCACGCATAAATTACGCATAAAGCGCTGGCTTTAGACGTTATAAATCTTGAAATGAATAGCAATCGGCGTCTGGCCGGGTTTCTCCAGATGAAAATGATTGCATCAGATTGTTGATTGTTTATTTCGGGATTGTGTAGCCAGTATGGAGAAACCCTCACATACTCTAGATCTTTCGGAAAAAGACATGAAAATGAAACTTTTTCGAACCGTGGCTGTCAGATTGTTCTTAACAGGGAGTAATATCAGACATGCAAACTTTACGCATATTGTATTCAATAACCTTTAAACAATTACGACATAAGATCTTTTAAGATAGAGTAATTTCTATCATCGGTACTGATGGAAGATAAAATGAACAACGATAACCTGATCATTGTCGCTGAAGACGACGATGAAATTGCCGACATACTGATAAGCTATTTGCAACGCGCGGGTATGAAAACCTTCCGGGCCAGGGATGGTGAGCAGGCAATTAATTTTACTCGCCTGCACAAACCAGACCTCATCTTACTTGATATCCATCTGCCTGTTTATGACGGATGGAATGTTCTTACAACCTTGCGCAAAGAGAGTAACGTACCGGTTATCATGGTGACGGCACTTGATCAGGATATCGATAAACTGATGGGGCTGCGGCTCGGGGCTGACGATTATGTGATAAAACCGTTTAACCCTTCGGAGGTTATTGCACGGGTTGAAGCTGTACTACGCAGAACCAAAGTAAACACAGAGGTTGCAAATACAAGGCCGATAAGAACGCCTTGCCTGACCATTTATCCTGATGATTTTTATGTTGAGATAACCGTCACGGATGAGGTCGTCACGCCGGTGTTGACGACGACGGAATTTAAACTTCTCACCTATCTGGCGCGCAATCCACGCAAGGTATGCTCACGCGAAGAGTTACTTGATGCCTGCCTGCCAGAAGGTGATTCACTGGACAGAACCGTGGACAGCCACATGAGTAAGCTGCGCAAAAAGCTTGAGAATGCGGGGCTCAAAGGGATCCCGGAGAGTATCAGAGGGCTGGGTTACCGCCTGGGTGAGAATAAATGAAAAAAGACCCTATTCTTAGTCGTCAAATATTGACCTATATGGTGTCGCTCACCTTCATCATTATTGCTATCGCCATCCTGGGCTCTTATTTATTTTATAGTTTCTTAATTTACTATCTGCCGGGGGGTGCCCTGACAGGAAATGAAGATGAGATGACCCTCGTGGACTGGCTGTGGATCATGATTGCTTCGCTGACCAGTCTGGTCGTGTCTCTCTTCTTTACGGTGAAACTCTCTTCAAGAATTTTGACGCCGCTAAATGCGGTAGCGTATAGCCTGAAACAGATTTCACAGGGCAATCTTGACGCAAGGGCAACCTGTACAAGCTCTCAGTTGGGAGAGATGAATAATCTGGTTAATGATTTCAACGAAATGGCAGAAAAACTGCAGACACTGGATATTCAGCGCAACTTATGGAATTCGGCCATCGCTCATGAACTTAGAACCCCGGTGACTATTCTGCGAGGACGGCTGCAAGGACTGGTTGACGGTGTGTTCGAGCCCGCGCCCGTACTGTTCCAAAACCTGCTTAAGCAAACCGAAGGCCTGGCGCATTTAATCGAAGATCTGCGGGTTGTTAGTTCTTACGGCGGAGCCGGATATACGCTAACCCTCAGTGAGACCGATCTTGAGGTAACGATTACCAGTGTGCTGGATAACTTTTCGCCGGAATTTCAGCGCGAAGACTTTACTATCGCAACCGAACTTGAGCACCAGCGCTGTTTCTGTGACCCTATGCGCATTATGCAATGCCTGACCGTGCTTTTTGATAATGCCTTAAAATACTCATCGTCACGATCGCTACGGGTAAAAAATGGCATTGTCGGGAAAGAGAACGTCATCCTCGTTGAAGACAGCGGCCCTGGCATTCCTGAGGAACTCCACAGTCTCTTATTTCAGCCTTTTCAACGTGGAGAATATGCAAGAAAGAGTCACCCTGAGGGGTGTGGCTTAGGATTATCGGTGGTCAGAGCGATCATGCTCGCCCACGGCGGGAATGCAACTTACACCCTGACACCAGAAAATCACTCAATTTTTACACTGTCGTGGCCGGTGAGCCAGGACCAAAAATAACAATGCAGGCTCAATTGAGCCTGTTTTTACACAGCGTCAGATCCCACATCTCCCCTAATTTTACGTTCCAGCTTGCAGGGGTGATCTTTAGCTTCCCGCGCCTGGGGCTTAATGTTATTTCACTAAAATAGATTTCATCCCCTTGCAACATCAAATCGACACGACCATAGTCAATCTCTCCTGCCAGTTCCTGAGCCGCAATAATAGCGTTATAGAATAATGTTGGCTCCTCAACGGCATCAGGTGTGTTTGGGTATTCCATCTGGAAAGGTTGAAGCTTCCATGATCTGTCATAAACATTAATGTACTCATTGCCGTTTTCATCGGTAAAATCGGCTTCAACAAAACAAGCCACACCATGAAAGCAGTGTATTCTTAACATTTCTGGCGTCTGTTTTTTCACTGTCCCAGAAAAAATATCGATATACTCTTCGCAGAGAATAACCGGTGTTATAGATTTGTACTGCCATTCTCTGGTGGTGTAATACATGTTTTTATTGAGGGCTAGTTTTAATTTATTTAATGCTTTCGCAGGCTCAAATCTGCCTTTATCGGTACAAATTACCGCACTGCCACTGTCATGATTGCATTTTAACACAAAGCGTTCGGGTAACTGGCTAAAGTCAATATCTTCCACACGGTGATAGACGCCAATCAAGGGGATGGTTTTAACCCGTTTGGTTCTGGCATGGACATATTCTCTAACGGCGAGTTTATCCGCCAGTAATGTATAAAGAGGGTTGCGATCAAATACCAGACGATGACAAATTTTCTCACTCAATGTCACTGGCTTCATCAGGTTTGACGGGCGTTCGGAAAGTTTGTTGAGCGCGGCTGTATGAAAGTAAAGATCCGTAGTAACAAACACCCTGCTTTTTCGGATTAAATATTCAGCGTATTTGAGAATGTAATTAAGTTTATTCATGGTTCCTCCTGGGCACAGTCGATATTGTGTCGGAGGATGATTGATTTATATTGTTCAGTTAATGGAGAGAGTATGGAGCACGCGGCGATAAATCATACGTGTCTATTTAAATGCCAAAACCTGCGGGTTTTCTGAGGTCAAACGCAATGCTTTACAACAGCGACCACCGCTGCGCAGTGGTCGCCATGACATTATAAAGATTTACCCTCTTGCGCCTTATTTTCGGCCGCTTCAACGTCACGATACCAGCGCGGGTGATGCTTCTTCGCCCAGCGGCGGCTGACTTTGCCTTCAATCATGCCTTTAATCGAGCCTTTCACCCAGAACGCCATATACATATGGATCAGAATGGCGTGAATCAGCACAATCGCGGCCGTCGCGTGGATTAATAAACTCCAGCGCACAAAGGTGATGGAGAAATAATGGGCAAAATAGGGTCGCCAGATAATAACGCCGGTGATCAGCAGCACAAAAATCAGGCTCATGATGCTCCAGAACATCATCTTCTGCCCGGCGTTATATTTCCCGACATCCGCCACTTTATGCTCGTTACCTTTCAATACCTCAATAATCCCTTTAAGCCACGGGATATCCTGCTTATCAGGAATGTTGTGATGCACAAAACGGACAAACATAAACATCAGCAGAACGAAAATCAGTACGCCGAAGAAGGGATGCAAAATGCGCCCTACCTGCGGCGTCCCGAAGGTTTCGGTTAACCATTGCAGGGTGGGGAAAAAGAGCGCGATGCCGGAAAGTGACACCAGAAAGAAACTGATCACCACCGTCCAGTGACAGGCGCGGTCAATAAACTTTGTGCGCAGGATCATTTTGCTTTTACTCATGGCCGTTTTCCTCTTCGTCGTCATCCGTCTCTTTGTTCGGCCCTATTCCCACATAGTGGTAAATCAGCCCGGCAAAGGTGGCGATAAACCCGGCAGCGGAGAGCGGTTTGAGAACGCCTTTCCATAAATTGACCGGCGTGGAAATCTGCGGGTCGTTTGGCAGGTTGTGATACAGCGCAGGCTGGTCCGCATGATGCAGAACATACATCACGTGCGTGCCACCCACGCCTTGCGGGTTATAGACGCCCGCGTGGTCGTATCCGCGCTTTTTAAGCTGCTCCACGCGGGTTTCGGCCACGTTCAGCATCTCTTGTTTGGTGCCAAACTGAATCGCCCCGGTCGGGCACGTTTTCACGCACGCCGGTTCCTGGCCGACGCTGACCCTGTCAACGCAAAGTGTGCATTTATAGACACGGTTATCGTCCGGGTTCAGCCGTGGGATGTTAAACGGACAGCCAGCAATGCAGTAGCCGCAGCCAATACAGTGCTCGGACTGAAAATCCACAATCCCGTTGGCGTACTGAACGATCGCCCCGGCAGACGGGCAGGCCTTAAGACAGCCAGGATCTGCGCAGTGCATACAGCCATCTTTGCGAATAAGCCATTCCAGTTTGTCGTTCTGCGTGGTTTCGCTAAAACGCATTACCGTCCAGGACTTCGCGCTCAGGTCGGTTGGGTTGTCATACACGCCGTTGCAGTAGCCCACCTCGTCGCGAATATCGTTCCATTCAGAACAGGCGACCTGGCAGCCTTTACAACCAATACAGACGCTGACATCGATAAGTTTTGCCACTTCCGCGCGGAAGTCCCGCGCCTGAGGCGGCGGCGTCAGCCCATTGGTTGCGGAGCGCTTGATAACATCTTGTGATTGCATAGCCATAGGTTCCCTCCTTTACACGCGCTCGATGTTAACCAAAAACGCCTTGTACTCCGGCGTTTGCGAGTTGGCATCACCGACCGATGGCGTCAGCGTGTTGGCAAGGAAGCCTTTGCGCGTTGCCCCTTCAAAACCCCAGTGACAGGGTATGCCGATCGTATCCACTGGCTTACCGTCTATGGTCAGCGTCTGCAGACGTTTCGTCACCACCGCTTTCGCTTTGATAAAGCCGCGTTTCGAACTCACTTTCACCGTATCGCCTGCCGCAATGCCTTTTTTCTGTGCCAGCGCTTCACCAATTTCGATGAACTGATCGGGCTGAGCGATGGCGTTGAGACGCGCGTGTTTGGTCCAGTGGCGGAACAGTTCGGTAATGGAATAGGTGGTCGCGACATACGGGAAGGCGTCCGCTTTGCCCATATTGGCGATATCATCATGGAAAATACGCGCCACCGGGCTGGAAACCACCGCCGGATGCAGCGGGTTAGTGCCAATCGGCGACTCAATCGGTTCGTAATGTTCCGGGAACGGCCCGTCGTTCATTTTGTCCAGGGAGAACAGGCGCGCCACCCCTTCCGGGTTCATGATAAACGGCCCGACATGACTGCCCGGTGCGGCCTGGCTGTAATCCGCCACGTCCATCCCGCTCCACTTTTTGCCATCCCAGTGCAGCAATGCACGTTTGGCGTCCCACGGTTTCCCTGCCGGGTCGGCAGAGGCGCGGTTATAGAGGATACGGCGGTTTGCCGGCCACGACCACGCCCAGCCCGGCGTACAGCCAAGGCCATACGGATCGCTATTATCGCGGTTGGCCATCTGGTTGCCCTGCTCTGTCCAGCACCCGCAATACACCCAACAAAAGCTGCTAGTGGTGCCGTCATCACGAAGCTGGGCAAAACTGCTGAGCTGCTGGCCTTTTTTGACAATCAGTTGCCCCTTGTCGTCATAAAGATCGGCCAGCGCCATTCCGTTCGCTTCACGGGCAATCTCTTCCGGATGCGGATCGTACGGGTCTTTATAGTTCCAGTTGATGTTCATCAGCGGTGCCGGGTTTGCGCCCCCTTCCTGCTGATAAAGCTCACGCAGGCGCATAAACAAACGCCCGAGGATCTTGCCATCGTGCAACGCTTCGCCTGGTGGCTCCGCCGCCGCCCAGTGCCACTGTAGCCAGCGCCCGGAGTTGGCAATCGAACCGTTTTCTTCGGCAAAACAGGATGACGGCAGACGGAAGATTTCCGTTTGGATATCCGCAGGATTGACGTCATTCATCTCCCCGTGGTGCTGCCAGAAATTCGACGATTCCGTTACCAGCGGGTCAATCACTACCATGTATTTCAGCTTTGAGAGCGCGCGGGAGGATTTGTTTTTATCCGGAAACGCCGCCAGCGGGTTAAAGCCCTGCACGATGTAACCGTTAATCTTCCCTTCCAGCATCAGCTCGGCCTGGGTCATCACGTCATAGAGGCGATCCCACTTCGGCAGCCAGTCATAACCCCAGTTGTTCTCCGCCGTCGCATGCTCGCCCCAGAAACTTTTCATCATGCTGATAAAGAATTTCGGTGTGTTTTGCCAGTAGTTCACTTCGTTCACCCCCAGCGCAGGCGGGGTGATTTGCGAAATATAGGTCTGATAATCCGGCTGTTTTTCCGACGGCAACGGCATGTAGCCGGGAAGATTGGTCGACAGCAGGCCAAGGTCGGTATAACCCTGAATGTTGGAGTGACCGCGTAGCGCGTTGACGCCGCCGCCCGCCATACCGATATTCCCGAGCAGCAGTTGTAGCATGGCCGCGGCGCGGATGATTTGCGCCCCGGCGCTGTGGTGTGTCCAGCCCAGTGCATAGAGGATGGTCGCGGTGCGATCCGGCACGCTGGTGCTGGCAAGGATCTCGCAAATGCGGTTGAAATCGGACAGTGAGGTGCCGCACAGGCGGTTGACCATTTCCGGCGTGTAGTGTTCGACGTGTTTTTTCAGCAGGTTCCAGACGCAGCGCGGATGGCTTAACGTCTCGTCACGCAGCGCGTTGCCCTTTTCATCCAACTGATAGAACCAGCTCGATTTATCGTACTGGCGTTTTTTCGCGTCATAGCCGCTGAACACGCCATCTTCAAACTGATAGTCGTCGCGGATAAGCAGGCTGGCGTTGGTGTAATGGCGCACGTAGTCGTGTTGAATACGATCGTTTTCCAGCAGATAACGGATGACGCCCAACAGGAACGCGGTGTCCGATCCCGCACGGATGGGCGCATAGAGATCGGCCACGGCGGCACTGCGGTTAAAGCGCGGATCGACCACCACCACGGTGGCGTCATTTTTCGTTTGTGCTTCAACGACCCACTTAAAGCCCACCGGGTGAGCCTCAGCGGCGTTGCCGCCCATGATCAGCACCACGTTGGCATTTTTAATATCCACCCAGTTGTTGGTCATCGCACCGCGACCAAAGGTGGGTGCCAGCGCAGAGACGGTCGGCCCGTGGCACAGACGCGCCTGGCAATCGATAGCGACCATCCCGAGGCTGCGGGTAAATTTGCCGTCGAGAATGCCGGTCTCATTACTGGCCGCCGAGGAGCAGAGCATGCCGGTGGTGGTCCAGCGGTTGACGGTCTGCCCCTGCGCATTTTTTTCGATAAAGTTCGCGTCACGGTCATCTTTCATTAACCGCGCAATGCGGTTAATGGCGTCATCCCAACTGATACGCACCCATTTATCCGAGCCTGGCGCACGGTATTCAGGGTATTTCAGGCGCGTTTCGCTGTGAATATAGTCAAGCACGCCAGCCCCTTTCGGACACAATGAGCCCCGGCTTACCGGGTGATCCGGGTCGCCTTCAATATGGTAAATGCTTTCTTTAACGTTTTTGGCCGTATCGCCAAGGCTGTACATCAGCATGCCGCAACCGACTGAGCAGTAGGTACAGTTATTACGCGTCTCTTTTGCTTTTAAGAGTTTGTATTGACGTGTTTCCGCATGAACGGAAAAAGATGATAAAAATCCGAGAGATGCAACAGTGGTTCCTGCCATACCGCCCGCGCAGATTCGAAAGAACTGCCTCCGGCTGAGCTCCATGTATCCTCCAGCTTAAACTTAAGACATGAAAAGGGACGGAGATTATAGGGTCAATCGAAGCGGGAAACCATTACTCTTATGTGGTTATTGATACAGGTCAATTTTTTGATTGTATTGAAGAAAAGGGAAACTGATCGCAACGGGTTATTTGCGTGGTTAAACGCCTGTTTCGCCTTATCGCTTTTTAAAAAGATCGATGCAGGAAGCGACTGTCCCCGGCAAAGAAACGCGTCGCCGGGTGGCATCAGCGACCTGCGTTGCGCAGCACGGCAAGCAGCGTCTGCGTTGGCCGGGAAGCGGCTCAGTAACTTTTTGCAGATAAGTGTTGACGAGGTAGAACGATCGTTCTACCTTTATCACATGAACAAGACGCCAGGCACTACCCGAGAAAAAATCCTGACTACCGCTGAACAGTTGATCTATCAGAACGGTATCCACGCCACTGGCATGGACCTTCTGGTTAAGACCTCAGGCGTAGCAAGGAAAAGTATTTATCGCTATTTCGCGACCAAGGATGACGTGGCAGCCGCCGCGTTGAATGCGCGTGATGAACGCTGGATGCAGTGGTTCAGAACAGAATCTGATAAAGGCGATACGCCTCAGGCTCGCATTCTGAATATGTTCAGCGTGCTCAAGAGCTGGTTTGAGTCAGACGGTTTTCGCGGTTGCGCATTTATCAACACGGCCGGAGAAGTGGGTGATCCTGACGATCCCGTCCGCCAGATAGCAAAACGGCATAAACAAAAATTGCTCGATTACACGCTCGAACTCACTACGCAACTAAACATTCAACAACCGGCCGCGCTGGCCAGACAACTGCTGATTCTGATGGAAGGCGCCATCACCCTCGCCTATGTGATGGGGGATAACAGCGCCGCCGACAATGCAAGGGATGTTGCGAAACTTTTGCTGGAGCAGGCCCCTGCATAAGGCCTGAGTAACAAAAACGCTTTCTTTTGAAATATCCACATTTGCAGGAGACGTAAGCATGCCCGATATTCAACCTCGCCCGCCCCTTCCTCCTTTCACGCGCGAATCGGCGATTGAAAAAGTGCGCCTCGCAGAAGATGGCTGGAACAGCCGCGATGCCGAAAAAGTAGCGCTGGCCTACTCGCTGGATACGCAATGGCGTAACCGCGCTGAATTTGCCAATAATCGTAAAGAGGCCAAAGAATTTCTCAGCCGCAAATGGAAAAAAGAGCTGGAGTATCGCCTGATTAAGGAGTTATGGGCGTTTACTGACAACCGTATCGCCGTGCGGTACGCCTATGAATGGCATGATGATTCGGGTAACTGGTTCCGCTCTTACGGCAACGAAAACTGGGAATTTGAAGCCGATGGCCTGATGCGCCGCCGTTTCGCCTGTATCAACGATATGCCGATTAAAGAGAGTGAGCGCAAATTCCACTGGCCGTTGGGACGTCGCCCGGACGATCACCCAGGTCTTTCGGAACTGGGTCTGTAAAGTTATCGCTTATCTTATGTGAAGACCCCGGTCAGGGTTTTAACCGGGGCTTTTCTCAATTCAACATGAACGGTAAATGTTCATAAACGTCATGAGACCCGTCCAGTGAAGTGAATTATCTTATCGCGTTATGGGTAGCCCCATGATTGACGTTTGCCCGGCAACGTTGCCGACCCGCCAACTGTTTTCAACGGTTCACTGACACTGTTTCTCTTTCAAGAGAATTAACGCGCGCTAAAACAGAGCTTGCCCGGCAAGATGACCGATTCCCATCGACAAAACCATGGCCATAGTGCTCCAGAAGGTAATCCTGATGATGGCCCTGACCGGATTGGCTTTGCTCACCGCCGAGGATATATAACCCAGGACAGCAAGTGATAACAGGGTCGAAAGAATAATAAAGAACGAAACCAGCGCTGCGGGAGCGAGCCAGGCAACGATGAGGGGCAACGCCGCACCGGCAGAAAAGCTCCCAGCCGAAAAGAGGGCCGCCTGCAAAGGCCGCGCAGAGTTCGTAGCTGTCAGCCCAAGTTCTTCCCTGGCATGGGCATCAAGCGCATCTTTCTTCATAAGCTGCTCTGCAACCTGCCTGGCAATGGCGGGCTCCAGCCCCCGTTGCATATACAGGGAAGTCAGCTCCAGTACCTCTCCCTGATAATCTGTTTCCAGTTCCTTTTTTTCCTGGGCGAGCGCCGCGTTTTCTGTATCAGACTGAGAGGAGACGGAAACATACTCCCCGGTTGCCATCGACATCGCCCCAGCCACCAGCCCGGCAACACCCGCCAGTAAAATGGCTGAAGGCTCAGGCTTTGCAGACGCCACCCCAAGCACAAGACTGGCAGTGGAAACAATGCCGTCATTCGCCCCCAGTACAGCAGCCCTCAACCATCCCACGCTTTCAATGCTGTGTCGTTCAAGATGCATGTTTCTGTTTTCCAGTAAATGTGCAGGTTAATAACACCAGTATTGCTCATATATAAAAATGCGCATTCCACGATTGTGGCTATTCAATCTTAAGATTGTATTAACGCTGAATAATAGCTATCCGTTAATCCGCAGGTTATATAATTCAGGATGTTGTTGGTGAAATGATAATAGATATCATAGTCGTTCAGTGATTATACAAAAAAGGTTATTTTTAATTGTTCTTTTAATTAGAAAGATGCTGGCTGGTTTATTTTCAGGATCGCAAGTTTTATTGGCACACTCGAAGAGGTTGCCGCCATGGTGACTTATCTTGCCGATCCGTAAGGGATATCACCGGCGGCGTTTTTACTATCGCGGGCGGGCTGAACCTTTAATTTTTGCTTTTACACCGTAAAAGTCCGGCTTGCGAATGGTCTTAATCGGCTCGAATACAAGCCGATTAAGCCAGGGTTACACTGTTGGAACGGTACCACCATCTATCACATATTCCGTGCCGGTGATGGCGGCGGCATACGATGACGCCAGAAAAGCAATAAGATTCGCCACTTCAAGGGGTTTTGATGGGCGCCCCAGCGGGATCCCACCGAGTGCCTTCATGATTATCTGCTTTCCGCCTTCGTAATCGGTTCCCGCCTGCTGCGCCAGTCGCTCCGCCATTGCTACCGAGGCTTCTGTTTCAATCCAGCCGGGGGCAACGCGAACCACGCGAATGCCTTTTGGCGACACCTCTTTCGACAGGCTTTTGCTGTACGCCGAGAGCGCCGCTTTGGCCGCCGCGTAGCCGGTTGTCGATTCCGGTAACGGCAGCTCACGCTGGATAGAGGTGACGTGGATGATTACCCCACTCCCCTGCGCCAGCATCCCTGGTAGCAGTGCCCGATCCAGGCGTACCGCGGGCAGTAAATTAAGGTTGAGTTCCTGCTGCCACTCCTCTTCGCCCAGCGCCGCAAACCCGCCGCCGGGTGACGTAGAGCCCCCCGCCACATGAATGATGACGTCTACACCCCCCAGGTGTACTTGCACAGCTTGCGCCACGCAGGCACAGCCTTCTATCGTGGTGAGATCTGCCGCCACGAAGGCATCGGCAACCGATTCCGTCGGTACATGACGCGCGGTGGTTAACACTGTGGCACCCAACTGTTTTAATAGCCCGACGACCGCTTTGCCAACGCCTTTGGTGCCTGCGGTCACCAGCACGCGTTTGCCCTGGAAATCAAGATCTAAGGCCATCATACAATCTCCAGTGTATTGATTTTGTCACCCACCAGCCCGAAGGCATGCCTGAGCGTTACCGGGCTGCCGGGAAAATTGCCGACAACCTTCGAAGTGACGATGACCCGCTCGCCTTCGCTATGCATTTCAAGCGGCTCAACGCTGTAGTCAAACGCGGCCTGCGCGGCACGTTGCCATGCCGCGATCGCCGTGTGCCCCTGATGGGTTTTACCTTCATCTTTTACAATAGCGTCGGTGGTAAAACAGTGCTGAACGCTGGCGATATCGCCGCCATTACTTATCGCAAAATAGGTCGCAATAGCATGCGGTAATAGTAAAGACATGGCTCCTGACTCCCGTTATTTACAGTGCGGGTATATTCAACATAGACTGTGAAATTAACAAGTACGCACGAAAAAGTGAGCTACTGAATTATGAGTAAGTTATATACGCCGGAAACTGCCGCAAGCGGCGTGGAACAGGTTCTGCGCCTTCTCGAAGGCCGCTGGAAATTAATTATTCTTTTTCATTTGTTCGATGGAAAAGTACAGCGCTATTCAGATTTTGAAAAACTGATCCCCGCTATTTCGCAGAAGATGCTCGCCCAGCAGTTGCGACAACTGGAGTCCGATGGCCTCGTCTCGCGCACGGTGTATCCGCAAGTGCCGCCAAAGGTAGAATATCGACTCACCGAGTGGGGCCAGGCGCTTTGCCCGGCACTCGATGCAATGCTCAAATGGGCTGAAAAACGCGAGGACTGCTGAGCGGTGAAGCCTTTGATAACGCGATAAAGCGGTATGCCAGCACCCTTGCGTTGTTTCTTTTTTGACTGTTCCTGTGAATTAATTCTCCGGGAGAACAAGCGAATTGAGAACGTGATCCTGCCACTTACCGTTTATTTTGAGATAAGAACTGGCATATCCCTCTTTAATAAACCCAAGTCGTTTAAGGGTATTTGCGCTGCGTAGATTATCAGGAAGGTGATTCGCCATAATACGATGCAAACCATAATGTTTATGGATATGGTGAATCGCCTCGCTGAGCACTTCCTGCATCAGGCCTTTACCCTGATAAGCGAGATCAATTGAAAACCCAAGGTAACACGCCTGAAAAACGCCATAGACAAAATTAGTAAAGTTGACGTTGCCAATTATTTTCTTCTCGCCTTGCATCGTAAAGACAATTGACAGATTTTTCTTTTCTTCGAATTCATTACAAGAGGCTTTTATCCTGGCGATAATGTTTTCTATGGAAAAGTACGCTTCATCGCGTAAAGGTTCAAAGTGCGAAAAATAGTCTCTGTTGTCCACGATATAACGCTGAAAGCTTTCAGCTAAATCTTCTGTTAATAACCAGGCATCAGTTCGTTGTGTTGAGAATAATTTCACTTTCCGTCTTCCGGGAAATTAATGGGGGAAGTGAGTGTATTGCTTAATTTCCTCTATTTCAAACATTTCAAATATTCACACCATGAATATAAAGTCCTCCCCCGCGTATTCTTATTTTATTATTCTTAGCGACCACGTTACGTGAGCCCCTGTCCGGGCTCTTACATAATGCCGATATCCATGGCCGTACGCTGGGTTTCGTAAGAGGCGCAAAAGCCACAGAGCACCGCGGTCCTTCTGTCAAAAACGGCTGCTATAAACGCGGACACAACAAAAAATTTGTACCATAGGGGCCTGCCGACAACGGGGTGAAAAGGCATAAGAAGCTGCTAAAATTTACAACGAGGATATATCTTCATAATGTGGAGACAATACCTTCCATTGATCACTTGAATATGTGTTAAAAGTAAATGATTCTCAGTATTGCTTAGCAGCGAAACAATTAAGGCTTACTTAATGGATAATCAGGAACAGATTTATGCAGAGATTAAAAAGGCTCTGCGTGACGCACCACCTCGCGCTAAATCGGCTGAAATGCACCTGCAACTTATTAAATATGCTGATGAGTTGAAGCATGTCCCTAGCGACGTGGTGTGTGACCGAATTGGCGTCAATCAATCATTCAGAACAGTGGTCAGTAAAATGATTAAAATTGTCAATCGCCTGAAAGCAGCCGGGCTGGATGTTTCGAAAATTTGAGGGACTTTAGCCGTGGCGTCTCTGATGGCGTGAAAACAAAACCCAATCAGCTTGCTTTTAATTGTAATAAAAGCGTCTCTTTTCGCCGTTAGCACTGACCCCGTGTGCACTTCCGGAAGATGCACGCGCGCGCTTCTCACCACTGAATACCGGCTTTTCACACTTAAACTACAACCCGGTGTAAATGGGTTCCACTCCCCACGCCTCGCCATACGCTGGCACTCATCTTGCATTACTTTTTTACCCGTACGGAAACAATGAAGGCAGAAAAGATGATTGACTACCATGTCGCGATTCGCGGTGCGCTGTTTGATATTGCCCAGGTCTGCGAAAACGCAGACGATATCGCCCTTAATGCGCGTTTTATTGAGGACGGGCTGCTGTTTATTCGCGACGGAAAGATCCAGGCGCGAATGACCTGGCAGGAGGGAGAACAACATCTGGATGCGCAAAAAGGCTACACCGACAGGCGCGGTAAGCTGCTGATGCCTGGCTTTATCGATGCCCATGTGCATTACCCGCAAACGGAGATGATTGGCGCGTTTGGCGAACAACTGCTGGAGTGGCTGACCACCTACACTTTCCCGGTAGAGAGCCAGTTTGCCGATGAGGCTTACGCGGCAGAGATTGCCCGTTTCTTTATTGGTCAGTTGCTAAGCCACGGTACCACCACGGCAATGGTGTTCTGCACGCTGCATCCGGAGTCGGTCAATGCCCTGTTTAGCGAAGCGTTGCGCCTCAACATGCGCCTGATCGCCGGTAAAGTGATGATGGATCGCCATGCACCCGATTACCTGAGTGAAACCGCCGAAGAGAGTTACCGGCAAACACGTGAGTTGATCCAGCGCTGGCAACACCAGGGGCGACTGGGCTACGCCCTTACGCCACGCTTTGCGCCGACCTCGACACCCGAGCTGCTTGATGCGGTGCGCCGTTTGCGCGAGGAATTTCCGCAGACCTGGCTACAGACGCATTTAAGTGAAAACCCTAATGAAGTGGCGTGGGTGAACGATCTCTGGCCAGAGCATGCACGCTATCTCGATGTTTACCATCATTATGGGCTGACCGGCGAGGGCAGCGTATTTGCGCATGGCATCCATTTGCATGATGAGGAGTGGCAGTGTCTGCATGATACCGGCTCCGCGGTGGCGTTCTGCCCGACCTCGAATCTGTTTCTCGGCAGCGGGTTGTTCCGCCTGCCCGCCAGTTGGCAGTACAAGGTACGTATGGGCATTGGCACGGATGTAGGCGCAGGCACCACGTTCAGTATGCTACGTACGCTGGGTGAGGCCTATAAAGTGGGCCAGTTGCAAAGCTATCGTCTGCGCGCCAGCGAAGCGTTTTACCACGCCACCCTTGGCGGCGCTCATGCCTTGCGTCTGGACGATAGAATTGGCAATTTCGCCGTCGGGAAAGAGGCCGATTTTGTGGTTATCGACCCGGCAGTCACGCCGTTGCAGCGCCTGCGTAACGAGCGCAGCAAGGATATTTATGAGCAATTGTTTGTGCTGATGACCCTCGGCGATGAGCGCAATATCAGCGAGACGTGGATTAATGGCCAGTGTGCATGGGGAAATGAGGCCGCGCAGTGATACATTTCCCGGGTAGCGGCGCAAGCGCCTTACCGGGGCTACCCTACCGAACGTAGCCCCGGTAAGCGGTAGCGCCACCGGGGGGAGTCAGCCGCAGGTGAAAACGCAGCCAAAATCAGCTCCCGCGATAGGTTGACCAGCCGCCGGGAGCAATTAAAAACGGCAGATGGAAATGTTCCTCTGCCCCTTGCGCAACCACAAAATCAATTTGCGCGCAGGGAAACAGTGTCGCCACATCCTGCTTCGCAAACCACTCCCCCGTCTGCGCCACCAGCCGGTAACGCCCCGGCGTCAGCGGCACGGAAAACGCACCAATTCGCCCATTCGCGTCGGTGATGCCCTGTGCCAGCACGTGCTCATCACGCGCCAGAAACACCGTCACACTGGGTGCCGGTTTGCCGGTAGAAATATCAAGAATATGTGTACTGAGGCTGCTCATTCGCCAATCGCTCCTGCCAGTCGTAATAAGGTAATTTCCCGTAACTGCTCCAGCGCCACCGCCGTCTCTTCGGCATCACTGTGGGTCAGCCGTTGCCTGAGCGCTTCTAAGATCTCTTCTGCGCTGCGCCCTTTGGCGCGAATCAAAAAGACCCGGCCAAAACGCGCTTCATAATCTGCATTTCCCAACCGTAACGCCTCGGCCAGTTGCCTATCATCTGCGTTCACCGCCGACTGCTCCTGGCGCGATAACACGGCATGCGCCTGCTGCCCGCCAGGTTTTTCGCCAATACGCGGATGCGCGCTCAGCGCCTGTTCAAGCTCGGCGCCTCCCCAGGATTGCGTCAGCGCCTTCGCGGTATGGTGCAACGCGGCAAGACTGGCAAACGGACGCGCGGCAACCAGCGCCGCCGCCCAGCCAGGGAGCGCAACGCAAGGCTGTAACAGCGCCATCGCGGCATCAGCTTCCAGTTGATTAAAGTGATTCAGCGCGATCATCGTGACTCCTTGTCTTCGCAGCGGTAGCGGGTTTTTCTTCCGGAATAATCAGATTCAGCACAATCGCCACCAGACCACCGCAGGTTGCCGCCGAGCCAAACAGATTACCGATAATCGCCGGGAAATGGGCGAGAAAAGCGGGTACGGCTTCGACGCCCATACCGAAACCAAACGCCAGCCCGACAATCAGCATGTCGCGGCGGGTTAACGGGTTCTGGGTAATGATGCGGATCCCGGCCGCCACCACGCAACCAAACATCACCATGGTCGCGCCGCCCAGTACCGGCAGTGGGATCTGGCGCAGAATTTCACCAAACGGCGGAAACAGCCCAAGCAGAATCAGTACCACGCCGATATAGCGCCCGACAAAGCGGCTGGCGACGCCGGTCATCTGGATGACGCCATTGTTTTGCGCAAAGGTCGTATTCGGAAAAGCGCAGAGCATCGCCGCGATCATACAACTGATGCCATCGGCGAGGATGCCGCCTTTCAGCCGTGAGCGAAAGGCGCTGTCATCAATTGGCTGGTGAGAGATAAGACAGTTGGCGGTGAGATCGCCTACGGCCTCAAGAATACACACCAGTGACACCAGCGCCACGGGCAGGAAAATGGCGCCATTGAACTGAAAACCAAACGGGAACAGCGCAGGCAAACGAAACCAGGTATCGCCCAGGCCATTGAAATGAAACTTACCGGCAAGCGCCGCCGCAATACAGCCTACAGCAATGCCGACCACCACAGACGAGAGGCGCAACCAGCGGTTCTTCGCACAGCTCAGTAATACAATCACCGCCAGCGTGCCTGCGCCAAGGGCGATATTGCTCATGCTGCCAAAATCTTTCGCCTGCACACCGCCGCACCAGTTATTCACGCTGACTTTAATCAGGCTGATACCTATCAGGGCAATCACGCTACCGGTAATGATAGGTGTAAAGATGCGTTTGAGCGGCTCAATAAAACGGCTGACGATAATTGGCACCAGCGCGGCAACGACATTCACACCAAACAGCATCGCCATCACATCCTGGGCGGTGCCACCCTGCCCTTTGACCCACATCCCACCAGCGATAGCCACGCCGAGAAACGCAAAGCTGGTGCCCTGCATGCAGATCATCCCGGCCCCAATGCCCCATACGCGGTTGGATTGTAAAAACGTGCCAATACCCGAGGCCAGCAACGACATGCTGATGAGATAAGGCATCCACTCGCCCAGCCCCAGCGTCGCGCCAATGATGAGCGGCGGCGTGATGATCCCGACTAACCCGGCCAGCACATGCTGTAACGCACTGAAGAAAGCGGGCAGCGGCGGGATCCGCTGTTCCAGCCCGTACAATAAACCGTTGTTTTTTTCATCAGACATGGTCTTGCATCCTGTTATTTATGAGCGTCAACGGCCTGATGCACAAAGCAGGCCAGAGTCAACGATCCCTGCCATCACTGTGAAACTTTAGATTCCTGACATTCAGTAAAGAAATTTTTGATTCACAAAAAGGCAACACTAATGCAAATACGCACAACAATAGTGCAACACAACAGTGCATTGCACGCTTTACCCTGTGGTTACGCGTCTGCACATTCTGGTACGCAAATTGCTGAACCTCTGATACGCAGATAAAAGGAGATCAGAATGAAAGCACTGGTGATTGGCGCAGGTATTGGCGGGCTGAGCGCTGCCGTAGCGTTAAAAAATGCAGGCATCGCGTGTGACGTCTTTGAGGCGGTAAAAGAGATCAAACCCGTCGGTGCGGCGATTTCCATCTGGCCCAACGGCGTGAAATGCATGCGTCATCTGGGTATGGGCGAGATGATGGAGACTTACGGCGGCCCAATGCGCTTTATGGCCTATAAAGATTATCGCCAGGGTGAAACCCTGACGCAATTTAGCCTGGCACCGCTGGTTGAGCGGGTTGGTGGTCGCCCGTGCCCGGTATCGCGCGCAGAGTTGCAGCGCGAAATGCTCAATCACTGGGGACGCGATAAGGTGCAGTTTGGCAAGCGTGTAAGCAACGTGGAAGAGAACGCCGACAGCGTTACCGCATGGTTTACCGATGGCACTACAGCGCACGGTGATTTCCTGATTGCCGCCGACGGCAGCCATTCGGCGCTGCGTCCTTACGTGTTGGGCTACACGCCGCAACGCCGCTATGCGGGTTACGTCAACTGGAACGGCCTGGTGAAGATCGACGAGGCGATTGCCCCGGCCGAGCAGTGGACCACGTTTGTCGGCGAAGGCAAACGGGTGTCGCTGATGCCGGTTTCTGATGGACGTTTTTATTTTTTCTTCGATGTGCCGTTGCCTGCCGGGCTTGCCGAAGACCGCACCACGCTGCGTGACGATTTAACACGTTATTTTAGCGGCTGGGCGCCGCCGGTTCAGCGGCTGATCGCCGCACTTGATCCGCAGACCACCAACCGCATTGAGATCCATGATATCGAGCCGTTCGATAAACTGGTGCGGGGCAAAGTGGCATTGCTGGGCGATGCCGGGCACAGCACGACGCCGGATATCGGCCAGGGCGGCTGCGCGGCAATGGAGGATGCTGTGGTGCTGGGAGAGATTTTCCGTACGCAGACCACTATTGAAAGCGCGCTGCAAGAGTATGAAGCGCAACGCTGTGACCGGGTGCGCGATCTGGTGCTCAAAGCGCGTAAACGCTGCGATGTTACACACGGTAAGGATATGGCGCTGACGCAGGCCTGGTATCAGGAACTCAAGGAAGAGAGCGGTGAGCGCATTATCAACGGGCTGTGCGACACCATTCAGGGCGGGCCATTGGGGTAATCTGCTCGCAGACAGCTATGCACCGTAGCCCCGGTAAGCGGCAGCGCCACCGGGGATCAGACCAACGGCGGGTGCAGAATCTGCATCTCCTCCATCACGGCGGTCAGCTTCTGGATGACCATCTGCGCCGGACGGGAAAGCTGGCGCGAGGGGGCGGTGCACAGCGCCAGAGTCAGCGGACGCAACAGCTTGTTACGCAGCGGGACAAACGCCAGTTGCCCGCTCTTCACCTCATCCAGCACATCCAGCAGGCTCAGCACCGTCACGCCGCTCCCCTTTAACACCAGCGATTTGATAAGCCGGATATCGTTACAGTTGATGGTGTTTGCCGGGGCCAGATCGTAGTGGCGATAGAGCATACCGACACGATCATGCACAATCAGGGGCGCGCCGGGCAGAATATGTCGCGCCTCGCTCAGCTCGCCCAACGACAATGCCGATGCCTGGGCCATTTCATGATCCGGGCGCATCACCACCCCCATCTCCAGCTCGGCGAACGCCAGCACGTTTAACCCTGTCTGCCCCTCCGGATCGAGGATCAAGCCAAAATCAAGATCCGCCTGCCGCACTTTCTGGCTGACGGTATGGCTATCCGCGACCTGTAACACCAGCTCCAGCCAGGGTTGCCCGCTAATAATATCGGCCAGCGCACTGGCAAAGCTCCCCTCGGCCAGCGCCTGCACCATCCCCACGCTAACCGTGCCGCGCTTAAGCCCCTGCAACTCATCAAATTTCTGCCGGGTAAGCTGAAACTCTTTTTGCCAGCGCAGCAGATTGTCGTAGAGCAATTCTCCCGCGGTGGTCATCCGTAAGCCTTCCGGTAGCCGTTCAAACAGCGGCGTACCAAACGTCTCCTCTGCCTGCAGGATCTGTCGGTTAATGGCTGAGGGAGAGATATGCAATTTTTCGGCGGCACGGCGCAGGCTACCGCTACGGGCAACTTCGGCAAAGTAGAGGGCGAAACGCGAAAATGGACTCATGCAGCACCTGTACACTTTTTTGCAACGGAGCAGTGAGTTAATGGTGATGGATGTGCACACCCTAATATGACAACAATAAAGTTACAACAATTAAACAATTGCTTTTCCGTGAGCAGGAAGGATGACCATGAATACAGCACTCCCCACCCCACCCGCCCGTTGCACCTTCGAACCGGAGGACTGGTTACGTCTGGCAAAATGCTGGCATCCGGTCGCCCGCGCCTGTGATATTGGCGCCGCGCCGGTCAAAGCCACGCTGCTGGATGAACAACTGGTGATTTACCGTGTGAAAGGTCAGGTAGTGGTCGCCCGCGATGTCTGCCCACATCGTGGCGTGCCATTAACGCTCGGTTTTCACGACGACGAAGGGATTGTCTGCCCCTACCACGGGCTTCGTTTCGGCGAAGATGGCCGTTGCAACCGCATCCCCTCCAGCCCCGGCCAGGCGGTCCCGGCGAAACTCAACCTGTTAACCTATGCGGTTGAAGAGCGCTACGGTCTCATCTGGACGTGCCTGGCGTTTGACGCGGAAACCCCCCAGCCACTGCCAACAATGCCGCACTGGGATGACGCTGGTTTTCAGCAGATCAACTGCCCCGCTTTTGAAGTGAACGGTTTCGCCGGACGGCAGGTAGAAGGGTTTCTCGATGTGGCCCACTTCGCCTGGATCCACACGGCAACCTTTGCCGATGCCAGCAACCAGGTCGTCCCCGATTATAATCCGCAGGAAACCGAGTTCGGGTTTGTCGCCGATTACTGGAGTTCGGTAGGCAATTATCCGGCAAGCTCCCAACATCAGGCGCCGGACGGCTTTCAGTGGTTGCGTCATTTCGAAATGCATCTGCCGTTTACCGCCACGTTAACGATCCATTTTCCCGGCGAGGCGCGGCTGGTGATCATGAATGCCGCATCGCCTGTCTCATCACGTGTGACCCGCATGTTCGCGCCTATCGCACGTAATTTCGATCTGCATGTTCCCGTTGAGGATGTCCATGCCTTTAACCTGCGCGTATTTGAAGAAGACCGCGTGATGGTCGAAACCCAACGCCCGGAAAGGCTGCCGCTGGATCTGACGCTGGAAGCCCATATTCCGGCAGACCGAAGTTCAATTGCCTATCGCCGTGGCCTGAAAAAAATGGGCTTTGGCGAGTTTTTCCTGGTTTGAGGTGCGCCATGAACGAGATGCTGAACGTGGTGGTTGACGGATTATGGTGTCAGGGTGACAGAAGTCTGGCCGTGCGGCTGGTTAGCGCCAGTGGCGAGCCCCTGCCCGGTTGGGAGCCCGGCGCCCATATTGATGTGCATCTGCCCTGCGGCCTGATCCGCCAATATTCCCTGACAGGTGACAACAGAGCGGGAAGTTACCTTATCTGCGTGGCGCAGGAGCGCGCATCGCGTGGCGGTTCACGCTATATCCACCAGACGCTACGCCCCGGCCAGAGGCTGCTGATTTCCGCACCGCGCAACCTGTTTGCTCTGCGCGATGATGGCCCGGTTCTGCTACTGGCGGCGGGGATTGGCATCACTCCATTGTATGCAATGCTGCTGCAACGGGAGGCCACAGGCCGGCCATTTGTACTGCACTATTTTGTTAAACGCCGTGAAGAGGCCGCATTTTTGCGCGAACTCTCCCGACCACTCAAACACGGTATTTGCGTGGTGCACTGTTCCGCTGAGGGGGAGAGCCCACGTCAGTGGCTGGCGACCCTGCTTTCCGCCCCCGGCGACGAACAGCGTATTTACACCTGTGGACCCGAGGGGTTTATGGCGGCGGTCAGGGAGGCTGCCCTGAAAAAAGGTTGGGCGGAGACGCACATCCACAGCGAGGCCTTTGCGCCTGTTGCCCCGGAGGCGATCGCGCAAGATGCAGCGACCTTTACGATTACCCTGGCGTCCAGCGGGGAGAAATGGCCGGTACCGGCGAATAAGAGTATCGCGCAAGTGCTACAGGATAATGGCGTGGCGGTACCGCTTTCCTGCGAGATGGGGATCTGTGGGGCCTGCCTGACGCCGGTTGTCGACGGCGTTGTCGATCACCGGGATACCGTGCAATCGGCCGCAGAGAAATCCGCCGCCGCGCAACATATCGCGCTGTGCTGCTCCCGTAGTCACTCCGGGGAACTGGTGATTGACTTATAGTCACCCGCAGAGGGGTTATCATAAACACAGTCACTATTGTTCCCTATCTCGCTGACTAAACCAGCCCGTTTGTTAGCGTGTCTGGCTGAGGATAAGCCGATCGAACAAACGATCGCCGAGCCAGACACGCATACGGATGAGCATCTTTGCAAACTTACCGACGGCATAGCGGGTACGTGGGTTGTTGCTGTTCACGGCACGGGAGACCACATCTGCAATGACCTGTGGGTCACTGCCTGTCCCCTGCCCGTAGGTTTTTTTAATTGATGAAGCCACCTTCTGTACCAGATGTCCGTACGGGCCGCTGGCCGAACGTTTGACAATACTGTTGCTCGCGGCATCACCGAAACCTGTCTCGATGACGCCGGGTTCGATGATCACGACGTTTATGCCGAATTCTGCGACTTCCAGCCGCAAACAGTCCGACCATCCTTCCAGTGCATGTTTGGTTGCGTGATACCAGGCCCCCAGCACGCTGTACATCTTTCCTCCCATGGAACTGATGTTAACAATATGCCCGGCGCGTCTGGCCCGCATGGCGGGGAGCAGGAGTTGCGTGAGCCGCGCGGCACCGAAAAGATTAACCTCAAACTGATAGCGTGCTTCGTCCATACCGATCTCTTCTACCGGGCCGTAGAGACCAAAACCGGCGTTGTTGACCAGCACATCGACACCGCCAGTCTGATCCAGAATGGTATTCACGCCGGATACGATGTCCTCATCGCGGGAAATATCCATCCTTAGCGGTTGTGCGCCGAGCCGGACAAGGTCAGCCATTTTTTCGATACTGCGGGCAGCCACGTAGACCTGATAGCCATCCTGAATAAGACGACGAGCAATGGCCTTTCCCATGCCTGACGATGCGCCGGTGACCAGCGCGGTTTTCTTTTTTTGAGTAAACATAGGCACCTCGTTGAGTGAACTGTCTCCAGTTTGCCTGAGCAGATGCCTGATTGTTCTTGCCTGACGCGCCAGAGTACTTGCTAAGCGCGCCATCTGACGGTGAGAACCGCTTTGTGCCGAAGGGAAATGTTCAGTTTAATTAAGACGCAGAGAGCCCCTGACTGTTTCTGGCGTCTGACCAGTCCAGGCCATAAAGGCGCGGTAGAAGGAATTAGGGTCTTCAAAGCCAAGCAGGAAGGCAATTTCGTAGCCGGACAGGTTGGTATTGCTCAGATAGTGTCGGGCCAGGTTTTCCCGACAGCGATTGATAAGGACGCGGAAATTTTCCCCTTCTTCTTCAAGCCTGCGTTGCAGAGTGCGCTTGCTCATCCCCAGACGTTCTGCCGTTTTCTCAATCGTGGCTTCGTTACCCGGCAGCAGTTCCAGAAGTACCGCACGCACACGTTCGGCAGTGGAAGCCGTTTCATCTAACTGGCTGAGACGGCGGCGCAATTCAGGCTCAAATACCTGCCACATCCCTTCATTTACCGTCAAAAAGGGTCGCAGGATATCCGTGGCGGAAAAACGAATGTACGGCTTTTCTCCATACTGCATGGCGATACCGAAAAAGCGCTCATAGTGGCGCGCCGAAACAGCTTCCGGGCGCTGTGGAATCGCCACGCTTAGTGCCTTAACCGGTTCGCGGGTTGCCAGTCGTAGCAGCCGGAGTAAAAAAGCAAGCTCGGCGACCTGCAACGATATGGGGATGTCTGTGGCGAACAACCACCCCGGAGACACGGTCAGGCTGCCGGTTTGATCCACGGTAGTCTCAAGGGCCATCGGGGCAATGAGCTGTTTATATCTGGCCAGTCGCTGCACGGCCTGCATCATATTTGCACTGCACAGCGCCGCGAAAAGAGGAGGGTCGAAGATTTCTGCAGAGACATGTTCAACCAGGCGCAAGGGAAAAGCCGCATCATTTGCTTCCCTCTCCAGTGCGCGCCAGAAACGAAAATAGTGGCCTGTATCGAGTCTGCGATCTGGCCTGGAAAAGAGATCGTCAGGCAGGCCGGCTTTGCGCAGTATTTGTTCAGGCTGGAGACCTGCGTCTTTCAGCAGCGTTCTCCAGCCAATATCAAGAGAGAAAGTGCGGTTACGTGCCATTGTTAAATTTCCGAACGGGAATACTCATCAGGGTTTCGGATGACAGCATAACGTTTCAGTGCGGGCGAAGACATTCAAAAGGCGCCATCTTTGGCGTAAAGCGCGCCAGGTACGGAAATTTAGCCCTGACCCCGACAAATGTCCGCTGCCTGTTTTAACAACTGACCGGTAGGCAGGCCTGCCCCGTGTCTTTATCAGTGTCTGACACGACACGGGCACAATGCAGGTCTGCTATGGTGGTAAATTGGCGATCAACTGGCCTTTACAGGTGGAACGCTTCAACTTCTTTCAAGAGTGTACTGGCCTGCTGACTTAACGAGTTTGCCGCAGTGGCCATCTGCTCTACCATCGCCGCGTTCTGTTGCAGGTTACCTTCCATTTGGCTTACTGCAATATTGACCTGTTCGATGCCATAACTCTGCTCGCCGGAAGAGTGGTTTACCTGATTAATAAGCTGTGTCGTTTCATCTACCATTCCCAGCGCATTATTCATCTTCGTTGTCACACTTGCCGCATACACGACGCCTTTGTTGATATTTTTCAGCGCCTCTTCAATTAAGTCGCGAATATCGCGGGCAGCAACGGAGGAGCGCTGGGATAAAGAGCGCACTTCTCCTGCCACTACGGCGAACCCTTTACCCTGCTCACCGGCACGCGCGGCTTCAACCGCAGCGTTAAGCGCAAGAATATTGGTTTGAAAAGCGATGCCGTCAATGATGGATGTAATTTCTGCAATCTTGCTTGAGGATAACGAAATATCATCAATAGACCCTTTCAGCGCACCGAGTTCCTGGTGGCTTTCATTGACTATCGACTGGACCTGGCCAATATACGCATTCGCTTGTTTAGCGTTATCCATGTTGTGACTGACGGTAACTGACAACTCATTCATACTTGCCGCCGTCTCCTCCAGAGAAGAGGCCTGAGATTCAGTCCGTGAAGAGAGGTCGTCGTTACTGACCGCAATTTCATTCGCGGCGGTATCGACTTCTTTACTTGCATCTTTTACGCTTGATAATGCCCCTCTGATTTTTTCAACCAGCCCGTTAAAACTCTTTGCCGTAATACCCAGCTCATCGTTTTTATCAATATTTAATCGCAGGGTGAGATTCAGCGTATCGCTGATGGTTGCCATGCTTTCCTGAAGAGTACGTAACCCTTTTTTCAGATAAGTCAGGATTTGCCATGAGAAAAGGGCAATAAGTGCCACCGCAACAATAATGATGATGCTCAAAAACCACACTGTTTCGTGATATTGATTGTGGTTCTCTTCGGCATAATTAACAGCGATTTTATAGTTATATTCCAGCATTTCTTGTATCGCTGCGCTAAGCGCCACAGAAGCAGTGGCCGTAGTTCCTCCATCGGATACCATTAATCTCGCCGCATCAATACCTTCTTTCTCATAGACACTTTTCATGTCCATCACTTTTACTTTATAGTCTTCAAACGCGCGGATGGTTTTTTTAATTAATTCACCATCATGTTGGTCTGAAATCAGATTTGACTGGTATTCATTTAATATGCTTTGAACTTTATTTAACTCACTTGTTGCTGTACCTATGTGTTTTTCAAATACTTCTATCTGGTTTACCAGCAACGACATAAGAATCTGACGCCTCGCCTCTTCCCTGTGTAGCAACCCCTCACTGAGTTTACTGATACTCGGCATACTATTGGTTGTCACATATTCGAATCT
This sequence comes from Phytobacter sp. SCO41, assembly GCF_003073275.1. Classification (NCBI taxonomy): domain Bacteria; kingdom Pseudomonadati; phylum Pseudomonadota; class Gammaproteobacteria; order Enterobacterales; family Enterobacteriaceae; genus Phytobacter; species Phytobacter sp. SCO41. The sequence goes on along the minus strand of NZ_CP027225.1, from coordinate 2,385,848 downwards.
GTTTTGTGCGTTGTTGAGCGCTTTCAGACTAAGTCCACCCAGGGTGATCATTATCACAATTGAAAAAATAAATATTAAGGTCAGTTTTTTAAGAATGGTCATGTTCAGCCTCATCAGCGCATATACAGTTTTATTTTTATCGGCGCCGGTGGGCTTATCTTTATATCTGCAATAGATAAAATTTTAGTTAAGGAACACTTACTTAATATTAAGCAAGATTAAATAGTTTTGAATGTTATTTATTTTATAAAGAAAAATCACATATAAAACAGGTTATTATCGCAAAGGGAGGCATTAAATAAATTATCGCCCGACGAGCGAGCACAACAATCACAACGGGATAAAAAAAATATATTATATAAATACTGTTTGCGGATTTAAGCAATCAAAAAGTGATATAGTAGCCGTGCTACAACTTTTAGCGCGGCCACCACAGATATTGCATAGTCCGGTTATTCAGTCAAGGACGATATTTATCCCCTCACCTGACCCGGACTGCATTCTTTAAATTCACCAATAACGGGTGGCGTTATTTTCCCGCAAGTTCCCGGCGGATAATTTCCGCACCCGCACTTAATGCGTTGAGCTTACCATTGGCGACCCGACGCGATAACGGCGTCATGCCACAGTTAGTCGAAGGGTAAAGCTTATCGGCATCAACAAACTGGAGAGCTTTACGCAGCGTACTGGCGACCTCTTCAGGCGTTTCGATGGTCGAAGTCGCCACGTCAATCGCCCCTACCATCACTTTCTTACCGCGAATCAGTTCCAGCAGATCCATGGGAACACGCGAGTTATGGCATTCCAGTGAAATGATATCGATATTCGATGTTTGCAGTTTGGGAAACGCCTCTTCGTATTGCCGCCACTCAGAGCCCAGTGTCTTTTTCCAGTCGGTATTGGCCTTAATGCCATAGCCGTAACAGATGTGTACCGCCGTTTCGCATTTCAGCCCTTCAATGGCTCTTTCTAATGCGGCAACACCCCAGTCGTTCACCTCGTCGAAGAAGACATTAAAAGCCGGTTCATCAAACTGGATAATATCAACACCCGCAGCCTCTAGTTCTTTGGCTTCCTGATTGAGAATTTTTGCAAATTCCCAGGCGAGTTTTTCACGGCTTTTGTAATGGGCATCATAGAGCGTATCGATCATCGTCATCGGCCCGGGCAACGCCCATTTAATGGGCTGTTTAGTCAGTTGCCGCAAAAATTTGGCATCGTCAACAAAAACCGGTTTTTGACGCGCCACCGCACCTACCACGGTCGGAACACTCGCATCGTAGCGATTGCGAATTCTGACGGTCTCGCGTTTTTCAAAATCAACGCCGCTGAGGTGTTCAATAAAGGTCGTGACAAAATGTTGGCGCGTTTGTTCGCCATCGCTGACAATATCAATCCCTGCCCGCAGTTGATCGTAGAGAGATAAACTCAGGGCATCTTTTTTCCCCTCAATTAACTCTTCATTTTGTAATTTCCAGGGCGACCACAGTTTTTCGGGCTCTGCAAGCCAGGACGGTTTGGGTAAACTGCCAGCCGTTGAGGTGGGAAGCAATGTTTTCATAATAAATGACCTTTTAATCCTGGTTAATTAAAGAGCGAAGTTAGCGGACCATTGTTCAAGAATATTTTTGTAGGGTTTAATAAAGTGTTCTTCAGTAAATTTGCCCTGCTCAATAGCCAGTTGGCTGCGCTCTTCACGGTCATACACAATTTTGGTTAATGAATGATCCTGGTGGTTCAGGTCTGGCTGATAAAAGTGACCGGCGACAGCGTTAGCATTATAGATTTCAGGTCGATAAATCTTCTGGAACGTCTCCATCGTACTGATGGTACTGATAAGCTCAAGACTGGTGTAATCGCGCAGCAAATCACCCGAGAAATAAAAAGCCAGCGGCGCAACGCTATTTTGCGGCATGAAATAGCGAACCTGCAGGCCCATTTTGTTGAAATACTGCTCCGTCAGCGACGTGCCGTTGGGCTGGTATTCAATGCCTAATACAGGGTGCTGATTGCCCGTGCGGTGATAGATATCTTTACTGGACACGCTCAGGCAGATCACCGGTGACTTTTTGAAGTTCTCTTTGTAGGCATGGGAATTGACGAAATGCTTAAATAACTTGCCATGCAAGTCGCCAAAATCATCCGGAATACTGAACGTCCCCTGGCCTTTGTTGTGCTCTAAGAGCAATACGCTAAAGTCATAATCCCGCACATAAGACGAGAAATTATTCCCGACAATGCCCTCTATGCGTTCGTTTGTTTCTTTATCAACGATATTCGTTTTCAATATTTCAATTGCCGGAAACGCAATGTCATTGCCTTCATCGCCAATATTCAGTTCAGCGGAGATAATGTCAAGTTCAACAGAATAACGATTGGCGTGCGGGTTATCCCAATAGGCCAGGGCATTGAAGCGGTTATTAATCATCACTAGCGTATTACGCAGATTCTCCTGACGATTGTCGCCTCTGGCCAAATTAGCGAAGTTAGTGGTGATACGGGTATTTTCTGAGGGGTTATAATTTTCGTCGAAGCGACTGCTTTTAATGGTAAATGTGAAATCTTTATTCATTGTAATTTTACACCCTGAGTTCTGACATAAAAACTGGCTTATTTTATTAAGCGACCGGGTGTCTCATTCCGCAGTTTTCATGTTATCAATAAGTTAATAATACATATTTATGCCAGAGCCTCTGGATGAGAGAAAGCGAGTTAATTTCATTGCAACATGAGACATCGTCATGTTCGGCTTAGCGTCCGCTCGGGGGGCTGGCGCCGGGCGTAAAAGCCCGACACCCTGGCCGCGTGTTAATGGGTGTCGATGAGCAAATTGAGGTTTTGCACGGCAGCGCCCGATGCCCCTTTGCCCAGGTTATCGAAGACGGCAGTCAGCAGTATTTGTCCATTTTCGGGGTTTGAGAAAACGCCAAGCTCCATGTCATTAGTGCCGTTCAGGCGCTCCGGGTTGATGCGCTCTGCATCACCCGCTGTTATGTGGGACAGCACCTTTACATGTTGGCTATGGCTGTAATGTTCTGTAAGGCAGGCATGGATTGCCACGGCACTGGCATTTTTGGGCAGCAAGCGTTGCTGCAACGGCACACTCAGCACGATCCCCTGACGGTACGCGCCGTAGGCAGGCATAAAGACGGGCGGTACAGAGAGCCCTGCGTAGCGCGCAATCTCCGGAACATGTTTGTGCCTGAGCCCCAAACCATAGACCTGAAACGCGGGCGCCAAATCGGCTTGCTCGCCTTCGAACTGTTCTATCGCCGCCCTTCCCCCGCCCGAATAGCCGGAAACAGCATGGATAGAAAGGGGGTAATCGGCAGGCAACAGTCCGGCATTGACCAGCGGGAGCAGAAGACCAATCGCGCCCGTTGGGTAACAGCCAGGGTTCGTAATGCGCGTTGACGTCCGGATGCGTTCGGGCTGCTCGGCACTCATTTCAGGAAAACCATATGTCCAGCCGGGCGTAACCCTGTGGGCTGAACTGGCATCGATAATCCGCACGTGCGGGTTTTCCACCAAGGCCACCGTTTCGCGAGCGGCCTCATCGGGCAAACACAAAATTGCGATGTCGCAGTTGTTGAGCATCCCGGCCCGCAGGCGCGTGTCTTTGCGATGCGAAACAGGCAGCGTCATCAGGGTAATGTCTGAGCGAGCGCGCAGTCGGTCATGGATCTGTAAGCCTGTGGTGCCCTGCTCGCCATCGATAAATACGTTAGTCATTGTGTTTTCCCGGTCACGGATAAAATTTTATGACATTGATGTTGTGCCAGGTTTTAGTGTGGGTAAAGTTGAATTATCTTTACGTCAAATTCAGTTTTTCTGAGGTATGTTGATGCGTGAGATTAACCTTGATCAGTTACGCACACTGATAACAATTGCCGATACCCGCTCTTTCAATGAGGCTGCCGGACGACTGCACTTGTCGCCGCCAACGGTCAGCCTGCATATTTCCGAACTTGAAAACCGGGTGGGGGCGACATTGCTTTCCCGTACACGAGGCAACGTCAGGCCGACGGCGATTGGCGAAAAGCTGGTTACCCATGCGCGCCGCTTACTTGCTGATGCCGCGTATGTCCTTGACGATATCTCGCGCCAGGCGCAGGGCCTGACCGGACAGGTAAGACTGGGGGCGTCTACAGGGGCTATCGCCAATCTGTTGCCACAGGCTATTGAAAAAATGGCGCGGCTTCATCCGAATATCGATGTACAGATTACCGTCCTCACATCTCAACAAACGCTTGAGCAACTGAAATCCGGCTCACTCGATATCGGTATTGTTGCGCTCCCACAACTGCGGGGTAATGGCCTGGAAATTGATGCCTGGCGGCGGGATCCTGTTGTCGCGTTTCTGCCTGCAAACTGGGATCTGCCGGATGTGGTGTCGCCTCAATGGTTGATTGAAAAACCGCTGATTCTGAATGGTTCCGGCACCCACTTATCACAACTGACAAATCAGTGGCTTGCAAAAACGGGACACCGGCCTGTACCGCGAATCAAACTTGATTACAACGATGCGATAAAAAGTCTGGTAGGCGCAGGTTATGGCGCCACGCTGTTGCCGCTTGAATCGGGCACGCCCGCCTCCGCTGATAAGCGCGTCGCGGTTCGTCCTTTAAAGCCCGCATTGTGGCGGGAGTTAGGATTAGCCTGGCGAGAGGGGGAAAATGAGATGTCGACCGCGCACCTGTTGTCAGTTTTGCGGGAATTAAAACAGGAGTGAGTGTGGGGATGGCGCGGTTTGTTCCCTCTCTCCTTTGGAGAGAGGGGGCCAGAACGGTGCGGTTTACTGCCATGCCTCTCCTTTAAGGGATAGGGCATAACGGCAGGTTACCCGCCGGGATAAATTTAGAAGGTTTCCCAGTTACCGTCGCCAACAGCAGGTGCGGTGGAAGCAACGGCCGTGCGCGGGGCGATGGTCGGTTTACCGGGTTTGCTTTGCAACAGCGCGCTGTGACCATTGACGCGGAAGACCGCGACGGCCTGACGCAGTTGTTCCGCCTGCTCTTCCAGTGCGGCTGAGGCCGCAGCGGACTCCTGCACCAGCGAGGCGTTCTGCTGGGTAACGCTGTCCATTTGCGATACCGCGAGGCTCACCTGCTCAATACCTTTACTCTGCTCGTCCGAGGCTGACGCGATTTCGCCCATAATATCGGTTACGCGCGTTACGGCATTAACGATCTCTTGCATGGTATTACCCGCTTCGGCCACCAGCGAGGTGCCGGAATTGACGCGGTTAACGGAGTTTTCAATCAGCGTTTTGATCTCTTTTGCCGCCTGCGCACTGCGGCTGGCCAGTGTGCGAACTTCCCCGGCAACCACGGCAAACCCACGCCCCTGCTCACCCGCTCGCGCGGCTTCAACGGCGGCGTTCAGGGCGAGGATATTGGTCTGGAAGGCAATGGCGTCGATCACGCTGGTTATCTGGGCTATTTGCTGCGAACTGCTGGAGATCTCGCTCATGGTGCGTACCACATCGCTTACCACACGGCCACCGCGTGCTGCGGTGTCGGAGGCATTTTTCGCCAGGTTAGAAGCCTGACGGGCGTTATCGGTGTTCTGTTTCACCGTTGCGGTCAACTGCTCCATACTGGCGGCGGTCTCTTCGAGTGACGAGGCCTGCTGTTCGGTGCGGGAAGAGAGATCATTGTTGCCGGTAGAGATTTCACTCGCACCGGTATAAATCGAATCGGAGCTGTTACGCACCGCGCTCACGGTTTTGACCAGCGAGGATTGCATCTCGTGCAGGCCACCGGCCAGTTGGCTCATCTCATTGCGGCCTTCGGCGGAGATCGGCTGTGTCAGGTCGCCGTCGGCGATAGCGCGAATATGCCCCATCACGCTGTGCAGTGGTTTGAGCAGCAGATGTTGCAGCCCCAGCCAGATCACCGTCATGACCGCGATCACCACCAGCAGAATTACGCCCAGGGTCCATTGCATGCTGGTGAAGCTGCTCTGGTTTTCCTGTGCGGCGGCCTGCAGGAAGGTGTTGTTTTCTGTGCGCCATTTCGCATAGCTGGCGTCCATATCATCCTGCGCCTGTTGGGCATCCAGGTTGCCATAAGCTTCGTAGTTGTTTGCCTTCAGGAAGGTGATGGACTGCTGCAGTACGTCGTGCATTTTGGTGATGTTTTGCGAAACTTCATTCGCTAACCCGGCATCCTGCCCTGCGACACGCGGTGTATTTTTATAGTTATTAAAGTACCCCTCGGCTTTATTGAGGGATTCAGTAGCCGTAGTGAGTAGCTTATCGATACTGGCAAGCGATGCCGGATCGCGTTGATTTTTTAAAAAGCGGATCGCAACACGGGTAACGGTGACGCGTGTTTTAATAAGCGTATTGACGCTATCGCCAAGATTTTCCTGCTGTGCGCTAAGGATGCCCGTGTTCTGAAAGTTCACTCTGTCATTATTGACAGCAGAGTAGAAAAGCCCGCCGGTAACTAGCTGAAGCAGACAAAATACCGACAAGGCAATGATGATGCCGGTGATGACGCGTATATTTTTGAGCATATTATGGTCCAGGGAAGAGGCAAAGTTGCTCAATATATATCGACACAACAGGCATTAACTTTATGGTGGCGCACGCCAGACCTGTTAATTTTCGGGGTTGACAAGGGGGCTCATGCGTCTGGTTCCCCCTGCCCTTACCTACAATTTCACACTGACAGCGTCGTCTCTTGTCATGCTCCCTCAAGAGAGGCGATCTGCTGTAACGCATCGTCATGAAGATGTTGTAACTGCCCGTTGAGCGCGGGCGCATGGGCTTCGTATACCGTACCCGCCTCGTTACGCCGGTAAGCGGATCACATAGCGCGTGGGGCTGATAGACCCAGTGCCGATGATCGCTTTATTTTCTGCTCTTCCTACCCAGGCGAATAAGCCACTTGATCATTTCAAATGCCAGAAGTACTGTATATAAAAACAGTATTTATAAAAGAGGCCAGATCATCATGTTCGCCCTTGTTGACGTGAACTCGTTCTACACCAGTTGTGAAACCGTCTGGCGGCCCGATCTGAGCGGTAAACCGGTGGTGGTGCTCTCAAATAACGATGGCTGTATTGTGTCCCGCTCAGCCGAAGCTAAAGCTCTGGGCATTGGTATGGCGGAGCCTTATTTCAAACAAAAAGATCTGTTGCAGCGGCATGGCGTGGCGGTATTCAGCAGCAACTACGCCTTATATGGCGATATGAGCCAGCGGGTAATGACGACGCTGGAGGAAATTTGCCCGCGGGTAGATCAGTACAGTATTGATGAAGCGTTTGTGGATCTTTCCGGTATTCCCAACCTCAAACGCTTCGGTAAATATATTCGCGATACCGTTTATCAACGCACCATGCTGACCGTCGGGGTGGGCATCGCACCGACAAAAACGCTGGCAAAACTGGCAAATTACGCAGCTAAAAGGTGGCCAGCGCAGAGCGGTGGCGTGGTGGATATCTCAACGCCCGCCAGGCAACACCGGTTGATGGCAGCCATCCCCGTAGACGAGGTCTGGGGCATTGGTCGACGGCTAACGAAAAAGCTGAACACCATGAATATCACCACCGTGCTGGATCTGGCGAAATGCGATTTATGGTTTATCCGCAAAAACTTCAGCGTGGTACTCGAAAGAACCGTTCGCGAACTGCGTGGCGAACCCTGTCTCGGTTTTCAGGAATTCTCTCCGGCAAAGCATGAAATTATTAGTTCGCGATCTTTTGGTCAGCGAATTAGCGATTATTCCTCAGTCCGTGAAGGTATCAGTACCTGGGCGGCCAGAGCAGCAGAAAAATTACGTGCTCAGCATCAATATTGCCGATATATCGGCGCGTTTATAAAAAGTAGTCCACACGATCCTGATGAACCTTATTACAGCAATAGCGCAGGAATTACGCTACTCACCCCCACCCAGGACACCAGAGATATTATTGCCGCAGCAACGCGTAGCCTGGATATTATCTGGAAGCAAGGTCCGCGATATCAAAAAGCGGGTGTTATATTAGGAGACTTCTTTAGTCAAGGCGTTGCACAACTTAATTTATTCGATGAGTATGCCCCCCGGCCAAATAGCCAGACACTGATGGGCGTAATGGATCTCATGAACAAGAAAGGTAATAAAATGTGGTTTGCCGGCCAGGGCGTGACCCCGGCCTGGTCAATGAAACGACACCTGCTCTCGCCAGCCTGGACCACCCGAATTGAGGATATCCCGCTGGCACAGTAGCCGCCAGTTAGCGGCTACGCTTGGCGTGGCGCTCCCAGTTTTCCTGCTTCGCCTCTGCCGATTTGCGTAATGACACATAGCATGCGCCGTTGCCGCCATGACGCGGTTGTGCGACGCAAAATGCCTGAACATCGTCAAATTCGGTTAACCAGCGGGCAAGATAGCTGCGAATAATATTGGCATGGGCGTTATCGTCGCGCCCTTTCCCATGAATTATCAGGAGATTACGCAATCCGTCTTGCCGCGCCTGATGCACAAAGCGAAATAGCAGTTGTCGACACTGCTCCACGGGCTGGCGTAACAGGCTGAGGCTGGCCTGCTGGGAGTACTTGCCGGTACGAAGCTTATCAATCACCCCGGTTTGCAACCCCTCGCGGCGGAATTCCAGTGGTGTATCAAGGGGTAAGACATCAAGGAACCCGGTGGTCAGGAAGTTATCAAGTTGCAATGTATCGATATGCTGTGGTGCACGCGTGTTTCGGGCCGGATGCCAGTGAACATCGGCACAGCGCTTAAGTGGCTGGACATCCTCCATGGCGTCAAGAAACAGTGATTTGTCATCAGGGTTCATGGTTTAGTCCTCCCGCTACATCTGAGGGACTTACTATAGCGGGCGCTGCAGCCCGCCACAATGCCTGATATTCATTTAATGGCTGACAATTAGTGAGGTATTTGAAGCAATTATCGGAAATTAATTTCGCGTGCTATTTAACTCCACTTAACTACAAGTTTACTGCCATTAACCTCAAAAATTTCAGTTAAATTATCGTGAAACTAATCACCATTTCATACTGGAATTATCTGGCATGGGAACTATAACTATATTTACCGCGCAAGGATGAAGTTTAAAATAATTACCGAACGGACGCGTTGCTGTGTGTACTGTAGAGCCTGACGGATGTCGGCAGGCTCTATTTTTTTATTTCCGCAACAATAAAGAATATATCATCTATTCAGTGACCCAACATTTCCTATAGCGAAAACTATTCACCTCATGAATAATTAATAATCTTTCTCGATTCTCTTTGATTTATTGCGCCTCTAATGGGGTATAGAGTCACTTTCTTGATCGTGCTAGATTGCGCCACTCCCCCTGTGCTATTGCGATATTTGAGAAAGGATTGCCGATGCTTACGCTACTTGAGGATAAAATTGCCACTCCGCTGGGTCCACTGTGGGTACTGTGCGACGAAACATTTCATTTGCGCGCGGTTGAGTGGGAAGAACATAGTGAACGCATGAATGAACTGCTGGATATTCATTATCGCAAGGAAGGTTATACGCGCATTCCTGCCACGAATCCCGGTGGATTAAGCCGCAAGCTTCTGGACTATTTCGAGGGCGATCTGGCGGTGATAGATACTCTGCCAACCGCCACGGCGGGTACCCCCTTTCAACGTGAAGTCTGGAAAGCGTTACGTGAGATCCCGTGTGGCCACGTGATGCATTATGGTCAGTTAGCGGAGAGGCTCGGACGAATTGGTGCCGCGCGGGCGGTTGGTGCCGCGAACGGTTCAAATCCGGTCAGTATTGTGGTTCCCTGCCATCGGGTGATTGGCCGCAACGGCACCATGACCGGCTATGCAGGTGGCGTGCAACGTAAAGAGTGGTTGTTGCGGCACGAAGGCTACTTGCTATTGTGAAAAAAAGAGGCTCTTTGTGCTCTTTTTCGCGGCATTCTGTGGTAAAAGCCTTACTGAAACGATGGAATATCAATGAGATGGTCTACTCCCCTGTTTCATCGTTTTTCACACCTGTTTTAATTCTACTGAATTGACGTTTCGCCAGGCTTACGTGTTCAAGAAAAAGATGATAAAATTGACTAAAATCAATTACGGCTTGAGCAGACCTATGATCCCGGAAAAGCGAATTATACGACGCATTCAGTCTGGCGGTTGTGCAATCCATTGCCAGGATTGCAGTATTAGCCAGCTCTGCATCCCCTTCACACTCAATGAACACGAGCTCGATCAGCTCGACAACATCATTGAGCGCAAAAAGCCCATCCAGAAAGGTCAAACTTTGTTCAAAGCTGGGGATGAACTGAAATCGCTTTACGCTATTCGTTCCGGCACGATCAAGAGCTACACCATTACTGAACAGGGTGACGAGCAAATCACCGGTTTCCATCTGGCGGGCGATCTGGTCGGCTTTGACGCCATCGGCACCGGCCACCACCCGAGCTTTGCTCAGGCGCTGGAAACGTCAATGGTTTGTGAAATCCCGTTCGAAACGCTGGATGACCTGTCAGGCAAAATGCCGAACCTGCGTCAGCAGATGATGCGCCTGATGAGCGGTGAAATCAAAGGCGATCAGGATATGATCCTGTTGCTGTCGAAAAAGAACGCCGAGGAGCGCCTGGCCGCGTTTATCTATAATCTGTCCCGTCGTTTCGCTCAGCGTGGTTTCTCTCCGCGTGAGTTCCGCCTGACCATGACACGTGGCGATATCGGTAACTATTTAGGCCTGACCGTAGAAACCATCAGCCGTCTGTTGGGTCGTTTCCAGAAGAGCGGTATGCTGGCGGTGAAAGGCAAATATATCACCATCGAGAACAGCGATATCCTGGCTCAGCTTGCCGGACATTCGCGTAACGTCGCCTGATTTTATCCCCCTCCTTTTGACCTTTTGCCGGACGCTTAAATTTTTCTGTTTTATTGATCTGGCAAAAGGTTTTCCCTGTTTCATTCAGTACTTATAGGTTATCTTGTATTTACAGACTGTGGTGACAGATGTAAGGAGACCCTGTATGGCTAAGTATCAAAATATGCTGGTCGCCATCGATCCTAACCAGGACGATCAGCCCGCATTACGACGCGCCGTGTATTTACATCAACGGATTGGCGGCCGGATTAAAGCTTTCCTGCCGATCTATGATTTCTCTTACGAGATGACCACCCTTCTGTCCCCTGACGAACGCACAGCCATGAGACAAGGCGTGATCAGCCAGCGTACGGCCTGGATTCGTGAACAGGCAAAGTACTATATAGACGCTGGCGTCCCTATTGATATTAAAGTGGTGTGGCATAACCGTCCCTTCGAAGCCATCATTCAGGAAGTGATGTCCGGCGGCCACGACTTGCTGCTGAAAATGGCCCACCAGCATGACAAACTGGAATCCGTTATCTTCACCCCCACCGACTGGCATCTGCTGCGTAAATGCCCTTGCCCGGTCTGGATGGTCAAAGATCAGCCCTGGCCGGAAGGCGGGAAAGCGCTGGTGGCGGTCAATCTTGCCAGCGAAGAGCTCTATCACAACGCGCTGAACGAAAAGCTGGTGAAAGAGACGCTGCAACTGGCAGAACAGGTCAACCACACCGAAGTTCATCTGGTTGGCGCGTATCCGGTAACCCCAATTAACATTGCCATTGAACTGCCGGAATTTGACCCGAGCGTCTATAACGACGCGATTCGCGGCCAACATCTCATTGCCATGAAAGCCCTACGGCAGAAATTCGGTATTGATGAAAAAGTGACCCATGTGAATAAAGGCCTGCCGGAAGAGGTCATTCCGGATCTGGCGGAACATTTACAGGCGGGGATCGTCGTACTGGGCACCGTCGGGCGCACCGGGATCTCCGCCGCGTTCCTCGGAAATACCGCTGAACAGGTGATTGACCACCTGCGCTGCGACTTGCTGGTCATCAAACCGGACGACTACCAGAGCCCGATTGAACTGGATGACGAAGAAGACGATTAACCCTAATACGTAGCAAAACGCCCGCCACTCGCGGGCGTTTTCTTTTTATTGCTGACCTCGCCAGTGCTGCAAATAGTGCCGCAGCCAGCTTCCGGCAACACCGGGCGGCTGTTTTTTATTCCACAACATGTCGACAGGGATGCTTTGCGGCCAGCCTGGTACATCGACACGCGTCAATTTTTTTGCCCCGGAAAACTCATCCACCAGCGCACAGGGTAATGCGCACCAGCCAAATCCCTGTTCCGCCATACTGAGCAACAGCAGATAGCTCGGCGCAGACCATACCGGGCCGCGCGCGGGCGTATTACGGTTTTCCAGATAGGTATTAAGCCGCAGCTCACGCCAGGTACGTAATTGCGCCTCAGAGACACTCCCCTGCTGCGCCAGCGGATGCCCGTGCGCCACGTAGATATCCATCTGACTCTGCATTGGCAGGCGCATCGCGCTGATGTCCGTCGGATAGGCATTGCGGGCTTCCGTTAAGCCTAATTGTGCCCGCCCTTTTTGCAGGAGATCGATGACATCCTCGTTTTCGCCAATCAGACACTCAAATTCGGTATGGGGATAGCGCTTGTCGAACTCTCCCAACAGATCTGCCAGCGTATCCGGGTTCAACGTATCGGAAAGGATGAACGTCAGCCGCGTTTCCGTTTCCCCCGCCAGCCAGACCGCCAGCTCATCCAGTTTATCGCTGGCGGCGAGAATGGCCTGCACGTAGCTGAGCGCCCTTACACCTTCCGGTGTCAGCACCGGATGACGCGCTGAGCGATCAAAGAGCGCCACGCCCAAGTCTGCTTCCAGATTAGCGATGGCGGTACTGATGGTGGACTGGCTTTTACGCAGTTTCCGCGCAGCAGCAGAGAAGGAGCCAGAGGCAACGGTTTCAACAAAGGCAGTCAGAGCTTCAGGAGAGTAGCGCATGATGTATCTATTTTAACGATGGTATCTATCTTTAATTTATCTCATAAAACGATAAAAATCCTCTCAGCTAAACCCGTCAAACGACAAAGAGGACCCAAAATCATGCAACAACCTGCCGTACAGCGCCGCACTCTGGCCGAGCGTATCTTTCACGCAGTGAGCTTCGAAGTGATCGCCACCGCCATTTGCGCCCCGGCCAGCGCCTGGATAATGCAGCGCCCGGTGCTGGAGATGGGCGGATTGACATTATTGCTGGCTACTGCGGCGATGATCTGGAACGTGATTTACAACGCGCTGTTTGACAGGCTTTGGCCGGTTCATCGACTGGCGCGTACCGCGAAGGTCCGCGCCTGCCATGCGCTGGGGTTTGAAGGGGGGTTTATCGTGATTGGCGTGACCATAGCCTCGCTGACGCTTGGCATCGGCCTGGTAGAAGCGTTCTTACTGGAGATCGGCTTTTTCCTCTTCTTCCTTCCCTACACCATGGCGTTTAACTGGATCTACGACATAGTGCGCGCCCGGGTGGTTCACCGTCAGGCGGCGCGCATATGTCAGTAAGATGTTTCGGATACGCCTGTTTTAACTGCGCGTTCCCGTCATCGTCTCTTGCTGGCTGTCGGCATCCGGCACGCCAGCGGGTCAGGGTCCTTTAACCACTGTAGTCGGCAGCGCCAGTTGCACGTCGTTCGCCGCCAGTTGCTCCATAATGCGGATATTAATCTCCTGCTGGATATCCATATATTTGTTGTAATCCGCGGTATTGACGATATGGACAACTTCAAAGTTGAGTCGATCGGTGCCGAAACCGAGAAAATGAGCGCGGTCGAATTTGGTTTCGCCGACGTCATTAATAATGGTTTTTATCATCTCGCCAATCTGACGGAGTTTATCCGGCGGGGTTGACAAGGCGACACCGAAAGTAAAAACGATACGTCGGGTTTGCATACGTTTATAGTTATGCAGCGTCTGCTGCAGAAGAATGGCGTTACCACAGACAATCTGCTCTCCACTCAAACTACGTATGCGCGTGGTTTTGAGGCCAATATGCTCAACCGTCCCGGCGACATCGTTAAACACCACGAAATCACCAATTTCAAAAGGCTTATCAAAACCAATCGACAGCGAGGCAAAAACATCGCTGAGGATGGTCTGTACCGCCAGGGCGATGGCAATACCGCCGACGCCGAGGCTTGCCACCAGCGCGGTAATATTCACCCCGACATTCGCCAGAATTGACAGCAGCATCACGGTCCATACCAGCATCCGTAGCAGCAGTCCGGTGATGACCAGCGTCACCGGGTTTTTATGCATACCGGGTTCATAACGCAACTGATGCAGCCAGGAGATAATCCCCTGATCAAACCAGAGCGCCATTTGAATGGCGAGCACCAAAAACCAGGCATGACTGATTGTTGCGGAGAGATTTGTGGGGAGCTCAACAAAACGCAGGCTAAAAAGAAACGCGACGATAAAGAGCAGCACCTTGCTGGTTCTGACTAACATATCATTCAGCACCAGACGCATTTTCTGCGTGCTTTGATGCTTATCGCCCCAGCTCTGCACGCCTTTACCAACGATACGCAGTAAACGGTTAAGCAACCAGTAGGCCAATATCGTAATGATGACGACCGTGAAGACAGCAATCCAGAACGATGGCGTCATCATTAAAGATATCAAATCGAAACGTGATAAAAATTCCATTCTTTCCCTCATCAAAGCCGTGAAGAGAAAAAGTATAGACGCAGACAAAAAAAAACCGCTCCGAAGAGCGGTTGAGATACGCGCAGAGAATTACAGCGCTTTCAGAATCGCATCGACGCTGGCTTTGGCATCGCCAAACAGCATCTGGGTATTCTCTTTAAAGAACAGCGGGTTCTGTACGCCAGCATAGCCGGTATTCATAGAGCGTTTGAACACGATAACGTTTTGCGCTTTCCACACTTCCAGAACAGGCATACCTGCGATAGGACTCTTCGGATCGTCCTGCGCCGCTGGGTTAACGGTGTCATTCGCACCAATAACCAGTACGGTGTCGGTATCGGCGAAGTCATCGTTGATTTCGTCCATTTCCAGCACGATGTCATACGGTACTTTCGCTTCCGCCAGCAGGACGTTCATGTGGCCCGGCAAACGCCCCGCAACCGGGTGAATTCCGAAGCGCACTTTCACGCCGCGCGCACGCAGTTTCTCGGTAATTTCCGCAACCGGATACTGCGCCTGTGCGACCGCCATGCCGTAGCCTGGGGTGATGATGACAGAGTGTGAGTTTTTCAGCATCTCAGCCGTCTCTTCGGCGTTGATCTCACGGTGCTCGCCCACTTCTTCATCGGACCCTGTAGAGGAACCGTCAGTACCGAAGCCGCCAGCGATAACGCTGATAAAGGAGCGGTTCATCGCCTTACACATGATGTAAGAGAGGATCGCACCGGAAGAACCCACCAGCGCACCGGTGACGATCAGCAGGTCGTTGCTCAGCATAAAGCCCGCCGCCGCTGCCGCCCAACCGGAATAGGAGTTCAGCATCGAGACCACAACCGGCATGTCAGCACCGCCGATAGAGGCCACCAGATGCCAGCCAAACACCAACGCAATCGCCGTCATCACCAGCAGCGCCAGCGCCTGCAGGCCCACGCTTTCAGTACGAACAAAAATCACCAGCAGGACAAAAGAAACCACCAGCGCCGCAAGGTTCAATTTGTGACGGTTTGGCAGCATCAACGGTTTTGAGGAGATCTTGCCGCACAGCTTGCCGAACGCCACGATAGAACCGGTGAAGGTGACGGCGCCGATAAAGATGCCGAGGAACACTTCGGTCAGGTGAATATTGACCAGGATCGGTTCCATGCCCGGTTCGTGGTAAAGGTAGCTGTTAAAGCCAACCAGCACCGCGGCCAGACCCACAAAGCTGTGCAGTACAGCAACCAGCTCAGGCATCTCGGTCATTTCAACTTTGCGCGCCAGGCGAATACCGATAGCACCACCGATGATCATCGCAACGATAATCCACGCTACGTTGCCAGTGTCAGGCCCGAAAATCGTGGCAATCAGCGCAATCGCCATCCCGGCAACGCCGAAACGGTTACCCTGTTGGGACGTTTCATGTTTCGATAGCCCCGCCAGACTGAAAATAAACAGGATCGCGGCAACAATGTATGCAGCTGTAACTAATCCTCCAGACATGTGCTACCCCTTAGTTCTTCCGGAACATTTTCAGCATGCGCTGAGTGACGGTGAAACCACCAAAAATATTAATGCTGGCAATCAGTACAGCGATAAAGCTTAAGAAGCTGACCCAACCACCATGGCCGATTTGTAAGAGTGCGCCAACAACGATAATGCCGGAGATTGCGTTGGTAACCGACATCAACGGAGTATGCAAGGCGTGGGAGACGTTCCACACCACGTAGTAACCGACCACGCAGGCCAGCGCGAAGACGGTGAAGTGACCAAGAAACTCTTTAGGTGCAACGTCGGCCAGCCAGCCGAAGAGAATAATCACCAGCGCCATGATGCCGTATTTCAGCCATGGCGATGTGGGCTTAGCCTCTTCTTTCGCGGTGGCAGGTGCCGCTTTCGCCGCAGCCTGCGGTTGCGCGGAAACCTGAATCGGCGGAGCCGGCCAGGTTACTTCGCCCTCGCGAATGACGGTCACGCCGCGCACGACCACATCCTCGAAATCGACTGTCACATTGCCGTCCTTTTCTTTGCACAGCAATTTCAGCAGGTTGACCAGGTTGGTGCCGTAAAGTTGGGAAGACTGCGCGGCCAGACGGCCTGGCAGGTCGGTATAACCGATGATTTTCACGCCGTTTGGCGTAGTGACGACTTCGTTCGCCACGGTGTATTCGCAGTTACCGCCGTTTTGCGCCGCCAGGTCAACCACCACGCTGCCGGATTTCATGGAATCCACCATCTCGCGGGTGATCAGTTTCGGTGCCGGTTTACCCGGAATCAATGCGGTGGTGACGATGATATCAACGTCTTTCGCCTGGGCGGCAAAGAGTTCCATTTCCGCTTTGATAAACGCTTCGGACATCACTTTCGCGTAGCCGTCGCCGCTACCGGCCTCTTCTTTGAAATCCAGCTCAAGGAACTCAGCGCCCATACTCTGGACCTGTTCCTTCACTTCCGGACGGGTATCAAACGCGCGGACAATTGCCCCGAGGCTGTTGGCGGCACCAATAGCCGCCAGGCCGGCAACGCCTGCGCCAATGACCATCACTTTCGCCGGCGGGACTTTACCTGCGGCGGTGATCTGCCCGGTAAAGAAACGGCCAAATTCGTGGGCTGCTTCCACAATGGCGCGGTAGCCAGCAATGTTGGCCATTGAGCTCAATGCATCCAGCGCCTGGGCACGGGAAATACGCGGCACAGAGTCCATCGCCATGACGGTAATATTACGGGCAGCCAGTTTCTCCATCAGCGGCGCATTCTGCGCAGGCCAGATAAAGCTGACTAATGTCGTGCCCGGATTAAGCAAGGCGATTTCGTCATCCGTCGGTGCATTCACCTTGAGGATAACGTCAGAGTGCCAGACGTTATTTTCGTCCACCACGGTTGCGCCAGCCTGGGTAAACGCGTTGTCATCGAAGCTTGCCAGTTTGCCCGCGCCGCTTTCAATCGCGACGGTGAAACCCAATTTAAGCAATTGCTCTACCGTTTTCGGCGTCGCCGCAACGCGGGTTTCATTGGCCAACCGTTCTTTTGGTACACCAATACGCATAGTTTTCCCTTCCATCGATTTTAGATGATGGTTTGTCAGTGATGCCCGGGCATGATATTGCCTGCCAGAGATAAATAAACAGACTGCATCCCGGAAAATAAAACAGTAACAAACTTTCTATAACCTACTGAAAATAACGCCTGTGATCTACCGCCAGAAAACAGAAATTCTGTTTTTATCTGTGAAAACCGGGCGGGTAGCGGGGCTGACAGGGTTATTTCCCTTTAATTCATTTAAACAAGCCGATATTCCGCTCAGGCGAAGCGGCAAAACACGATTAATCTCCACTACACATTGCTCTTTTAACAATGTATTAACTTAAAAAACTCATATGCTTTATGACTTTTGCAGGTCAACAGCCTGTTTTTTCAACATATCACTAAACGTTATCGTAAAACGTCTGGCGTGTAGCACACTCAGTGAAAAATGACGCAGACAGTCGTGTTGATTAAATGCAATAATCAGCGACGTTTTTAAGTCAACAACAACACCAGTATCTGGTTTGCGCAAGGCGAAGGATCATTTTTATGAAGCTTAAGTACACCCTCCTGGCGTCAGCACTTTTGTCCGTTACGACCCTGTCAGTCAACGCAGCGACAGAGTTAACGCCGGAGCAAGCGTCAGCATTGAAGCCCTACGATCGCGTTGTTATCACCGGTCGCTTTAACTCTATTGGCGATGCCGTTAAAGCCGCTTCAAGCCGTGCTGATAAAGAAGGCGCGGCCTCGTTTTATGTTGTAGACACCTCCGATTATGGTGAGAGCGGCAACCAGCGTGTCACCACGGACCTGTATAAAGCCGATGCGCCGAAAGCCGATGCGCCAAAACTGCGCGTCATCAATGGCGTTACTGAGTTGCCGAAGACCGATGCTATTGAGCTGGAACCGTTCGATACCGTTACGGTACAGGGTTTCTATCGCTCACAGCCGGAAGTAAACGATGCCATCACCAAAGCCGCGAAAGCGAAAGGGGCTGCCTCTTTCTATATCGTGCGTCAGGTTGATGCCAACGAAGGTGGCAACCAGCGGATTACGGCATATATCTATAAAGCTGATGCCAAAAAACGCGTACTGCAGAGCCCGGATGCCATTCCACGTGATTCCGAAGCAGGCCGTGCGGCATTAGCAAAAGGCGGTGAAGAAGCCAAGAAAGTAGAAATCCCGGGCGTTGCAACTACCGCTGCGCCGAGCGCTGACGTGGGTCGTTTCTTTGAAACACAATCCTCCACCGCAAACCGTTACACTGTCACATTACCTGACGGAACAAAAATCGAAGAAGTGAATAAAATCACGGCTGCGCAGATGGTTCCGTTCGACAGCATCAAGTTCACCGGTAACTATGGCAACATGACCGAGATCTCTTATCAGGTTGCGAAACGTGCCGCGGCGAAAGGTGCCAAGTACTACCACATCACCCGCCAGTGGCAGGAAAATGGTAGCAACATCACCATCAGTGCCGATTTGTACAAATAAATAACCCTTCATTTTAAAGGCGGCCCTGGGTCGCCTTTTCTATTTTTTTCGCGAAATTAAGCCGTCACGCATTGCATGCCATTACGACTCTCCGTAAAATCCCGCGCCTCAGTGATATCCACCATTTTTATGCGCATAAGCAAAATAATTATTCTGGATTGAGCCCGTTCATAACAGGATACCCATGGAAAAGAAACTTGGCCTGAGCGCTTTAACTGCGCTGGTATTAAGCTCAATGCTCGGTGCGGGCGTTTTCAGCCTGCCGCAAAATATGGCGGAAATCGCCAGCCCCGCGGCTTTATTGATTGGCTGGGCGATTACCGGCGCGGGGATATTACTGCTCGCCTTCGCCATGCTTATCCTGACGCGTCTTCGTCCGGACCTGGACGGCGGTATTTTTACCTATGCCCGGGAAGGTTTTGGCGAACTTATCGGTTTTTGTTCTGCCTGGGGGTACTGGCTGTGCGCCGTTATCGCCAACGTCTCCTACTTAGTGATTGTCTTCTCTGCGCTGAGTTTCTTTACCGATACGCCAGAACTGCGCTTTTTTGGCGACGGTAACACCTGGCAAGCGATGGTGGGTGCATCCCTGCTGCTGTGGTTTGTTCATGCATTAGTGCTGCGCGGCGTGCAGACGGCGGCGAGTATTAATCTCGCGGCGACGCTCGCCAAACTGGTGCCGCTTGGCCTGTTTATTGTGCTGGCGGCCATGGCCTTCCATTACGATACCTTTAGCCTGGATTTCTCCGGTATCGCCCTGGGTGTACCGGTATGGGAGCAGGTGAAAAACACCATGCTCATTACCCTGTGGGTGTTTATCGGGGTTGAAGGCGCTGTGGTCGTCTCCGCCCGCGCGCGCAACAAACACGATGTGGGACGCGCCACCCTGCTGGCAGTGCTGGCTGCCCTCGGCGTCTATTTGTTGGTTACACTGCTGTCGCTGGGAGTGGTGCCGCGCCCGGAACTGGCGGCGATGCGTAATCCGTCAATGGCAGGCCTGATGGTCAGGCTGATGGGCTCCTGGGGCGATGTGGTCATTGCTGCCGGGCTGATTGTCTCGGTTTGTGGCGCTTACCTGAGCTGGACGATCACGGCAGCGGAAGTGCCGCTACTGGCTGCCACCCATCAGGCGTTTCCACGTATTTTTGCCCGACAGAACAAGAATAATGCGCCCGCGGCGTCGCTGTGGTTAACCAATATCAGTGTACAGGTCTCGCTGGTGCTGATCTGGCTCACAGGTTCCGATTACAATACGCTGTTGACCATTGCGTCAGAGATGATTCTGGTTCCTTATTTCCTTGTCGGGGCATTTTTACTGAAGATCTCTCGTCGTCCGTTGCACCGCGTCGTCGCTATCGGCGCCAGCCTCTATGGCTTATGGTTACTGTATGCATCCGGTCCGATGCATTTGCTGTTGTCGGTTGTGCTCTATGCGCCGGGGCTGCTGGTCTTTATCTACGCACGCCGCACGCATGACATAGCCAGTCTGCTTAAACGCCGGGAAAGAGTGCTGATTGGTCTGTTACTGATCGCCGCCGT
This sequence comes from Phytobacter sp. SCO41, assembly GCF_003073275.1. Taxonomy (NCBI): domain Bacteria; kingdom Pseudomonadati; phylum Pseudomonadota; class Gammaproteobacteria; order Enterobacterales; family Enterobacteriaceae; genus Phytobacter; species Phytobacter sp. SCO41. The sequence goes on along the minus strand of NZ_CP027225.1, from coordinate 2,365,277 downwards.
TCCCGCCACGTGGAAGTTGGTGGGGTAAGCAGCGCATGCGCCCCGTTGAGAAGGAGAACGCATTCGATGGGAAACTCGAAGACACGCCCGATATTGATTACCGGAGGAGGCCGTCGCATCGGTCTCGCCCTCGCCCACCATTTTCTCAGCCAACAGCAGCCGATTATCGTCAGTTACCGGACGCTCTATCCGGCGATTGAACAGTTAACCGCCGCGGGCGCGTTGTGCATTCAGGCAGACTTCAGCAGCGATGAAGGGGTGCTGGCCTTTGCCGATATCGTGAAGGAGAAAACCGAGGGGCTGCGGGCAATTATTCACAATGCGGGCGACTGGGCGGGTGAAAAACCCGGCGTTGCGCTGCCCGATGTGCTTTCACGGATGCTGCAGATCCACGTTCATGCCCCCTACTTACTTAACCATGCGCTGGAAAGATTATTGCGCGGATTCGGGCATGCCGCTGGCGATATTATTCACTTTACCGATTATGTTGTTGAGTGCGGAAGCGACAAACATATCGCCTATGCCGCCAGTAAAGCAGCGCTGGATAATATGACCCGCTCTTTTGCCAAAAAGCTGGCTCCAGAAGTGAAAGTCAACGCCATTGCCCCGGCGCTGATCCTGTTTAATGACGATGATGACGCGGAATACCGTCAGCAGGCACTCAATAAATCGCTGATGAAAATCGCCCCGGGCGAAAAAGAGATAATCGATCTGGTCGACTATCTGCTGACCAGTTGCTACGTCACGGGACGGACGTTTGGCGTCGATGGCGGCCGCCCGCTGCGCTAGTGGAGGCGGCTCCAGATAAAAATGAGCAGCCAGGCGCTGAGGCACCAGCAAAGTACCGCAGCGCCCAGCGCGTATCCCACCCGCATAAATCCGGTGAAGTACCACAGCGACAGCAGGTAAAGGAAATAAGGAATAATGGACCACATACCAAAAACGATGGTGGTGCGTAGCGCGTCCACGCCCCGCTCGGTCGCCACGATATAATGAGCGATTAAAGCAAAGGTCGGAAATAACGGTATTAGCCCGGCGATATAGTAATTTTTCGTTTTTGACAGCAAACCAATTAATAACACCACCAGCGCGCCAATTGCCGCTTTTATCACCAGCGCCATCACGTTCCCTTTCTCATAATGCCAACAAAGGCCTACAGCATAGCGGATGGGGAGCTTGTTTAGAAAAGATTAATGGCAGGATCAATAAAGGCAGTGTATGTTCATCTTTTTGACTCATCACGATGATATATGAATAAAATCGTTTTTGTGGAAGACGACCCGGAAGTGGGCGCACTTATTGCGGCATATCTGGGCAAACACGATATGGATGTGATAGTTGAACCGCGTGGTGACCGAGCAGAAGAGGTCATCGCCCGTGAAAAACCAGATCTGATTCTTCTGGATATCATGCTCCCCGGCAAAGATGGGATGACACTGTGCCGCGATTTACGCCAGCAGTGGACCGGCCCTATCGTCCTTCTCACCTCTCTTGATAGTGATATGAACCATATTCTGTCGCTGGAGATGGGCGCGAACGACTACATTCTTAAAACCACCCCACCTGCGGTTTTACTGGCGCGTCTGCGGCTGCATTTACGCCAGCAGGCCGGTGCCACACAGCAAGAATCCGCGCCGTCATCGCTAAAGCAGCATAAGACGCTGCAATTTGGCACGCTGACCATCGATCCGGTCAACAGGCAGGTGCTGCTGGCTGGCGAGCAGGTTGTTCTCTCAACCGCCGATTTCGATCTGCTGTGGGAACTGGCCACCCACGCAGGGCAAATTATGGACCGCGATGCGTTACTGAAAAACCTGCGCGGTGTGACCTATGACGGAATGGATCGCAGTGTTGATGTGGCCATTTCGCGCCTGCGCAAAAAATTGCTCGATAACGCCACCGAGCCTTTCCGTATTAAAACCGTGCGCAACAAAGGCTATCTTTTCGCCCCACACGCCTGGGATAACTGAGTCCGGTCCTCTTCGCGGGTGTCGCCATGAAAAAACTTTTCGTCCAGTTTTATCTGTTGCTGTTTGTCTGCTTTCTGGTGATGACCATGCTGGTCGGGCTGGTTTACAAATTCACCGCCGAGCGCGCAGGGCGACAGTCGCTGGACGATTTGATGAAAAGTTCGCTGTACCTGATGCGCAGCGAACTACGTGAAATCCCACCGCACCAGTGGAACAAAACGCTCAAAGAGCTGGACCTCAATCTGTCCTTTAACATGCGCGTGGAACCGATGAGCAAGTTCTCGCTGGAAGCCCCCGCGCAACAGCGGCTACAGGAAGGCGATATTGTCGCGCTGGATTCGCAATACACCTTTATCCAGCGTATTCCACGTAGCCACTATGTCCTGGCTGTCGGCCCTGTCCCCTACCTCTTTTATCTGCATGAAATGCGTCTGCTCGATATGGCGCTGATGGCCTTTATTGCTATCTCACTGGCCTTCCCGGTGTTTATCTGGATGCGTCCCCACTGGCAGGAGATGCTGCGGCTGGAATCCGCCGCCCAGCGCTTTGGCGAAGGTCATCTGGAAGAGCGCATTCATTTTGACAGCACCTCCAGCTTTGAACGGCTGGGGATTGCCTTTAACCAGATGGCGGATAACATCAACGCCCTGATCGCCAGTAAGAAAATGTTGATTGATGGCGTGGCCCACGAACTGCGCACACCGCTGGTCAGGCTGCGTTATCGCCTGGAGATGAGCGACAACCTGAGCGATAGCGAACGTAGCGCGCTGAACCGCGATATCGGGCAACTCGAAGGACTCATTCAGGAGCTGCTCACCTACGCACGCCTTGACCGTCCGCAGACAGAACTGAAACTGACCACGCCCGATCTCAACGCATGGCTGGACGGTTATATGCTGGATGCCCGCAACGTCAATCCCGACCACCAGCTAGAACTCCATAATCAGCCCGGCGACTATGGTTCGCTGGATATGCGCCTGATGGAACGCGTGCTGGATAACCTCATCAATAATGCCCTGCGCTACTGCCAGAAAACGGTCAAAGTGACATTACAGCTTGAAGGCTCGCAGGCAAGCCTGATTGTCGAAGATGACGGTCCGGGGATTGCCCCGGATGAGCGTAGCCGTGTGTTTGAGCCTTTTGTGCGCCTCGACCCCAGCAGAGACCGTGCGACGGGCGGTTGTGGCCTGGGGCTTGCCATCGTGCACTCCATCGCCCAGGCAATGAGCGGCGAAGTGAAGTGTGAAGAGAGCGCTGCGGGCGGCGCCCGTTTTTGTTTTCAGTGGCCGGTCTGGCACGACACCTCCCTCACCTGAAAAGCGTGACGTGCACGGTGTTAAGGTGTGGAAGGTTGTGCTACAACATAAGTATGTTGTAACTAAAGGAATGATAAAATGGCCGCATACGACCTGATAGAACGCCTTAACACCACTTTTCGCCAGCTCGAACAGGAACTGGCCGTCCTGAAAGGACAACTCTCCGATTGCCGTTTACTGGCGGGCCGCGTCTTCACCCTGCCGGACGTCGCCAAAGGCGCGGAGCACGAGCCGCTGCCCACCATTCAGGTAAAGCAGCGGGTGGGCAAGCGTGCCGCCGACGCGGCCCTGCGCCACTATACCCATCTGTTTATTCAGCAGCAGTCGGAAAACCGCAGCAGTAAAGCCGCCGTGCGTTTGCCGGGTGTCATTTGTTATCAGGTGGATATGGCGACCCGCGCCCGACTGGAGCAGACCATTAACACCATCAATGCCCTGAAAATGACCTTTGAACGCATCGTGACCGTCGACTCCGGGCTGGCACCGACCGCCCGCTTCGAGTGGGTGCATCGCCATTTACCCGGTCTGATTACCCTGAATGCCTACCGCACGTTAACCGCCATTCGCGATCCCGCTACCCTGCGCTTTGGCTGGGCTAACAAGCACATCATCAAGAATTTCACCCGCGATGAGGTGCTTGCACTGCTTGATAAAAGCCGTAAATCGCCGCGCGCCGTCGCGCCGTGGACCCGCGAGCAGTGGCAGGAGCGTCTTGAGCAAGAGTACGCCGCGATTGCCTCTTTGCCGCAGCAGGCTCGCCTGAAAATCAAACGTCCGGTAAAGGTGCAGCCGATTGCTCGCGTCTGGTATGCGGATTCGCAAAAGCAGGTGCAGTACGCCTGCCCGACGCCGCTGATTGCGCTGGTGAGTGAAGAACATGGCGGGAAAGTGCCGGACATCGGCGAGCTGTTGAATTACCAGGAGGATAATATCCAGCACCGTTTTAAACCGCAGGCACAGCCGTTGACGCTAATTATCCCCCGGCTGCACCTCTATCTTGCTGATTAAACGGGCTTCATGCTGCCCACCATCGATTCCGGGCGCACCCAGCTATCGAACTCGGCTTCCGTCAGGTAGCCGAGCGCCAGCGCCGAGGCCTTGAGCGTCAGCCCCTCTTTATGGGCTTTTTTGGCAATTTCTGCCGCTTTGTCATAGCCGATATGGGTATTCAGAGCGGTCACCAGCATCAGCGACTCATTGAGCAACTGGTCGATACGTTCACGATTCGGCTCGATCCCCACCGCACAGTGCTCGTTAAAGCTTTCCATACCGTCGGCCAGCAGACGCACCGACTGCAGGAAGTTATGAATGACCATCGGGCGGAAGACATTGAGTTCAAAGTTGCCGGATGCGCCGCCCATATTGACCGCCACGTCGTTGCCTAACACCTGACAGCAGAGCATGGTCATGGCTTCACATTGGGTGGGGTTAACTTTACCCGGCATGATGGAGCTGCCCGGCTCATTCTCCGGAATAGAAATTTCACCAATCCCACAGCGCGGGCCGGAAGCCAGCCAGCGCACATCATTAGCAATTTTCATCAGTGATGCCGCCAGCCCTTTCAGCGCACCGTGGGCGTGGACTAATGCATCACAGGTGGCCAGCGCCTCAAACTTGTTCGGTGCGGTAATAAACGGCTGCCGGGTAAAGGCGGCCAGTTCTTCTGCTACTCGTCTGGCATATTCCGGGTGGGTATTCAGCCCGGTGCCCACCGCCGTACCGCCGAGCGCCAGTTCACCCAGGTGCGGCAGGCTCAGTTCGATATGTTTGAGGTTATGTTCCAGCATCGCCACCCAGCCGGAAATCTCCTGGCCGAGCGTTAGCGGCGTGGCATCCTGCAGGTGAGTACGACCAATTTTGACAATATCGGCGAAGGCAATCGCTTTTTCGTTGAGCGTTTTTTTCAGAACCAGAAGCTGAGGCAGCAGGTGTTCGCGCACGGCAATCACCGCCGCCACGTGCATCGCCGTCGGGAAAACGTCATTCGAGCTTTGGCTCTTGTTGACGTCGTCGTTCGGGTGCACTTTACGCCCCATGCCACGCTCGCCGCCCAGCAGTTCACTGGCACGGTTCGCCAGCACCTCATTCATGTTCATGTTGCTCTGGGTGCCGGAGCCTGTTTGCCAGATAGCCAGCGGGAATTCATCCGGGTGTTTTCCGGCAAGCACCTCATCCGCCGCCTCGATAATGGCCTGTGCTTTTTCCGCCGCCAGCAGCCCTAAATCCTGATTGACCTTTGCCGCCGCACGTTTGGTCAGTGCCAGTGCGTGGATAAGCGAGACCGGCATTTTTTCCGTCGAGATGCGGAAATGCTCAAGCGACCGTTGGGTTTGCGCCCCCCACAGCTTATCTGCCGGGACGTCAATCGCGCCCATCGAATCTTTCTCACTACGATGCGTTGTCATTACTTTCTCCCTGTTACGAAGTGATGTTGAGTACCGACATTGCTCACCTGCAAACAAAGCTTAAGTATTGATGCTTGTTATGACGACGTTTATTGCTTCGTGCGCTTAACCGGCGCAAAAAAACCGCCCCGAAGGGCGGCAGTTCTTATTTTACACAGCGTGCGCACTGGCCCGACTGGATTTGCTCGAAGAAATCGTTACCTTTGTCATCCACCAGGATAAAGGCCGGGAAATCTTCAACATCGATTTTCCAGATAGCTTCCATCCCCAGTTCCGGGTAGGCCACACATTCAAGGCTCTTGATACTGTTTTGCGCCAGAATCGCCGCCGGCCCGCCGATACTGCCAAGGTAAAAACCGCCGTGTTTATGGCAGGCATCGGTCACCTGCTGGCTGCGGTTGCCTTTTGCCAGCATGATCATGCTGCCACCTTGCGACTGCAACTGGTCAACGTACGAGTCCATACGCCCGGCGGTGGTTGGGCCCAGGGAACCCGAAGCATACCCCTCAGGGGTCTTCGCAGGTCCCGCGTAGTAGATGGGGTGATCTTTCACATACTGCGGCAGCGGCTTGCCTTCATCCATCAGCTCTTTGAGCTTCGCATGCGCAATATCACGCGCCACGATGATCGTCCCGGTCAGCGACAGGCGTGTGGAAACCGGATACAGTTTGAGCTGGCCGAGGATCTCTTCCATCGGACGGTTAAGGTTGACCTTCACCGCTTCGCCCTCACCGGCCTGGCGCAGCGATTCCGGAATGTATTTGCCGGGGTTCTGCTCCAGTTTTTCCAGCCAGATGCCTTCGCGGTTGATTTTGGCTTTGATGTTACGATCCGCCGAGCAGGAAACCCCCATCCCCACAGGACAAGAGGCACCGTGGCGCGGCAGACGAATCACGCGGATATCATGCGCAAAGTATTTGCCGCCGAACTGTGCGCCCAGGCCAAGCTGCTGGGCTTCAAGCAGCAGTTCCTTTTCCAGTTGCACATCACGGAACGCCTGGCCGTGCTCATTACCTTCGGTTGGCAGGCCGTCGTAATATTTCGTCGAGGCCAGTTTGACCGTTTTGAGCGTGGCCTCTGCGCTGGTACCGCCAATCACGAACGCGATGTGGTACGGCGGACAGGCAGCGGTGCCCAGGGTACGCATTTTCTCGACCAGATAACCTTTCAGTTTCGCCGGGGTGATCAGCGCTTTCGTTTCCTGATACAGATAGGTTTTGTTGGCGGAACCGCCCCCTTTGGCGATGCAAAGGAATTTATATTCGTCGCCGTCAACGCTATACAAATCGATCTGTGCCGGCAGGTTAGTCCCGGTATTGACCTCTTTGTACATATCCAGCGGGGCGTTTTGCGAATAACGCAGGTTATCTTCGATAAAGGTGTTATAGACGCCGCGCGCTAAGGCCGCTTCATCGCCGCCCCCCGTCCATACACGCTGCCCTTTTTTACCCATAATGATCGCCGTGCCGGTATCCTGGCAGGTGGGCAAAATACCTTTTGCGGCAATCTCGGAGTTACGCAGGAATTGCAGCGCGACGTATTTGTCATTTTCGCTGGCATCCGGATCACTGAGGATATCGGCAACCTGTTGCTGATGCGCCGGGCGCAGCAGGAAGGAGGCATCGTGGAAGGCATGTTGCGCCAGAAGGGTCAGCGCCTGAGGATCGACTTTAAGCACTTCCTGACCATCAAAATCGGCGACGGAAACGTAATCGCTACTGAGTAAATAATATTCGGTCTCGTCCTTTTTCAGCGGAAAAGGCTCTTGATAATAAAAAGGTTTATTCGACATTGTTCTCTCACTTACAGCACGAACTGGTTATTGTTTCGGCAGGACATCCATCTGCCACAAAAAAGCGAGTCCGCATATCCTACACAATTATTTAACAAAAACTGAGACTAGTACGACTTTTTGCCTGCTCTGATTACTTCGAACAAATTTATTGCTTTAATACGTGCAATTAAGTTGACCATGATGAAGGGCGGGATAATGCAAAAACTCATTAACTCAGTGCAGCACTATGCCTGGGGAAGTAAAAACGCGTTAACGGAACTCTATGGTGTCGAGAACCCTGACAACCAGCCAATGGCCGAGTTGTGGATGGGCGCGCACCCCAGGAGCAGCTCAAAAGTGCAGGACGCGCAGGGTAACCTTCACTCGCTTCGCGAGGTGATTGAACAGGACAAAGCAGGCTTGCTGGGCAGCGCAGTCGCCGAACGTTTTGGCGAGTTGCCCTTTTTGTTTAAAGTGCTGTGTGCCGCCCAGCCGCTGTCCATTCAGGTGCATCCGAACAAACAGGCCTCTGAAATCGGTTTTGCGAAAGAGAACGCCGCCGGTATCCCACTCGATGCGGCCGAGCGTAACTACAAAGACCCGAACCATAAACCGGAACTGGTCTTTGCACTGACGCCCTTCCTGGCGATGAACGCCTTCCGTCCGTTCTCCGAAATCGTCTCTCTGCTACAACCGGTGGCGGGCGCCAACCAGGCTATTGCTCATTTTCTGCAAGAACCCGGCGCGGAACGCCTGAGCCAACTGTTCGCCAGCCTGTTGAATTTAAAGGGCGATGAAAAATCGCGGGCGCTGGCGGTGCTGAAAGCGGCACTCAATAGCCAGCAGGGCGAACCGTGGGAAACCATTCGTGTGATTTCCGAGTTTTATCCTGATGACAGCGGCCTGTTCTCCCCGCTGCTGCTCAATGTGGTGAAACTTAATCCCGGTGAAGCGATGTTCCTGTTCGCCGAAACCCCGCATGCCTATCTTCAGGGGGTAGCGCTGGAGGTCATGGCCAACTCTGATAACGTACTGCGCGCAGGGCTGACGCCGAAATACATCGACATTCCGGAACTGGTCGCAAATGTGAAATTCACCCCCAAACCTGCCAGTGAATTACTGACCCAACCCGTAAAACAGGCTTCCAGCCTGGAATTCCCGATCCCGGTTGATGATTTTGCATTTTCGCTGCATGACCTCTCTACCACCGGTAGCGATGTGGCGCAGCAGAGCGCGGCTATCCTGTTCTGCGTGGAAGGCGAAGCCGTGCTCAGCAAAGGGGATGAGACTCTGGCGCTCAAACCCGGCGAGTCGGCATTTATAAGTGCCAGCGAATCTCCTGTGACGGTAAGCGGCGTGGGTAGACTGGCGCGGGTCTACAATAAGCTCAACTAGTTACTGAACTTTTTAGCAAGGATTGCTAAGCTCTACAGAGCCTTTTCACATACCCAGGCGGATGATCCCGCCTGGTTTTATTTTTAGGGATAATAACGATGAAAAAAACGCTGGTTGCTGCCGGAGTTGTTATTGCGCTCGGGATCATCTGGACAGGTGGTGCCTGGTACACGGGGAAACAGCTTGAAAGCCGTCTGGGGGAGATGATCAGCCAGGCGAATGAACAGATTAAACGCACCGCGCCTGAGGCCAGCGTGGAGTTATCTTCTCAAAACTACCATCGGGGCCTGTTCAGCAGCCAGATGGAACTGGTGGTAAAACCGGTCGAGGGTAAGGAAAACCCATGGTTTAAACCGGGCCAGACCATCGTACTGCATGAAAATATTGATCATGGTCCTTTCCCACTGGCGCAACTTAAAAAGCTGAACGTCATCCCATCGATGGCATCGGTACATTCCACCCTCGTCAACAATGAGATGACGAAGCCGCTGTTTGATATCGCCAAAGGGCAATCGCCGTTCGTCGCAGAGACCCGCATCGCTTACAGTGGCGATACCCGTACGGATCTCACGCTGCACCCGCTTAACTCGGAAAAAGAGGGCGAGAAAGTGGCCTTTAGCGGGGGTGAATTCCGCATCAGTTCCGATAAAGACGGCAATGCGGTTACCGTCAGCGGCGAGGCGCAGAGCGCGCTGGTTGATACGGTTAACGAATACGGTCAGAAAATTCAGCTCTCCCTCAATAACCTGAAAACGGAAGGCTCGACCCAACTTGCCAGCTTTAACGAGCGCGTTGGCAGCCAGAAAGTGACGCTGGACAAGCTGGCCATCTCTATTGAAAACAAAGAGATGGCGGTCATTGAAGGGATGAAACTGAACGGCAAATCTGAGGTCGCGAAAGATAACAAAACCATTAATAGCCAGCTCGACTACACCATCCAGAGCCTGAAGATCCAGAATCAGGAGATGGGCAGTGGCAACCTGACGCTGAAGATTGGCCAGATTGACGGCGAAGCCTGGCACCAGTTTAGCCAGCAGTATAACGCTCAGACACAGGCGTTGATGGCACAGCCAGATGTCATGAAGGACCCGGCGCTCTATCAGCAAAAGGCGGCGGAAGCCTTCTTTAATGCCTTCCCGCTGCTGTTAAAAGGTGAGCCTGTCATCACCATTGCTCCACTGAGCTGGAAGAACAGCAAAGGCGAAACGGCACTCAACCTCTCCCTGTTCCTGAAAAATCCTGCCGCCGATACGGCTGTGAGCGCGCCGCCGCAGACGCTGGCCCAGGAAGTGGACAAAAATGTGAAGTCGCTGGACAGCAAGCTAACTATCCCGATGGATATGGCCGTTGAGTTTATGACTCAGGTTGCGAAGCTGGAAGGCTATCAACAGGATGAAGCAGCCAAACTGGCAAGCCAGCAGGTAAAAGGCCTGGCGGCAATGGGTCAGATGTTCCGTATTACGACCCTCGAAAACAACACCATTGGCACCAGCCTGCAATACGCTAACGGTCAGGTGACACTGAACGGCGAGAAAATGCCGCTGGACGAATTTGTCGGTATGTTTGGCCTGCCCTCAATGCCACAGCAGGAAGATTCACCGGAAACGCCGGATGATCCGACCGCTCCTGTCGAACCTGCGGTGCCGCAGCAGTAACCCTAAAGCCCCTTACCCAAGGGGCTTTTTTTTCAGCTATATGCGCCGCTCAACCGTTACGCTTGAAAAATAAAATCGATGCTACGACAAAAGTCGTAATTGTCCTTATTTACCTGGAACTGAAACCAATCACACACTTTTTTTGTGGCTAATGACATACTATTTAACCTGTATGAATTCATACAGGAGGTCTATATGTATCGCTCCATATTAGTACCCATCGACATTTCCGAAAGCGAACTGACCCGACAAGTCATCCCGTATGTTCAGGCACACGCCGTTATTAATATTGCGAAAGTCCATTTTTTGACGGTTATCCCTTCTCATCCTTATTATTCAACGCTGGGACTGGCATATTCAGCAGCATTACCAAAATTAAAAGACCTGCAAGAAGAGGCGTTATCGCGGCTGAATGAAATCGTCAAAGCATTTAAAATTCCAATGGAAAAAGTGCAGACGCATGCTGTTACCGGGACGCCTAAGGATCAGATCCTCAAACTCGCGGATACCATTCAAGCGGATCTCATCATCATTGCTTCACACCGGCCAGATATGACCACCTATTTGTTAGGTTCAAATGCCGCAGCGGTGGTCCGCCACGCAAAATGCCCGGTGCTTGTTGTTCGTTAGTCTGCTGAATGGATAGAAATATAACGTCATGACTCCCCCTGTAATCGTTGCAGGGGGAGGTAAAAAATAGTGCCAACAGTCTACGGCCATTCTGACGTTTCCACGCGTAAAACTTCATCATAAATTCAATCTATTACCACTAATGCTAATGCGCTGCTGACATGTGGTATAATGTATCGCACTTTACTTAAAATAAGAGTGCGACCATGATTGATACCAACTTGCCATTAACTGATATTCATCGCCACCTGGACGGCAACATTCGGGCACAAACCATTCTCGATCTTGGCCGTGAGTTTAATCTTCCCCTTCCCGCGCAAACGCTTGAAACATTGCTGCCACACGTGCAGGTTACCGCCAACGAACCCGATCTGGTGAGTTTCCTTGCGAAGCTGGACTGGGGCGTAAAAGTGCTGGCCTCCCTTGATGCCTGCCGTCGCGTGGCTTATGAGAATATGGAAGACGCCGCGCGCCAGGGTCTGCATTACGTTGAGCTGCGTTTCTCCCCTGGCTACATGGCGATGACGCACAATCTGCCTGTCGCTGGCGTGGTTGAAGCGGTTATTGCCGGCGTGCGCGAAGGCAGCCAGGCGTTCGGTGTCGAGGCACGCCTGATTGGCATCATGAGCCGTACTTTTGGCGAAGCCGCGTGTTTACAGGAGCTTGAAGCATTGCTGGCTCATCGTGAGAGCATCACAGCGCTGGATCTGGCGGGTGATGAGCTGGGCTTTCCCGGTAGTCTGTTCCTGCCCCACTTTAACCGTGCGCGCGACGCAGGCTGGCATATCACCGTGCATGCGGGCGAAGCGGCTGGCCCGGAAAGCATCTGGCAGGCGATTCGCGAGCTGGGCGCAGAGCGTATTGGTCACGGGGTCAAAGCGATTGAAGATCCGGCACTGATGGCATTTCTGGCCGAACAACGTATCGGTATCGAATCCTGCCTGACGTCCAATATCCAGACCAGCACCGTGCCGTCACTGGCACGACATCCGCTGAAAACCTTCCTGGAGTATGGCGTGCTGGCCTCGATTAACACGGACGATCCGGCCGTGCAGGGTGTGGAGATTGGTCATGAGTATCAGGTTGCCGCCCCTGCTGCCGGGCTGAGCCGCGAACAGATTCGCCAGGCGCAAATCAACGGCCTGGAAATCGCGTTTCTCTCTGCGGCTGAGAAACAGGCTCTCAAAGAAAAGGTGTTACAGGGGTAAAAAAAAGCCGCTCATTTGAGCGGCTTTTTTATTCAGGTCAGATTGAGCGTTGAGCGATGTTTTGCCGACTCAATACCCAATTCAATAAGTTCCATTATCTGAATGGCCTGGCTTGCCGGAACCGGGTTTTCTCCCGCACCGTTTAACGCGTCACGAATAGCCGCATAATAGGCCGGATAGTTACCCGGCACCGTGAGCCAGGTTTCTTCAATACGGGCATCGCCATTGACTCGGGTTAAGACCCCGTCGCGCATATCGTATCCCCAGTCTTCCTGCGGCAGTTTTGCGCCCGATTTCAGGCGCTCTTCCTGCGGATCGAGACCAAACTTCACGTAGCTACCACGGGTACCGTGCACGATATAACGCGCTGATTCCGCCGCGGCCAGCATCGTGCCATGCAGAATAACTCTGCGCTGCGGGTAAGAGAGCACCGCATGGAAATAATCTGTCGCCTGTGCGCCTGGACGCAGTTGCGCCAGATCCACCGTCAGCGAGACAGGCAGACCAAACAGGTTGACGGCCTGATCCAGTAAATGCGGGGCCAGATCGTACCAGATACCGCTTCCCGGACCCGCCTGTTCACGCCAGCGGTTACGAATTTCCGGGCGATAACGGTCAAAGTGTGATTCGAAAAAGGTCACCTCGCCTAACGCGCCATCGGCCAGCAAGGCTTTCAGCGTCAGGAAGTCACTATCCCAGCGCCGGTTATGAAACACAGACAGCACGCGGCCACAGCTTTTCGCCAGCGCATCCAGTTCCCTTGCTTGTGACAACGTCACGGTGAAGGGTTTATCCACGACGACATGCTTGCCCGCTTCCAGCGCGGCTTTGGCGAGCGGAAAATGGGTGTCGTTAGGCGTGGGGATGACGATTAAGTCAATTTTCGGATCATTAAATAGATGTTTCGGTTCTGATACGACCGACACTGCCGGCCAGTCCGCCTTCACTTTCGACTCATCGCTACTGGAGATTGCCGCCAGTTCCATTCCCGGCGTGCCGTCAATCAACGGCGCATGGAAAGTTTTACTGGCATAGCCGTAACCAATTAGTCCGACACGGATATTGTCATTCATAAAGCGGCCTCTCGTTATTGGAACGTGTATTTCACACCATCTCTCTTTCAGGGACAACAGCGACATATGCGCTTAAGGAATTTAACCGTGAAAACAGGGTTCCTCATGCAATTACTTTAATGATACGGAATTTTCCAAAAACAGGCGTCGGTCCCTTGTCGTCCGCTGTTCGCCCAGGTAACATCCCAAATCAGACCTGAGGGAGTTGTAGAGTTATGGCCACTATCATCAATCGGATTATTGAATTAACAGGCTGGGTTGTATTGGGTGTTTCGACCGTTCTTCTGGTGTTCGCCAGTCATATCGATAATTACCAGCCGCCGGAACAGAGTATCGTCGCGCAGAAAAAATAAAATGCGAAGCGAACGCGGGTATACCTAATTATGGTACTGCGTTGCGTATTGCCAGGCGTGGCGAAGAGCGCTAATCTTCTTGACGGATGCCGTTCTGGCATCCATTTAACCTTAAAGAAAATTCCTAATTTCATGGCGATACATTCAGAGACAATTTACGTCCTGATAAGCCCGACTATTATTCGAACGAATTACCCGCGAATGTATTAATGCCTTTTTATAACATGGATAACGCTTAAAATGACCGTTCAGGATTATTTATTAAAATTCCGCAAAATCAGCTCACTTGAAAGTCTGGAAAAATTGTTCGATCACCTTAACTACACACTGACCGACAACGAAGAAATCATTAACATGTATCGCGCCGCGGATCATCGCCGGGCTGAGCTGGTTTCCGGTGGTCGGTTGTTCGATATTGGCCGTGTACCAAAGTCCGTGTGGCATTACGTGCAATAACGCCACTGGCATCTGGCGCATAATGCTTTATACTCCTCGGCCGATAAATCAGTGACCGCCTGTGAGGAACAAGCATGATAACGACACCTGCAGAAAGAATCGGCGGCTGGCTGCTTGCGCCTTTAGCCTGGTTGCTGGTCGCGTTATTGGGCCAGACGTTACGTCTCCTGGATGTCGCTAAAACTCAGGTTCCGCTGGTCATTGCCGCTATCGGTGTACGGCCCCTGGCGGAACTGTTGACCTGGTTTGCCTCTTTTGCCCTGGCGGCAGGCGTCTGGTATTACACGCTATGGCTGATTATCGCCTTTTTTAAACGCCGCCGTAGTGTCCTGAAACATATGATTATCTGGTTACTGATTAGCGTGCTGCTGGCGCTAAAAGCTTTTGCCTTCTCCCCTGTTTCTGACGATGTGGCGGTACGCGGGCTTTTATCGGCATTACTCGCCGCCGCGCTGATCGTGCCCTATTTCAAGCGATCGCAGCGGGTCAAAGCGACCTTTGTGAACCCGTAATAACCTTACAGTTATCCTGTTGTCGCCCGGTGCTGTTTGACCGATAATAGGCGGCTTTTTTTATTTCAGGCCAAATAATGACAGACTATCTGCTGCTATTTATCGGAACCGTTCTGGTCAATAATTTCGTACTGGTGAAATTTCTTGGCCTGTGCCCGTTCATGGGGGTTTCGAAAAAGCTCGAAGCCGCGATGGGCATGGGGCTTGCCACAACGTTCGTTATTACGCTGGCGTCTATCTGCGCGTGGGTAATCGATACCTGGCTGCTCATTCCGCTGGATCTCATCTATCTGCGTACACTGGCGTTTATCCTGGTTATTGCCGTGGTGGTGCAGTTCACCGAAATGGTGGTGCGCAAAACCAGCCCGGCGCTGTATCGCCTGCTGGGGATTTTTCTGCCGCTTATCACCACTAACTGTGCGGTGCTGGGCGTGCCATTGCTGAATATCAACCTCGGGCATAATTTCCTGCAATCCGCGCTGTACGGTTTTTCCGCTGCCGTCGGGTTTTCTCTGGTCATGGTGCTGTTTGCCGCCATCCGTGAACGTCTTGTCGTCGCCGATGTGCCCGCACCGTTTCGCGGTAATGCGATTGCCCTCATTACCGCCGGTTTGATGTCTCTGGCCTTTATGGGCTTTAGTGGTCTGGTGAAGTTGTAATGAATGCAATCTGGATTGCCATCGCGGCCCTGAGCGTGCTCGGGTTGTTGTTTGGTGTCGTACTGGGATATGCCTCGCGTCGTTTCGCGGTAGAAGACGATCCCGTCGTTGAGAAAATTGACGATCTCTTGCCGCAGAGCCAGTGTGGACAGTGCGGTTACCCTGGGTGCCGCCCTTATGCCGAGGCCGTTGGCCTGCAGGGCGAGAAAATTAACCGCTGCGCACCCGGCGGTGAAGCGGTGATGCTAAAAATCGCCGAAATGTTAAATGTGGAGCCGCAGCCTATCGACGGTGACGTCGTCGTGCCCGAACCGGTACGCATGCTCGCCATTATTGATGAAGCGAACTGCATCGGCTGCACCAAATGTATTCAGGCCTGTCCGGTCGACGCCATTGTCGGCGCGACCCGCGCCATGCACACGGTAATGAGTGATCTCTGTACCGGCTGTAACCTCTGTGTGGATCCCTGCCCGACGCAGTGTATTGAACTGCGTCCGGTGGAGACGACCACCGCCAGTTGGAAATGGGACCTGCAGGCCATTCCCGTGCGCATCATTCCCGTGGAACAACATGCTTAAGTTATTTTCTGCTTTTCGCAAAGACAAACTGTGGGATTTCCACGGCGGTATCCATCCGCCGGAGATGAAAACACAGTCCAGTGGTACACCGCTGCGCCAGCTTCCGCTGGCGACGCGATTTGTTATACCGTTAAAACAGCATATCGGCGCTGAGGGTGAACTGTGCGTCAACGTGGGCGACAGCGTGCTACGTGGTCAACCGCTGACCCGTGGTCGCGGGCGGATGTTGCCAGTCCACGCGCCAACCTCCGGTAATATTGTCGCCATTGCCCCCCACTCTACCGCGCATCCCTCTGCCCTGCCCGAACTGAGCGTCATTATTGAGGCTGACGGAGAAGATCGCTGGATTGAACGTGACGGCTGGAGCGATTATCGCTCTCGCGATCGCGACGCGCTGATTGAGCGTATACATCAGTTTGGCGTTGCCGGGCTGGGCGGTGCGGGTTTCCCGACCGGCGCGAAGCTGAAAAGTGGCGGCGATCTTATCGAGACCTTGATTATCAATGCCGCCGAGTGCGAACCCTATATCACCGCTGATGACCGCCTGATGCAGGACTGCGCCGCACAGATAGTCGAAGGTGTGCGCATCCTGATGCATATTCTGCAACCGCGCCAGGTGCTGATCGGTATTGAAGATAACAAACCGCAGGCCATTTCCATGCTGCGTGCGGTGCTGGCGGGTTCACATGACATCCAGCTACGCGTCATCCCGACTAAATACCCGTCCGGCGGTGCAAAACAACTGACTCAGATTCTGACCGGCAAGCAGGTTCCGCACGGTGGTCGTTCATCTGATATTGGTGTGCTGATGCAAAACGTCGGCACCGCTTATGCCATTAAGCGGGCCATTATCGACGGCGAACCTCTCACCGAACGTGTGGTAACACTGACCGGTGAGAGCGTCAGCAAACCAGGAAACGTCTGGGCACGTCTGGGGACACCGGTGCGTCACTTGCTGGAACATGCCGGTTTTTGTCCCTCCGCTGAACAACTGGTCATTATGGGTGGGCCACTGATGGGCTTTACCCTGCCCTGGCTTGATGTTCCGGTGGTGAAAATTACCAACTGCCTGTTGGCGCCCTCGGCCAGTGAAATGGGTGAGCAGCAGGAAGAGAAAGGCTGTATTCGCTGTAGCGCCTGTGCCGATGCCTGCCCGGCGGATCTGCTGCCGCAGCAGCTTTACTGGTTCAGTAAAGGCCAGCAGCATGACAAAGCCACTGCGCACAATTTGTCCGATTGCATTGAGTGCGGTGCCTGCGCGTGGGTCTGCCCAAGTAATATCCCGCTGGTCCAGTATTTCCGTCAGGAAAAAGCCGAGATTTACGCCATTGCGCAGGAAGAAAAGCGCAACGCCGAAGCTAAAGCGCGCTTTGAGGCGCGTCAGGCACGCCTGGAGCGGGAAAAAGCCGCTCGCGCTGAACGCCACAAAAAAGCCGCCGTCCAGCCTGCCGCAAAAGATCAGCAGGCAATTGACGCAGCCCTCGCCCGCGTGCGTGAAAAACAGGCCACCAGCGCGCAACCTATCGTGGTTCAGGCCGGAAGCGTACCGGATAACACTGAGGTGATTGCCGCCCGCGAGGCGCGTAAGGCGCAGGCGCGCGCACGTCAGGCAGAAAAAGCGCAGCAACAAGATGTGCCGGAAAGTATCGCTGTCGCCAGCGAAGCTGTCGATCCGCGTAAAGCTGCCGTCGAAGCGGCGATTGCACGCGCTAAAGCCCGTAAAGCCGGAGCCACAGACACGCAAGCGGCTCCCGTCGCCGCTGAACCTGTCGACCCGCGCAAGGCAGCCGTCGAAGCCGCTATCGCACGGGCAAAAGCCAAAAAATTGCAGCAGCAAGCGGCCAGTGACGTCGTCGTGCCCGTGGAAGCCCCGGCCCCCGTCGCCGCTGAACCTGTCGACCCGCGTAAGGCAGCCGTCGAAGCCGCTATTGCGCGGGCAAAAGCCAAAAAATTGCAACAGCAAGGCGCCAGCGACGTCGTCGTGCCGGTGGAAACCCCGTCCCCCGTTGCCGCTGAACCTGTCGATCCGCGTAAGGCAGCCGTCGAAGCTGCCATCGCGCGTGCAAAAGCCAAAAAATTACAACAGCAGGCCGCACCAGCCCCTGCCGCCAATGACGATCCCCGAAAAGCGGCCGTAGCGGCAGCTATCGCCCGGGTTCAGGCAAAAAAAGCCGCACAGCAAGCAGTTAACGAGGATTAAATGGTTTTCAGAATTGCCAGTTCCCCTTATACCCATAATCAGCGCCAGACATCGCGCATTATGCTGCTGGTCGTGCTTGCGACCCTGCCCGGTATTGCAGCACAACTTTGGTTCTTCGGCTGGGGAACGTTGTTGCAGATTATCCTTGCCTGCGTGAGTGCGCTGGCGGCGGAAGCGCTGGTATTACGGCTGCGTAAACAACAAATCGGGGCCATCCTCGGGGACAACTCTGCCCTGTTGACCGGTTTACTGTTGGCGGTCAGCGTTCCGCCCTTTACCCCCTGGTGGATGGTGGTGCTGGGCACGGTGTTCGCGGTTATCATTGCTAAACAACTCTATGGCGGCCTTGGGCATAACCCGTTTAACCCTGCAATGATCGGCTATGTGGTCCTGCTGATCTCCTTCCCGGTGCAGATGACCAGTTGGTTACCGCCTTTTGAGATAGCCAAAACGGTTCCAGGCCTGATGGATGCCGTACAAATCATCTTCACTGGACATGCAGCCACCGGACATACGATGGATAGCCTGCGGATGGGGATTGATGGCATCAGCCAGGCAACACCGCTGGATACCTTTAAAACATCGCTTCATGCCGGGCATCCGGTCGATGAGATCCTCAAATCGGCCATTTACAGCGGCGTGCTGGCGGGCGCGGGCTGGCAGTGGGTCAATCTGGGGTATCTGCTGGGTGGTATCTTCCTGCTGTGGCAGAAAACCATTCGCTGGCATATCCCGGTAGCCTTCCTGGTTTCGCTGACTGTCTGTTCAACGCTGGGCTGGATTTTCTCACCACAAAGTCTGGCGTCGCCGCAACTGCATCTGCTCTCGGGTGCCACTATGTTGGGCGCGTTTTTTATTCTGACCGACCCGGTTACCGCCTCGACAACCAATAAAGGCCGCCTGATTTTCGGCGCCCTTGCGGGATTACTGGTCTGGCTTATCCGTAGTTTTGGCGGTTATCCGGACGGCGTGGCCTTCGCCGTGCTGCTGGCAAACATTACCGTGCCATTAATTGATTACTTCACACGCCCACGCGTGTACGGCCATCGTTAAGGAGTCGCCATGCTAGATACCATGCGTAAATACGGCATGACGTTGACGCTGTTCGCGGCGGCCTCAACCGGAATGACAGCAGCAATTCACCAGTTGACCAAATCGACCATTGCCGACCAGGCGGTGCAGCAGCAAAAGGCATTGTTTGGTCAGGTATTGCCTGGCGACATCTATAATAACGCCTTGCAGGAGAGCTGTTATCTGGTCGATGACCCGGCGCTGGGGAAAGGCAAACATAAAGTCTATATAGCCCGTAGAGACGATACGCCGGTCGCTGCGGTCATTGAAGCGACGGCACCCGACGGCTATTCCGGCGTTATTCAACTACTGGTAGGCGCCGATTTTAACGGTACCATTCTTGGCACCCGCGTGACCGAGCATCACGAAACGCCGGGGTTGGGCGATAAAATAGAGTTGCGTATTTCTGACTGGATCACCCATTTCACGGGCAAGAAAATCGCAGGGGCCAATGACCCGCACTGGGCAGTGAAGAAAGACGGCGGCGATTTTGATCAGTTCACCGGAGCGACCATTACCCCGCGAGCGGTGGTCAATGCGGTGAAACGCGCCGGATTGTACGCGCCGACGCTGCCCGCGCAACTTTCCAGTTTACCGACCTGTGGAGAGTAACCATGAGCGAAATTAAAGACATTATTGTCCAGGGGTTGTGGAAGAATAACTCCGCGCTGGTTCAGTTATTAGGTATGTGCCCGCTGTTGGCGGTGACCTCCACCGCGACCAATGCGCTGGGCCTTGGCCTTGCCACTACGCTTGTGCTGACGCTGACCAATTTTACGATTTCACTGGTACGTCACTGGACGCCGTCTGAAATCCGAATTCCTATTTACGTAATGATCATCGCCTCCGTGGTGAGCATCGTCCAGATGCTGATTAACGCCTATGCCTACGGTTTGTATCAGTCGCTCGGTATCTTTATTCCGCTGATCGTCACCAACTGTATCGTGGTGGGGCGCGCGGAGGCGTTTGCTGCCAAAAAAAGCCCGGGCTTGTCTGCCCTTGATGGCTTTGCCATCGGCATGGGGGCAACCTGCACCATGTTTACACTAGGGTCGATTCGTGAAATCCTCGGCAACGGAACCTTATTTGACGGCGCGGATGGCTTGCTGGGCAACTGGGCGAAAGTTTTGCGTATTGAAGTGTTTCATACGGACTCGTCCTTCCTGCTGGCCATGCTGCCGCCGGGGGCATTTATCGGCCTTGGCATGCTGCTGGCTATTAAATATCTGATTGACGAGAGAACGAAGAAACGTCGCGCAGCGACCGTTGCCGACGAAACTGCCCACACGGTGCCCGGGAAGGCCTGATGAACAAAACAAAGCGACGGGAGATCCTCACCCGCCTGCGGGATGCCAATCCGCACCCGACGACAGAGCTTAACTTCAACTCACCCTTTGAACTGCTGATTGCGGTCCTGCTTTCTGCGCAGGCAACCGACGTCAGCGTGAACAAGGCAACAGCCCTGCTCTACCCGGTTGCCAATACCCCGCACGCCATGCTGGAGCTGGGTGTCGAGGGCGTCAAATCCTATATTAAGACCATTGGTCTGTTTAATACCAAAGCAGAAAACGTCATTAAGACCTGCCGTATTCTGGTGGAAAAACACGGCGGCGAAGTGCCCGAAGATCGTGCGGCGCTGGAAGCGCTACCGGGTGTCGGGCGGAAAACGGCTAATGTGGTACTGAATACGGCCTTTGGCTGGCCGACCATTGCGGTTGATACGCATATTTTTCGCGTCTGTAACCGCACCCACTTCGCGCCGGGGAAAAACGTTGAGCAGGTTGAAGAAAAGCTGCTGAGCGTCGTCCCGGCGGAATTTAAGGTCGATTGTCATCACTGGCTGATTTTACATGGCCGCTATACCTGCATCGCCCGTAAGCCACGCTGCGGCTCCTGCATTATCGAAGATTTATGCGAATTCGAGAGCAAAACCGAGCTCTGAATTCGCTTTACTCAGAACGGTCTAAAGACAACCAGCAAAATGATGACCGCCACGGCCACAATGACGATGGTCGTGGCGCGTGGCACCATCCCCGGCACCTTCGTGATTTCACCGCCAGCAAGCCGACGTAAAGTTGCGGATAACATTCCGTGAATACCTGACAGCAACACCACCAGCACCAGTTTGAGAATCAGCCACAGATGCGGCATCTGCCCGTGTGCCAGCACCATCGCCAGCCCCATGACCCACAGCACGATCATCGCCGGGGTGGTGACTTTACGACTCCAGTTGCGCACAAATGCCGCCAGCGCTGTCGCCGTCGGCGCATTTTTGCCCACCGCCTGTGCACACCAGGCCGCAGCCGTGGCCATGACAAAAATTCCACCAATCCAGATTATCGCCGCGATGATATGTAGTGCGTTAAGCCACGAATGCACGTTCATGAAATGACTCCAAAGAGTTACGAAAGAAGGATTTTGACAGTATCGCGTAACACTGTCATCGACTTGCTCATTTAAAGGAAAAAATCCGTGAAAACATTGATCTACTGCATTCTGATGAACAAGGCAATAGGCGTGAGTAATGGGTTCTGCTGTTCATACTTTGCTATAAGCAAAAATGCATACCTGTAATGTTTTCTTGTTAACGCGCTTTATACGGCATAACTCGCATTTTTATCATATTATCTGTTGCTTATTAGCTTTTAATCAGAGCCAATGTTTTTTTATGACAAAAAAATTCTACAGATGTGTGATTTTTATCACATTGATGCAAGCGTGTTAAAAAAAGGATCTTTAGCTGAACGAAAACAAGGTCAGAGAGTGTCATGCAGGGTTTAAACCAACACATAAGACCATTAATTATAATCAGACCAGGCTGATAAACTGCCATTACCGCTTAACAGCAGAAGATATCACCTTTGACCAAATTTTACCGGTCTGCATTAGTGAAAAAAACTGCCATTAATTACCCTGCAAAATTTAACTCTGAATAACATTTCCACCGCTGGATTATAATATCGCTAAAGATAAATGTAACAGATCATTACAAAAGCCTTGCCTCGAATCCCAGGATCAGGAACATTACCCGCCGTTTTCCCTCCCGCAATAATTATAAGCGCGATGAATACTGGGCATCGCGTCTCGAATCACCCCATTAATATGGGATGTAAAAAAAGAGGTCTATGTGTCAACTGCAAACAAACCAACCGAAAGTGTGAGTCTGAACGCTTTCAAACAACCTAAAGCGTTCTATTTGATCTTCTCCATCGAGCTGTGGGAGCGTTTCGGCTTCTATGGTCTGCAGGGGATCATGGCTGTCTACCTGGTTAAACAACTGGGTATGTCCGAAGCGGACTCCATTACCCTGTTTTCCTCTTTTAGCGCGCTGGTTTACGGTCTTGTCGCTATTGGCGGCTGGCTGGGCGATAAAGTTCTGGGGACAAAGCGCGTTATCATGCTGGGGGCCATTGTGCTGGCCATCGGTTACGCACTGGTAGCGTGGTCTGGTCACGATGCCAGTATCGTATATATGGGTATGGCGGCGATCGCCGTCGGTAATGGTCTGTTTAAAGCCAACCCGTCTTCCCTGCTCTCCACCTGCTACGCAAAAGATGACCCGCGTCTCGACGGTGCATTCACCATGTATTACATGGCTGTTAACGTCGGTTCATTCTTCTCTATGCTGGCTACCCCGTGGCTGGCTGCAGAATTTGGCTGGAGCACCGCGTTTGCCCTGAGCGTCGTCGGTCTGCTGATCACCATCGTGAACTTCGCGTTCTGCAAGCGTTGGGTCAAAAACTACGGTTCTAAACCTGACTTCGAGCCGGTTCGTATGGGCTACCTGCTGGCTACCATCGTAGGCGTTGCTATCCTGATTACCATCGCCACATGGCTGCTGCATAACCAGGGCATCGCACGTATGGTGCTGGGTGTGGTTGCGCTGTGCATCGTGTGCCTTTTCGCAAAAGAGACATTTGCTCTGCAGGGCGCGGCGCGTCGTAAAATGATCGTCGCTTTCATTCTGATGCTGCAGGCCATTGTCTTCTTCGTCCTGTACAGCCAGATGCCGACATCGCTGAATTTCTTCGCCATTCGTAACGTTGAACATACGCTGCTGGGTATCACGTTCGAACCGGAGCAGTTCCAGGCGCTGAACCCGTTCTGGATTATTATTGGTAGCCCGATCCTGGCTGCTATCTATAACAAAATGGGCGATACCCTGCCGATGCCGTATAAGTTTGCCATCGGTATGGTGCTGTGTTCAGGTGCATTCCTGATCCTGCCGCTGGGTGCGAAGTTCGCCTCTGATGCCGGTATCGTCTCCGTAAACTGGCTGGTTGCGAGCTACGGGCTGCAGAGTATCGGTGAACTGATGATTTCCGGTCTGGGCCTCGCCATGGTGGCACAGCTCGTTCCACAGCGTCTGATGGGCTTTATCATGGGTAGCTGGTTCCTGACGACCGCCGGTGCGAACATCATCGCAGGCTACGTCGCAAACCAGATGGCTATCCCGGAAAACGTCACCGACCCACTGATGTCACTGGATGTCTACGGTCACGTCTTCCTGCAAATCGGTATTGTGACTGCTGTTATCGCCGCGCTGATGATCCTCGCCGCGCCGAAACTGAACCGCATGACCCAGAGTGATGATAGCGATAAAGCCGCCAAAGCGTCGGAAACCGCGACAGCATAAGACTGCGCAGAGTTTCAGCAGAAAGCCGTTAACGCACGTTAACGGCTTTTTTTTTATACCCGCAGGTAATAACCTATGCCCGAATTCAACCACCGGAGTGAAGAATGAAACTGTTTTATAAACCAGGCGCCTGCTCACTGGCTTCCCATATTGTTCTGCGCGAAGCAGGTAAAGAGTTTGAACTGGCACGCGTGGATTTAGCAAAAAAATGCCTGGAAAATGGTGATGACTTTTTGGCTATCAACCCGAAAGGACAGATCCCGGCACTGGCCATTAATGCCGACACCCTGTTAACCGAAGGCGTGGCGATTATGCAGTATGTGGCTGACAGCGCGCCGAAAAGTGACCTGCTGCCGCCGGTAGGTTTCCTGAGCCGTTACAAGACGCTGGAGTGGCTGAATTTCGTGGCAACTGAGCTGCATAAAGGGTTTACTCCCCTGTTTCGTCCGGATACGCCGGAAGCGTTCAAACCGACCGCTCGCGCTCTGCTGGAAAAGAAACTGGAGTATGTTGACGCGGCGCTGGCAGACCAGCAGTGGATTAACGGCGAGAACTTCTCCATTGCCGATGCATACCTGTTCACGGTACTGCGCTGGGCGGTAGCGGTGAAACTGAACTTCCCGCAGGCCGGGAATATTGCCAACTATATGCAACGCGTGGCCTCTCGTCCGGCGGTTGCCGCCGCTATGGCCGCAGAAGGGATTTAATCTTCCACGCTTTTGCCATAAAAAAAGGAGTGGTTTCCCACTCCTTTTTCATGTTTCGCGTATCTGCCGGTTATTTCCAGCACACCAGACAGTAGTTCTTCTTACCGCGACGTAACAGCGTATAACGACCGAAGAGAATGTCCGTTTCCTGGAAGAAATATTCCGGGTCAGACTGTTTCTCGCCGTTGATGGTGACCGCATTGGAGGCGATGGTTTTACGCGCCTGACCACGAGATGGCTGCAGCTCCGAGTCTACCAGCGCCTGCATCAGGTCTGCGCCTTTCTCCATTTCGATCATCGGTACGCCATCCTGCGCCAGTTGCTCGAAATCCGCCTCGCTGAGATCGCTCAGGTTGCCGTTAAAAAGGCTTTCGGTAATGCGTTTTGCCGCCACCAGCCCTTCTTCGCCATGAACCAGTTTGGTCACCTGCTCGGCCAGCACATACTGGGCACGCGGTGCTTTGCCACTGTTCTTGTCTTCTTCTTCCAGAGCATTGATCTCTTCAATATCCATAAAGGTGAAGAATTTCAGGAAGCGATAAACGTCAGCATCCGCGGTATTGATCCAGAACTGGTAGAATTTGTACGGGCTGGTTTTCTTCGGATCGAGCCAGACTGCGCCACCTTCGGTTTTGCCGAACTTCGTGCCGTCAGCTTTGGTGATCAGCGGAACGGTCAGGCCAAAGACCTGATTCTGGTGCAGGCGACGGGTCAGATCGATACCGGAGGTGATGTTCCCCCACTGGTCGGAACCGCCAATCTGCAGCGCCACACCGTGCAGTTTGTTCAGGCAGGCAAAGTCGTAACCCTGCAGCAGGTTGTAGGAAAACTCAGTAAACGAGATACCCTGATCGTCACGGTTCAGACGCTGTTTCACCGCTTCTTTGTTGATCATCTGGTTAACGGAGAAGTGCTTGCCGATATCGCGCAGGAAAGTCAGCACGTTCATATTGCCGAACCAGTCGTAGTTGTTGGCCGCAATCGCCGCGTTTTCACCACAGTTGAAGTCGAGGAACGGCGCAACCTGTTTGCGGATTTTATCCACCCACTCCTGCACCGTGTCTTCGGTATTCAGTTTACGCTCAGCGGCTTTGAAACTCGGGTCGCCAATCAGCCCCGTCGCGCCGCCCACCAGCGCGACAGGTTTGTGCCCGGCCTGCTGGAAGCGTTTCAGGCATAACAATGGAACAAGATGCCCCAAATGCAAGCTGTCGGCGGTAGGGTCGAAGCCGCAATAGAGCGCGATCGGGCCTTGCGCCAGTCGCTCTGCTAACGCTTCCTCGTCCGTCACCTGGGCTACCAGCCCGCGCTCTTGCAATTGTTTAATCAAGTTACTGCTTGCCATCAAATTCTCCATTTAAAACGACTGCACCTCTGCCGGTACACGACTTTTCGCCAGTTGCGAAAGTTACATAGAATAAAGCGCCGGATGCAGGAGCACCAGCGCTTAGCGCAACATTTTTCAGGGTTTACGGCGCGAGGCGATCAATTTTCCATGCGTCATTTTCACGCTGGTATAAAAAACGGTCGTGGAGACGATGCGCGCCTCCCTGCCAGAACTCCATTTGCTCAATACTGACGCGATAGCCGCCCCAGAAGCTGGGTAACGGCACTTCGCCCTGCTGGAACTTCTGCTTGAGTTCAAGGAATTTGCTTTCAAGAATGCCACGCGCGGAGATCCGGCTGGATTGCTGCGAGACCCACGCGCCAATCTGGCTGTCGCGTGGACGGCTGTGGAAATACTTCACCACTTCGAGGGTAGAAAGGCGCTCAGCTTTACCGATCACCATGACCTGGCGCTCCAGCATGTGCCACGGAAACAACAGGCTGATAGCCGGGTTTTTCTCGATCTGGTGGGCTTTGCGGCTGCCGAGGTTGGTATAAAACACCAGGCCTTTCTCGTCATAGTGTTTGAGCAGCACAATACGCTGGTAAGGTTGACCGGTTTCATCAACAGTCGCAACGACCATCGCGGTCGGGTCGGCGAGTTTGGCTTCACACGCCTGACCAAGCCAGCGCTCAAAC
This sequence comes from Phytobacter sp. SCO41, assembly GCF_003073275.1. NCBI lineage: Bacteria > Pseudomonadati > Pseudomonadota > Gammaproteobacteria > Enterobacterales > Enterobacteriaceae > Phytobacter > Phytobacter sp. SCO41. The sequence continues at coordinate 2,338,654 of NZ_CP027225.1, read as the reverse complement.
AGCGGCAACGGTTCGGAGGGAAGATCGGCACGGCGCAAGCCGCCTTTGGTGTACTCACGGCGCAAATGCGCGATTTGCTGCAATTGATCGTTATCAGACATGGCGTTAGCAAGATGAATTATCAGGTGGGGCTATTGTGCCCCCCCCTTGCGAAAATCTCAACGCCGCGGATTTTGTAACTGGCAGTTATTCAGTACGATGCGATCGCGCTTGTAGACCGTGGCGCCATCACCCTTCGACCAGAAAACATAAATACCGTCAGTGTAGCGTGCCCCGGACGCCGACAGACCTTGCTTGAGGATCAGCGGCGTATTGTCATAAATAAAGCTCACTTCCTGGCGGGGATGGTTCAATTTCACCGTAAGCGGCTTTTCGTCACACTGATAGTTAAGCGTATCCGTATTCATGCGCTCAACAAACTGGTTGTAGTAACTACACCCGGCGAGAAGCGCGGGCAGGCAGGCGATTAACACTCTTTTCATTAGGTTTTCCCGAGACTGTCCTGGTCATGGGGGACGCGAATAACGTCCTCCGTAAACCCCGGAGTCTAACGGTACGCAGCCTGGGTGAAAGTCAGTTAACTCTGATTCTGTCGCGGATTAGCCGGATAGATAGCCCCCAGCACGCTGGCCTGCGATGCCCCCGTTACCGAAGGTAAGTTGCCGGGTAAACCGGCCAGCGTACGCCAGGCAAGCCAGGCAAAGGCCAGGGCTTCCATATCATCGCCGCTGATTCCCGCCTCATCCGTCGTGGTGACCTCAGTACCCGGCAGCAGCGCAGAAAGGCGCGCCATCAACAACGGATTGCGGCTCCCCCCACCACAGACCAGCAACCTTTCGCAGCCGCCGCACAACAATACCTGTTCGGAAATCGTCACCGCCGTCAGTTCTACCAGCGTGGTTTCGACATCGCGCGGATCCAGCGCCGGGAAAATAGCCAACTGACGCTCAAGCCAGCCATAGTTAAAATATTCACGTCCGGTGCTTTTCGGCGCGGGTGCAGCAAAATAGGGATCGCTGAGCATGTTTTGCAGCAGCGGCAGGACGACTTTCCCACCACTCGCCCACTGGGCGTCTTTATCGTAAGGCTTGCCAAGTTGACGCCAAATCCAGGCATCCATCAGCATATTTCCTGGCCCGGTGTCATAACCGCGGACCGGCTTGTCCGGGAAAAGTAGCGAGATATTGGCGATGCCGCCGATGTTCAGCACTATCCGGCGCTCGATGGGATGTGCCAGTAACGCATGATGAAACGCCGGGACCAGCGGTGCCCCCTGCCCGCCAAGGGCAATATCGCGGCGGCGGAAATCCCCGACCACGGTCACACCGGTTAACGCGGCGATTTGATTGTTATCGCCAATTTGCAGCGTATGAGGCGCATCGCCGGTGGGTTCATGCCAGATGGTTTGACCGTGGCAACCAATAGCCACGATATCTTTTGCACTGAGTTGTTCTTGCGCCATCAGTGCAAGGACAGCTTCGGCAAAGAGTTTGCCCAGACGCGTATCCAGTTGGCCCAGTTGCGACAGGGTGAGCGGTTGGCCCTGGCAAATGCTCAGAACAGCCTCTTTCAGTGCTATCGGCATCGGCCAGGTGAGACTGGCCTGTTGGGCGACCATCTTGTCATCAATAGCGGCAAGCACAACATCCACACCATCAAGGCTTGTTCCCGACATTACGCCAATATAGCGACCCGATTTCATACGCCTTCCTCGTTGCAGGGCTTTAGACGCTCACTCCACCATAAAGTGTTTTGTAAAGCTATCGATTACAAATACTTTTTAACAATCAAATCAGAGCTCACTGAAGGAAAAACAGCGGCAGACGCTTATAATCGGCTTGTTTAGGACCGGTTAAATCCATCATTGTTATTATTTTTGCTATGTTTTGGCAGAAGATGTGACCTGGTGTGACTAAATGCCATATAATTTAACCATGACGGATGCTCAACTGAGCATGTTTTGGTGAACAGGAGATTCATAGATGATGTTACGTGCACTGGCAGTTACGCTGGTTGGATTTACTCTGGCGGGTTGTGTTAATGACAGTACTCTTTCCGGAGATGTCTATTCCGCTTCAGAAGCCAAACAAGTACAAAATGTCACTTACGGCACCATTGTCAACGTTCGTCAGGTACAGATCCAGGGCGGTGACGACAGCAACGTTGTCGGCGCTTTGGGTGGCGCAGTTCTGGGTGGCTTCCTGGGCAACACCGTGGGCGGTGGCACCGGGCGTTCTCTTGCAACAGCGGCGGGTGCTGTGGCGGGTGGCGTAGCCGGTCAGAGCGTGCAGGGTGCGATGAATAAATCACAGGGTGTGGAGCTGGAAATTCGTAAAGACGATGGCAGCAGCATTATGGTTGTGCAGAAACAGGGCAACTCCCGTTTCGTCGCCGGCCAGCGTGTCGCACTGGCAAGCAATGGTCGCCAGGTTACCGTCTCCCCGCGTTAATGGCATCACTGCCTTCGCAGGCAACGACCTGAACGTAGAGATAAAAAAAGCCTCGCAGATGCGAGGCTTTTTAATTACAACTGAGCATTAGTCTCGCGACTGCAACTCAATGATGTTCTGTTCCAGCCTGGCAATCAGGCTAATCAACAAATCCAGCTCTTCCGGTGAAATACCCGAAAGAATTTCGCCCCGCGTTTGCTTAATCACCGTTTCCATTTCTTCGATGATCGGGTCAGCTTTTTCTGTCAATTTGATCCGTTTTGCGCGGCGGTCATTGGCACAGGTCTGGCGAGAAATAAGCCCTTTCTCTTCCAGTTGGTCCAACGTACGCACCAGCGAAGGCTGCTCGATGCCGATCGCTTTTGCCAGTTGAATTTGCGACTGATCGGGAGGAAGCTGATGAATGTTATGCAGCGTGACCCAATGCGTTTGCGTCAATTCCAGAGGTTTCAGGCGATGGTCAATCAGAGCACGCCAGATGCGCACTAAGCGTGCCAGATCAGAACCTAATGGCGATTCCAATTTCATCTCCTTATAATTAGCTTGCTAAGTTATTATACTCATTTTAGAATAGTGTGCAGCATTTATATTGGTAAAACAAATGCATTGCTGCCTTCACCGTGTTCGCCCATTCTTAATATCTCCGTCTGGCGGTCTTCGCCGTCAAAACGAACCGGTGAACCTTTCTGTAAAGGACTAACGCTTGTGACGCTGACAATTCGCTCCCCGGAATTTCCCCTGCAGGACCTGATCTTCGGCGCTTCGGTCTACTTTCCCCCTATCTTTAAAGCAGTACTGCTGGGGTTTATGGTGTGGCTGGTTTTGCATCGCTTACTGCGTGACTGGATGTACGCAGGGGATATCTGGCATCCCATCCTGATGGATCTCTCACTTTTCGTGATCGCAATCAGTCTGTCTCTCGGCTTTTTGATCATGTGGTAACTATGCGCCTGAAATCACTTAAATACTTTTCGACGTTACTGGTTCTGGCCGTGGCGCTCGCCGCTGGCTGGTGGTTATGGAATTTCTATATGCAGGCCCCCTGGACGCGCGACGGTAAAGTCCGCGCCGAGCAGGTCAGCATCACCCCGCAAGTGTCAGGAAGCATTACTGAGCTGAATATCAAAGACAACCAGTTGGTTAAAGCGGGCGATATTCTGTTCCGAATCGACGACACACCGTACAAAATCGCCGTGCTGAATGCCCAGGCGCAACTGGCGCGCGCGCAAACCGATCTCTCCAAAGCCAACAATGAAGCCAACCGTCGCCGCCATTTGTCGAAAAATTATATTTCAGCAGAAGATCTCGATACCGCGAATATCAATGTGAAGGCGATGCAGGCGAGCGTCAATGCGGCCGAGGCCGCCCTGCAACAGGCGCAATGGCAACTTTCACAAACGCAGGTAAAAGCCCCCGTAGATGGCTGGATAACCAATCTTTCCACCCGCACCGGCAACTACGCCACCGCCGGGCAACCGCTGTTTGCACTCATCGACAGCCACTCTTTTTATGTGGTGGGGTATTTCGAAGAGACAAAATTGCGTCATATTCGGGAAGGTGCTGCGGCGCAAATCGTTCTCTACAGCGGCAATTTCACGTTACAGGGTCACGTTTCCAGTATCGGTCGGGCAATTTATGATCAGAGCGTCGAGACCGACAGTGGTCTGGTGGCAGACATCAAGCCGAATGTGCCCTGGGTGCGTCTGGCCCAGCGCGTGCCTGTTCGGATTCAGTTCGATTCCCTGCCCGCCGATGTGACACTGGTGTCCGGCACCACCTGCACGGTATCGATCGGCGGCGCGAAGTGAAAATCGCGATTCCCCTGCCCTGGCTTACCGCGACGCGCCCTCAGTGGCGGTACGCCATGCGCAACAGTATTGCGATGTGCCTGGCCCTGACCGTCGCCTATTACCTCAATCTGGATGAACCTTACTGGGCAATGACTTCTGCCGCCGTCGTGAGTTTTCCGACCGTGGGCGGGGTGATCAGTAAAAGTCTCGGTCGCGTCGCGGGCAGCCTGTTGGGAGCGACGGCGGCGATGATCATTGCCGGACATACGCTTAACGATCCGTGGTTGTTTCTGTTCGCTATGGCCGCATGGATAGGTTTTTGTACCTGGGCCTGCGCGCAGTTCAGTAATAACGTCGCTTACGCCTTCCAGCTTGCGGGGTACACCGCCGCGATTATTGCCTTTCCGGTGGTCAATATTACGGACACCACCGAACTGTGGGATATCGCCCAGGCGCGCGTTTGTGAGGTGCTGCTGGGGATTTGCTGTGGCGGCATGATAATGATGATCATGCCGAGCACGTCTGACGGTACCGCGTTGCTGAGCGCGCTGAAAAAGATGCACGCCCGCCTGCTCGAACATGCCAGCCTGCTCTGGCAACAGGAGATAACCGACGCCATCCGCACCGCCCATGAAAATGTGATTGGGCAGATATTGACCATGAATTTGCTGCGCATCCAGGCCTTCTGGAGCCACTATCGTTTTCGTCGTCAGAACCGGCTTCTCAACCACCTGCTCCATCAGCAATTACGTCTGACCAGCGTTATCTCCAGCCTGCGCCGACTGCTATTGAACTGGCCGCATCCGCCTGAGAATACGCGAGCAATACTCGAAACGTTGCTGGCGGAGCTCGCCCGGCCCGGTGCGCACTTTTATACCGTAGCGCGCATTATTGCCCCTCTCGCGCCGGTGAATGACGACGACTATCGGCACCGCGCCTTCTGGCACCGCTTGCGCTATTTCTGCCGACTGTATCTTGCCAGCAGCCGGTGGCTGGCGCGCCTTGAAAATGCCACCCCGATAACCGAATTTACGCTGCCCAGAAGCCGTGCTCTGGCGCGCTTTACCGATAACGCCGAGGCGCTATGGAGCGGAATACGTACTTTCTGTGCACTGAGTCTGGTGGGCGCCTGGACGATCACCAGCCAGTGGGAGCACGGCGATGCGGCGCTGACCCTTGCCGCCATCAGTTGCGTACTCTATTCGGTTTCTCCCGCCCCGTTTAATTCATTGACGCTTCTTCTACGTACGCTCGCGTTGCTGACATTATTCAGTTTCGTCGTGAAGTTTGGTCTGATGGTACAGATCAGCGATTTATGGGTGTTCTTGTTATTTTTGCTGCCACTGTTGACCACAATGCAGTTGCTCAAGCTCCAAATGCCCAAACTGGCCGGGCTGTGGGGGCAATTGATCGTTTTTATGGGATCGTTTATTTCGGTGACCAATCCTCCGGTCTATGATCTCGCGGATTTTTTAAATGACGATCTGGCGAAAATTCTCGGCGTGGCGCTGGCGTGGCTCTCTTTTGCCGTTTTGCGCCCAGGGTCAGATGCACGCAAAAGCCGCCGTCATATTCGTGCGCTTCGGCGAGGTTTTGTCGACCAGCTCAGCCGAATGCCGACGATGAGCGAGCATGAATTTGAGTCGGTGGTTTATCACCATATTAGTCAGTTGAGTAACAGCAAAGATGCGCTCGCCCGCCGCTGGTTATTACGCTGGGGAGTGGTTTTGCTCAACTGTTCGCATGTGGTCTGGCAACTGCGCGACTGGGAGGCACGCTCAGATCCCTTGTCGAAAGTCAGGGATCTCTGTCTGAGCCTGTTACGCGATGTGATGAGTGAACGCGGCGTGCAACAGCGCCCACTGGCCGCAACGCTTAGCGAACTGCAACGGATTTGTGATGCGCTGGCACGCCATCATCAACCTGCCGCACGGGAACTGGCATCGCTTATCTGGCGATTGTATTGCTCGTTATCGCAACTGGAGCAAGCCCCGGCGGCAGGCACACTGGCCGATTCCGCTAGCGGATAACACCACAGGCGTAACGCGCCCCGCCACCGCCGAGCGGTTTCGGCGAATCAGACATGTTATCGCCGCCAACGTGAACCATCAGGGCTTTGTCTTTCACGTCACTGAGTTTTTTCAGGCGCGGCGCAACCACCGCATCGGTCGCCTTACCGTCGTTGTTAACCACCAGCACCGGTAAATCCCCTAAATGCCCCATACCCTCGGGGCCTTCATGTTTACCGGTTTTATCGGGGTCGAGGTGACCACCAGCCGCCTCGGCAGCAGAGGGTTTTCCGTCTTTCAACGCAGGCTCACACGATCCTTTTGCATGAACATGAAAGCCATGTTCACCGGGCGGGAGTCCTTTTAGATCGGGCGTAAATTTCAGCCCCTTATCGGTTTCGCTGATGTTCACCGTGCCGACGGACTGCCCCGTCCCCTCGGCAGTGACGAGGTTCATCTTCACTTCGGTACTGGCCGCCTGCGCACCGGCGCAGACGAACAGTGTCAACACTGCCAGACTAAAACGCTTCATATGACCTCCGTTTTTGGCTTTTGCCCTGTAAGTTTAAACCAGGGAAAAAGATTTAGCGGAAAGTCACCTTAGCGCTTATCAGGGAACATCGTAACCCAGGGCCGCTTTGCGGATGCGGAACCACTGCTGGCGGGTCATCTCAAGGCTTGCCGCTCCAAGCGCCGAACGGACGCGTTCAATTTTTCCGGAACCGATAATCGGCAGCGGCTGCGACGGCAGACGCATCACCCAGGCATATACCACCTGTTCAATACTCTGGGCATTCAGCTCTTGCGCCACTTTCGCCAGTTCATCACGCAGTGGCTGGAACGCCTCGTCGTTGAACAGACGTCCACCGCCAAGGCAGGACCAGGCCATCGGCCGAATGCGCAATTGCTGGAGTTGATCGAGCGTACCGTCCAGTAATAGCGGCTGGTGAACCGGAGAAATCTCAACCTGGTTGGTCGCCAGGGTAAACGGCAGGCGCGACTGGAGCAGCGAGAACTGCGCCGGGGTGAAGTTCGACACGCCAAAATGGCTCACTTTGCCGCTCTGGTGCAGATGCAAAAACGCCTCAGCCACTTCATCGGCATCCATCAGCGGATCCGGGCGATGAATGAGCAGCAGGTCCAGACGTTCGGTCGCCAGATTCACCAATGACTGTTCGGCGCTGGCGATAATGTGATCGCGGCTGGTGATATAGTGGCCCAGCACATTCTCAGCACGGGCAGTGGTGGCGATGCCGCATTTAGAGACAATCTCCATGCGTTGACGCAGATGGGGAGCCAGCTTGAGCGCCTCGCCAAAAGCCGCTTCGCACTGATAACCACCGTAGATGTCCGCATGGTCGACGGTGGTGACACCGAGATCCAGGTGCTCCTCAATAAAACTCACCAACTGACGGGCAGACATATTCCAGTCCATCAGTCGCCAGTAACCCATCACAAAACGGGAGAACTCCGGTCCCTGCGGCGCAAGGGTAATTCTCTGAACCATAACCACTTCCTCAGCAATAATTTGCCATGAGTATACGCAATTATGGCGTCAAAACAGTGAAGGTTGCTCAGGTTCTTCAGGCGGGAGGGCTTTATTCGCCCGTAATTTGCGCAGAAAACGCTGACGACACAGGCGCAGGACATCCTGTTTTTGGGCGTCGCTCATGGTTTGCCAGTTGAACCGTTCTTCGCGGCTGCGCATACAGCCACGGCAAAATCCCCGCTCATCTGACTGGCATATTCCCCGGCACGGGCTCTGGACGGGGAAAAACTCCAGTTGTTCTGGCACGCATCGCCTCCTGTAGTATTCGTCTCTCTTTATTGAAGACTGCGCGCGCGGAACCTGCAAGATTGAGATCGCATCTATTGCTACTTGCAATAGACCAATCGGTCTAGTAGATTGTGCCCATGAGCAGAAATACTGAACACGATACCCGCGAACACCTGCTGGAAACCGGCGAGCGCTTATGCATGCATCGCGGTTTTACGGGCATGGGGTTAAGCGAATTACTGAAAACAGCGGAAGTGCCGAAGGGCTCTTTCTACCACTATTTTCGCTCGAAAGAGGCGTTCGGGGTTGCGATGCTCGAACGTCATTATGCCGGGTATCACCAGCGTTTGACGGATCATTTTGCCACAGGTGCAGGAAACTATCGCGATCGCCTGCTCGCGTATTATCAGCAGACACTGATCCAGTTTTGTGATCAGGGGATTATCAGCGGCTGCCTGACCGTCAAGCTTTCTGCCGAGGTGTGTGACCTGTCAGAAACGATGCGTGAAGCCATGGACAAAGGTGCCAGTGGCATTATCACCTTACTGGCACAGGCGCTGGAAAGCGGCCGCCGTGATCAGTGTCTGACCTTTACTGGTGATGCGCTGACCCAGGCGCAGGTGCTCTATTCCCTGTGGCTGGGTGCCAATCTGCAGGCTAAGATTTCACGCAGTGCCGTGCCGCTGGAAAGTGCGCTGGCCCATGCGAAAACGATTATTGCAGCGCCTCTTTAACAGGCGTTTTTATTTACCACTTTACTAGTCGACCGGTCTATTCAGGAGAATTTATGTCCAGCAATTTGTTTACGCCGCTGAAAATTGGCGCGATTACCATCCCAAACCGTGTGCTGATGGCTCCGCTGACACGTCTGCGCAGCATTGAGCCTGGCGATATCCCGACTCCGCTGATGGGCGAATACTACCGCCAGCGCGCCAGCTCTGGCCTAATCATCAGTGAAGCGACCCAAATCTCTGCACAGGCGAAAGGCTATGCAGGCGCGCCGGGCCTTCACAGCCCGGAACAAATTGCCGCATGGAAAAAAATCACCGCTGGCGTACACGCTGAAAACGGTCATATGGCGGTTCAGCTCTGGCACACCGGACGCATTTCTCACACCAGCCTGCAGCCTGGCGGCCAGGCACCTGTTGCCCCTTCGGCGATCAGTTCCGGTACCCGTACCTCCCTGCGTGACGCTAACGGCAACGCAACCCGCGAAGACACGTCGATGCCGCGAGCGCTGGAAACCAGCGAAATTCCGGGCATCGTCAATGATTTCCGTCAGGCCGTCATCAACGCACGTGAAGCCGGTTTTGATTTAGTCGAATTGCACTCTGCCCACGGCTATCTGTTGCACCAGTTCCTGTCACCGTCTGCCAACCAGCGTACCGACCAGTATGGCGGCAGCATCGAAAACCGCGCCCGCCTGGTGCTGGAAGTTGTTGATGCCGTAAGCGCTGCCTGGAGTGCGGATCGCATCGGTATTCGCGTCTCCCCTATCGGTTCCTTCCAGAACACCGATAACGGCCCGAATGAAGAAGAAGACGCACTGTACTTTATTGAAGAACTGGGTAAACGCGGGATTGCCTATCTGCACATGTCCGAGCCGGACTGGGCAGGCGGTCAGCCGTACACCGAGGCGTTCCGTCGCAAAGTGCGTGAGCGTTTCCACGGCCCCATCATCGGTGCTGGCGCCTACACGGTAGAAAAAGCAGAAGATCTGATTGCGAAAGGCTTGATTGACGCCGTGGCCTTTGGTCGTGCTTACATCGCTAACCCGGATCTGGTTGAACGCCTGCAGCGCAAAGCAGAACTGAACCCGCAACGCCCGGAAAGCTTCTATGGCGGTGGCGCGGAAGGTTATACCGACTACCCTTCTTTATAATCACTTCGTTGATAGCGGCAGGGATCCGCCGCTATACTAAAACTCTGTTTCGAATGACAATTCATTGACGCTTAAGAGGACATTATGCGCTTACTTCACACCATGCTGCGCGTTGGCGACCTGCAACGCTCCATTGATTTCTACACCAAAGTGCTGGGCATGCAGTTGCTGCGTACCAGTGAAAACCCGGAATACAAATACTCACTGGCCTTTGTGGGTTATGGTCCGGAAACAGAAACGGCAGTTATCGAACTGACCTATAACTGGGGCGTAGATAAATATGACCTGGGCAGCGCTTACGGTCATATCGCGCTGGAAGTGGATAATGCGGCAGAAGCCTGTGAGCGTATTCGTCAAAATGGCGGCAACGTAACGCGTGAAGCGGGTCCGGTAAAAGGCGGCACCACCGTTATCGCTTTTATTGAAGATCCGGACGGCTATAAAGTCGAACTGATTGAAGCCAAAGACGCGGGACGCGGTTTGGGCAATTAATGCTTTACGGGCGCCTGTGGCGCCCGCTGTTTTACATCCCTTCGCAAAATTTGCCATAATGCGCTGCCATTTTCCCTTAGCAAGAGACTCCAATGTCCGATAACGCCCAACTTACCGGTCTGTGCGACCGTTTTCGCGGTTTTTACCCTGTCGTGATTGATGTTGAAACCGCCGGGTTTAACGCCAAAACCGATGCACTGCTGGAGGTCGCTGCCATCACACTGAAAATGGACGACCAGGGTTGGTTAATGCCTGACAGCACCCTGCATTTTCATGTTGAACCGTTTGAGGGAGCGAACCTGCAGCCGGAAGCACTGGCATTTAACGGTATCGACCCGAATAACCCGCTGCGGGGTGCCGTGAGCGAGCACGACGCGCTCCACGCTATTTTCAAGATGGTGCGTAAAGGTATCAAAGATCAGAACTGTAATCGCGCCATTATGGTGGCTCACAACGCCACCTTCGACCACAGCTTTATGATGGCTGCCGCTGAGCGCGCATCCCTTAAGCGTAATCCGTTCCATCCGTTCGTCACTTTCGACACCGCCTCGTTGAGCGGGCTGGCGCTGGGGCAAACGGTGCTCTCAAAAGCCTGCGCCACCGCCGGCATTAATTTCGACGCAACCCAGGCACACTCCGCGCTGTATGACACTGAGCAGACTGCGCTGTTGTTTTGCGAGATAGTTAACCGCTGGAAACGGCTGGGCGGCTGGCCGCTACCCATCGCAGATAGCGAGGCATAAAAAAAGCGACCCGAAGGTCGCTTTTTTATTGCGATAATTATTCCGCGTCCGGCTCTTCGGATTTGTACTTCGCCGCCGTCTCTTTGATCAGCTGCTGCAATTCGCCGCGCTGGTACATTTCGATTACGATGTCGCACCCGCCAACCAGCTCGCCATCAACCCACAGTTGCGGGAAGGTCGGCCAGTTTGCATATTTCGGCAGCTCGGCGCGAATGTCCGGGTTTTGCAGAATATCAACGTAAGCAAAACGTTCGCCACAGGCGGAGAGCGCTTGCACTGCCTGTGCGGAAAAGCCGCAGCTTGGCAGCTTCGGAGAGCCTTTCATATACAGGAGAATCGGGTTTTCAGCGATCTGACGCTGGATTTTTTCAAGGGTAGAGCTCATTGTCTTGCTTCCTTCAACTTCTTTTCGGCAGATAGTCGTCATTGTAACGGTTAAGGTGCGTAACCGAAAATAACATTTTGTTCACCACTCATTATTTTATCGTCTGTTGCGATAAGTTGCTTTTAAAATATCACTTATCTTACGTTTCACCGCACGCCAATAGTTCAACATTTGAGCTTCTTCCAGAGCCAATTGGTGATTTTTTTTGCGCTTGCTAACGAAACACAGTTTTAGATGCAAAAACCCTATTAACTTTTGTGCTTTTTTTAGATTAGAATCGACGCGGTTCTAAATCATACGCAAGCATTATTGAATGCCTGCACTTATCAGGGGATTGCTCAGTGGCGCGAATTCATACAGCTTCGATCACGCTCTGTGCTTTGTTGTTCACCACGTTGACTTTCACGCCATTAGCGAATGCTTCCGAGCAGACGCGAGGTTCGGCCGTGCATAAGACAACGCATCTGGCGAAAGCATCCGAGAGTAAGAAAAAAACCACCACAGAAAAAACATCAAAGAAAAGCAGTCGCACCGAAACAAAAACAACGGCTAAAGCCGGAAATAAAAAAGTGGCAGTGACGAAAAAATCGTCAACCAGCAGCAAAAATACCACCAGTAAGAATTCCTCCCGTCACAGTAAAACCAGCACGAAACCCATCGCCGCTACCGCTATGACGGAAAAATGCACAAAGCGTAAAGGCCATAAACCGCACTGTGTAAAAGTGAAAAACAGCAAACTTGTTGCGCTTTCCGATGCGCACAAAGTCCGCATCCAAAAAGTACAGAAAACTGCCATGTCCAAGCTGATGAATCAGATTGGCAAACCTTACCATTGGGGCGGCACCTCCCCGATGACCGGCTTTGATTGCAGTGGTCTGGTCTATTACGCCTATAAAGATCTGGTGAAATTCCGTATTCCCCGCACCGCGAACGAAATGTATCACCTGCGTGATGCCTCTCCGGTCAACGTTGCGGAACTGGAAAGCGGCGATCTGGTGTTCTTCCGTACACAGGGTCGTGGTACCGCGGATCACGTGGGTGTGTATGTCGGCAACGGCAAATTCATTCAGTCACCACGCAGCGGCCAGGATATTCAGATTACCTCATTAAGCGAAGATTACTGGCAGCGTCATTATGTGGGTGCCCGCAGAGTGGTTACGCCAAAAACCATCCGCTAATCTCCTGCCTGCCGCTAATGCGGCAGGTAACTCTCTCTTTTTTCTCCCCTTTCGATTTGCTACCCTATCCTTACACTCAATAAGGTTATTGAGTGCATTACAACAATAAGGAGTGAAGCAATGTCGTTCGAATTACCTGCATTACCGTATGCAAAAGACGCCCTGGCTCCGCACATTTCTGCGGAAACACTGGAGTACCATCACGGCAAACATCATCAGGCTTATGTTACCAACCTGAACAACCTGATTAAAGGCAGCCCGCTGGAAGGTAAAACGCTGGAAGAGATTATTCGTAGCTCTGAGGGCGGCGTGTTTAACAATGCAGCCCAGGTCTGGAACCACACCTTCTACTGGCATTGTCTGGCCCCGAACGCAGGCGGTGAACCGACCGCTGCAGTGGCGGCTGCGATCACCGAAGCTTTTGGCAGCTTTGCTGAGTTTAAAGCGAAATTCACGGATGCCGCAGTGAAGAACTTTGGTTCAGGCTGGACGTGGCTTGTGAAAAACGCCGATGGCAAACTGGCCATTGTTTCGACATCAAATGCCGGAACACCGCTGACCACCGACGCCACGCCGCTGCTGACTGTGGATGTGTGGGAACACGCTTACTACATTGACTATCGTAACGCCCGTCCAAACTATCTGGAGCATTTCTGGGCGCTGGTCAACTGGGAGTTTGTCGCGAAGAACCTCGCCGCGTAATCATCAGGAGGGGAAACCCTCCTGTTTTTTTACTCCGCTGCTGTGCAGGAGCGCTCTGCACTGGCTCTGCCGGAAAACAGCACCAACAGTAACGCCATCCCTGCAATAATCGCCCCGGTGACCGGCACAACGGTATACCCCAGACCACCCGAAATCACCGCGCCCCCTGCCGCTGCCCCAAGCGCATTGCCCAGGTTAAACGCGCCAATATTGACTGACGACGACAATCCGGGAGCTTCATGTGCCACACGCATAACACGCATCTGCAACGGAGGCACTACCGCAAAGGTTGCCGCGCCCCAGATAACCATGCTGATTGCCGCACCGATCTCACTGCGCGCCAGCCAGGGGATCGCAACCATAATCACGATCAATAACAGCAAGAAGCCTTTCAGGGTCGCTGTGACCGAGCGGTCAGCCAGCTTGCCGCCAAGGTAGTTGCCAATGGAGAATCCAACGCCCACCAGCACCAGCATCGCGGTGATAAAGGCCGGAGTGGCATCGGTAATACGGTGCAGGACCGGTGAAATGTAGGTGTAGAGCGTGAACATCGCCCCTGCCCCCAGTACCGTCGTCAGCAACGCGGAAACCACCTGAGGTCGCATTAAGACCGCCAGCTCTTTGCGCACATCAGGACGTTCGCCGGCACTGCCTTTCGGCAAGGAAAAATAGAGACTAACCATGGCGATAACCCCCAGCCCCGCCGTAGCAAGGAACGACATGCGCCAGCCAATCGCCCCGCCCAGCCAGGTTGCTGCAGGCACACCGCCAATATTGGCGATAGTGAGCCCCATAAACATGGTCGCCACTGCGCTTGCCTGTTTTTCTTTTGCCACCACGCTTGCAGCCACCACAGAACCCAACCCAAAGAAAGCGCCATGGTTAAGGCTTGTAATAATGCGGGAGAGCATCAGTGTTGTGTAATCAGGTGAAAGTGCTGACAGCACATTGCCGAGGGTAAAAATCGCCATCAGGAATACCAGCGCATTACGTCGTGCCCGGTGTGAAAGCAGCAATGTCATTAACGGTGCTCCAACCATCACGCCAATGGCATAAGCGCTAATAAGCATACCCGCTGCCGGGATCGAGACATCCACGCCCTGGGCGATAACGGGCAGTAACCCCATGGGGGAAAATTCGGTCGTACCGATGCCGAAAGCGCCAATCGCCAGGGCAAGCAGTGGGAAATTAATCTTCATAAATAGACTCCGGAATTGCCGTGTCGACGCGCGACACCGTCACAGAAGTCAAAAGTATGACATTAATCACAAAAAACAGAAGTTAGCGAAATGGGAAAAGACTATTGCTAATTTGATGACAATCGAGGAGTGAAACGAGGGAGAGTGGCCTCTCCCACGGGATAGATCAATGCAGTGCGGCAGTCAGCCCGCCGGCAACAATCAGGGCGAGTACAATCACGGTAGTCACTAAAGAAAACTTCAGGTCGGTGCTCATCAATTTTTCTCCTTATTAATTCCCACACAGAAAGTGATGTAACGCATTTTTGCACAAATAAACGTAAAAATCTTGCAGGATTTAGGGTGATACACGTTTTAGCACTTCCCCTTTTGGTCAAGATCAGACAAAATTCGACGCTAAATTTATTAGCGTACCGGCCATTGACTCCCCTCCTGACGTCCAGTGTCTTTTTCCCGGCGTATTGCAATCCCTTCTTTGGGTACAGGGTGATGGAAGGCAAACGTTTACCTTATGTATTATCAGGAGTTTACGATATGGTCTGGAGTAAGATCTGATGGCAACGATTAAAGACGTAGCGAAGCGAGCAAACGTTTCCACCACAACCGTATCACACGTAATTAACAAGACGCGTTTCGTTGCAGAAGAGACGCGTAACGCCGTCTGGGCGGCGATTAAAGAATTACATTACTCCCCCAGCGCGGTTGCCCGCAGCCTGAAAGTCAATCACACAAAATCTATTGGCCTGCTGGCGACCAGTAGCGAGGCGGCTTATTTCGCTGAGATCATCGAGGCGGTTGAGAAAAATTGTTTCCAGAAAGGCTATACCCTTATTCTCGGTAACGCCTGGAATAACCTGGAAAAACAGCGCGCCTATCTGTCCATGATGGCGCAAAAACGTGTGGATGGCCTGCTGGTCATGTGTTCGGAATATCCGGAATCGTTACTCAGCATGCTGGAAGAGTATCGCCACATTCCCATGGTGGTCATGGACTGGGGTGAAGCAAAGGCCGATTTTACCGATACGGTGATCGATAATGCCTTTGCCGGCGGCTATATGGCTGGCCGTTACCTGATTGAACGCGGCCATCGCGAAATTGGCGTTATCCCAGGTCCCCTTGAGCGCAACACGGGCGCAGGCCGTCTGAGCGGGTTTATGAAAGCGATGGAAGAGGCCCATATCACCGTGCCAGAAAACTGGATCGTGCAGGGTGACTTTGAACCGGAGTCCGGCTATCGCGCCATGCAACAGATCCTGACCCAGTCCTCTCGCCCGACCGCGGTGTTCTGCGGCGGCGATATTATGGCAATGGGCGCGTTGTGTGCGGCAGACGAAATGGGCCTGCGCGTGCCGCAGGATATTTCGGTGATCGGTTATGATAACGTGCGCAATTCGCGTTTCTTTACCCCTTCACTAACGACCATTCACCAGCCGAAAGACTCGCTGGGGGAAACCGCGTTTAACATGCTGCTTGACCGCATCGTGAACAAACGTGAAGAATCACAGTCGATTGAAGTGCATCCGCGCCTGATTGAACGCCGCTCGGTTGCCGATGGTCCGTTCCGCGACTATCGCCGTTAATCCTGCCGGGAGCAGTTCACTCCTGCTCCCGCAGCCATTCCCTGTTCAGCGTTTCGCTGTCGCCCAGATAACTCAGTAACCAACTCAGCGCCGGTGAGGCGTCATTCTGCTGCCAGGTCAGACAACATGCGGCGTCCGGGAAGGGGTTTTCCAGTGCCAGCGCAACCCACTCACCGCGATCGATCCACGGGCGGGCGAAATGTGCAGGCACCATCCCAATACACAGCCCGGCAGACAAACAGGCCGCAGATGACTCCCAGTCCGGGGCGACAACCCGTTTCTGATTATCCAAAAGCCAGGTGATGCGTTTAGGCAGCGAGCGGGAGGTATCTTCGCGTACCAATGAGGGCCAGTTGCGCAACGTATCATCACTGAGCGGTGATACCATTGTCGCCAGAGGATGATGGCGGGCGACCACGCATTTCCAGCTCAGCATGCCCATATCGCGAAAAGTATATCGGCCCCCGACCGGAATCGCCTGGGTCGCGCCGATAGCCAGTTCGACACGCCCGTCGGCCAGCGCATCCCACACACCGTTAAACACCTCCTGGGAGACCAGCAGTTCGACATCGCTAAAATGGCGATAAAAATCGACAATCATCTGGCGCGTACGTTCCGGTTTGACGATGTTATCGACCGCGATAGATAGCTGCCCCCGCCAGCCGTTGGCGATTTGCTGGCATTGTTGACGGGTGATCTGCATTTTTTTGATAACAGAACGCCCCTCTTTCAAAAACCACACGCCAGCCGGCGTCAACTCCACATCCCGGTGACGGCGTTCAAACAACGGCACCGCCAGCCACTCTTCAAGCTGACGCACGGTATAGCTGACCGCAGAAGGCACGCGATGCAACTCCTGCGCCGCACCGCTAAAGCTGCCGTTTCGCGCCACGGCATCAACCACTTCGAGAGAATATTCTGACCACATAATCTGCCTGCAAAAATTTTGAAACCAATGCGCAAATATTAGCGTTTCACAAGCCGACTTGCACTCCTTAGACTCTGGAGCCCTGTTAACCTGCCATAAAAAAGAGATCTGCCATGCAACCTGGAAAAGGATTTTTAGTCTGGCTCGCGGGCTTAAGCGTACTGGGCTTTCTGGCCACCGATATGTACCTGCCGGCGTTCGCCGATATTCAGCAAGATTTAAATACGTCTGCCGCAGCGGTCAGCGCGACGCTGAGCCTGTTCCTTGCGGGCTTTGCCGTTGCACAACTGGTCTGGGGACCGCTGTCGGATCGCTATGGCCGTAAACCCATTTTGCTAAGCGGCCTGGCCATTTTCGCCGTCGGCTGCCTTGGTATGCTGTGGGTTCAGGATGCTGTCTGGTTGCTGGTGTTGCGTTTTGTCCAGGCGGTCGGGGTCTGTGCTGCTGCCGTGACCTGGCAGGCGCTGGTGACAGATCACTATCCGGCGCAGCGTACAAACCGCATTTTTGCCACCATCATGCCGCTGGTGGGGTTATCGCCTGCCCTTGCGCCGCTGCTTGGTAGCTGGATTCTGGCGCACTTCTCCTGGCAGGCGATCTTCGCCACATTATTTGTTATCACCGTCATATTGATGCTTCCGGCACTGCGTCTGCGTCCTGGCGCGCAGAAACCGGCAAAAACCGCACAGGCGCTGACCTTCGCCGCGCTGTTGCGCGATAAAGCCTATCGCGGCAACGTGCTGATTTATGCCGCCTGCTCAGCCAGCTTTTTTGCCTGGCTTACCGGTTCACCGTTTATTCTTCATGAAATGGGCTACGGCCCGGCGGTTATCGGCCTGAGTTATGTGCCGCAAACCATCGCCTTTCTGGTCGGGGGCTACGGCTGTCGCGCCGCCTTGCAGAAATGGTCTGGTGCCCGTTTATTACCGTGGTTGCTGCTGGCCTTCGCATTGAGCGTTGCGGCAACCTGGGGCGTGGGGTTAATGCCTGGCGCCTCACTGACCGCCCTGCTGATCCCCTTCTGTCTGATGGCGATGGCAAATGGCGCAATCTATCCGATTGTCGTGGCTCAGGCGTTGCGCCCCTTCCCGCAGGCTACCGGACGGGCGGCCGCCTTGCAGAATACACTGCAGTTAGGGCTGTGTTTTGTCGCAAGTCTGGTGGTATCGGCTCTGATTACCCATCCGCTGCTCGCCACCACCAGCGTGATGCTGTCAACGGTCGTTCTGGTCGCTTTTGGCTACCGTATGCAGCGCCAGGAAAGTGAGAGTTATCAAGCGGATGAAGGCAGTGAGTCATCCTCGCACGCGTAATTTCATGAGCGACTATGTTACAGTTTAGTGATTAGCTTGCTAACAGTTTTCTGTTGTATCACCGGATTTTGAGGCCTATACTCTTTTCCGGCTAGTTACAAATACGATAAATATTAAGTATTAACGGGAGCCGGAGCGCTCCCGTTTGTCCATGGAAGGCCTTTCTGGCAAGGGTCATCTCCCTTCCTCTGTTCTACGTCGGATATCAGCCTCACGGCGCAAACCGTGAGATTTCTCACATACCTCAAAAAGCGTCTACGCTCTTTTAAGGTTCTGATCACTTGCTGGTGGTGGAGAAGTTATGAGTTCATCGTGTATAGAAGAGGTTAGCGTACGGGATGATAACTGGTTCCGTATCGCAAACGAGTTGCTGAGCCGCGCCGGTATCCAGGTTAATGGACCGTCGGCATCTGATATTCAGGTTAAAAACCCTGATTTTTTTAAACGTGTTTTGCAGGAGGGGTCGCTCGGACTGGGGGAAAGTTATATGGACGGCTGGTGGGAATGTGACCGGCTGGATGTGTTTTTTACGAAAGTCTTGCGTGCCGGGTTGGAAAAACAGCTTCCGCGCCATTTGAAAGATACCCTGCGTATCGCCGGGGCAAGATTATTTAATCTGCAATCCAAAAAACGCGCATGGATCGTCGGGAAAGAGCATTACGATCTGGGTAACGATCTTTTTACCCGCATGCTGGACCCGCAGATGCAATACTCTTGCGCCTACTGGAAAGATGCTGAGCGCCTTGAAGACGCGCAGATCGCCAAATTACGCCTGATTTGCGAAAAACTTCAGCTCAAGCCAGGGATGCGCGTGCTGGACATTGGCTGCGGTTGGGGCGGTCTGGCGCAATTTATGGCGCAAAACTACGCGGTCAGCGTCGTGGGCGTCACTATTTCTGCCGAGCAACAAAAACACGCGCAACAGCGTTGTCTGGGGCTGGATGTCGATATTCGCCTGCAGGATTACCGCGATCTGAACGATCAGTTCGACCGCATCGTCTCTGTCGGTATGTTCGAACATGTCGGTCCTAAAAATTACGACACCTACTTTACCGTCGTTGATCGTAACCTCAAACCGGATGGTCTTTTCCTGCTCCATACCATCGGTTCACGGCGAACCGATCATAATGTGGATCCCTGGATTGACCGTTATATCTTCCCCAATGGCTGCCTTCCGTCAGTGCGGCAGATAGCGAATGCCAGTGAGTCCCATTTCGTGATGGAAGACTGGCATAATTTCGGTGCAGATTACGATAAAACATTAATGGCCTGGTATGAACGATTCCTCGCCAGTTGGCCAGAAATCGCCGATAACTATTCCGAACGGTTTAAACGCATGTTCAGTTACTACCTGAACGCCTGCGCAGGCGCTTTCCGTGCGCGGGATATTCAACTCTGGCAGGTGGTATTCAGCCGGGGAATTGAACACGGACTTCGCGTAGCACGCTAACAGCCCACCCCGCATTTGCGGGGTTTTTTCTTTCTGTCAGACAGTGCAGCTTGTCAACCAACGCCCCTTTTCTGCTGGCATAAAAAAGGAGAATACTTTTCATATTCTCCCTTATTAGCTCACTCTTTTTTCGCGGGATTATTCGTCGTTACTGACAACAGCAGCCGCTGCCTCTTTGGCCGCCAGAACGCGTTCAACCGTGTCGACAACCGCCTGCGTTTGCGGATCAATTTCGATGTTCACGCGATGACCCAATTTTTTACTGCCAAGCGTGGTGCGCTGCAACGTTTCCGGGATCAGATGCACACAGAAACGGGTTGGCGTCACTTCGCCCACCGTCAGGCTGATGCCATCAATCCCAATAAAGCCTTTATAAAGGATGTATTTCATCAGCGCCGGATCCTGTACCTTGAACCAGATCTGACGGTTATTTTCGGAGGTCAGGATTTTAACGATTTCCGCAGTAGCCATAATATGGCCCGACATTAAATGCCCGCCAATTTCATCGCTGAATTTTGCCGCGCGCTCAACGTTTACCGCATCGCCGACCGCCAGCTCACCCAGATTGGTAATGCGCAGCGTCTCTTTCATCAAATCAAAACTGATGTGGCTGCCATTAATCTCCGTGACCGTCAGGCAGCAACCGTTGTTTGCCACAGACGCCCCGGTTTCAAGCCCTTCCAGCATATGATCCGGTAGCTCGACGACGTGAGTTCGGAAATTGGGCTTATCATCGATGGACACCAGTTTTGCCGTGCCCTGTACAATACCAGTAAACATGCCTACCACTCCTGTATGTCATTTACGGCACCGCCGTTTTCTAAAACGCACAATAACAGGAGGAAAATCATGTTGCCAGCCTCGCGGGGCGGATGATGGCAAGGGAGGTATAAAACCACACGATAATCTCAATTCACCTTCTTACACAGCCAGATAGAGTGATAACCGCACTCCGGATCCTCAAACTGTACATCAATAACGGAGAACCCGTGCTGTGCCAGGATCTTCCGGTACTCCTCAGGCGCGAGACTCGCGTGATACAGCGGCTCACCGGCGAATGTCCCCATCGCTGTGCCATTCGACGTACCGCTGGTAAACATTAATGCGCTGCCCGGGTGACTAAGTGCTGCAAAAAGGGGAAACATGGCGCGTTGATCGTTCTGTGTCAGATGAAAAAAGCTGTCCCAGGCTATCAGACCATCAAAGGTCTCATCCATCGCCAGATGGCGCATGTCATGATGGATCCAGCGTTGCGTCGGGAAATCCGCCTGCGCCTTCGCAATCATCGCCGCTGAACCGTCCACGCCCGTGAGCGTAAAGCCGCTGCCAATAAAATACTCAGCAATGGGTTTTCCGTTTCCGCAGCCGATATCCAGAATATGCCCGCCCGGCGGGAGTAGCTGTATAAATTTGTCGAGCCATTTTTTTTCAAATAGCTGACGAGAGCGCTGCCTGGCGAACTCCTCAGCATGCTTTTCGTAGAGCGAAAGTATTTGCTTCGCCGCGTCAGATTCCATGATGTTCAGCCTCTCTTTTTTAATGTCAGACACTAAGGTAAGGGAACTGACGTACAATGCTCACCTGCCAAAAACAGTGGGACTGATAACGTTCACTTATCGTTAACGTGGCAAAAATGTGCAACAAGCTGTAAGATTTGCCTGTAACTCTGATAATAGAATAAAAGAAACAACCGCTTCGCGTTAACATCCCGGCACTGACGGGAGACGACGATACTTTTCGGGCACGCGTTACCGTACCCCGACGCTTTTTTCGTGCTGGTTTTCCCCGGCGCCTTTCCTTTATTCACAACTGACCCGATGGGTATGATCGCCTGACTGGTTTACTCAAACTGAAAAGCAAGATGAACAAGGATTTGATCGCAATGCTTAACGCTATGCTGGATTTCTGACCATCCCCGCAGTGTCCCGGACCAGAAGACACATCTATATTTTTAATGAATTAAACATTCATCGCATATAACAACTATACCAAGGTGTTTTCAGTGCAGAAGTACTTTACAGAAGCGCGCCAGTTGCTCGCCCTGGCTATCCCGGTGATCCTCGCGCAGGTCGCCCAAACCGCAATGGGGTTCGTTGATACGGTTATGGCTGGCGGTTACAGCGCCACCGATATGGCTGCTGTCGCCATTGGCACCTCTATCTGGCTGCCCGCTATCCTTTTTGGTCATGGACTGTTGTTGGCACTGACCCCGACGGTGGCGCAACTTAACGGCTCCGGGCGTCGCGAGCGTATTGCGCATCAGGTACGTCAGGGCTTCTGGCTGGCCGCGACGGTGTCGATTCTGATAATGATCGTGCTGTGGAATGCCGGTTATATTATTCACGCCATGCATGACATCGATCCGCAACTGGCGGATAAAGCCGTGGGCTATTTACGCGCCCTGCTGTGGGGTGCGCCGGGCTACCTGTTCTTTCAGGTTGCACGTAATCAGTGCGAGGGGCTGGCGAAAACCAAACCCGGCATGGTGATGGGTTTCCTCGGCCTGCTGGTGAACATTCCCATTAACTACATCTTTATTTATGGTCATTTCGGCATGCCGGAGCTGGGCGGTGTGGGTTGCGGCGTGGCAACGGCATCGGTCTACTGGGTGATGTTTGTCGCCATGCTCTCGTACGTTAAACGGGCGGGGTCCATGCGTGACATTCGCAATGAAGCGCATTCTGGCAAACCGGATCTGGGCGTTCTGAAACGTCTGGTACAGCTTGGTCTGCCTATCGCGCTGGCGCTCTTTTTTGAAGTGACCCTGTTTGCCGTTGTGGCCCTGCTGGTATCGCCGCTGGGCATTGTGGATGTCGCAGGTCATCAGATCGCCCTGAATTTTAGTTCGCTGATGTTCGTGTTGCCGATGTCGCTTGCCGCCGCCGTCACAATCCGTGTCGGCTTCCGCCTGGGGCAAGGGTCCACGCTTGATGCGCAAACAGCCGCACATACCGGTCTTGGCGTGGGGGTGTGCATGGCGGTACTGACCGCTATCTTTACCGTTGCGCTGCGTGAACATATTGCGCTGCTTTATAACGACAATCCTGAGGTCGTCACGCTGGCTTCGCAATTAATGCTGCTGGCTGGTTTGTACCAGATTTCCGATTCGATTCAGGTTATCGGCAGCGGGATTCTGCGTGGTTATAAAGATACACGTTCTATCTTCTTTATTACCTTTACCGCCTACTGGGTACTGGGTTTACCGGCAGGTTATATACTGGCGTTAACCGACCTGGTGGTTGATCGGATGGGCCCGGCTGGATTCTGGATGGGCTTTATCATTGGGCTGACGTCGGCAGCTATTCTGATGATGCTCAGAATGCGTTTCCTCCAGCGCCAGCCGTCGTCCATCATTTTACAGCGCGCCGCGCGTTAATATCGGCGTAGCCGTCATCGGGCGGCTACGTTTCCTTGCCAGGCGACCGGCTTTCAATGAGCGAAGATATGCAAAACATCCTGGTGAAACGAGAGAAATTCAGCAAAAGGAGTGCCTGATGGCTGGCATTGTTGCGTTAGTTTACTTTGTTGTAGGTTTCGTGACTTTCACGCGAAAAATCAAACTTTTTACCATTGCCTCCACCCTGCTTCTGTTTGTCGCACTGAAGATGATTGCCGTCAGCCAGCCACTCACACTCGTCTTCATCGCGCTACTGGTCATCGCATTTGTGGTGTTGATCGTCATGAAAAACGAACGTGACAATAAAAGCGTCTTTTATTTCTCGCTTCCCTGCTGGCTTCTGATTGGCGCGGTGCTGATTCATCTGTTTTATCTCACCTGATTTTTTGTCACACAATTGCCTTGCGACAGCCCCGGCCGTCGCTTGCTTTTGTGCGGCATGCGGATCATTCTCAGGCTATATATCTCCCGCAGATTCCTGAATGTGTTAACCCTCCCCTTGAAGTCAGTTGAGTATACGAAGGCACCGTTATTTCGATCCTTTACTTGTTACGATTGAACTTGCATCAGAGCACCTTTCCCGGCTTGCGGCCGCGTGCTTTGAAATACACTATGCCCCCACAGCGTCGGATCGCGTAAGGTTGTAGAACACGACGGCGAGCGCATCCGCACCGTCCTCACCAACGGTTCGACCGGCCTTAATGCCTCACAGCACTCCCGAAACTCGACCTCATCTGCGCGCTGGGTGCCGGGTATGAAAATATCGATCTATCGGCTGCAAAAGCGCGAAATATCACCATCGCCCATGGACCGGGGACCAATGATACCTCCGTCGCCGATCATGCGATGGCACTGCTGATGGCAATCGGGCGGGGAATTCAAGTTAGTGTTAGATAACCTGCAGGCCTATTTTACAGGTCAACCGGTGCTTACCCCTGTCCGTTAAGCGAAGGGCATGGCGCATTGCGGTTTTTTGCGCCATAAAATGCAGGCCAGAGGGTAGACGCAAAATCACGTACTGTGCGGATAATCGTCAAAGCAATGCTTCGGAAATGCATTCTGCTCAATCATTATCCTTTAACATCAGTGAAATATGCCGTTCATGTATAAAAGTTCCGCAGTCGGGCGCATTCCGGTAGAAAATAGCGATTTTCTTCTTGCCACATCACAAGGCTGCCGCTAATATTCGTCCCCGTTGTCAGGCACAACAATGCGTTCATAGCTCAGTTGGTTAGAGCACCACCTTGACATGGTGGGGGTCGTTGGTTCGAGTCCAATTGAACGCACCATCTCTTTAGTGCGTCCGTAGCTCAGTTGGTTAGAGCACCACCTTGACATGGTGGGGGTCGGTGGTTCGAGTCCACTCGGACGCACCATTCAAGCGTTTCTTCTGTTTTTTCTTCTCTCTTATTTATCAGCCTTCAAAAAAGGCCCCGGCGTTGACCGAAGCCTTTAGTATCACCTTATTCCACCAGCGTCTGCATATCGATCACGAAGCGGTATTTCACATCGCTTTTCAGCAAACGTTCAAAGGCATCGTTGATCTGGTCCATGCGAATCACCTCTGAATCCGCCGTGATATTGTGCTTACCGCAGAAATCGAGCATCTCCTGCGTTTCGGCAATGCCGCCGATACACGAACCGGATACAGAACGACGCCCCAGAATCATCGGTAATGTACTGACCGCCGGTTCAATATCGCCTAACAGTCCAACGAATACCAGTGTGCCGTCCAGCGTCAGTGTTGGCATATACGGATTGATATCATGAGCATAAGGTACGGTGTCGATAATCAGCTCAAACTGCCCTTTCACGGCGTCCATCTGTTGCGGATCGGTCGAGAGCACCACGTGTTGCGCACCCAGTTGCCGCGCATCCGCCTCTTTGCCCGGTGAGCGGGTGAACAACGTGACTTCCGCCCCCATCGCATGCGCCAGTTTCAGCGCCATATGCCCTAACCCGCCCAGACCAATGACGGCGACCTTGCTGCCAGCTTTTACGCCCCAACGACGCAGCGGCGACCAGGTGGTAATGCCCGCGCAAAGTAACGGCGCAACGGCCTGTACATCAAGGTTTTCCGGGATGCGCAACACGAAATCTTCACTACAGATAATAGAGCGCGAATAACCGCCGTAGGTCGGCATGTGGTCATGGCGGTCAATGCCGTTGTACGTCTGAATGTTGCCCTCTTCGCAATATTGTTCAAGCCCCTGCTTACAGGAGGAACACTCACGGCAGGAATCCACCATGCAACCGATGCCCACTAAATCTCCGGCCTTAAATTTACTCACGCCCGGACCTACGCGGGTGACGCGGCCGACGATCTCATGCCCCGGCACCAGCGGGTACTGGCTAAACCCCCAGTCGTTGCGCGCCTGGTGTAAGTCTGAGTGGCACACGCCGCAATACAGAATATCGATAACCACATCATCCGCTCTGGGATCCCGACGCTCAAAATAGTGCGGAGCAAGGGGAGCCTTACTCGATTGTGCGGCATAGCCAAGTACTTTTATCGTCATCTTTATCACTCCGGGTTCTGACATAATTGACCAGGATTCGTCCTGAGACGGTACATACGTCCACGACGTCTGGTGTTTGAGTATCCATTGTCTGTATGTCCTGCGCTTTGCACTTTCTGTCATCCGGTAACGGTGAGACCGTAAGAACCGAAACGCTCGATCATGTTCACTTTATTTCTAGCAAATCCTTGATTCTATTAATTGCGCAACAAACTCATCAGAATCATTTGAAGAAAAACCAATAAAAATGCACAATCGAGCAATAACGAGCATGGAAGACTGACGCTAATTTCGTTGATGAGGACTCAATCATGAACCACGCTGTACCCGACATCGCTTTTTTGCATGAACTTGCTGATGCGGCAGACAAACAGACATTGCCGCGTTTTCGCTCGCAGTTAAATCTGCATGTAGACACAAAACCGAAAGAGGGTTATCGCTTTGATCCTGTGACCGATGCGGACCGCGAAGCTGAACGCGCCATTCGCGCCATCATTGACGCCCGCTATCCTGACCATTCAATTATGGGCGAAGAATTCGGGATCTCCGGAAGCGGGCCGTTGCAGTGGGTGCTGGATCCCGTTGACGGTACCCGGCCGTTCCTGTGTGGTATTCCGGTATGGGGAACGCTCATTGGCCTGACCGTTGAAGGCCGTGGGCATCTGGGCATGATGAGTCAACCGTTTACCGGTGAACGTTTTTGGGCAGATGGCAGGCAATCCTGGCGCAGTGGCCCACAGGGAACCGCTCCACTGAACACCCGAAAAGGACTCTCTGTGGAGCAGGCGATTTTGCACATCACCTCGCCTGAACCAGTTTCCCGTTTCCCAGAGGTTAATTTTGCTGCGCTGGATGACGCCGCGCTCATGACGCGTTACGGCGGGGAGTGCTATGCCATGGCGATGCTGGCTGCCGGACAGATTGATCTCTGTCTGGAATATTCCCTGCAACCCTATGATATTGTGGCGTTAATCCCCATCATTGAGCAGGCAGGCGGCGTTGTAACCACTTTAAGCGGTGGTCGTCCTGAGGCGGGCGGGCATGTTCTGGCGGCGGGTTGCCCCGAGGTTCATGCTCACGCGCTGAAACTGCTTCATAGCTAAATCGGTTAAGCTGTGGCCATCGTATGCCGAACGCCTGAGTATTTGTTTCAAATTTGTTAGCATAAATCGATAGTCGCTTTATCCGTATCCCTTACTGAACCTTTGCCTTTTTGTGGGCAAAGGTTTTAGTTTCACGTCAACAAGGCAAATTCAATTTTGTGATAACTTAACACGTTGATAACACTTCGTTGTGAAACTGCCCAGATGATTTTTGAAACAGCGTTTTCATTTTCCTTTTGCCCGATTTTCATCGTATAATGGCATTCTATTCACTCTTGAATGGTTTCAGCTCATTGAACTGTAAAACTCAACCATTACATTATGACTTTCCCGGCTGGGCTGAAACACAGGCACACATTACTCTGCACGCTTTTTTGATGTCACCTATCCTTAGGCTGTGGCATCGCAACTTTCGTAACACAGGTTTGACTCCGAAGCTTCGCACTAACCGGAGCGTGATTTCCATATCCTTCTCAACTTAAAGACTAAGACTGTCATGAAAAAGACCAAAATTGTTTGCACCATCGGTCCGAAAACCGAATCCGAAGAGATGTTAGCAAAAATGCTGGACGCAGGAATGAACGTAATGCGTCTGAACTTCTCTCACGGTGACTATGCTGAGCACGGCCAGCGCATCCAGAACTTGCGCAACGTAATGAGCAAAACCGGTAAAAAAGCGGCGATTCTGCTGGACACTAAAGGTCCGGAAATCCGCACAATCAAACTCGAAGGCGGTAATGATGTTTCGCTGAAAGCGGGCCAGACTTTCACCTTCACCACCGACAAAACGGTTATCGGCAACACGGAAACCGTTGCCGTAACCTACGAAGGTTTCACCAGCGATCTGCAGGTTGGTAACACGGTACTGGTTGACGACGGCCTGATCGGCATGGAAGTCACCGCCATCGAAGGCAACAAAGTCGTCTGTAAAGTACTGAACAACGGTGACCTGGGCGAAAACAAAGGCGTTAACCTGCCAGGCGTATCCATCGCTCTGCCAGCGCTGGCTGAAAAAGATAAACAAGACCTGATCTTCGGTTGCGAACAAGGCGTTGACTTTGTTGCTGCCTCTTTCATCCGTAAGCGTTCTGATGTGGAAGAAATTCGTCAGCACCTGAAAGCGCACGGCGGCGAGAACATCCAGATTATCTCCAAAATCGAAAACCAGGAAGGTCTGAATAACTTCGACGAAATCCTCGAAGCCTCTGATGGTATCATGGTTGCGCGTGGTGACCTGGGCGTAGAAATTCCGGTTGAAGAAGTGATCTTCGCGCAGAAGATGATGATCGAGAAATGTATCCGCGCGCGTAAAGTGGTTATCACCGCGACCCAGATGCTGGACTCTATGATCAAGAACCCGCGTCCGACCCGTGCGGAAGCAGGTGACGTGGCGAACGCCATCCTCGACGGCACCGACGCAGTCATGCTGTCTGGTGAATCCGCAAAAGGTAAGTACCCGCTGGAAGCAGTGACCATCATGGCGACCATCTGCGAACGTACCGATCGCGTCATGACCAGCCGTCTGGATTTCAACAACGACAGCCGCAAACTGCGTATCACCGAAGCGGTGTGCCGTGGTGCGGTTGAAACGGCTGAAAAACTGGATGCCCCGCTGATCGTGGTTGCAACCCAGGGCGGTAAATCTGCACGTGCAGTACGTAAATACTTCCCGGATGCCACCATCCTGGCGCTGACCACTAACGAAACCACCGCTCGTCAGCTAGTACTGAGCAAAGGCGTTGTCGCGCAACTGGTTGAAGAAATCGCCTCTACTGATGATTTCTACCGCCTGGGCAAAGAGCTGGCCGTACAGAGCGGTCTGGCGCAGAAAGGCGATGTTGTGGTCATGGTTTCCGGCGCACTGGTCTCCAGCGGCACCACCAACACGGCATCTGTACACGTCCTGTAATAATACCCGGACGAATATTCGTGTTTAAAAAAGCGCCTTCGGGCGCTTTTTTTATATATCAGAAGTCACCCCGAATAAAAAAGCAAATCGGATTTCACTATTTAAACTGCTTATTATCTAAGATGAATCCGATGGAAGCTTGCTGTTTTATCACACTTTTTTTAACGTTTTATACAAAGTCGGTGTTTCTTTGAGCGAACGATCAAATTTAAGTGGATTCCCATCAAAAAAATATTCTCAACATAAAAAACTTTGTGTAATACTTGTAACGCTACATGGAGATTAACTCAATCTAGAGGGTATTTATAATGAATCGTACTAAACTGGTACTGGGCGCGGTAATCCTGGGTTCTACTCTGCTGGCTGGTTGCTCCAGCAACGCTAAAATCGATCAGCTGTCTTCTGACGTTCAGACTCTGAACGCTAAAGTTGACCAGCTGAGCAACGACGTGAACGCAATCCGTTCCGACGTTCAGGCTGCTAAAGACGACGCAGCTCGCGCTAACCAGCGTCTGGATAACCAGGCTCATTCTTACCGTAAGTAAGAGTACCTGTGATGAAATGGCGCACATTGTGCGCCATTTTTTTTATCTGCGATTTACCCTTCCCTGTTTTTACTGCATCACGGTCTTCCCGCTTTCTTCCGTATTCACATCTGCACTGGCATCACGATTCTGTGCCGATACAACGCTTTCCGTTGTTACCTTGCCGCTTTTGTTCGCCGGAATGGCGACGGGATAACCCGCACGTCGGTATAACGCTTTGTCTATCAGCGCCCTGTCACCACCACCCTGCTCTATGGTGCTCGCCAGTCCTGCCGGGAACGAGATAGGCAGCGTCTGTGTATTCTCCCCGACGTTCTGCGACAGAGGTCGATGTACCTCGATATAGTGGCGTCCATCGGGTTCTACGGCGTATTTGACCGGCTCGTTAAGGATGGTGACCCGCGTACCGGTATTCACCTGTGAGAACAGAGACTGAATATCCGCAGCGTTCATCCGCATGCACCCTGAACTGACACGCAGCCCTACGCTGTCAGGCGCACTGGTACCATGGATGAGGTATTCGCCGTTGCCTATCCCCAGACGCAGCGCATAGCGCCCCAGCGGGTTATTTGGCCCGGCGGGTACCACAGCGGGCAATTCAATGCCTTGCGCCAGCGAACGCGCGCGGATGCCTGCGGTAGGCGTCCAGGTCGGGTTGGGGATCTTCTGGCTGATACGGGTGGTTGTGACCGGCGTTTCAAGCCCCTGCTGACCAATCCCCAGCGGGAAGACCTGAACGATATCTTTGCCGGGTGGATAATAATACAACCGCAATTCAGCAAGGTTAACAACGATCCCGTCCCGTGGCGTATCTGGCAGCAGCATTTGCGACGGAATGGTGACGACCGTACCCGCTCTGGGTACCGGTGCGATAGTGTTATTGGCTTCGATAATCAGCATTGCCGCCGTATCAAAGTGCCGGGCAATGGCCTGCAGGTTTTTATCGCTCTCCTGAACGGTATAAGTCTGGTTTTGACCGATAAGACGACTTCCGGCCGGTGGGAGCGGATAATCCACAGCCCAGGCCATCTGAATAGCGCTAAAAGCGCCAATAAGAGACAATGTTATAGTAGACGCGCGTTTCATGCTGGATGTCCTGTATCACGGCAGAGGCCGAAAGCTGAATAACCAACGAGGCGCGGGTGCACCTCGCGTAACAGGATGAAAGCTGTCTATTTAGTTTAGCTAATGTTGGCGGCTTTGGAGCGAATTGCGCGAATCATCGCTTCCAGCCCCTGAGAACGGGACGGGGTAAGGTGTTGAGTCAAAGACATCTTTTCAAACCACGGGCGCACATCGAACGCCAGGATGTCCTGCGCGGTCATCTGCTGGTAAAGAATGAACACAATGGCAATAAGCCCTTTGACGATGGCTGCATCGCTATCGCCCGCCAGCTCAATCACGCCTTCGTCATTACGGTGCATGATAATCCAGACCTGACTCTGGCAACCCTGAATAATGTTTTCCGGATTGTGCGCCTCGTCGCTGAGCGCAGGCAACCGTTGCCCCAGCTCAATGATGTATAAATACTTCTCTTCCCAGTTGGCACAGCGCCCAAAATTGCGCAGTAGTTTGTCTCTGTCGGGTAAAACGGCCATGTATGCCTCTCTGTTAGCCCAGCAACTGATGAATACGTTTCAGGCCAGCCACCAGACGATCCACCTCTTCTTGCGTGTTATACATCACCAGTGACGCACGACACATTGCCGGAACATTATAAAAAGCCATCAGCGGCATGGCGCAATGATGCCCTGTTCGCACGGCCACACCATAATTATCAAGGAAGCTCCCCACATCATAGGCATGATGTTTGCCGAGGTTAAAGGCAATGACCCCCAGACGCTCCTGCGGGCCATAGAGCGTTAAATCGGGCACATCCGCCAGCGCATTCAGGGCATAGCGCATTAGCGTCTGCTCATATTGAGCAATCGCGTCCAGCCCAAGACTGCTGACATAATCGATTGCGGCACCCAGACCAATAATACCCCCGGTATTGGGTGTACCCGCTTCGAAACGCCACGGCGCTTTGGCATAGGTTGTCCCTTCGGTCAGACTCACGGTGGCAATCATAGAGCCGCCACCTTCCCACGGCGGCATGGCCTGTAAGATGTCCTCTTTGACATACAGCACGCCAATCCCCGTCGGGCCGTAGAGCTTATGGCCTGAGAAAACGTAGAAATCGCAATCCAGCGCCTGCACATCGACCGTGTGATGCATGATGGCCTGCGCGCCATCAATCAGCACCTTCGCGCCATGTTGATGGGCCAGCGCTATCATTTCCGCTACCGGATTTTCAGTTCCCAGCACATTGGAGACCTGTGTGACCGCCAACAGCCGCGTACGCGCATCAAACAAGCCAGGCAGCGCCTCACGTTGTAATGTTCCGTCGATATTGAGCGGTATGACGCGCAGCTCAGCACCGACGCGCTCACACAGCATCTGCCACGGCACGATATTCGCGTGATGCTCCATGGCGCTGATGATGATATTGTCGCCCGCCCGCACCTGACTGTTGCCCCAACTGTTGGCTACCAGATTGATGCCTTCGGTGGTGCCACGCACGAAAACCAACTCTTCTGGTAACCGGGCGTTCAGGAAACCGGCGACTTGCGTGCGAACCTGTTCCATGCGCTGCGTGGCTTCGGCGCTCAGGGTATGGATCCCTCTGTGCACCGCCGCATAGCCGTGGCGAAAAAACTCGGCTTCGGCATCAATAACCTGATTCGGTTTTTGCGCGCTGGCTGCACTGTCCAGATACGTCAGCGGCACCCCGTTAACTTCACGCGTCAGGACCGGGAAATCGGCGCGTACGCTGTGAACGGAAAAACTCATGCTAAGCCTCCCGCAAGGCGTTGGCCAATGCGCGCCAGCACCTGCTGCCTGAGCGCTTCGTCGCTGATCGCTTCGGTGAGCTCAGCGGCGAAGGCGTAAATGATCATCTTCTGTGCCGCCTGCTGATCAATGCCACGCGAGCGCAGGTAAAACATCTGTTCATCGTCAATACGACCGACCGTTGCACCGTGGCTACATTTCACGTCATCAGCATAGATTTCCAACTGTGGTTTGGTGTCCACTTCCGCCAGTCGTCCCAACAACAGGTTGTTGTTGGTCATCTGTCCATCAGTTTTGATGGCGTGTTGCGCAACGTTGATCAGTCCGTTGAACACCGCGCGACCTTTGTCGCTGACAATGGTTTTGTGCAACTGGCGACTGTTGCAATAACCTTTATTGTGCTCAAGCCAGGTGCGGGTATCACACACTTCTGATTTCACCGGCATCGCCAGGCTGTTCATACGCAGCGTGGTATTTTCACCGTTGAGTTGAGTACTGGTATTGTGGCGTAACACCGCGCCGCCCAGCAGGAAGCTATGACTGTGCGCCGCTGCATCCGCGCCAAGACGCATGTCGTTATGCGCAAAGTGGTAGCTTTCCGGGTTTTCAAAAGCCAGTTTGACATGATGCAGTTGGGCGTTCGCCGCCACGTCCATGGTCAGCCGCGCGCCGGTGAAATGGCGATGCGTATTCAGACTGACATAATGTTCGTAGACCGTCGCTTCGGCCCCTTCGGCCAGTGAGATATGGTGGCGGTAATGAGCCGTATTCATCTCAGCCCCGCCCAGCCCCTGGGTGATATGCATCAGCAGAAGCGGCCTGGTCGCCCGCTGATTACGACCAACGCTAATATGAGTGATGCTTTGCGCCAGGCTTTCTGTTAAGTGTAAAAACACCTCCGGCTGCACCGGGGCCTGCAAAGTCTGACGGTCATCGTTAATGGTCACGGTGAAGCCAGAACCGGCTACATCATCACTGAGCGTCGCGTTGTAATACCCATCCACAAAGACCAGGCGTAGGGCATCAACCGGCAATGCGAGTGCATCACACTCTTGTGCGCTCAACGCACCCGCCGTGGTGACAAACTGGCTATTTAGTAAACCGTCGAGCGGTGTGTATTTCCAGTTTTCGTGTTTGCGCGTCGGCAGCCCTAAACGCAGCATTTGTTGCAGATGCTGTTGCGCCTGCTCTGAGCGCGCCCCACCCTGTTGCTCAAACAGATGATGCCACTGTTGCAGCGCGTTACTGCTGTTCTGTAAGCCAGCCATAACCTTGCTCCTCCAGTTGCTTAACCAGTGTGAAATCACCGGATTTCACAATGCGCCCCTGATACAGCACGTGGACATAGTCCGGCTTGATGTAATCCAGGATCCGCTGATAGTGCGTCACAATAATGAAAGAACGCTTATCATCACGCAGCGCGTTAACGCCATCGGCAACGATTTTTAGCGCGTCAATATCAAGCCCGGAGTCGGTTTCATCGAGGATGCACAAATCAGGCTCCAGCACCGCCATCTGCAGGATATCGTTACGCTTCTTCTCGCCACCGGAGAAACCAACGTTAACCGAGCGCGTCAGCAGGTCTTCCGGCATTTTGAGCAACTTGATTTTGTCTTCCATCAGGTCCTGAAAATCAAAGCGGTCCAGCTCGTCCTGCTCACAGTATTTGCGCACAGCGTTAAGCGCCGTTTGCAGGAAGAATTGATTACTGACGCCAGGAATTTCTACCGGATACTGGAAAGCCATAAACACCCCTTCTCCGGCGCGATCTTCCGGAGAGAGTTCCAGCAAATCCTTACCTTTGTACTCGACGCTGCCGCCGGTAACTTCATAATCTTCACGTCCTGCCAGCGTTGCGGATAGCGTACTTTTGCCGGAACCGTTGGGTCCCATAATCGCGTGCACTTCCCCCGGACGCACATCCAGGCTCAGGCCACGCAGAATCTCTTTATCTTCAACGCTTACCTGCAGGTCTTTAATACTTAACATGTGTATTCCTTAATTCTTAACCGACGCTGTGTTCAAGACTAATAGCCAGCAATTTTTGTGCTTCAACGGCAAACTCCAGCGGCAACTCGGAGAACACGTCTTTACAGAATCCATTGACGATCATTGAAATGGCATCATCTTCGCTGATACCGCGCTGCAGGCAGTAGAACAGCTGATCTTCCCCAATGCGTGAAGTGGTGGCTTCATGCTCCAGTTGCGCACTGTTATTGCGGCATTCCACATACGGGAAAGTATGCGCCCCGCAATCCGGACCAATCAGCATAGAGTCGCACTGGGTGAAATTACGGGCGTTGGTGGCGCTCGGCATGATCTTCACCAGCCCGCGATAGCTGTTCTGGCTATGACCGGCAGAGATCCCTTTCGAGATAATGGTCGATTTGGTGTTTTTGCCGATGTGAATCATCTTGGTGCCCGTGTCCGCCTGCTGGTGGCCGCTGGTGAGCGCCACGGAGAAGAACTCACCGATGGAGTTATCGCCGCGCAGGATGCAACTGGGGTATTTCCAGGTGATAGCTGAACCGGTCTCCGACTGTGTCCAGGACATTTTGCTGTTCTCCCCTTCGCACAGCGCACGCTTGGTCACGAAGTTGAGGATACCGCCAGTGTTGTTATCGCCGGGGAACCAGTTCTGCACAGTAGAATACTTCACTTCTGCATCTTTATGGATGATGACCTCTACCACGGCCGCATGAAGCTGGTAACTGTCGCGCACGGGTGCGGAGCAACCTTCGATATAGCTCACGTAGCTGCCTTCATCCGCGATCAGAATGGTGCGTTCGAACTGCCCGGTTTTTTCAGCATTGATGCGAAAATAGGTCGACAATTCCATCGGGCAGCGCACCCCTTTCGGGATATAGATAAACGTACCGTCAGAGGCGACCGCCGCATTCAACGCCGCAAAGAAGTTGTCATTGGAGGGCACGACGGTACCCAGGTATTTTTTCACCAGCTCAGGATGGTCATGAATGGCCTCACCAAACGAGCAAAAAATAATACCCTGTTCGGAGAGTTTTTCCCGGTAGGTGGTGGCAACAGAAACGGAGTCAAAAATGGCATCGACCGCCACTTCGCGCCCTTCACGGACCGGCACGCCCAGTTGGTTAAATGCCGCTTCCACTTCGTCCGTCAGGAAAGAATTTGCGCCAGTTTGCTGAACGGCCCCCGGCTGCGAAGCACAGGTATCATCACAACTTCCGCAGGAAGGCGCAGAATAGTAGCTGTAATCCTGATAATCGAGTTTCGCGTAATGGGCTTTCAGCCAGTGCGGCTCTTCCATCTCGAGCCAGGCGCGAAATGCGCTCAGGCGAAACTCCAGCATCCATTCCGGCTCGTTACGTTTGGCTGAGATCGCCCGCACGACATCTTCATTAATGCCTTTCGCCAGTTCGTCTGTGGTTAGCCGGGTAAAAAAACCCTCTTTATAGTTGAGGTTCCCGGTCCAGGTTTTGACATCATCAGTTGCTTCAGTATTACGAGACATAGTACCGCCTATACCCCAAAGCTTTCGCCACAGCCACATTCATTCTGGGCTTTCGGGTTATGAAATTTGAATAACTGGTTTAAACCTTCGCGCACATAGTCCACTTCGGTGCCGTCAATAAATGGCATCGCCGCGAGCGGCACGTACAGTCGTGCACCCTCATTTTCAAAAAGCAGGTCGTCTTTATCAGGCTGCGTGACGGTGTCCAGCACATAACCAAAACCTGCGCACCCGGTCTGTTTAATGCCCAGCCGGACCCCCAGCAGGTCGGGTTGCTTACGGGTTAATCCGCGAATATGTTCTGCGGCGGCGGGTGTCATCGTTAGCCCGCGCCAGGAAAAGTCTGCCGGGTCGAACGTCTCTGATTGCAATTCCATAGTTCTACCTCACGTCATAAATCATGAAGGACATAACACTATGTTAGTGATAATGATTATCACTTCAACCTCTATTCCGAAGGGTTATTCGTGTACTGCCCGTTTTTTAAGCTCATGGTATAAGCATAGACTCTGTGCGAAGGCTTTACAGATAAGTGAAAAATTGTTTAATGATTTGATAAATAATAGCTATTTTCAGCGGCAAGGAAGGTCTGTCTGCTTCAGTAAAAGATGTATAGGTAATACCTATTTTTGAGATAGGGAGCTAAAAAAGGGATCTACGAAAACTTTTCCTGATATCAGAAAATTAACTGCATCACAAAACGCATAATCAACGAGATACGGCACATTTAACCGCCAGCAGAACAAATGCTCATTGCCTACTTCGGGAAAAAAGATGGGTCGATATGCCCCATTTCTCTACGGTGAGCCCTTTTTCCGGGCAGGTCAGAATTGAATAAGCGCCATTTAAATGCGCGTACCGCTCAAAATGGTCGGCATTATTCCCCACCAGGGTATTGATAACTGACTGGATAACGTGGCCGTGGGAAACAACGCACACATTGCCTTGCCGGGCTGAGAAGCCTGACAGCGCGCCAAGGACTCTTTGAGTGGCATCCTGTAGTGCTTCGCCATTTTGCGGCCCGATAGCCAAACTGCCGGAAAGCATCGCCTCAGCCTGCGCGCGCTCTTTCTCTGTCAGTTCGCTAATGCGTTTGCCTTCTAAGTCGCCGAAATGACGTTCGACAAGGGCAGGATTAAAGTGCAACGGGCAATCTAAGTGCGAGGCAATTTGCCCGGCTGCGGCCACTGAACGGCCCAAAGGTGAAGCGATAATAGAGGTAATGGATTTGTCTGCCAGATCCTGACACAGTGCAGAGATCTGCCTGATACCGACCTCCGTAACCGGGCTATCAAGGTGCCCCTGAATTCTGTTTTCAACATTCCAGACGGTTTCACCGTGGCGGACCAGATAGATTTTCATCACACACCACAAAAAGTGAGGGTTGGGGAAACGATGTTATTTAATCAATGCTCGCAGTCAATGCAGCAATGATGAAATTCAGTATGTTTTTTAAAACCACTGTTGTTGTACACAGCAAAAAAGCATCGGGACGACGCGCCAGATAGCAAAAATTCGACGCAGAACAGTGATGCGCCGACGACAGGTCAACGGTTTACCCTTGCGTATTGCGAAATAACAAGACACAGTTATGCATAGTTTTCATACGCGAAATGAATGCATTACATAGGTCTTATAATGATAAGATGACCGAACACTGTCTCTACCCAAAGTGGCCGTCATCATGCGTTGGTTCCTGGGCATTCTTGCCATTGTCATTATCTTTGCTGTCCTCGTTATTCGCTCCCGATTAAAAGATACCGATGACGACTATTAATCCTGACCCTGGCATCAAAAAAAGTGGAATCGGGAGCCTGCATGGACATTGCAATAAAGCCCGTTAAACACAGGCCTTAATGCTATTCAGGATTGCAGCGTTGCCAGTCGGGCGGCAAAACCGACAAAAATAAGACCAATTAATGAGTTGCCGAGTTTTGCGAGACGTTTTTTCGTTTTCACAAACTGAGTCACATAGGACCCGGAGATAATCAGGAAGCTGAAATAACAGACGCTAATTAATTCCAGCGTACTGGCCAGAATAAAGAACGCCATTCCCGTGTTGGTATAATGGATGTCGATAAACTGCACAAAAAAAGACACATAAAACAAAATCGCTTTCGGGTTGGTCAGGCTCAGTACCAGCGAACGTTTGAAGATATCGCCCTTATGTACCTCATGCTCACTCACGCTTTTGCCCTTACGAGAAAGCGCACTGTAGAGCATTTTCACCCCAAGCCAGAGCAGGTAAAACGCGCCAAGATAACGGACCAGATTGAACAATACTGGCGTTGTTTTGATAAGCGTTGCCACCCCCATATAGGCGAGGAACATCAACACCGCATCGCCGATAAACACGCCCGCAGCGGCGACATAGCCATTTTTCAGCCCACCCGCCACGCTGGTTTTGAGCACAAAGAAGGTATTCGGACCAGGCACTAAGATAATGAAAATCGCCCCGATAAAATAAGACCAAAAACTGATAACACCATATTCGGCAAACACTTTGCCTCCTGCAAATACCGTTAAAGCCGATGAACGGCCTATGCTACAAGAGCCGGCGGAGAAACTAAAGCGCAGGAAGACACAAAAGGCCCGCCGAAGCGGGCACAGATTTTCCATTAATGGTGAAGCATCTCATCAACAATCTGATCTTTTTTAAGCTGATAAGGGTAATAAGTTGGCCAGTTGTCCATCTCTTTTAGCAGCGCCTCCTGAGAGGTATTACCCATAAAGATATGGAAATGCGTGGATGTGCGCGGTGCAATAATGTGATCGCTAAACTGCACAAACTTTGGCGCCTTACTGCTGGCATCTTTACATTCGAACAGGTAACGCACGCCCTTCTTGCCGGAGGTATACGTCAGGATTTTATGCCCGGCGTAATCATATTTACAGGCACTCACCTTGTCGCCGACATGGAATTCCATTACCCCATTTTCAATACCGATTGTATCGATATCGGTGGCATATCCCTTGCGGTAGTACGCTTTCAGTTCATCGAACGATTTACGCTTGTCTTTCTCTGCCTTTTTCCGCAACACCGGATCCAGATCGCCGCTTTGCAGATAAGGATAGAGAGACTGCCACATACCGTCCCAGTCGGTCAGCTTTCTGTCCCTGACATCGCTATCGTTAAATTCACCGTTCGCCGCTTTTTCCTCAATTTCACTCAACGGTTTTCCGTGCGAATGGTGGCCATGAGAAAAGGCATTCGCGCTTACTAAAAGCGTCCCCAGAACTATCGTTGTTTTTGCAAAATGGCTGACCAAAATCCGTCCCTCGGTTTACGAAAAGAAGAAATGTTATGTTATAATATAACATTATTCAAGATGTGAAATTTCCCTGTTAACGTTACGTGCTGCTCCCTGCTTATCAGATGGAAATTTCGCCATTGCCTGCTATAAACCAATGGTCAGGTTTTAACCACTTCGTCATCACTTCTGAGGTTCTTTTATCATGTCGATAGCCAAAGCACACAGCTTAAAGCAAGTTTATCAGATGCTTAACTCAGGGAAGTACAGTGAAATCGAACTGGCGTTCGATGTTGACGCGGATGCGTTTTTTCAACTCTCAACCGAATATTGTGACGACGGCGCGAAAATTACCCGTCATGAAAATCACTTCGTCATTAAGCTCAAAAAAGTGGCGATTCCGGAGCTCGATTAATACGCTATCGCCGCGAAAATTTGACGTTTCGCGAAAGGCGCAGTGTGCTGCTCCGTAAGCAATATTGGCAGATCCATCGTGGGTGGATGGGGGACGATATCGTTTTTTGTCAGGAGAAAAACCGGCGGAGTCCGTTCTTGCGAACCAGTAACCGGCCGGCTGTGCGCCGACCGGGGGTAGGAATTACAGGTACAGCGAAGCTTCTCCTGGCGGGCGGGTTTTGAAGCGACGATGGATCCACAGATACTGTTCCGGCGCGCGCAGAATCTCACGTTCAATGACTTTATTGATATAGCTTGCGGCTTCGTGTTCATCTTTCGCCGGATAATCGGTCATCGCCTTGCCGATATGCAGCGAATAACCTGAGCGATCAGCCTTACGCACCATGGTCACCGTCAACATTGAAGCTCCGGAAAGACGGGACAACACATAAGTACCGTTGGTGGTTGCCGCGTTTTCGACAGAGAAAAATGGCGCGAAGGTGCTGCCCTTACTGCCGTAATCCTGATCGGGGGCAAACCAGACGGCCTCGCCTTTTTTCAGTTCGCTCACCAGACCTTTCAGATTACGTCTGTCGATCATCGATTTATTGGAACGCATACGGCCTCGCGTCTGCACCCACTCCATCAACTCACTGTTATGCGGACGGTATGTCGCCATCATCGGCTGGCACAGCCCCATCACGCGGCCACCGAGCTCCAGCGACATAAAATGGACACCGACGACCATCACGCCACGCTGGCTTGCCTGTGCGGCAACAAGGTTCTGGTAACCTTCAACGTCGAACCAGCGGCGCACCCGGCTATCAGACCAGAACCAGGCCATACCGGTTTCAAACAGCGCCATGCCGAGCGACATGAAGTTTTTCTCAATCATTGCTTCGCGGAGTTCATCGCTCATATTTGGAAAGCAAAGTTCCAGATTGCGGCGGGCAATACGTTCGCGACGTTTAAGAAAAGGACGGGCTAATTTCCCGAGGGTTTCTCCCAGACGGGAGAGAAGAGGATAAGGCAATTGAACGAGCAACCAAAGCAGGCCAAGCCCGGCCCATGTGCCCCAGTGGCGTGGGTGTAAAAACGCCCGTTTAAACGATGAATGCATTATTGTTACCTGTAAGCCTGTAGGGAGTAGCGCTTAAGGAAACAACGAATCACTTCATTAGGTCTTTATGCGTTACAGCGTCTGGCTTCGATGGCCATCGAAGCGGTTTTCAAACCCGCCCAATATAGCACGAATGGACAAGTCTGAATGTGAAAATGAATGAAGAAAATATGAATTTTTGCGACAGGTTTCCCTGTCGCAAATTTATCTCAGATGACCGCGGTGGTGAGGCGCGAAGTGCAGCATAATTTATCCTGCTCATCGTAAATATCAATTTGCCATACCTGATGGCGGCTACCGGTATGCACTGCACGACAGACGCCGCGCACACGCCCGCTCCGTGCGGAACGAATATGATTGGCATTCACCTCTATACCAACCACTTTCTTCTCACCTTCGGTACATAAATATCCGGCAACGGAACCCAGCGACTCCGCCAGCACCACAGAAGCGCCGCCATGCAGCAAACCAAACGGCTGATGTGTGCGGCTATCAACCGGCATTGTTGCTTCCAGCGAGTCGTCATGAATTGCAATAAAACGGATATCGAGCAGTCCTACCATATTGCCCTCGCCCATCGCATTGAGCGCGTCAAGGGTTACCTCACGTTTCCAGATCATCCTATTATCTCCAGTAGCGCCTGCAACGGATGGCGTACGCCATTTCCTTCCACGCGTTTCACCTGGCTGCGACAGGAATAGCCTGTCGCCAGACAGCGGCTACGCGGTAAACGTTGTAGCGCCTGATGCCAGGACAACTCGTAAATCCCCAATGAGTTGGCGTGATTCTTGACTTCATGTCCATAGGTTCCTGCCATACCGCAGCACCCTACGCTAACGTTTTCCAGTTTCGCGCCCAGACGGGCAAAAATGGACGTCCATTGCGAAACGGAAGCAGGCAGCGCTGTCACCTCAGTACAGTGGCCAAACAGGTACCAGGATTCACCGCTGATGGCGCGATTCTCACGCCCTTCCAGTGCAGAAGGCAACCATTCGTGCACCAGCATGACGTGAAAATCGCCACGCTTCTCACCGAGCGTCTGCTTGTATTCATCCCGGTAGCAGAGCACCAGCGCCGGGTCGACGCCCACCATCGGCATGCCCAGTTGCGCAACTCGGTTGAGAAAATCCGAAGTTTTCTGTGCGGTTTTCGCAAAACGCTGCAGGAAGCCTTTGATATGCTGCGCTTTGCCATTCGGCGAAAAGGGCAGGACAACGGGCTGGTAGCCCAGTTTTTCCACCAGCCGAACGAAATCGGCCACCACTTGCGCATCGTAGTAACTGGTGAACGGATCCTGCACCACCAGCACCGTAGTGGCTTTTTCCGCATCGCTCAACGTTTCAAGCTGTTCCAGCGTCAGGTTCGCCGAACGGTGGCCGATCATCTGCCGTTGTAATGAGGGAACAGACAACAGTGGCAGATCCACCATGCCAATATGTTTTTGTGAAAGCGAACGCACCCACGGCTGGCTCATAAAGAAATTGAACGTTTTCGGCGCACGGGCCATCAACGGCGCGTAGCTTTCCACGGTCGCAACCAGGTGATCGCGCAGCGGACGCAGATAGCGTGTGTGGTAAAGTTGCAGGAAGCGCGAGCGGAACTCCGGCACGTCTATCTTGATCGGGCACTGGGTCGAACAGGCCTTACAGGCCAGACAACCCGACATAGCCTCTTTCACCTCATGCGAAAAATCATACTCGCCGTGACGCGCATGCCAGCTATTGCGGGTACGCTCAATCAGCGAACGCAGGCTGGCGCGTTTTTCCGGCATCTCTTTTTCCAGCTTCACCGGGTCGATACCGCGATCGGCCAGCAGACGCAGCCACTCGCGCACCAGCGTGGCGCGACCTTTCGGCGAATGGATACGATCGCCGGAAATTTTCATCGACGGGCACATAGGGCTTTTGGCGTCGAAGTTGAAGCACAGGCCATTGCCGTTGCACTCC
This sequence comes from Phytobacter sp. SCO41, assembly GCF_003073275.1. NCBI lineage: Bacteria > Pseudomonadati > Pseudomonadota > Gammaproteobacteria > Enterobacterales > Enterobacteriaceae > Phytobacter > Phytobacter sp. SCO41. The sequence continues at coordinate 2,296,268 of NZ_CP027225.1, read as the reverse complement.
ATCGCCCCACGCCAGGATGAGCGCACGGCAATCGGGATTTGCCGGTCGAAGCTACCGCGCTTCACGTCATCTACCTGCTTCATCGGCGCATCAATCCCCTCAGGGGGACAAATTTTACCCGGGTTGAGACGGTTTGCCGGGTCAAATGCAGCCTTCACTTTGCGCAGCTCTGCGTACAGTTCCGCACCAAAGAACGCCGGGCTGTATTCGGCGCGGAAACCTTTACCGTGCTCACCCCACAGCAAGCCACCGTATTTGGCCGTTAACGCCACCACATCATCGGAGATTTTCTTCATCAAAACCTCCTGTTGCGGGTCGCACATGTCGAGCGCCGGACGCACATGCAATACGCCCGCATCCACATGACCGAACATGCCGTAGCTCAAGCCATGGCTGTCAAGCAATGCGCGAAACTCGACGATGTAGTCCGCAAGGTGTTCCGGCGGCACACAGGTATCTTCTGCGAACGGGATCGGTTTTGCCGCCCCTTTCGCATTGCCCAGCAGGCCGACGGCTTTTTTACGCATCGCGTAGATACGCTCAATGCCCGCCAGGTCGTCACAAATTTGCCAGCCAATCACCCCGCCCGCCCCTTCCGCCATCAGGGAATCCAGGCGAGCGCACAGAGAGGTAACCTGCTCATTAATTAACGCCTCATCATCACCGGCAAACTCGACAATATTCAGACCAAGCATGGTCTTATCCGGCACATCGGTGATGAGTTCATTTACGGAGTGCCAGATGATGTCTTCGCGCGCCAGATTGAGGACTTTTGAATCGACCGTTTCAACCGACAGTGCGCGCGCTTCCACCATAAACGGGGCATTACGCAGCGCGGAGTCGAACGAATCGTATTTCACATTTACCAGACGGCGTACTTTCGGCAGACGGGTGATATCCAGCCGCGCTTCGGTAATGAATGCCAGCGTTCCCTCTGAGCCCGTCAACACGCGGGTCAGGTCAAACTCGGTCATCTCATCATTGAAGACATGGCGCAGGTCGTACCCCGTGAGGAAACGGTTGAGTTTGGGGAATTTATCGATAATCAGTTGACGGTTGTCCCGGCAACGTTCGAACACGGTGCGGTAAATGCGCCCCACTGCGGTATTTGCTTTACCCAACGTCTGCGCCAGTTCAACGGGCACCGGTTGGGTGTCCAGAATATCGCCGCCAAGCAATACGGCCCGCACGCCGAGGACATGGTCGGACGTTTTTCCGTAGACCAGCGATCCCTGACCGGAAGCATCGGTATTGATCATGCCACCCAGCGTCGCACGGTTACTGGTGGACAGTTCCGGCGCGAAGAAATAGCCGTAGGGTTTAAGAAACTGGTTGAGTTGATCTTTGATGACACCCGCTTCAACCCGCACCCATCCTTCCTCAGGATTAATCTCCATAATGCGGTTCATATAGCGGGACATATCAACGATGATGCCCTGGTTCAGCGCCTGACCATTTGTGCCGGTGCCACCGCCGCGCGGTGTGAACACCAGCGACTGAAAACGCGCTTCCGCCGCGATGCGTGAAATTAAGGCGACATCAGAAGTAGAACGGGGAAAGACAACTGCATCGGGTAACAATTGGTAGATACTGTTGTCGGTCGCCATGGTCAGCCTGTCGGCATAACTTGTGGCGGTATCGCCGGTAAAACCTTGTTGCTCCAGTGCCTGTAAAAAATTCAGCACCAATTGAACGACACCCGGTGCCTGAGAAATCTGTGGGATCATTACTCTTGACCCTGCCTGACTGTTAGTAGTTGTGAATAGTTAATCGTTTGCTTGCAGCATCCATCGTTGTATCACATTTTTTTCTTATGCGCCCACCAGAATTACGGGCAGAATCAGACTGTCAAAAACCGCTGAAATCATTAATCATTATCTTTACTGATTTCGCATCCTCTCACTTAAGGTGATTACGTTTTATGGCCTTTCAATCGCAGTCCCGGGATGTACCGCAGGTGATGCTGTCGGTACTGTTTTTAGCCCTTATGATCATCGCCTGTTTGTGGATCGTTCAGCCTTTTATTCTTGGTTTCGCCTGGGCAGGTACCGTGGTTATTGCCACCTGGCCGGTGCTTCTGCGCGTACAGCGCGCGCTGTTTGGTCGCCGCTCACTGGCAGTCATCGTGATGACATTATTATTAATTCTGCTGTTTATTCTTCCGGTCGCGCTACTGGTTAATAGCCTGGTGGATAACAGCGGTCCGGTCATTCAGGCCATTACATCGGGTGAAATGACTCCGCCGACCCTGGAGTGGCTGAACAGTATTCCGCTGATCGGCGACAAGCTGTATAGCGGCTGGCACAATCTGCTGGATATGGGCGGCAGCGCGATACTTGCCAAAGTACGCCCTTATGTCGGCACGACCACCACATGGTTTGTCGGTCAGGCGGCACATATCGGTCGCTTTATGTTGCATTGTGCCCTGATGTTGCTATTTAGCGCCCTGCTGTACTGGCGCGGCGAGCAGGTCGCACAGGGGATTCGCCATTTTGCCTATCGTCTGGCGGCCAGACGCGGCGATGCTGCGGTTCTGCTGGCCGGGCAGGCCATCCGTGCTGTCGCGCTTGGCGTGGTTGTCACCGCGCTGGTACAGGCGGTTCTGGGAGGGATTGGTCTGGCGGTGACAGGAGTGCCATACGCCACGCTGTTCACAGTCATTATGTTGATGACGTGTCTGGTACAACTGGGCCCGCTGGTTGTGCTGGTGCCTGCGATTATCTGGCTCTACTGGAGCGGCGACTCAACATGGGGCACGGTGTTATTGGTCTGGAGTTGCGTGGTCGGCACGCTGGATAACTTTATTCGTCCCATGCTGATTCGTATGGGGGCCGATCTGCCGATGATACTGATTCTTTCCGGCGTTATTGGCGGCCTGGTGGCATTTGGGATGATCGGGCTGTTTATTGGTCCTGTGTTACTGGCTGTTTCATGGCGACTCTTTTCCGCCTGGGTTAACGAAGCGCCCATGCCAGGGCCGGAGGAAAATGACGCGCTGGAAGAGATACACGATGCAGATGACACCCGCATCTGATACGCCAGCTTCGATGATTATGAAGCACTGCTAATCATTTATTTACTGTCCCTCCCGTGCGCAAGCCTCCTGACCGGAGGTTTGCGCCGTTTTCCCCGCAAAATCTTAACCGCCGTTTAACTAATGAGACGAATCTGATCGACGCTAAAATCCCGGATGGCCTACTATAAGGTCACGGTTATAAATCAACACCTTGATTTATAAGCATGGAAATCCCCTGAGTGAAACAACGAATTGCTGTGTGTAGTCTTTGCCCATCTCCCACGATGGGCTTTTTTTTATCCCTCAAACAGGCGGTGAGGCAGGTTAACCTGCGGGGAAGAACTCTGTGACGCGGTTACGTCTGTCGCGCCTCATCGGGGGGCATCCTGAATCGTCCATACGGCAAATAGTAAGAAGCCGATAATGATAAGCCACCTCATACATTAACGCCTGTCATGACAGCACAGTCTACGGCGGGGCTGGTGTAGTCAAAATGCATGATGCCTTCCCCTTTGCTGTCCTGGATATAGATGTTGTACGCCTTCCCGTCATATTTAAAATGGACAAATTCGACGGCATCCAATGTGCTGTCCCAATGGTCAAAGACATTCAGGCCTTTTATCGTACGAACCGTTTTGCCATTCACTGCTATATCCAATGTGGTATTGGCTAATTCAGCATGGTTGTAATCATATTTTATTACACTCATACCGTTAATACAGATAACGGATTCCTTCGTCAGCCAATTCCCATTAACCGGACCAGCCATAACTGCGCAGGAATAAATACAGGCGGTTAACAATAATAACAATCGCGTCATAGTTCTACCTTAATTGCCGCCAGTGTTGAACCACATTCAGACATAAAAGTGTTATACGCATCTTCGCTATGTATTCTGAGGGCCTTTTCTCCCTCATCACATAACTGCGCCAGCGTATTTTCATAAGCATGGTATTCGCGGGTAAGCTCTTTCAGGCGTGCAATGACAGCCGCTAACGTATCCGTTTGATAGAAATTCATTTTGCGCCATCCGTGTTGCTAAAGTGCGCACTGTTGCCGGTAACAGCACAGGTTCCGTTATCAAGTAGCGCGCCAATCGGCAGATAATCAAAGGCCAGATGCGCGGTACTCACATCCTCTCCGTCGCACGCTTTAATATGATCGTTATACGATGCGCAGCCGTTAAGCGCGATGCAGGAGAGCACGGTCGCAATCAGCAATAAACGTTTCATGGCATTTACCTTAATTGAGATGAGATCATTGGGATGCGTGAATAAAAGACTCACGCATCCCGATATAAATAACCTGACAGAGTTTTCTGACTGACCGATAGCAAAATGTATCCGTAACCATCGGCAGGCAGGCTATCGTTATTTTTTTGCAGTTCTGGTAGCCAACTAAAATAAAAGCGCAAGGTGTGAGCATGGCAATGCAGCCACATTCATACAGCTTTACGCGGTCGCGTAGATTCCCTGAAAAAACGAAAAGAAAAATATATCTGACGCAGCACATGCGATCAGAGGCATCTGCAAAGGATGGGTTGGAGTATTTGAATCGTGCAGATGTGTTAAAACGAGGCCAGTGTAATTCGATTGCTGACACATCTCTAAGGTAAGCGTGCGCAAACACATTTTGTTTCAGCTAAGAATTTACTTATTCCAGCCGAATTTCCGCCATAAAAAAACCCCACTTCGGAAGAAGTGAGGTTTTATCGTAAGGGAGTAATGGATTATTTGTTCAGTTCAGCCAGTGTCAGCCAGGTTTGAACAACGGTGTCCGGGTTCAGGGAGAGGCTATCAATCCCCTCTTCCATCAGCCAGGCCGCGAAGTCTTCATGGTCCGACGGGCCCTGCCCACAGATACCGACGTATTTGCCGTGTTTTTTGGCAGCGCGAATGGCCATCGACAACAGGGCTTTCACCGCGTCATTACGCTCATCAAACAGCTCAGAGACAACACCGGAGTCGCGGTCCAGCCCCAACGCCAGTTGCGTCATGTCGTTTGAACCGATAGAGAAGCCGTCAAAGTGCTCCAGGAACTGGTCAGCGAGCAGCGCATTCGACGGGATCTCGCACATCATGATGATCTTGAGTCCGTTTTCACCACGTTTGAGCCCCTGACGTGCCAGCTCTTCCACCACCGCTTTCGCCTGCTCAACGGTACGGACAAAGGGGACCATGATTTCCACGTTGGTCAGCCCCATTTCGTTGCGCACACGCTTCACCGCCTCACATTCCAGCGCGAAACAGTCACGGAAGCTGTCGGAGACATAGCGACCGGCACCACGGAAGCCGAGCATCGGGTTCTCTTCGTCCGGTTCGTAACGTTCACCGCCGACGAGGTTGGCATACTCGTTGGATTTAAAGTCTGACAGACGCACAATCACCCGTTTTGGATAGAATGCCGCCCCCAGCGTTGCGATGCCTTCGGTCAGACGTCCAACATAAAACTCTTTCGGCGAATCATAACCTTTCATGATTTCGCGGATTTCGTTTTGCAGCTTCACGTCCTGATCGTCAAACTCCAGCAATGCACGCGGGTGCACGCCGATCATACGGTTGATAATAAATTCCAGTCGCGCCAGGCCGACACCTTCATTCGGCAGACAGGCAAAATCAAACGCTCTGTCCGGGTTGCCCACGTTCATCATGATTTTGAGCGGCAGCGCAGGCATTTCATCAATGCTTGAGCTTTTCACGCTAAAGTCGAGCATCTCGGCGTACACATAGCCCGTGTCGCCTTCGGCGCAGGAGACGGTCACTTTATCGCCATCTTTCATGCGCTCCGTTGCATCGCCACAACCGACGACCGCCGGGATCCCCAGCTCACGAGCGATGATGGCCGCATGGCAGGTACGACCGCCACGGTTGGTGACAATCGCTGCCGCTTTTTTCATGATCGGTTCCCAGTCCGGGTCGGTCATGTCAGTCACCAGCACATCACCCGCTTCGATGCGATTCATTTCACTGATATCGTGAATCACTTTCACCGGGCCTGCGCCAATGCGCTGGCCAATCGCACGCCCTTCGGCGATGATTTTGCCCTGCGCATGCAGCGTATAACGCTCCATCACTTTACCGCGAGAGCGCACGGTCTCCGGGCGCGCCTGCACAATAAATAGTTTGCCAGTATGGCCGTCTTTCGCCCATTCAATGTCCATCGGCCGGCCATAGTGTTTTTCAATCTGCACAGCCTGTTTCGCCAGCTCCTGCACTTCCTCGTTGGTCAGCGAGAAACGATCGCGGTTAGCCTGTTCGACGTCTTCGATACGCACCTGTTTGCCATGCTCCTGGGTTGGTGCATAGACCATGCGAATTTTCTTCGACCCCATCGTGCGGCGCACGATAGCCGGACGCCCAGCCGCCAGTGTTGGCTTATGAACATAAAATTCATCCGGGTTGACTGCGCCCTGTACCACCATTTCACCCAGCCCCCAGGCAGCGGTGACAAATACCACCTGATCAAAGCCGGATTCCGTGTCGATAGAGAACATCACGCCTGAAGAACCGATGTCTGAGCGCACCATCCGTTGCACCCCGGCAGAGAGCGCAACACCGCGATGATCGTAACCCTGATGCACGCGGTAAGAGATCGCACGGTCATTGAACAGGGAGGCGAAAACATGCTTCACCGCCACCAGCACGGCGTCATACCCCTGCACGTTCAGGAAGGTTTCCTGTTGGCCCGCAAAGGAGGCGTCTGGCATATCTTCTGCCGTTGCGGAAGAACGCACCGCAAAGGATGCCTGCTCGTCATCAGCAGACAGTTTGGCATAGGCCTGATGGATTGCATCTTCAAACGCCGGCTGGAACGGGGTATCGACTATCCACTGGCGAATCTGCGCGCCAGCTTTCGCCAGCTCGGAAACGTCGTCAATGTCCGTTTTATCCAGCAGGTCATAGATGCGCTGATTCAGGCCACTTTGATCGAGAAACTGGTTAAACGCATCGGCAGTGGTAGCAAACCCATTGGGTACGCTTACGCCCATACCGGACAGATTAGTAATCATCTCACCAAGGGAGGCATTTTTGCCCCCAACTCTGTCTACATCATTCATGCCGAGTTGGTCATACCAAAGCACCAGCGGAGACGAGCCATTGTTGGACATCTAAACAATCCTTTTGTGATATTTGAATGGGGTAATAAAGCATTTACTACCTTTTCATCCTGGCATAATTATTCCGGCTGAAAAAACGGTGAATCGTTCAAGCAATTTAAATTTTTGTCTTTTCGGACACTTTCCCGTCAACGATTCCGTATTCGATAATCGGAAAATCCTCAAAGTCATTCTTTTTTTAAGTGCATAATAAAAATGAACCATACTTTTCATTAAAAACAAAAATACCGTTTCATTTTAAAAATTCAGAAAAGACGCTACGCAGATGGGTGACTTTAATTTATGCTTTCAGATAATTACGCATGACAATCAGGAAGGGTAAAATGGACAGCGCTGTGGATCGCCAGGTTTTTTATATTTCCGATGGTACCGCTATCACCGCAGAGGTATTAGGCCATGCGGTGATGTCGCAATTCCCTGTTGCCATCAATAGCATCACGCTGCCGTTCGTGGAGAATGAAAGCCGCGCCAGAGCAGTGAAGGACCAGATTGACGCTATCTATCAGCAGACGGGCGTACGTCCGTTAGTGTTTTATTCCATCGTACTGCCTGAAATCCGCACCATTATTTTACAAAGCGAAGGGTTCTGTCAGGACATTGTTCAGGCACTGGTGGCACCATTACAGCAAGAATTAAAACTCGACCCGACACCTATTGCGCATCGTACCCATGGGTTAAATCCAGGCAACCTGACGAAATATGATGCGCGGATTGCCGCTATTGATTACACGCTGGCTCATGATGACGGTATTTCGTTGCGCAACCTGGATCAGGCCCAGGTGATTTTGTTAGGTGTTTCCCGTTGCGGCAAAACGCCAACCAGCCTTTATCTGGCAATGCAATTCGGTATCCGTGCAGCTAATTATCCTTTTATTGCCGATGACATGGATAATCTCGTTCTGCCTGTTTCATTGAAGCCGCTCCAGCATAAATTATTTGGTCTGACCATTAATCCTGAGCGCCTGGCCGCTATTCGCGAAGAGCGCCGTGAAAATAGCCGTTACGCTTCATTACGCCAGTGCCGCATGGAAGTGGCAGAGGTGGAAGCGCTTTACCGTAAAAATCAGATCCCCTGGTTAAACAGTACCAACTATTCGGTAGAAGAGATCGCCACCAAAATTCTCGACATGATGGGGCTTAACCGCCGCATGTACTAAGACACTAGTACATGGATGACAATTTTGCTATCATGCTGGCCTTCGATGTGATGCGCATCACAACCTGCTATTGAATTAAGCAAGGATTGGTTTAAGGTGTGCGCATCGCCTCCGGCATTTGGCCGTTTGAGCACAAAATTTTGAGAATTCTGATGAACAAAACCGATGAACTTCGCACTGCGCGCATCGAGAGTCTGGTCACTCCGGCAGAGCTCGCGCAGCGGCATCCCGTTTCCCTTGCAGTTGCGGAACATGTCACACAATCCCGTCGCCGTATCGAGAAAATCCTCAACGGTGAAGATAAACGGCTATTAGTGATTATTGGCCCCTGCTCCATTCACGATCTGGACGCAGCAATGGATTATGCCCGTCGCCTGCAGGGGTTAAGGCAAAAGCACAGTGCGCAACTGGAAATTGTGATGCGCACCTATTTTGAAAAGCCGCGAACCGTAGTGGGCTGGAAAGGGTTGATTTCCGATCCCGACCTGAACGGCAGCTACCGCGTTAACCACGGCATCGAACTGGCACGCAAACTCCTGCTCGCAGTGAATGAGCTGGGCGTACCGACAGCAACCGAATTTCTGGATATGGTGACAGGACAGTTTATTGCTGATCTGATCAGTTGGGGGGCGATTGGCGCGCGTACCACAGAAAGCCAGATCCACCGCGAGATGGCGTCGGCGCTCTCCTGTCCGGTAGGCTTTAAAAACGGTACTGACGGTAACACCCGAATTGCGGTAGACGCGATTCGCGCTTCGCGAACCAGCCATATGTTCCTCTCGCCGGACAAAACCGGACAGATGACCATTTACCAGACCAGCGGTAACCCTTACGGGCATATCATTATGCGTGGCGGAAAAAAACCGAATTTCTACGCCGACGATATTGCCGCCGCCTGCGCAACTCTGCGTGAGTTTGATCTGCCGGAGCAACTGGTCGTCGATTTCAGTCACGGCAACTGCCAAAAACAGCATCGTCGCCAGCTTGAAGTCTGCGATGACATCTGTCAGCAGATTCGTGATGGCTCCACGGCAATTGCGGGGGTGATGGCGGAGAGTTTCCTGCAAGAGGGTACGCAAAAGATCGTCAGCGGCCAGCCGCTGGTATACGGGCAGTCTATCACTGACCCGTGCCTGAGTTGGGAAGACAGCGAAGTATTGCTCGATAAACTCGCTGTGGCAGTCTCCTCACGTTTGTAATCCTTTTCCCGTCGGGTCTCCCGGCGGGGCGCGTCCCCCTACCCCAAATGATTGGTTTTCCAAATATTACTTGCAGCCCGCACGGCAGGTATTAATAATAATTATCATTGTCATATCCAAACAGTTAGCGTGAAATGTCGAACAAGGATAAGCCGACCACTCCGGCAGAGAAACTACCTGCCAGCCCAGCCACTATTCATCCTGAGGATCGCCGCATCAACAGCAAAACCCTGTTGGGGGATTCGGCGCGCGTTGTCATTGAACATCAGGGACAAGAATATCTGTTGCGACAGACGCACGCCGGGAAACTGATACTAACGAAATAGAGGCTCAGCTCGAACAGCTAACCTCCAGTCTTTTACCCCAGTCCGGTGGGCGACGGCTATAGTCATCGTTGCGCTCTGCATAAGGCTCCCGCAAGACGGCATGCAGACGCTCCAGCTCTTCGATATTTTCCTGCTCTGCCTGTTCAATCGCCCGCTGTGCGAGCCAGTTACGCAGCACAACCGCCGGGTTTACGTTTTGCATCTGCTGCTGACGTTGCGCATCCGCAATAGTCTCCTGCGCCAGACGCGCACGGTAGCGGCTAAACCAACTGTCAAACGCTTCGCGATCGATAAACTCGTCACGTAGCGCGCTGCTGGCGCTCATCTGCTCAGTATGGCTTAACATGCGGAAAGTGCGGGTATAGTCGCTGCCTTCACGTTCCATCAGAGCGAAGAGCTCGCTTAACAACACATTGTCATCCTTTTGCTGGCTAAAAAAGCCCAGTTTCTGGCGCATCAATATGCCATATTCGCTCAGCAATACCGGCTGATAACTGTCCAGCGCCGCATTGAGCACATCGGCACTCATAAAGGGCGACAGAGTTTGCGCCAGCCGTTGCAGATTCCACAGGGCAATTGTTGGCTGGTTATCGAAGCTATAACGTCCCTGGTAGTCCGAGTGATTGCAGATAAAACCGGGCTGGTAGTCATCAAGAAAACCGTAGGGGCCGTAATCAATCGTCAGCCCCAGAATCGACATGTTGTCCGTATTCATGACCCCATGGGCGAAGCCGACCGCCTGCCAGCGAGCCATCAGCGCAGCGGTACGGGCAATGACATCCCGGAACCAGACTTCATATTTGTTGGCGTCATCCTGCAGATGCGGCCAGTAATGGCGAATCACAAAATCCGCCAGTTGGCGTACCTTTTCGGGTTCGCGCCGATAATAGAAGTGCTCGAAGTGGCCAAAACGGATATGACTTTGCGCAATGCGCATCATCATCGCCCCCTGCTCAACGCTTTCGCGGTAGACAGGCGTGTCACTGGTGACAATAGAAAGCGCACGTGTCGTCGCAATCCCCAGATGGTGCATGGCCTCAGAGGCCAGGCTTTCACGAATGGTTGAGCGCAGCACCGCACGGCCATCACCCATACGGGAATACGGCGTAAGCCCGGCACCTTTCAGGTGCCAGTCCAGCGTTGTACCATCAGGCAGTCGCTGTTCGCCGAGCAGGATACCGCGCCCGTCGCCCAGTTGCCCCGCCCAGACGCCAAACTGATGTCCGCTGTAGACCTGCGAAAGCGGTGACATTCCGGGAAGCAGCGTTTCGCCCCCCCACACGCCAGCCCCCTCGTTCGGCGTAAACAGGGCGGGATCGATGCCCATGGTTTTCGCCAGAGGGGCATTATGCCAAAGCAAGCGGGCATTACTCAGCGGTGTCGGGGAAAGGGCAGTATAAAAACCGGGCAGCTCATCGCGCCAGCGGGTAATAAAAGACAGGGTCATAGTACCTCCTGTCTTTATTGTAGTGGGTTTAGAGGATGTTAAACACGGGTTAAAGGCAAGGTTATCCCTGAACCAGGCTGGTGATCTGAGCGGCGGGGACCGCTGGCCATAAATTCCCCTGCATGGCACTGAACTGATACGGCTTCACCCGCTTTAAGGTTTTTTCATCGTCAATACCGTCAATCATTACCGAACGGCAATAGGGGGAAATTTGTGAGACGATCGCGCGCATAAAGGGTTCGAACGAACGCGAGGCCAGCCGCTGATGGATAAAATTTTTATCCAACACCACCCGCTTAAACAGCCCGTCAAAAATGGCGCGAGTGGAAGCCGCCCCGGCACCAAAATTTCCCAGGATTAAAGGATACCGTTCGCTAAACAAGACGAGAGAATTATTTTCATTACCTTTCGTCAGGTTGGGATAATTCTCATTCACAGTAAATTCGAGAAAAGGATATTTCGCTACCGTTTCGGCAAGTTCAGCATTAGAGATCAATGCATCGACAATAAGCGGTGAAATATGTATCCAGGCGAGAAGTTGATGCTGAATAAAGAATAGCTTACAAGACTCGAGTAATTCTAATTGCTCAGTAAAAAGCGTCAGCGTTTCGTCTGGGCTCAGGCGTGGCACTATCCGCTCTGCAGATGCCCGTACAGAACCCGCCCCAACGAAATTGACCACGATTTCAATCCCGACAAGCGTGCCGTAACCGTTGCGCGCAGGCTGTAGTAAAAACTCTGAGCGATAGGTGTCATCAAACGATACGATCATGGCGCCAACCCCGCATTAAGGTTGATATCCTGCATCGAAAAACCAATGCGCACATGCATCAACGTAGTTGAACTTAACAAAACTGACTTCATCATTTCCCATTATATTGTCGAAAATTCCTTATTTTCGTGCGCAAGCTTATCCTGGTTAAATTGCTCACACCAGCGTATGCCACGATACTGACAGCCCTTTAAGGTAACGAATAGTTAAATAATAAATATTGAAGGAAAAATGAATGAACGGTGAGGAAAATAACAAAATTTGCGTTTAGTTCACAAAAGCAGCGAACCGGTTAGCTATTCGCTGCTTGTTATGGGAAGGGGATTAGATACGACGCGCCTGCCAGAAATTCTTGCGCCAGTAGACATTGTTTAACGAAGAACGCACGACTCCCTGGCTGGTGGATGCATGGATAAAGGCATTATCGGTGTCGTAGATGCCCACATGCAGACCGTTATCGCCGGAGCCTGTTTTGAAGAACACCAGATCGCCTGGCAGCAATTCATCCTTATCGATTTTCGTTCCCACTTCCGCCTGTTTACGCGTATCGCGGGGAAGCTCAAGGTTAAATTTATCGCGGAAGGTCATCATCACGAATGCCGAACAATCAACGCCATTACGGCTCATGCCGCCATAGCGGTAAGGCGTACCGCGCCAGTCGCGCAGTTGATCATTAAGCCCCGCAATGACGGTGATGGAATCAGAAAGGCGTGCGTTAGGTGGCGGTGCCCGATGACTGCTGCACCCTGAAAGAATTAATGCCGCCAGAAGAAACCAGATGCGCATCCAGCAAAACCTCTATTTTTGTTATGCTGGAATAATTTAGCGTGTGAATTGCAATTCTTGCAAGTTCCGTTTACTGCTATACCTCGGGAATGAGCATCCTGTGACCAGCCAGGTCGAGGCGACGAAATGGCATACCGTATGCGGTCGCCAGATTTTGCGGCGTTAACACCTCATCACGTGGGCCACTGGCAATCAGTTTACCCTGGCGTAATAGCCACACCTGATGCGCGCGACGCAGCGAATGGTTTAGATCGTGGCTGCTCATCACAACGGTGATCCCTGCCGCCACCAGCTCGCTTAACATGCCATCCAGCGCGGCCTGCTGGGCGACATCGAGACTGTTCATCGGCTCGTCTAACAACAGGAGTTGCCCATCCGCATTCGCTTCCGGATGAATTTGCGCAATCACCGCTGCCAGCCGCACCCGCTGCCATTCGCCACCGGAGAGGTGATTGACAGTGCGCCCCAGCTTATCCGCCAGCCCAAGTTTATGCGTAATCTCTTCAACCACGTTGTCGTTGGGATGGTGAGGCTGATGCAGTGCCAGATAATGCCATACCGGCATGGCGAAGGGCGGTGTCTGCTGCTGGGACAGGTAAGCGCGATGACGAGCCAGTTGCGGCGCATGCCATTGCTCAAGCGGGCGACCATTTAACTGCACACTGCCCTTTCCCTGCGTCAAACCGGCGAGACGTGCCAGAAGCGTGCTTTTCCCGGCACCATTCGGCCCGACGAGATGCAGCATTTGCGCTTTGTCGACCAGGGCCGTAATTGGCCCCAGTCTGCCTGCATCCTCAAGGTCACGAAGTTGCAGCAACGGCATTATTTTGCCAGCGCCAGCTTAATCGCTTCCATCAGGATAGGATCTTCGGGTGTCATATCCGGTGAGAAACGCTGAACAACCTGACCATCACGACCAATCAGGAATTTTTCAAAGTTCCACAGGATATCATCCGGATAAAGCGGTGCCCGCCCTTTGCTGGCCATGCGCTCATAAAAACCGCTCTCCTCCGGGGCGACAGCCTTTGGTGCCGCGGCAATCAATTTGCGATACAAAGGATGGCGGTTTTCACCGTTAACATCGACTTTGGCTGCCATTGGGAAAGTCACCCCGTAGGTCGTGCTGCAGAAGGTTTTGATCTCTTCTTCACTGCCCGGCTCCTGCCCGGCAAACTGATTACACGGGAAGCCGAGAACGATAAACCCGTCTTTCTCCCAGGCTTTCTGAATGTTTTCCAGTTGTTCATACTGTGGCGTCAGGCCACATTTTGAGGCCACATTCACTACCAGAATAACCTTGCCCTGGTACTTTTCCAGCGTGATATGTTCGCCATCAATTGTTGTAATCTCGGTGTTCAAAATATCCTGGTGCATAGCATCCCCTTAGTCGGTTCATTCGTACGCCGGATCTCTCGCCCGGCCAGTCATTAATAATAGCCAGATAATGCGCGATAATCCTTTTCCTGTCATTTACCAAAAAAAGGCATAAAACCAACGAATTAAGTAATTTTTCTTTTTTTGACGTGCTGTTGTTACACACTTTTACGTAATTATTGTCTGCGGGTGAATACGGGCATTGCGTCCTCCGGCCTTTTAGCGTCTTGCCGTTAGCAAGAGCCAGATGAACACCGGTGCCCCCAGTGTTGCCGTCACGACACCGATAGGTAATTCCGCGGCGCTCAGCGCCATTCGGGCAACAATATCGGCAAAAAGCAGTGCCGTCGCCCCCGCAAGCGCGCAGGCGGGCAGAAGCACGCGATGGTCGGTGAGGCCGCAAAGACGCAGAATATGGGGGATAACCAGCCCTATAAAGCCAATGGAGCCAGCCAGCGCGACGCTGACGCCCACCATCCAGCCGGTTGCCACCACCAGCACATTGCGCCAGAACCACAGGGGTAGCCCAAGTTGACGGGCCGATGTCTCCCCCAGCGCCAGTACGTTAAGTGGCTGCGACTGAAAGCAGGTCCAGCCCATAACCGGTAACAGTGCGACCATCAGCCAGCTTTGTTGCCAGTCTACGCCGCCAAAACCGCCCATCATCCAGTACATGAGCTGGCGCAGGTCGAATGAAGTGGAAAAATAGATGGCCCAGGTCATCAGCGCGCTACAAATGATCCCCAACGCGACGCCGGCTAACAGCAGACGACTGGTCGACATATGCCGTCGGGCAAAGCGCAGCAGAATAAGCGTGATGACCAGCGCCCCGGCGATGGCGCATAACCCTAACGCCCAGCCAGGCAACAGACCTTTTCCCAGCAGTACGGCGGCTATTAACCCGACGCCCGCACCGTTAGACACGCCCAGAAGCCCCGGCTCGGCCAGTGGGTTTTCAAACAACGCCTGCATAATCGCGCCGCTTAATGCCAGCGCCGCCCCCACCAGCAAAACCGCTAACGTACGGGGCAGACGTATTTGCCAGACAAAAAGTTGCCCACGGGCATCAAGCCAGTTTGCAGGACCAATCCACTGATCGCCCGCGCACAGGCTAATAAACAGCGCGATCAGCAAAAGCAGCGCAAGGCCGCAGAGCCACTGACCATTGCGACGCTGTTGGAGTTTTGCGTAATTCAGCATGCAGTTCAATTGATGCGTTATTGAGTGAGTTGATTTTAAAGATGATATTCAGTATTGAAAGAAAAAGGCCGCAATTGCGGCCTTTTTAATTAGTCCAGATTACTCTGCTTTGGGCGAAGCGTTTTCGACGCGGCTTTTTAACTTCTGGCCGGGTCTGAAGGTCACCACGCGCCGGGCTGTAATGGGAATATCTTCGCCCGTTTTCGGGTTACGTCCCGGACGTTGATTCTTATCACGCAGATCGAAATTGCCAAAGCCGGAGAGTTTTACCTGCTCACCATTTTCCAAAGCACGACGGATCTCTTCGAAAAACAGCTCTACCAGCTCTTTAGCATCTCGCTTGCTAAGCCCAAGCTTATCAAACAGATATTCGGACATTTCAGCTTTTGTAAGCGCCATAGGTTCAATCCCTCAATGATGCCTGGAATCGCTCTTTTAATGCCTCTACACATTTGGCGACGGTAGCGGCAATCTCCTCTTCTTCGAGTGTACGGCTGGTATCCTGAAGGATCAGGCTAATGGCGAGGCTTTTATACCCCTCCGCAACACCCTTACCGCGGTACACGTCAAATAAGTTTACGCCAACTACCTGATTTACGCCAACTTTCTTACATTCGGCTAAAATATCTGCCGCAGCCACGTTTTCAGCGACGACGACAGCGATGTCGCGACGGTTCGCCGGGAAGCGTGAAATCTCCTGCGCCTGAGGAACCACGCGGTCTGCGACCTTGTTCCACTCCAGTTCAAACACCAGCGTACGACCATTCAGATCGAGCTTACGTTCCAGCTCCGGATGCACGACGCCAATGAAACCAACGTATTCATCTTTCAGATAAATCGCTGCGGATTGCCCAGGATGCAGCGCCGGATTCGCCTCTGCGCGGAACTCAATCGCGGACAATTTGCCGGTCAGGTCGAGTAAGGACTCCAGATCGCCTTTCAGGTCGAAGAAATCAACGCTGCCTTTAGCCAGATCCCAATGCTCTTCATAGCGGTTACCGCAGATGGCGCCCGCCAGCATCAGATCCTGACGAATACCTAAAGGCGCCTGGGTGTCCGGTACGAAGCGCAGACCGGTTTCGAAGATACGCACACGGCTCTGCTGACGGTTCTGGTTATAGACGATAGTCCCGAGCAGGCCGGTCAGCAGTGACATACGCATCGCTGACATTTCGCTGGAGATCGGGCTTGGCAGAATCAGCGCTTCTTCACCCGGATGGATCAACTGCTGTACTTTCGGATCAACGAAACTGTAGGTGATCACTTCCTGATAGCCTTTGTCATTGAGCAGCGTTTTCACGCGCTTGAGCGACAGATTGGCTTCGCGGTGTGACCCCATCACCAGCCCGGCTTGTACCGGTGCATTCGGGATGTTGTTGTAACCGTACAGGCGCGCAACCTCTTCTACCAGGTCTTCTTCGATTTCCATATCGAAACGCCAGCTCGGCGCAACGGCCAGCCACTCATCCTGCCCTTCGGTGACTTCGCACCCCAGGCGTTTAAGGATGTCAGTAACCTGTTCATCCGCAATATGATGACCAATCAAACGATCCAGCTTGCTGCGGCGCAGACGGATGGTCGCCCGTTTCGGCAGCGTGGCTTCATTGGTGATATCAACAACCGGACCAGCTTCACCGCCGCAGATATCAATCAGCAGACGGGTCGCACGCTCCATGGCTTTGTACTGCAACGCCGGATCAACGCCACGCTCATAGCGATGGGAAGCATCCGTGTGCAGACCATGACGACGCGCACGGCCAGTGATGGACAGTGGGTTAAAGAACGCGGATTCCAGCAGAACGTTCTGTGTATCACCGTTCACGCCAGAATGTTCACCACCAAAAATGCCGCCCATAGCCAGCGCTTTATTGTGGTCAGCAATCACCAGCGTGTCGGTTGCCAGTTTGGCTTCGCTACCGTCGAGCAGTACCAGCGTTTCGTTCTCTTTCGCCATACGTACGACGATACCACCGTCGATACGATCCATATCGAAAGCATGCATCGGCTGACCCAGTTCCAACAGAACATAGTTGGTCACGTCCACAACCGCATCGATAGAACGCACACCGCAGCGACGCAGTTTTTCTTTCATCCACAGCGGGGTCGGCGCTTTTACGTTAATACCCTTAACCACACGCCCCAGATAACGCGGACAGGCATCAGCGGCGTCAACGGTGATTGGCAGCGTATCGTTAATGGTGGCGACAACCGGGGTGATTTCCGGTTCAACCAGCGGTGCTTTGTTCAGTGCGGCGACATCACGCGCGACGCCAATGATCCCTAAGCAATCCGCACGGTTCGGCGTCACACTGATTTCAATAGTGTTGTCATCAAGTTTAAGGTAGTCGCGAATATCGGTACCAATCGTGGCGTCCAGCGGCAGTTCGATAATGCCGCTGTGGTCATCGGAAATACCCAGCTCAGAGAACGAACACAGCATGCCTTCTGACGGTTCACCGCGCAGTTTGGCCGCTTTAATTTTGAAGTCACCCGGCAGTACTGCGCCGATGGTGGCAACAGCCACTTTCAACCCCTGGCGGCAGTTCGGCGCGCCACAGACAATATCCAGCAGGCGTTCACCGCCCACATTCACTTTTGTAACGCGCAGTTTGTCTGCATTCGGGTGCTGACCGCACTCCACAACTTCACCCACAACCACGCCGTTAAATGCGCCCGCCACAGGCTCGACGCCGTCAACTTCCAGGCCAGCCATGGTGATTTGATCGGAAAGCGCTTCACTGTCGACTGCCGGGTTAACCCACTCGCGTAACCACAGTTCACTGAATTTCATTATTTGTCCTGCCCTTATTTAAACTGTTTGAGGAAACGCAAATCGTTTTCGAAGAATGCTCGCAGATCGGTCACACCGTAACGCAGCATGGTCAGGCGCTCCATTCCCATCCCAAACGCGAAGCCAGAATAGATTTCCGGGTCAATGCCCACATTGCGCAGTACGTTCGGATGCACCATGCCGCAACCCAACACTTCCAGCCATTTGCCGTTTTTACCCATCACATCCACCTCTGCAGACGGTTCAGTGAACGGGAAGTAAGATGGACGGAAACGTACCTGCAGATCTTCCTCAAAGAAGTTGTTCAGGAAATCGTGCAGCGTACCTTTCAGGTTGGTAAAGCTGATGTTGGTATCAACAATCAGACCTTCCATCTGATGGAACATCGGGGTATGCGTCTGGTCGTAGTCGTTACGGTACACGCGGCCCGGCGCGATAATACGAATCGGCGGCTGCTGTTCTTTCATGGTGCGAATCTGCACGCCAGATGTCTGCGTACGCAGCAGGCGGGTGGCATCAAACCAGAAAGTGTCGTGGTCAGCGCGTGCCGGATGATGGCCTGGAATATTCAATGCATCGAAGTTGTGATAATCATCTTCGATTTCCGGGCCCGTCGCCACGGTAAAGCCAAGCTCACCGAAGAAACTCTCAATGCGGTCGATAGTACGGGTGACCGGATGCAGGCCGCCGTTTTCGATACGGCGCCCCGGCAGGGATACGTCGATGGTCTCAGCCGCCAGGCGCGCGTTCAGTGCAGCATTTTCCAGATCGTATTTACGCGCGTTCAGCGCCTGCTGGACCTGTTCTTTTGCTTCGTTAATCACCGCCCCGGCAGCCGGGCGCTCTTCTGGCGGCAGCTCACGCAGGGTGGTCATCTGAAGGGTCAGATGCCCTTTCTTACCCAGATATTCAACGCGTACGTTATCTAACGCGGCAACATCTGAGGCATCATTAATGGCTGCCCGTGCACTGGCAACCAGCTCTGCGAGATGTGACATAATTTTCCTCGTTATGTCCTTGTTGTTGGACTTTTTACTTAAAATTCAGACACAAAAAAAGCCTCCTGTTGGAGGCTTTTGGCGTTAATTTTCCGTTTCTTCTTTCACGCGCTAGCCTCCCGGAGTCAGGTGCTAAAGTAAAAAAAGAAGCGGAAAATAGCAGCATTCATGCTTGCGTTACCTTGTGTGGTAAAAAGCGGATTACCTTATTGAAAGGGCTCACCGGAAAAAAGTCAATCTTCTGATGGTGTTATACCCTAAATAATTCGCGTTGCAAAACAGCGGCGAGAGAGTGAAACCACAGGAGCTTACTTAAGTAAGTGACCGGGTGAAAACCTCAGCCTACGCGCATGCAATGCGAGACATGACGGGTATAAACGAAAAGAGGGAGCATCGCTCCCTCTTCCACTGACTTATTAAGCCAGAGCTGCTTTCGCTTTTTCGACCAGAGCGGTAAACGCTACTTTGTCGAATACTGCGATATCAGCCAGGATCTTACGGTCGATTTCAACAGAGGCTTTTTTCAGGCCGTTGATGAATTTGCTGTAAGAAATACCGTTCTGACGTGCTGCTGCGTTGATACGCGCAATCCACAGTTGACGGAACTGACGCTTTTTCTGACGACGGTCACGATAAGCGTACTGACCTGCTTTGATAACAGCCTGGAAGGCAACGCGGTAAACGCGTGAACGCGCACCGTAGTAGCCTTTAGCTTGTTTCAAAATTTTCTTGTGACGTGCGCGTGCAATTACACCACGTTTTACGCGAGCCATGTTGCTCTCCTGTATCTATATTCTGAGTGCCCTTCTCCCGTCGCATTTATCATGCAAACGGACAGGGGGCATAAAAAAGTTAATAAAAAGGTTAACGACTTATGCGTACGGCAGGCACGCGATTACCAGGCCCAGATCGCCTTTGGAAACCATGGCTTTCGGACGCAGGTGACGTTTACGCTTGGTAGCTTTTTTGGTCAGAATATGACGCAGGTTAGCGTGCTTGTGCTTAAAACCACCTTTACCGGTTTTTTTGAAGCGCTTAGCAGCACCGCGTACGGTCTTGATTTTTGGCATTTTAATAACTTCCACTTCGCATTGTTAATAAACGAAACCCAGGCGAACAAAACCTGTGAAGCCCAAAGGCGCCACAGGAATTGCTACTTGAAGGCCTTACTGTTTCTTCTTAGGAGCGAGCACCATGATCATCTGGCGGCCTTCGATCTTCGTAGGGAAGGATTCGACTACTGCCAGTTCACTCAGATCGTCACGGACGCGGTTAAGCACTTCCATACCGATCTGTTGGTGGGCCATCTCACGACCGCGGAAACGCAGTGTGATCTTGGCCTTATCGCCATCTTCCAGAAAGCGAACCAGGCTGCGGAGTTTTACCTGGTAGTCGCCATCATCGGTGCCAGGTCGGAATTTGATTTCCTTGACCTGAATAACTTTTTGCTTTTTCTTCTGTTCCTTAGAAGACTTACTCTTTTCATAAAGGAACTTGCCGTAGTCCATGATACGACAAACTGGCGGTTCGGCGTTAGGGCTGATCTCAACTAAATCTACTCCAGCTTCTTCAGCCTTTTCGATAGCTTCTCTCAGACTCACAATACCCAGCTGCTCACCTTCCAGACCAGTTAAGCGAACTTCCTGGGCGCGAATCTCGCCATTGATACGATTCGGACGTGCCGTTTGAACTCGTTTTCCGCCTTTAATACCTTATTCCTCCAGTTGTTGAAGACTGCGGCTGCGAATCTCTTGTTGCAGCTTCTCAATCACTTCACTTACGTCCAGGCTGCCCAGGTCTTTACCGCGGCGGGTGCGAACGGCCACTTTGCCTGCTTCCACCTCTTTATCACCACAGACCAACATATAAGGGACACGACGTAAAGTGTGCTCGCGGATTTTAAAGCCAATCTTCTCGTTTCTCAAGTCCGCTTTTACACGAATGCCCGCATTTTGCAATTTACGGGTCAATTCGTTGACATATTCAGCTTGAGAATCAGTGATATTCATCACCACAACCTGAACAGGGGCCAGCCAGGTCGGGAAGAAACCGGCAAATTCTTCGGTCAGGATGCCGATAAAGCGCTCCAGTGACCCCAGAATTGCGCGGTGAATCATCACCGGAACCTGACGCTCGTTGTTTTCGCCAACATAAGAGGCGCTTAAACGAGCCGGTAACGAGAAGTCCAGCTGGACTGTACCGCACTGCCATGCGCGATCGAGGCAGTCATATAATGTAAATTCAATTTTCGGACCGTAGAATGCGCCCTCACCCAGTTGATATTCAAACGGGATGTTGTTTTCTTCCAGCGCAACTGCCAGATCCGCCTCAGCACGATCCCACATCTCATCGCTACCGATACGTTTTTCCGGGCGAGTAGACAGTTTGACGACGATTTTCTCGAAGCCAAAGGTGCTGTACATATCATAGACCAGTCGAATACAGGCGTTGACTTCATCACGCACTTGTTCTTCGGTACAGAAGATATGCGCGTCATCCTGCGTAAAGCCGCGAACACGCATCAGGCCATGCAGCGCGCCTGATGGCTCGTTACGATGGCAGCTACCGAACTCTGCCATACGCAGCGGCAGATCGCGGTAGGATTTCAGACCCTGGTTAAAGATCTGCACGTGGCCCGGGCAGTTCATCGGCTTGATGCAATATTCACGGTTCTCGGAAGAGGTAGTGAACATCGCATCTTTGTAGTTGTCCCAGTGGCCAGTTTTTTCCCACAGCACACGGTCCATCATGAATGGGCCTTTTACTTCCTGATACTGATACTCTTTCAGTTTGGAACGTACAAAGGTTTCCAGTTCACGGAAGATAGTCCAGCCGTCATTGTGCCAGAACACCATGCCAGGCGCTTCTTCCTGCATGTGGTACAAGTCGAGTTGTTTACCGATTTTACGGTGATCGCGTTTTGCGGCCTCTTCCAGACGCTGCAGGTAGGCGTTGAGCGCTTTTTTATCTGCCCACGCAGTACCGTAAATACGCTGCAACATCTTGTTGTTGCTGTCGCCACGCCAGTAAGCGCCGGCGATTTTCATCAATTTGAAATGATGACAGAAACGCATGTTCGGCACGTGCGGACCACGGCACATATCGACATATTCTTCATGATGGTACAGGCCAGGCTTGTCATCATGGGCAATGTTTTCATCAAGAATGGAGACTTTGTAGCTCTCGCCACGCTTCACGAAGGTTTCACGCGCTTCGTGCCAGCTCACTTTTTTCTTAATGACGTCATAGTTGGTTTCGGCGAGCTCATGCATACGTTTTTCGAGCGCGTCGATATCTTCCTGGGTCAGGGTATGGTCAAGATCAACGTCGTAATAGAAGCCGTTATCGATAACCGGGCCAATCGCCATTTTGGTGTTCGGCCACAGTTGCTTGATAGCGTGACCTAACAGGTGCGCACAGGAGTGGCGGATGATTTCCAGACCGTCTTCGTCTTTGGCGGTGATGATAGAGAGCGTTGCGTCATTTTCAATCAGATCGGACGCATCAACCAGCTCACCGTTCACACGACCCGCAATGGTCGCTTTCGCAAGACCCGGACCAATGTCCAGAGCCACATCCATTGGACTCACAGCACGATCGAAATGGCGTTGACTGCCATCAGGAAGAGTAATTACAGGCATTTCATATCCTTAATTCGCAGTGGTGACCCACACGAAAGATCACATACGAAGTAAATATTTGTTTAGTCGAAATAAATTACGCCGCCATCTAACCAACAATCGCTAAATTGGCGCGTAATCTGTTACGTCAATGAAGGCCATCATGGCTCACACTTTTCATTGCGTCAGAGGATGGTAACACTAAAAAAAGGGGGAATGTACCTCTTGTTTGATATTGGTTCCCTTGACTATTTCCTGTGTCCTACCGCTGGCTCACAAAAATAGAATCTCAGGAAGCCTCAAAACCCAGCGCGCGGATTACTTCCGCCATCGCCTGTTTAGTCAATTCCGTACGCAGCACACGTTGATTCGCCAGCATCGTGCGCACCATCCCGGCAATCACCACATGTTTTGGCTCCTGGCCAAGGTCTCGCATCTCAAGCACCACTTTCCCAACGACCCGGCACATTTCTTCATATAACTCGGCATCTTTTGTCCTGCCCATGCACTCCCCCATGAGGTGATCACGACTTTTCGTGGTTTGTTGTTCTTCTGTTACTCATTAATAATACTGAATAACCACAGCAAGGTGATAATCACAATAAGGAAATGTCGATGTCATTTACCGCACAAGAGCGCACTGCCCTGCTCGCCTGCAAAGGTGTCGGCCCGAAAGTCATTGAACGACTGGAGCAAATGGGATTTAGCGCGCTCGATCAACTCCGTGAAGCTTCCGTTGACGATATCGTCGCCCAGGGGGCGGCGCTCGTCGGATCAACGTGCTGGAAAAACAGTCCGCAGGCAAAAGCTGCTATTAGCAATGCTATCGCGCTGGCAAAAACAACAGTATCTGAGGGAAAATAAAGGGCCGGAGAACCCGGCCCGGTGCGGTTACATCTTGTAGCCGAGGGAGACTGTGGTTCGACGATCGGTATGCTCTGGCGCCGATGATGGCGGCTGAGAATTCCAGGTCACGTTGTATGCCACTTTCAGACCAAAGTGGTCATTAATAGCGACATTTAACGCAGTCTCAGAGTTCAGTGTCGTGTCATCTGAACCAAACACAGATACACCCTGTGTGAATTTGGCGTTGTCGGTCATCTGCCAGGTATAGGTACCAGAGGCATAGCCCAGGCCTTGCGTTTTGGTGTCCCCGTCAGTGTATTCGTCGTAACGAACACCGGGACCAAATTCAAAGCGGAAGCTGTGCACCGGACCATTGAGGAACTGACGACCATAACCAGCGGTCAGAACATCACGTTCACGATAGCCGTTGTATCGGTCAGTCAGCCAGCTTGCCTGGCCAAACAGATAATCGTAATCCGTCATGTTGTAACGGCTACGTCCACCTACGGAATATTTCTCTGAGGAACGCTCATCATTTGATGAGGTGTTGCTCGCGGTTCCCCATAAAGACCATGCGGTAGATGTGCCATACCAGGTCAGGGTGGAGTCAGCAGTCAGAGAAGAACTTGTGGTATTGCCAGACTGGGCCAGGTAACCACCGTTAACGCTACCTTCAAACGGTTTCTTCGCGGTGGAGGGGTCATCCATAACAGTAAAAACGGTGTCATCTGCGGCAGCATTCAACGACGCAAGCACGCCTCCCGCGAGAACAATCAGCACGGGTACTGTCTTAAAAAGCTTCATTTATTAGGAGTCCGAACAACAAAAAAAGAGACCATAACGGTCCCGGAAACTTTCAGGTGGATCAACGACCGACGGTCCATTGAAAGGTAACAAATTATAAAAAGGCCCGTTTAACATAGCAATGAATTCTTATTTCATTTTTTGAATAAGACAGATCTCAAATAGACATTAAATGTATAAAAGCTTTACGGCGACTTATCGAAAATTCATATTCTAAATCATCGATTTATTTACATTGCCTTCTGAGAATCAGATGCCAGGATTAATACATTCACCGTAAAAGGAGATCATTATGGTATCGGTTTATACCCTAACGCTGGCCCCTTCCCTCGATAGCGCGACTCTCACGCCGCAGATTTACCCGGAAGGGAAACTCCGCTGTAGCGCCCCCGTCTTTGAACCCGGCGGCGGCGGCATTAATGTCGCACGCGCCATCGCCCATCTGGGGGGGAAAGCCACGGCAATTTTCCCGGCAGGTGGTGCGACAGGCGAGCATTTAACGGCGCTGCTTGCCGATGAAAATGTTCCCACGCAATGTGTCGAAACGCATGACTGGACCCGGCAAAATCTGCATGTGCATGTTGAGGCCAGTGGCGAGCAATACCGTTTTGTGATGCCAGGCGCCACGCTAACCGCTGATGAATTCCGCCGACTGGAAGAGAAAGTACTCGCCATTGAGAGTGGCGCGATCCTTGTGATTAGCGGCAGCCTGCCGCCGGGTATTGATGTGACGAAGCTGACGCAACTGGTTAAGGCCGCGCAACAACAAGGGATCCGCTGCATCATCGACAGTTCGGGTGATGCTCTCTCCGCGGCGCTCGAAATCGGTAATATAGAACTGGTCAAACCGAATCAGAAAGAGCTCAGCGCGCTGGTAGGCCGGGAATTAACGCAGCCGGATGACGTTCAGAATGCGGCAAAAGAGATTGTTCGTCAGGGCAAAGCGCGACGGGTCGTGGTTTCTCTCGGCCCACAGGGCGCGCTCGCCGTTGATGAAAGCCAGTGTGTCCAGGTTGTGCCGCCGCCGATGAAAAGCCAGAGTACCGTGGGTGCCGGCGACAGCATGGTCGGCGCGATGACGCTGAAACTTGCCGAAGGCGCGTCGCTTGAAGAGATGGTGAAATTCGGTGTTGCCGCCGGGAGTGCTGCGACCATTAATCAGGGTACGAAATTGTGTTCCCGCGCCGACACACAAAAAATCTACGATTACCTGCGCAATCTCTGAAAATACGCCCTCGCCTTACCGCGAGGGCCTTCCCTCCTCTGGCGGCAGTCGACAAATCCCCTTCGCCGACTATGCTAAAAAAATTCAGGATAACAACGAGGTGAATTATGAGCAGCGACGGTATTACCCGCTACGTGGTTACGGTGAAATTTCACGAGCAGAGCCTGGCGGAAATCAACGAGCTGAATAATCAGTTTACGCGCGCCGGATTCCTGCTCACGCTCACGGATGAAGAAGGCAAAGTGCATGACCTCGGGACAAATACCTTTGGCCTTATCAGCCCGTTGAACGAACAAGAGGTGACAGAGCTGGCCAGTGGCCTTGCAGATAGCGTCGTCAGCGCAAAGCCCGACATTAGCGTGACAACCTGGGAAGCATGGCAAAAACAGACACAATAAGTGCCATTGTCCGTCCCAGGATGCGCAGGTGTGCGTTGGTTCGTATTTTTTCATAGCAGTAGTGCGCTAACCTTATGATCTGGCTGATAACATGGGAGACATATCATGTGGCAAGCAATAAGTCGTCTGTTAAGCGAACAACTAGGCGTTGGTGAGATCGAACAGCGTGACGAGTTGCCAGGTGGAGAAATCCATGCTGCATGGCACCTGCGTTATGGTGGTCAGGATTTGTTTGTAAAATGCGATGAACGGGAATTACTGCCCATCTTCACCGCAGAGGCTGACCAGCTAGAACTGCTCTCCCGTAGCAATACGGTGCGCGTACCCAAAGTCCTGGCGGTCGGCAGCGACCGCGACTACAGCTTCCTGGTGATGGAGTATCTCCCTGCCCGCCCTCTCGATGCCCACAGCGCTTTTTTACTCGGCCAGCAACTGGCACGGCTGCATGAGTGGAGCGACCAACCGCAGTTCGGTCTTGATTTTGATAATGACCTGTCGACAACACCGCAGCCCAATGCCTGGCAACGTCGCTGGTCAACCTTTTTTGCCGAGCAACGTATCGGCTGGCAACTGGAGCTGGCGGCAGAAAAAGGGCTGGAGTTTGGCAATATCGATGCCATTGTCGAACATGTTCAGCAGCGTCTTGCTTCGCACCAACCTCAGGCGTCTCTGCTTCATGGCGATCTGTGGTCAGCAAACTGTGCGCTTGGTCCGGATGGTCCATTTATTTACGACCCGGCATGTTACTGGGGAGACAGAGAGTGTGACCTGGCAATGCTCCCGTTACACCCGGACCAACCGCCGCAAATTTATGATGGCTACCAGTCCGTGAGTCCCTTACCGGGCGATTTCCTTGACCGTCAGCCCGTATACCAGCTTTATACACTCTTTAACCGGGCGATTCTGTTCGGTGGGCAGCATCTGGTAACGGCGCAAAAAGCGCTGGAGCGGGTACTTGCCGCATGACGGAACGATAAGGCCACCCAGAGGTGGCCTTAGTTCAAAGGAAGTTGAGCAGAGAGAAAAAGAAGTAACCTGCGACGATACAGATAACAGGCAGGACATAGAGCGGGAAAATCTGTCGGAAAATGGAGTGATTCGGTACCACGATACGCGCTGCTATTTGTTCGCGTGACAGCCCTTCGGCCCCTTTTGCCTTTTCCAGAATCAGTTGATCTTCAAGGTTTTCACGTAGAAACCGCGTCTGACGGCTCATCCTTGCCCCGGAAGCCTGCAGCGCCAGCCCCACAAAGATCAGCGCAAAAATAATCCAGAAACCGATATTAAGCTGGTGATGGAAATCCGGCGTGGGTGAGTTGTACCAGAAAAAATTGAGGAATGGCGTGTTAAACCGCATCATCTCAATCATCACATGGGCGAAATCCAGCATAACGGCATTGATGCCCGGCTGTTTTTCACTGTGGTCGTACATAAACTTAAGTACTGAAATAATTGTCGAAATCACCGATGGGATAAAGATAACCCACCCCAGGACGCGTTTTAGTATGGCAATGCGTCCAGCTTGTTGATACGTCATGGATTCCCCTTGTGAGACGTTCCGTTTTCCGCCTAAGTCTACCCTCTCATATTCATTTTCGCCCGATCTTTAAAGACGGTATGATGACCTCCTGACCAGAAAAAGTGTTTCTCCCTGTGTTCTAACGTAAGAAAGAGAGGTGTGAATGTCTGCCCCGCGACAAATACTCGCTGCCATTTTCGATATGGATGGATTAATTATGGACTCAGAGCCACTCTGGGATCGTGCTGAACTGGATGTCATGGCAAGCCTGGGGGTTGATATTACCCGCCGCGATGAGCTACCGGATACCCTCGGCCTGCGCATTGATATGGTTGTTGGCCTGTGGTTCGCCCGCCAGCCGTGGACCGGCCCGGACTGCGAAGAGGTCACCCAACGCATCATCAGTCGCGCCATCGCCCTGGTGGAAGAAACGCGCCCGTTGCTGCCTGGCGCGCGTGAAGCGATTGCTCTGTGCAAAGCCAGTGGTCTTAAAGTGGGTCTGGCCTCGGCATCGCCGCTGCATATGCTGGAAAAAACGCTCTCTCTGTTCGGCCTGCGCGCTAATTTCGATGCGCTGGCGTCCGCCGAAAAACTGCCCTACAGCAAACCGCATCCGCAGGTTTATCTGGACTGTGCCGCAAAGCTTGGCGTTGACCCGCTTACCTGTGTGGCGCTGGAAGATTCTGTCAATGGCATGATCGCCAGTAAAGCCGCCCGGATGCGCTCCATTGTGGTGCCTGCCGAAGAGAACCGTGCCGATCCGCGCTATGCGTTAGCCGATGTGAAGTTAGCCAGCCTTGAAGAGCTCACCCTGACGCATTTGTGCGGCTAACTCCTGACACCAGAGATAGGTAACACTGTCTCTGGTTTTTATTTTAAAACATCGTTTCATTTTATTTGTAATTCTCCGTATCTGCCCCTATCCTCATCTCAGGCGCGATGACAATAACCAGGACCTGGGGGAACTATGATTCTTGATGCCTTTTCACTTGCAAACAAAGTCGCCATCGTTACCGGCTGCGATACCGGCCTGGGGCAAGGGATGGCGCTGGGGCTTGCCGAAGCAGGATGCCATATCGTCGGCGTTGGCCGTAAAAAACCACAGGAGACCGCCGAGCGAGTCACCGCGCTGGGCCGCAAATTCCTCGCAATTCAGGCTGATCTCAGCAAGCAAGACAGCATTAATGACATCGTCAGCCAGACCGTTTCACAGATGGGGCGCATTGATATTTTGCTCAATAACGCCGGGACGATTCGTCGCTGCGATGCGCTGGAATTTAGCGAGAAAGACTGGGACGATGTGATGAACCTTAACGTCAAGACGGTTTTCTTTTTGTCTCAGGCTGTCGCTCGTCAGTTTATTGCCCAGGGCGACGGCGGAAAAATCATCAATATTGCTTCTATGCTCTCGTTTCAGGGGGGCATCCGCGTACCGTCATATACCGCGTCTAAAAGCGGTGTTCTGGGGCTGACCCGTCTGCTCGCCAATGAATGGGCATCACACAATATTAATGTTAATGCCATTGCCCCTGGTTACATGGCGACCAACAACACCCAGGCGTTACGGGAAGATGCAGAACGTAACCAGGAGATTGTCGATCGCATTCCGGCAGGCCGCTGGGGAAAACCGGATGATCTCAAAGGCCCTGCGGTCTTTCTGGCCTCTACGGCTTCTGACTATATTAATGGCTTTACTCTCGCCGTGGACGGTGGCTGGCTGGCGCGTTAAATGTCATTCTTGTGACAAAGAGTTACACCGTCACCTCTTCCGCCTACTGTATAAAAACCCTATACTGTATGCATCGACAGTTTAGCGAGTTTTATCATGACGGCGGAAGGACACCTGCTTTTTTCCATTGCCTGCGCGGTGTTTGCCAAAAATGCCGAGTTGACGCCCGTGCTGGCACACGGGGATTGGTGGCATATTGTTCCGTCAGCTATTCTGACCTGTCTTCTGCCCGATATCGACCACCCGAAGTCGTTTCTTGGGCAGCGGTTAAAATGGATCTCAAAACCCGTGGCCCGCATGTTCGGTCACCGGGGTTTTACCCATAGCCTGTTGGCCGTTTTTATTGGCTTAACGCTGTTCTATCTCAAAGTGCCCGATAGCTGGATTATCCCGGCAGACGCACTGCAGGGGTTGGTTCTGGGTTATTTGAGCCATATCCTTGCCGATATGATCACCCCGGCAGGCGTCCCTCTTCTCTGGCCCTGCCGCTGGCGATTCCGTTTGCCCTTGCTCTCGCCGCAACGCGGTAACCAACTGGAGCGTGTGTTATGCATGGCGCTGTTCACCTGGGCGCTGTGGATGCCGCAAACATTGCCCGATAACAGTGCAGTGCGCTGGTCGTCGCAGATGATTAATGTGCTGCAAAACCAGTTCAATCGCTTTATTCATCACCAGACCGACCATTAAATCGCCACTTTCCGCTCTTACGGCATAATTCATTCCATTTGGATATAAGGCTTGCGGACCTCTTCTGCTAACCTTCCGCCATTGGCTGACCTTTGGATGCCAGCCTTATAATGAGATCAGGAGAACGGGGATGAACTTTCCTTTAATCGCAAACGTTGTGGTGTTTGTCGCACTGCTGCTGTTGCTGGCGCAAACGCGTCACAAGCAGTGGAGTCTGGCAAAAAAAGTACTGGCCGGTTTGGGGCTGGGCGTGGTGTTTGGCCTTGCGTTGCAGGCTATCTACGGTTCGGATAACCCGGTACTGAAGAATTCTATCCAGTGGTTCAACGTGGTCGGTAATGGCTACGTGCAACTGCTGCAGATGATTGTTATGCCGCTGGTTTTTGCTTCTATTCTGAGCGCCGTTGCACGCCTGCACAACGCGTCTTCGCTGGGAAAAATTAGCTTTTTAACTATCGGCACTCTGCTGTTTACGACGATGATTTCAGCGCTGGTTGGCGTCATGATGACCAACCTCTTCGGTCTGACCGCCGAAGGTCTGGTTCAGGGGACCGCCGAAACGGCCCGTTTAACGGCCATTCAAACCAACTATGTAGGCAAAGTGGCCGATCTGAGCGTACCGCAACTGCTGCTGTCGTTTGTACCGAAGAATCCGTTTGCCGATCTGACGGGTGCAAGCCCAACCTCCATTATCAGCGTTGTGATTTTCGCTGCTTTTCTGGGTGTCGCCGCCCTGAAACTGCTCAAAGACGATGCGCCGAAAGGCGAACGCGTGCTCATCGCCATTGATACGCTGCAAAGCTGGGTGATGAAGCTGGTGCGTCTGGTGATGCAATTGACGCCGTATGGCGTTCTGGCGTTGATGACCAAAGTGGTGGCCGGCTCGAACATCCAGGACATTATTAAGCTCGGCAGCTTTGTTATCGCCTCATACATTGGTCTTGGCATCATGTTTGTGGTGCATGGCCTGCTGCTGGGTGTGAATGGCATCAGCCCGCTGAAATACTTCCGCAAAGTATGGCCGGTACTGACCTTCGCGTTTACCAGCCGTTCCAGCGCCGCGTCTATTCCGCTGAATGTGGAAGCGCAGACCCGTCGTCTGGGCGTACCTGAGTCTATCGCCAGCTTCTCCGCCTCGTTCGGTGCGACCATCGGTCAGAACGGCTGTGCGGGTCTCTACCCGGCAATGCTGGCGGTAATGGTTGCTCCGACAGTAGGTATTAATCCGTTGGATCCGATGTGGATTGCCACCCTGGTCGGTATTGTGACAGTCAGCTCCGCAGGTGTTGCGGGTGTCGGTGGTGGTGCGACCTTCGCCGCACTGATTGTACTGCCTGCTATGGGTTTACCCGTCACGCTGGTTGCACTGCTGATTTCGGTGGAACCGCTGATCGACATGGGGCGTACGGCGCTTAATGTCAGCGGCTCAATGACCGCAGGTACGTTGACCAGCCAGTGGCTTAAGCAGACTGACAAAACCATTCTGAACAGCGAAGAGGACGCCGAACTGGCACATCGCTAATTTCGACGTCATTCGAAACGAAAACCGCCTGACAAGTCATTGCAGGCGGTTTTTTTATTCGTCAATTTCGCCTTCCTGACGAATCTGAGTTGCCCAGCGCTGAGCGGCTTCAGGCACGCTAAAAACAGGTGAACGCGTAAAACGCTCGCCCTGTAACACGAAGGCCACATATTTCCCGCGCAATAACCAGACGTCACGAAACCCATCAACCTTCAAAGCATGTTCAGGCGGTGCAGGTTCGATACGGGGTACATAGCTGATAACACGACGGTTTTGATGGCGCAAAGGTTTCATAAGCGAAGAGTTCACTAAAACGATTTCCACTAACACGAAAGTCCTATCATAGCCGATCGTCACCCCGCGCGTCGCCTCCGGGCTGACTTTCTGCGTATTTTTGCCGCTCTCTCAGTGCGCCCATAGCCGTTACGCCTGAGCACTGTCCTGAGTTGTTCTATAGTTAGAAGGGTTTTGCCAAAGCAACGACCATTTTTCAGCAATGAAAACAGGAGACGTGTTCAATGTCGGATCAAGAACAAAACCCTACAAATCATCAATCACCGGTGCATGATGCCAGTGAGTCAAAGCCCGGTCTGGATTCTCTGGCGCCGGCAGACGGTTCCCATCGCCCTTCCCCACATCTCTCCGCGCCCGGCGAGCAACCCACGGCCCCAGGCAGTTTAAAGGCCCCCAACACGGCCAATGAGAAACTCACCGCGCTGGAAGCCTTTCGTAAGGGCAGCGAAAATTTTCCACTGACGACAAACCAGGGCGTACGCATCGCAGACGATCAAAATTCACTGCGGGCAGGCACGCGGGGACCGACGCTGCTGGAAGACTTTATACTGCGCGAAAAGATCACCCATTTTGACCATGAGCGCATTCCTGAACGCATCGTCCACGCACGCGGTTCTGCCGCCCATGGCTATTTCCAGCCTTACGAAAGTTTATCGGCCATCACCAAAGCAGATTTTCTCTCCGACCCGGAGAAAATCACGCCGGTATTTGTGCGTTTTTCAACGGTTCAGGGAGGAGCAGGCTCCGCCGATACCGTGCGGGATATCCGTGGATTTGCCACCAAGTTTTACACCGAAGAGGGTATCTTCGATTTGGTGGGTAACAACACGCCCGTATTTTTTATTCAGGACGCGCATAAATTCCCGGATTTCGTTCATGCGGTCAAACCCGAGCCTCACTGGGCAATTCCCCAGGGGCAGAGCGCCCATGACACCTTCTGGGATTATGTCTCGCTGCAACCGGAGACACTGCATAATGTCATCTGGGCAATGTCTGATCGCGGGATCCCACGCAGCTATCGCACCATGGAAGGCTTTGGTATTCATACCTTTCGCATGATCAATGCCGAAGGCAGAGCCACGTTTGTGCGTTTTCACTGGAAACCCGTGGCAGGCAAAGCTTCACTGGTCTGGGATGAGTCGCAGAAATTGACCGGTCGTGACCCCGATTTTCATCGTCGCGATCTGTGGGAAGCGATTGAAGCGGGTGATTACCCGGAATATGAGCTTGGATTACAGCTCATTCCCGAAGAAGACGAATTTAAATTTGATTTTGATCTCCTCGACCCGACGAAACTGATCCCGGAAGAGCTGGTACCAGTGAAGCGAGTGGGCAAAATGGTGCTCAACCGCAATCCGGATAATTTCTTTGCCGAAAACGAGCAGGCCGCGTTCCACCCCGGTCATATTGTCCCCGGGCTCGATTTCTCTAACGATCCCCTGCTGCAGGGGCGTCTGTTCTCCTATACGGATACGCAGATTAGCCGTCTTGGCGGGCCAAACTTTCATGAGATCCCCATAAACCGCCCCACCTGCCCGTACCATAATTTGCAGCGCGACGGCATGCATCGAATGGATATTGATACCAACCCGGCAAACTATGAACCCAACTCGATTAATGACAACTGGCCGCGTGAGACGCCGCCGGGCCCCAAACGGGGTGGGTTTGAGTCGTACCAGGAGCGGGTCGAAGGCGGCAAAATTCGCGAACGTAGCCCCTCATTTGCCGAATATTATGCGCATCCACGCCTGTTCTGGCTCAGCCAGACGCCATTTGAGCAGCAGCATATTATTGATGCTTTCAGCTTCGAGCTGAGTAAAGTTGTGCGCGAGTACATTCGTGAACGGGTGGTTGACCAACTGGCGCATATTGACGTCCATCTGGCAAATGCCGTCGCCGGGAACCTCGGCATTACGCTGAGTGAAGAACAACGTAACATCGCGCCACCGAAGGAGGTGAACGGCCTGAAAAAAGATCCTTCGCTCAGTCTGTATGCCATCCCGGATGGCGCCATCAAAGGGCGCGTCGTCGCCGTGTTGCTGAATGATAAAACGCGCGCCGACGATGTGCTCACCATCCTGCAAGCGCTTAAGGCGCAAGGGGTGCACGCGAAACTGCTCTATTCCCGAATGGGCAGCGTTGTGACCGATGATGGCTCCGTCTTACCTGTCGCGGGGACTTTTGCGGGCGCGCCGTCACTGACGGTTGATGGCGTCATTGTGCCTGGCGGTGATCTCAGCCAGTTACTGAATAATGGCGATGCGCTTTACTACCTGCTGGAAGCCTACAAACATCTAAAACCCATTACGCTGCTGGGCGATGCCCGTCAGTTCAGCGCCGCTTTACAGGTTGGCGCGCAGGGGGAAGAAGGTGTGATCCAGGCCGAGGATGCCTCAGGCAGCACCCTGGATGATTTTCTGGGGTTATTGCGCGCGCACCGTATTTGGTCACGCATGAGTAAAATCGCCAGCATTCCTGCCTGATAAACGCGCACCGCGGCCTGTTCCGCGGTGCGTGACTTACAGATCACGAAAAGTGCCCGGTCTGAAGGCACGTTCGGCAATGACCCGCTTCAATGAAGGCTGCGTCAGCACTTCCAGCTCTTTTAAACGTGGGTAACAGTACTGACTTGCCATAAGCTGATTATCCACAAACGCCGGATGGCTCATGATCTCCAGTGAGCTGTCGCCACGCAGCGCGGCGGCATCCAGAATGGCGGTAAACAGCGATACCGTGATCTCATCGCCATAAAAGGCGCTGGAAAAACCGCTCGTGCTGCATACCCCGTTTGCATCAATTCCCTGGCGCCGGGCCTCATCGCGATCGACACGCAGCGGAATGCCTTTCTGCCGGGCAAACGCCGCAACCAGCGGGAAAATGGCGCCAATCATATGCACATGATGATGACTGTCGATGTGTGACGGCTGCTTGCCAAACAGCGCGATAAAACGCGCATACTGGCAGGCCAGCTCATCGGCAATCTCCTGGAGCGGCAGGGAACCTTGTGCAGCCAGATCCCAGATCCATTTTCCCAGTTTCCCCTCTCGCGTCAGTGATGGCGTATTTCCCACGGGTTTTCCCAGCGTCAGGGTGAAATGCAGCCCCACCGCCAGTTCCGGAACCTGCTCGCACAGCGCAACCGCATGTTCGATAGCGGCACCGTTCACCAGCGCAGTCGTGGACGTTACGACGCCGTTACGGCAGGCGTCGACGATGCCGTAGTTCTGCCCACGGCTTAAGCCAAAGTCATCCGCATTGACGATTAACAGTCTTTGCATAACCCCTCACTGTTTGAAGGATGCTATTGCCGTAGCAAAACGCGGTAACCACTGCTGATTGGCCAGCAGCATATCGCGGGCCAGTTTTTCCGCGTCTTTATCAGAATGGATCAACGGATTCAGGTTGAGCGCCAGCAAAATGTCATTCAGTTCACCGCTCAGTGCCGCGTTGCTGGCAGCAATCTCAAAGCCCTTAATGGTGTAAATCAGCCCAAGAACCTTGTCATCAAAGTGTGTGATTCGCGGATGCGGCGTCGCCCCCTCGCGCCCCAGAAGACAGGTCATTTCTACCGCCCATTGCGCAGGGATATTTTCTACACAGCCCCGGTGCGGCACATTCACGTAATGCTCCGTCTGCTTATCATTAAAAATCGCATTGATCACTTCACAAGCGGCATCTGAATAATAGGCCCCGCCGCGCATCTCCAGCGCCTTCGGTTTCACATTGAGTGTCGGATCTTTGTACATCTCAAAGAGATTTTTTTCGACCTCCTGAACCACCTGCGCACGCGTCCCCCCTTTGTAATATTCCCCCATTTCGATACCCAGCATCTCTTTGGATTTGAAATAGTATTGCAGGTAGGAACATGGCAGCAGGTTGAGCGAACGCAGTAAGCCTTCCGAGAAGGGTAAATCAAAAATATTCTTCACCGAAGATTTCGCCAGACGCCCGGAAGCGACCCCGTCCATTAATTCGGCAAAGCGCGACTCGCCATTCACCAGCACATCTTTGATAAAGACCAGGTGGTTCAGACCAAATAAATCGATCGATAGCGTGTCAGTCGCGGCGAGTTGCAGAACATCACGGACGAACATTTTCATGCCGATGGGGACATTGCATACGCCAATAAAGCGACGGAAGTTGGTATGCCGATAAACCGCTTCTGTGACCATGCCAGCCGGGTTAGTGAAATTGATCACCCATGCCTGCGGGCACAACGCTTCCACATCACGAAGAATATCGAAAATCACCGGGATAGTGCGTAGCCCTTTAAACAAACCACCGGCACCATTGGTTTCCTGACCAAGATAACCATGGCTTAACGGAATGCGCTCGTCGAGTTCCCGTGCTTTGAGCTGGCCGATACGGAATTGTGTGGTAACGAAATCCGCATCGCGCAGCGCTTCTCGTCGATCAAGGGTTTTAAATATTTTTAATGGCACCCCCGCTTTGTCCACCATGCGGCAACAAAGATCATAAATGATATCCAGCTTATGTTTCCCCTCCTCCACATCTACCAGCCATAATTCGCTGACGGGTAATTCATGGTAGCGAAGAATAAATCCTTCCAGTAATTCCGGGGTATAACTGCTGCCGCCACCGATAGTGACAATTTTCAGTTTCGTCGTCATATTTTCTCCCTCAGGCCTGATGTTAAGGCAAGCCGTGTCATTACCGCAGTGCGATAATTATAGAATGGTGATGTTTGTTAGCGGGGACGAACCCCGCAAATCAGGAAATATTCGTCAGTTGTTTACGGTAACTACCCGGTGTAAATGAGGTCAGTCGTTTAAATGTTTTAATAAATAAGCTGGGGCTGCTGTACCCTGCCTCCCATGCAATATCATTGATTGAGAAATTCGAAATTTCGAGCTGCTTGCGGGCAAAATTAATCCGAATTTCATTAATGATTTGCAGCGGTGTTTTATGATAATAACGCTGTGTCGCCCTGGTTAAATATTCCTGAGATTTCCCCGACAAGGCGACCATATTTTCCAGCGCGTTTTCAGCAAAACGGTGTTTGTCATGCATACCCTCTACGGTCATTTTTAACCATTGCGGAATGCAATCTTCCTCCTGCTGCTCGCGGTAATGGCGCAAGCGATTGATAACATGGAAAGTGACATTCTCAATAAACTCATCGAGTTCACTATCACGAAAATTGAGCGATGCTATGACCGATTCAATGTACGCCAGAAAGGTTGCCTTGATGCGGTAACTCTGCGAGGCAACGAAACAAAACGGCACCAGCGAAAGATAATGCGTATCAAAAAATTGCCGGCTGATCCCCACATTAAGGATCCGCGTTGCGCCAAACTCATAAAAACTCTGGTGGGTTGAACCGACGGGTATAAACACAAAGTCACCTCGCTCCAGCAACACCCGTTTCCCGTTGATCACCTGATAGTAACGCCCGGTCAGGACGAGCGTAAATTCATAGTAATCATGCTGATGCAGCCCACTGATGCTCTCAACTTTATTGTAGATAAACACGTGAAAAGACCGGCCATTAAAAAGCTGCTGCTCTCTGACTATTCTCGCGTCCGTCGCATTTATCTCTGGCTGCATCTGCGGGCTTCTCCTTTATCGTCACATTTTCTCGTGCAGTTCAATCAGCTCGGCAATAAGCTCACGCGCCAGCATGGCTGTCATCAGGTGATCCTGCGCGTGAACCAGCACCAGGCTTACCTTTATCTTACCCTGCCCTTCATCACTTTCAATGAGCTGAGTCTGTACGCGATGTGCCTCATGCAGGGCGGCATGGGATTGCGCCATCAGCGTTTTTGCCGTCTCAAAATCCCCCTGCTTGGCTTGTTTTAATGCGCTGTACGCCAGGCTTCGCGCCTGACCCGCGTTGATGATAAGCCCCATGACGACCTCTTCCAGGGCGTCCGCGTCGGTGTCTGTTTCCGGCAGGTTATCTAAATCCAACATGATGACTCCTCGTCTGTAGCCGCGGCAGTACACAGGCCGCGGCGAAGTTCCTTAAAATTTCAACGCCTGGGCGATATCTTCCTCGCTCTCTTCGGCTTCGATAGTGTTCTGTGCTTTGTTCGATATCACGACGAACGGCAGATAGAGCAGTGTCGCCACACCGAGGTTGAACAGCGCCAGCAACAGGGCAGCTATACTGCCGTTGGTGTTAAAGAAAGCCCCAAGCCCGGTGGGCATGGTCCAGGGTGCGATATTGGTGACAGGCGGGATGATTCCCATGTAATAAGCCGCCATGGTGATGGCTGCCAGTAACGGCTGAACCAGAATGAACGGAATAAACATCACCGGGTTCATGATAATCGGCAGGCCAAACATCATGGGTTCGTTAATCTGGAAGATCCCGGAAGGCAATGCCAGCTTCGCCACCTGGCGGTGATCGGCGCGGCGGGACGCAATAAAGATGGCGATAATTAACCCCAGCGTCGCCCCGGTGCCGCCCAGGAAGATATAGGAGTCAAGAACCGGTTTCGCCCAGGCATGGAAGGTTTTCCCCGCGGCCAGCGCCGCATCGACTGAACCATATTCGGTATACAGCGCCACGTTTTCCAGCGCCCACGGCGTCATGATGCCGCTATCCAGTGCGGCCAGGGCCAGTGAACCATGGACACCAAAGAACCACAGCAGCGAGGTAAAGATGACATACGCCCAACCAACCACCCCGCCCATTGCCGCCAGTGGCTTAGAGATGGAGTCCATAATGATCTGGTGAAAGGTCGTTCCGGCACCGGCCAGTCCCCATGCGATAATCCCCATGACAGAGAGGATCACAAAGCCCGGAATCAGCGCCGAAAAGGAGCGAGAGACCGACGCAGGAACGCTGTCAGGTAACTTAATCACCCAGTTACGCCGGACAACAAAGGCGAACATTTCCGCGACCACCAGCCCAATTAACATACCGGAGATAATGTTCGAGCCGCCGAGCCAGTTGGCATCTACCGCATACGCCTCCCCAACGCTATAAGGGGTCACCGTCATAAACGCCGCCACGGCCAGCAACCCGGCAGCAAGGGGATCAACTTTGCGTTCCTCCGCCAGCGCCATGCCAATAAAAAAAGGCGCCATCAGCGACATAATGCCCAATGTACCGTTATAGACATTACCGCCGATGGCTTTAAGGCCATTCAGGGAATCAATTGTTGACGCATCCAGTCGAATGCCAAGAGAGTAGAAAAAAGATCCTTCGCCAAAACTAAGAAAGACATTATTAATTAAGACAAACATGGCCCCGGCGAGCGTTAATGGCATTAATTTAATAAAGCCATTTTTAATCGCATTGACATGCGGTTGCTTGCCTATTTTTACCGCGAACGGCAGCAGCACCTTTTCCAGAGAATTGATCGCTTTATTCATACAAATAAGCCCTTAAGTGCCGCAACGTTAATTGCGGCATGAATGTGTGAAATTACTCTTTGACGGGAAAAATAAAAATTTAAAGCGCTGCTTTTTTAATGGCAGCAATGGCACTTTTAAGAACGGCTAAACCATCGATTTTGCCATAAAGCAAAGAATCAATAACTTCTACTGGCTTATCGGGCAGAATGCGCTGAATTTCAGGCAACATATACGCAATTTGCGGACCTAATAAGACGACATCCGCCTGCGGGCCTTTCTCTGCCGCCAGCGTTTCCGGAAAAGCATCGATAATAACCGGCACATTATACTTTTCTGCCTGCGCGCGCATTTTCGACACCAGCAACGAGGTAGACATGCCCGCTGAGCAGAACAAATAGATGATTTTCTTATCCATAAAAACCTCCCTTGAGCGGCATTTATCATCGAAGAATGCAATGATTAAGCCGTGTGGCGAGACGCCGTGTTATCTGTTTTTTGATGTTGTAATGAGTATACGTTGGCGCGCTGCGAGGGGATAATTCGCTACAAACCACAATTGTCTCTCATTGACCTGGCATCATGACTCCCTTCACATTACGGCCAAATAATTCGCTTCGTTAAAAAAGATCCTGACGTAAAAAAACCGGCCCAGGGGCCGGTTTTAGATCTGCTCAGGCAAAGAGAATCAAAGGTTACTGCTTAGGCGCTTGCGGATCGGTGTCATATTCGGCACAGGTCTGGTAGCCTGAGTTCATCACGTGACCCGTCTCATCCAGCGCGACGAAATAGGTTTCAGTTTTACCATTACGTTGACCCAGGATATAGGTCTGGCAAGTGCCACGCGCGTGGATCATGGTCACTTCGGAAGAAGGACGACCGGCAACCTGCATAACCTGCTGGCGCGTCATCCCTTTTTTGACATCTTTCACTACCGGCTGGCTCACCTGATCTTTAGCGCGATCGTAAGCCGTACACCCTGCCAGCATAGTCAGTACCGCCGCTGCACCCAGAATTCCTGCGATGTTCTTGTTCATATTCCATCCTCTTGTTTATCCGCTTGTGTATCAGCGTGTTATCTAAGCCTGGAATATAAAATTGCATTTTTCAACTATACGGCGTGACTGGCATAACTTTCGGAAAAATCTAATAAAACGACGATAACCTGCTAAAACGGCGTAATATGCGACACTCAAATTCGTGATCCTTGTCGTTTTACCGTCAAAGGGTTAATTTGGCTGCATCACCTATTTGCTACCTGCATAGCAGGCCACATGACGGAGGGGTTAAATGACTCTGCAACAAGAAATTATTCAGGCACTGGGCGTCAAGCCGACCATCAACGCCGAAGAAGAAGTTCGCCGTAGCGTAGATTTTCTCAAATCCTATCTGAAAACCTATCCTTTTTTACGCTCACTGGTGCTGGGGATCAGCGGTGGTCAGGACTCAACGCTGGCCGGTAAGCTTTGCCAGACCGCCATCTCCGAATTGCGTCAGGAAACCGGCGACGCCAGTTACCAGTTTATCGCCGTACGTTTGCCTTACGGCGTACAGGCTGACGAGCAGGATTGCCAGGATGCTATTGAGTTTATCAAGCCGGATCGCGTGCTGACGGTAAACATCAAAGGTGCGGTGCTGGCCAGCGAACAGGCGCTGCGCGAGGCAGGTATTGAGCTGAGCGATTTTATTCGCGGCAACGAAAAAGCCCGTGAGCGTATGAAAGCCCAGTACAGTATCGCCGGGATGACGAAAGGTGTCGTCGTAGGTACTGACCATGCGGCAGAAGCGGTCACCGGCTTCTTCACCAAATACGGTGATGGCGGTACAGATATCAACCCGATTTTCCGTCTCAACAAACGTCAGGGTAAACAACTGCTGGCATCCCTGGGTTGCCCGGAACATCTGTATAAGAAAGCCCCTACCGCAGACCTGGAAGACGATCGCCCTTCTCTGCCGGATGAAGCGGCACTCGGCGTTACCTACGAAAACATTGATGATTACCTGGAAGGCAAAACGCTCGACGCCGGTACAGCGCAGATCATCGAAGGCTGGTATGTGAAGACGGAACATAAACGTCGCCCGCCGATCACCGTTTTCGACGATTTCTGGAAAAAGCAATAAATCTCAGGGGCGGCGCAAGCCGCCTCTTTTTTCACCTGCCGCAGCCTGCTACACTGGATATCTAAACAGTACCAGGAGTCCGCAGTGAACAGGCGTCAATCCGCCCCGCGTCTTGAATTTGAAGCGGCGGCTATTTATGAATATCCCGAGCATTTACGTCCATGGCTGGAAGCACTACCAAAGCAGCCAGGCGTCTATTTTTTTCATGGCGAAAGCGACGCGATGCCCCTGTACATCGGTAAAAGCGTGAATATCCGTAGCCGGGTGCTTTCCCATTTGCGTACCCCCGACGAAGCGGCGATGCTCCGCCAGTCCCGACGCATCACCTGGATATGTACCGCAGGTGAGCTTGGAGCCCTGCTGCTTGAAGCTCGCCTGATTAAAGAGCAACAACCGCTTTTTAATAAACGTCTG
Source organism: Phytobacter sp. SCO41 (assembly GCF_003073275.1). NCBI lineage: Bacteria > Pseudomonadati > Pseudomonadota > Gammaproteobacteria > Enterobacterales > Enterobacteriaceae > Phytobacter > Phytobacter sp. SCO41. The sequence continues at coordinate 2,254,583 of NZ_CP027225.1, read as the reverse complement.
CGCCGCAATCGACAGCTTTGTTCATTATCAGTCAACGGCGATAAACCACAGGTAGTCTACGCCCGTGAAGTGGATTTTTCCTCAGAGGTCGGCCTGTACGGCCTGTTCGCCAACCGCCGCGCCGCCCTGCAAACCTTGCAGTCCATCGCCGATGACGAAAAGCTCTGCTATGGCCTGCTTGGCCTGGAGTCATTAACCCGCGGTCGCGGCTGTTTTCGTTCGGCGTTGCGCCGGTGCGCAGGCGCGTGTTGCGGTAAAGAAACCGTGGCCGAACATGATGGCCGTTTTCTGGCCGCAATGGAGCGTATGCGTCTGGTGTGCTGGCCCTGGAACGGGCCAATTAGCTTACAGGAAGTGGGTGAACAGATGACGCAATACCATATCATCCACAACTGGCTGTGGCTTGGCGCAGTAAACCATCTGGATGAGGCGGCAGAGTTACTCCGCACGCCCGCCGGGTTTGATCACGATGGTTATAAAATACTCTGCAAACCATTACTGTCCGGGGAATATTTGATTAGTGAGTTCCCTCAGTGACCGGGAAGCCAGGTAATTTCGCTAAAAAGTAACTGACCTTCTGATTTTAACAAGCGAAGCGTCTGGCGACCTTCGCTCCAATAGGCCCCCTGATCGGCGGTAAGCAACTTATCGCCAAGTTGCCATGCCCCACTCAGTACGAAGATCACGCCCCCACGGGTACCAAATGTGGTAAAAGTCCGGTCCGCAATACGCACTTTTGCACGACAGTGATCGCGGCGAGTCATAATATTGAAATCCATCGACATCTGCCCTTCATGAAGCTGGACTTTCACCGGCTGTTCTCCGGGAAACGTAAAAGGCTGGAATTTTTTCAACGTGTGACAGAATTCATGGCCGGCATCTAAGGTAACTTCACCGCCTTCAATAAGGGTGATGACACGATCGACGCCGGGAAATTGCGGAAACTCACCGTTACTGGCCAGCGATGCGATACTTGCCCGCCAACTGAAATCTCGCGTCGCCTCCGGAAAACAACAAATTTCTCGGGTTTCCCCTGCACCATTACGCCAGAGATTTACCGGCATTTTGCGGATATCAAAGAATTCCATCATCACTCCTGAATGGCGCAGCATGGAAGCGCCGCGCCGCTGCTTCTAAAGGCAGCGTGTCATTATCATCCATCCTGCCATTAAAAGATTATCGGCAGCAAAGCAGGATGCCTTAGCGATGCTGTGGTCAGCATGTAAAAAATTAACGTAATGATACACGGAAATTTTTTCTCAAAACGAGCAGGTTGAGGATACCGTGATACAGGCGGCAGACAAGGGGGCGAAAAAGAAAAAACCGCCAGTCCTGCCCACAACGTAAACACGTGCTATGAGCAAGACCGGCGGTCTTGATGAGGGTTGCTGAATCAATTATTCAGCAGGTTGAGGCATTTTACCTTCTGGCGCCGGACGTTCTGTCAGACGCTTCTCAAAATTGGCATTAAACTGTTTTTTCTGTTCCGGCGTCAGAACATTGTAGATTTTGTTCTGGGTTTCCAGATGTGCCAGCATGTGCGCTTTACGCTGCTCATCCATCTTCGCGATTTGCGCTTCTGCTTTCGCTTTATCGAAGGTGTCACTGGCAATAATGTTGTGCATATCGCGGCGTTCTTGCAGCATCTGCTCATACTCGCCTTTCCTGATGTCGCGGATCTGCTGTTTCTGCGCATCCGTCAGGTTCAAACCTTTGAACATCATGTCATGATGAGGTCCGCGTGGGCCTTTATGGTGCATTGCCGGGCCGCCATCAGCCGGTGCGGTCGTGGTATCGGCAGCATGCGCCAGGTTAGCAGCGCCAAGAGCCAGGGTAGAGGCAACAAACAGAGCGGTGAGTTTACGCATAATATTATTCCTTACTATTCATGTTTTCTTGCGGCGTGTGCCGTATCGACGATATTCACTTTAGCGTTTTATTCGTCAATAAATCAGAGCATCAGTAAAACAATGAAAGTGTAAAAAACATTTTTACAGCAATTGTGGAGAGAATATGGATAAACGGAGGAGAGTGGCAAACCAAATATAACAGCAGGGAGTTTTACAGGTAATAGTGGAGATTATATAGTGCTGATGAATAATAACAAGCCAATGCAACAGGAATAATCTGCATATGCATTGAAAAAATATGCAAACTGGTAAGCCATGACTGATATATCACCATCTATAGTCAACGGATCCGCGACGCGGATCCGTTGACCACTTCCCGGCTTCGGCTGAGACCAAAAAGCCTTATCTCAAAAAGATGATGAGGCCGGCACCGATTCTTAAGCGTCTGCTGGTGTCGGGCAATACGCGATATGCACGCTATCGCAAAAGCTAAACACTTCCATTCCGACTTTCGCAAAAAGAATTAAAAGCGACTTTTTAGTATGGGTTGTTATATGACTATTTCGCGGCACGACATACCAACTATGGGTGTCTTCTTTGGTCATCGAATGCATGAGTATAGAGTAGTCAATAATTCTCGTTACGATGATAATAAACCGGCACTACCATCAATGGTAATACTACATGATCAGGTAACTTATTATTAAATTAAGTATTAAAGACACCCCCCCACAAAATTAGTCAAATAATCAATTTTTTCTAAATAGCCACAAACGTGCTCTGATGACCATTACCAACCCGCACGCTATTTCCGCAGTCAATGCGTTTTCAATTATGGAAACGATCTATTTTATGCGCCATTGCGCGCTATTGATCGCCTGTGATTCCGGTCCGGTTGCCCTTGCAGGCATGACTTCGATCGGCATCATTTCTATTTACTCGCAAATTGAGGCGAAAAACCGTTTACCGTTCAGGAATGGCGCTCAGGGTTGGAATGCATTAGGTATTGATGTTGCCTGTCCGGCTTACGGTCCCTGCGGCAGGCTGGTGAGCACAAACCCCAAAGAAACTACCGGGGTGTCCTTTGCTGAATGGTGTCCAAAAGACAAAACCTATGAGTGCATGCGTGGCCTGTCAGGAGAGACCATGGTCTACCTGATTAACCACTTCCTGCAATCTGATGACTATATTCCGCAGGTGGCTAACGCCTGACGGATCATTGCAAAGCACTTCGCAATAAAAAACGCGCCCGACGTGATGTCCGGGCGCGTTTTTCTTGATAGCGACTTTCCTAACTGATGCGCTCCAGCATCAATCCCGCCCGTAGCCCCACCGCGACCTTTGGATTAGGAAAGAGCACATATTCCTGATCGCGCTGGACAACGTAACGCTCGCCGCGATCTTCTGCCAGCAACGTTCCCGCCGCAAACGGGGTAAAATTGAGCGTATCGTCCGACATATAAAGCACGAACTCTTCACTGCGCCGTGTTAACTGCTGCACCACACGATAGCGTATCGGTGCGTTTTCCGCTTCGGGCACCACGTCGCCAGCAAGCAACGCTGCCAGCGCCCAGCGGGTACGTTCGAACTGGCTCAAATCATTTTCACCAAAAGGTAGCGCTTTACCAAGCTCCAGCGTACAGGAATGGGCCTGAAACTGTTCGCAGGTGTAGTGAGTAAAGGTTCCCGCCGGGGACTGATGGAAGACTAACGCTTCCAGCCCGGCATCGCCCAGCCATTTGAGAAAAATTTCATCCCAGGGTTCTGCACGCGCAGGCAGTACACCAAAACGTACATGATGAGAACCACGGATCGCCGTGTGCAGGTCAAGATGCCAGCGATCTTCATCATCTTCGGCGTAAAAATGGGTGACGGCCCGTTCCAGTTGTGCGGCGCGAATCGTCTCATCACTGGCCGGAAAACCTTGCCAGCGCGCGCCAAACATGCGGTTAAGGTCGCTGCGCAGAAAACGTTTATTCTGTCCCAGCGCCTGCGGGTTACCGATAATGATCAGCAAGCGCCAGCTTAAGGCCAGCGTCCCGTTCAGGAGCTGTTTTAACAGACCATCCAGCATCTCCACTGGCGCGGTTTCATTGCCGTGAATCGCGCAGGAAAGCACCAGAGAGCGCTTTACTGGCTTTGGGGGCACTAACTCCAGAACGCCCTGCTCATGCCATAACCAGTGGATCGCGCCAGCCTCCCCCACCGTCCTGCGGGGCATTTCACCTGACAGCGTCATTGCGAGAAAATTGTCCATACGGCCTCCTGTCACTGCTGGAAGGGATAAACGGAACCTAATCTCAACATTTGCGTCAACGTATCCAGTGCTTCCCGGCTCTCCCGTAATAGCATCGGATCAGCCAGATCGGCCTGCGTTAACCTGTCACGATAATAACGCTCAATCCACTCATTTAGTGCGCGGAACAGCACATCATTCATCATCACTGCCGGATTTACCGCACGCGCCTCTTCGTCCGTCAGGACGACGCGCAGGCGCAAACAGGCCGGGCCGCCGCCATTAGACATACTTTCGCGCAGATCAAACACCTTGATCTCGCTGATGGGGTTTTCTTGCTCAAGCAGCGTGGTCAAATAGCGCCAGGCGCCCGGATGCTCGCGGGATTCCTGAGGCAATATGAGCACCATGCTGCCATCTTCGCGGCTTAACAACTGACTGTTAAACAGATACGTTTGCACCGCATCGCTGACGGATACCTCAGCGTCGGGTACCTCCAGCGCCATAAACCCCGGCACCCGCGCACGCAACTGGCTAAACAACGCCTGTTGATGCAAGAACGCCTGCTCATGGCAGAAAAGCACCTGTCGGTTTGATACCGCGATAACATCATTATGGAAGACGCCCTGATCGATAACAGCAGGATTTTGCTGGGCGAAGATAACCTGTCGTGGGCAGACCTGATTAAGCCGCGCGACCGCCTGGCTGGCTTCCAGCGTCTGGCGGGCGGGATAGCGCCCTGGTGCGGCGTTGCTGCCCTCTTCTCGGCCATAAACAAACAACTGAACACCCGGCTCGCCGTAGTCGCCTCCAAGACGATTATGGTTAGCCGCCCCTTCATCGCCAAACATGGCCACCTGAGGCAATGCGGGATGCACGGCAAACTTACGCTCATCGCGGAAGATGGCTTTTAGCACCGCTTCGGTGGTCGGCGCTTCGATGGCCCGGTGAAATTTGTTATTGAGGTTAGCCACCGTCAGATGCACCCGCCCGTCGAGCGCATCGGCAGAGGGGCAGACCGTTGCCGCATTCGCCACCCACATGGATGATGCAGAGCTGACGGCAGAAAGCAGATGCGGTGAATGCGCAGCGGCTTTTTCCACCACCTGCTCATCACTTCCGCTAAAGCCCAACTGGCGCAGGACCGGGATGTTCGGCCTCTCCTGCGGTGGGATCACGGCCTGCACAAAACCGGCATCCGCCAGCGCTTTCATCTTTAACAGCCCCTGCTTTGCCGCAAGCTTCGGGTTAGAAACCTGGTGACGGTGTTTCGTCGACGCCTCGTTACCGAACGACAGTCCGGCATAATGGTGCGTCAGGCCCACCAGACCATCGAAATTGACTTCCCGCGCTTTCATCACCTCTCCTCCCGGCTGAAATCAAGCCCCGGACTGAGCGATTGCGGCAAGGCCAGCTCTGCCGATTCAAGGCTCGCCATAGGCCAGGCGCAGTAATCGGCGGCATACCAGGCGCTGGCGCGATGGTTACCCGAGGCGCCCACTCCACCAAATGGCGCGGTGCTCGCGGCGCCGGTGAGCGGTTTGTTCCAGTTGACGATCCCGGCCCGCGCCTCCAGCAGCAACTGGTCGAACTGTTCACGGTCCGGCGAAATCAAACCACAGGCCAGCCCGTAACGCGTGTTGTTTGCCAGCGTGATGGCCTCGTCAAAGTCCTCATACCGCCAGACACAGAGCAACGGTCCAAAGACCTCTTCATCCGGCACATTCTGCGCCTCCGACATCTCAATAATGCCAGGGCTCAGCAGTGAGGTGCCGGGCTGTAGCAGACGAGGTTCAAGCAAGGTTTTACCGCCACGTTCGACGTGGCCCTGCCAGGCCTGCCAGACATGCTGTGCCGCTTGTTCCGAAATCAGCCCGCCAAAGAAGGGCTGTGGATCCGCATCCCAGGCCGCAGGTGTCAGCCGTGAGGAGACCTCCACCAGACGGCGCAAAAACGCATCCCCCGCTTCGCCCCGTTTGACCAGCAGACGACGCGCGCAGGTACAACGCTGCCCGGCGGTGATAAACGCCGATTGGATGGTCAGATGGACGGCTGCGTCAAGATCCGCCGGGTCTTCAACAATCAGCGGATTGTTGCCGCCCATCTCAAGGGCCAGGATCTTCTCCGGCTGCCCGGCAAGCTGGCGATGTAACTGGAAACCGGTATTGGCGCTGCCGGTAAAGAGCAGACCATCAATCCCTTCCAGGGCACTGAGCGCCTGGCCGGTCTCCCGTCCCCCCTGCACCAGGTTCAACACGCCCGGCGGTAACCCCGCCTCTTCCCACAGTTTGACCACCGCCTCGCCGGTCCACGGCGTCAGCTCGCTGGGTTTGAAAATCAGGGTATTTCCCGCCAGCAGGGCCGGAATAATATGCCCGTTGGGGAGATGTCCCGGGAAATTGTAGGGGCCAAACACCGCCAGAACGCCATGTGGGCGATGGCGCAGCGTGGCTGCGCCGTCCGGCATCTCTGTGTGCTGAGTGCCGGTCCGCGCGTGATACGCTTTTACCGAAATGGCGGCTTTATTGATCATCGCCGTGATTTCCGTGGTCGCTTCCCAGCGCGGTTTCCCCGTTTCGCGGGCGATAATCTCAGTTAATGCGGCTTTGTTGGCTTCCAGCAGTCCGGCGAATTTTTCAACAATAGCCTGACGCTGGCTAAACGCCAGTTTTGCCCAGGCCGGAAACGCGGCGCGTGCCGCCTCGCAGGCTAAACCGACCTGAGAAGCATCGGCATCATTACCCTGCCACAGCGTTTCGTTACTGACCGGGTTCGTTTTGCTACGTCGGGCACCCAGCCCCGCAATCCACTCACCGTTAATCCATTGAGTCATGATTTTTTATCCTCTGCGCACAGGCGTACCAGGCGAACTTTGTCGCCCGGGTGACATTTAAGAGCATCAAGTTGTGCAGCGCTCAGCACCAGCCGTTCCGTTGCCGGGTCGGCATAGATAAGCATGGATCTGAATTGATGATATTGCTCGTTGGCTACCATGCAGGCAGGCCATTCCCCAGGCACAGGCTCTCCTTGTACCACCTCCACCAGTCGGCTTTTACGGATTGCGCGAACGCGATCAATGTCGCACTCAAGGGTTGGCCCGCCGTCGAAAATGTCGACATAATTGCAGTAGCGAAAACCTTCTTTCTCCAGTACCGCGCGAGCTGGCGCGGTTTGCGGGTGTACCTGACCAATCACCGCTTGCGCCTCGGGCGAGAGAAAATCGGTGTAGATGGGGTGCTTCGGCATCAGTTCGGCGATAAACGCCTTCTGCCCGGTGCCGCACAGGTAATCCGCACGGGCAAATTCCATTGAAAAGAAGCGCTTACCAAGGCTCTCCCAGAATGGTGAATAACCGGTCTCGTCGATGACCCCGCGCATCTCGGCCACCACTTTTTCGTTAAAGCGATCGCGGAACGCGGCCATAAACATAAAACGCGATTTAGAAAGCAGATAACCATTGCCCTCTTTGCGCCAGGCCGGGTCGAGAAATAAGGTGCAAAGTTCGCTACTGCCCGTATGGTCATTGCTGAGGAACAGCGTGGGGAGCGCGTTATAAACGTTCAGCTCTTTTGAGGCATGGACCAGCGTGCCGACGCGGTAGTTATACCAGGGGTCGTTGAGGCCCACGGCGACCTCAATGGCGCAGATCCCGGCCACTTCGCCGGTCTCTACGACTTCAAGGACAAACACATACCCCTGTTCGCTTTTCGCCAGCTCCCCGCGCCAGGTTTTCAGGGCGCGCTCGATGCGCGCAGAGAGCGTGGCTTCGTCCGCAGGCAGCGAGGTCAACCCCCCGCCTGTTTTTCCAGCCAGCGCCATCAACGCCGGAAGATCGTCGTGCTCAACAGGACGAATCACCATCATGATGGACACCCCGCAAGGAATTTATCGCAGGCGATACCAAAGCGTGCCAGCCCGCGAGAGACTTCATCTTCGCTAATATTGAGCGCAGGCGCGAAACGCAACACATTTGCCCCGGCAATCAGCACCATGACGCCCTCAGTGGCGGCCAGTTGCGAAATCTGTTTCGCTTTTCCGGCGTATTCAGCGTTGAGTTCGCAGCCAATCAATAGCCCCAGACCGCGAATTTCACGGAACAGGCCGCAGCGCGCATTAATGGCCTGCAACTGCTCGTTAAACCACTGGTGGCGCTGTTTGACGCCATCGAGCGTCTGACGGGTGTTCACAATATCCAGTACCGCACCGGCAACCGCAGAGGCAAGCGGGTTACCGCCGTAGGTCGTACCGTGGGTGCCAACGGTCATCACGCGGGCATATTTCTCACGAGCCAGCATCGCCGCTACCGGGAAACCACCGCCCAGCGCTTTGGCGGTGGTCAGCACGTCAGGCGTTACGCCATAGTGCATATACGCATAAAGTTCGCCGGTACGCCCGACGCCCGTTTGTACCTCATCGAAAATCAGCAGCGCATTATGGCGATCGCACAGCTCACGCAGCCCCTGTAAGAACGCGGTGCTGGCCGGCACCACGCCGCCCTCACCCTGCATCGGCTCAACAATCACCGCACAGGTATCGTCATTGATAAGCGCACTGGCCGCCGCCAGGTCGTTGTACGGGGCATGGGCGATATCCGGGGGTAAAGGGGCAAAATCCTGCGAGTAGGCAGGCTGACCGCCTGCACTTACGGTAAACAGCGTGCGACCATGGAAAGCGTTTTTGAACGCCACAATGCCGGTTTTCTTGCCGCCATAGGTATCGTGAGCATATTTGCGCGCCAGTTTCAGCGCCGCTTCATTGGCTTCTGCCCCGGAGTTACAGAAAAAGACTTTCTCAGCAAACGTGGCGTCGATTAAGCGTTTTGCCAGACGTAATACCGGCTCATTGGTATAGCCGTTTCCGGTATGCCAGAAGCGCGAAGCCTGCTCGCTCAACGCTTTGCATAACGCGGGATGGGCATGGCCCAGCGCATTAACGGCGATGCCACCTGCAAAGTCGATGTACTCTTTATCGTTCTGGTCCCAAAGGCGCGAACCCTCGCCACGGACCGGAATGAAAGGCGCTGGCGCGTACACAGGCATCATCCATTCATCAAAGTTCTCACGCGTAATTGACTGTGACATAGCGACCTCATCCGGTAAATAATTGGTTGAATATATGTTAAAAAATATGAGTATTTACGCTGTAAATGTATATTGCACAGGGCGTGCCAGCCAGCCATCAAAATGCATAAACGCGGCCTGACAACGAAATATCAATAAGTTAAAACCTGTCGCTATTCACTTAAATTGCATAAAAAGTGAATAATATTAGATGAAGTCTGGATGGCGGAGGGAAAATCAGAAAGATTATGCAGCGATAAAATATAATTCTGGATCTGTGATCGTCTGCGAAATTTATCGGTAAATCCTGCGACAATTTGGGGCATCACGCACTGCCATGGGGCAATTATCCTGTTCAACAGAATAAAAAAGCTGGCTTCGTTGCCAGCTTTTTGAGTGCTATGACGTAACAGGTTCTTGAATCAGAGTTGCTCTGCCATCGCTTCGACGCGCGCAATCGCCTGGTAGAGCGCCTGTGCGGTAACGTTATCCGGCATATTTTTCATATCCGGGGCATGCAATGACATTTGCACAATTTGCTCAAGCTCACCGGTATCAAGCGCGGCAATATCACTCAGGCGCAGCGGTACCGCGCAGGCATGCGCCAGACGTACCGCCTCAAGTAGTTCGTCATCACTACGATTTTCCAGCGCCAGCAAACACAGGTTGCCAAAGCCCACCAGGAGCCCATGACCAAATTCGCGGGTTTTATCACAGACCGTAAAGCCTTCATAAATCGCATGGGCGGCGGCGGCATGCGCACCGCTGCTCATCAGCGATGTCAGCCCGGCAAACATAAATATGGCATCCAGCACCTGTTCCAGCGCGGCGTTGGGTTTGCCTGCCCGCACGGCGTCGCAGGCGGCAGGTCCGTGGGCCTTAATCAGGTCATAACAGATACGGCTGTTGGCGCTGGAAGCCTGCGCGACGCCGCTGTGGTTCTGATGCCGCACGCTAATAGCACGGAATTCGTACCATTTTGCCAGCGTGTCGCCAAGGCCCGCCGCCAGCCAGCGCAGCGGCGCGGTGGCCAGAATTTCGCTGTCGATAATAACCGCAGCGGGCGCCTGCGCTAAGGGGAAAAGATCGCGAAAATGACCATTGGCGTGATAACGAATGGTCAATGGCGTCACGGCCGCACAGGTCGCTGCGATGGTGGGAATGGTAACAACCGGCATATGCGTCTGTACCGCAACGGCTTTACTGGTATCAAGTGCTTTGCCGCCGCCGACGCCTATCACCAGATCCGCCCCTGTCACCTCGACCTGGTGGGCCAGGCGCTGGATATTCTCTTCACTGCACACGCCGCCAAACCATTCCAGGCCCACCAGTTCGACCGCAGAGGCCGCCAGTTGATGGCGAATCTGTGTGTTCACCGCTGCCAGCCCGGCATGCCCGCCAATGACAAGTGCGCGTTTGCCCAACGCGGCGCACACCCCGCCAAGGCGGTTGATAACGCCTGCGCCACGTAAAATTTGCGCCGGGAAGATGATATTCAGTGCCTGCATAATTGACTCTCCGTGATAAACAAACCAGCCCCCTTCTCTGTCAGGATTGAGGACGCAGCAAATGTGGCCCTAAGCGGGCAATAGACGTACATCCCAACTGTGCCAGGGTGCGGTCAACTTCCTGCAAAATCAGCGCCAGAGCCTGCTTCGCCCCGGCCTCACCGTCAGCGGCCACGCCATAGAGCATTGGCCGCCCGAGTAACACCCCGTTTGCCCCCAGCGCCAGTGCTTTCACCACGTCGGTACCACGGCGAAAACCGCTGTCGATAAGGATTGTGGCCTCCGTCCCGCAGCGGCGACGAACCTCGGGTAGCACCTCCATGGCGCTCACTGAACCATCCAGTTGCCGCCCACCGTGGTTAGACAGCACAATGCCATCGGCGCCTGTGGCAAAAGCACGGGTTGCGTCATCCGGCGCGAGAATACCTTTCACCAGCAGCGGCCCCGACCACTGGCTGCGGATCCACGCCAGCGTCTCCCAGGTCAGGCGCGTATCCATTTGCCCGGCAAAATAACTGGCGCCCCCGGCGCCCCGCTGTTTATCCGCCGGGACATAAGGCGTTAAGTTACCAAACCCCGGTACCCCCGCAGGCCGGATGGTGCGCCACACCCAGGCCGGATGTAACGCGATATCAAACAAACTGGAGAGGGAGAGCTTCATCGGGCGGCGGTAATTGCGTTTATCTTTTTCACGATTGCCGAAATGTACCGCATCAACGGAGACCACCAGCGTGGTGCAGCCTGCCGCTTTTGCACGGGCAAGTAGCCCCAGGGTGACCGTGCGGTCTTTAAGTACATAGAGCTGAAACCAGTGTTGAGGCAGATTTTCAGCGGCGATCTCCTCAATCGCAGCGGTCGAGACGGTGCTCTGGATATAACCAATCCCGGCATCTCTGGCGACACGCGCGAGCATCGCATCGGCACCATAACGTAACATGCCGTTATAACCGGTAGGGGCAATCAGCAGCGGCGCCGCCAGTTTCTGCCCAAAGAGGGTGACCGCGAGATCGCGTTCGCTCGCCTCGTTGAGTACCGGGGGAATAAAACGCCAGCGGGCAAAGACACTGCGGTTATCGCGCAACGTTTGCTCGTCATCCGCGCCCCCTTCCAGATAACTAAAAGCAAAACGCGGTAGCGCCCGTCTGGCGCGATGGCGCAATTCTTCGATATTCAGTGCCGGTCGTTTCACGCCGCCCCCTGCGCGAGGATCGCTTTCAGGGCGTCGATAAACTGCTGATTATCCTCTTCGTTGCCAATCGACACCCGGATCCACCGCTCATAGCCTGGCTCCCGCCACGGCTTGATGATGACGCCATAGCGCAACAACTGCTGCGCCATCTCGCCGCTGGACCGTCCACAGTCAAAGAAGAGGAAATTGGCATGAGAGGGCGCTACGTAAAACCCCAGCCTTGTAAGCTCTGCGGCCATGCGCTCCCGCTGCACGCGCATCAGAGCAACGCTCGCTCTCACATGCGCCTGGTCGCCTATCGCCGCCACCGCTGCCGCCTGCGCCGCGCGGTTAATATTAAAGGGCGTACGCACGCGGTTGAGCAGATTGACCAGTTCAGGATGACTGGCTAAGCCATAGCCCACGCGCAGCCCCGCCAGGCCATAAGCCTTCGAAAAGGTCCGCAGCACGATCCACGGGCGCGACTGCGCCGCCAGCACTGCCAGACTGTCGGGATAATCCGGGTCGTCCTGGCAATATTCGAAATAGGCTTCATCAATGACCAGCACACACTCCTGTGGCGCGGCGGCAATGATGCGGGCAAAATCGTCTTTGTCGAGCATGCACCCCACGGGGTTTGACGGATTGCTGAAAATGACCATTTTCGCGGGCGTGGAGAACGCTTGCTCCCAGGCCACAACATCAAACTGCTGGTGTTGATCCACCCCGACCAGGGTTACATCTGCCCCCATCATGCGCGGGAAAATCTCGTGCAGGCCAAAGGAAGGGATCAGCGTGACAACGCGGTCGCCAGGGTTAAGAAAAGCCAGCGCCAGCATATGCAGGATGTCTTCTGAACCATTGCCGGTGACAATCTTATCGGCGCTCACACCGGTATAGTTCGCCAGCGCATCACGCAATTGGCCGCTGGCGGCATCGGAATAGACCGCGCTAAAACCGGCATCCTTCTGTAAAGCCGATACCACCTGCGGGCTGGCGCCTGACGGGTTTTCATTACTGGCCAGTTTGGCGATATGCGTTACGCCATATTGCTGTCGTACCGCCTCTGCCGACAGCCCGGCGTTATACAGCCCCAGGCTACGTGCCGTAGGGCGGGCAAGGTTGTTGAGCGTCTGGTGTTGTAAAGCAAAAAGCGGGTCGGAAACTGCGACATCTGAAGCCATTACTCCCCCTCCGGGAAAAGCCGGATAACCGCGAACGGCCTGTCCGGCATTCATCATCAGATCATGGGTAAATTCAGGTGGTTACGCTGCGCGCAGGCTTTTGCCTGTTCATAACCCGCGTCCGCGTGGCGCATAACACCGGTGGCCGGGTCATTCCACAGCACGCGCGCCAGCCGCTCATCCGCCTCTTCGCTCCCATCACAGACGATGACCATCCCGGCGTGCTGAGAGAAGCCCATCCCCACACCGCCGCCGTGGTGCAGGCTGACCCAGGTCGCGCCACCGGCGGTATTGAGCAGCGCATTGAGTAGCGGCCAGTCGGAAACTGCATCGGAACCGTCTTTCATCGCTTCTGTTTCACGGTTTGGCGACGCCACAGAGCCGGTATCCAGATGGTCACGGCCAATCACAATCGGCGCTTTTAATTCACCATTGCGCACCATTTCGTTAAAGGCCAGACCAGCAAGATGGCGTTCCCCCAGGCCAAGCCAGCAGATACGTGCAGGCAGCCCCTGGAACGCAATGCGCTCGCGCGCCATATCCAGCCAGTTAATGAGATTAGCGTTATCCGGGAAGAGCTCTTTCAGTTTGGCGTCGGTCTTGTAGATATCTTCCGGGTCGCCGGAGAGCGCTACCCAGCGGAAGGGGCCTTTACCCTCGCAGAAGAGCGGGCGAATATAAGCAGGAACGAATCCGGGGAAATCAAAGGCATTGGTCACCCCTTCCTCTTTGGCAACCTGGCGAATATTGTTGCCGTAATCGACGGTCGGGATCCCCATCGCGTGGAAATCGAGCATCGCCTGCACGTGTTTCGCCATGGACGCGCGGGCCGCTTTCACCACCGACTGCGGGTCGGACTGGCGCGCCTGCTGCCATTTTTCCAGGCTCCACCCCTCCGGCAGATAACCGTTGAGCGGATCGTGCGCCGAGGTCTGATCGGTGACGATATCCGGGCGCAAACCGCCTGCTTTCGCCCGCGCCGCCAGTTGGGGCATCAGTTCGGCGGCGTTACCCAGCAGGCCAACGGAGATGGCTTTGTTCTCAGCGCAGGCTTTTTCAATCATCGCCAGAGCCTCGTCGAGGCTGTTGGTTTTGTAGTCGAGATAGCGCGTACGCAGACGGAAATCGATGCGCGATTCCTGGCACTCAATCGCCAGCACGCACGCGCCCGCCAGCACCCCTGCCAGCGGCTGTGCGCCGCCCATACCGCCCAGCCCGGCGGTTAAAATCCACTTACCACGCAGACTACCGTTGTAATGCTGGCGGCCCGCTTCGGCGAAGGTTTCGTAGGTGCCCTGCACAATGCCCTGCGCACCGATGTATATCCAAGAACCGGCGGTCATCTGGCCGTACATCATCAGACCCGCTTTATCCAGTTCATGAAAATGTTCCCAGTGCGCCCAGTGGGGAACGATATTGGAGTTGGCAATCAATACGCGCGGGGCGTTGGTATGGGTACGAAAAACACCGACCGGTTTCCCCGACTGTACCAGCAGCGTTTCGTCTTCCCGCAGCTTGCGCAGGCTCTCAAGGATCGCCTCAAAGGCGGGCCAGTTGCGGGCCGCTTTGCCGATACCGCCATAAACCACCAGATCTTCCGGGCGCTCGGCGACATCCGGATCGAGGTTGTTCTGAATCATGCGGTAGGCCGCTTCGATCAGCCAGTTCTGGCAGCTCAGTTCGCTCCCCTGGGGAGCACGGACAACGCGGGCTTCGGCATTTTTGTGTGGCGCATTCATGTTCATTTCCTTCTCTAAATTTGAATTTTTTGCACAGCGTTATCAGGCGAAGCTTGGTAACAGCGCTTCGATTTCTGCGGGCCAGTGTTCGCGGGAGGCCCACAGACGCATCATCTCGACGTCCGGTGACATCAGGCGGTCCTTTTCAAGGAACGCAACGTTCTGGCGGATCGCCTGCATTTCGTTTTCCAGGGTACTTGAGCTTTGCAGCGGACGATGGAAATCCACCCCTTGCGCGGCGGCCATGGCTTCAATGCCAACCACAACGCTGGTGTTAAAACACATATCCCCCAGGCGACGCGCGGCGTAGGTCGCCATTGAGACATGGTCTTCCTGATTGGCTGAGGTAGGCAGGCTATCGACGCTTCCCGGATGGGCCAGCGATTTGTTTTCTGAGGCCAGCGCGGCGGCGGTGACCTGGGCAATCATAAAGCCGGAGTTTACGCCGCCGTCGCGTACCAGGAACGGCGGCAAGCCGGATAATCCCGTATCCAGCAACAGCGCCATACGGCGCTCCGATATCGCCCCGATCTCAGCGACCGCCAGCGCGATAATGTCCGCGGCGAAGGCGACCGGTTCGGCGTGGAAATTGCCGCCGGAAATTACGTCGCCGTTTTCCGCAAACACCAGTGGATTATCGGACGCAGCATTGGCTTCAATGCGCAAAATGCGGGCGGCGTGATGTAAGTTATCAAGGCACGCCCCCATCACCTGCGGCACACAGCGGATGGAGTACGGATCCTGTACGCGGCCACAGGCCGCATGGGAAGTCACAATCTCGCTCCCGGCAAGAATTTTGCTCAGCGCTGCCGCCACGGCAATCTGCCCTTGCTGTCCGCGGGCTTCATGGATACGCGGGTCCAGCGGTTTAACCGAACCTTTAATGGCTTCCAGCGACAGTGCGCCAGCCACCAGCCCGGCGGAAAAGACGCGTTCTGCCTCAAACAGTCCCGACAGCGCGAGGGAGGTCGACACCTGGGTACCGTTAAGCAGCGCCAGCCCCTCTTTCGGCCCGAGTTCGAACGGCCGTATCCCGGCGCTTGCCAGACCTTCCACCGCAGACAGGGTATTGCCCTGTACCGTCACCGTGCCTTCGCCAATCAGCATCAGCGACAGATGCGCCAACGGGGCTAAATCGCCGGAGGCGCCCACCGAGCCTTTTTCGGGAATGCAGGGATAGACCCCGGCATTGAAGAGGGTTATCAGGGCATCAATGACTTCAATGCGAATGCCGGAATGGCCGCGTGACAGGCTGAGGATTTTGGTTGCCATCACCAGGCGCACGATGTTATCCGCCAGATATTTACCCGTCCCCACGCTGTGCGACAGCACCAGATTGCGCTGTAATTCCGCCAGGCGCTCGGCCGGAATACGGGTTTGCGCCAGCTTGCCGAACCCGGTATTGATGCCGTACACCACTTCCCCCGATGCCACAATGCGGGTGACCGTCTCCTGAGAGGCCAGCACATCGGCACGGGCCTCTTCCGCCAGCGCGAGATGAACATTGCCCTGATAAATCTGGCGCAGCATTGGCAGATCAACATGACCAGGCTGCAGGCGGCAAAGGGTGAAACCGGTGGATGAAGGAGCCATAATCTATTCCTGTATATACAAGTAGAGCTGAAAATATACCCGGTCAGGACTCGGCCCACCGGGTGCTTACGCACAACCTGACAAAAAAGTGGCAACACGACGCAAAAAATAGCGATCAATGATCCAGGGTTTGCAGCGTTTCGGTACGGATCTCTTCCGTTATCCGCGCTTTGAGCGTCATAAACTCCGGCGATGTCTTTAAGGTGTAATCACGCGGGTGCGGGAAGTTCACCGCCACTTCGGTTTTGATTCTCCCCGGCCGGGCGCTGAAAATTGCCACTTTATTGGCCATAAAAATGGCTTCATCAATATCGTGCGTCACAAACAGCACCGTCTTGCGCGATGACTCCCATATGGACAGTAGTAACTCCTGCATCATCACGCGCGTCTGGTTATCGAGCGCGCCGAAGGGTTCATCCATCAGCAAAACTTTCGGGTCATTCGCCAGCGCACGCGCAATAGCCGTACGTTGCTGCATGCCACCTGACAGTTGCCGTGGGAAGTGATGCTCAAAGCCGCGCAAACCGACCTTATTAATAAAGTAGTCGCTGCGCTCCTTTTGCGCCGCTTTACTCACGCCTCGCTCCTGTAAGCCGAAGCGGATATTTTGCTCAACGGTCAGCCAGGGGAAGAGCGTATAGCTCTGGAATACCATGCCGCGATCTGCACCGGGGCCATCGACCAGCTCCCCATCCAGCCAGACTTCACCGCGTGTCGGCTGATCCAGCCCGGCGACAATACGCAGCAGTGTCGATTTGCCGCAGCCGGAAGGACCGAGAATGGTTATAAAATCGTTCTCATTGACCTGATAATCCACCGGCAACAGTGCCTGGGTTTTTTCACCTTTCGGGCCAGTGAAAACACGCTCTACCTGGCGAACGCTGAGCTTCGGATAGTTCATTACAGAGAGCTCCATACAAACAGGCGGCGGTTGACCGCTTTAAACAACAGGTCGGAGAGCAAGCCGATACAGCCAATGACGATAATGCCGAAGATCATCTGCCCGGTGTTGAGTAACGCCTGGCTGTTGACAATCATATGGCCTATCCCGCTGGATGAACCGATAAGCTCCGCCACGATGACGTAGGTCCAGGCCCAGCCGAGCACCAGACGCAAAAGTTCGGCGATTTCCGGTGCCGCACCGGGAATAATCACCCGACGCACCACGCTTTTATTGGTCGCCCCCAGCGTGTAGGCCGCTTCGACCAGATCGCGACGCGCGGCACCTACGGCGACAGCGACCATCAGGGTTATCTGGAAGAAAGAGCCAATAAAAATCACCAGGATCTTCTGCATTTCACCAATGCCGGCCCACAGGATCAAAAGAGGCACAAACGCGGAGGCTGGCAGATAGCGGCAAAACGAGACAAACGGCTCGAAGAAGGCTTCGATAAGCTTGTACGAGCCCATCCAGATGCCCAGCGGCACGGCGATAACGCAGGCCAGGACAAACCCACCCAGTACGCGCATTACCGTCATGCCGATATCGGTGGTGAAATCGAAATCGGTAAACAGTAATACCCCTTCCTGCACCATGCTGGCGGGGCTTGCGAGGAAGGTCGGTGCCACCAGGCCGGTAAAGGTCACCAGCGCCCACAAGGCGAAAAACAGCACAAAGAAGCAGAAGCCCAGAAACCAGCGATGACGGGGCGCAACGGGGCGTAATGGCACCATCATCGGGTTATGCCAGACCTTTTTGCTTGCCGGCAGGGGAGCCGGCTCGCGTAAGTCTGTCGTGGTCTTGCTGGCGTAGTCCGCGGCCTGACTGACAGGACTATTCATATCGTGGTCCTTCATGGCTGAGTAACGTACTTCGCGTCGTACAACGTATTGATATCCGGCGTTTTACGCAGAATTTTCATCTCTGTGAGCAGCCGTGCCGCCTCATTGGTGAAGCTTACGATTTCGCCGCTAAAGAATTTTTTGTTGGCATCGCGATCCTGCCAGCGCAGATAGCTGGACTCTTCGGCAAACTGTTTGCCGGTCTCTTTCACCGCCGCGCCCATGATTTCATTGGCTTTATCCGGGTCGGCTTTTATCATGTCCAGCGCTTCGAAATAACTGTTGACCAGCGCCTGGGCCGCTTTCGGGTTTTTATCCAGCCAGGACGGCGTGCAGCCAAGGGTATCCATCACCATCGGGTAGTCGAGCGTGGTGGTCAGGATTTTGCCCTTATCCGGGCTCTGGCGGATGTTGGAGAGATACGGTTCGTAGGTCACGGCAGCGTCGTTCTGCCCGGCAATGAACGCATGCGCGGCGGCATCCGGCCCTAAGGTCGCGAGCTTGACATCTTTCATCGTCATGCCGTTTTTATCGAGGATCCACGCCAGCAGGAAAT
Organism: Phytobacter sp. SCO41; assembly: GCF_003073275.1. Lineage (NCBI taxonomy): Bacteria > Pseudomonadati > Pseudomonadota > Gammaproteobacteria > Enterobacterales > Enterobacteriaceae > Phytobacter > Phytobacter sp. SCO41. Next base: position 2,235,907 of record NZ_CP027225.1, on the reverse strand, counting down.
AAGATGACGTACCGGGCGCATCGACGCTGATCGTTTTGCCTTTCAGGTCCGCCACGCTATTGATACCGCTGCGTACCGCAATCCCATCCGCACCGTAGGATTTATCCAGTTGGACAATTTGCTTAACAGGCACGCCGCTGGCATTCCAGGTGAGATAGGTTTCAACCGTAGTCCCGGCGCATTGCAGCGAACCGGAGGCAATCGCCAGATGACGGGATTGCTGCGGGACCATTTTCAGGGTGACATCAAGACCATTCTTTTTGAAAATGCCCGCTTTATCGGCAAGGGTCAGCGGCGCAAAGCCGGTCCAGCCGGAAATCCCAATCGCCACCGGCGTATCCGCCGCCAGTGCTGTATTAGCCGCACCGCCTAACGCGACTGCCAGCCCTAACAGAGATAACGAACGCTTTAGTACAGTCCTGGAAATCATGTTGCTCATCTGCCACTCCTGCCAAATTACCTGTCTCGGGAATGCCTGCGCAGCAATGTGCCACCGGCGAATGACGCTACTGTATATTCTTGTCTATACAATTAAGCCGAGAAAGATAAAGCAAGCTTTGTGCCAGTCCGTAAGAGCGCCCGTATCGTTGCTTTCGCCCACTGACCGTGGGCCTGAAGAATCAAAGTAGTGCACCCGGCGCGCTATTTCAGTGCACTCTGCTCCGGGTTAGTCCGTGACCGCGGCCCACAAGAGCAGACCCTGCCCGGTATGGGTTTGCGCACAAGACGAAATAGCCCACTGCGCATGCGCCTGGCTGTCGCTCGTCGACCACCAGAAACCGTCGCCCTTGCCAAAGCGGGTCCCGTCCGGCAGTTGCCACTCACCCTCAATGGCGTAGATCACACCGCCTTTCTCTGCGGTGACTGTCCCGCTTTCACGCAGGACGACCACGCGAGGGGCGCAGACATGGCGGCGGGTCATCAGATTGAAATCCATCGTCATACCGCCCAGCAGATGCGCGCTGAGTGAGAGGTCGCCACTGAAAGCAAACGGTGCGCCGACCGTGCTCAGACGGTGGCTAAGCTGCCCGCCATCGGACAGATGTACCCCCTCTCCGCTCAGTAAAGTTATCGAGCGATCAATACCCGGGAAGGCGGAAAACGGGCCATCGGCGGCGATAGTGGCAATGCTGGCGCGCCAGTCAAATTCCGCCGTACCCTGCGGCCAACTGATGATCTCGCGGGTTTCTCCCCCGCCATTGCGCCAGCGACTTACCGGCAACGTCGCTTGGGAAAACGGATGCCAGTTGTTCATGCGTTCTCCTGACAAAGTTGTTGCAACAGATGCAGAAAATTAGATGCGGCGGCCTGCTGCTGAGGATGAACCCCGTCAATAACCCGCGCCACGCCGCCAACATAAACATCGCGAATTTGCCCGGCATGACCGGCAAACAACCAGCGGTTAAGTAACTCGTTGTCGCTTGCCGCGGCCAGGTAAGGGTCCTGATGGTCAAGCACCAGCCAGTCGGCGCGATAACCGACCGAAAGTTGCCCCAGCGGGACACCGCAGGCCTGCGCACCACCGGACAACGCCTGCGTGTAAAGCACATCCCCTACCCGCGTTTGCCCCGTAGCGACCAGCCGGTTACGCCGCTGGTCGCGCAGGCGCTGGCCATATTCCAGCCAGCGCAACTCTTCCACCACGTTGAGCGAGACATGGCTGTCCGAGCCGATGCCCCAGCGCCCTTCCTGCGCCAGATAGTCAACGCCGGGGAAAATACCGTCGCCAAGGTTCGCTTCGGTGGTTGGGCACAATCCGGCCACCGCACCGCTGTGGGCCATTTTTGTCACTTCGCTGGCATCCGCATGGGTCGCGTGGATCAGGCACCAGCGGGCATCCACGTCCAGATGATCATACAGCCAACTGATCGGGCGCTGACCGCTCCAGTTCAGGCAGTCGTTAACCTCTTTTTGCTGTTCGGCAATATGAATATGGACCGGGAGCGTCGGGTCGCTGGCGCGTAACACCTGCTCCATTTGTTCAGGCGTGACCGCGCGCAGGGAGTGAAAGCACACCCCCTGGTTTTGCAGCGGTTTTCCGTTGATTTGCCGCCCAATGATCGCCTGCTGCTCCAGATAGCTGTCGGCATCCTGAATAAAGCGTTTTTGCCCGGCCTGAGCGGGTTGGCCGCCAAACCCGGCATAGCTGTAAAGCACCGGCAATAACGTCAGGCCAATGCCCACATCCCCGGCGGCGGCGCTCAGGTGTGCGGTCATCTCACCACGATCGGCATAGGGTTTGCCGCTGATGTCATTGTGCAAATAGTGGAATTCGGCGACCTGGGTGTAGCCGCCTTTGAGCATTTCGATATAGAGCTGGCGGGCAATCACGCCGACTTGTTGCGGGGTCAGGCGCTGCACCATGCGGTACATCAGATCCCGCCAGGTCCAGAAGCTGTCCTGCGGGTCGCCCGCCACCTCCGCAAGCCCGGCCATCACGCGCTGAAAGGCATGGGAGTGCAGGTTTGGCATGCCCGGCACCACCGGGCCGGAAAGCGGGATACTGCCATCGGGAGTAGCATCAGGCGTGATGGCGGTCAGCATGCCGACATCATCAACCTCCAGTCGGACATTGTGCGCCCAACCTGTAGCGAGCAAGACACGTGGAGCAAAATATGCAGGCATAACAACGTTCCTGAACGGGGAAAAGCAACGTCTGAGCACCGTTGCGCAGACCACTGCCAAACCTTTGACCAATTTGTCTATACATATACATATGCCTGAATTGGCTGTAAACTTGCAGCGTGTTTTTTTTACTATTTTCGTTTTTTCATCAACGTGCGCTTACCCCCTGTGCGGTGGACATGGCCGGACGTTGGGGAAACGTTCCTGATACCTGTGGATTTTTTGAGAGGTAAGAAAATGTCGGAGCCTTCACCGAACGGTGTCGCACAACACGGCGTGACCCGGCAGGCATTGTCTGAGCTTGCCGCTGCCATGAGTGATACCCCTGCCCCGATTTATCAGCGCGTGAAGCAGGCTATCATCAGCCAGATTCGCTCCGGTGCCTGGAAGCCCCATCAACGTATTCCGTCGGAAAGTGAACTGGTCAACGAGATTGGCGTGAGCCGCATGACCATTAACCGTGCGCTGCGTGAACTGACCAGCGAAGGTTTTCTTATCCGCATGCAGGGTGTCGGCACCTTCGTTGCCGAAGCGAAGGCCTACACGCCAATGCTCGAAGTGCACAATATTGCCGATGAAATCGCCCAGCGCGGCCATCGCCACGACAGCAGGATTCTGGTGTGTGAGGCCCGCGAGGCCGATGCCGATCAGGCCATGCAATTGGGTATCGCGCCCGGTGACACGCTGTTTTATTCGCAGATCGTCCATTACGAAAATAATGTCCCCGTACAAATCGAAGACCGCTACGTTAACCCGGCCGCCGCGCCGGATTATCTGCGTCAGGTCTTCAATAAGCAGATGCCCTACACCTATCTGATGGAAATATCGCCGCTCACAGCCGGTGAACATCGGGTCGAAGCGGTCAGCGCCAGCGACGAGCAGCGTGAATTGCTGCAACTGGAGGAGCACGAACCCTGTCTGCTGATCCACCGTCGCACCTGGAGCGGCAGCCGCATCGTCACCTCCGCCCGTCTGGTTTACCCCGGTTCGCGCTATCAGCTATTTGGCCGCTTCACCAGCCACGGCTAACCCCGCTTTACCCATAGCGGCTTTTCTGGCCGCTGTGTCTCCTGATATGTAAGCTCACCAGCAATAAGAAAAAACTCTTTCTGCTCGCCTTGCCGCGTTTCCGGTTATGCGTTAGGTTGACTTTAATTGTCTATACAAGATAAATCCAACCCGGAGTTTGTCATGTCGTTAGCCGAATCTTTGTCGTTTTCCGCCACGCCACCCGCCCGTTGCGATAGCGTCTGGCGTGGCGCCACGCTGGTCACGATGCAAAACGGACACTACAGCCAGATAGAAAACGGTGCGATTGCTGTCACTGACGGAAAAATTGTCTGGCTCGGCCCGGCCGCCGATTGTCCTCCCTTCCCCGACGCGGAGTTGCATGATTTTGCAGGCGGGATCATTACGCCTGGTTTTGTCGATTGCCATACCCATCTGGTCTTTGGCGGTAACCGCAGCGGTGAGTTCGAGCAACGGCTGAACGGGGTGAGTTATGCACAGATTGCCGCTGCCGGCGGTGGGATCATCTCCACGGTTAACGCCACCCGTCAGGCGACAGAAGAGGAGCTGATCGAATCGGCGTTATTCCGCCTGCGCCCGCTGTTGGCAGAAGGCGTCACCAGCGTTGAGATAAAATCGGGCTATGGGCTGTCCATCGACAGCGAACTGAAAATGCTGCGGGTGATTCGCGCATTAGCGACCCGGTTGCCGGTTGACATTGTATCGACCTGCCTTGCCGCCCATGCGCTCCCACCTGAATACAAAGACCGCGCTGATGCGTATATCAGCCTTGTCTGCGACACCCTGTTACCGATTGTCGCCCGGGAAAAGCTGGCCGATGCGGTCGATGCATTTTGCGAACATCTGGCGTTCTCTCCGGCCCAGGTTGAGAAGGTATTCACCACCGCGAAAGCCCTGGGCCTGCCGGTGAAATTGCATGCAGAGCAGCTCTCCTCACTGCACGGCAGCGCACTCGCGGCCCGGCATGGCGCCCTGTCGGCCGATCACCTGGAATATGCCACCGAAGAAGATGCCATCGCCATGGCGGCCAGCGGGACCGTCGCCGTGTTGTTACCCGGCGCGTTCTATTTATTGCGCGAAAAGCAGCAGCCGCCGGTGGCCTTATTCCGCCAGCATCGGGTGCCGATGGCGCTGGCCAGCGATGCCAACCCCGGCACCTCCCCTGTGCTCTCGTTACGCCTGATGCTGAGTATGGGCTGCACGCTGTTTGGTCTGACGCCGGAAGAGGCGCTGGCCGGGATCACCTGTCACGGCGCCCGCGCGCTCGGTTTACAGGACTCTCACGGCACGCTGGCGCCAGGCAAAGTCGCCGATTTTATCCACTGGCCGCTCTCGCGACCGGCTGAGCTGGTCTACTGGCTGGGCGGAGAACTGCCCTGCACGGTGGTCTATCGCGGAAATGTACGAGGAAAACATGACCTATGAGTCTTTCAGCTATCACCGCACCCTATGATTTCACGGCGGGCACATCGCCGCTGCTGATCAGTATTCCCCATGCCGGAACACGCCTGACGCCGGAGGTCGCCGAAGGTCTCAGCGAGGCGGCGCAGCCTCTGGGCGATACGGACTGGCATATCCCCCGCCTGTATGACTTTGCCCGCGCCCTCGGAGCCAGTATTTTAGTCGGCAATTATTCCCGCTTTGTTATCGACCTGAACCGACCGTCTGATGACAAACCGCTCTATACCACGGCAACGACGGGCCTCTATCCCGATACTCTGTTTGATGGTCGTGACACCTTTAAGCCCGGAATGGCCCCGACCGATGCCCAACGCCAGGATTATCTGGCGCAAATCTGGCAGCCATATCATGAGCGCCTCCAGGCCGAACTCGCACGGATTAAGCAGCAGTTTGGCTATGCGCTGTTATTTGATGCCCACTCCATTGCGTCGGTCATCCCGCGGTTGTTTGACGGGCAGTTACCCGATTTAAATCTCGGCACCAATAATGGCGCCAGTTGCTCGCCCGAATTGAGTGGTGTGCTGACGGGGATTTGCCAGCAACAGTCACAGTTCAGCCACGTGCTTAACGGGCGTTTCAAAGGTGGTTACATCACCCGTGCTTACGGACAGCCCGCTGCCGATATCCACGCCGTGCAGCTTGAATTAGCGCAGATGAATTATATGGATGAAACGCCACCTTATGCCTGGTCTGAGACCCGCGCCCCTCAATTGCAGACGCTGTTAAAACAGATGCTGGAAGGGATGGTGGCATGGGGAAGCGAACAGTATGGCAATAAAAGGTGAAAAGGCTGATGTGCCAGTAAGTTCAGCGTAGCGATGGCATGTGGGCAATGTATGGTTTAATAAATGCGTTGCCCCATCTACAGACAGGCCCCGCCCCCTGCCCAATCCCATAGGCATCCGTTGTCATTATCTGCTAACATCCCTGCCACATTCCCACAGCAATCTGGCGGCGACTATGAAATTTGTCTCTTTTAATATCAACGGCCTGCGTGCCCGTCCCCATCAACTGGAAGCGATTGTCGAGCAGCATCAGCCCGACGTGATTGGCCTGCAGGAGACGAAAGTCCACGACGACATGTTCCCGCTCGAAGAAGTCGCGAAACTCGGTTACAACGTCTTTTATCATGGGCAGAAAGGGCACTATGGCGTGGCGCTGCTGACCAAAGCGACGCCTGTTTCCGTGCGTCGCGGTTTCCCGGACGACGGTGAAGAAGCCCAGCGCCGTATCATCATGGCGGAAATTCCGTCTCCGCTGGGTAACATCACGGTCATCAATGGTTACTTCCCGCAGGGGGAAAGCCGCGACCATCCGACCAAGTTTCCGGCAAAAGAGAAGTTTTACCAGGACCTGCAAAACTATATTGAAACCGAACTCAAGAAAGAAAATCCGGTGCTGATTATGGGTGATGTTAACATCAGCCCCACCGATCTGGATATCGGCATCGGCGAAGAGAACCGCAAACGCTGGCTGCGAACCGGCAAATGCTCCTTCTTGCCGGAAGAGCGTGTATGGATGGATCGCCTGATAAACTGGGGGCTGGTGGATACCTGGCGTGCGGCGAACCCGGACAATAACGAGCGCTTCTCGTGGTTTGACTACCGCTCCAAAGGGTTTGATGACAACCGGGGCCTGCGTATAGACCTGCTGCTGGCAAGCTCACCGCTGGCAGAGCGCTGTATCGAAACCGGCATCGACTACGATATCCGCAGTATGGATAAACCCTCCGACCATGCTCCGGTATGGGCTACATTTAACGTCGAATAAGCGTCATTTTCCCATTATGGCGGCCATCTTTATGACCGCCCTCTTTGGACCTGCCACGCTATGGCTCAAAACATTACACTTTCCCAATTCCGCCAGAACAACGGCGTAGTTATCGATACTCGCAATAGCGCCTTGTACAACGGCTGGCCGGACGCGCTGCACGGTACATCCGGCCATGTATCCGGTGCGCGTAATCTTGCCGCTTCCTGGCTGGACGAAATGACGAACGCACAGTTTGACGCCTGGTCTGCCCTGCGCCCGTTAAGCGCCGAAACCCGCATCGCGCTCTATGGCGAGCCAGAAGACAACGCCGCGGTAGAGGGCTGGTTACGTCAGAAGGGTCTCCATGCGCCATGGCGTATCAGCGACGCCTTCTCCTGCGCTTGCCCCCTCGAACGTTTGCCCGGTTTTCATCAACTCGTCCCGGCATGCTGGCTTAACGCGCTGATCGCTCATCGCCAGGTCAGCGAAAAACCCGTCGGTAAATGGACGGTGATTGAAGCGGGCTGGGGCGTGCGCGATACCTTCCGGCAAGGGCATATTCCCGGCGCGGACTACCTCGATACAGGCGAGCTGGAAAGCGAGCCCCTGTGGAACGTGGTTGCTCCTGAGGCGTTGCGTAACGTGCTGGCCGCGCACGGCATTCGTTGCGATACCACGGTCATTCTCTATAGCCGTACCCCGCTTGCCGCGACGCGCGTGGCCCATATTCTGTTGTACGCCGGGGTGGAAGATGTGCGTGTGCTGGACGGTGGCTGGCGAGCATGGCTTTGCGCTGGTTTTCCGGTGGCATCCGGCGATGCGCTCTCCATCACGCCCGCTTGTGATTTTGGCGCACCGCTCCCTGCTCAGCCTCAATTGATGTTTTCCCTGCCGCAGGCACGGGCGCTGCTCAACCGTAAGGATGCTTCGATGGTGAGTGTTCGCACGTGGGCTGAGTTTTCCGGCGCGACCAGTGGTTATGATTATATTGATGCCTGTGGCGAGATCCCCGGTGCGCGCTGGGGACGTGGCGGACGCGGTAAAGATGGCGTTGAGGATTTCCTTAATCCGGATGCAACTTTACGCTGCGCGGATTACGTTACGGCCATGTGGGAAGCGTGGAATATTACCGCAGACCAGCACATCGCTTTTTACTGCGGAACCGGCTGGCGGGCCTCACTGGCGTTTATCTGCGCGCGCGCCATGGGCTGGACGAACATCGGAGTATATGATGGCGGCTGGTATGAGTGGAGTTTGCATCACAACAATGGATAACCATGCTTAAAACGATAGAGGTTGTCGCCGCGATTATTGAGCGCGATGGCCAGATTTTGCTGGCCCAGCGCCCGGAACAGGGCGATCAGGCAGGGCTGTGGGAATTTGCTGGCGGTAAGGTAGAAGCCGGAGAGAGCCAGTCAGACGCATTAATACGCGAGCTTCGCGAAGAGCTGGGCATTGAAGCCGTGCCCACGGCGTACATCGCCAGCCACCAGCGGGAGGTCTCCGGGCGCATAATCAATTTGCATGCCTGGCATGTGCCGACTTTCACTGGCACACTGACCCGTCATCACCACGCGGCGCTCATCTGGTGCGCGCCACAGGAAGCCTTTAACTGGCCGCTTGCGCCTGCCGATATCCCTCTTCTGGAGGCGTTTATGGCTTCACGCGCCGCCAGACCAGCGGGTTTGTAGAAACGGTGCGTTCATCGCGCTGGCACTGGAGCAGCACCCCTTCGGCTTTAATAACCGCCCCTTCGGTGTAATTCTGATTCTGATAAACGCAGCACTGGTTACAGGGCTGCGAACTCTGCTGACCACCAGAGGTAAACACTTCCGGTGGAACATTCACCTGCACATCCGGCGACAGGCGTCTCTCCGCACTGGCCCCCGCTGAAACTAACATCAGTACACAACCCCATACCCACAGTGAACGCTTCATAGCATTTTCTTCCTGAATAGAACCTTTTATCACTATAACGTATCTCTATTACCGAACCGCATTTTCTTTCTTCATCGGTTTTTATTATGACAAGCCACCCATTATTAATTTGATACCGCTGAACTATTTTTGCTTGCTTTACGCCATATTGCAGATGTTATAGTCGAAAAACGCTGAATTTTTAGCTCACAACAACCAATAAAATCGGACTATCAACATAAGAGGCTCTTATATCTATGGAACAGACATGCTCTCTTGAATCGTTTCTTTCCCACGTTCAAAAGCGCGATCCGCATCAGCCTGAATTCGCTCAGGCCGTACGTGAAGTAATGACCACGCTGTGGCCTTTTCTCGAACAAAACCCTCGCTATCGTCAGCTCTCCCTGCTGGAAAGACTGGTTGAACCGGAACGTGTTATTCAGTTCCGCGTGGTGTGGGTAGACGACAAAAACCAGGTGCAGGTTAACCGCGCGTGGCGCGTGCAATTCAACTCGGCCATTGGCCCGTATAAAGGCGGCATGCGTTTCCACCCGTCCGTCAACTTGTCGATACTGAAATTCCTTGGCTTCGAGCAGACCTTCAAAAATGCCCTCACCACCCTGCCGATGGGCGGTGGTAAAGGCGGTAGCGATTTCGATCCGAAAGGGAAGAGCGACGCGGAAGTGATGCGTTTCTGTCAGTCGCTGATGACCGAGCTGTATCGCCACCTGGGGCCGGATACCGATGTCCCGGCGGGTGATATGGGTGTGGGCGCGCGTGAAGTGGGCTTTATGGCCGGGATGATGAAAAAACTCTCCAACAACACTGCCTGCGTGTTCACCGGTAAAGGTCTCTCCTTCGGCGGCAGTTTAATCCGCCCGGAAGCTACCGGCTACGGCCTGGTGTATTTCACCGAAGCGATGCTCAAACGCCATGGTATGGGTCTGGAAGGTCTGCGCGTGGCCGTCTCTGGCTCCGGTAACGTGGCGCAGTATGCTATCGAAAAAGCGATGGCTTTTGGCGCCCGCGTGATAACCGCCTCAGACTCTAACGGTACCGTGGTTGATGAAGCTGGTTTCACCGCCGAAAAACTGGCGCGTCTGATTGAAATTAAAGAGCAGCAGCATGGGCGCGTAGCGGATTACGCCCGTGAATTTGGCCTGCAATACCTCGAAGGCCAGCAACCCTGGTCAGTGCCGGTCGATGTCGCTCTGCCGTGTGCCACCCAGAACGAACTGGATGTCGATGCCGCGCGTACGCTTATCGCCAACGGCGTGAAAGCGGTGGCGGAGGGCGCCAATATGCCCACCACGATTGCGGCAACCGATCTGTTCCTGGAAGCAAGCGTCCTGTTTGCGCCGGGTAAAGCGGCGAATGCCGGGGGCGTGGCAACGTCAGGTCTGGAAATGGCGCAGAACGCCGCACGTCTTGGCTGGAAAGCGGAAAAAGTGGATGCGCGTCTGCACCACATTATGCTGGATATTCACCAGGCCTGTGTGGAGTATGGCGGCGAAGCGAAGCAGACACACTATGTTCGTGGCGCAAACATTGCGGGCTTCGTGAAAGTGGCGGATGCGATGATCGGTCAGGGGCTTATCTAAGTCATTTTGCCGGGCGGCGCTGCGTCGACCCGGCTAGCATGTTCCATGCCCGGTAAGCGCAAAGCCGCCGGGCAACCTCATCAGGCGTTCAGTTAACCACCAGCGATGAGACAATTTCCCTGTGACGTTTAAGAATGATCGCGATTTGCTCATCCGCGGTAAGCTCGTTGAACATTTTTTCATTGCGATCGGAATGCGCGTTGCGCACAGTGGCGGGGATACGTACTTCGCTTTTTTCTATTGCTTTTTGCTCGCTCATTTTCCAGTCCTGCTACTCAATGGTCTGTGTTCGCGCGCATAATAATCCCGTTTAGCTGTGACAGGAAGACGACACCATCACGTCTTTTTACGAATTGTGCAAGTTAACGTCATCTTTGGGCAAAATCACGGTGATTCTACCGTGACTGCCCCTCTTCTTATGCATATGCTGATGTCTTACCGCTAAACGTGCCTCAGGCAACGGGCTGTGGAGGTGTCGGGTCGTCTTTACGTGGCTTGCGCGTTGTGCGTTTACCCGCTGTTTTTTTCTTCTCACCTGCCGGAGCGCTGATTCCCCGAAACCGCTGCACTGGCGTATTGCGCGCCTGATGAATCAACTCATGCAAGGTGCCAACCAGCGGCTGCATAAAGTCCTGGTAACGACACTGCTTCTCGCTGATTTGCGTCAGCACAGACTCCCAGTGCGCGGTCATATCCGGCCTGGCAGCCATCTCCGGCAGAGAATGGATCAACGCGCGTCCGGCGTCGGTCGAGAGGATATAGCGCCCTTTCTTACTGAGAAAACCACGCTTAAACAGCAGTTCGATAATCCCGGCGCGGGTGGCTTCAGTGCCCAGACCGTCCGTCGCACGCAAGATCTTTTTCAGATCTTTATCCTGCACAAAGCGGGCAATACCGGTCATCGCCGACAGCAGTGTCGCATCGGTGAAATGGCGCGGCGGTTGCGTCTGTCGCTCCACAACCTCACCTTTTTCACACAGGAGTTCGTCACCTTTCGCCACCACCGGAAGCGGCGTGCCGTCGTTTTCTTCGTCGCGCTCTTTGGCACCCAGCAACGTGCGCCAACCCGCTTCGGCAAGGAAACGCGCTTTGGCGATAAATTTGCCGTTGGCAATATCCAGGTCGATCTGGCATTTACGGAACACCGCATCGGGGCAAAACTGCATCAGGTACTGACGCGCAATCAGATTGTAGACGTTGGCTTCACCTTCGCTCAGGTTCACCTTTGTACTGCGCGCTGTGGGAATAATGGCGTGGTGGGCATCCACTTTTTTGTCATCCCAGCAGCGGTTACGCAAATCGCCATTCACCACGGGCTGGGGCAGAAGATCCAGTGCATGGGCACCAATTGCGTTCATCACCGCATGACGCCCGGCATAATGTTCTTCCGGCAAATAGCGACAGTCCGAACGCGGATAGGTAATCAGCTTGTGGGTTTCATAGAGCTTCTGGCAGATGTCGAGTACGTTCTGCGCGCTCAGGCCATAGCGTTTCGCGGCTTCAATTTGCAGTGCCGAAAGCGAAAAAGGTAACGGCGCCGGCTCCGATTCCCGCTTATCGTTATACGCGGTAACGTTCGCCGGTTGCCCGGTAATACGGGCGACCACATGCTCGGCCAGCGGGCGGTGCAGCAAGCGCCCTTCTTCATCCTGATAAGGCTCACAGGCATCGCTCGGCTGCCACAGGGCGGTAAACCGCTCTCCGGCCGGGGTGACAATGTGCGCCTTCACTTCGAAAAAATCTTTTGCCACGAAGTTCTCGATCTCTTCGTCGCGGCGCACCACCAGCCCAAGGACCGGCGTCTGTACGCGTCCAACGGAAAGTACCCCCTGATACCCGGCATTACGCCCAAGCAACGTATAGGCGCGAGTCATATTGATGCCGTACAGCCAGTCGGCGCGTGCACGGGCCAGTGCCGAGACGCACAGAGGAATAAACTCACTGTTGGCGCGCAGGCGAGAGATCGCCCGCTCCACCGCCTGGGGGTTAAGATCGTTAATCAGGCAGCGCTGGACCTGCTGACGCTTTTGCGGCGACAGTTCGAGGTAATCAAGCACCTCATCAACCAGCAACTGCCCTTCTCTGTCCGGGTCACCCGCGTGCACGACTTCCGTCGCTTCGGCGAGCAGCCGCTTGATCACATTAATCTGTTTGGTCACGGAAGGCCGCGGTTGCAGCCGCCATTTTTCGGGCACGATCGGCAGATCCGCCAGATTCCAGCGCGCATACCGGCTGTCGTAGACATCCGGCTGTGCCTGCTCCAGCAGGTGACCGATACACCAGGTCACCACCTGCCCGTTGCCACATTCAATATAGCCGTCGCCTTTGCGATGTGGCTTGGGTAGCACATCCGCAATGGCGCGGCCCAGACTGGGTTTTTCGGCAATAAACAACCGCATTGGCTTAACGGATCTCAATCATCGGACGCCCTGCGCGTGCGCTAACCAGCTCACCCACCGCCGCAAGGGTAATACCATATTCTGCCGCCGTGGCGTAAACGTCGCCTTCGGCTTCGGGGCTCACTGCCAGTAACAGGCCGCCAGAAGTCTGCGGGTCGCAGAGCAAATCGCGCACCGCATCCGGCATCTCGCCCATCAAATGACCGTAGCTGGCGAAATTACGCTGGGTGCCGCCCGGTACTGCGCCAAGCGCAATATACTCTTCAACACCGGGTAATTTCGGCACATCCTGATACCAGATTTGCGCCTGCACGCCGGCACCCTGGCACATTTCACTCAGGTGCCCCAGCAGACCAAAACCAGTGACATCGGTCATCGCCTTCACGCCACTGATGCCCGCAAACGCGGCTCCGGCCAGGTTCATCTGGCACATCACGTCCGTTGCCAGCCCAATGTGTTCGGGTTTTAACAGCGATTTTTTCTCGGCGGTCGTCAGCACACCAATGCCCAGCGGTTTGGTCAGGAAGAGACGGCAGCCCGCCTGCGCGGTACTGTTTTTCTTGATGCGATCGGTTGGCACAACGCCCGTCACCGCCAGCCCGAAAATGGGTTCAGGTGCATCAATAGAGTGCCCGCCCGCCAGAGCAATACCCGCCAGGCGGCAGGCATGGCGACCACCCTCAACCACTTCCCGGGCAATCTCCGGCGCCAGTTTGTTGACAGGCCAGCCTAAAATTGCAATCGCCATGATCGGTTTGCCGCCCATGGCGAAAATATCGCTAATCGCGTTAGTGGCAGCGATACGACCAAAGTCGAAAGGATTGTCGACAATGGGCATAAAAAAGTCGGTTGTGCTGATAACGCTGGTGCCGTTGCCGAGATCGTAGACCGCCGCGTCATCGCGGGTTTCGTTCCCCACAAGCAGGTTCGGGTCGATAAACTTCGCTTGCTCGCTATGCAGGATAGTATCGAGCACTTTAGGGGAAATTTTACAACCACAACCCGCTCCGTGGCTGTATTGCGTCAGACGAATACCTTGTTCGTTCATGGACAACTCCTGTCAGGACAATCCGGCTATGGTAACGCCCAAAACGTTGCATGATAAGCGTGACTGTCCGAATTGCGGCGGTTCGCTCACAATCCAGACAGTTTTACCGGCAAGTATCAGAAATAACGGACGAAAGGCGCGGTATCCGGTGTGCTAATGGTCGTAGAGGCTTTGAGTTGCGGGGTGCCAAGGTATAAGAAACCGACGACTTTATCCTGCGCGCGGCAGTTCAGTGCCTCGCGGACAACCGGGCTGTCGGTCAATGGACCGGTACGCCAGATCCCGTTGAAACCCTGGGCCAGCGCCGCCATCTGCATCGCCATCACGGCGCAACCTGCCGAGAGCAGTTGCTCCCACTGCGGCACTTTCGGATTCTCTTCACATTTCGCCACCACGGCGATAATCATCGGCGCGCGCGACGGTGAAGTCCGGGCTTTTTCTACCGCTTTTTCGTCCAGCCCGGCGCTGACAGCACCCTGCTCCAGCGTCTTGCCAAAGCGGGCCAGACCTTCGCCTTCAATAATGAAAAATTGCCACGGCTGTAGCGTACCATGGTCCGGCGCGCGCATCCCCGCACGGATAATATTGTCCAGTTGTTCGCCTGTCGGTGCCGGTTCAGCCAACCGGGAAGCACTACGGCGGTTGACGAGCAGTTCAAGTGCATCCATTAGTTAAACTCCTGTATTGAAATTTGTTCCTAAAATTAACACGTGCGTAGATTTTGTTACAGCACCGGCAGCGATTCCTGCTGACAACAGGAGCCCGGCTAATTAGGATAACCACACTTGCTGCTCAGGGCAGCGGCAAACGTTACTAACCAGGGAGAATACATGCGAACCCTTTGGCGCTTTATTGCCGTTTTTTTTAAGTGGACATGGCGATTGCTGAACTTTATCCGCAATCTGGTGCTCAATTTGTTCTTTATTTTATTGGTACTGGTCGGCGTGGGCCTGTGGATGCAGTTTAGCGACAGCAAAGCAGAACATGCCAGCCGGGGTGCGTTGTTGATGGATATTACCGGCGTGGTCGTGGATAAACCCTCCGCCAGTAACCGACTCGGCGCGCTGGGTCGCCAGTTCTTTGGCGCAAGCTCCGACCGCCTGCAGGAAAACTCGCTGTTCGACATCGTCGACACCATTCGTCAGGCGCAATCAGACCGGAATATCACCGGGATTGTGCTCGATTTGAAAAACTTTGCCGGGGCGGATCAACCGTCAATGCAGTATATCGGTAAGGCACTGCGCGAGTTCCGCGATAGCGGTAAGCCGGTTTATGCAGTGGGCGATAACTACAGCCAGGGGCAGTATTACCTCGCGAGCTTCGCCAATAAAATTTGGCTCTCTCCGCAAGGGGTGGTTGATCTGCATGGCTTCGCCACCAACGGCCTGTATTACAAATCCCTGCTCGACAAGCTGAAAGTCAGCACCCATGTGTTCCGCGTCGGCACCTATAAATCCGCCGTTGAACCGTTTATCCGCGACGACATGTCTCCGGCTGCGCGCGATGCAGATAGCCGCTGGGTGGGCGAACTTTGGCAAAATTATCTCAACACCATTGCCGCAAACCGTCAGGTTACCGCGCAACAGATTTTCCCTGGCGCACAAGGCGTGCTGGACGGTCTGCGTAAAGTAGATGGCGATACGGCGAAGTACGCGCTGGATAACAAACTGGTGGACGAGCTGGGCTCCAGCGCCGATGCGGAAAAAGCGCTGACCAAACAGTTTGGCTGGGATGACAAAGACAAGAATTTCCGCGCCATCAGCTATTACGATTATCAACTGAAAAAACCGAGCGATATGGGCGACGCCGTAGCCGTGGTCTTTGCGAACGGCGCGATCATGGACGGTAACGAAACCCCGGGGAACGTGGGTGGCGATACCACTGCGTCGCAGATCCGCGACGCGCGTCTGGATCCGAAAGTGAAAGCCATTGTGCTGCGTGTTAACAGCCCTGGCGGCAGCGTCAGCGCCTCGGAAGTGATCCGTTCTGAACTGGCCGCAGCCCGTGCGGCAGGCAAGCCGGTCGTGGTCTCGATGGGGGGTATGGCGGCATCCGGTGGTTACTGGATCTCAACGCCTGCGAATTACATCGTGGCGAATGCCAGCACCCTGACCGGGTCGATTGGTATTTTCGGCGTCATCAATACGCTGGAAAACAGCCTCGACAGCATTGGCGTGCATACCGACGGCGTGGCAACGTCTCCGCTGGCGGATGTCAGCGTGACCAAAGCGCTGCCGCCGGAAGTTCAGCAGATGATGCAGATTAGCATTGAGAATGGCTATAAACGCTTTATCACGCTGGTCGCTCAGTCGCGTAACAGCACGCCGGAGCAGATTGATAAAATCGCACAGGGCCATGTCTGGACTGGTCAGGATGCGAAAGCCAACGGGCTGGTCGACGGGCTGGGTGATTTCGACGATGCGCTAAACAAAGCGGCTGAGCTGGCGAAACTCAAACAGTGGCATGTGGACTGGTATCAGGATGAACCGTCATTCTTTGATCGCGTGATGGATAGCATGTCAGGTTCCGTACGCGCCATGTTGCCACAGGCATTGCAGGCGTATCTGCCTGCGCCGCTGGCCAGTGCGGCAGTTCAGGTCAAAGCTGAAACAGACAAACTGGCGGCGTTTAACGATCCGCAAAACCGTTACGCGTTTTGCCTGACCTGCGCCAACATTCGCTAACGAACTGCACGTTTTGTATTCAGGCAGAGATCGGCATCACGCTGGCTCCGCCTTTTCTTTGCGCTTTCGCTGTATCATTCATTCACTGCGTATATAATCCCCCCACTCTGTAACAACACATTTTCAATCATGCAAAAAAAATCGATTTATGTTGCCTACACTGGCGGTACCATCGGTATGCAACGTTCCGAACACGGCTACGTTCCCGTCTCCGGTCACCTGCAGCGTCAACTGGCGTTGATGCCTGAATTCCATCGCCCTGAAATGCCTGATTTCACCATCCACGAATATGATCCGTTGATGGACTCCTCCGATATGACGCCGGAAGACTGGCAGCATATTGCTGACGATATCAAAGCCCACTACGAGGATTATGATGGCTTTGTGATCCTGCACGGCACCGACACCATGGCATACACCGCCTCGGCGTTGTCGTTTATGCTGGAAAATTTGAGTAAGCCGGTTATCGTCACAGGCTCGCAAATCCCGCTGGCAGAGCTGCGTTCCGACGGACAGATCAATTTGCTCAATTCGCTGTACGTGGCGGCCAACTTCCCGATTAACGAAGTGACGCTGTTCTTTAATAACCGCCTCTATCGCGGCAATCGCACCACTAAAGCACATGCGGACGGCTTTGACGCCTTTGCCTCACCGAACCTGTCGCCGCTGCTGGAAGCGGGAATACATATTCGCCGCCTTAATACCCCGCCTGCGCCGCACGGTAACGGCGAGCTGGTTGTTCATCCGATCACCCCGCAACCTATTGGCGTGGTGACGATCTACCCGGGTATCTCGGCAGACGTGGTAAGAAACTTTCTGCGCCAGCCCGTGAAAGCGCTGATTTTGCGCTCTTATGGCGTGGGCAATGCGCCGCAAAACGGGGAGTTTCTCAAAGAGTTACAGGAAGCCAGCGCTCGCGGCATTGTGGTGGTCAACCTGACGCAGTGTATGTCGGGTAAGGTCAATATGGGCGGCTACGCCACCGGTAACGCACTGGCGCATGCGGGCGTGATTGGCGGGGCGGATATGACAGTAGAAGCCACGCTGACTAAACTGCATTATCTGTTGAGTCAGGATTTGGACGCCGCGGCGATTCGCAGCGCCATGACGCAGAACCTGCGCGGTGAGCTCACCGCAGACGAATAAGGAAAAGCCGATGAAACAACGCGCTTTGCTTTTGGTCGACCTGCAAAATGATTTCTGTGCAGGCGGCGCGCTGGCTGTGGCGGAAGGCGACAGCACTGTCGATGTGGCGAACACGCTGATCGACTGGTGCCAGGCACGCGGCGAACCTGTACTGGCGACCCAGGACTGGCATCCGGCTAACCACGGCAGTTTCGCCAGTCAGCACCAGGTTGCGCCCTTTTCACAAGGTGTGCTTGATGGCCTGGCGCAAACCTTCTGGCCGGACCATTGTGTGCAGCACAGCGAAGGTGCGGCGTTGCATCCCCTGTTGAAAGCCTCAGCCATCGAGGCCGTGTTCCACAAGGGGCAAAACCCGGCTATCGACAGCTACAGCGCTTTTTTTGATAACGGGCATCGGCAGAAAACCGAACTCGATGACTGGTTACATCAGCACGACATTGCTGAGTTAACCATCATGGGGCTTGCCACCGACTATTGCGTGAAATTCACCGTCCTGGATGCGCTGAAACTGGGCTATCGCGTCAACGTCATTACCGACGGCTGTCGTGGGGTGAACATCAATGCGCAAGACAGCGCCCACGCCTTTATGGAGATGGCCGCGGAAGGCGCAACGCTCTATACGCTGGCCGACTGGCAGGAAACCCAGAGGTAAGACTTTTGCGGGCCGCCGACTTCAACCCGGCTACTGGCAGGAAAACGTAGCCGGGATCTTGCGAATCATTGCATTTTCAGCGTCGCAATTGGCTTAGGCGTAATGCCAAAGTCTTCTTTCAGTTGCTGCTTGCTTTTCATCACCATCTGTCCTTGCGTGTCGATGGTCATGTGCTGCGCGTCGGTATTATGGCGGGCCTGCCATAACATGACCAGTTGCAGGCTGTTCTCTTTTTGTTCCGGCGTCAGTGCAACACCATCCGGCCACTTACCCAATTCGACAGCCGTTACCAGACGTTGATAGATGTCCGGTGTCATACTGTTAATGACTTGTTCGAAATCCATGCTAAATTAACTCCACTGGAATAATAGCTGAATCGATTCCTCACCCAAGAGTCCGATCGCCGTTTTCATCGTCGGTAAAACTCAACGAGGCAGAATTCACGCAATAACGTTCACCGGTTGGTTGTGGACCATCCGGGAAAACATGTCCCAGATGCGCGTCACAATTACCGCAACGAATTTCAACACGCTGCATACCGTGCGAGTAATCGTTTATATAGCGAATGGACTCTTCACTTACTGGCTCAAAAAAGCTCGGCCAGCCGCAGCCTGAATCATACTTGGTCTGCGAATGAAACAGGGGAGCGTCGCAAACCAGACAGTGATACACGCCTTCACGTTTGTTGTGTAAAAGACGGCCTGTGAAAGGCGGCTCGGTACCGTGATCCTGTGTCACGTAGAACTGCATCTCCGTCAGATTTTTTTTCAGGTCATCCTGAGAGGATTTCGTCGTCATAAGCTCACATCTCGCGGTAAGAATTCGTACAACTTCACTTCGATTCTAACAAAACATTAACAATGAAGTGATAACTTTTGATCTAAACTTACTTGCTGCGAATCCCCGGGCGGGTAATTGTGATCACTCTCACATTTTTATCCTGCATGACCTTTAAAATTCGGGGCGGCGTCCCCATATGGGGAGCATGCTCATAGGAAGAGTGAGACGAGTCAGTCGAACAAAGGTTATGCGGAGGATTGATTTGTCGCAATGATTGACACGATTCCGCTTGACGCTGCGTAAGGTTTTTGTAATTTTACAGCCAACCTTTTATTCACTAACAAATAGCTGGTGGAATATATGACTATCAAAGTAGGTATCAACGGTTTTGGCCGTATCGGTCGCATTGTTTTCCGTGCTGCTCAGGAACGTTCTGACATCGAAATCGTTGGTATCAACGATCTGTTAGACGCAGAATACATGGCTTACATGCTGAAATATGACTCTACTCACGGCCGTTTCAACGGTACCGTAGAAGTCAAAGACGGCCATCTGGTTGTTAACGGCAAAACCATCCGTGTTACTGCTGAAAAAGATCCGGCTAACCTGAAATGGAACGAAATCGGTGTTGACGTTGTAGCAGAAGCTACCGGTATCTTCCTGACCGACGAAACCGCGCGTAAACACATCACTGCTGGCGCGAAAAAAGTTGTTCTGACTGGTCCTTCCAAAGACAACACCCCGATGTTTGTTAAAGGCGCTAACTTTGACAAATACGAAGGCCAGGACATCGTTTCTAACGCATCCTGCACCACCAACTGCCTGGCGCCGCTGGCAAAAGTTATCAACGACAACTTCGGCATCATCGAAGGTCTGATGACCACTGTTCACGCGACCACTGCAACTCAGAAAACCGTTGATGGCCCGTCTCATAAAGACTGGCGCGGCGGTCGTGGCGCATCCCAGAACATCATCCCGTCCTCTACCGGTGCAGCTAAAGCTGTAGGTAAAGTACTGCCAGAACTGAATGGCAAACTGACTGGTATGGCGTTCCGCGTTCCGACTCCGAACGTATCTGTTGTTGACCTGACCGTTCGTCTGGAAAAAGCAGCGTCTTACGAAGAAATCAAGAAAGCAATCAAAGCGGCTTCTGAAGGCGCAATGAAAGGCGTTCTGGGTTACACCGAAGACGACGTTGTATCTACCGATTTCAACGGCGAAGTTTGCACTTCCGTGTTCGATGCTAAAGCAGGTATCGCACTGAACGACAACTTCGTGAAACTGGTATCCTGGTACGACAACGAAACCGGTTACTCCAACAAAGTTCTGGACCTGATCGCTCACATCTCTAAATAAGTTGAGATGAGACATTGATCTATAAAGGCGACTTCGGTCGCCTTTTTTTATGTTTCGCGTCATCCTGAAAGCTGCTTCCTCACTGGCGCTGCTCGCGGATGCTGGCCGCAGAATTCTCTGTGCTCCCGGCTCTCTTCAGACTTGCCGTCCCGATGCAGCTTTCATGATTTTGTGTCTCGCTAAACGAAGGATTGCACCATGATAAACAAAATTTTTGCTCTCCCGGTTGTTGAACAAATTTCCTCCGCCCTCTCTCGCCGCCTGATGGACGAACTGGACGTTATCGTTATCGACCACCCACAAGTTAAAGCCTCTTTTGCTCTGCAGGGCGCACATCTGCTCTCCTGGAAAGCGCAGGGTGAAGACGAAGCGCTGTGGTTAAGCGGCAACACGCCGTTTAAAAACGGCGTGGCGTTGCGCGGCGGCGTACCGATCTGCTGGCCATGGTTTGGCCCGGCAGCACAGCAGGGTCTGCCTGCTCACGGTTTCGCCCGTAACATGGCATGGACACTGAAAGCGCATAATGAAGATGATAAGGGGGTTGTGCTGACATTTGAGCTGCACAGCAGCGAAGCGTCCCGCCAATACTGGCCGCATGATTTCACGCTGTTTGCCCGCTATAAATTGGGTAAAACCTGCGAAATCGAACTGGAAGCGCACGGCGATTTCGAAACCACCTCAGCTCTGCATACCTATTTCAACGTCGGCGATATCCATGCGGTGAAAGTCAGCGGTCTGGGCGATCGTTTCATTGATAAAGTGAACAACGCGCAAGAAGATGCACTGACCGATGGCGTACAGACATTCCCGGATCGCACCGATCGCGTCTATCTGAATCCGGAAGCCTGCAGTGTGATCCATGACAGTGCGCTGAACCGCACCATTGAAGTAATCCATCACCATCATACTAACGTTGTCGCATGGAACCCGGGTCCGGCGCTCTCTGCCAGCATGACCGACATGCCGGATGATGGTTATAAAACATTTGTTTGTGTTGAATCAGCCTGCGCGACCGCGCCGCAAAAAACCACCGAAGAAAAACCGTCTCGCCTGGCGCAGACGATCCGCGTGGTTAAACGCTGATTGTGATAGCCCGGGTAAGCCGTGTTCCCGGGCTCTCCCCGACTTATTCGGGCAACAGCATCCGCATCTTATACACTTATGCGCGACGCGCTACACCACATCCAGGGGTGTTTTACGCCCCGGTGCCGGAAATGCGTTATCCAGCCGCGCCAGATCCTCTGCGCTCAGCGTAATGTTCAACGCTGCGGCATTTTCCTGGGCATGCGCCACAGTGCCCGCTTTTGGAATAGCCATCACCCCCTCGTGACTAATAACCCAGGCCAGCAGAATTTGTGCCGCCGTCGCGTTATGGGCTCGAGCAATATCGGTCACTACGCTGTTATTCAGCAATCCATCACGCAGACGCCCGGCCTGCGCCAGCGGGCAGTATGCCATCACCGGCATCTGTTGTTGCTGGCACCAGGGCAGCAGGTCATATTCGATACCGCGCGACCCCAGATGATAGAGCACCTGATCGGTCACGCAGGCTTTACCACCCTGCACCCGCCAGAGTTCCTGCATATCGACATAATCGAGGTTCGACACACCCCAGCGGCGAATTTTGCCCTGCGCAATGAGGGTCTCCATCACCTCCACCGTTTCAGCCAGCGAAAAATTTCCCCGCCAGTGCAGCAGATAGAGATCGAGATAATCGGTTTTCAGACGGCGCAGGCTCGCCTCACAAGCCGCAATTGCTTTTTTACCGCCGGCATTCCACGGATACACTTTCGACACCAGGTAGACTTTGTCGCGTAATCCACCCTGCAGGGCATCACCGACCACCTCTTCTGCCCCACCGTCCGCGTACATTTCCGCCGTATCGATAAGCGTAAGCCCGGCATCAATGCCCGCCCGTAGTGCATCCACCTCTTTACTGTGCTGGCGGTCATTCTCCCCCATATACCAGGTACCCTGACCAATAGCAGGCAGTGTCACCTCGCCTGCGAAGACCACATTTCTCTCTGCCATATCATCCTCCTGCGCTAAATGCACCACCGTAAAGCAAAACAGGGCCAATGGCCCTGTTTTAATGCACAGATTGCACTATAAAGACGCACAATCAGAAACGATACGTTACCCCTGCCGATAACAATCCGGCCCAGGATTTATCCACCATCGGACTGTCTTTAATTTCATCAGACAGGTGGGTGTAACGGCCCGTGCCGTAAACGCTCCAGTTGTCGTTCAGACGATAGCTGGCGGTAAGTTCCAGATAAGGGCTCCAGCCATTGTCCGGATCGTAGCTATTAAGGCCGCTGCGACGTGACTCTTCGCGCGATACACCATAATAGTACTCGTTTTGATTATCGCTGTTCCATTCAACCCCGATACCCGGCGTCAGCGTCAGGCCACCATTGGTATAGCGATACAGCCAGGCCAGATCCCATGTCACACCATTACTGTTGTCCAGCACATCACCAGCCAGAGACGTGCGCAGGAAACCGTATTCGGTGTTATGAATATACGAAAGCCCCGCCACTGCGGTTGACTTACGTTTATTCAACTGACGCAGTTGATTATTGTCGCTGTCACCCGGCTTAAAGCTCCAGGGCGAATATGCGGCAAAGATGGAGAGTTGGTCGGCCTGATCATTCCACAGGTAGTAGCCGCCGCCTAAACCACGGAACCAGAAGTCATCACTTTCATAGGTGATAACCGGGATCGGATAGGTTTTATTGTCGTACTGTTTATACGGAGTCTCTACAACGCCCACGCCCGCACCCAGGGAGAAGTTGCTTTCGGCATTGGCAGTAAAAGTAGAAGAAGCGATCAGCACGCCCAGTGCCAGGAGTTTGAGTTTCATCACAGTCCATTAATTCCTGTAGTCAATAATCGGCGGAGTGAAGTTTAACCGTCCAGAACAGTCTACCCAAATTTTTTTACTTAACCATTACAAAACTAAACCCTATAGCCTGTGGTCTGTATATGACAGGGGGCTTACTGTTTTATGAAGCCGCTGTGATTTGAGAGTGGAAGGCTTATCACAAAAGAAAGCATTTATGGATGAGTTATTGATATGTCATTGAAATTAGTTTTAGGCGGCATGCAAGTTTTGCAAATGCCATCTACGCTTAAATTAAGAAGACGATTTAACGAACCCGCATATTGTTAATAACATGCAACCTGGCATGAGGGTTGCTGTATGACTCTTAGCGTCGTTCAGTTAACGCTTCCGGGAGCCTCTACTATTCATATGAATGGCTCTTTACCTGTGCTAAAAAACGAAAGGACGGCATGCCATGAATATATTCGATCACTACCGCCAGCGCTATGAAGCTGCCAAGGACGAAGAGTTCACACTGCAGGAATTTCTTACCATCTGTCGGCAAGACCGCAGTGCCTACGCTAACGCGGCAGAAAGGCTACTGATGGCCATTGGTGAGCCAGTGATGGTGGATACTGCCCAGGAGCCACGGCTTTCCCGTCTCTTTTCGAACCGGGTTATCGGACGCTACCCGGCGTTTGAAGAGTTCTATGGCATGGAAGAAGCAATCGAGCAAATTGTGTCTTATCTCAAACATGCCGCCCAGGGGCTGGAAGAGAAGAAACAGATCCTTTATCTGCTCGGTCCGGTCGGGGGCGGTAAATCCTCGCTTGCCGAACGCCTGAAATCCTTAATGCAGCGGGTACCGATTTACGTGCTGAGCGCCAATGGCGAACGCAGCCCGGTCAACGACCATCCGCTATGTCTGTTCAACCCGCAGGAAGACGCGCAGATTCTGGAAAAGGAATATAACGTTCCGCGTCGTTACCTCGGCACCATCATGTCGCCGTGGGCGGCTAAACGCCTGCATGATTTTGGCGGTGACATCAGCAAATTCCGCGTGGTCAAAGTCTGGCCATCCGTACTTGAACAAATCGCCATCGCGAAAACAGAACCGGGCGATGAGAACAACCAGGACATCTCTGCTCTGGTGGGTAAAGTGGACATCCGTAAACTGGAAAACCACGCACAAAACGATCCCGATGCCTATGGCTACTCCGGTGCACTGTGCCGCGCGAACCAGGGCATCATGGAATTCGTTGAGATGTTCAAAGCGCCTATTAAAGTGCTGCACCCATTGTTGACCGCTACCCAGGAAGGCAACTACAACGGGACCGAAGGGATTTCCGCCCTGCCCTTTAACGGCATCATTCTTGCGCATTCAAACGAATCAGAGTGGGTCACTTTCCGTAATAACAAAAACAATGAGGCGTTCCTTGACCGCGTCTATATTGTCAAAGTCCCTTATTGCTTGCGGATCTCCGAAGAGATCAAAATTTACGAAAAACTGCTTAACCACAGTGAGTTGACCCATGCGCCATGCGCCCCGGGTACGCTGGAAACGCTGGCCCGCTTCTCGATTTTGTCGCGCCTGAAAGAGCCGGAAAACTCCAGCATCTACTCGAAAATGCGTGTCTACGACGGTGAAAGCCTGAAAGATACGGACCCGAAAGCGAAGTCCTACCAGGAGTATCGCGATTACGCCGGGGTGGATGAAGGGATGAACGGTCTGTCGACGCGTTTTGCCTTTAAGATCCTCTCCCGTGTGTTTAACTTCGATCATGCCGAAGTCGCCGCTAACCCGGTACATCTCTTTTATGTACTGGAACAGCAGATTGAACGTGAGCAGTTCCCGCAAGAGCTGGCAGAGCGTTATCTGGAATTCCTCAAAGGCTACCTGATCCCGAAATATGCTGAATTTATTGGCAAAGAGATCCAGACGGCCTATCTGGAATCCTACTCTGAATACGGACAGAATATTTTCGACCGTTATGTCACGTATGCAGACTTCTGGATTCAGGATCAGGAATACCGCGATCCGGATACCGGTCAGTTGTTTGACCGTGAATCGCTGAATGCGGAACTGGAAAAAATTGAAAAACCGGCCGGGATCAGTAACCCGAAAGATTTTCGTAACGAGATTGTCAACTTCGTGCTGCGTGCCCGTGCTAACAATAGCGGCCGTAACCCGAACTGGACCAGCTACGAAAAACTGCGCACGGTTATCGAGAAAAAAATGTTCTCGAATACCGAAGAGTTGCTGCCTGTTATTTCGTTTAACGCCAAAACCTCAACCGACGAACAGAAAAAACACGATGACTTTGTCGATCGTATGATGGAGAAAGGATACACCCGCAAACAGGTTCGCCTGCTGTGTGAATGGTATCTGCGTGTACGTAAATCATCATAATGCCAAAATGGCCCGGCAGCGCAGCGCTGACCGGGCCTGAACAATCTGTGCGTATCCTCGTTTTTCGCGGCGCAGGCAGGTGGCAAGCGGGCGGCTCGTGACATACTGACAGGGTCAGTACGTTGTGGAGCGAAAGCAGCCAATACCGGCGGCACGAAGTACAATGGATAGAGTTGGCAAATGCAGTACGGGAGGGACTTATGACCTGGTTCATAGACCGGCGTCTTAACGGTAAAAACAAGAGCACGGTTAACCGCCAGCGATTTTTACGCCGTTATAAAGCGCAAATAAAACAGTCGATCTCCGAGGCCATCAATAAACGCTCGGTCACCGACGTGGAGAATGGTGAGTCCGTCTCCATCCCGAACGAGGACATCAGCGAACCGATGTTTCATCAGGGACGCGGCGGTCTTCGCCATCGCGTCCATCCGGGTAACGACCATTTTGTGCAAAACGACCGCATCGAGCGTCCTCAGGGAGGCGGTGGCGGTGGTGGCAGCGGTCAGGGCGAAGCCAGCGCTGACGGCGAAGGCCAGGATGAATTCGTTTTCCAGATTTCAAAAGATGAATATCTCGATCTGCTGTTCGAGGATTTGGCGCTGCCAAACCTGAAAAAGAACCAGCAGCGTCAGCTCAATGAATTTAAGACTCACCGAGCCGGCTATACGGCAAACGGTGTTCCCGCCAATATTAGCGTCGTGCGTTCACTACAAAACTCGCTGGCGCGCCGTACCGCGATGACAGCAGGCAAGCGTCGTCAGCTACGTGAACTCGAAAGTGACCTGGACATTGTCGCCAAAAGCGAACCGGCCCAGTTGCTGGAAGAAGAGCGTCTGCGTAAGGAAATTGCCGAACTGCGCGCGAAAATCGAACGTGTCCCCTTTATCGACACCTTCGATTTACGATACAAAAATTATGAAAAACGCCCGGAGCCTTCAAGCCAGGCGGTAATGTTCTGTCTGATGGACGTATCTGGTTCAATGGATCAGTCGACAAAAGACATGGCGAAGCGCTTTTATATCCTGCTCTATCTGTTCCTGAGCAGAACCTATAAAAACGTAGAAGTCGTCTATATTCGTCACCACACCCAGGCGAAAGAGGTTGATGAGCATGAGTTTTTCTACTCGCAGGAGACCGGCGGTACCATTGTCTCCAGCGCGCTGAAACTGATGGATGAAGTGGTCAAAGAACGTTATGACCCGGCGCAGTGGAACATCTATGCGGCACAGGCATCGGATGGCGATAACTGGGCCGATGACTCACCGCTATGTCATGAAATTCTGGCGAAGAAAATTCTGCCCGTTGTGCGTTACTACAGCTATATCGAGATAACACGCCGCGCGCACCAGACGCTGTGGCGCGAATATGAACATCTGCAGACGATGTTTGATAATTTCGCAATCCAGCATATCCGCGATCAGGAAGACATCTACCCGGTGTTCCGCGAGCTTTTCCACAAGCAGAACGCCAGCTCCAACTAAACATAGAGAAAGCCAGTGCTCTGCGCGCTGGCTTTTTCTCCTCGCCGCAAACGCGCAAATTACGGTACAAAAATGCAGCTATTTGCCCCCTTGCATCGTGGCAAATATGGCATATTACTTCCCAGGCAAACTCGATTCTTACTTCGTTCCTTGCGAACGTCGTTTTTTCAACAGTACACATAAAAGCGTTTGTAAAGTGCTAGTACTTTTAAGCCGCCAATTTTGAGGCGGCTTTTTTATTTTCATCTTCGGGTAACTGCATTACTCTTGATTTTTATTACGTTTCTCCAGGAGTGATGATGTCAGAGATTGCCAGCCAAAATATCCATCAACATCTTATTGAAACCCTTGATAATTCTCAGGCGCGCTACCGCATCGTCGAGCATGAAGCATCCGGTAAATGTGAAGCCGTGAGTGAAATTCGAGGTACAGCGCTGGGCCAGGGAGCGAAAGCGCTGGTGTGTAAAATCAAAGGCAATGGCGTGAAAATGCATGTACTGGCGATCCTTGCCGCTGACCTGCAGGCCGATTTAGCACGGCTGGCCTCTTTTTTTGGCGGCAGTAAAGCTTCGCTGGCAAGCCCTGCCGAAGTCGAAACCTTAACGGCTTGCGTATTTGGTGCGATCCCGCCATTCAGTTTCCATCCCGAACTCAAACTGGTTGCCGACCCGCTGCTTTTTACGCGTTATGAAGATATTGCTTTCAACGCCGGACTGCTGGAAAAGTCGATAATTCTCAATACGAAAGATTATTTGCGTATTGCCCGTCCTGAACTGGTGAATTTTCACCGCGAGGGTTAAGAACGTTTCTCTGCTGCGTATTAAAACGCATGCAGAGATGTTCTGATTTATTACAATTTTTATTTTTAATTTTTATCGTTATCCTGTATCACCGTAGGTCCGGCCAATCGGCGGCGAAAATTTCAATTCTTAGCGCCCCCTATGTTCCATCATCCCACATGATCCCCTCTTTTCAGGAAACCGCATCATGTACAGGATAAGGATAGTTTTAAACGCAGTGGGTCTTCTGCTGCTGAGCCTTACGGGCGAGGCTGTTGCAACATGTGCGCTTGAGCCAGTACCCGACTATATGGCGACCGGGCCGGTCTCCGTTGTCGCGCCACTTGATTCACGTATTTTCTCTGTCCCGCCCGATCTCCCTGTCGGCGCGCAAATCTCAAAAATGTATATTAACATGTCAAACAATCCTACTGGCTGGCATATTAAGTGCACTTCCGGCAACACTCTCTATCTCATGTACCTATACGATACTTTGCCAGGTACGTTGGTTCCGGGATTTAGCGATGTTTATAAGACGGATCTGGATGGCATTGGCGTTCGTTATTTAACCAACTATGCCAGCGAGCCCTCTTTCCCGTTTTGGCATATAGAGGGCGTGGGCATGGAACAATACATCCCCGCCTCGATGCAATTCAAAATGGGGCTCCAGTTTATCAAAACCGCCAATGTGACACAGGCGGGCATCATTACCGCCACGAAACTACCCAGTATCCGTATTGCTGCCGGGCAATCAGGTCAACTTGTTTATATTGCCAAACTCAGCGTCAGCGGAAATTTTGAAGTCAACACTCCTACCTGCAATATCGCGCCGCTCAGCGCCAATATGTCGGTGCAAATGGGCGAACATAACAAAAAAGTTTTTAAAGGCGTGGGTACCGGTAGCCCATGGAAAAACGCCAGCATTCAGTTAATTAATTGCCAACGCTTCTATGGCAATATGCCCACGGGTGATTCAAGCACCAGCATTAATGGCGTTACCACAACCAACCCGCTCACCCTTAATTCCGTGTCGCTGACATTAACGCCGCGCAATGGTATGGTCGATGCGACAAAAGGGATCATGAAAATTGATGAGGAAACAGGAAAAGCGACAGGCGTGGGCATTCAGCTTTCTACCACTGAAAGCACGACAGGGATTATCAATCTCAACGAAAAATTGACCACCAGCATTCCAAATAGCGCATCAACGACACTTACCCTACCGCTCTATGCACGCTATGTGCAGACAGAAAGCAGCGTAAATGCCGGTACGGCGAATGGACGCCTGGAATATACGGTGACCTATCAATAAAGCATGTATCCGTGACAAGGCCGCCGGAGAGCAAATGGCTGTAATGGCTAACAATTAAAGCGCTCTCTACGGCCAGCCCGCTTTTTCCAGCGCAAGAACAGAAACTACCAGCACCACCATGATGGCGATAAATGACGACGCGATGATAACGCCATCTGTCAGCATAAAATCATTCATTTTCAACCTGCCTCTTTTTAGCCCGGTTTTCTTATTCATAATGTTACCGGGTGACAATTCGATGACAGTTTCGGGTTATTCAAGTGAATATTCTAACGCTGAAACGATTCCTGCCGCCTGCTTACCAACACGTTATAAACGCAGTGCTAAATAATGTTTTTCATTGCATGCTTACTAAATTGTTACCGGTATCACGAAAAGCAGTTTCCATAATTCCGATGACAAATCTCGCAATTGTTATAAATACAATCTTGCAACACCCTTATTCTCTAGCGCACTTCTGAAATAACCTTACAAACCCAGGTGAATACAATGAATTTAACGATCACCCGTAAAGAGAAAATCAGTTATGGACTCGGTGATATGGCAAGCCATGTCGGGCTGGATAATGTCATTATATTTCTGACGTTTTATTACACCGACGTTGTTGGATTACCCGCCGCGTTTGTTGGCACCATGTTTCTGCTGGCCCGTACCGCCGATGCCATTATTGACCCGGCAATGGGTTATCTTGCCGACCGGACAAATTCACGTTGGGGTAAATTCCGCCCGTGGATGCTGTGGCTGGCCTTGCCTTTTGGCATCAGTTGCCTGCTAACCTACGCCGTGCCTGAATCTTTAACCCTGACCGGTAAAATGGTGTTCGCGACAATTACCTATACCTTTATGATGTTGATGTATACGGCGATCAATATCCCTTACTGTTCAATGGGTGCGGTCATTACTCCCAATAACGAAGATCGTATTTCACTGCAATCGTATCGATTCTTTTTAGCCACCCTCGGCGGTGCGATGTCGACATTCTTTATGATGCCGCTGGCGCAATATCTCGGCGGTGACGATAAATTATCCGGCTACCGCTGGGCTATGGCGATAATGGCCAGTGCCGCCGTCGTCATGTTCTGGATCTGCTTTGCCAATACCCGCGAGCGTATTAAAGCGCCTGCAACCCACAATAATTATCTCGGCGAATTACGCGATTTATTACGAAACGACCAGTGGCGCGTGGTCTCTGTGCTGGTTATTACCAACATCGGTTTTGGGGTCATTCGCCTTGGCGCGATGATGTACTTCGTCACTTATTATCTGGGCAGCGCCAGTTATTTTATGTGGATGCTGGGCGCACATATTCTGGGTAAAGCAGCCGGTAGCGCGCTCGCAAAACGCCTGACCCGCAACTTTAGCAAAGTACAAATGTTCGGTTATTGTGCTGTCCTCGCCGGTGTACTGAGCATCGCCCTCTTCTTCGCGCCGAAATCGATATACGTGCTGGTGCCACTGACTTTCGTGGTATCTACCCTCTACCAGGCCACCACCACATTGATGTGGGTCATGATGGCGGATGTCGCCGACTACGGGGAATGGTTGCAGGGTAAACGCATGGACGGCGTGATTTTCTCGACCTTTCTCGCCGTGCTCAAACTCGGCATGGCCATCAGCGGCGCTATTGTCGGCTGGACGTTAGGGCTGAGCGGCTATGTCGCCAATGCGCCAGAACAGACATCGGTTGCAATGTACTGCATTGTTGCCCTCTTCACCGTGGTGCCGGGGCTGCTGTCGCTGGCCGCTTTTGCCACCCTGCGCTGGTACAAACTCGACGATAACACCATGAAATCTATCAATCTTGCCCGTCATAGTCTCTCGTAAAAAGGACCTGTTATTCATGAGCGAACTTATCCAACACCCGGACAGTATTGAATGGCGCTTCGAGCGTCAGATCCTGCGCGTTGAAGCCTGGGGAGAGCACAGCCTGCGCGTGCGTGCCACCTGCGCCCCGGCCTTTAGTGACAATCTGCACGCCCTGTTGCCACCGCAGAGCTGTCAGCCACAGATAACCGCGGGCGCGGAACAGCTAACGCTGCGCAATGGTAACATCACCGCGGTGCTTAATCTGAAAGGCCAACTGGCGTTTTACAACCAGCGTGGCGAATTGTTGCTTGAGGAGATGTGGCGGCAGCGTTCAACCGTCGGTATCGGTGCCAGTGAAAAAAGCCAGGACAAATATATCAGCGCTCTGAAACTCGATGGTCGTGAATTTAAACCGCTGCCCGGCGGCAAGTATCAGTTGACCGTTCGTTTTGAATCGCGCCCGGATGAACGTGTTTACGGCATGGGGCAATATCAGCAGCCATGGCTGGATCTGAAAGGCTGTGCGCTGGAGCTGGCGCAGCGCAATTCACAGGCCAGCGTCCCTTTTATGCAGTCAAGCCTCGGCTATGGTCTGTTATGGAACAACCCGGCAATTGGTGAAGCCAACTTCGCCAAAAACCAGACCACCTGGCTTGCTCGCGTCACTCAGGAGATGGATTACTGGATCACCGCTGCTGATAGTGTCCAGCAGCTTACCCGCCAGTACGCCAAAGCCACCGGAACGCCGCCGCCTGCCCCGGCATTCACCAGCGGCCTATGGCAATGCAAACTGCGCTATCGTACCCAGCAGGAGGTACTGGAGGTCGCCCGCGAGTACCGCCGTCGTCATCTGCCGCTCTCGGTGATGGTCATTGATTTCTTCCACTGGCCGAATCAGGGCACCTGGTGTTTTGATCCCATCGACTGGCCAGATCCGAAGGCGATGGTCGACGAGCTGAAATCGATGGGCATTGAGCTGATGGTTTCCGTCTGGCCAACGGTGGAAGCGCGCAGCCCACTCTTTCCGGTGATGAAAGCCAAAGGTTTACTGGTCACCAGCGACCGCGGCGTGCAGGTTAATCTCGATTTTATGGGCAACACCACCTTCTTTGACGCCACCCACCCGCAGGCGCGTGAATTTGTCTGGGAGACAGTGAAGAAAAACTATTACGATCTGGGCATTAAGTTGTTCTGGCTGGATGAAGCCGAACCGGAGTATCGCGCCTACGATTTTGACAACTACCGCTACCACGCCGGGCCTGTACTGGAAGTGGGGAATCAATATCCGCGGGATTTCGCCCAGGGTTTTTATGAGGGTCTGCAAGCCTGCGGTGAGCGCGATATCGTTAACCTGGTACGCTGCTCCTGGGCGGGTAGCCAGCGTTTTGGTGTGCTGGCCTGGTCCGGTGATGTGCATTCATCGTTCCATGCATTTCGTAACCAGCTCGCCGCCGGGTTAAATATGGGGCTGGCGGGCATCCCTTGGTGGACGACCGATATTGGCGGTTTCCAGGGTGGAAATGTTAACGACCCGGCTTTCCACGAACTGTTGATCCGCTGGTTCCAGTGGGCGGTTTTTTGCCCGGTACTGCGTATGCACGGCTACCGTGAACCGCAAATCCAGCCGCCGGAAAGCTACCGTAACGGCATCCCGCAATGCAACAGTGGTTCGCCTAATGAGCTGTGGAGCTACGGCGAAGAGAACTACGCCATCATGCAGCACTGGCTGTCCGTGCGTGAAAAACTGCGTCCCTATGTGGATACGCTGTTCGCTAATGCCCACCAGTATGGCGATCCGCTGATGCGCCCACTGTTCTGGCACTACCCGGATGAGCCACAAAGCTGGCAGGTGGAAGACCAGTATCTGTTTGGCGAGGATATTCTGGTGGCGCCTGTTCTGCACGCGGGGCAACGCCAACGTGAAGTCTGGCTGCCAGGTCATCATGGCTGGGTGGATCTGAATGGCGAGCGCTATCAGGGCCAGCAGCGAATTACCGTCAATGCCGGGCTGGAGACGATCCCGGTCTTTATGCGTGAAGGAAGCAACGCGGCCGCTCTTTTGTCCGCTGTTTAAGGCAAACGCCTGAAAACGTGTGTTTCGTTATAAAAAGCCTGCTTAACAATGCGCATCCGCGTAAGGTAATGTAAGCAGGCTTATTTTTTCATTGGCAAGGAACGAAACACTCTCCATGTTTGATACCACTCTTTTTATCCTTATTGGCCTTGTGGCACTGAGCTTCTTTAGCCACAACACCACCGTCGCCGTTGCCGTTATGGTGTTGATCATAATTCGTATCACGCCGCTCAATGCTTACTTTCCGTGGGTCGAAAAGCAGGGTTTGACGCTCGGTATTGTCATTCTGACCATTGGCGTTATGGCTCCCATCGCCAGCGGATCATTGCCACCATCAACGCTGATTAGCTCTTTTCTGAACTGGAAATCGCTGATAGCCATCGCTGTGGGGGTTTTTGTCTCCTGGCTGGGGGGCCGTGGGGTGACACTGATGAGCGCGCAGCCCTCGCTGGTCGCCGGACTTCTGGTGGGCACCGTACTGGGTGTGGCCCTGTTCCGGGGCGTGCCGGTAGGGCCACTGATTGCGGCAGGTCTGGTTTCGCTGTTAATTGGTCGGCAGTAAATGCCGCCTCTGCCAGCGTTTAACCCCAAGCTCCAGTAAAGTACACAGCAGGTAATAGACCAGACCGGTGAAGATAAACAGGGCCGCCGGGTAAACCTGTACCCGGTTATTCACCTGCCCGGCCACCGTGGTCAGCTCCGGCACATTGACGATAAAGGCCAGAGAGGTGTCTTTCAGCAGAGCAATAAGCAACCCCACGTAAGACGGAATGGCATTACGTAACGCCTGTGGCAGCAGCACCAGGCGCAGAATGTCCAGGCTGCCAAACCCACCGCTTATCGCCGCCTCATATTGCCCCTTCGGTAACGCGTTAAGCGCCGCCAGCGTCGAGTACATGACCGATGCCGAGGTAAACCACGCCAGCGCCAGGGTAACGGTAACCGCCCCCGGCAAGTCAGCGCCAGTGAGCCACGGCAGCAAAAACCACAGCCAGAAGATGACAAAAATCAGCGGGATCCCACGAATCAACTCTGCCCACAGAAAGAGCAGCTTGCGCGGCCAGCCCGCAAAACGCCACGCGCAGCAGGCGAGCAACACGCCGCTGGGGAATGCCAGCACCGCCGCCCCCAGAGTCATCAATACCGATAACAGCACGCCGCCCGGTTCGCCCTGTGCGGCACGGCCCAGCAGCAGATAACCGAGGTTATCGGTAATCACGGTAAGATTATCGATCACGGTGTGCCTCCTTGCGGACCATTGCCCGCCATCCGCGCGGCAGGTTAAACAGCAGGCTCATTAGCAGCCCCAGCGCCAGATACAGCACACTTCCCACCGTAAAGGCTTCCAACGCGTGGGCATTAAAGCTTTCAATTTGCCGGGTCTGGTAGGTGAGCTCCGCAAAACCGATGCCGGTCGCCAGCGATGAGAGTTTCATCAGGTTCAGATACTGCCCCACTACCGGCTGCCAGGCGTTCTCCAGCCCCTGCGGCAGAAGCACCCAGCGAAATAGCGCCAGATCGCTAAAGCCCTGCGATTTTGCCGCTTCAATTTGCCCACGCGGCACGGCATGCAGCCCGGCCTGAATCTCTTCAACCAGAAATGCCGCCGTGAATAGCCCAAGCGCCCACGCCGAAGAGAGAAATTCCGGGGTAAACCACCAGACATCTCCCGGCAAGATACTAAAGGCGTGGTCATCGTTGACGTACTGACGAAATGCCAGCGGCAACACGTTCCAGGCAGCGAAATACCAGAACAGCAGTTGCACCAGTAGCGGCGTATTGCGAAACAGCGAAACCCATCCCGCCACTACCGCTCGCCCCACCTTACCTCCTGCCAGACGCAGGGCCAGCAGAAATACCGTCATGGCGGTCGCAAGGATAATCCCCACCACCGTGACCCAGATGGTGGTCAGAAAGCCAGACGTGAGCCATTGTGCGGGTTGGCCGGTAAAGACGCCCGCCCAGTCGAGATGAATCCCCATTACAGCTCCTTGCCGTCAGCATGGAGCGGATTGAGCACTTTTTGCAGGAAGCGCCGGGCGCGCGGATGCTGCGGCGCGGTGAAAAACGCCTCCGGTGCGGCCTGTTCGAGGATTTCCCCGCCGTCGATAAATATCACCCGGTCAGCAATTTCGCGGGCAAATTGCATCTCGTGGGTCACCACGATCAAGGTGATCCCGCTGTGGGCCAGCGATTTCATCACCTGCAAAACTTCGCCAATCATCTCCGGGTCGAGCGCCGATGTCGGTTCATCAAACAGGATGATATGCGGCCCTGCCGCCAGGGTGCGGGCGATGGCCACCCGCTGTTGCTGGCCGCCGGAAAGCTGCGCCGGGTAGTGGCTGGCTTTGTCGCTCAACCCAACACGTTCCAGCAGATCCAAAGCGATTTTTTTCGCGTCTGCTGCCGACTTGCCATGAATGCGGGTTAACGCCAGGGTGATATTTTCCAGCGCGTTCAGATGCGCATAGAGGTTAAATTGCTGGAACACGAAACCGACCTGACGGCGCAGGTTCCGCAATTCGCGCCCCTTAAGCTGACTGGTGGGTTTGCCGTCCACCAGAATCTCGCCGCTGGTCAGGGTTTCCAGTTGGTTGATAAGACGGATCAGCGTCGATTTGCCAGAACCGGAAGGCCCGCATACGGCAATGACTTCCCCTGCCGCAACCTGCAAATCAATCGCGTTCAACACACGGTGGTCACCATAGCTTTTGCTGGCCTGACGAAACTCCACCGTTCCTTTTTGCACGGGAAAAGCCTCCGGGGCTTGCGCCACGGAGGTAGAAAAGAGACCTGCCAACATATTACTTCGCTTCTATTTTAAAACTGCGTGGAGCCGGGGCTTTGGTTTGCGGACCAAACCAGACGTCGTAGATTTTTGCGGCTTCACCGCTCTGCTCCAGTTTCACCAGTTCATCATTCACCGCTTTGAGCAGCGCGGTTTCGCCTTTGGTGACACCTACGCCAATCTCCTCTTTAGAAAGCAAGTCTGGCAGGATTTTGAATTTGGCTTTATCCGGCGCTTCCGCCAGCAGGCCCGCCAGGATGGTGCTGTCCTGCGTAATCGCCTGTACGTTGCCGTTACGCAGCGCGGTCAACGCCAGTGGGATATCGTCATAGGCCAGCACGCGGGACTGCGGGAAACGCTGATGCAGCGCCTGCTCGCCAGTGGTGCCTTTTACCGCACCGATACGCGCTTTGCTGTAACTATCCAGTTTGTCGGACGCGCTGGCAGGGACCAGGAACTGCTGGCCGGTCACGAAATACGGCGTGGAGAAATCAATAACCTGTGCACGTTCCGGAGTAATGGTGATATCAGCAACAATCAGATCCACTTTACCGGACTGCAACAGCGGAATACGGTTCGCCGGGTTGGTGGCCACCAGTTCCAGCTTCACGCCGAGGCTTTTCGCCAGCGCTTTGGCGAAATCCACGTCGTAGCCGACAATTTCGTGGCTCTGCGGGTCGATGGCGCCAAACGGCGGGTTCGCGTCAAAGGTCGCCACTTTGACCACACCTGCGGCTTTAATATCGGCCAGTTTGTCTGCGTGAGCGGCAAATGAGAAAGTTGAAAGCAATGCCAGTGCGGTAAGCGCACCGATTTTTTTAGAAGATGTGGTTGCCATGCTAATCCTTACGCCCTGTTATTAGTAAAATTTCAGGGCTAAAGTCACATAACCGTAATCATCAGACAAATATCAAAAAGTGCATTTATTATCTAAAAAAGTTATTAAAAACGGCTTCGCCATATGAATCACTTACCACAAGCCAGCCAACCGTGAAAACAGCCATAAACCACACAGCATAAAGGGAATTGGCAGCAGAAAATAATTATGTACTGCCAAGCGATGCAAGATAACGTCCGGGAGTTTGCCCTAACCCTTTTTTAAACATCGTAATAAATGCGGTGGTGGAATCATAACCCAGCGCCTGGGCGACATTTTGTACCGACTCGCCGCTTATCAACAAGCGCAGGGAAAGAATCAACAACATCTGGTGCCGCCAGCGGCGAAAACTCAATCCCGTCTCCTTCACCACCAGCCGTGCCAGGTTGCGCTCGCTCATGGCAAACTCCTGCGCCCATTGCGCCAGCGTCTGCCAGCGGGCCGGTGACCGCTCCATGGTTTCGACCATCTGGCGAATTTTACTGTGCGGGGAAACGGGAAGTTGCAGTTGCATTTGCGGCTGACGGGGCAGTTCATCAAACAAAACCTGCACCAGACGTTGGGTGGCTGGTTGCTGGCGTTCGCGATGGCTGCGCGCAGAAAGCGTCAGGATCAGTTCGCGCACCAGTGGGGAGATTTTCAGCGTGCAGCACTGCGCTGGCATATCGACCCGCTCAGGTTCAATAAACAAAAAGCACAGCTTCGCCCCCGGCGTCGCGAGATTACTATGGGCAATAAGCCCCGGTATCCACACAGCGTGATGAGGCGGTACCATCCAGCGGGCGTTTTCCACCTCACTGGTGATCGCCCCACTCAGGGCCAGAATTAACTGCCCTTTACGGTGACGATGCTGCGGGATCCGCTGCTCATCGGCCTCGACGGTGATACTAAACGCCAGGGCCGCCTCTTGCTGACTGTCAGGATTAAAGCCATCCAGGCCAAGACCGTGCTGCATAATGTTGTCCGAATTTAGCGATAAATTGTCATTTTAGCTTGATTATATCAGCGCGAAAAACGGGTATGGTAGGGTTCTGCTATTTATCCTGAGAATACAATGACCACGACGATTTCCTCACGGGGCAAACAAGGGGCACTGCTTATGGCGGGGATCCTGATGATTGCCACCACTCTGCGTGTCACCTTTACCGGGGCCGCACCACTGCTTGATTCCATTCGTAATGATTATGGCTTAACCACCGCGCAAACCGGGATGCTCACCACCCTGCCGCTGCTGGCCTTTGCGCTTGTTTCTCCCCTGGCGGCAGGCATTGCCCGGCGCCTGGGTATGGAGCGAAGCCTTTTTGCCGCCATGCTGCTGATATGCGCAGGCATCGCCATACGTTCTCTGCCCGCACCGGCACTGCTTTTTATTGGCACCGCCATTATCGGTTGCGGCATCGCGCTGGGGAATGTGCTGCTACCGGGGATCATTAAACGGGATTATGCAGGCCAGATCGCTAAACTGACCGGCGCGTATTCGCTGACCATGGGAGCTGCGGCGGCGCTTGGTTCTGCACTGGTTGTCCCGATTGCGCTGACGGGCGCAGGCTGGCACGGCGCGTTGCTGATGCTTATGACCTTCCCGCTCGTTGCGATGCTGCTGTGGCTACCACAGTTGCGTTTCGCAAAGCCCGCCAGCTTATCAGGCAGCCCGCTGGCGCAAAGTCGGGGGATCTGGCGTTCAGCGCTTGCCTGGCAGGTAACGCTCTTTTTAGGGATTAACTCGCTGATTTATTACGTGGTGATTGGCTGGTTACCGGCAATTCTTATCAGCCATGGCTTTAGCGAGTCCGGTGCGGGTTCTCTGCACGGCCTGCTCCAGCTCGCCACGGCGGCGCCGGGTATTCTGGTTCCGCTCATTCTGCACCGCTTGCGTGATCAGCGTGCGCTGGCCGTACTCTTTGCCCTGCTGTGCGCAGCGAGTGCCGCCGGTTTTTGGCTCTGGCCGGGTCAGGCTGTTGTCTGGACGCTAGTGTTTGGCTTTGGCTCGGGTGGCACAATGATCCTTGGGCTGACCTTTATTGGCCTGCGTGCCCGCTCCGCGCATCAGGCCGCTGCGCTGTCAGGGATGGCACAGTCGGTAGGTTATCTGCTGGCGGCTTGCGGCCCCCCGCTGATGGGGAAAATCCACGATGCCAGCGGTTCCTGGCAAATCCCGCTTATCGCCTGCGCGATCTTGTCCGTAGTGATGGCGCTGTTTGGGGCCTGTGCCGGCCGCGATCGCGAAATGGCGACATAATAAAACAGGCCTGTGCGGCCTGTTTTCATTGACTCAATCTTTCGCAGCTTTCAGCATCGCCTGCACCAGCGGAACCGGGCGTCCGGCAAGGGCATTACGCTCATGCTGGAAAAGGGTGGCGACAAAAAATGGATGGTTGCTCAGCTCAACCGCACGAATTTCGCCATCTTCATCCCAGGCAGTGACCCGCATATCGCTTTTCTCCAGCTCGGCAGCAAAATCAGGCGAGATACCGTAGTTACAGTGGTAGCCTTCACTGATTTTCTCCCGCCCATAAGCACGGGCAATCAGCGTATTCGGGCGCAATTCAACTTCCGCCTCCTGCTCGACCAGCGAGCAGCTCAGCGGAACAATCACCATCCGGCCAGCGCTGTCGGTTTCCTGATGGGCGGCATCACCCACACCCATTACGTTGCGGGCATATTCAATAATGGCATGCTGGAAACCGCCGCAGGTGCCAAGAAACGGTATCGCGTTTTCCCGCGCATACTGAATAGCAATAAAGGCCCCTTCGGGATTTTTATACGGACTTGCCGGAACGACCCAGATTGCATCATAGCCAACGAGGTCATCGCGACTTTTAATCTCGGAGGTCGCCAGCCAGTCGTAATCTGCGGTAATCTCAAGGACGGCGGCGGCATCGTCGATCGCCAGCGGAATGGCCTGGTGTGCGACAACGTCGTGATTGTAATCACCAACGAGGGCAATTCGCAGGGTATCTTTAACGGGAATATGGGTCATGAAGGGGTCCCTATGTCAGAGCAATTAACGAATAACATAAGGAACCTCACATTAGCGATCTTTCGTCTACATCACAACACATTAAAAATGGCAGGGCATATTTTGCCGTATTTCGATAAAAACGCTGCTTAAGGCAACAGATGCGTCGAAGCTGGAGAAAAAATGCGCAGTAAAATTCTGGTCAGCGCCTGCCTGATGGGGTTCAACGTTCGCTATAACGGCACTAAAAAAGGGTCACTACAGCAAACGCTGGCCTACTTACAGCAGGAACAGCGTCTGGTTATCCATTGCCCGGAGCTGGCGGCAGGGCTCCCGGTTCCACGTTCACCCGCAGAAATACGCGATGGCAACGGCAAGGATGTGATGGGCGGCGCAGCACAGATTGTTGAAGATAGTGGCCAGGATGTCACCGCGCACTATCAGCTCGCCGCCTGGCTGGCCCTCAAAACCGCACAGTCAGAAGGCTGTTGCGCAGCACTACTGACCGACGGCAGCCCCACTTGTGGTAGCCAGCAGATTTACGACGGCACTTTTAGCGGCGTTCAACGTCCAGGAATGGGTGTCGCTGCCGCGCTGCTGGAGGCAAACGGCATTCGCGTGTTTTCCCACCAGCAGATCGCGGAACTCGTCGCCTTTATCGAAGAGAGGGAACAGACAGATGATTCAATGTAAACGTGTCTATGACCCGGCATCCGGACAGGATGGCTATCGGGTTCTGGTCGATCGCCTGTGGCCGCGCGGCGTTAAAAAAACCGATCTGAACTACGACGAGTGGTGTAAGGATTTGGCCCCATCGGGCGATTTACGTAAAGCCTTTCACGCCGATGTACTGGATTTCGCCGCGTTTCGGGAAGCATACCTGGCGGAGCTTGCGGATAAGCGAGAGGCCGGACAAACGCTTAATGCGAAGCGTCAAAGCGGTGTTCTCACCCTGCTCTATGCCGCCAAAGACACCAGGCAAAATCATGCGCTGGTGCTGGCAGAATGGCTGGAGTCGCTATAAATCAGGAAATCACCTGCTCGCGATGATGTTCAGGCAGGCTGTCCGGGTCGAGAGGCATCAGGTGTTCGGCACGAACAAAGGCGAAACCTTGTTGCCCATCGAAAGACCGCACATCACCCGTCACCAGCCACAACGCACGATTCGCGCTTTGCGGCATGCG
Source organism: Phytobacter sp. SCO41 (assembly GCF_003073275.1). NCBI lineage: Bacteria > Pseudomonadati > Pseudomonadota > Gammaproteobacteria > Enterobacterales > Enterobacteriaceae > Phytobacter > Phytobacter sp. SCO41. The sequence continues at coordinate 2,194,960 of NZ_CP027225.1, read as the reverse complement.
CGTCATCACACCATTGACCGGGTTCAGAAACATCTCGCCTGGCTGGCAAAGGCCAAATAACTCTACAGATTTACCAATATTACAGCGCCCGGCAGGCGTTTGCGCGCCAATGACCATCGCCAGGCTACCCGGTCGTAACTGAAACATAATTCTCTCGCGTACACATGCATCATGGAAAATAAGATTATTCTTAACCAAGTTTACCCTGATGCAGGTAGCGTGTCACGAGCGAGATTGAGGGTGATCGCGTCGCCACAGTTCCCATTCATCTATCACTTCACCGCCTGGCAATTTGCATTCTGTACGCACCCCCTGGGGGCTTTGCACAGGCACACGTTGCCCGCCCATCTGCAGACAATGCACCGCCGCCGGATTGGCTTTTCCTGCTACGGGTTGACGAGTCGTACCCGGTGGCGTGGAGCATGCCGTTAATGCACAAATGAAAAGGAAGAAAATATTACGCATCGAATTATCCATATTGAAATAATAAGCCAGAAATTTAGCTTAATGCGTTACGCCTGACATCTCCATGATTTCTCCATCCTTACGCCACTTTTTGCAGATATATTTGCCTCGTTCTCACCCATGACCAGAGAACATCATTCCGTAATCAATGAGTTTTTGCCCCGTCTCATCAACGGGGCTTTTTTTTACGCAATCTCCTGAACCGCCCGTTTGACGCTGCCGATATATAAAACTTATTTAAGCCATGCTTTAATATGGCGAGTTTATATTTTCAGCATCAAGTGCATACAGCGCGCAGTGCACAGGAGTTAATGAGTGTAATGTCCGATTTCATTTTGGCCCGAGTTTCCGAAACACTCCATAAAGATCAATCCCTTGAAAGCCTGGTACGACAGCTCCTTGAAATGCTGGAGATGGTCACTGAAATGGAATCGACGTACCTTACCAAGATTGACGACGACGGTGGTTTTCAACATATCCAGTATGCGCGAAACAGCAAACAACTTGATCTTCCAGAGGGTTTTTCTCTGCCGTGGGGTGACAGCCTGTGCAAGCGCGCGCTGGATGAGGGCTGTTTTTTTAGCGATGACGTGGCAACGCAGTGGGCAGATTGCGAAGCGGCGCAAAAAATTGGGATCACCACTTACTTAAGCATGCCTGTGCATCTGGCGGATGGTTCGCTTTATGGCACGCTATGCGCCGCCAGTAAGGACACGCGTAAGTTGAGCGTTCGCGGTGAACACGTTTTACGTCTTTTCGCCGGGCTGATAGCGCGTTCCATCGAAAAAGACCACCTGGTGGAACAACTGCGAGAAGCTAACGCGGCACTCATCGCCCACTCTTATACCGATCCGCTGACCGGCCTGCCTAATCGACGGGCGATCTTCGATAATCTGACAATGCTATTTTCTCTTGCCAGAAACCTTGATATTCAGATTATTATTGCGTTTATTGATCTCGATAACTTTAAAAGAATAAATGATGAGCTTGGCCATGAATCAGGCGATCAATTCCTTATTCAGATTGGGCGTCGTCTTCTGGATGGTTGCGATAAAGATGATGTGGTCGGGCGGCTTGGCGGCGATGAATTTTTAATTGCCTGTCCAGGCGGGCCGCGCGATCAAACACAAACCGAAAGATTATCCTCCCTTAAGCAAAATTTGCATAAATGTCTCACTGGAGAATATCGACTGGGTTCCGTCAATATATTTTATCCCGGAGCCAGTATCGGTGTGGTCGAAATTAATCCCGATAGTATTGATGCTGACAGTGCATTGCGCATCGCCGATCGCGCTATGTATCAGGATAAAAACGGAAAAAACAAACAGCCGTTTTTACGCCTCAATTAATTCACTTCAGGGCGTTTTTTTGCTTGAGAATTATCTTATTTTCTTCTATTTAATTATTATCTGCATCGCTGGCAAAGGCTGCCAGCTCAGGAGCTAGTTCGTGAGAAAGTCAACAATCATTATGCTCATTGTGGCTGTTGTTGCCGTCGCCGGTACTCAACTCGGCTGGTGGTAGACGGTGGGCTAAACTTAACAGTCATTGTAGATGTCATCCTGGCCAGTGATGTTGTCGACAGAGCATAACCTAACAGCCTCATTTATCTGAGCAGGAGCTCGCAATGTTCACGGGACTTAAAAGAAGCGAAAGCAAACGGCTGGCGGCGCTGGAATTATTGCGTAAAGAGGATAAAACCCGCGACGCAGCCCTGACAGAGTATGCCTGCCTTGCTTGCGAGGTGATGAATGTCGAAGGCTGCTTTATTACCGTATTTGATGATGATTACCAATATATCAAATATGTTAAAAATGTACCGCTGGAGCATTTCAAAGTCCCGATAGAAAAAACAATGTGCCAGTACTCGCGCGACAGCGGGCAGACCGTTGTCTGCCCTGATGCCCGGCTGGATTCCCGTTTTTCTCATCAACCACTGGTGCAAAACGGCGATATTCTGTTTTATGCTTCTGCGCCGATGATAACGCAAGAGGGGATGGTTCTTGGCACGCTTTGTGTCAGTAGTTCCAGTATCTTCACCCCGACGCAGCAACAAATAGAAAGTTTTAACCGCATCGCAGAGCTTTCCGCAGTCTACCTTGAAGCGCGCTATTCTATTGGTCGCGTCGACACGCTCACGGGGCTTCCCAACCGCCAGTTTTTGCTGCGTGAAATGGAGCAAAAAACGCTGGAAAAAGACCCCAAAACCTATGGTCTGGTGATATTTGACTGTATTGATATGCCTCGTGCCTACGAGCTAATCCGCTATCTGGGATTGCGCGCCGTGGATAATATGCTGCGCAGCTTTATCCCGCTGTTGCGTCTGCGTCTTCGGTTAAAAGAGAATGTTCTTTTATACTCTTTCGCCCCCGCCCGTTTTGCGGTACTGGTTGAGATTGAACAAGCCTTAACGCTCGTTAAACGCGCAGAAACGCTGCCAGGGACGCGGGCACAAATGGCGCAAAACATTGATATTACGCTCACTATCCATACCGGCTACGTCAAGTTCTCGCCACGGGAAGATGATGCCCATGAAATTGTGCGTCAGGCGATCAGCGCCCTGCACGAATCAATCCGCCAGAATATTCCGGTCCTGCAATTTAATCCCATCCTTGATCACAAAAGAAATAAAGACTTCAAACTCTTGTATGACTTAAGTGAGGCGATTAAATCAACCAGTCAGCTTTATCTGGTTTTTCAACCGAAGGTATCGTTGCGCTCTGGCAAAACAGAAGGGGTGGAAGCGCTGCTGCGCTGGCGACATCCACAGCTTGGCAATATTTCTCCGGCAACCATTGTTTCGCTGGCAGAAAAAACCAGCCTGATGTCGGAAATTACCCAATGGGTCATCAAAACCGTCATCGCGCAACTGAAATCCTGGCGTAGCCAGGGTATTACCCTACCGGTTTCGATTAACGTGACAGTGAGTGATTTTTCTCGTCCCGGCTTTGCGGATGAGCTGGAAAATAATGTTCTCAATGCGGGCTTGTATCCGGCTGATATTCGCATTGAGTGTCTGGAGACAGAAAAAGTTCTGGAGAGTGAAGCCGCGCTTGAAGAACTCGATCGCCTGAAACTGCTAGGTTTCCAGATTCTGCTGGACGACTTTGGCGCCGGTTACAGTAATATCAGTTACCTGCGTCGCATTCCTATTGATGTGATTAAATTGGATCGCTCACTGGTCAGCCAGATAACGACTGATTCCGGCAGTCGTATCATCGCCCGTAATGTCATCATGATGCTTAAAGAACTCCATTATGTGGTGCTGGCCGAAGGGGTTGAAGATCATGAGACGGCGCAAATGCTTACCGAGTTTGGCTGTGATGAGGCGCAAGGTTATTATTTTTCAAGACCCATCCCGCCAGAAGATATTAAAGCCTGGCTTGCGGACTGTAAGCCCTATCGTGTGTTAGGACGTATTAACAACGATCAGCATCAGTATGGTTCGTAATGTATGCTTAAGCGTCCTCTCCTGCTGAGGGCGCATGTTAAGTCTTAACCAATAAAGCCCGACATTAATAACCCGATCATCAATTTTCTCAATCCACAACGAGAAAAAAATGCGTTGGTAAATTTCGCTTAGGAAAGATATAAAGTACGCATGTGAAGGAAATACGATTTAACATTCTCTACCGCATTCTCGGACAGTTTTGATGTCGAAACTGTCCTTTTTCTTTAGTCGAAATTAATCCCCCGACCATTTAATTATATTTTAAACAATCATTAGCAGACTTCGTATTGTCAAATACTCTTCTCCTCGTCGATTAATTATTTCCTTGAAGTACTTGCGCAACGCCAGATGTTCGCTTTATGGATTCTTTAAAACGCGGTCGGATTTATTGACAGGAGGCCAGTAATCACAACATTTGCGCTGTGACCAGGCCCATCGACGGGGGTCTTATTTACATCACTCCTTGTCAATATCCAGAATGGCTGACGCGACAGCCCTGCATGGCAAAATGCGTCGCTATCCCGTCAGCCAAATGTTTTTCTGACAAGTCGGCACCTGGATCACACGATAATGCGTAACTCAGTGGGCTTTTTGAATCATCTGGATTGTTGCATCTTCGGATAATCCATGCCCCTGGATATGAACATCCAGCGAGACATCCTGGGTTTCGTTATGGAAGGTTTGGTCGCCTTCACCATGCAGGAACCCAACAATGACATCACCTCTTTCAATATCGCTTCCTGTTAGCAGTTTTACGACGGTGTGATTGCCGAATTCATCGCGAATGATGACATAACCAATCCGATGTTCATGATGAAGGACGACTCCGCGCTGATTCATCTGAATGCTCCTTTGGACTATTTGATAGAGAAAGAATAGCCGAAAGTGGCAGGCTTTTACGTGAGGCAGCGCATTTTCGTGATACACGAGATGCGCCTGAGGTTAAAAGGTGTAAAGCGTCGTTTCGGGTGGGTTTTAGCGCCCATCAACCATGTCGCATATCAGCTTGCGCTCCTGTCTTGTCCCAGACCTCAACGACCTGTCTTATTACTTTTTGGCGTTGATGATTTGTTGAAAATGTATACATCGCATTGAGATAAGATGGTAGAGATATTAGCCTGCCAACAAAGGTGGACGCGTTGAATAAAAATCATATTCGCTGGATAAGTATAGGATTTATGTCACTCTGTCTGGTCAATGGGATGATGGATCTCTTTTCGCACCACAGAAGGTTTATTGCGATTGTTATGGTTGTCGGTAGTATCATCGCAATTGCATCAACATTGAGGCTTATTTTTAATCAAAAATAAGGTATCCGGGCAGGTGCAGCCTCGCAAAGAGCAACTGCCAATGGTCCATCATATTGCTCGTATTTGTAGTTTATCCAATGATGGCGTCATTGAATCCCTGCTTATCAGATATCCGGGTGCGCCGAAAGATAACGGTGCGGCCTTAAATGATATTTTTCGTCTGACCCTCTATCCAGACCGGCGGTATCGTGAAGCGCGACAACGCCTGCCGACGTCGTTGCAACGGTAAAAGCCTGTGCTTCCACGTTAACTTACACAGGCCCCTTTCTGCTGTTGCACTGACATATTTTTAAAGAACGGATGCCATCCCAGCCACGCCAACAAAAAGCAGGCTGTCAGAATAGTCTTTTAATTCCTTAAGATATTCATCATCATTTTGTTTCATCATCGCGATAGCATCCTTAGCGCTGTCAGCGTCGACCTCAAAATGATGCTTTTTGTAACCCTTACGTTTGAGAAGCGCCTTTGCTTCCTCATTTACGCTACTTTTGGGAAAGACTCGTGCACCCGATTCGTTGTAATAAAAAACATATACACTCACAGTAAACCTCCATGGATAGTACGGTGATTTCCGTTACTAAATTAGCATCTCCGCTTAGGCCAAGATACGTATATCCTTAAATAAAATAATGACTTTCCTGCTGCTTGCTTAGTGTTTTTACGTCAGTCAGTAACGCGCCTTGCCAATGCGTCAATCTCAGTCATTAGCGTCAGGATCGCTTCATGATGCCCGACTGTTTTCTGTGCATGATCAAATGGGTCACTAAACATCAAAATGTTGCCGGGATGGGCATATAAAACATAATACTGGCACTAACTTCTTTTGTGGAACTTTTTCAGCGAAGGCTATAAGAACGGGCGTATTCAAGCGTTGGTATCATGGAACTCTCCTGAATATCACATATATTGCGCTATGAGCTATGGAGTTTATCAACTGGCGCGGGAAATATAATTTGGTGAAAACACCAGCATCTTTAAATGAGATCACATTGGGTGAATTTATCGGAAGTCTTCAAAAAATACCTTTGCACTGACAACGGTGCCAATCCATGACCCTGCATAAATAATACTTACCACAACTTATTCTTGGGCTGCTTTTTCTGCTGCTACTTTGATCCCGTTACAAAACTCTTCGTTTTTTGCAGGGCAAAAATGCGACGCCTGATTCTGGATTTTACCCAGATCTTTGGTATCAAGCATTGAGCCGATGTGTCTAAGATAATATTTTTTAGGTTTCCATTGCCATCCACTAGAGTGATTTGGTGTATAGAACCATTAAAAAATAATTTTGCCATATCCACCTGACCTACCAGGGAAAAGCGTCATGATGTTTGCCCTAACCTTACCGGTAGGTATAGGTAAAACAAACTGAACAATATCATGATGACCGAGGTAAAGACTGGATTGTGGTCGGCTAAAGTATCGTTTTCAGAGGGAGTTTTGGGGAAAGTTTTGGGGAAGATTTCCTGAGTCGCATAAAAAACGGGAACCATCAGGCTCCCGTTCTTCGTAAACCCAGAAACTGGATTACATGTTTGCGATGATCGCGTCGCCAAACTCTGAACATTTCAGCAGTTTAGCGCCTTCCATCAGACGTTCGAAATCGTAGGTCACGGTTTTGGCAGCGATAGCGCCTTCCATGCCTTTCACGATCAGGTCTGCGGCTTCGAACCACTGCATGTGACGCAGCATCATCTCAGCGGAGAGGATAACGGAGCCCGGGTTCACTTTGTCCTGGCCCGCATACTTCGGCGCAGTACCGTGAGTAGCTTCGAACAGCGCACATTCGTCACCAATGTTTGCCCCCGGTGCGATACCGATACCGCCTACCTGGGCTGCCAGGGCGTCGGAGATATAGTCACCGTTCAGGTTCATACAGGCGATAACGTCGTATTCAGCCGGACGCAGCAGGATCTGTTGCAGGAACGCATCAGCGATCACATCTTTGATGATGATCTCTTTGCCGGTGTTCGGGTTTTTGATCTTCTGCCACGGGCCGCCGTCGATTAGCTCACCACCGAACTCTTCGCGAATCAGCTGGTAGCCCCAGTCTTTGAACGCGCCTTCGGTGAACTTCATGATGTTGCCTTTGTGTACAAGGGTCAGAGAATCGCGATCGTTGGTGATAGCGTATTCAATAGCCGCACGTACCAGACGTTTGGTGCCTTCTTCGGAACACGGTTTGATACCGATACCGCAATGTTCCGGGAAGCGAATTTTCTTCACGCCCATCTCTTCACGCAGGAATTTAATCACTTTCTCTGCGTCAGCAGAGTCCGCTTTCCATTCGATACCAGCGTAAATGTCTTCGGAGTTTTCACGGAAGATAACCATGTCGGTCAGTTCCGGGTGTTTAACCGGGCTTGGCGTGCCCTGGTAGTAACGTACCGGGCGCAGGCAAACATACAGGTCCAGCTCCTGACGCAGGGCAACGTTCAGAGAGCGGATACCGCCACCAACCGGCGTGGTCAGCGGGCCTTTGATGGCAACGCGGTATTCACGAATCAGATCGAGAGTTTCAGCGGGCAGCCAGACGTCCTGGCCGTAAATTTGGGTAGACTTCTCACCGGTGTAAATTTCCATCCAGGAAATTTTACGCTCGCCTTTATAGGCTTTCTCCACAGCGGCATCGACCACTTTCAGCATCGCAGGGGTAACGTCGACACCGATACCGTCACCTTCAATGAACGGGATAATCGGGTTATTCGGAACGTTCAGCTTGCCGTTTTGCAGGGTGATCTTCTTACCTTCCGCCGGAACAACTACTTTGCTTTCCATTCACCTCTCCTTCGAGCGCTTCTGGTTGTTACTGATTTTTGTTAATGAATTGTAATTAGCCTGTCAATACTACCTGATAGTTGGGTTCCATGAAAGGCAATCATGTTTCAGTTATAATGCGGCAATTGATAACCACTGAAAATACCATGAAGAAAACTTCTTTTAGAAATCACCACCTTGAGCGATTCAGCTCACGACAAGCTACTAAGCGGCGACGCGAAAACCAGCCAAAGCGGGTGATTTTGTTTAATAAACCCTATGATGTTTTGCCGCAGTTCACCGATGAGGCCGGACGCAGTACGCTTAAAGAGTATATACCTGTTCAAAATGTATACGCGGCGGGGCGTCTGGATCGTGACAGTGAAGGTTTACTGGTGTTAACCAACGACGGTGAATTGCAGGCAAAACTGACGCAGCCGGGGAAACGTACCGGGAAAATCTATTTTGTTCAGGTTGAAGGAGAGCCGGGTGAAGAGGCGCTGGCAGCGTTGCGCGACGGTGTCACCCTGAATGATGGCCCTACTCTGCCCGCCGGCATTGAACGAGTTAGTGAGCCAGAGTGGCTGTGGCCGCGCAATCCCCCCATTCGCGAGCGGAAATCCATTCCCACCAGTTGGCTTAAAATCACGCTTTATGAAGGCCGCAATCGCCAGGTCCGACGAATGACCGCACACGTTGGTTTTCCCACTCTCCGCCTCATTCGTTATGCGCTGGGTGAATATACCCTCGATGGGCTGCCCAATGGCCAGTGGCGAGAAGTGAAATAAACGCGTTGTTTATACTGAATAATTCCGCAAACTAATCATTAACTGAAATTTGTCATGGATGAGGAGAAGGTATGTTGTTACGGGTTGCGGCTTTTTTGCTGCTCTGCGCTGTTTCGTCATCATGTTTTGCTAATGAAACTTGCGAGACCATCGGCGGGAGGGCCGCAGGCGAAGCAGATTATCTCTTCGAGGTTGCAAAAGTGACCAGCCCTGACCGGTTACATTTTTATTCTGCTCCCGGCTCGGAATGCCAGCTTCCCGCGTTTTTAGTCAACGGCGATACCGTTGAAGTCCTGCGAAGCTCGGTCTTATACGGGAAATCAGGCGGGGTCTCCCCCACTCATCCCTTTCGCTATGTACGCTACCGGGATGCCAACGGCGCATTTGTCACCGGCTGGGTGACGGCCGATGAGTTGACCGCTCTGCCCTCCTCGTTGCCGGTCAGCCATGAATGCCAGACGTGGGCAGACGACACCTTGCGTACACGCGTGCGCGAAGCCCCTTCGGCCAATAACCGATACCGCGTTCAAGGTCAGGCGCGCGCATGGTTTTACACGATGCCCAATGAAAAGTGCCGTAGCTCGTCGGTCTTCCTGGTGCCGGGTGATAGTGTTTCCGCTCAGGAGCAGTCCGAGGATGATTTTCTTGAGGTGAACTGGTACGGTCCCGAGCACCGCATCATTCGCGGCTGGCTTAAAAAATCACAGCTTGCGCCCATTGACGAAGGCGATCGCTATCGCGACGACATTAACCCGCTCTCTGTCGATAAAGCCACGCGTATCGCCACGCTTTCCCTGCGCACCGATTATCACTGTGTGTTCTATGAAAGCTGGAACGCGCAAAAAGAGATTCAGATTATCGTTCGCGAAGATCACCAGTCGGCGCTGTGCCGTGGCAGTGCGGATAGCGAGACGTCTCCACCGGTGGCCTATATTAGTATCAACAAGCAGAGTGGCGAGATCAATTGGCCGGATATGGCCGATGGCTTTGATGAATAACTTTGATAAACAAAGAGGAAAGTATGTTTAAACCTCATGTCACCGTCGCCTGCGTCGTCCATGCGCAGGGCAAGTTTTTGGTCGTAGAAGAGACAATCAGCGGCAAGGCACTGTGGAATCAGCCAGCCGGCCACCTGGAGGCCAATGAAACGCTGGTGCAGGCTGCAAAACGCGAGCTGTGGGAAGAGACGGGTATTCATGCCACGCCCGATGCCTTTATTCGTATGCATCAGTGGATAGCACCGGACAAAACACCTTTCCTGCGTTTTCTGTTTGCCGTCGATCTCGAAGACATCTGCGCCACCGAGCCGCACGACAGTGATATTGACCGCTGCCTGTGGGTCAGCGCTGATGAGATCCTGAACGCGAAAAACCTGCGCTCCCCGCTGGTCGCAGAAAGTATTCGTAGCTGGCAAACCGGTACACGTTATCCGTTATCGGTGATTGGCGAATTTAACTGGCCTTTTAACTAAGCGTCAGGTTTTGACAACAGCCGCGCCTGCGCGGTTGTTGTGTTTTCCCCGTTGTGCCCGTCAACAACACCTGGCTGAATTAATACCAAAGCGAAATATTTAACCGCAACTTAACCCACCAAAAGTAACGCTACACTCGCTATATTCCTTCACGTTCCGCGCACGTCGGCGATTACTCCTGCTACACATCCCCTTTTTTGTGCATTTTTACGCCAAAGCGGCTGCATTTGTAACAATTAAAGATCAAAAAACATACGCCGATAGATTTCAAGGAAGGCAGCCCCGATTTGCGGGATGGTAATGGCGCTACACGTTGAGATCAGAGGTACGGTGATGGCAAGACAATATGTTCAAAAAAAGATGAGTACCCGCGCGCAAATGTTGCTCACAGGTGCGTTAACCATCACTCTCGGCTTTGTTGCAACCATTGGCGTGCTGAGCTGGCAGTCCAGCAACGAGCAAAAATCATTAGCAGAAAAATACTTACATCAGATTGCGCAGAGTGAGGCCCTGAAAATTCAGCAAGACCTTAACTATGCGCGCGATGTTGCGCATAACCTCGGTCACAGTCTGATTGCCTTACCGGCAGCCGGGATAACGGATCGTCAAGTCGCCGATAAAATGATGGAATCCGCTCTGCGTGATAATCCTGATTACCTTTCCATCTCGGTGATTTTTGAAGAAAACGCCTTTGACGGAAAAGATGCGGATTTTGCAGATAAGCCCGATCAGGCGCCGAAGGGGCGTTATGCCTTCTTCGTTGATCGCGACCAGTCTGGCAATTTCAAGATGCACCCTCTGCTCTCTTACCTGACGCCAGGCCAGGGCGATTATTACCTGGTGCCGCAAAAATCTCAGAAAGACACGCTGATTGAACCCTATAGCTACGCTTACAACGGCGTACCGACGCTGTTGACATCCGTCGCCGCCCCGGTGGTCAGTCAGGGCAAACTGCATGCTGTGATCACTTCGGATATCTCACTTGCCTCATTGCAGGAAAAAGTAAATCAAATTAAACCCTGGGAAGGTGGCGGCTACGCCGTGCTGTTGTCTACCGCAGGCAAAGTTATCTCTTATCCTGATAAGAAAATGACCAGTAAACCCTTTCCGGGCAACACCAATAACTTCTCTTCACAGGTTGTGGAACAGCCTGATGCTATCCTCGGTGAGGATGCTTTAGTGACCTGGCAGCCGGTGTCTATCGGCAACAGTACCGACAAATGGTATCTGGGTGTCGTCGCACCGGTCAGCCAGGTGATGGCAGCGGCCAACCGTCAGTTGATGAACGCTATCATTCTGATGGTACTTAGCATTCTGCTGGTTAGCGCCTTACTGGGTATCGTCTTTAGCCGCAAAGTATTGAAACCGATTGGCGGCGAACCGCTGGAAGCGGCAACCATCGCGCTGGCCGTCGCAGATGGCAAACTGGATAACGAGATTAACGTCAAATCTGGCGATCGCCATAGCCTGTTCTTCGCGCTGCAGACCATGCAGGCACAACTGCGTCAAATCGTCGGGCAGATCAAAGATGCCAGTGATTCTGTACGTCAGGGTGCGGGGGAGATTGTCAGCGGCAACATTAACCTCTCTTCGCGTACAGAGCAGCAAGCCGCAGCGCTGGAGCAAACTGCCGCCAGCATGGAGCAGTTCAGCGCAACGGTGAAACATAACGCCACCAACGCACATCAGGCCACGGCACTGACAGCAAATGCAACGCAGATTGCCAGCCGGGGTGAAGCACTGGTCGGCCAGGTGGTTAAAACCATGTCGCAGATTGATGACAGCTCGAAAAAAATCAGCGACATCACCACCATGATCAACAGTATCGCCTTCCAGACCAATATTCTGGCGCTTAACGCCGCCGTCGAAGCGGCGCGCGCTGGTGAACAGGGGCGCGGTTTTGCCGTGGTGGCTTCCGAAGTGCGTAATCTTGCGCAGCGCAGCGCCAACGCGGTGAAAGAGATTGCCGCATTGATTGAAGAGTCGAGTCAGCGCGTTGAGAACGGCGTTCAACTGGTTAATGATGCCGGGAAGACAATGCAGGAAATGACCCAGGCGGTGAATTCAGTCCAAACCATCATTAATGAAATTGTTGTCGCCTCTGATGAGCAGGCCAAAGGCATTAGCCAGGTGACGATTGCGGTTAATGAGATGGATGGCGTCACCCAGCAGAACGCCTCACTGGTGCAAGAGATGGCGGCGGCGGCAAGCTCCCTCGAAGAACAGGCACAGCAGCTTGCCCAGAGTGTCGAGCAGTTCAGCATCGACGATCAGCGAGCCGCCTGATACAACGCGTCAAAACGCATGAGTTAACATAAACCCCGGCCTCGCTGGGGTTTATCGTTCTGTGCCCCGTTCCAGACGAACAATCACGCCATAAGCGCTCACGGCAGGCCAGGTTAGCGGTAATTTCCGCCCGACTTGTTGCGGATTGGTAATATGCAGGGGTGCCTGCGCGGCGAGTGCGTGATAGAATACGCCGCCTTGAAGTTCAATGTCGTGAGTATTCTATGTCTGATAGCCCAAAAAAAGTGATCGTCGGCATGTCCGGCGGTGTCGATTCTTCCGTATCTGCCTGGCTGTTACTGCAACAGGGTTATAAGGTGGAAGGCCTGTTCATGAAGAACTGGGAAGAGGACGACGGCGAGGAATACTGTACCGCGGCGGCCGATCTGGCCGATGCGCAGGCCGTATGCGACAAACTCGGTATTGAACTCCACACCGTAAACTTTGCCGCAGAATACTGGGACAACGTGTTTGAACACTTCCTGGCGGAATATAAAGCCGGGCGCACGCCTAACCCGGATATTCTGTGCAACAAAGAGATCAAATTTAAAGCCTTCCTCGAATTTGCCGCCGAAGATCTGGGCGCCGATTATATCGCGACCGGTCACTATGTCCGCCGGGCTGATGTCGACGGTAAAAGCCGTTTGCTTCGCGGTCTGGATGGCAACAAAGATCAGAGCTATTTCCTCTATACGCTTGGCCATGAGCAGATTGCGCAAAGCCTGTTCCCGGTCGGTGAACTGGAAAAACCCGAAGTGCGCAAAATCGCCGAAGAGTTGGGGCTGGTCACCGCGAAGAAAAAAGACTCTACCGGTATCTGCTTTATCGGCGAGCGCAAATTCCGCGAATTTTTAGGCCGCTACCTGCCTGCCCAGCCGGGCAAAATCCTCACCGTTGACGGTGAAGAGATTGGCGAGCATCAGGGGCTGATGTACCACACGTTGGGCCAACGCAAAGGGTTGGGGATTGGCGGAACCAAAGAAGGTACCGAAGATCCGTGGTACGTGGTCGATAAAGATGTGGAAAACAATATCCTGGTGGTCGCGCAGGGGCACGATCACCCACGTCTGATGTCCGTTGGGCTGATTGCCCAGCAATTGCACTGGGTTAATCGCGAACCGCTGGTCGGTACGCTGCGCTGCACCGTGAAAACCCGTTACCGCCAGACCGATATTCCGTGCACCATTACTGCCCTGGATGATGACCGCATTGAGGTTCGTTTTGACGAGCCGGTTGCTGCGGTAACGCCAGGCCAGTCTGCCGTTTTCTATAGCGGCGAAGTGTGCCTTGGCGGCGGTATTATCGAACAGCGTATCGCGCTGCCGATTTAATCGACGAGACTGAGATAGCGAATCAAGGAGCGAGTGTGGCTAAGAATTACTACGACATCACCCTGGCGCTGGCGGGCATTTGCCAGTCCGCCCGTCTGGTGCAGCAACTGGCGCATCAGGGACATTGCGACGCCGACGCGCTCCATGTCTCTCTCAATAGCGTCATCGATCTTAACCCGGACTCAACCCTGAGCGTTTTTGGTGGCAGCGAAGCAAACCTGCGCACCGGTCTGGAAACGCTACTCGGCGTACTTAATGCCAGCAGCCGTCAGGGGCTGAATGCCGAATTGACCCGCTATACTCTTAGCCTGATGGTGCTGGAGCGCAAGCTGGCGGGCCACAAAGATGCCATGAATACGCTCGGTGACCGTATCGCTGGTTTGCAGCGCCAGCTTGAGCATTTTGATCTCCAGTCGGAGACGCTGCTTAGCGCCATGGCTGGTATTTATGTGGATGTGATTAGCCCGCTCGGGCCGCGCATTCAGGTGACCGGTTCGCCTGCGGTGCTGCAAAGCCCGCAGGTCCAGGCGAAAGTTCGCGCCACGCTGCTTGCAGGTATTCGTGCTGCGGTGCTGTGGCATCAGGTTGGCGGTGGCCGCCTGCAATTAATGTTTTCCCGTAATCGCCTGACCACTCAGGCCAAACAAATTCTCGCTCATTGTTAACCTCCCGGAGTTCTGAACTATGGAATTATCCTCACTGACCGCCGTTTCCCCTGTCGATGGACGCTACGGCGATAAAGTCAGCGCGCTGCGCGGGATTTTCAGCGAATTCGGTTTGCTGAAATTTCGTGTACAAGTCGAAGTACGCTGGTTACAAAAGCTGGCGTCACATGCAGCGATCAAGGAAGTTCCTGCTTTTGCTGACGACGCAAACGGTTTCCTCGATAAAATCGTCGCCGACTTCAATGAAGAAGACGCGGCGCGTATCAAAACTATCGAGCGCACCACTAACCATGACGTGAAAGCGGTCGAATATTTTCTGAAAGAAAAAGTGGCGGATATCGCGCAATTACACGCGGTCTCTGAATTTATCCACTTCGCCTGCACCTCAGAAGATATCAATAACCTCTCCCACGCCTTGATGCTGAAAACCGCGCGTGATGAGGTCATCCTGCCTTACTGGCGTCAGGTGATTGATGCAGTGAAAGACCTCGCCGTGCAGTATCGCGATATTCCTCTGCTTTCCCGTACTCACGGACAGCCGGCCACGCCGTCTACCATGGGGAAAGAGATGGCTAACGTGGCATACCGTATGGAACGCCAGTATCGCCAGCTAAATCAGGTGGAAATCCTCGGCAAAATCAACGGTGCGGTGGGGAACTACAACGCCCACATCGCCGCTTATCCGGAAGTGGACTGGCACCAGTTCAGCGAAGAGTTTGTGACCTCTCTGGGTATCCAGTGGAACCCGTACACCACGCAGATCGAGCCGCATGACTACATTGCGGAGCTGTTTGACTGCATGGCGCGCTTTAACACCATCCTGATCGACTTCGATCGCGATGTGTGGGGTTATATCGCCCTGAACCACTTCAAACAGAAAACCATCGCCGGCGAAATTGGTTCTTCCACCATGCCGCACAAGGTGAACCCGATTGACTTCGAAAACTCCGAAGGCAACCTCGGCCTGTCGAATGCGGTGTTGCAGCACCTGGCCAGCAAACTGCCGGTATCCCGCTGGCAGCGCGACCTGACCGACTCCACCGTACTGCGTAACCTGGGCGTTGGCGTGGGCTATGCGCTGATTGCCTATCAGGCAACCCTGAAAGGCGTGAGCAAATTGGAAGTGAACCGCGACCGTCTGCTGGACGAGCTGGATCATAACTGGGAAGTACTGGCAGAGCCGATTCAGACCGTTATGCGCCGCTACGGTATCGAAAAACCGTATGAGAAGCTCAAAGAGCTGACCCGTGGTAAACGTGTGGATGCCGAAGGCATGAAACAGTTTATCGATAGCCTTGCGCTGCCGGAAGACGAGAAAGTTCGCCTGAAAGCGATGACCCCGGCAAATTACATTGGCCGAGCCATCACCATGGTCGATGAACTGAAATAACCCCTTCCTGCTGCCTTTCGCCCTCTTTTCATCAGGAAAGAGGGCTTCCTTCCTCTCGGTTTAACAAATGTTTATCCCTGCCGCCCGAGAATCAGCGTTAAACTATTCGTATTGAAAATATAAGGAGAGTTAAGACGATGCGCGTACTCGTTGTGGAGGACAATGCCCTGTTGCGTCACCACTTAAAAGTTCAGCTTCAGGAACTGGGACATCAGGTCGATGCCGCGGAAGATGCAAAGGAAGCGGACTATTTTCTTAATGAACACGTGCCTGATATCGCCATTGTCGATCTCGGCCTGCCCGATGAAGACGGCTTATCGCTGATTCGCCGCTGGCGCAGCCATGAGGTCTCTCTACCTGTTTTGGTCCTGACCGCGCGTGAAGGCTGGCAGGATAAAGTCGAAGTACTGAGCGCAGGTGCCGATGATTACGTCACCAAACCTTTCCATATAGAAGAAGTTGTGGCGCGCATTCAGGCCCTGATGCGCCGTAACAGCGGTCTGGCCTCACAGGTTATCTCTATGCCGCCGTTTCAGGTGGACCTCTCGCGCCGCGAAATGTCGATCAACGGTGAAGTGGTTAAACTGACCGCGTTTGAATACACCATTATGGAAACCCTGATTCGCAACAGCGGCAAAGTGGTCAGCAAAGATTCGCTGATGCTCCAGCTCTATCCCGATGCCGAACTGCGCGAAAGCCACACCATTGATGTCCTTATGGGACGCTTGCGTAAGAAAATCCAGGCACTCTATCCCGCAGAGGTGATCACCACGGTACGTGGCCAGGGTTATCTCTTCGAACTGCCCAAATGAGACGTTTAATGCGGCATTTTCTGCCGCTCTCGCTACGGGTTCGTTTCCTTCTGGCGACCGCCGCCGTCGTGCTGGTGCTTTCTCTCGCCTATGGCATGGTTGCCCTGATAGGCTATAGCGTCAGTTTCGATAAGACCACGTTTCGCCTGCTGCGCGGTGAAAGTAACCTGTTCTATACCCTTGCCCGCTGGGAAAACAACACCCTGACTGTCGACCTGCCCAACAGCCTCAATTTACAAAGCCCGACTATCACGCTGATTTATGACAAAGACGGCAAACTTATCTGGGCGCAACGTGATATCCCGTGGCTGGCAAAACGTGTTGACCCCGCCTGGCTCCAGGCCGATGGATTCCATGAAATCGAAGCGGATGTGGACGACTCCAGCACACTGGTCGATAACGATGAGTCGGTGGTGGAGCAGTTCAACGCGATTCGGGAAGATGACAACACCTCGGAGATGACCCACTCGGTGGCGGTCAATCTCTATCCTGCCACGGCGCGGATGCCGCAGCTCACCATTGTCGTTATCGATACCGTGCCTATCGAACTCAAACGCTCCTGGATGGTATGGAGTTGGTTCATCTATGTCCTGGCGGCAAACCTGTTGCTGGTGATCCCACTGCTATGGATGGCAGCCTGGTGGAGCTTGCGCCCCATCGAAGAACTGGCGAAAGAGGTGCGCGAACTGGAAGAGCATCACCGCGAGAATCTGAACCCGGCCACCACTCGCGAGCTTACAAGCCTGGTGCGTAACCTCAACCGCCTGCTCAAAAGCGAGCGCGAGCGCTACGACAAATACCGGACCACCCTCACCGACCTGACACACAGCCTGAAAACCCCGCTGGCAGTGCTGCAAAGTACGCTGCGTTCGTTACGCAGTGAAAAGCTGAGCGTCAGCGACGCCGAACCGGTAATGCTGGAACAGATAAGCCGCATTTCTCAGCAGATTGGTTACTATCTGCATCGCGCCAGCATGCGTGGTGGCAGCGGGCTGCTCAGCCGTGAACTTCACCCGGTCGCCCCGCTTCTTGATAGCCTGACCTCGGCGCTAAACAAAGTGTATCAACGAAAAGGGGTGAATATCAGCCTCGATATCTCCCCGGAGATAAGCTTTGTCGGTGAGAAAAACGACTTTATGGAAGTGATTGGCAACCTCCTGGACAACGCCTGCAAATATTGCCTCGAATTTGTCGAAGTATCCGCAAGGCAGACCGACGAGAGCGTGCACATCATTATCGAAGATGATGGTCCTGGGATCCCGTTATCCAAACGTGAGGTGGTCTTTGATCGTGGTCAGCGCGCCGATACGCTACGTCCGGGCCAGGGGGTGGGGTTATCCGTCGCACGCGAAATCGTAGAACAATACGACGGGCAAATCCTGACCAGCGAAAGTTTACTCGGCGGGGCCAAAATGGAGGCCATCTTTGGCCGCCAGCAGCCGATAAGCGGCGATAATTAACGCATTCAGTCAAAATAACACGGCCTGTCCCACGCAGGCCGTCCACCATCCGTTATACTCCGACTCAAACTAACGTTTGGGGAAACAAACATGGACTATAACATCAACCTTAACTGGCCGGATTTTATCGAGCGCTACTGGCAAAAACGCCCGGTGGTACTGAAACGCGGCTTTGCACAATTTATCGATCCCATTTCCCCTGACGAACTGGCCGGTCTGGCCATGGAAGATGAAGTCGACAGCCGCCTGGTAAGCCATCTTGATGGCAAATGGCAGGTCAGCCACGGGCCTTTCGAAAGTTATGACCATCTGGGTGAAAGCAACTGGTCGCTGCTGGTGCAGGCGGTGAACAACTGGCATGAACCGACCGCGGCGCTGATGCGTCCTTTCCGCGCCCTGCCCGACTGGCGCACCGACGATGTGATGATTTCGTTTTCCGTGCCCGGCGGTGGCGTTGGCCCGCATCTCGATCAGTATGATGTCTTTATCATTCAGGGTACCGGCCGCCGCCGCTGGCGTGTTGGTGAAAAGACGCCAATGAAGCAGCACTGCCCGCACCCGGACCTGTTACAGGTAGATCCCTTCGAAGCCATTATTGATGAAGAGATGGAGCCGGGCGATATTCTCTATATTCCGCCAGGATTCCCGCACGAAGGCTATTCGCTGGAAAACTCGATGAACTACTCCGTTGGCTACCGAGCCCCCAGCGGACGAGAATTAATCAGCGGTTTTGCCGATTATGTGTTGCAGCGCGAACTGGGCAGCCAGCGTTATACCGACCCGGATGTGCCGTCACGTGAACACCCGGCGGATGTGCTACCGCAAGAGCTGGACGGCCTGCGCCAGATGATGCTCGATCTGATCAATCAGCCAGAGCATTTCAATGAGTGGATCGGTGAGTTTATTACCCAGTCGCGTCATGAACTGGATGTCACGCCACCGGAGCCGCCCTACCAGCCTGATGAGATTTACGATGCCCTGAAACAGGGGGACAAGCTGGTGCGTTTAGGTGGTCTGCGTGTATTGCGTATCGCGGGCGAAGTGTTCGTTAACGGCGAGCGGATTAACTCCCCGCACCGCCCGGCACTCGACGCCCTGGCAAATCACATTGTTCTGAATGATAGCGCCTTTGGCGATGCGCTCGAAGACCCGTCCTTCCTCGCGATGCTTGCCGCGCTGGTCAACAGCGGATACTGGTTCTTTGAAGACTAAGCCATAAAAAAGCCGGGCAACATCACGTTTGCCCGGCCTGTCTGTCTCGTTCTTTAGAGAATTGCTTTTATTCCTGTTTCGCTGTCAGCTCGGCGATACGCACGATTACCTGTACCGCTTTTTCCATCCCTTCAAGCGTCACGAACTCATGTTTGCCGTGGTAGTTATAACCGCCGGTGAACAGGTTAGGACAGGGCAGCCCCATAAATGATAGCTGCGCGCCATCGGTACCGCCGCGAATCGCTTTCATCTGCGGTTCGATATCACAATCGCGCATGGCCTGACAGGCAATATCGATAATATGCGGATGATCGACTATCTTCTCGCGCATATTGTAATAACTGTCTTCAATCACCAGCTCGATGTAGCAGTCCGGATGCAGACCTTTCCCGACTTTTTTGGCGATTTCCATTATTTTGCGCTTACGCGCTTCAAATGCTTTGCGGTCAAAATCGCGAACGATGTAATGCATCTCCGCACGTTCAACGGTGCCTTTGATGCTGGTAAGATGGTAAAAACCTTCATAACCTTCGGTATTTTCCGGGCTCTCGTCGGCTGGCACCAGCGCATGAATGCGACTTGCCAGTGACAGCGCGTTCACCATCACCCCTTTCGCGGTTCCCGGATGGACGTTATTCCCTACGATTTTGATGGTGACCGAGGCGGCATTGAAGTTTTCGAACTCCAGTTCCCCCACCCCGCCACCGTCGACGGTGTATGCCCATTTCGCGCCAAACGCCTCGACGTCAAAATGTTTCGCCCCTTTACCAACCTCTTCGTCCGGGGTGAAAGCCACATGAATATCACCATGCGGGATTTTTTTCTGTTTCAGCGCCGCCATCGCAGTCATGATTTCCGCCACGCCGGCTTTGTCATCGGCACCCAGCAGGGTTTTACCGTCAGTGGTGATGAGCGTCTGCCCCAACAACTGGTGCAACACCGGGAACATAACGGGTGAGAGGATTTCATCACCGATACCCAGCGCGATATCACCGCCACGGTAGTTTTCGAGGATTTGCGGATTCACATTTTTACCGCTGCAATCCGGGGAAGTATCAACATGCGAGATAAAACCGATAGCAGGTACCGGCTTGTCAACAGTAGAGGGCAGCGTAGCCATCACTGTACCTTTCTCGCTCAGTGTGACGTTTTCCAGCCCCATCTCTTCAAGCTGCTGCTGGAGTAAGCGCAAGAGCTTCCATTGCCCGTCGGTACTCGGTACCTGACGGACACCCGGCTTCGACTGAGTATCCAGCGCAACATACTGCAAAAAACGCTCTAATAATTTATCCATACAGCCACCCTCGCTAAACGTGACAACATTATCAATAAGCCGGAAAAGACAAATATTGCGTCAGGTCACTTTTATCCCGCAAACGAGAATATTTTCATTTTTGTTTTGTTCACTTAAACGTAGCTGACAAAATTCACTTTTGGCCGCGTAAATGGATCAATGATTGGCGATTTCAGTGCTTTGCCGTAGAATGCCAGCCCTTCATCAATGTGTCAGACCCTAAGGTGGTTAATCACAAACCCCGCATCCGGAGCGTTATCCGATGCGTTGACAAGGGACAGAGTAAAAAATTGAATACACAACCGCGTTCGCCCACTCCGCTGGTGCAGTGCGTGAGCGTAATTATAAAGGGATGACGCTGGAGTCAGTAGTCGAACTGGAGAACGGCAAAATGGTGCTGGTCAGCGAGTTCTTCAACGAAGACGACCCCGATTTTGACCACTCTTTGAACCAAAAAATGGCGATAAATTGGGTGGAAAGCTGGGAGGTCGTACTGGCTGATGAAGAGCACAAGTAAATTCCAGAATGGGGTGATTGCCACTGTCGTCGGTTGGCTTGTGCTGTTTGTCTTTCTCCCCAACCTGATGATTATTGCGACCAGCTTTTTGACCCGTGACGATGCCCACTTCGTGGCGATGGCCTTCTCGCTGGATAGCTATGCCCGTCTGCTGGATCCGCTCTATTTTGACGTGCTGCTGCACTCGCTGAATATGGCGGTAATCGCCACACTTGCCTGCCTGATGCTGGGGTATCCCTTCGCCTGGTTCCTGGCAAAGCTACCCACAAAAGTGCGTCCGCTATTGCTGTTTTTGCTGATTGTTCCGTTCTGGACCAATTCGCTGATTCGCATCTATGGCCTGAAAATATTCCTCAGCACCAAAGGGTATCTGAATACATTTTTACTCTGGCTGGGGGTCATTGATGAACCGATCCGCGTGATGTTCACCCCGGCGGCGGTCATTATCGGGCTGGTCTATATCCTGCTGCCATTTATGGTCATGCCGCTTTACTCCAGTATCGAAAAACTCGATAAACCTTTGCTGGAAGCGGCGAGAGATTTGGGCGCCAGTAAATTACAGACGTTTTTGCGCATTATTATCCCGCTGACCATGCCGGGCATTATCGCGGGCTGCCTGCTGGTATTGCTGCCCGCGATGGGATTGTTTTACGTCTCAGATCTGATGGGGGGCGCAAAAAACCTGCTGATTGGCAACGTGATTAAAAGTCAGTTCCTCAACATTCGCGACTGGCCTTTTGGCGCGGCCACCAGCATCACGCTCACTATCGTGATGGGTCTACTTTTACTGGTTTACTGGCGCGCCTCGCGTCTGCTGGACAAGAAGGTGGAACTGCAATGATCGGTCGACTGCTGCGCGGCGGTTTTATGACCGCCATTTACGCCTACCTCTATATTCCCATTATCATTCTGATTGTGAACTCGTTTAACAGCTCACGGTTTGGGATTAACTGGCAAGGTTTTACCACCGACTGGTACAGTCTGCTGCTGAACAACGACAGTCTGTTGCAGGCAGCACAGCACTCGCTCACGATGGCGGTCTTCTCCGCCACGTTCGCCACGCTTATCGGTTCGCTGACCGCGGTGGCGCTGTACCGCTATCGCTTTCGCGGCAAACCCTTTGTCAGCGGCATGCTGTTCGTCGTGATGATGTCGCCGGATATCGTCATGGCTATCTCATTGCTGGTGCTGTTTATGCTGCTGGGCGTTCAGCTTGGATTCTGGTCGCTGCTGTTCTCGCATATTACGTTCTGCCTGCCCTTCGTAGTTGTGACGGTTTATTCGCGCCTGAAGGGTTTTGATGTGCGGATGCTGGAAGCGGCAAAAGATCTGGGTGCCAGCGAGCTCGTGATCCTGCGCAAAATTATCCTGCCGCTGGCGATGCCTGCCGTGGCGGCCGGATGGCTGCTGAGCTTTACCCTGTCGATGGATGATGTGGTGGTCTCGTCCTTCGTTACCGGACCGGGCTATGAAATTCTGCCGTTGAAAATCTATTCCATGGTGAAAGTCGGCGTCTCACCCGAGGTGAACGCGCTGGCAACCATCCTGCTCGTTCTGTCGCTGGTGATGGTGTTCGCAAGCCAGTTTGTTGCACGTGATAAAACCAAAAGCCTGGCGCGCCAGGCATAACCTCAGGGGACGTTAAATGAAAAAATGGTCACGCCACCTGCTTGCTGCGGGTGCTCTGGCACTGGGCATAAACGCCGCTCATGCGGATGACAGCAAGACGCTCTATTTCTACAACTGGACAGAATATGTGCCGCCAGGCCTGCTGGAACAGTTCACCAAAGAGACGGGCATTAAGGTTATCTATTCGACATATGAATCGAATGAAACCATGTATGCCAAGCTCAAAACCTATAAAGATGGTGCATACGACCTGGTGGTGCCCTCCACTTATTTTGTCGACAAAATGCGTAAAGAGGGCATGATCCAAAAGATCGATAAAACGCAGCTAACCAACTTCCATAACCTCGATCCGGAGATGCTGAACAAGCCGTTTGACCCGAATAACGACTACTCCATTCCGTATATCTGGGGTGCGACAGCCATAGGTATCAACAGCGAAGCGATTGACCCTAAGACCGTGACCCGTTGGGCAGACTTATGGAAGCCTGAGTATAAAGGCAGCCTGCTGCTAACGGATGATGCGCGCGAAGTCTTCCAGGTAGCGCTGCGTAAACTGGGGCTTTCCGGTAATACCACAGATCCGAAAGAGATTGAAGCGGCCTACAAAGAGCTGCAAAAATTGATGCCTAACGTGGCGGCGTTCAACTCCGATAACCCGGCGAACCCGTATATGGAAGGAGAAGTGAATCTCGGGATGGTGTGGAACGGTTCCGCGTATGTCGCCCGTCAGGCGGGCACGCCGTTGCAGGTAATTTGGCCGAAGGAAGGCGGTATCTTCTGGATGGACAGCCTTGCTATCCCTGCCAATGCCAAAAACAAAGCGGGCGCGCTTAAGCTTATCAACTTCCTGCTACGCCCGGAAATTGCAAAGCAGGTGGCGGAAACCATTGGCTATCCGACACCAAACCTCGCGGCCCGTAAACTGCTGAGCCCGAAAGTGGCAAATGATAAATCACTCTATCCGGATGCAGAGACCATCAACAAAGGCGAGTGGCAAAACGATGTCGGCAGCGCCAGCGCTATTTACGAAGAGTATTATCAGAAGCTGAAAGCAGGACGTTAAGTTTTGCATCCGGGCCGGGCGCGGATGCCCGGCCTCTTTTGCGCAGACAAAGGAAGGGTACGCATGCAGCAGGACGCGAAGGTTTTTCGCCGCATTTTTACCGCGCTGGGCGCCATACTGCTGCTCATCGCCGCAGCTATTGTTTACTCACAGTTTCGTGACGCCCGCGACGCCGTACATACTGATGGCCTGATCGTCGATACTGTCTGGCGCAACAACCACCCGCGTAGCGTCGGCAACAGCGGCGCCTGGTTCCCGGTGGTGGCTTTTCGCCCTACCCCGCAATATACCCTGGTTTTTGAATCCTCCATTGGCAGCGTTTTTTATGAACATAGCGAAGGCGATGCGGTTGGGGTGGCCTTCCCGCCGGGTCAGCCACATAAGGCGGAGATTAACAGCCTGTGGGTTAACGCCTTTGCCTGGGGGCTGTTTGCCATCGGCGGGGTTGTTTTCATCGCCGTCGCGCTGTTCTTAAGTGATTCCCCGCGCAAAGAGCGTCGGGCGAAACGGAGGGGGCGCAAATGAAAAGGCTTTTAATTCTGCTCACGCTGCTCCTGCCGCTGGCGGCGCTCAGCGCCGCGCCGGTGCCAATAATGCGAACCCTTTTTACCGATGTCACCGGTACGGTGCCCGGCGCGGAGATGCTTACCCACAAAGCAGAACTGTTCCGCCAGCGCACCGGGATAGCACTCTATATTCTGGTGGTTCCCGCTATGAATGAGGCAAGCCTGCTGCGTGACGGCAAAAGAATGCTGGCGCGGGCAACGGCAAACCAGCCCGAGATGACGGGGAGCGTAATGATTGTGATTACCACCCAAAAGCCGCAGGTGCTGCTGGTCGGCAGCTATCAGACGGCGCAGCAACTGCCGGACCATATATTACGCTTGATGGTCGAGAACCAGACGCTGGCGTACTTTCATCGCGGCCTGATGTTCCAGGGGGTCAACACCGCGCTGGATGTGCTGGAAGCGGCGCTGACAAACCAGCCGACGCCGCCGCTGAGATGGTATCCGCCGCCGGAACAGAACGGGCCGGACAGCGTTGCCGGCAACAGCTTTGGTTTTATGGCCTGGGCCTGCGCCTGGATAGCCTTTATGATGCTTTTTAACTACACCAGCCGTTTTCGCTACGCGATGAAGTTCACCCTGGCAATGACCATCGGCAATATCGGCTGGCAGGCGTTTTGCCTGTGGTTGGCTAACCGGGCACTGTCGGTTGCGAATATCTCCCTGGGGTGGGCGCTGATGATAGGCGTGGCAACGTTTTTCGCGGTATGGCTATGGACAAGGAAACGGCATAGCGCAGATAACCCCTAGCGCTCCCGGCCTCCGGGTGCGGCGCTGTCTTATCCGTGGGCTACGAAACGGCCCGGGCAAGCGTGAGCGCACCCGGGAAAACGCCCTCATTTTTTGAGAGAGTCAGGCCTTACAGCCCTTTCAGCAGCTTCTCAACATATTCCGGCACCACTTCGCTGGCGAGGCCATAATGCTTCTCTTCAAACTCGCTGCCCACCTGGCTTGGTTCAAGATTTAACTCAACGGTATGCGCGCCGTGCAGTTTGGCCTCATGGACAAAACCAGCCGCTGGATAGACATGGCCGGAGGTACCAATAGCGATAAACACATCGGCCATTGCGAGCGCATGATAAATCTCATCCATCCCCAGCGGCATCTCACCAAACCAGACCACATGGGGGCGTAGCGGCGCGGGAAACTGGCAGCAATGGCATTTGTCTTCCGGGGTCACGTCCTGCGTCCACGTCAGCACCTGCCCGCTCTGCGAACAGCGCACTTTCAGCAATTCACCGTGCATATGGATGATATGGTGGTTTCCGGCGCGTTCGTGCAGGTTGTCTATATTCTGCGTCACCAGTAAAAAGCGATCGCCGAGGATATCTTCCAGCTTCGCCAGCGCCAGATGTGCCGGGTTGGGCGCAATCTCCGGTAACTGGAGCTGCTGGCGACGCGCATTATAGAAAGACTGCACCAGTTGTGGGTTGCGGGCAAAACCTTCTGGCGTCGCCACATCTTCCACATGGTGTTCTTCCCACAAACCGTCCGCGGCGCGGAAGGTGCGAATGCCTGATTCTGCGGAGATACCCGCCCCCGTTAGTACCACTACTCTCGGTTTTTCCATCACTTCCGGCACCACCTGGTCTCTGAAAAAGATCCGCTGGCGTAAACGCTCACGCAAACGGCGTTTGTTACGGCGAAAACAGCTGAGACGATGTGACCGACGAGACTGCATATCATCCTCTCAGGATTAATCAGTAAGATGAAGGAAAGCGGCGCCACGCATGCCGCCTGCATCGCCGTGGCGAGCACGTTCAATGCGGGGTATCCGGGCTACCGGTAACAAGTGTGGCGGTAAACGCGCCGCCAGTAAGGACGTCAGGGCAGAGAAATTCGATAAGCCGCCACCGATAACCAGTAAATCAGGATCCACTATCGTCAGGATATTCCCAAGACACACCGCCAGCAAATCAGCATAGCGTCCAACATGGGCTTTCGCCTGCGCGTCGCCCTGCTCCCAACGCGCGATGATTTCCGGGGAGGACAATGATTGATGGTAGTAATGTTGGTACAGCCAGGCAAAGCCGCGCCCGGACAGATAATTTTCGATACAGCCCAGTTTGCCACAGCCACAGCGCGTCAGCGGAAAATCAAAGCCCATTAGCGCCATCGCATCAACTGGCAGGCGAATATGACCAAACTCACCGGTAATATAGCTGCGGCCCTTAAGCGTCTGGCCGTTGGCGACAATGCCACCGCCAACGCCAGTGCCCAGGATAAGGCCCATTACAATCGGGTATTGGCGAAATTCATCATCCCAGGCTTCGGAAAGGGCAAAACAGTTGGCGTCATTATCAAGGCGGACATCACGCGCGAGCCTTACGCTCAAATCTTTGCGCAGCGGTCGACCGCTGGCGGCTGGCACATTGGCGGCATAGAGGGTGCCATCGGCGGTTTCCGGCATACCCGGAATACCAATGCCGACACTGCCCTGGCCACCGAAGCGCGCATCGGCTTCGGCTACCAGTTGAGCAATTGTCGTTAAAAAAGTCTCGTAACTGTCTTTCGGTGTGGCGACGCGCTTTTCCCATTGCAAACGTCGGGTATCATCGAATACCCCCAGCGCTATCTTGCTTCCGCCGATATCAAATCCGTAATACATCGCCTCTCCTTTGTGCTTCTTATTATTGTCCGCTCAATACCCTCGCCGGATCGATATTGCTTGCCCGGCGCGCCGGATACCAGCTTGCCAACAGACTCAGCACCAGAGCGGTGACCAGCACATACACCACATCCAGTGCGTGCAGCTCCGACGGTAGAAAATCAATAAAGTAGATATCGCCGGATAAAAATTGGTGACCAAACATCTTCTCAATCACGCGGATGATCGCGGTCAGTTGCAGTGATGCTACCACGCCGATCACCGCACCGATCACACTGCCCAGCAGGCCTGCCAGCAGTCCGTACCAGACGAAGATAGCCCTGATCAGGCCATCTTTTGCCCCTAATGTACGTAGCACGGCGATATCACTGCTCTTATCTTTTACCGCCATCACCAGCGTGGAGACAATATTAAAACAGGCGACACCGATCACCAGCACCATCGCCAGATACATAATGGCGCGGATCATCTGAATATCGCGATACATATAACCGTATTTACCGATCCAGCTTTTAATATAGACATAGCTGTTGGTGACTTCACCGGCGTTACGCACCAGCGTGTTCGCGTTAAAGACGTCCTTCACCTTGATAGCAATGCCCGTAACGCTGCTGCCCATATCCAGATACTGCTGCGCGTCTTCCATGGGGATCATCGCAAACGCATGGTCGAGTTGCCCGCTCAATTGCAATACACCAGTGACATGCAGTCTGACGCGTTTTGGCTGTAGCAGTTTGTGGTCGGTGTCGGAATTAGGGATCATTATCGATACCCAATCGCCCTGTTTCACGTTCAGCGCATCGGCGACACCCTTACCAAGGATAATCTGCTGCTCACCGGGTTTAAAATTGCGCCAGGCATCGGCCTGCACAAAATTCGGTAATGCGCTCAGACGGGACTCCTGCTCAGGGTTTACCCCTTTCACCTGAATCGCTCGCAAATTGGTGCCGCTCTCCACAAGCCCGGTGAAATTAATATAAGGTGCCGCGGCGACAATGCCCGGCACTTTTTCCACTTTTGCCAGCGCGTCGTTCCAGTTATTCCACGGCTGATTCACCGGCTCGATTTCGCCATGGGGCACCACCGCCAGAATACGATTATTGAGCTCGCGTTCGAAGCCGTTCATTGCGCTGAGCCCGACGATCAACACCGCAACGCCAAGCGAAATCCCCACGGTGGAGATGACGGAAATCAGCGATACCATGCCGCTGCGGCGGCGACCACGGCTAAAACGCAGGCCAATCAGTAATGACAGGGGAGACGCCATCACTCAGCCCCCATCAGGGTCATTTCAGTGCTCAGGCGGCCATCGCGCATCTCCAACTGGCGGCTCATTCGTTTCGCCAGTTGCAGATCATGTGTGACCACCAGGAACGCGGTGCCCTGCGACGCATTCAGTTCCCCCAACAACTGGAAGATACTGTCCGCATTACGAGCATCCAGGTTGCCGGTCGGTTCGTCCGCCAGCACCAGACGTGGGTTATTGACCAGCGCACGAGCAATCGCCACGCGCTGACGCTCACCGCCAGACAGCTCTGAGGGGCGATGGCTGGCGCGATGCTCAAGCCCAACCGCTCGCAGCATTTCCCGCGCCCGGACATCAATTTCTGCCGCTTTATGCTTACCAATCAGCAGCGGCATCGCGACGTTTTCCAGCGCGGTAAAATCGGGCAGCAGGTGGTGAAACTGATAGATAAAGCCCAGTTCGCGGTTGCGTAGCTCCGCTTTCGCCGCAGAGGAGAGTTTGCTCAGTTGTTGGTTATCGAAGGTCACTTCGCCGGAGGTGGGCGTGTCCAGCCCGCCTAACAGATGCAGGAGCGTACTTTTTCCGGAACCGGAGCTGCCGACAATCGCCATCAGCTCACCTTCACCCACGCTAAAGCTTACATCGTGCAACACATCGGTTTGCACTTTCCCTTCCTGATAGCGTTTGCACAGGTGGTCGCATTGCAACAGGATCTTATTCATAACGTAAAGCCTCAGCGGGTTGGGTGGCGGCAGCGCGCCAGGAAGGATAAAGCGTAGACAGCAACGCGATGGCCATGGCCACCAGCGCAATAACAACTACCTGTAACGGTTCGATGGCTACCGGCAGCGCAGCGCCATCAAGAAACGCACCGATGACCGGCATCAGATTATTCAACTGGCTGGCCAGCAGTGCGCCAAGCCCGGCCCCCAGCAGCGCACCAATGATGCCCGCGCTGGCGCCCTGCACCATAAAGACCGCCATGATCTGGCGCGGGGTCAGCCCCTGAGTTTGCAGGATCGCCACCTCGCCCTGTTTTTCCATCACCATCAGGCCAAGGGAGGTAATGATATTAAAGGCCGCCACCGCAATAATCAGGCTTAACAGCAGCCCCATCATGTTTTTCTCCATACGTACGGCCTGGAATAACTCGCCTTTCCGCTCGCGCCAGTCTTGCCATTTGGTTCCTTGCGGCAGCGTTTGCTGGCTCAGAACATCAACCTGCAACGGTGCATCCAGCCATAAACGCCAGCCGGTAATATTGCCTGCGGGGTAACGCATCAGACGGGACGCATCCTGAATATTGACCAGCATCTGATAGTCATCGACTTCACTGCTTGCGGCAAAGGTCCCGACAACGGTAAACAGACGCTGGCTGGGTAAACGCCCCATCGGGGTGAACTGGCTGGCGGACGGCACCATGACGCGAATCTGATCACCACGATTGACGCCTAATTGCCCGGCCAGCCCTTCACCGAGGATCACGTTGTACTGCCCGGCTTCCAGCGAAGATTGCTGCACGTTGACCAGGTACGGAGTCAGCGGATCTTTTTGCGACGGATCGATACCCAACATGACACCCACGGCCACGCTGCGCGCACTTTGCAGAACAACATCACCGGTACTCAGCGGCGCAATGCGATTGACACCCTGCAATTTGAGCCCATTGGCCGGCAATTGTTCAGGATTGATAGAGCCGTTTTGCGCGGTGATGACGGCCTGCGGCATCAGCCCCAGGATGTTGTTTTGCAGTTCGCGCTCAAAGCCATTCATGACCGACAGCACGGTCACCAGCGCCATTACGCCAAGCGTAATGCCAATGGTCGACAGCCAGGAAACGAAACGACCGAAGCGGTCGGCTGCGCGCCCACGCATATAGCGCAGGCCGATAAAGAGAGTGACAGGCTGGTACATGAAATCCGTCTGGTTGCTGTTAGCAGACTCCGAAGTATATAAGCGAAAGCGTAGAGCGTAAATGAGTGAAACGGTAAGCGGACATCTCAGAGGGCAGGAAAAAATCCGATAAATCAAATTGCTAGTTGCGCGACTTTTACGCATTTCGCCTCCCGTAGAGAGATCCTTTTTCCACGCGCCCTCTGATATTTATCCGAAAAAGGAGGAAATACAGACTGTTTACCGTTACACCCCACGGCGACGCCATCAGGATAAACGCCGAATTTTGTAATAGAAACGGCGAAAGACGATGAAAAAAAAGACTCTATGGATTAATCAAATCAAGGGATTATGTATCTGCCTGGTGGTCATCTATCACTCAGTCATTACGTTTTACCCGCACCTCACCACATTTGGTCACGCGTGGTCGGAAACGCTCGCAAAATGCTGGATCTACTTTAATCTTTACCTTGCCCCCTTCCGCATGCCCGTGTTCTTTTTTCTCTCTGGCTACCTGATTCGACGCTACATTGATGAGGTGCCATGGAAGGAGGCGATCGACAAGCGTATCTGGAGTATCTTTTATGTGCTTGTCATCTGGGGTGTGCTGCAGTGGCTGGCGCTCAGCCATATTAATGACTGGCTGGCACCCACGCGCGATTTAAGCAATGCGTCCAACGCTGCCTATGCGGATACACCCTCAGACTTTATCCAGGGAATGCTCACCGCCAGTACCAGCCTGTGGTATCTCTACGCGCTGGTTGTCTATTTTATTCTGTGTAAATTGTTGAGCCGCTGGTCGCTTGCAGCACTGGTCGCCATGACACTGCTGAGCGTGGCGATTAACTTTTTGCCCTCGCCCTGGTGGGGTATGAATAGCGTAATGCGCAACATGATCTACTACAGCCTGGGGGCATGGTTTGGCGGCGCTATTATGGATGCGATTAAACGCCTCTCTTTTCGCCGCTACGCCATCATGCTGGCGGTGACGTTACTTGCTGCGGTGGCGCTATGGTTTTTAAATGTGCCCTTACCCTTGAGCTTGCTGTCGATCGTGCTGATTTTGCGGTTGTTCCGCGCGCTGGAAGAGCGCGTTGGCTCACGCGAAAACGCACTGCTGAATATCGTGGGCAGCAATACGCTTGCCATCTACACCACGCATCGCATTCTGATTGAAGCGCTCAGCCTTGCGTTGTTGGCCCCGATGAATGCCGGGCGCTGGTCGCCTGCTTTCGAGCTCACCATCGTCTTGCTCTATCCGTTCTGTAGCCTCGCTATCTGTACGCTGGTTGGCTTGTGTATACGGAAAATCTCTTCGGCAATCTTTGCCGATCTGCTTTTCACCCCGCCAGCCAGGCTGGCCTCACCTCTGCAGGCACGATAAGCGCATGTGTTGAGGTTGGCGAATAGTGCACAATCGCGGATAATAAAGGGATTGCGTATCAGTGATATGCCCCCATAACAAGGGGCATATCCATAAGAGACCCAGACCCTATCTATGCCTGAACAATACCGTTATTCTCTGCCCGCCAAAGCTGGCGAGCAGCGCCAGCTTGGCGAACTGACTGGCGCAGCCTGCGCCACCGAAGTCGCGGAAATCATTGAGCGCCATAAAGGTCCGGTGGTATTGATTGCGCCGGATATGCAAAATGCCCTGCGTCTGCATGACGAAATTACCCAGTTTACCGACAACCTGGTGATGAATCTTGCTGACTGGGAGACACTGCCGTATGACAGTTTCTCGCCGCATCAGGAAATTATCTCCTCCCGTCTCTCCACGCTCTACCAGTTGCCCTCTATGCAGCGTGGTGTGCTGATTGTAGCGGTGAATACCTTGATGCAGCGCGTCTGCCCGCATAGCTATTTGCACGGCCACGCGTTGGTCATGAAAAAAGGTCAGCGTCTGTCCCGTGACGCGCTGCGCGCGCAACTGGACAGCGCTGGGTATCGCCACGTCGATCAGGTTATGGAACACGGCGAGTACGCGACTCGCGGGGCGCTACTGGATCTCTTCCCGATGGGCAGCGCACAGCCTTATCGCCTTGATTTCTTTGATGATGAAATTGACAGTCTTCGCCTGTTCGATGCGGACAGCCAGCGTACGCTGGAAGAGGTCGAAGCCATCAATTTACTGCCTGCTCACGAATTCCCGACGGATAAGACCGCCATCGAACTGTTTCGCAGCCAGTGGCGAGATAAGTTCGACGTCAAGCGCGATGCCGAACATATCTACCAACAGGTGAGCAAAGGCACTTTGCCAACCGGCATTGAATACTGGCAGCCACTGTTTTTCAGTGAGCCTTTGCCGTCGTTGTTTAGCTATTTGCCGGACAATACGCTACTGGTAAACACGGGGGATCTTGAAAACAGCGCTGAGCGCTTTAGCCAGGAGACCCAGGCGCGCTTCGAAAACCGCGGCGTGGACCCCATGCGCCCTTTGCTGGCGCCGGAATTACTGTGGCTGCGGGTTGATGAACTGTTCAGCGAACTCAAGCGCTGGCCGCGCGTGCAGCTCAAAACCGAAAGCCTGGCAGACAAAACCGCCAATGTGAACCTCGGTTACCGGACGTTGCCGGATCTGGCCGTTCAGGCACAGCAAAAGTCGCCGCTGGATAATTTACGCAAATTCCTCGAATCCTTTACCGGTCCGGTCGTCTTTTCGGTTGAGAGCGAGGGGCGTCGCGAAGCGCTGGGAGAACTCCTCTCACGCATCAAAGTGGCGCCGAAGCGCATTACCCGGCTGGATGACGCGCAAGATACAGGGCGCTATCTGATCATTGGCTCCGCAGAACATGGCTTTATCGACACGCTACGTAACCGGGCGCTGATTTGCGAAAGCGATCTGCTGGGCGAGCGCGTTGCCCGCCGTCGCCAGGATACACGCCGCACGATTAACCCCGATACGCTGATCCGCAACCTCGCTGAACTGCACCCTGGCCAGCCGGTGGTGCATCTGGAACATGGGGTTGGACGCTATGCGGGAATGACCACGCTTGAAGCGGGCGGCATAAAAGGCGAATACCTGATGCTGACCTATGCCGGGGATGCCAAACTGTACGTGCCGGTCTCGTCGTTGCATCTGATTAGCCGCTATGCCGGGGGTGCCGAGGAGAACGCGCCGCTGCATAAACTGGGCGGCGATGCATGGGCCCGCGCGCGGCAGAAAGCGGCAGAAAAAGTCCGGGATGTGGCGGCGGAATTGCTGGATATCTATGCCCAACGCGCCGCGAAGTCCGGCTTTGCATTTAAACACGATCGCGAACAATATCAGCTTTTCTGCGACAGCTTCCCGTTTGAAACCACGCCAGACCAGGCGCAAGCCATTAACGCGGTGTTAAGTGACATGTGCCAGCCACTGGCCATGGACCGCCTGGTGTGTGGCGATGTCGGCTTCGGTAAAACCGAAGTGGCAATGCGTGCCGCCTTCCTCGCCGTCGAAAACAACAAGCAGGTGGCGGTGTTGGTGCCAACCACCCTGCTCGCCCAGCAGCATTTCGACAACTTCCGCGATCGCTTCGCCAACTGGCCGGTGCGGGTGGAGATGCTCTCACGTTTTCGTAGCGCGAAAGAACAGACACAAGTGCTGGAGCAGGCGGCTGAGGGCAAGATTGATATTCTTATCGGCACCCATAAGCTGCTGCAAAACGATGTGAAGTGGAAAGATCTGGGACTGCTGATCGTCGATGAAGAACACCGCTTCGGCGTGCGTCATAAAGAGCGGATTAAAGCGATGCGGGCTGACGTAGATATCCTCACGCTAACCGCAACACCCATTCCGCGTACACTCAATATGGCCATGAGCGGTATGCGCGATCTGTCGATCATCGCCACCCCGCCTGCGCGCCGCCTGGCAGTGAAAACCTTCGTTCGCGAATACGACAGTCTGGTAGTGCGCGAGGCAATACTGCGTGAAGTCCTGCGTGGTGGGCAGGTCTACTACCTTTATAACGATGTCGAAAATATTCAGAAAGCCGCCGACAGACTGGCGGAACTGGTTCCGGAAGCGCGCATCGCCATCGGACACGGGCAGATGCGTGAGCGCGAACTGGAACGGGTAATGAATGATTTCCACCACCAGCGTTTTAATGTGCTGGTGTGTACCACGATAATCGAGACCGGGATCGACATTCCTACCGCGAATACAATCATTATTGAACGTGCCGATCACTTTGGCCTGGCGCAGCTCCACCAGTTACGTGGCCGCGTGGGACGTTCGCACCATCAGGCCTATGCCTGGCTGCTGACGCCGCATCCGAAAGCGATGACCACCGATGCGCAAAAGCGTCTCGAAGCGATTGCCTCGCTGGAAGATTTAGGGGCGGGTTTCGCGCTGGCGACCCACGATCTGGAAATCCGTGGGGCTGGCGAACTGCTGGGCGAAGATCAGAGCGGTTCAATGGAGACCATCGGCTTTTCACTGTACATGGAGCTGCTGGAAAATGCGGTCGATGCGCTCAAAGCCGGGCGAGAGCCATCGCTCGAAGATCTCACCAGCCAGCAAACAGAAGTCGAACTGCGCATGCCTTCCCTGCTGCCGGATGATTTTATTCCCGACGTTAATACTCGTCTCTCTTTCTACAAGCGCATTGCCAGTGCGAAGAGTGAAAATGAGCTCGATGAGATTAAAGTGGAACTGATCGACCGTTTTGGTCTGCTGCCTGACGCCGCGCGAAACCTGCTTGATATTGCGCGGCTGCGTCAACAGGCCCAGAAATTGGGGATTCGTAAGCTCGAAGGGAATGAAAAAGGCGGCACGATTGAGTTCAATGAAAAAAACCATGTCAATCCCGCATGGCTTATCGGCCTGCTGCAAAAGCAGCCTAAACATTTCCGCCTCGATGGCCCGACACGCCTGAAGTTCTTCCAGGAGCTGACGGAACGCAAAACCCGCATGGAGTGGGTACGCAACTTCATGCAGCAGCTTGAAGAAAACGCGATGGCATAGTGTTCCGCGGGCCAGTTATCACCACTGGCCCGTTTTTTTGAAATATTTACAAACATTTTGCACTCTTCCAGGACTTCCCGACATTCCTTCCCACCATAATTTCATTACCTGTGTCTGCAAATAACCTTATCAATTACATGGATTATGGTAATGATTAATAATTCCCGTTTTGTCCTCTGGGCGGTTTTTCTCGCCGCCACGCTCGTTTTACCCGCGAAGGCGAATACCTGGCCTTTACCCCCCACCGGTAGCCGGGTGGTCGGGGAAAACCGGTATCACGTGGTAGAAAATGATGGCGGTTCGCTGGAGGCGATTGCCAAAAAGTACAATGTCGGTTTCCTGGCCCTGTTGCAGGCGAACCCCGGCGTCGATCCGTATGTTCCTCGCGCAGGTAATGTACTGACTATCCCGTTACAAACACTGTTACCCGACGTGCCGCGAGAAGGTATCGTCATCAATCTGGCCGAGCTACGTCTCTATTATTATCCGCCGGGTAAAAACGAAGTGATCGTCTACCCTATCGGAATAGGGCAACTGGGTGGAGATACCTTAACGCCTACCATGGTGACAACCGTTTCTGATAAACGGGCTAATCCTACCTGGACACCAACGGCCAACATTCGCGCACGTTATAAAGCCCAGGGAATAGATTTACCGGCAGTCGTTCCGGCCGGGCCGGAAAACCCGATGGGCCACCATGCCATTCGCCTTGCTGCGTACGGTGGTGTCTACCTCATTCATGGGACCAACGCTGATTTTGGCATTGGCATGCGCGTCAGCTCCGGATGTATTCGTCTGCGCGATAACGACATCGCCACATTGTTTAGCGTTATCAAACCCGGTACGCGCGTGAATATTATCAACACGCCGATAAAAGCCTCGGTTGAACCTGACGGCACACGCCTGGTGGAAGTGCATCAACCGCTGTCAAAATCCATCGACGACGACCCGAAGACATTGCCGATTGTGCTTAATGCCACTATGCAGACTTTCAAAGATTCGCCACAAAGCGCAAGCGATGTGTTTGAACGCGCAATGGAAGTGCGCTCTGGCATGCCGGTGGATGTCACTCTCCATGACAGCGTGCTACAACAATCCCTTTAATTTCCGTAGAGCAAAAAAAAGCCTCGCAATTACGAGGCCTTTTTTATGAGGGTTAATTCAGTGGCTTAACTTATTTGTACAGTACTGCGGTGCCGTGCAGAGTATCGGAACCGGTCACAGAGGTGATACGGAAAGATTTTGCACCCATCTCATCGGCTTTTTGTGCCAGTTGATCTTCAACAGAAGAGAGGTTAGCACCCGCAGAAGCACCAATAACAGCGACTTCCTGTTGGCCTGCCGGTGCGTTTTGAACTTCAACGGCAGCGAAGCTTGCAAAAGAGAGTGAGCTCAGTACGGCAGCGGCGATCAGAGTTTTAACGTTTTTCATGATTTTGTTCCTGTAGCAGATGAAAGTAGCGTCGCAAGCATTTACTTAACGATCGATAGACAAATCATAATTGTGATCTACATCACTCGTCAATGCATTTTAATAACGAACGTTAATTAAATCAACAAATCCATATTTATCATATAGATAGAATTTATTAATTTGTGCTATTTTGCCTCTGGTGTCTGACAGCATTTATTTTTATAATGATTGTTCAACAAACCAACAAAGGTTGAACGGCACTATGACCAGTGAAGTCACTTGTATGAAAAAAAGCCGTGGCCGACCGAAAGTGTTCGACAGGGAAGTGGCGCTTGATAAGGCCATGGCATTATTCTGGCAGCATGGCTACGAAGCCACGTCATTATCAGATCTCGTAGAGGCAACGGGCGCGAAAGCACCGACGCTGTATGCGGAATTTACGAATAAAGAAGGCCTGTTCCGCGCAGTGCTGGATCGCTACATCTCGCTTTTTGCAGCAAAACATGAAGCCCAGTTGTTATGCGACGATAAACCGCTGGGGCAGGCGTTAAAAGATTACTTCACGGCGGTGGCACACTGCTTTACCAGCACTGAAACCCCGGCGGGCTGTTTTCTGATCAACACCTCCGCGACGCTGGCCGCCTCTTCGCAGGCAATTGCGCAGACCATTAAGTCACGCCATGCGCAGCAAGAACAACTGTTGCTCAAGTTTTTGCTACAACGTCAGCAACGGGGGGAAATCCCCGCTCACGCAGACGTTCAGGAACTGGCGCAGTTTTTAAGCTGTGTGCTGCAGGGCATGTCTATCAGCGCCCGTGAAGGAGCAAGTTGTGAGAAATTGCTGCAAATTTCCGCGACGACTCTGCGTTTATGGCCCCAGTTGACCACATCCTGATTTGTCCTCCTTAGCAATAATTATCGTTTTCACCTATTATATTAATAGGTGAAAACAGCATGTCGTTTTTGCCGCTTTGCTAATATTAAACAGGAATTATTTCGCTGCTAACCATTAGTCGTAAAAGAACCATAAACGTCAGGATGACGACATAAGCGAATTTATTGTTCTAACCCTACGCTATCTTATTGTATATACGGAATTTATGTACTTTGGCTGACTATTCACATTCAGAAGGAAAATGGAAATGATTTTGCTATTACCATTACTTAAAGTGCTAATAGTAATAACATTGTTATTCGGGCTCTGGGTTGTATGTGGTGGTTCGGTTTTATTCGCGTTCATCTCTGTGGTCATTACCGGCTTTCTGCTCTATCGCCAGCACGACCTTATCTGAATCTTCGGCCTGTAAAAAAGGCTCCTCAGCCTGAGCAATTGAGGAGCCAATGGGTACAGTACTGCTATTTTAGGCTTTGTTATTCAAAATAAGCTGACCGTTGTCATCCAGTGGGATCTGGGTTCCAGGGTCTTTATCCATGCGGATCTTCCCTTGCTGGTCGCCAATTTTGTAAGTGACGTCATACCCCAGCATTTTTTCCGATTTGTCATACACCGTTTTACAACGTTGCTCAGTGGTGGTGTATGTATCTCTTGCCTGCATTTCGCCCTGGACCTGGTTCCCGGCGTAGCCACCGCCCAGCGCGCCGACGACCGTGGCGACATCGCGACCACGACCCCCGCCGAACTGATGACCGATAACCCCACCGGCAACAGCACCCAGTACAGAACCGGTCAGACGATTTTCATCCTGCACCGGACGACGATGCGTCATCGTGACATTACGACACTCCTGACGCGGTGTTTTGATGGATTCTTTGATTGGCGTGGCGGAAACCACCTGCGCATACTGCGGCCCGCGATTGAAGACATTCATACTTGCAACCGCTGCGACACCCAGAGCAGCGGCCACGCCAATACCGATACCCGATAACATTGATTTATTCACAGGATTTCCTCCCTGGTTTGCTATTCGTAACAATTTTGCAACTTGGGAGTGTACGAAGCCAATCGGAATGAGAGGAAAAAAGGAGAGATTAGGGAGAATCCAGCATGATTCGGAGTTATCCGAGCATATACTGACTGTATGACAGAAGGATGTACTGCTCCCCTGCAACGCTATGCAGGAGAGCAGTCAGGCAAATTAATGC
Source organism: Phytobacter sp. SCO41 (assembly GCF_003073275.1). Taxonomy (NCBI): domain Bacteria; kingdom Pseudomonadati; phylum Pseudomonadota; class Gammaproteobacteria; order Enterobacterales; family Enterobacteriaceae; genus Phytobacter; species Phytobacter sp. SCO41. The sequence continues at coordinate 2,156,284 of NZ_CP027225.1, read as the reverse complement.
AATTTCAGGCGGGGACGGATCACACGGTTAATGCTGCCGACCAGCATCATTAACCCCGTCTTGAAGTAACCATGCAGCGCAATCTGATGCATGCGGTACAGTGAGATATAAACAAAGCGTGCAATACGCCCTTCAATCATCATGGACCCACGCATCAGGTTACCCATCAGGCTCCCCACGGTAGAGAAGTTGGAAAGTGAAACCAACGATCCGTGATCTTTATAGACATAGGACTTCGTCGGTTTACCTTTCATTTGCGCCAGGATGTTGTGCAGCGCGAGGCTGGCCATCTGGTGTGCAGCCTGAGCGCGCGGTGGCACAAAGCCCCCTTCCGGACGCGCGCATGAAGCACAGTCGCCAATGGCATAAATGTCCGCATCACGGGTAGTTTGCAGTGTCGGCTCAACGACTAACTGGTTAATACGGTTCGTTTCCAGGCCGCCTATCTCTTTCATAAAGTCCGGCGCTTTGATACCCGCCGCCCAAACCATCAGGTCGGCTTTGATGTATTCACCGTCTTTAGTATGAAGACCGCCTTCATCGGCGCTGGTAACCATAGTTTTAGTCAGAACACGCACGCCCATTTTGGTCAGCTCATTGTGCGCAGCTCCGGAAATACGCGGCGGCAACGCAGGCAAAATACGCTCACCCGCTTCCACCAGCGTCACGTTCAGCGCTTCATTGGTCAGACCTTTATAGCCATAGCTATGTAACTGTTTTACCGCGTTATGTAATTCGGCAGAGAGCTCTACTCCCGTTGCACCACCACCGACGATAGCGATGTTCACTTTGCCGTTTGCCCCGAGGCTGGCAGAGTATTTCAGGAACAGGTTCAGCATCTCCTGGTGGAAACGGCGCGCCTGATGCGGGTTATCGAGGAAAATGCAGTGCTCTTTCACGCCAGGGGTGTTGAAGTCATTCGAAGTGCTGCCTAACGCCATTACCAGCGTGTCGTACGCCAGCTTACGTTCAGGCACCAGCAGTTCGCCTTTCTCGTCACGCAACTCTGCCAGAGTGATGGTCTTCGCTTCGCGATTGATATCAACCACCGAGCCCAACTGGAACTGGAAATGGTGATTACGCGCATGCGCCAGGTAGCTCAGCGCATCAACGCCTTCATCCAGCGACCCTGTTGCCACTTCGTGCAACAGCGGTTTCCACAGGTGGCTGTGGTTGCGATCCACCAGCGTAACCTTCGCTTTTTTACCGCGGCCCAATTTTTTACCCAACTGTGTCGCCAGTTCAAGCCCGCCAGCACCACCGCCAACAATCACAATTTTCTTCAATGGTGTAGTCAACGTGACCCCCTCAAAATTATTAACCAATTGTTAATTAAAGGTTATAAATATAACTCTTAATTAACAACAAGTTACATCATGAAAACCAAATGATGTCAGTGAGAATAGCATGAACGGTGCATTGGTCATACCAAAATTGATATGCATCAAGTTTTGATGCCTAAAAGATGAACAAGTGTAGTTGCTATGAAACAAACTGGGCGAAAACGTGCGCTAAAACATGGGGGCAAAGACAGCAAAACAAAGCCCGACGAGTGTCGGGCTGAGGGGATTAACCGAGTGTTTTAAAAGCTTTAATTCGCTGCAGGTGCGGCGAGATATTTTTAAACTTGTGCGTCTGTTCTTCGTCCCAGACAATTTCATAGTAATGGTGCAGAACGTCCGATGAACGCTGGCTGTCCAGCGCTTCATCACGGCGAGAAAGGATAGCCAGACAGCGATCGCGATTTTTCTCGCGAAAGTTCGACACACACTTGGTGGCAATGTCGAGGTACTCTTCCGGCCGGTCGATCTTGCCTTCCATGTTCTCAAACGGGAACAAATTAGGGTTGAACATAACCTGCCGAATGTCGCACAGGAAACCAATGCGCTCCGCCCAGTATCCTCCCAGCCCCACGCCGCAAATGAGCGGCCGTTCATCCACGTTTAGCTGCAGCATTTTGTCCACCTCTTTTAACAAATGCTGCATATCATGCTTCGGATGACGCGTGCTGTAACTGATCAACCTGACGTCCGGATCGATAAATTGCAGCTGCAACACCTTCTCATGATTTCCAGGACTGTTTGAGTCAAAACCGTGCAAATAGATGATCATTGTATCCTCACCCTACTCCAGTACCCCGCCTACAAAGGTTCACTGAGCCGACTTGTATTCCTGCCAACGCGCATGGAGTTGCTCCAGTTCACGGTTGGCAGCCTTCCAGCGTTCAGAACTCAGCAATTCCTGACGGGAAAATGAACCTTTATGATACAATTTCGTAACACGCTCTGCTTTGATCGGCGACAGGTTATCCAACACACTCACTGCGCCCTTACGATTATTACAGACCAGGATCATATCGCAACCTGCATCCAGCGATGCCTGTCCACGCTCAGCATAGCTGCCCATGATCGCCGCGCCTTCCATCGATAAATCGTCTGAAAAAATCACGCCATCAAAATTGAGTTCACCACGCAGCACCGTTTTCAGCCAGTAGGGAGAACCGCTGGCCGGGCGCGAATCCGCATCCGTATAAATAACGTGCGCAGGCATAATCGCATCCAGCTTGCCCTGTTCAATCAACGTGCGGAATACCGCCATATCTTTGCTGCGGATCTCCGCCTGAGCACGCGGATCGCGCGGCGTCTCTTTATGTGAATCGGCCGTCACAGCACCATGTCCCGGAAAATGCTTACCGGTGGTTTTCATGCCCGCGCTGTGCATACCATCAATGAAACGTCCTGCGATAGAGAGCGCTTTTGCCGGATCTTCATGGTAAGAGCGTTCGCCAATCGCCGCGCTGATATGGCCCACATCAAGCACGGGCGCGAAACTAATGTCGATATCCATCGCAATCATCTCGCTTGCCATCAGCCAGCCCGCCTCTTCTGCCACTCTGCCGCCCTCTTCCATTCCCAGCAGTGCTGCAAAAGATTGTGCTGCCGGCAGTTGGGTAAATCCTTCACGAAAACGCTGGACCCGCCCCCCTTCCTGATCGACCGCGACCACCAGGCGATGATGCGACGCGGCGCGGATCTGGCGGACCAGTTCGCGCAACTGCGCCGGATCGTGATAATTGCGGGTAAACAGAATCAGGCCACCCACCAGCGGATGCGCCAGAATTTCGCGCTCTTCCGCATCCAGTTCGTAGCCTTGCACATCTAACATGACCGGACCCACACTCACCTCTCTTTTCCTTTCATCTTTAACTGGCGCCATGCATCATCGGCCAGCGTTATAAATTGTTGATCGCCCGTCTGCTGCAAGCGGCATTCAAACCAGCCCGCCATCAACATTGCTATCCACGGACGCCAGCGAACGACCTGGCGCCATAATTGCGTTTCATCGAGCATGGCACAGCGTGCGTATTCAGCCACCAGTTCACGGCGCTGATGCTCACTCCCGGTCCAGACAGCTGCCAGCTCCATCGCGATATCACCGTCACCGGCATACTCCCAGTCGATCAACCGCAACCCGTCCTGGCTGTGCACCAGGTTACCCGCATGGACATCCATATGTAATGGAGCCAGTCGCAAGGGTAGCGGCTCGCCCTGGCACCTGCGTGCTTTTAATTGCTGCAGCCAGAACAGCGTACGGCGCGACGGCAAACATTGCTGCCAGTACGTTTCCAGTAAAGGCAACAGGTTAAGACGCCAGCCAAAGGGAGGACAGCGATGCAGATCATACAGTAAGGCCGCCAGGTTATGGCTATCCGGCAAACTGCTTTGTACATCGCCTGGAATATAATCTATCGCCATCCAGTCTTTAGCGAAGAAGTGCGGTTGCGGTGCGATGTGACGCGGTAATCGTTTAAGCGCGCGATACTGGCGCAGAAAGGGTGACGATGTCGCCTGATGCTGTTGACGTAAAACCAGACGATGATGACCGCTGCTGATAAGACAGCTCCCGCCACTCAGGCCAGTATCCTGGCCTTCGACGGGAGCATAATGCGGGAAATAGCGTGACAACAGCGCGTCACGCGTAAGATTATTGTTGCTGAACCGCACCTTTACCTGACCAGACAATTTCGCCAGTCTGCACCAGCATCAGTTGCATTTGCAGCGTCGGCGCATTGGCATTACCTGTCGCACTGGAATACAGCACGTACTGGGCCCCTACATTGCGGGCAATACCAATAGCTTTACTGCGTGTACCGAGACTATCCTGCGGTGACAGGCCCAGTTGCTGCTTGGCAATTGACAGTTGCTGCGCCGAAACCAGCGTAAACTTGCCATTGTTGGTCAGCGCGCTGCGCAGGGTTTCAGTTGCTTCGCTGGTGTTCACCGAACCGTTTGTCCGGTTATTCACACTGTCAACGAGCAGTACGTTACCCGCCGAGGCTCCGCTCGCTTGCAACATTTTACCCATCATCGGCTGTACGGCGCTGTTCCAGTCATAGTGACGTTCACGCGGCGTCGGCTGAGTCGTTTGATCAGGGTGTTCGATTGGCCCAGGTTGCTCCGGGATCGACGGAACAGACGGCACCGTCGGTACAGGTTGCGACGGCTGCGGTTGTTGCGGAACAGGCTGTTGCGGCGTTGGGTTCGCTTGTTCAACTGGCGCGGGTTCTTGCTCGCCGCGCGTAATACACCCGGAAAGGATAACGGCCACTGTGGCCAGCAGCGCGAAACGTCCTAATGTTTTAATCAATTTTCACCCCTTATAGATAGAGATAAAGTCTGACCTTGTGCGCACCCAGGAAATTTGCATTTCCATAAAGTGTGACAGCGGAGTGCGCCGGGATCGTGATCCTACGCGGTTCTTCGAGCGGGTGCATTTCCAGGCCTCTGGCGTCGTACCAGTAAAAACGGTAATTGATGGTTACCGGCTGCGCGCGTTCATTGAACAGGCGAGACGAGGCAGAGGGCTGGATTTCCTGCGTGCTCAGCGTGGGGGAGTCAGCGGTGATACCTGCGGCCAGAACATTGGCTTCCATCACCAGCGTTTGATCATTGGCCACCGGGATCGCAGGACGCGAGCCACAGCCGACTAACGCCAGGGCCGTCACCAGAAGTGCAACGCGTCCGTTGATCATATCACTCGCCTTTATGTGCCAGCATCGGGCCTAAGGGGCGACCACCCAACAAATGCATATGGATATGCCAGACTTCCTGTCCGCCGTGGCGGTTACAGTTCATGATGAGGCGATACCCATCTTCCGCAATACCCTCAGCACGGGCAATTTTTGCCGCTACGGTCATCATCCGTCCCATCGCCTGTTCATGCGCTTCGGTAATGTCATTAGCGGTAGGAATGAGGATATTCGGCACAATCAGAACATGCGTCGGAGCCTGGGGAGAGATATCACGGAAAGCGGTAACTAATTCATCCTGATAGACGATGTCCGACGGAATTTCCCGACGGATAATCTTACTAAAAATGGTTTCTTCGGCCATGACGTTTTCCTTTTTATACGCGCGGGCGAAACCGCCCCATCACGAGATACAGTGTAGAGTATGAGCGAGATTCTCCGGCTGTTTCAACTATAACGCTCTTTTTCTTCAAGATTTCGCCACCGGCTGGTGGTGTTATAACCAACCCTTACCCATAACCGCGTTAAATCAACCACTCAGCCACGGATATTACATCTGTTTACATCTCAAGTATGAATGCGTATATTTCGCATTTGCATTTTCATGCGCGTTTATTAACTGAAAAATAAAAACAGACCGGACGCCGACAATGCATCGCGATCCGGACAATCCCGTTCACATACCATTAAGGGTTAATAATGTCTTTCACCATTAACGCCAGGAATGAGCAGCGTCCGTTTAACAGCGCGCCATCATTGCTGGCCGTTTGTATTGGGCTCGCGTTGACACCAGCCGCAGGTTTTGCAGCATCCACATCCGGCACTGATGAGACCGTTATTGTTGAAGGCGCATCCGGCGACCAAAGCGATACCCACCAGGACCAGGATTATAGCGTTCAGACCACCACCACCGGCACTAAACTGCTGCTCGTGCCGCGCGATATCCCGCAGTCGGTAAGCGTTATTAGTCAGCAGCGTATGCAGGATCAGAACCTGAACTCAATCGGGCAAGTATTGACCAATACCACCGGCGTCACCGCGCAGGTACAGGACAGCGATCGCACCGTGTTTTATTCACGTGGCTTCTTTGTCAGCAACTACGCCTACGACGATCTTCCAACCTCCATTAGTGAAGTCTGGAACTTTGGCGACACCGCCGCCGATACCGCCATCTATGACCGTATTGAAGTGGTACGCGGCGCGACGGGTTTGATGTCCGGTACTGGTAACCCGGCGGCCTATGTCAACATGGTGCGTAAGCATGCGGATAGTACTGAATTCAAAGGTAACGTGTCCGCCACTTACGGTAGCTGGGATAAACAACGTTATATCCTTGATCTGCAGGCTCCGCTGACCGAATCGGGCAAAGTACGTGGCCGCGTCATTACCGGTTACCAGGATAATGACAGTTGGGTGGACACATACCACTACCGTAAGAAATTCATCTACGGTGTTGTTGATGCTGACGTAACCGACAGCACCACCTTATCGCTGGGATATGAATATCAGGAAAGTCAGACTGACAGCCCCACCTGGGGCGGTCTGCCGACCTGGTACGCCGATGGCAGCAAAGCGAAATATGACCGCAGCACAACCGTTGCGCCAAACTGGGCCTATTCCGATAAAGACAACACCAAAATCTTCGCCAACCTGACGCAGCGTTTTGGCAATGGCTGGGAAGCGCATGTTAACGGTATGCATGCGGAAACCAATTTCGATACCAAAACGATGTATATGTACGGTTATCCGGATGAAGCCACAGGCCTGGGAATGGTCGGTTACGGCGGCTGGAACCGGGGTGAGCGTAAACAGGATGCCATTGATGCCTTCATGCGTGGCGGTTTTGACCTGTTTGGCCGCCAGCATGAGTTGATGTTCGGCGCAAGCTACAGCCGCCAGCGTAACCATTATGACAATTCCCTGCCGGACACACCTGGGACGATTGTCGATGTGGGCTCATTCAACAGCGGCTGGAGTGGTAATATTGCCGACCCGGCATGGACACCATGGGCGCTGTATAGCAAGGACGATATTCGTCAGTCTTCTGCCTACACCTCTGCGCGTGTCTCGCTGGCCGATCCACTGCACCTGATCGTGGGCGCACGTTATACCGAATACAATATTCGCTACAACCCGTCAGGTTCACCTTCTACCCGGCTTGAAAGCACCAAAGACGATGTCACACCGTATGCAGGCCTGGTCTATGACATCAACGAAGACTGGTCCGCATACGCCAGCTATACCGAGATCTTCCAGCCGCAGGACAAACGTGACGCATCCGGGCGCTATCTCGATCCAACCACCGGTAAGAGCTATGAAGCGGGTGTGAAAGCAGACTGGTTTAGCACCCGCCTGACAACGTCCCTTGCCGTGTTCCGTATCGAGCAAGACGGTGTCGCCAGTAATACGTACACTTACATGCCAGGCGGGGAGTCCATCTATGAATCCCTGGATGGCATCGTCAGTAAAGGTATCGAATTTGAGCTGAACGGTGCGCTGACCGATAACTGGCAGTTAACCTTCGGTGCGACTCGCTTTATTGCCGAAGACAAGCAGGGCAAGGCAGTCAGTTCCGATCAACCGCGAACCACCATGAAGTTGTTTACCCGCTATCAGTTGCCGGCACTGCCTGAGTTAACAATCGGCGGAGGGGTAAACTGGCAGAACAAAGTCTGGACCGACGTGTCAGATACCCAGCGCGCAGAACAAGGCAGCTATGCACTGGTGAATCTGTTCGGGCGCTATCAGGTCACTAAAGATTTCGCCGTCCAGGCAAACCTGAACAATGTGTTTGACCGTGAGTACTACGATTATGTAGGCAGCTATACCGTCTACGGCGCACCGCGTAATTTTTCCCTCAGCGCCAGCTATAGCTTTTGATGACGGCGTTCAGATGCTAACCCCTGCCCGTTAGTTCGCTGACGGGCTTTTTTATATCTCATTGCCCTTCACCTTTCTGACGTGACAGATGACCTTCTTGTCTCATTTGCCTTAAATGTAAAAACCCTTGAATGTAAAAAAGGCAGCCTTTCGGCTGCCTCAGTCTCCCCAGACTTTACGGCTTAGTTGCTACGGATGTACTCATCCATTTCGGTTTTCAGGTTATCGGATTTAGTACCGAAAATTGCCTGTACACCAGAACCAGCAACCACCACACCTGCCGCGCCCAGTTTTTTCAGACCAGGCTGGTCAACTTTTGCCACATCGGCAACGCTAACGCGCAGACGAGTGATGCAAGCATCCAGGTTAGTGATGTTTTCTTTACCGCCGAACGCAGCGACCAGTGCCGGAGCCATTTCGCTGGTTGCGCCAGCTTTAGACTCTTCGGACGCATCTTCACGACCCGGGGTTTTCAGATCCAGCGCTTTAATCAGTACGCGGAACACGGTGTAGTAAATCGCTGCATAGCACAGACCTACAACCGGGAACAACCACAGTTTGCTGCCGTTACCGGACAGGACGATGAAGTCGATCAGGCCGTGAGAGAAGGACGTACCGTCACGCATACCCAGCAGGATACAGATCGGGAATGCCAGACCAGCCAGAATCGCATGGATTGCGTACAGGATCGGCGCAACGAACATGAAGGAGAACTCGATCGGCTCGGTGATACCGGTCAGGAACGAGGTCAACGCTGCGGAGATCATGATACCGCCCACTTTCGCGCGGTTCTCTGGTTTAGCAGAGTGCCAAATCGCGATAGCAGCAGCCGGCAGGCCATACATTTTGAACAGGAAGCCGCCAGACAGTTTGCCCGCAGTCGGGTCGCCTGCCATGTAACGCGGGATATCGCCGTGGAATACCTGGCCTGCTGCGTTGGTGAATTCGCCGATCTGCATCTGGAAAGGAACGTTCCAGATATGGTGCAGACCAAACGGTACCAGGCAGCGCTCGATGAAGCCGTAGATACCGAACGCAACAACCGGGTTCTGGTAGGCAGCCCATTGAGAGAATTCCTGAATAGCAGTACCAATCGGTGGCCAGATGAAGGACAGCACAACACCGAAGATAATAGCGGCCAGACCGGAGATAATCGGAACAAAACGCTTACCGGCGAAGAAGCCCAGATACTCAGGCAGCTTGATACGGTAGAAACGGTTAAACATATACGCAGCGATGGCACCGGCGATGATACCACCGAGGACACCGGTATCTGCCAGGTGTTTAGCCGCGATTTCTTCTGCAGGTAAATGCAGTACCAGAGGCGCAACCACGGACATGGTTTTCACCATGATGCCGTAGGCCACCACAGCAGCAAGACCGGATACGCCATCGTTATTGGTGAAGCCAAGAGCAACACCGATAGCGAAGATCAGCGGCATGTTAGCAAAAACAGAACCGCCTGCTTCGGCCATTACGTGAGAAACCACTTCTGGCAGCCAGCTGAAGTTAGCAGACCCGACGCCCAGCAGGATACCTGCGATAGGCAGTACGGATACCGGCAGCATCAGCGATTTACCGACCTTCTGCAGGTTAGCAAATGCATTCTTAAACATAATTGAGAGTGCTCCTGAGTATTTGTGCTTTTTTTACGCTTTTGCGCATTGGCACGGGGGGAGAACCGTGCTGTGAACAGGACATCTAAGTGCCCTTTATTTATTACACAGAGTAAAATAAATCCGCATAAGTTTGTTTGACGGCTATCACGTTTCAGTTAGCGCCAGAGGCAAAACTTTCATAGATTTACAAAACCCATTACCGAATGTGTCAAAAAAAGCGTTCACCGCCTCTTTTGTGGCGGTGAACTTTACTCTCATTACCTATTAATTACGAGCACTAAAATAAGCTGAAAATTCAGAGGGATTGCAGGCGGGCCGGATCGAAATGGAACAGTCTGGCGAAGTTTTCTGTGGTTTGTTGCGCCAGTTCATCGACCGAAACGCCCTTCAAAACTGCCATGTATTCAGCAACATCCCGGACATACGCCGGTTGGTTTTCTTTACCGCGATGAGGAACCGGTGCCAGATAAGGTGAATCTGTCTCCACCAGCAAACGATCGAGCGGAACGTAACGCGCCGCATCACGCAGTTGCTCCGCGTTACGGAAGGTGACGATCCCGGAAAACGAGATATAGAAGCCCAGATCTAATAACTGACCTGCCGTTTCCCTGTCTTCCGTAAAACAGTGTAGTACGCCTCCGCAATCCGTCACCTTTTCTTCGCGAAGGATAGCCAGCGTATCTGCCCGCGCATCACGGGTGTGAACAATTACCGGCTTATTCAGCTCACGACCAATACGGATATGATCACGAAACGACGCCTGCTGGCGGGCTTTGGTTTCCGGCGTGTAATAATAGTCCAGACCCGTTTCACCCATTGCCACAACGCCTTCTTCTGCGGCCATGCGGCGTAAATCTTCCACCGCATAGTCTTCATCCTGATTGAGCGGATGTACGCCGCAGGAAAAAGCCACATCGCTACGCTCTCCCACCAGGTCACGCATACTGCGGTAACCCGGCAGTGTCGTCGCCACGGCGAGGAAGAATTTCACGTCGCGGGCCGCGGCTTTTTCTAGCGCGTCATTAACATCCGTATGTAACGACTGATAATCCAGGCCATCAAGATGGCAATGGGAGTCGACTAAAAACATAATCTCTCTCTTAGAAATGCTGTCCGGGCAACGTAGCGCCGGGTTGCAGGTAACGCTCAATGCGTAATAAAAGGTCGGTCAATAACAATTCACGGTTGACGCCCACTACGGTCATCAACTGTTCGCGGCATTCAACCGCCGCGTGAAGGCAGGCTTGCAGGCGTTCGCCATTAAACTGGCTGGCAAGCTGGCGCACCAGCATTATCGCATCCATATTCGTCAGCAATGTTGCGCCTTGCTGAACCTTGAGGGCATCGAGCAGCAGTGTCGCCAGCCAGTGCAGGCGTTCGGCCACCTGTTCGTGGTTCAATATCGCCAGTAGCGAAAGCCAGTCGCCATTATTGAGTATCTGCCCAAGGGACTGACACAGCGCCTGACGCGGTGCGAGGTTGTCCGCCTGCAGCAGTTGCTCTGCCGCACCGGGTGCGCCGCCACACAGGCGTAATGCGCTGACAATAGTCTCTTGTGACGCGCTGTGCTCGCGAGCAAGCCAGGCGCAGGCATAGTTCTCGGCAGGCGGCGCGAGGTGATGCATCCGACAGCGGCTACGCAAAGTTGCCAGTAAGCGCGCCGGTTCGCGACAGCTCATAAAGAACCAGGTCTCTTTCGGCGGCTCTTCCAGCGTTTTAAGCAGGGCATTTGCCGCGGCGTCTGTTAAAAGCGCGGCGTCCTGAATCCAGACCACTTTAGCGCCACCAAGACGGGCGTGTTCATACAGTTTTTCGCTGACCTCGCGCACCGCGTCGATCCCGAGCGTGGTCTTGCTCTTTTCTGGTGCTAACGGGTAATAATCCGGATGCGTCCCCGCCTGCATTAACTGGCAGCCCCGGCAATGGCCGCAGCTTTTGGCATTTTCCGGATGCTGGCAAAGCAGATAACGGCTCAGCGCATAGATCAGCGCATCGTCACCCATTCCCGGTAGCGCGTGGACCAGCAAGGCATGATGTCCGCGACCGGCATGATAACTGGCGACCAGTTGCTCATAATCCGCTCGCAGCCACGGGTACCATCTCATGCGCCCTGCTCCTGCACCCAGGCGGTGACAGTCTGGCGGATATCCGCCACCACGTCTTCGAGCAATTGCGTGGCATCGATGGTTCGAATGCTGTCATCTGCCGCCGCCAGTTCAAGATAACGGGCACGTGTGCGGTTGAAGAAATCCAGAGATTCCTGTTCAATGCGGTCCAGCTCACCGCGAGCACGGGCGCGCTTGAGTCCGACTTCGGGCGTCACGTCCAGGTAAAGCGTCAGGTCCGGGCGGAAATCACCCAACACCGCGTCGCGCAATGTTGCCAGCATGGTCTGGTCAACGCCACGTCCACCGCCCTGATAGGCTTGTGTAGAGAGGTCGTGACGATCGCCAATCACCCAACTTCCGTTGGCCAGTGCCGGTTTAATCACCGTCTCCACCAATTGAACGCGGGCAGCATAAAACATTAATACTTCGGCCTTAACCGTAATCGTCTCATCGCCAACAGAACGAATGTCCAGTACCAGGCTGCGCAGTTTTTCTGCCAGTTGCGTACCGCCCGGCTCGCGGGTGAAAACCATCTCCTCTACGCCCAGTTGACGTAGCGTGTCGACCACGACATCACGCGCGGTGGTTTTTCCTGCCCCTTCGAGCCCTTCAATGACGATGTATTTACTGCCCATTTTTTTCCTTAAGTACTTTTAAATAGTCCTGCACTGACCGATTGTGGCTCGCGAGATTAGTGTTAAATGTGTGACCACCCTTGCCATCAGCGACAAAATAGAGATACGGCGTTTTTGCCGGGTGCGCCGCGGCTTTCAATGAGGCTTCGCCAGGCGTGGCAATCGGGCCCGGCGGCAGGCCGCTGATGATATAGGTATTGTACGGCGTTGGCGTTTCCAGATCGGCACGTGACAACTTACCATTATACCGCTCCCCCATCCCGTAAATCACGGTGGGATCCGTTTGTAGTCGCATCCCAATTCGCAAACGGTTAATAAAGACCGATGCGACTTTATCGCGCTCGCTGGCCACCGCCGTCTCTTTCTCGATGATAGACGCCATCGTCACCATCTGGTTTTTATCCTGGTAGGGTAACCCCTCCGTACGCCCTTCCCACGCCTGATCAATCGCCCGCACCATTTTTTGGTGCGCACGCTTGAGCAGTGCAATATCCGTGGTATTTGCGGTATACATCCAGGTGTCCGGCCAGAACCACCCTTCTACCCAGTCCGCATGCTCGAAATCCAGCGCCTTCGCAACCGTCGCGTATTCATCATCTTTCAGGGTGTGCTTGATATAGGGTGCGTCACGCAGTTGCTGCAGATAATCACTTAGCCGCATCCCCTCAACCAGACGGAGTGGGAACTGCGCCTCTTTGCCGCTTTCCAGCAACTGGAGCATGTCACGCACCGTCATAGTAGGGGTAAACCGATAGGTACCGGCTTTAAAGTGCGAAAGATCAGGCTCCACGCGCAGCAACCACTGGAACACGCGTGGGCGGTTAATCACCTTCTCGTTATAAAGCTGTTCACCCAACGCAACGCGCCCGGTTCCTGCTTCCAGTGTAAAAATAGTCTCCTCTTTAATGAGGAGCTTAGTGTCGGCCAACTGGCGAACTTTCCATATACCCGCGCCTGCCGCAATCACCAGGACCAGCAGAAGAAGAAGTACAACGCGCAACATTTTTTTCATGACGATATCGGATGCTCACAAAGAGGGGCTAAAAATTGGTACAACTCCCGGGAAGTCCAGCTTATGCCCTCCCACGCGCGCACGGGGATCACGGGCATTAATGCATTACAGATGATGACTTCATCAGCAGTGTTAAGTGCATCTGGCGACGCATTGATTTCGACAACGCGATAGTCGGAAGATGCCAGTTGGCGCAGACAAAATTGCCGCATGATGCCATCAACGCCAGCCTGACTCAGGTTTGGGGTAAAGACATCGCGGCCTTTGCGCCAGAAAATATTCGCGGCACAGCATTCCGTAACCCACCCTTCACTGTCAAGAACCAGCGCCTCGTCACCGTGAGATTGCTCAAGATAACGGCGGATCAGAACCTGCTCCAGCCGATTGAGATGTTTGATGCCAGCAAGATGCGGGTTGCGCCCCAGACGTACCGGGCTGAGTGACAGCGTAACCCCCTCTTCTCGCCAGCGAGTGTAATGCGTCGGATACGCAGAAACGCTGAGAATACGTGTCGGACTCTGGCACCCGGCTCCGCTATAACCACGTCCACCACCGCCCCGGCTGATAATTGCTTTCAGAACCCCACTCGTCCTTCCCGCGGCGAGACGACGCATTTCGTCTTCCAGCGTTTTCCACTGGTTAAAAGGGATAAAGAGCCTGTCACAGGCGAGTTTCAGACGATGCAGATGTTCAGCCAATAGACTGATAGTGCCGTTGTCGATACGCGCCGTCGTGAAACAGCCGTCGCCAAACTGAGTCGCTCTGTCATTTGCGGCAAGAAATGTCTGCTCGCAACCATTAATCAACAACATAGAGGCTCCTTATGCGTGGCTGATTAGTGTGGCAGGACACTCTGCGCAGGACAAGCGGAGAAAACTGAATAAAAAAGGCCCGCAGTGCGGACCTTTTTACAGGCTGGGGTAATAGACAGCGCTACGCTCAGACCTTTTTGAAGATCAGGGAGCCGTTAGTACCACCAAAGCCGAAGGAGTTACACAGCGTGTACTCCAGACCATTTACCTGACGGGCTTCGTGCGGAACGAAATCCAGATCGCAACCCTCAGACGGGTTATCCAGGTTGATGGTCGGCGGAACAGCCTGGTCGCGCAGTGCAAGGATAGAGAAGATAGACTCTACCGCGCCCGCAGCACCCAGCAGGTGGCCCGTCATAGATTTGGTAGAGCTAACCATAATGCGGCTTGCTGCATCACCAAACACGGATTTAACCGCCTGCGCTTCAGCTTTGTCACCCGCCGGGGTCGATGTCCCATGGGCGTTTACATAACCGATTTGGCCAGGTGCAAGGCCCGCATCACGAATGGCGTTGACCATCGCATCAGCAGCACCCGCACCGTTTTCCGGCGGAGAGGTCATGTGGTAAGCATCGCTACTCATGCCGAAACCAACGATTTCCGCATAAATTTTCGCACCGCGTTTTTTCGCGTGCTCATACTCTTCAAGCATGATAATGCCTGCGCCATCGCCAAGAACAAAACCATCACGGTCCTGATCCCACGGACGGCTCGCAGCCTGAGGATTATCGTTGCGTGTAGAAAGCGCACGTGCCGCACCAAAGCCACCCACGCCCAGCGGGGTACTCGCTTTTTCTGCGCCACCGGCAAGCATCGCATCCGCATCGCCATAGGCGATCATACGTGCAGCATGGCCGATATTATGCACACCAGAGGTACAGGCTGTGGCAATCGAAATACTTGGGCCGCGGAGGCCAAACATGATGGTCAGGTGACCGGCCACCATATTAACAATCGTCGACGGGACGAAGAACGGGCTGATTTTACGCGGGCCACCATTCACTAAAGAACTGTGGTTTTCCTCAATCAGGCCGAGACCACCAATACCGGAACCAATAGCGGCACCGATGCGGGTTGCGTTCTCTTCCGTCACTTCAAGGCCAGAATCCTGCATGGCCTGAACGCCAGCGACAATTCCATATTGAATAAAGTCATCCATCTTGCGCTGTTCTTTACGCGAGATGATGTCTTCACAGTTAAAGTCCTTTACTAAGCCAGCAAATTTCGTTGCGTAGGCGCTAGTATCGAAATGGTCGATCAGGCTGATGCCACTCTGACCGGCAAGGAGAGCTTTCCAGGTAGACTCTACGGTATTGCCGACAGGAGACAACATGCCCAGTCCGGTCACAACTACACGACGCTTAGACACGGTTGTCCTCCAGGGAGGGAAAAAAGATTAAGATTAGGGGGATAAAAGATAAAACTCAGGCGGTCGAATGACCGCCTGGAGATGTTCACTTACGCCTGGTGACCGTTGATGTAATCAATGGCAGCCTGAACGGTGGTGATTTTCTCAGCTTCTTCGTCCGGAATCTCAGTATCAAACTCTTCTTCCAGAGCC
Organism: Phytobacter sp. SCO41; assembly: GCF_003073275.1. Classification (NCBI taxonomy): domain Bacteria; kingdom Pseudomonadati; phylum Pseudomonadota; class Gammaproteobacteria; order Enterobacterales; family Enterobacteriaceae; genus Phytobacter; species Phytobacter sp. SCO41. The sequence continues at coordinate 2,140,628 of NZ_CP027225.1, read as the reverse complement.
ATTACCAGCTCAACGGTGTCAAGAGAATCAGCGCCCAGGTCTTCAACGAAGGAAGCATTGTTGGTAACTTCTTCCTGCTTAACGCCCAGTTGCTCGCCGATAATTTTCTTAACGCGTTCTTCGATAGTGCTCATACTCTTAAATTTCCTATCAAAACTCGCTTTCGCGATGGTTTTCGTAGTGTATAAAATGTTGAAAAATTTGCAACTAAATCCCGGCAGTTCGTACCACGATTTTACGCTATTTTGAGGCCTTTCGCCCTAATAACGCAAATAATTTTAATCGTGGTTAAACCATATACATTCCGCCGTTGACGTGCAGGGTCTCACCAGTGATGTAACCTGCTTCGTCAGAGGCTAAAAATGCAACCGCGCTGGCGATTTCCTGAGCACCGCCAAGGCGACCCGCTGGAACTTGCGCCAGAATACCCGCACGCTGATCTTCGGTCAGCGCACGCGTCATGTCCGTTTCAATAAAGCCCGGAGCAACAACGTTCACAGTAATCCCGCGTGATGCGACTTCTCGCGCCAGCGATTTACTGAAACCAATCAGACCCGCCTTCGCCGCAGCGTAGTTTGCCTGACCAGCATTTCCCATGGTACCAACCACAGAACCGATAGTGATGATACGACCATGACGCTTTTTCATCATAGCGCGCATCACCGCTTTTGACAGACGGAAAACCGATGACAGGTTAGTTTCGATAATATCGTTCCACTCGTCATCCTTCATGCGCATTAACAGGTTGTCGCGAGTGATACCGGCATTATTGACCAGGATATCAACTTCGCCAAACCCGGCACGAATGTTTTCCAGCACAGATTCAATAGATGCAGGATCGGTCACATTCAACATCAGACCTTTACCGTTGGCACCTAAATAATCACTAATAGCCTGAGCGCCATTTTCGCTGGTTGCAGTACCGATAACCTTCGCGCCACGAGCAACAAGGGCTTCCGCGATTGCGCGGCCAATGCCACGGCTCGCGCCGGTAACCAGCGCGACTTTTCCTTCAAAACTCATGGTTTTCCTCTTTTATTGCGCAAGTGCCTCTGACAGCGCGGCTGGCTCATTAAGCGCAGACGCTGTCAGGGTATCAACAATACGTTTTGTCAGACCGGTAAGCACTTTACCTGGGCCAACTTCATACAGGTGCTCAACGCCCTGTGATGCCATAAATTCAACGCTTTTGGTCCATTGCACCGGGCTGTAAAGCTGACGCACCAGCGCGTGACGAATTGCTTCCGGCGACGTTTCGCATTTCACATCAACGTTGTTTACAACCGGAACCTGCGGAGCGCTGAACGTGATTTTTTCTAATTCCGCCGCCAGTTTCTCTGCAGCAGGTTTCATCAGCGCACAGTGGGATGGCACGCTGACCGGCAGCGGCAGCGCGCGCTTCGCGCCAGCAGCTTTACAGGCAGCACCCGCACGATCAACCGCATCTTTGTGACCTGCGATAACAACCTGGCCCGGAGAATTATAGTTTACCGGAGAAACAACCTGCCCTTGCGCGGACTCTTCACATGCTTTGGCGATGGACGCATCATCCAGACCGATAATTGCCGCCATAGCACCAGTACCTTCCGGCACGGCTTCCTGCATGAATTTACCGCGCAGTTCAACCAGACGCACCGCGTCTGCAAACGGGATAACACCTGCACAGACCAGTGCAGAGTACTCGCCCAGGCTGTGGCCGGCCATCAACACAGGGGTTTTACCGCCCTGTTGCTGCCACACACGCCATAAGGCAACGGAAGCCGTCAACAATGCAGGCTGCGTCTGCCAGGTTTTATTCAACTCTTCCGCCGGCCCTTGTTGAACAAGTGCCCACAGATCGTAGCCAAGTGCCGCAGAGGCTTCACGGAATGTCTCTTCAACAACCGGGTGAGTTGCTGCCATGTCAGCTAACATACCCACGGTTTGAGAGCCCTGTCCCGGGAACACAAATGCAAATTGCGTCATGTTTTTATCCTTAGTACTAGAAACGAACCAGCGCAGAGCCCCAGGTGAAACCACCGCCAAAGGCTTCCAGCAGAATCAATTGGCCGCGCTGAATGCGCCCGTCGCGAACCGCTTCATCCAGCGCACAAGGGACAGACGCCGCAGAAGTATTACCGTGACGATCGAGTGTCACCACCACGTTATCGAGCGACATGCCCAGTTTTTTGGCTGTCGCGCTGATAATGCGCAGATTTGCCTGATGCGGCACCAGCCAGTTCAGCTCGCTGCGCTGCAAATTATTCGCTTCGAGGGTTTCGTCGACGATGCGAGAAAGCTCAGTCACCGCCACTTTAAAGACTTCGTTTCCTGCCATTGTCAGGAAAATAGGACTCTCTGGATGCACACGATCGGCATTCGGCAGCGTTAACAGTTCGCCGTAGCTACCGTCAGCATGCAGATGCGTAGAGATGATACCCGGCTCTTCGGATGCGCCGAGCACAACTGCGCCCGCGCCATCGCCAAAAATAATAATGGTGCCACGATCTTCAGGGTCGCAGGTACGCGCCAAAACGTCAGAACCGATCACCAGCGCATTTTTCACCGCGCCCGATTTTACATATTGATCGGCGATGCTAAGCGCATAGGTGAAACCCGCGCAGGCAGCAGCAACATCAAATGCCGGGCAGCCTTTCACGCCTAACATGTTCTGCACCTGACATGCGGCGCTAGGGAATGCATGCGTTGCGGAGGTGGTAGCGACAATAATCAGACCAATCTCATCCGCACTGATATCTGCCATCTCCAGAGCGCGCTTTGCAGCTTCAAACCCCATGGTGGAGACGGTTTCATCTGGCGCAGCAATACGGCGTTCACGAATACCTGTGCGGGTGACAATCCACTCGTCAGACGTATCCACCATTTTTTCCAGGTCGGCGTTAGTTCGCACTTGTTCAGGCAGATAGCTGCCGGTACCAATAATCTTCGTATACATGTACGCTCAGTCTTTTTCCGGTAACACAGATTCCAGGCGAGCGGCAATTCGCCGGGGAACTTGCCGCTGCACCGCCTGCACTGCCTGTTCAATCGCGACGGTAAATGCTCGCTGATTGGCAGCACCATGACTCTTAATCACCGTGCCGCGCAATCCTAACAGACAGGCGCCATTATACTGGTCGGGGTTGAGGTGACTGAATCGCCTGCTCAGGCTTTTTTGTAACCAACGCTTTAATAAAATCAGCCACCACGACCGTTTTTTCCCTTCACCCTGAGATTTCAGCAGCGAAAGAAACACTCTGACAACACCTTCCATCGTTTTTAATGTGACGTTTCCCGTAAAACCGTCACAAACCAGTACATCCGTTTTACCGGTGAGTAATTCGTTCGCTTCCAGATAACCAATATAGTTAATCGTCGGAACCGCTTTTAAAATCGCTGCAGCATCGCGAATGTTGTCATGGCCTTTGGTCTCTTCTTCACCAATGTTCAGAAGCGCCACGCGGGGGTTAGCGATCTCCAAAACTTCTTCTGCCATCACCGCACCCATTACTGCAAACTGCGCCAGCATCTTGCCATCGCAGTCGACGTTGGCGCCTAAATCGAGCACCACCGTTTTCCCTTTCTGCTGGTGCGGTAAAACAGTCACCAGCGCGGGACGCTCAATGCCCTCAATGGGTTTGAGCAACATTTTAGCCAGCCCCATCAGCGCGCCGGTATTACCAGCACTGACGCAGGCCTCGGCACGACCTTCTTTTACAAGCTCCAGCGCCATACGCATTGAACTGCCGCGACTGTTGCGGACAGCTTGCGAGGGGCGCGCATCGCTGGCAATAACTGACTGTGCGGGAATAACAAGCAAGCGCGAGCGTTGCTCGAAATCAGCTTTGGCGAGCAATGGTGTGATAGCGTCGGGATCGCCGACTAAAAGAAGATTAAGATGCGAATTAGAGTTCAGTGCCTGCAAAGCTGCAGGCACTGTCACGGAAGGGCCAAAATCGCCCCCCATGACATCTAACGCCAGGGTTAGACGAGTCAAGGTATCGGTAAATCCCCGTTTTCACGGGGAAATCCTCACTAAGTTTGATCACGCTTGCGCGTGATTACTTAGTGATTACCTTGCGACCGCGGTAGAAACCGTCGGCGGTAACGTGGTGACGCAGGTGGGTTTCACCAGAGGTTTTGTCTACAGACAGGCTGGTGACTGCGGTCAGCGCGTCATGAGAACGACGCATGCCACGTTTGGAACGGGTTGGTTTATTCTGTTGTACGGCCATGGACCTTACTCCTTAATTACGATTTACCCCCGTTTGAGCGGGGAAAACCTATTACTTACGCTTTAAGCTGGCTAATACGGCAAATGGGTTTGGCTTTTGCGCTTCATCAGGCAATTCACCAAAGACCATGTCCGCCTCGGACACTTCACAGTGTTCAGAATCATGCACCGGAACTACGGGCAAGGAGAGGATGATTTCATCTTCAACCATCGCCAGCAGATCGATTTCACCGAAGTCGTTAACCTCAATCGGTTCATACGCTTCCGGCAGTGCTTCAGCCTGTTCGTCGGAACGGACAGGACTAAAACAATATGTTGTGTGAACCTGATGGGTAAACGGCTTGCCGCAACGCTGGCATTCGAGGGACACCGTCACTTTCGCATCACCGGTTATAACCGCGAGGCGTTGGTTGTCGATGGCGAACGAAATGGAGCATTCCACATCACTGTCCACACTGACTACAGATTCGGCGACACGCTCAACCTGATTGGGCAGATAGATGCCCTCATAATCAAGGCGTTTCTGAGCCGTGCGAACCGGATCGAGAGTCAGGGGTAATTTTACCTTTTGCATAGGGCGCGCATATTAACTTTGTAACGTCATAGAGTCAAAGAAAAAGGCAGCCTGAGGTTGCCTTTTGCCAATAATTCGCACACATTGCGGCCTACAGTTTAAAATGCCTGTCATGGTTAAGCCATATTTGGTGAAAAAAATATGTCAGATATTGTTCTTGCATCGACATCGCCCTGGCGTCGTGCGTTATTAGAGAAGCTCGGGCTGGCGTTTGAATGTGCCGCGCCACTGACCGACGAAACCCCACAACCCGGCGAGTCCCCCCGCCACCTCGTGCTGCGACTGGCGCAAGAGAAAGCGCAATCGCTGGCCCAACGCTTTCCCCACCATTTGATTATCGGATCTGATCAAGTGTGCATGCTGGAAGGTGAAATTACCGGCAAGCCGCTGACCGAAGAAAATGCACGTCAGCAATTAACCCGGGCCAGCGGAAATATTGTGACATTTTATACCGGGCTGGCGCTGTTTAATTCCGCAACGGGTCATTTACAAACCGAGTGCGAACCTTTCGATGTGCATTTTCGCCACCTGAGTGCCCAGGAAATAGAAGACTACGTGCGTAAAGAAAACCCTCTGCACTGTGCGGGAAGCTTTAAGAGTGAAGGTCTTGGGATTGCGCTTTTTGACCGCCTGGAAGGTCGCGATCCGAATACGCTGGTTGGCCTGCCGCTGATTGCACTGTGCCAGATGCTGCGCCGGGAAGGCTGTAACCCGCTATCGCGCTAACCAATCTGCTCATGGCTGAGGTTATGTAAGGAAAGTCGGATGGTAACAACCATCAGATAGAATAAAGGCGGTCACCATGACCGCCCTTACTTATGCTTTCTTGTTGCGTAGCACTTGCAGACAGCGCTTGAGTTGATCGTCCAGCGGCGCTTCTATACGAATAGTTTCGCCGGTATTGGGGTGGGTAAACTTCAACGCCGCGGCATGCAGAAACAGCCGTGTTAACCCGGTGCCTGCCAGTTGTTTATCAAACTCACGATCACCATATCGATCGTCAAAGGCAATCGGATGACCCGCATATTGGGTATGGACGCGAATTTGATGCGTACGACCCGTTACCGGGCTACACCGCACTAGTGTCGCGGCCTCATAACGTTCTTCGACTTTAAAGCGGGTTTCTGACGGCTTTCCTTCCTGGTTCACGCGCACAATACGCTCACCGCTTTGGAGAATATTTTTCAACAGCGGCGCCTGCACCACTTTGACGTGGGACTGCCACTGCCCGCGCACCAGCGCCAGATAATCTTTCTGCATGCCTTTATCACGCAACTGCTCATGCAGGGAACGCAGCGCGGAACGTTTTTTGGCGACCAGCAGCACACCGGAGGTGTCACGATCCAGACGGTGCACCAGTTCCAGAAAAGGCGCTTGCGGACGTAATGCACGCAGGCCTTCAATGACGCCAAAACTTAACCCGCTACCGCCGTGTACCGCAGTGCCAGAGGGTTTATTCAGCACCAGGATATGTTCATCTTCATAAAGAATGACGTCGCTCAGCGCGGCAACTTTTTGCAGGTGCGGCGAAACCGCTTCCTCTTCCCGTTCCGCAACGCGGACAGGTGGAATACGCACTTCATCGCCCGCTTCCAGCTTATATTCCGGCTTCACGCGTTTTTTATTCACGCGGACTTCGCCTTTACGCAAGATGCGGTAAATCATACTTTTTGGCACACCTTTCAGTTGGGTGCGTAAAAAGTTATCGATGCGTTGCCCCGCTTCGTCATCGGCGATAGCAACAATTTTTACGGAAGGAGTCTCAGTTTTCATGGGAGGCGATTCTAAATAGCGTCGATGAATAGCGCCACTCATTTTTATATGCTTATATTTACTTTTGATCCTGGCCTGCTTCGTTCGACACAGACGTTTTGGCGGTTATTAAACCAATCACCAGGCAAAAGTGAAAAAACTGTGAGTAACCGGGTGATAAAAGGTAAAAGTCAGCTTGCTATAACAGGGTTCGCAAGGAATAATGTTGCAGTTTTCCGCGTTGGATCTTGTTATAACAAGCAATTGTGCGGAATGACCAGTTTTGCCTGTCCGACCATACACGCAGCAATGGCGTAAGACGTATTGGACTTTCAGGCAGTTAGCGGGCTGCGGGTTGCAGTCCTTACCGGTAGATGGAATCTTCTCTGGAGAGTTTTTCCCAGGCTGTTCCCCTGATAATTGCGCTGTGTTTTCCACAGGAAATACAGGCAACCGACACACTGCGCCTCTTAAGCGAACGACAACCGTGAGGTTGGCGACGTGAACAGACACGAGGCCATCGGTTCTCCCCCGGAAAGGCGTCATCATGCCCGCAGCTTAGTCGTCAATGTAAGAATAATGAGTAAGTTACGATGAAAAGAATGTTAATCAACGCAACTCAGCAAGAAGAGTTGCGTGTCGCCCTTGTTGATGGGCAGCGTCTGTACGATCTGGATATTGAAAGTCCTGGACACGAGCAGAAAAAAGCGAACATCTACAAAGGTAAAATCACCCGAATTGAACCGAGCCTGGAAGCTGCCTTTGTTGATTACGGCGCTGAGCGTCACGGTTTCCTTCCCCTCAAAGAAATTGCCCGCGAATATTTCCCTGCCAATTACAACTCTCATGGCCGTCCGAACATCAAAGATGTGTTGCGCGAAGGTCAGGAAGTTATCGTCCAGATTGATAAAGAAGAACGCGGCAACAAAGGCGCTGCGCTGACTACCTTTATTAGCCTGGCAGGCAGCTATCTGGTACTGATGCCAAACAACCCGCGCGCGGGTGGCATTTCTCGTCGTATTGAAGGCGATGACCGTACCGAACTGAAAGAAGCGCTGGCCAGCCTCGAATTGCCCGATGGCATGGGTCTGATCGTCCGCACCGCCGGTGTGGGTAAATCTGCTGATGCTCTGCAGTGGGATCTGAGCTTCCGTCTGAAACACTGGGAAGCTATTCAGAAGGCCGCTGAAAACCGCCCTGCTCCGTTCCTGATTCACCAGGAAAGTAACGTTATCGTTCGTGCTTTCCGTGATTATCTGCGTCAGGACATCGGCGAAATCCTTATCGATAACCCGAAAGTGCTTGAGCTGGCTCGCCAGCATATCTCCGCGCTGGGCCGTCCGGATTTCAGCAGCAAAATTAAGCTCTACACCGGTGAAATCCCGCTGTTTAGCCACTACCAAATCGAATCGCAGATTGAATCCGCCTTCCAGCGTGAAGTACGTCTGCCGTCCGGCGGCTCTATCGTTATCGATAGCACCGAAGCGTTGACCGCCATCGATATCAACTCCGCGCGTGCGACCCGTGGCGGTGATATCGAAGAGACCGCCTTTAACACTAACCTGGAAGCGGCAGACGAAATTGCACGTCAGTTGCGTCTGCGTGACCTCGGCGGTCTGATCGTTATCGACTTTATCGATATGACGCCGGTGCGCCATCAGCGCGCGGTAGAAAACCGCCTGCGCGAAGCCGTTCGTCAGGACCGTGCGCGTATTCAAATCAGCCATATTTCTCGCTTCGGCCTGCTGGAGATGTCCCGTCAGCGCCTGAGCCCGTCACTCGGCGAGTCCAGCCACCATGTGTGCCCGCGTTGTAGCGGAACCGGGACTATCCGTGACAACGAATCCCTGTCACTTTCTATTCTGCGCCTCATCGAAGAAGAAGCGCTGAAAGAAAATACCCAGGAAGTGCATGCCATCGTTCCGGTGCCGATCGCCTCCTATCTGTTGAACGAAAAACGCGCCGCAGTCAGCGCTATTGAAACCCGTCAGGGTGGCGTGCGTTGCGTAATCGTACCGAACGATCAGATGGAAACGCCGCACTATTCCGTACTGCGCGTGCGTAAAGGCGAAGAGACAACCACCCTCAGCTACATGCTGCCGAAGCTGCATGAAGAAGAGATGGCTATGCCGTCAGACGAGGAATCTGCCGAGCGTAAACGTCCTGAGCAGCCTGCGCTGGCTGCCTTCGTCATGCCGGAAGTTCCGCCTGCGCCAACGGCACCTGAAGCCCCTGTAGCGAAGGCGCAACCGGCTGTCAGCAGCGAGCCTTCAGTAGCCGCACCTGCTGCTCCGGGTCTTCTTAGCCGTCTTGTCTCCGCCCTGAAAAACCTGTTTGCCGGGAGTGAAACTGCCGCACCAGCCGAAGTTCAGGAAGAGAAGAAAGAAGAGAAGCAGGAGCGCCAGCAAGATCGCCGCAAATCGCGCCAGGGTAACCGTCGTGACCGCAATGAACGTCGTGAGCCGCGTGCAGATGGTAATGAAGGGCGTGAGAACCGCGATGACAATCGCCGTAATCGCCGTGAGAAACCACAGCAGAATGCCGAAGCGCGTGAAGCCCGCCAGCCAGTACCCGTAGCTGCGGAAGAGACGGAAAAAACGAAACAGCGTGATGAGCAGCAGCCTTCCCGCCGCGAGCGCAATCGTCGTCGTAATAACGACGAAAAACGCCAGGCGCAGCAGGATGTGAAAGCACTGAACCGTGAAGAACAACCTGAGCAGGAAGCCGAACAGGAAGAGCGCGTTCAGGTGATGCCGCGCCGTAAACAGCGTCAGTTGAACCAGAAAGTCCGTTTCGGTGATGCTCCGGCAAGCACAAGTGAAGAGGCTGTTGCCGTAGAGCCGGGTGCCACAGAAGCCCCTGTACAACGTACAGAGCTGGCGAAAGTGGATCTGCCGGCCGTTGTTGAGAACGTTGCTGAGCAAGAAGAAACTGCAGAAAACCGTGATACCGCAGGTATGCCGCGTCGTTCTCGCCGTTCGCCGCGTCATCTGCGCGTCAGTGGTCAGCGTCGCCGTCGCTACCGTGATGAGCGTTACCCGGCACAGTCCGCAATGCCGCTGGAGATTGCCTGTGCTTCTCCGGAAATGGCGTCCGGTAAAGTGTGGGTTCGCTATCCGGTTACGCGTCCTCAGGACGAGGTGCAAGAAGCACCGGTTGTTGAGCAGCAAAACAGTGTCACCGCTACCGATGTCGCACCTGCCATTGCCGAAGTCGAACAAGTTGTGGCCACCGCTCAGCAAGAGCAGCAGTCCGTCGTAGCTGATGTACAGGCACCGGCTGAGGAAGTGGTTGAAGTCGCACCGCAGGCACCGGTTATCGAGCCAGAGCCTGTTGTGGTCGAAACCACTCATCCGGAAGTGATCGAAGCCCCGGTTGAAGCACAGCCGGAACTGATCGCAGAGGAAGACCGTCCGGTCGCGGAAGAGGTGGCGAAAACCGCTGAACCTGCGGTTGTTACACCGGTTGTTGAAGAAACAGCACCGGTTGTTGAAGAAACAGCACCTGTTGTTGCAGAGCAACCGCAAGCGCCTGTTGCTGTCGAGGAAAAACAGCCAGAAGCTACTCCGGTAGCCCCGGTTGTTGAACCTGTAGCACCGGTTGCTGCAGCGATTGAGCGCGTAGCTCCTGTGGCAGCCAGCGAGGTCCATCATGCCACTGCGCCGATGACCAAAGCGCCTGCACCTGCCTATGTGCCGGAAGCGCCACGTCACAGTGACTGGGTCCGTCCACAGTTCAACTTTGACGGCAAAGGTTCTGCAGGCGGTCACAGCGCCACGCATACCGCAACGGCGCCAGCTACACGACCGAACGCAGCGGAATAAGCACTCTGCTGATAAAAAGCCGACCTCCGGGTCGGCTTTTTTTATGCTTTCAGCGCAGGCTGTCGCATTCCACTCAGGCCCGGCATGACCTCGCGCATCAACTGGAGAAACATCCGCAAACGTGCCGGATAATAACGCGCCCAGGGGTACACCAGATGCACAGGCAACGGTGGGATCTGCCACTCAGGCAGCAAAGCCACCAGTCTGCCGTTGCCGATATCCTCTTCCACCGTCCAGCTTGAGACAACGGCCACACCCAGCCCTGACAGCGCGGTATTGCGTGCCACATACAAACTGTCGGTATAGAGCCTGGGTGCAATAGTTATTTGCTCTGTTACCCCGCTAAGCACGTTGGTGACGGCAACGTTATGCTGATAAAAGGTGCTTAACGCAATCCACGGCAGCGCCGCCAGATCCTGAGGCGTGCGAATTTCCGCAAAACGGGCCAGCAGCGTCGGCGATGCGACAATGGAACGAGGAACTTCGGCAAGCAGGACGGAAACCGTCGCCGGGTCCACTTCGGCCCCAACCCGAATCGCACAATCAAGATTCTCGCTGAGAAAATTGACTGTTTTATCGTTAAGCATCCATTGCACCGAAAGCTGCGGGTAGCGTTCCAGAAAACGCGTCAGCGGGGCCAGGAGCTGTTCCTGACCAAAAGCATGAGGCGCTCGCACACGAAGCATCCCGACGGGCTCATCTTCTGTCTGGCTCAGTTCATCTTCAAGCGCAAGCCAGGTATCAATGACACGTCTCGCATGTTGATAGCAGCGCTCGCCATCGTCGGTGAGCTTCATCGCATGGGTGGTACGAAGAACCAGTTTGACTCCGAGCATGGTTTCCAGCGACTGCAGACGACGACTCACCGTGGCCTGCGTCGTATTGAGCTGGCGCGCTGCGGCCGATAGCGACCCCGCCTCTACAATGCGCACCAGCGTGCGCATCAGATCAACGCGGTCTATACGTTCTGCACGCTGCATTCAAATTTCCTCTATACGTTTCACGTATAACCGTTTTACCACTCTGCTGGCTACCGCGTCACGTTGTAATCGACAAAAATACATTCACACCAACTATGAATATGTTTGAGGAAAAGTTATGAACCGTCGTTCTCAATCGTTAAATCCGGCGCAGTGGACTATCTTTGCGCTGGCGCTGGGGGCGGGTTTTAGCGTCGCCGCGATTTATTATGCACAACCCTTATTACCGCTGATGGGCAGCGATCTGCATTTGACCGTTAACGGAATGGGTCTGGTTCCGACGCTGACGCAGGCAGGCTACGCACTGGGCATCCTCTTTTTATTGCCGCTGGGCGACCGCTACGATCGTCGTCATCTTATTCTTGCGAAAAGCGTGGCACTGGCTTTACTGCTGCTGGCCTGTAGCCTGATGGCACATTTACCGGGGTTATTACTTATCAGTCTGTTGATCGGGATGGCGGCCACCATGGCGCAGGATATTGTTCCCGCCGCCGCCATTCTTGCACCCGAAGGTAAGCAAGGAAAAACCGTCGGTACAGTGATGACGGGGTTACTGTTGGGTATTTTACTTTCTCGTACCGTGAGCGGCGTTGTCGGCGCAGCGTTTGGCTGGCGCATTATGTTCCAGCTTGCTGCTGCCAGCATTGCATTTATCGCCGTTCTGATGTGGTTTGTGTTGCCGCGATTCGCCGCGCATTCAACGCTCGGTTATCCCGCGCTGATGAAAACGATGGCGCATCTTTGGCAGCGTTACCCTGCCCTACGCCGTGCTGCGTTTGCGCAGGGCTTTTTATCCATCGCGTTTAGCGCTTTCTGGTCAACCCTTGCAGTAATGTTGCTGGATAACTATCAGCTCGGAAGCGCCGTCGCAGGTATGTTTGGTATTGCAGGCGCAGCAGGCGCACTGGCGGCCCCCTTAGCCGGGGGGCTGGCAGATAAAGTCGGTGCTGAAAAAGTGACTCAACTGGGTGCCGGGCTGGTCACAATATCCTTTGCGCTGATGTTCGCACTGCCGGCATTGCCACCGCATGGACAACTGGCACTGATAGCCCTGTCGGCTGTTGGTTTTGATCTTGGCTTACAGTCCAGTCTCGTGGCGCACCAGAATCTGGTGTATGGCCTGGAGCCAAAGGCGCGTGGCCGTCTGAACGCCCTTCTCTTTACTGTCGTATTCATTGGGATGGCGCTGGGTTCAGCGCTCGGTAGTAAGGTCTACACTATCGCCGCATGGCCTGGCGTGGTGGCGCTGGCAACGTTGACTGGCGCAGTCGCCCTGGTGATCCGTTTAGTGGATAACCGTCGTGTTACTGCACAATCGCGCAAGATCGGCTAAAAAAAGGCCCGCACCGGATACCGGTGCAGGCACACAGAACATGTTCCAGTTTCCAGACATGTTCTAAAGCGAAGATTACTTATTGAGCTGGAACAGCGACATGCCTTGCATGTCGCTAAATGTTTTATAGGATGCCTGCAATGCCGTCTGCTGCATGGTGTAAGACGAGATGACCGAGTTCCAGTCTACATCAACGAGATCGCTCATTTGTGTTTTCAGTGAAAGCGAACGGTCATCACCCAACTCATCGAGATTGGTCAGCTCTTGTAACTGCGTACCCAACTGTGCACGAACGGTCGATACGTTATTCAGCGAGTTGGTCAGGCCACGGTTGGCTTTATCCAGGGCTGCCTGAGAAACAGCCTGAGCTGCCTCGTTACCTGAAACCGGGACTTTCAGCGCCGCAATCGCGTCATCTAACATACTGAACACGTTGGTTTGCGAAGTACCACCACCAGGTTCCGGGATCGCATTGCTGGTAATGCTATTGAAGACCTGGTTACCCGTATGGGCAATTACCATGCTACGGGACGCATCCACCTGCTGACTGATCGCAACATTGCCGCCGTTGTAAGCGCCTGCGGCATTAAACGGTGGAGTGTCGGTTTTATAGCCACCAAAAATATAGCGACCATTACCATCAGTGCTGTTTGCCAGGTTAAGCAATTGATCGCGAACACCTTGTAGCTCTGTCGCCATAGACGCACGGTCATCGTCACTCAGTGTACCGTTCGCAGCCGCAACCAGTGAGGTATGTGCCGCAGTTACAGCAGTGGTCACCTGTGACAGCACGCTTTCTTCCAGCGATACTTTCTGAGTAGCGAAAGTACGCGCGGTTTTATACTGTTCGTTCTGCTGCTGCGCCTGAGAAACCACTACAGCCTGGGAGGCGGCAATCGGATCGTCAGAAGGTTTGTTCACTCGCTGGCCTGTCGACATTTGCAAGCCATAATCCATCCACTTAGTCTGTGAATTGGTAATGCCACGCATGTTTTGGTCATACATCATCTGAGTACTAATACGCATCTCTTACCCCTTACTTAGCGTACGTTCAGTATCGCATCGAACAGCGTGTTTGCCGTCTGCAACACCTGCGCGTTTGCGAGATAATATTGCTGGTAACGCTGCAGGTTACCGTACTCTTCGTCGAGGTTGACGCCAGAAATCGATTGTTGCTGGTCAGAAAGCTGCGTAACAACATTCGCCTGCGTCGTACTGCTGGTTTTCAGCGTAGAGGTCGTTGTACCGACATAGCTGATCATTGACGCGTAGGCATCGTTAAAACTTTTTGTATTGCCGATGACTTTGCTGTTTTGCAGATTTAACAGCGCCTGACCATTGATGTTGTCGCTCTTACCGGATGTCGCGCTGGACGCCATGGCAATTTTCGACTCATCGGTGATGGCCACACTCATATTGGTAATGGCGTTCACGACCGGTTTCACCGTGAAACTGTCGTTTTTGTTCGCTGTACCGGAAACACTGACGGTCAGACCGTCAAAACTGAGGTTGCCGCTGGCATCCGGAGTAACGGCAAACGCCGTATTATCTGCCAGTCGGGTCACATTCCAGCCAGTATCGGTTTTAAGCAGCTTGTAATCCGTCGCCTGCACTTTGGTGCTGTCACTAATGATTGTTGACAGGACACCAGTACCGGTGTTTTTCGCATTGCTCAGAGTGGACGGCGTGCCAATCGTGAAGAAGTCGGTACCCGGATCACCATCGGTGTCATAGCCTTGTTTATGCTGTGCATTGAACTTATCTGCGAAAACATAAGCCAACTGGCCCAGCGTATTGCGCGTTTTGTCCAGATCCTGAGAGCGGAAGGTCAACACGCCACCCAGTGAACCGGTTGTCAGCAGTTTTTCCGGAATTTCAATGTTCCCTGCGGTCGGGTCAACATAAGCAACCGTCGTACGGGCAGGATCATCACTGGATGCCACCGCGGCCAACTGGCGGGAAGTACTACCCTGAACCAGCGTATAGCCATTCGCCATTGTGATGTTAAACGTGCTGTTGTCCTGGACGCTGACTTCAACGCCCACAATGCCGTTTAGCTCACTTACCAGTTGGTCGCGCTGATCCAGCAAGTCGTTCGGCGATGCACCGCCACCTACTGCCGTCAGACGTGAAATTTGGTCGTTCAGATTAGCGATTTGCTTGGTGTAGTTATTAATCTGATCAACGCTTGAGGAGATAGAGGTGTTAACCTGTTTATCCTGATCGCGCAGGTACTGGTCAGCCACTTTAAACTGGTTAACCAGACCATCGGCTTTACCCAGTACACTCTGGCGGGATGATGAATCCTCGGCGTTACTGACCAGAGTCTGAACGCTGGAGAAGAAACCTTGCAGCGCAGTGGCCAGCGTATTGGTTGAACCCGACAGCATGTTGTCAATTTTTGACATTTGGTTATAACGGGTCGTCAGGCTGCTACTCTGAGTATTCGCTGCGCGTAGCTGGTTCGTAATAAACGAATCATATTCACGTTGCACACCTGAGACAAACGCACCGTTGCCAATCCACCCACCAGCACCCAGGGTGCTATTCGCCGCAGTCAGGACTGTTGTCTGGCGGGTATAGCCCGTCACGTTATAACTTGAAATGTTATTACTGGTGGTATTAAGCGCCGCCTGGGCTGCACTGAGCCCACTCATCGCGGTATTAATCAAGTTGGCCATTGAGGTTCCTTATAAACTTTGAGACATAAGTCCTGCTAACGATTATCGGCAACCCTGAGCTGAACTTGAGTCGTTTCAGAACAGATTTTCAATATCATTGCTGTAGGCCTTGCTGACCTTCTCGCCCATCGACTTAAGCTGCTGGATCATACTTGTCAGTTTCTGCGCATATTTCGGATCGGTGGCATAACCCGCGTTCTGCAACGCCTGTGCGCCTTGTTCCGGCGTTGCCGCTGTCGTCACCGCCGCATACCGCGGATTGCGACTTAGCATGCTGACATAATCAGAGAGCGCTTCCAGATACGAGCTATAGACACGGAACCTGGCTTTGACCTTTTTGGCTTCGCCATTTTCATATTCAGTGGTGGTGATTTCGGTGGTCGGCCCTTTCCAACCAGGCGTCGCCTTCACGCCGAAAATGTTAAAGCTCGGCGCACCGTTTTCACGGGTGATTTGTCGCTGGCCCCAACCCGATTCCAGCGCGGCCTGCGCCAGAATCAGATGGTGAGGAACCCCGCTTTGCTCACTGGCAAGACGAGCAGGCAGGGAAAGTTGAGCCAGGAAGTCTTTACTGTCACCGCTCAGCGGCTCGTCACTATTTTCCGGCGCTTTCGGCAGTGCCTTACGCACCATTTGCGTAATAGCCTGGCTTTGATAAGTGTTGATGGTTTCGGGATCGAATTTCATCGGCACCTGCTGCATCTGGTCACCCGCAGCAACCGGCGCCTGCCCGCCGGACATCTGTTGGACCATCATATCGGCCAGTCCCAGCCCCTTGCCTGCCGTCATCTGCTGGGCAATTTGCTGGTCATATAAGCTGGTGTACATCCGCGTGGAATCGCTGCTGAAAATACCGTCTTTTGGCAGGGCTTCGCGCATGCTTTTCAGCATCATTTGCACGAACATCCCCTCTACCTGACGCGCCACAGGCCGCAGGTTAGTCTGCGGATCCTGCCCGGCTTTGGTTTTCAGTTCGTTAAGCGATTGCGCGTCCCATGCCGCGCTCGCCATCAAGCGGCTGTCAGTCAGCATTAGATGATCTCCAGCTTAGCCCGCAGGCAACCCGCGCTCTGCATTGATTGCAAAATGGACATCAGATCAATAGGTGTTGCGCCCAGCGCGTTCAGTGCACGTACCACGCTATTCAGATTGGCGCTGGAACGAATACTCTGCAGGGAGCCGCCACTCTGACGCAGGTCAATCTGTGTCTGCGGCGTGACCACTGTCTGACCACCGCCAAACGGCGTGTTCGGCTGGCTGACATTGGCAGACTGGTTGACCGTGACCGAGAGGTTCCCCTGTGCCACAGCGCAGTTATCCAGCGTGACTTCGCGGTTCATGACAACAGAACCTGTACGGGAGTTGATAACAATTTTAGCGTCCTGCGGCGCGACACCTACTTCCAGGTTCTGGATATCCGCCAACATGCGCACCTGCGAACTGCCGCCTTGCGGCACGCGGACCTGAACCGTACGGGCATCCAGCGCGGTTGCGCCACCCATGCCACGACGGTTGATGGTGTCAGCAATCTGCTGCGCCATCGTGAAGTCATCCTGGTTCAATTGCAGGTTGATGGTGTTGCCATTGCCAAACTGGGAAGGCAACTCGCGTTCAATCACGGCACCGCCAGTGATACGTCCACCGTTAAGCTGGTTAACCGCCACGCTGCTGCCACCGGCGGATGCGCCTGCGCCACCGACCAGGATATTCCCCTGCGCCAGGGCATAGACCTGACTATCCACCCCTTTCAGTGGGGTCATCAGCAGCGTACCGCCACGCAGGCTTTTGGCGTTACCCATAGAGGAGACCACCACGTCGATGGTCTGCCCCTGGCGGCCAAACGCCGGAAGCTGGGCGGTAACCATGACCGCCGCAACGTTTTTGAGCTGCATGTTGGTGCCAGCCGGGACGGTGATCCCCATCTGCGACAACATGTTATTCAGGCTCTGAGTAGTGAATGGCGTTTGGGTGGTCTGGTCACCCGTTCCGTCAAGGCCAACCACTAAGCCATAACCAATTAAGGAGTTTTCACGTACGCCCTGTACACTGGTGAGGTCCCGGATGCGGTCGGCCTGGGCGACAAACGCCACCAGCACTAACGCTATTCCAGCCAGAAATCTAAACATAATTCACCCCGGTTACATCGGCGATAAGTTGAGGAAGAAACGCTGCAGCCAGCCCATATTCTGCGCTTCGTTAATGTAGCCGTTGCCGACGTACTCGATGCGCGCGTCCGCCACCTGTGTGGACGGAACCGTATTGCTGCCGCTGATGGTGCGTGGGTTCACAACACCTGAGAAGCGGATAAATTCAGTGCCCTGGTTGATGGCGATCTGTTTTTCACCCACCACGTGTAAATTGCCGTTGATCAGTACCTGGTCGACCGTAACGGTCAACGTGCCGCTAAATGTATTGCTGGCGTTAGCGCCGCCTTTGCCGTTAAACGAGTTGCTGCCTTCGCTCGTCAGATCTGCACGCGCATTGCCGAACAAGCCTTCCAGATAGCGAGGCGTGGTATCCATTGAGAAACTGCTTTTGCCATCGCGGCTGGCATTCGCTGATGAACTCTTACTGGCGCTCACGTTTTCTTGCAGCACCAGCGTCAATGTATCCCCGACGTTACGCGGGCGACGGTCTTCAAACAGCGGCTGGTAGCCATAGTTGATAGGCTGCGCAGTCTGGTAAATAGAGCCATTGACGACCGGAACGGGTCCCGGCATCGGTTGAGCGGTCGTTGCGCCCTGCACCAGCGGTGTTGAGGGAACCCAGGCACATCCGTTCAACATCAGTGCCAGTAAAGCTAACAGGGGGTAGCGGCCCGCGGCGTTTTTTTGCATTACATTCATCTTCGAAATCAGGGTTCCGGTGCAGCCTGCGCCGCACCGGATAACGCCTTAGAGTTGCGACAGTTTCTGCAGCATCTGATCGGTGGTCGATACCGCTTTGCTGTTAATTTCATAAGCGCGCTGAACCTGGATCATGTTCACCAGTTCTTCCGCCACGTTTACGTTCGAGGTTTCCACATACCCCTGATACAGCAGACCCGCCCCGTTCAGCCCCGGCGTGGTGGTGTTCGGCGTGCCGGAAGACTGTGTTTCGAGGTACAGGTTTTCACCGATACTTTCCAGACCGGTGTCGTTCATAAAGGTTGTCAGGTTGAGCTGCCCCACCTGCACAGGCGCTGTCGCCCCCTGCTGCGTGGCGCTGACCACACCGTCACGGCCAATGGTGATACTCAGGGTGTTAGCCGGAATGGTAATGGCAGGCTGAACCTGGAAGCCGCCCGACGTTACCAACTGGCCATTCTGGTCAACCTGGAATGAACCATCACGGGTATAAGCAGAGGTACCGTCCGGCAGCAGGACCTGGAAGAAGCCCTCGCCTTTGATAGCCACATCTTTGCTGTTGTTCGTCTGGGAGAGGTTACCCTGGCTGTGCAGACGTTCGGTGGCCACCGGGCGAACACCGGTACCAATCTGCAGACCAGAAGGCAGCGTAGTCTGTTCAGAAGATTGCGCACCAGGCTGACGAATCGTCTGGTAAAGCAGATCTTCAAATACCGCGCGCTGACGCTTGAAACCATTGGTACTGACGTTCGCCAGGTTGTTGGCGATAACGTCCATATTGGTTTGCTGGGCGTCGAGGCCGGTTTTAGCGATCCATAATGAACCTATCATAGGAAATCCTGTTTATTAGCTCATGGACAGTAACTGGTTGGCACGCTGCGCATTCTCATCAACGTTACCAATAACTTTCATTTGCATTTCAAAGCGGCGCGCGCTGGCGATCATATCGGCCATTGCCGCCATAGGTTTAACGTTACTGCCTTCCAGCACACCTGACATGACGCGGATGTTTGGGTCCGGCTGTAACGTCTGGCCACGTGTGGCTTGCGCGCTTTGGCTGACGCGGAAAAGACCGTCATCGCCACGCACCACTTCACTGCCGTTCGCTTTCACCAGTTTCAGTTTGCCAACCGGGGAGACCGTGTTCGGCGGATCACCGGCGGTCAGGGCGGAAATGGTCCCGTCCGCGGCAATGGTGACCTGTGAACCTTCCGGAACAGCAATCGGCCCGTTCTCACCCATGACCGGATGCCCCTGAATGGTCAGTTGCCCGGTCGGTGTGACCTGAATGTTACCGTTACGGGTATACCCTTCGGAACCATCCGCGCTCTGCACCGCCAGCCAGCCATCCTGTTGCAGGGCAACATCCAGTGGGCGTGACGTGTAGTTCAGATCGCCTGGCGTCATATCAGCGCCAGGTGTGGTCTCGGCGACCAGTGTACGGGTCGGCAGCGATAACCCTTCTACCGGTACCGCACGCAGCGCACTAAGCTGCGCACGAAAGCCCGGTGTTGAAGCGTTGGCCAGGTTGCTGGCGGTGACAGACTGCTGGTTCAGCGTCTGACTTGCCGCACCCATCGCTGTGTATATTGCGTGATCCATTAGACCATCCCGTCAGCCGATTAACGCAGGTTAACCAGCGTGTTAAGGATCTGATCCTGGGTTTTGATGGTCTGCGCATTCGACTGATAGTTACGCTGCGCGACGATCATATTGACCAGTTCTTTACTCAGATCCACGTTAGAGGCTTCGAGTGCGCCATTGGTCAGCGAACCGAAGTTACCCGTACCTGCCGTACCCAACAGCGCCACGCCAGATTTGTTAGTGGCAGACCATACGTTATCACCCTCAGATTTCAGGCCTTCATTGTTGGCGAAGTTCGCCAGGACAATCTGACCCAGCACCTGTTTCTGTTCGTTGGAGTAGGAACCCACGACGGTACCGTCATCGTTAATGGTGTAGCTCACCATAGAACCCGGCTTGTAGCCGTTCTGCGAGGTGCTCACGACGGCGCTAGTGGTGTTCTGCTGCATGGAGTTCAGGAAACTCAGGGAGAATGTCGCCGCTGTAGCGCCGTTAAGCGTACCGGAAGTGACAGTAATGGCAGGATTCGTATTCGCCGTCGTGGACAGATCGTAGTTACCGGTCGTGGTATTAAAGGTGTAGTTGTATACACCTTGCAGACTACCGTTCTGATTAAAGACCATCTGCGCCGCTTTGGTCGCCGTAGAGCCCGTTACGCTGGAATCCTGCGTGTAGACATCCCATGTATTGTTATTTGTTGCGCTTTTGACATAAAACACGTTCATGTCGTGGGCGTTACCCTGGCTGTCGTAAACGGTGATCGGCCCTTTTAAGTTGTAGCTGTCAGCGTTAGTCGGGTCGAACGTGGTCACTGTCGGCGTCTTAGAAGACGAGTTCAGGTTAACCGGCATCGTTGCGGTGGTGGTGATTTGTGCCGACATCAGCGTCGTTGGGATATTGATCCCCGTTGGGTTAGCGCCCGACTGGATGGTCGGAGGCGTACCGCTTGCCGGAAAACCCGTTACTTGCAGACCCTGCATGTTTACCAGGTTGCGGTTTTCATCCAGCGTGAACTGGCCATTACGGCTGTAATAAACAGAACCGTTGGTATCAACGAGGCGGAAGAAGCCATTCTGGCTAATTGCGACATCCAGGCCGCGTCCCGTATTGGTGGTGGTACCGTCATTAAAGTCCTGGGTAACGCCCGCGACTTTAACACCCAGACCTACTTTAGAACCCGCAAACATGTCAGCGAAGGACGCAGTACTGGATTTAAAGCCATACGTAGCGGAGTTGGCGATGTTGTTACCAATAAGATCGAGGTTGGTGGCCGCAGCATTCAGACCGCTGACCGCTTGTGAAAAGGCCATGACTTACTCCTGATAAGTGTTAAGGCTTAAATAATCTGCCGGACTTCGTTGAGCGTAGTGGTGCCGTAGGTACCTAAATCTAACTTGTTGCCTGATTCCGACAGCGTTACCCCCTGAACCAGAGCGTATTGCAGCGGCTGAGCAACCAGTTGCGTAGTGCCTGAACTGGCGGCGATAGAAACTTTATAAGAGCCATCTGGGGCGGTGGTGCCGTCCGAAAGCTTTCCATCCCAACTGAAGGTATGGACGCCAGCGGTCAGCGGCCCCAGGTTGACGGTCTGTACCACGGTGCCGTCTTTGCTGGTGATGGTCGCGGTCGCTTTATCTGCGGCCTGGGTCAGTTCAACACCAAACGGCGTTGTGGTTGAGCTGCCAGCCAGAATCGTCGTACCTTCAATCATTACACCGTGACCTACCAGATTGCTGGCCTGCAGCGCCTGGCTGTTATCGATCTGCCCGGAGATAGATCCCAGGGTGGTGTTCAGTTTTTCAATCCCGTTCAGCGTACTGATCTGCGCAAGCTGTGAGGTCAGTTCGTTGTTCTGAAGCGGATTGGTTGGGTCCTGGTTTTTTAACTGTGCGACCAACAGGGTCAGGAAGCTGCTCTGTAGGTCTGACGCGCTACTCGTAGTCAGTTGAGACGAGCTGCTACTGCTGCTGGTGGACTTGACACTACTGCTGGACGTGTCGTTCACATTTACGGCGATAGACATTTATGTCTCCTTTTACTGGCCGAGAGTAAGCGTTTTGAGCATCATATTTTTAACGGTGTTGAGCACCTCCACGTTCGCCTGATAGCTGCGAGACGCGGACATGCTGTTCACCATTTCCCCAACAACATCAACGTTAGGCATTTTGACGTAGCCCTTCGCGTCCGCCAGCGGGTTGCCGGGTTCATAAACCAGCTTGTCGGGTGCCTGGCTTTCAACAATGCCAGCCACTTTTACGCCACCCGTTGCCTGACCTGGTGCAGCATCCACCTGGAAAACGACTTGCTTAGCGCGATAAGGTTGACCGTCCGGTCCGGCAACGCTGTCGGCGTTCGCCAGGTTACTGGCAGCCACGTTCAGACGTTTGGACTGCGCGGCAAGCGCGGAGCCGGAGATATCAAAAATATTCAGCAATGCCATGGTTAGTTATTCCCCTGCAACACGGACATCATGCTTTTAATCTGCCCGCCCAGCACGGTCAGCCCTGTCTGATACTTAAGGCTGTTATCCGCAAACTGTGTACGCTCGCGATCCATATCCACGGTGTTGCCATCGGCAGATGGCTGATCCGGGATACGATAAAGCAGGTCTGGAGACGGGGTGGAAATGGCTTGGGCCGGAATATGGCGACTGGAAGTTAACGCCAGCGAGACGCCTGTGTTCTCTGCACGGCCACGTTCCATCACCTTTTTCAGTTCGCTGGAAAAATCCATATCACGCGCCTGATACCCCGGGGTATCGGCGTTCGCAATATTGGCGGCCAGGATTTCCTGGCGCTGCGCGCTCAGATTCAGTGCTTCTTGCTGGAACCGTAACGCAGCATCAAGTTTATCGAGCATGGCTTCCCCGCTGATGACAATTATTTAGTCAACAGCTTAAATCTCCTTACGCGCGCCTTATCGACGGAATAAGCGCAAAATGCGTCGCTATTTATTGCGTTGATAGATTTGCGTGACGGGTAGAATCCTGTCATCTCTTCAACAAACAACAGGCAGGGGTCTGCGATGAACACGTTGAAAAGCGGTTTAGCCGCGGCATTGCTGTTTTTGATTTTAAGCCCGCAAGTGTTGGCGCAAGACTTAAAGGCGCAGCTCACCGCGTTTTTTGCACAACGACTGGCTGGCTTTAGTGACGAGGTGGTGGTAACAATACGTACGCCGAAAAATCTTTATCCCACCTGTGAGCAACCGGCTTTAAGTTTGACGGGCTACGCTCAGCTTTGGGGGAACGTCAACGTATTGACAAACTGCGGTAACGAAAAGCGCTATTTGCAGGTAAACGTCCAGGCGACGGGTAATTATGTTGTCGCCGCTCAGGCGATTGCCCGTGGTAGTGTACTGACGCCGGAAAGCGTAAAGCTCAAACGCGGCAGGCTCGATCAGTTACCGCCGAAAACAATGCTCGAAATTTCTCAGGCACAAGATGCCGTAAGCCTGCGCGATCTCTCACCCGATCAACCGGTTCAGCTCTCGATGCTGCGCCAGGCCTGGCGAGTAAAAGCCGGCCAGCGAGTGATGGTTGTAGCCAATGGCGAAGGCTTTAGTGTCAATAGTGAAGGCCAGGCGCTGAACAATGCGGCGGTGTCGCAAAGTGCCCGGGTACGCATGTCTTCTGGACAAATTGTAAGTGGAATTGTCGGCGCTGATGGGAATATTCTGATTAACCTATAATCTTTTTAAAGAATTCGCGGCATCTGCCGATAAATAAGCAACGACTGAAGATGGCAGACCCAAAACGCCGGAAAACCTCTATGAGGACAACACACTATGAGCATTGATCGTACATCGCCTTTAAAGCCGGTTAGCACCGTACAACCACGTGAAACCAGCGACACCCAGGCAACGAAAGTACGTCTGGAAAAATCGAAAACCGCCAACAGCACGAGCGTAACGCTCAGTGATGCCCAATCCAAATTGATGCAGCCGGGTAGCAGCGACGTCAATATGGAACGCGTTGAACAACTGAAAACGGCAATCCGTAATGGTGAGCTAAAGATGGACACCGGTAAAATCGCCGATGCCCTGATTAACGAAGTGCAGAGTTACTTGAGTAAATAATGTATGAATCAACTGTCAGACATTCTTGATCAGATGACAGTTATCCTGAACGCATTAAAAGACGTGATGGATGCTGAGCAAAAACAACTCTCTGTGGGCCATGTGCATAGCAGCACGTTGCAACGCATTACGGAAGAGAAAAGCTCATTGCTTGCCACACTGGATTATCTTGAGCAGCAACGCCGCGAAGCGCAAAAGGTGCAAAGTAGCGCGAATGACGATATCGCCGATCGCTGGCAGATAATCACACGAAAAACGCAACACCTGCGTGATCTGAACCAACACAACGGCTGGTTGCTCGAAGGGCAAATTGCCCTTAACCGAAAAGCGCTCGAGGTACTGAAACCTCACCAGGAGCCAGGGCTTTATGGTGCGGACGGTCAGACCTTTACGGGTAGCAGGGGCGGAAAAAAGATTTCCATTTAGCTAACGCGTTCACATTCTTTTATGCGGGAGTCGACTGTCATGGTCGACTCCCTTTTGCGCTTACGCTATCCGGCGGGCAAAATCTTTAACTCTGAACCCCAGCACCGCGAGCGTCGCGAAGTAAGCCACAACGCCTACCGCCACCACGACCATGAGCCGAGCCAGGCGATGCGCCATGTTGCCCTGCGCCCAGTCAGGCATCACATACAGCATGCCCAGCAGTGCGGCTGCCATTACGATCACCGCAATAAACAGACGTGTCAGGAAACGGCCCCAGCCGGCCTGTGGGGTAAAGATATTCTGCTTACGCAACTGCCAATAGAGCAGGCTGGCATTCAGACAGGCCGCAAGGCCAATCGAGAGTGACAGACCGGCATGTTTTAGCGGGCCAATAAATGCCAGGTTCATTAATTGCGTCATCACCAGCGTGACAATGGCAATCCTGACCGGCGTTTTGATGTCCTGTCGTGAATAGAACCCTGGAGCCAATACTTTCACCACAATAAGGCCCATCAAACCAACCGAATAGGCGATCAGCGCCCGCTGCGTCATCTGGGCGTCAAATGGGGTAAACTTACCATACTGAAAAAGCGAAACCGTCAGCGGCTTCGCAAGAATGCCTAACGCCACCGCGCTGGGCAGCGCCAGCAAAAAGCATAACCGCAACCCCCAATCCATCAGGCGGCAATATTCATCATGATTACCGCTGGCAAAACTTCGCGAGAGCGACGGCAGCAAAATCGTCCCCAGCGCCACACCCAGTACCCCGGATGGAAACTCCATCAGGCGGTCAGCGTAATACATCCAGGAGACCGAACCGGAGACCAGGAAGGAGGCAAAAATAGTGTTAATAATCAGGGAGATCTGACTAACCGATACGCCAAGGATCGCCGGCCCCATCTGTTTCATCACCCGCATCGCGCCCGCATCGCGGAAACTGATACGCGGCAGCACCAGCATGCCAATTTTTTTCAGATGCGGCAGTTGATAAACCAATTGCAGGATACCGCCCACCGTCACCGCCCATGCCAGCGCAAGCACCGGCGGATGGAAATACGGCGCACCGAACAGAGCAAAACCGATCATGCTGATATTAAGGAACGTGGGCGCGAATGCCGGGACGGAGAAACGGTTCCAGGTATTGAGGATCGCCCCGGCGAGCGACGCCAGTGAAATCAGCAAAATGTAGGGGAAAGTTATCTGCAGAAGCTGAGAGGTCAATGCAAATTTATCAGCCGTGTCGGCAAACCCCGGCGCCGTCACCAGAATCACCCAGGGCGCCGCCAGCATGCCGGCAACGGTGACAATCGCCAGTGCCAGCGTCAACAGCCCCGATACATAGGCGACAAAAACGCGCGTCGCCTCTTCGCCCTGTTTACTTTTATATTCCGCAAGAATGGGGACAAAGGCCTGAGAAAATGCCCCTTCGGCAAAAATACGTCGTAAGAGATTTGGCAGTTTAAAGGCGACAAAGAAGGCATCGGTCGCCATCCCTGCACCAAATACCCTCGCCACAATGGCATCGCGCGCAAAACCCAGCACGCGAGAAAACATGGTCATTGAGCTGACGGCCGCCAGCGATTTTAATAAGTTCATTTAAGGTTCCATAAACACAACGCCTGCACAAAGCAGGCGTTGGTATCGCGAAGCGCTTAGTCTACCTGGAATAACGCGAATTTCTACCGCCATATGTTACAGAGGGTTATTCGCTCATCGCCTCGCGCCAGAGTTTTTCAACGATACGCTGGGCCAGGATAGCCTGCTCACCCGCCGTTTCCGGAACCGTCTGATTTTGCACGCATTCGATAAAATGGCGCGCGCATCCGGCGAAGCCTCGTTGCTCCAGCGTACTCTGCCAGCCGGGTATGGGTGGAGTCACAATCCCCTGCCCCTGTTCTTCACGCCATTCACGCATGTCGGTAACGTCATACAGTCCGCCGTCCGTTACCGCCTGCACCCATTCGCGTTGACTACCGGCACGGCGATGCATACTGGTAGTGATTTGCAATGCGCCCTGCGCAAAATGGTGCTCGGCATAAATCATTTCACCCTGGTCATTAGTCAGCAATGTGCCGCTGGCAAGCGACGCACTGCCACCGGCCAGCCAGAGAGCGGTATCCACAACATGCAGATAATCATCGAGTAAGGTGAAGCGCAGATCGTGCGGACCAACGCTGTTGCTGCGATGTTTATCCATTCGCAGTGATGCTGCCTGCGGCAAATGACTTTTTAACTGACGGTACAGCGGAGCAAAACGGCGGTTGAACCCCACCATCAGTGTCAACTTTTTGCGCGCCGCCAGTTCAATGAGCTTTTCCGCATCCGACAGATTTTCTGCCAGGGGTTTGTCGACACAAACATGAACACCTGCATTGAGGAGTTCGCTCACCACCGCATAATGCGAGGCGGTAGAGGTGTGAACAAAAACCGCGTCACACTGCGCGGCGAGCTCGCCTAACGAGCCGACATAAGGAATACGCCAGGTGTCGCACACACGCTGCGCTTTTTCTCGCGTGGGTGACCAGGCTGCCGCCAGCGTCCAGTCAGTTGCCGCCCCCAGTACCGGTAACCATGCTTTTTGCGCGATACCGCCTAATCCCACAACCCCTATACGTAATGCCGCCACGATTAATCCCCCAGATGTTCGAGTAGTGAAGCCAGACGCTGTTTCAGTTCGGCAACGTCGTTTTCCAGCGCTTCAACCCGCGAAGCCAGATCGTTGTCGCTATCCAGCGGGCTTACTGTCTCCACAACGTTAATCAGCGTCTCCACATCACCGCTGAACAGATGCATATAGCGGCTTTCCCGTTTGCCAGGCTCGCGTGGTAAACGCACAACATACGGGCCATCTTCGCGCTGCGCCAGATTCTCCAGCGCGCTTTCCACTTCACCCATATCGTTAAATTCATGCATCCGCGCCGCGCGCCCGCGCAGTTCACCCGGCGTTTGAGCGCCACGCAGCAACAGCGTGGTAATAATGGCCACTTCCGCCGGGGAGAGTTTCAGATCGCCGAATTCGGAGTTGCAGAAACGCTGCTCATATTTAGTGACACGGTTACCGAAACCACTGACGGTGCGCAGGTAGTGGCGCTTTACCAGCGTATCCAGTATCTCCTGCACCTCATGCTCGCTGAGGTTCATTACCGGTTCACGGTTGGTTTTTTGGTTACAGGCGGTCACCACGGCATTGACCGACAATGGATATTGTTCAGGGGTAGTGATCTGTTTTTCCAGCAGGCATCCGATAACGCGCGCTTCCGTGGCGCTGAGTTGGTACTTCATGTTTTCTCCTTAACGACCCGGGGTCCAGTCTTTGGTGGTCAACGCCGTCAACACGTGGTCACGCCATTGCCCGTCAATCAGCAGATACGCTTTTGCGTAGCCCTCTTTTTCAAAACCAAGGCGCGCCAGTAAATCGCCGCTGCGTTTATTGTGCGGCATATAATTCGCCATAATGCGGTGCAAATGTTGCGTTCGTTGCATATAGCGAATGGCTGCCGTCAGCGCTTCGAACATTAACCCCTGCCCCTGCCATTTTTGCCCGATGGAATACCCCAGATAGCAGGCATGGAAAGAACCGCGTACCACATTGGAGAAATTCGCGACGCCGATGATCTCTTTTTCTTCTGGATCGAGTAATGCGAAATAAAAAGCGGTTCCTTGTTTATGGAATTCGTTAATCATCCCCAGGCGAGCCTGCCAACCAGATGGATAGCAATGGCTCTCGTCACGAACCGGTTCCCAGGGCTTTAAAAATTGACGGTTCTCAGCGTAATAGTCCGCAAGCCGCCAGGCGTCCCGCTCATGAACTAAGCGAACCACCAGCCTGTCAGTGACCAGGCGTACTTTCGGCACATTACTGCGATAGCCAAACATTCATTCCTTCTCCTTCCGGTTACCACTCTCAACCCCTTCCCTTTACTATACATTTGCGCAGCCACTCTGTGAAAACAACAACCTGCATTTTCGCAATACATAAGCTTTTTCGATGAGAAGTCTGAATTAAAGCCCGCTTTTGATAAAAAAATATTGTCGCGCCAACGATGGGAAAAAATCAGACGACCCGGCAGAATATTAACGTACTTACTTTTATTTCCCGGGAGGGGAAATGTCACGCGTATCGCAGGCAAGGAGCCTGGGTAAATATTTCCTGCTCGTCGATAATATGTTGGTGGTGCTGGGCTTTTTCGTCGTTTTCCCGCTTATTTCTATACGTTTTGTTGATCAACTCGGTTGGGCTGCCTTGATGGTTGGTATTGCCCTTGGGTTAAGGCAATTCGTGCAGCAAGGGCTGGGCGTTTTCGGCGGCGCCATCGCGGACCGTTTTGGTGCTAAACCACTGATCGTCACCGGCATGCTAATGCGTGCTGCCGGTTTTGCCACCATGGGTATCGCCCATGAACCCTGGCTGCTGTGGTGCTCCTGCATATTATCCGGACTCGGCGGTACGCTCTTCGATCCGCCGCGCACGGCGCTGGTGGTTAAACTGATTCGCCCATCGCAGCGCGGCCGCTTCTTCTCGCTATTGATGATGCAGGACAGCGCGGGGGCGGTGATCGGCGCACTGATTGGCAGTTGGTTACTGCAATACGATTTCCGTCTGGTCTGTATTGTCGGTGCCGCCGTGTTTGTTCTTTGTGCAGGCTTTAACGCCTGGCTGCTGCCTGCATGGAAATTATCGACGGTAAAAACGCCGGTGCGTGAAGGGCTGGGCCGCGTTTTGCGTGATAAACGTTTTGTCACCTACGTACTGACACTTACCGGCTATTACATGCTGGCGGTTCAGGTAATGTTGATGCTGCCAATCATGGTGAATGATATCGCCGGTTCGCCTGCGGCAGTAAAATGGATGTATGCCATTGAAGCCAGCCTGTCGCTGACGCTGCTGTACCCTATTGCCCGCTGGAGTGAAAAACGTTTTCGACTGGAACATCGGCTGATGGCCGGGCTGCTGTTTATGTCATTCAGTCTGTTGCCGATAGGCCTGGTCAACAGCCTGCAGCAACTGTTTACGCTGATTTGCACCTTTTATATCGGATCCATTATTGCTGAACCGGCACGTGAAACGTTAAGCGCGGCGCTGGCAGATTCCCGTGCCCGCGGCAGTTATATGGGGTTCAGTCGCCTGGGGCTGGCATTTGGCGGTGCGTTGGGTTATGCCGGCGGGGGCTGGCTGTTTGACGTGGGTAAAGCACTGAGTCAGCCGACGTTACCCTGGATGATGCTGGCGCTGATTGGCCTTATCACCTTTTTCGCCCTGCTGTGGCAATTCGCGCTAAAACGCACCCCGTCTCGCCTGCTCGAACCGGGCGCATGATTTGCCAGCCCTTTTAATCTCTTCCATACTTTTTTGTGATGGACAATCAGTATGGAGGAGAACCGTGAAACTCTACATTTATGGTCACTGCCCGTTCTGCGTTAAGGCCCGCATGATTTTCGGCCTCAAGAATATCCCCGTCGAACTCAACGTGTTGCTCAATGATGACGAAGCAACGCCGACCCGAATGATCGGCCAAAAAATGGCGCCGATACTCCAAAAAGACGACAGCCGCTATCTACCTGAAAGCATGGATATCGTCCATTACGTGGACAAACTTGACGGTAAGCCGTTGCTGACCGGAAAGCAGAATCCAGCCCTCGACGCCTGGCTGAGAAAAGTCAATGGCTATGTCAATCGTCTGCTCATTCCGCGTTTTGCCAAAAGCCCCTTCGACGAGTTCGCTACGCCAGAAGCAAGAGCCTATTTTGTGGCGAAGAAAGAGGCGGCGATCGGCAATTTTGACGAGCACATGGCCCACTCAGCCGGGCTTATCAAAAAAATCAGCGATGATTTACGCGCACTGGATAAGCTTATCGTTCAGCCTAATGCGGTAAACGGAGAGCTGTCGGATGATGATATTCACCTGTTCCCCTTACTGCGTAATCTGACCATTGTGGCGGGGATTAACTGGCCGACGCGCGTGGCCGACTACCGCGATAACATGGCGAAACAAACGCAGATTAACCTGCTCTCATCAATGGCGATATAATGCCCCAGGCGGAAGCGTACGCTTCCGCTTTCAGCTTTTTCTGCTGGCTTATCCTCTGCCCTGGACTGATGCTACAGACAAGGATGAATACACAGGCACTCTCTTGAGGAACATAATGAAAAAGATTATTTTCGCCGCGGCTTTGATTTTAAGCGGCGTTTTGGTGGGTTGTAACCAGTTAACACAGTACAGCATCAGCGAGCAGGAAATTAACCAGTCACTGCAAAAACGCAACGATTTCGCCAAAGACATCGGCCTGCCCGGCGTGGCGGACGCGCACATCGTCCTCAGTAATCTGGTCAGTCAGATTGGCCGTGAGGAACCGAATAAGATTACCCTTTCCGGCGATGCCAATCTGGAGATGAACTCTCTTTTCGGTAATCAGAAAGCGACCATGAAGCTCAAAATGAAGGCGCTGCCGGTCTTCGATAAAGAAAAAGGGGCAATTTATCTCCAGGAGATGGAAGTGGTTGACGCAACCGTCACACCACAGAAAATGCAGTCCATTCTGCAAACCCTTCTGCCCTACCTGAATCAGTCCCTGCGTAACTACTTTAATCAGCGCCCCGCTTACATTCTGCGTGAAGACAGCAGTAAAGGCGAAGCGCTGGCTAAGAAATATGCCAAGGGTATCGAAGTGAAGCCGGGTGAAATTATCATCCCGCTCACCGATTAAGCCCGTAAGGGCTTTTTCTCTGGAAAACAAGCAAGCCGAAGCGTTTATACCCACCATCATTCGCGTTGCGGGAAAGCGAAGACGCCATGAACACCCGGGAGCTTATTCACGTTAGTAACCGGGACAAGCGCGAAGTGGCTCAGATGCAGCTTGAAGTATGATGGGTATACGCTTATGCTTAGTGCCCGGCAAAAAACCAGCCATATTGACTGATTCTCACCCAGCCGGAGCACTCCCATGACAGCACATTCCCAGGTTTTAAAAATCCGCCGCCCTGACGACTGGCACGTTCATTTACGTGACGGCGATATGTTAAAAACCGTCGTGCCCTGGACCAGCGAAATTTATGCTCGCGCCATCGTCATGCCCAATCTTGTCCCGCCGGTGACCAGCGTTGAGGCGGCAATTGCTTATCGCCAGCGCATTCTTGATGCCGTACCTGCCGGACATGACTTTACTCCGCTAATGACCTGCTACCTGACCGATTCACTCAATCCCGACGAAGTGGAACGCGGTTTTCGCGAGAATGTCTTTACCGCCGCCAAGCTCTACCCGGCGAATGCCACGACCAATTCAAGTCATGGGGTGACCAGTATTGATGCCATCATGCCGGTACTTGAGCGCATGGAAAAACTGGGGATGCCACTGCTGGTTCACGGTGAAGTGACCCAGGCAGAGATCGATATCTTCGATCGCGAAGCCCGCTTTATCGAGACGGTCATGGAGCCACTTCGCCAACGTCTGCCGGGGTTGAAAGTGGTGTTCGAGCACATCACCACCAAAGATGCCGCGGAATATGTCCGTGACGGCAATGAACTGTTAGCGGCCACCATCACACCGCAGCATTTGATGTTCAACCGCAACCATATGCTGGTCGGCGGTGTACGTCCGCATCTGTATTGCCTGCCTATCCTGAAACGTAACGTGCATCAGCAGGCGCTGCGTGAACTGGTCGCCAGCGGCTTTACCCGCGCGTTTCTCGGCACGGACTCTGCGCCACACGCCCGCCATCGTAAAGAGGCAAGCTGTGGCTGTGCAGGCTGCTTCAACGCGCCGACTGCGCTGGCAAGTTATGCCACCGTGTTTGAAGAGATGAATGCCCTGCAGCATTTTGAAGCGTTCTGTTCACTTAACGGTCCGCATTTTTATGGCCTGCCGGTGAATGAAACCTTCATTGAACTTGTGCGTGAAGATTCAACGGTCATCGACAGTATTGCTTTGCCGGAAGATGCGATTATCCCATTCCTCGCCGGTGAGACAGTCCGCTGGACAGTGAAATCCTGATTTTTTTCACCCCCCTGTTGTAAATCTTGCAAGGTAACTGTATAAATATACAGTAAATAACACAGGGGGTTGCCATGCGCATCGAAGTGACTATTGCCAAAACTACACCGCTCCCGCCAGGTGCTATTGATGCCCTGGCGAGCGAGTTATCCCGCCGACTGAATAATTATTATCCTGATAGCGAAAATAAAATTACGGTTCGTTATGCGACAGCGAATAACTTATCGGTGATGGGCGGAGCAAAAGAAGATAAAGAGCGCGTCAGTGAAATTCTGCAAGAAACGTGGGAAAGCGCCGACGACTGGTTTATCCGCGATTAAAAAGAGTTTGTATTGTGCATGTTTTTGCCGGGTCGCCCCGGCTTTTTTGTTTTTTTAAGCAAAAATCTTACTTTCCTCCTGACCTGCTTAAAAATCACGCGTAAGTTAGCGTTTTCTTGTTCAAAAAAATCCAACTGAAATAAAATTATGTTGCAGAGTGTTATTTATTCGATCAGCAAGGTTAAATATTGGTATACTGAAAAGGCTTCACAAAAACACGCATTGAACCTCGAAAGTCGTTGTCAGTTAACACGCCATAAGGGGGTTATGATGGAAAAGAATAATGAAGTCATCCAGACCCATCCTCTGGTTGGATGGGATATCAGCACAGTGGACAGTTACGATGCACTGATGTTGCGCTTACATTACCAGACCCCAAACAGAGCCGCTTCTCAGGACACCGAAGTAGGCCAGACGTTGTGGTTAACGACCGAAGTTGCCCGCCAGTTTATTTCGATTTTAGAAGCGGGTATCGCCAAAATAGAATCAGGCGAGTACCAGGAAAATGAGTATCGTAGGCATTAGCGATAATGCTCAATAATCACTCAACAGGCACCCACGTGGTGCCTTATTTATTTCCCGTCTTGTATAACGCCTCCCGGTTATTTACCCTCCCGATTACGACTTGATGGAGAACGACATGAAATACGATTTGATCATCATTGGCAGCGGCTCTGTCGGTGCGGCGGCGGGCTACTATGCGTCCCGCGCCGGTCTCAACGTACTGATGACCGATGCGCACCTGCCACCGCATCGGGAAGGGAGCCACCATGGCGATACTCGTTTAATCCGCCATGCTTATGGGGAGGGGGAAAAGTACGTTCCGCTGGTATTGCGCGCCCAGGAGTTGTGGGATCAACTGGTTGCTGACAGCGGCGAAGCCGTCTTTGAGCGCACCGGGGTACTTAATCTTGGCCCGGCACATTCCTCTTTTCTGGCAAATGTCGCGCAAAGTGCGCTGCACTGGAATCTGGCCGTGGAAAAGCTTGATGCGCCGTCACTGATGGCACGCTGGCCAGAAATCACCGTCCCGGATGACTACATCGGCTTGTTCGAAGCGGACTCCGGCATCCTTCGCAGCGAACTGGCAATTAAGGCCTGGATTCGCCTGGCGCAAGAAGCCGGGTGCGCCCAACTGTTTAACTGCCCGGTGACAGCCCTGCATACTACCGATGATGGTGTGAGTATTGATACATCTGAGGGAACATTCAGCGCGAAAAAGATCCTCATTAGTAGCGGTACATGGGTTGCTAATCTTGTTCCCGGCTTACCTGTCCAGCCGGTACGAAAAGTCTTTGCCTGGTTCCAGGCTGATGGTCGTTACAGCACCAAGAATCGCTTCCCGGCCTTTACCGGCGAAATGGCGGATGGATCTCAATACTATGGTTTCCCCGCTGAGGATAATGCGTTAAAAATCGGCAAGCATAACGGCGGACAACGTATCAACGAGGCCAGTGAACGCGTACCGTTTGGCGCAGTAGCCTCAGATGGTTCAGAGTGTTTTCCCTTCCTGCGCCAGTTCTTACCGGGCATCGGTGGTTGCCTGTACGGGGCCTCTTGCACTTATGATAATTCGCCTGATGAAGACTTCATCATCGATACCCTTCCCGATTGCCCCCATGCGCTACTGGTCACCGGGCTGAGTGGGCATGGTTTCAAATTTGCGCCAGTGCTTGGGGAAATTGCGGCCCAGTTCGCCCAGGGTGAAAGCAGTAAATTTGATTTAACCCCCTTCTCTTTAGCGCGCTTTGCAGGATAATTCCTTCCCGCGACCCTTATCCTTTTGGGTCGCCTTTTCTTTTGGCCGAATATCTGGAGAGATTATGCGCCGCTTGTTCTTCTTTCTTGTTAATAACGTCCGCGAGCATTTAATGGTATATATCGCTTTATGGTCACTCATTGCTCTTGTGGACTTAATTTATGTTGTCTGGGCTGAATGACGAATATTGACACTTACTGACATTTATTTAAAAAAACTTAAAATTACGACAGATTTTTTGAAATAAAAAATCTCCTTACCGCCTCTGCCCTTAGCCCTGCAAAGCTTCTATCACTTCCATACCCTCTAATGAACTGAACATATTTTTGAAAATTAATTCAAAATTTTTGATATACAAAAAATAAGATTATTAATTGTTATTTTTAAGTTGCAATATTATTTTTCTGACGCCATTTTAAATTAACTTTTACACTCTTGCGGTTCACATTATGCAATTCCGTAATTCTCCATTTCGCTATGGCGCAATTTCTGTTGCCCTGCACTGGCTGGTCGCAATTACAGTCTATGGCATGTTTGCACTGGGTTTATGGATGGTCACGCTTAGCTACTATGATGGCTGGTACCACCAGGCGCCCGAATTGCATAAAAGCATTGGCATTGTCCTGATGCTGGTCCTGGTGGTTCGCCTTATCTGGCGTCGCCTCTCTCCACCGCCCGCGCCACTCGCAAGCTACTCGCGACTGACCCGCGTCAGCGCGGTTGTTGCACATATCGCCCTTTATTTGCTGCTGTTCGGCATCCTGTTCAGCGGTTACCTCATCTCCACGGCTGATGGCAAGCCCATCAGCGTTTTTGGCCTGTTTGAGGTGCCTGCCACCTTTGCTGATGCGGGCTCGCAGGCAGACCTGGCCGGAGATATTCACCTGTGGCTGGCATGGACGGTCGTTATCCTATCGGTCTTACACGGTCTTGCCGCCTTTAAACACCATTTCATCGATAAAGACGACACCCTAAAGCGCATGCTGGGTAAATCGTCATCTGACTCTGGAGTATGATATGAAGAAAAGCCTGCTGGGTTTCACCCTCGCTTCGTTACTGTTCTCTGCGGGCTCCGCGATGGCAGCGGAATATAAAATCGACAAAGAAGGCCAACACGCCTTCATCAATTTCCGCATCCAGCACCTCGGTTACAGCTGGTTGTACGGCACATTTAAAGATTTTGACGGCTCTTTTACTTTTGATGAGGCAAATCCTGCTGCCGATAAAGTCAACGTCACCATCAATACCAACAGTGTCGATACCAACCATGCGGAACGCGACAAACACCTTCGCAGTGGCGAATTCCTTAATGTGACGAAACACCCGCAGGCAACCTTCACCTCTACTGAGGTAAAAAAAGATGGTGATGAACTGGATATCACCGGCAATCTGACCTTAAACGGCGTAACCAAACCCGTGAAACTGGAAGCCAAACTGATGGGCAAGGGTGATGATCCGTGGGGTGGCAAACGCGCCGGTTTTGAAGCAGAAGGGAAAATTAAACTTAAAGACTTTAATATCACTACCGACCTTGGTCCTGCATCGCAGGAAGTCGATTTGATCATCTCTGTGGAAGGCGTACAGCAGAAGTAAAACCACGCACGCAGCAGGGGCGGATCATACATGATTATCCGCCCCTGATGATTCGCCTGCGAGCCTGTTGCTTACGCAGGCGAAAATCTTTTACTCAGGGTCCGGGATACCA
Source organism: Phytobacter sp. SCO41 (assembly GCF_003073275.1). Classification (NCBI taxonomy): domain Bacteria; kingdom Pseudomonadati; phylum Pseudomonadota; class Gammaproteobacteria; order Enterobacterales; family Enterobacteriaceae; genus Phytobacter; species Phytobacter sp. SCO41. Next base: position 2,104,565 of record NZ_CP027225.1, on the reverse strand, counting down.
AGCTTTGTATTCAGACGTCCGCGTGATTTGTTGAAAATCTTGTTGCCATTTTCCCGCCCGGCTCGCCGCTTACGCTGTTCCTCTTCCGGCAACTGGCTCTCTTCAAGGCAGGCTTCGCTACAGCATCCTTTGAACTTTTCAGCGCACGACGGGCACTGAATAAACAACAAATGGCAGCCGTCATTCACACAGTTAGTATGGCTGTCACAAGGCACACCGCACTGATGGCAATGGGCAATCACATCGTCAGAGATACGCTCCCCCATACGATCATCGAACACAAAGTTCTTACCGATAAAGCGTACCGGCAGCCCCTGCTCACGGGCGCGACGGGCATATTCAATGATCCCGCCTTCGATGTGCCAGACCTTGCTAAAACCGTTGTGCTTCATCCAGGCGCTGGCTTTTTCGCAGCGGATCCCGCCGGTGCAGTACATGACAATCTTTTTGTCTTTATGTTCCTGCATCATTTCAACCGCTTTTGGCAACTGCTCGCGGAAGGTATCGGCAGGAATTTCCAGCGCACCATCAAAATGACCCACTTCGTATTCATAGTGGTTGCGCATGTCGATAAAGACCGCTTCCGGATCGTCCAGCATCGCGTTCACTTCGGCGGCTTTCAGGTATTCACCGACGTCACTGGCATTAAACGAGGCATCCTCAATCCCGTCAGCGACAATGCGATCGCGCACTTTCATGCGCAGTACCCAGAATGATTTACCATCATCGTCAATGGCGATATTCATACGCAGGCCATTCAGAGCAGGATCGAAACTGTACAGATAGGCTTTCAGTGCTTCGAACTGGCTTTCTGGCACGCTGATTTGCGCGTTGATCCCTTCATGAGCTAAATATACGCGACCGAATACATTTAGCTTTGTTAAGGCGGTATAGAGTGCGTCGCGGGTGGCCTGCGGGTTGACGATGGAGAAATATTTATAGAATGAGACGGTCTTGCGCGGCTCGGTTTCGGCGAGCATGCGCGCTTTCAGTTCATCATTCGAGATGCGGTTGTGTAACACTGGCATGGTGTACGTATCCTGCAATGCGGTAGTCAATAAAATCGGGCGGCATCATAAAGCAATTAGTGGCAATTTACATCCACACAATTTGCGCTACATTTCCCTCATTAAAATCATCTTTCAATAACAATAGCCTGGCAATTACGCATTCAACTGGTAGAGGTTTTGGTTGATTCGATAAAAATGCGACAATGCAGGAGATTTTTGCTGAGTAAGGAACGATATGACGCATTTACCAAAATTTTCCCCGTCACTGCTCCATCCGCGTTACTGGCTAACCTGGTGCGGAATTGGGCTGTTGTGGCTGGTGGTACAACTGCCTTATCCGGTCCTCTATCGCCTGGGTTGCGGTATGGGGCGACTGGCAATGCGCCTGATGAAACGCCGCGTCCGTATCGCACATCGCAACCTTGAGCTTTGTTTCCCGCAGATGCCTGAGCAAGAGCGTCAGGAAATGGTCAAAAAGAACTTTGAGTCGGTTGGGATGGGGTTGATGGAAACCGGGATGGCGTGGTTCTGGCCGGACAGCCGGATCAATCGCTGGGTTGATGTTACGGGCATGGACAATACCAAAATGCACTTCGCCGAAGGTAAGGGCATTTTGCTAATTGGCGTACATTTTTTAACGCTCGAACTGGGTGCTCGCGTCTTTGGCATGCATATTCCGGGCATTGGCGTGTACCGTCCTAATGACAACCCGCTGCTGGACTGGCTGCAAACGTGGGGACGGTTACGCTCAAACAAGACGATGATAGATCGAAAAGACCTGAAAGGAATGGTACGTGCGCTAAAAAGCGGCGATGTCGTCTGGTACGCGCCAGACCACGACTACGGCCCGCGTTCCAGCGTCTTTGTGCCCTTCTTCGCGGTCGAGCAGACCGCGACTACGACCGGTACCTGGATGCTGGCAAAAATGTCTAAAGCTTGCCTGGTACCTTTCGTACCGCGTCGTAAACCGGACGGTAAAGGTTATGAGTTGATCATGCTGGAAGGTGAAACCACCCCACCGCTGGAGACCGCAGAAGAGACCGCCGCCTGGATGAATAAGGTTGTTGAGCGCTGTATTCTGATGGCCCCGGAGCAATATATGTGGCTGCACCGTCGCTTCAAAACCCGCCCGGACGGTGTCCCTTCGCGCTATTAATCCCCGTAGCCCGGAACGCCGGGCTACGTTTGTTGCATTTCTACACATGCTTTCCGTTGCAGGTGTCATCACCCAGGCGCATAATTAGCAGGCTTATTATTTTCAATCGCTAATTCTCCGCGTGTGAAACGCGTAACGTGAACGGTAATGTCATCTCCTGCTCCCATAAACTGGAAACGTAATCTGACCGTGGCCTGGGTCGGCTGTTTTTTAACTGGCGCGGCATTTAGTCTGGTCATGCCTTTTTTGCCTCTCTACGTTGAGCTACTTGGCGTTACCGGGCATAGCGCGCTCAACATGTGGTCCGGTCTGGTCTTTAGTATTACCTTTCTTTTTTCCGCCATGGCTTCACCCTTCTGGGGCGGCCTCGCTGACCGTAAAGGGCGTAAAATTATGCTCCTGCGTTCTGCACTCGGGATGGCGATTGTCATGGCCCTGATGGGCTTTGCGCAAAATATCTGGCAATTCCTTGTGTTGCGTGCGCTGCTCGGCTTACTCGGCGGCTTTATACCTAATGCCAACGCGCTGATCGCGACACAGATGCCACGAAACCGCAGTGGTTGGGCGATGGGAACACTATCGACGGGCGGTGTAGCCGGAGCACTGCTTGGACCGCTGGCAGGCGGTCTGCTGGCCGATGTATATGGGCTGCGGATGGTCTTTTTTATCACCGCCTCGGTTCTGTTTATCTGCTTCTTGTTGACGCTCTTTTGCATTCGGGAAAATTTCACTCCGGTGGCGAAAAAAGAGATGCTTCACGCCAAAGAGGTTTTAGCTTCACTGAAAAGTCCGCGTCTGGTGCTGAGCCTGTTTGTCACAACGATGATAATCCAGGTCGCAACCGGATCTATCGCGCCTATTCTGACACTCTATGTCCGTGAACTGGCGGGGAATGTCGGTAATATCGCGTTTATCAGCGGCATGATAGCGTCGGTTCCCGGCGTGGCGGCGCTGATGAGTGCACCGCGACTTGGCCGCCTGGGCGATCGTATCGGTCCGGAAAAGATTTTGGTTGCCGCACTGCTGATTTCCGTCTTGCTGCTGGTACCGATGGCCTTCGTACAAACGCCGTGGCAGCTTGGGCTACTGCGTTTTTTACTCGGTGCTGCCGATGGCGCGCTACTGCCTGCGGTACAAACGCTGCTGGTCTATAACACAACCCAACAAATTGCAGGCCGCGTATTCAGCTACAACCAGTCATTCCGCGATATCGGTAACGTAACCGGCCCGTTGCTCGGCGCGGCGGTCTCGGCAAACTACAGTTTTCGTGCGGTATTCTGCGTCACGGCGGGCATTGTCCTGTTTAACGCCTTTTACTCCTGGGTCAGTTTACAACGCCCTGCGCGCCAGAGGGTCGCTGACCGGGTCATTGATGATTAACACCGATGACTGATTTTTTTGTTCGGGTACTTGCAAAACCTCATATTCAACTATTCTTTCCCTGAATACCTCGTCAAACCACAGGGAGAAACTTATGACTATGTACGCTACGCTCGAAGAAGCAATTGACGCTGCTCGCGAAGAGTTCCTCGCCAATAATCCAGGCGTTGAGGAAGAAGATGCGAATGTGCAGCAATTCAACGTCCAGAAATACGTTCTCCAGGATGGAGACATTATGTGGCAGGCAGAATTCTTCGCCACAGACGAAGAGGAAGGCGAGTGTCTGCCAATGTTATCGGGCGAAGCCGCACAGAGTGTGTTTGACGGCGATTTTGATGAGATAGAGCTACGTCAGGAGTGGCTGGAAGAGAACACGCTGCACGAATGGGATGAAGGGGAATTCCAGCTTGAGCCTCCACTTGATACCGAAGAAGGCCAGGCTGCTGCGGATGAGTGGGACGAGCGTTAATTATTCGTATGGGCCATGATGTGCGTCAATGGGCAGTAAGAGCGTATCGAACACCAGCGAGAATGGCAGATCGAGTACGGTGACATAGCGCCATGCGGAGTCGCGGACATCCCATTTGACACCAGGGTAGTACTGATTGCCATGCCCCTGGCCGGGGATCGTCCGGCTGATGATGCTACCACATCCGCTCAGCAGACATGCCATAAGCGCCACAATGACTATTCTCACTGACTACCTCACATACATTATTTACGTAAAAAAATACCGGCCCTGGGGCCGGTATTTTCCTTAATGTCGGCTTACTTTGTTTTCAGGGCAAGCGGATTAAGCTTCACATCCTGATAAAAGTTAACCCAGGAGAGATATCTCTCAGGCGATGCCCATACGCGGTAGTGCATGCGCGCCATAGTAACCGGGTCACTCAGCAGCACCAGACGACGGTCACGGGTAAGCTTGTCCGGGGTCTCGTTCAGCGCCTGCTCAACGTGACGCTCACGGGCGATCTCCAGAATATGCCCGCTACGGTGACGTGCCGTTGCCATTGCCGTTGCCAGCGCGTTAAACGACGGGTTGAACACCGCGTGCATAAAGCCATCTTCCAGTGAACGGCCGCGGTTCAGTTCCAGATACTTGTCGGTATCGACCAGCACCTGCGGCGGAGAGTACTCCTCCGGGATCAAGAACAGTTTCCAGCGTTTAGTACGCAGGCCCGTCGTTGAACGACTGGAAATGACCGACACGAACGGAGAGAGGATCAGCGAGAAGACGATCGGCGCCAGCCAGAACAGGAAGCGCAGATCCAGCCATGCCATACCCACTGCCCATACCAGCCCCAGCAACAGCTGAGAACCGTGGCGCATGAAGGCTTCGCCCCATGGAGTCGAATCATCGTCACGCTGCGGTGAGTTCCAGACCACTTCCCAGCCGAGGAATGCGCTGACCACGAACACCGTGTGGAACAACATACGCACCGGCGCCAGCAGTACAGAGAACAGCACTTCCAGCAGCAGGGAGAGCGTCACCCGCACAAATCCACCATACTCTTTCGGCCCTTTGCACCACACCAGAATGATACTCAGCAGTTTCGGTAAAAACAGCAGGACCATTGTTGAGGCAAAGAGCGCGATAGCCAGTTCAGGGCGCCACTGCGGCCACACCGGGAAGAGCTGACGCGGTTGCAGAAAGTACTGTGGCTCCGTTAATGCATGTACCACCTGCAGTGCAGTCGACAAGGCCAGGAACATAAACCACAGCGGCGCGGACAGGTAGGACATGACCCCCGTCAGGAACACCGCACGGTGTACCGGGTGCATCCCCTTGACGAGGAACAGACGGAAGTTCATCAGGTTGCCATGACACCAACGGCGGTCACGTTTAAGCTCATCAAGCAAGTTCGGCGGCAGTTCCTCGTAAGAACCTGGCAGGTCATAGGCAATCCAGACGCCCCACCCCGCACGACGCATCAGTGCGGCTTCCACGAAGTCATGCGAAAGAATCGAACCGGCAAAGGAGCCTTCACCCGGCAGCGGTGCCAGCGCACAGTGCTCGATAAACGGCTTCACGCGGATAATCGCGTTGTGACCCCAGTAGTGCGATTCCCCCAACTGCCAGAAGTGCAGTCCCGCGGTGAACAGTGGGCCATACACGCGTGTCGCAAACTGCTGACAACGTGCGTAGAGCGTATCCATACCAGAGGCTTTCGGCGATGACTGAATGATACCCGCGTTCGGGTTCGCTTCCATCAAACGCACCAGCCCGGTCAGACAATCACCGGTCATCACGGAGTCGGCGTCCAGCACCACCATGTAACTGTACTGGCTACCCCAGCGACGGCAGAAATCATCGATGTTACCGCTTTTACGTTTCACACGACGGCGGCGACGGCGGTAGAAAATTTGCCCTTCGCCCTGCACCTCGGCGATCAATTCCATCCAGGCTTTCTGCTCGGCAACGCAGATGTCCGGGTTGTAACTATCACTCAGGATGTAAACGTCGAAATGCTCACCGTTACCGGTCGCTTTAACCGACTCCCAGGTCGCACGCAGGCCCGCAAAAACGCGATCAACATCTTCGTTACAGATAGGCATGATCAACGCAGTACGGTGCTCAGGATTGAGCGCCTCATCACCGACAGTGGAAGCGGAGATACTGTATTTATCCCGCCCTATCAGCAACTGTAAGAAGCCCATAAGCGCGGTCCAGAAACCGGCCGACACCCAACAGAACAGGACGGCGAACAGAATAAGGATGCCGGACTGCAGCACATACGGCAGTAGCTGCATAAAGGAAACCCACAGATTCTGACCCACCATGTCCGACGGGTTAATCAGCGCCCAGCCCTGGTAAGGCAGGATGGTCTTCATGTACCAGGTAGCGACCACGGTTTGCGACAGGGTCAGCAGCAACAGGATGTAACGGCGAATAGAACCCACCGTACGCCATTTTTGCTCGCTGGCCTGCTCTTCTTTCGTTAAACGCGACATATAGCGCGGCTGAACATCGCGACCGCGCAGCCGATCCCAGAAGCGCCCAAGCGGGTTCGTTCTCCATGGATCAGGGAACATTGATGAGCGCTTCGCTTTTGGCATCGCCTCCAGTTGTGTACGCCCTTCATCATCTTTAACGAGTTGACCTTTCGCGAGGGAATCAGGCCAACTGTGTTCAAGACGCGCTTTCACTGAACCCAGCGGCGAATCATCATCACGAGTCCAGCTATGACGTTCCTCGTCCAGGGCTTCATGCACGGCACGAAGACTCTCTGTCGGCAGCGCTGCCTTTTCCGCATCCGGAAGCGGCAGCGCGTCGATATACTCAGTTGTCTTATTCATTGGAAGGTAGCTGATAGCTCCAGGTTTCACTCAGGGTCTTGTCACCATTGACCAGCGCGGCACGCATATCGGTGGTTTTCTTCGGATCTTTAACCTTGACGCGCAGCATTAAACGCCAGCCTTGCGTGACAGGATTATAACGAACGGTGTTTTCAACGATTTCGCCATTATCACCGATACTAGCCTGCGCGGTGACGGGGGTGTCTTTCGGCAGTTGCTTCATATCCTGACCGGTGAAGTCCACCACAAAAGCCTGTGTGCCATCCGGCTGACGAATCAGGTTGGATTGTTTGACATCGCCAGTAGAGCGACGGGTCTGCATTACCCATGCGTTATCAGGCGCGTGCAGCTTGTCTTCATCGCGGCTAAAGGTGATGGTGTATTTGAAATTCATCTCTTTACCCGGTTCCGGCAGTTGATCCGGCGTCCAGTAAGTGACGATATTATCGTTGGTCTCGTCGTTGGTCGGAATTTCCACCAGCTCTACCTTCCCTTTACCCCAGTCGCCTTTCGGAGTGATCCAGGCGCTCGGACGCAGGTCATAGCGGTCATCAATATCTTCAAAACGGGAGAACTGGCGACCACGCTGCAGCAGACCAAAGCCCTGCGGGTTTTCCATGGCATAACTGCTTACCGCCAGGTGTTTCGGGTTATTCAGCGGACGCCAAATCCACTCGCCGTTTCCGGCCAGCATCGACAGGCCGTTGGAATCATGCAATTCCGGACGGTAGTTGGTTGCCGGTGATGGCTGAGACGGCCCGAACAGGAACATACTGGTGAGCGGCGCTACGCCCAGTTTGCCCACTTTGTCACGCAGATAGACTTTAGACTGCACGTCAACGACAGTATCGCGCCCTGGAATGATCACAAAACGATAGGCGCCCGTCGCGCGCGGAGAATCCAGCAGTGCAAAAATGGTCAGGCGTTTATCCGTCGGTTTTGGACGTTCGATCCAGAACTCTTTAAAGTGAGGGAACTCCTCCCCTGACGGTAGAGCCGTGTCGATCGCCAGACCACGGGCGGAAAGACCATATACCTGGCCTGCGCCAATCACACGGAAGTAGCTGGCACCCAGCATACTGACGATTTCATCGTTTTTATCTTTATTATTAATGGGGTAGAGGACTTTGAAACCGGCAAATCCGAGATCTTTGACCGTGTCTTTATCGTGCTGCACATTGCCAAAGTTAAAATAATCCGGGCTGTATTTAATTTTGCGAACAGCGGTGGCAGTCACTTCATTGATAGCAACCGGCGTGTCGAAGTACATGCCCTGGTGATAAAATTCAAGCTTAAATGGGGTATTAATGGCGTTCCAGTAGGCCTTATCATGGTTGAATTGAATCTGCTGATAATCCGCATATTTCATCTCACGGAATACGGACGGCAGATTGCTCTTTGGCGCTTCGTAACCTTTGCCTGCTAAGGATTGTGCCTGTTTTGCGACATCGTCAATGGAAAAAGCCCAGCCTGATGACGTATAAAGTGACAACAGTACCGCAGCACCCAACCAACGCATTTTCATCATTCGTAATTTAGGTTTCATAATAACTAAGCACTTCCCCCTTTGTGTGCTTAAATCGATCCGATCCATTTTAATGGAAACTTTGGCATTCCGACAACTGAATCCCCGCTTTGTTCAGCGCGCTGGCTCAGTGAATAAGCAAATGAAACTAACCCTTTATCGTTTTGCGTACTTATCCTGGAGACAGTCTATCGGTCATAGTGTAGGGTTGATTAGGAATGTAATCATTATTTGTCTTATGGATAAGACGAAAAGTCTGAGAGTTAAAGGAGTCATATGAGCAGAATACCCGCACAACGTGAATATTTCCTTGATTCCATCCGCGCGTGGTTAATGTTGCTTGGGATCCCTTTTCACATTTCGCTGATTTATTCGAGTCATATGTGGCACGTGAACAGCGCGCACCCCTCATGGTGGCTGACCTTGTTCAATGACGCGATCCACGCCTTCCGTATGCAGGTGTTCTTCGTCATTTCCGGCTACTTCTCTTATATGCTTTATCTGCGCTACCCGCTACAACGCTGGTGGACGGTACGCGTCGAGCGTGTTGGCATCCCGATGCTGACCGCCATTCCTCTGCTCACGCTTCCGCAATTTATTATGTTGCAATATGTCAACGGACGCGCGCAGGACTGGCATACGTTATCGCTGTACGACAAATTTAACACCCTGGTGTGGGAATTGATTTCTCATCTCTGGTTTTTGCTGGTACTGGTCGTTCTCACGACGGTCAGCATGTGGCTGTTCCGCAGAATTAAAAGCAATGCGGCCCGTCTGCTCGACAACATTACGCTGGGCAAACTCTCCCTGGCGTTTCTGGCATTCGGCATCATTTACGCGGCATTCCGCCGACTCGTATTCATTATTTACCCTGATATATTGCGCGACGCGCTGTTCAATTTCGCCGTCATGCAATCGCTGTTTTATATTCCCTTTTTCCTGCTGGGCGCGCTAACCTTCATTAATCCGCGCCTCAAATCGCTCTTTATTAACCCCTCCCCTGCCTGTTTTATTGCTTCGCTTATCGGCTTTGCCGCCTATCTGCTGAATCAACACTATGGCAGCGGTGATGGCTGGATGTATGAAACCGAATCGGTGATTACCATGCTGCTGGGTTTATGGATGGTGAATGTGGTCTTTTCGCTGGGTTATCGCATGCTGAATTTCCAGTCTGCCCGCGTGAGCTATTTCGTTAACGCATCGCTGTTTATCTATCTGGTACATCATCCGTTAACGCTGCTGTTCGGTGCGTGGATAACCCCACACATTCACTCAAACTTGCTTGGATTCACCACCGGCCTGGTGTTTGTCATTGGTTCTGCGCTACTGCTCTATGAAGCGCACCTACGTATTCCGGTGCTGCGTTTCCTCTTCTCGGGTAAGCCGGAAGGTAAAACCAGCAACACACATGCGACAGCGCGTTAATCGAAGAGTGGCTGCCTAATCAGAGTAGCCACTCAACCGGCAGGCGTGACGCCAGCCGTACCAGCATCCGTTGCCAGAACCGCGTCTGCGGTTCTTTTTTCAATACCGTCTCCTTGCCGTTTTGCAACGCCACCCAGTTAATACGTCCCCAGCGATCAAGGCGTAGTTGCCAGGCTGCCGCACGCTGACTACGCAAAAAACGGTGATGAATCCGCTGCGCCAGATCGGCACTGTCGATCACAAAACCCATCTCGGTGTTCAGCATGGCCGAGCGCGGGTCAAAATTAAACGATCCGATAAAGACCTTTTCTCCGTCGATACTGAATGTCTTGGCATGCAAACTGGAGCCGGAATTCCCGGTGAGCCCACGATCATGGACCGGGTGTGCCTCATCACGGGTTGGCTTAAGTTCATACAGTTCTATTCCGTGGCGAAGCAGCTTCTTGCGCCAGCGCGCATAGCCCGCATGAACCACTGAGACGTCGTTCGCCGCCAGAGAATTGGTAAGAATAGCGATACTTACACCTTTGCGCGCCAGACGAATAAGCTGGGCAACCCCCCGACGTCCTGGAACAAAATAGGCCGAGATAATATCCACCTGCCGTTGCGGCGTACCCATCACATTATTCAGACGCTCCGGTAACAAGGTATGCGTACGTGCTTTTCCCTGCCCTTTACGCGGGTCATCGCTCAGTAGCCGGGTTTTCGCCCAGACTATGGGGAGCGTCCCGGACTCGAGCTGACTGGCAAAAGGGGTAGATTCCAGCTTGTTCCGGTAGCGCACTGCGGTGATATCCTGATACCAGGCCTCCGGCAAACGGATGCGCCCGGCGATCTCTTCGCGTGGCAAATCCAGTACCGCATGCAGCGGCGACACGGACTCAGAGTGCCAGTAGCGGGAAAAATCCTCGCTGACATCACGTACCACCGGGCCTATCGCCATAACATCAAGGTCGGTAAATAATGGCTCTTCCCCAGCGCCAAAATAGGCATCTCCGACGTTGCGGCCACCGACCAGCGTCACCACACCATCGGCAGTAAAGCTTTTATTGTGCATACGACGGTTGAGGCGAGCGAAATCGGTAAGATATCCCAGCGCTCGTAACGTGCGAAATGAGAAGGGATTGAACAGGCGAACCTCAATATGCGGATGGGCGTCAAGCTGGCGTAAAACATCATCCATGCCAAGCGTATTGTTGTCATCAAGCAGCAACCGGACGTGAACACCGCGATCCGCGGCCTCCAGAAGCGCAAGTAACAGTAGCCGCCCGGACATATCATCCTCCCAGATGTAATACTGCACATCCAGGGTTCGTTGGGCCATTTCCGCCAGTCGATACCGCGCCACAAAAGCATCCAGGCTGTCATCAAGCGCCACCAGCCCGCACAGGCCTGGGTGGGCCGCGCACAACGGCTTGACAGCGCGCCCCAGCCGCGTATCTGGCGGCGGGGTCGCAGGCTCTTGCGAGGGGAAATCAGGTTCATCGAATATTTTTATTGTCATAGCTGTCAAAGTATATCTGCCCGCGCCGCGTCTGGTGGGGTAGATAATCCGAAACGCATCGCTGCAGGCGTTCTACGCCTGCGTTCGTTAACAAGAAAATGGGCAGGTAAAAGGAAAAGTATCGCGGCGATGCGCTGGCCATCCCATTTTCCATAAAGCGTGGCTATCCAAGCTGCATACCATGACCAGAATGATTTTCGTAAAGGCGATAATTAGCAACCTCGGCATCTTATCCGCCGGCATTCGTCTGCGTTCCACGCTGTGTCAGCAGTCGCCGATACAACCCGGTGTTTTCGTCATCAAAGCAGACGAACACCACCCGACGTATTTGCGGATGGTCAGCCAGAAATGCCTCGACGGTATTGACGGCGATTTCTGCGGCGGCGGCTTTCGGATAACCATAGACGCCAGTGCTGATCGCCGGGAAAGCAATGGATTCGTAGTTATTGGCTTCGGCCAGCATCAGGCTGTTGCGATAGGCATCTTCCAACAGGTGAACATCATGGTCATCTCCGCCATGCCATACCGGACCGACAGTATGTACTACGGCTTTTGCGGGTAACTTTCCGGCGGTGGTGATCACCGCATGCCCAGGCGGACAATCCCCTTGCTCCTGACGTACGCGCCGACAGGCCTCCAGCAATGCCGGACCAGCCGCCCGATGAATAGCACCATCCACCCCACCACCGCCGAGCAGTGATGAATTCGCCGCATTAACGATAACATCCACGCTGACGGTGGTGATATCCCCCTGAATAACCTGCATTATCGCTTGCATGTTTCTGCCTCGTGGCTTTCTCTTCTCTCAAGTGTAGCGCAGCCGGGTATGAAAATTGATCAGGCCCAGTCTGCATTATTTCGCACATTGAGCCTGTAAAAAGATCAGTTATAGGTGATGTCCATTACAGCCAGCGTATGCGCGGGGTTGAGGTAGTTGATTTTCATCGTCACAAGGTTGTCGAAGCCACTCTGCTCCTGGGCAAGGTTTTTCAGGGAGAATTGTTGAGTTTTCGCCTGTCCCTGGCGGTCACAGGCTACCGTCGCACGATGGGCGTCGACACGGACATCACACGGGGTTTCGACAACAGCCCCTTCAAAATAGATAACACCGCCGGTCGCCGCTATCGCAACAGAGCTGCATACAGCGGCACAGAAAAGGGCTGCTGGAATAAGCAGCATATGTGAAGTTGACATATATACCTCAATAATGAGTGGTCTTTGCAGGTGGTGAGAGGGGCACCGCGCAGACACCTTTTAAAACAATATGTCAACTTTATGTATACATTAATTAATCAAATTTAACAGCCATGAAACAAATTATTTTTCAGAGAAACATTCATTAAATGAATAGGTTACAGCGTTTGCTGTGATGTCCAGCGCTGAGACAAATTCACTGACTGGCCATCCGTAACGGTAACCACGATGTCGACATTATCCTGCGCTTCAATATTCATACTTAAGCGCATCAACGATGTCGGTTGATTTGCGATAAATTGAACCGTCTTGCGTTGCTGGGTGCGACTCTGGCCGCCCTCCCCCTGTCGCGTTGCCAGAATCTGTACCTGACAGAGGCAATTTTCAGTGAGTAAAACCTGTGGGGTAATCGTGTACATATCGCCGACGCGGGTCGTGTCGAAAGTAATCTGGCTGGACAGCGCGGCAAGTAATAACAACGTATTCATAACGCCTCCCAAAAAGAAACAGGGCCGTAGCCCTGTTTCTTCAAACGATATGTCTGTTAGTACTGGTTGGCAGTGGCGTTGTTGCCGAAACCAACCTGATGAACGTTTACGGTAGAGCCAGAAGCAGTCTGGTTGACCAACGCACCATTGCCGCCACCATACTGGCTGACAGAAATTGTAGAGTCTCTGCTGTTCCACTGGTCAATGGTTGCGCTGTTATGGAAACCGTTTTGTGACAGGCTGATAGTGCTGTCATCAGAACCCTGACCAACATCAGCACCGTTGCTTGAGCCATTCTGGCGAATTGTCGTTGTAGAATCGCGAGCATCGGATTGCAGTGCCAGCGCGGAGTTGCTGCTACCGGTCTGGTAGATGCTCAGTTCAGAATCCGGACCGCCATAGTTATGGCCGCCATGACCTGAGAACTGCGGGACGCTGCCTGCAAAAGCACTGGCTGAAACGACGATCGCTGCTACTGCTGCCACTTTGAAAAGTTTCATGGTAAACCCCCATCGGATTGATTTTAAAGCCACAATGGCATCAACGTTGTATAACGCGTATGTCCATTTGCGACTGTCTCTGGACAACGACTGCTGTTTTCTGTGTACCGTACTGAGTAATACTCGCCCTGTTACCCGACCCTTTTTGGATAATCATTGCGGTGTTGCCGTAAGCGCCTTGTGTAATATTCGCGTCATTAGCACTGCCTGACTGATCGATATATGCAAGGTTATATGCTCCTGACTGGTCAATTTTTGCCGAATTGCTCCCGCCGTTCTGGGAAATAACTGACAATAACTTCGAGCCAGTTTGATTAATTTGTGCGTTATTATTTGCACCGGATTGACCAATAATGGCCGCTTTATTGTAGGCAGCGGCACTTAATTCATTCACCGCCAGGTTATATTCCGAACTTGCCATATCATAACCTGTAGCGGCGGCGAACCCAGGTGCACCCAGCATTGTTAACATCATAAATAACAACTTGTTTTTCATGTTGTCACCCTGGACCTGGTCGTTTATTAAAAAAGAGTTTAAATATTCGTTCCGCTGGCGATAACACACTCAATTAATTTGTTAACGCTGCGTTACGGAAATCAGTATGGTCAGGTCGTAAAATAAAATATCTCACCCGCGATTCGTATTTTTTACTCCCTAATTAATACCAAAGTATGAATATTCGTATTGTTACAGTCAGGCGTATATAGAGAGCGTATTTAAACCATTTTAAACAGGCGGGTTTGCTTATAACAATTTGGTTGTAACGAGGTAATCAGTAAGTATGTTCTGCGAAGGAGATAACATTTCTTCGTTCGACCTTCACAATGCCTCCTTTTTTTCGATGCACAAATTGGACATCATCCCTCATACCAAAATCTTTGTTATGGTATGAATGATGCTACTTTTTAATTACTAGAAATATAATTAAAATACAATGACATACAATAATTTGTATGATTTTTTAAATTTGTGCAAGTATGATTTCGTGTACAACTTACCTATCAAAAATAAACAATAAAAAATCACTTGAGAAATATTTTAATATTTATTTTTACATTACGTTACATGTTTAACACTTGCTTTAAGAATGGCAATGACTAGATTGGAATTAGCAGCACTCATTTAGATTTATTAATTTCCCTTAATTGTTAGGGATTAAGTATTTATTACTACACACAGCAACACAACATCTGTCAGTACCTCTGGTTCCCCACCTTTTTGGTGGGGAAGCTGCGGATGTCCTAAACGCGGGGTTTCATCATGTTCAGTGAAGTCCAAAGTTCGTACAATCATGCATTGTTGTTAATTACCAAACCCTCTCTGCAGGCAACAGCCTTGTTGCAGCATCTGAAACATTCTCTGTCGATGACAGGAAAATTGCATAATATTCAACGCTCTCTGGATGATATCCCCAGTGATTGCCTGGTGTTATTCGATATGATGGAGGCGGATAAGAAAATCATTCAATACTGGCAGGACGTTTTGTCCAGAAAAAACAATAACCTAAAGTTATTGTTAATGAATACGCCTGATGACTATCCGTTCCGTGAAATCGAAAACTGGCCACATATCAATGGGGTATTTTACGTCTCGGAAGACGAATCCCGCATGGTTGAGGGATTACAAGGGATCCAGCGCGGCGAGTGTTACTTTTCACAAAAGCTTGCCAGCTACTTAATTACCCACTCTGGAAATTATCGTTATAGCAGTTCGGAGTCGGCATTGCTGACCCACAGAGAAAAAGAGATTTTGAATAAGTTGCGCATTGGCGCATCCAACATTGAAATCGCCCGCTCTCTGTTTATTAGCGAGAATACGGTAAAAACGCATCTTTATAATCTTTTCAAAAAGATAGCGGTTAAAAACCGAACTCAGGCAGTCTCCTGGGCCAACGATAATCTCAGGCGTTAACGCCATGAAACGCGCATCGCATTACCTTGCGGCAGCAACATTATTGCTCGCCGCCGGGAATCTGCACGCTGTCGAAGTGGAGATTCCCGGTTTATTAACCGACCATACGGTTTCTTCGATCGGACACGATTTTTATCGTGCTTTTAGTGATAAATGGGAAAGTACCTGGACAGGGAATTTAACTATCAATGAAAGACCAAGTGCTCGCTGGGGAAGTTGGATAACCATCACGATTAATCAAAGTGTTGTTTATCAGAATTTTATGTTCCCAACGCGGCGCGATTTTGAAAAGAACGTTGATATTGCACTTGCACAGACACACGAAGCACTCGACCGTCGCCAAATTGATCAGGCACTACTGAGCACCCGCGATTTAGCGACAGATGAATTCTAAAACACGATAAATATCCGGAGGGTAACATGCGTATCGCATATGCCGTCATTTCATTAATGTTGATAACACCATTAAGTTGGGCGGGACAAATGACATTTCAGTTCCGTAATCCTAATTTCGGTGGCAACCCTAATAATGGCGCTTTTTTATTAAATAGCGCACAGGCTCAAAACTCTTATAAAGATCCCAGCTATAAAGATCTTGGCGTTGAGAGCACATCAGCGCTTGATAATTTTACTCAGGCTATTCAATCACAAATACTGGGTGGGTTATTAACAAATATAAATTCCGGTAAACCAGGTCGAATGGTAACCAGCGACTTTATTGTTGATATTGCCAACAAAGATGGACAGTTACAATTAAATGTAACTGACAGAAAAACAGGCAAAACGTCGACTATTCAGGTTTCAGGTTTACAAAACGGTTCTACCGATTTTTA
The DNA here is from genome assembly GCF_003073275.1 of Phytobacter sp. SCO41. Lineage (NCBI taxonomy): Bacteria > Pseudomonadati > Pseudomonadota > Gammaproteobacteria > Enterobacterales > Enterobacteriaceae > Phytobacter > Phytobacter sp. SCO41. The sequence continues at coordinate 2,088,341 of NZ_CP027225.1, read as the reverse complement.
AAGCATCGCCATTACAGGACAATAATCATGCAGCGCTTATTCATACTTCTGGCCGTGTGTTTATTAAGCGGATGCTTAACTGCGCCGCCAAAACAAGCCGCCAAACCTACGTTATTACCTCGGGCACAAAGCTACAGTGATTTGACACATTTGCCACTGCCTTCCGGTAAAATATATGTGTCGGTGTATAACATTCAGGATGAAACCGGGCAGTTTAAACCCTATCCGGCCAGTAACTTCTCGACCGCCGTTCCGCAGAGTGCGACCTCCATGCTGGTGACGGCGCTAAAAGATTCACGTTGGTTTGTTCCACTGGAACGCCAGGGGCTGCAGAATTTACTGAATGAGCGCAAAATCATTCGCGCGGCGCAGGAAAATGGCACGGTTGCAATTAATAACCGCTTCCCGCTCCAGTCATTGACCGCAGCAAATGTCATGATTGAGGGCTCGATTATCGGTTATGAAAGTAACGTGAAATCGGGGGGCGTTGGCGCGCGATATTTTGGTATAGGTGCGGACACGCAATATCAGCTCGACCAGATTGCCGTTAACCTGCGAGTGGTCAACGTGAGTACCGGGGAAGTGCTTTCGTCAGTGAATACCAGCAAGACTATTTTGTCCTATGAAGTGCAGGCCGGGGTATTCCGCTTTATTGATTATCAGCGTCTGCTGGAAGGCGAGGTGGGCTACACGGCTAACGAACCGGTCATGCTTTGCCTGATGTCAGCGATTGAGACAGGGGTGATTTTACTGATTAACGACGGTATCGACCGTGGGCTTTGGGATCTGCAAAACAAGGCAGAAAACAAAAACGAAGTGCTGGTTAAATATCGCGAGATGGCGGCGATGCCTCCGGAATCCTGATGGCAAACGCAGAAAAAGCGTGACGGGTTAAATCGTCACGCTTTTTTTTGTTCTTTTGTCATATCACCAGCGTTACGGGCTGCGAGCCACAGGCCGCTGTTTTTCATGGCATAACCAAACAACAACCCGACCACAAGCGAAGGCACTATCATGCGCCAGTCGCCCTGCCCCGCAAATGTCGCGCACGCGCCAATAAAGGTACCCGGAACGAAAGAAAGCAGCAGATTTTTCGCCTGGGCACACATCAGAAACGCCACCAGCCCGGTCATGACATACCCTACAATCTCAAGATGCGGAGCCAGCGCGCTACCGTGAATAATTACCAGCGCCCAGGCCACCCCGCTCATTAACGTGCAGGCAGAGATTAACAGGCCTTTAAGGCCACCTTGCGGACAGGCAAAGTAGGCGGTACAGCCAAGGAATCCGGCCCAGCCGATCAGACCGAGAGAGACGGCAACCCAACCCCAGAGACCGGAGAGAATACCTGTTGTTAATGCAATAGAGAGGAGTATGTTCATGGCGCGCATCTTAGCAGATACGCACCTTATTTATGTGACAGGAGACGCAATAATTGCAATATCACACTTCCAGTTGCATATTAAATGTGATTAAAATCACACTTTATTCCTCTGCGGATTCCTGCAACTCATCCCACATGGCAGAGAGAGCATCACGCGTCAGCGGCGCCATAGTACGCCAGAATGGGGTAGTCGCATGCGCTTCCACCTTACCGAGGAAGGTGCCACACCACGGCAGCAGATATTCTGCAAAGAGCGTTTCCAGCACTTCACTTTCATCTTCTGCTGACTGATCTTCAAGCCAGGAGGCGGCCAGCAGCAACGTGCCAAAATGGTCCGCAGGTGCGTCTGTCAGCGGCATACCGCGAGTCGAGAGAAATGCTCGCACTTCGGCTTCCGTAGCCCCATCCACCCATGCGCTGCGATACGGGGAAACGCGGCACTCGTTGCCGACAAACAGCGCGTTGAAATCAGCGGCCAACCCCTGCGCGTCACAATTCTTTTGCAGACGCTCCAGCATTTCATCCTGCTCCAGCGGCCAGTTTTGCGCCAGCTTCCCTTCACGTATGAGGGTATAGAGCGGCACGAGTAAGGGATCCTGTGGCTGACGATAAAACAGTGAACCCAGTACGCGGCAAAGGATGGAAAATTCGTTCATGCAATGATTCCAGTGGCTAATTAAAAGTCGGCAAATTCAGTAATGGGCGTCATTCCGCGCGCTTCAAGGAAGCTCAGCATCCGGCGCGGTGTGACATTCAGAATACGATCTTCCGGGAAGTCGACCTCATCAAGGATTTCACGGCACTGCGCAAATTCACCCAGCGTAAATGCTGTATGCGAGTCGGAACCCAGCGCAACCCATCCGCCCGCATCACGCACGGCGGCAGCAATCGCACGGCAATTCGCTTCACTGCCTTTCCGCGAATGAAGGAAAGAGGAGTTGTTGATTTCCAACGCCACGTTGTACTTCGCGGCAGCAGCGGCAATCGCCGGGATGTCCACCGGATATTTTGGATTACCCGGATGGCTGATGATATGCGCATAACCATTCGCCATTGTCGCAATCATCGCCTGAGTATTGGTGTCTTTATCCTGTGGGGCAAACACCGGTTCGTGAAAACCCGCAATGATCAGATCGAGCGACGTCAGCATAGGACCGCTACAATCGATTTCCCCTTCAATATTTTTGATGTTGGCTTCAATGCCGCGCAGAATGCCTACGCCATCCACAACGCGTGGCCAGATACGCATGTTAATGAAGTGCCAATGGTGCGGCGCATCATCCATATCTGGGCCATGATCGGTGATAGCGAAAAGCTTAATCCCTTTATGCTTTGCTTCGGTAATGTAGTCTTGCAGGGTGCTATAGGCGTGGGTGCTGGCGACGGTATGCATATGCAGGTCAACGGGATACATGAAACTCTCCTGTAGTTGTTTGTGCAAGGATAGCAGTTATCGCCGCCATTTTTAATGAAAAACCCGGTCTGACACGCAAGTGTCATTAATAACCGCGAAGGCGATCGACACGACCTTTCACCCTTTCGCCACGTTCAAGTTTGTCGATTGCTGTAGCAATAAAAGCAATGGCCTCATCTGCACGGGTGGTGGCCGCAATATGTGGCGTCATGGCAACGCGGGGATGCGCCCAGAGCGGATGGTCGGCTGGCAGCGGCTCGCGGCTAAAGACATCCAGCATTGCTCCTTTCACTTTGCCGCTATTAAGCGCCTGCAGAAGATCGTCTTCAACAACGTGAACACCGCGCGCCAGGTTCATAATATAGCTATTGTCCGCCAGTTGGTTTATCACGCTCAGGTTAATGAGCCCCACCGTTTCTGGGGTGTTAGGCAGTAAATTTATCAATACGCGTGTTCCGTGCAGAAACGCGCCAAACTCTTCCGCCCCTGCAAAACTGACCACGCCCGGCAGATCTTTACGTGACCGACTCCAGCAGCGTAGCGGAAAACCCCAGGCGTTCAGGCTGGCGGCCACTTTCGCCCCCAGTATTCCGGCGCCAAGGATGCCAATGGTAAAATCTTCGCGCCGATATTCCTCCAGCTCCAGCCACCTGGCCTGCTGTTTTAATGCCTGGTAATCATCAAACCGACGGAACCAGTGCAGTACCTGGCTCACCGCATATTCCTGCATCTGCAATCCCATACCAGTATCTTCCAGGCGAAATAGCGGGATGTGTTGCGCCAGCATTTCCGGATGCGCCTTGAGCTTACTCAGAATAGAGTCGACGCCTGCCCCCAGCGCAAACACCCCTTTGAGCTCACGACCGCGTAGCATTTCAACAGGCGGATGCCAGACCAGCGCATAATCGGCAGGGCCATCATCACCCTCGCGCCATTCACGTACGTTCGCGCCGGGTAATGCCTTGCGCAATGCTGGCAGCCAGGCGGCGGGATCGAAGGTCGGGTGATAAAAGATAATCTCCATTTCTGCTCCAGATTGATGGTGTTGTTTCCCGGTAAATGTCGGGTTTACTTGCCGTTTTGTTAGATGATTATGTTCACACATCACCTTAGCAAATATCACTGAAAGTCTTCATAAAAGTGTTTCGCGGGGAAAAAAGCCAGTTTCAGAACATTTAAGAAGCAAGTTGATTGAAGTTTGTCTAAACGCGCTAATTTATTGAAAAAGAAGATTGACGGAAGTGCCGGTTTTCCCTACATTAGCGCCCGTCCCGACAACATCGGGAAGACAATGTGGTGAGGTGTCCGAGTGGCTGAAGGAGCACGCCTGGAAAGTGTGTATACGGCAACGTATCGGGGGTTCGAATCCCCCCCTCACCGCCATCATTTCAGATAAGAGCCAGTACGAAAGTACGGGCTTTTTTCTTTTTATAGTCTCCCATATCAGGGGGGATGAGAACCCCCGACCGGGTTCGACAACCGGCGCCAGCCGGGTGGACAGATGACGAGCCTGCGAGGAAGCTGCCCGCAGGGCGAGCGAAGCGAGTCAATCCCCCCCTCACCGCCATCATTTCAGATAAGAGCCTGTACGAAAGTACGGGCTTTTTTCTTTTTATAGTCTCCCATATCAGGGGGGATGAGAACCCCCGACCGGGTTCGACAACCGGCGCCAGCCGGGTGGACAGATGACGAGCCTGCGAGGCAGCTGCCCGCAGGGCGAGCGAAGCGAGTCAATCCCCCCCTCACCGCCATCATTTCAGATAAGAGCCTGTACGAAAGTACGGGCTTTTTTCTTTTTATAATCTCCCACACCAGGGGGGGATGAGAACCCACGACCGGGGTTCGGCAACCGGCGCCAGCCGGGTGGACAGATGACGAGCCTGCGAGGAAGCTGCCCGCAGGGCGAGCGAAGCGAGTCAATCCCCCCCCTCACCGCCATCATTTCAGATAAGAGCCTGTACGAAAGTACGGGCTTTTTTCTTTTATAGTCTCCTACCGGGGGGATGAGAACCCAATGAAAGTTCAAATGCCAGCAATGTGCTTTTATTTCCCCTCGCCCCTATGATCGGTTCAGTGCGCACCGTTATCCGGTAGCCCGAATAAGCGCCAGCGCATCCGGGGGAAATCAGACAACCGGGCCTGATACCACAAGACGAATCTGCGCATTGCCAGCCATCATTTCCCTGCCGTTGCTCATACCTTAAGCGAACAATCATCAATACCGAAAATATGCTTGACCGTTTTAGCGCAACTCCCTATAGTAGCGCCCCGTTGCCCCCCCAGTGGTGTGGCAGCAAAACAATGTGGTGAGGTGTCCGAGTGGCTGAAGGAGCACGCCTGGAAAGTGTGTATACGGCAACGTATCGGGGGTTCGAATCCCCCCCTCACCGCCATCATTTCAGATAAGAGCCTGTACGAAAGTACGGGCTTTTTTCTTTTATAGTCTCCCATACCAGGGGGGGATGAGAACCCCCGACCGGGTTCGACAACCGGCGCCAGCCGGGTGGACAGATGACGAGCCTGCGAGGAAGCTGCCCGCAGGGCGAGCGAAGCGAGTCAATCCCCCCCTCACCGCCATCATTTCAGATGAGAGCCTGTACGAAAGTACGGGCTTTTTTCTTTTATAATCTCCCAATCTGGAGGGAGGACGCTGCCCTTTCCAATTCTTAAGTCTCTGGGAATTGATGGCAATGGAATGCTGAACCCGCAGATCTCCAGCGGATCCTCTGAGTCTTCGCAAGCAACTAAAACGCAGCAGCACATCGTTGCCCATTTTCAGTGAGTTGATGTCGTCAGCTATGGACGCTTTCATCTGGCCGCCAAACTGCGGCCAGAGGACACACCTCAGGCAACAATAGAAGAAAAGTGAAAACTGTTACTGTTATCGGGGATCAGAAAACGTGAATGGCTACGCGGTCAGGGGAAAACCACCTTATGCCGCATCTTCGGAAAGGAGTGTATAAAAACAAAAAAACCACCCGGAGGTGGTTTCACGACACTGCTTATTGCTTTGATTATACTTATCTTTCCCATGGTACCCGGGGCGGGACTTGAACCCGCACAGCGCGAACGCCGAGGGATTTTAAATCCCTTGTGTCTACCGATTCCACCACCCGGGCTCGGGAAGAAATTGGAGGCGCGTTCCGGAGTCGAACCGGACTAGACGGATTTGCAATCCGCTACATAACCGCTTTGCTAACGCGCCAGATTCTTCAGGCCTTTCGACCAGCACCCGCAATATGCCGATGCTTGTAAACTGGAGCGGGAAACGAGACTCGAACTCGCGACCCCGACCTTGGCAAGGTCGTGCTCTACCAACTGAGCTATTCCCGCAATATCAAGTTTTGTTCTAATCACTTGATTTTGTTATCTTCTGGCGAGCTACGCTGCCGTCTGATGCGATGCATTCTACTTACCTGACGCACTGAGTCAACGATATTTTTCAAAACCCGGATCGTTTGCTGAAAATTAACGCGAAACGATCACTGTTCAAGCAAATCTCCGCGTGCCGCGTTCAGGTATTGCAACATCGACCACAATGTCAGTACCGCAGCAACCAGGAACAGACCAATCCCCGCCCACTCTACCCACTCGTTTGGACGCCACAGCATCCAGACCAATGCAGTCATCTGCGCGGTCGTTTTCACTTTACCGATCCAGGAGACGGCAACACTGTTGCGTTTCCCCAGCTCCGCCATCCATTCACGCAGGGCCGAAATAATGATCTCACGGGCAATCATAGTAGCCGCCGGCAACGTCACCCACCAGGTATGGTAATGCTCTGCTACCAGCACCATTGCGATTGCGACCATTACTTTGTCCGCTACCGGGTCCAGGAATGCGCCAAAGCGCGTGCTCTGGTTCCAGCGACGCGCAAGGAAGCCGTCAAACCAGTCGGTTACGGCGGCAACCAGAAAAATCAGCGCGCATGCGAACGAAGCCCATTGAAAAGGCAGGTAAAATGCCAAAACAAAAAACGGGATAAGTATGACGCGAAACAGGGTAAGCAACGTAGGGATATTAAATCGCATAATGACGGTAACTATCTGTTGTCAGTAAATTTTGACCCTATGTTGCTACAGAGCCCTTAATGTTTCAACGAGTAGTAGATCTTTTCTGCCAGACCTTGCGAGATGCCCGGCACTTTTGCAATTTCTTCAATGCTCGCATTCAGCAAACCCTGCAGACCACCCATGTACTTTAACAGCATCTGGCGGCGTTTTGGACCAACACCTTCGATGGTTTCCAGCGTACTGGTATTCTTCACCTTTGCCCGCTTTTTACGGTGGCCGCTGATGGCATGATCGTGCGACTCATCGCGAATATGCTGAATCACATGCAGTGCCGGGGAATCTGGCGGAAGACTAAACCCTTCGCCTTCAGGTTCAAAGAATAAGGTCTCGAGCCCCGCTTTACGGTCTGTTCCTTTCGCCACGCCCAACAGCAACGGATGATGTTTATCCCATGGGACGTCGAGTTCGGCAAATACCGTTTTGGCCTGCCCTAACTGCCCTTTCCCACCATCAATCAAAATCACATCCGGAATTTTGTTCTCTTCAATCGCTTTCCCGTAACGACGACGCAACACCTGATTCATGGCGGCGTAATCATCACCAGGCGTGATGCCCGTAATGTTATATCGCCGGTATTCCGCACGTACCGGCCCGTTGGCATCAAACACCACACAGGACGCCACCGTCTGCTCACCCATCGTATGGCTAATATCGAAACACTCCATACGCTTCACTTCCGGCAATTTGAGCAAGGTCGCCAGCGCGGTCAGGCGTTGATGGACGGTCGACTGCTGCGACAATTTCGTACTGAGCGCCGTCGCGGCGTTCGTACGTGCCAGCTTCAGATAACGCGCCCGATCGCCGCGCGGTTTGGTCTGCACGTTAACTTTGCGTCCGGCAAGCTCAGACAACGAATCCGCCAACAGCGTTTTGTCATTGAGGTTGAAATCAAGCAGGATCTCACCTGGCAGCGTGCGCATCTGGCTTCCCTGCAGGTAAAACTGCCCGACAAAGGTTTCCACCACCTCGCCAAGTTCAGTACCATTCGGCACTTTCGGGAAATAACTCCGGCTACCCAGCACCTTGCCCTGACGAATAAAGAGCACATGCACGCAGGCCATGCCAGCATCGAACGCCACGCCGATCACATCCAGATCGTCCCCGGTATTGGAGACAAACTGTTTTTCGGTGACCCGGCGTACGGCCTGAATTTGATCGCGAATACGCGCCGCCTCTTCAAATTCCAGCGCCTGGCTGGCTTTTTCCATCCGGGTAATCAGTTTCGTGAGCACCTGATCATCTTTACCGGCAAGGAACAGCCGCACATAGTCCACCTGCTGTGCGTACTCCTCTTCGCTCACCAGCCCCGCCACGCAGGGGCCAAGACAGCGGCCAATCTGGTATTGCAGACACGGACGCGAGCGGTTGCGATAGACACTATTTTCGCACTGGCGGACCGGGAATATTTTCTGCAAGAGCGCCAGGGTTTCCCGCACAGCATAACCATTAGGAAACGGGCCAAAGTACTCCCCTTTAGCGTGCTTCGCACCACGGTGCATCGCCAGGCGCGGGTGGGTATCACCGCTTAGGAAAATAAAAGGATAGGATTTATCATCGCGCAGCAGCACGTTGTAGCGCGGCTGATAAAGCTTGATGTAGTTGTGTTCCAGCAGTAACGCTTCCGTCTCTGTATGGGTTACCGTGACGTCAATCTGCTGGATCTGTGCAACCAGCGCTTCTGTCTTTCGCGAGGCGAGATTGCTGCGAAAATAACTGGAGAGGCGCTTTTTAAGATCTTTTGCTTTGCCTACATAGATAACTGTGCCGCCGGTGTCATACATTCGGTAGACACCCGGCTTGCTGGTTACTGTCTTGAGAAAGGCTTTTGAATCGAAAACTTCATTCACTGACTTGCTAACGTCTCCGCATTGCACAGACCATGGCGAATCGCCAGGTGAGTCAGCTCCACGTCACCATGAATGTTCAATTTACTGAACATGCGGTAACGATAGCTGTTCACCGTTTTGGGGCTGAGATTCAGTTGCTCAGAGATCTCATTGACCTTCTGACCTTTAGTGATCATCAGCATAATCTGCAATTCGCGTTCAGACAAACTCTCAAACGGTGAGTCGGTTTTTTCCGGTTCAATCTGACTGAGAGCCATCTGCTGAGCAATGTCGGACGCAATGTATCGCTGCCCGGAATGGACGGAGCGAATCGCATTGACGACTTCCTGCGGGGCAGCGCCTTTGCTGAGATAACCTGACGCGCCAGCTTGCATTACTTTCGCCGGAAGCGGGTTTTCTGTGTGAATGGTAAGCATGATGACTTTGGTGTCGATATTAGCGCGCGCAATCTTGCGTGTGGCTTCAAGGCCACCGATGCCCGGCATGTTCATGTCCATCAACACAACGTCGACAGAATGCGCCCGGCACCATTTTACGGCATCCTCGCCGCAACAAACTTCGCCAGAAATTTTTATGCCTTTAATATCTTCGAGAATGCGTCGTATCCCTGCGCGCACCAGTTCGTGGTCATCAACAAGAAGTACGTTGATCAATGGAATATCTCCAGAAAAGGGATGACGCTGCTGCAAGCTAATTCTTCACATACTAACGGTTTTTGCTGCGTTAATGAAAGTTAAAAAATGCCACTCATTCGATTTCGGTCTCGTTTTTGGAAATTAACCTGTACATTTTGTGGAAACTTTCACACCCCGCGCCATATCAGGTTTGCGAGTTTAAAAGTACTTTTCGGAAAGCTGCCTGAGCGCACAGTTTTATTCTGATGGGGAATTTAAAGCGGCACTTTGTAACAATAATTAACCGTCACTCTACCTCTATTAAACATATATTTTGCCTACACTATTCAAATTAAATATATGGCTAATGTTTAATTTAATAAACCAGACAGCGGGTACGTGCAAAAAACAACCACTGCTATTTTTCCCCTGGCTTGTGGTATACTCCGCCGCTTTGACATTCACCGTCACGCTAAGCACGGTAACTTAACGAGGTAAATAAATGAGCACACCTGATTTTTCCACTGCTGATAATAACCAGGAACTGGCTCAGGAAGTCTCATGCCTGAAAATGATGATCACGCTGATGTTGCAGGCTATGGGACAGGCCGATGCAGGTCGCGTCATCCTTAAAATGGAAAAACAGATCGCAGCGCTGGAAGATGAAACCCAGGCGGCGGTGTTCACCAACACGGTGAAGCAGATCAAACAGGCTTATCGCCAGTAAGTGAATCCGGCTGGCAGCCTACAAAAGCTGGCAGCCGGTATACGTCTGGCACGCAGAACGAAGGTTCAGGTCAGATAATTCCCGTCGCAGCCGCATAACAGGCAATCTGCGTTTTATTCGGTGCGTTGAATTTTTTCTGCATGTTCTTCTGGTGAAAATTCACCGTATTCTCAGATATGGACAAAATCATAGCGATTTCGGCCGATGTCTTCCCTTCCGCTGTCCATTTCAGAATTTCTTTCTCGCGCTTACTGAATTTCATTTCTGGCGCAATGACCATATTGTCACCCAGCCGGGAAAGCGTGATCAGGCTTTGCTGAATCAGCGTTTGCAGGCGCAACTCAATCTCTTCATCATGCTGTGGATGATGGAGAATACTTGTGCGGGACACGGACAAAAATCCCATTGCGTGGTTTGGCAGCATCAAACACTGCGTAATCCCTTTGCGTAATCCAAAATCCCGCGCACCATTCCATAATTCCGGCGTCTCGTGAAATAATTTGTCATTCCACGGCAAATGCCCGTGCAGGAAATTCTCTGGTTTGAGTACCGGGTCGACAGCGAAATAATTTTCGGACTGATAATGCGCCATCCAGGCATCCGGATACGTGGTGTGTACATTGATTTTCGGGCGCGTGAACGGCACCGGATGTCGGACACACAGTGCAAAAAAATCAAATTCAAGCAGCTGCGTTTGCTGCTCTAATGTTGAATATACCTCTTCCTTGTCCGTTATCTCCTGAAAACGTAGCAGCATCTCCCTGCGCCACGAGAAAAAGTCATTATCCTGCATACTGACCGATATCACCCCTGACAATAATAATCATTATTATGGATACATTAAATTAACACATAAATCTTTTTTATAAGTGTGAAATATCGGTATCAGCGAAAATCAGTAAAAATTTTCGCAGGTTATGGCGAGCAGATAAGGCAGAAAACACTGTTTTTTGTGGGAAAACGCGACGGCGAAGCGTGGTCAAATATCTTTATTGGCAATGCATATGATTAAAAGCGCACGAATAAATTTAGCTTAAGTTAGCATTAATCACCGATTCGGAAAGCGAGTTGCTGCCGAATCGGTGAATCATTACTGCATCAGGAATTTTTCCAGAAACTGCTGTGTGCGTGGCTGCTGCGGATTGGCGAATAGCGACTTTGCAGCGCCCTGTTCGACAATGCGCCCCTGGTCCATAAAGATGGCCCGGTCCGCCACATCGCGCGCAAAGCTCATTTCATGGGTGACAATCACCATCGTCCTTTTTTCCTGCGCCAGTTGCCTGATGGTATTGAGCACCTCCCCTACCAGTTCAGGATCCAACGCCGAGGTCGGTTCATCGAACAGAATGACATCCGGGCGCATTGCCAGCGCGCGCGCAATCGCCACACGCTGCTGTTGTCCGCCGGATAAACGCCGCGGATAGCTGGTCTCTTTACCACTTAATCCGACTTTAGCCAGCAACTCTCGTGCCCGCGCTGTCGCTTCCTCTTTCGGTTCGCCTTTCACAATGACCGGGCCTTCAATAATGTTTTCCAGCACCGTACGATGCGGAAAGAGATTGAAGTTCTGGAACACAAAGCCTACATGCTGGCGCAACTGGCGAATCAAATTTTTCTGTTGTCCTATCGGTTTTGCCGTATCGATGGTTATGTCACCCACCCGAATCGTACCGCTTTCAGGCTGCTCCAGGAGATTGATACTGCGCAATAGCGTGGTTTTACCGGATCCGCTGGGCCCAATGATAGCCACCACTTCCCCTTGCGCCACGTCCAGATCGATGCCGTGCAGCACCGTCTGGCCGTGGAATTGTTTCACCAGGTTTTTCACTTCGATGGCACTCATTTCGGATCGCGCTCCTGCCGGTTCAACTGGTTTTCAAAATAGTTCTGCAACGCAGAGAGTACCGTCGCCATAACCCAGTAAATGAGCGAAGCGGCCAGATACATTGTGAACACTTCCAGCGTACGTGAGGTGATCAGTTGCGCCTGACGGAACAGTTCCGGCACCTGAATCGTCGCCGCCAGCGAGGTATCTTTCACCAGGCTGATAAAGCTGTTAGAGAGCGGCGGCAATGCCACACGCGCGGCCTGTGGCAATATTGCGCGCCGTAACGTTTGCCAGGGTGTCATCCCGATACTGGCGGCGGCTTCCCACTGCCCTTTATCGATAGACGAGATAGCCGCACGCAAGGTTTCCGAGGCGTAAGCGGCGGTATTGAGCGACAGACCGATCATCGCCGCCGGGATCGGGTCCAGCTCTATGCCAAATTGCGGCAACCCGTAGTAGATCATAAAAAGCTGGGCGATGAGCGGCGTACCACGGAAAATCGAGATATAGATGCGCGCCAGCCAGCGCACAGGGAGCAGCGGGGAGAGGCGCATTAACGCCAGCACAAACCCCAGCAGCAGGCCAAAGAACATGCCGCCGATGCTCAGTTGCAGCGTAAATACCGCCCCTTTAAGCAGGTACGGCGCAGAGTCGATCACCAGTTGTAGACTTTCTTGCATTATGGTTGTTCTGCCCGGCAATTAAACATGTGGGTGATAGGCAAACAGCGCCGGAGCGCCACCGGTGTGGACAAACAAAATCGGGCCGTCATCTTTAAAACGCTTTTGCTCAATCCCATCAAGCAGCCCTGCCATCGCCTTGCCGGTATAGACAGGATCGAGAAGAATACCTTCCAGGCGCGCAAGCAGTTTAACCGCCTCCATGCCTTCATCATTCGGCTGACCGTATCCCGGCGCAAAATAGTCATCCCAGAGGGTAATCTCTGCGCTGGCCTTCACCTCCAGCAGTTGCGCGATCTCCTGTTGCAGGGTCACTACTTTGGGTTTTTGGTCAGCCACACTGCGCGATACCGTCACGCCGATTAACTCGACATCCGGGAGCAGTTGTTCCAGACCAATCGCCAGCCCGGCATGCGTTCCGGCGCTGCCCGACGCCACCACGACCGAAGAGAGCCCCACGGCACCTTCACACTGTTGGGCAATTTCTAACGCACTTTCGACATAACCCAGCGCCCCCAGCGCGTTTGAGCCGCCAACCGGAATCACGTAAGGGCGAAAACCCTGCGCTTCAATACGTGTTGCCAGCTCATCCAGTTGGCGTTTGGGATCGGTCAGCGCGTCGCACATTTCGATTTGCGTATTAAACAGGTCCAGCAACAGGCGGTTACCGTTGGTCAGATAGTTTTCCGCGGTCGTGCCAATAGGATTTTCCAACAGCGCCACGCAGTGCAGCCCCAACTTTGCCGCCACCGCCGCCGTCTGGCGCACGTGGTTAGACTGAATAGCCCCTGCGGTAATCAGTGTGTCGGCCCCTTCGCGTAGCGCGTCTGCGGCGAGAAACTCCAGCTTACGCAGCTTGTTCCCCCCCATCGCCATGGGGGTAACATCATCGCGCTTAATAAAGATGTCACGACCGACGAAATCAGAAAAGCGCGGCAGGTATTCAAGCGGCGTCGGCGCGCCGATAAATTCCAGGCGGGGAAAACGGGTGAGATTTTGCAAGGACATCGATCCTCCGGTAGCGAGATAGGAATGGCTTTTATTATGCACGTATACCGCGCGTAAATAAAAAAGGCGCTGAAGGTAGCGCCTTTTTCTTACGGAGAGATTACTTCGTTACATCAGCGCCGAACCATTTTTCCGATAGCGCTTTCAGCGTGCCGTCTTTCTGCATGTCGGCAATCGCCGCATCAATGGCTTTCAGCAAGTCTTCGTTACCTTTGCGCAATGCGATACCGGATTCCTGACGAGAGAAAGCATCACCCGCAACGGCCAGCGTATTGTTGGTTTTTTTCACCAAATCGAGGGCGGCCAGGCGGTCCACCAGAATGGCGTCAATGCGGCCTACACGCAGATCCTGGTATTTGGTCGGGTCATCATCGTAGGTGCGGATATCCACGCCCTGCACGTTGGCACGCAGCCACTCTTCATAGTTAGTACCCAGACCCACACCCACTTTTTTGCCTTTCAGATCGGCTGCTGATTTGATGCTTCCTTCATTGCCTTTTTTCACCAGCGCCTGAATCCCGGAGACGGTGTAGGGGGTGGAGAAATCATATTTTTTCTTACGTTCGTCAGAGATGGTGACCTGGTTAATCACCACATCAATACGTTTTGAATCCAGCGACGCCAGCATGCCATCCCACTTGGTGGGTTTCAGGTCCGCTTTCACGCCCAAATGTTTCGCCAGCGCATCGGCAAACTCCACTTCAAACCCGGTAAGCTTGCCATCATCCCCCTGGAAACTGAACGGCGGATAAGTGCCTTCCAGTCCAACCAGCAAGGTGCCACGCTCTTTAACTTTATTCAGTAGATTTTCAGCGGCGAACGTTTTGACGCTCATCCCCGCAACCAGCGCGACAGCCATAACCCCCATCAGCGCCTGACGACCCAAAAGTGCAAGTTTCATAGTGACTCCGACCAGAAAATGAAGAGCGTAACGCACGGTACCTGAATCATTTTCAGGCACCTGTGCGTCACATTTTATTCATTTTTAATATATATCAGATCGAGCACCGACAGCGATCTTTTGCACAACGTTAAAGCGTGATTGTGCTTTAAATTGTGCGTACTTACGCAGCGCGATACGGTAATTATTGGTACTGGTGGTAGGTAACCAGGGTTCCAGATTCTCATCAGGGTACCCTTCGTCAAGAAGATCACGGGAGATATTAAGCTCACTCAAATGATTTCCGAGGCGGCGAAGACGAACGACGTATTCACGCACCGTGCCATGGCTCATTTCAGTGTGATCGAACAGGAATTGTTTAAATCCAATGATATCGAAGAAATCACTTTGCTCTTTGCAATGCAGGTCCCCGCAGAATCGGCAGAGTGCCACCCATTCTTTTTGTTCCTGCTGCCAGGCTGCCTCATCCAGAAGCATATCCAGGCGTGAGATTGCAATTTTGTTCACAATTTCGCCTCGACGCACCAGGGTGATGCGGTCGAGTAATTTGTGACAATGTGCGCAATGCGTTTGGCTGTGTTTAAAGTCTTTTAAATAGCGGCTTAGTGGCCGTCTTTTAGGTTGCTGCACCGTCATGATAACTCCTGGTTGTCAATGCGTTGTGCGGCATTTTTCAGGGGCGATCCAGTACAGACAGTCTCACCAACCTATAACTTACCCAGCTTTGTACGTAAGCGCTTAATAGCCTGACTATGCAATTGGCTAACCCGAGACTCTCCGACGTCAAGAACAGCGCCAATCTCTTTGAGATTAAGCTCTTCCTGATAATAAAGCGTCAGAACCAGTTGTTCGCGCTCCGGTAAGGATTCAATGGCTTCCATTACACGGTGACGCAAATTACTTTCCATTAACTGGAATAACGGGTTTTCCTGTTGATGATCGTCAGTCACCACTTCGATACTGTCACCATGCTCTTCTCGCCATTCGTCATAGGAGAAAAGCTGGCTATTATTGGTATCAAGCAACATCTGACGGTATTCTTCAACCGGAACACCGAGGCGTTGTGCAACTTCTGTTTCGGTCGCATTACGTCCCAGCTCTTGCTCAAGTTGCCCCATAGCCTGTGCTACTTCGCGAGCGTTACGCCGGACACTGCGCGGTACCCAATCACGGCTGCGCAATTCATCCAGCATAGCCCCACGAATGCGCTGCACTGCGTAAGTGGTAAATGCCGTTCCTTGCAGAGCGTCGTATCGGTCCACTGCATTCAGTAACCCGATCCCGCCCGCCTGTAGCAGATCGTCCAGTTCCACACTCGCCGGCAAACGCACCTGCAGGCGCAATGCTTCGTGACGCACCAGAGGTACATAACGCTGCCACAGCGAGTGTTTATCCATTACACCTTCAGCGGTATAGAGTGAATTCACGATAAACAGCCCTGCGTTAGTTTGAGTTATCGGCATGATTATCCGATTCTGTAGCACTTTTAATCGGATGAATAGTGGGTGAAATGGGGGGTTATTTGCATTAATAAAAAAATACACATCGTCGAAAATGAATTTTGTAAAGAATTCATGACGATCTCTATAACGACGCAACTGTGACATCGGAAATTGTGCTCATTTTTAACGCATTATGATAAAAGGTTTTGTCTGATGTCACCGATTTCATTACATAAACAGCTCGTTATCCTTTGATTTTACAAAGCATTAACAGTGAATTTATTCTATCCGCTAATTAGCGAGATAAAATGATGGTTATTTACTAACTGGAAATACATGTCTGTCGTTTAGATTAGAGTATTAATGACAATTCTCTCCTCTTTTCTCGAGCGTCAAGCGAGAATGCGATGATAACTTCTGCGCATAGATACCAATACTGAGAGACTGCGGCTAAATTAGAGGATACGATGAAACTAGCAATCTACGGGGCTGGTGGGCTCGGCAGAGAGGTTCTCGAGCTTGCGATGCAAATCAATAAGTTGCAATCGCGCTGGTCAAGTCTTTGTTTTATTGATGACATCAACGCCAACAGGCAATTAAAAAGCCACGACATTTTATCGCTTGCGCTTATCTCACCACAAGAGTACGAAGTTGTGGTTGCGGTGGGTGAACCCAGTTTACGAAAGTACCTTGCGGAGAAAGCTAAAGACGCAGGCTTTAACCTCGCCACGCTGATCCATCCCGACGCCTATATTAGCAGTGATACAACAATCGGTATGGGTTCGGTCATATGTTATGGCGCTTTCATTTCTTGCGATACAGTTATCGGAGACAATGTCCATTTACAGCCCAATGCGAGTCTTGGCCACGATTGTTGTATCGGTAATCATTGCGTAATTTCCTCATATGCCAATCTTGCAGGCCATTGTATTGTTGGCGATCTGACGTTTATTGGTATGAATGCCGTTGTGCGTGAAACCAGCACTATTGGCGCTGAAACCATTATCAGCATGGGCTCTGCAGTCTTTAATGATATCGCTTCCGGTGTGATCGCGATGGGCAATCCTGCACGCGCCATCCGCAAAAATGATGAAAAGAAAGTATTTCGTTAAGCCGCTGTGCTCACGAAACATCATGCACTACGCCGCCCGCATGTGGGCTGAATGAATTTAACCTAATTTCCAAGCTACTCTGGAGAAAAAGATGTCAAACCTGGAAACCTATAACCGTATTTTCGTTGAAACCTTTGAAGTTGCTGAGGAAACTCTCCCTGGCTACAAATATCAGGACACACCATCCTGGGATTCCGTTGGCCATATGACCATGATCGCCTCTCTGGAAGATGCATTCGACATAATGATGGACACTGATGACATCATCGAATTTGCCTCCTGGGAAAAAGGTAAAGAGATCTTGAAAAAATACGACGTGGAATTCCAGGACTAACTTATGTTGCTGAAAGCGAAAACGGCTGTCATCACCGGTTGTCTGCAAGGCATTGGTAAAGCGACGCTGGAAACCTTCGCCAAAGCAGGCGCCAATGTGTTTGCTTGTTGCCAGGCGGAAGATCCCGAATTTACGGCATTCGTTGGGCAACTGAGCGCGAAATACCAGGTTGATATTATCCCGGTTTATTTTGATCTGACGGATAGCGATGCCATTAAACAGGCGGCAATGTCCATCCAGAAAAGCAAAAGACCCGTTGATATTCTTGTGAACATCGCAGGGGCCAATTTTGATGCCAATTTCCAGATGGTGACCCTTGAACAGTTGCAAAAGACCTTCACGATCAATTTCTTTTCGCAGATTGCCTTTACGCAATATATTGCGCGGTTAATGTTACGCCAGAAAAAAGGCAGCATCATCAATATTTCCAGCATCTCGGCCCTGGATGGCAACCCGGGACAGCTCGCCTATGCCAGTGCAAAAGCGGCATGGATAGCAGCAACGAAAACAATGTCCGCCGAGCTTGGACCTCAGGGTGTACGCGTCAATGCCATCGCACCGGGCGTCATCAGTACGGCAATGACAGCCTCTCTTCCGGAAGAGGTGATGGCACGTCAAATGTTACGCTGTGAACTGAAACGTCCGGGTCAACCAGAAGAAGTTGCTAACGCGCTGATGTGGCTCGCATCTGATGCCTCCAGCTACGTCACAGGACAAGTTATCCGCATTGATGGCGGTATGGGTTAAGGTAAAGACTATGTTGATGCAAGGAAAAAACGTTCTGATAACTGGCTGCCGGCGTGGGATGGGCCGAGCCATGGTTGAGATCTTTGCTGCGAACGGTGCCAATATTTATGCGCATGCACGTGAGGCTGATGAGTCTTTTGTCAGCGATATGGCAGAGGTAGCACTACGCTATGATGTCGAAATCTGGCCACTGTGCTTTGAAATGACCGACTACGATGCCATGAAGCTAGCCGTAAAACGCGTGATGAGTGAAAAACGCCCACTGGATGCAGTAGTTAATAACGCCGGTATCACGCTCAACAGTTTGTTCCAGATGACAAGTGAAGCACAGTTACGCGCTCAGTTCGAAGTCAATTTCTTCTCGGTTTATCTGTTCTCACAATATGTTGCCAAGCTGATGACCCGCAACCAACGCGGCAGCATTATCAACATTGCCTCTACAGCCGGTGAAGATGGAAATCCAGGCAAATCAGCCTATGGCGCATCCAAAGCCGCATTGATTGCGATGACTAAATCCATAGCTGCTGAACTTGGTGAGAAAGGTATTCGTGCGAATTGTATTGCGCCGGGCATTACTGACACTGAAATGCTATTGACGATGCCAGCTCAAGTCGTAGAAGAGGCAAAAAAAGGTGCTGATCTGCGCCGGGCGGGTGAGCCTTCGGAAATAGCTCAGGCGGCGCTGTTCCTCGCCAGCGACCTTTCCAGCTATATAACTGGTCAGACAATCCGTGTGGATGGTGGT
The DNA here is from genome assembly GCF_003073275.1 of Phytobacter sp. SCO41. Taxonomy (NCBI): domain Bacteria; kingdom Pseudomonadati; phylum Pseudomonadota; class Gammaproteobacteria; order Enterobacterales; family Enterobacteriaceae; genus Phytobacter; species Phytobacter sp. SCO41. Next base: position 2,069,485 of record NZ_CP027225.1, on the reverse strand, counting down.
TTAAAATGAAGCAAAACTCACAGAGTTTGAGTGAATCGGCGCAACGAATTCGCAGGCGTATTCTGAGCGTAGCGCATCATGCACCAAGTGATGGTGTTCATGTCTCGCCGGCCCTGTCGATGGTTGATGTGCTAAGCGTTTTGTTTGGTCGCGTGATGCGCTACAACCCGCAAGCGATCACTGACCGCCAGCGCGACGTGTTCATTTTAAGTAAAGGCCACGCAGCATTAGGGCTTTACGCAACGCTCTGTGAGTACGGCATTATCAGTGAAGAACAGCTAAACCGTTTTGAAATCAACGGTGACGTTTTGCAGGTGCATCCGACAAAACATCCGGAATACGGGATTGATTTTTCGGGTGGCAGTCTGGCTCAGGGACTCTCTTTCGCCTCCGGACTGGCAATGGGACGTCGGCTGAGAGGTGAAAGCTGGCACACCTATGCACTCGTCGGTGACGGCGAATGTAACGAAGGAGCTATCTGGGAAAGTGCATTTTTAGCCGCACATCAACAGTTGGATAATTTGACATTAATTGTTGACCGCAACGGACTGCAATCCGATGGATTCACCCAGGATGTGTTGCGGATGGATCTGGAAGCGTTATGGAGGGCGTGCCACTGGGAAACCCTTGTTTGCGATGGCCATGACATTGATGCCTTGCTGTCGGCTTTTGACGCCCCCCACCATGGTAAACCCAAAGTGATTATCGCCAATACCATCAAAGGTAAAGGCGTTTCGTTTATGGAAAACAATAAAGAGTTTCATCGTAATCGCGTTTCTGCTCAGCAACTTGAAGATGCGCTGAATGAGCTTAACGGAGGCGTGCAATGATCGCATTTAAACCCGCGACAATCCGCTCCTGGGCCATGCTGGGTTCGCGTGGCACTTTTGGGATGGCACTGCTGGAATTGGCACAAGAAAACGAAAGTATTGTCGCCTTATCGGGTGACCTTTGCAAATCCTCAGGATTAGACCGTTTCAGCACAACTTTCCCTAACCGCTTCATTAATGCGGGTATTGCAGAACAAAACATGGTCGGTGCCGCTGCAGGGCTTGCTGCAAGCGGTTTCATCCCATTCGTGACCTCATTCCCGAATTTTCTTACGCTTCGTGCCGCTGAACAGGTGCGACTAAATCTGGGTTACATGCAGGAAAATGTTAAACTTGTTGGCCTTGCCTCCGGACTTGCTACCGGTATGTTTGGTGCGACACACCACGGTATCGAAGATCTCGCCCTGCTACGCTCAGTTTCGAATATCACCATCTTCTCACCCGCGGATTGTACCGCTACGGTGAAAATGACGCAGGCTGCGCTGGCTCATAATGGTCCAGTTTATCTGCGTCTGACGGGCGGAATGCGGGCACCTATCGTCTATAAAGAAGATTTTGAGCTCATACCGGGCAAAGCCATTTCCCTGCGTGAAGGTACTGATATCGCTATTGTCGCGACCGGAAGTATGGTGCATACGGCACTGGTTACCGCTGACTTGCTCAGCGATCACGGCATTAATGCTGCCGTGATTGATATGCATACCATTAAACCGCTGGATGAAGCCTCACTCGGACAACATCTTGATAAAAAGCTGCTGGTTACGCTCGAAGAGCACAGCGTTATTGGCGGGCTTGGCAGCGCCATCGCTGAATATCTGGCAGGAACGGAAAACAGTCCTCGCCAACTGCGTCTGGGCATTCCGCAGGGCTATCCGCACTCGGGTGATTACGCCTGGATGCTTGAACAAAGCGGTTTGACTGCTGAGCAGGTTACCGCGCGCATCATGAGTACACTGTGATGTCCAAATTTTATGATTTATCCCAACCTGCATCACGAACGGCGCTTATCGACGATCGTGGCATGACGCTCAGCTATGGTGAACTGGCGCAACGGGTGCAATCCCTCGCAGAAATGCTCCCTTCAAGGACGTTGGTTTTTATATTTTGTCGTAACCAGGTAGAAACAGTTGTTGGTTACCTGGCCTGCCTGCAAAAGGATGCCGTTGCACTTTTACTTGATGATAATCTGGACGCCACGCTAATTGAACACCTCATCCAGACCTATAAACCTTCATGGCTCTGGCGCCCAATAGACGACTGTTACCAATTGCTGAACACTGGATTACCGCGGTGGCCTTTACATGATTCTCTGGCGCTTCTGATGACGACATCCGGATCTACTGGTAGTCCGAAACTGGTGCGTTTAAGTAAACAGAATCTCGAAAGCAACGCAGCGAGCATTGCGCAGTACCTGGGGCTGACTGCGGAAGAACGCGGGCTGGTTAGTCTGCCGATAAACTATGTTTACGGGCTGTCGATTATTAACAGTCATCTCAGCGTCGGTGCAACCCTTCTTCTTACAGGAAAAAGTGTCATGCAACGCGAGCTGTGGAATTTTGTACGTGAAGAACGCGCCAGTTCCTTTGCAGGCGTGCCTTACACCTATGAGATATTGAAAAAACTGCGGTTTATGCGTATGGATTTACCAGACTTACGCACACTGACCCAGGCTGGAGGCAAATTGTCGGCGGCATTACAGCAAGAATTTACCGAATATGCAGAGCAGTCTGGTAAGCAGTTCATCGTGATGTACGGAGCAGCAGAAGCGACCTCGCGTATGGCATGGCTTGCGCCACAGGATGCATCTACCCGTTATGGCTCCATTGGCAAACCGATCCCGGGCGGTGAATTTATGCTGCTCGACAGTGACGACAAACCTATAACAACGCCTGGTGTTGCCGGAGAGCTGGTGTATCGCGGTGCAAATGTTGCGCTCGGTTACGCAGAGAAAGGGGAAGATTTAACGCTTGGCGATCAGTTTGCCGGAACATTACACACAGGCGATATTGCAACCTGTGATGCCGATGGTTTTTACAGCATCATTGGACGTAAAAAACGCTTTCTCAAGATTTTTGGTAACCGCGTGGGCATGGATGAGATGGAATCGCTGCTAAAAAATGCGTTCCCAGGTATCACATGCGCTTGCGATGGCCGCGATGATCTTTTGTGTATCTTCCTTACGGATGCCTCACTCGCCGATACAGTGAAACACTACGCGGCCAACTTAAGTAAGCTTCACGCATCCGCATTTCGTATCATTGTATTGGATGCCATTCCTGTCAACGCCGCAGGAAAAACGCTCTATCACAGGCTAAAAAATTATGTCCCTTCCGTTTGAGGATATCCTCTCGATAGAGCCTTACTCACTGGCGCGTGAAGAAAAAAGGGCGCTCTTACTTGATCGTTTACGCGCACTGACGGCGTTACACTACGCCCAGTGTGAGCCTTATCACCGCATGCTTGATGCGCAATCGATTATTCCCGATTCAATTAATAATATTGAAGACTTTCCCTTTCTGCCTGTTTCACTTTTTAAGACGTTGACGCTAAAAAGCATACCAGACGAGGCTGTGGTAAAGACCATGACCTCATCCGGTACCACCGGCCAACAGGTATCACGCATTTTTCTCGATAAAACAACCGCGGCATATCAGCAAAAAACACTGGTTAAAATCGTCAGTCAATTTACCGGCGCAGGGCGACTCCCACTACTGATTCTGGATACCCCTGGCGTGCTGAAAGACAGGCTGCAGTTTTCCGCCCGAGGGGCTGGCATTCTGGGGTTTTCACTGTTTGGTTCAGACAGGACGTGGGCATTGGACGAGGCGATGAATCTTGATTTCGATGCCATCGAGGCATTTTTGTCCAGGCATGCGGGTAAACGTATTTTACTGTTCGGCTTTACTTTTATGGTCTGGCAGCATTTCTATAAAGCGCTGGCAGCCAGCGGCAAAACCCTGGATCTCACCAATGCGTTGCTCATCCATGGTGGTGGCTGGAAAAAATTACAAAGCGAAGCAGTTTCACCTGAGGATTTTGCTGCCCGTCTGAAAAGCGTCTGTGGGCTACCAGCCGTGCACGATTATTATGGCATGGTAGAACAGACAGGATGCATTTATATGCAGTGCGAACAAGGACATCTGCATACGAGTATTTTCTCCGATGTAATTATTCGCCAACCACATGATTTCTCCAGTGCGCCGGTGGGCACCAGCGGAATTATCCAGGTACTTTCACTCCTGCCCGAATCTTACCCCGGTCATTCACTTCTTACCGAAGATGAGGGGATACTCCTTGGTGAAGATGATTGTCCATGTGGACGTAAAGGAAAATATTTCAAGATCTTAGGCCGCCTGAAGAAAGCTGAACTACGGGGATGTAGCGATACCTATGCCGTACAATTTTGATGGATTGAATGTGGTGCTGGGCGAATTGTCTGCCCTGACATTGATGAAAGAACTTCCACCACTGCCCCCTTTCTCCGATCCAGTGATTGCATTTTTGGACGCGTTCTCACGACGGGTCATGCATGATGGCGAAGCCAAAAGCTGGCCTGACGTCATCAGCCTTGGTTTCTGGTGCCGCCGGGCATCGATTGAAAAAATGCGTGCAAACAATGGTGATCTCTCTAACCGCATCGGGCGTGGGGTGGCATTCCACATTGCTCCGGGAAACGTCGCGGCCAACTTCGCTTACTCACTTTTTACGGGCTTACTGAGTGGTAATGCCAATATCGTGCGCCTGCCGGGTCGCGATCACCCTCAGGTGTCAGTGATTACCCGCTTACTTGATGAAACTCTCCACCTGGAACCTTCGCTGGCCTCTTATATTTGCCTGGTTCGCTACGATCGCCAGCAGGCGATTAACGATGCACTCTCCGCATGTTGTGACACCCGTATAATCTGGGGAGGGGATGAGACAATTGCGCAGATTCGCCGCTCCCCGCTACACGCCCGCGCATTAGATATTGCTTTTTCCGATCGTTATTCCATTGCTGTTATTGATGCAGATAGCTATCTGATTCATCCAGAAAAAAAGCAGTTAGCCCAGGCCTTCTATAACGATACCCTGCTCAATGATCAAAATGCCTGCTCATCGCCTTCGCTGGTGGTATGGACCGGGCGGGATACCGATACGGCACGCTCACTTTTCTGGCAGCATTTTCAGATACTGGCAGAAAAACGCTATCCGCTGGAGCCTGTCATGGCAATTGAAAAACGCGCCCGTCTCTGTGTCATAAGTACACAATATCCGGGAGTGAAGAAAGTTTCAGGTGAAAGCAATATGCTTGTGCGCGTCGAGTTACCCACTCTGGACGCCTCTGTTCTGGCATTGCGCGGCAACTGCGGCTTTTTCATGGAATATGTTGCAAACAACCTTGATGAGATAAATGCAGTTTGTGGGGAACGCTGCCAAACGCTGGCGAGCTTTGGTATTTCCAGTGATGCCTTCTCTGCCTGGCTTAGCAGAGCACGTCCTAAAGGGATCGATCGTATTGTACCGATCGGTCGTACGCTTGATTTCAGTCTGCAATGGGATGGTTATGATCTTATTGCCATGCTGACGCGAAAATATCAGTTATTACCTAAGCGAGCAGATAATATTTCTACTCAGAAACAGAGCGCAAAATGAAAACATTATTTAACTCAATACAAGTCAGTAAAAATCATTTCATCGACACTATCGAGAATATGATTAAAAATGGCGACGAAATTGTGCTTTTTGGCGCTGGTTTTATTGCACGTATAACAGCAGAGTTCATGCAACGTCAGAACATGCCAATCGACTATGTGGCTGTCAACAGTGAACATCTACTTCCAGGAAGCGAAATTAACTGCCATCCTGTTACTTCACTAGAAAAGCTTGAAACGCAAGGGAAACGCTACAATTACATTGTAGCAATACAGTTCTATACTGAAGAACTTATTGCCCGGTTACGCTTTACCGCAAATGAAATACTTTTTTATGATTGCATGTTTATCGGCATTAATGCAGATGAAATTTACACTCCTGAATGGTTAAATGCGCATGAACCGATACTAGAGGATTTTTACCAAAATTTGGGTGATGACAAATCACGTAGAACACTTACTGCTTTTTTGAATCAACGACTCAGTGCTCAGGAAGGATGGTTTCATCAGGAATATCATCCCCAACAATATTTCCCACAAGAGATAATCAAGTTAGGCAAAAATGAAGTATTCGTCGACTGTGGTGCATATACAGGTGACAGCATAGATGCTTTCGTCAATGCGCTTAAAAGCAGCCAAGCCGGAGAGCCATCTAAAATTATTGCATTTGAACCTGATGTTAAAAATTTTGCTCATTTAGTGGCATCGACCTCAAATTTAAAGCAATGCGTGTGTTTACAAGCAGGAGTCTGGCATGAGGCGACCAAATTGTATTTCAATTCCTCGAATGAGCAAACTTCATCCCTTACATGTAATAGTGATGGTGATGCTGTAAGCCTGTTGACAATAGATGAAGTTACTGCAAATGAAAAAGTGACTTTCCTAAAAATGGACATTGAAGGTGCTGAAATGGCTGCTCTACATGGGGCGAAAAAAACTATTAGAATGAATAAACCCACATTGGCTTTGAGCATTTATCACAAGCCGGAAGATATAATTAACATCCCACGTTTTTTAAAATCTATACATCCCGATTATAAATTCTGGTTACGCGCACATCACCCACGGCTTTCATGCGATATGGTTTTGTATGCCATCCCGCCTGAAAAAGTGATTGCACAATAAAAATCTAAAATTAAAAAGCCAGCCAAGAGACACTTTGCTGGCCTTTTTCAATACTTAAATATCAGGCAACGTGACGTTCGTTCTTACCTTGCATCGGTTGCTGCGCATGTTTATGAATAACATCGATCACCTGTTGCTGCTCTTCCTCAGTTAAATCCGGAAAAATAGGTAAGCAGAGAATCTTTTTCGAAACCACATCTGCCGTTGATAAATTCTCAACTTTTGCAGAAGCAAGATGGCGATACATTGAGAAAGAGCTGATTAATGGATAAAAATATCGACGCGTGTAAATATTCGCTGTTTTAAAAAGATTATAAAGATCGTCACGACTGACCGGGTAGTTTTCATCAACCATTACCGGGTAATAAGAATAGTTCCAGTCAACATTTTCCGGTGCCGTAAATACGCTGATGCCGGGTATATCTTTTAGTGCTTCGCAGTAACGTTCATAAATCGCCGCACGCTTCGCCAACGCACCATCAATATACTTCATTTGTAACAGGCCAAACGCCGCCTGCACTTCATTCATTTTTGCATTAATACCCGGTGCAACTACCGTTGTTTCGTCAATAAACCCAAAGTTTTTCAGATTATCAATGCGCTGCTTCATTTTCGCATCATGGCAAATAATTGCACCGCCTTCGAAGGTATTGAATACTTTGGTCGCATGAAAACTCAGAATAGAGAGATCGCCAAAGCCGAGCACACTCTTACCGTCTTTTTTTACACCAAAAGCATGTGCCGCATCATAAATAACTTTCAGTCCCCAACCATCGGCAATGAACTGAATCTTATCCACGTCGCATGGAATGCCGTAGCAATGTACTGGTAAAATAGCGGTGGTGGCTGGTGTAATCAGCGCCTCTATTTTTGTCGGGTCGATGTTGCAAGTCACCGGATCAATGTCGGCAAAAACCGGGGTCAGTCCGTTCCAAAGCAACGTATGTGATGTGGCAACGAAGGAATACGGAGTGGTAATCACCTCTCCGGTAATACGCAGCGCCTGCATTGCAGTCAACAGTGCCAGGGTACCATTGGCAAACAGACAAAGGTGCTTCACACCCAGATATTCCGCCAGCGCTTTTTCCAGCTGCTGGTGAAACTGCCCACCGTTTGTCAGGTATTTATTGTCCCATATTTTTTCCAGGTAAGGGACAAACTCTTCAAGGGGCGGAAGCAACGGACTGGTAACAAAAATATCTTTCATGACGCACCTCTTCTGTACACCATTTGCCGGGTAAACGCTACGAATATATTATTCGCAGCGCATGGCGTATTTATTTATCTACAACAAATGAACGTGGCTTTTCACCACGGCAATACATTTCCCACGCTGTACGTAAAGCATGTTCAAAAGTCGCCGCAATATTGAAGCCAGAACCTTGTTTGGTGGGTATTTTACTGCGCATATCACGACGAATTTTGCTCAATTCATCAATATGTGCAGCCCAGTGAATTGCTTTACTGACATAATCGTCTTTGCTAAATGCAACAAAATTCTCAAGCCCATAGGTATACATTATATCCAGTCCCTGACAACCTGCTAAAGTCTCTCCGCGCAAAGTCAAGGTTGGCACACCCATCCACGCCGCGTTGTTGGTTGTTGTACCCCCAGTGTAAGGGAAGGCATCAAGCATTATATCGACCTGGCCATGCGCTGACAGGTAATCCAGCATAGTCATTTTCCCTTTGAAAATAACCTGTGAATTACTGACGCCTTTCTTCTCCATAAACTCGGAAATAGAGTTGATAACATCCAGATCGTCCATAAAACCAATCATAAGTTTGGCGTTGGGTAAACGCAGCAATATCGATGCCCAGACATTTAGCACGTCATTATTGATTTTTTTAGGGCGGTTAAAACTGCAGAAGGTGATATAGCCATTTTTAATTGCTGGCAATTCACTGACATCCGGACTTTGCTCATTGGGCTCAAAAGTTTTTTCCATCCGGACATACAGAAGGTGCTCACTGAATTGTTCCTGCATTTTGGGCACATTGAGAATAGTGTCAGGCACAATTCGATAATCAATAGCTTTCATCCCCGTTGTGGCAGGGTACCCAATCCAGGTCATCTGCACCGGAGCCGGGCGCAGACCAAACATTGGCAGCCGGCAATAGGTTGTATGGCCGGACAGGTCAATCAGAATATCGATATTGTCGTTATAAATCTGATCGGCTAGTTCGGTATCACTGATGTCGTCAATATCCCGCCACAGTGATGATCCCGATTCCAGATAATCAGTTATATCATCACGGACAGGTGAGGCGTTATAGCCTATAAGATCGAACCGTTCACGATCCATTGCATCCCAGAATGGAATAAAGAAGTGACTCACCGGATGGCGCACAAAATCTCCGGATACAAAACCAATCCGCAGTTTTCTATCTGGATCACGGCTACCTTTATAACTGGTTTTAATGCCGACACTCTTCGCCCATGCATCCACTTCCTCACCATATTTCAAGTGGGCGTGGTACATGGCCTGTGGCGAAGTTTTAGGGTCATGCGTCAGTACAAACAGATAGTTGCTGTAATAGCCAAGATGGTTACCTGAGATTTCGACAGCTTTTTTGAGGTGCTTGAGCGATTCCCCCATAAGCTGCTTTTCACTTAATAATGTACCGAGGTTGGTCAGATAACGGGCATTCCTGGGTTCGAGTTTGACGGCTTTGCGCTCACAAATCAGCGCATCGTTAACGTTATTATGATCGCGGTATAAGCAGCCCAATAAATCCCAACCCCGAGCATTTTCCCGATCATTACGCAGCAAAGCACGAATAATGCGCCCAGCGTAGAACGGGGCTCGTGTTTTAGAAAAAGCATTTGCGAGGTCGTAATAAAATTCCCAATTGGAAGCATGGTTAGCCAGCAATCGCGACAGATAAGTCAGCGCTTCGTAATATGCGCCCGTGAGTAAAAATGAACGAGAAATTCCATTGAGCAACTGGACATTGTCGCCCTCAGTTTCAATGAGTTCCTTCATATAAACCCGGACATCCTCATTGCGCCCTTCGCGGAACATCCCGTCAGCTTTCTTCAAAAAAACGCGGATCTTTTCCAGTTCCTCTCTGGTTGGATCGTCTTCGCGCTTTTCCAGTACATTATCATTCAGAAAGCCACCAATATCCGCACGACTTGAGAACAGTATTATGGTCATGCAAAGCTGGCGAAGGATGTCGGAATCACCATGTAGTAAACAGGACTGAAAAGCGTGCTTCCACGCGCGAGGGGCTCCGTATAGAACTCCTTTCTCACGTAAAGTCAGGAACATATCAACACTGTCAGCGTCATTGATAAGTCTTTCGCCGTAAAGGAATTCGCACTCATCAGCAGAAAGCGTAATCGCTTCGCCCCAGAGGTTAAACCCACACACTTCTTCCTCGCCATTTTCGCAAAGAGGCAATCCAGGGATAGGTTGCAACACCGGTGAAGTGTTTACGTTATAAGCAGAAGGACCGAAGCTGAACAAAAGACCATCGCGGCCTTGTACAAAAAGTAATTTCAACGCCTCAGCAACCTTCTCACGATGGTTTTCAGGCGTTTCGGGTAAGAGTGTTTGCGTTACCAGTTGCTCAAAAGAGACGCTGAGAGGCCAGGCATCGCCCAGCAAGTCCATTATGCTCAACTGCAATGTATCTTCGGAAGAGACGCAATACCCGCTGCGATTCAGGTGTGCATTACCAACAATGCCATCTTCTGAAACAAAACGCTTAAAGCAACCAGCCCAGTGTAATGACTCAACGTTGATAATATCGGGTTCATCTCGCACAGCAAGATTGCGGCTGGCTGGAACGATGATACTAAAGCGTTCGGCGCGGTTAACAGCGAAATCAAGATATTGCTGCGCCAATACCTTCCCTTTACCTGGAACAATGGTTTCGTGAACCTTGTTAACATTTTCACCGTAGTACGAGGCACATTCACTTTGCGGAAAAATATCCCCCACATACTGAAACTCGCTCTCAACCAACATCTGGTTAAAATCAGCCAGATAGACCGCATCATTAAAATTGTGCAGATAACGCAACAAAAACTCGTTGTCGCTACTGGCCGCAGCTGAACTCAGTACACTATTTATTATTCGCCCTGGCTGCTGTGCCATTTCCAGGTAGATGATCATGGCGCGCGCTGAATTCAGCGTCATCTCATCATCGGTAGCATCCGCTGTATGCAGTGCGATAGCATCCTGTATAGATTTTGCGTCACGGCTGCCAGGTAAACTGTTCCAGCGCATGGCGACAATACCGTTTGGCGTCAGACTACGAGAAGCAAACGCCAGCAATACAGCGCGTTCCGTTTCAGGAAGCAAACTGAAAATGCCATTGATAATGATGTAATCAAACGTTCCCGCCTCGATGTTAACAAGGGAATCAAGCCCCAGTGCGTAGAGGGACACGTTTTTCACACCCAGTTGCTGACGTTTTTCTTCTGCATTGGCAATGGTCTGCGCGTCCAAATCAATACCAACACATTCACTTTCAGGCCATGCCAATGCATGAGTCAGCAGCAGTTGAGCGTTCCCGCATCCCAGTTCAAGAATTCGCGCATTTGCAGGTAAAACACCCGTAACACCATAAACAGCCGACATAGCACCAATGTGAGACGTTATCCGGCGTGAAGAAATATACATGTCATTCACTGTAAAAGATCCATTATTGGGAGGTCAGAGCACAATCTGTCACTGCGCTAAATCACCGATGCGAATGCGGCCGTACATATGGGCATGACATCACTGCATTTTCAAAAGAGAAAATTACGATTTTAGCCATCGTAGCAGTCCCCTGGCGTCTTAATGAGGTGAAAACCCTGTGGATTGGTATCTTATTTGTGTGATTGAAGAGAATGGAAAGACGGGTTGACAAATAAAAAAACTATCGCCCGGAGGCGATAGTTTGTATATCAATGATGCTCAATATTAACGCAGCAGAGACAGAACAGTCTGTGGAACCTGGTTCGCCTGAGCCAGTACAGAAGTACCAGCCTGTTGCAGGATCTGCGCACGAGACATGTTAGAAACCTCTGTCGCATAATCAGCATCCTGAATACGGGACTGCGCTGCGGACAGGTTAGTCACGGTATTGTTCAGGTTAGAGATTGTGGACTGGAAGCGGTTTTGAATCGCACCCAGGTCAGAACGCTGGTTATCAACTGCTTTCAGTGCCGCATCAACATCACCCAGGACAGTGTTCGACATAACGTCGAAGCCGTAAGTGCTTACGTTACGAGAAGTAACTGTGCTGTTAGTTGCACCCGATACACCGCCAGCGCTGTATTTGTTCCAGGAGCTGTTAGAGTTGATGGTAATACCGATGGTCTGACCGTCGTTTGCACCCACCTGGATGGAGATAGTGGTAGTAGAGTTGGTGCCAGCCAGGATGTTGATGCCGTTGAACTGAGTCTGACCAGCAACACGGTTGATCTCTTGCAGACGTTGGTTAACTTCAGACTGAATGGAGTCGATATCAGAAGCTGAGTTAGTACCGTTCTGAGCCTGAACTGCCAGCTCACGAATACGCTGCAAGTTGTTGTTGATTTCGTTCAGAGAACCTTCGGCAGTCTGAGCAATAGAGATACCGTCGTTCGCGTTACGAGAAGCCTGAGTCAGACCTTTGATGTTTGCACTGAAACGGTTGGAAATTGCCTGACCAGCGGCATCATCTTTGGCGCTGTTGATACGCAGACCGGAGGACAGACGCTCAATAGCAGTGCCCAGCGCAGACTGAGATTTGTTCAGGTTGTTCTGAGTAGTCAGTGACAACAGGTTAGTATTGATAACTGCCATAATTACTTTCCTTCAAAAATTGATTTAGGGTCGGTGCCTAACACTTACGGCGTCTCTCACCGTCAACAAGGGTATCGGCGCATCTTCGAAGGACTTTAGAAATAATCGACAAAAACTTTTAACCATTTGTTTTTAAATAATTTAAATTTACTAAAACAGTTTTATCGCTTAAAAAACAACCTACCGCAACGGTTTTTGTCTTCTACAATCCTCTTATTTACCACTAACTGCTCCCGCTTTTCTGGCGATTATTTTTTCATACGATGTGTAAACTTTTTTCTCGGGTTGCCGATAGAGAGTCAAGTTACACACAAGACGCAAAGGAAAACAGACATGGCTTCTATTAGTAACCTTGGTGTAGGTTCCGGTCTGGATCTAACCACGTTGTACAACAACCTGGAAACAGCTGAAAACACCAAGCTGACAACGATTACCAACCAGAAGACCACATATACCGCTCAATTAAGTGCGTATGGTAAGTTGCAAAGTGCCTTAACCAGCCTTCAAACCGCGACAGCGGCGCTGGGTAAAGCAGCTACATGGAACTCAACAACCGTTAATAGTACGAACACCTCATTCTCTGCGGCCACGACCAGTGATGCAACCGTCGGGAATTATACTGTTAACGTAAGCCAGGTGGCGACAGCGCAAGTACTGATGTCATCCAGTATTGCCAGTAATACCGCGCAGCTTGGTGGGACGACGGCTGGTAATACGCGTACCATTACCATTACCCAGGCAGGGACAAAAACGCCGCTGACGGTGCAATTGGCAGATTCGGATACATCATTGACCGGTATCGCTAATGCCATCAATAAAGCGGGCGGCAACGTCAGCGCGACCGTAATGAAGGCAACGGATGGCGACTATCGCCTGATGCTGACCTCAAAATCGACTGGTACCGATTATGACATGACGGTCACTGTAACGGGCGATGATACCCTGCAGCAGAAGATTGGTCATGACAGCACGACGACAGCTCTCGGCGTGCAGACTGCTTCGCAAAATGCGAAGGTATCTATTAACAATGTTGCAATTGAACGTGCAAGCAACACCATTACTGATGCATTGCCAGGCGTGACGCTGACGCTCAAGTCAAAAAGTACGGCAGATGAAACGCTAAGTGTTGGCCGTGCAACAGATGCGAACACCACGGCTATTAATAACTGGGTTACCGCCTATAACTCACTGCAATCCACCATCGCCAGCGTAACGAAATATGTGACAGTGGATAAAGGCGCTGATAGTCAGTCCTCCAGTAATGGCGCGCTATTGGGCGATTCGAACGTGCGATCGATTCAGTCTCAACTGCGTTCGCTGCTGACTGATGTACAAAGCCAAAGCGGAAATTACAAGATACTGGCCCAGCTTGGCATTACCCAAAACCCGATAACCGGTTCCGATGGTTCAACCGGTACATTAACCGTCGATTCGACGAAGTTATCGAAAGCGTTAACGGATAACCCGGAAGCAGTTCAGGCCTATTTTATTGGTGACGGTACCAAGACCGGTTTAGCGACCAAGATGAACAATACCCTGACAACGATGCTGAGCACCGCGACAGGTAGTACGGGCGTTATCCAAAACGCGCAGGACGGTATTAACAAGACCATTAAGACTCTTGATCAGCGTTATACCGAAATGGAAGCAACCATCGAAGCAACCATGGCGCGCTACAAGGCGCAGTTTACTGCGCTTGACACAATGGTCAGTAAGTTAAACAGTACCGCAACTTACTTAACGCAGCAGTTTAGTTCCCGCAGTTAAGGATTTGATATGTATAGTCAAAGTGGTGCTAGTTCTTACCAAAAAGTTGGGCTGGAAAGCGCGGTAATGAGCGCAAGCCCACATCAACTTATTGTCATGCTTTTTGACGGGGCACACAGTGCCCTTGTCAGGGCACGACTGTTCCTCGAACAAGGGGATTTGGTGTCTAAAGGCCAGGCGCTTTCACATGCTATCAGCATTATAGATAATGGTCTCAAGGCAGGGCTGGACATGGATGTTGAGGGAGATCTTCCTCAAAATATGGCATCGCTTTACGACTATATGGTGCGCCGTTTGTTACAGTCAAACCTGCATAACGACGTAGAAGGCATCATCGAGGTAGAGGGACTGCTGAACAATATCGCCGATGCGTGGAAACAAATTAGCACATCGGCTTCTACTCATCAGGACATGCGTTGATGACTAACTTCATCCCATCTCTTACCGACTGGCATGCGTTGCATGCTCTAAGCATCACCATGCTAAATCTCGCCCATTCAGGTAAATGGGATGAATTGATTGAACAGGAAGTCAACTACGTACAGCTTGTAGAGAGTATTGCTCGCAACCCGATTTCACCCGGCAATAAAGTACAAACTCAGCAGGCTAAAGAGCTGCTGGGTATGGTGCTGTCAAACGAAGCTGAACTCAAGGTGCTGTTGCATAACCGCATGGAAGAGCTGCGCCACCTGATTGATAAAACGGGTAAGCAACAGTCCCTGACCTCAGCCTATGGCAATTTGTCCGGTAAAATCTTGTTCCCAAATAATTTAAATCAGTAACCACCAATCCTATGGTTTTCTTCCATACTCCAGAAGTCCAATGACGCGACTTCTGGAGCAAGGAAGATGAAAAACCCCACTTTATTACAGACCTTTCACTGGTATTACCCCGATGGCGGAAAACTGTGGCCCGAAATTAAGGCCCGTGCTGCCAGCTTCAATGATCTTGGCATCAACATGGTCTGGTTACCGCCCGCGTATAAAGGCGCTTCCGGTGGTTATTCTGTGGGATATGACACCTATGATCTCTTTGATTTAGGTGAGTTTGATCAAAAAGGATCCGTGGCCACAAAATACGGCGACAAGGCTCAGCTTCATGCCGCTATCGACGCGCTGCACAGCCACGGCATTGCTGTTCTTCTGGATGTGGTGGTGAACCATAAAATGGGCGCCGATGAAAAAGAGGCCATTCGCGTCAATCGTGTGAACGAGCAAGACCGGACACAAATCGATGACACCGTGCTGGAGTGCGAAGCCTGGACGCGCTACACCTTCCCTGCCCGCCAGGGCAAATACTCGAAATTTATCTGGGATTTCAAATGCTTTAGCGGCATCGACCATATCGAAAATCCGGCAGAAGACGGCGTATTTAAAATCATCAATGATTACACCGGCGAAGGCTGGAACGATCAGGTGGATGACGAGATGGGTAACTTCGATTATCTGATGGGGGCGAATATCGATTTTCGTAACCATGCTGTGACCGAAGAGATCAAATACTGGGCGCGCTGGGTGATGGACCAGACCCACTGTGACGGTTTCCGCCTTGATGCCGTGAAACATATTCCCGCCTGGTTCTACAAAGAATGGATAGAACATGTCCAGGATGTGGCGCCTGAGCCGTTATTTATCGTCGCCGAATACTGGTCACACGACGTCGATAAACTGCAGCAGTATATCGACCAGGTCGATGGAAAAACCCTGTTATTTGACGCACCGCTGCAGATGAATTTTCATGAGGCCTCACAGCAGGGGCGCGACTACGATATGAGCCAGATTTTTAACGGTACCCTGGTAGAAGCTGACCCGTTTCATGCCGTGACGCTGGTCGCCAATCATGACACCCAGCCGCTTCAGGCGCTGGAAGCGCCGGTAGAAGCCTGGTTTAAGCCCCTGGCCTATGCCCTTATCCTGCTACGGGAAAACGGCGTGCCGTCCGTGTTTTACCCGGATCTGTTCGGCGCAAGTTATGAAGATACTGGCGGCGATGGTGAAAAACATCATGTCGATATGCCGGTTATCGAAAAGCTGGACCAGCTCATCCTCGCCCGCCAGCGCTTTGCCCATGGCGTTCAGACGCTCTGGTTTGATCACCCTAACTGTATCGCCTTTAGCCGTAGCGGGACGCAAGACAATCCCGGCTGTGTGGTCGTCATGTCAAACGGTGACGACGGCGAGAAAACGCTGAATCTCGGTGCGAATTACGGCAATAAAGTGTGGCGTGATTATCTGGGATACCGCCAGGAGAGTGTCACCACCGATGAAAACGGTGAAGGCACATTTTGCTGTGATGGCGGGAGTGTCAGCGTCTGGGTACTGGAAGAGGTGCTGTGATGAGTGCGCTGAGCGAAAGGACTCCCTCAGCGCCTTCGTTCAGGGTTTAACGCCAATAACCGTTTTCTTTGCCAACGCCTGCGTGCACTCGACGGTCGACTTATCAACCCGACGCAAGGTCATGCCGTCATACTCCAGTTGACTACCGTCGCGCTCAAGGCGATAGATATCGCGCTGTTGCGTCACGTTATACCAGTCATCTCCTCTGGGCATCAGCTTGCCCGGTACCGCAATCACACGTTGCCACTGACGGCAATCCAGCGTATCCCCTTCTGGCGTAATGATCAGCGAGGCAATGGCCTCAGGACTGACCAGACTGCTTTGCGGTCCCACCGTCTGCCAGTTACCCGCCAGCCCTTCCGGGGCCGGGTGCTTGACCACAGAGGTAAAATCATCCACCTGAACGCAACCACTCAGTGCCAGCATTGCGCCAATAATCAGTTGTTTTTTCATCATCTTTCCTGCTTTTCGCGACAGAATGAGTGTGGCACTAAACGCCCTCGGCCACCAGGGTTTCATCATACCAGACCCGATTTTTGACTGAGTACAGGTTTCCATTCATTAAACACAGGTAATATGCGCGTCCCGGGCACCGTCCGGTTCCTGTTTTGTTGGCTCCTTCTGAGTTCAGAGGCTAATACCATGTCATGGCAACACATTAAAACAACCTTCCTGATTAAATTCTGGTCGCCCGTTCCGGCGGTTATCGCAGCCGGGATCCTTTCCACCTACTATTTCGGCATTACCGGGACCTTCTGGGCCGTTACGGGAGAATTTACCCGCTGGGGCGGGCAGCTCCTGCAACTGGCGGGCGTGCATACGGAGGAGTGGGGTTATTTCAAACTCATTCATCTTGATGGCACGCCGCTGACCCGAATAGACGGCATGATGATTATCGGCATGTTTGGCGGTTGCTTCGCAGCAGCCTTATGGGCAAACAACGTAAAGCTACGCCTGCCGCAACATCGTATCCGCATTGCCCAGGCTATCGTCGGCGGGATTATCGCCGGGTTTGGCGCGCGTCTGGCAATGGGCTGTAATCTGGCAGCTTTCTTTACCGGCATTCCACAGTTCTCGCTACACGCCTGGTTTTTTGCCGTCGCCACGGCCATCGGTTCGTGGATGGGCGCCCGCTTTACGCTCCTTCCCCTGTTTCGCATTCCGGTAAAAATGCAGAAAGTCTCAGCGGCATCGCCACTCACCCAAAACGTGGACCAGGCACGGCGTCGCTTCCGTCTGGGTATGCTGATATTCGCCGGGATGATTGGCTGGGCTCTGCTGACCGCCATGAACCAGCCGAAGCTGGGGCTGGCCATGCTGTTCGGCGTTGGCTTTGGTTTGCTCATTGAACGGGCGCAAATTTGCTTCACTTCTGCCTTCCGCGATATGTGGATAACGGGTCGTACGCTGATGGCGAAAGCCATTATTTTCGGCATGGCGGCCAGCGCGATCGGTATTTTCAGTTACATACAACTGGGTGTGGAAGCCAAAATCATGTGGGCAGGCCCGAACGCCGTGCTCGGTGGCTTGCTGTTTGGTTTTGGCATTGTGCTGGCGGGTGGCTGTGAAACTGGCTGGATGTACCGTGCTGTTGAAGGGCAGGTACATTACTGGTGGGTCGGTCTGGGTAATGTTATAGGTTCAACCCTGCTGGCTTACTTCTGGGATGACATCTCCCCTGCACTCGCCACAAGCTGGGATAAAGTGAACCTGCTGAAAACTTTTGGTCCGCTCGGCGGCCTGCTGGTGACGTACGCGCTGCTGCTTCTCGCCCTGCTCTTTGTTATTGGCTGGGAAAAACAGTTTTTCCACCGCGTATCGCGGGCGGCAATTAAGGAGACCGCATGAATATCGTACCCGATTACCGTCTGGATATGACTGGTGAACCCTGCCCTTACCCGGCGGTAGCGACGCTGGAAGCACTGCCTCAGCTAAAAAAAGGCGAGATTCTGGAGGTCGTCAGTGACTGCCCGCAGTCAATCAATAACATCCCCGTCGATGCGCGAAACCATGGCTATACGGTGCTGGATATCCAGCAGGATGGGCCAACGATTCGCTATATGATTCAAAAATAGGGGAAATGCGGCCAGGGAATGGCTCAGCGGAAGAGGTTTGATAAAAAAAGTGACTGCCCCGCACGGGGCAGTCATCAAACACACTAAACCTGCATATTCATGATGTCCTGATAGGCCGTCACAAGTTTGTTACGCACCTGGACACCCATCTGCAGGGAAATGGATGATTTCTGTAGGTCGGTCATTACGTCATTCAACGCCACGCCCGGTTCACCAAGGGTGAATTTTTCAGCTTGTGTACGCGCTGCGGTCTGCGTATCGCTGATTCGATCCAGCGCGGCATGCAATTGCCCGGCAAAACTCACCGTCTGAACGCTGTCAGCGTTATTAACGCTTTGATTTTTCGCCAGACTAGCCGTTGCCTGCAGTTGGCTGACAACGCTTTCTATACCCTGAATTGCCATGGATTATCCCCGGATGGTTTGATACGCGGATAAGGTTACCAGTTCGTCAATAAGATAATGGCGGTAAATAACGATAAAAAACCAGGTTATTTGAGGCATAGAAAATTCTGAATCATCAAATAATGGCATAGCCATATTAATGGACAAATGTCGAGTTTGCCGATCCGGGAGTCTGTTTTGTTTCACTACTCAAATAACAACATCCACCCTGAGTTACGAGGTGCGCAATGAGTGCGACTGCAACTTCTGCACCACAGAATAAATCTCTGGAGTGGCTCAACCGCTTACGCGCGAACCCCAAGATCCCATTAATGGTGGCGGCGGCTGCAGCCGTTGCTATCGTCGTCGCCATGGTACTGTGGGCAAAAAGCCCGGACTACCGCACGCTTTACAGCAACCTCTCCGATCAGGACGGCGGGGCTATCGTTACCCAGTTAACCCAAATGAACATTCCCTACCGTTTCTCTGAGAACGGTGGGGCTATTGAAGTTCCGGCAGATAAAGTCCATGAACTGCGTCTGCGCCTCGCGCAACAGGGTCTGCCGAAAGGCGGCGCTGTCGGTTTCGAATTACTGGACCAGGAAAAATTCGGCATCAGCCAGTTCAGCGAGCAGGTTAACTACCAGCGTGCGCTGGAAGGCGAACTGGCTCGTACCATTGAAACACTCGGTCCGGTGAAAACCGCACGCGTCCATCTCGCGATGCCGAAACCGTCTTTGTTCGTGCGTGAACAAAAATCACCGTCCGCCTCGATCACGGTCAACCTGGCGCCGGGTCGCGCCATGGACGATGGTCAAATCACGGCGATTGTTCATCTGGTTTCCAGCGCCGTCGCCGGCCTGCCGCCGGGTAACGTGACCGTGGTTGATCAGAGCGGTCGACTGTTAACCCAGTCTAATACCGCCGGTCGTGACCTGAACGATGCACAGTTGAAATACGCCGCAGACGTTGAGGGCCGGGTACAGCGTCGTATTGAGTCCATCCTCGCGCCAATCGTGGGTAACGGTAACGTCCACGCTCAGGTAACCGCGCAGATTGATTTTGCGAATAAAGAACAGACCGAAGAGCAATACCAGCCAAACGGCGACGCCTCTCAGGCGGTACTGCGTTCTCGCCAGACCAACGAAAGCGAGCAGATTGGTGGAAGTTATCCGGGCGGCGTACCAGGTGCGCTGTCTAATCAGCCTGCCCCGGCTAATGCTGCACCGATCACCACACCGCCTGCAAACCAACAAAATGGCCAGCAGAACGGACAGCAAAATCAGAATGGTCAGCAGGCGGCCTCTTCTGCCACCAGCAACGCGGTGCCGCGCAACACCACCCGTAACGAAACGGCAAACTACGAAGTCGATCGCACCATTCGTCATACCAAGATGAATGTCGGCGATATTGAGCGTCTCTCTGTTGCCGTCGTGGTGAACTATCGCACCCTGGCGGATGGCAAGACCGAAGCGCTGAGCGCAGACCAGCTTAAACAAATTGAAGACCTGACCCGCGAAGCCATGGGCTACACCGAAAAACGTGGCGATACCCTGAACGTAGTGAACTCACCGTTCAACGCAACCGACGATGTAGGTGGTCAGCTTCCGTTCTGGCAACAGCAGAGCTTCATCGATCAGATGTTGAATGCAGGTCGCTGGCTGCTGGTGCTTATTGTCGCCTGGCTGCTGTGGCGTAAAGCGGTTCGCCCGCAACTGGTTCGCCGTCAGGAAGAGGCGAAAGCGGTACAGGAAGCGCAGCGTGCCCGTGCTGAAATTGAAGAATCCGTGGAAGTTCGTCTGAGCAAAGACGAGCAACTCCAGCAGCGTCGTAATAACCAGCGTCTGAGTGCCGAGGTGATGAGCCAACGCATTCGTGAAATGTCAGACAACGATCCGCGCGTTGTGGCGCTGGTCATTCGCCAGTGGATGAGTACTGAAAATGAGCAATAATGCAACCGGCCTTAACGGTACCGATAAAAGCGTCATTCTGCTAATGACCATTGGAGAAGACCGCGCAGCGGAAGTGTTCAAGCATCTGTCCCAGCGGGAAGTGCAGCACCTTAGTACCGCGATGGCCAGCATGCGTCAGTTTTCAAATAAGCAATTGGTGGAAGTGCTGCAGGAATTTGAAGCCGAAGCAGAGCAATTTGCGGCGCTGAACATCAACGCCAACGACTACCTGCGTACGGTACTGGTGAAAGCGCTTGGCGAAGAGCGTGCTGCCAGCCTGCTGGAGGATATTCTCGAAACCCGCGATACCACCAGCGGTATCGAAACGCTCAACTTTATGGAACCGCAGAGTGCCGCCGACCTTATTCGCGACGAGCACCCGCAGATTATCGCCACCATCCTCGTCCACCTCAAACGTGGTCAGGCTGCCGATATTCTTGCCCTGTTTGATGAGCGTCTGCGCCATGACGTGATGCTGCGTATCGCCACGTTCGGCGGCGTACAGCCAGCCGCACTGGCGGAACTGACCGAGGTACTCAACAACCTGCTCGACGGCCAGAACCTCAAACGCAGCAAAATGGGCGGCGTGAGAACGGCGGCGGAGATCATCAACCTGATGAAAACGCAGCAGGAAGAAGCGGTTATTACTGCGGTTCGCGAATTCGACGGCGAGCTGGCACAAAAAATTATCGACGAGATGTTCCTGTTCGAAAACCTCGTGGATGTGGACGACCGCAGTATCCAGCGCCTGCTGCAGGAAGTGGATTCCGAATCCCTGCTTATCGCGCTCAAAGGCTCCGAAGCGCCGTTGCGCGACAAGTTCCTGCGCAACATGTCTCAGCGTGCGGCGGATATCCTGCGCGACGACCTTGCCAACCGTGGCCCGGTCCGTCTGTCTCAGGTGGAAAACGAGCAGAAAGCCATCCTGCTTATTGTTCGTCGTCTGGCCGAAACCGGCGAGATGGTAATTGGCAGCGGCGAGGATACCTATGTCTAATGAATTGCCGTGGAAGATCTGGACTCCAGAAGATCTCGCTCTACCAGTACCTGAGTTTATCGCGGCACTGTCCACAAGCGATGAGCCGCGCGTAGAAGTTGAAGACGAGCAATCTGCTGAGCAAAAGCGTCAACAGCAGTTGGCGCAGATACAAATGCAGGCGCATGAAGCAGGCTATAATGCAGGTCTGGCGGAAGGCAGACAAAAAGGCCACGAGCAAGGCTACCAGGAAGGCCTCTCTCAGGGCTACGAAAATGGTATGAACCAGGCACGCCAGCAGCAGGCACCTATCCATGCCCGTATGCAACAACTGGTTAGCGAATTTCAGTACACCCTGGATGCGCTGGACAGCGTTATTGCCTCCCGTCTGATGCAGATGGCGCTTGAAGCCGCGCGTCAGGTGATTGGCCAGGCCGCCTGCGTGGACAATGGCGCATTGATTAAACAAATTCAGATGCTGCTGCAACAGGAACCCCTGTTCAGCGGTAAACCGCAACTGCGCGTGCATCCGGATGATTTGCAGCGCGTAGAAGAGATGCTTGGCGCAACGCTCAGCCTGCACGGCTGGCGGCTGCGCGGTGACCCGACCCTGCACCCCGGTGGCTGTAAAGTCTCTGCGGATGAGGGCGATCTCGACGCCAGCGTGGCAACGCGCTGGCAGGAACTGTGCCGTCTTGCGGCACCGGGAGTCGTCTGATGACTGCACGTCTGACCCGATGGCTGACTTCGCTCGACAATTTCGAAGCCCGAATGGCACAACTGCCTTCCGTGCGTCGTTATGGTCGTTTGACTCGCGCTACCGGTCTGGTGCTGGAAGCGACGGGTCTGCAACTGCCGCTGGGTGCGACCTGCGTTATTGAACGTCAGGAAAACGGCGAAACCCGTGAAGTTGAAAGCGAAGTTGTCGGTTTTAACGGACAGCGCCTGTTCCTGATGCCGCTCGAAGAAGTGGAAGGCATCCTGCCTGGCGCACGCGTGTATGCGAAAAGTATTCTTGGCGATGGTTTGCAAAGCAGCAAACAGTTGCCACTGGGCCCTGCCCTCCTCGGCCGTGTGCTGGACGGCGGCGGCAAACCACTTGATGGCATGCCCGCACCGGATACCGGTGAAACCGGCGCGCTGATCACCCAACCGTTTAACCCGCTGCAACGTACTGCTATTGAGCATGTGCTCGATACCGGCGTGCGTGCCATCAACGCCCTGCTAACGGTTGGCCGCGGCCAGCGTATGGGGCTGTTTGCCGGTTCCGGCGTGGGTAAAAGCGTCTTGTTAGGTATGATGGCCCGCTATACCCAGGCTGACGTTATCGTGGTCGGTCTTATCGGTGAGCGTGGTCGTGAAGTTAAAGATTTTATCGAGAATATCCTCGGCGCCGATGGCCGCGCACGTTCGGTTGTGATCGCCGCGCCTGCGGATGTCTCGCCGTTATTACGTATGCAGGGTGCTGCCTACGCCACCCGCATTGCGGAAGATTTTCGCGATCGCGGTCAGCACGTGTTGCTGATTATGGATTCCCTGACGCGTTATGCGATGGCCCAGCGTGAAATCGCGCTAGCTATCGGCGAGCCGCCAGCCACCAAAGGTTATCCGCCTTCCGTCTTTGCCAAATTACCGGCACTGGTGGAGCGCGCAGGCAACGGTATTAGCGGCGGTGGTTCTATTACCGCATTTTATACCGTCCTGACCGAAGGGGATGACCAGCAGGATCCTATTGCCGACTCCGCGCGCGCCATCCTGGATGGACACATCGTACTGTCTCGCCGACTGGCAGAGGCGGGGCACTACCCTGCCATCGACATCGAAGCATCTATCAGTCGTGCGATGACGGCCCTGATTACGGAAAAGCATTACGCCAGAGTAAGAAATTTCAAACAGTTGTTGTCGAGCTTCCAGCGTAACCGCGATTTGGTGAGCGTTGGCGCCTATGCGCGAGGCAGCGACCCGATGCTGGATAAAGCTATCGCATTGTGGCCGCAGCTTGAGGCTTTTTTACAACAAGGCATTTTCGAACGTGCCGGGTGGGAAGATTCAATACAAGCCCTTGAACTCATTTTCCCGAACGCATAACGCAGTGGGAGAGCGACGACTATGACGCAAAATAGCGCATTAACGACGCTAAAGGATTTGGCAGAGAAAGAAGTTGACGACGCAGCCCTGAGATTGGGTGAAATGCGCCGCGGTTGCCAGCAAGCGGAAGAACAGCTAAAGATGCTGATGGATTATCAGCATGAATACCGCAACAACCTGAATAACGATATGAGCCAGGGCATCGGAGCCCAGCGCTGGCAAAACTATCAGCAGTTTATTCAAACGCTGGAGAAGGCCATCGAGCAGCATCGACAACAACTGATGCAGTGGAATGAAAAGGTTGATACCGCACTGAATTGCTGGCGAGAGAAAAAGCAACGACTGCAGGCATGGCAAACTTTGCAGGAAAGACAAAACGCGGCCGCACTACAGGCGGAAAACCGCCTCGATCAAAAGAAAATGGATGAATTTGCACAACGCGCATCCCAGAGGAAACATGAATGATCAACTTGCAGAAATTGCTTACGACAGATGTGGATGCAACCTCCGGTGTGCAAACGGGTGTCGGTAAAACCAGCGGCGATACGGCGCAAGATTTTCTGGCCCTGCTGGCAGGCGCCCTTGGCGGAAAAACGCTAACCGGTAGCGACGCAGAGGGTAAGACAACCTTAACCCTTGCTGACCTGCAAGCCGCCAGCGGTAAGTCGCTGAAAAACCTGCGCGCATTGTCTTCTGACGATGCGCAGAGCCCTGCCCAGAAACTGGCAGATTTACTGGCGCGTCAGACGGCGAAAACCGATACCGATACACTGACCACCGACAGTAAAACCCAGGTACAAACGCTGTTATCTGGCCTGACGCCGGAAACCAAAAGCAGTGTTCTTGCTGCGCTCGGAAAAACGAACACCGCCACTGACACCGCCATTAAATCAGCCACTGACGATGACAGCAGTGATTTAAACGAAGAAGAGCTGGCGGGGCTTAGCGCTTTGATGGCTATGCTGCCGCATCAGCAAACCGCACAACTGGCGCCGACGAAATCCACCGCCGATGTTTCTACCGCAGCCAACAGCGCACTGGGTGCGACAAAACGTAGCGGTGTTGATCTGGCGAGCCTCGCAGCCAGTGCACAAAAAGGCGATAACGCCAATACCGCGCTGCATGTGACCCCCCCTTCTGCCGGTGATGATACCGCGCAGCAGCAGGCAGGCATTTTTGGTAGCGCACTGGCGCCCGCCGCGAAGCAAGATGCGGATAACGCCACCATGACCATCAACACAACGGCCAGTATCGCACCGGTTATCAGTAATGCGTCATCAGCACAAGCCAGCGCGCCGATCTCATCTGCGGTTCTGAGCGCACCGCTAGGCAGCAGCGAATGGCAACAGACGCTCAGCCAGCATGTCACCATGTTTACCCGCCAGGGTCAGCAAAGCGCTGAGTTGCATCTGCATCCGGAAGATCTTGGCCAGGTACAGATCTCCCTGAAACTCGATGACAATCTGGCGCAAATTCAGATGGTGTCACCGCACAGCCACGTCCGTCAGGCGCTGGAAGCGGCGCTGCCTACGCTCAGGACATCGCTGGCTGAAAACGGCATCCAGTTGGGGCAAAGCAGCATCAGTAGCGAAAGTTTTGCCGGGCAGCAACAGTCTTTTTCTCAGCAGCAGCAGTCTTCACGTACCGGTGGCGGCAGCAATCTGGCGGCTGAAGAGGATGAGCCGCTGATCGTGCCTGCAAGCCTGCAATCGGCGGCGCGTGGTAATAGTGCGGTCGATATCTTTGCCTAAACGCCAGAGGTAGCATGATTATCTCCGTCTTTTCCGCGCTTTGACGCGGACAGGACACGGGATAATCAGACTATGAGCAGTACCTAACAGGAAGCACGTATCAGATGACTGACACCGCTATCAACAAAAAAAAACGTAAGCGTAAAATCTGGATCCCGCTATTGGTGTTAATCACCCTCGCTGCATGCGCGACTGCTGGCTATAGTTACTGGCGTATGCAACAGCATCCGTCTACGGAAGCGAAAGCGGAGGCAGAAGCCCCGCCACCTCCGCCGGCGCCTGTATTTTTCGCACTCGATACCTTTACGGTCAACCTGGGCGATGCGGATCGTGTGCTGTACATCGGCATCACGCTGCGTCTGAAAGATGACGCCACGCGTGCCAGACTGAGCGAATATTTACCAGAAGTGCGTAGCCGTTTGCTGTTGCTGTTCTCACGTCAGGATGCCACAAAGCTCGCCACTGACGACGGTAAGCAACAACTGGCTACAGCGATTAAAGAAGCAATCGCAACACCGTTAGTGGCAGGGCAACCGAAACAAGAAGTCACTGACGTTCTTTATACAGCTTTCATTCTGCGGTAAAGACATGGGCGATAGCATTCTTTCTCAGGCCGAAATCGACGCGCTGCTCAACGGAGACAGCGATACGAGCGATGCTCCGAAGCCAGGTGCAAGTGGCGATAGCGATATTCGTCCCTATGACCCGAATACCCAGCGCCGCGTTGTACGTGAACGTCTACAGGCGCTGGAGATTATTAATGAACGTTTCGCGCGCCAGTTCCGTATGGGGTTGTTTAACCTGTTGCGTCGTAGCCCGGATATTACCGTCGGCGCGATCCGCATTCAGCCCTATCACGAGTTTGCGCGTAACTTACCGGTTCCGACCAACCTTAACCTTATCCACCTTAAGCCACTGCGCGGCACGGGATTATTTGTCTTCTCCCCAAGCCTGGTGTTTATTGCCGTAGATAACTTATTTGGTGGTGATGGACGTTTCCCGACGAAGGTAGAAGGCCGCGAATTTACGCACACTGAACAGCGTGTCATTAACCGCATGTTGAAGCTGGCGCTTGAGGGCTACAGCGATGCATGGAAAGCTATCCATCCGCTGGACGTTGAGTATGTCCGTTCGGAGATGCAGGTTAAGTTCACCAATATTACGACCTCACCTAACGATATCGTGGTGAATACGCCATTCCATGTGGAAATTGGCAACCTGACGGGTGAGTTTAATATTTGTTTGCCATTCAGCATGATAGAGCCGCTGCGTGAAGTGCTGGTCAACCCGCCGCTGGAGAACTCCCGCTCGGAAGATCAGAACTGGCGAGATAACCTGGTGCGCCAGGTTCAGCACTCCGAGCTGGAACTGATTGCTAACTTTGCTGATATTTCGCTGCGGCTGTCGCAGATACTTAAACTTAAGCCCGGCGATGTTCTGCCGATCGATAAACCCGATCGCATCATTGCGCATGTGGACGGAGTGCCTGTACTCACCAGCCAGTATGGCACGCTAAATGGTCAGTACGCCCTGCGTGTCGAGCATCTGATTAACCCGATTTTGAATTCGCTGAATGAGGAACAGCCCAAATGAGTGATATGAACAATCCGTCCGATGAAAACAGTAGCGCAATGGACGATCTGTGGGCTGACGCGTTGAACGAACAAAAAACCACGACCAGCAAAAGTGCAGCCGACGCTGTCTTCCAACAACTGGGCGGCGGTGATGTCAGTGGTAGCCTGCAGGACATCGATCTGATTATGGATATCCCGGTCAAACTGACCGTAGAGCTGGGCCGTACGCGCATGACCATTAAAGAGCTGCTGCGTCTGACGCAGGGTTCTGTGGTTGCCCTTGATGGCCTTGCCGGTGAACCGCTGGATATCCTGATCAACGGTTACCTTATTGCGCAAGGTGAAGTTGTGGTCGTTGCGGATAAATACGGCGTCCGTATTACCGATATCATTACCCCATCTGAGCGCATGCGTCGCCTGAGCCGCTGAGGCCAATGAATGAAAACCCAGGCCACGGTTAGCCAGCCGTCAAATGTACCGGGTTCGCCACTGCTGCAAGTCAGTGGCGCACTGGTGTTGATTCTGGCGATAATTTTTATTGTCGCCTGGCTGGCGAAACGTCTGGGATTCGCCGGGAAATCTGCGGGTAGCCGCGGTCTAAAAGTCAGCGCCAGCACCTCTGTAGGGCCACGCGAGCGCGTGGTCATTGTGGACGTGGAAGATGCACGTCTGGTGCTGGGCGTTACCCCTTCGCAGATTAATTTACTGCACACGCTTCCTCCGGCGCCCGCCGAAAATGAAGAAATGAAAGAGAAGACCCCGGACTTTCAGTCCGTGATGAAGAATTTGCTTAAGCGTTCCGGGAGAACCTGATGCGCCGTTTGTTACCTTTCGCGCTGGCCGGATTATGGCTGGCTGCCCCTGCCGCATTTGCTCAACTCCCGGGCCTGGTGAGTCAACCGCTGGCTAACGGCGGACAAAGCTGGTCTCTGCCGGTACAGACGCTGGTCTTTATCACGTCGCTGACCTTCCTGCCTGCCGTACTGCTGATGATGACCAGCTTCACCCGTATCATCATCGTGTTTGGTCTGCTGCGTAATGCCCTGGGTACGCCTTCCGCGCCGCCGAACCAGGTTATGCTGGGGCTGGCGTTGTTTTTAACCTTTTTTATTATGTCGCCGGTCATCGATAAGATTTACGCCGACGCCTATCAGCCTTTTAGCGAAAACAAGATTTCCGTCGATGTGGCGCTGGAGCGCGGTGCGCAACCGCTGCGTGAGTTTATGCTGCGCCAGACGCGCGAAGCCGACCTCGCCCTCTTCGCCCGCCTGGCCAATAGCCCGCCAATTCAGGGGCCGGAAGCCGTCTCCATGCGCATCCTGCTCCCAGCTTATGTGACCAGCGAACTCAAAACCGCCTTCCAGATTGGTTTTACGATATTTATTCCGTTTTTGATTATCGATCTGGTGATCGCCAGCGTCCTGATGGCGCTGGGGATGATGATGGTGCCACCTGCCACTATTGCCCTGCCGTTCAAGCTAATGCTGTTCGTGCTGGTGGATGGCTGGCAGTTACTGGTCGGTTCGCTGGCACAGAGTTTCTACAGTTAGGAGTGAAAGATGACACCTGAATCGGTCATGATGATTGGCACCGAGGCGATGAAAGTTGCCCTCGCGCTTGCCGCTCCGTTACTCCTGGTAGCCCTGGTAACGGGTCTGATTATCAGCATCTTGCAGGCCGCCACGCAGATTAACGAAATGACGCTCTCGTTCATTCCCAAAATCATTGCGGTATTTGTGACTATCATCATTGCCGGGCCGTGGATGCTCAATCTGCTGCTGGATTATATGCGCACGTTATACAGTAACCTGCCTTATATGATTGGATAAGCCCCGCATGTTTCATGTCACCAGCGATCAATGGCTTCAATGGCTCAGCATGTATTTCTGGCCCTTGTTGCGCATTATGGCGCTGATCATGACGGCCCCTATCCTGAGTGAGCGCTCAATCCCCCGGCGCGTAAAAATGGGGCTGGGGCTGGTGATTACCTTTATCGTCGCCCCGACTCTTCCGCCAGTCGACGCGTCGATGTTTTCCTCTAATGGCTTATGGCTGGCGATACAACAGCTTCTGATAGGCATCGCGCTTGGTTTTACGATGCAGTTTGCCTTCGCGACGATTCGTTATGCCGGAGAGCTGATTGGCTTACAGATGGGCCTGTCGTTCGCGACCTTTGTCGATCCCACCAGCCACCTTAATATGCCTGTCCTTGCCCGGTTTATGGACATGCTGGCGATGCTGCTGTTTTTAGTTCTCAATGGCCATCTATGGCTGATTTCAATGCTGGTTGACACCTTTCATACGCTGCCAATAGGCGCAGACCCGGTAAACAGCGACGCGTTTATGGCCATTACCCGCTCCGCGAGTATGATTTTCGTCAATGGCGTTATGCTGGCATTACCCATCATTACCCTGCTGCTGACCATTAACCTGGCGATGGGTTTATTGAACCGTATGTCTCCACAATTCTCCCTTTTTGTTATTGGTTTCCCGATAACATTGACGGTGGGTATTTTGCTGATGGTCGCCATGATGCCGTTAATCGCACCCTATACCGAACGAGTATTTGGTGAAGTTTTCAATCTATTAGCCGATATAGTCGGTGAACTGCCGAAGAAATAACAACCCACACTTTTTATATAGCCTTCCTAAGGAAATTCCTAAAATCAATTCAGGAAATCACCCCCTACGATATACCTGGCGCGGGTTAATTGTTTTTAAGGTTCTCACAGAACACAACATTTACTTTACTTTGAGATGATTCCTGGCAAATTATACGTAACTTTACGGGATAGTGGTTTCGCCTGAGGTCGTCCTGCTCATTGTTTATTACTTTTTTGCCTGGTGGTTCGGGGACCTCTGGCGAGGGTGAATTATCGTTACGCATTGAGTGAGGGTATGCCATGTCAACGATTATTATGGATTTATGCAGTTATACCCGGTTGGGACTAACGGGGTATCTGGCAAGCCGGGGGGTAAAGAAACGAGAAATCAACGACGTAACAACGGTTGATGAACTCGAATCGGCATGTGTGGCGTTACAACCCACTGTGGTGTTTATTAATGAGGACTGCTTCATTCACGATCCTGTAAGCAGTCAGCATATAAAAGAAATCATTACTCAACACCCCCGGACGTTATTTATTGTATTTATGGCAATAGCTAATATTCACTTCGATGAATATTTGTTAGTTCGCAAGAATTTATTGATCAGTTCCAAGTCAATAAAGCCTGAGTCCCTGGACGATATTTTGGCTGACTATCTTAGTAAAGAGAAAAAAAGTATTGGGCACATTAATTTACCCACGCTATCACTGAGCCGGACGGAATCCAGCATGCTTAAAATGTGGATGTCGGGGCAGGATACCATCCAAATATCCGATCAGATGAATATTAAAGCGAAAACAGTATCATCACATAAAGGTAATATAAAAAGGAAAATCAAAACGCATAATAAGCAAGTGATCTATCATGTCGTGCGTCTGACCGACAATGTGACCAGCGGTATCTTTGTGAATATGCGATAAAAATTGAGGGATCACCCTCCGGAACGGAGGGCGAAAAAACTAATCAAGCAATTCAACAAAAACCCCGTCCGGATGACCTTTTTCATTAAAGAACCAGATACCGAGCGGGTAATCATCAAGTGACACCAGGTACATCGTACCTTCATTGAATTCTTCAATAGCCAGCACAACACCCGGACGGCGCGGACCACCGTCCGTCTTGACCGTAACCCGATCGTTTACCTTCATATTCACCCTCCTGTTTCATTTGTGCCAGTGTAGAACAATTCTCAATAACTAGCAGCGCCCGGGCGTTTGGCTGGCTATTTTTTCTACCGACTATACTTACCCGTGGGCCTGACGATGAGGTGAAACGGATGAGTACAGTTAAAGAGTACAGCGACACCGCAAAGCGGGACGTCAATGTCGACGTTGATGCCCTGCTGGCTGCAATAAACGAGATTTGTGAGAGCGAAATCCATCGTGTTGATGACGGCGAGGGTCAGCGCGTTAGCGTCGATGGGCGGGATTACCATACCTGGCGTGAACTGGCGGAGGCGTTCGAGCTTGATATTCACGACTTTAGCGTGACAGAAGTGAATCGCTAGAAAGAAAAAATCCCGGTCATGGGGTGACCGGGATAAAGCTTGCTCTCGCAAGAAGCACTTGAAAATTCGTTACACCAGGGAATCTGATGTAACTGGCACCATATCCTCAAACTTATTGCATGACAAGGTAATATTTCTTTGCTGAATAATTTAGATGCGTAATATTTTCATCGCGGGCACATCCCTAACCCCCGCACCATGCCGCTTACCTGCTTTTGTTGCGAACTTTTCGCTAAGTGGCCTTACGAATAAATGAGATTTGTCTTACCTGACTGCAAGGAGCAGACCATGCCAACACTTGACGACCCACTGCTGGTGTTTTCCGATGTTGACGGCACACTCCAGGATAGCCACACCGGCGACTGGCAGCCCGCGGCTGAGTGGCTTGCCCGCCTGCGTGAACATCGTATCCCCCTGATCCTCTGTAGCAGTAAAACTGCCGCCGAAATGCTTGCCGTGCAACGCATGGTGGGTCTGGAAGGGCTGCCCTTTATCGCCGAAAACGGTGCTGTCATTCAGCTTGATGAACGCTGGCAGGATCACGAAAACTATCCGCGTATCATTACCGGCTCCTCACACGAGGAGATTGCTAAAGTGCTCATCGAGTTGCGCAGCCGTGATGGCTATAAGTTCACGACCTTTAGCGAAATGGATGAACATGTCCTGGCCGATGTCACCGGTCTTACCCCGGCACAAGCCTCGCTGGCTCGCTTACAGGAAGCGTCTGAGACCTTAATCTGGCGGGATAGCGATGAACACATGCAGGCTTTCGACGCCGAACTGGCCCAGCTCGGCTTACGTTTTGTGCAGGGAGCGCGGTTCTGGCATGTCCTTGATGAGCGTAGCGGGAAAGATCAGGCCGTAAACTGGTTACTGCGCCAGTATCGCCATTACGATGGGGGCAGCCACATCACTATAGGATTGGGCGATGGTCCTAACGATGCCCCTCTGTTGGACACCGTCAATTTCGCGATTGTGGTAAAAGGGCTGAACCGTCAGGGGATCCATTTACAACATGATACGCCAGAGCGGGTATATCACTGCGCCCTTGAAGGCGCAGCGGGGTGGCGTGAAGGCATGGATTATGTGTTGGGTAACGGTGTCACGCCGTCTTCGGCGCAAACCTGATTACGGCCGTTATTTTTTGCGTGATACAACCGGCTGTCGGCAACAGACTGGAGATACTCGAAATCATAGTTGCCGCTTTCCAGCGCGCTACTCACGCCGAGTGAAGCGGTAACGCGAATGGTTTTACTCTTTTGCACAAAAATTTCTTTGCTACTGATACGCTGGCGGATTTTTTCAGCAACGGCGGTTGCATCCGCAAGCGTTGCCCCCGGGAGCAAGACGCAAAACTCTTCGCCCCCGACGCGCCCGGCCACATCCTGTTCGCGAATCGATTTACCAATCAAGCCCGCGGCATACGACAAGACCAAATCTCCCGCCTGATGACCGAACCGATCATTAACCCGCTTAAAATGGTCGAGGTCGATTTGAATCACCGAGAGCGGGAGATTTTGCGCCGCACACTCAGTTGTCAGCACCTGGGCGCGTTCAAACAACGCGCCGCGATTATTTAGCCGCGTCAATGGGTCATACCAGGCCTGCCATTGCAAGGTATGCTGGAGCTGGAACATATTGCTGACCATCCGGCGGATCACCCCCCAGGAGAGCAGCAGCATGGTGGTAAACAGCAGCCACAATAAAGCCAGGGCGATACTGATACTTCCAAAATCACCGCGCAGTCCCTCATGCAAGGTCTGGATACGCAGCACACTGCCTTCGAAATGTTTCAGTTTTACCCAGCTTACAAACCGCGTCCCCAAACGAAGACCGCCTGCTGTATCTCTGGCCATCTCCCGTTGCAGTTGCGCATGTTCATCAGAGGAAAATTGCTGGCTCGTCGTTCCGGCGTCTGCGGTAGTGGTTAGCAACGTAAACTGCGCATCATAGAGCTGGTATTCTCCTTTATCCTGACTCTGTCGTGCTTCGGTCAGCAATGCCTTCATTGACGACACGGGAAAACTCATTGATAGCACGCCATACCAGTAGTTTTGAAAATCCAACGGTACACTGGCGGTCACCAGCGAATCGGCAATATTCGGTGTATGTGCTTCGTCGCTAAACCAGCGTACCCCGCGCAGTTTGTTTTCGCGCTCACTTTGCCCACTAAACCAGGGGCTGGTCAGATGCTGGTAGTACTGCTGTACGATTTCATTGTTGTTCCCGACAGGCAGAGTGGAGATAAAAAACCCCGCCCGGGAGACATAAAGCGCGCGGCGCGGAAACATCGAGGCACTGGAAGAAAAACGGAACAGATAACCAAGCTCCATCGCTGCGGTCAGCTCATTGTGCAACAACGGGTTGTCACGGCTTAGCAAGGCGCTTTGGTCAACAAAATAGTCCGACACGCCATATAATGGTAACGTTCGACGGTTATCCAACCCTATTTGCCAGTAAGGAAGTATCCGCTCCTTTTCGAACTCCGCCTGGATGTTACGCAAAACATCGAAAGCCAGCGGAGTTTGTACCGCAGACTGCATACCATTGCGGAAAAAGAGCAGACGATCGATACCCACCTGCATCTGCCTGTCCAGCACATTGGTAACGTTATCCAGCGCGTTTCGCTGACTAACGACATAGGCGCCCTTCATCACAATAACTTCACGCCACGTAAGTACCGTAGAACAGACCAGTACAATAACAAAACAGAGATTCACGACCCGGCTGGGTACAAACCAGGTTTTGACAAACGCAAGTCGCGGAGGACTTTTTACGACTTTTTCCTGCCCCACAAAGACTCCCTGAATAAACGCAACGCGGAAGCGTTATGCGATCGCCAATGGCAAAAAACTGTAAGAAGAAAAACGCCCGGACATGCCGGGCGTTTTAATGGCTATGCCTCTTCGCAAAGCTTTTGTCCTTCACCGGGAACCAATTCATCTTCCCGAAAGGCTTCACGTTTCACGACGTGACCGTCATACCAGCGGCACTCGACCATTCCACTGGAATAACCGGTGACAATCATGCGTGGCCCACCATTTTTTGCTTTTACTTCATCACTGACCAAAAAGACCATCTTTGCCTCCTGTATCAGGGTGAAACGATTTCACCTTAGACGAAGTTTCAACCTTTTGCGTAGTGGCAAAATCGAGAATTCAGGCATGCGTACCACGTAGCCGTGCAATAAGTTTCACCGCCGACAGTACTATCGCACCGATGATAAAACCCAGGACCAGATTAGCCAGCACAGGGAGCAACGCCGCAACGATGCTATTACTGCCTTGCGCCATATGTTCAATGGCGTGGTGTAACGGCGCGATACCATGAACCACAATGCCACCGCCGACCAGGAACATGGCCAGCGTCCCGACGACTGACAATATTTTCATCAGCCATGGCGCAATAAATAACAAGCTTTTACCCAGCGCCTGCGCCAGAGCAGCCCGTTTTTCTGCCAGCCAGTAACCCATATCATCCAGCTTGACGATAATGCCCACCAGGCCATACACCCCAATCGTGACCAGTACCGCAATTCCGGACAGAATCAGCACCTGATTTAACAGCGGCGCTTCGGCTACAATGCCCAGAGTGATGGCGACAATTTCCGCCGATAGAATAAAATCGGTGCGGATTGCGCCTTTCACTTTATCACGTTCAAATTCGCGCGGATCTTGTGCGGCCATCGCGTTCAACCGCTGCTCGCGCGCTTCCGGCGTTTCTTTATGCTTACGGGCCTCAACGGTGTGCAAGACTTTTTCGACACCTTCAAAGCACAGAAATGCCCCGCCAATCATTAATAACGGCGTAACAGCCCAGGGTATAAAGGCGCTTATCAACAGCGCCAGCGGCACCAGAATTACTTTATTGAGCAGTGACCCTTTCGCCACGCTCCAGACGACAGGTAATTCGCGGTTTGCGCGTACGCCCGTAACCTGCTGGGCATTGAGGGAGAGATCGTCTCCCAGTACGCCTGCTGTCTTTTTCGCCGCCAGTTTACCCATCACCGAAATATCATCCAGCAATGTGGCTATGTCATCGAGTAGAGTTAATAAGCTACTGCCTGCCAAAATGGTCTTCCTTATTGATTGTCTGTGATTTTTTACCGATTGATTCTCTTAGTATGATGTAAAAAGGCGGCAGCGAAAATCCTCCAGAGCAATACAACAAAAATTTAACAGATAAAATACAATTAACCGCTCGCCAGGGCGATAGTTTTGGCGTTTACTATATGCTTCCTTTTTATTTTGCTGTGAGGGAGTATGCGTTTCAGGCAGCTTTTACCGCTTATTAGTGCACTTTTCGCGCTGTATATTATTTGGGGTTCCACGTACTTTGTAATTCGCATCGGTGTTGAAAGTTGGCCACCGTTTATGATGGCTGGCGTACGCTTCCTTTCTGCCGGCATTTTGTTAATGGCGTTCCTGCTCATTACCGGTCATAAACTTCCCGCTTTACGTCCCCTGCTTAATGCGGCACTGATTGGCGTGTTACTGCTGGCCGTTGGTAACGGTTTTGTTACCGTTGCAGAACATCAGAACGTCCCTTCCGGCATCGCTGCCGTCGTTGTAGCGACCGTTCCGCTCTTTACACTCTGCTTTAGCCACTTTTTTGGTATCCAGACCCGCAAATTGGAATGGATGGGTATTGCTATTGGTCTGGCAGGTATCATCCTGCTGAATAGCGGCGGCAACCTGAGCGGTAACCCATGGGGCGCGCTGATGATCCTCATTGGCTCTTTAAGCTGGGCATTCGGTTCCGTCTATGGCTCCCGCATTGAATTACCCACCGGTATGATGGCTGGCGCAATCGAAATGCTGGCTGCAGGCATCGTACTGTTGGTCACCTCGGTTCTCAGCGGCGAGCGGATGACCACATTACCAACGGTGCAGGGCTTTATGGCTGTCGGTTATCTGGCGATTTTCGGTTCAGTGATTGCCATCAATGCCTATATGTATCTGATACGCAATGTCAGCCCCGCTATCGCCACCAGCTATGCCTACGTTAACCCGGTTGTGGCCGTTTTGCTGGGTACCGGTTTTGGCGGCGAACATCTTTCCAGCATCGAGTGGCTCGCGCTCGGGATTATTATTATGGCTGTCGTACTGGTGACGCTGGGGAAATATCTCTTCCCTGCCCGTCCTGTCGTGACCCCTTGTGAAGCGGAAAAATAGCGTTCATTGATGAATGCCACGTGTGTCGATCTGCGCGGTGTCGCCGCCCCCGCAGATCCACTCTTCAAGCCGCTCCCCCAGCGCATCGTCCGTTAATTTAAGCCGCCCGCGTAACGCACACTCCCAGACAATTAAGACCCGCCACCCCTGTTCATGCAATAGTGCGTTATCACGCTTATCACGCACGACATTTTTGCCGATTTTTTCCAGCCAGAATTCAGTTCGCGTCGCGGGGACTTTAAATAAATGGCAGTCGTGGTGATGCCAGAAACAGCCATGGGTAAAAATGACGGCGCGATACTCATCCAGCACAAAATCAGGGCGCCCCGGTAACGCCGCATCCTGGACACGATACGTCAGGCCCAGTGTTTCCAGTAGCGAAGCAAGTCGTTTTTCAATTGCTGTGTCACGGGTGGCAATGGCACGCATGTTTTTGCTGCGCGTCGCCTTATCGTGGACATCTGCCATTCGCTCCCCCTCACGCTATCAGTCTGGTTGGTGATGACCAAAACGATGTAAGACATCTCTGTCCAGCCCGTGATAATCACCCTGCAATTCGGCGCTGATTTTCGCCATAAACTGCACCAGATAATCGGCATTATGCTGCGCCAACGCCCTCCCCTTTTCCGTCTGCATGGTGGCAGGCAACGTCAGCAGCTTGGTCTGAAAATGGTCAAGCGCATAACGTTTATCATTGAGCTCGCGCTCGTCGGCAAAGGGATCGTTGCAATCAAATAGCGCCACCTCCAGCGAACCGGCTACCGCAAAAACGCGCGCCAGCCCAATCGCCCCCAGGGCTTCAAGCCTGTCGGCATCCTGTACAATTTTCGCTTCCGGCGTTTGTGGCACAATCCCGGCGCTATAGCTGTGCGCCTCAATAGCGTGGCGTACCGCAGGGTAGCGATCTTCCGGGAAGAGTGGAAAATCTTCGCGCAGGATCGCTGTCGTTTTTTCCGCCGCCATGCGTGAGGCTAATGACCGCTGCGGATCATTTTTTGCCAGGCTCACAATATCGTGAAAGTAGCAGGCCGTCAGAATCACCAGCCCATCCATCTCCTGGCCCGCCATAAGGGACTGTGCGGTACGCCAGACCCGGCGAAAATGGGCGACATCATGGGCGGCGTCCGCCTGGGTATAATGTTGCGCGACCCACGCGTCAAAGCGTTGTTGCCATTCAGTTAAGGTCATTGTCACTCCTTCCAGGGAAAGCCGTAACCATAGCACTATTTTATTTCATTGCTTAGGCGTCCTTCCTTTATGGGCGGGGTAGAACCTGCCATGCCCTCAACAGAAGCCCCGTTGCACTATCATCGCCACTGCAACAACACATATCATTTCACAAAAAATGCGAAATCATCGTATTACACTGGCTGAGCAATCAGTTCAAAAAACTTTATGCCGTGGCAAATACCAACTCTGTCCTATATTTATATTGAAAATTTGCTTTTTTTGCAGCTTTTTTGTTCACTTTAATTCATTTTAAAAATAATGAATCATTATCTAATGC
The DNA here is from genome assembly GCF_003073275.1 of Phytobacter sp. SCO41. Classification (NCBI taxonomy): domain Bacteria; kingdom Pseudomonadati; phylum Pseudomonadota; class Gammaproteobacteria; order Enterobacterales; family Enterobacteriaceae; genus Phytobacter; species Phytobacter sp. SCO41. Next base: position 2,031,416 of record NZ_CP027225.1, on the reverse strand, counting down.
AACGTACGCAATAAAATCCATCTTTAAAGGCCAGTTTATTCATTTCACTTCTGTGGTAGTATTTAGCGGCTATCAGCATTGAGTTGCTCTATTTTATTTATCATCCTTTTTCAATGATGTGCCTGGGGGAATACCCTGGGCTTTTTTTTCGCCTTTTATATACATCGATAGAATACAATCCACTCATATATAAAAACGCAAAATAAAATACACTTCAATTATATTTTTAACCCATCAATAAACACAACAAATACAATAAAATAAATGAAATGAATACATCAGACCACTTTAAATTCACAGAAGAAATACCACCACCCAAAGAAACATTTTGCAATATTTTAAATAATTTGCTTACATATTTGACGTAAAAATTAATGAACTTAATAGAATAGTATTCAGTTTGTAATTTCGGATGAAATTGCAAATATTCATATAAATTATGATCTCAAGGGAATAGATTATGAAAAGAAAAGTACTGGCGATTTTAGTGCCTGCGTTATTATTTGCAGGCGCAGCAAATGCGGCGGAAATTTATAACAAGAACGGTAATAAAGTCGATTTCTACGGAAAAATGGTCGGCGAACGCATTTGGTCTGACACTGATCAACACAACAGCGAAAATGAAGATACCTCTTACGCCCGTATCGGCATTAAGGGCGAAACCCAGATCAACAGCGAACTCACCGGCTTTGGTCAGTGGGAATACAATATGGATGCCAGCCATCCTGAAGGCGGCCAGGATGAGAGTACACGTCTCGCCTTCGCTGGTCTGAAATTTGGCAACTTTGGTTCTTTCGATTATGGCCGTAATTATGGTGTCGCTTATGATGTCGCGGCATACACCGATATGCTGGTTGAATGGGGTGGTGATTCCTGGGCTTCCGCCGACAACTTTATGAATGGCCGAACCAATGGCGTTGCTACTTACCGTGTCACTGATTTCTTCGGTGAAGTTGAAGGCCTGAACCTGGCGCTGCAATATCAAGGCAAAAACGACAACCGTATCGTAAAAAAACAGAACGGCGACGGCTACAGCATGTCTGCTTCTTATCAGTTCGATGGATTTGGATTTGCCGCAACCTACGGTAAAGCGGACCGTACTGACGAGCAAGCTGCCGACCGTAAAGGCGATAACGCCGAAATCTGGTCCATCGCGGCAAAATACGATGCAAACAATGTTTACGCTGCAATGATGTACGGCGAAACCCGTAACATGACCGTTGAGAAAGACAGCCAGTTTGCTAATAAAACGCAGAACTTCGAAGCCGTTATTCAGTACCAGTTTGATTTCGGTTTGCGCCCTTCTCTCGGTTATGTCTACTCTAAGGGCGATGACCTGAGCCGTCGCGGTAGCTTTAAAGGCGGCGACGCTGCGCGCGTAAACTACATCGAGCTCGGTACCTGGTACTACTTCAATAAAAACATGAACGTTTACGCGGCATACCAGTTCAACTTGCTGGACGACACGCGCTACGTTCGTGAAACAGGCACCAATAAAAACGATCAGTTCGCACTGGGTATTGTTTACCAGTTCTAAGCATACTTTTCTTTCAAAGCCCGCCGCGAGCGGGCTTTTTTGTGGCAAAAGCACAGGCCGGCCGCATGATATAGCATGCAGTTATAAAATTTACGGGAGTAATGAGAAAAACATCTGTGACAAGAGTCGTTGAAAGCAAAGCGCGTAACTGTTTGAATAGTGGCGGAGAGAGGGGGATTTGAACCCCCGGTAGAGTTGCCCCTACTCCGGTTTTCGAGACCGGTCCGTTCAGCCGCTCCGGCATCTCTCCGTTTCAATGGTTGCCATGATGCCAGGTAATTTGGCATTTTAACAGACCCTGTCCCGTTAATTTGGTTCAAGTGGCGAGTTTGCGAGCAAAGCGATGATTAAGTGGCCCTGGAAAACAAAGGAAGCCTCTCACGGTGCGGAATTCCCATGGGAAGAAGCGTTAAGCATCCCCGTGTTGGCGAGCCTTTCTTTAGATGAACAAGAGAAACTGGTTCACCTTGCAGACCGTTTTTTGCAACAAAAGCGGCTGGTTGCCTTGCAAGGTTTCGAACTGGATGCGCTAAAGAGCGCGCGTATCGGCCTGCTCTTTTGCCTGCCGGTACTGGAACTCGGCCTTGAATGGCTGGATGGTTTCCATGAAGTGCTCATCTACCCTGCCCCGTTTGTCGTTGACGATGAATGGGAAGACGGTATTGGCCTTGTACATAGTCAGCGTCTCGTCCAGTCGGGGCAAAGCTGGCAGCAGGGGCCCATTGTCCTGAACTGGCTCGACATCCAGGATTCGTTCGATGCATCAGGATTCAACCTGATCATTCACGAAGTCGCACACAAACTGGACGCCCGCAATGGCGACAGGGCAAGCGGTATTCCACTTATCCCTATGCGTGAAGTGGCTGGCTGGGAGCACGATCTGCACGCTGCGATGGACAATATTCAGGATGAAATCGACCTGGTAGGGGAAAGCGCGGCCAGTATCGATGCCTATGCGGCAACCGATCCTGCTGAGTGTTTTGCCGTGCTGTCGGAGTATTTTTTCAGCGCACCTGAACTGTTCGCCCCACGTTTCCCGGCGTTATGGCAACGTTTCTGTCATTTCTATGGTCAGGATCCGTTATCGCGTCTGCGCGATCGGCCTTATTCAGCAAATGATCCCGTAAGCCGTGTGCACTAAAAAGGCAATTTGCACTTTAATTCACCAATTGAATCAGCAAGTTAAATTAAGTATTGACACATATGAACGTGGCAAGTAGTATGCGCCCCGTTCACACGATTCCTCTGTAGTTCAGTCGGTAGAACGGCGGACTGTTAATCCGTATGTCACTGGTTCGAGTCCAGTCAGAGGAGCCAAATTTAGAAAACCCGCTTAAGGCAACTTAAGCGGTTTTTTGCTTTTATGGCCTCACATCCCCTTCTCTGCCAGCGCCTGTAATTCTCCTTTCAGCCAGTCCGTTGCCGCACGCTTACCACTGCGCTTATGCGAATAAATTTTTACCTCAAACTGTGGCACGGCAAAGGGGAGTTCAAAAAGCGCTAATTGCGCCGCCAGCTTCATCTTGCCGGCAGCAAAACGCGGAATAGCGAGCAGCAGGTCGCTCTGCTCAATAATGAACGGCGCGCTGAGCATCGAGGGTGTTTTTATCGTCACCTGCCGCGTATACCCCATCCGCTCCAGTTGCAGATCCAAAATACCCTGCTTCTCATTCCAGGGGGTGACCACCAGATGCCTGGCCGCAAGATAATCTTCAAGCGTGAGCCGCGTGCGCTGGCTGTTACTGATGACGACATACTCATCTTCAAACCAGACAATCTCATCCAGTTCTGGATGCGCAACATCATCCGGCGCACTGAACCCCAGCGCCAGATCAATCTCGCCTGCAAGCAATTCCGTCAACGCCGGGCTATGCGGTAAATAACGCAACTCAAAACGCAGCCCTGGCGCAGTCTCCTGTAACCGATTCATTAAGGCCGGAAAAATACAAAATGCGGTGAAATCCGTAATAGCAATCTGAAAGCAATCGGTACTGCTGGCCGCGTCAAACGCAGGTTGCGGCGTCAACTCCTGATTAAGGGACTTCAACGCCGGGGCGATCGCGGGTGCAAGCTGGGTCGCATACACGCTGGGGCACATCCGGTGACCTTCGCGGTAGAACAGTGGATCGTTCAATGTGACGCGCAGCCGCGACAGCGCATGACTGAGGGCAGACGTACTGATCGCCAGCTCCTCGGCGGCCGCTCTGACGGAACGATGCCGATAGATAGCGTCAAAAACGGGCAAAAGGTTTAGATCAAGACGTCGCAAAGCATGATGCATAATATTCATCAACCAGTGATTTCATTGCACTTAATTCTTTTAACAATACCCCTTATGCTTAACGCCAGCAATTTGAACCCACGCATAACAGACAGGAAGAGAAATGAGCATCACGATTCGCCAGGCACGCCCAACGGACGCAAATGCAATTTATGACATGATTTATGAACTGGCGGTGTACGAAAAAGCCCCGGAAGAAGTGGTGACCACCCCGGACGAAATTAAGGCCACTCTGTTTGGTGCCGACAGTAAAACCGAAGCGTTAATCTGCGAGATCGACGGTAACGTGGCGGGTTATGCGGTCTTCTTCACCAGCTACTCTACCTGGCTCGGACGCAACGGTATCTATATGGAAGATTTGTATATTTCCCCGGATTATCGCGGCGCAGGGGCAGGCAAAGCCTTACTGAAATACATTGCGCAATGCGCGGTACAGCGCAAATGTGGTCGTCTGGAATGGAGCGTGCTCGACTGGAACAAACCAGCAATTGATTTCTACCTGAGCATCGGCGCACTGCCGCAAAGCGAGTGGGTACGCTATCGTCTTGATGGCGATGCGCTGCTCAAATTTGCGGAGTAACCTGCAACGCGCGTATCCCCCGACGGCATCCGTATGCGGGGGACGCTGTTTTCAAATCTGGTAATCAATCACCTCTTCGTCCGGCTCCATCACCTGACGTTTGATATCCTCAACCGACAGCCCTGCATTACAGAGCTCAATAAAACGCCAGACATAATTGCGCTGCAGTTGACCGCGTTTAAGCCCAAGCCAGACGGTATTGGCATCGAACAGATGACGCGTATCCAGCCGCACCAGCTTGCCCTCTTCGTTCTCTCCGCTCGACTGCTCGGCCACCAGCCCAACCCCCAGCCCCAATTCAACGTAGGTTTTGATGACATCCGAATCCTGCGCGCTGAGCACAATATCCGGCAGCAGCCCCTTGCGACCAAACGCTTCATCAATACGCGAACGTCCGGTGATCCCCTGCCGATAGGTGATCAGCGGCCAACGGCTGATCTCTTCAAGCGTAAGAGGAGAGGTTTGCAATAAGGGATGATCTTTAGGAACCAGCAGGCTGTGGTGCCAGCGGAACCAGGGGAAAGCAGCGAGAGTGCTGTCGTTGCTGAGTCGCTCACTGGCGATGCCAATATCCGCGCCGCCATTGTGCAACAGCGTCTCAATCTCCTGCGGCGTCCCCTGAATCAGCTCAAGACGAACTTCGGGGAACAGCGCGCGGAACGATTTAATCACCGTAGGCAGGCTGTAGCGAGCCTGTGTATGCGTTGTCGCAATCGTCAGCACGCCGGATGTGTCATTCGTGAAAAGGTCAGCGAGGCGGCGCACATTGCTCGCCTCATTGAGAATACGTTCGGCTATCACCAACAGCGCTTTACCCGGCTCGGTCATCCCCAGCAGCCGTTTGCCCCGACGGATGAAAATCTCAATCCCCAGCTCTTCTTCAAGCTCGCGGATATGACGACTCACCCCGGATTGCGATGTATAGAGCATGTTGGCGACTTCGGTCAGATTATAATCCCGGCGCGCCGCTTCCCGGATAATTTTCAGTTGCTGGAAATTCACCCTTCCCTCCAGGGCCATCAGACATGACGCTATTGTTAAAGTCTGAGGCCTGGCAGAACAAATAATAAAAACCAGCATGTTATTCCGTAATGGAATAACGCTTAACTTACCAACTGCAACTCCTGGCTGTCCATCGCCGGGCGGCTTACCAGAGACATAAGAATATCTTTTACCGCCTGTGCCTGCGGCGAGAGCGTACCGCGGGCAGAAACGTTCAGAGAGAGCGGTAAATTCATCGACGGCGTGGTAATACGCGCCATCCAGCCGTTCGCCGCACTGCTCAATGAGCGCGCGGCGGATTCCGGCAGCACCGTTACGCCCATACCACTGGCAATCGCCGCCGTGAGGGTGGCGATCGATTCGATTTCGCCGATGATTTTTGCCGTCAGGCGACGCAATGAGAACGCTTCGTCAACCCGCAAACGCACCGCGCTGTAGTCACGTGGCAGGAACAGGTTCATCTCTGCAACGGCTGTCAAATCAACGCTTTGTCCTGGGCAATCGCGCGTGCCGACCAGATACAGATCTTCTTTCAGCAGCGGTAAGCTGTTGATGCCGGAACCGGGTGCGCGCTCATACAGCACAGCCATATCGAGTTGACCACTCAGGAGCTTGTCGTTCAGTACCGTACCGCTATTTTCATGCAAATATACGGTCACTTCCGGTAACTCTGAGCGCACCGCCTGCAACAGCGGCATCGTTACAGAAGAGGCTGCCGTGCCCGGTGCAAGGCCGATGGAGACCTGTCCACGCAGGCATTGCCCCACGTTGTTCACCGCCAGTTGTGCCTGTTCGCACTGACGCAGGATAGTCCGCGCATGGGCATAGAGGATCTTGCCCGCTTCGGTCGGCGTCACGCCGCGCTTAGTGCGAATCAGCAACTGCTGATCCAGTTCGCCCTCCAGCGTAGCCACCTGCTGGCTCAGCGCGGGCTGCGCGATATGCAGTACCTCAGCGGCCTGAGTCAGGCTGCCGATATCGACGATTTTTACGAAGTATTTCAGGCGTCTTAAGTTCATTTTGCCTCCTGTTCGGAATACCAGTGCCAACGCCGGCAGTCATGTTGTCGGAGGAGTTGCAATATGCTTGCCAGTTTTAGATAAGTCATCTGACCATCGCTAACAGGCTGGATAATAAGAGATTCTGATAACCAGGGGGGATATGATTACTGAAACAGTGGTTTGCCCGATGCCCCATAAGAGACTCCTCTGCCTCATGATGGTGCAAACAAGCGGCAGACTGACTATCTTGCAGGCGCATTGTCGAAATAGTCGACAAACAGAACGAGAAAGGTCTTGCAGCCTTTGACAAGGCGATCAGGCATCGTTAATATGCGCCCCGTTCACACGATTCCTCTGTAGTTCAGTCGGTAGAACGGCGGACTGTTAATCCGTATGTCACTGGTTCGAGTCCAGTCAGAGGAGCCAAATTTGAAAACCCGCTTAAGGCAACTTAAGCGGGTTTTTGCTTTCCAGCGCAGCGCACGCCGTTCATTCGACAAATCCGCAGTGGGCACTTATTCTTTTCTAAGGTTTTACCGGAACATGCCGATGATACTGTGAGGCTTTGTCCTCGCACTGTTAGATTTTTTGTTTGTTAACAATAGGATGATCGAAATGGATACATTGCAAATCGCATCATTATCGACCAGTCTCAGTGCTTATAACCTCCAGAACCAGGTCAGCACCATTGTCCTGAGAAAAGCGCTGGATAACCAGGAGGCAACGGCAACCGGTATCATTAATCAGATACCTCAGGTGCCGGCAAATCCGTCCATTGGTCGTCACGTGAATACCACCGCATAAGCAAGTTTGCCCAATTACGCTTGCGTTTATTGGGCATTCCTGAGTACCTATGCTGCCAGGCCCGCCCAGATGCGGGCTTTTTTATCTGTGATTTACAACCGTTCTTTACTCAAACCGGCGCTGTGCGCGGACTCGCTGATGTTCACTGGCATCCCGGAGCGGCGCTCAAGCACCTCAGCCGCCCTCAACGCATCCACGCCCTCGCCTTTAATAATGGCATGTAACGCTGGCGTCAGAGGCAACGGCACTTTATTGGTGGATTCAAACTCGGCGCGATTGCGCGATAGCGGTTCGTGGACTTCAACCCAGCGGCTGCCATCCGGTTCTACGGTCGCTTTCACCGGCTGGTCAATCAACTGCACACGGGTGCCCACCGGCACATTATCGAAGAGATATTTGATGTCATCATTCCGCAGGCGAATGCAGCCCTGGCTGACGCGCAGCCCGATGCCGAAATTGGCGTTGGTCCCGTGGATGGCATACAGCTTGCCGATATAAATAGCATACAGTCCCATCGGATTATCCGGCCCGGCAGGCACCATCGCAGGCAGGGTTTTCCCCTCTTTGGCATATTCGCGACGGGTGTTCGGCGTAGGAGACCAGGTGGGGCCTTCCTGCTTACGTTCAACAGCAGTAACCCAGTTACGTGGCGTTTCGCGTCCGGCCTGACCAATGCCAATAGGCAGGATCTCAACGGTATTGCTGTCTTTGGGGTAGTAGTAAAGGCGCATTTCAGCGACATTCACTACGATGCCCTGACGCACCGTGTCGGGCAAAATGATCTGCTGCGGCACAATCAGTTCGGAACCCGCTTTTGGCAGGAAAGGATCAACACCGGGATTGGCCTCCAGCATATTGCTCAACCCCTGGCCGTACTGCGCGGCAAAGGCCTCCAGCGGCAGCGTATTACCCTGCGGCACGGTGACGACCTGCACGCTGCCGACCAGGCGGCTTCCCTCCGGCGGCAATGGGTAACTCACCGCCAGCACGCTCTGACTGGCGAGCAAAATAAAAAGGCCATAAAACAGTTTAATACGACGCATGATTTCCTTTCCTCAGACGCGACAGGCGTAGCCTAATCATAGTCTTTTTTGTCCCTGTCTCGCTAATGCTCACGGGTTATACAACGAAGGCGTAATGCGACCCATCAGGCAGTTCGATATCAAGACGAAGCTTACCGCCAGTGGCTTCAACGTAGCGCTTAAGCGTCGACAGTTTTACATCGCGACCCGGTTTTTCCATTCCCGCCACCGTAGGTTGCCGTATCCCCAGTGCATGCGCCATTTCCACCTGCGTTTTTTGCACTTTCTCACGCAGTTCGGCCAGGTGAATGTTCAGGAGAGTCTCAGTCGCCATCGACTCAGCCTGTGCCACAACCTCTGGTTTTTCATCCGCAAGCAGTTGTTCCAGCGTTCTGCCCATATTTACTCCTCTTTCTCTGGTATTTTCAGATAGTTTGCATATTCCTGCTCAGCTCGCGAAATCATTTCGGCGTAGAAACGTTTTTCATTTCCAGCTTTACTTCCTGCGCACAGCACAATAGCCGCCCGTCTGGGATCAAAAGCGAAAAAGCGCGTATCGGCTCCCCACGACACTGAATTCGCAGCTCCTTCATATTGCTGTAGCGCGCCCCTTTTATCGTGTCGGCCCAGGGTCTGGGCAATCCGGGGCCTTTCGTTCGCAACACGATCAGCGCCGCCAAAACGCTCGCACGCGTGTGATCATTTTGAGCGATTAACCACTCATCAAACCTGTCCGTTGTTTTAATTTCCCACACAAGATTTCCTTACAAATATAGGCCAAAAGCTATATAGCCGCAAAGTGATAATCTGCAAGGTGAAAGAAAATCAGGTGAAGCGCACTTAATCACAGCCAAAACCGGAAGCAAGGTTCCAGACTTTCTTCATGTACCGTAAAGCCATTCCCCTCGCTTCGCTTGCTAAGCATTCCGATTGCGCGTAGGCTGGCGACAATTAAAACCAATCGGTCTAAATTATGAGTAACGAAACGGTCGTTGCGCAAAAACCCCGGCGTGGCAGGCCTCCAAAGGTCGAACGCGCGTTTACTGACACCCGCCAGGAACTGATTCGTTCGGGTCTGGCGGTGCTGACGGAGACGGGATATTTGTCGGCGGGTATCGATGCGGTCATTAAAAATATCGCCGTACCGAAGGGATCGTTTTACCACTGCTTTAAGAGCAAACAGGAATTTGGTATGGCGGTGCTTGCAGCCTACGGTTCCTTTTTTGCCCATAAATTAGACAAATTCCTGCTTGATGGCACCCTTCCGCCGCTTGAGCGGATGGCCGCTTTTGTGCTTCATGCGGGTCAGGGGATGGCGAAATATCAGTTTCGCCGCGGTTGTCTTGTTGGCAACCTGCTACAGGAGTCCCCCCTCTTACCCGAAGCGTTCCCCCAACGATTAAAAGCGATCCTCGAAGAGTGGGAAACGCGCGTCGCCCGTTGCTTTACAGAGGCGCAAGCGCAAGGCGTTATCCCGCAGGATGCTTCGCCGGAAAAACTGGCGCGGGTGTTCTGGTCCGGCTGGGAAGGCGCCGTGATGCGCGCCAAACTGTTCCAGTCTGCCGACCCGCTCAATCAGTACTGGGAATTCTTTTTGTACAGCATTACTCAAAAATAACACCTGCACAGGACGGCCCTGCGCCGAAAACCACAGTCAGACGAGGAAAACTCAGTCATGAAAGCTTTAGTTCTGGAACAGATTGAAAACAAAACCCTGGCAGCCGTGAAAGATATCGCTCTGCCCGCCCTCGCCGATGGCGATGTGCTGGTCGACATCGACTGGTCCAGTCTTAATTACAAAGACGCGCTGGCGATCACCGGCAAAGGGAAGATCGTTCGTCAGTTCCCGATGGTACCGGGTATCGATTTCTCTGGTCGCGTCAGCGAAAGCCGCGATCCGCGCTTTGTTCCCGGCCAGTCGGTGATCCTCACCGGCTGGGGCGTGGGTGAAAACCACTGGGGCGGTCTGGCCGCACAGGCGTGTGTAAAAGGCGACTGGCTGGTTTCTCTGCCAGACGCGCTCAGCGCCCGCAACGCAATGATTATCGGTACCGCAGGTTTTACCGCCATGCTCTGCGTGGATGCGCTGGTTGAAGCTGGCGTGAAACCAGAAAGCGGTAAAGTGCTGGTCACCGGGGCCAGCGGCGGCGTTGGCAGTACCGCCGTTGTGCTGTTGAAAGCGCTGGGTTACACCGTTGTCGCGGTCTCTGGCCGTGAATCCACCCACGACTTCCTGCGCCAGTTAGGTGCCGATGAAATTCTGCCGCGCAGCGATTTCGAAGAGACCCGTCCGCTGGAAAAACAGCTATGGGCCGGTGCCGTCGATACCGTCGGCAGCAAAGTGCTGGCAAAAGTACTGGCACAGACAAACTACCGTGGCTGCGTTGCCGCCTGCGGCCTGGCGGGTGGCTTCGATCTGCCCACCACCGTGATGCCGTTTATTCTGCGTAACGTCCGCCTGCAGGGTGTGGACTCCGTGATGGTGCCGACCGCTGAACGCGCTGCGGCCTGGGCTCGTCTGGCCAGTCTGTTGCCGGAGAGCTACTACCAGCAGGCGTCCACTGAAATCGGTCTGGAGCAGGCTCCGGCGTTTGCCGCCGATTTCCTGAGTAACAAGATTCAGGGCCGTACGCTGGTGAAAATCAACGGCTAACTGTTACCCCGGCGCGCCCTGTCGCGCCGGCTTCTCGCCATACGCCCCATTATCATTAGATTTGCGCACTCAACGCGCGGCAATAGTATTGAAGACAGGCATCCTCCGAAACCCATCATCCGGAGTTATTGTTTCATAAAGCTGTGACATACTATCGTCTACAGCCGTACACCTGTGAAACAAGGAGTTAATGATGAATAAAAAGGGTGCACATCTGACCCCGGAACAGGCACTGGATCAACTGGAAGCCCTGTATGAGCAGTCAGTGTCGAACCTGCGTGCAGCCATCAGCCGTTATATCGAGGATGGCACGCTACCCACGCATGAAGCACGCGCCAACGGCCTTTTCGTCTACCCTGAGCTGTCGGTAAGTTGGGATGGCAGCGCCACCAACCCACCGAAAACCCGCGCTTACGCCCGTTTCACCCACTCTGGCTGTTACACCACCACCGTCACCCGCCCCGCCCTGTTTCGCAGCTATTTACACGAACAACTCACGCTGCTGTGCCAGGACTATGGCGCACATATTGAAGTAGGGCTATCAGCACATGAGATCCCGTATCCGTATGTTATTGACGGCTCGGAACTGACGCTGGACCGTTCAATGAGCGCCGGGTTGACCCGCCATTTTCCCACCACCGAACTGGCGCAAATTGGCGATGAAACCGCCGACGGTCTGTTCCATCCTACCGAGCTCTACCCGCTGTCGCATTTCGATGCCCGCCGCGTGGATTTCTCACTGGCCCGCCTGCGCCACTACACCGGCACCCCGGTGGAGCACTTCCAGCCGTTCGTGCTGTTCACCAACTACACCCGCTACGTAGACGAGTTTGTCCGTTGGGGATGCAGCCAGATTCTGGACCCGGAAAGCCCCTATGTTGCCCTCTCCTGTGCGGGTGGCCACTGGGTCACCGCTGATACCGATGCCCCGGAAGAGGCCATCTCCGATCTGGCGTGGAAAAAACACCAGATGCCGGCCTGGCATCTCATCACCGCCGACGGTCAGGGCATCACCCTGATTAACATCGGCGTCGGTCCGTCAAACGCGAAAACCATTTGTGACCACCTTGCGGTGTTGCGCCCGGATGTATGGATGATGATTGGCCACTGCGGCGGCCTGCGTGAAAGCCAGTCGATTGGCGACTATGTGCTGGCGCATGCTTATCTGCGAGATGATCACGTACTGGATGCCGTACTGCCCCCGGATATCCCCATTCCGAGTATCGCCGAGGTGCAGCGCGCGCTGTACGATGCCACCAAAGAGGTGAGCGGCATGCCCGGCGAAGAAGTCAAACAGCGCCTGCGTACCGGCACCGTGGTCACTACCGATGACCGTAACTGGGAGCTGCGTTATTCCGCGTCGGCGCTGCGTTTTAACCTGAGTCGCGCGGTGGCTATCGACATGGAAAGCGCCACCATTGCCGCCCAGGGTTACCGCTTTCGCGTGCCGTACGGCACACTGCTGTGTGTCTCGGATAAACCGCTGCACGGCGAAATCAAGCTGCCGGGTCAGGCCAACCGTTTTTATGAAGGGGCGATTTCCGAGCATCTGCAGATTGGTATCCGCGCCATTGACCTGCTGCGGGCAGAAGGTGATCGGTTACATTCACGTAAACTACGCACCTTTAACGAACCCCCGTTCCGCTAACAATAAGGAAGGATTCTTATGCAAACCCCAACACCGCTGGCAGCACTGCGTACACAGCTAGCGGCCATGGATGTCGACGGCATGATTGTGCCACGCGCTGATGCCTACCAGAGTGAAGACTGCGCGCCGCACGATAATAAACTGGCCTGGCTGACCGGCTTTAGCGGCTCGGCGGGCCTGGCGCTGATCCTCCGTGACCGGGCGCTGATGTTTGTCGACGGACGCTACCAGGTGCAGGTTCGCCAGGAGGTCGATCTCAACGCATTTGAGATCCACCATCTGCACAATGAGCCGCTGGCGCAGTGGCTTAACGACTCGCTGCCCGCTGGCAGTCGTATCGCTTTTGAGCCGTTGCTGATGGTCAACAGCCAGTTTACCGCACTGGAGGCGACCCACTGTGAACTGGTGGCGCTGAACAATGATCCCTTTGACGCCATCTGGCACGACCGCCCACCAGCCCCCTGCGGTGCAATCCGCGAAATGCCACCGGAAATCAGCGGTGAAAGCAGCGAGGCGAAACGTGCACGCATTGCTCAGGTGCTGGCTAAAGAAGGTGTCGATCTGCTGGCTATCACCCAGCCGGATAACATCGCCTGGCTTTTAAATATTCGGGGTTCGGATGTGGCGATGAACCCGGTCGCTCACTCATTCGCCCTGCTCAGCCGTGACGGAGAGATGGAGTGGTTTATCGATGCGGCGAAAACGCATGCCTTATCGGATGGCCTGAGATCTTCCCTGCGGATCTCCGCATGGACCGATTTTCTGCCCCACTGTCAGCAAGCGGCCGCTGGCAAGAAAGTGATGCTGGACGCCGATTACGCCCCGGTCGCCCTGCGTTTTGCTATCGAGCACAATGGCGGCGAAGTGGTCTGGCACGCGGACCCCATTACGCTTATCAAAGCGCACAAAAACCCCGTTGAGCTGGAAGGTTATCGCGACAGCCACCGTCAGGATGGCGCGGCGTGGGTTAACTTCCTGGCATGGCTGGCGCGTGAAGTCCCGGCACGTGAGGCCGCAGGCAACCCGCTTTCCGAACTGGAAGCACAGGCAAAACAACTCACTTTCCGCCAGCAACAGGCCGGTTTCATTGAGCAGAGCTTTAGTACCATTTCCGCCTCTGCCAGCAACGCCGCAATGTGCCACTATCACGCCAGCGAAGCCACCAACGCCGCCATTACCCGCAGTAATTTCTACCTGAATGACTCAGGCGGTCAGTATCGCAATGGCACAACCGATACCACGCGCACATTGTCGTTTGGCCCCCTGTCTGATGAACAGCGTTTGCACTATACCGCCGTACTGAAAGGCTTTTTGTCGATGCTGACACTGCAGTTCCCGAGCGGCACGCAGGGGCACCAGATCGATGCCTTTGCCCGCCGCGCGCTCTGGGAATTGGGCCTCGATTTCGACCACGGTACCGGGCATGGTGTGGGACACCAGTTGTTGATTCACGAACAGCCACATCGCATTGCCAAAAAGGTCAACCCATGGCCGCTGGTCGCCGGGAATATCATGACCATCGAACCGGGCTATTACCTGGCCGATCGCTACGGCATTCGCATTGAAAACCAGGTGGAGGTCGTAGAAAGCCAGCCCGGATTCTGCCGCTTCTCATCGCTGACGCTGGTGCCTGTGGATCTTAGCCAGGTGGAGTGGTCGCTACTCTCGGAGCAAGAAAAACAGTGGCTTGATACCTACCATCAGCAGGTTCGCGACACGCTTTCACCGCTGGTCGACAGTGATGCGCGAGCATGGCTGGATGCAGCGACGGCCCCCGTGTGCACATATATGGGTTAAACAATATAAAGCCTGCATATGTTTAATATGCAGGCTTTAATGTAATGGCCAGGTTTAACCGTTTTAAGAATTATCCTTATTTTTATTCAAAGGTTATTTGCACGCCTCCTTTACCGCCACTATTTAATATTGCGGATAAAATACATCAATCACATACCCTTCTTGACATAGCCTTACTAATAGCATGGTATTGTGTTTCCGCATTAACACATCGACTGATATTTAAATATTCATTAGGATTTTTCCTAAGTCAAATTAACAAATTCTCATTTTCCTTAAGATTATGAGAGAGTTATTGCTTTTGTTTTATTCAGGTATATAGAATAAACCAGCCAATACCAGGATGCCCAGAGGTTACAAGGGAATGAAATTTTTAATAAATATTGATAATGACACATTATTCTCTACTGGCATCGTCGGTTTAATTCGTGACGCTATTAAAGAATGCAATGTCTCTTCGCCTTCTCTTTCCTGGGATTTTAGCGTTGAGAATATTCATAAAGCAGATTTTATTTTCATGACCGTATGTGCGGGAGAATATTACTTATGTTTTAGAGACTTAATTAACAGGAAAAAGTCAGGGAGGATTTTTATCTTTGTCGCCGGCGATACGATTCCAGCGAGACATATCCTGCCTGACTGCATTAAAGACGCACAATTCTTTCTCCGCAAAGAGCGTTCGGCTGTGGTTTACGACGCCATCGTCAAAGCGATTTATGGCAACCCTGCGGCAAAAGAGCGCGCCAAAGGTGCGGGAAAATGCGCCTATTCCTGTATTAACTGTAACTATAGAGCCCTCTCTTTTACCCAGGAGAAAATTGCCTATGGCTTACATGCCTGCATGGGCATGAACGATATCGCGGATCGTATTGGTATTACCTACAAAACGGCCATTAGTCACAAAAAGAATATTATGAATAAATTCGACCTGAACAGTAAACTGGAACTGTATGAATTTATTGCCTGTTATCACAAAAAGAAGCATTAGTGCTTAATATGGAGCTAACGATGCTTTGCCGATTAAAGCATGCCTTACTTGCCAATAATATCAACCTTTACTACCAACCTATTTACTCAGCCTGCACAAAAAAGATTGTCGGGTTTGAAGCATTATTGCGATGGCGTGATGCGCGATTCGGACGAGTCTGCCCGGAAACGTTGATCGGGCTCGCCGTTGAAAATGGCCTGATGAGTACCGTTTCGCTCTACGTAATTAAAAAAGCCATTGCCGAAATGGCGACATTATTAGCCCGGCACGGACTGTTATTAAACCTGAACATCACACCTGGCGATCTGAATTCAATCTCATTTAAGAACACGCTGCTTAATGAACTTGCGCGTCATCAGCTCAATGCCTCGTCCATCGTGCTGGAGATAACCGAGGTCAGTTGCAACGATACCCAGGCGCTCATGACTAACGCGACACAGTTCAGACAGCACGGCTTCCACCTGGCTCTGGATGATTTTGGTAAAGGTTGTTCGAATCATGAAAGGCTGCTCAGCCTTCCCGTAACGGATGTCAAAATAGATAAATCCCTGACTCAGGCACTGTGCGCAAAGACTCTACACGGAGAAAAAACCCTGCGTATGTGCAGGGCGCTGTATGAACGACCTTACCGGTTAATCTTTGAAGGGATTGAGTTCGCGGAACAACTGGCCTGTATCACCCGAGAGTTTCCCGGCGCCCGTGCGCAGGGCTGGTATTTTTCAAAAGCGCTGCCCGTAGAGGGCCTGCGGGCGTTACTGAACGAAGCCTCACCCGAGGCCGTCATACAACGCCTGGCCTGACGGTCAGGGTGCAATCATCACCTGCACATTCGCCAGTTCAAGAGCGGTCGCCAGTACCGCAGGCGGTGCGCTATCTGTTATTAGCAGATCGATATCCTGCCACTGCGCCACCTGCACCAGCGACATATGCTGGAATTTTGCAGAGTCGCAGAGCAGCACTTTAAAGCCGGAACGGCGAATCAATACCCGTTTCATTTCCGTCTCATCCAGTGCGCTATCGTAAATGCCCTGGCTGGTAATGCCCGATGCGCCAATAAACGCAATATCAAACCAGAACTGTTGGAACTGCTCAATAGCAGACGGCCCGACAATCGCCATCTCGTCATCACGCATCATCCCCCCTGCCAGATAGACTTCCGGTGCCTGCGCATAGCGGCCCAGCGCATGGGCAATGCGCACACTGTTGGTGAAGATTTTCAGACGCTCATGCTTCACCAACTCGTCGACCATAAACAGGGTTGTGGTACCGATATCAAGCGCAACGCTCTGGTAGCGCCCGGCCACCTCAGCAGCCATGCGGGCAATGCGCATTTTGCTCTCCCGATGAAGGGAAAGGCGTGCGTCAAAATGCGCCGGAAGCGGGTCCATAATCGGCTGGCTGACCGTATCGGTCAGTACCGCACCGCCGTGTACCCGGCTGAGTTTACCCTCGGTTTCCAGTTCGGCGAGATCGCGGCGAACTGTCATCTCCGAGACCGCCAGCTCCGCTGAGATATCCACTACTGTCACGCGCCCCTGCTCGACCAGCATGTTAAGGATCCGCTTTTTGCGTTCCTGAGGAAGATAACGGGCCTGAATCTCGGGTTTAGCTGACATAACGATAGATACTCTGTTTCGGGTGGAGGGGCTTAAACGATATAGCTCACAATATTAAGGGGAAGTGGTGTGATTTAAAACCCAATTTGTTCGAATGTGTTCATTTCTTTGCGCGGAACATCCCTTTCCCGCGCGAAACTGTGCGAATCAAAACCAGTCGAGGATCCGCGTCAGCGAGGTGATTTCTGTTACCCCCTGCTCAGAGGCGGGTGACGCGCCATAAAACGCGACGTGCATTCCGGCGGCCTGCGCCGAGCGCATCCCGGTCGTGCTGTCTTCAACCGCCAGTACCGCCGCCGCAGGCAATCCAAACGCCCCCAGCGCATGTTGATAAGGTTCGGGCGCCGGTTTGCCATGGTGTACATCATCCAGCGTCACCACCACATCAATAAACTCACGCACACCCAGCGCCTCAAGATTCGCTTCGACTATCCGTCGGCACGAATTCGACACGCAGGCCTGTTTGATACCTTTCGCCGCCAGCTTGCGGATGGTTTCGCGGCTGCCGGGAATAGCAACCAGTTCGTGGCGGTGGTCATGGTAGTAGTCTTCAATCGCCGCCAGCCACACGGTCTGGTCCAAATCGGCGGGCAGTTCTGCACACAGGGCCAGCCAGACATCGTTAATGTGCACACCGTAAAAGCGCGTCTCGGGAATATGGCTCAGATCCAACCCGAAGCGATGGCAGACAGCCAGCAGTGCCCGGTGATGAAGTGGTTCGCTATCGACCAGCGTGCCGTCAACGTCCCAGGCAATGGCGGTAAATTTCATGGTGTCTCCTGGCGGGTCAGTGGACGACAGGCTTCATAGAGCTGGCGGAAACGCGGATATCCCTCATGGTAAACATCGGCATGTTCAGGCCGTGGCGTAATCACATCTTTGAGGTTGACCCAGGCGCTGGCTCCCTTCCAGTCTGTCGATACCCCGACACCCATCGCCGCCGTCCAGGCGGCCCCCAGACAAGAACCGGGGTGCCCATCCAGGCGAGTCAGCGGCTCGCCCAGCACATCGGCGACAATCTGCATCCACAGTTTGCTTGCCGAACCGCCATCAGAGACGATGTAGCGTTTTACCGGATAGCCGATGTCAACCAGCGTCTCGATATGGTGTTTGATGGCGTAGGCGTAGGCTTCGAGCAGCGCGCGCCAGATATGCCCCGCGTCGTGGCTGAGCGTCAGGCCAAACAGGATGCCCCGGGCATTTGGATCATGTAACGGGGTTTTCTCCCCCAGAAAATAGGGCAGGAAAATCAGGCCGTCACTGCCCGCCGGGCGGTTTTCCGCCATCGCGTCCAGGTACTGATGGATACTCATGCCCTTTTCACGTGCTGCCGCTTCATGCTGCGCCGCGAAGTTCTGCACAAACCAGTTTAGCCCCGAACCGCCGGTCGACATACAGCCGTTGGGCATGTAGCAACCCGGCACAAGGTGATAATCCAGATACAGGCGCGGGTCAGGGGTAGCGCTTTGCGTTACGGTCAGAATATCCACCGAGCCGCCGAATTTGAGCAGCACTTCGCCAGGCGAAGTCACCCCCGCGCCGAGCGCGGAGGCAATCAAATCCGCCGCCCCGCCAATCACCGGTGTGCCTTCACTGAGCCCGGTCCAGGCCGCCGCCTGCGCGGTAACCGCGCCGATAATGTCATGAGAGCGGACCAGACGGGGGACCGCATAACGGGGAAGATGGGCAAAGGCAATCAGTTCGTCATCCAGCGTATTGCTGCTGATATCAACAAAACCCGCCTCCAGCGCCCAGTTCTGCTCGATGATTTTCTCACCCGTGAGCTTCCAGTTAATAAAATCATAGGAACCGAAAACCGTGGCAATACGTTCAAACACTTCCGGTTCATGGTGTTCAATCCAGCGGATTTTCGCTCCCACCAGTTGCTGGTTAATACCGTTTCCGGCGCGCTCTAAAAAGTGCTGACTGTCCATTTCGCAGCGCATCTGCTGCACTTGTGCGCCGCTGCGACCATCGCTCTGTTGAATGCTCGGACGCAGCAGGCGATCTTCGCTATCCAGTAAAACCACGGCAGGCAACATCCCGGTCACGCCAATGCCACAGATTTCACTCGCCGCAATGCCGCTTTGTGTGAGCAACTGCTGGCAAATTTCACCGACATTCGCCCACCACTGCTCCGGCGACTCCTCCGTCCAGCCGCTGTGCGGGGCGAAAAGCGTGACCGGGCGGGAGGCCGTACCGAGCACCTTATCGGGCAGGCCGATCAGGATGCCAATGGTTGAGGTTGTACCAATATCAATGCCTAACAGATACTGCATCTTATCCTCCCGTTCCAGGGGTTATGTTTAGCGCAGCTTTTCGACCACATCCATAAAGCGTTTTACCCGATCCCCGTCGACCTGATTCCAGGTGTGCCCGTCGACCTTAAAGTGCGTACCGATGACCACACCGCTGGCAATGCTCAGAATGTCGGTGACGTTATCGATGTTGGTGCCGGTGTTGGCAAAAACCGGAACGCCCTCTACCGCTTCGCAGACTTTGCGCAGATTAGAATGTTCAGCCGGTTCACCGGTGATCGGTCCGGACACCAGAATGGCATCTGCCAGTGACGAGAAAATGGCGCTGCGCGCACGCAGTTCGATGGGGCGCGCATCCAGAGAATGGGCGAATTCGGCGTTGATGTTAAAGAGCAATTTCATATCTTCACGGCCCAGGTTGCGGCGCAGGCGAGACGCGCTGGCACAATCCGGCTCCCAGATCCCCATATCAGAAGCAAACACGCCGGTGAAAATTTCACGCACGAAGCTCGCCCCGGTGGCAGCACCAATGGCGACACTGGCGTTAGGATCCCACAGGTAGTTCACGCCGAACGGCACTTTCAGTACCGATTTCGCCGCCTGCACCACAGCCGACATGGCCGAGACGCCTTCCAGCGACGCTTTAAACACATAAGGACGGTCATTTTCGTTGCCGAACATAATCGCATCCACACCACCTGCCTGTAGTTTCTCTACATCACTGAGAACATCGTCGATGAGCTTATTGAGTCCACCTTTAGCGTCGTACAGCGGCGCGCCAGGCAGCGCGCCAATATGGGCCATTGCGATAACCGCTTTTTTCTTATTACCCAAAAATTCAAAGATCATAACTTTCTCCGGTGTTGGCTGATATGTCATGGTAAAAAGCGATCACGCGTCTTTCGGCAACGCAGGCGCGATGATCACATCAATATTTTCCGCCTCCAGCATCGCCGACAGCGCGGGCGGTGGTGCCTGTTCGGTGATCAGGATGTCGAATTGCCTCAGTGTGGCGAGGTGCACCAGCGACATTCGTTGAAACTTGCTGGCGTCACACAGCACCACTTTCAGGCTGGAACGGTTGAGATAAAGACGTTTGAGTTCCGCATCCTCAAAGGCATAGTCATAAATTCCCTCGGCGGTCAGACCAGAGACGCCAATAAAGGTGATGTCGAACCACAGGCTGGAAAACTGCTGTAGCGCCGCAGAGCCGCCGGTCGACATTTCATCCGGGCGCATCCGCCCGCCCGCGAGGTAGATTTCCGCCTTCGCAGGGGCAATGTCATGCGCCACGCGAAGGCTGTTCGTAAAAATTTTCAAATGTGAACACTGGCTGAGGTAACGTGCGGCAAGAAACGTCGTGCTACCGACATCCAGTGCCAGTGTGCGAAATTTCTTGCCGAGCTCTGCCGCCGCCGCCGCGATGCGCAACTTAGCCTCATGGTTTTGCAACAGGCGGGACTCGAAACTCGGTTCCACTTTGTCAATCGCCACTGCGCTTGCGCTCTGCGGTAAAACCGCCCCACCATGCGTACGGCAGAGGCTGCCCTTCTGCTCCATCTCCATCAAATCACGACGGATAGTCATTTCGGAAACGGCGAACTTCGCGGCCAGATCCGGCACAGATACCGCACCTTGCTGAACCAACAGTTGCATGACTTCACTCTGACGCGACGCAGCCGAACGGCGTAAACGCGCACCGGATCCGGGGGCGTCAGGCTGAAAAGGCAGAGCGTCGTTGTGCGTCATCGGCTGACTCCGAACATTGAAGTTAACAAAAACAAACATACAAAACAAAATTTGTGATCGCAATTGTTTTTATCATAAGAAATATGTTTTGTTGTGTTCGTTATATTGGTGTAAAAAATAATCATCAACACAGGGGAAAAGAACATGCACACATCACATTTGACGTCCGGACACTATCCGGACCTGCAAGGTAAAGTGGCGATTGTTACCGGCGGCGCTACGGGTATTGGTTATGCCATCGCCCGCAATCTGATTCGCCAGGGCATGCGGGTCGCTATTGGAGACATCAACGAAGAAGCCGCCTGGGCAGCCGCCACCGAACTCGGCGCGAACACTGTGGCGTTTCATCTGGATGTTCGTTTACGTGCGTCCGTTGAAGAAGGCTTTGGCTGGGTAGACAAAACGCTGGGGGACTATGATCTGCTGATCGCCAACGCGGGCGTATCAACGATGCAAAAAGCCCTGGCGATAACAGATGATGAGTGGGATTTTAATTTTGACGTCAACACCAGGGGTATTTTTCTTACTAATCAGATTGCCGCACGCAAATTTGTGGCGCGCAAATCCGGTACTATCGTGAACACAGCGTCGCTTGCCGCCAAAGTTGGCGCGCCGCTGCTGGCCCACTACTCCGCCAGCAAGTTTGCCGTCCTCGGCTGGACTCAGGCGCTGGCACGGGAACTGGCCGCTGACGGGATCCGCGTGAATGCCGTCTGTCCGGGTTTCGTTAAAACCGGCATGCAGAGCCGCGAAGTACAGTGGGAAGCACAACTGCGCGGCATGACGCCTGAACAGGTCATTGATGATTACATTCGCCAGACGCCGCTTGGCCGCCTGGAAACGCCCGAAGATGTCGCCGAAGTGGTGGCCTTTTTGAGTTCCGACGCCGCTCGTTTTATGACAGGTCAGGGCGTCAACGTGACCGGCGGGGTGTATACGGGCTGACAACACGCCGTTGTGAACAAAGCTGCTTCATTTCGAACAAAACCGAACATGGATGTCATCAGTCCCAGGACGGGCAACACGTAACAGAGGTAACCCAATATGGCCTCCATTGAATTACGGAACGTGTCGAAATCCTACAACGGCAATCAGCACAGCGTCCGTAATGTGAATTTGCACATCCGGGATGGTGAATTTGTTATCTTCCTTGGCCCTTCCGGCTGCGGAAAGTCCACTACACTCCGCATGATTGCCGGACTTGAAAGCATTACCGATGGCACATTGTTAATCGACGGGCGCGACGTGAGTCATGTGGCGCCGCGCGATCGCAATATCGCCGTGGTATTCCAGAGCTATGCGCTCTACCCGCACATGACCGTCGCCGAAAACATGGCCTTCGGCCTGAAAATGCGTGGCGTGCCGGGCAACGTCATCAACATTAAAGTGGCCGAGAGCGCTGCAATGCTGGGGCTGGATAAACTATTACACCGTAAACCGGCCGCGCTTTCCGGCGGGCAGCGCCAGCGCGTCGCCCTGGGCCGCGCTATCGTGCGTGAACCGCAGGCCTTTTTGTTAGATGAACCCCTCTCAAACCTTGATGCTCAGTTGCGCGGCGAGATGCGTAGTGAACTGATCAAGCTTCATCGTCGGCTGGGCAAAACCATGGTCTATGTCACCCATGACCAGGTAGAGGCCATGACAATGGCGGATCGCATTTGCATCATGCGTGATGGCCATTTGATCCAGTGCGGGACTCCGCTGGAAGTCTATAACTACCCGGTAAATACGTTTGTTGCCCGTTTTCTCTCCTCTCCGTCCATCAACCTTCTTCCCTGTCTTGTGCAACGGACGGGTATGGATGTCAGCCTGCAACTGTCCGACGGCCCACAGCTCCCGGTGCCGGGCTGGATGGCCGTCGACTATCAAAGCCTGGCGGGAAAACAGATGACCCTCGGCGTGCGACCGGAAGATTTTCACGCCCACCCACGCAGACCAGACTGGATCCCGCTGGAAATTGCCGTCAGCGGGGTGGAAGCGCTAGGTGCGGAAAACATTGTCAGCGGCACGCTCGGTAAAGTGCCAGTGGTGATCCGCCTTGATCATCATACGCACCCGAAGGTGGGCCAGACGCTTAGCATCTGGCTGGATCCCAACTCACTGCATCTGTTTCACCCTGGCAGCGGAGATGTGGTTGAGCGCCGTAAAACACCTGACAACGCTGACACCCCAGGCGCGTGAGGAGCGAACATGCTACGAAAAATTGGATTGCATACCGGGCTGGTGCTGGCCTGTCTTTCAATTTTACTGCCGGTGCTGTGGATTGTGAGAACCAGCCTGGTGCCGGAATCGATGGCCTACAGCAGCGATATTTTCCCGCAGTTTTCCGCGGAAAATTTCCGCTCGCTGATTGAGAACAACGGTTTTTTACGTCATTACGCCAATAGCCTGATTGTCGCCACCGGGTCGGTTGTCCTCGCCCTGCCGTTTGCCGCCGCCACCGGCTATGCCTTTGCCCGCTTTAAAACGGGCGGTAAAGCGGCGCGCTTTATTATGCTGGCGACCCAGATGCTGCCAGCGGTAGCACTTGTGTTACCCGCCTTTGCCATGCTGCGAACCGTTGGGCTGACCAACTCGCTCTTCGGGCTGACGCTGGTCTATGCCGCGTTAAACCTGCCGTTTCTGACCTGGATCCTGATGGGCTTTTTCGAAGGGATCCCGGTGGATCTGGAGTGGGCCGCGATGACCGACGGCGCCACCGCCTGGGGCGCGTTCTGGCATGTGGTGCTGCCCGTGTCGCTGCCGGGTCTTGCGGCCTCCGCCGTGCTGGGCTTCATCCTGTCGTGGAATGAGTTTCTTTTTGCCCTGGTGCTTAGCGGGCCGGAGACCGCCACGGTCCCGGTGTCGCTTGCCGCGCTACAGACCTCGAACGGTGTTCAGATTGGCAAGGTTTCGGCAGGCATTGTGCTGGCCGTGCTGCCACTGATGGTCGCCTCACATTTTATTCAGCGTTACATCGTCAAAGGTCTCACCTTCGGCGGTGTTAAGTAAAGTCATGCCATCCAGACAGAAAATTGTCGCCGTTAACACTCCGGCACCTTCTCCAGGAGTTAATTATGTTGAATCGTAAGAAAGTCACATTGTTATCGGGTCTGATAGTCCTTAGCCTTTCGGCGTCCGTTCGGGCGGAAGATGTTGTGCTGCGTGCGTTGATGGAAGATGTTCCGGAAACGAAAATCATTGAAAAAATGCTGCCTGATTTTGAGAAGCAGTACCACATCAAAGTGCAGTTCGAGAAAATCGGTTACGGCGATATGCATGACAAGCTGGTATCGCAACTGATTCAGTCGCAGAGCTATTACAACCTGCTGGAAGTGGATTTTCTGTGGGCGGGGGAATTCAGTAAAGCCGGCTGGCTGACTGATCTCACGCCGGATGTGAAAAAATCTAACTTTGATATGTCGGCCTTTATTCCGGCCACCGTGTCGCTCATTAATGTGACGCCCAATAAAACCACGCTGATCCCGATGTACAACTATTCCATGGGGCTGATTTACCGCACGGATGTGTTGCAGGATGAGAAAATAAAGAGCGCCTATCAGGCCGAGTTTAAAAAACCGCTTGAGCAGCCCAAAACCCTGGAAGAGTACGTTACGCTTGCCAAATTTATCAAGAAGAACAGTGACATGGCCGGAGCGGCTATGCAAGGGCAGCGCGGCGACCCGAACAGCATGGAGTTCTCGAATTACCTGTTCTCCAGCGGCGGCGCTTACGTAGACGACAAAGGTAAATCCGCACTGAACAGCCCGGCGGGGAACAAAGCGATG
Source organism: Phytobacter sp. SCO41 (assembly GCF_003073275.1). Taxonomy (NCBI): domain Bacteria; kingdom Pseudomonadati; phylum Pseudomonadota; class Gammaproteobacteria; order Enterobacterales; family Enterobacteriaceae; genus Phytobacter; species Phytobacter sp. SCO41. The sequence continues at coordinate 2,006,713 of NZ_CP027225.1, read as the reverse complement.
ACGCTGTATGCGGATGCCATCAAGAATGCCGCGCAAACCGGTGCGCTTTCCGCCACCCTCGACGATACCGTGCGTCTGATGTGCAGCGGTAAAGCGTTCAGTATGTTGACCTATTGGTGGATGCTGCCGCAACTGGATAACGCCACCGCCTGCCCTGCCGTGGCCGGTAAACTCGCGCTGACAACCGTTCCTGGTGGTCACGGGGAGAGCGGCGGCTGGGGTTGGGGCATTCCGAAAAACGTCTCAGATAAAGAGAAACAGGCCGCCTGGACCTTTATTCAGTGGGTGCAGAGTAAAGAGGTCACTACCGCACGCGCATTGCAGGGGCACGCGCCTGTTCGTTCCGATGTCTATGAAAACGCCGAGGTACTGAAAAAGTATCCTTACTATAAAGACGCTCTGAATATTGTGGCGTCCGGTAAGTCCTTCCCGGTCTTCTCCTATTCCGCTCAGTATGAAGATGTTCTGGGGACACAATTGTCCCTACTGGCGAGTGGCGAAAATACCGTCGACAAGTCGCTGAAAAATGCATCCGACCAACTGGATAAGTTGCTGGTGAAATAAGACAAAGGGGGCCGGCAGATGGCTTTAGCTGAGGAATTTAGCGTGAAACCGAAGTACCGTTTAACAATAGACAGATTCCGGGTGACAGGCTGGGCATTCGCTCTGCCTGGGTTGCTGGCTCTGGCGATTGTGCTCGGCTTCCCTGTTATCTATTCCGTTGTACTGGCTTTTTCGTCCTATACGCTGATGCATGCGGAGCTCTTCCCTTATGCAGGGCTGGACAATTTTATCAGCGTGCTGAGCAGCGATACCTTCTGGCACTCTGCCTGGCTGACTATCCGTTACTCATTATTGACGGTAACCGGTGAGTTTATTGTCGGGCTGGGTATCGCCCTGATGCTAAACCGGGTGGTGAAAACCCGCCCGGTCTATTTCGCGTTACTGACCATCCCGATGGCTATGTCGCCGGTGAGCGTGGCGCTGATCTGGCGTATGTTGCTGCAGCCGAACCTTGGGATTATCAACCATATGCTGCAAAGCGTTGGCCTGCCGGGCGTCGACTGGTTGGGTAACCCTACGCTGGCGTTCTGGAGCATGGTGTTTATTGATGTCTGGCAGCAGATGTCATTCGTGGTGCTGATCCTCGCTGCGGGGCTGGCGTCGCTGCCTAAAGACCCGTACGAGGCGGCCGAAATTGACGGTGCAAATAGCTTGCAGCAGTTCTGGTATATCACCCTGCCGATGCTGCGCCCGGTTTCGGCAATTGCGATTGTGATTCAGTTAATTAACGAACTTCGCACCTACGACCTGCCCTATATCCTGACCCGTGGCGGGCCGGGGAATGCCACCGAAGTGCTGAGCTTCTTTGCCTATCGCCGGGCGTTTCTGGGACTGTCGCTCAACGAAGGGGCCGCCGCCGCGCTGATTTTGCTGTTAATTGTGCTGGCGATGACCATCGTCTATTTCGTGCTGCTGGAACGGCGCAGATAAACGCGAAGTGGAGGAAGCCGGAAAAGCAAAAACCCGCTTAAGTTGCCTTAAGCGGGTTTTCAAATTTGGCTCCTCTGACTGGACTCGAACCAGTGACATACGGATTAACAGTCCGCCGTTCTACCGACTGAACTACAGAGGAATCGTGTGAACGAGGCGCATATTAACGAGGCCTCCAGCCCTTGTCAAAGGCTGTTTTCACAAAAATGTCCGTTTGCCGATTTATTCTCCACTCTGCGGGAAAATGAAGCGGTTACGTGTGATCTCGCGGTACTTTTGGATATTTCCACAGCCAACGGCCGCTCACCATTCGCCAGTAAAAGAGCGCGCCTCGCACCGCCCAGTCGAGCACCATCCCAAGCCAAACGCCGACGACGCCCATACCGAGCATAATCCCGAGCGTATAGCCCGCTACCACGCGACAACCCCACATACCGAGCATCGACACCCACATGGCGAAACGGGCATCGCGCGCCCCTTTCTGCCCCGCAGGCAGCACCCAGGAAGCGGCCCAGATCGGCATAAACGCGGCGTTCAGCCAGAGAAGCGTCTTGACCACCTCTTTTACATCTTCTTCATGGGTATAGAACGACGCCAGCAGCCCGGCGAACGGCGCCGTGCCCCACGCAATAAGCGTCAATATAATGGTCGACAGCCAGAACACGTGGCGTAGCTGTCGTTCGGCCTGGCTGCGTTGCCCCTTGCCCAGTCGCTTACCGGTAATGATGGTCGACGCCGAGCCCAGGGCGTTACCGGGCAAGTTAATCAGCGCGGCGACGGAGAAGGCAATAAAGTTACCGGCGATAACGTTGGTCCCCATCCCGGCGACAAACATTTGTGTCAGCAATTTCCCGCCGTTAAACAGCACCGACTCGATACTCGCCGGAATACCAATCCCCATCACTTCCCAGATAATGGCGAAGTTCAGCGGCTTGAAATAGCTTTTCAGCGGGATGCGCAGCGCCGGGTTAAAGCCAATCATCAGTACCCAAATAATGGCAATCGCGCCGATATAACGGGCAATAGTGAGCCCCAGCCCGGCACCGGCAAAACCCAGCCCCGGCCAGGAGAACGCGCCGTAAATCAGGATGCTACTGATAATGATGTTGAGGATGTTCATCCCGCCGTTTATCAACAGCGGAATCTTGGTGTTCCCGGCCCCACGCAGCGCGCCGCTACCGATGAGCGCAATAGCCGCCGCCGGATAACTCAGCACGGTGAGTTCCAGATAGGTCAGTGCCAGCGCTTTGACCTCCGGCGTGGCCGCCCCGGCGATAAAGTCGATGATTTGCGTGCCGAAGTAGTGAATAACCGCCGCCAGAATAATGGAGAACAGGGTCATGATCACCAGCGACTGCCGCGCTGCCGCCCTCGCCCGCTTTTTATCGAGCTTGCCGAGGCTGAATGCCACAACAACGGTGGTCCCGAGGTCAATCGCGGCGAAAAACGACATGATGACCATGTTAAAGCTGTCGGCCAGCCCCACTCCCGCCATGGCTTCTTTACCGAGCCAACTGACAAGGAAGGTACTGAGCACACCCATTAACAGGACGCAGGTGTTTTCGAGGAAGATAGGGATGGCGAGCGGCGTGATTTCGCGCCAGAACAGGACCTTGTAGCTCTTGCGTTTGGCGTACCATGGCGTGCGCATGATAGCCTGGCGTATCGGGGCGACGACGTTCAAAATTGACCTTAGTGAGAAAGATGAAACTTCATTTCAAATGATGGGGTAGAATTCGTGATCCTGCAAAGCATTTCCAAAAAATTGTTGTTAATTACAGCAAACTGCCGTGATTTGCGGCAGTTGCACAAAACCGCCTGAAATCAGGTTTGACAAAAGTTTTTTCGCCGCTAAGATACGACTCCACACCGATTCCTCTGTAGTTCAGTCGGTAGAACGGCGGACTGTTAATCCGTATGTCACTGGTTCGAGTCCAGTCAGAGGAGCCAAATTTAAGAAGCCTGCTTTCGAGCAGGCTTTTTGCTTTTTTGGTCCCTGATATTTCTTCTGTACCGAGCGTCGGGCTTTTGGCATTTCGCTTCGATGATGTAACGCTCAGCAAACTTCCCTGCCTTGCCGCAAAATCTCAACTCAGAATGGCTTCCAGTCGGGCCAGCACTTCATTCACGACAGCATCGGGTATACGTTCCAGACGCTTGCCATTTCGGGCGTCCATATCAATGGTTCTGGGCTGATCGCAGCGAATCACACCCGTGGTTTTCGTTCCCGCACCGTCCAGTGAGACGGCAAAACCCGCCGCTCGGGCAAAGTTTCCGCCACTGGTGACCGGAACAACAACGGGCAAACGGGTGAGTGCATTAAATGACGCGGGAGAAACGATAAGCACTGGACGTTTTCCGCTTTGTTCATGCCCGGTGGTCGGATCCAGTGAAACGAGCCAGATTTCCCCTCTGTCCATTTACAGAAGCTCCTTGCCCGCCGCAGGCGCATCAATCCATTGCCGATCCTCTTCGCTGATTTCGGCGTGCGGATCACACTGCGCCAGCAATTCCTCAAGCGAGTAATGTGGCCGTTTCTGGGGTTCAATAATCAGGCAACCATTCTCAATGGTCATACCCACTTCGCTATCCGTCGACAGCCCCAGGGTTTTCAATACGGTAGGAGGAACCGCCAGCATGACGGATCCTCCAACCTTTTTAAGGCGAGCGATATACATAGAACACCTCCAAATATTATATTTTAATATAACATCAGAGGCTGCATGTGTGCAATTTTTAGTCAAATTCATGGTGGCTGGTGTCCTTACCCTTGCGAAGCCCGATAATCCATAGCGTGATCGTTGCGGCTGTTTTCAAAGACAGCAGCGTTGCCGATAAGAAAAGGCAATCTCCCCGTTTTTATCACGTCATAGAGCATGTCGTTCACGCAGTATTGCGGCGCACATTAAACATGTCCGATAGTAGAAAATGGGTTATACGGTTCAAAGGATTTTGACGAATTAGATAATCAAATTGCGGCGCAGTTTCCATATCCGGGCTGCACCGGAGAGATATCAGCGATAGCGTGAAGTCCAGATTTTTTCGGGCGCATATCACTAACGCAACGGCGTACAAAAAAAACGAGCAGCAGGTCATAGACTTCTACTCATTTTCCAGCCAGTCAATGAAGAACTGAGTGAAGGCGGTAACCGGCAGCGGCTGCAGCCGTCGCTGCGGATAGACAAATTGCAGGCCGACATTTTTTTTATCAAAACGGCTAAAGCCAATGAAACTTTCCGCAAACAGCAGTTGCAGCCTGCCCTGCTCCACATCACGCTTTACATCCCACCATGATTTGCTGGCAATACCCGCATCAGCCAATACCCACTGGCGGAGTAGCGCACCATCGTCGCATACCATGGCTGGGGTAAAACGTAATGCGCTCTGTTTACCATCATGCTCAAAACGCCATTCGTTCATAACCATGCCACGCAGCTCCAGGGCCAGGCATCGGTGGCGGTGTAAGTCCTCAATGGTATTGGGTGTGCCTGCCGCCCGGAGATAATTGGCTGAGGCGACCAGTACCCTATGATTCGGGCGGATATTTCTGACGACCAGGCTGCTGTCTGGCAGGTTTCCGAAGCGAATGCTCATATCCAGACGGTTGGCGACCAGATCTTCGACATTTTCGCCCAGGTACACCGAGCATTTCACTGCCGGATGCTGGCGGGAAAAATCGAGCAGCGCCGGGCTGAGGTACTGTCGGCCAAAATCAGAGGGGGCCGAAATGCGGATATTACCGCTGAGCACCCCTTCTTTTTGGGTAAGCAGCGACTCCGCGTGGCTCATTTCCTCCAGTACACGTAGTGCAGCGTGATAGAACTCCTCACCGGCACGGGTCATCGTAATGGCGCGGGTGGAACGGTGGAATAGCCGGGTCTGATAACGCTCTTCAATCGCCTTTAGTCTGGCGGTCATGGTGGCCGCTGAGAGCCCCATACGGCGACCAGCGGCTGAAAGCCCGCCAGCCTCCACCACTGCAACCAGCAGTGCCATATCTTCGAGCTTTCCCATTATTCAGAAATCCTGAAAAGACAATCATATTTTAATGCCATTATCAAAATATCTCTCGCCACGTAAAGTATTTTCACAGATACATTACGGGGGACAGAAAATGCAAAATCGGACACTTTTTGACAGCTACCACTTAAAGGCTCTGAGCCTGAAAAACCGGATCGTAATGGCACCAATGACCCGGGCGCGGGCGTTACAGCCGGGAAACATTCCTTCCGCATTAATGGCGGCGTATTACCAGCAGCGCGCCAGCGCGGGTTTGATCATTACAGAAGCCACGCAGATTTCACCTCAGGGCCAGGGATATTCATGGACGCCAGGTCTGCACTCCGCTGAACAAGTTGAAGGATGGCGATTGAGCACAGAAGCCGTTCACCGTGCCGGAGGGATTATCTTTTCCCAGCTCTGGCACGTTGGGCGCATGTCATATGCGGATATCCATGAGGATGGTAAACCTGTCGCGCCGTCTGCACTCGCGCCCGATGCTCAGGTATGGGTTGTTGATGAGCAGGGGAAAGGACATATGGTTGACTGCCCGCAGCCGCGGGCACTTGAGCATACCGATATTCAGCAGATTATTGCTGATTATCGGCAGGCCGCATTAAACGCCATTAACGCCGGATTTGATGGTGTTGAGGTACATGGCGGTAATGGTTACCTGATCGATCAGTTTCTTCGCCGGACATCGAACAAACGTACCGATGAGTACGGCGGCAGCCTGGCTAACCGGATCCGTTTTGCGCAGGAGGTGCTGGATGCCATCAGCGACGCCATCGGCAATACGCGCACGGGCATACGCCTTTCCCCATTCATCACCCAGCGCGGAATGAACGACCCACAGGTGACTGAGGCGATCCTCGCGCTGGCTGCATGGTGTGAAAAGAAAGGTATTGCCTATATCCATCTGGCAGAGGCTGACTGGGACGATGCCCCACAGGTACCTGCTGATTTTCGTGAAACTTTACGCGCCACCTTTAGCGGTACCCTTATTGTCGCTGGAAATTATACCCTGAACAAAGTGGACAAACTCCTTAAGGCGGGGCTGGCCGACCTGTTTGCCTTTGGCCGTCCGTTCATTGCCAACCCTGACCTGCCGTACCGGCTCAGGAATAACCTTCCATTAGCGACCATAAGCGATCCCGCCACGCTTTTTGGTGGAAACAGCGCAGGCTATACCGATTACACATTTTATAAAACTGACGAGACGTAACAGGATGGTGAAAAAAACAGTAATCATCGGCGGAGCTTCCGGCATTGGCTTTGCCGTAGCTGGCGCTCTCTCTGAACAGGGAGAAAGCCTAATCCTTGCAGGACGGGACAGCAGAAAGCGGATGCAGGCCAGGGACATCGCAAAAGCTATCTGTTTGTTATGGACAATCCGTTTGTCACCGGAACCCTACTGGATATCGAAGGCGGCGCGCTGATTAACTCATCCTGACGTTACACCCACAGGCGGCTGAAATGCGCCCGAGTCACCTGTTTCCCTTAGGCAACAAAAAGGACATTCTTATGAAAAAGTTGACGCTTTATCCTCAACGACTGGCGGCACTTATGCTTCTACCCATGGCCAGCGCTGTGTTTTCTGCACCGCTTGAACTGGTAAAACCCCATGAATTGATTGCGGAAAGCCAGTTATCTTCCGCACACGTGGCGATGCTTGAAACTGTCGCGAGACGTTACGCAACATTCTGGAATACGGGCGATGAAGCCCTGGCCCGTGAGGCATTGGCCGATAATTTTGTCGATAAGACACCGCCCGAGGGACGCAAACAGGGACCAGAAGGCGCGCTTCTGGCCTCACGTGCCTTCCGTACCGCCGTCCCGGATCTGAGTTGCGAGGTTGAGCAGATGATCATTGCAGGCGATCGCGTGGTATCGCACCTTCATTTTCGCGGGCATTTCACGGGAACCTTCGGCAAATTGAAAGGTACAGGCCAGAAGGTTGATTTTATCGCGACGGATATCTATCAGGTCAGGAACAATAAAATTATTGCGAACTGGCATCTTGAAGATAACCTGACCCTGATGAAACAACTGGGCGTGTTATAAAATGGCTGCCCGGAGCGGTGATATTGTCAGGCATTTTGGCAAGGGTTGAAATATTTCAATATCCGTCCCTGGCATCTGCACGCCGACACCGCGCAAGATGGCGATAAATAAGGGGCAGAGGTGCACGCTCTGCTCAATTCTTCGCTCCCAGCTAACGTCCAGACATTTTGCGCATACAACCTATTATTCGACCTCGCCGATGATCATTCCTCTCTTCTCGCCTATTATTGCCAACGTCAAGCAAAGGAACCCACCACATGGACACCCGCCAGCTCAAACAAGCCTACGCACACCTCGTTGCCGGTAAATATTATAAGGTGGCGAAAACCTTCGTCGATTACGACGGAGTCACCCGTTTTGAAGGTGAAGTCTGGAAGTTTGTTGGTTCCAGTTTTTTGGCGTATGAAAGTGGGCTGTCGCTGTTTTTCAAAATCAAAGGAAAGGTCGTGCAGGTGAGATTACAGGCTATCCCGGAAGAACAAAGCCATATCACTGAACATCTCGACCAGTATTTTGTTGAACATAACCCGAGGTGGCAGTTCTGGTGATACGTCGCGCCGCAGAGTGATAATAAAACGCGATGAAGAACGGGTTGCGACGCACGTGATAACCTCTTATTTTGAAGACATTTCTTCCCCATTGAGGGGCAATATTGCGTCAGCTAACGAGGGAAAATGGAACGCTTGTTTGTCTACGGGACACTACGTCCGGGTCACTCTAATGCTTATATTCTGGAAAACATTGGTGGTGAATGGCTGCCGGGTTATGTGACGGGCACGTTTTATGAACGCGGCTGGGGTGCAGCAGCGGATTTTCCGGGGATTGTGTTACACAAAAACGGGCCGCAGGTTCAGGGTTACCTGTTTACCTCGGATAATCTTGAGGCGCACTGGCCAATGCTGGATGAATTTGAAGATGGCTACGATCGCGTTGAGGTTGACGTCATCACCACAAATGGTGAGCAGCTCAGCGCATGGATTTATCAGCTACAACCGCAAACGCAGCCGTAAGCGATGTGAATGTAACGCCTCGCCTGTTTGCACAGTGCGAGGCGTTATTGCTTTTAATCGCGCCAGCCCATCGCCGGTGCAACATGTTTCAGAATGGACTCAATCACATGCACGTTGTACTCCACGCCCAGTTGATTCGGCACCGTCAGCAATAAGGTGTCCGCTTCGGCAATCGCCTCATCCTTTTTCAACTGCTCAACAAGCTTGTCCGGCTCGGCGGCAAAGCTGCGCCCGAAAATCGCGCGGGTTTTCTCGTCGAGGAAACCGACTTTATCGCTGTCATCACGGCCTGAGCCGAAATACATCCGGTCCCGATCGTTCATCAGGGCAAAAATACTGCGGCTGACCGAAACGCGTGGCGTACGGGTGTGCCCCGCTTCCGCCCAGGCTTCTCGATAGGCGCGGATCTGTTTTGCCTGCTGAATGTGGAACGGCTCGCCGGTTTCATCATCTTTCAACGTCGAGCTTTGCAGGTTCATCCCCAGCTTCGCCGCCCATACTGCGGTGGCGTTAGAGCCTGCACCCCACCAGATACGCTCACGCAACCCGTCGGAAAAAGGCTCAGGACGCAGCAAGCCCGGCGGGTTCGGGAACATCGGCTGCGGATTGGGTTTCGCGAAACCTTCACCGCGCAGCACATCCAGCAGCACTTCGGTGTGCCGACGCGCCATATCTGACTCGTTTTCCCCCTCAGACGGGACGTAGCCAAAGTAGCGCCAGCCATCAATAACCTGCTCCGGGGAGCCACGGCTGATGCCCAGTTGCAAACGCCCACCGGAGATCAAATCGGCCGCACCCGCGTCTTCTGCCATATAGAGCGGGTTCTCATAGCGCATGTCGATAACGCCCGTGCCAATTTCAATGTTGCTCGTTTTCGCCCCAATTGCCGCCAGCAGCGGGAACGGCGAGCTTAACTGGCGCGCAAAATGGTGCACCCTGAAATAAGCGCCATCGGCTCCCAGTTCTTCGGCGGCAACCGCCAGATCGATGGATTGCAGCAGCGCGTCAGCGGCCGAACGGGTTCCCGACTGCGGCGACGGCGTCCAGTGACCAAATGACAAAAATCCAATCTTCTTCATGACGTGGGTCCTTATTCTCAGGGATATGTCGGCAGCAAATAACCTCACTGCCTTTGATGCTCACTACTCTACGCATTACCCGATGAGAATAAATATCGTTTGTTTAACATAATGCATCAAATTAATTGACTAACCTGCGGGAAACCGCTTATTTCACATTCAACAACGCCGCTTCCATCAGTTCCCCCAGCTTCGCTCGCGCACCGGTATCTGCCACATTCCCGTGCCCGTGCGCCAGCATAATCCCCAGATTGCCCGGCGATGGCAGCGTACTTCCCGCTACGCGAAGATGAGCGGGCATCCCGACACGCGTGCGTAGCGTGATGCCGAGCCCCGCCTGCACCGCCGCCCAGATACCGCTCAGACTGTGGCTGACAAACACCACGCGCCAGGGAATACCCACCCGATCCAGGCAGGCGATGGCGCGTGAGCGCATCAGGCACGGGTTGTCAAACATCACCAGCGGCAATGGCTCGCCCTGTGCCAGCAGCGCGCTAATATCCGTTTCCGGATGCTGTATCCACTCAAGCTGACACTGGCCAATAAGTTTCCCCTCGCGCGGGCTGTTTTCCGATTGCCACAGAAGTGCCATATCCAGGGCGTCGTCATCCAGCGCCGAGAGCAGCGCCTGATTGCGATCCACCCGGGCGATGATCCGCAGCCCCGGATGGTGGCGCCTGAACTCGCCCAGAATGCCGGGCATCAGCGATTCGCCAAAGTCTTCCTGCATACCAATACGGATCTCCCCCTGTAGCAGCTCGCCTTTCAATGCCCGCTGCGCCTCGTCATTGAGCGCCAGCAGACGACGGGCGTAGCCCATCAGGATCTCGCCATTGCGGGTTAATGCCAGGTGGCGGCCCTGCTTCACCACCAGTTCGGCATCGCACTGCTGTTCCAGCTTTTTAAGCTGTGCGCTTACCGCTGAGGTCGAGCGGCACAAGCGGCTTGCCGCCAGCGCAAAGCTGCCGCACTCAATGCCGGTTACAAAACTGCGCAGCGCGTCGAGGTCGAGCGTTAAGGGAAGTTTGTCCATTATCGTCCTGAAATACGGGATGGTGAATTGCATATAATTTGATTTTCAGGATGAAACTATGGCGCCAGAATCGCTTTACTGTCAATACGGAGAGAAAACCATGGCTAAGTCCCTCGATCGTGAAACCCTGGCCCGCGTTGCGCCGAAGCTGGCCGAACTGAGTCAGGACGTGCTGTTCAATGATATCTGGCAACGGGAGGCGCTTTCTCCACGCGAGCGCAGCCTGGTCACACTGGGTGCCCTGACGGCGCTGGGCCGCGTGCAGCAGCTTCCCTGGCATATCAATTTCGCACGGCAAAATGGCCTGAGCCGCGAAGAGTTGGCCGAAGCCTTCACCCACCTGGCGTTCTACGCGGGCTGGCCTGCGGCAGTATCTGCCCTCGGCTGTCTGGAAGAGGAGTAAGCGTATGCCCTTCACCCGTATCACTTTGCGCCAGGGGTATAGCGACGCGCAGATCACGCAGATTTCCGACATCCTGCAGCAGACGCTGGAGGACGAATTTTCCGTTCCGTCCGGTGACCGTTTTCAGGTATTTGAAGCGCTACCGGTCAACCAGCGCGTGTTTGACCGCCACTATAAAAGCGGCGGGCGCAGCGATAATTTCATTCAGTTTCATATTCTCGCGGGGAAACCCCGCACGCCTGAGCAGAAGCAAAATCTCTGCCGCGTACTCTGCCAACGGCTACAAAGCGCGCTGAATATTCACCCGGATGATGTGATGGTGATGATCCAGTTTAATACCGCCGACGAATGGAGTTTCAGCCAGGGTCGGTTGTTGTCGGAGGAGGCGTGATGATTGTGATGCAATACCGCTTTACTCTGCCTGCCGACTACGACATGGCGGTGATTGAGACGCGCATTCGGGAAAACGGCGCAAAGCTGGACGGCTTCCCTGGCCTGCTGGTTAAGGCGTATCTCTTTTCCCGGCGCGAGGACGCGCATTGCGCTGAGAATCGCTATGCGCCGCTGTATGTCTGGAGAAATCCCGAAGCGATGGCGCGTTTTTTACAGAGCTCCGGCTTTAAGAAGCTGACAGAGGATTTTGGCTGGCCGCAGATTGATACCTGGCTGGCGCTGCGTCTGCCCGATATTAATGAGGTGCGCAATGCCGCCTGGCTGTCGATGAGAAAGCAGCCAATTACTGCACACAGTAACCTGGCGACCCTGGCGCTGGAGGGGCAACTTTGCGCGTGGGATGTGAGCCGCTGGCAAGGGTTGCAGGCGGATCCTGGCGCTGCGCCGCAGGCGGATTGCGAGAATTACCGGGTTGGGTATGTGGCGGCAGGCGGATAAGCAAGGCGGCATATCAGTACAGTTATCGTCATGAATAGCGAGCCTTTCGGCCTTAGTTCGTCTCTTTGCCCTCGTATGTGTCTGTTACAATTTTATAATGTCTCAATTTCGCGCTCAGTCCCAGGGAGCGTCAATAAAATTAATCATCAGGAGATACAGGAAGCACATGGAATATTATCGCACCAAGACAATGCATCAATACTACCGGGATGTTTATACTGTTCAATTGAAAATATCAGAAACGGGTAACTTACCCTTGATGAAAATAATTGAGTTTACGTATCTCCGTTCCCTGGATTTATTCTCGCTTTATCAAAATATACTTTCTATTGACTCAGGCCTCCCGGAAAAGCATGACAAGGGTCTAAAGAAAATACTATTAGCCATTGGCATGTCGAATCTTGCATTAGATAATGTCTGGCATGGGCAACAGACCAAACTCCCACAAGATTATATTACTTCCATTAAAAATTGCATTTTTGCCGCACTGGAATACCACCCAAATCTCGAATATCTGGAAATAGCTATCAAAATATTATTTCGTGTGGGCGATATTGAAAGCGTTATTGAACTGGTAAGCAAAAACAGTGAACACTTGCTGCATTCTCCGGACATTCTCAAGATTATGTTGCTCATTTCGAACATTGAAGAGAATTATGAAGATGCTTTAGCGTTGGTAAAAATACTGATAGCGGACCCTGATCTAATTGGTGAAGACCCGTTAGCGCTGCTTATGACTGTGTCTACCATTTACAAGAACGGTGGTATTCCGGAAGACTATATCGACTTCAAAAGCTTATTTAACAACAACCTAACCATTCCTCAGGATGAATATATTATTGCCATACCACCAGCAAAAGCGAACGAAAATACTACCATTTTGGTTTGCTGTGACCCTGGGTATTACGAAAAACATGCTATTCATCTGATGCGTTCTATTTATCATACCAATAAGGGTGAATTAAATCTCCATTTCCATATCTATAATATAAACAATGATATCCTTACAGACATCAAAAAATATGCAAATAGATTCCCGGAATTGAATATTTCATGTACTTCAGAGGTTGTCGAACAAGACGAAAATAAAAAAACTGCTTACGCATCCAAGCGATTTATTTTCGCTGAGCATGCTCTAAAGTTATTGTCAACACCGGTGTTAATTGTCGATGCAGACAGTTTAATTCGTAAACCATGGAAAGAGATTAGTAATTGGGTTGAAGATAATGATCTATTGGTAAACAAACCTGAAGTGTCTCCCTTCTGGGAAAGTATTATCGGTGGATTCGTGTGGTTGGGTGGCAAAGAGCAGTCGACAAGTTATATCAAAAAAGTGTCCCTCTTTTTGCGCAGCAACTTTGCTCAGGGCAATTACCCATGGTTTATCGACCAGGTCGCATTAAGTGCCGTGATGCACGAAATGGAAAAAAAACAGCCAGTTCGCAGCATTCCTACTGAGTGGGTTTTTGATATCAGGCACAACGAGCAAAGTTTTGCCTGGTCTGTCACCACAATTAAAAAAGGGAATAAAAAATATGAAGCATATCAAGCATTTCTAGAGAAACAGTATCCTGCTTAAGCAACCCTACTACATAAAAACCTCAATAGCGTAACACCATTCCCTTAAGATGTTTTGAGCGTAAGGGATACAGATTTTTGTAATTCGAACGGCCCTTTCTTTGGGCTGTTTTCTCTTTCATAGCAGGATAACTGTGATTTCCTCCCTGAACACAGCGCCAGATTAAGCAGCAAAACGAGGGAATTTCTGATGTGCCATCAACTGTAAAGAGCCGCAGATCTTGCCAAAGGCCATTCTTATTCTCCTGTTGAGTCCAGGGCACAACCATCGACATGAACAGTTCATGAAACAGTTCACCGATGAGCCGGGCCATGGAACTGGCGGAGGAAACGGCCAAAGTACATGCCCACAATCAGCCATACCACAAGTTTTCAGGGGAACTTAAGTTTACGGATACTGGCCTTATTAGCGGAATCAAGCATTGATAAATCCGCTTAGGGGGAAAGGCATGCTGAAAACAGGAAAGTAAAGCGTGTTCAGCCCAGGTCTGCGTATCGTCAAGCCAGATCGAAAGCGTAAAAAACCACCTACATAGCAGGTGGCAATGATTTCGCCCCATAGGAGCGCACTAAGTCCAGACTCAGAGAGCCTTCCCTTCACACTTCTTTCAGTGGAAGCTGGCTCTCTTCAACTTCCTGTGTTTCCTGATACTTCACGTACTTTCTTATCATTTCTTCGTTTATACCTACGCTATCGACACAATAACCTCTTGCCCAAAAATGATTCCCCCACAGCTTGTTCTTACGCAAGTTGGGAAATTTACTGAACAATCGAAGGGCTGTTTTACCCTTTAAGTGCCCTATTACATGGGAAATCGAAAGCCGTGGAGGCACTTTTACCAGCAAATGGACATGGTCTATCTGGACATTCAGCTCCACTACTTCTATCCCGAGCTGCTCACTTGAAATCCTTATCTGCTTATAGACCTCTTTACCAACATTGTTCCTAAGGATGCGAAATCGGTACTTGGATGTCCATACGATATGATATTGACAACACCAGAGCGCATGAGATGCTTTCTGGAATCTACTCATGGTTAAATCCTTATCAGTTATCCCCATAACTGATAAGGATTTAACCATGAGTAGCATTACTGGCAGAGCCAACTTATTGCTGACCACCTCCATAGGAGGTGGTGTTCATGCAGGGATAAAAAACCCCGCCGGAGCGGGGTTTTGAGTTACAGCCAACAGGTTACGCTTTGGCGCGACTGGCAATGATATCGTCCGCCACATTGCGCGGGGCTTCCGCGTAATGGTGGAACTCCATGCTGTAGGTCGCGCGGCCCTGCGACATGGAACGCAGCGTGGTGGAGTAACCAAACATCTCCGCCAGCGGCACGTCAGCGCGGATAATCTGGCTACCGAAACGCTCTTCCATGCCCTGCACCATCCCGCGACGGGAAGAGAGATCGCCCATGATATTCCCGGCGTACTCTTCCGGCGTTTCCACTTCCACATGCATAATCGGCTCAAGGATCGCCGGGTCCGCTTTGCGCGCGCCATCTTTAAAACCGAAGATCGCCGCCATACGGAAGGCCATTTCCGAGGAGTCGACGTCGTGATACGAACCAAACGTCAGGGTCGCTTTTACGTCCACCACCGGATAACCCGCCAGCACGCCGTTGTTCATGGCTTCGCGCAGCCCTTTTTCCACAGACGGAATGTACTCGCGCGGCACCACGCCGCCTTTGGTAGCATCTTCAAACACGAAGCCACTGCCCGGTTCCAGCGGTTCAAGGCTCAGCACAACATGTCCGTACTGCCCTTTACCGCCTGACTGGCGCACAAATTTCCCTTCAATCTCTTTCACCGCTTTACGCAGGGTCTCGCGGTAAGTGACCTGCGGACGCCCGATATTCGCTTCCACGCCAAACTCACGTTTCATACGGTCGACGATAATTTCCAGGTGTAACTCACCCATCCCGGAAATAATGGTCTGCCCGGACTCTTCGTCAGTGTGCAGACGGAACGACGGGTCTTCAGACGCCAGGCGCTGTAAGGCGATACCCATTTTTTCCTGGTCCGCTTTGGTTTTCGGCTCAATCGCCAGCGAAATCACCGGTTCCGGAAACTCCATGCGCTCCAGGGTTATCACCGCATCCGGATCGCTCAGGGTGTCGCCGGTGGTCACATCTTTTAGCCCCACACAGGCGGCAATATCGCCCGCCCGCAGCTCGTCGACTTCATGGCGATCGTTGGCATGCATCTGCACGATACGACCAATACGCTCTTTTTTACCTTTAACCGGGTTCCATACCGCGTCGCCTTTTTTCAGCACGCCGGAATAGACACGGATAAAGGTCAGTTGACCCACGTACGGGTCGGTCATCAGTTTGAACGCCAGGGCCGAGAACGGCTCATCATCGTTCGGATGACGTTCCGCAGGCTGGCCTTTTTCGTCCACGCCCTGAATCGCCGGAATATCCAGCGGCGACGGCATCAGCTCAATCACTGCGTCGAGCATGCGCTGCACACCTTTGTTTTTAAAGGCGCTACCGCACAGCATCGGCTGGATTTCCCCGGCCACGGTGCGTTTACGCAGCCCGGCGATGATTTCCGCTTCGTCCAGATCGCCCGTTTCCAGATATTTGTCCATCAGCTCATCGCTGGCTTCGGCCGCCGCAGAGACCATTTTTTCACGCCACTCCTGGGCGGTGGCCAGCAAATCATCCGGCACAGGCGCATAGCTAAAGGTCATACCCTGTGTGGCGTCGTCCCAGACAATAGCGCGCATTTTGATGAGGTCCACCACGCCGGTGAAATGCTCTTCCGCACCGATAGGGATAACAATCGGCACCGGGTTCGCTTTCAGGCGGTCAATCATCATCTGCACCACGCGGAAGAAATCCGCGCCGGGGCGGTCCATTTTGTTGACGAACGCCAGGCGCGGCACATGGTATTTGTTGGCCTGCCGCCAGACGGTTTCCGACTGCGGTTGTACGCCGCCAACGGAGTCATAAACCATCACTGCGCCATCCAGTACACGCATGGAACGTTCCACTTCAATGGTGAAATCCACGTGCCCTGGGGTGTCGATGATATTGATGCGATGCGGCTCATAACCTCTGTCCATACCTGGCCAGAAGCAGCTTACCGCCGCGGACGTAATGGTAATCCCGCGCTCTTGCTCCTGTTCCATCCAGTCGGTTGTTGCCGCGCCATCGTGTACTTCACCCAGTTTGTGGCTCATCCCGGTGTAAAACAGGATGCGTTCTGTGGTTGTCGTTTTACCGGCATCGATGTGCGCGGAGATACCGATGTTGCGATAACGTTCGAGGGGGATGGGTCGGGGCATGATGCGTCCTTAGTCAGTTTGACAATAAATGGCCGATATGGCCGGTTAGGTTTCGCAAACTATAATAGTCCAATTGTACGAGTATTCTAGTACTATTTTTAAATTTTGCGCTATCATTGAGATTGTTAGTCCTGATGCATGGCGCATAGCCGTGCCTGTACGCATCGGGTATATTACCGGCCAGCCGCCGATACGGGCTGCTGCTCATGATGAGCAGAGCAACCGCCGACTCAGGAAAACTATGATTGCGAACCACCCCGATACCGAACAAATATTGCTGGAAAACGTCCTTTTTGCCCTTGGTAACCCTTTGCGTCTGGCGATGATCAAGCGGCTCGCCGATGGCAGTGAGTTGAGTTGCAATGCGTTGCGCCCGGAGGATGTGGCAAAGTCCACCATGACCCATCACTGGCGCGTGCTGCGCGACAGCGGCGTGGTCTGGCAGCGTCCGCAGGGGCGGGAAAATATGATTTCATTACGCAGGGAAGACCTGGACGCCCGTTTTCCTGGGCTGCTGGATACGTTGTTGCAGGTGATGCAGGCGGGAAGGTAAATCCCCTCTCCCCTAAGGCTGAGAGATCCCCAGTAATATGGTCAGTTCACCATGACCATATTACTGTACTCTTTACCTAACATTTTCAGTGCATTAGCGATATTCAGCCGCCTTAGTATTCCGGGCTCATGCCGCAGAACCTCAACCGCCAGCCTCACATAAGACAGGATCCTTTTGTCTTTTATACTGTTTGCCTGATAGCGCAGGTGGCGCTGCTTTTTCTCCGCCAGATACCCTGCCAGCCACATCACCAGACTCGCCATGGCCGCCACGACGCTCAGTACCGCCAGACGTCCATTGCCCTGGCTGCGGCTCAGCCTCAGTCCGAACCCGAAGCGCGGGCTTTTTTCATCCCGGAAGTTCTGCTCTATCTGCATCCGGCGACTGTACAGCGTCATTATCTGTGCTGGCTCCATACCTGCCACATTGCTGAACAGCAGCCACGGCTCCTGTGCGCTGCGACGATGCTCTCTCTGCGTTTTTGGCATCCCCCCTTTGCCGTGACGGCCTGCTCCCGGGCGTTTCTGCAGATAAAAGTGACCGTAACAGGGCGTGCGGGGTTTCCGGGCCAGGACGCCATAACCCACTCCTACCGGGTATTCGCCGGCATGAAGGTCGCTGATTTTCATCCAGCGTGTATCGCCGTCCATCCGGAAGCACACGAGCCCTCTGACCCGACCGACGAAGGACCAGCCCAGCAGACTGATGTGACGGAACCAGTCGGTGCGAAAGCCGGCATCGGTAATAATCGTGACCGCTTTTTCCGGCGGAACAGCCGCATGGAGGCGGTCGAGGAAGGCGCACTGTATCCTGCTGTTCTGGGCGAGTTCAGCCGGAACGACTTCGCTCATCAGCGGAAGTGAGCGGCCGTTACAGACCAGACTTGCGCGCAGCAGATGCCAGTTTTTATCAGGCCATCCGGTCCAGTCGACAGCAATAACGCAGAACGGCATGAGGGAGGTAATGGCACGGGTGAGCTGCATCTGGATACGGGGAAGGTCGCGGTGAAGGGCGGAGTTACCGAGGGCACGGTCGACCCGTTTGATTTTATTTTTGACGTGAGCGGAACCGGGAAGGGAGCGTCCGAGACTGGTCAGGGTGAGTTCAGCACCGTTGCAGAGCGCAACAGCCATGGAAGTGAGGACATTAATGCGGAAAGAATGAATCCCGCGTAAAGACGAGGAAAAGAATTTCTGGCACACTGTCTTTAAAGGCACGATGAGGTCTCTTCTGATTTGTTAGCGCAGCCAGTAGATCACACTTCATCGTGCCTTTCACTTTTTCTGGGGATTCCTCAGCCCCTAAGGGGAGGGGATCGTTCGAATCGTTCGAGCGGTTTGTTACTTCGTTTCGGGCAACACAATATTGCTGTTAGCCAGCGTTCCCATCTTGTTGTGCATGGCGCAGGCGGCATCCACCAGTTGCATGGCTAATGCCGCGCCGCTGCCCTCGCCCAGACGCATCCCCATATTGAGATACGGCTCCAGACCGAGGTTTTGCAGGGCGATACGCGTGCCTTTCTCCGCCGAAAGATGCGACGGGATCAGATAATCCTTCACTTTCGGCTCGATACGGCACGCCGCCAGCGCCGAGGCATAGGATAAGAACCCATCCAGCACCACCGGCAGGCCGCATGACGCGGCACCGATCATTACGCCAGTCATCCCCAGCAGGTCAAAACCACCGACTTTCGCCAGCACATCCAACCCATTGTTTGCATCAGGCTGGTTAACCTCAATGGCGCGACGCACCACCTGCGCTTTATGTCCAAGCTGCGACTCAGGCAAATTTGCGCCAATGCCCACAACCAACTCCGGCGCTTCCCCGGTCAGCACGCTGACAATCGCCGCCGCTGGTGTGGTGTTCGCCATACCCAGCTCGCCCACGCCAAAAAGCTGCACGCCATCAGCCGCCTGTTCGCGGGTATAGCGAATGGTTTCCAGCAGCAGTTCCTGCGCTTGCGCGGTACTCATTGCCGGCCCCTGGGCGATGTTATTACTGCCACGCGCGACTTTCATATTGATAACGCCGGGAATCGGATCGCTGTCGATACCGACATCCAGCACATGCACTTTCGCCCCGGCCTGCGCTGCCAGCACGCAAACACCGGTGGTGCCCTGCGTCATATTCGCCGCCTGAATAGCCGTCACCACTTGCGGTGAAATCGCCACCCCTTCGTGCCAGACGCCGTGGTCGGCGCACATCACGATAATGGCCTTCTTTCCGGACTGTGGTTTGCCGCCTAACCCCGGCATCCCGGCAAGCTGCACCGCCAGCGACTCCAGACGCCCCAGGCTTCCGGGCGGCTTGAGTAGCCCATCAATATGCTGTTGCGCCTGCGCCATCGCACCCTGATCGAGCGCGGGAATTGCTGCCAGTAACGAAGTCAGTGTTTGCATAGGAATTCTCAGTAGTGGTAAGGCGCCGCTCAAAGCAGCGCCAGAAGGAAGACCAGTTCACCCAGTTCAATGGCGGCACCCAGGGTGTCGCCCGTTTGCCCGCCCAGCGTGCGTTTAAGCATCAGGCCGAGCAGAAAAATCGCCAGCACGGTTATCAACACAGCCGTCAGGCCGCGTGCCCCTTCCAGCCCCACCGCCACCAGCAGCGCAAGCGCCAGCGTGATAACGGTCTGCGTGAAAGTGACCTTGCCGATAAACAAATTACCCAACCCCTCCTCGCGGGCGTAGCGATGACCATACATCATCACCACCGCGCAACCGCGCCCGGCGGCACAGGCCGCGGCCAACGCCGCCGGAACCGCAAGACCGCGCAAAGAGAGTTCGCTGATAACAAGGATTTTCGCCACCAGCACAAACACCAGCGCCAGCCCACCGTGGGTGCCCAGACGGCTGTCGCGCATGATTTCCAGCATCCGCTCGCGTGTGCGGGCAGAAAAGACGCCATCGCAGGTATCCGCTAAACCATCGAGATGAAAGCCGCCGGTCAGCAACGCCAGCGCCAAAACCGCAAAGAGGGCCGCCAGCGGCGCGCCGCACCAGGGCTGGAGCAGCATAAATACACCACCGCTGATACCGCCAAGTACTACGCCAACAAACGGAAAGGTGACAATACCACGCACGTAGTCCTGCACCTCCAGCCCCTGAACCAGGCGGGATGGCACTGGCAAACGGCTGATAAACGACAGCGTGGCAAAAAACAACCTGATCATTTGATTTTGACTCCGATCCCCGACACCACCAGCCAGACGTTATCCGCCGCCTGCGCCAGACGTTGATTCACCCGCCCGGCGATATCGCGAAAATGCCGCGCCAGACGGTTTTCCGGCACAATGCCCATTCCCACTTCGTTGGTCACCAGCACCACCGGCGCCGGGCAACGTTCACAGGCGGCGATTAACCGCTCGATCTCTTCCTGCACCTGCGCTTCAAGCAGCGCAAAGTCCCAGCCGTCCGGGTCGCTGTCGCCACCCTGCGCGAACAACAGATTGGTCACCATGGTGGTGATGCACTCCAGTAAAATGGCCTCGTCCGGGGAGTTGTTCGTAGTGATGATATCGGCCAGTCCCTGCCAGCGCTCTTCGGTGCGCCAGTGCGCCGGGCGGCTATCCCGATGGTGCTGAATGCGGGCCGCCATCTCCTCATCAAAGATTTGCGAAGTGGCGATGTAGAGAACCCCCTTCGCATTTGCCACCAGCGATTCAGCGTGGCGGCTTTTGCCGCTGCGCGCCCCACCCGTAACCAGCGTTAACATGCGCGTTCCTGATGTTGATGCATAATCTGATAGATCCTGTCGATGTCGATATTCTTGCGCATGGCATCTGCCAGCAGGTCAAACTGCTGCGCTTTGTAGTGGGCATAATCCACCGTACTGTCCAGAGGCGGCAAGCCTTTGCGCGCCCGCAACGTGTTAACCAACGTGCGGGTAAAATCATTGCTGTCAAAAAGCCCGTGCAGATAGGTGCCAAATACCAGCCCGTCTTCACTGACCGCACCATCGGCGATGCTCTGCCCCTCTTTTTCCAGCCACAACATCGGACGACACCCTTCATGCAGCGTGGTTTCACCCATATGGATTTCATAGCCGTGCAGGGGGAGATGCCCACAGCCCGCCAGCAGTCCGGGAAGTACGCCCTGCACGGAGGCCGTCACCAGGGTGGTGGTTTTGTTCTGCGCAAAATGAGTGACGGTATTGAGGAGCCCCAACCCCGGCAGCGTGCCCAGCCCTGATTCCACCTCATCGACAATGGTTTCGCCGAGCATCTGGTAACCACCACAGACCCCCAGTACGGGCACGCCCTGGCGATGCTGTTGTAAAACCGCCTGCGCCAGCCCGCTCTCCTGTAGCCAGGCAAGATCCCCCAGCGTGTTTTTGCTACCGGGGAGGATAATGAAATCGGTATTGTGCAGCTCTTGTGGCGAGCGAACATAGTGCACGCGCACGTCCGGTTGCGCGGCGAGGGCGTTAAAATCGGTGAAATTAGAGATGTGTGGCAGTTGCACCACGGCAATATCGATGGCCCGCTCGCCGGTGCGCAGGTATTTGCCACGCTGCAGCGCCACGCCGTCTTCGTCTTCTAAATCTACCTCCAGCCACGGCATCACCCCCAGCACTGGCACCCCGGTCAGGGCTTCAATCTGTTTAATGCCGGGGGTGAGCAGGGCCACGTCGCCGCGGAATTTATTAATGATGACCCCTTTTACGCGCCAGCGCTCATGTTCCTGCAACAGCGCAAGGGTGCCATAAATCGCAGCGAAAACGCCGCCCCTGTCGATATCTGCTACCAGCACCACCGGGCAGCCGGCCATCTCCGCCATGCCCATGTTGACGATATCGCGATCGCGCAGGTTAATCTCGGCCGGGCTGCCCGCCCCTTCCAGTACAATGGCGTCGTATTCACGACTCAGGCTCTGGTAGACGCTGATAATCTGCTCGCGCAGACGCGGTTTGTAGTCGTGATAGCTGACGGCGTCCATATCGCTCGCCACTTTGCCCATCAGCACCACCTGCGCTTTACGGTCGCTGGTGGGTTTGAGCAGAACCGGGTTCATGCGCACATCCGGCACAATCCCTGCTGCCTCTGCCTGAAAAATCTGCGCACGCCCCATCTCTTGCCCGTCCGGGGTGATACCCGAATTAAGCGCCATATTCTGCGATTTAAAGGGGGCGGTCTTTAATCCATCCTGATACAGGATGCGGCACAGCCCCGCCACCAGCACGCTTTTACCCACGTCTGATGCCGTGCCCTGGAGCATAATCGCCAGCGTCATGACGCCTCCTTAATGTACGTTTCCCGCATGCGGGTAAAGAATTCGGCTTCACTTTTACACAGCGGCATTCCCAGTTCGCTATGCAGTTTTACCAGCCAGGGCTGCGTTAACCCCGCCTGTTCGATCTGTGCTTTTTGGGCAAAAACCTCACCCGGCGAGCCGTACGCCAGCCTTTCGCCGCGGCGTAGAACATACACCGCATCGCAAATCTCATAAATCAAATCAATATCATGGCTGGAGATCACCACATGATTCCCCTGCGCCACAATCCGCTGAATGATCGCGATCATCTGGGTGCGCCCCGAGGGATCCAGCCCGGCGGTGGGTTCATCCAGCAGCAGATACTTCGCCTGTAAGACCAGCGCCCCGGCAATGGCGACGCGCTTTTTCTGCCCGTGGCTGAGGCACTGAATCGGCTGATGGCGAAAAGAGTGCGCATCCACCAGCGTCAGCGCATCATCGGTGCGTCGGGCAATCTCTGCTTCCGCCACGCCAATGTTGCGCAGGGCAAAGGCTATATCGCTGTCGATATCGGTATAGAAAATCTGCTGATCGGGATCCTGAAACACGGTAGCGACCTGCTGGCGCAGCGCAAGCAGCCCGCGTTTGCTGTAATCCAGCGGTTTTCCCTGCCACAGCACCGCGCCTTGTTGCGGACGTAAGATACCGCTCAGGTTCATAAACAGCGTCGATTTCCCGCAGCCGTTCGCCCCCACCAGCCCGGTGACCGGCTGGCGCGAAAAATCGAGCGTTAACCCTTTCAGAATGGGCTCTTCCTGATAACTGAACCACAGCCCCTCGGTCGCCAGCATGCCATTCCTTACAGGTGAAAATCACCCTGATAGAGTTTGATATCCAGCGTGGTTGCCATCTCTTTGTAGCGCAGCAACACGCGGGTAAATAAAAGCCCAACCAGCATCGCCAGCGAGCGGTAGCCCAGCGGCAAGGTTCGGTAACCAAAGCGCAGGGTTTGCGCCCGGTGAATGGCCGCGGCCTCTTCCAGCAGGATAAAGATAAACCGCCAGGTCAGCAGGATTTGCTCGGTCAGCAGACGCGGCACTCGCCCCTTTCTGAGTAACACAATGAGCTGCGGAAACGGCAGGTTCAGCACCAGCCAGAATGTGGCCGCCAGCGCCGCCAGGCTGCGCCAGAAGGTCGTACTGGCCATCGTCAGCCCTTCCGGCAAAACGCCCAGCCAGTAGCTTCCCAGTGGAATGCCCACCAACAAGTGCTGCGGCTGCTGGGTGATGCTAAACAATATTGTCACCACCCCCACCAGCAGAAAACTGATGGGGATCGCCATCCAGCGTAACCAGCGCCAGAACGAAATACGCACTAGCCAGCAGGTAAACGCCGCCAGCACAACCAGCAAAGCTCCCTGCCCGACCGGTGGCAGCGAAAACGCCAGGACCATCATCGCCAGCCAGAGAAAGAATTTGCGCTCCGGGGCAACAGTAAACCAGCGGCTCTGGTAGCTCAGCCGATCAAGCCCGTTCGTCAGCACGCTGTCTGCCTTTCATGTAACCCAGAATGTAGAAAATAACCGCCGCGCCCAGCGATCCTTGCAGGGTAAAGAGCAGGCTTTCAATTTCCCCGCTGGCGGGTTCATACAGCGGCTGGAACCAGGGTTTATAGTGTGGCGCAACGGCCTGAATCTGACTTTCCGCCTCGCCGTCTGAACCACCGTACTCGCCGCCGTGATTGATAAAAAACGGCAGAATCACCAGCGCGATAACCATCGCGAGCAAAATCAGTGTCTTTTTCATCTTAATGTCCTTGTGCGGTGATCAACTGACGTTTAGTGAGCTGGTCGTAGATCATTACCGTGAGCAGCCCTTCGGCAATCGCGATAGGGATCTGCGTCAGGCAGAAGATACCCATAAACTTGATGATGGAACCGCTCGCTCCGGCCTGCGGATCCGGGAAGGCCACGCCAAGCTGCACGGAGGTGACAAAGTAGGTCACCAGATCAGCGAGCATGGCACATAAAAAGACCCCAACATCACGACGAATACCCGCGCGACAGGCCATCTGCCAGACCAGATAACCGACGACAGGCCCGATCACCGCCATCGACATGCCGTTTGCCCCAAGCGTTGTCAGGCCACCGTGCGCCAGCAGCAGCGCCTGAAACAGCAGCACAATCGCGCCGAGGACAGCCACCACGCCCGGCCCGAAGAGGATAACCGCCAGGCCCACCCCTGTCGGGTGTGAGCAACTGCCCGTCACGGATGGGATTTTCAGCGCCGAGAGCACGAAGATAAACGCGCCGCAAAGCGCCAGCAGCACCTTCTGGTTACTGTCTTCCGCCACGATACGGCGCAGACGCACCAGCCCGTACCACAGGCAGGGTAAAAACAACATCCACCAGGCTAGCGCCCATAACGGCGGTAAAAAGCCCTCCATGATATGCATGGCAAATGCCTGCTCCGGTACGACAAGCAGTAACAGACCTGCTGCCAGCCCGCTTAACGACAGGCGTTTAAGCTGTTGTTCCCGTTTCATCGCCTCTCCCACTGTTTATTAACCAGAATGGTCGAAAAATACGGCAGTGGCTGTTCGTCGCTCACCTCAGCGAGCTTCCGCCAGCACTGCTCTCCCGGCAGGGTTGCTTCGGCCATCATCACTGCGCGGTCAAGCAATCCGGCATCGGCCAGCAACGCTTTGACGCGTGCGAAGCGGCCATAGACTTTCATCAGCACCAGGCTGTCGTGGTTCGCCAGCGCCTGTTTAATCTCCGCCTCCGGCGCGGTACAGGAGACCACCGCCAGCGACTGCTGCTCCATGGCAAGCGGCGTTTGCGTGCGCGCGGCAATGGCGGCAAAAGAGGTCACCCCAGGTACGATTTCCAGCCAGTCAGGACGCCCCAGACGCTGCAACAAGAAGACCCAGGTGCTGAACAGCATGGCGTCACCCAGGGTGATGAATCCCACCTGTTTTCCGGCCAGAGTTTCTGCGCTAAGCGCGGCGGCCACGTCATCCCAGACAGCCTCTTTTTCCGCACTGTCGGCGCTCATCGGGAAATGGGTACAGCGGATTTCCGTCTGCTCGCACAGATATTCCCGCACAATGGAGAGCGCCAGACTGTCGCCTCCTTTGCGCCCCGCCGGGGCATAGAGCACATCAAGTTTGCCGAGAATGCGCGCAGCACGAACGGTGAGAAGGTCGCTGGCGCCGGGGCCAATCCCTAATGCGTAGAGTCTGCCGCTCATGCCGCCACCTCCAGAGACTGGCTCAGCGCCTGATGCAGGTGCGCGACAAACATCGCGCGGATAGCCGGGTTTTCGCCCAGCCCCTGCAACCACGGCGTTGCGGCAATCCCGACCCGCTCAAACTGCGTTTTCCACGAGTCTTCTTCATCAGAGGCCATATCGTTAATGGCATGATCGCCTGCTACCAGCATTAGCGGCATCAGGTGTACCGCGCTGATCCCTTCGCGGCGCAGACTGTCGATCAGCACATCTACCTCCGGGTAACTTTCCACCGCACCGACACGCGCCGGGAAACGGTGCGCCGCCATCATATGATCGAGACAGGCGTAAGCGGCGAAGGCGTGATGGCTGGCGCCGTGGCCCATAAACACCACTTTTTCACCGTCTGCCAGTACCGGCATCTGGCGGGCCAGCGCCTGCATCAGATGCATGTAGTCGTCGTGGCTGCTGAGCAGCGGTGCGCCGATTACCATGCGTTTGAACAGATGCCGCAGGGTTTGTACCTCACGAACAATTTTTTCGTATTCGTCACCGTTAATGATGTGCAAAGACTGGATCGCCACATCCTGATAGCCCAGGTCGGCCAGTTTTTGCAGTGCCTGCAAGGGGGTGTCGATGTGCAGGTTGTCGCGGCGTTTGAGCTTGCGAATGATCATTCCCGAGGTAAATGCCCGAAACAGCGTGCGATCGGGGCAACTGGCGGCCAGTTCCCGTTCACAGGCCACAATGTTCTTTTCACAGGTGTCGTGATAGCTGGTGCCGAAACTCACCACCAGAAGCGCTTTTTTCATGTTCTTTTCCTCACTGAGTAGCAAGCCAGCGCAGCAGTCGCTGCGAAAACGCATCCAGGCTTTCCAGTAGCTCCTCACCCGAAACCGCAGGCTGCGGGCGTGTAATAACAATGCAGGGGATCCCCGCGTCCAGACACGGCTGAACTTTTTCCTGATAGCCGCCTTCCGCACCGGAGGCTTTGGTGATCATCACGTCAGCGCGGCACTGTCGGTAGAAGGCGGCGTTGAACTCTGCGCTAAAAGGCCCGCACATGGCGTAGATCTCGCCAACACCAAAACCGTTCTCGGCGCACTGCGCCATCACATCGGCAACCGGTAGCACCCGTGCCAGCAGGGTCTTCTCACCAAGCCCCGCACGCCAGAGCGCCAGGTCTTTACTGCCAGTGGTCAACAACACGCGCTGCCCGAGTCCGCGCGCGACTTTACAGGCTTCATCAATCGAGGCGACCTTGTGCAACAGGGGATGTTCCAGCTCCGGCAGTTGTTCCGGGCGCTGGTAACGGCTCAACAGCACTTGTGCCTGCCGACAGGCCCCGGCAATGTTCTGGCTGACTACCTCGGCATAAGGGTGTGACGCATCCACGACCCAGCGGGTCTGGTTATCGGTAAGCCAGCGCAGCATGGCGTCAGGATCCATCCGCCCACAGCGCACCTCGCCGCGAATATCGCCCGCCAGATGCTGTCCGGTGGGGGTTGCCACCGACAGGGTGTAGCGCACCCCGGCGGCGTCGAGTTGCTGGCAAATGGCCCGCGCATCGCTAGTCCCGCCGATTACCAGTACGTCGCCTGGCCTCACAGCTCGTAGCCTCGCGGTGTAATCATCAAGCCATCCGCTACGTAGGTGGCCTTGTTGCCGACAATCACCAGGCTGGTCATGTCGACCGGTTCAAAGTCCATCTCACCGAGGGTGGTTAGCCACTTCTCTTCTTTTTTACGTCCGGCGGATTTCACAATCCCCACCGGGGTTTGCGGGCTTTTGCTGGCCGCCAGCAATTCAAATGCGCGCGCAAGATGCCCTTCGCGGCCTCGGCTACGTGGGTTGTAGAAGCAGATAACAAAGTCAGCTTCCCCGGCGGCGACAATCCGTTTTTCAATGACCGGCCACGGGGTCAGTAAGTCGCTCAGGCTGATATGGCAGAAGTCATGCATCAGCGGTGCGCCGAGTAACGCCGCCGCGGCAATACTGGCGGTCATTCCGGGGATCAGACGCACTTCCACGTCCAGTTTCTGTTTACTGACCAGTTCAAGAACCAGCCCCGCCATGCCGTAAATCCCGGCATCACCGCTGCTGATAAGCGCCACGTTATGCCCGGCCTGCGCCAGTTCAATCGCCGCCTGGCAACGTTCAATCTCTTTGCACATGCCGGTTTTGATCACCTGCTTGTCGCCCGTGAACGCTTTCACCAGATGGGTGTAAGTCTTGTACCCCACCACGATTTCCGCAGCCTGCAAGGCTTCGATCGCCTCCATGGTCATCATTGCCTGTGAGCCAGGGCCAATCCCGATAACGGTTAACATCAGTGTGAAACTCCCAAAGTAATAGTGACGCCCTGCTCACGCAGAGTCTCGCCAACCAGTTGCCCACGACTCATCAGCCAGGCTGCGGGTCCGGATACGCTTCCCACGCCGGTGGTCTGACGCACAAAGTCAGAGGCAGGGAAACGATGCTCATGCTGACGCAGGGCATCAGCGGTAAAAATTTCAAACGGCACACGCAGGCTTTCTGCCAGTTGCGTGAGCGCTTTCTCATGCTCTTTCAATGTGATGCTTCCTATCGCGCGCAGTGCCAGCGGGTCGAAAGCGTGTACCTGCAACTGTTGCTTAAGCAGCCCTGATACCACCGCAAACGGGGTATCGCGACGACAACCAATGCCTGCCACCACACGGCGGGGAACCAGTTTGTAGACTGGCACCGGGAGTTCGGGCAGCGCAGCGTGCACGGTCACGCAGATCAGCGCCGTCAGCCCGGGCAGATCATCAAGAGATGTCACCGGAATAAACCCGCGCGTGTCGCAGCGTTCGATTTCTTCGCGCAAGGCGTCTTCACACCACAGGCCAATACGTTCGCCGCTGACCAGCCAGTGGTTGATTGTCTTTACTGCTGCACGCAGATCCTCCATGCGCGCATCCAGTTGACAGGCCAGCGTATCGAGCGCTGCCAGTTCGTTAACATCCGTTGCCGTGGTGATCACCGGGTCTGCGCCCAGCACGCCCGCAAGATAGCGGGCCAGCGCATTTGCCCCACCAAAATGGCCAGAAAGCAGGCTGATGACATGCTGTCCGCGCTCATCGATAACAATCACCGCCGGGTCGCTGAATTTGTCATTCACCAACGGGGCCAGCACGCGTACGGCAATCCCCGTCGCGCCGATAAATACCAGCGCCGAGTGTTGGGTGAAGGCATCACGCAACGCAGGGGCAAAGCCGCCGTCGAAAGGTACAAACCCCTCTTCCAGCAATTTCTCACTGGTGTAGCAGGTCATGGGCAGCGCCAGTTTCAGCCGGTTCGCCAGGGCAACACCGCCGGGCGTCAGGCAGAACAGCGCAATGGATTCAGGCTTTACGGTATTCATGGCTAAAGTCCGCCGCATAAAGACGTGAGTAGTGGTACTCCTCGCCAAGAAATGCGCCAACGAGGATCAGTGCGGTTTTACGAATACCGGCATCGCGAACCTTGTCAGCAATGTCCGCAAGAGTCCCGCGCACCGTCTGGCTTTCCGGCCAGGTGGCTTTATAAATGACTGCCACGGGCGTGGTTGCCGGATAACCGCCTTCGATCAGACGCTCAGCAACCCGATTGATGCGTTGTACGGAGAGATAAATCGCCATTGAGGTCTGGTGGCTGGCAAAGGATTCCAGTTGTTCCAGCGGCGGGACCGGGGTACGCCCTTCGAGGCGAGTGATGATCAAACTCTGCGACACTTCCGGCACGGTGTATTCCACACCCAGCTCTGCCGCCGCCCCGAGGAAAGCACTCACGCCGGGAACGACCTTCCACTGAATACCACGCTCAGTCAGCACTTCTCCTTGTTCACGCACGGAGCCATAAAGGGAGACATCACCGGTTTGCAGGCGCACCACCACTTTGCCCGCTTTCACACCGGCTTCCATCAGGTCGATGATCTGCTCCAGGTGCAGTTCGGCGCTGTCGTGGCACTCGGCGCCCGGCGGGCAGTATTCGAGCAGCTCGGTATTAATGAGCGAGCCCGCGTAAATGACGACCTGTGCCTGCTGCAACAGGCGGTATCCTTTCAGGGTGATAAGCTCGCGGTCACCGGGGCCAGCACCGACAAACCAGACGGTTTGCGTATCAAATTGTTCAGCCATGAGACTCTTCCTTCTCGCAGGAAATCACAAAAACAGGGTTATTCGGTTTGAAG
Organism: Phytobacter sp. SCO41; assembly: GCF_003073275.1. Lineage (NCBI taxonomy): Bacteria > Pseudomonadati > Pseudomonadota > Gammaproteobacteria > Enterobacterales > Enterobacteriaceae > Phytobacter > Phytobacter sp. SCO41. Next base: position 1,976,700 of record NZ_CP027225.1, on the reverse strand, counting down.
TAGTGGCCGCTGCCCAGCGCATGAAGAAGCGAAACTTGAATTTGCTGGCAGTCCAGCGCGGCGACCTGGCAGGTAGCGAGGTGGCTCAGCGCGCTGCTGAGGTTCTCCTGCAAAATAAAGGTCATCACCAGGCGGCCACCGGGGAGCAGTTGGGCCAAAGACCAGTCAATCAGTTGGGTCAGGTTGCCACCGCTGCCGCCCATAAAGACCGCGTCGGCGGGCTGTTCGACAAATAACGGCGCCACGCCCGGGACAATGGTGATATTGCGACAGCCAAAGTGCTGGCAGTTCTCTTCCAGCAGCCCCAGCGCCGCCGGATTGCGTTCAATGGCGGTCACCTGCAACTGCGGGTGGCAGACGGCAGCCTCAATCGAGACGCTGCCTGTGCCTGCGCCGATATCAATAAAATGGCGGGCAGCGGATAAGTTCAGCCGCGAGAGCGCCAGCGCGCGGACCACTTCTTTGGTCATCGGGACACTTTCACCGCGCAAAAACAGTTCATCTTTCATTGAGGATCACCACGACATTCATCTCATACTGCGCCTGGACGTCACGGGCGGGCAGCCAGTGAATGCGTTCGTTGTCCATCGCCAGATTTTCGCCAATTACCAGCCAGCGTTCTCCCGCACCGCGCGCCACCAGGGCCGCGGCAATTTCCCGCGGGCCACAGCGGGCATCGGTCACCATCGCGGTTTTAGGGGAACGGGCCAGGGCGTCAAAATCCACATCGCGCCCGTGGGAGCTAGTCAACCAGATATCATTCATATCGATGCCGGTCTTCGCGCACAGATACTGCACAGCGCTGATGCCCGGAATAATGCGCACCTGTTCTATGCCGAACTCGGCCACCAGACGTTTGCCAATGCCGTAAAACAGCGGATCACCGGATGCCAGCACCACGACGCGCTGATGCATCCGCTGCGTAATCCAGCGTATTAATCCGGGGATGTCGGCATCCAGCGCACGGCGTTCGCCTGCGAAATCAGGGAACTGCTCAAGATGGCGTTTACCGCCGACCAGGACATCCGCCTGCGCGACAGCATCCAGCGCCATGGGGGTCATTAAGGCCAGTGAGGCAGGCCCCATGCCTGCGACGGTCAACATTGCAAATCCTCCACAATGTCCTGGAACGGGCGGTTCGTGCCGAGGATGTGGTTATCAAACGAAAACATAATGGCGTCGCACTGGGGGGGATTTTTGGTAAAGCGCAGGTTCTGCATGACGCGCTGGCAGATACGCTGCGCCAGATGGTTGTACAGATGGCCGAATCCCGCCGCGTCGATGTGCTCCATCGCCGCTTCGGTGGTGTCACACTCGCTGACTTTTTGCAACAACTCATGGGGTGCGCCAAGCAGCGCCAGATGCGCCACCAGCGTTTCCATGCGCGCATCGGCGATATGGCTGTGGGTGTGGAAAATCCCGGCGGCGATTTTTACCAGCTTGCCCGGATGACCAATCAGCACAATTTGCCGGTAACCGAGGCGAACGGCCTCTTCAATCATGTAACCTACGAAGTTGCTCATGGTGACTACGATGTCGCTGGAAAGCCCCATTTGCTCGCGGACAAAGCGCTCCCCGTGATTGCCTGGCACCAGTACAACCCGCTCCAGCCCCGCTTCGCGCTTGATTTCCAGTTCCAGAGAAAGCGAGCGTTTCCAGCTCTCTTCGGACATCGGCGTGACGATACCCGTGGTGCCGATAATCGAGATACCGCCCAGGATGCCCAGCCGGCTGTTATAGGTTTTTTGCGCCCGCTCTTCCCCTTCGGGCGCGAAAATTTCCACGTCGGCGCCACGCGAAGGGCCGATCACTTCGCGTACAGCGGCTTCGATGGTCTGGCGCGGTGTGCGGTTAATGGCGGCGCTGCCAACCGGCAGGCCAATCCCTTTGCGGGTCACGGTGCCTACGCCTTCGCCGCCGGACAGCACAATCTCGCCGCCATCATTCAGCGTGACACGCGCAAAAATCAGCATGCCGTGGGTGGCATCTACATCATCGCCGCCGTCTTTACGGATAGCGGCAATCCCTTGCTGGCCTTCAATATGCGGCGATTCAACGTTAAGACGCAGCGTGACGCCAGAGGGCGTGACAATCGACACCTGATGGATAATGTGCTGGCGCAGGACCATCAGCGCAGCGACTTTTGCCGCCGCCGTTGCGCAGGAACCGGTGGTATAACCTTTGCGTAGCGCTTTGCCGTTGTGCCACACCGGGGCGTCGAATGTCTCTTCGCTCATTACGCCTCCCGCATGAAATATAAAAAGGCGTTAACGATCGCCGCCGCCACATTGCTGCCGCCTTTACGCCCCAGCGCGGCAATGCCCGGCAACCCGCTTTCCACCAGTGCATCTTTCGATTCTGCCGCACCGACAAACCCGACCGGGACACCAACCACGCCACGCACCTGAGCGTTTTGCTCCAGTAAGCGGAACAGCGCGGTGGGGGCATTACCGAAGACGAAAATTTTTTCGCCCTCTTCGCTGAGCGCCAGATCCACCGCCGCCATCGAGCGGGTGATCCCCGCCTCTTTTGCTTTGCGCACCACGCGCGGGTCGCTGATGTAGCACTTCACCTCGCCGCCAAATTTTGCCAGCAGGGTTTTGTTTATCCCGGAAAGGGCCATGGTGGTGTCGGTATAAAGCGTACAGCCGCTGCGAATCGCTCTGCCGAGGCTTTCAAGGGCATCCGGGGAAAACCACAGGATGTCCAGCCAGTCGAAATCGGCGGTGGTGTGGATCACTCGTTTGATGATGGCTTCGTGCAGAGGGCTGGCAAAACGGTAATCAGGCCGCGTTTCACGAATGATATCGCCAATAATGACAAAACTTTTGTCTTCAATGGCCTGGGGTTGCTGCAAATAATCCATTGTTTTCATCAGATTGCTGCTCCTGCGAGCGTAACATGCGTAAGCGCAAATACGGCCAGTGCCAGGGTGGAGGCTACCCACATCAGGCGTATGGTTTGCGTAATATCGTCAACGGTGATGGCGCGAGTCTCATCGCCAATCCAGGGTTTTTCGACGCGCTGGCCGAAGTAGTCATTTGGGCCGCCAAGCTGCACGCCAAGCGCGCCCGCAACGGTGCCTTCCGGCCAGGCGCAGTTGGGGCTGCTGTGATTGCGGCGATCGCGCCAGCCGATACGCAATGCCCGAGCCGGGTTCAGGCGGCAAAACCAGGCGGCAACGCTCAGCAGTAGCCAGCTCAGGCGGGCCGGAATAAAGTTGGCCACGTCATCCAGACGCGCGCTCACCATGCCAATGGCACGATATTTTTCGTGTTTGTAGCCCACCATCGAATCGAGGGTATTTACCGCTTTGTAGGCCATCGCCAGCGGCGCGCCGCCCAGCAATAAAAAGAACAGCGGGGCGATAACGCCATCCACCGTATTTTCTGCCACGGTTTCCACGACCGCGCGGGTGATCTGCGGTGGCTGTAGCTGCGAAGTGTCGCGCCCGACTATCCAGGAGAGTTTCTCCCGGCTTTGGGCAAGAGTGCCGTGGCACAAGGCGTGCTCTACTTCCCGTGCCGCATCTGCCAGGCAACGCGCCGCCAGCAGTGTGTAGATCATCCACACCTCCACACACCAACCGAGCCATGGATGGATGGCTTGCGCGCAGGCCAGCACGCCGTATGCCACACTCCAGGTCACACCCACGACCACCAGCCACATCACCCCGCCACCAATACGCAAGGCGGTATCGGAATGGCAGACCCGGCGAACGGCACGCTGTGTCAGCGTAATCAGTGCGCCGATCCAGCGGACCGGATGCGGCCAGTGCGGAGGGTCACCCAGCCAGCGGTCAAGAAGCCATGCGACAAACCAGGCAAGGATCGTCATAACACGCTCCTTGCGGCGGCGATCCAACGGCTCAACATGGTCGGGCGTTGAGCAAAATGGATGTGCAGATAGCTGGCGTAGGTGTTGCCCACCTGCCAGCCGCCCTGCCACTGGGACAACATCCTGCCATCGCGGGTTTTCCGGCACTGCATGACCGCATCCTGCTCAGGGGTAAAATCGGAGTAGTGGAATTCATGGCCGCGCAGCGTCTCGCCTGCATCGGCAAGCAGCATGGGCTGGCTGGCGGTGGCTTCACAATAGCCAAAGCGGGTCAGGCGTTTTCCCATCTCGCTGTGACCGGGTATCACCCCCGCCATAGAATGAATGTCACCTGCGGCATCGCGAAGCGTAGAGCCGAGATACATCAGGCCGCCGCACTCGGCGTAGATCGCCACACCACGCCGGTGCGCCGAACGGATAGCGTCAAGCATGGGCCTGTTAGCAGAAAGGGCGCGGGCGTAGAGTTCCGGGTAGCCGCCGCCGAGCCAGAGCATCTGGCACTCGGGCAATTTTGCGTCGTGCAGCGGGCTAAAGCGCACAATCTTCACACCCGTATTGCGAAGCAGTTCTATGTTATCGGGGTAATAAAAGTTGAATGCCTCGTCATCGGCCAGCGCGAGCGTTATCCCCTCCCCTTCATCACGCGCCGGTAAAGCGGGCCATTGCCCCTCGGGTAATGATGGGAGCGTGCTCAGGGAAAGCAGTTTATCGATATCCAGCGTTTGCGCGATGCGCCCGGCAAAATCACGCCAGGATTGGGAATCAATGACAGATTCACGTGCGGTGACCAGCCCCAGATGCCGCTCCGGCAATGCAACGCCGGCCGTCACAGGCACATAACCCAGCGCAGGAGTGCCGCAATAGTGTTCGATAGCGTGTTTGAGCAATTGGTAATGGCTGTCGCTGTTGACGCGGTTAACAATAACACCCGCAATAGTGAGCGCAGGGTCGAAATGTTGAAAACCCATCACCGTGGCGGCGATAGAGGTCGATACCGCTTTTCCGTCGACCAGTAAGATGACCGGTACGCCAAGCTGTTTTGCCAGTGCGGCGCTGCTGCAATAATCAGGGTCAGTGCCATAGCCATCATAAAGGCCCATGACGCCTTCAATGACGGCGATATCGGCGGCTTGCATTTGCTGGTTAAACAAGGCGTTCAGCGTCGGGGCAGGCAGCATAAAGCTGTCAAGATTGCGGGATTCCACGCCCGTTACGGCGGTATGCCAGGCGGTATCGAGATAGTCCGGGCCGACTTTAAATGGCTGTACCCGCATACCGCGCTGCTGTAAAACGCGCAGCAGGCCGAGGGTGACGGTGGTTTTACCACAGCCACTTCCGGTACCGGCAAGGATGAAGGCGCGACGCCCGTCAGACATACCTTAAAGCCCCGTTCAGGGTGGAAAGGCTGTGCCAGGCTGTGCGTAGTCCCAGTCAATGACTGTACGCGTCTGAGCAACCGACTTCCCACCGAAGTTGTTGAGAGTAACCATCAGGCCGGTCTTCTGGCTTAGCGTCGTCCTCGCCCGTCCTTCCCAATCTTGCGATCAGTGGTGATTACGGGGTCGTCAGCATCACAGCAGCGGGGGCTGCGGGGGATTCTCACCCCCTTCCCAGCCGCGATAATTTGCGGCAAACCTGTTGGCTTCATTGTTCGTTTCACTCATACAGCATATTGCTGAAAAAGTGATTTTGCTCCTGACTGCAATCTATCGCATCAGGGAAATAAAAACTGGTTCAGTTTATCCCTGCATCGGCAATAATTTGTTGCGCTATAACAATTTATTGTCCGGCCTTTTCTCTAATCTCTTATTTTGACGGTCTTTCAGGCAATTTTATTGGTTTTAGGAATAACAAAATATTGTTATCGGAAATTTAATCACCGTCATAGTTTGCATTATTCTGCAGGCGGAAAACTTGTGGCGTCACCTGATATGTCTGGCGAAATACTTTGCAAAAATAACTTGTTTGAGAAAATCCTAAATTGCGCGCGATGCTGGCGATACTCCAGTCACTGTGACACAGCATTTCTTTTGCGCTGGCCATACGCTGGCGATTGACCCAGGCATTAAAGCCAATTCCCTGATATTTTTTGAACAGCTTACTGAAATAATACGGGCTGAGATAAACATGTGCCGCCACGTCTTCCAGGCGCAACTCATCAGAGAGATGGGCATCAATATAGCGCAACGCCTTCTTCATCTTACTGTCATGCGGCCCCTGATTTCGACTCGTTCGCCCCGCCTCCTGAGCCTGTTGCTGATCTTTGATGACAACGAAATTGAGCTGTTTTTTAAGGCAATTTTCGACTATCAGCTTAAGCAGATCGGCTGATGCAATGACCCGCGAGTAATCCATCTCTGGTACATTCAGAAACTCATCCATCAATTTCTGATCCGCCTGCCAGCGATCGTCAATGTTAAGGATATTAATGAGTTCAACACTATCGCCTTCACGCAAACGTACCTGCCCACACAGTACAAACCCGACCAGGTGCCCGGCAATGACCAAAGGAATAGAAAAATCGGTAAGTCCGGCATGGCAACGGTAGATGCAGGGTTGGTTGGATTTAGAGGCTTCGAAGCCGCCACAACGATCGCTCATACGACACCGCGCGCTGTGTTGCGGGTTCTGACGCATCAGCTGGCAAAAGGGTGTGAAGTTGAAAAGCTCGGAAATTTCTTCGCCGTGGATATTAACGACAACAACGGCCAGACCGGTGGCTTGTGCAAAATCCTGGGCGATTTTATTAATGAGTTCGGAGTTTAGTGCACTCGCAGAAATCATGATAAAACCTCTCAGTTAATTTTAATTTATTGTTATAAACAAACCTATAATTTTTACATATCATTCATATTAAATGGCAACCAATAACACTGAATGACCATAGGCTGAATTCAAGATAACAAAAGTCTCCCATCCCTGGGAGACGATTTCGTGCGTTCGTGAAAGCAGATCACGAAATAAATAATCGTCGGACATTTATTTCAAGACGCTATTTCGAGGAGGCGTCAGCTTTTGCTCTCTTCCAGCTTACAGGCATTACAAGGGAGGTTTTTGCCAATCAAGTAACGGTAGCAGGCTGCCCCTCCGCAAGCCCCAATAATGGGTGCAATAATCGGTACGAGGAAATACGGAATATCGCGGCCCCCCGTAAACGCAATGTTTCCCCACCCCGCGAAGAAAGTGAACAATTTCGGGCCAAAATCACGCGCCGGGTTCATCGCAAATCCTGTTAATGGCCCGGTAGCCGCACCAATCACCGCCACAAGCACACCAATCAACAGCGGTGCTAAAGGACCACGTGGCACACCATTGCCATCATCGGTCAGCGCCATGATCATACACATCAAGATTGAGGTAATGATAATTTCAACCAGGCCCGCTTCCCAGATACTCAGCGCGGCAGCCGGATAAGTGCTGAATAACGATGCCAGTTGCAGGCTTTCCACACTGCCTTTAACGATATGATGAGCGGTTTCATATTCAATGAACACACTGTGATAGAGCAAATAGGCGACCGCGGCCCCACCGAACGCACCCGCAACTTGCGCCACAATGTATGGCACCACCTTACGTGCAGGGAAGCAGGCAAACAGCCACAAGGCGATGGTAACCGCGGGGTTCAGGTGCGCACCGGACACTGCGGCGGTCAGATACACGGCCAGCGAAATGCCCAGCCCCCAGATAATGCAAATCTCCCATAGCCCAAGCGTAGCCCCGGCAACTTTCATGGCGCACAGACAGCCGATTCCGAAGAACAAGAACAGCCCTGTGCCTAAAAACTCGGCAATGCATTGTGCCTTAAGTGAATCATTCATTTGTGTCACCTTCCAGGTAGAGTCACGATCTCACCAGCACGCCTGAAGCTGGCAGCAGAGTACAACGCCGCTCACTATAGGAATGCGATATTGAAAAGTGTTGGCAACCTCAGGGTAAAAACGCCAAAAAAATCGCCTCTCAATAACAATATTTTGCCATTCAGACTAAATGAATATGGGGCTGAGCCCTATTTCACTCACAATTATTCGTCTTATTGAAATAACAAATTATTGTTATTTTCCGTGTGTCGTTTTACAGCATTGCTCACAGAATGATTTCGCCCGCGCAAATATCACATCGCTTTTATAAAGTCATTATCAAAAATGTAAATGTGAAATTGACATAGCAATATTTTGCCATGCAAACGCCAATAAAATATTTTTAAAAATCATACACATAATAATTATCAAGGCAATTATTTCACTTAATTTAGCCAGGAAGTTCTGAATGTAATTTAAAGACAGCCATTCTTTTTCCTCGCTTATTTGTATAGTCCAAAAATCGGGACAACCTTATCGAGGTCTTTATGCAACAAGAAGCATTAGGAATGGTGGAAACCAAAGGCTTAACGGCCGCAATTGAAGCCGCAGATGCAATGGTGAAATCCGCCAATGTCATGTTAGTGGGCTACGAGAAAATAGGTTCTGGCCTGGTGACAGTCATTGTTCGCGGCGATGTTGGCGCCGTGAAAGCAGCAACGGATGCAGGTGCTGCCGCAGCCGCTCAGGTGGGTGAAGTGAAAGCCGTACACGTCATCCCGCGTCCGCACACTGATGTTGAAAAAATCTTACCTAAGGGAATTAGCCAATGAGTAGCAATGACCTGGTGGAACAGATCATGGCTCAGGTGATCGCCAAAGTGTCTTCACCGACACCCGCGACCTCCCCCACTGTAACCCATCCCAAACGAGAGACGGCTATGGCAGAAAAAAGCTGCAGTTTAACGGAATTTGTTGGTACGGCGATTGGCGACACCGTTGGTCTGGTGATCGCGAACGTCGATAGCGCATTGCTTGATGCAATGAAGCTGGAAAAGCGCTACCGCTCAATCGGCATCCTCGGCGCACGTACTGGCGCAGGTCCGCACATCATGGCGGCGGATGAAGCCGTCAAAGCAACTAACACCGAAGTGATCAGCATCGAATTACCGCGTGATACCAAAGGCGGTGCGGGCCACGGCTCACTGATCCTGTTTGGCGGTAATGATGTCTCCGACGTCAAACGCGCCATCGAGGTTGCGCTGAAAGAACTCGACCGCACCTTCGGCGATGTTTATGCCAACGAAGCTGGCCACATCGAAATGCAATACACCGCTCGCGCCAGTTACGCGCTGGAAAAAGCGTTCGGCGCGCCGGTTGGCCGTGCCTGCGGCGTGATTGTTGGCGCTCCGGCCTCCGTCGGCGTGTTAATGGCCGATACGGCACTGAAATCTGCCAATGTGGAAGTGGTGGCGTATAGCTCCCCGGCAAAAGGCACCAGCTACAGCAACGAAGCCATATTGGTCATCTCCGGTGACTCCGGCGCTGTACGTCAGGCCGTCATTTCTGCCCGTGAAATCGGTAAAACCGTACTGGGCACAATGGGCTCTGAGCCGAAAAACGACCGCCCGTCCTACATCTGATAACAGAGAGGCTGTTTCATGAGATCGAAACGATTTGAAGCGCTGGCGAAACGCCCTGTTAACCAGGACGGCTTTGTGAAGGAGTGGATTGAAGAAGGCTTTATCGCAATGGAAAGCCCGAACGATCCCAAACCCTCTATTCGCATTGTCGACGGCGTGGTTACTGAACTGGACGGTAAACCGGCCAGTAAATTTGACCTGATTGACCACTTTATTGCCCGCTACGGTATCAACCTGGATCGCGCGGAAGAAGTGATGGCGATGGACTCAGTCAAGCTCGCCAATATGCTCTGCGATCCTAACGTTAAGCGCAGCGACATTGTGCCGCTCACCACCGCGATGACGCCGGCAAAAATCGTCGAAGTGGTGTCGCACATGAACGTGGTGGAAATGATGATGTCGATGCAGAAAATGCGCGCACGTCGTACCCCATCACAGCAGGCACACGTCACTAACGTTAAAGACAACCCGGTGCAAATTGCCGCCGATGCCGCCGAAGGTGCGTTCCGTGGATTCGACGAACAGGAAACCACCGTCGCGGTCGCCCGTTATGCCCCCTTCAATGCCATCGCACTGTTGGTCGGTTCACAGGTTGGTCGCCCTGGCGTATTAACCCAATGCTCACTGGAAGAAGCAACCGAACTGAAACTGGGGATGCTCGGCCACACCTGCTATGCGGAAACCATCTCGGTTTATGGTACTGAGCCTGTGTTTACCGACGGCGATGATACCCCGTGGTCAAAAGGTTTCCTGGCATCTTCCTATGCCTCGCGTGGCCTGAAAATGCGCTTCACCTCCGGCTCCGGGTCAGAAGTTCAGATGGGTTATGCCGAAGGTAAATCCATGCTGTATCTGGAAGCACGCTGCATTTACATCACTAAAGCCGCCGGTGTTCAGGGTCTGCAAAACGGCTCGGTAAGCTGTGTAGGTGTGCCTTCTGCCGTGCCGTCAGGTATTCGCGCCATTCTTGCCGAAAACCTGATTTGTGCCGCTCTGGATCTGGAGTGCGCCTCCAGTAATGACCAGACATTTACCCATTCGGATATGCGCCGTACCGCCCGTCTGCTAATGCAGTTCTTACCGGGTACTGACTTTATCTCCTCCGGTTATTCCGCTGTGCCGAACTACGACAACATGTTCGCAGGCTCCAACGAAGATGCGGAAGACTTTGACGATTACAACGTTATCCAGCGTGACCTGAAAGTTGACGGCGGTTTACGTCCGGTGCGTGAAGAAGATGTCATCGCCATTCGCAACAAAGCGGCTCGTGCTTTGCAGGCCGTCTTCGCAGGAATGGGATTACCCCCTATCACTGACGAAGAAGTGGAAGCGGCAACCTACGCCCACGGCTCAAAAGATATGCCAGAGCGCAATATCGTCGAAGACATCAAATTCGCCCAAGAGATCATCAATAAGAACCGTAACGGTCTCGAAGTGGTGAAAGCCCTGGCACAGGGAGGCTTTAAAGATGTCGCGCAAGACATGCTGAATATTCAAAAAGCCAAACTGACCGGTGACTACCTGCATACCTCGGCCATCATCGTCGGCGACGGGCTGGTGCTCTCAGCGGTAAACGATGTAAACGACTATGCCGGTCCGGCAACAGGTTATCGCCTGCAAGGTGAACGCTGGGAAGAGATCAAAAATATCCCGGGCGCACTCGATCCGAACGAATTGGGCTAAGGGGTGAATGATGGAAATCAACGAAAAATTGCTGCGCCAGATCATCGAAGATGTGCTGGCAGAGATGCAAACCAGCGATAAAAAAGTCTCGTTTAGCGCCCAACCTGGCGGTACCGCAAAACCTGCAGCAACGGCTGAGGGCGGCTTTCTGACGGAAATTGGCGAAGCGAAGCCCGGCACCCAACAGGATGAAGTGATCATCGCCGTTGGTCCTGCTTTCGGTCTTTCGCAAACCGTGAATATCGTCGGTTTACCGCACAAGAGCATTCTGCGCGAGGTGATTGCCGGCATTGAAGAAGAAGGCGTGAAAGCACGCGTGATTCGCTGTTTCAAATCGTCTGACGTGGCATTCGTCGCCGTGGAAGGTAACCGTCTTAGCGGCTCGGGCATCTCTGTGGGTATTCAGTCAAAAGGCACAACGGTCATTCACCAACAAGGATTACCGCCGCTTTCTAACCTGGAGCTTTTCCCGCAGGCGCCTTTGCTGACGCTTGAAACCTATCGTCAGATTGGCAAAAACGCCGCGCAATACGCGAAACGCGAATCGCCGCAGCCTGTGCCGACGCTGAACGATCAGATGGCGCGTCCGAAATATCAGGCCAAGTCCGCCATTTTGCATATCAAAGAGACCAAATACGTCGTGACCGGGAAAAACCCGCAAGAGCTGCGCGTTGCGCTTTAAAAGGACAACACCATGAATTCTGACGCAATTGAATCAATGGTTCGTGATGTGCTGAGCCGTATGAATAGCCTGCAGGGGGCAGCCCCGGTAACGGCGCCAACCGCGCCATCAGGCGGCACCACGCACCAGGCAAAAGTTAGCGATTACCCGCTGGCGAATAAACATCCGGAGTGGGTGAAAACATCCACCAATAAAACCCTGGATGAGTTAACGCTGGAGAGTGTGCTGGACGGGAAAATCACCGCACAGGATATGCGTATCACCCCGGAAACCCTGCGTATCCAGGCGTCTATCGCCAAAGATGCAGGGCGCGACCGGCTGGCTATGAATTTCGAGCGCGCGGCGGAACTGACCGCCGTACCGGATGACCGTATCCTGGAGATTTACAACGCGCTGCGTCCCTACCGTTCAACCAGGCAAGAGTTGCTGGATATCGCAGAGGATCTGGAAAGCCACTACAAAGCAAAAATCTGCGCAGCATTTGTACGTGAAGCGGCAGTGCTTTACGTCGAACGCAAGAAACTTAAAGGCGACGATTAATCACAGGGATGACTTATGCGTTATATAGCTGGCATTGATATAGGTAACTCGTCAACCGAGGTGGCACTGGCCACCATGGATGAGACTGGCGCACTGAACATTGTGAGCAGTTCGCTTGCGGAAACGACGGGTATTAAAGGCACACTGCGCAATGTATTCGGCATTCAGGAAGCGTTGAACAAAGTTGTCGCCAATGTGGGTATCTCTGTCAGCGATATTTCGCTTATACGTATTAACGAAGCGACACCGGTGATCGGTGATGTAGCGATGGAAACCATCACGGAAACCATCATTACCGAATCAACAATGATAGGCCATAACCCGAAAACACCCGGCGGTATCGGGTTGGGGGTTGGTATCACTATCACACCGGAAGAGCTTCTGACGCGTCCAGCGGATCAACCTTATATTCTGGTTGTTTCCGCTGCATTCGATTTTTCCGATGTTGCGCGCATGGTTAACGCCTCAACGCAAGTCGGCTATCACATCAACGGCATCATTTTACAGCGCGACGATGGCGTACTGGTCAATAACCGCCTTGAGCGCCCTGTCCCCATCGTTGACGAAGTGCTGTATATCGAGCGCATTCCGATGGGGATGCTCGCCGCTGTTGAAGTGGCAATGCCGGGCAAGGTTATCGAAAGTCTCTCTAACCCTTACGGCATCGCCACTGTCTTTTCCCTGAGCGCTGATGAGACACGCAACATCGTGCCCGTGGCCAGGGCGCTGATTGGCAACCGTTCCGCCGTCGTCGTGAAAACACCGTCTGGTGATGTCAAAGCCCGCTCAATCCCCGCAGGGAATATTGAGTTAGTCGCCAAAGGCAGAACGCTCAAGGTCGATGTTGCCGCCGGGGCCGATGCCATCATGAAAGCGGTGAATGAATGTCCAACACTGGATAACGTCACCGGCGAGGCTGGCACCAATATCGGCGGCATGCTGGAACATGTCCGCCAGACCATGGCTGAGCTCACCAACAAACCCAGCAGCGATGTATTTATTCAGGATCTCCTCGCTGTCGATACCGCTGTCCCGGTCAACGTGACCGGGGGGCTGGCGGGTGAGTTCTCCCTCGAACAAGCCGTTGGCATCGCCTCGATGGTCAAGTCGGACCGCCTACAGATGGCCATGATTGCCCGCGAAATTGAGCAAAAGCTACACGTTGATGTGCAGGTGGGCGGTGCAGAAGCAGAAGCCGCTATCTTTGGTGCGCTCACCACGCCGGGCACATCGAGGCCGCTGGCCATTCTTGACCTTGGCGCCGGTTCTACCGACGCCTCCATTATCACGCCGCAGGGGCAAATTACCGCCACCCATCTGGCCGGAGCCGGAGACATGGTGACGATGATCATCGCTCGCGAACTGGGGCTCGAGGATCGCTACCTTGCGGAGGAAATCAAAAAGTACCCGCTGGCGAAAGTCGAAAGCCTTTTTCACCTGCGCCATGAAGACGGCAGCGTGCAGTTTTTCCCGACCCCTCTTCCACCTACGGTGTTTGCCCGCGTGTGTGTTGTAAAACCCGATGAGTTGGTACCGCTGCCGGGAGACATGGTGCTGGAAAAAGTACGCATTATTCGCCGGAGCGCCAAAGAACGCGTGTTTGTCACCAATGCCCTGCGCGCGCTGCGTCAGGTAAGCCCTACCGGAAACATCCGCGATATTCCATTCGTGGTGCTGGTTGGCGGCTCCTCACTCGACTTCGAGATACCGCAACTCGTCACCGATGCCCTTGCCCATTACCGACTGGTGGCCGGACGGGGAAATATCCGGGGCGTTGAAGGTCCACGCAACGCGGTGGCAACGGGGCTGATCCTCTCCTGGCAGAAGGAGTATGCCAATGGACGTTAAGCAGGACAGTCCGGTCATCGTTATCACCGCGCTCGCAGAGTGCCAGCCGCAGTGGCAGGAAGTGCTGTGGGGAATTGAAGAGGAAGGTATTCCCTGGCGCTGGCAACAGGCCTCCGGGCTTGATGTCGTCGCCCATGCCTGGCAGGCGGCCAACCAGTCAGCACTGCTGGTTGGCATCGCCTGCGATAACCAGCAACTGGTTATCCATTACCGAAATTTACCCGCATCAGCGCCGCTTTTTACGCTGATGCTTCATGAAGACCTCCAGTCCCGGCGCAAGGCAGGTAATAACGCCGCCAGACTGGTGAAGGGGATACCGTTCCGGTAACCACTTTTATCCATAAACAGGAGAAACGCAGTATGAACAACGCATTGGGACTGGTTGAAACAAAAGGTCTGGTGGGTGCAATCGAAGCCGCCGATGCCATGGTGAAATCCGCCAACGTGCAACTGGTAGGTTACGAAAAAATTGGTTCGGGTCTGGTCACCGTCATGGTGCGCGGTGACGTGGGTGCAGTGAAAGCCGCCGTTGACGCAGGCGCTGCGGCAGCCAGCGCGGTGGGTGAAGTGAAATCTTGTCACGTAATCCCGCGCCCGCACAGCGACGTCGAAGCCATTTTACCGAAATCAGCCTGACTGGCAGATAAAGGAGCACAGCGTGAAGCAATCACTCGGATTACTTGAAGTTAGCGGTCTGGCGCTGGCTATCAGTTGCGCGGATGTTATGGCGAAAGCCGCTTCCATCACGCTGCTGGGTATGGAAAAAACCAATGGCTCTGGCTGGACGGTAATCAAAGTCGCTGGTGATGTGGCCTCTGTTCAATCAGCCATCATCACTGGCGCCAACTTTGCGCAAACGCGTAACGGGCTGGTGGCACAAAAGGTCATTGCGCGGCCTGCTGAGGGGATTCTGCCCTCTGCGCCAACGCGTGCAGCCATCCCTGAAACGCCGCCTGTGTCGATAACAACAACGGAAAAACCGGTTCAGAGCATTGAGCACGTGCAGCCATTGCGTGAAGAAACATCCGCCGCTTCCGAATCGGCGGCGATTCAACTGGTGACCTGCAATCTTTGCCTTGACCCGGCGTGTCCACGCCAGAAAGGGGAACCACGCTCGCTGTGTATTCATAGCGGTCAGCGAGGGGAATAAACATGGATAAACAGTTAGTCGAAAATGTGGTCACTCAGGTTCTGGATGAGATGCGTGCGCGTCCCATCCCTCTGGGTATATCGAACCGACATATCCATCTTTCA
Organism: Phytobacter sp. SCO41; assembly: GCF_003073275.1. Taxonomy (NCBI): domain Bacteria; kingdom Pseudomonadati; phylum Pseudomonadota; class Gammaproteobacteria; order Enterobacterales; family Enterobacteriaceae; genus Phytobacter; species Phytobacter sp. SCO41. The sequence goes on along the minus strand of NZ_CP027225.1, from coordinate 1,961,417 downwards.
CCTGAGGATTTCGAGCGGTTATTTCCCGGCCAGACGGCGACGATTAAAAAAGCGTTGCTGCAACCCGGTTATTTTGCAGCGGAGCAAACCGTCACGCTGGTAGGACCAAAAGGGCAACTGAAAAATGTGCGCCTGCTTGGCCCGCTACGCGGCGCCAGCCAGGTCGAGATTTCACGTACGGATGCCCGTACGTTGGGTATCGCCGCCCCGCTGCGCATGTCCGGCAATCTGGCGGGTACACCAGGGATCAGGCTGGTGAGTCCGTATGCGGAAATCGACTTACCCAACGGCGTCATCGTCGCACAACGGCACATTCATATGTCGCCGCTGGACGCCCTGGTTCTGCGCGTTTCCCATGGCGACAACGTCTGCGTTGCAATTGAAGGCACCGGGCGCCGGGTGATTTTTGATGATGTCGCCATCCGCGTGGCGCCGGGTTTGCTTCTCGAAATGCATATCGATACCGATGAAGCGAATGCCTGTGGCGCAGACGAACCTGGCGCTCGCGCTCGCCTGGTACCACGCGCATGAACAACGAACAGTTAGCGCACATCGTCGAGCTGATCGTTGCCCGCCTGCAGGCCAGGCAGGGCAACACCCTCATGCTCAGTCAGGAAGAGCTGCGTCATGCTTCTGTGATGAAGTTTTTTCTGAACCATGACGCGCTCTGCGTGCAACAAACCGATCTGTGTTTTCTGGGAGCGCTGGCAGATGGCGAGCAGGACAACACCGCCGTTGCACACCTGTTTGAAGCCCTGGCGTTGGGCATGTCCGTGAGCATTACGTTAAACAGCAGGCTGCTGCCCTGCTTGCCCCTGAAAACACTGGCAAAACTGCCTGTGACATTCATGGATGAGCAAGGCGTCACGGTGGTTATCCATCAGGCAAAAGTATTGAGCTACCGCGATGTCGCTGGCCTCAACGCGTGCTGGCTTGCTGTCTCACGTAAAACGGTTATCACGGCACTGGCCCGTGACGCAGTGATTTCGCAACACATACGACTCGTGAAGCAGGAGTAAAGCATGCATCTCGCAAGGGTAACTGGCTCGGTGGTCTCGACACAAAAATCCGCTTCTCTGGTGGGAAAAAAACTGCTGCTGGTCCGGCGGGTTACGGCAGACGGCGAACTTCCCGCCAACCCATTACAGGGTGATGAAGTAGCCGTTGATTCCGTTGGTGCAGGTGTCGGCGAACTGGTTCTGCTCAGCAGTGGCTCCAGTGCGAGGCATGTTTTTTCCGGCCCGAACGAAGCCATTGATTTGGCGGTGGTGGGCATTGTCGACACCCTGTCGCGCTAAGGAGGAATAATGGCCATTTATACCCGCACTGGCGACGCTGGCACGACGGCTCTGTTTAGCGGCCAGCGCGTCAGCAAAACCCATCCGCGCGTCGAAGCATACGGCACGCTGGATGAACTCAACTCTCAGTTGAGTCTCTGTGCCTGCGCCGTGCAAGCCCCCGCCAGCAAGCCATTCCTGGAAGCGGTGCAACTGCAGATTTTCTGGTTTAGCGCAGAACTGGCGAGTGAAAGCGAAACACCCTCGCCAAAACAGCGCTATGTCAGTACCGAAGATATTGCTGCGCTGGAGCAAGCAATAGACAACGCGATGTCCCAGGTCGACAACGTCCACAGCTTTGTGCTACCAGGCCGCTGCGAAGCAGCAGCCCGTTTGCATGTTGCCCGGACACTGGCCCGCAAAGCCGAGCGTCGCCTGGTGGAGTTAAGTGAACAGGTAAACGTCCGTCAGGTGCTGATGCGCTATATCAACCGCCTTTCCGACTGCTTGTACGCGCTGGCCCGCCTTGAAGACCATCTGGCGCACCAGGAAAAAGTCATTCACGAAGTCGCGGCGCGTTATCGCGCTGCGGCACAAGCCATACCGGCGAAAGGCACCTCTATGTCACTTTCATTTCATGACCTTCATCAACTGGCCAAAGCCGCGATGACACGCGCTGGCGAGCTTAACGTGCCGGTGGTGATAAGCGTCGTGGACGCCCATGGCATCGGCATGCTGACCTGGCGCATGCCAGACGCGCTGCTAGTCAGTAGCGACCTGGCACCGAAAAAAGCCTGGACGGCGGTCGCGATGAGATCGGCCACACACGAACTTTCAGACGCAGTGCAACCAGGACGCGCGCTGTATGGGTTAGAGGCGCACATGGAAGGCAAAGTTGTCACTTTTGGAGGCGGTTTCCCCATCTGGCGTGACGGCAACATTATTGGTGGTCTTGGCATCAGCGGCGGCTCCGTTGAACAAGACATGGACATTGCTCAGACCGCACTTGCGGCGATTAACATGGGAAAAAAATAATGAATACGACCGAACTTGAAACCCTTATTCGCACCATCCTGAGCGAACAACTCACACCGACACAAGAGAAAAAAGAGAGCTGCACCAAAGGGGTATTCGCCACGCCAGCAGAAGCTATCGACGCAACACACCAGGCCTTCCTGCGCTATCAACAGTGTCCCTTAAAAACCCGCAGCGCCATTATTGGCGGTATTCGTGATGAGCTGGCTCCCTATCTGGCCGAACTGGCCGAAGAGAGCGCCACAGAAACCGGTATGGGCAACAAAGAAGACAAGTTTCTCAAAAACAAAGCCGCGTTGGAAAACACCCCGGGTATAGAAGATCTCACCACCACCGCGCTGACCGGCGACGGCGGCATGGTGTTATTCGAATATTCCCCGTTTGGCGTTATTGGTTCCGTTGCGCCGAGCACGAACCCGACCGAAACCATTATTAACAACAGCATCAGCATGCTGGCGGCTGGCAATACCATCTATTTCAGCCCGCATCCGGGTGCGAAAAAGGTTTCGCTCAAGCTGATCCGCATGATTGAAGATATCGCGTTTCGCCATACGGGTATTCGCAACCTGGTAGTAACCGTTGCCGAACCTACATTCGAAGCCACCCAGCAAATGATGGCGCATCCAAAAATCGCCCTGCTGGCGATTACCGGTGGCCCAGGCATTGTGCTGATGGGCCTAAAAAGTGGCAAGAAAGTGATCGGCGCAGGTGCCGGAAACCCACCCTGTATCGTCGACGAAACTGCCGATCTGGTGAAAGCAGCGGAAGACATCATCAACGGCGCATCCTTCGATTACAACCTGCCCTGCATTGCAGAGAAGAGTCTGATTGTTGTCGACTGTGTTGCCGACCGCCTGATGCAACAGATGCAGGCATTTGGCGCGCTGCGCATTACCGGTGTGGATATCGATAAACTGCGCGCCGTCTGTATCCAGGATGGGGTGGCCAATAAAAAACTGGTCGGTAAAAGCCCTTCACACATTCTGCAAGCGGCCGGTCTGAGCGTGCCGCCTAAAGCGCCTCGCCTGTTGATCGCCGAAGTGCAAGGCAACGATCCGTTGGTTACCGCAGAGCAATTAATGCCCGTACTGCCTGTCGTTCGGGTTAACGACTTTGATGCCGCCCTCGCCCTTGCCCTCGTTGTTGAGGAAGGTTTGCACCACACGGCGGTGATGCATTCACAAAATGTCTCCCGCCTGAACCTGGCCGCACGCAGCCTGCAGACCTCTATTTTTGTGAAAAACGGACCGTCTTATGCGGGGATTGGCGTGGGCGGTGAAGGCTTTACCACATTCACAATAGCCACACCTACCGGCGAAGGCACGACATCAGCAAAAACCTTTGCACGTTCGCGTCGTTGCGTACTGACCAACGGTTTCTCCATTCGCTAATTGAGGCCGATATGAAGAGATTTTCGCTACAAACGCGACTCTACAGCGGAGCGGGAAGCCTTGAGGTGCTTAAACGCTTTCGTAACAAGCACATATGGGTTGTCTGCGACGGTTTTCTTGCCAGCTCTCCGCTTATAGAACTGCTGCGCAAGGCAATCCCGGCTGATAACCGCATCAGCGTCTTTAGCGACATTACACCTGATCCGACCATCGCCACGGTTGTGGAAGGTATTACACAGATGCATTCACTCCAGCCGCAGGTGGTTATTGGTTTCGGTGGCGGCTCCGCGCTGGATGCGGCGAAAGCAATCGTCTGGTTCAGCAAACAACAGGGCGTCAATATCGAAACCTGTGTCGCGATTCCGACCACCAGCGGCACCGGCTCGGAGGTGACCAGCGCCTGCGTGATAAGCGATCCCGAAAAAGGCATCAAATATCCATTGTTCGATAATGCGCTCTATCCCGATATCGCGATCCTGGACCCGACGCTTGTCGTCAGCGTCCCGCCCGCTATTACGGCGAATACCGGCATGGATGTGCTGACCCACGCCCTCGAAGCCTATGTGTCGCCTCGGGCCAGCGATTTTACCGATGCGCTGGCAGAGAAAGCAGCACAGTTAGTGTTCCAGTACCTGCCAACGGCGGTACGTAAAGGCGACTGCCTGGCGACGCGTGGCAAAATGCACAACGCTGCGACCCTCGCTGGGATGGCGTTCAGCCAGGCGGGGTTAGGTATTAATCACGCCATTGCCCATCAGTTGGGCGGGCAATTTCACCTGCCGCATGGGTTAGCTAATGCGCTGCTGCTGGGGGCGGTCATTCGCTTTAATGCCAGTGATAAACGTGCGGCGAAGCGTTATGCCCGGCTGGCTAAAGCCTGCCATTTTTGCCCGACAGGCGCGAATGAGTTGGTCGCCATTCATTCACTGATTCGCCAGATTGAGCAGCTTCGTCAGCAGTGTGAGATGCCGACGCTCTCGGTCGCGCTAAAAGCAGACAAAGATAAATTCCGTGAGCGGATCCCCGCCATGGTTCAGGCTGCACTGGCGGATGTCACGCTGAAAACCACGCCTCGCCCTGCCGATGGCAATGACATTCGACATCTTCTGGAGGAATTGCTGTGAGTGAAGCGGCCCTTCTCCCGTCCCCATGGGGCGAATTGACCCCGGCAACGGCAGAGACCATTCGCCAGCGCGTACGCGAAGCTGGCGTCGTTGGCGCTGGCGGCGCCGGGTTTCCAACCCATGTAAAACTGCAGGCACAGGTCGAGATTTTTCTGGTTAATGCCGCCGAATGCGAACCGATGTTGAAAGTCGATCAGCAGTTGATGGCGCAACAGGCGGCACGACTGGTGCGTGGCGTGCTTTATGGCATGACGGCAACGGGCGCGACAGAGGGCATTATTGCGCTCAAAGAAAAATATCGCGCCGCCATCGCCGCACTTACTCCACTACTACCTGCGCAGATTCGTCTGCATATTCTGCCTGACGTCTACCCCGCCGGAGACGAAGTTATCACTATCTGGATGGCAACAGGGCGTCGTGTACCTCCTGCCGCGCTGCCGGTCAGCGTGGGGGTTGTCGTCAATAACGTGCAGACCGTTCTCAATATTGCACGCGCGGTGGAACAGCAATATCCCGTGACCCGCAGAACCCTGACGGTAAACGGCGCGGTACGTCATCCCCTGACTGTAACGGTCCCGCTGGGTATGTCGTTACGGGAAGTGCTGGAAATGGCGGGTGGTGCCACGGTAGAGGAGCCCGGTTTTATTAACGGTGGCCCAATGATGGGCGGCCTGCTGCCATCACTGGATGTGCCGGTGACAAAAACTACGGGTGGTCTGCTGGTACTGCCGAAATCACACTCGCTGATTCAGCGCCGTCTGCAGGATGACCGCACCGTGCTGACCATCGCCCGTACCGTCTGCGAGCAGTGTCGGTTATGTACCGATCTCTGCCCCCGGCATTTAATTGGTCACGAACTCTCGCCTCATCTTCTGGTGCGGGCCGTCAATTATCAGGGCGTCGCTACGCCGCAAACGCTGCTCAGTGCCCTGACCTGTTCTGAATGCAACGTCTGTGAAAGCGTCGCCTGCCCGGTAGGCATCTCACCGATGCGGGTAAACCGTCTCCTTAAAGTTCAATTACGCGCCAGCGGCGCACGCTATGAGGGGCCGCTTCGCGAGGCTGATGAGATGGCGCGCTATCGCCTGATCCCTGTCAAGCGCCTGGTGGCCAGGCTTGGCCTGCGCGACTGGTATCAGGATGCGCCGCTGGAAGAGCACGTCATTACCCCTTCACAGGTCGAATTGCCGCTGCGCCAGCATATTGGTGCGCCAGCGATTCCTTGCGTAAAAGAAGGCGACGTCGTCATCCGGGGGCAGCGCATTGCCACTATTCCCGAAGGTGCGCTGGGCGTTCCCCTTCATGCCAGTATCGATGGCGTTATTGCGTCGGTCACAGATAAAGCCATTACGGTTGTACGAGGTTAACCATGTCACAGGCTATTGGAATACTTGAATTAACCAGCATCGCCAAAGGCATGGAACTGGGTGATGCCATGCTCAAAAGCGCCAATGTGACGCTTCTGGTCAGTAAGACGCTTTGCCCCGGCAAATTTTTGGTCATGGTGGGAGGCGATGTCGGCGCAGTCCAGCAGGCTATTGCCACGGGCGACAGCCAGGCCGGAGAAATGCTGGTCGACAGCCTGGTCCTTCCCAATATTCATGCCAGCGTGCTGCCTGCGATTAGCGGTCTCAATGCCGTCGAGCAACGTCAGGCAGTGGGTATCGTTGAAACCTGGAGTGTAGCCGCCTGCGTGAGCGCGGCCGACCGTGCAGTGAAGGCGTCGAATGTCACCCTGGTACGCGTTCATATGGCGTTCGGCATTGGTGGCAAATGCTACATGGTCGTGACCGGTGATATTTCGGATGTGGAAAATGCCGTCGCCGTTGCCAGTGAAAGTGCTGGCGAAAAAGGTCTGCTGGTGTACCGCTCGGTGATCCCGCGTCCCCATGAAGCCATGTGGCGACAGATTGTGGAGGGCTAATGGAGACACAACGCAGTACTGAACGCATGATTCAGGAGTATGTGCCCGGTAAGCAGGTCACCCTGGCCCATTTGATCGCCAATCCAGGCAAAGATCTCTACAAAAAGCTGGGCTTAAGCGAGACGGCTTCTGCCATTGGCATTCTGACGATTACCCCCAGCGAAGCCTCAATCATCGCCTGCGATATCGCGACCAAATCCGGGGCGGTAGAGATCGGTTTTATCGATCGTTTCACAGGTGCCGTGGTCCTCACGGGGGATGTTTCCTCAGTGGAGTATGCACTACGTCAGGTGACGCGTTCACTCGGCGAAATGCTGCACTTTACGACCTGCCAGGTCACAAGGACCTGATGCGATGAAACGAATGATGTTAATTGGCCCAAGCCAGTGCGGTAAGACATCGCTAACACAACGCTTGCGCGGTGAGGCAATGCGCTATCAAAAAACGCAGGCCATTGTCTGGTCACCTGAGACCATCGATACGCCGGGGGAGTACCTCGAAAACCGATGTCTCTACAGCGCCTTACTCACCAGCGCCTGCGAAGCCGATGTGGTGGCGCTGGTACTGAATGCCGACGCCGAATGGTGCCCATTTTCACCCGGATTTACCTTGCCGATGAACCGCCAGACGATTGGCATCATCACCAAAGCCGACCTTGTCGCAGAACACAAGATCACGCAAATCGGCGAGTGGTTACGGCAGTCAGGTGCAGAGCACCTTTTTATCACCAGCGCGCAAACCGGTCAGGGTGTCGCTGAGGTCATCGCTTTTCTTCAACCCCAGGAGCACGCATGTCCAGAACAATAATGGCAATCAACGCCGGTAGTTCTTCGCTTAAATTTCAGCTTCTTATTATGCCTGCAGGCACGCTTCTCTGTCAGGGTCTGATCGAACGTATCGGGCTTTCCGATGCCATTTTCACCCTCAAGCAGGGGGAACAAAAATGGCAGGAGACACGTGCCATTGCCGACCACAAAGAGGCGGCGGAATTACTGCTGGAAAAATTGCTTTCACATAACATTATCTCCTCCTTATCGGCAATAGACGGCGTGGGGCATCGTGTCGCACACGGTGGAGAAACTTTTAAAGACTCGGCGTTGATTACCCATGACGCACTGGCAGAAATCGAACGCCTTGCGGAACTGGCACCATTACACAACCCGGTCAACGCAGCGGGCATTCGCATTTTTCGCCAGGCGCTGCCACATGCCCCAGCGGTTGCCGTGTTTGATACTTCATTTCATCAGACGCTGGAACAAAGCGCTTTCATCTACCCTTTGCCCTGGCGCTATTACGCGGAACTTGGGATTCGCCGTTACGGGTTCCATGGCACCAGCCATAAATTTGTCAGCCAGCAATTAGCCGAAAAACTGGGCGTTCCATTAAGCGCATTGCGGGTTATCTCCTGCCATTTAGGCAATGGCAGCAGCCTGTGTGCTATTAAAGGTGGGCGCTCCGTCAACACCTCTATGGGGTTCACACCGCAGTCGGGGGTAATGATGGGTACCCGCAGCGGGGATATCGACCCCTCTATTTTGCCCTGGGTTGCGTTAAAAGAAGACAAGTCGCCGCAACAGCTTAACGCTCTGCTAAATAACGAATCGGGGCTGCTCGGGGTCTCTGGCGTATCGAACGATTTTCGCGATGTCGAACAAGCATCGAATGCTGGCAACGCGCGCGCAACACTGGCGCTCACTCTTTTTGCCGAACGTATCCGCGCCACTATCGGCAGCTATGTAATGCAATTGGGTGGTCTGGATGTTCTGTTATTTACCGGCGGCATTGGTGAAAACTCCGCACGAGCCAGAGCGGCCATCTGTCGCAACCTGCATTTCCTGGGGCTGGACATTGACGCCGGGAAAAACGACCGCAATGCCACGTTTATCCAGACTGACCATTCTGTGGTGAAAGTCGCCGTGATCAATACCAATGAAGAACTGATGATTGCCCGTGACGTAATGCGCATCGGGCTGCCGGAATATGCGGAGGCAGAAGCATGACAGGTAAAGTCTGGCTGGTGGGCGCAGGCCCGGGCGACCCGGGTCTGCTGACCGTAAAAGGATTAAACTGCCTGCGTGAAGCCGAAGCCGTTGTTTTCGACAGGCTGGTTAATCCGCTTCTGTTACAGGAAGCCCCGGCGGGTTGTGAGTTGCATGATGTGGGCAAAGAGGCGAATCGCCACCCTATCCCGCAGCCACAAATCAACCAAATCCTGATTGATTGCGCCAGCAGAGGCCTCAGGGTTGTGCGCTTAAAAGGCGGTGATCCCTTTGTTTTTGGTCGCGGGAGCGAAGAGGTACAAGCGCTACGGGAGTGTGGTATCGAGTGCGAGGTGGTACCAGGTATCACCTCCGCGATTGGCGGGCTTGCAGCCGCGGGTATCCCGGTAACGCACCGCGATTTTGCCTCCAGTTTTCATGTTGTGACCGGCCATTTACAGGACGGTAAAGAACCTCAGGACTGGGGTAAACTTGCGGTCCTGCCGGGGACGCTGGTGATCCTGATGGGGATGTCGCAAATACAGACCATCTGTGCCGCTTTGATGAGTGCAGGTAAACCAGCCGATACACCTGCAGCCGTGGTGATGCGTGCCAGCACACCGGAACAGAAAGTTCTCTGCGCACCGCTGTCTGCGCTGGCACAAGAGAGCGAAGCCGCCGGGTTTCACGCCCCCGCGCTGATCGTGATTGGCGGCGTGGTGTCGTTACGCGAAATTCTGGCCTTCAGCGGATCGGCATGACACTATCCTGACGTTAGGCACCACAATGAGAGGTTGAACTTGGCGCTGGCACAGTGTCCCGCATCCTGCGGCGAAATCATTCAGGGATGGATCCTGGGCAGTGAAAAGCTGGTTTCCTGCCCGGTCAACTGGTATAGCGAGGTTGAAGTCACAGCCGGTACGCCTGTGCCTGCTGAACGCCCCCTGGTACGAGCGATGGTAAAACAGGTGCTGGCGCACTGGCAGCTACCTGCTGCATTAAGTGATGAAATTCGCATTGACTGCCGCTCGACCATTCCCGTCGCCAAAGGGATGGCGAGCAGTACCGCGGACATCGCAGCCACAGCGGTTGCCACATCACGTCATCTTGGGTTTACGCTTGATGACGTCACCCTCTCTCAGCTTTGCGTCGCGCTGGAACCCACCGACAGCACTGTTTTTCGTTCGTTGACGTTATTTGATCACAACACCGCACAAACACGGATCACCTGTGAGCGTGTTCCCACTCTCGATGTCTTATTACTGGAAAGCCCGTTAACGCTTCGCACAGAAGATTATCATCGTCTGCCCCGGCGGGCCGTGCTGATGGCCAACGCCGATGCTCTCGGCAGCGCCTGGCGTAAAGTGCAGCGAGCCTGCCTGACAAACGATCCGGCACTACTGGGCGAGGCGGCATCGCAAAGTGCCATGGCAAGCCAGACGCTGCTACCTAAACCGGGTTTTAATTCACTGATGGGGATAGTGGAACGGTGCGATTTGTACGGGCTGAATGTCGCCCATAGCGGTAGTGTTGTGGGCTTATTTCTGGACAGACAACGTCATGATCTGGCGAAAGTGCGCGCGTTACTGAGTAAACCTGCATTGCAACAGCACTGGCCGCAACAACATCTGTTGCGCATGGTGGAAGGCGGGGTAAGAGAACGGTGAGAGAGGCCCTCTCACCGTCAGAGTGATTACTCTTCTTTTGGCTCAACGGGTTTCTGCTCACCCATTGTTTTCAGTTTCTTGGAGATCTCACGGCGTTCTTTGGAGATCTCGGCGTTTTTGATGATGTAATCATCAACGCGGTCTTCGTAATCGCTTTTCATGCTGGCGATAATACCCTGGATAGCTTCAACGCTCATACCCGGCTTGATATAGTCGCTCAGGTTGTCCAGCAGCAGTACACGTTTCTGGTTATCACGGATCTTTTTCTCAACATCCTGGATTTCGCGCTGCAGTTTATTCTTACGACGGAACAGACGAACAAACTCCAGAACGTCCTGGAATGAAGGCTTACTTGTTTCCATTTTGATACCCCTGCTAATGTGAGATTCGGATTCGTTAAAGCAACCGCCTAAGACCTTACTTTTAGCCGTTGCTGATGACAATGATTTTATCCTTTTCTCTATCATAACCCCAAATTGGGCTGAATCGAAACAGCCTGACTGTTTTTCCGAATTGTGTGAAGCTTATTTGCGCAGCGCCCGACACATTAAATGTGACATCAACTCCAGTTGCCGTGCCAGTTCCATGCTCAGCCACACATAGCCGTGAATCGAATTCTCCGCCAACGCATCGCCCTGATGATCGCGGAGCAGGTCGCGCAATTCCGTCACAATGTCAGTCAGTTTTTCCGTATTGGCCAGAATCGGTTGCGGATTTCCTTCATAGAGCGCATGGGCGATAGTCAACAGCGTTTGCTGCGTCATTTGCTGCGTTTCACGCAACGTACTGGCGTTGAGCATAACGAAGTGGCTGGCGCGGGAAGCCCAGTGCGCGTTCATTTGCAGTTCCAGCACACACACCATATTGCGGCTTACGGTTTGAATCGCTTCAAAAATGGCTTTCTGGATATGCGTCTCTTTACTGGCGGGTGTAATCAGGCCGCGCATTTTCACCACATCATTGAGTATTTTTTGCAGATGCCTTTCCAGCCGCGGGCGCTCAACGAGGTTACGCGAAAAACCGGCCTGATAGACCCGGTTAAATGCGGTAACGTAGTTTGCCATTTGGATACGCCAGTGCAGAAAGGCTCGCTGCGGCCAGATACCGGTGAACAGCATTGCCAGTAACGAGCCAAAAATGACGTCGCCACTTCGCCACAACGCCGTATTCATATCCCCGGCCGGCGCGCCAACCACCACCGACAGCGTGATACCGATAAGCAATGCCTGATAGGGCTTTTTACCCAGCGCCAGCCAGCCACAGAGGAACATGGCTCCCGCACACCACATCACCATCAGCGGAAGGGAGATCAGCTCAAGCTTAAGTGCGACAAGCCCCAACGCAGAGCCACAGATTGTGCCACCAATGCGCTCAAATGCTCTGGGGACCACATTTCCCCAGAACGAAATCGGCCCCATGATCACCACCAGGGTGATGAGTGGCCAGGTACCCTCGGGTACATTGAGCAGACGAACCAACAAAAAGGTCAGGATAAAAGCCAGCGCAATACGTACGCCGTGAACCACGCGATAATGTCGGTAAAGACGGATCTCAAAAGGACTGAGTGATTTGTCGGGACGCACACCCGCTCTCCAGTCAAAAAACAACGAAGGCGCAATTGTAGCGATCTTTCTGCGGCAAAGGTCACTGTTTAGAACAAAAAAAGGGTTCACTGCTTAAAATCCGCGTGTACAGATTGAACAGTGAACCCTTTTAACGTTTACGATCAGAGCACTTTTGGTTCTACGGGAATGTACATATCGATTTCCCAGTAGCCATCCTCCTGCGCTGAATTCAGATAGACTTCAAAACAGGGGCGTAAAGCAATCTGATACTGCTCGTCTGCCATCAACTCATCAAAAAAAGCATCCCACGCCTGTTCAAACTCTTCGTTATAGACGCGAGCACGTGCCACTGCGTTCAGGCCTGCCGGAATCTCAGTACGCATCACCCCTTCACTGTTTTCAGGAATGACGAAATCAGCCGGAACCGAAACAACCACATCAGCACGCAACTTTTCCGCGGGAACTTCATCGGGATTGTCATAGTAAACCGTGATCCATTCCTGAGTCTGAATCTGTTTACCGTTAACCCACATCGCTAACTGCTCGAACCCTTTCTTGACGGTGACATCCCAGGGGCCAACCAGATGAAACCCGGCGATAGTGCGCTTATCAACCTGTCTTACGGTGTATGCCATGTTACCCTCCCTTTACTGTTTATTTGTACAGTATAGTGAAATCATTGAAACCGGGCACTCACAACAGATCAATTATGTGAGCAGACTCGCGTCACAGCCAGTCCGCATCATCATCAGGCTTTATGGTGCAGATAGTCGCTCAACCGCGAGAACAAGCCACCCTTACCGACATCATCCAGCGTCACCAGCGGCAAGTGCGCCACCACTTTGTCACGATCGTAAAGCTGGATTTCGCCCACGCGCTGATGAGCGGCAAGCGGGGCTTCGAGCTCTTTAGCGTCTATGACATAGCGTGCTTTGATATTCGGGAGTTCCGCTTTCGGCAGCGCCAACCAAAGATCCTGGTCGGTACCGACCGTCATCTGTTCCTTATCGCCATACCAGATACGCTCGCTGCCAACTTTTTTACCTTTTTGCAGAATCTGCACGGTATCAAAATTTTGCTGGCCCCAGTGCAGCAACTTCCGCGCCTGGTCTTCACGGCCTTTCGGGCTTTCCGCCCCCATCACAACCGCAATCAGGCGACGCTGCCCATCAACGCTTGATGCTATCAGGTTAAAACCGGCACCCGAGGTATGCCCGGTTTTCAGGCCATCAACATTCAATGATGAATCCCACAGCAGCCCATTACGGTTCTGCTGGGTGATTCCGTTCCAGGTCAGGCTTTTCTCACTGTACATATGATAAAAATCCGGCTCACCGCTGATAATGGCGCGGGAAAGCACCGCCAGATCATATGCCGAACTGTGCTGGCCGGGCGCGTCCAGGCCATGTACCGTTTCAAAATGGGTATCACGCAAATTTAGTTTTTGCACATAATCGTTCATCATGCTGACAAACTGCGGCTGGCTTCCCGCTACATAATCGGCCAGCGCGACGCAGGCATCGTTGCCGGAATCAACAATCAGCCCGCGGCTCAGGTCGCGCACCGTTACGCGATCCCCGGCTTTCAGGAACATTAACGAAGAGCCGTCAAAGACCGGATTTCCTCGCGCCCAGGCATCCTTACCTACCGTCACCACATCGCTGGCGCTGATACGGTGGCTGTCGATGGCGCGATCCACAACATAGCCAGTCATCAGCTTGGTCAGGCTGGCCGGATTACGCTGCTGATGTTCATTGCCCGCAGTGAGGATCTGCCCGGTGGTGTAATCCATTAAGACCCATGAGCCCGCCTGAATTTCCGGCGGCTGGGGAGAAATCGGCATATCATCTGCCAACGCGCAATGGATTGTCGCGGACAAAAGGGAGAAGGCAAAAAACAAACGGCATTTCAAAGAAATATCCTCATTTACGTGAAATTAGCCGTTCTTTTTACGCAACTTAATATGTCGATACTGGGACAAATTGCAAACAAATGTGACGAAAGTCATTTTTTTACATCCCGGATCTTGCTCCGAATGACGCTCCGCAATGCGTTTTCCTTCGGAAGATGCGACGCAATGGTTTACCATAGGCAGGTTATTGATCAACAGGATGAGCTCAGGTGTCTGATTCAACGGCAACGCCCACATTTCTTTTCCATGACTACGAAACGTTCGGTACCAGCCCCTCGCTGGATCGCCCCGCACAGTTTGCTGCGATTCGTACCGACGCCGATTTCAACATCATTGGCGAGCCGGAAGTCTTTTACTGTAAACCGGCAGATGACTATTTGCCTCAGCCAGAGGCAGTGCTGATTACCGGCATTACGCCACAGCACGCCAGAGCGAATGGCGTCAATGAAGCTGACTTTGCCCGCCGCATCCATGATTTGTTCACCGTCCCCAAAACCTGCGTACTCGGCTATAACAACGTCCGCTTCGATGACGAAGTGACGCGGAATATCTTCTATCGCAACTTTTACGATCCCTATGCCTGGAGCTGGCAAAACAACAACTCGCGCTGGGATTTGTTGGATGTGATGCGTGCCTGCTATGCCCTGCGCCCGGACGGCATCAACTGGCCGGAGAATGACGATGGGCTGCCGAGTTTCCGCCTTGAGCATCTGACAAAAGCGAACGGTATTGAACACAGCAATGCCCACGATGCAATGGCCGACGTTTACGCCACCATCGCCATGGCGCAACTGGTGAAAACCCACCAGCCGAGGCTGTTTGATTATCTGCTGAGCCACCGTAATAAGCATAAACTGGCGGCCCTGATTGATGTCCCGCAGATGACGCCGCTGGTCCATGTTTCCGGCATGTTTGGCGCCTGGCGCGGCAATACCAGTTGGGTGGCTCCGCTGGCCTGGCACCCGGAAAACCGCAATGCCGTGATCATGGTGGACCTGGCGGGCGATATGTCGCCGTTGCTGGAACTGGATGCTGACGCGCTGCGCGAGCGCTTGTATACCGCAAAAGCCGAGTTAGGTGACAATGCTGCCGTGCCGGTGAAGCTGGTACATCTGAATAAATGCCCTATCCTGGCACAGGCGAAAACGCTGCGTCCTGAGGATGCTGAACGGCTGGGGATTGACCGCAAGCAGTGTCTGGATAACCTGAACGTTCTGCGCAATAACCCGCAGGTACGCGAAAAAGTACTGGCTATCTTTGCCGAAGCCGAACCGTTTGTACCCTCTGAGAATGTGGATACACAACTTTATAACGGTTTTTTCAGCGACGCAGACCGTGCGGCGATGAACATTCTGCTGGAAACCGAGCCACGTAACCTCCCAGCGCTGGATATCACCTTTGTCGATAAGCGAATCGAGAAACTGCTATTTAACTACCGGGCGCGTAACTTCCCCGGAACGCTCGATTATGACGAACAACAGCGCTGGCTGGAGCATCGCCGTCAGGTGTTTACGCCTGAGTTTTTGCAGGCCTACGCCGATGAGCTACAGATGCTGTCCCAGCAGTACGCCGACGATAAAGCGAAGCTGACACTGCTGAAATCGCTCTGGCAGTACGCCCAGGAGATTGTGTAGCCGCCAGAGTGCAGGCAAAAAAAACCGGAGGCCATGGCCTCCGGTTTTTTTATTCAGTCATTCATTACTGCGCGATATCTTCGTACTGTGGCACCGGGTTGCGGAAACTTTTCGTCACGCAGGCCAGATAGACCAGACCGATACCCCCCCAGATCAGGCCCAGAATCATTGAGCTCTGCTCCAGGTTAATCCACAGTGCGCCTACGGTCAGCGCGCCACAGACCGGCAGTACCAGATAGTTGAAGTGATCTTTCAGCGTCTTGTTACGCTTTTCACGGATCCAGAACTGCGAAATCACTGACAGGTTAACGAAGGTAAACGCCACCAGTGCGCCGAAGTTAATCAACGCTGTCGCCGTCACCAGGTCGAATTTAATCGCCAGCAGTGCAATCGCGCCAACCAGCAGGACGTTCCATGCCGGAGTACGCCACTTCGGATGAATATAACCAAAGAAACGGGTCGGGAAGACGCCATCACGGCCCATCACGTACATCAGACGCGAAACGCCCGCATGTGCCGCCATACCCGATGCCAGAACGGTCACGCTGGAGAAAATCAGCACGCCCCACTGGAAGGTTTTACCCGCCACATACAGCATGATTTCCGGCTGAGACGCATCCGGATCTTTAAAGCGAGAGATATCCGGGAAGTACAGTTGCAGGAAGTAAGAGGCAACGATAAATACCAGGCCGCCAATCAACGCCGTCAGGAAGATAGCCTTCGGAATCACGCGCTCTGCATCTTTGGTCTCTTCTGACAGAGAAGAGATACCGTCGAAGCCGAGGAACGAGAAGCACAGGATAGTCGCGCCGGTAATCATCGGCACCACGTGTGCGCCTTCGGACCAGAACGGACGCGTGCTGGTCAACGTACCTGCGCCTTCACCGTGAGAGACGCCGTAAATGATCAGACCAACGATAACGGCCACAATGCCCATCTGCAGAATCACAATCAGGGTATTGAAGTTGGCCACGGTCTTGATACTGCGCAGATTAGAGATGGTCATAAAGGCCACCAGCGCGACAACAAAGATCCACGATGGAATAGAAGGCACCAGCGCTTCAAAATAGATTTTCGCCAACAGAATGTTGATCATCGGCATGAACAGGTAGTCCAGCAGCGAAGACCAACCCACCATAAAGCCAACCGCCGGGCTAATGGATTTCTGGGCGTAGGTGTATGCGGAGCCCGCAGACGGGAAACGGCGAACCAGTTTTCCGTAGCTCAGCGCCGTAAAAAGAATGGCCACCAGCGCAAAGGCATACGCCGTTGCAACATGGCCGTCGGTCAAGCCAGAGACGATACCAAACGTATCGAACAGCGTCATAGGCTGCATATAGGCGAGGCCCATCATAACAACCGGAATCAACGTAAGTGTTTTACGCAATTCCACGCGAGAGGTCTTTGGAGTAGCGTTATGCGACATAGTTATCCCCTTTTACGGTGAACGCCAGCGCGTAAGCAAAAGATTGCCCCATTTCTTTATATTCCTCAGCGACAACGACTGTCGGTTTTTAGTAAATATCTATCCGGTACGAAGCCCGGCCTCTTGGATTGAATGACGTTTCTAAAGTGCAAAAAAATAACCGACGTCTTATTAACGTCGGTTAGTTTCAATTTTTTGCAGCGACATATTTTGCACCAAAGTGAGGCGTTTTGACAAGCCTGTGCAATGGCGCTCACAAAGCGGTAACACCTAACTTACTGAATTTAAATAATTCACTTTGAACCAGAGCAAATTAATAGCACTTTTTGCTAAAATGTTTCTGCACTGTTTCAGGGAAATGACAGATTTCCCCCGTGTTTATGGCATTAAACTGTTTAAAATCAGTCCAGTGGCATGGTCATCGGATTCGGATATTCATACTCAAATCCCAGTTCGTGGCAAATGCGGTTACCGTCAACCACTTTCCCTTTTTCGCCGGGCGCAGAGTCGAGGAATTGTGGCTCAGGCAGGCCAAGCTTGCGTGCCATGGCCGGGTAAAACTGCGCTCGCGCCGGGTGCTCAGGTGCACATAAATTATAGATATGCCCACCCTTCGGCGCCTGAAGCAGCAACGTGATGGCGGAAATAACATCCTCCAGATGGACCAGGTTGACCCCCTGTTGCCCGTCTGGCGCCGTCTTCCCGGCAAAAAAACGCCCCGGATGGCGAGCCGGCCCTACCAGCCCTGCCAGACGCAGAATATCCACCGATGTCCCCGGCAAATTATGCAGCCAGTCCTCAAGCTCTTTCAGGACTCGTCCGCTCGCCGTTGACGGATTACGCGGTGAGTTTTCTTTTACTGTGCCGCTGGTGTCGCCGTACACCGAGGTGGAGCTGGTAAAAATGATGCGCGGGATATGATAGGCCAGCGCGCTATCAACAATTTCCTGCATCGCCTGCAGGTAGAAAGCCTCGCCAGGACCACTGCGTCTGGCGGGCAAAGTGATAACCAGCGCGTCGACATTCATTAATGCATCCAGATCGTCTGGCTCGCAGAACAGCTCCGGTTCGAGTTTCAGCACGTAGCTTTCAATGCCGCACATACGAGCCGCCTCCACGCCATCCTGAGTGGTTTTGCTGCCGGTGACCTGCCAGCCGCGCGCCGTTAATGACAGCGCCAGCGGCATGCCCAACCATCCTAATCCGACAATAGCGACCTTTTTCATGTGTCTCTCCCGACATTTCGCAGATTCCATTTTAAGGCTACGCCAGCCCGACGAAACTGACAATTCATAGAGCGAATATGAAATGATTTAATGATTAAAAAAAGCCCTTGCCTTTGGTGGTGAAAGTGGTTTAGGTTAAACGACATCAAATGAATAAACATTCATCGAGAATTTTATGACAGGCGTTCAATTTAAACTTCACCATCATCACCATCATCCTGACTAGTCTTTCAGGCGATGTGTGCTGGAAGACGTTTGGATCTTCCAGTGGTGCATGAACGCAAGAGAAAGCCCCCGGAAGATAATCTTCCGGGGGCTTTTTTTTGGACCAAATTCAGCAGGATAATGAGGAAAACAGAATGTTAGACAATACCCGTTTACGCATAGCTATTCAGAAATCAGGCCGCCTGAGCGATGACTCACGCGAATTACTGGCCCGTTGCGGCATTAAAATCAACCTGCACACACAGCGTCTGATTGCCCTGGCCGAAAATATGCCGATTGATATTCTGCGCGTGCGTGATGACGACATTCCGGGGCTGGTCATGGACGGCGTGGTCGACCTGGGTATTGTGGGCGAAAATGTCCTGGAAGAAGAGCTGCTGACCCGCCGCGCACAGGGGGAAGACCCGCGTTATTTCACCCTGCGCCGCCTTGATTTCGGGAGTTGCCGCCTGTCACTGGCGACCAACGCCGATGAAGAGTGGAGAGGCCCGGCGTCACTCGACGGCAAACGTATTGCCACCTCTTATCCGCACCTGCTCAAACGCTATCTCGACCAGAAAGGCGTCGCCTTCAAGTCCTGCCTGCTGAACGGTTCTGTTGAAGTGGCCCCACGTGCCGGTCTGGCGGATGCCATCTGTGATCTGGTCTCCACCGGCGCCACCCTGGAAGCGAATGGTCTGCGCGAAGTGGAAGTGATTTACCGCTCCAAAGCCTGCCTCATTCAACGTGACGGCGAACTGCTGGATGGCAAACAAGAGCTGGTCGATAAATTGCTGACCCGTATTCAGGGCGTGATTCAGGCGCGTGAATCAAAATACATCATGATGCACGCGCCAACCGAGCGTCTGGATGAAGTAATTTCTCTGCTGCCGGGCGCCGAACGTCCAACCATTCTGCCGCTGGCTGGCGATCAGCAACGTGTCGCCATGCATATGGTGAGCAGCGAAACCCTGTTCTGGGAAACGATGGAAAAACTGAAAGCGCTGGGCGCCAGTTCTATTCTGGTGCTGCCAATCGAGAAGATGATGGAGTAATCCACCTTACGATTCGCCCGGTGGCGCTATGTCTGCCGGGCCTGGACATCCAGGCCGGATAAGCGAAAGCGTCACCCTGCCTATAAAGGAAAACGATTATGAGCTTTAACACTATCATCGACTGGAACAGTTGCAGCCCTGAACAGCAACGCGAGCTGCTGATGCGCCCGGCGATCTCCGCCTCAGAAAATATCACCCGTACCGTTGTGGAGATCCTCGACAACGTGAAAAGCAATGGCGATAACGCCCTGCGCGAATACAGCGCGAAATTTGATAAAACTGACGTTACCGCGCTGAAAGTGACCGCGCAGGAAATTGCCGATGCCAGCGCCCGTCTCGGTGACGACATCAAGCAGGCGATGGCCGTGGCGGTTAAGAATATCGACACGTTCCACGTCGCACAGAAACTGCAAACGGTTGATGTCGAAACAGTGCCAGGCGTGCGTTGCCAGCAAGTCACCCGCCCTATCGCCTCCGTCGGGTTGTATATCCCAGGTGGCTCCGCGCCGCTGTTTTCCACCGTACTGATGCTGGCCACTCCGGCACGCATTGCAGGCTGCAAAAAAGTGGTGCTCTGCTCCCCTCCCCCTATTGCGGATGAAATTCTCTATGCGGCGCAACTCTGCGGTGTACAGGAAGTCTTTAAAGTGGGGGGCGCGCAAGCGATTGCGGCTCTGGCATTTGGCACGGAATCAGTGCCAAAAGTCGATAAAATCTTTGGACCCGGCAACGCCTTCGTGACCGAGGCCAAGCGTCAGGTAAGCCAGCGTCTGGATGGCGCTGCTATCGATATGCCAGCGGGTCCTTCGGAAGTGCTGGTGATTGCCGACAGCGGCGCCACGCCTGATTTTGTCGCCTCCGATCTGTTGTCGCAGGCGGAGCACGGCCCGGACTCGCAGGTGATCCTGCTGACGCCGGATGCCGACATGGCCCGCGCCGTTGCCGACGCCGTTGAACGTCAGTTAGCCGACCTGCCTCGTGCGGAAACGGCGCGTAAAGCGCTCTCCGCCAGCCGCCTGATTGTGGCGAAAGACCTGGCACAATGCGTACAAATCTCTAACCAGTATGGTCCGGAGCATTTGATTATTCAGACCCGTAGCGCGCGTGACCTGGTGGATGATATCACCAGCGCCGGCTCGGTCTTTTTGGGCGACTGGTCACCCGAGTCCGCCGGTGATTATGCCTCCGGCACTAACCATGTCCTGCCAACATACGGTTATACCGCAACCTGCTCCAGCCTGGGGCTGGCCGATTTCCAGAAACGGATGACTGTCCAGGAATTATCGCGCGAAGGCTTCGCGTCTCTCGCTTCTACTATTGAAACGCTGGCGGCCGCTGAACTGCTCACCGCCCACAAAAATGCCGTCACCCTGCGTGTTAACGCCCTTAAGGAGCAAGCATGAGTATTGAGGAACTGGCTCGCGCCAACGTACGTGCCCTGACCCCGTATCAGTCTGCCCGTCGTCTTGGCGGTAAGGGCGATGTCTGGTTGAACGCCAACGAATTCCCGACGGCAGTGGAATTTAATTTCACTCAGCAAACGCTGAACCGCTACCCGGAATGCCAGCCAAAAGCGGTCATTGAAGGGTATGCGCAATACGCCGGGCTTAAGCCGGAACAAGTGTTGGTGAGTCGCGGCGCTGATGAAGGCATTGAGCTCCTTATCCGCGCGTTCTGCGAACCGGGTAAAGACGCCATTCTGTTCTGCCCGCCGACCTACGGTATGTACAGCGTGAGCGCAGAAACCTTTGGCGTTGAGTACCGCACGGCCCTGACACTGGACGGCTGGCAACTGGATCTGCAAAACATTGCCGACCAGCTTGAGAACGTCAAACTGGTGTATGTCTGCAGCCCGAACAACCCCACCGGTCAAATCATCAATCCGCAGGACATTCGCGCCGTGCTGGAGATGACGCGCGGCAAAGCGCTCGTAGTGGCCGACGAAGCGTATATTGAATTTTGCCCTCAGGCGACGCTGGCGGGCTGGCTTGAAGAGTATCCGCACCTGGTGATACTGCGCACGCTGTCCAAAGCTTTTGCGCTGGCAGGCCTGCGTTGCGGCTTCACCCTGGCAAATGAAGAGGTGATCAACATGCTGATGAAAGTGATCGCCCCCTATCCACTTTCTACACCAGTGGCCGATATCGCGGCCCAGGCTCTGAGCCCGGAAGGGATTGTGGCGATGCGTGAGCGTGTCGCACAGATCGTGGCCGAGCGCGAATATCTGTCAACATCACTTCGTGATATTCCCTGCGTGGAGACGGTGTTTGATTCAGAGACCAACTACATTCTGGTACGCTTCAAAGCCTCCAGCGCTGTCTTTAAATCTCTGTGGGATCAGGGCATTATCCTGCGTGACCAAAATAAACAACCGACCTTGAGCGGCTGCCTGCGTATCACTATCGGCACCCGCGAAGAGAGCCAGCGCGTCATCGACGCTTTACGTGCGGAGTCTGTATGAGCCAGAAGTACCTTTTTATTGACCGTGATGGAACCCTGATTTCCGAGCCGCCATCTGATTATCAGGTCGATCGTTTTGACAAGCTGGCCTTTGAACCGGACGCGATTCCGGTTCTGCTCGCACTCCAAAAAGCCGGTTTTAAACTGGTGATGATCACTAATCAGGATGGTCTGGGCACCAGCAGCTTCCCGCAGGCCGATTTTGATGGCCCGCATAACCTGATGATGCAAATTTTCACCTCTCAGGGTGTGGTGTTTGAAGAGGTGTTGATTTGCCCGCACTTCCCGGGCGATGAGTGTGATTGCCGCAAACCGAAAGTAAAAATGGTTGAGCGCTGGCTGGTTGAGCAAGCGCTGGATAAAGCGAACAGCTACGTCATTGGCGACCGCGCAACGGATATTGAACTGGCGGCCAACATGGGCATTGCCGGGCTGCGTTACAACCGTGAAACCCTGAACTGGGCAGCCATTGGCGAGCAGTTGACCAAACGCGATCGTTACGCCCACGTTGAGCGCAAAACCAAAGAGACGCAGATTGACGTCAAAGTGTGGCTGGATCGCGAAGGCGGCAGCAAAATCCGCACCGGCGTGGGCTTCTTTGATCATATGCTCGATCAAATTGCCACCCACGGCGGCTTTCGCATGGAAATCGACGTCAAAGGCGATCTCTACATTGACGATCACCATACGGTTGAAGATACCGGCCTGGCGTTAGGCGAAGCGTTGAAACTGGCGCTGGGCGACAAGCGCGGTATCAACCGTTTCGGTTTTGTGCTGCCGATGGACGAATGCCTGGCACGCTGCGCGCTGGATATTTCCGGGCGTCCGCACCTGGAATATAAAGCTGAGTTTACCTATCAGCGCGTGGGCGATTTGAGCACCGAGATGGTTGAGCACTTCTTTAGTTCTCTTTCTTACACCATGGGTGTGACGCTGCATTTGAAAACCAAAGGGAAAAACGATCACCACCGCGTGGAGAGCCTGTTCAAAGTCTTTGGTCGCACGCTGCGCCAGGCCATTCGCGTCGAAGGCGATACCCTTCCCTCCTCGAAAGGAGTGTTGTGATGAATGTCGTTATCCTGGATACCGGGTGCGCTAACCTCAACTCTGTGAAATCGGCCATTTCGCGTCACGGCTACGAGCCGCTGGTGAGCCGCGATCCGGACGTGGTGCTGCGCGCCGACAAACTGTTTCTGCCCGGCGTAGGCACGGCGCAGGCCGCCATGGATCAATTGCGCGAACGCGACCTGATTGAACTGGTAAAAGCCTGCACCCAGCCGGTGCTGGGCATCTGCCTGGGTATGCAGTTACTGGGACGTTTCAGCGAAGAGAACAGTGGCGTGGATTTACTGGGTATCATCGACCAGGACGTGCCGAAAATGGAAGATGTTGGTTTACCACTGCCGCACATGGGCTGGAACCAAGTCTATCCGAAAGCAGGCAACCGCCTGTTTCAGGGGATAGATGACGGCGCGTACTTCTATTTTGTTCATAGCTACGCCATGCCGGTTAACCCTTACACCATCGCCCAGTGTCAGTACGGCACGCCGTTTACTGCTGCGGTGCAAAAAGACAATTTCTATGGCGTGCAATTCCATCCGGAACGTTCAGGGCGCGCGGGTGCACAACTGCTGAAAAACTTTCTGGAGATGTGATGATTATTCCGGCTTTAGATTTAATTGATGGAACGGTAGTGCGCCTGCACCAGGGGGATTATGGTCAGCAGCGCGACTACGGCACCGACCCGTTGCCGCGCCTGCAGGATTACGCCTCCCAGGGTGCGCAAGTGCTGCATCTGGTGGATTTAACCGGTGCGAAAGATCCGGCGCGTCGCCAGATCCCATTGCTGAAAACACTGGTTGCCGGGGTGAATGTGCCGGTACAGGTCGGCGGTGGTGTACGTACCGAAGAGGATGTCGCCGCGCTGCTTGATGCCGGCGTCGCCCGTGTGGTCGTTGGTTCAACAGCCGTGAAATCACCTGAGGTGGTTAAAGGGTGGTTCGAGCGTTTTGGCGCCGATGCGCTGGTCCTGGCGCTGGATGTACGTATTGATGCCGCAGGCAATAAACAGGTGGCGGTAAGCGGCTGGCAGGAAGATTCCGGCGTCTCGCTGGAAGAACTGGTAGAAACCTATCTCCCGGTTGGTCTCAGGCATGTGCTGTGCACCGATATCTCCCGCGATGGTACGCTGGCAGGCTCGAACGTGTCGCTGTATGAAGAAGTGTGCGCGCGATATCCGCAGGTTGCGTTTCAGTCTTCCGGTGGTATCGGCGGTATCAACGATATTGCGGCGCTGCGTGGAACAGGCGTGAAAGGCGTGATCGTGGGTCGCGCGCTGCTGGAAGGTAAATTTACTGTAACGGAGGCCATCCAATGCTGGCAAAACGGATAATTCCTTGTCTCGACGTACGCGATGGTCAGGTGGTGAAAGGCGTTCAGTTTCGTAATCACGAAATCATCGGTGACATCGTGCCTCTGGCGAAACGCTACGCCGAAGAAGGCGCAGACGAACTGGTTTTTTACGATATCACCGCCTCCAGTGACGGGCGCGTGGTCGATAAAAGCTGGGTCTCTCGCGTCGCGGAAGTGATCGACATTCCGTTCTGTGTGGCGGGCGGGATCAAGTCTGCTGACGATGCGCACAAAATTCTCTCTTTCGGCGCGGATAAGATTTCCATCAACTCCCCGGCGCTGGCGGATCCGGAGCTTATCACCCGCCTCGCCGATCGTTTTGGCGTGCAGTGTATTGTGGTGGGTATCGATACCTGGTTTGATGCGTCGACCGGTAAATACCACGTCAATCAGTATACCGGTGATGAAAGCCGCACCCGCGTGACCACCTGGGAGACGCTGGACTGGGTGCAGGAAGTGCAGAAACGCGGAGCTGGCGAGATCGTGCTTAACATGATGAACCAGGACGGCGTGCGTAACGGTTATGACCTTGAGCAACTGAAAAAAGTGCGCGAGGTTTGCCACGTCCCGCTTATCGCTTCCGGTGGCGCGGGTACAATGGAACACTTCCTTGAGGCCTTCCGCGACGCCAACGTCGACGGCGCGCTGGCGGCATCGGTGTTCCATAAGCAAATTATCAATATTGGTGAGTTAAAAACGTTCCTGGCAGGCCAGGGCGTGGAGATAAGGGTATGTTAACAGAGCTGCAACTGGCCCAACTGGACTGGGAAAAAACCGACGGACTGCTGCCCGCCGTGGTGCAACACGCGGTCTCCGGCGAAGTATTGATGCTGGGGTATATGAACAAGGACGCGCTGGCGAAAACGCTGGAAAGTGGCAAAGTCACCTTCTTCTCGCGGACCAAAGGACGTTTGTGGACCAAAGGCGAAAGTTCTGGCCATTTTCTGAATGTGGTGAACATTGCGCCGGACTGTGATAACGATACCCTGCTGGTACTGGTGAATCCCATTGGTCCAACCTGCCACACGGGAACGTCCAGTTGCTTTGGCGACAATGCCCATCAGTGGCTGTTCCTCTACCAACTGGAACAACTGCTCGCCGAACGCAAAACGGCAGACCCGGCCAGCTCATATACCGCGAAGCTGTATGCCAGCGGCACCAAGCGTATCGCACAAAAGGTGGGTGAAGAAGGCGTGGAGACCGCACTGGCGGCCACCGTTCACGATCGCGAAGAACTGACCAATGAAGCGTCAGACTTGATGTATCACCTGCTGGTCTTGTTGCAGGATCAGAACCTGGATCTGACCACAGTTATCGAAAATCTCAAAGCCCGGCACAAATAAATACAGGGGCCGGAAGTCCGGCCCTACGTTGTCGCCAGTACATACATATCCCAGCCACATTGTTCTGCTGGAGACCTCGGATAGGCTAAACGACACAAAAATATTATTGTTCAGGACAGTCGTGGTGATCTGTGCTCTTTAGAAGATTACCAATCCCTGCTGGAACGACATAATCTGCAGAGCAGTAAAACGCAAAGTGCTTTTGCTGCGACAGTGTCTATATGGACAGCTTCTTTCATTTGCTAAAAGTGAAGTATATCCAAGAGAAATGCGTTATCAGCCGATAAAATAATGTGGACGACGATTTTAATAATACCGAATCTAATTACAATCTCAGGTTACGTCACATTACTTGTCTCGGTCTCAACCACAAACATCTGAAAATAAGATTTTACTTACTTCAGTGTTAGTTTTACATGGTTAGAATTAGTTAATTCAAAACTTCACCGTGGGCAGAAACCTGACGGCTCGGAGACTTATAGAAATCC
The DNA here is from genome assembly GCF_003073275.1 of Phytobacter sp. SCO41. NCBI lineage: Bacteria > Pseudomonadati > Pseudomonadota > Gammaproteobacteria > Enterobacterales > Enterobacteriaceae > Phytobacter > Phytobacter sp. SCO41. The sequence goes on along the minus strand of NZ_CP027225.1, from coordinate 1,935,295 downwards.
ATAACATCCCTTGATAATAATTAAAGTTAATGGCCATGAATTAGTAATTTTACTTCAGGGTATAAAACCCCACAGCCTAAATATTCACCAAATGAAACAAGTAATAGCCATATTCAGTTTTACCCATTTTTTGAGCCTGCTCATTAACTTTATCCTTGGTAATCCATTTATTATTATAAGCAATTTCTTCAAGACAGGCGACTTTAAAACCTTGCCTTTTTTCTATTGTATGGATGAATTGAGATGCTTCAAGCAAACTATCGTGTGTCCCTGTATCCAGCCAGGCAAAACCACGTCCTAAACGTTCAACATTTAAATTACCGGTATGGAGGTACATTTCATTCAACGTTGTGATTTCTAACTCACCTCGTTTAGAAGGCTTTACCATTCGCGCCATATCTACAACATTTTTGTCATAGAAATAAAGACCTGTCACCGCCCAGTCAGATTTCGGTGCTTTAGGTTTCTCTTCAATTGAAATGGCTCTGAATTTATCATCAAATTCTACAACACCAAAACGCTCCGGATCACGGACACGATACCCAAAAACTGTTGCACCATTCTGACGGCGCGAAACCTCAATAAGTTGTGGCGCAAACCCCTGACCAAAAAAGATATTATCGCCTAGCACCAGGGCACAACTATCTCCATTGATAAATTTTTCACCAATTAAAAAGGCTTGTGGCAACCCTTCCGGGGAAGGTTGAACCGCATAAGTAAAATTGACACCAAACTGGGAGCCGTCTCCAAGTAGTCGCTGGAATGCAGGCATATCGATGGGGGTACTAATGATTAAAATATCCCGAATCCCGGCCAACATTAATACCGATATAGGATAATAGATCATCGGCTTATCATAGATAGGCAGGAGTTGCTTCGAAACACCTTGAGTAATTGGATACAGGCGAGTGCCAGAACCACCGGCCAGAACAATACCTTTCATTCTTACTATCTCCTATTTATTGGCTCATCCCAAGTCTCTCTCCCGCATAAGAGCCGTCCAGCACTCGCTTCCACCAAGACTTATTATTTAGATACCAATGGACGGTTTTCTCGATCCCACTCTCAAAGGTTTCCAGAGGTTCCCAACCCAATTCGCGTTTAATTTTACTGGCATCGATTGCATAGCGAAGATCATGGCCCGGTCGATCGGTTACAAATGTAATCAAGTCAGCAAATTGCTTGATGTGTCCAGGTTTATGTTCAACTACGCGATCAAGAATGGCGCAAATCGTTTTCACCACATCAATATTTTTACGCTCGTTGTGCCCACCAATATTGTAGGTTTCCCCGCTTATACCTTCGGTTGCAACTTTGTATAACGCTCGGGCATGATCGTCAACATACAACCAGTCACGGATTTGTTCACCATTTCCATAAATTGGTAGAGGTTTACCTGCAAGTGCATTCAGAATAGTCAACGGAATGAGCTTTTCCGGAAAATGATAAGGTCCATAATTATTCGAACAATTTGTCACTAGAACCGGAAGATGGTAAGTGCGGTTCCATGCATAAACTAAATGATCGCTTCCTGCCTTACTTGCTGAATAAGGACTACTTGGCGCATAAGGCGTTTCTTCGGTAAACAGACCGCCCGTCCCAGCCAGATCTCCATACACCTCATCAGTCGAGATATGATGAAAACGAAATACTGACTTTTGATATTCGTTAAGCGAGTTATAGTAATGGCGGGCGGCTTCTAAAAGGATGAAAGTTCCAATTATGTTCGTCTGAATGAATGTGGCTGGCCCGTCGATTGAGCGATCCACATGGCTTTCTGCCGCCAAATGCATCACAATATCTGGTCGAAAATCATTGAACTGCCCTGCAACACCTTTAGCATCAGTGATATTCGTTCGCGAGAATGAATAGCGTTCATTGTTTGCTATTGGAGCCAAAGACTCCAGATTACCCGCGTAGGTTAAACAATCGACAACCCGAACTTCATCATGTGTATTTTCTATGATATGACGAACAACAGCAGAACCAATAAAACCAGCTCCACCGGTAACAAGGATCTTCATATTCTCTCTCGTTTTCAATGGACTAATAATTTATATAACTAAGTCCTTCTTCGATTTCAGGCACAGTACTAAGGAAAAATTACGAAAAACTACGGCACTATGACTGAAACGAGGTATTTATGGGCTGCTGACTTCGCAATTTTTCCATACGGTGAGGCATCAGCAAACGTGAACTAGTATGTAGATAAAATTATAAGTTTTTACATTTTTAGCGTATTAATCTGACACCATCAAAATTAATTCCTATCACTCACCATAAATGAATCATCCGTCTCAAGAATATTGATATTTTATATTTATATTTATATTTATATTTATATTTATATTTATATTTATATTTATATTTATATAACATAATAATACGAGCGAAGGCAGGTGGTAAATGTTACTTACCACCATGAAAGAAAGGGTTAATCCGAGTGGTAATATATAAAGTCCCCGGATAACAGTTCCTATTTACGATAGAAATTTTTTTTGTAAAATACTGCGAGGTCAATCGTCAATGCTAAAACGTTTTTATTTAGCCAGGTAAGATTGTCACGGTTACGTATACCTTCGCTCCACTGATTCGCTTTGATAAAACTAATCAAATTCTTTCTATAAACTTTATTCCAGAGAGCACCTAGTATTTCACGGGTTGAAGGTACCTGGCTCTTTTTAACATAACCACCTAAACCAAATGTTTCATTATGGTTTAAATTGCTAAAAGCATCTGTCAGCGATTTGTTATTCCCGCTAATCAATACGTCCCACACTTTTAAGGCGTAGCCGCGCACTTGATCATGTGTAAGTCCATAACTTAACACTGCTATAGAAAAGGATTCCATACCCGCCAGAATCCCTTCCTGAAAGGTTTTAGTAAACTTACTCCACGCGGTGTTTTCATCGTCATCAATTTTACGGATAGCAACGAATTTTCCATTTTTTTCTTCATACCCCGTGACGCTGCCTGAAGGGGAATTGGTGATCATCTCAATGGGTGCGACCGAATCAAGAAAATGCGGATACTCCAGTTGGTGATTCAGATTCGGACCGAAAGCAAACTTCGATGTATTTGACGGCTGATCGTTTAGGAATTTTTGTAGCCCAAGGTAAACGCCGGTGAAATGAATATTTGGGTATAGCAAAGCAATGTTATCGTGAATTGTGCCACGCCAACCAACATCGACAATACAAACTTTAATATCCATGTCATCACGCAACCCTTTTGTCTCAAAATAGTGCTTTAAAAGGCTCCGTTGCTGTAGCACATGCTGCCAGAGTTTTTTCTTAAACGAAGCGTCATCAAATAATTGCTGAACGCGTGCATCCTGCCATGGATACTGGATCTGTTGTTCAGCAGGAATAGCATATTTATCAATAAGATCCTGGAACTCAGCAATATCAACATTTAGAGTTTTAAATAAAGCACCTAGAGATTGCGTGCTATATAAATTCCATACACGCATCATTTCTTTAAGACTGATTTCTTGCAATGATGGTGCAAAAGTCGCTAACCGGCTGACTTCAAGAATATCGATTTCTGGTAGTTTTATCTCGCTTACATTATTTTTGAAATGTTTAATCAAAACATCAAATGCTTTAATGAAAAACTCACCTTCGCGGGTGAGGAAGAATATTTTTTCACTACCAGAAGAAATGGCTCTTTCTAATATATTGAGACAAAAACCAGCAATTAATGGTGTGGTTTTCAGTCCCAATAAGAAATTATCCTTCAAATTCTCCGTTTCAGAGTGTTCCTGGATTATGTTATTAATAAGTGTCTCGGTTAGAGCATCATTATTATTCCAGAGAAACTCTTTTTGCTCACGCAGTTGATGCTGTTCTGTCGGGAGATATCGAATGCTGTTTATGCCTTTTGATGCTGGCATTTTTACGTCAGACCATTCATTATCACCAATATGCACCCAATCAGTAGGAGATAGCTGATATTTTTGCTGAACAAAATCGAAGAGTTTACCGCTGCGCTTATTTAAACACACGTCAATTGATGAAACTCCGTCCGCAATGATCGAAGCATGCATACCTGCGCTGTTAAGCAATTTTTTCAAATCATCAGCTGATGTATAGAAATCCGACAGGAATAGCGTAGTATCAGCAGGATACTGTGCCAAAAATTCTTTAATACCAGGGTCAAGGTAGATGTTTTTTTTCTCTTGCTCCATTTCCCAGTTATACAGCTCATGAGAAATCGCTGCGGTATCATACTGCTCTGCAGAGATATAGTTTTCTACCCAGCGCCGTATAACATCTTGAATCAGATATTCATCATCATAGCCAAGCGCCATATTCTCTTGACCAATGGTATGTTCTGTTTCTACTCGCTTAACAAATAGTTGTTCAACAGAGTCAATGTTGTGAATTTTGTGATATTTCAGGAAAAAATAATATGAAGTTGAACGTTTTATGAAGTCTGGATGACAGTTACGCCGCAGAATAGTATCCCATACATCGACTGTTTTGAGTTTAAATTTTTTCATCTGGATTATTTCTTCAACTTAAAATAAAGAGCACGTAGCGGGGTACGAACAGATACAGGTAAACGCAGCGCGATTCGTTTTAAAAGGCTCTGGTGAGCAAATGTTAATGTATTTGCAATATCTGGCCTGGCAAGCGATGCTTCAAAAGGAGATTTTCTGTATGAGCGGGGAATGTCTTCACCCGTAGGGAGCTGACCATTCATGACATTATTGAATGCGCGGTAAAACCCTTCTGTCTCTGTTTCAAGCGTCCGACCATTCATAAACTTCTGGCCAGCATGACTCATTTTACTAGATAAGTCTGAATCGTTAAGAATCTTCATTATCCCTGCAGCAATACTTTCCGGGGTCTGTTTACATAATAACATTGCTTCTTCGTTAAAATCGTAAAGGTTATTTACGCGCCAGACTTCTACAACCGGTAACCCTGCATTCATCATCTCAAAGGGAATACGAGAAGGGTTAGACGAACTAATACATAGCCCCACGGAACATTTATTATACAACTCATTACATGAAGCCAGATCTAGCAACCCAAGGTTTTCATGCTCAAACCACAAGCTATCATTAATCGATGAACCATAAAGATATATTTTAACATCAGGCATGCAGTGCTTAACGATGCCTAAAGCTTCAATACCGATGCGTGAGCAGCGCCTTGGTTTATCAGGCTGATAGATAAAGCAAACAGCTTTCTCTTTTTTTATCGTCGGAATACGTTTATAGATATTATTATTTGCTCCGAACTCAAAGTGGTAGCTGTTAACCGCAAAATCGTCATGCAGTTTATGGCGCAGCCAGCGGCCGATTGTGATTGGCGTAAGCCCATAACAATATGAATTCTCGGCCATTAGATAAGCGTCACCTACGGGGTTAAAGTAGGCTTCGAAGTCCTGAACAAAGTACAAACGTTTGCAGTCAAATGGAAGTGCAGCAACGAAAGGCGCTGAGTACCATATTGTTGCCACTGCCGCATCACAGGGTTGGGCATTATTCCAGTCATAAACTACATTTTCGAATTTCATGCCGAAAAGTTTATGGATAACTTGAGCACCACTGATTTTTCCGCTCTTATCTTCAAGATAGATAACACAGGTATGACCCATTTTCTCAAGATAAGAAGCGTGCTGCAGCATTGTGCGATGACCACCAGATCCTTCAATGAGTTGTGGAATAAACCAAGCAATATTAGCCATTGTAACCTTTGATAAATAAAATTATTTTATATTTAGTATGCGTAGTAAAAGCCCTATTACTGGCGTGCTATTAATCTTACGCAGAGTCGATCTGGCCCGTTCGAGATCCGCAGAGAGTTGGGCCATGTGTAGTTCTTTTTCATCATTTAACGCAATGATTTCATCATTTTTATGAAGCAATTCAGCAATTTTTTGTTCCTTAGTGCTAACTACCTCCTGTAAACCTTCAATCACCTGATTTTGCTGATGAATAGCCTTTTCGCGTTCATCAATTACGCTTTTCTGGACCGCGACCGCATTGTCACGCTCACCTATTATGCCCTTTTGAGCCGCAATCGCATTATCACGCTCATCAATTAAGTCTTTCTGCAGCGCGATCGCATTATCACGTTCGTCAATTAAGTCTTTCTGCACGGCGATCGCATTGCCACGTTCATTAATTAACTCCTTCTGCGTGGCTATCACATTATCACGTTCTTCAATAATGTTCTTATGCGCCGCAATCGCAATGTCACGCTCATTAATTAAATTCTTCTGCGCCGCGATCTCATTGTCACGTTCATTAATTAAATTCTCCTGCGCCGCGATCATATTATCACGTTCATCAATTAAGCCAGTTTGCAAACGAATGGTATTATCACGCTCGTCAATCATTTGCGACATATTATTAATAGCATTCATGCGCTCATGTAGCAGAGCCGACCAAGTATTATTGTTATCATTACTTAATATATTGAATTTCCTGGAAGGAATTGCATTCTTAATATTCACCAACTTGATAATCCAATCAATAATGTCATGATAAATAAATAGAACAAAATTGAACGGCTGAGATACTTTACCGACCAGTTCCTCGGAGTTATGATAAAATAAATGTATGCCTCTTTTAATCCCTCTTTCAATAGTTATCTCAGCACAAGATATTTTATTCAAAGAAATCAATATAACGGACTGCATATATAGACTTTGTAATATCTTGGTGCCAATTGAAGGACTAAATTTTTCAACACAAGAATTCGCCGCGTTTGAAAAGTGAATTAATGCCTTAATTTTATCATCATTTCTATTATAAATAAGGCCTAATAGTGTCGACAGTGAAATGTACCAGCGGTATTGATGAGGTGATGGTTTAGCCAATTTTAACACTTCGGAGCAATAGTTTAGAATCTTGGCTAAAATTTCCTCAGCATCATCATCATTGCTAAGCAATTGATATCCTAATACTGCTAGTGCGGCCGCATAGTCGGGGCTTCTAGGGTCGTAATGGTGCAAAATTTGTCGGCTATATTGCTTAAGATGATATGCTGAGTGATTTCTGAACGGAAATTCAACAATACCACGAATTAGCCATGGGTGAGTATAATCTCTCGCAAAAGCTAAAAGATTTTTTGGTGGTGATGGGTAGCCGTAAATAGTCTCTTCATATATCATTGACGTCTTTTCTAAAGGGTTTTTCATAAATACACATAGTTCAGGAGAGGGTGTAATATCTTCTCCATAATGTATTTTCGCCTTCAGATTGCCATGTTCATAGATGAAATAGACTTCTGGCTGAACATTCAAATTTTCTAAGGAATAAATAATTTCTTTATTTATTTTTAGAAAAAAATAGCGACCAGCTGGTAATAACCTGGCGGTTATATTGCCCAAGGATTTAATCAAATCATCATCTGAATATTTATCAACTACAATGAAATGATAGCCCAACTCTTTGAATAAAGCTTCGTCGATATTGTCTAACGAAGAGACTTGAACCACAGATGCTTTTGTCTGCTCTAACAAAAGACATTTAATGTCATTGGCTGAGTCGTCTGACTCGGAAATAACAAGCACCCTGTCCCCAGGGCGTACATAGGGCAGGGCTTTCGTGATATTTTTCCTGGTAATCTCATTTTCGCCTGGGATATCCGCTAATTCATTTAGTTGCCCCTGGCCAAAGCTTAGCACCATCCTGAGATGTTGCTCGCTATTGAACGAACTATTATAGCCCGGGTTAAGCAAATAAAAAGAAGAATCCAGCCGATAGCCTAAGCGATGTGATACCTTAACAAAATTAAAGTAAAACTCACGTTGACTTTCTGTCACTAATATATCGATGGCGATTTTTTTTACCGAAGATTGTGCCGATAATCTGATAACGTCAATATATTCTTCGAATTTACCTTCGTTATCGCTAATCAGAATAAAGTCAGCTTTATTATCATCAATAACATCTGCTAAATGCGCCACATCCTCGCAATAGCATACTTTATAACCCTTCTCAGCAATCAGAGCTCCTGATTCCTGAGGATAATTACATAGTAGATAAACACCGGGGCCAAGATAATCAGTGATAGAAATATCTTTCATCAGTTTACCACTCTGCGTTCATTTTTAGGTCTAATATGCCACCGAAAAAATATTCATCGCGCAAGACGTTGACATGGAAGAAAGCAGCTTCATCACGCCAGTGCAGAATACGTTGCGAGAAATAGTTTGGTGTACCCTCATAGGACACGGCAGCCTGTATCTCATAGAGATTTGTTCCAAGCGTACATTCAAATTCCATATCAACATGAAAGCGATCTCCGGCTTTAAATTCACGCTCCCAGAACTGCGGTTTTTCGAGCTGGTTGAAGCGGGCAACCATGTCCTGGTTTAACGTACCCCATGAATAAATCTTTACGCCTTCTTTATTGCGTATGCGGATACCAACATTGATATGATTAATATCTTTGTTCACTTTGCAATTAACTCGAATTTTGATTTTATCACCAGGATTAAATGCATTGCTGCGCTCACCAGACGCTGTGAACAGTTCAACACCTTCTACTTCCGCTTCACCTTCACCGAAAGATAATTTATCGGTACGTGACGGGACAGTTTCCTCTACCAGGGTATTCTCTGCGCAAACGGCAGTCTCAGCAGGTGGGGTTTTATTTTCCTCTCGGGTAGCTTCGGCATGCGCGGCCACATCCTCTGCTAACTGGGAGAAATATTTACTCTCTTCCTGATGCAGTAAACGACGGTATTCAAGTAGCACCTCTGAGGACAGACCTGTACTAAGTTGAGTTCCTCGATCGAGCAAGATTGCCTTATTTGTTAAGGTACGCACAGATTCTTGATCGTGAGAAACAAACAGCAGAGTAACTCCATTGCTTGTTAACTTCTCAATTTGCTGGAAACAGCGCTTCTGAAACAAAGCATCACCAACAGCAAGAGCTTCATCAACAATAAGAATGTCAGGCTCGAGCTGCACTTGAACAGCAAACGCCAGGCGCACCATCATCCCGCTTGAGTAGGTTTTCACCGGTTGATCAAGATGTGCACCAATATCAGCAAATCCCGCAATGGCATCGAACTTAGCATCTATTTCTGAGCGCGATAATCCAAGGACAGCACCATTGAGATAAATATTTTCCCGGCCCGTAAACTCTGGGTTAAAACCTGAACCTAATTCAAGCAGCGCAGCAATTCTTCCCTTGGTTTGAATACTACCAGTCGTCGGCGTTAATGTGCCGGTTATTAACTGTAGCAAAGTACTTTTACCTGAGCCATTACGTCCAATAATTCCTGCTGATTCACCTTTTTTTATTGTAAAATTGATATTATTTAAGGCCCAAAACTCGTTGTAATAGCGATGGACTGGTCTTCCTGCTATGCACTGGAATTTAGGTAGAATAAATTGTTTCAGTCTATCCCGGGGGGAAGAGTAGATATTATAGCATTTGCTAATGTTAGTTACGCTAATCGCAATGTTATCAGAGGACATCGGCAAAACCTTTCTTTGTTTTCTGGAAAAACGCAAACCCAGCAGCACAGACAATTAAACCAACAACCATATTAATGGCGAACATAGTCCAGTTTGGCTCACTACCCCAATAAACAACTTTTCTTGCTTCCTCAATCATGAATGCTAAAGGGTTAAGCATGACGATTTGTTGGAAATCAGCAGGGAGTGCCGATAGCGGATAAAAAACAGGTGACAAGAACATTAAAATAGTCACTAAGATACCGATCGTTTGTGGCACATCGCGAATAAATACACCAAGTGATGCTAAAATCCAGCTTAACCCAAGAATAGAGAGCATCAGCGGAATGGTTATAACAGGTAGTAAAAGAACTGTAAGATGTAGTTGTTGTTTGAATACTAAAATAGCAATAAATAAAACAATTAAACTTATACAAGCATGGAATAATGCCGCTAGTAAATTAGCCACCGGTAAAATTTCAATCGGAAACACAACTTTTTTCACAAAATTCACGTTTGAAACAATTAGACTGGTTGATCGGTTTATACACTCTGAGAATAAGTTAAAAACAATCAAACCGGTAAATAGTATTATGGCAAAATCAGCATGACCTTCATTTGGAGTATTTCCCCAACGCGATTTAAAAATAACAGAGAATACAAAAGTATAGACTGCCAGCATTAGTATCGGATTAAATAATGACCATGCCAGACCAAGGAAAGAGCCCTTATAGCGCCCCATCACGTCTCTTTTTGACATTTGCCAGATCAACTCTCTCTTCTGGATAAGTATTTTAGAAATGTTTACTAATGTTCCAATCATTTTTTATATCGCTTTGTTGTACTTAGCAAGTGGCTATAAACACGTAATGTTTTATCAATGACTATTTCTTTACTAAATCTTTCTTTAACGATTTTTGCGGAACGCCGCCCAAATTCTTTCCTTATGTGACTATTTTGCAGCAGATACAAAAGCTTACCTGAAATTTCATCAGCACTATAATTTTGAATAACACAACCGTTAAAGTCGTCTATAATAATGGCCTTGCAGCCGGCGACATTACCAACAATACAGCTGCGACCTATGGCGCAAGCTTCGATTATTATTCTCGGAACACCTTCTGAATACATCGTTGGCAACACAACAATATGACTGTTTTTTATTAACTCGTGAATATCATTCCTTCTTCCTAACCATACAATTTTCCCGTCTTTTTCCCAGTCCAGAATTTGCTCTAACTCAATTCTATCTGGATCACAATCATCAAGAATACCGGCAACATATAATGTTATGTTTTTAATATTTTTATGTTTTAATTGCTCAACCGCTTCTACAGCAACCCCGAGTCCCTTTGACCATAGCAAACGGCTTGCGAATAAAATTGAAAAATGATGCTCATCGGGCTCTGGCTGATAGGAGAAGCGAAACCGATCAACGCCCGCACCTTCGATAATATGCACATTATTTTTGTTAAAATTAATATATTTATTAAGCTCAACAAAATCAGCTTTATGTTCAAAAATAATATTCGCAGGGCTCTTTGAGGCTAACAGATAGCGATAAACAGATACTACTGTTTGATAAATCAGATGATTTAACCAGCCATCTTGCACACTGAAAAGTCTGCCTAACCCAACAAAACTGACAATAAATGGTATTCCAACTAAACGAGCATATAAGCCACCAAAAATAATAGGTTTTATTGTAATAAGGTGAATTATGTCAGGATTTATTTGCTTACAATACTTTCGAAAAGAAATAAATATTGAAATATTTTTAAAGATATTTTTAGAAAACCGATTTAGTTTAATATCCCAGCACTTTATGCCTTTATCTTCAAGGTTTTTCTTTACAGTGTCGTCAGAAAAGCAACTAATGAGATGAACTTCATAGCCTTTATTGATGGCTGCTTCCGATCTGTCCAACCAATGTAACTCAAAATACCAAGCGGCATTAACGAAATATACTATTCTCATACTGTTCCTCAACAGCCCAGAGAAAGATTACACACACAGCAACCCGCAACGACTGACGCATGGTATTTTCTATCCATAACCACACAACGCATTTTTTTACGCAGTCTGGCTCTGATTTTTTTGATTTGCGATAATCTATTCACCGCGATATGTATTTCCTCTGAAAATAAGTCAATCACATCTTCTCTTTTTATCCTTTAGCCATTTTCATTCATTTCCACACCTGAACGCCAGTGCAATTAATTGCTGACTGACCGTGAACATTGTATCGCTAATGAAAATTCTTTGCCGATATATTTGATGATGTAATAACGAACGTGAATTTAAGGATTTTCTTCTTACCTGTTATTTCAGACCGGTGCGATACAGTCACACCATTCTTTCTGAATCCTTCCTCAAAAACCTATGGCCGAAAAATCCATCTTGAATATAACTAATAACATCTAATCTCTTTTACTTTGCGCTCATAATTTTTCGCTGATTTTTAACACTGCCTTCCAGCGAAGATGTGTTTATTCTTTATATAGGAAAAATGTCCACTATTACCTCATATACCACACCTAATTATATTCAATCGCAAGAAGAGAATCACCGTCACGCTATTGACTTCCTCATTAGCAACTTTTTAGCATCCCATGAAAACAATGGAGATAATTATCCCATCAGGTTCCAGAAATAAAGTTTCATATAATCGGGAAATTATATTAGATAATTTACACTCCATCATATATGACTAGCGACCGTCAGAAATAATCATTATATTTGATTTTGTCTGGATGCCGCCCAAGTTTTTTTTACAACCCATTGATAAATGTACAATTGCGCATATAAAAAAGACTTTTCATAATTTTACTCAGGTTGAAAAGATTATCGAAAAACAAAAAAATCAAAGCCAGACAACACAAAAACGCGTCGAGGGAGCACCTCACATCAGCGCTTGCACGCTGCGGAGTTTCGTAATCATTCTACGAGAATGCTACCGCCCTTAGCTATCGCAACCAAAGCGCGTTATCATTCCACATTATTGTGTCTACTTTCCCCTAACAATTAAATGATGGCCAAAAGCATTTCGCAGCGACCAATGGCCAAGCCTAGCGGCCAGAAGGAGTTTATCTTTACTCCTACGAAAATTAAATGGAAGTATTACTTAGCTCATAAAACCACCTAAATCCTGTGCAAAAAGAAACCAAACGATCACGTCACTAACTCGCAATTTCGTTGTTTCAAGGCGATTTTACTATCAGGACTATCTCATTTTTCGGTACTCAGTACATATGTGCATAACTATCGCCCGTTTCGAGGCCCATCTAAAGCAGTTAAACCAAGTGAATACACCCAAGACTGATTGATGGTCAGAGGTTAACCTGTCGTAGCATCAGACAATCAGGTTAAATTTAATGCATTTCCTCATTACCATCGATATCCTTTTATTTCAATCGGTTAACGATAACACAATCAGGCATTGACATCCAGAATATATCACCTACTTATTATAACCCTGACACGTAAGAATAAAAATTAAAAAACATGGCGAACCAGTTAGCACATCAATGAACACTGGCAGAGACATGCACGGGCTATAGCAAAAAGTGACAGAATGGTTAAAAACCACCCCAGCAGACTCATTTTTCAGAGAAATCAACGATACGAGAGAATAACCCCTTGAAAATGTTGAATATTATCAAGTTCGTTATTGTCGCCAAGCGCAGTTATATTACCCAGCAATAACCGCCTGTTTTTCATCCAGCCGTAAACATGTATACACCGTCCGGAAATTCATCTGCTGTAAAGCAGATGAACCTTATAGCAAGCCAGTGTAAAATCGAGACTTGTACACAGCGGGTATATACAACCCGGAGGATATATATGAAGTTTTTAGTCACGGGAGCTGCTGGATTTATCGGCTTTCATACAATCAAACGCCTTTTGGAGGCCGGGCACGCTGTAGTCGGAATTGATAATCTTAACGATTACTATGATGTTAATTTGAAGCAGACTCGTGTGAATTTACTACAATCACCGTTGTTCAGCTTTCGTAAAATCGACATTGCTCATCAACACCTCATGTCACAGCTGTTTGCCGAAGAGAAGTTCGACCGCGTTATCCATCTTGCCGCTCAGGCGGGCGTACGTTATTCACTGGAAAACCCACATGTTTACGCCGAAGCTAACCTGATTGGTCATCTGAACGTGCTGGAAGGCTGCCGCCACAATAAGGTTCAGCATTTGCTGTATGCCTCCTCCAGTTCTGTTTACGGCCTGAACCGCAAGATGCCTTTCTCTACAGAAGATTCGGTTGATCACCCGGTATCGCTTTACGCCGCAACCAAAAAAGCCAATGAGCTGATGTCGCATACCTATTCACATCTTTATGGTTTACCGACCACGGGACTGCGCTTCTTTACGGTTTACGGCCCGTGGGGACGCCCGGACATGGCGTTGTTCAAATTCACGAAAGCCATGCTCGAAGGCAAAAGCATTGATGTCTATAACTACGGCAAGATGAAACGCGACTTTACCTATGTGGATGATATTGTTGAAGCCATTATCCGCATGCAGGATGTGATTCCGCAGGCTGACCCGAATTGGACCGTTGAAAGTGGCTCCCCGGCCAGCAGTTCAGCGCCTTATCATATCTACAACATCGGCAATAGCTCGCCGGTCGAGTTGATGGATTACATCACAGCGCTGGAAGAGGCGCTGGGTATTGAAGCGCAGAAGAACATGATGCCGATTCAGGCGGGCGATGTGCTGGAAACCAACGCCGATACGCAGCCGTTGTATGACACCATCGGTTTTAAACCGCAGACATCGGTTAAAGAAGGCGTGAAGAAATTTGTCGAGTGGTACAAGACGTATTACAAGGCGTAAAAAAACGGCCCTGACGGGCCGTTGTCATTTCTGTGGTTAGTCGTTACCGAACAGATCGCGGGTATAGACTTTGGCTTCAACATCCGCCAGCTCCGGCGCCATGCGGTTTGAAATAATCACATCCGATTCTTTCTTGAAAGCTTCCAGGTCACGGACAACGCGAGAGTGGAAGAACTCGTCTTCCTGCATTACCGGTTCATAAATGATGACCTGTACACCCTTCGCCTTGATACGTTTCATAATCCCTTGAATAGAGGATGCGCGGAAGTTATCCGAACCGCTCTTCATAATAAGACGGTAGACACCCACCACCTTCGGTTTACGGGAAAGAATGGAGTCAGCAATGAAGTCTTTGCGCGTGCGGTTCGCATCCACGATAGCCGCAATAATGTTATTCGGCACCGACTGGTAGTTCGCCAGCAATTGCTTGGTATCTTTTGGCAGGCAGTAGCCGCCATAGCCAAATGACGGGTTGTTGTAGTGATTGCCAATACGCGGGTCAAGGCAAACCCCTTCAATGATCTGGCGCGTATTCAGCCCCAGCGCTTCGGCATAGCTGTCCAGCTCGTTGAAATAGGCCACGCGCATTGCCAGATAGGTATTAGCGAACAGCTTGATGGCTTCGGCTTCGGTGGAATCGGTGAACAGCGTTGGGATATCTTTCTTGATAGCCCCTTCCTGCAGCAGCCCCGCAAAACGCTCAGCGCGTGCGGAACGTTCGCCAATGACAATACGTGACGGATGCAGGTTGTCGTAAAGCGCCTTACCTTCGCGCAAGAACTCCGGCGAGAAGATGACATTGTCGATGCCGAGCTCATCTTTGATGGACTGAGTGAACCCCACCGGAATGGTAGACTTGATAATCATCACCGCATCGGGGTTGATTTCGTGCACATCGCGGATGACCGACTCAACACTGGAAGTATTGAAGTAGTTGGTTTTCGGGTCGTAATCAGTCGGGGTGGCGATAATGACATAATCGGCGCCCCGATAGGCATCTTGCTTATCCGTGGTGGCGCGAAAATTCAACTCTTTTGTCGCCAGGTACTCTTCAATTTCTTTATCAACTATCGGCGATTTTTTCTGATTCAGCATATCGACTTTAGCCTGCACGATATCGAGTGCGACCACTTCATGATGCTGCGCAATCAGAATACCGTTCGATAAGCCAACGTAGCCTGTTCCTGAGATTGTTATTTTCATTCGCTCTGCAACTTCTTCCGGTTAAACATTTGAGGGTGAACACGTCGCCTGTATAGATGGCGTATCGAGTCAGCATATCGTCAGTATATCGTGGTTTTCTACAACGGCGCCTATCAGACCTGACTGAAACCCGCCTTTAGAAAATAAAAAAGCCCGGAGGAGCGCTCCGGGCCTACATTTTGCTGTTGGCTATTTCAGATTAATCCAACCACTCGGTGTGGAACACACCCTCTTTATCA
Organism: Phytobacter sp. SCO41; assembly: GCF_003073275.1. Taxonomy (NCBI): domain Bacteria; kingdom Pseudomonadati; phylum Pseudomonadota; class Gammaproteobacteria; order Enterobacterales; family Enterobacteriaceae; genus Phytobacter; species Phytobacter sp. SCO41. The sequence goes on along the minus strand of NZ_CP027225.1, from coordinate 1,919,575 downwards.
GTACGTTTATAAGTATGCGCGCCAAAATAATCACGTTGAGCCTGGATCAGGTTGGCTGGCAGTACTGCAGCACGGTAGCTATCGTAATAGGCAACCGCAGCGGCAAAGGTCGGTACCGGAATACCATTTTGTACAGCATAAGCCACGACATCGCGCAGCGCCTGCTGATACTCATCAGCGATTTTCTTAAAGTACGGTGCCAACAGCAGGTTAGCAATTGCCGGCGTTTCTGCATATGCATCGGTAATTTTCTGCAGGAACTGAGCGCGGATGATGCAGCCTGCGCGGAAAATTTTCGCGATTTCGCCGTAGTTTAAATCCCAATGGTATTCATCAGACGCAGCACGCAACTGAGAGAAGCCCTGTGCATAAGAGACGATTTTACCGAGGTACAGTGCACGACGAACTTTCTCAATAAACTGCACTTTATCACCAGCAGGTTGTGCCTGCGGGCCACTCAGAACTTTAGACGCGGCAACGCGCTGCTCTTTCAGCGAAGAGATATAACGTGCAAACACGGATTCAGTGATCAGGGAAAGCGGTTCACCGAGATCCAGGGAACTCTGGCTGGTCCATTTACCGGTGCCCTTGTTGGCTGCCTCATCCAGAATAACATCGACCAGATAGTTACCGTCTTCATCTTTCTTGGTGAAGATGTCCTTGGTAATGTCGATCAGATAGCTGCTCAGCTCACCTTTATTCCACTCGCTGAAAGTAGTAGCCAGCTCTTCGTTAGACAGATTCAGCCCGCCTTTCAGTAATGAATAGGCTTCTGCAATCAATTGCATGTCGCCATATTCGATACCGTTGTGAACCATTTTAACGTAATGGCCCGCACCGTCAGCTCCGATATAGGTCACACAAGGCTCGCCATCTTCAGCAACGGCTGCAATTTTGGTCAGGATCGGTGCGACCAGTTCGTAAGCATCTTTCTGACCGCCAGGCATGATGGATGGGCCTTTTAGCGCGCCCTCTTCACCGCCTGAAACACCGGTACCAATAAAGTTAAAGCCCTCAGCAGAGAGTTCGCGGTTACGACGAATGGTGTCCTGGAAGAAGGTATTACCGCCATCAATGATGATGTCGCCTTTTTCCAGATACGGTTTCAGGGAGTCAATAGCGGCATCTGTGCCAGCGCCCGCTTTCACCATCAACAGGATGCGACGGGGAGTTTCTAAGGATTCAACAAACTCTTTCACGGTGTAATACGGAACCAGTTTCTTGCCAGGGTTCTCGGCAATCACTTCTTCGGTCTTATCACGGGAGCGGTTGAAAACGGAAACGGTATAGCCACGGCTTTCGATGTTAAGCGCCAGGTTGCGCCCCATCACGGCCATACCAACAACGCCGATTTGTTGCTTAGACATGCAAAACTCCTGTCAGGTGTGGTTACCCATCCGGCAACGAGTCAGACGGGCTTAAGTGGATAGTATGTTACTTAATACCTGATTCTAATGCTATACGAAAACTCGGGAGGTGAGCGACTGTACTTCTCCCGGTCGATTGAAAAAGTGTTCCCACTGAACGAGTGGCTTTACTTGGGGGAAATGTAGAAGAAGAAATATGCGGGTTTGGGCTGGTAGCATAAAAAAGCGGGCAAATGGCACATAAAATGTGATGTATTTATCCGCCTTAATCTCTCAACCCACACTTACCTCAAGAAGCGCAGGTTTTACAATTACTGCGTCAAAAGTTTCTTAATGCTTTCGCGGAATTTTTGACCTTCTTTGAGGTTACGCAGGCCGTAGTTGACGAACGCCTGCATGTAGCCCATTTTTTTACCACAGTCGTAACTCTCGCCGGTCATCAGCATGGCATCCACTGACTGCTTCTTCGCCAGTTCCGCGATGGCATCCGTTAACTGAATACGTCCCCATGCGCCAGGCTCAGTACGCTCCAGCTCTGCCCAGATTTCAGAGGAAAGCACATAGCGGCCTACAGCCATCAGGTCTGAATCCAGCGTTTGCGGCTGATCCGGTTTTTCGATGAACTCAACGATACGGCTCACCTTACCTTCGCTATCCAGCGGCTCTTTGGTCTGAATCACAGAGTATTCAGACAAGTCGCCCTTCATGCGTTTTGCCAGCACCTGGCTACGGCCGGTTTCATTGAAACGGGCAACCATTGCCGCCAGGTTGTAACGCAGCGGGTCGGCAGAAGCGGAATCCAGAATGATATCCGGCAGGACCACCACGAACGGATTGTCGCCAACGATTGGGCGCGCACAGAGAATGGAGTGCCCCAGGCCCAGCGGTTGCGCCTGACGGACGTTCATGATTGTCACGCCAGGAGGGCAGATTGACTGCACCTCAGCCAGAAGCTGACGTTTTACGCGCTGTTCAAGTAACGCTTCCAGCTCATAGGAGGTATCGAAGTGGTTTTCGACCGCGTTTTTGGAAGAGTGAGTTACCAGGACGATTTCTTTGATCCCTGCAGCAACAACTTCGTCGACGATGTATTGAATCATTGGCTTATCGACGATAGGTAGCATCTCTTTAGGAATAGCTTTGGTGGCGGGTAGCATATGCATCCCCAAACCTGCTACCGGAATAACTGCTTTCAAATTAATCATTATGCCTTCCACCTGTAAATGATTGATAAATTATAGACCTTCAACTTCTTTTCGCCAGCGTTCACGGGACGAGTTGCCGCGAAATATGTTACGCCGATTGTCGTATAATTGCTGTAGATGTAATCCTGGCAGTGAAATAAAGTCTCCAGGATTCATCGCAAAGTATGACAATCTCCTTACCGCTACGGCTTCGCCGGCAAACGGAAGTTGAGATTTTGTACATTCACAACCTGATGATCGATGCGATCAATATCGACGGAGCTCTGCCCTTTCTCATTCACAGCTTTAATATTTGCCAGCGACAGCAAGGTATCCTGCCGCGCCATAAAGCGCCCGCGCACATCCTTACGTAAATCGAAGTTAAGCTTGAGTGCCGGCCCCACAGAGGAGTCTTGCATTACATTGATATTTCGCAGGAAAAGGTGTTGTGGTTTGTTATGGAACTCCAGCGTTGCCCGCTGTAAGTTGAGGTTGGTAATCGCCACAAATGAGGTGGCGTTACCGGACGATATCTGGATACCGCGCAGCTTGTACTGATTCTGTGCATTCTCCAGGCGAATATCGTTCAGTTTGAAATTTTGCGGAATGGACAAATAATCGCCTTTGATAACCCCGTAGCCGATGAGCATCCCGGCACTGTTGACCATCGAGACGTTATCAATGACAAAATTGTCACAGCCATATATCGCCACCGTCGCGTTATCTATCCCGGCTTTTTTGCTGAAGTCCGGGGTAATATTTTCTGCCTTAATGTTACGAATAATAAAGTGTTTACCGTTTTCAACGTGGACCAGTTGTCGGCAATTGCTGCCAGTGATGTTGGCAACCACAAAATTCTTCACCGCCTGGTCTTCCGGGTAGGTGTTATCGTAGGTACTGCCCGCCAGCCCAATACCTATGCCCCAGTTGATTTTGCCGTTTGTGCAATCAATATGGTCAATGACATGGTCAGAGATCAGGATATCGCGATCGTTAATGGCGACGTTCCACTCTATGGCGTCACCTTGCAGGTAGCTAAAGCGGCTATTGGTGATCCGGGCGCCAATAATCTGATTATGGAAGCCCTGACGCAGAATGGCGTAGTTGGCCTTGGTGACCGTAATGTTGTCGATGGTCAGATTGCGCATAACCTGCGGCTCTTTTCCACCGATGTAGATTTGCGCCACCGGGCCATAACCGCTCATATTCAAACCTTGAATGACACAATCTGAACCGCGGACATCAAGCGTCAGATTGTACAGACTCCCCCCCTTCTCACCGATGACCTTACAGCCATCCTGCAATACCAGACGTCCACGACCATTGCTTTTAATACTCCCCCGCACCAGCAGCGTCTTCCCCGGCGGAATAAAGACCCCGGTATTGAGATTTTCACACACCAGACCTTCCGGGATTTCAACCGTTTGCGCTTCACTAAAGGCCTGTTTCAACGCCGCAGGCCAGTCGGTTGTCTGATAGCGACGGATATCCACCGTTTCGGCGCGCGCTGTGGCAACCGGTAAAAAAGGCAGCGCCGCAAGAGCGGCGCCAGCAGTCAGGAAACTGCGTCGGTTAAACGCAAATCGATTCTTTTTTTCGAACTCAGACATAGGACCTCGATTCAGAGCGCCTGTAGCAGCGTGGCAAGTTGCTGATTGATACGTTGCTGGTTGAAGTCGGCTTCGATTTTTTGGCGGGCACGGGCAATCACCGGCGTCAGATCCTGACGCTGCATTGCACTGAACTCGGCGAGCTTGTCCGCCAGCGTGCGGGCGTCATTTTCCGGCACCAGCCAGCCAGACTCCCCAGCGTTGATCAGTTCAGGAATGCCACTGTGCACCGTTGACACCACCGGAATACCTACAGCCATTGCCTCCATGAGGGCCACGGGAATCCCTTCCATATCGCCATCCACACCGGTGACCGACGGCAATAAAAAGAGATCGGCTTCATCCAGCATCGCTTTGACCTCATGGCTGGGCTTAAAGCCCGGCATGTGGATCACATCATCCAGTTGGTATTGCTCAATCAGGGTGCGCAAGCGCCGCTCCCACGGGCCAATGCCCAAAATAGTCCAGGTAAAGGCCACACCACGCTCTTTAAGTAAACGGCAGGCTTCAATACCTACATGCAGCCCCTTTTTTTCAGTCAGCCGCGCAACAGAGATCATCTGCAGCGGCGTTCCGGGGGCTTTCACCGGGCGCAGGGTAAAACGGGCGATATCAACCCCCATGCGCGAGATGGCAATTTTTTCTTCCGGGCAGCCCATACTGCGTAACCTGTCCGCCCACAGTTCACTAATAGGTAACATCAGGTCGCCGCGGCGAAAGAGCTGCTGATATTCCGGCGCATAGTGGCTGAGCACATCACGATGCGAAATATCAATGCCGTGGAAAACAGTGGCAATCTTGCCTTGTAACAGGCCCAGTTCGCGCAGTTTCGCCGCCGTAACCCCTGCCGGGCCAAAATGGGCAATAAAGACATCGGCGCGAAAAACCTGCGGTGTCAGACCGCAGATGGCTGCCAGAATCAGATTTCGCGCTTCATCACCGTAGCGCGACATATTGAGCGCTTTCCAGGTGGCCGCGCGTCCTGCGCCGCGTAATATCGCCTGCCCACGATAGCGCAGTTTCGCCAGCTTGCCCTCCGGCTCATCCAGTAACCAGTGGGTTTTTTCCGCCAGACGGTACTCCGTCCAGGCACTATGGGTATTTTGCAGATCGCCCTTATGCAGCGCGACGATCTCCACCTCATAACCCATGTTGATAAACGCCACAATCTGATTCAGAACAAAGGTTTCCGAGGCGAGCGGGAATTTCAGCAAAAAGAAGCTGACTTTCATTTCACCTCCCGAATGCGATCCAGCACCGATTTCACCATCAACGCGCCTTTCTCTCGTTCGGCCGCTACGGCGGTGGCCAGGCGTTGATTGAGCGCAGGCAGTTGCCCCAGGGTGTCCGCCGCCATCGCCGCCAGCGAGCCATCTAGCAAGTGGCGAATGTCCACCGCCATCTCCGGCATACCGAGCTGCTGCATAATCCCGGCTGATTTGTGTTCGTAGTTAATGGCGATAGCCGGCGTACCGAAGTTCATCGAGATGATGGCGGAGTGCAGGCGTGTCCCCACCGTCAGGTCACAGGCGGCGAGGATTTTACCCATTTCGAGGTCGTTAAGTTCATCCATGACCACGTGGTAGCGGGACGGGTCGCTAATATGCTGACGCAGATTGAGCGCCACCATCCGGTCATCTTTGTTGTAACTGTCGATACCGGTACAGGTCGAGAGCGCGATCACCTGCCAGCCTGCATCCAGAATGCGGTTCACCACGTCGGCAAAGGCCTTTTCATAGGCTTGCTGGGTCGTACCCAGTCGCTTATCAAACGGCGCGAGTTCACGTAGCGTAATAGCGACGGTTTTCTGTTTTGCGGCCACATCCAGCCAGTGACGGACGGCGTAGCTGGGGATAAACGCCGCATCATCTTCAACCAGCCAGGCGGTATCAACGCCCTGCTCCACTTTCTCGGTCGTGATTTCACTCTGCTTCATTAAATTCAGACTGACGCTCTCACGTAGGATCAACGCGTCGCAATGACCAAAGACATAATTTGCCAGTTGATTAAACTGCGGATCCTGGAACGGCCCGACGCTGTGGCCAATCATATACAACGGCTTTTTAGCCATAAACGTACAGAGGGCATGTTCGAACTGCGGAACGCCGTAAAGATCGACAAAAAAGGAGCCACCCACCTGGATAATCGCGTCATAACCTGCAAGCAGGCGGACGAAATCGGTAAAACCCTGGGCAATAGCGATGTTGCGCAACTTGCCGCTATCGGTCACCCGAGAAAGCAGTACCTGGTGCTGGTAGCGACGGCGCAGGACCTTTTTCACCCGCCCCATTAACCCGGCGGCAGTATTGTGCGCTTTCATCTGGCTGTAGAGTGGATCACCCATGACCGGGCGGTTCAACAGCCAGGAAGAACTCACCGGGTAGCGGCTCATTACGTCCACTTCCGCTTGTGGTTCGATGCGTGCAATCGCATCCAGCAACCCGCGCAAAATGGCGCTGTCGCCACGGTTGCCGCAGGTGTGATTGCCAAGAATTAATAATTTCATAATGACCTCTTAAAAAATTCCCCTCCCCCCAACTCTCTCCGTTCGCGAAGAGAACCGGGGTGAGGAGGAAAATGAATATCAACCGGCACGCAATAGCGTTTTCATTTTTTCGTTGCGGCAAAACTGGCGCTTCATCTCCACCACCAGCGCATTACGTGACAGCACAATCATCGCCGCGAATGCCAGCGCGCCCGCCATCACCTGAACGGCAAGCAATGCCGACACAGGCAGACGCCCGGCGAGTGACAGCCCCAGCCCATAACTCACCACCAGCGTTGGCAGCGACAGGTAGAACGGCAGCCACAGACTCAGGATGTACTGGCGATAGCTGGATCCCAGAACAGGTTTGATCATCACGAAATAGCTCAGGACGGTGTTAATAATCTGCACCAGCAGAAAGCCCAGCGTGACGCCAATGGCGCCTGCCAGGTGGCCGCCAATAATGATGGCGGGAATAAACAAAAAGGTTTTGAAGACATTGAATTTAAAGCTGATATCCACGCGGGCTTTGGCCATTAACAACGACCCAATCGGATTGCCGACCGCACGCAGCAGCCCCACAATGCATAACAATTGCAGGACAGGAATGATGCTGCTCCACTTCTCGCCGAACACCAGCGGCACGAAATTATTCGACACCACCAGCAGCCCAAGCAGGATCGGAAAGTTAATGATCCCCACCACCGACAACAGCTTGTAAAAATTAAGCCGCAGCTTTTCCGTGTCATCCTGAATTTTGGCGAAAGCCGGGAACAGGACGCGCGTAATGATGGGGTTGAGTTTCATTGGTGGAACGACGGCCACGTTATAGGCCAGGTTGTAACCGCCCGCGACGCTGGCCCCAAGGATGCGCGCCAGTACCAGCGTAGAGAGATTGGTGTTCAGGTAGTTAATGACGCTGTCCGCCGTAAGCCACGCGCCAAACTTGAGGTTAGAACTGACCGAACGCAGCGAAAAATGCAGACCAGGACGGTAAATCTTGCGGCCAAACCAGCCGAAGAGCAGCGTACGCACGGCGCTGTTAACCAGATAGCCGAGGATGGCGGTCATTGCCAGCGGCCAGAAAAAGGCGCTGACCACCGTAAAGGTAAAACCAGCCAGCACCGAGACGGTTTCTATGCTGCCGATCTTGTTAAACTCCAGCTCCTTTTGCATCAGCGCCCGGAACTGCTGACCATGCGGAATCAGCACAAAGGCCAGCGACAGAGTTTTTATCAGCGGCGCCAGATCCGGGTTATGCAGCAACCCGGCAATCAGATCGCTGAGTAAAAAGATAGCCACACAGACCACCAGCCCCAGCCCGACATTCAGCCAGTACAGGGTGGTGAGTTCGAGATGACTTATCTCCTTACGCTGGATGATGGAGTTGGCAATACCAAAATCCGATAGCGTATCGGCGAGCGCGATAATCACCAGCGAGACAGTGAGCAGGCCAAACTGGTGGTTATCGATAATGCGCGCCAGTACGGTCATCTGTACCAGCCCAAGCCCGATAATGGTCAACGTTGCCATGGCCGACCATTTCGCCCCGCTGATGGTTTTTTCACGTAAGCTCATGATTATTTTTCCTTTGAACATGGCCCATAAGGCGTTATTGGCGCAGGCAGTTTGAACACGGACAGCGCGGAAAAACCGGAACGTACACGAAGTACGTGAGGATTTTGAGCACTGCCCTGGTTCAAAATGGCCAGCAAAATAGCCTTATGGGACAAGTTCCTAATACGCCGCTTTATTCACAAACCCTTTAAAGATGGTCAGAAAAACGATTTTGATATCGAACCAAAGACTCCATTCACGGATGTACTCAAGGTCGAACTCAACGCGTTTTTCCATTTTTTCCAGCGTATCCGTCTCGCCGCGCCAGCCATTGATCTGCGCCCAGCCGGTAATACCCGGTTTCACTTTATGACGCAGCATGTAGCCTTCAATGAGCTGACGGTACTGCTCGTTATGCGCCACCGCATGAGGGCGTGGACCGACGATAGACATCCCGCCCGTCAGCACATTGATAAACTGCGGTAGCTCATCCAGTGACGTCCGGCGCAGGAAGCTGCCAACTTTGGTCACGCGCGGATCGTTTTGCGTGGCCTGGGTTACGACTTTGTCGTTCTCCATAACTTTCATGGAGCGGAATTTCCACACTTTGATGGGCTTACCGTCCATACCGTAACGGGTCTGGCGGAAGATAACCGGGCCCGGGGAGGTCAATTTCACCGCCAGCGAGATCCCCAACAGAACCGGTGAGATCAGCATCAGGATGAGCGACGCCAGCACAATGTCTTCAAGGCGTTTGAGAATGCGGTTGACGCCCGAAAGCGGCGTGTCATACAGCGGCACCACCGGCACGCCATTCACCTCTTCAATCCGCGAATGCAGAATGTTGAAGGTGAAAACATCGGGTATCAGGATCACCGAGCAGGTGGTGTCTGCCAGTTGCCGCACCAGATGTTTGATGCACTGAGCGTCGTTCATTGACATGGCGATGTAGACGTTGTGGATTTTCCCGGCGCGAGCGTCATCAAGCAGTTGGTCATAATTGCCCACCCAGTCACTGCTCACGCCACCCGGTTTCGCGTCGTGATAGACACCGACCACTTCAAAACCCAGCCAGGGTTCATTACGAAAACTCTCCAGCAGTTCCTGCCCGGCGGGAAGGTCGCCCGCCACCGCAACGCGACGGGTGTTATAGCCATGATTACGCAGCCAACCGGCGGCAAAACGGATCACGCCACGGCAGATAATCAGCCCTGAACTGCTGAGCAAATACCAGGCAAAATAGAGGGCAAAGGTATTGTTAAGTTCGCTGCGAAAAGCCACCAGACCGGCGCTAAAGACAAAACTGAGGGTCCAGTTTTGCAGCAATAAAACCAGCTCGGTCATAAACCGCACACCACGCCATGAACGATAAAAATCAGTCATGCCGCCAATCATCTGGAACACCACGAGGGTAATGAGGGCCATCAGCAGGTGCTGATAAAAGAATGGCAACGTATTGAACCTACAGACAATGTACAGCCCACCGAACATGATGGTGATGTCTGAGAATCGCTGCACGATTGAGATTAACGATGCATTCGTTTTGGCCCGGTCGCGCTTTTTTAGATTTGTCATCGTTGTACCTATTCATTTGTTTCCCCCCACCCCAGCCCTCTCCTCTCGCAGAAAAGGGTTAGAGTGAGGGGAAAACAGGGATTACTGTTTCAACAACGCCAGAATGTCCTGTGTTCGCGCCTCCATCAGCGCGGTGTCGCTGCGCGATTCCACGTTCAGACGCACAACCGGCTCGGTATTGGACGAGCGCAAATTAAAGCGCCAGTCCGGGAAGGACATGCTGATGCCATCGGTTCGGTCAACGCTAAGCGCAGAACCGGTAAAATGTGCTTCGACGCGGGCGATTGCCGGCGCGGCCTGGTCCAGCTTTAAGTTGATCTCGCCACTGGCCGGGAAAGCCGCCATGCGATCGCGTACCAGCGCTTCCAGCGTTTTGCCCTTGAGACACAGCAGCTCCGTCACCAAAAGCCATGGGATCATGCCGCTATCGCAATAGGCAAAATCACGGAAATAGTGATGCGCGCTCATCTCACCGCCGTAGATCGCATCCTCTTCACGCATCCGCTCTTTAATAAACGCATGCCCGGTTTTCGACATCACCGGCTTACCGCCTGCCGCTGTGACAACGTCCACCGTGTTCCAGGAAAGGCGCGGGTCGTGGATGATCTTCGCGCCGGGGTTTTTCTCCAGGAATGCCTGCGCCAGCAGACCGACGATGTAATAGCCCTCGATAAACTGGCCGTTACCGTCAAAGAAGAAGCAGCGGTCAAAATCGCCGTCGAACGCGATACCTAAATCCGCATGATGTTCAATAACCGCGTTGCGGGTATCGTCACGGCATTCCGGCAGCAGTGGGTTCGGGATACCGTTCGGGAAGTTGCCATCGGGGGTGTTGTGCACCTTGATAAAGGTGACGGGAACATTGTTCGCCTTAAAGCGCTGTTCCAGGGCATCAATGACCGGCCCTGCCGCCCCGTTACCGGAATTGATCACCAGTTTTAACGGTTTGAAATTCGCCAGGTCGACATAGCTGAGCAGGTGATCAATATAGGCGTCACGCAGGTTGATTTGTCGATAGCTGCCGCGTTTTTGCGCATTCACTGGCGGGAAGTCATTCGCTTCTGCCAGGCGCTGAACATCGCGCAGCCCCGTATCACCGCTGATTGGACGGGCACCTTTACGGACCAGCTTCATGCCGTTGTAGTCCATCGGGTTATGGCTGGCCGTCACTTCAATCCCACCATCTACGCCCAGATGGAAGGTGGCAAAATAGATCTCTTCGGTGCCCGAAAGGCCGATATCCAGAACATCCACACCCGCGTCTTGTAGCCCTTTGGCCAGCGCCAGCTTTAATGTTTCGCTCGTTAAACGGACATCACCGCCCAGCACGATGGTTTGCGGTTTTAAATACTCGCCATAGGCCCGGCCAATCCGCCAGGCAATGTCTTCATTCAGCTCTTCATCCAGCTTGCCGCGAATATCGTAGGCTTTAAAACAGGTTAATTTTTCCATCATTACCTCGTTTTCAGGCAACAGTTAGCCCTCTCCGGTGTGGAGAAATAATCAAAAAGAATTCAATCGTTATATCTATCCGACGTCGCGTTGCGGCAAATCAGCGGCTGCGCGAAAGGTGTCGGACAGCGTCAGATGCGCCCGTAGCGATCTTCAAACCGCACAATATCGTCCTCTTCAAGATATGAACCGGACCGTACTTCAATTAAATCGAGCGGTATTTTCCCTGGGTTCTCAAGACAGTGACGTGCGCCGAGCGGAATGTAGACCGACTCGTTCTCACCGAGCAGTTTAATCTCGTCATTAATGGTGACTTTCGCCGTACCGGCCACCACGACCCAGTGTTCAGCCCGATGATGATGCATCTGGACCGAAAGCCCTTCGCCAGGTTTCACGGTGATGCGCTTCACCTGATAGCGATCGCCCGCATCAATGGAGTCATATTTCCCCCAGGGACGGTAGACTTCGCGGTGAATGTGGTGCTCATGGCGGCCATCCGCTTTGATCTGCTCGACCACTTTCTTCACATCCTGCACATGGTTACGGTCCGCAATCAGCACGGCATCCTTGGTCTGCACCACCACCAGATCTTTCACGCCGACGGTGGTGACCAGACCGGACTCGGCATAGACGAAGCTGTTCTCCGTGTCATGACTGATGACGTCGCCGTGATGGACGTTTCCCTCGGGCGTATGGGCGCTGATTTCCCACAACGAGGACCAGGAACCCACATCGCTCCAGCCGGCATCCATCGGTACCACCACCGCATCGGCGGTTTTTTCCATTACCGCGTAGTCGATAGACTCTTCCGGGCAGGCCAGGAACGCGGCTTCATCAACACGGATAAAGTCCAGGTCCGGGTCCGTTACATTCATTGCGCGTTCGCAGGCCTCGTAAATATCGGGACGATATTTTTTCAGCTCTTCCAGATAGCGCCCGGCGCTGAACAGGAACATGCCGCTGTTCCAGTAATATTCACCGCTCGCCACATAACCCTGCGCCGCATCGAGGTTCGGTTTTTCCACAAACTGCGCCACGTCGAAGGCCAGACCTTCACCTTTACCTGGGGTCACTTCGCCACGACGAATGTAGCCATAACCGGTTTCCGGCAGGTCCGGTACGATGCCAAAGGTCACCAGTTTGCCGCTTTCGGCATAGGCCAGCGCCTGGCGCACCGACGTGCGGAACGCCTCTTCATCCTGAATCACATGATCCGCTGCCAGCACCAGCATCAGCGGGTCAGAGGTCGGGTTATGGCGTTTGATCGCCATTGCGGCCAGCGCAATCGCCGGTGCGGTGTTACGCCCCGCCGGTTCAAGGATGATGTTTTCCGTCAGCTTGTTGAGCTGGCGCAACTGCTCGGCAACGATAAAGCGGTGTTGTTCATTACAGATAACAACCGGACTTTCACACTCCACCCCGTCCAGACGGCAGACGGTGGTCTGCAGCATGGTCAAATCGCCTTTCAGGCAGAGAAATTGTTTTGGATACAGGACACGGGACAGTGGCCACAGGCGGCTGCCGGAGCCTCCGGCCATCACTACCGGATACAGTTGTGTTTGACTCATGATTTATCCCCATTCCCTTCGTAATTCAGACGTTCGTCTTGCGCATGGGCGGCCTGCCCTGCACTGACCGCCGGATCGCGTCGGGAGATATCAGTCATAAACTGGGTTAACACGCTCTCTTTCTCGAGCGTGCGTTCGGCATATTCACGTGCCACCGCGTTGGTTTTGGGCATCAAGAGTGCCTGTTCGATGCCCGCCGTTAACGCCGGTACGGATTCAGGCTCTACGCACACGGCAATGCCCGGCGATGCCAGACACAGTTGGCCCAATTCGGTGGACGCCTCGGCGGTGATAACGGCATTGCCGCCCACGGCGAGGATATTGGTCAGTTTCGATGGCAGCACGGCATCCGCCGCGCCACGTTTTTGAATCACCAGATGGCAATCGGCCATCTTGAGCAGCGCAGGCAACGCCTCGTAAGACTGCAACGGAAAGAATTTCACGTTATCCAGCCCCTGTTGCAGGGCCTGTTTTTCCAGTCTCACTTTGCCGCCACCCTGACCCACAATCACAAACAACCACGGTTGCTCGCGAAGGTTAGCCGCCGCCGCAATCACATTTTCCAGCCCCTGCTTTTCACCAATGTTGCCGGAGTAAAGAATAATTTTTTTATCTTCCGGCAATCCCAGCGCTTGTCTCAGTTGGGCAACGTCCTGCGCGTCAACGTCGCGAAAGCGGGCCACTTCTGACCAGTTCGGGAAGAAGATTATCCGCCCTGGCTCCACCCCTTTTTCCCGTGCTTTGTTCATCATTGAGCGGGAGATGGTGGACACATTGTCAACGTTGTGCAGGCCGCTGCGCTCAAACGCGGCGGCCAGTTTCGCCACTTTGCCGGTTTTGCCTTTCCCGGCCATCCCTAAACCAAGCATGGCGTCAACTTCATAATCCTGGATGTGCAGCAGCGTGCGCGCACCGGTGAGTTTTGCCAGCAGGCGCATACCCGGTGTGCAAAACAGTGTTGGTACCACGCCGATGATGCGATCCGGCTTCCAGCGACGCTGTGCCATCAGCGGGAAAAAGCTGCTCACGGCGAAGCTGGTCAGGTGAATCAGGCGTTTCAATGTCGAAGGCTGTTTCGGCACATACAGAGGACAGCGCCAGACGGTCGCGGCACCGCTTTCCCGGCGATAACGCCAGGCGGAATACGCCTTACCCACCTGCCATTCCGGGTAGTAAGGCGGAGCGGTGATGACACGCACGTCATGCCCCTGCCGGGCCATCCATTCAACCATCTCGCCGGTGTATTTACCGATACCGGTTAACTCCGGCGCATAGTTGATGCCGTAAACAAGAATTTTCATAAGCCCGGTACTCCCCGCGCTTCCTTGAAGTAGGCGCGGCTATTGTCATGTACCAGCGGGTCAGCAATCAGCACATCAGGCGTCAGCCAGCGATAGTCATCGTGCTGTTCTGTCGGCAGGGCCAGCGTGGAGGCATCGACCCGTAAGCGAAAGCCGAGCACAATGTAGTGGGTAGAAAAATCGCTGCCGGAGAAGTTGTCGTCATAGAAGTGCTGCCAGACGCCATAAAACTCTCCTGCCGACATCGGCAGGAGTACGCCCAGTTCAGCCAGCGTCAAACGTTCAAACGCGCTCGCCAGAGGTTCATCTTTTTGCACCCGTCCACCCGGCACAAACCAGTAACCCTGCGCCGGACGATTCGTACGCTTGCCGAGCAAAAACTCGCCGCTTTCGTTCTCCACGATAAGATCGATGGAGATAAGCGGAGTCGAACGCACGACCGTGGCAAAATCTTCCGGACGTAAAAACATGCTTACCCCCTGAACCGTTGCTGATTTTCGAGGAACCACTGGTAGGTGCTTGCCAGCCCCTGCTCCAGCGAGATCTCGTGATACCAGCCAAGCGCGTGCAGGCGGGACACATCCAGCAGTTTGCGTGGCGTACCGTCCGGCTTGGTGGCATCAAAGACCACCCGGCCTTTGTAGCCCACGACCTGGGCGAGCGTTTGCGCCAGCTCACGGATCGTGCAGTCCACACCGGTGCCGACATTAATGTGCGACAGCATCGGTTCGGTATTCTCCTGCCACACTTCCCGGTCCAGCTCCATCACATGAATGCTGGCCGCCGCCATGTCGTCCACATGCAGGAACTCACGCATCGGCGTGCCGCTGCCCCATACCACCACGTCAGGCGCGTTGCTGAGCATGGCTTCATGGAAGCGACGGAGCAACGCCGGGATCACGTGGGAGTTGCTTGGGTGGAAGTTGTCATTCGGCCCGTACAGGTTGGTCGGCATCACCGAGCGATAATCGCGGTTGTACTGGCGGTTGTAGGACTCGCACAGTTTGATACCGGCAATTTTGGCAATCGCATACGGTTCGTTCGTCGCCTCCAGCGTCCCCTGCAACAGCTCACTTTCAGCCATCGGTTGGTGCGCAAGCTTCGGGTAAATACAGGATGAACCGAGGAACAACAGCCTGTTCACGTCATGCGAATGCGCCGCGTGAATGATGTTGCACTCCATCATCATGTTCTCGTAGATAAAATCTGCCGGGTAGGTGTTATTGGCGACAATACCACCCACTTTCGCCGCCGCCAGGTAGACCTGGTCGATACGTTCGCTGGCAAAGAACGCCTGCACCTGTGCAGAATCCAGCAGGTTCAGTTCGTCACGGCTACGCAGCACCAGCTCCACGTCTTCGCGCTGCGACAGCAGTCTTACAATGGCCGATCCGACCATGCCGCGGTGACCCGCGACAAAGATACGTTGTTTCGTCATTCTCAGGACTCCAGCGCGATGGCAACCTCGTAACCGTGAGCTTTTAACAGCGAATGTTTTTTCGCCGCTTCAAGATCTTTGGCAACCATCTCAGAGACCATCTCCTGCAGCGTGGTTTCCGGTTTCCAGCCCAGTTTTTCGTGCGCTTTGGTCGGGTCGCCGAGCAGAGTTTCCACTTCCGCCGGACGGAAGTAACGTGGGTCAACGGCAACAATCACATCACCCGGTTTCACGCCTGGCGCGTCATGACCGGTGACGGAAACCACAATCCCCTTCTCTTCCACGCCTTTACCTTCGAAGCGCAGTTTGATACCCAGTTGCGCCGCCGCCATTTCCACAAACTGACGTACGGAATACTGCACGCCGGTGGCGATAACGAAGTCTTCCGGATGGTCCTGTTGCAGCATCATCCACTGCATTTTCACGTAATCTTTCGCATGACCCCAGTCACGCAGGGAGTCCATGTTGCCAAGGTACAGGCAAGATTCGAGGCCCTGGGCGATGTTGGCAATCGCGCGGGTAATTTTGCGGGTGACGAAGGTCTCACCACGGCGCGGAGACTCGTGGTTAAACAGAATGCCGTTGCAGGCGTACATGCCATAGGATTCACGGTAGTTAACGGTGATCCAGTAGGCGTACAGTTTTGCCACCGCATACGGAGAGCGTGGGTAGAACGGCGTGGTCTCTTTCTGCGGGATCTCCTGGACCAGGCCATACAGCTCAGAGGTAGAGGCCTGGTAGAAGCGTGTTTTCTTTTCAAGGCCCAGGAAGCGAATGGCTTCCAGCAGACGCAATGTCCCCATCGCATCCACATCTGCGGTATATTCCGGCGATTCAAAGGAGACCGCTACGTGGCTCATCGCCCCAAGGTTATAGACCTCATCCGGCTGCACTTCCTGCAGAATACGGGTCAGGTTAGAGGTATCCGTCAGATCACCATAGTGAAGGTGGAATTTCGGGTTACTGGTGTGCGGATCCTGATAAATATGGTCCACACGCTCAGTGTTGAATGAAGAGGCACGACGCTTAATGCCATGAACTTCATAACCCTTTTCCAGAAGCAGTTCTGCCAGATAAGAGCCATCTTGCCCGGTAACGCCGGTGATGAGAGCGACTTTAGACATATTTTATTCCTCTATTACTTATCAGAAGTTATTCAGTTTTTACGCGTTCGCGCGTTACCACTGCGGGGTTGCCACGGCAAATTGTGTTTGCCGGAAGCGTCTTAAAAACACTGCTGCGCGCACCGACAACCGTTCCGTCACCAATACGCACGCCGGGGGCAACAAAGACATCCGTTGCCAGCCAGCATTTATCGCCAATCACGATGGGCGACGCGGTAATATCAAAATGCGCGCTCATAAAATCGTGACTGCCGGTACACAAATAACATTTCTGCGAAATCACAGAATTAGCGCCAATTGAGATATCGCCCAGGGTATATAACACAGCGTCATCGCCAACCCAGCTATAATCACCCAGCGTTAATTTCCATGGATAAGTTATTTTCACCGACGGACGAATCACTACGTTTTTTCCGATTTTTGCACCGAATAAACGCAACAGAAAGGCACGCCAGCGATACATAATTTGTGGCGACCAGGCAAATAATGTTGACTGCACCGCCCACCACAATTGAACCTTAATAGCATTCCCGCCCCGGAAGCCTTTCGGCACGGAGAATCCTTGTAAGTCTTGCATCGTGTTTCCTTATACGTGTACCCGTTATTCTTCAAACCGCCGGTGCGTTAACTGCATGCGTTCATCCGAATCACTTACACACGTAAGCTCATCGGAATTCTCTGACTTTCCGTTTTCCCGCGATTCAAATTATTCAGGGCATTCACATTATGCTTTGTTATATAAGGCTTTCGCTTTGCCAGTCGTACGCAGACGTAACAGGTACGACAATTCCGCCCAGAAGCCCGGTACGTGTAATATTTTTCGTTGGACGTTGCGAGCATCCCGACATAATTCAAGGTTATTCGACGTAGAGACGCCACCCATTGAAAATTCGGATACCAGACCGTGCAGGCGTTTAAAGCGAAAGCCTGCCTTAAACATTCTGGCTGCCAGCGCGTAATCGGAAGAGACTTTATATTGTAAATCGTAGGGATAGGTTTTCAGACCACTCATCGGGAAGAATATGGCCTGATGGCTGGCGGGTAAGCTATGGTAAATATACCAACCGCGTTTCGCGCTACGGCGTATTTTTGTGCCATCGCCGAAATCTAATAATGCATCACCAATGTACATGGCATTGTCACGTTTTTCTGCCAACTGGCGGATAACATCGACGCTTTCCGGATGCAGAATATCACCTGAGTTGAGGAACAGCGCGAAGCGGCCATTGGCCATGCTGATGCCTTTATTCATCGCATCATAGATGCCATTATCTTTCTCGCTGACGTAACGTAAGTGGTACTGGCCGTTAAGGTTTTTCAGAAACTCTGCGGTACCGTCGGCAGAGCCGCCATCCACAACAATCCACTCAAATGCGATATCCTGCGCCTGTGCCAGATGGGCCAGTGATTCCCAGGTTTTCTTCACGCCTTCATAATTACGAAACGCAACGGTAATAACGCTTAGTAACATGTGACCCACCTCGTCATATGCTCGAAATATTTAACGCCTTGCGGAAAATAAACGGGCAAACAATTAAAAATGCGTATTCAGGACTGAAAATCGACCCCGTAAAAAACCACGATATCGGAGCGAACAGATAAAGCTGAACACGAAAATTCTGATTATTACCAAACGCATTGACAGTCATTCTTGCTACTTTGAACAAATACCAACCGGTCAGTAATACGGCAAACCATGAAAAATAGATAATTAACAGATACAAGCCATTGTCTATGGTTTTACCGACATCTGCACCGTTAAAGATTCCGAATGATGCGACATATTCGTAAAGTGAGCCGAATCTTACCACACCATCAATGTTGGCCAGGGAATATCCCACCATCGCCAGCGGTCCGATAATGCGATAATAAGAGGAGGAGCCTTCTGTTCCTAAATCACCGAGACGTTCCGCAATATAAGGAAAGGCGAACACCACCCCGACAACAAATACCGCCAGTGAAATAATGGCCAACGGTAATTTCTTGCGTATCGCTTCCTTGTTTAAATACTGAAATGCCCATTCCAGTAGATAAAAAAGGATAAATGTCATTACCCCTGAAAACGATCCCGAAAGAACTATCCCTGTCAGAATCATAGCATCTGTCTTCGGCGTTTTGATACCAAACTGTTTGATGCTGAGCCAAATTGAGATTAATGCCAGAGCGAAGAATGCCGGTTCGAAATAGAGTGCCGTGGTTCGCTTACCGCCAAATTTGATAAAATTCAGTACGTAGCTGTTACTGTAAATCAGATATTTCGAAATTATCTCCATCAGGCTGCTGCCGCCGGAGAGAATAATTTGCGCCATTTCCGCCGCTGCCAGCATCACGACCAACGCAACCACCACGTAGAAGAAGCGGAGTATTTTGCGGTAGTTATGCGGCGAAACAGTTTTGAACCGAATGCTCCACACCATGCCGATGATGATCACGATATAAACAAACAGCATCGTTGAGGTGACATACTTACTGGCGTTAAGCGACTGACCAAAAATGTAGTTAAACAGTGTTAATCCCGCACCGGTGCCCAGGGCAATCATCAACTTTTTCAGGTTGAGTTTATCCACATAGAGCAGCAGTAACAGCGGTAAGAACGTCACAATGGTTATCGGAAAGCTTTCGCCAAGCTGGAAAATCTTCACGTTAACCAGCAGGTAAATCAGCGGCAGCAGGAGATAACTACAGACCCTGATAGAATGAGACATATTCCTCCAGCATCTGTTGCCCACTGTAAGCACGGCGACTACGCGCCCGAAACGCGTCCAGCGATGTGCCGAATACGGCCTGCGCGATGTCGGCTTTGTGACGTTGCACCAGCGGCACGACCTCCGCGTCGCTAAAGGTCTTGCCGCCGGACTTCTCCAGAACCTCACGCGCTGCATCGCTGTGCGTGGCAATCACCGGCACACCAATGGAGAGCGCTTCACACAAAATGAGCGGGTAGTTATCCACACGCGAGGTAAAGAGCAGCGCATCCATCTGGTTGAGTTCGCTCATTAACTGACGTTTATCCGTCAGAAAGCCGTGGTTCACCACGTTCGGTCCCTCAAAGGGAGAAAACTTGCCAAAGGTATGCAGCTCAACCTGTTCACCCAGCGCCATCACGTCACGGACAAGTTGTTGATTGGTCTTGCCGTCATAGCGCAGGTCGTGCGCCACCACGGCGATTTTCGGGCGCCCCTGGGTGACAGTAACCGGAGATAACTCCGCCAGAATGGCTTCGGTCGCCACATCAATTCCATTATTGATAATGCGGCAACGCCCCGCACCGTACAGACTGTTGAATGCCTCCGCCACGTGCTGGCTGGGGGAAATAAACTGGCAGCCGAGGGCCATCATCTCGTTAAATAAACGGCGCTTCTCACCCACCAGTTGATGCGCGCGATCCACTTTTACCGGTGGATAGTTCGCCAGCGTCGGGCATTTTTTGCATCCCTGTTTCCAGCCTTCACAGCCATCGGTGAAGGCACAGCGCCCGGTGACACTCCAGTGATCGTGCAGCGTCCAGACAAAGGTCACGTCAGGCTTATGCGCTTTCAGTTTCTGGCAGAATGCCACCACTTCATTCAGGTTCAGCCAGTAGCTGTGCATCACGTGAAAGTGCAGCACCACCGGGCCTTTGGTGCGGCTGACGCTGCGATAGAGATTGTTAAGATTGCCAAATACATCGCGGTTAAACAGGCGAAACAGCGCCAGGTTTGCTATCGATGTCAGACGTGGGGTCTGTTTAAACACGTTGGGATACTGGTCATGGCTGACACTTTTCTTGCCGCCTTTACCGTAACCATAGACGAACCGCGATTGCATGCCTTGCTGCAATGCCCGCTGGTGTAAATCCAGCGCGACACCCGCCGCGCCGCCTTCGGCGAGGCGAACGTTAAATTGTAATATGTTCATTTTATTGTCTTCACCCGCGCTTTTTCACCCACCACCAGCGCATTATCCGGCACGCTGTCGAGCACGACGCTGCCTGCGCCAACCACGACGTTATTGCCAATGGTGATATCACCCAGCAGGACGACATTGGCCCCGAGTTCAACGTTGTTGCCGATGACCGGACAGGCCAGATTGTCTGCGCCACGATTGCCGATGGTCACGCCATGGCGAATGGTGAAATCATCACCCGCGACCACGTGCTTATTGATCACGACGGCATAACCATGGTGAATAGTGAAACGACGGCCAATCGTGGCAGCCGCCTGGATCTCATAGCCAAACAGGCATTCCGTCATAAAGCGGTAAATCAACAGCACGGGGGCAGCCCACAGGTTGTTGAGCACATTTTTCTTACGCCATACCGAGCAAAAATGGGCGACGCGATAGGCCGCGACCATGCAGCACGGGCGCAAACTCCATTGATTAGCGCGAAAATCTTCCAGTCGCATTATTTCCCTCGCAGACCATCAGCCAGACGCTTGCCATTACGCACGGAGAAAAGAGTCAGCAGCGTGCGCCAGTTCATACGCTTGTTGCGGATCTGGTACAGCGTGAAGAGCTGATATTTCTTGCTGGCGCGGTCAAACTTGGCTTTGTGTTTCCGGTAGAAATGGAAGTAGCCGGAGAATTTTTTCGGCGACGAAGTAATCTGCATTTCACCGTGATTGATGTGCAGAATTTGCGTCGCTTTTTCGATTTTCCACGGTTCGCCGTACTGCTCTACCATGCGTAAAAAGATGTCGTAGTCCTGTGCCGCTTTCAGTTTTGTATCGAACAGACACTCTTTGAAGCGCCATGACCAGCTAAACACCTGGTTGCCCACAATGTTGCGCTTGTAGAACAGCTTGCGGGAAAACGGCGATTTTGGGTAAAGCGGTAAACTGGTCGGTTGTGAATAGACTTCGCCCTGGCAGACATAGTCATTGGCATAGAGAAAAGCCCGCGTTGCCAGATGGTGTTTATGTTCCAGAAAGACCGACAGGCGGTCCGGCGTCCATTCATCATCATCATCAATGCCAGTAATAAACTGGCCTGTCGCCTGCATGATCGCCTGGTTGCGTACCGCACAGGCGCCGGAATTAAATGCGTTACGGGTATAGGTCACGCGTGGATCATTCAGTTCGGCCACATAACTCTGGAGTTGCTCAAAGGCCGTCGAGCAGTCGTCAACAATGATCATTTCCCAGTGGGTGTAATCCTGACGCAGCACCGATTTGATGGCGCGGATCGCCAATTGTTGGCGGTTCCACGTTGGCATATAAATCGAGATTAACGGACGTTCTGTGGTCATTTTCTTCCCCGATTGATCAATATTCCCTTCACCCCGGCCCTCTCCCTCAAGGGAGAGGTTTAGGGTGAGGGGAAAATATTATTTGCTATCAGACTTGTATTCGTATTCGTAATAGCCGTAATCCTGATAGCCAGTAGCGCGGCGGAAAATGGAGTTCAGGATGACGCCTTTGACCTGAATACCGTTTTGCTCAAAGCGGCTCAGGCTGGTCTGGACCTCTTTCACCGTGTTCACCGCGTAACGTGCGACCATCAGCGTGGTGCCCGCATGGCGACCCACAATCGCGGCATCGGTCACCGCAAGGATTGGCGGTGTATCAATCAGCACCAGGTCATAATGTTTACTCGCCCAGTCGAGCAACTGCGTGAAACGTTCGCTCATCAAGAGTTCGGACGGGTTTGGCGGGATCTGCCCACGCGGAACCAGGTCAAAGTTGGCGATGGAGGTCTTTTTGGCGCAGCTTTCAATATTGCCCTTGCCCACCAGAATGTCCGACAGACCGTTAACGTTATCGGTACCGAGCAGTTCATGGGTATAGCCTTTGCGCATATCACAGTCGATCATCAGCACACGTTTGTTGGTCTGGCTAATGACCGCCGCCAGGTTGGCGCAGACAAACGTTTTACCAATCGACGGGCTGACCCCGGTCATCATCAGGACGTTATTGGGCGCCTGCATCATGGCGAAATGGAGGCTGGTGCGCAGGCTGCGTACCGCTTCAATCGCCAGATCCGCCGGGTTACCCACCGCCAGCAACTGGCGCTGTTTGTAACGCTTGTTGCCCTTGACGGTTTTGACCGTATCGCGCGCTTTTTGCCACTCCGACAGTGGGATGCTGGCGTAAACACTGATCCCCTGCTCTTCCAGCGCCTGCGGGCTTTCGATACCACGATTAAAGAGTGAACGCAGCAGAATCACCACAACGGAGAGAATCAACCCAAGGATGATACTGCCAAGAATGATCAGCGCTTTTTTCGGTTTCAGTACGCCAGGTTGAGTAATGGCGGCATCGACAATGCGCACATCCCCTACAGTACTGGCCTCGGTAATACGCAGCTCTTGCTGTTTATTCAGCAACTGCATATAAACCTGCTGGCCGGATTCCACATCACGCGTCAGACGGACAATCTCCTGCTGCGTTTTTGGCATTGCCGTCACGCGGGTGTTGAGTTTGGCCTTTTCATCTTCCAGCGCTTTGCGTTTTTCCAGCAATGTGCGGTAAGCCGGGTGCGCTTTGGTGTACAGCTTGGAAATCTCCGCCTCTTTAAAGGTCAGTTCATTAAGCTGCGCATCGATGTTAACCATCGAGTCGAGCACCGATTTCGCTTCCAGCGGCAGGTCGACAGAGTCTTGCTGCTGACGATAGGTGTTGAGTTTGTTTTCGGCCACGTCCAGTTTGGCGCGTACTTCCGGCAGTTGTTTATTGAGGAACTCCAGGCTCTTAGCCGCCTCTTCGGATTTACGCTCAACGTTTTGTTGCAGGTAGTTGCGGGTAATACTGTTCAGAATATCGCGGATCTGATCGCGATCTTCTCCGATATAGGTAAGACTGAGCACCCCGGTATCTTTGCCGTTCTCGGTCACGCTCAGGTTGTTTTGCAGATTATTGATCATCCCGAGCGTCGAGAATTTGGTCACGGTGAATTCGCTGTCGTTCGCCGCCTGAATGGCGCTTACCAGCATGGTCACACCGTCCTTACTTAACGGTTGCCCTACTTCACCACGAGCGCTGAAACCACCGTCGCTGGTCAGGGAGTACTGTTTCGGCCCCAGCACCTTGAGGGTAAAGACCTGATCATTCATGCCTTTGGGGAGCGTGAATGTCGTCACTTTGACCGTGTCATTTTGCCGACCCATCAGTCTGTCCCAGCCCGCGCCAAAAACCGGAAAAGTGTTTTTGGTTACGGCGATATCCAGGTTTAAATCATCGACGGTTTTACCCAGCACCAGCCTGGACTGAATCAACTGAATTTCCGCTTCTGACGCGGGTGGCTTGTTTGTCAGCGCCGAACCGATATCCTGCACCAGCGAATTACCGGCATTCTGCTCAATCTGTACCAGCGCATCCGCACTGTAGATGGGCGTGGCAAACAGGCAGTAAACGATAGCAGCCGCGGCAAATAAGCCGGTGATCCCCAGCACCCACAAGCGTGCCTCGACGACTGTACCGATTAATCGCCCTACATCGATTTCATCATTTCCCACCGACGACGCGGCGGAATGGTGTGTTTTCTCTGTCATTGTTATCCCTGCTGAGCGTTCAGTGCCTGCGCCCACTGGCGGGCAGACTGGTCAAGTAAGGTGTAAACAGCCTCAAAGGCGTCGCGGCTTTTGCGATACGGATCGGGAATTTCACGTTCATCGTCCCAGTGACCAAACAGCATCACTTTGCCGCGCATTTCCGGCGCGATTTCGCACAGTGCGGCGATATGCCGTTTTTCCATGACCAGAATCAGGTCGAAATCACGGCACATTTTTCCGGAAATCTGCCGGGCGCAATGCCCTTCAAGGGACAGATTGTTTTTCTCTGCCACGCGCGTTGCTTCCGCATCCGCGCTTTTACCTACCAGCGCCCCGAGACCGGCTGACTCCACCGTTAATGCGGGCTGATACTTTTTCAACAGCCGCTCCGCCGTGGGGGAACGGCAAATGTTCCCCACACACACCACCAGAATTTTGTTAAACATCGCCTATCACCAGGTGTGAATGTCGCGCGCCGTATCCGTCATGTAGCGAACGCCACTGATGGTTGGCAGCAACTGATTGATGAGACGGTTCCAGCGAGCAACCGGTGCGGTCGTCACATACACCACGTCATACGGCTGGAGGCGGAATTCAGTCGCCATCACCAGCGATGTCGCATCGGACATATCAAGCTGATAGATGTTGGCAATCTTGCCGCCGCGACCGTTCTCGCCTTTCAGCGGACGAATAACGAAGATGCCGCTGGCGTTGGAGGTCGTCAGATCGATGCCTTCGGCCTGACCCAGCGCTTCGGTCAACGTCATACCGCTGAAGTCCATTTTGAGGGTGCTCTGTTTTTTAACTTCACCCATTACGAAGACTTTCAGATCGTCATTACGCGGTACGAAAAGGATGTCGCCCGGATAGAGCAGACGGTTTTGGCTCAAATCGCCGTTCTGCATCAGCGCCTGCAGGGAGATACGTTGTTCTTTGCCGTTATGCGTCAGCACCACATTGCGCCAGTCGGCGGCATCGGTCAGTCCGCCCGCGGCGTTAATCGCATCCAGAACCGTCAGCGGAACGTTGGTGATGGCCTGCTGGCCTGATTTGTTGACCTGCCCGGAGACATAGGCTTTCTGCGAACGGAAGGCGGCGATATTAACGTCCACCTGCGGGTCAGCGATGTACGTCGCTAAGCGGCTGGTAATATCACTGCGGATTTCGCCAAGGGTTTTCCCCACAACGTGAACTTTGCCAATATAGGGATAGAACATGGTGCCATCGGGCTGTACCCAGTTACCGGTGTCGCTTGAACTGCGGTACTGGCCGGCCGGTGTGGTCAGTTCAGGGTGGTCCCAGACGGTAACGCTAAGCACATCCCCTGGGCCAACGCGATATTGATAGTTTGAGATTTCCTGATCCAGCGACATATTCGGCTGGGCGACATTCGGTCGCGGACGTAATTGTTCAACCAGACGTGGCGTCAATGGATAGACATTCACCATGCGGTCTAAATCAAAATCGGCGTCTTGTTGTTTAATCACATCTTTTCCCGATGTTGACATATTGCTACCGGGAAAAACTGTGCAGCCACTCATCAAGCTCATGGACACCAATAATGGTATCAATTTCGTTTTGGATTTCATCATTGATTAATTATCACTTTTGCAGAGTAATTATCCTGTGTATTTAAATAAGCGACTGTTCATAACGGAAGCAGAATGCAGTTAATCGGAACTTAATATAACTGGTATCAATCCTAAAAATCGCTTATTCAACCACATGCTATTGACAGAATAATCCAGACTTTTTGACATGCTGTCAGGCAGGCTACCGCCCTTGGCTTTCAGCTACCAATCCACTGATTAAACAGTAAGTTATTGAAAACACCCTTTTGTACCCCGAACCTGATAGAGAATATTCCTGGATGCCTTAAATACGGCAGTCATAAGGATTTACGCTGTTTAGCTGCATTAAAAATAACTTCACAGGTATATTTGAAACATGCTGGAGGAATTGTTGCAGCTAAGCGAATTACAGGCAAGGCAACATCCCGCCCTAAACATATTTTTAAGAATAATATTAAGAGCAAATATTTAGGTTTTTAGGATTTTATTGATATTGACAAAATCCTTACCTGCATTTACGCATGCGAAATATCCGAAAAGGTCTTTTCATTTGCTGGCGCAAATAATCCCAATATTAATAAGGAAATAGATTTTTAATATATTCCCTGCCGCAATCACAAATAAGATAAATCGCATACCGGCATTGCAATTTAGATGGGCTTTATCCATGATCAGATAATGACAATTGTTAGAATTGATAAGGTGTTACACATACGATGGAATGGATTGCCGATCCATCAATCTGGGCCGGTCTGATTACGCTGATTGTGATCGAACTCGTGCTCGGCATTGATAACCTGGTTTTTATCGCGATACTTGCGGAAAAACTCCCACCGGCGCAACGCGACCGTGCCCGTGTCACAGGGCTGCTACTGGCGATGGTCATGCGCCTGCTACTGCTTGCGTCTATCTCCTGGCTGGTTACGCTCACCAATCCTCTTTTTTCCTTCCGCGACCTCAGTTTCAGCGCGCGCGATCTCATTATGCTGTTCGGCGGCCTGTTTCTGCTCTTTAAGGCCACCGTGGAACTCAATGAACGCCTGGAAGGTAAGGACAGCGATAACCCCACGCAACGGCGCGGGGCGAAGTTTTGGGCCGTGGTAGCGCAAATCGTCGTCCTGGATGCCGTTTTCTCTCTCGACTCAGTGATTACCGCAGTCGGGATGGTTGATCATCTGGCTGTCATGATGGCCGCCGTGATTGTCGCCATCTCGCTGATGCTGCTTGCCAGCAAAGCGCTGACGCGTTTTGTAAACAGCCACCCGACGATTGTCATTCTTTGTCTGAGCTTCCTGCTGATGATTGGCTTTAGCCTTGTCGCCGAAGGTTTTGGTTTCCATATCCCGAAAGGCTACCTGTATGCCGCGATAGGCTTCTCGGTCATGATTGAAGCGCTTAATCAGCTTGCTATCTTCAACCGTCGCCGTTTCCTCTCAGCCAACCAGACCTTACGCCAGCGTACGACAGAAGCCGTCTTGCGCCTGCTGAGCGGCAAAAAAGAGGATGCGGAGCTTGATGCTGAAACCTCTTCACTGCTGGTCGACCATGACAGCAGCCAGCTTTTTAACCCGCAAGAGCGGCGGATGATTGGACGGGTGCTTAACCTCAATCAGCGTACCGTTAGCAGTATCATGACCTCCCGTCATGATATTGAACATATCGATTTGAACGCCCCGGAAGCGGAGATTCGCGATCTGCTGGAGAAAAACCAGCATACGCGCATAGTGGTGACCGGTGGCAATGAAGAGAGTGATTTGCTGGGCGTGGTACATATTATTGATTTACTGCAACAGTCCCTGCGCGGTGAGCCGCTGGATCTGCGCGTATTGATCCGCCAGCCGCTGGTATTCCCGGAAACCCTGCCACTGCTGCAGGCGCTGGAACAGTTTCGTAGTGCCCGCACCCATTTTGCGTTTGTGGTCGATGAGTTCGGTTCGGTTGAAGGTGTGGTCACCCTGAGCGACGTGATGGAGACCATCGCCGGCAATCTGCCGAATGAAGTAGAGGAGATCGATGCCCGCCACGACATTCAGAAAAACAGTGACGGTAGCTGGACCGCGAATGGCCATATGCCGCTGGAAGATTTGGTGCAATATGTCCCGCTGCCGCTGGATGAAAAGCGCGAATACCACACAATCGCCGGGCTACTGATGGAGTATTTGCAGCGGATCCCGACGCCAGGGGAAGAGGTTCAGGTAGGCGACTATGTCGTAAAAACGCTGGAGGTGGAAAGTCACCGCGTGCAGAAGGTCCAGATCATCGCCCTGAATACGGGCGACGAACTGGATTATCAGGTCTGACTGACGCCGGGGCTCCCGGCGTTACAGTTTATTGAGCAGTTTTTTCAGGTCTTTACCGTTCTGGCTGTCTTTGTTGCGATCCGCCCACTCATTCAGTCGGCGTTTCGCTTCATCCTGCAAATGCTTACGTAAAATCTGATCGACCTGCAGGCTGTAATTCAGTGACTGCCATTTACCATACACGTTCAGCGGAATGTCAGTAGATTTCAGGTAATCAATCAGTTTACTGTCGCCTTTCCAGCCGTCGAGTACGCGAATGTTGAAGTGAGTATCACACTGCTCCTTCACCAGATCCATTTCACCCTGGCCGGACAGGCTCAGCAACGGTGAACGCCCCTGCATATCCGCCAGCGTCATGACCCCCGAGTCCAGCGACAAATCAGTGCTGAAGGTGTCGAGACGCGTCACGTTATCGTAATTTTCCTGCGCCTGTACATCACTGCTACGGGCAACGGCCTGCTGGACCAGTTGTTGGAAGTTCAGCCCTTCCATCTGGCTGTCTTTTATCTCGACATGGGCATCGCCCTGCCAGTGACGGCGGAAATCATCGGCATCAATCCGGCTACCCGAAAAATCGCCCGCCAGAGAGAGTTTACCCGTGAGGGCTATCGGGTAATTGAACGCTTTAAGAATATTGCCAATCTCGACGTTATCCAGCCGCGGCTGGAAGACGGCACGTGACTTATCACGGCGTACATCCAGCATACCGGGCAGAGAGATATCCCCATCGCCCATTTTGCCCTGCAGCGTAGAGATGCTGAGCAAACCGGCATTATTAGAGAACTGACCGGTGACGTTATCAAAGCGCATTCCGCGCCAGCGAATATTATTGGCGGTAAGCGATACCTGCGCGGTGAAATCACGCAGGCTGGTATATTCCTGCTGTACGCTATTGGCAATCACCGGCCGCGGCATACGCCCCTGCGCTTGCTGCCCCTGTTGTTCAGTCGAAGCATCCGTGGAAGCCGTCTCTTTCGGCGCAAGCAGGTTATCGAGATTCAGCGTGTCGAACTGTAAATCCAGCAGCCATTGCGGTTTTGCGGAAAGAATGACGCTGCCCTTGCCGCTAAATGCGCTGTCGTTGGCGCTAAGACGGAGATTGCTAATGGAAATTTGCTGACGATCGCCCTGCCACTGCGCGGAGAGGCTCCCCTCGCCCGCAATCCCCTGTGCCGGGACATCGCCACCCTGCAATTGCCATTTCAGATCGCTAATCGCCGCCGTGAGGTGGGTCGGATAATCGCTGGCATCCACTTGCGCTTTCAGGGATAACGAGAGATCGCGCTGATCGCGATTCACGCGCCCTGAAAAGTCCAGCGTCGCCTGGTGCGTAGCATCCTGTTCCATCTGCAGATGAATATCGCGTACGGTAATCTGTTCGTCGTTTTCATGCTGGAAAACCAGCACGCTGTCGGCAACCTGTAGTCGGGCAATATCCCACGACCAGCCACGATCTTCGGCAGCCTGCGGCAGCGTGTTCTCTTTGGGGGCCACCGGTGCATCATGTTCTGGTGCCGCATAAGTCTGCGGCGTCAGTTGAATGACCGCCCCTTTGAGCATGACCTGCTTCACCTGAAGCTGATGAGAGAGCAGCGGCAGCAGCCCAACATCCAGGCGCATATTGTCTGCTTTCACCACCGGGGCTTCCGCTCCCGGGGCGGTCAGGGTAATGCGCCCGGAGAGAATGCTCAGTTGCGGCCAGACATGCCAGCGCAGCGGGCCGTCAAGTTGCAACTGATAGCCGCTACGGGCTTCAACCTGACGCACCATATAGTCACGAAAATCGTTTGGGTTGACCATGACGACCAACGCCGAAAGGCCGGCTACCAGCACGACCAGTAAAATCATTAGCGTGGTTAACACTCTTCTCATGGCAGCCTCAGCGGGTACAAATCACTCAGTCCTTATCAATGCGGCTGGCAACCGCGCCCTGCTGATCGCGATACTTCGCGTCCTGGCGGCGGTTATACGGACGGTCGGCCGGGCCGGAGAGCGGTTCAAAGCTCAGCGCACCAATCAGCATACCGGGGCGCAATGCCAGCGGCAGTTTGCCAGAATTATAGAACTCCAGCACGATACTGCCGGACCAGCCGGGATCGATGCGATGTGCGGTGACGTGGACCATCAGCCCCAGACGCGCCAGTGAAGAACGGCCATCCAGCCAGCCCACCAGGTCGGCCGGCAATGTCACCGATTCAAAAGTCACCGCCAGCGCCAGTTCCCCAGGATGCAGGAAAAATGCTTCCCCGTCGGGGAGAACGATTTCATCGCTCATTACACGATCGAGCGCCGCGCTCACTTCATCTTTCGGCCCGCTCAAATCGATGAACGCAGCAGTGTGCCCACGGAAGGTACGAAATTTGTTGCCCAGGCGGACATCGACAGTCGCGCCATTAATGCGCTCAACGGGGGGACGCGGGGTAATCGACAGACGCCCCTGATCCAGCCAGGCTTCAATATCTCGGTCGCAAAGACGCATGGCACTTTCTCCTTTCGTGCATGACGCCCCTGACAGTTCAGGGGCAAAGCAAAGTAAACTAAAGGGTACAGCCTATCATGTATTATTCAAAAAACTGGCTGATTTTGGCTTTCAGAATATCAATGGCGATACGGTTTTTACCCCCGCGCGGCACGATGATATCGGCATACTGCTTGGAAGGCTCAATAAACTGCAGGAACATCGGGCGAACCGTCTTCTGATATTGTGCCATCACCGAGTCCATTGACCGGCCACGCTCGTTCACGTCACGCTTGATACGGCGCATCAGGCAGATATCCAGCGGGGTATCAACGAAGATAGAAAAGTTCATCTCATCACGCAGGCGCGCATCGGTCAGCAGCAGAATGCCTTCAAGAATGATGACTTTTTTCGGTTCGATGTGAATAGTTTCCGGTGTGCGGGTATGTTCTACATAACTATAGACCGGTAATTCAATGGCCTGGCCGCTTTTGAGCATCTGCAGATGCTGGAACAGCAGACTATGATCCATGGAGCTTGGATGGTCATAGTTGGTTTTGACACGCTCTTCCATCGACAGATGGCCTTGATCTTTATAGTAACTGTCTTCCGGAATAACGCCGATATGCTCATCACCCACCTGCTCACGCAGTTCACGATAAAGCGTGCTGGCAATAAGACTTTTACCTGAAGCCGATGCGCCGGCGATGCCGATAATGACGCACTGATGTGACTTATCAGTCATAAATTTAGCGACCTGATTAACCTGGATGTAAAGGAAGGACGACGCCTGAGCGTCAAACGCGGCAATTATAGGGATTTCGCGTCCATGATACCAGTCGAATACGTCCTGTACGCCGTTCGGGAAAAAAGCGCGGTGCTTATTTTGCAAAATGCGACTTTTCGCAAATCAGAACGTTCAAATTAACAGCGCTTGTCGGCTTTTTTCCCGAAACTAAGTAATTAATAACATTATGATGTCAAATTCTGAGCAGACGGCATAGGAATTGTAAATTGTTTGTACTAGCATAATCCGAACTCATATTTAACTCGTCCGGACGCCGTTCCTGACAACATAGGGTTTGCGGATTAAGCGGTAATGATGAAACAAAATCAGCGAGTCTTGATGGCCACCCCTAACCTTATACTGCGTCTGCTCAGTTTGGGGTTATTGTCGTTCATCTTTTCGTTATTCTCGCTGCAACTGACCCGCTTCGGAACGCACCTCTCACCGCTATGGTTTCCCTCTGCCCTGATGATGGTGGCGTTTTATCGCCACGCCGGAAAAATGTGGCCGGGCATCGCCGTCGTCTGTTCGTTGGGCAGTGTGGCGGCCACCATTCAGTTGTTTTCGGTCAGTTCAGTCAATCTCTGGTATACGGTTATCAACGTTATTGAAGCGGTCACCGGGGCCATGCTACTACGCAAATTTTTGCCCTGGTATAACCCGCTACAGAATCTAAGCGACTGGATACGGCTGGCTATCAGTAGCGCGCTCATCCCTCCCCTGCTGGGCGGGATTTTAGTTTGCCTGTTGGTGCCCACAGACAACCTCGTGCGCACCTTCATGCTCTGGGTGCTCTCAGAGGCCATTGGCGCTCTGGCGCTGGTGCCGATTGGTGTTCTCTTTAAACCGCACTACCTGCTGCGCCACCGTAAACCGCAGTTGCTTCTTGAAACCCTGGCAACCCTGGCCGTGACGCTCTGCCTGAGCTGGCTGGCAATGACCTGGCTGCCCTGGCCGTTTACCGCCGTGATCGTGCTGCTGATGTGGAGCGCCATCCGCCTGCCGCGTATGGAAGCGTTCCTTATCTACCTGATTACCATCATGATGGTGTCGCTGATGATGGCGGCTCATCCACAGGTGGGCATTCTCACACCCAAAACTGGCGCGATGTTGAACGCACCCTGGCTGCCGTTTTTAATGATTCTTCTGCCCGCTAACGTCATGACAATGGTGATGTATGCCTTCCGGGCCGAACGCAAACATATTAGCGAAAGCGAAGAGCGCTTTCGTAATGCGATGGAATACTCCGCCATCGGCATGGCGCTGGTCGGCCTCCAGGGGCAGTGGCTACAGGCCAACAAAGCCCTGTGCAATTTTCTGGGCTACACCCAGGAAGAATTGCGGCTGATGACCTTCCAGCAACTTACCTGGCCGGAAGACCTGAATAAAGACCTGGAGCAGTTGGATCTGTTAGTTCGCGGCGAAATCAATACCTACTCGCTGGAAAAGCGCTACTACACCCGCAGCGGTGATTTGGTCTGGGCGCTACTGGCAGTGTCGGTGGTGCGTCACGCGGATGGCTCTCCGCGTTATTTCATCGCCCAGGTCGAAGACATAAACGATCTGAAACAGACTGAGTGGGTCAATAAACGGTTGATGGAACGTATCACCCTGGCGAACGAAGCCGGGGGGATAGGTATCTGGGAGTGGGAACTGGAGCCGGATATCATCAGTTGGGACAAGCGTATGTTCGAGCTGTATGAAGTGCCGTCGCATATTAAACCGACCTGGCAGCTTTGGTATGAACGTATTTTGCCTGAGGACCGGGAAGAGACCGAACGCATTATCCGCGACTCTTTGATGTCGCGGATCGCCTTTAAACTGGAGTTTCGTATTGCCGTAAAAGACGGTATTCGCCATATCCGTACCCTCGCCAACCGGGTGCTTAACCGCAATGGCGAAGTGGAACGTCTGCTCGGCGTTAATATGGACATGACCGAGGTGAAGCAACTCAACGAAGCGCTGTTCCAGGAAAAAGAGCGTCTGCATATTACCCTGGACTCCATCGGCGAGGCCGTGCTCTGTACTGACGTCGATATGAACGTCACTTTTATGAACCCGGTCGCCGAAAAAATGAGCGGATGGTCGCAGGAACAGGCGATGTCGCAGCCGCTGCTGAACGTGCTGCGTATTACCTTTGGTGAAACCGGCCCGTCGATGGAAAACATCCATAGCGGCGATATGTCGCGCTCTGCTATCGAACAGGATGTGGTGCTTCATTGCCGTACCGGCGGCACTTACGATATCCATTACAGCGTGACGCCGCTGAGCACCCTTGATGGGCAAAATATCGGCTTTGTGCTGGTTATTCAGGACGTCACCGAGTCGCGTAAGATGCTGCGCCAGCTCAGCTACAGCGCCTCTCACGACGCCCTGACCCATCTGGCGAACCGCGTTAATTTCGAAACGCACCTTAAGCGCCTGCTGAAAAGCGTGCAGGAGTTACATCAGCGTCATGCGCTGGTATTTATCGATCTCGATCGCTTTAAAGCAGTGAACGATACCGCCGGGCATGCCGCTGGCGACGCCCTGCTGCGTGAGCTCTCCTCTCTGATGCTGAGTATGCTGCGCTCCACCGATATTCTGGCCCGTCTGGGCGGCGATGAGTTTGGCCTGCTGTTGCCGGACTGCAACGTCGAAAGCGCGCGGTATATTTCCGGGCGCATTATTCAGTCGATTAACGACTACCACTTCATGTGGGAAGGCCGCATGCACCGTATCGGCGCCAGCGCGGGGATCACCATTATTGATGAAACCAACCATCAGGCCTCGGAAGTCATGTCGCAGGCCGACATTGCCTGCTATGCGTCGAAAAATAATGGCCGCGGACTGGTGACCGTCTATGAAGCGCTGCAAGGTCAGATGCTCCAGGAACGCAGCATGATGTCGCTGGAGGAGCAATGGCGGATGATCAAAGACAATCACCTGATGATGATTGCCCGCAGCGTCGCCTCACCGCGCGTACCGGAAACCTGCAACTTCTGGTTGCTCTCTCTGCGCCTGTGGACCAGCGAAGGCGAAGTCATGGAAGAGCGGGCTTTCCGCGCCGGGTTAAATGAGCCGGAGCTGATCCGCGCCCTTGACCGCCGCGTATTCCATGAGTTTTTCCGTAACCACGCCACCGCCGTTGCGGCGAAAGGGTTGGGTGTCGCATTACCACTTTCGGCTGCCGGGCTTTCCAACAGCAAACTGGTAGATGAAATATTGGACCTGCTCGAACATGGACCGATGCCGGGTCGCCTGCTGCATCTGATGATCAACGCCGACGCCCTTATGCGTCAGGGCAAAGAGATTATCGATAACCTGAAAAAGCTGCGCCATGCGGGCTGCCGTATCATCCTGAGCCACATTGGCCAGGACCTGGAAATTTTCAACCATCTTACGCCGCACACCGCCGATTACCTTTTGCTCGACCAGGAGCTGGTGACAAATGTTCATGGCAACCTGATGGATGAAATGATGGTCACGATTGTCCAGGGCCATGCCCAGCGTCTGGGCCTTAAGAGCATTGCAGGGCCAACAAACCAGCCGCTGATGATGGATACGCTTTCCGGAATTGGCATTGATTTGATCTTCGGCGACACCATTTCACAGCCTCAGCCGCTGGATATGATGCTCAACACCAGCTACTTCGCCATTAACTAACGGTGAGATGTGGCTGCCAGCCCTCGGTATACCAGATGTGCAGCAACGCGTAAGAACGCCACGGCTGCCAGCGCTCGGCATAGCGGCGAATCTGCGCGGGCGTCATTCCGGCAAAACGCTGCTTAATCAGATAATCATCCGCCAGGAAAACATCCTTTGCCTGCCAGCCGCGCAGGGCGAAATAGTTCGCCGTCCAGCGGCCAATTCCCGGAAAGGTTTGTAGCGTTTTCATCCCGCGTTCAACATCATCCGGCATCGTCAGGGGAAACGTCCCGTCCAGCACCGATTGCGCGAGAAAGATCAGCGATTCCGCGCGCTTTACCGGCATGCCTAATGCTTTGAGCGCCAGCGGATCCGCCTGCGCCAGTTGCGCGGGCTGCGGGAACAGAACGAACTGCTCATCCAGCCTGTCGCCGTACAGAGCCGCCACGCGGGAGGTCAGCTTTGCCGCCATCGCCACGCTCACCAGTTGGCCCAGAATTGCGCGGACGGCCTGTTCAAACGGGTCCACGCAGCCAGGAAGGCGCAGACCTGGTCGCGCGGCCCCCACATCCCCGAGCGCATCGGTAATGACCTGTGGCGTACAGTCGAGATCAAAAAGCTGGCTCAGCCGCTGCAAACAGACATCTGCCACCGGCAACAGGCCATCGCTCAGCGTAACTTTAAGGGTTGAAGTGGCCTCATCCGGCTCGGCGCTCATCACGCCGCGATGCTCGCCAAGAGCGAACGAGCGGGTGTACGTCGTCTGGGTAATCACTTCGACGCCAGAAACCGTACGCAAGCGTAAAAATTCCAGTATCCATGCCCAGTCATAGGGCGGCTGCCAGCGCAGTGTGTACATACCATCTCCTGTCATTAGTGGCTAAGAGCATATACGCATTCATGATTTTGCGCTTTGCTTTGATATTCCAGTTGTCCTGTCGCGCGCATTCGGCTAAAGTCGCCCCCCTTCTTCACTGGCATGGGGATAAACACGTGTTTGTAGGTTTTGATTACGGCACCGCCAACTGCTCGGTCGCCGTTATGCAGGAAGACACTCCACAACTCTTAAAAATGGAAAACGACAGCACCCTGCTGCCGTCGATGCTCTGCGCGCCCACGCGCGAAGCGGTGAGTGAGTGGCTCTATCGTCACCACAATGTCCCGGCAACGGGGAGCGAAACGCAGGCGCTGCTGCGCCGTGCCGTGAGCTATAACCGCGAAGAAGATATCGACGTCCAGGCGTCAAGCGTCCAGTTCGGCCTGAACTCGCTGCGTCACTATGTGGAAGATCCGCAAGAGGTTTACTTCGTTAAATCACCGAAATCGTTCCTCGGCGCAAGCGGGCTAAAACCGCAGCAAATCGCGCTGTTTGAAGATTTGGTCTGCGCCATGATGCTGCACATTCGCCAGCAGGCAGAAGCACAGCTTCCGCAGACGATTGACCAGGCGGTGATTGGCCGGCCGATTAACTTCCAGGGGCTGGGGGGTGATGACGCCAACGCGCAGGCTCAGGGCATCCTTGAGCGTGCGGCAAAACGCGCCGGTTTTCGCGATGTCGTGTTCCAGTACGAACCTGTGGCTGCCGGGCTGGATTTTGAAGCCACTTTGCGCGAAGAAAAGCGCGTGCTGGTGGTGGATATCGGCGGCGGGACAACCGACTGTTCGTTATTGCTGATGGGGCCACAGTGGCACAATCGTCAGGATCGTGAGACCAGCCTGCTGGGGCACAGTGGTTGCCGTGTCGGCGGTAACGACCTGGACATCGCGCTGGCGTTTAAAAACCTGATGCCGCTGCTCGGCATGGGCGGCCAGACAGAAAAAGGCATCGCGTTGCCGATCCTGCCCTGGTGGAACGCTGTCGCAATTAACGACGTTCCGGCGCAAACCGATTTCTACAGCGCGGCAAACGGACGCCTGCTCAACGACCTGGTACGCGACGCACGCGAGGCGGACAAAGTCGCCCTGCTGCAAAAGGTATGGAAGCAGCGCTTAAGTTACCGCCTGGTGCGCAGTGCCGAAGAGAGCAAAATCGCCCTCTCCGGGCAGATGCAAACCCAGGCGCAGTTGCCGTTTATCAGCAACGAATTAGCGACCGCTATTGATCAGGCGGGACTGGAAGCCGCGCTGAATCAGCCATTGCAGCGTATCCTGGAGCAGGTGCAACTGGCGCTGGACAACAGCGACACGACGCCGGAGGTGATTTATCTCACCGGGGGCAGCGCGCGCTCACCGATTATCAAACGCGCATTGTCACAGGCGCTGCCGGGGATCCCGATTGCCGGTGGCGATGATTTTGGCTCGGTAACTGCCGGCCTGGCCCGTTGGGCACAGGTGGTATTTCGTTAAGGGTTGTAGCACCGCTGCCAGCAGCATAACTTTTTGCGTAACGCAGATAAGTATTATGCTGGCGCGGTATCCCATATTTTCCCGCGCTGTGTCGGAATCTAAATAAGTTTTCACATCGGTGATGCATTACGTTTCAATTCCCAAAAATTGTTTATTATTTCCATAAAAACCATTATCGCTTTCAACTTATTTCATCTATTTTCATTCTCTTCTCACCCCTCGCCAATAATTATTTTCCAAAAAGGCTAATCTGCTTTTTTTTCATAAAAACCGCACAGATGGGGAGATAATATATCCCAAAGAGCTGCATGAATCGCCACAGGCACTACAAATAAAATTGCAAAAAAAACGTCCCGCATTGTTTTTATTGCTCTTTTCACAGTGGATATCACATTGTCGCATTTTCCGGATTGCAACCTGCTCCTGAGATTGTTACAACCAAAGGCAGGTTTTTTGCCGATACAATATCTATCCGAGACCCCATAGTAGCGCATAATCCCATAAGCTTTTCATTCCAGTTCATATCACTACCCGGTCATATATTCATATTAAAAATAATACCATACCTGTTACGGCTGAATTTAATTGCCATAAATATTATCGCTTAAGGAGAAGTAATGATAATACGAACGTGGTTTTTTATGATTGTAGTCAGCCTGTTTGTTTTTTGTTCCAATACGCTAGCGGCGTGTTATTTTTATGGCGTTGGCACAATGTCCGGAACACAGAAATTCACTGTCCCCGTCTCGCTGACGTTATCGGTACCCCCCGGCATTCAAAATGGGCAAACTATTTATCAGCAAAATATTAACCTGCAAAATATCAGAGAATTAATGATTAAGTGTGATACCAGTGGGCAATTTTTGTTTGATTATGATTATCTGGCAACCCCGAAACCCGCCTCGACTTTGAACAGTAAAATTTACGAAACGGGTGTTCCAGGAATTGGGATAAAATTTTCGGCATCCGGCCAGGACTTTCCCTCAACGCAGAACAATACGGATTGTAGCAATACGAACTTATGCAAATACCGTTATGGCTGGAATGCCATATCCTCATTTTCTTTAGTTAAAATCGCCGACAATATCGCCGCGGGTGTCATCACCGGAAGCAATCTGCCGACCGTCAGCTATAACTTTGGGCAAGAAGGCAACCTGGTCAACATCTATCAATTCTCGATTACCGGGAATATCCATATTTCTGTTCCTACCTGTGATATTTCGCTTGCCAGTCAACATATGACGGTGCAAATGGGCAAACACTATAAAGGCAATTTTGCCGGGGTCGGCACGGGAACAGACTGGAAGGACGCCAGTATTATTCTGATTAACTGTACACAATTTTACGGTAATAGCAGTGCAGGCGACAGCGGCGCCACTTTTAATGGGACCAGCACCACCTACTCTATTGCGCCAAACAGAGCGGAATTGACACTTAAGGTTCTGAGCGGAATCGAAGACGCAGCAAATGGCATTATGAAAATTGACGAGCATCCACAAAAAGCGACAGGGGTTGGCATTCAGCTTTCCACCACACGTAGCACAAGCGGCAAGGTGGATCTCAATAATCCACTCATCTATCCGCTACCACAGGACGGCTCTTCCACGATCGCTATCCCGCTCTATGCTCGCTACGTTCAGACCAAAAATAAGGTACAAGGCGGTGTCGCCAACGGCAGACTCGAATACACCATCACTTATCAATAATCGGCGACCTGGCGAGAACGACGTCAGGTTTCGAATTTCCCCGTTTTTTTCATCGGAAAAACACCCTAACGCAAATTAAACTCTCAGAAAGACGTTTCCAGACAGTACTTCATATTATCTCCATTTTTCTGACGCCTGCCCTCACTAAACTAGTATTATTTCAGGCAATGTTT
This sequence comes from Phytobacter sp. SCO41, assembly GCF_003073275.1. NCBI lineage: Bacteria > Pseudomonadati > Pseudomonadota > Gammaproteobacteria > Enterobacterales > Enterobacteriaceae > Phytobacter > Phytobacter sp. SCO41. The sequence goes on along the minus strand of NZ_CP027225.1, from coordinate 1,880,478 downwards.
CTGGATGAGATACGAATAAAGATGAAAGGCAGAAAGTCTTCCCGCCTGGTGATAGCAGCAGTGGTGGTCATTGCGGGCATTGCCGCTATTTGGTACGGGTTCAGCCATAAGGAAACAATGCCTGCAGCCGGGGCAACAAACGGGCAAACGCAGCGTCCGGGAGCGGGCGGTGGTCGTCATGGTATGCGTGGTGGTGCGCTGCCGCCGGTACAGGCAGCAACGGCAACGCAGCAGGCAGTCCCGCAATATCTTACGGGCCTTGGGACGGTAACGGCCGCCAACACGGTAACTGTGCGCAGCCGCGTGTCCGGGCAGTTACAGGCCATTCATTTCCAGGAAGGCCAGCAGGTGAAAGCTGGCGACCTCCTTGCGGAAATTGACCCGAGCGCTTTTAAAGTCGCACTGGCACAGGCCCAGGGACAGTTAGCGAAAGACAAAGCCACCCTTGCCAATGCCCAACGCGATCTCGCCCGTTATCAGCAACTGGTTAAAACCAATCTGGTCTCTCGTCAGGATCTGGATACCCAGCAGGCGTTAGTCAGCGAAACCCAGGGCACCATCAAAGCCGATGAAGCATCTGTCGCCAGCGCCCAACTCCAGCTCGACTGGAGCCGCATTGTCGCCCCTATCGACGGACGCGTCGGCCTCAAACAGGTGGATATCGGCAACCAGATCTCCAGCAGCGATACCACCGGCATTGTGGTGCTGACCCAGACGCACCCCATTGATCTGGTGTTCACCCTGCCGGAAAACGACATCGCCACCGTTATCAAGGCGCAAAAAGCCGGGCAAACGTTAAGTGTCGAAGCCTGGGACCGTACGAACAAACAGAAACTGACCACCGGCACGCTATTAAGCCTCGATAACCAGATTGATGCCACCACAGGGACTATCAAGCTAAAAGCCCGCTTTGATAACCAGGATGACACCCTCTTCCCGAACCAGTTTGTGAATGCGCGCATGCTCGTCTCCACCCAGGAGAACGCGGTTGTCATCCCGACTGCCGCCCTGCAGATGGGTAACGAAGGGAATTTCGTCTGGGTGCTCAACGATAAAAACCAGGTCAGCAAACACACGGTGACGCCGGGTATTCAGGACAGTCAAAAAGTGGTGATCGCCGCGGGGCTTTCCGCCGGTGACCGCGTGGTGACGGATGGGATCGATCGCCTGACCGAAGGGGCGACAGTGGAAGTGGTCGACGCCAAAAACGCTGACCAGATGCCCGCCAAACGCGAGCGTCCGTCGAAAGGAGCGCAGTCCTGATGCAACTGCTTCCGCCAGGCAGAACCGGCGGCCCGTCGCGCCTGTTCATTATGCGCCCTGTCGCCACCACCCTTTTAATGGTGGCGATTTTGCTCGCCGGGATCATCGGCTACCGCTTCCTGCCTGTCTCCGCGTTGCCGGAAGTGGACTACCCCACCATTCAGGTCGTGACGCTCTACCCCGGCGCGAGCCCGGATGTGGTGACGTCTGCGATTACCGCCCCGCTGGAACGTCAGTTTGGTCAGATGTCGGGCCTCAAGCAGATGTCATCGCAAAGCTCCGGCGGCGCATCGGTGATTACGCTACAGTTCCAGTTAACGCTGCCGCTTGATGTCGCCGAGCAGGAAGTGCAGGCGGCAATGAACGCCGCTAATAGCCTGCTGCCCTCTGACCTGCCTAACCCACCGGTGTACAGCAAGGTAAACCCTGCGGACCCGCCGATCATGACCCTGGCCGTCACCTCCTCCGCCATGCCGATGACGCAGGTTGAAGATATGGTGGAAACCCGCGTGGCGCAGAAAATCTCGCAGGTCTCGGGCGTCGGCCTCGTCACGCTTGCCGGGGGGCAGCGCCCTGCCGTGCGTGTCAAACTCAATGCGCAGGCGGTGGCGGCCCTTGGGTTGACCAGCGAAACGGTCCGCACCGCGATCAGCAACGCGAACGTGAATTCCGCTAAAGGGAGCCTCGATGGCCCGGCCCGCGCCGTCACCCTGTCCGCGAATGACCAGATGCAATCCGCCGAGGAGTACCGGCGACTGATCGTGGCGTATCAGAATGGCGCCCCCATTCGCTTAGGCGATATCGCAACCGTTGAACAGGGGGCGGAAAATAGCTGGCTTGGGGCGTGGGCCAACAAACAGCAGGCGATTGTCATGAACGTTCAGCGCCAGCCGGGTGCAAACATCATCAACACCGCCGACAGTATCCGCGCCATGCTGCCGCAACTGACCAGCAGCCTGCCGAAATCGGTTGAGGTGAAAGTGCTGTCAGACCGCACCACCAATATCCGCGCCTCGGTCTCCGATACCCAGTACGAACTGATGCTGGCTATCGCGCTGGTGGTCATGATCATCTATCTGTTTCTGCGTAATGTCCCGGCCACGATCATTCCGGGCGTCGCCGTGCCGCTCTCGCTGATAGGCACCTTCGCGGTCATGGTATTCCTGGATTTCTCCATCAATAACCTGACGCTGATGGCGCTCACCATCGCCACCGGTTTTGTGGTGGATGACGCCATCGTGGTCATTGAGAACATCTCGCGCTATATCGAAAAAGGCGAGAAGCCGCTGGCTGCCGCTCTTAAAGGGGCTGGCGAGATCGGCTTTACCATCATCTCGCTGACCTTCTCGCTGATTGCCGTACTGATCCCACTGCTGTTTATGGGCGATATCGTCGGGCGACTGTTCCGCGAATTTGCCGTTACCCTGGCGGTGGCGATTTTAATCTCGGCAATTGTCTCGCTAACTCTGACACCGATGATGTGCGCACGCATGTTGAGTGCGGAATCGTTGCGTAAACAGAACCGTTTTTCCCGCGCGTCGGAGCGTTTTTTCGAACGGGTGATTGCCGCTTACGGTCGGCTGCTCGCCAAAGTGCTCAACCATCCATGGCTGACGCTGAGTGTCGCTATAACAACCCTGCTACTGTCCGTTTTGCTGTGGATAGTGATCCCGAAAGGCTTCTTCCCGGTGCAGGATAACGGCATCATCCAGGGTACGTTACAGGCACCGCAGTCGGCGTCGTTTGCCAGCATGGCGGAGCGCCAGCGCCAGGTCTCGGATATCGTGCTCAAGGATCCGGCAGTGCAAAGCCTTACCACCTTTGTCGGTGTGGATGGCACCAATCCGGCGCTCAACAGCGCGCGTCTTCAGATCAACCTTAAACCGCTCAGCGAACGTGACGATCGCGTGCCGGTGGTGATTGAACGTTTACAGCAGTCGGTGGCGAAAATCCCCGGCGCAGCGCTCTATCTGCAACCAACGCAGGATTTGACCATCGATACCACGGTCAGCCGCACGCAATATCAGTTTACCCTGCAAGCAAATTCCCTGACGGCCCTGAGCGAATGGGTGCCACAGTTGATGGACAAATTGCAGGCATTGCCACAGCTCGCCGATGTCAGCAGTGACTGGCAGGATCAGGGGCTGGTGGCGTATGTCAATGTGGATCGCGACAGCGCCAGCCGCCTTGGTATCAGCATGTCCGATGTGGACAATGCCCTGTATAACGCCTTCGGTCAGCGTCTTATTTCCACGATCTATACCCAGGCGAATCAGTATCGCGTGGTGCTGGAACACAACACCACACAAACGCCGGGGCTGGCGGCGCTGGATAATATCCGCCTTGCCAGTAGCAGCGGCGGTACCGTGCCGCTGAGTTCGATAGCCAAAATAGAGCAGCGTTTCGCACCACTGTCGATTAACCACCTGGATCAGTTCCCCTCCACCACCATCTCCTTTAACGTGGCGGAAGGTCACTCCCTGGGCGAAGCAGTGCAATCGATTATCGACAGCGAGAAGACGCTCAACCTGCCGACCGACATCACCACCCAGTTCCAGGGCAGTACCCTGGCGTTCCAGGCCGCGCTCGGCAGCACCGTCTGGCTGGTGGTTGCCGCCGTGGTGGCGATGTATATCGTGCTGGGCGTGTTGTATGAGAGCTTTATTCACCCGGTCACCATTTTGTCTACCCTGCCAACCGCAGGGGTCGGCGCTCTGCTGGCGCTGATGATTGCCGGGAGCGAGCTGGACGTTATCGCCATCATCGGTATCATTTTGTTGATTGGTATCGTCAAGAAAAACGCCATCATGATGATTGACTTCGCCCTCGCCGCCGAACGTGAAGAGGGGATGTCGCCACGCGATGCCATCTTCCAGGCCTGTCTGTTGCGTTTTCGTCCGATCCTGATGACCACGCTGGCAGCGTTGCTGGGCGCGCTGCCGCTGATGCTGAGTACCGGCGTTGGGGCGGAACTGCGCCGTCCGTTGGGGATTGGCATGGTGGGCGGTTTGATGGTGAGCCAGGTGCTGACGCTGTTCACCACCCCGGTTATCTATCTGCTCTTTGACCGACTCGCGCTCTCTCTGCGTCGCCGCTTCCCGCGCCGTGAAGAGGAGGCGTAAATGAAGTTTTTCGCCCTCTTCATTTACCGCCCGGTGGCAACAATACTGATCTCCGTTGCCATTACGCTCTGCGGCGTTCTGGGTTTCCGGCTGTTGCCGGTAGCCCCGCTGCCGCAGGTGGATTTCCCGGTCATCATGGTCAGCGCCTCCCTGCCGGGAGCCTCGCCGGAAACCATGGCCTCGTCGGTTGCGACCCCGCTGGAGCGTTCGCTTGGGCGTATCGCCGGGGTCAACGAAATGACTTCGTCCAGTTCGCTTGGCAGCACGCGTATCATTCTGGAGTTTAACTTTAACCGCGATATCAATGGCGCAGCGCGTGATGTCCAGGCGGCGCTGAACGCGGCGCAAAACCTGTTGCCGAGCGGCATGCCAAGCCGTCCGACCTATCGCAAAGCCAACCCGTCTGCTGCACCGATTATGATCCTGACGCTCACCTCCGATACCTATTCGCAGGGTGAGCTGTATGATTTCGCCTCTACGCAACTGGCGCAAACCATCTCGCAGATCGACGGCGTCGGAGATGTCGATATCGGTGGGAGTTCGCTGCCCGCCGTGCGCGTTGGCTTAAACCCGCAGGCGCTGTTTAACCAGGGTGTCTCGCTGGATGCGGTGCGCACCGCCATTACCCAGGCCAACGTTCGTCGCCCACAAGGGGCGATTGAAGACGCAACCCACCGCTGGCAGGTGCAGACCAATGACGCGCTGAAAACCGCTGCCGCTTACCAGCCGTTAATCATCCATTACAAAAATGGCGCAGCCGTCCGTCTGAGTGATGTCGCGTCAGTGACCGACTCCGTTCAGGATATTCGTAACGCCGGGATGACCAACGCTAAACCCGCCATTTTGCTGATGATCCGCAAACTGCCGGAAGCCAACATCATTCAGACGGTGGACAGCATCCGCGCTCGCCTGCCGGAATTGCAAAAGACCATTCCGGCGGCGATTGACCTGCAGATTGCCCAGGACCGCTCGCCGACTATCCGTGCCTCCCTCGCGGAAGTAGAACAGTCGCTGGTGATCTCGGTCGCGCTGGTTATCCTGGTGGTCTTCCTGTTTCTGCGTTCCGCCCGGGCGACGCTGATCCCCGCAGTGGCAGTCCCGGTGTCGCTGATCGGTACTTTCGCCGCCATGTACCTGTGCGGTTTTAGCCTTAATAACCTCTCGCTGATGGCGCTGACCATCGCCACCGGTTTCGTGGTCGATGACGCCATCGTGGTTCTGGAGAATATTTCCCGTCACCTGGAAGCGGGCATGAAACCGCTGCAGGCGGCACTGCAGGGAACGCGGGAAGTCGGCTTTACGGTGCTCTCGATGAGTATCTCGCTGGTCGCGGTGTTCTTGCCGCTCTTGCTGATGGAAGGGCTGCCGGGGCGCCTGCTGCGGGAGTTTGCCGTCACCCTTTCGGTGGCCATCGGCATATCACTGGCTATCTCGCTCACCCTCACGCCGATGATGTGCGGTTGGTTGCTGCGTAGCCGCAAATCCCCGGCCGCCACGCGCAACAAGGGCATTGGTCGCCTGCTTCTCGGTCTACAGCGCGCCTATGCAAAATCACTGAAATGGGTGTTGAACCACGCGCGCCTGGTGGGGCTGGTACTGATTGGCACCATCGCGCTGAATATCTGGATGTATATCAGCATTCCAAAAACCTTCTTCCCGGAGCAGGACACCGGCATCCTGATGGGCGGTATTCAGGCGGATCAGAGTATTTCGTTCCAGGCGATGCGCATTAAGTTGCAGGACTTTATGAAAATCATCCGTGACGATCCCGCCGTCGATAACGTGACGGGCTTTACCGGCGGCTCGCGGGTCAACAGCGGCATGATGTTTATTACCCTTAAGGCACGCAGTGTACGCAATGAAACCGCCCAACAGGTTATCGACCGTCTGCGAGGAAAGCTCGCCAAAGAGCCGGGGGCCAGTCTGTTTTTGGTGGCGGTTCAGGATATCCGCGTGGGTGGACGGCAATCCAATGCCAGTTATCAGTACACGCTGCTCTCCGACGATCTTAGCGCCCTGCGTGAGTGGGAGCCGAAAATCCGCAAAGCGCTCGCCTCGCTGCCGGAGCTGGCGGACGTGAACTCCGACCAACAGGATAACGGCGCGGAGATGAACCTGACTTATGATCGCGAAAGCATGTCGCGCCTGGGGATCAACGTACAAGAGGCCAACAGCCTGCTGAACAACGCCTTCGGCCAGCGGCAGATTTCCACCATCTACCAGCCGCTTAACCAGTACAAAGTGGTGATGGAAGTCGATCGACGCTATACCCAGGACATTAGCGCGCTGGATAAGATGTTTGTCATTAATAGCGAGGGCAAACCTATTCCGCTGTCCTATTTTGCCCGCTGGCAACCGGCGAACGCCCCACTGTCGGTCAACCATCAGGGGCTATCGGCGGCGTCCACGATTTCGTTCAACCTGCCCACAGGGATGTCGCTATCCGAAGCGAGTGACGCAATTGACCGCGCCATGACCCAACTGGGGGTGCCTTCGACGGTGCGCGGCAGTTTCGCCGGAACTGCGCAAGTCTTTCAGCAAACTATGAATTCGCAGGTGATCCTGATTATCGCTGCGATCGCGACAGTCTATATCGTGCTGGGGATTCTCTATGAGAGTTACGTACATCCGTTGACGATCCTCTCGACCCTGCCCTCAGCGGGTGTCGGGGCGCTACTGGCGCTGGAGCTGTTTGGCGCGCCCTTTAGTCTGATTGCGTTGATAGGCATTATGCTATTGATTGGTATAGTGAAAAAGAATGCCATCATGATGGTGGATTTTGCGCTTGAAGCCCAACGGAAGGGAAATCTGAACGCGGAAGAGGCGATTTTCCAGGCCTGTCTGCTGCGTTTCAGACCCATAATGATGACCACACTGGCGGCGCTGTTTGGCGCGCTTCCGCTGGTGATTTCGGGTGGCGACGGTTCCGAACTGCGCCAGCCGCTGGGGATAACCATTGTTGGCGGTCTGGTAATGAGTCAATTGCTGACACTGTATACCACTCCGGTGGTGTACCTGTTCTTTGACCGCCTGCAACGCCGATTTGCCCGTAAACGCAGAGAGCCTGTAACAGAGTGACAGAACTACCCAAAAATGTGCGTTGGCAATTGTGGATTGTGGCGTTTGGCTTCTTTATGCAGTCGCTGGACACCACGATTGTCAACACCGCCCTGCCCTCCATGGCGCGAAGTCTGGGAGAAAGCCCGCTGCATATGCATATGGTGGTGGTCTCCTACGTGCTGACCGTTGCTATCATGCTGCCTGCCAGTGGCTGGCTGGCAGATCGCGTCGGGGTGCGTAATATCTTCTTTACCGCCATCGTTCTCTTTACCCTGGGTTCGCTGTTTTGCGCCCAGGCCAACACGCTCAATGAACTGGTGATGGCCCGTATATTACAAGGCGTTGGCGGCGCGATGATGGTGCCCGTCGGCAGGCTGACAGTGATGAAAATTGTCCCGCGCGATCAATACATGGCGGCAATGACCTTCGTCACCCTGCCCGGCCAGGTAGGGCCACTGCTCGGCCCGGCGTTAGGTGGCATTCTGGTGGAATATGCCTCCTGGCACTGGATCTTCCTGATTAACCTGCCCGTTGGCGTGGTGGGGGCGATCGCCACCCTGTGGTTAATGCCCAACTACACCTTACAAACCCGTCGTTTTGATCTCTTTGGCTTTTTACTGCTGGCGTCGGGGATGGCAACGCTGACGCTGGCGCTCGACGGGCAAAAGGGGCTCGGAATTTCACCGCTGCTGCTCGGCCTTCTGGTGGCGGGCGGCGTGCTGGCGATTGTTATCTATCTGCTGCATGCCAAAGGCAATGCGGGAGCGCTGTTTAATCTGCGCCTGTTTCGTACGCCGTCATTCTCCCTTGGTCTGTGCGGCAGTTTCGCCGGGCGCATAGGCAGCGGCATGCTGCCCTTTATGACGCCGGTCTTTTTGCAGATTGGTCTGGGTTTTTCGCCGTTTCATGCCGGGCTAATGATGATTCCGATGGTCATCGGCAGTATGGGAATGAAACGGATTGTCGTTCAGTTAGTCAACCGCTTTGGCTACCGTCGCGCGCTGGTGTGTTCAACGCTGGGTCTGGCCGCCGTCAGTCTGCTGTTTATGGGGACGGCGCTGATGGGCTGGTACGCTCTGCTGCCCTTTGTACTGTTCGCGCAGGGCATGATCAACTCCATGCGTTTTTCCTCCATGAACACCCTGACACTGAAAGACCTGCCCGATGAACTGGCAAGCGGCGGCAACAGCCTGTTATCAATGATCATGCAGCTTTCTATGAGTATCGGCGTCACCGTCGCCGGGCTGCTACTGGGGCTGTTCGGCCAGTACAATCTGTCCGCCGACAGCGGCGTTGCCCATCACGTCTTTCTTTATACCTACCTGTGCATGGCGTTCATTATCGCCCTGCCCGCTTTTATCTTTGCCCGAGTCCCGAATGATGTCAGTCAGAACGTGGTCATTTCCCGGCGCAACAGGAGTCAATCATGAAAATCTGGCGACCCGGTATTACCGCTAAGCTCTTTCTGGCTATTTTCGCCACCTGTATCGTGCTGCTTATCAGTATGCACTGGGCCGTGCGCATCAGCTTCGAACGGGGTTTTATCGACTACATTAAACGCGGCAACGAACAGCGTCTGCAGTTGCTCAGCGATGCCCTGAGTGAGCAATACGCCCAGCATGGAGACTGGGGCTTTTTACGCAATAACGACCGCTTTATCTTCCAGATCCTGCGTTCATTCGAGCGAGACAACGAGCGTGAGGGTGGGCCAGGTGGCCCTGGGCCAGGGCCGGAACATGGTGATAATCATGAGCATGAGCCGCCGCCAGGCCCTCCGCCAGAACCCGGTAATGGCATGCCGCCACACGGCTGGCGGACACAATTTTGGGTGACTGACGCATCGGCGGAAGTGCTTGTTGGGCCACGTAGCCCGGTACCGCCCGACGGGACACGGCGAGCCATTACGGTTAATGGTCAGCCTGTAGGCTGGGTCATCGCCTCGCCGGTGGAGCGCCTGACGCGCAATACCGATATTAACTTTGACCGTCAGCAGCGGCGCACAAGCTGGATGATTGTCGCGCTCTCGACCCTGCTGGCCGCGCTGGCCACCTTCCCACTGGCCCGCGGCCTGCTCGCGCCGGTCAAACGGCTGGTTGACGGTACGCATAAGCTGGCCGCCGGGGATTTCTCCACCCGCGTTAACCCTGGCAGCCAGGATGAGTTGGGCAAGCTGGCGCAGGACTTTAATCAGCTCGCCAGTACGCTGGAGAAAAATCAGCAGATGCGCCGTGATTTTATGGCGGATATCTCCCACGAGTTGCGTACACCACTGGCGGTACTGCGCGGCGAACTGGAGGCCATTCAGGATGGGGTACGTCAATTTACACCGGAGTCGGTGACGTCTTTACAGGCGGAAGTCGCCACCTTAACCAAGCTGGTGGACGATTTGCATCAGTTGTCCATGTCAGATGAAGGCGCGCTGGCTTACCAGAAAAGGCCGGTGGATGTCATTTCATTACTGGAGGTGGCAGCCGGAGCGTTTCGTGAACGTTACGCCAGCCGCAATCTGACTATCGACATGACGCTACCGGAGCACGCCGTGGTTTTTGGCGACCCGGATCGTCTGATGCAACTGTTCAATAATCTTCTGGAAAACAGTCTGCGCTACACCGATAGCGGCGGCGGTATGCACATCTCCGCAATGACAGAGGGCAATATGCTTACCCTCGATTTTGCCGATAGCGCGCCCGGAGTCAGCGATCTGCAGTTAGGCAGATTATTTGAACGCTTTTATCGCACCGAAGGTTCGCGCAACCGCGCCAGCGGCGGCTCCGGCTTAGGTCTGGCAATCTGCCTGAATATTATCGAAGCCCACGGCGGCAAGGTCCGCGCCGCGCATTCGCCTTTTGGTGGGGTTAGCATTAAAGTTGAATTACCCCTGGAACGGGACATAGCGAGAAACGTATGACTGAGTTACCTATTGATGAAAACACCCCACGCATTTTGATCGTGGAAGACGAGCCAAAGCTGGGTCAGTTGCTGATTGATTATCTGCGTGCGGCAAGTTACGCGCCATCGCTGATTAACCATGGCGATCAGGTACTGTCGTATGTGCGCCAGACGCCGCCGGACCTGATCCTGCTTGATCTGATGCTCCCCGGCACCGACGGGCTGACACTGTGCCGTGAAATCCGTCGTTTCTCCAATATTCCCATCATTATGGTGACGGCAAAAATCGAAGAGATTGACCGTCTGCTGGGACTGGAGATCGGTGCTGATGACTATATCTGCAAACCCTACAGTCCGCGCGAAGTGGTGGCAAGGGTGAAAACGATCCTGCGCCGCTGTAAGCCGCAGCGTGAAATACAGGCGCTGGACGCAGAAAGCCCGCTTATCGTTGATGAAGGTCGCTTCCAGGCAAGCTGGCGCAGCAAGCTGCTGGATTTAACGCCAGCGGAATTTCGTCTGCTGAAAACCCTCTCCAGCGAACCGGGGAAGGTATTCTCGCGCGAACAGTTGCTCAATAACCTCTATGACGATTACCGCGTGGTGACTGACCGCACTATCGACAGCCATATCAAGAACTTGCGTCGTAAACTGGAGTCGCTGGATGAAGAACAGTCCTTCATCCGCGCCGTCTATGGCGTGGGTTATCGCTGGGAAGCTGATGCCTGCCGACTGGCATGATCTTCATCCGCTCCCTGATGGCATTTCATTCATCGACGCCGTGGATTGTGCATCACATCCCGGCAGCGGTGGCACATATCTGCAACCGACTCTTTCATGCAGGAAGCATGCTGACGATCATGAGCGATAAATCTTTTCTAAAGCGCTGGTTCTCCTCATTCACCGAGCCACCTCTTGATGAAGAAACAGAAATTTATCAAGAAATTAGAATGCTGCTCAACGAGCCGCGTAATGGCAACTATTTGCTAAAAAATAGCGATATCCGCAGTGTCGAGAGTCTTTGCCAGCTCGCCCATCACCACAACGGTTTCTTGCGTGAAAAAGCCGTAATGGCGCTCTCTTTAAAAGGCGACATCGCCGCCCTGCGGGAACTCCTGATTTGCGCTAATGACTGGGTTAAGCCGATTCACCGCCTCGCCACCCAGGAAGTGATGGCGCTGATGACGGCGGAAAATGCGCCCGCCTTTATTGCCCATCTTGCGCAGGTCAGACAGTTGCTGACCTGCAGACGCTACAACCACGCGCCTTTAGTGGAGTTGATAAGCCACTTTTTGGCCTCGCAGGCCCATATAGCCGACTTAAGGCAGGCGCTCTATTCCCCTGATCGCGAACTGCGCCATGCCGTGTTGCATACGCTTATCGAGCAGGAGCAGTTGCACGATGAAGCCGCGCTGGCCTTTGTACTGGATACCGGTGATACCTATTTGCGGGGCATTGCGGTTACCTACTGGCTGGCACGCGCGCCGAAACTGTCTGAGTCACTGATGACACGCCTGCTACGCGATCCCTGGCCGCGTATCCGTCGCGATACCCTCTTTTATCTTGATGAACATGGGCAAGCGCTGCCCGAACCATTGCACAGGGAGTTACTGCTGGATAAGAACAGCCTGATCCGCCAGCGCGCCCGTCACATGCTATCTGAAACCGTTGATGCTACCGCGTTTTGGCGCGACGTTATCACTTCGCCGGCCTGTTCGATAACTCAGCGCCGTTCCGCGCTCTATGGTCTGAAAGAGGCACGCGATCCCGCACTGCATTCACTGGCGCTGTGGGGCTATTCGCAGCCTGAAAACGGTATTCGCCAGGCGGCGCTACATATCTTGTTGACGCTTGAAGGTGAAGAGGCGAAACCCCGCATTCTGGCCGCCTTAGCCGACCCGAGCCTGTCTTTCGCTATGGCGGCAATGAAATCACTGGCACACCACCCGCTTTCTTTTTCACGAAGCGAGCTTGAGGCACTGCTGACGCATACGCCCTCGGAGAAGCACACCCTGTTGTACTGGCGGTTGGTACACCAGATAAACAAATGGGACTGGCTCATCGTGCTGCTACGCCATTTCCCTTTCCTGTCGCCGTCACAGCAGGCAGAAGAACTGGCGAGCTGGAAAGGGAAATACAATCAGGCGGGGATTAACCCCACGTCTGGTCAGCAGGAAATCCTGACCTGTTTGCTGGCGCAGGTGCCCGAAATACGCCGGTCGCTACAACACTACCTGGTATAATGCCCCGCTTACATACTGTGTGGGTTTACTCCCTTTCCCGCCAGCGCTACAATTCCCGCCCTAAATTTATGGGATCTCCCCAGCCGCCTCACCTGGTGAGGCGAATCTGACCTGTCATCAGAACGAGAACATCATGTTTAAACCGGAACTCCTTTCCCCGGCGGGAACGCTGAAAAATATGCGTTACGCTTTCGCTTATGGCGCGGACGCCGTTTATGCGGGCCAGCCACGTTATTCACTGCGCGTGCGCAATAACGAATTCAACCACGAGAATTTGCAAAAAGGCATTAACGAGGCCCATGACCTCGGCAAAAAATTCTACGTCGTGGTGAATATCGCGCCGCACAACGCCAAGCTGAAAACGTTTATTCGCGATTTAAAACCCGTGGTGGATATGGGGCCGGATGCGCTGATTATGTCCGATCCGGGTTTGATTATGCTGGTGCGCGAAAACTTCCCGGAGATGGATATTCACCTGTCCGTACAGGCTAACGCCGTAAACTGGGCGACGGTGAAGTTCTGGAAACAGATGGGGCTGACCCGCGTGATACTCTCTCGCGAACTGTCGCTTGATGAAATCGCCGAAATCCGCGCTCAGGTGCCGGACATGGAAATTGAAATTTTCGTCCACGGCGCGCTGTGTATGGCCTATTCCGGCCGCTGCCTGCTCTCTGGCTATATCAACAAGCGCGACCCGAACCAGGGAACCTGCACCAACGCCTGTCGCTGGGAATATAACGTCCAGGAAGGTAAAGAAGATGACGTCGGCAATATCGTGCACAAATACGAGCCGATTGCCGTGCAAAACGTTGAGCCAACGCTGGGTATCGGCGCGCCAACGGATAAGGTCTTTATGATTGAAGAGGCCCAGCGTCCGGGCGAGTACATGACCGCGTTCGAAGATGAGCACGGCACCTACATCATGAACTCCAAAGACTTGCGCGCGATCGCCCACGTTGAGCGTCTGACACAAATGGGCGTGCACTCGCTGAAAATTGAAGGCCGCACCAAATCCTTCTACTACTGTGCCCGCACCGCGCAGGTCTACCGTAAGGCCATTGACGATGCCGCCGCAGGCAAACCGTTTGACACCAGTCTGTTAGAGACCCTTGAAGGGCTGGCACACCGCGGCTATACCGAAGGCTTCCTGCGTCGCCACACTCATGATGATTACCAGAACTACGAGTATGGTTACTCCGTCTCTGAGCGTCAGCAGTTTGTCGGCGAGTTTACCGGTGAGCGTAAAGGCGAGCTGGCGGCCGTGGCGGTAAAAAACAAATTTATCGTCGGCGACAGCCTTGAGCTAATGACGCCGCAGGGCAACGTTAACTTCACGCTGGAACATATGGAAAACGCCAAAGGCGAGGCAATGGAGGTTGCACCGGGAGACGGTTATACCGTCTGGATGCCGGTTCCCCAGGATGTGATGCTGGAGTATGCCCTGTTGATGCGTAATTTTACTGGACAGACCACGCGTAATCCGCACGCTAAGTAATTAACCGGGGTTATTTTTTCACTCGACAAGAATCTTAGAATCGGATCACATACCGTTGCGGTCATTATGGTTATTATCCTCATCGCTGAAAAACATAACCCATAAATGCTAGCTGTACCAGGAACCACCTCCTTAGCCTGCGTAATCTCCCTTACGCAGGCTGATTTTTTTATCTCCCCTTTTACCTTCCTTCCAGGCGCGCTTTCCGGTCGTGAGATACACTTTGCTCATGGTATTTTCGAAGAGCGAAAAGGATGAGCAATTTTCCAGGCAGTTTATTGATCCTCAACGGTAAAAGTGCAGGCGACGACATGTTGCGCGAGGCCATTACCCTCCTGCGCAACGAAGGGATGGACATTCAGGTGCGCGTCACCTGGGAAAAAGGCGATGCAGAGCGCTATGTGGCAGAAGCCATCAAACTCGGCGTCGAAACCGTGATTGCGGGCGGTGGCGATGGCACCATTAATGAGGTCGCCAGCGCGCTGGTGCACAGTGATAGCGACAACCCACCTGTATTGGGGATTTTGCCTTTAGGCACCGCGAATGATTTTGCCACCAGCGCCGATATCCCGGAGCCACTGGATAAAGCGCTACAGCTCGCTATCGTGGGTAAAGCGGTGCCTATCGACATTGCCGAAGTGAACGGCAAAACCTGCTTTATCAATATGGCCACTGGCGGGTTTGGTACCCGTATTACCACCGAAACGCCAGAGAAACTGAAAGCCGCGTTGGGCGGTGTCTCCTACATCATTCATGGTCTGATGCGCATGGATACGCTTAAGCCGGACCGCTGCGAAATCAAGGGTGAAGATTTCCACTGGCAGGGCGACGCGCTGGTCATCGGCATCGGTAACGGACGCCAGGCAGGCGGCGGGCAACAGCTATGCCCTGGTGCGCTCATTAACGACGGCCTGTTGCAACTGCGTATTTTTACCGGCGATGAGATCCTGCCCGCCCTGTTCACCACCCTGACCCAGCCGGAAGATAATCCGCATATTATTGACGGTAAATCCGCCTGGTTTGAGGTGAGCGCGCCGCACGATATCACCTTTAACCTGGACGGCGAGCCACTAACCGGACAGCATTTCAGTATTAACATTCTGCCCGGCGCGCTGAAATGCCGCCTGCCGCCTGACTGCCCGCTACTGCGTTAAGCCTTACAGTAGATTGACGGCGGTCGACGGGTGAAAAAGAGCCGTGATTGCCGTAAGAGAATATCTGCAAGAAGAGAATTGAAAAGCGCATCTCTCCCCGTCTGACGAAGAGAGATGCGTTATTTACGCGGGTATTTAAGCGATAGTCACTTTCTTATCGAGATAAACATCCTGAACGGCATTAATTAATTTCACACCGTCGGCCATCGATTTTTTAAACGCCTTACGGCCAAGAATCAGGCCCATGCCGCCCGCACGCTTATTAATAACCGCCGTGCGCACTGCATCGCTTAAATCGGTTTCACCACCGGCCGCGCCGCCAGAGTTAATTAAGCCGGCGCGCCCCATGTAGCAGTTTGCCAGTTGGTAGCGCACCAGATCGATAGGGTTGTCACTGGTCAACTTGCTATAGACGCGTTCATCGGTATAGCCGAAGTTTACCGCTTTATAACCGCCATTGTTTTCCGCCATTTTCTGTTTGACGATGTCCGCACCGATGGTTGCCGCAATATGGTTAGCCTGGCCGGTCAGGTCGGCGGAAACATGGTAATCCACGCCATCTTTTTTGAATGCCGGATTACGCAGGTACGCCCACAGCACCGTGACCATCCCTAACTCATGAGCTCGTTCAAATGCGGCAGAAATTTCTTCAATCTGCCGACGTGACTCCTCAGAGCCAAAATAGATGGTCGCGCCAACGGCGACGGCCCCCATGTTGAACGCCTGCTCTACGCTTGCATAGAGCGTCTGGTCATATTCGGTGGGATAGCTGAGGGTTTCGTTGTGGTTAAGCTTGACCAGGAACGGAATACGGTGCGCGTAGCGGCGCGCCACAGAAGCCAGCACCCCATAGGTGGACGCCACACAGTTACACCCGGCTTCAATTGCCAGCTCAACGATGTTTTTGGGATCGAAATAGAGCGGGTTAGCAGCAAACGAGGCCCCGGCGGAATGTTCGATACCCTGATCAACCGGCAAAATCGACAGATAACCCGTTTTGGCAAGTCGGCCCGTGTTATACAACGTCTGCATGTTACGCAGTACCGCTGGCGGACGGTTGTTATCCATCATCACACGGGTGACGTAATCCTCTCCCGGCAGGTAGAGTTGGTCGGCCGCAATGGTCGTGCAACGGTGTTGTAAAAGGGTGTCGGCATCGTTGCCTAGTAACTGCACAATATCAGTCATCGCTATACTCCCGTAAGCTCCGCATAAAGGCGGATGTGGTTTGTCCTGACCCGATGAATGGGCAGAATAAGCCTGGTACCGTTTGTCGAGGCTTGCCACCATATCGCCGTTTTTCAGCATTTTCTGGTGGCACGTTTCGGCTGGTGGTTTACCGCTTTATGAAGCTCACTATTTTGCCCCCGATTCCCCGGCTGGCGCTACGCTAAGCCGGGCTACGTATTACGTGTAGCGCCATTCGGGGCCCCCTCACCACCATGCATGAAAATGGTGTACCGGGCCGATGCCATATCCCACCTCCAGCGTGTCTGCCTGGGCCAGCGCCGCTGACAGCCAGCGCTTGGCCTCATTGACCGTTGAAGCCCAGTCCGCGTGACGTGGACGCAGTGCCGCCAGGGCGGCCGACAGCGTACAGCCCGTGCCGTGGGTATTTTTGGTTTTTATTCGGGGGGCGGTAAAACGTTCAGTGCCATTACGGGTAAACAGCCAGTCCGGGCTTTCATCGTTATCCAGATGCCCGCCTTTGATTAATACCGCTTCGCATCCCAGCGCCAGCAACGCCTGTCCCTGCTCATGCATCTCACGTTCGTTTCGGGCGTGAGGGGCATCCAGCAGCGCGGCGGCCTCGGGCAGATTGGGAGTAATCAGTGATACCTGTGGCAACAGATGTTGTCGCAGCGCCGTTACCGCCGAGGAGGAAAGCAGCGGGTCACCGCTTTTTGCCAGCATGACGGTATCGAGCACCACATTTTGCACCTGATAGCGGCGCAAGCGCTCCGCCACCGCTTCAACAATATCGGTTTCCGCCAGCATGCCGATTTTGGTCGTATCAATGCGCACATCGCTGAACACCGAATCCAGTTGCGCGGCAACAAAATCAGGTTCAATGCGATAAACCGACTGTACGCCGCGGGTATTTTGCGCCACCAGCGCGGTAATGACCGAACAGCCGTAGGCACCCAGCGCCGAAAAAGTTTTCAAATCGGCCTGAATACCCGCCCCGCCGCTGGGATCCGTTCCGGCAATGGTCAGTGCGTTGATTCGTTTCATACCAGCACCTCCCCGTGAAGCGCATAGAGGGCATCGAGAAACGCCGGGATAAAGCTGCCAGGCCCGCGCGTGGTCGCCACGGCCAGACTGCCTGCCTGTGCCATAAAGGCGCAGGCCGCCGCCACGTTATACAGGCGATCGCCGGGTAATGCGCAGCAGGCGGCTACCACCGCAGACAGCGCGCAGCCTGTTCCCACCACTCGGGTCATCAGCGGGTCCCCCCCCGTAACGCGCAGGGTGCGAAGACCATCGGTGATGTAATCCACCTCACCGGTCACCGCAACAATGGCCCCCGTCTGGCGGGCCAGCGCCTGGGCCGCAGGCAGCGCGGCAATGGCAGTATCGGTAGTGTCGACACCGCGCCCTCCGGCACTCATCCCGGCAAGCGCCATAATTTCCGAAGCGTTACCGCGTATGGCGGCTGGCTGCAAAGTCAAAAGCTCACGACAAAAATCGCTGCGGAAGGTTAATGCCCCAACGGCAACCGGATCCAGCGTCCAGGGTTTACGGGCGGCATTAGCGCTCAAGATGGCCGCGTGCATCGCATCGGCGCGTTCCCGGGTCAGTGTGCCGACATTAATCAGCAGCGCGTCGGCAATGGCGGCAAATTGCTGCGCTTCGTCGCGGTCAATCACCATGGCCGGGGACGCCCCCAACGCCAGCAGAACATTGGCCGTAAAGGTCTGCACCACATCGTTGGTCATGCAGTGGACAAGCGGCTTACATTGACGGAATTGCTGAAGAATTTGCGCGATTTGCGCACGGTGAAGCAGGTCAGGTTGCATCGATTCGCTCCTGCCCGGCGTGAAGAAGGGATGCCGGGCAGGCATCTGACTTCCCTACGCTGGCATTATCCAGATCAGGTGGTACGGGTATTTCTCAGCCCTTTGTGAAAAGGGGCACCCCGAGTCATTCAATTAGGTCTCTTTTAAGAGGAAGCCAGCGTAAAGGAAGTGGCTTGTCGTTGCAAGCTTGCCTGTCAGACCATTACTTTGGCATCTGGAGGAACGAGAGCGCTATGTTATTTTTATACCAATTTTATCGCAGTCAATACCACACCGGATGGTCAAGCCCATGGTGATAAAAAACGAGATGTCTTTACGATTTTGTCTCTAAATATATCCTTACTACTTTACTGGCTCGAACCAGACGGTTTTCACAGCAATAAGCGTTATCTACTTTCACTTTCCGGTGCCGATTTAGCCTCCCTGCTACGTAATACTCAGTTTATCGCAATAATTGAAAAGGCACTTACAAAAATTCCTCGTGTTGGTATCTGGTAAAAGTTAAATATTTTACTTATTAAATATAATGTGCGAATGTGTTTTTGAGTTTCGTGTGAGTAATTTAATTTAACATATAAATTACTTTTTTATATCACACACTGCGAATGCTAAGAATTACTAATGTCAGGAAAGAGAATATAGCGCTACTGGCTGCTACATCACTACAGGTTCGGCGGAAGAGAAGAAGAAAGAAATTTTATTGTGCACAGACAATATGGAGAACACATCCCTCCTTCTTAAGGCACGGAAATAAAGAACACTATGACAAGTTACAACCAGACGGTAAAGGCTAAAAATTTTTAAAAAGCACCAGTACCCAAGGGTAAATATGTAAAATTAAAATGCAGCATTAGTCTTAATCATCGATATTTTTTATTCAATATTTATTAATTAGTCAGCTATTAGTTCCACCACAAAACATCAAGTTTAATTCATCCTTCCTGTATTGACGCACTTTTTTTCGCTACGTAAGATAAATTTACTTTTGTCACCTTTCAAAATAACAAGAATATTCTTAATGCTTTTTTATGTTTTACATTTTCCTACAAACAGCATTTTGTATGTTTATCGTTTACATCAGCTACCGGTAAACAGGCTCGGAAAAGCTTTATCAGGAGCATTAGTTTAGAAAGTATTACTTTGGAAAATAACTTATTAGGGTTAATGATGAAGGCTAATGTCTGTATTTTTATTCTCTCTCTTGTGCTTACCGGTTGCATTGCTGATCACTCACAAAGCTCCGTTGATTACAGCTCTGCATCACCTGCTGCATTATGTGCTGCTTTAGGTAGTGTTAAGGCTAAGCATGACGAATATCAGTTTAAGCGTCTGCAAGATTTAGTAAGCGCGCGTATAGAAGCTAATACCTTCTCAATTAGCGCTGAGCAATGCCAGGATTTAGCGATAAAAGGGATGATTGCTACAAGCTTAAATGAGGAGCTAAGCAAAGCGAATTGCGCTGATGTCGCATAATGCAAGAAGCAATAAGTATTTTTATTTACCTTGCTGAAATATTCATTGTTTTTATTCTACTCGAGTTAATGAAGGGGATAAACAGGAAGTGAAGAAATTCCTTCTCTATGTTGCTGCTTTTATAGTTTTCATCGTCTTAGCGATATGTACTGCGGGTTATATTAAATTTAATGTATTTGGGGATCTATGAAAAAAAGTGTTTTAGCAGGCGTAGTGGTTTGTTTACTTTCCGGTTGTGTTATGGCTAATCCTGCTCATGAAGTTAGCGCCAGAAAAGTACATACTAAAGAGCGCAGTCATAAAAGCGACGTTGAAAAAGTGGAACAAGTAGCCGCCTCAGGTGTACCTGACAGGCTCCATGCCATTAAATTACGCGGTAATGATAGTGGCTATTTCACTGTTGTGATCGGCAATGGTTACACCTCGGCAATGGTTAAAGATGAACCCGCAAAGATCACGCGTAAAAATGAAAATTATTACGAAGTAACAAACAAAGCTTATGTGATTGGTGTTTATCTGGATGAGAACGGCTTTAGCTCCGCCAGTTGGAATCGTCATAAAGGCAGAGATCACGGCGATTTTGTATCAATCACTGACTAACAGGAACAAAAAGAATGCAGCACAACACACCATCAACACGCGATTTTGTTTGTCCTGTCTTTGGTACAGTTCGTTAATTTGCAATAACCCCTTTCATCAGGGGTTATACAGAAAAGCAGGCAAATTGTGACGAGTGGCCTGCTTTTCTATGCCCGTTTTGCATCATTGCCATGCCTGGATGCCTTACTCAGCCACACCAACGACATAGCGGCCATCTTTATTCTTGATCGTGTACCTGTGCGAATCATCACAAATCACAATCAGAGAACCGCCGAACGCGGAAGGATAAACGCCTTCCACCTTGTTGCATTCATGTCCAGCCTCGCGAATCAGCCTCTGGCTTTCCAGTTTCAGTTGCGGGGATCCCGAATCAGCAAGAGCGCCAGCGCATATGCCCACGCCCAACATCACAATAAGAATCCGTTTCAAAGCAACCTCCTTCGCCGGGTAATTAACAGTACCATCGGCAAAAAGTTAAAAGAAATTAATCAATTCAGTCGATAGAAAAGGCAATATTGAGTTTAAAAATAAATAGTAACAGCACCACTGGCTGCAATATCAGGAGGTCGCAACTGAAATCATTGAACCCGTTGCGCTCTGCTGCTCAGCCCAAAATACCGTGCACTGCACTCTGCCATACTGAGTAGCGCTCTGTCACTGCTCACCGCAAGGAACTTTCAGCGTTGAGGCATCGCACGCTATTTTCACTTCTGGAGGATAAGTGCTCCCCTCCCGCGCGGGTTTTTCACCTGCCCCCAGGCGAACTAGCATTAACACATCCCCTGACGAATACTGAAATCACGGAGTGTTTATGAAAGCTATTGCTATTACTCAGGCCGCACAGAACGGCAGCAACATTGACTTTTTAACCGACATTGAATTACCGACGCCGAAAGCCGAAGGTCATGATGTGCTGGTCGAAGTGAAAGCCATCTCTGTTAACCCGGTGGATACCAAAGTCCGCGCCGGGTTTAACGCCGATAAACCCCGCGTGCTGGGCTGGGACGCGACCGGTGTGGTTACCGCCGTTGGCGACAAGGTCACGTTATTTAAGCCCGGCGACGAAGTCTGGTATGCCGGGGCATTGACCCGTCCTGGCAGTAACAGCGAATTTCAACTGGTGGATGAGCGCATTGCCGCCCACAAACCTGCCTCGCTGGATTTTGCCTCTGCCGCGGCCCTCCCGCTGACCGCCATTACCGCCTGGGAAATGTTGTTTGACCGTTTAGGCGTACGTGAAGAGGGCAACGAAGGCGACGTACTGCTGATTGTCGGTGCCGCAGGCGGCGTAGGCTCTATTCTGACGCAACTGGCGCGTAAATTGACCCGTCTGACGGTGATTGGCACGGCATCCCGCCCGCAAAGCCAGCAGTGGGTTAGCGAGTTGGGCGCGCACCATGTTATCGATCACAGCAAACCGTTAACCGAGGAGCTGGCGCGCATTGGCATTAAGCAGGTCAGCCACGTTGCCAGCCTCAACAACACGGAGCAGCACTATCAGCAGTTGATCAATGCCCTGCAACCACAAGGCAAACTGGCCCTGATTGACGATCCGCAATCACTTGACGCTGTGCCCTTAAAAGTGAAAAGCATTTCTTTGCACTGGGAATTTATGTTTACCCGCTCCATGTTCGGGACCGCCGATATCGCGGAGCAACACCGTTTACTGGCGCGTGTCGCCGCACTTATTGATGATGGGGTTATCAAAACCACGCTGGGAGAACACTTCGGCGCCATCAACGCACAAAATCTGCGTAAAGCGCACCAGTTGCTTGAAACGCACCGTGCGGTAGGCAAAATCGTGCTGGAAGGATTTTCTGCGCACTAACGCATTGAAATATAGCCAGGATTTCTCTTAAAAACACTTTTATACTCAGGCGGATAGCGAAAAAAGCGTTCCGCCTCTCCTGCTGTTCTCTTCTTTTGCTTACACTTTTTACCAAAGCATTATTTTCATAACATTTTCGCGGTTGCGACGTCGCCAGACGGTAGTCGATGATAAGCCCCGCGAAATGAAAACCCACGACACCTGGAGAGATTATGGGTAAAACAAAAATGTTGCTTCTGGGAACATTATTGGCAACGGCCAGTGCGACTTTTGCTGCACCGCAAACCCCTGCCGCGACAGGCGGAACCCAGTCTTATGAAGTGAAGGATTTTGTTGCCGATTTTACTAAATTCACCATCGGCGATACGGTGCCCGAAATGTACCGTAGCGAAGAGTACAACATTAAGCAGTGGAATCTGCGCAATTTGCCTGCGCCTGATCCGGGTAGCCACTGGACCTATATGGGTGGAAATTACGTGCTTATCACGGACGCCGACGGTAAAATTTTGAAAGCCTACAATGGCGACATCTTTTACCACCGTTAATTTCAGGAAATCCTATTGATTATTCGCCCCTGGCAAGAGAACGACCGCCCTTTTCTGCGTACATTGTTCCTGCATTCCCGCAGGGCAAACTGGACATGGCTGGACGGTAGCGACTGGCAACTGGAAGATTTTGACGCCGTTACCCGTGATGAAACCATCTGGGTGGCGGAAGAAGACGGGCACCGGCTTGGTTTTGCGGCCGTGTATGTGAACGACAATTTTCTGCATAGCCTGTTTGTTGACCCGAATGCACAAGGCAAAGGGGTCGGCAGCGCGCTGCTGAAAAAAGTGCAGTCTGAATTTACCAGTACAGGTTCACTGAAATGTCTGGTGCAAAACCACCACGCGCTGGCGTTTTATCAGCACCATGGCTGGCACGTTGAAGCGGAAGGCACATCGCCGGACGGGAACTATCTGCTCATGCATTATCGGCTGCCCTGACGGGCAGCCTTATCCATTTATACCGCGCGAAACGCGATATCACCGGGAATCACTTCACCCTGCCAGTAGAGTTGTGCCGCAACGCGCCCCGCCAGCTTGCGGTACAAACCGGTGAACTCGCTGTCCGGACGGCTGACCACCGTCGGCTGCCCCCGGTCGAGATCTTCACGCAGGCTAATGTGCAGTGGCAGTTGCCCCAGCAGTTGCGTGTGGTACTGCCCGGCCAGTTTCTCTGCCCCGCCGGTACCGAAAATCGGCTCGTGATGACCACAGTTGCTGCAAATGTGCATGCTCATGTTTTCCACGATACCCAGCACCGGTACTTCCACTTTCTCGAACATCACAATGCCTTTTTTGGCATCAATCAGCGCGATATCCTGCGGCGTGGTCACCACCACCGCGCCGGTAACCGGAATATTCTGCGCCAGCGTAAGCTGGATGTCGCCAGTGCCCGGCGGCATGTCGAGTACCAGATAGTCAAGATCGGGCCACATAGATTCTTGCAGCAGTTGCAGGAGCGCCTTGCTGGCCATTGGACCGCGCCACACCATGGCATTATCGTCAGTCACCAGATAGCCAATGGAGTTGGTCGCCAGTCCGTGCGCCATAATCGGCGCCATATGAGTGCCATCCGGCGAGGTCGGGCGTTCACCTTCCGCCCCCAGCATCATCGGGATTGACGGGCCGTAGATATCCGCATCCAGAATACCGACTTTTGCCCCTTCCGCCGCCAGCGCCAACGCCAGATTGACGGCGGTAGAGGATTTTCCTACCCCGCCTTTACCGGAGCTGACGGCAATGATGTTCTTTACCCCGTTCACGCCAGGCTGATTTTTCACCCGCTTTAAGGTGGCGACATTGTGGGAGAGCTTCCAGTCAATCGCTCGCGCGCCCGTAAGTCGCAGTAGTTCGGCACTGCATTGCTCTTTCAACTCTTCAAACGC
The DNA here is from genome assembly GCF_003073275.1 of Phytobacter sp. SCO41. Classification (NCBI taxonomy): domain Bacteria; kingdom Pseudomonadati; phylum Pseudomonadota; class Gammaproteobacteria; order Enterobacterales; family Enterobacteriaceae; genus Phytobacter; species Phytobacter sp. SCO41. Next base: position 1,856,404 of record NZ_CP027225.1, on the reverse strand, counting down.
ACTGCGCCAGACAAAGGGCATCAGCAGTTCAATATGAACGGTGTCATCCAGCCAGGCAACATGATGAACCGCCTTAAGCGCGGTAAGATTATGCTTGAGGGTTGGGTGCTGAAAATTGGCCAGCGTTCCGGCGACGAGCGCACGCAAGGCTTCAGGGGATTTGGCCTGGGATTGAGAGTTCATCCCGACTCCTTGTTATGTTGTTCTAAAAAGACATTGTTAAGGTTCAAGTTTACTCCACTGTCACCCATTTTTCATTTCTCAATAGTGCCCAATCCAGGGCGGGCTTTTATGGCACAACTTTTCCCTTTCAGGTAACATCAAAACCCCTTTTTACTAAAGAAGAAGTAATACCCACTATGACTCAAGTCGCGAAGAAAATTCTGGTAACGTGCGCATTGCCGTACGCCAACGGCTCAATCCACCTCGGCCATATGCTGGAGCACATCCAGGCTGATGTCTGGGTCCGTTACCAGCGAATGCGCGGCCACAATGTCAACTTCATCTGCGCGGACGATGCTCACGGCACGCCGATTATGCTCAAAGCGCAACAAATGGGCATCACCCCGGAGCAGATGATTGGTGACATGAGTCAGGAACACCAGACGGATTTCGCTGGCTTTAATATCAGCTATGACAACTACCACTCTACGCACAGCGAAGAGAACCGCGAGCTGTCGGAGCTGATCTACACTCGCCTGAAAGAGAATGGTTTTATTAAAAACCGCACTATCTCTCAGCTTTACGACCCGGAAAAAGGGATGTTCCTGCCGGATCGTTTTGTGAAAGGCACCTGCCCGAAATGTAAGTCTCCGGATCAGTACGGCGATAACTGTGAAGTGTGCGGCGCGACCTACAGCCCGACCGAACTTATCGACCCGAAATCCGTGGTGTCCGGCGCAACGCCTGAAATGCGTGATTCCGAACACTTCTTCTTCGACCTGCCTTCGTTCAGTGAAATGCTGCAGGCGTGGACCCGTAGCGGTGCGCTGCAGGAGCAGGTGGCCAACAAAATGCAGGAGTGGTTCGACGCCGGCCTGCAGCAGTGGGATATCTCCCGCGACGCACCCTATTTCGGTTTCGAAATCCCCAACGCGCCGGGCAAATATTTCTACGTCTGGCTGGATGCGCCTATCGGCTACATGGGCTCCTTCAAGAACCTGTGCGATAAACGCAGCGACCTGAACTTTGACGACTGGTGGAAAAAAGAGTCTGATGCCGAGCTGTATCACTTTATCGGTAAAGACATCGTCTATTTCCACAGCCTGTTCTGGCCAGCGATGCTGGAAGGCAGCAATTTCCGCAAGCCGACCAATCTGTTCGTGCATGGCTACGTGACCGTGAATGGTGCGAAGATGTCCAAATCGCGCGGCACCTTCATTAAGGCCAGCACCTGGCTGAACCACTTTGATGCGGACAGCCTGCGTTACTACTACGCGGCGAAGCTCTCTTCCCGTATCGATGACATCGATCTGAATCTGGAAGATTTCGTTCAGCGCGTTAACGCTGATATCGTCAACAAAGTGGTGAATCTGGCGTCCCGTTGTGCAGGCTTTATCGCCAAACGTTTCGATGGCGTACTGGCGGCTGAGCTGGCGGATCCGGCATTGTATAAAACCTTTACCGATGCGTCAGCCACCATTGCTGATGCGTGGGAGAGCCGTGAATTCGGCAAAGCGATTCGTGAAATCATGGCGCTGGCTGACGTGGCTAACCGTTATGTTGACGAGCAGGCACCGTGGGTTGTCGCAAAACAGGAAGGTCGCGATGCTGATCTGCAGGCGATTTGCTCCATGGGCATCAACCTGTTCCGCGTGCTGATGACCTGGCTGAAACCGGTTCTGCCGACCCTGAGCGAACGTGTCGAGGCGTTCCTGAACACCACACTGGTTTGGGATGCTATCGAACAGCCGCTGCTTGGCCACAAAGTGAATACCTTTAAGGCATTGTATAACCGCATTGAGATGAAACAGGTCGAAGCGCTGGTTGAGGCGTCAAAAGAGGAAGTGAAAGCCGCTGCCGCACCGGTCACCGGTCCGCTGGCAGATGACCCGATTGCCGAAACCATCAGTTTTGACGATTTCGCTAAAGTCGACCTGCGCGTGGCGCTGATTGAAAACGCGGAGTTTGTCGAAGGTTCTGACAAGCTGCTGCGCCTGACGCTGGATCTGGGCGGTCAGAAACGCAATGTCTTCTCCGGCATTCGTTCCGCCTACCCGGACCCGCAGGTGCTGATCGGTCGCCTGACGGTGATGGTCGCTAACCTGGCGCCGCGCAAAATGCGCTTCGGTATTTCAGAAGGTATGGTAATGGCCGCAGGCCCTGGCGGGAAAGATATCTTCCTGTTAAGCCCTGATGAGGGTGCCAAACCTGGCCAACAGGTAAAATAAATCGCTGAAAGGCGCTGTGAAAACAGCGCCTTTTTTTTATTGCACTATTCTTCAATGGACAGGATTTTTCTAACAAAAGGGGCTTTATGAATATGTTTAAAAAAATGATCGCCATCGCACTGACTACTCTGGTCTTATTTGCCGTCAGCGGCTGTGGTGACAAAGAACAGAGTAAGACATTTAACTGGACGGATGGCAAAACAGAGATTTCTCTGACCTATTACTATAAAGACGATGTGGTATTACGTCAGACGGCAAAGAATAAGATTCAGTACGCAAGCGTTGGGGCCGCAAATAAAGAGGCAGCTATGCAACGCCTGGGGCCGATCAGTGAGAAATACAAATCGATTCAGGGCGTAACGGAAAGTATCGATTATCAGGACACTTACGCGACAGAAACATTGACTGTCGACTATACCAAAGCCGATCGTAACGCATTGCAGCAGATACAGGGCGCGGCGTTCACCGGTGATGTGAAAGATGGCGTCAGCATGACGAAATCACAGCAGCTTCTGGAATCACATGGTTTTAAAGAAGTGAAATAATCAACGTGCCAGCGCGCTTGTCACGCGCTGGCATTGCCTTTACTGAGCAGCAGGTTTCGCGTGCTCACGCACCGCCAGTCCACGCAGGAAATAACGTAAGAACTGATCGCCGCATTCACGGAAATTTTTATGCTCGGTCGCCCGCATCATGGCGGTAATCTCCGGCATGGAGACGCGGAATTTCTGCTCGGTGAGGATCGCCAGAATATCGTCCGTTTTCAGCGAAAAGGCGATGCGTAATTTTTTAAGGATGATGTTGTTTGTCATCTTACGCTCGGTCACCAGCGCAGGCTGAGATTCATCTTTACCACGGCGTTCATAAATCAGGCCGTTGAGGAAGACAGACATCATAATGTCCGGACAGCGCTGAAAGCCCTCTTCATCTTCTTTGTGCAACCAGCCGACAAGCTGCTCGTCGCTCACCGGGGCGTCTGCCAGCGCAAACACGCGCTTGAGGTCGCCATTATTCATTTTCAGTGCGTAGCGTAAGCTACGTAAGATATCGTTATTGAGCATAAAGCCTTCGAAAAAATCATCGTAAGCGCGCAGTCTACCATCAAAAGCTACAACCCCAGCGCTTCTTTTAGATTGCAGCCGGTTAAACCTTATCAATAACCAGTTGCACACGTTTTCCAATCAGTGTTGCCATACCGACCAATGTATCAATGGTGAATTTTTCTGTTTTCTGGTTAACGACATCGGACACGCGGGGGCGAGAGACATGGAGAACTTTGGCGGCATCGACCTGTTTAAGACCGTTGTGTTTCATCCAGTCGGTGATTTCCATCATCAGTTGCTTCTTTAATTCATCGGCTCTTGCCATCTCTTCTCTGGACGCAGCCAGCAGTTGCGATGCCTCCTGCGGGGCAAACCCAAGGTCAGAAAAAATGTTGCCACTGGCTTTTGTGATGTGACGAACCTTTGTATCCACTTTATGCGTCATTTTTTCTGTCTCCATTCGTCTCGTGCTGCTTTATATCGTGCTTTGATGATGGCGATATCCCGCTGGCTCGTTTTTTGTGTTTTCTTTTGAAAACAATGCAGGACACAAACGACATCGGAAAACCTGGCGACATACACCACACGATACTCACCATCTTCACCATGCAGGCGAATCTCAATGACGCCCATCCCCCACTCATTAATCGGCTTCCAGTCCGTCGGTTCCCTGCCATGCTGAACTTTGTGGAGTTCGAAACCTGCGATACGCCTTATCGCCTGCGGGAAAGTGATGAGATCGTCGAGTGTAGAGCCTCGCCAGTTGATATCCTTTGCATACATTACTGCGCATCCTTACTGTGTGTGGATGCGTATAAAATTATATACCAGGCTTGTTCACAATAGCAGCGATGCTTTCTTGCGAAAAAGTTCGCGTTTTATTAGCGGCTACAACCCCAGCGCTTCTTTTAAGTTCTTAAGATAGCGACGGCTAACCGGCACAGTCTGTCCGTCGCGCAGCAGCAACTCCGCCTGGCCGTTATCTTCCAGACGGATCTCTTTCAGATGTGCCATATTCACCAGATACTGCCGATGGCAGCGCAGCAACGGCGTACGGCTCTCCAGCGTGCGCAGGGTCAGTTCGGTGAAGCCCTCTTTTCCGTCGTGGCTGGTGACATAGACGCCGCTCATGCGGCTACTCACAAACGCAACCTCATCCATCTGCAACAGATAAATGCGGCTATGCCCGGTACAGGGAATAAATTTCAGCGAGGCCTGATTTTCCGGCAGCACCGATACGTCCTGGACATTGCGCTCCTGACGCAGCCGGGTGAGGGTCTTCTCCAGGCGGCGCGCCTCTATCGGTTTTAGCAGATAGTCAAAGGCATGTTCCTCAAACGCCTTCACCGCGTATTCATCAAAAGCGGTGAGAAAAACCACATAGGGTCGGTGTTCCGGGTCGAGCATCCCTACCATTTCCAGCCCGCTAATGCGCGGCATCTGGATATCAAGAAACAGCACGTCCGGGCGCAATTTATGCACCGCGCCGATGCCCTCAACCGCGTTGGCGCATTCGCCCACAATCTCAATGTCGTTCTCTTCCTGCAGTAAAATACGCAGATTTTCACGCGCCAACGGTTCATCATCAACAATCAGCACTTTTAACATGCGCTTTCCTCCAGCGGGAGTCGTAGGGTAATTCGGGTAAAGATATCAGGCTCGCAGGCAACCGAAATGCCGCATCCATCACCAAAGCGCGCCCGCAGGCGCTTATCCACCAGACTCATCCCTAAACCACTGGCATCCGTTTTGGGCTGATACAGCCCGGCATTATCTTCAATATCCAACACCAGATGGTCACCGTCCTGGCTGGCGTTAATGGTGATTTCCCCTACGCCAAGCAGTTGTGAGGTGCCATGTTTAATGGCATTTTCCACAATCGGTTGCAGGGTAAAAGCGGGCAGATGGAGATGCGAAAGCGCATCCGGTACGTGCAGTTGTACCTGTAGGCGGGACTGAAAGCGCGCCTTTTCAATTTGCAGATACGCATTAACGTGTTCAAGCTCATCGGCCAGGGTGACGATTTCCGACGGTCGCTTAAGGTTTTTGCGAAAGAATGTCGACAGATATTGCACCAGCAGACCGGCCTGATCGCTGTCGCGGCGGATCACCGCCATCAGCGTATTCAGGGCATTGAACAGAAAATGGGGATTGACCTGAGCATGCAGTAATTTGATTTCCGACTGGGTCAGCAACGCTTTTTGCCGCTCATACTGTCCGGCAAGGATTTGCGCCGACAGCAACTGCGCAATCCCCTCTCCCAGGGTGCGGTTGATGGAGCTAAAGAGCCGGTTTTTTGCTTCATACAGTTTGATGGTGCCCACAACGCGCTGGTTTTCACCGCGTAATGGAATGACCAGCGTTGAACCCAGTTTGCACTGTGGATGCAGCGAGCAGCGGTACGGCACCTCATTACCATCGGCATACACCACTTCGCCACTTTCGATGGCTTTTTGCGTCCAGACGGACGAGATAGGCCTGCCGGGAAGATGATGGTCGTCCCCCGTGCCGGTAAACGCCAGCAGCTTCTCGCGATCGGTAATCGCCACCGCGCCGATATCCAGCTCTTTATAGAGAACCTGGGCAACTTTCATGCTGTTTTCTTCGTTGAAGCCCTGACGCAAGATCCCTTCGGTCGATGCGGCGACTTTGAGGGCCGTGGCAGAAAACGCCGAGGTGTATTTTTCAAACATGGCGCGCTTGTCGAGCAGGATACGCATAAACAGCGCCGCGCCCACGGTATTGGTCACCATCATTGGGGCAGCAATACTTTGCACCAGATGCAGCGCGCTCTCATACGGTCGGGCGATAAGCAGGATGATCAGCATCTGTGTCAGCTCCGCTACGCAGGTAATGGCCCCGGCGGTAAGCGGATTAAAGACCCTGTCGGTGCGGCCACGCTTGATTAAAATACTGTGTACCAGCCCACCGAGCAGCCCTTCCACGATGGTGGAAATCATACAGCTCAACGCGGTCATGCCGCCCATTGAGTAACGGTGTAACCCCCCCGTTAACCCCACCAGCCCGCCCACCAGCGGGCCGCCGAGCAACCCGCCCATCACCGCACCAATCGCGCGGGTATTGGCAATAGAATCTTCAATATGCAAACCGAAATAGGTACCCAGAATGCAGAAAATCGAAAAGGTGACATAACAGAGCAATTTATGCGGCAGACGTACCGTGACTTGCATCAGCGGAATAAAAAGACGTGTTTTGCTCATCAGCCAGGCGATAACCAAAAACACACACATTTGCTGGAGCAGCAGCAACACCAGATTAAATTCGTACATACCCGCAGCACCGCGTTGACTGAAAGCGCGTACCTTACATGGAGTCGCGCAGAGATTCTTTGAGGGTTTCCAAAAAAATGTTAATTCGTGCTCGTTATCACAATCCTGAAAGCATAATGATACGAAATGGATACATATCGAACATTAAACAAACAATTCAACCTGGTTTAAGTAAGAACGGCTAAAGTTAAAGTGGGGGATTTCTTGCAAAGGTGAAACCATGGCGCTTTACACGATTGGTGAAGTGGCGATGTTATGCGATATCAATCCCGTGACTTTGCGGGCATGGCAGCGACGCTACGGATTGTTCAAACCACAGCGCACGGAAGGCGGTCATCGGCTGTTTACCGATGCCGACATCGACCGAATTCGTGAAATAAAACGCTGGATCGATACCGGGGTCCAGGTCAGTAAAGTACAGACCCTGCTCAATAATGAACCCGAACATGAACGCAATGGCTGGCGCGCGCAGCAGGAAGCAGTATTGCAGATTCTGCAAAGCGGCAACCTGCAGCGGCTGCGTCTGTGGATCAAAGAGCGCAGCCACGACTATCCGGCAGAGACCCTGATAACCCACCTGTTTATCCCTCTTCGTCGCCGTCTGCAATCCCAGCAGCCTGCCCTCACGGTGATGCTCAGTCTGCTTGATGGGGTGTTGATTAACTATATTTGCGGTTGCCTGAATACCGCGCGCAAGAAAAACGGGCGTGACGCGCTGGTTGTCGGCTGGAATGTGCAGGATACTACCCGAATCTGGCTGGAGGGCTGGATGGCAAGCCAGCAAGGCTGGCGGGTGGACGTGCTGGCGCACTCGTTGAGTTATCTGCGCCCGGAGATGTTTGAAGGCCAGACATTACTGGTGTGGTGTGGCGAGGCCCCCTCCTCGTCACAGCAAAAACAGATGCATGACTGGCAGCAAAACGGACATGCCATTTTCCCCCTGGGCATTTAATGGTTCATTAACAGCCCCGCTTCCTCGTATAATACTTTTCTTAACAAAGGAGCGAAAAATGAACCTGTCCAAACTTACCGTCATTGCGATTTTTCTGCTGATGGCGATCGGCGGCATCGGTGGCGTGATGCTCGCTGGCTACTCTTTTATTGTTCGCGGCGGTGCAGGCTGAATAAGCGGGCAAGACGCTCAAATCCTCTATCAACAATGATAGCGGCCAGCGCAACCAGAACGGCCCCTTGCACGACGTAAGCCGTATTAAACCCGCTCAGACCGATAATGATCGGCGTTCCCAGCGTGCTGGCGCCGACCGTAGACGCAATGGTCGCCGTACCGATGTTAATAATCACGGACGTGCGGATCCCGGCGATAATGACCGGCGCCGCCAGCGGCAGTTCAACCCTGAAAAGTTGCTGCATACTGCTCATCCCCATCCCTTTTGCCACGCTGTGTACGCTCTCCGGCACGGCGGCAATGCCCGCCAGCGTTCCCTGTAATATCGGCAAGACCCCATAGAGGATCAGCGCGATAATGGCAGGCTCGCGGCCAAATCCCATAACCGGTACCGCAATGGCCAGTACCGCCACCGGTGGAAAGGTCTGTCCTACTGCGGCAATGGTCTCCACCAGCGGGCGAAATTCGCGGCCCCACGGGCGCGTCACTGCAATTCCCGCCCCCAGCCCGATAACGATCGCCAGCAGACTCGACACCCCCACCAGCCAGAAATGGGCAAGCGTCAGGGAGACAAAACTTTCCTGCTGATAAACCGGTCGCGGCAACTGGGGAAATAGCGTGCCAAAGAGTGCGCCGCTGTAGGGCATCGCCACCAGCAGTGCGACAAACACGGCGATAAGCCAGAGTAACGGGTCACGCAGAAGTCTCATTGAGCGCCTCCGTTCTGAGCAGGTCGCGAAAATGCAGCGTACCGCAGGGCACGCCTTGCGCATCAGCGACGGGGAGCACATCACACTGGCGGGCGACAAACAGCGATAAGGCTTCGCGCAAGGTCATATCCTCTCGCAGTGGTTCCCCGGCCACCGTTTCGCCCGGCCGCATCCAGGCGCTGACATGGCGCAATGAAAGCAGACGAACCCCCAACTCGCTGCGACCAAAAAAGTCGCGGACAAACGGGGTTGCCGGGCGGGTTAACATCTCCAGCGGTGTCCCCTGCTGCACAATCGCCCCACTGTCCATTAAGACCAGGTGATCCGCCAACTGTAACGCCTCATCAATATCATGGGTGACCAGCACAATGGTGCGGCCCAGCAGACGGTGGATACGAATCATCTCCTGCTGGAGCGCACCGCGCGTGACCGGATCCAGCGCACCGAAGGGTTCATCCATCAGCAACACCTCCGGGTCTGCCGCCAGCGCGCGGGCTACACCAACACGCTGCTGCTGACCGCCGGAAAGTTGATGGGGAAAACGGTCGCGCAGGCTCTCATCCAGCCCCAGTAAAGCCATCAGTTCATCTACTCGCGCGGCGATTTTCCCTCGCGACCATTTTTGCAGTTGCAACACGGTAGCGATGTTGTGGGCCACCGTCCAGTGCGGAAACAGGCCTATCGACTGAATGGCGTAACCCATCCGCCGACGCAGTTCCAGTACTGGCAGGCTGCGGATCTCTTCACCGGCAAACAAAATGGTGCCTTCATCATGTTCCACCAGGCGGTTGATCATTTTCAGGGTGGTGGACTTCCCGGATCCTGATGTACCAATCAACACGGAAAACGCGCCGGTTTTACATTCAAGATTCAGATCGCTCACCGCCTGTTGCCCGGCGAAGGATTTGCTGACATGCCTGAATTCAATCATGGCTGTTTTACCTCCAACAGCGCGATACCCAGCGCAAACAGTGCGTCCACGACCACTGCCAGAGCAATAACCGGGATCACACCCAATAACACAAGATCCAGTGCGCTACTTAAAAGCCCCTGAAACACCAGTGCGCCAAAGCCGCCTGCGCCAATCAGCGCCGCAATCACCGCCATGCCCACCGTCTGTACCGTGACCACCCGCAGGCTACGCAGCAAAATGGGTAACGCCAGCGGCAGACGTATATGCAAAAACCGCTGACGGGCGCTCATGCCCATCCCTTTGGCGCTTTCAAGCACATCTACCGGCACCTGGTTTAAGCCCGCCACCACACCGCGAACCAGCGGTAACAACGCGTAGAGAACCAGCGCAATCAGCGCTGGTGTGATACCGGTCCCCGCCACGCCGAGCGAACCCAGCCAGGGGAACTGCGCCACCAGCCCTGCCAGTGGTGCGATCAGCAGACCAAATAGCGCAACGGACGGCACGGTCTGAATCACATTCAGTACGGCAAACACCGATTGTTGACGCGACGGATGGCGATAACACCACAGGCCGATACCTACCCCCAGAGCCAGCGCCGGTAGCAGCGTACCAAACAGCAGTTTGAGATGTTGCGCCAGCGCATCGTTAAAGACGTCCTGCCGATTCGCGTACTCCTTAAGCAAAGAGAGCGAATCCAGTTGCCCACTGAGCAACAGCCACAGGGGCAGGATCCAGATTTGCGCATGCAGCAGCCAGCGCCAGACCGGATTGACCGTTAGCCGTCGGATTGCATCACTACTGGCCAGTAACGACAGCGCCAGCCACAGCCATAAGCCGCTGCCGGGGGAGGTGCGGGCAAGTGCGCTGCCAGACTGCGCCAGATCGGTGGCCGCCCTGCCCGCGCACCAGACTAAGGCGCAAAATGACGCTTCGGTAAGCAGTAACGTTGCCAGACTGGCAATGCGATGCGGGAGAAAGCTCAAAAGCAGTAGCCCTGCCGGTACAAGCAGTCCCCAGGCGGCATATGCGGGCCAGACCTGCCAGATTGCACGACTTTCCCCGGAGACCAGGCGGTTAGGGGCGTAACTCACGAAGGGCAGTGTTATTGCCGCCAGTGCCAGTAACACCAGCAGCAACAACACGCGGTTATGACAACGTCGCTCCACGTTTATTTAATCAGTCCCTTTCCTTTCAGGTAATCGGCGGCCACTTTTTTGGCGTCGAGACCTTCCACTGCAATACTGGCATTCAGTTTCTGCAGCGTTTTTTCATCCAGGCTGGCAAATACCGGTTTCAGCCACTCATCCAGTTGCGGGTAAGCTTTCAGCACCGCTTCGCGCACAACCGGGGCAGGCGCATAAATGGGCTGAACGCCTTTCGGGTCGGTCAGGGTTTGCAGCCCCAGCGCCGCAACCGGCCCATCTGTGCCGTAGGCCATCGCCGCGTTCACGCCTGATGTTTGCTGTGCAGCGGCTTTGATGGTCACTGCCGTATCACCCCCCGCCAGCGACAGCAACTGCTGCTGGTTGAGCTTGAAGTTATAGGCTTTTTCGAAGGCCGGTAAGGCATCGGTACGCTCGATAAACTCGGCGGAAGCGGCAAGTTTAAAGGTACCGCCCTCTTTCAGATAGCGGCTGAGATCGTCAAGGGAGACCAGCTTGTTTTTCTGCGCAACATCCTGGCGTACCGCGATAGTCCAGGTATTATTGGCAGGCGCTGGCGTCAGCCAGACCAGTTTGTTTTTCTCCGCATCCAGCTTTTTGACTTTGTCATAGCCTTGCTGCGCATTTTTCCACGCCGGATCGTTCTCCTCCTTAAAGAAAAACGCGCCATTGCCGGTATATTCCGGGTAGATATCCAGTTCACCCGAGGTGATCGCCCCGCGCACCACCGGGGTGGTACCCAACTGGACTTTATTGACGGTTTTCACGCCATGGCTTTCCAGGACCTGCAAAATAATATTACCCAGCAGCGCGCCTTCGGTATCAATCTTGGAACCCACTTTTACCGGCTCAGCCGCCTGTGCGCCTGCGGCCAGCATCAATAACCCTGCAGCGCTCCATTGCGAAAATGATTTCATGCTCTTACCTCTTTTTTTGTGGTGCCTGGATTTCCGGCTGTGCAAAAAGCGTAGTAGAGAATCGACCTGGAATAAATCAGTCGTTCAGATTTTGATGTTTCTGATTAGACGAAGCGGTTATAACGCAAGGGGTTTAAAGATGAAAGGCCGCTAAAAAGCGGCCTTTGCGGGGTTACTGGAGGGTAAATTCACCCTGTTTAACACGGGCTGAATCCAGGCCGATAAAGACATTGAATTTGCCGGGTTCTGCATCGTATTTCATGCGTTGATTCCAGAACTTAAGCGCCTCGATATCAATCGGGAAGCTGACGGTTTTGGTTTCCCCGGCTTTGAGATCCACTTTTTCGAAACCACGCAGTTGTTCTACCGGACGACTCATGGACGCCGTCACATCCTGCAGGTACATCTGGACAACCGTCGCGCCGTCGCGTTTGCCGGTATTGGTAACATCGACGCTGGCCGTCACTTTGCCGTCACGGGTCATGGTCGGCGCCGACATTTTCACATCGGAGACGTTAAACGTGGTGTAACTCAGGCCGTAACCGAACGGATAAAGCGGACCATTGGCCTCGTCGAAGTAGCGTGACGTGTACTTGTTCGGTTTATCGGCATTATACGGACGCCCGGTGTTCAGGTGACTGTAATAGACCGGGATCTGCCCGACGGAGCGCGGGAAAGACATCGGCAGCTTGCCGGACGGGTTGTAATCACCAAACAGCACATCAGCGATGGCATTACCGCCTTCGGTACCGGCAAACCAGGTTTCCAGGATCGCATCGGCCTGCTGATCTTCTTTCACCAGCGCCAGCGGACGACCGTTCATCAGCACCAGCACCAGCGGTTTACCGGTTGCTTTTAGCGCGGCAATCAAATCACGCTGGCTTTGTGGGATGGTCAGATCCGTACGGCTTGACGCTTCGTGTGCCATCCCCTGGGCCTCACCGACGACCGCTACGACGACATCCGATTTCTTCGCCACGGTCACGGCTTCATCAATCATCTCCTGCGGGCTGCGTTTGTCCTGCACTACGGCTGGCTCATACAGATTGAGGAAATCGACAATGCCTTTATCGTCAGTGATATTCGAACCGCGAGCGTAGAGGATAGTACCTTTAGGCCCCACTGCGTTGCGGATACCTGTCAGCACGGTTACGGATTGCCCCGCCACACCGGCTGCCGACCAGCTTCCCATCATGTCACGCTTGCTGTCCGCCAACGCACCGACCACCGCGATGGTCGCGTCTTTTTTCAGCGGCAGTGTGTCGAGACGGTTTTTCAACAGGACCAGACTTTCGCGCGCCACTTCTCGTGCTTCTTTACGATGCAGACGACTTTCCGCATTGGTGTCTTTCGGGTCTGAATCTTTCGGCCCCAGGTGACTGTACGGGTCGTTGAACAGACCCATGTCATATTTCACGTTCAGCACGTGGCGGGTCGCATCGTCGAGTTCCGCCATGGTGACCTTACCGGATTTGATAAGCCCCGGCAGGTACTTGCTGTAGTACTCATCGCTCATGCTCATGTTAATACCGGCTTTGAGCGCCACGCGTACCGCGTCTTCCGGGTCGGCGGCCACGCCGTGTTTGATCAATTCTTTGATTGCGCCATGGTCCGAAACGGTGATGCCTTTAAAGCCCCACTCATCGCGCAGGACATCTTTAAGCAGCCAGGAATCGGAAGTTGCCGGCGTGCCGTTGAGAGAGTTCAGCGCCACCATGACCGCACCGCTGCCTGCCTCCAGCCCGGCTTTGTACGGCGGCAAATAGTCGTTGAACAGACGCTGTGGGCTCATATCAACGGTATTGTATTCCTTGCCCCCTTCAACCGCACCATAGGCGGCGAAGTGCTTGACGCTGGTCATAACCGAATAGCGATCCGCCGGGCTTTTGCCCTGCATGGATTTCACCATCGCGCGGCCCATTTCCGTGGTCAGGTAGGTATCTTCACCAAAGCCTTCAGAGCCACGGCCCCAGCGCGGATCGCGGGATACATCCACCATTGGCGCCCAGGTCATGTTCAGGCCGTCATCCGCCGCTTCATAAGCGGAAACGCGCCCGACGGTTTTCACCGCATCAAGATTGAAGCTGGAGGCCAGACCCAGGCTAATCGGGAAGACGGTCCGTTGACCGTGGACCACATCGTAGGCAAAAAACAGAGGAATTTTCAGGCGGCTAAGCTGCATGACCTGATCCTGCATCGCGCGGATATCCGGGCGGGTCACGGTATTAAAGATGGCGCCGACCTGGTTTTTGGCAATCATGTCACGGATGGCTTCTTTCGGATTGTCCGGCCCGACGCTAATCAGTCGCAGTTGCCCAATTTTTTCATCCACCGTCATTTTTTTTAGTAATTCAGTGACAAACGCATCCCTTGCTTGCGGCGTCAGAGGATGGTTACCAAACATCTCTTCTGCCATCACCGGTTGTAGCGCAAGGCTTACGGCGACACCTACCGAACATAGCCATTTCATGTCGTTCACTCTCTCGTTTATACAGCCACTCACGGGCCTGACCATGAAAAAAACGCAGTGTGCCATAATCGTAGTCCGGCTTGCAGAGTTATTCTCTGATTTTTCTGAGAATTCCTCACTTTCAGACACTATGCTTTAAAGCGAGAACGCTGTTCCACCACCAGGGAGAGGAAAATGTCTTCTACAACTTCCCAACACCATATCGCTTTTATCCGTGAACTCGAACGCCTCACTGGAGCTTCACATGTCCTGACCGACCCGGCCAAAACGGCACGCTACCGTAAGGGGTTTCGTTCCGGGCAGGGTGATGCGCTCGCCGTCGTCTTTCCCGGCACACTGCTTGAATTATGGCGTGTACTCAGCGCCTGTGTGAACGCCGATAAGATCATCCTGATGCAGGCGGCAAATACCGGCCTGACCGAAGGCTCAACGCCAAACGGTAATGACTACGACCGCGACATTATTATCATCAGCACCTTACGGCTCGATAAACTGCATCTTATCGATAACGGTGAGCAGGTACTGGCTTATCCGGGCACAACCCTTTATTCGCTGGAAAAAGCGCTAAAACCGCTTGGCCGCGAGCCGCATTCCGTCATCGGTTCATCCTGTATCGGGGCATCGGTCATCGGCGGGATTTGCAATAACTCCGGCGGCGCGCTGGTGCAGCGCGGCCCGGCATACACCGAAATGTCGCTGTATGCGCGAATTGACGAAACCGGCAGACTCCAGTTGGTTAACCACTTAGGCATTGAACTTGGCAGTACGCCGGAGCAAATCTTAAGTAAACTTGATGACGAACGGGTGACCGACGCCGATGTGCGCCACGATGGGCGTCACGGGCACGATCAGGATTATGTCACCCGCGTGCGCGATGTGGATGCGGATACACCGGCACGCTACAACGCCGACCCGGATCGTCTGTTTGAATCCTCCGGCTGTGCCGGGAAACTGGCCGTCTTCGCCGTACGGCTGGACACCTTTGTCGCCCCCACCCACCAGCAGGTGTTTTATATCGGCACCAACCAGCCGCAGGTGCTGAGCGCGCTTCGCCGCCATATTCTTAGCGAGTTCACCCATTTGCCGGTGGCGGGGGAGTATATGCATCGCGATATTTACGATATCGCCGAGCGCTACGGGAAAGACACCTTCCTGATGATCGACAAGCTCGGCACCGACAAAATGCCTTTCTTTTTTACCCTGAAAGGCCGCACCGATGCCCTGCTGGCAAAAGCCTCCCTATTTAAGCCGCACTTTACCGACCGGGCAATGCAAAAGCTGGGGCACCTGTTCCCCTCTCACCTGCCACCCCGAATGAAAAGCTGGCGGGACAAGTATGAACACCATCTGCTACTGAAAATGTCGGGTGACGGTATCGCTGAGGCGCAACGCTGGCTGACCGAGTACTTTAAGACGGCAGAGGGCGGGTTCTTCGCCTGTACAACAGAAGAGGGGAACAAAGCCTTTCTTCACCGCTTCGCCGCAGCGGGGGCGGCAATTCGTTATCAGGCGGTACATGCCGATGAAGTAGAAGACATTCTGGCGCTGGATATTGCCCTGCGCCGCAATGACGATGACTGGTTCGAACACCTGCCGCCGGAGATTGACAGCCAGTTAACCTGGAAGCTCTATTACGGCCATTTCTTCTGCCATGTTTTCCATCAGGATTATATTGTGAAGAAAGGCGTTGATACGCACGCGCTCAAAGAACAGATGCTGGAATTATTGCGCCAGCGCGGCGCGCAATACCCGGCTGAACACAACGTGGGGCATTTATATGAAGCGCCCGATGATTTAAAACGTTTTTACCTGGAAAATGACCCAACAAACAGCATGAACCCTGGGATCGGAAAAACAAGCAAGAGAAAAAACTGGCAATAGGCTATTACGTTAGTGGTTCGTCGCAGTCTAACTGCGATATATGTTTAAGCCAGGCTGTATTGTACTCTTCATTCGTACTAAAGTAGCAGGCCAGAGAAACGTTTCTCTGGCCTGCTACATTGAGGAGTTACTCCATCATGTCTGCCGTTGATGTCCTGTCCGAAAACGCACTCGTGGTGCGTGATGCCACGCTTGATGATGTTCATGCGATTTCATCTCTCTATGCCTGGCACGTGCTCCATGGCCGCGCCTCCTTCGAAGAAGTGCCGCCCACTATCGACGAAATGCGCCAACGCATGCACAAAATCGCCAATGACGGGCTTCCCTGGATGGTCGCGCTCTACCACGGCATCGTGGTGGGGTATTGCTATGCAAGCCCTTACCGTCCGCGCCAGGCCTACCGCTATACTCTGGAAGAGTCTATCTATGTTGACGCCAGTATGACCGGACGAGGTATTGGCAGTATGCTGATGGATGCGCTGATCGCAAGGTGTGAAGAAGGTCCGTGGCGGCAGATGATCGCGGTGATCGGCGATGGGCAAAATAATGCCGGATCGCTGCGCCTGCACAAAAAACACGGCTTCGAAATTGTCGGGCAGTTACGCAGCGTGGGCTACAAGAAGGGTGACTGGCGGGATACGGTTATCATGCAGCGCCCACTCAACGATGGTGACTGGACGCTGCCGGAATAATTAGTCGTTTTGCGCGGTTTGTGCGCCGTGGTTTTCCACCATCTGCGCCGCTTTCTGACGTTTGTAGCTTAATGCGGAAGCGGGTACAGGCTGTGCTTTCCCGGTTTCAATCCAGGTCCGTAAACGGCTGGCATCCGCAAAGTGGGTATATTTCCCGAAAGCATCCATCACCACCAGTGCCACCGGCTTATTATTAATAACGGTACGCATCACCAGACAGTGACCCGCCGCATTGGTAAACCCGGTTTTGGTCAACTGAATATTCCAGTTATCGCGATACACCAGATGGTTGGTATTACGGAACGGCAGCGTATACCCCGGATTACTGAACGTCGCCATGTCTTCCCGCGTGGTGCTCAACTGGCCCAGCAGCGGATACTGTTTGGTGGCCACCAGCAGTTTAATCAAGTCGCTCGCCGTGGACACATTGCTGATAGATAAGCCTGTCGGCTCGACATAACGGGTATGCGTCATGCCCAGCGCCTTCGCTTTCGCATTCATCGCACGAATAAACGCGTCATATCCACCAGGATAATGGTGAGCAAGGCTCGCCGCCGCACGGTTTTCTGAGGACATCAGCGCCAGCAGCAGCATATCTTTGCGGCTGATTTCACTGTTCAGGCGTACGCGAGAGTAGATCCCTTTCATTTCCGGCGTATGGCTGATATCCACTTTTATTTTTTCATCCAGCGGCAGATGCGCATCCAGCACTACCATTGCCGTCATCAACTTAGTGATAGACGCGATGGGACGTACCAGATCCGGGTGGCTGGAATAGATAACCTGGTTGGTTTGTAAATCGACAATCATCGCGCTACCGGAGGCAATTTCAGGTTGCGCGGACGCCGTTGCCGCAGCAGTTTTTGCCAGCGCCTGCGGTGCGACGGGCACGGCAAACATAAGCGCGAGGCTTAATAAAGAAACTCGGATTTTCAGCATGGTGTGACTTCTGATGATTATTCATGCACGTGATTACGCACACCGCATCTGTTCAGGAAGTAAATAACAGAAGCTGGCCCTGGCATAATAGCCGCCACGCCCGCATGTCGCCACACAAGATTCATTGCAGAAGATTGCGTTGCTGGTACTTCAACCAGCAACGCAATGTGATTAGAACAGACGGTAGCCGTAACCCCAAAGAATGACCGTGAGCGCCAGTAGCACTTCAAGTACCAGCACCCCAATTGCCAGCGTCGAGCTGGAGAAACTTAACCCTTCCTCTCGGTTGATATTGAGGAAGGTGGGTATCCCTAAATAGAGCAGATAACCGGTATAGAAGAGTGCTACTGTCCCCACCAGCGCGCACAGCCAGACCAGCGGATAGAGCGCCACAATACCGCTCAAAAAGAGTGGCGTTGCGACATACCCGGCAAACACCATACAGCGCGCCAGAGAGGGACGCTGCGGGTAACTCCTTGCCATCCACCAAATCACACGGCCCATCACCGCCACACCGGCCAGCATCAGCGCATAGAAAATGACGGCCAGATAAAACGCGGTAAACCAGTTCAACTGAACCACGCTCTCTTCGCCAAAATTCCAGCCTATTTGCGTCGTGCCAATAAAAGCACAGATAACGGGAATCGCCGCCATGAACAGTACATGGTGGGTGTAGTGATGCGAAACGGTTTCGTTTTCGCCCTTTATGACCTGCATTTCACGATCGGGATGGGAAAAAAGTCCCCAGACATGGTTCATAACGCCCCCTTGCTGAATGCCCGAATACAGACACCTTAAGTATAAGTCACTCTGCTGGTTATTTTGTGTTCAGATCAAAAAATACGTAGCGATAATCCGCGCAACGAAACCGTGGTTGTCGGCGCATTCAATTCATAGGGTGTATGCTTAAGGGGTTTAACGGGAGAATTGTTGGACCTATGGATATGAATCATCTTATCAGCCAGTACGGCTATGCCGCGCTGGTTGTTGGTAGTATTGCTGAGGGGGAAACCATCACCCTGCTGGGTGGCGTTGCCGCGCATCAGGGGTTGCTTAAGTTTCCGCTGGTGGTCATGGCCGTTGCGCTCGGTGGGATGATTGGAGACCAGTTGCTCTATTTATTGGGGCGCCGATATGGCATGAAGATCCTGCAACGCTTTTCCCGCCATCAGGACAAAATTAACCAGGCGCAACGCATGATTAACCGCCGTCCCTGGCTGTTTGTCATCGGTACGCGTTTTATGTACGGCTTTCGCATCATCGGGCCGCTACTGATCGGCGCCAGCCATCTGCCCCCAAAAATCTTCCTGCCACTGAATATTTTCGGTGCCATCGTCTGGGCATTGATTTTCACGACGTTAGGCTACCTGGGTGGGGAAGTTATCGGGCCGTGGTTACATCAGTTTGATCACCATCTTAAGAAGCTGATTTGGCTGGTACTAGCCGTGGTAGTAGTCTTTTCCGTGCGCTGGTGGCTGCGGCATCGGCAAAAGAAACGCCGCAACCCACCGTCTGAGTAGTTAATGGCGGCTGGCGTTAAACTGCGGATTCGCCAGCATAAAGCCGCCGTCGACAATGAACGACTGCCCGGTGGTATAACTGGCGTCATCAGAACAGAGCCAGGCCACCAGGCTCGCAATCTCCTGGGTTTTACCGGGCCTTGCCAGCGGGATGTTCGGCATAGAGCCCGGTTTGGCGTCAGCATCGCTCATGTTATTCATCGGCGTGGCTATCGCACCGGGCGCCACCGCATTCACCAGTATGTTGTAACTAACAAGCTCCAGTGCCATGGATTTGGTTAATCCGCCCAACGCGTGTTTCGCCGCCGTATAGGCGCTGGCTTCGGGCAATGGGGTATGTTCATGCACAGAGGTGATATTCACAATGCGTCCCCCCTGCCCCTGCTTAACCATATGACGCGCGGCAATTTGTGAACACAACATCGCCCCTTCAACATCCACGGTAAAAATCTTCCGCCACGCTTCCAGACTGACATCCAAAAACGGTGCTTTGGTCATTGCGCCGGCATTATTGACCAGCGCATCAACACGGCCGAACGCGTTAATCAGCGTCTCGATAGCCTGAGCGCCGTCCGGCAGATGGCTTAAGTCGAGCTGGATGGTACGGGCCTGTCTGCCGCGCGCTTCTACCTGTTGAACAGTATCGCGCGCCCCGCTGTCATCCGAGTGCCAGGTGATACCAATATCAAACCCTTTTTCCGCCAGCATTAGCGCGCAGGCTTTACCAATACCTGAATCCGCTGCGGTCACAATAGCGACTTTCTGCATGGTCATTTTCCCCTCCGGTCGTGAGGCCAAACCTTCAGTATAGAGAAAAGGCATATTTCTGAACGGTTGCTACACTTTGCGGTGAGTAAAACGCATCAAGGGAGAGAAACGCATGTTGAAAGTATTGCTGTGGGTTATTTTGATTATCTTTTTGATTGGGCTGTTGGTGGTCACCGGCGTGTTTAAGATGATTTTCTAAAAACTCCCCCCTCACCTCCGTGGAAGTGAGGGGGTATTGCGAATAACAGCCGTTAGCTTATCGCTTAAGCGATGCTCCTTTGCTGGCAATGACTTCCTGATACCACCAGAAACTTTTCTTACGGCTGCGCGCCAGCGTACCGTTACCGGCATCATCACGATCAACGTAGATAAAGCCATAGCGTTTGGAAATCTCCGCTTTTGACGCGCTCACCAGATCGATTGGCCCCCAGCTGGTATACCCCATCACCTCCACCCCGTCTTCAATGGCTTCGCGTACCTGCACAAGGTGATCGTTAAGATAGCTGATGCGGTAATCGTCATTGATGCTGCCATCCGCTTCCGGTTTGTCTTTCGCACCCAGACCGTTTTCCACGATAAATAACGGTTTCTGCCAGCGATCCCACATGACGTTCAGCAGCGTGCGCAGGCCAACCGGGTCAATCTGCCAGCCCCATTCTGAGCTTGCAAGGTGCGGGTTCGGTACCATGCTGAGTATGTTGCCGCGCGCTTTCTGGTTCAGCTCTTCATCGGTCGTCACACAGCCGGTCATATAGTAGCTAAACGAGATAAAATCGATGGTGGTGCGCAGCGCATCACGATCCGCATCGCTGATGTTGAGAGTAATATCGTTTTCACGGAAGAAACGCAGCATATAACCCGGATATTCGCCACGGCACTGCACGTCGCCAAAGAACTGCCAGGTACGGTTTTGCTGCAGCGTTTCCAGCACGTCTTCCGGTTTGCAGCTCAGCGGATACATCAGGCCGCCGAGGATCATGTTGCCGATTTTGGCATCGGGGATAATCTCGTGGCAGGCTTTTACCGCCAGCGCGCTCGCCACAAGCTGATGGTGGATAGCCTGGAAGATCTCCGCTTTGCTGCTACCTTCCGGCAGGCCGACACCCGTCATCGGGGCATGCAGCGACATGTTGATCTCGTTAAAAGTCAGCCACAGCTTCACTTTGTTCTTATAACGTTCAAATACCGTGCTGGCATAACGCTCAAAGAAGGTAATGGTCTGACGGCTGCCCCAGCCGCCGTAACCTTTCACCAGCCCCCATGGCATTTCGTAATGCGATAACGTCACCAGCGGCGTCATCCCTTTGCTGATCATCTCATCAAACAGTTTGTCGTAGAACGCCAGCCCCGCTTCGTTGGGCGTGGTTTCATCCCCGTTGGGGAAAATACGCGTCCAGGCAATGGACACCCGCAGGCAGCTAAAACCCATTTCCGCAAACAGGGCGATATCTTCCGGGTAGCGGTGATAGAAATCGATAGCGACATCTTTCAGGCCGCTGTCACCTGCCACGCGCTCTACCACGTCACCGAATACGCCTTTTGGTTGCACATCCGAGGTGGAAAGGCCTTTGCCGTCTTCCAGATAAGCGCCTTCCACCTGGTTTGCAGCGATAGCGCCGCCCCATAAGAAGTCATTCGGGAATGTATTCATTGATATCTCCTTTGATTAACGATTGACGGCCAGTAGCGGCATACCGGATTCCACCGATGTCGATGCCACGGTCGTCACAGCGCGATAGTCGTCACTGTTGCTGATGATGATGGGCGTTGCCAGATCGTATCCGGCTGAGAGGATCGCATCGCGATCAAACTCGAGCAGTAAATCGCCAGGCTGAACTTTGTCGCCAACGCTGACATGCGCGGTAAAGGGCTTGCCCTCCAGCTTGACGGTATCAATGCCCACATGGATCAACACCTCAATGCCGCTGTCGCTTAATAAGCCGATGGCATGTTTTGTCTGAAAGAGTGAGGCCACTTCACCGGCAAAGGGCGCAATCACTTTATTGTCTGAGGGGATAATCGCCGCCCCCTGGCCGAGCAACCCGGCGGCAAAGGTGCTGTCCGGCACCTGCTCCAGCGCCAGTACGGTTCCGGTCATTGGTGAGAGGATCTCGTTTTCACCCGGCACAACGGCAATCGGTTTTGTCACCGCAGTCGTTTTCGGCATCCCCGCCACAAAGGTCAGGATGCACGCCAGCACCAGTGAAACAACGGTGCCCAGAATCCCGCCCCACAGGGTGGCATCCACGCCGCCCGGCGGGATCATCTGCGCCAGAGTGAAGACATTGGCAAAACCAAACGAGTAGACGTGACTGTCGCTAAAGCCAACAATCGCCCCGCCGATAGCCCCGGAAACGCAACCAAAAATAAACGGACGGCGCAGCGGTAGCGTCAGACCATAGACCGCTGGTTCAGTAATACCGAAGATACCCGCCGTGGCCGCCGAACCGGCCAGTATTTTCTGACGAGGGTCGCGGGTACGCAGGAAAATCCCCAGTACCGCCCCCACCTGGCCCAGTACCGCAGGCAGTAAAATGGGCAGCATCGTGTCCTGGCCGAACACGGTCAGGTTATTGATCATGAGCGGCACCAGCCCCCAGTGCAGACCGAAAATCACGCACACCTGCCACAGCGCACCCAACGCTGCGCCAGCAAGCCAGGGGGCAAAGAGGTAGATGGCCTGATAGCCGTGCGCCAGCCCCTGGCTCAGCAAGGTTGCCAGCGGACCGATCGCCAGGAAGGTCAGCGGCACAATCACCGCGATGCAGATCAGCGGACTAAAAAAGTTCTTCACTGCCGAGTGCAGGAATTTATTACATTGCTTTTCCAGCCAACAGCTTGCCCAGGCGGCAATGATGATCGGAATAACCGAGCCGCTGTAATTGATAAAAGTTATCGGAATTCCCAAAAACGTTTCGCTGACCGCCCCTGGTGTCTGGCTTGCTTCAAAGGCTTTTATCATCATCGGGTGGGTCAGCGCGCCGCCAATCGCGAGGGTCACAAAGGCGTTACCGCCAAATTTCTTCCCGGCGGTGTAACCGAGAATCAGCGGGAAGAAGAAGAACAGCGCGTCGCTGGCGGCAAACCAGATTTGATATGTTCCGCTGTTTGTCGTCAACCAGCCGCAGACCACGGCCAGCGCCAGCAGCCCTTTCAGGATCCCTGATGCTGCCATAATACCGATAAAAGGGGTAAAAATGCCGGAGACGACGTCGATCACGCGACCAACAAGAGAGACTTTCTCCCCTTGTTCCGGCTCAGCAACCGGTGTGTCATCCGTGAGCCCGGCTTCATCACGCACCGCCTGCCAGACGTCATGAACGTGGTTACCGACCACTACCTGAAACTGCCCGCCGCTTTCGACCACCATAATGATGCCTGGATTGGCTTTCAGCCCTTCGCCATCAGCTTTCTTGTTATCTTTGAGCTTAAAGCGTAACCGGGTGGCGCAGTGCACCAGGCTGGTAATGTTCTCCTTGCCCCCAACGTGGCTGAGAATATCTTTCGCCAGCGCTTGATATTCCATGCTTTTTCCTTACTTCTTATGCCCGAAGGCTGTGACTGAGATAAAAAAAAACCTGAGTCCAGCACCTCGCGGGCCGGGCTCAGGTTTTGCCTGCGAGATGCAGTAACAATCCTGTTTTACACTTCGTTCTTCACGCTATTTTTAGCGTTTATCTTTTCGTACACGCTCAATATGAATCGCAAGGAACATAATCTCTTCTGTGGTGAGGTTCCGCTGATAATTTTGTTCCAGATGGCGGGCCACCTTTTCCGCACAACGCCAGGCGCTGGCATAGTTCTCTTTAACCGCCTGGTGCAGCGACAAATCGTCATCCTCGACCACCGTACGGGTTAACATCCGCTGCGAGAAAAATTTCAGGTGCGTGACGAACCGATGATAGCTGAGCGACTCTTCGTTATAGTCGAGTTTCAACTGATACTTCACGATATGCAGGATCTCCTGCATCACTTTGGTGATATGCATAACATCCGGCATATCACTGTTAAGCTGGGCGGTAACCAGGTGCAGCGCGATAAATCCGGCTTCATCTTCTGGTAATTCCACGCCCAGGCGTTTTGCGATGATTGCCCGCGCCTCTTGCCCAATCTGGAACTCTTTGGGATAGAGACGCCGTATCTCCCACAGCAGAACATTGCGAATCACTTGCCCTGTTTTCAGCCGTTCAATGGCAAAAAAACAGTGGTCTGTCAGGGTGATATAGAGGCTATCCTGCAACTTCCCCAGCCGACCACGCGCCAGTTCAATAATGCGATCGCAGGCGGTCATCACCTCAAGCGGGATCTGATTGAGCAACTCGCTTAAGCGCCTGACCAGTTCGTCACTTTGCAGGGCAAAAATCTTCTCGATTTTGCTCTCATCCAGCTCATCGCCGGTACGTTTCTGGAACGCGAGCCCCCGGCCCATAACGACCTGCTCGCGTTGTTGTTCATCCAGCACGACCACCACATTATTATTAAGTATTTTGGCGATTTTCATCCGAACCCCAGAAACAAAAAAACCTGACTTCCGGCAAATGCCAGAACATCAGGTTTAGCCTGCTTACGCAGTAACAATCCGCAGGAAACTTTATCAGGTTGGTTCATTCACTCAATCAATGCCACACAAAAACGTGACTATGATCGCAGAGTTTACGCTTTCAGTGCCTGAATCGCGCGGGCTATGTCCGGCGAACTCTTAAGGGTACGAATCTGCTCAAACAGCGTAGTCGCTTCGGCGTACTCTTTGCGCAGATAGCCCAGCCACTGTTTGATTCGCGCCACATGATACATCCCGGTATCGCCCTGCTTTTCCAGCCGCGTGTATTTTTGCAACATCGCAACAACCTCGGGCCAAGGCATACGCGGCGCGTTTTCTTTGACGACCCGGCTCAGGTTGGGGACGTTCAGCGCGCCACGACCAATCATTACCGCATCGCAGCCGGTTGCTGCCATGCAGTCCTGCGCGCTCTGCCAGTCCCAGATCTCGCCATTCGCGACAACCGGAATGCTAAGACGCTGGCGAATTTCACCAATGGCCTGCCAGTTAATACGCTCCGCTTTATAGCCGTCTTCTTTTGTTCGCCCGTGAACCACCAGCTCAGACGCGCCGGCCTGCTGAACGGCATCGGCAATTTCAAACTGTCGTGCGCCGCTATCCCACCCCAGACGCACTTTTACCGTTACCGGCAGATGAGCGGGCACGGCTTCGCGCATGGCTTTCGCCCCGCGATAAATCAGCTCAGGGTCTTTGAGCAGCGTTGCCCCGCCGCCGCTGCCATTCACCAGCTTCGACGGACAGCCGCAGTTGAGATCGACGCCCCACGAACCTAACTCCACCGCACGAGCCGCGTTTTCCGCCAGCCACTCGGGGTATTGCCCCAGTAGTTGTACGCGAACCAGCGTGCCGGAGGGGGTGCGACTTTGATGATGCAGTTCAGGGCAGATGCGGTAAAACGATTTTGCCGGCAACAGTTGGTCGACCACCCGCACAAACTCGGTGATACAGTGATCGTAGTCGTTAACCTCGGTCAGCAGCTCGCGCACCAGCGAATCGAGCACACCTTCCATCGGCGCCAGTAATACACGCATACATTGCCCCTGAAAAAATGAGGCGACATAGTAGCGCCTCTGACACAGGGAAGAAAGTGTGTTTCAAAACGCTACTGCATCAGGCCGAGCGTCGGTAAGCGTCCACAGCCGGAAGGGTCGAACTCCCCTCACCCAGCGTGCGCTGCATAATAACAATATCCAGCCAGCGACCATGCTTAAAACCGACATTGTTCAGCGTCCCTGTCAGGATAAAACCTGCCTGCTGATGCAGGCGCAACGACCCCACATTTTCACTGTTGCCAACAACGGCAATAAGCTGGCGATAGCCGTGATTTTCCGCCCATTCAATGGCTTTCGCCAGTAACGCTTTGCCCGCACCGCGCTGGCGAAATTGTTCATCAATATAGATAGAGTCCTCCAGCGTGTAGCGGTAGGCATAACGCGTGCGATAGTGTGAAAGGTAGCAATAGCCTTTCACGATCCCCTCTTCGAGAATGACAAACCACGGCAATCCGGCGCTGCGAGTCTTGTTCAAACGCGCCAGCATTTCCTCTCTGTCAGGCGCAGCGGTTTCAAATGAGGCGCTGCCATTCACCACGTGCCAGGCGTATATTTGCTGCATTGCGCTAATATGTTGTTCTTCTGCTTCGATAATTTCCATTGTCCGGCTCCTGCTCAGGTCTGTTGACAGGCTAGCCGTAACGCATAAGTACAGACATAGTGCTGCGCTTATTACCTGTATAAGGAAAACTTTGGATGGCACACCTCAGTCTCGATCAATTGACGACCTACAGGCTGGTCATCAGCCGGCGCAGCTTTACCGCTGCCGCCGAAGCGCTGGGGATCTCGCAGCCTGCGGTCAGTCTCCAGATGCGCCAGTTGGAGACCGCGCTGCAAACCCGCCTGATTGAACGCACCGGTCGCGGCGTTCGCCCGACACCGGCAGGGCTGACATTACTGGCCCACTGCGAAGAAATCGAAAAAGCCGTTAGTGCTGCCGTGCAATCTGTTGCTATGCATAAACTCGATATCAGCGGCACGGTTACGCTTGGCACTGGCGCCACGGTTTGTATTCATTTATTACCTGCCATATTGCAACAGCTTCGTAAAGACTATCCTCAGCTCTCGGTTGGCGTCAGAACCGGCAATACGCAGGATATTGTCCGGGGTGTGGAGGAGAACAGTATCGACATCGGTCTTGTTACCCTGCCCGCCATCAGCAGGAATCTGGATGTTACGCCGGTCCTGGTCGATGAATTCGTCTCTATCACGGCAAAACCGTCCGAGGGCGAGTCTGGCGTTGAGACGGAGCAACTGCCGCTGATTGTTTTTGCCGCCGGGAGCAGCACACGCCAGCTTATTGACGGCTGGTTCCAGCGTGCCGGTAAGAATGCCTCGCCAGTGATGGAGCTTGGCAGTATTGAGGCGATAAAACGGATGGTGCGCGCAGGGCTCGGTTACAGCATTGTGCCGCGGATGTCGGTTACGCAGGCAGAGGATTGCGCTGGCTTAACTGTTCAGCCACTGGTTCCTGCGCTGCATCGCACGCTTGGGCTGATTATGCGCCAGGACAAAGTCGTGAATCGCGCAATGCGCGAAGTGATCCACAGCATTCAGGCGATCCCCTCAGCAGAGCGTAAAGACAGCGCGTAATCCAGGGACAACAATCTTGTGGTAATGCCCGACGTTCCAGAATGGAATGTTTGGTATGCTCAGAATTCATGATGTGATCGGTAGCACATTTCCGGCTTTAATTGTATGATGAATGCGTTTCATCAAGGGTATACACCATGAGTAAATCACTGAACATTGTCTGGCAGTACCTTCGCGCATTTGTCCTGATATACGCTTGTTTATACGCAGGAATTTATATTTCATCACTGCTGCCTATTACGATTCCCGGCAGCATTATTGGCATGTTAATCATGTTCGTCCTGCTGGCACTGCAAATCCTGCCCGCCAAATGGGTCAATCCCGGCTGCTACGTGCTGATCCGCTACATGGCGCTCCTGTTTGTGCCTATCGGCGTGGGCGTAATGCAGTATTACGACATTCTGCGCGCGCAGTTTGGGCCAATAGTCGTCTCCTGTGCCGTCAGTACGGTGATTGTCTTTCTTGTGGTGAGCTGGAGTACCCATCTGGTACACGGCGAGCGTAAAGTCGTTGGCGAGAAGGGAAGTGAAAAATGATGGCATATATCTGGTGGTCGCTTCCGCTCACACTGGCGGTCTTTTTTGCAGCGCGTAAGCTCTCCGCGCGCTTCAAGATGGCGCTGTTAAATCCTTTGCTGATTGCGATGGTGGTCATTATCCCGTTCCTGCTGGTCACCGGTATCCCCTATGACCACTACTTCCAGGGCAGCAAAATCCTTAACGATTTATTGCAACCTGCCGTGGTCGCCCTGGCGTTTCCACTTTATGAGCAGTTGCACCAGATCCGTGCGCGCTGGAAATCCATCATCACTATCTGCTTTTTTGGCAGTATTGTGGCGATGGCGAGCGGCGCCGGTATTGCACTGATGATGGGGGCATCGCCAGAGATTGCCGCCTCTATTCTGCCTAAATCGGTCACCACGCCGATTGCCATGGCGGTTGGCGGCAGCATTGGCGGCATTCCGGCAATTAGCGCAGTCTGTGTGATTTTTGTCGGCGTCCTGGGCGCAGTCTTCGGTCATACCCTGCTGAATGCCATGCGTATCCACACAAAATCAGCACGTGGCCTGGCAATGGGCACCGCGTCGCACGCTCTGGGTACCGCGCGTTGTGCAGAGCTGGATTATCAGGAAGGGGCCTTTAGCTCACTGGCGCTGGTCATTTGTGGGATTATTACGTCACTGATTGCGCCATTTCTGTTCCCGATCATCCTCGCGATAGCGGGCTAAAATTTGCGATGCGTCGCGCATTTTTAATTTGAATTGCATACGTTGCATATACAGTGAGATGTTGATCACATATAAAGGCTAAAACGGCCCTTACACTACGATCCCAATACATTGTTATGAGGCAACGCCATGCATTCACGTTTTCACACTGCGTTTCCGACCCTTGCGGAGAATTTACAGGCCGCACTGGCGCCGCTGCTGGCGGACGCGGATTTTCCCGCGATGTTAAGCGCAGAACAGGTAGCGGCTCTGCTTAACGCCACAGGGATGGACGAAGACGCGTTGGCTTTCGCTCTGTTACCGTTAGCAGCAGCCTGCGCACGTACTGAGCTTTCGCACTTTAACGTCGGCGCGATTGCCCGCGGCGTCAGCGGCACCTGGTATTTCGGCAGCAATATGGAATTCCTTGGCGCCACCATGCAGCAAACCGTCCATGCAGAGCAAAGCGCCATTAGCCACGCCTGGCAGCGCGGTGAAAAAGCGCTGGCCTCCATCACCGTTAATTACACCCCCTGCGGTCACTGTCGTCAGTTTATGAATGAACTGAACAGCGGCCTGACGCTGCGTATTAACTTACCGGGGCGTGCGCCGCATACACTTGGCGATTATCTGCCTGACGCATTCGGTCCTAAAGACCTTGAGATTAAAACCCTGCTACTTGATGCTCAGGACCACGGGTTTGCCCTCAGCGGAGATGCGCTTTCTCAGGCGGCTATCGCAGCGGCCAACAAAAGCCATACGCCGTATACACAGTCACCGTCTGGTGTGGCTATTGAGTGTCGCAATGGGCGCATTTTCAGCGGCAGCTATGCGGAAAATGCCGCATTCAACCCGACACTGCCACCACTCCAGGGCGCGTTAAATCTGATGAGCCTGGCCGGGTTCGACTATCCGGATATGCAGCGCGCGGTACTCGCAGAAAAAGCCGATGCCCCTCTCACCCAATGGGACGCAACTGTCGCCACGTTGCGCGCTCTGGGTTGCCAGAACGTTGAGCGTGTTTTGCTCGACTAACCAGCCAACTGCGGGCATTTTGCCCGCAGTGATGAAAAACCCCGCAATTGAACGCCCGTTTCTTGCGATTGCCGGACGGGTAAAGTAGCCTTGAGTGAAATTTAATCCTGTATCGAGTTTGTCCGCATGCTAAAGCGCTTTGTATACAGCCTGTTGGTCCTTATCGGCTTACTGCTGTTGACTGCGCTCGGCTTAGACCGCTGGATAAGCTGGAAAACCGCCCCCTACATCTACGATGACCTGCAGGATTTACCCTGGCGTCAGGTGGGAGTGGTACTGGGCACCGCAAAATATTACCGCACTGGCGTGATTAATCAGTATTACCGCTATCGTATTCAGGGTGCGCTGAATGCCTACAACAGCGGCAAAGTGAATTACCTGCTGTTAAGCGGCGATAACGCTCTGCAAAGTTATAATGAGCCGATGACCATGCGTAAGGACCTGATTGCCGCTGGCGTTGACCCTTCTGATATCGTGCTGGACTACGCAGGCTTTCGCACACTCGACTCGATTGTGCGTACTCGTAAGGTTTTCGATACTAACGATTTTATTATTATCACCCAGCGCTTTCATTGCGAACGTGCACTTTTTATTGCCCAGCATATGGGCATCCAGGCGCAATGCTATGCCGTCCCTTCGCCGAAAAATATGTGGAGCGTACGTATACGCGAATTTGGCGCACGTCTGGGGACGCTCGCTGATTTATATCTGTTCAAACGTGAGCCCCGTTTCTTAGGCCCGCTGGAACCTATTCCTTCATTGCAGGAAGTACCCGACGATGCACAAGGCTACCCGGCGGTCACCGTCGAGCAGTTACTTGATTTAGACAAGAAAAATAACTAGATACCTCTCTACCCCACATCAAAACACGGATACACCACGCGCGGGTATTTTGGCAGGACGAATTAGCGAATAATTGCGCGCCATAAATTCTTGATGGTCGATATAGACTTGTCCTTGCTTATTCAGCGTCCAAAGCCCTGAGAGGGCGTTAAATGGCAATGTGATTTCGCCACCGGGCGTTGAGACAATATACTCGCCAGTCCGTAAGTAACCTGCATAACATTCAATACGCAATTGCGATCTATTTTGCATTGAAAATTCAATTTTACTGAATCCTGTGGGTATAACGGTATAAAACCAGGCAGGCAAATTGGTTATTTTCAGGTCACCAAGATCGGCAACAACAGCATTATCCCGTAGTAGTTGCACAGATTTTAAATAGTAGTGAACAGTGGTTTGTCTTTCGTGCGGCGGGTGATCAACTTTAAAATACACAACATTCATAGGCGCTCCAGTTCAGCATCACAATGGATTGCTCACCTATAATATATAGCGTAAGAAGCAGGCAATACGCCAACATTAAGAATTGGCTTAAGTGTTAACGTAGCGGCACTTAACTATTATGTAGTACGATTAACGAAATAAAATAGTAAGGTACCTAACAATAATAGGCAGCAGACTGCAATGAGCCACAGCTGCTGCAATGTTAATCATTCATAAACTGAGGGGTATCAGGCAACTTTTTCTTCATACTTATGCAGACTAACCTGGAGGTCGTAAATGAGGCTTTTAACCTTCTCCGGCGTCAGACTAAAAAACTGCGACTCGAACGTTGAACCGCCCGGCGCATAAGGGGAAGTACTGTAACCAAAACGAATAACCACGCCATTCAAATCTTCCACTGCTCCCACCTGCCATCCATTAACGGGAAATGCAGGAAATGCTGATTCATTGTTCATCCTAATCTCCTTGTGAATGTTGTGACTCAAAGAGCGTAGCACCGAAATGAAAAAATTAACAACAGAGAATAGGTGAACTTTTAACGCAAAAGTGAATTTGTTATTCCATCCGCAATATCACCGCGTTTATTAATTACCAACCTAAGTAAATTCTGAATATATGTTATTCAACAGAGGGTTATCAGTTAACAATTTGTTACCCTCATGTTCAAAAAAAGGACAATCGGAAGATATATCCTTGACGAATCTCTTAAGAGAAATAGCCGCTTCGCTAGTTTTAGTTTTCACAAAAAATAAGAAAAATGGCGCGCTCCGTTTGTATAAAAATTAAAAAAAACGTTTCGTTATTTCTGTTCTGATAGCGCGAATGAATATTAAGGTCTACCTTAAAATTCTGGTTTACAAAAGAGGAAAATAATTATGTCACCTGCGGATAAGAAACATCTTCATTACCCACGGCCTCCTTTTCCGGCGCAGCCACAGCAGCCGCCGGGGTTGGCTTCCGAGATGAAACCTATTCCCGATCATGGGGAAACAAGTTATATCGGATCGGGAAGGCTGGCAGGTAAACGCGCATTAATTACCGGTGGTGATTCAGGTATCGGCCGTGCCGTTGCTATCGCTTTTGCCCGTGAAGGGGCAGACGTGGCGATTAATTATTTACCTGAGGAGCAATCCGATGCCGAAGCGGTGATCGCCTTAATCACCGCGGAAGGACGAAAAGCAGTCGCGTTACCTGGCGATGTCCGCGACGAAGCATTTTGCCAGCAACTCGTCGCAAGCGCCGTCCGGGAACTGGGAGGACTGGAGATTCTGGTCAACAATGCCGGACGCCAACAGTACTGCGAATCCATTGAGGATCTCACCACCGAAGCGTTTGATGCCACCTTCAAAACGAATGTGTATGCGCCGTTCTGGATAACCAAAGCAGCCATCCCTCATTTGCAGGAAGGGGCGGTGATTATCAATACCACCTCGGTTCAGGCTTATCAGCCCAGCCCTATTCTGCTGGACTACGCGCAGACAAAAGCCTGTGGGGTCGCATTTACCAAAGCGCTGGCGCAGCAACTTGGCTCAAAAGGTATTCGCGTCAACGCCGTTGCGCCAGGGCCATACTGGACCGTGCTGCAATCAAGCGGCGGTCAACCCGAGGAAAAAGTGAAACAATTTGGTGCATCCGCGCCGCTTGGCCGCCCGGGCCAACCCGTGGAAATTGCCCCCTTGTATGTGCTCTTTGCCTCCGATGAGAGTTCCTATTCCTCTGGTCAGGTCTGGTGTTCTGACGGTGGAACCGGGACGCTGTAACTTATCCGGGCAGGTTTCGGCCTGCCCGTATTCCAGCTATATGTATTAATAAAATGGTAACGAAGTAATATTTCGCGACTGTTTTCTTATTGCGTATTCCATTAATATTTGGTCTTATCGTAGATAAGAATTTTCCCACCAAGATATAATTTCTAATCCTTGCGAGCGTTGCGTTTTATCCTGCTTAATTAGTCAGGCACTGAATTTAAGGGATGAAATGATGTATCATAAAGGAAAATTAATTCTATCCGTTTTGCTGTTATGCCTATTTAGCGCTAATGCTATAGCAGCCTGTGCATTTGCCCCCACCGCTGATTATCCAGCCAATAGTATCAAAAAAATGACCGTCCCACTGGCCATCAGCTCGATTTCTGTTCCGCCGGGAACCGCGGTGGGTGCAACGGTGTATCGCCAGCGTATAACCATTAGATCCGGTGCCGATAAATTGCGGATTGGCTGTGACAAGGACGGATTATTTGTTTATAAACGTGAATATAAAACTTTACCAATGGGAGAAACGTCAACTGGCTCGAAGATCTATAAAACGGGTATCAATGGGCTTGGTATCGTTTTCTTGAATGCAGCAGATAAAGCTAAGTTTCCTACCATCACCCCCACAACAGGATGTACAGACGCTAGAAATTGCTATATGTCATCGGCCACAGGGCTATGGGGTGCCGACTCATTTTTTCAATTGGTCAAAACCGCGGATTCGGTCACCGGGGGAACGATTTCGGCGTCAAATCTTCCTACTGCGTTATATAGCTTGGGGCAGGAAGGCAGTATGGTCGGGATATACGAGATCAATATCAGCGGCAGTCTGAAGGTGACAACACCCACCTGCAATATCACCACGGGCAGCCAGTCAATGACGGTGAAGATGGGGTCATACCATACTTCCGATTTTTCGGGCCCTGGCACAGGCACCGCCTGGAAAGATGCCAGTATACACCTTAACAACTGTGGCTGGTTTTACGGTAACACTACAACGTCCGTTGCCACCTTCAATGGTACGGAAAATGTGCCAGTTAAAGCATTAACCAGTAATGCAGCAGATATTACCCTTACCCCACTCGACGGCAAACTCAATGCTGCCGAAGGCATTATGTCTATTGCCAGCGGCACATCTGCTGCCACCGGCATAGGCATTCAGCTTTCTCGCAGCGAAGCGGACAGCGGTAAAATTAACCTCGATTCTGCATACTCTTACAGCTTGCCCAACGATGGTTCGAGCACTATTACCGTGCCTCTTTACGCCCGTTATATACAAACTGAAAACACCATCACTGGAGGCAATGCCATCGGTAAACTGGAGTACACCATCAGCTATCATTAATCAGCCTGATGAAAAGACAGGTAATTCCCCGGCGATCCTGTTATTCCTGGTTACGCTTAATCCTGATGCTCAATTTCATGGCGGCACGTTAGCGCCATAGCTGAAAGCCAGGAGAAAAGATGAAGAACGAGTCGTACTCTCATCCGCCGCGTCATGATGGCTATGCGGGACTGGGCGATTACGCCGCCATTGGCGATGGCCGCTCGGTGGCGTTAATCGCCCCCGACGGCGCAATTGACTGGTGGTGCGCCCCCAATATGGACTCCCCGCCGCTCTTCGATCGCATTCTTGACGCCGCCAACGGCGGTTATTTCCAGATTGAGCCCACCGGCGATTATCGTGTTGATCGCCGCTACCGGGAAAACAGCAATGTGCTGGAAACCTTCTATGAGACAGCATCCGGTAGCGTGGTGTTGACCGAATCCCTCAACAGCAATTACGCCGGACGCCTGCCCTGGTGTGAACTGGCAAGACGTATTGAAGGCATTAAAGGCGAAGTTAAACTGCGGGTGATATTTGTGCCGGGTACAGCGGCCTGTACCCGCTCTCCCTGGATTCAGGACACAGACAAAGGCCAGGTTATCCATATTGGCGATTTAATGGCGATGCTGCGGACCTCTAGTGATGTCACCGTCACCCATTTCGACGACCACGCGATAGAGGGAACCTTTGTCGCCCACGAAGGTGTGCGTTCACTGGTGGCGTTGCTGGTCAGCCATAAAGAGCCGCTCGCCGTACCCTCTCTTGAAAAAATTGACGGCCATATTGATATCTCCGACCACGTCTGGCAGTTATGGTGCGAAAGCCTGACCTATAAAGGTATGTTCCCTGAGCACGTGACACGTTCGGCGCTGGCGCTAAAGTTCCTGCTCTATTCCCCGACCGGCGCTCTGGCGGCGGCACCGACCACATCGCTGCCGGAAGGCATCGGCGGCGAGAAAAACTATGACTACCGTTACGCCTGGACGCGAGATGCCTGCATGATCATCCGTGCTTTTACCGTTATCGGTGCGCTGGAGGAGTGCAAGGCGGCCTTCTCGTGGCTTACCAACACCATCCTGCGCCATGACGGCAAAGTCCGTGTTTGTTATACCCTTGATGGTGGTATCGTTCCGGCGGAAAGCTACCCGCCATTAAGCGGCTATAAGAACTCACGCCCGGTGCGCATAGGCAACAACGCACGTGACCAGCAACAACTCAGTATGTATGGCGATCTGCTGGCTACCGCTCTGCTGTTTGTCCGCGCCGGACACGTCCTGGATCTCACCACCGCCCGGCTGCTCGCCTCGCTGGCGAATACCTGCGCCGATATCTGGAAGCAGGCGGACTCCGGCATCTGGGAACTGCACGATCTACAACACTATACTCACTCAAAAATCACCTGCTGGATAACACTGGATATTGCCGCCCATCTGGCGCGCGAGGGGCATCTGGAGGCAACCTGGGTGGCCCGTTGGGATCGCGAAAAAGCGCGTATTCAGGCGTGGGTCGAGGCGCATTGCTGGTCGGAGAAAAAGCAGGCGTATACCTTTTATGCCGGTAGCGATCGGCTCGACGCCTCGCTCTGTCTTGCCTGGCATTATGGTAAGCACTGTAATTCGCAGCGCATGCGTTCAACCCTCAACGCCATTATGGACGAACTGGGGCATGGCGAACCCATGCTCTATCGCTACAGCGGTGTCGAGCAGGAGGAGAGCACCTTTGTCGCCTGTTCGTTCTGGATGGTGGAGGCGCTGGCGGAGATGGGAGATAAAACCCGCGCCCGGCACTGTATGGACACCATTCTTGAGACGCTCTGCGATAAGGGCAATGTGGAGACGTTTAATGAGATGTTCGATGTGCGCAGCGGCGAATGGCGCGGCAACGTGCCGCAGGGGTTGAGCCATCTGGCGCTGATTTGCGCCGCCGATGCGCTATCAAGGTAAGGCAATCCCGGATTCGGCATTAAAACACCTTATCCGGATTTGCTGCAAAAAGTAGTCTGAGCCCGGATACGGCAACGCCGTATCCGGGTTCTGATTGTTATTTCTTACGCGCGTATTTCAGGGAGTCCAGCGCCACTGCGAAGATGATGATGCCGCCTTTAATGATGTACTGCCAGTACGGGTTGATACCGATATAGGTCAGACCGTAGTTGATAACGGTGAAGATGATTACACCGGTCACCACGCCCAGAACCGTACCTACCCCGCCGCTAAAGGAGACGCCGCCAACCACACACGCTGCGATAGCATCAAGTTCGTACATAAAGCCGAGGTTGTTGGTTGCCGAGCCGATACGACCAGCTTCCAGCATCCCACCGAACGCATAGAACACACCAGACAGGGCATAGATCATCAGCAAGTTCAGCGCAACGTTAACACCAGACACTTTCGCCGCTTCCGGGTTACCACCGATAGCGAAAATGTTTTTGCCAAAGCGGGTTTTGTTCCACAACACCCAAACGAAGGCGACGGCAATCAGCGCATAGAAAGTGATGTAGGACAGGCGGAAAGAGCCTAACGCGATAAAGCCTTGCGTGAAGGTAGAGAAGCCGCTGTCAAAGCCGGAAATCGGCGATGCACCCACGAAGTCGTAGTACAGGGAGTTGATACCGTACACGATGATCATGGTACCCAATGTGGTGATAAAAGGCGTCACGTTGAGGTAAGCGATGATAATACCGTTCACCAGGCCGATGACCGCACCGATCACACAGACAATGCCGATGACCGCGATGATCGGCATCGTGTGCATTTCCGGGAACACTTTGTTGACGTTTTCCATCGACTGCAACAAGGTCGCCGCCACTACGGCCGCCAGGCCCACCTGGCGCCCTGCGGACAGGTCAGTACCCTGTGTCACAATCAGCCCGGCTACGCCCAGTGCGATGATAATACGCACGGAAGACTGGGTCAGAATGTTACTTAAGTTCAGCAGACTTAAGAACGTAGGATCCTGGAAAATAATAATCGCCAGTAACACTAAAAGAACAACGTAAATACCGCCGTCTTTCAGATAAGTGAGAAAAGTTTTTTTATTTAACGCACTCATGAGGAGCCCCTGATCTTAAAGGTGCAAAGACGCAAGACGGAGTATTTCGTTTTGCGTTGTCGTTTTAGTGTCAACAATTCCGGCAACGAGACCATTGCTCATAACCAGAATACGGTCAGTGATACCCAACAATTCAGGCATTTCAGAGGAGATAATAATAATCCCCTTGTTTTTCTTCGCCAGCTCCGCAATCAGCTGATATATCTCGAACTTAGCCCCAACGTCAATACCACGAGTGGGTTCGTCAAGCATTAAGATTTCTGGTTGGGTTAACAACCAGCGACCAATAATCACTTTCTGTTGGTTACCACCGGAAAGCGATCCAATTTGGGTACGGTGGCCGGGTGTTTTCACGCGCATGGAGTCAATAACCCATTGGGTATCGCTTTTCATACGGGAATTATCCAGCAGACCGACTTTATTTTTATAGTTCTGAATATTGGAAATAAGCGAGTTAAATCCGATATCCAGGTAAGCGTAAATCCCGGTAGAGCGACGCTCTTCGGTAACCAGTGCGAAACCATTATTGATGGCTTCATTCGCATTGTGGTTATTAATATTTTTGCCGTGTAGCTTAATTGTACCCGTGGCTTTTTCACGAATACCAAATAGTGTTTCTACGATATCGGTACGTTTCGCCCCAACCAGACCAGCAATACCAAGAATCTCACCTTTACGCAGATCAAAAGAGATATCGCGGATTGATGGCTGACGCAATGAGGTCAGATTACGTACTTCGAGAATCGTCTCACCCGGCGTGTTCTGGCGATCCGGGAAACGTTGGTTGAGCGAACGCCCTACCATCATCGCAATGATCTTGTCCATATCCAGCCCTTCGAGCGGCTGGGTCGCAATCCACTGACCATCACGCAGGATCG
The DNA here is from genome assembly GCF_003073275.1 of Phytobacter sp. SCO41. Taxonomy (NCBI): domain Bacteria; kingdom Pseudomonadati; phylum Pseudomonadota; class Gammaproteobacteria; order Enterobacterales; family Enterobacteriaceae; genus Phytobacter; species Phytobacter sp. SCO41. The sequence continues at coordinate 1,818,837 of NZ_CP027225.1, read as the reverse complement.
TAATTTCATCGCACAGTTGGAAGATTTCTTCCATCTTATGGGAAATATAAACAATACCGCAGCCGCGATCTTTCAGCTTACGGATAATTTTGAAAAGATGATTAACTTCTTTTTCGGTCAGCGAAGAAGTTGGTTCGTCCATGATGACAATTTTGGCATCGTATGAGAACGCTTTTGCAATTTCGATCATCTGCATTTGCGAAACAGATAATGTACCGACACGCGCACGCGGATCAATATCAATATCCAGCTCATCAAAGATGGCTTTTGTATCACGGTACATTTTGTCCTGATCGACAAACACGCCTTTGGTTGGGTAGCGACCTAACCACATGTTGTCCATTACAGAACGCTGCAACACCAGGTTAAGTTCCTGGTGAACCATTGAGATACCATTTTCCAGCGCTTCTTTAGCAGAATGGAAATCGATTTCTTTTCCCTGAAAAAGAATGCTACCGGAGTCTTTCTGATATATCCCAAAAAGGCATTTTAATAATGTCGATTTACCGGCGCCATTTTCACCCATTAATGCATGGATTGAGTGCGGACGCACTTTTAAATTAACATTATCGAGAGCCTTTACCCCTGGAAAAGACTTGTTGATATTGCTCATTTCCAACAAGAATTCACCGGACGACTGAGTATTATTGCTGACCATAATTGTACCTTGTTGGCCTGGCATATCGTATTATAAGGGCGCAACTATTATTGTTGCGCCCGGTGAGAACATGCTTAAAACGAATTATTTACCGATGAACTGAGACAGATTGCCCTGATCTACACCAACGTAAGGAATACGAACAATTTTGTTCTCAATTTTCCAGTTGGTGCCGTCAGCTGCGCCTTTACCATCTGCCAGGTTTTTCGCCAGATCGAAGGTTGCTTTCGCCTGGTTGTTAGCATCGTTCAGCACGGTACCGGCCATTGCGCCAGATTTAACCAGTGCCAGTGCTTCTGGCAGCGCATCCACGCCGAACACCGGGATAGAAGATTTGTTGTGCGCTTTCAGCGCTTCAACCGCACCCATCGCCATCGCATCGTTATTCGCGATCACGACTTCAATTTTGTTGGCGTTCGGGCCGGACAGCCATGCGTCCATTTTGTCTTTCGCCTGAGCGGTATCCCACATTGCGGTATCTAACTGCAGTTGCTCAGTTTTGATGCCTTTGTCATTCAGCTCTTTGATAACGTAAGTGGTACGTGCTTCAGCATCCGGGTGACCTGGTTCGCCTTTCAGCAGAACGTACTGAATTTGACCGTCTTTGTTCAGATCCCAGTTTTTATTGTCAGCCCAGTGTTTGGCAATCAGGTCGCCCTGAATGATGCCGGATTCTTTGGAGTCGGTACCCACATAATAAGCTTTGTCGTAACTATCCAGCGCTTTGCGAGAAGGCTCTTTGTTGAAGAACACAACCGGAATGTTCTGACCACGTGCTTTTTCGATAACGGTGCCTGCAGCAGCCGGGTCAACCAGGTTGATTGCCAGGGCTTTAACGCCTTTCGCCAGCAGAACGTCAATCTGGTCGTTCTGTTTGGACTGGTCGTTCTGGGAGTCGTTCATCAGCAGCTGTACGCCAGAAGCTTCTTTGGCGTCTTTCTCGATGGCTTTACGGACAACTGACATGAAGTTGTCGTCATATTTATAGATGGTCACACCAATACGGGTATCAGCTGCATGTGCGGCTGCGCCAAAAAGCATGCTTGCCATAACAGCAGACAGAGTCAACACCTTCTTATTCATGGTATCTCCGGTTTTTTTATGCAGGGTAGTTCATGCGAATAATGGTCGGCGGGGCAGCAAGTTAATGAAACGTTACTGTTCGCCGAAGTTCACTCAAAAAATTCGTTCTTCCGTGTTCGGTAACGCTCCAATAATGCGCTTTCTTCGATGCTTCAGGCTGAATGACTCAGTGAAAATGAATAATCACCGTTACATCGTGTTTCAGCTTCTAAAACGCTGACATCATAGTCACCGCCTTGTTAAGATACTGTGAATTTACTCACAGATTGAAAACGGTTACATCAACAAACATCATAAGTTAGTGATCGTTGCCACAGATTGACGTGAAGCGACAGAATGACGGCGTACCAGCGTTGGCATAAAGCAGTGTGTAGCCTCAGGATCGAGTTTGCCCGCAGCCCCCATCAGCGCCAGTTCCGTAGCCAGACGGGCCATTGACGCAATCGGATATCGCACCGTCGTCAATTGCGGATCGGTATAACGGGCAATCGGGATATCATCGAAACCAATGAGAGAAAGATGCGGTGGCACCGCAATGCCATTATCTTTCAGCGCCGTTAACGCCCCGGCGGCCATGCTGTCGTTATAGGCAAACACCGCCGTAAGCTGCTGGTTGCGGCTCAGGAGCTCCACCATAGCCGCCTCCCCGCCCTGCATATCTGGTGACCCCATACCCACCCAGGCATCCGGCGCGGCAATGCCCTGCTCCGCAAGCGCTTTAACCCAGCCCTCACGGCGCATGTCGTTATCTTCAATCTGATGGCTGGAGGCGAGATAGCCTATGCGTTGATGTCCGTGATTGAGCAGCATGCGGGTGGCCATCACCGCACCGCTGACGTTATCGAGTGAGACACAACGGTGGACGTAACCCGGCACCACGCGATTGATCACCACCATGCCAGGGATCTGTTCCATAAACCCGGCGAGTTCTTCATCGCTTAGCGCTTTTGAGTGAACAATCAATGCGTTGCATCGTTGACGTATCAGCACCTCAATAGCGTGGCGCTCTTTTTCCGCTTCGTGGTAACTGTTGCCGATGAGCACATATTTCTGATGCTGCTGCGCCACGGTATCCACCGCTTTCACCAGCGCGCCAAAGAAGGCGTCGGAGACGTCCATCACCACCACGCCGATGGTGTCGCTGATCTGCGTGGCCAGTGCCTGGGCGTTGGCATTCGGGCGATAACCCAGTTGCGCAACCGCCTTCATCACAGCCTCCCGCGTTTCCTGACTGACCAGCGCACTGTTATTCAGCACACGGGAAACCGTCGCGACGGAAACGCCCGCCTGACGGGCCACATCACGAATGGTGATCATATTGACCAACCTTTATGTTGATTACGGCAGCTCACAGATACCCCCTGTTTAGCAAGGAGGCTATTCTCTCAGTCGGCGAGAGGTTGCTGCGTGAGTGGCATCACATCAATGGAAACGGTTACATCCATTTTGTTAATGATTGTGATCCAGATCGTTATCTGGATGTGCGCGGCAATGATGTCCCCGCAGCACGCGCGGTTAATTGCCGCCACAACCACTCCATCGGCCCCTGACGGAACTGGCGCAGCCAGAGAACAGAGAAGAGAATATTGACGGCCCAGACCGGTGGGACGAAAGCCAGCAGTTGCAAGCGATCAAACTTCATCACCAGGCCGAAACGATAAAACAGCGTGGTACAAATGAGCGTTTGCAGCAGGTAATTGCTCAGTGCCATCCGCCCAACGCAGGCCACAGCATTAACCAGTCTCCAGCGGCACAGTTGCGGCCAGAAACCAAAGATAAGCGCGGTATAACCCAGCACCTGTATGGGTGCGCCCAGCTCACGCGGCGCTTGCAGGATAAACGCGCACCAGCGATATGCCCAGTCAAGTTGCCATTGGGCAATAATGGCCGGCAGGTTTATCGCTACGCCAAGCGCTATCAAAAAGCATCCTGTACGGCGATAGTGCCCCAGGCTGAACTGCCCTTTTAGCCAGCCGCTACGCATTAGCGCTGCGCCCAGCAACATCAGCCCGGCCAACTCCCAGCCATACTGCGCCCCCAGCGCCAGCAGACCGCTGGAGAGCATATCAGCACGATTACTGATGGCCTCCATCACGCTGCCCGTCGTTTTCCACCAGACTTCATACTGGATATTGGCCGGTCCAGGTAGCCATGAACGGTTGGGCGCACTACCGGAGATAACCCCCAGCAACAGCAACACCACAATGCCAATCAAATACAGCGCCAGCCCGGTGTTAAACAACGCTTTTACACTTTGCGCATCGCGAATCATGCGCCAACTGATAAGCCCAATCAGCCCATAAGCCAGCAAAATATCGCCATCCCAGAAGACCAGCGCATGAATAAAACCCAACAGCACCAGTAACGTTAAGCGTGACTGGATCCAGCGCTTGCCGCGTGGCAAGAGCATTTGCAGGCCCGCGCCAAAGAGAAGCGCAAACAGGGAGAGGAATTTCACCTGCGCAAACAGGTCGAGCAGCGCCCATGTCCAGGCATCGCTTAAAGTTATGCTGCCAGCCCAGGCGGGATTAAGATAGGCCGCCTTTGGCAGTCCAAAAGCGGTGATATTCAGGAGCAGGATACCGAGAATGGCAATGCCACGAACAAAATCCAGCGTGACATTTCTCTCCATGTATCCAACTCTCCGGGCTAATTAGTTATGGTGACGTACTGCGCGCAGGAACTCCTGGCGAGTGTTCTGGCTGGACTTAAACAGCCCGCCCAGTGACGTCGTGGTAGTGGCGCTGGTAGCATCACGAATGCCACGTGCTTTCACACAGTAATGTACCGCGTCAATGGACACCGCCACATTATTGGTACCCAGCAGCGTTTGCAGCGCCGTCAGGATCTGCTGCGTCAAACGTTCCTGCACCTGTGGACGTTGGGCAAAGAACTGCACAATACGGTTAATTTTCGACAGACCAATCACCGACTCTTTGGGAATATAAGCGACGGTCGCTTTCCCATCGATAGTGACAAAGTGGTGTTCACAGGTGCTGGTCAGCGTAATATCACGCACCGTCACCATCTCATCCACTTTCATTTTATTTTCGATGACGGTAATTTTCGGGAAATTGGCATAATCCAGTCCCGAGAAAATTTCATCAACGTACATTTTGGCGATGCGATGTGGAGTTTCCATCAGGCTGTCATCATTCAGATCGAGATTAAGGAGCTGCATAATCTCGGTCATATGACCGGCTATCAGGCGTTTACGGGTTTCGTTATCCATGTCGACAGGCGGGCGCAACGGGGTTTCAAGGCCACGGGCAACCAGGGCTTCATGAACGAGAGCCGCTTCTTTACTGAGTGATGACATTTTTTATTCTCCTGCAGGTGTGGCATCTTCGCCGTGCGACGGGCGAAGCGAGCAATCATTGTGCGTGAGGTCGCGCACAGAATCCAGTATTCACGGTGATAATTAATGAAATTGCTCGTACCTTTCACGCCGAACGTTTCCAGACCAAAATCCCGCCGAGCAGCAGCGCCAGCCCGGCCAGCACTAGTGCGGGTTCCAGCCGCTGCGTAAGCCAGGTGGAGAGCGCAGACGTCATCGGCCCAATCAATTGCCCGACGGCATAGCCGGTGGTGAGCAAACCCGCCATATACCGGGTATGATTCGGCGCCAGTTCGCGGCCATACAGCAGCGATAACTGCACCGCACACAGAAAACCCCCGCCGACCAATAGCGCGCCCATGACCAGTCCCCCCATCCCCGGCAATACGCAAGAGGCCACCACACCCAATCCTTGTAGCCACAGCACAATCGCCAGCCGCTGATGGCTATGGCCCACATGACGCAGGGCAATACTCAGCCCAATCCCGACAACTGCGGCAGCACCAAACACTGGCCAGACAAACTGCGCAAAGAGGCTACCGGGAAAGCGCAGCGCCGCCATTTGCGAAAGAAAGGTCGCAGGTAAGATGTAGCCAAACCCCGCCAGGCTATAGCTCCAGACCAGTCGTTTCAGATCCGTTGTCAAATGCAGCGGTTCTGGCTGAACGCCGGAGCGATGTAACTGACCCGGATGCGGCAAATAGCGGGCGATCAATACCACCAGCACCAGAGCCAGTACGCCGTAGACCTGCCAGGCTGCCGTTGAGGAGAGCGCGCGCGACTGAATAACCACCGCCAGCAGGCCACTCAGGGCGATGCCCGCCCCCGGCCCGGCAAATACGGCGGCACTCAAACCCGGACGGGCGTAATGCGCCAGACGCTCGTTCGTCCAGGCTGCGGTAAGCACCATCGCCCAGCCGCTCATCGCACCAATCACCAGACGCAGCGCGCCGTGTGCAATGGCGTTATCCGCCAGCGCAGAAAGAAAGGTCAGCGCAACAGCCCCCGCAACGCCAAGATACAGACGCATCTCGATATGTTTACTGGCGCGCATCGCATCCCACGCTCCCAGTAAATAACCGAGGTAATTCATCGCGGCGACCAGTCCGGCACTGGTTAACGTCAGTTGTCCATCGCGAATCATCAGCGGCACCTGGGGCGTGAAGGCAAAGCGCCCTATTCCCATTGCCACCACCAGTACGATAAAGCCACAGAGCGCAATGCGTAGCGCCATGAAAACCTCTAACGTTAAAAAAAAGTAAAATTTATGATGCATTATGATGCAGCGAGGTGAAAGTGAAAGTTACTCACAGGCGCATGAATTATCTGTATTATGAGTGATCGTCACGCTTTAACTGTTAACAAATAATCAAGGAGCCTTGCATGGAATTGCTTGAAGAGCACCGCTGTTTTGAGGGGCGCCAACAACGCTGGCGGCACGACTCCACCGTGCTGAATTGCACCATGACATTTAGCATTTTTTTACCGCCCACGAAGACAACAACACCCCCTCCGGTGCTGTACTGGCTGTCGGGCCTGACCTGTACCGATGAAAACTTCACCACCAAAGCCGGCGCGCAACGCGTTGCGGCTGAGCTGGGGATTGTTCTGGTAATGCCGGATACCAGTCCGCGCGGCGATGACGTTGCCGACGCCGATGGCTATGATCTGGGCAAAGGCGCGGGCTTTTATCTCAACGCCACCGAACAACCGTGGGCGGCGCATTACCGCATGTATGACTATCTGCGCGATGAACTGCCCGCGTTGATTCAATCACAATTTACCGTTAGCGAACGTTGCGCCATCAGCGGTCATTCGATGGGCGGCCACGGCGCACTGATCATGGCACTGAAAAACCCGGGGCGCTTTACCAGCGTTTCTGCGTTTGCGCCGATTGTAAACCCGGCACAGGTCCCCTGGGGACAGAAAGCCTTTAGCGCTTATCTGGGCAACGACATCTCAACCTGGCAGGCCTGGGATAGCTGCGCGCTGATGCTGGCCAGTCAAAATAAAGATGCGATCCCGACGCTTATCGATCAGGGCGATGCCGATCAATTCCTCGCAGAACAGCTACAGCCCGCCCGTCTGGCTGAGGCCGCCCGCCAGACCGGCTGGCCGCTCACGCTTCGCGTTCAGCCTGGCTATGATCACAGCTATTACTTTATGGCCTCGTTTATTGAAGACCACCTGCGTTTCCACGCGCAATATCTGCTGAAATAATCACCGGAGGGCGGCGCCCTCCTCTTTACGATTCCTTACACTTGCCACTATCCCGCTGAAAAAACTAGATTTCCCCTCATCAAAAACAACAAATGCAAATGATTTCAATTATCAGTTGTATTTACATAAATTCACTTTTTATCCACAATCCTTCCGCTTCTCCATCACCAGAGTTCTTAAAAGACAAATACTTATAGTCTTCATGGTATTGCCCGATGGAGCTTTATTCATTTAAACGGAATGACAAAATGACTTTACCTCGCGCTAAATTGCTGGCAGTTGCCGTCTGCGCTGCCACCTTCCCCCCGGCACTCCTTGCGGCAGGAGAAGACACCGTCGTCGTCTCCGCTACCGGGTTTGAACAGAAAATCCAGAACGCCCCGGCTTCTATTTCGGTTATTTCTAAACAGCAGCTTGAAGATAAAGCGTACCGGGATGTCACCGACGCGTTGAAAGATGTTCCGGGTGTGGTGGTGACCGGCGGTGGCAGCAGCAGTGATATCAGCATTCGCGGCATGGCTTCGCAATACACCCTCTTTTTGGTCGATGGCAAACGAATCAGCACACGCGGTACGCGCCCCAACAGTGATAATGCCGGTATCGAACAGGGCTGGCTGCCGCCACTGGAATCCATTGAGCGTATTGAAGTGATCCGCGGCCCGATGTCATCACTGTACGGTTCTGACGCAATGGGCGGTGTGATTAACGTCATCACCAAAAAAGTGTCCAATACCAAAGGCTGGACAGGCTCAGTGCATGGCGATGCCACTTTCCAGGAAAACAGTGATTCCGGCGATCTCTTCCAGACCAACGCTTCCGCTTCCGGCCCACTGATTGACGGGCTACTGGGCGCGAAAGTGAGCGGGCTATTATCCCGTCGCGCGGAAGATAAAATCCTCAACGGCTATAACGAGCAGCGCCTGCGCAACGGTGGCGTGACGTTCAATTTCACCCCGGATGATAAAAACGATTTCGACCTGGATATTGCCCGCGAATTGCAGGATCGCAACAGTACGCCAGGTATGTCTTCGGCGGCGGAGACCTGCCGTGGCAGCGTTTGTACGCCCAACAGCAAAAGTGACAGCCGCTACGAGCACACCACTTACTCGTTAACCCACAGCGGTTATTACAGCGACTTCAACACATCCAGCTACATTCAGCAGGAAGAGACCAATAACCCGGGTCGCCAGATGAAGTCGTATAACACCATCGTCAACAACCAGAACCAGATCTTCCTTGGCAGCCACACCATGACGGTCGGCGGGCAGTATCGCTATGAGAAACTGCGCGATAACGGCAATCAACTGGAAGCGGCGGACGGGCTGAATAAACTCACCCGCTGGAGCTGGGCGTTATTTGCAGAAGATGAATGGGCGGTGCTCGACAGCGTGACGCTGACTGGCGGCTTGCGCATGGACAAAGATGAAAACTACGGCACCAACTGGACACCGCGCGGCTACGGCGTGTGGCATCTGACCGACCAGTGGACGATTAAAGGCGGCGTGTCGGCAGGTTATCGCGCCCCGGATCTGCGTCAGTCTTCCGCAAGCTGGGGACAGGCGACAGGCGGTGGCCGCATGAATGGCATGATTGTCGGCAACCCCGACCTGAAACCGGAAAAAAGCCTGAGCGAAGAAATCGCCCTGCTGTGGGATAACAATGACACCCTCAACGCGGGCATTACGCTGTTCAACACCGACTTCAAGGATAAAATCACCGAAGTACGTCGGTGCAACAGCAGCGCCGATCCGGCCTGTACGATCGGCAGCGTCAGTTACGATTTTGTCAGCGATCGCGTTAACGTTGATAAAGCCAATATGCGCGGCGTCGAATCCACCTTCGGCTGGAACATCACGCGCGACCTTAACCTGACGGCCAACTACACCTTTACCGAGTCAGAACAGAAAAGCGGTCAGTTCTCCGGCAAGCCGCTTAACAAAATGCCGAAACACATGATCAACACCACGCTGGACTGGCAGGCCACGCAGGATGTGGGTCTTTGGGGTCGCCTGAACTTCCGTGGCAAAACCTCGGAATACTTAAGCCGCACCTCAATGTCGCAGGGTACGCCATCTTACAGTCAGGTGGATGTGGGTCTGCGTTACAACGCGAATAAGAATTTGCTGGTCTCCGCCGGGATTTACAACGTGCTGGATAAGCAGATTGATTACGACACCTATGACACGGTCCTTGATGGCCGCCGTTATACCGTTGGCTTAACCTATAACTTCTGATAACGCTTAACAAAAAACGCCCCGGTAATTTGACGGGGCGTTTTTATTGGTCATCGCAGAACAACTGCCGGTTATTTCTTAAAGCGCTCCGGGAACACCATATCTTTGTAGCTTACAAAGTGGGTGCCTTTCGACAGCTTGTAACCAAACCAGATGATCAGGAACAGTGGAATACCAATATAGGTTGCCGCTACGGCCCCCCAGTCAATGGTATCCGCCAGGAAAGCCTGATAGTTCTGGCCCAGGGTGATGATCAGGCACAGCACAAAAGCGAAGATCGGCCCCAGCGGGAAGAAACCTGAACGGTACGGCAGGTTGTTCAGATCGTGCCCCTGCATGACATAACCACGACGGAAGCGGTAATGGCTGATAGCAATACCCAACCAGGCGATAAAACCGGTCATGCCGGAGGTGTTCAGCAGCCACAGGTAAACAGTCTGGTTGCCAAACATCGACGTCAGGAAGCACAGACCCGCAATCACGGTGGTGGCATACAAGGCGTTACGCGGCACGCCGCCTTTCGACAGTTTAGCGAAAATGCGCGGCGCTTTGCCATCGCAGGCCAGGGTGTAAAGCATGCGGGTAGACGCGTACATACCGGAGTTACCCGCCGACAGTACCGCCGTGAGGATAACGGCATTCATTACCGCTGCCGCAGACAACAGACCCGCATGTTCAAATACCAGGGTAAACGGGCTGACGCTGATGTCTTTCACATCATTACGCAGCAGGCTCGGATCGGTATAAGGAATGATCAGGCTGATGACCAGGATAGCGAACACATAGAACAGCAGAATACGCCAGAATACCTGACGCACCGCGCGCGGAATATTTTTCTCCGGATCTTCGGACTCACCTGCCGCAATACCAATCAGCTCGGTACCCTGGAAGGAGAAGCCGACAATCATCGCCACGCCAATCATCGCCGATAGCCCGCCCGCAAAGGGTGCGTCGCCTACCTGCCAGTTGCTCCAGCCAGCCGGCTGGTCGCCTTTGAAAATGCCGACGATCATCAGTACGCCAACGACGATAAAGATGATAACGGTGGTCACTTTGATAAGCGAAAACCAGTATTCCGCTTCGCCAAAGCCTTTAACGGAGATGTAGTTGAGCAAGAAGATCACGCACAGGAATACGGCGCTCCAGATCCAGCCGGGCGTATCCGGGAACCACCAGGTCATCACCAGTTGCGAAGCCACCAGGTCAACGGCAATGGTCACCGCCCAGTTGTACCAATAGTTCCAGCCCAGCGCGAAGCCAAAGCCTTCTTCAACGTATTGCTGGCCGTAAGTCGCGAAGGAGCCGGACACTGGCATATACGCCGCCAGCTCGCCAAGGCTGGTCATCAGGAAATAGACCATCAGACCAATAAGAATATAGGAGAACAGCGCGCCGCCCGGGCCCGCCTGAGAAATCGTCGCCCCTGATGCGACAAACAACCCTGTACCGATCGATCCGCCAATGGCGATCATCGTCAGGTGACGCGCCTTGAGTTCACGGCGAAGCGTGGGCGCTTGTGTGGTTTTAGTTTCGGAAACCATAAGAAAATGCTATCCATCTAAAAAATGAGGCGCGATTGTAGCAAACGAAAGGGCATCCTTCCGGCACAATCAACGTTTTATTAGAGACCTTCATGATCGCCAGTGGATTATAAGTAAAGCAGTGGAATCGACATCTGGCGAGCGAGGGGGAAAAGAGGCTGAAAGCTCACGCAGAGCGGCGTAACTGCAACCTCCCCTCTCCTTTTGGAGAGAGGGTTAGGTGAGGGGAAAAACGCAAAGACTTAATTCAGTCCACGCACTGAGGCGATAAATTGCTGCAATTCCGGGGTACGCGGCTGGCTAAAGAACGACTTACTTTCGCCCTGCTCCCATACTTTTCCCTGATGCATAAACACCACCCGGTCGCCCACTTCGCGGGCAAAACTCATCTCGTGGGTCACCAGAATCAGGGTCATCCCTTCGGCGGCAAGCTGTTCCAGCACACGTAACACCTCGCCCACCAGCTCCGGATCCAGCGCCGAAGTTATCTCATCGCAGAGCAATACTTTGGGTTTCATCGCCAGCGCACGGGCAATCGCCACGCGCTGCTGCTGCCCGCCTGACAAATTCGACGGGTAATAATCGATGCGCTCACCGAGACCGACCTTCTCCAGCATCTCAATCGCCAGCTTGCGGCACTCATCCGCCGGTATTTTCAGCACCCGACGCGGCGCCAGCATCACGTTCTCCAGCGCGGTCATGTGTGGAAACAGGTTAAAACTCTGAAACACCATCCCCACCGAGCGACTGATTTCCCGCGCCTGCGACTCCCGGTCGGTTACCGTCATCCCACCGAGTTTAATACTGCCGTCCTGGTAGCCCTCAAGCCCATTCATGCAGCGTAACAAGGTGCTTTTCCCGGAACCGCTGCGCCCGATGATCGACACCACTTCGCCCATTTCGATATCCAGGCTTACGCCTTTGAGCACATGGTTCTCGCCATAGTATTTTTGCACGTCATTAATGGTGATGAGCGGCATGGAATTTCTTCTCCAGATAACGGCTGTAACGCGACAGCGGGTAACACATCAGGAAATAGCCCAGGGCAACCAGGCCAAACACTTTAAAAGGGGCGAAGGTGACATTATTCAGCATGGTGCCCGCTTTGGTCAGTTCGACAAAGCCGATGATCGAGGCCAACGCCGTCCCTTTAATCACCTGTACGGAAAAGCCGACCGTCGGGGCAATGGCAATACGAATAGCCTGTGGCGCAATCACCCGAAACAGTGTCTGACCAAAACTCAACCCCAGACAGCGACAGGCCTCCCACTGCCCTTTCGGCAACGCCTTAATACTGCCGTACCAGATATCCAGCAGGAACGCGCTGGTAAAGAGCGTCAGCGCCAGCGTCGCCGCCGTCCACGGGCTAACATCGATACCGAACAAGGCAATACCGAAGAAAGCCAGAAAGAGCTGCATCAGTAGCGGGGTACCCTGAAAAAGCGCGGCATAAGCGCTGATCAGACGTTTCGGCCAGTGCCAGCGGCTGATGCGTAATACCAGCAGCGGCAGTGTCACCAGCGTGCCGCAGATAAACGCGATCAGCGACAGCAGCAAGGTCCAGCGCGCCGCCAACAACAGGTTGCGCAGAATATCCCAGTCGGTAAATGTACTCATCAACTCTCGCTCCCCAACCACTTCCGTCCCGCCGCCATCAAAACCTGACGCATCAACAGTGAAAGCGCCAGATACAGCAATGTGGTGGCCAGATAAACTTCAAAACTTAAAAACGTACGCGACTGGATCAGGTTTGCCGCAAACGTCAGCTCTTCATAGGACACCTGCGAGACCACCGACGATCCGAGCATCACGATAATGCACTGGCTGACCAGGGCCGGATAAATACGCCGCAGCGACGGCGGCAGGATCACGCGAATAAAGGTCTGCGTTTTCGTTAACCCCAGCACGCGCGCCGCTTCCCACTGTCCTTTTGGCGCCACCTGGATCCCGGCGCGGATAATCTCCGTACTGTAAGCCCCAAGGTTGACCAGCATGGCGATTAACGCCGCCTCGCCTGCCGTTAATTTCAGCCCCAGACCAGGCAGACCGAAAACGATAAAAAAGAGTTGCACCACGAACGGCGTATTACGAATAAGTTCGACATACGCGCCCCAGATATGGCTCGCCAGTGTGGGCTTGCCGCTACGCAGCGCCGCGCCCAGGATGCCAAGAGACACGCCGCCGATGGTTGCCAGAATGGTTAAGGTTACCGTGGTCCAAAGCCCCGCGAGTAGCTGCGGCCAGAACGGCCACAGCGCGGCAAAATCAAGCGTTGTCGTCATGCCAGACCCTTACACGCCCAGGGTGGCGGGCAGCGGCGCCTGCATCCATTTCTGCGAGAAGTTGTTGAGCGTGCCGTCTTTCAGTGCCTGTTCAATCAGCTTGTCCACTTCGGCTTTCAGCGCAGGCTCATTTTTCTTAAGCCCGATAAAGCACGGGGAATCTTTAAGCATAAATTTGCTGACCGGCGCTTTTTCCGGGTTCTGGCGGGCAATCGCAGCCACCACCACATTACCCGTCGCCATATACTGCACCTGGCCGGAAAGATAAGCAGAGATGGTGGTGTTGTTATCTTCGTAGCGTTTGACCTCGGCATCTTTCGGGGCCAGATCGCTTAATACCATGTCTTCCACCGCCCCACGGGTGACGCCGACCGACTTACCGCTCAGCGCGGCAGCGTCTGCCAGAGTGGCGTCTTTCGGTCCAAATACGCCGAGGAAGAACGGGGCATAGGCGCGGCTAAAGTCGATCACTTTTTCGCGCTCCGCATTCTTACCGAGGCTGGAGATGACCAGATCAACTTTATTGGTTTGCAGATAAGGGACGCGGTTAGCGCTGGTTACCGGCACCAGTTCTACCTTCACTTTCATCTCTTTGGCCAGATACTCCGCCATGTCGATATCGTAGCCCTGCGGCTTGAGATCGGTTCCCACGGAGCCAAACGGCGGGAAGTCCTGCGGTACCGCCACGCGTAGCACGCCGCGCTTTTGAATATCCTGGAGCTGATCGGCCATCGCCTGCCCTGCACAGGACACTATTAATGCCGCACCCGCTGCTGCCATCATCCACTTCTTCATTCTCGTCACCTCATCGCTCATGAAACAAAAGATTCTTTGAATCACTTTTTGCAACTAATGTGCCAACGAGATAAAAACGCGAGCGGGCCCGCTATAGCGGCAGTTAAGCGGTCATAAAGAGGAGATAAAGCAGGCAGTCGCACACCAGAATGGTGCAACTGCCTGTTACTGGTGCAATCAAATGTCGCAATAACGCAAAAAGCGATTCAGTGCACTGGAAAGATGCTTTTGACGGTGGTGAATGCGCCACAGGGTGCGTACCAGGCGAGGCAAGGGAACAGGGACTTCGACCAACGAACCCGCTTCAAGCTGTTCGGCGATCACGCGCCGCGACAGGCAACTGATGCCAAGCCCGTGGCGCACGGCATGTTTGATAGCTTCTGAATTGCCAAGCTCCATGCCGAGATGAAACTCAGGCAGATGGGACAGCAGCAGATAATCGACAATCTCACGGGTACCGGAGCCGCGCTCACGCAGGATCCACGGCGCAGCGGCCAGGCGCGCCAGCGTGACCTCCCCTTGCAACAACGGTGAGTCTGGCGGCGCGAACACCACCAGTTCATCCTCAAGCCAGGGTTCAGCGATGATCTCAGCCGTATGGCAAGGCCCTTCAATCAGACCTATATCGACACGAAAATCGGCCACCGCATTGATAACGTCCTGGCTGTTGCCCACGCTCATATCCAGCGGCAACTGGGGAAAATCCCGTCGATAGTGGGCAATGATCTCCGGCAGGATGTAATTGCCAATCGTACTGCTGGCGTACACGCGAATTGCGCCATTTTCTTCACGAAACAGTTGCTCAATTTCCGTCGCCTGCTCCAGCAGCGCCAGCGCCCTGGGATAGAGCAAACGGCCATGCTCATTCACCACCAGCCGTTTACCGACGCGATCGAAAAGCTGAACGCTGAGTTGACCTTCGAGGTCGGTCAGCGCAGCACTGACCGCCGACTGCGATAAAGACAGCATTTGCGAAGCCTGGGTCGTGGAACCGCTCTTGAGCACCTCGGCGAAAACTTCGAGCTGCCGTAATGTGATATGCATAAATTTTCACCGTCGGGGTAAGGGTTACTTACCACTTATAAAGATTAATTATAAATATATAATCAATTTTACCTTTAAGCCAGAGCGCCGTAACCTTTTACCCGGAGAAAGGAGAAGGTTATGACTGAAATCACACATCATGTTCCACGCAAGAACTACGTCGCGTTGTTCGCACCGGGTCTGTTACTCAGTGCGGTCATTGCCGGGCTGGCATTGTGGCTGGGTAATATTCCTTCGGTCGCGGGTGCAGGCTTTAGCGCGCTAACGCTGGCTATCTTATTTGGTATTGTCGCAGGCAACACACTTTACCCGCGCATCCACGCTCACTGTGATGCGGGCGTATTATGGTCAAAACAGTATTTGTTGCGACTCGGTATTATTCTTTATGGCTTGCGCCTGACATTTTCGCAAATTGCTGAGGTAGGCGTCAGCGGCATCGCTATCGATGTGTTGATGCTCTCCAGCACCTTTATGCTGGCCTGTTTACTCGGTCAAAAGGTCTTTGGGCTGGACAGAAAAACCAGTTGGCTGATTGGTGCAGGCAGCAGTATTTGCGGCGCTGCCGCCGTGCTGGCAACCGAACCGGTGGTCAAAGCGGAGTCCAGCAAAGTCGCCGTTGCCGTCGCCACCGTGGTGATTTACGGAACGCTCGCCATTTTTATCTACCCGGCCATGTATCCGCTGCTGGCGCACTGGTTCACCCCGGAAGCGTACGGCATCTATATGGGTTCAACCATGCATGAAGTGGCGCAGGTGGTGGCCGCAGGCCATGCCGTCAGCCCGGATGCCGAGAATGCGGCGGTTATTGCCAAAATGCTGCGCGTGATGATGCTGGCACCGTTCCTGATCCTGCTTGCTTCGCGGGTTAAACAACTCTCCCCGGCGGCAGAAGGCGAAAAAAGCAAGATTACCATTCCGTGGTTTGCGGTGTTGTTTATCCTGGTGGCCGTATTTAACTCGTTCCATCTGCTGCCAAAAGGTGTGGTTGATGTCCTGATTACCGTTGATACCGTTTTGCTGGCGATGGCGATGGCCGCACTGGGATTAACCACCCATATCAGCGCACTGAAAAAGGCAGGAGCGAAGCCGCTACTGATGGCGCTGGCGCTGTTTGTCTGGCTGATTGTCGGTGGCGGTGCAATTAACCTGCTGGTGCACCATGTAATGGCATAAAACCTTACGTCTGTTCCCTGTTAACCCGCTATTATTGGAAAATATTTCTTTAATTACGCAAAATCCTTCGCGTTGCATCAAGGCGGCAAATGAAAGCATCCCCGGCGCGGGGTGAGTGAATGAAGCCAACAACGATGTAGCGTGAAGGATGACGCGTATTGCGGGTTTAACAGGAGTCATTACATGAAATACATCGGAGCGCATGTCAGCGCCGCCGGCGGTCTGGCCAATGCCGCCATTCGCGCAGCAGAAATCGAAGCCACTGCGTTTGCCCTGTTCACAAAAAATCAGCGTCAATGGCGTGCCGCGCCGCTCACCAGCGAGACGATTGATGAATTCAAAGCCGCCTGCGAAAAATACCACTATCAGCCGGGACAAATTCTGCCCCACGACAGTTATCTGATTAATCTGGGCCACCCAGTTGAAGAGGCGCTGGAGAAATCCCGCGATGCCTTTCTCGATGAAGTGCAACGCTGCGAACAACTTGGGCTGACGCTGCTGAACTTCCACCCCGGCAGCCATCTTATGCAAATCGATGAAGATAAGTGCCTGGCGCGCATTGCCGAATCCATTAACATTGTGCTCGCACAAACCAAAGGCGTCACGGCGGTTATCGAAAACACCGCAGGCCAGGGCAGCAACCTCGGCTTTCGCTTTGAGCATCTGGCCGCCATTATCGATGGTGTCGAAGATAAATCCCGCGTCGGCGTGTGTATCGATACCTGCCATGCATTTGCCGCCGGGTACGACCTGCGCACCACTGAAAGCACCGCGAAAGTGTTCGCCGAATTTGAACGCGTAGTGGGGTTCAACTACCTGCGCGGTATGCACCTCAACGATGCCAAAAGCGCATTCGGCAGCCGTGTCGACCGCCATCACAGCCTGGGCGAAGGCAATATTGGTCATGATGCCTTCCGCTGGATCATGCAAGACGATCGCTTCGACGGTATTCCGATGATTCTGGAAACCATCAACCCGGACATCTGGGCAGAAGAGATTGCCTGGCTGAAAGCCCAACAAAATGAAGAGGCCGTGGCGTAAATGAACGACAGGGAAAAACAGATATTACAAATCCTGCGCAGCAACCCACTTATTCAGCAAAATGAGATAGGCGATATTTTACAAATCAGCCGTTCACGCGTCGCCGCCCATATTATGGATTTGATGCGTAAAGGGCTTATTAAAGGCAAAGGCTACATTCTGACCGAGCAGGATTACTGCGTGGTGTTTGGCGCCATTAATATGGATATTCGCGGCGTGGCGGATATCCATTACCCGCAGTCCGCCTCCAACCCCGGTAACATCCAGTGCTCCGCAGGCGGCGTAGGGCGTAATGTTGCCCATAACCTCGCCCTGCTGGGCCGCGATGTGCACCTTATCTCCGCTGTGGGGGATGATTTTTACGGCGAAACGCTACTGGAACAGACCCGGCAGGCCGGGGTGAACGTGCAAAGCTGTATTCGTCTGCACGGGCACAACACCTCTACCTATCTGTCGGTTGCCAATCAGCAGGAAGAGACAGTACTGGCCATCAACGATACCCATATTCTGCAGCAATTGACGCCGCAGTTGCTCAACGCCTCACGCGATCTGGTGATGCATGCGGGTGTGGTGCTCGCCGATTGCAACCTGACCGAAGAGGCATTGCAGTGGGTCTTCACCATGGCGGGGAATATTCCGGTCTTCGTCGATACGGTTTCCGAGTTCAAAGCCGATAAGATTCGCCCCTGGCTTTCGCGCATTCACACGCTGAAACCCACGTTACAAGAGCTGCAAATCTTATGGGGCCAGCCGATTCGTCGTGAAGCAGACAAAATTACGGCGGTGAATTCACTCCATGAACAAGGGGTGCAACGCATCTTCGTGTATCTGGACGATGATTCCGTGTTCTGCTCTAAACGTGATGGCGAGCAACTTCTGCTGACCTCGCCGGATCACACCTTCACCGACCGCTTCGGGGCCGATGACGGATTTATGGCGGGGCTGTTATATAGCTTCCTGGAAGGGGGAGATTTTACGGAGAGCGCCCATTTTGCCATGGCCTGTGCGGCGATTTCCCGCGCCAGCGTGAGCATCAACAACCCTGCCCTCTCAGCAGAAAATGCGATGGCGTTACTCAATACAAGCAAAGCTGAAGCGTAAGAATGCACGCCAGTGACACTGGCGTGCCGTCGACTCAGGCAAGACCGATAAAGAACCCGGCGATGGTGGCACTCATCAGGTTAGAGAGCGTTGCCGCCGCCAGCGCCCGCATCCCAAGCTGGGCGATTTCCGGCGCGCGTTGGGGAGCAATCGCGGAAAACGCGCCAACCACCACGCCAATGGAACCGAAGTTGGCAAACCCACACAGCGCAAACGAAATAATGGCGATGGTTTTGACATCCAGCGTGCCGCCCGCTTGCAGATAAGGGGAGAAATTGAGATAGGCAACGAACTCATTGATCGCCAGTTTCTGCCCGATCAGGCTGCCAGCCAGGGTTGCATCGTGCCAGTCCACGCCCATGATCCACGCCAGCGGTGCCAGCGCATAACCAAAGATCCCTTCAAGCGTCGCGTTGCCGAAACCGAACCAGCCGCCCACACCGCCAATAATGCCGTTCAGCAGCGCGATGATCGCCACAAATGCCATCACCACCGTCGCCACACCGGCGGCAATTTTTAGCCCGGTCATCGCGCCGCTTGCCGCCGCTTCGATAATGCTTTTTGGCGGTGTTTCGGTAAACGAGAGATTTTCAAACGTGACCTGTGAGTTTTCGGTGGCAGGGCTCAGCATACGGGCAAACAGGATCCCGCCCGGAATTGCCATGAGTGACGCGGCCAGCAGGTAATCAATCGGCACCCCCATTCCGGCGTAGCCGATCATCATCGACCCGGCAATTGACGCCATCCCGCTACAGATAGCGGTAAACAGTTCGTTGCGATTGAGCTTATGAATAAACGGCTTCACGATAGCCGGGATTTCATTCTGCCCGAGGAAAATCGTGGTCACGGCGACAAAGGATTCGATTTTGCTGATCTTAAGCGCTTTCTGGAAAATCCCACCCAGAATGCGGATCAACAGCCCCATCACGCCAATATAGTAAAGCAGGCTGATTAAGGCGGTAACGAAGATGATTGCAGGCAGCACACGGAAGGCAAAAATAAACCCGGCGCCGTCAAACAGCACATCCATTTTCGGCCCGACCAGCGACCCAAAGATAAAGGCGCTGCCCGCGTCGCTGTAGGACATCACTTTATGTACGCCCAGCGCCGCCTGCTCAACCAGCCATTTGCCCGGCGGGAAATAGAGCATGATCCCGCCGATAGCGATTTGCAGCAGCAGCGCCGCGCCAACCGTGCGTAAACTAATGCGTTTTTTATTTACTGACAGCAGAAAAGCGATGGCCAGTAATACCACCATACCCAGAAAACTTCTCATTATATCCATAATGATTTTCCCTTCATGCCAGGAAACCCGGCGTAAACGCCAGGTTTTGGTATGTCTGATATCCCTGCGGGCGACCGCTCACTGCCCGCGCCCGGTTTATGCGAGACGTTGGTACTCTTTTGCGATTTCACATGCCAGCACGGCGTTGTTGAATACCAGCTGAATGTTTGATTTCAGGCTATCGCCGCCGGTTAGCTCGGCTACACGAGCCAGCAGGAACGGCGTGCTCTCTTTACCGACCACGCCCTGCTCTTCGGCCTCTTTTACCGCCCGATCAATAGCGGCGTTGATTTTCTCTTCCGCCATCGCAAACTGTTCAGGAATCGGGTTTGCTACCACCAGGCCACCGTTAAGGCCGGTTTGCCACTTCACCGCCATGGCACGCGCGATCTCTTTTGCGCTGTCCAGACGAATACTGACTTCAAACGGGCTGGTACGGCAGAAAAACGCCGGCAATGATTTGGTCTGATAACCAATTAACGGTACACCGAAGGTTTCGAGATATTCGGTGGTCAGGCCGAGGTCGAGAATAGATTTCGCCCCTGCGCAAACGACCGTGACATTAGTGTGCGCCAGCTCCTGCAAATCAGCGGAAATATCAAATGTATGTTCGGCGCCACGGTGAACGCCGCCAATGCCCCCGGTCGCAAAAACTTTAATACCGGCCAGCGCGGCAATAATCATGGTGGATGCCACCGTGGTTGCACCATTTAATCCAGCGGCGACCACAAAAGGTAAATCCCGGCGACTGACTTTTGCGACGCTGTGCCCTTCACGGCCTAATAATTCAATTTCCTCTTTCGTCAGACCAACTTTCATGACGCCTTTAATAATGGCGATAGTTGCCGGCACCGCACCGTGCTTACGAATAGTCTCTTCGACTTCAATTGCCGTTTGCGCATTTTGCGGGAAGGGCATACCGTGAGAAATAATTGTCGATTCCAGCGCTACAACCGGTTTATTATTTTCGAGCGCTTCTTTTACTTCCGCAGAGATATGCAGTAATTCAGGGGAAATCGTTAATTCAGACATCTTGTTTCTCCACTAGCGATGTGACTTTTGAAAAAGATAAGTCAGGATTATTGGTATATTCGGACGCCAGAGCCATAGACGAACACCCTTGCGCAAAACGGACCGAATCGATAAATGAAAAACCTTCTACCCAACAGGCCGCCAGACCCGCCATCATGGCGTCACCCGCCCCGGTGACATTAACGACCTGGGTTTTAATCGGAGGTGACCACCCACTTACGCCATCGCGCTCGCTGTAATAAACGCCGTCGCCGCCCATGCTCAGTACCAGCCGTCGCAGACCGCGAGCATGAAACCATTCGGCAACCTTTCCTACATCGTCGCGCCCGGAAAGCGTAATGCCACTGAGCGTTTCGGCCTCAAGGCGGTTGGGTTTCAGCGTATGAATCTGTCCCAGCCAGTCGCGTATTTTGACGCATTTCCAGGCGGATACCGGGTCGATGAAAACAGGCGTATCTCCCGCATGTGTCAGCAGCCAGGCGAGCGCGTCTTCACTGATATTGCAGTCGGCAACAATTACGCTGGCGTTGCGAATAAAATCGATATGTTTTGCCAGGAAATCCGCAGACAAATGATCGGTAATATTCATATCGTTAATGGCTACCAGCATTTCGCCAGTATTATCCAGGAGCGATAAATAACTCGATGTATTTTCACCTGCAACAATAAGACATTTTTCTATTCGGACACCGGACTGACTGGTTTGATTTAAGAGAGACTGGCCATAAAAATCATCGCCCACCACGGTGAGTAGCCATGACTCAGTTCCCAGCAATGCAAGATTCTGTGAAATATTACGCCCCACACCGCCCGGCGTGAATTTTATTTTCCCCGGGTTGGAATCCGCGTAATTCAATACACCATGTGAATAGCCCGCCACGTCCATATTGGCGGAACCAATAGTGATTATATAATCCTTTTTACGCATAAAACGCCCTCTGGCAAGAAATGCCATATTAATGAGATCGTCGAGACAACAATTCGTTTATCGTCTGGTTGCGAAACCTTATTAGAGCACATGTTTATTTTTGAACATGTGTTTATCGTAAGCCGAATTTGCGTAAAGTAAATACGCCCCCACGAGCGAAGGTGAATAGATATGAAGGTCATCACAAATTTATAGGGATTGAGATTAAAACACGTTACAGAAATGAGATGCGGGGCACAGAAGGCGGGGAATAAAAAAAGGGCCGGTTTCCCGGCCCCTTTATGACTCAGTCAATCATATTATGCGGCTTTGGCAACAGCTTCGGTTTCCGGACGTTTCAGGAACGCATAGACCAGACCTGCCAGCAGGGTACCTGCCACGATAGAGAGCAGATAACCCACAACCGGGGTGATTGCACCTGGAATCAGCAGAACGAACAGGCCACCGTGCGGTGCCATCAGTTTCGCGCCAATCGCCATGGAGATAGCCCCCGTCAGCGCGCCACCGGCGATACAGCATGGCAGAACACGCATCGGGTCACGTGCCGCGAACGGAATCGCACCTTCGGAGATGAAGCACAGGCCCAGAACCAGCGCCGCTTTGCCCCCTTCCTGCTGCCCTTTATCGAATTTCTTACGGGCAACAATGGTCGCCAGACCCATCGCCAGCGGCGGCACCATACCGGCAGCCATGATGGCGGCCATCGGTGCGTAAGTCTGCGTACTCAACAGACCAACACCAAAGGCGTAGGCCGCTTTGTTCACCGGACCCCCCATGTCGGTACACATCATGCCACCGAGGATTGCACCCAGCAGGACAGCATTCGCCGTACCCATGGATTGCAGCCATGACGTCAGACCTGCAAGGATACCCGCAACCGGTTTACCGATAAGGTAGATCATCGCCAGACCAACAATCAGGCTTGAGAACAGCGGAATGATCAGGATCGGTTTCAGCGCTTCCATGCTTGGCGGCAACTTAACGCCTTTACTGATGGCTTTCGCCAGATAACCCGCAAGGAAACCGGCAATAATACCGCCGATAAAGCCAGAGCCGGTACTTACTGCCAGCATACCGCCAATAAGACCCGGCGTCAGACCCGGACGGTCAGCGATGGAGAAGGCAATGTACCCGGCCAGCACCGGCACCATCAGAGCAAACGCAGACCCACCACCGATTTGCATCAGCGCGGCAGCCAGCGTATCCGGCGTTTTAAATGCGGTAATACCGAAGGCAAAGGACAGTGCGATACACAGACCACCGGCAACAACCATCGGCAGCATGTAAGAAACACCGGTCAGCAGGTGGCGATAGGCGCCCGCACTCTCTTTTTTACCTTCACTGCTCGCAGCTTGCGTACCGCCGCTCGGCTGATACGTTTTCGCTTCGGCTTGCGCTTTGTCTAATTCCTGCGCCGTTTTCTTCAGTGCCAGGCCTGTAGTCGTGCGATACATCGGTTTGCCAGCGAATTTCGCCAGATCCACTTCGATGTCAGCGGCGACGATCACCAGATCGGCTTGCGCCACTTCTTCCGGCGTGATGGCGTTACCCGCGCCAACAGAGCCGCGTGTTTCCACTTTCACCCACCAGCCGCGTTTTTTCGCTTCGGTTTCAATGGCCTCTGCCGCCATAAAGGTGTGCGCAACACCCGTCGGGCAGGCGGTGATAGCCACGATACGTTTCGGACCACTGTTGGACGTCACAGGTGCCGCCGCCGGAGCTGCGTACGGAGAAGCGTGGTTCTTTGCTTCACTTAAAAACAGTTCCGGATGCGCCACAGCGCGATTGATGTCGCCCAACCAGACTTTCTTGCCGCTCAGCGCGTTGTCAGCCGGCACGCGGGAGCCCAGAACGATCGCCAGTTCAGCTTCACCGGGGTTGTCGATAAACTGCAAATTCGCTTTTTGTGCCGCTGCGCCTAACAGGCTTTTCGCCATATATGCGCGAGCTTGACCGAGTTCAGAATCAATTATCAGCAGCGTTTTCATTATGCTCTCCTGCTGTTAGTTAAAGGGTTTTAAGTCAACACGCGCCATCATCGCGGCTAACTGGGTACGATCGGTAATACCTACATTGCTCTGGCTAACGGCCAGTGCTGCCACGGCAGTGGCCAGGCGCAACGTATGTTCACTGGACTCTCGCATTAACAGGCCATAAATCAGACCGCCAACCATTGAATCCCCTGCGCCAACGGTGCTTACCACCTCCATTGACGGCGGTTTGGCGATCCATTCGCCCGAAGCGTTAACCCACAACGCCCCTTCCGCGCCCAGTGAAATAACCACATGGGCAATTCCTTGTTCACGAAGCGCATGCGCCGCGTCGATCACATCTTTCAATTCCGGTAATTTGCGACCAGCCCAAATTTCGAGTTCGCGACGGTTAGGTTTAACCAGCCACGGCGCAGCTTTCAGACCAGCAACCAGCGCATCGCGGCTGCTGTCGAAAATGATGCATGGGCACTGGCTGCGCAGGCGCGTCATCCAGTCGGTAAAGGCTTCCGGGCTCACACCCGATGGCAAGCTGCCGCTGACACACACCATGTCGAACTGACCCAGCCAGGTCAGAGAGTCTGCAACAAAACGTTCCCAGTCTGCCGGCGTCACTTCGAAGCCGGAGAAGTTGAAGTCAGTGACTTCGCTGTCTTTTTCCGTCAACTTCACGTTGATACGGGTACGGCCCTGAACAATCTGGAAGCGGTTAGCAATACCCAGTTCGCTGAACAATTGCTGGAAACCGTCCTGGTTGTCTTTACCCAGGAAGCCGCCGACGGTCACGTCGATGCCCAGATCTTTCAGCACTTTCGCCACGTTGATACCTTTACCCGCAGCATGCAGGCCGGTAGTGCGAACCAGGTTCACTTCACCGCGTTCAATTTCCGGGGTATACCCGACCAGATCATAGGCAGGGTTAAGGGTAATAGTAGCGACACGTCTGCTCATTATGCGCCCTCCCCCAGACCGGCAGCGATGGCTTCGCCAATCGCTTTCAGCGCCTGTTCAGCATCATCGCCCTGTGCGGTGAAGCGCAGACGGTGACCTTTCTTCACGCCCAGCGCGACCACTTTCATCAGGCTACGACCATTGGCGGATTTACCGGTACCGTCGAGGTTAGCGACAGTCACTTCGCTATTAAATTGTTTGATGGTATTGACCAGCATGGTGCCCGGACGGGCATGAAGGCCATGTTCGTTGCGTACAACAAACTCGGCGGTCAGCAGGTTGTCAGCAATAGCGTCATCGCTGGTCAACAGTGCCAGCAGGGTAGCGGCATCTGCGCTCAGAAGACGGTCAGCTTTATTGTCGAGCAGCAGATTGCTCAGACGTTTGAGCACGGCAACCGGCTGGTCATCAGCCATTGCTACGCTGACCAGCAGCGCAACGCTTTCACCGTTCACATCAAATGCTTTTGCAGTACGGCTGACAGCCACCGCGCTCGCCAGGTTGCCCTGTGCGCTGTCGTTCAGCCAGATCCCCTGACCGAGATTCAGCGGTTGTTCGTTAATCGCGCGTGCCACATAGACAGCATCAACCGCGCCCGCTTCTTTCAGCCGCGCAGCGTTCAGCGCCTGCAGCGTCACGAGGTCGCTGGCGACAACGTCAAGGCTCAGGGTATCGTTATCCAGTTTCAGCGACGCCACTTGCTGTTCACCCATCAGCAACGCACGCAGTTCTTCTGCTGTGGTCGCCGATTGCAGTTGTGCAGCAACGGAATCATCGCTCAGGACGTGGGTTAGCTGACGCAGCAGGCCCAGGTGTTCATCAGAACTGGCGGCAATACCGATAGCCACATAGGCGACCTGGCCTTCCCCCCAGAGAATGCCTTGCGGGAACTGGAACACTTTGACACCGGTTTTCAATACCTGGTCGCGGGTATCAGTCGTCCCGTGAGGAATGGCGATCCCGTTGCCAAGGAACGTCGACGTCTGCTGCTCACGCGCCAGCATGCCATCAACATAACCACCGGCGACGTTGCCTGCTTCTGCCAGTGCGGCAGCAATCTGACGAATCGCCTCTTCTTTCGTCCCGGCCTGCTGGCCCGGATGGATGTCCTGAACGGATAACTGGAACATGTAAATCCTCTCCTGCTGAACTGAATCGTTTCAGCTAACTTGAGAAATAATGCGCCACCCTGAAATGTGTTGAAAACAAGATGACGCTGAAACGTTTCGAGAAGTCTTGACTTTTCCGCTTCAGCAATCAAGAAAAGTCTCGTTTTTGATTGCAAAATTACGATCTACTGCACATTTCACTCCCTGGCATCCCATTTTTGCTGAACAAAGCTGACCGTCTTTTTAGGTCACATTCAGCACCCATCAGCACAGCAGTATCGTTGAAATGTTGTTCCGTTTTTGTGAGCAAAAAAGAGAGGGGGAAAAATACCTGTCCGTTTTTCGGTTGTTGCCCGTCACGCCTTATCGGTACCGATAAGCGGCCATTCAACAGAGGATTGTGATGATGAATTTTGCCCTTTTACACCGACAAGACGGCCCGTTACTGATAGCAAATGTCTGGCCAGAACCGCACAGGCCGCGGGTTACCAGGCAATGGGCACCTCCAGTGCCGTCATTGCCGCGATGTATGGCTATGACGATGGCGACGGCATCACCTTTGCAGTACTCCACCACCTGCTCGTCCGTTTACGGGCTTGCTGCCCTCTGCCGCTGACCGTTGATATGGAGTATGGCTATGGTGAAAGTCATGGGCAGATTATCGACAACCTGCTCGCGCTGGCTGAACTCGGTGTCGCAGGCATTGACCTGGAAGACAGCCGCGTTCAGCAAGGAAAGCGGGTGTTGCAGGATTCTGCTGAATTTGCATCACTACTGAACGCCATCCGCCAGCGCCTTGCTGACGAACAACACCATCTGTTCATTATCGTATTGCGATTGTCATCCCCTGCCACCGGATCCCCGGCAAGGACGGTGCAATGACCGGCTACGGCGGCGGTATTGTGCGCAAGAAATGATTAATAGAGCATGAAGCGAAATATCAGTACAGCGCGCAGTCGCCTTAAGGTGTGGTCGCGGCTTCCAGATTAATCAGGAAAGTCATGGCCGCCTTTCGATCGCTGAAACACATGCCAGCGCTCGGTTGCAGGCTGGCGCAGACCGCTGGACGTCGCGGGGAGCCGAAAATTTTACACGTGTTGTCATCCGCCAGTTGGATACAACGCGTGTTGGCCGGCTTGCCCTGTGGCATACCGGGGATAGGACTTGAAATCGAAGGGGCGATACAGCACGCTCCGCAATCCGTACGGCATTCCATAATCACGACTCTCTGTTGGGCTGGCCGCCAAACTACCTGTTTTCCCCGTCAAACGCAAAACTCAGCGATTCCACTTGCCTGTAAAGGCCCTCGCGGGTACTTTGTCGCGATATTTTCGTTATTTTTAATTTACAGGATCCCACTGATGCCAAGAGCGAACGAAATCAAGAAAGGTATGGTGCTGAACTACAACGGCAAACTGCTGATTGTAAAGAATATTGATATTCAGTCACCGAGCGCCCGCGGCGCCGCAACCCTCTATAAAATGCGTTTCTCCGATGTGCGCACCGGCCTGAAAGTCGAAGAACGTTTCAAAGGTGACGATATCGTCGATACCGTGACCCTGACCCGCCGTTTCGTTGACTTCTCCTATGTTGATGGCAACGAATACGTGTTTATGGATAAAGAAGATTACACGCCGTACACCTTCACAAAAGAGCAGATCGAAGAAGAACTGCTGTTTATCCCGGAAGGCGGGATGCCGGATATGCAGGTGCTGACCTGGGATGGCCAACTGCTGGCGCTGGAATTGCCGCAGACCGTTGATCTGGAAATTGTTGAAACCGCACCGGGCATCAAAGGCGCGTCAGCCAGTTCACGTACCAAACCGGCAACCATGAGCACGGGTCTGGTGATTCAGGTTCCGGAATACCTGACCACCGGCGAGAAAATCCGCATTCATATTGAAGAAAGCCGTTATATGGGCCGTGCGGACTAAGCCAGCCAGTAAAAGTAAAAAAGGACAGTGAAAACTGTCCTTTTTTTATTTCAGAGCGAAGCTAGCGGATTACAACAGGTCGCGGAACAGCATTTTCTTAAGCGCCAGTTCCACGCCACGCACTTCCGCCATCCCTTTCAGACGACCAATCGCCGAATAGCCTGGGTTGGTTTTCTTACGCAGGTCATCGAGCATCTGATGACCGTGATCCGGACGGAACGGAATCGGGCGCAGGTCGCCGGCTTTCTTGCGGCGTTGCTCTTCACTCAGGATCGCCGCCACAACCGAAACCATATCCACATCGCCCTGCAGGTGCGCAGCTTCATGGAACGTTTTCGGGTTATCTTCACGGCAGGTAGAACGCAGGTGCGTGAAGTGAATACGGTCGCCGAACGTCTCAATCATGTTCACCAGATCGTTATCGGCGCGTACACCATAGGAACCCGTGCACATGGTGAAACCGTTATTGATGCTGTCGACCGCGTTTTTCAGCCAGTGCATGTCCTCAATGGTCGAGACAATACGCGGCAGGCCAAGGATGGGACGCGGCGGATCGTCCGGGTGCACCGCCAGACGCACGCCGACTTCTTCAGCCACGGCAACAATCGCGCGCAGGAAATAAGCCATATTTTCGCGCAACTGATCTTTGTTGATGCCATCGTATTCCGCCAGACGGGCACGGAACTGATCCAGCGTGTACCCCTCTTCCGCACCCGGCAGACCAGCGATAATATTGCGCGTCAGTTTTTCAATTTCCGCTGCGCTCATCGCTTCAAAATAGGCCTGCGCCTGCTGCTGTTCTTCTTCGGTGTAATCAGCCTGCGCGCCGTCGCGTTTGAGGATATAAAGTTCAAACGCAGCAAAAGCAATCTGATCAAAACGCAGCGCTTTGGAGCCGTCCGGCAGTTCGTATTCCAGATCGGTACGCGTCCAGTCGAGGATCGGCATAAAGTTGTAGCACACGGTATCGATGCCACAGGCTGCCAGATTGCGGATGCTTTGCTGATAGTTAGCAATCCAGGTGTCATACTGTCCACTGTGCGTTTTGATATCTTCATGCACAGGAATACTTTCCACCACCGACCAGGTCAGCCCTTTTTCAGCCAGCAATGCCTGACGCTGTTTGATTTCTTCTACCGGCCAGACCTGACCGTTGGGAATATGGTGCAGTGCCGTCACAACACCTGTTGCGCCAGCCTGACGCACATCATCTAATGAAACCGGATCGTTCGGTCCGTACCAACGCCAGGTTTGTTCCATCGCCTCATCCTCAAAGTTGTTATACCAATACC
Source organism: Phytobacter sp. SCO41 (assembly GCF_003073275.1). Classification (NCBI taxonomy): domain Bacteria; kingdom Pseudomonadati; phylum Pseudomonadota; class Gammaproteobacteria; order Enterobacterales; family Enterobacteriaceae; genus Phytobacter; species Phytobacter sp. SCO41. The sequence goes on along the minus strand of NZ_CP027225.1, from coordinate 1,789,806 downwards.
GCAAAGCCTATGACGACTACCATACATGTTTAACGGAGAGGGTCAAACGCCGCCGCAAGAATGATTGATCCAGCTCACATTACCCGGATATTTCAGGCACACCAATTCAATTTGCTGTCATATAACTTTACACTGCATATTGTTAATTAATGGTTAAACAGGTGTATTTCAATGCAAACAATTGCCTCCGTAACGCTGCCAGAAACGGTGCAGTTACCTCAATATGATCGCCGTTCATTGCGTTCGCGCATTGTTCACTTCGGTTTTGGCGCCTTTCACCGCGCGCATCAGGCACTATTGACTGACCGTGTGCTGAACGCGCTGGGGGGCGACTGGGGCATATGCGAGATTAGCCTGTTCAGCGGCGACCAGCTTATGGCGCAGTTGCGCGCGCAGGATCATCTGTACACCGTGCTGGAGAAAGGGGCTGAAGGGAATAAAGCCTACGTTGTTGGCGCGGTTAACGAATGTCTGAATGCCAAACTGGACTCACTGGCGGCCATTATTGAAAAATTTTGCGAACCGCAGGTAGCCATTGTTTCCCTGACCATCACCGAGAAAGGCTATTGCATCGACCCGGCAACCGGCAAACTGGACCTCACTCAACCGCGCATTGCCCATGATCTGCAGGAGCCTGGCGAACCGCATTCCGCACCAGGCATTCTGGTTGAAGCGCTCGCCCGTCGACGTGAGCGCGGCCTGCCCGCCTTTACGGTGCTGTCTTGCGACAATATTCCGGATAATGGTCACATCGTGAAAAACGCGGTACTGGGTATGGCGCAGACCCGTTCCTCCGAGCTGTCGCAGTGGATTGACACGCATGTCAGTTTCCCCTCTACCATGGTGGACCGTATCGTGCCGGCCGCTACTGACGAATCCCTGGCGGAAATTGCCGCTGAATTGGGGGTTGCCGATCCCTGTGCCATCAGTTGCGAGCCTTATATTCAGTGGGTCATTGAAGACAACTTTGTTGCCGGTCGTCCGCAATGGGAAGTGGCAGGGGTGCAACTGGTACAAGACGTTCGCCCGTGGGAACAGATGAAGCTGCGTATGCTGAACGGTAGCCATTCGTTCCTCGCGTACCTGGGGTATCTGGCCGGGTTTGCCCATATCAGCGATTGTATGCAGGATGAGGTTTTTCGCCGTGCCGCACATCAGTTGATGCTAGGTGAACAGGCCCCTACGCTTGCTATTACCGGCGTGGACCTCAACGAATATGCAGACAATCTGATTGCCCGTTTTTCTAACCCGGCGCTTAAACATCGCACCTGGCAGATAGCGATGGACGGTAGCCAGAAACTGCCGCAGCGTATGCTGGATAGCGTTCGCGTGCATTTACAGCGTGAAAGCCACTGGCCGTTGCTGGCACTCGGCGTGGCAGGCTGGATGCGCTATGTCAGCGGAACGGATGACGCAGGCGAGGCCATTGATGTGCGCGATCCTCTGGTCGATAAGTTACGGGCTATCGTCGAGACCAGCAGTGAAAGGGAGCGCGTTGGGGCGTTGCTGGCGCTCAGTGAAATCTTCGGTACTGATTTACCCACCGACCCGCGTTTTGTGAATGCCATCGACAGTGCATGGCAACAGTTGCGCACGCAAGGGGCGCACCAGGCGGTGCGTAATGCCCTGCAGATTTAACATTTTCTGCCATTAAAAGGGGCGGAAAGTGCTTTCTCCGCTCCTGCCCTTCTCTTTTTTGCCAATTTTCGCCAGGATTGTCGCACTTATTATTGTGCGTAATGCTGGAGTAAACGTGACGAAAACAAATCTGATTACTGGCTTTCTTGGCAGCGGGAAGACGACGTCCATTCTCCATATGCTGGCAAATAAAGACCCCAACGAAAAATGGGCCGTTCTGGTCAATGAATTTGGCGAAGTGGGCATTGATGGCGCGTTACTGGCGGACAGCGGGGCCTTATTAAAAGAGATCCCCGGCGGATGCATGTGCTGCGTGAACGGCCTGCCAATGCAGGTTGGCCTTAATACGCTATTACGTCAGGGTAAACCCGATCGTTTACTGATTGAGCCTACCGGCCTGGGCCATCCAAAACAGATTCTCGATATGCTCACTGCCCCGGTCTATGAACCCTGGATCGATTTGCGCGCGACCTTGTGCCTTATCGACCCACGTCAGTTGCTGGACGAAAAAGTGACGGGTAATGAAAACTTCCGCGACCAGCTTGCGGCGGCTGACATCATTGTCGCTAATAAAGAAGACCGCGCCAGCGTCGAGAGCCAACAGGCACTGGAAGTATGGTGGCAGCAACATGGCGGCGACCGTCTGCGTATCAACGCCACACAGGGAAATATTCCCGTGTCGCTGCTGGATAACCCACGCCGCAATCTGCGCGCACTTCCCACCAGTGCCGAACATCATCACCACACCGGCGAAAGAAAAGGACTAGCGGCGTTAAGCTTGCCTGAACATCAACGCTGGCGACGCAGCCTGAATAGTGGCCAGGGTCATCATGCGTGCGGTTGGATTTTTGACGCAGATACGCAGTTTGACACCATTGGTTTACTTGAGTGGGCGCGCCTTGCGCCAGTCGAACGCGTCAAGGGTGTAATGCGTATTCCCGAAGGGCTGGTGCGTATTAATCGCCAGGGGCTGGATCTGCATATTGAGACGCAAAATGTCGCGCCGCCGGACAGCCGTATTGAATTAATTACCGCCTCCGAAGCGGACTGGAATGCCTTGCAGGCCAGTTTGTTGAAGCTTCGTTTAAGTTAAGGACACTACTGTTTTGCCCGTATTGTTCAAAAATGGATAAAGATGAAGACTCGTTTACCGCTTATTTTTTTGCTTAATGTCGCTGGTTTTGCGCTGTTCCTGTCCTGGTATTTACCGGTTAATCATGGATTCTGGTTTCCGCTGGACGCGGCAATTTTCCACTTCTTCAATAACGGCCTCGTTGAGAACCGTGCCTTCCTGTGGCTGGTCGCGCTGACCAACAACCGCGCCTTTGACGCCTGCTCGCTCATTGCCATGGGTTGCCTGATGCTGTCGTTCTGGTTGCGTGAAGACAGCGCCGGACGTCGCCGGATCGTCATTATTGGCCTGACTATGTTGCTGTTTGCGGTGGCTATTAATCAGCTCGCGCAATTGCTTATTCCCGTTAAACGCGAAAGTCCGACACTCTTTTTTAGCGGCATTCATCGGGTCAGTGAATTACTGGATTTCCCGACCAAGGATGCCTCCAAAGACAGTTTCCCGGGCGATCATGGCATGATGTTGCTTATTTTTTCCTCTATCATGCTGCGTTATTTCGGTAAAAAAGCGTTCGCCATTGCCCTGATTATTTTTGTGGTTTTCGCATTCCCACGCGTGATGATTGGCGCCCACTGGTTTACCGATATTGCTGTTGGCTCTCTTTCTGTGGTGCTGATTGGCCTGCCGTGGTGTCTGATGACACCACTTAGCGACAAAATAATTAGCCTGTTTAATCGTTACCTACCGGGAAAATAAACAACTTTTATACAATTTAATTACATGGATGTACGCTAATCATCAGGGATCGTTTTCGATCCCTGATGCAAATTTGTCAAAACTTCGCCTTTTCTGTCATCCCCCTGTCATAACAATCACTATTCAAATTAGCGATTTGCATGATTCTTAACCTAAATTGCCGCTTTTTTAGCCATTCCTGATAATTAACTTTCTGTATCATAATTTCTTATAAAAAATCGCAGAAAAGCGCTCGCAATGCCCGTAGTGATAGGGTAATCTCGGGTCTGCTTTGAGCTAATGAGCAATTATTCTCATAACAAATAAATTTGTGCGTTCATCCACAGATTTGACCACGGGTAATTGTCTCATTGCATACAGCTAATTACTCTCGCTGCGTTGGCATTTTTTATAACGATATTTATCGTTAAGGACTTCAAGGGAAAATAATTAACATGGTCAAATCTCAGCCGATTTTGAGATATATCTTGCGGGCGATTCCCGCGGTAGCAGTGGCGGTTCTGTTATCAGCTTGTTCAACAAATACCGCGAAAAACATGCATTCTGAGACGCATGCTGTGGGCGAAGATATCTCTTCACTGCAAGCCTCTCAGGATGAATTTGAAAATATGGTGCGTAATCTGGATGTGAAAAATCGCATCCTCGATCAATATGCTGACTGGAAAGGTGTACGTTACCGCTTAGGCGGCGACACCAAGAAAGGTATTGATTGTTCCGGCTTCGTCCAGCGCACTTTCCGTGAGCAGTTTGGTTTAGAATTACCGCGTTCAACCTACGAACAGCAGGAAATGGGTAAGTCGGTATCACGCACCAGTTTGCGTACCGGTGACCTGGTGTTGTTCAGAGCAGGGTCAACGGGTCGCCATGTAGGCATCTACATTGGCAATAACCAGTTTGTCCATGCTTCGACAAGTAGTGGTGTGGTGATTTCCAGTATGGATGAACCTTACTGGAAGAAGCGCTACAACGAAGCGCGCCGCATATTGTCCCGCAGCTAACGCATGTTTTCGCCGGTTATCCCTTGGCTGGCGCGAAACGATAAAAGAACACTGCTTCGGCGGTGTTTTTTTATACCTATTTTTCTTGCCTGTTTATATGTCTCATTAACACTTTCCAGGCTATATTCCAGGAAATCAAATAGAGCAATCGCCTGGCTTTTTTTCGCTCAAACTCGCCAGATATGGATATAAGTGATGTTGACCCGCAACTTTTCCGCCAGCCGGAAAATTCTTCTGTTTAGCCTTCTGGTCGGTCTCTTCGCGGCTATTGCCGTTAGCGGGATTCATTTTTTAGTTGTTCAGAAGAAACATGAGCAAAAGATGAATGCCGTACTCGCGGGCATGCAGCACTGGCTCACAGACTATTTTAGCGATATCAAAACCACCGCTGAGACGCTCCAGCCGCTAACGCTCAATGAGTGCGTTGATGTCGCCAGTGAGCTGACCTCGCGCGCCGCTTTTAGCACCAATGTTCGCGCATTTTTATTAGTCAAAAACGATAACGCATTTTGTTCTTCCGCTACGGGCGTGATGCACGTACCGATGAAGGATCTCCTGCCGGAAATTGATCTGCACAAAGACTTTGATATGGTCATTTTGCACGGCACGCCAATGTTGCCGGACAAACCTGCGATTGCAATGTGGTTCCGCAGCCCCTTGCTTGATGACCGTGGCGTTTTCGTATCTCTCAATGTCAACCTCACCCCTTTCCTGCTGTATACCTCACAGCAACAAGAACTGACTGGTATTGCACTCGGGATCGGCCACAACGCGATCTCCACTTTTTCGACGGGTCTTGTTGATCTACGTACCCTGAAAGCCACACCGTTTCGCACAGCGCATCTTGCTGGCTTTCCGCTGACCATTAATCTTTATACCGAAACCTGGGAACCCGAAGACGTACAGCTTGCCCTGTTGTTTGGCGGCATGGTGGGCACGCTTGCGGGTTTACTGACGGCCTGGTATCTCTATATCCGAATGCGTCCAGGCAAAGAGATCCTTACCGCCATTAAACAGAATCAGTTTTATGTGGTGTACCAGCCAGTGATTGATGCCAGTGAATTACGGGTGCGCGGTGTCGAGGTGCTGATGCGCTGGAAGCACCCCACTGCCGGCGAGATCCCACCAGATGCGTTTATCCAGTATGCCGAGGCGCAACAGCTAATCGTGCCGCTGACGCTGCACCTGTTTAAGCTTATTGCCCACGATGCGCCAGTCTTGCAAACACTGCTGCCACACGGGGCCAAACTGGGTATTAATATCTCGCCCGGCCATTTGCATGTTGAAAGTTTTGCCAGGGATATTCGCCAGTTTACCCATTCCCTTCCGGCCGACTATTTCCGCCTGGTGCTGGAAATCACCGAGCGGGATATGTTGCGCCAGAATGAGGCGGTGAAATTATTCCAGTGGCTGCGTGATGAAGGTTATGAAATTGCCATTGATGATTTCGGCACCGGTCACAGCGCACTTATCTATCTTGAACGTTTCACCGTTGATTATCTTAAAATTGATCGTGGCTTTGTGAATGCCATTGGTACTGAAACCGTCACGTCACCGGTGCTTGATGCAGTGCTGACGCTGGCGAAACGTCTGAATATGGCCACCGTGGCAGAAGGCGTCGAAACACCAGAGCAGGCTCGCTGGCTACGGGAACATGGCGTTAATTTTATGCAGGGTTACTATTTCAGCCGCCCAATGACACTTGAGCAATTCACAATGTGGCATCCCCCGCAGTTTTCATCACGACTTTAGGCCGTTAACTATTTCACAACGGGCGCCCCCTCCCTTATTATTCAATGAGAAAACGTTGGTGCGCCCGGAGCGCCACAGGTAAAGGATCCCGCCCGATGAAGTTTGTGCGCCTGTTTATTTTGAGTTTGCTGCTGGTAGGCACCGTTAGCCATGCGCAAACCATTAAAGAGAATTACGCGTTTGCCGTTATCGGCGAGCCCAAATATGCCATCAATTTCTCACATTTTGACTATGTGAATCCCGCTGCGCCTAAAGGCGGCAATATTACGCTTTCCTATATCGGTACGTTCGATAGCTTCAACCGCTTTGCACTGCGCGGTAACGCCGCCGTGCGCACCGAGTCGCTCTATGACAGCCTGTTTACCACCTCTGATGATGAACCGGGCAGCTACTATCCGCTGATTGCTGAGGTGGCCCGCTACGCCGATGATTATTCATGGGTCGAGGTCTCGATCAATCCGCGCGCCACCTTCCACGACGGCTCACCTATTCGGGCCAGCGATGTGGCATTCACCTTCCATAAATTCATGACCGAAGGGGTGCCGCAGTTCCGCCTGATCTATAAAGGCACCACGGTAAAAGCGATCTCCCCGTTAACCGTGCGTATCGAACTGGGTGAACCGGGCAAAGAGAACATGCTTAGCCTCTTCTCACTGCCGGTTATGCCTGAGAAATTCTGGAAAGATCATAAACTCAGCGACCCGCTATCGTCCCCTCCCCTCGGGAGCGGCCCTTATCGCATCACCAGTTGGCGGATGGGACAGTACGTGACCTACTCGCGCGTGAAGGACTACTGGGGGGCGACACTGCCGGTCAATCGCGGGCGCTGGAATTTCGACAGTATTCGCTATGACTATTACCTGGACGACAATGTCGCCTTTGAGGCCTTTAAAGCTGGCGCGTTCGATATGCGCACCGAGGGCAGTGCAAAAAACTGGGCGACGCGCTATATCGGCAGCAATTTTGACCGTGGCTATATCATTAAAGATGAGCAGCCAAACACCTCCGCGCAGGATACCCGTTGGCTGGCATTCAATATCCAGCGACCAGTGTTTACCGACCGTCGGGTACGTGAAGCTGTCTCGCTGGCTTTTGATTTTGAGTGGATGAACAAGGCGCTGTTTTATAACGCCTACAGCCGCACCAACAGCTATTTCCAGAACACGGAATATGCCGCACGCAATTATCCGGATGCCGCGGAGCTGACGCTACTGGCGCCGATGAAAGCCGACCTGCCGCCGGAGGTTTTCACCTCTATTTATACTCCACCCGTCTCCAAAGGCGACGGCTATGACCGGGAGAACCTGCTGAAAGCGAGTGAGCTACTCAAGCAGGCAGGCTGGGAAATGAAAGACCAGAAGCTGGTGAACTCCCAGACCGGTAAACCGTTCGTTTTCGAGATGCTGCTGCCTTCTGGTGGGAACAACCAGTGGGTGTTGCCGTTTCAGCACAACCTGGCGCGGCTGGGTATTACGATGGAAGTCCGCCAGGTCGATAACTCGCAGATAACCAATCGTCTGCGCACCCGCGATTACGACATGATGCCGCGCGTGTGGCGGGCAATGCCGTGGCCCAGTTCCGATCTGCAAATCTCCTGGAGTTCGCAATACATCGATTCAACCTATAACTCCCCCGGCGTGAAAAGCCCGATACTGGATAAACTGATCGCGCAAATTATCCAGGCGCAGGGAGATAAGCAAAAACTGCTGCCGCTGGGGCGGGCGCTCGACCGGGTGCTGACCTGGAATTACTACATGTTGCCTATGTGGTATATGGCAGCCGATCAGGTGGCCTACTGGGACAAGTTCTCGATGCCAGGCATTCGCCCCGTCTATTCACTCGGTTTCGACACCTGGTGGTATGACGTGAACAAAGCGGCAAAACTGCCCGCAGACAGACGCTAAGGAGACAGGATGGGCGCCTATTTTATTCGACGCTTATTGCTGATCATTCCCACCTTGTGGGCGATTATCACCATTAACTTTTTCATCGTACAGATTGCCCCGGGAGGGCCGGTCGATCAGGCCATTGCGGCGATTGAGTTCGGTAACCAGAGTGGTTTACCGGGAACGACGGTCGAAGGTGGCGGTGCCACACACGCCCGAACCGGTGTCGGTAGCGCTACCAGTAATGACAGCCACTATCGTGGCGGGCGTGGGCTTGATCCGGAAGTGATTGCTGAAATCACCAAACGCTACGGCTTCGACAAACCGATTCATGAGCGTTATTTCAAAATGCTCTGGGACTATGTCCGTTTCGACTTCGGCAATAGCCTGTTTCGCAGCGCCTCAGTGCTACAACTGATCAAAGAGAGCCTGCCGGTTTCCGTCACGCTTGGGCTATGGGGGACGCTGATTATCTATCTTGTGTCGATTCCCCTGGGGATCCGCAAAGCGGTCTATAACGGCAGCCGGTTCGACGTCTGGAGCAGCGCTTTTATTATTATCGGCTACGCGATCCCCGCATTTCTGTTCGCTATTTTGCTGATCGTCTTTTTTGCGGGCGGCAGCTACTACGATATCTTCCCGCTGCGTGGGCTGGTTTCGTCGAACTTCGATACCCTGCCCTGGTACGCTAAGGTAACCGACTACCTGTGGCACATCACCCTGCCCGTGCTGGCAACCGTCATTGGCGGCTTTGCGGCCCTGACCATGCTGACGAAAAACTCCTTTATGGATGAGATCAGAAAGCAGTATGTGGTGACCGCGCGCGCAAAAGGCGTCAGCGAAGGCAATATTATGCGCAAGCATGTGTTTCGTAACGCGATGTTACTGGTGATCGCAGGCTTTCCTGCCACCTTTATCAGCATGTTTTTTACCGGCTCACTGCTCATTGAAGTGATCTTCTCGCTTAATGGGCTGGGGCTGCTGGGCTACGAGGCCACCGTCTCGCGCGATTATCCGGTGATGTTTGGCACGCTTTATATTTTCACGCTTATCGGCCTGTTGCTGAATATTCTCAGCGACATGACTTATACGCTGGTCGACCCGCGCATCGATTTCGAGGGACGCTGATGTTTAAATTAAGCTACGTCAACCAGACTCGCTGGGCGCGTTTTCGCCATAATCGCCGCGGTTTTTGGTCGCTGTGGATTTTTCTGCTGATTTTTTTATTCAGCCTGTTTGCCGAACTGATCGCCAACGATAAACCGCTGCTGGTGCGTTACCAGGGTCACTGGTACGCGCCGGTGATTTTCAACTATAGCGAGAGCGAATTTGGCGGTCCGTTTGCCACGCCTGCGGATTATCAGGATCCCTGGCTGCAGCAGCAAATCGCTCAGCATGGCTGGATGATTCATGCCCCGATCCGCTTTGGCGCGCGCAGTATCAACTACTCCACCACTCAGCCTTTCCCCTCGCCGCCCTCAAAGCAGAACTGGTTAGGTACCGATGCCAACGGCGGGGATGTGCTGGCGCGTATTCTCTACGGGACGCGTATCTCATTGCTGTTTGGCTTAATGTTGACGCTCTGCTCCTGCGTTATCGGCGTGCTCGCAGGCGCACTACAGGGCTATTACGGCGGGAAAATCGATCTGTGGGGCCAGCGCTTTATTGAGGTCTGGTCAGGCATGCCAACGCTGTTCCTGATTATTCTGCTCTCCAGCGTCGTACAGCCTGGATTCTGGTGGTTGCTGGCCATTACGGTACTGTTCGGCTGGATGAGTCTGGTGGGCGTGGTGCGCGCTGAGTTTCTGCGCACGCGAAATTTCGACTACATCCGTGCGGCGCAGGCGCTGGGGGTGAACGACCGCAGCATTATGCTGCGTCATATGCTGCCCAATGCGATGGTCGCCACGCTGACCTTCCTGCCGTTTATTTTATGCAGCTCGATTTCCACCCTGACCTCGCTGGATTTCCTCGGCTTCGGTTTGCCACTGGGTTCACCGTCGCTTGGCGAATTATTACTGCAAGGGAAGAATAATCTGCAGGCGCCCTGGCTGGGTATCGCGGCGTTTTTATCTGTGGCGGTCTTACTGTCACTGTTAATTTTTATTGGTGAAGCGGTGCGCGACGCCTTCGATCCCAACAAGGCGGTATAAGATGACCCCTCCCCTGTTACGCATTGATTCCCTGTCTATCGCTTTTCGTCAGCAGGAGACACAACGCACGGTGGTGGATTCGCTTTCGCTGCAAATTGAGGCGGGCGAAACACTGGCGCTGGTCGGCGAATCCGGCTCGGGTAAAAGCGTGAGCGCATTGTCGATCCTTCGCCTGCTCCCCACGCCACCCGCTGTCTATCCGCAGGGCGATATCCTCTTTCATGGCGAAAGCCTGCTGCATGCCAGCGAGAAAACCTTGCGCCAGGTGCGCGGCAATAAAATTGCGATGATTTTTCAGGAACCGATGGTGTCGCTCAATCCACTGCATAGCGTGGAAAAGCAGCTCTACGAGGTCTTATCGCTCCACCGGGGGATGCGCCGGGAGGCCGCCCGCGCCGAGATCCTGACCTGTCTTGACCGGGTGGGTATCCGCAATGCCCGTCAGCGTCTGGGGGATTTCCCCCACCAGCTTTCTGGCGGCGAACGCCAGCGCGTGATGATTGCCATGGCGCTGCTCACTCGTCCGGAATTATTGATTGCGGACGAACCCACCACCGCGCTGGATGTGACGGTGCAGGCGCAAATCCTGACGCTGCTGCGCGAACTGCGTCAGGAGCTGAACATGGGGCTTCTGTTTATCACGCACAACCTGAGTATTGTGCGCAAACTGGCAGATAACGTTGCCGTGATGCAAAACGGTCTGTGCGTCGAGCAGAACAGCGCCAGCGCCCTGTTTGCCGCGCCAACGCACCCTTATACCCAGCGCCTGTTGAACAGCGAGCCCGCAGGAGACCCGGTTCCTCTGGCCCCGGAGACACCGCCACTGCTGCGCGTCGAAAATCTCGGCGTCAGTTTTCCGATCCGCAAAGGTATCTTTAAACGCGTGGTGGGCGAAAACCGGGTGGTCAATAACATCAGCTTCACCCTGCGCGCAGGGGAAACGCTGGGGCTGGTTGGGGAGTCTGGCTCCGGGAAGAGTACCACCGGGCTGGCGCTGCTGCGCCTGATTGCCTCGCAGGGCACCATTACCTTTGGCGATAGCCCCCTTCACGCATGGAATCGCAAACAGATGCTACCGGTGCGCCACCGCATCCAGGTGGTATTTCAGGATCCGAACTCTTCGCTGAATCCACGACTGAACGTGCAGCAGATTATCGAAGAGGGATTACTGGTGCATCAGCCGACGTTGACGCGCGAAGCGCGGGAGGCAGAGGTCATCAGAGTTATGAACGAGGTTGGTCTGGATCCGGAAACCCGCCGACGTTTCCCGGGTGAGTTTTCTGGCGGTCAGCGCCAGCGTATTGCCATTGCCCGGGCACTGATACTGAAACCGGAGCTGATCATACTGGATGAACCCACCTCCTCTCTTGATCGCACAGTACAGGCGCAGATCCTCGCCTTACTGAAATCGCTCCAGCAGACGCACCATCTGGCTTATATTTTTATCAGTCATGATTTGCAGGTGGTACGCGCGTTATGCCATCAGGTGATTGTGCTGAAACAGGGAGAGGTGGTTGAGCAGGGAGAGTGTCACCGCGTGTTTAGCGCGCCGCAGCAGGACTACACGCGTCAGCTTTTATCATTAAGCTGACGCTCAGAAAGGGTTCTGAGTGGTGAAGGGTTCAGCGATCGCGACGCCAAAGTTTTTCAGGCGGCAGGTCGCTGCAAACTCATCCTGACAGTTCACGAACAGACAAGGTTCACCTTCGCATTCCACAACGGAACAATCTACTGCGATGTCACTCAGTGCCTGACTCAGCTTGTGCATAACCGGCCAGGCGCTATCGCCATCCGGACTCAATAACTTCAGCGCCACAAGACTCCCTTCCGCGTCATCGTCATTTTGCGGAATCGGTTCAACCCTGGCGCCTGCAAAACCGTCAAGCCAGCGATAGCTCTGGGGTAAACGGTGGATGATGGAGAGTTGTAATGTATTCACTTTCTGTCCCCGGAAGTACCAATTACTTCACAAATATTTCACATTAATATTAACACATTATTGACAAACCGTCTCGTCAGCGACACATAAAACGTAAGACACCGCGATCTGTGCGGGTTAACGGTTCATTTATCAGGTTTTTATTGATGAACCCCGGCCCTTTTTTCGGCTATATGTACCCGTTTATGAGATCTAACTCAACTTATTTTACTACAAGGATGTGACTTTTTACACAAACGGATTTTACATAAAATAAACAAACACGTCCGAATGTATGTCAGGTTTGGTTGATGTGCATCAAAAAAGGGAGCATTTCTGCCCCCTTCTGTTGAAAGGTTACGCCTGTTTTTTGCCGCGACTGGCGTAGAGATAGAAGAGAATGGAACTGGTTGCGCAAAAGGTGATGGACCAAATCATTGGCCATGCGGAGTTGAACGCCGACATAGAAAGCAGCGTGCCGACAATTGCGCCAATACCAAAGCGGAACGTACCGGCCAGCGAGGAGGCGGTGCCTGCCATATGGGGAAACTCATCAAGAATAACCGCCATCGCGTTCGACGACACCAGCGAAACACAGCCGACAAAGGCGGCCACGCCCACCACCAGTGACCAGAAACCTACGCCAAGCAGTGCCGTGATAACCATCCATAGCGCCATCACAAACTGAACCCACAGCCCACCACGGAACATCTTTAATGCGCCCACACGGCGGACGAAACGTCCATTGATGATGGTCATCAGGAACAGGAACACAATATTTAGCGCGAAGTAGTAGCCAAAATCCTGTGGCGAAACATGGTTGATTTCAATATAGACAAACGGCCCGGCGCTCAGAAAAGAGAACATTCCGGCAAAGCTAAAGCCGCTTGCCAGCATATAGCTGAGCACGCGTTTATGACGAAACAGAGAGGCAAAATTGCCGACGGTCGTGCGCAGATGGAACGGCTGCCGACGTTCTGGCGGAAGCGTTTCACGTATAAAGAACGCAATCATCACCGAAACCAGCAAGCCCGCTACCGCCAGGATCCAGAAGATCATATGCCAGCTAAACCAAACCAGCACCGCGCCGCCGATCATCGGGGCAAGCAACGGCGCAATGGTGGTCACCAGCATGACAAACGACATCATCCGCGAAAACTCTTCGCGCGGATAAATATCGCGCATCAGGGCATTAATCACCACGCTGGCTGCGGCTGCCGCGAGACCATGAAAGAAGCGCATGGTAATCAGTTGATCGATACTCTGTGCCAGCGCGCAGGCCACGGCCGCCGCGGCGAAAATCAGCGTACCGCCAAGGATAACCGGCTTACGCCCGATGCTGTCCGCCATAGGGCCATAAAGCAGTTGCCCCAACGCAAAGCCCAGAATGTAGGTGCTTAACGTCATTTGCGCGCTGCCCGCCGGTACGCCAAACTGCCCGGCAATTACCGGGAGCGCGGGCAGATACATATCAATAGATAACGGCATCAACATGGCCAGCAGGCCAAGAATAATCACAATGCTCAGTGATGAGTGTGGCCTGTTGGTCACGAAAAGCTCCTCTACGTTAACGCGCAGGCAAACCGACGCTGGCAATCTCTTCTTCTGTCAGTGCGCGGTACTCTCCCGGCGCCAGATCGTCGTCGAGGGTAATCGCGCCGATACGTTCACGATGCAGACCGACAACGTGGTTGCCCACGGCGGCAAACATACGTTTTACCTGATGATAGCGCCCCTCGCTGATAGTTAAGCGTACCTGCGTCGGCGTGATCACCTCGAGCTGAGCCGGTTGGGTCAGGTCTTTCTCATTATGTAACTGGACACCTTTGGCAAAGCGTTCCGCAGTGTCTTGCGCCACTGGCGATTCCAGGTCGACCAGATAGGTTTTCTCGCAGTGATGGCGCGGTGAGGTAATACGGTGCGACCACTGCCCATCGTCGGTCATCAGGACCAGCCCGGTAGTATCGATATCCAGGCGCCCCGCAGCATGGAGTTTGTGCGCTACAGGCTCATCCAGAAAATAGAGTACCGTCGGATGGTCGGGATCGTCCGTTGAGCAAACATAGCCCTGCGGTTTATTGAGCATGAAATAGCGAGGGCCGGTTTGTTGAACCAGCGCGTTGCCCTCATACTCCACCTCGTGTTGCGGGAGCAATTTGAACGCGGCATCTCTGACAATTTCGCCGTCTACGGTAATGTGGCTGGCGCGGATTTGACGTCCGGCAATAGCACGGCTTACGCCGAGTTGCTGAGCGATAAACTTATCAAGTCGCATGAAGTTGTTTTGCCTGTATGGTGCTGGAAGCAGGACTTTCGTCCTTAAGAAGACTCAGGTGATTTACGCCTGTCAGTATAGCGGTCATTCTACGCCGCTCAAGGGAAAGATTCGTGGCATACTTGTGACATGATGTTGTCACACCATGAAGAGCATGACTTTTACCTTACGCCCTTATCAACGCGAAGCGGTAGACGCTACCCTCGCCCACTTTCGCCATCACGATGAACCTGCGGTGATTGTCCTGCCTACAGGCGCAGGCAAAAGCCTGGTCATTGCCGAACTGGCAAGGGTGGCGCGTGGGCGCGTACTGGTGCTCGCGCACGTTAAAGAACTGGTCGCGCAAAACCATGCGAAATACCTCGCTCTGGGTCTGGAGGCGGATATCTACGCTGCGGGCCTCAAGAGTAAACAGAGTGAGGGCAAAGTGGTTTTCGGCAGCGTACAGTCCGTTGCCCGTAACCTTGACCATTTTCAGGGTGAGTTTTCACTGCTGATTGTCGATGAGTGCCACCGCATCAGCGACGATGGCGAAAGCCAATACCAGCAAATTTTACAGCACTTGCGCAAAGTGAATCCCCGCGTACGTTTGCTTGGACTCACCGCGACCCCTTTTCGTCTCGGGAAAGGCTGGATCTACCGTTTTCATTATCACGGTATGGTCCGGGGCGATGAAAAAGCGCTGTTCCGCGACTGCATTTATGAGTTGCCGCTGCGTTACATGATCAAGCATGGCTATCTGACACCACCGGAACGGCTGGATATGCCCGTGGTGCAGTACGATTTCAGCCGCCTGCAGGCGCAGAGTAATGGCCTGTTCAGCGAAGCGGATCTGAACCGTGAACTGAAAAAACAGCAGCGCGTCACGCCGCACATCATCAGCCAGATTGTTGAGTTCTCAGAAAGCCGCAAAGGCGTGATGATTTTTGCCGCGACCGTAGAACATGCCCATGAAATTACCGGGCTGTTGCCTGCGGGCGAAGCAGCACTGATTACCGGCGAAACGCCAGGTCCACAGCGTGATGAGTTGATTGAGGCGTTTAAAGCGCAACGCTTTCGCTACCTGGTGAACGTGTCGGTGCTCACGACTGGCTTTGACGCGCCGCATGTGGATTTGATTGCCATCCTGCGCCCGACGGAATCCGTCAGCCTGTATCAGCAAATCGTCGGGCGCGGCCTGCGGCTGTTTCCCGGCAAGACCGATTGTCTCATCCTCGACTACGCCGGAAATCCGCACGATCTTTACGCGCCGGAAGTCGGTGCGCCGAAAGGAAAAAGCGATAACGTACCTGTGCAGGTGTTTTGCCCGGCCTGCGGCTTTGCCAATACCTTTTGGGGGAAAACCACGGCAGATGGCACCTTAATCGAACATTTTGGCCGCCGCTGTCAGGGCTGGTTTGAGGACGATGACGGCCAGCGGGAACAGTGTGACTATCGTTTCCGTTTTAAAAATTGCCCCCAGTGTAATGCGGAAAACGACATTGCTGCCCGTCGTTGCCGGACCTGCGACACCATTCTGGTCGATCCGGACGATATGCTTAAAGCGGCGCTGAAACTCAAAGACGCGCTGGTCCTTCGCTGTAGCGGAATGGACTTACAGCACGGCGCGGATGACAAAGGCGAGTGGTTAAAAATTACCTACTACGATGAAGATGGCGCAGATGTCAGCGAACGCTACCGCCTGCATACCCCTGCTCAGCGTACCGCTTTTGAGCAGCTCTTTATCCGCCCGCACACCCGTACGCCCGGCGTGCCATTACGCTGGATTGTCGCCGCCGATATCCTCGCCCGGCAGGCGCTGTTACGCCACCCTGATTTTGTCGTGGCGCGCAAAAAAGGCCAGTACTGGCAGGTGCGGGAAAAGGTGTTTGATTATGAAGGGCGCTTTCGCCGCGCCAACGAGCTACGCGGCTAAGCCATAGCGGTCCGACTTGTAACAGAGGGGGGATATGGGTATAATCCGCCCGCTTTTGCATCCGCAAAGCAGATCACTTGCCTGTTGCTGGGTCGCCTGTAGCAGGAACTATTTAAGAGAAATTGACATGTTTACTATCAACGCAGAAGTACGTAAAGAGCAGGGTAAGGGTGCGAGCCGCCGCCTGCGCGCAGCTAACAAATTCCCGGCTATCGTTTACGGTGGGAAAGAAGCTCCGGTTGCTATCGAACTGGACCACGACCAGCTGTGGAACATCCAGTCTAAAGCTGAATTCTATGATGAAGTTCAGACTCTGGTTATCGATGGCAAAGAAGTAAAAGTGAAAGTTCAGGCTGTACAGCGTCACGCTTACAAACCGAAACTGTCTCACATCGACTTCGTTCGCGCGTAATCGCTGACAAGTTGAAAAAACCCCGCTCTGCGGGGTTTTTTTATGTCTCATCAAACTCGATACGGCCTCCCCGTTCGCGGCAAAATGCGTATCGGGATGATTTGCCCCTCACTCAAGGCATCAAGCACCTTTTCGGTGCTCATCAGATCCGTACCCTGCCTGGTCTGGCCATCAAACTGTAAAGTCGAACCAGCCCTTGAGGCCCGTCGCAGCAATGCAACATCGACGGGGAATTTCTGGCGTATTCCTTTATGCCACAGTGCGGTCAGTTGCCACCGGTTCTGCGTTGCAGTTGATCGCGCAGATTCGGCGGTGTGCCCTTAATGGTCAACGTATCCGTGGCCGGATCCCAAAAAATACGCTCGCCCAACAGCAAGGCATCAAAGTTAATGGTTAACCCGCCGCCGCTACCCGCATATTTAGTTAACTGGCGCAATGTACTGCGATCCGCCGGAAAGCTCTCTTCCAGCTCATAGCCCTGCCCGGCGGTAAACTCTTCAAAGCTCACTTCGCTCACGCCCGCCAGCTCTTTTGACAGTGACGCCAGTTCAATCTCTTCGCCTGCCTGCAACTGTTCATTACAGTAGGTGTAGACCTGCTGGCGAACATCCTGGCGCTCTGATTTATCGAGCTGCGCCTGGGCGGTAAAGTCATCCACCGCCTGCAACAATCCGCGGTTCTGCGCTTTGGCGTTTAATCCTTCGGTTGCACCGAGGAAATCCATGAAAAAGTCAGAGACCTTGCGCCCAACGCGCCCTCTGAGGAAGGTTAAATAACGCGTCGATTCCGGGTTAGTTTCCCACTCGGTTAAATCCACACGCGCCACGATATCCGCATGGTTAATGTCGAGATAATGCGTCGCGCTGATGTCCAGTTGCTCATTAACACGCATACTGCTTAAGTTATTGAGCACCGCGACCAGCAGGTATTCCACTGCCAGATAGCGATAGTGGCAGAACAGCACAATGCCGCCGTCCGCAAAGGGATATTTTGCCAGTTCATCACGTAAGCGCCCCGTTGCCGCACGGCTGAACGCGAGAAAATCTTCCTCGCCCTGACGCTGGAGGCGTAATGCCTGCGCCAGTTCGCTGTCGTCGTTAAACAGGCCGTAGGCTTTACTTTTCGCGCTGTAAACCCGGTGTAACTCGGCGACCATCTCCTCAACGGGAGCAGTCGGTTCCAGCAAAGATTCGCGCAACACCAGCTCAAGGTTTTGCTCATCGCGTTTGATAAGCTGGTGCAGGGCAATCTGGTTGATGTCCAGACTCATGATAAACTCTCCTTTTAGACCGGGCGGTATTCAACCACCACGCAAGCAACTGTGCAACTGCTGATAAAAAAGCAGAAAAAAAGCTGTTGCTACGGTAATATGTTGCCCTTTATGAATAACTGATTTCGATTTATGCCACAAATTTCCCGCTATAGTGATGAACACGTTGAACAACTGCTAAGTGAGCTGGCCAACGTGCTGGAAAAACACAAGTCTCCGACCGACCTTTCCCTGATGGTTCTGGGGAACATGGTGACGAACTTGATCAATACCAGCATCGCCCCTGCTCAACGCCAGGCCATCGCAAAATCTTTCGCCCAGGCATTGCAGTCGTCCGTTAATGACGATAAAGCGCATTAAGGTAAACAGCGACAAGTTATGGTGACTCATCGTCAGCCCTACCGTGAAAAAGTCTCCCAGATGGTAAGCTGGGGGCACTGGTTCGCCCTGTTCAATATTTTATTGTCCATTGTGGTCGGTAGTCGCTACCTGTTTGTCGCCGACTGGCCGACAACGCTTGCCGGGCGGATTTACTCTTACCTGAGCGTGGTCGGTCATTTCAGCTTTCTGGTGTTCGCCAACTACCTGCTGATTTTATTCCCCCTCACCTTTGTGGTGATGTCCCAACGCCTGATGCGGTCTCTGTCCGTTATTCTGGCGACCACGGGCATGACGCTGTTACTTATCGACAGCGAAGTTTTTACCCGTTTTCACCTGCATCTCAATCCCATCGTCTGGGAACTGGTGATCAACCCCGATCAGAATGAGACGGCGCGTGACTGGCAGCTCATGTTTATCGGTGTGCCGGTTATCCTGCTCATTGAGATGCTGTTCGCCACCTGGAGCTGGCAAAAACTTCGCAGTCTGAGCCGGCGGCGGCGCTTTGCAAAACCCGTGGCAGGGTTCTTTTTCGTAGCCTTTATTGCCACCCACGTTATGTATATCTGGGCGGACGCCAACTTCTATCGCCCTATCACCATGCAGCGGGCGAACCTGCCTCTCTCCTACCCGATGACGGCACGCCGCTTCCTGGAGAAACATGGCCTGCTGGATGCGCAGGATTATCAGCGTCGCCTGATTGAACAGGGTAGCCCGGAAGCCGTTTCGGTACAGTATCCATTGAGCGATCTGCGCTATCTGGATATGGGGCCCGGGCAAAACGTTCTGCTGATTACCGTTGATGGCCTGAATTATTCAGGTTACGAAAAACAGATGCCGGCACTTGCCGCCTTTGCGCAACAGAACGTGACCTTCACGCAGCACATGAGTTCTGGCAACACGGCGGACAGCGGCTATTTTGGCCTGTTTTACGGTATTTCGCCGAGCTATATGGACGGGGTACTGTCGGCACGCGTGCCTGCTGCACTGATCTCTGCGCTCAATCAGCAAGGTTATCAGTTAGGTTTGTTCTCTTCTGACGGGTTCAGTAGCGCGTTGTATCGTCAGGCACTGCTTTCGGATTTCTCGCTGCCTGCAGCAAAAACGCAGACAGACGCGCAGACCGCCGATCAATGGATTGACTGGCTGGGTCATTATGCTCAAGACGATAACCGCTGGTTCTCCTGGGTGGCGTTGAACGGCACCAACCAGCCAGACAGCAATCAGCAGAATTTTGCCCGTCGCTATGGTCGCGCCGTTACCGATGTCGATACGCAGATCAACCGTTTACTGGATGCACTGCGCGAATCGGGCAAGCTGGATGATACGGTTGTGATCATCACCGCGGGTCACGGCATGCCTGCCGATCGGTCAGCCACTGACTTTGCCTGGTCGCGCGATAATCTGCATGTGCCGCTGGTGATTCACTGGCCGGGCACACCTGCACAGCGCATCAACAAGCTGACCGATCATAAAGACGTGATGACGACGCTGATGCAGCGCCTGTTACATGTCAGTACGCCAGCAAACGAGTATTCGCAGGGCCAGGATCTGTTTAACGCAACGCGACGCCATACCTGGGTCACCGCAGCAAGCGGCGATGCGCTGGCGATTACGACGCCACAGATGACGCTGGTGCTCAATCAGAACGGCAGCTATCAGACCTGGAATCCGCAGGGTGAAAAGGTTCAGGATCAGAAACCGCAATTGAGTTTGCTGCTACAGGTCCTGACAGATGAAAAACGGTTTATCGCTAACTGATTGATTATTTATGAATCAGTTAGCTCTGCCCTCACTTGCAATCAGCGGTGAAAAGGGTACTATTACCGCCACAAATCGGCACGTAGCGCAGCCTGGTAGCGCACTGTCATGGGGTGTCAGGGGTCGGAGGTTCAAATCCTCTCGTGCCGACCAAATTTCCCTAAAAAAACCAACCTTTTACGGTTGGTTTTTTTTATTTCTGAAATTTGGTGATAATAAAACAATTGGTTAAAAACCAGGCCATTGATACCAGCCAACCACTTTATTATGAAGGAGTGCCCCATCAGTTTCGCGAATTACGGGTTGCTAACATAAAGTTCAAATCAAGTCCGCTGACGAATGAGATGATTACGACTCAACGTAACTGCTGGTAACTCTTCTGCAGACCCCTCGTTTTCTGCGCTCCCGTTCAGAGGCACAAAGATAAATGGTGTTTCCACCTACCAACATATATAGAAGATGATGTATGTCATTTTTACAGCAAAACTCACAGGCAGAAGCACTTGCTTCGGCCTCGAGGAAGATACTGATAATCTGTTCGTCGGAAAAGGCTTCTTCATGGGTATAACTTCAGATTGCTGATGAACATTTTTTTAACAATGCGGTATGTTAATAATTGAGAGTAAGTCAGGCATAAGTGTCGACGGAAACATGCTGCTAATGTTAAAGTTAATTTAGAATGTAGCTAAATCGGAACAATAGTTAATGAATCCACAAAAAAATAATCTAACAACCTCTGTTGCTCCTGGTGGAAGGAATTTACACCTTGATGGCATTAGGGGTATCGCTGCTGTATCTGTAGCGCTATTGCATTTTTTTAGATCTTTTGATAACCAGTTCATCTCCTATGAAAAACCGATAAACCATTCTCTTCTAAGTTCAATGTGGAATGGTCATTTTGCTGTAGCTTTATTTTTTGTTTTAAGTGGTTATATATTCTTTAAGAAATTTTATTTATCTTCATTTATAAAAGGAGTAAACGCTTCCGTAAAGCGCTTTTTAAGATTAAGTATCCCTATTATGTGCGTATGTCTTTTTGCATATTTAATTCACAGATTTGGTCTTTTCTATAACGCAGAAGCATCTGTTGCAACTCACTCAGATTGGCTTGCCAGGTGGTATACATTTCAGCCAGACCTCAAACTTGCTATTATTGAATCTATCTGGACAGACTTCGTATCTTTTGATCCAACTCTCACATATAACTCCAATTTATGGACGATATCGTATGAGTTATTCGCAGTAATTATTGTTATTGCTTTTGCAATTGGATGTAAGTTCATTAACTTTTATGCTCAAGTTTTTTCCTTAGCAGTGCTATTGTTTTTTTCCTACAATACACACTACTTTGAATTTATGCTTGGAGCAGCGCTTGGCTTGATTATAAGCAAGCACCGCAACCTTCCTTTGTTGGTAAGTATCACTTTTCTTATTCTAGCCTTATCAATGGCAGCGTTAACTCTTCCACCAATTCTTATGCCATTTTCAATCAACACCGCGTATCCCATTGCTGCATTTTTATTATTAGCTAGTGTATCGATGAACAATTTCGTTGCTAAGATTTTTTCAAACCCCGTTTTTATAAAACTTGGCGATATTTCTTTTGGTTTATACCTGATACACTTCTTAACTATCAATAGCATTGCTTCATTTGTTTTCCTTAAAACAGGTTCCCTATCCATAACATTCTTCTTATATATTACATCTACTCTTATACTTTCTTATATGTTTGCTTCTTTTGTCGATCATCCATGGACACATCTTCTGGATCGATTGTTCAGAAAGCAGAGTTCTACTTTCTCGATGAGCAACGTAAGTTAAAAACAAATAATAGCTTAATGCCTATAACCCTATGACATTGTTCTGAGGGGGTATAGGCATCGTAGTTTTTGGGTGAAACAAAATTTTCAGTACCTGTGTCAGACGATGCTTGTAATTTTCTATTTCAGGCAAGGCATAAGGCATAAGGCATAAAAAAAAATTTTTAATTAAAAATTAAAAGGTTAACTCATAAAAGCGTTCCCTCTCGTGCCGACCAAATATTTCACCGGTAAGCTTTTACGCGATCGGTTACCCCTTAAGAACCCGCAATCTCTCTGAGTTTGCGGGTTTTTTAATGCCCGCAATACTCTCACGTCTTTAGCGTGCTCTCCCCTTATCGATGAAAAACAGTGCGGATAACGCGTTTGTGATCAGATGCCAGAGTGGTTTTCGCCTGATTCCTGATACAGATCTTTTCACATCTGTGCCCGGCCCAGCATTTTTCAACGCGTGAAATATCCTAAGCTCATTTAGGCTTACATAACGCCATGCTTACTTCTTGTAGATAGCCAAGACTCATGCGGATCAAAGGCAGGGAATCACATGAAAAACGTCATTATCAGTATGATCGCAAAGATTTCAAAGATGGATGCGGAGGCGAAACAGCTGACTGCTCGCGTAGAGGCACAGTCACTGTTACTTAGCGCCCTGGTGCTGACGCTGGGGAAAAACGGCGGCGTCCGCGAGATTATTGAAAACGTAAAGAAAGCCATCAACACGGCGGTGGATGTCTCCGACACGCCGCTTAAATCCGACGCCGAAATGCTGCTCAGTGAATTTACCGATCTGCTTTCCGTCACCCAGTTGCTGGATGACGCTGAATCAGAAATTGATTTCGAAACACTGAACGATCTTTTATCGAATACCGACGATAACCCCGAGCAGAAATGAGTACCGAAAGACCTGTCCCTGTCAATTACAAGACTGAGGCATCAATTTGTTGGTGTTTTCCCGCCAGCCATAACAGCTCGCTTTGAGCGCTGTCGGTTTAGGTTCATAAAGGACTAACAATCGCTGACCGGATTCATTGATTTTCCAACTGACGCTGGCAGCCGTCTTTTCTGCCAGTTTTATTGGTCGGTTTTGTGTATCCAGTCCATACAGTTCAACTTGCCCGGCGGCGGCACCAAATTGAAGCGTCACGGCCACAAGAGCATTTCCTTGCCAGCGCCATTCAGGCAGAGGTTGCAACGCAGGTGACCAGGCGTCCGGCCAGCTTGTTGACCACACCGATGAGGCAGCCCCTTTATCCTGCTTGAATAACGCCAGGTAAGAAACGCTGGAATCTGCCCGCCCTTCCTGCCAGACGACCCAGCGCAATGCCCCCTGAGGATCGGCATCCATGAGACTCAAATTACGTACCGGTTCCGCCATGATGCGATTAATCGCATCAGGCGTTTTGTTTTCCGCTGCCTGCACGGCAACACTGGTGATAAAACCCAGGGCAAAAAAAGGAATAGCAAATAGAGTCTTCATGGGGTTACAGGTCCCTGTAGCGTACTGGCTGGCACAACGATGATGGATTGTAAGGTAATCAAGCCTGCCGTTTTATCGGTAATAGCATTGATCGGCCGGCCACTCAGATAAGCAAACGCAGCTCGACTTAAATCAAGGACACGCGCCATTGAACCATCGCCAGCCCCACGATCATTCACTTTGACGATGACTGACCGCCCCTGGTATGTCAGTTTTAGTTTTGTGCCAAGCGGTACGGCATGCCAGCGTTCACGTGGCAATAAAGCGGCGGTATACGCCGTATGGGTGTAAAGATCGCCGCTCGCAGTCATTTTATTGAGAAAGAAATCTGAATAAGTCGAAGCCACACCAGATACCGGAAGTCCCATTCTTTGCTCCGCAATGATGTTAATAAACATGCGCCCTTATTAAGGAAGAAGCTAATAATAAACCTAACTTTTTAGCTGCGTAACAATAGAAACAAACATTCAGCAATGACTCAGATTAATCTTAACCACATGCCGTTCAGATATTTTATGGCAGAAAAAGAAGGCGGCTGACGCGTTATTTTTGCGCCCGGAAGGTCAGCAAAATATCGACCAAAACAGCAACTATCAAGACCGCTATCCGACCGCAGGCAGCAAAGGTGGTCAGTAGGATTTCAGAGGTAATGATGGTTGTGATTTTGCTGCTGTTGCCGGCGGAACAGCTTATCCACCGATAAGGTATCGGGTACTCCTCTGCCCGGCGCTACTGGCGATAAAATCAGTAGGTGTTGCACACCGTTTGCCAGCCAATTTTATTGCAGTAGGTGGTTTTCGGCATCGATTATGGAGAGTTTGCAATGACTGACTGAGCGCCTGTTGTTGCTGCTGATAATTATGCTGTTCTTGCTGCTGACGTTGAACAATGGCGACGGCAAAGCTATCGCACTGCGCTTTTGTCGGTGGCGTTTTTTCTGCCGCTGCTGACATTTCATTGAATGTGGTCTGATAAAACACCGGGTCATAAGTCCAGCTATTTAAATCGCGCGCTGCGTAATTTTTCGCTGCTGCAGCAATCTGATAATCCAGAAAGCCAGGCGAGACACATTTGTTTGCCGCGACATCGGCAAGAGCAATGCGTTAATAATTGACATAAGGGATGGTGGGTTGTGGCGTAGCACAGCCAACAAGCACAGCGGCAAACGTTACGACAAAAAAACCTGCCGAAGCAGGTTTCTCGATTAGAGCGCAATATCCGCCGCGGGTTCATTCTCCGCCGGCACAACATGCGAGGGTTTTCGTACCGGGGGCGTAGCATCCGCCAGCGGCGATTCGTCGCATTTCAGCCCCAGCACGCGACTGGTGTAATGCAACTCTTCATCCGAGGCTTCAACGTTGCCGTCAAGCTTCACGCCGAGGAACGGAATGATCTCTTTGAGTTTCGCCTGCCACTCAGGAGAAGCGACTTTTTCCGGGAAGACCTTCTGCATCAGTTCCAGCATGATCGGCGCGGCGGTGGACGCGCCCGGCGATGCGCCCAACAGCGCAGCGATAGTGCCCTCTTTGTCGCTCACCACTTCGGTGCCCAGACGAAGTTCGCCCAATTTCTTCGCATTGCGTTTGATGATCTGCACGCGCTGCCCGGCCTGCCACAAACGCCAGTCCTCTTTTTTAGCCAGCGGATAGTACTCGCACAGGGCATCAAAACGATCGTCGTCGTTTTGCAGCACCTGGTTCATCAGGTATTTCACCAGGCTGAAATTGGTCATCCCGACGCTTAACATAGGCAGGAAGTTAGAGCTGTTAGTTGAGCGCAGCAGATCCCACAGCGAGCCATTTTTCAAAAAGCGCGTTGAGAAGGTGGCGAACGGTCCAAACAGCAGCACGCGTTTGCCATCAATGATACGCGTATCGATATGCGGTACCGACATCGGCGGCGCGCCCACTGTCGCCTGACCGTAGACCTTCGCCAGATGGCTATTCACCACGTCAGGGTTTTCGGAGACCAGGAACTGGCCGCCGACCGGGAAGCCCGCGTATTCCGCCGCTTCCGGGATACCGGATTCCTGCAATAGTTTCAGCGCGGCGCCACCGGCGCCAATAAAGATAAATTTGGCCTTGATAACCTGATCGACGCCGCTGTTTTTCAGGCTGGCAATGGTCACATTCCAGGTGTTATCCGCATTGCGTTTGATGCTGCGGACTTCACTGCCCAGTTTCAGCGAGAAGTTGTCTTTACGCTGTAAGGAATGAATCAGTTGGCGGGTAATCTCGCCGAAATTCACATCGGTACCGATTTCCGTCCGCGTCGCCGCCACTTTCTGCTGCGGGTCGCGCCCTTCCATTACCAGCGGCGCCCACGCGCGGATCTGCTCGTGGTTTTCCGTATAGCGCATGCCACGGAATAACGTACTTTGCTGCAACGCTTTGTAGCGGGCACGCAGGAAGTTAACGTTGTCATCGCCCCACACCAGACTCATATGCGGGACGGTATTAATGAATGAGCGCGGTTCGCTCAGCACACCGGTTTCCACCTGATGCGCCCAGAACTGACGAGAGATACGAAACGCTTCGTTAATCTCAATCGCCTTTTTGATGCTGATTGTTCCATCCTGGTTTTGCGGGGTGTAGTTCAGTTCCATCAAGGCGGCGTGCCCCGTACCGGCATTATTCCAGCCGTTGGAGCTCTCTTGCGCCAGCGCGTCCAGCCGTTCCACCATGGTGATCGACCAGTTGGGCTCCAGCTCCTGGAGGTAGGTTCCCAACGTGGCGCTCATGATCCCACCACCGATTAAAAGCACATCCGTTTCCTGCTCTTTCGATGCGTTAGCTTTTGCTGCCGCGGAGACAGCATTAAGCCCGACAGCCATCGAAAACAGTCTGGCAGTCATTCTTTTCATAATGTTAATGCCTTACTTTTAGTGCTGCTTTATTAGCAGTTATCGCGGGTAACTTCGTTAGCGTATCTAACCTAGCACGGGGGAAAGAGGATTTAAATAATGTTTAAACATTAAATAGTCATTGCATAAATGTTATTAATAAGTTTAATAATTGCATTAAAAATAACCATGTTTACTGGCAACTTTTGCTAAGAAACAGTAGTATTCTCCGCTTTGTCAAACACATGACATCCCATCCATTTATTGATGCCTGTCGTTAATCACCCCTGCAAAAAGTTATGACTGAAAAATTATTCTCCCCAACGGGTCGGGTTAGCCATGTGCTGCGCTCCCCTCAATTGATGACACGCGAAGCGCTGGCGGGTGTGATTACCGCGCTGGCGTTGATTCCGGAAGTGATCTCCTTCTCGGTGATCGCGGGCGTCGATCCCAAAGTCAGCCTGCTGGCCTCCGTGGTGCTGTGCATCAGCATGTCGTTGCTGGGCGGGCGACCCGCGATGGTAACCGCAGCGGCCGGTTCAGTTGCGCTGGTGATTGGCCCGATGGTGCACCAACACGGCGTGAAATACATTCTGCCCGCTGTCGTGCTTGCAGGCGTTATACAAATTATCTTTGGCTTAACGCGAATGGCGCGTCTGATGCGCTTCGTGCCACAAGCAGTGATGACAGGCTTTGTGAATGCGCTGGGTATTTTGATTTTCTTCGCCCAGGTGCCCCATTTCTGGAGCCGCGAACCGCTGATCCTCGCGCTCTTCGTCCTGACAGTGCTGATTGTCCTGTGGTGGCCACGCTGGGTGAAAAGCGTGCCCGCACCGCTGGTGGCCATCGTGGTGCTGACGTTATTTACCGTCCTCACCGGACAAACGCTACCTACCGTGGGCGACGAAGGTCCTATGCAAGGCGGCCTGCCTGGCTTCACCGAATGGCGGGTACCTTTTAACCTCGCCACCCTCGGCATTATCTGGCCCTGCGCGCTCAGTATCGCCTTTGTTGGCCTGTTGGAATCATTGTTGACCGCACGTCTGGTGGATGATTTAACCCATACGCCATCCAGCAAAAGCCGGGAAAGCGCCGGGCTGGGGATCGCCAATATCCTCGCGGGTTTTTACGGCGGTATCGCAGGTTGCGCAATGATTGGGCAGACCATCGTCAATGTGGAAATGGGCAAAGGACGCAGCCGCGTATCCACCATCGTGGCGGGGCTGGTGCTCTTATTGCTGGTGACGGCACTGAGCGAGGTAATGGCGGAAATTCCGATGGTGGTCCTGGCGGGCATTATGACCATTGTCGCCTGTAAAACCTTTAGCTGGCATAGCCTCTATCCGGCAACGCTGCAACGCGCGCCGATTGCCGAAACCGTGGTGATGATCGTCACCGTTGCGGCAACCATCAGTACCGGCAATCTGGCGATTGGCGTACTGGCAGGGATGATTGCGATGGCTCTCCTTCCTGCACGTTTACATAACGCGCGTGGCGCTACAGCAGAAAAATCGTCGCCAGCCCAAGAAAAATAAAAAAGCCCCCGGTATCGGTAATCGCCGTGATCATCACGCTCGAGCCGACCGCCGGGTCACGCCCGAAACGCACCATTGTCATTGGGATAAGCACGCCCATCAATGCCGCCATCAGCAAGTTGAGCACCATCGCCAGCGTCATCACGCCACCCAGCGCAGCATCATCATAGAGTAGCCAGGTAACGCCCCCCATGATCCCTCCCCACACCAGACCATTCACCAACGCCACACCCATTTCACGCAAGACTAAAAAGCGAAAATTGCCCGGCTGAATGGTCTGCAACGCCAGGGCGCGAACAATCATTGTGATGGTCTGATTACCGGTGTTTCCGCCGATACCGGCAACAATAGGCATCAACGCGGCCAGCGCTACCAACTGTGAAATGGTGTGTTCAAAACCGTCAATCACCCGTGAAGCAATAAATGCCGTGCACAGATTAATCGCCAGCCATGCCCAGCGGTTTTTCACCGCACGGGTCACCGGCGCAAAGACATCCTCTTCGGCACTCAGACCGCCCATCTGACGCAAATCGTTGTCAGTCTCTTCGTAAACCACATCCACGATGTCGTCGATGGTAAGGCGGCCAATTAATTTGCCGTCGGTATCGGTAACAGCCGCGCTAATTAGGTCATCGCGTTCAAAGGTATGCGCCGCGTCTTGCGCCTGTTCATCAGGCGAAAAGGTGACCGGATCGTCATTCATCACCTCACCTACCCGGCAGGCACTGCCTTTCAGTAAGATGGTTTGCAGCGCCAGCTCGCCAAGCAGTATGCCGTCACGTCCGGTGACAAAGAGTTTGTCGGTGTTTTCCGGCATCTTGCCCAGCCTGCGTAAATAGCGTTGTACGGTGGCCAGCGTCAAATTCGGACGCACGGTGATCACTTCAAATTCCATGATCGCCGCAACGCAGTCTTTGCCGTAGCGCATCACCTGGCGTACCCGGGCGCGATCGGTTGCCGGCAGTGTTGCCAGCAGACGCCCGGTCAGATTACGCGGCAGATGCTGCACCAGCCAGATTTGGTCGTCGATATCCAGCGTTTGCAATGCATCCAGCAACGCTTTATCACTCATTCCATCAATCAGGTCTTCCCAGACGTTTTCCGACGCTTCCAGCAAGACTTTGCCACGTTTGTCATCTTCTACCAGTCGCCACAGAGCAAGACGCCCGTCTATCGGCAACCCTTCGAGGGTATCGGCTAAATCCGGCGCCGGTAAATGCGCCACCAATGCGTTGACCTCAGCCATGTCACTGCTGAGCTTATCGGCGTCAAACTGTTCCGCCAGAGTTAACTCGCCAAGCAACGTTGCGGTGAGCGATTTTTCGGTGGTGAGAAGCCAGATTAAACGCGCACGTTCCTGATCGCGTAATCTGCTACTGCTTTTTTTGCTGACAGACATTGGACGTTCCCTGCGTAGTAACTCACCTTTATGAGATGAAGGCGTACAGGTCTAAGCATAGCGGCAGGTGATGTAAATATTAATAAGCCGTGCGTACAGATGGGTAAAAGAGAGATATTTTGCTGATTTTCCGGGCGTTTCCGCCCGAAAATTAACCATCAAGCCGTGCGGGCAACCGCATCGCGGGAGGCGAGCTCACGCTCCTCCCCGGTCAGTTCGCTTAATTGACCGTTACGCATTTCCAGCAAACGATCGGCATGGATAAAGTAATGATCATCGTGGCTGATGGCGAAAATGGTTTTCCCCATCGCCTGCATTAGCGGTAACAGCACCTGGTAGAACTCGCGACGGAAGTGTGGATCCTGGTCGGCAGCCCACTCATCAAGCAGCAAAATATCGCGCTCTTCCGCCAGTGCCAGCAGTAGCGCAACTCGCTTTTTCTGCCCTTTCGACAGTTTCAGATCGAGGATTTTGCCATCCTTGAGCTCCAGCTTGTGCGCCATTTTCAGCTTTTGCAGCCAGTGGTCCACCAGCGCCGGATCCGCCTGTTGACCCTCCGCGCCCAGCAGTTGATCAAAAAGCCAGACATCGGTAAACACGGCGGAAAACAGCTTGCGATAATCCTCCGGCTTTTCCTTCGCAAGTGGCTTACCGTCCAGCAGAATTTCGCCAGAAACCGGTTCATACAACCCGGTTAACAACATCGCCAGCGTCGATTTACCGCTGCCATTGCCGCCAATCAGGAAGACCAGTTCGCCGCGCCTGAGCGTCAGGTTAATCGGCCCCACGGAAAACGTTTTGTCCTGATAGGTAAAAGTGACATCGCGCAATTCCAGCGTTTCCCAGTTCGGGTAAAGCTGTGGTCGCGGGAAGTCAGGCTGATACGGCGCCAGCGAGAACTGCTTAAGTTTATTGAACGCCACCTGCGCGCTCAATAGTGTCGGCAGCGCGCCAATGGCTGAGAGCAGAGGGGTGCGCAGGAACAAAAGTGTCAATGAGTAGGTCGCCGCGACATTGGTATCTGCCCAGCCCAGACTGTTTGCCATCCAGAACACCAGGCCAATCGCCCCCAACATCATGATATTCGACCAGTTCACCGCGCTCAGGTGGAAAGTGTCAGCACGGATAATGTGGTGGCGATATTCTCGGGCATCCGGCAGATACAGATTGTTATAGACATGCCCGGCACGCTCGCGGTTAAGGGTCAGCTCTTTGCGCCCTTCCAGTACGGTCTGAAAGTCGTTGTACAGCTTGTCTTCGGTTTCACGCAGCGTCGCCATATGTTTATAAACACGGGAGACCAGAATAAATCCACCCCAGATAGTCAGTGCCATCCACAGCGCGGTGATGACCAGCATTTTACCGGACAACCAGGCCAGATACGCCGAAGAGCCAATCGTCAGAATAATCCCCTGCACCAGTTCCGGCAGACGCACAAACGCAATGGTAATACTACGCACGTCGCTGGTCAGCCCGGCCAGCAGCGTGGCACTGCCAAGCTTTTCAATACGCTCAACAGGGGTGTCGAGTATGCGCTTGATAAACTCACCGCGCAGGCGATAGACAAAATGGTGGCCGAGGGTGGTTAATGCCAGTTGAGACCCCAGCGTCACCGCCATCAGCAACAGAAGTAAGCCCAGGAACTCCGGCAACACGGCCAGCGACATATCCACCGTTTCAATCAGGCGGAGATTGATAAAGGCAATAAGCCCGATGCCCAGCGCGGCGCTAAGCAGCGTTAGCGCGATAACGGCGATAAAAGGCCAGCGGTACTGCCGCCAGACCAGCAGGAGAAGTTCCATCACAAAACCCGGTCAACCAAAACAGCCAGCAGTTTAAACGGCTGATTGTTTACATCAAGAATAATTCTTATTTTTATTCAATCTTTCTTGCCCGCCGAAAAGTGAGGTTAAAACGGCACTCTCCGGTCGCCGGATGATGCCCCGGTTTAAGCGGTAAAATGCCATGATAAAACAGTCGTGACGCCCCACCCCACACCACCACGTCACCGTGCTCAAGCATTAAACGTTGTATGGGGTCATTGCGTTTAAGGCCACCAAACTGGAACACCGCCGGCAGGCCAAGCGAGACAGAGACGATAGGCGCACGTAAATCCGGTTCGTCTTTATCCTGATGCAACGAGAGTTTCGCACCGGGTACATAACGGTTAATCAGGCAGGCATCCGGTCTGAAATCCGCATAGTCTGCCGCCACCGCCGCATCATGGCAAAGCGTCGCAAAAGCATCAGGGATAGCAGGCCAGGGATTGCCCGTTTGTGGATCAATCCCGGAATAGAGATACCCTCTGGCGTCGGTCGTCCAGCCCACTTCGCCGCAGTTGGTCATCGCCACCGACATGGTGTAGCCGCCGGGCGTTACCATATGACGCAGCGGCGACACCTGCGTTACTGCCTCAATGCCCGCCAGTAAAGCCTGTGCTTTTGCCAGCGCAAAACGCCGCAGGACCACCGCGCCAGGGGCGAGAGGTTCTTGCCAGGGTTCTTCATCGGCAAATAAATCGAGCATTATGTCTCCTTCGATTCTGATTCCTGCCGCAGAAGGCGGGCTTTACGCGTCGCCCCCCAACGATAACCGGACAGCCCGCCATCGGAGCGAACCACCCGATGACAAGGCACCACAATGGCAAGCTTGTTCGCCGCACAGGCGCGGGCGACGGCACGCACCGCGCCCGGCTTACCAAGGGTGTTTGCCAGCGACTGATAACTGACGGTTTCCCCCACCGGAATGGCGCGCAGCGCGTTCCAGACCTGGAGCTGAAATGCCGTACCGCGCAAGTCCAGAGGCAGGGTAAAAGGTGAAGCCGGATTATCAATGCGCCTCACGACCTCCTCAACCTGTTCAACAAACCTTTCATCTGCCTGCTCGCGTCGGGCGCTGGGGAAGATACTTCGCAGTTCCTCCAGCAGTGCGTCCTCGTTATCAGCCAGCAAAATGGCGCAGATCCCGCGTTCACTTTGCGCCACCAGGCAATGCCCTAAAGAACAATGACTCAGGGCATAGCAGACATCCGTATCATCACCGCCGCGTCGATACTGGCGCGCCGTCATTCCCAGCGCGGCGTCAGCCTGCCGATAGTAGCTGCTGTTATCGGGAAACCCTGCCGCCAGTACCGCATCGGTGATCGTGGCGCTTTCATTAAGCGCGTTGCGCAGACGCTGCGCACGAAAAGCAAGCTGCCAGGCTTTCGGCGTCATGCCGGTTACGGACTTAAACAGCCGGTGGAAATGCCAGGGGCTCATGGCGACGGCATCCGCCAGGGTTTCCAGGGTCACACTCCCCTCCTGTTCCAGCAAGCGACAGGCCTTTTCCACTTTTGCAATCCGTTGCTGCTGCGGGTCCGCTCTTTCAGGCTGACAGCGTTTGCAGGGGCGAAACCCGGCAGCCTGCGCGGTGTCGGCATCGGGGTAAAAACCGACATTCTCGCGCAGGGGCCGGCGTGAACGGCAGGAGGGGCGGCAAAAAATGCCGGTGGTTCGTACCGCGAAGACAAATTGCCCGTCGTGGCTGGCATCACGCGCGCAGACAGCCTGCCAGCATTGTTCATCGGTCAACGGTTGTTGATATAACGTCGTGGATGTTTTCATCTCAGGCTCCTCTTTCAAGCATAGCTTCACTGTGCCCGATAGCCCGGACGAAAAAACCCGCATTCTTGCTGTCTAATTTTTCTCGTTGAGCAGAAACGCAGAAAACTGTGGCGACATCCAGGTGGTAAACTTGTCACCTTCCCGCATGATCATATAGACCGCCAGCCCCTCTTTGCGCACGATATCCTGCGCTTTCGCCGTGCCAAGCACCATCAGGCCGGTATCCCAGGCATCAGCTTCCAGTGCGGTGGGGGCAATCACCGTCACCGAGACCAGATTATGCTCAACGGGGCGGCCGGTCTGCGGGTCAATCACGTGGGAAATGCGTTTACCGTCCAGCTCATAGTAGTTGCGATAGCTGCCAGAGGTGCTGATGCCGTGGCCATTAATATCCACCACCGCCTGCACCGCATTTTCCTTGTCGGTCGGCTTTTGTATCGCTACACGCCAGGGTTGCCCCTGCCCGTTCATACCCCGACTGACCAGCGCTCCCCCCACCGACACCAGATAGCGCGAGATCCCTTCACGCTCCATCAGGCGCGCAAGATGATCGGCAGCATACCCTTCGCCAACGGTCGAGAGGTCGACAAAAAGATCCGGCAGATCTTTTTGCAGATACTGCTGTTGCGCCTCGTTAATGACCTTAAGATGTTGTAACCCGGTACGCGCTTTGGCCGCATCGATTTGCGCCTGATCCGGCACTTTGTTGGGCTGCTTGTCCGGCCCAAAGCCCCATAAATTTACCAGCGGTCCAACCGTGATATCCATTGCCCCCTGCGTGTGGGCTCCAACGCGCAATGCGGCGGTGACAATATCAGCCATATCGGCGCTCACCGGCCACGGCGCCAGACTGGCAGAATGGTTAAAGCGCATTAGCGCCGAATCGGGTTTCCACGTTGATAGCGCTTGATCGTCGGCATCAAGCTGCGCCTGAATTTTCTGCGTCAGGCTTTTCGCTTTCTCCGGGCTTAACGCGATGGCGCTCACGCGCCAGAAGGTGCCCATCGTTTTGCCTTCAAGCATCGTGGGGGGTTCCACCTGGGAGGCGGGGTTATCGCATCCGTTTAATAATGCGAGCGCAAGCAGCAGGCCTGCACGCAGAAATGTCGTCGCCATCGTCTTTTCCCTATCCGTTTTGCGCCGCCAGAGTACACCAAATTTAACGAGGGTGAGACGGGGTTCAGCCATAAAAAAAGGGGCCAGAGGGCCCCTTTGTCGAGAATTGCTGCTTAGAACTGGTAAACCAGGCCCAGGGCAACAACGTTGTCGGTGCTGATACCAGCCTGACGAGTGAAGGTGTTGTCATCCAGCAGGTTGATTTTGTAATCAACATAGGTGGACATGTTTTTGTTGAAGTAGTAAGTCGCGCCAACATCAACATATTTCAGCAGATCCTGGTCGCCGAAATCGGTCGTACCGTTGGTAACGTCTTTACCTTTAGACTGCAGGTAAGCAACGGACGGACGCAGACCGAAGTCGAACTGGTACTGAGCAACCACTTCGAAGTTTTGTGCTTTGTTCGCAAAACCATAAACGGTGCTGCTGTTCTGAGAGTTACCGAAACGGGTTGCGTTGTAGGTCTGGGTGTACTGCGCCGCCAGATAGATGTTGTTGGCGTCATATTTCAGACCGCCGCTATAAACGTCTGCATTGTCGCCGCTACCATAAACGCCAGCCGCATTCTGGTCAGCGGTACGTTTAGAGGTAGACATTGCAGCGCCTGCGCTAAAGCCAGCACCCAGATCGTAGGTCAGAGACGCGCCGAAGCCGTCGCCGTTCTGTTTCAGCGTGCTACGACCTGTGCTGTTTTCACCGCTGACGCTGCCGTTTTTGCCCTGATACTGCAGAGCAAAGTTCAGGCCATCAACCAGACCGAAGAAGTCGGTGTTACGGTAAGTTGCAACGCCGTTAGCACGGGATTGCATGAAGTTATCAGCGCCGTAGGTATCCCCACCGAATTCCGGCAGGACGTCGGTCCAGGACGTTACGTCATAGATCACGCCGTAGTTACGACCATAGTCGAAAGAACCCGCATCACCGACACGCAGGCCAGCGAATGCCAGACGAGTCCAGGCCTGATCGCTTGAACCTTCAGTGTCGTTTGCCTGAACGTTGTATTCCCACTGACCGTAACCCGTGATCTGGTCGTTTACCTGGGTTTCGCCTTTGAAGCCGAAACGTACGTATGTCTGATCGCCATCAGCGCCTTTATCATCGGAGAAATAATGCAGACCGTCGACTTTACCGTACAAATCTAATTTGTTGCCGTTTTTATTATAAATTTCCGCTGCATTTGCTGCGCCTGCTACCAGCAGTGCTGGTACCAGGAGGGACAGTACTTTAACTTTCATGTTATTAACCCTCGGTTATATGCGTTTTTATAGCCACTGCTCACTGATCAATCCTATTAATCAGCCTGCAAGTTCATTCTCCTTAAAAATACAGAATAATCCAATAAGAATATGATACGAAAACTTTGAAGATGTTTCATATTGCATTATAGATGTTTCAATTTGTAAATTCAGGGGAACTTTTTTTAGCACAAATAGCTAAATAATAAAGCACAAATAATCAAAATATAATTTAAGATACAATAAAAACAATGAGTTACGCTATTTTCATGTTTTTAGCACTGAATGCAAAACTAATTTATAAATTCGGCACTAATATAATCATCGCTATCATCATTAACTTTATTTATTACCGTCATTCGATTCTGAATGTCTGTTTACCCCTATTAGGACCGAATGCCTGGCATTCGGTTTTTTTTTACCTTTCTTTACGTAAATAAATTCAATTTGTGCTAAATGAAAGAATTTGTAATGACTATTAATTAAACAATATTCGTGCCAGGTACCGTGCAAAAAGATAATCCATTTTTTATTTTCTTGTTATTTAGTGCGATTTTTCCCAACGAAGCGGTAAATATCTGTACAGAATCGCATGAATTGTACATTTTTTAGCATCTGGTTTAGGCGAGCTTTTTTCGTTCGTCTGCAAGACATTTGCCCGAACGAGAGTCTGGAAATTCATTCATTACCCGATATACTGCCTGCTGTACACAGCTCTGCAACATCACGCCGGCAAGACCGCCGTCATTGCTGGCAGGTTCTTACGGCATGGCAGCAACATTGTCTCAACGCGGATACTGAGTAGTAATCTGCAGTGTTGTCATTACGGGTTACACACACGAATGAGTCGATCGGACACCATGACCCCAGGAAAATTTTCTCTGATACCGGGCAACATCACCCGCTTCTTTCTTCTATTGATCATTGTCCTGCTGGTCACGTTGGGCGTAATGATACAAAGCGCCGTTAATGCCTGG
Organism: Phytobacter sp. SCO41; assembly: GCF_003073275.1. Classification (NCBI taxonomy): domain Bacteria; kingdom Pseudomonadati; phylum Pseudomonadota; class Gammaproteobacteria; order Enterobacterales; family Enterobacteriaceae; genus Phytobacter; species Phytobacter sp. SCO41. Next base: position 1,753,616 of record NZ_CP027225.1, on the reverse strand, counting down.
CTAAAAGATAAAAGCTATCAGGTTGTCGATATCACTCACGCAATGCACAAGCGCATTGATACCTGGCGCTACGCTACCTGGCAAATCTACGACAACATCGCGGCAGCGACCTCTGGCAGTTCAAGTGATGGCTTACAGGAAACCCGCCTTAAGCAGGACGTTTACTATCTGGAGAAGCCACGGCGTAAAACAGAAGCGCTGATCTTCGGCTCCCATGACAGTTCGACGCTGGAAATGACGCAGCGAATCTCCACCTATCTGGATACCCTGTGGGGCGCAGAGACCGTTCCCTGGTCGATGTACTACCTCAATGGTCAGGACAATAGCATGATCCTGATCTCTACCCTGCCGTTGAAAGATCTCTCCTCCGGGTTTAAAGAGTCCACAATTGGCAGCATCGTCGATTCACGCCGCGCGGAGATGTTGCAACAAGCTAACGCGCTGGACGAACGCGAGAGCTTCTCTGCCCTGCGTCGCCTTTCCTGGCAGAATGGTCACTATTTCACCCTGCGCACCACGTTTAACCAGCCCGGTCATCTGGCGACGGTTGTGGCATTTGACCTGCCGATTAACGACCTAATCCCACCGGATATGTCGTTGGACAGCTTCCGTCTCGATACGGATAACGCGCAAAATAATCTGCGTTCCACCGATAAAGAGAGCACCGACAGCGTCACCATCAATTTCAATAGTTCGAAAATCGAGATTGCCTCTTCGCTCAACTCCACCGGCCTTCGCCTGGTCTGGCAGGTGCCGTTTGGTACGCTGCTGCTGGAGACCTTGCAAAATATTCTGTTGCCGCTGTTATTGAACATTGGTCTACTGGCGCTGGCGCTGTTTGGCTATACCACGTTCCGCCATCAGCCGGGCCGTCAGAGCGATGGGCTGGCCCCTGCGGGAAACAGTAACGAGCTGCGCGTTATGCGCGCCTTTAATGAAGAGATTGTCTCTCTGTTGCCGTTAGGGTTGCTGGTACATGACCAGGAAGCCAACCGCACCGTGTTGAGCAATAAAATCGCCGATCATTTGCTGCCGCATCTCAACTTGCAAAACATCACCTCTATGGCCGATCAGCATCAGGGGGTGATTCAGGCCACTATCAATAACGAATTGTATGAAATTCGCCAGTTCCGCAGCCAGGTGGCGTCGCGCACGCAAATTTTCATCATCCGCGATCAGGACAGAGAAGTACTGGTGAATAAAAAGCTCAAACAGGCGCAGCGCCTGTATGAGAAAAATCAGCAAGGTCGCGCAGCGTTCATGCAAAACATTGCCGAAGCGCTCAAGCAGCCTGTCAAAGCCCTGGCTGGCGAAGCCGCTGCGTTGAGCGATAAAGAGGGCAACCAGCTTGCTGATCATGCCGAAGCGCTGGCGAGACTGGTGGATGAGATCCAACTGGCCAATATGCTGGAAAACGACACATGGAAAGGACAATCCACGCTGTTTTCCATTCAGGATTTAATTGATGAAGTGGTGCCGCAGGTACTGCCTGTGATTAAGCGCAAGGGACTACAACTGCTCATCAATAACCATCTTCATGCGAAAGAAGAGCGCCACGGCGACCGTGATGCCCTGCTACGTATTTTGCTGCTGTTGATCCAGTACGCCGTGACGACAACGCAGATTGGCAAAATCACCCTTGAAGTGAGCATGGACGAATCAGCGGAAGATCGTCTGACCTTCCGTATCCTGGACACCGGCAACGGGGTAAGTAATAGCGAGATCGACAACCTGCACTTCCCGTTCCTCAATACCACTCAGGGCGATCAGTATGGTAAAGCCAATGCCCTCACCTTCTGGCTGTGCGATCAACTGGCCAGAAAACTCGGTGGTCACTTAAATATTAAAGCACGGGAGGAGCTCGGTACCCGTTATTCACTGCACGTGAAAATGGCAGTGCGCGCTCAACATGAGGAAGCCGAGGAGAAATTACTGGACGATGTGGTCGCCATGATTGATATCACCTCCAGCGAAATCCGCAATATTGTGGTTCGACAGCTCGAAAACTGGGGAGCAAGCTGTATCTCTCCGGATGAAAGGCTGTTAAGTCAAGAATATGACCTGTTTTTAACGGATAATCCGTCTAATCTTACATCCTCGGGCTTGCTTTTAAGCGATGATGAGGTCGGCGTGCGGAAAATTGGCCCCGGACAATTGCGCGTCAACTTTAATATGAGCAATGCAATGCAGGAAGCAATATTGCAGCTTATAGAAGAGCAACTGGCACAGGAAGACGTTATGGAGTCGCCTTTGGGTGGCGATGAAAATGCCGAACTCCATGCCAGCGGTTATTATGCGCTGTTTGTCGACACAGTACCGGATGATGTTAAGAGGTTGTATACTGAATCGGCGACAAGCGATTTCGCTGCACTGGCTCAGACAGCACACCGCCTGAAAGGGGTGTTTGCCATGCTTAATCTGGTTCCTGGTAAGCAGTTATGTGAAACGCTGGAGCATTTAATTCGTGAGAAGGATGTTCCAGGCATAGAAAATTACATCAGCGACATTGACGCTTACGTCAAGAGCTTGCTGTAGCAAGGTAGCCCAATACATGAACAATATGAACGTAATTATTGCCGATGACCATCCGATTGTACTGTTCGGTATTCGCAAATCACTTGAACAGATCGAATGGGTGAATGTAGTCGGTGAATTTGAAGACTCTACAGCACTTATCAATAATCTGCCGAAACTTGAGGCCAATGTTCTTATCACCGATCTGTCAATGCCGGGCGATAAATACGGTGATGGCATCACGCTGATTAAATACATCAAACGCCATTTCCCGAACCTGTCCATCATTGTTCTGACAATGAACAACAACCCGGCCATTCTGAGCGCCGTGCTGGATCTGGATATTGAAGGGATCGTGCTGAAACAGGGCGCACCAACCGACCTGCCTAAGGCGCTGGCTGCATTACAGAAAGGCAAGAAATTTACCCCGGAAAGCGTTTCCCGCCTGCTGGAAAAAATCAGCGCCGGTGGTTATGGCGATAAACGTCTGTCACCGAAAGAGAGTGAAGTATTGCGTCTGTTTGCCGAAGGTTTCCTGGTCACCGAAATCGCCAAGAAACTGAACCGCAGTATCAAGACCATCAGTAGCCAGAAGAAATCTGCCATGATGAAACTGGGTGTTGATAATGATATCGCCCTGCTGAATTACCTCTCCTCGGTCACACTGACCCAGACCGAGAAAGAGTAATACCTGCGACCCCGGCCCCCGCCGGGGTTTGTTTTTATCGCCGCTCTTTTCTTACTCGCGCACTGTAAAGCGCCAGCGTCTGTTTCAGCACATCCAGTGTTACCGGCTTCGACAGGCAGCTATCCATGCCCGACTCAAGACAACGCTGTTTCTCTTCGGCCAGCGCATTCGCCGTCACGCCGATAACCGGCAGGGTCATCCCCAATTCACGGATACGTTGCGTCAGGCGATAACCGTCCATGTTCGGCATGTTAACGTCGCTGAGCACAATATCGATGGGGTTTTTACTCAGGACATTCAGGGCATCTACACCATCGTTCGCCGTTTTGCATTGATATCCCAGCGAACCAAGCTGATCCGCCAGCAGACGGCGGTTGATCGGGTGATCGTCGACCACCAGAATCATCATGTCATCATTTCGCGCCTCGCCCGCGCCCGGTGGCGGCAGCGCGGTAGTGACTTCCGGCACCACCACCTCAACACGGTGAATTCGCCCAAGGATCGCAATCAGATCATGCGGCGACGCCACGCTAACCAGCCATTCATTTGGCGTACGCTCCAATGGAATACCAATATGGCGACGGCAGAACATGACGGCGGCCCGCCCGCTCCAGGACACTGGCAGTTCATCATCCGTAATAAAAGTGTCGTTTGCTCCCAGTGGGCGACCATCATAGTGCTGGGCCTGAATACCGTTATGCGCCAGCAAGGTTTCCAGGTAACTGCTAAGAAACGCATTACGTACCGCCAGCCAGCAACAGGTATTGGCAAGGCCATCAACATCCGCAGGCGCAAGCTCAACGGCGTCATACAACGGAATACGGATGGTAAACTGGCTGCCCATACCCGGTTCGGTATCGACGCTAATATCGCCATCCATCATGCTGATCAGTTTTTCGCAAATCGCCAGCCCCAGCCCGGTCCCCTGGAAGTTACGCTGCACGCCAGTGCCCACCTGGAAGAAGGGATCGAACAACCGCACCACTTCTTTGCCTGGGATCCCGACGCCGGTATCGCGTACGCGGATACTCAGATAATGTTCATCCCGGCGGACATGAAGAATAATACAGCCAATATCGGTAAACTTAATGGCGTTGCTGAGCAGGTTGGAGATAACCTGCTGCAGACGCATCGGATCGCCATTCAGCGTGGCAGGCACGTCCGGCTCGATAAAACAGTAAAGGCCGAGCTGTTTACGGACCACCAGCGGCGCATAGTTGGCGGTGATATGACTCATCACCTCGCGCGGGGAGAACTCACGCGGCTCAATTTTGAGTTGCTCAGATTCGATTTTCGAGAAATCGAGAATGTCGCTGATAATTTTTAGCAGCAGACTCGACGAGTTATTCATCGCCGTCACCAGACGGTCGACGCCTTTCGGCAGGTCTTTAGTCTGCAGCAGATCGAGGTTACCAATAATGCCGTACAGCGGCGTACGCAGTTCGTGACTGACGGTTGCCAGGAACATCGATTTTGACTGGCTCGCCTGCTCTGCCGCCTGCGCCATCTCCTGCAGCGATTCTTCCATTTTGACGCGCGCAGACACATCCACCAGTACACAAATCGCCACGTTTTCGTTGCGATAACGGGAATGGACAAAGCTTATCTGCAAATTGGTATTGTTGCTGGTCAGTACATCCACAAAGTTCACCTGCTGCCCGCAGATAATTTGCGTCAGACGTTGCCGATCTTCGTGGGTGAGCATATTCAGGTAGTTATGCGCCAGTTCATTACTCAGAATGTTGGTCCCATCCTGGGTACGTAAAATACAGATCCCCACCGGCGCCGAGGCGACGATTTTACGGTTGAACTGCTCGTGTTCTTCCAGACGCTGGGCGTCCGTTTCCGCCGGAATAAAAATTCGCCGTTCATACATACGTGCGAGGGTAAACAGTGCAACCCCCACAAGGATATTAAGCAGCACCGCATTGAGGATCAGCATGCGAATACGCTCAAGCACCAAGTCCACAGGCACCGAGTAGACGATACTCAGCGGCGATGGCGGCAGGCTCTTTTTGAGGATAAGGTCATGAAAGCCGGAGGTGTAACCAAACCAGGATCGTACCTGCAGCCAGCGCGGATCCGCCTCGATACGATTTTCCGCACCGGTCAGGGAAATCAACGCACGTCCGCTTTCATCAAAGATGGTCACACCCATTGGCAAACTGCCGGGGGTGAAAAAGTTCTCCATCCGAATGGATTGTTCCGTTCCCAGCAACGCCTGCAGACGATTGCCCAGATAAACCGGCGTCAGCGCATAAAAATAGCCGACTCCCGGACGCGCCCCCTGGCTCATCCAGTACAGGTTGTTGCCACGTTCATCCTGCGGCGCGTTGCGGTATTTCAGAATGCGCTCATGCAGACTTTTCAATGTCTCGTCGCGTTCGACCGGCACATCACGCAGGCCAAAATCCGCCACGCAGAGATTCTCACTCCCAATCAGGAATACGCGATTCAGGTCGTAAGCCGCCGAGAAGTTATCCCGCCAGTAGCGCATAAACCAGGCCAGTGACTCCAGAGAACCACGCCAGGCCGTACCCATTTTCGAGCAGTCAGAATCGGGGAACAGCGGCTGAAAATCAGGTACATCAGTTTTCGCATCCAGCCCACGAGAGGCAAGAATACCGTTTTCTGCCGTCAGACGGTTTTCAGCGATGTATTTCAGCTCTTTCATGACGTCGGAGGTGCGCTGAATATACCGCTGTGCCTGATCGGCACTGAGGTTAAATTCCTGGCGTATTTCCGACTCTTTATCACGCAACGCGTTGACGATGTAGAACACCGAAAAGAGAGCAATCAGCAGCCAAAGCACCAGAGCCAGCGCGCGGAAAAGATAGCGCGAGACTTTCAAAGTGCTACGAAAAGAGACGAGGTATTTCAACCTGGGGAAACTCCGCCATGAGGGTGTAAAAGTGACTGAGGTTAAAGTAGCGGTAAAATGCCGGTGCCGCAATGGCAAAGAGAAAGGGCCGGAAAACCGGCCCTCAGCACAGATTACTCGTCGGCGTCGTCGTCAGCCGCGCCATCGTCAACTTCCGGGGCGATTTCATCATCCCCTTCCGCGACGCTGCCATCGATGGAGTCAAGTTCTTCGTCGTCCACCGGTTCGGCTACACGCTGCAGACCGACCACGTTTTCGTCTTCCGCGGTACGAATAAGGATAACACCCTGGGTATTACGCCCTACCACGCTGATTTCCGACACACGCGTACGCACCAGCGTACCGGCATCGGTGATCATCATGATCTGGTCGGTATCAGTAACCTGTACCGCACCCACCACGGAACCGTTACGTTCGGTCACCTTAATGGAGATAACGCCCTGCGTACCACGAGATTTGGTCGGGTACTCGGTTTCAGCCGTACGTTTACCGTAGCCATTCTGAGTCACGGTGAGGATTGCCCCTTCGCCACGTGGAATGATCAGCGAAACGACTTTGTCCTCGCCTGCCAGCTTGATACCGCGAACACCTGTTGCGGTACGTCCCATCGCACGAACAGCATCTTCTTTGAAGCGCACCACTTTACCGGCGGCAGAGAACAGCATGACTTCGTCCTGACCAGAGGTCAGATCGACGCCGATCAATTCGTCGCCTTCATTGAGGTTAACCGCAATGATCCCGGCAGAGCGCGGACGGCTGAACTCGGTCAACGCGGTTTTCTTCACGGTACCGCTGGCGGTCGCCATAAAGACACTTACGCCCTCTTCATACTCGCGTACCGGCAGAATGGCAGTAATACGTTCATTCGGCTCCAGCGGCAGAAGGTTGACGATCGGACGACCACGCGCGCCACGGCTCGCTTCCGGCAACTGGTAAACTTTCATCCAGTACAGACGACCACGGCTGGAGAAGCAGAGGATCGTGTCGTGGGTGTTGGCCACCAGCAGACGGTCGATAAAGTCTTCTTCTTTAATACGCGCCGCAGACTTGCCTTTACCGCCACGACGTTGCGCTTCGTAGTCGGTAAGCGGCTGGTACTTCACATAGCCCTGATGCGACAGCGTAACCACAACATCTTCTTCGTTGATCAGATCTTCGATGTTGATGTCGGCGGTGTTGGCGGTGATCTCAGTACGACGCTCGTCACCGAACTGCTCACGAACCAGTTCCAGCTCTTCGCGGATAACTTCCATCAGACGATCGGCGCTGCCGAGGATATGCAGCAGCTCGGCAATCTGTTCCAGCAGCTCTTTATACTCTTCGAGCAGTTTTTCATGCTCAAGGCCTGTCAGTTTCTGCAAACGCAGATCCAGAATCGCCTGTGCCTGCTGTTCGGTCAGGTAGTATTTGCCGTCACGAATACCGAACTCTGGCTCCAGCCATTCAGGGCGCGCGGCGTTATCGCCCGCACGTTCCAGCATGGCGGAAACGTTGCCCAAATCCCACGGCTGTGCGATAAGACCGGCTTTCGCTTCTGCCGGGGTCGGCGCACGGCGAATCAGTTCGATAATCGGATCGATATTGGCCAGCGCAACGGCCAGCGCTTCAAGGATATGCGCACGGTCGCGCGCTTTGCGCAGTTCGAAAATCGTACGACGCGTCACGACTTCGCGGCGATGACGGACAAACGCGGACAGAATGTCTTTCAGGTTCATGATCTTCGGCTGACCATGGTGCAGTGCCACCATGTTGATACCGAAGGAAACCTGGAGCTGGGTCTGGGAGTACAGGTTATTCAGTACCACCTCACCCACTGCGTCACGTTTGATTTCAATCACGATGCGCATCCCGTCTTTATCAGACTCGTCACGCAGCGCGCTGATACCTTCAACGCGTTTATCTTTAACCAGCTCGGCAATTTTCTCGATCAGGCGTGCTTTGTTCACCTGATACGGAATTTCATGCACGATAATGGTTTCACGACCGGTTTTCGCGTCAGCTTCCACTTCTGCGCGGGCGCGAATATAAATTTTGCCACGCCCGGTACGGTACGCTTCTTCAATACCGCGACGACCATTAATAATGGCGGCGGTCGGGAAGTCTGGCCCAGGGATATGTTCCATCAGCCCTTCAACGCTGATGTCTTCATTATCAATGTACGCCAGGCAACCGTTAATCACTTCCGTCAGGTTATGCGGAGGAATGTTGGTCGCCATCCCGACTGCAATACCGGAAGACCCGTTCACCAGCAGGTTCGGGATCTTGGTAGGCATAACATCAGGGATTTTTTCCGTACCGTCGTAGTTGTCGACGTAATCAACGGTCTCTTTTTCCAGATCGGCCATCAGCTCATGGGCAATTTTCGCCAGACGGATTTCCGTATAACGCATTGCCGCCGCGGAGTCGCCGTCAATCGAACCGAAGTTACCCTGACCATCAACCAGCATGTAGCGCAGTGAAAATGGCTGTGCCATACGCACAATGGTGTCATACACTGCGGAATCACCATGGGGATGGTATTTACCGATTACGTCACCAACGACACGGGCAGATTTTTTGTAGGCTTTGTTCCAGTCATTGCCCAAGACGTTCATGGCGTAAAGTACGCGACGGTGAACCGGCTTTAGACCATCGCGGACATCTGGCAGCGCACGGCCAACAATGACCGACATGGCATAATCCAGATAAGAACTTTTCAGCTCTTCCTCGATGTTGACCGGTGTAATTTCTCTCGCAAGGTCGCTCATCTAACCGCTATCCCTCTACTGTATCCCGGATTCAAAGGTCGCAAATTATAACACAACCGTAATGAATCAGGTAAACGGAAAGACCCCGCAGGGCGCTTTATTAGCGCCAGCAGACTGTTATACTCATCCGTCTTGCTAAATAAGGAGTACGTATCCCCATGAATGCCGAAAAAACGTCGGTTGCTCAAAACGTTGACCAGGCTGAAATTGCCAAATTTGAAGCGGTCGCTTCTCGCTGGTGGGATCTGGAAGGCGAATTCAAACCTCTTCATCGCATCAATCCATTACGTCTGGGCTATATTGCAGAACGTGCTGACGGTCTGTTTGGCAAGAATGTCCTGGATGTCGGCTGTGGTGGCGGCATTCTGGCGGAGAGCATGGCGCGCGAAGGGGCGATAGTCACCGGGCTGGATATGGGCTTTGAACCGCTACAGGTCGCCAGGCTGCATGCTCTGGAGTCCGGCATTCGCGTCGAATACGTGCAAGAGACCGTCGAAGACCACGCCGACAAACATCCGCAGCAATATGATGTTGTCACCTGCATGGAGATGCTGGAACACGTACCGGACCCGCAATCGGTGGTCAACGCCTGCGCGCGGCTGGTCAAACCCGGCGGCCACGTCTTCTTCTCGACGATTAACCGTAACGGCAAAGCGTGGCTAATGGCGGTGGTTGGCGCGGAGTATGTGCTGAAAATGGTGCCGAAAGGGACGCACGACGTGAAGAAATTTATCAAACCGGCAGAACTGCTCGGTTGGGTGAATGAATCCGGGCTAAAGGAGCGTCACATTACGGGCCTGCATTATAACCCGCTGTTAAATGCCTTTAAGCTCGCGCCCGGTGTGGATGTGAATTATATGTTACATACAAAGCCAAAAAACGTCTGACGTCATTCACTATTCTTATAAAGATTGCGCTACATCATGTCGCGCGATCTCCCCTTCCCGATGAAGAAATCAGCGTTTGATCAAATTTTCATTTTTTTTTGCGAAATATTGACATCCCCGCCAGGCCTTATGCGACGTGGACTTAGCCTTTATCACTCTTTTGCAACCTCAATTTAACGTCAAAATCAACTCTTGTACTCAAAAGAATCCTTACTAGAATACTCACCATATAGCGTTTCTCTTATCATATACCCCCAACATATAGTATTTATCCACAGACTTAGTCACAACGTGGTTCTGTGGATAATTGGGGGATATTTTTTATTCACGGACAGGTAAATTTCACATGAATCAGAGTCTGCTGGTGACAAAGCGCGACGGTAGCACCGAGCGCATCAATCTCGACAAAATTCATCGGGTGCTGGATTGGGCGGCAGAGGGGCTGAGTAATGTATCCATCTCCCAGGTGGAACTGCGTTCCCATATTCAGTTCTACGACGGCATCAAAACGTCCGACATTCATGAGACTATTATCAAAGCCGCTGCGGACCTGATCTCCCGTGAAGCGCCAGACTACCAGTACCTCGCCGCGCGCCTGGCCATTTTCCACCTGCGTAAAAAAGCCTACGGTCAGTTCGAGCCGCCAGCGCTGTACGACCATGTGGTAAAAATGGTTGAACTTGGCAAATACGACACGCATCTGCTGGAAGACTACACGGAAGAAGAGTTCAAGCAGATGGACGAGTTTATCGACCACTGGCGCGATATGAATTTCTCCTACGCGGCCGTTAAGCAGCTTGAAGGCAAATACCTGGTTCAGAACCGTGTAACCGGCGAAATCTACGAGAGCGCGCAGTTCCTCTATATCCTGGTGGCTGCCTGCCTGTTCTCAGGGTACCCACGCGAGACGCGTCTGAGCTACGTGAAGCGCTTCTATGATGCGGTCTCTACATTCAAAATTTCTCTGCCGACGCCGATTATGTCCGGCGTACGTACTCCGACCCGTCAGTTCAGCTCTTGCGTGCTGATCGAGTGCGGCGACAGCCTGGACTCTATCAACGCCACTTCCAGCGCAATTGTGAAATACGTTTCCCAGCGTGCTGGTATCGGCATCAACGCGGGTCGTATTCGTGCGCTGGGTAGCCCGATTCGCGGCGGTGAAGCGTTCCACACCGGCTGTATCCCGTTCTACAAACACTTCCAGACCGCGGTAAAATCCTGCTCTCAGGGCGGTGTGCGCGGTGGTGCGGCGACCCTGTTCTATCCGATGTGGCATCTGGAAGTTGAAAGCCTGCTGGTTCTGAAAAACAACCGTGGCGTTGAAGGTAACCGTGTACGTCACATGGACTACGGCGTACAGATCAACAAACTGATGTACACCCGCCTGCTGAAAGGGGAAGAGATCACCCTGTTCAGCCCGTCTGACGTCCCGAGCCTGTATGACGCGTTCTTCGCCGATCAGGACGAATTCGAACGTCTTTACACCAAATATGAGAAAGACGACAGCATCCGCAAACAGCGTGTGAAAGCCGTTGAGCTGTTCTCGCTGATGATGCAGGAACGTGCCTCTACCGGCCGTATCTATATCCAGAACGTTGACCATTGCAATACCCACAGCCCGTTTGACCCGGTGGTTGCGCCAGTGCGCCAGTCTAACCTGTGCCTGGAAATCGCTCTGCCAACCAAACCGCTGGAAGACGTGAACGACGAAAACGGTGAAATCGCGCTCTGCACGCTGTCTGCCTTTAACCTGGGTGCGATTTCTAATCTGGATGAGCTGGAAGAGCTGGCGGTGCTTGCCGTGCGTGCGCTGGATGCCCTGCTGGATTACCAGGACTACCCGATTCCGGCGGCAAAACGCGGTGCAATGGGCCGCCGTACGCTGGGTATTGGCGTGATTAACTTCGCCTACTGGCTGGCGAAAAACGGCAAACGCTACTCCGACGGCAGCGCCAACAACCTGACCCACAAAACGTTCGAAGCAATCCAGTACTACCTGCTGAAAGCATCTAACGAACTGGCGAAAGAGCAAGGCGCATGCCCGTGGTTTAACGAAACCACCTACTCCAAAGGCATTATGCCTATTGATACCTACAAGAAAGACCTGGACGGTATCACCAGCGAGCCGCTGCACTACGACTGGGACGCCCTGCGTGAATCGGTGAAAACTTACGGACTGCGTAACTCCACGCTGTCTGCGCTGATGCCGTCGGAAACCTCATCGCAGATCTCCAATGCCACCAACGGCATTGAGCCACCGCGCGGCCATGTGAGCATCAAGGCGTCGAAAGACGGTATCCTGCGTCAGGTGGTGCCGGATTATGAGTTGCTGAAAGATAAGTACGAGCTGCTGTGGGAAATGCCGAACAACGACGGCTATCTGCAACTGGTGGGCATCATGCAGAAATTTATCGACCAGTCGATCTCTGCAAATACCAACTATGACCCGACACGTTTCCCGTCCGGAAAAGTGCCGATGCAGCAATTGCTGAAAGACTTGCTCACTGCCTATAAATTTGGCGTGAAGACCCTGTACTATCAAAACACCCGCGACGGTGCGGAAGATGCGCAGGATGATCTGGTGCCGTCCATTCAGGATGATGGCTGCGAAAGCGGCGCATGTAAGATCTAATGTAAATGCCGGGTAACGCTACGCTTACCCGGCCTACGATTTTGTTTGCCCGATCTACAAAATCTCTCACAGGACACACTCATGGCATACACCACCTTTTCACAGACGAAAAACGACCAGCTCAAAGAGCCGATGTTCTTCGGGCAGCCGGTCAACGTGGCACGCTACGATCAGCAAAAATATGACATCTTTGAAAAGCTGATTGAAAAGCAACTCTCCTTCTTCTGGCGTCCGGAAGAAGTTGACGTTTCCCGCGACCGTATTGACTACCAGGCGTTGCCGGAACACGAAAAACACATTTTCATCAGCAACCTGAAATACCAGACGCTGCTGGACTCTATTCAGGGTCGTAGCCCGAACGTGGCGCTGTTGCCGCTGATTTCGATCCCGGAACTGGAAACCTGGGTTGAAACCTGGGCGTTTTCAGAAACGATCCATTCGCGCTCTTACACCCACATCATCCGTAATATCGTGAACGATCCGGCGATTGTGTTTGACGATATCGTCACCAACGAGCAGATCCAGAAACGTGCCGAGGGCATTTCGGCCTATTACGATGAGCTGATTGAGCTAACCAGCTACTGGCATCTGCTTGGCGAAGGTACCCATACCGTTAACGGTAAAACCGTGACCGTGAACCTGCGCGAGCTGAAAAAGAAACTGTATTTGTGTCTGATGAGCGTTAACGCACTGGAAGCTATTCGCTTCTACGTCAGCTTTGCCTGTTCTTTCGCCTTTGCGGAGCGCGAACTGATGGAAGGCAACGCCAAAATCATCCGTCTGATTGCACGCGATGAAGCGCTGCATCTGACCGGGACTCAGCACATGCTGAACCTGCTGCGTTCAGGTAGCGATGACCCGGAAATGGCGGAGATTGCCGAAGAGTGCAAACAGGAGTGCTATGACCTGTTCGTCCAGGCGGCGCAGCAGGAGAAAGAGTGGGCAGAGTATCTGTTCCGCGACGGCTCCATGATCGGTCTGAATAAAGACATCCTGTGGCAGTATATTGAGTACATCACCAATATCCGCATGCAGGCGGTCGGCCTGGACTTGCCGTTCCAGACCCGCTCGAACCCGATTCCGTGGATCAATACCTGGCTGGTCTCTGACAACGTTCAGGTGGCTCCGCAGGAAGTAGAAGTCAGCTCTTATCTGGTTGGCCAGATCGACGCCGAAGTCGATACCGACGACCTGAGTAACTTCCAGCTCTGATGACGCGTGTAACCTTACGTCTGACGGGCACACAGGTGTTGTGCCAGGAAGAACATCCGTCTTTGCTGGTGGCACTGGAATCACACCGCGTGCCGGTGGAATACCAGTGCCGCGAAGGTTATTGCGGTTCCTGTCGCTGTCGCCTGGTCACAGGCCAGGTCGACTGGCTGACCGAGCCGCTGGCCTTTATCCAGCCTGACGAAATATTACCCTGCTGCTGCAAAGCAAAAGGGGATATTGAGATTGAAATGTAAAAGGGCCGCGCGCGGCCCTTTTTATTGCCTTACCGGCGCTTAGCCGCCACTTGTGCATGATGTTTGCGTTCGCCAATCATCACCACAATCAGCAAAAGCACAGCCAGAATGCTGCCGCCAATCATCACCATAAAACCACCGTCCCAGCCAAAGAAATCGACGGTGTAACCCACAATCGCACTGGCCGCCACCGACCCGCCAAGGTAGCCGAATAAACCGGTGAAGCCCGCTGCCGTACCGGCGGCTTTTTTCGGAGCCAGTTCAAGAGCGTGCAGACCAATGAGCATCACCGGGCCGTAGATCAGGAAGCCAATGACAATCATACAGACCATATCTATCGTCGGATTGCCCGCCGGGTTTAACCAGTAGATGATCGTGGCAATAGTGACCAGCGTCATAAAGAAGACGCCTGTTGCACCACGGTTACCTTTGAAGACTTTGTCCGACATCCAGCCGCAAATCAGCGTCCCTGGGATCCCGGCATATTCATAAAAGAAATAGGCCCAGGAAGATTTATCCAGCGCGAAATGTTTCACTTCTTTCAGGTAGGTGGGTGACCAGTCCAGAATGCCGTAGCGCAGCAGATAAACGAAGACGTTGGCGATGGCGATGTACCAGAGCAGACGGTTCGGGAAGACGTACTGCATAAAGATTTGCTTCGCCGTCAGTTCCTCTTCTGCCTTTTCGCTGTAATCGTCCGGGTAGTCGTTTTTATACTCTTCAATCGGCGGCAAGCCGCAGGACTGAGGAGTATCGCGCATCATAGCGAACGCGAAGATCGCCACAATGATTGCCCCAAACGCAGGCATATACAGCGCCGCGTGCCAGTCGTTAAACCAGGCCATACCCAACAGGAACAGCAACGGGGGAATACCGCCGCCGACGTTGTGCGCACAGTTCCATACAGACACTATCCTGCCACGCTCTTTTTGCGACCACCAGTGCACCATGGTACGTCCGCACGGCGGCCACCCCATTCCCTGGAACCAACCACACAGGAACAGCAGCACAAACATAATGGCAATGCTCGATGTCGCCCACGGGACAAATCCCATGAACAACATGACTGCCGCGGCCAGAATCAACCCGGCGGGCAGAAAAACGCGCGGATTCGAACGATCCGAGACCGACCCCATAATGAACTTTGAGAAACCATAGGCAATGGAGATCCCCGACAGCGCAAACCCTAAATCACCGCGGGAAAAGCCCTGCTCCACAAGGTAAGGCATGGCCAACGCAAAATTTTTGCGCACCAGATAATAGGCCGCATAGCCGAAGAAAATACCCAGGAAGATCTGCCAGCGCAGACGACGATAAACCGGGTCGATACGATCTTCAGGAAGTCTTTCTCGGTGGGATTCTGGCCGGAAAATACTCAACATATATGCCTCCGTGGCAGGGTTTTATCATTATATGTGACTACTATGAGTGAAAACGAAACCATGATTTCGTTTGTAACGGTTTTACCCGGCAAATTCTAACGACAAAAGGCGATTTGTCGCACCTTATGTTACATATTTATGACAAAGCTCCACTTTCAGACATAAAACCACTCTGGTTATTTTCGTTTTTTGCTCGAATATGCGCGATATCAAACAATCCATAGCAACAGTGTGGCTAAATGTTTCTATGGAATCCCGCTCGGAAGACAAAAAATGGGTAACTCAAACGATTACGATGTCATCATCATCGGCGGTGGCGCGACCGGAGCAGGCATCGCCCGCGACTGTGCATTGCGCGGACTGCGCGTGGTACTGCTTGAACGCCATGACATTGCCACAGGTGCCACCGGCCGCAATCACGGTTTATTGCACAGCGGTGCGCGTTACGCAGTGACCGATAACGAATCCGCCCGGGAATGTATTGCAGAAAACCACATCCTCAAGCGTATCGCTCGCCACTGTATTGAGCCTACAGACGGTTTATTTATCACCCTGCCGGAAGACGATCTGGCTTATCAGCCTGTCTTTATTGACGCCTGCCAGCGCGCAGGGATTAACGCGCAGGCCATTACGCCAGAAGAAGCGCGGCGCACGGAGCCCAGCGTAAATCCGGCACTGACTGGTGCCGTCCGCGTACCCGATGGCACGGTGGATCCTTTTCGCCTGACGGCCAGCAATATGCTGGATGCGCGTGAACATGGCGCCACTATCCTGACAGGCCACGAAGTCTGCGGATTAATACGCCAGGGCGACAGGGTCACTGGTGTACAACTGATGAACCCGCAAACCCATGAAATTTATCCTCTGCATGCTCCTGTCGTGGTCAATGCCGCCGGGATTTGGGGCCAGCGCATCGCGGAGTATGCGGATTTACGGATTCGCATGTTCCCGGCCAAAGGAGCCCTGCTGATACTCGACCACCGTATCAATCAGCATGTGATAAACCGTTGTCGTAAACCGGCAGATGCCGACATCCTCGTACCCGGCGATACCATTTCCCTGATTGGCACCACCTCGACGCATATTGACTATAAGGATATTGACAACATCCGGGTGACGCCCGAAGAGGTCGATATTCTGCTGCGTGAAGGGGAAAAGCTGGCGCCAGTGATGGCGCAGACCCGTATCCTGCGCGCCTATGCAGGCGTACGTCCTTTGGTTGCCAGCGATGATGACCCGACAGGACGTAACGTAAGCCGCGGCATTGTGCTGCTCGATCACGCTCAACGTGACGGGATGGAAGGCTTTATCACCATTACCGGCGGCAAGCTAATGACCTACCGTCTGATGGCGGAGTGGGCCACAGATGCCGTCTGCCGCAAGCTCGGTCTTAGCACCCCTTGTACCACAGCGACAACGCCGTTGCCCGGTTCACAGCAGCCTACCGAACAGGCGCTGAAAAAAATTATCTCACTGCCGGTGCCGCTACGCGGTTCGGCTATTTATCGCCATGGCGATCGCACACCAGCCTCGCTGGGCAGCGATCGCCACAGTCGTAGCCTGGTGTGCGAATGCGAAGCCGTCACCGCCGGGGAAGTCCAGTATGCCGTTGAAAACTTGAATGTTAACTCTCTGCTGGATCTGCGCCGCCGTACCCGCGTGGGCATGGGCACATGTCAGGGTGAGCTGTGCGCCTGTCGCGCAGCCGGCTTACTGCACAGCATGCGGGTGACCAGTGAAACAGAATCTATTAACCAGCTTTGCGCATTTTTGAATGAGCGCTGGAAGGGCATAAAACCTGTCGCCTGGGGGGATGCGCTACGCGAAAGTGAATTTACACGTTGGGTCTATCAAGGACTGTGCGGGCTGGAAAAGGAGCCAACTGATGAAATTTGATACGGTTATTATCGGCGGCGGCCTCGCCGGGTTACTCTGCGGCATTCGGCTGAGCGAAAACGGTCAACGCTGTGCCATTGTCAGCCGCGGTCAGAGCGCACTCAATTTCTCTTCCGGCTCGCTGGACTTACTTTCCCGTCTGCCGGATGGGCAACCGGTCACCGACCTCATCGCCGGGGTAGACGCGTTACAGCGTATGCAAAGCGAACATCCTTATGCCTTACTGGGCGCTGAAAGGGTACGCCACTATGCAAAAATGACCCAGACCATGCTGGCAGACTGCGGCCTGGCGCTAAAAGGTGAGGCCGATACGCCGCATATGCGCGTCACCCCACTGGGTACCTTCCGTCAGGCCTGGTTAAGCCCCAATGAAATTCCTCTCCAGCCGACAAAAGATATTGCCATTGGGGTCGTCGGTATTTGTGGGTTTCTCGATTTTCAGCCGCAACTCGCTGCCGCGTCACTGAAAAAACGTGGCATAAATGCCACCGCAGAAGAGATAACGCTGCCGGTGCTGGACCGCGTGCGGGATAACCCGAGTGAATTTCGCGCCGTCAATATCGCCCGTGTACTGGATGTTGCACAGAATTTTGACGAGCTGTACCGCGCCTTGCTGCCGTTAAGCCGTCAGTACGACGAGCTTTACTTCCCGGCCTGTTTCGGCCTGCAGGATAGCGCCGTCTTTACACGATTTAACCAACAACTCTCCTGTCCGCTACGGTTGCTGCCTACTCTGCCGCCATCGGTTCCCGGCACCCGCATGCAATCACGCCTGCAACAGCGTTTTATCCAAAGCTGTGGGACATGGATGCCCGGTGATGAGGTGATCCGTGCCGATGTGGAAAGTGAGCGCGTGATACAACTGTGGACGCGCAAGCATGAGGATATTGCGCTACGTCCACGCCATGTGGTGCTCGCCAGCGGCAGTTTTTTCAGTAACGGTTTGATTGCCGAACGCGATCGCGTACGGGAAACCATTTTTGACCTCGACGTGTTACAAAGCCCCGGACGGGAAAGCTGGTATCGCGACAACGTCTTTGATACCCAGCCATGGCAGCAGTTTGGCGTGATCACTGACGAAACGCTACGCGCTAAGCGCCAGGGCACGACGCTGGATAACCTGTATGTGGTGGGCTCCGTTTTGGGTGGCTTTGATGCGGTTGCTCAAGGGTGTGGGGGTGGCGTTTGCGCGGTTACCGCGCTGTATGCCGCAGAACAAATTTGCGCCGGGGGGAGGTAAAATGACCACAACTCAGTTTGAAAGCTGTATCAAATGCACCGTGTGCACCACGGTTTGCCCGGTCAGTGCGGTGAATCCTGCTTACCCTGGCCCGAAACAGGCGGGGCCGGATGGGGAGCGTTTACGTCTAAAAGACCCGGCGTTGTTTGACGAGGCGCTGAAATACTGCACCAACTGTAAACGCTGTGAAACCGCCTGTCCGTCTGGCGTAAAGATTGGCGATATTATTCAGCGCGCGCGTTCGCAATATGCCGTCAATCCACCTTCACTGCGTAATGCCATTCTGAGCCATACGGATTTGATGGGGTCGTTATCCACCCCATTCGCGCCGCTGGTTAATACCGCCACGTCGCTCAAACCCGTTCGCCAGTTGCTCGATAAGGCGCTGAAAATCGATCATCACCGGACGCTGCCAAAATATTCCCATGGCACTTTCCGCCGCTGGTACCGCTCCGTGGCTGACAAGCAAAAGGCGTTTGATCAGCAGGTGGCGTTTTTCCATGGCTGCTATGTGAATTACAACCATCCGCAACTGGGCAAAGATCTCTTGCAAGTGCTGAACGCGATGGGAATCGGTGTGCAGCTCCTGCGTCAGGAAAAATGTTGCGGGGTGCCGCTGATTGCCAATGGCTATTTTGCGAAAGCGAAAAAGCAGGCGGAATTTAATATTCGGGCGTTGCAGCAGAGCATCACAGGAGACGGTATTCCGGTGATTGCCACCTCATCAACCTGTACCTTCACTTTGCGAGATGAATATCCGCATCTGCTGGACGTCGATAACCACCATTTACGTCCGCACATCGACCTGGCTACGCGTTGGATCTGGCGCAAGCTGGAAGAAGGCAATACGCTCAAACTCAAAGAGTTACCGTTGAAAGTGGTTTATCACACACCGTGCCATATGGAGAAAATGGGCTGGACGCACTATACCCTGGATTTGCTGCGACGTATTCCCGGGCTGGAACTTACCGTACTGGATTCACGTTGTTGCGGGATAGCGGGGACCTACGGCTTTAAGCGCGAAAACTACGCCACAGCGCAGGCGATTGGCGAACCACTGTTCCGCCAGATTGAGGAGAGCGGTGCGGATTTGGTGATCACAGATTGTGAAACCTGTAAGTGGCAGGTGGAAATGTCCACAAGCCTTCGCTGCGAACATCCTATTACACTACTGGCGCAGGCGCTGCGCTAAAAGGTTCGCCCGCCGTAACCCTCCCGGCGGGCGAATAATTAATAACTGCCCTTCGTTGCTGATGCCGAAGGTCTGGCCCCTTTAAATATCGCCAGCCGTTCATCTAACGCATTGGTATACAACATGGTGTCCACACCGACCGCCACGAAGTTAGCCCCCCACTCCAGCACTTTTTTTGCCATGAGCGGATCGACCGCCAGAAAACCCGCCGCTTTCCCGGCATCACGTATCTGCTTAATGGCCTGTTCAATGGCGCGTTGCACGTCCGGATGACCACTGTTGTCAGGATAGCCCAACGATGCGGAGAGGTCGGCAGGACCGATAAAGACCCCATCAATACCATCAACATGCAAAATGGCATCAAGGTTATCCAGCGCCGCTTTGCTTTCAACCTGAATCAACAAGCACAACTCTTCATTCGCGCGGGCCATATAATTTTCGACTCGCCCCCAGCGGGCGGCGCGCGCGACACTCGCCCCCACGCCGCGAACACCCTGTGGCGGGTAACGCGTGGCCGCCACCACATCCTGCGCCTGCTCTGCGCTCTCCACCATGGGAATTAATAATGTACGGGCACCAATATCGAGCACCTGTTTGATAAGAACACGACTCCCCTCAACGGGCCGAATGACGGCCTGGCTGGTGTAAGGCGCAATGGCCTGCAACTGGTGATAGAGATCCTGAATAGTATTCGGCGCATGTTCGCCATCAATCAATAACCAGTCATACCCGGAGGTCGCTGCAATCTCAGCCATATACGACGTAGTGGAACTTAACCACAGGCCAATCTGCGTTTCGCCTTTTAGCAGACCCGCTTTAAACGGGTTGGATAAAATCGGATCCATTGTCATTTCACTTCCTTTTTGTCATGAATGAACGCTGTTCGAGTGAGAGACAGCCTGTCTTACATTCAGTGTTAAAATGATCAGCGCACCGGCAATCGCCACGCCAGCAAGGGTGAGAAGCCCGGCAGCGCCGCTGGCAAACAGGGTTTCGGCTTTGACACGAATGATCGGGGCCAGAAATCCGCCGACCGCGCCAAACAAATTCACAAAGCCAATACCCGCCGCCAGCGCCGTTCCGGACAGAAGCTGCGTTGGCATGGTCCAGAAAACCGGTTGTACGGCAATAAATCCCACCGCCGCGACGCATAAGGCAACAATGGCCAGCACGGGAGAAACCAGGCCAGATACGCCAATACCAATGCCCGCCGCTAACAGCGTCAGTGCAGCAATGTTGCGTCTTTCACCGGTCTTATCGGAATAACGAGGAATAAGCCAGGTACCAAACAGGGCGGCAATCCAGGGGATAGCGGTGACGACAGAGGCGGTGAACCCCACTTTTGTCCCCAGCAATGCGGCCACTTGCGTCGGCAGGAAAAAAATCAATCCATATACCGCGACCTGGATAGTCAGATAAATGATAGCCAGTTGCCATACCCGCCCATTACGCAGCGCATCGGTCAGACGTGACGTCACTTTACTCTCCTCTTCGCTGGCAAGCTGGGCCTCAAGAACGCCCTTCTCTTGCGGCGTGAGGAACCGTGCCTGCGCTGGCGTATCGTCCAGCCAGAAGAAGGTAAAGATACCCGCGGAGACAGCCAGCAAGCCTTCAATCAAGAACATCCAGAACCATCCCGGATGCCCCATAAAACCATGCATCTCAAGTAAAGCGCCGGACAGCGGTGAACCCAGCGTCAAAGCTAATGGCGCCCCCATGTAAAAAAGCCCCATAATGCTGGCGCGAGTGCGCTGTGGGAACCATTGAGAGGTCAGGTAAATCATGCCAGGGAAGAAGCCAGCTTCCGCCGCCCCAAGAAGCGTGCGGACAAGCAAAAATTTGGCTTCGGTATCAGCCCAGGCCATTGCTGCGGAGAGAACCCCCCATAACAGGGTCGTCCCTCCAATCCAGTAGCGTGCGCCAAACTTACGCATCAACAGATTAGCCGGCACGCCGAGGAAGGCGTACACCACAAAAAAGATCCCCGCCCCCAACGCATAGGCTTCGTTGCTAAGGCCGGTGTCTATCTGATACGTCTCTTTTGCAAAACCAATATTCGAACGATCAAGAAATGCCAGGACGTATAACATCAACATAAAGGGGATTAAACGGGCGCGGTTTTTCTTTACCACGCTATCCAATAAGCTGGTATTCATCGTAATGACCTCATGTAGGGCTGCGCCGCGTCATGGCGGCGCGACGCGGAGGAATTAATGGTTATACGGGCGCTTTAAATTACAGTTGCGATTAAGCTCAACACCGAAGCCCGGTTTATCGAGCACATTCTTATGAATGCGACCATTTACAGGCACCGGTTCATCCACCAGGATGGGATCAAATTGCGGACGCAGCGTAGAGCAGTCGGGGCTGGTCATTAAAAACTCACTAAATGGCGTATTAGTGAAGGTAATAACCGCGTGATGGGAATAAACCGAAGAACCATGTGGCACGACAAGCTGCCCGCGTGCTTTTGCGATCGCGGCGATTTCCACCAGCGTCGTTAAGCCGCCGCACCAGCCGACATCGGGCTGCATGATATCAATCCCGGTTTCCGATAACGTACGGAATGATTGCAGCGTACCGTGATGCTCACCGCTGGTGACCATCATGCCAGCAGGAGCATTACGTTTAAGTTCGCGATAGCCCTCATATTGCTGCGGTGGCAGACACTCCTCGATCCATTTCAGATTATACGGGGCACAGGCATGGGCCAATTTGGTGGCATAATTAACATCCTGGCTCATCCAGCAATCCAGCATCAGCCAGAAATCTTCACCGCATTTCTCGCGATATTCAGCAACCATTGCCGCATCTTTGCGAATACCCGCATCACCATCATGCGGGCCCCAGTGTGTCGGCATTTTGCCGCCAATAAACCCCATCTCTTTAGCCAGGTCTGGGCGCGCGCCGGTCGCATAAAACTGGATTTCGTCACGCACCGCCCCACCGAGCAATTTATAAACGGGTAACCCGACAACCTTGCCAAACAGATCCCACAAGGCCAGATCGACACAGGAAATCGTATTCATAACCAGCCCGCCAGACCCTGCGTAATACAAGGTGGAATTAAGCATTTGATCATGAATAAGTTTGATATCACTGACGCATTTACCCTCGATAAAGCGGTTTAAATGCTTTTCAACGATAAAGCAGCCCATCTCGCCTGCCGTGGAAACAGCAAAGCCCGTCTGGCCATTTTCAGCTTCCACTTCAACAATTAAGGTTCCCAGCACGTTAATACCGAAAGACTGCCGGGATTGTTCATAGGCCTTGTATTTGCTCATTGGGGTGGCGATATGGTCATCTATCCAGTGATGAGCGCCCTGATCGTGATAATCACCGCCGCCTGCCCCTTTCTCTGCGGTAGCGCCGCCAATGAACCAGGCTCGGACATGTTTAATTTTCGGTAAGGTCATGATGTTCTCCTTTTTATGATGCTTGCTTGTCGAAAGGGCTTTTCCACCCTAAAAGCCGGGAAATATCTTTTGCGCAAGTAATCGCCTTACCTGCGAGGTAATCCCGGTTTTCCTCATTAATTTGCAGTCGGGTTCCCACGACCGAAATGGCTGCCGTTAGCGCATTGCGGGCATCAAAGACGGGGGCAGCGACACATCGGACATCGGGGTAATCTTCACCATTGTCATAGCTCCACCCCCTGGAACGAATCAGCACCAGCTCATCGTGTAATTGTTGGGCATTGGCGATAGTCGACGACGTCGCTTTTTCCCAGTGCAAATGACGGATGATTTCATCGCGCGTCGCGGGCGGCTGCCAGGCCAGCAGACACTTCCCTATGCCGGAGCGATAAAGGGAAAGACTTTTGCCCTCGTGCGAGCGCACGCTGATGGTGGAGGAGGATTCTATTTTGAGAATGTAATAGGCATTGGCGTCATCAATAATGCCGAGATGGCAGAGCAGACCGGTCTCATCCATAAGTTCGGTCAGCCGGGGACGGGCAATCTCGCGCAGATCCATTCTTCCCAAAGCATGCCCGGCAAGTTCAACGAGCTTTGTCCATAAGCAGTAGTTGTCATTGCTATCAATACGCAATAACCGCGCTTTCTTTAATTCCGCTAAAATTAAATAGGCGGTGCTTTTGGGAATGCCTGTCTCTTCGATGATTACCGCAGCGCTGCAAGGCCCAATACGAGCGATGAGATTAAGGATTTCAATTGCCCGACTGAGTGCCGGTACTTTGCTTGATTCCAACATATTGGACTCCAGTCCTGAATATTGGAATCAGTGTTGCGGCTTAGGGGAACCGATTTTGTGAGAACGATCATAAAGCTATGGCGATCCAGCATGCTGGACGTTTCATGACTAGAAAATGTGAAGTATTACGCAGATTTTTTCAGGTGGAGTACAACAGGCTGGACTGGAAAAGCGCCGGAAGGATAATTTCTTCCGGCGTAAAGGGATTACTCAACAAATAAGGATTCGACGACATTGATCCAGCCATGGTCGCTGGCAACGTCCTTGCCATTGAGCCAACGACGCAGAATATTCAGCGCCATCATGGCACAGACTTCCTGACGTACCGTCAGGCTGTGTCGGTTCGTATTAAACTTGACGCGTAAGGCATATGTACCTTCCGGCGTCGCCAGCGCGAAGTTCAGATGCTCATCTTCGAGTCCCGTGACGGTCAGCGCCAGCCCGGCCAGATGGCGATCGCGCAGCCCCGCAGCCCAACGTGCAGTTTGCACTAACGCTTCATCCTGCGAAGGGATAACTTCGCTGACCAGCAGCGGCGCACCCGCACGCGAAAGTTGCAACGCCACCAGGCCGCCGGTGAACTGTTCACTCAGCGTCAGGCTAAGTTGACGTTCACGCAACCGCCCGGCAAGCAGCGCCGGCAAACCGACGGTGCCTTCGAAAATGAGGCTCTCACCAGCCACCCGCTTCACTTCCGGCCATAACGCCTCCATCGCCTCGCGATGCTCAGCAGGACCGGTAAGTTTCAATTCAATAATGGGCATTGAGGAGCGATAGCCCATCACTACACCCTCAGGTAGCGTCAAATGCGACAGGTTTTGCGCCAGATCGCTTTCAGAACGGCCAAAGGTTGTCAGGCGCAGGCAAACAGGCGGCTCAGGAAGCGTAAAGCGTGCGCGAATGCGCGGCAGAATTTCATGTTCCACCATCACTTTAAACTCCGAGGGCACTCCGGGCGTAAAGAACATCAGGCAGCGATTAAGCTGTACGGCAAAACCACAGGCGGTACCGACCGGGTTATCCACCAGCTCCGCACTGGCAGGAATTTCCGCCTGCTTGCGGTTGCTGGGCGCCATGACGCGTCCGCGCTCGGAAAAAAAGCGCTCCATCTGCGTCAACCACTCTTCATGCAATACCAGCGCTTCGCCCTTCGCCGTTGCCGCCGCCAGCGCACTGAGGTCATCGCTGGTTGGGCCCAGGCCACCATTAACAATAAGAATATCCGCCTGTTGGCTGCGCTCACGCAGAATGGCCACCAGGTCGTCGAGGTTATCGCCAACGGTATTACGTCGGGTAAGCGGTAGCCCCTGATTAAAGAAAAAATCTGCCAGCCAGGCGGCATTGGTGTCCACGATTTGCCCGTGCAAGACTTCATCGCCGGTTGACAGCATCTCTACGTTTAACATTATTTTCTCCAGCAATAGAGGTTGAAACACTATACCGCATGAAGGGAAGAAAAGAGGTAAGAAACTGGCGCGGACGGACGCCGCGCCGAAGGATCAGAAGCTGGCGTTGACGCCGACATACGGGCCATCCGCCACCGCATTATCGCGGTTGCCTTCTTTACCGGTCAGCTCGACATAACGGTAACCGGCTTCGATACTGAGCGGACGAATAATGGTCAGACGCGCACCGGCATTCGCTTCACGGTAGTCGTTAACCCCGCTGGAGAGGGAGTCCGGGGAGTAATAATATTCGCCAAAGAGACGGAAGCTGTCGCTAACCTGCCATGCCAGACCACCACCAACGGCCAGCGCATACCCTTCGCTCCCGGCATTCGGGTTAAGGTAAACGCCTTTACCGCCAACCGTCCCCATAAACGGCCCCAGCGGAATGTTGTAACCCAGGCCCAGACCGGCGATATCGCCATCATCATCGTTATGCGCCCAGTTGCCGCTCAACGCCAGGCCACTGGTTTCCGTTCCCATACCCACACCGAGGTTGGTGTAGTGCTCACCCACCTGGCCGCTCAAGCTCACAGCATTTGCCCCGGCAGACGCCAGCAGAAGGCTGGCAAAACCCAAATATATACTCTTTTTCATTTCTCTTATCCGCGCAACAATAGTCCAATGTTCCAAAGCGGCTGATTGTACGATCATTTTTTTTAAGAATACTGAACTAAAAATGATTTTTTACATCAATCCACGATTTTTACGCGCCCGTTTTCATTAAATGCGCCTGCACAGGACAAGTTGCTCTTTTTTGGCAGCTTACTGCATCCCCGTAAGGTTGGTGGTATAAACCCTATACCCGTCATAAGGATAAGGACTAAATCATGCGTCAAAGGACAATTGTATGCCCGCTGATTCAAAATGAAGGTGATTATTTGCTATGCAAAATGGCGGATGATCGCGGTGTTTTTCCCGGTCAATGGGCACTCAGTGGTGGGGGAGTCGAACCAGGTGAGCGTATTGAAGACGCGTTGCGCCGCGAAATTCGCGAAGAGCTTGGTGAGAAACTGGTGTTGCAGCAGATAACGCCATGGACCTTTAGCGACGATGTGCGCATAAAAACCTACGCCGATGGCAGCAAAGAAGAGATCTACATGATCTACCTGATTTTTGACTGCATCAGCGCGAACCGTGAAGTGGAGATCAATGAGGAATTTCAGGATTACGCCTGGGTTAGCCCGGCGGATCTGACAAAATACGATCTGAATGTCGCCACCCGCCGCACGCTGAGCCTGAAAGGGCTACTTTGAGAAAAGAGCGGCGCAGTCTTAATGTTTGAGCTGCGCCAGTTCAGCTTCACTCAGACCAGTGAAACGCTGCACGACAGCTTTGTCCATCCCACTGCGTAACATTTCACAGGCGATGCGAAGGGCCTCGGCTTTTTGTCCTTCGTGACGTCCTTCATGGCGCCCCTGACGAAAGCCCTTACGCCTGCCGAGTTCTTCCAGTTGTTCAGCAATAGTCATCAACGTCTCCTTATGTTGTGGCGAACGGTGCGCCAGTCGGCGAAGAAAAGCGCCTGGCGCTGGCGTGTTGCCTCTGCTCAGTAGATAGTGCATTGCAGCGCACAACTGCTGTCGGGTAGTGTATCCCAGCGACAAAGTCGTGACCAGTTTGTCCAGCAAAAGGGTCATATCCCGCAGACGAATATGCTTTTGTAATAATTCGAGTAAGGCAACACGTCGGTGCGTCATGATCTGCTCATCAGGCACAACGGTAATATCCACCAACGGAAATGGCGTTGTGTACAGTTCATGGGCATATTGTGGCTGGCTGAACATATCCAGCCAGCATAACGAAAAGGGATAAGGGCTAACGCGCCCATGATAAAAAAGCATTGGAATCACCAGGGGCAAGACCGTGTTTCCCGCATCGAGATGCCGCTGCATTGCCGCTACGGCATAACGCATCAAGCGAAAAGCCATAAACCTGTCGGGTGAACTTTGGTGCTCAATGAGTACATAAATATAGCCCTCACCCTGCCGGGTTTTGACCGAGTAGAGCACATCGGAATGGGTTGCGCGCAGTGCCTCGTCAACAAAGCTGCCGGACTCCAGTTTCAGCGTCGCGAGATCGCAAAGCTGGCGTAGCGACGCGGGCAAATGGAGGGTCAGAAAATCGCGCGCCGTCTCTTTATGGGTAAGAAACTGTTTGAAAAGCGCATCATGCGCGGTAGGTGCAGCGGTGTTCTTCATGGCATTCCTTGCCTGAGTAGAGATGTCAGGACACTAACATCCTCCCTCCGCCGGTGGGCATTTCCGGCTTGCAAACTGGAAAACGCTACGCAAAAAATCTACCGTTCAGCGACCCATGACTGTAGCGCACGGCGTGATATTTTAATGCCGCCGGACGAAAGATGCGCCGGCAAGCGCAACCACGCAACGGGCTGCTGGAAGCGCGCAAGCTTGTCCTGTACCCAGGTGGTGAACTGCGAGAGCTCAACGGCGTCATCACACTCCACCACCGCCACAGGTCGGTGGCCAAATTCTCGGTCTTCGCGGGGAACAATAAAAACCTGTTGAACCTGAGGATGTGCCACGATAACACGCTCTACCTCCTCCGGCTGGATACCCTCGCCGCCGCTGAAAAACAGATTATCCAGTCGTCCCAGAATCGTCAGACGGCCATCGTGCAGAACGCCTTTATCACGGGTGGGAAACCAGCCCTCGTCATTGAGCAACGGCAATAATTCCCCGTCTCGCCAGTAACCTGAGGCCATACTTTCCGCCCGCAGCCACACTTCATCGTCAACGATACGCAACGCTCTTCCCGGCAGTAGGCAACCGACATCAGACTGCTCATCAGCCTCTTTCCCGCATACCGTTGAAGCGAACTCCGTCAGGCCATAGCCACACCAGGTACGAATCCCGCGCTCACGCGCATGTTCGGTTAGTTCGACAGGGATCGCCGCGCCGCCCAGCAAAACGGCTTTAAGAGAGACCTCCACCGCATCATTCAGCAAGCGCCACAGTTGCGTTGGCACCAGCGACGCATGAGTACACCCCTGCAAAGCCTCTGCCAGACCGTTCTCAGAGACGGTTAAGCGCGCGCCTGCCAGTAACCAGCGCCACAGAATTCCCTGCCCTGAAACGTGATAGAGCGGCAGCGACAACAACCAGTCATCTTCTGGCGCGAAAGGAATCATCGCCAGTACCCCTTGTGCGCTGGCGAGGTGTGCCGCGCAGGTGTGCACCGCCGCCTTAGGTAAACCTGTTGAACCCGAAGTCAGGGTCATCGACGCCAGCCGTTGTGGCTGCCAGTCAATAGCATAAGATTGGTCAACAGATCGCAGTTCAAGAGACGTCAGGCCGACAAAGGTATTGCTATCAGCCAGATTAACCGCAAAACGCAGCGTCAGGGTTGGCAGCAATGCCTCCAGCAACAGCGAGGGTAATTGGGGATTGACCGGCAATACACGCGCGCCACATTGCAGTAACGCCAGCCACGCTAACAATACCTGAGGTTGGTTTCGCCCACGTAGCATCACACCATCGCCCTCGCTCACCCCCTGGCGGGCAAAACCGGCGGCCAGCGCATCAACGCGCACACACAGGTCGCGCCAGCTTAAAGTCTCATCCTGCAAGCGAATTGCGGGCTCATCGCTACGCACTTCACGCCAGTCATGCCAGGGCCAGGTATTGAACGTCATAGCAGTGGTTCCAGCATCTCAACGCTATGGCAGGGTAATGGGCTATCCGGCCAGCGGCGCACAAGCTGAGCCTGCATCAGGTTTAACGTATCGAGACCCGGGATGGTGTCAGGGGTGAGCCATGCGGCAATACGCGCCAGTTGAGTCAGACCAAGGCTGGACTCGATTGATGAACTGATAACCGCTGTCATACCCAGTTGTGTGGCTGCTTTCACCTGCCCCTGAACCTTCTCAAGGCTTCCGGTTAAGGTGGGCTTAATCACCACCGCACGCACGCCCTCTTCACGCTCAAAGGTAAAATCGGCATCGCGCAAACTTTCATCCCAGGCTATCGCTATGCCCGTTTCACGGGCAAAGGCGCGCGAATCATCACGGGTTTTACAGGGCTCTTCCAGAAAAGCAATGCGATCGCGGTATTGCGGATCCACATATTTTGCGAATTGCTGCGCTTTGAGCGGCGTCCAGGCGCGGTTAGCGTCCAGACGCAGGCGCAAGTCAGGCATCGCCTCCAGCAGCAAGTTAGCCACCATACCATCGCGCACCGCTTCATACAGGCCCACTTTCATTTTCGCCACTTTTTCGCCCGGCATAACAGCCAGTGCGGCAAAAAGTTCATCCGGGTCACCCGTGCACAGCGTCGCGGCACGGTAGTCCGCCGCCGCTGGCAACGTGCCGCGCAGTTCCGCCAGCGCACAACTGATACCAAAGTCAACCGACGGCAACCCCGGCAACACGCCGCAATCCCCCGCTCGCCACCCTTGCGCCCAGGCACAGACGGCGGCTGTCGCTTCCTCAAGAGACTCCACGCTAAATCCCGGCAAAGGCGAAATCTCGCCCCAGCCTTCCTGCGCGTCATCCCGCAAATGAATAAACAGCCCGTCACGGGTTTTCAGCCGCCGATCACGCAGCACGACGCCCGCATCCATCGGTATCTGCCAGCGGTAAACCTGCGCGCTGCGCATTACGGATTCCGTTTAAATTTGCTGAAGTCCGGCTGGCGTTTTTCGTTAAACGCGTTGCGGCCTTCCTGACCTTCTTCGGTCATGTAGAACAGCATAGTGGCGTTACCCGCCAGCTCCTGCAGACCTGCCTGACCATCACAGTCGGCGTTGAGTGCCGCTTTCAGGCAACGCAGCGCCATCGGGCTGTTCTGCAACATTTCACGGCACCAGCGTACGGTCTCTCTCTCAAGCTCAGCAATCGGCACCACCGTGTTTACCAACCCCATATCCAGCGCTTCTTTTGCATTGTACTGACGGCACAGGAACCAGATTTCGCGCGCTTTTTTCTGACCAACGATACGCGCCATATAGGATGCCCCCCAGCCGCCATCAAAGGAGCCCACTTTCGGGCCGGTCTGGCCGAAGATAGCGTTTTCCGCCGCGATCGTGAGATCGCACATCATGTGCAGCACGTGACCGCCGCCAATGGAGTAACCCGCAACGGCCGCAACCACCGGTTTCGGGCAGGTACGGATCTGGCGCTGGAAGTCCAGTACGTTCAGATGGTGCACGCCGGAGTCATCCTGGTATCCACCGTAATCGCCACGGACTTTCTGATCGCCACCCGAACAGAACGCCTTTTCGCCTTCACCGGTCAGAATGATCACGCCGATGTTATCGTCATAGCGCGCATCAGCCAGCGCCTGAATCATCTCTTTGACGGTCAAAGGACGAAATGCGTTGCGCACCTGAGGGCGGTTGATGGTAATTTTGGCAATACCATCCACCGATTTGTGATACCGAATATCGGTATAGCCTTCAGAGCAGTCTTGCCATTCAATCGGTGCGTACAGCATGGTTTCATCGGGATAGATCATAATATGCCCTTTATATCGAGACGCAGAATTTGCGCCAGACAGTTAGCCACACTATCGGGGCGTTCCCGATGCGCGTTATGCCCGGCGCCAACAATGACATGACAGTTCGCGCTGACATCAGCCGCCAGCGTGCGAAATTTACTGTCAAACTCACCACATAAATAATGAAATGGAAAAGGCGCGTTACGCAGCGCAGCGCGTAAATCCGGTTGTACAGCGAGCGAAGTCGCCTCCAGCATAGCGGCCAGCGCCGGGCCGTTGTTCTGGCTGCGTAACGCCACCAGACGTTGCCGTTGCTCGTCACTCAACGACGCAAACACCTGCTGTTGATACCAGTCGTTAAAAACGCCGACAAGCGGTTGCGCACGAAATCGCTGCGCCCATTGTCTATCTGATATCAGGCGCTCCTGCCGTGCAGTCGCATCCGTCAGGCCAGGGTGCCCTCCTTCAACTATCACACCCAATAGCCCCTTCGGCTGAGAGCAGGCAAAGTGCATCGCCACCCGTCCGCCCAGCGAGTACCCTATCAACCAGTAACTTAGTATGTTGTAACTACAAAGCGTGTCGCACAGCGCATCGTTAAGCTGCTCGAAGGATGTAACCATACTCTCCGCCGAACCTCCGTGGCCCGGCAGGTCAATATAGAGGCGTGAACAGGCCGTAAAGCGTTCGCCGACGGGCAACCATTCGCGGCTGTCACCCGAAAAACCGTGCAGAAAAATTAGCCACGGCTTTTGCGGCTCTCCCGGCATAGCCCGCGCATGCAGGATCACAACTGACTTACCTGCGCGAGCAACTGTTGCAGCGTATGCGCGCCGTCAGTGTCTTTCACCACCAGCTCAATCAGCGTTGCCCCCGCTTTACTCCATGCTCCCGCCAGCGCTTGTTCAAGCTCATCCCAGTTTTGGGGATGATGATATTTCAGGCCAAACATCGCCGCCGCATGCTCAAAATGGACATGCTGCGGCATTAAATAAAACTGTTCGCGCTCGCTTTGCGGCGTCGGCAACAGCGAGAAGATCTGCCCGCCGTTGTTATTGACCACAATCAGCACCAGCGGGGCAGAAGCCTGGCGCAGTAATGCCAGTGCATTCAGATCGTACAAGGCAGACAGGTCACCGACGATTGCAAGCGTAGGCCGCGCCGTGCCGCGCTGTACACCTGCGGCAGTAGAAATCAGGCCATCGATACCGCTCGCACCACGGTTGCTGTAAACCGGGTAACCGACAGGTAACTGCCCCAGCGCATCCACCAGGCGGACCACCAGGCTATTGCCGAGGAACAGTTGCCCTTGATCCGGCAGATACTTCGCCAGTCGATGCGCCAGTTGCGCTTCGCCAAAGGTTTCGCGTTGGCTGGCAACCGCCTGCCACGCCTGAGCGGATAATTGTGGAATGTCAGTACACCAGGGCGCGCGTGATTCCGCCGGGTGCAGTTCCAGCCACTCGGCAACACCGGAAACCAGACGGCGGCCACGGTGATGTGAAGGATCAAGCCGCCCGGCAACGGAATCTACCAGCCAGTACTCCTGCGGCTCGCAGGTCGCCTGCCACTGGAGCAACCGCTTACCGGTCAGACTGCTACCCAGTTGAACAACAATTTGTGCCGTTTGCAGTTCACTCACCGCGCGAGCATTGCCCAGCCACAGGTCGGCGCACGGCAGCGGCTGCCCGGTTTGTGAGAGGACATCGCCAATAAGCGGCCAACCGAGCATTTTCGCCCATGCGGCAACCAGCTTGCCTTCCGACGCGCTCATTCGACCCGCCACAACCACGCCGCGTTTCTGCCGCCAGAAAAACCAGTCGCGTTGTTTCGCGCTGCCGCTATGCAAATCTTCACGCAGCCAGGGTTTGTCGTCCTGCCACCAGTCGCCGGGCGCCTGCTGCCAGGCAAGCCCCGTATCATCCATTTCACCGTATAGCGGTTCGGCAAACGGGCAGTTGATGTGCACTGGCCCCGTCTGCGCGGACGCCATTAGATGATCGATAGCAGAGAGCAACCAGCGGGCGGGGATGTCCTGTGATGGACGCGGCAGCGCCAGTGATTGCGCCGGGTGCGATGCAAAGATCCCCGGCTGGCGTATTGCCTGGTTGGCCCCGCAATCAATAAGTTCAGGCGGCCTGTCAGCGGTGAGAAAAATCAATTTTTCCCCGGTGAGGCTGGCTTCGATCAGCGCCGGGTATAAATTCGCCACAGCGGTACCGGAGGTGACAATCACCGCGACCGGAGTGCCGCTTGCTTTTGCCAGACCGAGCGCAAGATGCCCCAAACCGCGTTCATCAAAGTGCGTGTGATGGATAAAGGACGAATTTTCTGCCGCCGCCAGCGTCAGCGGCGTGGAACGGGACCCCGGTGCGATACAAATATGTCGCACGCCGTGGCGCGTTAAAGCTTCAAGGATCACCGCCGCCCAGCGTCGGTTAAAAGCACTCACTGACATAAGTTTGTCCAGTATCAATATTGTGGCTTAGTATAAAGAATCGAAAAAAATAGATTTTTGATATGGGTCGGTTATACGTGTTTCATTATCAAGAGCGAACGCAATCCCGCTGCTTTATTTTCGATTTCCTGCCATTCCATTGTCGGGTCGGAACCCGCCACGATCCCGGCTCCCGCGTATAAACGTACGGTTGTACCACTGATTTTTGCACAACGTAATGCAACGCAGAACTCGCTTTGTTTAAGTGACAAATAGCCTGCCGAACCGGCATACCACTCACGCTCAAAGGGTTCATGCTGGGTAATAAACGCACGCGCCGCCAAGCGGGGGAGCCCGGCTACCGCCGCCGTTGGCTGGAGCAACGTTAAGCACTGTGCATCATCGTTATGATGCATCTCGGTCCAGATACAACGTCGCAAATGCTGCACTTTACGCAGTCGAACAATTTGCGGTGGCAATACATCCAGCGTAGAGGTTGCATGCCGTAATCTCTGACAAATATCTTCAACGACCAGCATATTCTCGCGCTGGTTTTTATCGTCATTCATTAACCAGTCGCCAAGCTCAGTAGCCCGGGTATCGTCTGTATCATTGGCGACGGTACCGGCCAGCGCTTCGGTACGCAATGAGGTTCCCCTTCTGCGCCACAGGCGCTCGGGAGATGACCCCAGAAACGCATTGTGGGGATCGAATGCGATAAAAAAATGAAAGCAATGGTGGTTAAGACGACGGCTCGCCGCCATAACTGCAGCAGCATTAACCGGTTGGGAGAAATGGTAATCCGTGGCACGCGCGAGTACGACTTTATCCATCTCGCCGCGGGTAATCGCCTGCGTGGCCTGCGTGACCAGCGCTTCCCAGCCCGATTGTTGCGGAAAGTGATGCTGCGAGACCAATTCCATCTGCACATCTGGCAGCGATTTCGCCCGTACCAGGGCATCAATAAATGACCGGGCCTGCGCGACATCGTTTTGTTGCGCGTTGCCATTTAAGACAATAAGGCGTAAGGATGCCCGCCCTCCTTCCCGACGCCATTCGAGACGCGGCAGGAACAGCTCGCCTTGTTGAGGGTCAAACGCATTCAGCCCCCAGATACGCAAGTCATGTTCGGGATTATCGTTGAGGAAATGCCGGGCTTCTGCCAGTGAAGGAAAACGCAGCACCTGCCCCAGCGCAGCGGCTTCATCTTCACCGCTACGTTGCTGCCAGTAGAATTGGGGGAAACAGGGCTGGCTGGCTAAAAAAGTCAGTGGGTCGAAAGCGTCATTGAGGGCAAAGGCAACGTCGAAAACGTAGAATCCAGGTGAGTTGGCATCAATGCCGGATAACTTCTCGCATAACTGCTCCAGCGCAACTGAAATCGAAAGCACGCAATCCCCTCCCGCTCAAAAACGCTTAGTATACGGGGTGACTGCGAAAATTAGCAGTACCCCCGTTGAGGGAGGGGATTTTTATTAACGACGGGCCAGCAGCAAGCCCAGGACAAGACCGACAGAGGCACCTACGCCAATACCGTGCCAGGGGTTTTCGTGCACATAATCATCCGCGCGGTAAACCGCTTTTTTCGCCCTATAGTAATAGGTATCAGACGCGCTACTGACGCGGTTTTTCACGTCATGCAGAGCCTGTTCTGCGCGTGCTTTAAGCTCAATATACTTCTGGTCAGCAGGGTCGCCTGAGGAACGTAACACTTCTTCCAGCGTCTCGCTCAGCAGGGCCAGGTCATCATCGATACGTGAATCATAAAATTGATTAGACATCGGTTTTCTCCATGTTATGTACCTGTCCGCTAACTATAGACAATCACTGACGGTTACGCCTGGCGCACTTCCCGCGCCATACCGATGTGTAAAATGCCATCTTCGTCATAAACATCAGTCACCGGAACAAAACCAAAGCGGGCATAAAAATGCTGCAGATGGGCCTGCGCCCCCAGATACAGCGCGTGCTGCGGCCAGTGTTGCTGGCAGGAAGCTACCGCACGTTCCATCAGTTGGTAACCCAATTTTTCACCGCGAACCTGCTCACTGACAATCACCCGACCTATCACTACAGGCTCCAGATCGTCTTCACTTTTCAGAATCCTCGCATACGCCACCAGCTGATTTTCCTTCCAGCCGAGCAGATGACGGTTTTGACCAACCAGGTCATCGCCATCGACATCAAGGTACGGGCAGGTTTGTTCAACAATAAAGACTTCACAGCGCAGCTTAAGCAGGGCGTAAAGATCAGCGACGGTCAATTCAGAGTGGTGGAGGTCCTGCCAGCGAATCATGATGTGCTCCTTATTTGGTGTGACCTCGTTATACTAAATGCTTTGCCATTAACGCAAAGGGCGTAATGCATTGTGGAACTGATTTTTCTTGGCACCTCTGCGGGCGTGCCAACCCGCTCGCGTAATGTGACCGCGATATTGCTCAATTTGCAGCACCCAACGCAGGCTGGCCTGTGGTTATTTGACTGCGGCGAAGGGACACAGCATCAACTGCTGCGCACGTCCTTTAATCCCGGTAAGCTGGATCGTATTTTTATCACTCACCTGCATGGTGACCACCTTTTTGGCCTGCCAGGGCTGCTCTGCAGCCGTTCAATGGCGGGCAATGCGCAGCCGCTGACGATTTATGGACCGAAAGGGATTCGCGAATTCGTGGAGACCAGCCTGCGTCTGAGCGGGTCGTGGACCGACTATCCGCTGACGATTGAAGAGGTTAGCGAGGGTCTGGTTGTGGATGATGGTTTACGCCGTGTCACCGCTTTCGCGCTGAACCATCCGGTGGAGTGTTATGGCTATCGTATTGAAGAGCATGACAAACCAGGCGCCCTGGATGCCCAGGCATTGATAGCACAGGGCGTACCGCCCGGCCCGCTTTTCCAGCATCTCAAAAACGGCGAAGCGGTGACGCTGGCAGATGGCCGCATTATTCGCGGTGAGGATTTCCTCGCCCCGGCAACACCGGGGAAAAAACTGGCCATTTTCGGTGATACCGCCCCGTGCCCTGCCGCGCTGCAATTGGCGCAGGGTGTCGACATGATGGTACATGAGGCCACGCTGGAGCATGCCATGGAGGAAAAAGCGAACAGCCGTGGACACAGCTCAACGTATCAGGCGGCGCAACTGGCGCGGGACGCAGGCGTGGGCAGGCTCGTCATTACTCACCTCAGTTCCCGCTATGACGCCGAAGGAAGCCAGCAGTTACTTCACGAATGCCGGACAATATTTGTACAAACCACCCTCGCAAAAGATTTTTATACCATTGCGCTGTGATGTGATATTGCGCACTCTACTTTTTCCGCAAGGTGCCGATAACAGTCTTACCGCAGGTATTTCACATTGAGGGCACCATGGATAATTTCCAGAAAGATATTGATGACAGGGCGAATCTCACCCTGTCTAACCGTTTTGAGCTGTTGCTGTTTCGTCTTGGTGCCTCGATGAAAAACGAGAAATCAGAACTTTTCGGCATTAACGTTTTTAAATTGCGCGAAATCGTTCCGATGCCAACGTTTACCCGTCCTGCCGGGATGAAACCGCCGTTAATGGGGATGGTGAACATTCGCGATCAGGTGATCCCGGTGATTGATCTCTCCGCCGTTGCTGGCTGTAAGCCTGAGACTGGTCTCAATATTTTGTTAATTACTGAATATGCCCGCAGCGTACAGGCGTTTGCGGTGGAGTCGGTAGAGAACATTATTCGTCTGGACTGGAAACAGGTTCATACGGCAGAGAAGGCCATCAACGGTCAGTACATCACCAGTATTGCCTGTCTGGACGAAGACAAAGACAGCAACAATCTGGCGATGGTGCTGGATGTTGAGCAGATTCTCTATGATATTTCGCCCGCGGATCACGACCTGCACGGCAACCATCTTCCGGATAAGAAATTCAACATCAAACCCGGTGCCGTCGCGATTGTGGCAGAAGATTCGAAAGTGGCGCGCGCAATGCTGGATAAAGGTCTGCAGGCGATGCAGATCCCCAACACGATGCACATTACAGGTAAAGATGCCTGGGAGCGTATTCAGGTGCTCAGCCAGCAGGCCGATGCCGAAGGCGTCCCTATCAGCGATAAGATTTCAATGGTTCTGACGGACCTGGAAATGCCAGAAATGGACGGTTTCACCCTGACCCGTCTTATCAAGAGCGACCCACGTCTTAAGCATATTCCGGTAGTGATTCACTCCTCGCTATCCGGTAGCGCCAACGAAGACCACGTGCGTAAAGTGCAGGCCGATGGTTATGTGGCGAAGTTTGAGATTAACGAACTGTCGTCGGTCATTCAGGAAGTGCTTGAACGTTCAGCCAGCCATATCACCGGGCCTCTGGTCAGTGGACAAAAAATCATGTCCAGGCCACTGCTGGCAAAATAAATTCACAACGTTTTTTCAGATATAAAAAAACCGCCGATATCGGCGGTTTTTTATTATCTGAAAGGCATTACATCAGCGGTTTCGCCAGTTGTACCAGCGAAATCAGCGGCTGCGGATAGATACCGAGCAGCAGCACCAGCAGTGCAGAGATCAGTACCACAACACCACCGGCGCTATACTGCCAGTTACTCGGCGCATCACGGTTAAGCTGTTGCGGCGCACTCAGATAGAGACTTACCGCGACGCGCAGGTAGTAGTAGAGACCGATGGCAGAGCCCAGAACCACGGCCGCCGTCAGCCACCACAGGTGTGCCTGTACGCCCACTGCCAGCACGTAGAACTTACCGATAAAGCCCAGTGTCATTGGAATACCCGCCAGCGACAGCATCATCACCGTCATTACCGCCGACAGAATTGGACGGTGCCAGAACAGGCCGCGATAAGAGAACAGGGATTCCGCGTCCGGGCCACGATACGGGCTGGACATCAGGCTCACCACGCCGAACGCGCCAAGGCTGCTGAACAGATAACCCGCCAGGTAGACACCTACCGTTTCCATCGACATTTCACCGCTTTGCAGCGCAATGAGCGCTACCAGCAGATAACCCAGATGGGAAATGGAAGAGTAACCAAGCAGACGTTTAATGTTGGTCTGGCTCAGCGCCATCAGGTTACCGAAGATGATGGAAACAAAGGCGATAATCCCCAGTACGACGCGGATGGCTTCACTTTGGCCTACCGGTGCGTACAGGAACAGACGCATCACGACGCCAAAGATAGCAATCTTGCTCGCCGTTGCCAGGAAGGTTGAAACCGGCGCTGGCGCACCCTGATAAACGTCCGGCGTCCACAGATGGAACGGAACCAGAGAGAGTTTAAAGCCAAGGCCAACAATCATCAGACCCAGACCGGTTAACAGCAGCGGTTCATGCAGTACGTCCCCGGCGATGCTCTTGCCCAGCGCAACAAACGACAGATTGCCGGACTGTGCGTAAACCAGCGCCATACCGAACAGCAGGAAAGAAGAGGCTGCGGCAGACAGAATGGTGTACTTGATACTGGCTTCCAGCGAACGTTTTTGACGGAAAGCGTAACCAATCAGCCCGAACAGCGGTAAAGAGATAAGCTCGATACCGAGGAACAGGGCCGCCATATGGTTGGCGTTCGCCAGCAGAATTCCGCCCAGCGCGGCGATCAACACCAGCAGGTAGAACTCTTCTTTATTGTCGTTGTAGCCTTCAAGCCAGGGATAGGCAAACGTACAGGTTGCGAGGCTCGCCAGTAGCACCAGGCCGGTATACAGCATGGCGTAACCGTCTACGCGCATCAATGGCGTCACGTCCATTGCGCCCGCCTGGCCAACAAACCAGAGCGACAGCAGAGCGACGTTCAGACCAATAACCGATAGCGTGGCATTGAAGAAATGGTTGC
This sequence comes from Phytobacter sp. SCO41, assembly GCF_003073275.1. NCBI lineage: Bacteria > Pseudomonadati > Pseudomonadota > Gammaproteobacteria > Enterobacterales > Enterobacteriaceae > Phytobacter > Phytobacter sp. SCO41. The sequence goes on along the minus strand of NZ_CP027225.1, from coordinate 1,714,721 downwards.
GTCGCCACGCAATGGAGAGCATCACAACCACCACCGTCAAGCCGACGATCAGCAGCGGCAGCAGCGCAATCAGGTGTTGTGTGGTTAAAGTCATAAGCGCTTTACGGCCTTGTAGTAGAAACAGAATTAACAAACCACTGCTGGATATTACTCATCGCGGAATGCGAGGTATCCAGAATCGGCTGCGGATAGAAGCCAAGCAGTACCAGAAGTACAACCAGCGACAGAATCATCAGCAGCTCGCGCAGTGACATCCCTGGTAACGTTTGACTGGCCAGCTCGCTTTTTGCTTTACCGAAGTAAGCGCGATGCAGCATCGCCAGTGAATAAACAGACGCAAACACCAGACCGAAGGTCGAAATAACGGTAATTACCGGAACGACCTGGTAGCTACCGAACAAAATCATAAATTCGCCAACGAAGTTACCGGTGCCTGGCATACCCAGCGTGGCAACTGCAAAGAACATCGACAGCGCAGGCAGCCATTTAATTTTGCCCCACAAACCGCCCATCATGCGCATATCACGGGTATGCAGGCGTTCGTACAACTGACCACAGAGGATGAAAAGACCGGCGGCGGAAAGACCGTGGGCAATCATCTGGATTACCGCCCCCTGATAGGCCAGTTGGCTGCCGGTGTAGATGGCAATCAGCACGAAGCCCATGTGGGACACGGAGGTATAGGCGATCAGACGCTTGATATCGTACTGCGTGAAGGCCATCCACGCACCGTAGAAGATACCGATAACGCCCAGCCACATAGCAATCGGCGCAAACTCAGCAGAGGCGTTCGGGAACAGCGGCAGTGCGAAGCGCAGCAGACCGTAGGCCGCCGTTTTCAGCAAGATGCCCGCCAGGTCAACGGAACCCGCCGTCGGTGCCTGGGAGTGCGCATCCGGCAGCCAGCCATGCAACGGAACCACCGGCATTTTCACCGCAAACGCGATAAAGAAGCCCAGCATCAGCAGGTATTCAACACCGTGCGACATCGGGGTTTTCAGGAGATCCTGATAATCGAAGGTCCAGACGCCCGTCGCGTTATGATGCACCAGCACCAGCGCCAGAATCGCAATCAACATCACCAGACCACTTGCCTGGGTATAGATGAAGAATTTGGTCGCGGCGGTGATACGAGTCTTCCCGTCGGAGGCTTTGTGGCCCCAGAGTGCTATCAGGAAGTACATCGGCACCAGCATCATTTCCCAGAAGAAGAAGAACAGGAACATGTCGATGGCCAGGAACACGCCGATAACGCCGCCCAGGATCCACATCAGGTTCAGGTGGAAAAAGCCCTGATATTTTTCGATTTCACGCCAGGAGCAGAGTACCGCCAGTACGCCGAGAAAACCGGTCAGCACCACCATCAGCAGGGACAGGCCGTCCAGTGCCAGATGGATATTGATGCCAAAACGCGGGATCCAGGGGAGTAAGAACTCCGATTGCCACTGCGGAATGCCAGCGGATTGCGTCAGTGAATAGCCGCCCTGCAACCAGAGTTGCAGGCCAAGCGCCAGCGTCAGTCCCATGGTGACCAGTGCGATCCAGCGCGGAACACGGACGCCAAAGCGTTCGGTCTGCCAGCACAGGAAACCACCGATGAAGGGAATTAATATTAGCCAGGGTAATAACATGGCGATTTTTATTCCTTGTTAAAGTCCCTAAGGGACCGATTTTCAACGAATTCGACAACATTCACGATTGGGTGCTGTTTCTTGTGCCGGGTGGCGCTAACGCTTAGCCGACCTACGGTCTCGTAGGCCCGGTAAGCGCAGCGTCACCGGGTAAAACCGCACCTCAAATCAAACTCAATGCAATACCATCAGCAACGCCAGAATCACCACTGCACCGATGCTCATCGACGCCACATACCAGCGCAGATAGCCGTTCTCACTTAGCAGCAGACCTTTGCCTGCAAAGCGGGACAGAATCGCCGGAATGTTCATCAGTGCATTCAGTGGATCGCGTTTCAACAGCCATGCCACACCGAGGAATGGTTTGACGAAGACGCGATCGTACAGCCAGTCAAAGCCCCACGCGTTGTACCACCAGGTACCCAGCAGACGGCCCGGTGCGCTGTTGGCAATCGATGCCACCAGGGTACGTTTACCCAGCCACAGCCAGGCAGCCAGCAGGATCCCGACGATAGCCACAACACCCGAAGCCACTTCCAGCATGACCACGCTACCGTGTTCAAGCTCGGTGGTTTCCGGCAGTACGCCATGCAGCGGCGGAACAATCATTGCGCCGACAAACGTGGACAATACCAGCAGTACAATCAGCGGCAGATGATGGGTAATCCCCTTCCCTGCATGTGCATGAATTTGTTCTTTGCCATGGAAGACGATGAAAATCATACGGAACGTATACAGCGAGGTCATAAACGCGCCGACCAGGCCCGCTACCATCAGGTTGATATGACCGTTAGCCACGGCACCCGCAAGAATTTCGTCCTTACTAAAGAAGCCCGCAGTCACCATCGGCAATGCTGACAGCGCCGCACCCCCCACAAGGAAGCAGGCATAAACCAGCGGAATAGACTTACGCAGACCGCCCATTTTGAAGATGTTCTGCTCGTGATGGCAGGCCATAATCACCGAACCGGACGAGAGGAACAGCAGCGCTTTAAAGAACGCGTGCGTCATCAGATGGAAAATCGCCGCATCCCACGCCTGCACGCCCAGCGCCAGGAACATATAGCCAATCTGGCTCATGGTGGAGTAGGCGAGAACACGTTTGATGTCGGTCTGTACCAGCGCGGCAAAACCCGCCAGCAACAGGGTTACTGCCCCGACAATCCCCACCAGATGCAGAATTTCCGGCGTTAACAGGAACAGGCCATGCGTACGCGCAATCAGGTAGACACCCGCGGTCACCATCGTTGCGGCGTGGATCAGCGCGGAGACAGGCGTCGGGCCTGCCATCGCATCAGCCAGCCACGTTTGCAACGGAAGCTGTGCAGATTTACCGACCGCACCACCCAGCAGCATCAGTGTCGCCCACTGCAGCATGGTGCTGCCGTTGGCGAAATGCTGCGGTGCCAGTTCAACCATTTCGCGGAAGTTCAGGGTGCCCAGTTCGTTATAAAGAATGAACAGCGCAAAGGCGAGGAAGACGTCACCCACGCGGGTTACGACAAACGCTTTCATTGCGGCTGCGCCATTCTTCGGATCGGTGTAGTAGAAGCCGATCAGCAGATAAGAACAGAGGCCCACGCCTTCCCAGCCGAGGTACATCAACAGCAGGTTATCCGCCAGTACCAGAATCACCATGCTGGCGATAAACAGGTTGGTATAGGCGAAGAAGCGGGAGTAACCCTCTTCGCCGCGCATATACCAGGAGGCGAACATATGGATCAGGAAGCCAACGCCGGTCACCACAGAGAGCATGGTCAGCGACAGACCATCCAGCACCAGACTAAAGCTGATGTTGAAGTTGCCAACAGACATCCACGTCCACAGTGGTTGGGTAAAACCCTGATGACCGTTATTGATGAAATCCAGTCCGACAATCGCCGTTACCAGTGCAGATAAACCGATAGAGCCGATACCCACGGTGGCAGACAGATTTTCCGACCAGCGCCCACGTGAAAAAGAGAGCAGCAAAAAGCCAATCAGAGGAAAAATAATGGTTAAGGCGAGCATGTTCATCCACGCATCTCACTTACTGAATCGATATTCAGATTCTGACGGCGACGATGGAGTTGCAGCAGCAACGCCAGGCCAATACTCGCTTCCGCAGCCGCGAGGCTAATGGCGAGGATGTACATTATCTGACCGTCGGTCTGCCCCCAGTAGCTGCCTGCCACCACAAAAGCCAGCGCGGCGGCATTGATCATGATCTCAAGCCCGATCAGCATAAACAGCAGGTTGCGACGAATCACCAGACCAGTTAAGCCCAGCACGAATAATATCGCCGCGAGGATCAGTCCATGTTGTAAAGGGATCATGCGCGCTCCTCCGTTTTTCTTTTCGCGCGATCGTCCGCCCGATTGCTCAGCACTTCGCCCATACGGTCTTCACGACCGACATGGAAGGCGACCACCAGGCCTGCCAGCAGCAGCATAGAAGCCAGTTCAACCGCCAGCACATATGCACCGAACAGGTCCTTACCCACCGCTTTGGCGCTGATCGGCGTACCATCAATACCCTGATCGTTAACGCCAGTAATGGCGTAAATCATCACGCCCAGCAGCACAGCAGACAACAGTGCCGGGCCAACCCACACTTGCGGTCGCAGCCACTGACGCTCCTGTTCGATTTCGCTGCCGCCCAGATTGAGCATCATCACCACAAACACGAACAGCACCATAATCGCGCCCGCGTAAACGATGATTTCCAGCGCACCGGCAAAATAGGCGCCAAGCGAGAAGAAGACACCTGCAATCGCCAGCAGCGACACAATCAGGTACAGCAACGCATGTACCGGATTAGTATGGGTAATAACCCGTAGTGTCGCGAGGATGGCTACCAGGCCACAGATATAAAAAGCGAACTCCATTGCCCCTCTCCTTACGGTAACAGGCTCTTGACGTCGATAGGTTTGGCTTCGTTCTGCGCCTCGCCCTTATCTTTTCCGTCGATTGCCATACCTGCCATCCGGTAGAAGTTATATTCCGGATATTTACCCGGACCGGAGATCAGCAGATCCTCTTTTTCGTACACCAGGTCCTGGCGCTTGTACTCACCCAGTTCGAAGTCCGGGGTTAGTTGGATTGCAGTGGTTGGGCACGCCTCTTCACACAGACCGCAGAAAATGCAGCGCGAGAAGTTAATGCGGAAAAACTCCGGATACCAACGGCCATCTACCGTCTCTGCTTTTTGCAAAGAGATACAGCCTACCGGGCACGCTACCGCACACAGGTTACAGGCAACACAGCGCTCGGCGCCGTCCGGGTCACGCGTCAGGACGATGCGTCCACGGTAGCGCGGCGGCAAATATACCGGCTCTTCCGGGTACATCCGAGTTTCGCGTTTCGCAAACGCATGCAGGCCGATCATCCAGATACTACGCACCTGGGTGCCGAAGCCCACGAGTAATTCTTTTAAAGTCATGGTCTTTTCACCCCTTATTGCGCTTGCCAGAGAATGACAGCCGCCGTACCCAACAGATTGAGAAGCGTCAGCGGCAGACATACTTTCCAGCCGAAGGACATTACCTGGTCATAACGCGGACGGGGTAACGCTGCGCGAATCAAAATGAACATCATCATAAAGAACGCGGTTTTAATCGCGAACCAGATGAATGGCGGTAAGAACGGGCCATGCCAGCCACCGAAGAATAACGTCACCATCAGTGCAGAGATGGTCACGATACCGATGTATTCCCCCACAAAGAACAGACCGAACTTCATACCGGAATATTCAATGTGGTAACCATCGGCCAGTTCCTGCTCGGCTTCCGGCTGGTCAAACGGGTGACGGTGACACACCGCCACGCCCGCGATAGCGAAGGTAATAAAACCGAAGAACTGCGGGATAACGTTCCAGATATCAGCCTGGTTATTGACGATGTCGGTCATGTTGAATGAACCGGCCTGTGCCACCACGCCCATCAGCGAAAGCCCGAGAAAGACTTCGTAGCTCAGCGTCTGCGCAGAAGCACGCATCGCGCCGAGCAGGGAGTATTTGTTGTTACTCGACCAGCCAGCGAACAGCACCGCATAGACCGCAAGACCTGCCATCATCAGGAAGAACAAAATCCCGATGTTCAGGTCCGCTACCACCCAGCCAGGACTCACCGGGACAATGGCGAAGGCCAGCAGCAGCGAGGTAAAAGCGATCATCGGCGCGAGGGTGAAGATAACCCGGTCAGTGAATTTCGGGATCCAGTCCTCTTTAAAGAACATCTTGATCATGTCCGCGACGATCTGGAGTGAACCACCCCAGCCTACACGGTTCGGTCCGTAGCGGTTCTGGAACAGCCCCAGCAGACGACGTTCGCCAAAACTCATGAGCGCGCCGCAGGTGACAACCACCAGCAGGATCACGACAGCCTTGATGATACCTAACAGAATGTCGATAACATCCGGTGTTAACCAACTCATGCTTGCGCCTCCTGCAGATTTTCAAGACGTGCGCCGGCCAGTACCGGGGCAATGCCCGGCATGCCCATCGGCAAACCAACCTGCCCTGCCGTCAGCCCTTCGGAAAGCTGCAGCGGCAGGCTTAACGTCTGACCGTCGTAGCTGAACGAAATATGCGCGCCCGCATTCACACCCAACTTCGCGGCGTCAGCCGGGTTGAGTTTGATATACGGCTCAGGCATACGGCTCTGGAAGACCGGAGAACGCTGAGACAGTTCATCACTGCCGAACAGATGGTAGTAAGGCGCAATACGCCACTGACCGTCCTGCGGTTCAAAGCCTGCCGGAACAGAAGTGAAGTAATCCAGACCGGTCGCCGAGGCTTCGATCAGCCGCACGCCCGGATCGCCGTGGCGCAGTGAACCGCCCACCTCAGCCTGGAATTTGTTCCATGCTTGCGGGGAGTTCCAGCCCGGAGCCCATGCGAACGGAATTTGTGAACGCGGTGCGGACGGCTGGTTGTTCCCTTCCATTGAGAAAGCGAACATGGTGTCTTTATCCTGCGGCTGACGCGGTTCGTGAACGCTGATATTGGCGCGCATGGCCGTACGACCACTGTAGCGGTGCGGTTCACGTGCCAGTTTCTGACCACGGATACGGAAGCTGGCATCCGGTGCAGCGTCTTTGATACCGGCGAACTGCGGCATTTTTTCAACCACAGCGTCGATAACATGGTCAAGCTGCGTCCAGTCCACTTCACGGCTCTGTACGGTGCTGTGCAGGGAGTGCAGCCAACGCCAGCTTTCCAGCATAATCGTTTTGCTGTCGTAGTAGGCCGGGTCATACACCTGGAAGAAGCGCTGCGCGCGTCCTTCATTGTTGATAACCGTACCATCGCTTTCCGCGAAGCTCGCCGCAGACAGCACCAGATGCGCATGGTCCATGATCGCCGTGCGCTGATGGTCAATAACCAACACCAGCGGCGCTTTATCCAGCGCGGCATTTACGCGACTGGCCGCAGCGTGACGGTGCAGATCGTTTTCCAACACGATAACCGCATCAGCGGCACCGGTTTCCAGTTCGGTTAACGCGTCATCCAGCGAACCACCACCCATCAGACCCAGACCGACGCTGTTGGTCGAACGGGCAATCATGGTGATGCCGACATCGGCACCGCGGCCTTTCAGCGCCTTCGCCACGTTTGCGGCGGCCTGAATCACAGCCGTGCTGCCAGTGTTGGTACCGGAGATGATCAGCGGTTTTTTGGCGCCAGCCAGCGCCTGAACGATAACATCAACCTTGCCACGCAAGTCGCTGCTTAACCCCTCGACCGCCGGAGAAGCGTCATCCAGCGCATGAGCGATGGCGAAGCCTAAACGGGCCTGATCTTCTACCGGTGCGCGGTAGGTCCACGCGGCGATATCGTCCAGACGGGTATCGTCCACGTTGGTGACAAACAACGGGTGTTTAGCGCGCTGGCCAATATTGAGGATCGCCGCAATCTGCCAGTCGGCCACTTTCTGCGCCGCTGCCATCTCACGTGCTTTCCCTTTCACGGCCTGACGGACCGCCAGTGCGACACGTGCGCCCGTCTGGGTAATGTCTTCGCCCAGAACCAGAACCGCATCGTAAGATTCAATTTCGCGCAGCGCCGGGGTACGAATACCGCCCTCACGCAGCACTTTTAGCATTAATTGCAGACGTTCCTGCTCGCCGCTGGCGATGCCGGTATAGAAGTTTTCTGCTCCAACCAACTCACGCAGCGCGAAGTTGCTTTCGACACTGGCGCGCGGCGAGCCGATACCGATCACTTTCTTCGACTGGCGCAGAATATCTGCCGCACCCTGCATCGCCTGCTCGGCGTTAAGGGTGATCAGGTCATTGCCACGGCGCTGAACCGGCTGACGCGGACGGTCTTTCAGGTTGACATAGCCATAGCCGAAACGACCACGGTCGCAGAGGAAGTAGTGGTTAACGGTACCGTTGTAGCGGTTTTCGATACGACGCAGTTCACCGTAACGTTCACCCGGGCTGGTGTTACAGCCCAGCGAGCACTGCTGGCAGATGCTCGGTGCAAATTGCATGTCCCACTTACGGTTGTAACGCTCGGAGTGGGTTTTATCGGTGAAGACACCAGTCGGGCAGATTTCCACCAGGTTACCGGAGAATTCGCTTTCAAGCGTACCGTCTTCCGGGCGACCAAAGTAGACGTTGTCGTGTGCGCCATAAACGCCAAGATCCGCGCCGTCTGCGTAGTCTTTGTAGTAACGCACGCAGCGATAGCAGGCGATGCAACGGTTCATTTCGTGAGAGATGAACGGCCCCAGGTCCTGGTTGCGGTGCGTACGTTTGGTGAAACGGTAGCGACGGAAGCTATGACCCGTCATCACGGTCATATCCTGCAGGTGGCAGTTGCCGCCCTCTTCACAGACCGGACAGTCGTGCGGGTGGTTGGTCATCAGCCACTCTACAACGCTTTCACGGAACTGCTTCGCTTCTTCATCGTCGATAGAAATAAAGGTGCCATCGGATGCCGGGGTCATACAGGACATGACCAGGCGACCACGCGTGTCTTCCGCGTTTTGATATTGCTTCACCGCACACTGGCGGCACGCACCCACGCTTCCCAGCGCCGGATGCCAGCAAAAATAAGGAATATCAAGGCCCATAGAGAGACATGCCTGTAGCAGGTTGTCCGCTCCGTTAACCTCGTATTCTTTGCCGTCTACATGAATCGTAGCCATTAGCGTGCTTCCAAATTAGAAATTTAACTCACCAGCGCGTTTTAAGCAGGTTCGGCTGAATCCCATGAATAGCCTGGGTATTGCTGAACTGTTGCTTAATGCCTGCCTCGAATTCTTCGCGGAAGTATTTTATTGCGCTCTGCAGCGGCTCTACCGCACCTGGCGCATGCGCGCAGAAGGTTTTACCCGGCCCGAGGAAACGACACAGTTGCTCAAGTGTCTCGATATCCCCAGGCTGGCCTTCGCCGCGCTCTAACGCGCGCAGAATTTTCACGCTCCACGGCAAACCGTCACGGCAAGGCGTACACCAGCCGCAGGATTCACGGGCGAAAAACTCTTCCAGATTACGGACCAGCGAAACCATACCAATTTCGTGGTCTACCGCCATGGCCAGCGCCGTACCCAGACGGCTGCCCGCTTTACCGATGCTTTCGAATTCCATCGGCAGATCGAGGTGCGCTTCGGTCAGGAAGTCAGTCCCTGCCCCGCCCGGCTGCCAGGCTTTGAATTTCAGGCCATCACGCATACCGCCCGCGTAATCCTCAAGGATTTCACGAGCCGTGGTGCCAAACGGCAGCTCCCACAGTCCCGGATTCTTCACGCGACCTGAGAAGCCCATCAGTTTGGTGCCAGCGTCTTTGCTCTTCGAAATGTTCTGGTACCACTCAACGCCGTTAGCGAGGATTGCCGGGACGTTACACAGGGTTTCGACGTTGTTTACGCAGGTCGGTTTACCCCACACGCCGGAGCTCGCCGGGAATGGCGGTTTGGAGCGCGGGTTGGCGCGGCGACCTTCGAGGGAGTTAATCAGCGCGGTCTCTTCACCACAGATATAACGCCCGGCACCGGTGTGCACGAACAGTTCGAAATCGAAACCAGAACCGAGGATGTTTTTCCCCAGCAGACCCGCTTCAGTCGCTTCGGCAATCGCACGGCGCAGATGCACCGCCGCTTCAATGTATTCGCCGCGCAGGAAGATGTAGCCACGGTACGCTTTCAGCGCAAATGCGGAAATGAGCATGCCTTCCACCAGAAGGTGCGGCAGTTGCTCCATCAGTAAACGGTCTTTGTAAGTACCCGGCTCCATTTCATCAGCGTTACACAGCAGGTAACGGATGTTCATGGATTCGTCTTTCGGCATCAGGCTCCATTTCAGACCTGTGGAGAAGCCAGCGCCGCCACGGCCTTTCAGACCAGAGTCTTTGACCGCATTGACGATGTCATCCGGCGCCATACCGGTCAGCGCGCGACGCGCACCGGCATAGCCGTTTTTGCTCTGATATTCATCCAGCCACACGGGCTGCTTGTCATCACGCAGACGCCAGGTCAGCGGATGCGTTTCGGGAGTACGGTTAACGGTTTTCATTTATACCGCTCCAGTAATTCGGGAATGCCTTCCGGGGTCAGATGCGCATGAGTATCCTCATCAATCATCATGTTCGGCCCCTTATCGCAGTTACCCAGACAGCAGGTCGGCAGCAGCGTAAAGCGACCGTCGAAGGTGGTCTGGCCCGGCTTGATCTTCAGGTGGCTTTCAATCGCAGACTGAATACCCTGGTAACCGGTGATATGGCACACCACGCTGTCGCAATAACGGATAACGTGACGGCCCACCGGCTGGCGGAAGATCTGGCTATAGAATGTCGCCACCCCTTCCACATCGCTCGCCGGGATACCCAGCACATCAGCGATGGCGTAAATCGCGCCGTCTGGCACCCAACCACGCTGTTTCTGAACGATTTTCAGCGCTTCAATGGACGCAGCACGCGGATCTTCGTAGTGGTGCATCTCGTGCTCAATAGCTTCACGCTCTGCCGCACTCAGCTCAAAAGCCTCGGTTTCTGGTAATTGATTCTCGTGCATAATTAGCGGTCCACATCTGACATAACAAAATCGATACTACCCAGATACACAATCAGGTCAGAGACCAGACTGCCGCGGATGGCGGACGGGATCTGCTGCAGGTGCGCAAAGCTTGGCGTACGTACACGAGTACGGTAGCTCATGGTGCTGCCATCACTGGTCAGGTAGTAACTGTTAATACCCTTGGTCGCTTCAATCATCTGGAAGGACTCCTGCGCCGGCATGACCGGGCCCCAGGAAACCTGCAGGAAGTGGGTGATCAGGGTTTCGATATGTTGCAGCGTGCGCTCTTTCGGCGGCGGCGTGGTCAGCGGGTGATCCGCTTTGAACGGGCCTTCCGGCATATTGTTGAGGCACTGCTCAAGGATGCGCAGACTCTGACGCAGCTCTTCCACTTTCAGCATCACGCGGGTGTAGCAGTCGGAAACACCGCCGCCAACCGGGACTTCAAAGTCGAAGTTTTCATAGCCAGAGTACGGACGCGCCTTACGCACGTCGAAGTCAATCCCGGTGGCGCGCAGACCTGCGCCCGTGGTGCCCCACTCCAGCGCTTCTTTCGCGCCATAGGCAGCCACACCCTGAGAACGACCTTTCAAAATGGTATTACGCAGCGCGGCTTTCTCGTACGAGGCCAGACGCTTCGGCATCCAGTCGAGGAATTCGCGCAGCAGACGATCCCAGCCACGCGGCAGATCGTGAGCCACCCCGCCGATACGGAACCAGGCCGGATGCATACGGAAACCGGTGATCGCTTCCACCAGATCGTAGATTTTCTGACGATCGGTAAAGGCGAAGAAGACCGGGGTCATCGCGCCCACGTCCTGAATGAACGTGGAGATGTACAGCAGGTGGCTGTTGATACGGAACAGCTCGGAGAGCATCACGCGAATCACATTCACGCGGTCCGGCACGGTAATACCCGCCAGTTTTTCCACCGCCAGTACGTACGGCATTTCATTGACGCAACCGCCGAGGTATTCAATACGGTCGGTATACGGGATGTAGCTATGCCAGGACTGACGCTCGCCCATCTTCTCGGCACCACGGTGGTGGTAACCGATATCCGGTACGCAGTCGACAATCTCTTCGCCATCAAGCTGGAGGATAATACGGAATGCACCGTGCGCAGACGGGTGGTTCGGACCGAGGTTAAGGAACATAAAGTCCTCATTGTCGGTACCACGCTTCATGCCCCAGTCTTCCGGTTTGAATTTCAGTGCTTCCATCTCCAGATCCTGTTTCGCTTTTGTCAGCTCAAACGGATCGAATTCGGTCGCACGCGCCGGATAGTCTTTACGCAGCGGGTGGCCTGTCCACGTCTGCGGCATCATAATGCGCGTCAGGTGCGGGTGGCCTTCGATATCAATACCGAACATTTCCCATGTTTCGCGCTCATACCAGTTGGCGTTCGGGAAAAGTTTGGTGAAAGTCGGTACACGCAGATCGTTTTCAGATAACGCCACCTTGAGCATGATATCGCGATTGCGTTCAATGGAAATCAGGTGATAGAAAACGGAAAAATCCGCGGCAGGCAAACCCGCGCGGTGCGTACGGAGACGTTCGTCCATGCCGTGTAAATCAAACAGCATGACGTAAGGTTTTGGCAGTTTCTTGAGGAAATCACCTACTTCCAGTAACTGTTCGCGCTTCACCCAAACAACGGGTACCCCGGTGCGGGTAGCCTGAACGGTAAAGGCATCCGGCCCAAAACGGTTGCGCAGCTCGCCAATGACCGGATCATCAAGGTGATCGCGGGTCTGCCATGTGGCTTCTTGCGCAGTTAAGTCAGTCATATTGTTCACCATTGCAAAAGGTCCGTGGTGACTGTCAGGTAAGGCTCCGCGTTAGTTGATTATTAAAATGCGAAGTGTTTGCCATTACCTACAGGCGCAAATTAAATCTCGTCAGGTGTACGCAGATTCGTGACGGCAATACGTTCGCCGCGTTTACGCTCGCGCTCTGATTGCATATTGGCGCGATACACGCCTTGATCGCCAACAACCCACGACAGCGGGCGGCGTTCTTTACCAATGGATTCCTGCAACAGCATCAGGGCCTGCATATAGGCTTCCGGACGCGGCGGGCAGCCGGGGATGTATACGTCCACCGGGATGAATTTATCAACGCCCTGTACGACAGAGTAAATATCGTACATACCGCCGGAGTTGGCACATGCGCCCATGGAAATAACCCATTTTGGCTCAAGCATCTGGTCATACAGACGCTGGATTACCGGCGCCATTTTGGTGAACGGCGTGCCCGCGATAACCATCAGGTCGGCCTGACGCGGTGAAGCACGTAACACCTCAGCCCCGAAACGCGCAACGTCATGCACCGCAGTGAATGACGTTACCATCTCAACGTAGCAGCAGGAGAGGCCAAAGTTATAAGGCCAGATTGAGTTTTTACGGCCCCAGTTAACCAGGTCATGGAGTTTGCCCATGAACACCGTTTTATTCACTTCCTGCTCAAGAGGGTCGGTTACGATCTCCTGTTTTTGCAGGGGGTAACGGTCATTCTCACCGTTGGGATCTATGCGGGTGAGCGTATAATCCATCTTATTGCCTCGCGGTTAGCGTTGACGATTAGTGTAGCTGTCGGTTTCCGGATTGAGTCGTTCGCGGCGTGAACGCGCAGGCGTCCAGTCCAGCGCACCGATACGCACCAGGTAAACAAGACCTGCCAGCAGCACTAAAATGAAAATTGCAGCTTCGACAAAACCAACCCAACCACTCTCACGAATGGAGGTTGACCATGCATATAAATAGAGCGCTTCAACGTCGAAGATGACGAAGAACATGGCCACCAGGTAGAACTTGGCAGACAGACGAAGGCGAGCTGAGCCTACCGAATCGATACCGGACTCGAACGGGACGTTTTTGTGTCTTGCACGCGCCCGACCACCGAGGAACCGGCCACCGACGAGCATCAGACAGCACAGGCCAATAGCGACAATAAGAAAGATAGCGAATGCCCAATGATGAGCGATGATTTCAGTGGATGTTGACATACGCATTGCTTAACTCAAAAGGTAGCGCTTAATACCTCTGCTCTTCTCGGCAGATGGCGCCACATCGATTCATGGGGAGGAATAAAACCACACGTTCAGTGCGAATTTGACAAAGTCGGTCAAACGATGTGGGTTTTTACTCCTTTCTATAACCTTTTGTCAACTTTAACAAAAGCTTCCTCACATTAGTTTACATCGACAGCAATTCATTAACATTTAATGCCGTTTTCTTCTTCAACCTCAAATAAAGCCCGCAAACAATCAGGGTGTTGAATCGTGTCCGTTGTGAGGTTTTACAAATATTACCCTCTTATTTTGACAGGAATTTGCCTGGATTCCTCCCCCTCTATGGGAGTATTTTCTTGATCTGAGACACGCTTTTGTTAATTCATTCCTAAAAACGGCAACAAAATGGCTAGTTTTTTAACATGAATAGCCATTACCAAAAACTATAGAACAAAAGGGATGAGATGACAGGCAGGATAATTAACAAATTGATTTATTTACTTATTTAGTGCATTTATGTTTCCTAAAGCACTAAATTGTGCAAAAAACAAACCGATGACAGCATTTTTGCTGCCAGCGGTCTATTTTTACACTTACATTTTGTTACCAGTTTTTGATGCCGTTGTTACCCAAAATCGCCCTCAATCACCAGAGAATCCCCTCCTCCTTCGGTGGCACTACTGCCGTAATGCCATGGATTCTGATAGTGCTCCATTGCCTCGAAAATCACCTGCGCCAGTTCATTTTGACTTAGCGGGTTATAGCAAAGGAGATATTCAGTCTCAGGAAGGAGCGGCAGGCCATCTGATTTACCCAATACCCGTAAATCAGGACTCATCATTTCAACGGGGCGGGCGGTGATCCCAAGCCCGGCTTTTACCGCCGCTTTTACCGCTGAAAGCGTGGACGCGACATAAGCAATACGCCAGGGAATATTCGCCTCATTAAGGGTGTTAATCACGATATCGCGAAAAGGGCTTGGTTCATCTAACAGGACCAATGGTACCGCCTCACCTTTTTGCAACACGAATTCCGCAGAGCAGTACCAGTGCGTGGGCGAAGTCCGTAGCGTCAGACAATCGTATTCACCAGGCCGATTAGTGGTCACGACAAGATCGACATCATCTTCTTTCAGTCTATCCCCGGCAAAAGGATTACGTTTGACACGCACATCCAGGGCGAGCTTTGGATAAACAGAACTAATACGATTAAGCAGGAACGGCAAGATAGTGTCGGCAGATTCATCCGAAGCGCCGATCGTTAACGCTCCCTGTAAATTGCTAAACATTAACGATGTACATGCTTCATCATTGAAACGTAAGATCTTTCTTGCATAGCCCAGTAACTGAATGCCGTGCTCAGTTAACAGCTTATTTCGACCATGACGGGCAAAAAGCTCTTTCCCTACTAACTGCTCCAGTCTTTGCATTTGCTGACTTACCGCTGACTGGGTGCGACAAACTGCGGCGGCGGCCGCAGCGAACGTGTTCAAATCAGCGACCGCAACGAAGGTTCTCAGCAGATCGAGGTCGAGATTCAGTATCGGACGATTTGCATTTATCATAATTTTTCACTTACGGGTTCCCCACTCGGAGTTACCCGGGTTTATGCTGTGCGCGTAAGATTTAAGCAATTCCCTTTTTAATGTGCATCCAGCAGAGTTATCACCCTGGTCAACTTGACAAAAAGTTCAGGTGTTTTTAGTTCACAGTCTGGAGCAAGACAAACTCAACATCTTTATTCTGCATACTCCCTTCCCTATTGAATATATAAACCATGCGAATACTTGTTAATCCTTTTAAGGAAAAAACATTTTTTTGCAACATCCTTAGCCGTACATGGCGAGCACGTCATATACAGCCAATTCATATGGCCGTTCGGGAGTAGAAAACGAGTAATAACAGCTAACTAATAATAAAAAATAGCCCATACAGAAAGCATGGCTTTCCTGACATAACCATTTCCGGGCATCATTTTAACCTAAAACCATTATATTTATAAGCATTATTGCGATTAATCTGATCGCCAAAAATCATCTCGCGAACGATTTAGTTTTATTAATATTAAAAGGGTCCACCCTCTCCATTCGCAATATTAAATAAACGTGAAAAATGAATCACCTTATCTATTAATAATACTTAACATTATCTTCACAGATTAGCCGTTTCTCGGCCGTGTGTTACTTTCAACATTTATCATTTCAATGAACTGAGAATGATTATGAGAGGAAATCATTCTTCTTCATTGTTGCGCACACTGCATAACCTTTCTTTTTTAGCAGAAAAATCGCCAAAAAACAGCACAAGAAGAACCATAAACCACAAACAATATCTTTAACACTGGTATATAGAGATTTAACCAATAATGGTAGTTTAAAAAACGTTAATTGTGATGTGGTTAAGGCAAAATCTTCTTCTGTCCACCCTTCAAAACCTGCGCCCGTGGGAGTACATTGTTCGGTGCTGACTTCCACGGCAGGAAGTGGCACTCACAGCTAAAAGGTCAAAGATTCATGTCCTCCATCGAAAAATCCAGCAAATTAGATAACGTCTGTTATGACATACGCGGCCCGGTTCTCAAAGAGGCGAAACGCCTGGAAGAAGAAGGCAACAAAGTTCTTAAACTAAACATCGGCAACCCGGCGCCTTTCGGCTTTGAGGCGCCAGATGAAATTCTGGTCGACGTCATTCGAAACCTGCCAACCGCGCAAGGTTATTGTGACTCAAAAGGGCTGTACTCAGCGCGTAAAGCCATTATGCAGCACTATCAGGCACGCGGCATGCGCGATGTTACCGTTGAAGATATCTATATCGGTAATGGCGTTTCAGAACTGATCGTCCAATCGATGCAGGCCCTGTTGAACAGCGGGGACGAAATGCTGGTCCCGGCGCCGGACTATCCTTTATGGACAGCGGCAGTGTCGCTTTCGAGCGGTAAAGCTGTGCACTATCTGTGTGATGAATCCTCTGACTGGTTTCCGGATCTTGATGATATCCGCGCGAAAATAACGCCGCGCACCCGTGGGATCGTCATCATTAACCCGAATAACCCCACTGGGGCGGTTTATTCGAAAGAGTTGTTGATGGAAATTGTCGAGATTGCACGACAGCATAACCTCATTATTTTCGCCGACGAGATCTACGACAAAATCCTCTATGACGATGCCGAGCATCACTCTATTGCTGCGATGGCGCCGGACGTGTTTACCATTACCTTTAATGGTCTTTCCAAGACCTACCGCGTTGCCGGGTTCCGTCAGGGTTGGATGGTACTGAGCGGACCGCAAAAACACGCCAAAGGTTACATTGAAGGGCTGGAAATGCTGGCCTCTATGCGTCTTTGCGCGAACGTCCCCGCACAGCATGCGATTCAGACCGCGCTTGGCGGCTACCAGAGCATCAGTGAATTTATCGTGCCTGGCGGGCGTCTTTACGAACAACGCAATCGCGCGTGGGAACTGATTAACGAAATCCCGGGCGTGTCCTGCGTGAAACCAAAGGGAGCACTTTATATGTTCCCGAAGATTGACGCTAAACGCTTCAATATTCATGACGATCAGAAAATGGTGCTTGATTTCCTGTTACAGGAAAAAGTGCTGCTTGTTCAGGGAACGGCCTTCAACTGGCCCTGGCCGGATCATGTGCGCATCGTCACACTGCCGCGCATGGACGACCTGGAAATGTCCATCACCCGTTTTGGCCGCTTCTTATCCGGTTACCACCAATAATTGCGCCGGGGGGAGGATTTGCATCTTCCCCCACTCTCTGCGCACAATGGCTCATCGTCGCAGTTACAGACAAGGTTTACTATGAGTCAAAGCCACTTCTTTGCGCACCTCTCCCGTCTTAAATTAATCAACCGTTGGCCACTGATGCGCAATGTGCGTACCGAGAATGTCTCGGAGCACAGCCTGCAGGTTGCCATGGTGGCACATGCACTGGCGGCGATTAAAAATCGCAAATTCGGCGGCCAGGTTAATGCGGAGCGAATCGCGCTGTTAGCGATGTATCATGATGCCTCGGAAGTATTGACCGGTGATTTACCCACCCCGGTTAAATACTTCAACTCGCAAATCGCCCAGGAATATAAAGCCATCGAAAAAATTGCCCAGCAGAAGCTGGTCGAGATGGTGCCGGAAGAGCTACGCGATATATTCTCTGAGCTGATCGATGAGCATTATTACAGCGCTGATGAAAAATTGATCGTTAAACAGGCAGATGCGCTCTGTGCATATCTGAAGTGTCTTGAAGAATTGTCTGCCGGAAATAACGAATTTATGCTGGCAAAATCGCGTCTGGAGAAAACCCTGGATGCCCGACGCAGTCCGGAAATGGATTACTTCATGCAAGTTTTTGTACCAAGCTTCCATTTATCGCTTGATGAAATAAGCCAGGACTCACCGCTTTAATACGCTTCTTTCCGCTTACGGCGTTACCCTCCCTCTGAAAAAGTTTACCCCGGCGCTCGCACTGCCGCCGGGGTAGCCTTTAAAACGGAAACAGAACAGGGATCAACACGACGCACACCGCCATGACGAGCAGAGTAAACGGCACGCCGATTTTAACGAAATCGCTGAATTGATAATTACCCGGCCCCAGAACCAGCGTATTTACCGGTGATGATACCGGCGTCATAAAGGCTGCCGATGCGGCCATCGCGACAACCATTGCGAAAGGATAAGGAGAGACCCCCATCGATTTTGCCGTCGCCAACGCGATAGGCGCCATTAAGACAGCCGTCGCGGTATTAGAGATAAATAGCCCGATAGTGGCGCACAACACAAACAGGCATACCAGCATCATATAGGGCCCATAGCTGCCGCCGAAATCGAGTAAAGCTTTAACGACCAGATCTACCCCACCCGTTTTTTGCAGCGCCAGCGCAAAGGGCATCATCCCGACGATCAAAATAAGGCTTGGCCAGTGAATGGCTTTATAGGCGCTCTCAGCATCAATACAGCGGAATTTCCCCATCAGCAGGCAGGCCGTGATTGCCGCCACCGGATTGGGGATTTCATCTGTCAGCATCAGCGCAACCATCAGCACCAGACAGAAGATCGCATGAGGCGCCTGGTTATGGGCAGGAGAGACGGCGCTCTCTTCCACGGGCATATTGAGAACCAGAAACTCTCGTCCTTTCTGGCCCAACTGGCTAATTAACTTCCAGTTACCCACCACTAATAAAATATCCCCGAGTTGCAGGGGTTCATCGACAACAACGCCGGGCATTGCCTCACCGTCACGTTTAAGCCCAACCACGTTTAAGCCATAACGGGTACGAAAGCCAATTTCACGTACGGTTTTACCTAATAACTCGGTCTCTGGTATCGGCGAAACTTCCGCCATCCCCACATCCAGAGCCTGGTCGGAAAAGTATTCACCGCGTAAAATCATCGGCTCCAGCAGTTGTTCGGCGCAGAATTCGCGTAAATCGACATCCGCCGCCGACATATCAATGAGTAAGACATCGCGGGCGCGAAATTCCGATACCCCATTAACGTTAACAATCACACGGCGGAAACGCCGCCAGCGTTCAACGCCAATAATAT
This sequence comes from Phytobacter sp. SCO41, assembly GCF_003073275.1. NCBI lineage: Bacteria > Pseudomonadati > Pseudomonadota > Gammaproteobacteria > Enterobacterales > Enterobacteriaceae > Phytobacter > Phytobacter sp. SCO41. Next base: position 1,695,528 of record NZ_CP027225.1, on the reverse strand, counting down.
TCGCGCCATAGCGTTCACGCAGTTTCAGATCGTCCAGCCGCTGGCCAATTAAGGGGGAGCCCGGGCGAATTGCCAGGCGCCTGGCGCGCCCTGTCAGCCGGTACTCTTTTATCAAGTCGCGGAAGGTACGTCGTTTCCAGCCGTCACGCTGGCTGTCGTCTTTGTCGCTCTTAAGCATAAAGCGCATCAGCAGCATATAGACAATGCCCATCAGCAAAATCACCAGCCCCAGCGGGGTAACGCTAAAAAAACTGAACCCGGCCAACCCCTCACGTAGCAGTTCGCTGTTGACCACCAGATTTGGCGGTGTCGCCACCAGCGTCATCATGCCGCTGATAAGCCCGGCAAAGCTGAGCGGCATCATTAAACGAGAGGGAGAGATTTGCATACGCATCGAGACGCTGAGCACCACCGGAATAAAAATCGCCACCACGCCTGTGGAACTCATAAAGGCCCCAAGCCCTGCGACGGTGAGCATCAGCAGAACCAGCATTTTAATTTCGCTGCTGCCGGCCATTTTTACCAGCCATGACCCCATGCTGGTCGCCACGCCGGTCCGTACCAGTCCATCACCAATAATGAAAAGCGCGGCGATCAAGACAACGTTGGGATCGCTAAAACCCGACAACGCCTCGGTCATCGTCAACGTCCCGCTCAGAATAAACGCCACAATGACCAGCAACGCCACCGCATCCATGCGCACTTTACCCGTCGCAAAGAGGACGACAGCTATCATCAACAGGCATAACACCCAGATAAGCTCACCGTTCACAACATGTCCTTGTTTAAAATGGGGTGATTCATCTTGCCATAAAAAAGCCCCGGCGGTGCGGGGCTACATCATGACTCAGGCTTTTCGTCTGACAACGACATGACCATCAGGCTGCTTTGTCACGACCACTTCATCCAGACGAGCAAGCACAAAGTCCGCCTCATCCAGACGCGGCGAATCGGCAGGCACATTCACCGCGATTACATGGCAGTTCGCTGCAAGGCCAGAAAGCACACCGGCCCCTGCGTCTTCCACCACCACACACTCTTGCGGCGGCAAATCCAGCAGTTTTGCCCCAAGCAGGTACGGGTCCGGCTCAGGCTTGCCGCGCTTAACCTGCTCCGCCGTGACAAATACATCCGGCATCGGCAAACCCGCCGCCCGGTGGCGGGCATGAGCAACAGGGATGGAGCCCGACGTCACGATGCCCCACGGGATATGGGATTCAGTGAGATGGTTCAGTAACTCGAGCGCGCCGGGCAAGGCCACGACACCTTCGGTATCCGTCGCTTCAATCTCCTCCAGCCAGGTAAACTCCGCTGCGATATCCTCTTCGGAGCGACCGGCCATAAAGTGACGTAACGAAGTAATGGCCTGTTTGCCATGGATAAAATTAAGCACTTCGTCATGATCGATGCCGAAGCGGACGGCCCAACGGCACCATGACCGCTCCACGACGGGCAACGAATTCACCAGGGTGCCATCCAGGTCAAACAGAAATCCTTTGCACTGCACGCGAGCCTCCTCAGGCATTAATAATTTGGTTAATTTCATTCGCGCTCAGATGATACTGGCGCGGGCAGGAGTGCCATACATTCAACATACGCTGGTATTTTTCCCACATTGGCGTCTGGGCATTAAAGCCGTGTGTACCGGCATCGAAATGGGTATAACGCCCTTCAATATTGACCATAAAGCGTACATAGCCGAGATAACGCGCTTCGGTGGCGGCATCAAAACCCAAGAAGGTGACGCGGCGTTCATCAATAGATTGCGCGTCTTTCAGATTGGCCCAGGAGACATGTAACGCGTGGTACATCTCCATAATGTCGATAACAGTACGGCAGGTTTCTTCTTTAAGTTCACCGAATTCACGATCCAGCTCACGCATTTGCAGACCATAGCCGCGCTCGATAATGGTCTGCAGGCGACGATAGCGCTCGGCATTAGCAGGATCCATCATGGTCATCATTTTATACTGATTAGACAAAATCAGTCGTTGGGCATTGGTCATTTCCATCTTACGACTCCTGTGCGCGTTGAAGATTAAAAAAAAGACACGGTAACTATTAATGGTTACTGTGCCTTTTTTTACTGACCGTTTCGATGATCAATCACAAGTCATCAAGGAAAGTTTTATCGAGTTGTTTGAAGGCGCGCTTAAGCGTGTCAGCTAATGCCTGATAATCCGGCTTACCTTCGACAGGCGCCAGCGCCTGCCCCGCCTCCTGCAATTTACCGCGGACTTCATAAAACCAATGCAGAATTGATGGGGGCAACGGCGTGACAGAGCGCTTACCAAGCCACCACAGCCCTTGCATAGGCAGGCTCAGGGCAAACAGCGCCGTAGCGACAGCCGGGCCTAATTGCCCGCCAAGAGCGATTTGCCAGCACAGCGTAAACACAGCAACAGGCGGCATAAAGCGAATGGCATAACGGGTGGCGCGTATCGTCCGATTCTCAATAAATAGCGGGGCGAGGCTTTTTTCCATGGGCCAGGTCTTCGCATAGTGCTGTCCCCGGCGAAACAATCCAAAAAAATTGACGGGGCGATTTTCTGAAGTGGACATGGCGTTACCTCAACTTCACATATAAAAATTAAAATAATTGTGCAAAACAACAACTGTGCATGACAACGTTAAAATTTTTTGTCAATTGCGCACGGTATCAGGTATCCTGTGCCTGCCTTAACAGGCCGTAGACGAAGTGTGGTCGCTCGTCAACTTTGAAGTCCATTATGCCACTGTCTGAAATTTGCGCAAAATGGCATAAAATCTTAAGTATTCTTTCCATCATGCCAGAAAATTAATCAGGCATGATGTTAATCATAAATGTCAGCGTCATCATCCGTTATTCTGTGAGACTCACTGACGTTTTTTTAGCCACGTATCATAAATAGGTACTTCCATGTCGAGTAAGTTAGTACTGGTTCTGAACTGCGGTAGCTCCTCACTGAAATTCGCGATCATCGATGCAGCCAACGGTGAAGAGTACCTTTCTGGTTTAGCCGAATGTTTCCATCTTCCTGAAGCACGTATCAAATGGAAAATTGACGGTGGTAAACAAGAAGCGGCTTTAGGTGCAGGTGCCGCTCACAGTGAAGCGCTGAACTTTATCGTTAACACTATTCTGGCACAAAAACCAGAACTGTCCGCACAACTGACAGCGATCGGTCACCGTATCGTGCACGGTGGCGAAAAATACACCAGCTCCGTGGTTATCGATGAGTCCGTTATTCAGGGCATTAAAGATGCAGCCTCATTTGCACCGCTGCACAACCCGGCTCACCTGATCGGCATCGCGGAAGCACTGAAATCTTTCCCGAGCCTGAAAGACAAAAACGTTGCCGTTTTCGACACCGCATTCCACACCACCATGCCGGAAGAGTCTTACCTCTATGCTCTGCCGTACAAATTATACAAAGAGCACGGCGTTCGTCGTTACGGCGCGCACGGCACCAGCCACTACTATGTGACCCAGGAAGCCGCTAAAGTTCTGAACAAACCAGTTGAAGAACTGAACATCATCACCTGCCACCTGGGCAACGGTGGTTCTGTATCCGCCATCCGCAACGGCAAATGCGTTGACACCTCCATGGGTCTGACCCCGCTGGAAGGTCTGGTGATGGGTACCCGTTCTGGTGATATCGACCCGGCTATCATTTTCCACCTGCATGACACCCTGGGCATGAGCGTTGAAGCTATCAACAAAATGCTGACCAAAGAGTCCGGCCTGCTGGGTCTGACCGAAGTCACCAGCGACTGCCGTTATGTAGAAGATAACTATAAAGATAAAGAAGACGCAAAACGTGCCATGGACGTTTACTGCCACCGTCTGGCGAAATACATCGGCTCCTACACTGCGCTGATGGATGGTCGTCTGGATGCAGTTGTGTTCACTGGTGGTATCGGTGAAAACGCAGCAATGGTGCGCGAGCTGTCCCTGGGCAAACTGGGCGTTCTGGGCTTCGAAGTTGATCACGAGCGTAACCTGGCTGCCCGTTTCGGTAAGTCTGGCTTCATCAACAAAGAAGGCACTCGTCCGGCTGTTGTTATCCCGACAAACGAAGAGCTGGTTATCGCGCAAGACGCGAGCCGTCTGACTGCCTGATTTCACACCGCCAGCTTAGCTGGCGGTGCTGTTTTGTAACCCGTCAGAAATGACGGTAACGAAAAGAGGATTAACCGTGTCCCGTATTATCATGCTGATCCCTACCGGAACCAGCGTCGGCCTGACCAGCGTCAGCCTGGGCGTGATCCGTGCTATGGAACGCAAAGGCGTTCGTCTGAGCGTCTTTAAACCTATCGCCCAGCCACGCGCTGGCGGCGATGCGCCAGACCAGACCACCACCATCGTACGCACCAACTCCGGCCTGCCAGCGGCAGAACCGTTGAAGATGAGCTACGTTGAGTCCCTGCTCTCCAGCAACCAGAAAGACGTGCTGATGGAAGAAATCGTCGCACGCTACCACGAGAACAGCAAAGACGCTGAGGTTGTGCTGGTTGAAGGTCTGGTCCCGACCCGCAAACACCAGTTTGCTCAGTCTCTGAACTTTGAAATCGCGAAAACCCTGAACGCGGAAATCGTGTTCGTGATGTCTCAGGGCACCGATACTCAGGAACAACTGAAAGAGCGTATCGAACTGACCCGCAGCAGCTTCGGCGGCGCGAAAAACACCAACATCACCGGCGTTATCGTTAATAAACTGAACGCACCGGTTGACGATCAGGGCCGTACTCGCCCGGATCTGTCTGAAATCTTTGATGACTCCTCTAAAGCGAAAGTGATCAAAGTTGACCCGGCAAGCCTGGCGGCTTCCAGCCCGCTGCCTGTACTCGGCGCAGTACCATGGAGCTTCGACCTGATTGCGACCCGCGCAATCGACATGGCGCGTCACCTGAATGCGACCATCGTTAACGAAGGTGAAATCAGCACCCGTCGCGTGAAATCTGTGACCTTCTGTGCGCGTAGCATCCCGCACATGCTGGAACACTTCCGCGCAGGTTCTCTGCTGGTGACTTCCGCAGACCGTCCTGACGTGCTGGTTGCCGCATGTCTGGCCGCGATGAACGGCGTTGAAATCGGCGCGATCCTGCTGACTGGTGCCTACGAAATGGACCCGCGTGTCAGCAAACTGTGCGAACGCGCATTCGAAACCGGCCTGCCGGTATTCATGGTTGAAACCAACACCTGGCAGACCTCTCTGAGCCTGCAGAGCTTCAACCTGGAAGTGCCGGTTGATGACCATCAGCGTATCGAGAAAGTTCAGGAATACGTTGCCAGCTACATCAATGCAGACTGGATCGAGTCTCTGACCGCCACGTCTGAACGTAGCCGTCGCCTCTCTCCGCCTGCCTTCCGTTATCAGTTGACCGAACTGGCACGTAAAGCCGGTAAACGCGTTGTACTGCCAGAAGGCGACGAACCGCGTACCGTTAAAGCAGCGGCTATCTGTGCTGAACGCGGTATCGCAACCTGCGTACTGCTGGGTAACCCGGAAGAGATCAACCGTGTTGCTGCGGCGCAAGGCGTTGAACTGGGTACGGGCATCGAAATTGTTGATCCGGAAGTGGTACGTGAAAGCTACGTGGCACGCCTGGTTGAACTGCGTAAGAGCAAGGGTATGACCGAAGCGGTTGCCCGCGAACAACTGGAAGACAACGTTGTTCTGGGTACCCTGATGCTGGAGCAGGACGAAGTTGACGGTCTGGTTTCCGGTGCGGTTCACACCACGGCGAACACCATTCGTCCGCCGCTGCAGTTGATCAAAACGGCGCCGGGCAGTTCTCTGGTCTCTTCCGTGTTCTTTATGCTGCTGCCGGAACAGGTTTACGTTTACGGTGACTGTGCAATCAACCCGGATCCGACCGCTGAGCAACTGGCAGAAATCGCGATTCAGTCCGCTGATTCCGCTGCTGCCTTTGGCATCGAACCGCGCGTGGCAATGCTCTCCTACTCTACCGGTAACTCCGGCGCGGGTAGCGATGTTGAGAAAGTCCGCGAAGCAACTCGTCTGGCGCAGGAAAAACGCCCGGATCTGGTTATCGACGGTCCGCTGCAGTACGACGCGGCCGTTATGGCCGACGTTGCGAAATCCAAAGCACCGAACTCCCCGGTTGCAGGTCGCGCTACCGTGTTCATCTTCCCGGATCTGAACACCGGTAACACCACCTACAAAGCGGTACAGCGTTCTGCTGACCTGATCTCCATCGGGCCGATGCTGCAGGGTATGCGCAAACCGGTTAACGACCTGTCACGTGGCGCACTGGTTGACGATATCGTCTACACCATCGCACTGACTGCAATTCAGTCTGCTCAGCAGAAATAATTGCCGTTAACTGAAAAAAGCTCCTGCATGCAGGAGCTTTTTTTTAGCTTAGCGAAAACACTTTTCCTCGCGGGACAAAGAGCAGCCGACGATTCTGTGGCAATAACCAGGCATGCTCCATTTTCACCGAGACATTATTCTCGCAAAACCCGTCGGTAATGATCAGTAATGGCCCTCCACGTGGAAAATCTCCGCGCAACGCCAGGCTATCCAGTAATTCAATACCCGGCTGCAAGACGGTACCGCCTCTCCCTTGCAACGTAAAATGGTGAAGGAGTTGTTCAGGCTGGACCCACCCGCGATCGTAAGCTTTTGCATCACAACAAATAAAGCGCACGGCAAACACCTCGCGCGCCAGTGAATAACTGGCGATGGCACCAAGCGCCTTGCCCAGCAACTGAGGATCCATCGATCCGGACGTATCCAGAACGACGCCAAAAACGCGCGAATGCCGTTCTTCTTCGCTCGGGGCTTGAATAGCTGGCCGGGGGATATCCGGTGTCGCACTCTGACGGCGAGACGGACGCGCATAGGTACGACGTCGCTCGGGCGGCGGGAAATGCTCATCGAACCACTCAGCCAGGGCGACATCCCAGGGGACAGGCGGTTGCGCCAGGCTGCGGATTTCTTCAATCAATCCCGCAGGCAGCGCCCCCCGGCTCTGACCATACAGACAACGCTCCATCCCCTGATACAAGGCCCGACGACAATAGGCCTCGGCATTCGTAAATCGCGGATCGCCATCCTCGCCCAGGATATCGCCCCCCGCCCTGCCCCTGAGGGTGATAAGTTTACGTGACCGGCGCATATCCATGGCGAGCGAGTCATAAATTTCTTCTGCCGACATCCCCCTAAACTGGGCGTCATAGAGCAATCCCAGCTCCGGCGGCGCGCCAACCTGCATCTCAATAAGCCAGTCGTTGATGATAAAATCACAGGCCACATTCCACAGTTCCGCGTCGCGTCCGCGGCGCCGGGATGCATGGTTCAACCCTGCATGTAACAACTCGTGGGCAAAAACAAAGAGCATCTCAGCCTGGTTTAAGCGGGCCGTCGGGTTGATCCAAATTTTGCCAATACCGACGTCAATCGCTGCCACCGCGATATCATACTGGCTGCATAATTTCGCATCTTCTTCAATGTCGAATCCTGCCGCCAGCGCGCCCAGCAAGGGATAAAGGGTCATTATCTGTTGTCGGGCTTTCTGCGCTAACGTCAGCTTATATTTCTGCCCCTGCTGCGGCTGGTACCCCCCGACCTGTTCGAGTGCCTGGCTGACGCTATTGCTCAGGCCATCCGCCAGAAGTTCCTGCCAGTTGACGGAATGATAGCGCGATGATTTTTCAACGTGGACAAAATGACGTTGCTCGCCGCAATAGATGGCCTGCCAGCGGGCAAGCGATTCAGAAATACCCTCTTCCTGCAACTGGCGAAACAGAAGCTCCGCGTCGCTGTGTATGTCCTGGGGGAAAAGGTAAGACTGCAACTCTTCTGGCAATGGGCCGATTTTAAGGCCTTCGCAAAAATGCATTGTAGAAATCAGTACTGCCAGCTCCCAGGTAGCCGCAGGCGTCCGGGGGGTGATATAACCAAACCCCAGCGCCGCCAGCGCCTGGGCAACCATCCGCGCCCATTGTTCTGGCCGGGCATGGCGCTTTGCATTAAGCCACAAATAGCCATCATTGCTGATTGCCAGCCAGTTTTTCGCACTCACCTGCGCGTGCGTATGGTCAAAACGCACATAGATGTGAGCGAAAATGGGCGAGAACAACGGATGCCATGCAATAATCTGCAACCCTGCCTGACAGGCATCGAGCGCAGGGTTGCGCTCCGTTTTGCGTTTCATCGTCCTTAATTCCTTACCGCCAGGCGAGGAAGATCGCGTGCAACCTCCAGTAAAAACCAGGCCGGAAGCTTTTTGCCATTTTCGTCTTCACTCATCACGGATTGCGCAATCTCAACGCTGATTCTCGCCAGCGTTTTCAGACAGTCTTTCGCTCGTATCGCAAGCTGCTTGTGCTCATTACGCAATGCCTTGTCCGTTTCGGGCAGCTCTTTATAAAGATGGGTACGGAAAGATTGGGCAAGGAAATAGAGAATGTCGCGATCGGCAGGATCGTCCGGCCAGTTCGCATCGCCTTTAAGAATGGAGGAAACGGTATGTTTTTGGCGAATCTGTTTGATAAACCCTTTAAAACTCGCCGCATGTGCAGGCGATAAAAGACCATAAATCAAGGCTTCCAGCATCTCATCACTGATAGCCTCACCAAATGATTTAAGGGCATCAGAAAGCATGTGCCAACTGCGTGGCGTCGAAAAAGGTTCTTCATGCTTCGGTGGCTCATTCCAGAGTTGATCCGGACGTAGCTGAATATACTCCACAACCCAGGGGTGAATGGAGGATTCATTGATAGCCCAGTGCAGCCACTGACGATGGTCGGCGCGCAGATGGACATGCACCATGCGGTTGATCAACGCCGAGGGCATCGGTTTCACGATGGCCGCATCTTTAGCACGGTTCCCAGCACCAATGACGACGGTGCCCTCCGGCAGCCGATACTCACCAATACGCTGCTCCAGAATTAACGAATAAAAAGCTTTCTGAATTTCATGGGAGGAGGCGTTCAGCTCATCCAGGAATAAAACGAAGGGTTTGTCACGGACAATAGTTGCCGGGGGATAAAATCGCGAACACTGCCCGTCAATTTGTGGAATACCCAGCAGGTCTTCTGGCGCAAGCTGGCTACCCAGTAGCGAGACGCACTCCATTCCGACCTCATCAGCAAAACGTCGCACCAGGGCACTTTTACCAATCCCCGGCGCCCCCCATAAAAAGACAGGACGGGTAATGGCAACATTCAGGAGAAATTCAAAGGTCTGATCGGGTGTCAGTTGAATAGCTGAAAGCATATAAAAATTCCTTTTTCATTATATTTTTCGCAACCTTTCAAGGTAATACAAAAGCGAAAACCCGTCACCTTAAATTTTCCGCTGCTCTTTTTACGCGCCTTTTCCGTGCGTAAAAAAGCCACGCTGATTATTCATCAGCATGGCTCATTGACGTGTTCAGTTCACCGCGTGTTCAGGCCAGGCTTTTCGCCGTAACCTTATTCTGTTTCTTCGGCTTTTTCGACAGAGTTGCTGGCGTTACGGCTCATCCACAGCGCCAGCGCTTTTAACGAATCCTGGGTGAATTCATCGCAGCGGGCGGTGATCTCTTCCGGCGTCATCCACCAGACTTCGCTCACTTCCTCTTCCTGCAGGGCAAACGGGCCATGAGAGACACAGCTAAACAATCCGCCCCACACCCGGCAGTGTTCGTCTTCAAAATAAAATGTGCCATGTTCAGCAAACGGGACACCGGCAATACCAAGCTCTTCTTCGGCTTCGCGGCGAGCGGAATCCAGCAACACTTCATCAGCCTGCACAACGCCGCCTGCGGTGGCGTCCAGCATACCCGGCATAAAATCTTTGGTTTCCGTACGGCGCTGAACCAGGATCTTGCCCATCCCATCATGGACGACAATATAGGTCGCGCGGTGGCGCAAACATTGCGCGCGCATTTGCTCGCGACTCGCCTGGGCGATGACTTCGTTGTCCTCGCTGACAATATCCACCCACTCCGTGCCTGTAAAATGATTCGGTTCCACCATCAGAAATGTCTCGTCATTGCGCTCTTATGGCGCGTTTTAGTTGAAGGGTAACTTACGGATTAATCGCGACCTGTGCAATAAGCCGCTTATCATTCAGTGCCATTACGCGCAAAACACCCTCTTCCAGCATGCCGTAACTGGCGTCGAATCCCCCTTTGGGAATACTCACCGAGCCCGGATTAAAGTGAAAAATGTCACCCTGCCGCTGCGCCACCGGCAGATGAGTATGACCATAGACCAGCACGTCACCCTGCGCCAGCGGCGGTAAATTATCCGGCCCGAACAGGTGACCGTGGGTCAAAAACAGCCGCTGGTCAGGCAATAATACTTGCTGCCAGGGGGCCGTAATGGGGAAATTGAGCAGCATCTGATCGACTTCGCTGTCACAGTTGCCACGTACCGCAATAATACGCGACGCGTGTTCATTCAGCAGCTCCGCCACCTGCGCGGGCGCGTACCCTTGCGGCAGCGCGTTTCTTGGCCCGTGGTTCAGCACATCACCCAAAATCACTAACCACTGCACCCCGCTTTCAGCAAACAGCGCCAGTACGCGTTCGGTAGCAGGTAGCGAGCCATGAATATCGGATGCGAACATCAGTTTCATCACTACACCTCAGGTTAAAGAGAATGCCGTATCATACCGCAAGTGCGGCCAGGTCTCAGCCCGCACGCTTCGCCGACAGTGCGACATAGCGTTGTATTGAGGAGCGCTGCCACTGGAAGGTGGCGTAATCCACCAGACGCTCCGGCACCTCATCGCCGTTCATCACCAGCCGGTTAATCATCAGGGCCAGATCGGCATCGGCGATACACCACTCGCCAAACAGATTCGGTTTACCGTGCGCCAGTAATTCCCCAGCAAGGGCAAAGAGTTTGGCGGCACTCTGCTGGCCTGCGGCGCTGAGCGGCGCTTTCTTCGCTCCGGCGAAAATCACGTCGGTGCTGCGCTCTTCGCGAATCGGCATCAAATCGCTGCGGATCCACGCCTGCACCTGACGGGCACGGGCGCGTTTTTGTAAGTCGTGAGGGTAGATACGTTCATATTCCGGCGGTGCAAAGCGCTCTTCCAGATACTCATCAATTGCCGAGGATTCGCTGAGCTCGAAACCGTCAATTTCCAGTACCGGCACGCGGCGAGTAAGATGATAGCCAGTCCATCCCGTCTTCTGCTGCTCGCCGTGTTCCAAATCAATGGTTTTCAGGGTAAAGGGCAACGCTTTTTCCTGCAGCGCAACATAAGCAGACATGACATAAGGGGAGAAAAAATCCGCATCTGACCACAACGTGATTGTCGACTCACTCATAACATCCTCTCAACGATTAGGTTTTTCATCAAAATATAACGTCTTGTTAAGAGTGTCACTTGATCAAAACTCAAGGCCGATAAGTAACGCTTATACTCATTAAAACCCCCTATTGCGCCATGGGGTAAAAAAAGATTGTTCTCTTTTACGCTGCAACCTCTTGCGGGCAAAAATCACGCTTTTTCTTGAAGAAGCGGAGCTTGTCTGGCGGCTTATTCGGGTGGATATCAGCAAAGGCGAGCGTTAAAGCATTGGTCATAGATTCATGCCCACCAGCGGCAGCGAATCGTACTGGATAATGACCCGGCGGTGAATAACAGATTTGAGCGTATTCGCACCCGGCCTGTGGCGATACTCGCGCTGGCGAAAGCGCAGTAAATCTAAATGGCAGCAATGTTTTCCTTGTGTATGATGAGACTGTTATTACTGAGGGAAGCCTGCAATGTCACAACCAGACGCCATTATTCGGATTAAAAATCTGCGCCTGCGCACATTTATCGGTATCAAAGAAGAAGAGGTCACCAACCGTCAGGATATCATTATCAATGTCATCATCCATTACCCGGCCGATAAGGCCCGCGCCAGCGAAGATATCAATGACGCGCTAAACTACCGCACGATAACTAAAAGCATAATTCACCATGTCGAGAGTAACCGCTTCTCGTTATTGGAAAAATTAACTCAGGATGTGCTGAATATCGCACGCGAACATCACTGGGTCACTTATGCTGAGGTTGAGATCGATAAACTTCACGCATTGCGTTACGCCGACTCTGTGTCCATGACCATGAGCTGGCGTCGTCAAGCGTAGCCCTGGAGGTTGCATGAAGATTCTGATTACCGGTGGTACAGGCCTGATTGGTCGTTTTTTGATTCCTCGTTTACAAGAGCTGGACCATTCCATCACCGTGGTGACACGCGACCCCGCCAAAGCGCAGCAAACGCTTGGCGATACGGTGGCGCTGCTACCAGGTCTGGACGATCTCACTGACCTCAACGATTTCGACGCCGTCATCAATCTGGCGGGCGAACCGATTGCCGAAAAGCGCTGGAGCGATGAGCAAAAACAGCGCCTGTGTGAAAGCCGCTGGAAAATAACCCAGAGGCTGGTCGATCTCACCCTCGCCAGCGCGAATCCACCGGAAGTATTTATCTCCGGCTCTGCTGTCGGTTATTACGGCGATACGGGAGATGCGGTGATCACGGAAGACGAGACGCCGCATAACGAATTTACCCACGAACTGTGCGCCCGCTGGGAGCAAATTGCCAGCGGTGCGGAAAGTGAACGCACCCGCGTCTGTTTACTGCGCACCGGCGTTGTGATTGCGCGCAAAGGCGGGGCAATTGCCAAATTGCTGCCACTCTTTCGCGTCGGGCTTGGCGGCCCGGTCGGTACCGGTCACCAGTACATGTCCTGGATTCATATCGACGATATGGCTAACGGCATCATCTGGCTGCTCAATAACGACCTGCGCGGCCCGTTCAATATGGTTTCGCCCTACCCCGCACGTAACGAACAATTCGCTCACGCGCTGGGACATGCGCTTAACCGCCCGGCGGTTATGCACGCCCCGGCCGCCACCGTGCGCCTGATGATGGGAGAGTCCGCCGTGCTGGTCCTTGGTGGCCAGCGCGCGCTGCCAAAACGACTTGAAGCCTCCGGGTTCGCGTTTCGCTGGTTCGATTTAGAAGAAGCGCTCAAGGATGTGGTGACACCCCCACCATTATAAGGCGTTTACCTGCGCCATTCCGGTGCTAAGCTAAGACGCTTTGCTACCGGAATGGCGAAACCATGATATTGACCACCGAGCGCCTGACGCTCTCTGCGTTTACCGAGGCCGACTGGTCTTTTTTCCTCACTCTACGCCAAAGCCCGGATGTCATGCGCTTTATGGGCGCCATTGCCTGTGAAGACGATATTCGCACCCTGTTTATCTCCCGCCTGAACGATAATCACGCCCGGGTGATTCGCGACAAAAATGGCGAACCGCTGGGTGATATTGGGCTGCATATCAGTACGCACTATCCGCAGGAAGCCGACATCGGCTACGCCATTGCCCCTTTCGCACAGGGGAAAGGTATTGCCAGTGAAGCGCTGAAAGCCATGCGGGATTATGCCTTTACGCAGACCCACGTCACCGCGCTGAATGCCTGGGTGCTGGCGGAGAATCAGGGTTCGGTGCGGCTACTGGAGAAACTGGGGTTTACGCGTAGGCAGGTGCTGGAAAAGGGCTATACGATTAACGGCGTGGATTATGATGACTGGGCTTACCGCCTGGAAAAAACACGATAAGGCGCAGGGACACTGCGCCTTATGCCAGTTTACACGCTCTGTTCCACCTCTTCCGCTGAACGTCCCTGGCGCACGCGTTTGGGCTGCGGCACTTTGATGATTAAGGTCAGCACACCGGCGAAGATATAGAGCCCGGTGTAGGCCCATACCACGCCTACGATATCGAAAAACGGTAGCAGTGCGGAGGCAATCGCCGGGGCGACAAAGTTGCTCATCCCGGCAGAGAGGTTGTAGATGGAGACCGCCGCGCCTTTGTGATGCGGTTCCAGCGTCGGGAAGACCGCCGTCATCGGCACGAAAGCCGCAACAAAAATCCCCAGCATGATTGCCGGAATCAGCGCCACCGCGAAGTTATGCCCGGCATAGACCGGCAGGTAGTAAAACGTCAGGCTGGAGATGGCCATGCCCAGGCAGCCGAACCAGCGCACCTGGCGGATCCAGCCAATGTATTCCCCGGTGATCCCCCAGAAAATATTGGTGAAAATGGTGACGAAGAAGAACACCGCCCAGATTTGCAGCCATTCAGAGATGCTAAAGCCCAGCCGATCAACAAACAGCAGCGGCATCACAATCGCAAAACCAAACAGCGACAGCGTATTGATGATACGAATCAGGCAGGCATAGAAGATATCGCGGTTAGTAAACAGAATGGTCGCCGCGCGGGAAAGCTCGGTCATTTTGTCGCGCAGCGGCAAATTCACCCGCGAACGGTCCACTGGCACATTGCGCAGGCTAAAGAACGCCACCAGGCCACCACAGCCGACCCAGACGATGGCAAACCACAGCGTCCCCGTTTCGCCAAACATCGGAATGGTCAGGCTTGGCAGGTAACTGCCCACCACGCCAATGCCGATGGAATACATGGCCCAGAACCAGCCTGTCGCCGCCGCCAGATTCGGGCGCGGCAGCACCTGAACCAGCATCAACATGAAAGAGTAGATAAACATCGGATAGGCCAGGCCGCGAATACCATAAAACAGCAGCATCAGCGGGTAGTTACGCATCCCCAGTCCCATCGACATAAACAGGGCATGCATAATGACCCACAGGACACAGCCAATGGTCATAGCGCGTTGCGGGGTGATGAGTTCTGCCACCACGCCGGATGCCCAGGCCGCCAGCGCTGCCGCCAGGCCGTAAATCGTAAAGACGACAGCAGACTGCGCAGGCGAGAAGCCCATATCGGTTATATGTTTTGATAAGAATGCCATTTCAAAGCCATCGCCAGCCATAAAAATCGCGATAGCCACAAATCCCCAGAGCAGTTTTTTCGGTAAGCCAAACCAGTATTCATTAGATTGCATAACAATCTTCCTTTATAAGCCGGGAGATATGCCCCGGCGAGGGTACAGAGGCCGGGGCTAGAGGTTTAAGGCAGTAACGTGCGGGCGACCTGTTGCTGCTGATAGAGCAGCCGGAACAGCGCCAGCCGTTTCGCCAGCCATTGACCGCGTTCAGGCTGCGGCGTAAAACGGGTGACCACCGGGGGTTTCAGACAGACTTTCGCCTCATCGCCGCCATCTGCCAGCCAGGCCAGACGCGCAGCACCCAGCGCACCGGAAGAACTTGCCGGATGCGTGACCATCGGAATGTTCAGCACATCGGCAATCAGTTGCGCCCACAGCGGGCTTCTCGCCCCACCGCCCGTCAGACTGCACTGGCAAATCGAGGCGTTACCCAGCACATTCAGTCCATCGGCCAGCCCGAAGGTGACGCCTTCAATCACCGCGTAACCCAACAGCGCGCGGCTGGTTTCATGGCGCAGATTGAAAAAACTCCCTGCCGCCAGCGGATCGTTATGCGGTGTGCGCTCCCCCGACAGATAAGGCAGGAATACCGGCGCGCGTTTCAGTTCCTCTTCCGTCAGTTGGGCAATCTCGTCCATCAACTGGCTTTCGGTGACCGAAAGCAGATTACAGATCCATCGCAGACAACTGGCGGCGCTCAGCATCACGCTCATCTGGTGCCAGCGTCCGGGGAGCGCATGGCAGAAGGCATGTACGCCAGAGTCCGGGTCTGCCTGCAGCGCATCGTTGACCACGAAAATCACCCCGGACGTCCCCAGAGAGATAAACGCGTCGCCCGGCGCCACCGCGCCGACGCCCACGGCAGAGGTGGCGTTATCCCCCCCGCCCCCGGCGACCACCACCGAGGAGCTTAAGCCCCACTCGGTAGCCAGCGCGGCACGCAACGTCCCGCTGGGCGCGCTGCCTTCCACCAGCGACGGCATCTGGCTGCGGTTGAGATCAGTCATGGCAAGCAGTTCGTCTGACCAGTCGCGTTTTTCCACATCCAGCCACAGGGTGCCTGCCGCGTCGGACGGGTCGCTGACAAACTCACCGGTTAAACGCCAGCGCAGGTAATCTTTTGGCAGCAGTACTTTTGCCACCCGGCTGAACACGTTCGGCTCGTGACGGGCCACCCACACCAGCTTCGGCGCGGTAAACCCCGGCATAATCATGTTGCCGCTGATAGTCATCATTTCCGGATGATGCTCACTCAGCCATGCGCACTCGTCGGCGCTGCGGGTGTCATTCCATAAAATGCAAGGACGTAGCACGTTGCCGTCGTTATCAAGCAGTACCGCACCGTGCATCTGCCCCGACAGACCGATGGCGCGAATAGCCGCCCACTGCTGCGGATGCTGCTGGCGCAGTTCGGTGACCACCCGACCACAGGCCTGCCACCAGGCCTGTGGATCCTGTTCCGCCCAGTGCGGATGCGGACGTTGCACCGTCAGCGCGGCATGCGCCGAGGCGACAATCTCACCGTCGCCGTCAATGAGCAGCGCTTTTAATTCTGAGGTGCCAATATCAATGCCCAGGTACATAGCGCCCCCCTTACACTGCCGCCAGTTGTGATTCAGGTTGTTTTATCCACTGCTCCAGTTCCGCGACGGTACGACGCAGCAGGGTTAAGAACTCTGCGGATGTCGCAAGGCCAGCAAACAGCGCGTCGTCCGCCGCCCACACCGCCAGCGGATCAGGCGCGTTGAAAACGGCGCGTACGGCATCGGGTTGCATCACGCCATCCTGATAGGTATAGGGCAGAGAACCGTCGGCCCAGCGTTTCAGGAACAGGAAGAACAGTGCAGGCAGCACGGCGGTCGCAGAGGGGACATCGCCGCGTTTGTAGCATTCGATAAGCGTTGGCGTGACCATTCCAGGAATTTTGGACAGACCGTCGGCGGCGACGCGCTGGTTAGTGTCTTTGATGTAGGGGTTGCTAAAGCGCGCCAGTACCACATCGCGATACTTCGCCAGATCGAGCGGACTTGGCGTCAGTGAGGGAATGACATCGCGTGAGACATACTCCCAGGCCATCTGACGAATGGCGCTCTGGCGGGTGCTGTCATCAATAAAGCTCAGACCAATCAACGTTCCCGCCCACGCGATGCAGCTATGGGTAGCGTTCAGAATGCGGATTTTCGCCTCTTCCCAGGGCAGTACGGATTCCACCAGATCCACCCCTACCTTTTCGAGCGCCGGGCGGCCATTAATAAAATCATCTTCAATTACCCACTGAATAAAGGATTCGCCCATTACCGGTACCGCGTCTTTAATGCCGGTTGCCGCCAGTACCCGCTCGGCCACATCCGGTGTCGGGCGAGGAGTGATGCGGTCGACCATGGTATTGGGTGACGTGGTGTTGTTCTCTACCCACTGACGTAGTTCGGTTTCGCCCTTCGCCTGCAAGAAGGAGAGAAAGCCGTGGCGAAAGCGCTCGCCGTTATGGCGCAGGTTGTCGCAGTTCAGCAAGGTAACGGGGTTGCCATGCTGCGCAATACGCTGTTTCAGGATACGGGTCAGCGCGCCGTAAAGTGTGCGGATCCCGCCGTTCAGGTCGGCCTGAATGTCGGCCTGCTGCTGATCCAGCTCATGCTCGGGCGTCAGGTAGTAACCGCTTTCGGTAACCGTAAAGGCGATGACGCGCGTTTCGGCATCGGCACCCTGTTTCACCAGTGCGCTAATTTCGCTATCCCAGGGCAACACTTTGCGAATTGAGGTGATGGTTTCGTACTGCCGTTCGCCCTCCGGCGACACGGTTTCCAGCACATATTCACCGTTTTGCGCGGCGAGATGGCCCAGCAGCACACGGGCGTCATCGCGAATATTTCCCAACGCGATACTCCAGCGGTCATCCCCCTGCTCCATCAGTTTGTGCAGATACCACGCCTGATGAGCACGATGAAACGACCCGGCACCAATATGCATCCACACCGCTTTTTTCTCGGACATAATCATCACCTCAATTTTGAGCATTTGACATATTTTCGGGCTTATGCCCGTTTGTTGTATGTATGTTAGTAGTGAGATGCGAAGGTTTTCTGCGAGGAAACTCACGAAAATAGCTTTTGCTCTTTAAAATGACATTTGCCCATTTTTGTTAAGCTGACCATTGCGCGTACAATGGCGGCAGGAAATTAGGGGAATGTGTGATGAACAAAGAAGAGAAAAAACAGGAACTCGCCGCCCGTGCCGCATGGATGTATTACGTGGCGGGATTAACACAACAGGATATTGCCTCGGCGCTGGGGCTGTCGCGCCAGGTAGCACAACGGCTCATTTCCGGCGCCCGCGAAACCGGGATGGTTACCGTCAATATCAGCCATCCGGTAACCCGTTGTCTGAAACTGGCGCATGACCTGCAAGAAAAATATGCCCTCAACCTGTGTCGCGTAGTGCCATCTGCCGGGCTGGAAGATGATGCCATTCAGCAGATGCTGGCCGTTGAAGGGGCACAGGTGATGGCACAATTTATCTGTGAAGAGAAACCGCAGGTCTTTGGTGTCGGCTCCGGTAAAACGCTACGCGCCGTGATTGACGCCCTGCCGTCGCTGGAGCGACCGCAGCATCAGTGCGTGTCGATGATCGGCGCCATCGCACGGGATGACTCCGGTACCCGTTACGATGTGCCGCTGAAAATGGCGGAAAAAATGCAGGGTAAGTATTTTTTCATTCCGGCGCCGCTCTATGCCGATAGCCCGGAAGATAAAAACAGTTGGTGCCAGCATCAGATCTACCAGCGCGTGGCGGCAAGAGCGCTTAACGCGGATGTCACTTTCCTTGGCATTGGCGAGGTGAAATTGGGTTGCCCGCTGAACACCGAGGGGTTTATTACCGACGCCCAGGTCAAAGATCTGGAGACGCAGCATGTCGCAGGCGAGATGCTTGGCCATTTCTTTAACCATCAGGGTGTACGCCTGGATTCCGAACTGGATGCAATGCTGACCAGTGTGCCGCTCACCAGCCACACGCAACGAAAAGTGGTCGGGTTTGCCGGAGGGGAACGTAAACTTGCCGCCATTCGCGCAGCCCTGGTCGGTGGCTGGGTCAATGGGCTGGTGACGGACGAAGATACCGCGCTGCAACTGCTGGCGGACTAAGCGGCTACCGGCGAGCGCCGGTAGCCCGAGGATTACTTGAGTGAACCTTTGAGGAACTGCTGCAGACGTGGGCTTTTCGGATTGCCAAACAGCTCATCCGGTGCGCCCTCTTCTTCAATTTTGCCCTGATGCAGGAAAATCACATGGGTGGACACATGGCGGGCAAAGCCCATTTCATGCGTCACCACCACCATGGTTTTTCCCTCTTCCGCCAGTTGCTGCATGATGCGCAGCACTTCGCCCACCAGCTCCGGGTCCAGCGCGGAAGTAGGTTCGTCAAACAGCAAGACTTCCGGTTCCATTGCCAGCGCACGGGCAATAGAGACGCGCTGCTGCTGACCGCCAGAGAGATGCACCGGGTATTTCGCCTGCTGAACACCATCAATACCCACTTTTGCCAGGTATTTCACCGCACGCTCGCGGGCCTCCTGTTTGCTCAGCCCCAGCACCTGGATTGGCGCTTCCATTACGTTTTCCAGAACCGTCATGTGGCTCCACAGGTTGAAATGCTGAAATACCATTGTCAGGCGGGTACGCAACAAACGCAGTTGCTGTTTATCCGCTACCCGCAATTGACCGTCTTTATCGCGCACCAGGTTGATGTTCTCGCCATTGACGATGATCGTTCCTTCACTTGGCTTCTCAAGAAAGTTTATGCAGCGCAGAAAGGTACTTTTACCGGAGCCGGACGAACCAATAATGCTGATCACATCCCCGGCGTTAGCCTGCAGCGACACCCCTTTCAACACCTCATGCTCGCCGTAGCGTTTATGTAAATCGATAACGTTTAATTTATTGTCAGACATGATGTTCTCAGTGCGTCGAAGAAGGTTTTATATGCTGCAGCCAGCGTTTTTCCGCCTTGCGGAACAGGCTAATCAGCACATAAGAGATGATCAAATACAGTACTGCCGCCATACCAAACGCGGTAAACGGCTGGTAGGTCGCGGAGTTAATATCACGGGCGATTTTGAGCAGATCCGGCACCGTCGCGGTAAAAGCCAGCGCGGTAGAGTGGAGCATCAAAATCACTTCATTGCTGTAGGCAGGCAGCGCAATGCGCAGCGCCGACGGCAGGATAATGCAGCGATACATTTTCACCGACGAGAAACCATAGGCGCGGGCGGCTTCAATTTCCCCGGCCGGTACCGAACGGATCGCCCCGGCGAAAATCTCGGTGGTGTAAGCACAGGTATTGAGCGTTAACGCCAGCACCGTACAATTGAGGCCGCTGCGGAAAAACGCGTTGAGCAGTTCCGTTCCCTTCACGATTTCCAGCGTATACATGCCCGAGTAAAACACCAGCAACTGTACATAGAGCGGCGTGCCGCGAAAAATATACGTGAACAGCCAGATGGGAAATTGAATGTATTTGTTGCTGGAGACGCGACCAATGGCCAGAAACACCGCCATGACGCCGCCCATCACCACCGAAGAGATCAACAGCCACAGGGTAATAGCCACCCCGGTGAAGCGGTAACCATCGGTCCACAACAGCGATTTCCAGTACTCCTGAATAATCTCGATCACAGGTCAGCCCTCTTCACACCTACGGAGTAGCGACGTTCGAGAAGAAGCAGTACGCCATTAGAAACGGTGGTAAACACCAGATAAATCAGGCCGCATACGACGGCAAAGTAGAACGGCTCCCAGGTACTTTTCCCGGCGAGCTGCGTGGCTTTCACCACATCTTCCAGCCCCAATAACGACACTAACGCCGTCGCTTTGAGAATAACCTGCCAGTTGTTGCCAATCCCCGGCAATGCGAAGCGCATCATGGCCGGAAACAAAATACGGCGAAAGGTCTGTGAGTTGGTGAAACCAAACGCGGTGGCAGCCTCGATATGCCCTTTCGGCACCGCCATATAAGCGCCACGGAAGGTTTCGGTGAAATAGGCACCATAAATAAACCCCAGGGTGATAATACCCGCCACCATAGGATCAATATCGAGTTGCTCCATACCCATCGCATCGGTCAGCGTGTTGAGGGCTATTTGCAATCCGTAAAAAATCAGCAGCATCAGCACCAGATCGGGCACGCCGCGAATCAATGTGGTGTAGCCTTCAAAAACCAGCGCTAACGGACGGTTTTTAGAGAGCTTTGCGCCCGCACCGGCCAGGCCAATCAGTACCGCCAGCACCACGGAACTGATAGCCAGTTCCAGCGTGACAAGGGCACCATGAAAGATAACTTGAGAAAAACCATACAGCATGCAGCCTGTCCTGTCGTATTCGTGTCTGCCGCGTCTCTTCCCCTTCCGGGCGGAAGGGGTCGCACGTTAAACACGCGTGGAATTAACCACCATAAACATCAAAATCAAAGTACTTTTTCGCCAGTTTTTCGTAAGTTCCGTCTGCACGCATTTCCGCGAAGGCTTTATTCAGCGCTTCACGCAGTTCGTTATCGTCTTTACGAATCCCCATACCGGTGCCGACGCCAAACAGCTTCTCGTCTTTAATAGACGGACCGCCAAATTTGTAGTCTTTACCCATCGCCGTTTTCAGGAAACCTTCGCTGGCGGCCACTTCATCCTGAAACGCAGCATCAATACGGCCTGCGGTCAGGTCAGAGTAGATATTGTCCTGTCCCTGGTAGGAGACGATTTCAATACCCTGCGGTGCCCAGTGAACATTACCGTACGTTTCCTGCGTGGTGCCCTGCAATACGCCAATGCGTTTGCCTTTCAGCTTCGCGAGATCGGGAACGATGTCGGAGTCTTTCGCCACAACCAGACGAGAATCCGCTGCATACAGCTTGTCGGTGAACGAAATTTCCTGTTGGCGTTTTTCAGTAATTGAGAGAGATGACATGATGGCGTCGATTTTTTTCGCTTTAAGCGAAGGAATCAGCGCGTCCAGTGGGTTTTCAATAAAGACACACTGGGTTTTGATACGCGTACACAGCTCTTTCGCCAGATCGATGTCAAAACCAACCAATTCGCCCTGCGAATTCTTTGATTCGAAAGGAGCATAAGTTGGGTCAGTACCGATGCGGAGTTTTTGCGGAATGGCTGCGAATGCGCTTGAAACGCTGGAGATAGCGAGCACCAGAGAAAGTGATAACACCAATTTTTTCATAATTATCCTCAACAGACTGTCTTTCCTAAGGGATTTATTAGAAGAATACGGTGTCGCTATCGTGCCATTATATGGCACGGCAAGGCAAAGCATTCTGCCCGCCTGCCGGCTTTTTTTGCATGGTTTTTGCTTAACTATGCAGCGTTGCGCCATTTCGGTGCATCAGACGCACCAACTTTAAACATCACACGTATTTATGCACCATTCTGGAAAACCAAAATGGCGCATCGTTTATCCCAAAAACAGCTGCTTTACTCGCCGTAGACGTTAAAGTCGAAATATTTCTTCGCGAGCTTATCGTAGGTACCGTCTTTACGAATTTCAGCAAAGGCTTTGTCGAAGGCCGCTTTCAGCTCGGTATCGTCTTTACGCAGACCAATCCCGGTGCCGTCGCCAAAGTATTTTTTATCTTTAACGGACGGACCGGCGAACGCAAAATCTTTACCGGCAGGCTGTTTCAGGAAGCCTTCGCTGGCAGCCACTTCGTCCTGGAATGCAGCATCCAGACGGCCTGCGGCGAGATCAGAGTAGATCAGATCCTGGTTCTGGTAGGCCACCACATCGATACCCTTAGTGCGCCAGTTGTCATTCGCATAACCTTCTTGCGTAGACCCCTGCAGAACCCCTACGTGTTTGCCTTTCAGAGAGTCCAGCGTCGGCACGATCGGCGAGCCTTTTTTGGCGATCAGACGGGAATCAGCAGCATAGAGTTTGTCGGAGAAAGCAATCTCCTGCTGACGTTTTTCGGTAATGGAGAGAGAGGAGATAATCGCATCGATTTTCTTCGCTTTCAGAGACGGGATGAGCGCGTCAAAATCGCTGCCAACCCAGGTACATTTGACCTTGATGCGGGTACACATCTCATTACCGAGATCGATGTCAAAACCGACAAAATTCCCTTTCGCATCTTTGGAAGAGAAAGGTGCGTATGTCGCATCAGTACCGATGCGTACAGTCTGGGGAAGCGCTGCGTAAACACTGGATGCTGCGGACAGGCCCAGCAGTAAAGACAGAGCAATAACCGTCTTCTTCATACATTACCCTCAAGTATTCTGATTTTATTTTGTGCTGCGTTGTGTTGTGTGTTGCTGCGAGTTTACTTGCACGTCTTATGCCAGATTTTTAGCGCTGAAAAACAACAGCGTTAAATTTGTTAATGAAACGTTGCAAATTGACCTTAATGGTGAAAGATAGCAGGTCCGCCGAACGAACCGGAGTGTTAACAGGGGAAAAAAGGAATTAAATGTTGAGGATATGATCGCGATTGCAAAAATGCCCTAAAAAAGGGCATCGGGCAATGATGCGCACTATCTGGAGGCATTTCCCCCCTGCCAGCGGATGAACAGATCTTCCGGCAGAGCGATATCAAATTGATCCAGAACGCGGTTCACGGTCTGGTTAATAATGTCATCCAGCGTTTTCGGCGCATGGTAAAACGCGGGGACCGGCGGCATGATAACAACCCCCAGTTCTGCGGCCTGCGTCATCAAACGCAGATGGCCTAAATGCAACGGTGTTTCACGCACGCACAGCACCAGCGGGCGACGCTCTTTTAACACCACATCCGCCGCACGCGTCAGCAGGCCGTCTGTATAGCTGTGCACAATGCCAGAGAGCGTTTTTATCGAACAGGGCAATACGACCATGCCTGCGGTCTTAAATGAGCCGGAAGAGATGTTAGCAGCGATATCGCGGGCGTCATGCACTACATCCGCCATAGCCTGAACATCACGCAGAGAAAAATCGGTTTCGAGAGAGAGGGTCTGGCGCGCGGCCGGGCTCATCACCAGATGGGTTTCAATGTCCGCCACGTCGCGTAATACCTGCAACAAGCGCACGCCGTAAATCGCGCCGCTGGCCCCTGAGATCCCCACAATGAGTCGTTTCATATCCGTCGCCTTTATCTACACTGAGGCAGACTTTGCCGGATTATGCCAACAGTTGCAACTGATGAGCGCCCCCTCCGGGCGGAGAGGGCGAAAACGGGTCGATTACCCTTCGTTGTGCATCTCTAAGCTTTCGAGATCGTTCTGCATCTGCACGGCTTTCGCATCGTCGTTACGCAGCGAGTCGAGGTAGTCGAGATACCCCTGATCCACGTCTTTGGTGACATAGATGCCATTAAAGACTGAGCACTCGAACTGCTGGATATCCGGGTTTTCCGCGCGTACAGCGTCGATCAGATCGGTCAGATCCTGGAAAATCAGGCCATCAGCGCCGATGATCTGGCGAATCTCATCCACTTCACGACCATGTGCAATCAGTTCGTTCGCGGTCGGCATATCGATACCGTAGACGTTCGGGAAACGAATTTCCGGCGCCGCAGAGGCGAGGTACACTTTCTTCGCCCCGGCTTCACGGGCCATCTCAATAATCTGCTCAGAAGTGGTACCACGTACGATGGAGTCATCCACCAGCAGCACGTTTTTATCGCGGAACTCAGCGCGGTTCGCGTTCAGCTTACGGCGGACGGATTTACGACGCAGTTGCTGACCCGGCATGATAAAGGTACGGCCAACGTAGCGGTTTTTCACAAAACCCTGACGGTACGGCTTGCCAAGAATGCGGGCGATTTCCAGCGCGATATCGCAGGAGGTTTCCGGGATGGGAATAACCACGTCGATATCCAGATCTTCCCATTCACGCGCAATCTTCTCGCCAAGCTTGGTGCCCATATTGACACGCGCGCTGTAGACGGAGATTTTGTCGATGAAGGAGTCCGGACGCGCAAAATAGACGTATTCGAACAGGCACGGGTTGCTGACCGGATTATCCGCACACTGGCGGGTAAACAACTGGCCTTTTTCGGTGATGTAGACGGCTTCGCCCGGCGCGATATCGCGCAGGAATTCAAAGCCCAGCGTATCGAGCGCCACGCTTTCTGACGCCACCATGTACTCAGTGCGACCGTCACCAATATCGCGTTTACCCAGTACCAGTGGACGAATACCGTTCGGGTCGCGGAAAGCAACCATACCGTGGCCGATGATCATCGCAACACATGCATACGCGCCACGGATCTGGCGGTTGGTCGCGGCGACAGCGGCGAAAATGTTGTCTGCTTCCAGCGGATAATGGCGGAAATTATCCAGCTCGCTGGCGAAAATATTCAGCAGGATTTCGGAATCAGACGTGGTGTTGATGTGGCGGCGTTTTTCTTCAAACAGCTTTTTACGCAGCTCATGGGCATTGGTCAGGTTGCCGTTATGGGCAAGCGTGATGCCGTAAGGGGAGTTAACGTAAAAAGGCTGAGCCTCGGAGGCGCTGGAGCTGCCAGCGGTTGGGTAACGCACATGGCCGATACCCATGTTGCCCTGAAGACGCTGCATATGGCGGGCTTCGAAAACATCGTTGACCAGACCATTTGCTTTGCGCAGACGGAAACAATTATTTGCATCGATCGTGATGATGCCAGCGGCATCCTGACCACGGTGCTGAAGCACCGTTAACGCGTCATAAATCGACTGGTTGACCGGCATAACACCGGCGATACCGACAATACCGCACATACGTCTTTTCCTCGTTAAGCCACATCTCAGAGCGATTACGCTCTGGGCAAGAAACTTGACGAACTTTGCAGATAGTCAAAGAACCATCTGATGATGAAACTGAATTGCGGGATAAGCTGCGACTTCTGCCAGTCTTCGCTTTTTGACAGGCCCGTAAAGGTATCGAGAAAGAACAGAATGGCGGCGACAATTAGCACCCCGCGTAGCGCGCCAAAACAGATCCCCAACACCCTGTCTGTACCCGACAGGCCGGTTTTCTCCACAAGTTGACCTATCACGTAATTGACGATAGCGCCAACAATCAGCGTCGCGATGAACAGGATGGCGATGGATATCCCATTGCGTACCAGTTCGTCTTCAAAGCCCGTAAACCAGACTGACAGGTAAGTGTAGTAATGACTGGCAACAAAGAAAGCACAACCCCATGTCACCAGTGATAACGCTTCACGAACAAAGCCGCGGATGAGGCTAACCAGACAGGAAAAACCAATCACCGCGATGATGGCGTAATCAATCCAGACCATATATGTCCCACGATTTACGCCCTGTCATCCAGTTCGGGGCGCATTCTAACAGAAAAAGAAAACGTTTGCGTAGGGATTTCCTTCCCGCGCGTAAATAAAAATGGCGCTGAAAAAATATTCAACGCCATCGGATCTTTAGCCTCTTCGGGCGTGTTTTTGAATTCGTATTTATACCCTCACCCCGGCCCTCTCCCTAAAGGGAGAGGGAGCAAACCATCCCCTCGCCCCCTTTGGGGAGAGGGTTAGGGTGAGGGGGAACAAAACGCACGCTAGTTCGCGCTATACCCCATTACCACACCGCTCAAGCCTGACAGTTGCTTAAGCTCCTCAAGCGACCCCTTGAGTTTATCTTTTGATGCATCCGGACCGACCAGGATGCGGGTGATTTTACCCTGTACTGGCGTAGTGGGCGCAGTATAAACGCGATAACCTGCACCGCGCAGTTTACCGACAATTTCATTAACTTTGTCAGCGTTCTTAAGCGCACCCAGTTGTACCACCCAGGCTTTACCCACTGGCGCAGACTTATCCGCCGCGGGCGGCTGATCCGCAGGCGGCGTTGCCGCCACCTGTTCTGCGGGTTTCTGTGGCTGTGGCTTGGGCTTCTCAACCGGTTTTGGCTGTTCAACCTGCTTCGGCGCGACGGGTTGCGTCGTGACATCCGGCGTCGTCGCCCCACTGACAGCCCGCCGGGAGGCATCCAGCGACGGCGCTGCCGCCTCGCCAGCCTGGACCTCTTCCGCTGCCCCTTCCGGCGGCTGAGCCGGGAGCGCCTGCGTGGCCGCTGGCATCATATCCGGCTCATCACGATCGCCGGGTTTGGGTACCAGAGGAATGGCGGCGAACTCATCCTGATAATGCTTTTTTTGCCCGTCCAGCAGCCCGGGCAGAATAATCACCCCGAGCGCAACCAGCACAATGGTTCCCATCAAACGGTTCTGAAACTTACTTGCCACCGGTTCTCCCCGCTTCCATCGCTTCCATGACATGTGCCACCGTATGGAATGAACCACACACCAGCACGGTATCTTCTGCTGTGGCCTCCGCCATCGCTGCCTGCCAGGCCTGCGCAACGTGTTGATACGCCTTCCCTTGCGGTAAGTGCGCCATCAACTGTTCTGCCGTCGCACCGCGTGGCCCCTCCAGAGGGGCACAATACCAGCTATCGACCACAGGCTCCAGACAGGCGAGCGTTCCGGCGATGTCTTTATCATGCAGCATGCCGATGACCGCCAGCACGCGACCGCGCTTAGGCTCTGCCGCCAGCCGCCCGGCAAGGTAAGCCGCCGCATGAGGATTATGCGCCACATCCAGAATAAGACGTGGGTTTTCAGCCACAATCTGAAAGCGACCAGGCAAAATTGCGCTGGCGATACCGTCACGAATAGCCTGCTCGCTCACCGCCAGCCCACTGGCCCGCAGTGCTGCAAGCGCCGTTGCGGCATTTGGCTGCGGTACCTGCGGCAGCGGTAAACCGCTCAACTCACCCTGGCCGTCGCGAAAACGCCACTGGCCCTGCTCTACTTCATACTGCCAGTCTACGCCCCGGCGCATCAGCAGAGCGCCTTTTTCCACAGCCACCTCGCCGATGGTATACGGCATATCGCTTTCGCCGACTACCGCCGGTTTACCGCCCCGGAAGACGCCCGCTTTTTCGCGACCGATACTTTCTCTGTCTGGCCCCAGCCAGTCGGTATGATCAAGCGCAATGCTGGTTACCACGGCAACATCCGCATCGACCATATTGGTGGCGTCAAGACGCCCGCCCAGTCCCACTTCGAGGATAACAACGTCCAGCTTCGCCTGTTTAAACAGCCACAGCGCCGACAGCGTACCGTATTCAAAATAGGTTAATGATGTTTCACCGCGCACCGCTTCAATTTCGGCAAAAGAACGGGTGTGGTCGAGTTCCGTCAGTTCCTCGCCCTGTACGCGGACGCGCTCGGTATAACGGATAAGATGCGGCGAACTGTAGACACCCACACGATATCCGGCCGCCAGGAGAATGGATTCGAGGGTACGGCAAGTCGTGCCTTTACCATTGGTTCCCGCAACGGTAAAGACAAACGGCGCCGGTCGCAAAACATCAAGACGCGCTGCAACCTGGCTTACGCGCTCAAGTCCCAGGTCAATGGTTTTGCTGTGCAGGTTTTCCAGATAAGAAAGCCACGCGG
Organism: Phytobacter sp. SCO41; assembly: GCF_003073275.1. Taxonomy (NCBI): domain Bacteria; kingdom Pseudomonadati; phylum Pseudomonadota; class Gammaproteobacteria; order Enterobacterales; family Enterobacteriaceae; genus Phytobacter; species Phytobacter sp. SCO41. The sequence continues at coordinate 1,667,287 of NZ_CP027225.1, read as the reverse complement.
CCAGGGGCGACGTGGCTTGCAAAATGCGATTATTTTCCATGATGCCCGTAGGATGTTTGACGATGTAAAAAGCAAAAGGGCAGCGCCGTGATGGCCCTGCCCTTCGGTATTATCAGGCCTCGGCTTCCTGATCGGGCACCGGGGGCACCACCACGCTTTCACGCGGCGCATCCGGGCTCGGTGCTGGCTGATTGGTCAGCTTCGCCAGGATGCTGGCCAGTTTCAGGCGCATTTCCGGACGACGAACGATCATGTCGATCGCCCCTTTTTCAATCAGGAATTCACTGCGCTGGAATCCCGGCGGCAGTTTTTCACGTACGGTCTGCTCAATAACGCGCGGGCCGGCAAAACCAATGAGCGCTTTCGGCTCGGCAATATTCAGATCGCCCAGCATCGCAAAACTCGCGGAAACGCCGCCCATGGTTGGGTCAGTCAGTACAGAGATATACGGCAGGCCGCGCTCTTGCATCTTCGCCAGCGCTGCGGAGGTTTTCGCCATCTGCATCAGCGACATCAGCGCTTCCTGCATACGTGCACCACCCGAGGCGGAGAAACAGATCAACGGACAGTTGTCTTCCAGCGCCTGCTCAACGGCGCGAACAAAACGCGCACCCACGACAGAGCCCATTGAGCCGCCCATAAAGGCGAATTCAAACGCTGCCGCGACAACCGGCATACCATGCAGCGTGCCTTTCATTACCACCAGCGCATCTTTTTCGCCGGTCTCTTTCTGTGCCGTCGCCAGACGGTCTTTGTATTTTTTGGAGTCACGGAACTTGAGCACGTCTTTCGGCTCGAGTTCGCTACCCAGTTCCACCAGTGAACCTTCGTCCAGCAATGTATGCAGGCGGTTACGCGCAGTCATGCGCATATGGTGGTCACACTTCGGGCAGACCTCAAGGTTACGCTCCAGCTCGGCACGATACAGTACCTGGCCGCAGCTATCGCATTTCGTCCACACGCCCTCAGGGATGCTCGCCTTACGGGTGGGGGTAATATTGCTTTTGATTCGTTCAATCCAGCTCATTGATAACCTTTATACATGAACCTGGTAGCCCATAAATGGGGCACATTAAAACATAACAGTTCGCAACTTGGGATAAAAAAGTGGTCGAACCGCCATAGACATCTTATTTTGCCTGTCGCGCTGCCGCTCGACGGTGGCGAATGATCTCAATCACCCCAGGAAGTATAGACACCACGATGATCGCGACAATCAGTAACTTAAGATTTTCCTGCACCATCGGCAGCGTACCGAAGAAGTAGCCAGCATAAGTAAACAGTAGCACCCATAACAGCGCCCCGATCACGTTGAACGCCGCGAAATGACGGTAGGACATATGCCCCATCCCGGCAACGAAAGGCGCGAACGTCCGCACAATGGGGATAAAGCGGGCAAGAATAATGGTTTTGCCACCGTGTTTCTCATAAAACTGATGGGTTTTATCGAGATAGCTGCGACGGAACACTTTCGAGTTCGGGTTGCTAAATAGCTTGTCGCCGAACAGGCGCCCTATCGTGTAATTCACCGCATCGCCGAGAATGGCCGCAACAAGCATCAGCATCACCATAACGTGAACGTTGATATCGTTCGTGGGCAGTGAGGCCAGCGCGCCCGCGACGAACAGCAGCGAATCCCCCGGTAAAAACGGCGTGACCACAAGCCCGGTTTCGCAGAACAAAATCAGAAACAGGATCGCGTATACCCAGATACCGTATTGCGCGACCAGCTCCGCCAGATGAACATCAATGTGCAGAATGAAATCAATAAGAAAGCGAATTACGTCCATATTGTCTATGCCTTGGTTGATTGCGACTAGTCCGCGAGAAACAGCGGACCCATTGGCGGGCGGGGTAAGTTGAAACGGTCCGGGTAATCGACCGACACCAGATACAACCCTTCTGCTCTCGCCGTTGCTGCCGCCAGCGTTCTGTCCTTAGCCGCCAGTAGCTCTGCTATCCAGCTCTCCGGCTGGTTGTTGGCACCCACTTCCATCAGGCTACCGACAATGTTTCTCACCATATGATGTACAAAGGCATTCGCTTTGATATCCACCACCACATACGCACCATAACGCTGAACGTTAATGTGCATCATGTTGCGCCACGGCGTGCGCGACTGGCACTGTACCGCGCGAAACGAGGTAAAATCATTTTCACCCAGCAGACATTGCGCCGCACGCTGCATGCGCTCCGCATCAAGGGGCAGGTGATAATGCGTCACCCCCTGGTTCAGTACCGCCGGGCGTAAACGATGATTGTAGATAACGTAGCGATAACGACGCGCTGTCGCGCTAAACCGCGCGTGGAAATCATCGGGCACATCTTTCACCCAACGTACCGCGATGTCTCCAGGTAAATTCGCATTTACGCCCAGGGTCCAGGCCGCGTCTTTACGTACCGCGCGAGTCTCAAAATGGACCACCTGCCCTGTGGCATGCACACCGGCATCGGTACGCCCGGCACAAAAAACCGTCACCGGCTCATTGGCGACCTGCGACAACGCTTTTTCCAGTTTTTCCTGCACGCTGCGTACTTCTTGCTGACGCTGCCAGCCGTAATACTTACTGCCGTCGTACTCAATACCGAGCGCAATTTTCAACAGCGGTTGTTCAACAACGTCTGACATTAGTACAGGTACTCCTGTACCAGTTTCTCAGCGATTTTCACCGCCATCAGCGCCCCACCAAAACGTACGTTATCTGCCACCGACCAGAACTGAATCTGTTCAGGCAGGCCATAATCGTTACGTACGCAACTGACAGAGAGATGAGCGCTACCGGAAGCATCGCCAACCTGGGTCGGGAATTCATTCTCTTCGGACAGCACAATATCTTCACCGCGGGCAAACGCATCACGGGCCTCTTCTGCCGCCAGTGGACGCAGCGCTTCGAAGCTGACCATCTGCGCGTGGCCATAAAAGACCGGCGCGCGGACGCAGTTCGCGGATATCATCAGCCCGTCGTCCTGCAGAATTTTACGCACCTGGTCCACCAGACGACGCTCTTCCAGAACCGCACCTTCACGGTCCGGCAGAATAGGCAGCATGTTGAACGCCAGTTGCCGTCCAAAGAAGTCGTCCTCATCGATCGGAATGCCGTTGAGCAACTTCGCACTTTGCCCGGCAAGGGCATCCACCGCCGGTTTGCCCTGCGCCGACACGGAGAGCAGACTGGTCACACCAATACGTGACAGGCCACCTTCGTCGATCAGCGGTTTCAGCGCGATCAGCAACTGGCTGGTCAGGCTATCCGGCACGGCAATGAGATTACGATTGCGGTAATCGGCCAGGACAAACGGGTTCACCTCTGGCACAACCAGCGGCACATCCGGCTCCAGCGCGAACAGACCGCTGGTGTCAATCACCAGACAGCCGGCGTTGGTGGCTTCTTCAATATTCTCAGCCGTCGCCTGAGCGCCGGCGACAAAGAACGCCAGTTGCGCCTGCGTCCAGTCAAATTCCGCAACATCCTGAACGCGTACGGTTTTTCCGCCAAAACGCAGCGTCTCACCGGCGCTTTCATTACGCGCCAGCGCATACAAATCGCCCACCGGGAACTCACGCTCCGCAAGCGTTTCGAGTAAGGCTTCTCCGACAGCGCCTGTCGCGCCCAGTACGGCAATATTCCAGCCTTCAGACATGGTGATTTACTCCAGAAAAAAGCGTACCCGCCGGAGTATCCGGCAGGTAGCATTAAGATGACATTAACGAATTGGGTGATGGACAGCGTTGAAACCCAGCTTTTGCAGCAGTGTAGCCGCCTGGTCGTCATCACACTGCACATACAGCGATGACCATTCCCGACGCTCAAGATAATTTTTACGCAGCTTGTCGAACTCACCCGGGATGCCCGCCACTTTTCGCAGCAGTGCATCGTCGCGGCGCACATCATACACCAAATGAATGAGTCTTTTTAGGATCGACTGATCGAGCGGGCCGTGCAGCGTAATGCGACCGAACTCCGGCGCAGGCAGCAGCGTATCCAGCGCAACCTGCTGACGTTTGCCGATAAAATCGCTAAACGCTTCGAACACCTGTGTTGTGCCACGTGCTTTCCCTTCCAGCGTGTAGCCAGCGATATGCGCAGTACCGATATCCACTTTTGCCAGCAGCGCCACGTCGAGATCCGGCTCCGGTTCCCAGACGTCAAGGATAACGCTCAGCGGCTGATCTGCCTCCAGACGACGCAACAGGGCGGCGTTATCCACCACCGGGCCCCGGCAGGCATTAATCAGAATAGCGCCAGGTTTCAGGCGGCTAATTACCTCTTCATCCGCCAGATGCCAGCTTTTGTACGGCCCGTCTTTAAACAGCGGCGTGTGGAAGGTCAGCACATCAGCTTCGCGCACCAGGGCGTCGAGCGGCAGAAAATCACCCTCATCGCCACGGTCGGCACGCGGCGGATCGCACAGCAATGTGCGAACCCCCCAGGCTTCCAGGCGCGCCTGCAGACGACCGCCGACATTACCCACTCCGACAATCCCGACGGTGCGGTCGCGCAGATCGAAACCGTCACGTTCGGCCAACAGCATCAGGGATGAGAAAACATATTCCACAACCGCAATGGCATTACACCCCGGAGCGGCAGAAAAACCGATCCCCGCCTGCTGCAACCATTGCTCGTCAACGTGATCGGTACCCGCCGTTGCCGTACCCACGAATTTAATCGGCGTACCGCTGAGCAGCGCTTCATTCACCTTCGTCACGGAACGCACCATCAGCGCATCCGCATCCGCCAATTCCGCAGCCGGAATGGGACGACCAGGCACAGCTTTTACCTCACCCAGACGACGGAACAAATCGCCGGCGTAGGGCATATTTTCATCAACAAGGATTTTCACGTTACAGTACCGGTTAGAGAACGGGAGTTAAGCTTTTAAGTGTGCCATAATCTCGCTGCCAGGCATACCTGCAATGCCGCTACACGACGTGCGAGACCCAGAGGATTTCCATGATGCAACCCATTCAGGGCACCCCCGCGCGCCCTCCGGGGCAAGACCCTACGCCCCCTACTTTGGCCGCCGGAGAGCAGCCGTTATCGACAATCCAGCGCACTGTGCTGGAGCGGTTGATTATTCGCCTGGTGGCGCTCACGCAACAGCAGAGCGCCGAAGTCTGGGCCGGGGTTAAACATGATTTGGGTTTGAAGAATGACGCGCCGCTGCTGTCACGCCATTTCCCGGCGGCAGAGCAGAATCTCAACCAGCGTCTGGATACCGCCACGCAGAATCACACCACCCGCCAGGTTATCTCGCAACTGACGGAATTGCTCGGTCAGGGTAATAACCGCCAGGCGGTTAGCGACTTTATTCGCCAGCAGTTTGGTCAGACGGCGCTGAGCCAGCTTACGCCAGAGCAGCTTAAAACGGTGCTGACGCTGCTGCAGAACAACCAGATTTCGGTACCTCAGCCCTTGCAACGCCCGGCGACAGACCGCCCGCTGTTGCCTGCTGAGCACAATTCGCTCAACCAGGCGGTGACCAAACTGGCCGCTGCGACGGGTGAATCCGGTAAATTGATTTGGCAATCTATGATGGAATTATCCGGCGTGAAAACCGGAGAGCTCATCCCGGCAAAACATTTTACCCACTTAATGACCTGGCTGCAGGCGCGTCAGACATTAAGCACCCAGACTTCCCCGACACTGCAAAGCGTGCAAACCGCGCTTAAGCAGCCGCTGGATAATGTTGAGTGGCAAACTATCACCGATTATGCCCGTCAGAACTGGCAGGCCACACCGCAGACAGTACTGACAACGGCGCAAGTGCAGGACATTCTCAATCAGGTTTTTTTACATCGCGCAGAACGAACTTCGGGTGTGCTGGAAGCACGAAATATTCAGCCGATCTACAGCCCGCTTTTCGCGCCGATCATCGAAAGCGTCAAAAACCTCTCAACCCGGCCTGGTCTGTTCCTGGTCGCGTTGCTTATTGCCTTCGCTCTTATCTGGCTGGTTATCTAAAAAAATCCCCTCCGCTGGAGGGGATCGTCGTTAAAGGTTTTCGCCGTTACTTTTAATTGTCTGCTGGTACCACCAGAACGATTTCTTACGGCTGCGTTCAAGTGTCCCGTTGCCTTCGTTATCTTTATCGACATAGATAAAGCCGTAGCGTTTTTTCATTTCGCCCGTACCCGCAGAAACCAGGTCAATACAGCCCCACGGGGTGTAACCCATCAGATCCACGCCATCTTCCACCACCGCCTTTTTCATTTCGCGCAGGTGGCTTTGCAGGTATTCGATGCGGTACTGATCGTTTACCGAGCCGTCACTTTCTTTCTGATCGATAGCGCCGAAGCCGTTCTCCACGATAAACAGCGGCAGTTGATAAAGATCGTAAAAATAGTTCAGTGAATAACGCAGCCCCACCGGATCGATCTGCCATCCCCAGTCCGATGCTTTCACATACGGGTTTTTCACCAGACTCTTCGTTTCGTCATAGTCCAGTTGCGGGTTATCCGCAGTGGCTTTGGTGGCAAACGACATGTAATAGCTAAAGCCGATATAATCCACACAGCCCCGTTTCAGGATGTGCAAATCTTCGTCGGTAATATCAAGCCTAAAGCCTTTACGGGCGAAGTAATTTAGCAGATGGCGCGGGTAATAACCGCGAACGTGCACATCGGTAAACCAGTAACGGCGGTGCATCGCCGAGACGGACATCATCATGTCGTCCGGGTTACAGGTGAGCGGATAGACCGGACACATGGCAATCATGCAGCCAATCTGGAAATCAGGGTTAATCGCATGCCCGGCTTCCACCGCCAGCGCACTGGCGACAAGCTCATAGTGCGCCGCCTGGTACATTACCGGCTCACGATCCTCACCTTCTTTGTATTTAAGGCCCGAGTTGGTAAACGGCGCGAAATCTTCGTGATAATTGGCCTGGTTGTTGATTTCGTTAAACGTCATCCAGTATTTCACTTTGCCTTTGTAGCGGGTAAATACCGTTTTGGCGAAGCGCACAAAGAAATCAATAAGCTTGCGGTTACGCCAGCCACCGTATTCAGTGACCAGGTAATAAGGCATTTCGAAATGCGAGAGGGTAATGACCGGTTCAATATTGTATTTCAGACATTCATCGAAGAGATCGTCATAAAACTGCAGGCCGGCTTCATTTGGTTCTAATTCATCACCTTTCGGGAAAATACGCGTCCAGGCAATTGACGTACGGAAACATTTAAACCCCATTTCCGCAAAGAGTTTGATGTCATCTTTATAGCGGTGATAAAAGTCGATGGCATCATGGTTTGGGTAGTTTTTTCCCGGCAAGACGCCATCGGTAATTTCGCGTGGAACGCCGTGCGCCCCGGCGGTCATCACATCAGCGACACTGACGCCTTTACCGCCTTCCTGCCAGCCGCCTTCAAGCTGATGCGCCGCCACCGCGCCACCCCACAGAAAATCTGCTTTAAACCCAGGCATACGTCTCTCCTTTCTCTAAAAAGTAGTAAAAGAATAACTTACGTACGAAGATAGCCTGACTATAGCAGCAATATAACTGCCTGAGAATATTGCATAAAATTATATGAATGGAATATGTTACACCAATAAAACAATATGTTTTTTCTGTGGTCTGGCGCGTATTTTTAATTATTTCCTGACAACAAAAATAGTGTTCAGGATTATGAGAGGTTGCGCTTTTATTATTTCCGGCCCTCATCATGAAGACCGGAAAAGACGATTATTTTCGAAATGAAATCAGCGTCACCACAATGCCAGTTACCGCCGCAATTGCTGCGGCCAGGAATACCGACGGGTAACCCAGCGAGGTCGCCAGCAGGCCGGTAAGTGGCCCGCTGATACCGTTCGCGATGTCCTGAAATGCCGCATACCCGCCCAGTGCAGTACCGCGAACCTGCGGGGCAACGCGTTTCACCACTTCAACGCCCAACGCCGGGAAAATCAACGAACAGCCACAGCCGGTCAATGCCGCACCTGCCATCGCCACCCAGGCGTTCGGCGCCTGCCAGAGCAACAACAAGCCCACCGTTTCCACCATCAACGAAACAGTTGCCACCCGCACGCCGCCAAAGCGATCCGGCATCCAGCCAAACAGCAGACGCATCAGAACAAAAGCACCGCCAAATGCCGTCAGCGTAAACCCGGCCATTGCCCAGCCGTTACTGGCAAAGTAAAGCGAAACGAAGGTACCGATAACCGCGAAACCTACACCCTGTAGCGCAAGGCCAAGGCCCGGCTGCCAGATTTGACCGACCACGCCCCACAGGGAGGGACGTTCCCCCGAATGAGCAGGCGTTTTCTGTACGCCGCCATTAAATGCCCACGCCAGCAGTGGTAAAACCATCGTGATCGCCGCCAGGGTGGCAAAACCAAAACGACTGTGAATGAGCAGACCGAGCGGCGCGCCGACGGCCAGCGCACCGTAAATTGCCATACCGTTCCAGGACATCACTTTGCCCGAGCGTTTAGGCCCCACCAGCCCCATCCCCCAGGCGAGTGTTCCTGTGAGCAACTGGCTTTCACCAAAGCCCAGAATTAAACGTCCGACAATCAGCAAGCCGAATTTTGCCAGTGCGCTTACCGGTAGCCAGGCCGCCAGCAACCAGGCGACGCCAGCCAGCCCGCAGGCCAACATCCCCTGCAGCGCCGAGCGCTTTGCGCCAAACTGATCGGCCAGACGCCCGGCATAGCCTCGCGTCAGGACGGTCGCCAGAAACTGGATACCGACGGCGATGCCCACCATGGTATTGCCGTAACCGAGTTCGTTATGCACAAAGAGCGGGATGACGGGCAACGGTAACCCGATGGTCATATAGGTCAAAAAAACGGCAATCACCAGCCGCAGCAACGCATTCGTGCCCGTGCCGGATGAGGAAGAAAGTGTTTGAGTCTCTACAGACATGCATTACTCCGTACCGCAGAGTAAGGCGAGGAAAAAAAGCCACGCCCCCTCCACCTGATGTTCAGGATTAAGGTGCGTTGGATAACGTTAAACGCTTACGCATTATCAGGGGGATAATGTTGCGGGTGAAGTTTGCCTGCCCATGCAGCGGCTTGTCAATGCATAAAAAACCGCATAAAAAAGGGAGCTCGTTGGCTCCCTTTTCGAAATTCAAAGGCTTACTTGAGCTTACGCATCACCAGCGTGGCGTTAGTACCGCCGAAACCGAAGCTGTTGGACATGACGGTATTCAGCGTCGCGTCAGTCGGTTTGGTGACGATGTTCAGGCCAGCAGCCTGCTCATCCATCTCGTCGATATTGATGCTCGGGGCGATAAAGCCGTGCTCCAGCATCAGCAGTGAGTAGATTGCTTCCTGCACGCCAGCCGCACCCAGAGAGTGACCGGTCATGGCTTTGGTCGCAGAGATAGCCGGGCTGTTGTCGCCGAACACTTCGCGAATCGCACCCAGTTCTTTCACATCACCGACCGGTGTAGACGTACCGTGGGAGTTCAGGTAGTCGATCGGGGTATCAACACCGTGCATTGCCATCTTCATGCAGCGCACTGCGCCTTCACCTGACGGCGCAACCATGTCAGCGCCATCAGACGTTGCGCCATAGCCCACGATTTCAGCATAGATGTGCGCGCCACGTGCCAGCGCATGTTCCAGTTCTTCAACCACAACCATACCGCCGCCGCCTGCGATGATGAAGCCATCACGGTGGGCGTCATAGGTACGGGACGCTTTTTCCGGGGTTTCGTTGTATTTGGTCGACAACGCGCCCATGGCGTCGAACTCACAGGCCATTTCCCAGCCCAGCTCTTCGCCGCCGCCAGCAAAAACGATGTCCTGTTTGCCCAGTTGGATCTGCTCAACCGCGTTACCGATGCAGTGCGCGGAAGTGGCACAGGCGGAGCTGATGGAGTAGTTCACACCGTGAATTTTAAACGGCGTTGCAAGGCACGCGGAAACCGCAGAGCCCATTGCTTTGGTCACGACATACGGTCCCACTGCTTTCAGGCCGCGCGGGCTACGCATTGCGTCCGCACCGAAGACCTGCGCTTTTGAAGAGCCGCCGGAACCGGCAATCAGGCCAACACGCGGGTTGTTCTGATACACCTCTGCGCTCAGGCCAGCATCCGCAATGGCTTCTTGCATGGAAAGAAAAGCATAGATAGAGGCATCGTTCATGAAACGAACCACTTTACGGTCAATCAAACCGGTTGTATCCAGTTTGACGTTACCCCATACGTGGCTGCGCATTCCGGAATCTTTGAATTCCTGAGAGAAAGTGATCCCTGAGCGTCCTTCACGCAGAGAGGCCAGGACTTCCTGCTGGTTATTACCGATGCTGGAAACGATGCCCAGGCCAGTAATCACTGCACGTTTCATTCAATACCCCTGTAAGTCGCACTAATTTAAGTTTTCGTGTCGCAAGATAGCGTACAGTTGTACGCCGAACAAGTCCGATCAGACAATTAATGGGTAAATTTGCGCCCTGGGGCGCACATCGTTAAGATCATGGCACTGCCTGTCCGACGAGTAACTTACGTGAAACAAACCGCTATACAATCTGCCAACCTCGAATTCAACGCTGAGGGTACACCTGTTTCCCGAGATTTTGATGACGTCTATTTCTCTAACGATAACGGACTCGAAGAGACCCGTTATGTTTTCCTTGGCGGCAACGGTATACCAGAGCGTTTCGTCGGACATCCCCGCCCGCTGTTTGTCGTCGCGGAAAGCGGCTTTGGTACGGGTCTCAATTTCCTGACCCTGTGGCAGGCGTTCGATGCCTTTCGCCGCGCCAGTCCGCAGGCTACCCTGGAAAGATTACATTTCATCAGTTTCGAAAAATTCCCCTTAACGAAAGACGATCTGCGTCTGGCGCACCAGCACTGGCCGGAACTGGCCCCCTGGGCAGAGCAGTTACAGCAGCAGTGGCCGCTGCCCTTTGCCGGTTGCCATCGCCTGTTACTGGACGGTGGCCGCGTGACGCTGGATGTCTGGTTTGGCGATATCAATGAACTGACCGAAACCTTAGATGATTCACTACAACAGCAGGTTGATGCCTGGTTTCTCGACGGTTTTGCGCCGGCGAAAAACCCGGACATGTGGACACAGGGCCTGTTTAACGCAATGGCGAGACTGGCGCATCCCGGTGCGACGCTGGCCACTTTCACCTCTGCTGGTTTCGTTCGTCGTGGGTTGCAGGACGCAGGCTTCACCATGCGCAAAAGCAAAGGGTTCGGCCGCAAGCGGGAAATGCTCACCGGGGTAATGGAAAGCACCGCCCTGCGCGTGCTGCGTGCGCCGTGGTTTGCCCGCACTGGCACGGAAAAACGCGCTGCTGCGATTGTCGGCGGCGGTATCGCCAGTGCGCTGCTATCGCTGGCCTTGTTGCGTCGCGGCTGGCAGGTGACGCTCTACTGCGCCGATGGCGAACCGGCACAGGGGGCATCCGGCAATCGGCAAGGCGCGCTGTATCCGCTGCTCAGTGCACATGACCCGGCGCTGGCCCACTTTTTCCCCGCCGCGTTTACCTTCGCCCGTCGACTGTATGACGCCCTGCCCGTCCATTTCGATCATGACTGGTGCGGGGTCACCCAACTGGGGTACGACGAGAAAAGTCAGCAAAAAATTAGCCAGATGCTGACGCTGGGCCTGCCGGATGCCATTGCCCATGCGGTCAGCGCCGAAGCGGTCGCGCAAAGGGCGGGTGTAGAGGCCGGATGCGGCGGTATTCATTATCCGGCTGGCGGCTGGCTGTGTCCGGCACAATTGACGGCGGCGGCGTTGGCATTAGCACAGCGTCAGGGATTATGCGTGCACTTCGACCACCCGGTGACAAGCCTGATTCAGCAGGATGGCGAATGGCGGCTGGAGTTTGCCGATGGCAGCCAGCGCGCTCACGCCTGCGTCGTGCTGGCGAACGGGCACCGCATCAGCCATTTCGCCCAGACCGAAAAGCTGCCGGTTTACCCGGTTGGCGGGCAGGTCAGCCATATCCCCACGACGGAGAAACTGGGCGAACTGCGTCAGGTACTCTGCTATGACGGTTATCTGACACCACAAAACCCGCACAATCAGCATCACTGTATTGGCGCAAGCTACCACCGTGGGCAGGAGGAGACGGCCTACAGCGAGGAGGATCAGCAGCAAAACCGCCAGCGTTTGTTGAACTGCTTCCCACAGGCACTGTGGGCGAAAGACGTTGATGTCAGCGGCGGTGAAGCGCGCTGCGGTGTGCGCTGTGCAACCCGGGATCATTTGCCGTTAGTGGGTAATGTGGCGGATTACGCCGCGACACTGAATGCGTATGCTCATCTTGCAGAAGAGAGAACGGATGCGGTGAGCGCACCGGTTTATGACGGGTTGTTTATGCTTGGCGCGCTCGGTTCACGCGGATTATGCAGTGCGCCGCTGGCGGCGGAGATTCTGGCCTCGCAGATGAGTGAGGAGCCATTGCCGCTGGATGGTGACACGCTGGCCGCGCTGAATCCTAATCGTCTGTGGGTGAGAAAATTGTTGAAGGGGAAACAGGTTAAGTGAGTGCAGGCTGATGCCCTCTCCCACGGGGAGAGGGAGAAAAACCTGCGCGATCTGTCTCCTCTACCTTGAGGAGTGAGGAATTCCCACAAAAATGCGAGCACGAACGGTCCCCTCTCCTCTTTGGGGAGAGGGTTAGGGTGAGGGGGAAACCCGCGCACCCATGCTACACCGGGAATATTCCCCGCTGGCGCTACGCTTAGCGGGCTACAAGCAAGCTCGATTACTGTGCCTGCGCCTTCTGGAACAGCGTGTCCCACATCCCCATCACCAGCGCCTGATCCGGCGGAGACAACTCACCCGCCTGAATGGCTTTTTCCAGGCTCGCCGACACCCGGGCATGCAGCGCTGCGGATGAATGATCCTCCCCCGCTTCCAGTTCCGCTACCGCCAGCGTCAGATGCCCACGCAGATAACCGCCAGCAAACAGCTCATCGTCACTGGCGTGCTCTACCATGTCATCAATTAACGCCAGAATGCGCGATTCAAATTCTGCGATCATCTTCTTTCCTCAGTTATAAATCTTCCGGCCAGGGGAAGTGTTCCGCCTTTAGCTCAGGCGTGTGGTAGTAATCTTGCAGCGCCTTAATAAAACGCGCCGGACGTTCCGGGATCCCTTTGTCGAGATATTCCATTACCTGCGCATGCACGCGGCGCTGGAATACAACGCGATCCGGTTCAAAATCCCCTTCCAGGTTGTCACAACTGACGTTAAACGGATAACCCGCCGCCACGCAGAACAACCAGTCAAAAGCCTGCGGTTTAACCTCTACGTCTTCAAATTGACACTGGGTCGCCGCATCACGACCATCCGGGCAATACCAGTAACCAAAATCCACCAGCTCGCGACGGGCTTTCCCGGCGATACACCAGTGGGAGATCTCATGCAACGCGCTGGCATAGAACCCGTGAGCGAAGACGATCCGGTTATAAGGCACGTCTTCATTAGCAGGAAGATAGATCGGTTCGTCGTCGCCTTTAATCAGACGGGTATTAAAATCGTCGGCAAAGCAGCCGTCAAAAAGGGTAATTAATTGTTCGTAGTGATGTGTTGTGGTGTTCATGCACTCACCCCCAGAAATTGGAGGATCTCCTGCCCATGGCTGTCATAAAGTAATTTTGCGCTCATTACTGCCGAGACGATAACAATCATCGGACGAATGAGTTTTTGCCCTTTGCTGAGCACCAGACGTGAGCCCATACGCGCCCCCAGGAACTGGCCCGCCAGCATCACAAAGCCCGTTGCCCAGATCACCTTGCCGCCAATGATAAACAGCAACAGCCCGCCGATATTAGAGGTGGCATTAAGCACCTTGGCGTGCGCGGTAGATTTGGCGAGGTTAAAACCGGCCAGCGTGACAAACGCCAGCGCATAAAATGACCCGGCACCGGGGCCAAAAAAGCCGTCATAGAACCCCACACAGCCGCCCGCAACCAGCGCGAAAGGCAGGCCATGCAGCCGACGCTGGCGATCCTCTTCACCCAGTTTTGGCATCAACAAAAAGTAGAGACCAATACAGATGATAAGAACCGGCAAAATCTGGCGCAAAATATCAGACTGAACATGCTGAACCAGCAGCGCACCCGACGTTGAACCAATAAAGGTCATCAGAATATTGAGTTTCTGATCGGCAAGACTCACCACTTTACGGCGCAGAAAATAGAGCGTGGAAGAGATGGAGCCACCGCAGGCCTGCAGTTTATTGGTGGCCAGCGCCTGCGCCGGGGTCATCCCGGCGGCCAGCAATGCAGGTACGGTCAGTAAACCGCCGCCACCGGCTAACGCATCAATGAATCCCGCCAGCGTGGCGACCACAAAAAGCACCACCAGAAGCAGTGGCGACACCATAAATATCTCTTGAAATGCATCCATTACAATACGTGCTCATCCAGTAATGCCTGACAGGAAGCAGGCAGCGGCGGTGGTGTCGTCTTCTCAGGAGTCGTAGAAGGTTTGGCCGGTTTGAACCAGCTTTGCAATTCCGCGCCACAGCCGTCGCCATCCGGCGGCAAAGGCTGATCCTGGCACTCAAGGCTATCTGCCGGGCAGCGCAAACGGACATGCATATGCGCGCGATGCTGGAACCAGGGACGCACTTTCCGCAGCCAGTCGCGGTCTGTACCGGCGTCCAGGCATAATTGCTGCTTAATGGCCGGGTTGACGAAAATGCGCGTGACGTCGTTATCCTTCGCCGCCAGCTTAATCAGGCTGGTAATTTCAGGTTTCCATAATGACGACACCACCTGCTTGCCATCGCTGGAAACCAAATCCAGCGCCTGCGGTTTTAACAATTGCGCTGAGCTCCAGCGTGCTTTCGGCAGTTGCAGGAAAATGTCCACATCCAGCCCCGTCTGGTGGCTGGCGTGACCGCCGTTAAAGCGCCCGCCGGCTGGCATACCCATATCCCCCACCAGCACCGTCCCCAGCCCCAGGTTATGCACCTGATTACCCAGACGCTGAATAAACAGAATCAGGTCCGGATGACCAAAGTAGCGTCGCTGATCGGTACGCATGACCTGGTAGGTGTCGGATTGCAGCGGCAGTTCATGCGCGCCAACAATACAGCCATTCGAGAAAGCACCAATAGATTGCGGTGTGCCCGCAACCGGATGGGTAATTTTCTGCCAGGGCGTTGCCGCCTGGCAGGTCAGCGTTGCGCAAAACGCCAGGAGCGCAATTGCAATTCGTTTCATTGTTTACCAGCGAGGAATAGTGGTCGTCACATCGCCATTCTGCGCGCGCTGACGCATAAAATGGTCCATCAGCACAATGGCCAGCATCGCTTCGGCGATCGGCACCGCGCGAATACCGACACACGGGTCGTGACGCCCTTTGGTAATCATCTCAACTTCTTCGCCAAAGCGATTAATCGTGCGTCCCGAAACGGTAATGCTTGAGGTCGGTTTCAGCGCGATATGGGTAACGATTTGCTGCCCACTGCTGATACCGCCCAGAATGCCGCCCGCGTGGTTGCTCTGAAAACCGTCTTTCGTAATTTCATCGCGATTCTGGCTGCCGCGCAGGTTGATCACACCAAAGCCGTCGCCAATCTCCACGCCTTTAACCGCGTTGATGCTCATCATCGCATGGGCGATATCGGCATCCAGACGATCAAAGACCGGCTCGCCGAGGCCCGCCGGAACACCGTCCGCCACAACGGTAACTTTCGCACCGATGGAGTCGCCCTCTTTTTTGAGCCCACGCATCAGTTCGTCCAGCGCGTCGATTTTGTCCGGGTCGGGGCAGAAAAACGGATTTTGTTCGACCTGATCCCAGTCTTTCATCGCCAGTGGAATGTCGCCCATCTGGGTCAGACAACCACGGATCACGATGCCGAATTTGTGGGCGAGGAATTTCTTGGCAATCGCCCCTGCCGCTACACGCATTGCGGTTTCACGCGCCGAGGAGCGGCCACCGCCACGATAGTCGCGCAGGCCATATTTTTGCTCGTAGGTGTAATCAGCGTGGCCCGGACGGAAGACGTCTTTGATTGCGCTGTAATCCTGAGAGCGCTGATCGGTATTTTCAATCAGCAGGCCGATGCTGGTGCCGGTGGTCACACCCTCAAACACGCCGGAGAGAATTTTCACCTGATCCGGTTCGCGGCGTTGGGTGGTATAGCGCGAGGTGCCGGGGCGGCGTCGGTCCAGGTCATGCTGGAGGTCGGCTTCGGTCAGTGGAATGCCCGGCGGTACGCCATCGACGATGCAGCCCAGCGCAATGCCGTGCGATTCGCCGAAGGTCGTTACGCGAAAGAGTTGTCCAATAGTGTTTCCTGCCATTACGGCTCCGTTGTCGTCGTTATGTTGTTAGCGTTTTAATCTTTATAGATGCTGAAATGTTCCTGCGCGGCCAGCAACTGCGCTTTGGTCAGCATGAAGACACCGTCACCGCCATTATCAAATTCAAGCCAGGTGAACGGTACATCCGGATATTGTTCCATCAGATGTACCATGCTGTTGCCCACTTCACAAATCAGCACACCATTGTCGGTGAGGTAATCTGGGGCGCAGGCCAGAATGCGACGCGTCAGTTTCAGGCCATCGCTACCAGACGCCAGCCCAAGCTCCGGCTCATGGCGATACTCTGATGGCAGATCAGACATATCCTCTTCATCAACGTACGGCGGGTTGGTCACAATCAGGTCGTACTGCACTTTTGGCAAGTCGCGGAAGAGGTCGGAACGAATCGGCGTGACGTGATGAATCAGGCCGTGATCTTCAATGTTGTGTTCTGTTACCGCCAGCGCATCCGGGGAGATGTCTACCGCGTCCACTTCCGCTTCCGGGAAGGCGTAAGCGCAGGCAATGGCGATACAGCCGCTACCGGTACACATATCCAGAATGTGCTGCGGCTGTGCGTCGATAAGCCCGGCGAAGTGGTTATTGATCAACTCGCCAATCGGTGAACGCGGCACCAGCACGCGTTCATCAACGTAAAACTCGTGGCCGCAGAACCAGGCTTTATTGGTGAGGTAGGCAACCGGGATACGTTCATTAACGCGACGAATGACTCGCTCAACGATACGGTGACGCTCGCTGGAGGTCAGCCGCGCATTGCGCATCTCTTCCGGGATATCCAGCGGCAGGTAAAGGGTAGGCAACACCAGTTGTACGGCTTCATCCCACGGGTTATCGGTGCCGTGGCCGTACCAGATGTTTGCCGCGCTAAATCGGCTTACCGACCAGCGCAACATGTCCTGAATGGTATGCAGTTCACTTACTGCCTCATCAACGAAAATTTTATCCATCTTATCCTCCAGGACACGCTCGCAAGAAATTCGGCGGCTAGTTTGCCATGAAGACGGCGATAAATCAGCATTGTCGCTTCGCGTCGCGGCCTAAAAATGCATTTTGCTGAACAGCAGGGAGCGAGTCGGGTACACTAAAAGAAATAAAAGATGAGATGCGCAGATGAAAAAGAAACCATCGCTTAGCGAGGAGGAGCAGACGCTGTTCCGACAATTAATGACCGGCACGCGTCAAATAAAGCAGGATACGGTAGTCCACCGCCCGACACGTAAAAAAATCAGTGAAGTCCCGGTGAAGCGCCTGTTGTCGGAGCAGGCGGATAACAGCCACTATTTCTCTGATGAATTTCAGCCATTGCTGAACACCGAAGGGCCGGTGAAGTATGTGCGCGACGATGTCAGCCATTTTGAACTAAAGAAGATCCGCCGCGGTGACTATTCCCCGGATCTGTTCCTCGACCTGCACGGCTTAACGCAGCTACAGGCTAAGCAGGAGCTGGGGGCGCTGATCGCCGCCTGCCGACGCGAACACGTCTTTTGTGCCTGCGTCATGCACGGGCACGGTAAACATATTCTCAAGCAGCAGACACCGCTCTGGCTGGCACAACATCCGCATGTTATGGCGTTTCACCAGGCACCCAAAGAGTACGGTGGCGATGCGGCAATACTGGTGTTGATTGAAGTCGAAGAGTGGCAGCCGCCTGAGCTTCCCTGAACGCAACGGACGCGCAGAAACGTAAAAAGCCGCACAAGTGCGGCTTTTTTTCACGGTCCGGCGAATCAGATTGCTTTTGGCATTCTCAGGTTGCAGGGACTCATTTGCCAGTTGTAAACGCCTTTACCGCTCTCATCCAGCGTCACGCTGGCAATCGCGGAGGTAGTGAACATTGGCGGTGTTTCACCCGGGCAAAGCTCGGACACCAGATACCCCACCAACGGCAGATGAGAAATCACCAGCACAGAGGAAGTACCTTCATTTGCCAGCGCCTGGAGATAGGCGCTGACCAGACCAACATCACCACAAGGGGTCAGTTCGGGCAGGACATCCACGTTGTCGGGCAGGTTCATGCATTCACCCACCTCGTTTAGCGTCTGTTCAGCACGAAGAAACGGGCTGACCAGAACACGTTCGACATCCACTTTTTGACCTTTCAGCCAGGTTGCCATCTGACGAGATTCATCACAACCACAAGGGGTTAGAGGACGAACTGAGTCGCTGGCTGCATCGAGGGCTGCATCGCCGTGACGCATGATAAAAACTTGCATATTGCACCGCTTTTGTTAACCAGAAGCATTAACACTCCCCGCGTGAACAGTTCCATTACGACAGGAAATATCAATGGCCGGGCATTGTGCCTGATCCATTCGATGAATGAAACGCTGTTTTTTACCTCAATGGCGTAAGTATAGTCAATGACTGTTTACAAAATAACCATTGCCGCTTCATTCAACGCCGGATTTACCCTTTTTTGACCTTAACTTACAAAATCAGTTTCCTGCTTGTCCCAAAACTTTTCGCCCTGCTCAGCCATTTGTAACAAAAGCTGACAAGGTGCAAAACGTTCCCCATAAAGCGAAGCCAGGCGCTGCAGAGTTGCGACAATATCACCCGCGCCAAGGGTATCCATATAGCGGAACGGGCCGCCCAGGAAAGGCGGAAAACCGATGCCAAACACCGCGCCAATATCACCATCTCGCGGGCTGCGAATCACCTTCTCGGCGAAACAGCGTGCGGCTTCGTTAAGCATCATCATGACGCATCGTTCGGCAATCTGTTCTGCCGATAATTTGCCTGTGCCAGATGCCCCCACAAGCGGGTAAATTGCCGGGTCAGGCTGTTTGTTGCTTTTACGCCCTTTCTTACCGTAAAGATAGAAACCGCGCTCATTTTTTCTGCCTTTGCGATCGTCATTCAATATTGCAGAAACGACGCTTGCAGGGGCACTAAAACGATCACCATAAGCAGCCTCCAGTACAGGGATAATTTTAGTCCCGGTGTCGATGCCCACTTCATCCAAAAGTTGGATTGGGCCGACAGGAAAGCCAAATTTTACCAGCGCCTTATCGATATTCTCGATACGTTCCCCTTCGCTCAGGAGCCGCATCGCTTCGCTCATATAAGGCGCCAGAATGCGGTTCACGTAAAAACCGGCTTTGTCCGCCACGACGATCGGCGTTTTGCCCTGCTTCTTCGCCAGTTTCACCACTGTTGAAATAGTTTGTTCGTCGGTACCGGCATGGGGAATGACTTCCACCAATGGCATCTTCTCAACCGGGCTAAAAAAATGTAATCCGATAATATTCCCAGGACGTTCAGCCCTGGCCGCAATATCACCGATCGGCAATGACGACGTATTGGAGGCAAAAATGGTCTGCGGCGCACACTGCGCTTCAATCTCCGCCACCATCTGTTGCTTAAGAGTCAAATCTTCGAATACGGCCTCTATCACCACATCCCGATGGGAAAAACCGCTGTAGTCCGTAGTACCGGAAATGCGCGCCATTTGCGCATCACGCTCAGCAGATTTGAGATGGCGGCGACGCACCTTTTTATCAAGCTGTTCCCAGCTATATTTCAGCGCGTGGTTAATGCCTTTCGGATTAATATCTTTTATGCGAACCGGGAGATTACCCTTCACTGCCGTCACGTAGGCGATCCCGCCGCCCATTAACCCGCCGCCGAGAACACCAACGGAGCGCAGCGGACCGGCGGCAACCGGGCTGCCGGGGTCTTTTTTCACCTCAGTGCTGGCAAAGAAAATATGCCGCAGCGCCTGCGATTGCGGGGTCATAGCCAGTTGACCAAACGCGCGTGCTTCGGCGTCATAACCACTGCTACTGCCCTGGCTTAAGCCCGTTTCGATAACATTCAGAATACGGGTCGTCGCGGGGTAGTTGCCTTGGGTTTTTTGCTCGGTTTTTTTCGCGACCATGCGGAATAACAGCGCGCGGACCAGCGGCCCGGCCAGCAGACGTTCACGTACCGGCAGGCTGCGGCTGGCAGGACGGCCCTGCGCGGCAAGCTCTGTGGCAGCATCCAGCAAAATGGACACCGGCACGACATCATCCACCAGCCCGGCTTTTAACGCCTGGCGCGCGCGCAGTTGTTTACCGGTCAGGATCATATCCAGTGCAGTGCTTACTCCGACCAGACGCGGCAGCCGCTGGGTGCCACCAGAACCAGGCAGCAGACCAAGCTGCACTTCGGGCAGCCCCAGGACCGTCTTCACATCATCCGTACAAATTCGGCGATGGCAGGCTAATGCCAGTTCCAGACCGCCGCCAAGGCATGGGCCATGGATGGCGGCGATCACCGGGATCGACAGCGCGTGGATCTCGGCCATGATCTGCTGCCCCTGGCGCGCCAGATCTTCGGCCTCTTTGGCCGTTTTGCAGCGATCGATCATGTTGATATCCGCCCCGGCGATAAAATTATCCGGTTTTGCGGAAATGAACACCACGCCGCGAATCTGTTTGTTTTCACGAATTTGTTTAAGGATGGCGCGTACCTGGCTGCCAAACTCCGCCTTTAGCGTGTTCATCTTTTCGCCGGGAACATCAATACTGACAACGGCAACATTGTCCGGGCGTACAACGAGGGTAAATGCTGAGGTCATGTCCATTATTCGGCCTCCAGAACCATAGCTGCGCCAAGCCCGCCTGCGGCACAGGCGGTGACAAGGCCAAATCCGCCGCCGCGTCTGCGCAGTTCATGCAAGGTTTGGGTGATCATTCGCGCACCGGTTGCCGCAAACGGATGCCCGTAAGCAATTGATCCCCCCAGCACATTGAATTTGCTGTCATCCACCTCACCCGTTGCCTGCGACCGGCCCAATACATCGCGGGCAAAACGCTCGCTGGCCATCAGTTTCAGGTTGGTCAGGGTTTGCGACGCAAAAGCTTCGTGCATATCCAGTAAGGTTAAATCCGCCATCGTCAACCCTGCTCTGTCGAGCGCCAGCGGCGTCGCCCAGGCGGGTCCCAGCAGCATGTCCTGCTGCACGTCAATGGCGGTGAAAGCGTAGCTTCGCAGGTATCCCAGAGGCTGCAAACCCAGCTCTTTCGCCCGCGATTCAGTCATCAGGATCACCGCTGCTGCGCCATCGGTAAGGGGAGTACTGTTCGCCGCGGTCACGGTGCCGTGTCGACGATCAAAGGCCGGACGCAGTTTGGCGTAATCCGCGAGGCTGGAATTTTGCCGTACATTATTGTCCTGGGTTATCGGATCGCGAAAAGGTGGCGCATAGGCGGTCATCACTTCATCTGCCAGCTTTCCCTCAGCCCAGGCCTGCGCCGCAAACTGGTGAGAACGGTGGGCCAGCGCATCCTGTTCTTGACGCGTGATGCCATAGGTTTTCGCCATCTGCTCTGCGGTATCGCCCATGCGTAAACCGGTAGAATATTCAGCTACCGCAGGCGGCACCGGCAGTAAATCACGCAGCCGTAAACGGGAGAAAAGCTTTAATTTTTGCCCTGTGCTGCGCGCTTTGTTGGCATCAACCAGCACGCGAGCCAGTTTTTTGCTCACGCCGATGGGCAACACTGATGAGGAGTCAGCACCACCCGCGATACCTGCACGGATCGTCCCCGCCATCAGGCTTTCGGCAACGTTTGCCACCGCCTGAAAACTGGTGGCACAGGCGCGGCTGACGCTGTAGGCATCGGTGTGCACACTCATGCCCGTTCCCAGCACGATTTCTCGCGCGATATTCGGCGCTTCCGGCATTTGCACCACCTGGCCAAAGACCAGTTGCTCAATGATTTCCGGCGGGATTTCGCTACGGGCAAGGAGTTCGCCCACCACCATTTTGCCGAGATCGATAGCCGGGACACCGTGGAAAACCGTTGCCTGACGGGCAAATGGCGTACGTAATCCACTGACAATGGCGATGCGGTCGCCCTGACGGGTGACAAGCGGTAATGCCTGACTCATAACACTCCCCTGTTAACAGCATGATGCACTAGTGGTCGGACCTGATAACAGTCTTAACTAATTATTTACATTTAGCCAATGGGGGAAAGAAAAAAGTGGGAGGTAAAACACAGAGATGATTGAAAAAACGCTCCCGCAGATGCAGGAGCGCAGGCAGGAAGATTAACGCAGACCTAACTGGAAAATCAGGGTTTCCGCTTCGCAAGCGAAAACAAAATCGATATTCAGACGCACGCCGCCATCAACCTCAGTGAACGTTGAGGTGATCTGGCAAGGATCTGACTCCACGCCACGCGCGCGCGCCGTCAGCGCAGCCAGCGTCTCTTCTGCATCGGTGCGGTTTGTGAACACACGGCTATACGAGGCGGTGCAATCGGAGTTGTCCATGATGGTACCAACATCCATACAGCAGCAAACCGGGGTTTCATCAGCACTGCATTTACTCATTGTGATTTCCTCTGAATTCGCACCCAAGGTGCCAAATAAACGTTGTGCATATTTTACCCCCCTCAATAACGCGTCTCCAGTTGATAATTTGAGGAAGCGCCCTAAGTGACCGAAATCACACTTAAAAATGATCCAGAACAAAAACCACCCATTATCATTAGCGGCGCTGGCCACAATTTTGCCACGCAGATCCCGTTTCGAAGATCACAATTGAAAAATTTTATATACAAGCTTGCAACATTTACTCTGGTCCGACCTATACTCTCGCCACTGGTCTGATTTCTATGAAGTACCGCAGACCCTACACTTCGCGCTCCTGTTACACCACGTAACATAGTTTAAATAAAAATAACCGGATGAGGTTTTGGTCATGAGCCATAAAAACCTGTTTACCAAATCTGCACTCGCAGTTGCAGTGGCAATCGTCTCCACCCAGGCCTGGTCCGCAGGCTTCCAACTCAACGAGTTTTCTTCTTCTGGTCTTGGCCGCGCCTATTCCGGCGAAGGCGCTATTGCAGATGACGCGGGCAACGTCAGCCGCAACCCGGCGCTGATCATGATGTTTGACCGTCCGACTTTCTCTGCGGGTGCTATTTTCGTTGACCCGGATGTTGATATTTCAGGCACGTCACCGACAGGTGCCAGCCTCGATTCGAAAAATATTGCGCCAACAGCATGGGTTCCAAACCTCCATTTCGTCGCGCCAATTAATGATCAGTTTGGCTGGGGCGCGTCGGTTACCTCTAATTACGGTTTAGCAACCGAGTTTAATAACAGTTATGCCGCAGGCGCATACGGCGGTAAGACAGATCTGGAAACCCTGAACCTGAACCTGAGCGGTGCTTATCGTCTGAATAACCACTGGAGTTTCGGTCTGGGCTTTGATGCGGTGTATGCCAAAGCGAAGATCGAGCGCTACGCAGGTGACCTGGGCAAAGTCGTTGCTGGCTCAGGTGCGTTACCACCGATCCCAGGCCTTGCACAGCAGGTTGCAGGTATCCCGGCAAATACTCAGATAGCTTATCTGAAAGGTGATGAGTGGGGCTTCGGCTGGAACGCCGGTATCCTTTATGAACTCGATAAAAACAACCGTTACGGCTTAACCTACCGTTCTGAGGTGAAAGTCGACTTTGATGGCGATTACAAGAGCAGTCTGCCTTCAGCCTATAACCAGATCCTCGGCAACTTCGGTCTGCCAATGGGCACCAATGGCAGCACCACTGGCGGTTCTCTGACCCTCAACCTGCCGGAAATGTGGGAAATCTCAGGTTATAACCGCGTTGCGCCGCAATGGGCTATCCACTACAGCATGGCCTATACCAGTTGGAGTCAATTCCAGGAGCTGAAAGCGACAAACAGCAACGGTCAGACTCTGTTCTATAAAGATGAAAGCTTTAAAGATTCTTACCGTATCGCGCTGGGTACCACCTACTATATGGACGATAACTGGACCTTCCGTACCGGTATCGCCTTTGATGACAGCCCGGTTCCGGCCGACAAACGTTCTATCTCCATTCCGGACCAGGACCGTTTCTGGCTGAGCGCAGGTACCACTTATGCGTTTAATAAAGATGCGTCTGTGGATGTCGGCGTGTCTTATATGCACGGTCAGAAAGTGAGCTTCCAGGAAGGCCCGTACAAGTTCACATCAGAAGGTCGTGCGTGGCTGTACGGCGCGAACTTTAACTACGCGTTCTGATTTATTGCAGACGTAAAAAAGGTGAGCTTCGCGCTCACCTTTTTTCGTTTATTCGGAGTCGATATCCTTGAGGTCACCCTGAATCGCCTGGGCGTTCGGGTTTTCCTGCGGTTTGAGCTTACCGCCGTTGGCGATAAAGTCATGACGCTGGAAGTAAGCTTCACGCACCATGATGTAAGGATCGGAAGACTGACGCAGCAGGCCGTCGGAATCGAGCAACTGCGCGCGGGTTTCAATACCTTCCACCGTCCATTTACCAACCGACAGCGGCCAGGTCAGCCAGGACAGCACCGGATAGAGCGTATCCGCCATGTCACCGCCATCTTCACGAAGCGTAAAGCTGCCGTAGAATGGCAACTGTATGTACGGCCCGTAGCCAACGCCATAATGCCCCAGCGTGCTACCAAAACGGTGCGGTTCAACACGCTGCAGTTTCGGGTTCGACATCCCTGCAACATCCATCAGGCCACCCATACCCAGCAATGTGTTGAGGAAGAAGCGCGTAAAGTGAACCATACCCTGATAGGGATCGCCCTGCAGGAAGTAGTTCACCATGATGGCCGGTTCTTCAAGGTTGCTGGTGAAATTGCTCAGGCCGTTACGCGCGGGCTGCGGCACATAATCACGCCATGCCACCGCAACGGGACGCACAACATACGGGTCCAGGACATTAAAGTTGAAGTTGTACATGGTGCGGTTAAATCCTTCCAGTGGATCTGAACGCCCCTGCGTGTCTCCTGAACTGGCGCAGCCCGCCAACAGTGTGGTTGCCAGCGCAATCGCCGACACACGAAATTTCATAGGTGTCTCCCTGAAGAAAATGGCTTTCGCTCAGTGCCATCCAGAAGGGCACAAACGCAATCTGCCTCGGTTCGCGTCATAAACATGCAAGGCATTGTATCAGCACACCTTGTGTTGTCTACGCAACGCGCGAATCTCACATTGAGCATAGTCGCAGTTTGTCCCCTCGTTTCGTTACAATTTTATCTCATCTTCGCCAAAGTCATATCACCATAGCTGCCATCTCCACCAAATTAGGAGGAAGCCCTCCAGACCTTCTAAAAAAAGTCGCTACGCTTAGACCATGGGCCACAAGTAGACAGAGGCAATATGGACGGCATCAAAGACGAGAAAATTGACAAACACAGCGACGGAATAGATGTGGAAAGCGAAGAGAAAATAGGTGGCGAGCAAATTGAAGTAGATGAAGAGCGCCTCCCCTCCCGCGCGATGGCTATCCATGAGCATATCCGTCAGGACGGCGAAAAGGAGCTGGAACGCGATGCCATGGCGCTGTTTTGGTCCGCCATCGCCGCCGGGCTGTCGATGGGTGCCTCGCTGCTGGCAAAGGGGATCTTTCACGTTCAGCTAGCAGGCGTACCGGCCGCCTTTATTCTGGAGAACCTCGGCTATACCTTCGGCTTTATTATTGTGATTATGGCCCGCCAGCAGCTTTTTACTGAAAACACCGTTACCGCTGTACTTCCGGTGATGCAAAAGCCCTCATGGGTCAATTTTGGCCTGATGATGCGCCTGTGGAGCGTTGTGCTGCTGGGGAATCTCATTGGTACAGGTATCGCGGCGTGGGCCTTTGAATATATGCCGATTTTTGATGAGCCGACGCGCGACGCGTTCGTTAAAATTGGTATGGATGTAATGAAGAACACGCCGATGGAGATGTTTTCCAACGCCATTATTTCCGGCTGGATTATTGCCACCATGGTCTGGATGTTCCCGTCTGCGGGTGCTGCAAAAATCGTGGTTATTATTCTGATGACCTGGCTTATCGCTCTGGCCGACACCACCCATATCGTGGTAGGCGCGGTGGAGATTTTTTATCTCATCTTTAATGGCAATATCCACTGGAGCGAATTTTTCTGGCCGTTTGCGCTTCCGACGCTTGCCGGAAATATCTGCGGCGGTACGTTTATCTTCGCGCTACTGAGCCACGCGCAAATTCGCAATGACATGATTAACAAACGCAAAGCTGAGGCAAAAGCCAAAGCAAAACAGGAAATAGCCGAAAACAGGGGCTGACTGGCGACACTTTAACCACTCGGGCGCAGGACACTTAACGCAAAGGCGAAATGAAGTTATACTCCTGCCGCCTCGTCCCCTTAGTTAAATCAAAAGAAAAAATAATTCTTTAGTTTAATTGATTTCATATCATTGAATATAAATTCAAACACTCAGTTATGTCATCATCATTCTATTGCCTTATACTACAACTACCAGCGGTAAATATTATTACGTAGACATCTAACGCATTCCGAGGCTTGAATATACGCCTGCCGATCTTCGTCACTTTCCCGATCAGAGTTATTTATCTTGCACTGCGTCGTCATCAAAACGGCACACAGTGCGCGTTTCGAGTCGTTAACATATGTCATCACGTCACGATAAAACGTTTCGCTAAATTAGGTTGGCATCGATAGTGACCACTGCCGCTTTCTGCTCACCAGTAGCAACAGCGTTTTCTGTTTTCATCTGCTTAGCTTTAGCCTCGCTGTTTACGGGCTCGCTGTGCGCCTGTCAGGCTTTCAGATAACCGGTGTGATATGTACTGGCGTAGAGAGTCAAAATCGCTGCAGTCAGCATGATTTTAAAGCTGTCACTCGTAAATCATCCAGCAAGCAAGCACCGATTTCTGACCTCCTTGTTCCACCTCACCATAGTAGCCAATAGCCTGCCCTTTCGTCCGCCGACAGTCGCTGTCGAACACACAGCGCCGGATTTCAGGACATACGCCTTTATGGTCGCCAGCATTAAGTTTTTATAGAACGTTGAAGAGAAGCATTTCCCGGGGTCGATGTTATACAGGTAGAACGAAACAATGCCGACCTTCTGCAGTGCGGTCAAAAGTAAATGCGCGTTGCGTTCCAGCCAAGCCAGCACCATATTACGTTTGAGCGCGTTTACGAGACGACATTAAGCCAGAGTCAATCACTGTTCCCTGATTACTGGCTTACCATTCACCGTTGTGGTACTACGGCAAATCGGCCAGATGGCTAAGTCGTCACAGTATGACGCCAAATTATTTCCTTCTTTCTCCTCAAGGAACTGATCCATAATCACCGACACTGCGGTTCCGGCCAGAATGAGGCTGATTACTGCGAGACTAAGTTTCCTCGCAAGATCTTTCTTAGTTACACCTCAGTTTCAGTCATCACACGCTGAACCTTTGCAACAACTTCATCGGCTTGTTCAAGGTTGTGGGAATCTGACTCACACAGAAAATCGATAGCCCCGTGGTTACGCTGCAGGCCTGGCGAAAGTCGCTCTGCGACGATCAGCTTTGATTTTCGCTCGGATCTACAACCAGCCCAGAAAAGAGAGGGGAAAGCTAAAAACGGCCAGCCCAGGATAAATTAAATCAAGAGGGCTAATACCGAGATAAACGGCAATTGTAGTGATTAGCACGTTGCCCACCCAAGCAAGCCGGTTGGTTTAAAGTTTCATCCTCATACCTTACCCCCGGATGGAATACTGTTAAGTGCTCCAAGGGTAAGGTTTTGAGTTGGTCGGGATCCTGACTATTAGAGGGGCGATACAGAGATCAATACGACGTATTCATATCTGGCATATTTTAACCATTTATATTTTTCTTATGGGCCAGGAAGCCGAATGCATCCCATAATTTATTAAATGCCTGTGTTATTTTTTTATCGAAAAACTTTATATATAGCGCTGCGATAGAAAACGATATCAACACCGCTATGACCACAGTAACTTCATAGTTAACAAATGATTTCGTTACAGGATAATCTGCCCACCATTTTCTTTCGAACATCGCATGAGACCAAAAACCTATATCAGCATGTATTAAATACAATGGATATGTCATCGCACCAAGAAACTTGACAACACCATAAAACCGCCCTACTTCCGATACATTAGAAGCACACCATGTCAATGCAACAAGGGCGATACATGTAAGAAGAAGTGATGCGTCTGAAACAGAATACCCGAAGCTACCAGTGATATATGAGTTGAAGCCAATCATTCTATTGTAAATAAGAACAACACTAAGGATAATCAATGCAATATCAAATGGAGAAGCTTTATTTTTCCTCACATCATATATTATAACACCAGCAATGAAGTGGCCAGCATGCTCTGTTATAAAAATGTAATCAATTGCGTTTGAGTGCAATATAAATTGATTAATATACGCTATTAAAATCCATGCAAAGCATATTTGTTTTTTATAATCACTCCAAACATTAAGCAACATCATAGCAAACACAAGAAGATAAAATGTTACCTCTTTTTGTATTGTCCAGTAAATGTCACTAAAGAAATGATGACCAAAAGCTTGGGGGAAAAATGTAAAACTATAGAAAAGAGATATTAGCCTCTCCCTTAAATCAACCATTGGAAGTGATACGGAGAATATTAGAACAATAAATCCAAAGATAACAAATGTTGGTACAATTCTATTTATCCTTGATTTAATGAATGCAAGAGGAGTTCTTCCATCTGAAGACAGTGATATCACAAATCCACTTATAAGAAAAAATAAATCGACACCAAAATCCCCAAAGTAGAACGCGTTAATTGTTAACTCTTTTGGTAAGAAGCCGGAGACAGGCCCGGCAAACAAGTAGTGATACAACATCACCATCATAAACGCCATGAAGCGAAGACCGTCAAGCGCTTCAATTCTTGTTGTGGTTTTCATCAAATCCTCTGGTGCATATTTTTTTATGCGTAGCATAATACCCCAGAGGTGCTACCAATCAAAGTTTATCTTGTCAAACTTACGGCGATACCTACCATAACAAAACTGTTATTTGAACGTAGTTTAATCTATAGGCGTCGGCCTCGACATTGTGCTCAATCATTTTGTACTTTCTGTAACCAAGCCGCGCCCGGCCATAACTTTCATGACCTGCTGTACAGTATACGCGATATTCCCTCCACATGCCCGCCAAAATCTCGGTAGTCCTTGAGTCGTTGGAAGATTCCTGAACGCAACGCAAGTTCCTGAGATGATGTTATCGCATTGACAGTAAATGCTTCAACTTTAGTTTGAAGCATTTCATCTGAGGCTGTTACAACCCCTCCAGTTGAATAAACTGTAACCCAGCGCCGTGACGAATTTCCAGGAGTATAAATACTACCCACATGAGGACCGCAAGCTCCATCAGCATCGAGAGGTAATATCGGATCTGTAATGTTAACCCAACATTTCCGCCACGGGTGTTTAGTGTAATCGGATAGTTATTATCAGTCGCATCGCGATCCTGAATAAACCCATACTTTTACCAAGGTAACCTATCCACATTTCGCGGGCCCTGTCTGTGTAAGTGGGTCTTACAATGACCGATTGTTTTTGAATGCTGCCTGAAAGAGGAATGCTTGTTTTCTTATCTACTCTGAACAGAACTCGAGAGTATCTACCAGTGCTCATTATTCCAACATGTTCGCCGAACGTTATCTTCATAACTTTATGCAGTTTATCTGCCCTGGCATCACCGTTATAGAATCGAAAAGGGTTGTAAGCCCGTATTTCAAATTCACCCGTTGCTTTAGCAGAGATATTCAAATTCTCTACATCCGCACTCGTGGTAGCCTGCCACTGGAAACACGACCTTGTGCTCCTGCTTAAAACATTCCTACGCGGCCAACGCCTTGACCAGGTTCCACAAAAACGGCGCGATTGGAAAGCTGGGAAAAAATCAGTTCGCTCATGCAACCTGCCAGGTAGCGGTAACATATTGGTATTTTTCTCGCACCGGGAGGACCTGGAGCAATATAGGCAAATTATCGAACGCATCGGCCATCTCGATAAATCCAGGCCGGATACAACCATTCGATGTTCATCCCACACTATCTCCGCAGACACTATGGAAGAAAAGGTGATGAAACGGCGCAACTCAAAACGAACAGTGCAAGACATCCAACTTGATGCCTTGAAAAAGAAAGGCAGGTTATGATTACTGATTTTATGAGTGAAAAAAGATTATCGGAATTACTACAGAAAAAGCGAACCGCCATGTGTGGTCTGAAAAAAGAACATGTTTTTCCTGAGACTATCCTTACTCATCCGGCACAAAACAGCCGCCAGGCTGTTGAAAAATGGCTTAACGCCGGAGGTGTTAACCAAGCTGTTTAACGTGCCAGAAAATTTTATCAGCATACAACTCATATGCCTCTTTCTGTTCCCCCAACCAGTTATGTTTATTATATACGGCCATTACACCCCCCAGTTCATGCCCCAGCATCTTTTCGGTGACATGGGGCATAACACCTTCTGCTGACAGGTTTGTTACGAGCGATCTCCTGAAATCGTGTGTATGCCAGTCAGGAATATCAATTTTCTCTCGTAACTTTTTCATGTACAGATTGCATGAAGATCGGTCAATTGCTTTATCAAAAGATTGACCTGGAAACAGCACATCATTACCAGTATTCAAGAGGCGTTCTACATAGGGTTTGATTTGGTCAAAGATAGGACGCCTGATAAGTTTACCCATCTTTGAATGCTCTTCTGGAGTAGTCCAGATAAGATCATCCATAT
Source organism: Phytobacter sp. SCO41 (assembly GCF_003073275.1). NCBI lineage: Bacteria > Pseudomonadati > Pseudomonadota > Gammaproteobacteria > Enterobacterales > Enterobacteriaceae > Phytobacter > Phytobacter sp. SCO41. Next base: position 1,636,479 of record NZ_CP027225.1, on the reverse strand, counting down.
TGAATTCGGCAGCAGTTGCCAGGCGCAGTTCTGACAGTCTCGGCCCCCAAAGTAACAGCATCTGATGCAGGACTTTATTAGAAGAGACAATTTTTGTATTTTCGAGCGCCAGCCAGACCTTAGCTAACTCAGTGTAAGTTAATACCCGTTTGCCAACGTCTGGCCTTTTACCAATGTTTTTAACGCTTAATTTCATCACTTCACATGAGGGGATAAGCTGGCGACTGATGCACCAGTTGATTACTGAGCGCAACTGGACCAAAAGCACGCGTGATTTCTTATCGTTCATTTCTTCTTGCTTGTCGAAGAAACGCACCCAGGCTGAAACAGGAATGTTGGCAACGGGAGTGCCAGAGAACTGTGTGTACATGCTGTTGTACACAACCGATTTATAAAGTGTTTGTGTGTTAGGTTTCAACTTAGAGGCATACTTATCCCACCACTGATCGAGACAGTCTTTAAGAGTCAACTCTCCGTCTTCACGGGTAAAATAATTTTTTGGGTTTACCCCCTTCATGTACAATGCGCGCATCTCGCCGACGATGACTCGCGCTTCTTTCAATGAAGTTGCTGGATATCGGCCCACGGTGATACGGACTGGTTTGCCATCCCAACGATAGCGATACTGGAAAGTGACGGTTCCTGCAGGGGATATGCGCGCGCTCAGACCATCACCGTCGGTAACCTCTGGTGCTCCAGAATATGGTTTGCCGCTGATGCTTCGAAGCTTGGTATCACTGAGAGCCACGATTAAGTTTCCTGTACACACTTGGGAAACTGATTCTGTACTCATTCTGTACGCAATGGCAAGTGAACGAAGGTGATTTTTAGAGAAACGACAACGAACAATTAAAAACACAAGAGAACTTAATTCTTGAATCGGAAATAGTAAACACGGTAACATTGCAAACAACGCGAACAAAGAAAACCAATCGCGATCTATGTCCCCTTAGTTAAATGGATATAACGAGCCCCTCCTAAGGGCTAGTTGCAGGTTCGATTCCTGCAGGGGACACCACTACCAAACCTAAGACAGTCCAATAACTTCCATAACTCACTAAAAATAAAAGAAAGTATAAAGAATCCACGTCTAAACAAGTTCCATAACTTCTAATGGAATCTATACGCACTTGCGTATAGGATTGTGTGTAACCCGGTTCGATCTTTTTTCTATACACATGCTGCTATCTGACATCCAAATAAAACGCGCTAAACCTAAAGAAAAACCCTACACCCTCAATGACGGGATGGGGCTATCACTGCTTATAGATACGACTGGCAGTAAGGGCTGGCGCTTTCGTTACCGTTTCGCCGGTAAACCAAAGATGATTTCGTTTGGTGTGTATGGTGAGGTATCACTCGCTGAAGCACGACAAAAGCGCGAGGAATGTCGTTCTATGCTGGCAAAGGGTATTAACCCCAGCGAAGCCCGCAAGGCAGAAAAAATCGCGCTGCAATTCGCCCATGAAAACAGCTTTGAGGCCGTCGCCAGAGAGTGGCACTCGTCAAAAACCACAACATGGTCGCAAGGATATGCGAAAGAGGTTCTGAACTGCCTTGAGAAAGATATTTTCCCCTATATCGGCCAACGTCCCATTGAACAAATCGAACCTTTAGAACTACTAACAGTCCTGCAAAAAATTGAGAAACGAGGCGCACTGGAACAGACCAGCAAAATTCGTCGCCGTTGCGGTGAAGTGCTTCGTTATGCCGTTGCCACTGGCCGGGCAAAATACAATTTCGCTCCCGATCTGGCTATCGCACTCAACAAGCCTAAAACACAACATTTCCCGTTCCTGACAGAAATTGAGCTACCCGCATTTGTTAAAGCTCTGGAGAACTATGAGGGGAGTCTGGTAACGAAATACGCCACGCAGCTGCTGATGCTAACGGGGGTTCGTACCATTGAATTACGTGCGGCAGAATGGAAAGAATTTGATCTTGACAAGGCATTATGGGAAATCCCAAAAGAGCGTATGAAAAAACGCCGCCCACACCTAGTTCCGTTATCCACCCAAGCAATCGACATTCTGAAAAAACTCCAGGTAATCACAGGCAATTACAGCCTCGTTTTTCCTGGCCGTAACGATGCCAGAAAGCCAATGAGTGAAGCTAGTATCAACAAAGTAATCAAGCTGCTTGGGTATCAGGGCCGGTTAACCGGGCACGGCTTCAGACACACTATGAGCACCATCTTGCACGAGCATGGCTTTGAAAGTGCCTGGATTGAAATGCAGCTTGCGCATGTTGATAAAAACTCTATTCGTGGAACTTACAATCATGCGCAATATATCGAATCGAGAAAAAAAATGGTGCAGTGGTATTCGAATAAGATAACAGCTTAGTTATATTTCCTTTCAATCAAGCAAAGTATAATATGTCCAGAAATAAATGTTGAGTTTACCGAGTCAATTATCTCGAGGATCTCCCCTTCAATTTCAACGAATGAGTTCTTTGGTCCTCTGTTAATCTCCAATCCAAAAACCTTCAAGCATGCAATCATCTTCTGTTGATGATCCTTATATCTATAATCCCCGCTCAATGAACTGATATTATCATTAGCCTCATCGATAACTTTTTTCACATTCTTGATGCTTTCTAAATATGAAGAACAGAAAACAAGATCTCCTTTTTTGGAATTAGGAAAGATTTTATTATACCATATATATATATCAACTGAAGATGGCGAAACTCTCTTCCTTTTGGAGACTTCTAAGTTAACAAAATCTCTAAACATATTTATATGAGATATATGATTAGTTATATTGCTATTTCTAATTCCTGTCACGTATGTTTTCAATGCAATATAAGCGCCACCCAAGCCAGTAAGTAATGTAACTAGCCAACCTAAGGCCTGAGCTAGGTTTATCGTACCTTCCATTTTTTTAATCATAAAGCTAATGCAATTACTTTCAAGGCAAAATGGAAGCGAATACATTTCTTGCTTCATCATTGTTTCATGATAAGAATAGCCCAAAATTAACAAGCATACTAAAACAGCAACGCATATAAAAATCCGCAACTGTTTTAATGAAAGATCGTTATCATTCTTCATCAGGCTTAACCTTATTTAACCTAACTCTTAATTGCTTCGCAATCAGTTGAAAAGCCAGGCTTCTATTAATAATTGATATTTTATGGCTGGCCAAATTAAACTTCCTAGAGTACCAATCCTTATCACTAAAACCATTCACATACGAAGTTTCCAAGCTAGCAATAGCTTTTTTACAGGAAATAACATCCTTATAAGAAGGCATTGGATAGATGACTTTAATTTTTTTTAGGAAAATAGGATGCTTTTCATGCCCAACTCTACCGAGTTTATTAACACGACCGAGACACCTATTATATTCCTTTCGAAAAGCAAGACTTGTCCTTGAATTGTTTTTTTCTGATAAGTTAATTAAATTATTCAAAGATGCTCTAATGCGCTTCACTTCATCAGAAGGAAGACGAGGAGTCAAATGGTCAATACGCAAACCATGTACCATTAAAGGAGTCGTAGAATTATGAAACACTCCACTTTTTTCATAGTTCAGTGGTAAATCTTTATCAGCAAGCATGTCTTCAACGTGTTTTCTTATTTGATTAAAATCAAAATCGAAAACTGTCGATGAAATTGTTATATCATCAACTAACCTAGTGTAGGTCAGACCTTTACGTCGCGCTCGCCTAACAACGTGAGTCTCCTTATCATAAAGACATAAAGAAGCAATATAACTAGAGGTCAACGCCCCCTGGACGATAAAATCTCCCTTTGTGCAAAAATCCACTAAATAATCTAATGCGGTGGACTTACATTTAAAAAATGTAGAAAATATATCTGAAACTAACTCTCTATGTATGTTATCAAAAAAATTTCTGATATCAATTTTAAGTATAGACTTGGCTCCACAATGCAGCGAAGCACAGGTTACATAGTCTCTTTTAATAGAGTCTTCATCATCATTATCATTCGGAACTGAGCCAAAAAGAAAATCTGGCCATACAACCAGCTTCCGGAAAATACGTGAATTAATTTTTCTTTGAACTTTTTTAATTTTGTAGTGAGGTTTATAAACAATCCGATTAGTGCCATCCGATTTTGGTACTAAAATTTTTTCATAACGTTTATCAAGTGGAATGGCTCTAATTTCGCGGAGTTCTTCGACAGCGATCCCCAACGTTTTTGAAAGCAATGATAGAGATGAAATTCCTTTAGAACTCGTGTTTTTTGGCAGATCTGAACTCACATCAATCGTCCATAAGAAGAAAATGAGCAAAGTTACTTACGGTCTTCCCATAATCAAGGGTGTGGATTAACAGAGATGCTTACATCAACATTTGTTAGCAGCAGCCTCTGTTTTCCTCGACCGTAAGTAATGCCGTCAGCTACGGCATCGCCGGGGATGGCGACGGTGGTGGCCTCGGAACTTGTCTGGATAAAATCCAAACGCTTTCATTTCTGAAAGCAAAGCTAACAAATTAATAAAGTTGATTGCCGCATTCAAAGCGGAACGCCTGAGCTTGCCCTTAAGTTAGCACCGGACTAACCAAAAAACAATCAAAAGAGACAAAAACGGCACTACACCGCACCCGCCTGCCACTTTCATATCAGTAAAATTTTTCAGTTTTGTTTTTCTACAAACGGGTAAGCCAGCCCGCGCCAGCGCTGGCTCTCTGGCTTAAACCGCAGACTGAAAAAATTGAAACGGATTTCAGTTTTTTTCAGTTTCAGCAATTTCAGTACTTGTGCCACTTTTTCCAGATGATTGTTTCAGAAGGGATTTTTTATTTTATGTCACGATTCAGGAAGAGACAGCACTGAACGCGAAAATTATAAACAGAGTAAATTTAATGAGTTACCACTAAAAAAGACTGAAAAAATTTCTGACCAAATAATCAATGCCGGGCACACTTCCGGGTCCCGGCCAGTCAATATTAAGCCTGCTTTTTTGCCTGTAGCAGAAATGCCAGGGCTTTCGCGCGATCCTCTTCTGGCATGGCATCAATCAGTTCTTTTACCCTTCCCTGTCCCTTGAGGGCGCTGGGGCTGATGGTATGTGAAAAGGACACGTTCATCACAAAGGTGTGGCCACATTCGACATTTGTACAGCTACAGTAAACATCTGCCAGTTGTGGATGCTTACGGTTCGTCTTACGGATTGTTGCACTGGCAAGACATTCAGGGCAGGTCATTTTCATGATGCGCATGCTGTTTCCTTCATTTATTGCCTGCCAGGAATAAAGCTGGCAGAAGTGATTACTGTCTGATTAAACGTGTAACAGTGGTAACACTGGCAACATCATTGTTTTAAAAGAGAAAAAAACGTTACCAGTGCTTTTTTATTAGTGGTAACACGAGGTAACACCTCTAAGATTGTTACCAGTGTTACCAGTCACCCTTTTTAACTGGTAACACCTGAACGCCCTGCGGTGTCTGGTTGTTACCTCTGTTACCAGTGTTACCTCATAAAAATAAGACTCGCGCGGGATTAGTCTTCTTCCGGTTCGCCAAGCACATTAGTGCTGAACTGATACACCCGCTTGAGGCCTATTTCTGGCAGGCGCATGTTTATCTGGGTACGCCCGTCCTTACCTGCTTCAAGCCACCCCGCATTAACACAAAGTCGCGCAACCTTACGGGCATCAAATCCTTTGCAGATTTCCTTCCATCCCGATGGCAGAACATAAAAAGTGGTCACCGTTTCGGTATTCGCGTTTCCTTTGTCCACCTTGCGGAACCCCATCATGGCAACCGGGCGGTTTTTGTCGTCATGCCAGTCAGCAAAACGGCTGTACTGGTTGCGCGTGAAGAAATCACGTACCTGCTCCAGTGCTGCCCTGTCTTCCTGGTTTGCCGAGTGCCCGCGATCTGCCATCCATGCCGCCAGACAACGTTCAGCCGCTGCAAAGGCTTCTCCTTCCGGCCAGCCCGTGATGCCTGCCCGTGTCGCCAGTTCTCCGGCCATAGCGACAAGAGCAAAGCGGGTTACAGCGCGGCCAACCTGATTCCCGGCATCTTCCGGGGTTAATTTTCGCGTGTACTCTTTCAGTAACGCCTTTGCCTGGCTGGTGACCTCCGGCAATGCGTCGGTGATATAACGCAGCCAGTCACGGAAAGGCGCGCCATGAAACTGCGCCACCCCCTGCTCAAGATGCTCAGACAGGGCTTTTCCGCCTGTAAAGCCGTGCAAATCCTCAAATACACCATACTTACCGGAATCACTGGGGATCTGAATCATCCTCACCTCAACTCCGGCATAAGTCCGTTCTCCTGCGCTGGCCGCATGTTCCACCAGTGACAGTTCACCCGTGGAAAGGAAAAGCAGATTCCAGCGGTTTGTTTCACGGACAGAACCATCCGTTCGTGCTCTGGCTTTCCCCTGCCCGTTTGCCAGCATGTAGGCGATATTCCCGGCTTCCCGCCCGTCAACTTCACGGATCTCATCCAGCATCAGCGTGGCATCATTCCGGCGGCTTGCCGTACCTTCGAGCGCGTTTCCCGTTGCGCGCCATGTATGCCAGAAGTCAGTTCCGCCACAGACGGATGCCGCCACTTTCATGGTCGTGGTTTTCCCGTCCGTGGATTCCCCTTTAAGGTGGTATCCACCGCCACCCATCCCCACCAGTTGCAGCAAAGGGGCGGCAAAAGACAGGCTTACACTGAATGCCAGGCGGGCATTCCCCACACAATAACGCCCGATATGTTGCCGCCAGTCGTCTGACGTCCCGTTCACGCGGAAATCCCGCCCCTGTACGCTCGATGTCTGGAGAATCACGGAACGCGCATCCCGTCCGATAACTTCATCCTGGAGAACATACACCCCGCCATGCCACCCGGTTTTATTCACACAGGTGACTTTGTTTTCCGGTTTGCACAGGGAGATGTACTCCATCAGGTGCGCCCGCGCAGCCCCATTAACATTGATATACGAAAGGCCGTTAACCAGAAGTACGCGACGCAGCTCTTCACCGCTACCACCCAGCATTTCCATCGGCATCGCCCATTTGCGGCTGTTCCCGTTCGTGTCATCCCACTCAAGAAGTCGCCCGTAATTACTGCCATCAGCATCGCTCGTAATGGCAGTCACCCGAATAGGGCTGCAAATTTTTATGTTGCGGATTTCGGTATCACCGTCTGATTTATTAACGAGTTTGTCGTACCACAGATACTCCTTTGTCAGACGGAAACCTTCCGGCAGACGGGTCAGCCCTTTGCCGTGGAGGGTCATTTCTTCCCTGAATGCCTCGCGGGCGCGCTCCAGCCCGGCCTCCTGGCGGAAATCATCCCAGTCCGCTTTATGCCGGGTTGGCGGCAGTGTCACCCATCCGCTCACAGCCTTTGCGGCTTTCTCTGCCCAGATGCGCCCGGTATTCTCCTTACCGTCGAGTAAATCGTTATCAGCAGCCATAACGATCCGCGTATCAGGCCATTTCTGCCTGATCCTCTCTGCCACCCTGACCAGATTAGTGGCCGCCACAGCGGCAACCACCCAGCCGGAGGACAACAGCGATGCTGTGAGTGCCGTGGCAAAACCTTCGGTGATAATGACCTGCTCAGGAGGATTTGTGGGTATGTCAGTCAGTGCAATAAACGCCCCGGTAAGCTGGCTGCCCGGCAGAAGGTTTTTCTCCCCCTCAGGACTGATGAGCTGTCCACCCGTAATTACCCCGTCAATATCAGTCAGGGCAAGGAGAAGAGAACCTGCCGGGAATCCGGTTCCGGCTACCGTCACGGGATGCCCCAGCAGGGCTGCCACATGGCCAAACAGTCCGCGCGCGGTAAGATAAGGGGTTTCCCCCTGGGCTGATGTTTTCTCTAACTGGTGAAAACGTGCTTTGCCATTCGCTTTCCGTACCGCTTCATTTCTGGCAGGCACAACGGGTTTGTTGCCAGCTTCCGGCATGGACAATGTTCCGGCGACCAGGCCAGAGACTTCCAGTACACTCTTGCCTGTAACAAGACGAATAAGATCCAGTCCGTCACCATTACCGCACTGGTTACAGAACCAGGTTCCCCGTCCTTCCTTATCATCCAGACGAAAACGGTCAGTTCCGCCGCATTTCGGGCAGGCTCCGTGTCGGTGCCCTGCCGGAACGGTAATACCGAGCGCTGAAAGGATATGTGGCCAGCGGCCACGGGCAGCAGTGGAAATCTCAGTAACAGTTTGCTGTCTCACTGGCATTTCTCCCCTTCTTCACAACGCACAAATTCATAACCAGCGGGCAGTTCACCATCCGGGGCACCAAAAATAATGTCGCGGTACACCTCCCGCATTTCGGTGACACCTTCCACGGACAGGCGTAATGCTTCACCCATAAAGCCAGGCACCAGCATTCTTTCAAGCATTTCAGCCGCAAGTCTGCTGCCATCTTCTGCCCCGAATTCGTCCATCCAGGGGGCTTCAATGTGAAAAAGAATATTCAGGGCAACTTTTTCAGCCGTCAGAATCACCGTTTCCCCGTCTTCAACATAGACAGGCCTGCCATTCACACGGGTCATGAGGGAAATAAATGCATCAGCCACATAACGGCGTAATAGCGCAGTGCGAAAAGCCGGAGACATGATTGTTTCACTGGTCATGACAGCCTCCCTGTAGGGTGCTGGTTTCTTTCACAACGCCATCGAGCAGTTCAGCAAAACAGGCAAACATAGCGGCCACGCCCTCAGAGGACACCGTATTTACGCCGGAACTGTCTTTGCCTGATAACGCATCAGCCAGAAACTCACTGGCCAGCGCAACTCTCAGCAGACGGTTTTCCCCTTCGTCGGACAGGGTGCAAGGCAAACATTGCTGATTAAGGTGTTTCATGCGTTCACCTCCAGTGGCAGACGTCCGGCAAAACACAGGATGAAGTCAGCGACAAGACGCAGCCGTGCATCATGTTCATTGCATGCAGTGATGCGAACAGGAAAAGGACGCGAGGTGGAGTCAGCACGGCGAACAGCAAGAAAAAGAAAGGTAAATTCTGGTTGAAAAAAAACAGGGATCGTAGCCATAGCGGCAACCTCCGTTAGATAGCGGTTAACGCCACCACCGGAGTTCCTACGCTCATGGGTGGTAGCCCGGACGGGGGTAGGAATACCGGCTCTAACGGATACCGGCCAGCCCGAAAGCTGCCCCGCCCGGACTACCATAATTTTGACAATGTGGCGTAAGAGGCAAATGAACGCCATAAAACACCACACCATAAAAAACAGGTGTGCCAGAGCTGCGACATAAAAAAACACGCCAGGCGCGTGTTGTGTCGCCGTTAGATTACACGGGTTCCTACGCCCGGTTGCCGATTTTGCGGCAACGCCAAAACTATAGCCTGCCGGATTAAGGCTACGCAAGAAATTTATAACCGAATTTATTGTATTGTTCATTTTTGAAAATCCTGGCATCCTGAATATTCTTATAGGGTTTGCCACCCTGTAGGTTTCATTTTCTACCTGTGTAAGTTCTCAAAGCCCGCTAAATAATCAGCGGGCTTTTTATTTGCAGGAATATTACTCAACGAGAGAAATAGCGCTCTCATCAACAGCAGCATAGAGTTCCGGATTGCCCAGGGCATAACCTTCATTGCGAAGATATGAATGCCCATACTCACATTTCTCTTCATCGAACTCAGCGCGAAGTAACCGCGTGTTCACCTGAGTATAAATATGCAGATTACTGAGTGTGGTCACAGCAAGGCGTTTACCGGGCATGAAGGGCGGAATAAAGGCAAAGCGTCCTGCAATGGAACTGGTGGCCATCTGAGCAGCACTCACATTTGCGGGACGATCCGCCGCATTGAACAAGCGCAGGCGTTGTTGTGCAGCCAGTTCAGCACCAACCAGCACGACAAGGCGAGGGTCTTCCCTGTACGGTTCGGCAATCACATTAGTAATAAGATGGTTTGCCAGCAAATCGATATTTTTCCAGTTACCACTTTCACCCAGTGATACTGGTTCGCTAATGATTTGTTTACCCTCAGCGTATTCTTTTACCAGTGCATGCCAGCCAATATTGATATCTTCGCCTTTTTTATTTTTCTCGGGATCGGTAGTATCGGCAATAGCGACACCATTGAAGCCTGTACGCAACATATCAAGCGAGTATGCCTGGCTAAAAAATTCGTCCATCACATCATCAAAGTTACCTGCGTTGCCCAGATTATAAATATCTGACATCTCCGCGTAAGTGATCGCCGCACTGGTATCTGTTTCAGAAAGCCAGAATTCTGTGCCATTAATCGCCACTCTTTTACGGAAACGACCATTAGCCACACGTCCGGTATGTAATTCGCTGGCACCTATATTTATAGCATTGCCAGAGATTTCGTTTACATCACGTAACGTAATCTGGCCCATCATCCAGCCAGACTCCAGTATTGACGCTCGCAGAATATTTTCTTTTTTGGGAGTCAGAAAGAAACGACGCCCTTCCTGATAAGAACTACTGGCAGTAGCTGTTAATTTCTCATGATACAGACGTGCAGCGTCCGGCTTTTCATTTTTAAAAGCAAACATATAACCACCTTTTTAATTAACTTGAGAAGATTCTTTTTTTATAACTGTCACGTTTATTTCTTTCACTGACATGTAATACATATTCATCTGCACTCACCAGTGCACGCAGCAAGGCATTATCAGCATGATAATAATGTTGATATGCCTGAGATTTTAAAAGGCCACCATTATCCAGCTCATAGCGATCTGTAGGAGGGATACATTTTTTAATAATCTCTCTAATGGCTGTTGTTAGTTCATCAAGAGCCTCAAGAGTAAATCTTACAGCATTTGCAACATCACTTTTCTGTAAAGCTCTTATTAATTCTGCTGAAACATGGGTTGCCTTATGAAACGAATGGAGCAACGGTAAATTAATCCCCTTACCGATACAGACAGCCTCAGCAACCAGTAAACCTGCAATTGACCTGAACTGCGTGACACGCTCGCTCTGTTCAGAAAAACGACTCTTCGCCATTTGATATTGGTGTTCTGCATCAGCAAGTTCCGCATGCCCCGCCTTACGTGATTTCACTTCTGAAATACTTCGGCTTGCTCCAGTAGCCTGGTGAATGGCAGCGTTTGCTTCATCAACGGCGCGATTACGAATGCCTAATTCTTTCTCTTCAACTTTGCATAACTTAGAGCAACGAGAAAGCAATAAGTTAATTTCTTCTGCCGTTGCTGCGGTATCCGGAATTCTTAGCCCTGTAATAGAAGTGAGTTTTTCACCTTCGGCTCGAAGTTTATTGAGCGTAAAAATCTCAATAATACGGGATACACAAGCCGCATCAGAATGTGACTCGTTAAAATTAATGACTTTATAACCAGAAATAACTGAATTGAAATTACTTTTAGTATAATCAAAGGCGAGCACACCCGCCCCAAGGTTTTCATGGATTAACATTTATAGCCCTTCGCATTAAAATAAATTAGAGGCGCACCTGCCGACTAACAACCACGCTGATTGATGTTCTTTAAAATCCACTCCTGAATTTCATCTTCCAACCACGCAACAGAACGAGTACCTATTGATAATTGAGCAGGGAACTGCTTATTCTTCATTTTTAGATATATTGTGGATTTCGGCAGCCCGGTTAAATTCATAACATCTGAAATCCTCAACAACCTTAGATTCCCTTTGGGTGAATTTAACTGAGGTAATAGACTCATAGCTATTTCCTTTATGTTAGATCTGGATTTATTAAGACTTCATTAGCTCCGTTTGGATGAAACTATATTTACATATAAAGAATGTTTGGTAAAGGTGGCTACTTTTCTGAGTGGAATGGGGTTGAAAAAAACGAATGCTATTGAATGCTGTTGAATATAGGCCAATATAGGTCAATATGCCTAAATACTACTCAACACCTGCCGCTAGTATACACCCCTAGAACATGTAAAGAATTGTAAATAAAAAATTCAGTGCTTATTACAAATAATTCGATGTACGTATAAGAATGCGTATAAAACAAAAGCAACAGACAAAAATAATCATTTAAATTCATATAGATAAAAAACATAATCGATTCCTGCAGGGACACCATACACACCTCTCCTGATCTCTGGCGAAACCGCTCTTCCCGACGTATGCCCATATGCCATGCCATCATTTGTGGGTCATCATGTTCTTCATTTCCAGGTTTACCTTTTAACTAACTAAAGACAAATTTATCTGATATCGGCTAAATCAGTACTGATAAGCCCTTGTTGTTATGATAGCTACACCGACCTGCTTATCATTATCGGATATCGCCGGAACAACGCATTGCGATTCAGACCCGCTATGACCTGAGCGGTTAATATGCGCAAGGCGGCAGACATTCTCAGGCATACATCCATGTAAAGCCATTCGGATGAGATCAATGTCAATATTTTCTATTTATCAGGATAAGCATCCGCCAAAAAATGCTTTCCCTTATTCATTATTTTTAATCTGACACTCTTACTTAATACAACAACTCCCGGAATAGCCCAAATCGTATGTAAATATCCAGCCCCACTTTTTTTAATGTAGCGACAGTACAATATTCATAAAGCAGTGCTTTAGCGTAAATTATTCGACAAATGGCAATAACAAGCCACACTTTTAATGTTGTTTGCTCGCATCTTTCCAGCTCTGCACATTTCAACACCAATAAGGAGTTAGTTATGGACTGTTATATGGGAACAATTCTTCCTTTTGCTTTTAACTACGCACCAAGCTATTTTGATTTCTGCAATGGGCAACAATATAGAGTTTCGCAATATCAGGCGCTTTTCGCTTTGTTGGGCAAATTTTACGGTGGTGATGGCGCAACAACGTTTAACCTGCCTAATCTCCAGGGGCGAATGCCTATTGGTTTCGGTCAGCTACAAACGGTTATTCATAACATGGGCGATACTGGTGGCACTGCCAATGTTCAGTTGTCTACGGCAAATATGCCAGCACACACGCATACCCCCGCTTTACAGGTAAAATTACAGGCCAGCGGCACTGCCAACCCCACAACACCGGCCAGTATCCCCTCAGCACAGGCGCCTTTCATTGGTGCATCCGGCGGCGGCACGGGGCTGGCAACCATCTGGTCAACCACACTAAAAGATCCTGTAGACGTCGGCGGTACCAGTATTACGGGTCAACTGAACCCTACAGGCGGGAATGTCCCTGTATCTGTCATGAACCCATTTCTGGCGATTAACTTCTGTATCGCAGTCACCGGAATATTTCCCATGCGCAATGATTAACATATCCAGAGGGTCTTATGCTGGAAGAAATTAACAGCCACTTATTTACATCTTTTATTGGGAAAACCTGTACGATGGATGCTGATAATGGTATGGCGTTAACTTTATCAGTGCAGTCCGTCACATTGCTACCAAGAGCACAAATGCCTACGAAGCGGAATATATCACGCACTCCGTTTATTGTAGAATTGCAGGCCACGGCAAATACACCGCTGGTGAATGTCTATGGCATCTTACGATTACCTGAAACCACTGAACATCAGGAGGTAAAAATAGAAGGCGTCAATATCAACCGTACTCTGGAAATGGGAAGAGATCCTGCTTACAGTTATTTCCAGCTCATTTTTAATTAACGCCCTGGCGCAGAAAAATTTCTGCGCCAATATAATTAGCTGTCTGAGGGGTACCACACCCATTTATCCGCAACTGCACCTTGTTCCTCACACCGAAATCCCAGCGCCAGATATAACCGTTGGGCATCGTGATTCATTCGCCAGACGGTAGCACTGAGCGGGCAGCCGACTTTACGGGCAGCAACCTGTAGTTGCTGTAATATCAGGCGTCCGTAACCTTGTCCACGCGCTTGCGGCAACATAGCAATGAATATCACCCTTGCCTCATTAAGACCAAAATCGACCATCACGGTGCCGACATTCGAACCTGCACGCTCCACCATAAAATGCATGGCATTAGGGTGCTGTTCACCGCTGGATTGCTGCATCATATACCACTGTTGCTGGCGTACGGTCTCTATAAGCGCCTGTTCCCCATCAATCCACTGCAAATCAGGTCTGGCACTCTGATAAATTTGCTCAATCAATGGCATATCCGATGTGCGTGCAGGCCGCAAAGATAAGACATCTATAGACTTCGAAACCACGGGCTTAGACACCATCATGACTCCTTTATGAAAGGTAAATCCTGCCTCCAGACGGATTACAACCCCGCCTCCCGACCCAGACTGACCACCAGCCACTGCCAGGCACGTTGTAAAAAACTATGATGTTCACTCTGTAACACCACTTTTCCGGCCATCTCACGCTCTGGCGAAAGGCGTGTTTCGCAGGCGTCCAGACGAACGCGGAAAATGGTGTTAATGGGCACCAGACGCTCATTAATGATCTGCACCGGAATGCCACCGCCATACACCGATGCCAGCAACGGTTGGTCAAGCGTCGTTTGGTTAAGCCTGTCAACCTGGCCGACTTTACAGCGAATCGCACTTGTTTCACCGCTGTCCGGCACAAAGAATGCAGCATCGCCAGGGCGCAGGGTCGTGACCGTATCTTCATCCACCCAACCTTCACCACGCATACCCTCTTTACCCAGAACTTGCATCAACCGTTCGCCCTGAACCACTACGGTGCCAAGCTTTAACGTATCGCTGGCATCCGCTATACGTCCGGCGAAAGGGGCGGTTAATGTCAGTCGCGCTTGCTGACGTAATAAACTTTCGATTTGCTGCTGAGCGGCCAGCGCCAGCTTTTTCAGTGCCGCACCTTGTTCATCAAGCCCCTTTGAAAAAGGCTGCTGAGCAACCTGCCAGGCCAGATTCGCAGCGATAACCTTAGCCTGCGCTATCTGGTAATCAAGGCTGTCCGACGTCAATACCGCCAGTACCTGCCCTTGTTGCACCCAGTCGCCATCATGCACATTCACCTGCCCGACTAACGCATCCTCTGGCACATAAATAGCCTGAGATTGTCCCGCGTCCATCACGGCGGGTGCCGAAACGCCCCGCTGCCATGGCACGGCCAAAAAAAGCACTATCACAGTCAGGAAAAACAACGTGCGCCAGGTTCTCAATCCCCAGCGTAAATCATGGCGCCGCCGCCACCAAACCTGTAATTCATTAACAAAGGGTCGCACCACAAACCACCCCAGTTCCACCATCAGTAATATTATCCCCAGCGTTTTAAAAAAAAGGTGATAAACCAAAAACGCGATGGAGGTGAAAATGACCAGGCGGTATAACCAGGTCAGCCAGGCAAAAATAAGTAAACCACGTCGCCGTGAAGCAGAGAAATGCTCTGGCTCGGGATCATCAAGCCCCAACAACACTCGTCTCAAGTGCCAGCGTGCCAACGCGAAGGACCTGGCGTGTAGATTTGGCATCTGCAGCAGGTCCGATAACAGAAAATAGCCGTCGAACCGCATAAAGGGGCTGGCATTAATAGCCAGCGTCGCCAGCCAGGTTGTGCTGGCTAAGAGAAAAATACCGGCGCGAAACGGGCTATCGGGTAAGAAACACCAGAGTAACGTCGCGCAGGAGGCCAGCGTCAGTTCAGCCATCATTCCGGCGCCGCCAATCAATAATCGTTGCCGACGCGACGGTAATTTCCACGCATCATTGGTATCGGTATACAGCACCGGGACCATCACCAAAAAAGCGATCCCCATGGCGGGCACGCGGCACCCAAAATGGCGGGCGGTAAACGCATGTCCCAGTTCGTGAACCACTTTAGCGACACTCAGGGCCACCGCAATCCCTACCGCCGCCATCCAGCCGCCATAACTTGAAAACGTATGCGTGAAGGCATCCCACTGCTGAGACACCATAAACAAGCCGCTCAGGGTTATCAGCGCCATTAGCCACCAGAATCCCGGGCGAAAAACCCAACTGATCCAGGGTAACAAGCGAGCCAGAAGCGCATCCGGGTGAACCAGAGGAATACGGAAAAACAGATAATGGCTGAGCAGCCAGGATAAATAACCGCGATGGCGATGCTGATGCAAACGCCACAGCTCTTCGCTCGACTCTGTTTGCAGTAACTGATTTTCGCGCAGAAATTGCACCAGGTGGTGGATATCGTGCATATCCAGCGTCAATGTGGTTTGCGTATTGACGGCCTTCATCAGGCGCCCGGCATCCCGTGCTCCCCAGCGTGACAGCATCTCAAAACTGGCCCACCCCAGCAGGAAAAAACGGTTTGCCGCCGGGTCGTGCAGCACCCAACCTGGCGAGCCATCCTGCTGATCCGGCCCGGCATGCAGGGTCAGTTCCTGACGCAGTGGAGGAAGCAGGAAATTATCCATGCTACCACCCAAGCCACTGTCGGGCGGCGGTCAAAGGACGCCGCAGAGCATAGTAGCCCAAAGGAACCCAGTCGCCATAAATACGCGCGGTGCCCATCTGCCCAATCATGGGTGTCTGTTTTGGCGCAAGGAATTTGGCCTGCAGGCGATAGCTCAGCACGTTGCCATCACTGACCTCTGCTTTATACGCTATTCTTACCAGGGTCGCGTCAAAGGCGCTAAAGGGCGATGCGTTTGGGTAAAGAGTGACTTTCGCCCCCGGTTGCAGATGAATAGCATCTGCCGCGGGTAACCAGGCCGCCAGCTCCACATGTTCCGGATCGGCCAGGGTCATCACTTTCTCACCAACGTTAACTGCTTTTCCCTGCCATTCCTCAGCATCGGAAAACACCACCACGCCGCTGCCCGGCGCCGTCACGTTAAGTTTATCCAGCGCCTTTCCGGCATAGTCGGCCGAGATGTCTTTTGCCGCCAGACGAGATTTATCCTCAGCCAGTTCCAGCTTATTCTTGTCGCTGGTCACCGCCATCTGCGCACTGATCCGAAAGCGCTCTTTTGCCGCCAGCGCCTCCTGTTTTGCCAGGGCGAACTGCCCGGCCAGTACCGTTGCGTCCAGGGCGAAAAGCGCCGTTCCCTTCTGCACCACCTGATTCGGCTGTACCAGCACTTTATCGATAACCCCAACTACGGGAGCACGAATTAGCTCGGGATCCGATGGCACCACCTCTGCCCGCGCAAGCACACTCATCCGCACGGGTATACATAACAGGAGCAGCGGCGCCAGCAGCCACCATTTACGACGCGGCGACGCTTTCAACCAGGCCTGAAATTTCTGACGGCTATTCAGGTGAGGCAGATGCTGAACCAGCGCAAAACGGTAGCCGTGGATCAGTTCCTGGGCCAGATGGAGGGTTTCGTCATCCCAGGGCTCATCGCTGGCAAACAGTAATGCCCCCGCAGATCCCAACGGGAACCAGACGGCATGGGCGGGTAGCCACTGAGACCAGTCCGCAGCCAGAGACTCAGGTAAAGCCGCAGCCGTTAACGCCACATACGGCGGCAATTCAGGGTGGTGTTGATAAAGAAATCGAAAAACGCCGCTTAACCACTGTAAATAGGGTGACGTGGCGTCAGCTTCCGCAAGCCCGGAGACGGAAACAACCTGACGGCGCAGCCCCTCCTGCCAGAACGCCGCCTGGCGATAAACCAACAACTGGCGGGACTCATTCACCATAATGAATCCCAGACGTAGCGGACTTTGCGCCTCTCGCGCCAGATGAAGAAGATGCAGCAGTACCGCCAGCCCGTTATGTTGCGCTTGTTCCATATCAACCTTAATTAAAGTTTGCCCACCCACTCATACCGGGTAACAAATTCTCCGCATTCCCGGTGATAACGCCAATCACCGGAATGGTCTGGCTGACAGGGTCGATTTGCGCGCCTGTACGATTGATTTTTGCCGGGAAGGTCTGCCCCAACTCATCAATCGTCACCTGGAATGTGGCACCGGCGTTTAAGCGCGGTAGCCATTTTGACGGCACCAGCATACGTAACTCCAAATCCTGGGTTGCCACAATATCGAGTACCGGTGCGCCTGGGGTCATATACTGCCAGGCGGCGGCATGTCGTTTTGAAACACGCCCATCAAAAGGTGCTGTGATCGTGCATTTTGAGACCAGCGTTTGCATATAGCTGACATCTGCCGCCGCCTCATCAAGCTTTCCTTTTGCCTGGGTCAATTCCAGGGTGCCGACAGAATTGTATTTCGCCAGTTGATTGTTCACTTTCAGCAACTGGCTGGCGGCCTCCTGCACGGCCTGCGCCTTACGCAGTTGCGCGCGATAGGTCGCACAATCGAACTCAATCAGTGTCTGGCCCTGTCGAAAGCTGTCGCCTTCCGATACTTTAAGTGCGGCAATGCGCGCCGCGACTTCGCCGGAGAGCGTTACCGCATGAGGAGAGAGCAGTTCAACACGAATCCCGCCATCACTACTGCCTGACGGCGTGCTCTCCGGCGTCGGCGATGAGCCGGTCGTTGCGCCAACCGCGCTGGCGCTCAGGACGCCCGCCATCAACCACAGCGCGTATTTTTTCATTGTTTATCGCCTGCCATTTGCTTATTTACGCGGGCTGTAACGCCTTTAAAGGCTTGATCCAATGAGGCAATATCATATCCACGCGTATCTTCCGGCAAAGGATCAAGCCCAAGGCTGGCCCCCATTTGTCCGTAGGCGTTTTGTAATGCGCCATAGGACTGATAGAGCCGTAATGATGAGTAGACTGCGTTAGCATCAGCCAGAATACCCTGCAAACGTGCCGATGCGCCGCTCTCTACCGCATGGCGTGTCTGCTCGTAAATCGTTTGATCAACCGTATTCAACTGGCGTTCCAGTTCAAACTGTTTGGTTTTACCTTCATAATCCAGCCAGGCGATATTCACCTGAGTCAGCACCGCCATGCTCAACGCCAGGCGCTGGGCATCGTTGACTTGTTTTTCCGCCTCAGCCGCTTTGGTAATCGGCCCGGCATTAAACAGATTGAGCAGATTCCAGCTCACACGTAACCCGGCATATCCCCAGGCATTGTTTGTCAGGAATTTATTGCTGTCATAGCTTTGCCCAACGCTTAACTCAATACCCGGTAATAGTTTGGCGATCGCTTTACGGGTTTCCAGTGCGCTGATGCGCTGGCTGTAATTCGCTTCCACCATTTCAGGACGGTTAAGCAGAGCGATATCTTCCATCTTATCGACGGGGATACCCAACTTAGGTACTGGCATATCATCAGATACCGCGACACTGAAATCGAGCCCAGGGGAAATGTTCATTAATGCTGCCAGCCGCGGTTTTGCCTGAGCCAGCGCGCTGCGCACCGCCGTTAGCTGGCGAATAACATCCAATAACTGACGCTGATAATTCAGGGCTTCCAGCGGGGAACGCAGTTTTAAGCTTTCGACCTCCCTGGCATCTTCCAGCGCGGACTGGGCCTGAGCAAGAAGGGTATCGATTCGCCCTTGTAACTGCTGCGCGCCTGCGGCCTGCCACCATGCTTCGCGCACTTGCTGAACCAACTGTTGCCCTACCCGGCGTTTACGTTGTTCCAGAATCAAAACGCGATCAGCCTGTTGCTGCGCGGTGTAATAACTCACGCCAAAATCCAGCACGTTCCAGCTCAGGCTTAAATCCGCCATGCGGTCCTGTTTTTCGGTTGAGATAGACGGAGCAAGGGATTGTTCGCCAGTGGCGATATTTTGCGATGAAGAGGCGTTGTCTTTATCCCTGGCGGTATAACCGGCAGAGGCGGCAAGTTTGGGCAACATATCCAGATTCGCCACATCCAACTGACGTTGTCCCATGGCCTCTTCCATGAGCTTGACGCGGTAATCCATATTGTATTTCAGCGCCCGGGCCATGGCGTTTTCCAGAGTGACCGGCGCTGATATTTTTTCCTGGCTGCCAAACAGCGTTTGTTTATCGGCGGCGGCGGTGGCCTGCCGCTCTTGCAGGCTCACAGGATGCGGCTTGACCATACAGCCTGACAGCAGCAGAGCGACCGCGACAGGGAGAAGGACAAACCGGCCTGGATGACGTTGTGCGGATAACGTACCTTGCATGCTACCATCCTTAATATATCAATTGATTTTAGTTATAAAAAACAGCGCATTAGATATTGGGTAAACATTACACCTGTTTTTCAGGCGTCATCAGTCGCCCTGCAAAAACGGTCTTTTGAGCAGCGATTTGTTGATCCAGACCGGGCTTGCCCGGTGATGCCTGAAGACTTGCCGAAGGGGTGGCTTCCCGCGGCCCGGCGACTTTCAGCTCCAGATGGCTGGTACCTGAATGCCCTTGTTTATCCACCACCCGAATTTCAATAGAGACGGGTTGCTTCCATCCGGCGGGTGGCTGTCCGGAAAAACGCCCGGTTGCTGGATCGAATTTAATCCATGAAGGCAGCGGCATACCGTTACTTTGGCGCACGGTCACCGATAAGTTCGCCATAGATTCACGGGTTAAAATCGTGCCTGCCGGGAGTGACACGCTAAAGCTTTGGCCGGATACGACCCCTACACTGCCGACATCCGCCCGCACTTCAAGGGCCGCCGTCGGGCTACTGGTAATAGAGCCAATATAAGAAGGCAATGCCGAACCGCCCGGAACCGCAAACTCACCAAAGGCTGGGGTAACGGAGAGGGTTAACGGTAAGGTTGCGTTTCCTGTTGCCAGCAAACCGTCCCCGGTCAAACTTAACGCTGGCGTACTGATGCCGTTGAGCGCTGTTAAAACAATATTGGGCGCGATGGGAGAAGGAGCAGCCTCCTGAAACAGGCCTTTCATTGAAGCGCTGAGCGGCGACTGCAGTGCTATCGCCGGCGCCGAATTCCCCGGCACCACTGGCGATACGGTAGACGGAGTTGTCGGCGTCACAGGTGTAACAGCAGGCGCGACCTGATACACCGGAACGCTGGCCTGCGAGCCTGACAACGTGTTCCCCGCGATGTCTTTAATAGTGCTATCTACAAAACCTAGGGTGACGGTGCCAGTGCCCTGGACACTTAATACAGCCTGCCATGTCGTGGCGTTGACCTGAGTAACCGAAACGATATTCGCCTGGACATTGCCCGTGACCAGCGCCTGCAACTCATTCGCGGATAAAGTCTGAACAGGTTTCGTGAAGGAGATGTTATACCCGACCTGCCCCTGAGCCCCTGTAAGCGTATTCTGCGCGGTAACTGCCTGCACCTGAGGTGCGGTGGTGTCCACCGTAAAGCTCCGGGGGGTTGTCGCGGCACTGACGTTACCGGCGGTATCTGTCGCGGTGGCACTCACCGTATGCGCGCCGTCGGCCAGGGGAGTCGCGACGTTATACTGCCAGACCCCGCTGCCGTCCGCGTTGGTGGTGCCGACCGCCGTCCCGTCGATATAGACCGTCACCAGGCTGCCCGCGGTGGCTGCCCCCGTGAGGGTCGGCTGGTTATTAGCGGTCACCCCGTCACTGCCGCTGGCCCCGGTATCGGTGGCTGCGGTCAGCGCAATCCCTGTCGGTACTGCCGGGGCGCTGGTGTCCACCGTAAAGCTCCGGGGGGTCGCCGCGGCACTGACGTTACCGGCGGTATCCGTCGCGGTGGCACTCACCGTATGCGCGCCGTCGGCCAGGGGGGCCGCAACGTTATACTGCCAGACCCCGCTGCCGTCCGCCGTTGCGGTGCCGACCGCCGTCCCGTCGATATAGACCGTCACCAGGCTGCCCGCGGTGGCTGCCCCCGTGAGGGTCGGCTGAGGATTACTGGTCACCCCGTCACTGGCGCTGGCGCCGGTATCGGTGGCTGCGGTCAGCGCAATGCCTGTCGGGATCGCCGGGGCGGCGGTGTCCACCGTAAAGCTCCGGGGCGTTGCCGCGGCACTGACGTTACCGGCGGTATCCGTCGCGGTGGCACTGACCGTATGCGCGCCGTCGATCAGCGGAGCCGCAACGTTGTACTGCCAGACCCCGCTGCCATCCGCGGTGGTGGTGCCGACCGCCGTTCCGTCGATATAGACCGTCACCAGGCTGCCCGCGGTGGCCGCCCCCGTGAAAGTCGGCTGATTATTTCCGGTCACCCCGTCACTGGCGCTGGCGCCGGTATCGGTGGCTGCGGTCAGCGCAATACCTGTCGGGATCGCCGGGGCGGCGGTGTCCACCGTAAAGGTCCGGGGCGTGGTCGCGGCACTGACGTTACCGGCGGTATCCGTCGCGGTGGCGCTGACCGTATGCGCGCCATCGGTCAGGGGGGCCGCAACGTTATACTGCCAGACCCCGCTGCCGTCCGCGGTGGTGGTGCCGACCGCCGTTCCGTCGATATAGACGGTCACCAGGCTGCCCGCGGTGGCTGCCCCCGTGAGGGTCGGCTGGGGATTACTGGTCACCCCGTCGCTGGCGCTCGCTCCGGTATCGGTGGCTGCGGTCAGCGCAATGCCTGTCGGGATCGCCGGGGCGGCGGTGTCCACCGTAAAGCTCCGGGGGGTTGCCGTGGCACTGACGTTACCGGCGGTATCCGTCGCGGTGGCACTGACCGTATGCGCGCCATCGGCCAGGGGGGCCGCAACGTTATACTGCCAGACCCCGCTGCCGTCCGCCGTGGTGGTGCCGACCGCCGTTCCGTCGATATAGACGGTCACCAGGCTGCCCGCGGTGGCTGCCCCCGTGAGGGTCGGCTGATTATTACCGGTCACCCCGTCACTGGCGCTCTCGCCGGTATCGGTGGCTGCGGTCAGCGTAATCCCTGTCGGGACTGCCGGGGCGGCGGTGTCCACAGTAAAGGTCCGGGGGGTTGCCGCGGCACTGACGTTACCGGCGGTATCCGTCGCGGTGGCGCTGACCGTATGCGCGCCGTCGATCAGCGGAGCCGCAACGTTGTACTGCCAGACCCCGCTGCCGTCCGCCGTTGCGGTGCCGACAGCCGTTCCGTCGATATAGACCGTCACCAGGCTGCCCGCGGTGGCTGCCCCCGTGAGGGTCGGCTGGTTATTAGCGGTCACCCCGTCACTGGCGCTGGCTCCGGTATCGGTGGCTGCGGTCAGCGCAATACCAGTCGGGATCGCCGGGGCGGCGGTGTCCACCGTAAAGATCCAGGGCGTGGTCGCGGCACTGACGTTACCGGCGGTATCTGTCGCGGTAACGCGTACCGTATGCGGACCGTCCGGCAATAACCCAGCGACGTTATACTGCCAGACCCCGCTGCCGTCCGCGGTGGTGGTACCGACAGCAGAACCATCGATATAAACCGTCACCAGGCTGCCCGCGGTGGCTGCCCCCGTGAACGTCGGCTGGGGATTACTGGTCACCCCGTCACTGGTGCTGGCTCCGGTATCGGTGGCTGCGGTCAGCGCAATCCCTGTCGGGATCGCCGGGGCGGTGGTGTCAATCACTACCGACACGTTAGCGGAAACCACACTGTTCACGCTGCCGAGCGTAGCCATCGCGCTAATCGCATGGCTGCCTTCACTCAACGCACTGGAAGGGGTAAATGACCAGGCGCCACTGCCATCCGCCGTTGTGCTGCCCACTGAAACAGTATCGACATACACAGTCACGGTACTTCCCGCCTGGGCCGTGCCGATAAACGTTGGCTGTACATTGCGGGTTATGCCATCGGAAGCGCTGCTCCCCGTATCGCTGGCGGCCGTGATCCCGGTGACAGAGGGTACGGGAATGGACATAGCGATAGAGCGCGTTACGGTCGCACTGTTTTTGATTCCGTCGTTCACCGTAATACTGATAACCCGGGTTGCTGTATTGGGCGTGGTGGCCCCATCAGCCCAGGTCACCGCCCGTAATGCCGACTGCCACTGGCTCAGGGTCGCGGTAGCGCCAGCAGACGTCAGCGTTAATACTCCCGTGCCGCCATTATAACTGGCAACGATATTGCCAAATGTCGCGCTGTTGGTATTGGTAAAGGCCAATACGTCCTCTGCGGAGTGGAAGTTGCCGGTAATGGCGACGGTAGCGCTGGAAAACGTGGCGTTATCCAGGTCTGATAATATCAGGCCGCTGTCCACCGCAATGGGCGTACCAGGGGTTCCCAACGGATACGTGGTGCCAGGGCCAGATGTTGTTGCAATAGGGCTTTGATCCGTACTGGCAACCGTCACGTTTCGTGTCGCGGCGGTACTGGTTTTCGTGCCATCGTTGACACTAAAGCTGATGGTTCTTGTCGCGGTATTAGGGGTGATTGCCGTATCCGTCCAGGTCACGGACCGTAACGCAGCCTGCCACTGGCTCAGGGTCGCGGTAGCGCCAGCAGACGTCAGCGTTAATACCCCCGTGCCGCTATTATAACTGGCGACGATATTGCCAAATGTCGTGCCGCTGGTATTGGTAAAGGCCAATACATCCTCTGCGGAGTGGAAGTTGCCGGTAATGGCGACGGTAGCGCTGGCAAGGGTGGTGTTATCGATATCGGAGATCGTGAGAGCGCTGTCGATGACAACGGGCGTCGAGGGGGTGTTATCGCCGGCGGTAAACGCAACACTGCCGCCACTGGTCGTCAGTATCGGCGTCTGATCTGTCGCGGTAACGGTTATCTGCCGTGTCGCTACAGCGCTGTTTTTCGTCCCGTCATTAACGGTAAAGCCCACCGTCCGGGTCGCCGTGTTGGGTGTCACCGCTAAATCTGTCCAGGTAACCGCCCGTAACGCCGCCTGCCACTGGGCAACTGTTGCCGTCGCACCGCTTGACGATAAGGTCAAGATACCGGTCGCGCTATTATAACTACCGACAATATTGCCATATATCCCGGCATTGTTATTGGTGAATGCGAGTGCATCCTCACCGCTATGGAAATTGCCGGTAATAGCCACGGTTGCCGAAGCGAATGTCGTATTGTCCAGGTCTGCTAAGGTCAGGCCGTTATCAACAACCACTGGCGTCGGCGCGGTATTATCACCCGCGGTAAAGGCTGCGCTGCCGCCGCTGGTGCTCACTATCGGTGTCTGATCGACAGCCGTTACCGTGACCGTCCGGGTGGCGACCGGGCTACTGTTGCTGCTGCCATCAGTGACCTGGAAACTGATAGTACGGGTAGCCGAATTGGGCGTCACGGCGGTATCCGTCCAGGTGACCGCTCGCATCGCCGCCTGCCACTGCGCAATCGTCGCCGTCGCGCCACTGGAGGTCAGTGTTAAAACACCGGTTGCCGCATTATAGGAAGCGACGATATTGCCATAGGTTGTCGTGTTGGTATTGGTGAATGCCAAAACGTCTTCGCCACTATGAAAATTCGAGGTAATGGATACCGTGCCGGACGCCAGCGTGCTGCTGGCATGATCAACAATACTCAGCCCACTATCGATAACCACAGGTGTTGAAACACTATTATCCCCGGAGGTAAAAGCGGCACTGCCGCCGCTGGTGGTAACCAGGGCATTATTGTTCATGGCAATGGTGACACTGGATGTACTGCTGGTCTGCCCGCGGCCATCATTCACCACCACTTGTATTGTACGGTTTCCTGTTGTCGGCGTGGTGGCGCTATTGTAATAGGTCAGGGCACCAACCAGTGTCGAGACACGACTGGCTGTCGCATTCGCGTTAAAGGTAATACTCAGATTATCGCCGTTTATCCCATCACCGTTGGTGGCAATACTCCCGATAGCGACGCCGCCAACAGAGATAACACTGCCTGCGGTCGTGCCATTACTGGCGGTCACCGTACCACTGGTATCGATACCCAGAACATCTTCTGCGCTATGGCCGTTAGCGGTGATTTGTACTGTCAGGTTTCCGCCATTGAAACTGGTCGTATCGCTATCGGTAACCGTTGCAGCGGTTCCGCTGTCCAGATGCACTGCCGTCCCGCCTGCATAAAATGTCCCGCTATCGCCATTAAGATTGCTGATAACAGGCGCGACATCCGCAGCAACGGTGACAATACGCGTTACGGTGCTACTGGTATTACTGGAAGCATCGGTAATGGTAAAAGAGAGTGTTCGGGAACTGGTATTTGGCGACAGAGAGCTGTCCTGATAAGTCACCGCTTTCAGCGCTGCCTGCCACTGCGCTGTCGTAGCCGTGCTGCCAGAAGAGGTTAATGTCAGCAGGCCCGTTGCACTGTTATAAGAACCGATAATATTGCCGTACGTCGTGGTATTAGTATTACTAAAGGCCAGCACATCTTCGCCACTGTGAAAGTTTCCGGTGATGGCAATTGTCGCGCTGGTCAGCGTAGAGGCGGCGGTATCGGTTAGCGTGATACCGCTATCGATGGCAACAGCGTTTCCAGTACCGCTGCTGTATGCTGTGCTACCACCACTTGTCGTTAATACCGGGCCGGGGAAATGGAAGTTAGTGGCATTAATCGCGCCAATACCAATTAAGCCTGTAATAGTATGGCCATTTGCCGCCGTAACGCGAAAGGAATCAATGTCCTGAAAAGCAGAATTAGATGAGACATTAAATGTGACAAGATTGCCACTGTTGTATATGTCATTAACATTCAATGTTAACGAGGCGCCGCTGACCGCAGAACCATTCAGATAGCCGGTTAATGTAACCGTTCCCCCGCTAAAAGCGGAATCATAGCCATTAACCACCACGCCAATAGAATTCAGCGTAAACAAAGAACCATCATTGGATTTTACCGAAAAATAGGTGATTTGCTTTAAGCCATCGCTCAAAGCATCGACGGTTTCCACTGTACTGGAACCATCTTTTTCCACAATAATCATTTCGTTCGCACCATCAGATGGTGAATTCATCTGCATGGTAAAGTCCCAGCCCATGTAATTAGGCGCCGTTATCGATGACTGGCCATTGGGGATGACCGTTAAAGAGCCATCGAGGGAATCAAAGAACGTTGTTCCTGACGTAGGACGAGTAAGGAGGCCGTCATAGCCCACTAAATCCAGGGCCGCGACATGTAACTTATCGGTGCTGTATTCCAGGGTCCAGTTACCGCCCAATGCTGCGGCACCAGTGGGATCCGTAGAACCCGCGACGGCATGTTGCGTGTCCTTAGCCAAAGCGCCAATCAATGCGGCACCGTCACTGCCCTGCGCAATACTACAGCCATACAATAAAATATCGCCATCGGCGCTCAGTGCCTGGCCGATGGTCGCCAGTTCACTTTCGTAATTCGCTATATTGGCGCTGTTCAGCGCCATCGTTCCCAGCATCAGGTCATTCTTTTCACCATGTGAAAGAATATGCATCGCACTGTAACCACTATGCGCACTGGCCCAGGCGGCGATTTGCGCCAGACCATCTTTTGAACTGTCCAGCACGACCACTTCATAACCGGACGGTAATTGATTGATCAGAGATTGATAATCCTTCACATCCGACTCCACAAATACGACCTGTGGCCCGCTGGCACTGCTCGTGCCGGATACAACGCTGGCAGCAGAGGTTTTACTGGTGTCCTGTGTTGTTGTGTTGGATGCAGAAGACGTTGAATTGGATGTTACGGCAGTGGTGCCAGATGTGGTTTTGCTGGTTTCGGCTGTAGTGGTCGCCGCCGCCGTGGTGGTGTCCGTATGCGCCACACTCACGGATGCCGTGGTATGCGATGCCGCATCGGTGTGCGTGGCATCAGCGGTCGCGGTAGTTGCGCTGACGGCAACACCATCAAACATCATTCTGGGCTCCAGCGCCTGAAGCAACAAGCGCCGGGGTTCAGGGGCTGCCGTTGAATTAATGATCGTTTTTTTTCCAGAAAAGACTTTCCACCACGACATAATCACTCCCCTTAGGCCCGAAGGTATTTGCCTTAAAAACCCGCAACACGATCCTATCGGCAGCTAAAAAATTTACTTTACTCTTACATTTTTTTACCAATCGGCAGAAAAGCACATAAAAACAGTGGGAATCAGGGGGTTAGCTTTCTTAAAAAAAATTAAAAGAGAGAAATCCGTCACATATTTCTTTCAATGTAACGACTGTGTTATGAGGGGAGTGTCTACAACACGCTAAACGCTGGCCCCGCACCGGGGCCAGCTTCCATCACACTTTTTCAATACAAGCTGGTAGTCCCTGACGCACGGACGACCCGGTTACCCAGTCAAGCCAGGGGCCGGGCACCTTGCGGGTGGGATCGGCAAAGCCCAAATCGTTGAGATTGACGCCGGATGCTATCTGGCTTTTATGCGCCAGCGGTTCACCGTCAAGCCAGTGCTGACGCGCCCCCATCTCCGTATGCCCATACCCATGTTCCATAGCAATCACACCCGGCATCACGCCTGAGAGCAAACTCACCCGCGCCTCCACACTGCCTCCCGGCGTCGTTATCTTTGCCTTGTCGCCATGCTGTAACCCAAAGCGTTTACCATCGTCGGGGTGAATAGCTACCAGCCCCATAGGCTTAACGTGATGCAGCCGCTCAACAACTGTCGTGGAGCTACTCATCAGGTTTGATTTAAAAGACATCAGTTTCATCGGCCATGTTGTCTGCGGGAAGACCTCCTCCAGCGCCCGTCCATCGGACAACCGCGCGGGATACCAGGTCGGGCAGCCGCTGAATCGCTCGCCGGTCATGGCATATCTGAAGGCCGCCACCTGGGCGTTCCAGATCTGCAACGGCCTGGCCCATTCACCGCCGACCATCCCCTCTTTACGTCCTGAGGCATCGGGCGCAAAACGCCCTCCCCGGCTGTAGAGAAAGGCAACGGGTAGTGCCTCTTCTGATTTCAACGTACGCTTTATTGCCGGAAATATGCGCTCAACGCCAGACAGCGCCACATCCTGCTCGCCAGCCGGCGGCAGCGGTTTCTGCCCGGCAAAAGCAATATTGGCCGCCACGCGCAGGTAGTAATCCTCCGCGCGATTCAGGTCATGCATCGCCCCTTGCGCATCCGGTATCGCTTTCTCGCCAAATCCCGGCAACTGCATCCGTTTAGCCACCGCAATACAGAAGGATTCCATGGATACCGGGTCACCCTGTAGCGTCCTGACGGTCGCGGGAGCGACAACAGGCCAGCGCGCCGTTGCGGTTTTACTCGCCACGCCCCCCCAGGGAGCGCTGAATCCCCAGCTTTCAAAGTTATGGGTATCCGGCACGATATAATCCGCCAGCGCAGTGGTCTCATTCATAAAAGCATCGATGGCGATAAACAGCGGCAGACGTTGCGGATCTTTAAGCCGCTCTTCAATGACCGTGCGCAGACCGGGCACGCCGTACAGCGGATTGGTCATATTCGAAATCCACGCTTTTAATGGATAGGGATAGCCCTCCAGCGCGGAGGGTAAAAGTTCCGTCAGTTGCCCGGCAACAAACGGGTACCACGGCGCATTGGCGGGCCACGGCGACTGACCGACGGCCACTTTTGCCTGATACTCATCGGATTTGGCGTAGTCGGCTTTACTGCGCGCGATATTGAGCCCTTTGGGCGCGATCTTGCCGGGAAATTGTTCAATGTTGTAGCACGGCCCGTTAATCTCGCCGTTGAATTTACCCCCGCCGACAAATACGCCGCCGCTCAGACTCATATTGCCCAGCAGCACATTGAGCATCATCACCGCCCAGGCATTATAAAAACCGTTGCCGGACATCATCCCGCCATGGGTCACCACCGCTGCCTTACGCCCGTGATCGGTAAACGCTTTCGCCAGCGCATGAATCTGTTTAACCGGCACGCCGCATTCCATGCTGTATTGCTCCAGCGTGAAACGGTGGGCCGATTCAGTCAGGCATTGAAAGCTACTTTTCACCGTAACCGTAGCGCCATCGTGCAGCGTGACCGCCTGCGATACCCGTAACGTCCCGCGATCGCACTGGCTGACAGGCACCAGATCTCCCGCCTCGTTCACCACCAGCGGTTCATCAGCCTGCCCGTCGCCGCCATTGAGATGGGATACGCTCAGGTGCTGTCCGCTCAGCGGATGGTTTTCATCGGTAATAACCAGCCAGGTGGCATTGCTCCAGCTTTTTTCTCCGGCGCGCGTCATCGCTTCCCGGCTGGTCAGCATCAGGTACGCGGCCACGTAGCGTTCGTTATCAATAATCCAGCGGATCATAGCCATCGCCAGCGCAGAATCCGTTCCCGGTTTTATCGGCAACCAGTGGCCATGGTCATCAGCCAGTACCGTGGTCAGGGGCAGCGCGGGAGACACCACAACGTAGTTAAAGCTTTTACGTAAGCGGGCGCTGGCAAGCTGCCTCGCCTGGCGTTTGAAGGGATTGCCGGATTGTGCGGGAGATGTCCCCATAAACAGCGCAAACTCGACGTTTTCCCAATCGGGTTTAACGTGGGGATTTTTATCCAGATCGCCCATCAGCGCACCGGAACCGGCGCGATAAGAGAGTCCACAGTAGGCACCGTGCGCGCCAAAGTTCTTTGAGCCAAAACTGTTCAGCGCAAAACGGCGCAGGAAGCCATCCCTGCCTTCATCGCTGGTGTTGGTAACCAGCAACTGGTTGGCCTTCGGGCCATAGGCGGGATGTTTCGCATCAACGGGCGTGTTGAGATCACGAATGGTACGCAGCCCGTCGACGTGGCCTTCGCCAAACAGGTTACCGCCCTCCACCACCTCTTTAATCAGTTGCTCAAAGCTGATGCGCTGCCACTTGCCTTCCCCGCGCTTTCCGGCGCGTTTCATCGGCGTAAGAATACGCAGCGGGCTGTGCAGGCTCTCCAACAGAGTGGCGCCGCGCGCGCAGGCGGTAGAGCGGGATTCAAGCCCGCTTTCCCCCGCCATCTTTTGCAGCGCTTCGGAAAACGGCATCATGCTGTCAAAAGGCTTCTCGTGTGACAGCGGGTGCCATGGGTTTCCGGCGATGCGTAAGACTTTATTCTCTGCTCTGTTCACACGCACGCGAATGCCGCACAGCGTCCAGCATCCAAAACACTGGGTCATGGAGACCGCCTGATCGGGGTTACTCTGCCAGCCGCCGTGCGCGCTACCTTCCGGAACAAGAGCGTTACCGTGGATCCTGTCCCGCGTCACCTTCCCGGACGTGCCATTGACCAGCCCGTCCACGGCCCGTTTTGCAACCTCACGATAGCTCAAACCGAACGCGGCAAAGCCCCCTACAGCTACCCCAATTTTTAGCCATTGACGGCGGGATAATTCAGACATGACGAAACCTCCTTGAAAGCCAGTTGACGCATTCCCTGATGGTTATCATGAGGGCGAACCACAGCCCGAAGGTGCCAATAATGGCCAGCAGACCGTCGGTCCCAGGGGGAAGGTAGTAGTCGTTAATCAGGGCGTTGTATTTCGGGACCGTTTGCCCGCCAATCAGCAGCGCCCAGCGCAACGTCCAGCACAGTGCCGCCACCAGCAGCGTGCTCGCCAGTGTCAGCGATAACGGAAAGTCGTAGCGGTTCGCAGCGAGCGCCAGTACCAGCACGACGCTCCATAACGCCACCATCACCAGCATGTAAAAACGGATATCCGTAGCAAGCCGCCACTGCTGGCGCAGGGCCTCGCCCGACAACGTATCCCCCAGCAGCCATACCAGCGCCACGGCCCCGAGCAGCAGTAGCGTTACCACCTGCCCTTTCGCCAGCAATTTGCCGCAATAGCGATGCTTATGCAGGGCCAGGCTGAGGAGTGCCAGTAGCGCACTTATCGCACTTATAAACATCACCAGCGGATACCCATAGCTGAACCATATCGGTCTGGCCTGCACGACCGAAACTTCGCGTCCGGTATAGAGCAGCAAGCCGACCGCCGTCAGCGCCGCGGCGAGAGCAATCCAGCGCATCAACGGTGTAAAGCGTTCCGTGACCACGCGCAGATGGAAAAGCAAAAACCACAGCCCAACAAACACGGTAAACAGCGGCAAAAACAGCGCGCCCCAGGGCATCCATGACCAGGGCGTCGGCCAGGCATAAAAGTGCCAGAAGCGGGCGGTCTGATGCAGATCGGCAGTTAACGCCAGCGGCGCGGCAATTCCGCAGGTTAAAGCGAGGAACAGGCAAATTCGCTCAAACGCTTCGCGATACCGGTGCTGAGACCAGCGTGCCGCGCAGGCCAGCAGCACCGCGCACGAGGCGATACCGATAAAGAAAAAATACTGTACGGCCCAGGGAAGCCAGGTAATGTCCTGCGGCTGAGCCAGCACCTCATCAATGATCATGGGTGACATATTTCCACCTCCTGCCAGAGCGCGGGCTGTGCACGCCCCTGCAACGGGGAGACAAAGGCGTCGTCGAGCCCCAGATAAAAGACATGCGGGTGGGTGTTATTCTCCGGCTTGAGGACTTTTATCGCGTCCCGGTGCGCCGCCAGCAGCGTGCTGATCGTACTGTTGGGATCGTGTAAATCGCCAATAATCCGCGCGCCACCCACGCAGGATTCCACACAGGCAGGGAGCAGCCCGACCTCCAGTCGGTGTGCGCAAAAGGTGCATTTATCCGCCGTTTGGGTCGTGTGATTAATAAAGCGGGCATCATACGGGCAGGCCTGCACACAGTAGGCACATCCCACGCAGCGGGTGTTGTCGATAACCACAATCCCGTCCTTGCGTTGAAAGGTGGCCTGCACCGGGCAAACTGGCACACAGGGCGGATCGTCACAGTGGTTACACAGACGCGGCAGCAACACGTTGGTCACCTCGTCGCTGTCGGTGAGCTTCACCTGATACTGGTTCACCGTGGTGCGGAAAGCCCCCTGCGGGGTCTGGTTTTCTATGGTGCAGCTCACCGTGCAGGACTGGCAGCCAATGCAACGGCGCAAATCAATAAGCATGGCGTAACGCTGCTTGTCGGAGCCTTCGTGCCGTTCAGGCTTTAATGAGAGACTCGCCTGCGCCAGCGGTATCAGTGATGCCCCGGCGGTGACAACACCCAATTGCTGCAAGAAATGTCGCTTACTGATGTCCATAGTGACCTCCATTCAGTGCGCGGCTAAGGAAAAGATTAGGGATGGAATTACCTAACCAAATGTGATTAGTTACAGTCTAAAAATCCCGCCAGGTCGCCCTCTATTGTGGTTAACCACATAAACGAAGCGGGCTTGATCTACCGCAAACGAAAAGGGGCATTTGTCGCATGGATCGCATCGCAAAAATCCTGTTGTGCCTGTTCATCGTCGGGTTTAGCTCCCCTCTTCTCGCCGCTGACTGGACCATCGGCATCCTGGCATTGCGCGGTGAAGCGGCAACTCAACGTCACTGGCAGCCGCTAATCGACTCGCTTAACGACACCGTACCGGATGCCCATTTTCGGCTGCTCCCCCTTGATCTCAACGCGATGCGCGAGGCGGTAAACGCAGGAAGCGTCCAGTTTGTCATCACCAATCAGGCGCAGTTTGTGCAGCTAAATAGCCACTATCATTTGCGCTGGCTGGCATCGCTACGATCCGGGAAAGGGGCCGCCGGGGAGAGCATGGCCACCGGCAGCGCCATTCTGGTTCGCCGTGATAGCCCCATCACCCACGCGCGGGATCTGGCCGGACAAACCCTGGGCGCAGTCGATGCGCAGGCCTTTGGCGGCTATCTGCTGGGCTACCGTGAACTGCTGGATGCGGGGTTACGGGTGGACGACCAGGTGAAGGTGAGATTTTTGGGCTTTCCGGCTGATGCGCTGCTCTATTTGCTGCGCGAAGATGCTATTCAGGCTGCCATCGTTCCCGTGTGCCTGTTGGAAGACATGGACGCGGAAGGTCTTATTGCGAAAAACGCCTTTCGGGTTCTGCTTCAAAAACCGTCCGCATCTCCCTGCCTGACCAGTACCGCACTCTATCCTGACTGGTCGTTCGCTGCCCTGCCCGGCGTGGGTGACCGGGTTGCCGATGCCGTCGCAAAGGTGTTGCTGACGGCACCCCAGAGCGGTAGCTGGCACTGGGGCGCACCCGCCTCAACCAGCGATACCGAAGCCCTGCTTCGCGAACTTAACCGCCACCCGGAGCAGCAGCGGATCGGGCAAACCCTGCTCGCCTGGCTGAGCCAGCACAGGCTAATGATTGGGCTGATCCTTGTGCTGGGCGTGCTGTTCGTTGCCAATTATGGGTGGGTGATGGTACTGGTAAACCGGCGCGGTAAAGCGCTCGAGCAGGCAAACGCCCGGCTGCGCGCCCAACAGCAGACGCTGGAACAGGCCCGACAGATGAGCGTACTGGGTGAGATGGCCTCCGGTTTTTCGCACGAGCTTAACCAGCCGCTAGCGGCAATCCGCATGTATGCGCAGGGAGGGCTTAATTATCTCCCGCAGCCGGAAAAGAGAGAATCCATAGAAGAGGCGCTACACAACATCGATGCTCAGGCCGAACGCTGTGGACTTATCATCAAACATCTACGGGAATGGGCGAGTCCGCAGCAGCAAAGTGAAAATGCGCCCTGTGATGTCGCAGATACGCTCCGACACGTGCTCAGGCTTTTGCAGCTTGATAAAGCGTCACCCGACCTGCTTGTTGAGGTAAACATCAAGCGCCCCATGCCGCTTTCTCTGCCAGCGGTCCTGCTGGAGCAGGTACTGGCAAATATCATTTTGAATGCGGTCCAGGCAGGCGCCACACGCCTTTGGGTAACGGAGGAACGTGTTGGTCAACAGCAGCAGATTTCGCTACTGGACAACGCGGGCGGCCTGTCAGCGGAACAGCTTTCGGCGCTGTTTCGCCCTTTTCACTCCACCAAAAAAGGGGGTATGGGGCTGGGACTCGTTATTTGCCAGCGCCTTCTGCGCAGCGTCAATGGTGAGATTAGTGTGAATAATCACAGCGCCCCGGATGGGCGTTATGGTTTACTCGTGACCCTGACCTTTCCGACGGACCAATAACACAGAAGATTTAAATGATTCATTTAGTGGATGATGACGAAGCGGTGACCCGCTCATGCTCTTTTTTACTGGAAAGCCTGGGATACACCGTTCAGTGCTGGAACGAAAGTGAGCGCTTTCTGCACGAAGCAGCGCTTAAAGATACGGGCGTCGTGCTGTTGGATATGCGGATGCCTGGTATGGACGGGCATCGCCTGTTTCAGGCCATGCGTCACGATAACAGCACCCTTGCCGTTATTTTCCTGACAGGCCATGGCGATATCCCGATGGCGGTAAAAGAGATCCAGTCGGGTGCCGTCGATTTTTTACAAAAACCTGTCGCGCTTGATGCCCTAAAAGAGGCCATCAGTAAAGGCTACAAACACTCTGAGCGGCTGGCGAAAATACAGGAGCTTAAACAGCGTTACGGCCAACTGACACCCAAAGAAAAAGCCGTGGCGCATTATGTTGCCGCAGGCATGATGAATAAGGATATCGCCTCGCAGATGAATATTGCATTGCGCACAGTGGAAGTTCACCGCTCACGAGTTATGGAAAAAATGGACGCCAGAACGATGGCAGAACTGATCATGCAAATGAATAGCATTGATCTGTCAGGTGAGAATTTAATTAAGCAATAAACCGACGCATTTGCTTCACCACAAAAAATAAAAAGGGGAATGAGATAAAAAGAAAACGCCATCTGTCGTCGGAAATGAACGGACTTTGAACAACTCAAAAAGCAGAGCAATAGCGTAACAGCGCTGATGGATTATTACGCTATGCTCTCCAGCGCTTTATTTTTTAACGTATGCAACAGCTTCGATTTCTACCAAAGCATCTTTCGGCAACTTTCCTGCCTGAATACAAGAGCGCGCTGGCGCGCCAACATCGCCAAAGAATTCAGTATATACCTCATTAAACGCGGCAAAATCTTCCATTCTGCCCAGGAAACAGGTGGTTTTAATCACCGTATCCAGAGATGCCCCCGCTTGTTCAAGCACCGCTTTAACGTTGAGCAGGGACTGCCGTGTTTGTGCTTTTACGTCATCCGCAGGAAATGCCATTGTTACCGGATCAAGCGGCAACTGCCCGGAAGTAAATACCAGATCACCAAACGAAATGGCCTGAGAATAAGGCCCGATCGCAGCGGGTGCAGATGCAGTATTAATAATCAATTTCATTATTTTCTCCTGTAAATAAATAATGCTATGTTTGCACCAGCGCAGGCTGACACAATCACGCTGATATTAATTAACCTTCCAGATGACGCAGCGCCTGATCGAGATCTTTGACCAAATCAATCGGATCCTCTAAACCAATCTGCAGACGGAATGCCTCGCCTTCATACGGCCAGTGATATTCAGGACGGTCTTTACGCGGATTGAACGGGGTTGCCAGGCTTTCAAAGCCGCCCCAGGAAAAACCAATGCCGAAGTATTCCAGGCTATCGATAAATTTCTCCACAGACGCTTTTGAATACTGAGGCTTCAATACCACGCTAAACAGACCGCTTGAGCCGGTAAAATCGCGTTTCCAGAGTTCATGGCCCGGACATGACGGCAGTGCCGGGTGCAACACTTGTTCAACTTCCGGACGTTCCTCAAACCATTTCGCAATCTTAAGGGCTGAGGCCTGGTGGCGCTCCAGACGCAGTGACATGGTACGCAGACCACGCTGGGCAAGGTAGACATCATCCGGGGCTGCATGCAGGCCAAACAGATAGACGAAACGGCGAATCGCCAGCCATGTCTCTTTATTCGCGGTAATCAGCCCCATTTGCGCATCAGAGTGGCCGACGATGTATTTCGTGGCAGCATGGACTGACACGTCGACCCCGTGATCAAAGGGTTTAAAGAACAGTGGTGTCGCCCAGGTGTTGTCAATAATCACTTTGGCATTGCGCTCATGAGCGATTTTGGTAATGGCCGGAATATCCTGAATATCAAAGGTCTGTGACCCCGGAGATTCAGTAAATACTACCGTCGTGTTTTCTTTAAAGAGATCGACAATACCGCTGCCGATTGTCGGATCAAAGAACGTGGTCGAGACCCCCATTTTCGCCAGGACATTGTTTACGAAACCGCGCGTTGGTCCATAAACGCTGCCGCTGACAAGAATATGGTCGCCCGCTTTAACCAGCGCCAGCAATGCACTTGTGCAAGCGGCAAGACCTGTCGGCACTAGCAATGAGCGATAGCCACCTTCCAACTCAGCCAGCGCTTTTTGCACAGCAAAGGTCGTCGGCGTACCGAAGCGTCCGTAATACATGATTTCATCTTCAGCATCTTCAAACAGCGCCTGATGACGCTCACTAAGCTCTTTGCAGTTCTTAAAGATAACGGTAGATGCATGGTAGACCGGCGGGTTAACTACGCCACCGAAGACTTCCGGATCAAACGGACCGTGACAAAGATACGTATCTGCTGACACCTTGTTATCAAAATTGTGATTCGACATTTTTCCCTTCCTCTTCTTACTACACTTACTTAATTTATCTGCCCTTTTCCCTGACGGATTAATAGGGCAACACATATCGATAATATTCATCTCACATTTGAGATTTATCTAAATAAGCACTCTAACTTTTCAACTGAACTAGCCAGGATTTGACACCGTTTAGAAAACATGGGCATATCAGCATTTTTAATATCAAAAAAACCTGTTATGAAATTATGGTTAATTTGTAAAATCGCAATGCTATCTAAACATGTCAGGTATAAACCTATGCGTCATGTAATAACTCTTATGAGAACAGCATGACAAATGGCCCGATGCACATCAGCATACCAATCAAAATAACGTAATAGACAGACGCACCGCGTAAATCAACGAATTTATCATTTCTGAGGATAATTACCCCGGGAACGATACAACTAATAAGTCCATAGGTTACACCACCAAATACAAAGACTTTCAGAATCGGGAAGTTCGTTAACACAATCAACCACAACACCAGCACAACCATAAAGAAAGCGGTAACGGTATTGAATTTCTCACTGTTATCTTTCTGCCGGAATACTTTCTGAGCAGCCACTTTGATTAACCCAACGAAGGACTCATGCACGGCCAGATAGAGAGCCAGGAATGCCGTCACAATAGAGAATACGTTGAGGATCACGCTCATGTATTTTACTGTCGCACCGGGAATCACTTTTGCCGCCAGAGCAAGCGCCGAGATATTATCCTGGTAAGCGCGTAATGCATCGGCTTCGCTGATAGACAAAACGATAGAAACAACGAATAATAAAACTGTTGCGACCAGAATGACGTAGGCCACTTTGTGTACGCGCAGCACTTTGTATTTCGCAACTTCTTTATCTTCTTCACGCTTTTTATACGCAATATTCATTGGGTTCAGAATACCGACAAACATAATCGAGAAGATGGCAAAAGGCAGCGTCGGGAAGGTGCCGACGACCAGATGGCTAACACTTGGAAAATCACCAATGTTATTTAAGTCCCAAAAAGGTACTACCACGAACCCAATAGCGACAATAATCACCAGTTTCACGGCAATCATACTGCCTGAGACTTTAAACAACAGCTTCTCACCTTTGGAGGCAACCAACGAGAGTCCTGCAATTAATAATAACGACCACCACCAGTGCTCAGACAGCGTCTGGGTCGTCAGACCAAATGTTTTCAGATAAGAAGCGCTATCGTTCGTTATTGCAAGTGCATATTCCACCATCGATTTCAACATGGTGATGGAATAGAGCGCGCCCAGAAATACGCCCCAACGACTGCCGACGTAGCTGGTGATAATGCTAAGGTATGAGTCATGTTCATCGCTACGCGCCATGGTTTCAATGAACAACTTTTGCATATAGTAAACAGCCGGATATCCAAGAATAACGGCCAGGGCAAATACCCAGACACCTTTCAGACCAACCTGTAAAGGAAAAAAGACAATTCCGGAACCAATGGCTGCGCCGATACACAGTACCACCCATCCCAGATCATACATGGTAAAAGGTATATTCTTTTTAGTAATCACTTCGTTATTAATTCCTACACTCATAGGAGTCCCCAATCAACTAAAAATAATCAACCGACCTGAACATGGCTTCAAAATATGTTCTTACATTTTGACGAACTTGCATGGGAAAGTTTCACTGCGTTCTTTTCCGATTATTTCAATCAAATAACCACATTGATACTAATGATTGAATGAAGAAAGCTTTACACAGCAAAAAACGGATGGCGAATGAATATTAGAGAAAACAGTTTCCACTTTTATTCACATCCAATTATTTAAAAAACTCATGATCAACCACACATTTATTTATTTTTTGCGATCAACAAATGTGATCTAAACGCTAGATTTTTATATTTATACTTTTCACTACTCGACTTTAAAAACGTGACCTGTGTCGCATTTGATTATTTTCTGTTAAGACAGAGCTTCAATATCTTTTTCCCAGGCGTTCCACGGTTGTTTCTCTTCAATCAGGAAATCAATAAAAGAACGCACTTTGGGGTTGCGAAACTTACTGGGAAAATAGAGTGCATACAAGCTGTGTGTGGGATAGGCGTATTTTCCATCAAGCTTCAGCGCGACCAGTTCTTCGCTGGCGATATGCTTATTGATAAGATAAGAGGGTAACCAGGCAATCCCCTGCCCTGCAAGCGCCGCTTTCAGGAGTATCAAGCTACTGTTAGCCTGCACCGGTGTCTTCGCTTTGATATCACAGTGAGAGTGCTGCGGCATATCTGTAAAACGTAATGGCGGCGTCAATCCCGGGTAGACCAGGCATTCATGGCTGGTCAGTTCTACGCGTTTTGTTGGCGTCCCCATCCTTTGCAGATAGGCTGGAGAAGCACAATACATCCAGCTAATTTTGGAGAGCTTGCGGGCGGCATAATTCTGCGGTGGCGTTGCGGTAATTCGTAGCGCAATGTCTACATTGTTTTCATTGAGATTAATAAGGTGATCGTCAAGGTCCAGAATGAGTTCGACATCATGATTCTTTTGTCGGTACTCTTCAAAAATATCAATCAAATGCGCATAGCCAAATGCGACAGAACAGGTAATTTTTAATGCACCATGGGGGTGATTAAAATAACCGCAGGTTGTATTAACAATATCATCAAATTCTTTTAATAATTCACTGGCTCGTGAAACAAAATATTCACCTGCCTCGGTCAACTGAAACGTCCGCGTGGTTCGTTGAATAAGCGGAACACCCAGGTTTTCCTCCATGACCGCAAGACCTTTACTGATCGCAGAGGGTGAAAGATTGAGAAGTCGGGCCGCTTCCGAGAGCCCTTTCCCCTCGCTTATTTTAACCAGCATTTCTATCTGTTTGATTGTCAGTGGGATTGTCATATCGTCTACTATTACGGAGTGCTCTCAAAGATTGAGATAAAGAGAGCACTTGTCATCTGATAGCAGAAGTATGAGTTGAAAAAAATTCACAACCAAAGCAGATTAACTTTCAATTACAGATAGTTTTTCTTTCCAGACTACGCCAGAATCCCCGAAAATCTATTAAAATCGCGAGCTTTGCGTCCAGGGCACCCCGCTAAAATTCTTCGACTGACAGCGCGTTAATTATCATACTCTTTTCCTCTTATCTTTTTATTCCTGATCGTTTTATTAATTAACGGTGAGCACCATACGGAATTTAGCTTTCCCTGAGCGCATTTTTTCCCAGGCCTGCCGGGCGTTTTCCAGTGGCAGGGTTTCAATCATGGCGCGCACATCGGCCAGCAGACTAAAATCCAGCGCTTTTTCTAATTCGACAGGTGTACCGGTAATGGCACCCTGTACAGAAATTTCCCTGCCGACTATCAAGCCTGGCATCAGTGACAGGTTCTCTTTTCCAACCCCTAACACCATCAATTTTCCCTGTGGGGCGAGTGCAGGTATAAGCGCGGAGACGGCAATACTATCAGTGATGGTCGACAAGATAGCCTGCGCCCCTCCCAGCCCTTTAATGATTTCTACTGCATCTTGTTTATTGGTATCGATATAGACATGCGCCCCAAGGGCTTTTACGTCGTGCGCGATATCATCGCCCCGCCCCACTGCAACCACACGAAAACCCATTTTTCGGGCATATTGCAGGGCAAGATGGCCCAGCCCACCCACGCCCTGAATGACCACAGTATCCCCCGCCTGCGCGCGGGATTTTTTTAACGCATTGAAGGTGGCGATACCCGCACAGAGTAAAGGTGCGGCGTCGACGGAAGAGAGATCGTCCGGGATAGCCACCAGCCCCGTAGCCCGGGCAAGCATATACTCCGCATAGCCGCCGTCGCGAGAGCTGCCGGTGACAGGCTGATTCTGGCAAAGATTAAAGTGACCAAGACGACATTGCTCACACGCATTACAGTGCCCGCCCAGACGACCAACACCGACACGCTGCCCGACTTTTAAATACGCAGGCACCTGTTCCGGCAATTTCGCGATGGTGCCTACCACTTCGTGGCCGGGTACCCGAGGATATTCCACCCCTTTCTCATGTCCTTCAATTGCCCCCGTGTCGGCACCACAAATACCGCAGGCTTCCACTTTTATTAACACCTCGCCCGGGCCGGGAACCGGTAACGGACGCTCGACCATGTCCAGTTGACCTGGCGCGGTGACTTGCATGGCTTTATAGGTCGTTTTCATCTTTTCGCTCCGTATCATGCCCTTCGGTTCGGGTTTTTGAGGCCATTTTTACCGTCAGCCGGTTAACCCCTTCACGCGCTGCTTCGATAGCCCCCGCCAGATAGCCGGGAACCGTCGGAGACCATTCACTGGCGATACCGGTCAGGCAATGCGCCCACACGCCCTCAGAAGGAAAGGCAGGCGGAACATGATGAGCGGCCTGCACCACTAAATCGTGCGGCGCGGCGGTGAAGGGATCGGCAGACCAGTCTTTAAAAAATTCCGCAGAGGGAAACGCGGCTTTCTCACCAAATAACCTGACCATCTGCGCGCGGCACAGTGAAAGCAGCCTCTCTTCCCCAAGCGAGTGACGGGATGAGGCAGGTATGCCGAGGAAACCAAACAGGGCATTGACCCCGCCAGGCACGGAGACGTCATGCAGCTCAACTAACGGACCGACCATACTTCGCCCTTCCCCGGACAATCCTTCTGCCGTCCAGAAAGGGTCATCATAAAGCGCCACATATTTCGCCTGGGGCGCCATCCAGGTGCCGGTATTTCCCCACTCATCCGTCAGACGCCTGGGTAGCGCAGGCGTAAACCGAATCGAATTGACCAGCATGGGAGGCAGCGCCAGCAACAGATGTTCAGCTTGTACAACAACCTCTTCGCCACACACAGTGACGCCCCGTAACCTGATCTTCTCGCCCGTGTGTTCGGCATGGGTGATGCGCAATCCAGTGAGAGTATTCTTCGCTGGCAGCCGTTGATACAGTTTTTCTGTCACCTGAGACATCCCGTCACGCACACGCATGGCAGCAGGAGTTGAGACGTAACCAGGATAACGAGAGAGTGACCCCATTGCGCGTTCATAAATGAGATCACCCGTCTCATTCTGCGGGATAAGTGCAACGCCCAGACCCGAGAGCACCCTGACTATTTCAGGCTGAACAGCAGGCCAGATCCAGGTAGCCCCCAAATCCACCCCGGTATTGCCCGCCTGCTGGATGCGACCACCAACAAACGCCCTGCCTTCCAGCAAGAGATAATTGATATTGGCTTGCTCCAGCAGACTGGCGGCATATAAACCACTTAATCCCGCGCCGACAATAGCCACCTGTGTTTTTAACATTGTGCGGTTTCCTGCATGGCTGAGAGATGCCCTTTTTTTATGTACAACAACGTATCGTCCGAACCGGCGCTGCACACCAGTGGCTGCGTGACGGGAACACGTAGCCAGCTTCCTTCCCCATGGATACCATTTCCCTCAATGAGTGAGCCTCCCAGCACGAACAACTCAACGCCGCCGCTAAGCGCTGGTTCAAACAATAGCGTCCCGGTCGTCAGGCGCAGCAGATGGGTGTTTTCATGTTCGTTTTCAAACAGAGGGCACATCTTTATTCCGTCCTTCTCATGCCAGTTCGCTGCATCACGGGTATTTATCCGAACGCGCGGCTGAACACCTGAGTTCATTTGTCCCAGTTTGACAAAAATTAGGGTGCCATTTTGGCTATGCGGTTGATGAGAGGAGCCCGGCGGGTTTCGTAAATACCATCCAGCAGGATAATCATTATCCCCCTCAGAAAACTGACCGGCTAAAACCAGAATTTCTTCACCGCCAGGATGGCGATGGAACGGGAATGGCGTCTCAGGAAGATAGCGGACAACACTGGTTGCGCGCGCAACCTCTTCACCAAGACGATCCAACATCACACGATCAACTCCCGCTTGTGGAGAGTTCAC
The DNA here is from genome assembly GCF_003073275.1 of Phytobacter sp. SCO41. Lineage (NCBI taxonomy): Bacteria > Pseudomonadati > Pseudomonadota > Gammaproteobacteria > Enterobacterales > Enterobacteriaceae > Phytobacter > Phytobacter sp. SCO41. The sequence continues at coordinate 1,593,740 of NZ_CP027225.1, read as the reverse complement.
CCATTCATACTCTTCCCTGGCTATCGTGACGCGTCGGTTAAAATCATGATTAATCAACATCCTGAAATCCAGCGGTAGCAATAAAAAGCGACTCTCCCGCAGGAGAGTCGCTGAGAGAAGATTATTTTGGCAATGCATCAAACGCATCAAGCGCACGGCTTGAGTAAACTAACGCCGCCCCCGTATTCAGGGTAATAGCGACAGCTAACGCCTCGGCAATCTCTTCACGCGTTGCGCCATGCTTTGCAGCGGCTTCGGCATGAACAGACAGGCAACCATCGCAGCGCGTGGTGATTGCAACCGCCAGCGCAATCAATTCATGGGTTTTGGCGTCCAGATGCCCGGACGCAGCAGCACCTTTTTCCATCTTGTCGATACCCTGCATAAACTCAGGCTGCAGGCCCGCAAATTTACCGACGGCAGAGCGTAACTCTTTACGCAGTTCAGTCCAGTCCAGATACATGTAAGCCTCTATAAGCGTTGGGGGTTACGCAACTGTGTAGATACGTACATCGGGTGCGCTGTTCAGATATGGTTTCAACGCTTCAACCACATCGTCGGTAAAGAGCTGAGAGCTTAAATAAGCCTGCGCTTGTTGTTCAGTTTTAAAACCATGCAAAACCTGAACATCTTCTTTACATACCAGCAGTTCTTTTGATACCGCACCGTCAATGTTGCTGAGGAACGGGGCTTTATACTTTTGGTACACCGCCGCTGCCGCAGCACGGTTTTGCTCACTGATATCCAACGTAATTTGTAAATAAGCCATGGTTAGCTCCTGCATTTGATTAATTACCGGTCGGTCTTTAACACGGCCGATCGCGTCCCACATCTTTTACGGTGCCAGGCTCGACAAGCTCTCCCCCAGCAAATACAGAAAGAAAATCTTTTTGATTTACTTTAAGCAATAGCTGCGCCGGTTGAGAGTTTTGTTATGATCCCTCTCACCGTTTCTGCATTATGTTAATGATTCCCATCAGGAACAAATGAGATAATCTTGGCTCTATAAATAGTTTTTCTATCTAATATGAAGATACCTGTTCATCTCAATGCATTACGGGCCTTTGAAGCCAGCGCCCGTCACCAAAGCTTCTCCCTGGCAGCCGAAGAGCTGAACGTTACCCCTGCTGCCGTCGGCCAGTTGGTACGTTCCCTGGAAGATGTAGTGGGCTACCCGCTATTCCATCGCAGTAATAATCGACGTGCCGCCCTGGTGCTCACCGAGCCTGCGCTGCGCGCGTTACCCGATATCCGCGCCGGGTTTCAAAGCCTGAATTTAGGGATGACGCTTCTGCGTGAAGGGGCGACAAATGGCATTCTCAATGTCACCATCAGTCCAGCATTTGCGGCGAAATGGCTGCTGCCGCGCATTGAAGATTTTCAGAGTCGCTGGCCGGATATTGATGTCCGTCTTGAAACCAGCCTTAAAATCCTTGATTTCACGGCGCAGGGTATTGATGTAGGAATTCGCTACGGGTTGGGTCAGTGGGAGGGATTACAGGCTGAACTGCTGATGTCTGAGGAGGTGTTCCCGGTTTGCGCGCCGTCATTGATGGCCTTAAACCCGACCCTGAATTGCCTGACTGGCGTACCGGAACAGACGCTTATCCACGACCTGTCTATGGAGCATCACAAAGACTTTATTACCTGGGAGCAATGGCTGAAGCGTTTTAACGTCCAGGCTATAGCCCGTAAACCTGGTCTCAGGATCAATAACTCAGCGGCAGTGTTACAGGCTGCAATTGACGGACATGGTATTGCGCTGGCGCGTAGCATTATGGTTGAAGACGATCTGAAAAGCGGCCGCCTGGTCCGGCTTTGTCCTGAATTGTCTCTGCAAAGCCCTCTGGCCTATTACCTTGTTTATCGCCCTGGGTGCGACAGCCTTCCTAAGATTGCCTGGTTCCGTGAATGGGTGATTCAACAAGCGGCATTTGTTAATCAGGCGCTGATGAGCAGTCATTGAGGTGTATATCAGGGGGAGGTTTACAAACCGGGGTGAATGTCGAAGAAGCTGTGCTAAAAATACAAAACCTGCCTATCCACGCTCAAACCAAAGCGGGCTTACACCTTGCAAAGCCATATGTAAAATGGCGCGTGAAAGCCCGGCTTAACAGCGATTAACCCTGCACTTTCACCGTCACGCTGTTTTTAATAATGGAGAGAAACGCAATGCCTACCGGGACAAGCGATCCCCACAATACCGCGTTCCAGCCAAAAAGATTGAGCAATGCCCCCGATGAAAATGAGCCCACGATCATCACACCAAACACCACAAAATCATTGAGCGACTGCACCTGCGTCTTTTCCTCCGGACGATGATAATCAATGATTTTTGCTGACGCGCCGATAAAACCAAAATTCCAGCCAATACCCAGCAAAATGAGTGATAACCAGTAATGGAAGATGTCGGTTCCGCTTAACCCGGCCACCACGGATCCGGCAGTAATCAGTAGCCCGACCGCCGCAATACGCATAGCGCCAAAGCGCCCGATGAGTTTGCCTGTAAAGAAACCCGGCCCGTACATCGCAATAACGTGCCATTGGATCCCAAGATTAGAGGCCTCCTGCGACAGGCCATGCATATGCATTGAAAGCGGGGCCGCTGTCATCAGGAAATTCATCACCATATAGGTGACTGCACCGCTAAATACCGTGTTAATAAAGCCAGGCTGGCGCACAATTTCAGCCAGTGGTCGCCCTGCGGCTTTCGCCACAATCATTGGCTCTACGGATTTTACCCCTTTCAGCACCAGTGCGGAGAAAGCAGCCACAAGCGATTGCGCGATAAAGGTCATCGCAAACGTGTGAGGCGGCCAGAGATGCATGGTGCCAGTTACCAGCATGGGGCCGATCACGCCCGCCGCCACGCCGCCGCCCATCACCAACGACAATGCGCGTGCACGACGCTCTGGGGTGACGCCATCCGTTGCAGCAAAGCGGAAACTTAGCGCAACGGCCGCATAAGCGCCGCCAAGAAAGGCCGCGATACAGAACAGCAGAAATGAGCCCAGCACCACCGCGAGCGCAGCCGTAAGTCCCGTAATGACCCCCGTCCCGGTTCCGGTCATAAAAGCCGTTTTACGCCCATAGTTTCGCGCAAGCGCTCCCAATGGGAGAATGCAGGCCGCCATGCCCAGCACAAACATGGTGATGGGCAGCGTCGCCAGCGAGCTACTCGGCGCGATGGCATTTCCCACAATCGCCCCGGTGGCATAGAAGACCACTGAGTTAGCCCCGGCTAATGCCTGGGCCAATGCCAGGCGGGTAATATTATTATTCTGCTCAGCGACAGACAGCATACGTTCTTCGGTCATCGGATAAATGTTCCTGATTTTTTGTGCGTCGCAATGAGCAACATAGTTCTATTATCGTTAGCCATTCAGGTCACGACTAAATTACCTTCAATCGTCATGTTCTGTGACAACAGCCAGCGGTTAGGGGAAAGTGTTATTACCCGGCGATGCAGATGCTCATATTGGCTGATATTCCCGGCGCCACTCACATGAATGATGTACTGGATCCGTCCGGGCACATTCCGGGTGGATGGCTTACAGGAAACCGGAATCCCCGTACTGAGTTCGCCCCACGTCTGGATTTCGAGCGAAGTCAGGCCGATATTCTCCCGACTGGCCTCATGCACAAATGCGGCAGTCATGCAGGCATTGAATGCCGCCAGCAGCAGTTCCTGAGGATTTGCTGCCCGTCCTTTACCACCCAGCGGTTCTGGCTCATCAGCATGGATCACCTGTCCGTGTGAAGGCTGCAGGATCTCCCCGACAATGCAGGAGTGGCAGCATGTCTGGCTCGCCATGCCGCCTCGCCATGTTGTCACGATGTCATACTTCGCAACGTCGCTTTCCATTTTCTCTCCTGCGCCGAGCGCTTTTACCCGCACGGCATAGTCATCAGGTGTTACGGCCCGCCATGACGCCACCATCGATATCCCAGATGGCACCGGTCACCCATTCAGTCTTCTCTGACAGCAGGAATACAACGGTTTCAGCAATATCCACAGGTGTCCCCACACGTCCAATAGGATGGAAGCTGTCGAAGCTGTTCATCACCTCTTTTACATCGTCTTTCGGAATAAAACCTTCATAAATTGGCGTGTGCACCACGGCCGGAGAGACCGCGTTAACCCGAATGCCTCTACCACCAAGCTCAATAGCCATGTTTTTGGTTAACGCGTGCAGGCCCGCCTTTGCCATTGAATATGCCGAAGATGGCGTTGCGCCGATGGCCTGCTGCGCCCACATAGAGCCGACATTGACAATAGCCCCTTTCATGCCAGCTTCAATCATGTTGCGTACCACATCGCGGGTAATAAAGAAGATGGCGCGGTTAATACTCATATACATGTCGTAATCCGACGTTTCGTGTTCAGTAAAGGCTTTCGGGAAGAACACACCCGCCGCATTCACCAGCAGGCTGATGTCTTTATGTTCGGTATTAATAGCGTCTATAACGTTTTGCATGCCCTTTTCTGTCATGAGATCCGCAACGATAACAGAAACCTGTCCGTCAACAGCCAGCGTCTGCCGCGCCTGTTCCGCTTTATCCTGACGGTTGCCCACCAGCATAACGCTTCCCCCCTTTTTCAGGACGAGTCTTGCCGTTTCAAACCCCATTCCGCTCGTACCACCCACTACCAACAGCTTTTTACCGACAAAAGATGTGTTCATCGCTAACCTATTGAGATTCGTTGAATTATTAAAATGAGCTGGTTTTATACTCATCGTGTGAAAAAAGAATGCCATGGCTGCATAAGGCGGACGAATGAGAAGAAATTGCGATACGAGAAAGAAAATCTATCCCGGTGACATATACTGATGGACATCAATGAAAATCAGGTTGCAGGAATGCGTTCGCTTAATCGATTGAAATGGTTGCATGCTTTTGAAGCAACGGCCCGTCATGCCAGTTTTACTGGTGCAGCGCAGGAACTGGGAGTGACTCCGGCAGCGGTAGGTCAGCTTGTCCGCGCACTGGAAGACTGGGTGGGTCATCCGCTTCTTCACCGAACGCGTTCGGGCAAAGAGCGTCTGACGCTGGTTGAAGAAGCGCAGGACGCGCTTGAGGACATTACAGAAGGGCTGGATAAACTCGAAACGGGTCTTAATAAGCTGCGCGGTCGACGGGCTCGGTCCGTTGTGGTAATCACCGCTTCTCAGGTACTGATGATGAACTGGCTAATGGAGCGTCTGAATCGGTTTTCCGAAACCCATGAGAATATCGACCTGCGTCTGAACGTAACCGAGAAAATAATGGATGTCTCCCACGGCGAAGCGGATATCGGGATTCGCTGCGGACAAGGAGACTGGCAGGGCGTTAACAAAACCTGGCTGATGGATGAAGAAGCCGTGCTGGTCTGTAGCCCCCGGCTTGTACCACCGGTAAAAATCAGTTGCGGTGAGTGGCTCGCCACACAAAAATTGATTTACGATGACACGCCGCACCCGGGGGCCAATTTTCCAACGTGGGAAAATGTTCTCAGAACAGTAGGAGCACCCGAAGCACGCGAAAGTGGACTGCACATTAACTCCACTTCAGCCGTCATTTTGTCTGCACTGAGCGGCCGGGGAATAGCCATCGTTCGTTATGCGCTGGTAAAGCAACTGATTGCTACCAACCAGCTTGTGCAACTGCATTCCGAATATCGCTGGCCATTAAAATGGTCTTATTACCTGGTGACGCCACAACAGAACGTTGTGCGCAAGGAAGTCAAAGTGTTTCACGACTGGCTTCTTGAGGATGTTATTTCTGAAACCCCGTGATAACCCGTTTAGATAAATTTCTGGGCCGCGGTCATAATGTCATCCGATGAAAGCTGTCGGTCAGTAGCGACACGAATCTCCAGATGATCACCGGTGAGTGAGTGAACGCCTGCGTGCATAATATTTAGGGTCGCTTTCTCGCCGTTAGGGTATTCACAATCAACGGTCTTATCGCTGGCATTTCTGTCAACAGCTTTGACTGGCTGAGAGTTGAAAAAAACCAAAACTTTTGATGTCATAAGTCGGTCCTTAATTGATTACGTGAGGCAGGCGAAATATCTATGCGATATGCGTTGCTGTGATATTTCTGACAAATGGCACAGGATGCATTGTCGCTAAATTGTAATGTTCATTGGTTACCATTACGGTTTTGCAAAAAATACATTTTGCGCCATATGGATTAGTTTCTGTTACATCAAAATGCGAAACACGATATTGCGAGCCGTGACATTTTGGACAACGAAGATGAATATTAGAAATAGTGAAAGTGTCCTTAAAGTACTACTACATTAACAGCGGAAGGGCCTTTCGGACCGTTTTCGACTGAGAATTCAACCTCTTGATTTTCTTCAAGCGTTTTAAATTCATTGCTTTGAATAGCAGAAAAATGCACGAATACATCTTTGCTACCATCTTTTGGAGTGATAAAACCAAAACCTTTTTCAGGGTTGAACCACTTTACGTTACCTGTCGTTTTTGAAGACATAATTTTTTACCTATATAAATGTAAGCCTTTCGGCATGCAGGGTCCGATTACAGAATAATCGCATAACTTTCAATGAAGACTCAAAAAGAGATATCTAAGGATACTTAAAATGAGGGCAAAAAATGGAATGCTTTGGACTGGTCTGTGTATCAAACCGACAACTCATTAAGGCATGTCATATCCTATTATGCAAGTTTTATTTTCCTGGTCCATTCACCCCCGTTACGTTCGCAAGCATTCGTTTAATGTTGAAATCGCCAGCGACGCGTTTCTGATGCAGGGGCTAATCATGCCTTTTAACGTAAAGAACTGCTACAAAACAGGCCAGGCCCGGCGATGACCTTTTTAACAAAGCGCCCTGACCAGCATGGATAATATCCCTGCTTAAATGGGAGCGAAAAAATGAGTATGGGCAATGCGCGCAGGGATAGTGTATGGTTACAGCCCATTTATCAGGAAAGACCCTATGCCACAACGCAAAGATTCAAAAAATAATCGCAACTATCTCGTCAAATGCACCTGCCCTCACTGCACCAAACAGTCAGAACATAGCTTTACACGAGTCCAGAAAGGCTTGTCATTGATGTGCCCTCATTGCAGTAAACTTTATAATCAAGACAAAACAGCCTTTGCTTAAGTCCGGTGTTTTTCCCGGAAATACATCACGGGTCAGAAGATCGTATAATACTTAAGTATTAATTTCATACGAAACCCTCCCGTCTGGCTTTTTCACACAGACGGGTACCACAAAGCTATATGCTCTGAACTCTATAACAAATCTACTTGTTCGCCTCCTTTCCAGAGGAATTATCTTAATTTATTTCACGTACAAACTGTAACAAAATAAGCGCAACAGCTAACCAGCAAATGCTATAAATATTATCAGGATGGAAAAATACAGAGTGCGGAAATAAGGAGTAAATATGAAAGTTAAACTAACAGCCCGATTTATGGCCAGAGTGCATTTATTTTTGGCGTTAATTTGGGCAGTGCTGACAATCCCAACATTGCTGTGGTGGAAAAATAGCATACTCTGGGTTTCGCTAATGAGTATTTACGCCATCGTCATTTCGCATCTGGCAGCCTATAGTGCCGCACACGCCGAAAAAGCCGCCAGTCAGGCACTGAATGAAAGTGGCGAAGCGAATAAAAAAATACATGCGAAAAATACAGAGGCCGCAAAACAATAATCACCCGGAATTCACCTCGCCTGCTTTGCAGGTGAGGTCAGATTAACCGGGCGCAGTAATGTAGGGTTTCGATTCAATCTGACATAGCATCAAAAAAACGCATCGCAGGAAAGAACGTATATTATATTTCGTCATCCTGTCGCAGTAACGTCACTCTTCTGATAATACCCCACCCGGTCGGCTTCCCAACCATAATCAGGCGACACAGTTTTTTAGAGATGTATTTACTCAGAAAATCAACGTATTACTCATCCTTTTTTTTGAGAAGAGGTACTCTATTCATACTGATAATGCTGTGAAGGCGGGATGCCATTTTATTTTTCTCTTCTTGCGAAACTTCGGTGCAACACTCCGCCAGTTCCTGCCAGAGGAACAGCGCCCCCTCTGCCATCGTGTACCATGTAGCAGCCACCCGACCATACTCGGGGTCACATTCACGGATGGCCTTGTCCATCATAAGATTCAACACACTTTCGGTATGATCAGTTATCACATCAAGCCGCATAATTTATCTCTCCACGATACATTATGTATGGGATAGCGTAACGGTATAAGATTGTTAAAATTATTTATATACTACTGAATAATATATTTTCGGAATAAGCTTAAATTCTGATTTTTGAGACGAAGTGCAAAGGAATACTATACCGCATTTGCTGCCAAATTAACTCAAGCAAAACATAGTGGTGGTGAAGATACCAGGCAAAAGGAGTGTAAGCCTCACTGTGTCGACCAAAAAAGGATCCCCCTTCACAATTGAAGCAGCACTGCATAAAAATTAATAAATACTTAAACCGCATCTTTCCGCCAGCACGAAAGCATAGAGAAAAAAGCTGTTCTAATAACGTCAAAAACACACATGCAGCGAAGAGCAGGCAGAATACATACCTGAAACCTATGACGCCTCTTATGCATTCATTCTTTACCATCGCCTTCTTCTATGAATAACAATTCACTTTTTCATAATAATAAAGTTGTAAAGGTTAGCCAGAAATGTGCCGATAGCACTTATAAGACAACACAGCAAATAAGGAAAATAACGATATGTCATGGATTTATCGTATTTCTATGAGAATGAAGTTATTTATCGCGTTATTCCCTCTGCTACTTGCGCTGATATGGTTTGCCGGTTCAGGCATGCTCAGCCGCATCGGTACCGAACGACAGATGGACACTATCGGTCAGTTAACAACGCTTGCCCGCAGCACGGGGGACGTTGTTCATCAACTGCAACGTGAACGTGGAATGAGCGCCGGTTTTATCGGTGCGCGTGGGCAGCAGTTCCGCGATGAAATCCTCGTGCAGCGGAAATTAACTGACGACGCACTGGTAAAGTTAAACCAGGCGTTAGCCCGGACGGATACGAATTTAATACAGGGCAATATTGCCGCCACACTGAAAATGTTTAAAGACAATATTCAGTCCCTCGACGCCACCCGTAATGCGATAAGCGCGCTGAATATAGAGGCGTCAAAGTCGACGCAGTTCTATACGCAGACCATCTCCGGGTTGCTGAGTTTCGTTGGTGGTATAGGTCAGTTAAGCGCCTCCGGCCCAATGGTGAATGAGCTGGCAGCCTTCTATAGCCTGCTGAATTTAAAGGAGCAGGCCGGGATCGAGCGCGCACTGCTCACCAATGTCTTCTCTGTTGATCGCTTTAGCGACGGTCAATTCCGTATGCTCAGTGATGTGGTGGGTAAACAAGAAGCCTGGCTGACCGCCACCCGCCGCTTTAGTAGCGAAGCTCAGGCTGCAGAGCTGGATAAAGCCCTTGCGTCGGCCGAAGTCACCCGCGCTCTTGAGCTGAGAACGATTGCCTTGAATAAAGCGCAGGAAGGTGGATTTGGCGTTAAACCGACGGACTGGTTTACTGCCCAGACCAAACGCATTGAGATACTTCGCCAGGTAGAAACCCAGGCGGCGGATGCCCTGCTCGCACATTCGGCGGCACTGGCCCACAACGCACGTGTTGACTGGCAATCCTTTCTGGCGATCAGTCTGATTGCCCTGCTCATTGCTATTGCCTTTGCCATGATAGTGGTGCGCAGTATTCAACAACAACTAACCAACACACTGAAAACCATCAATGAGATGGACGGCGATTTGACCCGCCGCCTCGATGTACCGGGTAGCGACGAGCTCTCTGCTCTTAATCGCGCCTACAATCAGGCAATCGAAAACATTCAGCATATCGTGCAGGAAATTAAATCGGGTGCGCTGATACTCAGTAACGCCAGCAGTGATATTACCGACGGTAACCAGGATTTGGCTCAGCGTACCGATGAGCAGGCTGCATCCATCGTTGAAACCGCCGCCAGTATGGAACAGATATCGACGGCTATCTCCCAGACGGCCCATAACGCCAGCGAGGCGGAGCGACTGACCCAGTCGATGGCAAATGATGTCATGGATGCGACCCGCGTTTCCAACGAGGCCAGCCAGAGCATGGCGGCTATCCGTTCGTCCAGCGACAATATTTTCCAGATTGTGGCGTCAATCGATGAGATCTCGTTTCAAACCAACTTACTGGCGCTAAACGCCGCAGTTGAAGCCGCCCGCGCGGGGGAACTGGGCAAAGGTTTCGCCGTTGTGGCGGCAGAGGTGCGTCATCTCTCCCAACGCTGTGCCAGAGAGGCCAGCCTGATTCGGGAGTTGGTTAATCAGAACATGGATAACATTGGCGAAGGGGTGCAACGGGTTTCGGCGTCCGAGGCGGCACTGAAAGCGGCGGCGGATACGACCGGGCGGATGAAGCAATATGTCAGTGATATCGCCCGCGCAGCCAATGAACAATCGCTTGGCGTAACACAAGTGCATCAGGCACTGAATCAACTGGAGCAGGTCACTCAGCAAAACGCGGCGCTGGTTTCCCAGATGGCAACCGCCAGTCAAATGCTTGACGCACAGTCGAAATCGATGTCCACGCTTGTTGACCGCTTTGTATCCTGAGATAACGGAAAGCAGACATCAGGTCTATCCGGGTGTCTGCCGCCCTCTCAGGACTCAACAACGCTTAATTATATTAACCGTAAACGCGACATAACGTCCCGGTTATACTCAACGTCCAGTCACCGGTCACTGCCGGAATAAACACCGATTGCCCCTCCTTGAGGGTCGCCGTTTCTCCACAAGGATGATGCAATAACGCCTGCCCATCGATCACTAAAACAATCTCTGCACTCGTAGTCTGTATAGCAACATCTTTCACATCGCTATAGACATCAAAGCAAAAATCCTCCACCGGAATCGGATAATGGTGTTTTCCTGCTTCACTTATCGGCCGCATGCGTAATTGCGCCGCATACACCGGTTCAAATACCGTGCAGGCCATAAGCTCCTTCAGATTAATTTTTTTCGGCGTTAATCCGGCTCGCAAAACATTATCGGAGCTGGCCATCACTTCCACGGCGACGCCATGAACATACGCATGTAACGTACCGGGTGAAAGAAACATCGCCTCCCCTGGCTGCAATGTCAGGCAATTGAGAAACAGCGGCGCGAACAGGCCAATATCGTCAGGATAATATTGATGCAGGCGTAATATAAACGTCGCCAGATTATCGTCATACCAGTCCCTGGCATTATCAATAAGCCGTTTTAATGCCTGCTGTTTTTCATCCTGTGGTAGCTGCATCACCAGGAGGAAAAATGCCTGCAGTGTTTCTGCGCAGGGGGAGACGGCTAATTGTGTTAACGCATCACTGAGTGACGGAATATTAAGTGGCGTAAAGTTACCCACAATGTCAGCGGGGTTACGAAAGCCGTTCATCGCCATAAACGGCGTCAGCGCATAAACCAGCTCTGGCTTATGGTTATCATCGTTGTAATCAGGCGGGTTATCCGGATTTTGTTGTTGGCGCTGAAACCCCGCCTGCGCCTGCGCTTTTTGCGGATGAACCTGAATCGACAGCGCACTTTCGGCGGCAAGGATCTTTAACAGATACGGTAGCTCACCGAATTGACCGGCAATTTTACTGCCGAGCATGGCCTGCTTATCAGTAGCAATCAGTTCCGTCAAAGAACAGGTGCCGTCTTCACAGACAACCTGAGAAATCCCCGCCGGATGCACGCCCATCCATAATTCTGCCTGCGGTTGGTCATCAGGATTCGGAATATGAAAACGTGCGTTGAGCGCAGAGCGACTCCCCCACGGATAATTCTTCACCACATTTACAAGTGGATAGAAACAGTGACTCACGTCGATTACTCCTCGTCAGTGAACTGGTTGGTTTGGGCAAGCGTCTTAAACCATACCCCGTTGCGCTTTATATGCCGCTCCCCTGTTTCAATATCGAGACGATAAAAGCCATAGCGACGTTTGAAGGAATTAATCCACGACCAGTTATCAATGAAGGTCCACTGGTGAACACCAAAACAGTTCGCCCCATCCGCAATAGCCCGATGTAGCTGAATTAAATGCTCCTTCATCAGACCGATACGGAAACTGTCATCAATCATGCCATCAGCCTGAACCGGTCCCTCAGATTCGAGATCCATGGCAATACCAATCTCCGCCAGATACCATTTAATATTGCCGTAGTTGTCGCGGATATTTGCGGCGATGTCGTAAATCGCCTGTGGCAAAATTTCGTTATTATCCCGGTATGGGTTAAAGCGCCCGTGCGGATTCACATAATTCTCGAAATAAAATTCCGGGGTGAAATAATCGAGGGTGTAGGCGGACTCCCGTGCTTTTACACGCCGGGGGACATAATAATTGACGCCAAGAAAATCGATATGCGATGAAGTAATCAGGTCAACGTCGGCTTTCGCCACCTCCGGCAGGGACTTATTCGCCACGAGGATTTCGCATAACTCTTTCGGGAACTGATGTTTCACCAGCGGATCGAGAAAACTGCGGTTGAACAGTAAATCAGCATACGCGGCGGCTTTTTTATCTTCAACAGAATCATTGCGGGTGTAGGACGGCGTCAGGTTCAACACCACACCAATCTCGCCGTCCAGCGCCAGTTGTCGATAGACCTGAACCGCCTTTGCATGCGCCAGCATAATATTGAATGCCACCTGCGCCGCCAGCTTGCCATCTTTTTTGCATGGATAGTGGAAGTCATACAGATAGCCCCCTTCAACCGGCACAATCGGCTCGTTGAAGGTTATCCAGTATTTCACTTTATGGCCGAACAGGGTGAACGCGGTCTGTGCAAAACGGGCGAACAGGTCGGTGACTTTCGCTGATTCAAAACCGCCATATTTTTTCTGCAGCGCTTCGGGCATATCAAAGTGGTAAAGGTTGATCATCGGCTCAATGCCGTTGGCGATCATCTCGTCCAGATATGCATGGTAGAAACGCACCGCGTCGGCATCGGGCTCACCCGTTTCAAAGTCGGCAATCAGCCGCGACCACTGAATCGAAGTACGAAAAGAGTTGAAGTTCAACCTTTTCATTAACGCCACATCGTCTTTGTATTTGGTGTAGGTTTCACATACCTTTTGCGGCCCCATTTGCTGATAAAACCGCTCAGGGTGTTCAGCAAACCAACTGTCCCAAATGGAACGATGGGCTTTCCCTTCTACACCTTCGGTTTGTGGGCCAGATGCTGCTGCACCCCAGAAAAATCCGTCCGGGAATTGATACCGGGTCATAACGCCTCCTCAGATAAAAAAAGGCTGCGCCCAACGGACGCAGCCAATGTCACTACTCTGCAGTCACTTCAATGGATTTAATAAACATGTAGCCCCAGTCGCCCGGGAACTTGCCGAAACTAATGGTGTTTGTGCCCGCGTTTAGCGTCACAGGCACAACCATTTGCTGACCTTTTTCATCGGTCTGCGGGAATTCAACCTCGACTGGCGTCCCCTCGTTCACAACAAACGAATTCTTTTTACCGCCCCATTTGCCGTTGAAGGTCACGTGTAACGCGAAGCGCCCCTCCCAGGGAACCTCCACCTGCCAGGTAACCTTATCGCCTTCACTGGCGAACGGGCCGAGAAAACCGTCATCGCCAATGGCAAGCTGGTTTTCACTGGCTTTCACCACATTCAGTTTGCCTTTACTGACGTCCAGCACGCCGCCGCCAAAAGTACAGTAATCAGCGGGTGATTTACCGACGGCCTCTTTCACCGTGACGTTGACGGTTTTGCTCGTACTCAGCAGGCCGTCGTCAGCCGTAAACGTCAGGGCATAAGTACCCGGCGCGGAGAACCAGGCACGCGTGTCGGCTTTACTGCTGTCGCACAGATGCACCTTGGCATTGCCGTTATTGCTCCAGCTCAGCGCCAGTTTGCGGTCAGGCAGATTGTCGTCTGTCGCGGTGGCTTTCAGCGCCACGCCTTTATCCTGTGTTGTCGCCAGGGAAGCGGTCAGCGCAACGGTCGGGGCTTTATTCTCCTGAGTATGTTTCACGCTGATCACGTTCGATGGTGCTGATGCCCCGCTCTCGTTTTTGGCTATCACGCGGTAGTAATAGGTTTTTCCCAACTGTAAGTTGCGGAAGTCGTCGCGGAACAAGGCCATCGTTGCCGGGTTCCACTCGTTCACCCCATCAGAGATATCTTTGCCGACCACCTGCCATGGGCCGGTTGCCGAGGCGGCACGCTCAACATCGTAATTGCGCCCAACGGCGGCCCCCATCCAGTTAATGGCAAAAGGCGAATTGGTTTCACGCAGACGCGGCGCATCCGGTACGGGGAGCGCAGGTGCCTTATCTAAACCGGCAAGCTGCGCTGAGGCCGTGCGCACCAGATTCACCACCTCCATTTCCTGATTCGCTTTACCTTCTAGCGGGAATCCTGGCAGGTGGTAGCTGTAGTGGCCGGTGTACTCTTTGTGCCAGTAAAAACCGCCGTCATGGCGATGGCCGCGAAAGCCCCAGATAAAGCCGCCGACGGCCTGCGCGCCGTTGACCTCGCTGTGCACAATCGATTGCATAATGTCATTGAGCTGCGCGTGGTCAAGCAGGCCAAATTCGCCGACCAGATAGGCTTTTTTACCGCCGATGGCCTGCAGATCTTTGCTGACCTGATCAGGGTGGTTATTCCCGGCATTGGTGTAGTAGTGGTTGCTGACGATATCGATATTCGGATCGGTCAGGGCAAACGCATTTATCTTTTTATAGGTGCCGTCGACGATGAGCTGATGCGGTGCCCACTTACGGATCCATGCTGCCGTTTGTTTGAGGAAATCGGCATTGGTATCTTCCAGCTCATTGCCCGTTTCCCAGGCCATGATTGCTTTTTCATCGAAGTAGGCTCGCCCGGTTACCGTATTGGTACGAGTAATCACCTGACGAATAACGTCCAGATAGGCTTTAAAGGTTTTACTGTCAGTACGGTAAAAATCCTCGGGTTTTTCATGATAGAACGCGGCCAGTTGTTCACGGCCGCCCCACCACCACCAGTGATCGATAAAGGGCAGGATTAAACGCAGTCCTTGTTTATCGGCTTGCGCAATCATGTTGTCGTAAACTTTCATCGCCTCTTCATTCAGACGCGGCATGCCATCCGGCGTTCCAGGCGCGAGAATATGCGTTGCGCGCCCGCAGGCTACATCGTTTTCCTGTTGAACAGAGAGCACATAGACACGCTGCGCTTTGGCGCCGGTTTGTACTATCGCGCGGATCCAGTTTTCCTGTTCTTCTGCGGTTGGCCATTTGAAGTACTGCCCCCAACCGCGTGGATCGGCTTTGCAAACTCCACGCGCGTCATCCTCAATGCGATGCAACTCCGGCGCGTGGATACCGGCAAAGCGAAAGACGTTGTTGCCGTCTTTCAACTGCGCGCCATCACGGGTGATAAAGTTTTCGAAATGCGACTGTTCTGCGGCCATGGCCCCTGCGCTTCCCAACACCGAAAGCATCGACACCAGCAGCCATTTGCGTAAAGGTTTAGACATGTTCATCTCTCCTTAGAACCACACTTCAGCCTGGACGCCAAAGTTTACGGTATCCGTACTGCCGCTGCGGCTGTACCCCCCGGCGGAGATGGTGTTGGTGCTCCAGTCATAGTTGCCGTCCAGAGCATCAGATACGCCTTTATCCCATTTGGCGTACGTTACAAAGAAGCGCAACTGCGGGCGACTCCAGTAACCCGAGTCGAACGTCAGGGTTGGCGCGACGGTCACTTTCGTCAGCCCCCCTTTACCTTTGCCATTCACACCTTTGTAGTTTTCATCATCCAGATACTCGTAGCCCACTTCATACTGCATGGCGAAATTCTTAGTTATCTGGTGATACGGACGAACCCCGGCAACCCAGCGCGTGCGGCCCCAGCCGTCGGCATCGCTGCTCCACCAGCGGTAATTTTTATCCTTCTGGTAATAAGCGAAGGTCGAGATATCAACGTTATTCACTGACGCCATGCTATCCAGTATGACGCGCCACGACTGGGTATCGTCCAGGTTGGCCCAACCCCAGCCATTTTTACCCAGCGAATCCCCCGCCCCCAGGCCGCGTCCATACTGCATAACCAGTTTTGAATAGCCGCCGGTCAGTCCCCAGAAACCATCAAAATTGTAAACCCCGGTGATGCCATAGCCTTTTTCAGCAGACGTTGGATGGTTTTCGTTGCGGTTCATGTGATGACCGACGAATTCAAGATCCAGGCCGGTGCCGCCGATTTTCTTCAACCACACGTTGAGGGAATAGTCATCCGGATACCCCTGATCGCCCTTATCAACAGGATAGGCTTTGGTTTCATCGGTCGGAGAGAAGGCGTAGACACCGGCATCCAGGCTCGCAAAACCGAGATCCATATGATCGAAACCGCCACCGGTACCGTTGTACTGAATGTATTCCCAGTCGTACTGATGACTTGAGGTATTGGAACTGCTGTAGCGCTTGCCGCCCCAGAAGGTGATGTCCGGGGCAAAGTCGAGGTTGCTTAATTCAACAAACCCTTCGCGGAATTGCGCGTCATGGCCATCGTCGTCCCGGCAGTTCCAGTCAGCGGTACATTTGCTCTGATGGGTAATATTGGCCTGAATTTTTGCCACCGCGCCTGATGTTGATTTCAGCGTAACCTGTGGAATTAATTCGATTTTGGTGTCTTCTTCGTTCCCCAGACGCCATTTTCCATCGGGCATCAATCCTACGGAGTCGACGCGGTTGCCATCGGAATTCGCCAGAATGCCGGAACGAATATAGCCGTGAAGCGTGAAGTCATATGCCTTGACCTCCTCAGCCTGGGCGTTAGCGCAGAGTGCAGCGTTAATGAGTAAGGCCAGAGGTATTAATCGGTTCAACCTGTTCATGATTTTCCTTTTTCTTTTTCTGAGTGAAAGAGCGTCTTATTGGCGCGAAGGGAAATTTACGGATCAAAAAAGGAAAAGTACATCCAGATATGGAAAGCGCTTTCCATAATTGCCGGATCAAATCACAAAATCGAGAATAATGGCAATGATAACGTGATGAAAATCACATAAATGGGTGTGAGTTATAAAAAAGCCAGCGCGGTCATCGCGCTGGCCGGGAAACGGCGGCAGGTTTACTTACTCTCTGCATCCAATAACTGGCGTTCATACACCCTAAAAAATGGCCGGTAGATCATCCAGGAGTTGAACAACGCAAACAGGCACATAAACATGTTTTTCCAACTGCCGTTTGCTGACCAGGCAGCGCCGAGCGGCGATGGCATTGACCAGGGCAACATCGCCACGGCGCGGTCCAGTACGCCAAGGTGTGTGAGATACCAGGCAATACAGGCATTGATGACAGGAACGAAAATAAAAGGGATTAAAAATATGGGGTTAAGGATAACCGGAAAGCCAAACAGAATAGGTTCGTTGATATTAAACAGCGAGGGAATAAAGCCAAGTTTCCCGACGCTTTTCAACTGCCGGGAACGGCTGCGTAGCGCCATAAAGATCAGTGGTAAGGTGGAGCCTATTCCGCCAATCAGCAGATAGAAATCCCAGAAACCCTGCAGATAAATATGGGGAAGCTGTGCCTGCCCGCTTGCCAGCGCCTGCTGGTTTTCAAACAGATAAGTCATCCAGAAGGGATTCATGATGCCGGTCACAATTAAGGCGCCATGGATGCCGACAAACCATAATAAATTGCAAATAATCAAAGAGATAAGAATAGCCGTCAGCGTATCAGAGGCGATAATTAACGGGCGAAAGGCTTCGCTTATCAGACCCGGCAGGATCATGCCGGTGGTCAGCTTTAACGTCATATTTACCGCCGTGACAGACAGCATCACCACCAGCAACGGCACAAGGAGCTGGAAACCATTGCGCGTCATCACCGGCACCTCATCCGGCAGGCGTATACACCAGCCTTTATTGTAAAAAAACCTAATAACTTCAATACTATAAAAGCTTGATATCAACGCGCTAAATATCCCTAACCCTCCTAAATAAACATTGCTCCCATCCGTGGTTTTAAAGCCAATAAAGAGCAGAAAACTTATGCACCCTGTCAGGCCCGATAACCTTTCCGGCAACTGGTATTGCTTGGCAAGACTGGCGCTGGCCCCAAAGGCAATGATTAACGCCACCAGACCAATCGTCAGTTCAAAGGTGGGTAAAAGCATCGGGCGAACAAACTGGTAGTAACCGCCAAACCATGAGAAAGGGTTAATGGAAACAGGCGGAAAGATCAACGGCACCATCAGGCTACCGACGATAACAAAAGGCATTGCCAGCGCAAAACTGTCGCGCATGGCGGTGATGTGCTGGCTGCGGGTGAGCATATTGGCAAAAGGGGTAATCCGTTGCTCGATCAGAACAACAACAACATTCATAAACTGAATGTTCATGATGGAACCTATTTAATCCACGAAGTCGCGGGATCATCGCTTACATCGATCCAAAGTGAAAGTCTCAAACTGGTGATCGTGCTCACATTTAATGCATCCATCTATGGAAAGCGCTTTCCGTTATGAATCCAAAAAGTCTATAGTGCGCCCATTCTCGTCACACAGTCAGGAGTCTTTTCATGAAAAAAATCATGCTTTGTTGTTCCGCTGGCATGTCGACCAGCTTGCTGGTGAAAAAAATGGTGGAAGAAGCGGAAAAGCGCGGTCTGGACGTTGATATCAAAGCCTTTGGTGTCGCGGAATTTGAACAACAAGTGGGACATTACGAGGTCGTTCTTCTTGGCCCGCAAGTGAAGTACATGCAGAAGGATCTGCAACATAAAGCGAATGCCTACGGTATTCGCGTTGAGCCCATCAACATGATGGATTACGGGATGCAGAAGGGTGCAGCAGTTTTAGATTTTGCCCTTTCATTAATCGACAATAAAAAATAAGGGACACGCCATGAGTTCTCTGTACTCGAAATTAATCGCGGTGATTGAGCAAAAAATCACGCCGCTGGCCGGCGCCGTCGGCCAGCAAAAATACGTTACCTCTATTCGTGACGGTTTCATCCTTGCGCTGCCGTTTATGATTGTTGGCTCTTTTATGCTGGTGTTTATTTTTCCGCCCTTTTCCCCCGACACCACCTGGGGATTCGCACGCGCCTGGCTGCAATTCTCGCTCGATCATCGCGCCAACCTGATGCTGCCGTACTATTTCAGCATGGGCATCATGACGATATTTATTTCTGTCGGGGTTGCCGCCAGTCTCGCCCGCCATCATGAACTGGATCCACTGACGTCAGGCATGCTCTCGCTGATGGGCTTTTTGCTTATCGCCGCGCCGCTTAAAGATGGGCAAATTTCGACGGCGTATTTCTCCGGCCAGGGGATTTTCACCGCCCTGCTGGTCGCCATCTATACCACGGAGCTGTACGCCTTCCTGCGTCGGAACAACATCACCATCCGCCTGCCGCCTGAAGTCCCGACCGGGGTGGCACGTTCGTTCGAAATCCTCATCCCGGTTCTTGCCGTGGTGCTGACGCTGCATCCGCTGAATCTGGTTATTGAAGCCCAATTTGGCATGATCATCCCGGAAGCGATCATGTCGCTGGTTAAACCGCTGGTCGCCGCGTCGGACACCTTACCGGCTATTTTGCTCTCTGTGCTGGTGTGCCAGATCCTGTGGTTTGCCGGGATCCATGGCGCGCTGATCGTCACCGGCATTATGAACCCTTTCTGGATGGCGAACCTGTCCGTCAACCAGGCGGCCATTGCCGCAGGCACCGCCATTCCCCACATTTATGTGCAGGGTTTTTGGGATCACTATCTGCTGATCGGCGGCGTGGGTTCAACCTTACCGCTGGCGCTGCTGTTGATTCGCAGCAAAGCCGTGCACCTGCGCACTATCGGCCGTATGGGTATCGTTCCTGGTATGTTCAACATCAATGAACCCATTCTGTTTGGCGCACCGATCATTATGAACCCGCTGTTCTTCCTTCCGTTTGTGCTTGTGCCGATGGTCAATGCGACCCTGGCCTACCTGGCACTCGACTTTGGCCTGGTCGCCCGTGTGGTCTCGATGACCCCGTGGACCACGCCGGCGCCGATCGGCGCCTCCTGGGCGGCAAACTGGGCTTTTAGCCCTGTCATTATGTGTCTCATTTGTATGGTCACCGCCACCGCCATGTATTTTCCGTTCTTTAAAGCCTACGAAAAACAGCTACTTGCACAAGATGCCGCTGAAAATCAGCCATCCGGTGCTACAGGCCAGTCAGAAACCGCATAACTGCAATAACCGAACTCAGAGGATGTTATGGAATTAGAAGAGCAAGTCATGGGCATTATCATCAATGCCGGACAATCACGCAGCCTGTGCTATGAAGCATTGCAGAGCGCCAAAGAAGGCAATTTTGCCGATGCTGATGAAAAAATGCAGCAGGCGCAACACTTTGCCCGTGAAGCGCATTTAGTCCAGACCCAGCTTATTGAAGCCGATGAAGGCGAAGGAAAAACCAAAATGACGCTGGTGATGGTGCATGCCCAGGACCACCTGATGACCTCCATCCTTGCGAAAGAGTTAGTGACGGAACTTATCGAGATTTACCGCACGCGCCATTAATTGCACGACACCGAAGAGAGGCACAGCCTCTCTTCTTTTACTGGAGGATGACAATGCTTCACCTTGGCCTTGATATTGGCGGTACAAAAATGGAAGCGGTACTGCTGGACCAAAACGGCACCGTTCGTTTTCGTGAGCGGCGTCCAACGTATAAAGCCGACTACGCCGGCTTTCTTCATCATCTCGTCGGGATGGTGGAATACATCAAAACCGAACAGAAGCAGGAATTTACCATCGGGATTGGGCTGCCGGGCGCGATAGACCCGGAAACCGGTCTTATCAAGAATTGTAATTGTCTGGTGCTGAATGGCGAAAATTTAGCAAAAGATCTGGCCTGTCGCCTGGAACAACCGGTTTTTCTGGCCAACGATGCCGACTGTTTTACCCTCTCCGAGGCCATCGACGGTGCGGGCCAGGGTTATGGGACAGTGTTTGGCGTGATTATCGGCACCGGATGCGGCGGCGGCGTGGTGGTAAATGGACAGCTACTCAGCGGCCCCAACGCCATTGCAGGCGAATGGGGGCACAATCCACTGCCAGGCTGGACAGCAGAAAAAGATGGCCCGGTTCAGCACTGCTATTGTCTGCATGAGAACTGTATTGAAAGCTATATTTCCGGCACCGGATTTAGCCGTCGTTTCAATGAGAAACAGGCAAGCCAGCTAAGCACGGAGTCGATCATTGCCGCAGCCGAAGCAGGCGATCCGCTGGCATTCGCCCATTATCAGCACTTTATCGACGCTTTTGCGCGCAGCATCGCCGGGGTTATCAATACGCTCGATCCGCATGTCATTGTCATTGGCGGCGGCCTTTCTAACGTTGCATCGATCTATCGCGACCTTCCACCAGCTATCAAGAGGTACATTTTTTCATCCTCTTGTCACACTGCTATTGTGAAAGCCAGGTTCGGCGACGCCAGCGGGGTTCGCGGCGCTGCATGGCTACCCACGCTTCATTCGCACCAAACTGATACGGCGCGCCGTACGGCGTAAGTGACTAAAACTGGTCTGCATTTATGGTATTATTGGGAGAAAATCGCCATACAGAAAACACCATGCCTACTATTGATGATGTTGCAAAATTAGCCAATGTTTCCCGCGCCACGGTTTCACGCGTGCTGACCGGCACACGTGGCGTGCGCGACGATAGCCGTGAAGCGGTGTTAAAAGCCGTTGAAGTGCTCGACTATCGTCCCAGTTTTGCGGCGCAGACGCTGGCCAGTAATACATCAGGTTATATCGGTATGGTGTTGCCCGCTCATGAAGCCAGTTTCAGCGCGACGCTTTTGCCTCGCCTGTCGCTTGCGGTGAAAGCACTCAATAAATCATTACTGATTCAGTACGTTAATGATGAAAATGAGCAAAAAGCCGCCATACACAGTCTGCATCATCAATGCGCGGCTGTGGTGACCTTAAGTCATGCCAGTAGCGATATGCCAGCCAATGTCATCGCCTTTGACGCCTTTTCCACTAAAGGAAGCGCCAACCAGGGCTATAACTATGCTTTCGCGGCGGAAAGCGCCTGTCGTTATGTGCTCGGGAAAGGGCACCGCAATATTGCCTTGCTCGTTGATAATGAAGACGACGTTGCCAGTAAGCAGATGCTGGAAGGGTATCGCAGCGTTTTGCAGAATTACTCGCTACCGTTTAACCGCCAGTTGCTGGTTATGGCCAACAACAATATCGAACAGGCATTGTTAAAACTCATAAACAGTTTTACAAAATACACGGCAATCATTGCCAAACGCGACAGCTACGCCGCCGAGGCCATGCGTTTATTGCGTGAATTTAATATCGCCGTACCGCAAGAAGTCTCTATCGTCAGCCTTGAGGATTCCCCGCTTGCCGCGTTGCTTTATCCTCCGCTGACCTGCATCGCTTACCCTGTCGATCAATTGCTGGAACAATGTATACAACGTATTCAGTCATTGATTGATGGGCACCCTGTCTTTGTGGAAGAGGGTAAATCGATTACCGGACGCCTGGTGGCACGCGCATCGGTAACCGATATTAACGCGATGTGAAATTCCCTTTCGCGTAAATGGGCGCAGCGGGAAAACCTCGACATAAGGAGCACGATTCTGTCGCTGTAGATGACCTTGCCTGCCCTTATCCTTCTGCCCTGCCCCGTTTACGCCGTCAGCGCGCGACATTCCGCCATAAGATATTCGCGCTACTGCCGCGGCTCACTAAAACGGCCGCGTCGCGGAGGTGCGAATGGAGAAATCCAGAGAAACAGCGTCATCCTGGTCAACGTCTATTACGCTCATCACACGGTCATCCGTGCTGACGTGGCGCGACCTTAACGCCTGTGCTTTTTCCGGTTGCCCCGCCAATTCGTAGGCCTGTGCCAGATCGCGTCGCCAGTTGGCATTCCATGGGCAGGCCTGGAGTCCCTTTTCCATGTGCCCGATGCCATCGGCCAGGTGCCCTTTGCGAACATAAATCAGGCCTACCATGAAATGCGCGGTAGCGTGTTCGGGCAGATGGTGCAACAGGCGTCTGAAAAGCATCTCGGCTTCATCAAGTTTTCCCTGACGATAGTAGACGATACCCTCGGTCTGCATTCCCGGCACCGGCAGGCTTACCATCTCAACAGGCTCATGCACGATCTTCGCATTGGTTCCCGCGGTAAGCGGCGCCAGAAAGTCCGCGTAACGCCGCCAGCGTTCGCGCGCGGTCTGATAGATAGGCTGACGCACCTGCCACACACTGGCGGTCTTGACCGGCCTGTCCAGTTCAGACGTGTCGAGCACCTGTGGCTCCCACTGCACGCCCAGATAAGCGAGCATGCGGCGCGCCTCACGCTCCGGGTCAGAGACGACATCCTCGTAGCGCACCTCAAGAATTTCGCCGGGGAATAGCTGGTTCCAGTGGTGCATCAACAGATTGTGGTCGGCCAGTTGTTCACCAATCCATTGCAAATCATAGGCGAAGCCCATACCGCCATGTTTGGCTGCGTAGTCGGTGAAGTAGTTGGAGATAGCGATATCACGCGGGTCGCGTCGCACTGAGATTATCCGCGCGTTCGGGAACAGCAGCTTGATAAGACCAATGTTCTCGAAATTGTGCGGCAGCTTGTCCACCACATGCCGAACCTCAGAAGCGTTTTCTGGCACGGTTTCCCGCAGTTCCTTGAGCAGGCTGGCGGTGATACCCGCCACGACATCGGCCGACAGATCGTCCACACAGTCCGGGTAATGGTGTCCTGACCCCGTATGACGCTCCCAGCGCTCCAGCCTGGCGATCGTGCTGGGAATCACCCCCAGTTCGCCCGCGCCGTGGATTTGGCTGTGCCCCGCCAGAATCTGTTCAATCAGCGTCGTACCGGAACGCGGCATACCCAGTACGAATACCGGCAGCGTTGAATCGTTGCCGATGTGGCGCCGGTGATCGTAGAGCGAACGGCTGAATGCGTGGCGGATACGCGCGCAGCTTTGTCGGTGTGCAACCGGATCGTAACGTAGAAGTGCGCGGTGGGCGGCATTGGCTTCGTTGGCCAGGGTGAAGGCTCTGGCGTACTCTTTGCGTTTTTCCCAGGCGGCAGCCAGTTGCAGCAGCAATCCAGGCTGCACCGGGCCGGACAAGCCAGGCCGACGCGCCAGATTTTCCAGGCGAATCAACGTCTCTTCATCTTGCGGAAAACGACGGGCATTGATCAGCGCCGCATGACCGCGTGCCGGATCGATCGCCAAAATTTGCTCGAACAGCCCAACAGCCTCGTCGATACGCCCCAATTGCATATATAACTGTCCCAGCCCTTGCAGTGCCGGGAGCAGTTGCGGATGTGCCTGTAGCACGTCAATGTATCGCGCCTCTGCCCCGGCGTACCGCTGTTCCTGCGCGTCTGCACCGGCCAGTGCTACTTGCGCCTGCGCCAGCCAGTGACCGATTTGCGCGGCGTCCATATCGGGTGAAGGCGTCAGCACCCCGGCCTCCTCAAGAGCCTGTTCAGCCATTGTACGCGCCAATGCCGGATGCCCCTGGGTAGCGACGCTGGCAAGCTTCAGGCGCAGAGGAAGCGTTATTTTTTGCTGCTGCCCGGCCAGAGTAATGGCACGGTGCAACAAGGCAATGGCATGCGGTATGCGCCCCTGCAACTCAGCCAGTTCAGCGTGCTGTAGGTACAGGTCCGGATGTTCCGGGTAATGACGCAGACCATGGCGCAGCGCATCCTCGGCCTGGGCATGGCGTCCTCGCTCGGCCAGACGCTGAACATAACCGGTCAGCAGGCCGCAGTAATCGTCCTCAGCCAGTTCAGCATGGCGTGCGTCCAGCCAGGCATCAGCGCGGGCGAAGTCGCCACGGGCCAGCCACAGCTCCAGACGCAGACCGCGCAGTTGCTGATCGTGCAGCGCCACCTGCTGTGCGGGCCAGTGCTCCCGCTCGCCTGCCCAGAAGCGGTCTGCGGCGGCCAGCGTCTCATCGGCCTGATGCAACGCCTCACTTTGCAGGTAGAGACGCAGCAGTTGCTGATAGACGTCGATACGTGGTTGCAGGCGCAGACTGCACTCATACAGGGGGATAGCCTCCTCCTCCCGTTGATGCTGCACATAACAGGCAGCCAGACGCGCCAGCAGAAGCGAGTGGTCTGGTGCCTCGGTGCGGGTGGCTTCCAGCAGCGCCTGCGCCGTGGCAGATTCCCCAAGAAGCAAATGCACGGCAGCCAGGTCGACACGGGCATCGACCTCCAGTTCAGCCGGGATCAGCACCCCCAGCGTCTGGCGGGCCGCCTCTGGCTGGCCCAAATGGGCCTGAGCCAGGGCCAAAAGCACCTGTTCTGCTGATGAGAGCGCAGGCAGGCTAAAGACAGCCTCCTGCAGCGCCTCGAATTGCCGCATTTCGACCAGGCGGCGTAGCAGAATCAGTGAACCTGTCATGGTATCGCCAGCCCTTGCGAGGTGAGGACGCCGGCAGGCATCGCCTGCAGATACGCCTGAGCAAACGAATTATCCGCATTCGGGTTTGCGGCCCAGGTGCCGTTCCAAAGATCCGCGTTATTCCCACCACGAGCGAATTGGCCATTTGCGGCAACGCCGGCGACATTAGAAGAAAGCGTAGAAGAGAACCCCGCCACCCAGTTAACGTAATTGCCGCCGTGATTCATCGCCATTACTGCGTCGCCATGGCTTCCCTTAACATCACTCCCCGTGCCCACCAGCACAATCTTGTCGTCCGTGCCCAGATTCTGCGCGCCCGACCACATTTCGTTGCTATCCAGACCAACCAGCGGGCTGTAAGTGCTGTTGACCTTGATATAGATGGTGTACGCGGTATTGGCGTCAAAGACACGCCCGTTATGCTCGGAACTTTGTCCCGTCGTCAGGTCGAACACCACGATGGAAGGATCCCCGACCGAGGCGGAAGCGGTCGTGAAATTCAACCCCGTCGACGTGCTGATACCTGCATAGTTATTCCCCGCCGCGTCGTGCAGCGCGGTACTGTCGATTTGGACATGGTAGTTTGCGCCAGCCGCCAGATCCGTTGTCGGGTTGACCGTCACCGTGTGACCGCTGATAGAGACCTGCGAACTGTCGGTGATGTCGATGACCTTGTTCAGACTGCTGTTGCCGTCGTTAACGAGGGTGATATGGCCGCTGCCGGCCTGCACGCTCTCGCTGAAGGTCAGTGTCAGGTTAGAGCCCGTGGCAACGCTGCCGCCGTTATCCTGCGGCGTGCTGCTGGAGAGCACAGGCGCTGTGCTGTCTACCGTAAGACCGGTGCTGTCCGCCGCAGTGGCCGAGGTGTGGCTCGCCGTAGTGGCCGTAACAGAGACGTTGAGACCATGAACGTTGTTAATGGAGCCGGCGGCGATAGTGTATTGGGCCGTATACTTGCCATCGCCAGCAGTGACATCGCCGTGGGTACCATCGTCCCAGGCCGTCACCGGCGTGCTGGCGCCAAACTGGCTGAAATCCATGGTGACGCCGGTCACTGTGCTGGTATTGGCGTCGCCACTGGCAGAGTTATCCCACACGGCGGTGACGGTGTCGCCAATCTTGTAGGTACTGCCGTCTGCGCCACCTGGCGTGGAGGTGATGGCGATATGGGCATCGGTCACTATCGGTAACGCGGGAGCAGGACCTGCGTTCAGGCCAATCTGATAGATATCGCCGACAGCATAGCCAGCCTTACCGCCATCGCTTGTGTCGCTATCAAACAGCACAGAGTAGGTGATGTCATGGCCGCCCGCGCCATCGGAGACGATCCGCACGTTGTATAACTGCCCCCCCTGGGGCACCGTGATACCGGTGTCCGTCACCGCACTGGTCAGCTCGCCGGTGGTTTTGGAGATACTGACCTGGCTCAGGCCACCGTTACCGTCAGGGAACACGAACACCAGATCTGTGCCGTTGTCGTACACCGTGGCTGATGCCGCCAGGTAGCCGGTGGTGCTGTACTGCAGCTCATCATGGGTCGCCCTGTCCATCGGACCAACGTCCACGGCGTGGTAGCTCTGGGTTCCCATGTTATAAACAGTGTTGCTCTGGACATTGGTGGTGATGAGCGTGCCGTTGTTGTTATAGAGCGTGACCTGCCAGGTCGCACTGTGATATTCCTGACTAAAGACAGCAAAACCCCCATCGAAAGCAATGGCGTTCGTCGGCGAACCCTGCTCGTCGTTCCAGTTAACGCGCTGCCAGGTCGTGCCGCTGTCGAAGTTGGCCAGCGAACCGGTGGCGTCGAGTTTGAAGATGAAGGCGCCGATAGGCGTGCTTGTAGCCGACTGGCCGGGCGTGCCTATCCAGTCGTAGACCTCGGACGCCAGCACATAGCTGCCATCGCTCAGTGCCGTCAGCACACCCGGCGTCAACTGGAATTTCATCAACTGCACTGCCGGGCTGGCGACACCGCCGAAGTTTGCGCTCGAACTGTTGCCACCAATTAGGGTCTGCGCGCCCTGGGTGAAGTTGAGTCCGCTGCCGTTGTAGTGGAAGACAGAAATAGCTTCCTGCTGATCGGTCCCGGTCCCCATCGTCTGGTAGGCGATCGCGAAATCACCGCCATTCGCGCTGCTCTGCGCCGCGATGGTGACCCCGGTACCAGGGGCTGCCAGGGTGTTGCTGGATTGCAGATTGCCACTGTTGTCATAGATCGCATAGTGGACGCTGTAATCTGAGTAATTAGCGGTATCCACCTGCGACCAGGCCACGACGAAACCGCCGTTGGCCAGCGCCTTGATCTGTGTATCCATCATGGTGTAGCCATTGGGGATACTGATGTCAACGGTCTTGATGACGTTATTGCCCGCGTCCAGCACCTTAATAACGCCAGCGTAAAGCGGGCCGGTCGGATCCCAGGAAATATTGTCGCCGCCGGTCTGCTTCATGTACTCCAGGACCGTGTAGCCGTTACTCAGTTTCTCCAGACCGACGTTGATGGTCATCTCGGTGGATGTGTCGGTGGTACTGCCTGAGACCAACGCGCTGCCATTAAGGCCAGCACTGACGTTAAGGGTGACAGTCTGGCTGCTGTGGTTGCCAGCGGCATCGGTCGCGGTAACGATGAAGTTATAGCTGCCCTCGATAGCGGCGTTGTTCAATGTGACGACGCCGGTGGTGGGGTTGATGGAGAAATTGGCGAGGCTGTCCGCGTCCAGGCTATAGGTGATGGCATGGGCGTCCGTGGCGTTGGCATCGTACACCTGGGTGCCAGCCGCCGTGCCGCCAACAATGGTGGCGCCGGTAGCGGTGGCGCCGCCTGCGATAACGGGCGCGGTGTTGTCCACAATCACGCTGCTGCCGGAAATGATGGAAAGATTGCCTGCCGCATCAACGGCATAAGCGTGGTAAGTACCTTCGGCAAGGCCAGTCAGCGCCAGCGTGGTGCCAGCGTTCGCCGCAACGGCGACGCTGTTCACCAGGTTGTCGGCGGCGGCGGTGAGGCTGCTCAGATTCGTCACCGTCACGCTGTCGCTGACCAGATATACCGTGCCGGCCTCGGTGCTCTGCACGGTGACCGTCTGGCTGCTGTTCTCCACGCCATCCACGTCGCGGGTCAGCGTGACGGCAGGCGGCGTGGTATCGACGACGTTGTAGGTGACGGTATGCGTGGTCTGGTTGCCAGCGGCGTCGGTGGCGGTGACGGTGAATTGCGCGCCAGTGGCCTTAGCCGGGCTGGAGAGCAGCGTCACGACGCCGGTACTGGCGTTAATATGGAAGTGCCCGGTGTCGCTCAGGCTGTAAGTGACGCCGTGCGCATCGGTGGCGGCAGCGGTGTAGACAGTATCGCCGACGGCAGTGCTATCGGTAATATCGGCGGCGGTGGCAGCGCTGGTGAAGACAGGTACGGTGTTGTCCACAATCACGCTGCTACCCGAGATGGCGGAGACATTGCCGGACGCGTCCACAGCATAAGCGTGGTAGGTGCCTTCGGCAAGGCCGGTCAGCGCCAGCGTGGTGCCAGCGTTCGCCGCGACGGCGACGCTGTTCACCAGGTTGTCGGCGGCGGCGGTGAGGCTGCCCAGATTCGTCACTGTCACGCTGTCGCTGACCAGGTATACCGTGCCGGCCTCGGTGCTCTGCACGGTGACCGTCTGGCTGCTGTTCTCCACGCCATCCACGTCGCGGGTGAGCGTGACGGCAGGCGGCGTGGTGTCGACGACGTTGTAGGTGACGGTATGCGTGGTCTGGTTGCCAGCGGCGTCGGTGGCGGTAACAGTGAATTGTGCGCCAGTGGCGCTGGCCGGGCTGGAGAGCAGCGTTACGACGCCGGTACTGGTGTTGATGCGGAAGTGCTGGGTGTGCTCAGGCTGTAGGTCACGCCGTGCGCATCGGTGGCGGCAGCGGTGTAGACAGTATCGCCGACGGCAGTGCTATCGGTAATATCGGCGGCGGTGGCAGCGCTGGTGAAGACAGGTACGGTGTTGTCCACCAACACACTGCGGCCGGAAATAACAGAAAGATTGCCTGCCGCATCGACGGCATAAGCATGGTAGGTGCCTTCTGCGAGATTTGCGGCAGAGATAGTTGCGCTGGTATTGGCTGTGACAGTCGTGCTGGCCCACTGGTTGCTGGCGGCGCCCGTAATGTCGCTGAGCTGACTGACCACGACATTGTCGTTGACGAGATAGATGGTGCCACTTTCGGTACTTTGCACTGTGGCGTGGCCATCGTGGTTGAGCACGACGAGGTTTTCGTAGATGCTGCCGTCGGCGTTAAATTTCTGCACAAAGAGGTGATAGCCTGAAATGCCGCTGGCATAACCGTACCAGGTCACCATGTATTCGCCGTTTGTACCAACGGCGGTGACTTGTGGATAGAGGTCGGTCGCGCCGCTGGAAGCTTGCAGTTGTACGACACCGCCCACCAGGCCGCCGCTGGCATCGAATTTCTGCACATTGACGTCCCAATTCGAGCTGCCCAAACTCATCCAGGTAACGACATAGCCGCCATCGCCCAGCGCCGTGATGCGCGGTAATTCGTCGTAGTTGTTGCTCGTATTGTTGTGTGATGCGTCCAGTTGCACGGTAGCGCCCACTTTGCTGCCGCCAGCAGAGAACTGTTGAACAAAGACAGTGTAATCGTCGGAGCCGTTTGTATCGGTATATTCCATCCATGTGATGGCGTAGCCACCGCCGGTCAGCGCTGCAACGTACGGGTAGGTATAGTCGCTACCGAAATTACTGTTACTCGCCCCGTCCAGTGCGACGATGCTGCCAACCCTGGCGCCGTTGGCATCGAACTGCTGCACATAGGTGCTGCTGTTGTAGTTCGAGTTGCTGTAGTTGTAGCCGGACCAGGTAACGACATAGCCGCCATTAGCCAGCGCCGTGATCTGCGGCACGGTTTCGTAGTTAGTACTGTTTCCCGTCGAGGCGTCCAGCACCACTTGGGTGGATGGGGTGCCGGTAGCGTCGAACTGCTGCACGTAGATGTGGTAGTCGCCGGAGGTTTGGCCCTGCCAGGTCACCACGTAGCTACCGCTGTCCAGCACGGTCACCTGCGGGCTGGCGTTATTAGAGGAGCCTTGCGCAATCAGTGGCACGGTGTTGCCAACGGCAACACCCGCGTCATCAAAGCGCTGCACGTAGACACCGCCGCCGTTGATGTACCAGGTCACGATATAGCTGCCATCGGTAAGCGTCGCGATCTGCGGGGCGATATCCTGCGCAGAAGCGGCCCCATCAAGTTTCACGGCTGCGGATATTGGGCTACCGTCAGCGTTGAACAACTGCGTATAGATGCTGCTGTCAGTGCTGGCGCTATTCTTGCCGGTCCAGGCAACGGCATACGCCCCTGCGTCGTTAATGGCCGTCACACTGATAACACTGTCCAACGCGTTGGAGTAAGTGTTGGTCGCGCCTGATGCAAGCTGTACGGGATCACCCATCGCCACACCCTGAGCGCTCAGGCGCTGCGCATAGATCCCGTAGCTGCCATTGTTGTTGCCAGCCCATGTCACCAGGAAGCTACCGTCGCCCAGCGCGGTTGTGTCAAAACCGTTGGGGTAAATGTAGCCCGTCGCCGGGCTCAGCATCACGGGCCCCGTCGAGCTGCCGTCGAGTGTGACAGTCGGTGCGATTTCGTCCACATCGGTGACATTAACGGTGACGGTCTGCGTGGTCACATGGCCTGCCGCATCAGTGGCGGCGACGATAAAGGTGTATGCAGGCGCGTGGGTGCCTTCAAAATCAGGGCTAGCTTTGAAAGTGACCGCACCCGTTGCCGCATCGATAGTGAAATACTGGGCGTCTGCGCCATTATCCGCATCGATCAAGCTGTAGGTGACGTGCTCGCCACCATCGGCGGCGTCATTGTCAAAGGCCTGCGCGGTATAGATGGCGGTGCTGGTGGCGGTATTCTCGGCAACGCTCACCGTGGCGGTGGCGAAGCTGTCGCTGCTGTTGCCCGTGGTGAAGCTGGGGGCGACCTCATCGAGGTTATTGATGCCCAGGGTGACCGTGCGGTCGCTGGCATTGCCTGCCGCATCGGTGGCAACAACGGTGAAGCTGTAGCTGGATTTGCTTTCAAAATCCGGGTTACCGGTCAGCGTGACCGCACCGGTGGTCGGGTTGATGGTCAGACCCGCGTCGCTGCCCGCTTTGAGCGAGAAGGTCACCCCACCGCTGATATCGCCGCTGTCGGTGGCCGTGGCGGTGTAAATCACCTGACCCGCGCCGCTGTTTTCGTTAATCGCCGTGGCCGTCGTGCCGCTGGTAATCGTCGGTGCCACTTCGTCGAGATTGTTAACCGCCAGGGTGACCGTGCGGTCGCTGGCATTGCCTGCCGCATCGGTGGCAACAACGGTGAAGCTGTAGCTGGAT
Organism: Phytobacter sp. SCO41; assembly: GCF_003073275.1. Taxonomy (NCBI): domain Bacteria; kingdom Pseudomonadati; phylum Pseudomonadota; class Gammaproteobacteria; order Enterobacterales; family Enterobacteriaceae; genus Phytobacter; species Phytobacter sp. SCO41. The sequence goes on along the minus strand of NZ_CP027225.1, from coordinate 1,561,923 downwards.
TTGCTTTCAAAATCCGGGTTGCCGGTCAGCGTGACCGCACCGGTGGTCGGGTTGATGGTCAGCCCCGCGTCGCTGCCCGCTTTCAGCGAGAAGGTCACCCCACCGCTGATATCGCCGCTGTCGGTGGCCGTGGCGGTGTAAATCACCTGACCCGCGCCGCTGTTTTCGTTGATCGCCGTGGCCGTCGTGCCGCTGGTGATGGTCGGTGCCACTTCGTCGAGATTGTTAACCGCCAGGGTGACCGTGCGGTCGCTGGCATTGCCTGCCGCATCGGTAGCAACAACGGTGAAGCTGTAGCTGGCTTTGCTTTCATAATCCGGGTTGCCGGTCAGCGTGACCACACCGGTGGTCGGGTTGATGGTCAGACCCGCGTCGCTGCCCGCTTTGAGCGAGAAGGTCACCCCACCGCTGATATCGCCGCTGTCGGTGGCCGTGGCGGTGTAAATCACCTGACCCGCCCCGCTGTTTTCGTTGATCGCCGTGGCCGTCGTGCCGCTGGTGATGGTCGGCGCCACTTCGTCGAGGTTATTAACCGCCAGGGTGACCGTCTGGCTGCTGGCATTGCCGGCGGCATCGGTGGCGACGACGGTGAAACTGTAGCTGGCTTTGCTTTCATAATCCGGGTTGCCGGTCAGTGTGACCGCACCGGTAGAGGCATTGATGCTGAACAGCGCGCTGTCACCGGTGGTGCCCAGGCTATAGCTGAATTGACTGGGGTCGGTAGCAACGGCAGTCCAGACCACCTTACCTGCCCCGATGTTCTCATCCACAATGGCCGTCGTGGCGCTGCTAAAGACAGGCGCATGGGTATCAATAATGAGGCTGACGCCGCCGGATGCATCACTGGCGGTCGCCGCGCCTTTAATCAGTAACGACTGCGCGCCATCGGACAGATTGTTAGTGCTGCCGAGTGTAATTCCGGCAGCGACGGTGTCCAGGATGGTCTGGGTGGTCGCACCCGCATTGGCTTCAGCACCGGAGAAGGCCGCCAGCAGGAGGCCATATTTTTCACCGGCACTCAGGCCATCGGCAGCATCAAAACTGCCGCCGTTGGTAGCGGTAACCGTCGTGTTCAGAATATTATCCACGCCAAACAGGTTACTGATGGCCGTTGCCGTGTCGGTCACCTGGGTTGCGCTCAGGGTGGCGGGATTGTCAGGCGTGCCACCGAGGGCCTCCTGGGCCTTGGTATAGGCGAGCGTGGTCAACACGTTAACATTGAGCACAAGAGTACTGTTGTTTCCGGAGATAACCCCCATACTCCAAAGCTGAGCAGAGAGGTCTTTACCCGCGCCAGTGGCTTCGTCCAGGTAGTCAGCGGCACTGCCGCTGTTAATGAGTTTCACAATAACGACGCCGGTGTAACTGCCCGCAGACACCGTGACCGAGCCATCGGCCCCCAAAGTCCCCGTGCCAATCAGCGTTTTGCCATCGGCCTGATAAATCTCTACTTTCAAATCGTTACTGCTAAGCGCCGGGCCGCCGACAAAATTAAGCTGAACGGCGTTCTGGACCGGGGTTTCTCCCCCACCGTTATTGTTGTTATCGCCACCCTTATCATGCCCGCCATGGCCACCGCTTGCCGCTGCAACCCCGATCACGCCCCCCAGCCCGAGGGCAGCGGCGATATAGCCCGCATAAGAGTGCGACTGAGGAAGGTACGTGACAGGATGGCCAGTCACTACCGAGCCATCATGCAGGCCAGCTAAGATACCTTCCAGCCCGGGGTGGCCTGAGGTCATGCTGGCCAGCGCGTCAGGAGAACCGTGCGCATAAAGAACATGGCTGCCGTCAGACAGGGCTGCCCCTTCGGTGCTCCCCGGCGTAATCACCTGGGTAGAGGTGCCATCGGCAGGCAGGGTTACACTGGTATCGCTTTCGGTATACCAACCCTGTAGGGTCACCGTGGTGCCATCGGCATAGTCCAGTTGCAGATCCTGTCCGTGACGTGAAGCCACTACGTCATCAGCCAGCTTTTCCTGATCATTTTCACCCTGGCGTTTAAGCACCCGGTAAGATTCACCCGGCGCAGCCTTGTGAATATTGGTCTGCCCGGCCTGCAGGGAGATGCGGGTTTTACCGGTACTGAGCGTATATTGGCGTGGCTTCATCTGGGTCTCGGGTTTCATAATGTGTTATCTCTCTCTGGGGCGGACAGGAAAATCGGGTTGCAACGGTCACCGGCGGTGTCATCGCTCCTGGAATGATTCACTGAGTGTTTTACGCAAAGGTTTAAGTAAGAAGTCCATCAGCGTGCGATCACCGGTACGGATGTCGAGCTGGGATGTCATGCCCGGCAGGATGTCAAGCTGACGACCTGTCGTACTGCGCACAAGTTGCCCATCTTCCTGATGGTCTGACAGACCTTCTGCATGGCTTTTCAAACGAACATGGACGCGGTAGTAGATCTCCTCGCCACGCGAGGTGTTTTCTTTAAGGGTATCGGCCGATACGTAAATCACTTCACCCTGCAATGCCCCATAAATGGTGTAATCGAAGGGATCAAGGCGCACAGTAGCCGGTAATCCAACCTGAACGCGGGCAATATCAGCAGGCAGAACCTTGGCTTCTATGATGAGGGCATCATCTGACGGGACGATTTGCATAATCTCATCACCGGCACGTAATACCCCGCCCAGCGTGGTGACGCGGACATTTTTAACAATCCCAGGCCCCATGGCCGTAAACACCGTATCGTGTACCTGCTGGCGACGACCGGCCATCTGTTGCAAGGTCTGGCCCAGATCATCTTCTGCCTTGGTGAGATCGGCCCGCGCATCATCCAAAAACTTATTGCGCCGACCAAGCAGGCGGGCACGAGCCTCGTTAAGCTCGCGCTGTGCATTAAGCCGCTCACTGGCGCTAACATCGCCAGAGCGTTCCAGCCCGTTCACCAGGCTGAGCTTCTGGTTGGCTAAATTCACGGCGGTTTGCAGCGCTGTTATATCTTCCTGCAGGCTCTGACGGCGTTGCAGAAACAGTGCGCGTTCAATATCGGCCTGCTCGCGTAACGCCGGACCGGGATCGGCGGGGAACTGGGGAGCGGATTGTCCCGTTGATTCTGCGCGAAGTCGGGCAATGCGCGCCCTGAGACCGGCGATGCGCGCGTCCACTTCACCTGCCGCCGCCTCCACGCGAGTTGGATCGAGGCGAGCCAGAATCTGCCCCGCCTTAACATGATCACCCTCTTTGACACGCAGTTCGGAAAGTACGCCACCGTCCACGGTCTGGATGATCTGCACACGGCTGCTGGCGATAACCTCACCGTGTGCCCGTGCCACTTCATCAATGCGAAAATACATAGCCCATATGACAAAACCCAGCACCAGTACGACGATGCTCCAGATAAGCCCTGCCGGGACTCGGCTACGGTAGTAATTTTCCAGACGATTCACGCGAGCGGCGTCAGCGACCTCGTCGTCAAACAGTTCAACGGCCATGAAGGACTCCTGCTGAATGTGATGCTGCGGGCATGTGTGTTTTCACGTTCGTTACCTCAGCGGCGGGACGCGAGCCAGTGGCGCGGGCCATCAGTCCTGGCAACACCTTGTCAGGAGTACCATCACGTACGACAGTACCTTCCTGTACGACAAGCACGCGGGTAGCAAAATTAACGGCCGCCATCGGACGGTGAGTGGCGACGATCAGGATATCTTCCGGCTGCAGCCTGGCTTGTAATGCTTTCCAGACACGCGTCTCCGCTTCGCCATCCAGCGAGGCCGTCGGTTCATCCAGAAGCCAGATACGAGGACGGGACATCAGCACACGCGCCAGGCCAACAAGCTGGCGCTGACCGCCAGAGAGACCTGAGCCCCCCTCGCTGATAGGCATATCCATACCCAGCGGATTACTGGCCGCCACCTGATCCAGCGCCAGATCGCGGGTGATGTCTGTCAGCGTGGTGTCGCTGACTGCGCCTGCGAGCATCAGATTGCTTCGCAGCGTCCCTTTGAAGAGCTGCACCGCTTGTGGCAGATAGCCAACCTGAGCGCTGACCACCTGGGGATCGATCTCCCACAGATCCACATCGCCCAGGCGGACACGGCCCTCACCGGGGCGATAGAGTCCGGCCAGGATCTTGAGCAACGTTGATTTACCGCCGCCAACAGGGCCCAACAGCAGAACACGTTCACCAGCGTGAAAGTGGAGTGCGGGAATATTGAGTTGTTGTACCGGAGACTGCGGAAAGGCAAAGCGCAGCTTTTCGACACTAATATGTTCTGGCAGGCGATCGGGCAGCAGCAGGGTCTGTCCGGCGCGGCGCTCTGTAGGTTTACGCAGCAGGTTGTTCACCATATCCAGCGCCTCCCGGACCTGCTGCCACTGCATCAGATACTGAACGCCCTGGCTCACCGGCCCGATAACACGGCCCCCCAGAATACTGCACGCGACCATGCCCCCGGTGGTCAAATAGCCGGCTTCAACGCCCCATACCCCAACAACAATGCCCATGATATAGGCCAGCGTCGACAGGCTGGCGGTGGTGTTCGTACAAAACTGGCTGAGGGATTTTTGTTGAATACTGTAGCCTGCGATGGAATGACTGAGCGTCTGCCAGTCTTGCGCAAAACGCCAGCCAGCATGACTGGCGCGCAGGGTTTCGGCACCGCGGATACTGTCGACTAACAGCCCCAGACGCTCATTGCTGCGCAGCATTTGTTGGCGCGTGAGACGGCGTAAGCGCAGACGGGTATACAGACCCAGCGCCAGCGCGATGGGGAGCATTCCCAGGTAAACCCAGCCGACTGGCCCCCCGATCAGACCAATAATCCCGATAAACAGTAATGCGAACGGCAGATCCACGATTCCGAAGACAAGACCGGCAGAGAAAACTTGTCGAACCGAATCCAGCGCCCCTACCTGCGCGGCCAGCGTGCCCAGGCTACCGGGCTGTTGGTCGAGTTGCAGGTGCAACAGATGTTCATAAACATGCTGGGAAAGGCGTTTATCCACACTGCTGGCAACGCTGTCCATAATGTGGGCACGCAATGTTTTGAGCAGCCAGTCCAGTCCTACAACCAACCCCATCCCCGCCACAAGCGTAGTCAGTGTCGCCCAGGCCAGGGTGGGCACGACACGATCGTAGACCTGCATAGCGAAGAGTGATGTGGGAATGGCCAGAATGTTCACCAGCAGCGTGGCGGCAGCTACCCGGAACACCCAGCGGCGATCGCGCAACAGTTCTCGCCAGACCAGGCGCATAGCCGGATTTTCGCTGTCAGAGAGGTTCTCTGACTGTACGTGTGAAGCCAGGCTGAACCAGAGTACAGCCGTTTCGTCACCCGCCGTCGTCCCCGGCGCGCCGGTCACAATGTCGTCTATCGCCAGCGTTCGGGGTTCGACACCTTCACGGGTCAGCGTAAGGGTATCGGCTCTCCCCTCTTCGTTGTGCCGTTCAGCCAGCCACCATGTCTGTTCGTGCCACATCAGTGCCGGGAGGTGACGGGGATCAAAACGCCGCCAGGGGAACAACGCCAGCCGGATATCTTTCATTCCCGCGTCTGACAGCAAACCGCGCACATAATCCTGTGGACGATCGGTTAACGGTGGAACGGCCTGCGCGCGGGCATACGCCTGCGTTAATGCCGCTTTATTCACCGGGGCATGTAGCTTGTCCAGCAAGGCCAGTAATTCAGGAAGAGGAACAGGTATCATCAGGGATGGCTCGCAGACGTGTTAGCAAATTGAGTGCCCGTGGTCAGGGCGCCAGTGGTATCGTCCATACGGCCCGTGCGTGCGGCCAGGCGCAGGCAATCGACCCGCCATGCCGATCGCACCGATACCAGCGCTTGTTGTTGTTCGGTTAATTCGCGTACGGCGTTGAGGACATCCAGCCAGCTCTTGTAACCCGATTCGTACTGGCGACGGAACGAGGCCAGCGTGCCGCTAAGTTCGACGACAGACTGTTCATAACCGGCAATCAGCGTTTGGTTAGCATCACGCTGATCAAGCAACTGGCGCGTTTGAATGTCTTCGCTGTGGCGTTGTTCGGCCAGATCCTGTCGTGCGGATTCCACGCGTTCCAGCGCCGCGTTCTGGAGGCCACGGGAGACCAGCCCCAGCCCCTCCATCGTGCCGGTCACAACCACATTGACCGTATTATTATTTCTCTGGTTGGGCATACCTGAATATTCGTTGCGCGCGGCTTGCAGGGAGACGGTCGGTCGCGATGAGGTGCGCTGACGTTCCACATCAGCTTCGGCAAGCGTAACCGCCGCTTCACGTGCTCGCACCGTCGCACTCTGTGCAAGGATTTGTTCCTGTATAGAAGTATCCGCAGGCAACTTGAGGATGCTGCCAGGGATCGGCAGTTCGCTTGCGATCGGCACCTGAGTCAGGGATAACAGCGTGGACTCGGCGGTACGCAGGTCCGATTTGGCCTGTTCGAGCGATGAGCGTGCCTGTAACAAGCGGGCCTTCGCAAGGCTGACATCGGCTGGAGAAGCCAGCCCCCCTTGCGCGCGGCGCTGGATTTGTTCCTGCAACGCCTGATGATTGTTAACGTTTGATTCAGCAACGGCAAGACGCTCGCGAATACCCTGTATATTCGCGTAAGCCACCGCGGTATCTTCCAGCAATTCACGACGGGTAGCCCAGGCCGTGGCTTGCTGAGCAAGGGTGTCATTGTCGGCGTAGTCAATAGCACTGTCGATACGCCCAAAAGCCCATAACGGTTGCGAAACACTCAGCGTGGTCGTACGGGAATCACTGTAACCCGAAATTTGCCCCGTCCCGGCACTGGCACCAAGCGTTGGCAAACGTGCCGCGCGGGCGCTGTCGGCGCTGGCCTCTTTGGAACGCACAAGCGCCTGCTGACTGGCCAGACTGGGGTGATGGAGCATCGTGCTGCGCAACGCGGCAAACAGACCACCCGGCGAGGTATCCTCAGAAATACGGTGTGACGACGACGAAAGGGTGGCGGCCTCAGCCTGGGTGACTGAAATGACAAAGGGTAAAAAAAGACTGATTACAGTAAGTATGTAATAACAGTGACGATCTGAACGAATCCCCATTGTCTGATGAGCCCTTTATTAAAGAAAGATAAAAGACTCGTCGATCCTGATGTTGCTCATGTTATCCCGACGTCACCGTTAGTGGATAAATGGCGTGGCCGGTATAACGAGTCATAAATAAGAAAAAGACTATTGCTTCACGTCATAATTACCTATTGATAACATCTGTGTCAAGGTATGTAATCGTGTAATAAAACCTGTAAAACATAGTCAATTATTAAGTTAAGTTTACCTAACGCAAATATTCGCATCGGCAGAAAAATTATTATCAGTGGGCTTTCTGATGAAGCTGTAGAGAACTGACGGATTGCAGGATGTGGAGAGCGTAGAATGACCAGAGCGAGCCTGAGTCCAGCGCGGCGAAACCTTATACAGGGTTTTCACGCCGGCCAGACTTCTGTACTGGTTAAAAGTGAAGATAACGACTGGAAGAGTGTTGCTTGTTAAAAATATATCGTGGCGTCTTGCAGCAGCAGGCCAGTTCGCGGGGAAAGCTGTCGTTGACATCTCTCACCCGGTCTGTGCAGGTATGGCACCAGCATGGGTAAACCTCGGGTAATACTTGCTTGTTATTTACCTCATATTTACGGCAAATAACAATACATCGTCATACCCGCCTTATTATCCCGAAGATATACCTGGCGACTAATACTGAATATTTGCCATCGCTTTATACCGTTCAGGCAAAGCGCTATTCAGGGCCAGAATCTTTTCAAGAATATGGAATGAAGAGGTACCTTTGGCGCGTTCTGCATCGGTAATGGCAGAGCGTATCGTCGCCGCCGCGGCTGAGATACGCTGAAAATAGGCTTCGGATTCAGGCGTCTGTGCCTCACCTGAGCCGGCATAACGCACCGCAGGCCAGTGGGTGAAATCCATTATCGGCCAGGCTTCTTCTTCCGTCGGGGTATTAGCAGCTAATAATTGTTCTGCTTTTTTCGAATCTTGTTGTGCAGCAGAGAGCAGTGATAAGCGATATTTCATTTTTGACAGCGTATCACCACTCTCTTTTTGTTGTGAAAGGGATGCAATAAAAGCTGACAATTCATCATCTGCTGGCTGTTGATGACCATCTGCGTTTTTTTTCATATCAGGTGAGCTCGAGGTATTGTTTAATGCTAATTCAATTAAATAATTCAACATCTCTAATGTCATCTTATGCACCTTGTAAAACTGACAGTCTTAATTCAACTTGTAGTGAGGATTTTTATCTGTTGCTTTAATCTCGTGACTCACCAAAATAAATACCTGCATTCCAAAGATGCTGAAATAACGTATCGCAACGTGAAAAAGAGTTTATTTTGAGAGCCTTAAAAAGGCCGATAAATACAAACAACTCTCCACCAGATAAATAGTGTGTTCGTTAATGAAAAAACCTCTCGGTCTGGTTTACTGTCTCAGTATTGTTGAAAGATTCTCGTTTGCAAAACGATAAAAACTGCAACTCATTGTGAGTTAAACTCAAAGTAGAAGTGAAAATCAGCGTACAAAAGGCAGGTGGAGAAGACGGCGTTCGTTACGCACCTTGCAGATTCAAGACCATAAAAAATAGGGGGTTATTGAGGCGAATTTAAGGATATCTGACTGGTGCAGGCCTGGGCTCTTTAACAAATAAAAAGCCTGCTTGCCGCAGGCTTTTTGACTTCAACGCTTAGCGCTCGCGGAACGCTTCTGCTTTGGCGCGCAGAATAGGCTTAAGCAAATACGCCAGAATGGTTTTCTTGCCGGTAATGATATCCACCGAGGCCACCATGCCAGGAATAATCAACAGCGGTTTTTCATCCGTGCCGAGGTGGTTTTTATCGGTACGCAGGCGAATAATATAAAAACTCTTCCCGTCTTTGTCGGTCACCGTGTCGGGGCTTATTTGTTCTAGTTTGCCCTTAAGCCCACCGTAAATGGTGTAGTCATAGGCGGTGAATTTTACCGTTGCTTCCTGCCCCGGTCGCAAAAAGGCGATGTCCTGGGGACGAATTTTGGCCTCAACCAGCAACGTGTCATCAAGTGGAACAATTTCCACAATGTCATTGCCCGGCTGGATCACCCCACCAATGGTGTTCACCAGCAGTTGCTGGACGATGCCGCGAACCGGTGAAGTCACCAGTGTGCGGTTCACCCGGTCGGTAATTGCTTTACCTGATGCTTCAATTTTACTCAGATCGGTACGGGCCTGGTTCAGTTGTTCCAGCGCTTCGCTGCGATAGCGCCCTCGCGTTTCACTGACCTTGTTTTCAATCTCCTTGATTGCCGCCTGCGCGCGCGGAATAGCAAGAATGACGGAATCCAGTTGCCCCTGCGTCTCAACCCCGGCGCGACGCAGACGCAGCATTTCCACTTTTGAGATAGCGCCTTTTGCCACCAGCGGTTCAGACATGGTGATCTCTTGCTGCTGTAACTCAAGGCTACGGCGGTACTGCGTCAGTTTGCCCTGGAAATCGAGCAGTTCCTGTTTCTTCTGAATCAACTGTTCGTTCAGTCCGGCAAGTTCACTCTGAATGCGTTTATTGACGCTGGTGAACAGCGCCATTTCCCCACTGGCGATTTCCGGCGCCTGACTGACTATTTCCGGCGACAGCGTTAGTTCGCTGGCCTCATCAAGCTGAGCGGTCAGGCGCTGGATCCGTGCTTCAAGCGCCAGCTTATCGGCCTCGCTTTCTCCGGCGTTAGAGCGAAAACGGGTGTCATCCAGACGCAGCAGCGGCGCACCGGCTTGTACCACTTCGCCTTCATGGGCAAAAACTTCGGCAACGATCCCCCCTTCAAGGTTCTGGACTTTCTGCAGACGGGATGAGGGAATGGCCCGCCCTTCCCCGCGTGTCACTTCATCAATCTCGGCCAGCGAAGCCCAGACGATCATCGCAATAAAGAATGCGAAAATGGCCCATAAGGTTACCCGCACCACGCGGGGCGCATCATCAAGCAGCGCCTTGTTAACCTCATTGGTGGTAAAGGTTGCTGACGGTTTCTCTCCTGAGAGCCAGTTCATCAGGCGGCTAAGCGCATCAACGATTCGCATGAATTTGTCCCTTTTTCAGCGCGTTCATGACGCTCTCTTTCGGGCCGTCGGCAATGATCTTACCGTTGTCGACGATAATCAGCCGATCAACCAGCGACAGCAGCGACGCACGGTGCGTCACCAGCAATAGCGTCTTGTTGCTGATAACCGGTGCCAGTGCTTTTTTAATCAGATCTTCACTGGTGTTGTCCATTGAACTGGTGGGCTCGTCCATCAGCAGGACCGGCGGGTCGAGCAATAACGCCCGCGCCAGCGTAACCGCCTGACGCTGCCCGCCGGAAAGGCTCATGCCACGTTCGCCAACCTGCATGTTGTAGCCAGAGGGATGACGGCGGGCAAACTCATGCACGCCGGTCAGGTTCGCGACCCGCAGCATGGTCTCGTCGTCAACATAGCTTGCGCCGTAGAGCAGGTTTTCCCGTAGCGTGCCGTTGAACAGGTGGATGTCCTGCGGCGCGTAACCAATGTTATGCCGCAAATCGTGCACATCGATCTGGCGAAGGTCGATACCGTCAATCAACACGCTGCCGCTGTCCGGCTGGTAAAAACCGACCAGCAATTTCGCCAGCGAGCTTTTTCCTGAACCGCTACGACCGATTATGCCCACCTTTTCACCGGGCTTAATGACCAGTGAAACGTTACTTAGCGAGGCATACTGGTTGCCCGGATAGCAAAAGGTCACATCACGCAGTTCAATTGCCCCCGAAAGGGTTTCACGCTTAAGCGGTACCTCACCCTCCTGCACTTCCTGCTCCAGCCCCATCATTCTGTCGATGGTCGATTTCGTCATTCGCGCACGCTGGTAACGGGTAATCAGACTGCAAAGCTGGCCGATGGGCATCATCGCACGGCGATGCAACAGGTAGCAGGCAATCAGCCCGCCCATGCTGAGATTGCCGCCGATGATGACATATACCCCGGCGACAATAATTGCCACGCCGCTGGCCTGTTGCAGCCAGGAGGTAAAATTCACCGCCACGTAGGAGAGTGATTTCACCCGCAGCTCCAGTTTGCTCAACTGGCCGGTGAGATGCTCCCATTGGTACTGGCGCTCACTCTGCGCGTTATTGATTTTGATAGCGTCAAGGCCGGTCAGTGTCTCTACCAGCATCGCCTGACGCTCATTGGCCAGTTGATAGGTTTTTTGTACCCGTGACATCAGCGGGCGCTGAATAAGCCAGCTCACCAGCAACGCCAGCGGATAGGAAAGCAGCGGGATCAGCACCAGTGGGCCACCAATAACTCCAATCACCAATAAAATTAACAAGGTGAAGGGGAAATCAATAAAGGCCGTCAGCGTCAGCGACGACAGGAAATCACGAATCGACTGGAACTCCTGGAAGTTCTGCGCAAAGCTGCCCACCCGCTTTGGACGCAGCTTCATCTTCATCCCTAAAAGCCGCTCGAACAGCGCCGAGGAGACCACCAGGTCGGTCTTTTTACCCGCCAGATCGAGGCAAATCCCCCGCAAGATTTTCAGTACAAAATCGAAAACAAACGCAATACTCACCCCAATGGCCAGTACCCATAGGGTGGCCGTTGCCTGATTAGGCACAACCCGGTCATAAACGTTCATCACAAACAATGGGGCGCACAGCGCCACAAGATTGACCAGAAAGCTGGCAATCACCGCATCGAAGTAGAGGAATTTTGAGAGTTTAAGGGTGTCCTGAAACCAGGCGGTCGTTCGTGGTAACGTGGCCGTCGGCTGGGCGTCAAACTCATGTTCCGGGGAGATAAAAATCGCCCTGCCGCTGTAATTTTCCGCCAACGTTTCCCGTGATAGCGTAATTTCCCCGCCTTCCGTTTCACTGGGCAGCAGTCGGGCCTGCTGGTTGTCATCCCAGCCGATTAATACGGCCGCCTGATCGTTTTTCAGCAACAGAATGGCAGGCAGCGACAGCGCGGTAATGTTATCAAGAGGGCGTTGTACCACACGCGCTTTCAGCCCCGCACGCCCCGCGGCACGTGGAAACGCCTCCAGCGTCAGCGAATGGGTCGCCAGCGGCAACCCGGTCGTCAGAACAGTACGGCTGGTTGCGATGTTATGCATCTTGCAGATGATCATCAGCGCGTCCAGCAACGGATCATCATGGGTTTGCCGGGGATCGTGCCTGACCGGGGCTTCGGGGGAAATGTCGACGTTCTCAGGCGTGTCAGTAGCAGGCGTCATTCTTTGCCTCAGTGTTCTGCAGACTCAGGCCGCAGGTCATAAACAGCGAGGTGAGCGCCGGTTTTATGCCGCCAGTCACCCCACAACTCTTTAGAGCCGTATTAATTCAGTTCCGGCAGTTCCGCCTGCGTACGCTGAGCCTGATCAAGCGGCTGTGAGGCCGATGGCGGCTGAATGTTCAGACTCTTAAGCAGTTCCCCCGTACGGGCACTGATGCGATAGGTCGTAAACATGTCGACAAATTGCAGTTCAACGTAACGGCGTTGTGCCGTGAAGACTTCATTTTCACTGTCGAGCATATCGAGCAGCGTACGGTCGCCCAGGCTGAACTGTTCCTGATAGGCGCTGCGCACCGTCACGCTACGCTCAGCATATTCTTTGGCGATCGGCACCTGTTGTTCAGCGTTGTTCTTCGCATTCCAGGCAAGACGCAACTCCTCGTTTAACTGGCGCAGGGCATTATTTTTCACATCCTGAGCCTCTTTCATTTTGTAGGCGTAAGAGGTGAGTGTCGCCTGGTCGCTGCCACCGTTGTACAGGTTGTAGCGCATACGCACCATTGCCTGCCATTCCTGGTTATGTCCGCGCGTACCGTCAAGGTTGTTGTCCATCGTGCGACCGACTTCGACGTTAACATTCGGGTAAAAACGCGATTTCTGCGCTTCATACTGCTGGCGTGTCGCTTCCACATCGGCATCAGCCTGTTTGAGCAGCGCGTTGTTTTCCAGCATCACTTTGCGGGCGGCCTCCAGTGAGGCGGGAACCGTAATCTTGCCTGGCATCACCAGCGTGTCGGCATCTTTGCCGGTAACGCTTTGATAGTTAGCTCTGGAGTCTTCAAGGTTGGTTTGTTCGGTCAGGAGATTGTTCCGCGCCTGCGCCAGGCGGGCTTCCGCCTGATCGTAATCGGCCTGGCGGCCTACCCCCTGGGCGGTGCGCAGGCGAATTTGATCAAACACGCGCTCGTGATTGTGCAGGTTGTCTTCCGCCAGTTTTACCATCTGCTCACGCATCAGCACATCAAGATAACTTTGAATAGCCTGCAGGGCGGTGCTTTCGCTGGTATTCAACACGGTCCAGGCGCGCGAGTTTACCGTTGCTTTCTGACGCGCGACTTCGCTGGTAGTCGCAAAGCCATTAAAGACGTTTTGCGTAAGATTAATAGCCGATTCGCTGCGGTTCAGGTTACGCAAATGCTCGCCCGCCGCGCGGGTCGTGGAATTGTCGGTTTGTTCCCAGCCGCTACCGGCGGTGAGATCCAGCGAAGGCAGATAACCGCCTTTGGCGGCGCGAAGATCCTGTTCAGCGGAGTATCGACTGTTTGCCGAGGCGTTAACTTGTGGGTGCCATATCAGGCTGTCTTTTACCGCCTGCTCAAGGGTAGTAGCCTGGCTCTGTGTCGCGCACACAGTCAACGCTGCACCCATGAATAACTGGCTACCATATTTCATTCTTGTCTTCCTTTTCGTTATGCCCCTGATTGTGGGGATGACCCACCAGGGAAAATGCCACGGAACCGGGGGAGAAATTGCGTCCTGGCTGTTTTAATTGCTCGTAATCTCTCGCCAGCCCTGAATTCACATTGCGGTGACAGGCCGCTTAGCCACCCAGGGGCGCTAAGCGGCGGCTTATCAGGTTGTTTCTTCCGGTTTAGAGATCAGGTTATCAACCATCGCTTCGTGGCCAGCATCGTAACTATCAGTATTCGCAGTCATACCGCCTTCGGCCGGGACATGCTCGGCTTCCGTCGGGTTATTCGCCGTTTCACTCTGCGGCCCCGCCTGGATCAAACTGCTGAGGTCGTGATGTTCTTCATCATGGATGATGTCGCTAAAGTTCAACTGCTGGTCATTGTCCACGGCGGTGGTCGGGGTGTTTGCCGCCTCCTCCTGCGCATGGGCAGAGAGAGGCGTCATCGCGTTATCCGCCGATGCCGTCGGTGTCTCTGCGTGACCGGATGTGTTATCGGCAGCCAGCGGAGTGAGCATTAAGCTTGTGTCATCAATTAACGATGCGCTGTGGCTACTGTCAGTGAGCAAACTATGATCAGCTTCTGTCGTTTGCGTGTCATTTGCGGCGCTGCTGCTCATCCGCGCCTGACTGTCGGTATCCGACAGCGAGTCACTGTCTGAATGGCTCTCATCGGCGATATGACTCAACGTCATATGTGTCTCGTCAGACGCATCTGCAAGATGGTTTACATCTGCGCCATCACTATGGCTGTCGCTGATGTGCTGCCCGCCCTCTTCACCATCAAAGGTGAAATGGTGTTCGAGTTGATCGGACGCGGTGGAGTCGACATCCAGAGTAATATCGCCAAGTGTGCTCTTGCCATCCGGTAATTCAACGCTGACCTGTCCGGAATAGTGTGTCGTGTCGCTGGCAAAGGTCAGAACATAGACCTTGTTGACCGCATCATAAGTGACATCCGTGTAATTGCCGCTAAAGGTCGCGTGTTCAGGGATCCCGCCAACCGTAATGGCGTTCAGATGGTCATTGCTGTCGGAGCTTTCGAGGTTAACGTCAAGATTCAACGTGACCGTGTAGCTTGTGGTGGTGCTGCCGCCGTGAGATGACGATGGCCCGTCACCAAAGACCACGCCCTCAATATGGTTAGCGTTTTCAAAAGGATGCTTACCGTTCTCGTCGGTAATCTGCAAATTATCAATATCGTTGTTCTGATGGTTCTGCGGATGAGGAACCCCTGTTACCTTGTAGTCCTCACTGTTACCCTGAACAAAAATATAGTCTTTGCCGACATCGCCTTCCGTTACGTTGCCGTTGCCAGTGATCCCTTTGAGGGAGACGAAATTATATTTGCTGTTCGGCCAGTCACTCTGCTGGTAATAACCGCCCGTATGGTCACCGACAACGAAGATATCGGTGTGCCCTTTGGCACTATCGTCGGTGTTGGCATTACCGCTGCTGGTGTAATAGTGAATCTGCGACGCGCTGTCGGATTTCGGCACAAAGTCGCCCTTGATGGCGCCATCCGGGCTATCCGGCGTCAGCCAGACATGTACGTTACTGCCAATCGCCACGATCACGCCGTTCTGGATATCGTATCCGTTCGGGTTCCCGCTGCCGCCATTGATATGGGTGATCGTATTATCTGACGTATCCGTTGTTTTGCCGCCAGGCGTGATCGTTACGGTCAGCTTCACATCGGCGTCAGCATCGGAATCCGCGTCGGCGTCGGCGTCGGCGTCCGCATCGGCATCAGAGTCTGCATCGGCGTCGGCATCCGCGTCGGCATCTGCGTCTGCGTCGGCGTCGGCGTCGGCGTCGGCGTCGGAATCAGCATCCGCATCGGCGTCCGCATCCGCATCGGCATCGGCATCCGCATCGGCGTCGGCATCCGCATCCGCATCAGAATCTGCATCCGCATCCGCATCCGCATCCGCATCCGCGTCGGCATCAGAGTCTGCATCGGCATCCGCATCTGCGTCGGCATCGGCATCAGCGTCCGCATCGGCGTCAGCGTCGGCATCCGCATCAGAGTCTGCATCGGCATCGGCGTCGGCATCCGCATCCGCGTCGGCATCCGAGTCTGCATCTGCATCTGCATCTGCATCTGCATCAGAGTCTGCATCGGCGTCGGCGTCGGCATCAGAATCCGCATCGGCGTCGGCATCCGCGTCGGAATCAGAATCCGCGTCGGAATCTGCATCTGCATCTGCATCTGCATCGGAATCGGCATCCGCGTCGGCATCGGCATCGGCATCCGCGTCGGCATCGGCATCGGCATCTGCGTCGGCATCGGCGTCAGCGTCGGCATCCGCATCAGAGTCTGCATCGGCATCGGCGTCGGCATCCGCGTCGGCGTCGGCATCCGCGTCGGAATCAGAATCCGCGTCGGCATCCGCATCCGCATCCGCATCCGCGTCGGCATCAGAGTCTGCATCGGCATCAGAGTCTGCATCCGCGTCTGCATCGGCGTCTGAATCTGCATCGGCATCAGCATCGGCGTCGGCATCCGCATCCGCATCCGCGTCGGCATCCGCATCCGCATCCGCGTCGGCATCCGAGTCTGCATCCGCATCCGCGTCGGCATCCGCATCCGCATCCGCATCCGCGTCCGCGTCGGCATCGGCATCGGCATCTGCATCAGAATCTGCATCGGCATCGGCATCGGCATCGGCATCAGAATCTGCATCAGCGTCTGCATCCGCGTCGGCATCGGCATCGGCATCGGCATCGGCATCGGCATCAGCATCAGCATCGGCATCTGCATCAGCATCGGCATCTGCATCAGAATCTGCATCAGAATCTGCATCGGCATCGGCATCGGCATCGGCATCGGCATCGGCATCGGCATCGGCATCTGCATCAGAATCTGCATCAGAATCTGCATCAGAATCTGCATCAGAATCTGCATCAGAATCTGCATCGGCATCGGCATCGGCATCAGAATCCGCGTCGGCATCGGCATCCGCATCCGCGTCTGCGTCTGCGTCGGAATCCGCATCAGAATCTGCATCGGAATCTGCGTCCGCATCGGCATCGGCGTCCGCATCCGAGTCAGCATCTGCGTCTGCATCAGCGTCAGCGTCAGCGTCGGCATCCGCGTCGGAATCAGCATCCGCATCTGCATCCGCATCGGAATCCGCATCCGCGTCGGCATCCGCATCGGCATCCGCATCGGCATCCGCATCGGCATCGGCATCTGCGTCGGCATCGGCGTCTGAATCGGCGTCGGCGTCGGCATCGGAATCCGCATCAGAATCCGCATCGGCGTCGGCATCTGCATCAGAATCCGCGTCTGCATCCGCGTCGGCATCGGAATCTGCATCAGCATCTGCGTCGGCATCGGAATCTGCATCAGCATCCGCATCCGCATCGGCATCAGAATCTGCGTCGGCGTCGGCGTCGGCGTCGGCGTCGGCGTCGGCGTCTGCGTCGGAATCCGCATCCGCGTCCGCGTCGGCATCGGAATCTGCATCAGCATCTGCGTCGGCATCGGAATCTGCATCAGCATCTGCGTCGGCATCGGAATCTGCATCAGCATCAGCATCCGCATCTGCATCCGCATCTGCATCGGCATCAGAATCTGCGTCGGCGTCTGCGTCGGCGTCTGCGTCGGAATCCGCATCAGAGTCAGCGTCGGAATCCGCATCGGCATCGGCATCGGAATCTGCATCAGCATCTGCATCCGCGTCTGCATCGGAATCCGCGTCGGAATCTGCATCGGCGTCCGCATCCGCGTCGGCGTCGGCGTCGGCATCGGCGTCCGCATCCGCATCGGCATCGGCGTCTGAATCGGCGTCGGCGTCGGCATCGGAATCCGCATCAGAATCCGCATCGGCGTCGGCATCTGCATCAGAATCCGCGTCGGCATCCGCATCGGCATCGGCATCGGCATCGGCATCCGCATCTGCATCAGCGTCTGCGTCGGAATCCGCATCGGCATCGGCATCGGAATCTGCATCAGCATCTGCATCCGCGTCTGCATCGGAATCCGCGTCGGAATCTGCATCGGCGTCCGCATCCGCGTCGGCGTCGGCGTCGGCATCGGCGTCCGCATCCGCATCGGCATCGGCATCGGCGTCTGAATCGGCGTCGGCGTCGGCATCGGAATCCGCATCAGAATCCGCATCGGCGTCGGCATCTGCATCAGAATCCGCGTCTGCATCCGCGTCGGCATCGGAATCTGCATCAGCATCTGCGTCGGCATCGGAATCTGCATCCGCATCTGCATCAGCATCCGCATCTGCATCCGCATCTGCATCGGCATCAGAATCCGCGTCTGCATCTGCATCAGCGTCGGAATCTGCATCGGAATCTGCGTCCGCATCGGCATCGGCGTCCGCATCCGAGTCAGCATCTGCGTCTGCATCAGCGTCGGCATCCGCGTCGGAATCAGCATCCGCATCTGCATCCGCATCGGAATCCGCATCGGAATCCGCATCCGCGTCGGCATCCGCATCGGCATCCGCATCTGCGTCGGAATCCGCATCGGCGTCGGAATCATCGGGCGGGTTCGGATTCGTATTGGGATCGGCAGGCGTTGATGCAGTGGCAACGCCAGGATCAAGCCGCGTTAATTCCTGAGGGCGTTCGGCATCAGGGAAATCAATGCCAACCGTTGGGTATCCGGCACCAGGGTCAACGATCTGACCGGTTAAATCGAGAACCACATGTGTGTGCGATCCACCGCCGCTACCGCCAGCATCACTGCCGCCAGTGCCCCCAGACTGGGGACCCGCGGCTGGCGCTTCAAGGGTTTGCGTCGGATCCTGCCCATCTGCGATCGCCTGTTGTATAGCGGCAACATCTTGTTGCTGAGTAGCCGTAGGTTCAGTGGTCACGCTGCCCGTACTGTCCCAGTGACTGTCACGGCCAAGGTCCAGTTGCTTGCCATCCGCCAAAGACAAGGTAATTGCACCAGAAGCCCCAGTCTCGACCTGTTCTCCTTCGAGGACCCTGTCACCTTCAACCAATAAACGCTGGCTGCCATCAGGTGCTACTGCAAACACTTGTCCTATTACCGCTTTGACGATCCCAGAGACGCCGCTCATGTGTAGTTCCCTCGATCCTGTTCTCGCCCAATTCATCCACTGACCAGGCGTAGAATGCTAAAAGAGAATTTAATTAGTATTTGTAATGCAACATGTAACAAAGGTAATGAAAGCACGTTCCAGCAGAGGATTTATTGATGCCGCTTCGCTTAAGGACCTTATATTAATAGATGAAGTGAATGAATAGTAGTGCGGGCAGGAATTTAGGTTAAAAAAAAGGGACTTTGTCAATAGTCCCTGTGTCGTACATGATATATATTAAGTAAGTAAAAATGACGAATTATATAAATCCCTCATCGTCATCATCGGAAATTAATCCTTCCAGACCACTCAACGAACGACGCGCCTGTGCACGGCTGGTCAGCTTTGCCTGAGCGACCGGTGGCAGATCGGTAATGCTGATGACGCCTTTACTCATCAGCACTTCGATCAGGTCCTCCAGGACGCGAACCATCTCAAGATCGCTCTGCCGCAATTGCAGTAGCGATGCCTCACGAATTTCTCTCTGCCGCATCCATTCGTCAATTTCTGCTGTGCTGACTTCACTTTGTTCTGTCATGGCATGAAAAGGGACAAGCTCCACCTGAATAATACGCCCCGCTTCATCGCGTTCTATGTAGTACATTTTCAGCCTCTTTTTAGCCTGACAGGTTAATTTCCACCCAGGGTGCTGGCATCAGCAAAATAGCGCCCCATTGCGCCATACAGGCCGATATTTTCGAGAACCGCCAGTTCGCCCGCTGTTTCGACACGTTCAGCAATCAGTGGCAAATTAATTTGTCGGGTTGCCCAATAAATGGCCTCGATAAACAGTTTTTTATCTTCTTCACTATCAATATTACGAATGTAGCTACCGTCAACTTTGAGCCAGGCAAGCCCCCACTGCGGCAAATTGCCGATGAGATGGAACCGGCCGCCAAAATGTTGGATCCCTAAACGGCAGCCCAGCGTTTTAAGCCGTTTGACCAGAATAGTGACCCGCTCGGCATCGGGTAGCTCGTTTTCATCCAGTTCCAGCGTCAGGCGCGATGCCAATTGTGGCGCATTCACCAAGGGTTGTAACAGTGCATGAAGGCTTTGGTCATCAGCCACACTGGCACCGCTAATACTCAGTGCAAGTGGCCGGTTTGATTTTTCCATCTCACGCAGCGTCTGTTGCAACATCACAATATCCATGCGGCGACTGAGATCGAGGCGGTGGATCCACGGCATAAAACGTCCTGCGGGTATCAGCTCGCCCTCCGGCGTTCTGATACGGGCGAGCACTTTATGATGCAAAACAACATGCGCATTGTTGCATTCATAAACCGGCTGCGAGAAAAGCTCGAAAGCACCGTCTGTCAGTACCGCATCCAGACGGGTATACCAGCTATGATGATCCTCTTCGCTATCGTCTGTAACCGTCATATCCGTGCTGGCAAAAAAGCGCATTTCGGTTTCCGCCATCGCCAGCGCCTGGTCTGCCTGCATCAGTATCGTCTGTGGCTTGTCGCCAACATGGAAGGGCACCAGAGCGAAATGGGCGACCGGTGTCACGTCGCTCATTCCTGTTTCTGACAGCGCCTTAAGCTGGGTACTGAGAGTGTTAGTCAGGTTGTCGAGTTCATTATGCAGGAACTGCGGGGCAAGGATGGCAAACTCCCCGCCGCGCACACGGGCCAGGAAACCTTCATTACGGAAGTAATGCTTTTGCAGGCCATTGAGAATATCTGCCACCGCGATCAGCAGCTTATCGGTTTTCGCGCCGCCAAGACGCTGATTAAGGCCGATAAGATCCTGAACCCGCAACAGGATCAGGTGACCCGCGTCATTCTCTTCATCGCTCAGACGCGACTGCAATTGCATATCAAAAGCGCGACGGTTGTTCAGGCCCGTCAGGCTGTCGTGGTAAGCCTCCCGGCGCAAGGATTCGGTGCGCTGCGCCTGCTCGCCAAACAACGCCTCAAGTTGCGTCACCATCAGGTTGGTCGCCTCAACGACCCGACGCAGTTCCGGCGTTTTCGGCAGCGCGGGAACATTGAGAAACTCGCGGCGACAGATAGCCATCGCCTGCTCCACAATGTAGTTAAGCGGTCGCAAGAGACGGCGCAGCAGAAGAGTTACGCCGAGAATAAATAACAAGCTACAGCCGATAAGCCACAAAAAGCTGGCGACCATATTGTCCCAAAGACGCGCCAGGGCAAACATCGGATGGCTAACGACCTCAACCCTGGCAACCTGCGTCCAGCCATGCGTGACAATGGCGTCGCCTTCCCCTGGACTCAGATTTACCATGCGAACAAACCAGTCCGGCACGCTGGCGCTTTGCGGATTGTCGGTGCGTTCAATGATGGGTTTGTTGGTTTTAATATCCACCACCCGAATACGGTAAAAATAACCGCTGTCAAAGATGGAGTTCACCATCAGTTCCGTCATTGCCGGATCATCAATATGGGTCGTCAATGACAACCCCAGCGCCGTTGCCGCATCCTGTGCGTGGGCGCTGAGCTGATTCCGGTATTGCTCCCTGGAACCCTCCAGAGAAACAAAAAAGTTGCCGCAGAAAATGACGAGCGTAAATAAACAGATGCCGATCAGTAGCTGCTTATAAAGGGACATAGCCACATCCTATTCATTAATTTCAAATCCTTCTGCACGCATTCTGGTGAGAAGATCCTGCCAGCGGGAGAGTCGTTTACTGTCCCCCACGCGTTTATTCCCGCCGGATTGCGGCAACCACAGCCCTTCCCCATTAAAAGCATAAACCGGGAGCAGATCTGTACGCTGTGTGGCAGGCAAGATGGCGGTTTTCAGGTTATCCAGTACTAATGGGATCGCATCAGGGGTGGCATACCACGTCACCACCATATGCGCCTGATTTAACTGAAGTGCTTTAACGTAAGTAATACGCAACTGGTTGGCGGGAACCCCCATCTCACGCAGCGTAAAATATTTCGCCAGCGCAAAATCTTCGCAATCCCCTGCCCCTTTACGTAAAAATTCTATCGGCGTTGCCCAATAATCCTGCTGATGCCAGACGACAATGTCATCTTTGAACGCCATTCGGGCATTAAAAAACCGGTTTACCTGATTCAATTTATCCTGAATCGTGCCCTGCGGTGGATTTTTAAGCAAGGCGGCCCACTCATCAATCCGCTGCCTGGCGGCTGGCGTCGCCGGGCCGTAGAGCCGCTCAGTTTGCGTGGAGATGGCGTTAAAATCCCACCCGGCGCCCAGTCCTGGAGAGAAAATAAGCAACACCACCAGCGCGAAGGATAACCCGCGTCGCAACGTTGCACACAAAAAATGACGGTGGGGGCGCCGCATATGTCAGCCTGTCCGGGCAACGTTGCTAACGGGCATTGTCAGTTGCATGGCGCGCTCAGGTCGCGTCAGCCAGCGTTTACGGTACGCGACATAGCCGGAAAGGTAATGCTCGACATCGTCAATCCTGACGCGATAACTGTGGTGACGAATAAAAAAGCTGCCGACAATACGCGGCGGATTTTTAAAAAACATGGCCAGCTCCGGCCAGAAAAAACCATTCGCCAGGTAGCGGGCACGGGTTTCCAGCGCCTGGTTGAACACGGTCATGTCGAAGTCCACTAACAGGTGCTGATATGGCGAAACGGCAAGCCGTTCTATCATCCGCGACGCCGCCATCATCAACTCCAGCAACGTGGGGTAAGTGGTAATACGTTCCTGCACAAAATCGAGATGACCGCGCACATTATCCAGACCGAACTGATAATAGCGTTCCAGCGGCCGGTAGAGCGTCAGTTCATTAACGCAGTAACTGAGCCAATGGTCGTGGGCCTGCCAGTGTTTCTGTTCGATAAAATAGTCCATTGCCCGCTCGACCATCTCCAGCCAACGCGGTGTCTTCGTCAACCCATAGAGACGCATCAGGGCAAAGGCGGCTTCCCCGTCGTAATAGATAATGCGGTGCTCCGCCTTGAGTGATAAATCCCCGGCATTGAGCACATGTACGAAGCCCCCGTTCTGTGCGTTCTGCATAAAACCGATGCCAGCCGCCAGCCGCGCCATCGCACCCAGATAGCGCTCGTCATTGGTCAGTTCTGTATATTTCGCCATCGCCAGGATACAGACCGCGTTACCGCCCAGTTTGATCTCATCACCCGTATCCACCAGGAAATCGGCTTCGCCGCCATCGGGCAAGGAGCAGGTACGAATAAACGTGGTACACAGGGCATCCAGCGCCCGCTCAATAGCCGCAAAATGGGCGGGGTGTTGGGTCACTTCCCACCCTTCGAGCAAGGCGTAGGTCGAGCTGGCATGGCGCAAGGCGTTATAGGTCGGAATGGCGCGATCAAAGCAGGGGAACCAGCCGTAATGATAACGTCCGGAAGGTGTCACCTGGCGTGCCAGGTAATCCGTCGCCGAGTCAATCATCGGCTCCAGGGCAGTCTCCTGCCACTCGGGCAACTGGCGATAGCCGCTGTTACGTCCGTCCGATTCGATGGGCAATACCTGCTCGCCATCGCAAAACAGCGCGCGGGTAGTGAAACGCCACAGCGTCTGGTCAGGGTGCTCAGGCCAGTTCAAGACCGCCCCAAAGCGACGACGGGAATAATGGGCAAGGTTACTGGCGTTAGGGGTAGCAACGCCGTGATCGCCGTTATAGAGCAGCGCGTTGGCGGCGATATCTTGCTCCAGCATGGCATAGCAAAATGCCGGGTCCAGGCTCAGCCCAAAGCGAAAATAGTTCCGTTTGGTCTTCGCCAGACGAGCTTGCAGCGTATCCCAACGTAGCGTGTCGACCTTGTCGACCATGTCAACTCGCAGCCAGCAGGCCTTAAGACCGCTCTTTTTACGCCACTGTTGCAGCGCCTGCGTTCCCTCTTGCCAGGCTTTGTCGAATGTCTCGCCACAGCCGCGCACAACGTGGGCACGGCTTTTACTGTCGGACACGCTAAAAAAGATGACCCAGGACGGGCACAGAGACGGTTTTGCCGCTACATCCAGCGTTTCCATCACCGGGCGGGTTTGCGCAAGTAAGTGGCTGAGCGACATTTGACTCCTTAATTGCTCCCGGGCATCCCCAGTGCTGAAAATCCTTGTATCATAATAACATTATGAATGCCTGGTTGTGTATTCTGTACATCTATATCTTTGCCCGTTGAGGCGGTGCTGTGAGGCCCTTTTACGCACTTTTTCTGTTGCTGCTTGTCGGTGTGGTCGCCCATGCCGACACGCCGCTACTGTGGAACCAGCCCGCTAACCCGCAGACCTGTCCGGTTGGCGATGACGCCGTGTGGGTTCAGTATGCGGGCGGCTCGGCCTGTATTCGCTACTTTAGTGCGGGCTCCCTGCACAATGCGCCTCTGGCGCTGGTGATGTTTAAAGGCGATCGGGTATCGCTGATTAAGCGCCCGCCAGACCAGATCCCGGCCAATACAGCCGACGCGCAACGCCGCGAGGCGCAGGCCATTTTTCGTCGAAGCGGGCTCCCAACATTGATTGTTGCCCGTCCGGGAACCTATGGTTCCAGCGGCAACCACTATCGCCGCCGTCAGGCAGAAGAATTTCTCGCGCTGAATGCCGCCGTAGATGCCATCAAAGCACGCTACGGTATTGCGCGCTTTATCCTCAGCGGACACAGCGGTGGCGCAACGGCCGCATCGGCGCTGCTCACGTTTGGACGCCGGGATATTGACTGTGCCGTACTCACCTCCGGCGCATGGGGGCTACTGGAACGGGCCGGGCGTATGCGGAAAGAACGTGACGAGGCATCAGCCCCGGGCCTGGACGGCACCGGGCTCGCTAACCCGTGGGATCCCCTCGACCACGTAGCGGGTATAGCGAACGATCCCGCACGTTTAATCCTGGTGATCGGCAACCGGCAGGATCGTAACACGCCGTTCGATCTGCAAACCCGGTTCGTACAGGCTTTGCGTGAACATGGCCACCAGGTGAAGCAGCTCGAACGCCCCGCCGTCGCGCCGGAATACCATGATTTGCACGGTAATCAGGGGGTTAATGCAATAGCCCTTTGCCCGCACCACGGCACTGCCCTGAATGAGTAAGGATACAACCATGCGCCAGAAAACCCCTCGTCCGCGCAACACTGGCCCCAACACGCCGGGCTGGACCGCCGCAGATCTTACGCAGTTGTTACCCGGCAGCCTCTGGCACAACCGCCCGGATGCCGCCTGGATTGCGGGCGACATCGCCATTTTGCATGACAACACGCCGTATGACCGCCCTTGTCTGTTCGTTGCGATCGACACCGATACCTGGCTGCAAGGCTCAGGTAATACCGGTATTTACGCGGGCTGGAAGGATACGCACACCCTGCTGCCAGAGCAGGCTTCCCGCTACTGCGGCGCGATTGTCCAGCGCAAACTCGCAGGCCTGCCGCCTGGCTTTCCACAACTGGTGGTTGGTGACAGTTATCAGGCGCTTCACTTACTGGCAGAAGAAGCACGGCGGCGATTTAACGGCAAACTGGTGGCCGTCACAGGTACCGTCGGCAAAACCTCGACCAAAGAGATGCTGGAGGCGATCCTGACCGACAACCTGTCTGTGATAGCCAGCCGCGGCAATCACAACACGCGTACCGGCGCCTCCGTCACCCTGGCGCGTGCAGTATCGAACCCACAGGCCGTCGTGATGGAAGTGGCCATCTCCGCGCTCTGGATGCGTAATGGAGGCGTCGGGCATCGCATTAAGCCGCACATCGTTATCATTACCGAAATCGGAATGACTCAGGTGGGCAAGAATGTGACCACCCTGAATGACGTGGCACGCTATAAGGCGCGCATCAGTCATGGTCTTATCCCCGGTGGTTACGCCATTTTGCACCGCGATATGGCCGAGTATGCGACTGTCGCGGCAAGCGTTGAACGCGACGGCGCGCGGATTATCAGTTACGGATTCAACCCGGACGCAGATGTGCGTATCACCGGGATAACACCAGACGACAACGGAAGCAGAGTCACGGTCGCTTTTCATCAGCAGGTCGTCAGCTACCGGCTGGCCGTGCCCGGTAACGGTGGCGCGCTCAATTCGGTTGCATCGCTGATTGCCGCCGATCTGCTGGGCGTGAACCTGCCGCAGATTATCGCAGGCCTTGAGGGTTATCGCAGCGATGGTCAGCATCTGTGCATTACCCCGTTGTCCCTGCCCGGCGGCGGGACAGCCACGCTGATTGATGACAGTTACAACGCCGAATATCTTTCCATGCTCAATGCGTTTGCGGTGGCGGCGCAACGTGCCCGAGCTCATGGCGGACGTGTCATTGCCCTGCTGGGACGCATTGTTAATCTCGGCGATCAGAGCCAGGCCATTCACCGTTCTCTGGCGACGCCATTACTGGAAGCTGGCTGCCAGCACGCCTTTCTGCACGGCGAGGAGATGAAGGCATTACATGAGACACTGCCGGAAGCCGCGCGGGGTGGTCATTTTCAGACGGCGCAGGCGCTGGTTGACGCCGCTGCCCCGACGCTGCGCCCCGGCGATATCGTGCTGGTAAAAGGCAGCGTGCGAAACTCGGATTTCAGGCAGGTTGTCAGTCTATTGAAAACCCGACTTGCCGCCCCGCCCGCGCTGCGTAAAGGGCACACCGCGCGCCTGCTGATCAACCTCTCGACCGGTGAGCAACACGTCGCGGAACGGGCCGATAGCCCCTTCGCGTCGCACTATCTCAGCCAGTTACTGCTGACCTGTTGTATCGCCGATCGCCTGTTAAATAAAAAAACCACCCTGGAGACCGCCATCACCGTGCGGGAGATCGCGGCGGATATCCTGAAAGGTAACCCGGCGCTGACACTCAGGCAGGGTGACAAACTGACCGTGAAGTCCCTGCTACAGGGAATGTTGCTACATAACGCCTGCGATGCGGCCATTAACCTGGCAGAGCATCTGGCTGGCAGCAGTGCAAAAGCGCTGGCCCAGTTGCGGGAACTGAGCGCCACTATCGGCATGCCGTACACGCATATGAATACCGTCTCCGGTCGCGTGCGCCCAGGGCAGCGCACGGTACTTTTGGATATCGCCAGGCTTGTGCGCCATTTCTACCAGCGCTATCCGCATCTGTTGCCGTGGTTTTGCGAACAGGAAGCCGTCATCGGCGAGCGCATCTATCGCAAAACTGGCAATCTGCACAGTGACGGCAGCGCGTGGGGGCAATTCAGTGCCGGAAACTGGGGTTTCGCGCTGCAATGGTTTTCAGGCGAACTTTGGTTGGCCTGCGCGGCGGGTGCAAACGATGCTTTCCACCTTGATTATCTTCTGGATGAACTGCTGGCGCAGGCCGATACCGCCCATCAACCGGTCGCCTGTGCCCCCAGCGTTCGCCAGATTGACTCACCGACGGCGACCCTGACATTTCTGGGGGATACCTATTTCGGTGAGTGGTACACCGCCCGGCGTAAGGCCCGCGGTATTGATGACGCACTCCAGCGCTACGGCTATGACTATAGTTTTGCGGCTATCGCCCCCCTTCTTCACAACAGCGACATGACGCTTGCCAACTTTGAAGCGGCGCTGACCACCGATCTCAGCGCCAGTCTTGCAGGCCGTAAACCGTTCTGCCTGACAGGCGATCCGGCCGCCTCTGTCGCCGCCCTGCGCAAACAGGGCATCAATGCGGTGGCGCTGGGCAACAATCACGCGATGGACGCCGGGTTACCCGGTCTGTATAGCACGCTGACAGCGTTTCGCGAGGCGGGAATCGCCTGCGTGGGCGCCGGGATAAACGCGCAGCAGGCGCAAGCGCCGCTGGTCGTCACCGTGGGCAAGCGGACGTACAAGATTTTCAGCGCCTACTGGTATCGACGTTATATGGAAGAGGAGTGCGCCTTTTATGCCCGCCCTCGCCGCGCGGGCGTCGCCTGTATCAGTGGTGGGCTGATTGAACAGCTTCGTAAGGAGAAAGCGAGCGCTCACCCCGCCACGCTGATTGTTCTTGCTCACTGGGGGCTGGACTACCGCTGGACCACCGCCCGGCAGCGCACCCTGGCTAAGCAACTGAGTGATGCCGGTGCCGATCTGATTATTGGCTCCGGGCCGCATATGGCAGGCGAAGCGGCGCAGCAGGATCAAAGCCTGGTGATTTACAGCATCGGTAATGCGGTGTTTAACAGTAACGGTGAATATCAGGAGCGCGGCATGCCGGCTTACGGTTTTATCGTTCGTCTGTTAGTGGGTACCCGGCAGCCGCAAATTCAGTTGCTGCCCATCTTTACTGATAATAAAAAGACCTTCTGGCAGCCCCGTCCGGTGAATGAGGTGGAGTTTTCAACGCTGATTACGCATCTGACGCAACAGGGAATGCCTGTTATTCGGGAAGGAGAAACGGGCACGGGCTGGCGTGCGCTGACTGTCGATAATGAATGCAGGCTGGTCATGTCGCTTAGTGAGTGCTTTGGCGAAAGTTAACACCGCTCTGGCATAAAAAACGGCATCTTACACAGTGGATATCCCACTTTTCAGATGCCGTTTACTTATTTTGACCGGATACTTATCGCCTTTTTAACGGGCTATAAGTCCCTAAGGTATTAATTGTGCTGTGATTTCATCGCACTTAGCTTGTAAAAGCTCTCTGTATTTCGGGATCTCTTCAGTCTGGCACTGGAGGACTATGCAATATCCCTCAATCCATACTTTTATATCCTGATCCACAAAGTGGCTTTGAAAAATACGCGCCCATTCGTCACTCGGTACACCTTCAAGTTCGAAATATTTAAGCGCGCCGTTCCCACGTAAACTGCGATGCTCATCCAATCCAATTATTTTCATTTTATTCATCCTTAAGCAAAACCATAGAAATAGTAATGCCTGAAAGATGAACAAATTAAGGAGATTATCAAAAGAATATTAAAATAAAACTTAACTCAAACTCTCATATATTAAACCTGAAAATTTCAGTTAATGTGGCGTAATAATATAAGTATCAATAAAGGATAAAGAGATATCACTGACGTGCGCAAAAGAGCAAACGCAGCCAGCCGACGTTTGCTCAAACATAAAGGAGGGTTTTCACATCTGTTCGGTGAACATCGGCAGGCGAATTTACGTCACGCTGCGATACACCGGGACTCGCCGGGTAGTACCCGTCAGGTTGTCAAAGATATCCACTTCCGCCGTGGCGATCGCCATACCGCTTTTTCGCAACCGTTGCACATCGGCAGCAATACGCTGGATCCCAAACCAGAAAAGCCCGTCAAGCGCTGTAACCGGCAGCCCTCTTTCCAGCGCCAGTTTGAGTCGTTCGCGTGGAGCTTTTACCTCTTTGGCGATTTGCTGATAAGGCGTAGCCACTGACCCGGAGGCATCTACCCGCCGGATACGGGTTGAAAGGCGATACTGGAATGCATCCGGTATATCGCTTAAATCGGTTTTCAGGGTATAGACGCAGCCGAAACGTTTACCGTTGAAAATAACGTTTTTCTGACCGATTTGTAGCTCATCACGCAGGCTGGCAATCAACTGCGGCGCGCGAATTAACAATAAGCGAAAAGGAAGCTCAAAGCTGGTCACGTAATCGACGTTGAGCAGCGCAATGCGTAATCGCTCTTCGGCGTTCGCCTGCGTCTGACGGCACTCGTCAAGCGTGTCTGCCCACTGGCGAGCGATACGGGGAGATTCATTCAGTTCGGTGAAGCTATATTTTTCGATTTCATAATCAATCCGATCCACCACTGCGTCTCCCTCATTCCTGCGGATAAGTGTAAGTCTGCCGGGCGGTTATTTTAGCAACGAAGCGGCGTGGTCGAAAGCACTCTTGTTTTAAGATATCCCGACGCCATACCAACAGAAAAACGGGGTATCTGAAGATACCCCGCTCAGGGAGGGACGTTATGACGGGACGGTCAGCGCGCCATTAACGCAAAGACACCCCAGCCCAGGAACTCACGCGTCCAGCTAACATGGCGTTTTGGCGCTGCCGTAAGCGTCGCACGAATCTCTGGCGCAAAATCATCATCAGGGTTGGCCTCAAGCCAGCGGCGCATCGTCAGCCATTTCGCCGCTTCATACCGGTCCCACCCTTCCTGGTCTGCCAGTACCATCTCGACGACGTCAAAACCCAACTCATCAAATGATGCGACAAGCTCAGGTAGCGTATGAAAGTCTGCTATCGCGTTGGCAAAACAGGCCTGGGCTACCTCTTCCGTTGGCGGTAGCTGCCGCCAGTAAGGCTCGCCAATAAGGATGATCCCTTCTGGGCGAAGGCTTTTTTGTAACAGCGCGATAGCCCCTGCTACGCCGCCACCAATCCAGGTTGCGCCCACACAGGCTGCCACATCACATTTTTCATCCGTGACAAAACCTGCCGCATCGCCATGAATAAATGTCAGGTTTTCGCTGACGCCAAGTTCTTCGCTACGCTGTTTCGCCTGTTCGCTGAAAAGCTGGCTCATATCAACGCCGACGCCGGTGATGGCATAATCGCGCGCCCAGGTACAGAGCATTTCACCCGAACCGCTGCCAAGATCAAGTATGCGCATGCCCGGTTTCAGGCGTAGTACCGCACCGAGTGTCGCGAGTTTTTCTGGCGTAAAGGGGTTATGAATGCGGTGTTCGCTTTCGGTAATCGTAAAAATACGGGGGATATCCAATGCAGAAATTCCTTTTACTGTTGATGTAACGACCAATAACCTTAAAGGTTGTGGTGATTAAAAATATATCACCTTAACCTAAACGTTATCTCAACAGTACGAAATATCGCCTGCATGTTTCGTGATAATGACCGCATTCATACGCCAAAATGATTAATCTGCCGTGTGAAAAATGCCCGCTCTTTGGAGCGGTGTCATGAGACTGTCGCATCCGCCCAGGCGAGAGCTTCCCCCATTGCATCAACAGCCGCCCAGCCTGGAATATTCAGTTTTTTTGCCTGTTGCTGTACCGCTTCCCATTCACGGCGCTCATAACTTTGTACAAGGCTAAGCAGGTCATAAAGCGTACCCTGTTTGTGCACCAGCGCATTGCGAACGGATAAAGGAAGTGTTATTTGCTCGAAAATTTCCTCAAGCGGGATCTCCAGCATGGCATCCAGTAATGAAAACAATCCGCATAAGAATGCCTCCTGCGCACAACACGTTGAATGTGTACGCGCAACAATGATTTCGCAGAATTTAGCCCTGGACAGGGAAAGATGATAAAGCTCGTTAGTGTCTTTATTAGAGAGATTGGCCAGGCAAACCAGCGAAACAAAGCGAGTTAATTCACTTCGCCCCAAATAGATAGCAATTTTTTTGAGCGTTAAGTTGTCGACAGCGCTTATGCCACTAACGCGATGCACAATATTTTTGGCATATTTTAAGATCTTGTAAGTCAACGATAAATCATGTTCGAGTATACGCCCGATTTTATCAAAATCTAACTCTGGCGCGTTAACTTCGCTCATCAACTGGAAGAGGTGTGCAGCTTTGTGTGGCAGGCGTTTGCTCTGAATAATTTCCGGCTTACTGTAAAAATAACCTTGAAACAAATGGAAGCCCTGGTCTTTATATTGTTTAAATTCGTCATACGTTTCGATTTTTTCCGCCAGCAGATTTTTTGTTTTTAACTGCAACGCATGACGTTTCAAAAATCCATTGATTTCTTCAAACGAATTTGCCTTAACGTCAAATTTCAGGATAGTTATATAGGGTAAAAAACGATCCCACGCCTCGTCCATCGCAAAATCATCTAATGCCAGCGTATAGCCTGAGGCGAAGAGATAGCGCACGGCCTCGAACAGCGCATCATCAGGGACAGCATCTTCCAATATTTCAATGACGACGCGTTCGCGAGGTAAGATGTCAGCCATCCCCTGAACAATCATTTGATAGGGGAAATTAATATAAGAGATGTTCTCCCCTACAAAGCGAAAGGTTGGGATGCCCAGGAACTGGTCGGAGATCATCTGGCTGGTCGCATAATCGGCCGGTACGTTTGGAAAAGAGTTATTCATTCCAGAACGAAAAAGGAGCTCATAGGCTACGGTATGCAAGTCACGATCGAATATCGGCTGTCTGGCAACGAAAGAGTCCATAGCTTCCCCCTAAGTATCCATTAGATTAAGTGAACCAGAAATTAAATTTAACTTTAATCCGATTGTTCATTTATTTAATTGAGTTATTTGAAAGATACTTATTCTCGCGTAGCCATGATCAGGCTAAGTAAATTTCCCCAGGCGTTCAGTTTCAGAGAATACAATTAGTCTGCAAACCAAATTCCATGAAAATTATGCGAATCCATTTTAATAGCAAATTATTATCATCTCATTCACTGCCAGTTAAACTTATAAATGATGTTATACGCAGTTTTATGGCAAAAATGAGAGACATCGCAATTTTTGAAGTGATAATAATGAAGGCATAACTCACAAATACAGGTTTGCTGTTCGGTAAAAAGCACTGTTTTCAGGTCGGTGATGCATACCTCTTGAAAAGACACCCCCACTGACAATGCTGTATCGACTCGCCTGTCCATTCGCAGTGGCGAGCACAAAACGTGCGACCGATCACAAAATAACCTTGTAATTCAACGGTCAAATTACAGGTTTCAATCCTGTGACAACGCGTCGCTCAACGGGCATTTATTCCGCAAAGAAATTAATCTGTCGCCAAAGCCCGACACTCTGTAAGTTGCGGAAAGTATTTAAAAAAATGCCCCTTGTAAGGCGCAAAATTTAGGCGTACATTAGCCCCGTCTGATGCGAGATGCATCAAGAATTCTGAGATGGAGCTGTGGCCGAAAGGGAGAAAATTCCCATTTTCAATTTGGCGTAGTTTCACCTCTCTATACTCAGTCCTGATCTGGTCATGAATGCATACGTATGTATGCGGAGCGATGAAGCGTGAAATATTTCTTTATGGGCATTTCGGTGATGGTCATTGTTTGGGCCGGTACATTTGCCCTGATGATCTGAGCAACGTTCGTAGAACGAAAAGAAGAACAGGAGCCATTTGGCTCCTGTTTTCATTTGTGAAAAGGCCTGTGTGCCCCGGCTTACTGCTCTGTGTCTTCCGCCGTGGATTTTGTGGTAGCGGGAAGCAGACCATCGGCGCGGAACATCGCTTTGATGCCCCTTACCGCCTGGCGAATACGATCGCGGTTTTCAATCAGGGCAAAACGCACATGCGTATCGCCATAATCACCAAACCCGATGCCAGGCGACACGCAAACTTTGGCATCCTGTAGCAGCTTCTTAGCAAACTCCAGCGACCCCATGGCGGCATAAGGTTCAGGGATTTTCGCCCAGACGTACATTGACGCCTTTGGCATTTCGACCATCCATCCGGCTTCATGCAGGCCTTTTACCAGCACATCGCGGCGGCGCTTATACTGTGCGGCAATATCGTGCACGCACTGCTGGTCGCCTTCGAGCGCGGCGATGGCTGCCACCTGCAGCGGCGTAAAGGTGCCGTAGTCGTGATAGCTTTTAATACGCGCGAGCGCATTCACCAGCGTTTTATTGCCGACCATAAAGCCGATACGCCATCCCGCCATGTTGTAGCTTTTTGAGAGCGTAAAGAACTCAACCGCCACGTCGCGAGCACCGGGAACCTGCATGATCGACGGCGCTTTCCAACCGTCATAGACGATATCCGCATAGGCCAGGTCGTGAACGACCAGCACATCATAGCGTTTTGCCAGAGCGACCACTTTTTCAAAGAACTCCAGTTCTACGCACTGCGCGGTAGGGTTGGAGGGGAAGCCCAGAATCATCATCTTCGGTTTAGGGTAGCTTTCGCGGATCGCGCGCTCCAGCTCATTGAAGAAATCAACGCCTTCCACCAGCGGCACAGAACGCACCTGGGCGCCGGCAATCACCGCACCGTAAATGTGAATCGGGTAGCTCGGATTGGGCACCAGAACCGTGTCGCCATGGTCCAGGGTTGCCAGCATCAGATGCGCCAGCCCCTCTTTTGAACCGATGGTGACGATCGCTTCGCTTTCCGGATCGATATCGACCTGATAGCGATCCTGATACCAGCGAGAAATGGCACGGCGCAAACGCGGAATGCCGCGCGACGTGGAATAACCGTGCGTGTCCGGGCGCTGGGCAACAGTACAGAGTTTTTCAACGATATGGGCCGGTGTCGGACCGTCAGGATTACCCATGCTGAAATCGATAATATCTTCGCCGCGCCGACGCGCAGCCATTTTCAGTTCAGCCGTGATATTGAAAACATAAGGGGGGAGACGATCGATACGCGTAAAACGGCGTTCAGGACTGAATTCAGCCATAACTTCCTCAGATTAACGTTAGCGCCCGGACCGTCCGAGCGACGCCGCCACGGTTGTGGCGTTTCCTGAACATAGCCTGAAAAAAAACCTGCTGTCGAGAGGAAATGTGAAAAAATTTTACGTCTAAAAAAGGGGAAGCCAAAAAAAATGCGCAAAACAAAATCCTGGCAACAAGAGAAAATATACACCTTCAAATTTAACAAGCTGATATCAATGAAGTTACGTTCTAATAAGGCATTTTTTCACATGTGGCGAAACATCTTCCGACCGGTATCAATCCCCTTTTAAGAAAGGGGGTTTTCCTCATTGCCAAATACGCGCACCTGACTGGTCATTGGCGGCGATGTTTTTTATCATAGCTTTTTCACGCCTTTTACATGAGCCTTCCCGTGCACGAAATATTCAACATGCTGCTGGCGGTATTTGATCGCGCGGCGCTGATGCTGATCTGCCTTTTCTTTCTGATCCGTATCCGCCTGTTCCGCGAGTTACTGCATAAAACGGCGCACACGCCAAAAGAGTTGCTCGCCGTCACGGCTATCTTCTCAATGTTTGCGCTGTTCAGCACCTGGTCCGGCGTACCGGTCGAAGGCTCGCTGGTGAATGTGCGCATTATTGCGGTGATGTCCGGCGGCATCTTATTTGGCCCCTGGGTGGGCATTATTACCGGCGTTATCGCCGGGATACACCGCTATCTGATTGATATCGGCGGCGTAACAGCCGTACCCTGCCTGATTACCAGTATTATTGCCGGTGTTCTCTCTGGCTGGATAAATCGCAAAATCCCTAAGCAAAAGCACTGGAGCGTGGGCATCATCGCCGGGATGTTGTGCGAAACCCTGACCATGACGCTGGTGGTACTTTGGGCGCCGTCGACCGCACTGGGCCTGGATATCGTATCGAAAATTGGCGTGCCGATGATTCTGGGCAGCGTCTGTGTGGGCTTTATCGTTTTGCTGGTACAAAGCGTGGAAGGTGAAAAAGAAGCCATTGCCGGACGCCAGGCCAAACTGGCGCTGGATATCGCCAATAAAACCCTGCCGCTGTTTCGCAACGTCAATAGCGAATCCCTGCGCCAGGTATGCGACATCATTCGCCGCGATATTAATGCCGACGCCGTGGCCATCACCAACGCCGACCATGTGCTGGTGTATGTCGGCGTGGGCGAAGACAACTACCGGGACAGTGACGATATCATTAGCCCGACAACACGCCAGGCAATTGATACCGGGGAGATCATCATTAAAAACAATGATGAAGCCCACAGAACGCCGCAGATCCACTCAATGCTGGTGATCCCGCTATGGGAAAAGGGGATCGTCACCGGCACGCTTAAAATCTATTATTGCCATGCGCATCAAATCACCTCCTCGCTGCAGGAGATGGCGGTTGGTCTGTCGCAAATTATCTCTACGCAACTGGAAGTTTCCCGTGCCGAGCAGCTACGTGAGATGGCCAATAAAGCGGAACTGCGCGCATTGCAAAGCAAGATTAACCCACACTTTCTTTTTAACGCCCTCAATGCGATTTCATCCTCTATCCGCCTTAATCCGGACACCGCCCGTCAGTTGATTTTCAATCTGTCGCGCTACCTGCGCTATAACATTGAATTAAAAGACGATGAGCAGATTGATATCAAAAAAGAGCTCTATCAAATCAAAGACTATATCGCCATTGAACAGGCCCGTTTTGGCGACAAGTTGACGGTCATTTATGACATTGATGAAGAGGTGAGCTGTGTTATTCCCAGCCTGCTGATTCAGCCGCTGGTCGAAAATGCCATTGTTCACGGTATTCAGCCCTGTAAAGGAAAAGGGGTGGTGACCATCAGCGTGGCGGAGTGCGGCAACCGCGTGCGTATTGCCGTACGCGATACGGGGAACGGCATTGCGCCCGAGATGATCGCCCGTGTGGAAGCCGACGAAATGCCGGGTAATAAAATCGGTTTGCTCAATGTCCACCAGCGCGTGAAGTTACTGTATGGCGAGGGGCTGCATATCCGCCGCCTGACGCCGGGTACCGAAATTGCGTTTTATGTGCCCTTGCACACCACACCTGTGACCACGCCGGCCACGCTGTTGCCTTAACGGGGGAAGTGAATGAAGGTCATCATTGTTGAAGATGAATTCCTGGCGCAACAGGAGTTGAGCTGGCTTATCAAAACGCACAGCCAGATGGACATTGTGGGTACATTTGAGGACGGTCTCGACGTGCTGAAATATTTACAGCACAACAAAGTGGACGCCATTTTCCTTGATATCAACATCCCGTCCCTGGACGGAGTCCTTCTGGCGCAGAATATCAGTCAGTTCGCCCATAAACCGTTTATCGTGTTCATTACCGCCTGGAAAGAGCATGCGGTAGAAGCATTCGAACTGGAAGCGTTTGACTATATTCTCAAACCGTATCAGGAATCGCGCATTATTAGCATGTTGCAAAAGCTGGAAACAGCCTGGCAGCAACAAACCGGCACCAGTGCCAGCCCTGCCCCACGCGAGAATGCGACAATCAACCTGGTGAAAGATGAACGCATCATCGTCACCAGTATTCACGATATCTATTACGCAGAAGCGCATGAAAAGATGACGTTTGTCTACACCAAACGTGAATCCTATGTCATGCCAATGAATATTACGGAGTTTTGCAGCAAGCTCCCGGCGGCGCACTTTTTCCGCTGCCATCGCTCCTACTGCGTCAATCTGGATAAAATTCGCGAAATTGAGCCCTGGTTCAATAACACCTATATCGTGCGGCTGAGAGACCTGGATTTCCAGGTCCCCGTCAGCCGCAGTAAGGTAAAAGAATTCAGGCAGTTAATGCATCTTTAGAGATAATACCCCAGCGACTGGCGCAGGTGCGCGCCGGCGCCGAGCAGGCCAGGGTTATCATGCGTGATCAGGAAGACCGGGATGTCTTGTACGTAGGATTTAAAGCGACCTTTATCTTCAAAACCACCGCGGAAACCGGAGGCGGTAAAGAAATCCAGGAAGCGCGGCACGATACCGCCCGCGATATAGACACCGCCAAACGTACCGAGATTGAGCGCCAGGTTGCCGCCAAAACGCCCCATAATGACGCAAAACAGCGACAGCGCGCGGCGACAATCGATACAGCTATCCGCCAGGGCACGTTCGGTGACATCTTTCGGTTGCAGGTTTTCCGGCAGCCGTCCGTCCGATTTCACGATTGCGCGGTACAAATTGACCAGCCCCGGACCGGACAGAACACGCTCGGCAGACACATGGCCGATCTCCGCGCGCAGCTCCTCCAGAATAATGCCCTCTTCTTCGCTGTTCGGCGCAAAATCCACGTGTCCACCTTCACCCGGCAGGCTGACCCAGCGCTTATCGACATGCACCAGATGTGATACGCCAAGGCCCGTGCCCGCGCCATAGACCGCGATTGGCTTGCCCTCAACCGGCTCACCACCGCCGAACTGAGTCAGATGCTCTGGTTTCAGCATCGGCACCGCCATAGAGACAGCGGTGAAATCGTTAATGATTTCCAGATGTGCGAAGCCAAGGTTTTTTTTCATCTCTGCGATAGAGAAAGCCCAGGTGTGGTTGGTCATCGCCACCCAGTCACCGGTAATAGGGCAAGCGATGGCGATACAGCCATCTTTTACCTCTGCCTTATGCTCATCAAGGTACACGCGTACCACCGCCTCAAGGCTGGGATAATCAAGGCCTGAATAGGTTTTGGCCTGGGAGATGGCTCCGCTACTGAGATCGCAGAGCGCTAATCGTGCGTTCGTGCCGCCCACGTCCCCTACTAAAGCATATTTTGTCATTCTTTTACGGCTCCGCTAAAGTCAGAATAAATCTTTGGCACACTGTAAATTCAAGGCGCTGTAACGACAACGAACATAGCATGAGTGCCCCGGGATTATCGATCTTCGTCACAAATTAACGTAACGGTTTCAGCAATGTCTGCACTCGCCGGATATTTTCCACGAGCGTGCTGTGACCTCTGTGCTCAGTTAAAAGGAAATGAACATGCTCCATCCGCGAGCCCGAACGATGCTGCTACTGGCGCTTCCCGCGCTGATTATCGGTGTCGCATCCAGTCTGGTGTTATTGCTGGTCATGAAAGTGGCCGCCGTTCTGCAATTGATACTGTGGAATGGGCTGCCGTATCGTCTGGGTTTTACCCCTGACTCCCCTTTCTGGGTGATTATGATGCTGACCCTGACCGGGCTGGCGGTCGGTCTGGTGATTCGTTACAGCGCCGGACACGGCGGCCCGGATCCGGCAACCGAGCCGCTGATTGGCGCACCTGTGCATGTCTCTGCCCTGCCCGGCCTGCTGGTTGCCCTGGTACTTGGCCTGGCCGGTGGCGTGAGCCTTGGGCCGGAGCATCCTATTATGGTGCTCAATATTGCCCTGGCTGTGGCATTGGGTGGAAAATTGTTCCCGCGCGTTGCCCCTCTCGACTGGACTATTCTCGCCTCTGCCGGAACCATTGGCGCACTGTTTGGCACCCCCGTGGCAGCCGCGCTGATTTTCTCCCAGACACTGAATTCAAATACTGACCTGCCGCTATGGGACCGCCTGTTCGCCCCGCTGATGGCCGCCGCCGCAGGCGCCCTGACCACCGGGCTGTTTTTCCATCCCCACTTCGCTCTTCCTGTTGCGCATTATCCGCAGATGCATCTGGTCGATATCATCAGCGGTGCGGTCGTCTGCGCCATCGCGATTGCGCTGGGGATGGTAGCGGTCTGGTGCCTGCCACGTTTGCACCAGTTGATGCATCGCCTGAAAAGCCCGGTACTGATGCTCGGGATCGGCGGCTTTATTCTGGGCGTGCTCGGCGTTATTGGCGGCAATATCACCCTGTTTAAAGGGCTGGATGAGATGCAGCAAATGGCGTTCGCTCAGACCTTTACCGTAACGGATTATCTGCTATTCGCAGTGATAAAACTGGCGGCGCTGGTGGTTGCGGCGGCCTGTGGTTTTCGCGGCGGGCGCATCTTCCCGGCGGTGTTTGTTGGCGTCGCTCTCGGCCTGATGCTGCATGAACACGTCAACGCCGTCCCGGCAGCAATCACTATTTCGTGTGCCATTCTCGGCATGGTGCTGGTCGTCACCCGCGACGCCTGGTTGAGCCTGTTTATGGCTGCCGCCGTGGTGCCGGATACCAGTCTGCTGCCCCTGTTATGCATTGTGATGTTACCCGCCTGGCTGCTGCTGGCAGGAAAGCCGGTAATGATCGCACCACGCAAAAAATAGTGCGTAACGGCAGAATTTAGCAGAGGAAATCAGCGAGAATCGGCAAGCTGATGTAAGCTCGAAGATCACGTGTGTAAACGTATACACTGACATTAAGGGCATATGTATGGTTTATCTGGCCTCCGGGGATCGCTATCAGAAAATGGAATTTCGCCGCTGCGGTGACAGTGGTCTTAAGCTTCCGGCAATCTCACTTGGACTGTGGCATAACTTTGGCGATGCCACACTCATTGAAAATAGCCGTCAGCTACTCAGACATGCTTTCGATTTGGGGATAACCCATTTCGATATCGCCAATAACTACGGGCCGCCTCCCGGCTCTGCCGAGCGCAATTTTGGTCGTCTGCTGCAGGAAGATTTTTTGCCTTATCGGGATGAACTGATCATCTCGACCAAAGCAGGCTATACCATGTGGGATGGCCCCTATGGCGACTGGGGTTCACGCAAATACCTGATTGCCAGCCTCGATCAAAGCCTGCGCCGGATGGGGCTCGATTATGTCGATATCTTCTATCACCACCGTCCGGACCCAGAAACGCCGCTGAAAGAGACCATGCGGGCGCTGGACCACGTTGTCCGCCAGGGCAAGGCGCTGTATGTCGGTCTGTCGAATTACCCGGCCGATTTGGCGCGCCAGGCCATTGAGATACTCAATGATCTGGGCACGCCCTGCCTTATCCATCAGCCCAAATATTCGATGTTCGAGCGTTGGGTGGAAGACGAGCTGTTGACTGTGCTGCAACAAGAAGGGGTTGGCAGCATTGCGTTTTCGCCGCTGGCAGGCGGACAGCTTACCGACCGTTATCTGAATGGTATTCCGGCAGATTCACGCGCCGCCAGCGGTAGCCGTTTCCTCAATCCCGATCAGATTACGGATGAAAAGCTGGCAAAAGTCCGCAAGCTGAATGATCTGGCGATTGCCCGTGGGCAAAAATTATCGCAAATGGCGCTGGCATGGGTTCTGCGCGGGGACAAGGTGACCTCCGTGCTGATTGGCGCCAGTAAAATCAGCCAGCTCGATGACGCCGTCGGCATGCTGGCTAATCGCCAGTTCAGCGAAGCGGAATGCGCCAATATTGATGCGATCCTGAACAGCGCAAAATAACAGCGCTTTTAGCAAAAAGTGCTGTCACTATGGATTTAGGAGTTCCGCCGAAGATGCGGGCATAAACGTTACATAATATTGCTGCAACAGACCCGATCGTGAAGGAGAAAACTATGTTCAGGTCACTGATTCTCGCAGCAGTATTAATGGCATGTGCCCCGCTGGTCGCTAACGCTGGCGAAATAACACTGCTGCCTTCTGTAAAATTGCAAATTGGCGATCGCGACAATTACGGCAATTATTGGGACGGCGGACGCTGGCGCGACCGCGACTACTGGCATCGTAATTACGAATGGCGTGACCATCGCTGGCGTATGCATGACCGTGGCTACCACCGTGGCTGGGATAAACGTGATGCTTACGAACGTGGTTACCGTGAAGGCTGGAATGATCGCGATGATCGTCGCGGCCCGGGACGTGGTCACGGCCATGGTCACTGGCGTTAACAAACAGGCTATAAGCAAAAAGGAGCGCATGCGCTCCTTTTTCTTTGCCAATATTTAGCGTTATACCCCTAAAGCGGTTCCCACCAGCAGCCAGCCATTTAGCGCCACCACCAGGATCACAATCAGCCAGCCAACGCGCTTGACCGTCGGCGTATTCACCAGTTCCCCCATTAACCCGCGGTCACTGGTAAAGATCAGCAATGGCACCAGCGCCAGGGCGATGCCGAAACTGAGCAGTACCTGGCTCATCACCAGAATGCGTGTGGGATCAAGCCCCATCAGGATAACGACAAACGATGGCATCATGGTGATGGTCCGGCGTACCCATAATGGAATGTGGAAACGCACAAACCCCTGCATCACCACCTGCCCGGCCAGCGTCCCTACCACGGTGGAAGAAAGCCCGGCAGCCACCAGGCTCAGGCCAAACACGGTAGCCGCCGCATGACTGAGCAGCGGTTCAAGCGTTAAATAGGCTTCGTCCAAATCGGCAATGCCGGTATGACCATTGAAGTGAAATGCGGCAGCGGCAGTCGCCATCATCGCCAGATTGACGAAACCGGCGATAGTCATCGCGATACCCACATCCCATTTGGTCGCGGAATACCGCTCGCGGCGCGTTCCCTCATGCAGATACTGGGTCAATGAGGAGTGCAGGTAAATCACGTGCGGCATGATTGTTGCCCCTAACACACCGGCGGCAAGGAACACGGCTTCGGTACCCGGCAGGCTTGGGATCAAGATGCCTTTACTGAGCGGAGCCAGTTCAGGACGTGAGAAAACCAGCTCAACGATATAAGCCGCCGCAACAAACAGCAGCAGCCCGCCAATGACTTTTTCCAGCGGTTTCTGCCCGCGGCGTTGCAGCATCAGAATTAAAAAAGTGGCAATACCGGTCAATACCGCACCTTGTAACAGCGACACGCCGAGGATCAGCTTAAAACCGATGGCGGCGCCGATAAACTCGGCAAGGTCCGTGGCCATGGCGATAATTTCCGCCTGTACCCAATAGAACCAGACCAACGAACGCGGGTAATGGTCGCGAATTTGTTCTGCGAGGTTCTTACCCGTAGCAATCCCTAATTTTGCTGACAGCAGTTGAATCAGCATGGCCATCAGGTTCGCCCAGACAACCACCCACAGCAGTTGATAACCGAAGCTGGCCCCGGCCTGAATATTAGTGGCGAAGTTACCCGGATCGATATACCCGATCGCCGCAATGAACGCAGGTCCCATTAACGCGAGCTTTAACTTGCGCGCTGCACGTCCACTGCTACTCTCAACGCGACTGTTGTTCATTTCTTGCCCCTAAATATAGCCTTTGCTATGTTTCATGCTACCAAAATGAGAATGATTATCAAGTTCATTTAGAGTAGATTCGATTGATTTCTTCGATAGTCAGAAACGATGACGGGCCGGATGTTTTTAAGACAGGGACGATGGGATGCAAATCACACCGTCTTGTTAAGAGTTTAGCATTACAGTGCAACTTTTCATTCTTTTACTTAACATAACAGAAATGTATGGCGGATCACTATTTTTGAGTCTGGTCACAGGTCATTAATATACTGTGTGTTTGATCTCGTTTTCTTTCCGCTTGTTACATAGAATGTGCACGAAATTTCTACCCGTCTCATATTTGGAGCAAATATGTCCCGCGTTCTGCACTTTGTTCTGGCGCTTGCCGTTGTGGCGCTGCTTGCATTACTTGTAAGCAGTGACCGCAAAAAAATCCGCATTCGCTTTGTTGTCCAACTGCTCGTGATCGAAGTCTTGCTTGCCTGGTTCTTCCTGAACTCTGACGTGGGTCTGGGTTTTGTGAAAGGCTTCTCCGAG
Source organism: Phytobacter sp. SCO41 (assembly GCF_003073275.1). Taxonomy (NCBI): domain Bacteria; kingdom Pseudomonadati; phylum Pseudomonadota; class Gammaproteobacteria; order Enterobacterales; family Enterobacteriaceae; genus Phytobacter; species Phytobacter sp. SCO41. The sequence goes on along the minus strand of NZ_CP027225.1, from coordinate 1,519,405 downwards.
ATGTTTGAAAAACTGCTCGGATTTGCCAACGAAGGGACAAACTTCGTCTTCGGCAAAATGAACGATCAAGGTCTGGCATTCTTCTTCCTGAAAGTGCTCTGCCCGATTGTCTTTATTTCTGCGCTGATCGGTATCCTGCAACATATCCGCGTACTGCCAATTATTATTCGCGCTATCGGTACCGTCCTGTCCAAAATCAACGGCATGGGTAAACTGGAATCGTTTAACGCAGTCAGCTCCTTGATTCTGGGTCAGTCTGAAAACTTCATCGCTTACAAAGATATCCTCGGAAAAATGTCCCGCAACCGCATGTACACCATGGCGGCTACCGCGATGTCTACCGTTTCGATGTCAATTGTTGGCGCGTACATGACCATGCTGCAGCCGAAATATGTGGTCGCAGCGCTGGTTCTGAACATGTTCAGCACCTTTATCGTGCTGTCCCTGATCAACCCGTACCGCGTCGATGAGAGCGAAGAAAACCTGCAGATGTCTAACCTGCATGAAGGACAGAGCTTCTTCGAAATGCTGGGCGAGTATATTCTGGCGGGCTTTAAAGTCGCGATTATCGTTGCGGCGATGCTGATCGGCTTTATCGCTCTGATTTCTGGGCTGAACGCCCTGTTCGCTGCCATCCTCGGCATCTCCTTCCAGGGGATTCTGGGCTACATCTTCTACCCGATTGCCTGGGTAATGGGTGTACCGTCCTCAGAAGCGCTGCAGGTGGGCAGTATCATGGCAACCAAACTGGTTTCCAATGAATTCGTGGCGATGATGGATCTGCAGAAAATCGCATCCAGCCTGTCTCCGCGTGCGGAAGGCATCCTGTCTGTCTTCCTGGTTTCCTTCGCTAACTTCTCTTCTATCGGTATTATCGCCGGTGCGATCAAAGGCCTGAACGAAGAGCAAGGCAACGTGGTTTCCCGCTTCGGTCTGAAACTGGTTTACGGTTCAACGCTGGTGAGTGTCCTGTCCGCCTCTATCGCGGCACTGGTACTGTAATTCAGATAAACCGGGGGCAACCCCGGTTTATTTCTTCCCCGCCGCAAATAACGGCTACGCTTTCCCCGTTAATATCCCTTGCAGATAGTCCCGATGCGTTCATTAACAATGCGCGCTATTTCCTGGTCCCGGCAAATTCCCCAATCACTGTTTTTACCAGCGTAATATTCATAAACCCATAATTGCAGTTAAACCTGGAAAGAATGTACATGAGGAGACAAAACGGAGAAATAAAAAACCCCCGCCGTAGCGAGGGTTCAAATTTTGGTGGAGCTAAGCGGGATCGAACCGCTGACCTCTTGCATGCCATGCAAGCGCTCTCCCAGCTGAGCTATAGCCCCACAATGTTCTTTACGCACCAAATCACCTGGGTGGAGGATTTGGTGGAGCTAAGCGGGATCGAACCGCTGACCTCTTGCATGCCATGCAAGCGCTCTCCCAGCTGAGCTATAGCCCCATCGCGTAAAGCGTGTCGTGTTGACGGGCGGCATAATATGAATTCCCTCGCCAGGTGTCAACGGCAAAATTATCTGGTCGCAATCAATCGCTGAAAAAGCATGCAAATGAAAGACATTGCGAAACATCTCGCAGCCAGTAGTTAAACATGTCACATTTTCGCATAAAATGATGCTATAACATTATTCACTAATTATCCCCACAACCACTCTGGAAATAACATGCTCAAGGAACGAATGACCCCGGAAGAGCTCGCCAAGCTTACCGGTTACAGCCGCCAGACCATTAACAAATGGGTGCGTAAAGAAGGCTGGGTCACTTCCCCTAAACCAGGCGTACAGGGTGGAAAAGCCCGGCTGGTGCATGTTAATGAGCAGGTCCGTGAATTTATCCGCAATGCCCAACGCTCGGCCCATGAAATAACGTTCTCTTCTCTTACTGCTAAAGACCCTACTCTGGAAACACTGCTTCTGACGCTGGCCAAAGAGATGACAATGCCCGAACAGAAACAGCTTTCCTCATTGTTACTTCGCGACGGCATTACCGGTTTGCTGTCTCGTCTGGGTATTCGTGAACAGAAATAAGATGAAACTACCTGATAAAATGACGACTGAGGAATTGGCGGATTTTCTCGGCGTGGCAAAACAGACGGTGAATCGTTGGATCCGCGAACAAAAATGGTCAACGGAAAATTTGCCCGGCGTAAAAGGCGGCCGTGCGCGTCTTATCCATATCGATAAAAATGTTCGTCATTTCATTATGAAAACACCCACCATGCGCCAACGCCACTCCCCGGCCTCGCTGGCTGAGCCCTTTCCACACTATGAAGCGGATAAACAGACCTCGGCGCTTTTGAAAATTAATGGCGTGCTGCAAAACATGACGCCGCTTGAGCAAGAACGGCTGGTGGTGTTACTCGCGCGCGAAGGAATTCAGGGTTTTCTACAAAGACTTGGCATTACAGCGATAGATGCGGAGTAAAAAAAACGGCAGGTAAAACCTGCCGTTTTCGTTTTTTGTGCCGTCTTACTGCTGACTTTCGCGCTCAGCAATAAAATCCAGCGCTTTATTGATACGCTCAATGCTACGGGATTTACCAATCGCATGCACGGTAACATCCAGCGCAGGAGACTGCCCTGCCCCCGTTACGGCGACGCGCAGAGGCATACCGACTTTCCCCATCCCTACTTCCAGCTCATCAGCCGTTGCCTGGATCGCGTGGTGCACGTTTTCCGCAGTCCAGTCAGTCAGCGCGGCGAGTTTATCACGCACCACTTCCAGCGGTTGACGTGCGACCGGACGCAGGTGTTTTTTCGCGGCATCAGCATCAAACTCAGCGAAATCTTCATAGAAGTAACGGCAGCTTGCCGCAATTTCTTTTAGCGTTTTGCAACGCTCGCCCAGCAGTTTCACCAGATCCGCCAGTTGCGGGCCGTTGCGGGTGTCAATATTTTCCTGCTCAATGTGCCACTGCAAATGGGTCGCCACATACTCAGGCGCCAGGGTGTTGATATAGTGGTGGTTCAGCCACAGCAGTTTATCGGTATTAAACGCACTCGCAGATTTGCTCACCGCGCCAAGTGAGAACAGCTTGATCATCTCTTCACGGGAGAAAATCTCCTGATCGCCGCTCGACCAGCCCAGGCGGACAAGGTAGTTCAGCAACGCTTCCGGCAGGTAGCCATCGTCACGATACTGCATCACGCTGACCGCGCCATGACGTTTGGAGAGCTTTTTACCGTCATCACCGTTAATCATGGATACATGCGCATAAACCGGCACCGGGGCATTCAGTGCTTTCAGGATGTTGATCTGACGCGGTGTGTTGTTGATATGGTCTTCACCACGGATCACATGTGTGATCTGCATATCCCAGTCGTCGACAACTACGCAGAAGTTATAGGTCGGAGATCCATCTGTACGACGAATAATCAGATCGTCCAGTTCCTGGTTGCTGAATTCGATCGGCCCGCGAATCTGGTCGTCAAAAATAACGGAACCGTCCTGCGGGTTAGCAAAACGAACAACACATGGCTCATCCGCGGCATGATGTTCGTGACTGTGGCGGCAGCGGCCGTCATAACGCGGTTTTTCACCTTTCGCCATCTGTTCTTCACGCAACGCTTCAAGACGCTCTTTTGAGCAATAGCATTTATAAGCAGTGCCCGCTTCCAGCATCTCATCAATAACCGCGTTGTAGCGATCAAAACGTTTGGTCTGGAAATACGGACCTTCGTCCCATTCCAGATTCAGCCAGTTCATACCATCCATGATGGCTTCAATAGCTTCTGGCGTTGAGCGCTCAAGATCGGTGTCTTCAATACGCAGCACGAACTCACCATCGTGGTTACGTGCAAAAAGCCAGGAGTAAAGAGCAGTACGCGCACCGCCGACGTGCAGATAGCCAGTCGGGCTTGGCGCGAAGCGAGTTTTGATTTTCATGAAAAGGCCTTACGTTTGATAAATATGCCGACAACCGGCAAATCCTGGAAAATTGAGGTCGCAATATTCTATCACTGTGGGGTGATTCCTCAATGTTGTTGCCACAATCACAAGCGTCTATATGTATTTTGTATATAAATCATGCGCCCACGCTCGATTCAACAGCGGTTTGTTTAATTTTACGACGAACGAACAATTTCTTTTGAAAATGCGTTGACTCATTTTCAACTCTCCCTATAATGCGACTCCACACAGCGGGGGTGATTAGCTCAGCTGGGAGAGCACCTCCCTTACAAGGAGGGGGTCGGCGGTTCGATCCCGTCATCACCCACCACTACTTAGGTAGTCTCCGCCGTGTAATGTAAGAAATTGAGAAGTGGGTGATTAGCTCAGCTGGGAGAGCACCTCCCTTACAAGGAGGGGGTCGGCGGTTCGATCCCGTCATCACCCACCACTTTCTCGCCAGCTGGATTTCTTACAACAATATGAAGTACCGAAGTGGGTGATTAGCTCAGCTGGGAGAGCACCTCCCTTACAAGGAGGGGGTCGGCGGTTCGATCCCGTCATCACCCACCACTTCGGGTCGTTAGCTCAGTTGGTAGAGCAGTTGACTTTTAATCAATTGGTCGCAGGTTCGAATCCTGCACGACCCACCAATGTAAAAAAGCGCCCTAAAGGCGCTTTTTTGCTATCTGCGATATACCATTCTTCTTCCGACACACACTTTGTTACTTACTCTCTGCCCAGGAACAGGAAAGAATAAAAACCATTAAACTCGCCCTACCTGGCAAGATAATAAACCCTTTAAAAATACCAAAAAGCCAGTCGAAAAAACCAACTTATCCCATACAGTAAAAACAATAAAACCATTAAGTTATCTGCAGGCAGGTCTGATAACGCTTTGCCATAATTTATGCTTAATATAGAGATATAATACCCTGAGCGCGGCACGGATCCGCATGTGCCAGCGGTACTTTTCCACCGTTAATGGTGTTTTGGGCTAGAGAGGAGAGAAAAATGACAACAATTCAGGCAACCACATCAACTGTGATTTCCAGCAGCATCAGCGGTGGCAAAAGCAGCACCAGTAGCACCGGCGGCTCGTCTTCCTCAAACAGCGATATTGCTTCGCAGATCAGCAACATTATGCAGCAAATCTCTAAATTGAGTCAGCAATTGAAAGATCTCGCGACATCAGGCAGTGCCGATGCTGACAGCCAGAAACAACGGGAGCTGCTACAGGCTGAGATCAAGCAGTTACAAGCGCAACTGGCCCAACTGGAATACAAACAGGCAGAGGAAGCGCAGAAAAAAAATGACGAAAAACAGGCCCAATCCGCCGTTAAACCAGAAGGTGTTAACACCCCTTCTGACAACAACCAGATCGATATTTACATCTGATGGAATAGCGGGTCGTCTTCCCGGGCCTGGTTCAAACACCGGGCCTGTTCACGCACCACATCCCATATCGCCTGCGCGGCTCCCGAAAGCGAACGATTTTTTCGCTGCACCAGCATGATCTTACGCTTAATCTCTGGCTTTAAGCGTTTCACACACAGTTGGCTCCCCTGCGGCAACGGTAACGCCAGCGCGGGCATGATGCTAATCCCAATCCCCGCTTCTACCATAGGAAATAACGTGGCCGGATGCCCTATCTCCTGAACGATAGCGGCTGTGATGCCAAATTGTGCCAGGGCGGCATCAATTAATGGACGGCTGCCCGAAGCGTAGTCCTGAACCACAAGACGTGAATCTTGCAGTGCTGACCAGGGTATGGTTTGCGATGTCGCCCAGGCGTGATCGTGACGACAGAGCAAAAAGAACGGCTCTTCCAGGATCTCTTCACACTGCAAATCACTCACCGGACCGGGATCGATAACGATGCCAAAGTCCACTTCACCATGGCGAATACTCTCCAGTACCCACTGTTGTGGCCGATCATGCAGCATAAAGTCGATCTCCGGATAGAGACGGTTACTCTGCGCAATACATTGCGGAATCAAATGAGCCGAAATCGTCTGACTTGCCGCCACGCGCACTGTACCGGATAGTTGCTGGCCCACACGTCCGGCGTCACGTAACGTGTCATTCAGTTCTTCAAGCAATCTTTCCAGTCTGGCTGCGAGCTGCTGCCCGGCTTCTGTCAGCACCACTTCACGCGTAGTACGATCGAGTAATCGGACTCCGGTCTGCAGCTCCAGCTCTTTTACGCTGTGGCTCACTGCCGATTGGCTTAACCCAATAATATCCCCTGCCCGGCTGAAACTTCTGGCATGTGCTACCGTGACAAAGACACGAAGCTGTCGCAACGAATAATTCATCTAATAAATTCATATATGGATTCAATAAATTAATTTTATTTCTCAAAACAAAAAACGCAAACTGTTGGCACTGAATTTCAGGAGTGTTTATGAAACTTTTTCGTGTCCTTGACCCTTTTACATTGACGCTGGTGTGTACCGTTCTGCTGGCCACTTTCTTCCCGGCCCGCGGCGGTTTTGTTCCCTTCTTTGAAGGGCTGACCACCGCAGCCATTGCGTTGCTGTTTTTTATGCATGGCGCGAAACTGTCTCGAGAAGCGATTATTGCCGGGGGTAGCCACTGGCGACTGCATCTGTGGGTGATGTGCAGCACATTCATTTTATTTCCCGTTTTAGGGGTACTGTTTGTCTGGTGGTCACCCGTCAATGTGAGCCAGGAGCTCTACACCGGTTTCCTCTATCTGTGTATTCTGCCGGCGACCGTACAATCGGCTATTGCCTTTACCTCACTTGCCGGAGGAAATGTCGCGGCTGCCGTCTGTTCCGCTTCCGCCTCCAGCCTGTTAGGCATCTTCCTCTCCCCACTGCTGGTTGGCCTGCTAATGAATCTGCATGGCGCTGACGGGAGCCTGGAACAGGTTGGCAAAATTATGCTGCAACTGTTGTTGCCCTTTGTCCTGGGTCATCTGTCACGCCGGTGGACGGGTGCATGGGTGGCGCGTAATAAGAAGTGGATTTCGAAAACCGATCAGACATCCATTCTGCTGGTCGTCTATTCCGCGTTTAGCGAAGCCGTTGTTAATGGGATCTGGCACAAGGTAGGCGTAGGTTCACTGCTGTTTATCGTGGTATTCAGCATGGTTCTGTTGGCGATTGTTATCGCGATTAATATCTTCGCGGCCCGTAAACTCGGGTTTAATAAAGCGGATGAAATCACCATCGTATTCTGCGGCTCCAAGAAAAGCCTGGCCAACGGTATTCCGATGGCCAACATTCTGTTCCCGACATCAGTGATAGGGATGATGGTGCTGCCTCTGATGATTTTCCATCAAATCCAGCTAATGGTCTGCGCGGTACTGGCACGTCGCTACAAACGCCAGACAGAAAAACTGCAGGCACAGGAAACGGCGAAGGCCTAACGGCGTTTCAGGGGCTGCACCAGATGGGCCAGCCCCTCCGTTTTAATCAGCAAAGCCAGTTGCATAAGTTCGCCCAGATGCCCGGCAGGAAACGAATCCTTACGGGCAAACCACAGCAGGTACTCCTCAGGTAAATCAATCAGCTTCCGCCCCTGATACTTCCCGAATGGCATCTCAGTGTTCGCAATCTCAATAAGCTGTTCTTTTTCCATTTACGCACCCAGCAGCCGTAGCATTTCCGCTTCATCAATCACCGCAATGCCCAACTCCTGTGCTTTCGCCAACTTGGAACCCGCGGCCTCGCCGGCGATAACCAGATCCGTCTTTTTCGACACACTGCCTGCCACTTTCGCGCCAAGCTCAACCAGGCGGGCTTTGGCATCATCGCGCGACATCTGGCTCAGGCTACCGGTCAGCACTACGGTTTTACCGGCAAACGGGCTGTCTATCTCTTCGGCGTTGACGACTACCGGCGCAGGCCAGCGCACGCCCTCTGCCAGCAATTGGCCGATCACATCGCGGTTACTCTCTTCGGCAAAAAAGTTAAAGACATGCGCCGCGACCACTTTGCCTACATCGGGTACTTTTTGCAGTTCCTCAATGGAAGCCGCTTCCAGCGCCTCCAGCGTACCGAAGTACGCCGCAAGCCCCGCCGCTGTGGCTTCGCCTACTTCGCGGATACCCAGCGCGTACAGGAAACGGGCAAATGTGGTCTCTTTTGCACTTTCTAATGCATTAACTACGTTTTGTGCCGATTTCGGTCCCATACGATCCAGACCTGTCAGCTTACCTGCCGTCAGACGGAACAGATCGGCAGGCGTATGGACGTACTCTTTTTCCACCAGTTGGTCGATAATTTTATCGCCCATCCCGTCAACATCCATTGCCCGGCGGGAGACAAAATGTTTCAGCGCTTCTTTGCGCTGTGCGCCGCAAATCAACCCCCCGGTACAGCGAGTAACCGCTTCGCCTTCCACGCGCTCTACATCCGAACCACATACCGGGCAGTGGGCTGGAAATACGACTTCCCGGGTACCATCAGGACGCTCAGACTCCACCACATTGACCACCTGGGGAATCACATCGCCCGCACGACGAATCACGACTTTATCGCCAATGCGCAGACCAAGACGGGCAATTTCATCCGCATTATGCAACGTGGCATTACTCACCAGCACGCCTGCGACATGTACCGGCTCCAGCCGCGCAACGGGGGTAATCGCCCCCGTACGCCCCACCTGAAATTCGACGTCACGAACAAACGTCATCTGCTCCTGGGCAGGGAATTTGAAAGCCACCGCCCAACGCGGCGCGCGAGCAACGAAACCAAGCTGTTCCTGGAGCGCCAGGGAATTGACCTTAATGACCACGCCATCGATATCAAAGCCCAGCGTCGGGCGGTCCTCTTCTACCTTGTGATAAAAAGCCAGCACCGCCTCCGGCGAGTCGCACAGCGTCACCCTGTCGCTGACCGGTAAACCCCACTCTTTAAAGCGCAACAAGCGTCCGAGGTGGGTATCGGGCAGTTCACCGCCTTCAAGCACGCCCACGCCATAACAGAAGAAAGTAAGTGGTCGCTTCGCCGTAATACGTGGGTCAAGCTGACGCAGAGAGCCAGCCGCCGCATTACGTGGGTTAGCAAACACTTTGCCCCCGGTGCGACGCGCTTCTTCGTTAATTTTTTCAAACCCGGCCTGGGGCAGGAAAACTTCACCACGCACTTCCAGACGCGCCGGAATATTGTCGCCATGCAGTTTCAACGGAATAGCGCGGATCGTGCGTACGTTGGTGGTAATGTCCTCACCGGTCGTCCCATCGCCACGGGTTGCGGCACGCACCAGCACGCCGTTTTCATAGAGGATGCTGACAGCCAGGCCATCAAGTTTCAGCTCGCAGCAGTAAATGAGCGCATCGGTACTTTTCAGTCGATCCTGAACGCGTTTATTGAAGGCAAGAAAGCTCTGCTCATCGAAGACGTTATCAAGCGACAGCATCGGGATTTCATGGCGTACCTGGCTAAATGAGGCCAGCGGCGCGGCACCCACACGCTGTGTGGGTGAATCCGGCGTGATGAGATCAGGATGCTGCGCCTCAAGCTCGCGGAGTTCACGCAGCAGCCTGTCATATTCCGCATCCGGGATCTCAGGCGTATCCATGACATGATAAAGATATTCGTGATGGCGAAGAGTGGTTCGTAGTTCAGTGAGCTTTTGTTCGATTGATTCCATGTCGCACCATCAATGATAAAAAACCCCCGACGGGCGGGGGTTCTGGGGAAATAACGAAGCAACCGTGGCCGTTACGCGTTTGCGTCCCTGACTTCACGGATTCTGTCCTGATACTCACGCAGCTTCTGCGGAGTCATCATACGACGCTGATCATCAAGCACCACGCCGCCAACTTCATCAGCAATGTACTGCGCGGCTTGCAGCATCAGTTTAAAGTTTTGCAGCTCGTCACCGTAAGATGGCACCTGCATAAACATAGTGATACCAGGCGTGGTGAGTTCGCTCATCCGCTCCGGATCAAATGTTCCTGGGTTAACCATATTGGCCAGGCTGAACAGCGTAGGACCGCTACCGTCCGGGCTGAGATGGCGATGGAAAATGCTCATATCGCCAAACTTGAAACCAACCTGCTGAATACTGTTGAGCAATAGCTCACCCTGTAGAGCGCTGCCCTGATGCGCCGCGACGTTCATAATAATGACCGTCTCTTTACGCTGCGGTTTTTCCGCAACCGGGGCTTCTTCAATATGCTCAGGTTCAGGCTCAGGCTGCGCGACAGGTTCATGATGCGACGGCTGTGCCGCCGTAAACGCAGGTTGCTGTGGCTGTGCAGGTGCCACAGGCTGAGCAAATTCGCGCTCATGCGGCTCCTGAACGGGCTGCTGCGGCTCCACCTGCGGCGCACGCTGTGCCGGCTGAGCAGACGGCTGCGCCTGGCGCTCTTCATGGCGGGCAGGGGCAGCAGTTGCGCGAGGCTGCGCCGACGCGTACGGAGGTTGATACTGATGCTGTGGCTGTTGACGCGGAGCCTCAGGTTCACTTCCCGCTTTTGGCGGTGCGTTTACCCGATGAACGCGGACTTCGCCCACGCTGTCGTCATCTTCTTCGACATCCTCGTCGTAGGCGTCATCGTCGTCACGTCGCGACTTCATACGTTTTAACGGTCGATCGCGGAACATTGAGGAACGTTCTTTACGACTGGTCCAGAAACCGTGAACCAGTAAAGCGATTATGGCGATCGCGCCAACAATGATTAATATCAGACGCAAATCCTGCATCATTATATTCTCTGTTGTTCTAACACCTTGCCAACACGGCAAACATTTACTCACTAAGAGTATTTGCCGATTACGTCAAGTGCAAGTGTACACATGCCTTTCACAGCATAAAGATGAACGAAATTGTGCTTTTTGCTGTTTTTTCGAACATTTCCGAACGGGTTTTTTCACCTGCGAACAGATAATATAGGTTTTTGCTTTTCTGGCTGTAATAAAAGGAGTATTGCCCGGCTATGGTTTCATCTTCCCCAACCTCATCACGCAGCGGCGTTTTCTATTTTTCTCAAGGCTGGAAGCTCATCACGCTGCCGGGCATTCGCCGTTTCGTCATTTTGCCGCTTCTCGTCAATATCATATTGATGGGGGGCGCTTTTGCATGGCTATTTACCCGCCTCGACAACTGGATCCCCGCGCTTATGAGCCATGTTCCTGACTGGCTACAGTGGCTCAGCTATTTGCTCTGGCCAATTGCGGTTGTGTCAATCCTGCTGGTGTTCAGCTATTTCTTCTCCACTATCGCCAACTGGATTGCCGCACCGTTCAATGGCCTGCTCGCCGAACAGCTTGAGGCCCGCTTAACCGGTGCGACGCCGCCCGATGCCGGCGTATCCGCCATCATTAAAGATATCCCGCGTATTATGAAGCGCGAATGGCAGAAGCTTGCCTGGTATCTGCCACGCGCGCTCGTTTTATTACTGCTCTATTTCATTCCGGGTATCGGTCAAACCGTCGCGCCTGTGCTGTGGTTTTTGTTCAGCGCCTGGATGCTGGCCATCCAGTACTGTGATTACCCGTTTGATAATCACAAAGTGCCGTTCAAAGAGATGCGCGTCGCCTTGCGGACACGTAAGGTAACGAACATGCAATTTGGCGCGCTTACCAGCCTGTTCACCCTGATTCCGGTATTGAATCTGGTCGTGATGCCAGTTGCAGTCTGCGGTGCAACAGCAATGTGGGTCGACTGTTATCGTGAAAAGAACGCCGCCTGGCGCTAAAGGAATTATTCCGGTTCTTATTCCATACTGGTTACCATTATTTCGGCTCAGCATATAGATATGCGAATTCCTTACTTCCCCAGGGACAGTAAGTGGGTATGCTGGGGTGGTTCCCAAATTTCATACAGTTAAGGACAGGCCATGAGTAAGATTTTTGAAGATAACTCGCTGACTATCGGTCACACGCCGCTGGTTCGACTGAACCGCATCGGTAATGGACGCATCCTGGCAAAGGTAGAATCCCGTAACCCGAGCTTCAGCGTTAAATGCCGTATCGGTGCCAATATGATTTGGGATGCCGAAAAACGCGGCGTGCTGAAACCGGGTATTGAACTGGTTGAACCAACCAGTGGCAACACCGGTATCGCACTGGCATACGTTGCCGCAGCTCGCGGTTATAAACTGACCCTGACAATGCCTGAAACCATGAGCATCGAACGCCGTAAGCTGCTCAAAGCGCTGGGCGCGAATCTGGTGCTGACCGAAGGCGCGAAAGGCATGAAAGGCGCGATTCAGAAAGCGGAAGAAATTGTCGCCAGCGATCCCTCTAAATATCTCCTGCTGCAGCAGTTCAGCAATCCGGCTAACCCGGAAATTCATGAAAAAACCACGGGCCCGGAAATCTGGGAAGATACCGACGGTCAGGTGGACGTATTTATCTCTGGCGTGGGCACCGGCGGTACGCTGACCGGCGTGTCTCGCTATATTAAAGGCACAAAAGGCAAATCAGACCTGATCACCGTAGCGGTTGAGCCGACCGATTCCCCGGTTATCTCCCAGGCGCTGGCGGGCGAAGAGCTGAAACCAGGTCCGCACAAAATCCAGGGAATTGGCGCTGGTTTTATTCCGGGCAACCTTGATTTAAAACTGATCGACAAAGTGGTAAAAATTACCAATGAAGAAGCGATCAGTACTGCACGCCGCCTGATGGAAGAAGAAGGTATTCTTGCGGGCATCTCTTCCGGTGCTGCCGTCGCCGCTGCACTGAAACTGCAGGAAGATGAAACCTTTACTAACAAGAATATTGTGGTTATCCTGCCATCCTCCGGTGAGCGTTATTTGAGCACCGCGTTGTTTGCCGATCTGTTTACTGAAAAAGAACTGCAACAGTGATGCCAGATTGTTAAAAGAGCGCAAAAAAGCACCTGAGAAGGTGCTTTTTTGTGGAGCACATCAAAGTTTCACCCCTCCTGGCATTGATTAGACTCCTCGGGTCTGGTATTTAACCATCACATTTATTTTGATGCGCGAAATTAATCGGTTTCTGATTTCACGAAGCTGAATCGATTTTATGATTTGGTTCAATTCTCGCTTTCGCTGCATAATGTTTAATGACGTGCGAAACGTCAAAGGCCAGAAGCGCCAGCACCGGATCGTGTTTTCCACGCTTCTGAGTCGTATACCGTAACGCCGGCGCTAACGATACAGGCTAAAGTCCAGCCGCCAGGCTAGACTTTAGTTCCACAACACTAAACCTATAAGTTGGGGAAATACAATGTTCCAGCAAGAAGTTACCATTACCGCTCCGAACGGTCTGCACACCCGCCCTGCTGCTCAGTTTGTTAAAGAAGCGAAAGGCTTCACTTCTGAGATCACTGTGACTTCCAACGGCAAAAGCGCCAGCGCAAAAAGCCTGTTCAAACTGCAAACTCTGGGCCTGACTCAGGGTACTGTCGTGACGTTGACCGCAGAAGGCGAAGACGAACAAAAAGCAGTTGAACATCTGGTTAAACTGATGGCAGAACTCGAGTAATTTCCCGGGTTCTTTTAAAGATCAGTCACAAGTAAGGTAGGGTTATGATTTCAGGCATTTTAGCATCCCCGGGTATCGCTTTTGGCAAAGCACTTCTGCTGAAAGAAGACGAAATCGTCATTGACCGGAAAAAAATTTCTGCCGATAAGGTTGACCAGGAAGTTGAGCGTTTCCTGAGCGGTCGTGCCAAGGCATCAGCGCAGCTTGAAGCGATCAAAACGAAAGCTGGCGAAACTTTCGGTGAAGAAAAAGAAGCTATCTTCGAAGGCCACATTATGTTGCTCGAAGATGAGGAGCTGGAGCAGGAAATCATAGCCCTGATTAAAGATAAGCACATGACTGCCGACGCGGCGGCTCATGAAGTTATCGAAGGTCAGGCGACTGCCCTTGAAGAGCTGGACGATGAATACCTGAAAGAACGTGCGGCTGACGTACGTGATATCGGTAAGCGTCTGCTGCGCAATATTCTTTGCATGCCTATCATCGACCTGAGCGCCATTCAGGACGAAGTGATTCTGGTTGCCGCTGACCTGACCCCGTCAGAAACCGCACAGTTGAACCTGAACAAGGTCCTCGGTTTCATTACTGACATGGGTGGCCGTACTTCCCACACCTCCATCATGGCGCGTTCTCTGGAACTGCCTGCGATTGTGGGTACCGGCAGCGTCACCTCTCAGGTAAAAAATGACGACTATCTGATTCTCGATGCGGTTAACAACAAAGTATACGTTAACCCGACCGAACAAGAAGTTGAGACGCTGCGTAACACGCAGGCTCAGGTAGCCGAAGAGAAAGCCGAACTGGCTAAACTGAAAGACCTGCCAGCCATCACGCTGGACGGCCACCAAGTCGAAGTCTGTGCCAACATCGGTACCGTGCGCGACGTCGCAGGCGCTGAGCGTAACGGCGCGGAAGGTGTAGGTCTCTACCGTACCGAATTCCTGTTCATGGACCGCGAGTCCCTGCCGACTGAAGAAGAACAGTTTGCAGCATACAAAGCGGTTGCCGAAGCCTGTGGTTCTCAGGCCGTTATCGTACGTACCATGGACATTGGCGGCGACAAAGAGCTGCCATATATGAATTTCCCGAAAGAAGAAAACCCGTTCCTGGGCTGGCGTGCAGTGCGTATCGCCATGGATCGCAAAGAGATCCTGCGCGACCAGGTACGTGCGATTCTGCGTGCTTCCGCTTTCGGTAAACTGCGCATCATGTTCCCGATGATCATCTCTGTTGAAGAAGTGCGTGCACTGAAAAAAGAGATCGAAATCTACAAACAGGAACTGCGTGACGAAGGTAAAGCTTTTGACGAGACAATTGAAGTTGGCGTGATGGTCGAAACCCCTGCTGCTGCCACTATTGCTCGTCATTTAGCCAAAGAAGTTGATTTCTTTAGTATCGGTACCAATGATTTAACGCAGTACACTCTGGCAGTTGACCGTGGTAATGATATGATTTCACATCTTTACCAGCCGATGTCGCCGTCTGTACTGACTCTCATCAAGCAAGTTATTGATGCATCTCATGCAGAAGGTAAGTGGACCGGTATGTGTGGTGAGCTTGCAGGCGACGAACGTGCTACACTTCTGTTGCTGGGGATGGGTCTGGATGAATTCAGTATGAGTGCCATTTCTATCCCGCGCATTAAGAAGATTATTCGCAATACTAACTTCGAAGATGCGAAGGTTTTAGCAGAGCAGGCTCTTGCCCAACCGACAACGGACGAGTTAATGACGCTGGTTAACAAGTTCATTGAAGAAAAAACAATCTGCTAATCCACGAGATGCGGCCCAAATTACTGCTTAGGAGAAGATCATGGGTTTGTTCGATAAACTGAAATCTCTGGTTTCTGATGATAAAAAAGACACTGGAACCATTGAGATTGTTGCTCCGCTTTCCGGCGAAATCGTCAACATTGAAGATGTTCCGGATGTTGTATTCGCTGAGAAAATCGTTGGTGATGGCATTGCTATTAAACCAACTGGCAACAAAATGGTAGCGCCTGTTGACGGTACTATCGGCAAAATCTTTGAAACCAACCATGCCTTCTCTATCGAATCCGATAGCGGCATTGAGCTGTTCGTTCACTTCGGTATCGACACCGTTGAACTGAAAGGCGAAGGTTTCAAACGTATCGCAGAAGAAGGTCAGCGCGTGAAAGTCGGCGACCCGGTTATTGAATTCGATCTGCCGCTGCTGGAAGAGAAAGCCAAGTCTACCCTGACTCCGGTTGTTATCTCCAACATGGACGAAATCAAAGAACTGATTAAACTGACCGGTAGCGTTACCGTTGGTGAAACCCCGGTTATTCGTATTAAGAAGTAATTCTTGATGCATATAAAAATGGCACCCTTGCGGTGCCATTTTTGTTTGTTACGCCGGAAGAATCAGCTCGTCGTAGCCTTTCTCCAGCGTATAGCGCATAACGTCAGTCACGCGCGCCCCCGCCCCATTTACCGCCTCGGCCAATGGTTTCCCCTGGACAATATTACTGACCAGCTCAGAGCAGAACAGATCCCCGGTTCCTTTTAAATCCGCCGCAATACGCGGGTGAGAACTTATTTCAACGCTCTCCTTCGTCACCAGAACCACATGGATGCAGTTATCATCAGAAGGGACTGGCGCGCTGGTAATGGCAACCCACTGCAAGGTGTCAGAGAGCAGCCCTTTCGCTGCCTCCACCGCACTTTGCATATCGCGGCAGTGTTTACCGCTCAGAATTTCGAGTTCGAAGACATTGGGTGTAATCCCCTGCGCCAGCGGCAACAAATGTTGGCAATAGGCTTCGGGAATTTCAGGCTTCACGTACATACCACTGTCGATATCGCCGATGACAGGGTCGACGAGCACCGGCAAATGTGGGTGTTTCTCTTTTAGCGTTTTTAACCACTGCGCCAGAAGCGCAATCTGGCTGGCGCTGCCCATATAACCTGTTGTTACCGCTTTCAGTTCGCGCAAGATATCGCGCTCTTCCAACGCCTGCAAATAGCCGCTGAACCACTCGTCAGGAATGATGCCGCCATAAAAGGTATCGTAATGGGGAGTATTACTGAAAAGCACCGTAGGCACTGCCGTCACGCTCAGACGATGCTGACGGATGTTCGGTACCGCGATACTGTTGCCTACGCTGCCATAGACAACTTGCGACTGTACAGCAACGATATCGGTCTGCTGCGCACGGGTTTTGTCCCTGAATAAGATCATTTCCATACTTAGATCCCTGCTCCCTGTGAATAGCTTTCTTCGCCAAATACGCCCGTTGAGAGATAACGATCGCCACGATCACAAATGATAGCAACAACGACCGCTCCCGGATTTGCTTTCGCAATGCGCAGTGCGCCAGCAACCGCGCCGCCCGAACTCACGCCACAAAAAATACCTTCCTGTACCGCCAGCGCGCGCATGGTATTCTCCGCATCACGCTGATGAATATCCAACACCTCATCCACCAGCGAAGCATTGAAAATGCCCGGCATATACTCCGCAGGCCAGCGACGAATACCCGGAATGCTGCTCCCCTCTTCCGGCTGTAAACCAACAATGGAGACCGCTTTTTCTTGCTCGCGAAGGAAACGTGATACGCCGGTGATAGTCCCGGTCGTCCCCATGCTGGAGACAAAATGAGTGATTCGCCCCGCCGTTTGTTGCCAGATTTCTGGCCCGGTGGTCGTGTAGTGTGCGTAGGGGTTATCGGGATTATTAAATTGATCCAGCAGTTTGCCTTCGCCGCGCTGAGCCATGGATAGCGCCAGGTCACGCGCGCCTTCCATACCTTGCTCTTTGGTGACCAGAATCAGTTCTGCACCATAGGCGCGCATCGCGGCGCGACGCTCCTGACTCATGTTATCCGGCATCAGCAGCTTCATGCGGTAGCCTTTGAGCGCAGCAATCATTGCCAGAGCAATACCGGTGTTGCCACTGGTCGCTTCGATCAGGACATCGCCCGGTTTGATTTCGCCGCGCTTTTCCGCCTGAACAATCATCGATAACGCGGCTCTGTCTTTGACCGAACCCGCCGGATTATTCCCTTCCAGTTTGACCCAGATCTCACTACCGTTATCGGGTCCAAGACGTTGCAATCTGACCAGCGGCGTGTTGCCGATGGTTTGCTCTAATGTATTGTTCACTCACCCTGTCCAATAAAAAAGCCCGGTCGCGCATTCGCTTACCGGGCCTACGGGCAAGTGCGTTCTGATGCACTCACCTCAACCCTCTTCCTGTGGGAGAGGGTGCAAATACTATAAACAGCCCGAGGGTTGCTTTGCATTTACCGTGTAGGCCGGGTAAGCGCAGCGCCACCCGGCAACAATTTCTGATGCAATAACCTATCAGGCAGATTCTGCGAGAGCAAGCTCCTCGCGGTTTTCAATCCGCTCATTACCTGCGTAGAGGCGTGCCTTCTGTAAACCGACAAACAGGCGATCGCCGCGCTCTGGCGCGTCATTCCCGGTCAGTACCACGCTCAAGGGCTCGTTATGCCAGCCCAGCGGCTGTACCACCAGTTGGGTGTAATGACCTTTAGGGGTAGCTTCGAGGACCTGTACCGGCAGTGGTGAATCAAGGCTGGTGCGACGGCTGATGTCGACTTCCCACGGACGCAGAAACAGATCGACCTCACCCTGCTGCACTGGTGTATAACCCAGCGGCCAGCGGTGCGCCCCCACATGGAACTGCCCGCCGCTGATGGTGCCTTTCAGACGGTTAACTTCACCCATAAATTCCAGCACGAAGCGGGTAGCGGGCTCGCGCCACACCTGATTAGGCGCATCGGCCTGTTCGATATTCCCCTGGCTCATCACCACCACGCGATCAGCGACTTCCATCGCTTCTTCCTGATCGTGAGTCACAAAGACGCTGGTAAATTTCAGCTCTTCGTGGAGCTGACGCAGCCAGCGACGCAGTTCTTTACGCACCTGCGCATCCAGCGCGCCGAAAGGCTCATCAAGCAGCAGAATCTGTGGCTCTACCGCCAGCGCACGCGCTAACGCAACGCGCTGTTTCTGCCCGCCGGAAAGCTGGGCCGGAAAACGATCCGCCAGATGGGCCAACTGGACCATTTCCAGCAGGCGGGTAACTTTCGCTTTAATGGTTGCGGAATCCGGGCGCTCGCGCTTCGGCAGTACGGTCAGACCGAACGCGATATTGTCGAACACGGTCATATGGCGGAAGAGTGCGTAATGCTGGAACACAAACCCCACTTTGCGCTCGCGCGCGTGAATGCGGCTGACATCGGTACCGTGAAAACGAATACGCCCGCTGGTCTGGTGTTCCAGACCCGCAATAATGCGCAGCAGCGTGGTTTTCCCGGAACCCGATGGCCCCAGCAGCGCGACCATTTGACCCGAAGGGATATCCAGCGAGATATCATTCAGCACCTGGGTGCGACCAAACGACTTCTTAATATTGGCAATCTCAATGCTCATGATTTCCCTCCTGCTGTGCGCGTTTTTCTTGATTGTTCAAACGCCATTGCAGCGCACTCTTTAAAAACAACGTCAAAATAGCCATCAATGTCAGCAGGGCGGCTGCGGTAAATGACCCCACCGCATTGTAATCCTGCTCGAGTAATTCAATTTGCAGCGGCAGCGTGAGCGTCTCGCCGCGGATCGAGCCTGACACCACCGATACCGCGCCAAACTCACCGATAGCGCGCGCATTGGTCAGCACCACGCCATAGAGCAGCGCCCAGCGGATATTTGGCAACGTTACACGCTTAAACATCTGCCAGCCTGATGCGCCTAACAGGACGGCGGCCTCATCTTCCTGGCTACCCTGACTCAGCATGACAGGCACCAGTTCGCGCACCACAAACGGACAGGTGACGAAGATAGTCACCAGGACCATGCCCGGCCAGGCAAACATGATTTGCAGGTTATGAGCTTCAAGCCACGGCCCCAGCGGACCATTGGAGCCATAAAAGAGCAGATACACAAGACCTGCCACCACCGGTGAAACCGCGAACGGAATATCGAGCAGCGTAAGCAGCAACTGGCGCCCTGGAAAATCAAAGCGTGTCACCAGCCAGGCCAGTAACGTACCGAACACCAGGTTCACCGGAACCGAAATTAACGCAACCAGTACCGTGAGCCAGATGGCGTGCAGCATGTCTGGATCGGCGAGATTCTGTAATACCGGAAGCAACCCTTTGCTAAAGGCATGCACAAAAATGTAGACCATCGGCACCACGAGAATGAAGGCAGAAACCACCATCCCGGTGCCAATCAGAAACCATTTCCCCCAGTTGATGCGGGGGCTGTCATAGCGTTTCAATTCAGTAACTTCCGCCATTAGTGACCTACCACACGTCGACCAAAACGACTTTGCAGCGTATTGATGGAAAACAGCAACAGCAGCGAGGCCGCCAGAATCACAGACGCAATCGCACTGGCCGCCGGGTAATCAAACTCCTGCAGGCGCACAAAAATCATCAGCGAGGTCACTTCGGTTTTCCACGCAATGTTCCCGGCGATAAAAATCACCGCGCCAAATTCACCAAGGCTACGGGTAAAAGAGAGCGCCACGCCCGCTAACAGCGCAGGGGAAAGCTCCGGCAACACGACCTTGCTAAAACTCTGCCAACGCGTTGCCCCGAGCGTTTCAGCCGCCTCTTCGTACTCCGGACCCAGCTCTTCCAGAACGGGCTGGACGGTACGCACCACAAAAGGGATGCTGGTGAAAGACATCGCCACCGCGATACCGAGCCAGGTATAGGTCACTTTGATATCGAACTTCGCCAGCCACTCGCCGTAAAAGCCATTGACTGAAAACAGCGAAGCCAGCGTCAGGCCCGCAACGGCCGTGGGCAACGCGAACGGTAAGTCCATCAGCGCATCCAGCAGCGTGCGTCCCGGAAAGCGGTAACGGGTCAAGATCCATGCCATCAGCAGGCCAAACACGCCGTTAAAAAGCGATGCCACGAATGCCGACAGGAGCGTCACTTTGTAGGCGGCCACCACCTGCGGATTAGAGACGACCTCCCAGTACTGCGACCAGCTCATTTGCGCCAGTTGCATCACCAGCGCGCTTAAGGGCAACAGCAAAATCAGACAGACGAACAGCAGGCTGGTCCCGAGACTTAAGGTAAAACCGGGCAGCACACGTCTGGAGGAGACTGCAAACATTACTTACGCCCCGCCGCCAACAGTTTGTCTAACTCACCGCCGCTGGCGAAATGTGTTTTCATCACATCAGGCCAACTGCCAAATTTGTCTTCCACGCGGAATAGCTCAGTCTGCGGGAATTTATCTTTCAGTTTGTCCATCACCTGCGGGTTATTCACGCGGTAGTAGAAGTCCGTGATAATAGTCTGTGCCTGCGGACTGTAAAGATAGTTAAGGTAGGCTTTCGCGGCCTTCTCAGTACCATTCGCTTCGACGTTTTTGTCGACCCACGCCACCGGGAATTCCGCCAGAATGTTGGTCTTCGGAATCACAACCTCAAAGCCCTGATCTTCATATTGCTTACGAATGTTGTTTACTTCCGATTCAAAGCTTATCAGCACATCACCCAGGCCACGTTCGGCAAAGGTGGTGGTCGCGCCACGACCGCCGGTATCAAACACTTCGACGTTTTTCAGAAACTGGGTCATGAACTGTTCAGTTTTGGCTTTATCGCCGCCGTCCGCCTTGTCCGCCGCGCCCCAGGCGCCTAAATAGGTATAGCGGGCGTTACCGGACGTTTTCGGGTTCGGGAAAATCAGCTTCACATCCGGACGCACCAGATCGCTCCAGTCGTGGATGTTTTTCGGGTTGCCCTTGCGCACCAGGAAACCCATGGTGGAGTAAAACGGTGAGCTATTGTTCGGCAAACGGCTCTGCCAGTCCGCCGGGATCAGGTTGCCTTTGTCATGCAGGATCTGCACGTCAGTTACCTGATTGTAGGTGACGACGTCGGCTTTCAGGCCCTGTAAAATGGCCAGCGCCTGCTTAGAGGAACCCGCGTGAGACTGTTTAATCGTCAGCGTGTCGCCCGCGTTATCCTTCGCCCATTGCTGCTCAAACGGGGTATTGAGGGCGGCAAACAGCTCGCGAGAGACATCATAGGAACTGTTTAACAACTCCGTTGCCTGCGCCTGGGAGACCAGTAAGGTCATCGCTGCCAGCGTCAGATATCCTTTTTTCAGTAAGTTAACGGCCATTGCGCACCCTTATAAGATGATGACGATACAAGCATCAGTTTATTTATAACGCGTATGAAACCAGTAACGGTTTTATATACCGTTTGGTGCTTTGGAAGTTGAAAAGGGAATAAGCAATGCGGGGTAGATTGCCCTCCCCCCATGCTACCCGCATTCCGGTGAGCAACAGAGGGAAGGTGAAGAAATTACAGCGACAGCAAACGTTCTACAGAAGGGGCGAAGTAGTAGCCGCCGGTTACCGGTTTGGTGAAGCGCAACATCGCATCACGTTTACCGTCAGCGTCGCCAAACATACTCAGTAACTGCTGCTCAATGTTATATAAGCGCGCGCAGTAGGCACAGAAATAGAGGCCATGCGTTCCACTGGCAGTGCCGTATGGCAGGCTCTGACGTACAATTTTCAAACCCTTGCCGTCTTCTTTTAAATCGACGCGGGTCAGATGCGAAGTAACCGGACGATCATCACCATCAATCTCTTCGTTCGCCTCTTTGGTGCGGCCAATCATCATCTCCTGATCGCCCACGCTCATGCGATTAAGCTGTTTGAGGTTGTGTTCCCAGCGCTGTACCAGCACATAGCTGCCGCCTGCATCCACACCGTCTTTGATGACGGCGACATCGCGACGAATTGCATCGCCGGCCGGGTTTTCAGTCCCATCAACGAAGCCACTCAGATCGCGGTCTTCAACCCAGCGGAAACCGTGAGTCTCTTCTTTCACGTCAAGGGTGTCGCCAAACGCGGCCAGCGCCGCCTGCGCGACGGAGAAATTGACGTCGTGACGCACAGAGAGGATATGGATAAGCACGTCGAACTGTGTGGCAGGCGCCAGACCTTTACCCAGCGGTGTAAAATTCTTAAGCTCTTGCGCGCCTTCGCCGCCGCTCAGCTCACGCCAGATATCATGCCCAAAGGCAACAACTGCGCCGAGAGCCGCATCGGGGAATTTCGCCTGCAGGGTCGCCAGTTTGTCGATAAACACCCGGCAGCCTTCACGCAGGGCGTTTTTGTCACCCACTACATTCGCTTCAATCCAAATCGCCGCACGGCAATGTTCTGGCAATATGCCGCTCTGAACCTGAGACATCATTCCTCCTGAAAAAAAGATGCCACGCAACCGTGGCATTGATGGGCGTATTGTACCCGTTTTTTGTTCAGGACGCGGCGCGTAGGATCAAATTAGCGGCGCCAGATAATTTTGTGCAATGTCCAGGCCTTGAGCGCATCGTCAGACGGCATTAACCCTTCTGGCCCATTCCAGTTGCCGGTGAACACATAGCTAATATGCGCACTGCCCGGTGCCTTACACTCAACGCCTTTGGCATCGTCACCCGTTGCGGCAACACAGTTACCAAATGCTTTATCGTAAAGCCCACTAAACGCGGTGCCGGTTTTAACCCCATTAGCCGTTTCAATGCTGCTGTCGAGGACATCCACCTGGCTTACGGTACCGTTCTCGCCGTTCACCACCAGCGCCACTTTGTCATCTTTCAATGCCTCAAAGTAACGGACGATTTTGCCTTTCTCGGTTTTCATCCCGCTGCGCAGGTGATAATTGCCGTTCAGCGCATCGTTGATCGCTTTTTCATCAAGCGCAGTAGTCGCTGCGATCCCCCCGACGCCCTGTTCACTCACCTCGATGGATGAGCCAAACCAGTTCCAGGGCAAGGCTGCAGACCAGTTGACCGAAGAGAGCGTTGAACAACCGGACAGTGCCAGTGCCAGCGCGCAGACGCTTATACGCAGGGATTTCATCTTTACATCCTTTCTTGTTAACTTGACGGCTATTGGAGTGCCGGAACAGTAAAAAGTGCCCGTTAATGATGATCCGGGTGAAAACAGGCCTGACAGCGCGGATTACTCAGCAGCCACACCAGCGCTATGATATCAGCCACGACAAGCCCCAGCCCCACGCCAGTGATAGCCTCTCCATACAACCACAGCAGCGGCTGCCAGAGTAATAACGTGGCCTGCGCGAGAATCAGCAACAGACGCATCAGACGCCAGAGACGCGGCAAGAGGTGCCTGCGGCCACTCAGTAAAAACGTGAAAACGGCCGGGACACCGGGCAACAGGCCCAGCCAGAAAGTATCATGATCGGGATAAAACAAGGTCAACAGCGCATCGCCCTGCCCCCGCGACGCTGCCGCAATCACAAATAAAACCCAGGTTCGCGCCTGTAATAACAATACACACCAGAATAAAAACGGCAGCCGCAAACGGCCATGGCTGTCAAAATCAGCAGGCGTTAACTCAATATTCTTCATCTTCTATCAGGCGCTTACCTAAACTTAGCGAGTCTGAATGCTCATAGCCCAGGCGTTCATACATTCCCAAAACCACGTCATTGTCTTCACGTACCATGATGTTGATTTTGGGACAGCCGCGAGCAATCAGCTTTTTCTCCAGGCGGCTTAATAACGCGTTGGCAATACCACGACCACGAAATTCCGGATGAACCCCCAGGTAGTAGGCTGAACCACGGTGTCCGTCATAGCCCCCCATCACGGTGCCGACGACTTCACCGTTGACCTCGGCGACCAGGAACAGGCTGACGTCGTGATTAATCTTACGTTCGATGTCCATTTCCGGATCGTTCCACGGGCGCAGCAGTTCGCAGCGCTCCCACAGGGTGATCACTTCTTCGAAGTCTTCCTGGCGAAAAACACGTATTTCCATGGTGTTACCTGCCCTTTTTTACGGTCAAAGAGAGATTATCGCGCGACCAGCCGCCGTAGCCAATATGCGGCGAAATCGCAGCAGGAAAATGGCATAATGTCACTCTGTCACGTATTGAAATGAAAAGTAAAACATTTCTTAGTAAGGACTGTCGTAACGGCAAACCCAATACGATATAACTCCAGGGACTACGGATAAAAAGAACAGGCTGTATGAGCACTTTCAAACCCTTAAAAATATTCACCTCGCGTCGTCAGGTTCTGAAAGCCGGCCTTGCCGCTTTAACGCTCTCAGGCATGTCGCGGGCCATCGCAAAAGACGATTCATCCCTTAAAACCAGCAATGGGCATAGCCAGCCGAAAGCAAAGAAAGCCGGTTCACGGCGTATCGTGATGCTGGATCCAGGCCACGGCGGCATTGATACCGGCGCAATAGGCGGCAACGGTTCGAAAGAGAAACATGTTGTGCTGGCGATTGCCAAAATTGTCCGCACCATTCTGCGTAACCGGGGCATTGACGCGCGCTTAACGCGCACCGGCGATACCTTTATCCCGCTTTATGACCGCGTGGAGATTGCCCATCAGCACGGAGCCGATCTGTTTATGTCCATTCATGCTGACGGTTTTACCAATCCCAGCGCGGCAGGGGCATCGGTCTTTGCGTTGTCCAACCGTGGGGCCAGTAGCGCCATGGCGAAGTACCTCTCCGATCGCGAGAACGCCGCCGATGATCTCGCGGGTAAGAAAGCGAAAGATAAAGATCATTTGCTACAGCAGGTGCTGTTTGATCTCGTTCAGACCGATACCATCAAAAATAGCCTGACGCTCGGCTCACATATTCTGCGCCAGATTAAACCGGTGCACCGCCTGCACAGCCGGAATACGGAACAAGCGGCGTTCGTGGTGCTGAAATCGCCGTCAATCCCTTCGGTACTGGTGGAAACGTCGTTTATCACCAACCCGCAGGAAGAGAAGCTGCTTGGCACCACCGCATTTCGCCAAAAGATAGCCAACGCGATTGCTGACGGTATTATCAGTTATTTTAACTGGTTCGATAATCACAAGGCCCATTCGAAGAAACGCTGATGACCATACCGGATACCCACGATGTAAAATCCTTTCTGCTGTCACTGCAGGACGACATTTGCCAACAGCTTTCCGCGCTGGATGGCACCGCTTTCATTGAAGATAACTGGCAGCGCGATGCCGGCGGCGGCGGTCGCAGCCGGGTCTTGCGTGATGGCGCGATTTTCGAGCAGGCGGGGGTTAACTTTTCTCATGTCACCGGTAGTGCAATGCCCGCTTCGGCAACAGCGCATCGCCCTGAGCTGGTCGGGCGCAGTTTCGAAGCCATGGGGGTTTCACTGGTGGTGCATCCGCGCAACCCGTATGTGCCAACCAGCCATGCCAATGTGCGCTTTTTTATTGCTGAAAAACCCGGCGCCGACCCGGTCTGGTGGTTTGGCGGCGGCTTTGATATGACGCCATTCTACGGTTTCGAGGAAGATGCCATTCACTGGCACCAGACGGCACATGACCTGTGCCAGCCGTTCGGGGAAGAGGTCTATCCGCGCTATAAAAAGTGGTGCGATGACTATTTCTATCTTAAGCACCGGAACGAGCAGCGCGGGATTGGCGGACTGTTTTTCGACGATTTGAACACACCGGATTTTGACACCTGCTTCGCTTTTATGCAGGCCGTGGGCAAAGGTTATACCGATGCCTTTCTGCCAATTGTCGAGCGGCGTAAGGGGATGCCATGGGGCGAGCGTGAGCGTGAGTTTCAGCTCTATCGTCGCGGACGTTACGTGGAGTTTAATCTGGTGTGGGATCGCGGCACGCTGTTTGGCCTGCAAACTGGCGGGCGTACAGAGTCGATTTTAATGTCGATGCCGCCACTGGTGCGTTGGGAATACAACTACCAGCCAGAAGAAGGCAGCCCGGAAGCTGCCTTAAGTGCGTTTATAAAACCTCGGGACTGGATTACCGCGTAGATACTGTGAACGTCTTCAACCTTTTTAGCCACGGCTGATTCGTTTTCCCGCATGACAACCACAGCGACATCTATGTGCCCCCCCTGGCGCAGAGCGTGCAGCGAGGGGGTTGAGTCCCCGCTGAAATCGGTGAGACGAAGACCCGATGACAAGGGCAGGCCGCCAGGGATGGCGGACTGAGGTTTGTCGAGACAGGACGTCGAGTCAAACCGACCGCAGGCAGCGGGGCGGGAGGCGAACGCAGTGCGAAGCACCGATTTCTTTGCGGGGCCGCGGGGATTGTAAAGGGGAACGCGGTGTTCCCCTTTACCCGTTCACGTGTCCGAAGGTGACATTTCGCCATGAACATAAGGTGAACGGAACCCTCCTCCAGAGCCGCATATTCCCCTCACCCCAACCCTCTCCCCGGGGGAGGGGGAGAAAACCGGTCGTAGCCCGGACAAAGCAGCCGCCGCCGCATCCGGGAAATCCCGACAACCAGCTTACAGCGGCTGTGTCTGCGCCTCTACCACCGCCAGCGCCACCATGTTAACGATACGCCTTACGGAGGCGATAGGCGTCAGGACATGCACCGGCTTCGATACGCCCATGAGCACCGGCCCCACCGTCACCCCCTCGGAACTCGATACCCGTAGTAAGTTGTAACTAATACGGGCAGCCTCAACGTTTGGCATAATCAGGATATTCGCCGAGCCTTTCAGCGGACTGTCCGGCATACGTTCATGGCGGATACTCTCCACCAGCGCGGCGTCCCCGTGCATCTCCCCGTCAATCATCAGCTCGGGTGCACGCTCGCGCACCAGCTCCAGCGTTTCACGCATTTTCAGCGCAGCCAGCGATTTCGAGGAACCAAACTGCGAATGGGATAACAGCGCCACTCTCGGCTCGATACCAAAACGGCGCACAGTTTCTGCCGCCAGCAAGGTAATCTCCGCCAGTTGTTCAGCGCTGGGGTTCTCATTCACATAGGTATCGGCGATAAAGGTGTTCCCGCTGGGCAGCAACAACGCGTTCATCGCCCCGGCCGCATGCACGCCTTCGCGATAGCCGAAGATCTCCTGCACAACGCTAAAGTGTTCATGATAATCACCGATGGTGCCGCAGATCATTGCATCCGCTTCACCGCGGTGAACCATGATCGCGCCAATCACCGTGGTATCGCTAATCACCGCACGCTGCGCCTGTTCTTGAGAGATACCGCGCCGTTTCATGATGCTGTAATACTCGGTCCAGTACTCTTTGAAGCGAGGATCCGATTCATTGTTGACGATCTCAAAGTCAACGTTGGGTCGAATTTGCAGCCCCAGTTTTTGGATACGCATTTCGATCACGCCCGGACGGCCCACCAGAATCGGCTTCGCCAGCCCCAGAGTGATCAGCTCCTGCGTCGCATGCAGCACGCGCGGCTCTTCCCCTTCGGTCAATACAACGCGTTTTGGCTGTTTACGTGCCTGCGAGAAGATAGGCTTCATAAACAGGTTTGTTTTGTAGACAAACTCGGTGAGCTTATCGACATAGGCGTCAAAATCAGCGATCGGACGGGTTGCGACGCCGGAATCCATCGCCGCTTTTGCCACCGCGGGGGCAATCTTCACAATCAAACGCGGATCGAACGGTTTCGGGATCAGATAATCCGGGCCAAAGCTCAGATCCTGGTCGCCATAGGCAGAGGCCACCACCTCACTCTGCTCGGCATGCGCCAGCTCGGCAATCGCATGTACCGCCGCCAGCTTCATCTCTTCGTTAATCGCCGTCGCACCCACATCCAGCGCACCACGGAAGATAAACGGGAAGCAGAGTACGTTGTTGACCTGGTTAGGGTAATCGGAACGGCCAGTACAGATGATCGCATCCGGGCGAACCTCTTTCGCCAGCGGCGGCAGAATTTCCGGTTCCGGGTTTGCCAGCGCCAGAATCAGCGGCTGACGCGCCATTTTTTTGACCATCTCCGGCGTCAGCACTTTCGGACCGGAACAGCCGAGGAAAATATCCGCGCCGTCAACCACATCTGCCAGCGTACGTTTGCCATCATCCTCCACGGCATAAGCCGCTTTGGTTTCCGCCATGTTGGCTTCACGGCCTTTGTAGATAACCCCTTTGGAGTCGCATACCACAATGTTGTGTTTCTGCATGCCCAGCGCCACCAGCAGGTTCATACAGGCGATTGCCGCCGCCCCTGCTCCGGAGACCACCATACGCACGTCAGACAGATTTTTCTCTACCACGCGCAGGCCGTTCAGAATGGCTGCGGTACTGATGATGGCCGTCCCGTGCTGGTCATCGTGAAAAACGGGAATGTTCATGCGTTCGCGCAGTTTTGCCTCAATATAGAAGCACTCTGGCGCTTTGATATCTTCCAGATTGATGCCACCGAAGGTCGGCTCCAGCGCCGCCACCACATCGATCAGCTTGTCCGGATCATGCTCGTCGACTTCGATATCAAATACATCAATGCCGGCGAATTTCTTAAACAGAACGCCCTTGCCTTCCATCACCGGCTTCCCGGCGAGGGCGCCAATGTTACCCAGCCCAAGCACGGCGGTACCGTTTGAGACGACGGCAACCAGGTTGCCACGCGCCGTATACTTGTAAGCTGCCAGTGGATCTTTCTCGATTTCAAGACACGGAGCCGCAACACCCGGCGAGTAAGCCAGCGCCAGATCGCGCTGTGTGGCCAGGGGCTTCGTTGGAGACACCTGAATTTTCCCAGGATGCGGGAACTCGTGGAAATCGAGGGCACTTTGTTTGAGTTGGTCGTCCATTTGCTGTTCCTTAACGCGTATCTTTCAGATAATTGAAGCGTGATAACCGTCCTGATGCGCCGCATAGTATGCCCCCAGCCACGCCCGCAAACTTTGAACACAACCAAACTCTGACCAACCCATAACAAAAATTGCTATCAATTCATAACACCAATGTTACAACCCGTTGAAAGCAAGACACTCCCCGTCTGCTATGCTTTTTTGTTATGCACAACACGATTCCGATAACAACACTCTCGAAATCATTCTTATAACACCTTGCTTTTTAAGGAGTATTTTTCTATGAATTATTTAGACGGCATCAAACAGTTCACTACCGTGGTAGCCGATAGCGGCGATATTGAGTCCATTCGACATTATCAACCAGAAGACGCAACCACCAACCCCTCGCTACTACTGAAAGCAGCCGCGCTGGACCACTTTAAGCACTTGATTGAAGACGCAATTGTCTATGGCAAAAGCCACGGCAAAACCCAGGAGCAGCAGGTAGCAGAAGCCTGCGACAAGCTGGCGGTAAATTTCGGTCAAGAAATTCTGAAAAGTATCCCCGGACGTGTTTCAACCGAAGTGGATGCCCGCCTCTCCTACGATAAAGAAAAAAGCGTCGCCAAAGCCCGCAAGCTGGTGCAGCTCTATGAGGAGTTAGGCATCGATAAATCACGCATCCTGATCAAACTGGCTTCAACCTGGGAAGGGATCCGCGCGGCGGAAATCCTCGAAAAAGAGGGGATCAAGTGCAACCTGACGCTGTTGTTCTCCTTCGCCCAGGCGCGTGCCTGTGCCGAAGCCGGGGTATTTTTAATCTCTCCATTCGTTGGACGTATCTACGACTGGTATCAGCAACGTAAACCCATGGACCCGTACGTGGTGGATGAAGACCCCGGCGTGAAATCCGTGCGGAATATCTACGATTATTTTAAACAGCATCGCTACGAGACCATCGTCATGGGCGCAAGCTTCCGTCGTACGGAACAGGTCCTGGCGCTGGCAGGCTGCGACAGACTGACTATTTCGCCCGACCTGCTCAAAGCCCTGCACGGCGAGGAAGGCGTTGTTGAACGCAAACTGGTTCCGCCGTCGCAAACCTTCCCGCGCCCTGAACCTCTGACCGAAGCGCAGTTCCGCTGGGAGCACAATCAGGACGCAATGGCGGTGGAGAAACTGTCGGACGGTATCCGCCAGTTCGCCGTTGACCAGCGCAAACTCGAAGATCTGATCGCCGCCAAATTTTAACCCTTAGCAAGGAGAGAGTTATGTCTCGTAAAGAGCTCGCCAATGCGATTCGCGCCCTGAGTATGGATGCGGTACAAAAAGCGAATTCCGGCCACCCTGGCGCCCCGATGGGGATGGCGGATATTGCCGAAGTCCTGTGGAACGACTTCTTAAAACATAATCCGACAGACCCGACCTGGTACGACCGTGACCGCTTTATTCTGTCTAACGGACACGCCTCCATGCTGCTCTATAGCCTGCTGCACTTAAGCGGTTATGACCTGTCGCTGGATGAGTTAAAAAACTTCCGCCAGCTACATTCGAAAACCCCGGGTCACCCGGAGATTGGCTATACGCCAGGCGTCGAAACCACCACCGGTCCACTTGGGCAGGGGCTGGCGAACGCTGTCGGGCTGGCGATTGCCGAACGGACGCTCGCCGCACAGTTCAACCGCCCTGATCATGAGATTGTCGACCACTACACCTATGTGTTTATGGGCGATGGCTGTCTGATGGAGGGGATCTCGCATGAAGTCAGTTCGCTGGCGGGCACACTGGGGCTCGGCAAACTGATCGGCTTTTACGATCACAACGGCATCTCAATTGATGGCGAAACTGAAGGCTGGTTTACCGACGATACGGCCAAACGTTTCGAGGCCTACCACTGGCATGTGGTACATGAAATCGACGGCCACGATCCCGAGGCGGTGAAAAAGGCCATTCTGGAAGCGCAAAGCGTTAAAGATAAACCGTCACTGATTATCTGTCGCACGGTCATTGGTTTCGGCTCCCCCAATAAGGCCGGGAAAGAAGAGTCCCATGGCGCTGCACTTGGGGAAGAAGAAGTCGCCTTAACCCGTCAGAAACTGGGCTGGAAATACCCGGCTTTTGAGATCCCAAAAGAGATCTATAAAGCATGGGACGCGCGCGAAAGCGGCGAGAAAGCGCAGCAGGCATGGAAGGAGAAATTTGCGGCCTATGAAAAGGCATACCCGGACCTGGCTGCGGAATTTAAACGTCGCCTGAGCGGTGGTCTGCCCGAAAACTGGGAACAAACCACCCAGGCGTATATTGAGAAACTGCAGGCGGAACCGGCAAAAATTGCCACCCGCAAAGCGTCACAAAATGCCCTGAATACGATTGGTCCGGTCCTGCCGGAACTGCTCGGTGGTTCCGCCGACCTTGCCCCCAGTAACCTGACGATCTGGTCGGGCTCCCACTCATTAAAAGAAGATCCAGCCGGGAATTACATCCACTACGGCGTGCGTGAATTCGGGATGACCGCCATCGCCAATGGCATCGCCCATCACGGCGGCTTTGTGCCGTACACCGCCACCTTCCTGATGTTTGTGGAGTATGCGCGCAACGCGGCACGTATGGCGGCGCTGATGAAAGCCCGACAAATCATGGTCTATACCCATGACTCTATCGGTCTGGGGGAGGATGGTCCAACTCACCAGGCGGTGGAGCAACTGGCCAGCCTGCGCCTGACACCGAATTTCAGTACCTGGCGCCCCTGCGATCAGGTCGAAGCTGCGGTTGGCTGGAAGCTGGCGGTGGAACGCCACACCGGCCCGACGGCCTTAATTCTGTCCCGACAAAACCTGGCGCAAATGGACAGGACACCGGAGCAGGTTAAAGCAATCGCCAAAGGCGGTTATATCCTGAAAGATGCCGATGGTAAGCCGGATATCATCCTGATCGCCACCGGCTCTGAGGTTGAAATCACGGTAAAAGCGGCGGAAAAACTGACTCAGGAGGGGCATAAAGTCCGCGTGGTATCGCTGCCTTCAACCGATATTTTTGATGCTCAGGATGAGCAATACCGCGAGTCGGTCCTGCCTTCGGATGTCAGCGCCCGCGTTGCCGTTGAAGCCGGTATTGCCGACTACTGGTACAAATATGTCGGGCTGAAAGGCGCGATTGTCGGTATGACTGGCTACGGCGAATCCGCGCCTGCGGATAAGCTCTTCCCGTACTTCGGCTTCACCGTCGAGAATATTGTCGAAAAGGCAAAGCGCCTGCTGTAAGCGCCTGATGCCCTCACCCGCGGAGGTGAGGGATCCCCACCAAAAATGCGAGCACGAACGGTCCCCTCTCCCTTGAGGGAGAGGGCCTGGGTGAGGGGGAAAATGCGGCTCTGAGGGTCATTCATTACTCAGCCCACGGGCTGAGGGTGCAAACACTAAAAACGCCAACGTTTGTTGGCGTTTTGCTTTTTTAACGCGTGATCCACAGGGTGGGCCAGGCATCTGGTCCATGCCAGTTATCACATTCAGGCTCTTCGGCGTAACGCGTCAGGCGAAAGCGCTGACCATCAAAACGCCAACGTGTCATTACGCCGCAATCCGCTAACCCACGACCTTTGGCAAGCGTCGTCAACTCGCGGGTTTTCTCATCAAACCTGGCGTTCATCAATTCCAGTTCGTTGGTGCCGCGCGAAGGGGTAAATGGCAGGTGTAAGCGTAGCGGGCGTGAAGAGAACGGTTTTTCCCGCGAGACCATCCAGGCTAAATCCACCGTGTTGTACGCGCCTGCTTCGCAGTCAATAATCAACAGGGCTTTATCATCCGTTAACGCCGTGACCCGGACCTCCCGGCGCATGGGGTCAAGCGAGCACTGGCTGTTATTCATCCGCCAGTTGCCATAATCCAGTAAGTCATTGAGTTCTTGCTGCGTTAACGGTGAGGGGCTGGCGTCAGTCAGCGCGACTTCTTTAAGGGCCGGGGCCGGCGGTACACTCAGCGGTGGATCGTCCCCTTTTTTGATCCACGCCGTTTCGCTACCGACGCGTTTTTGCTGGGCATCAATAAACAGCAATGCCGCTTTTAGGCCAACCAGGGAAATCGTCCCCTTCCCGTCTTGCAAAGTGATCGCCTGGGCTTCCTGAATAGTTTGCAAAAAATCCGTAATGGTCTGTGCGTTATCGGTCATTAAATGCCAGGGAGTGATTTGCCAGCGTTGACCGACCAGCCCGAGCGGTTTGTCGTCCAGGCGCAGGCGTGGCGCAATGGGCGCCTCTTTTAAGGGGGGAAGTTCTTTGCCGCCCAGATCGATGCGCAAAGCAGCACTGGTCTGCGCCCCGGCACTGCGTCCCAGAGTCATGACGAGGCCATGGTGCTCACCCGTATTTCGTGCCACGCAAAAATTTTGATTATTACAGGTTACTTGCCAGTCGGAAAAAGCCTGCTGCGCGGGTGCAGCCCACAGGAAGGACGTCGGGCACACACCCAGAATGAAAGCAAGCAAAACGCGGTAACGCATGAATAAAACAGCCCCGGAAGAGAATCGCAACACACAACCCGCGTATCTTCGTGTTCCCGCGCCTGCCGCTCAATCGGATTTGTCGGATAGCTTTATCTAAAATTTATTTTTTAACCCTAGTAAAATCAATCAATTAGACCTGATGATTGCAAATATTGCAGTAAAATCACCGCCTTGCCGTCGCGTATCTCGCCGCTTTTCATCATCTCAAGGGCCTGCGCAAAGGGGAGTTCCAGCACTTCAATGTCTTCATCTTCAACACCGCCGCCATTATTTGCCCGGATGCTGTCGTCATAGCGGGCGATAAAGAAATGGACGATTTCGGTGACGCCACCGGGGGACATATAAAGCTCGAATACCTTACGAACCTCACTCACTGCATATCCCGTCTCTTCAACGGCCTCTTTGCGAATGCACACTTCCGGTTCATCGTCGTCCAGCAGACCGGCGCAGGTTTCAATCAGGCGACCGTCTTCGTTACCGTTAACCCAGGTCGCGACGCGGAACTGGCGAATCAGGACCACGCTCTTTTTATCCGGGTTATACAGCAGAATAGTGGCGCCATTTCCCCTGTCATAAACCTCGCGTTTATGGCGAATCACGTCACCATTTTTGCGGGTCAAATCGTAGGTAATATTGCGAAGAATGAAATAGTTATCTGAAAGGACTTTATCTTTAATGACTTCTATGTTGAACGACATACCGACTCCACAACGTAATACGGTCACTCTCATATTACGCTGCGAAGTCTGTTTTGTCGCGACGGGTAATCAGTGGCCTTTCGGTGCTGTAACGCCCAGCCAGTCCATCATCCCCTGTGCAGCATGACGGCCTTCCGCCATGGCTGTCACCACCAAATCTGCACCGCGAACCGCATCGCCACCGGCGAAGATTTTCGGGTTGCTGGTCTGATAACGGTATGCGCTGTTGACGTTCGCCGCGATACGGCCCCAGTCATCAACCTCCACGCCGTGCGTTTCCAGCCACGGCATGGAGTGCGGATTGAAACCAAAAGCCATGATGACGGCATCTGCTGGCATCACAAACTCGCTGCCCTCTATTGGTACCGGACGGCGACGCCCTTTCGCATCCGCTTCACCCAACTGCGTGCGTAGCAGGCGAACCCCCGTGACACAGCCCGATTCATCCAGCTCCAGGTTGACCGGCTGGACGTTAAACTCGAATTCAGCCCCCTCTTCCTTCGCGTTTTTTACCTCTTTTTTCGAGCCCGGCATATTGGCCTCATCGCGACGATAGGCGCAGGTCACTTTGCTGGCCCCGTGACGCAGCGATGTCCGTACACAGTCCATCGCCGTATCACCGCCACCCAGCACCACCACATTCAACCCGGCGGTGTTGATAAAGGGTTCTTCCGGAGAATCCGGTAGCCCCATCAGTTGTTTGGTGTTGGCGATGAGGAACGGCAGCGCGTCATAGACGCCTGGCGCATCTTCATTCGGTAAATTCGCTTTCATCGACCGGTACGTACCGACGCCGACAAACACGGCATCGTACTCTTCAAGCAAGGTGTCCAGGGTAATATCCCGGCCAATTTCGCAATTCAGTTCGAAGCGAATACCCATCGCGCTGAAAATTTCCCGGCGGCGCGCAAGCAGTGATTTATCCAGTTTGAAGGCCGGAATACCGAAAGTCAGCAGGCCGCCTATTTCCGGGTGACGATCAAACACAGTGGTACTCACGCCGTTGCGCGCCAGCACGTCGGCGCATGCCAGACCGGCAGGCCCCGCGCCAATGATCGCAATGCGTTTATCTACCGCAGCCACATGCTTAAGGTCAGGCCGCCACCCTTTTGCCAGCGCCTGGTCGGAAATGTAACGCTCAATATTGCCGATAGTGACCGAGCCGTAGTCGTCGCGAACGGTACACGCTCCCTCGCACAGACGATCCTGCGGGCAGACGCGCCCGGTGATTTCCGGTAAGCAGTTCGTCTGGTGCGATAACTCAACGGCTGCGGTGATATCCCCGGCTTTTACACGTTCAATCCACTGGGGAATATGGTTGTGCAGCGGGCAGGTCCATTCACAGACGCTGTGCTCACCGCATTTCAGGCAACGCTCCGCTTCCCGCTGAGCCTGATCGGCGCGGAACGGCAGATAGATTTCAGCAAAGCCGGTTTTGCGGGCCGCCAGCGCCAGCTTGTCGGGCTCTCCACGCGGCGACGTTTTGAGCATCTGTTTGACCTTGCGATCGTTAAATGCCGGGACCAACGCCGCCATACTGTGCCACGGTTGAGCTTCCTGGCTGGCCGCACGTAAACGGCGCGCCTTCGCCAGGTCTGCCAGATCATCACGGCTCACGACCTGAATAGCGTCTGCCGGGCAGTTTTGCGCACAGGCGGGGCCTTCAGCGCGATCGACACAGAGATCACATTTGTGTGCCGTGGCTTTTACCATGCCATTGCCGACCGGCGTGACAAGGATCTGCATGGTGCCGAAGGGGCACGCCACCGCACAGGATTTACAACCGATGCATTTATCCTGGTTAACTTGCACTGAATCATTTACACGACTAATTGCGCCGTTCGGACAACTGCGGGCACAAGGAGCGGCTTCACAATGGTGACATGTTACCGCGCTGCGCTGGCGTTTATTCTTTACGACCGTAATTCGGGGATGAAAATGTTCGTGGCTTAAAACGTGTTGTTCCTGGTTATGTGCCATTACACAGGCCACTTCACAGGCGCGACACCCTATACATTGTTGGCTGTTAGCCATAATAAAACGATTCATGGCAGTCTTCTTTTCTGGTTTAATAAACCTTATTTTTTATATGAACAATGTATTTACCTGGGCTGTTCAGCGCAGGCAATGTACATTTGCCCAGAAGCGTTACTTAATTGTCACGCGCATGTTGCAGATCAATTTATCGTGGCATAAATAAAAATTAGTCTCATTTGATGAGCCGTCCGGCGATGCCATTTCGTCCGCCACCCTTGGATAGCGGGAATTGCTGTTGTGACTGTAAAACAACCTGTTTCATCCAGCCTTGCCAGAGCCTTTTTTTATATCGTCTTGCTTTCGCTGCTCTCCACGGGCGCGGCGCTAATGACGCTTGCCAGCAGCTTGCGCGATGCGGAAGCCGTTAATATCGCTGGTTCTCTGCGTATGCAAAGCTATCGTCTGGGGTATGACCTGGAACGCGGCTCCGCGGAATTAAATGCACATCGCCAAATCTATCAGCAATCGCTTAACTCACCGGTTTTACGCACGTTAAACCGCTGGTATGTACCTGAAATTGTTGGGCAGCGCTATGCGCAATTACAGGAAAGCTGGCAGGAGATGGATGCCCGATTAGGCACAGCCGACACGGTCTGGTATCAGCATAATATTCAGCAATATGTCGATAACATCGACCAGTTTGTTCTGGCGCTACAACACTATTCGGAACGGAAAATGTGGCTGGTGTTGGGTATCTCGCTCATCGGCGCGATGGGGATTTTCCTGCTGGTCTTTTTTACGCTACGGCGCATTCGCCAGCAGGTCGTCAAACCCCTTGCGCAACTGATGGTGGCCAGCCAGGAGATTCAGCAAGGACATTTTACCTATCCGTCACTCAATACCCATCTGGATAACGAATTGGGGCTGCTGGCGTCCACGTTTGACCGAATGTCTGGTGAATTGCACAAACTCTACCGCACACTCGAAGCCCAGGTCGCAGAGAAGACGTATGACCTGCAGGAAGCCCACCGTCGCCTCGAAGTGTTGTATCAATGTTCGCAGGCGCTCAACACCAGCCAGATCGACGTTATGTGTTTTCGCCACATTCTGCAGATAGTCTATGAGCACGAAGCGGCAAGCTATCTGGAGTTAACAATGGGCGATCACTGGTCCATTCATCACGGTGAGGCGCAGGAAGACCTTCCGGTTAACGTGTTACCCGTCAGCATGCAAGAGAGCGTTTTTGGCGAATTACGCTGGCAAAGCGTCAATGCCCAGGCCTCCACGCCATTACTGCAAAGCGTGGCCACGATTATGGGGCGCGGGTTCTATTTTAATCAGGCGCAAAAACAGCACCAGCAACTGATTCTGATGGAAGAGCGCGCCACCATCGCCATGGAACTTCATGATTCGCTGGCCCAGGTGCTTTCTTATCTGCGTATTCAACTGGCATTGCTCAAACGGGCAGTGCCCGAGGACAACGCACCCGCCCAGACCATCATCACCGATTTTTCCCGTGCCCTGAACGATGCCTGGCGTCAGTTGCGGGAATTACTGGCGACCTTCCGCCTGACGGTTTCCCAAAGCGATCTGCCCGCCGTTCTGAATGAAGCAATGGCGCTTCTCCAGAGCCAGACGACCGCGAAGCTCGAGCTGGATTGCCGCCTGCCAACGCTTATGCTGGATGCACAGCAGCAGGTAAACATCTTGCAGATAGTGCGCGAGGCGGTGATCAACGCGATTAAACATGCCGACGCCAGTACCATCACCGTCAGTTGCGTTACGGACCCGGACGATCAGTATTCGGTTTATATTCGCGATAACGGAAAAGGCATCGGCACGACCGATGAACCTCAGGGACATTACGGATTGAATATTATGCGCGAACGAGCAAGCCGTCTTGGCGGCACGCTCAACTTTGCGCGCCCGCCTGGCGGTGGGACATTAGTCGAACTGCGTTTCCCGGTGCCGCGTACGCTTAAAAGCCAGCAAACGTAAGGAAAAGAAAAGAATTTGTGAAACGGATGCAGCAAAACAGGGATAAAGGAGACACAGCATAATTGTGCCTTGAAAAAGCATGATAATTTACATTATCTCCTTTTTTTCTCCACGTTTGCTTTATCTGTTCCCGCTACATTGAGCACACATTCATTGATTTCAGCAATGTCAAAATAACAATGCGCAGCAAAACAACGAGGTCTTGTTTCTGATGGCGAATTTTTTTATTGATCGCCCCATTTTTGCGTGGGTACTGGCGATCCTGATCTGTTTAACCGGAACCCTTGCCATTATTTCTCTGCCAGTGGAGCAATACCCTAATCTGGCCCCACCTAATGTCCGTATTACCGCCAACTACCCAGGCGCATCTGCCCAGACGCTGGAAAATACCGTGACGCAGGTTATCGAGCAGA
This sequence comes from Phytobacter sp. SCO41, assembly GCF_003073275.1. NCBI lineage: Bacteria > Pseudomonadati > Pseudomonadota > Gammaproteobacteria > Enterobacterales > Enterobacteriaceae > Phytobacter > Phytobacter sp. SCO41. The sequence goes on along the minus strand of NZ_CP027225.1, from coordinate 1,480,940 downwards.
ACATGACCGGCCTTGATAATCTGATGTACATGTCATCACAAAGCAGCAGTGCCGGGCAGGCCACGATTACACTCAGTTTCACCGCCGGTACGGACCCCGACGAGGCCGTGCAGCAGGTACAAAACCAGTTACAGTCTGCTCTGCGTAAACTCCCCCAGGCCGTTCAGAACCAGGGGGTAACGGTAAGAAAAACCGGTGACACCAACATCCTGACGCTGGCGTTTGTCTCTACCGACAGCTCGATGGATAAACAAGATATCGCCGACTATGTCGCCAGTAATATTCAGGATCCCATAAGCCGCGTGAATGGTGTTGGCGATATCGATGCCTACGGTTCACAGTATGCTATGCGTATCTGGCTCGACCCGGCGAAGCTTAACAGCTACCAGATGACCACTGACGATGTGACCAGCGCGATTAAATCCCAGAACGCCCAGGTCGCCGTTGGTCAGCTCGGCGGCTCACCTTCGGTAGACCGTCAGGCGCTGAACGCCTCGATTAACTCACAATCGCTACTCCAGACACCGCAGCAGTTTCGAAATATCACGTTGCGCGTTAATCAGGATGGTTCCGAAGTGCGCCTTGGCGATGTCGCCGAGGTTGAACTGGGTGCTGAGAAATATGACTTCCTGAGCCGCTTTAACGGGCTTGCCGCCTCCGGGCTTGGGATTAAACTTGCCTCCGGTGCGAATGAGATGGCGACCTCGGAATTAGTGCTAAAACGCCTGGATGAGCTGTCGCAATATTTTCCGCATGGCCTGGAATATCGGGTCGCCTACGAGACAACCTCTTTCGTTAAAGAATCCATTATCGATGTGGTGAAAACGCTGCTGGAAGCTATCGCGCTGGTCTTCCTCGTGATGTATCTCTTTTTGCAGAATTTCCGCGCAACGCTCATCCCGACGATTGCCGTGCCGGTGGTGTTAATGGGGACCTTCGCCGTTCTCTACGCCTTTGGCTATAGCATCAACACCCTCACCATGTTTGCGATGGTCCTCGCCATCGGCCTTTTGGTGGACGACGCGATTGTCGTGGTGGAAAACGTCGAACGTATCATGAGCGAGGAAGGTCTTTCGCCCAGAGAAGCGACGCGAAAATCGATGGCGCAAATCCAGGGTGCGCTGGTGGGTATCGCGATGGTGCTTTCGGCGGTATTTGTCCCGATGGCGTTTTTTGGCGGTACCACCGGGGCGATTTATCGTCAGTTCTCCATCACTATCGTTTCCGCTATGGTGTTATCCGTGCTGGTGGCGATGATCCTCACACCAGCCCTGTGCGCCACGCTGCTTAAACCTCTGCATAAAGGCGAGCACCACGGGGAAAGAGGTTTCTTCGGCGCGTTTAACCGCATGTTTAACCGCAACGCCGACCGTTACGAAAATGGCGTGGCGAAAATTCTGCACCGCAGCCTGCGCTGGATCCTGCTCTACGTTTTGTTGCTGGGCGGCATGGTGTTTTTATTCCTGCGCCTGCCAACGTCTTTTTTACCGCTTGAAGATCGCGGGATGTTTCTGGCATCGGTACAACTGCCGAGCGGCGCGACGCAGCAGCAGACGCTGAAAGTGGTGCAAAAGGTTGAAGATTACTTCTTCAAAAACGAGAAAAACAATGTCGCGTCCGTCTTCGCCACCGTTGGTTCCGGCCCCGGCGGGAACGGCCAGAACGTCGCACGTATGTTTGTGCGTCTGAAAGACTGGGGCGAACGCGATCCGAAAACCGGCAGTTCCTTTGCCATCATTGAGCGTGCCACCAAAGCGTTTCGCCAAATCAATGAAGCCCGCGTTATTGCCAGCAGTCCGCCGGCAATCAGTGGCCTGGGCAGCTCCGCCGGTTTCGATATGGAATTACAGGATCACGCGGGGGCCGGGCACGACGCGCTGATGGCGGCGCGCGACAAACTGATTCAAATGACCGACAGCAATAAGATGCTGACGCGCGTGCGTCACAACGGCCTCGATGACAGCCCGCAATTACAGGTCGATATCGATCAGCGTAAAGCTCAGGCGCTGGGGGTCTCAATTGATGATATCAACGACACGCTGCAAACCGCCTGGGGTTCGAGTTATGTGAATGACTTTATGGATCGCGGCCGCGTGAAGAAAGTCTACGTTCAGTCAGCGGCAAAATACCGTATGCTGCCGAGCGACATTAATCTTTGGTATGTGCGTAATAGCAGCGGCGGTATGGTGCCCTTCTCCGCCTTTGCCACCTCGCACTGGGAAACCGGCTCCCCGCGTCTGGAACGTTATAACGGCTATGCAGCAGTAGAGATTGTCGGTGAAGCGGCACCGGGTATCAGTACCGGTACCGCCATGGATACCATGGAAAAACTGGTTAGCCAGATTCCCGGCGGTTTCGGTCTGGAGTGGACGGCCATGTCCTATCAGGAGCGCTTATCAGGCTCACAGGCACCGGCGCTTTATGCGATTTCTCTGCTGGTGGTGTTCCTCTGCCTGGCCGCGCTATATGAAAGCTGGTCAGTGCCGTTCTCGGTGATGCTGGTCGTACCGCTCGGGGTGATTGGCGCGCTGCTCGCCACCTGGATGCGCGGGCTGGAAAATGACGTCTACTTCCAGGTAGGTCTGCTGACGGTTATCGGGCTATCGGCGAAGAACGCCATCCTGATTGTCGAGTTCGCCAACGAAATGAACCAGAAAGGCCAGGATCTGCTGTCGGCCACACTGCACGCCTGCCGTCAGCGTCTGCGCCCGATTCTGATGACCTCTCTTGCCTTTGTCTTTGGCGTTTTGCCGATGGCAACCAGTACCGGCGCAGGCTCCGGTAGCCAACATGCGGTGGGTACCGGGGTAATGGGCGGGATGATTTCAGCAACCGTGCTGGCAATCTTTTTTGTTCCTCTGTTCTTTGTGCTGGTCAGACGGCGCTTCCCGCTGAAAGAACGTCAGGAATAATGAGCAAACAAAAAGGCGGCCTGTTAAGGTCGCCTTTTATTGCGTGATTAATTTCACACTTTTATCGTTTTAAGCAATCACTGCTTTTATGATTCTTCTGGAATTATTTACGAAGCATGCCTTCGATAAAGTCTTTCCAGTTCCCCAGTTCATGTTCAATCATAACTACCTCTCTTATTATTGTGCTTATTCTACGAGAATCCGACATCGCTGTGAAGATATTTCAACCAATTGCTTTGATTGGTCTCTCATAGTATTTGCATTGACGAAATAACTATGCTCCAGAATTTGGCTATTTAATGTGAGCGATAGCAATATTCGGAAACATTTAGTTCAAACCCTGATGTACCCCGGCCTGTAGCGTCATCAAGGTGTAGTCAGAACGTATCTTTGAAGTAGCTAATAAGATGATTTTTTGCCATCAGGTGAAATTTTTGTTTATTTAACAAGCTGGGCAGGCTCGTAAATGACATCATTTTCACATTATTAATTATCACCCTTAGTATTTCTTTAAACTCGTACATATTGCTGATGGCAAACCCTGGCAGGTAAATTTAATAACAGGAAGTATGATTACCCTGCGAATGAAATGATATTATATGTTTATTCGCCCATTATTATTCTAATTTTTTGGGCAATTAACCAAAGATAAGACAAAAGGATTCACCATGCTTACTCTGTTTGGCATCAAAAACTGCGACACCATCAAAAAAGCCCGCCGCTGGCTGGAAGCCCATCAGGTTGATTATCGTTTTCACGATTACCGCGTAGACGGTCTTGATGCCGATCTGTTGCAGCAATTTATTGCGGAATTGGGGTGGGAAGCGCTGCTCAATACCCGGGGCACCACCTGGCGCAAACTGGATGAATCGCTGCGTGCAACCATTACAAACGCGGATTCCGCAGCCGCGCTGATGTTAGAAATGCCGGCAATTATCAAACGCCCATTGCTCTGCGCGCCCGGTAAGCCTATGCTGCTGGGTTTCAATGAATCCAGTTATGAGACGTTTATCAACGAGGTGTAGTTTATGTCGTGCCCGGTTATTGAGCTGACGCAACAGCTTATTCGTCGCCCTTCTCTGAGCCCCGATGACGCAGGGTGTCAGGCGTTAATGATCGAACGTCTTCGCGCCATCGGTTTTACCATTGAGCCGATGAATTTTGGCGACACACAGAATTTCTGGGCATGGCGTGGACAGGGTGAAACATTGGCCTTCGCCGGACATACTGACGTTGTGCCTTCCGGGGATGCTGACCGCTGGATCAACCCGCCGTTTGAACCCACTATCCGCGATGGCATGCTGTTTGGTCGCGGCGCGGCCGACATGAAAGGCTCGCTGGCGGCCATGGTTGTCGCCGCTGAACGTTTTGTTGCGACTCATCCCAGGCACAAAGGCCGTCTGGCGTTTCTGATCACCTCTGACGAAGAGGCCAGCGCCGCCAACGGTACAGTGAAAGTCGTTGAAGCCTTAATGGCGCGCAACGAACGCCTGGACTACTGCCTGGTGGGTGAACCCTCCAGTACCGAAGTGGTGGGCGATGTGGTCAAAAATGGTCGTCGCGGTTCGCTGACCTGCAATTTAACCATTCACGGCGTGCAGGGGCATGTTGCTTATCCGCATCTGGCCGATAACCCGGTACACCGCGCGGCGCCCATGCTCAATGAGCTGGTGGCGATCGAATGGGATCAGGGTAATGAATATTTCCCACCGACCAGCATGCAGGTGGCGAACATTCAGGCAGGCACCGGCAGTAACAACGTGATCCCAGGCGATCTCTATCTACAGTTCAATTTCCGCTTTAGCACCGAACTTACCGATGGGATGATCAAAGAACGCGTTGCCGCACTGCTGGAGAAACATCAGTTGCGCTACACCATTGACTGGTGGCTCTCTGGTCAGCCGTTCCTGACCGGTCGGGGTAAGCTGGTTGATGCGGTGGTTAATGCCGTTGAGCACTATAATGAGATTAAACCGCAGTTGTTAACCACTGGCGGCACATCAGATGGTCGCTTTATTGCGCGTATGGGCGCGCAGGTCGTGGAACTGGGGCCGGTTAACGCCACCATTCATAAAATCAATGAATGTGTGAATGCGGCGGATTTGCAGCTACTCGCCCGCATGTATCAACGCATTATGGAACAACTCATCGCCTGACGGGGAGGAACGCATGGAATGGTTCGCGAAATACTGGTGGATTCTGGTGCTGGTTTTTTTACTCGGCGTACTGCTGAATGTGATCAAAGACCTTAAACGCGTCGATCACAAAAAATTTCTGGCTAACAAACCAGACCTGCCACCGCATCGTGATTTTAACGATAAGTGGGATGATGAGGACGACTGGCCGAAGAAAGACCAGAAGAAGTAATCCCGCCCGATCTGCCCGGCTGCGTCATGAGCCGGGCACGTTTTTGTTAGATCAATTCAATAATGTCATCGTCATCCGGTTTACCGCCACTCAGCGCTTCATCGAAATAGTGCTTCGGAACGGTATAACGCAGGTGATCGAGGGCGAACTGCAAACTGCGATCATCAATCGCATGCCCCAAATCCTCCACAATATCGAGCGTCACATCGCCACCTGCACGCAGCAACGCTTCCTGCGCCGCAACCGCATGGGCCAAATCAATGACGCGATCTTCACCACCGTGAATCAGGTGAATGGTTGATGCCGTCGAGGCCGTCTGCGGCAGACTGGCGTAACGTCCATTAAAGGCGATCACGCGGGATGCCAAATCGGGCTGCGCTTTCACCCCCTCCAGCGCCATGATGGAGCCTTGCGAAAAACCAATCAGGGCGGTGGCCTGTGCGTTTACGCCGCTTTGCTGCTGCCAATAGCGAACCGTTTCAATAAATACCGGCATAATGGCATCAATGCGTGCCTGGCGGTTTTCTTCGGTAACACCCTGCACAGAGAACCACTGACGCCCCGTTGGACCGCAGGGTTCCACGCCCCCAATGCTGACAATCATCGCCTCAGGAAACAGCGATGCGAAGTAGCTGCCGATCTGCCCCATATTCGCCGGGTTATCGCCAACGCCATGAAAGAAAAGCAGTAACTGTTTCGCGGCGCCTGCCGGTTGTTGAACAACAAAATGGTCATGTTTCATGGCGGTCTCCTTAATTCGTTGCCTGCAGTTTACGCCGGGGAGGAATAATCACCATGCCATTTAACTGAATGAGTTAGTTAAAAAAATTGCAGTTGCCGCACCTGCGCTTTCAGCAAAATCGTGCGTTCAGGATCGAGTAAGGACAGTGCCGATGCGGCCTCCTGGCGCTGTGCGACCAACAGCGCTTTACGGCCCGAAAGCGCCCGTGCGTGGCAAATATCCGCCTCACTGCGCTTCTCTGTGAGCTGCATCCGTAATGCATTCAGGGGTAAATCGACCTGCATCAACAACCTTTGCAACGCACCCGTTGCCGAAGAGAGCGGGCGATGGGCAAAGGCAAACCCGGCCAGTTCCTGCCAGTCATCATTATTAAGGGTAGTCTCTGGACTGACGGTAAGGGGTAACTTTTCCCCTTTCCAGGCATCAAGCCAGGGTAAATCTCGCGCCAGTCTGCGCTGCTCATTGGCGGCAAGCACCTGTCCTGCCGCCGTCAGCGGCAATACTGCCATGGCGGTATAGCAACCACTGCTCGCCTCCCGGTGGCTGCCAAGCCTGACCAACTGGAACCCGCATCGCTGCCAGAAATGCCACAGCGAAGCCGTATAGCCGAAACTCACCGAGAGGTAATCGCAGCCCGTGACATGCTGGCGGGCATGCGTAATTAACGCTTGTCCAAGCCCTTCCCGCTGACGTGACGGATGGACGGCAATGCGGCTCACGCGTAAACCACGCAACGTCGCAGCAAGCGGGCTGCCACCGTGGGCCGCCAGCGACTGCGCCACCAGATTCCCACGAGGACGACGAAATCCCGCCCAGACAGCCTGGCTGAGTCCGGCTGACAATCCCCCCTCCTCCACCAGCCAGAGCGCTGCCAGTAATGCATCCGGCGTTTTCGTGAGCCAGAAATGTTGCCCCGGCGCATCCATCATACGGCGCAAATCCAGAGGAGAGGTGCGGTAATGGGCGCTGGCAAGCAGCCGATAGAGTGCAGACGGAAGTGAGGGGTCCGTGGACCATGCGGATTGGTCAAGCGAAAGGATTGTCGCCTCGCCCGTCGGTTTCGTCAGTGCCGACACATCGTCAAACAACAATACCCTGTTGATAAACGCTTCCAGCGGGCAGCCTTCTGCCCAGCGCAGGGGAGTGTGCAACTGGCGGTGTATGAGGTGGGGAAAACCGGCACAGAATTTTAATAAGAAGCCCTGCCCGGTCCCTTCGTAACCTTGTACCGTGGTGGTCAATAATACATAACGGAACGCCGAGACGAGCGTCGTCAACAGCGGCCCCGGAATGGCTGCCGCTTCATCGACGACTAACCACTCTGACAGCGGCTCCCCCTGGGCAATGCGTGCGAGTAACGCATCCGGGGCAATAAAAGTCATCTCTCCGGCATAGTGTGCCAGTACATCAGTTGCCGAACGTCCCGGTGCGGTAACAATGGCCGATGTCGCCAGACGCGCAATGTGCATACCCGCCAGGGCTGACTTCCCTCGCCCGCGCGGTGCCGTTACCACCATGACACCCGGCGGCATCGCGGCAAGTTCAGCCAGAATCGCTCGCTGTTCCTCTTCGGGCGCGCCTGTCGCGGCATGCCAGGCGGGGCGCGCAGAAAAGTCAGAGGGACGGAATGGATGTGCGTGCAACCAGAGCATCACGTTTTCGTCTTGCCGCAGCGCCCGGCAAAAGTGTTCAACAAAGCGCGGCGTGGCAATCGGCTCGGCGGTGTCACTCCAGCGACAACTGTCGTTATCAGGCCGTTGCGCCCATGCATCAAGCGGCGGCGTAAGGAGCACCAGAAAACTGCCCGGTTTCAGCGTGCCGCTGAGCGCCGCGAGCGCGGCGACATCAAAACCGTAACGGGCATCCAGCACGGCATGGGTGAATTCGCGGCCAAGCAAGGTGGTGAGCGCACGCGGCGCGCAGTGTAGCGGCCAGTCTGTTGATTCACCTATCCACAGCCAGTCGCCGGGTAATGAGACGCGAAGGTGATTGGCCTGTTGCAGGCACACCTCACCTTCACCCGCGATAACCAGCAAACGGCGGATCCCCTGATCCGCCATTTGGGCACTTAATGCAATCAATGACATTCAGATGTCCCGGCACCGAACACTAAAGCGTACCGCTAAACGTATTGCACTGGGCTGGGTCGCCGCTGTCCATTCCGCGTTTGAACCAGTTATAACGCTGTTCGGAGGTGCCATGGGTAAACGTGTCGGGGATAACCAGCCCCTGGCTACGTTTCTGCAATCGATCGTCGCCCATTGCGGTCGCGGCGTTCAGCGCCTCTTCCAGATCGCCTGCATCCAACACGCCTTGTTGTTGCATGCTGTGTCCCCAGACCCCGGCATAGCAGTCGGCCTGCAATTCCAGACGTACCGACAGCGCATTGGCTTCGGTTTGTGACGCATTTTGCTGGAGCTGGCGTACTTTAGCCTCGGTACCGAGTAATTTTTGCACGTGATGGCCGACTTCATGAGCAATGACATACCCCTGAGCGAAATCACCGTTCGCCCCAAGCTTGTGCTTCATGTCGTCATAAAAGGAGAGATCAATATAGACTTTACTGTCCGCCGGGCAATAAAACGGCCCCATAACGGATTGCCCGGTACCGCAGCCCGTTGTCACCCGGTTACGGTACATCACCAGTTTGGGCTGCTGATAATGGCGCCCCATTTTTTCGAAAAGTTGCCCCCAGGTGTCTTCGGTCGTGGCGAAGATAACACTGGTGAATTTCGCCGCTTCATCTTCCTGCGGGCTGATGGAGCGCTGCTGAGAACTGTTGTCGACCGGTTCCCCGGTGATAAGGCCCGTTAAATCCACACCGTAGTAACTGGCGAAAATCACCACCACCAGCAGTATGATGCCGCCCTTACCGCCCGGCAAACGAAATCCTGGCCCCCGAATAACGGGTCCGCCCGATTCATCGCGCCGGTCTTCAATATTGTTGCTTTCACGACGCCCTTGCCAGCGCATAACCACCTCATTATCTAACGTATTAATAATGATCGTAGGCGGTTGCGGGGAGGATTACCATAAGAAAAAAGAGGCAAGGAACCAGAGGATGCGCGCATCCCCCGGTTTGCTGCGGATTATCGCTTAGTCCAGCTTAACACCCAGGCGATGGGCAACGGCTTCGTACGCTTCAATCACGCCACCCAGGCTCTGGCGGAAACGGTCTTTGTCCATTTTTGCCAGCGTTTCTTTATCCCACAGACGGCTACCGTCCGGTGAGAATTCATCGCCCAGAACCACTTCACCTTTGAACAGACCGAACTCCAGTTTGAAGTCGACCAGGATCAGGCCTGCGTCATCAAACAGTTTTTTCAGTACATCGTTCGCTTTGTAAGTCAGCTCTTTCATGCGCGCCAGGTTCTCTTTGCTCACCCAGCCAAACGTTTCACAGTAGGAGTCGTTCACCATCGGGTCATGCATGGCATCGTTTTTCAGGAACAGATCGAACAGCGGCGGATTCAGCTCGATACCTTCTTCAATTCCTAAACGTTTTACCAGTGAACCCGCAGCACGGTTACGCACCACACACTCTACCGGTACCATGTCCAGCTTTTTCACCAGGCATTCGGTATCGGACAACAACGCTTCCATCTGAGTTGGGATACCCGCTTCTGCCAGTTTGCTCATAATGAAATGGTTGAATTTGTTGTTAACCATGCCTTTACGCTCGAACTGCTCAATACGCGCGCCGTCCCCTGCTGACGTATCATTGCGGAATTCGAGCACCAACAGGTCCGGGTTTTCCGTGCTGTATACGGTCTTCGCTTTGCCACGATACAACTCAGCTTGCTTTTGCATCTTTGTCACTCCAGGTGTGATGATTTAACTAAAAAAGCTATTTTACACCGACGCACACGTTTGCGTCAGCCAAATAAAAAAAGGCCGGAGGTATCCGGCCCTTATTCTTACTTGTTAAACGCGGCCTCAAACGCTGCCACCAGGGCGTCGTTTTGCGACTGCGTTAACGTATGACCTTTCGGGTCAATAAACTGGAGGCTACTGCGGTTATCTAAATCACCGACCTGCAGTTTATAGTCACCAGACGCCAGGCCCGGGTCACGCGCGCCCAGATCGCGCCATGCGCTATCGGACAACGGTTTGTAAGTGACGGCCATGCTACCGGTAGAACGGGTGCTGTCGGTCACTTTCATGCCCACTTTTTCCAGCACTGTCGGCAGGCGCTGCCACACTACGTTGAACGGACCACGCACCACCAGCATCGGCAGACCGGTATCATCCGCGCCGGACTGAACATCAAGCGACTTCACGCTGCGGTTTTCGGCGGCAGCCTGAGCGTCAGTGGATGTTTTATCCAGGCTCTGGGAGATAACGTTCAGCATTTCCGTGCTGTAGCGCTGTAACGATGCGCTATCTGCAACCGGTTTACCCGCCTGCTCCAGATTTACGAGTTTAACGGTCACCGCCTGCTGATAACCCTGCGGTTTCACCGAGATTTGATAACGGCCACGATACTGCTGATCTTCATCGAGGCGGTTCCAGTCAACCCAGTCGGTCGTTAACGTCTGACTGGCGTCGTCACGCTTCGCGATGGCGTAGTTTTTCGCCTGGATAATGCTAACAACCTGCGGCCACAGGTTTGTGTTGCGGCCATTTTCAACCAACAGGGTTGCCGTATCGCCAGTAAACTGAGTGCGCGCACCCGTTACCAGTGCCAGCGGCTGCGCCGGCGGACGGATATCCAGCTCTTTACCCACAGCACCACTGCCGTTAGTGGCAGGAATGTTATATTCGCCATTCTGCACCGGCAGGATCATGCCGGCTGGCGCATGAAGTTCCGCAAGCGGCGCGGCATCCAGATAGGACTCGTCACCACTGACCTGACGTTTGTAGCGTGAATCCGAACTGCAGGCAGCGAGTAACATTACAAATGAAACTCCCGCCACCTTCGCCAGGCGCGACTTCTGTACTGAGTAAGCCATCAAATCTCCCTAAACTTTACAGCAATCCGGCATGCTTAAGCGCGGAGCGAACCACTTCACGACCGTGATCGGTGATCGGTGTCATCGGCAGGCGCAGCGTATCGGTTGCCACAAGCCCCAACTCCTTACATGCCCATTTCACCGGGATAGGATTGGGTTCGACAAATAGTTTGTTGTGTAACGGCATCAGGCGCTTGTTGATCACACGCGCTTCGGCGAACTGCCCTTCCGCTGCCAGTTTGCACATGTCGGCCATATCACGTGCCGCCACGTTCGAGGTAACGGAAATAACGCCGTGACCACCGAGTTGCATAAAGTCCATCGCAGTTGCATCGTCGCCGCTGAGCAGCAGAAAGTCATCTGAAACCAGCTCTTTGATCTGATGAACGCGACTTAAGTTCCCGGTCGCTTCTTTAATACCGATAATATTTTTAATTTCCGCCAGACGACCCACGGTTTCCGGCAGCAAATCGCAGCCGGTGCGCGATGGCACATTATACAGAATCTGGGGCAGATCGGTGTGTCCAGCGATGGCTTTGAAATGCTGGAACAGGCCTTCCTGTGTCGGACGGTTGTAATAAGGGGTTACTGTCAGACAGCCCACGATGCCGCTGTCATTGAAACGTTGCGTCAGGCTGATGGCCTCCGCGGTGGCGTTTGCGCCAGTCCCTGCGATAACAGGAATACGCCCGTCTGCCAGTTCCAGCGTCATCATCACCACATCCCCATGTTCTTCATGGCTGAGCGTGGCGGATTCGCCGGTCGTTCCTACAGAAACAATCGCCGATGTTCCACTGGCGACATGGTAATCAATCAGTTTTTTCAGGCTTGGCCGACAGACTTTACCGTTATCATCCATTGGCGTAACAAGCGCGACTATACTTCCCGTGAACATGGGCCATCCTCTGTGCAAACAAGAATCTCAATGGTACGTGTGGTGCTGTAATAAAAGCAAGTGACGTGAGGCGTTCCGGCGGTTGTATGCCGGTTTTTTTTATGCTTTCCTTATGATTATCTCAGGTTTGACAGGAAGCACAGGTTTGACTGCCTCATCACAACATTTTCTGGTTATTACTGCGCTGGGTGCCGACAGGCCGGGTATCGTTAATACCATCACGCGCCACGTCAGCAGTTGCGGTTGCAACATTGAAGACAGTCGTCTGGCTATGCTGGGAGAAGAGTTCACGTTTATTATGCTGCTCTCCGGCTCATGGAACGCTATTACGCTGATTGAATCAACGTTGCCGCTTAAGGGCGCAGAGCTGGATTTATTGATCGTGATGAAGCGTACCGCCGCGCGCCCTCGCCCTGCCATGCCTGCCACCGTCTGGGTTCAGGTTGAAGTCCCTGACTCGCCGCATCTGATTGAGCGTTTTACTGCCTTGTTCGACACCTTTCAGATGAATATCGCTGAGCTGGTCTCCCGCACACAACCGGGCGACGCCACCAGGGCCGCGCAGCTTTTTATTCAGATAACCGCTCACAGTCCTGCCTCGCAGGACGCATCAAATATTGACCAGGCATTCAAAGCCCTATGTACAGAATTGAATGCACAAGGCAGTATAAACGTGGTCAACTATTCACAGCATGATGAACAGGATGGAGTTAAGTAATGAATCCACTGAAAGCCGGTGATATCGCACCGAAATTTAGCTTGCCGGATCAAGACGGAGAACAAGTAAATTTGGCCGACTTCCAGGGACAGCGTGTTCTGGTGTATTTCTACCCGAAAGCGATGACGCCAGGCTGTACCGTCCAGGCATGCGGCCTGCGCGATAACATGGATGATTTGAAGAAAGCGGGCGTTGAAGTGTTGGGTATCAGCACTGACAAACCGGAAAAACTTTCCCGTTTTGCCGAAAAAGAGCTGCTGAACTTCACGCTGCTGTCCGATGAAGATCACCAAATTTGCGAGCAGTTTGGCGTCTGGGGTGAAAAGACCTTTATGGGTAAAACCTACGACGGCATTCACCGCATTAGTTTCCTTGTCGACGCCGATGGCAAAGTCGAGCATGTTTTTGATGATTTCAAAACCAGCAATCATCACGACATCGTGCTCAACTGGCTGAAAGAGAACGCCTAAGCGGGCTCAAATTGCATCACCCCTCTTCCGGGCGTCCCGTCTAAGGCCGCCCTTGTTTTCTGTTTTTGCCTCTCCCGCCAATTATTTGAAGTTGATCACACTTTATCACTCATTTCGACACTAGTGCCGACAATGGCGACTTATCGCTCGCCCCTGACCATCACTTTTGTTTGTTCACCACCACAAAATCACACAACTCACTGATAAATACTGATTTTAACATCTGGCATGACTTGTGCTTAAGAAGGCTCAACGATTTTCTCGCTTTCTTCTCAAGGAGCCGACATGAACCGCTTTGTGATTGCAGATCCCGAGTGGTGTATAGGATGCAATACCTGCCTTGCCGCGTGTTCGGATGTTCATAAGACTGAAGGGTTGCAGTACCACCCACGATTAACGCTGGTTAAAACGGACACCAAAACCGCGCCGGTCATGTGCAGACACTGTGACGATGCGCCCTGTAAACAGGTTTGCCCGGTGAACGCGATTTCCTTCAGGGATGACGCGGTCTATCTCAACGAAACGCTCTGTATCGGCTGCAAACTCTGCGGTCTGGTCTGTCCGTTCGGTGCGATTACCCCGTCAGGCAGCCGTCCACTCAACATTCCTGCACGCTACGAAAACTTCGTTCCGGAAGAACAACTCCGGGATGTTCCCGCCAGCCCGCCGACCATGCAGCCGTTTTTACGCTGGAATGCGGGTGTACAGACTATCGCCGTCAAATGCGACCTCTGTCACTTCCTGCCGGAAGGTCCCGCCTGCATCAGATCCTGTCCGACACATGCGCTGCATCTGGTACAGGAAGACGCGCTCAATAAACAGTTGAAAGCGCGCCGGCTGCTGGCCGCGCTCAACACGACGGACATGACCTTCGACTCTTCTTCACCCACGCCGGAGCAACGCTAATGGATGCCCTGCAATTATTGATGTGGTCAATCTTGTTATATGTCGCTGGCGGCGTCGCGTCACTGTTACTGGCCCGCCAGGAGGAGCTGGCGATTAAGGTCGCCGGTCTGTCGGCGATGGCGGGCGGCTTACTCGGTCTGGCGAGCGCCGTCACCGCGTTAACGGGTGCGCAGACGCTGCACTGGCAGGCCGTCGGCCCCTTCGCGTTTGCCCATTTTATCGTGCGGATGGACAGTCTGGCGGCCTTTATGGTGCTGGTGATTTCCCTGCTGGTGACCGTCTGCGGCCTCTATTCGCTCTCCTACGTGCGCGAATATGTCGGCAAAGGTGTCGGCGCGATGGGCTTCTTTATGAACCTGTTCATCGCATCGATGGTCGGTCTGGTAGTGATGGACAACGCGTTCTGGTTCATCGTGCTGTTTGAAATGATGTCGCTGGCCTCCTGGTTTTTGGTCATCACCGATCAGGACGACGAATCCATTCACGCCGGTCTGCTCTACTTCTTTATCGCCCACGCCGGGTCGGTACTGATCATGGTTGCCTTCTTCCTGATGTGGCGCCAGAGCGGCAGCCTGGATTTCGCCAGCTTCCGTGAGTTGTCGCTATCACCGGGCGTCGCCTCCGCCGTCTTCCTGCTGGCGTTCTTCGGTTTTGGCGCCAAAGCGGGGATGCTGCCACTGCACAGTTGGCTACCGCGCGCGCACCCGGCCGCGCCGTCACACGCGTCGGCATTAATGTCGGGGGTGATGGTCAAAATTGGTATCTTCGGGATCATCAAAGTCGGTATCGACCTGCTCGGACATAGCGGTATTCCGCTGTGGTGGGGTGTGGTGGTGCTGGCCTTCGGCACGGTGTCGTCGGTGCTTGGCGTGCTCTACGCGCTGGCAGAGCATGACATCAAACGCCTGCTTGCCTGGCACACGGTTGAAAACATCGGCATCATTTTGATGGGCGTCGGCGTCGGCATGGCTGGCATTGCGCTCCACCATCCGGTGATCGCCGCCGTCGGTCTGCTCGGCGCACTCTTCCATCTGCTCAACCACGCGCTGTTTAAAGGGCTGCTGTTCCTCGGCGCCGGGGCGATTATCTTTCGTCTGCACACACGGGATATGGAAAAAATGGGCGCGCTGGCCAAACGGATGCCGTGGACCGCAGGCGCGTTCCTGATTGGCTGTCTGGCCATTTCTGCCATGCCGCCGCTCAATGGCTTTATCAGTGAATGGTATACCTACCAGTCGCTGTTCTCCCTCACCCGCGTGGACGCCATTATTCCCCGGCTGGCAGGCCCCATCGCCATCGTCATGCTGGCTATCACCGGCGCACTGGCCGCGATGTGCTTCGTCAAAGTTTACGGTGTGAGTTTCTGCGGTAACGCCCGCAGCGAAAAAGCCGACCATGCCCGGGAAGTCCCCTGGCCGATGGTGATTGCCATGTGTCTGCTGGCACTGTTCTGCGTACTGGCAGGCGTCGGGGCAAATCTGGTTGCGCCACACCTGCTGCACATTGCCCAGTCGCTTTCCTCCCAGCAAACGCTGGCCGTGGCGCAAGGCGCAACGCTGATGCCAGGCGACGCACAGCAGGCAGTGCTGACGCCCTCGGTGGTCTTCCTGCTGCTTATCGCGATGCCCATACTGCCGGGCCTGTTCTGGTACATCAACCGTCACACCCGTGGCAACTTCCGGCGCACCGGTGATGCATGGGCATGCGGCTATGCCTGGGAAAAAGGGATGGCCCCGTCTGCCGGCAGCTTTACGCAGCCCCTGCGCGTGGTATTTGGCCCGCTTTATCGCATGCGTAAACAGCTCGATCCTGCCCAGCCGTTACAGCGCAGCCTGGGGGGCGTAACTATTGCTGCCACCCGCACAGAGCCGTTCTGGGACGACAAAATCATCCTGCCGCTGGTCGGGATAACCAAACGCATTGCCCGTGCGGTGCAGTATCTGCAAAGCGGCGATTTCCGACTCTATTGCCTGTATGTGATCGCCGCGCTGGTGATCCTGCTGCTGACTATCGCCGTCTAAGGAGGGAGAGAAGATGATACAACCAACCCCTGACTGGTCACTGGGTCTGTTTGCCCTCTGCCAGGCGGCGTTTCTGCTGGCATTAACGCCATTATTTACCGGCATCTCCCGGCAGATTCGCGCACGGATGCACTCTCGCCAGGGTCCTGGCGTCTTACAGGACTATCGCGATCTGCAAAAACTGCTTAAGCGCCAGGAGGTGGCTCCGGCCTCGTCCGGCATGATGTTCCGCGTCATGCCCTGGGTGCTGCTGAGCAGCATGCTGGTGGTGGCGATGACATTGCCGCTGTTTGTGCGCACCTCGCCTTTCGCCGGCGCGGGCGACTTAATCACCCTGATTTACCTGTTCGCCCTGTTCCGCTTCTTCTTTGCGCTCTCCGGCCTTGATACCGGCAGTCCGTTTTCCGGGATTGGCGCCAGCCGCGAACTGACGCTCGGCATCCTGGTGGAACCGATGCTGATTCTCTCGCTGCTGGTGCTGGCGCTGCTGGCCGGGTCGACCAATATCGGCGCGATCAGCACCACGCTGGCGGCCGGTTGGGTCTCCCCTGTTGCCACGCTGCTGGCGATGCTCGCCTGCGGATTCGCCTGTTTTATTGAGATGGGCAAAATCCCCTTCGACGTTGCAGAGGCGGAACAAGAGTTACAGGAAGGGCCACTGACCGAATACTCCGGGGCAGGACTGGCGCTGGTGAAATGGGGAATCGGCCTGAAACAGGTGGTGATGGCCTCGCTGTTCCTGGCGCTCTTCTTCCCGTTTGGCAATGCCGGCTCGTTGACTGTCGGGGCCATGCTACTTTCGCTGGTCATCACGCTGGTCAAATTACTGGTGGTGTTTGTCATTGCGTCAGTGGTGGAAAACTCGCTCGCTCGCGGGCGATTTTTACTGACGCACCACCTTACCTGGCTCGGTTTTAGTCTCGCCGCGCTGTCATATGTTCTTTGGTTAACCGGTCTGTAAGGAGCGCTGAATTACTATGGAAACAATTGCCCTGACGACCCTGCTCCTGCCGTTTATCGGCGCGCTGGTCGTCTCTTTGGCCCCCAGACAGACCGCCCCCATGCTGTCCACCGTGTTCGCATTGCTGGCAACTATTGCCACGGTCGCACTGGCGGCGGGCTTTCATGCCGCAGGCAGCGAGGTTGTAGATATCCCGCTGCTTAGCGCCGGACAGATAGCGTTGTTCGGGATGACGGTAGACAAAATCAGCACTCTGATTCTGTTTGTGGTGGTCTTCCTCGGTCTGCTGGTGGCGCTCTACTCCACGGGATATCTGACCCGTGGCAATAAGGAACACCCGCACGATGGCAGCAATCGCTACTACGCATTCTTGCTGATTTTTATCGGTGCGATGTCCGGCCTGGTGCTCTCCTCCACGCTGCTGGGCCAGTTGCTGTTTTTTGAAATCACCGGCGGCTGCTCCTGGGCGCTCATCAGCTATTACCAGTCCGAGAAATCCCAACGCTCGGCGATGAAAGCGCTGCTGATCACCCACGTCGGTTCGCTGGGCTTGTATCTGGCGGCGGCCACGCTGTTTCTGCAAACCGGCACCTTCGCGCTGAGCGCCTTAAGCCAGTTAAACGGCAGCGGCGCCTTAATCGTCTACGGTGGGATTTTGTTTGCCGCCTGGGGGAAATCGGCGCAACTGCCGTTGCAGGCCTGGCTACCGGATGCGATGGAAGCGCCGACGCCAGTCAGTGCATACCTGCACGCCGCTTCGATGGTGAAAGTGGGCGTTTACATTTTTGCCCGCGCTATTTCCGAAGGTGGGCAGATCCCGGAAGTCATTGGCTGGGTCGGCGTCACCATGGCGACCATCACCCTGGTGTACGGTTTCCTGATGTACCTGCCGCAAAAAGACATGAAGCGCCTGCTTGCCTGGTCGACCATTTCCCAACTGGCGTGGATTTTCCTCGCTCTGTCGATGTCGATTTTCGGTTCGAAAATGGCCTTCAACGCGGGGATTGTTTACATCTTTAACCACGCCTTCGCCAAGAGCCTGTTCTTCCTGGTTGCCGGGGCACTCAGCTATAGCTGCGGTACGCGTATGCTGCCGCGTCTTCGTGGCGTGATGCGCACGCTCCCTATCGCCGGGATCGGCTTTTGCGTTGCGGCGCTCGCCATTACCGGTGTGCCGCCGTTCAACGGTTTTTTCAGCAAGTTCCCCCTGTTTGCCGCCGGGTTCTCCCTCTCCGATCAGCACCCCATTCTGCTCGCGGTGATGATCCTGGCGCTGGTGGAATCGGTCGCCAGCTTCGGCTGGTTTATCTACTGGTTCGGGCGCGTGGTGCCGGGTGAACCCAGCGAAGAGGTGGCACAGGCGGCACCGCTACCGTATGCCATGAAACTGGTGCTGGGGATTCTGGTGGTGATGTCGCTGTGCTCAAGTCTCATTGCCGCAGCGTGGATTGGATAAAGGGAGTCGAAGATGACGGGAACATTGGTAGTTAACAATCTGGCGGGGCTGATGATGTTCACCTCGTTATTGGTCACTTGCGCCAGACGCTACACCGTCTCCTGCTGGTTGTACGCCCTGCAATCACTGGTGCTGGTGTCGATATTTTTTACCCTCTCACAACTGCTGGATGCAGAACAACTGCGGATGTGGTCCATCAGCGCCTTCTTTACCAAGGTTCTGATGGTGCCGCTGATTATGGGCTATGCATTTCGCAAAATGGCGCCAGAGGGTCAGGGAGAACGCCTGTTTGGCCCTGCCGCACTGGTGCTGATGGCCGCAGGCATCGTGCTGCTGTGCTGGTTTGTGGTGCGTCCGGTGCAGTTGCCGCTGGTCGCGCAACTTAAACCCGCGCTGGCGGTGGCGCTCGGCCACTTCCTGCTGGGGCTACTGTGCATCGTCAGCCAACGCAATATCCTGCGCCAGGTGTTTGGCTACTGCCTGATGGAGAACGGTTCGCATCTGGTGCTGGCGCTGCTGGCATGGCGTGCGCCGGAGTTGGTTGAAATCGGCATCGCCACCGACGCCATTTTCGCGGTGATCGTCATGACAATACTGGCGCGAAAAATCTGGCGTACCCACGGCACGCTGGACGTTAATAACCTTACGGCGCTGAAAGGATAACAACATGAGTCACGCATTGATGTTTACCTTGCTGTTGCTCACGCCGCTGGTCATCTCCGCACTCTGCTTCCTGTGCCGTCTGCGAGGGAATGCCGCGCGCGCTCTGGTCACCACCGTGCATTTCGTCGGTATCGTCGTGCTGATGGTCGTGGCACTGTGGACGGTTGCGGAAGCTGTAACTGAGGGCGAGATATTCGCCGCCCATCGCTGGCTACATATCGACAGCTTAAGCGGGTTGTTCTTGTCGCTTCTTGGGATCATCGGTTTTATCACCGGGTTGTACTCCATTGGTTATATGCGCCATGAAGTCGATCATGGGGAAATTACCGTCGGCACCCTGTGCAACTACTACGGTTTCTTCCATCTGTTTCTCTTCACCATGCTGTTGGTGGTCACCAGTAACAACCTGATTGTCATGTGGGCAGCCATTGAGGCCACCACACTGAGCTCAGCGTTTCTGGTGGGGATTTACGGTCAGCGTTCTTCGCTGGAAGCCGCGTGGAAATACATCATTATCTGTACTGTCGGCGTCGCGTTTGGCCTGTTCGGTACGGTCCTGGTGTATGCCAATGCCGCCAGCTTTATGGTGGAGCCTGACCACGCGATTTTCTGGACCGAAGTCCTTAAAGAGAGCAGCAACCTCGACCCCACGCTGATGGTGCTGGCATTTGTCTTCGTGCTGATCGGTTTTGGGACCAAAACCGGTTTGTTCCCGATGCACGCCTGGCTGCCGGATGCCCACAGTGAAGCGCCAAGCCCGGTCAGCGCCCTGCTCTCAGCGGTGCTGCTGAACTGCGCGCTGCTGGTGCTGATTCGCTACTACATCATTATCTGCCATGCCATCGGCAGCACTTTCCCCAATACCTTGTTGATGATTTTCGGCCTGCTCTCAGTGGCGGTGGCGGCGTTCTTTATCCTCGTTCAACAGGATATGAAACGCCTGCTCGCCTACTCGAGCGTGGAAAACATGGGGCTGGTGGCGGTGGCGCTCGGTATCGGCGGCCCGCTGGGTATTCTCGCCGCGCTGCTGCACACGCTGAACCATAGCCTGGCCAAAACGCTGTTGTTCTGCGGTTCCGGCAACGTGCTGCTGAAATACGGCACCCGCAATCTGGACGTGGTATGCGGCATGCTGAAAGTCATGCCGTTTACCGCAGTTCTGCTCGGCGGCGGCGCGCTGGCACTGGGCGGCATGCCCCCGTTCAATATTTTCCTCAGCGAGTTTATGACCGTCACCGCCGGGCTGGCGGCCGATCACCTGCTGGTGACTATCGTACTCCTGCTGTTGCTGACGATTGTGCTTGGCGGACTGGTGCGCATGGTCGCCAAAGCGCTGTTTGCCGCACCGCCTCAGGAAGTCGCCAGCGGTGAGCTCGGCTGGCTCACCACAGTGCCGATGGTCATTTTGCTGGTGATGATGCTGGTAATGGGAACCCATATTCCACAACCGGTAAGCAAAATGCTGGCAAATGCTTCTGCCATCGTGATGTCCGGTAATGATGAACAATCAACACAATTTAGTTGGCTGTGGGCGTCGTTTGACACCACCGCCGCAACCGCAACACCCGCGCGGGTTCAGGGAGAGTTAAAGTGAGTTATTTAGAGAGTATCAGTCTCGATGCCCCTCGTGGCGGTGCCTGTCTTGCGGCGTTAAACGCGCAATTTCCCGGTGCCATTCTTGAAGAAGAGCGGCAAACTTTTGAGCAGACCACCATTACGGTAAAACTCAATCTGCTGCCGGATATTGTGCATTATCTCTATTACCAGCATGACGGCTGGTTACCGGTGTTATTCGGTAACGATGAACGTACGCTGAATGGTCATTACGCGGTCTACTACGCCCTTTCTATGGAAGGGGCGGAAAAATGCTGGATTGTGGTAAAAGCGTTGGTGGATGCCAACACGCGTGAATTCCCCTCCGTCACTCCGAAGGTGCCCGCCGCCGTCTGGGGCGAACGTGAAATCCGCGACATGTACGGTCTGATCCCGGTAGGCCTGCCGGATCAGCGCCGTCTGGTGCTGCCGGACGACTGGCCGGACGATTTGCATCCGCTGCGTAAAGACACCATGGATTACCGTCTGCGCCCGGAGCCGACCACCGATACGGAAAACTATCCGTTTATCAACGATGGCGATAGCTCAGCGCGTATCGTGCCCATCGGCCCGCTGCATATCACGTCGGACGAACCGGGCCACTTCCGTCTGTTTGTTGATGGCGAGCGCATTGTCGATGCCGATTACCGCCTGTTCTACGTTCACCGCGGTATGGAAAAACTGGCAGAAACCCGCATGGGTTATAACGAAGTGACGTTTCTGTCAGACCGCGTCTGCGGGATATGCGGCTTCGCCCACAGCGTGGCCTACACCACCTCGGTAGAAAACGCCCTGGGTATTGTTGTGCCGCAACGCGCTCACACTATCCGCTCGGTGCTGCTGGAAGTGGAACGTCTGCACAGCCATCTGTTAAACATTGGGCTTTCCAGTCACTTCGTCGGCTTCGATACCGGTTTTATGCAATTTTTCCGCATCCGCGAAAAATCGATGACCATGGCAGAACTGCTGACCGGCTCGCGTAAAACGTATGGCCTGAATCTGATTGGCGGCGTGCGGCGCGACATCCTGAAAGAGCAGCGCATTAAAACTATCCAACTGGTGAAGGAGATGCGCGCGGAAGTCGTCCAACTGGTGGATATGCTGCTCTCAACGCCGAATATGGCACAGCGTACTCAGGGGGTTGGGGTGCTGGACCGTCAGATTGCGCGCGACTATAGCCCGGTCGGCCCGCTGATTCGCGGCAGTGGCTTTAACCGTGATCTGCGCTTTGACCATCCGTATGCCGACTACGGCAATCTGCCAAAAACCTTGTTTAGCTGGCCCGCCGGGGATGTTTTCTCGCGCGTGATGGTGCGTATCAAAGAGACGCTTGATTCCCTCTCGATGATTGAGTTTGCCCTCGACAATATGCCAGACACCGCGCTGTTAACCGAAGGGTTCAGCTACAAGCCGCATAAATTCGCACTGGGTTATGTGGAAGCACCGCGCGGCGAGGATGTGCACTGGAGCATGCTCGGCGACAACCAGAAGCTATTCCGCTGGCGCTGCCGCGCGGCGACCTATGCCAACTGGCCGGTGCTGCGCTATATGCTGCGCGGCAATACCGTTTCCGATGCGCCGTTGATTATCGGGAGTCTCGACCCCTGCTATTCCTGTACGGACCGCGTCACGCTGGTGGATGTACGTAAGCGCAAGTCCACCACCGTGCCGTACAAAGAGATCGAGCGTTACAGTATTGAACGTCGCAATTCGCCGCTGAGATAAGGAAGATACGATGCTTAAATTGTGGAAAACCATTATCAGAGCGGGCGAAGTCACGGTGAAATACCCGTTTGCGCCGCTGGAGGTCTGCCCTGGATTTCGCGGCAAACCCGAACTTAATCCTGAGCAGTGTATCGCCTGCGGCGCCTGCACCACCGCCTGCCCTGCCAACGCGCTGACGATGGAAACCCATCCGGATGACAACGCCCGCATCTGGCAACTGTTTATCGGCCGCTGCATCTACTGTGGCCGCTGCGAAGAGGTGTGCCCAACGCACGCCATTCGCCTGTCAGAGGAGTTTGAGCTGGCAGTGACCCGCAAAGAAGATCTCTACGTGCGCGCGACCTTTCGGCTGCAGCATTGCAGCGAGTGCCACGCCCCCTTTGCGCCGGAAAAATCCGTCGCCCTGGCGGCTGAATTACTGGCACTTCATCAATCGAACCCGGCGCTGGTGGAAACCCTGCGCGCCCAGGCGAATGTCTGCCCGGCATGTAAACGTCGGGCGGCACTGGAGCATCGCGGCAGCACCAACGTTCATTATTATATTGAGGAGCAAGCATGAGCGCCGATTCCCTGACGTTAAAGCAGCATGTCAGTCAGCCCATAACGCTGGATGAACAAGCGCAAAAACTCAAGCAAGTGCTGCTTCGCGATATTCAACGTTCTGCCTATGTTTACCGCGTGGACTGCGGGGGATGTAACGGCTGTGAAATTGAGATCTTCGCCGCGATCACCCCGCTGTTCGATGCCGAACGCTTCGGCATTAAAGTCGTTGCGTCACCGCGTCACGCCGACATTTTACTGTTTACCGGCGCGGTCACCCGCGCCATGCGTATGCCCGCGCTGCGTGCCTGGCATTCCGCGCCTGACCACAAAATCGCGATCTCCTATGGCGCATGCGGCGTCGGCGGCGGTATTTTTCACGATCTCTACAGCGTCTGGGGCGGCAGCGATACCATCGTCCCCATTGATGTATGGATCCCCGGCTGCCCGCCGACCCCGGCGGCAACGGTGCATGGTTTCGCCGTCGCGCTCGGCCTGCTGGAACAGAAACTGCACGCCGAAGATCATCACCAGGCTGAAAATGAAACGGCGACCGTTCGTTGGCCTGCCGTACCACTGGCCATGCGCGTTAATATCGAGCGTCTGGCGCGTCGCCTGGCAGGCTATCGCCAGGGACGTGAAATTGCCGATCACTTCTTCGCGCTGTTGACCGAAGGCGATCCACGCGAAAGTTCCGCGCGTATTAATGCCTGGTTGCAGCAGGCGGCCGATCCGCGTCTGGACACCATCGTGCAGCAACTGCGCGCCGAGATGGAGGGAAAGCATGTCTGAGAAGGGCAGCAAAGTGATGTTCTGGACGCTGCGGCAGAAATTTGTCGATGACAGCGTCAATGTCGAGGAAAAAAGCCGCCAGGTGATGTACTACTCGCTGGCCATTGGTCACCACGTGGGGGTAATTGACTGCCTCAACGTGGTGCTGGAATGTCCACTTGCCGACTACGAGCGCTGGCTTGCGCTACTGGATGAGGACGCACGTAAGAAAATGCAGGGGCTGCTCACGTTTGGCGAAATCATCATTGATGCCAGTCACGTCAATAAACTGGCCCCCGCCTTTGCTAAACTGGCAGAAGAAGCGGATGATCCCTGGCGTAGCTGGAGCCAGCTCATCTTGCAGCAATTGAAAGACATTGCCGGTGAGCCGGCGATTTATCTGATGGTGCGGCGGCTGGATTAACCATTAGTGATATCAATAAAACGTCAATTCGTATGACAATTAGCTATACGTGAAGCGGGTAACACTACAAAATAAGGGGGTATAGTAGTATACCGGGTGGCCCGCTCTCTTACCGAAGAACAATCACTTGATATGAAAAAACGGATAAGGAAGTCACATTATGTTGATTTATGACTGTTTTTTTCTGCTTTTCTGTACAATTGATTCTGGAAGGATGCAGTATCCATGATTTTACAGCATTTGCTGGAACAGAAAGATAAGGCGTCCGTCCTGCGGGCGTTCATTCCCCTACCACCTCCGTTCAGCCCCATTCAGTTTGTCGAACTTCGCCTCAGTAATTCGCGATTCTACCGCTGTTTTGACGACGGAAGCGTTGAGTTCTGCACCAGTGAATATGCCGGTTCAATCAGCGACAGCTCAAAACAGGTGATTTTACTTGCCGGAGAAACCATGGCTGAGCTGCGCTTTGTGCGCACCGATGGCGGTAAATTTTGCGAAAAAGACAGCACCATGTTTGCATGGCTGGCACGCCTCGCGGCGCAAGGTTTAGAGGGTGATATTGAGCGCGACAAGCTGGAGCAATCCGTTTCGCTGTTGCGCCAGGAGCTTGACCATGACCGGGTTCTGGTCGATATCACCAACTCGGTACTGTCTCACCTTGATATTGATGAACTGGTGGCGGATGTCTCGCGTGAAATCCACCGCTTCTTTGGCGTGGATACGGTCGCAATGGTGCTCCGCGATGCCCTGCGCTCGCGCCAGCTTATGTGGAACTCGACGGATTTCACGGTTCAGCCGCCAACAAGCCAGCAATACCCGCTACGCAGCGATAGCCAGTTGCTGCATACGGCGCTCAATGAAAATCATGCGACCCTGTTGCAAAAAAAGGACGAGCCGCAAATGTGGCTAAATGATCCCTTGCTGCAACAGTTGGAGGCGCAAGGTCTGGAGACGGTCTTTATTCTGCCGCTGGCTTTTAGCCATCAGTCCACCGGCGTACTGGTACTGGCACACCGGGATTTGTCGATTTTTAACGCACAAAACTGTCGATTACTTCGACAGATTGCCGACAGAATTGGCATTGCTGTCGATAATGCCGATGCCTATCGTAAAGTGACGCATCTGAAAGAAAACCTCAAAAACGAGAACAACAAACTTAACGAGCAAATTCTTTCCAGCCAGAGCTTTGGCGACATTATTTATCAGAGCGACGCCATGCGCGATGTGCTCCAGCAGGTCAATATTGTTGCCCTGAGTGACAGTACAGTGCTGATTCTTGGCGAAACCGGTACAGGGAAAGAGATTATTGCCCGTGCCATTCACCAGATGAGTCTGCGCAAAGATAAACCGCTGGTGAAAATCAACTGTGCCGCCATTCCGTCGACCCTGCTGGAAAGCGAACTGTTTGGTCACGATAAAGGGGCATTTACCGGCGC
Organism: Phytobacter sp. SCO41; assembly: GCF_003073275.1. Lineage (NCBI taxonomy): Bacteria > Pseudomonadati > Pseudomonadota > Gammaproteobacteria > Enterobacterales > Enterobacteriaceae > Phytobacter > Phytobacter sp. SCO41. The sequence continues at coordinate 1,455,388 of NZ_CP027225.1, read as the reverse complement.
TATCAACACCCACCGTGGACGCTTTGAAATGGCGGATGGGGGGACGCTGTTCCTCGATGAAATCGGCGATATGCCGATTGAACTGCAACCTAAATTATTGCGTGTGCTACAGGAAAGGGAGATTGAGCGCATTGGCGGCACCCGCACCATTCCCGTTAACGTTCGGGTCATCGCCGCGACTAACCGCGACCTGAAACAGATGGTCATCGACCGGGAGTTTCGCAACGACCTGTTCTATCGCCTGAATGTGTTCCCGCTGGTGTTGCCGCCGCTGCGCGATCGCCCGGACGATATCCCGTTGCTGGTCAGGTACTTCACACAAAAACTGGCGCGCCGTTTAAACCGCCAAATCGACACCATTCCTGCCGATGCAATGCGCCAGTTGATGCGCTACGAATGGCCAGGCAACGTGCGCGAACTGGAAAATATTCTCGAACGTGCGGTCCTGCTCTCACGCGATAATACGCTGAGCCTGCATTTGAATGCGCAACCCAGTAGCATGGTGCAGCCTGTGGCCCATGATCCTTTTCCTTTTCCCCTGCCCCGCGTGGCGGAAATGATGCACACCGAGCCGCCGGAAAATGATGAAGAGGAACGTCAGCGTATTATTCAGGTGCTGCGGGAAACAAACGGTATTGTCGCCGGGCCGCGCGGTGCGGCGTCAAAATTAGGGATGAAACGTACCACGCTGTTATCACGTATGCAGCGGTTGGGTATTACCGTTCGGGAAGTATTGTAATTGAGCTTCTGAGTTTAAGTGTGAGCGAATTAACGCTTTAGAGGCGATACCGGCTAAATGGCTGGTACGCCCTATGCATATAAATGCGGGTGTCGATATTGCTCCCTCATTAATGCATAGACTCAGGAGATTCTCATGGATACCAGCAATGCTTTTGATCTGCGACTTCCCGCAGAAATGGCAAAGGTCGCCGAACAGGCAGGGTTATATAAAGTCAGCAAGAAGAAAGAACTGTCATTCTTTCTCGCGGTCACGGCTGGTGTATTTATTTCCATTGCATTCGTTTTCTATATTACCGTCACGACCGGGCCTGCCCCTGCAACCGCCCTGGCAAAACTGGCCGGCGGCGTGTGCTTCTCGCTGGGCCTAATCCTGGTGGTGGTCTGTGGCGCAGATTTGTTCACCTCGACAGTATTGACGGTGATGGCAAAAGCCAGCGGGCTAATAAGCTGGCGACAGTTAATTATCAACTGGATAATTGTCTATTTCGGTAACCTTGTCGGTGCCCTGTTTTTTGTCGCGCTGATTTGGTTTGCCGGGCAATATATGAGTGGCAATGGTCTTTGGGGATTAAATGTATTACAGACCGCCGACCATAAAATGCATCACACCTTCATTGAAGCCGTTTGCCTGGGGACGCTATGTAATTTAATGGTATGCCTGGCTGTGTGGATGAGTTATTCCGGGCATACGCTAACCGATAAAATTATGGCGATGCTGTTGCCTATCGGTATGTTTGTCGCCAGCGGCTTCGAACACAGCATCGCGAATATGTTTTTGATCCCGCTTTCTATTGTTATTCGTTATTTTGCACCCGAAGGATTCTGGACCAGCATTCACGCCAGCCCGGAAAATTTTCCGGCATTGACAGTCAGCAATTTTATCACGGCCAATCTGATCCCGGTGACGATAGGTAATATTATCGGCGGCGGGCTGCTGGTGGGGATTACTTACTGGATTATCTATTTGCGTAACCAAAATAACGGCCACTAACCGCGTCCCTGATGGCGCTGCGCTTATCAGGGCTACGATTGGTAGCCTCGCTAAGCACCGCGCCAGCGGGGAAGACATCACGTCAGACGTGATGGTCGTCAACCACCACGGTATCTGGCCATGCGTGAATCACTGCCTGCACCAGCGTCGCCAGCGGGATGGCGAAGAACACCCCCCAGAACCCCCACAGACCGCCAAAGATAATTACCGACAGGATAATGACCAACGGGTGCAGGTTAACCGCTTCGGAAAACAGTAACGGCACAAGCAGGTTGCCATCCAGCCCCTGGATTATCAGGTAGACAGCAAAACAGCTCCAGAACTCGGTGCCCGCACCAAACTGAAACAGCGCCACGCCAATCACCGGAATGGTGACCACAAACGCGCCGATGTAAGGAATCAGCACCGAGAACCCCACCAGCACCGCCAGCAGCAATGAATAGTTAAGGCCAAAGAGCTGAAAACCTAACCAGGTGGCAACACCGACGACAACCATCTCCAGCACTTTGCCGCGAATGTAGTTGGTTATCTGCTGGTTCATCTCTTTCCAGACCTGCCCTGCCAGCCCACGGTTACGCGGTAAGACGCGGCGCACCGCATTGAGCATCTGTTCTTTATCCTTCACCAGGAAGAAGACCATCAGAGGCACCAGGACCAGATAGACCGCCAGCGTCAGCAGCCCGACCAGCGATGCAAGGGAGTATTTCACCACCGAATCGCCCATGCCCAGCATCCGGGCACGCATGTTTTCTGCCATTGCATCGATGATGCCCGCATCCATTAACATCGGATAACGTCGTGGCAGCGTGGCGGCATAATCGGAAAGTTTATTGAGCATACCCGGCATGTCGCGAATCAGATTCATCCCCTGCTGCCAGGCAACCGGCATCACAACAAATGCCATAATCATCAGGATGCCGACAAACAGTAGCAGCACCATCGTGGCGGCCCAGCGGCGGGAGAAACCGACTCTTTCCAGACGGACGGTTGGCCATTCGAGAAGATAGGCCAGCACGATGGCAACCAGCAGCGGCGCAAGAAGACCGCTAAAAAAGAAGAGAATGACAAAACCTGCCAGCAAAATGACCAGCAGCGCGATCGCTTCCGGGTCGCTAAAGCGACGGCGATACCACTGCATCAACAATTCAAGCATATGTTCCTTCCAGGAGCCGGATTGACCGGTGTGAGTTCAGGAATTGTATCGAAATGTCACAAAAAAGACTTCGCTTTTCGTCGCCTTTACAGGAAACATGATGAGCGGGCAAAAAGGTGTTATTCCCCCATCAGGGGGGATAAACTCTCTGTTTTATTTCGCCGGAACGAACCCCGGCTCGTCAGGTCAAATGATTACCCGAAAAATTACAGGATTGAGGTTATGTTCAGGCAGTTGAAAAAAACGCTGGTCGCAACCCTTATCGCCACGCTGACGCTCGGCCAGATGATGCCCGCGTTTGCGGATTCTGCAGACAGTCTGCCCGATATGGGAACCTCCGCAGGAAGCACCCTGTCCATTGGTCAGGAAATGCAAATGGGCGACTATTATGTTCGCCAGCTGCGCGGCAGTGCGCCGCTGATCAACGACCCTTTACTGGTTCAGTACATCAACGGACTGGGCATGCGCCTGGTCTCGCATGCGAACTCGGTAAAGACCCCGTTTCATTTCTACTTAGTCAATAATGACGAAATCAACGCCTTTGCTTTCTTTGGCGGCAACGTGGTGCTGCATTCAGCGCTGTTTCGCTATGCGGATAACGAAAGCCAACTGGCGTCGGTGATGGCGCACGAAATTTCCCACGTGACCCAGCGCCATCTGGCGCGTGCCATGGAAGATCAGAAGCGTAGCGCCCCCCTGACCTGGGCTGGCGCACTCGGCTCCATTCTGTTAGCCATGGCAAGCCCGCAGGCCGGGATGGCGGCGCTCACCGGTACACTGGCCGGTACGCAGCAAGGCATGATCACCTTTACGCAGCAGAACGAACAGGAAGCGGACCGCATCGGGATTCAGGTTTTGCAACGCTCCGGTTTCGATCCACAGGCAATGCCAACTTTCCTGGAAAAGCTGCTTGATCAATCACGCTACGCCTCTCGTCCACCGGAAATTTTGCTGACCCACCCCTTACCGGAAAGCCGTCTTGCCGATGCGCGTAACCGCGCCAACCAGATGCGCCCGGTGGTCGTGCAATCCTCCGAAGAATTTTACCTGGCCAAAGCCAGAGCCCTGGGGATGTATAACTCCGGGCGTAATCAGCTCACCAGCGATATGTTAGATGCCTGGGCAAAAGGCAATGTGCGCGAGCAGCATGCCGCACAATATGGTCGCGCCCTGCAGGCAATGGAGGCGAAGAACTTCGCCGACGCCGCTAAAACACTGCAACCCCTGCTGAGCGCCAATCCGACAAATGCCTGGTATATCGACCTGGCGACCGACATTGATTTAGGGCAGAACAAAAACAACGAAGCGATTAACCGTCTGAAAAATGCGGCGGAAATCAAAACCAACCCGGTATTGCAGCTTAACCTGGCAAACGCCTATCTGAGCAGCGGTCAGGCTGCCGCGGCAGAGGCGATACTCAATCGTTATACCTTTAACTGGAAGGACGATGTAAACGGCTGGGAGCTGCTGGCGCAAGCGGAAGCCACATTAGGCCATCGCGATGAAGAGCTGGCGGCGCGTGCCGAAGGGCTGGCGCTGACGGGTAAGCTGGATCAGGCCATTACGCTGCTGGGGAGCGCCAGTTCGCAGGTCAAATTGGGCAGTCTGCAGCAGGCCCGTTACGATGCACGTATCGATCAGCTTCGTCAGTTGCAGAAAACGTTCCGCCCGTATCAGAAGATGTAACAAGGAGAACCGATGACAGACGCGGTGAAGATTTACCACAACCCTCGCTGCTCCAAGAGCCGCGATACCCTCAGCCTGCTGAAAGCCAACGGCATTGATCCGCAGGTTGTTCTGTATCTGGAAACGCCGCCGGATGCCGACACGCTTAAAGCGCTGTTGAAAATGCTGGGGATGACCAGCGCGCGGGAGCTGATGCGCCAGAAAGAGGATCTCTATAAATCACTGGGACTGGGGGATAGCCATCTCTCAGAAGAGGCGCTGTTGCAGGCGCTGCTTGATAACCCCAAACTGATGGAGCGTCCGATCGTTGTGGCGAACGGTAAGGCGCGCATTGGTCGCCCGCCAGAGCAGGTCCTTGAGATCGTCTATTAATACCACGGGCCCGCAGGTGCGATACTTGCCGGGCCTACAGTTTCAGAATGTCTTTTACGAAGGGAATGGTCAGCTTACGCTGGGCGGTAATAGACGCGCGATCGAGCTGATCGAGCGTGTCAAAGAGCGTGCGCATTTCGCGATCCAGCCGCTTGAGCAGAAAACGTCCCACATCTTCCGGCAACTCAAACCCGCGCAGCCGCGCACGCAGTTGGAGCGCCTGCAGTTTGTCTTCATCAGAGAGCGGTTGCAGCTTGTAGATTTGCCCCCAGTCCAGGCGCGACGCCAGGTCGGGCAACCCCAGATTCAACTGCCGTGGCGGACGATCGCCGGTGATCAGTAACCGCGTTTTGCCTGATTCCAGAATACGGTTATAGAGATTGAAGATGGCCATCTCCCAGGGTTCATCGCCTGCGACACACTCGATATTATCGATACAAACCAGCGAGAGATGTTCCATTCCTTCAAGCACTTCCGGTACAAACCAAGTGCGCTTATCAAGCGGCACATAGCCGACTGCATCACCACGCTGAGAGAGTTCAGCACAGGCAGCATGAAGCAGATGGCTACGTCCTGCCCCTTCACGCGACCAGAAATAGATGTATCCGCTATGATCCTGGCGTAGGACATTTTGCAACGCCGCCAGCAAAGAAGGGTTATCGCCCGGCCAGAAACTCGCAAAAGTTTCATCGTCAGGAAGATAGAGTGGCAGGGAAAGCTGCGCCGGTGTGTTCAGACGTACCTCAACAGGGCTTTAAAAAACGCGGTAAGTTTATCATAAAACTTTACCGCGTTTGAACCGGGCATGACACCCGGTTTGCAGAGCGACAATTAATGCTGATTTGCTTCGCTGTCTTCGGCGTCCAGTACCACTTCTTCCGGACGCAGGACACTGATCAATTTGAAGATCAGGCTCAGCGCAACACCCACGATAGTCGCCAGCGCCATCCCTTTCAGTTCAGCCGCGCCAATGTGCACTTTCGCGCCGCTGACGCCGATGATCAGAATGACGGAGGTCAGGATCAAGTTTTGCGCTTTGCTGTAATCCACTTTGGATTCGATCAGCACGCGAATACCGGATGCGCCGATCACCCCGTACAGCAGCAGAGAGACACCGCCCATCACCGGTACCGGGATAATCTGAATTGCCGCCGCCAGTTTCCCTACGCAGGAGAGCAGAATCGCGATGATAGCCGCGCCACCGATAACCCAGGTACTGTAGACGCGGGTGATCGCCATAACGCCAATGTTCTCACCATAGGTGGTGTTCGGCGTTGAGCCGAAGAAACCGGAAATAATGGTTGAGAAGCCATTGGCAAACATGGAACGGTGCAGGCCAGGGTCACGGATCAGATCGCGTTTCACGATATTGGCGGTAACGACCAGATGGCCCACATGCTCAGCAATAACCACCAGCGCCGCAGGCAGAATGGTGAAGATAGCAAACCATTCGAAACGCGGCGTGTAGAAGGTTGGCAGCGCGAACCAGTGCGCATTGGCAATCGGCGTGGTATCAACAACACCCATTGCAAACGACAGCGCATAACCGGCCAGCACGCCGATCAGAATCGGGATTATCGCCATAAAACCACGGAACAATACGGAACCAAACACGGTCACACCCAGCGTGACCAGCGAGATGAGCACGGTTCTGGAATCCGCAGACTGCCCATCCGCAGGCAGCAGACCGGCCATATTGGCCGCAACACCGGCCAGCTCCAGACCGATGACGGCAACGATTGCGCCCATTGCCGCAGGCGGGAACATCACGTCCAGCCAGCCGGTGCCTGCTTTCTTCACGATGAAGGAAACAATGCAGAACAGCACGCCGCACATAATAAAACCACCCAGCGCCACTTCGTAGCCCAGCGGCAGAAGCAGCAGTACCGGCGAAATAAACGCAAAGCTCGATCCCAGATAAGCCGGGATTTTGCCCTTACAGATAAAGAGATAAAGCAGCGTTCCGATACCGTTAAATAACAGTACGGTGGCCGGGTTAATATGAAACAGGATTGGCACCAGCACGGTTGCGCCAAACATAGCGAACAAGTGCTGCAAACTAAGCGGGATTGTCTGTAAAAGCGGCGGTCTTTCACTCACCCCGATAGCACGGCGCGTCATAGTGTTTTCCTCTGAGTGTTGTTGTTTATCCCCTTCACACGTCAAGACGCTGGTGCGTTGGCCGTACTCGTCCACCCGAATCACTTATTTACGTAAGATCATCAGGATTCGCTCGCTTGTCCTTGCCGGCAACTCGACGTGGTTAGGGTATATGTTCCGCTCATCACCCATCCCGCAGTGTTGTGGACTGCGGGATGAAATCAGGCGGATTCTGTTCTGGTTTACGCCAAAAAAAAGCCGACTTTCAAAGTCGGCTTTTGATTTTTAAAGCATTTATTTCGTACCAAAGATTTTGTCGCCGGCATCGCCGAGGCCCGGAATAATGTATCCGTGCTCATTGAGGCCCTTGTCGATGGACGCGGTATACAGCTCAACGTCCGGGTGCGCTTTCTCCAGCGCGGCGAGGCCTTCCGGGGCAGCAACCAGCACCAGCACTTTGATGCTGTGGCAGCCTGCGTTTTTCAGCAGGTCGATGGTGGCAATCATAGAACCGCCCGTTGCCAGCATCGGGTCAACGACCAGCGCCATACGCTCGTCGATGTTAGAAACCAGTTTCTGGAAATACGGCACCGGCTCCAGGGTCTCTTCATTACGATAGATACCCACCACGCTGATGCGCGCGCTCGGAACGTGTTCCAGCACCCCTTCCATCATGCCCAAACCGGCACGCAGAATAGGGACTACGGTGATTTTTTTGCCTTTGATTTGTTCGACTTCTACCGGGCCGTTCCAGCCTTCGATAGTCACACGTTCCGTTTCCAGATCGGCAGTCGCTTCATAGGTCAGCAGACTACCGACTTCCGAGGCGAGTTCACGAAAGCGTTTGGTGCTGATGTCATTTTCACGCATCAGGCCCAGCTTGTGTTTGACGAGTGGGTGTTTTACTTCCACGACCTTCATACTCTTCTCCTTCCCCAAAACGGTGGCAGCCACAAAAAAATCGCCGGATTATACCGCTTTTTCTCCGCCACGCTACAGGTGCGGCGTTGATCCGGATCAAACAGACTGGAAAAGAGTATACCGTAAGAATCCCCGGCGGCCTGAAATAATGGACTCGCAAACGTTTGCCTTCACTGTTAGAATTGCGCCGAATTTTATTTCCAAAACCTGATTAGTTCGGGTAACAGCCTGAAATATGACGGGTGAACCGCAAGCAAACGCGTGGGGACTCAAGCAGTGACCGATAAAACCTCTCTTAGCTACAAAGATGCCGGTGTTGATATTGACGCAGGTAATGCTCTGGTTGACCGAATCAAAGGTGTGGTGAAGAAAACTCGTCGTCCGGAAGTGATGGGCGGTCTGGGTGGCTTCGGCGCGCTGTGCGCATTGCCGCAAAAATATCGTGAACCAGTACTGGTTTCCGGCACTGACGGCGTAGGTACCAAACTGCGTCTGGCGATGGATCTGAAACGCCACGACAGCATCGGCATCGACCTGGTCGCCATGTGTGTGAATGACCTGGTCGTTCAGGGCGCAGAGCCGCTGTTTTTCCTCGATTATTACGCAACAGGCAAACTGGATGTCGACACCGCAGCCAGCGTGATTAACGGTATCGCGGAAGGCTGCCTGCAGTCTGGCTGTGCGCTGGTTGGCGGCGAAACCGCCGAAATGCCGGGCATGTACCACGGCGAAGACTACGATGTTGCCGGTTTCTGCGTTGGCGTTGTTGAAAAATCCGAGATTATTGACGGTTCCAAAGTGGCCGACGGCGATGTGCTGATTGCACTGGCGTCCAGCGGTCCGCACTCCAACGGCTACTCCCTGGTGCGTAAAGTCATCGAAGTGAGCGGTTGCGATCCTGAAACGACACAGCTTGAAGGAAAATCCCTCGCGGATCACCTGCTGACTCCGACCCGCATCTACGTAAAATCGATCCTTGAGCTGATTGAAAACGTAGACGTGCACGCCATCGCCCACCTGACCGGCGGCGGCTTCTGGGAAAACATCCCGCGCGTGCTGCCAGACAATACCCAGGCGGTGATCGACGAGTCCTCCTGGCAATGGCCGGCCGTCTTTAACTGGCTGCAAACGGCGGGCAATGTCAGCCGTCACGAGATGTATCGCACCTTTAACTGTGGTGTCGGTATGGTTATCGCCCTGCCTGCTGATGAAGCAGATAAGGCCATCGCATTCCTGAATGCCAAAGGTGAAAACGCGTGGAAAATCGGTATTATCAAAGCATCCGATTCCAGTGAACGCGTGGTCATCGAATGAAAAACATTGTGGTGCTCATTTCCGGCAACGGAAGCAACTTGCAGGCAATAATTGATGCCTGCAAGCAGAAGAAAATCAATGGCACCATCCGGGCAGTATTCAGTAACAAGGCCGATGCATTCGGCCTTGAGCGTGCGCGGGAAGCCAACATTCCCGCCCATGCGCTTCTTGCCTCTCAGTTTGCCAGTCGCGAAGCGTTTGACCGCGAACTGATGCAGGAGATTGACGCTTACGCCCCGGATATCGTTGTGCTGGCTGGCTACATGCGTATCCTCAGCCCGGACTTCGTGGCGCATTACGCCGGTCGCCTTATCAATATTCACCCTTCCCTGCTGCCTAAATATCCCGGTTTACACACCCACCGCCAGGTACTGGAGAACGGTGATGACGTTCACGGCACCACCGTGCATTTTGTTACCGACGAACTGGACGGCGGCCCGGTCATTTTACAGGCACAGGTGCCAGTGTTTGAGGGCGATACCGAAGAAGACGTGACCGCCCGCGTCCAGACTCAGGAGCATGCGATTTACCCGCTGGTCGTGAGTTGGTTTGTCGATGGCCGTCTGGCTATGCAAGAAAACAAAGCCTGGCTTGATGGCGTTTGCCTGCCAGAACAGGGCTACGCGGCCGAGTAAGCGAATCTTTTCTTTGCCTGCGCGTAACATATCGTTGCGCGCAACACCTTTCTGCGGGTAAAACCGGATTACTGTCATACTTATCTGTCACAGTTGGACATCTAATGGCAAAGCTCGCCATAATATGGGTGTCACTCAAACGAACGCCAACACGTTTACCTGCACACGAGGACACAGCCATAGCGAGAAGGAATTGCCGTGTCCCGAGAGTTAACCGGAGTGTAAGTTGTAATGGGTCAGGAAAAGCTATATCTGGAAAAAGAACTAAGTTGGTTGTGCTTTAACGAGCGCGTTCTGCAGGAAGCGGCGGATAAGAGTAACCCGCTAATCGAACGCATGCGCTTTTTAGGGATTTATTCCAACAACCTTGATGAATTCTATAAAGTTCGCTTCGCAGAACTTAAACGCCGCATCATTATTAGCGAAGAACAAGGACAAGGCACCAACACCCATTCACGCCACCTGCTGGGTAAAATACAGGCCCGCGTACTGAAAGCCGATCAGGAATTTGACGGACTGTATAACGAACTCCTGCTGGAAATGGCACGTAATCAGATCTTTTTGATTAACGAACGCCAGCTTTCCGCCAATCAGCAAAACTGGCTGCGCCACTACTTCCGACAGTATCTGCGCCAGCACATCACGCCGACACTGATTAATCGCGAAACCAATCTGATTCGCTTCTTAAAAGACGACTACACCTACCTGGCGGTAGAAATCATCCGTGGCGATGATATCCGCTACGCCCTGCTGGAAATTCCGTCTGATAAAGTGCCGCGTTTTGTAAACCTGCCGCCGGAAGCGCCGCGCCGTCGCAAGCCGATGATCCTGCTGGATAATATCCTGCGTTATTGCCTGGATGATATCTTCAAAGGCTTCTTTGATTACGACGCGCTGAACGCCTACTCGATGAAAATGACCCGTGACGCCGAATACGATCTGGTGCACGAGATGGAATCGAGTCTGATGGAGCTGATGTCTTCAAGCCTGAAACAGCGTCTGACGGCAGAGCCGGTACGCTTTGTTTATCAGCGTGATATGCCGGATGCCATGGTTGAGATGCTGCGCGAGAAGCTGACCATTTCCCGCTACGACTCCATTATTCCGGGCGGTCGCTACCACAACTTTAAAGACTTCATCAGCTTCCCGAACGTCGGGAAAGCAAACCTGGTGAACAAGCCATTACCGCGCCTGCGCCATGTCTGGTTTGATAAGTTCCGCAACGGCTTTGATGCCATTCGCGAGCGCGACGTGCTGCTCTATTATCCGTATCACACCTTCGAGCACGTGCTGGAACTGCTGCGCCAGGCGTCGTTTGACCCAAGCGTGCTGGCAATTAAAATCAATATTTATCGCGTGGCGAAAGACTCGCGCATCATCGACTCCATGATCCACGCCGCCCATAACGGCAAGAAAGTGACCGTGGTAGTTGAGCTGCAGGCGCGTTTCGATGAAGAGGCTAACATCCACTGGGCGAAGCGTCTGACCGAAGCCGGTGTGCAGGTTATCTTCTCGGCGCCGGGGCTGAAAATCCACGCCAAGCTGTTCCTGGTGTCGCGTATGGAAAACGACGAAGTGGTGCGTTACGCTCATATCGGTACTGGCAACTTTAACGAAAAGACCGCACGTATCTATACCGACTACTCATTGCTGACTGCCGATGCGCGTATCACCAATGAAGTGCGCCGGGTCTTTAACTTTATTGAGAACCCGTACCGTCCGGTGAATTTCGATTATTTGATGGTTTCGCCGCAAAACTCGCGCGATCTGCTCTACAAAATGATCGATACCGAAATTGCCAATGCACAGAAAGGCATTCCTTCGGGCATTACGCTAAAAATCAACAACCTGGTGGATAAAGGCCTGGTTGATCGGCTGTATACGGCCTCCAGTTCTGGCGTGCCGGTGAATTTGCTGGTGCGGGGTATGTGCTCGCTTATCCCTGAACTGGAAGGCATCAGCGATAATATTCGCGTAATTAGCATTGTTGACCGTTTCCTTGAACACGATCGCATCTATATTTTTGAGAATGGCGGCGATAAAAAAGTGTATCTGTCGTCTGCTGACTGGATGACGCGAAACATCGATTACCGTATTGAAGTAGCGGCGCCGTTGCTCGATCCGCGCCTTAAACAGCAGGTACTGGATATCATTGATCTTCTGTTCAGTGATACCGTCAAAGCACGCTACGTCGATAAAGAACTCAGTAATCGATATGTGCCGCGCGGCAACCGCCGCAAAGTACGCGCACAGCTCGCGATTCATGAATATCTGACATCACTTGAACAGTCTGACTAATCTATGCCGATAAATGAAAAGACAGCACGACCGCAGGAATTTGCTGCGGTCGACCTGGGTTCGAACAGTTTTCATATGGTGATTGCCCGCGTTGTTGATGGCGCCATGCAGATCATTGGCCGTCTGAAACAACGCGTACATCTGGCGGATGGCCTCGACAGCAATAATATGCTGAGTGAAGAGGCTATGGAGCGCGGTCTCGCGTGTCTGTCGCTGTTCGCAGAACGCCTGCAAGGTTTTGATCCTTCAAGCGTGTGTATTGTAGGGACCCACACGTTGCGCCAGGCGCTCAACGCACCGGAGTTTCTTAAACGGGCAGAAAAGGTTATTCCCTACCCCATCGAAATCATCGCGGGTAATGAAGAAGCGCGCCTGATTTTTATGGGCGTTGAACATACGCAGCCGGAAAAAGGCCGCAAGCTGGTTATTGATATCGGCGGCGGTTCGACCGAACTGGTCATTGGCGAAGATTTTGAACCCAAACTGGTGGAAAGCCGTCGTATGGGCTGCGTCAGCTTCGCGCAGCTTTATTTTGCGGGCGGAACAATCAATGCGGAAAACTTCCAGCGTGCCCGCGTTGCCGCAACGCAGAAACTGGAAACGCTGGCCTGGCAGTTCCGTATTCAGGGCTGGGACGTCGCGCTTGGCGCGTCCGGCAGTATCAAAGCGGCCCATGAAGTGCTACTGGCGTCAGGGGAAAAGGACGGCATCATCACGCCTGAGCGCCTCAAAAAACTGGTCGCCGAAGTTGTGAAGTTCAAAAACTTCGACGAACTGAGCTTGCCGGGTCTGTCCGACGAACGTAAAGCGGTCTTCGTTCCAGGCCTGGCAATTCTCTGCGGGGTATTTGACGCGTTGGCAATTAATGAACTTCGCCTCTCAGACGGTGCGCTGCGCGAAGGCGTGCTGTATGAAATGGAAGGCCGTTTCCGCCATCAGGATATTCGCAGCCGTACGGCGCAGAGCCTTGCGAATCAGTACAATATCGACCGCGAACAGGCGCGTCGCGTGCTGGAAACCACCATGCACATGTACGATCAGTGGCAGGCGCAAAATCCGAAGCTCATTAACCCGCAACTGGCGGCGCTACTGAAATGGGCAGCCATGCTGCATGAAGTCGGTTTAAATATTAACCACAGCGGTATGCATCGTCATTCGGCTTATATCCTGCAAAACAGCGATCTGCCGGGCTATAACCAGGAGCAGCAACTGATGATGGCCACGCTGGTGCGCTATCACCGCAAAGCGATCAAGCTGGATGACTTACCGCGCTTCACGTTGTTTAAGAAAAAGCACTATCTGCCGTTAATTCAGCTTTTACGCCTTGGGGTATTGCTGAATAACCAGCGGCAGGCGACAACGACGCCACCAACCCTGCGTCTTACGACCGATGATAACCACTGGACGCTGAGCTTCCCGCACGACTGGTTCAGCCAGAATGCACTGGTTCTCTTCGACCTGGAACGGGAACAGGAGTACTGGGAAGCCGTCACCGGCTGGCGACTCAAAGTTGAAGAAGAGCAGTCGCCCGGCGTAGCGGCATAAAATCAGGCCGCCTGAATTTGCCCTGGCAGATTTTCCAGCGGCTCTGGTTTACCAATCAAATATCCCTGCAAATAATCGATACCCAGCGCAACCACTGCGCTGCGTATCTCTTCATTTTCGACATACTCCGCCACAACCTGCATCTTTTTCATTCTTGCCAGATGGCAAATAGAGGCGACAATCTGGTAATCCAGACTATTTGAAACGATATTGCGGATAAAGCTGCCGTCGATTTTCAGGATATCGGCATTCACATTTTTCAGTCGGGAATAACTGGCGTAGCCGGTACCAAAGTCGTCAATCGCTACGCTACAGCCCATTTGTTGCAGTTGGCCGAGCGTTTGATTTGCCTGCTCCAGATTGGTTAACGAGTTACTCTCGGTTATCTCGAAGATCAACTGCCACGCCTCGATGCCGTATTTTTTCAACAGCCGCCCCACCTCCAGAGAAAACTGTGCCCGACACACAGAGGCGGGCGACAGATTAATGGCAAAGCGCTGCGCGGGTAGCGTTGTGCGATGAGCAGACATAAAACTCAGCACATGCTCCACAACCCAAAGATCGATACGTGATGACAGGCCGAACTCATGGGCGACCGGCAGAAAATCATCCGGATTAATATACTGGCCGTTCTCTTCATTCATGCGTAGCAGAATTTCATGGTAGCTGTCGCCGCGCATCCCGGCGATAGGTTGCACCAGTAAACTAAAACGGTTCTCCTCCAGTGCGAGTTGCAGGCGGTTCATCATATCCACCTTGTCCTTGAGACAACGCTGGAGGTTCGCCGCCCCGCGATGCTGCAGGCTTTCCGGATGATTTGTCGCCAGCGACAAGTCCGCAATAGTACTCAGTTCGCCAAGCAGCAAGTAGAGGTGCTGCACCGGAGAGCGCACATAGCAATAGCTCATGCCCACCTGCGGCTGCAGCGGCATGTCATCCCAGAAGAAACGAAATGCCTTAATTTGGGCATCCAGCGCTTCAATCCGGCTCTGGTGCGACTGAGTGTTAAGGCGAATAGCCAGATCATGGCCTGAGAGATGGTAGACACGTTCGTCCTCATCGAGGCTGTTTTTAAGCCAGTCCGACAGTTTTTGCTTGTACTGAATGCGCAGCATCACGCCATAGTTACGCCCCAGCACTTCCAGTTCCGGCACACTTAAAAAGCAGAGAACAGACCAGGGTGACCCCGCCAGCGCACGATTGAGGGCGCGCAGATTGGGTATCTGAACGACTGGATCAAGATAGGCAAGACGACGAGCGCGGGCATGAACATGCCGTTGTCGTGTTGCCAGTACCGATACACAAAGGATGATAAAAGAGTAAACCAGGTAACTCGACGAGGCGATAGCCAGTTGGATTTCATAAGCCGGATAGACGGGAAGATAACGATAAAAATAGTGTACCGAGACAATCAACAGCAGCGTCCAGAGCACCGATATAAACCGGTATCCATAGCGTAATGCTCCCCATAACATGACAGGCAATACCAGAGAGAGCGTGTAGTTGGTGCTGAAAATGGAGCTATTTTCATTCAGCGGCATGAGCAACAGTATGACCAATCCGGCCAGGATACTCAGCCAGATAGCCATCTCACAGCGGGTCACTTTCGGGTCGAATTCATGGCGCAGTTGCGATAACCAGCTTCGCAGATAACGCGGATGGCGAATGATACGAATAACCAAATAGCAGAGCGGAATACCGGTCATGGTCCCGACCAGTAATGCCTGATAATCAATCAGTAAATGAATATTTAACGATAATATATCGGTCTTACTAAAGTCCGTGTCATACAGCGCCAGCCAGATAACGAACTCAAGAATAATCAAATAAATCGTTGCCGGGCAAAAGACCTGCCAGAAAATTCGCTGGGCAATAAAGGCGGCGTTTCCGTAGGCAATATTTTGCCTACGAGTAACAAAAACGCGATAGCCGCCCCAACTGATGACCACGGGAATAAGCAAATGAAAAATTTGCGCCACAAGCTCAGAGATATCGTGCATGCCGATATTCAGGACCAGTGCGAGAACCATGCCGGGTAGTGCTGCCCAGCCAAAGACCACCATCAGACTGAACATCAGCGCCATCGGCAGGGAGAAAAGGACAACCGTTTCACCCGCGACATGCGTATAGGTATTCGCCAGATTAAACAGTGGCAGTAAAAGACATGGCAACACGAGCGGTAGTGCCCACCATTTGTCTTTGTGCTGATGATATTTTTTTAACGGAGTCATAGATGCTCGACAAAAAACCCAGCTTCCCAATGGGTATTTCAGGCAGGCATCCAACCTGACTGTAAGCGCGTAAATAGCAAATGAGCGTGAATTTTAGTTCTGTAGGGCAACTAATGATTGATGCACATCAAATAAAACTCGCCGAATTAATTAATTTTTACGCTTTTTAAAAAGAGACGCAGATTAGCATTCATGACTTAAATACTTAATTTATTTTATATAAAATCGATTAATATTTTCCTCCGGTGAAATTTTGCATGGTTAAGAATTGACCTCGCTCTCACTCTGTGCCTTAATGTCAAGGTCGCCCTTTTTATGGGGTAAACCTTAAGGAACCTTTTGTGAGTCAGGCAACCCCTATGCGAAAACGCCATCGATTTGACAGTCGCATGACCCGTATCGTATTGCTAATCAGCTTTATCTTTTTCTTTGGTCGTTTTATCTATTCCTCAATTGGTGCCTGGTATCATCATCAGGATAAGCTCCAGTCTCAGCAAGTAAGCCAACCTATCGATTCTTCCGCACAACGCTAACGCACTGTTTTTATTTGTATACGTCTTTACGTGGGCTTTGTCACATCAACGCATGACGCACCATCGTCAGGATCATCGCCACGCCAAATCCGGCGAGGACAGCTCCGGCAATGCGCTCAATCATATGCACCCAGGCTGTGAGACGTATCTGTATGGCGGATAATCCGATCAATGTCGCGATGGCAAGATTCCACGCCAGTACCGCCAGGCTCATCCATGCGCCGGAAAAGATCTGCTGTGCAAATGTGACGTCCGCGCCAAGGATCGAGGTCATCAGTGCCAGATAAAAAAGCGCATTTTTGGGATTAAGTAACGCAGACCCCAGCCCTAGTAGAAACTGTTTTCGCCACGACGGGCAATCCATCCGGGTGGCGTTGAGCGCCAGCACCTGCTTACGGCTGCGCAACAGATGCCCGCCAATCCAGATTAAATAGAGCGCGCCAGCAATTTCAATCAGACGAAACAGCAGCCCGTAATCCTGTAATAGCCGCCAGCCACACATCGCCAGCACAATATAAAAGGCGTTTCCCAGCGCGATCCCCGGTCCAATTCCGGCGCTGCCCCGCAGGCGATAACGGATGGCGTAACCGGCCAACAGGAAGAAATCAGGACCAGGACTGACCAGCGCCACAAAGTGAGAAAGCGCAAGCAATGGAAACGCGGCGGGAATAAATTCGGGTAACAAAGACATAGCAACCTCATCAGTAAAAGACGAGGTCACTTTATGGCGTTGTCAGACTTAATTATTGTCTGATATTGATCGCCCCTGCGCATACTGGCGGGGCGTGGAAGAGGTAAAACTGACGAACGTGCGGTGAAAATGGCTTTGATCGGCAAAACCGCTTTGATAACCCGCATCGGCGATATCACTGCCCGCCCGCAACTGTGCTTTAGCAAATTCCACACGGGCATTATTGATCCAGGCTCCTGGCGTCAGCCCTGTCGCCAGCTTGAACTGGCGAATCAGCGTCTCTTTACGCAACGTATACCGCTGTGCCAGACAATCCAGCGACGGGGGCTGCTGAATATCGGCCAGTAGCGTCGTTTGCATATGGTTGCAGAATTCAGCCGGTTTCACCGCAGTTTGCAGGCCGGGCAGGCTGACAAGCAGCGCACGTACCGCCTCCTGTAATTCCCCAGTCTGGTTATCTTCCATCAGGGAGATAATGTGCATAAAGGCGGTGAAGAATGAAGGATTGCGTAACACCGTTTGTGCGCAGTGAAGATGCTCCCCTGGCGCGAACCCCAACTGTTGCAGGCACCACGCCTCATCAAGGTACAACATGTGATAGCTACGTGGACGTTCGGCTGCCGGGTTGCAACTGTGCGCTTCACGGGGCGCTATCAGCACCATATCGCCCTGAGAGAGGTGATATTCATGACCACTGCAACGCGTAACGGTCTCGCCGTCGATAATCGCGCCAATGGACAACTGAGGGTGCTGGTGCAGTTTATAGGCCTGCGTACTTTGTACGGTAGAACGCCATTCGACCCACGGCACAAGCGGAGAGCGCCAGAAGCGTTGTTCAATGTTCCGCGTTGTCATCTCTCCCTCCTCCTCACATGATTCCAGACTTCGAACGGCTACTTTTCGGCAACGCGCGTGAGCCACTCAGCATAAGCCGGGCTGGCGTGCGCTGGCATATTTTGCTGCCCGGCGCTGAATTCATCCTGCATGCCAAATATTTTCCAGACCAGGGGGGTAAGCTGTGCCGCCGGGCTGTTTTCCTGCGTGGCGGTGCGCAACAGTTCCAGCGTACGCTTTTTATATTCGCCCAGCACCTCCGATTGATAATCAAAAGCTTTCCCCAGCCCGGAGATGTACATCAGTTTCGGCACTTCCGCCTGTGGCCATTGCAACGCCATGTTGAGCGGCCACTCCAGCATTGTCCGCTCACCCCATACGGCTGAACGCGGCACCTGCTGGTTAGCCACCAGCGTTAACATAAAGGCCTGGCCCAATTCACCAAGATAGATATCCATCGCATCAAGGGACGGACGCGCATAGAACGCATCCAGCGGCTGAGGGTTCACCGCTCCCACTTTTGCCAGCAGGCGCTGCTCCAGCTCAAGCACCAGCGCTCCCAGCTCAGACTGCGCTACCGTGCTGCTCTCAGTACCGCATTGGGTTCGTTGGGTACAATCCCAAAGGCTGAGCGTGAGCTGCCACTGGCGCTGTTCCCCTTCTCCTGAGCAACCCATCTCCCCGGTCACAAAGTATTTCATTTCTGGCGGGACAAGGTCGAACAGCTCGTTGCCATCAAACGCATGGGTTGAGACAACCGGCCCGATGCCCGCGGCGACCTGCACGTAACAACGGGCGGCATAATCACTCCAGTAGTGGGTTGCCTCGGCAAGATACAGTGGGATTGCACGGGTAAGGCGCCCCAGGTCATCCTCACGCTGCGATTCGGAAGGTGTCGGGTCATCGTCGATTTTACTCAGCACAAAGAAACCGACCGTGTTTGCCTCTTGCGGTTTCTGCCCGAAAAGCCAGTCGGCATTACACAGCCCGTACTGCCAGACAGGCTGCGTAAGGGCAAGCGTATTAATTTCCACATCGCCAGGGTCGGTGGGTGTGCCCTGGGCATGCTGCTCGCGCATTTTCTGAAAGGCGCGGGCGGACTCATCCAGATACTGTTTAAGCGGTGGGTAGTCCAGCGCATACATTCGGCTCAACAGCTTTTCCCCTTCGTCGGGGTTACCCAGCTCCTGATAAGCTCGCAGCAGGTTAATACCGGCCATCGGATCGTGGCGGTGCTCGTCATACACGGGAGCTATGAGTTCAACAAGCAGCGCAATCTCGCCGTTTCTGCCCAGATCGCCGGAGATCATCATCAGCGAACTGCCGTCATATCTCCCACTGGCGAGAACTTCGTCATACAGTGCCCGGGCGGCCGCTACATTGTTATGTTCCAGGTGATAGCGCGCCAGCCAGAGTTGCGCGCGCCAGGAGCCGGGCAGCGCCGCGACGGTACGTAGTCCCGCGACATATCCCGCTTCCCCTTCACGCTCCTGCTTAATACTCGCCCACCAGAGCAAGCCGTTATCCAGATTTGGATCGGCTTCGATAGCCTGCCAGAGCAGCTCCTCGGCACGGGCATCGTCACCCTTGTGAGAGAAAACTTTTGCCAGATTGGTCAGCAAAATTCCCGTGGCCCCGACTTTCGCTATACCGGCCTGCAGGGTGTTTTCAGCCTCAACCAGCCGTTTATTTTCCATTAGCACAATGCTCTGAATGGTATGGCTGCGTTCGGGATCATCATCAATCTCTACCAGGCGCGCGGCGGCAGGAATGAGATCGGCGGCAAAACCATCGTTCAGGCCTCCCAGGATCGCATCATAAAGTTCCGCCGCGTTATTCCACTTTTGTTCAAGGCCGGGCAGGAAAACATTATTTCGCCAGTCGCTGCGGGCGATATGCATTTCTCGCCCGTTGGCGTCATACGCCACGATCATCTCTTCATTTGGAACCGGGGCGTGTCCTGCCTGCGTATGTTCAGATTCCACAGGGCCTGGGGTCTGTTCTTTTTTGCCACTAAGGGCGCTGAGAAGTTTTTTAAACATAGTGAGCATCGTGGCAAGTGAGAGGGGCCGAAGTCCGTGTTCCGATGATGATTCGCCCTTCGCTCGCATTCCTCGTATCCAATGAGGCCGCAAGCGCAATGAAGATAAAGCGTCGATGAGCAAATCCAGGGCATACAAAGAACACTCAGCCAGAAGGTTGGCATAAAATGCCCGCCCCGTCTAATGCCTGGAATGGTGGGGCGAGAAGTCCATTTACTTTGTGTTTAAGCGCCTGTTCAAAATATCGTGCACATATTTTTCAATCACAATGTGGTTCTCCTGGCTTACTTTTGCGATGAAAGCCTCGAGAAAATCGCGCGTTGAATGGAGCGTATCTGCGACAAGACTATCGAATTCGCTTTGGGTAAAACGGGTATTACCGGGAAGAGTCGAGCGCTGGAGCAGCGTGTGTGCAATGACTTCAAGCACCGCACGACGGTAGTCATCAGAAAGCAGGACATCAAGGTCGGCCTGGCAGATAGTAAATGTGAAGCTAAAACTGACGAATCCGGAGTCGACGGGCAATGAATAGCTCAGTTGCTCTCCCAATTGCGCCACATGAGGTTCATATCCATCACCCATTAAACGTACAGGCTGCATACTGCGCGCTCCTTTAAATTTTATGTTAGATATCAGAAAACCTGTGCCAGGTAGCCACTTAGCGACTGCATAGTAAATATCATCAATCTGCTAACCACACATAAAAAAACACCAGCAGCTTGAGGCTCACTAGTGTCTTCGTAGGTTCGTATTATTGCCGGACAACGCGCATTCAGGTTTATCAGGCCATTATCAAACGCTTAAACAACAACTGCTTGATGTCCTGCCGATGTGACAGAATCGCATGCGCTGTCACTAATGTTCCCTCTACTGCATACAAAACCCGGTAACCGTCAGCGTGGTTAAATTCCCGGTACTTTGCACAGCCAATTTTCAGCAGTTCAGGGCAAATTTGGCATCCCAGCGGGAACTGAGCAACGGTACTCTCAAACTGTGTGAGAATATCGGCGATAACCGGGCGCGGCTGGACATCAACACGGCGCAGATAAGTCACTATCGTGTCGATACAGAGTTTTACAGTTAGCGTGTACTCAAAGGTAACCTGCTGCTCCATAGAAGTCCCTTAGCGTTGCGTGTTCTGCGTTTAATCCGCAAGTCCATCCAGTAATTGGTCTTTTGAGAATACGCGCCCCTCAGCTTTATCTTTCTCTGACAGGGTTAGCAGCTTCAGCAAAGCAATGGCGTTTTCCCGTTCCTGCTGCTGGTCATAGGACTCTATAACATAAGCAGGCACACCATTTTGTGTGACCAGGATGGGTTCTGACAGATCAAGCGTTGCTGCGTTCTTTTTAACGTAGCTGATTGTCTCTACTTTCATTGCCAATTCCCTTCATACTCTACCTGATGCAGATGGTTTTAATATAGACCATATTCAGACCACCAGCAATAAACCTGCTGTTTTGTCTTTTTTGATAAATGGTCAGAGAAATCAATCACCACCTTCCCAGGAGGTGGTTTAGGGGTGACAATAAAAAACCCTCTGCAAAAACAGAGGGTTGTTTTAAGACAGAAGGACGTTATCGCTTATTCCCACTCAATCGTAGCAGGTGGTTTACCGCTGATGTCATACACCACGCGGGAGATGCCATTCACTTCGTTGATGATGCGGTTGGAAACGCGGCCGAGGAAGTCGTACGGCAGGTGTGCCCAGTGCGCGGTCATAAAGTCGATGGTTTCAACGGCACGCAGAGAGACAACCCAGTCGTACTTACGGCCATCGCCCATCACGCCAACAGAGCGGACCGGCAGGAAGACGGTAAAGGCCTGGCTAACTTTGTTGTAAAGGTCAGCTTTACGCAGCTCTTCAATAAAGATGGCATCGGCACGACGCAGCAGGTCGCAGTACTCTTTCTTCACTTCACCCAGAACGCGAACGCCAAGGCCTGGCCCCGGGAACGGATGGCGGTAAAGCATATCGTACGGCAGACCCAGCTCAAGGCCGATTTTACGTACTTCGTCTTTGAACAGCTCACGCAGCGGTTCAACAAGGCCCATCTTCATCTCTTTCGGCAGGCCGCCCACGTTGTGGTGAGACTTAATCACGTGCGCTTTACCGGTCGCCGATGCGGCAGACTCGATCACGTCAGGGTAAATTGTGCCCTGCGCCAGCCATTTCACGTCTTCAAGTTTCAGAGCTTCTTCGTCGAAGATCTCAACGAATACGCGACCAATGATTTTGCGTTTGGCTTCCGGATCGTTCTCGCCCGCCAGTTCACTCAGGAAGCGTGATTCACCTTCCACGTGAACAATATTCAGGCCGAAGTGGTCGCCGAACATATCCATTACCTGCTCAGCTTCATTCAGACGCAGCAGACCGTTATCGACGAACACGCAGGTCAGGTTTTTGCCGATTGCACGGTGCAGCAGCATCGCCGTCACGGAGGAGTCAACGCCGCCGGACAGGCCGAGGATCACTTTGTCGTCGCCAACCTGCGCGCGGATGCGTTCGATAGCGTCGTCGATGATTTTCGCCGGGGTCCACAGGGCTTCACACTGGCAGATATCGATAACGAAACGCTCCAGCATACGCAGGCCCTGACGGGTATGGGTCACTTCCGGGTGGAACTGTACGCCGTAGAAGCGTTTTTCTTCGTTAGCCATAATGGCGAACGGACAGGTTTCGGTGCTGGCAACGGTAACAAAGTCAGACGGGATAGCCGTCACTTTATCGCCATGGCTCATCCACACGTCCAGCAGCGGTTTGCCGTCTGCGGTCAGGGAATCTTCAATACCACGAATCAGGGCGCTGTCGGTCAGAACTTCTACCTGTGCATAGCCGAATTCGCGCTCGCTGGACGCTTCGACATGGCCGCCCAACTGCATCGCCATGGTCTGCATGCCGTAGCACACGCCAAATACCGGCACGCCAGCTTCGAACACATACTGCGGTGCGCGCGGGCTGTTATCTTCAGTGGTACTTTCCGGGCCGCCGGAAAGAATGATACCGCTTGGGTTAAATTCACGAATCTGCGCTTCGGTGACATCCCATGCCCACAGTTCACAGTAAACACCAAGCTCACGCACGCGGCGGGCAACAAGTTGCGTGTACTGAGAACCGAAATCGAGGATAAGGATGCGATGTTTATGAATGTTTTCCGTCATTGACGCTAATTCCGAGGCAAGTGAAACAAAATCGCCCGGCATTTAGCCGGGCGTGGAAAATATCAGGAGCCCATACGGTAGTTCGGGGATTCCTTGGTGATGGTCACATCATGGACGTGGCTTTCCTGGATGCCCGCACCGCTGATACGCACGAATTCCGCTTTAGTGCGCAGCAGGTCGATGGTACCACAGCCGGTCAGCCCCATACAGGAACGCAGGCCGCCCATTTGCTGGTGGATGATCTCTTTCAGGCGACCTTTATACGCCACGCGACCTTCGATACCTTCCGGCACCAGTTTGTCAGCGGCATTATCCGTCTGGAAGTAACGGTCAGAGGAGCCTTTGGACATCGCGCCCAGAGAACCCATCCCGCGGTAAGATTTGTAAGAACGGCCCTGGTAGAGTTCGATTTCGCCCGGGGACTCTTCGGTACCTGCCAGCATGGAGCCGACCATCACCGCTGCCGCGCCAGCGGCAATCGCTTTGGCGATGTCGCCAGAGAAGCGGATACCACCGTCAGCAATAACCGGAATACCGGTGCCTTCCAGCGCTTCAACCGCGTCGGATACAGCCGTAATCTGCGGAACACCCACGCCGGTCACGATACGGGTGGTACAGATAGAGCCAGGGCCGATACCGACTTTCACTGCGCTGCAACCGGCTTCTGCCAGCGCACGTGCACCTGCGCCCGTCGCTACGTTACCGCCAATGATTTGCAGATCCGGATATTTGGCACGGGTTTCACGAATACGCTGCAGAACGCCTTCGGAATGGCCATGAGAGGAGTCAATCAGCAGAACGTCAACGCCCGCCGCAACCAGCGCATCAACACGCTCTTCGTTGCCCGCACCTGCGCCAACCGCCGCACCGACACGCAGACGGCCTTGCTCGTCCTTACAGGCGTTCGGTTTACGTTCCGCTTTCTGGAAGTCTTTCACGGTGATCATACCGAGCAGACGGAATTTATCGTCGACAACCAGCGCTTTCTCAACGCGTTTTTCGTGCATTTTCGCAAATACAACTTCACGCGCTTCGCCTTCGCGAACGGTGACCAGACGCTCTTTCGGCGTCATGTATACGCTAACAGGCTGGTTCAGGTCGGTGACAAAGCGAACGTCACGACCGGTAATGATGCCCACCAGTGAATTGTCTTCGGCAACCACCGGGTAACCAGCAAAACCGTTACGCTCGGTCAGTTCTTTCACTTCGCGCAGGGTAGTGGTTGGCAGAACGGTCTGAGGGTCTTTAACCACGCCGGACTCGTGTTTTTTAACACGGCGAACTTCTTCAGCCTGGCGTTCGATGGACATGTTTTTATGAATAAAGCCAATGCCGCCTTCCTGTGCCAGGGCAATTGCCAGGCGCGCTTCCGTAACGGTGTCCATTGCTGCGGAGAGCATCGGAATATTCAGACGAATGGTCTTAGTGAGCTGAGTGCTCAAATCGGCAGTATTCGGCAGAACGGTGGAGTGAGCGGGAACGAGGAGGACGTCGTCAAACGTCAGGGCTTCTTTAGCGATACGTAACATGGGCAATATCTCTGACCTGGGTGGTTAAATATTGCCGTGGCATTATACAGAGCGTAACCGATTGCTTCCACATTTTTTTGCGAAAAATACTTGCACTCATCTCTGGGCGGGTTACTATCGACTGAATAACCTGCTGATTTAGAATTTGATCTAGCTCACATGTCATCTCTTCAAAGCCCCGCAATTTTTACCGTTACTCGCCTGAATCAAACAGTACGTAGCCTGCTGGAACGCGAAATGGGCCAGGTCTGGATAACGGGTGAAATCTCCAATTTCACACAGCCTGCCTCTGGTCACTGGTATTTCACGCTTAAAGACGACACGGCGCAGGTTCGCGGTGCGATGTTCCGTAACAGCAACCGTCGCGTAACGTTCCGCCCGCAGCATGGCCAACAGGTACTGGTGCGCGCCTCCGTCACGCTCTATGACCCGCGCGGCGATTACCAGATAATCGTTGAAAGCATGCAGCCCGCCGGTGAAGGGTTGCTGCAGCAGAAATATGAGCAACTGAAAGCGGCGCTGTCAGCGGAAGGGCTTTTCGATCAGCAGTTCAAACAACCGCTCCCCACACCGGCCCACTGTATTGGCGTTATCACCTCGAAAACCGGCGCAGCGCTGCATGACATTCTTCACGTCCTGAGGCGACGCGATCCTTCTCTGCCGGTGGTCATTTACCCCACGGCGGTACAAGGTGACGATGCGCCGGGGCAGATTGTGCGCGCCATTGAACTGGCGAACGCGCGTCAGGAATGTGATGTGCTGATTGTTGGCCGTGGCGGTGGCTCGCTGGAAGATTTATGGAGCTTTAACGACGAACGCGTGGCGCGCGCCATTTTTGCCAGCCGCATTCCGGTGGTCAGCGCCGTCGGCCACGAAACCGATGTGACCATTGCGGATTTTGTGGCGGATTTACGCGCCCCTACCCCCTCTGCCGCCGCGGAAATCGTCAGTCGCAACCAGACGGAACTGCTGCGCCAGATCCAGTCTGCTCAACAACGTCTTGAGATGGCGATGGACTTTTTCATTGCTAACCGCACCCGGCGTTTTACCCAACTTAATCACAGGCTGCAACAGCAGCATCCGCAGTTGCGCCTCGCCCGTCAGCAAACCGTGCTGGAAAAACTTCGCCAGCGGATGCGTGTGGCCATGGATAGCCAGCTTAAACAGGCTAGCCAGCGACAACGCCACGTCGCCCAGCGTCTGAATCAGCAAAACCTGCAGTCGCGGATCTGGCGTGCGCAGACGCGTATTCAGCAACTGGAATACCGGCTGGCGGAAAGCCTGCGCGCACAGTTAAGCGTAACGCGAGAGCGTTTCGGCAAGGCGGTGACGCACCTGGAGGCGGTCAGCCCGCTATCGACGCTGGCACGCGGGTATAGCGTCACCACGGCCGCCGATGGCAAGGTGCTGAAACAGGCGAAACAGGTCAAAACGGGCGATACGCTTACCACCCGTCTCGCCGATGGCTGGGTAGAAAGTGAAGTGAAAAGCGTCCAGCCCGTGAAAAAAACGCGGGCGTCTAAACCCCGCAACGCAGGCTAATTCACGGCTTCGTCGGGGTCAGCGACATAACAAAAAACGCCAGTCCGGCAAAAATCAAAAGCGACCAGGCCGCCCCCAGTACTGCATAGAGTTGCCCAAAAATTATCGCCCCCGCCACCTGCCCCACCGCCAGCATAAAAAAGACAATGCCCACCCCGGCGGCGGGAGCATTTGCCGTTGCGGACGCACCACACACCAGCAGCACGCCGGAAAGCGTGATATAACCCACGCCACAGAGGGCCGCCGCCGGAATCAGCCACCCGCTATAACCATGACTTACCGCCAGTAGCACCAGCGGCGCGGCCATAAAAAGCAGCGACAGCCAGTAAACCGGGCTCCAGCCTGTCCGGGCGGCCAGCGCGCCAGTAAAGACGCCAGCAATTCCCGCCCCGCCGCTCACCAGCCACAGCATGCTGGTGGTCTCTTTTTCAAGGTGCAGGTGTTTTTGCAGAATATCGGGCCCAAAGTTCCACCATGCCGCGCTCGCTATCCCACAGATAAACGCAATCAGCGCCAGCCGCCGCAGTGCCTGGCACTGTAAGACCTGCCACCAGGATTGTTCATTTTTAGCCCCCGGCGCCCGGACGGCGGGTAAATAGCGCATCACCGGTAGCAGGCAAAGCAGAGCAAGCACAGCGAAAGCTACGCAGGCTCCACGCCACCCAAAGGGGCTAAAAAGCAGTACCGGTACGGAAAGGATAATGCCGCCGCCAGTACCGGCATTGATAAAGGTGTTAGTGGTGGACTGCCGACGCTCTGCCACCGCCTGGCTGACCGCCGCAGCCAGTGACGGCGATGCCAGCCCCGAACTCAGACCGGCGATAAACAGCCCCAGCGCAAGGTGTGGTACACCTGAAGACAACGCCAGGATCAGCAGCCCAAGCGCAGCGCAGAGTGCCGAGACGATCGCGGTGGTACGGGCGCCGTAACGCCCGGTTACCGGGGCGGCCCAGAGCGAAGAAAAACAGTAGGCGATATAGCTACAGGCGGCGATAACACCCGCCGACCGTGGGCTCAGCGCAATATCCTGCCCTACCGATGGCAGCATCAGCCCCCAGGCAAAACGCGCCATGCCATACGTCACGGCGATGAGCAAAAACCCGGTTAACGCAAGCGGTGAAATTGTTTTAGCCACACCCGACCCTCTTTTCTGATTGAGCAGTTAATGATGGTCGAAACCGACAGTTTTGCCGCGTAAGGGGTAAAAAAGGCGAATGTCACATAAACTTGTAGTCAGCCTTGCCAACAATCAGGAGAGCAGCATGACAGCGACACGACTTCACAGTGTTATCCCGCCCTACATCCTGCGCCGCATTATTGATAACGGCTCCGACGTACAGCAAAAGTGCGCCCGCCAGACCCTAACTCATGTCCAGACGCTCATGGCACATATGCCGGGCAAACCTGCCGCGCCACATGTCGCGAAAGCGGGCCAGTTGCAGCGGGACATTTACGATGCGAAACAGACTCAGGAGTTGCCAGGCACGCAGGTGCGCTTTGAGGGGCAGTCATCAAATGGCGATATCGCCGTAGATGAAGCATGGGAATATCTGGGTGTGACGCACGATTTTTTCTGGAAAATTTATCATCGCGATTCACTGGATAATAAGGGCCTGACGCTTATCGGTACCGTTCACTATGGACGTGAATACCAGAATGCGTTCTGGAACGGTCAGCAGATGGTATTTGGCGATGGTGACGGCGAGATCTTTAACCGTTTCACTATCGCGCCGGATATTGTCGCCCACGAACTTAGCCACGGCGTAACGGAAACCGAAGCCGGGCTGATTTATTTCGAACAATCCGGGGCGCTTAATGAATCGTTATCCGATGTCTTCGGCTCGCTGGTGAAACAATATCTGCATAAACAGACCGCACAAGAAGCGGACTGGCTTATTGGCGAAGGGCTGTTGGCCGCGGGCATCAACGGTAAGGGGTTGCGCTCTATGGCAGAACCTGGCACCGCCTATGACGACCCGTTGCTCGGCAAAGACCCCCAGCCCGCGCATATGAAGGACTTTATAAAAACCCGCGAGGATAACGGCGGCGTGCATCTTAACTCCGGCATCCCTAACCGTGCGTTCTATCTCGCCGCCACCGCGCTCGGCGGCCACGCCTGGGAGAAAGCAGGCTACGCGTGGTATGACACCGTCTGCGATCGGGTGCTGGCGCAGAACGCGGATTTTGCGGCGTTCGCCCGTCTGACCGTCGCCCACGGCGAAAAACGGTCGGGAAAAGAGACCGCAGAAGCCATTAAACAGGCCTGGATTGAGACAGGGGTGCTGTGATGAATATTCCCGAGCTCACTGAGGACGCGGTCATTGAGCTTGCCCGCGAAGGGGGGGTGGCGTTTATCCCACAGTTGAGCGGCCTGCGCAGAATCGCCCTTTCCGCTCTCACACCAGAGCAGCGAGCGCGGGTGATTGATGTGTTACAGCAAGCTCTGCCTCGTGGCTTTCCGCCGGGGCAGACGGACTCGCCGGGGCGCGGCGACCAGCGTTATTTCCGCATTCAGATAATCTGGACCCACCACAACCAGGCGCACTATACCGATATCATCTTGCTGGTGCCGGAACAGGAGGCACCGCCCTCGCTGGTGGATTTGTGGAAAAAGGGCGAAAGCGGCGTCTGTGATTAAGCGTCCTGCAGGGCGAAGACCACCCGCTTTTTGGAGATCAGGCCGTGGCCCTGCTGGCAGAAATAGTCCACCGCTCCGCAGGCTTTGAGCACGTCCAGCGGCTTCTGGCACTCCGGGCATAACGCGTTGAGTGCGTAATCTTTATCACAGCCATGACAGTGACCATGCGTGCCAATCAATTCCAGCGGGTTGTGGCAGGTTGGGCATTTAAGATCCATAAATATCCTCCCAGAATGTCAACCGGTGGCGATAATGCCACCGGTATTTCCGACCTTACTTACTTTTCTTGATATGCTTAATCAAGCGCTTACGTTTACGCATCTGGTTTGGCGTCAACGTATTGCGTTTATCTGCATACGGGTTTTCCCCTTCCTTAAACTGAATACGGATAGGTGTGCCCATCACATCCAGCGATTTACGGAAGTAGTTCATCAGATAACGCTTGTAGGAGTCCGGCAGATCTTTTACCTGGTTGCCGTGAATCACCACAATCGGCGGGTTATAACCACCGGCATGCGCGTATTTCAGCTTCACGCGACGACCGCGAACCAACGGCGGCTGGTGATCTTCGGACGCCATATTCATGATACGGGTCAGCATCGCGGTGCTCTGGCGACGGGTCGAGCTGTCATAGGCTTCACGCACGGATTCAAACAGGTTACCTACGCCGCTGCCATGCAGTGCGGAGATGAAGTGCACGCGAGCAAAGTCGATAAAGCCCAGACGGAAGTCCAGCGTCTCTTTGACCTGCTCTTTCACTTCCTGGCTGAGGCCATCCCATTTGTTGACCACGATAACCAGTGAGCGCCCACTATTGAGGATGAAGCCAAGCAGTGAGAGGTCCTGGTCAGAGATACCTTCACGGGCATCAATAACCAGCATCACGACGTTAGCGTCTTCAATCGCCTGCAGCGTTTTGATTACCGAGAATTTTTCCACCGCATCGGTGATTTTGCCGCGTTTACGCACGCCCGCGGTGTCGATCAGAACGTACTCGCGTCCATCACGCTCCATCGGGATATAAATACTGTCACGCGTGGTGCCTGGCATGTCATAAACCACAACACGCTCTTCCCCGAGGATACGGTTAGTCAGTGTGGACTTACCGACATTAGGACGCCCGACGATCGCCAGCTTGATAGGCAGGTCCTGCGGGTTGAAGTCGTCTTCCGGTTCTTCTTCGCCGTCTTCATCTTTACCGTCGTCGAACTGCGCCCAGTAGGCAGCGTCTTCATCCAGCTCTTCCGGCGGATCGATTTCATCCATCCACGGCAGCAGAACGTGTTCCAGCAGGCTGACAACACCACGGCCATGCGAGGCGGCAATCGGGTGAATCTCACCCAGGCCAAGCGAGTAGAAGTCGACAACCGCCTGATCCGGATCCAGACCGTCCGTTTTGTTCGCGACGAGGAATGTCGGTTTTTCACGCGAGCGCAGGTGTTTGGCAATGGCTTCGTCAGCCGGCATCAGCCCGGCGCGCGCATCCACCATAAACAGCACCACATCGGCTTCTTCAATCGCCAGCAGCGACTGTTCCGCCATACGGGTTTCTACGCCGTCTTCCGTACCATCAATACCGCCCGTATCGATACAGATAAATTCACGACCTTCGACTTCAGCACGACCGTACTTACGGTCACGGGTCAGCCCCGGAAAATCCGCTACCAGCGCATCACGGGTGCGTGTTAAACGGTTAAAAAGCGTGGATTTTCCAACGTTAGGGCGCCCGACCAGCGCGACCACAGGTATCATGTTTAAAGCCTCATTACTTAGAATTCAAAATCAAAACGTCGCAACGCTGGCGACGTTTTAAAAACAGTAAAACGGCCCCTGCAACAGGAGCCGTCTTCTCACGAACGACCACCTTCGCGCGATTAACGCGTGATGGCGTACAGCGTACCGTCTTTAGCCTGGATAAGCAGTTTGCCTTCCGCAGCAACAGGATCGGTCAGGAAACCGGAGCCGTCCACTTTCTGCTGCGCGACAAAACGCCCGTCTTCGACGTTAATCCAGTGCATGTAGCCTTCGCTGTCACCGGTCACGATGTAACCATTATACAACGCCGGAGCGGTAAGGTTACGGTGCAGGAGATCGCTTTGTGTCCACAGCGTCACACCACCGTCGGTGGTCAGCGCCAGAACGCGGTCATTCTGGTCAATCATGTAGATGCGGTTACCATCGACAATGAAATTGCTCACTGAACCCAGTTCACGTTTCCACATGATCTGGCCGCTACGCAAATCCAGCGCCGTCAGGTTACCGTTGTAAGCCAGCGCATACACCACGCCGTTTACAATCACCGGCGTTGTATCAACATCGCTCAGACGGTCGATTTCAGTCGGACCCGTTGCCTGAGAAATACGCTGCTGCCAAATCATCTGGCCCTGCTGCATCAACACGGCGCTTACGCGACCGTTGTCGCCACCCACAATGGCTGCGCCGTAGGCGGTAGCCGGTGCGGATTCGCCACGCAGGGACAGTGACGGCATATCAAGGTTAACTGTCCATTTCACCGCACCGTCGCTCTCATTAAGCGCCTGTAGCTGGCCGTTACTGGTATGAATCAGCACCAGGCCGTCGCTGACAACAGGGCGGGATAACGCTTCACCGGCAACGTTGGTTTTCCATGCCTGGGAACCGTCGTTCGTATTCAGCGCATAAACCTTCGCTTTTTCGCTGCCCACGTAGACATGGCCGCCTGCGACGGTCACACCACCGGACAACAGCGCCGGGCTGCTGGAGAACCAGCCAGATTTTTCTGCCAGGTTAACGGACCAGACTTCTTTGCCGTCGCTCGCACTAACCGCTTTTACCGTACCGCGACGGTCAGCAGCGTAGACCACGCCACTGTCCAGCGCCGGATGCAAATTAGAATGAAAATCGCCAATACCGCTACCCACGGAGGTACTCCACGCGGTAGACGGGTTAAACTGGTTAGTCACCGTCGGCAGAGGGGACATTTTGACAACGTCTTCTTCGCCGCTAAACAGGGAACAACCGCTCAGTAAGGTGACGGACAGCAGCCCAGGCAGAAGTAATTTACGCAATTGCATCGGGTCCCTCTTAGATGGACAAATTGTTGATTTTCATCTGCATCATTTCACTCAGCGCCGGGGATGCGTTGTTTTTAACGCCATTTTCCCATGCGGTGCGTGCACCTTGTTTGTCGCCTTTGCTGAGCAGCGCTTCGCCACGCAGGTCGGCAACAATGGCCGCCCAGCCGTCGCCTTTCACGCTATCAAGCGTTTTCAGCGCAGCATCTTGCTGCTTGAGCTGCACCTGGATACGGGCGAGACGAATGTTAATCATACCCTTAAGGTTTTCATCGCTGGTGGCGGCAAGCCCTTGTTGCAGTTGCGCGGAAGCCTTTTCCAGCTCATCGCGTTGAACATACTGCTGTGCCAGTTCCAGTGATGCCAGCGCGCCATAGGTATTCTTATTCTCAGCCGCGAATTTCTCCGCCGCCGTCAGCGTTTCAGGTTTATCAGCACGAATCGCGGTAATGGCGTTTTCATAGCCTTGCGAAGCCGATCTCGCTGTTTCGATTTGGTGACTTGTCCAGTAGCGCCAGCCAACTAATGCACCAATACCTAAAATGACACCAACAGCCAGCGCTTTGCCGTTTTCAGCAAAAAAGCGTTTGAGCGCGTCTACCTGTTCGTTGTCGTTCTCGTAAATTTCCACGCAGTCCTTCTCCTTAACGATAATTCACCGGGGAGATTAGCCCAGTAGTGTGCGCAAATGCGCCGCAACGCTGTCCTGCGTTACCGTATTTTGCTCACCAGAGCGTAAATCCTTCACTACAACGTTACCGTCAGCGATTTCAGACTCACCCAGCACCAGTGCGAGCTTAGCGCCCCACTTATCGGCACGGGCAAATTGCTTTTTGAAATTACCGCCGCCGTGGTTCGTCATGAGCTTAACGTCAGGTAACGCATCGCGTACCTGTTCAGCCAGTTGCATTGCAGCGGACTGTACGTTTTCGCCTGACGCTACCAGGTATATATCGACAACGGATTCTGCTTTAAATTCCGGATTAACTGCCTGAACCAACAAAACAAGTCGTTCAAGACCCATCGCGAAGCCAACCGCCGGCGTTGCGCGACCGCCAAGCTGCTCGACCAGACCGTCGTAACGGCCACCTGCGCAGACCGTTCCCTGGGACCCCAGGCTGGTGGTCACCCACTCGAAAACGGTACGGTTGTAATAATCAAGACCGCGCACCAGACGCTGGTTGACCGTGTAGGCAATACCCGCAGCTTCCAGCAGTTTGCACAAGCCCGCGAAGTGTTCACGAGACTCTTCATCCAGATAATCGCCCAGGGCTGGCGCCGCGTTCAGAAGCGCCTGAATGTCTGGGTTTTTGGAATCCAGTACGCGCAGCGGATTGCTGTACATACGGCGTTTGCAGTCTTCGTCCAGTTGCTCTTTATGCTGCTCAAGAAACGCCACCAGCGCATCGCGATAGTTTGCACGTGCTTCCAGCGAGCCAATAGAGTTCAGTTCGAGGCTAACGTGATCGAAGATACCCAGCGCACGCCACCAGCGTGCAGTGAGCATAATCAGTTCGGCATCAATGTCTGGGCCCTGCAGGCCAAACACTTCGACACCCAACTGATGGAACTGGCGGTAGCGACCTTTTTGCGGGCGCTCATAGCGGAACATCGGACCGACATACCACAGGCGCTGTTCCTGATTGTACAGAAGACCATGCTCGATGCCGGCGCGTACACAGCCCGCTGTACCTTCTGGACGCAGCGTCAGGCTATCGCCGTTGCGATCGTCAAAGGTGTACATCTCTTTTTCAACCACGTCGGTAACTTCACCGATCGCGCGTTTGAATAACGGGGTCTGCTCTACAATCGGCAAACGGATTTCATTGTAACCGTAGCTGCCGAGCACGTTTTTGAGTGTGCCTTCAATGCGCTGCCAGATGGCGGTTTCGCCAGGCAGATAATCGTTCATGCCGCGAATGGCTTGAATATTCTTTGCCACGTTTATTCTCTTTTTGAATACAAAAAATGAACCCTCAGGGCTTGCGCCTTGCGGGTTCATCATACACGGGAAGCCAGCCGCTTCCCATCACGTTATTTTTCTACCTGTTGCACAGCAATACGATTAGCTTCATCCAGAATTGATGCTTTCGCACGGATGCGGGCTTCAAGCTGGGTAATCATATCGTCGTTATCCAGTCTGTCCTTGCGTACGCCATCTTCGTAAAGGCCGCTTTTCTTGTTGCCACCGGTCACGCCAAGCGTAGAAACCAGCGCTTCGCCAGGGCCGTTCACCACGCAACCGATGATCGAAACATCCATCGGCGTGATGATATCTTCCAGGCGCTGTTCAAGGGCATTTACGGTGCCGATCACGTCAAACTCCTGACGTGAGCAGGTAGGACAGGCGATAAAGTTGATGCCACGCGAACGGATGCGCAGTGATTTCAGGATATCGAAGCCAACTTTGATCTCTTCAACCGGATCCGCCGCCAGCGAGACACGCAGCGTATCGCCGATCCCTTCCGACAGCAGTAAGCCCAGGCCGATCGCTGACTTAACCGCGCCACTGCGCGCTCCGCCCGCTTCGGTGATGCCAAGGTGTAATGGTTGATCGATCTGTTTTGCCAGCAGACGATATGACTCCACCGCCAGGAATACATCGGAGGCTTTTACGCTGACTTTGAATTGATCGAAATTGAGTCTGTCGAGGTGATCGACATGGCGCATGGCGGATTCCAGCAGCGCTTGCGGCGTGGGCTCACCATACTTTTCCTGCAGATCCTTTTCCAGCGATCCGGCGTTAACGCCAATACGGATAGGGATATTTTTGTCGCGCGCACAGTCAACAACCATGCGAATACGTTCTTCATTACCGATATTGCCTGGGTTGATACGCAGACAATCGACGCCGTATTCCGCGACTTTCAGCGCAATGCGGTAGTCAAAGTGAATATCCGCGACCAGCGGTACACTCACCTGTTGCTTGATCAGTTTGAAGGCTTCTGCCGCGTCCATGGTAGGAACGGAAACACGAACTATGTCAGCGCCAACGCGCTCAAGCGCTTTAATCTGCGCAACCGTCGCGTCCACGTCTGTGGTGCGGGTGTTTGTCATTGACTGCACGGCGATGGGGGCGCCATCGCCAATCGGCACATTACCAACGTAAATCCGTTTCGATTTCCGACGTTGAATCGGAGCCTGGTTATGCATGAAAAATCTCCCGCGTTGCCCGTCTGTTACTGTACTGCTGATTGTTCGGCATTGAGGGTCAGGCGTGCAACCTGGTTAGTTCTGATAAAGCGGCTCAGATCGACAGGTTTACCCTGATATTGAATCTGTACCGCAGCAGGTGCACCGATTTTGAGCTTGTAAGGCGCCTGGCCGGTCAAATTCAGCGTCGCGTCTTTACGCTGGATGCCGCTGAATAATTTTTTACCGCTTGCATCGCTCACTTCTAACCAGCAGTCGGCGTTGAAGTTCATGACCAGCGCATGTGCGGCGTCCGGGGTGGCGACACCCGCCTGGTCAGTCGGCAGTGGCGCGTTATTCGCGTTAGCCGATGGCTGAGCGGCAGGGGATTGAGTAACAGGTGCCTGAGAAGGCGAGACAACGGCATTGGAATGCGCGGTTGCCGCAGGCGTTTGCGCGGCTGTTGCAGGCGCTGCTGTTGTCGGCGCCGTTGGCTCAACTGGCGTAGTCGCAGCCGTAGTATTTGGTGTTTCTGTCGGAGTGCTGGCCGCATCGTTATTCAGCGGAACGTTCTGCCCTTCGCTGCTACCACTGGCGTTCAGCTCTGCAGATGACTGATCGGCCATTGTGGTGATCTCTTGCTGCTGCGCTTTGTGGTTTTGCCACCACCATGCGCCCGTCAGGCCAACAACCACAAACAGCACCAGCCAGGTAAAGCTCATCAACCAGCCGTCACGTTTTTTACGACGTTTACCCAGAGAAAAGGTCTGCATCGGCGCGACTTTCGCCGCCCGAATCGGGGCCTGTTTCTCAATCATCGGCAGCAATTCTTCTTCCGGGATATGCACCAAACGCGCATACGAGCGGATGTAACCACGCAGGAATGTTGAAGCCAATTCGGCAGGAGCCTTATCGTCTTCAATATCGCGTACCGTGGAAACTTTGAGACAGAGGCGCTCAGCTACCGCCTGCTGGCTAAGTCCGAGTTGTTCACGGGCATTGCGCAGACGAACGCCCGTGGTTTGTGCTTCGTTTTGGTCGTGAGTGGCTTCAGTATTCATTCGCTACAACTGCTGGTACGTGAAAATTTAAGATTCAGGCGCGTAGTAAGCATTGCCTGGGCGCGCCGCGAAATGTCAGGGTCAGTTAAATTTAGACCGACAGTATAAGACTGTCAGGCCGGTCATAACAGAACAGCTTTTCGTACTTTTGCTAAGCTGTTGTTCCATCGCTACATACTGCCTTAAAGTCGAGAGAAACGCACAGTAATTATTGATTGCACAACTATAATCAGGCGATTAAATCAGCATATTTATGCGTCGCGACACAGAAGCCTGCCGCGACGCCAGAACACTAAACCGCTTTAATCGAAATCGGCTCACCCTGCATACGTTTACGCATCGTCCGTTTCGTACGGTCAATAACGTCACCAGCCAACTGACCACATGCCGCGTCAATGTCATCACCGCGTGTTTTACGCACGATAGTGGTGAAGCCATAGCTCATCAGCACTTTACAGAAACGGTCGATACGGCTGTTCGAGCTGCGACCATACGGCGCGCCCGGGAACGGGTTCCACGGAATCAGGTTGATCTTGCACGGCGTGTCTTTCAGCAAGGCCGCCAGCTCATGCGCATGCTCAGTGCCATCGTTCACATGGTCGAGCATGACGTATTCAATGGTCACGCGCCCCTGGTTGGCATTGGACTTCGAAATGTAGCCGCGAACCGATTCGAGGAAAGTCGCAATATTGTACTTTTTGTTGATCGGCACAATTTCGTCGCGAATGGTATCGTTCGGCGCATGCAGTGAAATAGCCAGCGCAACATCAATCATGTCACCCAGCTTATCCAGCGCAGGAACCACGCCAGAAGTCGACAGCGTAACGCGACGTTTGGACAAGCCAAAACCAAAGTCATCCAGCATGATTTCCATTGCCGGCACCACGTTAGTCAGGTTCAGCAGCGGTTCGCCCATGCCCATCATCACCACGTTAGTGATAGGACGTACGCCGGTCGTTTTAACCGCACCGATAATTTTCGCCGCGCGCCAGACCTGGCCAATAATCTCTGACACTTTCAGGTTACGGTTGAAGCCTTGTTGCGCCGTGGAGCAGAATTTACACTCCAGCGCACAGCCAACCTGTGAGGAAACGCACAGCGTGGCGCGATCATCTTCCGGAATGTATACCGTTTCAACGCGCTGATCGCCTACGGCAATCGCCCATTTGATGGTGCCATCGGAGGAACGTTGCTCTTCCACGACTTCAGGAGCGCGGATTACCGCGACCTCTTTGAGCTTATTACGCAGCACTTTATTGATGTCGGTCATCTCATCAAAATCGTCGCTGCAATAGTGGTACATCCACTTCATCACCTGATCGGCGCGGAAGGGTTTTTCGCCTAAGTTTTTGAAAAACTCGCGCATCTGCTGACGATTCAGATCCAGCAGGTTGATTTTTGCATCTTTATTGGGAACCGTCAGTGCGACGTTCTCAGGCGTGACAATCTGTTCAGACATAGTTGTTTATTCCGGCCTCGTTATTACACGTTATGGCCCCTGGAGGGTTGAAAAAAGAAGCGCCCCGGGAATGCATGTTGCAATTCACGGGGCGCTGCATTGTACAAATTCTGCTGTGCAGATGCCACGACTGCGCGCGGCATTGGCAAAATAAAGTGTAAATCTGCTTACAATTTCCGATGGGCTTCGCACAACAGGGTGCGTAAGGCCGCGGAAATTAGCGAGTGCGTGGGCAAACTTCGCCTTCGCCGAAGAAATAGGCGATTTCGCGCGCCGCAGATTCCAGAGAATCGGAACCGTGGGTGCCGTTCTCGGTGAAGCTGTCAGCATAATCAGCGCGCAGAGTACCTGCCAGCGCGTTAGCCGGGTTAGTGGCACCCAGCAGGTCACGGTGACGCTGCACCGCGTTTTCGCTTTCCAGTACGGAGACCACGATCGGGCCGGAGGTCATGAACTCAACCAGGCCGTCGAAGAACGGTTTGCCTTCGTGCTCAGCGTAGAAACCACGAGCCTGCTCAACGGACAGATGCAGCATTTTCGTGCCAACAATCTTGAAACCAGCAGATTCAAAACGCGCGAAAATACTACCAATAACGTTTTTTGCCACCGCGTTCGGCTTGATGATGGAAAAAGTACGTTCAATAGCCATGTTAACCCCTGTAAGTTGTTCTGTTGTCGTACATACATACGTATGACCTGGCGCGGATTATAAAGAGCAACGCGGGCATTGCCTATGGATAAAGGTAACATTTTTTTAAAATAAGACGAGTTTCAGCAACACCATTCACCAAAACGTCCCTTCACCACATTATTCAGGTTACATCAAGGCGGCAAGCGCAGGCATCCCCGGTACTTACATAAATCAGTCACCGGGGTGTACACGTACAACCAACACAAAGGCAGCGTAAAAAAGGATGCGTATATGTGTTGCGTTATTGCACCGCGAACTCTACCGCCGCGACCTGCCCGGCGTCATCCATCACCAGTAACTGATACTGACCGCTTTTATCAAGGTTAAGGCTTAATAGTTGATCATGACCGTCCAGCGGCTCTCCGTTTAAAAACCACCAGCGTCGCCCTTCGCCACCGGTAGCTTGTAGCGGCAACGTTGCCTGCGAGCGCCCCGGTAACCGTTTGATCACTGCGCCATCGCGGATCCCCGAGAGCAACAGCGGCGGCGGCGCGTTCTCATCGCGCGGAGGACAGGTTTTCGAGCGCGGAGGTAATCTTGCCGCCCGGCGCTCGCCATCAGGTAACCAGGGTTCCAGCGGTAAAGGCCAGACGATGATTGTGCGTTGTTGCGCATCGGGACAATCTGGCGCAACACGTTGTCCCTGCGCGTTAACCCACACCGGGAAACGAATGCCGCGCGCCCCTTCTTGTTCCGCCATCAGCATCGTGGGTGGCTGGCTGTTATCCAGAAGCCAGGTCGCCAGACGGCGGCGACAATTGCTGTCACCTTCCGGTAGGCTCTGCCCGCCAGGCCAGCAGATGACATCGCGGCTGACCGATTCCGGGCGCGGATCCTGCGGTAAACGCGCCAGCTCCAGCGCGGAACGAGGCTGCAGCATATTGTTTACCTG
Organism: Phytobacter sp. SCO41; assembly: GCF_003073275.1. Lineage (NCBI taxonomy): Bacteria > Pseudomonadati > Pseudomonadota > Gammaproteobacteria > Enterobacterales > Enterobacteriaceae > Phytobacter > Phytobacter sp. SCO41. The sequence continues at coordinate 1,416,142 of NZ_CP027225.1, read as the reverse complement.
ATTGAGCAATGGCACTGCGCTGGCGAAACCAAACTGGCCCGCAACCGGTGTGCCGTCCGGCCTGCCCGTCCAGACGCCAATCACATAGCGGCTATTCAGCCCAATGGCCCAGGCGTCACGATAACCGTAGCTGGTGCCGGTTTTCCAGGCCAGCGGCACCACTTGCGGGAGCGCGCTGTCCGGTAACGGCTGCGCTTCTCCGGCAAGAATGCGGCGAATAATCCACGCCGCGCCCGGCGACATCAGCGTTCTCTCCATCAACGGATCGTCTGGCTGAAAGCGTAATTGCCCGGCCTTGCCGTGGCGCGCAAAGGCACTATACGCTGCGGTGATATCCGCCAGACGGGCGCCTGCCCCACCCAGAATAAGTGACAGGTTCGGCTCCGCGCCTTCCGGCAATTTAAGCGGCAACCCGGCATTGCGCAGCGTAGCGGCAAATTTCTTCGGCCCGTAGGCCTCCAGAACCTGTACCGCCGGAAGGTTAAGTGAGCGAACCAGCGCCTCGTTCATGCTGACCGGTCCGTGAAAACCGCTGTCAAAATTACCGGGACGATAGTCCCCCGTTCGCCGTGGCACATCCTGTAGTAACGAGGCGGGATGAATCAGACCGTCATCCATCGCCAGGCCATAAATGAAGGGTTTTAACACCGAACCCGGCGAGCGGATGGCGCTGACCATATCGACATGGCCAAAACGGTTGTCGTCATTAATGTCCACCGACCCCACCCAGCCGCGGACTTTCATGTCCGTATGGTCGACAACGATGATCGCCAGCGAGCTACGCTGGGGCAGACGAGATTTCACGCCAGCGGCCAGGTCTTCAAGCTGACGCTGGAGGCTGGCATCAAGTGTGGTGGTAATTTTGAGGCCCGGGTCTTTGCTCAACATATAACGGGAGAAGAGGGGCGCGAGTTGCGGCATCTGACGCGGTGCCAGCCAGACCGGCTCTTCGCGCGACTCCGCTACCTGTTTTTGGCTCCACACACCCTGCGAGACCATGCGATCCAGTACTTTATCCCGCGCCGCCTGCGCACGCTCCGACCAGCGGTCAGGGCGCAGGCGACTCGGTGCCTGTGGCAAGACGGCCAGCAGTGCCGCCTCTGCATAGCTGAGCTGCGCGGGGGATTTGCCCAGATAAACCCAGCTTGCCGCCCCAACGCCCTGCAACGTACCGCCAAACGGGGCACGGTTGAGATAGAGCGTCAGAATGTCGCGCTTGGAGAGATGCCACTCCAGTTGCAACGCCCGCCATAACTGGCGCACTTTACCGCCAAAGGTACGCGGATGGGGATCGAGCAGACGCGCAACCTGCATAGTGAGCGTACTGCCGCCAGAAATAACTCTGCCAGCCAGCAGATCCTGCCATGCAGCACGGGCGACCGAAAGCGGGTTTACGCCAGGGTGTTTCCAGAACCAGCGGTCCTCGTATTCGATAAGCGCCTGTAAATAGCGCGGAGAGACATCTTCTATCGCCACCGGATAGCGCCAGATCCCCTCGGCATCAGCGAAGCGCCAGAGCGGCGTGCCATCCTCCGCCACAACGACGCGCGCCGGGTTGACCTCTTTTAGAGGCAGCGGCCAGAGTTTGTCGGCAATAAAAAGAACCAACGGAATAAGAAGAAACGCTCCCGCAAGCCAAAGCCCGCGGGAGCGCCAGGTGCGCCCTTTATTCATACTATGGGCGAACGATCAACGGACCGCTTGCGGCCCCTGTTGCCCGCCACTGCGGCACATACATAGACTCCACCTGCGGCATCGGCAGTTGATAGGTTCCCGGCGTTACCGCACGCGCAAGGTAAACCAGCGTGACTGGCTGCCCTTCGCTAACGGAGACGGCGGCGACAAAGCGATCATCGCGGAATTCCATATGGGCAATATCAGCCTGCTGCATACGGTTAAGGAGTTCCTGCACTTCGCTGCCGCTATCCTGCAGGCTCGCGCTGCTGCTGGCCAGATTCTGGTTTTCCAGTTCCAGTCCGGCTGGCAGAAGGTCAACCACCAGCGCATCTGGCACGTTGTGGCTGGCGCGGACTTCAAGCCAGACCAGCACCAGTTCGCCGCTTTTCAGCGAGGCCAGTGATTTTGTCTGCCCATCGGTACCAAGGATCTGCCGTTCGATATTCAGGACATTGCTGGCCGGTGCCGGGGTGTACTCCGGATACCCTGTACTGTCGAGACGCAGCCACATCGGGCTTTCACCGGTGTTTGTCACCGTCAGCGCCGTCATCTGGTCCGCGTTGAGTTCACGGGTTTGCGGTTTGTCGCCTTTCAGCTCTTCACTGGTCAGGGAGGTCTGTGCCTGCCATGTCCCCGGCAAGTTCTGCAAATGACGCCCCGCCAGATAAAGCGCATTGCTTTCCTGCGTGGAGAGCCAGCGTTGGCCATAGGCCTGTTCAGACAAGGTGGTCAGCAACTTGTTCTGCGCATCCGGCAACAGCGAGTTTTCTTCCAGCAGCGACAGCATCAGCGCGTTATCACGCAGTTCGCTACCGTAATCCGCCATCCAGCGCTGCGCTTTCGCACGCGGTGTAGTTAACGCCAGCGCCAGTGCCTGTTCACTGCGCGGAGCATCGCCCATCAGCTTGAGTGCCACCCCCAGTTGCAGCAGAGGCAGACCCGCTTTCGCCTGCGCATGACGCTGCCACAGTTCGCGCAGCGCGCCGAGTGGGGCTTTCTGCTGACGTGCAAGCACCAGCGCCGCATAGCTTTGCGCCGCAAATTTTGTCGCCTGGACATCGTCGCTGTAACGCACAGCCATCACCGCCGGGTCCTGCAAGTAACGCAGCAGACGGCTATTGGCATTATTCAGCGCCTCCACCGGCACGCTGTAACCCTGCTCTGAGGCGCGGACCAGGAAGTCAGTCACGTAGGCGGACAACCAGTACTCTTCCGGCCCGTTTTTATCCCATAACGAGAAGCCACCGTCATCACGCTGCATTTGCAGCAAGCGGGCGATACCGATCTCCACCGCCGCACGGCGCTGTTCATCGCTGTCGCCCTTGATACCCATCGCCTTAAGCTGAGCCGCATTGGTATACAACGACGGGAACAGCCCGCTCGCCGTCTGCTCAAGGCATCCGTACGGGTAGGCTTTCAGCTCCTGAATGTAACGGGCGATGTTGAGTGAAGGACGTCCGCTCAGCAACAACTGCCCCTGCAGGGCTACTGGCGAAATACGTTTCGTATGCTCAGCCGGTGCATTCCAGGTCTCATGCGGATAGAGCATGACATCGCTGCTGATAGTCTGTGCCGGATAAGCCGGACGCACACCGATTTTCCACGATTTAGTCTGCGTCGCGAAGGTTTCCCCCGGCAGCGTCAAACCTGAAATGGCAGCCGTCACTTCGCCATCGCCATAACCGTCCAGCGCACGTACCGGAATAAAGAGCGTCATCCGCGCCCCTGGCGCTACGTTCACCGGCTTCGGTTGCTCGCTTTCCAGCGCCAGTAAGCCTTTTGCCGCCAGCGCAACATTCAGCGTCTGCGGCTTATCGGTGAGGTTGGTAATATCGAGCGTCAGGCGGCTGGTATCGCCACCAGCCAGGAAGCGAGGCGTGTTGAGCTCGGTAATCACCGGTGCGGCGACAATCACTTTGCTTTCGCTGTTACCGAAGTCTTCCGCGGTCCAGGCCTGCGCCATTACGCGCAGTTCACCGTTAAAGTCGCCAATTGGCAGCGTAACCGTGCCTTCACCCTTGTCGTCCAGCGTAACCGGCTGCGCCTGTTGGGCAATGATGGTGACATGGTTAACTGGTGGCTTGCCGCCACGGTTGAGCTCGTCACCATCACCACCAAAACGTAACGCGGCAAGACGCCCCTGCCCTTCAATCACCTGACCATAGATGTCATAGATATCGGCGCCATAGCGTTTTTGCCCAAAGAAGGCTTCCCACGGGTCTGGCGTAACATAATCCGTGATATTCAACACTCCGCTATCTACTGCGGAGACCAGCACGTTGACCTGTTTTGGCACGGTGCCGTTTTTCAGGCTGGCCTTCACCTTGACCGTCAGCGGCTGGTTCGGACGCATTTTTTGCGGACTTTCCAGGGCCACGGAGAGGCGGCGGTTTTCATCCCCCATCGGCAGATGGAGCAAGCCCACGGCGCGTTTCGGCGTTGCCGATTTGGACTTATCCCCCGGACGCACTACCAGCGTGCTCAGGTAGAGGTCATGGCGACGCCATTTCTGATCCACCGGAATAGAGAGATCCAGCCCTGTCGCGGGCACGTCGATTTCCTGCCACCACAACGGCCCTTCGCTGGACTCAATCATGGCGTAGCCTTTGCCTGCCGCCGGTGCGGTGATGTGCAGCTTAATGGTATCGCCCGGCTGATAGGCGGGTTTGTCCAGCTTCATGGTGACGCGGTCAGGGCGTGCGGCCCCGGTGCCGTCGCTGTTATCCTGCCAGCTATAACCGGCCCAGAAACGGACGCTACTGACGCTTTCATCAGGCGCTTTGACTTCCAGGCGATATGAGCCCCACTCTACCGGTACGGTAATTTTCCCGGTTTCGTCAGCGGCGAGATCCAGCGTCTGCTCATTCTCCACCAGATCTTTTTGATCAAACTGTGACTGCCAGCCTTCGCTTTCCGACCAGTTCCAGTAGTAGTCGCGACGTTCGCGAATCAATCGGACCTGCAGGCCAGAAACCGCTTTTTTCACGCCCTGCACATCGGCATAGACAATGTCAAAACCGGCATTACCATTTTCATCAACAATCGGCTGGTTGACGGTGGTATCGGTGCGGTAATCGTAAACCGCCTTCGAGGCAAACTGCGGACGGATACCCGGCAGCACAGGCGCAGGCCAGATAGCCTGTTCAGCACGACGCGTGACCGGACGACCGCCCGATTCAAGCAGGCTTGCCTGCAAAATAACCTGCAACGGTGAGTGCGTTTCCTGCCACTGGCTGGGGGCTGTAACCTGGCCATGGCCTTTTTCATCCAGTGTCAGATGCACTTCATCCAGGGTACGCGTCAGATTTTCATCGGCAATGTCGCCAAACTGAAAACCTGGCAGCGCTTTTACCGCTTCGCGTAAAGGGCGCAAATAGAGCTGGCCCTGCAGGGTATTGCCGTTGGCCGGCGCGCCGTACAGGTAATAGCCAGCGACGTTGAAATCCACATCCTCATCGGCCTTAAGCGGTGTCGGTTGAGGGCTCAGATTCAGCGCCATGCGTTCTGGCATAAAGTCTTCTACATGAAAAGACCAGCTACGCAGTTGGTTATCCCCGGTATTGGCGCGAATCGACCATGTACCGGTCTGCGCACTGGCATCCAGAGCGTAGGTAAAATGGTACAGACCGTTTGTCGGCTGGCTTACCACGGTACGCATCACCTGACCATCCGGTTTGACCACCTCAAGCTTCACGGGCTGATCGGCGAGCGGTTTACCGTCGCTGTCACGCAGCAGAGCATTTACGATCACGGTTTCGCCGGGGCGGTAGAGATCGCGCGGACCAAACATAAAGAATTGCTTGCTGTAACCCGGATCACCGGCAATCGCAAATTCCGCCAGATCGAGGGCAGGAAGCTGCAAGTCGAGCAAGGTTGTTTCGCCGTCTTTACGCGCCAGAATCAGTGCCGCTTCTTTGTCCGTGGTCAGCGTGGCATGCCCCTGTGCATCGCTGGTCGCCTGCGCCAGCGTCTGGCCTTTATCGTTCAGCAGGACAACATCGACGCCCGATTGCGCCGCACCGTTTTCGAGACCCTGGGTGAAAATATCTAACCGATTATGGTAACGGTGGGCGGACAGGCCAATATTACTCAGCGTAAAAAGGGTCGCCGCATTGCTATAGCTATAGTGCCCCGCCTGGTTCATAACGGCGATATAGACTCCGGCCTGCTGTAGGGGCTTGATTTCCCCCAGCGGAAGCAGAAGTTTTTCGCGGGTGTTACGTGCCGGATTGAGGTCAAACCGACCGGTGTAAACCAGATCGGCCATTTTCAGCAAATTGTCCGACTCCCAGTTGGTCAGCGCGTTGCGGTATTCCCACTGACTAACGAAAGCCGCCAGCGATTCCGGCTTCACGCGGTAGAAGTTAACGTCCACATTATTGACGTTAAGCGCCATAACCGGCAGCCCTTCCACCACTTTTCCAGGCAGTAAAGAACCACGGCTGGCAAAGCCAACGGTAGGCTGAATATCACGGGTGGTAATCGCCTTTTCGTAATCAATACCAAAAGTGGCTTTATTAAGCGCCACCAGCCCGCGGTCAACGGATACCAACAGTTCGCGGTTGGGTTCAAGGTGACGCAGGCGAAGTTCTTTCAGGTTTGTGGAGAGTTCCCATGCCCCGTCGACTTTGCCATTCTTTTTATCCACCACGTGGACAGTCTGGGCAAAGTTCTGATCCGGGTCGAGCGGAACGGAAAAGGTCAACACCAGGGCGGCCGCGCCCTCAAGCTGGACCTCTGAGGCATCTACCAGCGTTAACGGCTTGCCTTCACTGCTCGCCGCCAGTTGTTTGAGTTTTTCGCCATCCGGTTTTGTCGCGGGTGGCGTTTGACTCGCGGCTGGCGCGGCTGCCGCCGGAGCGGCCTGCGCTTCCTGAGGTTTATCGTTGTTATCACAACCTGCCAATATGAACGCACTAAAGAAGGCGATAGCGATCGCCGTCGAACGTTTCAGTTTCATCCTTTATCCCTGGCCCACAAAGCCTGTTAATTCGTTAAGCGTAAGTATTATGCGTGACTTTGCCGATTACAAACACCCTCCCAGAATCTGGAAAGCGCTTCGCTGCGTTTAGCCGGTTCGATCAGTCATGTTACCGCGATCACAGGTCGTAACGTTACATGTTACCTTTCAGGTCATTTGTTTTTAAAACAATAAGATAGGTAGCTTACTTTTGCGTACACCTGCTAACGTTAATGCATCTTCACCCCCTTTTTTGCGGTTCATATAAGAGAGAACGTTATGAGCAGAGCCGTTAACGCCCTACAAAATTTCGGGAAGTCCCTCTTTGGTCCGGTGCTGATTTTGCCGATTGTCGGCTTGTTTATCGCCTTCGGAAATATTTTTGGCAACGGCAACCTGGCAGAGTACCTGCCGTTTCTCGGTCATCCGCTGATTCAACATACCGGGCAACTGATTGCTAAATCCGCCGTCTCCGTGTTGGCAAATCTGGCGCTGGTGTTTGCAGTCGGCATTCCCGTTGGTCTCGCCGCACGCGATAAAGGCTATGCCGCGCTCATTGGTCTGGTCACCTTTATCGTGTTTATCAATGCCATGAATGTCACCTTGCAGATGCAGGGCGGGCTGGCAGCGGCCGATCAGATGAAAGCCGCGGGCCAAAGTATGGTGCTGGGTGTACAGGTGCTGGAGATGGGTGTCTTCGCAGGGATCCTCACCGGCGCGCTATCGGGATATCTGTACAACAAGTATTCCGGCGTACAGTTTTCCGGGGCGATGGCTATCTATTCCGGCCACTGCTTTGTCGCCATCATCATGCTCCCTGTCTCTATGGTGCTGGGCGTTGTCATGAGCGAGCTGTGGCCTTTCGCCCAGCATGGCATCAGCACACTGGCAATGGCCATTAAAGGTGCCGGGCCATTCGGCGTGGCCATTTATGGCTTCCTGGAGCGCATTCTGGTTCCCACGGGCCTGCATCACCTGGTCTACACGCCATTTTTATATACCGAACTGGGCGGTACGCAGGAGGTGTGCGGCTCAATGTACCAGGGCGCGCGCAATATCTATTTTGCCGAAATGGCCTGCCCGGACGTGAAACAACTGAGCAGCACAGTGGTCTGGGATGCGCGTGGCATCAGTAAAATGTTCGGCCTGCCCGCCGCCGCACTGGCTATGTATTTGACCGCAAAGCCCGAACGCAAAGCGGCGGCAAAAGCGATTCTTATCCCCGCAGCGCTCACCTCCCTTCTGGTTGGGGTGACCGAACCGCTTGAGTTTTCTTTTCTGTTCGTCGCACCCCTGCTGTTCGTGGTGCATGCGGTGCTGACCGGCATCGGCATGATGCTTTTCTCGCTGCTTGGCGTCCATGCCATCGGCGCAAACGGCATCATTGATTTCATTCTCTATAACCTGCCGCTCGGCACTGAGAAGTCGAACTGGCCGATGTACATCGTGGTCGGGCTGATTATGTTCGCCCTCTACTTCGTTATTTTCCGTTTCCTGATTTTGCGTTTCGACATGAAGACGCCAGGCCGGGAAACCGACGACGAAGAGACACGTTTGTACAGCAAGCAGGATTACCAGGCCAAAGGTAACAACGACGGACTGGGCGAGGCAATTATCGAAGGACTTGGCGGACGCGGCAACATCGAGGTGGTAGACAACTGCTATACCCGTCTGCGCGTCACGGTGAAAGATGTCGCCACCATTGATGAACCTCGCCTGAAAGCAACAGGCGCGAAAGCGGTCATCAAACAAGGCAATAACGTTCAGGTGGTCTACGGGCTGCATGTCAAAAAAATGCGAGAAGCCGTTGAGGCGTTTCTCTAAAGGAGACTAAAGATGTTGAAACCCCCATTTATTCTCTCTATCGCCGGTGGCGGCAGCACCTACACGCCAGGGATTGTCAAAAGCCTGATGGTGCGTCTGGAGGATTTCCCGCTGGCGGAAATTCGCCTCTATGACATTGACGAAGCCCGACAGAGCACCATTGCGCCGGTGGTGGAAAAAGTGATTCGTGACCACAGCCAGAGCATCAAGTTTACCGTCACCAGCGACCCGGAGGCGGCCTTTAGCGGTGCCCACTTCGTCTTCGCCCAGATGCGTGTCGGCCAGTACAAAATGCGCGAGCAGGATGAGAAAATCCCGCTGCGTCATGGTGTGGTGGGTCAGGAAACCTGTGGACCTGGCGGCCTGGCGTACGGTCTGCGCACCATTCTGCCAATGGTGGAACTCATTGACCTTGTCGAGCGCTATGCCGATAAACGTGCATGGATTGTGAATTATTCCAACCCCGCTGCAATTGTTGCCGAAGGGGTACGTCGTCTGCGTCCGGACGCCCGCGTGCTCAATATTTGCGATATGCCGGTGGCGGCGATGCGCAATATGGGGGCGATCCTCGGCGTTGATCGCCACAAACTGGAGGTGGATTACTTCGGCCTGAACCATTTTGGCTGGTTTACCCGCGTGCTTGTTGATGGCGAAGACAGACTGCCTCAACTGCGTGAACACATTGCCCGCTTTGGCCTGCTCACCGAAGATGCCGCGCAGACCGATCCGCAACACTCGGATCCGTCGTGGGTGAAGACATGGCGCAATATTAAACCGCTGATGGATCATTTCCCGGAATATCTGCCGAACCCCTATCTCCAGTACTACCTGATGCCCAACGAAATTGTTGAACATCAGGATCCCAACTATACCCGCGCCAATGAGGTGATGAACGGCAGGGAGAAAAAGCTGTTTGCCGCAGCCCTGGAGTATCAACGTACCGGCGTCTTACCGGATGCGTTTCATGTCGGGGTTCACGGCGCGTTTATCGTTGATGTCGCCTGCTCGCTGGCCTTTGATTTACGTCAGCGCCATCTGGTGATCGTCGAAAATAAAGGGGCGATTGCGAACCTCCCCTACGATGCAATGGTAGAAGTACCGGCGTACATCACGGCAAACGGACCGGAGCCGGTGCGCATGGGGGCGGTGCCGTTGTTTCATCAAACGTTATTGATGCAGCAACTGGCTTCGGAACAACTGCTGGTTGAAGCCACCATTGAAGGTAGTTATGAAAAAGCCCTGCAGGCCTTTACGCTCAACCGCACAGTGCCCACCATGCAACACGCTAAAGCGATTCTTGATGAAATGATCGCGGCGAATCGCGAATACTGGCCCGCGCTGCAAAAAGCCTGGGAAAATGGGCGGGCGATAAAAAAATAACGAGGATACTCGCGCCTTTTGCGATGGTTGCTTGTCGGGGCAGGAAAAAACGTTAACAATTCAGGATATACCCTGAATAATTCAAGTTGCAGGCAGGCGGCAGATGAGAGAATCCCCGAAGCTTACTGATGTAAGTGACCGGGATGAACGAATCCAGCCAATACACCTGCAACCTGAAGCATGGCGGGTTTCTTGTTGATGACACGGAGGCAACCATGTCCACCTCTTTTTTTGTCTCAGCCGACTGGCTGATTGAACACGCCGATGACCCCGAGGTTCAGGTCATCGATGCCCGTATGGCACCCGCAGGCCAGGAACACACCCGTAATATGACGGCTGAATACCGCGCCGGGCACATCCCCGGGGCGGTATTTTTTGATATCGAAGCCCTTTCTGACCACACCACTTCGCTGCCGCACATGTTACCGCGCCCGGAAGCCTTTGCCGTCGCCATGCGCGAGCTGGGCGTAAGCCACGACAAACATCTGGTGGTCTATGACGAAGGCAATCTCTTCTCCGCCCCGCGCGCCTGGTGGATGCTGCGTTATTTCGGTGTCGAGCGGGTTTCAATTCTGGCAGGCGGATTCGCAGGCTGGCAGCGCGATGAACTGCCGCTTGAGCAGGGTGACGCCAACTTGCCGCAATCTGATTTCGAGGTGAAAGTTGACCCATCACTGGTTAAACGCCTGACCGATGTGCTGCTGGTCAGCCACGAGCGTACCGCACAGCTTGTGGATGCCCGCCCGGCGGCCCGTTTCAACGCCGAGGTGGATGAACCGCGTGCAGGCCTGAAACGCGGCCATATTCCCGGCGCGCTGAATGTGCCTTGGGGCGATCTGGTGGTTAACGGTGAACTAAAAACGACAGACGAGCTGGAGGCCATTTTCACACGTCAGGGCGTTAATCTGCAGGAGCCGATTATTGTCAGTTGCGGCTCGGGTGTCACCGCCACTGTCGTCATCCTGGCACTGACCACGCTTGGCGCAAATAACGTGAAGTTGTACGATGGTTCCTGGAGTGAATGGGGCGCGCGCGACGACTTGCCGATTGAACCTGCGTAAATGGATAACCGTTTAGCGCCCCTTTTAACGCGCGGGGAGTCTCTTACCCGCGCCGAATACCGGGTCCTCGCCCACCTCACGGATCACCCGCTGCTGGTGGGCAATATCACCGTCCGCGATCTGGCGACGGCGACATTTGTCTCTACTGCCACCATTATGCGGCTATGCCAGAAACTGGGGTTTAGCGGCTATAGCGAATTTATCTGGCACTGCAAACAGCTTCTGGCCGATACCCCTCATATTCCAGAGCAGGTTACGGGAAACGGTAATACCCTGCCTGCGCTTTTCCATCAGTTTATGGCGAACTACCAGCAGACCTTTCAGTGGGTAACCGAGGAAAAACGCCAACGGTTCGTCACATTACTGCGCGAGAAAGAGAGTTTTTTTCTTTATGGCGCCGGGTTTTCATATCTGTTTGCGGAATACCTGACAAAAAAATTGCAGGTGCTGGGCAAGACGGCATTTATCTCTGGCCCCGGCGACAGCCGTAATATCTTCCTCAGCAACGCGGCGCGTTACCAGGTGTTTATCGCCGTCTCACGTAGCGGCGAAACGGAACAGGTTCTGGATAAAGCACGTATTGCACAGAATATCGGTATGACAGTAATCGCCTTTACTCGCGCCTCGGCGAATACGCTGGCAAACCTCGCGGATTTGCATTTTGCGTTGTATGACGAAGCGGTGCATTTCGCCGCTGAAGCGGCCGGGGTAACGTCGTTTGAGTCGAATCTGGTGTTACTGATGGATTTACTGCTGCTGGAAGCGACGGGCTAAGCCCGTCGACGTATCAGATAATGCGGTTGTTCTTCAGATCGCGCAGGAAACTGCCCCAGCGGCGCTCATAGAAGGGGGTGATATGGGCAATCATAAAATGGCTGACCCCGTGTTCCCCTTTTACTACCTGGCAAATATCCACCGGCTCATCACCCGGTAAGGTATCCATTGCCACACTGCCTGCCGCCTCAATCACGCTCTCAATGTCGCCTTCGGCTTCAATACCAATCAGCAGGTTCGGCTGGGCATCATTTTTCTCTTTGATAGAGCAAAGATACGCACATTTCACGTGGTTGATGGTCGAGAACAATTTGGTCAACGAATCGATCATTTGCGCGGGCGGCTCTGCCACTTCGGACAGCAGCAGCGACATGCCGCCTTCCAGCACTTCCTGCTGGCTTAACGGACTGTCATCTTTACCCACCAGATGGCTGATTTCACGCGGCGTGAGCTCTTTCCCGGTCGGTAACTTCGCATTGAGGAACAGCGTCTCACCGAGCGTCATTTCAAATAGTGTACGCGCAGGCATCACCACAAACGCTTGCTCCGTTTCCACCGCCTGCTGCAGGGCTTCGAGGGAGGTGAAAAAGGGGATCACCGACTGGCCGTCGTCCTTTTCCCAGTGCTGTAGATCCAACGCGCTGTCTTCAACAATGGCTTCATCTTCCGCGGCAGTGCCTGGCACCCAAACAGTGGATTCCAGCAATTTGCGGAAAAATGCCGGGCGGTAAGCCGGCTCGGTCGCCGCTTTTTCCAGCAGGCTATCGAGAGTTTCAGGCTCGTGATGATGGTCGTGTTCGTGGTCTGAATGAGACATAAATTTTACTGTTCGTTTAAGCTGTTTGATGCCCTCACCCCGGCCCTCTCCCACAGAGAGGGGGACGGCCTGCACCGTACAATCCCCCTCGTCCCTTTGGGGAGAAGGTCAGGATGAGGGGGAAAATTACTTCGCGGTCAACAGATTCGCGATGGCACGCACGCCAAGGCCCGTCGCACCCGCAGCCCACTGCTCCACCGCCGCTTTACGATAGGTCGCAGAGCAGTCGATATGCAGCCAGCCCTGCTGATAATTTTCCACAAAATGCGACAGGAAACCTGCCGCCGTGCTTGCCCCTGCCGGGAATGCCGCGCCAGCGGTGTTATTCAGCTCGGCAAAGTTTGACGGTAGCTGATTACGGTGGAATTCCGCCAGCGGCAAACGCCAGAACGGCTCGTTTTCCGCCGCAGCGCTGGCCAGTAAACGGTTTGCCAGTTTGTCATCGAAGCTAAACAGCGCATGATAGTCATTACCCAATGCGGTTTTGGCAGCCCCGGTCAGGGTCGCGGCATCAATGATAAATTGCGGTTTCTGCGCGGAGGCATTAATCAGACCGTCTGCCAGCACCAGACGCCCTTCCGCATCGGTGTTCATGACTTCTACGGTTTTGCCGTTGCGGTAGCGGATGATATCGCCCAGTTTGAAGGCGTTGCCGCTGACCATGTTATCCGCGCAGCACAAGTAAAGTTTCACCCGCTTTTTCAGGCCGCGCGTAATCGCAAATGCCAGTGCGCCGGTCACCAGCGCAGCGCCGCCCATATCGGATTTCATCGAATCCATAAACACGGTCTGCTTGATGCTATAACCACCGGAATCGAAGGTAATGCCTTTACCGACCAGGCAGGCATAGATTGGCGCTTCTGCATCGCCCGTCGGATTATAATCCAGCGACAGCAGTACCGGGGGACGTTCAGAACCGCGCCCGACAGTATGGATACCCATGTACCCTTTTTCGCGCAGATCTTCGCCTTTCACGATCCGGTAAGAGACCGCCTCGCCGCCCACGTCATTGAGCAGATCCACAGCGCGTTGCGCCAGTTGTTCCGGCCCGAGATCTTCTGCTGGCGCATTGATGATGTCACGCACCCAGTCGATAGTTTTCAGACGGCTGTCGAGCTCTTTTTGATCGGACTCTGATAAGGTCGGCCACTCAACATTGCGCGTCCCTTTCGGCCCTTTGTAACCAGCCCAGAACGCCCAACTGCGATCCGCGTTCCAGCCTTCACCGCTCAGCGCGACATGCTTTATGCCCATGCCATCAATTTTGCGCGCGGCGCGCTGGATTAAGCCAGTGTCATCTTTACCGGTCAGGTGCAGGGTGATGCCGTCGTTATTAATACTGTAGAGCGCTTTTTCGCCCCAACGAGCGTCTGCGCCCTGGGTCGTCAGCGTAATTTTCATCGCTTCTGTTGTCATTGTTTTGTCCTTTAGCGCATGGGATATGAAAACGGGCCGCCAGAAGGCAGCCCGTCGATATCAAGATGCTTCATCTAACCAGACTAGCAGAATTGCTTCGAGAATCTTTTCGTTCGATGCGTTCGGATCGTCATCAAAATCTTCCAGATCGCAAATCCACTGGTGCATATCGGTGAAGCGGACAGTTCTCGGATCGAGATCCGGGTTAGCGTCATACAGCGCCTCGCCGATCTCGCGACTGTCGGTCCATTTCAGTGCCATATTAATGCTCCCGGGCGTGGTTGATAGTGTAACGCGGGATCTCCACAACCAGATCTTCGTCGGTGACGCGCGCCTGGCAGCCCAGGCGACTTTCCGGCTCCAGACCCCAGGCTTTATCAAGCATGTCGTCTTCGTCTTCGCTGCTTTCCGGCAACGAATCAAACCCTTCACGCACGACACAGTGGCAGGTGGTACAGGCGCAGGATTTCTCACAGGCGTGTTCAATCTCAATACCGCCACGCAGGGCTACATCAAGAATGGTCTCGCCGCTCTTAGCTTCCAGAACTGCGCCATCGGGACAGAGGTCCTGATGAGGCAGAAAAACGATCTTTGGCATGTTAAACCTCGTCGACGGAATGGCCTTTTAACGCGGTGCGCACGGATTGATCCATGCGGCGCGCGGCGAATTCCTGGGTTTGTTTGTCTAGATTTTTAATGGCTTGTTCGATGGCATCAGTATCATCGCCGTTAGCAACCGCACTTAACTGTGCGATAGCCTCGTCGATAACCGTCCGCTCTGCGGCGCTTAACAGCGCGGCATCTGTCGCCAGCGCACCGTTCAGGCTTTCCAGTACGCGGGCAGCTTCCACTTTTTGTTCGGCCAGCATACGCGCTTTCACGTCCTGCTCAGCGAAGCTCATGGAATCTTTAATCATGGTGGCGATTTCGTTGTCGGTCAGACCGTAGGAGGGCTTGACCTGGATAGCCGCTTCAACGCCGGTGGATTTCTCCATCGCCGTCACGCTGAGCAGGCCGTCCGCATCCACCTGGAAAGTAACACGGATATGGGCGCCACCCGCTGGCATCGCCGGGATACCACGCAGCGCAAAACGCGCCAGCGAACGGCAATCCTGCACCAGTTCGCGCTCGCCCTGCATTACGTGGATAGACATGGCCGTTTGACCATCTTTGAAGGTGGTGAACTCCTGCGCACGCGCCACCGGAATGGTGGTATTACGCGGGATAACTTTTTCCACCAGCCCACCCATGGTTTCCAGGCCAAGCGACAGCGGGATCACATCCAGCAGCAGCATGTCGCTGTCTGGCTTATTGCCCACCAGAATATCGGCCTGGATCGCCGCGCCAATCGCGACAACTTTATCCGGGTCGATGGAGGTCAGCGGCGTACGACCAAAAAACTCACCCACTTGCTCGCGAACCAGAGGTACACGCGTGGAGCCGCCCACCATGACCACTTCCAGCACTTCGTTAGGCTCAACGCCCGCATCTTTCATCGCGCGACGGCAAGAAAGCAAGGTACGTTTGACCAGCGTCGAAATCAGCGCTTCGAACTGTTCACGGGTCACTGTGCCCTGCCAGCCAGCCACCTCAACGGTGACGGACGCGGCATCGCTCAGCGCAATTTTTGCGGCAATAGCGGCGTCAAGCAGTTCACGCTGCAGACGGTTGTCGCCATGCTGAGGCAGGTTCGCCTGCTCGCGGATAAAATCTGCCAGCAGATGATCAAAGTCATCGCCGCCCAGCGCGGAATCACCGCCGGTGGCCAGCACTTCAAACACCCCGCGACTTAAGCGCAGAATGGAAATATCAAAGGTACCGCCGCCCAGATCGTAAACGGCAATCACCCCCTCTTTCCCGGAGTCCAGGCCATAGGCAATCGCCGCTGCGGTCGGTTCGTTAAGCAAACGCAGAACATGCAGGCCCGCCAGGCGCGCGGCATCTTTGGTGCCCTGACGCTGCGCATCATCAAAATATGCCGGAACAGTGATAACCACGCCGTCCAGCTCGCCAGACAGGGATTCCTGCGCGCGCAGCGCAAGGGATTTCAGGATATCGGCAGAGACGCGGATCGGGTTTATCAGCCCCGCGCTGGTGGCAATCATCGGCAAACCGTTCTCGCTTGCCTGCAATTGATACGGCAGATGCGGGTAACGTGCCTGGATGTCGCTCAGCGCGCGGCCCAGCATGCGTTTTACGGAACTGATGGTATTAACCGGATCCTGTGCGGCGTTGGCACGCGCGTCATAACCCACGGTATGTTCGGTGGCTGAATAGTGCACAACCGAAGGTAACAGATGACGCCCGGCGCTATCGGCAAGGGTCTCAGCCTGGCCGCTGCGTACAGTAGCAACCAGAGAATTGGTGGTGCCTAAATCGATGCCTGCCGCCAGACGACGCTGATGCGGCGCGGCACTCAAACCAGGCTCACTAATTTGTAATAAGGCCATCTTGTGCTTCCAGAAAAATTAAAAACCGAGCAGTTTTTCTTCGAGTTGTTCTATTGAGCTGCGCAGTTTATCGAGAAAACGCAGTTTACGCACGGTATCCGCCGCGACATCCCACGTTTCAGTATTCAGTTGTTCAATCAGTTGCTGATGGCGGGAATCAAACATACCTTTCACGCGTTTGCTAAAGCTTTCCAGACGCGCCTGATCCCGCGCCTGTTCAATCTCATCAAGCTCTTCACGCAATTCCAGTTGTTCCATCAGAAAAGCGGTATCGCGCACCGTGTGCTGTTCGCTGGCGAGATCGAAGCCATGCAGTGAAAGGAGATATTCCGCGCGGTTCAGCGGGCTACGCAGCGTCTGCCATGCCTGATTGATGGTTGCAGACTGCTGCAGCGCAGCCAGTTGTTCTGCCTGGGTTCCGCTGGCGAATTTATCCGGATGGTATTGACGCTGCAGATCCTGGTAACGTGACGCCAGCGCCTGAATGTCAATCTGATAGTGGGCGGATAACCCAAAGAGCGTGAAGTAATCCATAGCAATCTCGGAATAGCCTGCTAAAACAAACCCCACGCACAGTCACACTCTGCGTCCTTCACGCTGTCTCAGCGCGAAGGATGTGAGTCTTTTCTATGGTGGGGCTTATCGGTGAAATGCAATTACACGTTAAAGCTTTCGCCGCAACCGCACTCGTCTTTGACGTTCGGGTTGGTGAACTTAAACCCTTCGTTCAGGCCTTCTTTAACGAAATCCAGTTGCGTGCCATCAAGGAATTGCAGGCTCTTGCCGTCGATAACGACCTTCACACCTTTATCTTCGAACACGGTGTCTTCCGCCGAGGGTTCGTCAACAAATTCCAGTACGTAGGCCATGCCAGAACAACCAGAGGTTCTGACCCCCAGACGCAGGCCAAACCCTTTACCGCGGTTGGCCAAAAAGTTATTCACTCGCGTTGCAGCACTGTCGCTCAGGGTAATCGACATACAATGCCCTCAATTATTTTGCTTCACGTTTACTTTTGTAGTCCGCAATTGCGGCCTTAATCGCATCTTCCGCCAGAATAGAGCAGTGGATTTTTACCGGCGGCAATTCCAGCTCTTCGGCAATGTCAGTGTTTTTAATTGCCTGCGCTTCATCCAGGGACTTGCCTTTTACCCACTCGGTGACGAGTGAACTGGAGGCGATTGCCGAACCGCAACCGTAGGTCTTGAAGCGCGCGTCCTCAATGATACCTTCATTGTTGACTTTGATCTGCAACTTCATTACGTCGCCACAGGCTGGCGCACCCACCATACCGCTACCAACGCTCTCATCGCTGTTGTCGAAAGAGCCGACGTTGCGTGGGTTTTCGTAGTGATCGATTACTTTTTCGCTGTAAGCCATGTTCTGTTCTCCTGATTCCGCTACCGATTAGTGATGTGACCATTCAATGGTGTTCAAATCCACGCCCTGTTTGAACATTTCCCACAGTGGAGAAAGTTCGCGCAGACGACCAATGGAGTTGCGAACCAGCTTGATGGCGTAGTCAATCTCTTCTTCGGTAGTGAAACGACCTAAAGAGAAACGAATAGAGCTGTGTGCCAGCTCGTCAGTCATGCCCAGCGCACGCAGCACGTAAGAGGGCTCCAGGCTCGCCGAAGTACAGGCAGAACCAGAGGAAACCGCCAGGTCTTTGAGCGCCATGATCAGCGACTCGCCTTCAACGTAGTTAAAGCTGACGTTGAGGATGTTCGGTGCGCCCTGGTCGAGATCGCCGTTCAGGTAGACCTCTTCCATATCTTTCACGCCGTCCCACAGACGGTTACGCAGACCGCGCAGACGCGCCATCTCGGTTTCCATCTCTTCTTTGGCGATACGGTAAGCTTCACCCATGCCGACAATCTGGTGTACTGGCAGGGTACCGGAACGCATGCCGCGCTCGTGACCGCCGCCGTGCATCTGTGCTTCGATGCGGATACGCGGTTTACGACGCACATACAGCGCGCCAATCCCTTTCGGGCCATAGATTTTGTGGCCGGAGAAGGACATCAGATCCACTTTCAACTGGCTCAGGTCGATAGGCAGTTTGCCCACGCTCTGGGTCGCATCAACGTGGTAGATAATGCCGCGCGCACGGCACATTTCGCCGATGGTCGCGATATCCTGTACCACACCGATTTCGTTGTTCACGTGCATAATGGAGACGAGGATGGTGTCGTCACGCATGGCCGCTTCGAGCTCTTTCAGGTCGATGATGCCGTTGCGCTGAGGCGCCAGATAGGTCACGTCGAAACCTTCACGCTCGAGCTGACGGCAGGTGTCCAGCACGGCTTTGTGTTCGGTTTTGCTGGTGATGATGTGCTTGCCTTTTTTCTGATAGAAGTTGGCCGCACCTTTGATCGCCAGGTTATCGGATTCGGTCGCGCCAGAGGTGAAAACAATTTCACGCGGATCGGCACCAACCAGCTCAGCAATCTGATTACGGGCGATATCAACCGCCTCTTCAGCTTGCCAGCCAAAACGGTGAGAACGAGAAGCTGGGTTACCAAAAGTCCCGTCCAGAGTCAGACACTGCATCATTTTCTCAGCAACACGCGGATCCACCGGCGTCGTTGCGGAGTAATCGAGATAGATCGGTAATTTCATTGCTCTATAAACTCCGTACATCACTCAATGCAATGAATCAGGCTACCGGCTGGATGTACGACCGTTTATACGGGGTGACGGATCACCCCGGCCTGATTCTGAATTCTTATAGTGTTTTAACCTAACTGTTTTGCGGTGCGACAAGGCGGCAAGCTTGTGAATGCCCAGGAGCTTACATAAGTAAGCGCCCGGGTTAAACAAGTGCGGCCAACGCAGCAGCGCCCCGAAACAGGACGGGTAAATTATGCGCGCAGCTTAACGTCGATGGCATCCTGACCACGGGTCGTGCGATGGGATTCGTGCGTATGCTGACGATCCGACACATCGAGGATTTCCTGGTTATTGACCAACTCACCCAGGGTGATGTTGTTCAGGAAACCGGTCAGACGATCGCTCAGGTCACGCCACAGCGCATGGGTCAGGCATTTGTCGCCGCCCTGGCAGCCGCTTTTACCCTGGCAACGGGTTGCATCAACAGATTCGTCAACGGCGCTGATCACTTCACCAACAGCGATACTGCCTGCATCTTTACCCAGCAGATAACCGCCGCCCGGGCCACGCACGCTGGCCACGAGGCCATTTTTGCGCAAGCGAGAGAACAGTTGTTCCAGATAAGAGAGGGAGATTCCCTGACGTTCGGAAATATCAGCCAACGGTACCGGGCCCGTTTCGGAGTTGAGCGCAACGTCCAGCATTGCGGTCACGGCATAACGCCCTTTAGATGTCAGTCTCATGTCTTAACTTAGCCTCAGACTCGCCCCTGCCCGGGGTTTTTATTAAAATTTAAAATAATGTCGCATAGCAGGGGCAAGTCTGACATTCCTGACTAAATTGGTCAACTATTTACTTGACTGTTTTAGTCAGGTATTTGGCTTTACGTGCCGTTTTGCTTAAGGGCACTCTTCGCCCGCTTAAGCAGTCGGGACACACGCAAGAAAAAATACAGTAACTCTACTGTTTTTCCTGCGTTTTCTGCTCAATTGACGCCAGAATTCCACGCAGGATATTCAGCTCCTGGCTTTCCGGACGCGCACGGGTAAAGAGGCGGCGCAACTTGTTCATGACCTGTCCCGGGTGGCTTTCACGGATAAAACCGGTGGAGAGCAGCGTCTTTTCCAGGTGTCCATAGAAACGTTCCAGATCATCTACCAGCGGATACGGCGTCTCTTCATGTTCTTCCGTGCTGTCGTTTTCCTGCGTCGCCAGCCACGCCATACGGACTTCGTAAGCAATCACCTGAACCGCCATCGCCAGGTTCAGCGAGCTATATTCCGGATTGGCCGCAATGGCGACGTGATAATGGCATTTCTGGAGTTCGTCATTAGTCAGGCCAACGCGTTCGCGACCAAATACCAGCGCAACTGGCGCATGCTGTGCCTCGGAAACGCTTTTTAAGCCACACTCACGCGGGTCGAGCATCGGCCACGGCAGCGTACGCGAGCGGGCGCTGGTGCCGACAACGAGGCTACAGCCTGCCAGCGCCTCATCGAGGGTATCGACGATTTGCGCATTGCCAATCACATCGCTGGCACCTGCGGCCAGCGCGATTGCCTGGGAGTCCGGTTTAACCAGCGGGTTCACCAGCCAGAGGTTGGTTAAGCCCATCGTTTTCATTGCGCGGGCGACGGAGCCCATGTTGCCAGTGTGAGAGGTTTCAACCAGCACAATTCGAATATTTTGCAGCATATTTTTTCAACGGCTAAAGAATATTCGCGCATATTATCATAAAGCGAAGACATAATCCGAATTCGCTGCTATCATACGCGCCGTTTTCCGTTCTTTAACATCCAGTGAGAGAAACCGATGCATCCGATGCTGACCATCGCCGTGCGTGCTGCGCGCAAGGCGGGTAATGTAATTGCCAAACACTATGAAACCCCGGACGCTGTAGAAGCGAGCCAGAAAGGCAGTAACGATTTCGTGACTAACGTAGATAAAGCTGCAGAAGCAGTGATTATCGACACTATCCGTAAATCTTACCCGCAACACACCATTATCACCGAAGAAAGCGGTGAGCATGAAGGCACAGATCAGGATGTTCAATGGGTTATCGATCCACTGGATGGCACCACCAACTTCATCAAACGTCTGCCACACTTCTCCGTCTCTATCGCTGTGCGCATTAAAGGCCGCACCGAAGTCGCGGTCGTTTACGATCCAATGCGTAATGAACTCTTCACGGCAACCCGTGGTCAGGGCGCGCAATTGAATGGCTATCGTCTGCGTGGCAGCACTGCGCGCGACCTGGACGGCACCATTCTGGCGACCGGCTTCCCGTTCAAAGCCAAGCAACACGCGGCGACCTACATCAACATCGTTGGCAAACTGTTTACTGAGTGCGCGGATTTCCGTCGTACCGGTTCTGCTGCGCTGGACCTGGCCTATGTGGCTGCGGGCCGCGTTGACGGTTTCTTCGAAATCGCTCTCAAACCGTGGGATTTTGCGGCAGGCGAACTGCTGGTTCGTGAAGCAGGCGGCCTGGTGTGCGATTTCACCGGTGGTCATAACTATATGACAACCGGCAACATCGTTGCAGGTAACCCACGCGTCGTGAAAGCGATGCTGGCAAACATGCGCGAAGAGCTGAGCGACGCGCTCAAGCGTTAATGCCTGATAACCGCTTGCGGCCTGGCTGCAAGCGGTACTCTCTTTCGGCGAATCAAAAAGGCCGAAGCCCTCTTCCCATGATTTCCGCACTGAGCCACATCACAACCGATGCGGTGACAAGAATCGCCCCACCCGCCAGCGCGAGCGTCGTCCAGCCAACCTGCTTCCATAAGGCGGGGGCTTTATTCGCACTCAATTTCACCGCCAGTTGACGAAAACTGTGCACCAGTAGCGCCAGCGTCGAGATTGTCAATGATGTCCCGGCCGCCATCGCCATCGCCGAGGCAACACCCCAGCCGAAAACGCCAATCACCTTACTGAACAGCAGTACCATAATGGCCCCGGAACAGGGCCGCATCCCCATCGAGAGAATGATCATCAAACGCGCGCGCCAGTCATCGCCCTGCTGTAGCTGTTCCGCCGTGGGCAGATGCTGATGTCCACACCCGCAGTGTTCATGATGCTCATGATGAGGCGTAAACGCGGTAAACGTAGGTTTGCGTAACAGGCCGCGGAGTTTATTGACAGCACGCCAGCAGAGCAACAGGCCCAGTACCCCCACCAGCGCGTAGCTACATTTCTCCAGCCAGAAGCTGCTTAAATGAAGCTGACGGGCCGGTAGCGCCAGTACGCTCAATACGACAAACACCAGCGTCACCGCCACCAGCCCTTGCAGTAAGGAAGAAGCCAGCGTCAGCCCAATACTGGATTTCAGGCGTGAAGGATGCGTTGCAAGCCAGGTGGTGATCACCACTTTGCCATGCCCCGGCCCGAGCGCATGCAGTACGCCATACATAAAGCTCACCATCAGCAGAGAACCACCCGCGGCGGTCGGGCTTTCTGCCACGGCCTGAATCAGAGCGCTCATTTGCCGGTTAAACGCACGCTGCCAGCCGACACTTTCACGCAGTACCTGAGGCCAGACGTGCCAGAGCCAGAAGACACCCGCCAGCGCGAGCACGATAAAGAGGGCCAGAGGCCACCACTGCCGCCAGCGCCGCAGCGGTCGGCGTGTTGTGTTAATTACGGACATTGTACCGTCACCGTCTGCGCGAACTGTTTACCCAACTGCATGTCTTCCTCCGGCGCATCCGCTTTATCCAGCGATTGTGCATAGTTCAGCACATCTTCCCCCGGCTTCGGTGTTTTAACTGTAAGTTTGCATGTCTTCTGTACGGCATCCGGCAGCGTGGCATCACTTTCACTGGCATAACTCATGTCGACAAAATAGGTCGGATCATAGGTGGAAAAAGTATACGTCTGCCCACTCAGCGGCTGTGGTTCTGCCAGCGGCAACACAAAGGTAAGCACGGCCTTATGTCCTTCTCTCGCAAGGCCATAGCTTAAGGGTCGATTTTGAAATTTCACTTTTTGCCCGTTATGCCAGACTTCGGTGAAGTAATGCTGCCCCAGTACATTGGCCATCACTTCCGCCGCCAGCTTTTTCCAGATCTCGTCACCCGGTTTGGCATCACCCGCATCATAGAGGAGATCTGCGGAGGTAATTTCATCCATCGTCCAGCGCATATTCAGCCCGGTCCATTGCCCGTTATCCACCACAAGCTGCATTTTTATGCGGATGAAACTGTGCGGATGCGCCAGCGCACTGAATGATAAAAATGCGAGAAAGAGCCCAAAAGCGCATTGTTTAACTGCTTGCATGTATTCCTCACGAGAAAAATTCTGTGATGCTCTCCGGCAATCCTGAAGGAAAGGGCTGCGGCTGCGCTTTCACCAGACATACCTTTAGCTATTCTTATCAAACAACCTTACTGGAGCCTGACAGATGACTATAGAAATGACACCGCCATCTGTGCTCTCCAGTCCGCAGCGCCGCTGCCAGGTGCTTTTGATGCTCGCACTCCCAGGGCACACTGTCACCACGGAAATCATACGTGCCATGAATGGCGTGGATGAAGAGGTCACCCGGCAGGATATTGCCGAGACCGACCATGAGATCCAGCGTTTTCATCGGCTGACTATTACGTCCCGACAGGACGGCAGCTACCGGATTGAAGGCACAGCACTCGACCAACGTTTATGCCTGTTGCAATGGCTCCGGCGTGGGCTGCGCTTATGTCCCCATTTTATCACTCAGCAGTATGCGCCAGCGCTCAAAGCCGCCCTTAAACAACAGGGGGTTGCCCGCACGCTGTATGACGACACCAATTTGCGCGCATTGATTAACCTCTGCGCCCGGCGCTTAGAAC
Source organism: Phytobacter sp. SCO41 (assembly GCF_003073275.1). NCBI lineage: Bacteria > Pseudomonadati > Pseudomonadota > Gammaproteobacteria > Enterobacterales > Enterobacteriaceae > Phytobacter > Phytobacter sp. SCO41. The sequence continues at coordinate 1,392,344 of NZ_CP027225.1, read as the reverse complement.
GGTCATTTGAATGCCGCGACATTCAGTTTCTGCGTCTCTATCTCCAGTACTGCCTGCTGCAAAGTCACTACGGTTTTACGCCGGAGTTTAACCCGGTTCAGCAGGCATGGACACAGATGCGCGCAGAATACGCAGCGGCGCATGAAATCGTGCGTCACTGGCGCCGTCGTGTTACCGCGTTACCTCCCGGTAACGAACATGCCTTTCTCTCGCTGCTGTTTATGATGTTGCGTACCCCGGATCCACTGAACGACAGCCAGCAACAGGATAAACGCCTGCAACAAGCCATTACGCATATGATTGCCCGTTTTCGCGCGCTTGCCGGGCTGCGTTTCAGCGATGAGCAAGGGCTGGCGGCACAGCTCTATGTTCACCTGGCCCAGGCGCTGGATCGTAATCTCTTTGGAATTGGTATTGATGACAGCCTGCAGGAGGAGATTTTCCGTCTTTATCCACGGCTGGTACGCACCGCGCGCGAGGCGTTATTGGTGGTGGAAAAAGAATACGGCCTGCGTTTTAGCGATGAGGAAGCGGGCCTGGTGGCGGTCATCTTCGGGGCATGGCTGATGCAGGAAAGCGATCTGCATGAAAAACAGGTCGTACTGCTTACCGGCCACGAGCCAGAGCGCGAACAGGAAATTGAATTGCAACTGCGTGAACTCACGCTGCTGCCGCTCAATATTAAATATCTTCCGCTACAGGACTTTCAGAAACAGGGGGCTCCGCGCAATGTCACGCTGATCGTGACCCCGTACACGACCCCACTCCCCCTCTTTTCACCGCCGCTGATCCATGCGGATCGCCCGCTGACCGGTCATCAGCAGGCGCATATCCGTGAAATGCTTGAAGCTTAAGGCTGAGCGGCAACTTTCGGGCGCAAAAACAGTGCAGGCACTGCCAGTAGCGCCATCACCCAGAACAACCCCTGATGCAGATGCTGGAATAAGAATCCGGAGAACATGGTCATCACCGCGATACTTCCGCCCATCGCGACGGCCGAATAGACAGCCTGCAGACGAATTATCTCATTGTCTTTGCGTGCAGCGATGTAGCGCATACCGGCCAGATGGCAGACGGTAAAGGTACCACAGTGCAGGATTTGTACGACGATAAGCCACGACAGATCTGTCGTCCATCCCATCAGGCCCCAACGCACCAGCCCACAAACAGCAGACAGTAAAAGCAAATCGCGGGCGCTAAAGCGACGGAACAACCGGTTACTGAGCGTAAAGACAACGACTTCTGCGACCACCCCAAGTGACCAGAGATAGCCCACCGTTGAAGCGGAATACCCCGCTTCCTGCCAGTAGATGGCGCTGAAACCATAGTAGGCAGCGTGCGCCCCCTGCAATAGCGAAACGCAAACCAGGAAACGCCAGCTTTTTACGACCAGGTCGCGCCATGCCTTCCAGCCGGTGGCATCCTGATGGCGGGTATCTCCCTGCGGTAAAATCGACGGGCGTAGCAGCATTCCCAGCAGCAGAGAAGCAACCCCCAGCGTCAGCATCGCCAGCACCGCACGATAATCAAACTCGCTAACCAGTTTTCCGGTTGCCGCCGAGCCAATCACAAAGGCGATAGAGCCCCAAACGCGAACCCGACCGTAGTCCATGGGAAACTGTTTCTGCCAGGTGTTGGCAAGCGCATCCGTCAGGGGAACCAGCGGTGAGAAAAAGAGGTTAAAACCGATAATCACCACCATGAGCCAGGCCACATGAGTCCCGGCCCAAAAGGCGAGCGCGAACACCAGCGTAATCAACGCAAGGAGACGTAAGGCGTTAATGAGAAGTGAGGGGTTACTGACGCGAGGTGCAATAAGCAGGCTGCCAAGGAAACGGGCTACCAGGCCTGCACCGAGCAAGATCCCGATGGTTTCCGGCGTGAGTCCTGTGCCTTTGAGCCAGACGCTCCAGAAGGGCAAAAAGATGCCGTAACTAAAAAAGTAGGTGAAATAAGCGAGCGCCAGCCAGCGCGTGGACTGCAAAACCATGATTCCCTCCTGAATGAGGCGATAGTCTGGAGGTAAATCAATAAACTGGCAAGTAACAGTTATATAACAGGTTGGGGAGGCGTGTTATTCCCTTACCGTTAGCGGATATAGGAATCCAACACACTCAGCACCACATCAAGGTCGGCTTCACGTTTGACTTCATCATTTTCATGAACGATATGATCGGTCAAATGCCCTTTAATAACCTCACGCATCAAACCGTTAACCGCCCCGCGAATAGCCGCGATTTGCTGCAAAACCTGTGCGCATTCATGCGGCTCATCAAGCATCTTTTTCAGCGCCGCAACTTGCCCTTCAATCTTACTCGCCCGTGCTTTGAGCTTTCTTTTATCCCGAATGGTATGCGACATACTGACCTCATTTTCGCGTCTGCTGAGTGGAAAAATCATATCACAGAACAACTGGGGGGGAGTTTCTTTCTACTGGGGATAGTATTTTTTACTGGGGGGGAGTAGATTTAAAAGAGATAACAATTAGCGAGAATTATTCTCATGACCGATTTTGCGACCCTCTTTCAGCAGGGAAATGGCTGGTTTTTCATTCCGAGCGCCATTCTGCTCGGCGCGCTGCACGGCCTTGAACCTGGGCATTCAAAAACGATGATGGCAGCCTTTATTGTGGCGATCAAAGGCACCGTAAAACAGGCCGTTATGCTCGGTCTTGCGGCCACGCTGTCTCATACGGCGGTGGTCTGGCTTATCGCGATGGGCGGGATGTTTATCAGCCGTCGGTTCACTGCCGAAGCCGTTGAGCCGTGGATGCAGATGATCTCAGCGGTAATTATTCTGGGGACAGCCGCATGGATGTTCTGGCGTACCTGGCAAGGTGAGCGCCAGTGGCATGCGGGTCACCACCATGATCATCACCACGGTCATGACCACCATCACGATCATCCGCATCCCCACCCTCATGCTCAAGGTTTGATTTTCCAGCCTGCTCAAGCCGCCAGCCTGAGCCTGCGCCAGCCGGTGATCCTCTCTGCGCGGAAAGTGGAGAAACAAGAAGAGTATCGTGACGCGCACGAACTGGCCCATGCCCGGGATATCGAGCGCCGCTTTAACGGCACAAAGGTGACCAACGGGCAAATTCTGCTGTTTGGCCTGACAGGTGGGCTCATCCCCTGCCCGGCAGCGATTACCGTGCTGCTGATCTGTATTCAGCTTAAGGCGTTAACGCTGGGCGCTACGATGGTGGTGTGTTTTAGCATCGGTCTGGCATTAACCCTGGTTGCGGTAGGCGTGGGAGCGGCAGTGAGTGTGCAGCATGCGGCGAAACGCTGGTCAGGATTCAATACTCTTGCGCGGCGCGCGCCCTATTTCTCAAGCGTATTGATTGCACTGGTAGGGATTTATATGGGCGTTCACGGCTATTTCACTCTGCGATAAGGCAAAAAAATGCCCGCAAGATGCGGGCATTTTTGTATGCTTTCAGGGCTTATGCATAAACCGGGAAGCGTGCGCAGATATCCAGAACTTTACCTTTGACGCGCTCGATAACCGCTTCATCATTGATGTTGTCCAGCACGTCACACATCCAGCCAGCCAGCTCTTTCACTTCCGCTTCTTTAAAGCCGCGGCGCGTTACGGCCGGGGAGCCGATACGGATACCGGAGGTGACGAACGGGCTCTTCGGATCGTTCGGCACGCTGTTTTTGTTAACGGTGATGTTGGCGCGGCCCAGCGCGGCGTCAGCTTCTTTACCGGTGAGGTTTTTGTCAACCAGATCCAGCAGGAACAGATGGTTTTCCGTACCGCCGGAGACCACTTTGTAGCCACGATTCAGGAACACTTCCACCATTGCTTTCGCGTTCTTAGCAACCTGCTGCTGGTAGACTTTGAACTCTGGCTCCATCGCTTCTTTCAGCGCGACGGCTTTCGCGGCGATGACGTGCATCAGCGGGCCGCCCTGTGCGCTTGGGAACACAGCGGAGTTCAGTTTTTTGTACAGCTCTTCGTTACCGCCTTTCGCCAGGATCAGGCCACCGCGCGGACCCGCCAGGGTTTTGTGCGTGGTCGTCGTGACGACGTGAGCGTGTGGAACCGGGTTCGGGTAAACGCCTGCCGCAATCAGACCGGCAACGTGCGCCATGTCAACGAACAGGTATGCGCCGATGCTGTCTGCGATTTCACGCATTTTTGCCCAGTCAACGATACCGGAGTAAGCAGAGAAACCACCGATGATCATCTTCGGTTTGTGTTCCTGAGCCTGCTTCGCCATGTCTTCATAGTCAATTTTACCGGACTCATCGATACCGTAAGGGATGATGTTGTACAGTTTACCGGAGAAGTTAACCGGGGAGCCGTGAGTCAGGTGGCCGCCTTGCGCCAGGTTCATACCCAGCACGGTATCGCCCGGCTGCAGCAGCGCGGTGTAGACCGCAAAGTTAGCCTGAGAACCGGAGTGCGGCTGTACGTTCGCGTAGTCAGCGCCGAACAGCTCTTTTGCACGGTCGATAGCCAGTTGTTCAACGATATCGACATACTCGCAACCGCCGTAGTAGCGTTTGCCCGGATAACCTTCGGCATATTTGTTGGTCAGCTGAGAGCCCTGTGCCTGCATTACACGCGGGCTGGTGTAGTTCTCGGAGGCGATCAGTTCAATGTGTTCTTCCTGACGTACTTTTTCCTGCTCCATAGCCTGCCACAATTCGGCATCATAATCGGCAATGTTCATTTCACGTTTTAACATCCGCATCTCCTGCTCAGCTAACAATAAAGCAACTCAAATTTGAGGGCCCGTTTTGGGGAACGGCTCACAGTATAACTGATTCATATCGCGATAACAGGTCTTGACAAAGGTTTTTACGCAAACGATTGGCTACGCGCCAGACAAGGGTTTGAGAGATAATGCACTTTGCCTTTGCAACGGAATTCTTTTCACGTTTGTGATGCAACTTCTTCACGTTGAAATTCATCGCCGCAGCCGCTTTCCTCTTTACAACCCCGCAGCCTCGCCTATAAGATGCATTTTAAATACATCTTATAAATCACCTGACAGGAAGCGACTATGCTTGACGTTCAAACCATCGCGACAGTGAAAGCCACCATTCCTCTGCTGCTGGAAACCGGTCCAAAACTGACCGCCCATTTTTATGACCGGATGTTTACGCACAATCCCGAGCTCAAAGACATTTTCAACATGAGCAATCAGCGTAACGGCGATCAGCGCGAAGCATTGTTCAACGCTATTGCGGCCTATGCCAGCAACCTTGATAACCTCGCCGCGTTACTGCCAGCAGTGGAAAAGATTGCCCAAAAACACACCAGCTTTCAGATCCAGCCTGCGCAATACGACATTGTCGGCCATCATCTGCTGGCGACCCTTGATGAGATGTTCAGCCCAGGCCAGGAAGTCCTCGATGCATGGGGTAAAGCTTATGGGGTATTGGCTGGCGTCTTTATTCAGCGAGAAGCGCAACTGTATGATGAAAATGCGAGCAAAACCGGCGGCTGGGAAGGAACGCGCCCGTTTCGTCTGGTGGAAAAAACCGGGCAAAGCACGTTAATCACCAGTTTTGAATTCGCCCCTGTTGATGGGCAACCCGTTGCTGATTTCCGTCCGGGGCAATACATCGGCATCTGGCTCAAACCGGAAGAATTTGCTTATCAGGAAATCCGCCAGTACTCCCTGACACGCGCCCCTGACGGTAAACATTATCGTATTGCGGTTAAACGTGAAGAAGGTGGGCAGGTCTCAACCTGGCTGCATCAGCGCGCGCAGGTCGGCGACGTGGTACATCTGGCGGCCCCGGCAGGTGACTTCTTTATGGATGTCGAGGGCAACACCCCGGTTACGCTCATCTCCGCAGGCGTCGGCCAGACACCAATGCTGGCGATGCTCGATACACTCGCCCGGGCTGGACATAAAGCCCAGGTAAACTGGTTTCATGCAGCAGAAAATGGCGATGTTCACGCCTTTGCCGATGAGGTGAAAACACTGAGCAGCAAACTGCCTCGCGTGACGTCTCATGTCTGGTATCGCGCGCCTACCCATTTTGATAAACAGGCGCAGGCCTTTGATAGCGAAGGGTTGATGGATCTGAGTAAGCACGAGTCGGCATTCAGCGATCCGGCCATGCAGTTTTATCTTTGTGGTCCGGTGGCGTTTATGCAATTTGCCGCGAAGCAACTGGTCGGGCTGGGGATGAAGGCAGAGAACATTCATTACGAATGTTTTGGCCCGCACAAGGTGCTGTAAGAGCAGGAAGAATAGCCCTCACCCGCCAGGGTGAGGGAGAGGATCAGATAGCCGCGTCGTCTTCTTCGCCGGTACGGATACGTACCACGCGGGCAACATCGAAGACAAAAATCTTACCGTCGCCGATTTTACCGGTCTGGGCCGTGCGGATAATGGTATCTACGCAGGTCTCAACGATATCATCGGTGACAACGATTTCGATTTTTACTTTCGGCAGAAAGTCCACCATGTACTCTGCACCACGGTACAGTTCGGTATGGCCTTTCTGGCGACCAAACCCTTTCACTTCGGTCACCGTCATCCCGGTAATGCCGACTTCGGCCAGCGCTTCACGCACGTCATCCAGTTTGAAAGGTTTAATAATTGCATCAATCTTTTTCATGGTTGGTCCTTAAAAACGCTTGCCAGTAAGCTACTTCGTAATCGGTTGCTCACACTACCATATTCACTACGCCATTACTCTTTAAAGTCGTTGGCATCCAGTTCATGGCGCGAGAGCAATTTGTAAAATTCAGTACGGTTGCGCCCGGCCATCCTCGCCGCGTGGGTGACGTTACCTTTGGTGATTTGCAGCAGCTTGCGCAGGTAATTGAGCTCAAACTGATTCCGTGCCTCCACAAACGTGGGCAGGGCCGTGTTCTCACCTTCCAGCGCCTGCTCAACCAGCGCGTCGCTGATGACCGGCGATGAGGTCAGCGCTACACATTGCTCAATGACGTTGACCAGTTGGCGCACGTTACCCGGCCAGCCTGCGGTCATCAGCCGTTTTATCGCATCGGTGGAAAAAGCGCGCACAAAGGGTTTATGTCTGTCAGCCGCCTGACGCAACAGGTGGTTGGCCAGCAGCGGGATATCCTCCGCACGTTCCGCCAGCGCCGGGATTTTGAGGTTAACCACATTCAGGCGATAAAACAGGTCTTCACGAAATTCGCCGCGCGCCATCGCTTTAGGCAAGTCGCGGTGGGTCGCGGAGATAATCCGCACATTGATGTCGATATCACGGTTGCTGCCGAGCGGCCGGACTTTGCGTTCCTGCAACACACGCAGCAGTTTAACCTGTAGCGGAATGGGCATATCGCCGATTTCATCAAGAAACAGCGTACCGCCTTCTGCCGCCTGGAAGAGCCCCTCACGGCTGCTGACCGCGCCGGTAAAGGCACCGCGCGCGTGACCAAAGAGTTCAGATTCCAGCAACTGCTCCGGTAACGCACCACAGTTGATGGCGATAAAGGCATTTTTGCTGCGCGGACTGGCATTGTGGATCGCCTGCGCAAGGATCTCTTTCCCGGTCCCGCTCTGGCCGTTAATCAGCACGCTGACATCAGACTGCGCCACCATTCTCGCCTGCTCAAGCAGGCGCAGCATGACCGGGCTGCGGGTAATGATCGTATCGCGCCACTGATCGTCTGAGGCGGGTGCAGAGTGCTCCAGCGCATCATCAATCGCCTTGTACAATGCATCTTTATCGACCGGCTTGGTCAGGAAGCTGAATACCCCCTGCTGCGTTGCGGCGACCGCATCCGGAATGGAACCATGTGCGGTGAGAATAATGACGGGCATACCCGGCTGCACCTTCTGGATCTCCGTGAACAGTTGCATACCGTCCATCTCATCCATACGCAGGTCGCTGATGACCAGGTCCACTTTCTCGCGAGCCAGCACGCGAAGCCCCTCCTGCCCGCTCTCGGCAGTGACAATGCTGTAGCCTTCACTGGTCAGACGCAAACCGAGCAGTTTTAACAGGCCCGGATCGTCATCCACCAGCAGCAGATGGGCAGGTTTTCGGCTGGTCATGGTTTCGCGTCCTCTTGTTTCGTTTCGGTCCTTGCGGGGCGCGCGCTATCCGGTAGATCATTGCCCGCCGGTTTGCGGCTGGAGAGCCGACGTTCTATATCGGTCAGGTTTTCCAGTTTTCGCGTGGTCGTGTCCAGTTGCTCACGCAGAAATTGTTGCTGCTGGCGTAAGGTATCCAGCTCGGCATCCGTCGACTGCTGGAGCTTGCCATAACGACCACGCTCTTCTGCAAGCTGGAGCTGTGATGTCTGACCGTCGCGCCAGAGCTGATAAAGCGGACGCACAGGTGCGGGAATTTGCGGGCTTAACACATCAAGACGCGTGATATTCTCACGCCGTTCCAGTGGGGTAATTTTCGCACTCGACAGTAAAATGCCGCGCTTAAAGGCGTCCTGCCACGTATCGTCGGGCCAGACGCGCGCCTCAGCACGCGCTTCTGCTGGCGCCAGGCGCCCGGCGCAATCCATACTGCGCAGCCAGAATAACGGGTTGGTATCGAAAGCCTGGCCGGTTAATGACCAGATATTACCGCAGTCCGTCAGCAGGAAATCGGCCAGTTGATGTTCCGGAAGCTGCTCTTCGAATTGTTCATGTACAGCATGCTCAGGCGTCTGGGATACACAACCTGCCAGCAGCAGGCAGGGCAATGCACGAAGCATTTTCTTAGGCAACAACACCGCGCCAGCCACGCGGGAAAAAACGTGCGACATACTCACCTGATTTCGCTTCATTTGTTGGATTTTTCCGACGCATTAAGCGGTAGCTCAATGCGAAAACAGACATCTGCATGATCGACGTCCACCAGATGCAACTCGCCGTGCATACGGCGAACGCAGTCTCTGGCGATGCTTAACCCCAGGCCACTCCCCTTCACCGCGCCTTTACGCTGATGGCTCCCCTGGAAAAAGGGTTCAAAAATCATACTGCGTTCCGCCTCAGGAATCGGCGTACCGGTATTGGATATCTCAATACGCAGCCGCGAGCCTGCAAGATAGCTGTGAATATAAATGTTACCGGATTCAGCCCCATAGTGCACCGCGTTCGAATAAAGATTATCCAGCACGCTCATCAGTAACATCGGCTCAGACCAGCATGAAGCCGCATCCAGCACAACCTCGGTATGCATCATTTTAGCTCGCGCGGGCAAACTGTGAGCCGTAAGAACCATATCCACCAGCGGCTCGATCTCAACGTCTTCGAGTTCAACCGCGCCATCCGCCAGTTTCCGGTTGTAGTCGAGTAATTGTTCAATCAGTTTTTGCAGATTACGGCTGCTGTCATCGAGGATAGCCACCACCTCTTCCTGCTCCACTGTTAACGGCCCGACGACCTGATCGGCAAGCAGTTCCGTCCCTTCACGCATGCTGGCAAGCGGGGTTTTCAGTTCATGAGAGATATGGCGTAAAAATTGATGACGCTGTGATTCAAGCCAGGAAAGGCGTTCACTTAGCCAGATGATGCGTTCCCCCACGTAGCGCAACTCACGCGGGCCTTTAAAGACTACCGTATGCCCAAGGGAGCGCCCTTCCCCCAATCGGTTGATCATCCGTTCAATGCCCTTCACCGGGCCGATAATCATCCGTGTAAACAGCAGCACCATCGCGAGGCTAACCAGAAACAGCACCAGTGCCTGCCAGCCGAAGAACTGACCGCGCTCGGCAATTTCCTGCTGCAACTGCTGTCCACGGGAGAACACCACCTGCCGCGTTGACTGCACCATCTCGGTATTCGCCGCCGCAAAGGCTTCGAGTCGTGCGGACGCCTCTGCGGTTGGGCCACTGCTTTTGCACTGTAACTGAGCGAGATCGTTCAAATCCTGACGCAGCGCCTGGTAGAGTTTTTCGTCCGGTAACACGCCTGCATGGGCATCCAGCATCTCGCTGTAGCGTTTACGTTGGCTCTGATACACCTTTGACAGGGTTGCGTCGTCCAGCACGCAGTACTGACGGTAACTGCGTTCCATTTCCAGCGCAGCATTGGTCATCGCCTCGCTGCGTCGGGCATCGATAAGGGTGGTGCGATTCGTTTGTGCCGCCTGGGCGCTCAGGGCATTCAGGCTTTGCCATGCCTGCCAGGCAAGCACCAACAAAGGCAATAAGATCAGTAAGAACGCCATCATAACGACCTGGCGTAGGGAGCGGGGAAAAATGGGCCAGCGTTTCAACGCAATACTCTCGCAAATCGGGTTTAACAGGATGCTAGCTGAGTAATGTGCTACGGGGAAGCCAGAAAAAGCAAAGCCGGGTATAAACCCGGCTTTGCTTAGAAATTAGGCGGTGCCTAACTCGACGTTTCGCCCGATATCTGAAAAAGCGAACTTTTATCAGCAGTTGGACGGCAGGCACCTTTAAGTGCGTCATTCGAAGTTTATGTAGCACGTCCCGAAGGGGCTGACATAAGAAGGTGAATGAGCCACTGGTTATTATTATGCAACACTTATGCCAAAACGCAAAACAAAATATTAACCGACTGAAATATAAGAAGTTAACAACATTCAGGCGTTGAATAGCGGTTGAATGATTTTCACGCTAACTGTCTCCGATCAGCAACACCCTTTTACCACAAACACATCAACTATATAAATCAAAGAATTAAGTGTCTCCTTTTGGAGACATCAGAACAGTGGCTTTGTCGCGGTTTCCCGACACTGCAACATGACACAGATAACATTTAAAACATCCGCGCCAGAATCATAATCAGCAGCACAAGGATAAGCACCCAGAAGAAACGTAAAGGGGAACGAGACTTATCAGGCACCTGACCGGCATGAGCCTCAGGCTGCGCGTCGAAATGCAACGCCTCTGTCGCTGATGATGTCGCCTTTTGCGTTGCCTGCTGCTGCGCGGTTTGTTCCAGAACGGGTGGCGGGGCTTCTTGCGCCTGCCACCAGTTATCACGTGGCGATTCCCCACGGGCGGCTTTTGCCCGGAACAACTTCTTGTTCAGCGCTGTAATTCGCCCCGGCTGGGTTGTATATCCATATTGACTTTTCAGGTCGGTGACCTGCTTTTGCAAAACAATGCCCTTCTCAGGGGCCACCATTGTCACGAAATTAGCATAGCCTTCAAGGCTCGCCATCAGCTCGCCCGATCCCCAGCGCTTTCCTTCCATTCCATCTTTTGCAATCTGAAACAGCAATGCGCGAAAGCGTTTTAGCGTTTTGCGATCCACGGAGGGCTTTTCATTCACCACAATACCGGTGACTTCCTGCTTTTGCGGCTTGCGCATGACCCGTGTTTTCTCAGGGTGGATCTTAAAACCTTCATCCTGAACAATTTGCTTGCAGCGCCATAATAGCTGTTGCACGTTGGCGGACGGCTGCGCACTGGAAAAGGTCATGTCGTCAGCATAACGGGTATAAACAAAGCCAAGCTTCTGTGCCATTGCCTGCAAACGGCTGTCGAGACGACGGCAGATGATATTGGAAATCGCCGGACTGGTTGGCGCGCCCTGCGGCAGGAAACGTGCATCTTCCTGCACAAACCAGGTCTCGCCATCCAGTGCCACCTGCGTAACCTCAGGTTCCGTAGTTAACAAAGCCAGTTCAGTGGCCAACTGCTCCGCATAACCTAACTGGCGAAATAAACCTTTTACCCGGCGGTAATTCACCGTCGGGAAGAAGTTTTCCATATCCAGATTGACCACTATTGCCTGGTTCACATGCGGCAGCGCATTGCTCAAAATGCTGCGCCCGGTAACAAAACCGTGGGCTGCTTCGTGTAACTTCACACGATTCAGAATGTTTTCCAGAATCCAGTACTGCGCGCGCTTCATGCGTGGCATAGGCGCCGAAATCAGTCGCTCACCGCCATTTTTTTTAGCGAGGGAAAAACGCCGGTAATGGTTTACTCGGGAGACGTTTTTCTGGAAGCAAAGAAAACGCAGCTCATTAATCGTGATGCCCATTGCAGATGCCAGAGCCTGGCTGTCTGCAAGCAAGGGCAGCTTCTGCGCTTGTAATCGGGCTTCGTTGTGCGCGGTATCGGCGAGGCCAAATGAAACACCCTCCCCCAGCCAGGTTATCTCTGCTTGCTGCTTTTGATGCCATTGCAACGCACGCGCATAGCGCGCTTCGTTACGGGCAATGCGGGTTTGCTCGCGTTTCTCCAGGGCCGCTTTTTTGCGCGTCTTGTGCAATTCCCGCAATGCTTTTTGCGGGTCATCATAAAGCCGTTGTTTCTGCCCCAGCTCCGCAAGCTGTTTCTGTAATGCCGCACGTTGAGCAATAAATTCTGCGGTGAGAGCGGGTTTATCCTGCGTTTCATCCCAGAAACCCAGACGGATCATTTCAGCGAGGATGTACTCCTCTTTACTGGTTTCGCGGATGCGCTCGTAAATTTGCTGGCGGGTCAGCTTTGAAGATTCAGACATAACGAACGCCCCCTGACCGTGATGGACAAGAGAATACGGGGATGACCGGGAGGGATAGCGGCGTGGCGAATAAGGCCTTCGAAGCGTTCCTGGTACTGAGGTTATCCACTCGACGCAGAGTGGAGTACCTGTCACTCATTGGCTTCGTTGAAGCCATACTGCAATAGTGACAGGTACTCACACTCTGCCCAGTGAAGATGGCATCAGTGACGCGTGGGCAGTCATAAAACCTGAATGGCGATCCACCATCCGGGATGCAAGGTTTCCTTGCCACGCCGCTATTAACGTCGAGTATAACAGCAGAAAAAGTCCTTTTCATCATGCTTTTACCTTTGCTGCCAGCCGCAATGCCAGCATATGTTCACACGGACCACGACGCAGTCGGTTCTGATGGAAATAGTGACAATTGCACTCGCCCACCGTCAGCCGCTGGTCTGTATCCAGCATCAGGGAAACGTTGTACCGTACGGCATTATCCAGAACCTGACCGCGCATTTGCGTTCCGGTGGTATTACTCAGGGCGCTTTCTACCTGCACCAGGCTGGCGTTGACGAAGTTGATAGCCTTCTCTTCCCGTTCGTTACTAAAGCGCAGTTGTTCCAGTGGGATCGGCTCGCGGCAGAGCGCGCGAATACGATAGAGATCTTTATTAAGGTCATAGAGCACCTGACCATGCTGGCTGTAGGCTGCCAGCGCCGCTTTTACTATGCTTTCGTCCAGCCCCAGTTCGGTGGCAAGAGAGGCGCATGAAGCCATATGGCGCTTGCTCAGTGCCTGATAAACCCGCTCCAGCGTGAGGGTATCAACTGTCTGGCGTGGCGCGAGCAAATCAAAATTACCCTGGGCCGACCAGTCATTCGCGCTCCAGCCGGACAGGCCGAGCGTAAAACTCATCGCCCCTAAATCTGCGGTCCAGAATGAAGGCATACCATCGTCCAGAAGGCAGACATCGAATTTTTCAGCTATCGGGATCAGACGTTCGAGGATATGCAGTCTGCGCCGTCCCCAGACACGTATGGAACGCGGCTGGTCGCCGTTGTAGAGCGAACGTGGGCAAACCAGGGTTTCATTCCACGGCTCAAAAATCACTTTGACGGGCTGCCCCGGCGTCAGCTCAAAACGCAGCGAGCGCGGCCCGCTACGCTCTTTTTTACGCCTGAGACGAAAGCAAATATTGTGCATATCCATGGGCGCAAGCGAGAATTTCACCATAGGCAGGGTCATCGCCGAGCTGACTTGTAAAAAACCGCGCACCCAACTGTCCGGCAGATCGATTTTCTTCTCTTCACACTCGCTGCCGTCCGTCTGAATGGCGAAGCCGTCCGGATCAATTTTTAACTGCGTCGGGTGATAATCACGGATTTTCTGAAATGCCTGGTAGAGCCCTTCGGAATAGTCGATGTTGGTGGTCCCAAAGGCACGCTCGCTAATGTTGTCAAAAACATCGTAATGACAACTCAGTTTGCCGTAGCTCGATTCATCCTCAGAAAAACACTCAAAAAAGACTTCATCGGGATGCACAGTGATCACCGGATCCAACACATACCAGGCATCAATATCGTTTTTATAGAGATAATTGAAATAAGCTTTTTGCGCCTCATGGTAAGGTGCAAGCAGCGTTGCAGCCTCTTTGTTCAGCACATGTAATCGCCCGCTTATCTCATTCGCTTCTTGCTCAAGCTGGCTTTTCTGCGCAATAAATTCCGCTAATAACCGCTGTTCTTCTCCCGCCAGCCAGCGCCGATAGTCGGTTTTATCTTTTGGCTGAAAACGCATGTCCGATACCACCACGTTATGCAGCGCGGAGATGGCCTCGCGAAACGCCAGTTTCTGCCTGAGCTCACCGACGAAGAACGCCGGTGGGCGAAGGCTATCTGGCGAGAACGTCAAACCGTTATCCGAGGCCTGACTCTTTCCCTGATAACGATAACTAACCTGCATGAGGCGCTCCTTGTTCGGGTCGGGCAATAATGTCCAGCGGCAAATTCAAATGGGGATACTGTTTTTGCAGTTGAAGCATGGCCTTGATCAGCGGCGCTTTGTCTTTTTGCACCACTGTCAGCGACAGACGAGTCAGCAATGACGCCACCATCTCAAGCACTAACGGGCTGGCAGCCGCCTGCTGCGTAAGAAAAGCAAGCGTCCTGTCTTTAGCGACACGCCCACGGTTAACCTGGGAAAGGATTGTCAGGAAACAAGGTTTCAGCGCCAGGATGACATCGGGCTTTCCGGCCGCATACTCGTCAAAAAAATGGGTCACAAAGGTCTGTACTGTCAATGACGGATGCTGGCTCAGCTTTAACAGGTACGCTTCCCCCTGCTCGCGCTGGAAGAACGTTTGTAACAGTTCCCGACCGTAAGCCTGCACATCGTCGCGGTTGCTGTCGCAGACCTTGACGATCAGCTCCGGGGTCCAGCCTGGGGAGGGGTAGTTCTGGCGGAAATACGCAAAACCAAATTCTCGGGTTGCGGGCCAGTCGCTTTCCAATAGCTCCAGCGCAGCACTGCTCTGTTCGCGGACAACATCTACATGTGACGTGAAGGCCTTCAACGCATAATCACGAATATAATGGTCAGGGTGATTTGCCAACGCCACCCATTGATTCACGCTCCACGCCAGCGGAGAACGGGCCAGAAGACACTCACGTCCCAGGCTTTGCGCCGCCAGCGATCTGGCATGAATCAGCCGCCAGATGGTGTCTTTATCCAGGGATAGCAGGCAGGCATTAAGCTTGTGCGTGAAGAACGTTAACAGCGCCTGGTGTGCGCCTTCGTGGGCTTCTTTTTTAAAAACTAAGGGGAATAATCCCGCAAAGACCTCAGCAGCATGCTGCCCGGCCAGTTGCCCCAGAAGCGTGTAACAGGCTTGTCGCTCTTCTGCCTCACCGCACTGGAGCAGATCAATTAGCTGCGGTAACTGCAGCAAGACTAATTCCGGATTTTGTTTGCCTAACAGCGCGATGCCCGCGGCGCGGATAGCCGCGACAGGCGAGTTGTGAATCTGAACCAGCAGGGCTTGCGAAAGCGGGCTCTGCGCCAAATCGGAACTCACCAACAACCGGGCGGCTAAAAGCTGCACACCCGTATCGGGATGGGCGAGCAGCTCGCTGAAATTCTCAGTCGTCAGCAACGGGGCCATGGCAGGCAGATGGCTCACCAGGCACATCGACAACCAGAGGGCATGTTGCTCAGAAAAGGTGGTCTGCGCGTCGGTAAGCCGGAGCAAAAGCGCCCGTGTTAACGTCACCTGTTGCGAGGTAGTTAGAGGCTGCCGGGAAAAACGCTCTTCTAACCACGCGCTGATCTGCGCATCGTCAGCCAGCAAAAGCGCGGTAACCAGTTCGGCTTCGTCAAACAGTGCGCTAATGCTGTTTAAATGGGTTAGCGCCAGGCTGCGCGCTTGCGGGTGGACACTGTTAATCAGCCCCAGCAGCAGCTCAGGAGTGAGCGAACGCGCAGTAAGAAGCGAGAGCACAAAATCGGCAATGAGCGGGAACGGACGAGCCAGCAACTGCACCAGTTGGCTATCGGTGAGGTCCTGGCAGAAGGAGGCATTATCTTTCATTGCCCTGAGCGCAAACGTGCAAACGGCTTCACTCTCGCTCAGGCACAATAACGTCAGCAGTGCATCAGGGCGCTGATCCCAGAGTTGTGGAAATGCCTCGACGCGGCGTTCATCCTTTTCATCGCTGACCCGAATCCATAACGCTCTCTGCCTGTGGCGCTGATAGTGAGGGTGATGTAAACGCAAAATGGCGTTCCACGCGAAGAGATGCGCATCGCTGGCGAAAACGCCTGAATCACTCTGCTTTTCTGCAACCAGGTATTCTTTCTTATACTGGAGCAGAAGCGCGCAGGCCATATCGACATAGCGAGCGTCGCCACGGGCACCGAGACGCCGCAGGGCACGCCAGCTACGGCGCCGCAGGTAGTCGCGCGTTTTACGCGAATAGGCCAGCCTGCTATCGTCGCGCAGAAGTTCCTGACTGGGTTTGAGATAGCCTACGCCGTTCACCCAGACGCCGTCCCACTGGGCAGAATAAAATTCCCGCGTAGTATCAAAACGCCAGGCCAGCAGGGCAAACACCGGCGCATCCAGGCGGAACTCGGCCATTTTGAACAGGTAGCGCACACCTTTAAACAGATTAGGGCGCAGAGGCAGAACACATAGCAGACGAATCAGGCCTTGATGCAATAGCGGGTTGTCCAGCGCTACCCGATAGAGCGTTTTGAGTAATGTACTCGCGTTGGGATTCTGTTCATTAATATGGCGCTGAAGTTGCGCATCGATTGCCCCAGTATCACCAACTGCTAACGCCTGGGACAGCTCTGACGGTAACGATGCCAGCAAGTTTTGCCGCAGCACAGCGATATCGTCATCGTCACCCAGACGCAGATACACTTCATAAGCAAGGTTGTTTAATGGCGAATATGGGCTTTCAAGAAAGAGTCTTACACGCGCCAGGTTGTGCTGATTTCCCGTGCGCCCCAGCGTCCAGAGACGGGCGTAATTTTCCAGCCAGTGATGTTCCTCGTTAAGCCCCTTTTCCAGCCAGTCTGCCAGCATAGCGTTCGGCTGCTGAGGGAGTCGCCATATGCTTCGGGCTCGTTGTTCGCTCTCTTTAATGCGATCGATTTGGCGGATTAAGGTGTGTAACGAAGAAGAGAAAGCACTGACAGCGGAGGAGGAAAGCGAACCGGCCTCAACGTAGCCTTTGTTGGTTTTGGCAACCACTACGCTTGCGAAAATAGCCTCGGCATTGGTGAAATCAACGGGGGCAGGCGTTTTTGTCCCTTCCCGTAACGTGCCGCCACGCCGTCCGTAGCGAAAATTCACCCAGTAACGATTCACTTCGTTGCCAGGCTGTTCACAGAGATCCACCTCATAGACCTTGTCTGAGGCTCCCTGCGTAAAGGTTAATTTTACCTTTTTAATCAGCTTCATAACCGTTCCCTTCCCTGTTAGCGCCGGAAACGATTGTACTCAATATCGCCAGTTCTGTCTTTTAGATAAGCAACCGGAAAGAGGAAGCACGCCCGACCATGTGGGCCGGGCGTGCTGGACGGGGTTAACCTAACTGCTTACGCGCATTGCGGAAGATACGCATCCACGGGCTGTCCTCGCCCCAGTTTTCCGGGTGCCAGGAGTTAGAAACCGTACGGAACACACGCTCCGGATGCGGCATCATCAGCGTCACGCGACCACTTTCGTTGGTAACCGCGGTAATACCGTTTGGCGAACCGTTCGGGTTAGCCGGATAGGTTTGGGTCACTTTACCGAAGTTATCGACAAAGCGCAGCGCCACCAGACCTTTGCTTTCAAGCTGAGCCAGATGGGCATCATCGCGCACTTCCACGCGGCCTTCACCGTGGGAAACCGCGATAGGCATTTGTGAACCGACCATACCCTGCAGCAGCAGCGACGGACTTTGGGTCACTTCGACCAGGCTGAAACGCGCTTCGAAGCGGTCAGAGTGGTTACGCACAAAACGTGGCCACAACTCACTGCCCGGCACCAGTTCACGCAGGTTAGACATCATCTGGCAGCCGTTACATACGCCCAGCGCCAGCGTCTGCGGACGGTGGAAAAAGGTTTCGAACTCATCGCGCACGCGGTTGTTGAACAGAATTGATTTCGCCCAACCTTCACCCGCGCCCAGTACGTCACCGTAAGAGAAACCGCCACAGGCAACCAGCGCCTGGAAATCTTCCAGACCGGTACGCCCGGCCAGCAGATCGCTCATGTGGACGTCGATGGCATCAAAGCCCGCACGGTAAAACGCCGCTGCCATCTCCACGTGGGAGTTAACGCCCTGCTCACGCAGTACCGCCACTTTCGGGCGCGCGCCGGTCGCAATATACGGTGCAGCAATGTCTTCGTTAATATCGAAAGAGAGCTTCACGTTCAGACCCGGATCGCTATCGTTGGCTTTCGCCTGATGCTCTTCGTCAGCGCATTCCGGGTTGTCACGCAGGCGCTGCATCTGCCAGGTGGTCTCTGCCCACCACATACGCAGGGTGGTACGACTTTCGCTGAACACAGCCTGACCTGCCGCCTCGATAACAAACCGATCGCTCGCCGTGGCCTGACCCAGGTAGTGAACACAATCCGCCAGACCGTTTGCCGCCAGCAGCGCTTCTACAGCTTCACGGTCCGCGGCACGAACCTGAATGACGCCACCCAGTTCTTCGTTAAACAGCGCCGCCAGATGATCCTGGCCCAGTGCGGCGATATCCACATTCACACCACAGTGACCGGCAAACGCCATTTCGGCCAGCGTCACCAGCAGACCACCGTCGGAACGGTCATGCCAGGCCAGCAGTTTGCCCTCTGCCACCAGCGCCTGCATCGCATTCCAGAAACCTTTCAGTTGCTGGACATCACGCACATCGGCAGTTTTATCGCCCAGTTGACGGTAAACCTGCGCCAGCGCGGTTGCGCCCAGCGCATTGTGGCCTTTACCCAGATCAATCAACAGCAGGGCGTTGTCTTCGGTAGAAAGTTGCGGCGTCACGGTACGACGCACATCTTCGACGCGGGCAAAAGCGGTGATCACCAGCGACAACGGCGAGGTCATCTCGCGCTGCTCGTGACCTTCCTGCCAGCGGGTCTTCATCGACATGGAGTCTTTACCCACCGGAATGGTCAGGCCCAGCGCCGGGCAGAGTTCCTCACCCACGGCTTTTACCGCGTCGTACAACCCGGCGTCTTCACCCGGATGACCGGCTGCGGACATCCAGTTTGCCGAGAGCTTAATGCGGTTGAGTTCACCGATTTGCGTGGCCGCCATGTTGGTCAGGGACTCACCGACCGCCAGACGGGCAGAGGCGGCGAAGTCCAGCAGTGCCACCGGCGCACGCTCACCGATGGACATCGCTTCGCCGTAGTAGCTGTCCAGGCTGGCGGTGGTCACCGCACAGTTAGCGACAGGCACCTGCCACGGGCCAACCATCTGATCGCGCGACACCATACCGGTGACGGTACGGTCGCCGATGGTCACCAGGAAGGTTTTCTCGGCGACGGCAGGCAGATGCAGCACACGGTTTACCGCGTCCGCAATGGAAATGTCACGTGAATCGATGGCTTCACCGGCCGCTTTACGTGTCTGCACGTCGCGGGTCATTTTTGGGGTTTTACCCAGCAGCACATCCAGCGGCAAATCGATCGGCTGGTTGTCGAAGTGGCTGTCGCTCATGGTCAGATGTTGCTCTGCCACGGCTTCACCAATCACTGCGTACGGGGCGCGTTCGCGGCGGCAAAGTTCATCAAACAGCGGTAACTGATCGGCCGCAACGGACAGGACATAACGCTCCTGGGATTCGTTACACCAGATTTCCAGCGGGCTCATCCCCGGTTCGTCGCTAAGGATGTCGCGCAACTGGAATTTACCACCGCGCCCACCATCGCTTACCAGTTCCGGCATGGCGTTCGACAGACCGCCCGCCCCCACATCATGGATAAACTGGATCGGGTTGGCATCACCCAGTTGCCAGCAGCGGTCAATCACTTCCTGGCAACGACGCTCCATTTCCGGGTTGTCACGCTGCACGGAAGCAAAATCCAGGTCCGCGTCAGACTGGCCGGAGGCCATGGAGGAGGCAGCGCCGCCGCCCAGACCGATGTTCATCGCCGGGCCGCCGAGGACGATCAGTTTCGCGCCAACGGTGATCTCACCTTTTTGTACGTGATCGGCGCGAATGTTGCCGATACCGCCTGCCAGCATGATCGGCTTGTGATAGCCACGCAGCTCTTCGCCGTTGTGGCTGTTCACTTTCTCTTCGTAAGTACGGAAATATCCGGTCAGCGCCGGACGGCCAAATTCATTGTTAAATGCCGCGCCACCGAGTGGGCCTTCGGTCATGATATCCAGTGCGGAAACGATACGTTCCGGCTTACCGAAATCTTCTTCCCACGGCTGTTCAAAACCCGGAATACGCAGGTTAGAAACGGAGAAGCCCACCAGACCCGCTTTCGGCTTCGCGCCACGTCCGGTCGCCCCTTCATCACGAATTTCACCACCAGAACCGGTTGCCGCGCCCGGCCATGGAGAAATCGCCGTCGGGTGGTTGTGGGTTTCCACTTTCATCAGAATGTGCGCCGCTTCCTGGTGGAAGTCATAACGACCATTCTCGTGGTCAGCGAAGAAACGCCCGACCTCAGAACCTTCCATCACCGCAGCGTTGTCTTTATAGGCAGACAGCACATAGTCCGGGGTTTTCTCGAAGGTGTTTTTGATCATCTTAAACAGCGACTTTGGCTGCTGTTTGCCGTCAATCACCCAGTCTGCGTTGAAGATTTTATGACGGCAGTGTTCAGAGTTCGCCTGAGCAAACATGTAGAGTTCAATATCATTCGGGTTGCGGCCAAGGCGGCTAAACGCATCCTGCAGATAATCAATTTCGTCTTCCGCCAGTGCAAGGCCGAGACGCACGTTAGCGTCAATCAGCGCCTGACGCCCTTCACCTAACAGATCCACACTTTGCACCGGCGCAGGCTGATGATGTTCAAACAGGCGTGCCGCATCCGCTTCGGCGGTAAATACGGTCTCCATCATGCGGTCATGCAGTTCAGCCGCCACGCTTGCCCATTGCGCTTCGGTCAGCGTTGAGGCCTCAACATAGTAAGCCACGCCGCGCTCAAGGCGATTGATTTTGCCAAGGTCGCAGTTGTGCGCGATATCCGTTGCTTTAGAAGACCAAGGGGAGATGGTGCCAGGGCGGGGCGTAACGAGAAGTAATTTTCCGATTGGGGTATGGCTGCTCAAGTTCGGACCATATTTCAGCAGGCGTTGCAGCCGCGTGAGCTCTTCCTCGTTCAGCCGATCGTTCACATCGGCAAAATGGACATACTCAGCGTAAATATTGCTCACCGGGAGCCGGGCTGCCTGAAAACGCGCCAGCAGTTTGTTGATACGAAATGCGGACAGTGCAGGCGAACCACGCAGAATTTCCATCATAAGTCTCTCGTCTTCGAAGCTTTAAGTGTGCATCAGGGGGAAAACGGGCGTCATTATAGAGAATCCTGAGCGGTGACGAAACCGTTTGCGTCGAAATAAAATCTTGAGTGGCATTTGGCAGCAAACCGTAGCGGCTTCGCTAATTAGTTGCCAACTGGCGTATTGTTGCGCAAAATGCCGCTCAACGACCGATAAACATCCTTGTATTCATGGCGGCTATTTATTGAGGCATCGCACGGCGCAGAGAATTAACTAATTGAAAAAATTTAAGATTAATTATCTGCTTATCGGCATCGTCACCCTGCTGCTGGCAGCGGCCCTGTGGCCTTCTATCCCCTGGTTCGGCAAAGCCGACAACCGCGTTGCGGCCATCAAGGCGCGGGGCGAGCTTCGCATAAGCACTATCGCGTCCCCTTTGACGTATGCCAGTGTAGATAATAAACCTTACGGGCTTGATTACGAGCTCGCCCAACAGTTCGCCAGCTATCTTGGCGTTAAACTGAAAGTGACCGTACGCCAGAATATCAGCCAGCTTTTTGATGATCTCGACCACGGCAAGGCCGATATGCTGGCAGCCGGGCTGGTCTATAACAATGAGCGCCTCGAAAACTACCAGCCGGGCCCGGTTTACTATTGGGTTTCGCAGCAACTGGTTTACCGCGTTGGCAGCTACCGCCCCCGCAGCCTGGCTACCGTCAATGACACCCAACTCACCATCGCCCCAGGCCATGTGGCGATCAACGATTTACGTGAACTTAAAGAGAAAACGTTCCCGGATCTGAGCTGGAAGGTGGACGATAAAGCAGGCACCAATAATCTGCTTGAAGACGTGGTGAACGGCAAACTCAGCTATACCGTAGCGGATTCGGTCGCCGTGAGTCTGTTCCAGCGCGTCCATCCGGAACTGGCCGTCGCTCTCGATATCAGCGATGAGCAACCGGTCACCTGGTTTAGCCGCCGCGATGACGACAATACCCTGTCGGCGGCGATGCTCGACTTCTTTAATAACATTAATGAAGACGGGACCCTGGCGCGCCTGGAAGAGAAGTACCTCGGTCATGGCGATGATTTTGATTACGTCGACACGCGCACCTTCTTACGTGCGGTGGACAGCGTTCTGCCCGATCTCCAGCCGCTGTTTACGAAATACGCGCAGGATATTGACTGGCGTCTGCTGGCCGCGATTTCATACCAGGAATCCCACTGGGATACCCAGGCTACCTCCCCCACCGGCGTACGCGGCCTGATGATGCTTACCCGCAATACCGCGCAAAGCCTGGGGCTGAGCGACCGCACGGATGCCGAGCAAAGCATCAGCGGCGGTGCACGCTACCTGCAGGATATGATGGATAAAGTACCTGACAGCGTCCCTCGCGACGAGCGTATCTGGTTTGCGCTGGCAGCCTACAATATGGGCTATGCGCACATGCTCGACGCCCGGTCGCTCACGGTGAAAACAAAAGGCAACCCGGATAGCTGGGCGGACGTAAAACAGCGCCTGCCGCTGCTGAGTCAGAAACCCTATTACAGCAAACTCACCTATGGGTATGCGCGTGGGCATGAAGCTTACGCCTACGTGGAAAACATCCGTAAATACGAAATCAGCCTGGTGGGGTATTTGCTGGAAAAAGAGAAAGAGGCGGCGAAGAAATCACAACTGGCGCAAGGGTATCCGGCGGTGGCGGCGGAGGAGTTCAATCGTGCGCCTTACGGTATCATGCCCTTTAGCGCTTTTACGCCAGGCGAGGCCTTCCCGCGCAATCCGCTGACCGTACCGGACAAACTGGTGGTGCAAGTGCCAGGCGCGGCTAAATAAGCGGCTCCGGCCCTTTTTTCTGCGCTTTCTTCTCCAGCCGACGCTGACGGAAAAAATCGCTTAGCATTCCGGCGCACTCATCGCGTAAAACCCCTTCGATAATCTCGACCCGATGGTTCATGCCCGGATGGTGCAGCACATCCATCAGTGAGCCTGCCGCACCGGTTTTCGCATCACGCGCACCGAAGACAAGCTGGCCGATACGGCTATGCACCATCGCCCCGGCACACATCACACAGGGTTCGAGCGTAACGTACAGGGTGGTATCAATCAGACGGTAGTTTTGCAACACCATCCCGCCCTGGCGCAGCGCCATGATTTCCGCATGTGCGGTGGGATCGTGGCGGCCAATGGGACGGTTCCAGCCTTCACCAATAACCTGATTATTGTGGACCAGCACCGCGCCAACCGGCACTTCGCCTTCTTCCCACGCGCGTTTTGCCAGCGCTAACGCATGGCGCATCCAGTAGTCGTGGTTAAGTTCAGGGTTGGACAAAGGGGGACACTCCAGTTAACAAGCGGGGCGCATTATACACAGCCGTTATGTGTTGCACACGCTCATTCCAGTTGCTGGAGCTGTCCACGCGGCGTCACCCGCCAGCGATGCTGGCAAAAATAGAGCAGTGGGTTGTCCTGTTTACTGTCGCTATAGCCACTGTACAGACGCAGCGGCGTGCCGATTTTGCGCTCAAGCTGAGCAACTTTTTCATGCCCCAGACAACGCAATGTAAGCACCCACCCACCGTAGCGGCGCTCAATCTGGCTGGCGATAATATTCACTCGCGGCAGCCAGGGGGTATCAAAATAGACCTGTTCCACCAGTGGCTGCGGCGAACCGGTGATAAGCCAGATATCTGCATCGGAGGCCAGAAGATAGTTGGTGAGTCGTTCCTGCACCACCGGAAATGCCGTGACATGCCCGCGAAACCAGGTGGCAAATTTCTGCTCAAGCCGCTTAAGGTGGGTTTCGCTGTGGCCGAAAGTACATGCCCATAACAACAGACTCATTGGCCAGCGCGCGGCGCGCCCTTTGACTAAAAGGGCGACGCCAATGACGGGCAGTAAAGGCAGAACCAGCAAGACATTTAGAGGGTGATGGCGCAACGCGTAGCGCAGGAATGTGCCGAACATATCCTGCTGATGTAAAGTGCCATCAAGATCAAAAAAGACAATGCGACGCTCGCTGGTAGCCAAATGTTACTCCTCAGGATCGGTGAAACCCAACAGCCAGGTAAACAGGAACCCGGCTAACACTGCTACCAAATAGCCTAACAGATAGAGCATCACTTTTCCGGTAACAATGGTTAACGCAAGCGGTAATCCGGAGATGCCGAAGGTGATAACCGTCGCCACTTTCCAGTAGCTTATCAGCGCACCGCCCACCGCGCCGCCTAAACACGCGCCGAGAAAAGGTTTCCCCAGCGGCAGGGTGACACCGAAAATCAGCGGCTCGCCAATTCCCAGTAATCCCACCGGGAGTGCGCCTTTGATTACTTTTTTCAGGCGGGCATTACGGGTTTTCATGAGCACCGCAATCGCCGCCCCCACCTGCCCGACCCCCGCCATCGCCAGAATCGGGAACAGGGCGTTGTAACCATGCGCCTGTACCAGCTCTACGTGGATGGGCACCAGCCCCTGATGAAGCCCGGTAAGCACGAGCGGCAGAAATGCGCCTGCAAGGATAGCCCCCACCAGCAGGCCGCCGCGATCAATAGCCCAGGAAGCCCCGTGCGCGATGCCCTCCGAAATCACGCCGCCCAAAGGTTGTAGCGCAATAATCGCCACCGTCCCTGCGATAAGCGTGGTCAGCAACGGGTTAAGGATAAGCTCGATCGAGCCGGGCAGAATGTCGCGAAATTTTTTCTCAATCCAGCACATTAAGGCCACGACCAGTAACACCGCGATAACCCCACCGCGGCCCGGCTGCAGCGCCTCGCCAAACAGGGTAATTTGCGCCAGTTGTGGGCTGGAGAGAATCCCGGCCATCACCCCACCCAGCGCCTGCGAGCCGCCAAATACCTTCGCGGTATTTACCCCCACCAGAATATTCATGATGGCAAACACGGCGCTGCCAAAAATGGCCAGCAAACCGAGCATATTGGGGTATTGTGTCGCAAAATCGCCGACGATATCCGGACGTTTGAGGATATTGATAATACCCGTGATCAGCCCCGAGGCGATAAACGCCGGGATCAGCGGAATAAAGACGTTTGCCAGCTTACGCAGCGCATCACTCATCGGGGCTTTGTATTTGGCTTTCGCCTGCGCCTTGTTACGCTCGACATTATCTAGCGCCGCGTCCGCCCCGCTCATTTGTGCTCGCATCGCATCCACCACCTGCGCCGCCTTACCCGGCCCGACAATAAACTGATGCTGCTGGCCCTGTTTGACATAGCCGCTAACCCCTGGCAACTGTTTTGTGGCCGCCAGGTCCAGCTTCGCGTCATCGAAAAGTTCGACGCGCACGCGGGTCATGCAGTTTTCAAGACGCTGAATGTTACCCTGCCCGCCCACCCCGTTGAGGATGGCGCTGGCGAGCGCTGCTGTTTTGTCCATACACGCCTCTTTAGTTTTCTAACGCCGCCCGTAAAAAGCCCTGATGCGCCGTCAGTTTCGCGCGTGCCGCAGGCGCATCAAGCCCGGTCAACACCATCAAAATGGCCGGTTTGACGTCGAAATCAGTCTGCTTTAGTACGCTTTCCGCGACATCACGCGTGACGCCTGTTGCCTCTACAACCATGCGACAGGCACGGTCCACCAGCTTGATATTGGTCGCTTTCATATCGACCATCAGGTTTTGATAAACCTTGCCAAATTTCACCATCGCCCCGGTGGAAATCAT
This sequence comes from Phytobacter sp. SCO41, assembly GCF_003073275.1. Taxonomy (NCBI): domain Bacteria; kingdom Pseudomonadati; phylum Pseudomonadota; class Gammaproteobacteria; order Enterobacterales; family Enterobacteriaceae; genus Phytobacter; species Phytobacter sp. SCO41. Next base: position 1,366,356 of record NZ_CP027225.1, on the reverse strand, counting down.
ATTGAGTACCAATTTCTGCGCAGTGCCCGATTTCAGACGCGTGGAGCCAGTGAGCGCCTCCGGGCCAACCACCGGTGAAATGGCAATATCCGCTTCATGGGCAATAGGGGAATCCGGGTTACAGGAGATCGCCACGGTGGAGCAGCCCACGGCATTGGCATATTTCAGGCCGCCGATGACATAGGGCGTGCGCCCGGACGCTGCCAGCCCCACCACCAGATCCGCAGCGTTCAGTGAGAGGGCTTTCAAATCGTCCTCGCCGAGCTGTGCATTGTCTTCCGCCCCTTCAACGGCTTTGAGCAATGCCCCAGGCCCACCGGCAATCAGCCCGACCACCAGACCGTGCGGCACGCCAAAGGTCGGCGGGCACTCAGAAGCATCCAGCACCCCAAGTCGCCCACTGGTACCGGCACCCATATAAATAATTCTGCCGCCCGCTTTCAACGCCAGCGCCGCCGCATCCACCGCTTTGGCAACTTCCGGTAAGGTGGCTTTTACTGCCTGAGCGACCAGCGTATCCTGTTGGTTAAAACGGTTAACTAATTCGATGGTCGTTAATGCGTCTAAATCCATAGTTTCTGGATTGCGTGTCTCGGAAACCAGTGCGCCAAGATTCATTTTTGCTCCTAAAGAATTTTTTATTCATAATAATAGCAAGACATGGAATATAAAATTCATTTGCCTGCGTCAAATGCGTATTTGTAATTGTGGTCACATTTTGCCTCAGGAGACGTGATGAACTGTTTACTTAGTATTCGCCAGCGTTATGCCGGATTTGCACAGAGCGATAAGAAGCTGGCGGATTTCTTGCTGGCCGAGCCCGATCGCGCTCGTCATTTAAGCTCTCAGCAACTGGCGCTGGAGGCGGGAGTGAGTCAGTCGAGCGTGGTGAAATTTGCCCAGAAGCTGGGGTTCAAAGGCTTTCCGGCACTGAAACTGGCGATCAGCGAGGCACTCGCCAGCAGCCCGGCTCCCTTTTCCATCACTGTGCACAATCAGATTCTCGGTGACGATACGCTGCGCGTGGTTGGCGAAAAGCTTATCAATGAGAATCTGAGCGCCATGCGCGCCACCCTGGATGTGAACAGCGAAGAGAAGCTACAGCAAAGCGTGGAGATGCTGCGCACGGCAAGACGTATTGTGTTGACCGGGATTGGCGCGTCCGGTCTGGTGGCGCGTAATTTCGGCTGGAAGCTCATGAAAATTGGCCTGAATGCCATAGTCGAGCAGGATATGCACGCCCTGCTGGCCACGGTGCAGGCGATGGATCCACAAGATCTGTTGTTACCGATCTCGTATTCCGGTGAGCGCCGTGAGATCAATATGGCTGCCGATGAAATGTTGCGCGCCGGTGGACACATTCTGGCGATTACCGGTTTCACACCTAACGCCCTGCAACAGCGTGCCAGCCACTGTCTGTACACAATTGCCGAAGAACAGGCGACCCGCAGCGCGGCAATCTCATCGACCAGCGCCCAAACGATGCTCACCGATCTGTTATTTATGGCCCTCGTTCAGCGCGATCTGGAACATGCGCCGGAGCGTATTCGTCACAGCGAGGAGCTGGTAAAAAAACTGGTTTGAACAGGGAATGATCGTATAATGCCCGCCCTGTTTGTGTGAGGTTTCTGAGATTTTCCTGATGGCGCTGTTAATCACCAAAAAATGCATCAATTGCGATATGTGCGAGCCCGAATGCCCTAATGAGGCCATTTCGATGGGCGAGAGCATTTATGAGATTAACAGCGATCGCTGCACGGAATGTATTGGACACTACGAAACACCGACCTGCCAGAAAGTGTGCCCGATCCCCAATACCATTTTGAAAGATCCGGCACATGTCGAAAGCGAAGAGCAGTTGTGGGACAAGTTTGTACAAATGCACCACGCAGATAAGATCTAGAACCTCACTCAGGGCTATTACTTGTCATTTTAAGCCAGGGCAGTGCTCGCAATCCTCACGTACCTGAGTACGCTCCGGTTTCTGCTATGCGAATTCAAACTGACATCGCCAATGACGCCCTGTGAAATAAGGTCCTTAACTCTCGATAATCACCGTCGCGCAGGCATAGCGGCGCTCATCTGCCAGCGTGACATGCATGTGCGCTACGCCCAGTTTTTCCGCAAGCGCTAACGCTTCACCCCACAGCCGCAGACAAGGCTTGCCCAGCTCGTCGTTAAATACTTCAAACTGGTTAAACGCGAGCCCGTTGCGGATACCCGTTCCAAACGCTTTTGCCGCCGCTTCTTTGACGGCAAAGCGTTTGGCGAGAAAACGCACCGGTTGCTGATGCCTCTCCCAGATGGCCCATTCATTGTCGCTTAACACGCGTTTTGCCAGGCGATCGCCGCTACGGGCAATCACCGCTTCAATACGCTCAATTTCGACAATATCTGTGCCAATGCCAAGAATAGCCATTACTTACGCGCTTCCACCATCAGGCGTTTCATTTCCGCGACCGCCTCTTTCAGACCGCTCATGACAGCACGACCAATAATGGCATGGCCAATGTTCAGCTCATGCATTTCCGGCAGGCGTGCGATAGCCTGCACGTTATGGTAGGTGAGGCCGTGTCCGGCATTAACTTTCAGCCCGAGGCTTGCCGCATAGCTCGCCGCTTTAGCGATGCGATCCAGCTCTTTTGCCTGTTCCGCTTCGTCTTTCGCGTCGGCATAACAACCGGTGTGAATTTCGATGTACGGCGCGCCAACATCGGCAGCCGCTTTGATCTGCTCAACATCGGCATCAATAAACAGCGAGACCAGGATACCGGCATCCGCCAGACGCTTGCAGGCATCACGCATTTTGTCACGTTGTCCGGCCACATCCAGACCGCCTTCGGTGGTCACTTCCTGGCGTTTCTCCGGCACCAGGCAGCAGAAATGCGGCTTCGTTTCGACCGCAATCCCCAGCATCTCTTCTGTAACGGCCATTTCAAGGTTCATTCGCGTGTCCAGGGTCTGGCGCAGTACGCGAACATCGCGGTCAGTGATATGGCGACGATCTTCACGCAAATGCACGGTAATACCGTCCGCACCGGCCTGTTCCGCAATAAATGCCGCCTGTACCGGGTCCGGATACGCCGTGCCGCGCGCATTGCGCAGGGTGGCAATGTGGTCAATGTTGACGCCTAACAGTAATTCAGCCATCACAATCCTCGTTTTCGTTCGTCTTTACGTTCTACTCACCCCGCCCTTCTGCTCACATGCGCAAAGGCGAAAGCGAGTCGGAAATTCGGCTCCGTTAACGTTTCGGCATAAACTGGCGAAACAGTTCCCGGCTCTTGAGCGGTTTGCCCCCAAGATACGGCTTTAACGCTATGCGGGTAAAGCGTTTCGCCGCCCTGAGCGTATCCATATCGGGAAATTCGCGTTCGGCAAGCGCTCGCAAATGCCGCCCGGTAAAGGTGCTGTTATCCACCACCACGCTGGCAATAAATCCCTTCTCTTCGCGATAACGGTAGGTCATGGTGTCCTCAACAGGTTCACCGCTGCCTGCACAGTGCAGAAAATCTACGCCATATCCGAGGTGCCCCAGCAACGCGAGTTCAAAACGACGTAAAACCGGTTCGGGCGTACCGATTGCGCCAGCCAGTGCCTGGATACAGTGCAGATAATCGAAGAAAAGTTCAGAGAAGCGAGTCTCATGTTCAAGAACCCGTGACAGGAGCTCGTTGACATACAGACCGCTGTAAAGCGTAATCCCGGAAAGGGGAAGTGCCAGAGAGACGGCTTCAGCGCTGCGCAGCGTTTTGACTTCGCCGCGTCCGCCAAAGCGTACCAGCAAGGGGGTAAAAGGCTGTAACGCGCCTTTCAGGTTGGAACGTTTTGAACGTGCGCCTTTAGCGACCAGGCGCACGCGACCCGATTCTTCCGTGAAGACGTCCAGCATTAAGCTGGTTTCGCTCCAGGGGCGACTATGCAGAACGAATGCGCGCTGCCAGCCCTCCATCATACTCGTCGTCTTTCAAGCTGCAGGCGCGTTAGCTGCGCCCACTCCCCCCAGTCACTTACCGATGTAAGCTCCAGGGGATTCACGGTCTTGCCGCCTTCCTGCAACTCGAAATCCATAGAGTATCAACTCTTAAAGATCGTCAACGTAGCCAAGACTACGCAGTGCACGCTCGTCGTCGGCCCAGCCCGATTTCACTTTCACCCACAGCTCCAGGTGAACCGGGGCTTCGAACATCTCCTGCATGTCTTTACGGGCTTCGATACCGATGGTTTTAATTTTGGCCCCTTTGTTGCCAATCACCATCTTCTTCTGCCCTTCGCGTTCAACGAGGATCAACCCGTTGATATCGTAACCACCACGTTCATTGGTAATAAAACGCTCAATTTCGACGGTGACGGAATACGGCAATTCAGCGCCCAGAAAACGCATCAGTTTTTCACGAATGATCTCGGACGCCATAAAACGCTGAGAGCGGTCGGTAATATAATCTTCCGGGAAATGGTGAACCGCTTCCGGCAGATGCTTGCGCACAATGCTGGCAATAGTATCAACGTTAAAGCCGGTCTCAGCAGAGATTGGGACGATATCGAGGAAGTTCATCTGGCTACCCAGGAACTGCAGATGCGGCAGCAAATCGGCCTTTTCCTGCACGTTATCGACTTTGTTGATAGCCAGGATAACCGGCGCTTTCCCTTCACGCAGTTTATTGAGCACCATTTCATCGTCCGGCGTCCAGCGGGTGCCTTCCACGACGAAAATGACCAGTTCTACATCACCAATCGAGCTGCTCGCCGCTTTGTTCATCAGGCGGTTAATCGCACGCTTCTCTTCCATGTGCAAGCCGGGGGTGTCCACGTAGATGGCCTGGTAAGCCCCTTCGGTGTGAATACCCACGATACGGTGACGGGTGGTCTGCGCTTTGCGCGAGGTAATGGAAATCTTCTGCCCGAGCAGATTATTCAACAGCGTGGATTTACCCACGTTAGGGCGGCCAACGATGGCGATAAACCCACAATATGTTTTTTCAGTTTCAGTGCTCATTCCAGCTCCAGTTTTTTCAGCGCCTGTTCGGCTGCGGCCTGCTCTGCCTTACGGCGGCTTGAACCTGTGCCTACTACCGGTTCTTTCAGGCCACTGACCTGGCAGTGGATAGTGAATTCCTGATCGTGTGCTTCACCACGCACCTGCACCACAAGATAAGACGGCAGTGGGAGGTGGCGACCCTGCAAAAATTCCTGCAAACGGGTTTTTGGATCTTTTTGTTTATCACCCGGACTGATTTCGTCCAGACGTGTTTGATACCAGTTCAGGATCAGTTTCTCGACAGTCTGAATATCGCTGTCGAGGAATACCCCACCGATCAACGCTTCTACGGTATCGGCCAGAATGGATTCACGACGAAAACCACCGCTTTTCAGTTCACCAGGCCCTAAGCGCAGACATTCACCCAGTTCAAACTCACGGGCAATTTCCGCCAGTGTGTTTCCGCGAACCAGCGTTGCGCGCATACGGCTCATATCACCTTCGTCCACACGCGGGAAACGGTGATATAGCGCATTGGCAATCACAAAACTTAAAATGGAGTCGCCTAAAAATTCGAGACGCTCGTTATGCTTGCTGCTGGCACTGCGATGCGTTAATGCCTGCTGCAACAGCTCCTGATGATGAAAAGTGTAGCCCAGCTTCCGCTGAAGCCGATTTATTACGATGGGGTTCATGCGATACCAATAGATGAATGCGTCAACAATGCAGCACACGAAACCGACCTGAAAGTACATATCATCGATTGGCAGCCTCTTTTAATCGATGGCGCGCATGATGAAGTGTAAGAACCAACGCGGTTTCGTGTGCTGTGGCGCCCTGAGGAGCCAGCCTGAAACTTCGGGGGAACATTCTATACGCAACGACATGGGATGTCGTTAGTCTGAACGGATTTATCGCGGAAATAATTCGGGGTGCGGATATTCTGTCCGCACCCCGTTGAATTAATGAATGCCACCAATGCGACTTAAGCGCACGCCGGTTGGCCATTCACCTTCTTGTTTTTCAAAACTCATCCAGATAGCGGTAGCTCTGCCCACCAGATTGGCCTCTGGTACAAAGCCCCAATAACGGCTGTCAGCGCTGTTATCGCGGTTATCGCCCATCATGAAGTAATGACCCGGCGGAACAATCCACGTCGCCAGCGGCTGGCCCTGCTGTTTGTAATACATGCCCAGTTGATCCTGCGCGACCGGCACGGTCAGAATACGGTGGGTGACATCCCCCAGCGTCTCTTTGCGCTCACCCAGACGAATACCATCATCACGGTTCTCGCCTTTCGGCAACTGGAAGAAACCACTGCTGGCTTCCCCGCCCGTGCGGCGCCCGAAGGTCTGCACGAAATCACTCGGTTCAACATTACTGTAGGTGATTGGCAGCGCGTTATCACAAGCCTGGCCGGAGCTGCATTTTGGCTGAACGGTAACCTCTTTGGCGACCGGATCGTAACTCACTTTATCGCCCGGCAAGCCGACCACACGTTTGATGTAATCAAGACGCGGATCGTCCGGATATTTAAATACCGCGATGTCACCCCGTTTCGGATGACCGGTTTCGATCAGGGTTTTCTGGTAAATCGGATCTTTAATGCCATAGGCGAACTTCTCAACCAGAATAAAATCACCAATCAGCAGCGTTGGCATCATCGAACCTGACGGGATCTGGAAGGGTTCATAAATAAATGAACGCACGACCAGAACAATCGCCAGCACCGGGAAAACCGATGCGCCAGTTTCCAGCCAGCCCGGTTTCGGGCCGACTTTTTTCAGCGTTTTGTTATCGAGGGCATCACCTGTTGCCAGTTGGGCAACAGCCTGACGCTCACGGCGTTTGGGTGCAAAAATAAACTTATCCAGGCACCATAGAAATCCCGTCGCCAGGGTCGCAACGACCAGGATCAGGGCAAACATGTTCGCCATGCCAACTCCTTAAGGGTTATTTGCCGTCTTTACCGACATGCAGAATGGCGAGGAACGCTTCCTGCGGCAGTTCGACGTTGCCGACCTGCTTCATGCGTTTCTTACCTTCTTTCTGTTTCTGCAGCAGCTTTTTCTTACGGCTAACGTCACCGCCATAGCATTTTGCCAGAACGTTTTTACGCAGTTGTTTTACCGTCGAACGGGCAATGATGTGGTTACCAATGGCCGCCTGAATGGCAATATCAAACTGTTGACGCGGGATGAGATCCTTCATCTTCTCAACCAGCTCGCGCCCGCGGTATGGTGCGTTGTCGTTGTGGGTGATCAGCGCCAGCGCATCAACACGCTCACCGTTGATCAGCACGTCCACACGTACCATGTTGGAAGCCTGGAAGCGTTTGAAGTTGTAATCCAGTGACGCGTAGCCACGGGAGGTTGACTTCAGACGGTCGAAGAAGTCGAGCACCACTTCCGCCATCGGGATTTCATAGGTCAGCGCCACCTGGTTACCGTGGTAAACCATGTTGGTCTGCACGCCACGTTTCTCGATACAGAGCGTAATCACGTTGCCCAGGAACTCCTGTGGCAGCAGCATATGACACTCGGCAATCGGCTCACGCAGCTCATAAATATTGTTCAGCGGTGGCAGCTTGGACGGGCTGTCGACGTAGATAACCTCTTTCGAGGTGGTCTCAACTTCGTAGACTACCGTTGGTGCGGTGGTGATCAGATCCAGATCGTATTCACGCTCCAGACGCTCCTGAATGATCTCCATATGCAGCAGACCAAGGAAGCCGCAGCGGAAACCAAAGCCCAGCGCGGTAGAACTTTCCGGTTCGTAGAACAGCGATGCATCGTTCAGGCTCAGTTTGCCGAGCGCATCACGGAAGTTCTCGTAATCGTCGGAGCTTACCGGGAACAGACCGGCATAAACCTGTGGCTTCACCTTTTTAAAGCCCGGCAGCGCTTTGTCAGCCGCATTTCGCGCCAGCGTCAGGGTATCGCCCACCGGCGCGCCCATAATGTCTTTAATGGCGCAAACCAGCCAGCCTACTTCGCCGCAATTCAGTTCAGTACGGTCAACCTGTTTCGGTGTGAAGATGCCCAGACGGTCAGCGTTATAGACCTGGCCGGTACTCATCACTTTGACTTTATCACCTTTACGCAGCGTACCGTTTTTCACACGGATCAACGACACGACGCCCAGGTAGTTATCGAACCAGGAATCAATAATCAGTGCCTGTAACGGTGCATCCGGATCACCTTGAGGTGCCGGAATTTCGCGCACCAGGCGTTCGAGGACATCGACAACACCCACACCGGTTTTTGCAGAGCAACGCACCGCGTCGGTGGCATCGATACCAACGATATCTTCAATTTCTTCCGCAACACGTTCCGGATCGGCTGCAGGCAGGTCGATTTTATTCAGTACCGGCACCACTTCCAGATCCATTTCCATGGCGGTATAGCAGTTTGCCAGCGTCTGCGCCTCTACCCCCTGGCCGGCATCCACCACCAGCAACGCACCTTCACAGGCGGCCAGCGAACGGGAAACTTCGTAGGAGAAGTCAACGTGACCAGGAGTATCGATAAAGTTCAGTTGATAGGTTTCGCCATCGGACGCTTTAAAGTCCAGCGTAACGCTCTGCGCCTTGATGGTAATACCGCGTTCACGTTCGAGATCCATAGAATCAAGAACCTGAGCTTCCATTTCGCGATCGGACAAGCCGCCACAAATTTGGATAATGCGGTCAGACAGCGTCGACTTACCGTGGTCGATGTGAGCAATGATCGAAAAGTTACGTATATTCTTCATATAGGGAGATTTTTTGCCTTACGAATAACTAAGAGGCCGCGGTTCGGAGCCTGACGTCAAAAGTCTGAAACGCCGCATTCTACACTACAACCACAATGCGGGGAAATGCTCATACTGGCAACAAACCAGGCCGCGCATTCCCCCCGGTAAGACAGGAAAATCACTGGCATTATTCGGCAGGTGAATTGTCGATGCGCACCAGGTCGGGAGGGAGGCCAACGCTGATAATCACCGGCTGCCATTCGGAACGATTCGCCAGTTTTGGCGAAAAACTCCGCGCCAGTAAAAAACCGCCAACCCCACCCAATATGGCGCCGCACAACGTGGCCAGATCCTGATTAAAAAGGGTCTGGAAGAGCGCCGACATCAGGAAAAGACCAACCAGCGGAGACATATACACCAGCAGCGCTGACGTCAATAAACTGGCTTCGCCAATCCCCAGCTCCACTTTTTGCCCGGCAACCAGCGGCTGATCGCACGGTACGGACAAGGTATGGGTCATTTGCGGCCCAAGTTTGTTCAGTACGCGGCTCCCGCATCCACTTCGTGAAGCACAACTGCTACAGGAAGCTTTAACATCGCACTCCACCAGCGCTTCACCGTTTTTCCATGAGACGACGGTCGCCCACTCTTTGATCATTGTGCTGCCCTGAATTTGATGCTGTCCGCAATACGCTTGGCCGTTTGTGGGGGTAATTCGCCCACAATGGTAATTTCAGCGTTATCACGGATGGTTGTACTCACGGTCCGGCGTCCGGTACGCAACATCTGATCGGCACTGTTCTGATTAGCACGATTGACGTTCACCGAGAAACTAAACAGGCCGTCGGAATAAAGGCGGGATTCGACAGGCATGTCTATGGTAGGAAGCTGGCGACGACTGCTGGAGACTTCACTAAAACCTTGCGGTAACCAGGAAGGCAACCAGTTAAAGGCAACGCTGTCGCCCTGCGGAACGGACAGCAACGGCGGCAAGTTGGCGTTTGCCAGGGTCTGCATACTGCTGGCGATCTGTTGCCCGTTTACGGTGTAGGCAATCACGCGGAACTGTTCCAACGTTTCGCCATCTCTGTCGAGCAGATCCACGCGCATTGGCAGGCGCGTTTCCGCATCCATCCAGACAATGTAGCTATAACGCGTTCCGTCACGGGCAACAACCCGGATCACTTCACACAAGCGATCGGCAATACGCGTACGTCCGACAGAAATGAAATCGTAATAAGGCGCAAGGCGTTTGAAATCGGTATATACCAGCGAAGGGAGCGAATCGACAATGTAGTCGCCATTCAGCGTAAAGGGCTCAAGACCCGGCTCAAAGTAGCTTATTTCATTGCCACGCTGTACCACTTCCCGGCGGGGGCCGTCCATTTGCAAAAGCTGAGCGAGAGGCTGATTGTTTACGCGCGCGTGGCGGTAACGCAGAGACTCTACCCCTTGCTTGTTAATGCTGATAAAGGACAGTTCATAGTTGAGTGACTGGCTCGCCACGTTCATCTGCTGCAACAACGCCCCGGACGAGGTATCTGCCGAGGCGTTGCTTGAGAAGAACAGGCCTGCTGCCACAAAAGACATGGCACACCAAAGTTGCTTCATTACTGCGATTGGGTTCCTAACGTTTGATTTCCTGGCACTTGCACAGCAGCCTGCTGGGTTTGTGCCTGCTCAAACTTAAGCTGTTCGGAGTGCAGACGACGTTGCAGTTCGTAATCCTGCAACATGGCGTTAATACGGCGACGCTGTTCCTGCACCTGCTGTTGCTGACCGACATCCGCCGTTGCATCAGCCGGAACACCCAGACTTACCGGGCTGGCTTTGCCCATCATCGGCAGTGTATTAAACACCGGCGCTTCTGGCTGCTGGGTGGATTCAGACTGGCCATTATAGTGCTGGACACCCACAATAACTGCAAGCGATACGCATGCAGCCACGCCCATTTGCGTCAATTGACTGGCCCATGGACGGACTTTTGTCCAGAATGGCATTTTCTGCCACTGGTGCGGCGCAGGCTGAGCCTCAGGGATTAATGGTGTCGTCGGTTGAACAGACTCATTTTCAATCGCGGCCATAACTTGGGCTGAGATATCGAAGTGGAGAACATCAGCCGTATCACCGCGCATTGCGTCGCGAATGAGATGGTAGCTCTCCCAGGTTTTCTGCATTTCAGGATCGCGAGACAGCTCAGAGAGCAGCTCCCTATCCAGCGTTTCACCGTCCATTAAAGCGGAAAGTTGTTCTTTCTGCATGCCTAATACCTTTTCCAGTATCCCGCTATCGTCAACGCCTGATAAGCGGTTGAACTTTATTATCAATAGCTTCCCGCGCTCGGAAGATACGTGAACGCACTGTACCTACCGGGCAATCCATGATAGCGGCTATCTCTTCATAGCTCAGACCATCCAACTCCCGTAACGTAATTGCCATGCGTAAATCTTCCGGGAGCGACTCAATAGTACGGAAAACTATTTGTCTCAGTTCTTCTGACAACATTAAGTTCTCAGGGTTCGAAATTTCTTTCAGCGCACCGCCACTTTCGAAGTTTTCTGCTTCAATCGCGTCGACATCACTTGATGGCGGCCTGCGTCCCTGAGCAACCAGATAATTTTTTGCTGTATTCACAGCGATACGGTATAGCCAGGTATAAAAAGCACTATCTCCCCGGAACGAGTCCAGCGCGCGATAAGCCTTAATAAATGACTCTTGTACGACATCAGGCACATCGCCAGAAGGCACATAGCGGGAAACCAGACTCGCCACTTTATGCTGGTAGCGTACTACCAGTAAGTTGAACGCCTTCTGATCTCCTTTCTGGACCCTCTCAACAAGGACCTGATCCGTTAACTGCTCGCTCATCCGAGGTAAAATCTCCCCAAAACCTATTTCCACGCGTAAATGAAACGCCACTCCAAAACTGCACTATATGAGCAAGCAGCCATTTAGAGCGAAGGTTCAGTAAAAAGTTCCGTTACGCCTTTGTTTTTGTGAATCGTTCTGCAGACTTTTCATTATGACTCATTATAAGTCCACAAACTCTGTATCGGGTATGTTGATTATGAAAAGACCCGAAGACCGCCAGAGAGTAACGCAACACAGCCTTTTTTTCATCACCTAATCCATATCAGCTAACAATCTGCCAGATAACGATTTTCTTGCGGGCAACGCATTTATGCCGCCCTCGCATGTTTAGCCGTTAGTACAAATCATTAAAAAATGGCTACGCCAGGGCGGAATACGGTGCTATGCTGCCCGAACCTTGTTTAGTAAATTAAACACACCATCATGAAAACAACCCCCGAACTTTCGTGCGATGTGCTGGTCATCGGCAGCGGTGCCGCGGGCCTGTCTGTTGCTCTGCGCCTCGCTGAACGCCACAACGTTATCGTGTTAAGCAAAGGGCCGGTGAGTGAAGGCTCAACTTTTTACGCACAGGGCGGTATTGCCGCTGTGTTTGATGAAACCGACAGCGTTGAGTCTCATGTCGAAGATACGCTGATTGCCGGGGCTGGTATTGTCGAACGTCAGGCAGCAGAGTTTGTTGCCAGTAACGCCCGTCAGTGCGTGCAGTGGCTGATCGACCAGGGCGTCGCGTTCGATATGCAGGTGGATGCACAAGGAAGCGAAAGCTATCATCTGACCCGCGAAGGCGGCCACAGCCACCGCCGCATTCTGCATGCCGCCGATGCCACCGGAAAAGAGGTTGAAAACACCCTGGTCAGTAAGGCGCTGAATCACCCAAACATTCATATCATTGAACGCAGCAATGCGGTGGATTTGATTGTTTCCGATAAAATCGGCCTGCCCGGCACGCGTCGCGTCGTGGGCGCATGGATCTGGAACCGTAATAAAGAGATTGTGGAAACCTGCCATGCAAAAGCCGTCGTGCTGGCGACGGGCGGCGCGTCAAAAGTGTACCAGTACACCACCAACCCGGATATCTCATCCGGCGACGGTATCGCCATGGCCTGGCGTGCCGGATGTCGCGTGGCAAACCTGGAGTTCAATCAGTTTCACCCAACGGCCCTGTTCCACCCACAGGCGCGCAATTTCCTGCTCACCGAAGCTCTGCGCGGTGAAGGGGCGCATCTTAAACGTCCGGACGGCACCCGTTTCATGCCCGATTTTGACCCTCGCGGCGAACTGGCACCGCGCGATGTTGTCGCGCGCGCCATTGATCACGAGATGAAACGTCTGGGGGTTGATTGTATGTATCTCGACATCAGCCATAAACCTGAGGATTTTGTCCGCCAGCATTTCCCGATGATTTATGAAAAACTGCTGGGGCTGGGGATCGATTTAACCAAAGATCAGGTACCTATCGTGCCTGCCGCGCATTACACCTGCGGCGGCGTCATGGTGGACGAACATGGTCGGGCCGATGTCGATGGCTTGTATGCGATTGGCGAAGTGAGCTATACGGGCCTGCATGGCGCCAACCGTATGGCGTCTAACTCGCTGCTCGAATGTCTGGTTTACGGCTGGTCGGCGGCAGAAGATATTGATCGTCGGATCGGCATGACCCGCCCTGCCCCCACGCTTCCCGCCTGGGATGAAAGCCGCGTCGACGATGCCGATGAACGTGTGATTCTCCAGCATAACTGGCATGAGCTGCGCTTGTTTATGTGGGATTACGTTGGCATTGTGCGTACCACCAAACGTTTGGAGCGCGCCTTACGACGTATTACCTTGCTCCAGCAGGAAATTGACGAGTACTACGCCAATTTCCGCGTGTCGAACAATTTGCTGGAACTACGTAACCTGGTACAGGTGGCAGAGCTTATCGTGCGCTGCGCTATGGAACGTAAGGAAAGCCGCGGCTTGCACTATACGCTGGATTATCCGGATCAGTTGCCTGAATCCGGCCCAACGGTTTTGTCGCCACGCACTTACATGAATAAATAGAAAGCCTGAGTGAGCGCGGTGTAACTTTCAGAATAATGCTGATCGGCACCGCGGATCGCCAGCCAGTCGGTGAAGCATTCCCCCGGCGTTGGCGAAAAGGCCATTAATACGCGATGCGGCGGGCGATTTTCATACTCCGCCACATCCGTACGTAACCGTAAGTGCCAGCCTATACCCTGCGCTTTTTGGGCAAAGGCTTCACTCACGTCTACCGGGAGGATCACGCAGAAGAAACCGTCTTCGGTGATAAGCGACGCCGCACAATCCAGCAGCGCTGCGTGATCCAGCGTCGTGGTATAGCGCGCCTGTTCCCGCTCCGGGGTCGCACATTGCACGCCCTGCGCAAAAAAAGGCGGGTTACTGACAATCAGATCGTAACGTGCCGTTTGCCCCGCACACCAATCGCGAATATCCGCATGATGGACATGAAAACGCGCAGCCCAGGGTGTCGCCTGCCCATTCTCCTGAGCCTGTGCGGCCGCTTGCTCATCGAGTTCTACTGCATCGATGACAACCGCATCGGTTGTTCTCTGCGCCAACATCAGCGCCACCAGCCCGCTGCCCGTGCCAATATCCAGCACCCTTTTCGCCCGCGAAACAGGCGACCACGCACCGAGTAAGATGCCGTCGGTGCCGACTTTCATGGCGCAACGATCGTGTGCAACAAAAAACGCTTTAAATGTGAAACCATCGCGGCGCAACTGCGCCTTCTGGTGGGGCATCTTTACAACCTCTATACGGAAACAGACGTAGCATAGGTGAAAGCAAAGCGCCGGAAAAGTAATAAGCTTACAAACAGATGAAGATTGCAGCCGTAACGTCTATAATCAGCGCCCCACACAGAGGTAGATCATGACTGTAACGACTTTTTCCGAACTCGAACTCGACGACAGCCTACTGGACGCGCTCCAGGAGAAAGGTTTCACACGCCCGACCGCCATCCAGGCCGCCGCCATTCCGCCTGCGCTTGAAGGGCGTGATGTACTTGGCTCAGCGCCGACCGGTACGGGTAAAACGGCGGCATATTTGCTGCCAGCGTTGCAGCACCTGCTGGACTTCCCACGTAAGAAATCCGGCCCGCCGCGCATTCTCATCCTGACGCCGACTCGTGAACTGGCGATGCAGGTTGCCGACCACGCCCGCGAGCTGGCAAAAAATACCCACCTGGATATTGCCACCATCACCGGCGGTGTGGCCTATATGAACCACGCCGAAGTGTTCAGCGAAAACCAGGATATCGTGGTCGCAACCACAGGCCGACTGCTGCAATACATTAAAGAAGAGAATTTTGACTGCCGTGCGGTCGAAACATTGATCCTCGACGAAGCGGATCGCATGCTGGATCTGGGCTTTGCGCAGGACATCGAGCATATTTCTGGCGAAACACGCTGGCGCAAACAGACCATGCTGTTTTCCGCAACGCTGGAAGGTGAAGCGATCAAAGACTTCGCCGAGCGTCTGCTGGAAGATCCGGTTGAAGTTTCTGCAACGCCGTCCACCCGCGAGCGTAAAAAGATCCACCAGTGGTACTACCGCGCGGACAACTACGAACACAAGCTGGAATTGCTCAAGCATTTGCTCAAGCAAGACGGCGTGACCCGTTCAATCGTCTTCGTGCGTAAACGCGAGCGTGTCCATGAACTGGCGGAGCAATTGCGTGCAGCGGGTATCAACAACTGCTATCTCGAAGGCGAGATGGCACAGGCGAAACGCGTTGAAGGCATCAAACGCCTGACCGACGGTCGCGTTAATGTGCTGGTTGCCACCGATGTCGCCGCCCGTGGTATCGATATTCCTGACGTGAGCCATGTGTTTAACTTCGATATGCCGCGCAGTGGTGACACCTATCTGCACCGAATCGGCCGTACCGGTCGCGCGGGACGCAAAGGGACCGCGATTTCACTGGTCGAAACCCACGATCATCTGCTATTGCAGAAGATTGGTCGCTACGTTGAAGAACCGCTGAAAATCCGCGTGATTGATGAACTGCGCCCCACTACGCGCGCGCCGAGCGAAAAAATGACCGGTAAGCCGTCGAAGAAAGTGCTGGCTAAGCGTGCAGAGAAGAAAAAAGAGAAAGAAAAAGAGAAGCCGCGCGTTAAACAGCGCCACCGCGATACCAAAAATATTGGTAAGCGCCGTAAGCCAAGCGCCGCCGCGACAGAACAACAAAATAACGAAGAGTAAAAAAACGCCGGGATAGCCCGGCGTTTTTATTTCTGCAGCCTGCGGATTACAGGCTTTCAGTAAAGGTACGAGCGATAACGTCGCGCTGCTGTTCCGGCGTCAGAGAATTGAAACGTACGGCATAGCCAGAAACACGGATGGTCAGCTGTGGGTATTTTTCCGGATGTTCTACAGCATCCAGAAGCGTTTCGCGACGCAGCACGTTTACGTTCAGATGCTGACCGCCTTCTACACGAACTTCCGGTTTCACTTCCATCGGAATTTCACGGTATTCAATGTCACCCAGTTTGCTCACAGCAACGACTTCATCTTCGGAATAACCGGCTTTTGCACAAACACAGCGCGCTTCGCCTTTTTCGCTGTCGAGCAACCAGAAAGAGTTCAACAGATCATCGTTTGCCGCTTTAGTAATTTGGATACCCGTAATCATGATGTGCCTCCCTTAGGCATTATTTTTGATTTGATCGGCCTTGTGGCGGCCAATTGGTAAAACCATTGTTGCTTGAGTGTATATATACCCTCCACACACCCCTGATTCTTTGATTAAAATCAATAAAAACCACACCACGAAAAAGGTAATAGGCGGAATTTATTGTTTTACATCAAGTTAGCAACTTTCCAGCCCTTAAAATTTTTGTAAATTTTCAAATTTTTTTAAGCTTCTAACGTTCTGTTTTACGTGTCGATTTTGCGCCAGCGGAAGAAGCAGTTAAGCTACAGTCACTGAAATTGGCAGGAGAGCGGGATGACCACCTCATTAACATGGCACGATGTGCTGGCAGAAGAGAAACAACAGCCTTACTTTATCAATACCCTCAGCGCGGTAGCGACAGAACGGCAGTCCGGTGTCACCATCTATCCGCCGCAAAAAGATGTCTTCAATGCGTTCCGTTTTACTGAACTGGGCGATGTCAAAGTCGTGATCCTCGGTCAGGATCCCTATCACGGCCCCGGTCAGGCCCATGGGCTGGCATTTTCGGTGCGTCCCGGTATCGCCATCCCGCCATCATTACTGAATATGTATAAAGAGCTCGAACAGTCGGTACCCGGGTTCGTTCGACCGACGCATGGTTATCTGGAAAGCTGGGCGCATCAGGGCGTGCTGCTTCTCAATACTGTCTTAACGGTGCGCGCCGGACAGGCGCACTCCCATGCCAGTCTTGGCTGGGAGACCTTTACCGATAAAGTGATCAGTCTCATCAATGAACACCGTGAAGGCGTGGTGTTTTTACTTTGGGGATCGCATGCGCAGAAGAAAGGGGCAATTATCGACGGTAAACGCCACCATGTATTGAAAGCGCCCCACCCGTCACCGTTATCCGCACACAGGGGCTTCTTCGGGTGTAAGCACTTTGTTCTGGCAAATGAATGGCTGGAAAAACACGGCCAGACACCGATCGACTGGATGCCTGTGTTACCGGCGGAAAGTGAATAAATATTGCAGCTCACATCCCGCAGCAATGGCGGGATGTGTTGAACACATTTACAGGTACTCTTCTCCCGTCGCAATTTCCCGCACGGCCCGTTCCCGGAACTGACTGGGACTTACGCCCGTATGCTTATGAAAGAAACGGGTAAAATAGGCCTCATCGTTAAATCCCAGAAAGGCAGCCAGTTGTTTGATGGTCTTTGAGGTATAAACCAGCTCGCGCTGCGCTTCCTGAATCACCCGCATATTAATCACATCCAGACTCGACATCCCCAGCGTTAAACGGCACAGACGCGAGAGATGTCCGGGCGACATTCCCATTTCGCAGGAGTAATCATTCACCGTCAGCCGCTGGCGAAATTTCTGGTCAACGATGGCGAGGAATTTGTTGATCTGCGATGCCTTGCGCGACGAGTTATCCATCTGCTGATCGGCGAAACCGGGCTCGGTAATCCGCGATAGATGAACAAACATAGAGATAAACAGCGACGCGCACATTGCTGTTTGGTTAATCATGGGCACGCGTAATTCATTCAGCATAGAGTAATAAAACGCCCAGATGGCATCCTTCTCGTCGGGGAAATACTCCAGCGAAATAATGCACGGTTTATGCACCAGCTTGAGGATATCGGGTGCCAGCACGCCAATGACCGACTCAAGCGGCCGCTGCGAAGCCGTAATGGTGAGTCCTTCGGTATCTGGCGTGTAGTGAAAACCGTGAACAGTCTGCGCGGGGACCAGAATCAGACAGGGGGCTTTTGCCAGTTGTCGCGTGCAGTTCATCAATACTTCGACCTGCCCTCGCTGGATGAATAACACCTGAATAAGCGAGTCATGTACATGCGGGCTTGCCCGCCAGTTCAGATCCTTTGATCGCAAGGAGATCATCTCGACATTGAAAAAATTCTCCCAGCTAAGCCCAGACTGCTCACCGTATAATGCATAAGTAGGAATAGTGGTTGCCATCAATGCTCCTCTACTCTTCTCAGTGCTGCTGCACGGCCTGGCTGGTCTGTCGGGAACTGTGAAAACAGCGGACTTATTCCGCAATATCTGCGTTCAGCACTCGAAGACCAGCGCAGCAAACGATTTAAAAAACGAGATCGTCAGGCGGGTAAAATGACTGCGCCCTCCTGACGTAACGACTCGATATCTTTAGCTGAGTATCCATATTCACTCAGAATTTGTTGTGAGTGATATCCCAGTCGCCGGGACGGTTGGATCTGCGATTCTCCCATGCCGTGGATCGTAACAGGCGGCGTCACCAGCACCCGTTTATTTCCCGTGGGGTACTCAACGTGACGCAGGCAGTCGGTCGCCCATGCCTGGTCATCTTCCAGAATCTCATCCGGGGTATACCCTTTCTCATGGGCAAAATCGTTTTCTTTTAAGAGCCGCATCATCTCGCTAAGCGGACGTTTAGCGACCTGCTCACTGATAATATTGATAATGTCCCGATTACGGCCAAACTGGTTCACATCGGCAATACGGCAAAATTCCGGACTGTCGACCAGATCCTCACGGCCAAGAAGCACCATAAACTTATTGAAGAAGCGATCGTATTCCGGAATACAAATGACCATCCATCGCCCATCAAGAGTTTTATAGGTGTTGTTGAACGGGTTGGAGACTTCACAGCGCGACTTCGGATAGACGTTGCCGTACTGTGCTGAGGTCACGGCAATGCTCATCATAAACAGCGCCGTATGGTGCAGGCTAACCGTCACCTTCTCGCCCGTTCCCGAAAGCGTACGCCCGTACAGCGCAGCGCAAATACCCGACACCAGGCACATGGACGCCTGAAAATCACCAAAGCCGTTTACCGAGTTGATCGGGGTTTCGCCGCGCTCATTGGTTGACCCAAGGATCCCGCCGCGACAAACGTAAGCCGTCGCATCAAACCCGGCGGTGTCTTTTTCCGGCCCTTTTTCGCCATACCCCAGGATCTGCGCGAAGATTAAGCGTGGAAAGCGCAAGTGCAACTCTTCCCAGGAAAACCCAAGCCGTTCAAGCGCTTTTGTGCGATAGCTGGTCACAACGACATCTGCCGTCGAGAGGATGCGGTACGCAATAGCTTTCGCGCTCTCTTTTTTCAGGTTCAGGCACAGGAATCGTTTATTAGCATTAGAGATATCAAATGCCGGGTTTTCGTCATCCTCGTAAGGCATGTTGAACACAGAAGCCTGAGTACGTCCCGGATCGCCAGACGGCGGTTCGATTTTGATCACATCCGCCCCCCAGTCACCCAGAATACGTGCCACGGTGGGTGCTGCCAGGAATGACGTTAAATCCACTACTTTAATGCCTTCTAATGGCCTCATAAGTCATGCTCCTTCATTTTGGAAAAACCCTGTCGCCCCGCCAGTCCGCCCGCGCCGCGCAAATTCTCGTGCAATCCTTTCTTTTCAATGGGTTTAATCCGGGCGATAAGCATGAAGAATGCGCCCAGAATGGCGATGCTTGCCCCCAGATAGAGCGCGTACTCATACTGTCCGGAAACATCAATAACCCATCCCGCCAGAACCGGCGAAAGAATACCCGCCAGCGTGCCAAATACGCCGTTCAACCCCACCAGCATGCCGGTGTTTTTCTGGGAGAAAATAATCGGAATGGAGAAATGCGCAGCCATAGTGAAACAGAGGAAAAAATTCGAGGCGGAGATGAGCGTAGCCGCGCTCCAGAGGCTGTTTGCTCGCGTCCCCAGAATGAGAAACACCCCGGCCAGCAGCAGTCCGGCAACCGGAGAGAGCTTACGCCCGATATTTTGCCCAAAGCGCCGACAGGCGGCGTCCGTGACCAGACCGCCGAGCGGATAAGCCAGAATGGCCACCAGATACGGGAGCATGGAGTAAATCGCGCTTTGTTTAAGATCGATACCGCGTCCCATCGCGAAATAGGTCGGCAGCCAGGTCATAAAGAGAAAAAACAGATAATTCGTACAGAAGTAACACAACGCACAGGCCCAGATAGAGGGTGTTGACAGGATATCGGCTTTCGTCAGATCGCCCCCTGCCGTCTCTTTCTGGGCGGATGGTTCCGCGTTAGCAACGGCCTGCCCCGCCTGAATATACGCAAGCTCCTGACGGTTGATGCGATTATCCATTTGCGGGCGACTGTTACCCAGCCACCACCACAGCAGGCACCACACTAACCCCGGCACAGAGACGATGTAAAAAACGGATTTCCAGCCCCAGGTTTGAATAATCCAGGCCGCCAGCACCATGGCAAAGGCGATCCCCGCAGGACAACCAACCTGTAGTAAGCCGGTCGCTTTGCCGGATTCACTTTTAGGTACCCATCTGGCCGCCAGCGAAAAGTTCGCCGGAACCAGCAGCCCCTGCCCGACGCCAACCAGAATACGCAGCAGCATCATGATGCCGAGCGTGGAACCTAGCGGTGTTAAGAAAGTAAAAACGACCCACCACAAGGTACCGGTTACCAGCACAATCCCACCGCCAAAGCGGTCAGCCAGCAGCCCTGCCGGCAACATTGTTATCGCGTAACCAATAAAAAATGCGGTGGAGACCCAGCCAAACTGAATGGCGGTCCAGCCATATTCATGCATCAGTGCCGGCCCGCACATCGACATACTGCTACGGGCAACAAACATAACGAAATAATCAATAATCAGCAGAACAATAATGCCCCAACGTCTATTCCCAGGTGATGTACTCATAGGTCACTCTCGCGAGAAAATAAGAATGATCGCACCCACGAAATCACGCGCAGTGTGCGATCACAGGCGGGATATAACGGAATAACATCCCATGATATCCCTTCGTTGCATGGGCTCAGGCGGATTAGCGAATTTCACCCGCGGCGGCAATCAGCGGACGTGCAATCGTCAGGCGCTGAACGGTACGCGGGCCTTCTTCAAACCACAGCGCGCGTGCATCGCGATACATTCTTTCCACCGGGCCATACGGGTTATCTTCGAAGTAACCAATCCCACCGAAGATCTCCAGGCAGCTATCCGACACAGTTCGCACCGTATCAATACCGTGCAGTTTGCACATCGCCGAAACCATCTCGATGTCTTCGCCGCGATCGAATTTCTGCGCGCAATCACGCAGCATTACGCGCAGGGCATGAACCTGAGTGCCCATGTCTGCCAGCGTTTGCTGAATGGCCTGACGCGCTACCAGTGGCTTACCGAACGTCACACGATCCTTCGCACGGGCAATCGCCAGTTCCAGGAAGCGCTGCGACATGCCCAGGCAGGTAACAGCAATCATCGCTCTGGAGTGCGCCAACGCATCCATGAAGATATCCAGACCATCACCCTCTTTGCCCATAATGTTGTGCGCAGGCACTTCGCAGTTTTCAAAACGCAGATATGCATGGCCCGCGCCACGGCAGCCCATCATGTGTGGCATCGGATCGATGTAATAACCCGGCGTGTTGGTTTCGATAAAGAAAGCGGTTAATCCCCCTTTTTTGCGTTTGCTTTCATCCGTTACCGCAATAACGTAGCTACCGTCAGAAATATCCGTATGGGAGATCAGGGTCTTGGTACCATTGAGAATGTATTTATCCCCTTTTCTTACTGCGGTTGTCCGGATATCCGCCCCGGAACCACACTCTGCTTCGGTCAGTGCAAAGTTGATGTAAGCATCTTTATTGGCCAGTAACGGCAGCCATTTAGCGCGAAGGTCGGGGGCGCCATGGTCATACATGATGCGCCAGTTCAGGCCGTTAGCATGGTGCAGGTTCATACGCATACCGCCAGGGCCGCGGCAGAACTCTTCCATGACGGAAAAGAATTGCTCGCAGTTCAGTCCCAGACCGCCAAACTCTTCAGGAATGGCCAGGCGAAATAAATCATTTTTGCGACATACGTCGTAATAGGAGTCCGGGAAGACATTAGTTCGCTCAACCACCAGTTGGATTTCCTCCAACTCTGTTTCCGTGACTTTTCTGACTTTTTCTTTCAGTGCTTCCAGTTGCTGTTGAGATAAAATAGCCATATACCAACCCCACTTCATATTAAATGATTAAATAACCATTGAAGAATTCAGACGATACCAATGTAAGTTGCAATAAATCCTGGGCCCCTTTTCGTCTTTCTTCACGAATTGACACCGGGATTATAAAAAGTGGCGCAAAGGCTTGATATTGACATATCCAACCAATTATTGGACAAATCGAACATACATGATGTAGCGATGTCACACAAAATAACAATAAAAACAAATAGATAAATAAAATAATCAGGCGATAAAAAATTTAAAAATTACCAACACGCATCACAAAACGGGCTTTAATGTTCGTTTTGTCCAGGATCAAGTGAGATATGTCTATATATCCTCGAAACACCTGTAATTATTATTCCAGATAAAACAACATTCGAACCAGTAATTATAAAAGCTGGCGAACCGGACAGAATGATCGGCGATAATAATGCCGGGGAGTGCTTTATTTTATAAATCCCCACCGGAGAACCTATCAAGAGGATGCGTCATGGACTTTAGCCTGACCGAAGAACAGGAATTACTATTAGCAAGTATTCGGGAGTTGATTACCCGTAATTTTCCCGAAGAGTATTTCAAAAGATGCGATGAGACACGGACTTTCCCGCGCGAGTTCTTCAATGCCTTAGCCGAAAGCGGCATTGGTTTATTGGGCATTCCCGAAGAGCTGGGCGGCGTGCCCGCCGACATGATGACCCAGGTACTGGTGCTCGAAGAAATTGCCCGCATGGGCGCCCCGGCCTACATCATGACCGAGGGGCAATGCATCCATAACATGCAGCGGTTTGGTAACGCAGAGCAACTGGCCAAAACCGCCGAGGTGGGCCTGACGGGGATCCCCGCCTACTCTCTGGCATTTACCGAACCCCAGGCCGGTTCAGACAACAATCGCATCGCCACCACCTACACCCGTAAGAACGGCAAAGTGTATCTGAATGGTCAAAAGACCTTTATCACCGGTGCAAAAGATTACCCCTACATGCTGGTGCTGGCACGCAATCCCGAGCCGGAAGATCCTAAGCGCTGTTTCACCTTATGGTGGCTGGATCCCAATTCCCCCGGCGTCAAACGCAACAATCTGCATAAAGTCGGCTGGCATATGGTCAGCAACTGCGAAGTCTTTCTGGATAACGTTGAGTTAGAAGAGAGCGACATGGTGGGCCAGGAAGGTTATGGCTTTATCCATATGATGCAAAACTTCGATATCGAACGCCTGGTCATTGCCGCCCACTCGCTGGGGGTGGCGGAATGCGCCTTCGAAGATGCTGCGCGCTACGCCAATCAGCGCATTCAGTTCGGCCAAAACATTGGCCAGTTCCAGATGATACAGCTCAAGTTGACCCAAATGGCCATCAAAATTCAGAACATGAAAAACATGGTCTACCGCACCGCCTGGGAGTGCGACAACGATTTATCGATGCGTCTGTCCGCCCCGATGTGCAAGTTGTACTGCGCTCAGTCGGCCTGCGAGGTGATTGACGATGCGATGCAAATTCTGGGCGGTCTCGGCTACACCGATGACAGCCGCGTATCCCGCTTCTGGCGCGACACCCGCGTAAACCGCATTGGCGGCGGCACCGACGAGATTATGGTTTACATCTCCGCTCGCCAGATCCTGAAACAGTATGAAAAATAATAGGATATGCCATGAGATTTATTGCCTGCTACAAACTGGTTCCTGAGGAACAGGATATCGTTATCACGGCTGACAGAACCCTGGCGACAGACAAGGCCGGGGAAAAAATCAGCCCCTTTGATCTCAACGCAATTGAGGCCGCCGTTCAGCTCGCGGGGGAAAGCCATGAAGTGGTGGCCCTGAGCGTAGGGGGAAAAGCGCTCGATAACGCCAAACTGCGTAAAGACGCCCTTTCACGTGGTCCCAATGCGCTTTACCTGGTTCGCGATGATCGTCTGGCCAGTTCCCTGCCCTATGACACCGCACGCGCTATTGCTGCCGCGAGCCAGAAAATCGCCTTCGACCTGCTGATCTGTGGCGAAGGTTCCGGCGATATGTACGCCCAGCAAACCGGGCTGCTGGTCGGTGCAATGTTGCAGCTCCCGGCGGTGAACGGCGTCAGCAAAATTGAACTCAAAGAGGGCTTCGTCACCGTTGAGCGCACTCTGGAAAATGAAATAGAAGTGCTGGATGTGCCACTCCCGGCGGTACTGTGCGTCTCATCGGATATCAACCTGCCACGCATCCCCTCGATGAAAGCCATCCTCGGCGCCGGGAAGAAAAGCGTCACCCAATGGAGCGCGGGTGACATTGACTGGGCACCGGATTCAGCGCGGACTGAATTAGCTGGCGTCTACGCGCCGCAACAGACGGAACGCAAACACATCATCATTGAAGGCGACGGGCAGGAAGAGGTCTCTCGCCTGCGTGATTATCTGACCAACGCGTTGAGCTAAGGGCAGCGGAGAAGCATCATGGGCAAAATCAATAATGTTTGGGTATTCAGCGACAGTGCCGATCGCTATGCAGATCTGCTCGCTGGCGCACGACAACTGGGTGAACACGTTAACGCAGTGATATGGGATGAGCGTGACGTTACTGAGGTTAAACAGGCAGACGCGGTCTATTTGCTGTGTGGCAAAACCGATAAGCAGCGCGTCGAAAACTATGCGGAAACATTCGCCTCGCTTGTCAGAAAAGAAGACGGCAAAACGCTGATTCTACTGGCCGCGACACGCCGTGGCAAAGGCCTGGCGGCAAAACTCAGCGTGCTGCTGCAATCCGCGCTGGTGAATGACGTGACCCTGCTGGAACACAACGGCGACGACCTGTACGCCGAACATCGCATGTATGGCGGGCTGGCATTTGGGCGGGAAAAAGTGAATACCGCTGTCGCCGTCATCACGCTGGCGAGCGGTGTTTATGAGCCGTTGGCCGAAGTAAACGCCGCTACTGCCCCACTCACTCAGGTGGATTACATCCCACCCGCCAATGAAATGCTCTGTCGTGAACGGCGGTCAAAAACGGCCAGTAACGTCGACCTTGGTAAAGCGCGCCGTGTCATCGGTATTGGCCGTGGCCTACTGGCGAAAGAGGATCTGCAAATGGTCTGGGATCTGGCCTCTGCGCTGGATGCCGAAGTGGGCTGTTCGCGTCCGATTGCCGAAGGCGAACACTGGATGGATCGCGAACGTTACGTTGGCGTTTCCGGCGTGCTGCTGAAATCCGATATCTATCTCGCCCTGGGCATTTCCGGGCAGATCCAGCATATGGTCGGTGGCAATGGCGCCAAAACCATTATCGCCGTTAACAAAGATAAAAACGCGCCGATTTTCCAGTACGCCGATTATGGTCTGGTGGGCGATATCTATAAGGTCGTCCCCCTGTTAACGGAATTATTAAAACGATAAGACGCAAGCCGCCAGTCTTTCTGGCGGCAATGGAGTAAAAGTATGTCGGACGAAAAATTTGACGCGATTATCGTGGGTGCCGGAGTGGCGGGATGCACCGCCGCGTATGTGATGGCGAAAGCCGGGCTGGACGTACTGGTCATTGAGCGGGGGGATACCGCAGGCAGTAAAAATATGACAGGTGGGCGGCTCTATGCCCACAGCCTGGAAAAGATCATCCCCGGTTTTGCGCAAAGCGCCCCCGTTGAGCGAAAAATTACCAAAGAGAAGATCTCTTTTCTGACCAATGACAGCGCCGTCACGCTGGATTATCAGGCGCCGTCTCGCGATGCGAACCCGGAACAAGCGTCCTGGACAGTTCTGCGTCATGGATTCGATAGCTGGTTGATGGAACAAGCCGAAGCGGTTGGCGCACAGTTCATCACAGGCGTGCGGGTGGATGCGTTAATCCACCAGCAGGGGCGGGTAACCGGAGTTCAGGCCGGGGAGGATGTCCTTGAGGCAAACGTGGTGGTGCTGGCCGACGGGGTAAATTCGCTGTTAGGTCGTTCAATTGGACTGGTACAAAAATCGAACCCTCATCATTACGCCGTCGGGGTTAAAGAGCTCATTTCACTGCCAGCCCAAACCATTCAGGACCGCTTTGGCGTAACGGGTGACGAAGGCGCGGCCTGGCTGTTTGCCGGTTCCCCGTCGGATGGCTTAATGGGCGGAGGGTTTCTCTATACCAACCGTGAATCCATTTCACTGGGTCTGGTGTGCGGCCTGGGGGGCATTGAAAAAGCGCAAAAATCGGTTCCGCAGATGCTGGAGGATTTTAAACAGCACCCGGCGGTGCGCCCCCTTATCGAAGGGGGAACGCTGCTTGAGTATTCCGCTCATCTGGTACCAGAAGGCGGAATCGAGATGCTGCCAAAACTGGCGGGCGATGGCGTGCTGGTCGTGGGTGATGCCGCCGGAATGTGTCTGAACCTCGGCTTTACCGTGCGGGGTATGGATCTGGCGATTGAGGCCGCGAATATCGCAGCGCAAACCATCATTGCCGCAAAAGAGAGTAATGATTTCAGCTATGCCCGGCTTGAAAAATACGCGCAGGCGCTGGAGAAAAGCTGCGTCTTGCAGGATATGCGGCACTATCGCAAGTTGCCTGGCCTGATGGAAAACCCGCGCCTCTTTACGCAATACCCACAGATGGCGGCCAATATCATGTCCGAACTTTTCACTGTGGATGGCGCCAAACCGACGCCCTTCTGGAAGACGATATTGAAACAGGGAAAACGCGTCGGGTTAATGAATTTATTAAAAGACGGCATCGCTGGAGGGCGCGCATTATGAGCACGGTAAATGTCGATGTGAAACTGGGCGTCAACAAATTCAGAGTGGATGAAACTACCCCACACATCATTCTTGTGGCCGCCCCTGACAAAGCGCAATTTCGTAAATTGATCACTGCCTGCCCTGCCGGGCTATATCGCGAGGATGAGGCAGGAAATATCCATTTTGATTATGCCGGCTGTCTGGAATGTGGCACATGTCGTGTGTTGTGCGAAGGGACAATATTAGAGAAATGGGAATATCCGCAGGGGAACTTCGGCGTTGAATTTCGTTTTGGCTGATCCCCTCTTTCGCTCGCGTCACCCTTTGTGGTGAACGTCACTCTCCCGTGCGGGGAGGATTTATGTCAACTCAGGAAAAAATTGATATCAGTACCGTTCTGGATAAGCACCCGATTAGCCGACGCCAGTGGCTGATAGTTTTTTTAGGGTTCTTTGTATTAGGTATTGATGGCTTTGATGTTACCGCAATAGGTTTTATTGCTCCGGCCTTGATCGATGACTGGCAGATATCCCGCCATATGTTAGGTCCGGTGATGATGAGCGGCTTATTTGGTCTGGCTGCCGGTTCACTTATTTCCGGGCCGCTGGCTGACCGCTACGGGCGTAAAAAACTCATCATTGGCTCCGTCATATTTTTTGGTGCAAGCAGCCTGCTTTCTGCGTGGTCGTGGAATTTATCCAGCCTGACCTTTTTTCGCTTTATTACCGGCCTGGGGCTGGGGGCTGCGATGCCCAATATCACCACGCTGGTGGCAGAGTATGCCCCCTGGCGTTATCGCTCGCGCCTGGCAACCGTAATCCACTGCGGTTTTAATACCGGTGCGGCATTGGGCGGTCTGCTGAGCCAGCAATTACTCGGTACCTTTGGCTGGCGTTCCGTCTTAATTACCGGCGGGGTATTACCGTTAATATTCGCGCTGATCCTGATACGTTACCTGCCGGAATCGATGCAATATCTGGTTCAAGACCCCGCGAATAAACAGCGTCTGACGCACTTGCTGAATAAATTCGTCCCCGGCATTGCCGACGCAAAGACCCATTTTTATACCTCTGAGCCGCAAAAAGCACATGCCAGTACTGCCAGATCGCTTCTGCATCCGCCATACACCTTTGGCACCCTCGCGCTGTGGCTAACACTGTTTGCCGGTTTGTTCTGTGTCTATCTGTTATCAAGCTGGCTGCCGCTGATGGTCAGGGACACCGGGATGACGCTGTCACAGGCCGTCATCATGGGTTCGGTATTTCAGATTGGCGGCATGATGGGCAATTTCTGCATCGGCATTGAAATGGACCGCTGGGGCAGGCATTGCGCCATCATTCTTACCCTGCTGGGGGGCGCCTGCAGTGCACTGATTCTGGGGATGCATATCCCGTCACTGCCGGTGCTATGTGTTCTGGTTCTGATGCTCGGGTTTACCGTCAATGGTATCAGCCCCGGTTGTTATGCGCTGGCCGCCCATTTTTATCCAACGTCCATTCGGGCCACCGGCGTGAGCTGGGCGACGGGAGTTGGCCGTCTGGGTGCCATAACCAGCGCAGGTGCGGGTTCAGCCATGCTGGCGGCGGGCTGGACATTCAGTGAAGTCTTTATGTTTCTGCCGCTTCCTCTGGTGGCAGGCGCGCTGGCGCTGTATTGCAAAAAGCAACGAAGAGCTATCGCCAAAACTCATTAGGCCAGGTTATGTCCAGGGACAACGACGGAATGACAACCATGAAAATCAACGAGGCGCTGAAAATGCGTTATCGACAACAAGGATACTGGGGTGACGCGACGCTGGCGGATTACTGGCATCTGTCGGCAAAGGCGTCGGCGGATAAAATCGCCGTCAGCGACAACCACGGCACAGCGTATACCTACCGTGAACTCGATAACGCAGCAGGCGCGCTGGCGATGTGGCTTGTGGAAAACGGTATCCAGCCGGGTGATCGGGTCGCCCTGCAACTTCCCGGCTGGTGTGAGTTTACCGTTATCTATCTTGCCTGTCTCAAATGCGGCGCCGTCGTCGTGCCGCTGCTCCCGGCATTTCGGGAGTCTGAACTGGCTTGGATCATGAACAAATGTCAGGCTCGTATTCTCTTTACCGCAACGCGCTTTAAAAATGTTCGTCCCATTCAAATGCTGCCCGCGCTGCGCCCGCTGCTTCCCTGGCTGGAGAAGGTGATTGCGGTCGATAAGCTCGAGCCCGCCCGGCACGAGTTGTCTTTGAGCCAGATACTGGCAAACACGCCACCATTAGCTCAGGCCATTGCGACAAAAAGCGATGACCTGGCCGCACTGCTGTTCACTTCCGGTACAGAGGGCCACCCTAAAGGGGTAATGCTGACGCACAATAATATCATCGCCAGCGAACGGGCCTACTGCGCAACGCTTAATTTGAACAGCACGGATATTATGCTGATGCCAGCACCACTCGCCCACGCCACGGGTTTTATGCATGGGGTCACCGCCCCGTTTATGATGGGTGCCCGCAGCGTATTGCTGGATATTTTTAACCCGGAGCAGTGCCTTGAGATCATTGAACGGGAAAAATGCACCTGCATTATGGGGGCAACACCGTTTGCGTGCGATCTGCTTAAGGCGATGCAGGCCCGCCAGTGCGATATCTCTTCTTTGCGCTTTTTTCTGTGCGGCGGGACCACTATTCCGGGCAAACTGGTGCGTGATTACCACAAAGCCGGAGTTCCATTGCTGGGGGTATATGGCAGTACGGAGAGTGCGCCACATGCCATCGTCCGTCCCGAAGACTCGCTTATTCGGCAGGTAAATACGGACGGGGCGGCGGTGAACGGAGTGGAGATCAGAGTCGTCGATAAAAAGAGAAACACTCTGCCGGAATATACCGAAGGTGAAGAAGCTTCTCGCGGCCCGAATGTGTTTGTCGGCTATTTCGATGAACCGGAATTAACGGCACAGGCACTTGATGATGAAGGCTGGTATTACAGCGGGGATTATTGCCGGGTCGACAAGTCAGGGTATCTTAAAATTACCGGGCGAAAAAAAGACATCATTGTTCGCGGCGGTGAAAATATCAGTAGCCGGGAAGTGGAAGATATTCTGTTGCAACATCCTGATGTTCGAGACGCCGCCGTCGTCGCGATGCCAGATCAGCGGCTGGGAGAACGTTCATGTGCCTATGTGGTACTGACCCATAAAGAACAACCTCTGGTACTGGCAGATATCATCCGTTTCTTTACCCATAAACGCATCGCTAAATATAAATATCCAGAGCACCTGGTGGTGGTCGACAATTTACCGCGAACGGCCTCCGGGAAAGTCAAAAAGTTCATGTTACGCAAAGATATCGTTCAGCGCCTGGCTCTTGCCTCCCGAGAAAACGCATCCCCGGCACTCGACGAGGCCATATCCAAATAAGGATACCAATGTGCTTATTAACAATAACCTTTCCGGCAGAACACAGCCGAAAACATCGACACGAATAAAAAACAGCACCAAGCCGTCTTTTATCCAGGGGGAGCCTACGTTTTATCACTGTCCCCGGTGCGGACAATTTCTTGTGACCATTAATAACAACGGCGGCGAGACACAACTACGCTGTTGTGACGAAACGCTGAGTGCATTAACCCCGCAAAATACAAACGATGCGCTGGCAGAAGACCACCTGCCGCAGATGACGATTTCCGGCGGCTTTGAATCAAATACCCTGACGGTGAATATTGGTACAACGCCACATCCGATGACAGACGATCACCGCCTGCTGTGGATCTACGTTTATACCTTTCAGGGTGGCCAGTTTAAATTCCTCAGGCCAGGCGATCTGCCAGAAGCCACCTTCGCACTGGCCGAAAACGATGCGTACGTCTACTGCGATCGTCCGGTCTGTAAAGGCAGCCGATGCAAATTTAACTGTAAACGAGGGTTCACCGCATACAGTTGGTGCAATCAGCATGGGTTATGGAAGCATTCATTTTGATGATGCATCTGCTCTGGGGGTAAAGCGAACAGACAGAGGAGAGAAGAAATCAGCATGCCGTGAAGGCATGCTGATCGTGGTTTTATCAGGCTTTGTTTTGACGCCACCATTCTGCCAGCAACACACCCGTTGCTACAGACACGTTAAGACTCTCAACGTTATTGGTGCCGTTAATCGAGATGCTCAGATCCGCGTTATCAAGCGCAGCATCGGAAAGGCCGTCACGCTCCTGACCCAGCACCAGCACCATTTTCTTCGGCAACGTGGCGCTAAACAGCGGCGTACCTTTATGGCTGGATGTGGTCACAATGGCATAACCGGCTTTGCGGAAAGCATCCAGCGCCTCGATAACGCTATCGCCCGTAATCGCCTGCACGTGCTCCGCACCGCCTTCCGCCGTACGAACTGCAGCACCGGATTCGATAACGGCCGCATCCTGCAACAGAACGCCTTTCACACCGAAATGCGCGCAACTGCGCATCATCGCACCCAGGTTATGCGGGTTACCCACATCTTCCAGCGCCAGAACGCAATCTTCGGCGCCGGCCTGTGCCACCCACTGCTCAACACTGGTACCGTTACGTTTTTTGATCAGGAAGCAAACGCCACCGTGATGTTCAGTACCGGACGCTTTTGCCAGCTCAGCCTCATCAACCACATGGTAGGCTTTGCGGTTAGCCGCCATCCAGCGCAGTGCTTCTTTAAAGCGCGGGGTTACGCTCTGAACAAACCAGGCGCGCACGATGCAGTCAGGACGGCTGGCAAACAGCGCCTGACAGGCATTCTCGCCATAAACGCGGGTCTCTTCCGCACGCTGACGACGCAGTACTTCCGGATCGATAAAGCTTTTACCGCTGATACCGCCGTGATCCGGCTTTGTTGCTGTCTCGTCACCCGGCGCGCGGGAAACGGTACGCCACGGGGAATCACTCTGTGGACGGTCACGGTCGCGACCACGATCATTGCTTCGCTCTTCGCGAGCAGGACGGCGGCCACTGTTTTTCTCTTCGCGAGCGGGGCGACGGCCAGCATCGGCACGAGACGATCCGCTACGAGCAGGCCCTTTCCCGGTACGCGGGTTTTGGCTGCGTTTATCGGAATCATCATCACTGCGGACATACATCACTTTGACTTTGCCGCTTTTGTTTTTCAGTTCATCGTTCATGCTTTTCTCCACCAGCGCTGCGCGAGCGCGCAGATTACCTGATGTGTCGGCGCTTAGCCATTAATTCGTTCAAAAGCTATCGACTATTGTACTCATTGAATAAAACGCGTTGTCGTTTAAAACCACTTCATCAATAATATGTAACATATTAGAAACATATCGGCCTTGTGCCACTCTGTACCACTGCTCTCCCGAGGTTAGTTATGAATACCGTATGTGCAAGCTGCCAGGCGCTTAACCGCATCCCCGAAGCGCGCATTAGCGATGTCGCAAAATGCGGACGCTGTGGACATGAGCTGTTCGACGGCGATGTGATTAACGCCACTGGCGAAACACTGGATAAACTGCTGAAAGATGACCTGCCGGTCGTTGTCGATTTCTGGGCGCCCTGGTGTGGTCCGTGCCGTAGCTTCGCACCGATTTTTGAAGACGTGGCGGAAGAGCGTAGCGGCAAAGTTCGCTTCGTCAAAGTGAACACCGAAGCCGAACGCGAACTCAGCGCACGCTTTCGTATCCGCAGCATCCCAACCATTATGTTGTTCAAAAATGGCGAGGTTGTCGACATCTTAAGCGGCGCCGTTCCCAAAGCCCCTTTTAATAGCTGGCTTAACGAATCTCTCTAATCCTGGCGGGGCACATCTTGTGCCCCGTTTTCAGCTCTGCGACAATGGCGTTTTTCACGCGATTCTCATGACTGATAACGCCGTACTCACGCTCCGGGCAATGCGTATTGCTCGTTCCACTCGCCCTTTCCTCGCCCGAGGCAATCGCGTTATTCGCTGCCAGCGCTGCCTGCTGCCAAAACAACAGTGCCTGTGCGACACCTTGCAACCCAGTACGGCCCGCAGCCGGTTCTGCCTGGTGATGTTCGATACGGAACCCATGAAGCCCAGCAATACTGGCAGGCTTATCGCCGATATCCTGCCTGACACAACGGCGTTTCTCTGGTCACGTACTGAGCCACCCCAGGCGCTTATTGATTTATGCAACAGCGAAGACTATCAGCCGATGGTCGTCTTTCCCGCATCCTATGCAGGAAACGAACGGCAGGTATTATCCGCACCGCCCTGTGGAAAACCGCCGCTATTTATCATGCTGGATGGGACCTGGACCGAAGCACGCAAAATGTTTCGCAAAAGCCCCTATCTGGACGCCCTGCCGGTTATCTCCGTCGATTTATCACGGATTTCAGCCTATCGTCTGCGCGAGTCGCATGCCGACGATCAGTACTGCACCGCCGAAGTCGCGATTGCGCTTCTCGATTTAGCAGGCGATCAAGCTGCCGCGAAAAGTCTGGGCGCCCATTTTTCCCTCTTTCGCGAACGTTACCTGGCGGGTAAAGCGAATCATCAGCGTAGCGTCACAGCAAAAGAACCAGAAAACGTTTAAAATCATCAGGTCACTCTTTACTGGAGGCCGGTATGAGCCAACGTGGGCTGGAAGCGTTGTTACGTCCCAAGTCGATCGCCGTGATCGGGGCATCAATGAAACCGGATCGCGCCGGTTTCCTGATGATGCGCAATCTTCTGGCTGGCGGTTTTGCCGGGCCGGTTTTACCGGTGACACCCGCGTACAAAGCCGTACTTGGCGTACTGGCCTGGCCCGATATCGCCAGCCTGCCTTATGTGCCGGACCTCGCCGTGCTCTGTACCAATGCAAAACGTAATCTGCCTTTGCTGGAAGAGCTTGGTAAGAAGGGCTGTAAAACCTGCATTATTCTTTCTGCCACCCCTGAGCAACACGCCGAACTGCTGAACTGTGCAGGGCGTTACCAGATGCGCCTGCTCGGGCCAAACAGTATGGGGTTACTCGCGCCCTGGCAGGGTCTTAATGCCAGCTTTTCCCCGGTACCGATTACCCGTGGCAAGCTTGCATTTATTTCGCAATCCGCCGCCGTCTCCAACACCATCCTGGACTGGGCTCAGCAACGTGAGATGGGGTTTTCCTATTTTATTGCGCTGGGTGACAGCCTGGATATCGACGTCGATGAACTGCTGGACTTCCTGGCACGTGATACCAAAACCAGCGCCATTCTGCTCTATCTCGAACATTTAAGCGACGCGCGCCGGTTCGTCTCGGCGGCTCGCAGCGCGTCACGCAATAAACCCATTCTGGTTATCAAGAGTGGCCGTAGCCCCGAAGCCCAGCGGCTTTTGCAAACCCGTGCCGGGCTGGATCCGGCTTGGGATGCCGCCATTCAGCGTGCCGGTCTGCTGCGTGTGCAAGACACCCACGAACTGTTTTCCGCCGTCGAAACGCTCAGTCACATGCGCCCGCTTCGCGGCGACCGGCTGATGATCATCAGTAACGGTGCCGCCCCTGCCGCACTGGCGCTCGATCAGCTGTGGTCGCGTAATGGCAAACTGGCAAAGTTGAGTGACGATACGCTGGCAAGGCTTCGCAATGGATTACCCGATTATGTCAATGTGGGTAATCCGCTGGATTTACGCGATGATGCCAGCAATGATCGCTACACCACCGCGCTTGAGATCCTGCTCGACAGCCAGGATTTTGATGCGCTGATGGTTATTCATTCTCCGAGCGCCGCCGCCCCTGGCAGAGAGAGCGCGCTGGCGCTCATTGAGGCGCTGAAAAAACATCCGCGCGGTAAATACGTTACGGTGCTGACAAACTGGTGTGGCGAGTATTCTTCCCAGGAAGCGCGACGGTTATTCAGCGAAGCGAGCCTGCCGACATACCGTACGCCAGAAGGGACGATCACCGCATTTATGCATATGGTTGAATACCGGCGTAACCAGAAGCAATTACGTGAAACGCCCGCCTTGCCTACTCACCTGACGGCCAATACGGCCGAAGCCCATCAGTTACTGCAACAGGCGATCACAGAAGGGGCAACCACGCTTGATACTCATGAAGTGCAGCCGATACTCAGCGCCTGGGGTATCCAGACACTGCCGACGTGGATTGCTGGTGATAGCGCCGAAGCGGTACATATTGCCGAACAGATTGGTTACCCCGTAGCGCTAAAATTACGCTCGCCGGATATTCCTCATAAATCTGAGGTCCAGGGGGTTATGCTTTACCTGCGCACTGCGGCAGAGGTCCAGCAGGCCGCGGATGCGATTATCGACCGCGTCAAAATGAACTGGCCGCAGGCGCGTGTTCACGGCTTGCAGGTACAAAGCATGGCAAACCGTGCCGGTGCGCAGGAACTTCGTGTGGTCGTCGAATCCGATCCGGTGTTCGGTCCGCTTATCATGTTGGGAGAAGGCGGCGTCGAGTGGCGCGCACAGGAGCAGGCCGCCGTTGCGCTACCACCGCTGAATATGAATCTGGCGCGTTATCTGGTTATCCAGGCCATTAAAAATAAGAAGATCCGCGGGCGTAGCGCCCTGCGCACACTGGATATCGCCGGGCTAAGTCAATTCCTGGTGCAGGTCTCAAACCTTATTGTGCACTGTCCGGAAATCCAGCGCCTGGACATTCATCCTCTGCTTGCCTCCGGCAATGAATTCACCGCACTTGATGTCACCCTCACGGTCGGGGCGTTTAGCGGCAACGGTGAAAGTCGTCTCGCGATTCGCCCCTATCCGCAGCAGCTAGAAGAGACCGTTGAGCTAAAAAACGGCGAGACTACGCTTTTCCGCCCTATTCTTCCTGAGGATGAACCGCAGCTACAGGCGTTCATCGCCAGGGTAACAAAGGAAGATTTGTACTACCGCTATTTCAGCGAGATCAACGAATTTACTCATGATGATTTAGCGAATATGACGCAGATCGACTACGATCGGGAAATGGCATTTGTTGCAGTGCGTCAGGTAGAAGGAAAGGATGAGATCCTTGGCGTAACCCGCGCCATCTCTGACCCGGATAACATTGATGCCGAATTCGCTGTGTTGGTTCGTTCCGATTTGAAAGGATTGGGTCTTGGGCGAAGGTTACTGGAAAAGCTCATCAGTTACACTCGGGATCACGGACTTAAGCGTTTGAATGGTATTACTATGCCAAACAATCGCGGCATGGTGACTCTGGCGCGTAAACTGGGATTCGAGGTCGACATTCAGCTTGAGGACGGGATCGTTGGATTGTCCCTGAATCTGAAGCAGACCGGTGAATCCTGAGTAAGGTACTGGAAATGTTGACCACTTTCACAGGTACTGGTGTTATCATTGTCCGCTTCTGTCGGGGTTATCGGACAGAAGCCCTTTCAATAAACAGAGAAGAAACGCACTGTGATGTTGTCAAAATTTAAGCGTAATAAACATCAACAACACCTTGCCCAACTACCCAAGCTTTCCCAATCAGTTGATGATGTAGAGTTTTTCTACTCTCCCGCTACTTTCAGGGAGACATTGCTGGAAAAAATTGCCAGCGCAACACGCCGTATCTGCATCATCGCTCTTTACCTTGAGCAGGATGATGGCGGTAAAGGTATCCTGAACGCCCTCTATGACGCCAAACGTCAGCGCCCTGAGCTTGAAATCTGCGTGCTCGTCGACTGGCACCGGGCACAACGTGGTCGTATTGGCGTGGCAGCATCCAACACCAACGCCGACTGGTATTGCCGTATGGCGCAGGAAAACCCAGGCATTGATATTCCCGTTTACGGCGTGCCAGTGAATACCCGTGAAGCGCTTGGCGTACTGCATTTTAAAGGCTTCATTATCGACGATAGCGTGCTGTATAGCGGCGCGAGCCTGAACGATGTCTATCTCCACCAACACGATAAATACCGCTACGACCGCTACCAGCTTATCCGCAATCCCAAAATGGCCGATATCATGCTGGGCTGGGTCAAACAAAACCTGATTGAAGGGCGCGGCGTAAATCGTCTCGACAACGCGCAACGTCCTAAGAGCCCTGAAATCAAAAATGATATTCGTCTGTATCGTCAGGAATTACGCGACGCGGCCTATCATTTTGAGGGCGATGCCGATAACGATCAGCTTTCGGTTACGCCATTAGTTGGACTTGGAAAAACCAGCCTGCTGAATAAGACCATTTTCCATTTGATGCCCTGTGCGGAAGAGAAGCTGGTTATCTGCACACCTTATTTCAACCTGCCAGCTGTGCTGGTACGCAATATTATTCAGCTCCTGCGTGAAGGCAAAAAAGTCGAAATTATCGTTGGCGATAAAACGGCTAATGACTTTTTTATTCCAGAAGATCAACCTTTTAAAATTATTGGCGCCCTGCCTTATCTGTATGAAATTAACCTGCGCCGTTTCCTGAGCCGTCTGCAGTATTACGTCAATACCGATCAATTGGTCGTGCGCTTGTGGAAAGACGACGACAACAGCTATCACTTGAAAGGGATGTGGGTTGATGACGAATGGGTGCTGCTGACGGGGAATAACCTTAATCCGCGTGCCTGGCGCCTGGATCTGGAAAATGCCATTCTGATCCACGACCCGAAACATCAATTAGCGGCTCAGCGTGACAAAGAGCTGGATCTTATCCGTACCCATACCACGGTAGTTAACCATTATCGCGATCTGCAAAGTATCGCCGACTATCCGGTAAAAGTACGCAAGCTCATTCGCCGCTTACGTCGAATTCGTATCGATAAACTTATCAGCCGCATTCTGTAACACCCGGCCCCATCATTTGATGGGGCTTTTTTTCAGGTTCCTCTATGATGCGATGCTTAATATTGACGAGTGTACTGTGTTTAACCGGGTGTGCGCACATGGCAAATGACCAATGGAGCGGGCAGGATAAAGCACAGCATTTTATTGCTTCTGCCATGCTCTCCGCTGCGGGCAACGAGTATGCACAACATCAGGGAATTAGTCGCGATCGCAGTGCCGTTTATGGCCTGATGTTTTCTGTTAGCCTTGGCGCATCAAAAGAGTTTTGGGACAGCCGCCCGGCAGGAAGCGGCTGGAGCTGGAAAGATTTTGCCTGGGATGTTGCAGGCGCTACCACGGGTTACGCCGTCTGGCAGCTAGCCAATCACTAAAGACGAATACCTTTACCTTTCCGGTGTAGCATCAACGAAACGATAAATGCCAGTGCGCAAAACGCAGTGACATACCAAAAGAAGGCCGTCTCGATACCTGCCGATTTCAGCGACAGCGCAACGTACTCAGCCGACCCGCCGAATAACGCATTGGCAACGGCGTAAGATAAGCCCACGCCCAGCGCACGGACCTGTGCCGGGAACATTTCGGCTTTCAGGATACCGCTTATTGATGTATAGAAACTCACGATGAGCAGTGCCGTCATCACTAATGCAAAGGCGGCATAGGGTGATGAGACATACTGTAGCGCACTTAAAATAGGTAGCGTGAAGAGCGTCCCCAGCCCACCAAAACAGAGCATGGAAGCACGGCGACCAATGCGATCGGATAAGGCAC
Organism: Phytobacter sp. SCO41; assembly: GCF_003073275.1. Lineage (NCBI taxonomy): Bacteria > Pseudomonadati > Pseudomonadota > Gammaproteobacteria > Enterobacterales > Enterobacteriaceae > Phytobacter > Phytobacter sp. SCO41. Next base: position 1,328,023 of record NZ_CP027225.1, on the reverse strand, counting down.
CTATCACGGGCTGAATAAGCATAAAAACAAATAACGCCACGGTCATCACAATGCTGGCCACATTGGCATGCATACCGGTCGTGTTAACCAGATATTTTTGCATATATGTCGTGAAGGTGTAGAAGCTCAGTGAACCGCCTGCGGTAAAGCCGAGCACCATCACAAACGCCCGGCGATTACGCCATAACCCTTTAAGCGACCCAGCCTCTTTTAATACTCGTACCTCTTTTTTCGATGTTTCATCCAGTTGACGACGCAACCAGAGCGCGACTACAGCCAGTGCGGCGCCAATGGCAAAGGGAATACGCCAGCCCCATGCACGTAACTCAGCATCATCAAGGATCTGCTGAAGAACAACGACCACGAGAAGCGCCAGCAATTGACCCCCAATCAAAGTTACGTCCTGGAAAGAGGCATAAAACCCTTTACGTCCTTCAACGGCAATCTCACTCATATAAGTTGCACTGGTGCCGTATTCGCCACCCACGGATAACCCCTGGAACAGTCTTGCCAGTAATAACAATGCCGGGGCCCACGTACCAATGCTTTCATAGCCCGGTAAGCAAGCGATCACCAGAGATCCCAGACACATCATGCATACTGATATCAACATCGACTTTTTGCGCCCATGCCTATCAGCAATACGCCCGAACAGCCAGCCGCCAATCGGACGCATGAGAAATCCGGCGGCGAAAATGCCTGCCGTCTGAAGTAGCTGGGTCGTTGTATTTCCGGCAGGGAAAAAGATGTGAGCAAAGTAGAGCGAACAGAATGAATAAACATAGAAATCAAACCACTCCACCAGATTTCCCGATGACGCACCAACGATTGCCCACACTCTGCGACGTACATCGGTCAAATCGGTTGTTTTATGCTCAGGACGAGTGGTGACATCTGCCATATTTCCCCCTTTAATTGGACATCTTCGATTTTTTATATAAATCAGATTACGCCGGGGTAAAAAGTTAATACAGTGTTAATGATTTGCCTGCTATCATTTCAGAATGTTAGCCTAAGAATGCGCTTATCCCCAGCGTGTGATATGTTCGCGCTTGCGTCGGAGATAATCTTTATCCTGGCGGATCTTATCCCACCATTTTTTAAAGATCGCCGCTGCGGCTGCTTTTACCGGGTCATTTCCTCTTTGCTGAATGCTACCGTCCTCAGCATACTTTTTACCCCCTTTATAGTTGGCGTAACGCCGGGCGCGGGTATATCCCATTTGTATAAATTTGCGGGCCATATCCATGCCAACAAAGTCATTTTGTTGTCGATAGGTTTCGAATAATTGGTAAATTTTTTCAGCTGATGTTGTAGCGGACTCAGCATCTTTGTAACGCCACCAGGGAAGGATTTCACTCTTATAGGGCTCAACCAGCAAAACGCCTTGTTCACCACGTCCCACCTGATAGCGCTCAGGATGATCACGAAAATTAATGCTGGCGAAATCTTGCTGGTAATTGAAGGAATGGCTGGTCAACTATCGTCTCCTTAAACATCTCGAATGGATAAGGATAGGCTATTTAAAAGGCAATGCTATGCAGGCTGGAGAGACGGAAAGTTGTCGAAAATCGTTTTCAGGAGATAAAAACGCAAAAAGCCCATCCGTGAGGATGGGCTTCTTACTTGTTTGATGCCTGGCAGTGTATGAATCACTTCGTGATTCACCCTTCGGGCCGTTGCTGCGCAACGTTCAAAAGCTTTCGCTTTTGTCCTACTCTCTGTCGAGTAGCGAACTGCCCCGAAGACTGGTGCAGGTCTTTTAATTTGATGCCTGGCAGTTCCCTACTCTCACATGGGGAGACCCCACACTACCATCGGCGCTACGGCGTTTCACTTCTGAGTTCGGCATGGGGTCAGGTGGGACCACCGCGCTAAAGCCGCCAGGCAAATTCTGTTGCCGGAAACGAATCTTTTTCACTGTGGCTGCGTTGGCTGCATTCGCAAAGTCAGTCACATACTCATGTATGCTCCTTCCTTTCCTTCATTTGCCGCCTTGCCTCAGCGTAAAATCTTTCGTTCCCGAAAATCTGTATCTAAGCTGAAAATTCTCTCAATCCGCCAAAACATCTTCGGCGTTGTAAGGTTAAGCCTCACGGTTCATTAGTACCGGTTAGCTCAACGCATCGCTGCGCTTACACACCCGGCCTATCAACGTCGTCGTCTTCAACGTTCCTTTAGTGTCCTTAAAGGACAAGGGAGAACTCATCTCGGGGCAAGTTTCGTGCTTAGATGCTTTCAGCACTTATCTCTTCCGCATGTAGCTACCGGGCAGTGCCATTGGCATGACAACCCGAACACCAGTGATGCGTCCACTCCGGTCCTCTCGTACTAGGAGCAGCCCCCCTCAATTCTCCAGCGCCCACGGCAGATAGGGACCGAACTGTCTCACGACGTTCTAAACCCAGCTCGCGTACCACTTTAAATGGCGAACAGCCATACCCTTGGGACCTACTTCAGCCCCAGGATGTGATGAGCCGACATCGAGGTGCCAAACACCGCCGTCGATATGAACTCTTGGGCGGTATCAGCCTGTTATCCCCGGAGTACCTTTTATCCGTTGAGCGATGGCCCTTCCATTCAGAACCACCGGATCACTATGACCTGCTTTCGCACCTGCTCGCGCCGTCACGCTCGCAGTCAAGCTGGCTTATGCCATTGCACTAACCTCCTGATGTCCGACCAGGATTAGCCAACCTTCGTGCTCCTCCGTTACTCTTTGGGAGGAGACCGCCCCAGTCAAACTACCCACCAGACACTGTCCGCAACCCGGATTACGGGTCCACGTTAGAACATCAAACATTAAAGGGTGGTATTTCAAGGTTGGCTCCACGCAGACTGGCGTCCACGCTTCAAAGCCTCCCACCTATCCTACACATCAAGGCTCAATGTTCAGTGTCAAGCTATAGTAAAGGTTCACGGGGTCTTTCCGTCTTGCCGCGGGTACACTGCATCTTCACAGCGAGTTCAATTTCACTGAGTCTCGGGTGGAGACAGCCTGGCCATCATTACGCCATTCGTGCAGGTCGGAACTTACCCGACAAGGAATTTCGCTACCTTAGGACCGTTATAGTTACGGCCGCCGTTTACCGGGGCTTCGATCAAGAGCTTCTCCTTACGGATAACCCCATCAATTAACCTTCCGGCACCGGGCAGGCGTCACACCGTATACGTCCACTTTCGTGTTTGCACAGTGCTGTGTTTTTAATAAACAGTTGCAGCCAGCTGGTATCTTCGACTGATTTCAGCTCCACCCGCAGGGGCTTCACCTACATATCAGCGTGCCTTCTCCCGAAGTTACGGCACCATTTTGCCTAGTTCCTTCACCCGAGTTCTCTCAAGCGCCTTGGTATTCTCTACCTGACCACCTGTGTCGGTTTGGGGTACGATTTCGTGTTACCTGATGCTTAGAGGCTTTTCCTGGAAGCAGGGCATTTGTTACTTCATCACCGTAGTGACTCGTCATCACACCTCAGCCTTGATTATCCGGATTTGCCTGGATAACCAGCCTACATGCTTAAACCGGGACAACCGTCGCCCGGCTAACATAGCCTTCTCCGTCCCCCCTTCGCAGTAACACCAAGTACAGGAATATTAACCTGTTTCCCATCGACTACGCCTTTCGGCCTCGCCTTAGGGGTCGACTCACCCTGCCCCGATTAACGTTGGACAGGAACCCTTGGTCTTCCGGCGAGCGGGCTTTTCACCCGCTTTATCGTTACTTATGTCAGCATTCGCACTTCTGATACCTCCAGCATGCCTCACAGCACACCTTCACAGGCTTACAGAACGCTCCCCTACCCAACAACACTTAGTGTCGCTGCCGCAGCTTCGGTGCATGGTTTAGCCCCGTTACATCTTCCGCGCAGGCCGACTCGACCAGTGAGCTATTACGCTTTCTTTAAATGATGGCTGCTTCTAAGCCAACATCCTGGCTGTCTGTGCCTTCCCACATCGTTTCCCACTTAACCATGACTTTGGGACCTTAGCTGGCGGTCTGGGTTGTTTCCCTCTTCACGACGGACGTTAGCACCCGCCGTGTGTCTCCCGTGATAACATTCTCCGGTATTCGTAGTTTGCATCGGGTTGGTAAGCCGGGATGGCCCCCTAGCCGAAACAGTGCTCTACCCCCGGAGATGAATTCACGAGGCGCTACCTAAATAGCTTTCGGGGAGAACCAGCTATCTCCCGGTTTGATTGGCCTTTCACCCCCAGCCACAAGTCATCCGCTAATTTTTCAACATTAGTCGGTTCGGTCCTCCAGTTAGTGTTACCCAACCTTCAACCTGCCCATGGCTAGATCACCGGGTTTCGGGTCTATACCCTGCAACTTAACGCCCAGTTAAGACTCGGTTTCCCTTCGGCTCCCCTATTCGGTTAACCTTGCTACAGAATATAAGTCGCTGACCCATTATACAAAAGGTACGCAGTCACCCCATTAAGAGGCTCCCACTGCTTGTACGTACACGGTTTCAGGTTCTTTTTCACTCCCCTCGCCGGGGTTCTTTTCGCCTTTCCCTCACGGTACTGGTTCACTATCGGTCAGTCAGGAGTATTTAGCCTTGGAGGATGGTCCCCCCATATTCAGACAGGATACCACGTGTCCCGCCCTACTCATCGAGCTCACAACCTGTGTGCTTTCGTGTACGGGGCTGTCACCCTGTATCGCGCGACTTTCCAGACGCTTCCACTAACACACAAGCTGATTCAGGCTCTGGGCTGCTCCCCGTTCGCTCGCCGCTACTGGGGGAATCTCGGTTGATTTCTTTTCCTCGGGGTACTTAGATGTTTCAGTTCCCCCGGTTCGCCTCGTTTGACTATGTATTCATCAAACGATAGTGCAACGGATTGCACTGGGTTTCCCCATTCGGACATCGCCGGGTCAAAGGTTCATATCACCTCGCCGGCGCTTTTCGCAGATTAGCACGTCCTTCATCGCCTCTGACTGCCAGGGCATCCACCGTGTACGCTTAGTCGCTTAACCTCACAACCCGAAGATGTCTTGTTCTGTCCGGTTTGTTGCGCGTTGTGAATACTACGTTGTTCCGTACTCGCGATGCTCATGGACATCAAGTCCACTGCGCTCGCTGCGTGCGGTACGCCTTGCCTTCACATCGCTCACGTCACCTTTTACAGTGTCATCTTCTGATTGCGATAATTTGAGAGACTCGAACACACTTTCGTGTGTCGTTTCAATTTTCAGCTTGATCCAGATTTTTAAAGAGCAAATATCTCAAACATGACTCGAAAGTCAGTTTTGAGATATCGGTGGCAACGCCTTTCACACATTACCGCGCAAGTGGCGTCCCCTAGGGGATTCGAACCCCTGTTACCGCCGTGAAAGGGCGGTGTCCTGGGCCTCTAGACGAAGGGGACACTTAAGTCTCACTCGCAAGACGCCTTGCTTTTTACTTTTCATCAGACAATCTGTGTGAGCACTACAAAGGCAGGTTCTTTAAGGTAAGGAGGTGATCCAACCGCAGGTTCCCCTACGGTTACCTTGTTACGACTTCACCCCAGTCATGAATCACAAAGTGGTAAGCGCCCTCCCGAAGGTTAAGCTACCTACTTCTTTTGCAACCCACTCCCATGGTGTGACGGGCGGTGTGTACAAGGCCCGGGAACGTATTCACCGTGGCATTCTGATCCACGATTACTAGCGATTCCGACTTCATGGAGTCGAGTTGCAGACTCCAATCCGGACTACGACATACTTTATGAGGTCCGCTTGCTCTCGCGAGGTCGCTTCTCTTTGTATATGCCATTGTAGCACGTGTGTAGCCCTGGTCGTAAGGGCCATGATGACTTGACGTCATCCCCACCTTCCTCCAGTTTATCACTGGCAGTCTCCTTTGAGTTCCCGGCCGGACCGCTGGCAACAAAGGATAAGGGTTGCGCTCGTTGCGGGACTTAACCCAACATTTCACAACACGAGCTGACGACAGCCATGCAGCACCTGTCTCACGGTTCCCGAAGGCACTAAGGCATCTCTGCCGAATTCCGTGGATGTCAAGACCAGGTAAGGTTCTTCGCGTTGCATCGAATTAAACCACATGCTCCACCGCTTGTGCGGGCCCCCGTCAATTCATTTGAGTTTTAACCTTGCGGCCGTACTCCCCAGGCGGTCGACTTAACGCGTTAGCTCCGGAAGCCACGCCTCAAGGGCACAACCTCCAAGTCGACATCGTTTACGGCGTGGACTACCAGGGTATCTAATCCTGTTTGCTCCCCACGCTTTCGCACCTGAGCGTCAGTCTTTGTCCAGGGGGCCGCCTTCGCCACCGGTATTCCTCCAGATCTCTACGCATTTCACCGCTACACCTGGAATTCTACCCCCCTCTACAAGACTCAAGCCTGCCAGTTTCGAATGCAGTTCCCAGGTTGAGCCCGGGGATTTCACATCCGACTTGACAGACCGCCTGCGTGCGCTTTACGCCCAGTAATTCCGATTAACGCTTGCACCCTCCGTATTACCGCGGCTGCTGGCACGGAGTTAGCCGGTGCTTCTTCTGCGGGTAACGTCAATCAACACGGTTATTAACCGTACTGCCTTCCTCCCCGCTGAAAGTGCTTTACAACCCGAAGGCCTTCTTCACACACGCGGCATGGCTGCATCAGGCTTGCGCCCATTGTGCAATATTCCCCACTGCTGCCTCCCGTAGGAGTCTGGACCGTGTCTCAGTTCCAGTGTGGCTGGTCATCCTCTCAGACCAGCTAGGGATCGTCGCCTTGGTGAGCCATTACCTCACCAACAAGCTAATCCCATCTGGGCACATCCGATGGCAAGAGGCCCGAAGGTCCCCCTCTTTGGTCTTGCGACATTATGCGGTATTAGCTACCGTTTCCAGTAGTTATCCCCCTCCATCGGGCAGTTTCCCAGACATTACTCACCCGTCCGCCACTCGTCACCCAAGGAGCAAGCTCCTCTGTGCTACCGTTCGACTTGCATGTGTTAGGCCTGCCGCCAGCGTTCAATCTGAGCCATGATCAAACTCTTCAATTTAAAAGTTTGATGCTCGTAGAATTAAACTTCGTAATGAATTACGTGTTCACTCTATGAGACTTGGTATTCATTTATCGTCCGAGGACGTTAAGAATCCATGTCACTTTGAGTGCCCACACAGATTGTCTGATAAATTGTTAAAGAGCAGTGCCGCTTCGTTTTTCGCTGCGGCGCGGGGTGTGCATATTACGCTTTCCCGCTGCAGAGTCAAGTGTTTATTTTCACTTTTCTCTGCGGAATTCTCACCGGCATTCGCCTGAGAACCCCGCTGACCCGGCGGCTTGTTTGCCGTTGTTCCGTGTCAGTGGAGGCGCATTATAGGGAGTTCTTAGGAAGTGACAAGTATAAAATTCAAAAAAAATATCGTTTGCTCACTTTCCAGGCAAAACAGATGTTGAGAGGCAATTCTTGCCTGGTTTTTAAACAAAAACGAGCCCCTGGAGGCTCGTTTTTGCTGTTTTGTGACTTACTGCACTGCCACAATCCGATCATCTTTCACAACTAATTGAATTGTTTTGCCCGGTAAAAGTTCGCCAGACAAAATTTGCTGCGCCAGCGGGTTTTCAATCTGCTGCTGAATTGCACGTTTCAAAGGCCGTGCACCATACACCGGATCAAAACCATTCTCGCTCAGCAGTTTCAAAGCTTCATCGGAAAGGTTGACTTCATACCCACGCTCTTCCAGGCGTTTGTACAAACGCTGCAACTGGATTTGAGCAATAGAAGCAATGTGTTTTTCACCAAGCGGATGAAATACAACCACTTCATCTATACGGTTGATGAATTCCGGACGGAAGCTATGGCTGACCACACCTAACACCAGCTCTTTCATATGGCCGTAATCCAGTTCGCCAAACCGCTCCTGAATTAAATCCGACCCAAGGTTAGAGGTCATGATGACCACCGTGTTACGGAAGTCTACCGTTCTCCCCTGTCCATCGGTCAGGCGGCCATCATCCAATACCTGCAACAGGATGTTAAATACATCCGGATGCGCTTTCTCGATCTCATCAAGCAAGATGACGGAATAAGGACGGCGGCGGACCGCCTCGGTCAGATACCCCCCCTCTTCATATCCGACATATCCCGGAGGAGCACCGACGAGACGCGATACCGAGTGTTTCTCCATAAACTCAGACATATCGATACGCACCATGGCGTCATCACTATCAAACATAAAATTAGCCAGCGATTTGCACAGTTCGGTTTTCCCTACCCCGGTCGGCCCAAGGAATAAGAAGGAACCAATCGGCCGATTCGGATCGGACAGCCCGGCGCGGCTACGGCGGATGGCATTCGATACAGCTTCAACAGCTTCATCCTGGCCAATCACACGCTGATGCAGCTCTTGCTCCATACGCAGCAGTTTGTCGCGTTCGCCTTCCATCATTCTGGAAACCGGAATACCGGTCCAGCGCGCCAACACTTCGGCAATTTCTGCATCCGTCACTTTATTACGTAACAGACGCATCGTTTTACCTTCAGACTGAGTGGCCGCTTCCAGTTGTTTTTCCAGTTCCGGGATCTTGCCGTACTGCAGCTCAGACATCCGCGCCAGGTCACCAACACGACGCGCTTGCTCAATAGCAATTTTTGCCTGCTCAAGTTCGGCCTTTATCGACTGAGTACCGGAAAGCGAGGCTTTCTCAGCCTTCCACTCTTCTTCTAATGTGGAATACTGCCGTTCTTTATCTGAAAGCTCGTCGTTGAGCATCTCCAGACGTTTTTTACTGGCATCATCCGATTCTTTCAGCAACGCCTGCTGTTCAAGTTTAAGCTGGATAATACGGCGATCGAGTCTGTCCAGTTCTTCCGGCTTAGAGTCGATCTGCATACGAATGCTGGACGCTGCTTCGTCGATCAGGTCAATCGCTTTATCCGGCAACTGGCGATCAGCAATATAGCGGTGCGACAAAGTTGCAGCCGCTACGATAGCCGGGTCAGTGATCTGCACGTGATGATGCAGCTCGTAGCGTTCTTTCAGGCCACGCAGGATCGCGATCGTGTCTTCAACAGAAGGCTCAGCAACAAACACTTTCTGGAAGCGACGTTCCAGTGCCGCGTCTTTTTCGATGTACTGGCGATACTCATCAAGCGTCGTGGCCCCCACGCAGTGAAGCTCACCACGTGCCAGCGCCGGTTTCAGCATGTTCCCGGCGTCCATAGCACCGTCTGCTTTCCCCGCTCCCACCATAGTGTGCAACTCGTCGATAAAGAGAATAACGTTACCTTCCTGTTTGGAGAGGTCGTTAAGCACACCTTTTAAGCGCTCTTCAAATTCACCACGGTATTTCGCCCCGGCCACCAGCGACCCCATGTCCAGTGCCAATACCCGACGGCCTTTTAAACCTTCCGGGACTTCACCGTTAACAATACGCTGTGCCAGTCCTTCAACAATGGCGGTTTTACCGACACCAGGTTCACCAATAAGAACAGGGTTGTTTTTGGTACGACGCTGCAGTACCTGGATGGTACGGCGAATTTCTTCATCACGCCCGATAACCGGATCGAGCTTGCCTTGTTCAGCCCGCTCAGTCAGATCGACCGTGTATTTTTTCAAGGCCTGACGTTGGTCTTCGGCCCCTTGATCGTTCACGTTGTCACCTCCACGCATTTGATCAATTGCCTGAGTCACATTTGCCGTCGTCGCACCGGCTGATTTCAGCAGGTCGGCAAGCGAGCCGCGTGATTCAAGCGCCGCCAGAATAAAAAGCTCTGACGAAATAAAGTTGTCCCCTCTTTTCTGCGCCAGCTTGTCGCAGAGATTCAGTACTCGCATGAGGTCTTGCGAAGGCTGCACATCGCCGCCGGTGCCCTCCACCTGCGGCAAACGGCTTAACGCCTGCTCAATAGCCGTACGCAATTGCCCGGCGTTCACGCCAGCAGAGGTTAATAAAGGACGTACCGATCCCCCTTCCTGATTCAGCAAGGCGCTCATTAAATGAAGAGGTTCGATGAATTGGTTGTCGTGCCCCAGTGCAAGCGACTGGGCATCGGCAAGAGCAAGCTGGAATTTATTGGTAAGACGATCCAGACGCATAACTCCCCCCATAACAGGTCAAAATTGCTACTGGAGATTAAATGAGGTCATCCCTCAATTATTCAAGGTGAATGACCTGAATTATGCGAAAAGAAAGTTACACGTGCCGGATCGTCTTGATTCGATAGGTTATATCAGCCAAATGAAACTTGCCATACGGCCTGTGTTTTTGTCCCGACGATATGAGAAAAAATCATCCTTTTGGCTGAAAGTGCAACGATCGCCGCCGAAGACTTGCGTCACGCCGACGCTTGCCAGGCGCTGACGCGCAAGGGTGTAGATATCCGCGTAATATTTTTCCCCTGCCGGGCGAAACGCACTGTCTGCAATAGACTGTACTGCCATAAAAGCATCGCGCACTTCCGGGCCAACCTCGAAAGCATCGGGCCCAATAGCCGGTCCCAGCCAGGCAAGAATATTTTCGGGTTTATCAGCGAAGCAGTTCACGGTCTCTTCCAGTACACCCGCACAAAGCCCACGCCATCCCGCGTGAGCCGCTGCCACTTCTGTACCCGCGCGATTGCAAAAAAGTACGGGCAGACAGTCCGCGGTCATTACGGCACAAACTGTCCCTGGCGAATTGCTGTACGAGGCATCGGCACGCTTGCTGGCATATGGTTCACCGGTAAGTTTAAGGACATCCTTACCGTGCACCTGTTCAAGCCACACCGGTTTTGACGGAAGATTTCCCGCCATAAACGCTCGCTTACGGTTCTCTTCAACATGTGTCAGGTCATCACCGCAGTGCGCCCCCAGGTTGAGCGAATCGTAAGGTGGCAGGCTCACGCCGCCGATACGTGTAGAGCTACATGCCGCTACGCCTGAGGGAAGCGGCCATTCAGGGACAATCAGTTTGGTCATAACCAGGCCACATCATCCTTATGGGTTTCGAAGTCGGCACGCATGGCGTCAATCAGGTCAATCATGTCCTGCGGGATTGGCGCATGCCATTCCATCTCAATGCCAGTGATTGGATGGTACAGGCGAAGCATCGTTGCATGCAGCGCTTGTCTATCGAACTTACGCAGCGCGGCAATAAATTCATCCGACGCACCTTTTGGCGGACGCGGGCGACCACCGTAGAGCTGGTCACCGACCAACGGATGCGTGATGTGCGCCATATGAACGCGGATCTGGTGGGTACGCCCCGTTTCCAGACGCAAACGCAGGCGCGTGTGAATACGGAAATGTTCCATGATGCGATAGTGCGTCACCGCAGGTTTACCCATCGGGTGTACAGACATATGCGTACGTTTGGTCGGGTGGCGACTAATAGGCTCTTCAACCGTACCGCCTGATGTCATATGACCAATCGCCACTGCTTCATATTCACGAGTTATCTCACGCAGTTGCAAAGATTCCACCAGGCGCGTCTGTGCCGGGACTGTTTTTGCCACCACCATCAGACCGGTCGTGTCTTTGTCCAGACGGTGAACAATCCCGGCGCGCGGAACATCCGCGATAGGGGGATAATAATGCAATAACGCATTGAGCACTGTCCCGTCGGGGTTGCCGGCACCCGGGTGAACCACTAAATCACGCGGTTTGTTAATAACAATAATGTCGTCATCTTCATAGACAATATTAAGCGGGATATCCTGCGGTTCGAAACGCGCCTCTTCTTCTATCTCAGCGTTGATAGCAACGCTTTCTCCACCCAACACTTTTTCTTTGGGTTTGTCACACATTTTACCGTTGACCAGTACTTTCTGGTCGAGAATCCATTCTTTTATACGCGAACGCGAATAATCCGGGAACAATTCGGCCAAAGCCTGATCTAAGCGTTGACCGAGTTGATTTTCGGTAACCGTTGCGGTGAGTTGTACTCGTTGTGCCATATACAGCTTCTTCGTTAACGTTGGGTTTTACGGCTTTGCCGTTTAATATAGTGTGCTATTGTAGCTGGTCTTAGTCGGGAGCAGGAAAGACAATCTCCCGCATACACATTCTGAGGAAAGTCTAATCGTCATGACGCGCATGAAATATCTGGTGGCAGCCGCCACGTTGAGCCTGGCTTTGGCGGGTTGCTCCGGTTCAAAGGAAGTGGTGCCTGATAATCCGCCAAATGAAATCTACGCGACTGCCCAGCAAAAACTGCAAGACGGTAACTGGAAGGCAGCCATAACGCAACTGGAAGCGTTGGATAACCGTTATCCGTTTGGACCTTACTCGCAGCAGGTGCAGCTGGATCTGATCTACGCTTATTACAAAAATGCCGATCTTCCGCTGGCTCAGGCCGCAATCGACCGTTTCATACGTCTGAACCCAACCCATCCTAACATTGATTATGTCATGTATATGCGTGGTCTGACTAATATGGCGTTAGATGACAGCGCTCTGCAGGGTTTCTTTGGCGTTGATCGCAGCGATCGCGATCCGCAACATGCGCGTGAAGCATTTAAAGATTTCTCTAAATTGGTTCGTGGCTACCCGCGTAGTCAATACGTTACCGATGCAACCAAACGTCTGGTTTTCCTGAAAGACCGCCTCGCGAAGTATGAGTACTCTGTGGCGGAGTACTACACCAAACGCGGCGCATGGGTCGCAGTGGTGAATCGTGTTGAAGGTATGATGCGTGACTTCCCGGATACCAAAGCAACGCGCGATGCGCTGCCGCTGATGGAAAATGCCTACCGTGAAATGCAGATGACCGCTCAGGCCGATAAAGTGGCAAAAATTATTGCCAGCAATGGTTCCAGTAGTTGAGTCATTCCAAAACGCAAAACGGCAGCCACGAGCTGCCGTTTTTTATGCCTGCAAGGCAGAGCTGAAGCGGTTTAGCTTCAAGTCATCCTATCAACTATGACGGGTATTCCGGCCTTCGACAAGTAATATTTGCCCTCTTCCTGTCCTGCCTCACAAAACATCTCCCTTGACAAAAAGTGACAAAATAATGTGATTTAAATCACACATTTTGACATTGGTCGAGGTATGCTGGAATCACCAAGACGGAAAGACAAGAGGTAAAATTTATGACAGTGAACATTACCAGCAAACAAATGGAAATCACCCCAGCAATTCGCCAACATGTCGCAGACCGTCTCGCCAAACTGGAAAAATGGCAAACACATCTTATTAATCCACATATCATCCTGTCGAAAGAACCGCAGGGCTTCATTGCAGATGCCACTATTAATACGCCAAACGGACATCTGGTCGCCAGCGCAAAACACGAAGATATGTATACCGCTATTAACGATTTGATCAACAAGCTGGAACGGCAGCTCAATAAAGTGCAGCACAAGGGTGAAGCGCGTCGCGCCACTACCTCGGTGAAAGACGCGGACTTCGTTGAAGAAGAATAACCTCACAGCATTGAGTTAATCAGCAACGCGCCTTCGGGCGCGTTTTTTATTGACAGAGAGAAAACAGTACAGGTACTTTAGTCTGACACTCAAAAGGAAATTTTCATGAAACATGTTCCGTTCTTCTTCGCATTCTTTTTTACCTTCCCATGACCGGGAGGCGATTCGTTTTGTGATAAAGAATGCGAAGACGAACAACAAGGCCTCCCACTCCGGGAGGCCTTTTTTATTGATAACAATTAAGGCAACAACATGACAGCGGATAACCCTTTACTGGATTTACGTGTAAAAATAAGCGCCCTGGATGAGCAGTTACTTTCCCTGTTGGCCGAGCGGCGTCAACTGGCGGTTGAGGTGGGTAAAGCAAAACTGGCTTCTCACCGCCCTGTTCGGGATATTGATCGTGAACGTGACCTGCTGGAACGTCTAATTCAATTAGGTAAAACGCATCACCTCGACGCCCATTACATCACTCGCCTGTTCCAGCTTATTATCGAAGATTCCGTTCTTACCCAGCAGGCGCTGCTCCAGCAGCATCTCAACAAAATTAACCCACACTCTGCCCGTATCGCTTTCCTCGGCCCGAAAGGTTCGTACTCTCATCTGGCTGCGCGCCAGTATGCCGCCCGTCATTTCGAGCAATTTATTGAGAGTGGCTGTCTGAAATTTCACGATATTTTTAATCAGGTTGAAACAGGTCAGGCTGATTACGCGGTCGTGCCACTGGAAAACACCAGTTCCGGGGCCATCAATGACGTTTACGATTTGCTACAACACACCAGCCTGTCGATTGTGGGTGAGCTGACCGTGCCAATTGACCACTGCGTCCTGGTATCCGGTTCCACCGACCTGGATAAAATCCAGACCGTTTACAGCCATCCGCAGCCTTTCCAACAATGTAGCCAGTTTTTGAATCGCTACCCGCACTGGAAAATTGAATATTGCGAAAGTACCTCCTCCGCCATGGAACGTGTGGCACAGGAAAACTCTCCGCATGTGGCCGCACTGGGTAATGAAGCCGGCGGGGCATTGTATGGATTACAAGTACTGGAACGCAATCTGGCAAACCAAACGCAGAATATCACTCGCTTTGTGGTACTTGCCCGCAAAGCGATTGATGTCTCCGATCAGGTCCCGGCCAAAACCACACTGCTGATTGCAACCGGTCAACAGGCCGGTGCACTGGTTGAAGCATTACTGGTACTGCGTAATCACAACCTGATCATGACCAAACTGGAATCGCGCCCGATCCACGGCAACCCGTGGGAAGAGATGTTCTACCTGGATATTCAGGCGAACTTACACGCGTTGGATGTGCAAAAAGCCCTGCGTGAGCTGACATCCATTACCCGCTCGCTTAAGGTGCTCGGCTGTTATCCCAGTGAAAACGTCGTACCTGTCGATCCGGCTTAACATTCTATAAACGGTGATTTCTTCATTCCTGCCACCTCAACCGGCAGGGTGAAGATCGCCCCCGAAAGAGGATAATCCGCTATCTCCTGCTCATCCATATTCTCCCGCGTGGTCGTAATAAACAGCGTTTTCATATCGGTTCCGCCAAAGCAGACCATTGTCGGGCAACGTACCGGCAGGCGATACTCTGCCAGTTGCTCTCCCTGCGGTGAAAACCGTGCAATACGCCAGCCATCGAACATTGCGCTCCAGTAGCAGCCTTCAACATCCATTGCCGCACCGTCCGGGATACCTTCACCGACTTGAAATCGCCGGAAGACTTCGCGCACACCAGCCTCCCCCTGCTCATCCAGCGGCGTTCGATAGATAACCCCGTTTGGTGTATCAGACGTAAACATCCACTGCTTGTCGTGGCTGAACGCCAGACCGTTATGGCCTTGAATATCGCATTGGATCACCCTGGGTTTAAGGTCATTATCAATACGCATCAGAAGCGCACCGTTGTAATCGCCCGGCCCCCAGAATGTCCCTGCATAGAAACGGCCAAGGTGATCGGTGCCACCGTCGTTAAAACGCGCCAGTTGCGGGTTTGACGGGTTATCACACACTTTTTGTACCAGCAACCCTCGCTTATCGGCGAGCCAGATAGCGTTGCGCATCGCGACAATAAAACCGCCCTTCTCTCTCAATGCGAAGCAGCCAACCTCCTCGGGAAAACAAAGCACCGAGTGCTCACCGGTAGCAGGATGATAACGATGGAGTTCGCCTTCAAGAATATCGGCCCACCAGAGCGCCTGCTCCTCTTCACTCCATGTCGGGCATTCCGGGAGGTGCCCGGTGTAATCAAACAGCAGTTGCGGTTCAGCCATATCTGTCCCTTAAAAAGAAAAAAGCCAGCGGTATACCACTGGCTTTTCAGTATAAACGGCTTTTTATTTATTGGCGGCTGTCATTCGCCTGACGCAGCAAGACGCGGCTTTCATTCTGGAAACGTTTAGCATAATCGCCAAACCAGTGTTCTACCTTACGGAAGCTGTCAATAAACGCCTGCTTGTCACCGTGCTCCAGCAGGCTAATCGCCTCGCCGAAACGCTGGTAGTAGCGCTTTATAAGTGCCAGGTTATTTTCCGAAGACATAATAATGTCGGCATAGAGTTGTGGATCCTGCGCGAACAAGCGGCCAACCATCGCCAGTTCAAGGCGATAAATAGGCGACGAGAGTGCCAGTAACTGCTCAAGCTGTACATTCTCTTCGGCCAGATGCAGCCCGTATGCAAAAGTGGCAAAGTGGCGTAACGCCTGGATAAACGCCATATTCTGGTCATGTTCTACGGCGCTGATCCGATGTAAGCGCGCACCCCATACCTGAATTTGCTCCAGGAACCACTGGTAAGCATCCGGGTTTCGACCATCGCACCATACGACAACCTGTTTCGCCAGGCTACCGCTGTCAGGGCCAAACATCGGATGCAGACCGACGACAGGTCCTTTATGTGCTTCCAGCATCGCCTGCAATGGCCCGCTTTTTACTGACGCCAGGTCGACAAGGATACAGTCGTCCGGTAACGGCGGTAACTGTGCGATCACCTTTTCAGTGATATGAATAGGAACACTCACAATGACCATGCCCGCATCAGCGACAATTGCCTGCGCCTGTGCCCAGTCATCTTTTTCCAGAATACGCACCTGGTAGCCAGAAAGCGTCAGCATTTTGGCAAACAACTGCCCCATTTGCCCGTTGCCGCCGACAAGTACGACCGGTCGTAGCGAAGGACAGAGGGTTTTGAACCCCTTGTCGTTTTCACTGGAATAGGATTCACGCATAACGCGACGCAGAACATCCTCAATCAAATCCGGTGACACCCCCAGGGCTTCAGCTTCCTGACGACGGGACGCCAGCATCGAGGCCTCGCGTTCCGGAACATAGATCGGCAGGCCGTATTGGCTTTTTACTTCACCGACTTCGGCAACCAGCGACATACGGCGAGCCAGTAGTTCCAACAACGCTTTATCGACTTCATCTATTTGATCGCGTAACGCGGTCAGCTCTGCAACCATAACACCCTCTTAAGCCAGACGTGCCGCAAGGCTACTGCGCAAGTCATTGCCGATTTCACGCAGCAACACCTCAGTGGTTTCCCAGCTAATGCAAGCATCGGTGACTGATACACCGTATTTCATTTCACTACGCGGCTGCTCGGATGATTGATTGCCTTCGTGGATATTACTTTCAATCATCAAGCCAATAATTGAACGGTTTCCGTCTTTGATCTGCGCAACAACCGATTCAGCCACTGCTGGCTGGCGGCGGTAATCTTTATTCGAATTGCCATGGCTGCAATCTACCATCAGTGCTGGCTTGAGTCCCGCCTGCTCCATCTCTTTTTCACACTGAGCAACATCCGCAGGGCTGTAGTTTGGCGCTTTACCACCGCGCAAGATCACGTGACCATCAGGGTTGCCTTGCGTTTGCAACAGGCAGACCTGGCCGGCCTGGTTAATACCGACGAAACGGTGCGGCATTGCTGCAGCGCGCATCGCGTTAATCGCTGTTGCCAGGCTACCGTCGGTACCGTTTTTGAAGCCCACTGGCATTGATAAACCGGAAGCCATTTCACGGTGGGTTTGTGATTCCGTGGTGCGTGCACCAATGGCGGACCAGCTAAACAGATCGCCCAGGTACTGCGGGCTATTCGGGTCGAGCGCTTCGGTTGCCAGCGGCAGCCCCATGTTGACCAGTTCCACCAATAACTGGCGAGCAATTTTCAGCCCGGCCTCAACATCAAACGAGCCATCCATATGGGGATCGTTAATCAACCCTTTCCAGCCGACGGTGGTACGGGGTTTTTCAAAATAGACGCGCATCACCAGATAGAGGCTATCGCTGACCTCTGCGGCAAGTGCTTTAAATCGACGAGCATATTCAAGTGCGGTTTCTGGATCATGAATTGAGCAGGGGCCGCAAACGACCAACAAACGCGGATCTTCTCCGGCGATGATGTTGGAAATCGTCTGGCGGGACTGCGCGATCTGCGCTTCCTGAGCAATACTCAGCGGGAAAGCGGCTTTCAGTTGATCCGGAGTAATCAGAACTTGTTCGTCGGTAATGTGTACGTTATTCAGCGCGTCTTTTTGCATGATTGGTGATCCTGTATGACTCGTTTGCGATAGTTATTCCTCAGTGAGGAGGTGACACGATATCACAACCAGTAAAGAATTCAATCCAAAATTCGTACATTTATCTTTACACATCAATTTTAATCCTCATCGCACGGCAGTAATATGTAAACAATTTAATACATACCATTTCCCAGGAGTCTGTAAGAGCGCATATAAAGGCTTGCGCAAAAGTACCATGCAGGGCAAGCAATAAGCATTCATCGTATGGACGTTACACAGGTGTTCGACGACGAAGCCATTATCTGAATTGGGGGAGCAAGAACATCATGCTGGGGCTTTGAATAAGCATTACCACTCCGGGTCATACGGGTAAATGCAATTCCATTATCCCTTTTTAAACCATAAAAAAAGGGCCAGCCCACAGGCCAGCCCTTTCTAACAGGATGTCGCGAAAGCGAATCTTAGTTAAGACGCTTTTAGTCGAAGCCATTTACATCCACACATTTATAATTAAAAACAGTCAATTACATGTAATACCCATGCAACCAAATGCGATTGCAAACGTATTGCATGGACAGATTATGGACATCCTACCACTTATCCCCGGAATCGGTGAGAGGGTGCATGGTACGCATGTTGTGTTCCAAATATATCCTTTCCATTTTTCAAAAAAAACTCTGACTGTGACAGTGCCCTACACGTAACATATTTCCAGTGTTCAAAAGTATAAAGCGAATTAGACTCTTTTTGTTTGTTGAAATTGTCAAAAAGTATTTGTAACTCACTGGAGACAACTTGTTGTAAAGGTAGGCTATAGCATATCGCTGTACGGACAATGTCCTGAATTTTTCTCATTGCTAATCCTTCATATATTTGTATTATCCCATGTTTTTCAAGGTGAAGTTTTAGCCTTTTATATTCACATGTATTTTCATGAAATCTAATAGTATTTATCATAAACACAACACGATGATTATATTCATCAAACTTAGCTAGTAACCAATCACCCTTATAAATATCATCGAACTGTGGATGAATAAGTTGCTGTTCTGGTGTTGATGGAAACCAATCCCCTTTTTTACCATTGCAGATATGGCATGCTGGATAAAGATTATAGTGTGAGATTGAAAGAGATGGGTATAAGTCTTTTGGCAAGTAATGATCCAGTGTTTCAGCCTCTCCGTGAAAACAAATCTGGCATTTATCCTCATATGTTCTGCTTAACAAAAGCTCATAGTAATATCGTCCTGCACGCTTTTTCCCAACAAGTTTATCTTGATAAAGAGAAATTAATGCCTTTTTATTAAACCCATTACTTTCTGACACATCTTTATACAAATAATAAATCCCGTAGGAAGCATAAATGTAAAAAATACGATGACAAGCTCTTAAGTAAGAATTAATAAAAACATCATTACTTGTCAACTTTTTTTGACTTTTCCCAGAGACACATAATTTATAGACATCATCAAAGGTATATTCCATTTATCTCATCCTTTAATCGTCGCATAAATAACTGCTCTACCTTCCAATCCGACTTGATTCTCATACATTGAAAGAACATGGTTAACGTTGCCAGCAGCTAATGAATCCTTCTCAAGAAGTTCGTAAAACCCTGTTTTGCGCAAATCAAGGCTGAAAACCTCAGCAGTAATTTCCCCAACGCTTTCACCAAATGTTTCGATATTCGGGTGACGAACATTAACTCTCTCATTATTGACATGATGTAACTTCCAACTACATAATCTTGGTACCTCCTGAAGAACAACTGGAGAATGCGTTGCCATTATAGCCATACCATTATTATCAGCTAACAATGTTGATAGTGTTCGTATGAATGCAGACAATAGCGGTGGATGCAAATGGTTTTCAGGTTCATCAAAAAGGCATATTGTTCTATTTTCTACCAACTCGACGACATGAGTTAAATAGTATAATACCGCAGCATGTCCAGAGCTTAATGTCTTGAATAAAGCAGTTGCGAGTTCTATTAGCGTTTCTTCATCCTTAATTTCCACAAGCTCATTCAAGCTTAACTCTTTAAAGTTCACATCTAACTGAAGATGCTCCATAACCTTAAGCCAAGATTTTCTTCTAACTCCGGAACCTAACAAACATCCGTTTAATGAGATAGCAAATTCTTTTGCAAGATCTTCACCTATATCTTTTGGTTTACGTGTTTCAGTATTATACAACCCGATATATTTTTTCTTAGTCCTATCTTTCTTTATTTTTGAATCATTAAATTTCACATATTCAAATGGCTTATCAAATATACTTAAAGAAAAATATAGCAATTGCCCAAAATCATATGCTCGAATATCATCTCCATTTGGTTTTGTAACTATACCATCAGCTTTATCGATATGATTGACAATTCTTCTCAATAAATGACTTTTACCAACCCCATTACGTCCGATCACAACATGTATATTACTGGGGGGTTTTGAGTTTGGAATAACAGAAAAATAGATTTCATTATCTTCATCTAAATGCAGCACAAACCCAAACTTTTTAAGTGCAACACCAGTTGATATTATATCTTTAAACTGACTTTTGATAGTCGATTCACTTACATATCGCGTCAAAGAATCAATAAGAACCTTTTCGGATATTGACTCCTCAAATATATTTTCATCATAAGCAATATCACGTAAAGACGATAATACATGAACTTTAACATCATTACTTAAACTATTTAGATGCTGATAATACTCAGGCGACTGTCCTAAAGAGAAAAAGTCATCCGAAAGACATTCAAATTCATCTGATAAATAATCGATAGTACGTTGTTTTACCTCTTGTTTTTTAAACCCTATCTTGACCTCCCCTATTTCACTAAAATCAGTAGAATTACAGAAGGTAAGGTAAAACGTTGTCACGAATGAAAAGTCATTCCACCTTATATTTGGAGTTAGGCAAAAATAGGCACTATTACTGCGTTCAGGGGTTCCAATTTTAAATTTCATATATCTCCCGCATATCAAGAAGTTGAAATCACACACTTCCTATTTATATATCATTACCAATGGATTTAACTCCACAGCGTCTTCAAGATGGTCATGTGCAAAATGCGCATATCGCATGGTTTCACGGATATTGGCATGGCCTAAAATCCGTTGAAGCACCAAGATATTTCCACCATTCATCATAAAATGACTCGCAAATGTGTGCCGTAAAACATGAGTTTTTTGGCCTTCGGCTAACCGTATATCAGTTAGAGCAAGCATTTTCTTGAACTCCTGATAGCAAGGATGGAACATTTTTCCCTGCAAAGGAGCTAGCTCGTCAAACAACCAACGAGGAATCGGAACAGTGCGGTTCTTCTTCCCCTTCGTTTTTGTAAATGTAATCTTGTGAGGTGAAAGCTGTGAACGCGTTAGGCGTTCGGCCTCACTCCATCTAGCACCGGTCGCGAGGCACACTTTGACGATCCGGGTTAAGTAAATTTTCCCGTAGGACTCACAAGCCTCAAGTACTTCACGAATTTGAGAGTCAGTAAGCCAGGACATTTCTTTTTCGGCTTCTTTGAAAATTCTCACACCCTCAAGAGGATTTGGAAGATTCCATTCGCCCAACCGCTTTAGCTCATTGAACACTGCTTCAAGGTACTGTTGCTCCCGATTCACGGTGACAGGTTTAGCAATCCATTTTTCAGGATTCGCGTGATACCCATTGTCGATTTCGCCTTTGAGGCGTTTATCTCGATAGTGAGCAAAATCTTTTGCGGTAAGCTGACTCGCTATCGGATCCCCCAGACCACGGCAAACAATATGCAGTTTAGCTAATCGTGATTTACTAGCCGCGAGTGACTGACCGTGAAGGTTATGCCACAGTTCAATCAGTTCGCTCAGACGTCGACGGTCTTCTTTCTCTCCCATCCACGGCTTATTTTGCGCCTCTTCGCGATAATAATGTTCATAAGCAACCGCTTCACCTTTGGTTGAAAACTTTTTTCGAACACGACGACTGGCAGCCCCGTCGACGCGGAAATCGCAAAGCCATTCACCAGATACTAGTTTTTTTATCGCCATAATTCTTTTAGCTTGTTTTGCTCAAGGTGAGGTACACCAGACCAATACACTCAACCTCTGAAACTGCGCACTGAAAATCAGTATCCGAGTTGCTTACTTTAATTTTGTTACCCGGGATTCTAGCAACGTCGTAAATGTCGTGATCACCATCGATACTTAGAAGCCAACGGCCGTTAGAAATATCAGTCGAGTCAAAATCGACAATCCAGGAATTCTGTCCCTTACAAATATATTTAGGACTTGTTACCGCATCTGAAAGAAGCGAAGCATCAACAATCCATTTGTCATTTTCTATCAAGTGGCCGGCTTGGATATCGAAGCGAGCTAACGTCTTCATTTTACCTTGAGTGTGGTCTGTATCGTACTTACTCCCCTTTCCTGTCGCCAACCAGCGCAGTGACACTCCTGTATCCAGAGCACAAGCAACCACCACATCCCCAGGAAAATAATCTCGTCTTATCCATGTGCTGATCGTCCCGGATGACAGTTCGTGCATATCACCAAGCTGCTTTTGCATAGTGAAACCATAAGCGTCCAGCATGCGCTGTAACACAGCTTTTCCACCCTGTAGTTCGTCTAGCTTCATCTTAAAAATCCGAGTTATCGCAAAAATCCGATTTGACACCTTAAATAAATAAGATTAGATTTTGCTTGAACCTGAAAAATGCACGCCAATGCACAGTAATGACAATCAATCGAGGATGATCACTTATGCCCCCACAAATTGCAATCCCGTCCGGCGCGGACCTCATGACTTATGACGAATTTTCTGAACGCTACGGCTACAGCATTCGGACTGTAAAACAAATGGTTGCCGATGGAGACTTGCTCCTAATGCCTCGTAAAAAAGACGGTGGTGCAGCTCGTATCAACATGGTTGCTTTTCGCGCCCGTCTGCTCCAGCAGGGTATTAATTGCAAGTACGTCGCCGTTTGACCATCTTGATTATGCAAGTTGAAAGGGAAACCAACATGTTTGATTTTCAAGTTTCCATACAGCCGCACTACGCCGAAGCCTGTCGGGCTTTTGCTTTACGCCATAACCTGGCTGATCTGGCGCGCCGCGCAGGAATGAACGAGCAGACCCTGCGCAACAAGCTGAACCCGGAACAGCCGCACCACCTGTACGTTGAAGATATTTGGCTCCTGACCGACCTGACCGAAGACCCGACGCTGGTCGACGGCTTCCTGGCCCAGATGCATTGCCTCCCCTGTACGCCCATTAACGAACTGACAAAGGACAAGCTTTCAACCTATGTGATGCAGGCAACGGCCCATATTGGGCAGATAGCGGCCAATACGGTTGCTAATCCACGTATGACGTTGCTATCCCGCCGCTCACTCGTTGATAGCGCCAATTCGGGGATGCGCTGCCTTGCGCTGGCTGCCATGGCAGTTGATGCCCGGCTGAAAACAAACCCGGCGATGGCAAATGCCATTGATACCGTGACGGGCCTCGGCGCGTCGTTTGGTCTGCTTTGAGGCTGACTCTATGGATACAGGCCCGAGTTTCGCATCCCGGCTGGTTCGCCAGTCACCATCAATGGACTACGGCAATGGCTGGATCATGGGTAAGGATGGCAAGCGGTGGCATCCCAGCCGTGACCAGTCTGTATTGCTAAGTGAATTGCACTCAAAAACCCGTAAGCCGTTCGCGGCCCGAGTATTGAAGTTCTTCTGGAGGCGTTATGAGCAACAGTACTACTAACGTGAGTTCGCTTAATAATGCTGACGTTGCACCGCCCCAAATGTCCGGAGAGGAGTTTTTTCAGCATTATCATTGGTATCAGGCAGCAACGAGTAATAAGGCGCTGCGTTATTTCAACCGCATGTCAGCCGATTTTAAATTTGTCGTTTTAACGCTGGCTAACCGTAATGCGCCAGGCACTTTTCAGGCGAAGGAAATAGGGAAGCCGTTTGAATATTTTGATGAGGCGCGCAGGCTGCTAATCATCAAATCAATGAATGAAATTGCACGATGGGGGCAAATTCTCCCGCGTTGGATTTCAGAGTACGACACCAAATTACCTGAGTAATTAACCCGCAAAAAAAATCATGGCGTAAACCCGCCGGGGATTTTTTTGCCCTAAATCTGGAGTTCGCTTTATGAAAAATATTGAAACCCGCAGCACCAAAATAGGCCCGGATGATGCCGGAATTACCCCCGCGTTACTTCGGGCGGCCCGTCTCGAAGAGCGTCGGGGGCGCGCGGATGTAACCGCATCGCGTCTGGAGGTGCTCGCCGCTCACATCGTTTCCGGCGAAATGGGCCACCGCGAAGCCGCCGAATTGTTGCGGCAGGAAGCGGAAAAATACCGCAACGAAGCTGCGGAGATCCACTGATGGCCGACGCAATGGATCTCATCCAACAGCGAGAGCAGGAAGAACGCGATCGCCACATCAGCAACGCCCGCAGCAAACAAGCTGCGGTTTCTCTTTTCTTCTGTGTTGCCTGCGGCGCCCCCATCCCAGAAGCACGCCGTATTGCCGTCCCCGGCGTTGAGTGCTGCGTGACCTGCCAGACCATCAGCGAGCTGAAAAACAAACACTACCGAGGTGGATTATGAGCACCATTCTAAAATGGGCGGGCAACAAGACCGCCATTATGCATGAGTTGCTAGAACACCTGCCCGCCGCTGGATTGCGCTTGGTAGAGCCATTCGCGGGTTCATGTGCCGTGATGATGGCGACTGATTATCCGGCGTACCTCATTGCGGATATCAATCCCGATCTGATCAACATGTACCGTGTCATCAGCAGTGACACAGATAAATTCATCGAGCTGGCCCGAGTCATGTTCGGTAGCCATAGCCTTGCAGAAAGCTATTACCGAGTCCGCGAAGCATTCAATTATGACAACGATCTGGATTGCCTACACCGGGCTGTCTATTTCCTCTATCTGAACCGCCATAGTTATCGTGGGCTTTGCCGATACAATAAATCCGGGGGATTTAATGTGCCTTTTGGCAATTATAAAGGCCCCTATTTCCCAGAAGCCGAAATTCGCGAATTTGCCGAAAAAGCAAAACGCGCAACTTTTATCTGCGCGAGTTTCGACGAAACGCTGGCAATGCTGAAACATGGTGATGTGGTTTATTGCGACCCGCCGTATGACGGAACGTTTAGCAATTATCACACTAGCGGTTTTGGGGAGGATGAGCAGTATCATCTGGCATCCATTCTGGAACGCCGATCATCACAAGGCTATCCAGTCATAGCATCCAATGCTGACACCTCTCTGGTGGCGTCACTTTATCGCGCATTTTCCCTTCACCGCATAACGGCCCCGCGCAGCATCAATGTTGATGCCGGAGGCGGCAAAATCGCAAACGAAATTATTGCTGTTTCTCGCCCACGCCCAATCTGGTCTGGTGTCGATTTGGCGAAAGGTCGCGACTGGTCAATATCTGCTGGGGCGAATTAATGACGGTCTCCGGCAAAGTGCATCACTACCACGGGACGCCAGTATGGGGTAACTCTGGGGCCGTTCATCGCATAGCGGTGAGCGGTGCGGGTGCATTTGTATCTTTTGTTCGCCCGGACCAGCTCGAAGCGTCAATAAAACATGCCGCTACGGTCGGTATCGACAACGGAGCTTTTTCCGCATGGATGCGTGGATTGTTAATTGACTGGAATGATTTTTATAACTGGTTGGGGGACTTTTACCACAATCCTAAAGTTAGCTTTTTCGTGATTCCCGATGTTGTCGAGGGGGGCGAGGCAGATAATGACGCTCTAATCAACTCGATGCCATCTGAGCTTAGAGATAAAGCAGCACCCGTATGGCATTTACATGAGTCACTAGATCGACTTATTGAACTATGCCGAGAATGGCCCCGCGTTTGTTTTGGTTCATCAGGTCAGTATGCCGTAATTAGGACAGTTCATTGGCATCGTCGAATGACCGAAGCGTTTGAACTTATTTATTGCCGACACTCATTTAAAACCGCGATTCATGGGTTAAGGATGCTAGACGGGCGAGTAATGGGAAACTATCCGCTTGATAGCGCCGATAGTACTAACCTTGCGTGTAATGTTCCTAAGTTTGATGTTAAGTATCCAGAACTTACGCGAGCAATTCGAGAAGCTGATTACGCACGCGGGCTGAGTGAGGAAGAGCTTAAAGCGGTGATATTGGAAAACCGCTGCGCTGTATTAAAGGGGGCGATTGAAAAAGTCACGCCACCACAGCGTGAACTTTGGCAGCCAGGACAAGGCAATCCTTACCAGATGCCACTGGAGTTAGCATGACTGACTTCACTTATTCCTGGAATGCTCCCCGATCTGCCATTGGCGGGCCTGAGTTCGTCAAAAGCGCCCATGGTTTTCATTACCTGACACCAAACGGTAGCCGTAAATGGCTGCCGCTAAAGGATTTGGTTGATCAGGATGAGAAGCAGGATAACGCAAAATATCTACGCCGCCGACTGGCGGCGCTGCCGCATTACATTCGCCGCTATTACTCCCAGAAGCTGGAGCAACTCGACAACAAAGGAAAGGGCACCGCAAATAGTTGGCTGGTAAAAACTTTCGAACACCACGTGCTCAGCCGCTATGACAGCGTAAATGACCGATATCTACCGCAGGGGGCTTTCCCTGCGGTGTTGATGCCCCTGCGCGATCAATTCTGGTGCTTACTCTGGGCAGGGAAAAAAGAACTGAAACGACTGGCGCATAACCTAGCTGACATCATGGGTAGCGAGTTTATGCGCGAGTTTGATTTCCAGATGGCCCGGACAAAAGACCCGCATTTTTCTACCCTGTCCGGTTATGGGCGCATGGGTTTTCTGGCCTCACATCTGAATACAAGCGTCCCAGCCTGGCGCGCATATTGCGACGAAACACTAGAAGCGGAAACGGCATTAAGCGCCGTCGCCCGCCTCCAGTCTTCAACATGGTGGTTGAACCGCCTGCGGCGTATGCATGCCCGCTGGCGCGAGCACCTGATGGTTGCAACCGGATATGTTCAAAAAAAATCTGCGCCCTACGCCAGTGATCCCTGTGTCCATGAATGGCAGGCGCAGAAAAAAGCCAACCGCGAATACATCAACGCAATGGAGCTGGAAGACCAGGACACCGGCGAACGCATCTCATTGGCAGATAAGGTACATGGCAGCATCGCTAACCCAGCAATTCGCCGTAGCGAGCTAATGGTTAGAATGCGCGGTTTTGAAGACCTCGCCAAGGAGGCTGGGCTAGTTGGGGATTTCTACACACTGACTGCCCCTTCCCGTTATCACTCCACGCAAAGCAACGGACGCCGTAATGATAAATACACTGGCGCATCCCCCCGTGACACCCAGCATTATCTTTGCAAGGTCTGGTCAAAAACCCGCGCAGCCTGGAAAAGAAAAGGCATCCGTGTTTTCGGCTTCCGCGTCGTAGAGCCTCACCACGATGCAACTCCACACTGGCATCTGCTGCTGTTCATGCGTCCGGAACATACGGATCTCGTTCGGGCTATCTTCCGCAAATACGCTCTCAAAGAAGACGGGCATGAACCCGGCGCACAGGAAAATCGTTTCCTGTATAAACCAATTGAAGAAGAGCAAGGCAGCGCCACCGGGTATATCGCGAAATACATCAGTAAAAATATTGATGGCTACGCGCTGGATGACGAAACGGACGACGAGACCGGCGAGCCGTTGAAAGATATGGCCCGCCGTGTCAGTGCCTGGTCATCACGCTGGGGTATACGCCAGTTTCAGCAAATTGGTGGAGCACCCGTCACGGTGTATCGCGAGTTGCGCCGTCTTCGTGATCGTGAGTTAGTCCTGCATCCCGAAATAACCGATGCCCATACCGCCGCCGACGAGGGAAACTGGGCCGCCTACATTACCGCACAAGGCGGGCCGCTTGTTGCCCGAGATTGTCTCCGTGTTCGCCTGAGCTATGACGTCATCGAAAACGGCAGCGCGTATGGCGACGATGTGACAACCATATCCGGCATCTATTGCCCGTTTATGGGTGAGTCTTCCCTTATCCATACCCGCACCACGCAATACAAAATTGTGCCAAAGCGCGCCGCAGACGACGCGCCCGGTTTTGATTTTGACCTTCCAGGCGGCAGCGCCGCCCCTCGGAGTTCTGTCAATAACTGTACGCGGGAGCCGCGAACGGTTGAAAAACAACCCGCTCCCCTGTCCATGGTCGGAAATGACGCTGCCAGCTCGAGCGTGGACTACTCCGCTCTATCCAGGAAAGAGAAAAAAGCAGTCGCGGCGCGGCTTTCCAATGAATTTCATGAAGAGGAACGGCAGAAACGCGAGCGCCGGAAGCTGATTCCAGCGCGGTATCAACCGGGAGAGCAAGCCGAACGAATCCGGGATTTTGCCCGGTCGATTGGCTGGGATATCGGGGAAACAGAAATAGGCCTGCTGATGGCGGGCCAGCGCATAGCTCTGAACGGCGTTTTTTACTGCGCCCGAAGCGACGGCGCGCTTTATCGAACGCGAGAAAAAATACCGCAACCAACGGCAGAGACGGTCAACACACTGGTGACAAGGCTGCGATCTGCTTATTCAACCAACAAGGATATGACATGAAAAGAAATACACACAGTCAGGTGGCACTTCGGTACCGCATGGCCAGAAGTAACAATGCGGTACCAGACACGAACACAGTCAGTTTTGATCGTGTTGGCCATTTCATCGAGTACCGTCATTTTTAACCATGCTGCAGTATTGCCAGAAATGACATTGCTGCAGGCGAGATAAGATAATGAGCTATCTGGGAAGTAAGGCCGCCAGCGGCGTTTATCAAAAAATCATCGCGGAAATGCCACCGCATGATACATACATTGAAACCCACCTCGGGGGCGGTGCTGTCATGCTGCGTAAACCGCCCGCCCTGAAAAATTGGGGTATCGATATCGACATGGAAACTATCGAGTCATTCAACAATGACAACCCTGAATTTCTGGATGCCCTGGCCGAAAACCTGTTTATAGATCTTGGTGATGCCGTCGATTTCCTCCAGGGGTTCGACTTTGCCAGTGCGGGTCAGGTTCTGGTTTATTCCGACCCACCCTATTTGCCAGCAACGAGATCCAGCTCCGCACGGTATCGCCACGAATACACATTAAACGACCATTACCGCCTGTTGCAGTGTCTGTCTTCGTTACCGGAAAACGTTAGCGTCATCGTGTCAGGATATCCGTCGTCCGTTTATGACAACGCGCTGCCCGGTTGGCGTACGCGAGAATTTCAGGCCATGACCAGGGGAGGTGTAAGAACAGAGAAAATCTGGATGAATTTTGCTGCTGGCCGTGCCTATTCACATACGTTTGCGGGAAAAGACTATAACGACCGGAGCCGCATTAAGCGCAAAGCAAAGCGTTGGGCAGATAAATATGCGGCCCTGCCAGCATCGGAGCGCCTAGCAATCATGGTTGCCCTAAACCAGATTGACTCTGCATCCTGATTACATAGCGAGGTTTCCAATGGCGAAAACATCAGCACAGCGCAAAGCCGCGCAACGTGCCCGGCAAACAGCCGCCGGTGAGCAGAAAATTGAAGTGGTGTTGGATGAGCAAGAAAGGGAAATGCTGGCGCGAAACTGCGCCGCGCGCCGACCCGGTAAGGAACCCTACGACACCGGCGAATATATTGCCATGCTGATCCGGCAGGATGACGCCCGCACACGTGGGCGCATTAAATCGATAAGCACCCGGAAATGCAGGAAATGCGGCGACAGCCTCCCGGTTGCGTCGTGCCCATGCCAGGGCGATTCTAAATGCTGGGCTACAAACGGATGGCATGAGGTAAAACTCATTATGTGACATGTCACGCGCCCGCGCTTTAGCGGGCAAAATTCCCCTTTTTATCAGACGACCAATTTCCACTCAGTCAGTAAGACAAACTTCATATTTTCCGTAGGTGGCTAATAAGTCACACAAAACAGCCATATCAAAAAATGCATTTTCATCCGTAAATCCCCCTTTTCTCTTTTTGCAATTACGTGTTACTGTATGTTTATACAGTATCCTTGCTGGGAGGGATTTCATGGTTGTAGAGGATGTTAGTCGTTTGCAGCATCAGATGGCGTGCGTGCAATTTATTGCAGAAATTTCACTTATTGCAAACTGCAAGCCGTCAGATCTTAAATTGGCCCTAAGTTTAATCGCTGACCTTACACACAATGAAAATGATGAACGCGAAGAGAGTATTTTTTACAGAGCCGAATGAATGGAATACATCACGTTGGATAACAAGAAAAAATTACGAACGGCGCTGATTGCGGATTTCTGGGAAAGAGATGTGAGGGAGGGCGAGCATCGGTGCAGTTAATGATAACGCCACAGCGGGCTAAAACTTGTTTTAGCCCGTTGTGGGGTTGAACAACGAGCGACGCGAGGCGTTAGAGCATGGGTGGTAATCAAGAGCAGAGATTTCAGACCGTGCGCCAGGGCCAGGCGCTACCAAAATATAAACCCGGCGGCTGGGTTTTGTTTCAGCGTGCAGGTTTCACAGACTACTGGCTAGGCCGGACATTTGACGGGTATTTCATGCTCGGGCCTGACCATCCTATTCATGGTAACGAGGCTGACAGATTCATTATTTACTACGAGGCCGAGCAATATCGGCGGTCGATACCTGTTGAATATGACCCGCAAATGCCGCTTTTTTGACTCTCGCATGTCGTGCATGACTATGCTGCATGAAAATGAATGATCGGAAAAGGATCGTTTATCCTCTGGCCCGCCAGTACTGGCGGGCTTTGTCGTTATCCATGCACATGCATGAAAAACCATGCATAAAGCGGGCGGGCGTGGCGGGGCTACGAGCGCACTTTAAGCACACGACAGCAAGTGGAAGTGTCTTTATGGTAAGCATCATGAAGCAAAGAAGTCTATAAGCATTAAAGGAGGTTTTTTATCAGGAAAATTGATTGGACGTGTAGTTCCATTACCTTTTCCTAAAGCCACTAAGGTTATGTACTTGAAATGGGCACGATTTTTGCGATAGTGCTATAGTATCTATGAAAAAAACAGGCAACCAATTGATTCTTAATACAAAAAAAAAGGATATCGTAGTAATTCAGCCAGTATCTCAAGCTCCCCTCTCACTTAGCAAAAAAAATGACTTAAAGCAACAACTGATGTAGACTGAGAACAAACAGGACTAATGGATAAAGCCATGCAATTTGATATTGATATTAAAAATTTTGGGAAAATAAAAAATGCAAGGGTCAATATAAGACCTTTTACTATTATTGCTGGTCCAAACTCATCAGGTAAAAGCTTTGTTACTAAAGCACTTTATAGTTTTTTTAACACCATAAATAATGATCATGTTACCTCTTTGGCATTTACCAGCCTCACTTTTATTAAATCATTATGTTCCGCTTTAACTTATAATTTATCTCGACCAAGTCAATACGAACACGAGCTAATATTTGCATTATTAGCTGCAGTAGAAAACATGGAGAGAGTTGTCGATAGCGAGTTTAGGACTAATACCTTAACTAAGCAAATCTCAGGAATGCCATTGCTTGATGCTGCGTCAAAAAAAGCACAAGATCTCTTTTTAGAACTAGAGCATTCTATTAAAGGAAAAGCGAAGTTTAGAAAAGTTTCAGGTGAATTTGACTCGATTAAAGTACATTTCAAGACGATCAGAAGTTTGGTTGAAAAGCCAAATTCATATTTGGGCGCTGAAATTGAAAAAGGTTTCATCAATGAACTTAAAGAAAACTTTAAAGTTTCTAAACTTGCCGATCTAAAGAATTTCAATGCTAAAAACGATGAAGAAATATGTTTTGACTTTGATACTCTCGGAGCTGTTCATATAAATAATGAACGAGTGAACTTTAAGATTGCCAGTAATAGTATTGATGAATTTCAGCAGTTATATAATGTTGTATATCTCGAGTCGCCTATTTACTGGAAGCTCAAAGATTCATTAGATTTGCTTAGAACCAGGCAAAAATATTTTCAAATACTTGCTCGACAAAAAAATGAGTTACTTTCGGGTGTACCTAAACATTTTTATGATCTTTTAGATCTCTTAACTACGAAAGCCAAAGATGAGAAATCTTTTTTTGATTCTCCATTTACAAAAGATATCAAGAAGGCAATCGGAGGTGATTTAACTATTTCTCCATCTGGGGAGATTCTTTTTAAAGAAAAAAATAGCCCGCGTTCTGTCAATCTTCATTCAACGGCATTAGGAATAACTAATTTAGGTTTGATTTCACTTCTACTTGAGCGAGGTGTAATATCTAAAGGCAGCTATTTATTTATTGATGAACCTGAGGTTAACTTACATCCATCTTGGCAAAAAGTGATGGTTGAAACCCTTTTCACTCTAAGTAAAAATGGAATTAATGTTGTAATTGCTAGTCATAGCATCGATATGATGAAGTGCATTGAAAATATTATGGATGACAATAGCCATTTAGTTTCTATGGATCATTTTGGTATTAATCAGCTAACTAATGAAGGTGATTCAGTTTCAGCTTCTAATAGTCCATTGAAAAGAATCGCAGCAATCAAAAAGGATTTAAATAAATCTTTTTATGAAATGTTTTTAGATGGAGATATCTAAATGAATCCATCTATTGATATTGACGCTTATTTTGAGCCTATGGATCATGAATTTGGTGACATTGATATAAAACCAAACAAACAGGGCTACAGAGTTGATAAAAACGGCATCAAATTATCATGTTGTTACCCAAACTTAAAATCAGTAGACTATTTTCACGGCGACGAAAATATTTTATACCTTGTTGAGTTCAGTGATCTAGCACGTCAACATTTATGTATAATGGAGCGCGTTCGGAATCTTAAGGAATGTAATTTAAATAAAAATGATAGAACAAGAGCAATAAGAAAATTGCATAGGGAAATTGGACACGAATTAAAGCAAAAATATCTCGAATCTTTAATCATATTAAGAAAAATCCCTAGAATTTTTAAAAATGTACCTGAATGGTTAATTGTTGAAAAAGGAAAATTTATTATTGTTGTAGCACCTTCCAGCATTGATTTAGAAGAGGATAAAAAAGAAGACATAGCCAGAATCTTAGAAAAATTAAAGGACGATCTTACGTGCTCCATTCCTGATGATATTTTTGAAGGTGTAAAAATAGTTCAAGTCAACTCTTTTTTTGGATAAATTAAAAAGGCAAGGTTGGAAAAACTTTGCCTTTTTAATCAAAGCATCAATTACCTTCGAGGTTATATTCTTTAAAATTTATCACAATTTCGCCTAACCAACCGTTCAAAGCCATAATTTTCTTTTGTAGTGTAATTAACTCATTCACGACAAAAACCTTCGACGCTTTTTCTATATCCCCAAACCCTCCCGTATTTGTTGGGATAATCCCCATCAATTGCGGCGGCACCCGATGAGCAGCCAACATATCATCACGCGACACGTTTTTGATATTCAGAAATTCATCCTTCGCCGCGACTTCACTCAAAGGGATAATCTGAATTCCATCCTTCTTGCCGTTCGGGCTATACATGAAGAGGTTGCGGAAGTTACCCGGCCCCTTTGATTTCTTAAGTGCCTCTCGGATGTTGTCGACATCCTCCTGATTTGCCGCTGGATCGCTCATATACATGATGAAACCCGCATGGCTACCGTTCAGATAGTATTTACGACGAAACAGCGTGGCAGACTCATTCAGTAATGCCGACGGGATAGCAGACAGATACTGCGGCAGACCGTACAGCTCCTGATTTAAATCAGGCTCCATGAGGTGAAATACCCTGCCCCGCTCAAATGGGTATGGTTCTTTGTTGTACCCATATTGCGCAAACCAATATTGGTCGGGGTCAACACCGCGTCGGGTATATTTCGCCAGTGCCGGTTGCAGGCTTAACGTCTGCCCCAGACGATTTACACGTTGTTCGAGGTAAGCATTACCGAACGTCAAAAAATCGAGAGCAAAGCGTGAAAATGCCTGCTGTGACAGGAATCGGTGCGGTATAAACGTACTGGTAAGAATGTTGCACTTAACCTGGATGGCGCTACTGTGATGAACTGCCGCCCGGTAAGTCCTGGCCAGGCCATCCATACTGATCGGCGGTTCGTACCAGCGGTCAACCTGAACACATTCCAAATAGTCAAATAGTTCACGCCGGTCGAGCACCGGAACCGGATCGCCGAACGAAAATGCCTCTGCATGGGCAGAACTGGAAGTGTTGGCCATAGTCATTTCGGGTTGGCGCGGTGCGCTTTTTTTTCTGTAATGACGTTTACCCATCAGAAAATCTCCACAATATTTTGGTTGCTGGCGGTGGTCCCTTCCAGCGGTTCGTTAAAGAGTGCGTGCATCGTCGCCCATGCTAAATCGGCGTGGCTGGCCTCTTCGCTGCGTGATGCTTCATAGGTTGGGCGGTTGCCGCTGGCGGTAGTAGCTCGGCGAATTGCCATAAATGACTGCGCAATGTCGGTAAGGCCCGCGTCAAACTCCAGGCGCCGGGCGTTAACAATGTCCCAGGCTTTAAGCACCAAGGCATTTTTCACGTTGGGGTTATAAATAAATTCGCGGGCCGCCGGGAAAAACTGCTTCACTGTTTTGTAAACACCATCACCCACGCCGGTAGAGTCGATACCGATGTAGGTCACGTTATAGCGCCTGGTGATCTCTTGTATGGCTGCGGCCTGCGCCCGGAAATCCATTCCGCGCCACTGATGACGTTCAAGAATTCGAAATTTACCGCCAGGAACATCAGGCGGCGCAATGACCACGCATCCTGCGCTATCCCCATTTGTCGTCCCCTTCGCTGGGTCGTAACCAATCCATACCTGCTTCCAGCCAAACGGGCGGATCAACAGCGGTTCGAAATCGTCCCAGACATCCCAGCTATCGACCATGCATCCCTGCATCATTGCCAGCGGGAATACAGATGCCAGGTCATCCACAAACTGGCACATCAGCAGGTTTTCATACTCATCCGGGCTGTATTCAAGCCGTAGCTGATCGAGGTCAAAAAGGTTACATCCGCCGTTTACGGCATCCTCTATCGTCACAATCTGGCGATATTGCCCGTCCGGGCAACGAACGCCAGCCGCAAGATGGGTATGTGAAAGGTCAAATTCGACGCGGTCCGCTTTAGGGCGGCCCTTGTTGAACAACGCACCGGACCAGAACGGATAAGCGCTGTGCGTCAGGCTGGAAGGGGTTGAAAAATAGGTCTGACGCCATTTTTTATGTAGCGCCATACCCGATGCGACTTTACGCAGCTCCTGAAATTTAGGTATCCAGAAGTATTCATCAAGGTAAAGGTTGCCGTGATAACTCTGCGCGGTGCGGGCATTAGTGCCAAGGAAATACAATGTCGCGCCATTGGGCAGTGTCATTGGGTCGCCTTTCAGGTCAACATCAACCTCTCTGGCAAACTCAATAATGTACTGTTTGAAGACGTGCGCCTGAGCCTTGCTTGCTGAAAGGAAAATCTGGTTTCGCCCGGTTGTAAGTGCGTCAATTAACGCCTCACGAGCAAAATAGTAAGTCGCCCCTATCTGGCGGGATTTCAGCAGATTGCGGATACGGTTTTCAACGCCAGCTCGCCACCAGTGCTTCTGGTATTCGAACATCCCAGCCTGGAAAATCTCATGGAGTTGTTCGATCTGCTCGTCAGTAAAGACATTTTTCTCAGGTGCTTTGCGCGGCCCGCTATTACGGTTGGCAACTTTGGGATTCAGATCGGCTTCATTACCGCCGTTATTGAATTTCCCGATCCTTGCCTGCTGTACTGCCTGTCGCGAAAGCAGATCAATCTCTTTGTAGTCGCGCCCCTCCTTCTGCTGCTTCATAACCAACTGGCAATAGCGCGCTGCCGTTGTGAGCTGCATTTGTTCAAGCGGGCCGATCTCGGCCCATTTGTCACGCTTTTTCCAACTGTGAACAGTTGCGGCTTTCTCGCCCAGCATTTCAGCAATGCGGGCTATGCGTATGCCGCTGAAATACAGGAACATGGCCTGTTTTCGCGGGTCGAGATCGGGATTGATTAGTGTCGGGTTCATGCCGCAAGACTACGGCCCGCTGCTCTCCTTAACCTCTCTGCTAAGTTGTGCCATTTTCCCCACAATGGCCCCGCGTTGTTTATCACGCCCCATCGCCGCAAACATAAGGCTCTGAACATGTTACGAAACAACCGGAGCCGGAGAGATGGCAAAAAAATCAAAGCGTTTTCGTGTCGGGGTAGAAGGTGCCACGACTGACGGGCGCACTATTGAGCGCGACTGGTTAACGCAGATGGCTGAAACCTATGACCCGACGGTATATACCGCCCTGGTCAATATGGAGCACATCAAAGGTTATACCGCTGATAGTCCATTTCGCCGCTACGGGAAAGTGGACAAGCTCGAAGCTGCTGAAATTTCCGAAGGTACGCTGAAAGGGAAAATGGCGCTTTATGCATGGTTATCTCCGACAGATGACCTCGTAGCGCTCACGGACAAATGGCAAAAGCTTTTCACCTCCATGGAGGTAAACCCTGCTTTCGCCGATAGCGGAAAAGCCTATCTGGTTGGCCTGGCTGTCACTGATGATCCTGCAAGTCTTGGTACGGAAATGTTGCAGTTCAGCGCAACAGCACCGGTAAACCCACTGGCGCGTCGCAAACTCGACACAGGGAATCTCTTCACCGCAGCAGAAGAAACTGTGATCGAGTTTGAGGATGTAACCGACTCAGTCAGCATTCTGGAACGTATCAAAAGCCTGTTTTCTGCAAAAACGACCAGTGACGATAAACGTTTTTCTGATGTGCACCAGGCAGTTGAAGTCGTTGCGTTGGAGCATCAGACGCTTTCAGAAAGCGTGACCTCACTAAGTGAAAAACAGATCGGCTATGCCCGGCAGCTTGAAACGCTATCAAAAGAATTTACCGAACTGAAAACCCAGCTTTCCATTCAGGACAGTCGAAGCGATTTTCGCCCGCAGGCAACGGGTAGCGGCAATCACAACGAAAACCTGACCAACTGCTGACGGAGCAACAGCGTAATGAAAAAAGAAACCCGCTTTAAATTCAATGGCTATCTGACGCAGTTAGCAGAGCTGAATGGTATTACTGCCGACGATGTCGCGAAAAAATACACTGCCGCGCCATCAGTGGCACAGACGCTGGAAACCAAAATTCAGGAATCTTCCAGCTTCTTGCAAAAAATCAATATTATCCCAGTGGATGAGCAATCC
The DNA here is from genome assembly GCF_003073275.1 of Phytobacter sp. SCO41. NCBI lineage: Bacteria > Pseudomonadati > Pseudomonadota > Gammaproteobacteria > Enterobacterales > Enterobacteriaceae > Phytobacter > Phytobacter sp. SCO41. Next base: position 1,290,956 of record NZ_CP027225.1, on the reverse strand, counting down.
GGAGAACGTCTCGGTCTCGGCATCGGCGCAACTATCGCGGGAACAACTGACACCACCCAGAAAGACCGCGAGCCTACCGACCCAACCTACATTGACGGCGAAGGTTACAAATGCACACAGACCAACTTTGATACCGCCCTGCCGTATCAGAAGCTGGATTTGTGGGCTAAGTTTCAGGATTTTCAGACCCGCATCCGCGACGCTATCATCCAGCGCCAGGCGCTTGACCGCATCATGATCGGTTTCAATGGTGTGAAGCGTGAAAAAACCTCTGACCGTGTGGCGAATCCTTTACTCCAGGACGTGAATATCGGCTGGCTTGAAAAAATTCGCCAGGAAAAACCCGTTCAGGTACTGGATAAAGTTATCGGTGAAGATGGCCAGGTGATTTCACAGGTTATCCGTGTTGGCAAAGCAGGCGATTTCAAAAATCTCGACGCGTTGGTAATGGGTGCGGTTAATGAAAAAATTGCTGCATGGTATCAGGAAGATACTGAACTGGTCGTGATTTGTGGTCGCGCTCTGCTGGCTGACAAATATTTCCCGATCGTCAACCGCGACCAGCCTAACAGTGAATCACTCGCAGCAGATCTTATTATCAGCCAGAAGCGTATCGGCAATCTGCCTGCGGTCCGGGTGCCGTTCTTCCCGGCCAATGCCATGCTGATCACCCGCCTTGATAACCTCTCCATTTACTGGCAGTCCGAAACCCGCCGTCGCTCGGTTATCGATAATCCAAAACGTGACCGTGTGGAGAATTTCGAATCCATCAATGAAGCCTATGTTGTTGAAGATTATGACTGCGCGTGCCTGATTGAGAATATCGAAATGCTGGCCGAACAAGCCGACGGTAATTCCGGCGTACCGCTGACAACTGAAAACATCCAGGAAATCGTTTCTGCTGCGGTTCAGGGTGTATTGAGCGGTCAGGCATCGACAGGTAATGCGGGTTCCGGGGCGTAACGATGAATCCGTTTCGAACGCATACGCAGTATATCCAGGCACAGGAGGCCGCCCGACAGGGCGGCAATGCCACCGCGGCATTGTCTGGCTATAACCGGATGTTATTGCAGCTCTCCGAGCATCGCCGGCGCCTTAAAGGCGTGCAGTCTAATGAACGCAAAGCCGCACTGAAACGTGAGTTTCTTCCTGCCTATGCCGCCTGGGTGGCCGGGTTACTTGAGGCAAACTCAGCGAATCAGGACGATGTCGCGATGTTCATTATGATCTGGCGTATCGACGCCGGGGATTATACCGGCGCACTCGATATCGCCCGTCACGCTGTAAAGCACGGCTGGGTGATGCCGGACCGTTTCAACCGAACAACCGGAACCGCCATTGCCGAAGAATTCTCTGACGTTGCTATGCGCGCTTTCACAGCAGATGAAGAATTCAGCGCTGCCATTCTGACACAGGTTGTTGACCTGGTTGATGACGAAGATATGCCTGACCAGTCCCGCGCACGTCTTTTTAAAGCAATGGGCTATGCCTTACGGGCCAACGATCAGGCTGTCGCTTCACTGAATTACCTCAAACGGGCTGTTCAACTGGATAACAACATCGGCGTAAAAACTGACATCAAACAACTTGAGGCCCGTTTACGTAAAGCCGTGACGGGTTAATGAATCGTGCCCACGCGCGGGGCGGCACGGGGTGGAGACAGGCTTTCAGCCGCATCAAAACCCCGTCCACCGCCCAACTATCGGGGAAAACAATGAACATGAAATTCGTTTCGCCAGAACCGGCGAAAGAGAGCGCGCAGGACGTTATCAAAAACACCTTCTTTTGGCCTGAAATACGACCCGCAGATTACCGGGCGTCTATGAGAACAGACGGCACAGTTACGCCTGAGCGGCTTCGTTCTGCGCTGTTGACGGCAATTTCAGAGGTCAACGCCGAGCTGTACACATTCCGCGAAAAACAGATGGCACGCGGACTGGAGACACTGGAACAGGTTCCCGCCGAGAAGATCGACGGTGAAAGCGAACGGGTCCGGCTTTACCGCTGCGCCGTTTTTGGCTGGGCAAAAGCCAGTCTGATCGAGCGTTACCGGGATTTTGACTCAACTGGTGAAGGAAACAAAAAGGCTGATGAGCTGGAAACATCGCTCGGCGATGTGTGGCGTGACGTGCGCTGGGCATTATCGCGGCTTCGTGATCTGCCACATATGACAGTAGAGCTGATTTGATGAAAGTCCGGGCACAGCAATCAGACACCGTGGATGCCATTTGCTGGCGCTACTACGGCAAAACACAGGGTATGACGGAAATCGTGTTAAACGCGAACCCCGGCCTTGCCGATATGGGGCCAGTGCTGCCGCATGGTCTGGAAATTGAATTGCCTGAGCAGGCATCGTCATCAACGGTCACACAGACCATCAAGCTGTGGGAGTAGTGGAATGAACGCAGAACGCATCAACGCAGCAATCACTTATGCAATCGCGGTTTTTCTGGCATGGCTGGGCGATTTTTCTGTGAAAGACCTCAGTTCTGTTTTTGCAATGCTGATCGGTGCATGTACCTTCGCTGTTTACTGGTATTACCGCCGTAAAACCTTTCAGCTCCTGGCCGCCGGTAAAATCTCTGCGGAGGACTACGAGCGTGCAAATCGTTAAACGCTGTATCGCGGCGGTGATCCTGACAATTGCCGCAACACTCCCCTCATATCAGTTACTGCAAACCTCACCGGAAGGCTTGCGACTCATTGCAGATTATGAAGGTTGCCAGCTCACCCCTTACAAATGCAGTGCCGGAGTATGGACCAGCGGGATCGGACATACGGCAGGCGTTAAGCCCGGTCAGACAGTCAGCGAACGTCAGGCCGCCGATAATTTTGTGACTGATGTATTGCTGGTAGAACGTCGTCTGGCTGTCTGTGCGCCGGTCAAAATGCCGCAGTCAGTCTATGACTCACTGGTCAGTCTGTCTTTCAATGTCGGGACCGGAACAATCTGCCGGTCAACCATGGTGGAATTTCTCAAACGCCAGCAGTGGTGGCAGGCCTGTAATCAATTGCCGCGCTGGGTCTATATCGATGGTGTCAAAAGTGCCGGACTGGAAAAGCGCCGCGCGCGTGAGTTAGCCTGGTGCATTAAGGGAGTCGGCCAATGATGTTATCACGCGGCATGATTGGCTTTATGGCGATGTTGCTTGTGCTGTCGGCTTTTTTGGGCTGGCAGCTTCTCCGGGCGCATGAAACCATTGGCGAAAAAGAGCAAACAATTGCGACTAAAGAGGCCGACTTGTCACGTGCAAACAGTCAGCTCATCGCTACCAATATGTTGAACCGTATGAATGACGCATACCAGGTCGGGTTACAGCAAAAGTCATCCGGTATCGAATCCGCATCAAATCTTCGCGCAGCCAACGTCAAGAAGGTCATCAATGATAAACCAGAAAATAGCGCCTGGGCTGGCTCTGCTTTGCCTGCTGACATTATCCGGTTGCACACCAGACCGGCAATTGTCGGGGCCGACGCTTACCTTCAGTACCTGTCCGAAAGTGACGCGGTGCGTACTACAGGCCAGTGATCCCGCAACGAATGGTGAGCTTGCAGCAGCCAAAGACCAGGCTGAAAAAGACTGGGCGTTATGCGCTGCGAAAGTGGACATGATTGTAGACTGTCAGGAGAAAACCGATGAACAAGCCCGATTCACTGCGGCAGGCGTTAAACCAGGGCATTGAATATCTGGCAAGCAATCCTGATGCACTGCAACTTTATGTTGATAAAGGAGCGGTGGTTAGCTCAGGTGTACCCGCAAACGGCTGGGAATATCGCTACACCTTAAACGTAGTAATAACTGATTACGCCGGCGATCAAAATATCGTGATGGCAGTAGTCTGCAACTGGTTGTCCAACCACCAACCTGATGCGCTGAATAACCCGGAACTCAGGGAAAAAATTTTCCGCTTTGAAGTCGATATCCTGCGTAATGATCTCGTGGATATCGCGATTTACCTTACCCTTACAGAGCGTGTCATTGTTACGGAAAGTGGAGGCATAGCGACCGTTGCCGCAGTCACTGAACCGGATGAGCCTGAAATCTGGCTGGATCATCACCATGGATAATATCGTCCATGTCGAGTCCTGGATTAATGCGCTGTTGGAAAAGTTGACCGCACAACAGCGGCGCAAGCTCCTGCGTGATGTGGCAACCCGGCTGCGTCAGCAACAGCAAAAAAACATCCAACAGCAGAAAAACCCTGACGGCAGCGCATTTGAGCCAAGAAAACCCCAGCTACGAGCGAAAAAAGGGCGAATCAAAAGACAAATGTTTTCAAAAATGCGCACAACGCGGTACCTGAAAACTCAAATCACTGGGAACACCGCCGGTGTTGAATTTGATGCGAAAGCCCGTCGTATAGCCCGCATCCACCATTACGGTTTGCGCGACCGGGTAAGCAAAAAAGGCCCGGAAATCACTTACCCTACCCGTCAATTGCTTGGCATTTCAGACGTATCAAATGAACTAATCACCGATCTGATCCTTGAGCACCTTTCTCGTTAATTGTGTGGTTCTTCCTACAACGGCAGGCACTAAACGCGCCTGCTGCCTACTGGAATACTCATCATTATGAAACCGAACTCTGAAAACTCCCTGGCTGAGTTATATCGCCTGTTACTCAATATCGTACGCACCGGCGTTGTGACAGAAGTCGACGCCGATGAATGGTTATGCCGCGTACAGACAGGCGATCTAGAAACAACCTGGCTGAACTGGCTCACTATGCGAGCGGGTAAATCACGCACATGGTGGAAACCGTCCGTTGGCGAGCAGGTACTTTTGCTATCGATTGGCGGCGATCTCACCACGGCGTTTGTGTTGCCGGGCATCTATTCCAACGACGCGCCTCCCCCTTCCACATCGGAAGAGGCGATGGTGATGTCATTTCCTGATGGGGGCTGGCTTGAGTATGAGCCTGAGACGGGTCAATGGTTAATCAAAGCCGCGTCAAGTGTGGTTATTAACGCCCCCGACAGTATCGAAATAACAACAACAAATCTCAAAATTTCGGCAGCCAAAACGAGCATTAACGGCACGGTAGAGCAGAGCGGCGGCAACATGTCATCTAATGGCATCGTTGTTCACACCCATAAACACGGGGGAGTAAGCAGCGGTGGTTCAAATACAGGTGGCCCGGCATGATGTATCTCGGCATGAACCAACAAAGCGGCACTGCTATCACCGATCTGGAGCACATTCGCCAGTCTGTGCGCGATATTCTCATTACACCGGTAGGTTCACGCATCAACCGCCGCGAGTATGGCTCCTTACTTTTTTCCCTCATTGATTCCCCCCAGAACACGGCAAACCGACTGCGTGTGTATGCGGCAGTTTACAGCGCACTGAATCGATGGGAGCCACGCATCACATTAAGCAGCATTTCTATCGAGACCACGGCAGACGGAAAGATGGTTATTGAGTTAACAGGCTGGCGCGCTGACGGCTCGCCGTTGAATGTCAGTGTTGATGTGGGGGTCTGATGAGCACAGTAGATTTATCGCAGTTGCCCGCACCGGAGATCATCGACGTCCCGGATTTTGAAATCCTGCTGGCTGCGCGTAAAGCGGAACTCATCGCGCTCTATCCGCGAGATGAGCAGGAATCCGTTACACGAGCGTTGGCACTGGAATCTGAACCAATGGTGAAAATCCTCCAGGAAAACACTTACCGTGAAATTCTTTTACGACAGCGTATCAACGAAGCGGCACAGGCGGTCATGCTGGCCTATGCACTGAATACAGACCTTGACCAGCTCGGCGCCCTGTTCAACGTTGAACGATTGACAGTTACGCCAGCCGATACAGCGGCAGTACCGCCGGTCGATGCAGTGATGGAGGCTGATGATGATCTGCGCGCTCGCGTGCAATCCGCATTTGAAGGGCTTTCAGTTGCCGGACCAACCGCAGCTTACGAGTTTCATGCACGTAGCGCCGATGGACGCGTTGCAGACGTAACAGCAACAAGCCCAGCACCTGCGCAGGTTGTTGTAACCGTACTGGGTCGCGATGGTGACGGAACGCCACCCGCTGATCTCGTCGATGCTGTTGCAACAGCTTTGAATGACGAGACTATCAGGCCGGTTGCTGATCGTCTCTTAGTCCAGGCCGCGCAAATCGTGCCCTATAAAATTGCAGCCACGCTTTACTTCTACCCTGGGCCAGAAGCTGAACCCATCATTGCCGCCGCAAAAACCAGGCTCCAAAGCTATATAGCCAGTGTGCAGCGACTGGGGCGCGATATCCGACGTTCAGCAATTTACGCAGCGTTACACGTTGAGGGAGTGCAGCGCGTCGAACTGACTTTTCCAGCCGCCGACGTGGTGCTGGATAAAACGCAGGCGTCATGGTGTACAGACTGGTCGGTAACAGGCGGGGGCACAGATGAATAACAGTTTGTTACCCACCGGCTCCAGCGCGCTTGAGCGCCGCTTAGCACAGGTATGCAGTGGTATCAGCGGGCTGGATGTCCCGTTACGTGATCTGTGGAACCCGGCAGCCTGCCCCGCCAGCTTTTTGCCCTATCTTGCCTGGGCGTTTTCGGTTGATCGCTGGGATGAGAGCTGGTCAGAAAGTTTAAAACGCCAGGTTATTCAGGATGCTTTCTATATTCATCAGCACAAAGGCACCATCAGCGCTATCCGCCGTGTGGTTCAGCCATTTGGCTTCCTGATCCGAGTAATTGAATGGTGGCAGAACGGCGACCCGCCTGGCACGTTCAGGCTGGATATCGGTGTTCAGGAGCAGGGTATTTCAGAAGAAACGTATGCCGAACTGGAACGGTTGATCAGTGATGCAAAGCCATGCTCCCGGCACATGCTGGGTATGAGTATAAATCTGCAAAGCCAGGGGAAAATAAACACAGGGGTTGGGTGCTACACCGGCGAAACGTTGACGGTTTACCCCTACATGCCGGAAACAATTCAGGTCGGCGGTACGCCATGGACAGGCGCGGCTATCCACACAATCGATACGATGAGGGTACAAAATGGCGTCTAAATATTTCGCACTGTTAACCGAGCGCGGCGCGGTAAAAATTGCGCAGGCTACAGCGCTGGGGACACAGGTAAAAATCACCCAGATGGCGATAGGTGACGGCGGCGGTTTTCTACCGGTCCCGTCTTCATCACAGACAAAACTGGTCAATGAGCGCCGTCGTGCTGTGGTTAACTCACTGAGTATCGACCCATTGAACAGTAGCCAGATTATTGCAGAGCAGATTATCCCGGAAGATGAGGGTGGCTTCTGGATACGTGAAATTGGTCTGTATGACGACGCGGGAGAACTTATCGCAGTTGCTAACTGCGCGGAAACATACAAGCCAGTGCTTTCTGAGGGGTCAGGCCGTACACAGGTTATACGCATGGTGCTGATCGTCAGCAGTACTGACGCTGTGACACTGAAAATAGACCCGTCCGTAGTATTGGCTACCCGCCAATATGTTGATGACCAGATTATTGTAGTGAAAGTCTATGTCGATGACCTGATGTCTAAACACATTGCTGCACCAGACCCACACACTCAATATGCACGCAAAGCATCACCCACCTTTACCGGCATCCCGACAGCACCGACGCCAGAGTCCAGTAACAACAGTACCCAGCTTGCCACCACTGCATTTGTCCGGACCATCATCGCGCAGCTTGTCAACAGTTCACCAGCAGCGCTCGACACACTGAATGAACTGGCAGAAGCGCTGGGTAACGACCCTCACTTTGCGACTACAATTACAAATGCGCTGGCAGGCAAACAACCATTGGACAATACCCTCACCGCATTATCAGGGAAATCCATATCAGCGCTCCTTACATATCTTGGCCTGGGTGATGCTGCAAAACGAGGTGTCGGCACAGGTGCAAATCAACTCCCTGACATGTCAGCTTTTGACTTTTCACGAAACGGGCAAAATGCCTGGGATATTCTCCCTAATGGAATGATTCGACAAGTAGGCACTTTATCTTTGGCACCAGTAGGCAACTTCAACCCGCAGGTTCTGGGAGGGGTGACATATTACACACACTATTATCGAGTTAACTTTCCGAGGTTATTTCCTAATGCCCAGATAGCAACGATAGCTACATTAGCCAGTTACACATATTCGAATCAGGCAACCATGGCCGGAAAATCAATTTCAACACACAGGGATACCGACTCAGGCACTGATGTCTCCAGGGCAAGATTTACCGTAGCGTATACGACGCCAAATCTTGGTGAAATTCCGACTGTGCACTTTGAATCAATAGGGTATTAACTATGGGAAATAACTATTTCAGCCCGACGACGGTGGGTTTTTATATATCTGAACAGGATCGTCCTGATGATGCATTAGAGGTATCACCGGAAGTGGAAGCATTCTTGAGGAAAGCTGTTATCTGGGGAGCGGATACTTTTACCGTTGAGGGGAATAAGGCATCGGTGACATACCCGCCAGAGTTGCATGAGTACGTCACCGCATATGATGCACCATTCAGATATCCAGTGGAATAACATCGCGGTAGGACTGTAATTCTTTTGCAAATATTGAAACGCCGCAGCGATGCCATTTATCTCACGGAAATAGGCGCATTTATCGCTCGGCGCATCCTGCAGCATAGTCAAAAGTGACGGTGCTCGATACGCTGGCCGCCACGGCTAAAAATGACAATGCTGCAGTTTCCCATTGTACGAAAGCCGACACAACGCCACGCAGATGCGCAATTCAGGCGGACCTTCCAACATAGCGAAGCACACCACATGTGGAGATTCGCTAAATGGCTCAGGATTATCATCACGGCGTCCGCGTTGAGGAAATCAACGACGGGACCCGCTCAATTACAACAGTCAGTACCGCAATTGTCGGTATGGTCTGCACAGCAGACGACGCCGATGCATCAACATTTCCGTTAAACACACCGGTACTTCTCACCGATGTACTGACCGCCAGCGGTAAAGCGGGTGAATCTGGCACGTTGGCACGCTCGCTGGATGCTATTGCCGATCAGACCAAACCCGTGACCGTCGTAGTACGAGTTGCCCAGGGTGAAACCGAAGCCGAGACCACGGCGAATATCATCGGTGGTGTGACCGCCGAAGGTAAACGTACTGGCATGAAAGCGCTACTGGCAGCAAAGGCCAAATGCGGGGTGAAACCGCGTATTCTCGGCGTCCCCGGTCATGATACCCAGGCTGTTGCAACAGAGCTGCTGAGTGTTGCACAGAGCTTACGCGGCTTTGCTTACCTTTCTGCGTATGGTTGCAAAACTGTCGAGGAGGTTATCGCATACCGTGCCAACTTCGGACAGCGCGAAGGTATGCTGATCTGGCCTGATTTCATCAATTTCGACACGGTAACACAGGCAGACGCCACGGCGTACGCTACCGCCCGCGCACTCGGTATGCGGGCAAAAATCGATAACGACACCGGCTGGCATAAGAGCCTGTCCAATGTCGCAGTAAACGGAGTAACCGGGATCAGCGCCGATGTATTCTGGGATTTACAGGACCCGGCGACGGATGCCGGTCTGCTGAACCAGAACGACATCACCACGCTGATCCGTCAGGACGGCTATCGCTTCTGGGGTTCCCGCTGCCTGAGTGATGATCCACTCTTCGCCTTTGAAAACTATACCCGCACCGCGCAGGTGATTGCGGACACCATCGCAGAGGCGCATATGTGGGCGGTGGATAAACCACTGAACCCGTCTCTAGCCCGCGACATCATTGAAGGTATTCGTGCGAAATTCCGCAGCCTCGTGGGCCTGGGCTACATCATCGGCGCTAACGCCTGGCTGGATGAGTCCGTGAACGACAAAGACACACTCAAGGCGGGCAAACTCACCATTGACTATGACTATACCACCGTCCCGCCGCTGGAAAATCTGATGTTGCGCCAGCGTATCACCGATCAGTACCTGGTTGATTTCGCAAGCCAGGTCAGTGCGTAAGGAGAAAGCACATGGCATTACCTCGCAAGTTAAAACACCTGAATTTGTTCAACGACGGCAACAACTGGCAGGGGATCGTCGAGTCGTTAACGCTGCCGAAGTTTACACGCAAATTTGAGAAATACCGTGGCGGCGGTATGCCTGGCGCGGTCGACATCGACATGGGGCTGGATGACGGCGCGCTGGACACTGAATTTTCTATCGGAGGCATGGAGGCTTTGTTATTCAAGCAAATGGGCACAGCGACAGCAGACGGTATTCAGTTGCGCTTTACCGGGTCCATCCAGCGTGACGATACCGCCGAAGTACAGGCCGTGGAGTTAGTCGTGCGTGGTCGTCATAAAGAGATCGACGGTGGCGAATTGAAAACCGGCGAAAGCAACACGACGAAGGTATCCAGCGTCAATACATACGCAAAACTGACCATTAACGGTGAGGTTTGCTATGAGGTGGACGTGTTGAATATGGTCGAAATCGTTAATGGCATCGATCTGATGGAAGCGCATCGTAGCGCGCTTGGCCTCTGATAATTCCGGTGCGCTTAGTCGCACCGCATATTCTCTGTTTTCTGAATGGAATAAAAAATGAAAAACGAAACTGCTGATGTAACTGTTATTTCAACTGAAAAAAACGTTGAACTCGACACTCCTATCCAACGCGGTAATCAGCTTATCGAAAGCGTAGTGATCCGCAAACCCCAGGCGGGCGCATTACGAGGTACTCGTTTACAGGCATTGATGGATATGGATGTAAACGCAATGACTGTTGTATTGCCTCGCGTCACAACCCCTGCCCTGACGCCCGCCGAAATCAATCAGATGGACCCGGCAGATCTGCTCACTCTGTCCGTTGAGGTGGTCTATTTTTTGTTGAAGAAATCGGTGATTGCCGATTCCCCGACAGCCTGACGGTAGAAGACCTGGTGGCAGACATCGCCACCATCTTTCACTGGACGCCACCCGTTACGGACGAGATGTCACTCACCGAGTTGCTGGAGTGGCGGCATAAGGCGATTTTACGTAGCGGGGCATCAGATGAGTGATAAGAATCTCCGGTTGCAGGTAGTTTTAAGCGCGGTCGATAAACTGACCCGCCCTTTCAAAGAGGCGCGCGCCAGCACAAAAGAGCTGGCTGCCGCCGTCAAAGCGTCCCGCGATGCGCTGAAATCTCTCGACGACGCCGGAACAAAACTAAACAGTATCGGCACGCTGACTGTGTCGATTGGTCGCCTTGATACCGAACTGGAAAAAGCCCGCCTGCGCGCGCAAATGATGACGCGCGAACTCTCCGGGCTGGAGAATCCGACAAAGAAACAGACCAAAGCTGTTGATGACCAATGGCGCGCCGTCTCACGCCTGGAAACCCAGCAGGAAAAAGAGACACAACAGCTCGGCACGCTCCGCGCCGAACTCTACCGCATGGGGATATCGTCAAAAGACGCAGCGGGGGCGACGGAACAAATCAGGACGCAGACGGCCAGGCTTAACACGGAGCTGGCAGAGCAGGAAACGCGGCTTAAGCGTGCCGGAGAACAACAGCGCCGGTTATCAAATGCCCGTTCCCAGTACAGCAAGTCGCTGGAAGTCAGGGACCGCATCGCGGGGGCATCGGCTACAACTACGGCGGCTGGCGTGGGGATCGGCGCGCCGGTCGTCGCCGCTGTGAAAGAATACGCTAGCTTTGAAGACGCCATGAAAGGAGTGGCAAAGCAGGTTAACGGCTTGCGCGACGACAAAGGCAATCGCACCGCGCAATTCTATGAAATGCAGAAGGAAATTAAGGCAGCAGCCGAAAAGCTGCCAATGCAAAACGGCGCGATTGACTATGCATCCCTCGTTGAAGGTGGGGCGCGTATGGGGATCGGTAAAGATGCCAAAACGTGGGAGGAGCTGAAAACAGATTTGCTCAATTTCGCCTCGGTGTCTGCTAAAGCGTCAACCGCGTTTGAGTTACCAGCAGACCAGTTGGCAGAAAACCTCGGAAAAATCGCAAACCTATACAAAGTTCCGATAAAAAACATCGAGCAGCTCGGAGACGTGATCAACTACCTGGACGATAACGCCATGTCCAAAGGTGCCGACATCATCGAAGTCATGCAGCGCATGGGCGGCGTGGCTGACAAGCTCGACTTTCGAAAAGCGGCTGCGCTCGGTTCCACGTTCCTTACCCTGGGTGCCGCGCCGGAAGTGGCTGCAACAGCCGCAAACGCCATGGTGCGCGAATTGTCCATTGCTAGCATGCAGTCTAATCGGTTTATGGACGGTATGGATGCGCTTAAGTTGAAGCCCGAAAAGTTAGAAAAAGCGATGACAGTCGACGCCATGGGCACGATTATTAAAGTGATGGAAATGGTTAAGAAGTTGCCAGAAGACAAACAAATGAACGTGCTGACGCAGCTATTTGGTAAAGAGTACGGTACGGCTGCGGGCAAGCTGGCAAACAACATGGACGAGTTGTACAAGCAGCTTGGTCTAGTCAAAGGGAAAGCCTCCGAAGGGTCGATGCAAAAAGAGTCTGACATCAACGCAGACTCACTTTCAGCGCAATGGATGCTGGTCAAGGCAGGCACCCAAAACACAATGAGCAGCCTGGGCGAGACGCTGCGCGGCCCACTGATGGATATCATGCAAATGATGAAATCCGTCACCGGTACTGTCCGACGATGGATCGAAGCTAACCCGGAACTGGCTGGCGCAATCATGAAAGCCACCGCTGCCGTGGCGGCGCTGTTTGTGGTACTCGGTACGTTCGGCATCGCAGTTGCTGCCGTACTTGGCCCGCTGGCGCTGGCCCGGCTGAGTCTGAAAATTCTCGGTATCAAATCCCTGCCGGTTCTCTCGGCGACGGCACAGCGAACAGGAAACATTCTGTCCTGGCTGGGATCAGCGCCATTGAAAGTGTTACGCACTGGGTTACGTGGTGCGTCGGGTAGCACCGGGTTACTGACTGCACCGCTGACCGCGTTGCGCGCCACAGCCGGAGTTACCGGAAATGCCCTGTCAGCGATTGCGGGCGTGCCTGCTTCTCTTTTCCGTGGGGCTATGTCCGGTCTGTCTGCCGTCCTGGGTGTTTTTCTCAACCCGCTGAGTTCTCTGGGCCGCCTTCTGAGTGTGCTGGCGTCCGGCCCCATAACAGTATTGCGCATTGCACTGATGGGTATTTCAACCGTGCTAGGAATCCTGCTCAGCCCGATAGGGCTGGTTGTGGCCGCGCTTGCATCGGTGGCGCTGGTCGTCTGGAAATACTGGGAGCCAATCAGCGCTTTCCTCTCCGGTGTCGTCGAGGGTTTCAAAGCCGCTGCCGCGCCTATTGAACAGGCATTTGCCCCTGTCCGACCTGTCTTTCAGTGGATAGGCGACAAGGTTCAGGCGCTATTCGGATGGTTCCGTGATTTACTGACGCCGGTTAAATCCACCGCAGAAGAGCTGAACAACGCCGCATCAATGGGCCGGGCTTTTGGTCAGGCACTGGCTGACGGGTTGAATATGGTCATGCATCCGCTGGACACGCTCAAAGAGGGCATAAGCTGGCTGCTTGAAAAGCTGGGGATTGTTCAGGAAAAATCAACGAATCTGCCAAAAGTGGATGAAAGCACCAGGCCTGGCCCCTCTCCGATTCCAGCGCCTGGCGGTTACAGTAATTACGGGATAGCAACACCGGGGAAATACACCTACCAGCCGTATGAAATTCCAATGCACGATAATGGCGGCTTTATTCCCTCTGGTCAGGTTGGCATCGTCGGGGAGTATGGCCCGGAGCTGGTAAATGGCCCGGCCAATATTACCAGTCGTCGCAAAACAGCAGCATTAGCCGCTGCGGCGGCCAGCGCCTATAACAACGGCGACGCCTCACAGCTTACCGCCGCGCGAATGCTGGCCCCAATTCGCCTCCAGGCAGAAACCCGCACCGCAGCACCTCTCATGATGCAGTCACTGTCCGACGATTCATTAGGTATGCGAAACCGTGCGGCGGCATTAGCTACAGCAACGATGTTAGCGATGGGAAGCCTTGCGCAGCCCGTCGCCGCTAAACCGCTGCATCCGTTCAGCTTGCCCGCCAGTGAATACCGGGAAGCGACTCAAGCACATGGTGGTAGTCAGGCTAACGGGTTCATTCAGCCTGCGCCAGTTCAGGCAGTTTTCCATATTAACCAACTACCCGGCGAAAACGCAGATGACCTGGTTGACCGGGTACTGCGAAAACTGGAAGACACGCAACGCAGAGAGGCAGCCGCACGTCGCGGCAGATACAGCGATACAGGAGATTTCTCATGATGATGGTATTGGGGTTCTTTGTATTCACGCTGAAAACAATCCCCTTTCAGCAGTTGCAGCAACAACAGCAATGGCGGCACGCCAGTAACAACCGAGTGGGGAAGCGCCCGACGATGCAATTCCTGGGGCCGGATTCCGACAGCATCACACTGTCCGGCGTGCTGATGCCGTCGGTAACTGGTGGCAAGCTGTCTTTGCTTGTGCTGGAGCAAATGGCAGAAACCGGGCGCGGCTGGCCGCTGATACGTGGTGACGGGACGATTTACGGTATGTTTGTTATTTCCGAAATAGGCAAAACAGAAACCGACCAGGTCAGCAGCGGTGCGCCGCGCAAAATAGATTTCACCATCAAGCTAACCCGGATGGACGAATCACTGACACAAATGCTCGGGGACCTGTCAGGGCAGCTTTCAGAACTCAAGGATAACGCTATAAGTGCCGCCAAAAACGCTGCAAGTTCAGTAACAAATAGCGTCGGGAGTCTTCTGCAATGACAGAAATGACAATGTTGTCCGGAATTGAAGTCGTGCCAGATTATCGGATACGGGTCAGCAATAAAGACATTACCGCCGATCTCTCGCCCCGGCTGATCTCGCTGACGCACACTGACAACCGCGGATTTGAAGCCGACCTGCTGGACATTGAGCTGGACGACGCCGACGGCCTGCTGGAAATGCCGGTTCGTGGCGCAGTACTGTCACTGGCCTTGGGCTGGAAAGGTCAGGCACTGGAGGTCAAAGGGGATTTTACCGTTGATGAGATCGAGCACTTCGGAGCGCCGGACCGCATCAGCGTGCGCGCTCGCAGTGCCGATTTCCGGCAGACGCTCAATATCAAACGGGAGAAATCCTGGCATAAAACGACAATAGGCCAGGTTATGCAGGAGATAGCCGCCCGGCATAAGCTAAAAGTCGCTGTGGGTAAGGATATGGCGGCACAGGAAGTGGATCACATCGACCAGACAAATGAATCTGACGGGTCATTCCTGGCGCGCCTCGCGAAGATGTACGGGGCAATAGCAGCAGTAAAATCCGGGAATCTGATGTTCATCCGGCAGGGCCAGGGGAAGTCTGCCAGCGGTCAGGCACTGCCGGTCGCTACCATCACCCGCAACTCTGGTGATCAGCACCGGTTCAGCATTATCGACCGTAGCGCCTATACGGGCGTAGTGGCATCCTGGCTTCATACCAGGGAAGCCAAAAAGAAACCGACAGTGAAGGTTAAGCGCCGTCGACGGAGGAAGACCACGGCCAAAACTAAAACGCCTGAGGCTAAACAGGGTGAGTATCTGGTTGGCAGTGATGAAAATGTCCTGGTCCTGAGTCGTACTTACGCCAACAAGAGCAATGCGGAACGTGCAGCAAAAGAGCACTGGTCGCGTATCCAGCGCGGTGTCGCATCATTTTCTATCACCCTTGCTATGGGTCGCGAAGAGCTTTTCCCAGAGCAGCCCGTCAGAGTTTCCGGGTTCAAACCGGTCATTGATACCGCCGATTGGATTATCACAACTGTCACTAACACGATTAATGACAGCGGCTTTACCACAGCGCTAGAACTGGAAGTGAAAATTTCCGATTTGGATATGGAATAACGAAGCGGTTTAACTTTGCAAGTTTAACGAGTAATATTCTCAAAAATGCAAAATGGAGATGCCTGCTATGATGAACTGCCCGCTCTGCGGTAGTGCCGCGCACACCCGCTCTTCGTTTCAGGTGTCCACCCAAACGAAAGAGCGTTACAACCAGTGCCAGAACGTGGAATGCGGCCACACGTTCGTAACGCATGAGACATTTGTCAGATCGATTAATAAGCCCGCACTGATAACAGCCGCACCGCCCCACCCGAAATCCGGTGGACAAACACACATGGCATTCTGAAAGAAACCCCGCGAAAGCGGGTTTTTTTATGGCTGTATCCGGCGTCCACAGTGTCCACAGTCCACGCCCGGTGTGGGCAATTTGTGGACGTTGTGCAATAAAAAAGGGGCTAGCACGAAGCCAACCCCTTGTTTTTACACAATAACTTTGGATGTCGCGAAAGCGAATCTTAGTTAAGACGCTCTTTGATACGAGCAGACTTACCAGTGCGCTCACGCAGGTAGTACAGTTTAGCTTTACGTACAGCACCACGACGTTTAACAGCAATGCTGTCAACTACCGGAGAGTGAGTCTGGAAGACACGCTCAACGCCTTCGCCGTTGGAAATTTTACGAACAGTGAATGCAGAGTGCAGACCGCGGTTACGAATAGCGATAACCACGCCCTCGAATGCCTGCAGACGTTTTTTGGAACCTTCAACAACCCATACTTTCACTTCCACGGTATCACCCGGACGGAAGGAAGGTACGTCCTGCTTCATCTGTTCTTGTTCAATTTGCTTAATAATGTTGCTCATAATTTAATCTCTTATCCTGGGTAAACTGATATTGGGGGCTTACGCTGTCCCATCATGTTTATGTTGCTGTTATGCGTGTTCTTTTTTGAACTCCGCCAGCAACCTTGCTTGCTCTTCAGTCAGAGCCAGGTTTTCCAGAAGTTCAGGTCTTCTAAGCCAGGTGCGGCCCAGCGACTGTTTCAAACGCCAGCGACGTATCTCGGCATGATTTCCCGACAGTAACACTGGCGGTACTTCCATCCCTTCTAACAGCTCAGGTCGAGTATAGTGTGGGCAGTCCAGTAATCCATCAGCAAAGGAATCTTCCGTTGCCGAAGCTTCATGTCCCAGAACACCCGGAATAAACCGGGAGACCGAATCAATCAGCGTCATGGCTGGTAACTCACCACCGCTGAGAACGTAATCGCCGATAGACCATTCTTCGTCAATCTCGGTTTGGATTACGCGCTCATCTATCCCTTCGTAGCGCCCGCACACCAGAATCAGTTTCTGATTCGTTGCCAGTTCGCTGACGCCCGCTTGATCAAGCTTACGCCCCTGAGGTGACAGATAAATCACTTTTGCGCCTTCACCGGCCGCATCTTTTGCTGCATGAATGGCATCCCGCAAAGGTTGCACCATCATTAGCATCCCCGGTCCGCCGCCGTAAGGACGATCGTCCACGGTACGGTGCCGGTCATGAGCAAAGTCACGTGGACTCCAGCTCTGGATGCTCAGCAGGCCATTTTTAACTGCCCGGCCAGTTACCCCGTAGTCGGTAATCGCGCGGAACATTTCAGGAAACAGGCTAATTATGCCAATCCACATAGCGCCGTCTTTTACCGTATATCCGGAGGTTTAAAAACCAGGATCCCAATCTACTTCAATGGTTTGAGTAGTGAGATCGACTTTCTTGATAACCTGCCCATCGAGGAACGGAACCAACCGCTCCTTGATACCAAATGCATCTTTCAGGTTTGCCTTGATGACGAGAACGTCATTTGACCCGGTTTCCATCATATCGATGACTTTACCGAGGCTATAACCTTCGGTGGTCACTACCTGGCAGCCCATCAGGTCTTTCCAGTAGTAGTCACCCTCTTCCAGTTCCGGCAACTGCGATGAATCTACGACAATTTCGCAATTGGTCAGCAGATTCGCGGCATCTCTGTCATCAACACCTTTCAGTTTGATGACAATGTCCTGATTGTGGTAGCGCCAGCTTTCCAGCTCAATGCTCTGCCACTGACCCGCCCGTTCAATAAACCAGGGCTGATAGTCAAAAATGCTTTCGGCGTCTTCGGTGGAAGAAAACACTCTGAGCCAACCACGGATACCGTAGGAAGATCCCAGTTTACCCAGAACGATAGGATTAACAGGGCTCTGCGCGGCGTGTTGCTTGCTCATCATGACCACCGTGACAGATTAAGCTGCTTTGTTTACTTCTTTGATCAGCGTAGCTACGCGATCAGAAACGGTAGCGCCCTGGCCAACCCAGTGAGCGATACGATCCAGATCCAGGCGGGTGCCTTCTTCTTTCTCAGACGCGATCGGGTTGAAGAAGCCAACGCGCTCAATGAAGCGACCGTTGCGTGCATTACGGCTGTCGGTGACAACAACCTGGTAGAACGGACGCTTTTTAGCGCCGTGACGTGCTAAACGAATAGTTACCATAACATCCTCTTGTGTGAATAAAACAACCGGGCCCCATCGAGGAACGGAGCCCGGTGTCATATTAAAAGCCCGAAAATTTTACTGATTTCTGGGGAAATTGCAATCAACAGTTTAGAAACTGTGATATCAAGGCCGTCGGCATTGCAGTCAGTTTGGTGCCGGCGTGCGCGCAGCCACCGGAGCGTACACGCAGTACGTAAGGATGGCGAGCACACCCCGGCACAAAAATGGCCAATAAGCCAGGCCGATTTAGTCTTAGCGGCCAGGGAACCCCGGCGGCATCATCCCCTTCATACTTCTCATCATCTTCGCCATACCGCCCTTCTTCATTTTCTTCATCATGCGCTGCATGTCGTCGAACTGTTTCAGAAGGCGGTTAACATCCTGCACCTGCATCCCGCAGCCTGCAGCAATACGGCGCTTACGAGAGCCTTTGATGATTTCAGGATTCGCACGCTCTTTAAAGGTCATTGAGTTGATGATCGCTTCCATACGCACCAGGACTTTGTCATCCATCTGCGCTTTCACGTTGTCCGGAATCTGCCCCATGCCCGGCAACTTGCCCATCAGGCTCGCCATACCGCCCATGTTTTTCATCTGACGCAGCTGTTCCAGGAAGTCGGTCAGATCGAAACC
The DNA here is from genome assembly GCF_003073275.1 of Phytobacter sp. SCO41. Lineage (NCBI taxonomy): Bacteria > Pseudomonadati > Pseudomonadota > Gammaproteobacteria > Enterobacterales > Enterobacteriaceae > Phytobacter > Phytobacter sp. SCO41. Next base: position 1,272,076 of record NZ_CP027225.1, on the reverse strand, counting down.
GTCACCTTTTTTCAGTTTGGACGCCAGTTTCTCAGCCTGAGCGCGGTCGACCTTGCTTTCGATATCTTCAATCAGCGACAGGACGTCACCCATGCCAAGGATACGCGAAGCAATACGGTCCGGATGGAACGGCTCCAGTGCTTCGGTCTTCTCGCCGACACCGAGGAACTTAATCGGTTTGCCAGTGATATTGCGAATGGAGAGCGCCGCACCGCCACGGGCGTCACCGTCCACTTTGGTCAATACAACACCCGTCAGCGGTAGCGCTTCGTTAAACGCTTTCGCGGTATTCGCCGCATCCTGACCGGTCATCGCATCAACAACAAACAGGGTTTCTACCGGGTTAATCGCGGCATGAACCTGTTTGATTTCATCCATCATCGCTTCGTCAACGTGCAGACGACCGGCGGTATCCACCAGCAGCACGTCGTAGAACTTAAGCTTCGCTTCTTTCAGCGCCGCATTAACGATATCCACCGGCTTTTGCGCGACATCAGAGGGGAAGAAGTCGACTTCCACCTGTTGCGCAAGGGTTTCCAGTTGTTTGATCGCCGCCGGGCGATAAACGTCCGCGGAAACTACCATTACCTTCTTCTTGTGTTTTTCACGCAAGAACTTACCCAGTTTACCTACGCTGGTAGTTTTACCAGCCCCCTGCAAACCCGCCATCAATACAACGGCTGGCGGCTGAGCGGCCAGGTTAAGGCTCTGGTTCTCTTCGCCCATCGCCGCAACCAGTTCGTTGCGCACGATTTTGACGAACTCCTGACCCGGGGTCAGGCTCTTATTCACTTCATGACCAACCGCTTTTTCTTTTACGCGGTTGATGAAATCACGCACGACCGGCAAGGCGACGTCCGCTTCCAGCAGCGCCATACGCACTTCGCGTAGCGTGTCTTTAATGTTGTCTTCAGTGAGGCGTCCACGACCACTGATATTGCGCAGGGTGCGCGACAAACGATCGGTTAAATTATCAAACATTGTCTCTCGCCTGAGGTAAAACGATGGGCCGCCAGGGCGACGCATAACAGAAATTTGCGTCAGTATAACATGAAGACATTCGTGATGTATGTGATGCAACGGTTGGAGCCAGAGTCACGTAACGTTATACTGCTTCTCTTTCTTCTCAGGTCAACTGTCGACGTCACTATGCCCGTGTTCGCCTTAATTTCTCTTGCCGCTTATTCCATCAGCCTCGCACTGATCGTTCCCGGTTTGCTGCAGAAAAACAGCGGCTGGCGCCGCATGGCGATTTTATCAGCGGTTGTCGCGCTGATGTTTCACGGCTTCGCGCTTAAAGAGCGGATTTTCCCGGACGATGGTGGGCAAAACCTAAGCTTATTAAACGTCGGTTCGCTGGTCAGTTTGATGATCTGTACGGTCATGACCATTGTGGCGTCGAAAAATCGTGGCTGGCTGCTGTTGCCCATTGTTTATACCTTTGCGCTGATCAACCTCGCCTTCGCTATTTTTGTGCCGAACGAGTACATCACGCATCTCGAAACCACGCCTGGTATGATGGTTCATATTGGGCTTTCACTCTTCTCCTATGCCACGCTGATTATCGCGGCGATGTATGCGCTGCAACTGGCGTGGATTGACTACCAACTGAAGAATAAACGACTGGCATTCAGCAGTGAAATGCCGCCGTTAATGAGTATTGAGCGCAAAATGTTTCATATCACGCAGATTGGCGTGGTTCTGCTGACTTTAACGCTCTGTACAGGTCTCTTCTTCCTCAAGAACCTGTTCAGCATGGAGAATATCGACAAAGCTGTCCTGTCGATCATCGCCTGGTTCGTCTATATCGTCTTGCTGTGGGGCCATTACCATAAAGGATGGCGCGGGCGCCGTGTCGTGTGGTTTAACGTCGCAGGCGCGGGCATTTTAACGCTGGCCTATTTTGGTAGCCGCGTTCTGCAGCATTTCCTAAGTTAATAAGGAGTTCCCCCTGGAACACATTTCCACCACGACGCTGATCGTCACCCTGATCATCATGGTGGTGATTTCGGCGTACTTCTCCGGTTCTGAAACCGGTATGATGACCGTTAACCGTTATCGCCTGCGTCATCTGGCAAAGCAGGGCCATCGAAGCGCTAAGCGCGTCGAAAAACTGCTGCGTAAACCTGACCGACTCATCAGCCTGGTATTGATTGGCAATAACCTCGTCAACATCCTCGCCTCTGCGCTGGGGACTATTGTTGGTATGCGTTTATACGGTAACGCTGGCGTGGCAATTGCAACCGGTGTGCTGACCTTTGTCGTGCTGGTATTTGCCGAAGTCCTGCCAAAAACCATCGCCGCTCTTTATCCCGAAAAAGTCGCTTTTCCCAGTAGCGTTCTGTTAGTACCGCTGCAAATCATTATGATGCCGTTGGTCTGGCTGCTTAATGGTGTGACGCGGATTCTGATGAGGATGGTGGGAATCAAAGCTGATGTCGTTATCAGCGGGGCCCTCAGTAAGGAGGAGTTGCGTACCATCGTGAACGAATCCCGCTCCCAGATCTCCCGACGCAACCAGGACATGCTGTTGTCGATACTGGATCTGGAAAAAGTAAGCGTCAATGACATCATGGTGCCGCGTAGCGAAATTGTCGGTATCGATATCAACGACGACTGGAAGTCGATCGTGCGCCAGCTTACCCATTCGCCGCATGGTCGCATCGTGCTCTATCGTGATTCTCTTGACGATACCATCAGCATGCTTCGCGTGCGCGAAGCCTACCGCCTGATGACAGAGAAAAAAGAGTTCACCAAAGAGGTCATGCTGCGCGCCGCTGATGAGATTTATTATGTGCCGGAAGGTACGCCGCTCAGCATTCAACTGGTGAAATTCCAACGCAATAAAAAGAAAGTCGGCCTGGTTGTGGACGAATACGGCGATATTCAGGGGCTGATTACGGTTGAAGATATTCTTGAAGAGATTGTTGGGGACTTTACGACATCGATGTCGCCGTCACTGGCTGAAGAAGTAACACCGCAGAATGACGGGTCTGTGATCATTGATGGCAGCGCCAACGTACGTGAGTTGAATAAAGCATTTAACTGGCAGTTACCGGAAGCAGAGGCCCGGACAATTAACGGAATGTTACTTGAAGCCCTGGAAGAGATCCCGGCCGCTGGCACCCGTGTGCGCATTGAACATTATGATATCGATATTCTCGATGTGCAGGACAATATGATTAAGCAGGTGCGGGTTATTCCGGTCAAATCCCTTCGCGACAGCGTGGCGGAATAATGCTTATAACCCTCTCCCGGCAGGGAGAGGGTTAACATGAGGGGAAAATTAACCCTTCGCTTTTGCCACCGTCACCATCGCGGCACGAATCGTACGGCCATTGAGGGTAAAGCCTTTTTGCATTACGCCCAGCACGTTGCCCGGCGCCACCTCTTCTGACTCCACCATCGCGATAGCCTGATGCACATTCGGATCCAGCGGAACGTTGGTATCGGCCACGACTTCCACGCCGAATTTTTTCACCACATCCAGCATAGATTTCAGCGTCAGTTCAATACCTTCGACCATGGAGGACATGTCGGCATTGTTCTTGTCCGCAACTTCCAGTGCGCGATCCAGGCTATCAATTACCGGCAGCAGTTCGTTGATAAATTTTTCCAGCGCAAATTTATGCGCCTTCTCAACGTCCAGCTCGGTACGACGACGCAGGTTTTCCATTTCTGCTTTCACACGCAGAATACCGTCACGCTCACGGTTCTGCGCTTCAATCAGTTGCGCTTCGAGGTTGGCAATCTTCTCATCGCGCGGATCCACCTGCTCAGCAGAAGCGTCTGGTTCAACCGCCTCAATATCTTCGTGCTGATCCATGATAATTTCTTCCGGGGCTTGCCCGTCAGGCGTTTTCTGTTCTTTACTACTCATGAATTTCTCCGCGTTTTTTCGCATTCATCTCGCTAACTTCGCTTATTATGGGGATCAGTTTCCGGGTTTCAAGGGAACGCGACAGATTGTCATCATTCATTTGGCACAAGGACCACCAGAAAATGGCTCATCATTTCAAGTGTATTGGTATTGTCGGTCATCCACGTCACCCCACCGCGCTGACCACACATGAAATGCTCTATCGCTGGCTGTGTACAAAAGGGTATGACGTCATTGTCGAGCAGCAGATTGCACAAGAGTTACAGCTTAAAAACGTGCGTACCGGTACGCTGGCCGAAATTGGTCAGCAGGCGGATCTCGCGGTTGTCGTCGGCGGTGACGGTAATATGCTTGGCGCCGCACGCACGCTGGCGCGCTACGATATTAAAGTCATTGGCATCAACCGTGGCAATCTGGGCTTTCTGACAGACCTTGACCCCGACAACGCCCAGCAGCAGTTGGCTGACGTTCTGGAAGGTTATTATATTGCGGAAAAGCGTTTTTTGCTGGAAGTACAAGTCTGCCAGCAGGACTGCCAGAAGCGCATCAGCACTGCCATCAATGAAGTCGTTCTCCATCCGGGCAAAGTTGCCCATATGATTGAGTTCGAAGTTTATATTGATGAGGTATTTGCCTTCTCCCAACGTTCAGACGGCCTGATCATCTCCACGCCGACAGGTTCCACGGCCTACTCGCTTTCAGCGGGCGGCCCAATCCTGACCCCTTCACTGGATGCCATCACTCTGGTGCCCATGTTTCCGCATACGCTCTCAGCACGCCCGCTGGTCATTAACAGCAGCAGCACCATTCGCCTGCGTTTCTCACACCGTCGCAGCGATCTGGAAGTAAGTTGCGACAGCCAAATCGCGTTGCCTATCCAGGAAGGCGAAGATGTATTGATTCGACGCTGCGACTACCATCTCAATCTGATACACCCTAAAGACTACAGTTATTTCAATACATTAAGCTCGAAACTCGGCTGGTCAAAAAAATTGTTCTGAAAACGTGCCCCAGGGCTTTACTGTATATAAAACCAGTTTATACTGTATTTAAACACAGTTATGGTTATTCATACAGGAAAGCAACCATGTTGGCACAACTGACTATCAGCAACTTTGCGATTGTTCGTGAACTCGAGATCGACTTCCATAGCGGAATGACGGCTATCACGGGTGAGACCGGCGCAGGTAAATCCATCGCTATTGATGCGCTGGGGCTTTGCCTGGGTGGTCGTGCCGATGCCGACATGGTGCGAGCGGGTGCTGCACGCGCTGACCTGTGCGCGCGTTTCGCCCTGAAAGATACGCCTGCGGCACAGCGCTGGCTGGAAGAAAACCAGCTTGAAGACGGGCGTGAGTGTTTACTTCGTCGCGTTATCAGCAGTGACGGGCGCTCTCGTGGTTTTATCAACGGCACGGCAGTTCCCCTTTCGCAATTGCGCGAGTTGGGGCAGTTGCTGATTCAAATCCACGGCCAACACGCGCACCAGTTGCTCGTAAAATCTGAGCATCAGAAAGCGTTGCTGGATGGCTACGCAGGTGAGTATGCACTTACTCAACAGATGGCAGAACATTACCGTCAGTGGCATACAAGCTGCCGCGAGCTGGCGCAGCATCAGCAGCAAAGTCAGGAGCGTACCGCGCGTGCCGAACTGCTGCATTATCAATTGAAAGAGCTGAACGAATTCAACCCGCAGCCGGGTGAATTTGAACAGATCGATGAAGAGTACAAACGCCTCGCCAACAGCGGTCAGTTACTTAGCACCAGTCAGCATGCGCTGAATTTGCTGGCCGACGGCGAAGATGCCAATCTGCAAAGCCAGCTCTATACCGCACGCCAAATGGTTACCGAACTGGCAGGTATGGATGCCAGCCTGTCCGGCGTTCTCACGATGCTTGAAGAAGCGGCAATTCAGGTCAGCGAGGCCAGCGATGAACTGCGTCATTACTGTGACCGTCTGGACCTCGACCCGAACCGCTTGTATGAGCTTGAGCAGCGTATTTCAAAACAGATTTCGCTGGCACGCAAACACCATGTCAGTCCGGAAGCACTGCCGCAATTTCATCAGGCATTGCTGGAAGAACAGCAACAGCTTGATGACCAGGCTGACTCCCAGGAAACCCTGAAGCTTGCGGTGGCGAAGCACCACCAACTGGCACTGGACGCAGCCCGTCAGCTTCATACGCAGCGGGTACACTACGCGCAAGAGCTGGGACAATTAATTACAGACAGCATGCATATGCTCTCGATGCCCCATGGGGTATTTGATATCGACGTCAGCTTTGATGAGCACACGCTCACGGCAGATGGCGCAGACCGTATTGAGTTCCGCGTTACAACAAACCCCGGCCAGCCCTTACAGGCTATTTCTAAAGTCGCTTCCGGCGGTGAGTTATCACGTATCGCATTAGCCATTCAGGTCATCACCGCCCGGAAGATGGAAACCCCGGCGCTGATTTTCGACGAAGTGGATGTAGGGATCAGTGGTCCAACGGCAGCGGTCGTTGGCAAACTTCTCCGCCAGTTAGGCGAATCTACCCAAGTGATGTGCGTAACTCACCTGCCTCAGGTTGCGGGCTGTGGGCACCATCACTTCTTTGTTAGCAAAGAGACCGATGGCGCAATGACCGAAACACATATGCTGCCTTTAGATAAACGCGCACGTTTACAGGAACTGGCACGGCTGTTAGGCGGTAGTGAAGTCACCCGAAATACACTGGCAAATGCGAAAGAGCTACTCGCTGCGTAAACTTTTTGCCATTAGTAAGGTCTCAGTACACGATAAATTCGCCGTCAGACCAGGTAGCAAAGGTTTTAAACTGGCTAAAGGTCTATTATTATCGGCACATTACAAATGAGCCACGTACTGTTCGGGCCCGAAAAGGAATCAAATCACTATGCGCTGTAAAATGCTGACTGCTGCCGCAGCGGTTCTTCTGATGTTGACCGCAGGCTGTTCCACTCTGGAGCGAGTGGTTTACCGTCCTGATATCAATCAGGGGAACTACCTGACTCCGAATGACGTTTCTAAAATCCGCGTAGGGATGACGCAACAGCAGGTTGCATACGCATTGGGTACGCCGATGATGACCGATCCGTTCGGAAGCAGTACCTGGTTCTACGTATTCCGTCAGCAGCCAGGGCACGAAGGTGTGACCCAGCAGACGCTGACTCTTACCTTTAACAGCAGCGGCGTATTAACCAACATTGATAACAAACCCGCACTGACAAAAGAGTAATCGCAGGATTAGAAATGGCGCCCAATGGCGCCATTTTTCATTTCAGGGGAAGAGAAGATGGCCGTGCCAGAAAGCAAAACTGCCTTACTGGAAGCAATGGAAAAGTCGGCAAGCGCCCTGCGCAAAAAACTCATCCGCATTCCGGCGGACATCGCTTATCAGCAATGCCTGGAAGGGCACGTGGCCGGTAGCCGCATGAGCGTTGCTAATCTTGTCAGCTATCTGATTGGCTGGGGAGAGCAAGTTCTTTACTGGCACCAACAGGAAGCCGCAGGCGAAGAAGTAGACTTCCCGGCAAAAGGCTTTAAATGGAATGAACTGGGGAAGCTTGCACAAAAATACTACGCTGATTACCAGCATATTACGTCATGGCCAACGCTGCTTGCCATGCTGGAAGAGAATCAACAGCAACTGATATCACTGGTGAATGGCTTTAGTGACGATGAGTTGTACCATCAACTCTGGTACGGAAAATGGACGCGAGGACGTATGATTCAATTCAACAGCGCCTCACCGTATAAGAATGCCAGCGCCAGGCTGAACAGCCTGTTAAAAACGCTCGCCGAAGCCTGAACAGATCTATTTCTTCGCCGCTCTCTCCGCGCGCTGCCTGCGCAATTCTTTCGGATCAGCAATCAGCGGGCGATAAATTTCGATACGGTCACCATCAGCAACAACATCTTGCAGTTTTGCCGGGCGACTATAAATGCCCACTTTGTTGCGGCTGAGATCGATATCTGTACGTAACTCAAGCAGGCCAGAGGCAACAATCGCCTGTTCGATGGTTGCCCCTTCTTCCAGGCTTACCCGCTGCAGGTACTGCTTTTCCGGCAACGCATACGCCACTTCCACCGCAATCTTACCCGGCACTGTAGACCTCTTTCGCACGTACGGTAAAGGCATCTACCATATTGGCGGCCAGCTCTTTGAAAATACGACCAAACGCCAGTTCAATCAGCTTATTGGTAAATTCAAAATCAAGGTTAAACTCGATGCGGCAGGCATCCGCTGATAGCGGCGTAAACTTCCAGCCCCCCATCAACCTCTTGAATGGACCATCGACAAGGTGCATCAAAATGGTTTGGTTTGCCGTTAAGGTATTTCGCGTTGTGAAAGTCTTGCTGATTCCCGCTTTCGAGACATCCACTGCCGCCGTCATCTGCGTAGGGCCGGACTCCAGCACGCGGCTACCCGTGCACCCCGGCAGAAACTGCGGGTAAGATTTCACATCGTTAACCAATTCATACATTTGTTCCGCGCTGTAAGGCACCAGTGCAGAGCGACTAATCTGAGGCATAACATTTCCTGCGATCGCACAATCATCAAATAATAACATTTCCCATACATGAAAGGAAAACGCTACGCCGGAACTCGTGCTAAGATAACGCGTTGAACCTCACAGGATGCAATGAGGTCTTTTTGGATATCAGATTACCAATGGCTTCACGACACTTATGACGAAGAAAAAAGTACACAAACCCGGTTCCGCCACTATCGCGATGAATAAGCGCGCCCGCCATGAATATTTTATCGAAGAAGAGTTTGAGGCGGGTCTGTCTCTGCAGGGCTGGGAAGTCAAATCCCTGCGAGCGGGCAAAGCCAACATCGGCGACAGTTATGTGATTCTGAAAGATGGCGAAGCATACCTGTTCGGTGCCAACTTCACCCCGCTGGCGGTGGCTTCGAGCCACTATGTTTGCGATCCAACCCGTACGCGTAAGTTGCTGCTCAACCAACGTGAACTGGATAGCCTCTATGGTCGCGTAAACCGCGAAGGTTATACCGTTGTCGCGCTTTCGCTGTACTGGAAAAATGCCTGGTGCAAAGTCAAAATCGGCGTTGCGAAAGGTAAGAAACAGCACGATAAACGTTCCGATCTTAAAGAGCGTGAATGGCAACTGGATAAAGCCCGCATTATGAAAAACGCAGGCCGCTAATAACGCCCACCGGATGCTTCCGCAGCGGGAGTGTCCGGGCAACACATCTTTCCCGCAGCGCATTTCTCACTTTGGGTGTTGAGAAATGTTTGAACATCAAGATTCCTCGTATGTCATGCCCTTCTCTTCCCATATCGTTTCTCTGAATTTTCTCTCTGAACTTAATCATCTTTATTCGTAACGATATCAGTGGTTATTGTTCATATTCTCGCCAGACAGCTCTGGCAAAAGCATTACAGCGATATGGACTGGTGTGCTGCGTCATAAATCTGTTATACTTAGCGCAACACTTTTGGGGCTGATTCTGGATTCGACGGGATTTGCGAAACCCAAGGTGCATGCCGAGGGGCGGTTTGCCTCGTAAAAAGCCGCAAAAAATAGTCGCAAACGACGAAAACTACGCTTTAGCAGCTTAATAACCTGCTCTGAGCCCTCTCTCCCTAGCTTCCGCTCTTAAGACGGGGATCAAAGAGAGGTCAAACCCAAAAGAGATCGCGTGGAGGCCCTGCCTGGGGTTGAAGCGTTAAAACTAATCAGGCTAGTCTGGTAGTGGCGTGTCTGTCCGCAGGTGCCAGGCGAATGTAAAGACTGACTAAGCATGTAGTACCGAGGATGTAGGAATTTCGGACGCGGGTTCAACTCCCGCCAGCTCCACCAATTGATGATCCGGATATGTCCGGTGAAGTACTGAAAGCCCGCACAGCACAAGCTCTGCGGGCTTTTTTGTGTCTGTCGTTGTCCGAGAACATCCGGCTAAATCCAGTGTTTATTGGTATACGTTTTGGTATACGGTAGGATGTATACCTAAAAGCGTATACCAATTCATGAAGGAGCGGCCACAGTGGCACGGACAACTCGCCCCCTAACCAACACCGAAGTTCTGCGCGCGAAAGCGGTAGAGAAGGATCTAACGCTGCACGATGGTGATGGGCTTTTCCTGATAGTGAAAACCAGCGGGAAAAAGCTCTGGCGTTTCCGTTATCAACGTCCGGCGACAAAACAGCGGACAATGATGGGGCTTGGTGCTTTCCCCGCCCTTTCACTTGCTGATGCCCGAGGGTTAAGAGCGGATTACCTTGCCTTGTTAGCCAACGGAATTGACCCACAAATTCAGGCCGAAGTTGCAGAGGAACAGCAGCAAATCGCTCTGGACAGTATTTTTTCAACGGTCGCCGCTAACTGGTTCCAGCTCAAAAGCAAAAGCGTTACCCCTGATTACGCAAAAGACATTTGGCGTTCACTGGAGAAAGATGTATTCCCTGCCATCGGTGAGATCCCTGTTCAGCAAATCAAAGCCCGGACACTGGTTGAAGCTCTTGAGCCAATCAAAGCTCGTGGGGCGCTTGAGACTGTACGTCGACTGGTGCAACGCATTAATGAGATAATGATTTATGCGGTTAACACCGGCTTGATTGATGCCAACCCAGCGTCAGGTATTGGTATGGCATTTGAGAAACCCAAAAAACAAACCATGCCGACACTTCGGCCAGAAGAATTGCCTAATCTGATGCGTTCTCTCATCATGTCAAATCTATCTGTTCCGACTCGGTGTCTAATTGAATGGCAACTCCTGACGCTTGTGCGCCCTTCCGAGGCGTCAGGTGCTAGATGGGCAGAGATCGATCTCAATGCCAAACTCTGGACAATTCCAGCGGAACGAATGAAAGCTAAGCGTGAACATATAGTGCCTCTATCTGCACAGGCGTTAGAGATTCTAGAAGTGATGAAACCAATCAGTGCTCATCGCGAGTATGTTTTTCCAAGCAGGAATGACCCAAAAAAATCAATGAACAGCCAAACGGCAAACGCTGCCTTAAAACGCATTGGCTATGGAGGTAAGCTTGTTGCCCATGGTCTACGTTCTATAGCGAGTACAGCTCTTAATGAAAATGGTTTTAACCCAGATGTAATTGAAGCAGCATTAGCACATTCAGATAAAAATGAAGTAAGACGTGCATATAATCGTTCTACCTATTTAGAACAACGCCATGAGTTAATGAATTGGTGGGGCTGTAAAGTTTGCCCTACCAATTCATTGTAAAATAAAATAGATCATACTTTACCGGGGTATGTTTTAAACATACTCCTTAATACGTCAAAAGTTTGTTCACCTATGTTTGAAAACTCTTTAATCATTTCCATTAAGGCATCTCGGTTAATCAAGAAAATATAAAAACCTAGTTCTTTTGATATTTCTTTCACTCTATCAAGATACTTTTCCTCCACAGGATTTTCGCAGAATATCAAACCTATCTTCGAATTACATTCTTCGATTTTTCTAAGGGTAATAGCAATGTGTTCCTTGTTCAATTTCTGCTGAGGGTCAATGACATTTACAACTATCAACTCTGAAATAATGTTGTAAACTGAAAAATCAAAAAAGAAACCTTTCTTAGCCTCATTAGTTAATGAAAAGAGACAGCACTGATCATCCTCACTTATCAATTTAGGGTAAAACAAGCTAGGATAGAAGATTGAAACCAATATTTTCTTGTATGCTTTAGCGTAATTACTAAAGTCGTTATTTCTAATTGCTAAATCAATATTTTCAAGTAAATCTTTTATGGGGAGAATTACCGGATCTTCATCCTTATCAAAATCACTATGCGCTAGAGGATTCGGAGGATTGATCTCCAGATCTTTTTTATATTCTTTCAAGGTGTTAGGATATTTTACTAGCTGAGATTCGATAAATTCCTTAGTCTGACCATACTCATCAATAATACTTGTCGTGGTAACAATCCGCTCTCCTTTAAGCACTTTCACTAATGCTGAACCAGAGCTTATCAATTCCTTTTTCATTTCTGGAATAATATGCCTGCGATATAAATCTCGATGTGAATAAGTTATCTCTTCACGTGCAAGTATCTTAGGAATAAGAATAATCTCCTCGCCTTCAAAAACAGGGAGATGAAAACGCTTTTTATGCCATTTACTACTAACCTTATCCCACGTTTTGACTTCTGAAACCTCTTTAGTCTCAATACCGTAAAATATACAAATATCCTTTGTATATTCTATAAAAAAACCTTTAAGAATATTACAAACGGAATCCGATATTCGGTCAGAACCAATACCCGGAATAGTCAGAGCAGTATCTTCTAGATCAGTTAATATTCCTGATTTTGCAGCTTTACTACCCTTTAGAGAATCCAAAATGTCCTCAGCAGTTTTTTCACCAAGAGCAGTCCCAGATGATTCTTTTGTTGAATATCCTAAATGAAAGGCATTAGATTCTCTTAGTGATGACAATAAATAAACAGCTTTTTTAAAATTATTATTTTTTATAGACGCCATTATTTCTGTAAAATAGTCTTGTAACGCGTAAACTAAATCCTGACCCCATTGGGATTTTAAAACCTTTATAGACGTTGGATCTAAAAAAAACCTTAAGTCAGTATGTAGAGGAATATCCAAAAAATCTAACGCTACTTGTCTACCTTCAACTCCAAAAGCCTCTGAAAATCTCATGTAACACTCCCTTACAATAATCATAGAAATAAGAACATTCTTATTTCTATAGCAAAGGTGAGGTGATCACAAGATCTTATGAATTGCGCAACAATAATTATCCCTATTTTTTGAAGTTGAAAAACATTTCCCGTCGTGCACAGGGCTTTACCCGCATCGCCTGCACGCCTCGTGCGTGAATTTTTATGCAGTTACTTTGCGAGGCTCAGGCTGCCACAGGATCGAATAATACCTCAGAAAAATAGCAAGCGATGAACGCCAAAGTAGCTGATTTTCAACGCCTCTGGGTAATTTTTTCTTACCTCCCAACAGACACCCTCAGAAGCCCGTCACGCCCTAGAACATCGCCGCCTCACCCATTAATACTCCCGAGAACACGCACAGCACAGCGACGAGCTCAGGCCGCGAAATTAAACAGAATTAAATAAATACTTTACCGCTGGCGCGCAGTGCTTTCCCCGCCTCGCCTGCCCGCTTAACGGGGCAGTTTTAATGCAGGCGCATGAACCGACTCAGGCCGCGCCGGGACTGGTGCGGGAAGGGGTTAAAAAGATGAATAAACAAATGCAAAACCATGCAACCTGTGGATGCATGGCGTAATTTCAGGAAAAATAGCGGGATTTTCGGTGATTTTCAGGCGGAGTGCTGCGCGGCCATGTCTGCACACCGGCGCGCATAAATCTGGTTCTGTGCAGGCGTATATTTTTCCTGATTATCTGCCCGCGAAGCCGCATCAGGCCTGTGTCCGGCGGCAATTAAAATGTCATTATCCTGCGCACAGTAATTTATTTCCTGACCGGTATTCAGCCACGCGGCCAGCGCATCACGAATATACGTGGTTGCGCGGTCGAGGGCGCGACGTTTAATAAAGTCCGGCTGGCCGTTGAGCGCTTTTAATTCCGGGGCCAGTACGGCGGCCAGTGTGGCCCCGTGTTCCTGCATAAATCCCTCAAGGCCGTTCTGCATGCTGACGTGCTGTAAGGTTTCATGCGAGCGGATATAGCGACCAGCCGCCCGGTTAATCTGCCATTTCTTTACCTCAATGCGCCCGCGCAGTGCCGCCACCCTGACCGGGCAGTTTTCACTGTCCCCGGAAAGGTGGTAGTTCAGTGCCTGCTCTGCCTTTTCCCGTTCCGTTTTCAGGTTAAGCCAGGCGGTTTTATCGGCCTGACAGATGTCAAAGGCCTGCTGTGGTGTGAGTATGGTCAACGGTGTTCTCTCCCGTGGTCTTTAACAGTGTATGAGAGGGTGTATTTACGGTGCCGGTGGACTGTCCGGCTCCGGGGACGGCACAAGCACCCCGGCACGTATCACCCCGTCAACCGATTCGGTGGTACGGAACGTGGCCGAGCATTCAATATTCCGGCACTGGTGATAGCGGCGCTTGATGTTTTCCGACAGGTAGCTGCTTGTGCGCGAATGGGCGGCGTGTTTGCAGAACGGGCAGTGAAACATGATTTATACCCCCGTCCCGTTAGCGGCTTTTTTTGCGGCCAGTGCCTGAGCGAGTTGCGTACGTCTGGCCGGGCTGTTATAGAGCTTCATATCCAACCCCGTCAGTGCCGGGCGGTTCAGACCGGTGACGGACAATACCGGCTCCTGTGCCATATCAAACTCGTGAACAGCCTTCATTGTCCCCAGGCTGTCCGCAAGTTCACGGGCCGCAGTGGCATATGCTGATTCACTGCCGCTTAACTCCAGCGAACGGATGCGCAGCACAAAAGCGCGTATCAGTGCCGGGTCAATGTCGGTCAGGGCACAGGCCCATTCACCGTCGGCATACGTGGTGAATGCCGTTCTGTGTACTGACGTGCTGACCTGCATGCGCCGAGCATCGCACTGTCTTTATCGTCTTCCAGTTCGGCAATCAGAGCGGTGAACTCTTCCGCCAGTTCGCGGTTCGCAACGCGCTGTGAGTGTTCGGCTTTCATTTCCGGGGTGAGGTTACCGCGCAGGCTGCGGAACCGGCTACGCCAGCTCTGCTCTGCTTCCGCGCTTTCATCCAGCGCGGCCTGCCGTTCCTGTTCACTGCGGCAAATGGCCGCTTCGGTGTCATACAGTTTTTTCATGCTGGCCGTGTGGGCGTCACGGGCCTGTGTGAACGCCTCCAGGGCAACGGCCACGCGCTGTTCATTCTCCTTCCTCTGCTTCTCTGCTGTCGCTTTCATGGCGGCGGCAATCATGTCTGCGGGCTTCATCATAATAGGTTATGACAAAAACGCAGAGCATATAACAAGTGAACCATTCGCCATTAATCTAAACGTTCTCGGAGGTGCCCGCTTAAAAATAGCATCTAACCAAACCAATGAAGTATACAAAGCCTATTTCAACGAATTAATTAAACTCGGCAAGGAAGACATTACTCTTATTATGGATTATTATCATGAGCAAAGCATTTTAATGGAAGGTATAAAAAACGACGCAACAAAACATGAATAAAAATATTGTTCTTGATGTTGCGAGATTTTCATTAGAACAGCTTTTTCTTAATGAAATCAATTTATCGAGCATAATCCCTAAACGGTACAAACATTTGTTAGCACAGCATCCTAAAAAACCGGAAATGACGGATGATAATCATTGAATACTCAATTCATCGTGGGGAGCGGCAAAAATGCCGCCCCTATTTATATAGAAAAATCAGAGAGATACTAAGGATTAGCATACTCTAAAATTTCTTCCCCCATGAGAGTACAGTCATTGAGGAAGATGAATCTCATCCGATACTTACCTTTGTAGATATAACCCCAGGCCTGCAATACATCAAAATATTGAGATTTATTTTCCGGATTTTGCATCTTCGCTAATGCAGTTACGTCTTTATCAACCTCAGCCCTATCATCGCTGTCCCGATAAAAAGCCAGAAGTTTATTTGCTTCTGTTATTGCCTGAGCTTTACAAGTTAACTCAGAAGTTTTCACAGCAGCCAAAGACGAAAAAGTCATAGAAAAAAATAACACTGTTAGAATACCAGTTGATACTTTCATATTATTCCAAACTCCCTCTTTGCTCTTATCAACGCCCCTTTCCTTTCTTCGAGACCATTGTAGCCACCGTTCACGAGAAGGGTTACTTTATTTACGTCATCCCTGTCTGCTGCTGCATTAACATGCCTAAGATCCCAATAATAACAAGCTGCCTTAACGGCAACATAGGGGTTCCTTGCAACTATAGTGGGATCGGTTACGTAATCTTTCTCAAACTGGCTTCCGAAATTCGTATAGTTTTCTCTGCCTGTCAGATGTAATAACCCACGACCTATAAATTTTGGACCATCACCCACTTCTGTATTACCTAAATTACGTCCTATCCGTGTTCCTGCATCATATTCTCTGCCACCATCTCTTGGTACCTCAGTTAATCTAGAAAAGTTTGCAGTTTCGACACAAGCTTGCGCTATAAAATGAGCAGCTCTTAGTTCTGTATTTATTCCATAAACGGTAAACCATTGGTTCAAATGTGGTGCTATGGCATGGACATTGTAATGCTGTGAATTTAGCAGGCTTTCTATATGCCGGTAATGCCTGGCTATATTCCAAAGCATATCTGCTGTAATATCAACCATTTGCCTTTTCCTTTTCTTATATCCCATAATCATTTTAACTGCCGTGATTGAGCATTTGGCAGGCATTTTTTGCTTTCGTTTACAATCCAGGAAAATTCTTATCACATTATTTTTCAGCGTCAGGGGCGCTAACATTCAACTGACTGGTATCGGTCAAGCAAACAGCATCAATGTTTGGCACGCCTTATCAGGAATTTTCACCGGTCGGGAACTGCAGGACTGTGACTATCAATGGATGGCTCAGATGTTAAAGGAATCCGGGCTTAGCCGGGAAAAAATCTTCCTGATTCTGGATGAGGAAGTTGCCCCTGCCCTCCAGGCAAATCTTCTTTACAACCCAACGCCGGTGATGGATGGCTGGACAGAAGAAGACGTCACCCGACTCGCAATGAAGTTCATGGCCAGGAAGTCGACCATTATTGATCGCGTTGTTCCGGCCCGCTTGCTATTAAAACAGCGTCGGAAGCACATTCAATATGAGCTAAACAGACTTCTTGTCGAGCTGGATAAATGCACTTAGCAAAAAGCGTGAAGAGAAGACAACCTGCAGTTGGTATTTCTTAAAGCGCTATTTCACACGCTTAGCTTGCCGCTTATCAAGTACAACACACCTTCCCGACGCAACGGGCTGACCTGGACAAACGGTGCGGCATGATTTTGAATTCGCGACAAAGCGCACAAATCTTTCTCATTCTATTTCGGATATAAGCAAAGCGTGACGGTCAATTACCGGGAGTAAGGGTATTGAGAAGAAAAAAGACCCGTTGCGAAAGGGGTTTTCAGCGATGACTACCCATGAAATTGGTAAGGATGAGGGAAGTGGTTATGCTTTTAACTGCGCAGCGAAATACTCTACTTAGAAAAAAAAGAGTAATGACACTAAAAGACAGACATTTCCATTCATAATTTGCTATAAATTATTTTGCATCGGCGGTATATATATTGTGTCCACCCGAGAAACAAAAGTGATACGCTCGTTTGGTTTCCAGGAACCATTCGTAAAGAAGCAATTCGAAACACCACCAAATTCAAGTAAAAGGATCTGCAAATGTCAGAAGCACTGAAAGCCTTAAACAACATTCGCACACTGCGTGCTCAAACGCGTGAAGTTAGCCTGGAATATCTTGAAGATATTCTCGAAAAGTTCACGGTCATCGTTGAAGAACGCCGCGAAGAAGAAGCCTCTCAGCGTAAGGAACTCGAGGATAAACAGGCAAAACTCGAAGCGTTTCGTGTGAAACTTCTTGAGGAAGGCATTGACCCGGCAGAGCTCATCTCCTCCTTAAAAGGACAGGCGACAAAAACCAAATCGACCCGTGAGCCTCGCCCGGCGAAATACAAATATATCGACGAAGACGGCAGCGAAAAAACCTGGACAGGCCAGGGCCGCACGCCTAAAGCGATTACCTCCGCGCTTGAGAAAGGGAAAAAACTGGAAGATTTCGCAATCTAATATCCAGCTATGGGGGGAGGCACGCTCCCCCGCAATGCTATG
Organism: Phytobacter sp. SCO41; assembly: GCF_003073275.1. Taxonomy (NCBI): domain Bacteria; kingdom Pseudomonadati; phylum Pseudomonadota; class Gammaproteobacteria; order Enterobacterales; family Enterobacteriaceae; genus Phytobacter; species Phytobacter sp. SCO41. Next base: position 1,254,489 of record NZ_CP027225.1, on the reverse strand, counting down.
AAACTCTTTATATAGTGAAACCCGCCCACCCTGCCGATAACATAAGATGATTGACCATCAGCTACAGAATAATCTTAAGCGCATGACGGTCAGTTAAAAAACACCGCCATATTCTCCGTTGTACTACTACGCTTTATCGCACTCTCCTGATATTCATATCCCCGTCACGGCAAGTCCGTTTAGCCGAACTGTAATCCTTTACTCTCTATTACAATAAAAAAACCAGCGTCTAATATAAGCAGCAGAGCCGAAAAAACAGATGTTCAGGTTACCAGGTCAAGCCGGGCCAATAACATCCCGGGGCGGTTCCCGAAAGGCCGGACCATTAAAATTAATACCCGGTGGAATATACTTTTGAAACGCAACGGCCCGGCATCAAGCCGATGCTGACACCCGACTGTCAAATAACCAGGCAGGATAAAATGGCAACCAGCCGCAAAAGTGTTCCTCGCTACCCATATCGCATCGTGAAATAGCCCTGCTGTTAAACCGCTTTTTCAGCGAGGAAATTTTTTTACCCCAGGCGAAACTTTCCCGCGACATCCAGCGAACTGTCTATGAGCGTTAAATTTCCTAACCCCGTGGAGCGCAACATGACACCGATGAAAAAACTCTTTTTGAGCCTTACCTCTGCCGTACTGCTTAGCGTCTCAATGCCGATGTTCAATGCCCAGGCCGCATTGCCAACCGGTGCGCAGGCCCCCGATTTTCAATTGCAGGGCGCCCTTGCGGGCAAGCCTTTGACGTTCTCACTGAAACAGGCCCTACAAAAAGGCCCGGTCGTGCTCTATTTCTTCCCGGCGGCATTCAGTAAAGGCTGCACCATCGAAGCCCACGCCTTTGCCGAAGCCACGGATGACTTCAAAAAACTGGGCGCGACCGTCATTGGCGTGACCGCAGGTAATGTGGACCAGGTGGATGAGTTCTCTAAACTGGAGTGCCGCGATAAGTTCACCGTCACGGCTGACCCAGGCGCAAAAGTCGCCTCGGAGTACCAGACGCTGATGCAGATGAATGGCAAAACCCTTTCCGACCGAACCTCATTTGTTATCGCGCCGGACGGTAAGATCCTGCTGAGCTACACTGACAGAAACCCGGAAACGCATATCCAGAAAACGATGGATGCGGTGAAACAGTACGCAAATTCGCACTCGTAAAAGGCGGACGTCAACCACCCCATTAGCCATCAGAGACTCACTATGTTAACCGCAATGCTGGCCGCCTTCGCAGGCGGCATTATCCTTAATTTTATGCCCTGCGTTTTCCCGATAATCTCGCTTAAGGCGCTGGGGCTGGTTCGCCATTCGCACAGTACGGTGCAGACGCGCAAAGAAGGGCTTGGCTTCTTACTCGGCACGGTTGTTACCATGCTGATACTGGCCGCGGTTTTGTTAGCCCTGCGGGCGGGCGGTACCGCTGTCGGTTGGGGGTTTCAGCTCCAGTCGCCGCTGGTGATTGCCTTCCTCGCACTGGTTATTCTGGGCGCTGCGCTGAATTTACTTGGCGTGTTTGAAGTGGGTCTGTCGATGCAGCGCGCCGGGGAAATTTCCGTTGAGCGCGGTGCGTTTGTCCGGGCGGCGCTAACCGGGGCGCTGTCGATCATTGTGGCAACCCCCTGTGCCGCCCCGTTTATGGCAGGTGCTATTGGCTATGCGCTGGTGCAACCACCTGCCGTGGCGCTGGTTATCTTCTTTGCACTCGCACTCGGTTTCGCCGCGCCATTCACTCTCATCTCCCTCTTCCCGGCGTTGGGAAAATGGCTACCGCGCCCCGGTGCCTGGATGAATACGCTAAAACGTGGCCTGGCGTTTCCGATGTTCGGTGCCTTCGGCTGGCTGGTATGGGTGCTGGCTCAGCAGGCAGGAACCACCGCGCTCGCCGCGATTCTGGCGGCTGCTGTAGTGCTGAGTTTCGCCGCCTGGCTCTATGGTATGGCGCAGCAACGGCGCTTTGCCGGTAAGCGGCATCTCGCATTGTTTGCAGTCACCGCTGCGCTGATTCTGGCAGTCATTGTTCCGCTGCCGTCGGTAATCAAAAATGGCGCCCCGCTTGAGACGACGGCACATGTCGAAGAGGTAAAATGGTCGCCGCAAAATGTGGCGGATAATCGTGGCCACGGCAAAGCGATTTTCGTCAATTTCACCGCATCCTGGTGTATCACTTGTCAGGTAAACGAGAAGACATCGCTGTCTACGCAGGCCGTGAAAGAGGCGCTGGCGCGCACGGGCACACTTTATATGGTGGCCGACTCAACCAAATTTAATGCCGATATCGATGACACGATGAACGCCCTGGGTCAGGGCAGCCTGCCGCTGTATGTGGTCTATCCGGCAGATGGCAGCGAACCGAAAATTTTGCCGCAGGTGCTCACCCCGTCGATAGTGGTCAACGCCCTGACACAGGCCAGCGGTAAAAAGACATGAAGCCGTAAATAAGGCGGGATATGGAAAAATATGAGGCAACACGTGAGCAATGGCCACAATTGATGGCACTTACCCAGGCCGGCGATCAGGCGGCCTACACGCAGTTGCTAAAGGCGCTGGTACCGGTTATTCGCTCGCTGGTACGTAAGCAGGTTGACGATGACATGCTGGTTGAAGATGTCATTCAGGATGTGCTGCTGACCGTGCACAGGGTACGTCACACCTACGATCCCGCTTCGCCTTTTTTGCCGTGGCTGATGGCGATTGCCCATGCCCGTTCGGTTGATGCGCTGCGCCGTCGTGGCCGTCATCGCCAGCGCGAGCAAGACGACAGCGAGGCGTCTGAGTACGCAAGCGAAGACCGTTATCTGGCCGCCAGCGTTGAACAACACCAGTCCAGGGAAGAACTCGCCATGCTGTTAAACCAGCTTCCGGCGCGCCAGCGGCAGGTAATTGAACATGTTCACCTGCACGAAATGACCCTTTCAGAAACCGCGACGCACAATAACCTGACGGTGGCGGCCGTTAAGTCTCTGCTGCATCGCGCATTAAGTAACCTTCGTCGGTTAGGAGCGCATCATGGCCGATCATGATCTTTTTATTGAGCAGTTAAGTCGCACTATCGAGCCCGTAAAACGTCCGTGGCAGCCCGGATGGCGGGTTGTAGCGTGGATCGTGATGGCATTGCCCTGTGGGGCGCTGGCCAGTTTACTGGTGCACCGGACTTTTACCGACTGGTCTCAGACAGGCGCCGCGTGGGTTATCTTGCAGTTATTTCTGACCTTTATTACCGGCGCGCTGGCTATCCGTAACGCCTTTTTGCTGAGCATTGCCGGGCAGCAATCCCTGAGCTGGAAATGGTTTACGCCGCTGGTTAGCCTCTGGCTCGCAATTTCCTTTGCCAATATGCAATTGCATCACCACCTCCCGGTACAAGGCAGCGAGGTGGGAACAAATTGTTATCTCTTTATGGTTGTAGTGAGCGTGCCAATGATGGCGATCGTGATTGGTTATCTGCGCCGTACCCGCACGTTATTTCCCGCCCGCAGCCTGGCAGCCGCCGGGGCTGGCGTCGCCTGCATGGCGCTGACATTACTGGCCCTTTGCCACCCAACCCAAGTGAGTGCGCTGGATTTTCTGATGCATCTCAGCGCCACGGCAACGATCATCCTGAGTACTATGCTGTTGGGCTATAAATGGGTGTCGCTGCCCCACCATTAGACGTATACCGTTCCCTTTGCTGGATAACACGCAGAGCGCACGCGGTTTTGCGTACCGTCCCGACATTCACTGATAACAGCAGGTAAAACTCTCCTCTGGGTCAAATGAGTGATATATTTTCACGCATTAACCCAAGGAGACGTCATGTCGGAATTTGATTCAATCGCGCAGGAGCTTCAGCGCCAGGCCGAAGCAGAAGACAAACGGCAACGAGAAGACGACAACGCATTGCTGGGCCGGGTACTGGAAATCTACGGACAAAAGTATGTGGCGGAACAGTTACGCAAACTGGGTCAAAACGAATGGAGTCGTGAAAGATTAAACCGGCGGGTCAATGGCAAAGGCACCCCTGCGCCACTTACCGCCGCCGAGGAAGCCTTACTGCGCAAAATGCTTCCTTCGCCGCCTGCGCACCATCCGCATTATCAATTCCGCTTTATCGACTTGTTCGCCGGTATTGGCGGTATCCGCAATGGTTTTGAAGCCATTGGCGGACAGTGTGTCTTTACCAGTGAATGGAACAAAAATGCGGTGCGGACTTATAAAGCTAACTGGTACAACGACGAAAGCAGCCATCGTTTTAATCAGGATATTCGCGAAGTTACGCTGAGCGGTAAACCGGACGTCACCGACGCGCAGGCCTATGCGCATATCGACGAACAGATCCCCGATCATGACGTCCTGTTGGCAGGATTTCCGTGCCAGCCGTTCAGTTTAGCCGGGGTGAGTAAAAAGAATGCCCTCGGTCGCGCCCATGGTTTTGAATGCGAAGCACAAGGCACGCTCTTTTTCGATGTCGCGCGGATTATTAAAGCCAAACGCCCGGCCATCTTTGTGCTGGAAAATGTCAAAAACCTGAAAAGCCACGATCAGGGGAAAACCTTTACCGTGATCATGAATACCCTTGATGAACTGGGGTACGACGTGGCCGACGCCGAAGCGACCGGTAAAGACGACCCGAAGATTGTGGATGGCAAACACTTTCTGCCCCAGCACCGCGAACGTATTGTTCTGGTGGGTTTTCGCCGCGATTTACAACTAAAGCAAGATTTTACCCTGCGTAATATCGACCGCTTCTATCCGCGCAGCAGACCGACCTTCGGTGAGCTCCTTGAGCCCACTGTTGATGCGAAGTATGTGCTGTCGCCCAAACTGTGGGATTACCTTTTCCATTATGCGAAGAAGCACGCGGCGAAAGGCAACGGTTTTGGATTTGGACTGGTTGATCCCACGAATGCAGCCAGCGTGGCACGAACCTTATCTGCCCGCTATCACAAAGATGGCTCAGAAATTCTGGTCGATCGCGGCTGGGATAAAGCGCTGGGTGAAAGCAACTTTAGCGACGCCGCCAACCAGCAGCGTCGTCCGCGCAGGCTAACGCCACGCGAATGCGCGCGCCTGATGGGTTTTGAGAAACCTGGCGAAAAACCGTTTCGCATTCCGGTGTCGGACACGCAGGCCTATCGTCAGTTTGGTAACTCCGTGGTGGTGCCGGTGTTTGCTGCGGTCGCCCGGCTGCTGGAGCCCTCTATATTGCGTGCCGTCACTCTCAGGAAGGGGCAACCCACGCGTTGATATGGTCGAGCAAATGGGCAACATAGCGAGTGAGCTTAGGTAACGGACGGCGCTGCTGGCGATAAAGCAGCCACACCTGGCGCGGCTGTGGCGCAAAGTCCGTTAACACGCGTACCAGTTTGCCGCTTGCCAGTTCATCGGTCAGTAAGATCTCCGGCTGGAGTAATAACCCCGCTCCCGCAACAGCGGCAAGGCGCAATGCCTGCCCGTCATTACAACGAAATACCGGGTCTCGCCGCCAGGACATGTCGCCTTCCGTTCCCGGTAGTTTCCATTCGTTATTCGCGTTCCAGACCATATGCGACAGGCAGCGATGATGCTGTAAATCATCCGGCGTACGTGGCTCACCGTGCCGCGCCAGGTAATCGGGTGAAGCACAAATCACCATGCGATAAAGGCACAGTGGCTTTGCAACCACGTCATCGTTGTGTAACCCACCAATGCGGATCGCCAGATCGAATCCTTCATCAACCAGATCAACCCGTCGGTTGCTCAGATCCAGTTCGACGCGTACCTGCGGATGCGTATTAAGAAAGGCGGCAGTCAGCGGAGCCACCACGCAGGCGCCAAACGTCGTGGAGGCACTTACCCGCAACGTACCGGCGGGAGTATCGCGCAGTCGTTCAATGGAGGTATCCGCCATATGTACCTGCTCGAGCACCCGGCGTGCCTCTTCATAATAGACACGCCCGGCATCCGTCAGACTTTGTCGCCGGGTATTGCGCTCCACCAGCCTTGCGCCAAGCTGCTCCTCCAGCGCACCGATGTATTTCCCCACCATCACCGCCGACAGATTCAATTGACTTGCCGCCAGGGTGAAACTGCCGCAATCCGCAACGGTAACGAACACTTCCATACTGCGCAGCTTATCCATATTGCTAACCCACAGTTAGTAATCAATTAACGTTTAGCTCATTTATCTTATAAATAATTAGCAGAAGAATAGCCACTACTGCAACAGAGGAGCATAACGATGAAAATTCTACTGATTGGCGCAAGTGGTACCGTAGGTCGGGCGGTTGAGCAGGAGCTGAGCCAGGGTCAACATGACATTATCCGCGCGGGGCGCACCAGCGGTGATTTCCATGTTGATATCACGTCCGATGAGAGCGTGGCAGCACTGTTTGAAAATGTGGGGAGAGTCGATGCTATCGTCGCCACCACCGGCAACCTTTTCTTTGGGCCGCTGGAGAAAATGACCAGCCGGGATTTTTCGATTGGCCTGCAGGATAAGTTGCTCGGCCAGGTACGTCTGGCGTTGACAGGGCAACATTACCTGAACGAGGGTGGCTCGATTACGCTAACCAGCGGGATTGTTGGCCAGGAGCCCATCGCGCAAGGGGTCAATGCCACGACGGTCAACGCCGCGCTGGAAGGTTTTGTGAAGGCAGCGGCGTGCGAACTGAAACACGGGCAGCGCATAAATGTCGTTAGCCCGACTATGCTGAGCGAATCGCAAGAAGCCTACGGCCCCTTCTTTCCGGGGTTTGAGAGCGTGCCAGCCGCGCGGGTGGCGCTGGCTTATCGCCGCAGTATTGAAGGCGTGCAGACAGGGCGCGTCTATACCGTGGGATATTAATCGCCCCTCATCCGTCAATGAGGGGCAGCGGATTAGACATCCGTTTTCAGGCCCGTGACAAAACTCTGCCACTGCTCCTGTAGTGCGCTGATATGGCCTTGCTCAATTTCACGGATGTAAGGTATCGAGCGGTTTTTCGCAACCCAGTTGTTGATTGAAGAGAACCAGGCCTCACTGTCTGTGGTGCTGGCGGTGAGGCTCAGCATTGCATTGCGGACTGTCTGGGAAGAGTGCGTTCCTTCGGCCAGTTGTGCGAGGGCATCCTGATGATGCTGTGCCTGGTCGCGATCCCCCAGGCTTTCCGCCAGTCTGCTCGCCTGAGTCAGGACCACTTTGGTCATCTGATCGGCCTGTGAAGATTTATCACTAATAAACTGGGCGACAAATGCGCTGGCCTCAGTCTGGTAATCCGTCGTCACATATTTCTGTACCACCAGGTTCAGCTTGGCTTGTGTTAAGGCCAGATCCATCGCATTGGTGGTGTAATCCCCGTTTTGGGTTGGGGATGTCAGGGCTTTATGCAGTGCGTCAGCCATCTCATCGGCGTTAACCGTGGCGTTCTGGAAAAAGGCCTGAAAACTGACCGCGTCATTAGCGGTGGCGGGATCGGAATAGAAATCACTGGCAAGGCTTGGTCCCGTTGGCATTCGCGCTATCGCCTGGTTACGCAGGTTGAGCGCTTCGCGAGCGCTCGCGTCTATCTCCTCCTGAGTCGGCGGCGTTAAGTTATCCCTTGCTTGCGCCATCGCTTCCGGCGACAGACTGACCTCAACGGAATCAACGGGATCAACGTTTTTCCCCGTCACGGCATGCACCGTTTCCAAACGGGTAGTGGCAGGCATGTCCCTCAACGAGGCAGCCGAACTTACATCCTTAATGCTCATATCTTCTCCTTAGAATTGATGCCAAACGTATTTTTTATCGTCTCAATGGCGAAGAACTTTACGGACTTGCACAAAAAATCGGAGAAAATATCAGGTTAACAATCAGTTATAAAAACATGAGGGCGAAAGCTCTCGCCCTTCGCCTCTTAGTCACGTGACTGAACCCAAAAAGCGTGAATCAGGCCTGGGAAATAGCCAAGCAACGTCAGAATCACGTTGAGAATGAAAGCCCAGCCAAAGCCTTTACCAATGAGTACGCCCAGCGGGGGAAGAATAATCGTAAAAATAATACGCCAGAAACCCATAACTTCTCCATTGCGATAAAAATGCAGGTGATTGTTAAAAAAGGAATTTAATGTAAAAGCTTAGCCACTTTACGGAACACCGCCAGCCGAGCCTTGCGCTTTTACCCTCTTTTACGCAAAACGACATTTCATCAATAGCAGTCATCATCCGGCCCAACTGTACCTTGTGGGCAGTTCGCGCTAAGGTTTAATGACCAGGAAATAAGGAGGACAATATGATTACTGTTGGTGATGTAGTGCAGCCGCGTATTGGCGGACCGAAGTTGAAAGTCATTGAAGTGCATGAGGACCAAATCGTTGCCGTACCGGTGCATAATGACGCGGCAGAGAAAATTACCCTTAAATCTGCGGATGTATCTCTTTATAAAGAAGACGGCGATTTCGGCGTCTGCTAATTCTTTTTTGCGGTGAGCATTTCTCACCGCAACTTATCTGAATTTCCCCACCCTTCATCACCTTTCTTTATGCAAACAATCCGCATATTTACCCAAACAAAGAAACAGCATTTAACGCTGGCAAAATCGTTTGTTTAGCATAAAAAATGCTGCTGATTGAATTATGAACATCAGGGAAGGATTGTTCGCTAAAAGTACGCATTGCCACGATAAGCTATTTTGTGAATAACATCACAATTCATCCATAAGTTAATGATATCAAATGCTTTTATTTCCCTTCCCAACAAAAATAACGAAATGCGCAAAAAACAGGCAAAGGCAGAGCAATTTATCCAGAAAAAGAAAATAAATAAAAATTATTAGCTAGTTGTTAGTTTATATCCAGACATATAATCTAGCACCATCAAATGTACCACAGCAAACCGCTAGTTACCGTCCGGTATCAGCTTATTTTCTCTTTTCAAGGAGCAGTACCATGTTCTCTTCGCAGTCCCGCCTGCGTCATGCCGTGGCAGACACCTTTGCAATGGTTGTCTATTGTTCGGTAGTGAACATGCTCATTGAAATATTCCTCTCTGGAATGACCTTCGAGCAGTCACTTTCATCACGTCTGGTTGCTATTCCGGTCAACATTATTATTGCCTGGCCTTATGGTCTGTATCGCGATGCGATCATGCGTTATGCCCGCCGTATTAGCCCGAAAAGCGGAATGCGAACACTGGCCGATGTTGTGGCGTATGTCACCTTCCAGTCACCGGTATATGTCGCTATTTTGCTGACTGTCGGCGCCGACTGGCATCAAATTGTCGCCGCGGTGAGTTCAAATGCGGTACTGTCGATGCTGATGGGTGCGCTGTACGGCTACTTCCTGGATTATTGTCGCCGTCTGTTTGGCGTGAGCTTTCAGCAGGCGAAAGCCTGAGGATAGAGTGACAGGCCTGCGCCTGTCACTGCTTATTGAAACTCACCGAACAGGCCCGATAAAAAACGCTCAAGCGCCAGCCGGGAACTGAAACCGTGTGGAATACCGTAATGTTCCTGCGCGTCCCCGCCTAAATATAACGGGAAGTTTTGATAGTGATCGCACGTCTTGATTTCCGAGGCGGGTTCCGCAAGGGACAGACTTCGTTCTTTTAGCGTGGGGTGAATGATCAGCGCCGTACGGCCCATGCGCGCCTCCCGATTAACATACACGTAATTATCCCCACGGCGATAACCGTAGGTCTTCGGTGTAGCGACATCCATTTTAAATCCCACTTTCTCAAGAACGCGTGCCACCTCATCGGGTCGTAAATACATATTTTTTCCTCGTCATCTTTTTACTGCACCGCAACCTTACATTACTCAGCATTAGCAACGCTTTCAGAAAAGTCCATAAACGAGGGCAAATGCCGTTTCGGTGATTAGCGGCAGAAAATTATGGTCTAAACTAAAATTCACATCGAAAACAAAGGAGGATCCGATGTTTAACAGACCTAATCGCAGTGATGTAGATGAAGGCGTTCAGGATATCCAGAATGATGTTCATAAACTGGCCGATAGCCTGGAAGATGTACTCAAGTCTCTGGGTAGCGATGCAAAAGACGAAGCGGATACCGCACGTCGTAAAGCGCAGGCCCTGTTAAGAGAGACCCGGGCGCGTCTGCATGGTCGGACACCAGCACATCAGGCAGCGCGTGACGCGGTAAGCTGTGCAGGTACCTATGTGAAAGAGAATCCGGTCTATGCCCTGGGGGCAGTTGCCGCCGTCGGGATTTTCCTGGGCGCGCTGATTTGTAACCGCCGTTAAACCCGCTTACTCTCCCCTCCTCAACCCCGTACGTGATGCACGCGCGGGGTTTTTTATTGCCTGCTGGCCTGTTTTACGCATATAAAGCCCCCTCCTCGTTGCGCTCATCAACCAGGAAAAACTTATCTTAATTTCCTATATGTTGTGTGGTTGAAACTTTTATCAACTACATCTAGTATTCCTGTTAGCAACGAGCACACGACTGACGCGAACCTTCGCGCCGTTCTCTTATTTTAAATGGAAACACGAATCATGCGCATTACTATTTACACTCGAAATGACTGTGTACAGTGCCACGCCACAAAACGGGCAATGGAAAGCCGTGGCCTTGAATTCGAAATGGTGAATGTCGACCTGGTACCGGACGCCGCAGATGAACTGCGCGCAATGGGTTTTCGTCAGTTACCGGTCGTGGTTGCAGGTGAAACCCAATGGTCTGGTTTCCGTCCGGATATGATCAACCGCCTGCACACCGCACCGCGTGTGGCCAGCGCATGAGCATCCTCGTCTACTTCTCCAGCAGCTCGGAAAACACGCAGCGGTTTATTGAGCGACTGGGGATGTCGGCGGTGCGTATTCCACTCAATGAGCGTGAGCGCATCCGGGTAGACGAACCCTACATTCTTGTTGTTCCCAGTTATGGCGGCGGCGGTACGGCAGGTGCCGTGCCGCGTCAGGTCATCCGCTTTTTAAACGATCAGCATAACCGTGCGCTGATTCGCGGCGTGATCGCCTCCGGTAATCGCAATTTTGGCGAAGCCTACGGGCGAGCGGGAGATGTGATCTCGCAGAAATGCGGCGTGCCGTATCTCTACCGTTTTGAGCTGATGGGAACCCAGCAGGATATTGAAAACGTGCGTAAAGGAGTGAGCGAATTTTGGCAACGACAACCGCAGAGCGCGTAATGCAAGCCGCACCGGATTACCATGCGCTGAACGCCATGCTGAATCTGTACGATAAAGCAGGCCGCATCCAGTTCGACAAAGACCACCAGGCGGTAGACGCGTTCTACAACAACCATGTCCTGCCCAATAGCATGACATTCGCCAGCCAGGATGAGCGCCTTAACTATCTGGTGCAGGAAGAGTATTACGATGAAAGCGTGCTGGCGCGTTATGATCGCGCTTTCGTGATCGACCTTTTTGCTCACGCCCATGCCAGCGGTTTCCGTTTCCAGACGTTTCTTGGCGCATGGAAGTACTACACCAGCTATACGCTGAAAACCTTCGACGGCAAACGTTATCTTGAACATTTCGAAGACCGCGTGTGCATGGTCGCGCTTACCCTCGCCCAGGGAGATAAAACCCTGGCGCGGCAGTTGACCGATGAGATCCTGGCCGGTCGCTTCCAGCCTGCAACACCGACCTTCCTCAACTGCGGCAAAAAGCAGCGCGGCGAGCTGGTCTCCTGCTTCCTGTTACGTATTGAAGATAATATGGAATCCATTGGCCGCGCGGTGAACTCAGCGTTGCAGTTGTCTAAACGCGGCGGTGGCGTGGCCTTTTTACTCTCAAATCTGCGCGAGGCCGGTGCGCCGATTAAGCGCATTGAGAACCAGTCGTCGGGTGTGATTCCGGTGATGAAGATGCTGGAAGATGCCTTCTCTTATGCAAACCAGTTAGGCGCGCGCCAGGGAGCAGGTGCCGTTTATCTCAACGCGCACCACCCGGATATTTTGCGTTTTCTCGATACCAAAAGGGAAAACGCCGACGAAAAAATTCGTATTAAAACGCTCTCACTGGGTGTGGTGATCCCGGATATCACTTTCCGTCTGGCAAAAGACAATGCTGACATGGCGCTGTTTTCTCCCTATGACGTGGAGCGCCTGTACGGCAAACCCTTCGGTGATATCGCAGTAAGCGAGATGTATGAACAACTGGTTGCCGATGACCGCGTACGTAAGAAATACATCAACGCCCGCGATTTCTTCCAGACGCTGGCGGAGATCCAGTTCGAATCAGGCTATCCGTACATCATGTTTGAAGATACGGTGAACCGCGCTAATCCCATTGCCGGGCGTATCAATATGAGCAACCTGTGCTCCGAGATTTTGCAGGTGAATAGCCCGTCCACGCTGGATGAAAACCTGGACTACGTGGATATTGGCCACGATATCTCGTGCAACCTCGGCTCGCTCAATATCGCCCATACCATGGATTCGCCTGACTTTGGCCGCACGGTGGAAACGGCGGTGCGTGGCCTGAGCGCGGTCTCAAACATGAGCCACATCCGCTCGGTTCCCTCGGTAGAAGCGGGGAATGCGGCATCACACGCTATTGGCCTTGGGCAGATGAACCTGCACGGCTATCTGGCGCGAGAAGGCATTGCCTACGGCAGTGAAGAGGGGCTGGATTTCACCAACTTCTATTTTTACACCATCACCTGGCACGCGCTGAATACCTCGATGATGATGGCCCGCGAACGCAACCAGCGTTTTGCAGGCTTCGAACAGTCGCGCTATGCCAGCGGGGAATTTTTCAATCAGTACCTGGAAAAGGACTGGCAGCCAAAAACAGAGAAAGTCCGTGCGCTCTTTGCCCGAAGCGGCATCACCCTCCCTGACCGCAATATGTGGGAGCAGTTGCGTGAGAACGTGATGCGCTACGGCATTTACAACCAGAACCTGCAGGCGGTTCCGCCTACCGGGTCTATTTCTTACATCAATCACGCCACGTCGAGTATTCACCCTATCGTGTCGAAAATTGAGATTCGCAAGGAAGGCAAAACCGGGCGCGTTTACTACCCTGCCCCGTTTATGACCAACGAAAACCTGGCGTTTTATCAGGATGCCTATGAAATCGGGCCGGAGAAGATCATCGACACCTACGCTGAGGCCACGCGTCATGTGGATCAGGGGTTGTCATTGACGCTGTTCTTCCCGGACACCGCCACCACGCGCGACATTAATAGAGCGCAGATTTATGCGTGGAAGAAAGGTATCAAGACGCTGTACTACATCCGCCTGCGCCAACTGGCGCTGGAAGGTACTGAAATCGAGGGCTGCGTGTCCTGCGCGCTGTAAGGAGAAAAGGATGAAACCACTATCACGCGTGAGCGCCGTCAACTGGAACAAGATTCAGGATGATAAAGATCTTGAGGTCTGGAACCGCCTGACCAGTAACTTCTGGCTACCTGAAAAGGTACCGCTGTCGAACGATATCCCCGCCTGGCAGACGCTGAGCCATGCGGAACAGCAACTGACGATCCGCGTTTTTACCGGGCTGACGCTGCTCGATACCATTCAGAATACCGTGGGTGCGCCGACGTTAATGGCTGATGCGCTGACGCCCCATGAAGAGGCGGTGCTGTCGAACGTCAGCTTTATGGAAGCGGTGCATGCCCGCTCTTACAGCTCGATTTTCTCCACACTGTGCCAGACGAAAGATGTGGATGCGGCCTACGCCTGGAGTGAAGAGAACAGCGCGTTGCAGCGTAAGGCACAGCTCATTCTGGAGTATTACCGTGCCGATGATCCGCTGAAGAAGAAAATTGCCAGCGTCTTCCTGGAGTCGTTTTTGTTCTATTCCGGCTTCTGGCTTCCGATGTACTGGTCCAGTCGTGGCAAGTTGACCAATACGGCGGACCTGATTCGTTTGATCATTCGCGATGAGGCGGTTCATGGCTATTACATTGGCTATAAGTATCAAAAAGGGCTGGAAAAAGTCAGCAGTGAAAAGCGTGAAGAACTAAAAAATTTCGCGCTGGAGCTGATGATGGATCTCTACGATAACGAAGTGACCTATACCGAGGACTTATATGCGGAGTCGGGTTGGGCCGAGGATGTGAAAGCCTTCCTCTGTTACAACGCCAATAAAGCGCTAATGAACCTGGGCTATGAGCCCCTGTTCCCGGCGGAAATGGCAGAAGTAAACCCGACAATTCTCGCCGCCCTTTCACCGGGGGCGGATGAAAATCATGACTTCTTCTCGGGTTCCGGTTCGTCTTATGTGATGGGCAAAGCGGTGGAAACCGAGGATGAAGACTGGGATTTCTGAGCCGCCCGTCTCCCCTCACCCCGGCCCTCTCCCCTGGGGCTGAGGAATCCCCACAAAAATGCGAGCACGATCGGTCCCCTCTCCTCTTTGGGGAGAGGGTTAGGGTGAGGGGAAATACCCGCACATTGTTCAATATTATTCCCGCTCACTCACTACAAACATTCCGTAATATTTCTTCCGTCATTCTTTCGCCATATTCACCCACAATCACCATCATCGCACCGTAATTTCAGCAGCGAATACGAAAAATCTCATAAAAATTCAATCACCGCTCAGCCCTTATCTCATGGGAAATTCAGGCGATTTTACCCTTGCAAAATTCCATCAATACAAGTCATGAGGGTTGTCACAGAATCTCAGTATGCTAGGGTATACGCGGTCAATTATTCGCATCAGGTAACATATCGACATAAATAAATAACAGGAAACGTTCTATTGCATGGCAATTAAATTAGAAGTTAAAAACCTATATAAAGTATTTGGCGAGCATCCGCAGCGGGCTTTCAAATATATTGAAAAAGGATTTTCGAAAGAACAAATTCTGGAAAAAACAGGGCTATCGCTTGGCGTTAAAGACGCCAGTCTGGCCATTGAAGAAGGCGAGATATTTGTCATCATGGGATTATCCGGTTCGGGTAAGTCCACAATGGTACGCCTTCTCAATCGCCTGATTGAACCCACCCGCGGACAGGTACTGATTGATGGTGTGGATATCGCCAAAATATCAGATGCCGAACTCCGTGAGGTGCGCAGGAAAAAGATTGCGATGGTCTTCCAGTCATTCGCGCTAATGCCGCATATGACAGTGTTAAATAACACTGCGTTTGGCATGGAATTAGCGGGTGCGAGCGCCAGTGAGCGTCAGGAAAAGGCCTTAGATGCATTGCGTCAGGTCGGGCTGGAGAATTATGCCCATGCTTATCCGGATGAACTCTCTGGTGGTATGCGCCAGCGCGTAGGTCTCGCTCGCGCATTAGCGATTAATCCCGACATCTTATTAATGGACGAAGCCTTCTCGGCGCTCGATCCATTAATTCGAACCGAGATGCAGGATGAACTGGTGAAATTACAGTCGCGTCATCAACGCACTGTGGTCTTTATTTCCCACGATCTGGATGAAGCAATGCGTATTGGCGATCGGATTGCCATTATGCAAAACGGCGAAGTTGTTCAGGTCGGAACACCGGATGAAATTTTGAATAATCCGGCGAATGATTATGTGCGAACCTTCTTCCGTGGCGTGGATATTAGCCAGGTATTCAGCGCAAAAGATATTGCCCGCCGCACGCCGGTCGGCCTTATTCGCAGAACGCCAGGCTTTGGCCCACGTTCAGCGCTGAAGATGTTGCAGGATGAAGACCGTGAATATGGTTATGTAATTGAACGCGGTAATAAATTTGTTGGCATTGTCTCCATCGACTCTCTGAAAACGGCGCTAAGCCAGAATCAGGGTATTGATGCGGCGTTAATCGACTCCCCGCTTGCCGTGGAAGCGGAAACGCCGCTCAGCGAGTTGCTCTCTCATGTTGGCCAGGCACCCTGTGCGGTACCGGTGGTCGGTGAAGAACAACAATACGTCGGCATCATCTCCAAACGGATGCTGCTACAGGCTTTAGATCGCGAGGGAGCAAACAATGGCTGATCAAAATAACCCGTGGGAGAGCGCACCGGCAACCGACAGCGCGGCACAATCGGCTGATGCGTGGGGATCATCACCCGCCCCCGCACCAACGGATGGTGGCGGTGCCGACTGGCTCGCCAATGCCCCAACACCTGCGCCGGAGCATTTTAATATTATGGATCCCTTCCATAAGACGCTGATCCCACTGGATAGCTGGGTCACACAGGGGATCGACTGGGTGGTGACGCACTTCCGCCCGGTGTTCCAGGGCATCCGTGTCCCGGTGGATTACATCTTAAGCGCCTTCCAGCAGTTGCTGTTGGGGATGCCTGCACCGGTCGCGATCATCGTCTTTTCGCTGATCGCCTGGCAGATTAGCAGCGCAGGAATGGGTGTCGCGGCACTGGTGTCACTGATTTTGATCGGTGCCATTGGCGCCTGGTCGCAGGCGATGGTCACGCTGGCACTGGTGCTGACCGCCCTGCTGTTTTGCATCATTATCGGGCTACCGCTTGGCATCTGGCTGGCGCGCAGTGAACGTGCGGCGAAGATCATCCGTCCGCTGCTCGACGCCATGCAGACAACGCCTGCGTTTGTCTACCTGGTGCCGATTGTGATGCTGTTTGGTATCGGCAATGTGCCGGGCGTGGTGGTGACGATTATTTTCGCCCTGCCGCCGGTGGTGCGTTTGACCATCCTGGGTATTAACCAGGTGCCGGAAGATTTAATTGAAGCATCACGTTCATTTGGCGCCAGCCCGCGCCAGATGTTGTTCAAAGTACAGTTACCACTGGCCATGCCCACCATTATGGCGGGGATCAACCAGACGCTTATGCTTGCCCTCTCCATGGTAGTGATCGCATCGATGATCGCCGTCGGTGGACTTGGTCAGATGGTACTTCGCGGTATTGGCCGTCTCGATATGGGGCTGGCAACCGTCGGTGGCGTGGGGATTGTTATCCTCGCCATCATCCTCGACCGCCTGACACAGGCGATGGGTCGCGATGCCCGCAGCCGGGGTAATCGTCGCTGGTACAGCACCGGCCCACTTGGGTTGATTACTCGCCCGTTCATTAAGTAACGATGTAGCTCGCCCGGAGACACGCGCTCCGGGCCTACTGAGTCCTACCTAAAATTGAAGGAATAACAACGATGCGACAGAACATTATTCTCGCCACAGCGTTTGCCACCCTTGTCTCCACCAGCGCATTTGCGGCCGACCTGCCCGGCAAAGGCATCACCGTACAACCTTTCCAGAGCACTATCTCTGAAGAAACATTCCAGACCCTGCTGGTCAGCCGTGGGCTGGAAAAACTCGGCTATACCGTCAACAAGCCCAGCGAAGTGGACTACAACGTCGGTTACACCTCACTGGCGGCGGGCGATGTAACCTTTACCGCCGTGAACTGGCAACCACTGCATGATGATATGTACGCGGCGGCCGGCGGAGATAAAAAGTTCTACCGCGAGGGGGATTTCGTTACCGGCGCAGCGCAGGGGTATCTGATCGATAAGAAGACCGCTGAGAAGTACAACATTAAAAGCATCGATCAGCTTAAAGATCCCAACATTGCCAAACTGTTTGATACCAACGGCGACGGGAAAGCAGACCTGACAGGATGTACGCCGGGCTGGGGCTGTGAAGCGGTGATCAACCACCAGATTGACGCCTTTGGCCTGAGTAAATCCGTGGTGCATAACCAGGGCAATTACGCGGCGATGATGGCCGATACCATTACTCGCTTTAAAGAAGGCAAACCGGTGCTCTATTACACCTGGACGCCGTACTGGGTTAGTGACGTACTGAAACCGGGGAAAGATGTGGTCTGGCTACAGGTGCCATTCTCTTCTCTGCCGGGCGAGCAGAAAAATATCGACACCAAACTGCCTAACGGTATGAACTACGGCTTCCCGGTGAACACAATGCACATTGTCGCCAATAAAGCCTGGGCCGAGAAAAACCCGGCGGCGGCGAAACTGTTTTCCGTAATGAAGCTGCCGATTTCTGATATCAATGCGCAAAACGCGATGATGCACGCCGGTCACGCCTCCGAAGCGGATATTCAGGGTCATGTTGATGGTTGGATCAAAGCCCACCAGCAGCAGTTTGACGGTTGGGTGAAAGAGGCGCTGGCCGCGCAGAAGTAAGGGTTTGGCTTTTTAGTCGCTCTTCCCCTAGGATTTCTCCCTCTCCCCGTGGGAAAGGAATCCCCACAAAATAATACGAGCACTATCGGTCCCCTCGCCCCTGCGGGGTGAGGGCAATAAACCGCACAAATTCTTAACCGCACTAAGCGACACGCGATCCCTCCCACCTTTTTCTCTTCATTAGTTATTATTGATATCCACGAAAATAATCAGCTAATGAATCAGTCACAGAAAAATGACCAAACAACATCAAGGGCTTAGCCCGGCGCTGATCGCGCTCATGTCCGTCGCCACCGGCCTTTCCGTCGCCAGCAACTATTACGCGCAGCCGTTGCTCGATGCGATTGCCCGCGCCTTCGCGCTTTCTCCCAATCAGGCTGGCTTTATTGTCACCGCGGCCCAACTCGGCTATGCGGCTGGCTTGCTGTTCCTGGTTCCCCTGGGCGATATGTTTGAGCGCAGACGGCTCATCGTCTCCATGACTCTGCTGGCTGCGGGAGGGATGTTGATCACGGCCAGCAGCACCACGCTTGGGATGATGGTTCTTGGAACCGCACTGACGGGCCTTTTCTCAGTGGTGGCGCAAATCCTCGTTCCGCTGGCCGCCACCCTTGCCGCGCCGGAAAAACGTGGCAAAGTCATCGGCACCATTATGAGTGGCCTGCTGCTTGGCATTCTGCTGGCGCGAACCGTTGCCGGATTACTGGCAAGCCTCGGCGGCTGGCGTACGGTCTACTGGGTAGCCAGCGTGCTGATGGTGATCATGGCGATTGCGCTATGGCGTGGTCTGCCAAAGGTCAAACAGGACAATCACCTGAATTACCCGCAGCTTCTGGGATCGATCTTCACCCTGTTTGCCAAAGAAAAAGTACTGCGCACCCGCGCCCTGCTGGGCTGCCTCTCCTTCGCCAATTTCAGCATTCTCTGGACCTCGATGGCCTTCCTGCTCGCCTCGCCGCCCTTTAACTTCTCAGAAGGGGTGATTGGGCTGTTTGGCCTGGTGGGCGCAGCAGGCGCACTGGGCGCGCGTCCTTTTGGTAGCCTGGCGGACAAAGGCAAAGCTCACCTGACCACCACCGTCTCACTGGGGTTACTGCTTATCTCCTGGCTGGCGATTGCCTGGGGGCAAAGCTCGGTGCTGGCGCTGATCGTCGGGATTTTGGTACTGGATTTGACCGTACAGGGTGTCCACATTACCAACCAGACCGTCATTTATCGCCTCAAACCCGAAGCCCGTAACCGTCTGACCGCCGGTTATATGACCAGTTATTTCGTCGGTGGCGCGGCCGGATCGCTTATCTCCGCATCGGCATGGCAGCATGCAAGCTGGACTGGGGTGAGTATTGCAGGTGGCAGTTTCGCTGCCCTTAACCTGTTGGTCTGGTGGCGAGGCTATCAGCCCCCGCAAAAAGCAGAATAAAATCCCGCCCACGCCAGGTCGCAACACCAAAAAACCGGGGTGTTAAGGTGCCCCTGAGTCTGATATGGTTATGCGACTTATTTATCCCGGTGATTTTAACGTGGGTGATATTTAACAAATACTATGGATAGTAGAGATACAACAACCGACCCCTTCCCCGTTGCACTGGCAACCTTTCCGGAAGGGTTCAGAAACCGTCTTCCTGACGTATTAAGTTACGTTCCTGTGGCATTCCCATTCGGCCTGAATGCCACGAAGCCAGGTTTTTCGCCACCCGGCGAGTTCATCTCCCGCATCACTCTGTTCTCCATCCCCGCCGCGCCCCTTACGGGCTGCGTTAACGTTTTATTTATCTTTCTGGGGCTGCGTTTCTGGAAAACGCGCAGCCTGATTCTTGCTGGATTATTGCGCGCGCTCGCTTACGGAATCGTCTGGAAATTATTGACAGTCCCATAACTAAAGCAAATTTATTAGAGAAAATAATACATTTACTTTATTTGTCACTGTCGTTACTATATCGACTGCAATTAATGAGGTTATGCCCAAATGGATAGTTCGTTTACGCCCATTGAACAAATGCTTAAATTCCGCGCCAGCCGCTATGAAGATTTCCCGTTCCAGGAAATTCTGCTCACCCGCCTGTGTATGCACATGCAGGGCAAACTGCTGGAAAACCGCAACAAAATGCTGAAAGCTCAAGGGATTAACGAAACACTATTTATGGCGTTAATCACCCTGGAGTCGCAGGAAAATCACAGTATTCAGCCATCGGAACTGAGCAGCGCGCTAGGCTCTTCCCGCACCAATGCGACCCGTATCGCCGATGAACTGGAAAAACGCGGCTGGATTGAACGCCGTGAAAGCGACAATGACCGTCGCTGCCTGCATCTGCAGTTGACCGAAAAAGGGCATGAATTCCTGCGTCAGGTTCTGCCACCGCAGCACAACTGTCTGCACCAACTCTGGTCTTCGCTGACTACCGCTGAAAAAGACCAACTCGAGCACATCACACGCAAGTTGCTCACTCGCCTGGATCAAATGGACGAAGACGGCACCATCCTCGAGGCGCTGCGCTAACGCTGAGATCCGCTCGAACATCCAGATTGAATAAGAATTCCGTCAGGCCGGCACGTCACACTGCTGGCCTTTCTGACAAAACAGGTCGGCCTTGCCGATATGAAATAATAAGATCGTGGAGAAAAGCATGAGCGCAAATGCGGAGAGTCAAACCCCGCAGCAACCGGTCAAAAAGAAAGGCAAACGCAAAGGCGCCCTTCTGCTGTTGACCTTGCTCTTTATTGTTATTGCCGTGGCGTATGGGATTTATTGGTTTTTAGTACTGCGTCATTTTGAGGAAACCGATGACGCCTACGTGGCAGGGAACCAGGTTCAAATCATGGCGCAGGTATCCGGCAGCGTGACGAAAGTCTGGGCTGACAATACCGACTACGTCAAACAAGGGGATGTGCTGGTCACCCTCGATGCTACCGATGCCCAACAGGCATTTGAAAAAGCGCAGACCGCGCTGGCCTCAAGCGTTCGCCAGACCCGTCAGTTGATGATCAACGGCAAGCAGCTTCAGGCAAGCATCGAACTGCAACGTACCGCTCTGGCTCAGGCGCAAACGGATTTAAATCGCCGTGTGCCGCTCGGCAACGCCAACTTGATTGGCCGTGAAGAGCTGCAACATGCCCGTGATGCTGTCGCCACCGCACAGGCGCAGTTGGATGTTGCTATTCAGCAATATAATGCCAACCAGGCGATGATCCTGGATACCCGTCTGGAAGATCAGCCTGCGGTAAAACAGGCCGCCGCTGAACTGCGTAACGCCTGGCTTGCGCTGCAACGTACCAAAATTGTCAGCCCGATCACCGGCTATGTTTCTCGCCGTGCCGTTCAGCCTGGCGCGCAGATAAGCCCGACAACCTCGCTGATGGCCGTCGTACCGGCCACGGGTTTGTGGGTGGACGCAAACTTCAAAGAAACTCAGCTTGCGCATATGCGTATCGGCCAGACAGCCACCGTCGTTAGCGATCTTTACGGTGATGAAGTGAAATACACCGGCAAAGTGGTGGGTCTGGATATGGGTACAGGCAGCGCCTTCTCTCTGCTTCCGGCCCAGAACGCCACCGGTAACTGGATCAAAGTGGTTCAGCGCCTGCCGGTACGTATCGAACTCGATGCAAAACAGTTGAGCGATCACCCGTTGCGTATTGGCCTCTCAACGCTGGTCAATGTTGATACCACCAACCGTGACGGCCAGGTACTGTCGAGCCAGGTTCGCACCAGCCCGGCCTATGAGAGCAACGCACGTGAGCTTGACCTGAAACCGGTCAACACCCTGATTGAAAATATCGTGAAGGCCAACGCGGGTTAATCCGAGGTACGCGTAATGCAACAGAGAAAACCGCTGGAAGGAGCGCAACTGGTCATTATGACCATTGCGCTGTCACTGGCGACCTTCATGCAGGTGCTGGATTCCACCATTGCTAACGTCGCGATCCCAACGATTGCCGGCAACCTTGGCTCTTCCCTGAGCCAGGGTACCTGGGTTATCACCTCTTTCGGGGTGGCAAACGCCATCTCGATTCCGATCACCGGCTGGCTGGCGAAGCGTGTGGGTGAGGTCAAACTGTTCCTCTGGTCTACCGTCGCTTTTGCTATCGCCTCCTGGGCGTGCGGTGTCTCCAATAGCCTGAGCATGCTGATCTTCTTCCGCGTCATTCAGGGGATTGTCGCCGGGCCGTTGATTCCACTCTCACAGAGTCTGTTGCTGAGTAACTACCCGCCCGCTAAACGTTCCATTGCGCTGGCGCTGTGGTCGATGACGGTGATCGTAGCCCCCATTTGCGGCCCGATCCTCGGCGGTTATATCAGTGATAACTACCACTGGGGCTGGATCTTCTTTATCAACGTCCCTATCGGCGTACTGGTCGTACTGCTGACTCTGCAATCGCTGCGTGGCCGTGAAACGCGCACTGAACAGCGCCGCATCGACGGCGTGGGCCTGGCGTTACTGGTGATTGGTATCGGTAGCCTGCAGGTGATGCTCGACCAGGGTAAAGAACTGGACTGGTTCAACTCCCGCGAGATCATCATCCTGACCATTGTCGCCGTGGTGGCGATAAGCTTTCTTGTGGTGTGGGAGCTGACGGATGAGAACCCGATAGTCGACCTGTCGCTCTTTAAGTCGCGGAATTTTACCATCGGCTGTTTGTGTATCAGTCTCGCCTATATGCTCTATTTCGGCGCGATTGTTCTGTTGCCGCAGCTATTGCAGGAAGTTTATGGCTACACCGCGACATGGGCGGGACTTGCCTCTGCGCCAGTTGGGGTGATCCCGGTCCTGCTGTCGCCGATCATTGGTCGTTTTGCCCATAAGCTCGATATGCGCAGGCTGGTGACATTCAGCTTTATTATGTATGCCGTCTGCTTCTACTGGCGTGCATATACCTTTGAGCCGGGAATGGATTTTGGCGCTTCCGCATGGCCGCAATTTATTCAGGGTTTCGCCGTGGCCTGCTTCTTTATGCCGCTGACGACGATTACCCTGTCCGGTCTGCCACCAGAGCGTCTGGCGGCGGCGTCGAGCCTGTCGAACTTTGCCCGAACGCTGGCAGGTTCCATCGGGACATCGATCACCACCACCATGTGGACCAACCGGGAATCGATGCATCACGCGCAGTTAACCGAGTCGGTAAACCCTTACAACCCGAACGCGCAGGAAATGTATAACCAGTTGCAGGGGCTGGGGATGTCACAGCAGCAGGCATCCGGCTGGATAGCCCAGCAAATCACCAATCAGGGGCTGATTATTTCCGCCAATGAGATTTTCTGGATGTCGGCCGCGGTATTTCTGGTCTTGCTGGGCCTTGTGTGGTTTGCCAGACCGCCGTTTGGTGCTGGCGGCAGTGGTGGTGGTGCGCACTAAGCACCGCTCATTCCGGCAGAAAAAAGCTTTCACCTAAGGGATCTTCGGATCCCTTTTTTATGCCCGCACTCGCAGGTGGTTGTTTTATCATCATAACGCGTGTATCTTTACGCCCGCCCCGAAATCTTCCATTCACCTTAATCGGTTCTGAGCAACGCGCTCAGGTTGTTTATCCCTCTGACGTCGTCCACCCCTTTTGCGGGTGATTGTTAACCTCACATTTTTAACCCACTCAACCTGGCATTCGCACGCCGCGCGGGCGAACAATAATTACACAAAAAAATAATGGATTATCATGAATTCACAACGAAAATATGGGAGAACCTGGCACTATCCTTTCTCCCCTGGCACCACCAGCGATGACCGCATCAATGCCGATTACTGGCGTGATGTGCAGTCGATCGCGTCGCTGGTCCATACGGAAAAGCTGGACGGTGAGAATAACTGCCTGAACCGCTATGGCGTTTTTGCGCGCTCGCACGCTGCGCCTACCCAATCCGCATGGACACATAAGATTCGCCAGCGCTGGCAATTGCTGAAAAACGATCTCGGCGATCTCGAACTCTTTGGTGAGAATCTTTACGCCGTCCATTCCATTGAGTATCACGCGCTGGAGCAGGATTTCTTTCTCTTTGCGATCCGCTGCCAGGACGTCTGGTTAAGCTGGGAAGAGGTCAAATTTTATGCTGCGCTCTTTGATTTTCCCTGCGTACCAGAGATGAAAGGCCCACAGCCTGGAAACGATGAAAAGGCGTGGCAGCGTGAGTTTCTGGCGCTCACAACCGGCAGTGGCGCATTTGCGCCCTGGGATACCCAGACCGGCAAGCCGTGTACGCTGGAAGGTGTGGTCACCCGCAACAGTGAAGAATTTCCTGTTGATGAATTTGCGCATAATGTCTTCAAGTTTGTGCGCAAAAATCATGTGAAAACCACCGAGCACTGGAAGCGCAACTGGCAACGCGCCCGCATGGCGTATGAGTTTGCAGCAGGAGGCACACGATGATCTGGCAGCTAAGCGAAGACAAAAACTGGGCCACTTTACGCCAGCGTTTTAACTGGGTGGAAGAGATGCATCAGGTTCCACAGGATCCCTTTCACCATGCGGAAGGCAATGTAGGGCTCCACACCGAGATGGTCCTCAATGCGTTGACGGAAATGGATGCGTATCAGCAACTGCCACGCCAGCAGCAGGAAATAATGTGGGCCGCGGCGCTCCTGCACGATGTCGAAAAGCGCAGCACCACGCACCAGGACGATGACGGACGTATCCACTCGCCTGGCCATGCCCGCAAAGGTGAGCTCACTGCACGGCATATTTTGTGGCGTGACATCCCGACGCCATTTGCCCTGCGCGAGCAGATTGCGGCGCTGGTGCGTCTGCATGGCCTCCCCTTATGGCTGCTGGAACGTCCGTCGCCTGAGCGCTTACTGCTGAGTGCTGCGATGCGTATTGACACTCGACTGCTGGCATTGCTCGCGCGTGCCGATATGGAGGGGCGTCATTGCGAAGACAAACAGGAGATGCTTGATCGCATTGCTTTGTTTGAGCTCTTTTGTCAGGAGCAGCACTGCTGGGGGCAAGCGCGCCCCTTTGCATCCGATACCGCACGCTGGCATTACCTGACGCATGAGAACAGCCCGGCAAATTTTGTGCCCTGGGACACAGAGTCCTTCGAGGTGACCTTGCTTAGCGCACTGCCCGGAATGGGGAAAGATCGCTATATCAGCGAACATTGCAAAGGGTTGGCCGTCATAAGCCTGGATGATATTCGCAGGCGGCTGGGCGTAAGCCCTGCCGATCGCTCAGCAACCGGGCAAGTCGTACAACTGGCGAAAGAGGAAGCGCGCGTGCTTTTGCGGCAAAAATCGCCCTTCGTGTGGAATGCGACAAACATCAGCCGACAACTGCGAACTCAGCTTATCAGCCTGTTCACGGCTTACGGGGCGAGGGTAAAAATTGTCTATCTGGAAGTGCCCTGGCCGCAATGGAAAACGCAGAATGCCAATCGCCAGCATGCCGTACCGGAAGAGGTCATTCTGCGCATGTCGTCCAGGCTTGAGGTTCCTCAGCCCGATGAAGCACATTGCGTTGAGTACCGGGTAACGGATGCATAACCTAAGGGCCTCCAGCCAGGAGGCCCTTCTTGTGCTATTTCACGATGCCAAGAATTTCGAGGGTTATTTCCGAGGCCACGCCTGGCGGCACAGAACCGGGTATCCCCTGTTCACCATAGGCAAGTTCACTCGGAACGGTGATCCTGACCTTGCCTCCACTGCCGATACGCAGCAAGCCTTGCTGCATTAATTCCGGAAGCTTATTCACCATACCGATTCGTACTTCGCCGACAGAAATTTTCTTTCCGGTACTGATTTTTTCATCAAGCCGGAAACGAACCGTATCGTTTGCGGTTAATAGCGGTGTTTTGCCTTTTTTGATAACCTGGTAAACCACGCCGTTGTGGGTCCGCTCAGCGCCTTTGACTTTAGCAGCCTGCGCAACAAACTGGATGCTCTGTTTTTTGTTACGCTCCCGTTCTCGCTCGTTCGCCGCCCCCACCTGCTGATCAAAACGAGTTAAAGTCTGACCAACGTCTTCTTCGCTCAGTTGCATTGTGTTGGCGAGCTTATCTTTGAACCCCTGCTGGAAGGCCAGAGGTAAGAACTTATGCCCGGCATTCTCCAGTACTTTGAATTCGTAGAGAACCTTAACCGCGTAATACGCACCGTAGGCATAGTTTATTTTTGCCTCCTCAGACTTGTGCTTTTTCAGTGAGTAGGCGGACTGCTTTGCTTTAACCAGTTCAAGGGAAGTCGCATCGTGCTCCTTTTGTAACGTTGCCAGACTGGCCAACGCCTGCTTTTTCTCTTCGTCGGCTTTTTTGGCCTGCTGCTCAAGTTTAGCAAGACGCGCGAACTGTTCTGCGATCTTGTCTTTGGCAGTATTAAGCTGAGTGAGCTGTTCGCTGTTTTGTTTACTGGCTTGCTCAAGTAGCGTCGCCAGCGTTTTATCGCTGTCGGACTGCTTCGTCAGTTGCTGCTCCAGCAGCGCCTTCTGGCTGGTGGCCTCTTTCAGGCTCTGTTCGAGCGTGGCGGTACGCGCGCTATTTGCCTGCGCCGTTTTCTCCAGTTCGGCGATATTCTTGCCAAGCGTCGCAGTTTTCTCATTCGCCGCCGCAAGCTGGGTGCGCAGTTTTTCGGCCTCCGCCCGCTGCGTTGCCAGCGTTTTGTCGCTGTCGGACTGCTTCGCCAGTTGCTGCTCCAGCAGCGCCTTCTGGCTGGTGGCCTCTTTCAGGCTCTGTTCGAGCGTGGCGGTGCGCGCGCTATTTGCCTGCGCGGTTTTCTCCAGTTCGGCGATATTCTTGCCAAGCGTCGCGGTTTTCTCATTCGCTGCGGCAAGCTGGGCGCGCAGTTTTTCGGCCTCCGCCCGCTGCGTCTCCATAGCTTTATCGCTGCCAGACTGCTTCGCCAGTTGCTGCTCCAGCAGCGCTTTCTGGCTGGTGGCCTCTTTCAGGCTCTGTTCGAGCGTGGCGGTACGCGCGCTATTTGCCTGCGCGGTTTTCTCCAGTTCTGCGATATTTTTGCCAAGCGTCGCGGTTTTCTCATTCGCTGCGGCAAGCTGGGCGCGCAGTTTTTCGGCCTCCGCCCGCTGCGTTGCCAGCGTTTTGTCGCTGTCGGACTGCTTCGCCAGTTGCTGCTCCAGCAGCGCCTTCTGGCTGGTGGCCTCTTTCAGGCTCTGTTCGAGCGTGGCGGTACGCGCGCTATTTGCCTGCGCGGTTTTCTCCAGTTCTGCGATATTTTTGCCAAGCGTCGCGGTTTTCTCATTCGCCGCCGCAAGTTGGGTGCGCAGTTTTTCGGCCTCCGCCCGCTGCGTCGCCAGCGTTTTATCGCTGTCGGACTGCTTCGTCAGTTGCTGCTCCAGCAGCGCCTTCTGGCTGGTGGCCTCTTTCAGGCTCTGTTCGAGTGCGGCGGTGCGCGCGCTATTCGCCTGCGCCGTTTTCTCCAGTTCGGCGATATTCTTGCCAAGCGTCGCAGTTTTCTCATTCGCCGCCGCAAGCTGGGCGCGCAGTTTTTCGGCCTCCGCCCGCTGCGTCGCCAGCGTTTTGTCGCTGCCAGACTGCTTCGCCAGTTGCTGCTCCAGTAGCGCTTTCTGGCTGGCAGCCTCATTGGCAGCCAACTGAAAGTGTGTCATTTGCGTCTGTAATTCTTCTGCCCGCGCGGTCAGTTCGCCAACCTGTTTTTCATAGCGACGCGCGCTTTCAGCCAGTTGTTTCTCACTCGCCAGGAGTTGCTGGTGCAACTGTTTATTTTCATCTCTGAATGCTTCGCCCTGCTCCGTTAACAGGCCTGGCTGTCGATTTTTAAGTGACGCATTCTGCTTACGAAGCGCCTGCAATTCACGCTGCAGAGTGCTGAGCTTTCGTTTCAGGGTACTGAGTTCCGATTGTTGCGCAGCACTCTTTTTGACTACCGCGGTATTTTTTACCTGCGTTGCAGGTGAAGAAGGCGTCAACAGAGGAACAGCAGGAGTCGTACTTTGTGGTTTTTCACCCGCATTTTTAAACAAAATATTCGGCTCGGGTGCCAGCATCCCTTCTTGCTGCAGTCGTTCAATTAATAACGTTGAGTCGGCCTCAACCATATCTGAGAAAACCACACCCGAGATTATTACAGCAATAGATAATAACTTTCTCATAATTTGTTCAATTCGTTTGCACGCCTTGACATATTGGCAAACACGGCGCTGCGCACACGAGCGCAAACAATATCAACTTTATTATTCAGCTCAAGCCTAATAATTTCCGAAGAATTTCCATCTATAAGCGATTGATTCTTTTTATATATTGCATAATTATTATTGATAATACTGAATTGTTGCTGGTACTTTTTAAAAGATGCGTTATCAAGTGATTTTAATGCAGTAAACATTTGATAGCATTGCACTTCACTTTGCTTTCCCGATGTTGAAGTCAAAGGGGGCGATGATTTTTTCCCTGAGCACCCTACCAGCAGTAGTGCGAGTGTCATTATTATGAATCCGACGTGTGATGACCGCATAGTAGCCTCATACCTGAGCATAATATTCCCTGTGAATGCATCCGTAATATGAATACATTCATTCCCGTTTGGTTATCAACCACAAAAAAAGAAAAATAAAACCTACCACGGCAGAAAGAAAATGACAACAAGCAGAAATTAAACAGGTGGTTAGCAATCAGAATCCTGCCAATAAAAGCATTCAGATAATACATTTAAAGCACAATAATATTTATTATAAAAATAAACCAATCGCAGAATAGAATTAATGAAAATCGTAATAAATAAAATATGCGTACAGGCGCCAGGACTTTTACATCGGGTGTTGACAGCCAGATTGTCCGTTTCTCAGTAGTTTCTGTCCGCTGCGCTAAAGCATCGTCTCTTGTCTGCCGCCAGGATAATTCACAGACCAAAGGAGAAGACAATGCTTAAAGACCCTGCACAAAAATACCGTCCTTATACGCCGATTTCGTTACCCGATCGTCGCTGGCCTGAAAAACAACAAACCCACGCGCCACGCTGGCTCTCTACAGACCTGCGCGATGGCAACCAGGCGCTTGCAGAGCCCATGGACAGTGAGCGTAAGTTGCAGTTCTGGGATCTGCTCCTCGCCTGCGGTTTTAAAGAGATCGAAGTGGCATTCCCGTCTGCATCGCAAACCGACTTTAACTTTGTACGCCAGTTGATTGAAGAAAACCGCATTCCCCAGGATGTCACTGTCCAGGTATTGACCCAGGCGCGCGAGGATCTGATTCACCGAACCTTCGCTTCATTGATGGGAGCGCACAGCGCTACCATTCACCTCTACAATGCGACGGCACCACTGTTTCGCAAGCTGGTGTTTGGCATGGAAAAGGCCGACGTAATCGCCCTTGCGGTACGCTCTACACGGCTCATTCGTCAACTTTGCGAACAGCATCCACAAACCCGCTGGCAGTACGAGTATTCCCCGGAAACCTTCTGTTTTACCGAACCGGAATTTGCGCTGGAAATTTGTGAAGCCGTGGCCGATGTATGGGAACCCGGCGCTGAACGTCCCATGATTATTAATCTGCCCGCGACGGTGGAAGTCAACACGCCCAACGTTTACGCCGATCAGATTGAATATTTCTGCCGCCACTTTACCCGTCGCCAGGCGGTGAGTATCAGCGTGCATCCGCATAACGATCGCGGAACTGGCGTGGCAAGTGCTGAGCTGGCGCTGCTGGCAGGTGCCGATCGCGTTGAAGGCTGTCTGTTCGGTAATGGCGAACGCACCGGCAATGTTTGTCTGGTTACGCTGGCGATGAACCTTTATAGCCAGGGTATCTCACCGGAACTTGATTTCAGCAATATGCAGCAGGTGGTCGATGTGGTGGAAAACTGTAATCAGTTGCCCGTTCACCCACGTCATCCGTGGGCCGGGCGCCTGGCCTATACCGCCTTTTCTGGATCGCATCAGGATGCGATTAAAAAAGGCTTCGATGCCCGCAAGGCTGACGAGCGCTGGGAGATGCCCTATCTGCCTGTCGATCCGCAGGACATTGGTTGTACCTACGAAGCGGTGATCCGCGTGAACAGCCAGTCCGGTAAGAGCGGTAGCGCGTGGCTGATTGAGCAAAATCATGGGCTGAAATTACCCCGCGCGTTACAGCAGGATTTTAGCCAGCATGTACAGCGCGAAACGGACAGCCACGGTAAAGAGATGACGCAAAATGCGCTGTGGCAGCTCTTCCGCCAGCGCTACGGCCTGATTGCGCAGCCTGCGCTGGCCCTGGTGGATTATAAAAGCGAAAGCCGCCAGGATGGTCAGTTACATTTGCAGGCCACATTACTGCTACAGGGGACCCAACGTAAAATCGAAGGTCTGGGTAATGGATTGCTGTCTGCCGCCGCCGGCGCACTAAGCCAGTTGCTTAAACAGCCTTTCAGCATTAAGGATTATCACGAACATACGCTCGGAGAACGTAGCGACAGCCGCTCTGTGGCCTACATTCACTGTCTGTATCCGGACGGTAGCGGAAGCTGGGGGGTGGGTATCGATAATGATGTGGCGAGGGCATCTTTACAGGCGTTACTGAATGCGCTGAGCTAATAACACTCGTTTTCCGGTGCGCGGAAATAATCGCTGGGTGATATCCCCATCACCCGGCGAAACATCGCCGTAAACGCACTATGGCTGCCGTATCCCAGATCCAGCGCGACACGTAACACTGAGTGACCTTGCGCAAGCCTGACCAGCGCTTCCATCAGCTTTGCCTGCCGAACCCATTCGCCATAAGTTAACGCCGTTTGCCGTTGAAAATGGCGGTTAAGGGTCTTTTCACTCATGCCGATCAGCGCCGCCGCCTGTGTGCTGCTCCAGGGCTGGGCTATCGACTCGCGAATGCGCAGACACAGATTTTTCAGCACTTCACTCTCGGGCTCCGGCAAGAAAAAGGGCAGCACGCGCATACCGCGGATTTCATCGAGTATCAGCTCATAAACATGCTCATCACGACTGGCCGGCGCGTATTTTTCGGCAAGAGAAAACGAGGCGATAATCAGCTCGCGTAGCAGCGGTGTGATTTGCACAATCTGGCAGG
The DNA here is from genome assembly GCF_003073275.1 of Phytobacter sp. SCO41. NCBI lineage: Bacteria > Pseudomonadati > Pseudomonadota > Gammaproteobacteria > Enterobacterales > Enterobacteriaceae > Phytobacter > Phytobacter sp. SCO41. Next base: position 1,223,602 of record NZ_CP027225.1, on the reverse strand, counting down.
AGGCGGGTAAATCCGCGCGGGCAAGTGGGTCAATAAACAGCGTGCGTGCAGCAACTTTACCCGTAATGCGAATCGCATGTTGTGTTCCGGCAGGCAACCAGACGCCGCGCCCTGGCGGTACGACCCAACAACCTGATGCCGTGTCCACCCGGACAACGCCACTTAAGATATGCAGCAATTGGGCGCACTCATGCTGATGCCACGGCTCGCTTTCTCCGTGTTCATAATCATGGGCAAAGGGGACCAGAGGGCGATGGGTAAAGGAGAAGGTTAAGGTCGTGGACATCGCTTAACCTCCTTTGCCCATCCCTCTCCCGTTGGGAGAGGGAACATTCGCACTAGATGTGCAGTTCCTGCAGTTTCTCTTTCGGCAGCGCCAGCTCTTCATTGCTGTTTACACGCACGTCTTTTTCGAGAATATGGCGCGCAATGTCCTGCGCTTCGCTCAGCGAGTGCATCTGATATGTGCCGCACTGATAGACGTTAAGTTCCGGAATCTGGTTCTGGTTCTGCACTTTCAGTACGTCAGCCATCGCCGCTTTCCAGGCATCGGCCACACGTTGCTCATCAGGCGTACCGATCAGGCTCATATAGAAGCCGGTACGGCAACCCATCGGGGAGATGTCGATAATCTCCACGCCATTCCCGTTCAGATGATCACGCATGAAACCTGCGAACAGGTGCTCAAGCGTATGGATACCTTTTTCCGGCATGACTTCTTTGTTAGGCACGCAGAAACGCAGGTCGAAAACGGTAATAGCGTCGCCATGAGGAGTGTTCATGCTCTTTGCAACACGAACCGCAGGCGCTTCCATACGGGTATGATCGACAGTGAAGCTATCCAACAATGGCATTTAGTCACCTCCGCAGTGATTTTTTTTAAAATAAAATGAACTCTTCATTCTGATGCGAGTCTGAGTATATGAAAGACGCGCATTTGTTATCATCATCCCTGTTTTCAGAGATGAATATTTTGGCCACATTACTGTGGCCTTTTTCTTTTCTGTCAGGCGTGTCTTGCGACCAGCGCCTCGAATGTCTCAGTATCCGACGCTTCAACCTCTTTCTGGCGCGCCCAGGAAACCTCGCACTCTTTTCTGAAATCCTCTTCGCGCAAAATTTCCAGCGGTTCTTCACGCAACATGGACCGATACTCTTCTGAGAGCGCTTTGCCCGTACCGCCAATACCTTTATCAAGCATAGAACGCAAAATGCGCGCCGAGAATGTCAGTTCCGGGTTGTCAAAACAGGCCACCAGTTCATCGCAAACCTGCTCATAATCGTTGCCACCGTACAATCCATCAAGCGTCTGCGCGACACGTTTAAGGTCACGGAACAGATCTTTCCCGACTTGTGGCAGTGGGAATTGCGCCGTTTCGCAGCCCATGCCCAGCGTCAGGCCCGGTTTACGCCCTTCCAGAATCACGCGATTCCAGTTTTTACGCGTACACAGCAGCTCGTCGCTACTCATTTCCGGCGCATCCGCCAGCACGCACCAGACCATAAACAGATCGAGGAAACGGATCTGCTGCTCATCTACGCCAATCGGGGTGAACGGATTGATGTCCAGCGAACGCACTTCAATATATTCAATTCCGCCGCGCAACAGCGCATCCGACGGCGACTCACCGTTACGCGTTACGCGTTTCGGGCGAATCGGGGCATAAAGTTCGTTTTCAATCTGCAGGATATTGGTATTGATCTGCAGGTACTTACCCTCTTTTTTCAGACCAATCTTCGCGTATTCCTCAGAGGGCGTTTTAATCGCGCGTTTCAGCGCCACGACATAATCAGACAGGTTGTTAAAGGTGATGCCAAGATTGCTTTGCGACTTGTTGGTGTACCCCAGGTCGCTCAAACGCAGCGAAGTGGCATACGGCAGATAATGCATGCCGCCAGGGGTCTTCTCGAAAGGCAGCGTCGAAGGTTTGCCCTGCAGGAAAGAGGGGCAAATCGCCGGGGACGCGCCAAACAGATACGGAATGACCCAACCAAAGCGGTAATAGTTACGGATCAGACGGAAGTAACCGTCAGAAACGGATTCTTTATCAGTTTCCCCACATTTGGCTTCCCAGAAAGCCATCGGCAGCGAAAAATTGTAATGCACGCCTGAAATGGTCTGCATCAACGCGCCGTAGCGGTTTTTCAAGCCTTCACGGTACAGGGTTTTCAGGCGACCGATATTTGACGAGCCATACTGCGCCAGTTCAATATCCTGGCCGTTTTCGATATAGCACGGCATGCTGAGCGGCCACATGCGTTCATCACCTATTTCACGCGCGGCAAAGCGGTGAATATCACGCATGATGGTCAGCATATGCTGAATATCACCGTCTACCGGAGTAATAAACTCCAGCAATGCTTCGGCAAAATCTGTCGTAATCCATTTATGGGTCAACGCGGAACCAAGGGCGTGCGGATGGCCGCTGGTTGCCAGCGTGCCATCTGCCTTGACGCGCAGCGTTTCGCGCTCAAGACCTCGTTGAATCCCCTTGAGAACCTGAGGATTTTTTTCCAGCCAGGACAATGCCTGTGATACGTCCGGGATCAAATTGACCTCCCGCCTGTAATATTCATTTTATTAAGCATAATTGTAATGGTTGACGATTAAAGGTCACTCACTCAGTCCAATTAGTGCCACCACGTCATGCCCTGGAGCGTTGCGACAGCGACAATTACATAGCGCAATGCTTTCCCAAGGCATAAAAAAAACACGACTGGCCCCCAGGGAATTCGCATCCATCCCGCCAGCAGGCACAGCAAATCGCCGATTACAGGCATCCAGCTTAATAACAGTGTGGCTGCACCATAGCGTCTTAGCCAGCCTGTTGCTTTTTCTTGCCAGCGCGACTTTTCACGCATTGGAAAGAAACGCCCAAGAATAACGTTAGTCAACCCTCCAAGGCTATTACCCATTGTTGCTATTAATACGAGTAACCACGGCTGACTAAGGCCGGAAAGCAGCATAGCAATCAGCACCACCTCAGAGTTGCCTGGAAGCAAGGTGGCGCTAAGAAAACTGCTGACAAACAGTGAAACAAGAGAAAGCGCTTCACTCACAGCAGGCGAACATCCACAGCATCCATCCCGGCCGCGCGTGCCGCCTGCAGGCCAAAGTCCGCATCCTCGAAAACCACGCATCTTTCCGGTGCGACGCCCATTTTTTCCGCACAGAGCAAAAAAGTATCGGGCGCCGGTTTATGGTTTTTTACATGATCGGCTGCAACCACGGCAGCGAAATAGTGACGCAGACCAAGATGGGATAACAGTGCTTCGGCGATCGCGCTTTCGCTCCCCGTCCCGACCGATAACGGACGGCGACCATGCCACTCTTTGACAACATCAATAAGCGGTAGCGGACGAACGGTATCCAGAAGCATCGCTTTTACCGCTTCTGTTTTTTCACGTGCGAGCGCATAAGGGTCAAGATCGGCCTGATTGAGTTCAATTACCGACTGTGCGATGCGCCAGGTAGGAGAACCGTTCAGCGCAATCATCGCCTGTATATCGTAACGCAGACCATAATGCCCCAGCACCTCATGCCAGGCTTTACGGTGAGTCGGTTCGGTATCCAGGATGGTGCCATCCATATCGAAAATCAGACCATCGTAACGTTCGTACATCGTGTTCTCATCGAGCGGATAACAAAACGTTACTTTATCGTAAACAAAGATTTTTGTCGCTGCCGGACGTAGAGACAACAAAGACGCCCTGGGGCGTCTTTGGGGGTTGCGAGGATTATTTGATCCTCAAATCGTTCTCGACCACCCGCACGCCCGGAACCCGGCGGGCGACCTCCACCGCGCGCTTAGCACTTTCAGCCGAGGAGACAAAACCACTCAGTTGCACACGCCCTTTAAAGGTTTCAACGCTGATTTCCGAAGATTTAATGTTTTTATCATTGAAGAGCGCGGTTTTGACTTTAGTTGTCACGACGGTGTCGTCAATATAGCCGCCGGTGCTTTCCTTTTTAGATGAGCCCGCACAACCGCTCAGGGTCAGTGCGACAAGTAACATTGCGCAAAACGCAGAAATAGCTTTGTACCCTTTCATGATATCTCTCCTTGCCTTCGCCTTACTCAATTTACATCGTTACGAGCAGATAAATTATAGAGGAAAGAACAACCTGCCAATAAAAATCTGTCAGGGAATGAAAAAGGATACGTGAAAAATGTGTTCGAAAAATAAGAAGGTGGAGAAGAGAACGTTGTTTTAGAGAAGATGGGGTATCCAGGAGGATGACACAATGCGTTCGCCCTGCGGGCCGTTGCTGACGCAACGTTATCCTCCCTGGTGCTGGCGATTATTGCGCAGCCCATGAAATAACAATGCTTATGTTATTCCGGAGAAGATGGTGCATCCAGGAGGATTCGAACCTCCGACCGCTCGGTTCGTAGCCGAGTACTCTATCCAGCTGAGCTATGGATGCATCGGGATTTACTGCTGATATCAAATACCGCTTTTGAAGCACTACCTGATAAAAGAGGGTACATCCAGGAGGATGACTCACTGCGTTCGCCCTGCGGGCCGTTGCTGACGCAACGTTATCTTCTCTGGTACTGGCGATTATTGCGCAGACCATGAAACAACAATAGTGATGTTATTCCGGAGAAGATGGTGCATCCAGGAGGATTCGAACCTCCGACCGCTCGGTTCGTAGCCGAGTACTCTATCCAGCTGAGCTATGGATGCATCGGGATTACTGCTTTACTACTGATTCAATGCTGCTCAACAAGCCGCAACACTGAGAAAGATGGTGCATCCAGGAGGATTCGAACCTCCGACCGCTCGGTTCGTAGCCGAGTACTCTATCCAGCTGAGCTATGGATGCATCAGGATTTACTGCTTTACTACCGATTCAATGCTGCTCAACAAGCCGCAACACTGAGAAAGATGGTGCATCCAGGAGGATTCGAACCTCCGACCGCTCGGTTCGTAGCCGAGTACTCTATCCAGCTGAGCTATGGATGCAAATGGCGGTGAGGCGGGGATTCGAACCCCGGATGCAGCTTTTGACCGCATACTCCCTTAGCAGGGGAGCGCCTTCAGCCTCTCGGCCACCTCACCACACGCCTCTTACGAGTGCTTCGAAGAACTTGTTTCTGCTCATCGTCGCTGCGTGGCGCACATATTACTTTCTGGGACTTATAAGTCAAACAATTTTTCCAGCCCCTGAATCGTTTGCACACTTCGCAGACAATTAGCCGGTTAAAAGTGCAAAAAGGATGTTTTATCAGCAGAAATTACCGATGCGCCCTATACGCCAGTACTGACAAAAGGCTGAGAAAAAGAAGTGAGAATAGAGAGTGTGAAATAAAAAGGTAACGTGATGAGGAGAGAATCGGGGAAAAATGTTGCGTCTCGCCGGGATGGCGAGACGCGGTAATATCAATAACTGGACTGCTGTGATTTTTCAGCCTGGATACGCTGGTAGATTTCTTCACGATGAACAGATACTTCTTTAGGAGCGTTAACGCCAATACGCACTTGGTTACCTTTAACCCCTAAAACAGTCACAGTGACCTCATCCCCAATCATGAGGGTCTCACCAACTCGACGAGTCAGAATCAGCATTCTTTGCTCCTTGAAAGATTAAAAGAGTCGGGTCTCTCTGTATCCCGGCATTCTCCATCATATAACGCCAAAAAGTAAGCGATGACAAACACGTTAAGTGTAAGCAGTCACGGCATCACATTCTGTTAGACGTAAGTTTAGCCGATATACACAACTTCAACCTGACTTTATCGTTTTCAATAGCGTAGTGGCAAGAACGCCATGGCGACAAGGCCATGGCGACTGCTATTCGCTTTGTAATTTTTACAGTTTCGCGCCGACCCAGCCTTTTACGCTGGCCATTGCTGCCGGAAGTGCTGCCACATCCGTGCCGCCGGCTTGCGCCATATCTGGACGCCCGCCACCTTTACCGCCCACTTGCTGGGCAACCATCCCAACCAGTTCCCCTGCTTTAACGCGGTCGGTCACATCCTTAGACACACCCGCAATCAGAGAAACCTTACCTTCTGCCACTGTGGCCAGCACGATAACGGCAGAACCTAATTGGTTCTTGAGATCGTCGACCATGGTACGCAGCATCTTCGGTTCAACACCCTCCAGCACGCTGACAAGGAGTTTAACGCCGTTGATATCCTCAGCCTTCCCGGTCAAGCTTGCGCTTTCCTGAGCGGCCTGTTGTTCTTTAAGCTGTTGCAGCTCTTTCTCTAGCTGACGGGTACGCTCCAGCGCGGAACGAACTTTGTCACCGAGATTGGCACTATCGCCTTTCAGCAACTGGGCAATATCCTGCAACTGGTCGCTTTGCGCATGCAGGGCCGCAATGGCGCCTTCGCCAGTGACCGCTTCAATACGACGGACGCCCGCCGCAGTGCCGGACTCAGATACAATGCGGAACAGGCCGATATCGCCCGTACGCGATGCGTGAGTACCACCACACAGTTCAGTGGAGAAATCGCCCATGCGAAGAACACGCACGCGGTCATCATATTTCTCACCAAACAGCGCCATTGCGCCAGAGGCTTTTGCCGCGTCGATATCCATGATGTTGGTTTCGATAGGCAGGTTGCGGCGAATTTGCGCGTTCACCAGATCTTCTACCGCACGGATTTCAGACGGTTTCATCGCTTCGAAATGTGAGAAGTCGAAACGCAGCGCCTTATCGTTAACCAGTGAGCCTTTCTGCGCCACATGCGTCCCCAGCACATCGCGCAGTGCGGCATGCATCAGGTGCGTTGCAGAGTGGTTCAGACGAATACGCAGACGACGAGCTTCGTCGACTTCGGCTTTCACGCCGTCGCCCACTTTCAGTGAACCTGTGGCAACGCGCCCCAGATGACCGATCGCCTGGCCGTATTTCTGCGTATCATTGACGGTGAACGTAAAGCCGTTGCCTTTCAGTTCCCCTTTGTCACCCACCTGACCACCGGATTCGGCATAGAACGGGGTCTGGTCCAGAATCACAACAGCGTCCTGACCGGCGTTCACCGCATTCACAGCTTTACCATCAACAAACAGCGCGGTCACTTTGCCGGTCAGTTCCAGATGGTCATAACCTTTAAATTCTGAGCTGCCATCGACACGGATCATCGCATTATAGTCAGCGCCAAAACCGCTGGATTCACGCGCACGACGACGCTGCTCTTCCATTGCGGCTTCAAAGCCTTTTTCGTCGACTTTCAGATTACGCTCGCGGCATACGTCAGCCGTCAGATCCACCGGGAAGCCATAGGTGTCGTACAGGCGGAAAGCGGTTTCGCCATCCAGCGTGTCGCCTTTGAGTTTCGCCAGCTCTTCGTCCAGCAGCGCCAGGCCACGCTCCAGCGTACGGGCAAACTGTTCTTCTTCGGTTTTCAGAACTTGCTCAACCTGCGCTTGCTGGCGTTTCAGTTCTTCACCGGCAGATCCCATAACGTCGAGCAGCGGCCCAACCAGTTTGTAGAAGAACGTATCTTTCGCGCCCAGCATGTTGCCGTGACGGATTGCACGGCGAATGATACGACGCAGCACATAGCCACGGTTTTCATTCGACGGGATCACGCCGTCAGCGATCAGGAAGGCACAGGAACGAATATGGTCCGCGATCACGCGCAGGGATTTGTTACTCAAATCGGTCGCGCCGGTCACATCAGCGACCGCTTTGATAAGTTTGCTGAACAGGTCGATTTCGTAGTTGGAATTCACATGTTGCAGCACCGCAGTGATACGTTCGAGCCCCATACCTGTATCAACGGACGGTTTCGGCAGCGGTTCCATGGTACCGTCAGCCTGACGGTTGAACTGCATAAAGACGATGTTCCAGATCTCAATGTAGCGGTCGCCGTCTTCTTCCGGGCTTCCCGGAGGGCCACCCCAGATATGGTCGCCATGGTCGTAGAAAATCTCGGTGCAAGGGCCGCACGGACCGGTATCGCCCATCTGCCAGAAGTTATCGGAAGCATAAGGCGCGCCTTTATTGTCTCCGATACGGATAATGCGCTCGCGCGGAATTCCGACTTCTTTTTCCCAGATTTCGTAGGCTTCGTCGTCGGTCTCGTACACCGTTACCCACAGACGCTCTTTTGGCAGTTTGAACCAGTTATCACCGGTCAGCAGTTCCCATGCGTACTGGATAGCATCGTGTTTGAAGTAGTCGCCGAAGCTGAAGTTACCCAGCATTTCGAAGAAGGTATGATGGCGCGCGGTGTAACCGACGTTTTCCAGGTCGTTGTGTTTACCACCCGCACGCACGCAGCGCTGCGCGGTAGTAGCACGGGAATAATTACGCTTGTCGAGCCCAAGGAATACGTCCTTGAACTGGTTCATCCCGGCGTTGGTAAACAGCAGAGTCGGGTCGTTATTCGGCACAAGGGAGCTGCTCGCAACTACCTGATGGCCCTTGCTATGGAAAAAATCGAGAAACGCCTGACGGATCTCAGCGGTGCTCTTGCTCATAATTATCCTGAAATCAAGCTAACGAAATGTCGTAACGGATTACTGCCCTTTGACAGACAGCAACCCGCTACTGGAAAAAGTGGGAATAAGATAAGTTTTCTTTACTACGAAGTAAAATCCCGTATGCGGTCAACCGGCAAAATTTCGCCAGATTTCCTGAATATCTTCCAGTAAATAACCGCGATAGAGTAAAAAGCGTTGCACTTTTACTTTCTCCGCAAAAGCTACGGGTAGTGGTTCACCGAATTTGCGTTGCGCCTGTTCCCGGGCAAGTTCGCACCAGTCGATATCACATTCTCGCATCGCGCTTTCGCAGATATCCCTCGCCAGCCCCTTCTGGCCCATTTCCTGGCGGATACGCGCAGGGCCGTATCCTTTGCGACTGCGGCTGGCAATGAACTGACGGGCAAAGCGCGCATCGTCGAGGTAGTTATTTTCCATGCACCAGGCGATGACTTTATCGACATCTTCCGGCGTGGCATCCGTTTTTTCCAGACCATTTTTCCCCATAACCGGGGCGGTAAGTTTTCTGCGAAGTTCCTGTTCCGCATGGTCACGCATGGCCAAAATGCGTAAGGCGCGGTCAAGCAGGCGGGCGTAGGCGGAGCGTCGGGGCGTGTTGTCAGACATGGTTAAATCCTGGCAGACTCTGAAAAACAAAAGGGCTGCATCCGCAGCCCTTGATTGTCATTCAGATTATCAGAAATCTTCGTTGGTTTCTTCGACACCTTCACCGCTGTCGTCCACCGAGAAATCAGCACCGGAGGAAGGATTGCTGAGCAGAATCTCACGCACTTTCTTCTCGATTTCTTTCGCCGTTGCCGGGTTTTCTTTCAGCCAGTTTGTCGCATTCGCTTTACCCTGACCGATTTTCTCGCCGTTGTAGCTGTACCAGGCGCCCGCTTTTTCAATCAGCTTCTCTTTCACGCCCAGGTCAACCAGCTCGCCGTAGAAGTTAATACCTTCGCCGTAGAGGATCTGGAACTCAGCCTGTTTGAACGGTGCAGCGATTTTGTTTTTCACCACTTTCACGCGGGTTTCGCTACCCACCACATTGTCGCCCTCTTTCACCGCGCCAACGCGACGAATATCCAGACGAACAGAGGCGTAGAATTTTAGCGCATTACCACCGGTGGTGGTTTCCGGGTTACCGAACATGACGCCAATTTTCATACGGATCTGGTTGATAAAGATCAGCAGCGTGTTGGACTGCTTAAGGTTACCCGCCAGTTTACGCATCGCCTGGCTCATCATACGTGCCGCGAGGCCCATGTGAGAGTCACCGATTTCGCCTTCGATTTCTGCTTTCGGCGTCAGCGCCGCAACGGAGTCGACAACGATAACGTCAACGGCACCAGAGCGTGCCAGCGCATCACAGATTTCCAGCGCCTGCTCACCGGTGTCCGGCTGAGAACACAGCAGATTGTCGATATCAACGCCCAGCTTACGTGCGTATACAGGGTCCAGCGCGTGTTCGGCGTCGATAAACGCACAGGTTTTGCCTTCACGCTGTGCCGCGGCGATAACCTGGAGGGTCAACGTCGTTTTACCGGACGATTCTGGCCCGTAAATTTCAACAATACGGCCCATTGGCAGACCGCCCGCACCCAGTGCGATATCCAGCGAAAGTGAACCGGTGGAGATCGTTTCGACATCCATAGAACGGTCTTCACCCAGACGCATGATGGAGCCTTTACCGAATTGCTTTTCGATCTGACCCAGTGCGGCCGCAAGCGCCTTTTGTTTGTTTTCGTCGATAGCCATTATTACTCCTGTCATGCAAGGTGAAGCGACTATGCTCCGCCGTGAATTTCTGTTCTGTTGTCGCAATTATACTGTATGGTCATACAGTATCAAGTATTTTGTAGAAAATGTTGCCACAGTGTTTGCAACGCATACACCGTCGCCTGACGACGCACCGCTTCGCGGTCTCCATCGAAGCACTCGCGGCGGGTAATGCCCTGCCCGCTAACGCTGGCAAACCCAAACCACACGGTGCCGACAGGCTTGCTGTCGCTGCCACCGTCCGGCCCGGCAATGCCGCTTATTGAGATAGCGTAATCCGCCCGCGCGGCTTTTAGCGCGCCAATCGCCATCTCCACCACTACGGGTTCACTCACTGCGCCATGTGCCGCAAGCGTCTCTGCCTTGACGCCAATCATCTGCGACTTGGCCTCATTACTGTAGGTGACAAAGCCACGCTCAAACCAGGCGGAACTCCCGGCGATATCGGTAATGGCTTTTGCCACCCAGCCACCCGTACAGGACTCCGCCGTGGTGACGGTCGCCCCGCGCGCCTTGAGCGCCAGCCCCACACGCTCACTTAGTTGCATTAATTCGCTGTCAGTCATAGTGACCCCTGTCGTGCAAAAACCGTGGCGCAAAAGATACCACTTTCAGGATAAAGGTGGGGATGCGGTGACGAATTTACGAGGAGGCTTCAGAAAAAAGCCAGCTTTCGCTGGCTTAGAGAGGTTATTTCATGCTGTTAGCGATGGTTTCAACATTGTGGCGAAACGCTTTGACGTATGAGTCCGCCACGCCCCCTTTTTTGCTCAGCGCCTCAGGATAGAGCTCTCCGCCAGGCTGTGCGCCGGTCGCGCTGGCAATCTGTTTCACCAGGCGCGGATCAAGCTGGTTTTCCATAAACCAGGTATGCACGCCGTCGGCTTTAATCTGCTTAATCAGCTCAGCCACCTGCTGCGCGCTGGCTTCACTTTCAGAGGAGATACCCTGCGGGGCGAGGAACGTTACGCCGTACGCCCGGCCAAAGTAGCCAAACGCGTCGTGGCTGGTCAGCACTTTGCGTTTCTCTTGCGGTACCGCGTCAAACTGGGTTTTCGCCCAGCTATCGAGCTGCTGAACCTGCTCAATATAACGCTGGCCGGTCGCCTTCAGCGCTACTTCATCCTGCGGGTCGGCTTTGACGTACGCCGCAAGAATATTCTTCGCATAGAGCGCACCGTTAGCCGCACTGTTCCAGGCGTGCGGGTCGGTCACAGTTTTGCCGTCTTCTTCCAGCGTATGGGTCGAAACGCCCTCAGAAGCGACAACCACAACCCCTTTAAAGCCAGACGCTTTCACCAGCCGGTCCAGCCAGCCTTCCAGCCCCAGACCATTGACCACCACCACATCGGCCTTATTGAGCAACGCGCTATCTTTGGCGCTCGGCTCGAAGGTATGCGGGTCGCCATCCGGCCCGACAAGCGTAGTGACTTTCACATGATCGCCACCGGTTTTGGCGGCGATATCCCCCAGTACCGAGAAACTGGCGACCACGTTTAATGTTTTCGCCATGACACTTTGCGTCATCAGCCCAAGCGCTAATGCCAGAACCACACCTGCCTTTTTCATTATGTCTCCTTGCCTGTTTTTTGTGCGCGTAAGGTGCTGCGCACGCCGAATAAGATGGAAAAAATAAACACGACGCTCGCGCTCAGGACGATAGATGGCCCCGCCGGTAGCCCTGCCATCCACGAAAGACTCAGACCAAACCATGCACACAGCGCGCCGCTAACGCCTGCAAATAAAAGCAGGCCAGGGAGTGTTCGCGCCCAGCAGCGTGCGGCTACCGCCGGTAAAATCATCACCCCCACCGCCATTAATGTGCCCAGTACCTGAAACCCGGCCACGAGGTTTAACACCAGCAGTGCCAGAAACAGGCTGTGGAGCAGAGCGGGCAGTCGCGGCGCGTTAATCTGCAAAAAACTGCTGTCGAAAGCTTCACTCACCAGTCCGCGATAAAACAGCGCCAGACACAGGAGCGTCAGGCTGGCGACGCCCGCGACAAACAACGCCGCGTCCTGATCGACCGCCAGGACTGAGCCAAACAGTAAATGCAGCAGGTCAACGCTTGAGCCACGCAGCGAGACCAGCGTCACGCCCAGCGCCAGTGACGCGAGATACAAACCGGCAAAGCTGGCGTCCTCTTTGAGCGGCGTGCGTCGGCTGATGATCCCGGCCACCAGCGCCACGATAATTCCGGCAAAAAAGCCGCCCAGACTCATCGCCAGTAATGACATGCCGTTGAGTAAGTAGCCTGCCGCCACGCCCGGTAAAATCGCGTGCGAGAGCGCATCGCCCATCAGGCTCATACGCCGCAGTTGCAAAAAGACACCCAGCGCCGTGGTGCTGACGGATAAAGCCAGACACACCACCAGCGCGCGGCGCATAAAGCCGAACTCAATAAACGGCTGGAAAAAGAGATGCCATATCATGCCAGGCACGCTCCGCTGTTCTGCGTCAGGGTCACGTCAGTCGTCCCCCAATGGGCGCTTTCTGTATCCAGACGCAGCGTCTGGGGGAAGTAGCGTTTGACACGTTCACTATCGTGCAACACGGCGAGGATGGTTTGCCCCTGCTGATGCATATCGACAATCTGCTCCATCAGCACCTGGCTTGTGGCCTCATCAATGCCGGTAAAGGGTTCATCGAGCATGACGAGCGGCGCATGCTGTAACCACATGCGGGCAAAAAGCATGCGCTGAAACTGGCCACCGGAGAGGGCTTCAACGGTGGTGCGCGCCATCGTCAGCAGCCCCACCCGCTCCAGCGCCTCAGCAACATGCGCTCTGGCCTGGCGATTAAGACCGCGAAACAGCGAGATACGCGGCCAGGCACCCATGCTAACCACATCCTGCACCGTAATGGGAAAATGCGGGTCCAGCGTCTGCCGCTGTGCCAGCCAGCCGATAACCGGTAGTGAAGGCGTCCAGCGCAGCGTGCCACTGACCGGCGGCAGTATGCCTGCCAGCGTTTTGAGTAACGTCGATTTGCCGCAGCCATTGACCCCGACAATTGCGGTCATGCTGCCGGCTTCAATGACACCGCACAGAGAGGGGGTAATGGCGCGCGAGCCGTAGCCCGCCACCAGATGATCAAGCTCAATCATGCCAGCGCCACCGACCATGCCGTAAGCAGCCACAGCACAACTAACAACGCCGCAGCCAGTCCAAGCCGGACCGCGCTGGCGCAGGAGAAAAGGGTTACATCCATCATCACCGAACCTTCATAATGTTATAACATAACAATAATCAGAAGCCGTGATGAAGTAAACGGGAATTTATCGGGTGAATGCGTCGAAATGTTTCAACCCCTCCCGCAGGAGGGGCTGACAATTAGCGAACGCGCGCCAGCGCAACCGCCTGACCAAGCTGCCAGACCGCCATCGCGTAGTGCGTGCTGCTGTTGTAACGGGTGATGGTGTAGAAGTTGGGTAAGCCGTACCAGTACTCATAATTGGTGCCAACATCCAGCCGCAACAGGCTGGCCTGTTGGTGGTTCCCCAACGGTTGCTGCGGCGTTAAGCCCGCTGACGCCAGTTGCGCCACGCTGTAGTTGGTTTTAAAGCCATTTGCCAGCCCCGGCGCCTGGCCATTAGCAGGCACCGCCACCAGATCGCCTTTCACCCAACCATGTTCTTTAAAGTAGTTTGCCACGCTGCCGATGGCATCGACCGGATCCCACAGGTTGATATGCCCGTCGCCATTAAAATCAACGGCATACTGTTTGTAAGACGACGGCATAAACTGACCGTAGCCCATCGCACCGGCGAACGAACCTTTCAAATCGAGCGGATCATCACTTTCATCTCGCGCCATTAGCAGGAACGTTTCCAGTTCGCTGGAGAAATACGCGGCGCGGCGTGGATAGTCGAAGGAGAGCGTCGCCAGCGCATCAAGGATACGCGTTTTGCCCATCACGCGGCCCCAGCGGGTTTCCACGCCGATAATGCCAACGATAATTTCCGGCGGTACGCCGTAGACCATCCATGCGCGATTCAGCGCGTCTTCATATTGATTCCAGAACGCCACGCCGTTTTGCACGTTATCCGCAGTGATGAACTGGCTGCGATAGCGCAGCCATGCGCCATTCGGCCCTACCGGTGCCGGGCCGGTTGGTGCCTGGCGGTCCATCAGGCGCAGCACGTAATCGAGTCGCTTCGCCTGAGAGAGAATTTCGTGTAACTGCTGACGGTCAAAGCCGTGTTTGCTCACCATCTCATTGATGAACTGCTCCGCCGCCGGGTTATTGGCGAAGTCGCCGCCCATTGCCATCACATTATGCTGCGGCTTGAGCAGGAAACCGCCAGAGGGTTCCGCAGGTTGACCGGTTATCACACCGTCGGTAGATGCTGCGGTTTGATGAGGTTTGCTGCTGCAGGCGGCAAGTAAAACGAGCGCAGGGAGGAGCGCTGCGTAACGACGCTTAAACATGGGACATCCATTTAACAATTCATTCAACCAGGAGGAATTATGGTAAAGCATGCGGGCTTCCACAAGGAAGCGGCTTCCATGTTTCTTCTCTCTCCTCTTATCTGAAATGCCGCGTTTGTCTTCACTTCACACCTTCCACTTACCAAAAACTTTCACAATGATCATTTTATCTTTCATATTGAGATCTAAATAACACTTTTTAACCTTTCATAATGATTATTATAAGTCCCAGTTTTGCAACAACGAGAAAACCCTACAGGAGAGAACAATGATCGAAACCATTACTCATGGTGCCGAATGGTTCATCGGGCTGTTTCAGAAAGGCGGGGTTGTGTTTACCGGGATGGTGACCGGTATTCTGCCGCTGCTGATAAGTCTGCTGGTTATCATGAACGCACTGATCAATTTCATTGGTCAGCACCGTATTGAGCGGCTGGCGCAGCGCTGCGCTGGCAATCCGGTGACCCGTTATCTGCTGCTGCCGTGCGTGGGCACCTTTGTTTTCTGCAACCCGATGACGCTCAGTCTCGGACGCTTTATGCCGGAACGTTACAAGCCCAGTTATTACGCCGCCGCTTCTTACAGTTGCCACTCAATGAATGGCCTGTTCCCCCATATCAATCCCGGTGAATTGTTCGTCTATTTAGGCATCGCCAACGGCCTGACTACCCTCGGTCTGCCGCTGGGACCACTTGCCGTGAGCTACCTGCTGGTTGGTCTGGTCACTAACTTCTTCCGTGGCTGGATTACCGATCTGACGACCGCGATTTTCGAGAAAAAAATGGGCATTCAGCTTGAGCAGAAAGTACAACTGGCAGGAGCAACATCATGAGCCGCATTGTGATTGAAAAAGGTACCGGCGGCTGGGGCGGCCCACTGGCACTCGATCCCACCGCGAACAAGAAGATCGTCTATATCACGGCCGGAACGCGACCGGCGATCGTCGACAAGCTGGCACAAATGACCGGCTGGGAAGCGGTGGATGGCTTTAAAGAGGGAGAACCGGCAGAAGCGGAAATCGGCGTTGCAGTCATCGACTGCGGCGGTACGTTACGTTGCGGCATTTACCCGAAACGGCGCATTCCCACCATCAATATCCATGCCACCGGCAAGTCAGGCCCGCTGGCGCAGTACATCCTGGAAGATATCTATGTCTCTGGCGTAAGAGAGGAAAATATCTACTGGCAGGATGGTGAGTTGCCCCATACACCGGCACAACGCGAAGCCACTGCCCGTGATTATGACACCAGCAAAAAAATCACCGAGCAGAGCGATGGTCTGCTGGCGAAAGTCGGCATGGGTATGGGCTCAGCCGTCGCTGTACTGTTTCAGGCCGGGCGCGACACCATCGATACGGTGCTGAAAACCATCCTGCCGTTTATGGCATTCGTCTCGGCACTTATCGGGATCATTATGGCCTCCGGTTTGGGTGACTGGATAGCCCACGGCCTGGCCCCCCTTGCCAGTCATCCGTTAGGGCTGGTGACGCTGGCGCTGATTTGTTCCTTCCCGTTGCTGTCACCGTTCCTCGGCCCAGGGGCGGTCATTGCTCAGGTTATTGGCGTGTTGATTGGTGTGCAAATCGGTCAGGGAAATATCCCACCGCACCTTGCCCTGCCAGCCCTGTTCGCTATTAACGCCCAGGCCGCATGTGACTTTATCCCCGTAGGGCTTTCCCTGGCAGAAGCACGCCAGGACACCGTTCGCGTCGGCGTGCCGTCTGTACTGGTTAGCCGCTTCTTAACGGGTGCGCCAACGGTGCTTATCGCCTGGTTTGTTTCCGGCTTTATTTATCAATAAGAGGTTGCTCATGAGCGTGATTTATCAAACCACCATTACTCAGATTGGCGACTGCGCACGCGACGCGCTTGGCGACCGGATGCTGATTACCTTCCGGGAAGGGGCCCCCGCCGATGTGGCTGAGTTTTGTTTTATCCACTGTCATGGCGACTTTTGCGGACACCTTACGCCTGGCGCCCGCTTCGAGTTGGGCGGTAAGCAGTATCCGGTTACCGCCGTCGGTGAGGTGGCAGAGCTGAATCTGCGCGAGCTTGGCCATATTACCCTGCGCTTCGATGGACAGACGCAGGCGGAATATCCCGGCACGGTACACGTCGCAGGTGACGTGCCGGAAAGCATCAATCCTGGTTGCACACTGAAATTTGTCGCTTAAGTCGTAAGGAGAAAAGTATGAAACAGGTTGCCGTTGTCATTGGTGGGGGACAAACACTCGGGGCGTTCCTCAGCCGTGGGCTGGCCGCAGAGGGCTATCGCGTGGCGGTAGTGGATATTCAAAGTGATAAAGCCGCAACCGTGGCACACGAAATTAACGCGGAGTTCGGTGAAGGCATGGCCTACGGTTTTGGCGCTGATGCCACCAGCGAGCAGAGCGTACTGGCGCTTGCCCGTGGTGTTGATGAGATTTTTGGCCGCACGGATTTGCTGGTCTATAGCGCGGGAATTGCCAAAGCGGCGTTTATCAGCGATGTGCAGCTCGGGGATTTTGACCGATCATTGCAGGTCAATCTGGTGGGTTATTTCCTGTGTGCCCGTGAGTTTTCGCGGCTGATGATTCGCGACGGGATTAAGGGGCGCATTATTCAGATCAACTCGAAGTCCGGCAAGGTGGGCAGTAAGCACAACTCGGGCTATAGCGCAGCGAAGTTTGGCGGCGTGGGCCTGACACAATCCCTGGCGCTGGATCTCGCGGAATATGGGATTACGGTTCATTCGTTGATGCTGGGCAACTTGCTGAAATCACCGATGTTCCAGTCCCTGATCCCGCAATATGCCAGCAAACTGGGGATTGCCGCCGATCAGGTTGAGCAGCATTACATTGATAAGGTTCCGCTTAAACGTGGCTGTGATTATCAGGATGTACTGGATGTGCTGCTGTTTTACGCAAGCACGAAGGCCTCTTACTGTACCGGGCAATCAATCAATATTACCGGCGGGCAGGTGATGTTCTGAACCCGGTGGCCTGATGCCTTCCGCCCGTTCCTGAGGGTATCCCCCGGTAGCGCTACGCTTACCGGGGCTACCAAACCGTAGCCTCTCCCACAGGGAGAGGGAGGAAACCGGGCACCACCCGGCACATAAACCGTAACCCGGATAAGGCGCTCGCGCCGCCATCCGGGAAAAGGAGACATGATGGTTTCTGCACTCATCACCGTAGCTGTCATCGCCTGGCTCAGCCAACTGGCACTGGGCGGCTGGCAGATTCGCCAGTTTAACCGCGCCTTTGATGCGCTCTGCCAGCAAGGGCGCGTTGGCGTCGGGCGCTCTGGCGGGCGTTTCAAACCGCGCGTTATCCTTGCGGTTGCCTTCGATAAACAAGACCGCGTCACCGATACGTTGCTCATGCGCGGACTCACCGTTTTTGCCAGACCCGCAAAAATCGACGCCCTGCTCGGCATGAAACGTGAGGAATTAGAGCCTGATGTGATCTTTCCCCATGATCCGGGCTGTCAGAATGCTCTATTATTGGCGCTTAAATTGAAACATGGATAATTTCGTTGTGAACGCAATGAGCTTGCGAAATTATCATTTTGCAACTTAACGCAGGATAAAAGCGCCCATGAAACCACGTCAGCGGCAGGCAGCCATTCTTGAGCATCTGCAAAAGCAGGGAAAATGTTCTGTTGAAGAGCTGGCAGCACACTTCGACACCACGGGCACCACCATACGGAAAGATTTAGTGGTGCTGGAACACTCCGGCGCGGTCATCCGCACCTATGGCGGCGTCGTGCTCAATAAAGACGAAGCCGATCCACCGATCGACCATAAGACCCTCATCAACACCCTGCAAAAAGGGCTGATTGCCGAAACCGCCGTGGGCTTTATTCAGGATGGCGATTCCATCATTCTTGACGCGGGCAGCACCGTGTTGCAAATGGTTCCTTTACTGAGCCATTTCAATAACATCACCGTGATGACCAACAGCCTGCATATCGTCAATGCGCTATCCGAACTCGATAACGAGCAAACCATCCTGATGCCGGGCGGCACCTTTCGTAAAAAATCCGCCTCCTTTCATGGGCAACTGGCGGAAAACGCCTTCGAACATTTCAGCTTCGACAAACTGTTTATGGGTACCGACGGCATCGATTTGAATGCAGGGGTCACCACCTTCAATGAAGTTTTCACCGTCAGTAAAGCCATGTGCAACGCGGCACGGGAAGTGATCCTGATGGCGGATTCGTCCAAATTTGGCCGCAAAAGCCCGAACATTGTGTGCAGCCTGGAAAGCGTCGATAAATTAATTACCGATGCCGGGATCCCGGCAGATTTTCGCGCCGCACTGGAAGAGAAAGGGATCGAAGTGATCGTAGCCGGAGAAAAAAATGAGTGAGCTTTTACTGAACACCGCACGTCAGACGCTGCTGCTAGAGTTGCAAGAAGCCAGCCGCCTGCCGGAGCGTCTGGGCGAGGCGTTTTTACGCGCCGCTGATGCCATTATTCATTGCCGGGGCAAAGTGATTGTCTCGGGGATTGGTAAATCCGGGCATATTGGCAAAAAGATTGCCGCCACCCTCGCCAGCACTGGCACCCCTGCCTTCTTTGTCCATGCGGCAGAAGCCCTGCACGGCGATTTAGGGATGATTGAAAGCCGCGATGTGCTGCTCTTTATCTCCTATTCTGGATCGGCTAAAGAGCTGGATCTGATCCTGCCGCAGTTAAAGGAACGGTCGGTGACCGTGCTGGCCATGACCGGCAAATCTTTGTCGCCGCTGGCGCTGGCGGCAGACGCAGTGCTGGATATTTCCGTTGAACGTGAAGCCTGCCCAATGTTGCTGGCCCCTACCTCCAGCACCGTCAATACATTGATGCTCGGTGACGCGCTGGCGATGGCCGTTATGCAGGCGCGCGGCTTTAACGAGGAAGATTTTGCCCGTTCACACCCGGCAGGAGCGCTGGGTGCGCGTCTGCTCAACAAAGTCCATCACCTGATGCGTAAAGAAGATATCCCCCATGTGCGCATTGACGCCACGGTAATGGACGCGATGCTGGAGCTTAGCCATACGGGGATGGGGATGGTAGCCGTCTGCGGTGACGCGGCGGAGATTCTGGGTATCTTCTCTGATGGCGACCTGCGACGCTGGCTGGTTGCAGGCGGCGCGCTGGATGCGAACATCAGTGACGCAATGACGAAAGGGGGCATCACCCTTAACGCCGGGAGCCGCGCTATCGATGCCAAAGAGGTGCTAATGAAACGCAAAATCTCCGCGGCTCCGGTGGTGGATGACAGCGGTAAACTGGTTGGCGCGATTAACCTGCAGGCCTTTTATCAGGCCGGAATTATTTAATCCTTCAATCCCAGACGTTTCGCCAGCCGATGCAGGTTGGCGACGTCCATCTCCAGCAGCCGCGCACTGGCTGCCCAGTTATACTGGCTTTGTTCCAGCGCCTGGCGAATGGCGGTACGCTGAAAATTATCGGTCGCTTCCCGCAAATTTTGTCTCTCCACGGGCAATGTCTGCGTACTAACAACACTCTGATCCGGCTCATCGCTCAGCGCAAAATGGCGCGTTTCCAGTACGATGTCATCCCCGCTTCGCGTACCGCGCGCCAGCACAATCGCACGGTGAATAGCATGTTCCAGTTCACGCACATTTCCCGGCCAACGGTACGCCAGCAGATGCGCCCGCGCACCGCGGCTAAGCACGACACGACCAAGGCCAAGGCGCAGACGACACTGCTCGCAAAAATACCCCGCCAGTAACACCACATCCTCACCGCGTTCACGCAGCGGCGGGACAACCAGCGGAAAGACGCTCAGGCGGTGAAACAGGTCAGCGCGAAAACGCCCGGCCAGTACTTCTTCGCGCAGATCGCGGTTGGTGGCGGCCAGCACGCGCACATCCACCCGCAGGCTGCGATCATCCCCGACACGCTGAATATCGCCGTATTGCAATACTCGCAGCAGCTTGGCCTGCAGCGCCAGCGACAACTCGCCAATCTCATCCAGAAACAGCGTGCCTTTATCGGCCATTTCAAACTTGCCGCTACGGTTGCTGATGGCCCCGGTAAACGCCCCTTTCACATGGCCAAACAGCTCGCTTTCCGCCACGCTTTCCGGCAGTGCGGCGCAATTCAGATAGACCAGGGCATCTGCCGCGCGGGGCGAGTTTTCGTGGATAGCTTTTGCCACCAGCTCCTTACCGGTGCCGGTTTCACCGCTTATCAGCACGTTCAAATCGGAACCGGCGACAATCTCTATCTCTTTTTTAAGCTGCGCCATCCCCTCCGAAAGACCGATCATTTCGGTATGCGCGACTTGTTCAAAGGTTGTCGGCAGGCCGGGCGCCATGTTCTGGCTTTCGAGCTTTTCAATCAGCAAAGCATTGTTGAGCGCCCCTGCCGCCAGCGCCGCAATCAGACGCAGTTCTTCATCGCTAAAGCTATCGAACTGATCCGGCGCCATGCCATCCAGAGTGAGTGCGCCAATCAGGCTCTGCCCGGCAAACAGCGGCAGCCCCACACAGGCGTGGACTTTCAGACTCTCCTGGCCGGGGATCAGCCCGTCATAGGGGTCCGGTAATGCGCTGTCGGCAGGGAAACGCACCACATCCCCGGCGCGGGCAATCGCCTCCAGCCGCGGGTGCCCTTCCAGCGTAAAGCGCCGCCCCAGCACATCCTGGGCCAGGCCATCAATCGCCAGCGGGATAAATTGCCGCGCCTCATAGCGCAGCAGCGCTGAAGCGTCACACTCCAGCACCTGACGCAGGGTGGTAATCAGGCGCTGAAAACGGTCGGCATGGCCTATGCCGCTCTGTAATTCAATGGCGATACCCGCCAGCACGTTCACGGAAAAACTCATCGTCGCCTCGCAGTCATTTTGACAATGAAGGTTGTCATAATGACAGTCTTTTTCATAGTCTTTTTGACTACTCACCTGGGGTTAAATAAAAATAAATTTATAAAAATCAATAAAATAAAAACTGGCACGCATCTTGAAATAGCTATCACATCTTATTTAATACAGAACAGGTAAGCAAAATGGCTATTCACGTAAAAAATAACATTCATTGGGTTGGGCAACGTGACTGGGAAGTTCGTGATTTCCACGGTACCGAATACAAAACGCTGCGCGGCAGCAGCTACAACAGTTATCTCATCCGTGAAGGCAAAAACGTACTGATTGATACCGTCGATCATAAATTCAGTCGCGAGTTTGTGCAGAACCTGCGCGCGGAGATCGACCTCAACGCGATTGACTACATCATTATTAACCACGCGGAAGAAGACCACGCGGGCGCACTCACCGAGCTGATGTCCTGGATTCCGAACACCCCGATTTATTGCACCACCAATGCCATCGACTCCATTAACGGTCACCACCACCACCCGGAGTGGAATTTCCACACCGTGAAAACCGGCGATGCACTGGATATCGGCAATGGCAAACAGCTTATCTTCGTCGAAACGCCGATGTTGCACTGGCCGGATAGCATGATGACCTATATGACCGGCGATGCCGTGCTGTTCAGTAACGACGCCTTCGGTCAGCACTACTGTGACGAGCGCCTGTTCAACGACGAAGTGGACCAGACCGAACTGTTCGAGCAGTGCCAGCGTTACTACGCCAACATCCTCACGCCGTTCAGCCGCCTGGTGACGCCAAAAATCACCGAGATCCTTGGCTTCAACTTGCCGGTGGAGATGATTGCCACTTCCCACGGTGTGGTATGGCGCGAAAATCCGACGCAGATTGTTGAGCTGTACCTGAAATGGGCCGCGGATTATCAGGAAGATCGTATCACCATTTTCTACGACACCATGTCGAACAACACCCGCATGATGGCGGACGCGATTGCCCAGGGCATCAATGAAGTTGACCCGAACGTGGCGGTGAAAATTTTCAACGTCTCCCGCAGCGACAAAAACGATATTCTGACCAACGTCTTCCGCTCCAAAGGTGTGCTGGTCGGCACGTCCACCATGAACAACGTGATGATGCCGAAAATCGCAGGCCTGGTCGAAGAGATAACCGGCCTGCGTTTTCGTAACAAACGTGCCAGCGCTTTCGGCTCCCACGGCTGGAGCGGCGGCGCGGTGGATCGTCTGTCTACCCGATTACAGGATGCGGGCTTTGAGATGTCGCTGAGCCTGAAAGCCAAATGGCGCCCGGATATCGATGCGCTGGAACTCTGCCGTCAGCACGGTCGGGACATTGCCCGCCAGTGGGCGCTCGCTCCGCTGCCAACACCGCTTAACACTACACCGGTTGAGGCGTCCGCCTGCGCCTGTGCCGCGAAAGCCGCCGCTGATTCAGGCCCGTCTATGCAGTGCAGCGTCTGCCAGTGGGTTTACGATCCGGCAAAAGGCGAACCCATGCAGGATGTCGCGCCAGGAACCGCCTGGTGTGATGTGCCGGATAATTTTCTTTGCCCTGAATGTTCGCTTGGCAAAGAGGTCTTCGATGTGCTGGCAACGGAGGCAGTATGAGCGCAGGTATTGTGATTATCGGGTCGGGCTTTGCCGCCCGCCAACTGGTAAAAAACATCCGCAAGACCGACACCACCACGCCGCTGACGCTGATTGCCAGTGACAGTATGGATGAGTACAACAAGCCGGATCTGAGCCATGTCATCAGCCTTGGACAGCGCGCCAGGGATCTCACCCGCCAGTCGGCGGGGGATTTCGCCGAGCAGTTCAACCTGCGCCTGTTTCCCCACACGCGGGTGACGGCGCTGGATGCAGAGGCGAAAGTCATCAAAAGCGCAGATCAACAGTGGCAATACGACAAGCTGGTGCTGGCAACCGGAGCCCGTGCGTTTGTTCCGCCCGTCGCGGGCAGCGAACTGATGCTTACCCTTAACAGCCAGCAGGAGTTCCAGGCCTGTGAAGCGCAACTGCGTGACGCGCAGCGGGTGCTGATTATCGGCGGCGGGTTGATTGGCAGCGAACTGGCGATGGATTTTTGCCGCGCGGGGAAAGCGGTGACGCTGGTGGATAGCGAAGCCAGTATTCTCTCTTCGCTGATGCCGCCAGAAGTGAGTAGCCGTTTGCAGCACCGACTGACCGGGATGGGCGTGCATCTTCTGTTGAAATCACAGCTTATGGCGCTTGAGAAAACAGAAACGGGCATCCACGCCACGCTGGACAGGCAGCGCGGTATAGAAGTAGATGCGGTGATTGCCGCGACCGGGCTGCGCGCAGAAACCGGGCTGGCCCGGAGCGCCGGGCTGACGGTCAATCATGGGATTTGTGTGAACAGTTATCTGCAAACCAGCAATCCGGATATTTATGCGCTCGGCGACTGTGCGGAGATTGACGGTAAGCTACTGCCGTTCCTGCAGCCGATTCAGCTTAGCGCCATGTATCTGGCGAAAAATCTGTCTGGCGTGGCTGTGCCGCTTAAGCTGCCTGCCATGCTGGTGAAGGTCAAAACGCCGGAGATGCCGTTGCATCTGGCAGGCGAGACGGCACGCCGCGATTTGAACTGGCATATCACCACCGAAGCCCAGGGTATGGTCGCCCGCGGTCTGAACAATGAAGGGCAGTTGTGCGCTTTTGTGGTGAGCGAAGATCGAATGAAGGAAGCGTTCGCGTTGTTAAAAACGTTGCCTGTTTGAGAACAGGGCAACGCCCATGCCTGCAACAGGCAATCACACCAGGCAAAAGCCCGTAGCCCCGGTTAGCGCAGCGCCACCGGGGACGATGCCTCACCCCTGCGCCAGACATCGCGCGGCGGCGATAACCCCCTGCCCCAACGCGATTGCGCCATCGCCTGCGGGAAAACGCTGTGGGAAGAGCAACGTATAATCCGCAAGATAATGCGACAACCGGGCTTTCAGCAGACGGTTATGCAACACGCCGCCGCCAAAGGCGAGCGTGGCAATCTGCCGCGCATCCGCCTGCTTACGGGCAAGCTGCGCCAGCCCGCACGCCAGCGCGTCGTGAAACGCCCAGGCGCGCTGTGCGGCCGGAGCCTGCCATGCCAGCCATTGCTGCCAGAAGGTGGCTAAATCAAGCTGATTGCCATCAAGCGGCAGCGTGACCGGATGCGTAACATCCGCGCCGCCCATCGCCAGCGCTTCCAGTCGGCAGGCCGCCTCCCCCTCATAACTTAACTGCAGCGGCGCGCAGTCCAGCGCACAGGCGACGGCATCAAACAGCCGCCCGGTCGATGACGCCAGCGGCGCGTTGATATTGCGCGCTATGGCCCGCGCCAGCACAGGCCAGTTCTGCCGTTGCAGCACGGCGGTTTCCGGGAAAGTCTGCCAGTCAGGGACAAACGCCAGCATCTGTGCCAGCAGGTTGCGCCACGGCTGGGTTGCCGCCAGATCCCCGCCGGGGAGCGCCACGGCGGGCAACCCACCCAAATGCTCAACCTCGCGATAATTCACGCGCAGACATTCGCCCCCCCACAGCGCCCCGTTCTCCCCCATGCCGATACCGTCCAGCGCCAGGGCAATCACATCTCCCCCGTCGCGTGGCCAGCCATGCTCTGCAAGCGTTGCCGCGATATGTGCGTGATGGTGCAACACGGTGTGCTGCGAAAGCCCCGTCTCCTCTGCCCAGTGGGTGGCGCGATAGCCCGTGTGCGCGTCGGCGACCACCTGCTGTGGGGTAAAGTCATAAATCGTCTGCATCAGACGCAGGGCGTTACGCCACTGTGTCTCTACCCCTTCATCGGTTAAATCACCGAAATGCTGACTTAACACGGCGCTGTCATCCCGCACCAGGCAGAAGGTGTTTTTCATATCCGCCCCAAGACATAACATGGGCGGGATATGGTGAAATCCGGGCGGCAGTTGCACAGCATCCGGCACGTAACCACGTGAGCGGCGTAACATCTCGCCGCTCTCGCGTACCACCGAATCGTCCATACGCTGCACGATATCGCGGTTGTGCAGCAGAAACCCGTCCGCTATCTCTGCCAGGTCGTCAAGCGCCTGGCGATTTGCCAGCGCAGGCGGCTTGCCGCTCAGGTTGCCGGACGTCATCACCAGCGGGCGCTGCAACGCCTGGGCTAACAGATGTTGTAACGGATTGGCGGGCAGCATCACCCCCACCTCATCAAGCCCCGGAGCAATAGCCGGGCACAGTTCTGGCAGCAACGTTTTCGCCACCAGCACGATGGGTGCCGCGGGCGTGGTCAGCAAACGGGTGGCCGCTTCGCTCAGGCCGCTTGCTGAGGGGAGCATCACCGCCAGCGGTTTCGCCGGGCGATGCTTACGGGCGCGCAGATGCTCCACCGCCGTCTGTCGCTGTGCGTCACATGCCAGATGAAAACCGCCGATACCTTTCACCGCAACGATACCGCCGGAGTTGAGCAGCGCAATGGCGGCCTGTAGCGCCGCCTCGCCGGTCAACTGCTGTTTTCCGCTGCGCCACTCAAGCTGCGGGCCGCACGCCGGGCAGGCAACGGGCTGGGCATGAAAACGGCGGTCAGCCGGATGGCGATACTCCGCCTCGCAGGCAGGGCACAGGGGAAATGCCGCCATCACGGTGTAGGGGCGGTCATAAGGCATGGCGTGAATAATGGTAAAACGCGGGCCGCAGTGGGTACAGTTGATAAATGGATAGCGATAGCGACGTTCTGTCGGGTCATTCATCTCCGCCAGACAGGCGGGACAGGTGGCGGCATCGGGCACAATTTGCGTATTCATCGTGCCGCCCGCGCTCTCGCGGATAGTAAAACTGAGCGGCGCTTGTGGCCACTGATAGGGCGTAACCTGCGTATCGTCAATGCGCGCCAGCGGCGGGCATTGCTGATACAACAACGGGAGAAAACGACGTTCATCGCCCCATAAGCGTACTTCGACGCCCTGGGCGTCATTACAGACATCACCGGTAAGATTGAGCTGTTGCGCCAGTTGCCAGACAAAGGGGCGGAAGCCCACCCCTTGGACTTTTCCATAGACGCGAATACAAACGCCGTTGTAGGTCATCGTTTATTTATTGCAACGCTGCATGCCGCAAGCGTGTCTTCATCTGCTGATAGGTCGACTGAGTGTACTCCTCGGCCCAGGCCTGATCGTTGATCGCACTCACCCGCACCGCGCAATATTTGGTTTCCGGTGTTTTAGAGATGGGATCAAGATTATCCTGCGTCAGTTCATTACACGCGCCAATCCACCATTGATAAGTCATGTACACGCAGCCGGTATTAACACGCTCATTAACATCGGCACGGCTGATGACTTTCCCCCTGCGTGACTCCACCCACACCAGTTGCCGGTTTTTAATTCCTAGCTGTGCGGCATCGTGCGGATTTATCTGCACGAAACCCGGCTCATCTGCGAGCGTTTGCAACGCCGCACAGTTCCCGGTCATTGAGCGACAGGAGTAATGGCCGACTTCGCGCACGGTGCTGAGCACCAGCGGGAAGTCCGCGTCCGGCACCTCGGCTGGGGCACGCCATGGCGCGGCGAACAGCAGACCTTTCCCGTCCGGGGTATCGAATTTGTTATCTTTATACAGATAACGCGTTCCCGGATGATCCAGCGTCGGGCACGGCCACTGAACGTGTCCCATATCACCCATTTTTTCGTAAGTTACGCCGTAGAACAGCGGGCACAGTTCGCGCATTTCGTCCCAGATTTGCTGGTTATTGTCGTAATGCATCGGGTAGCCCATTTCGGTAGCGATAAGGCTGATAATTTCCCAGTCACGCTTGACGTCATATTGCGGTTCGATGGCTTTTTCGAAACGCTGGAACCCGCGATCCGCGCAGGTAAAGACGCCGCCGTGCTCGCCCCATGAGGTGGCAGGCAGCAGCACATCCGCCTGTTCCGCGGTCTTGGTCATAAAGATGTCCTGTACGACCACAAAATCCAGCGCCTCAAAGCCTTTGCGCACCAGGCTGAGATCGGCTTCGGTCTGCAACGGATCTTCACCCATGATGTAATAGGCTTTAACTTTACCTTCCAGCGCCAGATGCGGTACCTCGGTGATACGCACGCCGACTTTGTCATCCATTACCGCCGGATCGATCCCCCAGGCTTTGGCGAATTTGGCGCGGACATGCGGATCAACCACATCCTGGTAGCCAGGGAACTGGTTCGGGATCACGCCCATGTCGCAGGCGCCCTGCACGTTGTTCTGCCCACGCACCGGGCCGACGCCGACGTTCTCACGCCCGAGGTTACCGGTCAGCAGCGCCAGGCTCGAAAGCCCTTTTACCACATCCACCGCCTGACCAAATTGCGTAACGCCCATCCCCCACATAATGGTGGCGGTCGGCGCGGCGGCGTAAGTACGCATTGCTTCACGGACCTGGCGTGCCGGAACCCCCGTCAGATGTTCAACCGCTTCCGGCGCATAGTCTTTGACGATTTCCCGGTAGGCATCCAGCCCGGTGGTGAAGTTCGTGACGTAGCGCTGGTCGTAGAGTTTTTCTTCCAGCAGGACATAACCAAAGGCGTTCACCAGCGCCATGTTGCAGCCGTTTTTGAGCTGTAAATGTTGGTCGGCGATGCGTGCGGTTTCGATGCGGCGCGGATCGCAGACGATAATTTTCGCCCCGTTCTGTTTTGCTTTGACCACCCTTCTTGCCACAATCGGGTGCGAATCGGCACAGTTGTAGCCAAAGACAAGCAGGCAACGGGAGTTTTCGATATCGCCGATGGAGTTACTCATTGCGCCGTTGCCCAGGGTTTGCTGTAACCCGGCAACGGAAGGACCGTGACAAACACGTGCGCAGCAGTCGACGTTATTGGTATGTAAGACCCCACGGGCAAATTTCTGCATCACGTAGTTGGTCTCATTGCCGGTGCCGCGAGATGAACCTGTGGTCATAATGGCGCGGGGGCCGAACTTGGCTTTGATTTCACTGAGCCGTTTTGCCGTATAGCGAATGGCCTCCTGCCAGCTCACCGGGGTGAGTTTACCGCCGCGCTCATAGCGGATCATCGGTTGTGTCAGGCGAGGCGTCAGCAGTTTGGTATCGTTAAGAAAATCCCAGCCGTAGTAGCCTTTCAGGCAAAGTTCGTTTTGGTTGGTTTCCCCGTCCGCCGCTTCGGCGCGGATGATTTTGCCATTATCCACGACCAGTTTCAGTTTGCAGCCAGCGCCGCAATAGGGACATACGCTCGTAATTTTTTTCATCAGTAACAGACCTGTTAAAAGTGAAAGTTATTTTTTAAAAACCCAGCGACACGGCACTTTCCAGCGCAGTGCGACGACGTTTCTCTTCGCTCATGTGTTCCAGTATTTCCCGGTCAACGCAGACCAGCGCCTTGGTCGGACATACGGAAATACAGGCCGGGCCACTTTCGTGTTGGTAGCATAAATCGCATTTGTTGGCTTCGGCCTTCTGCCCGGACATAGTCAGGCCGATGCCGTTATGGCGAACGACCGGGCGGACCACGACCTCCATGGCGCCATAGGGACAGGCCACAACGCAGGTTTTGCAACCAATGCAGCGTTCCTGCATGACATGGACAAAGCCTTTGTCGCGGCTGATGGCGCCATTCGGACAGACATTGGCGCAGGGTGCGTCTTCACACTGGCGGCAGAGTGTTGCCGTCGATACGTTGACGCCTTTGATAACGTGAATGCGGGGTAAAAAGGTTTCAGGGGTAAGGGCCGCGCAGTCCTGTTGTTCCTGATGTGAGACCACACAGGCAACTTCACAGGTGCGACAGCCAATACATTTACTGGCATCCGCCATAATAAAACGGTTCATCGTCTTCTCCAGCAATGAGTTTCATCACGCCGGATATACACGTTTCATGCCAGTTATTATGTTATTGTTATTTATCAGATTTTATAAGATGACATTCTGTCATCGACAGAAGTGACGATGACAGTTGACGAGGTTAGCGTGTGGGGCCTGGAATGAGTGAATCACGTAACATTAATTCGCCAAGAAATGGCTGGTGGTAATTAAACTCACCGCCATCAAGCATAAAAATTAACCGCTCGATGGTTTCTTTAATCATCTCCGTGACCGGGATTTTAACGCTGGAGAGTGCGGGAATAACATACGGGGCAATGGCAATGTCATCAAATCCAATAACCGAAACCTGCGTGGGTACAGCGATTCCCCGCTCATCCAGTCTCTTCATGGCGCCAATCGCCATATCATCATTGCTCGCCACCAGCGCACTAAAACTCACACCCTTTACCAGCAGCGTTTCCACGCCTGCCGCCCCGCTTTCCGGTGACCACTTCCCTTGTACAATCAACTCATTACGTAACGCAATGCCGTGCTGCGCCAGGGCGTCTTTATAGCCAGAAAGCCGCTCAATACCGGTCGGGGAATCCAGCGAGCCGGTAATAAATGCAATATCCTGATGCCCCATCGCAATTAATGTCGCCACCGCGTTAAAGCTGGAGGCTTTTTGATCGCACCAGACACAGTGGCTGCTGTTTTTACGTAATCGACGATTAAGCACCATAATGGGCTGACTGTGGCTTTTGACGATAGTGTCCATTTCATCGACGCTTAAAAAGCGCGGATAAATAATGATCGCATCGCATTTTAAATCGAGAAGATATTGAATCGCTTCGCGCTCTTCTTCAGCGCTGTGTTTACCGTCCGCCAGAATTAAACGCCGCCCCTGATCTTCGGTCATCCGCGCGGCATGAAACAGCAGCTCGCTAAAATAGACCCCGTGATACAACGTGTTGGTAACCACCAGCCCCAGCGTTTGCGTTTTGTTCGTCGCCAGACTGCGCGCCAGCAGGTTCGGGCGATATCCGCTCTCTTCGATCGCCTGAAATACCCGGTCTTTGGTCTCCTGGCTGACGTAGCCGTTGCCCGATAGCACACGGGAGACTGTCGCCTTCGACACCCCTGCCCGCTTTGCCACCTCAAGCATTGTGGTCATGTTGCTTATCCGTTTGATTTCGATGCCATGCAGTGTACTTCACCCGCTAAAAAATGTCGCAACGGGATAAAAGCGGTCAAAAAATATTAAGCGATCACCATCACAAAAATAGATAAAGATGAATTTTTGATCTTGTTTGCATACATGAAACTCATCATGATTTTGTGGAACCGGTTTCCTATCTGATGTTTCATTGCCTGCGTAAAACAGAGCAATGAAGCCGTACCTTATTGATAAAACAGGATATAACCCGATGTCGAAGAATTATGCGGCGCTTGCCGGCTCGGTGGTGAACGCGTTAGGTGGTGTTGACAACATCGCTGCCGTCACCCATTGCATGACGCGTCTGCGCTTCGTGGTGAAAGACGACGCCAAAATTGACAGCGCGACGCTCAAAGGCATTAGCGGCGTTATGGGCGTGGTACGCAACGACAGCCAGTGCCAGGTCATCATCGGCAATACGGTGTCGCATGCCTATCGTGAAGTGGTAGCATTGCTGCCCGGCGATATGCAGCCCGCTCAACCGGTCGGTAAACAGAGGCTGACCCTTAAGCGCATTGGCGCAGGTATTCTCGATGCGCTGATCGGCACCATGTCACCGCTGATCCCGGCGATCATCGGCGGCTCGATGGTCAAACTGCTGGCGATGGTGCTGGAAATGTCCGGCCTGCTGCCAAAAGGTTCTTCAACGCTGACTATTCTGACGGTGATTGGCGACGGTGCCTTCTTCTTCCTGCCGCTGATGGTGGCCGCGTCTGCCGCCGTGAAATTTAAAACCAATATGTCGCTGGCGATTGCCATTGCGGGCGTGCTGGTACATCCAAGCTTTATCGAGCTGATGGCGAAAGCCGCGCAGGGTGAGCATGTGGAGTTCGCGCTGGTGCCGGTGACGGCGGTGAAATACACCTACACCGTGATTCCGGCGCTGGTGATGACCTGGTGTCTGTCGTATATCGAACGTTGGGTGGACAAAATTACCCCGGCGGTGACGAAAAACTTCCTGAAACCGATGCTGATTGTGCTGATTGCCGCACCGCTGGCTATTGTGCTGATTGGCCCGCTGGGGATCTGGATTGGTAGCGCCATCTCCGCGCTGGTCTACACCATTCATGGCTATCTGGGCTGGCTGTCCGTTGCCATTATGGGCGCCCTGTGGCCGCTGCTGGTGATGACCGGGATGCACCGCGTATTTACTCCTACTATCATTCAAACCATTGCCGAAACAGGCAAAGAAGGCATGGTAATGCCGTCAGAGATTGGCGCGAACCTGTCGCTCGGCGGCTCGTCGCTGGCGGTAGCGTGGAAAACCAAAAACCCGGAACTGCGCCAGACTGCCCTTGCGGCAGCGGCTTCGGCTATCCTGGCCGGTATCTCTGAACCGGCGCTGTATGGCGTGGCCGTTCGCCTGAAACGTCCGCTGATTGCGAGCCTGATAAGCGGCTTTATCTGCGGCGCCGTCGCGGGTATTGCCGGGCTTGCCAGCCACTCCATGGCGGCGCCGGGTCTGTTTACCAGCGTACAGTTTTTCGATCCGGCTAATCCAATGACCATTGTCTGGGTATTCGGCGTGATGGCGCTGGCGGTGGTGCTCTCCTTTGTTCTGACGTTGCTTCTCGGTTTTGAAGATATCCCGGTAGAAGCAGAGACGCAGAAACCGCAGGCGGCAAACACAGCCGTTGTTCATGAAGCCCGGGCACAATAAGCGAGGTAACGCATGTCTGTATTTCCGAAAGGATTTTTATGGGGCGGCGCCATTGCCGCCAACCAGGCCGAAGGGGCGTATCTGGAAGGTGGTAAAGGGTTAACCACCGTCGACACCATTCCCCACGGCGCGAACCGTCTGCCGGTGAAACTCGGTCTGGAAAAACGCTTCACTTTGCGTGAAGACGAATACTACCCCAGTCATCAGGCGATCGATTTCTACCATCGTTACAAGGAAGATATCGCGCTGATGGCGGAGATGGGCTTCACCGTCTTTCGCACCTCGATCGCCTGGAGCCGCCTTTACCCGCAGGGTGATGAGCTGACGCCGAACGCCGAGGGCATCGCGTTTTACCGCGACATGTTCGCAGAGTGCAAAAAGTACGGTATCGAACCGCTGGTGACACTGTGCCACTTTGATGTGCCGATGCATCTGGTTACCGAATACGGTTCCTGGCGTAACCGCAAGATGGTGGCGTTTTTTACCCGCTACGCCCGCACCTGCTTTGAAGCCTTTGATGGTCTGGTGAAATACTGGCTGACCTTTAATGAAATCAACATCATGCTGCATAGCCCGTACTCCGGTGCCGGGCTGGTGTTTGAAGAAGGCGAAAATCAGGACCAGGTAAAATATCAGGCGGCGCACCACGAGCTGATTGCCAGCGCACTGGCGACCAAAATCGCCCATGAGGTGAACCCGGAAAATCAGGTGGGCTGCATGCTGGCAGGCGGCAACTTCTATCCCTACTCCTGCAAGCCGGAAGATGTGTGGACGGCGCTGGAAAAAGACCGGGAAAACCTCTTCTTTATTGATGTACAAGCGCGCGGTGCCTATCCGGCCTACGCGGCCCGTGTGTTCCGCGAAAAAGGCGTCAGCATTGTAAAAGAAGCGGGCGACGACGAGATCCTGAAAAATACCGTCGATTTTGTGTCATTCAGCTATTACGCCTCGCGCTGTGCTTCTGCCGAAATGAATGCGCAAAATACCTCGGCGGCTAATATCGTCAAATCGCTGCGTAACCCGCATATTCAGGTAAGCGAATGGGGCTGGGGCATTGACCCGCTAGGCCTGCGTATCACAATGAATATGATGTATGACCGTTACCAGAAACCGCTGTTTCTGGTGGAGAACGGGCTGGGTGCAAAAGATGAATTCAATGCCCAGGGTGAAATAGAAGACGATTACCGTATCAGCTATCTGCGCGAGCATATCCGTGCCATGGGCGATGCCATTGAAGACGGTATTCCGGTGATGGGTTACACCACCTGGGGGTGTATCGATCTGGTGGCGGCCTCCACCGGTGAGATGAGCAAGCGCTACGGGTTTATCTATGTCGACCGTGACGACGCAGGTAACGGTACGCTGGAGCGTAAGCGCAAAAAATCGTTCTGGTGGTACAAAAAAGTGATTGCCAGCAACGGGGCAGATTTGGACTAAACGCTGCCGGTTATGTTGTAGCCCGAATAAGGTGCATCAGCGCCGCATCCGGGACATTCCTGGTGGCGCTTCGCTTACCAGGGCTACAAGCAAAAACCGATACTATAAACAGCGCTGCCCCGCGGCCAGATCCCCCGTTTCCGGGTTACGACCCGCACCAGGTTTTTTCACCCATTTGCGGTTCGGGCGATAGGTAAAACGGCTCAACGCCGGATAGTGCAACTGCCCGAACCAGCCGTTAACACGCTGCCAGTGCGCCTCTTTAACCTGATATAGATCGGTTACCCAGTAACCGTCGCTAAACTGCATGTCCAGCAGTTGCGCCCGGCCATTGCCTCGCAGGTCGAGCAGATCCTCAACGCCAGCACCGCTGACGGTGTAAAACCCCCAGGACTCCCATACACAGGGCCGCCCGTCGGTTTTAAACGTGATGATGATTAATTTTGCCGTTGGCCCCAGCCCAAGGCCGGCGTTACCTTTCCAGACAATCAGATCCTGAATTCCATTGCGATCCAGATCGGCGCGGTAAATGTGCGCGTTGCCCGCCGCGTTATGCAAATATTCCAGAGGCACCGACCAGGTTTTCCCCGCTCGATCGTTGCCGGTAATTCGCCATTCATCCGCCTCTTCCGGTGCCTGCTCTAGCGTTGCACCCGCTACACCGACCTGGCGAAAATGCCAGCGTTGGCCGGGGGTTATCTCACCCGGAGCAGGCATAGTCAGCAAATGCCGCTGCGCGCGTTTTTTAGCATATTCATCATTGCTCATCGGCAGATAGCTAACAAACCCGGTCGCCAGGGTAGAGGTGGCATAACCCAGCAGGGATAAGCCTGCCCATATAATCCTTTTCACTTCTCTGTTCCTTTAGGTGCAGCGCAGCGTGTAAGGTCGTAGCCCGGACCAGGCGCTTGCGCCGAATCCGGGACGGCCAACTACTCCTCTTCCCCGGCTTCCAGCAGCGCAAACCCACCGTTACCCTGCCAGGTGGCAAGGCGTGCATAGACAGTTTCGACGGCCTCTTTTACCGGGGGCGTCATCGGGTAATAAAAGCCGACGATATCCGGCTGAATACCGAGGAAAATCACCTCGCCCACATCCTCTTTTAACTGATCGATCAGGTAATTAAGCGGCATATTATGGGTGGTCATCAGGAACATCTCGGCAATATCGTCCGGATCGACAATACGAATCTCGCCAGGGTTAAGCCCCATGTCTGTCGCATCGACAATCAACAGCCTGTCGGGGCGAAGCTCGCGGATCGCTACGATGTCGTTTTCCGGCGCGCTGCCACCGTCAATCACCTGCCAGTTTCCGGGTGGAGTCGCCACACACATCTCCGCCAGCAGCGGGCCAGCGCCATCGTCACCCATCATGCTGTTCCCCACACAGAGCAATACGTCTGTCACGTTCTCTCCTCGCCACCTGATGGTGGTGTTTACCCGATCAATAGATTGTCGCCTGGTCATTTTTGACGTCCGGGAAATGCGCGATCGTCATTTTCGTCATCAATGGAATGCCCGAAGCTATCAGCGGCGGCTATTTTGCCGGAAAACAATGTATTAACGCCTTGATCCTTACCGCAATAAAGCGAATAACCCTGGCACTGTAATTGCAACACGCGCCTGATTAATGAGGAGGCAGTATGCATGAAATTACCTTGTGCCAGCGTGCGCTGGAGATTATTGAACAACAGGCGAAACAGCACGCCGCCAGGCGCGTAACTGAGGTCTGGATCAAAGTTGGCGCATTTTCTTGTGTAGAACCTGCCGCATTGACGTTTTGTTTTGATCTGGTCTGCCGTGGCACCCTGGCAGAGGGCTGTACACTGCACATCGAAGAACAACAGGCGGAGTGCTGGTGCGAAAGCTGCCAGCAATACGTGACCTTACTAAGCCAGCACGTGCGTCGCTGCCCGCAATGCAACAGCGACAATTTGCACATCGTCGCCGACGACGGCATGCAGATTCAGCGGCTGGAAATCGAGGAGTGAGCAATGTGTACGACATGTGGTTGTCAGGAAGGTAACCTCTATATCGAGGGCGACGAGCATAATCCCCATTCTGCGTTTCGCAGCGCGCCTTTTGCTCCCGCTGCCCGTCCGACAATGAAAATCACAGGCGTCAAGACCGACAATTTCAGCCCGACGGCGGCGGAAAATGGTGATTTACATTACGGTCACGGCGCAGCCGGAACCCATGCGCCAGGGATGAGCCAGCGGCGGATGCTGGAAGTGGAAATCGATGTGTTAGATAAAAACAATCGCATCGCCGCGCATAACCGCGCCCGCTTCGCCGCCAGACACCAGTTAGTGCTGAACCTGGTCTCCAGCCCCGGTTCCGGTAAAACCACCCTGCTGACCGAAACCCTGACCCGTCTCAACGCCCGTGTGCCTTGTGCGGTAATCGAAGGGGATCAGCAGACCGTTAACGATGCCGCGCGCATCCGCGAGACCGGCACCCCGGCGATTCAGGTCAATACCGGCAAGGGGTGTCATCTGGATGCGCAAATGATTGCCGACGCCGCACCGCGCCTGCCGCTGGCGGACAATGGCATTCTGTTTATCGAAAACGTCGGCAACCTGGTGTGCCCGGCCAGTTTTGATCTCGGCGAACGTCACAAAGTCGCCGTGCTGTCGGTGACCGAAGGCGAAGACAAGCCGCTGAAATACCCGCACATGTTTGCTGCGGCCTCCATCATGCTGCTCAATAAAATCGACCTGCTGCCTTACCTCAAATTTGATGTCGAAAAATGTCTCGCCTGCGCCCGCGAAGTGAACCCCTCTATCGAAATTTTTCTGGTTTCTGCCACCAGCGGTGAAGGTATGGACCGCTGGCTGGACTGGCTGGAGACCCAACGATGTGCATAGGCGTTCCGGGACAAATTAGCGCCATTGATGGTAATCAGGCGAAAGTCGATGTCTGCGGTATTCAGCGCGACGTCGACTTAACGCTGGTGGGCAGCACGGACGAAGCGGGGCATTCTCGCCTTGGGCAGTGGGTGCTGGTGCATGTGGGCTTCGCCATGAGCGTGATAAACGAAGACGAGGCCCGCGAGACACTGGCGGCACTACAAAATATGTACGATGTCGAGCCGGATGTTGGCGCGCTGCTGTTTGGTGAGGAGAGATAATGCGTTTTGTGGATGAATACCGCGCGCCGGAACAGGTCATGCAGCTTATCGCTCACTTAGGTGAGCGGGCCGCGCTGCTCACCTATACCGCGAAGCGACCGCTACGGGTGATGGAAGTCTGTGGCGGCCACACCCATGCGATCTTTAAGTTCGGCCTCGATCAGTTGTTGCCGGATAACATTGAGTTTATCCACGGGCCAGGCTGCCCGGTGTGCGTCCTGCCGATGGGGCGCATTGATACCTGCGTGGAGATCGCCAACCATCCGGAAGTGATCTTCTGTACCTTCGGCGACGCGATGCGTGTACCGGGGAAAAACGGCTCTCTGCTGCAGGCGAAAGCGCGCGGCGCGGATGTGCGTATCGTTTACTCCCCGCTGGATGCGCTGACCCTGACAAAGCAGAACCCACAGCGCAAAGTGGTCTTTTTTGGGCTCGGCTTCGAAACCACCATGCCCGCCACCGCCATCACGCTGCAACAGGCAAAATTGCAGGATGTGAGTAACTTTTTCTTTTTCTGCCAGCACATTACCATTATTCCGACCCTGCGCAGCCTGCTGGAGGAGCCGGATAACGGTATCGACGCGTTTCTTGCGCCGGGC
Organism: Phytobacter sp. SCO41; assembly: GCF_003073275.1. Classification (NCBI taxonomy): domain Bacteria; kingdom Pseudomonadati; phylum Pseudomonadota; class Gammaproteobacteria; order Enterobacterales; family Enterobacteriaceae; genus Phytobacter; species Phytobacter sp. SCO41. The sequence goes on along the minus strand of NZ_CP027225.1, from coordinate 1,186,290 downwards.
CACGTCAGCATGGTGATCGGCACCGATGCCTACGGTTTTATCGCCGGGGAGTTCCAGCGCCCGCTGGTGGTGGCCGGGTTTGAACCACTGGACCTGCTGCAAGGCGTATTGATGCTGGTCGAACAGAAAATCAGCGCCCGTCATCAGGTAGAAAACCAGTACCGTCGCGTGGTACCGGACGAAGGCAACCCTCTCGCGCAACAGGCCATTAGCGAGGTGTTTGAGGTCCGGGGCGATAGCGAATGGCGCGGGCTGGGAATGATTGGCGACTCCGGGGTGCGCTTAACCGCGCCCTATCAGCGCTTTGATGCCGAAGCCCACTTTAACCCTGCGCCGCAGCAAGCCTGTGATGACCCACGCGCACGCTGCGGCGAAGTACTGACCGGCAAATGTAAGCCCCATCAGTGCCCGCTTTTCGGCAATACCTGTAACCCACAAACCGCGTTTGGCGCACTGATGGTCTCATCTGAGGGAGCCTGCGCCGCCTGGTATCAATATCGTGCTCAGGAGTGCGAAGTATGAATGAAGTCCAACTGGCGCACGGCAGCGGCGGACAGGCGATGCAACAGCTTATCAGCCAGCTTTTTATCGACGCGTTCGCGAACCCGTGGCTCAGTGAACAGGAAGATCAGGCGCGTCTCGATCTTGCGACTCTCGCCGCCAGCGGTGACCGACTGGCCTTTTCCACCGACAGCTACGTCATCGACCCGCTGTTCTTCCCCGGCGGCGATATCGGTAAGCTCTCCATTTGCGGCACGGCGAACGATGTGGCGGTAAGCGGCGCCGTTCCCCGCTATCTCTCCTGCGGGTTTATTCTTGAAGAAGGCCTGCCGATGGAGACCCTGAAAGCCGTGGTCACCAGCATGGCGGAAACCGCCCGCCGCGCGGATATCGCCATTGTTACCGGCGATACCAAAGTGGTGCAGCGCGGCGCGGCGGATAAGCTGTTTATCAATACGGCGGGCATTGGCACCATTCCGGCCAATATTCGCTGGGGCGCCAGCACCCTTGAGTCCGGTGATGTACTGCTGGTCAGCGGTACGCTCGGCGATCACGGTGCGACCATTCTCAATTTGCGCGAACAACTGGGGCTGGACGGCGAACTGACCAGCGACTGTGCGGTGTTAACCCCGTTGATTCAACAATTGCGCGATATTCCGGGCGTGAAAGCACTACGCGATGCGACGCGCGGCGGAGTCAACGCCGTGGTGCATGAGTTTGCCGCCGCCAGCGGTTATGGTATCGAACTTAACGAACGTGACCTGCCGGTGAAAACTGCGGTGCGCGGCGTGTGCGAGCTATTAGGGCTGGAAGCGTTGAATTTTGCTAACGAAGGCAAGCTGGTGATTGCTGTCCAGCGCCAGTCGGCGGAGCAGGTACTGGCTCAGTTACGCGCCCACCCGCTCGGCCAGGATGCCGCGATCATCGGCGAAGTGGTGGAGCGTAAAGGGGTGCGGCTGGCAGGCTTATACGGTGTGAAGCGTATTCTGGACTTACCGCACGCCGAGCCCCTGCCGCGGATTTGCTGATGTTGTTCTGCGTGGAAGCGCCACGTTGCCCGCATCGGTCTGCACAGCTATACCCATGATAAGAAAATGGGTATGGATAAACAGACAATGACCTGAGATAACTGACTCTTTCTCATTATCCCGGAGGCAACATGGCCGTTTCAGCTCGTAACCAACTTGTCGGTAAAGTCAGCGCAACCGCGCACGGTGCCGTAAACGATGAAGTGGAATTAACCCTCGCCGGAGGCGCGAAGCTTGTCGCTATCGTCACATCCAGCAGTAAGGAAGCGCTGGGTTTGAACCCCGGAAAAGAAGCCATCGCACTGATTAAAGCGCCGTGGATCACGCTGGCAACCGAGGACTGCGGCCTGAAATTCTCCGCCCGTAATCAGTTTGCCGGAGCGGTAAGCGCCGTGACCGAAGGGGCGGTAAATGCAACTGTACATGTCGCCACAGACGCCGGTTTTGAAATAGTGGCGGTAGTGACCAACGAAAGCTGTGAGGCGTTGCAACTGGCACTGGGGAAACGCGTCATTGCCCTGATTAAAGCATCGTCCATTCTTATAGCCACTCGCGGCTGAGAATAGATAACGCCGTGCCCGCCACGGCGTTATTTTTTAGGGCGGTATTTTTCCGGCAGTTCGGGAACAGGGCGTTTGTCATCAATCAGATGACGGATAGTCAACACAGGGTGTCGCCACAACATCCTCGGCCCGGCCCAGCGCATAATCTGCTTCATCTCTTCACGTTTAGCTGGCTGGTAACAGTGCACAGGGCATTGTTTGCAGGCCGGTTTCTCTTCGCCAAACACACATTTATCCAGCCGTTTATCCGCGTAATCATTCAACGCCTGATAGTGCGCTTCATCCGCCAGCGCCTGCGGACAGCGCTGCTGGTAAAGCGCAATCATAGAGCGAATGGTCAGTTTTTCGCGGCGAATGCGTTTTCCCGTCATCGTAGCCCCCTTTTAAAGATGCATTTATTTTACATCTATAAACGAGTCAGGCGAACACTTATTACCGCTTTTACGGCTGGTGCAGCCGTCTTTACACTTGCACCATCACTCCCCTTTTTCTGCCGCTTATATGCCATTGTGGTGCGCTTTTTCGCCACTTGCTCCTCATAACGGTGCACCCCGCCTCGCCATAGCGTGATAAGCCGCGCTTTTGGTGCGCTGGCATGTTTTCTGCATTTTAACTCTATCTTCATCAAGCGGAATGCAGGGGATGACAATGATAAAAATGACGCTTCCGAGCGCGCCTTACTACGATGAAATGCTCACCGCAGAAGGTCAGCAGCGCCAGCATTATGACGCCTGGTGGCACTGGTTACAGCAAACTGACCAGCATGCCATTCACCAGAAGAAAGAGCAGGCCGAGCTGCTGTTTCACCGCGTCGGCATTACGTTTAATGTTTACGGTGAAGAAGGAGGAACAGAGCGTTTAATTCCATTCGACAGCGTGCCGCGTATCATTCCGGCCCACGAATGGCGGATGCTTGATGCAGGAATACGCCAGCGGGTAAAAGCGCTCAACGCCTTCTTGTACGACATCTACCACCACCAGCATATTCTCAATGCCGGAATTGTCCCCCGTGAGCAAGTGCTTGCTAATGAGCAATATCAGCCCTGTATGCAGGGCGTCGATCTGCACAACAATATTTATGCCCATATCACCGGAATTGATATGGTCCGCGACAGTGACGGCGGGTACTACGTGCTGGAGGATAATCTGCGCACCCCATCCGGCGTCTCTTATATGCTGGAAAACCGCAAGATGATGATGCGCCTGTATCCGGATCTGTTTGCCAGTTCGCATATCGCGCCGGTCGAACGTTACCCCAGCTATTTGTTACAAACCCTGCGTGAAAGCACGTACGTTGATGACCCCTGCGTGGTGGTGCTGACGCCTGGTCGCTTTAACAGTGCCTACTTTGAACACAGTTTTCTTGCCCAGCAAATGGGGGTAGAACTGGTAGAAAGCGCCGACCTGTTCGTCAAAGAAGGCGGCGTCTATATGCGCACCACCGAAGGCCCGTGCCGGGTCGATGTTATCTATCGCCGTATTGACGATGCCTTCCTCGACCCGCTGGCTTTTCGCTCAGATTCAATGTTGGGTGTACCGGGCCTGTTGTCGGTCTATCGTTCAGGTGGCGTGGTGCTGGCCAATGCGATTGGCACCGGCGTGGCGGATGACAAATCTATCTATCCATACGTGCCGGACATGATCCGCTTTTATCTTTCTGAGGAGCCTATCCTCGGCAATATCCCCACCTGGCAGTGCCGTAAAGCCGAAGACCTGAGTTACGTGCTGGCCCATCTGGATGAGATGGTGGTGAAAGAGGTCCACGGCGCAGGCGGGTACGGCATGCTGGTCGGCCCCCGCTCAACCCGGGCGCAGATCGATGCGTTCCGTCAGCGGCTGCTGGCAAACCCCGGCAACTATATTGCACAAAACACGCTGGCGCTCTCTACCTGCCCGACCTTTGTCGAGGAAGGGCTGGCCCCACGCCACATTGACCTGCGTCCGTTTGCGCTGTACGGCGAAGAGATCAGGCTGGTGCCTGGCGGGCTGACCCGCGTGGCGCTGACCGAAGGCTCGCTGGTGGTGAACTCCTCGCAAGGGGGTGGCACGAAAGACACCTGGGTGATGGAGGAGGATGAATAATGTTAAGCCGCACCGCCAGCGAACTGTACTGGATGGCCCGTTATCTGGAACGGGCAGAGAGCTTTGCCCGCGTCCTTGACGTGACCTACAAATTATCAATGATGCCGCGCCACAGCCAGCAACAGCATGATTTAGCCCTGCCGCTCAATCTGACGTTCGGGCATGAGCTGTTTCAGGAGCGTTATGCCCGGTTCAGTATGAATAATCTGCTGAATTTCTTTGCCCTTGATGGGCAGAACCCGAGCAGTATCTACAGTTGTATAGAAATGGCCTGGAACAACGCCCATGCCGTGCGCGGCAGTCTTTCATCGGAAGTGTGGGAGTGCATCAATACCACCCGTATCGATATCCGCAATCTGCGCCAGACCGGGGTGGATAAAATTGGTATCGACGCCTTTTTTGACTGGGTGAAAGAACGTGCGCATCTGTTCCGTGGCGCCATGTTCGGCACCCTGCTGCGTAACGACGCCCAGTGTTTTATCCGTATCGGTACCCTGATTGAGCGCGCGTTCGCCACCGCCCAGTTGCTGGCGCTAAAAGATCAGCAACTCAGCAATGACCCGGATCCGGTACGCGAATATTACCGTCTTGATACGTTATTGCGTGCGGTGAGCGCCCGGGAGGCCTACCACAGCATTTATCGCCAGCCAATCAGCCGGGAGACCGTCACCGAATTACTGGTGTTTCGCAATGACGTGCCGCGCTCGCTGCATGCCTGCGTCGGCGACCTGGTTCAACAACTGGAGATGATTGGCAGCGAGCGGGCGCGCGTTCCGCTGCGTCTTGCCCATCAGTTGCATGTGGAGCTGCGTTTCGGCTCCCTTGATGATGCCCTGGCCGACGATCTTCAGGAGTGGTTAAACCGTTTTCTTACCAAAATCAACGAGCTGGCCGACAGTATCCGCCAGACCTATCTGGAGGCGTTATGAAACTGACCATTAATCACCTGACGCATTATCACTACGATGAAGAGGTGAAGTTCAGTACGCAGTATCTGCGTCTGACGCCGCAAACCTCTGGTCGCCAGTATATTAAGGAATGGAACCTGCTGTTGCCCGCCTCGGCGGTAGCGACGACCGATGCATACGGGAATCTGATGCATGTCTTAACCCTCGATCACCCTCATCAAGAGATAATCATTCATGCTCAAGGTGTGGTTGAGATCGCCGATAATGCAGAAGAAGAGGAAGAGATCAGCGAGTCACTCTCTCCGCTGGTGTTCCTGCGCACGACCCCGTTAACCGACCCGGACTCGCCGATCCGCGAATTTGCCCGGCGTTATTACCGCGAAGAGGATGCGGTTGGCAGCCTGGGAGAATTGATGGCGGAATTGCGCCTGAAAATGCCTTATACGCCCGGCGCCACCCAGGTTCACGACACCGCCGCCGTCGCTTTTGCCAAAGGAAAAGGGGTGTGCCAGGATCATACGCACGTTTTCCTGGCCTGCTGCCGTAGCCTGCGCATTCCGGCGCGCTACGTCAGTGGTTATGTTTATAGCCGGGATACCGAGCATGTGGCGATGCATGCCTGGGCAGAGGCCTGGCTTGATGGCCGCTGGCAAAGTTTTGATATCACTAATAACACGCGTGATCTGAACCAACATCTTCGCCTGGCGATTGGAATGGATTATCTGGATGCCTGCCCGGTGCGGGGTAGCCGTTTTGGCGGCGGCTGCGAAGAGATGTTTTCCGCTGCTGAGGTAAGTCTGTTTGAGCGACAACATCAGATGCAGCAGCAACAATGAATTAATAAAGGTATTTTAATGACTTACTGTGTGGCCATGCGTCTTTCCGACGGGCTGGTTTTTGCTTCCGATTCCCGCACCAATGCGGGTGTCGATCACATCGCAACGTTTAAAAAACTCCATGTGTTCAGCAAGGAGGGGGAACGGGTGCTGGTGATCCAGTCGGCGGGGAACCTGGCCACAACACAGAGTATTGTCAGTCTGCTTAACGAACGGATACAGGGCCAGCATACGCCAAACCTGATGCAGATGGGGACGATGTATGACGCCGCCACGCTGGTCGGGGAGACCGTGCGCGAAGTGATTCACCGCGACAGCGCGGCGCAGCAAAACAGCAGTACCAATTTTGGCTGCAATATGCTGCTCGGTGGGCAGATTGGCAACGAGGTTCCGCGCCTGTTTCATATCTATCCCGAAGGTAATTTCATTGAAGCGACGAATGATACCCCCTACTTTCAGATTGGCGAGAGCAAATACGGCAAGCCGATTATCGACAGGGTGTTGACGGTCGATACCCCTCTGGAGCACGCTATGTGCTGCGCCTTGATCTCCATCGATTCGACGTTACGCAGTAATCTGTCCGTCGGTATGCCGCTGGATGTCATGATTTATCGCGCGAATACCTATGATGCCAGCGAACAGCGACGCATCACGGAAAACGATCCCTATTTTACCGGTATCCGCAAAGCCTGGTCGGAAGGCCTGGTGAACACCTTCCGCCAGTTGCCGCCTTTTCCGGCGCAGGGCTAAGTTGGGCGAGACCTGTAATAAACAAAGAGCTTCTCAATGAGACTGGCAGTCATTAGCATCTTATCTTTGCTTGCAGCGTCAACGTCCGCGCTGGCATCAACATCGAACGAAGAGACAGTCGCGGCAGCGAAAGTCACCCTGGGCCAGGCGCTGTATAAGTCTGCGCTACTTACCGGCGCCATGCCGGAAGAAGGCAAAGCAGACCCGGCAAAAATGGGCCAAAAAATGGGGACCGAAATGTCCGAGCGCATCAATAACGTGGTGATTGGCGGCCTGAATCAGGGGGCAAATTGCGACGACATCACCGCGAATATTCAAAAAAGTTTTGAGATCATGCAAAGGGACGCGGTCAACCAGTTCTCCTCCTCTTCCGCCATTAAAAAGGCACTGGATAATGTACCGCTCAGCGCCGCACAGTACGCCGCTGCGGAATGCCAGAATTTAACCAGTCAGTAATATATTGTTCGGTCCCGGCGGTGAAAGCCGCTGAGGTCACTCTTCTGCCTCCCCTTTCCGGTATTGTTAACAAGTACTACACTGGCACAATAATAGTGATAAAACCCATTCCAAAGAAAATATTCACTCGTATGCTTTTCCATATTTTTATTACGGAAATTTTTCTTATGGTCAATAAAAAAAATACCAGATGGGCGAAATAAACATCCTCTTAATAATTACGTATAGCACCGCGAAATTATTTTATTGCCGGGAAACACGATCGCGATCGTATTATCGAAAAGCAACCATTGATAGAATTAGCATTACAATGCAATGGTTTTTAATTCAGTCAGAATTACATTCATTTAAGGGGAAATGTTATGCAATACCGAAACAGCTACGGCCAGTGTCTGGGGCAGGAAATGCAAGACTGGACGCCCAGAAGCACCCCTGAAAAATTTTCCCTTAGCGGAAATTATTGCATGGTTACACCGCTATCTGTCGATCATGCAGAAGATTTATTTCATGCCTGGCAAAGTATTGATGATGATCGTGACTGGACCTATTTACCTGGAAAACGACCCGCCACCAAAGAGGCGTGTTATAACTATTTTCGCGAGCTTATCGGCGCAAAAAATGGCATGCACATGTCGGTTATTGATAAAAATGACGACACCGTGAAAGGCATTTTCTGCATCACAAGGATTAATCCACTACACGGCACGTTCGAGCTTACGGATATCAACTGGACGCCAGCGTTAAAAAAGACACGCATCAGCACCGAAGCGATCTATTTAGTATTGGCTTATTTTATTGATGCGCTCCACTACCGCAGATGTGAATGGCGTACAAACATTTTCAATGACGGGGCGATTAAAGCTGCCGAGCGCTTCGGCTTTCGCAAAGAAGGAATATTGCGGGACAAAAAAGTGACTAAAGGCCACTCGGAAGACCTCGCACTGTTCTCAATCATCGCCAGCGAATGGCACGATTTAGAGATCCCGATCAAAGCCTGGCTGAGAGAGAATAATTTCGACGGTCTGGGACGGCAATTGAAAAAACTTAAGGATTTCCGCTAAGTAAACCGCCGTGGCCCCTGATATCGCAAAGCCGTTGCCTAGGGTATCATCATGCTTAACAGGTGCTGTGCAACAGGAAGAGGCGATGAGTCAACGTCGGGTGCTGATAATTGAAGATGATGCCGATGCGGCGGGCGTTCTTGAGGCCTATCTTAAGCGGGAAAATTTCGACATTGCGATTTGCGGCGACGGACGCATCGGGCTTGATATGGCACGGCAGTGGAAACCGGACCTTATTCTGCTTGATATCATGCTGCCGTCAATGAACGGCAGCGAGGTGCTGGCCGCAGTGCGTCGCGACGGGCTTACGCCTGTCATTATGATTTCGGCGATGGGCGATCTTCCCGATAAAATTGGCGCCCTGCGCTACGGTGCGGATGATTACATCGTCAAACCCTACGATCCCAAAGAGGTGGTTGTGCGGGTCCAGGCTGTATTGAGACGCTGTCATCATCAGGCTGAATCGCAAGAGATCCTGCGCTGGCAAGGTCTGGAAGTCGACACCACAGCAATGACCGCCACGGTAGCGGTCGACCATCAAAAACCGGTTTTACTTGAGCTGACGCCCACCGAATTTTCATTATTAACCCTGCTTATGCGCTCACCCGTTCGCGCCTGGTCGCGCCTCTCATTACTGGAACAGTGCCTCCCGGAAAGCGATGCTCTTGAGCGTGTTGTGGATACCCATATTTATAATCTGCGCAAGAAACTCGAATCCGCCGGAATCACAGAGGTGCTGCTCAACGTGCGTGGCATCGGCTACCGGTTCCGACAGCCATAACCCCTCCGGGCGATCGTTTCGCACCCGGTCTGCGGGTTCGATGCCCGATTGTAAAGGGGGAGGGATCCCCACATAAAATGCGAGCACGAACGGTCCCCTCTCCCTTGAGGGAGAGGGTCAGAGGGGGAAAATGCAGCTCGGGAGGGGGATTCCGTTCACCGCATGTTCATGGCGAAATGGAACCTCCGGACACGTGAACGGGTAAAGGGGAACACCGCGTTCCCCTTTACAATCCCCGCGGCCCCGCAAAGAAATCGGTGCTTCGCACTGCGTTCGCCTCCCGCCCCGCTGCCTGCGGTCGGTTTGACTCGAGTTACTCGCCCCATCCCTGGGGCTCGCCCTTCGGGCCAACGCGCTGCGTTGTTCAAAATCGTTCCGGACGATTTTGTCCTGTCTCGACAAACCTCAGTCCGCCATCCCTGGCGGCCTGCCCTTGTCATCGGGTCTTCGTCTCACCGATTTCAGCGGGGACTCAACCCCCTCGCTGTACGCTCTGCGCCAGGGGGGCCAAAGATGTCGCTGTGGTTATCATGCGGGAAAACAAGTCAGCCGTGGCTAAAAAGGTTGAAGATGTTCACAGTATCTGCGGGTTCATGATGCCTTACTAAGCCCTGCGTTCTACCTCCTTCTTTCGCATCAGCTTGCGGGAAAATCCGATCAGGCTACAATTCCCGCGCCGGATTCACACCGGCCACCTGCAAACAATAAAACAAAAGATCGTAAAGGAATCCGTATGATCATACGTCCACCTCAGAGCTGGTTTGTGCGGCTCTTTAACTGGCATGGCTCCGTGCTGTCGATGATTATCTTCCGGCTGGGACTGAACCTGTTCATGTCTATCGTGGCGATCATTGCCTGGCCGTACTACGAAAATCTGAACATTCACCTGACCGTTGCCCCGTTTAGCCTGCTGGGTATCGCCATTGCCATATTTCTTGGCTTTCGTAACAACGCCAGCTACAGCCGTTACACCGAAGCGAGAATGATCTGGGGTTCGGTGACGATCACCTCCCGTAGCCTGATGCGACAGACCGTCAGCGCCCTGCCTGACGATACGGCAATCCAGCAGAAGCTTTCCCACTACCTGACCGCGTTCAGTTGGTGTCTGAACCACCAGCTTCGCCAACAAGATGCCACCCAGGATATGCAACGTTTGCTGCCTGCGGACGCGGCGGCCGAGGTGATGAAAAGCACTTCGGCCTGTCATCGCATCCTGATTTTTATTGGCAAGGAGTACGCCAGCCTGCGCCGGGAAGGCAAGATCAATGATTTTGTCTGGCAGAATATCGATGAGAATCTTAACGAGCTGTCGCGTTGCCTGGGGGGCTGCGAGCGTATCGCCAACACGCCGGTTCCCTTTGCTTATGCGTTGATTTTGCAGCGTACGGTCTATCTGTTTTGTACCCTTCTGCCGCTGGCGCTGGTGTCCGACCTTCACCTGATGACACCGTTTGTTTCAGCGTTTATCTCTTACGCTTTCCTGTCATGGGATTCGATTGCCGAAGAGATGGAGCATCCGTTTGGTACACACCCCAATAACCTGGCGCTGAACGCCATCTGCACCACGATAGAACGCAATCTGATGGATATCACCGGGCAAAGTCCGCTGCCGCCATTGCCTGTACCGGATAAGCGTTTCAACCTGATTTAAACGACCACTCATGCGGTTATCGCGACCTGAAACGGGTCGCGATTACACCGACGCGCTTAGTGTTCGGGGGCCGCTAACGTCTGCAACTCTTGCGCATCATGGCTACAGAAAAAGGTAATTTCATCGCCGTGGCGGCAGGAAAGCGCCCGAAGTCGCTGCTGATTATGGCGTCTGGCATCATTATCCATTGCCATCATCCACTGATAAAAACGCAGGCCCGGCGTACAGTGGCGCGTTGGTTGACGCATTTCGCCACGATAAAACCATGCATCGCCACCGTGCAGCAGCCAGCCCTGCGGCTGGCGAATGGCAATCCCCGCATGCCCCAGCGTATGACCCGCCAGCGGGACCAGCAGGATGTCTGGCAGCAATCCTTCAAGCGCGGTCACCGCCTCGAAGCCATACCAGTTCTCCCCTTTTGGCTGGTAGCCAACCCAGCCGGAAGTTCCACCCCACTGTCCGGGTCGATAGCGCTCACGCGCCAGCCAACTGTGGCGCTGATGCGCGGTATCTATCTCTTGTTGCAACAGATGTATCCGGGCGTGAGGAAAATCGGTAAGCCCACCTGCATGGTCAAAATCGAGATGTGTCAGAATAATATGCCGCACATCCGCCGCGTTAAACCCGAGCGCTTCTATACGTGCAAGCGCCGTCAGCTCTTGCCGCCGTTGGATATTATTCATCAGGCGGAAAAAGCCAGACAAACGCTGGCCGGGGTGGCGTATATCGTCACGACCGAACCCCGTATCCACCAGAATCAGCCCATCCCGGTCCGTTTCAATCAGCAAACAGTGGCAGACCAGATGCGCGTGAAGCCCTTTACTAAACCCATCATAAAACGCGCCGCCAAACGGGCACATGCAACCACAGTTGAGGTGGTGAATTTTCATTAGGCCTCCGGATCATAGTCACTTTGCCTGCAGGGTTTGCTCGGATGCGCCAAAATGCGCGGTTTCGCCCTGTGCCTGCTCACCGCCGCCGGTTGTCCGCTTGAGTTGAATTACCTCGCCGCGTTGCCATGCGTTAGCGCCGTCAACGACAGGGTGGGCCACCAGATCTTCACGCTCACGCTTGATAGCCTGCGTTTGCACATTAAACCGACGGTCTCTGTCTGCCAGTAGCCGGGGATCAAGCTGCCCTTCCCCGGTAAAGCCCATCATTAGCGCCGGAATACCCAACGGCAGGGTCTTGTCACGATCGGTATGCCAGGTGTGCCAGGTTTTCCCGTACGTATTCACAATCTTTTTCATCAGTGACTTATCCGCCACTGCCGGTAAACCAGGGGCAATGAGACTCCCGGACTTCACTTCATACTGGTGGCTATGCCAAAGCTTTTTTTCTTCTGGCGGCAGGGTCTTAAATAAACGTTCGCTAATGATGTACTCAACGCCCATCAGCCGGGCATCTTTGGTGTTGCTGTCATAAATCACGGCCTGCATGACATCGTCATTAAGCACCGTCACATAGTGATGGGCTTCCATCTGGCCATTTTTATCGCCGTTATAGAAATGGAACCCGTCGAGGTAGGCGCTTATCGCATCGACTGGCGGGCGGGATTGAATCATTTGCGCACCGGTTTCGAGGGTGCGCATTTGGGCAGAGGTTTTTTCGCCGGGAACGGGGGTTTTCGGCGGCGAATTATTCGCCCCACATCCCGCTAACGCCAGGCTTGTTAACATCAATAGAGATAATGGTTTCATCCGCTCTCCTCACCACAGTGACATTATTGAACGTAGTACACTAAAGGAGATTGAACGATAAAAATCTTAAACTAAGCGGGATAATAAAAATAATACGCTACAGAATTACCGCATTTGGCATGATATTCCCCAATGCGTCAGACGTTCTCCTTATGTTCGTCAGCCAACAAAGCGTCACTTCCATCCGACTAAATTATAAAAGCACGACATGGATTTTACTTACTGTCGCGGAGGTGTAGATTGCCTTGCGTGGATCTTCACTGGATAGCTTAATGAATATTATTGATGTCATTATGTCAGCAGGAAAGGCGTCTGTTGATGTTGCGCTTTACACGCTTATTCCCGTCATGGTTGTCATGCTCATCGTGATGAAATACCTGGAAGCAAAAGGCGTCGTCGATGCCGTGGTTCGGCTGACCGCGCCAGTGCTCAAGCCATTTGGTATTTCCGGGATCGCCATCTTCGCCCTGATACAACTCAATTTCGTCAGCTTTGCCGCCCCCATTGCCGCCCTGGCCATTATGGAAAAAAGAGGCACCTCAGAGCGCCAGCTTGCCGCCGCGCTGGCAATGTTATTTGCGATGGGCCAGGGCAATGTCTTCTACCCATTGATCCCTTACGGGCTGCACTGGGGAAACGCCATCATCATTTCGATTTTTGGTGGGCTGGTCGCCGCTGCGGTCACTTATCATCTGTTCGGGAAAAAACTTTCCAGCACCGTTCAGAACGCGGCACCTGCCGAAGCGTTTAACGATAAATCATCGTCCAGTCTGATCGGTATCATTAATGGCGCGGGGGCAGATGCGATACGCCTGGCGCTGGGCTCGCTCCCCATGTTGCTGCTCTCGCTGACCATCGTCGGCATACTAAAAGAAGCGGGAGCGATAGACATTCTGACCCGGCTAATCTCGCCGCTGATGGCCTATTTCAGCCTTCCCGAGGTGTATGTGCTGCCAACGCTGACCAAGTGTCTGGCGGGTGGAACAGCCTACTTCGGGGTGATGTCAGAGCTTCTGCGAAAAGGGCTGGTGACGCCAGAACAGATGAACGCCTCGGCGGGCTTTCTGATCCAGACCTTCGACCTGCCAGGTATCGGGATTTACCTTGGGATCGCCAGCCGATTTGTCAGGCTTTTCCGCTATGTCATCCCCGGTGTGATGGTCGGGATCGCGGTGCGCAGCATCATCCACACCCTGTTGTATTAGCGATAAGCGACCTGTTTACCTGCAAAAAAAAGGATTACCGGCCCCCTACTGGCCAGTAATCCTTTTAGGGTCATCGCTAACGTTTTTTGCCTTGCAGTAATGCTCTCGGGATTTGACTGAATCTGCGTTTAGCCATTAACTAAAGCGTGATTCGCTCCCCTTCCAGCTATAAGTGTCATTTGCAACTAACGAATCACCCAGTTCCTGGTAAGCGAAATGGTAAAACTCTGCGCTGGCGCCATAGCCAGAGTAATCTACTACCGCCAGACCAACGAACGCACCGGTAAAGAACCCACCATAACTTTGCAGAACATAATCATCAGAGAGAATGGCGGCATCCAGTTTGACCGGGATTTCAGTGAATTTCACCCCATCAAAACTGTATTCATAGGTATAAGTTTGCTTACGAACTTTGGTGCGGAACCAGACATACTCAACGCCGTCCGGGATCTTGATGGCCTCATCTTTCAGATACGAGGTATATTTCCCGCGATTATTCTCAGCTATTTCGATCACTGATCCATTAATTTCATTCCAGGTGATGAAAACAAAGCTCCAGTGATGATCGTTATAGTAATTCGTTAACCCTGCCATTTGTTGATAATTAAACGGGTTAAATTTTACTTTAACTTGAGCATCAAAATAAAAAGCCTGCCAGCGTCGGGCAATAAGCGAAAGGTCATGGGTATTTGCTAACGAACCTTGCCCAACTAAGGTTAATTTCCCATTACCCGTGGTGCCCATTTTTTCGCTGAACGGAACACGGAGCGTATTCCAGTTGGGATCGAGCGTTGCGGTTTTAAACTCGTCATACTGGCTATGGTCTTTTGCGCTTTCGGTGTAAATGGCATCGACGGGGCCTTCAACAAAGGTTTTCCCCCCGTGGCCGCCATCGATACGCGGCCAGCCCTCTTCATCCCAAAATACTTTCTGGATAGACGTTTCCCGGCCCAGGGTTGACCAACCGCGAGGATCATAGGCGGACTCACCGGCACGATTCCATGGACGAGCGCAGAGCGAGGCGTAATACCATTCACCTTTGGGCGTCGAAACCAATGCGCCATGCCCCTGTTTTTGGATGTAGCTGTCCGGGGTATCGACGTTCGTTAAGAAAACGTCGCCGGGCTCTGTTTCAAAACTATTGGCATCCAGGGTTTTCGAACGCGCAACCACCTCCTGGTGGGTGAAAACGGTGCCTCCCTGAGCGGCAAAGAGATAATAATATGCGTTTATTTTGTAGAGATGCGGCCCCTCAACAAGTGCAACGGCAGTGCCCCGATAAAGGGTACGCGCGGTTTCTGGTTTCAATTTTAGGGTGCGGGTATCAAACTCAGTCAACGTGATACCATCAAAAGGGTGATGGTATTCCCGATGGTCCCAGGTTTGTTGCACTAAATATTTACGGCCATCGTCGTCATGGAAAAGTGACGCGTCAAAACCCACGCCATTAAGCTTAATGGGATCTGTCCAGGGCCCGCGAATGTCGGTTGCGGTGGTCAGGTAGTTTGTCATGTCTTTAAAGGCACCTTCTGTGACTTTGACATCCGTATACACTAACCAGAATTTGCCGTCAGCATAAGAGAGATCCGGAGCCCAAATCCCACCAGAGGAAGGATTGCCTTTCATATCTAACAGCGCGGTTGTTGATAATGGCGACGGCAGAAGATTCCAGTGTTCCAGGTCTTTTGACTCATGTAAACGAACGCCAGGGAACCATTCAAATGTGGAATTCGCAATATAGTACGTGTCATCTACACGGATAATACTTGGGTCTGGGTTAAATCCAGGTAATATAGGGTTTTGAATAACTGACATATCGTTTACCTTTTTAAATTATCCATTTTGTATTTATTATCATTTTTAATTTTTGAACTATACACGAATCTCATCAAGTTGACGGTTGATATCATTGACATTGTCATCTGAAATTGGATAGAAGTGAATGGCAACCATCGACATAATGGCTAACACTACCGGGATCCAGATAGCCGTCATATTTATTCCGGCGATAGCATTGGCATGCTGATATACACTGGTTTCGTTAAAGCCATAACCGGCCAGTAACCACAGAGGAAGCGCACCGCCAATCGTAAAACCTATCTTGAAGAAAATACCCATAATCGCGTTAATGATTGCGGCATTTCGCTTGCCTGATTTCAATTCGCCATAGGCAATCACTTCCGGAACAAGCGCCCACATAAAGCCAGTAGCCGATGTTAAGCCCCACTGTTTAATAAAGGTGGCGATGTACGCAAGCCAGAGGGCATCATGCATTCCGTCGAGTGACCAAATGTAAGTGAGAAATTCACCGACAATAAACATGCCAAGGAAAAGATGGAAAAAACCTTTTTTACCGAAAATCTTCTTAAGTTTTGGCCAAAAAACCGGGAATAAGATACCTGGAATTGAAGCTACCAGACCCACAGCCCCCATCCATTCTGAGTGGCCGACAACAAACTGATTGAAAAAGCCATTAGCCGTGTTCATGACAAACATGAAGGTAAAGGCCAGCATGAAAAACAATCCGAGAATAACAAGCGGTCGGTTATTTTTGAGTTCAAGGAAGAGGTCTGTCGTTTTTACGTTAGCTGTTTGTTCTTCGGTAGCGACGACGCGTTCTTTGGTTAATTTATAACAGAGGAAGAGCGCAACGGCCCCAATAACCATATAAATAGAGTAAACACCAAACCAGGCGTAGTTAGCAGAAGGATCGGTATAATTCCCCAGATTGAGATGCAGACCAAAAAAACCCGTATCCTTGAGGCTTCTGTCTTTTGGCGCAGCCATTTGCACAAACATGGGGAACAGCGTGTAGACAAGCAAATTAGCACTGTTGGCCAGCATCATTCGTGTACTTGTAAGCTTGTCAATTGATTCAGGATCCCTTGTTAATGAAGCATTAAGAGAACCATAAGGGATATTTACAACGGAATAGACTAAATCCAGGGCAAGGTAAATAATAAAAGCAAAGGGAACTGAACCTCTCACCCCAGGAATGGGGGCAAAGAGTAAAGCAGAAAGAATAACGAGAGGAATGCCTGCTCTTAAAAGCCAGGGGCGATATTTACCAGCTTTTGAACTTCTTTTGTCAACATAGGTTCCTACCATCGGGTCCCAAATGACATTGATGATACGGACAAAAAGAAATATAAACCCTGCAGTTGCTGTACTGATCGTATTCACAGTGAGCATGTGAAGAGCAAGGAAACCACCTATCGTACCAAAAACAAGGTTTTGGGCAAAGTCGCCCATCCCATAACCAATGCGTTCCACACGAGTTAACTTATGATACTCATCATGTCGATTGTGTATTAAGTTTTCACTCATTTTAATCACATCTCCGGTTTATTTTATAAATGAGGAATACTTTCTGACACAGGTAAGCCCGCAAAATCCATTACGTTTTTGGATTAAGTAATTATGTTTTTTTACTAGTGTGATCATTAGAACAAAGGACTTATACAAGCCGCACAACCCCGATGTTGACTGGTAATTCGCCAGTAATACCTGCGGCAGATGAACGCACCTGGCAAAACCGACATTTTATTTCAGCGCTTTTCACCTCTAAAGGCGAGAGCGCCAGATGACTCCTGGGGCTTTGAATACCTTGCCACATTTTTTTGCGACACTGCTCACAATTAAGCATTCTCTTAGCCATCGAGTGAAATAACGTAATTGAACGACCGGCCAGGAGAACAGAGGATGTACGCAGTCATCGTTTATTCATGGTTTCGTTCATGCACAGAAACGTTCGCGATATATTGCCATCGTGCTTCATTGCTCAACACATTAATACCTAGCATGGGTAATGGAGTTGGTGAGACGCTGTCGTTTTTATTTCTGACCTGTCGTGTCGTTGCCACGCGTTGAGAATCTCCAGACGCACAGTAATGTCAATGCGGCTTCGGGTTTGTATAGTGATGCGACAGGCGTATATGCTGGCAACACAATAGCAGCACGGGAAATAAGTGGATACCAGGATTAATGATGTTCAGGCAGCTCGATAACGTTACGCTTCAAATCAGAGAAGAACCCACCACGACAGCGATGGGGAAATACGAGGTGCTGATTGCTGAAAACGGGACAGGTATTACCGTTCCGGTTCAGATACTGGAGGCTGCTGTTCAGGTGGATGACAAACGGCTGTTGTTATTCCTTACTGATGATACGCCCTTCGAGGAAATGCTTAATATTGCGCTGATTGATCTGGATGATGGGGTGAAAGAGATACTGACGCTGGGTGGCGCGTACCTGACAGGATCGTTTACAGACCTGCATATAGCGCCGAATGCCGTTGAGTTTAGCTTTATCGGTGAGACAACATGGCGGGTTGAAATCCCTCCGTCACCCTTTGTGAAAGTGCCTTTTACCGGCGATCCGCGTGGTGTTTCGCGGTCTGTGGCCGTGAAACATTACATTAAAATTACTGCCAACCCTCCCCCCGCGCGGATAGACGGTAGTCGCTAAAGGTGGAGTAAGCGGGCAGTGTCAGTGTCGCCTGTTACGGTATTGCCTTCATGGTTTTCCCGGATGGCGGTGCAGGCGCCTTATCCGGGGCTACACTTGCTTAATCAGGGCATGAGGTTACTCGTCCGCACGCCGCCTTCGTTTTCAGGTTAAACAGTAAATAGCTTGCCAGAGACAGGCAACCTACCCCCACGGCCCCGTATATCAGCACGCCGGAAAAGCCTTCGGTAAGCACTGCTGTAATGATATCGCGGCTCAGCGAAACCTCAGCCCCACCGGCTATGCGTTCTGCCAGTACAGACTTGTCGCTCACGGTGTTCATATGGTTTTGCAAACTTTCGGCTATCCCCGAGACCAGTAGACTCCCCATGAGGGCAATATTGATGGAAAGCGTGATGAAGCGCGCGCTGATATCAATCCCGGATGCCATTCCAACGCGGTCAGGCTCGACGGATCCCGTGGTGGCGTTAGTGACAGGCGTATTGGTCAATCCCAAAGCGATCCCTGAGAGCAGCGCTCCAGGCAGCAAACTGAGCTGATATGTGACTGCCAGCGCCATCAGCGCAAACCCGAGGCCTATACAAAATAGCCCCAGCGGAATGACGCGCGAAGCGTTGAATCGCAGCGCTAATTTTTCCCCCAATGGCGGCATTAATAATGTCGGCAGCGTGTAGGCCAGAAGCGCCATGCCGGTCGCCATACTGCTGTACCCAAGCCCACTTTGATAATAAACCGGCAGATAAATCATCAGCGGCCAGAAGCTGAAATTCATGCCAATCGCCCCCATAAGCGCACCGGAAAAAGGCCTTATGCGAAACACAGAGAAATCAAACATGGGGTGTGAATGCCGTGTCTCAATAATGACAAAGAGTGCAGAACTGATTAAGGTGGCAAGAAAAATTAATCGCACTTCCAGGCTACTCCAGCCGATACTCCCGCCCTGAGTAATAAGCCAGGTGACGCCAACAACGCTCATCGTCAGGGTCATTAAACCAGCAACATCGAGTTTTTTTGTCGTGTTATCACGTGATTCCACGACGTTGTTCAGCGCCAGAACCAGGATGAGCAAAGCAATAATGCCATGCACCAAAAATACCCATTGCCAGCTAAACCACGCCACTAACATCCCGCCAATAATGGGGCCGAATCCAAGCCCAAATCCAAAGGTGATCCCCCAGGCGGCAAACGCCCGGCTACGTGCTTTTCCTTGTGGAAACTGGAACGACAGTATGGCGATCAGGCTGGTTAACATCGCGCCGCCGCTTAATCCTTGCAAGAAACGCCCAACGATAAGCCAGAATGCGCTTTCAGCCATGCCACATATTACCGAGGTCAGGCCAAAGCCAATGATGCTGATAATAAAAATGCGTTTACGCCCATATCTATCCGCTAATGTGCCGGTCGCCATTAATACCGCCGTGCATGAGAGGGTATAGGCATTCATGATCCACTGCAGCTCGCGAAAATTGGCCTGCATCTGCTTTTCCAGCACCGGCAAAATAACCGGAACACTGGATATTTCCAGTCCCGACATTAATGCGGCCAGACACACCGCCATCAGCGCTAATATGTTCTTCATACTCAGTTCCTGTGAAACGTTAACAGGGCGCCAGCATGAAAGATTTACGTGGCAGTAGAAATCCATGTCCGTGTCAGTTATCGTCAAGATCGTGCCATTTTCAACAACAAGGTTTCTATGCAGATCGCCTCCCCCCTTCACCGCCCTTCTTTTACGCTTAAAAACCGGCGCATGGTGCTGCTGGCATATGAATGCCTCTGCACGTTTGAATTTGGTATTGCCGCCGAAGCGTTTGGACGCGTTGATGAGGTGCTGGGTCGCCCCCTTTATGATCTGCGTGTGGCGTCGTTAGAAGACGGTGCTTTTGGCGCACAGGGGGGTGTTCGAATGGTGGTTGATGGCGGACTGGAACTACTGGAAGATGCTGGAACCATTGTCATTCCCGGCTGGCGCAACGTCTATGAATCAGCCCCGGAAAAGCTTATCGCGGCATTACAAAAGGCCTACCAGAAAGGCACACGGCTTGTCGCGATTTGTGCCGGGAGTTTTATACTCGCAGAGACGGGATTACTGAACGGCAAACGCGCAACTGCCCACTGGAACAGCACAGAAATTCTTGCGCAGAGGTTTCCTGAGGTGCAGGTGGAACATAGCATGATCTACGTTGATGAAGGCAGTATCGTCACCTCGGCGGGCGGCGCTGCGGGTGTCGATTTATGCCTGCACCTTATCCGGCGCGATTACGGTATTGAAGTCGCCAATCGCTGTGCGCGCCGAATGATTACCCCGCCCCTGCGGGAAGGCAGCCAGGCGCAGTTAATCCAACAACCCGTCCCGCAACGTCAGACCAAAAGCCTCGCGCCATTGTTGGACGATTTGCGCAATCACCTCAATACGCCCATGGTAATTGAACAACTGGCTCGCAAAGTGGGAATGAGCCGTCGAACCTTTATACGTCGATTTTATGACGCCACCGGCACCTCACCGGGGGAGTGGATGCTCAACGTTCGTCTTGAAAAAGCCTGTACTCTTCTGGAAAGCGAAAGGCTAAGCATCGATCATGTTGCAGAGCAGGCCGGGTTCGGCTCACCTGAAACGCTGCGCCATCATTTCAGACGGCGATTTAAAACGACGCCAACGCAATGGCGCAAGGCATTCCGCGAGCGAGCAATGATGCCCGCCTGCTGATACAGACAGTGTCATTGCCCACGGCTTTTATTTTTAGCGGTAATCAGTGCGTTGGATTATTAATTTTGTACATAAACGTTGTCGTCTGAAGCGTATTATCGATAGACCTTGCGTAACAGGGGATTGTCCCGGCAATCTGCCAGCCCAGGGAAAGATATAAATCGCTGGCGACATCGCCACTGCGTGTATCAAGAACAAGCAATGAAATCTCTTTTTCCCAGGCCATAGCCTCTGCCCTATTCATTAACTCTCTGGCAATCCCCTGACGACGCGCCTGCGGGTGAACGAGCAGTTTGGATATTTCAGCACGATGACGCCCATTAGGCGTTCGGCAATAATTAATGAAAACGGTTGCGGCTAAAAACCCGTTATCGCGGGCGATAAATAACTCACAGTCGTGACTGGCAAGACTATAAATTTTATCTTTCCAGAAGCTATCTATTGCCCGACGATCGTTGGGATCGGTAAAACCTACGCTTGCCCCATCCTTTACACAAGCCTGTAATACGTCACCTAATTCCGGTAAGCATTGATGCGCCTGTGTAGCACTGAGAATTTCATATTCAATCATGATTTACATACCACCAAAATGTAATGGGCACCGAGGCTTTCATGCGCGCTAAAAGATGAAGAGCCTGATAAATGAAAACGTAAACTGTCACCTTCTTTCAAGGTCCATTGTTCACTGTTCATCGCAATGGTTAATTCACCGGAATATAACCATATATATTGTTCAAGCCCCTGAACGGGAGGGTTGGAATATTCAATGAAAGCACCCGGACGCAATTTTCCTTCAACCATCTCGCATCTGAATTGATTCGAAGGGGGTATTAACATGCGTCGCTCAAACCCATTAAGCTCATCCTGCCACAGGGTTTGTTGGTCAACCCGGAACAGATTATCCGCAGCCTGTTCAACCTCGCTAATAAGCCGGGACATCGTCATTCCGTATACAATACAGAGTTGGTTGAGGACCTCTGCTGTCGGGCTGACTTCACTGCGTTCAATGCGTGACAAAGATGCCCTGCTGATGCCTGACGCAGCGGAAAGCTCCTCAAGCGACCAGTTATGTTGTAAGCGCAGCGCCGCCAGGCGTGCGGCTAAGCGTGCTCTGTAATCTTCATTGTTCATGACGCATCTCTTATGTGAGAATTTATTCCCATAAGTGAGATTACCGATTACTGAAATACTGTCAAGCGCTATTGCACCGCTTAGCGTTTAACCCTCCCCCGACTGCGGGCGCTGGGGTGGCGAAGAGCTTCATTGTGTTTCAGGTAAGGGGAGCTGAAAACGCGTTCGAATCGCTGTAGCGATACCCGATGCATCGAGCCTGCAATCAGCCAGTAGCGTTAGCGGGTCGCCATGGTCAATAAGGTGACGTTGTCGAGCCTTTCTCGCCCTGCAACCGAGATAGCTGCCAGCGATTCAGGCTGATCCATTTCGCCATCGCCCAGAAACGCCCACACTTTACGCCCCTGATGTTCCAGCATTCCACGATACTCGAGATAGCGCATAAACCGGGCCTGATAGACCGCAATCGACGGGCCAGGCCCCATCGATACCGTCGGGAATTGCCAGAAGTCGGGCATCAAACGGGGGTGTGGGTAGGAAGAGAGGCCATCACGCCCGAATTATGAATTGCAAATGCAATCCTCGCGTTCATAATGCTAAGTCAGGTATAATTGCAATTGCAACTAAAAAAATGAAAGGAGCCCGCCATGGAGAAGAATCAAACGGATCTCTGGTTTTCGTTTGTACGCGCTCATCGCTTGATGATTCGTGAAGTGGAGAGCCGTCTGGCAGCCGCGAAACTGCCCGCCTATGCCTGGTACGACGTACTTTGGGGGCTGGAAAGTGGGCAAGGTGGCACCCGTCGGATGCATGAACTGGCCGATGCGCTGGCAATAGAGCGCTACAATCTCACGCGTCTGGTAGACCGCCTGGAACAGGAAGGGCTGGTCGAGCGCACCCGTTCGCCCGATGACGGTCGTGCGGCGTATGCCACCATCACTAAGGAAGGGCGTGCGCTACGCAAGAAAATGTGGAAAGTCTATGAAAGTGCGGTGGCAGAACTTTTTCTGAGCCAGTTCAGTACCGACGAGCAGAGCACCTTCTCTGCCGCGCTGGACCAGGTCGCTGCTGCGGCCCGCGCACAAAAGGCGCTGCGTTAACAGCGCCACAGAATAACGCCCGTATGCCTTTGGCATGAAGGCGTTCACCCGCACAGACATGGTTCGAACCGCCAGGCGCGTTACGCCTTTTTGCCGAAAACGTCTGTAAGAGTGAACCCGCCGAATTGCTGGCCGCATTCATTACCGACAGCCATTGTGGTTCCCTTGTGATACCTGAGTGAGGATTTCCCAGGGCAAATCATCAAGCCTGGAATATGAAAATAATTCCCGCTCAAACAGGGATGTCAGCGTGTATGCTGACCCGTGCGTGAATACGTTTTTTTGGATGCAGCAACGGTAAATACAGGTGAGATGATGACTGAACATATAACGAATAAGCCGGGTGGGAATTATGTACCCGTTATTATCCATGACGGGCTGGCTTATGTGAGCGGGCAGCTTCCGCGTAAAGGTGAAACTCTACTTTATTCAGGAAAAGTGGGAATGGACATTGATCTCCCTGACGCCCAACAGGCTGCTGCTTTTTGTGCAGACCTCTGTATTGCGGCAGTGAGTGAGGCCGCAGGCGGTGAGGAGAATATTATCCAGGTGCTTAAAGTGGTTGGGTATATTGCTTCTGCGCCTGGTTTTACCCAGCAAAGCCAGGTGATGAACGGGGCTTCCGATCAACTCGTCGCAAGGCTTGGGGCAAGGGGCACCCATACCCGAACCTCGGTAGGTGTCGCTGAACTCCCTCGGGGCGCGCCTGTTGAGCTGGAAATGATAGTCGCGGTGCGAAAGTAGAAATCATTCCCGGTAGAAAGCCTGGGCTGTTGCAATAGTTTTTATAAGCCTCCAGGGATACGGAGGCAAATCGGTTTGCAGATAACGGACATAGTGTTGAGAGAGAATATTAATTTATTCCCGAAAATTTCCATCTCCATAATACCCAGTGGGCGTTTCTGGTTATTCCGGGAAATGACAAATGTCCTGCGTTATTTCCATAGCGGCGGTCTTTATCCGTACAGAGGTTATGATGAAAGAAAAGCCTGTTTATATCCCGGTTCTGGAGTTTTTGCAGCGCCAGTTGCAAGGAACACTGGACGAGACAATGACAACGCATATGAATTATCCCACTGCCATCTCACGACTGCTTGGTTTCAGTATTGTGGATGTCGGTGAAGCGACAGCGACCCTTGCGCTTGATGCCGATCCGGCACTTCACGGAAATCAGCAAGGTACCGTCCACGGCGGGCTATTATGCGAACTGGCGGACGCGGCGATTGGAACGGCGCATTCTACCTTAATGAAAAAGGATGAAAGTTTTACCAGCATCGACATTAAAACCACGTTCCTGCGCCCCGTATGGCGTTCACGTTTGTTGGCTACCGCCAGGGTGGAACATCGCGGTAAAACGATCAGCCACTACCGGTGCGAAATAGCGCGCGAGGACGGTAAAGTCGTCGCCATTATCACAAGTACGGTGTTAACGCTGACCGGTGAAAAAGCCAGGGGAAGATAAGATCTGCGTTATTACCGATAAAATAAGGGGTAAATGCTCCTGCCTCTATTCTCTGTTTTAGCACAGCGGCCTGTTAAACCACTGTATCATTAACGTAGAGGCACTACCGCCAGCCGGGCCAATGATGTGCTTACCCCGTTGTTTCGCAGAAACGTAATCCGATAATGCCGATAAAAGCCAGCCCCATAAAACACATCCGGGGCCAGCTCATCTCATCCTGAAAAATCAGCATACCCGCCAGCACCAGCCCAATCGTTCCTGTGCCGGTCCACATGGCATAAGCCATTCCAACAGGCAGGGAACGCAGCGCCAATGCAAGCAAGTAAATACTGCCCAGCCCAGCCATAACGGCGATGATACTTGCCCCGAGCCGGGTCCACCCCGCGTTTAATTTGAGGGAAACGCCCATCACGATCTCAAGGGCTGCGGCAAGAAACAAATAGGTCCACGCCATAGACTTACTCCTCACTGGAGGTTGATCGTTGCCTCGTTGCTCTGGAAGTCGGCTTACTCGCATGAAGTCCCGCTTGTACTGCCGGTCGCGCGGCGATCACATGAAGCCACCGCTTGACGTGCGGGTAAGGCGTAATGTTCAGCGTCAGCTCGTCCCAGGTTCGCAGCCAGGTGAATGCGGCAATATCAGCAATGCTGTAGTTTTCACCGGCGAGGAAAGCAGACTCACTGAGCCGGGTATCCACAACCTGGTACAGACGCAGTGATTGCGCCTTGTATCGCGCTATTGCCTCGTCATTGACCGTTTTGGCGCCATGCAAAAACCACCACAACTGCCCCAGCATTGGGCCGATACTGCCGACCTGGAAAAATAGCCACTGCTGCACGGCAATGTTTTCCGCTTCTGTCGTGGGCAGCAAACACCCCGTTTTCGATGAGAGCCAGGAAAGGATGGCACCCGACTCAAAAATGCACAGGCCGGTTTGCCGATCAACAAGCGCGGGGATCTTGCCAATCGGGTTGATCTTAAGGAAATCGGGTTGATGCTGATCCCCCTTGCCAAGATCAAGATCGAACTGCTCATACGCCAGGCCGGCTTCTTTCAGAAAAATGCTGACTTTTTGCCCGTTTGGCGTATCCGCCGTATAAAAAGCGAGGTCGCGGGTTACCTGTGTCATGTTTATCCTTATTGTGTGATTGGATTGCAAATGCAATCGTTGCAATTGCAATCATAGGCCACTCAACATGGCCGTGCAACAATCATCTCAACGCGATCATGCTTGCGGCTGGAACCGCTTCATATCGCAGATATGATTTTCAAAGGAGAACAACAGGTATCCGGGAGATTGGCCAGGCGAAAATAGCGGACTCAGGGAGTCGGGGATGGGCTGCATTTGAGATGCAGAGTACGCATTCCGGCACGTCCCTGAGCCGGACATACGAATTACTGACGCATACCGATCGCCAGGCGGTTAAATGCGCTCATCAGTGCAATCGCAAAGGTCAGATCGGAAATTTCAGCTTCGCTGAAATGGGCCGCCAGAGGGGTATAGTCTTCGTCAGGAGCATGCGTTTTATCGACATGCGTCAGCGACTCCGTCCACGCGAGGGCGGCACGTTCACGTTCACTAAATAATTCGCTGACCCGCCAGCCTGCCAGGCTGTCCAGCCGCGCAGCGCTTTCACCGTCGGCACGCAGGGCTTTGGCGTGCATCTCAAGGCAAAATGCGCAGCCGTTAATCTGCGAGATGCGCAGCCAGACTAACTCAATCAGCGCTTTCCCGAGGCTGCTCTTACTGAGCGCCTTTTTGGTCGCAGTAAAGCCGTTATACGCTTCCGCGGAAAGGGTGTAATAGGGTAAACGTTGTGGGGTGCTCATCAGGTTATCTCCGGTTATTAAAAAAACGTCATATTAAGGACTGGCGAAAGTGCATACCTACCGCCAGCAAGCCTTGTCGATAGTAGAAACGTTGGCCCAGCGCATTACCTAAACCGGTATCCAGCACCAGATGAGTACAAGTCTGAGCGCGCGCCTCTTCACGCAGAGCATCGATTAATATCGCGCCCAGACCGAGGCTGCGGGCATGGGGCGCCGTCACAAGGTCATCCACATACAGAAAACGCCCGTACAGCAGATTTTCAGAGATCCGGTAGCCCGCCAGAGCCAGTAGCTCTTGCTCCTGCCAGACGCCCAACAGGCAATACCCCTTCTCAGCCTGGCGATGAACGCGAGTGATAAAGTTCTCTGCATCGGTCAGGTGTGGTCGCAACTCCCGCATGACCAGGTACGCGGCATGGAGCGCCCGATCACTTTCCACCTTATGTACTTCAAATGTCGCCATACGTTTCTCCTGTCTGATGGCTGCAATATATCGCCGCAATGACCTATGCTACAGTGACAAGAATTATCTAAATGACCAGGACAAAAACCGTGAAAGCACTGATGCCTGAAGCCACCTGGCAGCCGGACACACCGCTCTATTTGCAGCTTTATCAGCGATATCGCGACGCCATCACTGCCGGTCGGTTACGTCCTGGGGAACGCGTGCCATCAATACGCAATCTCGCCAGCGAGCTTCACGTGGCCCGGGGAACAGTGGAAATGGCTTATCAGATGCTGGTGAGCGAAGGCTATCTTGTGACGAAGGGAGCGGCAGGGACCCAGGTTTCCCCCCAACTGGCGAGGCTGCCGAACGCCGGAAGTCCGCCGCGGGGACGCAAAACCTCTGAGGAACAGGCGTATCAGACGCGCCTGACGGGGAATATTTTACCGTTTCAGCCAGGTGTTCCGGCGCTGGACGCGTTCCCACGGAAAATATGGTCTCGCCTGTCAGCACAAACACTGCGTCTGATTGAGTCAACGGTGATGACTCAGCCCGATCCGGCCGGATATGCGCCGCTTCGGGAAGCCATCGCCACCTACCTGGGCATCTCTCGCGGTATCGCCTGCACGCCGGAGCAGGTCTTTATTACCATCGGCTATCAGGGGGCGCTTGAACTGCTGTGTCGCACCGTTTTACGGAGCGGTGACGAAGGCTGGTATGAAAACCCCGGCTATTTTCCCGGCAGATATTTTTTGCAGCAAATGGGCATGACACTGACCCCCGTTCCGGTAGATAAAGAGGGGCTACAGGTTGCCACCGGGGAGCAACTGGCACCGAACGCCCATTTTGCTGTCGTTACCCCTTCTCACCAAAGCCCCACAGGCGTCGCGCTGTCCTTACCCCGACGCCTGGCATTGCTGGCGTGGGCGAATCAAAAAAACGCCTGGATCATAGAGGATGACTACGACAGTGAGTTCCGCTACCACGGCCACCCACTCCCGGCCCTGAAAAGTCTCGACCATGAGCAACGTGTGCTTTATACCGGCACCTTTAGTAAGGTTCTTTTTCCCGGCTTACGCCTGGCCTACGTGGTGGTGCCCCCCTCTTTGCAACTGACCTTTGACGAGGCCGTTAATCACTGGCCAGGGCCAGGCTCGATCCTGCCGCAAGCGATGGTGGCAGCGTTTATGCAGCAGGGGCATTTTGCCCGCCATTTGCGCAAAATGCGTCAGTTGTACGCCATCAGGCGCGGTTATCT
Organism: Phytobacter sp. SCO41; assembly: GCF_003073275.1. Classification (NCBI taxonomy): domain Bacteria; kingdom Pseudomonadati; phylum Pseudomonadota; class Gammaproteobacteria; order Enterobacterales; family Enterobacteriaceae; genus Phytobacter; species Phytobacter sp. SCO41. The sequence continues at coordinate 1,158,427 of NZ_CP027225.1, read as the reverse complement.
TGTAGAGGCACTTGAACGTGTTTTCGGCTCATCTCTGCATATCCAGCCACAGGCCGGGGGAATACAGGTTCTGGCTTACCTGAATGAACATCAATCCGATAAAGCACTGGCAACGGCGGCGCTGGCGGCAGGGCTGGGCGTCAAGGCGCTCAGTGAATGGGATGCAGGCACCCCGCCGCAAAACGGGCTATTGATGGGATTTACCAATTTTACCAGTGCGCAAGAAGCACATGCGGCGGTGAAACGGCTGTCAGCGCTGTTATCTGACGGACGGCTTCTTCCTTAAATTCAGGTGTAAATCGTGGTGTGCCCATATGCTCCCCTATGTTCAAACTATAGGGCAGAATCATCTACCGGGGTGGGGTCAGTCCAGTCTGCGGAAAGTTGCCAATTTTGACCCGAGCAAGTTTTCCTGTCACAGGACTCGTGTAACGGTAGAAATAAGACTTAACACCAGTCGCACCACAGGAGACACGTAACCCGCGAATTTCGCTAATATCAACCTTAGCTTTGTCACCAGACCTCATCATTTCCCTCGTTTTAAACAACAGCGGCCTTCCCTCTGGTTTTCCTCCCTCACAGACTCCGTTATCATGCAATCTGCGCATTTATGAAATGCCCCGGCATTCATAAAAATCAATGAGACGTGAAACTCAATGAGAACAATAAACATCACTAACTCATTAAAATTTAAGAAAATGGACATCATAAGCTGATGAGTACACTAGAGAATTTCGACGCCCATACCCCAATGATGCATTGGTGTTTAACGATTGATTAATATAGATATTTATTAATTTATAATTTAAACCTACGATTCAACCTATGGTATATGCAAATAGTGAATACCAGATGCCCGTAGTTTTCGGTTTTTTGATCACTCGTAGCAGATCTTGCAGGCCCACCTCTTAGTTTATGTCCTTCAAAAATCTTTCTGTGTATAGCATGTAAATGCTATGAATGTCTCAGGGCGTGAAGCGGACTTTACAAATGTTAGAATGAACTTCCCTTTACGGGGGTATCTTGTAAGCATCCCTGCAAACCGGCCCATTCACTTTTAGAGATCTTCCGGCATACTGACTGTGTCCCCCGAGGAGATCGCCATGCTTAAAGCCCGATTCACCGAACACCAGATCATTGCCGTTCTGAAGTCCGTCGAAGCCGGACGTACCGTCAAGGATGTCTGCCACGAAGCCGGGATCTCTGAGGCCTCTTATTACAACTGGAAAGCGAAGTTCGGCGGTATGGAAGCTTCTGATATCAAAAAGATGAAAGATCTGGAAGATGAAAACCTTCGCCTCAAACAGATGTTTGCCGACCTGAGTCTCGGGTGCCGCGCACTGAAAGATGTCATGGAAAAAAGCTTTAAAACCAGCGATAAAACGTGAGCTTGTCAGCTATCTGACCGCGCAGTTTGCCATGAGCTTACGCCAGGCCAGCAGGACAATGTCGCTGAGCAGGACGGTATTTCGTTATCAGCCGGATACGCGACGTGATGAGCCGGTGATTATGGCGCTGACCGTGGCGGCTGAGCGCTATCCACGGTATGGATTTAATAAACTTTTTCAGATACTTCGCAGGCAGGGACACGTCTGGAACCATAAAAGGGTTCACCGGATTTACTATCTGCTGAAACTGAATTTTCGCCGTAAAGGAAAGCAGCGTTTGCCGGTACGTAACCCGTCACCACTAGTGAGGCCTGAAGCACTTAACCAGAGCTGGTCGACAGACTTTATGCATGATGCTTTGGTCTGTGGCTGACGGTTCTGGACCTTCAATGTGGTTGATGACTTTAACCGCGAGTCCCTCGCAATAGAAATCGATCTGAATATCCCGGCACAGCGGGTGGTCAGGGTGCTGGACAGGATCGTGGCAAACCGGGGTTATCCGCTGAAACTGCGGATGGACAACGGCCCTGAACTCATCTCGCTGACGCTGGCGCAGTGGGCAGAAGAGCATGGTGTGGCACTGGAATTTATTAAACCAGGCAAGCCAACACAGAATGCCTTTATCGAACGTTTTAACCGGACCTGGCAGACAGAAATTCTGGATTTTTATCTGTTCAGAACCCTGAATGAAGCGCGGGAAATTACGGAGCGCTGGCTGGTGGAATACAACAGCGAGCGGCCGCATGAATCCCTGAACAACCTGACGTCGGAAGAGTACCGGCTGATGGCTGAAAAACTGGAAATCTCAAAAAGTACGTGGAACTAAAACGGGTGTGCTTACAGTAAACATAAATATTCGCCGACGGTAGTAAAAATCGAAACAAACATTTAGCAACTGACAGGCCTGCAAGCGTATATGCATGAGGAGTGTTGACAGTGAGTAAAAAATCAATGGGTAGTAAATCCATCCATTAAACAAAATGGAGACAAAGATGACTATCCGTTACTTTCTAACGAAATCAGTGTATGTTTTTAAGAGAAAATGCCTATTTTCATAAAGACAAATATGAAACAACAATAATTAACCTCCCTTGCAAATAATTCATTAAAAGAAAACATCTTTGTGAATTATACGGTTGCAATGACAAAAAATTTACAAAAACTTACCCAGCCTTTTTTAACCAGGCGTAAATGCCAAGGATTTTTCATAGTATCCTTTTGTAAACATGGAAAAGAAAAAAATAATCAAATTAATGAAGGACATATGCCTGATTTAAAATTCATTCATTACCTATCAAAAAAGAGCCTGAACTTGTTTTTGATGGTAAGTTTTTTAAAAATCCAACCAACCGTATCGCTCGCGTTATCTAAAATGAGTGCCTATTATTAAATGGCAGCAAAATACAGCTATCAAAATGGAGTTATCCATGAATACGCTCGGTTTGAAAGTTTCCAGTGACAAAGAAAGAGAATCAGAGTCAGATAAGCGAAGCCTTTCGAACAACAGAAAACCCAACCGCCATAAAAAATAGCGGTCTGGAGTTCATTCAAGATCTCAAAAATACTGGAGGTAGTATGTCTCAGCAACCAAATTACGATGATCCGTTGCCATCAGATAGACCTTTACACGATGATCCTGAAAGGTTACCACCAGATGAAAAACCTTTAGATCCTGATGTTCCTGACACGAATGATCCGGAGCCCCCCTTAAAACCTTTTTAGCATAACCGCCTTAGGGCGGTTATTTCATTATTTGTGAAAAAACTGGAAAGTAAAGAATCAGATTAGCTATCGTGCACGTACTAATTAAATGATATTTTCATCATGAATCATCTATTTACCAGAGACAGTACACATGCTTGCATAAGGAAAACCATGTCAGTAACAGAATTTTTAATAACACCCGTCTGGCATCAGATTACTGATGGCACTCAGGATGCAAAAATACATGTTTTGAAAGGTGTGTTGTACACATGCTATATGCTTGCTCAACATGACATAACAGAAAAATATTGTGTGGTAACAAAGCACAGCGTTATCAATTCATCTAACCCGGTATGGTGTCGTTCTCCATGGAGGGGAACACGTATCAGTGTGAGCATCTGAAATCGATAGTCGTAAAGACTTGCTAAGGTTTTGCGCTGGCATAAATCAATTGATGAAAGTAACCAATATCACTTGCGCAAAAACATACCACGTGCCTTATTGTATGGTAGGTTTGATCAGGAGGTCAAATTAAAGTTAAAGTCTTGTGGAATTTGTCCTTTTAAAAACGAGCGTTATCTTTTCTTGATAACTAGTTCCCCTTTTTATCATAGTCCTGAAGTCATTATTAACTATCGTATAGTTATTATTGGATTGATGCAGGGAAAATAGTAAAGGAGCGATTCATGTCTAAAGTCTTGGTTTTTTTCAACTGTCATCCAGTAAAAGCCGTTGAAATAGAAGCAGGTAAGAATACTGTTGAATGTGAATACCTTAACGGTGAGAAAACGAACCTGAACATAATGTATGCGGGTGTTCGCTCGCTCACTGGTGTTAATCTCGCGATTCGTGTCGCTATTAACAGAGCAGTTACCTCAGAAGAGATTTTGAAAGCTGCTGAGAAATTTTTGTAATCGGTACGAGCAGGTCAACTAAAGGGCGAAGTTCATCACTCATGTCAGGCACATACTGAATCGCCATATGTATCGAGGCGATTTATAGACAGTGATTCCTTTAGCGTTTCGTAGAGTTTATTATTTTTATTGTATTAGCCAGAAAAGTTTCTCAAAACCAATGGATAATGAGGGTTATTATCATGGCGACTGGCTACCCTTTTGTATTCTAAAAATTGCGGCTGAAATAAATAAAAAAAACCTGCTTTGTTAAGCAGGCTATCAAAGGTTTTAACGTACTTTTTTAAGCTCTCATCTGATTTATACGGAAAGACATCATCTCTATAGCTACTAGTACAGAGTCTATATCGTTCAACACACTCATTATGTGCAATAAAATGTTCTACCTGATATCAGGAATAATCCTTCATCGTTATCGCAGCTCCACAAATATTTATTTATCGCAAAGTATTACATTTGCAGCAGCAGGGCCTTTATCGCCACTGTGTATTGCAAATTCGACTTTCTGCCCTTCAAATAACGTTTTGAAATTATCGCCATTGAGCGCAGAAAAATGAACAAAGATATCTTTGCTTCCATCGAGAGGAGAGATGAAGCCAAAACCTTTGTCTTCGTTAAACCATTTTACCAGGCCTTTAATTCTTGAGGTCATACTGACTCCAGTTATATATGAGTATTAATTGTAAACGTATAGTATTAAACGTATGGACTCAAAATAAGGGGATATCAGCGATAGCGCCTGGTAATGAGGACTGCCCGGAAAATGTTTTACGTTCGTTTGTACATCGAACTGATAGGTTCATTAAGACACGGGAAATCATAATAAGCAAATTATATTTTAGCCGTCCAGAGGGCCTGTACAGAGAATTAAAAATGGCATTAAATTTATTTCAAGGTATAGTCATTCCGTGTTTTTAATAAAAGGAATTGACTTGTCCCGTAAAATGACAGGAATAGTCAAAAGTTTCGACAGACGCAGTGGCAGAGGGCTCATCACCCCTTCTGATGGTCGAAAAGACGTTCTGCTCCACACTTCAGCCGTTAACTCCAGCGAATCAGAATTACTCATTCCAGGGATCCGCATCGAATTTTGTCGCATCAACGGTCTCAGTGGCCCTGTGGCTGCAAATATCTATCTTTCCTGAATTTGAGTGTCTCAAAATAAATAGATTAAAACTTAACCACATGTGATACGGTGAAGTTTATTCATTGAAAGGTTAATGGTTATGTCTGTTATCAATTACGCAATGAAACTCTTAAGCGGTACGTCGACCGCCGTCTGCCCTGTTTGTGGTTTAAAATCAGCGCAACCGCTGTCAAAAATCAGGCGTAATCAGGCCATGCTTTGCCCCGGATGTAAGGCGCTGTTTATCTCCCGACGCTAGCTCAACCAGAAACGGCAGTCCAGAGCCTATATCCTATACTTAAGTTAAATCCAGCAGCTGTTAAATCCCTGATGCCTTACGCCCATCCTGAGAGAACGTTTCTGAACTGATTTCGCAACTGCTCCTGCGCGTTAACGTCGCATCAGAGCAACTCTATGAAAATGAAAACCTGGGCGTGGTTTGACCGCTCCCGTATTCCGATGAATGGCACCGAAAACGTAACGTTTTCCGCCAACGATCCTGCCGGAGAAAACAATCCGCGATCAGAACTCTTTTCGACCGCCCAGATGGAACGCTATGGTCAGAAGCTGGCACGTACGCATAAATTATCGCCGGATAAACCTCCTTATTACCTTCTGAAAAGACTTGGCGACAATGAGGCCGTCATCACCCAAAACTGCTATGCACTCAATTTCGGAAAAAAAACGAGCATTATGCCCGCCGGGGAATGGCTGCTGGACAATTACTACCTGATTGAAGAACAAATCCGTACTGTCCGCCAGCACTTGCCGAAAAGCTTTGGTAAAGGACTTCCGTCACTGATGTCTCCGCTGAATTGCCCGCGAATTTACAATATTGCATCAGAGGCCATTGCTCATGGTGATGGCCGCTGGGATACCGCCAGCCTGACCAGCTATCTCACTGCCTATCAACAGGTGACACCACTGACATTAGGTGAAGTCTGGGCCTTACCGGGGATGCTGCGCCTGGCGCTGATTGAAAATCTTCGTCGTGTCAGCATGGAAGTGGTTAAAGCTCAGCAGGACAGAAACCTGGCGGATACGTGGATAACCAGGATTTTCGAATGTGCAGAGAGTGCACCTGGTGATTTAATCATGGTGGTGGCCGATATGGCGCGCTCCCGTCCTCCGTTAACCAGTGCGTTTGTCGCAGAGCTGGTGCGGCGTCTGCAGGGGCATGGTAATGCGCTGTCGTTACCTCTTACCTGGGTTGATCAGTGCCTCCGGGAGCAAGGCGTCACCACAGACATTCTCATACATACCTTCAATCAACAGCTAGCTGCCAGCCAGCTATCTGTCAGTAACAGTATCGCGGGTCTGCGATTACTGAGTGAAACGGACTGGGCAGATTTCGCCGAAACGATAAGTGTCGTCGAACAGGCATTACGCAATGATCCTGCCGGTATCTATCCCCGGATGCACTTCAACACCCGTGATCATTACCGCCACGTTGTTGAGATCCTGGCCAGAGACAGTGGACTCAGCGAGCCTGAGGTTGCTGACAGGGTGCTGGCGCTTTCAGGGAGCAAAACTCCCGACACACAGGAACATCACGTTGGCTATTATCTGGCGGGCGAAGGTCGGGAGGAGCTGGAAATTCATCTGCTGGCAGATACCTCAAGACTCATACGCTTGCGGCACAGTTTAAACCGAATAACCCTGCTGTCATGGCCAGGAAGCCTGGCATTGTTGACCACTGCAGCGGCAGCGGCAATATTGCACGAAACGGCCCTGCAGGGAGCAGACTGGCTGTTGATCGCGATAGCATTGCCTCTGATTATCGCTCTGACTCAGTTAATGAGTGATTTACTCAGTGACGCAACCACCCGTTTTCGCCTTCCTCGTCCATTGCCAGGCATGGATTTTTCAGCCGGCATTCCCGCTGACAGCGCCACCATGATCGTCATCCCCTGCATGCTGACCAGCCACAAAAGTTTCAGCCAGCTTCTCACCAGTCTTGAAGTTTGCTGGCTGGGTAATCAAAGCGAAAATCTGAGGTTTGCCCTGCTCACTGATTTCGCTGATTCTGTAACTGAACCCTCCCCGGAAAACCACGCGCTGCTCAGGCAGGCGATTGCTGATACGCAGGCGCTCAATCGCCGCTACCCTTCCGGGCGTCCACGTTTTTATCTCCTGCACCGCCAGCCTGAATGGAACCCCGTGGAAGGAATGTGGATGGGCTATGAACGCAAGCGGGGGAAACTGGCGTTGCTGAATAACTGGTTGCGCCATCCAGGGGGGCAATTTGTCAGCGTTGCAGACATGCCTGCGCACCTTTTACCGGGTCACATTAAATATGTCATAACCCTGGACAGTGATACGGTGCTTCCCCGCGATACGGCACACAAACTGGTCGCAGCAATGGCGCATCCCCTGAATACGCCTGAGTATGATCCGATACGCCAGAGGGTAGTCAAAGGATTCGGTATTCTGCAACCCGGTCTTGCAGAGGAGATACCACGCAACGGTCAGGGACGTTACGCCGCCCTGCGCAGCAGCGTACCGGGCAATAACCCCTATTCGATGATGTCTTCAGATATCTATCAGGATCTCTTCGGGGAAGGTTCGTTTGTGGGCAAAGGGATTTACGATGTCGATATTTTTATGCAAGCCACAGCCAACGCCTGCCCGGAAAATCTGGTTCTCAGCCATGACCTGCTTGAAGGTTGTTATGCACGTTCGGGTCTGCTGAGTGAAGTTTTACTCTACGAGCAGTACCCTAATAATTATCTGTCAGATGTTGCGCGCCGTTCACGCTGGATCAGGGGCGACTGGCAACTGCTTAACTGGCTGAGATCACGCGTCAGAAAAGCCGATGGCAGCCGGATCAGGAATCCGCTGTCTGCGCTTTCTTACTGGAAATTGTTTGATAATCTGCGTCGCAGTCTGGTGGCCCCTTCTCTACTGGTATTGCTGTTCTTCACTCTGCTTTGGGTACCCAATCCCTTTTACTGGCTTGGCGTACTGACGCTGATATGGCTGCTACCTGCCCTGGTCAGCATATCCCATAATCTTCTGCATAAACCTCTGCGTCGCCGTCTCAAGCCCCATCTGCTACTGGCAGGAACTGGCGCGCTAAAGCGTCTGTCTGGTATCGGCCTTAATTTCGCGACACAGCCGCACGAAGTCGGATATTCGCTCAAGGCGATTGCGGTGACGCTATGGCGACTGGGCGTCAGCAGACGACATCTCAGCCAGTGGGTCAGTCACAGCCAGGACATCACTCAGTCCACTCCCACTGTTGCGCATTTTTATCAGGCGATGTGGCTGAATGTTGCAGGAGGCGTGGCACTGACAATACTGACCGGGCACCTGGCACCGCAACTGCTGCCGATTGCTTTGCCGATCGCTTTGATATGGTGTCTGGCGCCGCTGCTGATGAGCTGGCTGAGTCGCCAGCCCGTGCGTAAGGTGTTTTCGCCCAATCAGGAACAAAAAAAGCTATTACGCCAGACAAGCCGCGAAATCTGGGCATTTTTCGAAACCTTTGCCACAGAAAAAGAGAACTGGCTTGCGCCTGATAATTACCAGGAGATACCACAACCGGCGGTGGCCCATCGAACTTCCCCTACCAATATTGGCCTTTCTCTTATGGCTAATCTGACGGCATGGGACTTTGGCTACCTGCCCGGCGGAGAAGTGTTACGGCGCGTATCGCTCACGCTCGATACGCTGGATAAAATGGAGCACTACCGGGGCCATCTCTACAACTGGTATGACACCCGCACGCTGGCCCCTCTCAGCCCACGTTATATCTCGAGCGTCGACAGCGGCAACATGGCGGGGCATTTGTTAACACTGCGTGAAGGGCTGTCCGCCATGCGTCATCAGCCTGTTTCAGACAGCCAACAAATACTGTCAGGGCTGAACGATACGCTGGATATTCTGGAAAAACAGTGGGGGCAGAACCCGCCTGACAGCCTGCGACTACTACGCAAACAGTGCCAGAACGCGGTGTCGCTCTCTGCGCAGGCGTTTTTCAGTGAGCTGAAAAACATGCGCACCCAGTGTAACCACCTGACCACGCAATGCCATCAGGGATCTCCCCTTCAGATGCGCTGGGCAGGTCATCTGGTGCATCAATTGGTTCAGCATTGCCATGAGTGGTCGATGCTGCTTGGCTGGTTACCTGCATCCTGGAACGAACAGACGCTGCCAACACTGAACGAGCTTGCACGTGCGACATTTACCGGTAAGGGAACACCTCCGGCGTCAGCGATGGAGCAGGCCCGAATGCGGCTGAACATTATCACCGAGCTTGAGCAGCGACTGAATGAGCATGCCCGGATGGATTTCGCCTTTCTGTACAGCGAAGCAACCAGTCTGCTCAGCGTCGGTTATAACTGTGACACGAATACGCCTGACAAGAGCCATTATGATCTCCTGCCATCTGAAATCCGTCTGACCAGCTTTTTCGCCATCGCGACCAATCAGTTACCCGTTAAAAGCTGGTATGCGCTCGGTCGACTGTTCACCGCCATTGATAATGAAACTGCCCTGATGTCATGGAGCGGTTCTATGTTTGAATATCTGATGCCGAATCTGGTGATGCCCACCTGGCCTGGCAGTCTGCTCGAAGAGATGAGTCAGTCGGCGGTAATGCGCCAGATTCACTGGGGGAAAGAACGCGGGGTTCCGTGGGGCGTATCAGAGTCTGGTTATCATGCTTTTGATGTCCAGCATAATTATCAGTATCAGGCATTTGGCGTGCCAGGCCTCGGTCTGCGCAGGGGACTTGCCGATGACATGGTTGTCGCCCCTTACGCCACACTGCTTGCACTGCTCGTTTCACCACAGAAAGCCTGTGAGAATCTGGTCAGACTGCAAAAAAATGGTGCACATGGCGAATACGGTTTTTATGAAGCGCTGGACTATACCCCCTCACGCCTCGCAACCGGTCAGCTCTATGCGGTGGTACAGTCGTGGATGGCACATCACCAGGGCATGGCTTTTCAGGCACTTGCCCATGTGCTGCTTGACGCCCCCATGACTGAGCGATTCATGTCCAGTACGGTTTTCCGGTCAGCGAGTCTCCTGTTACAGGAGCGCGTGCCGGATGCGGTCGATCTCTACAGCCCACGCCGTCATTTTGAATCTCATGAAGGCAGGGTCAAACCCGTTCGCTATGAACCACGAATATTAAACGGAGTGGACACACCAGCTCCGGATATTCAGTTGCTGTCCAACAGCCAATACCATGTGATGTTGACAGCGAGTGGTGGAGGTTACAGTCGCTGGAATAATCTTGCGCTTACGCGCTGGCGCAGTGATACCACCCGCGATAACTGGGGAACATTCTGCTATATCCGCGATATTCAGACAGGGGATGTGTGGAGTAATACGTGGCAACCGACAGGTAGCGTCAGCGAACATGACGAGGAAGTAATCTTTACTGATTCTAGCGCTGAATTCAGACGTACCTTCGGGGGGCTCAGCGTCAAAACTCAGGTTGTGATCTCCCCGGAGGATGATATCGAACTGCGGCGGCTCACCCTGATTCATCGTGGCCGCCAGCCCCGCTCTCTGGAACTGACAACCTATGCCGAAGTGGTACTGGCACTCAATGCCAGCGATCTGGCACACCCGGCATTCAGTAATTTGTTTATTCAGACTGAGCTTGATCCTGAGCGTGACGCTATTCTTTGCCACCGCCGCCCGCGCTCGCCGGATGAGCCGAGCCCCTGTCTGTTTCACATGATGGTCGTACATGATGGTAAACGTCATGACGTCTCGTTTGAAACAGACAGGGCAAAATTTCTTGGCCGCGGCAGAACCCCTGTTAATGCCATCGCATTAGAGAGCGAAGGTGCGCTCAGCAATACATCGGGGTCAGTACTGGACCCTGTACTGGCGATACGCCACACCATCATTCTACAGCCGGGGCAGCCGGTCACGATTGATATCATTTACGGCATTAGCGATACCCGCCAGCAAAGTCTGGCGTTGCTGGAAAAATACCGCGATTACCCTATCGCTGATCGCGTCTTTGAACTGGCATGGTCTCACAGCCTGGTGGTATTACGTCAGATGAACGCCAGTGAAGATGATGCCACGTTGTTTAATCGGCTCGCCAGCGCAGTGCTTTACCCAGTCCAGGAGCTGCGTGCCGAAGGTTCGGCGATCAGCCGAAACCGGCGTGGTCAGTCAGGTCTGTGGGGCTGGGCTATATCAGGTGATCTGCCGATAGTGCTGCTCAGTATTACCAGCGAGGAAAGTATCGCTTCCGTTACCACACTGATTCAGGCACACCGGTACTGGAGACAGAAAGGGTTGAATGTTGATTTGGTTATCCTCAATAACAGCCCGGGCGGCTACCAGCAGGGATTACAAAATCAGATTATGGATTTAATTTATGCCGGGTCTGAGGCCAGTCTGCTGGATAAGTCGGGTGGACTTTTCGTCCGTAATGGCGAGCATCTCTCCGCTGAGGATAAGTTGCTTTTGATGAGCGTGGCCTGTCTTTATCTTGATGACCGCGCAGGTGGCATTAAAGAGCAGCTTAACCAGCGCGTTCATCCCCTGAAACCCACGGTCACAACCTTCACTCCACGTGCTGTGCGGGAGCGTAACCAACATACGGACTGGAACCCGGATATCAGTCAATTATGCCATTTCAATGGGTATGGTGGGTTTTCACAGGATGGTCGGGAGTATCAGATTGTCCTGCGGGAAAATGCGCTGACACCGGCGCCCTGGTCAAACGTACTGGCAAATTCCCGCTTTGGCAGCGTGATTTCAGATGCGGGACAGGCCTACTCCTGGTATGAAAATGCGCATGAATACCGCTTAACGCCGTGGGAAAACGATCCGGTGAGCGATCGCAGCGGCGAAGCGTTTTATCTGCGTGATGAAGAGAGCGGTCAGTGCTGGTCACCAACGGCTTTGCCCGTTCGCGGACAAGGCGATTACCTGACCCGCCATGGTTTTGGCTATAGTGTCTTTGCCCACCGGGAAAAAGGTATAGACAGTGAGCTGACTATCCTGGTCGCCGAAGAGGCACCGGTCAAAATGGCGATCCTCACACTCAGTAACACTTCGGGACGGACACGAAAACTCTCCGTCACTGGCTATGTAGAGTGGACGCTCGGAGAATCGCGAACCCGCTCAGCCCCCCATATTGTGACTCAGGCAGCCACTATCCCTCACGGCTGCGGGGTGCTGGCGAACAATTTTTACGGTGATAACGGTGGCGGTCGCACTGCCTTTTTTGCCGTCAGCGGTAATGATTGTTCGCTGACAGGCGACCGTCGAGAGTTTATTGGCCGTAATGGTTCCCTGCACGATCCCTGTGCCCTGAAAATGCGCAGGCTTTCAGGCAAAACGGGAGCCGGTCTGGACCCCTGCGGGGCGGTACAGTCGACGGTTACCTTAATTGATGGGGATCAGAGGACATTTATTTTTATTCTCGGCGCAGATGAGAATCATGCACGCGCTCAGGAGACGCTGGCACATTATCTTAATGAGGACACAGTCCGTCAGGAGTTGAACCGGGTTCACAACCACTGGCATAACGTGCTCGATAAAATCGTGGTTAACACCCCCGACACGTCCGTAAATTTACTGGTTAATGGCTGGCTGTTGTATCAGACCGTCGCCTGTCGCCTTATGGCCCGAAGTGGTTACTATCAGTCTGGCGGCGCATTTGGTTTTCGCGATCAGTTACAGGACACGCTGGCACTGAGCCAAGCCGATCCGAAGCGGATGCGTGAACAGATATTACTGTGTGCATCACGGCAATTTATCGAGGGTGATGTACAGCACTGGTGGCACCCGCCTCACGGTAACGGTGTACGTACCCGCTGTTCCGATGACTACCTCTGGCTTCCGCTTGCCGTTTGCCACTATGTTGAAACGACGGGGGATAAAGATGTTCTGGAAATACGTACCCCTTATCTGGAAGGACGTCTGCTTCAGCCTTGCGAAGAGTCTGTCTATGACACGCCGGTCATCAGCGGCACCGAAGAGACACTCTGGTTGCACTGTGTCAAGGCTATCCAGTATGGGCTGAGGTTTGGAGAACATGGTCTGCCGCTGATGGGGGCGGGTGACTGGAATGACGGGATGAACCGGGTTGGTATTGAAGGTAAAGGTGAAAGTGTCTGGTTGGGCTTCTTCCTGTACGACATTTTACAGCGATTCGCGGAACTGGCGGAGCGCAGGCAGGACGACAGTATCGCCCTGATGTGTCGCTCGCAGGCCCTGCGCCTGCAACATAATCTCGAAGCCCACGCCTGGGATGGTGAATGGTACCGACGCGGGTATTTTGATGATGGTACTCCCCTTGGGTCGAAAGCTTCGCAGGACTGCCGTATTGATGCGATTGTGCAGAGCTGGTCTGTATTGTCCGGGGCCGCAATGCCGGGCCGCTGCGTGCAGGCAATGAAGGCGCTGGATAAACACCTTGTGGATAACGAGAAGGGACTGATCAAGCTGTTAACGCCTCCTTTCGATGGCCACGGTCCAAATCCGGGTTACATACAGGGCTACCTGCCCGGTGTGCGGGAAAACGGGGGGCAGTATACACATGGCGCCATCTGGGCTGTGATGGCATTTGCCCGCATGGGCAACGCCGAACGCGCCTGGCAACTCTGGTCCATGCTCAACCCGATAAATCATACCCTCAATGCCGATTCGGTCGGGATTTATAAAGCCGAGCCTTATGTCATGAGCGCCGATGTCTACAGCGTCGCTCCCCATAACGGACGAGCAGGCTGGAGCTGGTATACCGGTTCAGCTGGCTGGGCCTGGCGTCTTCTTACCGAGGAGTTGCTGGGAATAAAACGGTCCGGTACCGCCTTCACTATCCATCCACTGTTGCCTGATGAGTGGCCATCTTTTTCTATGACATACCAATACGGCGAAAGCCATTATCAGATTAATGTCTCACGTGGCGATGGCGAGTATCAGGTCACTCTGGATGGTCATCTTCTGCCTGACGACAGAATTCCTCTGCTGGACGACAGACAAAATCATACGATTGAAATCATTCAGAACTGACGCTGACTTAACATGCGCATTAACGCCTGCCGTTAATGCGCTGATTATCCCTGAGAACATCAATTGCGGTCTGCATGGCAACTTTATCATCACGTCTTTTTTGCCTGCCCTGCATCACCTGCAGATATTCAAGTAAGGTTCGGGTGTTGATTGGCCGGCCCTGTTTGCCTACAGCCAGCACGGCTTCACCAAGGATTATTTTCACGGGTGGTAACTGTGCCGGATACCAGTCAAGGGTGTCTTCTGATTTCATCATAAATTTCTCATGGAAGGACATTGTATCATAAATCAGGGATTCAATTTCTGATTCAGTAATAAATGTTCGCGACTCAACACCGCCATGTTTGTATGAGAGCAGATAATAACCCTTAAATTTTGCAGAGAATTATTTATTATAAACAATCACTCATCCCCCTTTCATGTTACGCACAGAACCACTCAGATACTGAGACACTACGAAAGAGGCGTTTTCCGGCAAGTTTCAGGGATATGTTTCAAACCAGGCTGATTATTCAGAAAAAACGATTACAAGTTATTTTATATTTTTACCCATATTCGTCTTCACCCTGTTGAATTTGAGAGCATAAAAAATCCAGAGGATAATTTATCGGACACCAGCAATAGCAAGGTTTATTTTTCACCGATAAAATTTCACTGATTTGACATTTCCGCTTAGCTCTTCTGGATTTCTGACCAGAAGCTGACAAATAATTTTATTTATTGAATTTAGATCTACATAAACTGTCTAACATGATGTGTATCGCTAAAGACGAATTTCTCATTTTTTCCTTATGCGTTACTACCTTCAATTGCATCAAGGAAAATTATGTCACAACCATTTACTAATCATTTACTTCATCCTCGTTATTGGCTTACATGGTCTGGTTTGGGCCTGTTATGGCTTATCGTTCAGCTTCCTTACCCCATATTACATATTCTGGGCTCTGGCCTTGGAAAACTCTCGAGACCCTTTCTGAAACGCCGGGAAGGAATTGCGATTAGAAATATTGAACTCTGCTTTCCCGAAATGACATCATTTGCCCGAAACCAGATGGTTAATAAAAATTTTGTTTCTCTTGGTCTGGGACTAATGGAAACGGGTATGGCCTGGTTCTGGAATGATGCGAGAGTCAAAAAATGGTTTGATGTCGAAGGAATTGAAAACCTGACCAATGCAACCAGAGGAGTAATGGTTGTCGGCGTTCATTTCATGTCTCTTGAATTATGCGGAAGAGTCATGGGGTTATGTCATCCGATGATGGCAACTTATCGCCCACATAATAATCCATTAATGGAGTGGGTTCAGACAAAAGGACGTATGCGCTCAAATAAAGCCATGATTAATCGACGTAACTTATCTGGCTTTGTCCATGCACTCAGGGCCGGTGAAGCTGTATGGTTTGCACCCGATCAGGATTATGGGCCTAAGGGCAGCGTTTTTGCCCCCTTTTTCTCCGTAAAAAATGCAGCCACGACTAATGGAACTTATGCACTGTCAAAACTTGCTGGTGCAGATTTAATCACTCTGAGTATGATCCGACGGAGCGATAAAAAAGGTTATCGGATGTATATCAGTAATCCATTATCAGGCTACCCCGAGGGAAACGAGGTCGTCGCAGCCACTTATATGAATAAAATCATCGAAAATGAAATCCTCCGCGCCCCTGAACAATACCTGTGGATGCATCGCCGGTTTAAAACCCGTCCGGAAGGCGAGGCTTCTTTATACGAATAAGAACATCAATTAACTGTTAGATATAACTTTTTATTGTCAACGAACTTATTTGTGAAACCTGAGATGATGAATTCCCGGTGATACGTCCCCCCGGTATTTCGCCAGGATACTGAACTCGGCCGGATGTTTTCACTAAAGACATGCTTTATTTCAGGCGTTTAGCGAAGCACGCCGCGGCTGCGACCAAGAAACAAGTTATCTCACCTGGCGGCAGTGCCGACATTATTCCCCGATTCAGCGTCCATCACTTTTTCCTTTAACCGCATCAGACAAGGGTGCGCACCACGCCGCCATCGACACGCAAAGCCGCCCCCCGTCGTTGCGGATGCCTGCTGCGACGCGATGTAAACCACCATGTTCGCGACCTCATCGGTGGTGGAGAAACGCTCAAGGAGAGAGGTAGGACGCATCGTTTTCAGAAAATCCTGCTCAGCCTGGGCCGGTGAAATTCCTTGTTCTTGCGCAGACGCCTCCATCCATGCCGATAAGCTCTCAGAGCGGGTCGGACCAGGCAAAACCGCATTAACAGTGACGCCACTACCCGCAATCAGTTCAGCCAGTCCTCGCGACACGCCCAGCAATGCCGTCTTGGTCACACCGTAATCAATCATCTCTTTCGGGATATTCAACGCCGATTCGCTGCTGATAAAAATGACGCGCCCCCAGCCGACGGCCTTCATTTTCAAAAGGTAATGTCTCGACAAACGCACCGCACTCAATACGTTGGTCTGAAACAAATCCAGCCATTCTTCGTTGGTCTGCTCGAAGAAACCATTAGGGTGTGCCGTACCCGCGTTATTAATCAGAATGTCGGCCTCTGGTACAGCGGCGACCAGCTCCGCACACCCCCGGGCAGTACTGATGTCCGCAACAACTCCGCTGAGGGCTGCGCCAGGCAGCAGCGCACGCATTTCATGCAATGTTGCCTCCACGCGCTCCCGCGAGCGCCCATTAATAACGACTGATGCGCCTGCTCGGGCCAGCCCCTCTGCAATTGCGCGGCCAATGCCTGCGGTGGAGCCAGTCAAGATAGCGGTGCGGTTTTTCAGTTCAATATGCATGTCAGTTATCTCTTGCTCATGGGATTAATTCTCAGTCGGCCTGATTTGCGGCATCGACTTGTACCGAACAGGCCAGAAAGGGTGTAACGGTATAGTGCGCCTGCCCGGTGACGGGCTGGCATGACGGGAAGCGGATGCTTTATCGTTTTAACGAACGAGAATAAGGACAGACTTACTCACATGGTCAAAAACGTTTCCTGTAAAGGGCTGCATTCATGCTTCCTGTGCCGTTGTGGAAAAGATGGTAATCAATTCTTTTGTGGATGATAATTACCAAATTATTCATAAAATTAATTCCAAAATAGAATGGATCGCTTTCAGGAATTGAGTGCTTTTATCGCTGTGGTCGAAACTGGCGGCTTCACGGCTGCCGCGCGAATATTGGGCGAGTCGCAGTCATCCATCAGTAAAGCAGTGAATGCCCTGGAAAAACGTCTCGGCGTTGCCTTGCTCCATCGCAGCACACGTAAAGTGACGCTGACAGACCAGGGGCAGAAATATTATGAGCGCACGAGACCGCTGCTTGATGAGATCAACATTGCCGATAATGAACTCGCCAGCAGCACGCTGGAAGTCACAGGCCTGGTCAGGATAGCCGCGCCCTCCACCTTTGGTCGCTTGCATGTGCTGCCGCTACTCCCCGAACTGCTGTCTCGCCATCCGGGTCTTAAGGTCGATCTGGTATTGTCCGATACGCTAAGAGATATGGTTGCAGATCGCATCGTTCTGGCGATTCGCTTAAGCCCCAGTAACGACCCTGATTCTGTTGTCCGCCGCGTCGGCAACACCTCCCTAATCTGTGCGGGCTCCCGCCACTATTTCGCCCAATACGGCATACCCGGTACGCCCGCCGATCTCATCGAACACAACTGCCTGGTCTATGGCGAGATGACGGAGTGGTCATTCACAGGACCAGCAGGCCGATTCAGCGTCCCCGTCTGCGGAAACCTCTCGTCGAATAGTGCCGAAACCATTCTGGCAGGTGTGCAGGCGGGTGTGGGGATTGGTATGTTTTACCGGGCGTCGCTTGTTGAAGCGTTGAAGCATGCCGATGTGATCACGGTGCTGGATGAGTTCGTCAATGAAAACCAGGACGTCAATCTTGTCTGGCCAAAGCGTCGGTTCATTTCCACCCGCGTGCGGCTCGCGACAGATTTTTTTACTCAGAAACTTCCGCTACGTATCTAGCCAAAAAAATCGCATTACCAGAGGTAGCGATGGCAACATCTTTGCTGATGTTGCAACAACCCATCGCTTTAGCGGTGCCAAAGCAGCACAGGCAAAACGAGATATGCGGGGTGTGACAGGAAGTTTGGACTTCCGCTCCTCGCTCATAGCGGCCCATCGGTTCAGTCGTTTTGTCCGCTCTGTGCCAGGTATAGTCATTCGAACCCTGAGGGTTACACTTTTAAGTGATTCAGGGTATGCGCTTACTGGTTACGAATATTGTGCCAGAATCATGTGATTTGATGATTGCCGCTTTGCTTTCGAGCCAGTAAGTGCTCCACGTTCGCTAACGAATACTCAGGGCATGCAGATAAACTGCTGGCTATATTTCTTTCGAAGAGCGTGGAATGCATACCAATCCCCGGTTAAAAGGAGTTGGTGATGACTGCTATAGATCAGTTTGCTGCTCATGTTGGTCTGGACTGGGCGGATAGAAAGCACGATGTCTGCGTTCAGTTTAAAAACGGTGAGCGCACATTCCATGTGATTAAACATACCCCGGAAGCGCTTGATACCTGGCTCAATGAGTTGCACCAGAAGGTCAGAGGCAGGATCGCTATCGCCCTTGAACTCAAGAAAGGCCCGGTAGTGTATGCTCTCCAGAAGTACCCCTTTGTTACTGTCTTTCCTGTACACGCGTTATCATTGGCCCGCTATCGGCAGACCTTCTGGCCAAGTGGTGCGAAGGATGATCCGCAGGATGCCGAGTTAGCGTTAGATCTGATGCTTCGCTATCCCCAAAAGATAAAAGCCATCGAACCCGACAATGCTGATATCCGTTTACTTCTACAACTAGTGGAGCAGCGTAGACTGCTGGTAGAAGACAAACGCCGCTTTGTTAATCGGCTCATTAACACGCTTAAGCAGTATTATCCTCAACCCCTTGAATGGTTCTCACATCGGGGTAGTTTGCTGTTGTGTGAACTGATTATACGGTGGCCCAGTCTGCAAAAACTGAAACGAGCCAGACGCGACACCGTTCGCCACTTTCTGAATGCCAAAGGTGGCCGCGCAACAGCCCTCACCGAGCAACGTGTTGCAAGTATTAATAACGCGATCCCATTGACTGCAGACCCGAGTGTTATAGAAGCTAATGCTTTGATGGCAACAGCACTGGCGACACAAATTAAAGTCGTGAGTGAAATCATCAAAACCTATGACGAACGCATTGAAACGCTATTTGACCCATTGCCAGATGCTGAACTGTTCAAATCACTTCCAGGCATGGGGCCGTGTATGGGACCGCGTATGCTTGCCGCACTCGGTGATAACCGCGACCGCTTTAACAGCGCCGAAGAAATTCAAAACTATGTTGGCATCGCGCCAGTAACCGAGCGAAGCGGTCAAAAATCTTGGGTTCACTGGAGATGGCAGTGTGCCAAGTTCGTCAGACAAACCTTTATCGAATGGGCTGCCAAGACGGTTAACTCATCATACTGGGCCAAGTTGTATTATCAGGGGATGCGAGAAAAAGGAAAATCTCACCAGTCTGCAATCCGGGCTCTGGCATTCAAATGGATAAGGATTATTTACCGCTGCTGGAAGACCAGAACCCGTTATGACGAAGCGAAATATTTGCTGGCACTGGAAGCGCGAAAATCGCCCTTACTAATGCCGTAGAAAGCTTGTCGAATGTCTCAGGGCGTGAAGCGGACGTTGTTAAGCTCATGCAGTATGGATTAACGAAGAGCAGACGTTATATTTTGTCCTGATTGACACGGGATGAAAGCTCCTGATGGCTCTCTTTTCGCTCGCTGTAACGATCAGCAAGATAATCGGTTTGTCCCTTAAGCAGCAGTGTGATTTTAAACAGCTCCTCGGCTACATCGACGATGCGGTCATACCATGACGAAGGTTTCATTCGTCCGTTTTCGTCGAACTCTTGCCATGCCCTGGCTACGGAGGACTGGTTGGGGATCGTAAACATCCGCATCCAGCGGCCCAGAATACGCATCTGGTTCACTGCATTGAAGGACTGTGAACCGCCGCAGACCTGCATTACCGCAAGTGTTTTGCCCTGCGAAGGACGAACCGCGCCTTCACTTAATGGTATCCAGTCAATCTGCGCCTTCATAACTGCGCTCATAGCCCCGTGCCGTTCAGGAGAACTCCACACCATCCCGTCACACCATCTGACCAGACCGCGCAGTTCGGTGACTTTAGGATGCGTGTCCGGCGCATCATCCGGCAGGGGTAAACCGGAGGGGTTAAACAGTTTTACCTCCGCGCCCATCGCCGTCAGCAGGCGACCAGCTTCTTCCGCGGCAAAGCGGCTGTAGGAGCGCTCTCTTACTGAGCCATACAGGATAAGAATCCGTGGCGGCTCCTCCAGGTGCAGGCGTTCAGCGATGTGTTGATCAAAGCATTCAGTATTCAGGGCAGGAAATTGTTCCATTATTCTTCTCCGGAGAGAGCAGGTGATTTCAAAGTTAACATATATGATTTATCATATGTATATTCTAAAGGGAACGGAGTGAAATATGCTACAACCTGTTCAGCTTTTCAAAATCCTGTCGGATGAAACACGGTTCGCCATCGTCATGCTTCTCCGGGAGTCAGGAGAACTGTGTGTCTGCGATATCTGCGCGGCCATTTCCGAATCTCAGCCCAAAATCTCGCGGCATATGGCTATCCTTCGCGAGGCCGGGCTGGTTCTGGACCGTCGTGAAGGCAAATGGATCCACTATCGTCTGTCACCCCACATACCAGCATGGGCCGCTGAAACAATCACGACGTCCTGGCAGTGTATGTGGGAGGATGTGCGTGGATGGCTGGATAAATCAACCTGCACCTCCTGCTAAGAAAGAAAAACACATTCGAATAATCATATGTAATGGAGTCTGATATGCTTTTGGCGGGGAGTATTTTTTTACTGACGCTGGTACTGGTGATTTGGCAACCCAGAGGCCTGAGTATTGGCTGGAGCGCGAGTATCGGGGCTGTGCTGGCGCTGGTAACCGGTGTCATCCATATCGCTGATATTCCCGTCGTCTGGAATATCGTCTGGAACGCGACAGCGGCTTTTATTGCGGTCATTATCATCAGCCTGCTGCTCGATGAGTCCGGTTTCTTTGAGTGGGCCGCACTGCACGTCTCCCGCTGGGGTAACGGACGTGGCCGCCTGCTGTTTACCTGGATAGTATTGCTCGGTGCCACTGTTGCTGCTTTGTTCGCCAATGACGGCGCCGCGCTGATCCTGACGCCAATTGTAATTGCGATGCTGCTTGCAATGGGATTCAGCAAGGGCACAACGCTGGCTTTTGTGATGGCCGCAGGATTTATAGCAGATACGGCCAGCCTGCCTCTCATTGTTTCTAACCTGGTGAATATCGTCTCGGCGGACTTTTTCAGTCTGGGGTTTACGCAGTATGCCTCCGTTATGATCCCCGTAGATGTGGCAGCGATTGCGGCCACGCTGGTCATGCTGCATCTCTTCTTCCACAGGGACATTCCTGCCACGTATGACGTTTCGCTGCTGAAGACGCCTGCCAGTGTGATAAAGGATCCAGCAACGTTCAGGGCGGGCTGGATTGTCCTGTTATTGCTGCTTGTCGGCTTCTTTATTCTGGAGCCTCTGGGGATCCCGGTCAGTGCGATAGCTGCTACTGGCGCAGCAGTACTGTTTATAGTGGCGAAAAGAAGTCACGCCATCAACACCGGAAAAGTCCTGCGCGGTGCGCCATGGCAGATAGTTATTTTTTCACTGGGCATGTACCTGGTGGTCTATGGTCTGCGCAATGCAGGACTCACGCAGTATCTGTCAGGCGTGCTGAACCTGCTGGCAGAAAAGGGGTTATGGGCAGCAACGGTCGGCACCGGCTTCCTGACCGCGTTCCTGTCGTCGGTAATGAATAATATGCCGACGGTGCTGATTGGCGCGCTGTCGATTGACGGGAGTACGGCGACTGGCGTCGTCAGAGAGGCAATGATTTATGCCAACGTGATTGGCTGCGATTTAGGCCCGAAAATCACCCCGATTGGCAGTCTGGCAACCCTGCTTTGGCTGCATGTGCTTGCCCAGAAAAATATAACGATTACTTGGGGATATTACTTCCGTATCGGCATTATCATGACTCTGCCCGTGCTGTTTGTCACTCTGGCCGCGCTGGCGTTGCGGCTCTCCATCACTTTGTAATGAGATACAGATATGAGCAAAATTACCATCTATCACAACCCTGCCTGCGGCACTTCACGCAACACGCTGGAGATGATCCGTAACAGCGGCAACGAACCGACGATAATTTATTATCTCGATACGCCACCGACACGTGATGATCTGATTAATCTTATTTCAGATATGGGAATTACGGTGCGTGCATTACTGCGTAAGAATGTTGAGCCTTATGAACGCCTGGGTCTTGATGAAGAGAAATTTAGTGATGAGCAGTTGATTGATTTCATGCTTCAACATCCGATCCTGATTAATCGGCCGATAGTCGTTACGCCGCTTGGTACTCGTCTTTGCCGCCCTTCAGAAATAGTGCTGGATATTCTACCGGAAGGTCAGAAAGGAGCGTTTACCAAAGAGGATGGCGAGAAGGTCATTGACGAAACGGGGATGCGGGTTAAGTAATTTGCCCACTTCAAAATATCTGACGCCTGTATACGCTATGCAGGCGTCCGCTTTTCGCTCACAGCAGACCTTATAAACACTAAGGTATGAGCGTCTAGGGGGCAGTCTTGGGCTATTAGGGTTTGAACTCATCACGACCCGAGAAGATCGTAACAGACTTAGCCCCCCTTGAGAGCGCAACATACAAATCAGTTGCCCCCATATTTCCCGCATCTAATATCACCGCGTGGTCGCATTCCAGACCTTTCAGAAGAAGAGTTGAGCCTATTGAACGGTGCGATACGCGTCCTTCACCTTGGTATCTACGTTGTTCACGAATAACTGATGCTGACTCTCTAATGCTTTTGTCAGGTGAGCTGATGGACAGATTTATCGCATCTTTTAGAACGTGCAGAGCTCCGGCCCTGAATACGCGCGTCTCCTCCTTCTCCTCGAGCAAAAAAAGTGCCGTTCGAATATTTTGTCGGGTGGGGGCCAGAGCAAGCGCTACTAATGCATTCTCAAGCGAAGAAGGAGCTGTTCTGTTTCGTCCAGCCTGAATAGAACTAATTCTTCGTAAGGTTGTGCTAACGCCAACGTTTGTCATCAACTCAGCTGCTGCCTGTAAAAGCTTTGGCATCACGTTGGTAGCATTAGCATCGTCAAGGGATGTAGCCATTTTTATCACGTCACTCAGTTCTACCGGTTCGACAACATCAATGCCATTGATTCGCTGTGCAAATTGATGCCTGGATGAAGCTCTTCGTGAATCACCTATAACTAAAACCGAGTCGTTGGGAAACTGTCGCAGCAGCGCGTAATATTCGCGCTGCTGGCGCTGGATATTGTCATTATGATTTCGTGAAAGAGGTCGAAAACGTACATAGTCAGGACAGGACTTTAAGTCGATACGCTCCCGGCGAAATAATCGATGTCTTTGCTCAAGGATCCACTGGCCCAAATATGGCGTTTGTGCATTTTTCCAACGCCAGGGCGTTTGTAAGGTTGCCAGAGTAGGGAAAAAAGTTTCAACGGTTTGGTTCCAGTCGGGCATAGGGCCGCTAAAGTTGAAGATACACTGCATCGGGTCACCAAAGACTACCGTTGGTAGCAAACGTGAAAGCGCACAAGTCAGTTCATGTTGCTCGCTATTGCAGTCCTGGTATTCATCGACCAGCAAACGCGAATAAGTAGCTGTGATGATTTCGCTAATATTACCGTTAACAACCAGATTCCGTACGGCACGGCGAAGAGAAGGGTAAAAAACGGCTGGATTTTCAGGACCCACACCAAGCGGACACAATCCCGGAAAGCAGCCAGCTATTTTCAGAGCCCATCCATCTATTGTTGTCACAACATAGTTCTGCGGAGGAATTGCAAAACGGCTCAGTCGCTTTTTGAGTGCCGTTACACCTGCGGTTGTATGTGTCAGCACGAGATACGGCTTCCTTTGCGCAAAACCAAGAACTTCAGTAATCAGGTGAGTTTTGCCACATCCCGCTGGTGCTACAATCAGGCCTTTAGTGGCGTTTAAAACGGCATCCACACTCATCGTGGATCACCGTTTTCCGCAGCCCACGCCAGCAGATCTCTTATAAATATTTTGAATGGTTGTGAAAACTGATTGATGACTGGACCCACGATATTCTCCGCCAGATCCTCAGCCTTCCCGATCGTTTTAAACCAACCATACTTGCCAGCAGCGTGAGCCACTGGCGTTCTCATTTCTTCTGTTGGTTCACCTGTGCACGTATCAAAGTTATAAGCCCCTCGGGAGCAGTTCTGAATGTGCTGATCCACTTGTTGTTGGCTGTTCAGATCTGCAGCAAGGAGAACGATGTCACGGATAGTCTCAGCAGGACACCAGGCTAGCAGGGCACCCTCTGTTGAAAAACCATTACCCCATTCAAAAATGGTCACACCACTAGCCCGGCAATGTTCTGTCTGTTGCCTGTGTGCAGGTGTCGTGATATCTGAATCTTTTAATAAGGCAGTTCGATATCCCAGTTGTGCAAAAACCTCGGCGCGTTTGAAATAATTGTCCCCGCCGCCGCCATCTGTAGCAAAGGCCCCCTGATCCTGAAACCCTGTTCTTCCCCTGCATTGTCTGGACAAGTCCAACCCTCTGATAAAACCAACCTCAGTTCCACCTTCGCCCACAATTACGGCTTTACTGAAAAAGGCTTCAGCGCAGGCCCTTAAGGTAGCTTGTTCCTTATCGTCCCCACTTAGTGTCAGGAAATTGTGTGAATGCTCTGGGGCTGGTTGTTCTAGTTTCCGCAACACACAGAGCTGGGTTGCCTTGAGTTCCCTGAGAACATATGGGGAATGGGTGGTGATGAATACCTGCGAAGTGGGTTCATCATCACGAGAACCCAGTTGATTCAAGAGTCGGCTGATCCTGTAAGGTTCCAGTCCGTACTCTGCTTCATCAACCAGTATGATCCCAAGACGCCCAACAGCTTTTTGTAACCCGCTCACCAGCAATCGGGTTGATCCTGTTCCAAGCATTCTCAGTGGCGTGTTATCACTGTTATGTAGGCTGATTGCGCTGTTAGACAGGGAGACGCCATTCACGTCCAGCAGCGCTTTAAGTTCTCCAACCTGAACGCCTAACTCATTTGCAATGGTTCTGACCTCGGTAAGGATGTTATCCAACTGCGGTAGTTGCCGGGCAGCAAAGTTGTGTCGTGTCTGTCGGGACAGTTCGGCCAACGTTAAACTGATATCAAAATCTTGTGCAGATAATTTATTCAGCACTGAGCGGTTGCCCCATGCCAGATGATGATGCGAGGTTGCCCCAAGGCGAGTAGGGCTTAACTGCTCACGGTGCTTCCACAATAACCTTTTCTCCAGCCCTTCCGCTGTTGCTCGTTCTGAAAATAAGCACCAGTCTGGTTCGAGATCTGCACCGACGACCATTCTCAGCGTGAGTACGGTTTCATCTCCTGCCCGAGGTTCATCATGGATCTCCTTTGTTTCGCTATTGAAACCACGAAGATAACGCCCATAGTTCTCAAGGTTCCGAAGCCCGTCATCAAGCTGTCCGAGAGTTACACTGATGCATACTGGATTGGCCGAATTCATGAGATAAAAATCAGCATCACTGAATGTGAACGATCTTCGCGCTCCGAGTACTAGGTCAATAGCATCAATAAAGGTCGATTTTCCTGAATCTCCAGGGCCTATCAGGCAATTCATCCCTGAACCTGGAAACCATTCTGCCTGCCGTATTGAGCGAAAATTCTGAATGCTGATGTGGCGGATAACAGCCATGTTTCGTTCCTTCTCAATCCACGAATGTTGTATTTGCGCCGTAATGGCAGGAATTATGGCACACCCTTTCTTATTTAATTGTGATGTTGCGGGTATCCACGCTGACTCAGCGGAGAGGAAACACTTCAATCAAAGGTCCGCTGTTCGTTCAGAGCAGACGTTCCTTGTCTCTGGCTATGTTGATCCCTAGGAAAGAGGTCATCACGCTGTGTTTATCAACCAGGGATGAACCTGAGCTAATTGGATGGCCTTTTAATGTTTTTTCTCAATCAAAAGGTATGGATGTGACCAGTCAGTTACCTCTTCGTAGGAAACAAACCCATCGTGCTCCAGCGCGCAAACGCCCTTGTGGCTGATAACATAATCGTACACAGCCTGGCTTTCCAGGCCCTGTAACATGTGCGACAGCAGCTTGCGTCGCATCACATCCGACTTCCAACGTTTACGCGCTGCCAAATCTTTCCAGGTGATGTTGAAAGGCTGGCCTACCGCATTGGTAACGCATTTACCGTAACGATTGGTTTTAGCAGTGCCTTCATAATGATCCAGCAGTAAAGCCAAATCTCGCCGTAAAGGCTTCAGAAGGCGTTTCCAGCGTTTCAGTACTCGTTCAGCCTCTGCCTCACCTAGCTCACGATTCAACAAGCGTCGGGTACTGGATTTAAGTGATAGGGTAACAAAACCAGCATTGAATACACTGGAAAACCGGAATTGCTTAACCAGCTCTTCCGCAACGCGCAGTACCCGGCAGATATAGCTCGTTTCCAATACTTCTAGGCTCTTTGCTGACACACCGACAGACCACAGCTCATGTCGCAGTATCTCAAGCTGGCACCCCTTGATATCATAATTGACACCACGTGCCAGACATGCCCACTTCATGGCAGAGGGCAAGCTCTGAAAGCCTGTACCAACTTCAAAGGATCTCCCGCCAATGTACGCAGTTTTATACGATTGCCTGTAAGCCACCGTTAACGATGACTCTTTCACCAGTTCCACGCCTGTTTCAGCCAGTCTCGACAGGAAATTGAAAATGAATACTTTATTCTTCGTAGTGGGATTCTCGTTATAGTAATCCAGCAGTGCATCCAGATTGATTTCAAGCGGCTCAAGATTGTTCCAGACCCCCACTACCAACTCCCTGAAGGCAGCGCTAGGGATATCGCGTTTAGACTGCACATGTTTGGCATGCTGCCCACGATCAATAGCAATCCCAATCAGTTCATCAAATGAGTAACTTTTACGCTTGGTGAAAATGTCAGTCAGATAATGGTAGCGATCCTTACGGCTAAGGTATGCCTCTCTGTCGTTGCCAAACAACTTACGCAGGAAACGTTGAGAAACAGCATATTCCCGGCAAGAGCTTTGAGCATTGGAATACCCGGTTAGTTTGATAATTCCCGCGCATACCAGTGCCTCCATTGCACGCTCGTTGGTCGGCCCACTTTTCTTGAATACTCCGGGGAGTTTCGCCCTACCCAGCTCAAAGGATACTGGCACAGAATAAGACCATTTTTTATTCGCCTTAATCTTTGCTTTTTTCCTGTTCTTGCGACTACAGGTAGCAACACAAATAACGTGCTGCAGAAATACTGCAATATTACGATAAAAAGGGCGCCGTAGACTTGGTACACCATTATAAGGAATACTGAAAACAACTTCTTTGAAATAATCCAGCGTTGAATCTGTGACAAGAATATTGTTGTACGTAATGTATGGCTTCATAATTCACCTGTATATAGAGATCAAAGCCCCATGCCCTGACCCCATTTATTTACAGCTGAATTACTCAAACCTTACGTGAACCCAACAAGGTTCAGATGGTTATTAGATGATAATAATATTGGAGGCTGGAGCCTCATGATAGCTGATACTGGGTAATGGCTATAGTATGTAATGACATATATATAATAATACAGCAACAGACCGTATAAATAGCCCTGCAGATGCAGCTATATACCCTGCAGACAAAAATAGCGAATAAATATCAGCTCAGTCAGAATGGGATTAGCGGATATGCAAAATATTACCGGTTTATTAAACGCTGAAACTCACGGCCCGTGATATTGAACAACAGTTGGGGCGCATGTTATTTTCTGAACTTCATCGTTTTGAAATCATTAAATCGCTTAAAATCGGCAATCCTTATAAACCCAGGTTATGGGGGAAAATGATCTCAGTCTTTCTCCTGTTATTGCACGAGGCAAAGCAATTGGGCTAAACCCTACCGGTAGTTAACAGGTCTGTCGTATCAAACCTGGGCGGTTTAAAACCATCTCTTTACAGAATTCAGGTTTCATACACCGGCCATTTCCACGTCCCCCAAACAAACGGCATCCCTGCCGCAACACTATTATCCCTGTTTCTGACGCGATTGAAGCCACTTCAGACGAAGGTTGTATTGCCAGTACTGCGGCTGCGCAAGAATCCCAAGCTTATCCAGCACAAGCGGCAACATAGCCCAAATAGCCTCTGAGTCGAACAACTGGATACGGTAGCGTGCCATAAGTTTATCAACGCGCTTGTCAGCAGCTTTTTTCGTTGTGCTAACCTGTTTACCATTTATGCTCGCTGACGGCTTGTACTTTGCTCTGGCAACCGGATAAGGAACATACTCACGTAGTAAGCGGGCGAACTCGGATTCAAGCATCGGATTTGCCAACGCGTCACGATCATAAAAAGCCAGCTTAGCAATCAGGTTCTCCATATTACGCAGGTTGTTCAGCATCAGTTTTTGCTTGCCAGGAGACAAACGCAATTCCAGACGCAGAAACCGCCGGAACTGGCGTTCATCAAGTACAAGAACCGTTTGCTCGTACCTCTTCTGAGTACTTATCTCCGGTGCATCAACCTTTTCGTATACGGAGGCCACAATGGTCGTAGACCCCAGCCTTAACCCTTCCTGCTCTCCATGTAAGTCATAAAAATCGCCCCTCCTGACCCCAGACAACCCAATGAAATAATCATGGAGTTTCATGCCAACCACATCCAGTGCGTAGTGGATAGTTGTTACCCAGGCATTGCGCAAGCCGCGATACAGGAACTTACCTATGCGCCCCTTACGCCCCAGCCACACAAACAAATCCGTTATCCGTTGCGAAGAGTAGTGCTGAGGACTGCATTCCATTCGCTGAAATCCACGCTGACTACTGGTCGGGTCAAAATGGATCACCAGCAGTATGGGGTGATTATGTGTTTTACCTTTCAGACGAATTTCCACTACCCAGCGATAATGTCCATCGCACTCATCCCTACCAGCAGGCCGAACTTCTATCAGATAGTCACCACCAGAGACAAGACCAAGCAAACGCTGTTTGAGTACAAGATTTTTCTTCCAGTCATGCATATCCGTTACCCATGCCAGTTTATCTACACCTCCATACATAGACTGGCCTGCACCATTAACTCCCAGAGGAACTTTGTCAGTTAAAGATGACACCCGTTCACGATTAAATTGCTGCTTCATATTCTGTTCCAATAGTTCATAGCAGCAACAGTGATCACTCATGCATATGCAGGTACCATCACTGTTACTGTTTATATTGTTGGTATGTCAGGGGTGGAATAAGGCTTACAGAGCACGTGTATTGCTAAGCCCGCGTGACTGAATCCAGCGTTGAATTTCATGTAACTCCCACCCCACAGCCCGACCACCATTGCCAGTGAGTTTTTTGGATGAGGGAAAATCCCCTTTTGATATGAGTCGGTACATCGTGGCGGCGGAAATCCCGGTCAGATGAAGAACCTCTTTTTTACGGAGAATACGGTTGGTGTTCATGCTTGTGCTCCTTTGAGCTGCTTCAGGAGCGGGGTTATTTACAAGCATGAAAAAGCGTGACGATCGGCTCGCGGATGGCCTTAACAGGCCTGAATCAGCCTTCCTTACAAAATTCCTTCGTTATAAAACGAATAAATGCCACCAAAAACCTTCATGAAAACGCGCGGCTTTCCTTGAGGCTCAATGCTGATAAAATAACCAGACATTAAATTAACTGGAGAAGGAAATGAGGGAACCTAGTAAAAAAGCAGACGCGGTATGCCATCGTGAGCGCATGAGTCGTAACGAGACATTTGAACTCCTGCAGAAGAAGCTCTATCTGGGGAGGGACACCCGGCATAAGTTGTCACTGATTGCCAAAAAATTGACGGGTGCAGGGTTTAATCCACATACAATCGACGGGGAAAAAGCCGCTCATGTTATTAGCACTTGCGTAAGCCACATGTACAACGAGCTCTTTGACAATAATGAGGAAAACTCTGTCGAAGGCCTTGAAGAACACCACAAAATTGCCGCAGCAACATGTCAGATATCCATGGATATTTACGCGGTTTATCAGCTCATCAGAGGCCGCTTCGACAAGTTATATTTCACAGGCGCGACTGATAAGGAAAAATACGATTCAGTTGCAGAAAAACTCAATGAATGTGAAGTCAAAAAACCCAAGCTAAAAGCACTGTCCGCTGGCCCTAAATGGACGCGAAGTGATGTAGCCTGGATATGTAACCCTGCGAATATTAACGAGTGCATTGAACGAAAAAACAAGAAACATGCGCCCCTTAAACTAACCAGGAATGACTCTGAGTTGTAGGGTTGAAAGCGATCGTCCTTAGTCCCCCAAGGGCTCTGCTCTTACATTAGCAAAAAAACATAAAGCCAACTCGTCGGGTTTAAGCAATGAATGCCAATAAATGCTACCTCGTGCAGAGCCCTTGGGGGACAAGGGGTTGGTGTATTTTTTTCGATTTCTTTGCCTTTTCTACGCTTATCTGAGTTATTTCCCATCTGTCGTTTCGTTGCTACTCTTTATTGGGCTACGAACACATGGTGGAAGCCCTATGGATACTGCTTTACTTGCGTCTCTTGATGGTGAAGGAAAGAAAAAGCTGGAGCGGGCAATCGCAACGCTACAGGGTGATGTGAATGCTGCTTCGGGCGTATTGTATGTTGATCCAAAGCTCAGACTTGAGTACTCACGCCGCATCAAAGCCATGTCTGACGATCTCTACGCCAAAGCTTCACGCGGGATCATTAGCTGGGAAAAAGCCGCAGAGGAAGCGAACCAGACGCGCAACCTTCTGATGGAGCTCATCCGCTACCGAAGCACACCTGTTGGCAAAGCACTGGCGCAAAAAATGAAGGCGCAGGGCAAGACGCTCAATGAGCTGATAGCCTATAAAACAAAGGCGTTGTACGGCGACAAAGTTAACTTTAATAATCTGTCTGTTTCACAGAAAAACGCGGTTTACAGCGCCGTGGTGCAATCGGCTGGTAAATCCAACCTCGAAGTAAATATCAAAATGCAGCGTTTGTCAGGTGCCGGACGTGGATTGATATTCCTTTCTCTTGCAGTAGCTGTCTACCAAATCTATGAAGCTGAGGATAGAGTGCTTGAGACTCAACGGCAGCTTGCCATCAGTAGCGCCGGGATTGCAGGTGCGTGGGGAGGAGGAGCGCTGGCGGGACTGATGTGTGGTCCTGGCGCACCTGTTTGCGTTGTTATTGGTGCTTTTGTTGGCGGTGCGATTGCCGCATGGGAAATCAGCGGATTCTGGGACTAACTATGTTTAAGCAGCTCGACAACGTAACACTTATGCTCAGGGAAGAACCTACACCGACATCAATGGGAAAATATGAAGTCCTGATTGCTGGAAAAGGTACGGGCATTATGGTTCCAGTACAGGTGATAGAAGCTGCTGTTCAGGTTGATGATAAACGCCTGCTGTTGTTTCTTACCGATGACGTTCCCTATGAAGAAGCGCTTAAAATCGCACTGCTCGACCTGAAAGAGGGTGTGAAAGAGATACTGACGTTGGGTGGCGCATATCTGACAGGATCGTTTACGGACCTGAACATACAACCTAATGCAGTTGAATTCAGCTTTATTGGCGATACAACATGGCGGGTTGAAATACCAGCGATGCCCTTTATGAAACTCCCGTTCATCGGCGATCCACGGGGCGTTTCGCGTCCACCGGCATTGAAGCATTACATCAAAATCACCGCCAGTCCCGCACCTGCTCGCTTCGACGGTAGCCGCTAATTATTGAGTAAGAGAAGGGAATGTTCTAGTAGCACTGAATCCGTCGGCTGGCTCTGACTTTTACCTTATCCCCACGGCAGTCATAGCGGGTAGTTGTGGATATGTCGCTGTGCCCTGCCAGCTGGCGTACTGTATTAATATCAACGCCCTGTTCTAACAAGCGCGTAATGAAGGTCCTGCGCATGTCATGCGGAGTAAAACGCGCTATGCCTGACGTTTGCTGTAACTGCTCCAGGATACCCGTTAACCCGGTTGTTGTCAGAGGTTGGGTGGCGGTCTTCCCGTTGCGCTGAATGCGGTTAAACAATGCATCCCCGGCCTCTTTCACGCCACTGGCTTTAATCCATGCGCGGATGGCTTTATCTACCGCTGCCGCAACGTGTATCTCCCGGTATTTACGCCCCTTCCCCTGCCTCACTGTAAGGATGCCGTTGTCATAGTCCCGGCACTCAAGGCTGACCAGTTCCCCGGTCCGCAAACCCGCGCCGCAAAGGGTCATGACAATGGCGGCATCACGACAACAGCGGATACGTTGCGGATGCCGTTTAGCAGCCTGAACGAGTGCACGAACCTCCTCCCGGCTGAGTGCCCTTCCCTTGCGCTGGTTATCGCCATTTACGCGCTTAACTGCCCGGATACGGGCAAGTGTGTCCGCCTCCAGGCAATTGAGGTTAAAGGCCGTCTGCGCGATGCCCCGGAGCGCGGACAGTGCCATGTTGACCGATGACACTGCGTAACCGCCATCCAGCAGTGCCGCACGTACTTTAGCGACAGCGGCGAAACTCAGTTGCTCCCAGGGGTAGCTGGCTGCATCCGCACCGCATTTAAGTATGCTGGCACTGCGGTTTAACAGGCTGGTGATACCCCTGCGTCCCGACGGGGCAAGACCGCTGATATAAGCGTCCAGCACGGTGGTTTCCACCACCGGCGCGACCTGACGCAGTGCAGCCCTTCTCATGTGTTTAACCTGCTATAACATGTATTAAACCAGGTAACTGTCTGCATCACACCAGCCCTCGCTCAGCCAGTGACACCGTCTCAGTCCCGGCCACAATAAAGTGGTCCAGCAACCGTACATCCAGCATTTGCAGTAGCTCCTGCAGCCGCTTAGTTATCTGGATATCACACTTGCTGGGTTCAGCCTCACCGCTGGGGTGGTTATGCACCAGGATGACCGCGGCGGCGTTATGCCTGAGTACCCGCTTGATTACCTCCCGGGGATGAACGCTGACCGTGTTTAATGAGCCCCGGAACAACATTTCGCGATGCAAAAACTGGTGCTGATTATCGAGCAGGATGATGCCAAACTCCTCATGCTCCAGCAGGGCCATTTCATACATCACGCACCGCCGTACATCATCAGGGGAGCAAAGCTGAACACCACGCTGGTAGCACCGGCTGATAATGTCGCGGGCCTGGTCCAGGATGCGGGTTTCACGCAGGGTAAACGTCGTCATGTTCAGAACTCCCGTTCGATGAAGTAAATGGCTTCGGGAAACAACTGGCGGCGAGCCGCGCCAGCACGCAAGGAGAAGGCTTTGCGGGGCATGGAGGTTCGCCCGTTGCTGTCGAAGAACCGGAGCGTTTCTTCGTCCATTCTGGTGACAAGGGACCAGTGAAACTGGTCGCTGAGCATAATCAGGCGGGAGTGGTCTGTTACCGCCAGAAACCGCCTCATTTCACTGAAAATCCGCCCTTCCACAAGACCGCGACTTCCCTCGAAAGGTTTGGTGATTTGGACCGGAAACTGGCGGTGGTAGTGGCCTTTCCGGAGTACCTGTGCAATCAGCCAGTCGAGCCGGTTTTCATCTATCCCTTCGGTCAGCCACTCATGCAAAGGCCAGCGTTGCTGATAGGCCTGAAGAAGTCGGTTCATGAGTGGTTTTCGCTTCACCCGACCGTCATACAGCCAGCTCAGCATATTCACCACACAGTACGCGCCGCAAAGACAGTCAAGCTCTCCCTGTACAGACGCGTGGATCCCTCTGTTAGCAGTCACAGATAATGTCTCCATTAATAATTAGCTGTCAGTGTGGCGGGATTAGCTTTCCCACATAACGGTGAGGGTGTAGATATTCAGGAAGTGGTAATGAACGAAATTTCTTTGCCAGAGTGCAAAAATGTCGCGTCCTTCCCCTGGGGGTAAATCACCGGCATAAGACAGGAAAACATAGCGCTGGCTCCAGCTGATATCGATTTCCTTTTCGAGCTCCGGGTCTGTCCCCATGTATTTGAAGTCAGTGATGTAATCGAAATACCATTCATCGTTGCGGGAAATAAGCCTTATTTCTACCGGATGAAACCCACCATTTTCAGCGCTGTAATTGATATCTTTGAATAGCAAAGTAACAGCACGAATATTCGGTTTAACTGGTGGATTTTTACTGAGTTCAGCCAGTAGAATATTAATGAGTTCCTGACTTACGGGCATGGACAGCCCTTCCTGACGGATAATATTCATTGTATTTATTCCGGTAAATATGCGTTTGGATTGATGACACAAATCACTAATTAATCCTAACCCGTAGTGGCTTTTCAGACGATAGGCGTCCTCCCGCCAGAAGGGATATAAAACGAAACGCTAAGTTGGCTATTAGTTTATGCATCAGTTACTGAATAATATGACACTATCCAGTAATGACATTTTACCAGAAATATACTTATAGAGCAAATAATTTCATCAAGAAACTAATTTCCCAATATTAATATGCTAACCCAAATATTTATTTCTAAAGAAGAATGGCATACTGATTTACCTCCATGGCAGGTGGGCAGGGTTCCGGGGTGGTTCCTCCTGCCTGCAGTGGCTGGAAATAAAGGTAACCGGTTAAAGTTATTTTTTATCGGGCGGCTATCCCGGCATAATAAATAAGTTCATTACTGACCTTTGAATTGCTCAAGCAAACGCTCACGCTCTTCCGGGGGAAGTTTCATTATTTGTTCAGCCAGGAGGGAAACATCCTGATGCTGGCTGGCCAAATCTTTTGTCACCTGCTTTAAAGCCTGCTCCATCAGCAATGCACGTGAGGCTGGCGACATGTTACGGAAAAGCTGAACCCACAGACTCAGCTGTTTATCAGCTCCCGCAACGCTGAATGCGTCATCTTTGGCCCTGCTTCGTTCGTTTTCAAGCGACATCGCAGCAGCACTTATATGGTAAACCACACCTTTGCCGACTTTTCGCTTACGCCGGATTTCCGGGTGGATCTCTGCCAGCTTTTCAAGGCGCATTCTTGCTCCCCTTGCAGTGCCCGGCATCCCTTCAATGCGCGTAAATTCGTCAGCCGTCAGCCAGTCTCTGGTTTCATCTGCAACCGTGGAAGGTAAGGTTTTTTTGTCCATATTAGCCTATGCGTTACTCATCTAAATTCTTACAGATATCAATGCGTTAATTCAAAAACCACAAGAAGATAATAAAAATACTTGAAAGGTATCTTTTGTTTGCATTTAATATCTGTGTACTGATTCCATGGAGTTAATACAGTGCCTAACTCAACAGCATCGCAGAAAAACCGGGGCAACGGAAGTTCCGGGAACTGGCATCGTGCCGATATTGTGGCGGCGCTGCATAAACGCGGGCTTACTCTTGCAGCCCTTTCACGCAGCCATGGACTCGCTCCCCGCACACTGAACAATGCTCTGGAGCGCCATTACCCTCGTGCGGAACGTATTATCGCAGATGCTCTGGAAACTACGCCGGAGAGCTTATGGCCGGAAAGATATGCCCTTAAATCAGTGCGACAAAGCAAGTAAGGAAGACAACAATGGCGACGACCATTACAGAAATAACGGAATGCTTTGAGTATTTTTTCAGTTCTCTTTACCGACGTGAATTTGTGAAAACACTGCGTCTGAATGAATGTAGCGAGCGGGAATTACTGCCATTAGTACGTTGCTATTTACTGGGTTGGTTTGCGGATAACGTCTCGCCTGAAGTCAAAAGCAGACTACCAGGAACGGTATCCGGGCATGGTTTCATTGACTTTGTGATTGACGATGTGGCTGTTGAGTTTGCAGTCCGTAAGCCAACAGCAGCTCGTTCCAGTGTCTCCGCAACCGTAAACAGCACGGAAGTGAAGAAGCTAATGAAGCACGACGGCAAAGCCCTGCTTGTACTGTTTGACTTCTCTGACACGCCCTATTCAGAAGAACAGATTGAATCTTTCCGTAACTGGCCCTCCCTGGGTCGGGGGAATCACCGTAAATCAGCTTTCAACGTTGTGTATTTCTTTGTGGAAAAACGCAGGCCGCTGGCACTGGGGAAAATCACCAAAAACATTCGTATCAGCTAACAGGATATTTAATGATGAAGAGAATTGTTACTTGAATCGCCACGGGTTTAACAGACACCTCAGAGTCATTTAAGATGGCTTAAAGAGAGGTGCCCATGAGCGGTAAGCGTTATCCCGAAGAGTTTAAAATTGAAGCAGTCAAACAGGTTTTTGATCGTAGTTATTCTGTTTCCAGCGTTACATGATAAAAGTTTGGATA
This sequence comes from Phytobacter sp. SCO41, assembly GCF_003073275.1. Lineage (NCBI taxonomy): Bacteria > Pseudomonadati > Pseudomonadota > Gammaproteobacteria > Enterobacterales > Enterobacteriaceae > Phytobacter > Phytobacter sp. SCO41. The sequence goes on along the minus strand of NZ_CP027225.1, from coordinate 1,121,915 downwards.
AAACTATTCTCCCTCGCCCAAAATACCTACGCAATTTTTGACAATAGATTAAATGCCTTCATTTACTCTTAGAAATTCATTCACTCTGGATCCTACTGCAATACACTTAGCTTCTACCATGCTGATATAATAGTACGAAGGATTTGGCATATGCTCCATCATCCAAGGAAGTTCTTCTGAATATTCATTATCAGATGTTGAGATCATCCATACAGGTTCACCATTTAGGATTATAGGGGTGGCTTCATAGTAACGCTCATCCCAACCTCGCCCATTTTGGTCGGCATAATCCTTTGCTATTTGTATTGCTTTGTCCTGCGTAATCATTGCTGTGCTCCATACCAGACACTATACATAATCCCCCCGACCGTCACTGGTCCCAAGAGAATCCCTGCGGCTTCCTGTCGTAGGAGGGAAAAAGTAATCTCATAGGTATTCCCCAAAGGAAATTTAAATCCCTGAATGATGTATTCAGCGCTCATTCCCCTTGCTCTTAGCAAACCGATAGTTTCGGCAAGAGCTTCTTCAAGATAGCGTAGTATATATGACTTTGAATAAGCAGATTGCCTCATAAAGACCCGTAACTCGCGCAGCAGGTAAAATTTAGGGGCAATTGCCATATGGACTTGCTCGTGGTAAAGCGTGGTGAGCATTTTAAGGTAGGCTTCCTCTTTTGACATAGCTTCCGGATAGAAGTTACGGCCAACCACAGCATCTCCCCAGGGTTTTGTCGCCCCCTGTATAACATCCTTGTATTTGGTAATTTTTATTATTGGTTTATAACGCCAGCCACCGTTGCGGGGTAGATTCATACGCGAAGCAATCTCACCACTGTAACGAGGCATAACGACCCCCCTTAGAGGCTTTTTAAAAGTATCCCCAGGTTTCTTTCTGAACAGCAGTATCAGAACGGTATTAACGCCGATTAGGGTGATGGCTTCAGCCAGATCTTTAGCAGCAGCATCTAGGTCTGCTTCTGTTCTGGCATTGTTAGTTTTGACAGCAAAGTCATACAGCTTTTTTCCGGCTTCAAAAGCAACACCACCTATCGCCACCCACCCTACTACCAGCAGTATGATATCAGCAATCTCGCCAATCCCAAAGAAATGGGCACCAGCCCATATCACGACTACTCCAGCCATCGTAGCAAGCGCTTGTGGAGTAATCATAGCCAGAAGCTGTTCCCCGATATCAGACGGTAGCAGGGATGCAGCTTTAGTTAGGACTACCTGCAGTTTTGACTGCAAATCCATCCGGATAACGTCCATTGATATTCCTCATGGTAAGCAATGCTTTCGATTATAAGACTGCCAGAAAGTAAGGTATTGGGATATTTCTGATTAAGGCTAAAACTTATTCGGGGTAAGGGGCACTTCTTTGATCACAGGAAAAAAATTGCTTTACCAAACTGTAAGGTTGGTACGGTCTTGTCCTGTTCACTTTGTGCATATCCTCTCCCCTGAACCTTAATATTTCTATATATCGCCACTTTACACTTTTGCCATGATGCCTGTCTTTATGAGGCTCTCAGCCGTGGTTTACACTTTCCATTTTTGCCCCAAAAATCCTGGCATTTCTAATGCATGAAAGACATGGTGTTTTTTCGCATAAAAATGATTGTGACGTTCTACTAAATTCAATGAAAAGACAGGATTGATGCAAGCTGTTTCCCACCAGCAGCCTGCAACAAAACCAAGCGGCTAGAACCTGTTGCGAGGCATAGCCAGCAGGTATGACATCGAGAAGAATAATGCGCCCCAATACACCGAGTCATAGCTGTACGGGTCAAAATCAATATGCAGAAACCCTTTTACAAAATCGTAGCCGTTAGCAAAGATGTTAATCTGGATGGCTGCAATTACCCCTTGGCTACCCAGTCATATATTGTCTGGCGGCTCACCCCACAATGACGAGCATAAGCAGTTTTCGATATTAACATTCTGATACCTTTTCAGAAGTTCATTTTGGCGGATAAAGTTTAATAAAATGCTCGCTAATTTCTACAATTGAATTAAGTATGGGTTTAAACAATGAAAAATCAATGACTTTTCTATTCTCTCTAACTATATAGTTAGCGAATCTATCTTTACCAAATGTAGTTGCACTGTCATGCTCATTGCTTTTATCGAAGCTCTTCCCGTTATACTTCATGCCCAATACTGCTGGTTTGAAAAAATCCTCCAGAGAAGAATACTTACCTCCAGGTAATAATGGGGTGAATAGGACATAAAGGTTTTTCTCCAAGTGATAAAATGTCCCTTTCCTGACATCCTCCTGTGATTTTGGCAGATGCGGATACTCTTTTATTATCTGATTAATGAAATCAGACGGTCCGGTGTCATTATCAAATAGAATTATTACTGGGTTCTTTGGTAGCTGTCTTTCATACATTTTACAAAACAACCCATGCCGCTTTAAAAATCTGGTATAATCAGCCGCCCCACCAGATAAATCTAGAAAATATTTTTTCTTTTCATTAGCTTTAAATAAATTTATTTTTAATATCCTATTTTTTGTGTTTTTCTCCTCTCTAACCAGTTGTGGAAATTCTAAATACAAGGAATCAATCGCACACTTAAGATAAACAGGATCAGTTTTACCCTCCGTTAAGACTGTCAATTGTTCATTCCCATAGAAATTTTTATAGTAGAGAAATTTACTATATGCTTTCTCCCGGGAGTTTAATCTCTTCTTAAAATCCAATCCAAACCCTTTAATCACATATTTTTCAGGAAGTGCATTTTTCTTATCTTCTACATTATTATATTTATCAAGCATGTCGATAAAAGAAAATCGACCTTCTAATTCACTGAGCGTGCCTTTTCTTGGTTTACCATCTTTCCCAATTATAGTGTATGATCCCTCAAGATATAAAGAATGTGCCATGGCTCTTGTATTCTTTATATACTCTCTGCTTACATTTATTTTTTTGTTTACAATTAAACCTGTAACTTGCTGCCTTGATGTACACCTAGACACTCTGCTCTTTTGATGGTTTAGCGTGAAGCCCGCACGATGAATTTCGTTAACTAAAATCTCACCGACCTCATTTTTCTCTTCATTAGAAACTAATGCTTCAGGAATGTTTTTTTTGTTTGTTGAAAATGTAATGTCGTCTGCATAGCGACTATAGCTACAACCATACGCGACTGCCAGCCTTGATAATCTAAAGTCTAAAACCCTACAAATAAGGTTAGTTATTACTGGAGAACAAGGGCTTCCTTGTGGAAGCTTTCCATCAAAGCAAGCTATCTGTGCAATAATTGTTGCTACATTAGGATGTAATTTGAAATGTTGATTGGCTATGAAAAAACCTCTCACGCGACCAAAATTAAAGGATGGGAAGAAATTCTCAATATCAATATTAAGCACAGCATTTTTATTTCTATGCCTTTCAGCATTTGTTATTATCGTTTTATTTCTCTCAAAACCATGAGATAAATTCCGATTTGTATTATTTTTTGTCAAAATTTCTTCTTGGCATATATAGAGAAGTTCTGAAAGGCGTTTTTGAATATCTTTTAGTTTATCATCCGGGGCAAAAATCTCCCGTTCCCCGCCAGATTTTTTCTTTATAGTAAATCTTTTATATTGATTTTCTGGCCTTATTCTATATAAAACATTCGTCAAAAATGTAATTTTGATTTGAAGTAAATCAGCTAGCTCGAATTTGTTACGACATGCTTGCAACCTTGCAAGATAGGTAGGTTTAAACATAACAGTAAGTTCCATTATTGATTATGTTAATGCACATGCAGGCACTCTTACGCATTTAACGGTGACGCCAAGATGACTTGATGTCAGTCAGAGGGCGAATACTCCCGACCTTGTTTACACTGATTGCGATACCACAACCAACAAATCTACCTGCATGTGCTGTATCAAATTAGCATAATCATCATATAACTCAAGCTCTCTCAGTCGAATTTCCCGGAATCCTCAATAAGTTATCAAGACAATGAGTTTTGTGCTGACTCTGGATCCGCTTCCGGAGAGAAGAAAAACGCCTATAGATATACAAAAAGTGGTTGCCTCATTGCCTCATTGCCTCATTGCCTCATTGCCTCATTGCCTCATTGCCTCAAAAAAAACACAACACATTGAATTTAATGAATTTAATATTCAATACTGAGGCAAATCAGGGACAATTTGAGGCAACTCGCGTTGAAATCAGGTAGCCTCAGCATTTCAGTTGCCTCAAAACACCTCTTATTTGCCTCAATTAGGTTAATAATTGCCTCAACGTTGCCTCAAAAAAATTAATAAAAACCCATATATATTACACAGAAAGAAAATCAAACAAGCTCTGAGGCAACTGAGGCAATTAAAAATCACGTTGTTATTGAGTTTTTTCTTCACACCACTAGGGGTAAACAACAGAACGTAAGTCCACGGTTGTGCATTGTTCAGATGTTTTAAACGCGGCGTTTTAACCTGCCACCCTTTCCCGTGGGCGGGCTTTTTCAGCATCCCCGATTCACTGAGAATTCTCGCGACCGTGTCCTTATTGAAACCCTTAGCCACTTCATTCTTGAATGGAGCAGGCAGGACATAAAATAGAACCGGTTCGTCTTGCAAGAATTCTTTGGTTTGTCAGCTCTTACGATATATGTTATTGCTCAAGATATGCTTTCAAGATAATCTGCCCAGACCTGCAACCATTTCCTACACTCTGCATCATACTTGTAGAGGTTATAAATTCCTTCCACACCGCCTTTTGTATGCCCCAGAATAGCCTCAGCCACTTCGTTAGGACATTGAAGCCGCGATAGCCCGGTACGTACAGTCCGCCGTAAATCATGCGGTGTCCAGCTCGGTATATCTAACATTTGACCGGATTCACGTAAGCGCCAGGCATTCTCTGTCAGATACTTTTGCTGGATTGGTCGTCTTGTTCGTGTAGACGGAAAAAGGTAGGTGTCCGAGTTGAGGCGGAGCACTTTTAGAAAATCTATAGCCTGTGTCGATAGCTGAACGTAACGTTCTACGCCTGTTTTAGTCTCTCTCAGGTGTATCGTACCCTTCTCCAGATCAACATCCTTCCACGCCATGTTACAGACCTCACCGGTGCGGCAACCTGTCCACAAGGTCAGACGAAGCACGTTTTTGATTGTCGGTGAAAAGGCAGAACCCGGAAGCCACTGGAGAAACTTTTTAAGCTCAGCTTCACTCAGCACACGCGTACCACGATTATTGGTAAGCTTGATTCGAGTCTGACGGAGGCTGGACTTTGCCAACAGCGCGGGATTAGCAAAGCTGGCATCAAAACGCCCCAGACCGATAGCGAACTCATAGGCCAACGAGAGCTCCCGTAGAACGTTACCGGCTTGCACTTTTGCTCCTCTGGCGATAATGCCATTGATTAGCGTAATCACGTCATTGCGTGTGATTTCAGCGGCATTACGATCGCCCAGCTTATCAACCGCATCGGCATACAGTGTTCTGCGCACTTCATCCTGGCCCTTCTTCTTCCGGGCCCCCGGAATGATTTTGCCATCCTTAGTTTTGCGGTCCTCAATGCGCTCAGTCAGGTAGAGCTCAACTAATCCCTGCACAGTTAATTCAGGTACTTTAGCCTGTTCAGCCTCGATTGCACGAAGTTGTTTTTCCTGCTTGAGTTCTGATGCAGGACACCGACCTTCCTGACGGATGAGCTTTAATTCGTTGAGTTTAAGACGTGCAGCGGCGAGAGAAGTCTGCGGGAAGTTGCCAATTTTGACCTGGGCAAGTTTTCCAGTCACAGGGCTCGTGTAACGGTAGAAAAAAGACTTAACCCCAGTGGCACCGCAGGAGACGCGTAAACCACGATTTTCGCCAATATCAGCTTTATCTTTGTCGCCTGGCTTCATCATTTCTATCGCTTTAAACGACAGTGGCTTTGCCTCTTGTTTTCCTGCCATAAAGACTCCGTTATCATGCTCCCTACGCATTTATGAAACGAAATGTAGGTTGTGCTGTATGTAGCCATATTTTACCAGGCTATAGGTTGGCAAGCTACACTTTAACCTACATTTAAATGTAGGATTTCATGAGATCCAATGAGACAAAGTGAAACTCAATGAGAACAACAAATATCACTAACTCATTAAAATTTAAGAAAATGGACATCATAAACTGATGAGTACACTAGAGAATTTCGACGCCCACACGCCAATGATGCAGCAGTATCTGAAACTGAAAGCGCAGCATCCGGATATCCTGCTCTTCTATCGCATGGGCGACTTTTACGAGCTGTTTTATGACGATGCGAAACGCGCATCTCAGTTGATGGACATCTCGTTGACGAAACGCGGCGCTTCCGCAGGTGAACCCATCCCGATGGCCGGGGTGCCGCATCACGCGGTAGAGAACTATCTGGCAAAACTGGTCAGCCTGGGTGAATCGGTCGCCATTTGCGAGCAAATCGGTGATCCGGCCACCAGCAAAGGGCCGGTTGAGCGCAAAGTGGTGCGTATCGTCACCCCCGGCACCATCAGCGACGAAGCGTTATTGCAGGAGCGTCAGGACAACTTGCTGGCGGCCATCTGGCAGGACAGCAAAGGGTTTGGCTATGCCACGCTGGATATTAGCTCCGGGCGTTTTCGCGTCAGTGAACCCGCTGACCGTGAAACCATGGCGGCAGAACTGCAGCGCACTAACCCCGCTGAGTTGCTCTATGCCGAAGACTTCGCCGAAACATCGCTGATTGAAGGCCGCCGTGGCCTGCGTCGTCGCCCGCTATGGGAATTTGAAATCGACACCGCACGTCAGCAGCTCAACCTGCAATTTGGTACCCGCGATCTGGTTGGCTTTGGTGTGGAAAATGCCCCGCGCGGCCTCTGCGCTGCGGGTTGTCTGTTGCAGTATGTCAAAGATACCCAGCGCACCGCCCTGCCCCACATTCGTTCCATCACCATGGAGCGCCAGCAGGACAGCATCATTATGGATGCCGCCACGCGCCGCAACCTGGAAATAACCCAGAACCTGGCGGGCGGTATCGAAAACACCCTGGCATCCGTGCTCGACTGCACGGTCACGCCGATGGGCAGCCGTATGCTCAAACGCTGGCTGCATATGCCGGTACGCGATACCAAAACCCTTCTGGAACGTCAGCAGACCATTGGTGCATTGCAGGAAAACACCGGCGAATTGCAGCCAGTACTGCGTCAGGTTGGCGATCTGGAACGTATTCTTGCCCGTCTGGCACTGCGAACCGCCAGACCCCGCGACCTCGCGCGCATGCGCCATGCGTTCCAGCAACTGCCGGAGCTGCGCGCCCAACTGGCGCAGGTAAAGAGCGAACCGGTGCAAAACCTGCGGGAAAAAATGGGTGAGTTTACGGAGCTATGTGAACTGCTGGAACGCGCCATCATTGATGCCCCGCCGGTGCTGGTGCGCGATGGCGGCGTTATCGCGCCGGGGTACAACGCCGAGCTCGATGAGTGGCGAGCGCTGGCAGACGGCGCAACGGACTACCTCGACAGGCTGGAAATTCGCGAGCGCGAAAAGCTCGGTCTCGATACCCTTAAAGTCGGCTATAACGCCGTACACGGCTATTACATTCAGATTAGCCGCGGGCAGAGCCATCTTGCCCCCATTCACTATGTTCGCCGTCAGACGCTTAAAAATGCTGAGCGCTACATTATTCCTGAACTGAAAGAGTATGAAGACAAGGTTCTGACCTCAAAAGGCAAAGCGCTGGCGCTGGAAAAACAGCTTTATGATGAACTGTTCGACAAATTGCTTCCACACCTTGGCGATTTGCAGCAGAGCGCCACGGCGCTGGCAGAGCTGGACGTGCTGGTCAACCTGGCAGAACGTGCGGACACGCTGAACTACTGCTGTCCGACATTCAGCGATAAACCGGGTATCCGTATTGTTGAAGGCCGTCACCCGGTCGTGGAGCGTGTGCTCAATGAGCCGTTTATCGCCAACCCCTTGAACCTTTCGCCCCAGCGCAGGATGCTAATCATTACCGGGCCGAATATGGGTGGTAAAAGTACCTACATGCGCCAGACGGCGCTGATCGCGTTGCTGGCCTATATTGGCAGCTACGTTCCGGCGCAGAAGGTGGAAATTGGCCCTATTGATCGCATCTTTACGCGTGTGGGCGCGGCAGATGATCTGGCAAGCGGGCGGTCGACCTTTATGGTGGAGATGACCGAAACGGCCAATATCCTGCATAACGCCACGGAAAACAGCCTGGTGCTGATGGATGAAATTGGTCGCGGCACTTCTACCTACGACGGTCTGTCGCTGGCCTGGGCCTGTGCAGAGAATCTGGCCAATAAAATCAAAGCGTTGACGTTGTTCGCCACCCACTATTTCGAACTGACCCAGTTGCCAGAAAAAATGGAAGGCGTGGCTAACGTCCATCTTGACGCGCTGGAACATGGCGACACCATCGCCTTTATGCACAGCGTGCAGGATGGCGCGGCGAGCAAAAGCTATGGTCTGGCGGTTGCCGCACTGGCAGGCGTTCCTAAAGAGGTGATCAAGCGCGCACGTGGAAAATTACGCGAGCTGGAAAGCCTGTCGCCGAGTGCCGGCGCCACGCAGATTGATGGTACGCAGATGTCGCTGTTAGCCGTACCGGAAGAGACCAGCCCGGCAATGGAAGCGCTGGAAAATCTGGACCCCGATTCCCTCACGCCGCGTCAGGCGCTTGAGTGGATTTACCGCCTGAAAAGCCTCGTCTAACTCCCCCGGCCCGCAATGACCTTGCGGGCCATGCTTTATCGAATAATTTCCCCGAATGCCAGGCAAGCCCGATATCGGCTTCTATACTTTTTATTTGTCTCGACTGATTTCTCTCAATAATGAAAAGGAACCATGCTATGGCAATTCACAAGAAAGGGCAGGCTCACTGGGAAGGTGATCTGAAACGTGGGAAAGGGACTGTTTCAACAGAAAGCGGTGCCCTTAAAGAACTTCCTTATGGCTTCAACACCCGTTTCGAAGGCGTTCAGGGGACTAACCCGGAAGAGCTGATCGGCGCGGCACATGCGGCCTGTTTCTCAATGGCGCTTTCGCTCATTCTGGGCGAAGTAGGCTACACGGCAGATAGTATCGACACAACGGCAACCGTCACGCTGGACCAGGTTGACGGCGGGTTCGCGATTACCAAAGTCGCCCTGAAAAGTGCGGTAAAAGTACCGGGTGCCGACCCTGCTAAATTTGATGAAGCCATTCAGAAAGCCAAAGCCGGTTGTCCGGTATCGAAAGTATTAAATGCGGAAATCTCGCTGGAATACACGCTGAACTAATACGTCGTATTTTGCAGGAAACACTCCGTCCGGATTGTTTCCTGCCCTTCCCTACTGACTCAGCGCATCATCCGACGAACAAGCTTCGTGAATTGCTCACGTTCTTCCTCGCTTAACTTGCCAAGAAACTCTGCGTCCACGCCATTACCCACCGGGATGCTTGCATTCAGCACCGCTTCACCTTCCTCGGTCAAAAATAAAAAACGGCGTCGTTTATCGTCCGGATCGTGCTCACGGCGGACCAGACCACGCGTCTCCATACGGCTGAGCATTTCCGCGAGGGTCGCTTTCGTGCTGACCGCCACCTCCGTCAGGGCGACCTGTTCAATACCGGGATTTTCGGCAATAGAACGCATCACCGCATATTGTGGTTTGGTCAGTTCCGGCAGTACCTGTTGCCAGCGCGCCGTGTGCTGCTGGAATAGCTGACGTAGCAGGTGAAAGGCCTCTTTTCTTAACTCCATGAATGCTCCGTTATGGGTTTCTCCTCCCTATGATAGCCATTAACTTGCCGAATTTTAACGCGACTTTTTTTAGCAAAAAATGCGCATGTATACGAACAATCTTGTCTGTGACGATCCTCAGGAGTAGGTTATTTCAAAACGTTCGCATACGAACAATGATTGAGGTGGTGAATGAAACTGATAATCGGGATGACGGGGGCAACCGGCGCACCATTAGGCGTGGCGTTATTGCAAGCGCTACGGGAGATGCCAGAGGTTGAAACTCATCTGGTGATGTCGAAGTGGGCGAAAACCACTATTGAACTGGAAACGCCCTGGACTGCCCGCGAAGTGGCGGCACTGGCTGATGTCACTCATAACCCGGCCGATCAGGCAGCCACCATCTCCTCAGGCTCGTTTCGCACCGACGGCATGATAATTATTCCCTGCAGCATGAAAACGCTGGCAGGTATCCGTGCGGGCTACGCCGAAGGGCTGGTTGGTCGCGCCGCCGATGTGGTGCTCAAAGAGGGCCGCAAACTGGTGCTCGTCCCGCGTGAAATGCCGCTTAGCACCATTCATTTAGAAAATATGTTAGCGCTTTCCCGCATGGGGGTGGCGATGGTCCCTCCCATGCCCGCGTATTACAACCATCCGCAGACTGTTGATGACATTACCCAGCATATCGTGACCCGCGTGCTCGATCAGTTTGATCTGGAGCACAGCAGAGCACGCCGTTGGGAAGGCCTGCAGGCGGCACAGCATTTTTCACAGGAGAAAGAATATGGCTTTTGATGATTTACGAAGCTTCTTGCAAGCCCTTGATGATCAGGGACAACTGCTGAAAATCAGTGAAGAGGTTAACGCCGAGCCAGATATTGCGGCGGCGGCCAATGCCACCGGGCGTATCGGCGACGGCGCGCCTGCACTGTGGTTCGATAATATTCGCGGCTTTACCGATGCGCGCGTGGCAATGAACACCATTGGTTCCTGGCAGAATCATGCGATCTCTATGGGGTTGCCATCGAACACGCCAGTTAAAAAGCAGATTGACGAGTTTATCCGCCGCTGGGATACCTTCCCTGTCGCACCGGAGCGCCGTGCAAATCCGCTTTGGGCGGAAAATACTGTCGATGGTGAAGAGATTAACCTGTTTGACATCCTTCCGCTGTTTCGTCTGAACGATGGCGATGGCGGTTTCTATCTTGATAAAGCGTGCGTTGTCTCCCGCGATCCGGTCGATCCTGACCATTTTGGTAAGCAAAACGTCGGCATCTACCGTATGGAAGTGAAAGGCAAACGCAAACTGGGCCTGCAGCCGGTGCCGATGCACGACATTGCGCTACATCTGCATAAAGCGGAGGAGCGTGGCGAAGACTTGCCGGTTGCGATCACGCTCGGGAACGATCCGATCATCACCCTGATGGGTGCCACGCCGCTGAAATACGATCAGTCTGAATACGAAATGGCCGGGGCGCTGCGCGAAAGTCCTTACCCCATCGCCACCGCGCCGCTCACCGGTTTTGATGTACCGTGGGGCTCGGAAGTGATCCTCGAAGGGGTTATCGAGGGGCGTAAACGCGAAATCGAAGGCCCCTTCGGCGAATTTACCGGTCACTATTCCGGTGGACGCAATATGACGGTCGTGCGTATCGATAAAGTCTCTTATCGCACAAAACCGATTTTTGAATCGCTTTACCTGGGTATGCCGTGGACTGAAATCGACTACCTGATTGGCCCGGCGACCTGCGTCCCCCTGTATCAACAGTTAAAAGCGGAGTTCCCGGAAGTGCAGGCTGTGAATGCCATGTACACCCACGGCCTGCTGGCCATCATCTCCACCAAAAAACGCTACGGCGGTTTTGCCCGCGCGGTGGGCCTGCGCGCCATGACCACGCCGCATGGCCTGGGCTATGTAAAAATGGTCATTATGGTCGATGAAGACGTTGACCCGTTCAACCTGCCGCAGGTGATGTGGGCGCTGTCGTCAAAAGTGAACCCGGCAGGCGATCTTGTGCAGTTACCGAATATGTCGGTACTGGAGCTGGACCCAGGCTCAAGCCCGGCAGGCATTACCGACAAACTGATTATCGACGCGACGACGCCGGTCGCACCGGATACGCGCGGTCACTACAGCCAACCGGTACAGGATCTCCCTGAAACCAAAGAGTGGGTTGAAAAACTGACCGCCATGCTGGCCGCACGTAAATAAGGAGAAGAGAATGATTTGTCCACGTTGTGCCGATGAACACATTGAGGTGATGGCAACCTCACCGGTGAAAGGTATCTGGACCGTTTATCAGTGCCAGCATTGTCTGTATACCTGGCGCGATACCGAGCCACTACGCCGCACCAGCCGCGAACACTATCCGGAGGCGTTTCGTATGACGCAAAAAGATATTGATGACGCTCCGCAGGTGCCAACGATCCCACCGCTGCTGGCGGCAGATAAGCGTTAAGCCGGAAAGCGCGCAAGAAAAAGGCCGGTCATTTGACCGGCCTTTTGATGTTCAATGCTTATTCGCGGAAAAGCGCTTCGATATTCAGCCCTTGCGCCTGCAGGATTTCACGCAGACGGCGCAGACCTTCAACCTGAATCTGACGTACGCGCTCGCGTGTCAGACCGATTTCACGACCCACATCTTCCAGCGTTGCTGCTTCATATCCCAGCAGACCGAAACGACGTGCCAGCACTTCACGCTGTTTGGCGTTCAGTTCGAACAGCCATTTGACGATGCTCTGTTTCATATCGTCATCTTGCGTTGTGTCTTCCGGGCCGTTTTCTTTTTCATCGGCCAGGATATCCAGCAACGCTTTCTCGGAATCACCGCCCAGCGGTGTATCCACCGAGGTGATACGCTCGTTGAGGCGCAGCATGCGACTCACATCATCGACCGGCTTGTCGAGTTGTTCGGCAATCTCTTCCGCACTCGGTTCGTGGTCCAGTTTATGGGACAACTCACGCGCGGTACGCAGGTAGACGTTCAGCTCTTTAACAATATGGATTGGCAGACGGATAGTACGGGTTTGATTCATAATCGCCCGTTCAATAGTCTGACGAATCCACCAGGTCGCATAGGTGGAGAAACGGAAACCACGTTCCGGGTCGAATTTTTCAACCGCACGGATCAGGCCCAGGTTCCCTTCTTCAATCAGGTCCAGCAACGCCAGGCCACGATTGCTATAACGACGGGCAATTTTCACTACCAGACGCAGGTTACTTTCGATCATGCGGCGGCGAGAAGCAACGTCACCACGCAAAGCGCGACGTGCAAAATAAACTTCTTCTTCGGCCGTTAGCAGTGGGGAATAACCAATTTCCCCAAGATAAAGCTGAGTCGCATCCAGCACACGCTGGGTAGCGCCCTGCGATAACAATTCCTCTTCGGCCAGGTCGTTATCACTGGGTTCCTCTTCAACTAAGGCTTTCTCATCAAAAGCCTCTACTCCGTTCTCATCAAATTCCGCATCTTCATTTAAATCATGAACTTTCAGCGTATTCTGACTCATAAGGTGGCTCCTACCCGTGATCCCTGGACAAAGCACCTGAAAAGCACTTCATTACTGACCATTGCAGCGGCATCTGCGCGCGCTGCAACGACAACAATGAGGAACGGTTCAACCACTTTGCCGATTTATCGCTGCGGCAAATAGCGCAGCGGGTTTACGGATTTCCCCTTGTAACGAATTTCAAAATGCAAGCGTGTAGAACTGGTTCCGGAGCTACCCATGGTAGCGATTTTTTGCCCCGCCTTAACTTCTTGTTGTTCCCGGACCAGCATCGTATCGTTATGGGCGTAGGCACTCAGGTAATCATCGTTATGTTTGATGATAATAAGATTACCGTAACCGCGAAGCGCGTTACCGGCATAGACGACGCGCCCATCTGCGGTCGCGACGATTGCCTGTCCTTTGCTACCTGCGATATCAACACCTTTGTTGCCACCTTCGGTAGCAGAGAAGTTGTCGATAACTTTGCCATCTGTCGGCCAGCGCCAGGAAGCAATCGGCGTACTGGTTGACGTGCTGCTGATGGTCGGTTCGGTCGTGCTGACAGTTGGAGCCGTAACAGGCGCTGTGACAGGGGTCGCAGGCTTGTTGTTCGGCAACATTTTGTTAGCACTTTGTTCACCTGAATCCTCAGAATACGTAATTGTTGGTTTTGAAGCAACAGCTACGGTGGAATTTTGTGCAGGTTTTGAGACAATTCCTTGTGCGCTCGCATCTGCCTGAGTTATCGCGTTTCCGCCCGTTATTGGCGTACCTGATGCATTACCCACTTGCAAGGTTTGACCCACTGTCAAGCCGTAGGGTGCAGCAACATGGTTGCGCTGGGCAAGATCGCGGAAATCGTTCCCGGTTATCCACGCAATATAAAATAAAGTATCACCGCGTTTTACGGTATAGGTACTGCCGCCGGTATAGCTCCCTTTCGGAATGTTCCCATACTGACGGTTATAGATGATTTTGCCATTAACAGTCTGAACAGGCTGTTCCGGAACAGACTGAACAGGCGCGGTCTGTACCGGGCGCTGAACGGGCTGTACGGGCTGAATTTGCGGCTGTGACGCGGTACCGATTTTTGGTGGCGGAGTGATTAACATTCCGGAATTGCTGCTGGAGCTGGTGTTGCCACCCACCGAACTGACCGGAGCGGGTGCGTTGCTGGAGCTAGTACAGCCTGCCAGCCAGATAGAAACCAGTGATAGTGCCGCAACACGGCTTACGGTGAATTTAGGGCTTCCCGTGCTCATTTATCCCCCAGGAATGTGTTAGCTACCAATGACTTAAAATTAACCGTGAACGGTTTCGGCAAATTTGCCCACCATACGCTGATGCGGCATGAAAACATCAGGAAAAATCTGTTTATCAGGCCAGTTCGCCTTTAACCAGCGGCACAAAGCGCACGGCTTCCACGGTATCGATTACAAATTCGCCTCCCCGCCGACGAACACGTTTAAGAAGTTGCTGCTCGTCGCCCACAGGTAAAACGAGAATCCCGCCTTCATCCAGTTGGGACATCAACGCCGCCGGAATTTCTGGCGGTGCGGCGGTGACAATAATGGCATCAAATGGACCCCGTGCCTGCCAACCCTGCCAGCCATCGCCATGTCGAGTTGAAACATTATGTAAATCAAGTTGTTTAAGGCGACGTCGTGCGTGCCATTGCAGACTTTTAATGCGTTCAACCGTACAAACGTGATGCACCAGATGCGCCAGTATCGCAGTCTGATAACCAGACCCCGTGCCAATTTCCAGCACCCTGGATTGCGGTGTCAGCTCGAGTAAAGCCGTCATCCGCGCCACCATATAAGGCTGAGAGATAGTCTGGCCCTGGCCGATAGGCAGCGCCACGTTATCCCAGGCCTTATGTTCAAACGCCTCATCGATAAATTTCTCGCGCGGTACCAGAGAGATGGCTTCCAGCACATGCTCATCGGTAATGCCCTGCGCGCGTAATTGATCAAGCAGTGTTTGTACGCGTCTGTTCACCATCGTTCAGTCACTCCGGCGCGATCCAGCCAGCCCGAAACCACATCATGCGCGCTATGCGCAGTTAAATCCACGTGTAGCGGGGTGACAGAAACAAAACCCTCATCGATGGCGGCAAAATCGGTATCCGGCCCGGCGTCGTATTTCTCGCCCGGAGGGCCAATCCAGTAAAGCGTGTTGCCTCGTGGATCCTGCTGCGGAATGACCTTATCCGCAGGATGACGACTACCGCAGCGGGTAACACGAATACCCTTGATTTCACTGAGCGGCAAGTCCGGGACATTAATATTCAGAATACGCCCGGTACGTAACGGCTCGCGCGACAGCGCACGCAGAATGGAGCAGGTGACAGCCGCGGCTGTCTCGTAATGCGTCTGGCCGTTTAATGACACCGCCAGGGCCGGAAAGCCCAGATGGCGTCCTTCCATCGCTGCCGCGACAGTACCAGAATAGATAACATCATCCCCAAGGTTCGGCCCGGCGTTAATGCCAGAGACGACAACGTCCGGGCGCGGGCGCATCAGCGCGTTGACGCCCAGATAGACACAGTCGGTCGGGGTGCCCATCTGCACCGCAATGTCGCCGTTTTCGAAGGTGAAAGTTCGGAGGGAGGATTCCAGCGTTAACGAGTTGGATGCGCCGCTACGGTTACGATCGGGAGCCACGACCTGTACGTCGGCAAACTCCCGCAGGGCCTTTGCCAGCGTCTGAATACCTGGCGCATGAATCCCGTCATCGTTACTCAGCAATATTCGCATAATCACCCAAAGTATTGATAATTTCCCTTACCACACTGGTGGCGAAGCTACCTGCCGGCAGCCAGAAGCGTAACTCGACGGTCACGTCATCCCACCAGTTCCAGCTTAATTGTTGCGGAAAGAGCAGCATTGCGCGGCGCGACGCCTCAACCTTTTCACGTACCAGCAACGCCTGCAGTTCCGGCGCATCGGCAACGGCGGCCTGTTCAAATGACAGCGCTTCGCCCTGCGTTCCCCATTCGCCGCTTCCCGGCATTGAGGCGGTAATCATCAGCGCTTTATCATCAACGCGCGTCTGCAGCTCAGCACGCTCTTCTGCGGTCGCCACAAACCAACTTCCGCGCCCCGATAATTGTAGCGCATCGCCGTCAACAACTTGATTAAAGTCTGTTTTTTTCAGGCGCTCGCTAACAATCTGATTAAACAATGCACTGCGTGCCGCCGACAACCAAAAACTGCGCTTATTACGATCGCGCACCGGGGCATCGCTTTGAGCCCAACGTAGCGCCCCCTGTAGATTGCTGCCGCCGATGCCAAAACGTTGCGCACCAAAATAGTTCGGTACGCCGCCCTCGCGGATTGCCTGCAGGCGGGATTCCACGTCGTCCCGGTTGCTGATTTCGCGCAGCACAAGGGTGAAACTGTTGCCTTTAAGCGCGCCTAAACGCAGTTTGCGCTTATGGCGGGCATATTCCAGCACTTTACAGCCTTCCGGCTGAAACGCGCTCAGGTCCGGCATATCTTTACCCGGCACGCGCGCGCATAGCCATTGCTCGGTCACCGCGTGTTTATCTTTCTGCCCGGCAAAGCTGACTTCACGGGCGTGTATTTTAAGGAACTTCGCCAGCGCGTCGGCAACAAAGCGCGTATTGCAGCCGTTTTTCAGAATTCGCACCAGAATATGTTCACCTTCACCGTCGGGTTCGAAGCCTAAGTCCTCGATAACCACGAAATCTTCCGGATTGGCTTTCAGTAAACCGCTAGCCGCAGGTTTACCGTGCAAATAGGTTAGCTGGTCGAAGCCGGTCATTTCGCCGCCTTAAGCAGGAGCGCCACCGCCTCACAGGCAATACCTTCGCCACGTCCGGTAAAACCGAGTTTCTCGGTCGTGGTTGCCTTCACGTTCACGTCGTCCATGTGGCAGCCCAAATCTTCGGCGATAAACACGCGCATCTGCGGGATATGCGGCAACATTTTCGGTGCCTGCGCGATGATAGTGACGTCCACATTGCCAATCACGTAGCCTTTGGCCTGGATGCGACGCCATGCCTCGCGCAGCAGCGCACGGCTGTCTGCCCCTTTGAACGACGGATCGGTATCCGGGAACAGCTTACCAATATCCCCCAACGCCGCCGCGCCTAACAGGGCATCGGTCAGGGCATGCAACGCGACGTCGCCATCGGAGTGCGCCAGCAGGCCTTTCTCCCAGGGAATGCGAACGCCACCGATAATAATGGGGCCATCGCCGCCAAATGCGTGTACGTCAAAACCGTGTCCAATGCGCATTATGCCTTCTCCTGGTGTTAAGAATGGGTGAGATAAAATTCTGCAAGTTTCAGATCCTCAGGACGCGTCACCTTAATATTATCCGCGCGTCCGGCGACCAGTTCCGGGTGGAATCCACAATATTCGAGTGCCGAGGCCTCATCGGTGATGGTCGCGCCTTCGTTGAGCGCACGCGTCAGGCAGTCGTGCAGGAGTTCCAGAGGGAAAAATTGCGGCGTGAGCGCATGCCATAAATCGTTACGCTCAACGGTGTGGGCAATAGCCGTTTTACCAGGTTCAGCACGCTTCATGGTGTCGCGAACCGGCGCGGCAAGAATACCGCCGACCCGGCTGGTTTCACGCAGTTGTAGCAGGCGATTTAAATCATCCTGATGCAGGCAAGGACGTGCGGCGTCATGCACCAGTACCCACTGAGCCCCTTGCGCGGCTTTCAGCCCCGCCAGTACGGAGTCCGCACGTTCAGCGCCACCAGCCACAACGGTAATGGCGGGGTGTTGCGCCAGCGGCAAGCGGGCAAAGCGCTCATCACCGGGGCTGACGGCGATAATGACACGCCCCACGTTCGGGTTGACCAGCAAGGCCGCCACCGCGTGTTCGAGGATCGTTTTATCGCCAATGGAAAGATATTGCTTGGGACATTCCGTTTGCATGCGGCGGCCAAATCCGGCAGCCGGCACCACCGCACAAACGTCCGGAATAATTACAGACATGTCGTAAACCCGGGATTGTTTATCGATTATTTTGTGTGTTCTGTACTGACCCCTGGTTGCGTTTGGACGCGTCCGGCACCAGACGATAAAAGGTTTCGCCCGGTTTGGTCATCGTTAATTCGTTGCGAGCGCGTTCCTCAATCGCTTCCTGGCCGCCATTGAGATCGTCAATTTCAGCAAAGAGTTGATCGTTTCGCGCTTTTAATTTGGCGTTTGTCGCCTGCTGTGCGCCCACATCTTCGCTGACACGGCTATAGTCGTGAAGACCATTTTTGCCAAACCACAGTGAATACTGTAGCCAGACCAGCAAAGCCAGCAATAGCAGCGTTAGTTTACCCATCCTGCCCCCTGAAAAACGGCATCATCATCCCATAACTTTTTCTCAGACTCCACACCGGGGCCGGGTGATAACGAGTCACCGCGACAGAATGTAACATATTTACGCACCTTTCCGTAGGGTTGTCCCCAGGACACATCGTCTTAATGTGAGTTACGGTTTGAAGTATGGATGGCTTTAGCCCATCAGCCACATAAACAACGCGCCAAACATGGCCACAACCGTGAGCGCAGTGAGGACAATGCTGTAGAGCAGTTTGCCATTGACGATGGAATGCAGGGCTATACCCACCACAACCGAAACGGGCATCAACGCAAGGAAGAAAGGCCAGGTGTAGAGGAGGAAGAACAGCGTGTTAGGACCGTAAATCAGAAAAGGGATAGCCAGCGCCAACAGCCACGCGACAAAGCCCACTGCGGCCCCAGGCAGGGACCAGGTGGTCTCTTCGCTGGTCGTGATGGTATCCGACCTTGAGATGGTGATGTTCTGACTATTACGCATATCTGATCCCATTAACTGACTGGCCGACGAAACAGGATACGCCCCACGTTCTGCGTATCCCCGGCACTGTCTCAGGATCTGATCATATCGTCCCGTCTCATGAGGTCTAATAATTGGCTCACCAAATTTGTTACCAATTGTTCACCTTGCAGGTGAACTTCGGGTGTTTCAGGCGCTTCGTAAACGGCGTCGATGCCGGTGAAGTTGCGTAACTCCCCCGCGCGCGCTTTTTTATAAAGTCCCTTCGGGTCGCGTGCTTCGCAAATCGCCAGCGGCGTATCCACGAAAACTTCTATAAAACGCCCTTCCCCCACGCGCTCACGCACCATCTGCCGCTCAGCACGGTGCGGGGAGATAAACGCGGTCAGCACCACCAGCCCGGCATCAGCCATCAGGCTGGCGACTTCCCCGACCCGGCGAATGTTCTCTTTGCGGTCTTCATCGCTAAAACCCAGATCGCTACACAGGCCGTGACGCACATTATCACCATCGAGCAGGTAAGTACTGACACCCTGCTGATGTAATGCCTCTTCCAGCGCCCCCGCTACCGTCGATTTACCGGAACCAGACAGCCCGGTAAACCACAGCACAACCCCACGGTGGCCGTGGAGTTGCTCACGCTGCGCAACGGTCACCGGATGAGGATGCCAGACGACGTTCTCATCATGAGCGGCCATTACTTACCTCCCAGCAAATCACGCGCGCCCCAGTGTGGGAAATGTTTACGGATAAGCTGATTCAACTCCAGCTCAAAGGCGCTGAACTGCGACGGTACAGTCGTCTCCTGCTGATGCACTTCACGCACCATGCCGGCGCCTACGGTCACGTTGCTCAGGCGGTCGATAAAGATAACACCGCCAGTCACCGGGTTTTGTTGATACGCATCCAGGGTCAGCGGCTCATCAAAGGTCAAATCGACCAGACCGATACCGTTTAACGGCAGCGTATCCACCTGACGCTGGGTGAGATTGTTAATATCTACCTGATATTGAATGGCATCGACGCGGGCGCGGGTCTTTTTACCGGCCACTTTGATGTCAAAGCTCTGTCCTGGCGCCAGCGGCTGCTCAGCCATCCATACTACGTCGAGGGACGCGCTCTGCACCGCAGGCACGCTCTCCTGGGCATCCAGGATCAGATCGCCACGGCTGATGTCGATCTCGTCCTTAAGTACCAGGGTAATCGCTTCACCCGCATGGGCTTCCTGTAGGTCGCCATCAAAGGTCACGATGCGCGCAACGGTGGATTCCACCCCAGACGGCAGTGCTTTGATGCGCTGGCCAACCTTCACGCTGCCCGAGGCCAGCGTACCGGAGAAGCCACGGAAATCGAGGTTCGGGCGGTTAACGTACTGCACCGGGAAACGCATCGGCTGGGTGTCCACAACGCGCTGAATTTCGACGGTTTCGAGGACTTCCAGCAGCGTCGGGCCGCTGTACCACGGAATGTTGGCGCTCTGGCTGGCGACGTTATCCCCTTCCAGCGCCGACAGCGGTACAAAGCGAATGTCCAGATTGCCCGGTAGCTGTTCAGCAAAGGTCAGGTACTCTTGACGAATGTTCTCAAAGGTCTCTTCGCTAAAGCCGACCAGATCCATTTTATTGACCGCCACCACCAGGTGTTTAATGCCCAGCAGGGTGGAGATAAAGCTGTGGCGACGGGTCTGATCCAGCACGCCTTTACGGGCGTCAATCAACAGGATCGCGAGATCACAGGTTGACGCACCGGTAGCCATATTACGGGTGTACTGTTCGTGCCCCGGGGTGTCGGCAATGATAAATTTGCGCTTCTCGGTTGAGAAGTAACGGTACGCCACGTCGATGGTGATGCCCTGTTCACGTTCCGCCTGCAGGCCGTCGACCAACAGGGCCAGGTCGAGTTTTTCCCCCTGGGTGCCGTGACGTTTGCTGTCATTGTGCAGCGTAGAGAGCTGATCTTCATAAATCTGGCGCGTGTCATGCAGCAGGCGGCCAATCAGGGTGCTTTTCCCGTCATCGACGCTGCCGCAGGTCAGAAAACGCAGCAGGCTTTTGTGCTGCTGTGCGTGCAGGTACGCTTCGACGCCGCCTTCGTTGGCAATTTGTTGGGCAATAGTGGTATTCATGGCGGCTCCTTAGAAGTATCCCTGACGTTTTTTCAGCTCCATGGAGCCTGCCTGGTCGCGGTCAATCACGCGGCCCTGACGTTCACTGGTGGTGGAAACCAGCATCTCTTCGATAATTTCCGGCAGCGTCTGCGCTTCGGACTCCACAGCGCCGGTCAGCGGCCAGCAGCCAAGCGTACGGAAACGCACCATCCGCTGTTCGATCACTTCGCCAGGTTGCAGGTCGATACGATCGTCGTCGATCATCATCAGCATGCCGTCGCGCTCCAGCACCGGGCGCTCTGCGGCCAGATACAGCGGAACAATTTCGATATTTTCCAGGTAGATATACTGCCAGATATCCAGCTCGGTCCAGTTTGAGAGAGGGAACACGCGGATGCTCTCGCCTTTGTTAATCTGGCCGTTGTAGTTGTGCCACAGTTCAGGACGCTGATTTTTCGGGTCCCAGCGGTGGAAGCGATCGCGGAAAGAGTAGATTCGCTCTTTGGCGCGGGACTTCTCTTCGTCACGGCGTGCGCCGCCGAAGGCCGCATCAAAACCGTATTTGTTCAGCGCCTGCTTAAGCCCTTCGGTTTTCATGATATCGGTGTGCTTGGCGCTGCCGTGGACGAATGGGTTAATGCCCATCGCCACCCCTTCCGGGTTTTTGTGCACCAGCAGCTCACAGCCATACGCTTTCGCGGTGCGGTCACGGAACTCATACATCTCACGGAATTTCCAGCCGGTGTCCACATGCAACAGCGGGAATGGCAGCGTACCAGGATAGAAGGCTTTACGCGCCAGATGCAGCATCACGCTGGAGTCTTTACCGATGGAATACATCATCACCGGATTGGAGAATTCGGCGGCCACCTCGCGAATGATATGGATGCTTTCGGCTTCCAGTTGTCGCAGGTGAGTGAGTCGTTTTTGATCCATAACCGTTCCTTAAGCCAGATTCACCACGGAGGCGTCAAACGCTTCCGGGCCTGTCGTGTGTTGAAACCAGGCGAGTTCATGATGCAGTTGTACCACCTCGCCCACGACCAGCAGGGCGGGCATTGGCGCATCTTTCGCCAGTTCCTCAAGTTGTTGTAATGTGCCGGTTCTGACCTGCTGGTCAGCCCGTGTGCCGCGCGAAATCACCGCGACCGGTGTCTGTGCCTCTCGCCCGTGAGCGATGAGTTGTTCGCCAATTTCTGCCGCTTTCATCGTACCCATATAGATAGCCAGCGTCTGGCGACTTTGCGCCAGTTGCGACCAGTCAAACGGTGCGCTGTCGGCTTTGTAATGTCCGGTAACAAAGGTGGCACTTTGCGCGTAGTCGCGGTGTGTCAGCGGAATGCCTGCGTAAGCCGTCGCGCCGGATGCCGCCGTCACGCCGGGCACCACCTGGAAGGGGATACCTGCTGCCGCAGCCGCCTGTAACTCTTCGCCACCGCGACCAAAGATAAACGGGTCGCCGCCTTTCAACCGCACCACAGTTTTGCCCGCCTGCGCGGCCTCAACCAGCATGCGATTGGTATCATGCTGCGCAACCAGGTGCGAGCCTGCGCGTTTACCCACGCTGATCAGTTCCGCATCGCGGCGTACGAGTTCCAGCACGCCATCGGTTACCAGATGATCGTAAAACACCACGTCAGCCTGCTGGATAACCTGCAAACCACGCAACGTTAGCAGCCCGGCATCACCAGGCCCCGCGCCAACCAGAATGATTTCGCCGGTGCTACTGCCCGGTTTCGCGAGTTCATCAGCCAGCACCTGTTCCGCGGCCTGCTCTTTGCCCGCCGCCATCAGGCTGGCAAAGCGGCCACGAAAAGCGCTCTCCCAGAAACGACGACGTTCATCGGTGGTTTTACGAAATGCTTTAATGCGCGTGCGCCAGCGCCCGGCCACCTCAGCCATACGGCCTAAGTTCGCGGGCAACAACGCTTCAATTTTTTCACGCAGCAATCGCGCCAGTACCGGTGCGTTGCCGCCGGAAGAGATCGCCACCAGCAGCGGCGAGCGGTCAACAATCGACGGGAAGATAAATGAGCACAGCGGCTGGTCATCTACCACGTTGACAAGACGATGGCGGGCATTTGCGGCGTCAAAGACACGACGATTGACGTCCCCGTCATCCGTTGCTGCAATCACCAGAAAGACGTTGTCGAGTTGCGCTTCATCGAACGTATCCGCCAGCAGGTGGATCTCTTGCTCATCCACCAACTGTTGTAGTGAGGGTTCGAGATGTTTTGTCACCACCAGCACGCGTGCCCCCGCGCGGCGTAAAAAAGCAATCTTACGAGCGGCAACGTCGCCACCACCGACAACCAACACGGGGCGGTCTTTGACGTCAGCAAATAAAGGAAGGTAATCCACAGGGCAACAACTCACTCGCAACCAGTAATAGTGGGACTATAGGGGGGAGAGTAGAGTGAATGAAATTACGAATTGGAATGAGTAGTTCCGCAAAGGAATAACGAGATAAAAAAGCAAATGCCAAAAAGTGCTTAACCACCACATTTTTGCAGAGTTAAGAACAAATGAAATTGTGTAAACCGGGTCACAGTTTCATACTAAGCGCGATAAAATTTTTGTCGTAAAAGGACTCTCTATGCTCTCCGCATTGCGCCACCGTACCGCTGCCCTGGCGCTCGGCGTATGCTTTATTTTTTCTGCTCAGGCACGAGCACCTCATCCCGGTGAATTTGCAAGTAATCAGGCGCGCCATATCGCCACCTATTTTCCCGGCCGCATGACCGGCTCGCCGGCTGAAATGCTCGCAGCAGATTATATACGCCAGCAGTTTGCGCAGATGGGCTATCAGAGTGACATCCGCAAATTCAACAGCCGCTACAGTTGGGCTTCTCGTAGTAATCAGCACAACTGGCAGAACGTCACCGGCAGCACCGTTATTGCCGCGCATGAAGGCAAGCACCCACAGCAGATCATTATTGTGGCGCATCTGGACACCTACGCGCCGCGCAGCGATGCGGATACCGACAATAATCTGGGTGGTCTGACGCTACAGGGGCTCGATGATAACGCCTCAGGAGTGGGAGCGATGCTGGAGCTGGCGGAACAACTGAAATCGGTGCCAACGGAATACACTATTCGCTTTGTGGCGACCAGCGGTGAAGAGCAAGGTAACCTCGGGGCCGAGAACTTCCTCAAACGCATGAGTGAGCACGAGAAGAAGCAAACGCTGCTGGTGATTAATCTCGATAACCTTATTGTCGGCGATAATCTCTATTTCAACAGCGGTAAGAAAACCCCCGCATCGGTGCGTAAGCTCACCCGTGACAGGGCGCTGGCTATCGCACGCTCTCTGGGGATTAGCGCGACCTCCAATCCGGGCCTTAACCCTGATTATCCTCAGGGAACAAGCTGCTGCAATGATGCAGAAGTCTTTGATAATGCCGGTATTCCGGTGCTATCCGTTGAGGCCACCAACTGGAATTTGGGGAAAAAGGATGGCTATCAGCAGCGCGCGAAATCGAAATCCTTCCCGGATGGCGTGAGCTGGCATAACATCAAGCTCGATAACGTCCAGCATATCGATCAGGCCCTGCCGGGGCGTATCGACCGACGCAGCCGCGATGTAGTGCGTATTATGCTGCCGTTGGTCAAAGAACTGGCAAAGGCGGGGACAAAGTAAATCTGCTGTTCGTAAAAACGAAAAAAGGGAGCATCGGCTCCCTTTTTGTTATTTGATGCCCAGTGAGGCATTAAGTTGTTTTACTGCCGCCAGTCCCTGCTTACAGCCTGCATCCTGTTGCTCTACGCTGTAAGTCTCAAGCTGTTTTCTGCCTTCCGCGAGCTGGGTTTTCAGCATGTCCACCTGCGCTTTCGCTTCTTCATGTTTTGACGCTTCTTTGATGAAGCTGTCCATTTCAGCGAAGTATTGTTTGCAGGTTTCGGTTTCCGCATAAGACGCAGTGCACATCCCCATCAGCAGCGCCGCCAGCGCGATCTTTTTCATTGTCATATCCCTGAGTGATTAAATTAACGCCATCCCAAATGGCGCCAATACGATAGCAGAATCCGTGCGTGGGAATATGTCCGGAATCGGACATGGAGATGGAGTATGTGGCGGGGGATCCCTGCTGGCGCGGGGAACACTTGTTGATAAGCGCTACGATTTTTTCCTCGTCCGGTTTATCCCCGCTGGCGCGGGGAACACTCTAAACGTAACTCATTAAATTTAAACAGCAATTACCACTCCCAAAATTCTACCAACATTTCCGTCTTTTTTAAGATCGGTAATTCTTTGATTTTACTCATTAAAGAAAACCACACCATGTACAAACTCTCATTTCACCAGCGTATAACCCATAAAAAACGCCCGGTGGTTAGCCGGGCGCTTATCTTATCTATTTACTGAAAAGCCAAAAATCAGCCTTCGTGCAGGCCGCACTCGCGTTTCAGGCCGAAGAAGCGGGTGTCCTCTTCTGCCATGCCCGGTTCCCATTTACGGGTGGTGTGCGTATCGCCCACAGACAGGTAGCCTTCATCCCACAGCGGATGATATTTCAGGCCGTGTTTTTGCAGGTACTGATACACCGTACGGTTATCCCAGTCGATGATCGGCAGCACTTTGAAAACACCGCGCTGAATATCCAGCACAGGCAGGTTGGCACGGCTACTGGACTGTTCACGACGCAGGCCTGCAAACCATGTCCGGGCGTTCAGTTCTTTCAGCGCCCGGTTCATCGGCTCAACTTTGTTGATGTCGTTGTATTTTTCAATACCCTCAACGCCCTGCTCCCACAGCTTGCCGTAGCGTGCTTCCTGCCAGGCTGGGCTTTGCGGCGCACGGTAAATCTGCAGATTCAGGCCAAGCTTCTCGGTCAGCTCATCAATAAACTGATAGGTTTCCGGGAACAGATAACCTGTGTCCGTCAGGATAACCGGAATGTTCGGGCGCACCTGATTCACCAGATGCAGGCTCACCGCCGCCTGGATACCAAAACTGGACGAAAGCACATACTCACCCGGCAGATTTTCCAGCGCCCAGGCCACGCGTTCCTCTGCGGTTTGCGCTTCCAGTTGGGCGTTAGCCTCCGCCAGCGCCAGCGTGCGGTCGTCTTTCGACAGAGCATTCAGGGCAGATAGATCGAGTACGGACATAATTACCTCTCGTATGTTTACTTCCCTCACCCCTCCCTAAGGAGAGGGGGAAGGCAAGGAAGCTTAATCCCAGAGATCGCGCGCCGGGTCGAGCACCGGGCGGATAATGCCCGCACGGATGGTGAAATCACCGAACCCTTCACCCGCTTCGCGTTCTTTCGCCCAGCGCCCTACCAGTTCATCGAGCGAGGCAATGATTTCCGTCTCGGTAATGTTCTCTTTGAACATGCGCGGGATGCGCGTACCGATGCGGTTACCGCCCAGATGCAGGTTATAGCGACCAGGCGCTTTCCCCACCAGGCCCACTTCCGCCAGCATCGCGCGGCCACAGCCGTTCGGGCAACCCGTCACGCGCGTCACGATATGCTCATCACTCAAACCATGCTTCGCCATCACCTCTTCCACTTTATCGATAAACGACGGCAGGAAGCGCTCTGCTTCGGCCATCGCCAGCGGACAGGTCGGGAATGACACACAGGCCATCGAATTTTCACGCTGTGGCGTTACGGCATCCATCAGGCCGCTCTGGCGCGCGATTTTTTCGATTTTCGCCTTCTGGCTATCCGGCACACCGGCAATGATCAGGTTCTGGTTTGCCGTAATACGGAACTCGCCTTTATGGATCTTCGCGATCTCCAGCAGACCCGTTTTCAGCGGACGCCCCGGATAATCGAGAATACGACCGTTTTCGATAAACAGCGTCAGATGCCATTTATTATCGACCCCTTTCACCCAGCCAATGCGATCGCCGCGCCCGGTAAATTCATACGGACGAATCGGTTCGAATTTGATACCTGCACGACGCTCAACTTCCGCTTTGAAGGTCTCAACACCCACACGTTCCAGCGTATATTTGGTCTTCGCGTTTTTACGGTCGGTACGGTTACCCCAGTCACGCTGAGTGGTGACAACGGCTTCGGCAACCGCCAGCGTATGCTCAACCGGCAGATACCCAAACTCGCTCGCCGTGCGGGCATAGGTTTTCTTATTACCATGCTCGATGGACAGACCGCCGCCCACCAGCAGGTTAAAGCCCACCAGCTTGCCGTTTTCCGCGACCGCGACAAAGTTCATGTCGTTGGCGTGCAGATCGATATCGTTCTGCGGCGGGATCACGACCGTAGTTTTAAACTTACGCGGCAGATAGGTCTGACCGAGGATCGGCTCTTCATCGGTGGTCGCTACTTTTTCCTGATCGAGCCAGATCTCTGCGTAAGCGCGGGTACGCGGCAGCAGATGTTCAGAGATCTTCTTCGCCCACTCATAGGCTTCGGCGTGCAATTCTGACTCGTACGGGTTGGAGGTACACAACACGTTACGGTTCATGTCATTAGCGGTCGCCAGGGCGTCCAGACCAACAGAGTGCAGCATCTGGTGTACCGGTTTCACGTTCTTTTTCAGAATGCCGTGGAACTGGAACGTCTGACGATTGGTCAGGCGGATACTGCCGTAAATGGTGTTCTCAGCGGCGAACTTATCAATCGCCTGCCACTGTTTGGTGGTGATCACGCCTCCCGGCAGGCGGCAGCGCAGCAGCATCGCATGACGCGGCTCCAGCTTCTGTGCAGCACGCTCAGCGCGAATATCGCGATCATCCTGCTGGTACATGCCGTGGAAACGGATCAGCAGAAAGTTGTCGCCTTTAAAGCCGCCGGTCAGCCCGTCGTTAAGATCTTCCGCAATGGTCCCGCGCAGATAGTTGCTTTCCAGCTTCATGCGCTCGGCGTCTGTCAGTTTACCTTCGACCACCAGTGGGCCTGGATGTTTTTCACTCATTAGTAGACATCTCGCTGGTAACGGCGCTCTACGCGCAGCTCACTTAAATATTCGTCCGCCGCTTCGGCGTCCATCGCGCCAAATTCGGCAATCACGTCCAGTAAAGCCTGCTCAACGTCCTTCGCCATGCGATTCGCGTCGCCGCAGACATAAATGTGCGCACCGTCATTAATCCAGCGCCACAGTTCCGCGCCTTGCTGACGCAGTTTGTCTTGTACGTATACTTTTTCTTTTTGGTCACGCGACCAGGCCAGATCGATACGGTTCAGCACGCCTTCTTTGACGTAACGCTGCCACTCAACCTGGTAGAGGAAATCTTCCGTAAAGTGCGGGTTGCCGAAGAACAGCCAGTTTTTGCCTTCTGCCCCATCTGCCGCTCGCTGCTGCATAAAGGCGCGGAACGGTGCGATACCGGTACCCGGCCCAATCATGATGACCGGCGTTTCCGGGTTGGCAGGCAGACGGAAGTTATCGTTATGTTCGATGAACACACGCACTTCGCCCTCTTCTTCCACGCGATCGGCGAGGAAGCTCGACGCCCCACCCGCACGCGCGCGACCTTCAATGTCATAGCGCACCACACCGACAGTGACGTGCACTTCGGTTTCCACTTCCGCCTGCGAAGAGGCGATGGAGTAAAGACGCGGTGTCAGCGGACGCAGCAGGCCAATCAGCGCAGTGGCATCCAGTTGTGCCGGGGAGAAACGCACCATATCCACAATCGGCGTGGTCGCCGCATAGTGCTGTAATTTGGCCTTATCGCCCACCAGCGGCAACAATGATTCGCTGCGGGTCAGAGTGGCATAGTTTTCCACTATATTGCCGGTGTTGACCGTCAATTCGAAATGCCACTGCAGCGCTTCGGACAGCGGCAGAGTTTTGCCGTCGACGCTGACCGGTTCATCGCCTTTAAGCCACAGCAGCTCAACCAGCTCTTTCACCAGTGCCGGATCGTTCTGATACCAGACGCCCAGCGCGTCGCCCGGCTGATAGCGCAGGCCAGAATCGCCCAGATCGATTTCGATATGACGCACATCTTTTTCTGAGTCACGACCCGTGATTTTTTGATTCACTGAGAGTGTCGCGGTCAGCGGTTCTTCTTTCGTATAAGGGCTGGAGAAAACCTCATTCACCGCCCCCGTTGCCGTCACAGCGGCCTGGGCCGGCGTCTCTTTCGGGACTCGTGCTTTCAGTACTTCAACTACGCGCGCGCGCCATTCAGCGGCGGCGGCCTGGAACTCAACGTCTGCGTCGACGCGATCCAGCAGGCGCTCGGCACCCAGTTCAGCCAGTTTGCTGTCAAAATCTTTGCCTGCCTGGCAGAAAAATTCATAAGACGTATCGCCAAGCCCCAGCACGGCGAAAGCAGTGCCATCAAGCTTCGGCGCTTTTTTCGAGAACAGGAACTTATGTAACGCAACGGCCTCTTCCGGTGGCTCACCTTCCCCTTGTGTGGAAGCAACAATAACCAGCAGTTTTTCGTTAGCGATTTGTTTGAATTTATAGTCGCCCGCGCTCACCAGTTTGACGTTGAGTTTCGCCGCCAGCAGATCGTCACGCAGTGCTTCCGCAACGCGACGGGCATTACCGGTTTGCGAGGCGGAAAGTAGCGTAATGGTCGGGGTCTCGGCCGCCGCAGGTGTTGCCGTTGCAACTGCCGCTCCGGGTTGCTGGTTCAGCACGCCCCAAAAATAGCCGGAAACCCAGGCAAGCTGGGTGGGAGTTAAATCGGTTGTGACCGCCTGAAGGCGTGCCAGTTGCTCCGGGTTCAGCGGAAGCAAAGCGGAAGGTGGGACCTGAGTCGTCATGCGTCGTTATGTTCCAGTAAGCAAAAGCTGCTTATACGCCCTGTCAGCGCCATAAAAGCAGAAGAGAAAGTAAGGTTAACGGCGGGGATAATAACAATTAAAGAAAGGTTGGAAATAATAAATAACCAAAAGAACTAACCTGTTTTATTCATAGTTTATAACAGTAAAACAGATTAATTAATCTATTGATTTATAATGGAAAAATACAGGTCATCAGGCAAAGCGTAACGGTTAATCGCTTTTGCCGATTTTAGTTAATGATAAAAAAGGTCATTTCGGCTACCATGCCGCGGTTTTTCTAGCCAGTCAGAGAGTTCAGAATGTCCACCACGTTATTTAAAGATTTCATGTTTGAAGCCGCTCACCGTTTGCCACATGTTCCAGCAGGGCATAAATGCGGTCGTCTTCATGGTCACTCATTTATGGTGCGTCTGGAGATCACCGGCGAGGTGGATCCGCATACGGGCTGGATCATGGATTTTGCTGAGCTTAAGGCGGCGTTCAAACCGACCTATGATAGTCTGGATCACTACTATCTTAACGATATCCCGGGCCTTGAGAACCCGACCAGCGAAGTACTGGCAAAATGGATTTGGGATCAGTTGAAACCCATCGTTCCGCTGCTGAGCGCCGTGATGATCAAAGAGACCTGCACCGCAGGGTGTATCTACCGCGGCGAGTAATTTCGCTTCTGTGTCGTCAGCGCACCTGAGTGCGCTGATTTTATGGCTCGGTTTATCCCCGCTCGCGCGGGGAACACCATCGGGATGCCTAACATCTCGTTTTTGCGTACGGTTTATCCCCGCTCGCGCGGGGAACACAGCACTGGCGTTATCATGTTTGATATTGTTAACGGTTTATCCCCGCTCGCGCGGGGAACACAACTACTTCCGGGAAGCGCGGGAACGGCTCGGCGGTTTATCCCCGCTCGCGCGGGGAACACTCTAAATTTAACCCATTGAATTATAGAATTATTTATCACAGCTCAAATTCTACCGATTTTATCGACGTAAGCTGAATAATTAACCCATTGATTATTAATCAAAATAAAAACACACCGCAGGCAAAAGCTGATTTCACCGAACATCGTTGTTTCACAAACCTATATCCTGCCTGCCGGGCAGGTAAACGAAAACGCCCGGCCATAAGGCCGGGCGCTCAGGTAATACCTGTCTTGTCGGTGCAATAACACCGGCAGAAACCGAATCAGGCAATATTCAGATACTTATGCGTTTGCATCGACAGCCGCCAGTTGCGGGCGATACAGGTTTCAATGCACAAGCGGGTGGCGTCGTCTTTTTGGCTGATAGGCTGCAATGCAATGACCCGGTGTTTGTCATCGGTCAGTTGCGTCAGAAGCTCATCAAGCGCCTCAATGTCTCGGGTACGTCCAACCGGGTGTTTGATCTCATCGGCGCGTTCCAGCGCCTGCTGGAGGATGTCATAGCCTCCGCGCATATTTACCTTCGGTGACACGGTGACCCAGGTCGCATGAGACGTGCGCACTTCATGGGTACCGCTGGTCTCAATCTGGCAACTGAACCCCTGTTTTTCCAGAAGATGAGTCAATGGAATCAGATCGTGGATACAAGGTTCGCCACCGGTAATCACCACATGGCGCGCAGTCCAGCCCTGACGCTCAATAATTGCCAGCAGATCTTCACTGCTCGCCGCGCCCCATTTATCGCTCTCTTTGGTCTTGGCCAGAATGCTGTAGAGGGAGACTTCCCGATCTTCAAGCTTATCCCAGGTATGTTTGGTGTCGCACCAGGCGCAACCAACCGGGCATCCCTGTAAACGAATAAAAATGGCGGGAACGCCGGTAAAATAGCCCTCGCCTTGCAAGGTCTGGAACATCTCATTAATCGGGTACTGCATAATCAACTCTGATCGGGGAAAACATTAATTATTACAGATTTCGCTCTTGAGGGCGAGTTGAGGCAGGGGTAAATGTTGCGTGATTGTCATCGAAATAAAGCAAAAAAATGGACAATGGATAGCAGGCTTAGCATCATTTTATTTGTAATTAATTATTTCAGTAACGCTCATTTATATAAGAAAACCATTAAAATAAAACGCTAAACCAGAGAATAAAAATACTTTAATTTCAATATGTTATAAATATTTTTATTTTTAATGAATTTATTTCTGCGTTTGTCTGTCCAATTAAACTTGTTCCGCATTTAAAGCTTAAAATCACCTTAAGAAATCGATTTATTTCCGCCTCTCTTATTTAAGCATTGTTTAATTTTCGCTGAATACAATCCGCGAATTAACAACAATGAGCATGCGATCATGAAAACTCTACTGATCACCGGCGTCACCGGATTCCTCGGTGGTGCAGTGTTTGAGAAAATACTTAATGATGATAGTCAAATCAACTATTTACTTTTAGTCAGGGCAACGGATAGCCAGGCTGGCGTTGAGCGCGTAAAAGAGAACATGCGCAAATTCAATATCAGCGAATCTATCCTCTCCCGTCTGACCTGCGAACATATCATCATCGGTGATCTGGGTACGCCGGAGCAATTTCTGGACGACCCGCGTCTGGACAGTGTCACCCACGTGCTGAACTGCGCAGCCGTCGCCTCTTTTGGCAACAACCCGCTCATCTGGAAAGTGAACGTGGAAGGCACTCTGGCCTTTGCCGGACGTATGGCGAAAGTACAGGGGCTACAGCGTTTCCTGCATGTCGGCACCGCTATGTCGTGTGCGCCAGAAGCCGATTCGCTGGTCTATGAGAGCCAGGAATTCAAAGAAAACGCCGAGCACCTGGTGGAGTACACCCACTCCAAATCCACCATCGAACACCTGATGCGCAAAACCTATCCGGATCTGCCGCTGGTTATCGCACGTCCGTCTATAGTGGTGGGGCATACGCATTACGGCTGCCAACCCTCCAGCAGTATCTTCTGGGTATTCAGCATGGCGCTGATGCTGCAAAAATTCATGTGCTCACTGGAAGACCGTATTGATGTGGTGCCGGTGGACTATTGCGCCGACGCGTTGATCATGATGCTGAAAAGCGACATCCCGGCGGGTGAGGTCATTCATATCTCCGCAGGCGAAGAGAACAGCGTGAAGTTTTCTGATATTGATGCCGCGATGGCGTCCGCGCTGGAAACGGTACCGGTTAAAGATGTCTACACGCAGGTTAGCTACGAGACGCTGGTGAAGATGCGCCGTGAATTGAAAAACATCTTCGGCCCCTGCAACGAGCGCCTGATGCTTAAAGCCATGCGTTTGTACGGTGCGTTCGCCATGCTGAATGTCCGCTTTAGCAATGACAAGCTCATAGAGCTGGGCATGCCGAAGCCGCCACGCTTTACCGATTATATCGCTCAGTGCGTACAGACCACCCGCGGACTTTCCATTCCGCAGCAAATGGCCGTCGATTTTAAATAACGGTTATTGCAGGTAAAAAAATGCCAGCCCGAGGGCTGGCATTTTCATTTCAGAGAAAGACAGGCTTATGCCTGACCTTTGATCTCTTTACGACCGTTGTACGGCGCTTGTTCACCCAGAGCTTCTTCGATACGAATCAACTGGTTGTATTTAGCTACGCGGTCAGAACGGCTCATAGAGCCAGTTTTGATCTGGCCAGCAGCGGTACCAACAGCCAGGTCAGCGATGGTAGCGTCTTCAGTTTCGCCAGAACGGTGAGAGATGACAGCAGTGTAGCCAGCGTCTTTCGCCATTTTGATCGCAGCCAGAGTTTCGGTCAGAGAACCGATCTGGTTGAATTTGATCAGGATGGAGTTAACGATGCCTTTTTCGATGCCTTCTTTCAGGATTTTGGTGTTAGTTACGAACAGGTCGTCACCAACCAGCTGGATTTTGTCGCCCAGAACTTTGGTCTGGTAAGCAAAGCCAGCCCAGTCAGACTCGTCCAGACCATCTTCGATGGACACGATCGGGTACTGTTTGGTCAGGTCTTCCAGGAAGTGAGTGAATTCTTCGGAGGTGAATGCTTTGTTGCCTTCGCCAGCCAGAACGTATTTACCGTCTTTGTAGAATTCAGAAGCCGCGCAGTCCATCGCCAGAGTGATGTCTTTGCCCAGCTCGTAACCCGCAGCTTTAACAGCTTCTGCGATAACAGCCAGCGCTTCAGCGTTAGAACCCAGGTTCGGCGCATAGCCGCCTTCGTCACCAACAGCCGTGTTCATACCTTTGGATTTCAGAACTTTAGCCAGGTTATGGAACACTTCTGAACCCATACGTACCGCTTCTTTCAGGGATTTCGCGCCAACCGGCTGAATCATGAATTCCTGAATGTCTACGTTGTTGTCAGCGTGCTCACCACCGTTGATGATGTTCATCATCGGAACCGGCATGGAGTATTTGCCCGGGGTGCCGTTCAGTTCAGCGATGTGTGCGTACAGCGGCAGGCCTTTAGAGGCAGCAGCAGCTTTAGCAGTCGCCAGAGAAACAGCCAGGATTGCGTTAGCACCGAAGTTAGATTTGTTTTCAGTACCGTCCAGGTCGATCATGATCTTGTCAATGCCAGCCTGATCTTTGGCATCTTTGCCCAGGATTGCCTGAGCGATCGGGCCGTTAACCGCGCCAACCGCTTTCAGTACGCCTTTACCCATGAAGCGGGATTTGTCGCCATCACGCAGTTCCAGCGCTTCGCGGGAACCGGTAGAAGCGCCTGACGGAGCAGCTGCCAGACCAACGAAACCACCTTCCAGGTGTACTTCGGCTTCAACAGTCGGGTTACCACGGGAGTCGATGATTTCACGACCGATGACTTTAACGATTTTGGACATTAGGATTTCCTCAGTACAAGTTAAACTAAAACTCCAGACAAACAGTGCACCCATTTGGGTGCACTGCCGTTCTAACTCTTACTTCGCCTGACGCTTCTGGTACTCACTGGCGGCTTTCACGAAGCCTGCAAACAGTGGGTGCCCATCACGCGGCGTAGAAGTAAATTCCGGGTGGAACTGACAAGCGACAAACCACGGATGATTTGGCACCTCGATGATCTCGACCAACTGATCATCGCCGGAACGGCCTGCAACACGCAGACCCGCAGCTTCAATTTGTTTCAACAGCAGATTGTTCACTTCATAGCGATGGCGATGGCGTTCGACAATGGTCGGCTCGCCATACAGTTGACGGACCAGGCTGTCGTCGCCAAGCTGGCACTGCTGTGCGCCGAGGCGCATGGTGCCACCGAGATCGCTCTTTTCCGAACGTACTTCAATCTTGCCTTCTTCATCACGCCATTCGGTAATGAGCGCCACAACCGGGTACTTACAGTCTGGCACAAATTCCGTCGAGTTGGCGTTCTCCATACCTGCAACGTTGCGAGCAAACTCGATCAGCGCAACCTGCATCCCCAGGCAGATGCCCAGATAAGGAATATTGTTTTCACGCGCGTAGCGTGCAGTGGCGATCTTACCTTCCACACCGCGATAACCGAAACCGCCAGGGATCAGGATAGCATCCAGACCTTTCAGAATTTCGACACCACGTGTTTCAACATCTTGCGAATCGATCAGTTTGATGTTGACGGTAACACGATTTTTCAGGCCACCGTGTTTCAGCGCTTCGATAACTGACTTATAGGCATCCGGCAGTTCAATATACTTACCGACCATACCGATGGTGACTTCGTCTACCGGGTTCGCCTGCTGGTAAATAACCTGTTCCCATTCGGCCAGATTTGCTTCCGGGCAGTTCAAGCTGAATCGTTTACAAATATAATCGTCCAGCCCCTGCGATTTCAACAGGCCCGGAATTTTATAAATGGAATCGACGTCTTTAAGGGAGATAACCGCCTTTTCCGGAACATTACAGAACAAAGCAATCTTTGCACGCTCGTTTGCCGGCACGGCACGATCGGAACGACAAATCAGAATGTCAGGCTGAATACCGATAGAAAGCAGCTCTTTTACTGAGTGCTGAGTCGGCTTGGTTTTGACTTCACCCGAAGCGGCCATGTAAGGCACCAGCGTCAGGTGCATATACAGTGTGCGTTCGCGACCCACTTCAACGGCCATCTGGCGAATCGCTTCGAGGAACGGCAGCGATTCGATATCGCCTACGGTACCGCCGATTTCCACCAGCACCACATCATGGCCTTCACCGCCTTCGATGATGCGCTCTTTGATAGCATTGGTGATGTGCGGAATAACCTGAACGGTCGCGCCCAGGTAGTCGCCACGGCGCTCTTTGCGCAGCACTTCGGAATAGATACGGCCAGTCGTGAAGTTGTTACGACGGGTCATCTTGGTGCGGATGAAACGCTCATAGTGACCCAGGTCCAGATCGGTTTCAGCGCCGTCTTCGGTAACGAACACTTCCCCGTGTTGGATTGGGCTCATGGTACCCGGATCGACGTTAATATATGGATCCAGTTTCATCATGGTCACATTGAGGCCACGGGCTTCAAGAATGGCTGCGAGGGAGGCTGCGGCAATGCCTTTACCCAGAGAGGATACGACCCCGCCGGTCACAAAAATATAGTTCGTTGTCATGCTGAACCTGAGAAGTTAGGGTGAAACGATGGAATAACCAGGACGGGAAAGTAGTATACCTGAACAGGGCGTGCCTCACAAACTTTCATTCTCACCCCTTATCCCTAACCTCACCTGTAATAAGGAGTGAGAAAATAGCCACTTTCAGCAAAATGATTTTGACGTAAATCAAGCGCTTGTTATTTAAAAAATCATACAAATCGCACTTGAAAGCATAATATCTTTAGATATCAGTTTCCTGGCGTTTTACCTGCTGCCATACCTCTTCCATCGCTTCCAGGTCGATTCCGCTCATTTCCAGGCCGCGAGCGGCAACGATCCGCTCAACTTCGCGGAAACGACGTTCAAATTTCAGGTTCGCTTTTTGCAAGGCGACTTCCGCTTTTACCCCCAAATGACGCGAAAGATTGACCGTTGCGAACAACAAATCGCCCATCTCTTCTTCCAGTTTCGCCTCATCCACGACAGCCTGTTTTGCCTCATCCATCACTTCGTCGATTTCTTCGTAGACTTTGTCCAGCACCGGTCCCAGGGAGGTCCAGTCAAAGCCCACGGTTGCGCAGCGCTTCTGGATTTTGTGGGCACGCATCAATGCCGGGAGGCTATGAGGAATGTCATCCAGCGCGGAATGCTGTGACTTTTCGGCGCGTTCAGCGCTTTTAATCTGCTCCCAGCGGGCCAGCACTTCACTGCTGTTTTCCGCCTGCGCGTCACCAAAAATATGCGGATGACGGCGCTCCAGCTTGTCACTGATGGCCGCACACACATCGTCGAAGTTGAACAGATTTTGCTCCTGGGCCATTTGTGCATAAAACACCACCTGGAACAGTAAATCGCCTAATTCGCCGCGTAAATCGTCGAAATCCTCACGGGAAATAGCATCCAGCACTTCATACGTCTCTTCCAGGGTATAGGGTGCGATGGTGGCAAAGGTCTGTTCTTTATCCCACGGACAGCCATTTTCCGGGTCGCGCAGACGTTGCATGATGCCCAGCAGGCGGGTGATTTGAGTCATAGTTCTGTCCTGATGAAAAAAATGCCGGGTGGCGGCGTCGCCTTACCCGGCTTACAGAAGAGTGGATTTAACCGCCGTGCAATCGACGCGCGTCGATAACGTCCGGCACCTGGTTCAGCTTGCCAAGCACACGGCCAAGCACCTGCAGGTTGTAGATTTCAATATTCATATCGATAGTGGCCAGTTGCTCTTTGGTATCACTGCGGCTGGCGACGCCCAGAACGTTAACTTTCTCGTTAGCGAGAATGGTCGTGATATCGCGCAGCAATCCGCTGCGATCGTTGGCGGTCACACGCACCACCAGCGAGTAACCTGCCGAGTAGCTTTCCCCCCACACTGCATCGACGATGCGCTCAGGCGCGTGGGTGCGCAGCTCTTCGAGTTGGTCGCAGTCCGCCCGGTGAATAGAAATCCCACGGCCCTGGGTGATAAAACCAACAATGTCATCACCGGGGATCGGCTGGCAGCAGCGTGCAATGTGATGCATCAGGTTACCCACCCCTTCCACCACTACCCGGCCATTATCTTTGCTACGGTTTTGCGGCGCGTAGGTCTTCTGCTGCAACTGTTTCAGTGCCGCGGCATCCTGCTCTTCCGCGCTCGGCTTGTTGAACTGCGACTGCAGGAAGTTGACCATCTGGTTGAGGCGAATATCGCCGCCGCCAATCGCCGCCAGCAGTTCTTCCAGATCGTTAAAGTTGTAACGCGGCAGTAGCTGTTTTTCCGCCTCTTTCAGGCTGATACCGAGATGTGCCAGTTCGTCATCAAGGATCTGACGACCTGCGAGGACGTTTTTATCCCGATCCTGCTTACGGAACCAGGCATGGATTTTGGAACGGCCACGGCTGGTAGTAACGTACCCCAGGTTCGGGTTCAGCCAGTCACGACTCGGGTTCGGCTGCTTCTGGGTGATGATTTCTATCTGATCGCCCATCTGCAACTGATAGGTGAACGGTACGATACGTCCGCTGATTTTCGCCCCAATGCAACGGTGCCCCACATCGCTGTGGATATGGTAAGCGAAGTCGAGCGGCGTGGAGCCGGCAGGCAAGTCCACCACATCGCCTTTCGGCGTAAACACATAGACCCGATCGTCGAACACCTGGCTGCGTACCTCATCGAGCATTTCGCCCGAATCGGCCATCTCTTCTTGCCAGGCAATCAGTTTACGCAGCCACGCGATGCGGTCTTCATAACCACGACCGCCGCTGTTGGTGCCTGTCGTTGCGCCCTCTTTGTACTTCCAGTGCGCGGCCACGCCCAGCTCGGCGTCTTCATGCATCTGCCGGGTACGAATCTGGATTTCTACGGTTTTGCCCCCCGGCCCTAAAACTACCGTGTGGATAGACTGGTAGCCGTTCGGTTTCGGATTCGCGACATAATCATCGAACTCATCCGGCAGGTGGCGATAATGGGTGTGGACGATACCGAGCGCGGCATAGCAATCCTGCAGACGCTCGGCAACGATGCGCACCGCCCGGACATCAAACAGTTCATCGAAGGCGAGATGCTTCTTCTGCATTTTGCGCCAGATGCTGTAGATATGCTTAGGACGGCCATAAACCTCAGCTTTTACGCCCTCTTCTTTCATTTCTGAACGCAGGTGCCCAACAAACTCTTCGATGTAGTGCTCGCGGTCGATACGGCGCTCATGCAGCAATTTGGCGATGCGTTTGTATTCCGCCGGATGCAGATAGCGGAAGCAGTAATCTTCCAGTTCCCATTTAAGCTGACCGATCCCTAAGCGGTTGGCCAGCGGCGCATAGATGTTTGTACACTCTTTCGCCGCCAGCACGCGTTCGTCTTCCGGCGCTTCTTTCACTTCACGCAGATGGGCAATACGTTCGGCAATCTTGATGACGACACAGCGGAAATCGTCCACCATCGCCAGCAGCATACGCCGCACGTTATCCACCTGCTCAGAGGAGACGGAATCGGTATGGGTGGCTTTCAACTGCCGAATAGCCGCCATATCCCGGACGCCATGGATAAGCTCGACAATCGATTTGCCCACGCTTTCACGCAGGGTATCTTCACTGACGACATCGGCATCTGCCAGCGGGAACAGCAGCGCCGCTCGCAGCGTATCGAGATCCATACTAAGCATGGAGAGAATTTCCACCATCTCAACACCGCGCCATAACAGCAGATCGGCGTGAGGATGTCCCTGTGTTTGTCGCAGACAATATTCCCAGGTTTCGGCTAAGCGTTCACACGACGGCTGGCTGGAGATACCCAGACTGGCGATCCACTTCTTAGGATCGAATTCACCCGCTTTGTTCAAATGCGCACTTCTTACCGCAACCATTGTCCTCTCCTTTAAGGGACCGAGCCTGTCGAACTCGACAAGCCGAAATTAATCACTTGTGCTCGAATAACACCATGGATTCCAGATGCCCAGTGTGCGGGAACATATCCAGCATCGCCAGCCGCTTAATCTGGTAACCCGCATTGACTAACGCTTCGCTGTCACGCGCGAGCGTCGCCGGATTACAGGAAACATACACTACTTTGCCGGGCGCTAATTTTACAATGTATTGCATAACACCAGCGGCACCCGCACGCGCGGGATCAAGAAGTATTTTATCAAAACCCTGACGCGCCCACGGCTGCTTTGTGACATCTTCTTCCAGATTTTCATGAAAAAAGGTCACGTTCTGCAAACCATTTTGTCGGGCATTTTCACGCCCTTTCGCGACCAGTTCGCCAACCCCTTCAACGCCCACCACGCTTGCCGCCCTTTTTGCCAGCGGCAAGGTAAAGTTGCCCATTCCACAGAAAAGATCCAGTACGCGATCGTCCGGCTGCACATCCAGCCATGCCAGCGCGCGGGCAACCATTTGCTGATTTACGCCGTCATTGACCTGAATAAAATCCCGCGGGCTGAACGTTAAGCGTAGCCCGTCAGAGTTATACCAGGGAGATTCTCCTGTAACCTGTTCAAGTATCTCGCTTTCGGGCGCCAGAAAAAGCGCCAGTCCCTCGGAATGCGAAAAGCGTTCCAGTTTTTCCCGGTCAGCAGCACTCAGCGGCGCGGTATGGCGCAAAACCATCAGCGGACCATTATCCGCCAACACCAGTTCAACATGCCCCAAATGGCGCACCGCTTTTAGGCTCGCCAGACAGGTGTGCAAGGGCACAAGTAATGCCTCAAGACGGGGCACCAGGACCGGGCAACGTGAGACGTTAATGATGTCGCTGGCATTTGCCTTACGAAACCCCATCTCCAGACGCTGAGTTTTAGGCTGCCAGCTTAGACTCAGGCGCGCCCGACGCCGATAGGCCCAGGGCGACGCGCAGATAACCTCTTCGACATCGTGCTTCATTAAACGGGCAAGGGCGGCGCTTTTGCTGCGCTGTTGCAGGGCCACACTCGCATGCTGCTGCTGGCAGCCGCCGCAGACCCCGAAATGAGGACATACCGGCGCAACACGGTCAGGACTGTCGTTCAGACGGCGTTTTACTTCACCGCGTGCAAACTGTCGCTTGTCTTCAATCAGGGTAATTTCCGCCGTTTCTTGCGGCAACAATCCGGGGATAAACAACGCCTTACCATTATGTCGCGCACCCCCCTGCCCAAAGGTATCGAGGTCGTTTACTGTGACAGTTATGATCTGACGCGTCGTCACGCGCCGTTTTGCAGAGTAGAATTGCGCCATTGCCGAGAATTTTCTCAATTACAGATAATGACCACATTCTCCCATAACGGAACCCCATGACCAACTACAGCCTGCGTGCGCGCATGATGATCCTGATCCTCGCCCCGACCGTATTGATCGGTGTGCTGTTGAGTATCTTCTTCGTCGTTCACCGCTATAACGACTTACAGCGTCAACTGGAAGACGCAGGTGCCAGTATCATTGAACCGCTCGCCGTCTCCAGCGAATACAGCATGACGTTGCAGGACCGTGAGGCTATTGGGCAACTGATTAGCGTATTGCACCGTCGCCATTCCGAAATCGTGCGCGGCATTTCCATTTACGATGAGCAAAATCATCTGTTCGTCACCTCAAATTTTCAGCTCGATCCGGGTGAGTTACGCCTCGCAGACGGGTCTGCACTCCCCCGGCGATTAAGCGTAACGCGTAAGGGAGACCTGATGATCCTGCGCACGCCTATCATCTCGGAGGGTTACTCGCCGGATGAGTCCGCCATATCCGACGCCAAGCCCGCCGGTAATATGCTGGGGTATGTGGCGCTGGAACTGGATCTCAAATCCGTTCGTCTGCAACAGTACAAAGAAATTTTCATCTCAAGCCTGATGATTTTGTTCTGTATCGGTATTGCGCTCATTTTCGGCTGGCGGCTCATGCGCGATGTCACCGGGCCGATTCGCAATATGGTTAACACGGTAGACCGTATCCGCCGCGGCCAACTGGACAGCCGGGTGGAG
This sequence comes from Phytobacter sp. SCO41, assembly GCF_003073275.1. Taxonomy (NCBI): domain Bacteria; kingdom Pseudomonadati; phylum Pseudomonadota; class Gammaproteobacteria; order Enterobacterales; family Enterobacteriaceae; genus Phytobacter; species Phytobacter sp. SCO41. The sequence continues at coordinate 1,080,247 of NZ_CP027225.1, read as the reverse complement.
GGGTTTATGCTCGGCGAGCTGGACATGCTTAAGAACGGCATTAACTCGATGGCAATGTCGCTGGCGGCCTATCACGAAGAGATGCAGCACAATATCGATCAGTCCACCTCGGATCTGCGCGAAACCCTGGAGCAGATGGAGATCCAGAACGTTGAACTGGACCTGGCGAAAAAGCGCGCCCAGGAAGCGGCGCGTATTAAATCTGAGTTTCTGGCTAATATGTCGCACGAGCTGCGTACGCCGCTTAACGGGGTTATCGGTTTTACCCGCCTGACGCTGAAATCGGAGCTGAATCCCACACAGCGCGACCATATGCTGACCATTGAACGCTCGGCCAACAACCTGCTGGCTATCATCAACGATGTGCTCGATTTTTCGAAACTTGAAGCCGGGAAACTGATTCTGGAGAGTATCCCGTTCCCGTTACGCAGCGCGCTGGATGATGTGGTGACGTTGCTGGCGCACTCCGCTCACGATAAGGGACTGGAGCTGACGCTAAATATCAAAAATGATGTGCCGGATAACGTCATTGGCGACCCGCTGCGCCTGCAACAGGTGATCACCAATCTGGTGGGCAATGCCATCAAATTCACCGAAAACGGTAATATCGATATCCACGTTGAACGGCGCTCGATTAGTAACAATAAAGTGCAAATTGAGGTGCAAATCCGCGATACCGGGATTGGTATTCCGGAGCGGGATCAGTCGCGCCTGTTCCAGGCATTCCGCCAGGCCGATGCCAGTATTTCACGTCGCCACGGCGGTACCGGCCTGGGGCTGGTTATCACCCAACGGCTGGTCAACGAAATGGGTGGCGACATCTCTTTCCACAGCCAGCCTAATCGCGGCTCCACCTTCTGGTTCCACATCAACCTGGACCTGAACCCGAACGCGGTTTCCGAAGGCCCTGTTACCGGTTGTCTGGCGGGTAAACGCCTTGCCTATATCGAACCGAACGCCGCCGCGGCACAAAGCACGCTGGATGTACTGAGCACCACACCGCTCGAAGTGATTTACAGTCCGTCGTTCTCAGCGCTGCCGCCGGATCACTATGACATTCTGCTGTTGTCTGTTCCGGTCACCTTCCATGAACCGCTGACCATGCAGCATGAGAAACTCGCTGCCGCCGCGGCGATGACCGATCATCTGCTGCTGGCGCTGCCCTGCCACGCCCAGATTAACGCCGAAGCGCTTAAACAAGATGGCGCGGCAGCTTGTCTGCTCAAACCGTTAACCTCAACGCGACTGCTGCCCGCCCTGACAGAGTATTGCTGTTCAACCCGTCAGATGGACTCGGTAGATATGAGCAAGCTGCCGATGACGGTGATGGCGGTGGATGACAACCCTGCCAACCTGAAATTGATCGGCGCGCTGCTGGAAGACCAGGTGCAACAGGTTGAATTGTGCGACAGCGGACCTCAGGCGGTGGAAAGGGCCAGGCAGATGCAGTTCGATCTCATTTTGATGGATATTCAGATGCCAGGCATGGACGGTATCCGCGCCTGTGAGCTGATTCACCAGCTTCCGCACCAACAGCAAACGCCGGTGATTGCGGTGACCGCCCATGCTATGGCGGGGCAGAAAGAGAAGCTGCTGAGCGCAGGCATGAACGACTATCTGGCAAAGCCGATTGAAGAAGACAAGCTTTACAATTTGCTGCTGCGCTACAAGCCCGGCGCGCTGGCCAGTAATGTTGTTGCAGCGCCGGAGCCTGTCGAACCCGACGTGCCGGCGGACGTGACGCTGGACTGGCAACTGGCGCTGCGTCAGGCGGCGGGAAAACCGGATCTGGCGCGCGAGATGCTGCAAATGCTGGTGGCTTTCCTGCCTGAGATTCGCAACAAAGTGGAAGAACAACTGGTTGGCGAGGCGCCAGAAGGGTTGCTTGATCTGATTCACAAGCTACACGGAAGCTGTGGTTACAGCGGCGTACCGCGGCTGAAAAACCTCTGTCAGCTTATTGAGCATCAGTTACGCAGCGGTGTGCCTGCTGAGGAACTGGAACCGGAGTTTCTGGAACTGCTTGATGAGATGGACAACGTCACCCGCGATGCCCGTAAAATGATGGGATAATCCTGATACCCTCTCCCACAAGAGAGGGTAATAACCAGGACAAAGCGTTTTATCTGCCCTGCCCAATTTTCAGTACAGCCGCCACGTTACGCGCGGTCATACGGACGTTTTCACCGGCATTGGCCAGCGCATCTTCCAGCGTACAAATTTTATAAATCACGCTGAAAACCGCATCAATACCGTGATCGTGCACAACACCCACATCCGCCGTCAAACTACCCGCAATGCCAATAACCGGCACGTTATAGCGTTTCGCCACTTTCGCAACGCCGACCGGCACTTTGCCGTGCACCGTCTGGCTATCAATACGACCTTCGCCAGTGATCACCAGGTCGGCATCAGCAACATGTTTATCCAGCGCTAACGCATCGGTCACGATTTCAATGCCCTGACGCAGTTCCGCGCCGCAGAATGCGTACAGCGCAGCACCCATTCCCCCTGCCGCGCCACCACCTGCAAGGTTCAGCACATCCTGATCCAGATCGCGGGCAATGATCTTCGCATAGTGCCCCAGCGCCTGATCCAGCCGGGCGATCATTTTCGGTGTCGCGCCTTTTTGCGGACCGAAGATTGCCGAAGCTCCCTCTTTACCCGTCAGCGGGTTCGTCACATCGCAGGCCACTTCAATGCGGCACTGCGCAAGACGTTTGTCCAGCTCACGAATATCGATCCTGGCGAGCGTTTCCAGTGCCGCACCGCCCGGGCCAATCTGCTGATCTTCGTTATCCAGCAATTTCGCCCCCAGCGCCTGCACCATCCCCGCTCCACCGTCGTTGGTGGCGCTGCCGCCAATCCCGATGATGATATGCTTTACGCCTGCGTCCAGCGCATGGCGAATCAGCTCGCCGGTTCCCCATGAGGTGGTGACAAGCGGATCGCGTTGCGCGGGTGGCACCAGTTCAAGGCCGCTGGCCGCCGCCATCTCGATAAACGCACATTTTTCGTCGCCTGACAGGCCATAAAATCCGTCGACGTGTTCGCCAAGCGGGCCTTTGACTGTAACCGAAACGATGCGCCCGCAGGTCGCGGCAACCATGGCTTCAACCGTCCCTTCTCCGCCATCCGCAACCGGCAATTTTACATATTCAGCCGTCGGGAAAATTTCGCGAAACCCGCTTTCAATCGCGGTCGCCACATCCAGAGCACTCAAACTTTCTTTATAAGAGTCAGGTGCGATAACTATTTTCATAAGCCATCCTTACGCATATTCACTGCCGCAAGCATATACCCGGAAGCTTCTGGAAAATGCCAGCCCGGGCATGGGCTGGCAATTCCATTAACGCACCATGCAAGGACGTTTGTTGTCGAACGTCCAGCCGGGGATAAGGTACTGCATCCCCATTGCATCGTCGCGCGCGCCCAGACCGTGTTTCTGATACAGCTCGTGCGCCTTCATCACCTGATCCATATCCAGCTCCACGCCCAGACCCGGCGTTGTCGGCACCTGCACCATCCCGCCTTTAATCTCAAACGGCTCTCGGGTCAGACGCTGGTTGCCTTCCTGCCAGATCCAGTGGGTGTCGATGGCGGTGATTTTACCCGGCGCCGCTGCCGCCACGTGGGTGAACATCGCCAGTGAGATGTCGAAGTGGTTGTTGGAGTGGGAGCCCCAGGTCAGGCCAAACTCGTGGCACATCTGCGCCACACGCACGGAGCCCTGCATGGTCCAGAAGTGCGGGTCCGCCAGCGGGATATCCACCGACTGCAGGGAGAGCGTGTGCCCCATCTGACGCCAGTCGGTGGCAATCATGTTGGTGGCGGTCGGCAGGCCGGTGGCACGGCGGAACTCCGCCATCACTTCACGCCCGGAGAAGCCCTGCTCCGCGCCACACGGGTCTTCCGCATAGGCCAGCGAGCCTTTCAGGTACTTACCGATTTTGATGGCTTCGTTCAGGGACCAGGCGCCGTTCGGGTCGAGGGTGACGCGGGCCTGCGGGAAGCGCTTCGCCAGGGCGACAATGGATTCCGCCTCTTCTTCACCGGCCAACACGCCGCCTTTCAGTTTGAAGTCATTGAAGCCGTATTTTTCATACGCGGCTTCCGCCAGACGTACCACGGCATCCGGGGTCATCGCCTCGTCATGACGCAGGCGGTACCAGTCGCATTTGTCATCCGGCTGGCTCTGGTAGGGCAGCGGCGTCGCCTTACGGTTGCCGACGAAGAACAGGTAGCCGAGCATTTCCACTTCGCTGCGCTGCTGGCCGTCACCGAGCAGGGAGGCGACGTTGACGCCCAGGTGTTTGCCCAGCAGGTCGAGCATGGCGGATTCAATGGCGGTAACCACGTGGATGGTGGTGCGCAGGTCAAAAGTCTGCAGGCCCCGGCCCGCGGCGTCACGGTCAGCAAAGGCGCTGCGCACCTCATTGAGGACATTTTTGTAGGCGCCGAGGGTTTTGCCGACAATCAGCGGCGTCGCGTCTTCCAGAGTCTGGCGGATTTTTTCGCCGCCGGGGACTTCGCCGACGCCGGTGTTGCCGGCGTTGTCGGTGATGATAACGATGTTACGGGTGAAGAACGGCGCATGCGCACCGCTCAGGTTCATCAGCATGCTGTCATGCCCGGCGACCGGGATGACCTTCACTGACGTAACAACAGGAGTCGAACATTGAGCGCTCATATTTTATCCTTTTACTCTGTCACTGACGTCCAAATACCGGGCGTTTTCTGTCAAATTTCCAGCCGGGGATCAGGTATTGCATCGGACCAGCGTCGTTACGCGCACCGCCTGGCAGGCTTTTGTAGATGGCATGGGCTTTTTCAATCTGCGCCCAGTCAATCTCCACGCCGAGCCCCGGCGCATCCGGTACCGCAATCTGCCCGCCTTTGATTTCCAGCGGCTGTTTCGTCAGGCGCGCCTCGCCTTCCTGCCAGATCCAGTGGGTATCGATGGCCGTCGGATTACCCGGCGCCGCCGCGCCAACGTGGGTGAACATCGCCAGTGAAATATCGAAGTGGTTATTGGAGTGGCAACCCCAGGTCAGACCCCAGTCATCACACAGTTGCGCCACACGTACCGCCCCGGAGAGCGTCCAGAAGTGCGGGTCCGCAAGAGGGATGTCTACCGCATTCAGCATTACAGAGTGGCCCATTTCACGCCAGTTAGTGGCGATCATGTTGGTGGCAACGGGCAGACCGGTGGCGCGACGGAATTCCGCCATCACTTCACGCCCGGAGAAGCCCTGCTCTGCGCCACACGGATCTTCCGCGTAGGTCAATACATCCTGGAGGCCTTTGCACAGTTCAATGGCTTCATCAAGCAGCCAGGCGCCATTCGGGTCCACGGTGATACGCGCATCCGGGAAGCGTTTTTTCAGGGCGCGGGCCGCGTCAATTTCCTGCTCGCCCGGCAGCACGCCGCCTTTCAGTTTGAAGTCTTTAAAACCGTAACGGTCCTGAGACGCCTCGGCCAGACGCACAACCGCGTCGCTGTTCATCGCTTCCTGATGACGCAGACGGTACCAGTCGTGATTGCCATCGGTTTTATCAAGGTATGGCAGGTCGGTTTTGGTGCGGTCGCCGATATAGAACAGATACCCTAGGACGGTTACGGCATCACGCTGCTTGCCCGGCCCCAGCAGCTCGCAGACCGGCACGTTCAGCGCTTTACCTAACAGGTCGAGCAGTGCGGCTTCAAGTGCGGCCACGGCATTAACGCGCAGTTCAAACGTCCATGCGCCTTTGCCAAAATTATCGAAATCGCTCGCCTGATTACCCTTATGAACGCGCTGAACCACTTTGTTCAGCCGCGCCACCTCCTGCCCCAGCACCATCGGAATAGCATCCACCAGCGTCTGGTAAATCACTTCCCCACCCGGTGCTTCGCCAACGCCGGTGTTACCGGCGTTGTCTGTCAGTACCACGATGTTACGTGTGAAATAAGCGTTATGCGCACCGCCAATGTTCAATAACATGCTGTCATGACCGGCAACCGGAATGACTTTCATATCTGTAATAACGGGGCTTGCTTGCGTACTCATAATTATCGTCCTGTGACAGGTTTCAATTCGATACGTTTGATATCTCCCACCAATACCAGGTAGCTCAGTACTGCCACCAGAGCATGGATACCAACGTAGATCAGCGCGCCGTTAAACGAGCCTGTAGTCCCAACGATGTAACCGATAGCAATCGGGGTAACGATACCGGAGATGTTACCGAACATATTGAACAGACCACCGCTCAGACCGCTGATTTCCTTCGGCGCCGTGTCGGCCATAACAGCCCAGCCCAACGCACCGATGCCTTTACCGAAGAACGCCATGGACATGAAACCGATAATCATCCATTCAACGTCGGTGTAGTTACAGAACACCATCACCATAGAGAGCAACATGCCAAGTACGATGGGGGTTTTACGTGCAATATTCAGAGAACCCGTACGACGCATTAACCAGTCAGAGATAATCCCGCCGAGCACCCCACCCGCAAAGCCGCAAATTGCCGGGATAGACGCGATAAAGCCCGCTTTCAAAATAGACATACCGCGAGCCTGAACCAGGTAAACCGGGAACCAGGTGATAAAGAAGTATGTCAGGGCGTTGATGCAATACTGCCCCAGGTAAACACCAATCATCATACGGGAGCCAAGCAGTTGCTTGATCTGACCCCATTTTTCGCTGAACGGGACTTTCGCTTTTCCGCTTTTCTGATCCATGTTGATCAGTGCGCCGCCTTCTGCGATGTATTCGAGCTCTTTCTTGTTCACCTTCGGATGCTGGTTCGGTTCGTAAATCACTTTCAGCCAAATGAAGCTGATAACGATACCCAGACCACCCATAAAGAAGAACACGTGCGACCAACCCACCTCATGGGTTAACCAACCCATAATCGGGGCGAAAATTACCGTTGCGAAGTACTGTGCGGAGTTGAAAATCGCGACTGCCGTCCCCCTTTCCTGTGCCGGGAACCAGGCCGCGACGATGCGACTGTTACCAGGGAAGGATGGCGATTCGGCCAGCCCTACCAGGAAGCGCAGGGTGAACAGCGCAACGATGATACCGAAGCCACTGAATACATCGACAAACCCTTGCAGCAGGGTAAACAGGGACCAAATGAAAATGGACCAGAAATAAACACGTTTGGAACCGAAGCGGTCAAGCAGCCAGCCACCCGGAATCTGCCCTATAACATAGGCCCAGGAAAACGCGGAGAAAACATAACCCATACCGATTGGATCAAGGCCGATATCTTTGGCCATTTCTGACCCGGCGATTGACAGCGTGGCGCGGTCACCGTAGTTGAAGGATGTGACGATAAACAACATCACCACTATCCAGTAGCGAGCATTGGTACGCTTTTCAGCGCTGCTCGCTGCTTGGCTTAATGTACTCATTGTTGTACTCCCGAAGCATAAATGTTCATGTACATTCATCCGGAACAGGACAACCTGTAGGGGTGAACCGAATGATGTATTTGTGTTTTTTGCAGTTTTACTGCCGGGTCGCTATTCCCTGCGTACTGCGTTTTTTTAACTTGCGGGAAAAGTATAAAAAGGGGTACCTGAACACTCACCGTGCAACAACACAACATTGTGTGGTCACGGCATGAAGGTTTCTTGCAAAAGCCCAGGGGGATGGGGACTAACTCACGGAAATGAAAAGTTGAGGCGCTAACATTTGGTTAAAAGTCAGCCTGTTTTGAATAATGTGAAACGCATCGCTTGACGCAGTGTAAATGCACTTTTTACCCCTCAGGAGAAGAGGGTTTTTACTGGCAAACGCCCAATGCTTACTCGATTCAGTTGCCGCATAATGTGCCGCGTCGCTATTTTACCGCTTACCGCCAGATAAGTGGGTTGCCCTCCTGTAGGGGGAGGGCAAAACCTCATTTTAACAATGTCGCCCAGTGTTCCACCCACGGGTTAGAAACCGACTCAGGCTCGGGATCCTCGCTGGCATCGATCAGCAAAACGTCTCCCACGCGCTGCGCACTTTGTTCCTGCAATAACGCGTCAAACTGTTTTCCGCCGCCGCAGAAATTTGTATAGGTGCTGTCGCCCAGGGCAATCACACAATAACGCAGCGCTGGCTGATAGCCGATTTTGTCACGAATGTACTGAAACAACGGCACAATGCTGTCCGGCAAATCACCCTGCCCGGTCGTTGATGTCACCACCAGCGCATACTTATCTTTATAAGCATCCCAGTCCGCAGGTTCCGGATCTTCAAATACGGTGGCGCTGTGCCCTTGTTCGCCCAGAATCGTTTGCGCCTCTTCGGCCACCAGCAACGCATTGCCGTACATGGTGCCAACGAAAATTCCGACTTCCGCCATGGTGCTCACTCCTTGCGTTAAATGTGAATCCCGCCATCCTGACCGCACCGCGAGACAAACTCAACCCTTTCATTGTCAGGGAGAAGCCCCAGCCAGCCAAACTGCGACAACGCCCGCATCCAGACATCATCCAGCCCGGCATGCAGCGTCAGCGGTTCGCCGGTAAAGGGGTGAGTAAGCGTTAACTGACTGGCATGGAGCATCAGTCGGTTACAGCCAAAATGTTCTGCCGCACTGCGGTTCTGACGCAAATCACCGTGTTTACTGTCGCCGATAATCGGATGGCGTAAATGGGCGAGATGGCGACGGAGCTGATGCTTACGCCCGGTTTGTGGGAGCAGTTCGACCAGGCCGTAACGTGTGGTCGGAAATTTACTGGTCGCCACCGGCATTTCGGTCGTCGCCATGCCGCGATAATGCGTCACCGCTGGCTGTGGGCCTTTATCTTCCCGGGCAAATTTGTCCGCGATTTTATCCAGCTCTTCAACCAGCGGATAATCCAGCACCGCCTCGTCCATCAGCCAGCCGCGCACGATCGCATGGTAGCGCTTCTGAATTTGGTGCTGCTCAAATTGCTGCGCCAGAAGACGCCCCGCCTCGCTCGACAGCCCCATCAGCAATACACCGGAGGTCGGTCTGTCGAGACGATGTGCAGTAAAGACATGCTGGCCTATCTGGTCGCGGACGGTTTGCATCACCACCACTTTTTCATCCCGATCAAGCCAGCTTCGGTGTACCAGCCAGCCTGAGGGTTTATTCACCGCAACCAGCCATTCGTCCTGATAGATAATCTCAAGCATCAGGCATCATCATTTGAGAAGAGCGCGTCGAGCTCTTGCAATTGCACAAGAATGACATCACGCGCGGGATGCGTCGCCTCGAGCGCAATTTCATAGTAAGGCGCAATAGCGAAGGATTCAGGCAGCGGATGCTCACCGTCCAGCAAGGCGTGCATGCGGGGAATCAACACCCATTGCAGCCACTCGTACGGTTCGAGGGTATCCATACAGAAAGGTTGAGTACTGTTGAACACGCTGGCATCCGGCGCAACGGACTGCCATTGGTTATGCTCACGTAACAGCGCCTCGATAAGCTGTAATTGCTGGCGCACGCGGGAAGGAAGCGTCATGAAAACCTCGATAACAAACGAACTGGCGCGCAGGATAGCATCTGTAGCGAGAAATAAAAAAAGGGAGCACTGTAAAAACAGTGCTCCCGGTTCGTTTCGCAGCAATCCAGCTACTTTTCGTGCTCCCTGCTCATCCTTGACAACTTTTCCTGCGGGTCTCCTGACCCTTGTTCATCCTTAAACTAGCGCATCCTGCCCACACCACCTCGATGTGGATTAGCCTCATCCGTAAAGCGTGTCCTTGATCTTCCTGATCCACCGAACATCCTGACCGGCTCTCGTTCTCCCTCCTGGAGGTGTCCTTTAATGCGTTCCTGCATTTTCCCTTTTACTTCATCCAGAAGCCTGTCCGTGAAGCACCATCCTGGTGTATCCCGTCTCGAAACAACATCATCCTGATGTTCGTTTCAGTGTGCGACTCCTTGTCGACGCAGATAGAATTACCCATTCCTCTTCGTCTTACAAGTGCGCCTAAGGCAAATATTTCCCCTGCTAACTATAATTTGACTAAGGTTATTATTTTCAATTTATTGATTTTATTATAAAAAACTAATAAAGAGACGTAGACCATAGGAAAGCAAGCAGGCGATCTCTCACAAGCTTTGTAAGAGATCTCTCACAAGAGGAATAGCAATAAAGATTACAGAACAGGCTCAAGTTGATTGAGGAAGTCCGCAAGATCTGAGGAAAGAACCGTACGCTGGCGGGTGCCCAATGTTTCTTTAATGACTTCACCGCTCAAGTTACACAGCGAAATCACATCAATGTCGCTGTCCAGAGTAGCAATAAAAAGTGTAGGCGAAAGCTTAAGTCTTTTCTGGGTGACCAGGTGGCCAATCAGGTTCTCCTGAACTCGCTGGAAATCGTCAGCGCTCCAGGTTTGCAGTAGTGTAAGCGTTTCCCCACGGAAGGTCGCTTGCATATCCCCGGCAAATTGTGTGGTGTAAAACACGCGAAGCGCAGGTTGTACCATAATATCCAGCGCGCGTTCAATCGCGTTTACATTTTGCTCCGGTAAAAACGGCTGCGGCTGCCACGTGACGAGGGTATCGGTCGAGGAGATAATGCACGGTGAAGGCACGCCATACAGCTCTTCACTTTGCGGCCAGGTACCGTATGACTGCTGCCATGCATCGCAATAGCGCGTAGTAAACGCTTTCAGGGCAAGGGCTATCTCTTTTTCCACCGCTTTCTCTCTTTATCTAAGCCAGGATACACTTTGCCTATTAGTGTACCCGTAAATATGGCGATGAAACATGTCTTCCTATGATAACCACCAGGCGCTGTCTGGCCTGACGCTTGGCAAAACCACCGACTACCGCGATCGCTACGACGCCAGCCTGCTGCAAGGTGTTCCCCGCAGCCTGAACCGCGATCCGCTGGGATTAAAAGCAGAGAATCTCCCCTTCCAGGGCGCAGATATCTGGACGCTCTATGAACTCTCCTGGCTTAACGCCAACGGTCTGCCGCAGGTGGCGGTCGGCCATGTGGAGTTAAACTACGCCAGCATCAATCTGGTGGAGTCAAAAAGCTTTAAGCTTTACCTTAACAGTTTTAATCAGACTCGCTTCGCGAGCTGGGACGAGGTACGTGAGACGCTTGAGCGCGATCTTAGCGCCTGTGCGCAAGGCGAGGTTTCCGTCGCGCTATACCGGCTCGATGAAATTGAAGGCCAGCCTATTGCCCACTTCCACGGCACCTGCATCGATGACCAGGATATCGTGATTGATAACTACGACTTCGACGCGGCACTGTTGACTGACGCGGCGAGCGGCAAAGTGGTGGAAGAGACGCTGGTTAGCCATCTGCTCAAATCGAACTGTCTGATCACCCACCAACCCGACTGGGGCTCCGTGCAAATCCAGTATCGTGGTCCGAAAATCGACCGGGAAAAGCTGCTGCGTTATCTGGTCTCCTTCCGTCATCATAATGAATTTCATGAGCAGTGCGTCGAGCGCATCTTTACCGACATTCAGCGTTTTTGTCAGCCAGAAAGCTTAAGCGTTTACGCCCGTTACACCCGACGTGGTGGGCTGGATATCAACCCGTGGCGCACAAATACCCGGTTTATTCCCGCAACCGGGCGTCTGGTTCGCCAGTAAACACACAATTTTTTGCTATCTGCGAGGGAGATTCATCGCGGCAGGTTGTTAAACGTCATAACCCGAGGCTATTGTAATCATCAGGGAAGATACAATTTTCATCCCGTAAGGAGTTCACTTGATTACACATATTAGCCCGCTTGGCTCGATGGATATGTTGTCGCAACTGGAAGTCGACATGCTGAAACGCACGGCCAGTAGCGACCTGTATCAACTGTTTCGTAACTGTTCACTCGCAGTACTTAACTCCGGAAGTCTGACTGATAACAGCAAAGAGCTGCTCTCTCGTTATGAAAGTTTTGATATCAACGTCTTACGCCGTGAACGCGGCGTAAAACTGGAGCTTATTAACCCGCCAGAAGATGCATTTGTCGATGGGCGTATTATTCGCGCGTTGCAGGCAAACCTCTTCGCCGTCCTGCGCGATATTTTGTTTGTGAATGGACAAATTCACAGCGCCGGGCGACTCCAGCATCTGAATCTTGAAGATTCAATTCATATCACCAACCTGGTCTTCTCCATTCTGCGCAATGCCCGCGCGCTGCACGTTGGCGAAGCGCCGAACATGGTCGTGTGCTGGGGCGGTCACTCCATCAACGAAACGGAATACCTGTATGCGCGCCGCGTCGGCACCCAGTTGGGTTTGCGCGAACTGAACATCTGCACCGGTTGCGGTCCAGGTGCGATGGAAGCGCCGATGAAAGGCGCGGCGGTGGGACACGCGCAGCAACGCTATAAAGACGGGCGTTTTATCGGGATGACCGAACCCTCAATCATTGCCGCTGAGCCGCCTAACCCGCTGGTCAACGAACTGATCATCATGCCGGACATTGAAAAACGTCTGGAAGCCTTTGTCCGCATCGCCCACGGTATCATTATCTTCCCGGGTGGGGTGGGTACAGCAGAAGAGCTGCTTTATCTGCTGGGTATTTTGATGAACCCGGCCAACAAAGATCAGGTGTTGCCGCTGATCCTTACCGGGCCGAAAGAGAGCGCCGACTATTTCCGCGTGCTGGATGAGTTTATCGTCAATACGCTGGGGGAAAGCGCACGTCGCCACTATCGTATCGTCATTAACGACGCTGCCGAAGTGGCCCGCCTGATGAAAAAAGCCATGCCGCAGGTGAAAGAGAATCGTCGCGAAACCGGCGATGCTTACAGCTTCAACTGGTCAATTCGTATTGCGCCGGATCTGCAGGTACCGTTCGAACCGACGCACGAAAACATGGCGAACCTGAAACTGTATCCTGACCAACCCGTGGAAGTTCTGGCAGCCGATCTGCGCAGGGCCTTCTCGGGCATCGTCACCGGTAACGTGAAGGAAATGGGTATCCAGGCCATTGAAAAATACGGACCGTACAAAATTCATGGCGACCGCGACATGATGCGTCGTATGGATGATTTACTGCAAGGCTTCGTCGCTCAGCACCGTATGAAGCTGCCGGGCTCGGCCTACATTCCTTGCTACGAAATCTGCACCTGAACCATAAGGGCGACCTATGTCGCCCTCTCTTTTCCTGGCTAGCCAATCGTTTGCGTTGCTCTGACGCCACAGATAAATATTCACAAAACCTATATTAATGCTGATAAAACGCTAAAACACGCAAATCAGGCAGGCCTTTTATCGCGTTTTAACCCACATACTTTGCTTGTGAATCCCGCCAATGATAGCCTTCGCGCCCATAAATTTCATGCGGCGATCTGTTCGCAGAGCTTTACCCCAACAATAACCGTATAAAAAGTGGATTATTGCATTTGCGATCGGGATCACTGATCCATCCATAACATAAATGTATCGTGCCGCCCGCCAATAGTTACGAGATGAAATTATAAAAAAACCGTAAAAGCGCAGAATTTCGTATTACCGCCGTGTTCTTTGGCATTGGATTTGACCAAAAAGCGGCATTTACTTTCCCTGGAGATATTAGATGGAAACGACTCAAACCGGCACCGTTGCTTCAATCGAGACCCGAAGCGCATGGCGTAAAACGGACACCATGTGGATGCTCGGACTGTATGGCACCGCCATTGGCGCAGGGGTTCTGTTCCTGCCCATTAACGCGGGCGTAGGTGGGATGATCCCGCTGATTATTATGGCGATTCTCGCCTTCCCAATGACCTTCTTCGCCCACCGCGGCCTGACCCGTTTCGTCCTCTCAGGTAAAAACCCAGGGGAAGACATCACCGAAGTTGTAGAAGAACATTTCGGCAAAGGCGCCGGTAAGCTGATTACCCTGCTCTATTTCTTTGCTATCTACCCAATCCTGTTGGTCTACAGCGTGGCGATTACCAATACGGTGGAAAGCTTTATGACCCACCAGTTGGCCTTAACCCCGCCGCCGCGCGCAATCCTGTCGCTGATTCTGATCGTCGGCATGATGACCATCGTACGTTTCGGTGAGCAAATGATCGTCAAAGCGATGAGTATTCTGGTGTTCCCGTTCGTGGTGGCACTGATGATGCTGGCGCTGTACCTGATTCCACAGTGGAGCACCAGCGCGCTGGATACTCTCTCTTTGAGCAGCGCAAGTGCGTCAGGCAACGGTCTGTGGATGACGCTGTGGCTGGCGATTCCGGTGATGGTCTTCTCCTTTAACCATTCGCCGATTATCTCCTCTTTCGCAGTCGCAAAACGCGAAGAGTATGGCGTGGAAGCCGAACGTAAATGTTCGCGCATTCTCTCTTACGCGCATATCATGATGGTACTGACCGTGATGTTCTTCGTGTTCAGTTGTGTACTGAGCCTCTCCCCGGCAGACCTGGCGGCGGCAAAAGCACAGAACATCTCCATTCTGTCATACCTGGCAAACCACTTTAACGCACCGATCATCGCCTGGATGGCACCGATTATCGCGATTATCGCCATTACCAAATCCTTCCTCGGCCACTATCTGGGTGCGCGTGAAGGCTTTAACGGGATGGTGATTAAATCCCTGCGCGGTAAAGGTAAATCCATCGAAATCAACAAACTGAACAAAATTACCGCGCTGTTTATGCTGGTAACCACCTGGGCCGTTGCGACGCTGAACCCGAGCATTCTCGGCATGATCGAAACCCTGGGCGGCCCGATTATCGCGATGATTCTGTTCCTGATGCCGATGTACGCCATTCATAAAGTACCGGCCATGCGTAAATACAGCGGCCATATCAGCAACATCTTTGTTGTTGTAATGGGTCTTATCGCTATCTCCGCCATCTTCTTCTCTCTGTTCAGCTAATCCCTTAGCGCCGTCAGCACGGCGGCGCTTTTCCCTGATCTTTTTAGCCATGGATACTGCATCATGATCAGCGTATTCGATATTTTTAAAATCGGTATTGGCCCTTCCAGCTCCCACACCGTTGGGCCAATGAAAGCCGGTAAGCAGTTCACGGACGACCTGATCGCACGCGACATGCTGCAAAACGTTACCCGCGTTGTGGTGGACGTTTACGGTTCCCTCTCACTGACCGGGAAAGGTCACCATACGGATATCGCCATCATTATGGGGCTGGCGGGAAATCTGCCGGACACGGTGGATATCGACGCCATTCCTGACTTTATTCAGGACGTTAATACCCACGGACGGCTGCTACTGGCAAACGGCGCCCATGAAGTGGAGTTCCCGGTTGATAAGTGCATGAATTTCCATGCAGATAATTTATCGTTGCATGAAAACGGGATGCGCATCACCGCTCTGAACGGTGAAAACGTGCTGTACAGCCAGACTTATTACTCTATCGGCGGCGGCTTTATTGTTGATGAAGCTCACTTTGGTCAGAGCAGTGACGCCCCTGTCGCCGTACCTTACCCGTACAAATCGGCTGCGGACCTCCAACAACACTGCCGCGAAAGCGGACTCTCTCTTTCCGGCCTGATGATGCAAAACGAGCTGGCGCTGCATGGCAAGGCAGAGCTGGAGGCGCATCTTTCCGCCGTCTGGGACGTCATGCGCGGTGGAATTGAACGCGGCATCACCACCGAAGGTGTGCTGCCAGGCAAACTGCGTGTTCCGCGCCGGGCGGCGGCATTGCGCCGTCTGCTGGTGAGTAGCGATAAAACCACCAGCGACCCAATGGCGGTGGTCGACTGGATTAACATGTTCGCGCTGGCTGTTAATGAAGAAAACGCGGCAGGCGGGCGCGTGGTGACGGCCCCAACCAACGGTGCCTGCGGCATTGTCCCGGCGGTACTGGCCTACTACGACAAGTTTATCCGTGAGGTCAACGCCAATTCGCTGGCGCGCTATCTGCTGACCGCCAGTGCCATTGGCTCGCTCTATAAAATGAACGCCTCAATTTCCGGTGCGGAAGTGGGTTGCCAGGGCGAAGTTGGCGTCGCCTGCTCCATGGCCGCCGCCGGGCTGGCTGAACTGCTCGGTGGAAGCCCTGCCCAGGTATGTATCGCCGCAGAAATCGGCATGGAGCATAACCTTGGCCTGACCTGCGATCCGGTGGCCGGACAAGTGCAGGTGCCCTGTATCGAGCGTAACGCCATCGCCTCGGTAAAAGCGGTCAACGCCGCGCGGATGGCGCTGCGCCGAACCAGCGAGCCGCGTGTTTGCCTGGATAAAGTTATCGAGACAATGTACGAAACGGGCAAGGATATGAATGCCAAATATCGCGAAACCTCGCGTGGTGGTCTGGCGATGAAAATCGTCGCCTGCGATTAATCATCCGGTGCCTCGTTTTGCGAGGCGTCTTCCCGAATCCCCTGCAGCGGATAGTCTCCCGGCCCCGTCAATGTTACCCTGAACGCCTGTATCATGGCCTGGAGGGAACGGTGGCTATCCATCTGCTTATTGTTGACGCACTCAACCTTATTCGACGTATTCACGCGGTTCAGGGTTCGCCCTGCGTCACCACCTGCCAGCACGCGCTGGATCAGCTGATACTCCACAGCCAGCCTACCCACGCGGTCGCCGTGTTTGACGATGAGGCCCGCAACCAAAGCTGGCGGCACCAGATGCTGCCCGATTACAAAGCCGGAAGGCCGCCAATGCCGGAAACCCTGCATGATGAGATGCCGGACCTGCGTGCCGCTTTTGCACAGCGCGGCGTACAAAGTTGGGTGTCGCCGGGTAACGAAGCTGACGATCTGGCCGCTACGCTCGCCTGCAAAGTGGCAAATGCAGGACATCAGGCCACCATTGTCTCCACGGATAAAGGCTACTGCCAGCTTCTGGAGCCGGGCATCCGCATTCGTGACTATTTTCAGAAGCGCTGGCTGGATGCCCCCTTTATCGCCAGCGAGTTCGGCGTTTCACCCCAACAGCTCCCCGACTACTGGGGCCTTGCGGGTATCAGCAGTTCAAAAATACCGGGGGTCGCGGGGATTGGCCCGAAAAGCGCGGCACAATTGCTGACCGACTTTCAGGATCTGGAGGGTCTGTATGCCCGTCTGGATGAGGTGCCGGAGAAGTGGCGCAAGAAGCTCGAAGAGCATAAAGAGATGGCCTTTGTCTGCCGCGATATCTCGCGCCTGCAAACGGATATTCATATTGATGGCAACTTACAGCAGTTGCGTCTTTCCCGGTAACCACCAACCGGCGTTTAGTCTGTAAAAGCGGGAAAGTAAACTGACCCGCCAGGCAGGTCAGTTATATGGGAAACGCTTAGCGCTCGTCGCGACGCCCACCCACCGCAGCCCACCAGCGACGGACGTGAACCGTCACCTCTTCGCGGTCATGGTAAAGCTGGCGCGCCTGGATCTCGGCATTGATGCCGTGCGCCTGAAGCTGTTCCTGAATATACGCCAGGTTCTGCTGCACCTCTTCGTAGCGCTTTTTCATTGGCAACTTGAGATTAAAAATGGCTTCACGGCACCAGCCGTTAACCAACCATTGCGCCATCAGCGCGGCCACTTTAGCTGGTTTTTCCACCATGTCGCAGACCATCCACGAAATGTTGTTGCGGTTTGGACGGTAGCGGAAGCCATCTTCCGGCAACCAGGTCACCTGGCCGGTATCCATCAGGCTTTGCGCCATCGGACCATTATCCACGGAGACAACCCACATATTGCGTTTGACCAGTTGATAGGTCCAGCCGCCAGGGCAAGCCCCCAGATCCACCGCGTGCATACCGTTCGCCAGGCGCTCGTCCCACTCATCGGCCGGGATAAACACATGGAAAGCTTCTTCCAGTTTCAGCGTTGAGCGGCTCGGCGCATCAGAAGGGAACTTGAGACGCGGGATGCCCATATAAAACGGTGAATTATTGGTAGTGTAAGAGTACCCGGTATAGCAACAGCCCGGCGCGATAAAGAACACATGCACCACCGGGCGCTTCGGCGTCTCGTAGTTCACCAGAATGCCCGCCTCACGCAGCGCCGCACGCAGCGGCACGGTGAATTTGCGGCAGAACTTCATCAGCTCTTTGCTTTCGTTGGTGTCAGCCACTTCAACGCGTAAGTCACCGCCTTTCTCCACGACACCCTGCAACATTCCCACGATCGGAGTAATGCGATCTTCCGGCGGCAGATTCTGTAATAACTCGCCGACCACAAACATCTGACGAGCGAAGATCAGCGAGCTGAACGGCAGTTCACGTGCCAGCTTGTCTGCGTCTTCAGGCTGATAACATTCGAAAATGACATAGCCCGCGTTCTCTTTGACGCGGGCAAAACCAAACACCTCGCGGCGCCCGGCTTTGTCGGTAATTTCTGCGGCACACTCTTTCTCGAAACCAGGGCGGCACAGTAAAACAACTTTATTCATGAACAACGCCCTTACGTTTCAGACGGATTGCACCAATAAACATTAACACCCATCCTGCCAGGAAGCAGACGCCGCCAACAGGGGTGACAAACGCCCACAGGCGCAGATGCGAAAGCGCCAGGCAATACAGACTGCCGCTAAATAACACCGTGCCCAGGGCCAGAAATACACTACTCCAGTAAAACCAGATGCTGATACGACGCTGCATCGCCACCGCCAGCCCCAGAACCGCCAGCGTATGGAATGCCTGATAGTTGAGGCCGGTTTGGATCCAGCCCATCTCAACAACGCCCATCGATTTACTTAAAACATGTGCGCCGAATGCTCCCAGCGCAACATAAACAAAACCGCTCACTGCGGCGAAAATCAACATGAAACGGCTGGTCATGTGCGTACCCTAAAGTCATGCGCTTACCGCGCGTACAATTATTGTTCGTAGCGGAAACGAAATTTTTCCTGCTCGCTTGCCGCTTTTGCCAGGATCCACTGTCGAAAGGCGGCTATTTTACCCAGTTCTGCCTGGCTGTCATGACAAACCAGATAAAACGCGTTCTTACTGACCAGAACATCATTAAAAGGGCAGACCAGACGGCCTGCTTCAATTTCGGACTGTGCCATCACATTGTTGGCCAGTGCGATCCCCTGTCCATGGATTGCCGCCTGTAGCACCATCGCGCTATGGCTAAAAATAGGTCCCTGCTGAACGTTAAGATTAAGACCCAATTGCCGCGTATAAGTTTGCCAGTCCCGGCGAGACGCATCGTGCAACAGGGTGTGCTGAGCCAAATCCGCTGGCGTTTTCAAGGGCTTATCACCGGTTAATAATAACGGTGAACAGACCGGCAACAGATATTCCGCGTACAATTTTTCAACACGCAATCCCGGCCAGTTGCCGCGACCATAAAAAATGGCCACGTCGACGTCATCCGCCAGTTTGTCTTCCTGGCGATCTACAGCCTGGATTCGAACGTCGATTCCCGGATAAGCTGAGTTAAAGCTAGAGAGGCGGGGTACCATCCATTGAATGGCAAAACTGGGCAGCAAACTGACCGTCAACGCCCCTTTAGCACTGCGGGCCTGGAGTTTACGCGTCGCTTCGGTCAGTTGGGAAAATATCTCTTTAATATCCTGAAAATAACTCTGCCCTTCCTCGGTTAATAGCAGAGAACGATTACGCCGACGAAACAATTTGAGCCCCAGAAAATCCTCGAGAGACTTGATTTGGTGGCTTACTGCGGCCTGCGTCACAAATAACTCATCTGCCGCGCGCGTGAAACTTAAATGGCGCGCCGCAGCATCAAAAACACGTAATGCATTAAGGGGTGGTAATCGCTTGGACATGGTTATCAGGCTTAGATGTTAAGGCGTTTTAACAAACAGGAAACAATGCGTAACCTATTAGTTTTTTTTATCTGAGCCATTATAATTTGTCCGTTGAGCTTCTACCAGCAAATACCTATAGTGGCGGCACTTCCTGAGCCGGAACGAGAAGCTTTTTTTGGAATGCGTGTTCTGAAGGGCTTTTGGCTTACGGTTGTGATGTTGTGTTGTTGTGTTTGCAATTGGTCTGAAATTCAGGCCACGGTAGCGAGACTACCCTTTTTCACTTCCTGTACATTTACCCTGTCTGTCCATAGTGATTAATGTAGCACCGCAAGATTGCGGTGCTTTTTTTTGCCCGAAAAACGGCGTTATTTCTTCTCCAGCGCAACCATCTCTTTCACATCGCTACGGTTGATTTGCTGTTCATTGCCGTTGGCATCTTTATACGAAATCATACCGGTTTGATCGTCAGTTTTCGGTTTCCCGTCGGAGACAATCGTACGCCCGTCATTGGTATGTAAGGCGTAGTTAGGACCGGAACAGGCGCTCAGTGCAAAAGTAAACAAACAGGCAGAAATAATTGCAGCAGTCTTTTTCATCTTCTTTCTCCTCATAGCAATTAATGCTAAATAAACCTCAATAACTGACAGGCTTAAACATCCATCTAACAGTAATTAGCATAACCTGCTTACAGAAGGTTGCCTGGACAAACAGACAATTCCGATGGTTATCAACCTCCTTGCTCCGGGGATGAATTTGCGCGACGATCAACAGATTGATACGAGGAATACCATGAACGCTTTCAACCCGGCGCAGTTTCGCGCCCAGTTTCCCGCGCTCGCCGATGCCGGTATTTATCTGGACAGCGCCGCCACAGCGTTAAAACCGCAGGCGGTCATCGATGCAACGCAGCAATTTTATAGCCTGAGCGCCGGTAACGTTCACCGCAGCCAGTTTGCCGAAGCGCAAAAACTGACAGCGCGTTACGAGTCTGCCCGCGATCAGGTGGCGACGCTGCTTAATGCTCCGTCGGGTAAGAACATCGTCTGGACGCGCGGCACCACCGAAGCCATCAATATGGTGGCGCAAAGCTATGCACGCCCTCGCCTGAATGCCGGGGATGAAATCATCGTCAGCGAAGCCGAGCATCATGCCAACCTGGTTCCGTGGCTGATGGTCGCAGAACAGACCGGCGCACGCGTGATTAAGCTGCCGCTGGGAGTGGATAACCTGCCGGATATCAGTCAATTACTACAGCTTATTACTCCACGAAGCCGCATTCTCGCTCTGGGGCAGATGTCGAACGTCACCGGCGGGTGTCCGAACCTGGAGCAGGCTATCGCTATTGCGCATGAGGCTGGCATGGTCGTGGTGGTGGATGGCGCACAGGGGGTCGTGCATTTCCCGGCTGATGTTCAGCGTCTGGACATCGACTTTTATGCCTTTTCCGGCCATAAGCTGTATGGCCCAACGGGCATCGGCGTGCTGTACGGTAAATCGCATCTGCTGGATGTCATGTCACCGTGGTTAGGCGGCGGCAAAATGATTACCGAAGTGACATTTGACGGTTTTCAGACGCAGCCTGTGCCGTACAAACTTGAGGCGGGTACGCCAAACGTGGCCGGGGTGATTGGCCTCGGCGCGGCGCTGGAGTGGCTTAACGGTGTTGATATCGCCCAGGCGGAAAGCTACAGCCGTGGCCTGGCGACGCTTGCCGAAGACGCGCTCGCAAAACGGGCGGGCTTTCGCTCTTTCCGCTGCCAGGATTCCAGCCTGCTGGCCTTCGATTTTGAAGGTGTACACCACAGCGATATGGTCACTCTGTTGGCGGGTTATGGCATTGCCCTGCGGGCCGGGCAACATTGCGCACAACCGCTGCTGGCGGCGCTTGGGGTAAAAGGGACGCTTCGCGCCTCTTTTGCACCCTATAATACCCAACATGATGTGGACGCGCTGGTTGACGCCGTTGACCGCGCCTTAGATTTACTGGTGGATTGATGATTAATGCCGCATTTGCCGGGCATCCCTTTGGCCATTCCATTACCGAAGAGACGCTACGCCAGACCTTTCTTCCTCTTAAACAGTGGGAAGATAAATACCGTCAGCTAATTTTGCTGGGCAAACAGTTACCCTCGCTTTCCGACGAACTGAAAGCGCAGGCGCGAGAAATCGCAGGCTGTGAAAACCGTGTCTGGCTGGGGTGTACAGCCGCAGAAAACGGCGCGCTGCACTTTTTTGGCGACAGCGAGGGTCGAATCGTTCGCGGTATGCTGGCCGTGCTGCTGACGGCCATCGAAGGCAAGCTGCCACAGGTCTTGCTGGCAGGCGATCCGCAGGCACTCTTTGACGAACTGGGATTGCGCGCGGAGCTAAGTGCTTCACGTAATCAGGGGCTGGCGGCCCTGGCGGCCGCCGTGCAGGATGCCGCACGTCAGGCGCTTGCCTGACGCTCCGCTTTTGCCATCATTTTTTTCAGTGCATGGGACACCGCCACAAAACCAAAGGTGGCGGTCACCATGGTCGCGGCGCCAAAACCTGACGCACAATCCATCCGTTTTGGCCCTTCTGCCGTGCTTTTCATCGCGCACACTGAGCCATCTGCCTGCGGGTAAACCAGCGCTTCGGTGGAAAAAACACAATCCACGCCCAGTTTGCCTTTGCTGTTTTTGACCACGCCAAAATCGCTTTTGAGGCGCTCACGCAGTTTTGCCGCCAGCGGATCCTGAATGGTTTTTGCCAGATCGGCCACCTGGATTTGCGTCGGATCGATCTGTCCGCCTGCACCGCCTGTGGTCACCAATGGGATTTTATTGCGGCGGCACCAGGCGATCAGCGCCGCTTTCGGGCGCACACTGTCGATGGCGTCAATCACGTAGCTGTAACCGGCCCCCATGTACTGGGCGACGTTATCGGCCGTCACGAAATCGTCAATCACGGTGACGCGACACTCCGGGTTGATCAGCGAAATACGCTGCGCCATCACTTCCGCTTTTGCCAGACCAACGTTGTCACGCAGGGCGTGAATCTGCCGGTTGGTATTGGTCACGCAGACATCATCCATATCGATCAATGTAATAGCGCCAATTCCTGTGCGCGCCAGCGCTTCGGCAACCCATGAACCGACTCCGCCGATGCCAACGACGCAGATATGCGAATCGGCAAACAGTTGTAGCGCTTTTTCACCGTATAAACGCGCCGTGCCGCCAAAACGCTGACGCCAGGCATCGCTGATTACCACAGACATAAGACCTCAGATGTAAAAAGGGTGAGGTTTATCCCTCACCCATGATGTTGCTGACAACCCTGGAGCGATGAAGTTAGGGGAACTCCCGGTGGCGCTTCGCTTACCGGGGCTACAAGCCCGTAGCCCGAGTCAGGCGCTTGCGCCGCCATCCGGGGCAACGCCACGCCATAAATCCGTTATTCTTGAAAACCAATTTTAGCGTATCACACTCAACCGCTAAAGACGTTACCCGTCCCCGGCGCGGTTTTCAGCACCCACACGCGACCATAATGGTTGTACCACCCGGCACGGTGACCGGCATCCGGGCCAATCCCCTGATAGATATCGAAGTGCTGCCCTTTAATGGCGCCCCCAACATCCAGCGCCACCATCAGCCGTAACTCATACTGACCGGTAAATTTGCCATTCGCATCAAGCAGCGGCACTTCTGCCAACAGCGTGGTGCCCGCCGGGATAATACTGCGATCAGATGCTACAGATGCGCGGCCAATCAGCGGTACCGCACTCGCCCCTTTCACCGGTGCGTAGGATTGCGGTTTAAAGAAGACAAATGACGGGTTTTCTTCCAGTAAGGCACGCACTTCCGCTTCACTGTGTGTTTCACCCCAGTGGCGGATTGCCTGCATCGACATGTCTTCTTTTTTATACTCGCCCCGGTCGATCAGCACTTTACCGATACTGCGATAGGGATGACCATTTTTGCCAGCATAGCTAAAGAAGTTCAGCGGGCTACCGTCGCCAAAATCAATATAGCCGCTCCCCTGAACGTCCATGATGAAGTTATCCATCAGCGAATTGCTATAGGCCAGCACGTAGCTGTCGCTCAATGCGCCCGCGTAAATCTCGGCGCGGGAAGGCAGACGCCCACGTTTAGGCGGCATGCGATAAATCGGATACTGGAACTCGCCCTGGCGGGTATGGCGCGCCTGCACAACCGGCGTGTAATAACCGGTGAACTGGACGTTACCGTAGTTATCCGCCCCTTCCATCTGCCAGGCATCAATACCGTACTGGCGCATCGTGCGGGTATCGCCTCCGGCACGCAGCCACTGCTGTACCGCGTTATAAACGTTGCTCTGTCCTGAATAGAGGCGCGGAGAAGCGCTGCGGATTTGATTTACCTGCTCGGCAAAGTCGCCCGCGTTAATCGGCGCGCCAGTCGCATCAGGCTGGTTTACCAGAGAGAAAGGCTGGGAGAATTTCCCGTCCTTATATTGTTGACCGCGATCGGTCGGCTTTGAAGTACAGGCGGCGAGAAGTGCTGCCATTGCGCCTGCGAGTAGATATTTTGCCCAACGTCCTTTCATTTCTCTCATCTTCTGGTTAATCCGGAGCGTGATGAAGATAACAAACCGCCCCTGCGAATGAAATGCGATTGCGCAACCTGCCGCAAATGCAGTACAAAAAACACCCTTATCGTACTGTTTTTATACAAATGTCGCGCTAATAAGCTATTCCGTTAAAAAAGGGTTGCATCAAAATGTTAGCGGAGTATAGTGCGCATCCACGGACGCGGGGTGGAGCAGCCTGGTAGCTCGTCGGGCTCATAACCCGAAGGTCGTCGGTTCAAATCCGGCCCCCGCAACCAATTAAAATCAGAAGTAAATTTACTCGATGGAAGAGTAAACGCGGACGCGGGGTGGAGCAGCCTGGTAGCTCGTCGGGCTCATAACCCGAAGGTCGTCGGTTCAAATCCGGCCCCCGCAACCAATTACAATCTGATGCAAGTTTACTCGATGAAGAGTAAAGACGGACGCGGGGTGGAGCAGCCTGGTAGCTCGTCGGGCTCATAACCCGAAGGTCGTCGGTTCAAATCCGGCCCCCGCAACCAACATATTAAGCACCCTCAAGGGTGTTTTTTTGTTTTTATTCTTCACCCTTCAGGCTGTGCCATTGTTGGCTGCCCTCATTCACCCCAGTCACGTACCTTTGTACGCTCCCGGGGATTCATTCCGTTGCCGCCTCGACACAACCTGAATGTTTCGAATAAAAATCCTGATTTCACCCTTCACGCTGTGCCATTGTTGGCTGCCCTCATTCACCCCAGTCACGTACCTTTGTACGCTCCCGGGGATTCATTCCGTTGCCGCCTCGGCACAACCTGAATGTTTCGAATAAAAATCCTGATTTCACCCTTCACGCAGTGCCATTGTTGGCTGCCTCATTCACCCCAGTCTCGTACCTTTGTACGCTCCCGGGGATTCATTCCGTTGCCGCCTCGAATAAAATCCTGACTAAAACACTAGCCTCTTCTTGCCAGCGTTGCGCCATCGGCAAAGTACGCCTTAATCCCTGCAAGAATCGACTCCGCCACCTCTTGCTGGAATTTCGCCGTCTTAAGCTTACGCTCTTCTTCCACGTTACTGATAAACGCCGTTTCGACCAGAATCGACGGAATATCCGGTGCTTTCAGTACCGCGAACCCGGCCTGCTCGACACTGTTTTTATGCAGGTTGTTAACATTACCTAGCTTGTTGAGCACCGCTTTGCCAAATTTCAGGCTGTCGTTAATGGTTAGTGACTGCACCATATCGAACATCGTATGGTCGAGATAACGATCGCCGCTCTTGCTAACCCCACCGATTAAGTCGGAGGCATTCTGCGTTTCCGCAAGGTATTTCGCCGCCGTACTGGTCGCCCCTTTGGTTGAGAGGGCAAAGACCGACGAACCGCTAGGCTGGCGGCTGCTAAAGGCATCCGCATGAATGGAAACAAACAGGTCGGCGCGCTGCTTTTGCGCTTTGGCGACACGCACTTTCAAGGGGATAAACACATCCTCATTGCGCGTCATGTAAGCTTTCATATTGCCTTCCTGCTCAATCAGCGCGCGCAGGCGACGGGCGATTTGCAGCACCACATCTTTTTCGCGGGTCCGGTATTTCCCGATAGCGCCCGGATCCTCACCGCCATGGCCAGGATCCAGCATAATAACGATCGGCCGATCCCGCCCCGCTTTGCCCGGTTGTGGCCCGCTTTGCGCTGGCGGCACCTGTTTTTCCAGGTCGCCCTGGTTGTACTCTTCCAGAAGCGCGAGCAGCGGATCCTGAACATCTTTCGCATTCGCCGGATAAAGATCCATTACCAGACGTTCTTTAAACCCTGCCACCGGCGCAAGGGCGAAGAGCTGCGGTTTAATATCCTGCTTAAGCTCAAACACCATACGCACCGTTTTTGGATCAAACTGCCCAACGCGCGCAGATTTGATAAAAGGATCATCGCCGCGAATTTGACTCCCCATCCCTTTCAAAACGGAGTTCAGGTTAACGTCTTCAATATCAACAACCAGCCGATCCGGATTGCTGAGCGCAAACTGGCGATATTTCAGCACACGGTTAGACTCAACGGTCACGCGAGTATAGGTTGACGCAGGCCAGACGCGCACCGCCACCACCTGACTGACGGCGGCAAGACCGACCTGACTCACGCTCAATAACCACATAGCGCCCGCCCCTTGTAACAATCGGCGGCGGCTCAGCCTTGATTGACTTCCCGACATGCTTCTCCCGAGCAAAAAAGATGAAATACTAAGTAAACGTCAGATTTGACCGAAAACTTTAACGAATGACGCATAAACTGTCATCTATAAAAGGGTAAACATACACAATCCATGCAATGGCACACAGGAATTATTCTTTGTCTAAGGCGAATTTATGGCTTGCACCCAGCGCCATAAAAGAATAAAAATACACAATTTACGAATAATCATGCAGTGAGGGTTGGCCGTGGTAAAGGAACGCAGAACCGAACTGGTACAGGGATTTCGCCATTCTGTTCCCTATATTAATACCCATCGGGGAAAAACGTTTGTCATCATGTTGGGTGGCGAAGCCATTGAACATGAAAACTTTTCCAGCATTGTCAGCGACATAGGCTTACTCCACAGCCTCGGCATTCGCCTGGTGGTGGTGTATGGCGCACGTCCGCAGATTGATGCCAATCTTGCTGCGCATAATCACGAACCGGTGTATCACAAACATACCCGTGTGACCGATGCCAAAACGCTTGAACTGGTGAAACAGGCCGCCGGTCTGCTGCAACTGGATATTACCGCTCGCCTCTCCATGAGTCTGAACAATACGCCATTGCAGGGCGCGCACATTAACGTGGTGAGCGGTAACTTCATCATCGCCCAGCCGCTGGGCGTGGACGATGGCGTTGACTATTGCCATAGCGGACGTATCCGTCGTATCGATGAAGAAGCCATCCACCGTCAGTTAGACAGCGGCGCGATTGTGCTGCTCGGCCCCGTTGCGGTGTCTGTCACTGGCGAAAGCTTTAACCTCACCTCGGAAGAGATTGCGACACAACTGGCCATCAAACTGAAAGCAGAAAAGATGATTGGCTTTTGTTCATCGCAGGGTGTCTACAACGAAGATGGACAGATTGTCTCCGAGATGTTCCCGAACGAAGCCCAGTCGCGGGTCGAATCGCTGGAAGAGCAAGGCGATTACCACTCCGGAACAGTACGTTTCCTGCGTGGCGCGATGAAAGCCTGTCGCAGTGGCGTTCGCCGCAGCCACCTGATCAGTTATCAGGAAGATGGCGCCTTATTGCAGGAGCTATTCTCTCGCGACGGTATCGGTACGCAGATTGTGATGGAGAGCGCGGAACAGATCCGTCGTGCCACCATTAACGATATCGGCGGCATTCTTGAGCTGATTCGTCCACTGGAGCAGCAAGGTATTCTGGTGCGTCGTTCGCGCGAACAACTGGAGATGGAGATCGATAAATTCACCATCATTCAGCGCGATAATCTGACCATCGCCTGTGCGGCGCTCTATCCGTTCCAGGAAGAAAAAATCGGCGAAATGGCCTGCGTAGCGGTACATCCGGACTATCGCAGTTCATCGCGCGGCGAGGTGTTGCTTGAGCGCATTGCGGCCCAGGCGAGACAGATGGGTCTGAGCAAACTCTTTGTCCTCACCACCCGCAGCATCCACTGGTTCCAGGAACGCGGCTTTACCCCGGTGGATATCGATTCCCTGCCGGAAAGTAAAAAAGAGATGTACAACTATCAGCGGCGTTCAAAAGTGCTGATGGCAGATTTGGGCTAAGTTGCACCATAGCCCTCACCGCCGGGTGAGGGCTATGTTCTAAAGCGTTTCAAAAATGGCATTCAGCCCGCTTCGCCGTTCGGTACGCGTGGCAATGGCCTGCGCCAGTATGCGTTCATCGGCATACAGCGACAGGCGTTTTTTCGCACGGGTAATCGCGGTATAAACCAACTCTCTTGTTACCACTGGCACAATCTGGCCTGGCAAAATCAGTGCCGCATGATCAAACTCCGAGCCCTGCGATTTATGCACCGTCATCGCCCAGGCGGTATCATGTTCCGGTAAACGACTGGGCTGTACCGATTTCAGACTACCGTCAGGTAACGGGAACCAGACCCGAATGCCCTGCCCCTGATCGAGTGCAATCCCAATATCGCCGTTAAACAACCCCAGCGAGGCGTCATTACGCGTGATCATGACCGGCCTGCCGTGATACCAGCGCGCATGCGCCGGGCGGGTAATCCGTCGCTGCCGGACCAGAGCCTGCTCAACACGATCGTTCAGCCCACTCACGCCAAATGGCCCTTCACGTAATGCGCACAGCAGTTGATATTCGCCAAAAGCGGCGAGGACCTCTTGCGGCTGCGCGCCATCGCGTACCAGCCCAAGAAAATGACCATAGCCTGCCAGCGCATCATCAATCATGCTCTGATAGTCTTCTGCGCTTTGCAGGTGCTTGTTTTCGATATCGCTAAAGCCCTGGCTCAGCACCGCGCTTGCCGCCGTTTTATCACCACGGTTAACCGCCGCCGCCAGTTGCCCGATACCCGAATCGCTGCCGAAGCGGTAACTTTTTTGCAGCAGGCACAGGCTGTCACGTAGCGCACTGGCCGAAGTGCCTTCTCCTGCGGGTACGGTTGTTCCTGTTATCCGCGAGAGCTGCGCGGCACGCTCTGGCGTAAACCCTTTATTGACCCAGGCGCAAATGTCTCCAAGTACCGCACCGGCTTCTACGGACGCCAACTGGTCTCGGTCCCCGAGGAATATCACCCGGGCATGTTGCGGCAGTGCATCAATCAGCCGCGACATCATCGGCAGGTCAATCATCGAAGCTTCATCCACCACCAGCACATCCAGATGCAGTGGATTGCCAGCGTGATAACGCAGCCGTTGGCTACCGGGCAGCGCGCCCAGAAGACGATGCAGGGTACTGGCTTCATCAGGTAGCGTCGCCTTTTGTTTGTCAGTCAACGGCAACTGGCGAAGCGCCGCTCCCAAAGATTCCGTCAGGCGAGCGGCTGCTTTTCCGGTTGGTGCGGCAAGACAAATGCGACAGCGTGCGCCATCAGCCATTTGCACCAGCGCGGCAAGCAGCTTCGCCACCGTCGTGGTTTTCCCGGTGCCAGGGCCGCCCGAGATCACCGATACGCGGCGGGTAAGCGCAACCGCCGCTGCCACCTTCTGCCAGTTAATGTCATCCGAAGGCTGAAACAGGTCGTCCAGCGCCTGCCGCAGACGGTTTTCATCTACCTCCAACGGTTGATTAACCCTGGCAAAAAAGTCGGCAATACTGCATTCGTTGCACCACATACGGTTCAGATACAGTCGCTCACCCACGAGGATCATCGGCGTTGCCACCTCACCCTCACTCACCGCAGGCGAGGCCAGTAACGTTTTTCGCCAGTCCGCCGGATAACCGGCTTCTTCATAAAGAGAGGCCAACAGCGGATGCGCTCTGGCGGGCAGGTTTTCCGGCGCTAAACGGGAAAGCGGCAGGCAGACATGCCCTTCTCCGGCATCAAAGCTCAGCATTGCCGCTGCCAGCATTACCGCCGGTTCATCATCGCTGGCCACGGCCAGGGCAAATTGCACATCCAGCGGACGCAAGATTTTTAGCTCTACAGCGTGTTGCAGTAACGTACGCAGTCTCATTGCGCCACCTCCAGCGTTTCCCCGGCAAACAGGGCATCCATCTGGCTTATCAGTGCCGCGTCAGGCCGGGTGGTAAAGATCCCCTGCTGCGAATTATCGGCCTCGACGCCACGCAGGAAGAGGTAAATAACGCCACCAAAGTGGTGCTCATAATCGTACCCGGCGATGCGGTGGCGCAGGTAACGATGAAGGGCAAGTGTATAAAGCTGATACTGCAAATCGTAACGGTGAGATTGCATGGCGGCAGCCATTGCCTCGCGGGTATAGGCCTCGGCGGATTCTCCCAGCCAGTTCGATTTATAATCCAACAGGTAGTAACGCCCTTCGTGGCGGAATACCAGGTCAATAAACCCTTTAAGCATGCCGCGCACCTCGCGAAAATCCAGCGGCGGACAGCCGGCAGACAATGGATCGTACTGGCGTATCAGCGCATCGAGCGTCCCGGCGCGCAGATTTTGGGCAATCGGGATATAGAACTCCATCTCTACCTGCTTTTCCTTTGCCGTTAACTGATGCAACGACGCCCCCGTATCGGCCAGGGGAACGTGAAGGATCGTGTCGATCCATTCGCTAATAACCGGCTGCCAGTGCTCTTCAAAACCGCCGCGCTGGAGTTTCTCTGCCACCCAGGCTGGGGCAATCGGCTGGGTGAAATCCAGATCTTCAAACAGGCTGTGTAAGAACGTCCCCGGCGAGGCGCCACGTGGGAACTGATGCGGCGTCAGCATTGGCTCAGCCAGCAGATCTCGCTCCCCGGCGGCATCAAGGTCCAGACGCGGCAATAAATCCTGCGCAATGCCATGCGCACGCTGTTGCAGCCCGGAATAGCTGGTCACGCGCCAGTCATCACGTACGGTTCGCGTCATCTGGCGGGCCGTTAACGCCTGCACGACGTCTTGCGGCGCCTGCCAGCGAACGTTGTCCGGCACATCGGGCATACAAAGGGCGATATTATCATTACACAGCGCCTCGACGCAGGCCCGAAGCCCCTGCGCATCGCGAGGTTGTCCCTGCTGAATAAGCCGCCCCAATGCGTTGAGATGGAAATCGCTGTCACCCGTTTTCTCGCCGCGACGACGAGAAATAGGGGCAATTCCCAGACTGCAATGCCAGACCGAGCGCGTCAGCGCCACATACAGCAGACGCAGATCTTCCGCCAGGCGTTCCGTCTCCGCCAGTTCTATGCTCTCCTCGGCTTTGCTGAGGTCCAGCACTGGCGCAAACGACGTGCGGTCGTGGTAAAACGCCTGATCCTGAACGCGGAAATTGGCGATAAAAGGCAGCCAGACCAGCGGGTATTCCAGCCCTTTCGATTTATGGATGGTGACGATTTTCACCAGATGTTTGTCGCTTTCCAGACGCAACTGTTCACTCGACGAATTCGCATCCGGTTCGGCGATATGCTGTGCCAGCCAACGCACCAGCGCATGTTCGCTCTCTACCTGTGTGCCTGCTTCCTGCAGTAATTCACTCAGGTGCAAAATGTCCGTCAGACGGCGTTCGCCACCCGGCGTCGCCAGCAGGTTTTCCGCCACGTGGCGCGCACTCATCAATGCACGCAGCATTGGCATAACGCCGCGCTTAAGCCACCTGTCCCGCCAGCCAGCAAACTCTTCTACTATCGCATCCCAGGCGGCTTCGTCCTGGTTAAGCGTTTCGATATCCAGTGCACTCAAACCGAGCATGGAGGTCGCCAGTGCGCTACGTAACGTGTTTTCACGTTCCGGCGCCAGCACCGCCTGTAATAGCCAGAGCAGCTCCTGCGCCTCCGGGGTATCAAACACGCTGTCACGGTTAGAAAGATAAACCGAGGGAATATTAAGAAGACCCAACGCATCGCGAATCAGTGACGCCTCATGGCGGCTACGAATCAGCACGGTAATATCAGAAGCTTTTACAGGACGAGTCGTTTTTCCCTCATGCAGCAACGCCTCCCCCTTCTGCCCGGCTATCAGCCAGTCGCGGATTTGCGTCGCGCAGAGTTCAGCCATAAAGGTTTGATAATCCCCGACGCCGACACCCTCGCTTTTCATCAGCCACATCGCCATTGCTGGCTGTTTTTCTCCTTTTATCGTAAACCGCAGCGACTGGTTCTTCGCCGCTGATTTCACTGGCTGGAAAGGAATTTGCCGAAACATAAAGGCGTTGTCGGTCTGGCTGAAAAGCTGATTAACACTCTCCACCATTCCCGGCGCGGAACGCCAGTTGGTATCAAGCGTATAGCGGGCGTTTACTTCATCGCGCGCTTTCATGTAGGTAAAAATATCGGCCCCACGAAACGCGTAAATAGCCTGTTTCGGATCGCCTATCAGAAGTAGCCCGCTTTCCGGCTGGTGGTGCCAGATACGACGGAAAATACGATACTGCTGGGGGTCGGTATCCTGAAATTCATCAATCATGGCGACCGGGAAACGGGTGCGGATCGCCGTTGCCAGCGCCTCGCCACTCGCGCTTTGCAAGGCGCTGTCCAGCCGACTCAACATGTCGTCAAAACCGAGTTCGCC
This sequence comes from Phytobacter sp. SCO41, assembly GCF_003073275.1. Taxonomy (NCBI): domain Bacteria; kingdom Pseudomonadati; phylum Pseudomonadota; class Gammaproteobacteria; order Enterobacterales; family Enterobacteriaceae; genus Phytobacter; species Phytobacter sp. SCO41. The sequence continues at coordinate 1,047,981 of NZ_CP027225.1, read as the reverse complement.
ACGGCGACGCTTTTCTCTGGCCACCGCTTCACGGATTTCGCGCATCGCGCTGGTTAGCATCAAATCGTTGAGCGTCAGCGGTGCATTCAGTAAGGTTTCAATCGCCTCGAAAACCGCATGTTCCGGTACCACACCGCCCTCTTTGGTCCGCTCACGCAGGAACGATTGCGCAAACTTTTCCAGCGCTTCCGGTAACTGATAACTACAGGTCGTCTCATTGGCCCAGGCGCTGATCTTCTCGATCCAGCGGGCCTGGTTGGTACGATTGAATTTTTGCCGCATGATCCCGGAGCCTTCAATTAGCGGCCCCAGTTCGTCCACGGAGGCAACCCACTGCTGCTTAACGCTATCGATCTGCTCAATGATTTTCTGATGGCGACTCTCCAGCGTTTCATCCGCTGGCGGTGCGGCTTTGATTTGCGGCGCTTCACCCTGCAAATAGCGGTCGATGGCTTTGAGCAAATCATGCGGGCCTTTCCACGACTCGTGAACCACCTGCGCCAGATCACGCGGCAAGGGGTAACAGTGGCGACGCCAGAAGTCTGCGCAGGCCTGGTAGCGCAGCAGTGACTCGTCTTCGATCAGTTGCTGTTCAAACAGCATGCCGGATTCAAAGGCATTGAGGCTAAGCATGCGCTGGCAAAAGCCGTGGATAGTAAAGACGGCCGCTTCATCCATCTGCCGTTCAGCGAGCATTAGCCACTGCGCGGCCTGTTGCTTATCGGTGATCTCGCGCAACAGGCTGGCATATAACGGGTTGTCTGTTGTTTCGCGCAAACAGGCGATGCGAAGTTCATGGATATTGCTGCGAATGCGACCGCGAAGTTCTTCGGTGGCGGCCTCGGTAAAGGTCACCACCAACAGCTCTTCGACGTTTAAAGGGCGTGGAAAGGCGGCATTGCCGCCTAAACCAAGTAACAGCCGCAGGTAAAGTGCGGCGATGGTGAAGGTCTTACCGGTGCCCGCAGAGGCTTCAATCAGGCGCTCGCCGGTTAGCGGCAAGCGGAGTGGATCAAGGGTCTCAGCGGTTTCACTCATTTTTCTCGCTCATCAGGGGTAAAGATTGCTGCAACGCGCTGACGCTGTCCCAGACTTTCCACCCTTCGGGCTGCGCATACTCCGCTTTCCCACTTTGGCTTCCGGAAATCTGTGACAATACCGCCATGCCCTGCGGCTCAACCACCGCCTGATGGAAGAAATCGGCAAGTTTCTGCGGCGTCAGCAGTTTTATCTGAGCCACTACTTTATCACGTGAATCGAAGCGCATATTGCCCCGATCAAAATCTTTACTGAGTTTTGAGGCTTCTTCGCCCAGCGTCTGCGGCGCCTGCTGGATTTGCGCGATAACCCCTTGTTGGATTTGCGCAAATTCTTCCGGCTTCATGGCACGCAGCTTCGCTTCCGCGGTGGGGAAGAAGGCCTTATAACGCTCCCACAACCAGGCAGGCTGCTTGCTGTTGCTCTGTAATAAGAAACCCATCCCCCACTGACGTCCAATGCTCATTGGGAAGGCGAAAACCGCATAACCAAGCTGCTCTTCGGTACGCAATTGGTTATAAAACCACGGCTGGATGATCTGCCCGAGCATTGCGCTATAAGCCGAGCTGGTGTACTCATCGACCCCTGACGGAACAAACACGGCGGCCAACGCGGAATCGGTGCTGTTGCCTGCTTTTTCGAATATCACCGACTGCGGTTTGTCGATCAGTACCTCTTTGTTGCGACACCATTCGCTGCCTTTCGCGCTCAATTGCTCCTGAACGCCGTGCGCCAGGTCTTTAGCCTGCTGGTCGGTAAGGTTCCCCACCACCAGAAATTCAGGACGCGCATTGGTTTTCAGTGCATCACGATAAGCAAGAATGTCATCCAGTGTGATTGACGGCAGCAGCGCACGACGGTCTTCTCGCTGGAAGTATGGCACCTGAGAGAGCATCTGGACTGGCATGATAGCCTGATCAAATGCTTTGCCTTTATCCGCGGAGTCCATCATTTGCGCATACCAGGATTTCGCCTGTTCAAGTTGCTCTGCGGTCGGCGTATAGCTGAAATATCCCGCCAGCAACGCCTGGAACAACTGTGGCAAACGCTGGGTATACCCGTTGGCGTTGAGCATCAGACCATTATTGGCATTGGTCGAGAAACTGATGCCGCCTGCCGCCGCCTGATTACTTAACTGGTCCAGCGCGATCCCCGCCAGATAGTCGTTCAGGGCGAACATTACCTGGTTTTTCGCGCTATCCATCGCTTTTGGATTACGCAGCACCACGCTCACATCCGCTTTCGGTTCGTTCGCGAAATAGCGGCTCGGCATGTAGACCACCCGCAGATTTGGCTCGTCAACGATCAGCTCCGGATTAGTGTACTCTTTCGCCGGTTTGATCAGCGTAAAGTCATCCGGAATATACGGATTAAGTTCGGGAGTTTTCAGCGTAATTTCGGCCGACTGCTGCTGCCACTGTGCAAACAGTTGTGGGGTGATTTTATTCACCTGATACGGCGCATCGACAAAATATGCTGTTTTGTCATGTGGCTCAGTAGGGCTGATATACCAGATACGGGCATTTTGCGGCGTCATTTCATCCAGACGTGCCTGCACGGCTTTGGCGTCGTACTGGTCGGCAATATTTACCGAATCCAGCGTATGCGCCACCGGCACGCGGATCATAGTGTCCGCCAGCCATTCCACGTATCCCATATCACGCGTAATCGACGGGTAGCGAAAATCGAGATCCAGAATGTGCGCCAGTTCGTCAAAATAGCGTTTATCCACGCCCTTCTCGCGCAGCATAGTGAGATAGCTAAAAATAGCCGCCACCACCTTATCACGGTTGGCCTGGCCTTTATCCGTCAGGGTCGCAGAGATAGCCAGCACACCGCTATTTCCGTTCACGACCGGGTCAGAATCTGCCCGGATACCTTCTGCCAGCCCCTGTTTTTGCAGCCAGTCAGAAAGCGTTCCCGGGCTACGGTTACCGATAAGATAGGTGATCAGCTCATCCGTTTTGCTACGAAATTGCGCGGTGTTGTTATCAATGCGAAATTCAACGCGCAGCACCTTGCGCGGCACCGCCGGAACATAGTGAATAATGATGCCTTTTTGCGCATCGGTAACTACCGGAACATCGATAGCTGGACGTTCAATGTTTTTATTCGGCACCCGGCCAAAGGTATCAACCGCAATTTTCGCCAGCTCAGGCAAAGGGCGATTACTGTAAATCACCGCTTTCATCAGATTGGCAGAATAGTATTTTTCGTGAAACGCGAGCAGCGCTTCGTGCACCGGACTACCGGGCTTATCACTCAGCGTTTCGAGGTTACCACCAGAGAAGCGTGCGCCAGGGTGCGCCGGGTTGATGGTCTCCGCGCTCACCTGCGCCATACGCATCCCGTCACGGGTACGCGCCATGGTCAACTCTGCATTGACAGCGTTACGCTCGCGATCGGCATATTTTTTCTCAAGCAACGGTGCGGCAATCGCATCAGCCAGTCGGTCAACGGCCCCTTCCAGCGCATTGTTTTCCACTTCCAGATAAAACGCGGTGCGATAGGGCGCGGTGCTGGCGTTATGGCTACCACCGTGCATTTTCAGAAATTCGGAGAGGCTATCCGGCTGCGGGTATTTTTTCGAGCCCATCAGAGACATATGCTCAAGATAATGGGCAAGGCCGGGATGCGCGGCAGGGTCTTCAAGGGAACCTACCGGGACGACAAGTGCAGAAAGGGATTTTACCGCCTGGGAATCGGAAACCAGCAATACTACCATGCCGTTGTCGAGACGAATCGCCTGATACTGGCGGGTATCTTTATCGCTCTTACGGATAGTTTCTTGTATCGGCTGCCAACCATTATCTGCCTGACTGTACGACGCCCAGAGGGCAAAGAACACAACGAAAGCTTTTAACCAGGTGCTGCGGGGCATTCACGAACCTCATCATTAACAATCCCCTCGCTTTCCAGCCTTGCTGAAACGTTCGGGGCAAAACGTGCGTCGGCAGCATGCCGAACTCTTGGTATATCAGTCCGTGACCCGTCGCGCATAATAAAGGATGGTTCTTATTTGCGCAATTTTTATACAGTCATTTGGACTGATTAAATCGATACAGCGGTAACAGGTAACGCTGCGAAAGTGTCGTTATCTGCAGGTAATGCTCAGGGGTGAGGGTTCTCCACAGCCTCTGATACCAGATATCTTCACCTTCGCCGGTTGAAAACAAACCGCCTTCATACGCTTGCAAGAATTTACTTTGCGCTTTTTGCAGCGTTGTCTCATCCGATAACATGGCATCAATTGCTGCGTCGTAACAGGCTTTTATCCATGCGCCACCGCTTTCTGGTAGCAGCAGCAATGGTTTTGCCATCCCTTCGCGATAGCCTTCAATCATGAGCGCCAAATGTTGCAATGCGTCGTCCGGCTTCATCGCAGGGAAACGCCATTCGCCACCACTGCGGACAAATAAACGACTCTCCCCAACCCCGCCGCTAGCACAGTAGACAAGATGCTCAAGCCAAAGTTGCAAGCCCTGGGTAACGCTGAGTTTCGATGGTCGCCAGCGTAACAGGCCATCGGGCTGTACATGCGCCAGCCATCCGCTCAGATGCACGCCTGCGCATTCCAGATCGACCTCCATGCTTTGACCGGGCTGGCGCTGCGCGATCACCCGGTCTGCCAGCTCCTGCATTTCAAGCTGCTGGGCTTCCCAGATAATCTCGCCAAACGCGCCATAGGGCAATGCTCCTGCCGCACGATAGTGACGAAAAAGCTTTTCAACGTCCTGTTGGTCCACCAGCGCATTGAGCAGTTCCTGGTTGAGCTGGTAGCGACTTAACCCTTCCAGAATAAAAGGTTCGGCATCGGGGATATCGCTCTCTTCCGGACGGAAATTGACGCGCAGTCGCATCTGGAAGAAGGCGCGTACCGGGTGTGCCCAGAAACGCAACAGTTGCTCAAGCGTGAGCGATTCCAGCGCAAGCGGGGAAAGTTGCTGAATAAATTCCGGGTGCGCCGTGCCCTGTTGGCTTGCCGCGGGCAACCAGTCGCTGGCAAAACTTTGCCATTCGCCAGGGCGGAAATTGGCAGCATCAAACGGCATACGAGGATGCAGATAGCAAATATGTTCTTTAACGCGCTTTTCACTCTCATCGCAATTTAGCGCTTCATCACCCGGCAGGCAGTGGCTTTGCCCAATATAATCAAGTAACTCCTGCACCAGCACAGACGCAAAACGTTCGCTGTTATCCTGAATCGAGCGACCGATATAGCTGATGTAGAGTTTTTCCTGCGCGGAAATCAATGCCTCAAGGAACAGGTAGCGGTCATCATCACGACGGCTACGGTCGCCGCGCTGGGATTGATGGCTCATCAGATCGAACCCCAGCGGTGCAAGGGTTCGCGGGTAGACGCCGTCATTCATACCCAACAGGCATACCACTTTAAAAGGGATAGAACGCATTGGCATCAGGGTACAGATATTCACCGGACCGGCCAGAAAGCGCTGGCTGATGCGCTCCTGATCGAGACGCTGCGCCAGTTCGTCGCGTAAGACGGAAAGTGGGATATCTTCGCCGTACGCTGCATCAATACCCTGTGCAATTATCGCCTGCCACTGCTGTTCGATGAGCGCCAGCGCGGCTTCTGTGTCCTGATCGGGCAGGAAAAAGTCATTGAGCATCTCCCGACAGACCGGCAGCCACTCTTCAAGCGGACGCGCCTGCGCCAGTCCCTGCCGCCAGGTATTAAGCTGCATGAGCAAGGAAGCGAGATGACCGACCAGCTCAGCAATCAGCCCGCTGGATTCATCATAAGGCAGAATGGATTGCCATTCCCCCTGACGACTTTCCATCGCGTATCCCAGCAGCATGCGGGTTAAACCAAATTGCCAGGTATGTTGTCCGGTCGCCGGGAGTTCCAGTTCACGAACATTATCGTCATCCATTCCCCAGCGAATGCCCGACTCATTGACCCACTGGCGCAGGTAACGCAATCCCTCTTCATCAATATTGAAACGCGCCGCCAGCACGGGGACATCCAGCAGCGCCAGTACGTCTTCCGAAACAAAGCGGCTATCGGGTAACGACAGCAAACTAATAAATGCCTGTAGCGCCGGATGCGCCTGACGTGCACGGCGATCAGAAATGGCGTAAGGAATGTAACGCTCACCCACAGCGCTACCAAAAACAGACTGGATATACGGACTGTAGCTGTCGATATCAGCCACCATCACCACAATGTCTCTTGGCGTTAGCGACGGATCGGCCTCCAGCATCGCCAGCAGATTGTCATGTAATACTTCAACTTCCCGCTGTGGGCTATGGCAGATATGAACCGTCACACTACGGTCATCGGGCTCAAGCAGGCGCTTTTTATCACTGCGCTCGTACTCTTCGGCATTTACTCCTGCGACGGCGCTATTTTGCAGTTCCAGCATGTCGTATTGCAGGTTCTGCAGAATGTGCCCCGGCGTAACATCAACAAACGCATCCAGGTCCTGGTAATTCTCCAGCCCGGCAAGCAGGTGCACATAATCGCGCCCCAGTTTGCCCCACGAGGCAAGCAGTGGGTTCGGTAAATTTTGCTCACCATCGCTGTTAAACAAGCCTTGTACAGCGCTCGTATCACGAAAAAGCGGGAGCGTTCGCTCGTCGCGATGATGTCGGCGCTGGCGGGTCAGCAGTTTGGCTAAAAATGCCGGGTCTTTAATATCACCCCAGTAGTAGCGGCAAGGGTTGGTAAAGAGCAGGTGTACATCAATATGCTTACCCAGCGCCTGTAACGCCTGTAGGTAGACTGGCGGCAGCGCTGAAATGCCACATATAAATACACGCGACGGTAACCCAGGCGGGCACTGCTCAGCCGATTCAAGCACATTGATAAAGCGCTGATAAAGATTGGCACGGTGCCAGTGCGGCTGTCCAAGCTCGGCTGTATGCTCCACCAGACGACGCCATAGCGGCGCCTGCCAGATTTGCGCCTCATCAAGGCCATCCACTTTTTTCCCGGCTTCCCAGAGGGTGAGCCACTCCCAACGATAGACAAGGTATTGATCGAAAAGATCCGCAATACGGGAGGAAAGCTGAAACAGCTTGCGCTTGTCGTCGTCATCGCTCAGATAGTGGCGCAACATAACAAATTCGTCCTGCTCCAGCATCTCTGGTAGCAGCGACATCAGTTTCCAGCTCATACTCTGTTTATTAAATGCGCTCTCTTTTGGGATGTCCGGCAGGACACGCACAAACATATCCCAGATAAAACTGGCAGGGAGCGGAAAGTCGATATTGGCGGCAATGCCAAACTTCTGCGCCAGCGTCATTTGCAGCCATTGCGCCATACCCGTGCTCTGAACCAGCACCACTTCGGGTTCAAAAGGATCGCTGAGGTGGTCGCGTTCAACGATAAACTCCATCAATGCTTCCAGCACATCCAAATGATTGGAGTGATAAACCCTTAGCATACGTGCTCCTGACTACTGGCTGTTTGGGCAAAATGTTCGCGTCATTTGCCCTTTTCTGCCCACTGGCGAAATGATAATAACCCTGATGCTGACACATCCCTGGTCGCTTGTCTGCTCCTTCTGTACCTGCCACCCTGCGGGTAGCGGCGGCGGATACATTTGCGCCTGCTGCCAGGCGTGGCGCCACAAAAGTCGGTACTGGCTCCATGCGTGAAAACCGGAGGCAAGCGCCCGATGATAGCCTCCCAGCGCGGTAACCACCATCACCAGCAAAACCATAGCCAGCAGCACTTCGGGCAGGCTAAATCCGCGCTGTCTTATGGAATCTGACATAGCGCCGTTTCCTTACTTGGGCAAAAATCACTCCAGCCGTGTGCGGAAAACACCACATTGTTACGCTCAACATGCCCGCCTCGCCATAAACGCTGTTTGCCACTTCCCACGGTTAATAACACGGCCTGGTCTGTGAGCACACGCAGGCATGCCTGCCAGGGTTCAGTTGGGTGTTGCAGACATTGCAACGCGGGCTCCCTGAGCCACGGGTGCCTTTGCGCCCACATCATCGCCGACTGCACCTGCGCATACTGGCGAAGGTGCTCGCTCTCCGTGCTCACCCGGCGTATATGGGGCTTCAATTGCTGGTTTAACCCATTAAGCATCAGGCTACCGAGTATGAGCATAAGCAGCACCAGTGCCAGTGAAGACATCCCGCGCTCACGGTTCACAAGTTAAAACCACTCACGCTAAAGGCAGCCGAAATATGTTGCGTGTTCTGCTCTTTGATTTGGCCTGCAAGACTGATGGTAAAGACAGGCGCAAAGCCAGTGATTTGCTGCCGGGTTACCGTAAACAGGGTGATATCTACCGTATTGGGATCCGTCATTTTATCCCAGCCCTTTCCCTCGCAGGATGTTGCGCCGCGCAAGGTTTCCAGCACGCCGTTTTGCAGACGAAACCCCGTCTGGTCGGCATCGCTGGCTGGCGATGTTTCCCATCGTCCGTTGCTGTTAGCATCCCATTGCACCACCACGCAACTCCCATTACGCCCGATAGTCAACGCTTGCCCCACACATTCACCGTTGCAATATCCGGCACGCTGAATGTGCCTGGCAACGGTATACAGGCGCTGCCAGAGTTCATCTTCAAGCATCTGATGACGAGTCTGTTGCAGCACAGCAGACTGTAACGCGGGAAGAAAGCGCGCCGCCGCCAGCAGAATAACGCTCCCTATCGCCATCGCCAGTAAGGTCTCCAGCAAGGAAAACCCCTGTTGCCGGTCTAACATGATTCGTCCGCCGCACGTTGACACATCCGTATCCTCCCCCAGCCCGACACCACGATCCGCCACTCACCCGCATCACTTGCGACCCGAATATGCCCTCCCCATGCCGTATTACGCAGGCCATAGAAACCTAATGAAGGTGTAATTTCCACGAGGTTAACCTCAGGCCACACAGGGCGAATAAGATACGGGGAATCGATCGAGCAGCCTGTTTGCAGCTCCTGGGTATGCAGGCACCAGACATCCTCAGAACGAGATGCCAGAATAAGCCGCTCCTGGTTATGCCAGTTGGCATCATCGCGCAGCATCTCCAGGAAATGCCGTACCTGTAACGCGGTTTGCCATAAGCGCTGCTGGGCCTGCCAGGTACGCCAGCCGGTAATCCCGATGCCGCTCAGAATAACGATCAGCACCACCGCAACCATCGTCTCAATCAGAGTAAATCCGTGTTCGTTTTTCATGGCGGCAGTCTGGCGCAGCATCGTCATAATGGCGAGCGGCCAGCGCCCGTTTTACGAGACGTCACGAAACAAACTGGCGGGTTTGCAGCGGGTTACAAACGGTCTGGAAGATATGCCGAAGAATACGTAATGAGGATAAAAAAACCGGCGCTCTGTGGCGCCGGTTATGCGATGCTGCGTTCGGTCAGATAGCGACCGGGGCTTTAATCGCCGGGTGCGGATCGTAGCCTTCGATTTCAAAATCATCGAAGCGGTAATCAAACAGCGATGCGGGTTTACGCTTGATTTTGAGCGTGGGCAGCGCACGCGGTTCGCGGCTTAGTTGCAGGCGCGTTTGCTCCAGGTGGTTGCTGTACAGGTGAGTATCGCCACCGGTCCAGACAAAATCCCCAGGTTCCAGGTCACACTGTTGCGCCATCATATGCACCAGTAATGCGTAGCTGGCGATATTAAAAGGCAGACCAAGGAAGATATCGCAAGAGCGCTGGTAGAGCTGGCAGGAGAGCTTGCCATCCGCGACATAGAATTGGAAAAACGCGTGGCACGGCGCAAGAGCCATTTTATCCAGTTCGCCCACGTTCCAGGCTGACACGATGATACGGCGCGAATCCGGATCGTTTTTCAACTGGTTCAGTACGGTCGAGATCTGGTCAATATGACGGCCATCCGGCGTTGGCCAGGCACGCCACTGTTTGCCATAAACCGGCCCGAGGTTGCCCTGCTCATCAGCCCATTCATCCCAGATAGAGACCTTGTTCTCTTTCAGGTAAGCGATATTGGTATCGCCCTGCAGGAACCACAGCAGCTCATGAATAATGGAGCGCAAATGGCAACGCTTGGTGGTCACCAGCGGAAAACCGTCCTGCAGATTAAAGCGCATCTGATGGCCAAAAATAGAGAGCGTGCCCGTCCCTGTACGGTCGTTTTTCGGGGTGCCCTCATTGAGCACCTTTTGCATCAGTTCTAAATACTGTTTCATGGTTCCTCAGGAAACGTGTTGCGGCGCACGACGACGATACGCCCAAACCATCATGATAATACCCGCAACAATCATCGGGATGGAGAGGATCTGCCCCATGCTGATGTATTGCACCCACGTCCCCGTAAATTGTGCATCCGGCTGGCGGAAGAACTCAACGATGATACGGAACGCGCCATAGCCAATCAGGAACAGGCCAGACACAGCACCCATCGGGCGAGGTTTGCGGATATAGAGATTCAGGATAATGAATAACACGATGCCTTCCAGCACCAGCTCATACAACTGGGAAGGATGACGAGGCAGAACGCCGTAAGTGTCAAAAATGGATTGCCACTGCGGATGAGACGGCAGTAATGCGGCATCTTCTGCGCGCGACCCCGGGAAGAGCATTGCCAGCGGGAAGCTCGGATCGACACGGCCCCACAGTTCGCCGTTGATAAAGTTACCCAGACGTCCGGCACCCAGACCAAAAGGAATCAGCGGGGCAATAAAATCTGCAACCTGGAAAAAGTTACGTTTGGTGCGTTTGGCAAAGACGATCATCACAACGATAACGCCGATCAAGCCGCCGTGGAAAGACATGCCGCCGTCCCAGACGCGGAATAAATACAGCGGATCGTTGAGGAAGATCGGGAAGTTATAGAACAGAACGTAGCCAATACGCCCGCCCAGGAACACCCCAAGAAAGCCTGCGTAGAGCAGATTTTCAACTTCATTTTTCGTCCAGCCACTGCCAGGACGGCCAGCACGACGGGTTGCGAGCCACATGGCAAAGACAAAGCCAACAAGGTACATCAACCCGTACCAGTGAAGAGAAACCGGCCCAATGGAAAAAATTACTGGATCAAATTCAGGAAAACGCAGATAGCCACTATTCATCTGTCACCACAACATGTTGTTATTCCGCCGAAAGTGGACAGCGGTATAGATGCGCGCCCGTTCTGGCGGGCGCTCCAAAGGCGCGAATGATAGCATAAGGAGGTCAGGCTGGATGCGGCGAAGTTGTAAAAGATATGTATACCCGTCATCCTTTACGCCGCAGGTGCGTTGGCTTCCCCAGCGCGCCACAGAGTTATCAGTACTCCGGGAATCTTACGTCTACAACCCACCGCGAATAAGACCACCCAGACCGCGTCGCTCCATAAATGCCGCGACCTGATGTCGTACTTCGGTCGCCAGTTGCGCCTCAAGCGTACGGTTGGCCAGCGTTTGCGCCTCAGCAAAATCAATACGCCGTAGCAGATATTTAATACGCGCTACCGACTTACCGTTCATCGACAGATGGCTAAAGCCAAGGCCAATCAGCACCGCCACACACATGGGATCTCCCGCCATTTCACCGCACAGACGCAGATCGACGCCCGCCTGTTCGGCTTCTCTGGCAATCATCGCCAGCGCGCGCAACACGGCAGGATGCAGGCTGTCATACATACTGGCCACACGCGTATTGTTACGATCAACCGCCAGAATATACTGAGTAAGGTCATTAGTGCCGATAGAGATAAAGTCGACCCGATTCGCCAGGTGCGAGAGCATAAACACCATTGATGGTACTTCAATCATCACGCCAATACGCGGTTTCGGAATGGCGTAACCAATCATCTCTTCGACTTCACGCCCGGCACGTTCAATCAGCCGTTTTGCTTCATCCACCTCATCAATGCTGGTGATCATCGGCAGCAGGATGCTGAGATTTCCGGTAGCCGCGTTCGCACGCAGCATTGCGCGCACCTGCACAAGGAAGATTTCCGGCTGATCGAGCGTAATCCGGATGCCACGCCAGCCCAGGCACGGGTTCTCTTCGCTTATCGGCATATACGGCAACTGTTTATCCGCGCCGATATCCAGCGTACGCAGGGTCACCGGCTTATCGTTAAACATCTGCAGCATGCCTTGGTACTGTGCGACCTGCTCTTCCTCCGACGGGAAACCACTTTGCAACATAAAGGGAATTTCGGTGCGATAAAGCCCGATGCCGTCAATACGACTACCGAGCTTCTCTTCATGCTCCGGACTGAGCCCCGCGTTGAGCATCACCCTGATGCGCTCACCGCTTTTAAGCTGCGCGGCGAGGTTCACATCATCTTCGGCAAGCCGGGTTAATTCATTCTCTTCGGTGATAAGTCGCTGGTATTCCTGCAACAGAACGGGCTCTGGATCCACCAGCAGCTCACCGCGATAGCCGTCCACCACCAGCGTGCGACGATGCAGCACAGAAGGCTGAATATCCGCCCCCATAACCGTCGGGATCCCGAGCGCACGAACCATGATTGCCGCATGGGAGTTGGATGCGCCATCGCGGACTACAACACCCGCGAGCCTGTCATGCGGAAGCTCCGCCAGCGTTGTCGCAGATAATTCATCGGCAACAAGAATAAAGCGTTCCGGCCAGGTATTGGGGCCTTGAATATTATCATCGAGATGGAACAGCAAGCGCTGGCCGAGCGTGCGTAAATCGCCAGAGCGTTCTTTCAGATAACCGTCACTCAATGCCGCAAACTGCTCGGCGAATCGTTCAATAACCGTTTTGACCGCCCATTCAGCGACCAGACCTTTATCTACCTCGGCAAACAGCTCACGGCGCAGACGCGCATCGGAAAGCAGATGCGAGTAAAGATCGAAAATCGCCGCCGTCTCTTTTTGCGCCCCAGCAGAAAAGCGCTTGCTATAACGACGAAACTCACCCGCCGCCTCTTCCAGCGCGCTGGTCAGCCTTTCCCTTTCAAGCGTTGTGTTGAGGGTCGAGGCTTCATAAACCTGTTCCATCAACGGCAGCGTTTCATCCATCCAGCCTTCGGCAATGGCCACGCCGGATGACGCAGGAAGCGCGCGAATACGCGTCTGGCGATACTGACCAAACAGCGCGGTTAGCTGCGACTGAGAGAGAATGGCCGCCATTTGGGTAGCCAGCGTCACCAGGAAGGACTCTTCGCTTTCATCGTACTGGCGCAGTTCACGTTGCTGAACAACCAGAACACCGAGAAGCTGACGACGCTGAATAATCGGCACGCCGAGAAAAGCGCGAAAACGCTCTTCTTTTACGGCAGGGATGTATTTAAAACTGGGGTGTTTTTGCGCATCAGCAAGGTTAATAGGTTCCGCCAGCCTGCCTACCAGGCCGACGATACCTTGATCAAACGCGAGAGTGACCGTACGCCCGCGCGGCTTTTTTAAACCGCGAGTCGCCATTAAGTAATAACAACGCCGGTCATGGTCTGCGAGGTAGACGGAGCAAACTTCCGTCTCCATCGCCTCGCAAATATCTGTGACCAGTATTTCCAGCGCTTCGTTCAGTCGCGGCGCGCTGGCAACTTTTTCAACGATTTCTCGCAAGCGGGTGAGCATAATGTGCGTGGCTTAACCTCTTTTACGTCGCCAGGCAGGTGCACTTTGTGGCTTAGGCGGAATCTCCTGAAGCGCCATCACGGCCCCTGCAAACTCTTTCATCACCCGTCGGTAGACATCGCGTTTGAACGACACTACCTGACGAACAGGATACCAGTAGCTCACCCAGCGCCAGCCATCAAACTCAGGGGTACTACTGGTTTGCATATTGACATCAGCATCACTGCTGACCAATTGCAGAAGAAACCATTTTTGTTTCTGGCCGATACAGACCGGCTTTGTATCCCAACGCACCAAACGTTTCGGTAACTTGTAACGCAACCAGTTACGGGTAGAAGCAAGGATTCGAACATCTTTACGATTTAAGCCTACTTCCTCGAACAGCTCCCTGAACATCGCCTGCTCCGGAGACTCACCTGGGTTGATTCCCCCCTGGGGAAACTGCCAGGAGTGCTGCCCGAAGCGTCTGGCCCACATGACCTGGCCCTGTCGATTACAGATTACGATACCCACATTTGGGCGGTAGCCATCGTCATCAATCACCGGACTACCTCAAAATAAACCTGAATTAATCGATTGTTTCACACTCGTGGAAAACGGTAAACCACTCAATTACGACGGAACAAACGGATAACATTTGAATAACTCACAATTATCGGCAAAGTTATAAACAGACGTCCCCTCGCCTGCCCGGTTTTATTCACCTTTTCTGTGGATAGACTTGTGAAGAACCGGAGATTTAACATTGGAAAACCCGGAGTAGTCTGAATATGCAAATAATCGACCCAGTGAATAATTACCTTAAATTCATTGAGTTAATAGGTTTATTTCTGTATTTGCATCACATAATGTGATGATCGTCACTATAGTGATCCTTGTACTGATGAAAGATCGAACAACGTCGTTTTTATCCACAGATTATGCCAATAACTTAGGCACATTTTGTGCAGAAATTCGATTTTCGTCGCACGTCAAGGCTGTAAATCGAAACAGTAGTGACACTTTTACCCAGTTATCCCATTTTTCTGTGGATAACATGGTGTAAGATCCTGTTCATTGTCAGTGACCAGATTTGAACAACCGCGTAGCGAGTTGCGCAACACCACCTTTTTCACGGAAAATTATCTTATGAATCAGTCCTTTTACCAGGACGGGTGGAAAAAGATCGCAGCCAGCGACGGTGTGCATAATTGCAGTTCATTTTTTAATCAAGGTTTTAGCATGTCCGCCATACAACCTTTACTAACGTCTCCTGAGTCTGAAATTCAGTTGCTTACCCAGGCGCAACATCTCGCAGGCTACACCCTGGGCGAACTTGCCCGGCTTGCCGGATTGCCCATTCCTCGCGATCTTAAACGCGATAAAGGCTGGACGGGTATCCTGCTGGAGCAGTGGCTCGGCGCCAGTGCAGGCAGTAAACCGGAGCAGGATTTCGCAGCGCTGGGCGTAGAGCTGAAAACGATCCCCATCGATAGCGCGGGCCGGCCGCTGGAGACGACGTTTGTCTGCGTCGCCCCGCTAACAGGCAATACAGGGGTGGTGTGGGAAACCAGTCATGTACGTCATAAATTGCGCCGCGTGTTATGGATCCCCATCGAAGGTTCGCGCGACATTCCCCTTGCCGAGCGCCGCGTAGGCTCGCCGCTGCTCTGGAGTCCCAGTGAAGAGGAAGAAACCCAGTTGCGCATGGACTGGGAAGAGTTGATGGACTTGATTGTGCTTGGCCAGGTTGAGCGTATTACAGCGCGTCACGGGGAGGTGTTGCAGTTACGCCCGAAAGCGGCAAACAGCAAAGCGCTGACCGAAGCCGTCGGCGCACATGGAGAACCTATCCTGACGCTGCCGCGTGGTTTCTATCTGAAAAAGAATTTCACCGGCGCGCTGCTCGCCCGCCATTTCCTGGTGCCAGGGGATTAACTTTTACCTCCGCGCGGCTGGCGCTTATAATCAGCCTTTCTTTTTTGGCAGGACTTTATAGATGTTATTTGCATGGATTACCGATCCCAATGCCTGGCTTGCCCTTGGCACGCTAACGCTGTTGGAGATTGTGCTTGGGATCGACAATATTATTTTCCTCTCACTGGTTGTGGCGAAGCTGCCCACCGCGCAGCGTAACCACGCCCGAAGGCTCGGTCTGGCTGCCGCGATGGTCATGCGATTGCTGCTGCTGGCTTCAATCGCCTGGCTGACAAAACTGACCACCCCGCTGTTTAGCGTATTGGATCATGCGGTATCTGCGCGCGATCTGATCCTGTTTTGTGGCGGTGTGTTCTTAATCTGGAAAGCCAGTAAAGAGATCCACGAAACGATCGAAGGTGATGAAGAGGATCTGAAAACCAATGTTCACTCGTTCCTCGGTGCAATCGTACAGATTATGCTGCTGGACATTATTTTCAGTCTCGATTCCGTCATTACTGCGGTTGGCCTGTCCGACCATCTGTTTATTATGATGGCGGCAGTGGTGATTTCGGTTGGCGTGATGATGTTTGCCGCACGCCCTATTGGTGAATTTGTGAATCGCCATCCTTCGGTGAAAATGCTGGCGTTATCCTTCCTGATTCTGGTGGGCTTTACCCTGATTCTGGAAAGCGTCTCGATTCATGTACCGAAAGGGTATATCTACTTCGCGATGTTCTTCTCTATCACAGTTGAGACGCTCAACTTGATGCGCGGTAAAAAAAACCCGTCGTAATACAAGGCTTCCCCGCAAGGGGAAGCTATTTTCCCCGTCTTTTTGTCCCTGCCCACACTTTAAGATTTTCCCCCTTTTTTGCACTGATACATCAGGTTATTACTAGAATGATGTGAGACACGAGCCAAATGAGGACAGAACGATGAAAAAATGGGCAGTGATTATCTCTGCAGTTGGATTGGCATTTGCAGTTTCAGGTTGTAGTAGTGATTACGTTATGGCAACCAAAGATGGCAGGATGATCCTGACTGACGGTAAGCCAGAAATTGACGATGAAACCGGCCTGGTTAGTTACCATGACCAGCAAGGCAATAAGATGCAGATCAACCGTGATGATGTTTCTCAGATCCTCGAGCGCTAAAAATCTTTAAAAAGGTCAGTCACCTGCTGACCTTTTTTGGTCTCCCCTCTTTCCCTTTGTTCCGCCCTCTGCCATGTTTATATTCCTTTGTCAGGACAACTGACGCAGTAAAGTAAGTTAAAGGAAGCCGGCTATGCACTATCACCGTATCCCCCACAGTTCACTTGAGATAAGTACCCTGGGGCTGGGCACAATGACGTTTGGTGAACAGAACAGCGAAGCCGACGCCCACGCACAGCTTGATTACGCCATCAGCCAGGGGATCAACCTGATTGATGTCGCAGAGATGTATCCCGTCCCGCCGCGCCCGGAAACACAAGGGCTGACGGAGACCTATGTCGGTAACTGGCTGGCGAAGCGCGGCAATCGTGAGAAAGTGGTCCTCGCCTCGAAGGTTAGCGGCCCCTCGCGCAATAATGACAATAGCATTCGACCAAACCAGGCGCTGGATCGTAAAAATATCCGCCTCGCGCTTGAAGCGAGCCTGAAACGCCTGCAAACCGATCATCTCGATCTCTATCAGGTGCACTGGCCGCAGCGTCCTACCAACTGTTTTGGCACACTGGGCTATAAGTGGACGGAATCTGCCCCTGTCGTCACGCTACTGGAAACGCTGGAGGCGCTGACCGAGTTCCAGCGCGCGGGCAAAATTCGCTATATCGGCGTGTCGAATGAAACGGCCTTTGGCGTGATGCGCTATCTGCAACTGGCGGAAAAACATGAACTACCGCGCATCGTCACCATTCAAAACCCCTACAGCCTGCTTAACCGTAGCTATGAAGTGGGTCTGGCTGAGGTGACGCAATATGAAGGGGTTGAGCTGCTGGCTTACTCCTGCCTGGCGTTCGGCACCCTCACCGGGAAATACCTGAACGGTGCGAAACCCGCAGGTGCCCGCAACACCCTGTTCAGCCGCTTTACCCGTTACAGTGGCGAGCAGGCGCAAAAAGCGGTTGCTGCCTACGTGGATATCGCCAAACGCCACAATCTGGATCCGGCGCAGATGGCGCTGGCATTTGTGCGTCGTCAGCCGTTCGTTGCCAGCACCCTTCTGGGCGCAACAACAATGGAACAGCTAAAAACGAATGTGGAAAGTCTGCATCTTACGCTCAGCGAAGAGGTGCTCGCCGAAATTGAAGCGGTGCATCAGGTCTATACCTACCCGGCACCCTAATATGAATCAGGCCGGGTAACCCGGCCTGTCTCTTAGCGGCGGCGTTGCCAAATCCACAGTGCCGCAATTGCCAGCGCAAACAGTACGCCGAACCCGACACCGACACCAACCACCGGCACACCCACTTTGACCGCCAGGGAGTAGAGTCCCAGCATCAACAGCATGGCGGTGTTCTCGCCGAGATTCTGTACCGCAATAGCGTTTCCTGCGCCAACAGAACGCTTACCCCGCTCCTGCAACACCGCATTAAGTGGCACCACGAAAAAACCACCCAGCATGCCGATAAGCATTAAGATTCCATAAGCCGGAAGTACTGCATGTTGTAACGAAAAGAAGGTTACTGCCACGCCAATCAAAATCCCGGCAGGCATACAACGCGCCACCGTCTCAAGCGTAACCAGTTTTGCGGCAAGCCCGGCCCCCACCACAATGCCCACCGCCACCATGGCATTGAGATAAGTCGGCGTGGCGTTATCCGTAATGCCCAGCGCAACGGGCACCCACAGTACCAGCAGAAAACGCAGCGTTACACCCGCGCCCCAGAACAGGCTGGTACCAACCAGTGAAAAACGCGTCTCGCCATTGCGCCACAACAATGAACAGGCAGAGAAAAAACTGCGCGTCATCGGGGTGAAACGCCAGGACTGCCCCGGACGCGCAGCCGCCAGGCGTGGAATCATCAGGTTTGCCGCCACCGCGCCTGCGTAGACCAGCGCACAGACGCCCAGCGAAGCCAGCACGTGCCAGTCAGCCAGAATACCGCCCGCCATGGAACCCAACAGGATCGCGGCAATCGTTGAGGACTCCATCAGTCCGTTCGCTTTGACCAGTTTGTCACCGGTTGTCAGTTCACCCAGGATACCGTATTTCGCCGGGGAATAGGCCGCCGCTCCCACGCCCACCAGGGTATAGCCGATGAAAGGGTTGATGCCGATGCAAATGCTGGCCGCCCCCAACAGCTTGAGGCCGTTGGCGACCATCATCACGCGTCCTTTGGGGAAGCTGTCAGCGATCTGCCCGACAAAGGGGGCAAAAAGGATGTAAGCGCCCACAAACACCATCTGCAGGATCGGTTGACTCCAGTCGGGGTAGAACTCCGCTTTCAACAGCGCCAGGGTGGCAAACAGCAGCGCATTATCACCAAAGGCCGACAGGAACTGGGCGACAATGACCGCTTTCATCCCCTTCGACCACAGTGAAGTGTTAGTGGGTACTGACTCATGCATTTTGGGTTTCCGCCTCTTCAACCATGCCTTTTAACGTCACAAAGTCAGGCTTCCCGCTGCCCAGTAACGGCAACTGTTTGAGGAAGCGTATATCGCGCGGAACCGCCAGTTCCGGCACACCTTGCGCACGCGCCTGCTGCTGGAGTTTCTCGCGCGTCAGTTGTTCATCGGTGGTGAACAGGACCAGCGCCTCGCCTTTGCTGGCGTCGGATTTGATCGCTGTGGCATGCATCTTCTCAGGCGATACCGCCAGCGCCAGTTGCTCCACCATCTCCAGCGAAATCATCTCACCGGCAATTTTGGCAAAGCGTTTGGCACGGCCCTGAATCTGCACGAAGCCTTGCTCATCAAAGCGCACAATATCGCCCGTGTCATACCAGCCGCTTTCCAGCTCACCCTGGGCATTTTCTGCCGCAGGCGCTTCCAGCACGCCGGGGTTCTCCACGCGCAGATAACCGTTCATGATGTTCGGTCCTTTCAGTTGCAGCCGGCCACCGTCATCAATACCCGGCACTTCAAGCAGGCGCGCGTCCATACCGGGCAGAATACGCCCAACGGTACCGGGCTTCGCCGCCATCGGCACGTTGATTGACACCACTGGCGCGCACTCTGTTACCCCGTAGCCCTCCAGAATGCGCAGACCAAATTTGTCCTGCCAAAGCTGACGGGTGCTGTCCTGGAGCTTTTCAGCCCCTGCTACCACATAACGCAGGCGGAAAAAGTCATACGGATTGGCGAAGCGGGCGTAATTCCCCAGGAATGTCGATGTGCCGAACAGCACGGTACAGTTCCGGTCGTACACCAGCTCCGGCACAATGCGATAGTGCAGCGGGCTTGGGTAGAGGAACACTTCTGCCCCGGTCAACAGCGGCGTAAACAGCCCCACCGTCAGACCAAAAGAGTGGAACAGCGGCAGCGCCGACATAAAGCGATCATTGGCGGTGAAATCGGCAATGGTGCGGATTTGCTCGACGTTCGCCAGAATACTTTTATGACTATGGACAACCCCTTTCGGATTGCCCTCAGAACCGGAGGTAAAAAGTATGATCGCCGCATCTTCGGGTTTTTGCGGCACCTGCGCCAGACGTGGCATCAGCACGCGGCTAAAGATCCACAGCTTATCTTCCAGCGTGACGCTGCCTTTTAAATCTTCCAGATAGACCCAGCGCACCTGGGTTAGCTGTTCCGGCAGATGCCAGAGCTTCCCTTTGTCCATAAAGGTACGTGAGGTAAATACCGTTTTGATTTCCGCTGCGGTAATGGCGCTGGTCAGCCCTTTAACACCGGCGGTGTAGTTCATCATCGCCGGAACGCGCCCGCGGGCGATGGCGCCAAAAATCACCGCGGCGCTGATACCGGCGTTCGGCAACATCAGGCCGATTTTCTCACCCTGTGCCGTGTATTTGTCGAGAATACGGGCGACAAACAGTGTCTTGGTCAGCAGCTTACGGTAAGTGTCCGGGGTGAAATTAATGTCTTCTACGCAGTGCTTGCCTGCGCCGTAACGATATTGTGCGGCAAGGAAGGCGTCGAATAAGGTTTCGCGCGGACGCACCGCCATGCGGGCTTCCATCATAATCTGATGCAGCATCTCACCGGCAATCTTACGGCGGTCGCGGGCGCGCGGCGCTTCCGGCATTGGCAGTTGCGTTGGCGGCAGAACATGCAGATGAATCTGTGGGAATAACCGCTGTTTAACCAGCCCTTTCAGACGGCTGAAAAAGGTCAGCTCCGCCCCCTCTATACGCAGCGGTACGACGGTTGCCGCCGACTTCGCCGCCACAAACCCCGCACCATCGTAGATTTTCATCAGCGAGCCGGACACCGAAATGCGCCCTTCCGGGAAAATCACTACCGGACGCCCTTCGCCAATCAGGCGGACAAGGTGTTTGACGGACATCGGCTTCGTCGGATCCAGCGGCACAAAATCGATGATCGGTTTAAGCCAGCGCATGTACCACTGCTGGCTAATGGAGGTATAAACCGCAAAGACCGGGCGAACAGGAAGAAAGAGCGCCAGCAAAATCCCATCGATAAAGGAGACATGGTTGGGGACAATCAGCACGCGCTCGCCGTGCAACGCCTGTGTATTGCCCGTGAGTCGCACACGGAACAGGACGCGAAAGAGGCCACGAAAAAAGCCAAATAACATTTCAACTCCTTTTGTTAGTCAATTCGACAGGTTATGAATAAATTGTGGCAGATTACACGAGAAGTGGGGGGCGGCGAAATGCGGGCGAAAAAAAACCTGCGCATCCGCGCAGGTTGGTGCAAGAAATTAAGTACGAAATGCGTACCGAAATAATCACCAATCAATACCTCTGGGATCTTGATTGTGGCTGGCGGCGCGTTAGCTCGCCAGCAGTAAAAAGCAAGCGAATGAGCCTAAGTGCAACGAGGTGTTTCTAATCATCCAGCTTGTTACACATTGACTTAATGGCAAAAAAAAACCTGCACATCTGCGCAGGTTGGTGTAATTCAAGTGTTCAACCCTCAGGTTGACTTCACCTATCAATACCTCTGGGATTGCTACTGTAGCAATCCGGCCAAATGCTCCTCCAGCAGACAATAGAAACAGCCTTTCGCAAAGTGTAACTAAAGGTTCGAACTGTATATTTCCGGATATATTTTCCATGTAACGTTTTCACGTCATTTCGCCGCGTCAGTTCACGTTTGCGGAAAGTGCCCTGGCGACAACCTTGATTAGCCAGCGCATTCCCGTAACATAACTGGGTGTGTAAACGCTTACCCCTAAATGAAGGTGCTCAATGGCGACAATAAAAGATGTAGCCCGGCTTGCAGGTGTCTCTGTCGCTACAGTCTCTCGCGTAATTAACGACTCCCCAAAAGCCAGCGAAGCCTCACGGCTGGCGGTCCAGACCGCCATGGAGAGTCTGAGCTATCACCCCAACGCCAATGCCCGAGCGCTGGCGCAGCAGTCGACGGAAACGGTCGGTCTGGTGGTCGGAGATGTCTCTGACCCTTTTTTTGGCGCCATGGTAAAAGCGGTTGAACAGGTCGCCTCCAGCACTGGCAACTTCCTGCTCATTGGCAACGGTTATCACAATGAGCAAAAAGAACGTAATGCGATTGAACAACTGATTCGCCACCGCTGTGCGGCACTGGTTGTCCACGCCAAAATGGTGCCGGATGCTGAGCTCATTGCGTTGATGAAACAGATCCCCGGCATGGTACTGATTAACCGCATTCTGCCCGGTTTCGAACAGCGCTGCGTGTCGCTGGATGACCGCTACGGTGCCTGGCTGGCAACGCGCCACCTCATACAACAGGGCCATACCCGGATAGGCTATTTGTGTTCCAACCACGCGATTTCCGATGCCGAAGACCGCCTGCAGGGTTATTACGACGCCCTCAAAGAAAACGGTCTGCCGTGTAATGAGCGTCTGGTCACTTTCGGCGAACCGGACGAGAGCGGCGGTGAACAGGCAATGACCGAACTGCTCGGGCGCGGCAAGAATTTTACGGCGATCGCCTGCTATAACGACTCGATGGCAGCGGGCGCAATGGGAGTGCTTAACGATAATGGCATTACAGTGCCAGATGAGATCTCGCTGATTGGCTTTGACGATGTGCTGATATCACGCTATGTCCGCCCGCGGCTGACCACGGTGCGCTATCCCATCGTGACGATGGCGACACAGGCAGCGGAACTGGCACTGGCGTTGGCAGAAAACCGTCCGCTCCCGGATGTCACGCATGTGTTTAACCCGACGCTGGTAAGACGCCACTCGGTCGTGACGCCGCAGGACAACTAGAGGGTAAAGCGATAGAGGTGGACGGTCGTGTCCGGGTAATCGAGGCCGTCGCCGATATAGTGCCAGCCAAAGCGCTCATAAAAATCACGGCAGGCGGAGTAAAGATGAAGCTCGCTAAACCCCATTTCCCGTGCAGACTCAATCACATGCTGCTGTAAAGTACGCGCCAGCCCCTGCCCGCGTGCGGATTCATCAACATAGAGCGCCGCCAGCCAGGGGAACAGATCCTGGCGGCTTATCAAATCGCAACGCCACAACCCTACGGTGCCAAGCAGCGTATCGTCATCCACCAGCACAAAGGTTAGCGGCAGATTGCCCGGCGTCTGGCTGTGGTCAATAATGCTTTCGAAGAACGCGCGCGGCAGCGAGTCACCAAACTCGCGCCAGAGCCACTCGGTCACCTGTTCAGCATGCTGTGGCGCGTCGTATAACGGAACCACTTTCACATTAATTTCCCCTGAAAAATCGGTACGGATTCAAACAGATAGCCGTCAAAGTCCGGGGCATCCTCGTCCGAGAGCTCCAGCAAACTCTTTTTTACGTTTTCAAGATGCTGCCACATGGCCTGCCAGGCGCCCATCACATCGCGACGGCGCAGGGCAGCGAGCAGTGTCTGCCTGTCGCCAAGCCATTTCAGGCGATAAGGACGGCTGGTAATGTGCACGTTGAACTGCTGCCACAGCGGGCTGCTGTCCATGTGGTGCCAGACACTTTCTACTGTTGCCAGTAGCATCTGGTTTTGCGAAGCCCCCGCCAGCACCAGATGAAACATTTTGCTGTTGTCCTGGCTGGTGTCGTTCAGGGCAATCGCGCGCTGTTCCTGTTCGAGGATGCGGCGCAGGTTATCGATATCCGCCCGCGTCGCCATTTTAGCGGCAAAGGCGGCGATGTTGCTCTCCAGCAACTGACGAGCCTGCAATATTTCAAACGGGCCGACATCACTGCTGAGAAAGCGCTCTTCTTCGTTTTCATGCTCCTGAGGAATACGCATCACATAGACGCCGGAGCCCTGGCGAATGTCGACAGTGCCCTGGAGTTCAAGCATTAAGAGAGCTTCACGGACAATAGTACGGCTGACGCCATACTTTTCGGCAATATTGCGCTCAGGCGGAAGGCGGGATCCCACAGGGTAATGCCCCTGGATTATTTGCGCGCGTAAATCTTCGCCAATCTCCTGGTACTGTTTTTTTTCCGGCGGGATTACAGCTTTTTCCACAATATCACCATCACCTGTACAGACCTGTAGTTGAAGCTCAGGCCGGAGAACCCCGGCCTTTGGGCGCGCTATCTTACCAAATTTAGTGCCTGATCGAGAACTTTCGCGCCATTTAAGGTGCCATATGCCACCGGATCGATCACATCAATAGGGATAGCGTATTGGTCGGTAAGTTTCTTATTTTCCGCGAGCTTAAAGCGCACCTGCGGCCCCAACAGTACAGCGATAATCTCGCCGCTGTGGTTGTCTAATTCATCGCGTAGCGCCTGCTCAGCGATGGCATAGATTTTCAGTTCAAGACCGCGATCGGCGGCGTTTTTTTCCATCTTAGTGACCACCAGTGATGTAGACATCCCGGCAGAACAACACAGGACAATACGTTTCATCACAGCTCCTTATTTCCATTCATCATCAAAAGAGATCGTAAGCTGGCGCTCGTCGCTTAACTGGCGATACCAGGAGAGCGACTTTTTCGCCCGCCGGTCACGGTTGTGGTCCAAATCGATCTCCACCAGCCCGTAGCGATTTTTAAAGGCATTCATTGGCGATACGTTATCCGTAAACGCCCAGAGCATATAACCGTGACAGTTGGCGCCATCCTCCCGCGCGCGCAACGTCTGGTACAGATGCTCACCAATAAATGCAATGCGGTAATCGTCTTCAATCACCCCATCGGCATTGCGGAACTGCCCTTCGTTCTCAACCCCCATCCCGCTTTCCGCCACAAACCAGGGGATGTTGCCGTACTCGTTTTTAATCCGCATCGCCATGTCATAAATGATAAACGGCCCAATTTCCCAGCCGCGCGACTTATTCATGCGCCGCCCCGGTAGCTCAAAGGGTTCGTAGTAATAAGCCGGGTGGAACGGCGTGTCGGGGTGCCAGGCGCGGGAAGGGGCTTTTACCCGATGCGGGTAATAGAGGTTAATGCCCAATTCATCCACGGTATTTTCACGAATGATCGCCAGTTCGTCGTCGGTGTAGTCCCAGCTCACCTGATGCTTCTCAAGCAGGGTAAACAGCTCCGGCGGGTATGCCCCTTTTACCATTGGGTCGAGGAAGACGCGGTTATAAAAGAGATCATACATGGCTGCCGCATGGACATCGTGCGGCGCACGGGAGCGCGGATAGGTCACTTCCGGGTTCAGAATGCACCCCACCGTTCCCGCGTACCCTTTCTCGCGAAACAGTTTCACCACTTTCGCCGTGGCAAGATTCTTATGATGATTCCACTGCATCCAGGTGCTGGTGTTCTGCTCATACGGCCAGCGCAGCGCATCCAGATAGACTCTGGTTTGCACCACGATGGGCTCGTTAAAAGTGAACCAGCGCGTCACTTTTTGGTGAAACCGTTCAAAGACCTTTTCGACGTAAAGCAGATAGAGTTCGACCACTTTTTTCGATGCCCAGCCGCCGTAGGTTTCCAGCAGGTAACCGGGCAATTCGTAATGTTCAAGGCAGATCATCGGCACAATGCGGTTACGCGCCATCTCGTCAAAGAGCTGGTCGTAATAGGCCGCATACTCTTCATCCACGACGCCATTTTCATAGTCGGTCAGAAAGCGCGACCAGTTAATGGAGGTGCGGTAGTGGGTCAGGCCAGCCTGCTTCATCAACTGTACGTCTTCGCGAAAACGGTGATAAAAGTCAGTCGCCACCGCCGGGCCATAGCCCTCATGCCAGACCTGCCTGTCGTTTTTGTACCAAAGATCGGGCCATGAATCCTGCCCCTCTTTTTTGCCGCTCCAGCCCTCGGTCTGCCAGGCTGACGCCGCCGCACCAAGCATAAACGACGGCGGGATGGTGAGTGTTTTCGTGCTCACGTCAGGCTCCTTTAGGCATTTTTCGCCATGTCAGTGGATTCAGCCTGCAGTTGCGCCTGCTCCGCGCGGCGGGATGCAATCTTCACAAAAGGCAGGTAAATAAGGATCGAGGCCAGGATACACACCAGTTGTGTCACTACCGCCCCCATCGAACCGGCGGTGGAAAGCCAGGCGTTAATCAGCGGCGGCGTGGTCCAGGGCACCATCACCACGGCCTTGCCCGCAAAGCCGGTAACCGTAGCAAAGTAACCGATTGAGCCGGTCACCAGCGGGGTGATGATAAAGGGGATCGCGAGGATCGGATTGAGCATGATCGGCATGCCGAATATCACCGGTTCATTGATATTGAAGATGCCAGGGCCGATGGAGAGCTTGGCGATCTCTTTCATCTCTTTGCGTTTGGTGGCAATCATCACCGCGATCAGCAGGCCAATGGTCAGACCGGAGCCGCCGATACTCATATACACATCCCAGAACGGCATGGTGATGATATTCGGCACCTCTTTACCCTGCTCAAATGCGCTCATGTTGACCGTGATCGCACCGAGCAGCAGAGGTTCGCGGATCGGCTTGATCATCTGGTTGCCATGAATGCCGATAACCCAAAACAACTGAGCGACAAACATCAACAGCAGGATACCCGGCAGGCTTTGCACCACGCGCTCTAACGGCTGTTGCACCACCTGATAAACGGCATCATAGAGGTACATGCCGGTGATCTGATGGAAGACAAAACCAAAAGTCGCGATAACCGTGGTGGTAATAATGGCGGGGATCAATGCAGAGAACGAGGCCGAGACGTTAGGCGGCACTGTATCCGGCATTTTGATTTTCAGCCCTTCACGGTTTTCCAGCCAGCAGTAAATCTCAACGGAGAGAATCGCGATAAACATGCCGAGGAACAGGCTACGGGTATCCGAGAACTGGCGCAGCAGCACATCTTTTACCACGTGCATTTGGCCATCGACCAGCATTTCCACCGTGGTTGGCGTCACGCAAATAAAGCAGATGACCGCCAGCAAACCGGGGAACAGGGTTTTGATGCCGTTAATACGCCCAAGCTCAATACCAATCAGGAATACCGCGCCGATATTCAAAAAGTTGAGCGTGGCGTAGTTGATAGCGCTGGTAATTGGCTTGAGCGCGGCCAGGAACGATAGCGCGTCAAAGCTGGCGAGGCCGTTTTTCGGATCCAGCACCATATTGGAGATAAGCACGGAGAAGGCGCCGACGATGATGACCGGCATCAGGGTAATAAACGAAGCCTTGATCGCCATAATGTAGCGATAGCTGTTGAATTTGGTCGCGAAGCTACCCAGAGAATCGATTAACTTTTCCTGTAGAGCCATTAGAGGTACCTCAGTAAAAGGGCTTTTTATCGTGTCAGGTATACAGCTCAATACCTTTTGGCATACCAAAAATAGCTATCGCTGGAAAATAGTTCTGTGATTAAGGTCGCAACGCGGCATCTGGTATTCCAGATTTGCCATATTTAGCAAATTTGGCATACCACCCTAAATAAACCAGGGTTTTCTTCCCGTTGCATCAAAAGCGTGATCGGCCCGGTTATTGTCTCTCCCTTGCCCCGCTGCGCTTTGATGAATGTGATAAAATAGCGGCCTTCATGTGATACAGGATCAGGTCATGGCGACAATGCTGGATGTCTCACTGCGCGCGGGTGTCTCCAAGGCTACGGTATCGCGCGTGTTGAACGACACAGGTCAGGTAAAAGAGAGCACCCGTAAACGGGTTTTTCAGGCGATGGAAGAGCTGGGCTATCGGCCTAATTTTCTTGCCCAGTCGCTGGCAACCCGCACCAGTAATAACATTGGCCTGGTGGTTTCCAGTTTTAACGGTTTCTATTTTGGCCGCCTGTTACAGCAGGCATCGCGCCAGGCGGAAGCCTATGGCAAACAGCTCATTGTGACCGACGGGCACGATGCCCCGGAACGCGAAGAGTTAGCGGTGCAGATGCTGGCCGACAGACGCTGCGACGCCATTATTCTTTACACCCGCTTTATGAGCGAGAAAGCGATCATCCGCCTGATCGATACCACCCCGATGCCGCTTATCGTCATTAACCGCGAAGTGTTTCAGGCCCACGATAAATGCGTTTTTTTTGAACAGCAGGATGCGGCGTTTCAGGCGGTGGATTATCTGATAAATCAGGGTCATCACGATATTGCCTGTATTACCGCCCCTATCCACACGCCAACCGGCAAAGCCCGCCTGATGGGATATCGCAAGGCGCTGGAAAAACACGGTATTCGCTGGGATCCAGACAAAGTGAAATACGGCGATTCAACCATGTCGCGCGGCTATGAACTGTGCCAGGAGATCTTACAAGAGGGCATTAAAGTCAGCGCGCTGTTTGCCTGTAATGACGATATGGCGCTGGGTGCGTCTAAGGCGCTGCATCAGGCGGGGTTACGTATTCCGCAGGATATTTCACTGTTTGGCTTCGATGATGCCCCCAGTGCCCGTTGGCTGGAGCCGGGGCTATCGACAGTCTATCTACCGATTGACACCATGATCACCACCGCCATCGATCAGGCTATGCGGCTGGCGAACAAAGAATCGATCGAAGCGATCCCGCCTTTTACCGGCACCCTGGTGCTGCGCGATTCAGTCGCCCCCGGGCCATTTTTCCCGGATGCGGCGGCGCCTGATCCGGGCGACCGATCGCACCAGCCGTAGCCCCGGTAAGCGTCCGCGCCACCGGGGTTATTCCCGGATGCGCCTTATTCGGGTTACGTTTTTGAAAACCGTTGATACCCTCGCCTCTCGGGGCGAGGCAGGACTTATACCTGCTCCAGTGCCAGCAGTTCTTCAATGGTCTGACGACGACGAATCAGCCGTGCAACGCCCTTATCAAACAGCACCTCCGGCAGCAGCGGACGACTATTATAGTTCGACGACATCGAGGCACCATAAGCCCCGGTATCATGCAGCACAAGGTAATCCCCTGGCGTCACGGCAGGCAGTGCGCGGGTTTCGACTTTACCGCCCTCCTGCTGGGTAAACACATCGCCAGACTCGCACAGCGGCCCGGCCACCACGGTATCGATACGCGGCACGGTGGTTAAATCACGCCCGTCCGCCGCCAGTGCGGTAATGTGGTGATAGCTGCCGTACATGGACGGGCGCATCAGATCGTTAAAACCAGCGTCAATCAGTACAAAGTGGCGGCTGCCCATCTCTTTCACGCTGCGCACCTGTGCCACCAGCACCCCGGACTCCGCCACCAGGAAGCGTCCCGGTTCGATCTCCAGTTTTACCGGATGACCCAGATGTTTCGCCACCTGTTCACGTGCGGCATTCCACAGGCTGTAATAGTGGTCCGTATCCACCCCCTCCTCCCCTTCATGATAAGGAATGGAGAGACCGCCGCCTGCCGAAATAGCCTGCAGATCCTGGCCAAATTCCACCACCTGGCGCACCATCGCACCGCACACCTGTTCAAGGTGGCCGTAATCCACCCCGGAACCAATATGCATATGAATGCCGATCAGTTTGAGGTTAAAACGCTGCATCACTTCCAGCGCGGCAGGCAGGTCGCTATACCAGATGCCGTGCTTGCTGTTTTCGCCACCGGTATTGGTTTTCTGGCTATGGCCATGACCGAAGCCGGGGTTAACGCGCAGCCAGACCGGGTGACCGGGCGAAACCTGCCCCAGTTGTTCCAGCATATCCACTGACCCGGCATTAACCGGAATGCGCAGCTCGCTCACGCGGGCCAGCGTCGCGTCATCAATCACGTCCGCCGTGAAAACAATATCCTCCGGATGCGTTTTCGGGTCGTAACCTGCGGCCAGCGCACGCTCAATTTCCCCTAACGACACGGAATCCACCTTCACACCCTGCTCACGCATCAGCCGCAGGATATGAATGTTCGAGCAGGCTTTTTGCGCGAAACGGATCACATCAAACTGCGTCAGGCGGGCAATCTGGTCGCGAATAATTTGCGCGTCATAAACCCAGACCGGGCAGCCAAATTCAGCAGGCAACCGAAGAAGATTAGCGGCATTAAGGTCGGTTGTGGTTTGTGTCAGTGGGCGTGGCATAACAGACTCCGAAAACGTTTTTTTATGATTACGCCACAGGCCAGGAGGAATAAAAAATATCGTTTTATCGTGAGTCTATGCAAAAATGATATGGATTCTCTTACCAGGATGCCGCCATGCCCGCCGTAAACTTACGCCACATTGAAATTTTTCATGCCGTGATGACCACCGGGAATCTGACGGAAGCCGCTCAGTTGCTGCATACCTCGCAGCCTACCGTCAGCCGGGAGCTGGCGCGCTTTGAAAAAGTACTGGGGTTGAAGTTATTTGAACGCACGCGCGGGCGTCTGCATCCTACGGTGCAAGGGTTACGTCTTTTTGAGGAAGTACAGCGCTCCTGGTACGGGCTGGATCGCATTGTCAGCGCCGCCGAAAGCCTGCGTGAATTCCGCCAGGGTGAGTTGTCGATTGCCTGCCTGCCAGTCTTTTCCCAGTCATTTTTACCGCTACTGTTGCAGCCTTTTCTGGCCCGCTACCCGGACGTTAGCCTCAATATCGTGCCGCAAGAGTCGCCGCTGCTGGAAGAGTGGCTCTCCGCCCAGCGTCATGACCTGGGGCTGACGGAAACAATCAGCACGCCTGCGGGGACGGAGCGCACGCCACTGCTGACTTTTAACGAAGTGTGTGTCCTGCCGGAAAACCACCGACTGGCGCATAAAGCACAGCTTACGCCAGGAGATTTTCATGGTGAGAATTACATTAGCCTGTCGCGCACCGACAGCTACCGGCAATTACTCGATGCTTTGTTCAACGAACATCAGGTGAAACGCCGTATGGTGCTGGAAACGCACAGCGCGGCGTCAGTCTGCGCGATGGTTCGCGCCGGGGTGGGAATTTCGGTGGTCAACCCGCTGACCGCGCTCGATTACGCCGCCAGCGGGGTGGTAGTGCGCCGTTTTAGTATTGATGTTCCCTTCACGGTGAGCCTGATCCGCCCGTTGCATCGCCCCTCTTCGGCGCTGGTCGAGGCATTCAGTCGCCATTTACAAGAGGCGATGCCGTTGATTACCGGTCCACTGAACGCAGTGCTGAACGCCGTTTAAGAGAGCATAAACGTTACGGCATCGGCGGCATGCAGGGCAGCCGTATCAAATACCGGGATCGGCGACTGATCTTGTGAAACCAGCAGGCCAATTTCAGTGCAACCGAAAATCACCCCCTGCGCCCCCTGCTCCGCCAGTTGCGCAATCAGACTGACATAATAGGCACGCGAAACATCGCTAAACGTACCGAGGCAAAGTTCGTCAAAAATAACCTGATTGACCCGCACGCGGTCTGACTCCCCTGGAATCAGCGTTTCAATACCAAACGCGTCACTCAGACGACCACGATAAAAATCCTGCTCCATGGTGTAGCGGGTGCCAAGCAGCGCCACTTTGGATTGCTTCTGCGCCACTATCGCCCGCCCGGTGGCATCGGCAATATGTAAGAAAGGCACATCGCAGCGTGCTTCAATCTGCCCGGCGATTTTGTGCATCGTGTTCGTACACAGCACGATACCCTGCGCACCAGCGTTTTGTAGCCCGACGGCCGCATCGGCCAGGATATCCCCGGCCTTTTCCCATTCGCCGCTGCGCTGGCACTCTTCAATCTCATGAAAATCTACGCTGTGCAGCAGCAGGCTGGCAGAGTGCAGACCACCCAATTGCGCCTTCACCCCTTCATTAATCAGGCGGTAATACGGAATGGTAGATTCCCAGCTCATGCCACCCAACAGTCCAATCGTTTTCATCATTCATCTCCCTCTGAGTAAGCACACAGTCAAGCAAACTCAGGGGGGAGTTTCAACCTGTCATGTCGAATTGCCGTCATGCCGCAACCAGACACTCATTCTTTATGAACTCTTAGTTTTCCTTTGTTGCACATCAAATCTCTTCCTGGGCACAGCGCAATCTGTAATCATCAATTTTTTAGTAAAAATTTTCGTATTTAAAACATTATCAGCCCCGACATCATTTTGTTATTTATAATAAGGATATTTTTAATGCCACAGCTTGAAAATTTTACAGTCGCAAAACCAAAACGTATAAAAGAAGGCGAAGAACCCTATGTTCATCATGTAATAATAAGTAGAACAAAAAGATATGATGCGATGATTGCCTACGGCGGACATGGCGGCGCGGAAATGCTGAAAGCCGCAGAGTTTAAAAGAAAGCGACTTCTGGAGAAAGACCCTGAGAGTGTGATCCCGGCACCTAAGATATTCAGAAGCCAACAGGAATTTAAAGATATCTGGACAAGTATCTTTAATGACCTGCAATTACGGAATAAATCGGGAATGTACACCTATGAGCTGTATGAAATCCATATTTTTGCGCATAGTAATTCTGATTTCATCATCATCAAAGAGGGCGAACATATTACAGAAGAAGTAGTAAAAACACTGGAGAAACTTAGGTGGCATCCACAAAATGGTTACCTGGTACTGCATAGCTGCCGGTCCGGGCGTTTTGAAGATGATGATATCATCGAACGAAATAGCAAAGAATGTATCGCCCGCTCGTTCTCCAAATTCCATGAAACTAACGTTATTGGACAAATGGTGTTTGCTTCTTACAATTCCATCATCCATTCGAGTGAAATCAGATATAGAGAGATGGCCAATGATTATGTCGAAGTCGACATTCTGGGAAGTAAAAACCTTGTACTTTGGGGGTATAAATCAGGAAACAAAATCAAAAAGCATTATTCGAAACAAGAAGAGTTCTCAGCATTAAACGATGGGCAAATCTGGCCGTGTAGGAAATTTCGCAATGGAGAAGAGTATAATCGTCATGTTGCACCAGAAAAGTTTAACTTTGATGATTTAACCTTTATATAAAATGAAGTTTCAATAACAGGCCGCAATCCATGACATTAATACGTTCATTATTTCTGATGGTTATGACGCTACTTACTAACTCTGCGCATGATGGTACAATTGATATGGCTTTTTCTATAACACCATCACTACTTCCCAAGTCTGAGTTATGGACAGTGAAACAGTCATGGATGATGCAACGAAAAGCCATAACGCCAGAAACGCATATAATTGAAAGTGATGAAAATCTGATAAACCTCATTATACATGCCTGGCAGGGTGATAAAAATGCGATGATTCAATATGCACGCATTCAGTTTCTCGTTGACGACAACGTTTTTCTTGAAGATTTTTATAAAAAAAATGCGCACCGTATTGTCAATCGCTATGGGCATCGTCTTAAACGCCCTGACGTATTTAATATGGATTACAGCGAATTTATTACTACACTGGCTGAAATGCGTTATCCGCTGGCTGCCAGACTAGCTACCGGAAGACTTAAATGGACAGCAGGTACAACCTACACAAAATTTAATCCATTAACACATGAAAACCGAAATAAGCTTATCCGGTATATGCGATATGCCATTGAGGGTGGGTATCATGAATATTCATCATTAGCAGATTATATACTCTTCCCATCAGGATTCGCATTCAAGAACAGCTACTTTAGCGAAGTAAATTCACTATTAGACAGAATTACCAACTTGTCTAAAGAAGAACTGATGGAAAGTTTTTCTGCCTATAAAATGAGCGCGCTCCATGGTTCACAATATGCCCAGATAAGAATAAGTGAATTTTATCTTTATGGTGCTGGTATAGAACAGAATCTGGAACAGGCATATGCATGGTCTTTAGTCGCTCAAATGAATTATCGTAATTATCAACAGAAATACGCTGACCAATACCGTTCTGAATCAGAAAATGAAGAAATCTTCGACAATTTTAATAAAACTATACGTGTCAAACTCAAAGAAAAAGGGCTTAGCCCCGAACAAAAAGAAAAAGGCTTGAAGATTGCTCTACAAATTAAAGATAACATATTAGAATGGAATTACTATACGTGGCGATCCGAGCATGATCCTATAATGCCAGAACCTTGAATTATCGATGTTTAAGTGATAAACAAAAAAACGCTGAATATAATACGCTATTTGGCGGTCAACTCTGGCCATGTAAAAAGTACAGAAATGGAAAGAAGACAAACAGAAAAGTGGCTTAGGATCAGTTTAATGACGATGTTCTTAATTTTATGTGAGAGAACAAGCATAAAATCGTTGACCTGCATGGCAGGCATCTCAGACGGCCGGATATCCTGGATTTACATTACCAAGATCTTATTCTCAAACTGGCAGATATGCAGTATCCCATGGCAGCGGCGTTGGTTTTAGGACGATTCCGGTGGAGTGCTGAGAGAACAGGTTTAATTCATAATCCATTGACACAGGAAAATCGTAAAAAGTTAATACACTATACTCGTTATGCCATAAAAGGCGGGTTTCCTTATCATTTATCACTTGCCAGTGCGCTACTTTTTGCCAGTGGTTTTGACTATTAAAGACAATAATCACATACAGATTAATATTTTACAGGAAAGAATTCCCAACCTATTACCAATAGTGCTGGAGGAGAGTTTCCTTGCATATAAAAAGTGTGCACTACAAGACTCGCTTTATACCCAGATTAAAATGATTGAATACCACTCCCATGGTTTTAGAGTAGCCCGGGACGTGGTGCAGGCTGGGCCTGGTCATTAATAGCCAGAAAAAACTTTCTCAATTTCATCAAAATCAATCACCACCTCCCCAGGAGGTGGTTTAGGGGTGACAATAAAAAGCCAGTCAGCTTACCACTGACTAGCTTTTTTATTACCCTTCAAAGAAGAACGCTATCAGGCGAATTAACGCGCCAGCCAGCCGCCGTCGACCGCGATGGTATAGCCGTTAATGTAATCAGATGCACTGGAGGAGAGGAAAACAATCGGCCCCATCAGGTCACTCGGTAAACCCCAGCGCCCCGCCGGAATACGGTCGAGAATAGCCGCGCTACGCTCTTCGTCAGCACGTAATTGCTGGGTGTTATTGGTCGCCATATAGCCCGGCGCGATGGCGTTGACGTTGATGTTGTGTTTCGCCCATTCGTTCGCCAGCAGACGGGTCACGCCCATCACGCCGCTTTTAGAAGCGGTATAAGACGGCACGCGGATACCGCCCTGGAACGAGAGCATAGAGGCGATATTAATGATCTTGCCGCCATTGCCCTGAGCGATGAAGTGTTTCGCCGCTGCCTGGGACATAAAAAAGACGCTTTTAATATTCAGGTTCATCACGTCATCCCAGTCCTGCTCGCTGAAATTGATCGCGTCTTCGCGACGGATCAGGCCAGCGTTATTGACAAGAATGTCGATTTTGCCGAACTCGGCCACCGCACGATCCAGCAGTGCCGGGATACCGTCGATTTTACGCAGGTCAGCCGTCAGGCTCAGGAAACGACGGCCCAGCGCCGTAACGCGCTCGATGGTTTCGGTCGGTTCAACAATGTTGATACCCACGATATCGCAACCCGCTTCCGCCAGACCCAGCGCCATGCCCTGGCCCAGACCTGTATCACACCCGGAAACGACAGCCACTTTACCTTGAAGAGAGAATGCATCCAGAATCATGTTGGTTCCTTAATCTTTCAACGCCTGCACCCGCAGGCATATTTTCGTTATGCCTGTGGTGCTTAGCGCAGATCTTTAACCGCGACGTGGTCCATATCATCAAAGACCTGGTTTTCACCGACCATACCCCAGATAAAGGTATACGCCTTCGTCCCCACACCTGAGTGAATAGACCAGCTCGGCGAAATCACCGCTTGTTCGTTATGCATCACAATATGGCGGGTCTCCTGCGGCTGCCCCATCATGTGGAACACGCATGCGTCCTCATCCATATTGAAGTAGAAGTAGACTTCCATGCGGCGCTCATGGGTATGACACGGCATGGTATTCCACAGGTTACCCGGCGCGAGTTCGGTCAGCCCCATGCTCAACTGGCAGGTTTCCAGCACGTCCGGCACGAAGTATTTATTGATGGTGCGACGGTTGCTGGTGAGGTTGTCACCCAGCGTGACCGGAGAAACATCCGCAGGCGTCACTTTTTTGGTCGGGTAAGTAGTATGTGCCGGTGCGCAGTTGTAGTAGAACTTCGCGGGTGTCGCGGTATCGACGCTGGCGAACACCACTTCTTTCGCCCCTTTGCCGACATATAACGCGTCGCGATGGCCGATTTCATAGCACTGACCATCAACGGTAATGGTGCCCGGGCCGCCGATATTGATAACGCCCAATTCACGGCGTTCCAGGAAGTAGCTTACGCCCAATTGCTTGCCCACTTCACCGCCAACAGAGACGGTTTTGGCGACAGGCTTAATGCCACCGACGATAATACGGTCGATGTGGCTATAGACCATGGTGTATTCGTCATCCACGAATACCTCTTCAACCAAAAATTCATTGCGCAGTCCCTGGGTATCCAGCGTTTTCGCATGCGCACTGTGGATGCTTTGTCTTACGTCCACATTTACCTCCGCAGTCAATGTTTCATTCGAATCGCACGTAACGGAGCGAATAAAAAACGTTCCGTTTTGCAGTATGGGCACATCTTATCCCGGCTAAAACACGTTTTCAATGTTATATAAAACAACGTTTCATTTTTTTAGTAATATATTTCTAAAACTGTAGTTGCGATCACGAACGTCTGGCATTTACACGAGGAAGAGGGGCGGTTCATTGGGCATGAGAACAGAATTTAATGATAACAAACAAATAGTTAATAACATCTTGAAGTTTTAACAGTCTGCAGGCATTTTTACTGCGCGAAATCTAAGATCCTTTTTGATATCGCAACGTTATCGCGTTTTTCAGGATGCGAAGCGCTACGTTTTCTTTTAAACTGCGCAGGTCGTCACACAAAGTAAAACGATGTTTTGATAAATTAACACCGAATTTTTGAAATATTGATGGCGTGTATAGCGGCACAAAAATGAATGCGTATACACCAGGGAAGTATCGACAAAGAAACAACAGGGTAGCGCGGCGCGTTGCCCGGGGACGTTTGAGTTAGTGTTTCTGTAACTGGCCTTGCCCTCCTTAACGGAGGGCTTTTTTTTAGGGGGAAAGGACGTTATCTGCAAGAAGGACTCAGTCGCGCTCTATCGCCAGCGCCACACCCTGCCCGCCACCGATACATAAGGTTGCCAGCCCTTTACGGGCATTACGTTTTTTCATTTCGTGCACCAGCGAGACCAGAATACGGCAGCCGGATGCACCGATAGGATGGCCAAGCGCAATGGCACCGCCGTTCACATTCACCCGCTTTTCATCCCACTCCAGCACTTTACCGACAGACAGCGCCTGGGCGGCATAGGCTTCATTGGCCTCAATCAGATCGACGTCATCCAGGTGCCAGCCCACGCGCTCAAGGCAGCGACGGGTGGCATAAACCGGTGCGATGCCCATCAGGGCAGGATCGACGCCTACGCTGGCAAAAGCACGAATACGGGCCATCACCGGTAAATTCAGCTCCTGCGCTTTGGCTTCACTCATCATCATCACAGCGGCGGCACCGTCATTAATGGACGAGGCGTTACCCGCGGTGACCGACCCCGTCAGTTCAAATGCCGGGGAGAGTTTCGCAAGCCCTTCTGCGCTGGCGTCGGTGCGCGGTTGCTCATCGGTATCAACCAGTAATGGTCGCCCGTCGGTGGACAGCGCTTTCACCGGCACGATTTCATCGCGAAAACGTCCGGAATCAATAGCGGCGCGCGCTTTTTGCTGCGAACGGAGCGCCCAGTCATCCTGGTTGGCACGGCTGATGCCGTACTCCCGCGCGAGGTTTTCTGCGGTTACGCCCATATGGTAATCGTTGAAGGCATCCCATAATCCGTCATGAACCAGGCTGTCGATAAGTTGGCTATTACCCAGTCGCGCCCCGGTACGGCTGTCAGTCAGCACATGGGGGGCACGGCTCATATTCTCCTGGCCGCCCGCAATGACCACATCGGCTTCACCGCACTGAATCGCCTGCGACGCCAGATGCAGCGCTTTCAGCCCTGACCCGCACACATCATTAATAGTGATAGCCGAAACCGTCATGGGCAGCCCGCCTTTAATCGCCGACTGGCGGGCAGGGTTTTGCCCGGCGCCTGCGGTAAGCACCTGGCCTAAAATGACTTCATCAACGGTCTGGGGGTGAATCCCGCTGCGATCGAGAAGCGCCTGAACGACATAACTTCCCAGCTCAACGGCAGAATGGTGCGATAGCGCCCCCTGAAAACAGCCGATAGGCGTGCGAACCGCAGCCACGATAACGACATCTTTCATTTCTACCTCAGCGCAAATTGACCCAGGCAATAGTAGTACGTTGTTATCAAGTATTATCGCAATTGTTTAAAATCGGTGAGATTCATCACACAGGCGGGCAGGAACAGGTTCGGGAAAGGAGGTGCGACGGGCAAGCCCGTCGCACAGAAGCAGCAGTAATCAGTTGTTTACCGGGATTACCGCACCTTTGTATTTGGTGCGGATCCAGTCCTGAATCTCTTTAGAGTGCAGCACGTTTACCAGCGCTACGATGTCTTTTTTCTTCTCATCGCCACGGTGTACGGTAATGATGTTGGCGTACGGGTTGTTTTCGCCGCTCTCAACCGCGATCGGATCGTGTACCGGGTCCAGGCCTGCGTCAATGGCGTAGTTGGCGTTGATCACCACCGCGTCACCTTCGTCGTTGTTATACATCTGCGGCAGCAGCGCCGCTTCTACGTTCGGCTGGAACTGCAGTTTTTTCGGGTTTTCAACGATATCGCTGATACGCGCAGAGACTTTATCCACGCCCGGTTTCAGCTTGATCACGCCCTCTTTTTCAAAGATAGAGAGGATACGACCTTCTTCGGATACCGCATCACGCATGATGATTTTGCCACCCTGCGGCAGGTCTTTCAGCGACTTGTATTTTTTGGAGTAGATACCAATCGGCTCAATG
This sequence comes from Phytobacter sp. SCO41, assembly GCF_003073275.1. Taxonomy (NCBI): domain Bacteria; kingdom Pseudomonadati; phylum Pseudomonadota; class Gammaproteobacteria; order Enterobacterales; family Enterobacteriaceae; genus Phytobacter; species Phytobacter sp. SCO41. The sequence goes on along the minus strand of NZ_CP027225.1, from coordinate 1,009,308 downwards.
TGGATTGCGCCCGCGCTGACGAAATCATAGGTTTTATCGCCCGCGTGATCTTTCAGTACGCTGTTCAGGTACGGAATGTGCTGGAAGTAGTTGGCGTCGATTTCACGGCCAGCCAGCGCGGTGTTCGGCAGAATGTAATCCTGGAACGGTTTGATCTCCAGATCGATACCTTGTTTTGCGAGAATCGGTTTCGCCTGCTCCAGAATTTCAGCGTGCGGCACGTTAGAAGCGCCCACGGTCAGTTTGTCGGCCCAGGAGGAGAAGCTCATTGCACCCAAAGTCATGGCGGCAATCAGTGTCAGTGTTTTTTTCATGATGTGTTTCCCTAATTTTATTAGCGTTTATCTAACAGAGAAGTCAGTGCGTCGCCGCAGAACTGGATGATGAAGACAATAATCAAAATGGTCACTGTCGCCACCAGCGTGACGTCGCCATGGTTGCGCTGGAATCCTTCCAGATAAGCCAGATTTCCTAAGCCACCCGCACCGATAACCCCGGCCATAGCGCTGTAGCTCACCAGAGCAATCAGCGTCACCGTGATACCGGAAACCAGTGCAGGCGATGATTCAGGCAGTAAAACCCGAAAAATCAGTGTGCTAAGGCGTGCCCCCATCGAACGGGTCGCCTCGATAACCCCTTTGTCCACCTCACGCAGGGCAATCTCCACCAGGCGGGCATAAAACGGCGCGGCACCGACAATCAGCGCGGGCAGCGCGGCGTTCGCCCCGAGGATGGTGCCGACAATCGTTTTGGTAAACGGAATCAGCAGAACAATCAGAATGATGAACGGGATCGAGCGGAACACGTTCACCACAATCGAAATCAGGCTATAGAGCACGCGGTTTTGAAATAATCCGCCGCGGGCAGTCAAAAACAGCGCCAGTCCAAGAATGATCCCCAGCACAAAAGTCGCCGCGCCAGAGAGTGCCGTCATGTAGAGCGTCTCCTGCGTGGCCGCCCACAGTTGGGCCAGTTTCAGGTGCGGAAATAGTGTCTCAAGCATGTTTAATCACCTCGCCTTCAATATCGCTATGGCGTAAATCCGCGAGGATATTGTTTACCTGTTCCTCTGTGGCGACGACATGCACCCACAGTTGACCAAACACGCCATGAGCGGTTTGGGTCATTTTTCCATGCAAAATGTTGAAAGGCAGGCCGTAGCGCAACGTCAGTTCACCGACGACAGGCTGATGCGTGTTATGCCCGGTAAAGGTCAGCTTGATAACCGTACCGTCGAGACCCGCATTCAGCTCAGGGTTAAACTCTGCTTCTTCATACTGGCTAATCTGGCGCACAAACTGGCGGGTGATCGGCTGCTGAGGATGCGTAAAGACGCTGATCACATCCCCCTCTTCCACCACGCTGCCGTTTTCCATCACCGCCACGCGGTCACAGATTTTGCGCACCACATGCATTTCATGGGTGATGAGCACAATCGTCAGTTGGAAACGACGGTTAATGTCCAGCAACAGATCGAGGATCTGATCGGTGGTTTGCGGATCCAACGCCGATGTCGCCTCATCACAGAGCAGCACATCCGGGTTGTTTGCCAGCGCACGGGCAATCCCCACGCGCTGCTTTTGCCCACCGCTCAATTGCGACGGGTAAGCATTTTCACGGCCTTTCAGCCCCACCAGCTCAATCAACTCCGCCACGCGGGCATTGATTTTCGCTTTTGGCGCACCGGCAATCTGCATGGAAAAGGCGATGTTTTCTGCCACCGTGCGTGACCACAATAGGTTGAAGTGCTGGAAGACCATGCTGATTTTCAGCCGGGCCTGGCGCAATTGCTCGCCCTTTGCCGCAGAGATGTCCTGACCGTTTATCACTACGCTGCCGGAGGTCGGCTTTTCCAGACCGTTCAGCAGACGAATCAGCGTACTTTTTCCGGCGCCGCTGTAGCCGATAATCCCGTAAATTTGCCCCTGCTCAACCGACAGATTGACGCTGTCTACGGCGGTAATCGACGCCTTTCCCTGGTCGAAAATCTTAGAAATATTCCTGAGAACGATCATTGCATTACTTTTCCGTTTGGCGGTTTAGCAGTATGGAAGTCCAAACGATAATAATCAGTCATGAATATAATTCAAATAACTAAATAGACATTAGATATAACTTTCGGCGCTAAGAGGCGGCGATTCTCGCTATTCTGTCTAATGACTAAATTCAGCAATGGTTATCTGCTAAACGCATAATACGCAGGAAGATTGCTGGCAAAGTGGCTAAAAACACAGCAAAAATGCCAAATTCTGGCAATCGACACATCCGGACGGCTAACCACCTTTCCCTCCTGATGTCTAAATAGCACTTCATATTTCTTTTTGTTCTAATCGCCGGATAAACGTTCTTTAAACAGGCAAATTGACAGACCTATCATCCGCTCATCACGTTTATCTGTGGGTGATTAACCATGTCAGTATTGCATTCGATTAGTGAACTTATCGGCCAGACTCCGCTCCTCCAGTTGCATAAGCTGGAGACGGGCCCCTGCAGCCTGTTTCTGAAGCTGGAAAACCAGAACCCTGGCGGTTCTATCAAAGACCGCGTTGCGCTGTCGATGATTAACGAAGCCGAACGGCTGGGCCATTTACAGCCAGGCGGAACGATCATAGAGGCGACGGCGGGCAATACTGGCCTTGGTCTGGCGCTGATTGCCGCGCAAAAAGGCTATTCATTGATTCTGGTGGTGCCAGACAAAATGAGCCGGGAGAAGATCTTCCACCTGCGGGCGTTGGGGGCGAAAGTGGTTTTAACGCGCTCTGATGTCAACAAAGGGCACCCGGCCTATTATCAGGATTATGCCCGCCGCCTGGCGCAAGAGACGCCGGGTGCGTTTTACATTGACCAGTTTAATAACGAAGCCAATCCGCTGGCGCACTTTAGTACCACCGCGCCGGAAATTTACGCCCAGCTTGACGGTGATATCGACGCGATTATCGTTGGCGTCGGTTCCGGCGGCACGCTGGGGGGGTTGCAGGCATGGTTTGCCGAACACTCGCCGAAAACCGAATTTATCCTCGCCGACCCGGCAGGGTCCATTCTTGCCGATCAGGTTGAAACCGGGCAATACGGTGAACCCGGCTCCTGGCTGGTCGAAGGCATCGGTGAGGATTTTATCCCACCGCTGGCGCATATCGACGGCGTGCATAAGGCCTACCGGGTTACCGATGCTGAAGCGTTTGCCGCCGCGCGAGCTCTGCTACAAACCGAAGGCGTGCTGGCCGGTTCTTCAACCGGTACGCTGCTCAGCGCCGCGCTACGCTATTGCCAGGCGCAGACCACCGCCAAACGTGTGGTAACGCTCGCCTGCGACAGCGGCAATAAATACCTCTCCAAAATGTTTAATGATGACTGGATGCGCCAGCAAGGCTTGTTAAGCCGCCCGACGCGCGGCGACCTGACCGATTTCATTGCCCTGCGCCACGACGAAGGGGCCACCGTCACCGCCGCGCCGGATGACACCCTGGCCGCCGTGCTGGCGCGCATGCGTCTGTATGATTTCTCGCAGCTTCCCGTGCTGGAAAACGGCCGGGTCGTCGGCATTGTCGATGAGTGGGATCTGATAAGCCACGTACAGGGTGATAGCGCGCGTTTTTCATCACCGGTGAAAGAGGCGATGACACGCAACGTGGAAACCCTCGACAAGCACGCGCCGGAAAGCGCGCTGAAAGCCATTTTTGACCGGGGCCTGGTGGCTGTGATTGCCGACAATGACCGCTTTCTTGGCCTGATTACCCGCAGCGATGTTCTGACCACCTGGCGTAACCGCCTGGAACAATAAAGGAGTACAGATGAAAACGTTGAATACGTTGAGCGTGCACAGTGGCACCTTTACCGACCAGCACGGCGCGGTGATGCCGCCGATTTATGCCACGTCCACCTTTGCACAGCCTGCGCCCGGTCAGCATACCGGTTATGAATATTCCCGTAGCGGTAACCCGACTCGTCACGCGCTGGAAACCGCGATTGCCGAACTCGAAGGCGGCACGCGTGGTTATGCCTTTGCCTCCGGGCTGGCGGCGATTTCCACGGTGCTGGAATTGCTGGATAAGGATAGCCATATTGTCGCGGTTGATGATGTATACGGCGGCACTTACCGGCTTATCGAAAATGTGCGTAAGCGCAGCACCGGCCTGCGGGTGAGCTGGGTGAAGCCCGACGATCTGGCAGGGCTGGAGACCGCCATCCGCCCGGACACGCGGATGATCTGGGTTGAAACACCGACAAACCCACTGCTTAAGCTGGCAGATCTGGAAGCGATTGCGGCCATCGCGCAACGGCATAAGATCCTGAGCGTGGCGGATAACACCTTTGCCTCGCCGGTGATTCATCGCCCGATTGAACTGGGTTTCGATATTGTAGTGCACTCCGCCACCAAATACCTGAACGGACACTCTGACGTGGTGGCCGGGCTGGCGGTGGTGGGTGATAACCCGGCGTTGGCAGAAAAACTGGGCTATTTGCAAAATGCCGTAGGCGGCGTGCTTGACCCGTTCAGCAGTTTCCTGACGCTACGCGGAATCCGCACGCTGTCGCTACGTATTGAGCGCCACAGCAGTAACGCGCTGGCCCTCGCCCAGTGGCTGGAGCAGCAGCCGCAGGTGGAAAAAGTGTGGTTCCCGTGGTTGCCGTCGCATCCGCATCATGCGCTGGCGCGTAAGCAGATGGCGCTGCCCGGCGGGATGATTTCGGTGGTAGTGAAAGGCGATGACCAGTACGCCACTGCGATTATCAGTAAGCTAAAACTGTTTACGCTCGCCGAGAGTCTGGGCGGTGTGGAGAGTCTGGTGAGCCAGCCCTACAGTATGACGCACGCCTCTATTCCGCTGGAGCAGCGGCTGGCGAATGGCATTACGCCGCAGTTGATTCGGTTATCAGTGGGCATCGAAGGGGCGGATGATTTGATTGCCGACTGGCAGCAGGCGCTGGCGTAACGGCATTGACCTTCCCCGGTGGCGCTGCGCTGACCGGGGCTACAACGCCTCTCCTTTGAGGGAGAGGCTCAGGGTGAGGGGCAATACGACTTAGCGCTTATCGATACCGTTGAGGATATCCAGCACATCATCTGGCAGTGTCAGTTGCGCGCTGGCCAGGTTTTCCTGCAGATGCGCAGGCGACGAGGTGCCCGGAATCAGCAGGATATTGGGCGAACGTTGCAGCAGCCATGCCAGCGCAACCTGCATTGGCGTGGCATTTAAACGTTGCGCCACCGCGTTCAGTTCCCCGGATTGCAGCGGCGTGAAGCCACCCAGCGGGAAGAACGGCACATAGGCAATGCCCTGTGCGTTCAGCACATCAATCAGCGCATCATCTTCACGGTTTGCCACGTTATACATATTCTGAACGCAGACAATCGGCGTCATCGCCTGCGCATCGGCGACCTGCTTCGCCGTCACATTACTCAGCCCGATATGCCGGATCAGTCCGCGCTCTTTAAGGGCAATCAGTGTTTCCAGTTCAGCTTCCAGCGAACCTTCCGCAGGCCCGTGCACACCATGCATACTGCGCAAGTTGACCACTTCTATAGCGTCGAGGCCAAGATTACGCAGGTTATCTTCTACCGCGCGCGTCAGTTCTTCGGCGCTAAACGCAGGCAGCCAGTTGGCTTTGTCATCCCGACGCGCCCCAACTTTAGTCACGATGCACAGATCGGCCGGATACGGGTGCAGCGCTTTTTTGATTATCTGGTTAGTGATATGCGGACCATAGAAGTCGCTGGTGTCGATATGATTAACACCAGCCGACACGGCGTCACGAAGCACCTGAATCGCCTTCGCTTCGTCAGCCGGCGGCCCGAACACGCCGGGACCGGCCAGTTGCATTGCGCCATAGCCAAGACGACCAACTTCGCGGTCGCCAAGACGATAAGTAAGCGTGGGTTGAGACATGGAATACCTCCTGGGTGATAAGTGAACACATTGTAGGACGGCGCCGACAGAGGCAACAGCGTAATCTGTGCCATGCTACACGAGGAGAATATTTCTCATACAACGTAAAGGTGAGTCTTGAGGCGCTACCTAAATAAGAAACCTCTGATATAGTAAATCTATAGCTAATGAGGCCTCACTATGAAATTTCCTGAAATACCAGAAAACGAAACCGAGCGTCTTAAATCTCTTTATATGATGGACCTGCTCGATAAAAAGGATGACGAGCGCTTAGATCGCCTGACTCGTCTGGCAAAAACGGCATTTGACGTTCCAATAGGCATAATCAGCTTGTTAGATCGCGATCGGCAATGGCTGGTTTCCTGCAGCGGCGAAGTGAAAGTCCGTGAGACATCTCGCAATATATCCTTCTGTGCACATGCGATCCTGGCACAGGGGATTTTTATTGTGAAAGATACCAGCGTGGATGAGCGTTTTCACGATAACCCATTTGTTATTGGTGAGCCGCATATACGTTTTTACGCAGGCTGCCCGGTCCGCCTGCCAGATGGCTCGATCGCCGGAACAATATGTATTATTGATGACAAACCGCGCGACTTTACCCCGGAAAATATCAACGCGTTGCTCGATCTGGGTGCCATTGTCGAGGACGAATTTCATATCATCAGCATGGCGATGACGGACACATTGACCGAATTACCCAATAAGCGTGGTTTTTACAAACTGGGTGATAAACGCTTCTCATGGTTAACTGATAATAAACGATCGTTTAGCCTCATTTACTTAGATGTTGAAAACATCACCGCTATTAATGAATTCTTCGGACATAACGAAGGCGACAATACGCTCAAAAAATTTGCCTCGGTGCTTCTGCGCTGCCTGAAAAAGAATGACGTTGCCGCACGTCTGGAAGGAGGAAAATTTGTCATCCTGCTGGGCCATGACGATGATCGGGATGTGGACACCTTCCTGTTCAGCTTGCAGTCAAAAATTGATGATCTCAATGAAAAATCAATGAAAAAGTTCCGGCTACACTATTCTTACGGCATCGTGGAGTACGATCCAGACAGACACGGCAACCTGCTGGAGATGATGAACAACAGCGAGCACGTGATGTATCTGGAAAGAAAAAAACCGCCGCTAAACCCGACGCAGGCGCATAAATCCAGCGAAAACTCATAGCTCGCCGGAGTATAAGCAGTTATCACGAGGGTAAATGAAAATTTACCCTCTTTTTTTGAATGAATACCACCACCAATTCAACTATTATTTCATTGCCTCTCTTATTCAGCCATCAATTTATTTATACAAACCTACCCACCTCTTTATTAATGATAGATAGCATCTATTTATATAAATAAATTTTAAGCACATTCTTTTTTCTCATGGATTTTTCGATTTCAACGGTTATTATCCAGTTTAGGTTTAGTCAACATTCTGTATTTAGACAGTCGAACATTCAGAGAAAGACGTTTTGTTGATTAACCCACCCGGTATCCACAGTGGATTTATATTCCTATCCGTTCTTTTGGCTCACCGCAAACCCTTGCGGTGGTTACGATTTATTAACGCTAATCTGAAAGTAAATTCTAATGGGTATCGAGAATAGTCAAAGTAAAACCACCAGCACGAATCCTGTATATCGTTCTGGTCGTCATATGTCCTGGGGTGTGCTGGGATTTTGTTTGCTATTACTGATACTGAAATACATCAGTTGATCTTGCTTTTAATAACGGCATAAAAATAAACACCACCAGGTGATATATCCTGATGGTGTTTATTCACAGACGAAACAGACTGAGCGTAAACGCAAGCTATTACTCAAGCACAATTTCGCTACGCAGACGATTTTTCACCCATCCTGCTAGTGCCGAGGCATTTAACGCCCGTGAATAGAGATACCCCTGAGCAATATCACACTGCAATTCCCGCAGTTCATTACGCTGCTGTTCCGTTTCGACGCCTTCAGCCACAACAGTTTGATGCAGGCTCTGTCCAATCCTCACCACCGTTGTGGCAATGGCTTTCATCTTGCTACCTTCCCGCAGGTCGCGCATAAAGCTTTGATCGATTTTCAGCTCGGTCATTGGCAAATGCGCCAGCCGGGACAAGCAGGAAAACCCGGTACCAAAATCATCCATCGACAGCCCCACCCCCAACTCACGTACCGCACAAATGACTTCCATGGTTTCCGGTCGCTTATCCATCATGACGCCTTCGGTAATCTCAATGGTCAGGCAGTGTGCGGGGATGCGGTATTGGCGTAGCAGATAAGAGATATACTGCGGCAAACTGCTGTTATAAAAGTTAATCGGCGAAAGATTTACCGACACCACGGGCACATGAATGTCATTACTACGCCATTCCGCCATCTGGCGGCAAGCTTCATGGAGCGTCCAGCGACCAATGCCTTCGATTTCACCGGTCTCCTCAGCAAGTGCGATAAATTTACCTGGGGGAATATCGCCCAATACCGGGTCGGACCAGCGCGCCAGCGCCTCAACCCCATAAAGCTCGCCATTTTTGAGCCAAATCTGCGGCTGGTAGTGCAGATGTAAATGGTTGCTGGCAATAGCGAGTTTCAGTGCCGCCGCCAGCTTTAACCGCTCCTGATCCACCTGGTTCATTTCACTACTGAAAAAAAGATAGCCGCCCGACGCCGCCCCTTTTGCCAGATGCGAGGCGTGATTAGCCTGCTTAAGCAATAGATCGCGGGATATCCCGTGATCGGGATAGAGGCTGATGCCGGTACTTACCGTCACGTTCAGTGCAAGATCAGCCACATTAAACGGCAGACGGAATAACGCCTGAATACGCTGCGCAATTGTGGTTGCCTTCGCGGCATCGCAATCCGGGAAGACCAGAACAAAGGTGTCGCTGTCAGGATGGCTGACAAACGCCTGGCGGGAAAATTCCGCCGTCAGCCGCTGGGCAATGGCGGCCAGTACGCTGTCCCCGGCGGCATAGCCCAGAGCATCGTTAACATCTTTAAAATGGTCGAGGTCAAGGAAAAAGAGCGCGGCACACGCACAGGCGCCCTGCTGAAAAAGCGCATCAATATGACGATGCAGCGCGCTACGCTTTGGCAGACCGGTCAGCAGATTAAAGGTCGACAGTTGCGTAATCTTTTGCTGATCGATATGCACGACCACCATGCAGGGTGCGCCCGCACGCGCCGCCCCGTCATAGCGCACTGTGGCAGAAAGCGTGGTTTCTTCCCCGGTTGCCGACACAATCGTAAGCGACGTTTCCTCGCCGGGCGCCTCCGGGGAGGTGAACAGGGGAATATCCGCTGCTTTTCTGCCCAGCACCTGGCTTCGCGAATAACGCCATAGCGTCTCGGCCGCTTTATTAAAGAAAAAAACATTTTCCGCGCCGTCGATAAGAACAACAGCATCATGAACATATTCCAGCGCGGCAAGCATTGACTGCGAGCCGAAAATATCATTGTCAAAAGGCATGATAGTTTTTCTATACCAGGGAGGTCGGGGCAATACTAATAGAAAGCAGCCATTGGTTCAATATCAGCCAATAGCGATATTTGCAGGAAACTGCATTTATAGAGAAATTAAATAAATGGATAATTATTTATTGATAAAGTTTTAGCAAAAGATGCCGATAGGGTAAATAATAAAAACATGAATCAAATATGAAGAAATTGAGGAGATTGAGGTTTACTACAATTATTATTGAAAACTATCGTCTACGCTAAATACATCATCTTTTCATCTTGCCACCACGCAAGCCTGACGCCGCGCGGCCTCCCGCCATACAACGCAATTAACAACAGATAGATTAATAGACATCTTAAATAAGTGAATTTCTATTTATTGATAGCGTCACTTGACCTGCAACTTTGCCCACCTCAGTATATAAGGAAATTCTCAATTAAAGCGGACATCAACAATAAATGATGATCCACTTAACGTATTCAATGATTGATGGTAATACGTTCCGCAGAAATAAGGAGCCAGCGGTAATAGAGAAAGAGGCAGATAACATTGCTTAAATTTAGTGCGTGTTTAACACATCGAGGACAGGCAAATACTATGTATGACGATTTAAGTTCTTTGACTGCAAAACTGAAGATGTCCGGTGTCTCTTTCCAGAAAATAAACGACGAAGATGGTGCAACGATGCAAACAGCAGTAACAGTCACAACGCCCGATGTTAATGGTGATGTTAAAGAAACCATTGTTGAAACCGTGCCTGCGGATATTCACCTGGAAAGCTCTCAACCGGCACCCAACGTCAATACCCTCTCCTGGCCGAAAGCAAAACCTGCGCTGGTACAAAACGCGTTTTCCTCTCCGACCGGTGGCATTCTGGAAAGTGTTGCGGCCCTGTCCCGCCAGACGTCCGAACCGGAAATTCGCGAACGCAACCCAGTACGTCTGGACGTGTTATTTACCGTCATTGGCAGATAGCCCCGCCCAATTACCGGGTTGGCGCCCAGTTTTTCTCATAAGCGTGTCCTGACTCAGGTGAGGAAATTAGCCGCTCGTTGTGCTTTTCGACAGGGGCTATTCAGTCTGACAAGTCATGATTTTTAACAGGGTTACCGGAACGGAAACAGACCGGTCGGCCTTACTGTTTTCCGTACAGATTATTAAACATGCAAAAAATCATCGGAATTATTCTCACGCTGACGCTGCTTTTATTATCGTTGTTGGTGGTAGTCACCCCAATGAGCAGCGATAAACAATACCTTTTCGGCCTGTCAGTGATTGTGGCCGTTTTTATTCTTGGTCGATTTAAAAGCAAAAAATCGGTCCTGGCTATGCTGGTATTTTCGCTGCTGATGTCCACACGTTATATCTGGTGGCGCGCAACGACGACGCTGCATTTCGACTCCACGCTGGAGATGGTACTCGGCGGTCTGCTTTTTGCGGCTGAAATCTATTCCTGGACTATTCTGGTGCTCGGCTATGTACAAATGGCCTGGCCGCTGGAGCGCCCCATTGCCCCGATGCCGAAAGATCACAATACCTGGCCGACCGTCGATATCTATGTGCCTTCATATAATGAAAGCCTCGACGTGGTTCGCGATACGGTGCTGGCGGCGCAGTGCATCGAATATCCACAGGATAAAGTGAAGGTCTATATTCTGGACGACGGCAAGCGGGATGAGTTCCGGGATTTCGCTGCGCAAGCAGGTGTAGGCTATCTGACTCGTCCGGATAACAGCCATGCGAAGGCCGGTAACCTCAACCACGCGATGACCATCACCAAAGGTGAGCTTATCTGCGTATTCGACTGCGACCACGTGGCGACCCGCGTGTTCCTGCAGGCGACCGTCGGTGAGTTCTTCCGTGATGACAAACTGGCGCTGATTCAGACACCGCACCACTTTTATTCCCCGGATCCGTTTGAACGTAACCTGACGGCAGCAAAGAAAGTGCCCCATGAAGGCGCACTCTTCTACGGCCCGGTTCAGCAGGGTAACGACAACTGGAATGCGACCTTCTTCTGCGGCTCCTGTGCAGTTATCCGGCGCTCCGCGCTGGAGGAAGTGGGCGGTTTTGCGGTCGAAACGGTCACCGAAGATGCCCATACCGCGCTGAAACTACAGCGTCGCGGCTGGAATACGGCGTTCCTTGATATCCCTCTGGCGGCAGGCCTGGCGACCGAACGTCTGGCGCTGCATGTGAACCAGCGTATTCGCTGGGCGCGCGGCATGACGCAGATTTTCCGTATCGATAATCCGCTGCTCGGGCGCGGCCTCAAGCTGACCCAGCGTTTGTGCTACCTCAATGCGATGCTGCACTTTCAGTATGGGTTGCCGCGAGTGGTATTCCTTACCTCACCGCTGGTCTTTATGCTGTTTAATCTGAACATTATCTCTTCATCCGCGACGCTGATTTTCTCCTATGTGTTGCCGCACCTGGTGCTTTCCACCCTCGTGAACTCGCGCATCACAGGCAGGTATCGCTACGCGTTCTGGGGGGAAATCTATGAGACGGTGATGGCCTTCCATCTGATTCTCCCGACGCTGCTCAGCCTTATCTCACCGCGCCTTGGGAAATTTAACGTGACGGATAAAGGCGATCTGACCGATCGCGATTACTTTGATGCCTATACCGTGCGCCCGCTGATTATCACTGTGCTGCTGATGGTCGGCAGCATGATCTGGGTCGGCGTGCGTTATTACATGAATGACTACGCTGGCATCGACCCCCGCGTCATCCTTTTTAACATTGCCTGGGGCTGCTTTAGCACCATCATTTTATTGGCCTCAATCGCCGTGGCGAAAGAGAGTAAGCAGATCCGCAAAACGATCCGCATCTACGCCAGTCTGCCGACAAAAGTACTTTTCTCTGACGGCTCACACATGCTCACCCGCACCTTTGATATCTCCATGGGCGGTGCGCGCGTGGCGCTACAGAAAGGGGAAGACCTGCGCTACAAAGTCCCGGTACAGATTGAACTGGGGCTGGGGAATGAAATTGCCCATGTGCCGCTGCGTGCCGCTGGCGTGGGAAACAACGATATTCGCGTAGAGTTCGACAACCTGCCCCTCAACGAACGCCGCAAACTGGTACGCGTAGTGCTCTCTCGCGCCGATGCCTGGTACAAACCGCCCCATGCCCCGGACCGCCCGCTGGCCTCTTTCGCAGGCATTTTGCAGTGTGTATGGGAACTGTTCTTTGGCCGTAAAAAAAGCAGTGCAACGGTGAAATGCAAAATGGCCACCGTGGCGAAAAACCAGGAAGAGGTTAAACATGCGCTGTAATCCTCTGCTGTTAGCCACGGTCTTGCTGTGTGGCACCAGCGGTATCGCCTGGGCGGCACTGTCGACCAACAATGACGCATTGCCGGAACTGCCTCCGCTGCAAGGGGTAAAAAGCACTCAGGCAACCCCCGCTGCGGTTGTCGCCGCCGCGCCAAATGCCAGCAATCAGAACATCTCCAGTTCGTTGAGCTTTGGCGATATGGGGGCCGCAGGCGGCCTGACGCTTTCCGGCCAACAGTTGCAGAATGGCGTGAGTTTTACGCTGCCGGGCGATCTGGTGATTACCGATGCACATATCAGTCTGAATGTGGAGGTGAACCGCACGGATGTGCCAGGCGAAAACCTGCAACTGATGCTTAACGGGCAACCGCTGGGTGCCATTCCGCTCGATCAGGTCCAGCAGGAGAAAGGCTTCTGGAGTCTGGATGTTCCGGCATCAATGATTGCCTCGGGTAATAACCTGAGTTTCCAGTTAAAAACCAGCGACGACATTATCAATAATGGCTGGAGCTGTCAGCGCACGCTGCCGGAAGATTACCGCGTGACGTTAACACCCACATCGACGCTCAATTATCAGGGGCTGTGGCTGAACGTGCGCAAAACGCTCAGCACCTTCCCTCGCCCGTTCTTTGATACGAAGCAGACTAAAGATCAGGCGCTGAGCATCGCCTTTTCCACCAGCCCCGACGCGGATGTCCTTACCGCAGCCGCCATTGTCACCTCACACTTTGGCGTGATGAGTGCCGGTAAGCCCAGCCGTTTCGATGTGCAGTACAACACGCTACCTGCGGGTAACGGTATTTTACTGGGCAAACCTGGCGATCATATCGGTGAGGTGACCCTCGGCGAAAACCCAGGGGCGGCGTTGCAGGTGATTGATAACCCGCTGAACCCGGCTTACAAGCTGCTGGTGATAAGCGGCCACAACGAGACAGAACTGCGCCAGGCCGCCTGGCGTCTTACCCAACCGGCCCTGCCAGACAGCGACACTCTGCAAGTGACGGCGGTAAAAATGACGCAACGTGGTGAATACGACGCCCCACGCTGGGTCAACACCAGCCATCCGGTTGCGCTTCGCAGCTTACAGGCTGATGACGGCACTCTGGTGGCGCACGGTGTCTGGCATGGGGAAAACCAGCTCCCCTTCGTCACAGCGCCGGATCTGTTTATGTGGGATGGCAGCGCCGTACCGCTGCGTCTCACTTACAGTTTTGCGCAAAAAGTCTGGATCGATGACAGCAACTCGTTCCTCAATGTCAGCCTGAACGGTGAGTTCCTCAAGCGCCTGCCAGTGAGCAAAGACGGCATTTTCGCACCGGTAATGAATATGCTCGGTCTGACCCAGCGCCAGCAAAGCGCGGTGGTGAATATTGACCCACGCGCCATTCTCGGTAGTAACCAACTGGGTTTCTGGTTTGGTATCAAACCGCAGAAAAATGCCCCCTGTAATGCGCTGGGCGATGACAACGTTCAGAGCCGCATTGATGGCAACTCAACGCTGGATTTCTCCCATTCGTGGCACTTTGGGCAGTTGCCAAATCTGAACTGGTTCAGCAATGCCATGTTCCCATTCACCCGCAACGCTGACCTGGCGAACACCAGTGTTCTGATGTCTGCGCACCCGAACCTGGAAGAGACCTCTGTGCTACTGAACCTGATGGCGAAATCCGGGCGTGATACGGGTGTTAGCGCCAGCTACCTGCATTTGTTCACCGGAATGCCGCAACAGGAGAGCGGGCAGCAACAGTTAGCCAGTAGCGACGTGCTCGCCATTGGCAGCCTGCGTAATGGTGAACTGCTCAAACCACTGTTACAGGGCAGCGCCTTCTCCCTTAATGAAAACACGCTAGAAGTGAGTACCGCCAGCGTCTTCAGCCGCCTGACATCACTGTTCAGCGGCGAGCAGGCACGGACAGATATCGATGCCGCAAGTTACCTCAGCGACACCAGCCAGTGGCGTGGCCTGGTAAGCGTTCGTTCGCCCTGGAACACCGGGCGTGTGGTGGTGATTGCCACCGGCACAGACGATCATCAGTTGCAGCAACTGCCGGATGATATGACGAAACCGACGTTTAAAAGCAATGCGAACGGCGATTTTGTGGCGACGGGAGATGCTGGCGATGTGCGTAGCTGGCGCGTTGGCGAGCAATTTACCCGCGGCGACCTGCCGGGTTATCTGATGATTTTGTGGTTCGCCAGCCAACACATTTTCTGGCTGTCGCTTCTCGCGTGCCTGATTGCCGCGATTGCCAGCCCCATGTTGTACCGCACGTTGAAGCGACACGCTCAGCAACGCCTGCAGGATAAGACCGAACATGAATAAGCGTATTATTGGCAAACCACTGACGCACGCCTTTTACCTGCTGTGTCTGATTGGCACGAGCCACCCGGCATCTGCCGCCGACACAACGGATGCCAGCCAGAGCGCCAATGATGCGGCGGTAAAAAAACTGCTGACCCAGGCAAGCTACTGGCACAGTAAAGCACATGATGATATGGCGCTCGAAGCGCTGCAAAAAGTGCTGGCAGTGGATGAGCACAACGTCGACGCGATGTACCTGACGGCGCTTTATCAGCTCCAGCGGGGTAACACCCAGCAGGCAGACATCTGGCGCAAAAAAATGGCTGAGATAGCCCCGCAGGACCCGCGCCTGTCGGCGCTGAACAGTGCCAACTCGATGCAGTCCATTTCACCCTCTCAGCTCAATGCGGCGCGTAACCTGGCACAGCACGGGCAAACCAAAGAGGCGGTTGCAGCCTATCGCGCGCTGTTTAAAGGCAACCCGCCGGATGAACTCGCGCTGGAGTATTACCAGACGATGGCGGGCGACAGCGCCACCTGGTCAGAAGGGGTGGCCGCCCTGCGTCAGCGCGTGAAAATGATGCCGGATGACAACGCCAGCAAGCAGGCGCTGGCAATGGCGCTGACCTGGCAGCAAGAGACCCGTCGCGAAGGGATAGCACAACTGTCGGCCATCGCCGCAGATGACAAAAGCGCCGATAAAGCGCTGCAACAGGCGCTGCTGTGGCTGGAACCTAAAGCATCGGATCTGCCCGTTTATACCAGTTATGCTCAGCGTCACCCGGAAGATAACGCGCCGATGGACCACTACCGCAAGAGCGTGGAAGGGGATGCGACCAAATCCGGTTTTGATGCGTTGAACAGCGGCGATCTCGACTCAGCGAAGGACAAATTCGCCCAGGTTTTGCAGGGGCAGGCCAGCAATGGCAACGCGCTCGCCGGAATGGGCTATGTGGCGCTGCGCCAGAGCCGCTTTGCGGATGCCCAAAAGTATCTGCGCCGCGCATCACAGGAAAATAGCAACAACGAGAACAGCCTGCAGTGGGCGAAGGATGCCGATAATGCGCGGTTCTACGCCTCGCTAAACGAGGCCCGCAGCCTGAATCAGAAGGGACGCTATGCCGACGCACTCGCCAGCCTGGACACCAGCGTCAGCAGCGACTCCCGCCAGCGTCAGGCAGCAGATATGCTACGCGCCGACATTTTGCGCCGTCAGGGTAAACCGGCGGAATCGGAGCAGGTCTATCGCCAGTTGCTGGCGGATAACCCGCAAAATACCGATGTCCGCACCGGCCTGATGTGGGTACTGCGTCAGCAAAACAAACAGACCGAAGCCGAGCAGATCCTACGCACGCTGCCCGCCAGTCTGCGAACCCGCTACGCTACCTTTGGCGATAACGGTGATGACGAGCGTAAAGCCGCGCAGGCTGCATTGCAGTCGGGCAATGGGTCGAAAGCCATGCAGATCCTGCAGGCTGCCTGCGGCAAATACCCGCAAAACGTCTGGCTGCAACTCGATTATGCCCGTCAGTTGCGTAAAGCCGGGCAGAAACAGCAGGCCGCCACGCTGATGGCAAGCGTGGCGCAACATGCCGACAAGCGTAATGAAGCGCTGTATGCCGCCGCGGTATATGCCGCCGAGGATAACGACTGGTCGAAAAGCCAGAGTCTCCTTTCGCAGGTCCCACGTGTGACATTCAGCGCTGACATGACGGCGCTCAACAGCCGCGTTCAGAGCAACCTGCAAATGGATATCGCCCAGAACTATCTGCGTCAGGGTAATACACAGGCCGCCCGCAACTCCCTGCGATCGCTGGAACGTACGCCGCCGCAAACGCCTGTCGATCTTGGCCGTTACGCTCAGTTGATGATGCAGGCCGGGGATACGCCGCTTGCCCTGCAACTGGTTCGTGAAAACCAGGCTCAGGGGCTACATGGAACCCTGGCCGACTATGCCGGGCAAATCCGCGTGCTGAACCAGGCCGGACGCTTTGCGGAAGCAGAAAGCGTGCTTAACTCGCCGGTGCTGCAAAACAGCGCCAGCCAGCAAGAGATCGACAATATTCGTATCGCCAGCGTCATTGCCCGCGCCGACCGGTTACGCGAAAAAGGCAAACCCGATGCCGCCTGGAACCTGGTGATGCCCGCCCTGCGCGCCAACCCGGCTAATACCGATTTGTTACTGGCGATGGCGCGGGTGTATCAGTCCGATCATATGGACGATAAAGCCGATGAGATTTACACGTTCGTGCTGCGCAAATCGCCACACGACAAGCAGGCGTTAACCGGGATCGTCAACCTGGCGCTGGCACGTAATGATCATGATGCCGCCCGCCGAGCGTTTAGCGCGCTGGAACCATCGCAGGATGCGGATTACATGATGCTGGCCGCGAGAGTGGCGGCCGCAAACGGTGAAAATCAACGGGCAATGTCGCTGTTGCGTACCGCACAGTGGCGTCTGCAACAGGGTACAGAGGAAGATGAAAGCGACGTGATAAGCGACGTGGTCTCCCTCCCCTCCCCCACGCAGCAGGCACAACAGACCGCAATGACCAGCATTAATAACATGATGCAGGATCTACAGGACAAGACCGCGACCTGGACAGGTGGCGGTGTGTCACTGCGCACCCGTAGCGGTGAGTCTGGCCTTGGCGCACTGGACGAGGTGAAAGCGCCGCTAACGATTTCCGGCACGATAACCGATAGCGCCCGTCTGAGCCTGAACGTCTCGCCGGTCTCATTGAATGCCGGAGAGATGTCCGGCAACTCGGCAAACCGCTTTGGTTCGGGTCAGATCACGCATGCCACCAAACTGGCTGCCGCCGCAAGTACAACCACGACCACCACATCAACCGATGCGGACACCCAGAGCGGCCAACAGGCAAACGGTATGGAGACCAACCTGAGCCTGACCGGCGACAGCTACAAACTGGATATCGGCAATACGCCAACCGGCGGTGAGTTCACCCGCCTGGTCGGCGGTGTCGAGTGGATGCCGAAACTGTCGCGCAACAGCTCACTCGATTTGAAAGCTGAGCGCCGTGCGGTCACCGATAGCCTGCTCTCGTATGTCGGTGCGAAAGATAAAACCACTGGCGAAAGCTGGGGGGCGGTCACCCGTAACGGCGTCTCGGCCCAGTACGCGTGGGATAACGATCTTGTGGGTTTATATGCCCGTCTGGGCTTTGATACCTGGATTGGCGAAAACGTGCCAACCAACCACTCGGTCAACGCGCTGGCAGGCAGCTATTTGCGCCTGTTCCGCACCACAGAAAGCGAACTCAAGATGGGCGTCAACGTCAATTACATGGACTTTGACCGCAACCTGAGTAACTACAGCCTCGGTCAGGGCGGCTATTTCAGTCCGCAAAACTATATGGCGGTCTCGCTGCCCGTCACCCTGACACGCAAGATAGATAAATGGGACCTGACGCTGAATGGCGCGGTGGGGTATCAATCCTGGCGACAGGATCAGAGTGACTACTTCCCCGGCCACAGCACTTTGCAGTCACAACTGAATAGCCTGGCCAGTACCGTCGACAACGTGGATTCGGTGTACAAAGCCTCCGCGAAAAACGGTGTGGGCTATACGTTGGGCGTCGACGCACGCTATCGCCTGAGCGACAACGTGGCGCTCGGCGCCAATCTGGGATATGACACTTTCGGCAGTTATAACGAAGGTAAAGCGTTGTTTTATTTTAAATATTTTGTCGACCAAAACAAATAACCCGTGGGATGAATGATGTTTAGTAACCAAGACACCTATTTGCAACGCAACTATCAGGCAGGCTGGCATGACCTGGTGTATCTGTTTTTCAATGAATTTTCAGACGGGCAGTCGGACAAAGACCCGGAAGCGCTGAGACGTATTGGACAGATGATGGCCCAGTGGTATCC
This sequence comes from Phytobacter sp. SCO41, assembly GCF_003073275.1. Lineage (NCBI taxonomy): Bacteria > Pseudomonadati > Pseudomonadota > Gammaproteobacteria > Enterobacterales > Enterobacteriaceae > Phytobacter > Phytobacter sp. SCO41. The sequence goes on along the minus strand of NZ_CP027225.1, from coordinate 990,488 downwards.
CATCGATCGTGCCACTACGGTGAGCGAACTGGAGAGCAGCATCAACCGCGTACTGGAGCTGTTTAACTGGGGATTCGTCAAGATGGCCCCGGCACAGCGTGAACTTATTCTGATGCATTGCGCCTGGCCGCACGCGCCGGAGCATCGCGATGAAGCGGGCTGGCGCCGCGCCAGTGCTACCGTACTGGAAGGGGCCTATTCGCAGTGGCTGGTTTCTCAGGGGGCGGGTAACCATGTTCCGGTTCGCTGGAAAGATAACGCCACCGAAGATGTATTGATTTTCCGTTACGCCATCAGCGAATAACGCCGCAAAGGTATTTCCATCCTGAACAGAGACAGTCAGGTGACCATTATGTTGAATGAAATTATTGTTGCTGGAAAAAAACTCGAGCTCGAAGATGTTCACTTTATGGAGGAAAATGCCTTTGTTTCACTGGTCTTTGATACCGCCGGGCGTATTATTTTTGCCAATCGCTATTTCTGCCAGTTAAGCGGTTTTAGCAGCGATGAAATTAAGGGCAAAGTATTATTCCAGGCCACGGATGAAGCATCCTTCTCGTCAGTACTCACGGCGATAAATATTATCCTGCTTACTGGTGAAACCTGGCACGGTGAAATTTATCAGCCAACAAAGAATGGCGAACAACTATGGATTGATGCCCGATTAACGCCGCGCAAAGATGAACAAGGCGAAGTGTTCGCCTTCGTGATGCTGGGCTTTGATATTACGCGGCATATGACCATACGCGAGAAGTTACACTATCGCGCGCACAATGACGCCCTGACCAGGACGTTGAATCGACAAGGCTATTTTATCCGTAGCCGCAAAAAAATCCGTGCCGCCAGAGCGCATGGCGCCCACACATTCGTGGCGATTCTTGATCTGGATAACTTCAAAAATATCAATGACGATCTGGGGCATGCTGCCGGCGATGAGGTGCTGCGCTGTTTTATTAGCCGGGTGAAAAACTGTATTTCGCAAGATACCCTGTTAGGTCGTCTTGGGGGGGATGAGTTTGCCCTGACCTTTATCGAAGGTATTGATGAGCCCGACGGACGACAATTATTACAGCACATTGTCGAGGAAACTCGCCAGCCCATGACCATAACCTCTCAGGCTCAGCCGGTCGGGTTATCGGTCAGTATTGGCGTAGCCAGATATCCCGAACATGGGCCAAATTTTTCATCGGTATTAAAAGCCGCCGACACCGCGCTTTATAAAGTTAAAGCACAAGGCGGAGACGATTTTATTAATTATCAGGTGACCGGAGTAACCGAGCCTGGCGGAATTATCAGTACCCTCGAGTGCTGATATTTAAGTTCACACAAAAACAGAGTTTGTCTCCAGAGGAAATAAGAATGTTAAAGGCTGTCATCCCGGTCGCAGGCCTCGGTACGCGTATGCTGCCCGCCACCAAAGCTATCCCCAAAGAGATGTTACCCGTGGTGGATAAGCCACTGATCCAGTATATCGTGCAGGAGTGTTATGCCAGCGGTGTCCGGGAAATCGTGCTGGTGACCCACTCCTCAAAGAATGCTATCGAAAACCATTTCGATACCTCCTTTGAGCTGGAGTCTCTTCTGGAATCACGTGTAAAAAACCAACTGCTGGAAGAAGTAAGAACCATTTGCCCGGCAGGTATGAAGATTATGCATGTCCGTCAGGGGCATTCGAAAGGTCTGGGCCACGCCGTGCTGTGTGCTGAATCGCTGATAGGCGACAACGATTTTATCGTGGTCCTGCCGGATGTGCTCATTGACGACAGCCGGTGCAACATCGCACAGGACAATCTTGCCGCGATGATCAACCGCTTCACCAGCACCGGCGCAAGCCAGCTAATGATTGAGCGCGTGGCACACGAAGATGTCTCGCGTTATGGCGTGGTCGACTGTGGCGGTTACAACCTGTCAGAAGGTAGCTTTGGCCTTGTGCGTGGCATGGTGGAGAAACCTAAAGTGGCGGATGCACCGTCGGATATGGCCGTTGTGGGGCGCTATGTGTTGTCGAAAGCTATCTGGCCGCTGTTGCACAAAACTCCTGTCGGGGCAGGCGGTGAAATTCAGTTAACCGATGCTATTGCCATGCTGCTTGAGCAATCCCCGGTTGAAGCTTACTGCCTGACCGGTAAATCCCATGACTGTGGCGATAAAATTGGCTACATGAAAGCCTTTGTTGAGTACGGTTTGCGACATGGCGCGACCGGCGAAACTTTCCGCCACTGGCTGCGTGATGAGCTTGTGTTGGCCCGCGCTGAGGCCGAAGCCGTACTGTAATTCGTTCCACAACCGGTAACGCCGTAGATCTTTTCTTTCACGGGTAGCCTCATTCAATAACAGGAAATCTCATGTTAAGAACTGCCTGGTTAATGACCTGTTTATCCCTTTCATTAGCCATTATGTCATTCTCAACACAGGCGCAGGATAATAACTGGACGCTGTTTAAGCATAATTATCTCAACGAAGATGGCCGCATTGTTGATCATGAGAATGGGGATATCAGCCACTCTGAGGGGCAGGGTTATGGCATGTTACTGGCGGTAATGAATAACGACCCGGCGACGTTCGAACAAGTGTGGCGCTGGACGCGCAACACGCTGCTTCGACCGTCGCTTTGGCTTTTCGCCTGGCGCTATGACCCCATCGAAAAGCGAGTGACCGATGAAAATAACGCCAGCGATGGCGATACGTTAATCGCCTGGGCATTATTACTGGCCGGGAAAAAATGGCATGACCAAAGTTATCTCACCGCCTCGGAGAATATTCAGGACGCACTGATCAACTGCCTGATTATTGAGCAGGACAACCAGACGTTACTTTTGCCTGGCTTATCAGGGTTCACCCGCGATGAGGGTTACGTGATTAATCCTTCATATTTTATCTTTCCGGCGTGGGAAAGTTTCTGGCAGCAACGACACAATGATATTTGGTTAAAACTCAGTAAATCGAGCGTTGCATTACTCGGCAAAGCCCGTTTTGGAAAAACTCAGTTACCCAGCGACTGGATTTTTGTCAAAAATGGTGGTGAAGTCGAGCCTGCCGATAACTGGCCCGCCCGATTCAGTTATGATGCCATCCGTATCCCGCTTTATTTAAGTTTGAGCGAGACACAGCCGCACTCAATGGACAACTTTCGGCATTTCTGGGCAAATTACAGCCGCAACGCTACCCCCGCCTGGGTAGATGTTTCCGGTGACGGGCAGGCGAATTATGACATGTCCGGTGGTATTCTGGCGGTGCGTGATTTAACGATGGGCGATTATCAACGAATGGATAAATCCCTGCATCCGGGAGAAGGTTATTATTTATCCGCTCTGCATATGCTTTCGTTATTCGCCGCGTCATTAAAAGGGTATTAAACCTGTTTTGGCAATTTGCCGCACTCCCTCGCGACAGGCACGAGGGCAGCATTAGATTCTGGCAGGACGCCTCAAAGAATAAACACTTATCGACCAGGAAAGCGCCTGTGCTGGTCGATGCGTTGTGTGGCGATCCGGGTGGCAAGACAAAGGCCAACCGCTAACGAATAATAAAAAACAATCACATCTCATGTGCAGGCATGAGGGAGAGACTTAATGGCAAAGTTGAAAATAATAAGATGTCATATGCAAATCACAGGGGTGTTTGTACGTCCACAACAGAGTGGGAATCTGCGGGCCGGGGAAATCAATGAACATCCGTAACCTTGAATATCTTGTCGCACTGGCAAAATACCGCCATTTTCAGCGCGCAGCGGAAGCATGTAATGTCAGCCAGCCGACGTTAAGTGCCCAATTGCGTAAGCTTGAAAACGAACTGGGCCTGCAACTGCTGGAGCGCACCACCCGAAAAATCCGCTTCACACAGACGGGATTGCGCCTGGTCGAACAGACCCAGGTCGTACTCCGGGAAATTGAAGCGCTGAAAAATATGGCCAGCAGCAGCTATCATCAGAGTCTGTCGCAAACGCTGGATATCGGCATTATTCCAACCCTGGCGCCTTACATGTTTTCCCACATGAACGCCGTGTGCCACGAGAATTTCCCGGAGATCGAGCTGGAAATTCATGAGGCGCAAACCAACCAATTGCTGAATATGCTGGAGTCAGACGCCATAAAATGCGCCATTATGACGTCCAATAAAGACACCAGCAAATACGTGGAACTGCCTTTATTTGATGAGCCTTTAATGCTCGGCGTCAGTCACCAACACCCCTGGGCGCGTCTTAATGATATTAATATGGGGCATCTGAAAAACAGTAAAATTCTGATGATTGATGATGGCAACTGCCTGCACAGCCAGGTGCTGCGTTATTGCTATCAGTTTGAGCTGGAACCCGATACGCGCTTCGTGGCAATGCACCTGGAGACATTACGTCGCGGTGTGGCATTCAACCGCGGCGTCTCCTTCTTCCCGCTGCTGTCCACCCAGCATGGTAATAATGAGAACATTAAATATCTGCGCTGTATCGCGCCGGAACCAAAACGCAAAGTGGTGCTGATTTTTCATCGCAGCGATCCGATGCGTAAGAAATACGAAATACTGCGCAACGCAATTGCACGATATATGGAACGCTACTTTATCGATTTCAATGTGATGGCGTAGCAGAACTCAGCATTATGGATGCTGACACATATCGCCGTGTTCCCGATTCTCTTCGCGACAATCATGCGCCCGCATGGTTGTCGCTTTTTCCATTAGCCCCTGCATAATCTGCTCCGGCAATACCACTCCGCGATGGTACAACTCTTCAATATTTAACCAGACCGTCACCAGCAGAATGGTGTAATCCGCAACCGCTAAGGGTGCCTGCTGCGAAGCGATAAACGGCAGACGCGCGCTAAGCCGGGCAAAATGTTCAGTGCTGACCTCATCCTGATAATAAGGCCGTGATAAAAGTTGATAGAGCTCGCTCTCATCGCCAGCGGCTACCCAGGACAGCCGCACCGCAATAGTTTTTACAAATGGCGGAACCAGGACATTTTCATCGGATAGCGGATCCAGATGTAAAGGGTGGCCTTGACTTTGCGGTTCAGCTTTCATCGTTTCCTCGATACCGGGTGTAATTATCCGTGGTCATTCTTATATTCATCGACCTGCCCGGGAATTTCTTTAGTGTTTTATATAAAATAGATAATAATTGCGTAATGATCCATGCTCATTTTCCTAAAACACGAATAAAAACCAATAAAAGCAAAAGCTTAAATACTGATCAATTATTGATAAAATCGATCTAAGTTTCTTCTATTTATATACGGCGTTTATTAAAGTGGCGATTATTCCGTTTTTAATAGGCAAACAAGGGAGATTGAAGGACTTATTTTAAAAAGGTGGCGTAAGAAAATTCCCATGTCGGGAATAATGATAAAGGAAATGTGATGGAGAAAGTGCCGGACATCAAACACAGTTTATGGAACTGATGGACAGGGACAGCAGCCAGGAGAGGGTATTAAGCCCGACAGTGTGTGCCGGGCGGCTGTCATTTACGGTCTTGAGGACGTACCGTCAGGGGTACGCGCCATCGTCCAGGAAGGTATTCCCCCCTCGCATGGATATTTCGCCGCTTTGGCTTCGTCAATGTCGATACCCAGACCCGGCTTGTCGTTCAGGTAGGCATAGCCGTGATCGATCTCCGGACATCCCGGGAAGACATCACGCAACGCGTCGTTCATGGGGGTGTATTCCTGAATACCAAAGTTCGGCGAGCTCAAATCAAGGTGCATGTTGGCGCAAACCCCGACCGGAGAAATGTCGCCCGGCCCATGCCATGCGGTACGCACACCGTTCAGTTCACTGTAGACGGCGAGCTTCTTCGCTGGCGTAATGCCGCCGATGGTGCTCACGTGGCAGCGAATGTAATCGATCAGTTTGTTATCGATAAGCGGCTTCCACTCATTCACATTCACAAACAACTCACCCATCGAAATGGGGGTAGAAGACTGCTGACGCAGCATTTTCAGCCAGTCAATGTTTTCCGGCGCCACCGGATCTTCAAGATAAAAGAGCTGATACTGTTCGAGCGTTTTGGCCAGATTAATGGCGGTCACTGGGGTCACGCGTTCATGCACGTCATGAATAAATTCGATACCAAAACCGAGCTTGTTACGCAGGTGGTCGAACAGACGTGGAACGCTTTTCGCGTAGGCATCCGGATCAAAATAGATACCGGGCGTTTTGCTGCGCGGAGAACGCTTCGGCTGAATGTTCTTCGCGCGAGCCAATTGCGTGGCGATCAGTTTGAGGTCATCGGTCCCCGCGCCGCCATACATCCCCATCTGGCAGCGAACATACTGATAGCCCTCTTCCATTCTGGCGCGGATGTTATCCTCCACTTCCACTTCATCGCCACCGTCGGTGTGACAATACAGTGGGATCCCATCACGGCATTTTCCGCCCAGCAGATCATAAACCGGCATCCCAGCCAGCTTACCTTTGATATCCCACAACGCCATGTCCACACCGGACAACGCATTGTTCATGACAGGGCCATTACGCCAGTAGCCGCTCACCGCGCCCGATTGCCAGATATCCTCAATACGCGTTGGATCTTTGCCAATCAGGAATGGCGCCATGTACTCATCGATCGCGCTTTTTACCGCGAAGATACGTTGGGTAAATGTTGCACATCCCAACCCATATAGCCCCGGCTCGTTGGTCTCAACCTTAACAACCGCCAAATCAATGCCACCTGGCGCCGTCAGAATCGTTTTCACGTTGGTGATTTTCAGATTACTCACTTTCACTCCTCAACTCAGCGAATTTACCGCATGTCATACCGTTGTGGACGACATGACGCATATTTGTAAGTTGTCCTACAACTTGGCATTGTTATATCACGCTTCTTTTACAGAGGAACATTGTGAGTTCCATTCTGTGACAGCGATCAAATCGCATTTAGCAAAAAGCAAATATATAATTTAAATTCAATTACTTAATATTATCCAAACGATCGTCATACGGAACTATTTGTGATCCTTGTTGCAAATTTATAGGTGGACTGTTGATTTTATCAGGGTGAAAATTCAACCTCTAAAAAGATAGTCGTCATACAAATTAAACGAGAGAGGAAACAACATGACCGCTTTATTTGATTTAACCGGGAAAACGGCACTGGTAACGGGCTCTGCGCGTGGACTGGGCTTTGCCTACGCAGAGGGCCTTGCCGCTGCGGGCGCGCGGGTTATCCTCAATGATATTCGCGACACGCTGCTTGCCGAATCCGTGGATACGCTGACAAGCAAAGGCTACGACGCACACGGTGTGGCTTTCGACGTCACCGATGAACAGGCCATTGAGGCGGCTTTTAGCAAGCTCGATGCAGAAGGGATCAGCGTTGATATCCTGATCAATAATGCCGGTATTCAGTACCGCAAACCGATGGTCGAACTGGAACTGGAAAACTGGCAAAAGGTGATCGACACCAACCTCACCAGCGCTTTTCTGGTCTCCCGCGCAGCAGCAAAACGGATGATTGCACGCAACAGCGGCGGTAAAATCATTAATATCGGTTCGCTCACCAGCCAGGCGGCCCGCCCTACCGTTGCCCCGTACACGGCGGCAAAAGGTGGCATCAAAATGCTCACCTGCTCGATGGCCGCAGAATGGGCGCAGTTTAATATCCAGACCAATGCCATTGGGCCCGGCTACATCCTTACCGACATGAACACCGCGCTTATCGAAGACAAGCAGTTCGACAGTTGGGTGAAAAGCAGCAACCCTTCTCAGCGTTGGGGGCGTCCGGAAGAGCTCATCGGCACCGCCGTCTTCTTATCATCCAAAGCATCAGATTATATCAACGGGCAAATTATTTACGTCGATGGTGGCTGGCTCGCAGTGTTGTAATTAACATCTACTGCCATTCGTTAAGCGAACGGCAGTAATTAAACGGGAAAATATCATGATTCAAAACATACAAAAAAAGTTAGCACCGATTCGCTGGCGTAAATTAATTCCGCTGGCATTTATTACCTATAGTCTTGCCTATCTCGATCGAGCTAACTATGGATTTGGCGCAGCTTCCGGTCTGGCTGAGGATCTCAATATCACACCAGGGATCTCCTCTTTACTCGGTGCACTGTTCTTCCTTGGGTATTTTTTCTTTCAGGTACCGGGAGGTATTTACGCTGAAAAAAGAAGTGCCAAGAAGCTTATTTTTTGGAGCTTAATCCTGTGGGGAATATTAGCAACAGCGACCGGTATGGTCCACGACGTTAAGGTCCTGGCAGTCATTCGCTTCCTGCTTGGCGTGGCTGAAAGTGTTGTGATGCCTGCCATGCTTGTTTTCTTAAGCCATTGGTTTACTAAGAAAGAAAGGTCAAAAGCCAACACCTTCCTTTTTCTTGGCAACCCCATCACCGTACTCTGGATGTCAGTACTGTCAGGCTATCTCGTGGATGCTTTTGGCTGGCGCGGTATGTTTATTATCGAAGGCGTCCCAGCTATCATCTGGGCGGCTATCTGGTGGTTTATCTTTGTTGACCGCCCCACGGATGCTAAATGGTTAACAGAGCAAGAAAAAGAAGATATTGAAGCGGCACTAGCAGCAGAACAAACCAATATTAAAGAAATTAAAAACTACAGCGAAGCATTTCGTTCTGGCAAAGTCTTATCACTCTCCTTTATTCATTTCTTCTGGAATATTGGGATGTATGGTTTCATTATGTGGCTACCCTCTATTTTGAAATCAGCATCTGGATTGAGCATCGTAGCAACAGGCTGGCTATCCGCAGCCCCTTACTTATTAGCTGTGCCACTTATGCTGAGTGCATCCTGGTATTCAGATAAATTTCTGAACCGTAAAATCATTGTTCTTCTGTTTTTAGGATTGGGCGCAATCTGCTTTATTGGATCGTTTACTGTTGGGGCATCCAATTTCTGGCTCTCGTATGTCTTGTTGATGGTTGCCGGTGGCGCGATGTATACCCCTTACGGACCGTTCTTTGCCGCAATACCGGAAATGATCCCACGTAATGTGATGGCAGGCGCGATGGCATTTATCGTTAGTTTCGGCGCTCTGGGCTCATTCGTCGGCTCATGGATTGTTGGTTATCTGAATGGCTTAACAGGCGGACCTGGTGCTTCTTATGTCTTTATGGGAGCCTCACTGGTAGTGGCGGTGTTGCTCACCTCACTCACCTCGTTTAGCACAAAAGAATCCGCGCAAGCAAAAGTACAAACTTGTTAAGATCGGGCGCCCGCCTGGGCGCTTTGATTTTAAAAATGATATAAAGTATGACGTTTCTAAACTGACTGTGGACACCCATCTTGAGCATAAAATCCATTCAAAAACAGAATGTTGTAAATGAAATTTATGATCAGATAAGCGCAAAACTGCTGGATGGCAGTTGGGCGCCGGGTAGCCGTTTGCCTTCAGAAGCGGAGCTGACCACTTCATTTAATGTCAGCCGGGTCAGCGTACGCAGCGCGGTTCAGCGCTTTCGCGATCTTGGGATTGTGGTGACACGCCAGGGCAGTGGCAGTTACGTGAGCGAAAATTTCACCCCGCAAATGTTGAGTAACGATCCGCGCCCAATCATGCACCTCAGCCGCGAAGAGTTTCACGATATGATGATTTTCCGTCAGACCGTGGAGTTCAAATGCGTGGAGCTCGCGGTCACACACGCGACTGATGACGACATCCGCCAGCTTGAAGAAGCGCTTAATAATATGCTGATCAACAAGGGCGACTACAAAAAGTACTCGGCAGCGGACTACGAGTTCCATCTTGCGATTGTCAGGGCATCACACAACAGCGTGTTTTATAACGTGATGAACTCTATTAAAGATATCTATTACTACTATCTTGAAGAGCTTAACCGTGCGCTGGGGATCACTCTAGAAAGTGTGGAAGCCCATATCAAAGTTTATATGTCGATCAAAAACCGCGATGCCACCACGGCGGTTGAAGTTCTTAACGAGGCGATGTCAGAAAATATTACTGCTATCGAAAAGATCAAATCGACGGACAGCGCTAAGAAATAGAAAAGGCTCGCCAGTAGCAGTCGCGAGGTGAAAGGGATTACCGGGTAGACTCCCGCTCCCCATGTATACCTTTCCGGGCAACCCGCCTCCCAAAACGAAAAATTCGTGACTCCTTTCGCATTTGTTTTCCAAAATGGCAGCTTTTATAAGCCCTGCTATTTCGGCCATGTACACGGCGGGAAAGCTCTGCTTTCAGATTTTCATCAAGAAGATAACCCAAAGCATCTATGACCATTTGTGAATGATCTGAGGGGCTCACCAGCGCCTGTTTTAACGCAAATGTTACTTTGGCGTTGTATTTCGTGAATACCGTCGCGCTAAACTGGGCAAATGACAGAAAAACACCTTTATTCCAGGGTAGAAAAACAGGCAAAAGCACAGCGAAAAAGCGCATAAAAATACCTATAATTTGGTTAATTTGCCGATGTTTTACGGCAAATTTTATCCCCTCAACCACGTTCATTTTCAGTTATTTTCCTGCCTGCACATGATCACATTTTAATGACGCCACATAGTTTGAAAAATAACATAAGCCTTTAATAATTAAAGAATTACTTCATTTTTATTGATTCAATTATTGAATTAATAAAGCACTCATTCAGTCTGTTTTTGTTGGAATGAAAGTCATAGAATCCTGGCAACACGCAATTCAGCGCCACATTTTATATCCATGGCAGATGACCGTTTATGACGTCGGTATTCGGTTACCATCTATCCGCAGGAGGAATTATGTCAGGCCAGTCTTCTACTCCAGTCGTAACATCCGTCAAAGTGATCCCGGTCGCCGGGCATGACAGCATGCTGATGAACCTGAGCGGTGCGCATGCGCCGTTCTTCACCCGTAACATCATTATCATCACCGACAACGCCGGCAACACCGGTGTCGGCGAAGTCCCCGGCGGCGAAAAAATCCGCCAGACTCTGGAAGACGCGACGCCGCTGATTGTCGGCAAAACCCTCGGCGCCTACAAAAATGTCCTCAATGAGGTGCGCAGCGCCTTTGCTGACCGTGACGCCGCGGGCCGCGGCCTGCAGACTTTTGACCTGCGCACCACCATCCACGTGGTCACCGCCATTGAATCCGCCATGCTCGACCTGCTGGGCAAACACCTGGGCGTCAACGTCGCCTCCCTGCTCGGTGACGGCCAGCAGCGCAGCGAAGTGGAAATGCTCGGCTACCTGTTCTTCGTCGGCAACCGTAAGGCGACGCCGCTGCCCTATCAGAGCCAGCCGGATGACAAATGCGACTGGTACCGCCTGCGTCATGACGAGGCGATGACCCCGGATGCCGTGGTACGTCTGGCGGAAGCCGCGTATGAAAAATACGGCTTCAATGACTTCAAACTGAAAGGCGGCGTGCTGGCCGGTGAAGAAGAAGCGGAATCCATTGTCGCCCTGGCGAAGCGCTTCCCACAGGCCCGCGTCACCCTCGACCCGAACGGCGCCTGGTCCCTGAACGAAGCCATCAAAATCGGTAAGTACCTGAAAGGCTCGCTGGCCTACGCGGAAGACCCGTGTGGCGCGGAGCAGGGCTTCTCCGGGCGTGAAGTGATGGCGGAGTTCCGCCGTGCCACCGGCCTGCCGACCGCCACCAACATGATTGCCACCGACTGGCGTCAGATGGGGCACACGCTGTCGCTGCAGTCGGTGGATATCCCGCTGGCGGACCCCCACTTCTGGACCATGCAGGGCTCCGTGCGTGTGGCGCAGATGTGCCACGAGTTTGGCCTGACCTGGGGCTCCCACTCCAACAACCACTTCGACATCTCGCTGGCGATGTTCACCCATGTGGCGGCCGCGGCGCCGGGTAAAATCACCGCCATCGACACCCACTGGATCTGGCAGGAAGGCAACCAGCGTCTGACCCGAGAGCCGTTTGAGATTAAAGGCGGGATGGTGCAGGTGCCGACAGCGCCGGGTCTGGGCGTGGAGCTGGATATGGATCAGGTGATGAAGGCGCACGAGCTGTATCAGAAACACGGTCTGGGCGCGCGCGACGATGCAATGGGGATGCAGTACCTTATCCCCGGCTGGACGTTCGACAACAAACGTCCTTGCATGGTGCGTTAATCCATAGTGATTCATACAAGGCCCGCAGGCGTAAACCTGCGGGCTTTTTTACAGCATGTTGATGACAAAGAAGCCCAGTGCGGTCATCAACAATGAGCCAAACACATGCACCATCACCGACGTGATGGCCCACAGATAATTGCCCATCTGTAGCTGGGAAAAAATTTCCAGCGAAAACGTTGAAAACGTGGTCATTCCCCCGCACAGCCCGGTAGTAATCAGTAATCGCCAGGTCGGATCCAGATGTGGCTGTCGCGTAAAGAACGCCAGCGCCCCGCCAATAATAAACCCGCCAGTCAGGTTCACCAGCAACGTGCCGGGCGGCAGATTCGGAAAGAGCGCATTCAGGCGCACTGAGAGCAGCCAGCGGATCACGCAGCCAGCCGAACCACCGACAATGACGGCAATGAGAGATTTCAGCATGTTTTCCTCAACAACAATAAAAGTGTCCGAGGCATGCAGGAGGGAAAAAGATAAGCGCCCGACATGCCTCCATTAAAAGAGTCATACCAGGCGTCATCAGCTTCGCTGGGAAGCGGTTGGGTAAGGTGGAACGCCATCACCTTGCATGCATTGTTCAACGTTTTTTGCCGGGAGGCAAGAAAGGAACATTCACACCCCGAATACATCCACATAAACGCAGCGGCACGACATTACAAGCTTACGTCACGTCAGCCCGGCGCAACGCCTTCATTCTGCAACGATAAAACCAAACATAGCCAGTGCAATAAAACATAGCCAATACTATATATTGTTGATTTATAAGATATTTTTTGCATTTATGATATTTACATGGCAGCATGACACTCTCTGATATTTGATGCATTTGACCCGTTTCGACACAGACGGGTATTGAAAGGTACGCACATGAGCTTCTACGCACTCCTCATTCTGGCATTTGGGATGTCTATGGATGCCTTCGCGGCATCCATCGGTAAAGGGGCGGCACTTTATCGCCCACCGCTGAGAGAAGCGCTGCGCACTGGCATCATCTTTGGCGTGGTCGAAGCCATCACTCCGGTGATTGGCTGGGGGATTGGCCTGGCCGCCAGCCAGTATGTTCTGCGCTGGGATCACTGGATTGCCTTTGCTCTGCTGATACTGCTCGGCGTGCGTATGGTAGTTGAGGGGATGAAAAAAGACGGGCAGGAACCGGTAAATGCGCCCAGACGGCACGGCTTTTGGTTACTGGTCACCACCGCTATCGCCACCAGTCTGGATGCTATGGCTGTCGGCGTAGGGCTGGCTTTTCTGGAGGTGAACATTGTCACCACCGCCTTGCTGATAGGTCTCGCCACCACCATTATGGCCACGACAGGGATGCTGCTGGGCCGTTTTCTGGGTGTCGCGATGGGTAAATGGGCCGAAGTGATGGGTGGCGTAGTGCTGATCGGCATCGGCTGCACCATTTTGCTGGAACATCTGGCAGTCTTTGCCTGACCTTTCCATCCCTTGTCCCGCCCCGAATGGTAACTGTGTCAACAGGTTGAGTCGGCGCTTCAATGCTTCTTAACCGTACTGAATAAAGAGCAGTTGCCATTCCCGATTATCATACCCGACTCTCTTTCTGCATTTTTTATTTCGATATTTTCGAACAAAAAATTGGGTTAGGGAAAACGAAATTATGCCTCTTAGTTTTACGCTCAATTTAAAGACGCCATAGCGCGTGTAATGTCTCTTTTTACGCTTTATACACATCCCAGTAACAGACTAAAAATACTTTATTTTTTCTGAAACCGTTGCCTGAAGCGCTATGAACTGCAAAACAGTTTGTTTAGAATATGAAAAGAATTGTAGTTTTTGTAAGTTCATGTATCTGGCATTATTTCGCTAAAACCTGATAGTTATCCAGAATATCAATTAGTAATCACACTAATTTAATAGCTTATTTTGAATGGAGTTCTTATGAAGAAAGTGGGTAAGTGGTTTACCGCACTGGTTGTTGTGGGTGCCCTGGCTGGCTGCGCGCGTACCGCACCGATTGAAAACGTCCGCACAACTGTCGGCACTGGCCATACTGCTGAGCAAGTAAAAAGCGCAATCTTTAAAGCAGGCGTACAGCGCCAATGGATTATGAATGAAGCGGGTCCGGGGGTTATTAAAGCTCGCCAGCAGAACCGCGATCACGTTGCAGAAGTTCGCATTAACTACACTGCAACAGGCTATACCATCAATTATGACAGTAGCCTCAATCTGCAAGCCGCAAACGGTAAAATCCACAAAAACTACAATCGCTGGGTAAATAATCTGGATAAAGACATTCAGGTTAATCTTTCCGCAATATCAGCACATTAAGAAGACATTCAGTTGGACCAGGCCGCTGGTCCAATTGCCCTATTTTCACCTCGGACAGGTAAGTGATGTATACAAAGGACACTCTCAGCGCATTGGATGCCATCACAGAGGCGCAGCGTATTGCTTTTGCGCCAATGTTGTTTCAAACCGCACGTTGTTTACGTAATACCAACGTGCTGACTTACCTTGATAAACAGGGAAAAGCGGGGGCGACAATCGAAGAAATAACAACCCATGTCAGCCTCAGCGAATATGCCATTAGTGTGTTACTGGATATGGGACTGAGCGGAAGAATTGTCATTTGCAAAGAGGGACGTTATTACCTGTCGAAAGTGGGTCATTATCTTCTTCATGATTCAATGACTCGTGTGAATATGGATTTTACTCAGGACGTCTGTTATCAAGGCTTATTCTTTTTAGATCAGTCCTTAAAAGAAACGAAACCCGCAGGACTTAAAGTATTTAGCGACGCGGAAACCATCTACCCGGTGCTTTCGCAATTACCATCGCCAGTCCGTAAAAGCTGGTTTGCTTTCGATCACTATTATTCCGACGGCGCATTCAATGCCGTGCTGCCGTATGTTTTCGCACATCGTCCTGCAATACTTTATGATGTCGGCGGCAACACTGGAAAATGGGCGTTACGTTGCTGCGAATATGATGATGATATCACAGTCACCATTCTTGATTTACCGCAGCAGATTGCATTGGCTCGCCAGAATATTGAAAACGCAGATTTATCGCATCGTATCCACTTCCACGAGGTTGATATGCTCAGCGAGGCATCGCTGCCTGCTGAGGCTGACATCTGGTGGATGAGTCAGTTCCTGGATTGTTTCTCCCCTGAGCAAATCATTGACATATTGGGGCGAATCTCAGCCGTTATGAAGCCAGGAGCACAACTTTACATCCTTGAGCTTTTCTGGGATGCACAGCGATTTGAAGCCGCGTCGTTTAGCCTGAATGCAACATCGCTTTATTTTACCTGTATGGCGAACGGTAATAGCCGCTTCTATAGTGTTGAAAAATTTTACTATTTCCTTGAAATAGCAGGTTTTAAGGTGGCGCAACGCGTGGATAATCTCGGCGCTGGGCACACCTTATTGATCTGCGAAAAATGTTAATATTTACCTTGTCTGGCGGCCGTGAATCGCGGCGCCAGGTCTATCGTTTTATCGCGGAAGCGCGTTGATGAAATTAGCCCTGAATCTGATCGACTGGCAGGCCCGAGCGCCTGGATTAAGTGAAGTAGCCGAGTGGCAACAATGGTCACGGCAGCCCCACGCCATAAACCCTGACGCGCCACAGGCCAAACTGACAGAACTGCCAATGATGACGGCAAGACGATTAAGTTCAGGCAGTAAACTTGCCGTGGAATGCGGTCTGGCGATGTTACGTCGCCACAGCATTGATGCGGTACTCTATACCAGTCGTCACGGTGAACTTGAACGTAACTACCGCATTCTGGAAGCCCTGGCCAATAAGCAGGATGTTTCGCCAACCGATTTTGCGATGTCGGTGCATAACTCTTCCGTGGGTAATCTGACTATCGCGGCGAAACAACCCATTGTCTCGTCCTCTTTATCTGCTGGCATGGACACCTTTCAACAGGGGCTTTGCGAAGTTACCGCACTCCTGCAGGCAGGGTTCAAACGGGTGCTGATGGTGGATTTCGATGGGCATCTGCCGGTCTTTTATCACCCGCATCTGCCCGAGAAAATGCCAACCTGGGCTTACGCTGTCGCGCTGGTCTTTGAGGCTGGCGACGAACTGCAATGTGCCACACAAAGCGGAAGCGATGGCGAAGAGCATCCGTTGCCCCAAAGCATGCAATTTTTGCAGCACTACCTGTGCGACGTCCCTGCCTTTACCATTAGCGGAGAGAAAGTTCAGTGGCAATGGAGCCGTCTATGACACGCCTCGCTGCCATATTAAACCGCCTGTGGCGGATACCAATGACCGGCTTTTGTTTCGCTCTGTTCGGTCTTGGGGGCGTATTGCTCTCTGTTATCTGGTTTAATCTTTTGTCGCTGGTCATTCGTGACAAACAGACCCGGCGACGTTACGCCCGACGCAGTATTTCAGCCTGCTTTCGCTTTTTTCTGGCAGTTGTCAGATTCGTGGGTGTCCTCGATTACCGGATTGAAGGTGAAGAAATCTTACAACAGGAAAGCGGCTGTCTTGTGGTCGCCAACCATCCGTCGCTTATCGACTATGTCATGATCGCGTCGGTGATGCCGGAAACGGACTGCCTGGTGAAAAGTGCCTTACTGAAAAACCCGTTTGTGAGCGGTCCCATACGCGCGGCCGACTATCTAATTAACAGCCAGTCAGAGACGCTGCTATCGCAGAGTCAACAGCGTCTTGACCGCGGCGATACCATTTTGATTTTCCCGGAAGGGACACGTACTCGTCCAGGTGAAGAGATGACGTTACAGCGCGGTGCGGCCAATATCGCCGTCCGTTGCGCCAAAGATTTGCGTATCGTTACCATTCATTGCACCGAACATTTTCTGAGTAAGCAGAGCAAATGGTACGACGCCCCACCGTCCAGACCGCTGTTTACCATAAAAGTTGGCGAACGCGTCCGTATTGATCGTTTTTATGAAGCTGAAACACAAGAACCGGCGCTGGCGGCAAGGCAGCTAAACCGGCATCTTTTACAGCAATTACAATCTGTTGAAATATCTATAGCAGGACTTAATGATGCAAGCGCTTTATCTCGAAATTAAAAATCTTATTATCGACACGTTAAATCTTGATGAGTTGACGGCGGAAGATATCAACACCGATGCAGCATTATTCGGGGATGGGTTGGGTCTGGATTCTATTGACGCGCTTGAGCTTGGTCTGGCGGTGAAAAATCAATATGGCATAGTGCTTTCAGCCGAGAGCGAAGAAATGCGACAGCATTTTTATTCCGTGGCAACACTGGCCTCTTTCATTCATTCACAACGCGCCTGAGAACGAGTCTTTTATGACAGAACAACGTGCTATCTATCAGGAAGTCTCCGCGCTTCTAACCAAACTGTTTGAAATCGATCCTGACGACATCAAACCTGAGGCCCGCCTGTACGAAGATCTTGAGCTGGACAGCATTGATGCCGTCGACATGATCGTGCAATTACAGAAAAAAACCGGAAAAAAAATCAAACCGGAAGAGTTCAAAGCGGTTCGCACGGTGCAGGATGTTGTCGAAGCGGTAGAACGTCTATTAAAAGAAGCCTGATTCACGGTGCGCGGTTTTAAAGCATTGCCGGGGATAGGTGCAGCGACTGGAGTGTTACTGCTGGCCTGGCCATTTATTATTTGGTTTGGCCTGAGGTATAACAACCTCCAGTGGTTGCTACCATTGATGGCGGTTATGCTAGTGTTACGCTTACGTCAGGTACGGCAAAAAGCCGGGCCGATGCGCTTTGTTATGCAAAGCGTGGCGTTGGCGGGAATTGTGCTGTGTATCGCCAGCATCCTGCTCAAAACCCACCAGCTTCTGCTGTTTTACCCGGTCGTCGTAAATATTGTGATGCTCACTGTCTTTGGCGGATCGCTATGGACAGCGATGCCGCTGGTCGAACGTCTGGCTCGTCTGCACGATCCCCATCTTCCTCCCGAAGGCATACAGTATACCCGCCGCGTTACCCAGGTATGGTGCCTGTTTTTCATCATCAACGGGGGGATTGCCCTGTTTACAGCAATGTATGGCGATATGTCGCTATGGGCTGCATGGAACGGCATGATTTCCTATTTGCTGATCGGTGCGCTAATGGGGGCTGAGTGGTTGGTACGTAGCCGGTTAATGAAACGAGAAAAACCATGAATCAGACCCTTCCCCTCGCGCAGTGGCTTAGCACGACTCGTCCGGATGATACGCCCGTGGCCTGGCTTGGTGAGCATACCTGGACGCTGGGGCAGCTTCGTTATGATGTCTCGCGGGTGGTCAATGCGCTGCAAGAACAGGATGGCGAGCGCTGGGCGCTATGCTTTGAAAATAGCTATCTGTTTATTGTCGCGCTGCTGGCAACGCTGAGCGCAGGAAAAACACCGGTTGTGCCTGGTCACTGCCGTGTCTCATTGCTGGAAGAGCAGCGCGCCCTCTTCAACGGGGTATTAAGCGATAAAACACTAGGTTGGCAAGGCACGCTTCTGGTGGTCAATTCGGCAAAAATGGTGCTGCCACTGGCCGCAACATTACCCGCTATCAATGACTGTCAGGTTATCGAGCTCTTTACCTCCGGTTCTACCGGCCAGCCAAAGCGGGTGGTAAAAAGCATTGCCTCGCTCGATCAGGAAGCCCTGCTTCTTGCCACACGCTTTGCCAAACGGCTGGAGGGTTGTAGAGTCGTTGCCTCCGTCCTCCCACAACATCTGTACGGTTTAACGTTTCGCATTTTCCTGCCAATGTCGTTAGGCCTGACGCTACATGCGGCAATGATTTTTTACGCGGAACAACTCAGTGCGGTGTCCTCTCAGCATACTTATCTTTTCGTCAGCAGTCCGGCGTTTCTTAAGCGCCTGGATCGCCAGTTGGCACCACCTCCCGTGACCATGGTCCTCTCAGCAGGCGGTATGCTGCCATGGAAGGAAGTGATGGATGTACAAAGCTGGTTTGGCATCTGGCCCGATGAAATCTATGGCAGTACGGAAACGGGGGTTCTCGCCTGGCGCCGTCGGTTACAGGATGGCACCCCCTGGCTGCCTTTCCCTGACGTGAGCATTACTGCAGAAGGCGACGCGTTTCGTGTCATATCGCCGATAATTGACGAAAAAGCCGGGTTATTGATTGATGATATTTTGCATTTTGAAGAAAACGGACAGTTTCACCTGCGTGGACGTCGTGGCCGGGTAGTGAAAATCGAAGAAAAACGTATTTCATTAAGTGAGATTGAACGTCGTCTGATGGCGCTGGACGGCATTGTTGATGCCGCAGCGCTCCCTGTATCGCGTGGGGGCCGACAGAGTATTGGCGTGTTGCTGGTGCTAAATGATGCCCTGCGCCAGACCTGGCGAAACAACAATGGCGAGGCGCTGGAACTGTCGTGGCGACGGGCACTCATTCCCTGGCTTGAGCCTGTCGCGATACCTCGCTACTGGCGTGTTATTGATGAAATCCCGGTCAACACTATGAACAAGCGTGTCTATGCGCAATTACAGGAGTTATTTTATGAAACCCCGTGAAATTGAACGTCATCAGACATCGCCAGAGCAGATCAGTGTTGTCCTGTACCTTGACCCAGAACTGTTCTGGTTTCAGGGGCATTTCAACGTTCAGCCGCTCCTGCCTGGCGTCGCACAACTCGACTGGGTGATGCACTACGCCAGTGAGCTACTTGCGCCGGGTTTTCATTTTCACAGCATCCAGAACGTTAAGTTTCAGTCGCCGCTGGTTCCGGGCAATACGCTGACGTTGACACTGATCTGGCAGGAAGAAAAACAGACGCTGACGTTCTGCTATCAACGTCATGATGGCGAGGCGCGCCATACCGCAAGCAGTGGGAAGATCCGTTTATGTCGCTAACCTATTCCCCTTGCGTGGTGATCCCTTGTTACAACCACGGGGCGATGATGGCGCGCGTACTTGCTCGTCTTGCGCCGTTTCAACTGCCGTGCATTGTTATTGACGATGGTAGTGACGACGATACCCGCCGGCTCCTTGATGATCTCACCGCCAGTCATCCCACGTTAACCTTGATCCGCCTCACACGGAACGCCGGAAAAGGTGTTGCCGTCATTCGCGGCCTGGAGGCAGCGGAACAGGCGGGCTTTACCCACGCGGTACAGGTTGATGCCGACGGGCAGCATGCCATTGAAGATATTCCGGCACTGCTGACACTGTCAAAACAGCACCCGGACGCGCTGATATCTGGTCAGCCCATCTATGACAGCTCTATTCCGCGTTCACGTCTGTATGGCCGTTGGGTTACCCATATCTGGGTGTGGATCGAAACGCTCTCACTGCAACTCAAAGACAGCATGTGCGGGTTTCGCGTCTATCCCGTCGCACCGACCCTGCAGTTGGCAAAACGCGCCAGACTCGGTCAGCGAATGGATTTTGATACCGAAGTGATGGTGCGTCTCTACTGGCAGGGCAATACCAGTTACTTTGTGCCGACACGCGTGACCTACCCGCTGGATGGCCTGTCACACTTTGACGCACTGAAAGACAATATTCGTATTTCACTGATGCATACACGTCTGTTTTTCGGCATGTTGCCGCGTATCCCTTCGCTGCTGTTTCGTCGCCGCCACTCACACTGGGCAAAGCAGCGGGAAGTGAAAGGGCTATGGGGAATGCGGATCATGCTGACCGTCTGGCGATTCCTTGGACGCCGTGTATTTTCACTGTTGCTCAGACCGGTGGTGGCGGTTTACTGGCTAACGGCCACATCCGCACGCCACGCTTCGCAAGGGTGGATTGGCCGCGTTAAAGCGCAGCTTGCCAGTCGCGGTCTGCCAGAGCCTTCGCACCTCAATAGCTATCAGCATTTCCTGCGCTTTGGCAATGCCATGCTCGATAAAGTGGCGAGCTGGCGCGGTGAACTTCGTCTGGATCGCGATGTGGTCTTTGCTGAGGGCGCAAAAGCAGCGCTGGGAGTTGAATCGCCACAAGGGAAACTGCTGTTGGCATCGCATCTGGGCGATGTTGAAGCGTGCCGCGCGCTGGCGCAACTGGATGGCACTAAAACCATAAATGCGCTGGTCTTTAGTGAAAATGCACAGCGCTTTAAGCAAATCATGCAAGAGATGGCGCCTCAGGCGGGGCTCAATCTGTTGCCTGTGAACGATATTGGGCCAGACACCGCGATAGTGCTCAAAGAGAAGCTGGATCGCGGAGAGTGGGTGGCGATTGTCGGCGACCGCATTGCCGTGAAGCGCCAGCGGGGTAGTGACTGGCGAGTGGTCTGGAGCCCGTTTATGGGTCAACTCGCCCCTTTCCCGCAGGGTCCGTTTATCCTCGCATCCATTTTGCGCTGCCCCGTAGTGCTTATTTTCGCCATTCAGCAACAGAACAAACTGCATATACACTGCGAACCCTTTGCCGATCCACTGCTACTGCCTCGTCCGCAACGCCAGGCAGCACTGCAAGACGCGGTCAACCGCTATGCCGCCCGGCTTGAACACTACGCGCTGCTCTCGCCACTGGATTGGTTCAACTTTTTCGATTTCTGGCAGTTGCCAGATGCAGTCACCGATAAGGAGTAAAGGTGCTTAACGATCCCCGTTTTACAGCCGAAGTAGAGCTAACCATTGCGTTTCATGACGTCGATATGATGGGCGTGGTGTGGCACGGCAACTACTTCCGCTATTTTGAGATTGCCCGCGAAGCCCTCCTGAATCAGTTCAATTACGGCTATCGCCAGATGAAAGAATCAGGCTATGTCTGGCCGGTGGTGGACACCCGGGTGAAATATCGCGATGTGTTGACCTTCGAACAGCGTATCCGCGTTCGGGCAACGCTTGAAGAGTATGAAAACCGCCTGCGGATCGCCTATCAAATTTTTGATGCGGCAACAGGTAAACGCACCACCACTGGCTACACCATCCAGGTTGCCGTCGAGGAGAAAAGCCGCGAGCTGTGCTTTATCAGTCCGCCGGTTCTGTTTGCATGCATAGGAGTTACGCCATGAAGTACTGGCCCCTGCTTATGTTATTGCTCAGCCCATGGGTTAACGCCGTCACGCTTGATGAACTCCAGCAACGTTTCACCGAACAGCCGGTCATCCGCGCCCATTTTGCCCAGACGCGAGTAATAAAAGATCTACCGCAGCCGCTACGCTCTCAGGGTGAAATGCTGATTGCCCGCGATAAAGGTCTGCTTTGGGATCAAAAAGCGCCGTTTCCGATGATGCTGATGCTGGATGACTCCCGCATGGTGCAGGTCGTCAATAATCAGCCTGCGCAGGTGATTACCGCTGAAAATAATCCGCAAATGTTCCAGTTTAATCACCTGTTGCGCGCGCTGTTTCAGGCCGATCGTCACGTACTGGAGCAAAACTTCCGTATCGAGTTTCATGACAAGGGTGAAGGGCGCTGGACGCTTAGCCTGATGCCTGTCACTACGCCGCTGGATAAGATCTTCGCGTCGATCGACCTCGCCGGACAGACCTATCTTGAGTCGATCCAGCTTAACGATAAACAGGGCGATCGTACCGATATCGCCCTTTCCCAACACCGACTGACGCCAGCTACGCTTACCGATGACGAACGCCAACGCTTTGCCGCACACTAACGCCCGTCGCGCGATGCTGCTGTGGGTCTGCGCCTGCCTTGCGATGCTGGGTATTCTGCTCATGCTCATCCCACAGGCCAGAATGAATAGCAGCGTGCTGGCAATGCTGCCCAAACAGGCGATGGGTGCCATTCCACCGGCGCTCAACGATGGCTTTATGCAGCGCCTGGACAAGCAGCTTGTCTGGCTGGTCAGCCCCGGTAAAACCGCTAACCCGGCGGTGGCTCAGGCGTGGTATGCACAACTGAGTAAAACGCCGGAACTCGTGGACGTAAAAGGGCCAATGGACGCCGTCAGTCAGCAGGCATGGGGCACTTTTTTCTGGCAGCATCGCAACGCACTGATTGATAGCATCACACGCGAACGCCTGCAAAACGGCGGAGAAAAACAGGCACAATGGATCCTGTCACAGCTTTACTCAGGGTTTTCCGGTGTCAGTGGTAAGGAGTTGCAAAACGATCCGCTGATGCTGATGCGCGGACAGCAAATGGCGATGGCGCAAAATAGCCAACGCTTGCGGTTAATGGACGGCTGGCTGGTTACCCAGGACGATGACGGCAATTACTGGTATTTGCTGCACGGCGAACTGGCGGGTAACTCTTTCGATATGCAGCAAACCCATCAGTTGGTTAATCGCCTCACTGCGCTGGAACAAACACTCACGGCGCAGTATCCGCAGGCCCGCCTGCTATCGCGCGGGACGATGTTCTATAGCGATTACGCCAGCCAACAGGCAAAGCGCGATATCTCAACGCTTGGCGTGGCGACAATCCTGGGGGTGATTCTGCTGATTGTCGCTACCTTCCGCTCAGTGCTGCCGCTTTTGCTGTGCCTTGTTTCTATAGCCATCGGCGCGCTTGCCGGGACAGTCGCCACCTTGCTGCTTTTCGGCGAACTTCATCTGATGACGCTGGTCATGAGCATGAGCATTATCGGTATCTCTGCAGATTACACGCTCTACTATCTGACTGAGCGGATGGTACATGGCGAGCACGCCACACCGTGGCAAAGCCTGACAAAGGTACGCAAAACGCTGCTGCTTGCGCTGCTCACCACTGTGGCCGCTTACCTTATCATGATGCTTGCCCCCTTCCCCGGCATTCGCCAGATGGCCGTATTCGCCGCCAGCGGCCTCAGTGCTGCCTGCCTGACGGTTATCTTCTGGCACCCGTGGCTCTGTCGTGGGCTGCCGGTACGTCCCGTACCGGCAATGGCACTTATGTTGCGCTGGCTGGCGGCCTGGCGACGCAACAAGACCCTCTGCATTGGACTCCCCACGGCACTCGCGCTCTTCTCGCTGGCAGGGCTTTCCCGTCTGCATGTTGATGACGATATCGCACAACTACAGGCGCTACCGCAGTCTATTCTGGCGCAGGAAAAAGCCATCACCCGCCTGACCGGACAGAGCGTCGATCAGAAGTGGTTTGTGGTGTATGGCGATACCCCGGAAGAGACGCTGACCCGCATGGAGAATTTTATCCCCGCCCTTGAACAATCGCGCCGCGAAGGGAAGATCGGCGGCTGGCGCACGGTTCCACTCAATTCGATGGCCCGCCAGCAGCAAGACCTTTTGCTCTTACAGCAGGCGGTACCGACAGTGAAGAAGACACTGCAGAGCGCCGGGCTAACCAACGTCGATCCCGATCTGAGCCCAATGACCGTCTCCGTGGACGCATGGCTTGCCAGTCCGGCCAGTGAAGGCTGGCGTCTGATGTGGCTGACGATGCCCGGCGGCGCAAGCGGCGTGCTGATTCCGGTTAGCGACGTCAAAGAAAGCGCTGCGCTGAGTGCGCTGGCTCAAAAACAATCGGGCGTAGCCTGGGTGGACCGAAAACAGACGTTCGATTCACTCTTTGCGCTGTATCGCGGTGTTCTGACCAGCCTCCTGACGGTGGCGCTGGCGGTGATTGCTTGCGGTGCGATGGCACGCCTGGGCTGGCGTAAGGGGCTTATCAGCATGGTACCCTCGGTGTTATCGCTGAGCTGCGGGCTGGCGGCGCTCTCCTTGAGCGGTCATTCGGTGAATTTATTCTCACTACTGGCGCTGGTGTTAGTACTGGGAATCGGCATCAATTACACGCTGTTTTTCAGCAACCCACAGGGGACGCCTCTGACGTCGCTGCTGGCTATCACGCTTGCGATGCTCACCACCCTGATGACACTGGGCATGTTGGTCTTTAGCGCTACCCAGGCAATCAGCAGCTTCGGCATTGTCCTTATCAGCGGTATTTTTACCGCGTACCTGCTTTCCCCGCTGGCGATGCCCAATAAAAAAAGAGAAAAAAGATGACGATACGAAATTTCTGGCAGGCCTGTGCCCTTGGCGCAACACTCCTGCTGGCGGGCTGTAGCCACTCAACGAAACAGGATGAAAACGGTCGCCCTCAGGCATGGCTGGAACCCGGCGCTCGCGTCACACTTCCCGCCCCCGGCATTACACCCTCGGTGAGTTCACAGCAATTGCTTACCGGTACCTTTAACGGGCAAACGCAGTCGCTGATGGTAATGCTCAACGCGGATGAGAAAAAAGTCACCTTAGCCGGGCTGTCATCTGTCGGTATCCGCCTGTTCCTGGCCACCTATGACAACAAAGGGCTGCATACCGAACAATCGATCATCGTGCCACAGCTCCCACCCGCCAGCCAGGTGCTGGCAGATGTGATGCTCAGCCACTGGCCGCTTTCAGCCTGGCAGCCACAGTTACCGAAGGGCTGGACGCTGCGAGATATCGGCAACAAGCGCGAGCTACGCAATGCGCGTGGCAAGCTGGTCACTGAGATCATCTATTTGCAGCGCAAAGGCAAACGCGAGCCGATTAGCATTGAGCAGCATGTCTTCAAATACCACATCACCATTCAATATTTGGGTGACTGATATGATTTATATTTCTGCCGTTGGCATCATTAATGCGCTCGGAAAAACGTCGGCCGAGGTTGCAGACAATCTGGTACGCGGCGTTTCTCCAGGGATGCGCCCCCGCAAGGACTGGCTAGTCAACCAGCCAGATGCCGTACTGGCAGGCGTGGATGGCGAGTTGCCCGCAATACCCGATGCTTTTTCTGCCCACCGTACGCGCAATAACCAACTCTTATTGGCCGCGCTGGCGCAAATCCAACCGAAGGTGGAAGACGCCATCGCCCAATATGGACGAGAACGCGTTGGGGTGGTGTTGGGTACCAGCACCTCCGGGCTGAATGAAGGGGACGAGCATGTTAATTTACGTCTCAACAACGAACCCAGCCTGCACTGGCAATATCCGCAGCAGGAGCTTGGCGACCCCTCGCGTTTTCTCAGCCACTGGCTGGCACTGGAAGGCCCGGCGTATACGTTGTCTACCGCCTGCTCTTCCAGCGCACGTGCCATTATCAGCGGTCGCCGCCTGATCGAGGCCGGTCTGGCAGATGCCGTTATCGTTGGCGGTTCAGATACGCTGAGCCGCATGCCGGTCAACGGTTTCAATAGCCTGGAGGCATTATCGCCCACACGTTGTCTTCCTTTCGCGCGCGACCGCAGCGGCATTACCATCGGTGAAGGCGCAGCGCTGATGCTGCTCACTCGAGAACCACAGCCTGTCGCGCTGCTTGGCGTTGGCGAGTCGAGTGACGCCTGGCATATCTCCGCGCCGCATCCTGAAGGTGAAGGGGCTATCCGCGCCATTAAGCAGGCGCTGGCAGATGCCGGAATACAACCGGACGAGGTCGGCTATATCAATTTGCACGGTACGGCGACAACACTCAACGATCAGATAGAGTCGAAAGTTATTCACGATCTGTTTGGCGAAAGCGTACCTTGCAGCTCCACCAAACATTTAACCGGGCACACGCTGGGGGCCGCAGGTATTATCGAAGCCGCCATCAGCATGCTTATCCTGCAGTTGAACCTTCCGCTGCCGCCGCAGGATTTTTCCCTCTCGCCTATTGATCCGGCGCTGCCCGCCTGTGGCATTTTACGCCAGCCTCAACCGCTGACGCGCCCGGTGATTTTGTCTAATTCGTTCGCCTTTGGCGGTAATAACGCCAGTATTCTGCTGGGGAGGATCGTATGAGCCGTTATCTCACCCCTTCTGAGTACCTGCCACACGATGCGCCGATGATGCTGCTCGAAGAGGTTATCGATGTCACCGACAGTTCGACGCATTGCCGGGTGAGCGTTACACATGACAGCGTACTGGCCCCCTTTATTGATGCGCAGGGTAATCTGCCAGGCTGGTTCGCACTGGAACTGATGGCGCAAACTGTCGGCGTCTGGTCTGGCTGGCATCGTCGGCAGAATGGTCAGCAGGCCATCACGCTGGGAATGATGCTGGGCGCCCGCGAATTTATCTGCGCCAGGGGGATTCTTCCCGCCGGAGCGACACTGGACATTGATGTTAAGTTGCTGATGCAGGACGAACGTTTCGCCAGTTTTGATTGTGCCATTTTCGTAGGTGATGAGCGCGTGGCCACCGGTCGCGTCAATACCTTCCAGCCTACGCCAGAAGAATTAACTTCGCTTTTTAATCAGGGAGATACACCATGATTCGTTCCGTTCTGGTTACTGGAGCCAGTAAAGGTATTGGGCAAGCGATTGCCTGCCAGCTTGCCGCTGATGGTTTTGTTATCGGCGTGCATTATCACCGGGATGAGACGGGAGCAAAAGAAACACTGGCAGCGATTGAAAACGCGGGCGGACAGGGACGCTTGCTCTGTTTTGACGTCGGCGATCGCCAGCAATCCAGAGACATTATTGAGGACGATATTGCCCGTCATGGCGCGTGGTACGGCATTGTCAGCAACGCGGGTATCGCCCGTGATGGGGCATTTCCGGCGCTAAGCGAAGAAGACTGGGACAGTGTTATCCACACTAACCTCGACAGTTTTTATAACGTCATTCACCCCTGCATTATGCCGATGATTGGCCTACGCAAAGGGGGGCGAATTATTACGCTGTCGTCGGTTTCTGGCGTGATGGGCAATCGGGGACAGGTGAATTACAGCGCCGCAAAGGCAGGCATTATCGGGGCGACAAAAGCTCTGGCCATTGAGCTGGCAAAGCGAAAAATCACCGTGAACTGCATCGCGCCGGGGCTGATCGATACCGGCATGATTGAAATGGAAGAAGCGGCGCTGAACGAAGCGATGGCTATGATCCCCATGAAACGTATGGGCCAGGCGGCAGAAGTTGCCGGACTGGCCAGCTATTTGATGTCAGATATTGCGGGTTATGTGACCCGCCAGGTTATTTCCATCAATGGAGGAATGTTATGACACGTCGCGTCGTGATTACGGGCATGGGCGGCGTGACCGCCTTCGGCGAGAACTGGGAGAGTGTTTCAAAACGTCTGCTGACCTATGAAAATGCCGTGCGCAAAATGCCGGAATGGCAAGTTTACGACGGGCTGCATACGCTGCTGGGCGCGCCGATTGATGACTTTACGCTACCGGATCACTATACGCGCAAGCGTATCCGCGCCATGGGGCGCGTCTCGCTATTTTCCACCCGAGCCACAGAGCTGGCGCTGGAGCAGGCGGGATTGATTGATGATCCGGTGCTGACCAACGGTCAGACAGGCATTGCCTACGGGTCGTCAACCGGCAGTACGGGGCCGGTAAGTGAATTCGCCACCATGCTGACGGAAAAACACACCAACAACATCACTGGCACCACCTATGTACAGATGATGCCGCACACCACCGCTGTTAATACGGGCCTGTTTTTTGGTCTGCGTGGTCGCGTGATTCCCACCTCCAGCGCCTGCACCTCTGGCAGCCAGGCCATTGGTTATGCCTGGGAAGCCATTCGCCATGGTTATCAGACGGTGATGGTGGCTGGTGGTGCAGAAGAACTCTGCCCTTCCGAAGCGGCTGTCTTTGATACGTTATTCGCCACCAGCCAACGCAACGACGCGCCAAAAACCACACCATCGCCCTTTGATCAACAGCGCGACGGCCTGGTGATCGGTGAAGGCGCGGGTACCCTGATCCTTGAAGAACTTGAACACGCCAAAGCCCGTGGCGCCACGATTTACGGTGAAATAGTGGGCTTTGCCACCAACTGCGATGCGGCGCATATCACGCAGCCCCAGAAAGAAACCATGCAAATTTGCATGGAACAGGCGCTGAATATTGCCGGGTTAAGCCCGCTGGATATGGGATACATTTCCGCTCACGGCACCGCCACAGACAGGGGTGATTTTGCTGAAAGTCAGGCAACCGCGGCTATTTTCGGCGAAAACGTCCCTATTTCTTCGTTAAAAAGCTACTTTGGTCATACTCTGGGTGCCTGTGGCGCACTGGAAGCCTGGATGAGTTTGCAGATGATGCGGGAAGGCTGGTTTGCTCCCACGATTAACCTGCAACAACCGGATGAACGCTGTGGTGCGCTGGATTACATCATGAGCGAAGCACGCCGCATCGACTGCGAATATCTGCAAAGCAACAACTTTGCATTCGGCGGGATCAACACATCCATCATCATCAAGCGCTGGGCCTGATAATGCTGCGCGTGGGCATGGGGAAAGTGTCGGTGCTTAGTGAAATGGCGCCTTCGGCACTGCGTCAACAGGTGCCGGAGAGGCCTCACCGTGCCTCCTGGCTTGCAGGGCGCGTACTGCTTAGCACCCTGCTCTCCCCGGCCTGCGTCCCGGTTATCGTTTACGGACGAAATGGCAAGCCGTACTTCGAAGAAAACATTCCGCTATGGTTTAACATCAGCCATAGCGGCGATGACATTGCGATAGTGGTCAGCGATGAGGGGGAAGTCGGCTGCGACCTTGAAGTCATACGTCCCAGAAAGAACGTGCAGCGGATTGCCCATGCGATGTTCACTGACGCGGAACAGCAGGAGCTTGCCTCTGCGGATGAAGCGCAGCAGTCCTGCATCTTCTGGCGTATCTGGACGCGCAAAGAAGCCATCTTAAAACAGTGCGGCAGCAGCGTCTGGCAGATGAACACTCTGGACAGTCATGAAGGGTTTTTTATTAGCCAGTTTTGTCTGGCAGATTCACTTGTTCTGGCCGTTTGCACCGCCCACCCGCACCAGCTCACCCCCCGCGATTTCTCCTTTCCGGGCTATATTGATGCGCTTCTTCCGACAGATAAAATCATCCGTCTCCAGTAACTTTATTCCGCGGACGGGGCAACAGAACGCTCAGCGGCCCGTTCGTTACGCTAATTTCGACAGATGAGTGCCCGTTTTGATCTTGCGTTTAAAAGCCCCGCCTCACCTGACGGGGCGACATTGTGGTTGTTAGCGGAATACAGAAATGGCTTCCGCCAGGCGTGTCACCTGACTGTTCAACCGATCTGACGCTTCTGCGCCCTCCTGAACACGGTCGGCATTTTGGTGGGTGAGTTTATCGAGCTCTTCTACCGCCAGGCTCATTTGGCTTATTGCCGACGCCTGTTCAGATGTCGCCTGACTGATATGCTCGATCAACTGGGTGACATGTTTAACCTTACCGACAATCTCCTGCATTGCTTTCCCTGCGTCATCGGCCAATTGACTACCGGAGCGAACCTGCGTCACGCTGGACTCTATCAGCGCTTTGATTTCGCTGGCTGCGCTGGCGCTACGCTGGGCGAGAATGCGTACTTCACCGGCCACCACCGCAAAACCTTTTCCCTGCTCCCCCGCGCGGGCGGCTTCCACTGCGGCATTCAGTGCGAGGATGTTGGTCTGGAAGGCGATACTGTCGATGATGCTGGTAATACTGGCGATTTGATCGGAGCTGGAGCCAATGTTGCCCATCATTTCTATCATGCCGCTCATCACTTTGCCGCCCTGCTCCGCCGCTTCACGCGCCCCCTGCGATAAGGCACTGGCTTCTGCGGCGGTAAGGGTATTGCTTTTTACGGTGGCCGCCAGTTCGTTCATTGTCGCGGCTGTTTGCTGCACATTCGCCGCCGCCTGATCCGTCTGGCGACTCAGGCTATCGTTTCCTTTACATAAGGCATCCGCTGCATTCAGCACGCTCACGGCCTGACTACTGACATCGTTGATCAGCCATCGGAACATCAGCCCAAGCTGGCCAATGGCCCGCAGAGTAACGCCGACTTCGTCGATGCGTTTCGGTTGTTCAACCTGCTGCGTTTCCCCCGTTGCCACCTGCAGGGCCTGATGACACAAACGCTCGACGGGGCGCACAATTTGCATTTCCAGCCATGCCATCAACGCCAGAAGCAGGACAGCCATCACCCCGGTAAACATGCCCATTTGTCCAGGCGCTAACTGACATAACATCCCGACGAGAATACTCAATAAAAAGGTCGTCATTAACGCCGATCGAAGCCGCCAGCGTAATGGCATAGTCACAAACAACGAGCGCCAGCGCATAAATCCTTTACGAATGATCAACCCTTTGAAAAGGCGCTTACTGTTTGTCCCGCTCTCACGAAACTGACGATACAGCGTTTCTGCACTGGCGACTTCGTCGGCATCAGGCCTGGTGCGTACCGACATATATCCCTTCACATTCCCTTTGCGGATGATCGGGATTGCGTTGGCGCGAACCCAATAATGATCGCCATTTTTGCAGCGGTTTTTTACCAGTCCGCTCCATGGTTCTCCCTGCTTAAGGGTAAACCACATATCTGCGAATGCGTGCGGCGGCATATCAGGATGACGAACCAGATTATGCGGTTGCCCCTCAAGTTCACTGAGCGAAAAACCAGACACCTCAATAAAGGCATCATTAGCGTAATTAATATAACTCTCAGGATCTGTTGTAGACATTAACGTCGCATCATTATCAAAAATGCGTTCTTGCTGTGTTACAGGGTGATTCTCACGCATAGAATGTATTCCCCATAAAGCTTAAGAGAGTTTAATTTATATTGAAGGCCTGTCGTTATGTTGAAAGAATCGAGATAAACGCAATAAAATTATGCTATTGAAATAAAATAGCCATTGATCTCAGCATAGTTCACAAACAGATTTTATCACCACAAAACGCCACTTCTATAATCTACGACAATTATTTTCATTTAAAAAAACTAAGCTTGCTTATCATTCTTAGCATCAATTAATAGAAGCACCCAGACCTGAAGAAAATAAAATCAAACCTTAATGCAAATTATAATGCTTATTTTAAATTGATATTTTAGAGAGGCTGAATTGCATTTTTATATACGCTTCAATTAACGGTGGGTTATTTTGGTTAAGTAAGGGGGCTATTGCTCCCTTACTTATAAGGCAGGCGGCGAGATAAACCAGTTTTACCCGGCATGATCCTCATGGGAGGATTCGCTATTGGCTTGATTTATAATAGCTTTAGCCATCCATTGCACGTTATCAATGACTTGTTGATTGTCCATGCCCCAGATATCTTTCATCACCAGAAAGACTTCCGAACCGTACAATAACGAAAAGGCGGCAATAACTTTGCGATACATCTCGGGGGAATATTTGTCCTTCACCGGTTCCATTACGCGAGCGAGCGTCGCTTTACGATTACCACGGACCAGCTTTTTTTCCATTTTATCCG
The DNA here is from genome assembly GCF_003073275.1 of Phytobacter sp. SCO41. NCBI lineage: Bacteria > Pseudomonadati > Pseudomonadota > Gammaproteobacteria > Enterobacterales > Enterobacteriaceae > Phytobacter > Phytobacter sp. SCO41. The sequence continues at coordinate 958,476 of NZ_CP027225.1, read as the reverse complement.
GGGAGTGACGCTCAAGCGCCCATTGCTGCAATGAAACAAGCAGCGCAGCGCGCAAGGCACCTTCATGGCGAAACATTTCCGGGAACGCGAAATCAAACAACTCGGCAATACGCTCACCGACTTTATCATCGCTTTTGGGTTTCCATTCCCGAATGGTTTCCAGGCTCGCACCAACGGCAGCGGCAATAAGATCGCTTTGCGTAGGGAAGTAACGGTAAGCCGTCGCCCGTGAAACACCTGCTTCGGTGGCGAGTCTTGAAATGGAGGGAATCTCCCCTTTTTCAAACAAAAATAACGCTTTATTCATTAGCAAATCATACGTTTTCTTGCGTGTTACAGATGGCTCCAAAGCTTCCTCTCCATACATCATGACTTTCCCAACCACACCCGTTGTAACACAAACATAGCAAATCAACACTCGCCCATCCAGGCGGTGCGAAATGCAAAATCATGATCGGCTAAGAAATTAATTACCTTTAAAAACATGTGGTTAATTTTAACACTGAAAATTATTTGAGACAACCGTCTCATTTATGCTAGTTTTTTTGAGACGACCGTCTCAATCACTGCTACATTTTTTGAGACGGCAGTCTCAATCGTTGTCACACCAAATGCATTTCACTCTTCCGAATCTGAAATACTCGTTCGTTACAAAAGTGAGTTTAGTTAAGGAGAACACGTGAGCAAAGACAATGGCTACATATACGTCGTAACAACTCTTGACACGAAAAGCACGGAAGCTTTTTACGTTAAGTCGTTAATAAAAAAAACAGGCGCCGATGCCCTTATCGTTGACCTGACGACAGTGGCTGATAGCTCCGCAAGGGGTGCGGATATTTCAGCAACAACCGTGGCCCGCTTTCACCCTGAGGGAGAAAGTGCTGTCTTTTGTGGTGACAGAGGAAAAGCTATCACCGCAATGTCTCTCGCCTTTGAACTGTTCTTAAAAAGCCGTGAAGATGTGCTTGGGATAATCGGCTTAGGAGGGTCTGGCAATACCGCGTTAATTACGCCAGCCATGCAGGCCCTGCCAATTGGCGTTCCCAAACTGATGGTGTCAACTATGGCATCCGGAGACGTGTCCGGTTATATCGGTGCCAGCGATATCGCCATTATGAACTCCGTCACCGATATTTCAGGCTTAAACCGAATTTCCCGCAAAGTATTAAAAAGCGCAGCTAACCAGATTGCCGGTGCGGTGGTGTTCTATCAGGACGACAGCGAAGCCGTCACGGATAAACCCGCCATTGGTCTGACGATGTTCGGCGTCACCACGCCCTGCGTACAGCAAATCACACAAAAATTAGAAAACGATTATGACTGTCTGGTTTTCCATGCCACCGGTAGCGGGGGTAAGGCAATGGAAAAGCTGGCAGATAGCCACTTATTACACAGCGTACTGGATATCAGCACCACCGAAGTATGCGACTTCTTATTTGGCGGCGTTCTGGCCTGTAGTGATGACCGCTTCGGCGCGATCGCCCGCTCTAAAATCCCGTATATCGGCTCTTGCGGGGCACTTGATATGGTTAATTTTGGGTCCCGATCTTCGGTACCCGAGCACTATCGGGGTCGTCGGCTTTATCAGCACAACCCACAAGTAACATTGATGCGCACAACACCAGAGGAAAACGGCAAGATGGGGACATGGATTGCCGAGCGTTTAAATCGATGTGAGGGAGAAGTCAGATTTGCTATCCCCATGGGCGGTTTTTCTGCCCTGGACAACGTTGGCGGGGATTTCTGGGATCCAGAAGCAGATCGGGCTTTTCTCGATGCGTTTAAGGCAACATTTATCGAAACGCCGCACCGTAAACTGATCGTCAGCCCACACCACATCAATTCTGCCGAATTTAATCAGCTACTTATAAATTTACATAAAGAATTAATCCACTAAAGACGGAATTAAAGCCATGAAACATACGCGTGAAGGATTATTGCAAAAATTTCATCAGATGATTGCCCGGGGGGAACCCATCATCGGCGGCGGAGCGGGCACAGGTTTGTCGGCAAAATGCGAAGAGGCCGGGGGCATCGATCTGATTGTTATCTATAACTCTGGTCGTTATCGCATGGCGGGCCGTGGTTCATTAGCCGGTCTGCTGGCTTACGGCAACGCCAATGAAATTGTTATGGATATGGCAAAAGAAGTGCTGCCGGTCACCAAGAAAACGCCAGTCCTGGCGGGTGTGAACGGTACCGATCCCTTCTGCCAGTTTGATAAGTTTCTGGATGATATTAAAGCGATTGGCTTTGCAGGCGTACAAAACTTCCCAACCGTGGGGCTGATCGACGGTAATTTCCGTGCCAACCTCGAAGAGACCGGAATGGGATACGCTTTAGAAGTGGATATGATTCGTCTGGCGCATGAAAAAGGCCTATTCACGACGCCTTATGTCTTTAGCCGCGATGATGCCATTGCGATGACCGAAGCTGGTGCAGACATTATTGTGCCGCATATGGGGTTAACCACCGGAGGGAATATCGGCGCGGAAACGGCTCTCACCCTGAAAGACTGCGTGCCATTAATTAATGACTGGGCGAAAGCGGCAAAAGCAGTGCGTCCGGATGTTATCGTCCTGTGTCACGGCGGCCCCATTGCGACACCAGAAGATGCGAAATTCATTTTAGAGAACTGCCCGGAATGTAACGGCTTCTATGGCGCCAGTTCTATGGAGCGCCTGCCGACTGAAATAGCATTAACTGAGACCACAAGGCAATTTAAAGCAATAAGAAACTGATCGGGAGCACGTGTAGCCTGATAATCGATCCACCTTTTACCGGGGTTTGTATATGCACCCCGGTTTTTTATTGCCTGTTATTTCCACGGCCCGACATCACGCTACATTCAACGGACCATGTTTCTCATGCACCGGCGACAGCAGACTTGCCAGAATAAACGCCGGGTAATATCAAGGTCAGGAAGCGGGAGGTGTAAGAGGCTGAATCTCCTTATTTTTAACCCAGCCGCGAATCGTTTTCCCTGTTCCACTAATAAACTCAATTTGCGTCCAGCCCGCTTGCGTCTGTAAAACCCCCACCACATCATCCTTAACGATCCATGCTTTACGCCGGGTACTGGCATCTGCAGTTGAACTCAGATAAACACGTTCAGCATTCGCCTGTGCCAGCGTTTGCCAGTGCGTCTCTTGTGTTTTTTCCAGTTCAAGGCCCGTATTAATTTCAGGCATTAGTACGTCCATGCACCCGGCATGCGTTTGGCCGTCCGGGATCGTCAGTATTACACCGTCCGTGCTGGCGCTAATTTGGCCTGTCAATACTGATGTGGACCATGAGGTAATGGAATTCGTTTCCTGTGCTGAAACCTGCCCTGACAAAGAAAATGAACAGGTGCGTTTCACGCCACCTTCAGCAGATTCTGCATAATAACCGGTAATATGCCCGGCAGGTGATATAGCTAACATTAAACCTTCATACACTCCCGACTGGAGGCTGCTGGCATGAGAAGAAACGGCTGCCATTAATAGTGAAAAAGCTAAGGTCGTTCGCATTACTCGATTGTTTACCACTGTTTCGTCTCCAGGCTTTTATATGTGGATTTTAACATCGTAATCACCAAAATTACGTCGACTCAGGCATCTCATTATTTACCTGCATTCGGTTTCATGTCATTCAAACACGAATCGAAAGAGATGAAACCGCATAGTCAGGTTGCGTATCAAAAGGGAAATAGACGGAGCAGGTAAGATAGTGGCAGTCTGTAAAGCAGAGTGAATGACCTCTCTTTTATCTACGCCATTTATGGTTAACATCACCACGTCTGAGCCAGTGTCGTCATTTAAAGTGGTCGTAACAACTTGTGTAGCTGTCTGAATAAAGGCCATTGATTTACTTGGCTATGCAAAAAAGGGGAAGATATGCATGAAACGTCCAAACTGGTTTCAGATTTCTGCTGAGACTAATATCGAAGCCCAGAAAAAAGAGAATAATGGAATGGGCAAAAGCATGGCGTAGCGTGAAAAAATCTCCTTCGAAGTACTTTTTTGTTTCTGTTTGTTCTGCTATCGGAGTGTCATGATCTGAAAAGGTAGGACCGGTATTAAATTTACGGGTTCTCAATTGATTTTAACTAAAGCTCATTGGTCGGCAGATCGCGAGGCTATTCTCCGTCCGGCGAAAGAGACTAACCTTACCTTATTCGATACATTTCGCATCGTCGCTGTCAATTACTGCAAGAGTTTATATACTTCTCTATTGAACCGGGCTAGAAATTGCGAGCCAGCAGGCTTCATGCCCACCCGCAAAGCAATCCTTTTTGTTAAGGATAACAAATGCATACCAGTAAATGGAATGATGTGTTCCAGGAGTCAATATCATGACAAGTTACATGGCATTGACTTACATTTTCGAGGAAAAAGTTGCTCCATGGCGCTTTCCCTTCATCGTCCATCCTGACCTTGCCGTGCAAAGAATCAGAACGATGCCCCCCTCTTCGCTGAACTCGATGTTAAGTCGTCAGGATAAATTTCAGTCACAAAGTGGAGCAAATCCTTATCAGGCTGGTCGGGACATCCGTACTGTTGCCACAGTGGAGCTTGAGCGTGGCATTATGGTGGCTATTGATGATCGCTTTGGTTTGTGGTCGCCCGCGGTCGCTCTGTTCTTCATTGATAATGAGGGATGCCTTCAACTTCATGCTACGACGCTGCCTGATGCCTATCCGGTTAGCTCTATCATCCGTCGATATGAAGAAATGGTCAGCACATTCGGTAATCGTCCCGCGCCAACAGACATTCCTCTAAGTCAACGTCAACTTAGGCGTGCTGATTCAGCTATGCGAGGTGAAGAACCCAGTGCTGGCGGTGGCCGTAGTAGTCGAATAAATGAGCCTGACCGCCCACTCACAAAAGCTGAACGTTGGCAGGCGAGAAAAAATCTCATCAGTAAAGGCCAGCGTAGTGTGTATCCTGATGCGCAGACCGCCGCTAACCGGCTTGCTGAGAATAATATCGCAGTCGAAAAAGCAAAACTCGCTCAAAATGTCTATGGCCGTGCCGGGCAACCGATAAATGCGCTTGAAACCATGCCGGATGTGCCTGAAGGGTGGATTGATATAAGTAATGATGAGGACGCGCTATCTGCGATGGGGCTCACCCCCAAAATGCTGGCTGATAACTCTCTGGATCCTGATTTTTTCGCCCGTGTTTACGCGCCCGATGAATACGTATTTGGGAAAGATATGAATCCTACCGTTGTTTTTCGGGGAACACGACCTGATAAAATGATTGACTGGGCCAACAATGCAGCTCAGGGAATGGGACTCAATTCATCTTATTATAACAAGGCGGTTTCGATTGGTAGCAAACTTGCTGATAATGCAGGAAAAATCGATATTGCCGGTCACTCGCTTGGCGGCGGCCTGGCATCGGCTGCCGGGATGGCAAGTGGTAAAGCAACCTGGACATTTAATGCCGCAGGGTTGAACAGTGGTACTGTGACAAAATATGGAGGTGAACTTATAGGTGATGGTTCTGCAATATCCGCTTTCCGAGTGAATGGTGAAATACTGACAAAAACCCAGGAAATAAGTTTTTCAGATCTCCAGGATGCTAATTTTGACACCTCGCTTTTCGCATTAAAAACCGGCGTTTCGAATATGTTCCCTGATGCCATAGGTAAATCTCACGCACTGACAGGAGGAATAGGAAACATGCTGGATAAGCACGGGATGTCACAGGTAATTGATTGCATCGAGGCGCAAAAGGATGAGGATATTAGTTTTATTAAAAGCAGAGTTTAGCATGAAAAAGCTTATGCCCTTGATACTATTATCTTTTTTATTTTTTCTTTTATCGGCGTGTAATGATATGAAACAGATAGATCCAGAAAAACATTTTGCGGGTCCGCAGCTTGTTCTGGCTAAAGCCATTCAGGCGGCAGATCGTGGTTCCGTTTTGCGTCTGGCGAAAGAGACTGACCTTAATACGCCAGGCTCCGATGACCTTACGCTGCTGTTTTTCGCGATTAATGAGTCGATTTACAATGACAATCCACCTGAGCGATTAGAGATTGTGTCGGATTTGGTTCGCGAAGGCGCGGACCCGCTACAACCACAGCGAAATATGCCGGGTAGCCCAGCCGAGATCGCGGCAAAAGGCGATAAAGACATTTGGTTAAAAGCACTACTGGATGGTGGGCTGGATCCTAACGCCCGCGATAAGCCCTATCATGTCCCACTGATTTTCACCACTCTCGAGTCGAAAAACACAGCCACGCTCGCACTAATGCTTGAACGAGGGGTTGATATCAATACAAGGAATTCACTCGGTGAAACACCACTTGTGGATGCCTTCTTTAAAGGCGATTTTGATAAAGTTTTCTTTCTGTTAGACCACGGCGCCGATCCTAACCCAGTGAATAAGCAAGGTCGTTCCTTCAGACAGATGGTGAACAGAAAGATCCAGCAAGTTAAAGAAGACAGTGATTATTACAATAACTTAAAAAAACTGGATGCAAAAATGCATAGCCTCGGTGGTTGAATCACTGCTTTATACCGGAGCCAACGCTGAGGGGGCAAGTTATCCAATTGATGCCTTCACAGTAGGATTGTCCAGAAGGAGTAATATTCAGTTCAATTGACGAATAGAATGCTATTACTGCTGATTTAGCAAGGAAACTTGAATGTAATAGAGTTCGGGGAGTCGAAATTGGAGCGGGTGAAGGGAATCGAACCCTCGTATAGAGCTTGGGAAGCTCTCGTTCTACCATTGAACTACACCCGCCTTGTGGTGTGACAGGCATTATAAACCTTAAACACCGACTGGCAAGACGCTAAACGACTAACTGACCATAAATTAATCGCTTAGCGCAAATCTTAACACTTAGGTGGGCTACCTTGTGGCGGCAGATAACGCAGCGGATCAATAGCTGTTGCCTTATAACGGATCTGGAAGTGCAACTGTACTCCGTCTGCATCAGTGCTGCCCATCGTGGCAATTTTTTGCCCAATCTTCACACTCTGCCCGTTATTAACGAGGATAGTGTCGTTGTGCGCATAGGCCGTGATGTACTCGTCGCTGTGCTTAATCATGATCAGGTTGCCATAACCGCGCAATTGGTTCCCGGCATAGACCACCTTCCCTGCTCCGGCGGCGTAAACCGCCTGCCCGCGAGAGCCTGCGATATCAATCCCCTTGTTACCGCCTTCGGATGTGGAATAGGGTCTGATCACCTTGCCAGTGGTCGGCCAGCGCCAGCAGCGCTGCCCAACGGGCGGCCAGGAAGAGAGCGGCACAGCCGATGATGGCACGACTTTAGCCGTTTGGGCGCCACCTTTTGCAGAGGACGATTTCGACGCGCCATTCAGTTTCAGACGTTGACCGACCTCAATGGTATACGGCGGGGAAATCCCGTTAAGCCGGGCAAGGTCATTCACGCTAGTGCCGGTCTGGCGCGAAATTTTATATAGCGTATCCCCACGTTTTACCGTGTAAACATTGCCGCTATCAGACGATTTGCTGCCAGAACACCCCGCCAGCAATAACGCCACGGCCAGGCAAATGACAATGTGGAATGGGTTTCTTGTCAGGCTTCCTGCACGCAAAACAGATCCTCTGTAAAAAATGAATGACCCCTTATTCTAGGCAGGCAACGCCAGGATGCCAACCACTTACCGCTCACTGGCGATAAAGGGGTAGCCGTGAGCAATAATCTCCATGATTTCAGGTAGCCAGTTCGTGGCCGGGATTGCGTATCTGCAATATAAAACCGTTTCCGGTTGCCAATATGCTACCCGGCCTTTTGCTGGTAATGCCCTTTTCCGCCCTCTGGGCCAAACTGTTTGCCTGAGAACGGGTATAATGTTTAACCGTTGGCGCGACGCCACCGGTCAGGCTACGGAGTTGCGCCGTAGTCACACTGGCGTCGCGTCATACGGTTTTATATCGATCCGGAGAAATCATAAGCATGCAAGAACATGTCATTTTACTGGATGAGCACGGCTCACCCATCGGCATGGAAGAAAAGTATACCGCTCATCACCATAACACTCCGCTACATCTCGCCTTCTCTTCCTGGCTTTTCAATTCACGCGGCGAATGTCTGGTTACCCGCCGGGCCATGAGCAAAAAAGCCTGGCCGGGCGTGTGGACTAACTCCGTTTGCGGGCATCCGCAAGAGGGGGAAACGCCTGAGCAGGCAATGGTTCGTCGCTGTCGCTATGAAATAGGGGCGAATATTATCGACATCACGTCTATTGCTCCGGGTTTCCGCTACCGCGAGACCGATCCATCCGGGATTGTCGAAAACGAAATTTGCCCGGTCTTCGCCGCACAAATCATCACGCCATTGAATATCAATGCAGAGGAAGTCATGGCGTATCAGTGGGTAGAACTTGATGCCCTCTGCCATTCGCTGGTGGCAACACCCTGGGCATTTAGTCCGTGGATGGTGCTGGAGGCAGAAAACGCAAACGCGCAACTCAGAGAGTTTGCCGCCAGCGTCAGGCAATAAAAAAGCCCCGTGTTTGCACACCGGGGCTTTTTGACTTCTTAGCGACTTATTTTACCGGACGCATCGCCGGGAACAGGATCACGTCGCGAATGGTGTGGCTGTTGGTAAACAGCATAACCATACGGTCGATACCAATGCCCAGACCCGCAGTCGGCGGCAGACCGTGTTCCAGCGCGGTCACATAGTCTTCGTCATAGAACATCGCTTCGTCATCGCCTGCATCTTTGGCGTTAACCTGATCCTGGAAGCGCTGCGCCTGATCTTCAGCATCGTTCAGCTCGCTAAAGCCGTTACCGATTTCACGACCACCGATAAAGAACTCGAAGCGGTCAGTGATTTCCGGGTTCACGTCATTACGGCGCGCCAGCGGAGACACCTCAGCCGGATATTCGGTGATGAAGGTCGGCTGAATCAGATGTGCTTCGGCCACTTCTTCGAAGATCTCGGTCACGATGCGGCCCAGGCCCCAGCTCTTCTCAACTTTGATGCCAATGCTTTCTGCGATGGCTTTCGCTGAGTCGAAGTTATCCAGATCCGCCATGTTCGTTTCCGGGCGGTATTTCTGAATTGCTTCGCGCATGGTCAGTTTTTCGAACGGCTTGCCGAAATCGAACACTTCATCGCCATAAGGCACTTCAGTTTTACCCAGAATATCCTGCGCCAGGGTACGGAACAGGGATTCAGTCAGTTCGATCAGATCTTTGTAATCCGCGTACGCCATGTAGAGTTCCATCATGGTGAACTCAGGGTTGTGGCGAACAGAGATACCTTCGTTACGGAAGTTACGGTTGATTTCGAATACGCGATCGAAGCCGCCAACCACAAGACGTTTCAGATACAGTTCCGGCGCGATACGCAGGTACATGTCCAGGTCCAGCGCATTGTGGTGGGTTATAAATGGACGTGCAGACGCACCGCCAGGAATCACCTGCATCATCGGGGTTTCCACTTCCATAAAGTCGCGATTCACCATGAACTGGCGAATGCCGGCCATGATTTTGGAACGCACTTTGAAAGTGTTGCGGGAATCTTCGTTAGAGATCAGATCCAGATAACGCTGACGATAGCGGGCTTCCTGATCCTGCAGGCCGTGGAATTTGTCCGGCAACGGGCGCAGGGCTTTGGTCAACAGACGCAGCTCAGTACAGTGAATGGACAGCTCGCCAGTCTTGGTTTTGAACAGTTTACCTTTCGCGCCCAGGATATCGCCCAGGTCCCATTTTTTGAACTGCTCGTTGTAAACGCCTTCCGGCAGATCGTCACGGGCAACATAAAGCTGAATACGGCCCCCCACATCCTGCAGGGTGACGAAAGACGCTTTACCCATAATGCGGCGGGTCATCATACGGCCAGCGACAGCCACTTCAATGTTCAGCGCTTCCAGCTCTTCGTTTTCTTTTGCATCGAAGTCAGCGTGCAGAAGGTCTGAGGTGTGGTCACGACGAAAATCGTTCGGGAACGGCACGCCTTGTTCACGCAGCAATGCCAGCTTTTCGCGGCGAGTTTTCAGTTCATTATTAAGATCGACTGCCGCGTCAGCGCCCTGTGCTTGTTGTTCAGACATGTTGGTTCCTCATAACCCTGCTTTCAAACTTGCTTCGATAAATTGATCCAGGCTGCCATCCAGCACCGCCTGCGTGTTACGGGTTTCAACTCCGGTGCGCAGGTCTTTGATGCGAGAATCATCAAGGACATACGAACGGATCTGGCTACCCCAACCGATGTCGGACTTGTTGTCTTCCATCGCCTGTTTCTCAGCGTTCTTCTTCTGCATTTCCAGTTCATAAAGCTTCGCTTTCATCTGCTTCATGGCCTGGTCTTTGTTCTTGTGCTGTGAACGGTCATTCTGGCACTGGGTTACCGTGTTGGTCGGAATGTGGGTAATACGTACCGCAGATTCCGTACGGTTAACGTGCTGACCACCCGCGCCGGATGCGCGATAAACGTCGATACGCAGATCCGCCGGGTTGATTTCGATATCAATATCGTCATCCACTTCCGGGTACACGAATGCAGAGCTGAATGAGGTATGGCGACGGCCACCGGAATCGAACGGGCTCTTACGCACCAGGCGGTGCACGCCGGTTTCGGTACGCAGCCAGCCATAGGCGTAATCGCCGGAAATCTTGATGGTAACGGATTTGATACCCGCCACTTCACCTTCGGATTCTTCGATGATTTCGGTCTTAAAGCCGCGCGCTTCTGCCCAGCGCAGATACATACGCTCCAGCATGCTCGCCCAGTCCTGCGCCTCGGTGCCGCCGGAACCAGCCTGAATATCCAGGTAGCAATCGGCGTTGTCGTATTCACCAGAGAACATACGGCGGAATTCAAGCTGTGCCAGCTTCTCTTCCAGCGTATCGAGTTCAGCGACAGCTTCGTTGAAGGTCTCTTCGTCATCGGCTTCGACAGCCAGCTCCAGCAGACCGGAAACATCTTCCAGCCCCTGACTCATTTGGTCGAGCGTTTCAACAATGGCTTCGAGGGAGGAACGTTCTTTACCCAGCGCCTGTGCGCGATCAGGTTCGTTCCAGACATCCGGCTGTTCCAGCTCGGCGTTTACTTCTTCCAGACGCTCTTTCTTGGCGTCATAGTCAAAGATACCCCCTAAGAACGTCGGAGCGCTCCGTGAGGTCCTGAATGCGATTTTTTACCGGGTTAATTTCAAACATGGTCTGATTTCTTTAGATGGACTTGTCAAAATGCGGTCATAAGGGCGGAATTTTACCGGATTTCAGCCCTTATTAGTAGAGAATACTGGCGTTAAATTGGCCACAGGTGATCAATGATTAATTGCACGCTGCGATTGCCGCGAAACTCATTCACATCCAGTTTATAAGCGATATTGACGACGCGCACGCCGTTATCAGGCCAGCAGGTGGTGTCGACATTAAAAGCGATACCGTCGAGCAGCGGGCCGCCGCCGACCGGTTCAACCATCACTTTCAGATGGCGCTCCCCCACCAGCCGTTGTTGCAGAAGACGAAATTCGCCATCAAACAGCGGTTCCGGGAACATCTGTCCCCAGGGGCCGGCATCGCGCAACATTTCGGCTGTATCGAGGGTCATTTCATCAGGTTTTAACAGGCCATCAGAAACGATTTCACCTTGCAACAGTGCCGGATCCAGCCACTCGGTGACCAGCTCGCCAAAGTAGCGCTGGAACTCCTCGAAGCGAGCCTCCTCAAGCGACAGCCCCGCCGCCATGGCATGGCCGCCGAATTTGAGCATCAGCCCTGGGTAGAGTGTATCCAGACGCTCCAGCGCATCGCGCATGTGAAGGCCCTGGATTGAGCGTCCTGAGCCTTTTAAAGTGCCATCCCCGGCAGGCGCAAACGCGATAACCGGGCGGTGGAAACGCTCTTTAATGCGCGACGCCAGAATACCCACTACCCCCTGGTGCCATTCGGGATGATACATAGCAAGACCGCCCGGCAGGGTATCGCGGCTACGTTCCAGCTTCTCGCACAGCGTCAACGCCTCTGCCTGCATGCCCTGCTCAATCTCTTTGCGCGTCTGGTTTAGCGCATCAAGTTCGCTGGCCAGCACCCGAGCTTCGCCAAGATTGTCACTGAGCAATAGCGCCACGCCAACGGACATATCGTCCAGACGACCTGCGGCATTCAGACGTGGGCCAAGCGCAAAACCTAAATCGCTGGCCGCCAGTTTTTGTGCGTCGCGGTTGGCGACTTCCAGGAGCGCTTTGATGCCAGGACGGCACTTTCCGGCACGAATGCGGCTTAAGCCCTGCCAGGTCAGAATGCGGTTGTTGGCATCCAGCGGCACGACATCGGCAACGGTACCTAAGGCCACTAAATCAAGCAGTTCCGCCAGATTAGGGATAGCCAGCCCGCGCTCATCAAACCAGCCTTTGTCGCGTAAAAAAGTTCGCAGTGCCAGCATCAGATAGAAGGCCACACCCACCCCCGCCAGTGACTTCGACGGAAAATCGCATTCGCGCAGGTTCGGGTTGATGATGGCTTCGGCATTGGGCAATGTTTCGCCGGGAAGATGGTGGTCGGTGACCACCACCGGAATGCCCAGCGCATGTGCCCGTTCAACCCCGGCATGTGACGAAATACCGTTATCCACGGTCAGGATCAGTTGCGCGCCGCGTGCGTGTGCCTGATCCACCACTTCCGGACTTAACCCGTAGCCGTCTTCAAAACGGTTCGGCACCAGGTAGGCGATATTAGTGCCGCCCAGCGCACGTAAGGCCAGCACACTCAGTGCGGTACTGGTTGCGCCGTCGGCATCAAAATCACCGACAACCACAATACGCAACCCCTCGCGCAAGGCGTTATAGAGGATCTCTACCGCTTTATCGATGCCATGCAGCCGCTGCCAGGGCAGCATGCCTTTCACCCCGCGCTCCAGATCCGCCGCGCTACAAACACCGCGGCTGGCATAAAGGCGACGCAGAAGTGGGGGAAGATCGGCAGGTAAATCCGCCGCGTCGTTTGCCTCGCGGCGGCGAAGTCGAATTTCGGCTTTCACGTGAATTACTTACCGCCAGTCTGTTTTTGATGTTCGTCGAGGAAGGCTTTCATCTCTTTCGGCCCCTGATATCCCGGCACAAGGTAGCCATCGTTTAACACAACGGCTGGCGTACCGTTCACGCCAAACTGCACGCCGAGCGCATAGTGATCGGCGATATCAAGATCGCAACTGGCTGGCTTAACACCCTTACCGCTCATCGCATCATCTAAGGCTTTGTTGCGGTCTTTCGCACACCAGATAGCTTTCATATCCTGCTCGGCCTGACTCTGCAGCCCCTGACGCGGGAAAGCCAGATAACGCACGGTGATACCCAGCGCGTTGTAGTCTGCCATCTCTTCATGCAGTTTGTGGCAGTAACCGCAGGTGATGTCCGTGAAGACGGTGATCACATGCTTTTCCTGCGGCGCTTTATAGACAATCATCTCTTTTTCCAGTGCGTTGAGATGCGCTGTCAGCAACTGGTTGGTGACATTCACCGGCTGGGCGCCGCTGACGTCGTACATCGGCCCCTGAATGATGTGTTTGCCGTCATCGGTGACATACAGCACGCCGCTATTGGTCAGCACGGTTTTCATTCCGGCAACTGGCGCAGGCTGAATATCGGAACTCTGTACACCCAATTTTGCCAGCGATTGCTTGATAGCGGCATCGTCCGCATGCGCGGTACTGGTCAGCGCCGCCGCCAGCAGGGTGAACATGATAAAACCTTTTTTCATAACGTATCCTTTAAAAAACAACGATCACGCCCGCGGGTGATGTTGCTGATGAAGCTGTCGCAGCCGCTCCGTCGCGACATGCGTATAAATCTGGGTCGTAGAGAGATCGCTGTGGCCAAGCAACATCTGGACCACACGTAAGTCTGCACCGTGATTCAGTAAATGGGTAGCAAACGCATGACGCAAAACGTGCGGCGAGAGTTTTTCGCTGTCGATACCCGCCAGTTGCGCATAATGTTTGATGCGATGCCAGAATGTTTGCCGTGTCATCTGCTGAGCACGCTGGCTCGGAAACAGCACATCGATTGAGACGCCATTCAACAGCCAGGGACGCCCATGTTCCAGATAGTTTTCTACCCAGTACACCGCCTCTTCCCCCAGCGGAACCAGGCGCTCTTTATTTCCTTTACCGATGACGCGCACAACCCCCTGGCGCAAGCTGATGTCGCTCATCGTCAGCCCTACCAGTTCCGAGACGCGAAGCCCGGTAGCATAAAGCACTTCCAACATCGCTTTATCGCGTAACTCCAGCGGCTGGTCAATGGCTGGCGACGCCAATAACCGCTCAACCTGCGCTTCACTGAGATCTTTCGGAAGACGTTGTGGCAGTTTTGGCGAAGCAAGTAATGCGCTGGGATCGTCCTGACGAAACTTCTCCCGGTACAGATGCTGGAAGAAACGGCGCATCGCGCTGAGCAAACGTGCTGAGCTGGTTGCCTTGTAGCCGCCGTCCATCCTTTGCGCCAGCAGGTTTTGTAAATCATCCGCCTGTGCGCTTTCCAGCGACAGCCCCTGATGATGTAGCCATTCCACAAGCCCCTGCAAATCACGACGATACGCACTGAGGGTATTTTCCGCCAGGTTTCGCTCCAGCCAGAGGGCATCAAGAAATTGTTCGATACGTGCGAAATCTTGTTCCACCTGTGCTCCTCCTTGCTTCGAATCGTTGCATTATGCCTGATTGCGGTGTGATTCTGGTACACTGCTTGCAAAGACACATCCGGAATTGAGACGTTTACGTTATGAACATCGGCCTGTTTTATGGTTCCAGTACCTGCTACACCGAAATGGCGGCAGAAAAAATCCGCGATATCATTGGCCCGGAACTGGTGACGTTACACAACCTGAAAGACGACGCCCCCGTATTAATGGAGCAGTACGATGCTCTGATTCTTGGCATTCCCACCTGGGACTTTGGTGAATTGCAGGAAGACTGGGAAGCCATCTGGGAGCAGCTCGACACACTCAATCTCGACGGAAAAATCGTCGCACTGTACGGTATGGGCGACCAGCTCGGCTACGGCGAGTGGTTCCTCGACGCGCTCGGAATGCTGCACGATAAGCTGGCTCCGCGTGGAGTAAAATTCATTGGTTACTGGCCAACAGAAGGCTACGAATTCACCAGCACCAAACCGATCATTGCCGATGGACAGTTGTTTGTGGGTCTGGCGCTGGACGAAACCAATCAATATGACCTGAGCGACGAACGTATCCAGAACTGGTGCGAACAGATTCTGGTAGAAATGGCCGGACAGTTCGCCTGAGCTTAGTGCTGACGCTGCGCCGATTGTTGCGAAATCAGTCGGCGCAAATCACGCCACTCTTGCGCATCCATGCTATCTGCGGCCAGCCACAGATGCTGTCGGCGACCATCTTTTTCCCGACGCAAACGCAGAATCATGCCAATATTCAGCATCCACGGTGTTCCTACGATTTCCCACTCCACGCCTTGCCAGCGCAAACGTGCATCCATCAGCAGTTTGATCTCTCCCTGACAGGCATTAATGCGGCGCTGACTCCGTACGCTGTCGAACACCACCAGTGACAAAAGCAGTAACCAAAGCGGCGTATAGCTCAATGGCCAGGGTAACAGCAACACGAAAGCCGCCATCAAGCCATGGAGTAAAAGTGAGAGCCACTGTGAGCGCCATGAGACGCGTATATCAGATTGCCACAGGACCACGTTCCCGATTCCGTGTCTGAATTAACTGGATCATTCGCTGCAACGCCTCGTCCTGAGGTTTGCCGTGATTCATCAGCCAGTTAAATAAATCAGGGTCATCGCTCTGCAGAAGACGCACAAACACACGTTTGTCATCATCACTCAGCGAATCATATTCATGTTCAAAGAAAGGCATGATGGAAATATCCAGCTCACGCATTCCGCGCCGACATGCCCAATGAATACGGGCTTTGTTGTTAATATCCATGTTCTGAAACCTGCATAGCCACGATGGGTTGCCATTGTAACGTGTTTTTAATCATCCATCGGCGGAATATTTATGTTTACGAGGAGACTTCCAGAATAAATCCCATGCATTGCAACCATTACAGCCATTTTGCGTGCTTTTTCCCATACTCTTTATAAGGCACAAATCGCCTGTTTTTATCGCTTGCATTGGGCAACGGCTCTTTTACCATTAAGTGAAAATATGCATCAGGCTAATCAGGACAATACTATGGCTTTTACTCCGTTTCCTCCGCGCCAGCCGACCGCATCAGCGCGACTGCCGCTGACGCTTATGACTCTCGATGACTGGTCACTGGCGACTATCAAGGGCGCAGACAGTGAGAAATACCTGCAAGGCCAGGTTACAGCCGATGTGGCGAAACTGACTGACGATCAACATCTGCTGGCCGCGCACTGCGATGCAAAAGGCAAAATGTGGAGCAACCTGCGTCTGTTCCGCACCGCTGAGGGTTTTAGCTGGATTTTACGCCGCAGCGTCGCGGAGTCTCAGCTTAAAGAATTGAAAAAGTACGCCGTGTTCTCCAAAGTCACTATCGAAGCAGACAACGAACATGTCCTGCTGGGTGTCGCGGGGTTCCAGGCTCGCGCCGCGCTGGCCAATCTGTTTTCGGCCCTGCCGGATGCAGACAAACAGCTTGTTCATGAGGGTGAAACCACTCTTCTCTGGTTTGCCCATCCGGCAGAACGTTTTTTACTGGTGACCGACGTCGCCACCGCAGAAAAAGTAACAGAAGCCCTGCGTGGCGAAGCCCAACTTAACAACAGCCAGCAGTGGCTGGCGCTCAATATCGAAGCGGGCCTCCCGGTCATTGACACCGTTAACAGCGCGCAATTTATTCCCCAGGCCACAAATATTCAGGCACTGGGTGGTATCAGCTTCAAGAAAGGGTGTTACACCGGCCAGGAGATGGTTGCCCGCGCGAAATTCCGTGGCGCGAATAAACGCGCATTGTGGTATCTGGCGGGAAAAGCCAGCCGGGTGCCGGAAGCCGGTGAAGATCTGGAACTGAAAATGGGTGAAAACTGGCGTCGTACCGGTACAGTGCTGGCTGCCGCGCAACTGGATGACGGCAAACTGCTGGTACAGGTTGTGATGAACAACGATATGGAGCCAGACAGCGTGTTTCGCGTGCGTGATGATGCGAACACTCTGGCTATCGAGCCGCTGCCTTATTCGCTGGAAGAAGAGTAACGGACAGGAGCGCCTGCTGCGCTCCCCCGTGCTTGATGTTCAGGCTGCCAAATCCCAGCTATTCGTAGCCCCGGCAAGCGCCACGCCGCCGGGGAATTTTCGGCTAACGATTCCGCTTTTAAGCCTGTCCGACATACAAATAAATCGCCAGGAAGTGACATATGCTGCCGCCCAGCACGAAGCCGTGCCAGATAGCATGGTTATAGGGAATGCGCTTACAAACGTAAAATATCACGCCCAGCGAGTAAACCACCCCACCCGCGGCCAGTAACGTCACCCCGCCAATCGACAGTTTGGTCGCCAGTTGGTAAACCACAATCAGCGACAACCAACCCATGGTGAGGTAGGTCACCAGCGACAGCACTTTGAAACGGTGGGCAATGGTCAACTTGAACAGGATCCCCAGCAGTGCCAGGCCCCAGATAACAACCATCAATCCCCTTGCCAGCGGCGAATCCAGTCCCACCAGCAGAAAAGGCGTATAGGTTCCGGCAATCAACAGATAGATTGCGCAGTGGTCGAATTTCTTAAGCCACACTTTTGCCCGCTGATGCGGTATAGCGTGATAAAGCGTGGAGGCGAGAAACAGCAGAATCATGCTGCCGCCATAGAGACTGTAGCTGGTGATCGCCAGCGTGCCGGCATTACTGTCAACGGCCTGCACCAGCAGAAGCACCAGTCCAACAATACCAAACACCAGCCCGATGCCATGGCTGATGCTGTTGGCTATTTCCTCAGCCAGCGTATATCCCTGTGCGATTAATGGTCTATCCACCATAGTTAACTCCGGGAGAACTCAAAATAAAACGTCGCGCCTATAGAGTAACTGAGAATGATTCCAGTGCACACCTGTTCGCTTAAATAAATCATGATATTTATATGAACAGATAAATATCAATTAGTTATATAAGAATTTAAACTAACAGGCGTTACTGTTTTTCTAAAGAACCTTGAAATCAATCACATAAAACTGGTTCTGTCCGGGGTAGATATCGGCAATGACATTTTTGAGCTCAGGCAGGGACATGTTCTCCTGCTGCGCATGTTCTTCTGTCAGGTTGTCAAGGGTGGTCGTTGAGGTACCAATCACCTTGATGATGCAAAAATAGCCGTCATCCTCATAACGTCCCACGCGCAAGATATCCCCGACGCGAAAGTGCGATTCACTTTGATCGCGGATAGTAATTGTTTTGCGGCCTGCCAGAATGTCGTCCTGAAAGCGCTGAAAAAAAGTGATGTCGTTCGGCTGCATGTTATTATTCCCTGATGATAAATCTGATAAGTGAGTCGTTGACACAGTGAGTATGTTCTCCCACGCCGCTATCGCCAGTCTCAACAATCTTGAGATGATGGTCTACAACTATGTCGTCAAAAATCGTGACAAAGTGATGTACATGACCATCCGCGAACTGGCCGACGGCGCTGGAGTCTCAACCACCACGGTGCTGCGTTTCTGCCGCAAACTGCAATGTGAAGGTTATTCAGAATTTCGCGTCCGCTTTAAATTATATTTAGAGCAAAACGAACCCCAGCAGGCTAATTTTGGCGCCAGCGAAATTATCAGCTTTTTTAAAAGTGTGAATAACGACGAATTCGACACGTTATTAGATAAAGCAGTCGACATTATTTTATCGTCGGAGCGTATTATTTTTGTTGGTGCGGGCACATCCGGTGCTCTGGCAAAATATGGCGCACGCTTCTTTTCGAATGTCGGGAAATTCAGTAATCATATCGATGACCCTTATTTTCCGGTCACAAATGACATGGCCAGAAATGCACTGGCTATCGTGTTGTCTGTCTCCGGGGAAACCGAGGAGATCCTGCGTTTCGCCAGCCAGTTCAGCCTCCATCACTGCAAAGTCCTGACCATCACCAGCCATGAGCATTCGCGCCTGGCAAAACTGGCGGATTTCAATCTTTCCTGGCATGTCCCGCAAACACGCATTGCCGGTGTGTATGATATTACGACGCAAATTCCGGTGATCTATATTCTGGAATCACTTGGCCGAAAACTGGCGAAGAAAATAGCATAAAAAAACATATTGTTTTATTGGTGTAACAAATCACCTTAAGGGTAATTTGTTATATCGTGACATTTTTATTCCCTTTGCTAAACTCGAGCGCAGATTTTATTACCAGGGCGAGAGTAGCAACGATGAAAAAATTGACCTTACCGAAAGACTTTTTATGGGGCGGCGCCGTTGCCGCACATCAGGTTGAAGGCGGCTGGAATCAGGGCGGAAAAGGCCCAAGCATTTGTGACGTGCTCACCGGTGGCGCGCACGGCGTTCCACGCGAAATCACCCGGCAGGTCATCGAAGGAAAATACTACCCGAACCATGAAGCGGTCGATTTTTACGGCCACTACAAAGAAGACATCAAACTCTTCGCCGAAATGGGCTTCAAATGCTTCCGTACCTCTATCGCCTGGACACGTATCTTCCCGAAAGGCGACGAATTGCAGCCTAACGAAGAAGGCCTGAAATTCTATGATGATATGTTTGATGAACTGCTCAAATATAACATCGAACCGGTAATTACCCTGTCTCACTTCGAAATGCCGCTGCACCTGGTGCAGGAGTACGGCGGCTGGACCAACCGTAAGGTCGTGGATTTCTTTGTCCGCTTCGCCGAAGTGGTGTTTGAGCGCTACAAAGCGAAGGTTAAATACTGGATGACCTTCAACGAAATCAACAACCAGCGTAACTGGCGCGCGCCACTGTTCGGCTACTGCTGCTCCGGGGTGGTCTATACCGACCATGAAAATCCGGAAGAGACCATGTATCAGGTCTTGCACCATCAGTTCGTGGCCAGCGCGCTGGCCGTGAAAATAGGTCACCGCATCAATCCAGAAATGAAAATCGGCTGCATGCTGGCCATGGTGCCGCTGTATCCGTTCTCCTGTAAGCCAGAAGACGTGATGTTTGCACAGGAATCCATGCGTGAGCGCTATGTCTTTACCGATGTTCAGTTGCGTGGTTACTACCCGTCTTACGTGTTGAACGAATGGGAACGTCGTGGTTTCAACATCAAAATGGAAGCGGGCGACGAGCAGGCTCTGCGTGAAGGGACCTGTGATTACCTCGGCTTTAGCTATTACATGACCAATGCGGTAAAAGCCGAAGGCGGCACTGGTGATGCCATTTCCGGCTTCCAGGGCAGCGTACCGAACCCGCACGTAAAAGCGTCCGACTGGGGCTGGCAGATTGACCCGGTAGGTCTGCGCTATGCGCTGTGCGAACTGTATGAGCGTTATCAGAAGCCGCTGTTTATTGTTGAAAATGGCTTTGGCGCGTACGATAAAGTAGAAGAAGATGGCAGTATTATCGACGATTATCGTATCGATTATCTGCGTGCTCACGTTAAAGAGATGGTTGAGGCGGTCACATATGATGGTGTTGACCTGATGGGTTACACACCGTGGGGCTGTATCGACTGCGTCTCTTTCACCACCGGCCAGTACAGCAAACGCTACGGCTTTATCTACGTGAACAAGCATGATGACGGCACCGGCGACATGTCCCGTTCCCGTAAGAAGAGTTTTAGCTGGTATAAAGAAGTGATCGCCAGCAACGGCGAGAATATCTAACCGGGATACTGTTCCTCCGGCCCTTCTCCCCATCGGGGAGAAGGGCCGGGCAGAGGGGGAGTCGCTTACTTACCCCCCGCCAGTTCGATAAAGCTTCCCGTCACGTAGGATGCCTTATCGCTCAACAGCCAGACTATCGCCTGCGCCACCTCTTCCGGCTGGCCGCCACGCTGCATCGGCAGCATCGACTTCACCCGATCGACCCGCCCGGGTTCACCACCAGAGGCATGCATTTCCGTATAGATAAAGCCTGGTCGAACGCTGTTAACCCGAATACCCTGCGCCGCGACTTCCACCGACAAGCCCGTGGTAAGCGTATCCATCGCCCCTTTTGACGCGGCATAATCAACATACTCGCCGGGCGAACCCAGACGCGCCCCGGCCGAAGAGACATTCACTATCGCACCGCCTTTTCCGCCGTGCGGCAGCGCCATACGTTTAATGGCCTCCCGACAGCAGAGAAAGGTGCCCGTCACGTTAGTCCGCAGAACCTGGTTGATGCGCTCCGCCGTCATCGCTTCCACGCGACTTTGGGTAAACAGGATCCCGGCGTTATTCACCAGCGCGGTCAGCGGTTCATCCGCCTCATCAATGCGCGCGAACATCGCGGCGACCTGCTCTTCTTCGCCAATATCCGCCTGAACTGCGAACGCTTTTCCGCCCGCCGCGATAATGGTTTCAACCACTGACTGCGCGGCCTGCGCATTGTGTTGATAATTGACCGCGACCGTGTACCCTTCTGCGCCCAGCAGCATCGCTGTCGCCTTTCCTATTCCCCGGCTACCGCCAGTGACCAGTGCAATTGCCAATCTATATTCCTCCTGATAAAAAAGGCCGGGTAACGCGAACGTTCACCCGGCCTGTAGAAGCGTAGCGCTAATTACTGGTATTCGCTCATCGGCACGCAAGAGCAGAACAGGTTGCGGTCGCCGTAAACGTCATCAAGACGTTTTACCGTCGGCCAGTACTTGTTCGCTACACCCGCCGGGAAGACAGCCTGCTCACGGGTATAACCGTGATGCCACTCCGCCACCAGCTCGTTCTGCGTATGTGGTGCATTCACCAGCGGGTTATCGGCAAGCGGCCATTCGCCTGCTTTTACGCGGTTGATCTCGCCACGAATGGCCAGCATCGCGTCAATAAAGCGATCCAGTTCCGCTTTGCTTTCTGACTCCGTCGGCTCAACCATCAGGGTACCCGCAACCGGGAAAGACATGGTCGGCGCATGGAAACCGTAGTCAATCAGGCGTTTCGCAATATCCAGTTCACTGATACCGGTCTCTTCTTTCAGCGGGCGAATGTCGAGAATACATTCATGCGCCACGCGACCATCGCGCCCCGTATACAGAACCGGGAATGCCTCTTTCAGACGGCTGGCGATGTAGTTGGCATTCAGAATCGCCACCTGGCTTGCCTGTTTCAGCCCTTCGGCGCCCATCATGCGGATGTACATCCAGCTAATTGGCAGAATCGACGCGCTACCAAACGGGGCGGCAGATACCGCGCCCTGACGGGTCAGCATGCCTTCAATCTGCACCACACTGTGGCCCGGTACGAACGGTGCCAGATGCGCTTTCACGCCAATCGGCCCCATACCCGGACCGCCACCGCCGTGCGGAATACAGAAGGTTTTATGCAGGTTGAGATGCGACACATCCGCACCGATAAAGCCCGGAGAGGTAATTCCCACCTGAGCATTCATGTTCGCGCCGTCGAGATAAACCTGCCCGCCAAATTGATGCACAATTTCGCACACTTCACGGATAGTCTCTTCGTAGACGCCGTGGGTGGACGGGTAGGTCACCATGATGCAAGAGAGATTTGCCGCATGTTGTTCCGCTTTCGCGCGCAGATCGGCCAGATCGATGTTGCCGTTTTTATCACAGGCCACAACCAGCACCTGCATACCTGCCATCTGTGCGGATGCCGGGTTGGTACCGTGTGCAGAGCTTGGGATCAGGCAGATATCGCGATGGCCTTCGTTGCGGCTCTCATGGTAGTGACGAATCGCCAACAGGCCCGCATATTCCCCCTGCGCGCCAGAGTTCGGCTGCATACAAAGGGCATCGTAACCCGTCAGTTTCACCAGCCAGTCGGAAAGCTGGTTGATCATGTGGTGGTAGCCTTCGGCTTGTTCTGCCGGGCAGAACGGATGCAGTTCGGCGAATTCAGGCCAGGTGATCGGAATCATTTCCGCTGCGGCGTTCAGCTTCATGGTGCAAGATCCCAGTGGGATCATCGCCTGATTGAGCGCCAGATCTTTGCGCTCCAGAGAGTGCATGTAACGCATCATCTCGGTTTCGCTGTGATAGCGATTAAAGACCGGGTGGCTCAGGATCGCATCATCACGCAGCATGGCGGCAGGCACAGAGCGGCTGTCGAGCGCCACGTCTTTATCCAGCACGTCAATATCCAGTCCGTGCGCATCGCCCAGCACGACGGCAAAAAGTTTCTGCACATCTTCACGCGTGGTGGTTTCATCGAGCGTGATACCCACGGCATTCAGAATGTCGCTACGAAGGTTGATTTCAGCCGCTTGCGCACGCGCCAGCACGGCGGCTTTGTCGGCCACTTCCACGCACAGTGTGTCAAAGTAGTGCGCGTGACGCAGCTTAAGCCCTTTTTGCTGCAGGCCGGCCGCCAGAATATCGGCCAGACGATGGATACGACTCGCAATACGTTTCAGACCAACCGGACCGTGATACACCGCGTACAGGCTGGCGATGTTGGCCAGCAGTACCTGCGAAGTACAGATGTTGGAGTTCGCTTTTTCGCGACGGATATGCTGCTCGCGGGTCTGCATCGCCATACGCAGTGCGGTATTGCCCGCCGCGTCTTTGGAGACACCGATAATACGTCCCGGCATTGAGCGTTTGAATTCATCTTTTGCGGCAAAGAATGCCGCATGCGGGCCACCGTAGCCCATCGGCACACCGAAGCGCTGCGCAGAACCGAAGACAATGTCTGCCCCTTGTTTGCCCGGCGCGGTCAACAACACCAGCGCCATAAAATCGGCGGCTACGCTGACCACAATTTTACGGGCTTTCAGCTCGGTAATCAGTGCGCTGTAGTCATGCACTTCGCCGGTCGTGCCCACCTGCTGCAACAGCACGCCAAACACATCCTGATGATCCAGCACCTTGCTGGCATCATCCACGATAACCTCAAAACCAAAGGTTTCGGCACGGGTGCGCACCACATCGAGCGTTTGCGGATGAATGTCGGCGGCAACAAAGAAACGGTTGGCATTTTTCAGTTTGCTGACGCGCTTTGCCATCGCCATTGCTTCGGCAGCGGCGGTAGCTTCATCCAGCAGAGAAGCCGAGGCCATGTCGAGACCAGTCAGGTCGAGCGTCACCTGCTGGAAATTCAGTAAGGCTTCAAGGCGCCCTTGTGACACCTCCGGCTGATACGGCGTATAGGCAGTGTACCAGCCTGGGTTTTCGAGCATGTTACGCAGAATAACCGGCGGTAATTGCACGGCGGTATAACCCATGCCAATGTAAGACTTAAAGCGCTTGTTGCGACCAGCAATCGCTTTCAGCTCCGCCAGTGCGGCGTATTCGGTCGTGGCTTCACCCACCTGCGGCGGCGTGGCAAGCTGGATATCTTTCGGCACGATCTGGGCAATCAGTGCGTTTAACGAATCCGCGCCAACCGTTTTCAGCATCTCCTGCTGTTGCTGAGCATCCGGCCCAATGTGACGTTCAATGAAAGCGCCACGGTTTTCAAGCTGGCTTAAAGTCTGTGTCATGAGCGATGGTTCCTGAAACGTGCGGTGATTTTAAAATTGCCTCTTCGTCAGGAAGAGGTTTGGGGTGAAAGCGCTAATATTCTCTCACCCCCCCCTCTCCCCGTGAGGGAGAGGGAGAAAACCGTTATTCGTCTTCGAGTAAGGCTTCGTAAGCGGTCGCATCCAGCAACGCAGCAACTTCCGATTCATCACTGGCTTTGATTTTGAAAATCCAGCCTTCGCCGTACGGCTCACTGTTAACCTGCTCGGGCGCATCGCCCAGTGCCTCGTTAACAGCAACGATTTCGCCGCTAATCGGCGCATAAATATCGGAAGCCGCTTTCACGGATTCCGCGACGGCGCAATCATCACCTGCGGCAACGGTTGCGCCCACTTCTGGCAGATCAACAAACACCATGTCACCCAGCAGTTCCTGAGCATGTTCAGTGATACCGACGGTGTACGTGCCATCCGCTTCTTTACGCAGCCACTCGTGTTCTTTGCTGTATTTCAGTTCTGCAGGTACGTTGCTCATCACTAAATCTCCAAATAAGAATGAATCACGCGACGGCTTTGCCAGCGCGTACAAAAATAGGTTTCGTCACTTTTACCGGCATTTCACGATTACGGATCTGAACGATTGCCGTGTCGCCAATGCCCGCAGGCACACGCGCCAGTGCAATACTGTAGCCCAGCGTCGGCGAGAACGTACCGCTGGTGATCACGCCTTCTTGCGCGTTACCGTGGGTATCTGTGAACCGCACCGGCAATTCGTTACGCAGCACGCCTTTCTCGGTCATGATCAGACCGACTAACTGTTCGGTGCCTTTCTCGCGTTGTAATTCGAGCGCTTCGCGACCGATAAAATCACGGTCCGCCGGTTCCCAGACAATGGTCCAGCCCATATTGGCGGCGAGCGGCGAAACGCCCTCGTCCATCTCCTGACCATACAAGTTCATGCCCGCTTCAAGGCGTAAAGTGTCGCGCGCGCCCAGGCCACAAGGCTTAACGCCCGCCTGCACCAGCTTCTGCCAAAAATCGGTTGCCTGTTCGTTCGGCAGCGCGATTTCATAACCCGCTTCGCCGGTATAGCCGGTGGTCGCGATAAACAGATCGCCGGCCTCAACGCCAAAGAAGGGCTTCATGCCTTCTACTGCCTGACGCTGTTCGTCAGTGAACAGGGTCGCGGCTTTAGCCTGCGCGTTTGGCCCCTGGACGGCAATCAACGACAAATCGTCACGGACGGTGATATCAATGGCGAAAGGTTCAGCGTGTTGGGTAATCCAGGAGAGGTCTTTTTCGCGGGTGGCGGAGTTTACAACGAGGCGGAAGAAGTCTTCGGTGAAGTAGTAGACGATGAGGTCATCAATGACACCGCCCGACGCATTTAGCATGCCGGAATATAGCGCCTTGCCGGGTTTGGTGAGTTTCGCTACGTCATTTGCCAGCAGGTAGCGCAAGAATTCACGGGTTCGACTGCCACGCAAATCGACAATCGTCATGTGCGATACATCGAACATGCCCGCATCGGTACGCACCGCGTGGTGCTCATCGATTTGCGAGCCGTAATGCAGCGGCATCATCCAGCCATGGAAATCCACCATGCGTGCGCCGCACAGCGTGTGTTGTTCATACAAAGGAGTCTGCTGGGCCATCTTTTCCTCGTCGAATAAGCGGGGCTTTCACGTTTTCAGCGGTGAAAAAATCATCGCATGACAAGACGTCGACACCGATCCCGGTCGCCGACGCAAACGTTCACTTTCGCCTGAACTTATCACCGAAAGCGGCACTTAACCATAAGAGAAAATGGGTCATCACATTAGCTTATGACCATTTTTCACAAAAACCCCAACAGAATATTACACCAGACTTAAGCGCAAAATGGCGCATAAAGAATCACTACCGCATAGCGGGTATTGCAAATAG
Organism: Phytobacter sp. SCO41; assembly: GCF_003073275.1. Lineage (NCBI taxonomy): Bacteria > Pseudomonadati > Pseudomonadota > Gammaproteobacteria > Enterobacterales > Enterobacteriaceae > Phytobacter > Phytobacter sp. SCO41. Next base: position 932,097 of record NZ_CP027225.1, on the reverse strand, counting down.
CGATATTTACCACCACAAAAGAGATAATTTTCCCGACAGCAAAAAAATGAGAGATGAGAAAAACTAATCTGAAAAATGACGTGAAATTAGAATTTTTCAAATGAGGCAGGGTATCCCTTCCCGCGAGGGGGAAGGGAAAGTGTGACGCAGTTAACGCAACCACTGAGGGAGGTCATTCAGTCCCATCGCCTGACGCAATAACTGTGGTTTTACCCCAGGCAATCTGTCCGCCAGTTTCAGGCCAATGTCCCGGAACAGTTTTTTTGCCGGGTTGGTGCCGGAAAACAATTCCCGGAAACCCTGCATCCCGGCCAGCATCAGCGCGGCACTGTGTTTACGGCTGCGTTCGTAGCGGCGCAGATACATGTGCTGACCAATATCTTTGCCCTGAGCGTGCAGCCGCTTGAGTTCGCTCACCAGTTCTGCCGCGTCCATGAAGCCCAGGTTAACGCCCTGCCCGGCAAGAGGATGGATGGTGTGCGCCGCATCGCCCATCAATGCCAGACGATGCCCGGCAAAATGACGCGCGTAACGTCCGGTCAGCGGGTAGACCTGCCGCTCGCTTTCCACGTGACACAACCCCAGGCGATTATCAAACGCGACGCACAGCGCCTGGTTGAAGGCCTCTTCGTCTGCCTGCTGCATTTGCGCAGCCAGCTCAGGCGGCAGCGACCAGACGATTGAACACAAGTGCGGGTCGGCCAGCGGCAGAAATGCGAGGATGCTTTCATCGTGGAAAACCTGCCGCGCAATAGCCTGATGCGGCTCATCGGTACGGATGGTCGCCACCAGCGCATGATGGTTATAGTCCCAGAAGGTCAGTGGAATATCGGCTTTATTGCGTAACCATGAGTTAGCGCCATCGGCCCCGACGACCAGCCGGGCGGTTAACATATTGCCATCTTTGAGGGTAAGAAACGCTTCGTTTTCACCCCAGGCCACCTGTTGCAGTTCCGCTGGTGCCAGGATTGACACATCCGAACACTGCAGGGCTTTGTTCCACAACGCCTGATGAATGACGCTGTTTTCAATAATATGACCGAGATGGCTGTAACCCATACTCTGATCGTCAAAGGCAATGCGGCCAAAGCTGTCTTTATCCCACACTTCCATGCCGTGATAACAACTGGCGCGATGGGCAATAATGGATGACCAGACGCCCAGGCGCGTCAGCAGTTTTTCGCTGGCGGCGTTGATCGCCGAGACACGCAGTTGTGCAGGGGCATCCTCTTTCAGGGGGACGGGTGCATGCTGTTCCAGCACCGCCACTCGCAGGCCACTGCCCTGTAATCCACAGGCCAGCGCCAGTCCCACCATGCCGCCGCCTACAATTGCCACATCAACATTTTGCACAAATAGCTCCTGAAGACCTTAACGCGCCACCCAGCCCAGAGTACGCTGCGCCAGCGCATCACGCGCCGGGGTAAATAATTCCATTGCCATCAAACCGACGTTACGCCCGACAACCAGCGGCGCCCAGCGATTAGCAAAAAGGTGTACTAAACCATCTGTCACGCCAATCGTAGCGCACTTATCATCACGGCGACGATCGCGATAGCGTGTCAGCACGCCATAACCGCCAACATCCTGCTGCTGTGTCCAGGCATCGGCCAGCGTTTCGGCCAGGCTCATCACATCACGCATCCCCAGGTTAAAGCCCTGCCCGGCAATCGGGTGGAGCGTCTGCGCGGCATTTCCAACCAGCACAGTACGATGTGAAATAGGCGAGGAGGCGGTGGAGAGAGAAAGCGGATAGGCGTTACGGACTCCCGCCTGCATGATTCGCCCCAGCCGCCAGCCAAAGGCTTTTTGCAGCTCATGGCAGAAGGTCTCATCGCTCCAGTTCAGGATCTGTTCCTGTCTGTCGAGCGGGTGACACCACACCAGCGAGCAACGTCCGTGCGACATCGGCAGCATTGCCAGCGGGCCGTGAGCGGTAAAACGCTCAAACGCGCGCCCCTGATGCGCCACCGAGGTCGTGACGTTCGCAATCACCGCAACCTGCTGATAGGGCGCCTGTTGCCAGCTAATGCCACATTGCGCACCCAGCGCAGAGCGGGAGCCATCCGCGGCGACCAGTAGGGTTCCGTTAATCGTCTCCCCACTTTCCAGTGCGACCGCCACGCGGTCTTCATCCCTGGAGAAGAAGCTCACCCGTGCGGGGCAATGGAGCGTCACGCCAGGCGCTTTTTTCAGAAGACTAAAAAGACGGGTACCGACATCGTGCAGTTCCACCACCTGCCCGAGCGCCTCAATGTGATAATCATCAGCATCAAGGGTCACGAAACCGGCGTGGCCGCGATCGCTGACATGCACGGTGGTAATCGGCGTGGCTTTCTCGACGATATGTGACCAGATTCCCACTCGCGCGAGCTGCTGGCACGTTCCCGCCGCCAGCGCGATAGCACGCGCATCAAAGCCTGGGTGATCCTGAGAACTCGGTTCGGTCGCTTCGATCAGATGAACAGGAAGGCGACCACCGGTTAAATGCGAAATCGACAGCGCGAGCGTCGCGCCTGCCATACCGCCACCAACAATAATCACACTCATAAGCGACGCGCCGCTGCCATCAGCGCCTCGATGTCATCGGCTTTTTTGACGACGCTGGCGGTGAGGTTTTCATTACCGTTTTCGGTGATCACAATGTCATCTTCCACGCGAATGCCAATCCCCCGATAGGCTTCTGGTACGTCGGCATCCGGGGCGATATAGAGACCCGGCTCAACGGTCAATACCATCCCCGGTTCAAGGATGCGCGAGCGATCCTGACCATAGACGCCGACATCATGGACATCCAGCCCCAACCAGTGGCTCAGACCATGCATAAAGAAAGGGCGATGCGCATTCTCAGCAACCAGCGTGTCAACCTCGCCCTTAAGAATGCCCAGTTTCACCAGCCCGGTGACCATGATGCGCACCACTTCCCCGTTCACTTCCTGAATCGAGGTGCCGGGGCGGAACAGGCGCAGGGCCGTTTCCAGTGATTCCAGTACAATGTCATACACTTCACGCTGCGCCGGGCTGAACTTGCCGTTAACCGGAAAGGTACGGGTAATATCGCCGGCATACCCCATGTATTCGCAACCTGCGTCGATCAGCACCAGATCACCATCACGCATCACGCTTTCGTTTTCGGTGTAATGCAAAATACAGCCGTTCTCCCCGGCACCGACGATAGTGGTATAGGACGGAAAACGGGCGCCGTGACGGTTGAACTCGTGGTGGATTTCCCCTTCGAGCTGGTATTCAAACATCCCGGGTTTGCAGGTTTGCATGGCGCGGGTATGTGCCAGCGCCGAAATCTCCCCGGCGCGACGCATTACCTCAATTTCTTCGGCTGACTTGAACAGACGCATTTCATGCACGATGGGTCGCCAGTCGGTCACCGTGGCCGGGGCCGTGAGATTCTGTCGAGAGCCTTTACGCAGTTTATCCAGCGCGGCAAAGACAATCTCATCGGCATAAGCGTATTCGCCCTGGGCGTGATAGACCGCGTCCAGGCCGTTGAGCAATTGATAAAGATGTTTACCTATTTCCGGAAACGCCAGCGCCCTGTCCACACCCAGTTTTTCTGGCGCCGCTTCCTGCCCCAGACGTCGGCCAAACCAGATTTCCGCCGTCTTATCGCGGATCCGGTTAAACAGGACGCTGTGGTTATGGGTATCATCACTTTTAATCAGCACCAGTACCGCTTCCGGCTCATTAAAACCGGTGAAATACCAAAAGTCGCTGTTCTGACGATACGGGTATTCACTGTCGGCACTGCGGGTCGCTTCCGGCGCCGCGAAAATAAGCGCCGCGCTGGCCGGCGCCATTTGCGCCAGCAACGCCTGACGGCGTCGGAGAAACTCAAGCTGTGTCATGACATCTCCTTTGAGCGGAATAGATTAATGCAGGGTTGGCTTACGCACTTCGGGTGCCGTTGGCTGCGGGCGGGTAAATGTGTCATGGCACAGCAGCGCCGCAACGCGCACATATTCGATGATCTCTTCGAGCGACATCTCAAGCTCTTCCTGATCTTCATCTTCGTCATAACCGAGCAAAGCAATGTTACGCAGATCGTCAATCGCTTCACCGGTTTCGCCGGTCACTTTGTCGAGTTTCGGCTGCGTGACGCCAAGCCCCAGCAGGAAGTGGTTAACCCAGCCTGCCAGCGCATCGGCACGGTCAAACACGCTCACGTCGTCGCCGGTCGGCAGATAAAGCTGAAACAGGAAACCGTCATCTTCCAGTGAGTCGCTGGTGGCGGCATGCATACTGCGCAGCGCCTGAGCGAGCTCATGGCCGAATGCCAGCCCTTCGTTAGTCAGGTCATGCAACAGCGGCTGCCAGGAGCTGTCGTTGTTGCCGCCACAAAGCATCCCCGCGATAAGCCCGTGCATTTCCGCAGGAATCAGTCCAACACCTTGCTGATTGAGCAACTGGCCTACATCGTTGTAACCAGGTATTTCGTTCTGTATAGACATGCGCATTCATCGTCGTTGGGGAGAATATTCATGGTATGCTACCACTTTGGACCCTGGTGATATACCCGTCATGCTTCACGTTACATGCCTTTGCATGCGCTATGAGTGAATTAAGGTATAGCAAAGAGCTTGAATCCTCTCACCAGGGTGGCTATAGTGACGCCCCTTCGCAGCCAGGACTCGGGTGTGAAGGCAGAGCGCAGTCAAACAGCAGGAAGGTGGCATGTCTGCACAACCCGTCGATATCCAAATTTTTGGCCGTTCACTGCGAGTGAATTGCCCGCCTGAACAGAGAGATGCTCTGAATCAGGCCGCGGAGGATCTGAATCAGCGGTTGCAAGATCTGAAAGTTCGCACTAGAGTCACAAATACTGAGCAGTTAGTCTTTATCGCAGCGCTGAATATCAGCTATGAACTGACTCAGGAAAAGGCAAAAACCCGTGACTACGCATCCAGCATGGAACAGCGTATTCGGATGTTACAACAGACCATCGAACAGGCATTGCTTGATCAGGGTCGCATATCCGAAAGACCGGGGCCGAAGTTTGAATAACACTTCAAGGTTAACTATGGTAGAGTGACCGTGAAGAAAAAATTTCTCTGAGATGTTCGCAAGCGGGCCAGTCCCCTGAGCCGATATTTCATACCACAAGAATGTGGCGCTCCATGGTTGGTGAGCATGCTCGGTCCGTCCGAGAAGCCTTAAAACTATGACGACACATTCACCTTGAACCAAGGGTTCAAGGGTTACAGCCTGCGGCGGCATCTCGGAGATTCCCTTCTTTCTACCTGGTACCATGACACAACTTTCTGCTCTTCCCCCATCACGTCAGGAAATCCGTAAAATCATACGGCAGCGTCGTCGCGCCCTTACCGCCGGGGAACAGGAACACTTTTCGATTGCAGCGGCAGCGCGCATGATGGCGTATCCGCCAGTCGTGATGGCGCATACCGTCGCCCTTTTTCTCTCCTTCGATGGCGAGCTGGACACCCAACCGCTTATCGAACAGCTCTGGCGCAGCGGCAAACGCGTTTATCTGCCGGTTCTGCATCCGTTCAGCCCGGGCAATCTGCTGTTTTTGCAATACCATCCGCATAGCGAGCTGGTTATCAATCGTCTGAAAATTCAGGAACCGAAACTGGACGTACGCGATGTCTTACCGCTTGCGCAGTTAGATGTCCTGATAACCCCGCTGGTTGCCTTTGACAGCCAGGGGCAACGGCTGGGAATGGGCGGGGGCTTTTACGACAGAACGCTGCAAAACTGGCAACAGTACGGGTTACAGCCAGTGGGTTATGCGCATGATTGCCAGCATGTTGATATGCTTCCAGTGGAAGAGTGGGATATTCCGCTCCCTGCGGTGGTGACGCCGTCGAGGTTGTGGAGTTGGTGAAACCACAGGGTGAGTGAGAACACATAAAAACGGCAACCCTCAGGTTGCCGTTTTGCATTTATCTCGCCATCCAGTACTGCAAAATCAGTACAGCAGGCGTGCGCGAATCGTACCCGGGATCGCCTTCATGCTCTGCAGCGCTTTTTGCGCCACATCTTCTTCGGCTTCAATATCGATAACCACATAGCCCATATACGGCGTCGTTTGCAGATACTGAGCCGCGATGTTGATACCGTCGCCAGCAAAGATCTGGTTGATTGCAGTCAGCACGCCTGGACGGTTTTCGTGGATATGCAGCAGACGACGACCGCCGTGCAGCGGCAGCGACACTTCCGGGAAGTTAACGGCAGAGAGCGTTGAGCCGTTATCAGAGTACTTAATCAGCTTACCCGCTACTTCCAAGCCGATGTTTTCCTGCGCTTCCTGGGTTGAACCGCCAATATGCGGCGTCAAAATCACATTATCGAATTCGCAAAGCGGTGAATTAAACGGATCGCTGTTGGTTGCAGGCTCAGTCGGGAACACGTCGATTGCCGCGCCCGCCAGGTGTTTACGTTTAAGCGCATCGCACAGCGCCGGAATATCAACAACCGTACCACGTGCGGCGTTGATCAGCAGTGATCCCGGCTTCATCAGCGCCAGCTCTTCCGCGCCCATCATGTTTTTGGTCGAGGCATTTTCCGGCACGTGCAGGCTGACAACATCGCTCATATTGAGCAAATCGGACAGGTGCTGAACCTGGGTCGCGTTACCCAGCGGCAGTTTGCTTTCAATATCATAGAAATAAACGTGCATACCGAGTGACTCAGCCAGAATGCCAAGCTGCGTACCGATGTGGCCGTAGCCAATGATGCCCAATTTTTTACCGCGCGCTTCGTAAGAGCCCACGGCCAGTTTGTTCCAGATTCCGCGGTGCGCTTTGGCGTTCGCTTCCGGAATACCGCGCATCAGCAGTAACAGCTCGCCAATCACCAGTTCCGCCACGGAACGCGTGTTAGAGAACGGGGCGTTAAATACCGGGATACCGCGCTGTGCCGCCGCATCCAGATTGACCTGGTTGGTACCAATACAGAAACAACCAATCGCAACCAGTTTTTCAGCGGCGGCAATAACATCTTCGGTCAGGTTAGTACGGGATCGAATGCCAATGAAGTGGGCATCACGGATAGACTCTTTGAGCTGCTCACTGTCGAGCGCGCCTTTGTGATACTCGATGTTGGTGTAACCTGCTGCACGAAGGCTATCGAGTGCTTTCTGATGCACCCCTTCGACGAGCAGAAATTTAATCTTGTCTTTCTCCAGTGATACCTTTGCCATTTACCCGACCCTGTTTTTGTCATAACTGATGTTGTGTGGATATTCATCCGCTGTAGTCAACATATCAAAAAAAACTATTGCAGCAATATGAACGTTTGCGTCGGCCCTGTGAAGGAATGTCATACAGTGAGAAATGGCAGAGGAATATGCTGGAAATAGCCACAGAGGCGGGAGGATTATCAGGGCGAATCCAGAAGCGTGACAGATGTCACCAAATTTGCTCTTTGAGATTTTTTTCATGGGGGAACACGTCCCCCACACAGATCATTTTGTGATGGTTTTGACGCCATCGGCGCTGCCGATCAAAGCCACATCCGCGCCGCGGTTGGCAAACAAGCCCACGGTTACCACACCCGGAATGCCATTAATCGTATTTTCCAGCGCAACAGGATCGATAATTTCCAGACCAAAGACGTCGAGGATCACGTTGCCGTTGTCGGTGACCACATTCTGGCGATATTCAGGACGACCGCCCAGCTTCACCAGTTCACGCGCTACGGCGCTTCGTGCCATCGGGATCACTTCCACCGGTAGCGGGAATTTACCGAGGATCTCGACCTGTTTGGACGCATCGGCAATACAGATAAATTTATCGGCTACCGAGGCAATGATCTTTTCGCGCGTTAACGCGGCGCCGCCGCCTTTGATCATCTGCATCTGGCCGTTGATTTCATCCGCGCCATCAACATAAATTCCCAGACGATCGACTTCGTTCAGATCGAATACGGTGATACCCAGGCCTTTCAGTTTTTCTGTCGAGGCGTCGGAACTGGAGACCGCCCCTTCAATCTGACCTTTCATGGTACCGAGCGCGTCAATAAAGTGCGCAGCGGTAGAGCCGGTACCAACACCTACGATAGTACCCGGTTCAACATATTTCAGCGCTGCCCAACCCACTGCTTTTTTTAATTCGTCCTGCGTCATCGTCGTTCGCCTGTGGTGAGAATGGTGTGGAATTCGAAGCGCATTATAGAACATGGAAGGGGGAAAAGTCCCTGTGAGCTGTGTCACATTACCAGCAGGTACATTTTCGTCTGTAAGAGACAAAAAATTATGTCATAGTGCTGAGTAATTATTTTGCAGGAGTATGTCAGTCAGATGAAACGTCCGGACTACAGAACGTTACAGGCGCTCGATGCGGTCATTCGGGAACGTGGGTTTGAGCGCGCCGCGCAGAAGCTGTGTATCACTCAGTCCGCCGTATCGCAGCGTATTAAACAGCTCGAAAATATGTTTGGTCAGCCTCTGCTGGTGCGCACCGTCCCACCGCGCCCCACTGAACAAGGGCAAAAATTGCTGGCGCTGCTGCGCCAGGTAGAACTGCTGGAAGAAGAGTGGCTGGGTGATGAGCAAACCGGCTCCACCCCACTCCTGCTGTCGCTGGCGGTGAACGCCGACAGTCTGGCAACATGGCTGCTGCCCGCGCTGGCGCCGGTACTGGCCGACTCGCCAATTCGTCTGAATTTACAGGTTGAAGACGAAACCCGCACTCAGGAGCGTCTGCGTCGCGGCGAGGTGGTCGGTGCGGTAAGTATTCAGCCGCAGGCTCTGCCAAGTTGCCTCGTTGACCAGCTTGGCGCGCTTGATTACCTGTTTGTCGGTTCAAAAGCCTTTGCTGAACGTTACTTCCCGAATGGCGTAACCCGCTCGGCGTTACTTAAAGCGCCTGCCGTGGCGTTTGATCATCTCGACGATATGCATCAGGCCTTCTTACAGCAAAACTTCGACCTGCCGCCGGGCAGCGTACCCTGCCATATCGTTAACTCGTCGGAAGCATTTGTTCAACTGGCAAGGCAGGGAACGACCTGCTGTATGATCCCGCATCTACAAATCGAAAGAGAGTTGAATGCCGGAGAGCTGATCGATCTGACGCCGGGTCTCTTCCAGCGCCGGATGCTGTTCTGGCACCGGTTTGCGCCAGAAAGCCGCATGATGCGCAACGTCACCGACGCACTGCTGGCGTACGGCCACAAGGTGCTAAGGCAAGATTAAAACATTGTCTTACCGGGGCGACATATCGTGCAAAATGCAGCCCCCGGTAAGCGTGGCGCATCGGGATTTCCCAGATGCGGCCACATATCCCACTCATTTGAAATTACTGCGTTTTGTCCGTTGTTGCTGGCTGCTGAGTCTGGCTCTGCGTTGGCTCAAGCTGGAACACAACGTCCACCTGATCGGCAAACTGAATGGTCGGCTGTTCGTACGTTTCCTGTGCGGATACCGGCGCCGCATCTGCTTTCATCATGCGAACCATCGGGCTCGGCTGATAATTAGAAACGTGGTAACGCACGCTATACACCGGGCCAAGCTTCGCGTGGAAACCGGCTGCCAGTTGTTCGGCCTGATGAACCGCATCATCAATGGCGGCTTTACGCGCCTTATCCTTGTAAGAATCCAGTTGCGCAACACCCAGCGAAACGGAACGGATTTCATTCAGACCGGCTTTCAGCGCACCATCCAGCAGAGAATTGAGCTTCTCCAGATCGCGCAGGGTTACTTCCACCGTACGTACGGCGCGCCAGCCTTTCAGCACGCTTTTACCGTTTTGGTAATCGTAATCCGGCTGGGTGCGCAAGTTGGCGGCGTTGATGTCTTTCTTCACTACGCCATTCTTGTCGAGGAAGGAGAGATACTCGGCAACGCGGTCGTCTGCCTGTTTCTTGGCGGTTGCAGCATCTTTCGCCTGGATGTTCACTTCAATCGCCAGGGTGGCAATATCCGGCACTGCGTCCACGCTCGACGTACCCGAGGTAATAATGTGCGGGCCATCAGGCAGTTCACTTGCCTGTACCGACATGACACTCAGTCCCACTAATGCCGCCAGGGCCATCACTTTGAATTTCACGGTTGCTCCTCCATGTTGCTTATTACGTCCGTAACAAAACGGCACGCCAGGCAAAAGCTTAGCGGATACCGTTGGTTTGTCTATCAGACCAGACTTAGTTTAATAACGCCTGCATATGGGCCACGCCCTCTTTTGCCAGTTGCGCGGCAATAACCCACATTACCGCCCCGACGATCAGATTGATGATACGTTGCGCTTTTGCCGTACGCAGACGCGGGGCAAACCAGGCCGCCAGCATCGCCAGGCCAAAAAACCAGATAACAGACGCACTGATCGTCCCCATCGCAAACCAGCGCTTCGGCTCTGCCTCCAGTTGCCCGCCGAGACTGCCGAGTACAACAAAGGTATCCAGATAGACATGAGGATTAAGCCAGGTCACCGCCAGCATGGTTGCGATGATTTTCCAGCGTCCCTGCTTCATCGCTTCGGCGCTGGCAAGCTCGATATGACTGCCGAATGCGGTTTTCAGCGCGCCATAGCCATACCACAGCAAAAAAGCGACGCCGCCCCAGGTGACCAGCCCCAGCAGCCAGGGAGATTGCATCAACAAGGCGCTGCCGCCGAAGACCCCGGCGCAAATCAGCAGCAAGTCGCTCAGCGTACACAACAAAGCCGTCATGATGTGGTACTGGCGACGGATCCCCTGGTTCATGACAAAGGCATTTTGCGGCCCCAGGGGCAAAATCAACGCCGCACCCAATATAAGACCTTGAAAATAATAGGTTATCAAAATAGATTCTCACTCATCTTTTTCTGGATGCAGACTATAACGCGCGAGAATCATTAGCGGAAATTGAATATTTTAATGAGTAATAAGCGAAGCTAATAATAGAAAGCAATAAAAAGGCCGGCAGTGCCGACCTGATTCTTTACTCTTCGGCAGGCTCTTTTACCCGCTTGAAATTCACATCCATTTGTGGATAAGGGAAACTGATACCGTGCTCATCAAAGCTGCGTTTCACTTTCTCCAGCACATCCCAGTAAACGTTTTGCAGATCACTACTGTTACTCCAGACGCGTACCACAAAGTTGATGGAAGACGCCCCGAGTTCATTCAGACGCACCGTCATTTCCCGGTCTTTCAGAATACGATCATCAGCCTGGATGATATCGGTCAGCAATTTCGTAACCAGATCGATATCGGAGTCGTACGCAACGCCAATAATAAATTCGTTACGACGCACCGGCTCGCGGGAAAAGTTGATAATGTTCCCGGCGATAATTTTACCGTTGGGAACCACGATTATGCGGCCATCGGCGCTGCGCAGCGTGGTGGAGAAAATCTGCACCTGCAGAACGGTACCGGCGACGCCCCCCAGATCAACATATTCCCCGGAACGGAACGGGCGGAATGTCACCAGCAGTACCCCGGCGGCCAGGTTTGAGAGTGACCCTTGTAGCGCCAGACCGATTGCCAGACCGGCGGCACCCAGTACAGCGATGACTGAGGCGGTTTGTACCCCCACGCGCCCCAGTGCGGCTATCAGGGTAAATGCAATGACGCCGTAGCGCACCAGCGCAGAGAGAAAATCGGCAACGGTGGCATCAATGTGCCGCGCCCGCATCAGTTTATTGACGGTGTTTGAAATCATGCGGGCAACGATCATACCCACAATAATGATGGCAATGGCGGCAACAATGTTAACAGCGTAACTCAGCAGTAACGCCTGATTGGTCACCAGCCAGGAGCCTGCGTCATTGATGCTATCGACGACGTGAAGATCTTCCATTCTTTGTTCCTTATGTTGATCCGTACGAGAACAATCCTTCCCGACGGTGGCGGACAGACACCTAAAGGGTAAACAATAAGGGACGATTTTGCCAAATGGATCACATTTAATGATGAGTGCAGGCTATTGAATCGGAAATAAAAAAGGCCCGCATAAGCGGGCCTGATTCAGGAAACAAGGCAAAAATTACAGAACGTCAACCGCGTTCAGTTCTTTGAAAGCCTGTTCCAGACGCGTGATCATAGAAGACTGCGCTGCACGCAGCCATACGCGCGGATCGTAGTATTTCTTGTTCGGCTGGTCTTCGCCTTTCGGGTTGCCCAGTTGACCTTGCAGATACGCTTCGTTGGCTTTGTAGTAGTTCAGAATACCTTCCCAGGTCGCCCATTGGGTGTCGGTATCGATGTTCATTTTGATAACGCCGTAGCTTACGGAGTCTTTGATTTCCTGAGCAGTAGAACCGGAACCGCCGTGGAATACGAAGTTCAGGGCGTTGTGCGGCAGGTTATGTTTCTTGCAAACATATTCCTGAGAGTCGCGCAGGATAGTCGGGGTCAGTTTCACGTTACCCGGTTTGTACACGCCATGCACGTTACCGAAGGAAGCGGCGATGGTGAAGCGCGGGCTGATTGCGTTCAGTTTGGTGTATGCGTAATCAACGTCTTCCGGCTGAGTGTACAGTGCAGAAGCGTCCATGTGACTGTTGTCCACGCCGTCTTCTTCGCCACCGGTGCAACCCAGTTCGATTTCCAGCGTCATGCCGATTTTGGACATGCGCGCCAGATATTTGGAGCAGATCTCGATGTTTTCTTCCAGGGACTCTTCAGACAGGTCGATCATGTGAGAAGAGAACAGCGGTTTGCCGGTAGCAGCAAAGTGTTTTTCACCCGCGTCCAGCAGGCCGTCGATCCACGGCAGCAGTTTCTTGGCGCAGTGGTCAGTGTGCAGAATAACCGGAACACCGTAGTGCTCTGCCATCTGGTGTACGTGATGCGCACCAGAGATCGCACCCAGGATAGCAGCACCCTGAGGAATGTCGGTTTTCACGCCTTTACCCGCGATGAATGCAGCACCACCGTTGGAGAACTGAACGATAACCGGTGCTTTCACTTTCGCAGCGGTTTCCAGAACGGCGTTAATGGAATCGGTGCCCACGCAGTTAACTGCTGGCAGCGCAAAGTTATTTTCTTTCGCTACCTGGAACACTTTCTGTACGTCATCACCGGTAATGACGCCCGGTTTTACGAAATCAAAAATTTTAGACATGTTTTCGAGTCCTGTATCTGTATCTTCGACCGTTGGAAAAAAGTTCGCGAGCATGACGCGCGCTGAAAATTGGGCAGGTTTACCTGCCCATTGAATACTTACTTCTTAGCGCGCTCTTCGAGCATTGCGACTGCCGGCAGCACTTTGCCTTCCACGAACTCGAGGAACGCACCGCCACCAGTGGAGATGTAGGAGATTTTGTCAGCGATACCGAACAGGTCGATAGCCGCCAGAGTGTCGCCGCCGCCTGCGATGGAGAACGCTTCGCTGTCAGCGATGGCGTTAGCAACGATTTCAGTACCTTTGCGGAAGTTCGGGAATTCGAACACGCCAACCGGGCCGTTCCACAGAATGGTTTTCGCGTTTTTCAGGATATCAGCCAGTTTCTGCGCAGAAACATCGCCCAGGTCCAGAATCTGCTCTTCGTCTTTGATGTCAGAAACAGATTTCAGGGTAGCGGTCGCGGTTTCGGAGAACTCGGTAGCAACACGAACATCTGTCGGAACCGGAATATCGCAGGTGCCCAGCAGGCGTTTTGCTTCGTCAACCAGGTCAGCTTCGTACAGGGATTTACCCACGTTGTGGCCCTGAGCAGCAACGAAGGTGTTGGCGATGCCGCCACCGACGATCAGCTGGTCAGCGATTTTAGACAGGGAGTCCAGAACGGTCAGTTTAGTGGAAACTTTAGAACCACCAACGATAGCGACCATCGGGCGAGCAGGTTCTTTCAGCGCTTTACCCAGCGCTTCCAGTTCGTCAGCCAGCAGCGGGCCTGCGCACGCAACATCTGCGAATTTACCGATACCGTGAGTTGAAGCCTGTGCACGGTGAGCAGTACCGAAAGCGTCCATCACAAATACGTCGCACAGTGCAGCATATTTTTTGGACAGCGCTTCGTCGTCTTTCTTCTCGCCTTTGTTGAAGCGAACGTTTTCCAGAACAACCAGTTCACCTGCAGCAACTTCAACGCCATCCAGGTAGTCTTTAACCAGACGTACCGGGTTGGACAGTTTGTCTTTCAGGTAATTAACAACCGGCAGCAGAGAGTACTCTTCGTTGTACTCGCCTTCGGTCGGACGACCCAGATGGGAGGTAACCATCACTTTCGCGCCTTGTTTCAGCGCCAGCTCGATGGTCGGCAGAGAAGCACGGATACGCGCATCGCTGGTCACTTTGCCATCTTTAACCGGTACGTTCAGATCCGCACGGATGAAAACGCGTTTACCTGCCAAATCCAGATCGGTCATCTTAATTACAGACATGGTGAATCCTCTCAATGATTCATAAAGTTTTGCGAACGCAATGTGCGCCCTACCTGAAACCTTTTGCGGCCATCTCTAACGTCGTGTCGAGCATTCGGTTAGCAAAGCCCCATTCGTTATCGCACCATACCAGGGTTTTAATAAGGTGCGCGCCACTGACCCGTGTTTGCGTGCCATCAACAATGGCACTGTGCGGATCATGGTTAAAATCTGTTGAGACCAACGGTAATTCCGTATAGTCAACTATACCATGAAATGTTCCCTGTGCTGCTTTTTGCAGCAAGGCATTGACTTCACACGCTTTTACCGGATTTTTCACCGTCACGCTCAGGTCGATGGCCGTCACATTTATGGTTGGTACGCGTACCGCAATCGCCTCAAACCGGTCATAAAATTGCGGGAAAATACGGGTGATACCCGCCGCCAGTTTCGTGTCCACAGGAATAATAGACTGGCTGGCTGCACGCGTACGGCGTAAATCAGGATGATAGGCGTCAATCACCTGCTGATCGTGCATTGCGGAATGGATCGTGGTGACAGTACCCGATTCAATTCCCCAGGCGTCGTCAAGAAGCTTAAGAATCGGAATAATGCAGTTCGTGGTGCAGGAGGCGTTGGACACAATACGATCGTCAGCTTTTAAGGCATCCTGGTTGACGCCAAAAACGACCGTCGCGTCGAGATCGTTACCGCCGGGATGCGAGAACAACACTTTCTTCGCCCCCGCCGCCAGATGCGCTTCGCCATCGGCACGGCTGCCAAACACGCCAGTGCAATCGAGCACTACATCAACGCCCAGCTCACGCCAGGGAAGCGCGGCAATATCGCGCTGGTGAAGAATACGAATCGCGTCTTCACCGACAAACAGCTGCTCGCGCTCCTGATGTACATCCCATGCGAAACGCCCGTGGCTGGTGTCATATTTCAATAAATGGGCCATGCCTGCCGCATCTGCCAGTTCATTGATTGCCACCACGGTGACTTCCGCCCGACGCCCGGATTCATACAAAGCACGAACCACGTTGCGCCCGATGCGACCGAAGCCATTAATCGCTATGCGTACGCTCATAGATCTCCTGCAAGGTTACCCAATTTGAGGTGGCTCACAGAGTAATGCAGCAACCTTTACAGGGGAACCTCGCCTGTCACAAACTGCGTTTGATTGATTAATTGTCGAACATTTAAGCGACTGAAACGCTTCAGCTAGAATAAGCGAAACACAGAATAAAAGGAATCCATGTCCAGCCCTGGCGACCATTTATCTGACTTGCGTCACATTTTTTGCGGGAATACGTCGAGGTAAAAAACAAAACGGTAACCTGTCGGTTACCGTTTTTGTATCCGTCCCCTCTCCCACCGGGAAAGGGGCAGATTGAGGGCATCAGCCCTCAATCCAATAGCAATTACAGCAGCGCTTTCGCTTTAGCGATTACGTTGTCTACGGTAAAGCCGAACTCTTCAAACAGCAGTTCTGCCGGTGCAGACTCACCGAAGGTGGTCATCCCGACGATAGCACCGTTCAGGCCCACATATTTGAACCAGTAGTCAGCGATACCCGCTTCAATTGCCACGCGTGCAGAAACCGCTTTCGGCAGTACGGATTCACGGTAGGCCGCATCCTGTTTGTCGAACGCGTCGGTGGACGGCATGGAAACCACGCGCGCCTTCACGCCTTCGGCAGTCAGTTTTTCCCATGCGGCAACCGCCAGTTCAACCTCAGAACCGGTGGCGATGAAGATAAGCTCTGGCTGACCAGCGCAATCTTTCAGCACGTAACCACCACGGGCCACGTTTGCCAGTTGCTCAGCGGTACGCTCCTGCTGCGCCAGGTTCTGACGGGACAGAATCAGCGCGGTCGGGCCATCGGCACGCTCAACGCCGTATTTCCATGCCACTGCAGATTCTACCTGGTCACACGGACGCCATGTGCTCATGTTCGGGGTTACGCGAAGGCTTGCCACCTGCTCAACCGGCTGGTGAGTCGGGCCATCTTCGCCCAGACCGATAGAGTCGTGGGTGTAGACCATCACCTGGCGCTGTTTCATCAGGGCCGCCATACGCACCGCGTTACGGGCATATTCCACAAACATCAGGAAGGTGGAGGTGTACGGCAGGAAACCACCGTGCAGGGAGATACCGTTAGCGATAGCGGTCATACCGAACTCGCGCACGCCGTAGTGGATGTAGTTACCGGCAGTATCTTCGTTAATCGCTTTAGAGCCAGACCAGATGGTCAGGTTAGAAGGCGCGAGATCTGCGGAGCCGCCGAGGAACTCAGGCAGCAGCGGGCCGAAGGCTTCAATCGCATTCTGGGACGCTTTACGGCTGGCGATTTTGGACGGGTTCGCCTGCAGCTTCGCGATGAATTCGTTGGCTTTTGCGTCGAAATCAGACGGCAGCTCACCGCTCATACGGCGGGTGAACTCTGCGGCTTCCTGCGGGAAGGCTTTGGCGTAGGCTGCGAACTTCTCGTTCCAGGCGGATTCTTTCGCCTGACCTGCTTCTTTTGCATCCCACTGGGCATAGATTTCAGACGGGATTTCAAATGCCGGGTGTTTCCAGCCCAGCGCTTCGCGGGTCAGTGCGATTTCCGCGTCGCCCAGCGGCGCGCCGTGGGAGTCGTGAGTACCCTGTTTGTTCGGCGAACCGAAGCCGATGATGGTTTTGCACATCAGCAGGGACGGTTTGTCGGTGACTGCACGCGCTTCTTCTACTGCACGTTTGATGGAGTCAGCGTTATGACCGTCAACACCACGTACTACGTGCCAGCCATAGGCTTCAAAGCGTGCGGCGGTATCATCGGTAAACCAGCCTTCAACGTGGCCGTCAATGGAAATGCCGTTGTCGTCGTAGAACGCAACTAGCTTGCCCAGTTTCAGGGTACCGGCCAGGGAGCATACCTCGTGAGAGATACCTTCCATCATGCAGCCGTCGCCCATGAACGCGTAAGTGAAGTGGTCAACAATGTCATGGCCCGGACGGTTAAACTGCGCCGCCAGGGTTTTCTCCGCAATCGCCATGCCCACAGCGTTGGCAATGCCCTGACCCAGCGGGCCGGTGGTGGTTTCCACACCTGCGGTGTAACCCACTTCCGGGTGACCCGGGGTTTTTGAATGCAGTTGACGGAAGTTTTTCAGCTCGTCAATCGGCAGGTCGTAACCGGTGAGGTGCAGCAGACTGTAAATCAGCATTGAACCGTGGCCGTTGGACAGCACGAAACGGTCGCGGTCAGCCCATGCCGGGTTCTGCGGGTTATGGTTCAGGAAATCACGCCACAGGACTTCGGCGATGTCAGCCATACCCATCGGGGCACCCGGGTGACCGGATTTGGCTTTCTGTACCGCGTCCATGCTCAGCGCACGAATGGCATTGGCAAGCTCTTTACGTGAGGACATTTTGACTCCAGATCGGACTGTTAAAGGCCATGCCCGGAACGACTTGACTACAGCGCGTTATGGGCTACGCCGGAAAAAAGTGCCAACAATGTAACCCAAGCGGCAAGTCATGTACATGGAGCATCCTTTTGAGGATTAAGAAATCTCTGGAAGGTGTATGCTCGTTGCGCAATGGACTCGCCCCGTAATCCTTCTATTCTTTATACTTGTGCAACTGCACCGGCTCGTTTGTGCGCGGCGCATTATCAGAATTATGAATTAACCTGCGTGGAAGATAAGAGATGAAAATTCGCCCGGCTTTGCTTGCTCTGACAACAGCGACCCTGTTGGCAGGTTGCCAGAATATGGACTCCAACGGTTTTATGACCTCCGGTGCAGAAGCTTTTCAGGCCTACACATTGAGCGACGCTCAGGTTAAAAGCCTGAGTGACGAAGCCTGTAAGCAGATGGACAGTAAAGCAACGATAGCCCCTGCGGGCAGTCAGTATAATCAGAGACTTAGCAAGATTGCCGCCGCGCTGGGCGATAATATCAACGGCCAGCCGGTGAACTACAAGGTTTACGTAGCAAAAGATGTTAACGCCTTTGCCATGGCGAATGGCTGTATCCGTGTTTATAGCGGTCTGATGGATATGATGAATGACAACGAGGTCGAGGCGGTAATTGGCCATGAAATGGGCCACGTTGCGCTTGGTCACGTGAAGAAAGGCATGCAGGTGGCGCTTGGCACCAATGCCGTGCGTGCCGCGGCCGCATCGGCGGGCGGCGTCGTAGGCAATTTATCGCAATCTCAGTTGGGTGACCTGGGCGAGAAACTGGTGAATTCGCAGTTCTCACAGCGTCAGGAGTCCGAAGCGGACGATTATTCCTATGATCTGTTGCGCAAACGTGGAATTAGCCCGATTGGGCTGGCCACCAGCTTCGAAAAATTAGCAAAACTCGAAGAGGGTCGCCAGAGTTCTATGTTTGACGATCACCCGGCCTCGGCTGAACGTGCGCAACATATCCGCGATCGCCTGGCGGCGGACGGTATTAAGTAATTTGACATATAACATCCCCGGTGGCGCTGCGCTTACCGGGGCTACGAGTTACGCGCGTCGGTCATATCCTTCTCCACACTATCCATAAGCCGAACAGGCGCTTCATGCTTTCCAGGACGCTATAAATAAAAAACTGACCGATTTACATGATTAAACCGGTCAGTTAAAGGTGAGTCCTGATTACTCGTCTTCGAGGTAGGTATACCCGTACAGCCCTGCTTCAAACTCTTCGAGGAACTGCTGTTGCAGCGCATCGTCCAGATCGGTCTGTTTCACCTGATCGCGGAACTGAATCAGCAAAGTTTTCGGATCGAGCTGCACATATTGCAGCATATCGGCCACGGTATCGCCTTCATCCGACAGTTCAACTTCCACGCTGCCGTCAGGGAAGACAAAGACGTCCACCGCTTCGGTATCGCCAAACAGGTTATGCATGTTACCGAGAATTTCCTGGTACGCGCCAACCATAAAGAAGCCCAGCATCGGCGGGTTTTCCGGGTCGTACTCCGGCATCGGCATGGTGGTCGCAATACCATCGCCATCCACATAGTGATCGATAGCGCCGTCGGAATCGCAGGTGATATCCAGTAACACCGCACGACGTTCCGGCGCGTGATTCAAACCTTCCAGCGGCAGCACCGGGAAGAGTTGATCGATACCCCAGGCATCCGGCATTGACTGGAACAGGGAGAAGTTGACGTAAATCTTATCCGCCATACGCTCCTGCAGTTCGTCAATAATCGGACGATGCGCGCGGTTGCTCGGGTCGAGCTGCTTTTGCACTTCATGGCACATGTTCAGATACAGTTGCTCTGCCCAGGCGCGCTCCTGAAGATTAAAGGTGCCAGAGGAGTAACCGATGTGAATATCGTGCAGATCCATCTGGCTGTCGTGCAGCCATTCGCGCAACGAGCGGCGGTTGCCTGTTTCATGCATCTCCAGCCAGGTTTCCCACATGCTTTGCAGCGGGCGGGCAGCGTCTTCTGGCGGAGGTGTCGCGTCGGTATATTCGTTACGCTCCACACCGATGATGTTAGACACCAGCACAGTGTGGTGTGCTGTCACCGCACGGCCCGACTCGGTAATCACTGTCGGATGCGGCAGACCATTCTCTTCACAGGCATCGCCAATCGCCCAGATAATATTATTGGCATACTCATTCAGGCCATAGTTCACCGAGCAGTCTGACTGGGAACGCGTACCTTCATAGTCCACACCCAAACCACCGCCCACGTCGAAGCACTGAATGTTGACACCCAGCTTATGCAGTTCAACATAAAAACGTGCCGATTCACGCACGCCGGTGGCGATATCGCGAATGTTGGCCATCTGCGAACCAAGGTGGAAATGCAGCAGTTGCAGGCTGTCCAGACGACCGGCATCACGCAGAATATCCACCAGTTGCAGAACCTGCGTCGCCGCGAGACCAAATTTGGATTTCTCGCCGCCGGAGGATTGCCATTTACCGGAGCCCTGCGACGCCAGACGCGCACGCACACCCAGGCGCGGCACCACATTCAGGCGCTCGGCTTCTTCCAGCACAATCGCGATTTCCGACATCTTCTCAATGACCAGATAGACCTTGTGGCCCATTTTCTCGCCAATAAGTGCCAGACGGATGTATTCACGGTCTTTATAGCCGTTACAGACAATCACCGAGCGGGTCATGCCCGCATGGGCCAGAACCGCCATTAATTCGGCTTTCGAACCGGCCTCAAGACCCAGCGGCTCGCCGGAATGGATCAACGACTCAATAACGCGACGATGCTGGTTTACTTTAATCGGGTAAACCAGGAAGTAATCGCCATTATAGCCATAGGATTCGCGCGCGCGTTTAAAGGCGGCGTTAATAGAGCGCAGACGATGTTGCAGGATCTGCGGGAAGCAGAACAGCGCAGGTAAACGCTGGCCTTGCGCCTCACGGGCTTTTACCAGTTGAGCCAGGTCAACACGGGCTTCCGGGACATCAGGATCCGGGCATACGCTGATATGGCCCAGTTCGTTGACGTCATAATAGTTATTACCCCACCAGGCAATATTGTAAGTACGAAGCATCTTGCTGGCTTCCTGGGAGCTCATCGCAACCTCCTGCATGGAACGTAGTACACCGTGTTCGCCTGCTGACGAAGGCGAAAATGAAGACATGTCGTCAGACATAGCGAACCTCAACTCTTTGTATTAAGTGTAAAACAGTTAACTACTATCACAACGTTACGTTGCGATAACAACCCATAAACAGTCTGGCTATGCAGCATAAGATGCTGAAACGCCGACTGTGCGACCGGTTTCTTGTTCATAACATTGTAAAACACGTGACCGAACGAAATATGACGGTTCGGCGAAACCACGAGAAAACCCCTGAATCAACAGGAGAGCCCTTGTTCAGTCATCACTGTGCCATACCGGCCCGGGAGTCCTGAGAAGCGCCGAAATGGGTATAACATCGGCAGGTTTGCAGATTTGAAATGCGGGTTGCGGGGAATAAACGCGCGTCAGAACGACGCAACGGATTCTGCTGAAAGCAACGGTTCATTATCTCGTATCACCTCCACACACGTCTTGCGACCTGCGACAAGCCAAAGCCATAAATTGCTTAACCCGGCTGGAAGTGGCAACACGAGAAGTCCCGTGCGCTTTTAATATGAGCCGCGCGCGGCGTTTTATACCGATAACGGGGTGAAAATGCAAAATAAAAAATTACGTTGGCGCCATCCATAGGGAAAATTTCTGTAACCAATTCAGACAGAACCTGTGGAGACTCAAAAAACGCTGGCAATGGGATTAAGAATTAACCTAGAATAGCCATCCAGATGTTAATCCATCTATACTGATTAACACTTAGACAGTCCGTGTCGCTACCTGCACGTCCTCGCGGAACAACCGTGAAGGCATCCTGACACAATGTCTAAGCCAACCGTATTATTCCAGGGTGAAAACACAATATGGCAAAACACCTTTTTACGTCCGAGTCCGTCTCAGAAGGGCATCCTGACAAAATTGCTGACCAAATCTCCGACGCCGTGCTTGATGCGATCCTCGAACAGGATCCGAAAGCGCGTGTTGCCTGTGAAACCTATGTAAAAACCGGCATGGTGCTGGTCGGTGGTGAAATCACTACCAGCGCATGGGTGGATATCGAAGAGATCACCCGTAACACCGTTCGTGAAATTGGTTATATCCATTCTGATATGGGTTTTGATGCCAACTCTTGCGCGGTACTGAGTGCAATTGGTAAACAGTCTCCTGATATTAACCAGGGCGTTGACCGTGCCGATCCGCTGGAGCAGGGTGCAGGCGACCAGGGTCTGATGTTCGGTTATGCGACCAACGAAACCGACGTGCTGATGCCAGCGCCGATCACCTACGCACACCGTCTGGTTGAGCGTCAGGCAGAAGTGCGTAAAAACGGCACCCTGCCGTGGCTGCGCCCGGATGCGAAAAGCCAGGTCACTTTCCAGTATGACGACGGCAAAATCGTCGGCATCGACGCGGTCGTTCTCTCTACTCAGCACGCAGAAGATATCGACCAGAAATCGCTGAAAGAAGCGGTAATGGAAGAGATCATCAAGCCGGTCCTGCCGACCGAGTGGCTGAACGAATCCACCAAATTCTTTATCAACCCGACTGGCCGTTTCGTTATCGGTGGCCCGATGGGTGACTGCGGCCTGACCGGTCGTAAAATCATCGTTGATACCTACGGCGGCATGGCGCGTCACGGTGGCGGCGCGTTCTCTGGTAAGGATCCGTCTAAAGTTGACCGTTCCGCAGCCTACGCAGCCCGTTATGTGGCGAAAAACATCGTAGCGGCTGGCCTGGCTGACCGTTGTGAGATTCAGGTCTCTTACGCTATCGGCGTGGCAGAACCGACCTCTATCATGGTGGAAACTTTCGGTACTGAGAAAGTGCCTGCTGAACAGTTGATCCTGCTGGTGCGCGAGTTCTTCGACCTGCGTCCATATGGTCTGATTCAGATGCTGGACCTGCTGCACCCGATCTATAAGCAAACGGCTGCTTATGGTCACTTTGGTCGCGAAACCTTCCCATGGGAAAAAACCGACAAAGCGGCTCAGTTGCGTGAAGCTGCCGGCCTGAACTAACAGGACGGCGTAGCCCCGGTAAGCGTCTGGGGTGTTTCCCGGATGCGACCGAGTTTAACAGGCCAGCCTTGTGCTGGCCTGCTGCTTTTCAGAGCCCGGTAATCCCGCGCTTTTACAAAAACCGACTAAACTTCTAAAGCGTTTTCAATACGTTAATGATAACGATTACATAGCCGCCTTGCTGTTATTGATACTGCTTATTACCCGGTCTTCATTAATTAAAGGCCCGCTGTTACATCCCCCTTTCGGTTTAGTCCGAAACTACCGTCATCCCCTCCCGCCTCTATTTCTTATATCTATAATATTTATCAGTTTTATTTGCCTGCCCGTTTTTGGTCGAATGTAACCGATTACACTTGCGTGACGTTCATCACAAAAAACAGCCCGGCATTGACCTACGTTTACCATCGCAAAAACTGATATAACGAATGGAGGGCATCATGCCTGACAATAAAAAACAGGGACATTCAAACAAGGCGATGACCTTTTTTGTCTGCTTCCTTGCTGCACTGGCAGGACTTCTCTTTGGCCTGGATATTGGTGTTATCGCCGGGGCGCTGCCCTTTATCACCAATGACTTTAAAATTGACTCCCACGTACAGGAGTGGGTGGTCAGTTCAATGATGTTTGGTGCCGCCGTCGGCGCCGTGGGTAGCGGATGGATGTCGTGGAAACTCGGGCGTAAAAAAAGCCTGATGATCGGCGCAATCCTCTTTGTTATTGGTTCTCTGTGTTCTGCCGTTGCCCCTAACGTCGAAGTACTGATTATTTCCCGCATTATTCTTGGTCTTGCTGTGGGGATCGCGTCTTATACCGCCCCGCTCTATCTGTCCGAAATAGCGCCGGAAAAAATCCGTGGCAGTATGATTTCGATGTACCAGTTGATGATCACCATCGGTATTCTCGGTGCTTATCTGTCGGATACAGCATTTAGCTATAGCGGCGCATGGCGCTGGATGCTCGGCGTGATTGTTATTCCGGCGATCCTGCTGCTTATCGGCGTGTTCTTCCTGCCGGATAGCCCGCGCTGGTATGCCGCCAAACGCCGTTTCCATGACGCTGAACGCGTGCTGTTACGCCTGCGTGATACGAGCGCCGAAGCCAAAAACGAGCTGGATGAAATTCGCGAAAGCCTGCAGGTGAAACAGACCGGCTGGGCGCTGTTTAAAGAGAACAACAATTTCCGTCGCGCGGTCTTCCTTGGCGTGCTGTTGCAGGTGATGCAGCAGTTCACCGGTATGAACGTCATCATGTATTACGCGCCGAAAATCTTCGAACTGGCAGGCTACAGTAATACCACGCAGCAAATGTGGGGGACGGTCATCGTCGGTCTGACCAACGTCCTGGCCACCTTTATTGCGATCGGCGTTGTCGACCGCTGGGGCCGCAAACCCACGCTGGTGCTTGGCTTCCTGGTGATGGCTGTCGGCATGGGGGTTCTGGGGACCATGCTGCATCTGGGCATTCACTCGCAGGGCGCACAATACTTCGCCGTCGCCATGCTGCTGATGTTTATTGTCGGGTTTGCCATGAGTGCCGGTCCGGTCATCTGGGTGCTGTGCTCGGAAATTCAGCCGCTGAAAGGGCGTGATTTTGGTATCACCTGCTCAACAGCAACCAACTGGATAGCGAACATGATTGTCGGCGCCACGTTCCTCACCATGCTGGACTCCCTTGGCAACGCCAATACCTTCTGGGTCTATGGTGGTCTGAACGTCCTGTTTATTATCCTGACGCTGTGGCTGGTTCCGGAAACCAAACATATTTCGCTGGAGCATATCGAACGTAATCTGATGAAAGGTCGTCCGCTGCGCGAAATCGGTTCCCATAATTAAGTTGATGGCGTGCCTGTAAACCACTGGCACGCTCTTCCACATGCGATACCGCAGGCCAGCCCTCATCCGACGGCTGGCCTGCTCACCTTCTGGCAGAATAATCTGAATTTTCTACCCGCTACGGTGACATTCATATCGGCAAAAATTTCCACCGCCCTGCGCTTGCTGCGGCCAATACGCCATTTTCTATCTTCCAACGCCCCCGAAGAGTGAAACGTTAGTTATTACGCCATTCATTTTTATTATTTTCATTTGAAACATGATAATGATAATTATTGTGTTAACATTCAGTTATTATTTAGTAAAAACATATGTATGTCACTGTAATGTAAGGAACATGGCGGGTGTCGCTTCCCGTCCGTCTTTTCCTTGCACGGGCATATTCTTTAATAGCCAGGAACACGCATGGATCACATTGTTTACGTTGTGGACGATGATAATTCCGTCAGGCAGGCGCTGGTCAGCCTGCTGCGAGCGGAGGATTATCGGGTGGCCGACTTTTCCTCAGCGCAAGCGTTTCTGTCCCACCCTTTTACCTCACAGCCAGGCTGTCTGATTCTGGATATGAATATGCCCGGCGCCAGCGGTTTCGACGTCACCGACGCCCTTTCCCGGCTTGGACATGTGATTCCGGTTATTTTCCTGACCGGTTTTGGCACCATTCCGCTCTCGGTCAAAGCGATGAAGGCAGGGGCATATGAATTTATGACCAAACCCGCTGTCCCCGGCTTGCTGCTCCAGGCCGTTGCCGATGCCCTGAAACTGGCGGAGAAAACCCTCGACGAAACGCAAGAGATACAGGCGTTGACCACGCGTTATGACTCACTGACGCCGCGCGAAAAAGAGGTGTTTCAACTGGCGATTGGTGGCCTGCTGAATAAACAGATCGCCACCGAAATGGGCGTTAGCGAGATCACCGCCAAAGTACATAAAAAACGGGTGATGGAGAAAATGCAGGTCCGTTCCCTGACCGATCTGGTCAGGGCTGCAGACCGTCTGAATATTCAAAAAACCCTCGGGCGATAGCGGCCAGGTTCAGGCTTCAGCGGGGTGTGTCGGCAAGGTAAAGGTAAAGACACTGCCGCAAGGCTGGCGAGGTTCCGCCGTCAATTTACCGCCGTGCTTTTCAATAATGCCGTAGCTGATACTCAGCCCCATCCCCATACCCTGCTCCTTGGTGGTATAGAAGGAGTCAAACAGACGCTTCTGCACTTCGGGCGTAAAGCCTACGCCGGTATCGGCGATGGCCAGGCGAATTTTACCGGGTTGCGGATTCTCTGAACTCACCGTCAGCATTAGCGGATGATCGTCTATCCCCGCCATGGCATCGATCGCATTGACGATCAGGTTTAACAGCACCTGCTGTATTTGTACGCTATCGCCAAAAATCTCAGCATCCTGCGCCGCAAGATGGTAATGCAACGCGATCTCCTGACGTTCCAGTTCGCTGCGCGACAGCGCCACAATATGGTAGACAAGGTGATGCAGGTTAATGCGCGTGCAGGCAGAGGTCTGGTTGCGCGTTAGCGCCTGCAAGCCGCGGATAATATTACCCGCCCGCTCACCCTCGCTGATGATCTCCTCAAGGCTTGCGCGCGCATTACCGAGCATCGCAGGCTCGCGGCTCAGCCAGCGCAGACTGGCGCCCGCATTGGCCACAATCGACATCAGCGGCTGGTTAATCTCATGGGCGATAGAGGCCGTCAGTTGACCAACGGTGGTCGCGCGGGAAACACGGGCGAGATCGGCCTGCGCCACGCGAACCGCATCCTCAGACTGGCGGCGCGCCGTGATATCCGTGATAACGCCGAAATACTCCGTGACGTTAGCCTCATATTCCACCGGGTTGCCCACGCCCAGAATATAACGGCACTCCCCGTCCGGGCGGAAAATACGAAACTCCGCCCGCATGGAGACGCCATTACGCACACTATCGTTAACCAGCGTGTTGATCCGGGGGAAATCCTCCGGATGCACCAGCGTCATAAAGTCGGCCATTGATAGCGTACGCTGATGGTCGGGCAGGCCAAGAATGCGCGCATACTCGTCGGAAACAAACATCACATCCTGTTCCAGCTCCCAGCGCCAGGTGCCGGTATTGCTGATTTTCTCCCCAAGCATCAGCGAGGTCTGGCTGGCGCGTAGCTCTTTTTCCGCCCGGCGACGCTGCACATTCTCTTCGACCCGCTCGGCATAAAGGCGCGCAGTCTCCAGCGAAACCGCCGCCTGCGCCGCCAGCATCCTGACGATACGCGAATGCCCGGCGGTGAAAATCTCCGGCATCACCCGATTTTCCAGATACAGCACCCCCACCAGCTTGCCCTGTTTATGCATCGGTACGCACATAATGCCCGCGCCGGACGTTACCAGATAGGGATCCTGACTGAACGGGCCGAACAACTCAGACTTGCTGATACGAATCTCCTGCCCGGTACGCATCACCGCCGCCAGTACCGACAGCGGCATATCGGTAGCCAAGGGGCGCTCCCGGACAATCTGTACCTTCACCCCTTCCGAGGATGTTTCCGCCCACGCCTGGGTTTCGGGAATGGTATTATCAAGGATGCGAATCAACAGCCCACGCTGCGCCCCCGCCCGCTCCAGTAACATCGTCATCAACGTATGGACGAGGCGGTCGAGGTCAATCTCCTCGGTCATGGCACGTACCGCCCGCAAAACACTTTCCAGATCGTGCATCATTTCGTTTTGCGCGAAAGTGATGGTGTCATAAGGCGAACGTGGCCCTGAGGAGGCCAGATGGGGGTACAGGCGTTCAAGCTGACGTAGTTTTGCCACCGCCCCCCAGCGCCGCCAGGCGGAGAAAGCATTTTTGAAATAGCCATCTGCGGCGACATGCCAGCCCATCGCTTTGGCAAAACCCCCGGCCAGTTCACACGCCAGCCCATTCACCGGGTGGCATTCAGTCTCTGCGGAAAGGGCTATCGCGTTTTCGTACCAGCCGATGGCGATATCGTTGCTCTGCTCCAGTCTCGCCAGCTCCGCACGTACCAGCGCCGCCTTGTCGGCAAAGGTCGTCGGGTTATGCTCCGCCCAGCGGGCGATAACGTCATAATGAACGACAAGGGTTTCCCGCTGTGCGGGCGTCACGGTTGTCGGCGTCACCCTCTGTGCCAGTGAGAGGGCGCTGTAGAAATGGTAATCCAGCAGATGCAGATAGCCCGGCACCATATCGGCTACCGGGGCCGCCTTTTCCAGGCAACGGGAAGCATCGTCATACTCACCCGCCATAAAATGGGCCATTCCCTGATAGAGCCAGAACCAGAAAATAGTCAGCGGTATCGGCTGACTCTCATGCTTATTGGTCGCGTTCAGGAGCGCCTCGGAATAGAGGTTATGACCACTTAAATTGCCCGAACCGGCGCTACGCAAATGGTTAACGTACAGGCGCTGGATAAGAAGCATGACCTCGACATCCGGGAAACGTAGTTTGCGGATAAAACTCAGCCCACCTTCAATGGTCGTCAGCACCCCGTCGAGGTGATCGCCACGGATCAGGAAGTTCATCGTCTGATGGCGGATAATAAAGCAGGCGGCGGTTAAATCCCCGTGCTCGACCGCCGCCGTAAAGCACGCTTTAGCGTGATCCACCGCAACGCTAAGCGGCTTCACCCAGGCACTGCACAAATCCACCGCCAGAAAGGTACGGCCCATAAAGGGGGTTAGAGGTTGCTCCTCAACCAAATCGCGCCCCAGCAGCGTATACCTGTACCCCTTTTCGTAGGCGTGATAGCGACAACCAATCATGACGCCATACCAGGCAATCGCCGTGGTAAACGCGCCGCTAACGCCATGCTCCAGGGTCATTAGTATGACCCTGCAGAGTAAAAGAAAATGCAGGCGCGGGGCGGTAAACGCGGCAAACATACTGGCGCTGAGCATCAGGTTGATGACGGCTTCTGCCTCGGGGTTATTAATTCGCGCAAGCTGGCGAAAATGGCTTTCCGGCTCATCTCCAAGACGGGCCTCAATGATTTGCCAGCCCTCGTCGCACTCAGCATCTGTCGGCGCACGGCTCAGGTGAATACCGAACACCGCAAGCCAGGCCAGGGCGGTCTCCAGCGCAAGGCTCATATCCGACTGTCGCATCTGCACTTCTGCCATCATGCCTGCGGTAATCGCCTTTTGTTGCAGGCTGCCGGGCGCGCGCAGGAGTTGATGACACAGGGTCAGCGCAGATGGAAGATTACCCTGCAAAAACTCACACTCCGCCTCTTCAAAAACGAGCGCGAAATCCTCATCAGGCGCGGTAATCAGGGCATCTTCTTTCAATAACCGCGCGGTACGCAGATAGCGCACCGCCGAGGCGTAATCCCCGGTCAACCGGGCGCGCTGCGCGGCAAGACGGCAGATCGCACGATAATGGTCGCGTTCGGGAGATACGCGAATACAGTCGATGGATGACGCAATGTGGTGGACCGCCAGAAACAGATTTTCATTGCTGTCATTTTGTGAGACGGCCTCAGTAAAGAACCGCGCGGCAGCAAAATTGAGATGACAAATATCATCCGCTTCGAGCAATTCCTGCGCCGCCTTCTGCACCCGATCATGGGTAAAGGCATACTGGTCGCCGCTGCGGCTGATCAGTCGGGCGGCAACCGCAGGCAGAAGCTGTTCATGTAGCAGCTCCGGCGCTATCTTCTGCATCGCGCTGAGCAGTTCGGGATTACCGTTTCCCCCCACGCAGGCCAGACAACCCAGCAGTCTGCGCGTCAGGGGGGGCATCTCCGCCAGTTGTTGCAGGACAAGGCTTGCCACATTTTCCGTGTAATTACGTGAACGGATCGCCTGTGCGTCGTAGTGCAACTTGCCGTGCTGTTTGTGATGGGTAATCAGCCCGTCTTTGACGATGCGCTGAATAAACTCATGGGTAAAGAGTGGGTTACCGTCGGTTTTTTCGTGGATCAGCGCCGCCAGTTCGCCAAGGCAGGCGGCCCGCGTCTGCAACAGTTCCGCCAGCCATCGCGACACCGCTTTCACGCTCAACGGCTCAGGCCGCAGCTCGACGGTATAGCGGGCACCAACGCGCAGTGTCGACAACTGCGCCTGTTCGCTGGCATCCGCAAACACACCGCTGTCAGCGTACGAAACCACCAGCAGCAGCGGCAGCGACTCGCTGCAACTGATAAGGTGTTCCAGCAGGTGCAGGCTGGCCTGATCTATCCAGTGAATATCATCAATCAGCAGAACCAGCGGTCGGTCCGGGGTGGCAAACGCCTCAACCAGCCGATGCGCCATCATATTGAAACGCATTCGGCTATCCGCCGCCTGGGTATTCACAACAGCCAGGGGCGGGTTTTCAAGCAGTAGACCTAACTCCGGCACCAGATTGACCGCCAGCGCGGCATGAACGCCAAGCGCCCGTGTTAAACGCATTTTCCAGCGGGCCACCTCTTCCGCCCCCTGGCCTAGTAACCAAAGGGTCAGCGCGCGAAACGCAGAGGCAATGACCGTATAAGGCAGAACCGGCGAATACTGGTCGGCCTTACTCACGGCGAGTAACGCCTGCCGCTGTTGCAGCTTCCTGAGCGCCGAGGCAATGAGCGAAGATTTACCGCAGCCCGGCGGCCCACCGATCGTGACCAGGGCATGCGCGCCACTTTCCACCACCCGGTCAAATACCGTCAGCAGTTGATGGTGCTGCGGATGGTCGAGAAAAAGCGGGTCCGGCTGCAAACGCGCGGCTACCCGGTCCTGCAAGCCGGGAATAAACGGCGTAATTTCACCATTTTTGGCCAGCGAAGCCTCGCAGCGACGCAGGTCGGCAATCAACCCGTCGACCGTCTGGTAACGATTGTCCGGCGATTTTTCCAGCAGTCGCAAAATAATATCCGACAGCGTTGCCGGAACCGATGAGCGTACCTGTCGGGGTGGTCTGGGAGCGGAGGCAATATGATGATGGGCCCATTCCGCCTGCCCGCCTTCGCTGAGATCGAAAGGCAGCTCGCCGGTCAGCAACTCGTAGAGCACAATGCCAAGGCTATAGAGATCGCTGCGGCTGTCGACCCTGTCCGGCGTACGGGAGGTGTGCTCCGGCGACATGTACGCCAGCGTACCGCCAGGCTCCGTCAGGCGAGACGGGTCAAAGGCATCCGTCCCTTCGCTGGCGAGGCCAAAACCGCCCAAACGGTAAGCGCCGCCGGGGTCGATAAAAAAGTGACCGGGTTTGATATCGCTGTGCATTAATCCCTGCGCATGCATCTGGCGTAGCGGGGCACACAGGCCAATGGCAACCGAAAGAAAATCGGCAATGCTTCGGGTGCGCAGGCGAGGCAGTTGTGCAAGCGTGCGGAAAGGAAATGGCGTATAGACCAGCGCGTAATGGCCATGGTAACTGGTACTGCTGAACGGCTTTACCGCCCATGCGCCAGAGAGTCGCCTGCGCAGCGCAAATTCATTTTTTAAGCGTTGGGTGGTATGAAACGCGGCTTCATCACTTGAGACGGCCGCGCAGGCAAGAATAAAACTGCTGCCGGAGTGTAGCGGCTGGCAAAGCGTCCAGGCGATCCCTCCTTCCTGCGTCAGCGGAGTGAAAATGATGTCATCGGTTAAGGTGACCACCTCACTATCCATCATTTTACCGGCAGCAGAAAGTTTCTCGCTCATTAGCGCTCCTCACACAGAGAGTTCGCGGCGGATCTGTTCCAGCAGCGTTTCGATTTTAATGGGCTTACGCAGCAGTGTAACGCCCCCAAACTCCGGAGCATAACGCGACAGGTTTTCATCTTCATGTCCGGAGATAAAAATCACCGGCGGCGGCGCGGCAAGTTGAGCTACCCGGCGATACAGGTCCAGGCCACTCATGCCTTTGAGCTTGATATCAATAATAAGCAGAGATGCGTCAGACAGCGCAGATTCATGATGAAGAAATGCCTCCGCAGAGTCGAAGGCGTCAGAGTCGTACCCCTCCGACTGGAGCAGGTTGCTTAATCCACTACGGACGGAACGTTCATCATCAATAATGACAATGCGCGGTGACAGCCTCATGCCGTACTCCTCTGTCTGCCCTCAGGCTAAGGGGCGCGTTTGTCGTCAGTAGGTGGCGTGCCGCTGATTTTGGGCACACATTCATGACGAAACCAGGCCATTGTCACCGGCTCGCGGCGCAGAAGTCGACGGGCGAGCGGAATCAGTTGTTCGCCGACCAGCATACCAAAAAGGCCCAGCAGGGCGATGATCGGTGGTGCGGGTGAGTGAACCTGCATTGCGCCATAGATAACACCCACTAACAGGCCCGTTGCCAGGGAAATTACGTACGATTTCAACATGGTTAGCCTGCCTCTGGATGGCGGTCCGCCGTTTGCACTGCGGCCTGTGGCTGACTAATGGCGGCCTGGGGTTCATGGTGTGAGCGCAGCGCTGAGACCGCCTGCTCTCCCGCCAGCATGCCTAGCAGCCCCACCAGGGCTACCGCCGGCGGGGCTGGCGAACGGACATTCAGCAAAGCATAGACCAGCCCAATAAACACACCTGCGCCGAGGGAAATGAGCGCTGTACTCATGGTCATTCTCCCCTTATCGGGTTCAGAGCCGGGCGACGCTGACGCACCGCCCCTGCACATTATTTATTAGCCGGCACCGGCGCCAGAGTACGGTGCGCCCCTTTGGCACGCGCTGGCGCTTTGTGCACCATGGTATACGCGTAATCAACGCCCATCCCGTAAGCACCGGAGTGTTCTTTGACGATATCCATCACCGCGTTGTAGGTCTCTTTGTGCGCCCAGTCGCGCTGCCACTCCAGCAACACCTGCTGCCAGGTCACCGGGATCACACCCGCCTGAATCATGCGCTGCATCGCGTAATCATGCGCTTCTTTCGAGGTACCGCCGGAAGCGTCAGCCACCATATAGATTTCATAGCCGCCTTCCAGCATGGCACACAGGGCGAACGTGTTGTTGCACACTTCCGTCCACAGGCCGGATACCACCACTTTTTTCTGGCCATTTTTCGCCAGCGCATCACGCACTTTCTGGTCATCCCAGGAGTTCATGGATGTGCGCTCAAGAAGGTCGTGCTCGGGGAATACGTCCAGCAGTTCAGGGAAGGTATTTCCGGAGAAGCTTTCCGTCTCAACGGTGGTGATGGTGGTCGGAATGTTGAAAACTTTTGCCGCTTTCGCCAGGCCAACAACATTGTTTTTCAGCACCTGGCGGTCAATAGATTGCACGCCAAACGCCATCTGCGGCTGCTGATCGATAAAAATAATCTGGCAATTCTGGGGAGTCAGTACTTCAAGCTTAGCGTTGGTCATAAGAATACCCGTTGTCGTTAAGTAGCAGTTTCCCGTGAAAGGGGAGCGGACGTTTTGCTGACAGTGACCGGGGTATTCTCGCGCTGCTCAGACAGGCGAAATGACGTTCGTCCCGGACGCTGCTGTCGGGACGGATAGTAAGAGTTGTCAGAAATGAGAACTATTATCTCTGTGTATAACTATACGTTCGTATAGGTATACCTTCGTATAACTAGACGCCGTTTTCGCCAGCTCACCATAATCCCTCCCACTTCCACGCTCTGTTCTGACGGAGCATCGCATCTTATCGTCCGGCGGGATTATGCCTGCTTCGGATGTCTCAGACAGGAGGATTTATGGTCTCGCTCGGCAAAGCTGAACTGATATTACTCAACGGCAAATTTCATACGGTAGACAGGGAAAACCCGGTTGCAGAAGCGGTCGCCATCCGTGACGGCAAATTCCTGGCGGTAGGCTCCCAGGCCGAAGTAATGGAATATCACAGCGACGGCAGCAAAGTGGTGGATCTCAAAGGCAGCACCGCCATTCCAGGGCTTAACGACTCGCACCTGCACCTGATTCGCGGCGGTCTCAACTATAACCTCGAACTGCGCTGGGAAGGGGTACCATCGCTGGCGGACGCCCTGCGGATGCTGAAAGAACAGGCGCTGCGCACCCCCTCGCCACAATGGGTACGCGTGGTGGGCGGCTGGAGCGAATTCCAGTTTGCCGAACGCCGGATGCCGACCCTGGAGGAGATCAACGACGCCGCGCCGGATACCCCGGTCTTTATCCTTCATCTCTATGACCGCGCCCTGCTCAACCGCGCCGCCCTGCGCGTTGTCGGCTACACCAAAGATACGCCGAACCCGCCAGGGGGAGAGATCCAGCGCGACAGCAACGGCAATCCCACCGGCATGCTGATTGCGCGGCCAAATGCCATGATCCTCTATGCCACGCTGGCCAAAGGGCCGAAGCTGCCGCTGGAACAGCAGGTTAACTCCACCCGTCAGTTTATGCGCGAGCTAAACCGTCTGGGCCTCACCAGCGCTATCGACGCGGGCGGCGGCTTCCAGAACTACCCCGAAGATTATGAAGTGATAAGCGAACTGCACGCCAAAGAGCAGATGACCATTCGCATCGCCTACAACCTCTTTACCCAGCGCCCCGGCCATGAGCTGGAAGATTTCGAGAAATGGACCGACATGCTGACTCCGGGTCAGGGCACCGATTTCTTCCGTCACAACGGCGCGGGTGAAATGCTGGTCTTCTCTGCCGCGGATTTTGAAGATTTCCTTGAACCGCGCCCGGACCTCGCGCCAGGCATGGAAGATGAGCTGGAACGCGTGGTGCGCCATCTGGTCGAGCACCGCTGGCCGTTCCGCCTGCACGCCACCTATAACGAATCCATCAGCCGCATGCTCGATGTGTTTGAGCGCGTGAACCGCGATATTCCGTTTAATGGCCTGCACTGGTTCTTTGACCACGCAGAAACCGTGACCCAGCAAAACATTGACCGCATCAAAGCGCTGGGCGGCGGTATTGCCGTGCAGCACCGTATGGCGTTTCAGGGTGAGTACTTCGCGGAACGTTATGGCATGGACGCGGTGCGCCACACGCCGCCGGTAACGAAAATGCTCGAAACCGGCGTACCGGTCGGGCTGGGAACCGACGCGACCCGCGTGGCCAGCTACAATCCGTGGACTGCGTTGTACTGGCTGGTCTCCGGGCGCACCGTCGGCGGTATGCAGATGTACGACGTTAATGCGCGCCTGGACCGCGACACCGCGCTGATGCTCTGGACACAGGGCAGCGCCTGGTTCTCAAGCGAACAGGGCAAAAAAGGCCAGATAAAAGTGGGCCAACTGGCTGACCTCGCCGTGCTGAGCAAGGACTATTTTCGCGTACCGGAAGAGGAGATCAAAGGCATTGAGTCGGTGTTGACCGTAGTCAATGGCAATATCGTCTATGCCGCGGGCGGTTTCAGCTCAGAAGCCCCGCCTGCAATTCCGGTGCTGCCGGAGTGGTCGCCGGTGGTCAACGTGCCGGGTCACTACCGCAGCGCGCCGCCACAGCAAACACGTGTCGGCATGATGCCCGCCGCACACCACTGTAGCGGCCCGTGCGGCGTGCATAACCACCAGCATGGTGTGGCACGCGGATCTTCCATTCCGGTTTCAGACGATAACGCCTTCTGGGGCGCGCTCGGCTGTAGCTGCTTTGCGTTCTGATGCCTATGAAAAATACAACGCTGATGTCGCCCCGTATTGATGCGGGGCTGTTCTTCCTGCGCCTGACCGGCGGGCTGCTGCTTCTCTATGTGCATGGTCTGCCGAAGGTGCTGAATTTTCATGAAGAGCTCACCCGCATTGAGGATCCGTTCGGCTTTGGCCCCTGGTTCAGCCTGCTACCTGCCATTCTGGCAGAGGTGGTATGTCCGATAT
Organism: Phytobacter sp. SCO41; assembly: GCF_003073275.1. Lineage (NCBI taxonomy): Bacteria > Pseudomonadati > Pseudomonadota > Gammaproteobacteria > Enterobacterales > Enterobacteriaceae > Phytobacter > Phytobacter sp. SCO41. The sequence continues at coordinate 896,759 of NZ_CP027225.1, read as the reverse complement.
TCATCATTTTCGGTGTTGGCACGCGGCTGGCCTGTCTGCCGATTATCGGCGTGCTGCTGGTTGCCATGCTGGCTGTGCACCCGCAATGGAGTATCGCGGAAGGACAATTTGGCTGGCTGCTGCTCATCATCTTCACCACGCTGGCATTAACCGGCCCGGGTAAATGGCGGCTAAGTATGCCGGGCAACCAGGAGTTCAGGCATGGCGCAAGTCAATGATGTTCACGCGGCGACGGTACAAACCCCGTCGGCCGCATCCGCTGGCGCCTCCTCCTGGCAGCCACTGCGCCAGCCGGTATTTCGGATGCTATGGATTGCCACGGTGGTCTCTAACATCGGTTCATGGATGAACGATGTGGGGGTGAACTGGACCATGCTGACGTTAAGCGCCAACCCGCTTTCCGTGGCGCTGGTTCAGGCGGCGAGCAGTCTGCCGATGTTTCTCTTCGCCCTCCCTTCCGGGGTGATGGCGGACATTGTCGACCGACGCAAATATCTGCTGTTTTCCCAGTTGTGGGTGTTTATTGCCGCCAGCGGGCTAACCCTGCTCTCTTTAGCCGGGTTAGTAACGCCAACGGTGCTGCTGGTTGCGGCCTTCTTATTAAGCACTGGCGCGGCCATGAGTTCTCCGCCGTTTCAGGCCATCGTGCCGGACCTGGTGGAAAAACACGAACTGGCCCCGGCCATCGCGCTGAACTCGCTCGGCATTAACATCAGCCGCGCCATCGGCCCGGCGCTGGGCGGGCTGATCCTCTCTTTTGCCGGACCGTGGGTGGTATTCGCGCTCAATGCGACATCAGTGCTGGGCGTCGCCTGGGTGCTGTGGCGCTGGAAAGCAGAACCGTTGATTCAGCGCCTGCCGCCGGAGCACTTTTTCCCCGCCGTTCGCGCCGGGCTGCGCTATGTGCATGCCGCTCCGGTACTGCGTAACGTGCTGGTGCGTACCGTGGCGTTCTTTACCTTCGCCAGCGCAGGCTGGGCGCTGTTGCCGCTGGTGGCCCGCCGTGAACTGGGCCTTGGGCCTGGCGGTTACGGCATCATGCTGGCCTGTATCGGCCTGGGGGCGATTTGCGGTGCGATTGTGCTACCGCGTTTACGTAAGCGCTTCAACCCGGACCGGCTGATGGTGATTAATAGCGTGATTTTCGCGATCAGCATGCTGGCGCTGGCGTTTATCCGTCATTTCTGGCTGCTCAATGCGTTTGAATTCTTAACCGGTTTCGCCTGGATTGCGGTGCTCTCCACCCTCAATGTCGGGGCGCAGCGTAGCGCCGCCAAATGGGTGAAAGCCCGCGCGCTGGCGGTCTATCTGACCGTCTTTTTTGGTTCGATGACGCTCGGTAGCGCCATCTGGGGCCAACTGGCATCGCACTTTAGTATTCCTGCCTCATTGTGCGTGGCAACGGTGGGCATGCTGCTGGCAAGCCTGACGGTGCTACGCTGGCAACTGAATAAAGATCCTGACCTCAATCTGGACATTCGTGATATCGACAGTAATGCCCAGGCGCTCGATATCTCACATGAACGTGGCCCGGTCATGGTGATGTATGAATATCTGATCGATCCCGAGGATGTCTCGCGCTTCGTCGTCTGTATCCAGGAGATTCGCCGGGTGCGGGTACGCGGCGGCGCACTAAGCTGGTCTGTGTATGAGGATATCCAGCGCCCCGGCGTCTTTGTGGAGTCGTTCGTGGTCGGCACCTGGATTGAACATTTGCGCCAACTGGAGCGCCACACGGTAAATGACCTGCTGATTCAAAGTAAGGTACAGGCCTTCCATCGCGGCGGACATCTTCCCGAAGCACGTTATCTGATAGCACCCATAATGTAACAGTTACCCACATCAACCCAAGCAAGAGCGACAGTGAGGATTTACGTATGAGCACAATCAAAACGCAGGACGGTACGCAGATTTATTACAAAGACTGGGGCGCGGGAAAACCGGTATTGTTTAGCCACGGCTGGCCGCTGGATGGCGATATGTGGGACAGCCAGTTGAATTTCCTGGCCGAACGCGGCTATCGCGTCATCGCCTTTGACCGCCGCGGTTTTGGCCGCTCCGACCAGCCGTGGGAAGGATACAACTACGACACCTTCGCCTCCGACATTAACGACCTCATCACCACGCTTGATCTGCAGGATGTGACGCTGGTGGGCTTCTCCATGGGCGGCGGCGATGTGTCGCGTTATATCGGTCGTTACGGCACGGCGCGCGTTAAAGCACTGGTCCTGCTGGGTGCGGTGACACCGATTTTCGGCAAAACGGCGGACTACCCGCAGGGTGTCGATGCCAGCGTTTTCGAGGGCATTCGCGACGGACTGCGCAAAGACCGGGCGCAGTTTATCAGCGATTTCGCCACGCCGTTCTATGGCATTAACGCCGGGCAGACGGTTTCCCAGGGTGTACTGACCCAGACGCTGAACATTGCTTTGCTGGCCTCACTCAAAGGGACCATTGATTGCGTCACGGCTTTCGGCGAGACCGACTTCCGTTCGGATATGGCCAAAGTTGACGTGCCGACTCTGGTGATCCATGGCAGCAACGACCAGATCGTACCGTTCGAATCGACCGGTAAAGTGGCTGCAGAAATGATCCCGGGCGCGCAGTTAAAAGTGTATGACAACGCGCCGCACGGTTTTGCGGTCACCCATCAGGATCAACTGAACAACGATCTGCTGACCTTCCTGCAATCGCTATAAGCCAGAATGAAGCCTCGCTCCCTGTCCGGAGGAGGCTTTTTCTTGCACTCCCCCGCTCCCCGCCCTATCCTCTGCGATTATGAAAACCTCCCGTCTCCCCATCGCTATACAGCAGGCCGTCATGCGCAGCCTGCGGGAAAAACTTGCCCTGGCCAATCAGAAACTTGAGCGTAACTATCCGGAACCCAAACTGGTTTATCAGCAACGGGGCACTGCGGCAGGCACAGCCTGGCTCAATACGTATGAAATCCGCCTGAACCCCGTGTTGCTGATGGAAAACCAACAGGCGTTTATCGACGAGGTGGTGCCGCACGAGCTGGCGCATTTGCTGGTGTGGAAACATTTCGGCCGCGTTCCGCCACACGGTAAAGAGTGGAAATGGATGATGGAAAGCGTGCTCGGCGTCCCTGCGCGCCGTACTCACCAGTTTGAGCTGGAGTCGGTGCGGCCCAATACCTTTCCCTACCGCTGCAAGTGCCAACAGCATCAGTTGACCGTGCGGCGACATAATCGTGTGGTACGCGGTGAGACCACCTATCGCTGCGTACAGTGCGGCGAAACGCTGGTACCTGAGCGCTAATTACATGAACCATTAAGAATGTTTTCCGCGCCAACTGATTGCATCTGACAATCGCTTCCGCTACGTTGCGCACTCCAGTTGACAGGGAGTTTGCAATGTTACGCGTTATCTCATCTTTACTGCTTATCCTCAGCGCGCCGGTACTGGCGGACGGCATCAATAGCTTCGCGCAGGCCAAAGCCGCCGGGGTTAAAGTCAACGCCGACGTTCCGGGCGACTTTTATTGCGGCTGTAAAATTCAGTGGCAGGGAAAAAAAGGGGTGGTCGATCTGGCCTCCTGCGGTTATAAGGTGCGCAAAAATGAAAACCGCGCCAGCCGTATTGAATGGGAGCATGTTGTCCCGGCCTGGCAATTCGGCCATCAGCGTCAGTGCTGGCAAGATGGCGGGCGGAAAAACTGCGCCAAAGACCCTGTTTATCGCAAGATGGAAAGCGATATGCACAACCTGCAACCCGCCGTGGGTGAAGTGAATGCCGATCGCGGCAACTTTATGTATGGCCAGTGGAACGGTGGCGAAGGCCAGTACGGGCGCTGTGAAATGAAGATCGACTTCAAGGCCAAACTGGCCGAGCCGCCTGCCAGCGCCCGTGGTGTGATTGCCCGCACCTACTTCTATATGCGCGATCAGTATCAGCTCACCCTGTCGCGCCAGCAGACACAGCTTTTTACCGCCTGGGATAAACTCTACCCGGTGACCGACTGGGAATGTACGCGTGAGTCGCGCATCGCTCAGGTTCAGGGGAATCATAACCCTTACGTGCAGCGCGCTTGCATGGCGCGAAAGAGCTAACCTACACTAGCGGCAATTGTAAATTTTGCAGGTGTATTGCCCCTCACCCCACCCCTCTCTCTACAAGGGAGAGGCCGCAAATCGCGACCTGTTAAGGTGAGGGGAAATGCGCCACACTTCACACGGAAATCTGAACTATGCGCATCCCACGCATCTACCACCCTGAACTCATCCAGACTGGCACTGAAATCGCCCTCGCCGACGATGCGGCAAACCATGTTGGCCGCGTATTACGTATGGGCCAGGGGCAGGCTATTCAGCTCTTTGACGGTTCGAACCAGGTGTTTGACGCCGAAATCACCCGCGCCGATAAAAAGAGCGTTATCGTTAAGGTGACCCAGGGAGAGGTGGACGATCGGGAGTCACCGCTGCATATTCATCTTGGCCAGGTGATGTCTCGCGGCGAGAAAATGGAATTTACTATCCAGAAATCGATCGAACTGGGTGTAAGCCTCATTACGCCACTTTTTTCTGAGCGCTGCGGCGTTAAACTGGATGCCGAGCGCCTGAATAAAAAGATTCAGCAGTGGCAGAAGATCGCCATCGCCGCCTGTGAACAGTGTGGTCGTAACCGTATTCCTGAGATTCGCCCGGCAATGGATCTCGAACAGTGGTGTGCAGAAGAAGAGAACGGCCTTAAGCTGAATCTTCACCCGCGCGCCAGCCAGAGCATTAATACTCTGCCGTTGCCAGTGGAACGCGTACGATTACTGATTGGCCCGGAAGGCGGGTTGACGACAGACGAAATCGCCATGACCTCGCGCTACCAGTTTACTGATATTCTGTTGGGACCCCGCGTATTGCGCACAGAGACAACTGCCCTTACCGCCATTACCGCGCTGCAGGTGCGTTTTGGCGATCTGGGTTAAACGGAGAAGCCTATGATTAAGCTCGGCATCGTGATGGACCCCATCGCGCAGATTAATATCAAAAAAGACACCAGCTTCGCCATGCTGCTCGAAGCGCAGCGTCGTGGCTACGAACTGCACTATATGGAAATGGCGGATCTTTACCTGATCAACGGCGAAGCCCGTGCGCGTACCCGTCTGCTTTCCGTCGAGCAAAACTACGACAAATGGTACGAGTTTGGCGGCGAGCAGGATATCGAACTCGCCTCGCTGGATGTAGTGCTGATGCGTAAGGATCCGCCGTTCGATACCGAATTTATCTACGCCACCTATATCCTTGAACGTGCGGAAGAAAAAGGCACGCTGATCGTCAATAAGCCGCAGAGCCTGCGCGATTGTAACGAAAAGCTGTTTACCGCCTGGTTCCCTGACCTGACCCCGGAAACGCTGGTGACGCGCAATAAAGCGCAGCTTAAAGCGTTCTGGCAAAAGCATACCGATATCATCCTCAAGCCGCTGGACGGCATGGGCGGCACCTCGATTTTCCGCGTCAAAGAGGGCGATCCGAACCTGGGGGTTATCACCGAAACGCTGACCGAGTTGGGCACCCGCTACTGCATGGCGCAGAACTATCTGCCGGCTATCAAAGATGGCGACAAACGTGTGCTGGTGGTGGATGGCGAGCCGGTTCCATACTGCCTGGCGCGTATCCCGCAGGGTGGCGAAACGCGTGGTAACCTGGCCGCCGGTGGCCGCGGCGAGCCGCGTCCGCTGACCGAAAGCGACTGGGCGATTGCCCGCCGCGTCGGCCCGACGCTGAAAGCCAAAGGGCTGATTTTCGTCGGTCTGGATATCATTGGCGACCGTCTGACCGAAATTAACGTCACCAGCCCCACCTGCGTGCGCGAGATCGAGGCGGAGTTCCCGATCTCTATTACCGGCATGCTGATGGACGCAATCGAGAAACGCCTGGCGAAATAATAAATATATTTACCCTCGATAATTCGGGTTGCTCAACGGTGCCAGGGCACAGACAGCGCGAATTATTGCAGGTAAAGGGATGGCGGGAGGGAACCCGCTCATAAACTCCAAAGTCTGGCTAGTGACAGCGTGCAGCTTTCCCCTCATACTAGGCTGCTGCTTTTTTGAACCAGGAAACAGAACCTCTGACAATGAATTTACAGCATCACTTTCTTATTGCCATGCCTGCTCTCCATGATCCCCTTTTTCGGCGATCGGTGGTTTATATTTGCGAATACAACGAAGACGGTGCCATGGGGCTTATCATCAATAAGCCGCTGGAAAACCTGAAAGTTGAAAGCGTCCTGGAGAAACTGAAAATTAACCCGGAAGCACGCGATCCGGCCATTCGTCTGGATAAACCCGTGCTGCTTGGCGGCCCACTGGCGGAAGATCGCGGGTTTATTCTGCACACGCCGCCTGCCAGCTTCTCTTCCAGCATTCGCGTCTCGGATAACACCGTAATCACTACCTCGCGCGATGTTCTGGAGACCCTGGGCACGGCCGATCAACCTAAGGACGTGCTGGTCGCGCTGGGCTATTCCTCATGGGAAAAAGGCCAGCTTGAACAGGAGATCCTGGATAACGCCTGGCTTACCGCTCCTGCGGATCAAAATATCCTGTTTAAAACGCCTATCGCTGACCGCTGGCGGGAAGCGGCAAAACTTATCGGCATTGATATTTCGACCATGCCGGGCGTGGCGGGACATGCCTGATGAGCGGAACCCTGCTGGCCTTTGATTTTGGTACCAAAAGTATTGGCGTCGCCATCGGACAACGCGTGACCGGTACAGCGCGCCCGCTGAATGCTCTGAAAGCGCAAGACGGGACGCCGGACTGGAAACTTATCGAGAAGCTGTTAAAAGAGTGGCAGCCGGAAGCCGTTATTGTCGGCCTGCCGCTGAATATGGATGGCACAGAGCAGCCCTTGACCGCGCGTGCGCGCAACTTCGCCAATAAAATCCATGGCCGCTTCGGCGCAAAAATTATTTTGCATGATGAGCGGCTGAGTACGGTAGAAGCCCGTGCGGGTCTGTTTGAACGCGGCGGTTTTCGTGCATTGAATAAAGGCAGTGTTGATTCTGCCTCTGCGGTTATCATCCTCGAAAGCTACTTCGAGCAGCATCTGTAATTCTCAGGCTGAGCGCCGCTCAGCCTTTTTTGCCTTCTCCCTTCCTCAAAACGCAATCCCCCGATCCCCCTCACATTTCCAGGGCGTGCTTTTTGCTTTTTCACTAATGTTTCTATAAAAGAAACATTAGTCAGGAATGAAATGCGTCAGGGTTTCTGTGTCAGCCGCCGTGCCAGAGTGTGAAGTTCGCTCAGGCGTTCATCAATGACAGCATCGTCAACCTGCCACATTCCGGCAAACGCCAGCGCGGCAGAGTGCGCGCCAAGAGGCTTCGCCATTGATACCTCGCCGTCATCGTGATGCCAGACCACGCGTCCAAGCTCACGCTGTTGGGCGATATGCGGCGCAAGTTGCTGCCACTGTTCGTCGACAAAACGTTTTTGCAGTTCTTCATCGCTCTCTGCCGCCAGAAGCGACATACCGATGACCGACTGCCATGCAGGAAGCATATGAAAACCGGCCAGCGCCTGGCTCATCTGGCTACCGGGTTCAGAGTGATAGATATAAATCACCTGATCCTCCCAGAGCACGCCCATCGCCACCACGATATCTTTGGGCGCGTAGCTTTCCAGCAGGGGGAGCGCCTGGGAAAAGAGTGCCGAGCCGCGTATCGCCTGCGCCGCGAGCGCATGAATACCGGGGCCGGGAAGGTAACGACGCTGCTCATCCTGCATCGTCAGGCCGATGGACGCCATCGTCATCAGCAACCGGTTTACACGGGTGGTATTTATGCCCATCAGACGCGCCAGTTCGCGACAGCCAATCGCGCGGCCGCTGGAGACCAGGTACTGCAGGCAGCGAATGCCATCAATCAGGCTTTGGTTCGGTTGTGAGGACATAACAGGCTTTATCTCTCAGGTGGCAGGAATTTTCGATTTTACCGTCAGTTCAGTAAAGAAGGATACAAGGTATGAACATCTATCCGCAAACTGCGTCCAGAACCTTTCCCTCTGAACAGTTGCATGCCGATCTGCTGGTAGCGGGCGGTGGCCTCGCGGGTCTTTGCGCTGCGCTCGCCGCCGCCAGGGATGGGTTACAGGTTGTGTTGATCCAGGACCGACCGGTACTCGGCGGCAATGCGTCCAGCGAGGTTCGCCTGTGGGCCAACGGCGCCACATCGCATATGGGCAACAATAACCGCTGGGCGCGTGAAGGCGGCATCATGGGAGAAATCCTCGAAGAGAATCTCTGGCGCAACAAAGAGGGCAACCCGGTTATGTTCGACCTGGTGCTGCTGGATATGGCAAAAAGCCAGCCTGGGCTGACATTGCTGCTCAATACCACGATTTACGAACTGGAGAAAAACCAGCGAACCCTCACCCAGGTCAGCGCCTTTAACGCCATCAACGAGACATTTTATACCGTCACCGCCGACCAGTTTTGCGACGCAACGGGGGATGGAGTGCTGGGCTTTCTGGCCGGGGCAGAGTACCGCGAAGGCGCCGAAGAGGTGGACGAACTGGGGGAAAAAATGGCGCCCGGCGACAACTTCGGCCACAAGCTCGGGCACTCGATCTATTTCTACACCAAACAGACGAACGGCCCGGTGAATTTTGTTCCCCCTTCGTTCGCGTTAAAAGATATTACCGCGATTCCCCGCTACAAACGCCTGACATCCACCCTGAATGGTTGCGACCTGTGGTGGCTGGAATGGGGCGGACGGCTGGACACCATTCACCAGAGTGAAGAGATCAAATGGGAGTTGTGGAAAATCGTCTGGGGCGTGTGGGATTACATTAAAAACTCCGGCGAGTTCCCGGAAGCGGCCAACATGACCATCGAATGGGTTGGCGTCATTCCCGGTAAACGCGAAAGCCGTCGTTTTATGGGCGATCATCTGCTTTGCCAGCAGGACATCATAGAACAGCGCGACCACTATGATGCCGTGGCCTACGGCGGCTGGTCTATCGACCTGCATCCGGCGGACGGGGTCTACAGCACCCATGATGGCTGTCGCCAGTTTCACAGTAAAGGCACTTATACCATCCCGCTGCGAAGCCTTTACAGCCGCTCGCTGGATAATCTCTTCCTGACCGGACGGCTCATTTCCGCCTCTCACGTTGCCTTTGGTAGCGCCCGGGTGATGTGCACCTGCGGTCTGCTGGGCGAGGTCGTCGGCCGCGCTGCCGCGCTGTGTAAAACGCACGACATCACCCCGGCAGAGCTGGCTCAGCGGGATAATGTCGGCCAGTTGCAACAGCGGTTGCAGGCCAGCGGCTGCTACATTCCCCGTCAGTGGTTACAGGACCCGGCACTCGGCGCGTCGGTCACCGCCAGCAGTGAATACGCCCTCAGTACGCTTGCTCCTAACGGCTACTGGCATTCGCTCGGCGAAAGAATGGCGCTGCTGCTGCCTGTTAAAGCCGGGGAGTCATTGCCCGATATGACCTTTACCCTGCGTTCCGCTTCTCAGCAGCCACTTGAGGTCTCGCTTCTGGGTAGCGCACGCAGCGGTAATTTCACGCCCGATTATCAGTACGCCAGCACAACGCTGCACGTTGAGGGCGAGCAGGCGCAGACGGTACATTTCCCGTGGCAAAGCGAGCGCGATCAGTATGTCTTTATCGCCTTTGAAGCGTGTGAACAGGTGGACATTGCCCTCACCGACACCCACCTGCCCGGCATTATGACCGTGTTTAATAGCCTGAATGCCCGCGTCGCCAAACATACCCGTCAGGTGGTGGATGGCGACTATGGCGTCGATGAGTTTGACTTCTGGTTGCCGCGTCGTCGCCCACATCAGGTAATGCCTGCGTTGCGTTTTAGCCAGCCATTAAGCTGCTATCGCGCCGACAATGTGCTTAATGGCCGCCTGCGCCCCGAGCAACAGGCCAATGCCTGGGTACCTGCCGCCGATGACGTCAAACCGGTATTACGCTGGCACTGGGATGCGCCACAAACCTTCACCAGCCTGACACTGGTACAGGACAACGATTTCGATAACGCCATGGAAACCGTGCAGATGGGCCATTTCCTGCCGGTGACGCCGCACTGCATTACCCACTATCGTCTGTGGGCCGATGACACCCTGCTGGCCGAGGAAACAAATAACCACCACTCCGTGCGTGAACACCGGTTATCTACCCCCATTACCGCGCAAAATGTACGCCTGGAGATCATTGCCACAGCAGGCGCTTTACCGGCGGTTTACGCGCTGAATATCCGCTAAAGTCGCCCCTGCGCCTGCCGTTGCTGGCGGCTTTGGTCGAAGGTCTGCATTCCCGCCTGCTGCCCGGTCTGTAACACGCCGGGCAACTGGTGGTTTTTCCCTTCACGGATAAGGTTGGCTATCGCAGGTGTGTTGATAAGCAGCTCAAACAGCGCCACACGTCCGCCCTGCCTGTCTGCCGCCAGCCGCTGGGACAATACGGCCTGCAAGCTTCCGGCAAGCTGGCTACGCACCGGCTCTTTCTCCTCGGCGGGGAAACTGTCCACCAGACGTTCAATAGCCTGCGGTGCGCCGCGTGTATGTAACGTCGCCAGCACCAGATGCCCGGTTTCGGCGGCGGTCAACGCCAGGCGGATGGTCTCGCTGTCACGCAATTCCCCCAGCAGAATGACATCCGGGTCTTCGCGTAATGCCGCGCGTAACCCCGCCGCAAACGAGGCGCAGTGCGGGCCGATTTCCCGCTGTTGGATCAGGCAACGTTTACTCGTATGGATAAACTCCACGGGATCTTCCAGGGTCAGGATATGCCCGTCGAGATGGTGATTAAGGTTATCCACCATCGCCGCCAGCGTGGTGGATTTACCGCTGCCTGTCGCCCCGGTAACCAGAATAAGACCGTTATCGCACCTTAGTAATTCAGGGATAACGGCGGGCACATCCAGCATATCCAGCGTCGGGCAGGTGTCAGGCAACAGTCGCAGCGCAAGCGACACCCCTTCGTGATGTAAAAACGCACTGGCGCGAAGGCGTTGAAGCCCTGGGGTACTGAGGGCAAAATCTATCTGTCCGCACGCCTGCCACTGCTGTTGCTGCTGCGTGTTTAAACTTTCGGCGAGCAGCGCGTGAATATCCACCGCGTCGAACGGTGCGGCTTCCAGCCGTCCTTGCCTTCGCCACAGTGGTGGACGGCGATCGCACAGGTGTAGATCCGAGACATTATGCTTTACACTAAGCTCCACTATTTTTTCCATATCCATAAAGCCACCTGGGAACATGAACGATATTGCGCATAACCTGGCACAGGTCAGGGACAAAATCTCAGCCGCTGCAACGTCCTGCGGCCGTGCTCCAGAAGACGTTACGCTGCTTGCAGTCAGCAAAACAAAACCTGCGAGCGCCATCGAAGAAGCTTACGCGGCGGGTCAGCGTGGCTTTGGTGAAAACTACGTTCAGGAAGGCGTTGATAAAATTCGCCATTTCAAGGATTCGGGCATCGCGGATATCCAGTGGCACTTTATCGGCCCCTTACAGTCCAACAAAAGCCGCCTCGTGGCTGAACATTTTGACTGGTGCCATACCGTGGACCGCCTCAAAATCGCCAGCCGCTTAAGCGAGCAGCGACCTGACTCTCTGCCACCGCTGAACGTGCTGATTCAGGTCAATATCAGTGATGAGCAGAGCAAATCCGGCATCTCCCTTGCTGAGCTGGACGCGCTGGCGGCGCAGGTGGTGGAATTACCCGGTCTTTGCCTGCGTGGACTGATGGCGATCCCTGCTCCCGAGGCTGATTATGAACGGCAGTTTGCCGTGGCCCGCCAAATGGCTGTCGCATTTGACGCACTTAAGGTACGTTACCCTGGCGTGGATACCCTTTCGCTGGGCATGTCAGACGATATGCAGGCCGCGATTGCGGCAGGCAGCACCATGGTGCGCATCGGAACCGCCATTTTTGGCGCGCGCGATTACACAAAAAACTAAGGAAAACTGAGGAACGCCATGAATACGTTGTCCACTCTCCTGTCACTGATTATCCAGGCTTACACGATGGTGCTGTTGCTGCGTATCTGGATGCAGTGGGCGCGCTGTGATTTTTATAACCCGTTTTCCCAGTTTATCGTGAAAATCACCCAGCCGATTGTTGGCCCGCTGCGTCGCATTATTCCGTCGATGGGGCCCATTGACAGCGCATCGTTGCTTATCGCGCTGCTGCTGTGTGTCGTGAAAGTCTTCCTGAACCCGTACGTCTCCATGAACGGCGTGTTCATCGTGCTGGCGGCGGTGCTGATTGTTATTAAAACGCTCGGTTCGCTGATCTTCTGGGTGCTGTTGTTAATGGCAATCATGAGCTGGGTCAGCCAGGGCCGTAGCCCGGTGGAATATGTGCTGCTGCAGCTTACCGAACCGCTGCTGCGCCCGATTCGCCGCCTGCTGCCATCAATGGGCGGTCTCGATTTCTCGCCGATGATTCTGGTGCTGCTAATGTATGTCATCAATATGGGCGTGATGGAGTTTCTGGCTAACACCATCGTACCGTTAGCCTATATCTGGAACTGGGCATGAGTGCTGTCACATCCTGTGACGACGGGCTGGTGCTGCGGCTGTATATTCAGCCAAAGGCCAGCCGGGACAGCATTATTGGGCTGCATGGCGACGAGCTAAAAGTCGCCATTACCGCCCCACCGGTCGATGGGCAGGCCAACGCCCATCTGGTGAAATATCTCGCCAAACAGTTTCGGGTGGCCAAAAATCAGGTGCTGATTGAAAAAGGCGAACTGGGCCGCCATAAACAAGTCAAAATTACCCATCCGCAACAGATACCTTCGGCCGTCACGGCCCTGATGAATTAGGATCTATTATGCAAAAAGTTGTTCTCGCAACCGGTAATGCCGGTAAAGTGCGCGAGCTTGCCTCGCTGCTGAGTGATTTCGGTCTGGATATCGTGGCGCAAACCGAACTGGGCGTGGAATCCGCCGAGGAGACCGGCCTGACGTTTATTGAAAACGCGATCCTGAAAGCGCGCCATGCCGCTGAGGTGACCGGTCTGCCCGCGATTGCCGACGATTCCGGCCTGGCAGTTGATGCGCTGGGCGGCGCGCCGGGGATCTACTCCGCACGTTACTCTGGCGTGGATGCCACTGATGAAGCGAATCTGCAAAAATTACTGACCACCCTGCAGGATGTGCCGGACGATAAACGTCAGGCTCAGTTCCACTGTGTGCTGGTCTATCTGCGTCACGCCGCTGACCCGACGCCGCTGGTGTGCCACGGTAGCTGGCCTGGTGTGATTACCCGTGCGCCTGCCGGTCAGGGCGGGTTTGGTTACGATCCGATTTTCTTCGTCCCGACGGAAGGTAAAACCGCCGCCGAACTGACCCGCGAAGAAAAAAGCGCTATCTCCCACCGTGGGCAGGCGCTGAAACTGTTACTGGAAGCATTACGTAATGGCTAATTTGCCACCTTTAAGTCTTTATATTCACATTCCGTGGTGCGTGCAGAAATGCCCGTACTGCGACTTTAATTCCCATGCATTGAAAGGCGAAGTGCCTCACGATGATTATGTGCAGCACCTGCTCGCCGACCTTGATGCTGATGTGCCTTACGCACAGGGGCGTGAAGTAAAGACGATCTTTATTGGTGGCGGTACGCCGAGCCTGCTCTCCGGCCCGGCGATGCAGACGTTGCTGGATGGCGTGCGTGCGCGCCTGACTCTGGCGGCGGATGCGGAAATCACAATGGAAGCCAACCCCGGAACGGTCGAGGCCGACCGCTTTGTTGAGTATCAACGTGCCGGGGTGAACCGCATTTCGATTGGCGTTCAGAGCTTTAGCGAGCCGAAATTACAGCGGCTGGGGCGTATCCACGGCCCGGAGGAAGCCAAACGCGCCGCGCGACTGGCAACTGGCCTTGGGTTGCGCAGTTTTAACCTCGATTTGATGCACGGTCTGCCGGATCAGACGCTGGAAGAGGCGCTGGACGACTTGCGCCAGGCCATTGAACTGAACCCGCCGCATCTCTCCTGGTATCAGTTGACCATCGAACCCAACACGCTGTTTGGCTCGCGCCCGCCGGTGCTGCCGGATGACGATGCACTGTGGGATATTTTCGAGCGTGGCCACCAGTTACTGACCGCCGCGGGCTATCAGCAATACGAAACTTCGGCGTACGCGAAAGCGGGCTACCAGTGTCAGCACAACCTCAACTACTGGCGCTTTGGCGATTACCTGGGTATTGGCTGCGGTGCGCATGGCAAAGTGACCTTCCCGGATGGGCGCATTTTACGTACCGCGAAAACGCGCCACCCACGCGGGTATATGCAGGGTCGCTACCTTGAGCGCCAGCACGATGTGGAAGCCGCAGATAAGCCGTTCGAGTTCTTTATGAACCGCTTTCGTTTGCTGGAAGCCGCGCCGCGTGCGGAGTTCGCGCTGTTCACGGGGCTGGATGAAAGCGTGATCCGCTCGCAGCTCGACGAGGCCCTGGCGCAGGGCTACCTCACCGAGTGCGAGCAGTACTGGCAAATCACCGAGCACGGTAAGCTGTTCCTCAACTCCCTGCTGGAACTTTTCCTGAGCGAATAAAATGTACAGAACTATCCCGCTCGTTTTATTAAGCGGGATACCTGTTTCCCCGCCAATTAAAAGCCTGATATTGCTATACCGCTTACCGGCCAAATACATTCCCATAATAAATATTGTTATTTCAATTTATTCATAGCGATAATATTTAACGTTTTTTAAAAATATCCACACTGACAAAAAATAAAAATTGTGAGACAGACACCTTAAAGATGTCAGACAACCAGGATAATATGTCATACAGAAATAAGGATTATTGATTTTAGATATAGACCATTAATGTGCATGGAGCCAAACAATGAGTAAACTCTCTCTTTCCAAAACACTTGTGTGTGCATCGCTTATTTCGTTATTTTCTTTGAATGCTATTGCGCAGGATAAAGTCACGTTAAAGCTTGCGCATAACCTTGAGCGAAGCCATGTTGTACATCAGGCTTTAGATGAAATGGCTAAAGAAGTCAAAAAACTGTCTGATGGTAAAATGACGATCCGCATTTACCCCAGCAGCCAAATGGGAAGCGCAAGAGAGACCCTGGAATTATTACAAAATGGCGCCCTTGATATGACTAAAGGTTCCGCCAGCGATCTTGAATCTTTTGATAACGTATACGCTATTTATAATCTTCCATTCTTGTTTAAAGATCAGGCGCATTTTAATAACGTTGTTTTCGGTAATGTGGGTAAAGAAATCATGGAGTCTACAAAAGACAAAGGTTTCTTCGCGCTTTCTGCTTACGTTGCTGGCACAAGAAGCTTTTATGCCGGGAAGCCCATTACGAAACCGGAAGATTTGAAAGGCCTGAAAATACGCGTTCAGGCCAGCCCAACCACAATAAAAATGATTGAGTTAATGGGTGGCTCACCTACGCCCATTTCATTTGGTGAGGTCTATACTGCCATGCAGCAGGGCGTTGTAGACGGAGCGGAAAATAATGTACCTTCCTGGGTACAAACGCGCCATATCGAGATTGCAAAAGTCTTTTCGGAAGATGAGCATGCTTCAATTCCTGATTTCCTGGTTATTTCAACTAAAACCTGGAACAAATTAACTCCTGAACAAAAAGACATTTTACAAAAAGCAGTTAAGCATTCAGAAACATACCAGCAAAAACTTTGGGCTCAAATCGATGCCGATACCCGTGCTCAGGCAATATCGCAGGGTGGTAAAATTGTGAAAGTGGATAAAGCTCCCTTCCGCGCAGCCGTGCAACCTCTGTTTGATGAGTTTAAAAAAGATCCTAAACAGGCCGCATTATTAGCAAAATTCGAAGCCGCTGCTGAATAATATCTACCAGGGCCAGTCATTGGCCCTTATTCACCTGGATAATTAAAGATGATATTTAACCGCATAAAGCTGGCGGTCGATCACACGATCGCGGCGTTTTCTATTATGGTGATGAGCGTACTGGTTATTTGCGTCGTATGGCAAGTATTTAGTCGTTATGTTCTCAATCAGCCCAGTACATCAACCGATGAACTTGCACGCTTTCTGATGATTTGGGTAGGTTTACTCGGTGCAGCCTATACCGTTGGCGCTCAGCGCCATCTGTCAATTGACCTCCTGTCAATGGCGCTACAACCGCGTAAACAGGCCCTATTGACCATCGTAGTAAATCTGCTGATTTTCCTTTTTTCTGGCGGAGTCATCGTAACGGGAGGAATGAAATTGATCGGCAAAACGCTGGCAACCAACCAGGTGTCAGCCGCGATGCAAATCCCTATGGGTTACGTCTATCTTATTTTGCCACTGACCGGAATCGTAATGATGTTCTACGCCTTGTGGTTCATAAATGTTGGCATGGATAAACTAAAAAATCCCATCGAAGGAGTAGATTAATGGATGGATATATCGCATTAACGTTATTTGGTTCCTTTTTCATCCTGGTTTTCCTTGGCGTACCTATTTCATTTGCTATTGGTATTTCTACCGTTAGCTCCATGCTCCTTATGTTTCCCTGGGACATTGCCGTTATTACGGTTTCACAGCGACTGGCTAATGGGCTGGATAATTTTGCCCTACTGGCTATTCCTTTCTTTATTTTTGCCGGAACACTGATGAATCGAGGCGGGATTGCTCTACGCCTGATTAACCTTGCGCAGGTCATGGTTGGCCGCGTGCCCGGTTCTCTGGGGCATGTTAACGTACTGGCAAATATGATGTTTGGTTCTATTTCAGGCTCTGCGGTTGCCGCAGCGGCAGCGGTAGGCGGAACACTTCATCCAATCCAGACCCGACAGGGTTACGACCCTACCCTTTCAACCGCCATTAACGTTTCGTCCTGTATTACCGGCCTCTTAATACCACCATCCAATGTATTGATTGTTTTCTCACTCACGGCTGGGGGCGTCTCCGTTGCCTCGCTGTTCATGGCGGGTTATTTACCGGGCATTTTGATGGGGCTGGTCATCATGATGGTATGTGCGGTTATCGCCAGCCGACGCGGATATCCGCTTTCAGAAAAACCGTCACTCAAACAGGCACTGACAGCGTTTTTTGCTGCGTTACCTAGCCTATTATTGGTCATCATTGTTATGGGTGGCATCCTGGGGGGCGTATTTACCGCAACAGAAGCATCTGCTATTGCTGTGGTTTACACTTTCATCTTGTCAGTTTTCGTTTATCGCGAAGTGAAGTGGAGTGAGCTACCGTCGTTGGTCCTTGAATCAGTGGTAACAACATCTATTGTTTTATTGCTGATCGGTTTTTCCGTTGGGATGTCATGGGCAATGACAAATGCAGATGTACCCTACATGATTAGCGATGCGCTGATGTCTATTTCTGAAAATCCGCTCGTTATTCTTTTATTAATTAATCTTGTTCTTCTTATTGTTGGCGTTTTTATGGATATGACCCCAGCGGTACTTATCTTCACGCCAATTTTCCTGCCTATTGCGCAAGACTTAGGTATGGACCCGGTACACTTTGGTATCATGATGGTTGCGAACCTGTGCATCGGATTATTAACGCCACCGGTCGGCAGTGCCTTGTTTGTTGGCTGCTCTATTTCGGGCGTTAAAATTCAACACTTGATTAAGCCTTTACTTCCTTTTTATGCCGCACTACTCGTAGCGCTGGCATTGATTACTTATATACCGCAAATCTCGCTATGGCTCCCCCGCATACTGGGTTTGATGTAACTCGATCAGGCAGGGAGAAACAACGCCCTTTCTAATCCGAAAAAATGAAATGGGCCACCACGGTGGCCCATTTCATTTTCCTCGCCGGGGAGTGATCTGAATCCAGCCCGGCACACACGGGCTGGTTGATTTATTTGATAATGCCCTGGCGACGCATAACGGCGATGTCCCGCTCCCAACCTTCGTAATCCATCCGGGCTTTGCTATTGGTGATATCCAAATTGCTCAGTTCGCTGCGAAGTTCATTACGTTTTTTGCGCAGCGGCTCCCGCTTTTTATCGTAAGCCTCCAGGGTTTTCATGACCTCTTCGCGCTTGAGCTGAAACTTGAGTTGATAGTCCCGACGCTGGTCCACGAGTGCCGTAGCACGCGCTTTTCGCAGCGGTGTGGCATCGCAATCCGGTTTTTTCTGGCACTCGGCCAGCGCCGGTTCATAAATCGTTTTGTTGTAGTTATTTTCAAAATGCAGCGGATCGTTCTGCCTGCCCACCTCCTGAAGCTCCTCCAGCAGCGCGTGTTGCACATCATCACGGGTTAACTGTTTGCCGTTTTTGTCTTTGCCCCACGAAGCGGCAATTTGGGCGTCCAGCGCGTCAATCTCCTTTTGGAGCTGCTCTTGTTTCTCAAGGGATTTATCCAGCGCTTTTTTCTGGGCGGCCCTGTCGGCTTCAATTTTGGCGAGGCGGGGATAAAAATCGCTGTCGGTGATCACCAGATACTTCTCTTTGTTGTTAATGTCCGGTTTCGGATACCCGGCAGGTTTCGCCGCCATCTGCATAGAGAAGAACTCGGTGGTCCAGCCGGAATCTTTTGTCCCCACCGCCTTGACCATCGCCGAGAACTTCACCGGGCGCCCTTTGGTCCAGGTCTGCTCCATAAACTGATAGTTTCCGGCCATACCGACCATGGAATAGAGATCTTCCGTGGCGGAGATATCGCCTTCGGCGGCATAGGTCGCCTGGTTACCGTGCGAATCAAGCAGGCGCAATGTGATGCTATCCAGTTGCATTAGCCCTTCCTGCGCCTGGTTAAATTGCTTTTTCAGCACCTCATCGGTGGGGATATTGCTATCGGCCAGCACGCTGCCCGACAGAAGTATCAACGCCGCCAGTCCTGCAGCCCATTTCATTTTCATCGTCAAAAATCCTTTTAATGTCTCATCCATTAATAACCTTGCGAGTCATAGGACAATTATTTGGAAGGCGGGTTCCAGTGTCAGCAGAAGGTTGTGGTGAAACAGGGAGAGAGTGGCAGAGTATGGGGATGGAAATAATACGCTCACATGCAAAACAACTCAGACGCGAACTGACACAAGAAGAAAGACGGCTTTGGTATCTGTTACGCAGCCGCCGATTTTCTCGTTACAAGTTTCGTCGGCAGCACCCTGTCGGTCATTACATTCTTGATTTCGCCTGCTGCGAGGCACGGCTTGCCATTGAGCTGGATGGTGGTCAGCATGATGAGCGGTACGAATATGATGTTCAGCGAACGGTATGGTTAAACAAAAAAGGCTGGATGATCATGCGGTTTTGGAACAATGAACTCTGGCAAAACGAAGAGGCCGTGCTGGAGCGGATATTTGAGACGCTGCAAATGCTGTTACCCTCACCCCGGCCCTCTCCCTAAAAGGGAGAGGGGGAAATCAGCACCGTAGTCTCAAATCGCACTATCGGTTCCCTCGCCCCTCCGGGGAGAGGGTTAGGGTGAGGGGAACAGACAGAAGAGAAATAACAGAACCTTACTTAAGCCCGCTCACCAGCGCTTTACGGTTAGCTTCCAGCGACACCACGCGGCTACACACATCTTTACCGAACTGCTGGAAATCCGCTTCCTGGTTTTTCCACTCGTTCTGGATGGCGGTCTGCAAACCGCCGAGACTACCGAGCACACCCTGCAGCGGGTTGCCACCGCCTTTCAGTACCGCTTTGGCGCCCATCTCGTTAATGCTGTCCTGCAGAATACCGCCCATCGCCTGGTTCACCAGTTGTTGACCATTAGCCTGCACGTCATCAACCGCTTTATAGTGGAACGCCAGGCCATCGCTGCGATGCTCAATAATTTTGTTCATCTGCTCTTTAAGCTGGGCATCCAGCTTGGTCAGGCGGCCACGCATATTGCTGCTCTCGCCCACTTCCTTGACGATGATTTGGTCCAGCGCCACGCGACTTTTCTCTACGCGTGAGCGAGCACCTTCATCAATCCATGGCAGCGCGCTGCGCAATTCAGACTGATAATCCCTTGCCTGCTCGCGTTGTGCGGCGCTCAGCGAATACTGTTTACCGTTGAAGGTCACGTTACCTTCCGGCGTTAAGATCAGATTACCGTTCTCG
Source organism: Phytobacter sp. SCO41 (assembly GCF_003073275.1). Taxonomy (NCBI): domain Bacteria; kingdom Pseudomonadati; phylum Pseudomonadota; class Gammaproteobacteria; order Enterobacterales; family Enterobacteriaceae; genus Phytobacter; species Phytobacter sp. SCO41. The sequence goes on along the minus strand of NZ_CP027225.1, from coordinate 876,757 downwards.
CCTTTCACCTGGACGGTTTGCGGGCTTAGAATCACATCATCACGCGGGTTCACGCTACATTTGTAATCCGCATTCGCGGCAAAAGCCGTTGCCGTCAGTGCTACCGCCAGTAGCGTCTTGCGCATCATAACCACTCCTGTAGAGACAAAATGGGCCGGCAATTGCCGACCCTTTCATTCTTAGTCCCACCAAATATCGAAAAGTTCGCTGACGCTGACCTCTTCGAATTTGTGCTCCTCAAGCCACTTACGAATCAGCGCCCGGTCCTCTTCGGTGCAATGACCAATGTTCGGTTTGCAGACCAGACCTTCCCAAGCCAGGAAACCGCTACCGCCAAAGATCAAACCGTTAGCTTCAACGGCTTCGCTGATAAACTCATCGACCAGCTTATCAATCTGTTCTTCAGTGGTGCCTTCCGGAAAACGCCATTTGACGGAAAAACCGATCTCCTGAAACTCGTCAATGTGCATCTTTTTACGCAGACGACGACTACGGTTCTTTGCCATTATTTTACCCTCTCGAACATTAAGTCCCATACGCCGTGGCCAAGACGATGACCACGTTGTTCAAATTTGGTTACCGGGCGCGAATCCGGGCGCGGCACATAATCTTTAGTCGACGACAGGTTCTGATAACCCTCAATAGAGGACATAACTTCCAGCATGTGCTCTGCATAGGCTTCCCAGTCTGTCGCCATATGAAACACGCCGCCCAGTTTCAGCTTGCTCTTCACCAGTTCAGCAAACGGCACCTGAACGATACGGCGCTTATTATGACGTGCTTTATGCCACGGGTCAGGGAAAAAGAGCTGAACCATGTTTAATGAATTGTCAGGAATCATTTTGTGCAGCACTTCGACGGCGTCATGACACATCACGCGCAGGTTTCCGACGCCCTCTTCATGTGCCGAGGAGAGACATGCCCCCACACCCGGTGAATGCACTTCAATACCTAAAAAGTTCTGCTCAGGACGGGTTTTCGCCATTTCCACCAGCGATGCGCCCATACCGAAGCCAATCTCCAGCGTCACCGGCCCGCTATTGCCAAACAGGGCGGCAAAATCGAGCGGCTGCTCAGCAAACTCAACGCCCATCACCGGCCAGTAATTATCAAGCGCGTGCTGTTGCCCTTTGGTCAGGCGCCCCTGGCGGCGGACAAAGCTGCGGATACGGCGCAGCGGGCGGCCGTTTTCATCAAATTCTGGTGAGATGACGTCGTTATTCATAAATAAGTCTGCTTGTGAGAGTGTTCAGGAAACGGGCATTATCCAAAGTTCGATACAGTATGCAAGATGAAAGCACCGGAAAGTTCCGGTTTACACGTTCATGCCGCTGTGCTGCAATCAGCCCCCCTGTTAACGCGATGTTGGTGACCATGCAAGCGTCTCAATTTTCAGCCCAGGTTCTGGACTGGTACGACAAATACGGGCGTAAGACCCTGCCCTGGCAAATTGAAAAAACGCCTTACAAAGTATGGCTATCCGAAGTGATGTTGCAACAGACCCAGGTCGCAACTGTCATCCCTTATTTTGAGCGTTTTATGGCACGGTTTCCCACCGTCACCGACCTGGCTAATGCGCCGCTTGATGAAGTGCTGCATTTATGGACCGGGCTCGGCTATTACGCCCGTGCGCGTAATCTGCACAAAGCGGCAAAACAGGTGGCCGAACTGCATGGCGGCGTCTTCCCGCAAACCTTTGAAGAGGTTGCCGCACTGCCAGGTGTTGGACGTTCAACTGCCGGCGCCATTCTTTCTTTATCACTGGGTAAACACTTTGCGATCCTCGACGGCAACGTGAAGCGCGTTCTTGCGCGTTGCTACGCGGTTGCAGGCTGGCCGGGCAAGAAAGAGGTGGAGAAACGTCTGTGGGAGCTGGCTGAACAGGTGACCCCGGCCAAAGGGGTGGAACAGTTTAACCAGGCGATGATGGACTTAGGCGCCATGGTCTGTACACGTTCAAAACCCAAATGCACGCTTTGCCCGCTGCAAACAGGCTGTATTGCCTACGCGAACCACTCATGGGCCGAGTATCCTGGCAAAAAGCCCAGACAAACGCTGCCGGAGCGCACCGCATATTTCCTGTTGATGCAACATGGCGATCAGGTCTTCCTGCAACAGCGTCCACTGGTTGGGTTATGGGGCGGCTTGTTCTGTTTCCCGCAGTTTGAAGATGAAGCGTCATTACATGACTGGCTGGCGCAACATCAGATTAAGGCCGATAATCTCAGCCAACTGATTGCGTTTCGCCACACGTTCAGCCATTTCCATCTGGATATTGTGCCTATGTGGCTTACCGTGTCCTCGTTCAGTTCTTGCATGGATGAAGGTACAGGTCTTTGGTATAACTTAGCGCAGCCGCCGTCAGTGGGCCTGGCAGCCCCCGTGGAGCGCCTGTTACAACAATTACGCATCGGCGTGGCGATGTAACGCCGCGCAGAGTAAAGAGGACTATTTATGAGCCGCACTATTTTCTGTACCTTCCTGCAACGTGATGCAGAGGGGCAAGACTTTCAGCTCTATCCGGGGGAACTGGGTAAGCGTATTTATAACGAAATCTCCAAAGAAGCCTGGTCCCAGTGGCAGAAAAAGCAGACGATGCTGATCAACGAAAAGAAACTCAACATGATGAACGTTGAGCATCGCAAACTGCTTGAGCAGGAAATGGTGAGTTACCTGTTCGAAGGTAAAGATGTGCATATTGAAGGCTATACGCCGGAAGATAAAAAATAAATGCATGGCCGCAGCGATGTTCCGCCGTCTGCGGCCTGATTCAGGGTCATTTGTGCAACCAACAATACTTCCGGAATGATGAAAAAATTTTTAGCGCTAGCGATCATTGCGCCGTTGCTTATTTCTTGTTCCAGCTCAAATAAAAATGGCGAGACCTATAACGAAGCCTGGGTTAAAGATACCAACGGTTTTGACATTTTAATGGGGCAGTTCGCCCACAATATCGAGAACTTATGGGGATTTAGCGAAGTACTGATTGCCGGTCCAAAAGATTACGTCAAGTACACCGATCAGTACCAAACCCGAAGCCACATCAACTTCGACGAAGGCACCATCACCGTCGAGACCATCTCCGGCACAGACCCTACGGCACATTTGCGCCAGGCTATTATCAAAACCCTGTTAATGGGTGATGATCCGGGCTCTATCGATCTCTATTCCGACGCGGATGATATCCAGATATCCAAAGAGCCGTTCCTGTATGGCCAGGTGGTGGATAACACGGGCCAGCCCATTCGCTGGATGGGGCGTGCGACCAGCTTCGCAGATTACCTGCTGAAAACGCGGCTGCAAAAACGCAGTGTCGGGTTAAAAATCATTTACAGCGTGACGTTTAATCTGGTGCCAAACCATCTGGATAAACGTGCGCATAAATATGTTGGCATGGTACATCAGGCCGCTCGTCGCTACGGCGTTGACGAATCGCTGATTCTGGCCATTATGCAGACCGAATCGTCATTTAACCCTTATGCGGTCAGCCGCTCCGACGCGCTGGGGCTGATGCAGGTGGTGCAGCATAGCGCTGGTCGTGATGTGTTCCGCGCGCAGGGCAAATCCGGTACCCCGAGTCGCAGCTATCTGTTCGATCCGGAAAGCAATATCGATACCGGCACGGCTTACCTGGCGATGCTCAATAATGTCTATCTTTCCGGGATAACCAACCCCACCTCGCGCCGTTATGCCGTCATCACCGCTTACAATGGCGGTGCGGGTAGCGTTCTGCGCGTCTTCTCCAGCGACAAAGTGCAGGCCGCGAATATCATCAACACGATGGCGCCGGGCGATGTCTATTCCACCCTGACCACTCGCCACCCTTCTGCGGAGTCACGTAACTACCTTTATAAAGTGAATACCGCGCAGAAAAGCTATCGTCGCACGAAGTAAGAGGTGACTTATCCCCTTCCGTTTAGCGGGAGGGGATAAGAATTCCCTTTGAACACGGATGTCCCCCGCATACAAATGTGACGAACGTCACTATATTCGACTGCAACCATATCAAGTTTGCATTTATATGTCGGATGTAACAATCTCGCCCCAACTTCGATGATAGAATCGCCTCACATAACAACAGTAATTGTCTTAATTCCAACATCTATACCCTAAATAATTCGAGTTGCAGGATGGCGGCAACGCAGCGAATCCCCAGGAGCTTACTCTGGTAAGTGACTGAGATAAGTGAGAAAAGCCAACGCACATGCAGCTTAAAGTATGGTGGGTATATCAGACTCCTTCGGTGAGGAAACTAACATGAATCTTAAGCTGCAGCTTAAAGTGATTATCTTCCTGCAGTTCTGCCTGTGGGGGAGCTGGCTGACTACGCTTGGCTCTTATATGTTTGTCACCCTGAAATTCCAGGGTGCGGAAATTGGCGCGGTCTATAGCTCCCTGGGTATTGCCTCCGTCTTTATGCCTGCGTTGCTGGGTATCGTGGCCGATAAGTGGCTGAGCGCGAAATGGGTTTACGCTATCTGCCATCTGGTGGGCGCTATTACCCTGTTTATCGCCGCTGGCGTGACCACACCGGGTGCGATGTTTGCGGTTATCCTGCTCAACTCGCTGGCGTATATGCCCACGCTGGGCCTGGTCAACACCATCTCCTACGCACGCCTGCAAAACGCCGGTTATGACATCGTTACGGACTTCCCACCGATTCGTATCTGGGGCACCATTGGCTTTATCCTGGCGATGTGGGCGGTGAGCTTCTCTGGCTTCGAACTGAGCCATATGCAGCTCTATATCGGTGCCGCACTCTCCCTGGTGCTGAGCCTGTTCTCCCTGACCCTGCCGCACATGCCGGTAAGCAACACCCAGAAAAACCAGACCTGGGTGGAAATGCTGGGCCTGAACGCCTTCGCGCTGTTCAAAAACAAACGCATGGCGATTTTCTTTATCTTCTCCATGCTGCTGGGCGCGGAACTGCAGATTACCAATATGTTTGGTAACACCTTCCTGCACAGCTTCGACTCAAATCCGCTGTTCGCGAATAGCTTCATCGTGACGCACGCCTCCGTGCTGATGTCTATCTCGCAGATTTCAGAAACTGTCTTTATCCTGGCGATTCCGTTCTTCCTGGGCCGTTACGGCATCAAGAACGTCATGCTGATGAGTATCGTTGCCTGGATGCTGCGTTTCGGCCTGTTCGCTTACGGCGATCCAACCCCGTTCGGCACCGTCCTGCTGGTTCTCTCCATGATCGTTTACGGTTGTGCGTTCGACTTCTTCAACATCTCCGGTTCTGTATTCGTCGAGAAAGAAGTGAACCCGGCTATCCGCGCCAGTGCGCAGGGTATGCTGCTGATGATGACCAACGGCTTCGGCTGTATCCTTGGCGGTATGGCGAGCGGTAAAGTGGTTGAGATGTACACCGTTGCAGGCGCAACCGACTGGAAAACCGTGTGGCTGATTTTCGCCGGTTACTCTGTGGTTCTGGCCTTTGCGTTCATGGCGATGTTCAAATACAAACATGTTCCGCAAGCGGCTGGCGTCGTGCAGAAAGCATAAGCCTGACTGATTTAATGCCTGCCCGGTGCGCGTGATGCCACCGGGCTTTTTTATGTCTGGCGGTTAGCGTCTGCCGCTAGCCCAGTGTCGCCAGCACATACGAGACCGCCAGCAGATCGGCGCTGCCGCCGGGGCTGAGATTGCGACTGATTAATGCCTTATCCATCTCTTGCAGGCGCGCAATGTTCCAGCCGTTTTTTAACAGCGTCTGCGCATATTCCTGCACATAGCACAACCCGTCGATACCGCCGCGGGAGACCAGATTACTGTCGGGATTTATCGCCATTAAGCGCAGCAGCGCATGGTGAAAACGCCGTTCACCCGCCTCCTGATACCAGTACGGCAGCACATGTTGGCGTATCGTGGGAAAGCCCAGTTCCGCCTCACCGCGCGCGCCGGTCAGGCCAAACTGTTGATACTGTTTTTCACCCGCCGTTGTCGCATGCGTGCGGGAAGCCAGCTCTCGCGCCACCAGCCCTTTGCAGATCTCAGCCACCTGCTGACAGACCGATTGTGCACAGACCAGACGGTTCAGACCGCGTAAACGCCCCGCCGCAAAGCAGATCAGTCCCAGGGAAAAGATGCCGCCTTTATGGGTATTTACACCGTCGGTCGCCTCGAACATAGCCTGTTCGCAGGCCATTCCTGCCGGGCGCAATAAGCGCAACTGTTCGCTGGCGGGTTTTAAAGCATGCTCGAACCCGGCTTTTTCGAAGACGCGAAACCAGGGGGTGATGGCATCGATACTGCGTAAAAATAACGCGTGATCCATATCGCTGTGCGAACCATTGTTCGCCATGTCCACCAGCCCCGGTTTGGGGGTGAGATTGACTTCAAGACGCAGTGCCGTAGCGGCCAGCGCCCAGACATCAAAACGGGCGAGTTTAGTCGCGAGCGAACCAGCCATCGATCAGGGTCTCCACACGTGACACGACCTCTTCCATGGGATGACGGCGCGAACGGGCGCAACCGTGGGCAGGTTCATCGCAGACCAGGCAGCGTCGGGTGCTGAGATCCAGAGACTGACGTCCCACCTGACCGTTTTTCGGGCATATCACATCAAAATCCCACAGTCTGCCAAGCGGATGCGTCTGTTCCAGTTCAATACACTGGGCTTTAATTTCCGCCGCGGCATGGTCAACACACCACAGAGCTTCCGCACCGGTCGGCAACCACAGTACCTGGCGATCCAGCACTGGCCAGTGATTCTGCCACAGCAGTTGATCGCACGCCTGTAGCGCCACCCCCATAGTATTACGGTAACGGATACTGTCTTTCTGCGCGCCTGGGGTAACCAGCGTCAGGGAGATAACCGGATGGTGATAATGAGTGAGCCAGTCAGCCTGGCGCGCTGCACGGTTTTCTTTCGCCGTCAGCAGCGCTTCAAGGCTGACGCCCGCTCTTACGGGCGTCAGTAATGTCATTAGATGTTCTCCTTCACCTGACGCACAACGTCAATCACGCTACCGTCACGATAGCGAATCACCCCGACGATACGGTCGGTGAATTCAATAGGTTTCGGTGTCCCGGTCAGCGAGATCGCACGCGCGTACAGGGCTTCGATATCCACCACTTTCAGCCCGGCATTCACCAGGCGCTCGCGGATTTCCGGGCGTGCCGGGTTCACCGCGATGCCGTGGTCGGTTACCAGCACATCAATGCTTTCGCCCGGCGTGAGCAGCGTGGTGACGCGTTTTACAACGGTCGGGATGCGGCTGCGCAGAAGCGGTGCCACAACAATGGTCAAATTCGCTGCCGCTGCAACGTCACAGTGGCCGCCGGATGCGCCGCGCATCACGCCATCGGAACCGGTGATAACGTTGACGTTGAAGTCAACGTCGATCTCCAGCGCACTGAGGATAACCACGTCCAGTTGGTCACAGCAGGCCGCTTTGCTGCCAGGGTTGGCGTAAACGTTGGTAGAGATTTCCACGTGGTTCGGGTTACGCGCCAGCGATGCTGCCGCCTCACTGTCAAAGCACTGCGTATCCAGCAGTTTTGCCACCAGACCTTTTTCGTGCAGCGAGACCAGACCACCGGTGATACCGCCCAGCGCAAAGCTTGCCTTCACGCCGAGACGTTCCATTTTCTCTTCCATAAAACGTGTACAGGCCGTTGAAGCCGCACCGGAACCCGTCTGCATGGAGAAACCATTTTTGAAATAGCCGGAATGCTCGATAACATCCGCCGCATAACGGGCAATCATCAGTTCACGCGGGTTGCTGGTCACGCGCGCCGCGCCAACGCTGATTTTCGCCGGGTCGCCTACGCTCTCGACCTGCACGATGTAATCCACCTGATCCTGTACCAGGCTGGCTGGCATGTTCGGGAACGGCACCAGCTCTTCGGTCAGCAACACCACTTTTTTAGCGAACTGCGCATCGACCATGGCATAACCCAGCGAACCACAGCAGGATTTCCCCTGGGTGCCGTTAGCGTTACCAAATTCGTCGCTGCACGGTACGCCGAGGAAGGCGACATCGATATTCAGCTCGCCATCCTGCAGCAGTTTCACGCGGCCACCGTGCGAGTGGATTTGCACCGGCTCCGCCATCAGGCCGTGGGAAATCGCATCCGCCAGTTTGCCGCGCATGCCGGAGGTGTAGATACGGGTGATAACGCCGTTTTTGATATGCTCAATCAGGCTTTCGTTACAGGTCATCAGCGAGCTGGAAGCCAGCGTCAGATCTTTAAAGCCCAGTCGCGCCAGGATTTCCACCACGTTATTGATCACCCGGTCGCCTTCGCGAAACGCATGGTGGAACGAAATGGTCATGCCATCTTTCAGGCCACTGCGGGCAATGGCATCTTCCAGGGTGGCGCACAATTTGCGGTTATGTTTGCTGTCGAGATCGGCAAGCCACGGCGTGCTGGCATGGGCGCTATCGAACGGTTTTAAATCGCGCAGATGCGGAAAGTTAACGTGGAGAAGCTCTGTCTGATTCATTGTTCTGTCCTTACCGACGCACGCCGGACGCGGCGGCACGTTCCAGCACCATTCGCGCATGATTAATAATGGGGCCGTCGATCATCTTACCGTTCAGCGACACCACGCCCAGCCCGTTGCGTTCGCCCTCTTCTGCGGCTTCGATCACTAACTTCGCGTGATCCACTTCGTGCTGCGTTGGCGCATACGCGTTGTGCAGCAGATCGATCTGGCGCGGGTTGATCAGCGACTTACCGTTAAAGCCCATTTTGCGGATCAGATCGACTTCGCGCAGGAAACCGGCTTCGTCATTTACGTCCGACCACACCACGTCAAAGGCGTCGATCCCGGCGGCACGTGCCGCATGCAGTACGGCACAGCGGGCATAGAACAGCTCGGTGCCGTCGCCGCGTTCGGTTTGCATGTCCATCACGTAGTCAAACGCCGCCAGCGCGATGCCAATCAGACGCTGAGAACTGCGCGCGATCGCCACGGCATTGATAACGCCGATCGCGGATTCGATCGCCGCCATCACCTTCGTGGATCCAATTTCACGCCCGCAGGCCATTTCGATGCGTTCAAGATGGCGTTCGAGTTCGTAAATATCTTCCGGCGTGTCGGTTTTTGGCAGACGAACCACATCCACCCCGGCGCGCACCACGGCTTCCAGATCTTTCAGGCCAAACGGGGTATTGAGCGGGTTGATACGAACGACGGTTTCGATGTCTTCGTACATCGGGTGTTGCAGCGCATGAAAGACCAGCAGACGCGCAGTGTCTTTTTCACGCAGCGCCACGGCATCTTCCAGGTCAAACATGATGGAGTCCGGGCGGTAAATAAACGAGTTGGAAAGCATGGCGGCGTTGGCGCCTGGGAGAAACAGCATGCTACGACGAAGCTTTTTCATTGCAGTTTCTCCCAGTCAATATTGTCACTGTCACTGGCGCGTAATACCGCGCTCTGTAGGCGGGCGCGGATCACACAATCCAGCGCACCTTTATCTTCAATAATGATCAGTCCCTGGTGGACTTCCATGGCGCGCAGCGTGGTGGTCACCACATGGCGAATTTGATCGCCAAACTGCTTAATCACTTCACTGTGGATGACGATGTCCAGCTCGCCATCAGCGGGGGCTATTTTCACCATCAGGTCGCTGGACTCCATAGTCCCGGCCAGCGCCTCCCTAACAATTTTCATAATTTATTTCCTGAGTTTTTTAAGCGACTTCCGCGCTGTAGTGCGTTTCGAGATGCACGAAAGTGGTATCCGGTACTATTTCCCGAATACGGGAAAACTGGTGCGTCTTAAGTAGACGACGAACTTCCGAGGCAGAGATGGCATTGCCCGTGGCTTTGATGCGCGGGATCTCCACCACCTCTACCGCGCCTGTAAGCAGGCGGTGCATAGTCTGGTTGTACTGGCGCGTAATATCGCAAAACGGCTCTGAGCCGATAAATCGATGGGTAATACCCAGCGCGGGGGCGATGTGGTCGCGAAAAATCAGCAGATCGATTTCGCTCCACGCCTGCTGTACCTTGCCGGTCTCTTTGAGGAAATAGGCCGGAAATGTCGCCCGCGAAATGATGTATTCCGATCCCTTGTGAACGGTCACGTTTGGCAGATGAGCGACCCCTGCCCGTACCATGTCCAGACGGTCGGTGAAGGGGAAAAACGACGCATCCTCCTGAACCACGAACAGATGTAAGTGGTCGCAGGAATGCGCCGCTTGTTCCACCAGATGGCGGTGCCCAAGGGTGAACGGATTAGCGTTCATCACGATAGCCCCAACGCGCTTTCCTTCTACGCGATAAGGCTGCAATGAGCGGCAGTAACGGCTGATGCCAAAGGGCGTGTTTTCCATTAACACCGCGTTGTTGCCGCTCTGCGCAATAGGCCAGAATCCGCTGTGTGCAAAGCGCTCCTTGTTACAGGGGCGCGTACAGAGGAACAGATGAAAATGGCCCCGTGACAGCGCGAGGTGTTCCACCTCAGCCAGCAAACGGGCGCTAAGATTTTCGCCGCGCAGGTTTTCATCTACCGCCACACATTTGATGACATTGGCGGCCAGGCCCGCACAACCCACCAGCCGGAGTCCCGACCAGGCTTCAACGAAAGTGGTGATATCGTTGTCCATGCCTAAGCCGCTGTCCGCGAGCAGATTACGAATCTGCGTAAAACGCTGCGCGCCGCTTGTGACATCCGCAATGCGAAAATCAATGGGAGGTTGTGCTTGCATAAATCCGCCGCGTTCCTTAGTGCATGGGCGACAGCGATAAGGCTGGCGCGTCCATAATCACATTGCTGAGATGACCGATATTCTCGATCTCCACTTCGATGCGATCGCCCGCGTTCATGAACAGCGGTGGATTACGTTTTTTGCCAACGCCACCCGGTGAACCGGTGATGATCACATCGCCAGCATTCAGGCGCGTGAAGGTACTGATGTACTCGATAAGCTCCGCCACTTTGTGGATCATGCTGGCGGTGTTGTCTTCCTGCACCATGCGGCCATTCAGCCAGGTGCGGATCGCCAGACTGTGCGGATCCGGAATCTCATCCGCCGTGGTCATCCACGGACCGAACGCACCGGTCTGACGCCAGTTTTTACCGGCGGTAAACCAGGTGTGCTGCCAGTCGCGTGCAGAACCGTCCATATAGCAGCTATAACCGCCAACATGGCTCAATGCCTCTTCACGGGAGATGTTCTCTCCGCTTTTGCCGATGATCACCGCCAGTTCACCTTCGTAATCAAACTCGCTGGAGTGACGCGGTTTGAGTACCGGAGTCTGGTGGCCGGTTTGCGAATCGGCAAAACGGACGAACAGCGTCGGTGCCGGGTTGTGCTGATCAAACTCTTTACGTTTGTCGGCGTAGTTCATGCCGACGCAAAGAATTTTCCCTGGGTTATCAATCACCGGCAGAAATTCCAGCGCATCGAAGCTCAGATCCGGTTTTTCACCAGACAACTGCTGCGCTTCATTTAACGCGTTGGCAGCGAGCAACGATTTCAAATCGCTGTAACGATCGCCCAGACGGCGTCCCAGATTGATCACACCATCCGCCTTCACGATCCCGTAACTGCGGATCCCCTGATGGACAAAGCTTGCGAGTTTCATATCAGTTCCTGTAACACATGAATCAGACGAGGAAGTTGCCGAGAACCAGCAGTGATACCGAGACGTTGATCGCGCCGCCGATACGGGTAGCGATCTGGGCGAACGGCATCAGGCTCATACGGTTACCTGCAGTGAGGATGGCAACATCCCCGGTGCCACCCTGCCCGCTCTGACAGCAGGAGACGATGGCGACATCAATCGGATGCATACCGATTTTTTTACCTACGAAGAAGCCCGTGGCGACCAGCGCGGACACGGTGCTGACAATCACCAACAGGTTAGTGAGGGTGAATGCGTGTACCAGCTCCTGCCACGGGGTGATAGCCACGCCCACAGCGAAGAGGATTGGGTAAGTCACAGAGGTCTGGAAGAATTTGTAAACGACCTGAGAACCTTCAAGGATCTTCGGCGATACGCCGTGAACCAGTTTGACCAGCACCGCCATAAACAGCATGCCAACCGGCGCTGGCAGACCAATCAGTTTGTGGCCCAGCATACCCAGCATGTACAGCAGCACGGCCAGCAGCGCACCGGATGCGATAGTGGTGACGTCAGCTTTACCGCTGAACGCAGGCGTAGCAGGGGTTTTCTCATCGGTGTTATCACGATTCGGCATCAACTGACCTTCACCAGTCAGGTGCGGGAAGCGTTTACCCAGTTGGTTCAGACAGCCAGAGATAATGATGGCAGTCAGGCCGCCAAGCATTACCATCGGCAGTACGCGACCCAGCGCAACGCCCTGATCCATATGCAGAATGGTGGCGTAACCGATAGAAAGCGGAATGGCGCCTTCACCCACACCACCCGCCATGATTGGCAGAATGATAAAGAAGAAGATCTGGAACGGTTCGAGACCGAGCAGCAGCCCCACGCCCATCCCAACCAGCATGCCGACGATTTCGCCACACAGCATCGGGAAGAAAATACGCAGGAAGCCCTGAATCAGCGTGGTGCGATTCATGCTCATAATACTGCCGACAATAATGCAGCAGATGTAGAGGTACAGAATGTTAGTGGATTTGTAGAACTTGGTGGTGGACTCGACAACCACATCCGGCAGCAGGCCATAATAGACCATTGCAGAAGGGATGAAGGTAGCGCAAATCGCCGCCGCACCCAGTTTACCGATAATCGGCAGGCGTTTACCGAACTCACCACAGGCGAAGCCGAAAAACGCCAGCGTTGCGACCATCACAACGATATCACTGGGTAATTTACCACCCAGACAATCGATGGCGATTAATGCACCAGCAAGTAAAAACAACGGCAATGGAATAATCCCGACTTTCCAGGTATCCATAATGTGCCACCATCTGTCTTTCAATGATGGTTTTTGAATCGATAGCGACTCAGAGGTAATAGAAAAAGAATCGTCAGTTGTGCTCATAATTAAGCCCCTTGGTTATTTTGCATTTGTAGCTTAAAGGGCCAGGTTTTTACGTTATGTGAGGCGCAGCATAATAAAACCGAAGTTTTAATGGCACCTATGGTTTTTATGGTTTCTTTAATTTAGTGTGATTAATGCCGTAATTATTTCCGTGGTTTTTATGGTTTTTTTAAATAAAAAAACAAGTTAATAACATTTCCAGAAAGTCTTTGTTTCTTTAGCGTCGCCAGTCAGCATCAGGTGTGCAAGGGATCACAAGTTTCCAGTAAACTCGCCACTGTCAACAGGAAAGATGTTACATTACCGTTTTTGTTGCTCTGTGCGTACCACACCATGAAAGTTTCCTTCCAGATTAAGCTCTTTATTTCGCTGGTACTGTTTTTCTCCGGTTTGTTCATCTTACTGGGTGGTTATTATTATATCGATGTCGGTCGCCAGCTTTATCAGGAAATGAGTACGCGAGCAAAAATACAAGCTGAAGAAATAGCGATAATTCCGAATTTACGCAAATCGGTTGCGGAAAAAGATATTCCCGCGATTGCAGAATTTATGCAACAAGTAGTCGATCGCAGCGATGCCAGTTTTATTGTCATTGGCGATGATAAAGGCATTCATCTATTCCATTCGGTTTATGATGACCGTGTGGGGACTACGCTTGTCGGGGGCGATAATCAGGAAGTGTTACAGGGTAAAAGCCTGACCACTATCCGCCAGGGCGGCCTGGGTATTTCCTTACGCAGTAAAGCACCGATATTCAATGACGCAGGCAAGGTGATTGGTATTGTTTCCGTGGGTTATCTGACCAGCTATCTCGATACCATCACCCTCGGCAAGGCAATCAATATCTTTATTGCCGCCGTACTGCTGTTAGCGGCACTGTTTATCTTCTCGTGGTTCTTTACCCGCAGTATCAAGAAGCAGATCTTTTCACTGGAGCCGCGAGAAATCGGCCTGCTGGTGCGCCAGCAAAAAGCGATGATGGAGTCGATTTACGAAGGGGTGATCGCCATCGACAGCAATCTGCGCATCGAGGTGATAAACCAGGCCGCGAGAACATTGCTCAATCTGAGCCAACCCACGCGCGAACTGCGGGGGCAATTGATCTCCGACGTGATTCCGGCCGTGCCCTTTTTCTCCCGCAGTGCGATGCTGGCGAAAGATACACACGATGAGATCTGCCGTTTTAATCACGCGACAGTCATTGCCAGCCGTGTGCGCATTATGCTGGAAGATAAGCTGCAAGGTTGGGTCATTACCTTTCGCGATCGTAATGAAATCGACAGCCTCAGCGCCCAGTTGAGCCAGGTGAAACGTTATGTCGATAACCTGCGTATCATGCGCCACGAGCAGCTTAACCGGATGACGACACTTTCCGGCCTGCTGCATATGGAACGCTACGACGAGGCAATTCGTTATCTTCAGGCCCAGTCGGAGCATGCGCAGGAGCTGCTTGACTTTATTTCGTCACGTTTTAGCTCCCCTACATTGTGCGGTTTGCTGCTGGGTAAAGCGGCCCGCGCAAGGGAAAAAGGGGTAGAGTTGGTTTTTGACCCTGGCTGCCAGATGTCGCGCCCCGCGCACCTGCTGGTGGAAGCCGAACTGATATCGATTATTGGTAACCTGCTGGATAACGCCATTGAAGCAACGCAACGCGCCGCGTTGCCGCACGAGCCCGTTGAGGTCTTGATCCTGCAAAATGAGCGCGAGCTGATTATTGAAGTGGCAGATCGCGGCATCGGGATCGACCCGTCCCTTCGGGATCGTATTTTTGACCGAGGGATGACAACGAAACGCAACGGCGATCATGGCATCGGCCTGTATCTGATCTCCAGCTATGTCACGCAGGTGGGCGGCACCATTGAAGTTTCTGATAACGCGCCGCGCGGAACGATTTTCTCTTTATTTATTCCGGAAACGGGTCAGATACAACGCCCCGCTCCGACTCTGGAAGATCAGAATTATGCGACATGAACAGATAGATGTGCTGATAGTAGAAGATGAAAACGAGCTGGCGCAGCTCCATGCAGAACTGATTGGTAAGCATCCACGATTGCGGCTGGTGGGTATCGCCACATCCCTGGCAGAAGCGAAGGCGCTGCTCGCCAGTAAGCAACCACAACTGGTGTTGCTCGATAATTATCTGCCGGATGGCAAAGGGATTACGCTGATTAGCGACCCGATGATCATTCGCGCCAACTGTTCGGTTATTTTCATTACCGCCGCCAGTGACATGGATACCTGTAGCCAGGCGATTCGCAACGGCGCGTTTGATTACATTCTTAAACCGGTGTCGTGGAAACGTCTGAGCCAGTCACTGGAACGTTTTGTGCAGTTCACCGAGCAGCAACGGGTGTGGAAGATTGTCGATCAGCAGAACGTGGATTCGCTGTATCAGTTGCAGGCAAAGAACTACAAGCTGGATAACGGCAGTAAAGGGATCGAGGAGAATACACTGTCTCGCGTACAGACCCTGTTTGCCGATGCGGGTGAGCGCTGTTTTTCCGTGGATGAAGTGGTGACGGAGACGGGGCTCAGTAAGACCACCGCCCGCCGCTACCTGGAGCACGGCGTGGAGTCCGGTTTTTTATCGGTTGAGATGCAATATGGCAAGATTGGGCATCCACGCAGGATGTACCGCCGTGCGGGCGAAGGGGTATAGGTTTCGCGGTTTTCACCTCACCTGAACGTATCCCGGATTAGTAAGCGACATCCGGGCTATCCGCCCTCTCCCTGTGGGAGAGGGCCGGGGTGAGGGCATCAGACCGCAGAGGACTGTTTCAACACATTGCCGTATAAGCGCTTAATCCCATCGGCATCTGTCTCGGAGTAGACCCCCTGCAGCTCCGGCGAGAAACCTGGCAGCAAATTGACGCCCTCTTCCAGCGCCAGGAAGTAGCGTTGTACCGCGCCGCCCCACACTTCACCAGGCACCACGCATAGCACACCAGGCGGGTACGGCAGCGCTCCTTCTGCCGCAATCCGTCCTTCCGCCTCACTGATACGCACCAGCTCCACGTTGCCGCGAATATACTCCTGATGGGCATCCTGCGGGTTGACGGCAACCGCCGGGAAACTCGCCTTGCGAAACATCTCTTTTTGCAGATCTTTCACATCGAAGCTGACGTAAAGATCATGCATCTCCTGGCAAAGCTGGCGGAGTGTATAGTCGCGATAACGCACCGGATACTTGTTGTAGATGGTCGGCAACACATCTGCCAGCGGCGTATCGTCTTCTATGTGACGCTCAAACTGCGACAGCATGGCCACCAGATGGGCCATCTTCGCTGTGCTTTCCGCTGGTGTCAGCAGGAACAGAATAGAGTTAAGGTCGCATTTTTCCGGCACAATGCCGTTCTCACGCAGGTAGTTGGCGAGGATCGTCGCCGGAATACCAAACTCAGTGTACTCACCCGTTTGCGCATCAATGCCCGGCGTGGTGAGCAGTAGCTTACAGGGATCCACAAAGTACTGATCCTGCGCGTAACCTTCAAAACCGTGCCAGCTTGCACCGGGCTCAAAGCTAAAGAAGCGACGCTCGCGAGCAATGATCTCTGTCGGATGATCCTGCCACGGTCGCCCGGCAATGACTGGCGGCACGAACGGCTGGATCATTTTGCAGTTGGCGATAATCGATTTGCGCGCCTCAATCCCCACTTCTACGCACTCGGCCCACAGGCGGCGACCACTTTCCCCCTGATGGATTTTGGCGTTCACGTCGAGTGCCGCAAACAACGGGTAGAACGGGCTGGTCGAGGCGTGCAACATAAAGGCGTTGTTCAGGCGCTTATGCGGGCAGAAACGTGCCTGGCCGCGCAGATGATTATCTTTTTTATGGATCTGCGAGGTTTGCGAGAAACCGGCCTGCTGCTTATGCACGGACTGGGTAACGAAGATCCCCGGATCGTTCTCATTGAGTTCCAGCAGCAACGGCGACGTGTCGGCCATCATCGGAATGAACTGTTCGTACCCCACCCATGCCGAGTCAAACAAAATGTAGTCACACAAGGTGCCGATTTTGTCGATCACCTGACGGGCGTTATAGATCGTGCCGTCATAGGTGCCGAGCTGGATCACCGCCAGACGAAACGGGCGCGGCTGGTTGGCTTTTTCCGGCGCTACTTCGCGGATCAGTTCGCGCAGGTATTTTTCATCAAAACAGTGTTCATCAATGCCACCGATAAAACCGAACGGGTTGCGGGAGGCTTCCAGATACACAGGCGTCGCCCCGGCCTGAATCAGCGCGCCATGGTGGTTGGATTTGTGGTTGTTACGGTCAAACAGCACCAGATCGCCACGCGTCAGCAGCGCGTTGGTAACAACTTTATTCGCGGCAGAAGTGCCGTTCAGCACAAAGTAGGTTTTATCTGCGTTGAACACTTTCGCCGCAAACTTCTGCGCATGTTTAGCGGAGCCTTCGTGAATCAGCAGATCCCCCAGCTTCACGTCGGCATTGCACATGTCAGCGCGAAAAACATTTTCACCAAAGAAATCGTAGAACTGTCGGCCCGCCGGATGCTTTTTAAAGAACTCACCGTGCTGATGACCAGGACAGGCGAAGGTGTCGTTTTTCATCTCGACATATTGACGTAGCGTATCGAAAAACGGCGGCAGCAAATTATCTTCATAATCACAGGCGGCGGTCTCCAGCTCCAGCCAGTCCTGCTCTTTGCCATTAATCACCGCCGTGACGCCGTCCGGCGTTTCTTCCAACGTCTGGTCAAATAAGAATACCGGCACGTTGAAGCCCGTCCGTTTGAGCAAGGCCAGAATGCCGCTACGGCTTTCCGCCAGCGTAATGACGACTGCCGCCACATCCGTAAAATCGGTACTGTCCAGCGTCACCATCTGGCGGTGGGTAGACAGGGTGGAGATCAGCTCGCGGCTGACGGCAATTTTCATTGTTTTCATAAGCACAGATACCCGTTTCAGGGGAAGAAAAGGCCCCGGGCAAAGCAGGCGCCTTACCCAACGAACGTGTCTGACTGGAACCCGCTCCGACCGCCAGACATCAGTAAAAGCAGATACACTCTGATTTTAATGTTGTCCTGAAGTGAGCGTACGGTAGCCTCACCGCATGGTGAGTGTAGTATGGGATAAAACTGAACGGGTGCACGTTCGCAGCGTGGCGCGGCGTCTCTGTATGAGCGATAAAATCTGCGTCATTTCAGGTGTCCCCGTGAGGTTGTGAAGAAAATTCGCGCAATCATGTCATCATTTTTTCGCAGGTGCAACCAACGAAGCGAAGGCCAAATGCAACATAATGCAATTGCCTTTTTAATGATTTTCATAAGTGATTATATTCAAAAGCTAAATACAGTTATTACCCGCATTAATCGGGCATAATAATGTGCTTCGTTGCGTCATACTATGCAGTTGTGTTCGCAAAACCTCTGGAGAAAAAACGTGTTAACAGGACCTTATATCAACGCCGCCGCCGTTTTGCTGGGGGGAACGATTGGTGCACTGCTGAGCCACCGTTTACCGGAGCGGGTTCGCTCCTCAATGCCCTCGATCTTTGGTCTTGCCTCGCTGGGCATCGGCATTTTGCTGGTGATTAAATGCGTCAATCTGCCCGTTATGGTGCTTGCAACCCTGGTTGGCACCTTGATAGGTGAACTCTGTTATGTGGAGCGCGGTATCAGCGGCGCGGTGAACGGTTTACGTAAATTAGTACAAAAGCGCCGCTCAGCAAGCCATGCGCTGGATGCTCACGAATCGTTTATCCAAAGCCTGGTGGCGATTATCATTTTGTTTTGCGCCAGTGGCACCGGGATTTTCGGCGCCATGCGTGAGGGGATGACCGGTGACCCAAGCCTGCTGATTGCCAAAGCGTTTCTCGATTTTTTCACGGCGGTGATATTCGCGACTTCGTTAGGTTTTGCCGTCGCGTTCATCTCCGTACCGATGCTTATTATTCAACTGACGCTCGCTACCTGCGCCACGCTTATTTTACCGTTGACCACACCCGCGATGATGGGTGATTTCACCGCCGTAGGCGGCGTGCTGTTGCTGGCAACGGGCCTAAGGATTTGTGGAATTAAGATGTTTGCGGTGGCGAATATGCTGCCTGCACTGGTGCTTGCGATGCCGCTCTCTGCCCTGTGGACCACTTTTTTTGCCTGAGTTCGCGTGCATCATCAGCAAAGTGGTGATAGATTGTGCAGTCTGCAACGATTTGAAGAAATTTCGTTGACGAGGCGAGGCGGATCGGGTTTAATGCGCCCCGTTGCCCGGATAGCTCAGTCGGTAGAGCAGGGGATTGAAAATCCCCGTGTCCTTGGTTCGATTCCGAGTCCGGGCACCACTATTTATAAGGCCTCGCTGAAAAGCGGGGCTTTTTCCTTTCTTCGCTACGGTAGATTTCTGATCGTTGCAGCACGTTATTTGGTTGCTGGATTTCTCGCCATTTTCGCAGAGGTTCTTTATTGTTAGACACCTCAACATCTTCTGATATGCCTTTTCCTAACCTCACAGCTACGGTCTTTCTACGGTCCTCTACGGTTCCTTTCTCTCAGATCATTCATAATGAAGTAGAAAACATGGGGGAAACGGGGAATTTCATGTTTTACCTTATTTAACAAGAAATTACCCATCATCACCTTGGGGGAAAACCGGGGAGACTCCTCTTCATCAAGGGGGAAGAACTCAACTTCATAAATCCTCCCCTGTCAGTCGGGGGTATCCACCATCTCCTCCATCTGTAATAATCGCATTTAAGCCTTTCATTTCTTAACATTACCTGAATCCCCCGTCCTCCACGTCATCATAAAATGATTTATCCGTAGTAATACTACTTGAGCTAAACGTACTGGACTGTTAAACCTGAGTATCCGCTCTAAGCTGGGGTTCAACGAACCAATACAACGCTGTGCTTAATCAACGGGGAGCAAATCACACACTCTAACTATTAGCAATGCCCACTCCTGGCACAAAGCGGCTAAGTTAACTGAGTTGAAGGCCAACTGTGAGCGATCTGCGGACGTTGCTAACAGCGTTCTACATGAACCAGCGGGGGATTGCCCACACAGCAAATACATATGGAACCCTGATCAGGGAAAATAATAAACTATCAATAGAAAAATACGGTGAAGATGAATTAGGAACGAAAAAAACAGTTAATGGAAGGTGATAATTTTCTTGACACTGACCGAGGATAGGTTAACGTTTATTTCTCCAGCGAATTAATTAACAAGCCTGAAAGAGGTAAACTTCATGACAAATAGCTTTAATGCAAAGCGTAAATGAAAATTACGTTTTCGTTACTTGCAAACCTGGCTCAAAAAACACACTCGCTGTATGCTTTTTGCACGATTTTGTTTCAGTCCGCAATTAGTAGTTATGAATATATTGTAACCGAGCCATTAAATACGTAAATATTAGTAGACTACCTTTTTTCAGAAAAAAGATAGATAATTTTAAATAGGATATCTATGCGCAGCCAAAATTTCTTTGATAAGTTAATTGAAAAATTCCAAAATGATAAAAAGCTTAGTGATAATGACAAAGCTGCGGTATTTAAAAACTTAGCCAGCCTTAAAGATACAAAAGTTAACATTTTGATTACTGGTGCTACTGGCTCAGGAAAATCTTCTACAATAAATGCATTGTTTGATTTTGATAAAGCTAAGGTTGGGACTGGTGTTGATCCGGAAACAATGTCAATTTCAAAGTATGAGTTAGATAACATTGTACTTTTTGATTCACCAGGCCTTGGTGATGGGAAGGAAGCAGATCGTCGACATGCAAAAAATATCATTAACAAGCTAGTTGAGAAAGATGATAACGGTGATCTTTTAATCGATTTGGTTCTTGTTATTCTTGATGGTAGCAGCAGGGATTTGGGTACCTCGTTTGAATTGATTAACAATGTTATAATACCAAATTTAGGTGACGACCATTCTCGACTTCTTGTTGCTATAAATCAAGCCGACATGGCAATGAAAGGTAAACACTGGGATTACAATGGAAATATCCCGGAACCAAAATTAATTGATTTCCTTAATGAGAAGGTTTTATCAACAAGAAAAAGAATAAAAGAGGCCACCGGAGTTGATGTTACTCCAATTTATTATTCGGCTGGATACAAAGATGAAAATGAGGAACAAAAGCCATATAACTTATCTAAGCTTTTTGCATATATTCTTAGGAAAACGAAAGAAGAAAAAAGAATAGTTTTTGCTAATGATGTTAATAAAAAAGAAACCATGTGGGAGAAAGATGATAAGTTAGAGGACTATCAAAAAGAAATAAAAGAAACATTTATTGAATCATTAACGAAATCGGTATCAAAAGGTGCAAGCTCTGGATCTGACATTGGTGGTTCTATAGGTGGTATTTTTGGTAAATCCGGCGAGGTTTTAGGAAGGGTAGTTGGCGGAGTTGCTGGGGGTATCTTCGGCTTTCTGGGGGGGTTATTTTCTTGATGCCTGAATTTTCATCTAGATTTTTTGATATAGCTAGAATGAGAAATCTTCTTATCCCTCTAGATTTAGCTCTTGTCGGAGCAACAGGGGTTGGCAAAAGCACCACTATTAATTGTTTATTTGGTAGTGGTGTTGCTGCTGTAGGTGATGGTGTTGAGCCGGAAACCAAAATTATATCGTCTTACAATGTAAGTGAGTATTTTAGGATTCACGATACAGCAGGTTTTGGCGATGGTATTAATGAAGATAAAATATATTCTAAGGATCTATCATTTCTTCTTTCAAAAAAAGTAAAAGCTAAAGGCGGAGAAGATTTATTTGGTTTTATAGATATCGCTTTAGTTATTCTAGATGGAGGAAGCCGTGATTTAGGAACAACATTAAAATTATTGGATAATGTTGTTCTTCATTGTATTGAACCAGAGAGGGTTATTGTTGCAATAAATCAGGCAGATCAAGCAATGAAGGGAAGGTATTGGAATTACGCAAAGAATAAGCCAGAACCAGAACTACTATCGTTCCTTGAGGAAAAAAGCAGTTCCATTCAACGTAGAATTAATGAATCGACAGGATTAACCATAGAACTGCCGATTTTCTACAGTGCATATCATAAATATAACATTTCCAGCCTTCAGGAACAGATACTATGCCAGCTTCCGCATACCAGACGTTTTTAGCCAAATACTGAATGCACTCAAATACGCTATATCAGATAACAGTCCTCTCAAGTAGCTGTCTCTTATACACAACCCCCTGGTGTTAACATCGGGGATTTTTTTAACTTTTTCTGGCATGTAGTAAATGCGCGTGATTCGTTTCATGGCAACGCCCCCTTTGATTAAGGATAGCGTTGAATCACCCCGTTGAATTCACAGCACATAGCCGACTCCGAAACCAGCCACATATGGGCAATGGTCCTTACCCTGATGGCAGGTAATTGTATCCGACTTAAACACATATTATTTCTGTGAACACTTCCCCAACGGCAATCTTTCCACTTAAGACCAGAGTCAGACCGTAAAGCCTGTTCTTGCTGCATTTCTCCTCTTCATTCATTTCATGTGGCAATAGCATTTCTTTCGCCACGCCAGAAAGTCAGCTCAGCGATTAACAACGCCGTGCCGGGGATGGGTCAACCCTGACGTACTTAACACCAGTCACAGGAGGTAATATGTCCCGTCCGAAACGCTTCCGTTTTACCAGTCAGCTCATTAAATCCCTCCCCCCAAACTCATCAGATTCACGCAGCACTGATGCCGAATACAGCGACTCCGAGATTTCTGGCCTGAAATGTCTGGTCAGCAAGGGAGAAGGACGTAAAAAGTTTTTGCTCCGCTACCTCTATCATGGACGAAAACGTGCCATAGCCATCGATCACTGGCCAGAGGTGGATGTCGCTCTTGCTCGTAAAATTGCTTTGGAACATAAACGCTCGCTTGCCACAGGTACTGACACTAAACAGGAACGCGAAAGCAAGAGAAAAGAGATGACGTTTGATGAACTCTTTAATCAGCATTATCTGCCATGGGCAGAATCCACTAAACGTAGCTGGAGAAAGGACATTCAGCGCTACCGGGATCATATCCGCCCCGCCATTGGTCAGATGCTGCTAAGTGATATAACACCCCGCAGCATTCTTAGACTCCAGCAAATGCTAAGTATTTCACTGTCAGCAGCAACCTGTAACCGTGTCATCGTACTGATTAAAGCGGTGTTTACCTGGGCTGGAAGGCAAAGCATCACCTTTGTTCATCAAGCAAGAGTTGTACAGCTTCTCAGGGAAAACAACGCCCGACAACGCTATTTCACCGAGGATGAAATTCGTCGTATTTTCCTCTCCTCCGATAAGGATATCAGCCCGGTTGCTGCCCGTTATGTCAAACTGTTACTGCTCATCGGACTTCGGCGCGATGAACTGCGTCTGGCAAAGTGGGAAAATCTTGACCCGGTAAAACGCACCTTATGGCTTCCGGTGTAGTGGTTTACTGAATTTGGCCACCTGAACAGAGGTGATATGCTCACCTCAGAACATTACAGGTGCCTCAATGAAAAAAAGAAATTTCAGCGCAGAATTTAAACGCGAATCCGCTCAACTGGTACTTGATCAGAACTACACCGTTGCAGCTGCGGCCAGCGCTATGGATGTGGGTCTTTCTACCATGACGCGATGGGTAAAGCAGTTGCGGGATGAACGACAGGGCAAAATACCTAAAGCCTCCCCTATAACCCCGGAACAGATTGAAATACGTGAGCTGAAGAAAAAGCTACAACGCATTGAAATGGAAAACGACATATTAAAAAAGGCTACCGCGCTCTTGATGTCAGACTCCTGAACAGTTCTCGTTAATCGGGAAACTCAGAGCGCAGTATCCTGTGGTCACACTTTGTCACGTGTTCGGGGTTCATCGCAGCAGCTACAAATACTGGGGAAAAAGCTCAGAAAAGCCAGACGGCAGGCGAGCTATGTTACGTAGTCAGGTTCTGGAACTGCATAACATCAGCCATGGCTCTGCTGGCGCAAGAAGTATCGCGATTATGGCAACCCTGAGAGGCTTCAAAATGGGACGCTGGCTTGCCGGAAGGCTCATGAAAGAACTGGGTCTGGTGAGTTGTCAGCAGCCTACCCACCGATATAAACGTGGTGGTCATGAACACATCGTTATCCCGAATCGCCTTGAGCGACAGTTTGCAGTGACA
Organism: Phytobacter sp. SCO41; assembly: GCF_003073275.1. Lineage (NCBI taxonomy): Bacteria > Pseudomonadati > Pseudomonadota > Gammaproteobacteria > Enterobacterales > Enterobacteriaceae > Phytobacter > Phytobacter sp. SCO41. The sequence continues at coordinate 852,697 of NZ_CP027225.1, read as the reverse complement.
GAACCGAATCAGGTGTGGTGCGGCGATGTGATGTATATCTGGACAGGCAAGCGTTGGGCTTACCTTGCTGTTGTTCTCGATCTGTTCGCAAGGAAACCGGTGGGTTGGGCAATGTCATTCTCACCGGACAGCAAGCTGACCATCAAAGCGCTGGAAATGGCGTGGGAAGCTCGCGGTAAACCAGCCGGAGTGATGTTCCACAGTGACCAGGGTAGCCACTATACAAGCAGGCAGTTCCGGCAGTTACTATGGCGTTGCCGAATCAGGCAGAGTATGAGCCGACGTGGAAACTGTTGGGACAACAGCCCGATGGAACGCTTCTTCCGGAGTCTGAAAAACGAGTGGGTGCCAGTGACAGGTTATATAAACTTTAGCGAAGCTGCTCATGCGATCACAGACTATATCGTCGGGTATTACAGCTCGCTAAGGCCGCATGACTATAACGGTGGATTACCACCAAACGAATCGGAAAGTCGATACTGGAAAAACTCTAAAGCGGTGGCCAGTTTTTGTTGACCACTACAGTCTGCTTTGCAGCCATGCGGAGTGGTTTCTTGCCGGATGTGCTTTATCGGGCGTGTTCGTCATATCCCTGTCCCAAATCAGGCTGGTTGAGGTATTACCGGATACAACCTTTGAAATCGATAATGCACTTATTTCACTGATTGAACAGTCTGACTTTATGGAAGCGTTACCCCACATGAACATTATTCATCAGATAATGGATTACAGGGGCAAAAAAACAAACGAATAATCGTAATTAAAACCACAACATATTATTAGTGATGATTTAATCACATTAACATGTAAAGTGAGAAAGTTATGATTATTGATAGAGAATACGCACTTGTTTATACGGCAGCAAAACTTAACACTGACCTGCGTGACTATGAAAAAGAAATAAACAGAGCAGCCAGCGTAACGTTTGGCAATGACCTGGCTGACATAACAGTATATCAGTTCAGTTTTATCATCAGCATCAGGACCGACGGTGAAAAGATAAAACACGGTCTTCTTGTTAACTTTGGTAAAAACATAGCGAGGCAGGTATCATCACTTTGTGCATCCGCAATGCGATTCTACCCGAATGAAAAACATAAGCCGAGCCGTCAACTTTTCCGTTGCATAAATTAGTTTGTGCAAAGACTGTACTCCTGACACTCTTTAAATTAAAATTGGCCAGCTAAAATAACATATGAGGTTTATGATGGCTGGCCAGTATGAAAAGGCAATAACAATAAAACAAGCAATAGATTCGATTAATTTACGCCACTATCTTCTGCCTGCAATTCAAAGGAAATTTGTCTGGAGCAGCATGCAGATATGTCTTCTTTTTGACTCCATCATGCGAGACTACCCGATAAACTCTTTCATGATGTGGGATATCCGTAGTGCCAGCATTAAAAACGATTACAAATTCTATGAATTCCTGAAAGAATACTGCCAGCGATTTAATGAAGAAAATCCCTGCGTACCAACAAATGCAGGGTTCCATGATTTCAAGGCGGTGATTGATGGTCAGCAGCGTCTCACATCTTTATATATTGGATTGTGTGGAACGTATGCGTATAAACAACCCCGGGTATGGTGGCCTTCGGCACAGGATGATCGCATCCTGCCGCCCAGAAAGCTTTACGTCGATTTAACAGCGCCACTTAAGTCAGACGACGAACTCATGATGAAGTACAACTTCAGGTTTCTGACCGACAAGCAATACACTGATTCACTTACCGATAACAAACATCACTGGTTCTGCCTTCACGAAATATTCAAATACGAGCAACATGATTCTCCGGATGATATTTTATTTAAAGTTGTCGTACCAGAACTCGAAAAAAGAGGACTCATTTCCAGCGAATTCTCCAGAAAAACCCTGCTTAAACTTTATACAAAAATAAGAACTGAGAACATCATCCATTACTTCAATGAGAGCAGTCAGGACATTGACCATGTTTTGGATGTTTTCATACGCACGAACAGCGGAGGGACAAAACTTGAGTTCTCAGACTTACTGATGTCAATAGCGGTAGCGCACTGGCAGGGGGATTTCAGAAGAGAACTGGATGAACTGACAAAAAACATTTATCAGAATAATGAAATGGGTTTTTATATTGAAAGAGACTGGTTCTTAAAAACCAGCCTGATGCTTATTGACTCTGACGTCCGGTTCAAAGTAAAAAACTTCACTTCAGAGGAGGTCGGTAAGATACAACAGCAATGGTCTGAAATAAGATCTTGTATCAAGGAGACTTTTATACTCATCAGACGATTCGGCATCAACCCGCAGTCTTTGATATCTAAAAACGCAGTCATTCCTGTGGTCTACTGGCTTTACAAAAAGCAAATCAATGGACATTCATTATATACAACGATTAATCTCCTGAATAAAAACCACAATGAACGCTCAATAATTAGCCAGTGGTTTTACATGGTACTTCTGAAAGGGATCTTTGGAAGCCAGGCCGATGCACTACTCACGAGCATCAGAGATGTAATGAAGAATAGTCTTTCAGATATTCATTTTCCTCTTGAGAAGATTATTGACAGATATAAAGGCTCGAATAAAGATCTCAGATTTGACGACGAATACATCGAAAGCCTTCTCAATATCAGATATGGCGAAGGTCGTTGCCGTGCACTATTGCATCTTCTGTTCCCTGAAATGAATCCAACCGAGGTATTTCATATTGATCACCTTCACCCAAGAAATCACTTCTCAAAGAAATATCTTGAAAAATTAGATTATGTTGCGAACTCACCGGAGAATCTCGGCTTTTATGAAAACCCGGAACACTGGGACACCATACCTAATCTTCATTTACTGAATCATTCTCAGAATATAAGTAAACATGATACTTCCTTGAAACAATGGTTATCTCAGTCATCAAACAACTATTCGCCATCAATGCTGTTAGTTTCAGATGAAAATATTGAATTCAGTCGCTTCCCGGATTTCTACAATGAGCGAAGAAGCGCCCTGAAGCAAAGACTACTGAATCGGGTGTTTCTTACAACAAAAATAGATTCATCACCATCCACAATGGATACGGATGAAGAAATTCTCACCGACTGAACGTTCAGCCCCGATAGTGCCGGGGCTTCAGTACTGATGGTCAGCGCAATGTTTCTACTGGCCTGACTGAAAGAACGTTGGCTACACAAACGGGCAAACGTATTCTCAGTGCAACGCATGACATACAAAGCCTGTCATCAATATGAAATTGCGATAAAATCGGGCCAATAACAGTACATAAGAAACATACAACAGGATAAGAAATGACAAGCCTTCAGCAGCGTGCAGAGCTACACCGTCAAATCTGGGCCATTGCCAATGATGTCAGAGGCTCAGTAGATGGATGGGATTTTAAACAGTATGTACTCGGTGTGCTTTTCTACCACTTCATCAGTGATGAATTTTTCCAGCTACATGGAAGATTGGAGCATTCATTATGCAGCACTTGATGACAGCATCATTACCGACGACATCAAAGACGATGCCATCAGGTGTAATTCATTTGAATAAATTACTATACGCATTGTCAATTGAAGAGTACAAAACCTCGCATAACATAGCTATTGATGCTGCATGATGTTTTTCTCCTCCACAGGTTGCATTGGATGAAAGCCATGAAACCGCTTTATCGCTATCCCCTATAATTTTCTTAAACTCTTTTCCAATTTCCATTCCATTTGAAGAGAAAAGATCAGCACGTTTATAATTCCAATTATTCCTAACATCACTAGGAAAGGACCAGTTTCGTTTCCCATCCAGAATATTAGATATAATAGCAATTTCCACCCAATCATTTTTCTTCTTATTTATTTCATCGAAAACATATTTTTTGAGACCAACCCATGTTGCTTTATGTGGTTTTTCAGCAGAGCTGACAAATTTTATTTTCTGGTAGTCCTCACTGATTACACCGACATAATTCCTATGAATATAAACATTCTCATGATCACCTTCAATTTTTGAACATAAGCTTGCAATATCTCTATCATCAAATCCTATATTTACTATTTTAAAAATCCTTAGAATATCAATGGCTGAAAAAAATGCACAATAATATGCAGTTACCAGAGGCCATGATGGGTTATAATCCTTGCTATCAACGAGCTTCTTAAGGTTATCATATTGTGTCCTGACCCTGTAGTATCCTATTAAAAAATCAATCAAAAGTGACTCTGAGAAGACTAACTGCGAATTTGTATTAGCCTCAAACCTCCCCGGATGTCCTGTTTTCAAAACCACAAAACCATCGTCTAACAATATTCGTTTTGTAGTACCATTTACGTTGATTGATGTAATATCCTCTTTATCAAAATTGGAGGCTTCCATCAAACTCAGCAAGCGCTTTTCAATTTTATCGGACAAGTAACCAACAATTTTATTCATTAAAATAAATCCTGCTGAGGCATTTTTGCTTTCAGATCAATATCCATAAGATCTATAATATCTTGAGAAAGTTTGTTTATTGTATCTTCGTTAGTACCGGAGTGCGACTCGAAATCAATTCTTTGCAATACCTCAAATACACTCTCAAATGACTCAACCTTATAGTTACCTTCGTAAGCCATTGCCATATGGCAAGCTTTTTCAAATGTTCTGAATATGGCTTGGAAAACTGCAGATTGAACTAGTCGAGCCTGTTGGCCTACTTCTTCTAAGTTTCTATAGACGCCAGACAGGAAATTAAATATCAATCTTTTTTTTGCTTCATACTGTAAATCCTTTAAAGGTGATAAAACCAATATTCTATTTACAGCAGCCTCAAATGGAACATGTGATAAATACCCTCTACCTTTTTGAATTGAACTCATACGCCCATATAAAGGAAAATCTTTATCTTGACTCAATTCCTCAAATAATTTTAATCTTATACCATCTGTTGAATCTTCATCGACAAGATATTTTGTGAGTTCAATCCTAAGAGTTTTAGGGACACCTTTTTGATTAGAGTTAATATCTATGAAATACTGAATTTCTTCGTTTTTATTCAATCCAGATAGAATACAAACAGGTACTTTCAAATCTCTTAACGTCTCGCTTGCTAAATGAGAACCGTATAGTCTATGCTGTCCATCTATGACCAAAAATAAACCATTAGTTAATCCAAAACTCAGCCTAGAAGTAGTATTGTCATATTTTATTTCTGATGGATCTTGGCATGATAAAATTATTGCACCCGGAATTACTCTTTCCTCTAGAAGATATTTAGATATTTTCTTAGCTCTAGAAGCATCCAAAGCTCGTTGAAAACCACTATCAAGGTCTTCTTCAACTCTCGAAACTCTGACACACTGAAATAATTGCTCTGGAGTCATTGTAGTTAGATAGAAACTGATTTTACCTCTGCTTAAATCTAATCCAAAATTCTCGAATACTGTCATTTTTGGCCTTCATCAGTAGAGTGAAATAAAAAGGCATAGCCATAATCGATAAAAGATCATACTGCCTCTAAGTTTTAAAATCAAAGTACTCACAAAATCAATCACTTGTCAAGGATTACACTCAGTATAAGTTCTTCCTGGATGTATGGTCGCATCTTGGTAGTATTATAAAACACAAAAATCATAAAAACTCTGCTTTACCAAAGCCGCCATGCACAACAAAAGAGCTTTGTGAGATTAAATGTAAGCACTCAACCCCATAAAAAATGTTAGTAAAGCGATGTAATTACTTTGCTTGCTCATGATGAAGTTCTCTCACCTAACGCAATATAGTTGATAGAACTTGGATACGAAGATGGGCCATTTTAAACCATGGCAATTTGATGGTAGGAGTATGGTAGCTTCGAAACGCTGTGTTTGAACCTCATTTGAGGCTTGTAGCGCCCAACTGAAGCATTTTTCTTAAGGTAATCCAGTAAAAGGCTGTCAGTTCTACTAGATCGTTTGGTCTTCTTTTAAGGGATTGAAAATCCCCGTGTCCTTGGTTTTGGTTCGATTCCGAGTCCGGGCACCACTTATTCAGAGAACCCGCCCACAAGGCGGGTTTTTGCTTTTCTACGACCGGGCTCTTCATCGAACTCCGTTCGATTATTCGCCGCAAGCGGCTCCCCCCGCTAGGGCCAGCGCGACATGCGCGCTATTCAACGCCTCCGGCGTTAGTCCGGGTCCGGGCACCACTTATTCAGAGAACCCAGCCTATGGCTGGGTTTTTGCTTTTCTGCGACCGGACTCTTCATCGAACTCCGTTCTATTGGTTTCCGCTTCTCCTTCAGGCAGAAAATCGGTGTTAGGGGGAGCATTCCCTCCCTTTCCCGGATGGCGGCGCAAGCGCCTTATCCGGGCTACCCCCCTTTAACTCTAAAGACTCGCCAAACATCACATTCCCGCGCCATAAACCACATAAAAATCATGCCATTAGAGAAATATTTTTTAACATAAACTGTTTACATGGTAACGATAATTCATATCATCTTGATAATCACTATCACCACTAAGGTGATGCGCTTGCGGCACGGGAGAATCAACGCCGCCGTACCTTTGGATTAATCAGGATTACCACAATAATGAAACCTCGTTACTTTTGGACGTTAAGTCCTTGTTTACTGATGATGTTAAACGCAAATGCCGCAGCAGAAGGTCAAAAAGAAGAGACACTGGTGGTGGCCGCCAGCCGTGCGAATCACAGCATTACCGACATGGCGCAGACCACCTGGGTCATTGAACAGGCGGAAATTGAACAGCAGGTTCAGGGCGGTAAAGAGTTCAAAGAGGTGCTGGCGCAGTTGATTCCCGGTATGGATGTCAGCAGCCAGGGCCGCACCAACTACGGTATGAATATGCGTGGTCGTTCGATGATGGTGATGGTCGACGGCGTGCGTTTAAACTCCTCGCGCAGCGACAGTCGCCAGCTTGATTCAATCGATCCATTTAATATCGCCCGCATTGAAGTTATCTCCGGCGCAACCTCCCTCTATGGCGGCGGCAGTACCGGTGGTTTGATCAATATCGTGACTAAAAAAGGCCAGCCGGAAACAGAAGTCGAGTTTCAGACCGGCATGAAGACGGGCTTTAACAGCCATAACGATAATGACGAAAACGTCGCGGCGGCGGTCAGCGGCGGAAACGACAATGCATCCGGTCGTCTGTCGGTGGCGTATCAGCGCTTTGGCGGCTGGTATGACGGCAAAGGCAATGAGGTCAATATCGATAACACTCAAACAGGCCTGCAGTACTCAGACCGTCTGGATGTCATGGGCACCGGTACGCTGAATATCGACGCTCATCAGCAGTTGCAGCTCACCACTCAGTATTACAAAAGCGAATCCGACGGTAAGCACGGCCTGTACCTTGGCGAGAATTTCTCGGCGGTAACCGGTTCTGGCAAAGCGTACAACAAAAACAACCTCGACTCCGACCGCATTCCGGGCACCGAGCGCCACCTGATCAACCTGCAATATTCCAACACCGATTTCTGGGGCCAGGACCTGCTCGCGCAGATTTACTACCGTGATGAAAGCCTGACGTTCTACCCCTTCCCTACCCTCTCCGGCGGCCGGGTGACCAGTATTGGCGCATCGCAGCAAAAGACCGATTTCTACGGCGGCAAGCTGACCATCAACAGCAAGCCACTGGAGGATTTAACCCTGACATGGGGCGTGGATGCCGAACATGAAACTTTCGACGCCAACCAGCAATTTTTCGACCTTAACAAAGCGGCGGCCAGCGGTGGCATGAAGCTGGACAACGCCTGGAACGTCGGGCGTTATCCGGGTTACAGCATCACCAACCTCGCTCCTTTCCTGCAAAGTAGCTACGACATCTCCGCTATCACCCTGAGCGGCGGCGTGCGCTATCAATACACAGAAAACCGGGTCGATGACTTTATTGGTTACGCGCAGCAGCAGGCGATTGCCACAGGCAGAGCCACCTCAGCAGACGCGGTGCCGGGCGGGAAAACCGATTACAACAACCTGCTGTTTAACGCAGGCATTCTGGGCCATCTGACGGATCGCCAGCAGTTGTGGTTTAACTTCTCACAAGGCTTTGAGATCCCGGATTTGGCGAAATACTACGGCTCCGGCACCTACCAGTTGAGTAATGGGCACTATCGTCTGGTCAACAGCGTGAACGTCAACGACTCAAAACTCGACGGTATCAAAGTCGATGCGTATGAGCTGGGCTGGCGTTTCACCGGGGATAATCTGCGCACCCAAATTGCCGGTTACTACTCACTTTCTGACAAAACCATCAACATCAATAAAACCGACATGACCATCAATATTGAAGATGACCAGCGTCGTATTTATGGTGTTGAAGGCCAGGTGGATTACTTCTTTACTGATAGCGAGTGGAGCACCGGCGCGAACTTTAACGCCATCAAATCGCAAACCCGCGTTGACGGGAAATGGCAAAAGCTGACGGTCGACAGTGCAAGCCCGTCGAAAATGAGCGCATGGGTCACCTGGGGGCCGGGCGACTGGACGCTGCGTCTGCAAAGTACCCAGACCTTTGATCTCTCTGACGAAGCCGGTAAGCACATCGATGGCTATAACACCGTTGACCTGTTAGGCAGCTATGTACTGCCCGTGGGCAAGCTGAGCTTTAGCGTCGAAAACCTGCTGGATGAAGATTACACCACCGCCTGGGGACAACGCGCACCGGGCCTTTATAGCCCAACATACGGTGCTGAGAATCTGTATACCTACAAAGGCCGCGGTCGTACCTTCGGCCTGAACTACTCGGTATTGTTCTGATGGCCGCTGCCGCCTGCGATGTGGGCGGCAGTTTTTGCCAAGAGCAGCTTCACTCCTTGAGTCACCCGGCCCCGCTTTTAGAAGAAAGCTTTTCGGAGAACGAAGAGCCTCATAATGCAGGCAAAACCCAAGAGAAAATGCGTTTTCGAGTCATTAAACAATTCCGGCATCGTCTCCCCCCAGATACCGTGCATGCAAAAAAGCAGAACTCACTGCATCAATATCTTTTCCTGCGATACCCAACTCTTCAAAATGATTGCGCCATTCTCTGACTACGCGCCAGATAGAATCAATTTCCGCAATAGCATCGGCCCGACTTAAACCAAAGCGCTCGCACCAGGTGAGCGCATTACTCAGCGTAGCCTCTTTACCAGCAGCCCCCACGCCAAGGTGCAGACGACGATGGTGGGAATGCACCGGACGAGGCACCACATCGTATAATGGGCTGATACGCCACGCGAGATTGATGGCAGTTTGAGGCTCTTGCATCCCTCTGACTGGCGTTTGCTCTGGCGACTCCATCAGGACAAAGCCATGATTGCGTAAATGGTCATCATCATTGTTGACCAGAATATTGAATATCATCCGGCGATAGAGCTCTTTTAAGTCTTCAACAAGGCAGCCCGCATTAAGATGGCGACGCATAGCGTCTGCGAGTTCAGCATAACTGCTTTCAATGGATGCCATTTCATGGATATTCATCAGTGTCAGTGCAGACACGAAATGACGTCGTCCTGTCGTCTCTCCAGACCCAACACGATCAAAACGTTTAATCAACATCGCAAAGTGCCCCTCCCCAATATCCTCAAAGCGGGTCTCGGGAACATGGAGTCCTGCTGAATGTGCAAGTCTTAGCGTTGCATGTTCTACTGCCGGGTAACAAAAACCTCGATCTGTACGGGAAGAGAATTTCGCCAGCCAGTGACTGCCATCTTCAACCACCACCGTGGCTTTTGGACGCATCCCCCCCATACTGGAACCCGCATCGAATATCCCGTGAAGATTTGCAGGCAAAGGTACGCCATTCTCAATTCGGTCGGCTGCATCCAATAGATATCCCAGTGACTTGATATCCGCTGAGTCCTTTAGCTCTCTGGCCGGTTCTCCGTCGGGAGTAATATCTAAAGCGCCTGTCCGGTTGGGCCCTGCTTCAAGCAGGTACACTGACTCCGGTAACGAATTTGCCGGTACTCTCCTTTTGGCTTCAATGACGCGACGGCCCCATGCATCGGGTGCAGCATCACGGATACCACCAAATAGCGCTGATTCTTGCGCAAATAATTCCTGTCTGGCTACTTGTTGTCCATGCAACATTCCTAACCCGACAGGATCTACTTCAATCGCCCCATTTCGTTTCAGGTATTTCAGACCATAGACAAAACGCGATGCCAGGAGCTCAACACCCTCTTCTTGCAAGTGCAATTTCCCGGCAGGCACCGACTGGGTTGCTCCCGGCAGAAACGCGTGGATCATTAACGTCTTTTCAGAAGTCATACTCTTCCAGTTCCTTGCTGCTGAGTGGCCTTGCCCGGCGAGGGCGAGCAGCAGCGTCCATGGCATCTACCACGTTATCTTGTTTCGTCAACACATCTGCTAGCGTTGCACCAGGACGGATAACATCGAGATAGCGAAAGATCTGACCAATTGCGACGCCGGCATCACCATTTTCGATGCGACTGACGGTGTTTCGACTCAAATTTGCACGGACAGCTACTTCTGACTGGCGCATTTTTCGGGCGATGCGACTCTCAGCCAGCTTGCGCCCCAGCGCGCTGAGTTGCAGGCTTTGTTCAGAAGAGAGTAAATCCTGTTGAGAACGCTTCATTCTGCACCTTAAAAGTGTCACTAAATTAGTTAGGTTTTATTTTAGGTGCATTTTTCTGAATTTCAAACTCGGAAGCGAGGGTTCGCTCAAAAAACGCACCTTAAAAGATGCATTATTGAAGTTGCGCTGCTTTTAAGGTGCGAAATATTCAGTGTTGATGTGCTACGTAAGTGCGCGCCTTTTACTTATAACTGCGTTAATCCTTCGGTCGTGCACAGCCAGCGCGGTGCTTTCATTCCCGCCGCTCAGACAACTGCATGGTTTTACACAACGCGGTATTGGGCGCAGGCGGCTCATTTGAGCGATCCATAAATACATGATATTTAACTGGATCATTTACGATAATTCGCTGTTCAAACAGTGCACTTTCGGCGGGTCATTACTCCCCTCACCCAAACACCTTCTCCCCCAGCGTCAGCGCTTTATCCAGATACGCCTCCCCGCTTCCCAGTTCCGGCAGTAATAGCAGCTCAGACGCTTTCACCTGCGCACCGCAGTAATCAAAAATGCCGTGGGCAATTTGCGCGTGAAAGGCGGCGGTAAAGCCGTGCCGGTCGTAGGCACCCTGGCTTGCCGCGCCAAGGCCAATAATATGGACCGGCAGGCGGCCCAGTTTTTTCACCACCTCTCCTTCGGCGGTCTCTTCATAAGCCCAACCGTTGGTAAACACGCGGTCAATCCAGCCTTTCAGCAGTGCGGGCATTGACCACCAGTAGACCGGGAACACCAGCACCAGCGCATCAGCCTTATCAATTCGAGCCTGCTCTGCCACAATATCCGCCGGGACAGGTGCGGTAAGCTTGAACGCGGCAAAGTCCTGCGCGGTGAAGGTCGGGTTAAAGCCTTCGGCGGTGAGATCGACAATCTCTGCGGTGTGTTGCGGATGAGTGGTAATCCCTTTCGCCATGGCGGCAGCGACACTGTGGCTCAGAGAGTGTGAATCCGGGTGAGAAACGACGATTAAAGCATGCATTTGGCGACTCCTGGTTGCGGGATGGCGTAAGCAAACGTACTCTATATACCAAAGGTAACCTACCAATAGTAACTTACCTTTGGTATATAAGCATGTCAACGGAGAATTTTTACGATGGGCAGTCAGAGCACACGCCAGCGTTTATCACGGCAGGAACGCTATACCCAGTTGATTGAGGTGGCCTGGCATATCATTCGGGAAGAAGGCACAGAAGCCCTGACACTCGGCCATCTCGCAGAACGCGCCGGGATCACAAAGCCGGTGGTTTATGATCATTTCACCAGCCGTTCGGGCCTGTTTGCCGCACTTTATCGGGAATATGATCTTCGCTCGACGGCACGTATGGACGCACAGCTTAGCCAGACAGAACCTGTGCTGGAGAAGCTCGCGGCGGTCATTGCCGATGCGTACATTGAGTGTGTGCTGCTATCGGGGCGCGAAATGCCAAGTGTCATTGCCGCACTCAGCGGCACGCCGGAACTGGAGCAAATCCGTCAGGACTACGCCACGACATTTACCGAGAAATGCCGGGCGCTGTTTACCCCTTTCTGCAATGGCAATACGTTACAAACACCCGCGCTATGGGCGATGCTCGGTGCCGCAGAAGGGTTATCCTGGGCGGTAGTGATTGGCAAAATCAGCGCACAGCAGGCGAAGGAGGAACTGGTGCAGGCGATCGTGACGATGGTGCGTGGCAGCCAGCAATGATGAACACAAGGGGAAGCCCCTTCCCCTTGTATTATCAAAATGGTGACACACGTTGCCGTTACATCAGCCAGCCTGACCAGGCGCTGCGTTTTTCAAACGTTCATTACGCAGGCGCAGTGTGGCGGGCAAAATGCGTTGTTGTTCGGTCGGCTCATTGCCCTCAATCAACTGGGTGATGAGGTCAAAACAGTCATACGCCAGGCGCGGAATGTTCTGCTCGACGGTATCAATACTCAAGGTGAGAGAGTCGTAGAGATAGTGATCGTCGAAGCTGGCAATGTGAATATCACTTTGCAGTAAATGGTGTTGACTCATATAACGCAACACCCCTTCAAGCAGCCCACATGCCGCCGTAAACAGGGCTTTGGGCGGACGTCCCAGCTTCGCACACAGGGCGGCAAACATTTCGTAGCCGCTGCTGGGGTGATAGTTGCCGTGAATAATCCACTCAGGGCGCAGCGCCACCCCTGCTCTCTCCAGCCCTTGCGTGAAACCCGCCAGACGATCTTTGGTTGGCGACAGTCGCGGTTGCCCACCTAAAAAGTAGATTTCATCCGGATTCGCACGGGCCAGACGTTCAACCAGATCGGCGGTGGGTGTCACCGCATCGGTGATAACCAACGGCAACGGCGTGCTATTCATATGGCGGTCAAACAACACAACGGGCAGTTGCTCGCTGAGTTTCAGGTAATCGGCGTCGTTGAGCATGCTGGAGGCGACAATCAGCCCGTCCACCTGACGGGAGACCAGATTGTTGACCACCACCGACTCCTGGCTGGCGTTTTCATCGGTACAGGAGATAAGAAGCTGCAAGCCCGCCTCACGACACAAGTTTTCCAGTTCATGAGAAAAGGCGGCAAACCCGTGGTTGGTTATCTCAGGGACCACCAGGCCGAGCGTGTGGCTGCGATCCTCGCGCAACAGGCGGGCATGAATGCTCGGCTGATAGTGGTGCTGTTGAGCAAGCGAAAGCACACGCTGACGGGTTTCCTGCGCCACGCGTAACTCTTTACCTCGTCCATTGAGAACCAGACTGGCGGTGGCTTTTGAGACACCCGCCAGCGCGGCAATATCAGTGATGGTAACGCGTTTTGTTTTTCTCACGACAATGCATCGGTTAATGAAACAAGCTGTTATTCTACCATGCAAGGACGTAACGACCAGTATTGCGCCCGCAGTTCGCCACTTCCGCTAAAGGTTATTTGCGCAGGATGTGACGGGAAGTAGCGGCTGCTCATTACGCCAGCGCCCTCATTGATGAAGATCTCAACGCTTGAGCTGTCGCATAAAATTTGCAGCACATTTGCCTCTCCGTCCCAGTAACGCGAGAGCCATTCGCCATTTTCCAGGCTACAACGGTCAAGACGCAGATGGTCTTTATGCCAGTGCAGGATAAGCGTATCGCCAATATTCAGCGTCAGCTCACCTTCGCTCTCGACCCATAGCTCCAGGCTCCGGGCATCCATCACCGGTGCGTCATCCACACGCCCTGCAAAACGGCGCTCATTTTCGCGCAGCGCCTGCAATTCCCTGACCGGCTGTTGATACAACTTACCGTTACGGTTGGAAAGCTCGCGCACGCAGGTCATTTGATGGATCCAGCCCTGCGCTACCGTCGGCTGGCGCATCTCTTCGCCATCCGGCACCCCCATCCAACCCACCAGCAGGCGCCGACCGTCAGCGCTTAAGGTGGTTTGCGGGGCGTAAAACTCAAATCCGGCGTCAAGCTCATGCAGCGCGCCATGTTCAAATGTCGCCTGTTCAGGGGTGAATGCCCCACTCAGGTACGCGCTCGGGTGGGTATTAAGGAAACGGTGCGCTTCACGTGCCACCCCTTGCGGGCAACAGATGAGGAAAGTATCAGCGCCCAGAGTGAACAGGTCCGGGCACTCCCACATATACCCTGCGTCGCCTAGCCCACCGAGGCCGCTTCCCGCCAGTTCGCCGAGCATCTGCCAGTGGTGCAAATCGTCGGAACGAAGCAGCAGCACTTTGCCGCGTAGCGCCAGATCCTGGGCGCCGAGCACCATGTACCACTGGTTTTCATGCTGCCAGACTTTCGGATCTCTGACGTGCCCGGTGTAGCCCTCCGGCAACGCGATGACGGGCCCCAGCTTATCAAACCCGCCTTCGGCGTTCTGCACCGCCAGACATTGCCAGGCCGTGCGACCACCCCCGGCGAATTTCACGTTGCCGGTATAACACAGCGTCAGTGCGCCCTGGTTGTCGACCGCGCTACCGGAATAACAACCGCTGCGGTCATACTCCTCTTCCGGCATCAGCGCTATCGGCTCATGCTGCCAGTGCAGTAGATCCGCTGAACTCCAGTGCCCCCAGCATTTGTGATTATGCTGACAGCCGAGCGGGTTCCACTGATAAAACAGATGAAACCGCCCCTGAAAATGGATAAAGCCGTTGGGGTCATTCAACAGCCCCGTCGCCGGGGCCAGATGCCAGGCCGGATAGTGACTGTCTCGCAGTGCTTTCGGTTGGCCTTTAAGTACTGACAGTAAAATCTTCGGCAACAGGGCTGATGGCGTCATTATTCGGAGTCCGTTTTGTATTTAAGCAGGTAAGAGATAACAAAGGCGACGCTGAAAGCAATCACCATCCCGATAGCATAATTCAGTAACGAGCTGGCCTGTACAATCGCCATGCCCGGAATGCCCGTTAACCCTACGGCTGTCATATAGACATGGACCGAGACCACCCAGGCACCGCCAACCGCCCCACCAATCAACGCTGCAATAAAGGGTTTTACAAAACGCAGGTTGATACCAAAAATCGCGGCTTCTGTAATGCCAAGAAGCGCCGAAAACGCCGATGGCAGGGTAATGGCTTTGATTTTGGCATCTTTGGTTTTGAACCACACCGCCAGACAAGCACCGCCCTGAGCCACGTTGGCCATCGCCCAGATAGGCAGCAGGAAGTTCACGCCAATGGACGGGTTGCCCAATAGCCCCGCTTCGATCGCATGGAAACTGTGATGCACGCCGGTAATGACAATCACCGAATAGAGACCGCCGAACAACAACCCTGCCAGCCAGCCGGCATGGGTGATGAGCGTGCTCAACACAAAGGAGATACCGTCACCCAGCGCACGCCCCGCCGGACCGATGACCAGCAGCGCGACAAAACCGGTGATAATAACCGTCAAAAACGGCGTCAGAATCAGATCCAGCGCGTCAGGAATGACCCGGCGCAACTGTTTTTCCAGGACACTCATAAACCAGACGGCAAGCAGCACCGGGAAGACCGTGCCCTGATAGCCGATCATCGCCACTTCGATACCAAAAAAGTTCATGGTATGGAACCCGGCGGCTACGCCCCAGGCGTTGGTCAGCGCCGGGTGCGTCAGAATGCCGCCCAGCGTCGCGCCCAGGAAGGGGTTACCGCCAAATTCACGCGCCGCGGTGAAACCAATCAGGATAGGCAGAATAATGAACGCCGCAGAGCTGAACATATCAAGCATGATATAGAGCGCGTTTTCCGGATTGACCCAGCCGTAGGTTTTCACCATTCCCAGCAGCCCCATCAACAAACCCGACGCCACGATGGCTGGGATGATCGGGACGAAAATGTTCGACAACAAACGGGCCGCGCGCTGGAGCGGATTCAGTTTGCGGGCAGCGATGGCAGCGGCCTCGGACTTGCTCGTTTCGCCAATACCCGCCTCTTTGATAAAGGCGGCATAGACTTTATTCACCACGCCAGTGCCGAAAATAATCTGCAACTGTCCGGCATTGCGAAAACAACCTTTCACCCCTTCAACCTTACCGATCGCCGTGGTGTCTGCTTTGGCATCTTCCGCCAGAACCAGCCGCAGTCGCGTAGCGCAATGCGCTGCGCTGACGATATTGTCCTTACCGCCCAGCAGCGGTAAGAGCGAGCGGGAAATCTGTTCAAAGTCCATATAAGCCCCTGTTTTATGGAGATTTGTAATAATTAGCGCGTCAAGAAGCCCCTTAACGGGGCTTCATTATCAGAACCAGGTTTCCATCTGCACGCCGAAGGTCCATTCGCCGCCAGACTTAAAGCCGTTGCTACCCAAAGCATCATCGCTGGCATAGTTGTCCAGCTTGTGATCCCAGTCCATCCAGGAGGCGAAAAGACGCAGTTCCGGACGTTTCAGGAACTCACCCACATCACCCGCTTTCAATGTTGGCGCAACGGTGAGTTTGTAGAAGCTGCCGTTGACCGCATTGCGGCTGTTGTACCCCTCCGGTTTGAGATCCATGTACTGATAGCTGCCTTCATACTGCATCTCGAAATTCTGCGTCAGTTCCTGTATCAGTCGCATGTTAACCGTCGCCCACTCGTAGCTGTCGCCTTTGACGTAACGGTCTTTGCTGCTCTGTGCCAGTACCGCAGGGGCAATATGCCAGCCACCACCCAGTGGGGTCATGCCGTAGGTCGCCAGACGCCAGGTATCGGCCTGAGGTAACAGCGCGCCATCCGCCCCTACTGTTTTCACCTCAGCACCGAGGCCATGGCCGTAAAGCAGCGCGGTTTTCGACATCCCCTCACGCAAGCCATAGAAACTTTCGTTGTGCAGCCCTAACAGCGCATGGACACCGGTGTTAGCCGCATCGCTTTTCACTTTGTTGCCATCGAGGTCAAGGCGGTCGTTGTTGTCTTTTGCACGCATGCCGCTAACCATCGCCTGCACCGGGCCAAAGTAGTTGTTCAGCGTCAGGATGTAGTTCTGGGCATTATTTTCACTGTTTTCGATATCGCCAAAGGTGCGGCCATAGAGGGAGAAGTTGCTACGCGCGTTATCACTCCACTTCATGTCATAGATACCTGCGCCGGTCCCGGCGAGGAAAATCACGTCCGAATCAAGCCAGTGAATATCGAAGTTATCGCGGTCAAAGCGTTTTCCCGCCCAGACGGTAGTGTCTTTAAACGCGCCGGTGAAGGTGGGCAGATGGCCCAGCTCGGTAAAGGCCTGACGCAGGTTGAGGTCGCTGCTCGATGCCGTCCAGTCGTTGTAGCTGCGCTGCCCGTCGGCCAGCATCACTTTAAAGCGCGTGGTGGCGCCGTTAGCCAGCGTCTGTTTATGTTCAAGATTCATCTCAACATAGGTATCCGGTTCGTTGCCCAGACGCCCGACATGTCCACCCGTTTCACCGGCTGGCGTCATCCCTGGCCCACCCTGGGTTTTAGCCGCGGAGTCGCTCATCAGCAGCCCCGAACGGGCATAGCCATGGAACTCAAAGCCACCTTCCTGTGATGATTTCTGCTCCAGTTGCGTGGTGCGCTGCGCCACCTCAGCCGTGGTGGTCTGCGTTTTCTGCTGCTCGGTTGCCACCTTTTTTGCCTGCAACTCGGCGGCTTCTGCTCTTTTTTCTGCGTTAGTCGCCCGTTGTTCGGCGGCCTGTAAACGTTGTTCCAGCGCGGCAAGGCGCGCCTCGATGCTGCTGTTTCCCGCCTCTGCTGCAAGGGCAGAACCCGACCCCATTAACAAACCAAGCGTGATAGCGAGCGTGCTTTTTCTCATTGTTTTTGCGTCCCTATGAAAGAGGTAAGAGTGCTGAATATTTTGCTAAACCGGTTTAGTCGCGAATCATAATCGTGGTTAATTTCAACCTGCAAACAAATTAGCTAAACCGGTTTAGTGAATGTGAGGAGGGTCGCAAATCGTTATGGAAATCAGCCCTGCGGCGCCATCAAAGCCGCAAGATGGGGCAACGCGGTCATCGCCCCTTTCGCCGTGGTCGCCAGTGCACCGCATCGCTGCGCATACTTAAGGCCCAATGCCAGATCTGGCTCGCTTTGGGGTAAACCTGTTTGCGCCAGTTGCCACAGCAACCCGGCCACAAAGGCATCACCCGCACCGGTGGTATCCACGCTAGTTACGGGCACGCAGGGATAATGGAAAATGTCGCCCTGGAAGAGCGCCTGCACGCCAGCTTTGCCCTGAGTGACCAGCAAAAGTTTGATCGCAAAACGTTCTGCCAGCGTTTTCATCGCGACACGTAAATCCGTGGAGGCCGTCATGAAAGCCAACTCTTCTTCTGAGAGTTTGACCACATCGGCCAGAGCGAAGGCACGCTCCAGACACCGCTGCAGCATCTGCGGATCCTGCCAGAGATCGGTTCGAATATTAGGATCAAAACTGACGAAGCCGCCTGCTTCACGTATGCGCTGCATGGCGAGTAACGTCGTGGTCCGCGAAGGTTCAGCCGAGAGCGCAATAGAACAGCAGTGTAACCACTCCCCCTGCCGGAAAGCTGGCAAATCATCAGCCTGCAAGAAAAGATCGGCGCTGGGGCGCACCATGAAGGTGAAGGAACGCTCGCCTTCGTCGTCAAGGGCGACGACAACGGTGGATGTCCGCTGTGCCTCGTCAAAGGTCATATAATCCGTGTTCACCTTTTCCTGACGTAGCGTGTCGTACATAAATTTGCCAAAAGGATCCTGCCCCACCCGGCCGATAAAACCGCTTTTCCCTTCCAGCCGCGCAATGCCAACGGCGACATTGGCCGGAGCTCCCCCCGCGCACTGCATTAATCGCCCGTCGCCCTCTGGCAACAGATCAACAACGGCATCACCCAGACACCAGACTTGAGCTGACATGGTTTTCTCCCAGTAGAATGTATCGCTAAAATCTAATTAAACCGGTTTAGCAAAGCAAATCTATTCTGCTACCAATGCAAAATGAGGTGCGCTACATCAAACACAGGGTCTCGCCTGGCGGTCTGCTTGTGGCATTGGCTTTTTGGGCGGTTTAGCCGTCACTCCTGCCAAATTCATCAATTCCAGTGCCTCACGAAATCACATCCTGATATTCTCTTTGGTCATCGCAACGTTCACATCTGCCACAACATCGTGCTAACCATCAGGAGTCAACATGAGCCAACCGTTACATGCCGAGCCGCTGGTCTGGGGTCACGGCCCACGCACTTTTGAAGTTTTTCTGGAACCCACCTGTCCGTTCTCCGTGCGCGCGTTTAACAAACTGGATGCGCTGCTAAAAGAAGTGGGTGAAGACAAGGTGACGGTAAAAATTCGCCTGCAATCGCAGCCCTGGCATTTGTTTTCTGGCGTCATTGTGCGCTGCATTCTTGCCGCCTCCACGCTGCCCAATGGTCGCGATGCCGCACATAAGGTGATGCAGGCGGTTGCCGACCACCGGGAAGAGTTCGAGTTTACCGACCACTGCAGCGGCCCGAATATGGATGCCACCCCGCAGCAGATCATCGAGCGAATTGAAAATTATAGCGGCGTGAAGGTGAGCGAAGCCTTTGCTCGCCCGGAATTGCAGGCGGAAATCAAATGGCACTGTAAGTATGCGCGCCAGAACGGTATCCACGTCTCCCCCACCTTTATAGTCAACGGACTGGTACAGGCGGATCTGGGCAGCGGTGATGATATCAGCGCCTGGGCGGCGCGTATTCTGGCCTGATCGGAGCGGGGAAACACGCCCCTATCCGACGGCTGCTACACTGCTTCAATACCTTAACGAAAAGGCAGGTCAACATGTCAGAGAACACCTATCAGCCCCCAAAAGTCTGGACGTGGGATAAAGACAGCGGCGGCGGCGCGTTTGCCAATATCAACCGCCCTATTTCCGGCGCGACCCATGACAAAGAATTACCCGTGGGTAAACACCCGCTACAGCTTTATTCGCTGGGTACGCCGAACGGCCAGAAAGTGACGATCATGCTCGAAGAGCTATTGGCGAAGGGCGTGAAAGAGGCGGAGTATGACGCCTGGCTCATCCGCATTGGTGAAGGCGATCAGTTCTCCAGCGGCTTTGTGGACGTGAACCCGAACTCCAAAATTCCGGCGCTGCGCGACCACTCCACCACCCCGCCAACGCGCGTATTTGAGTCCGGCGCCATTCTGCTGTATCTGGCAGAGAAGTTTGGTCACTTCCTGCCCAAAGACCCCGCCGGGCGGACTGAAACACTGAACTGGCTGTTCTGGCTGCAAGGCTCTGCGCCGTTCCTCGGCGGCGGCTTTGGCCACTTCTATAATTATGCGCCGGTGAAAATCGAGTACGCTATCAACCGCTTTACGATGGAAGCCAAGCGCCAGTTAGATGTGCTCGACAAACAGCTCGCAACCCACAAATTCGTGGCGGGTGACGAATACACCATCGCCGATATGGCCATCTGGCCGTGGTATGGCAACGTGGTGCTGGGCAACGTTTACAACGCCGCCGAGTTCCTTGAAGCCAGTGGCTACCAGAATGTTCTGCGCTGGGCCAAAGAGGTTGCTGAGCGTCCTGCCGTGAAGCGTGGGCGTATGGTCAACCGTACCTTTGGTGAGCCAAGCGAACAGTTGCACGAACGCCACGATGCCAGCGATTTCGACACCCACACCGAAGACAAACGCAACGGCTAACCCCCCTCTTCCCGGACGGCAAGCGTCCGGGAATTCCTTTCCCAGGCCAGCCTGAGACTGTTTTTATCACATCGTATTTACAACCTCTGATATAACCAGTAAGAATGCCTTTTATTTACCCATAATCACGCCAAATGTCTGAAAATGCGCTAAAACAGCAGATCCAGAATCTGAAAAAGCATAACGCCCGTCTGGTGCGAATTGCGCGTGATGCCCGTAACAAGCTCAGCGCGGCGCTGGATGGCACGGGCCTCTGTTTATGGCAGCTTGATGTGCCCAGCGGGAAACTGATTATCTACAACCGACGCTGGGGATCGATGCTCGGCTATCAGCCAAAAGAGCTCAGCGCCCACTTTGATGTCTGGAAAGAGCACCTGCATGAGGATGACCGCCAGCGCGTTCTCGATGCGTTTTATGACCACCTCAACGGCAAAACCCCGTTCTATGAAGCGCTGCACCGTATGCAGCATAAAAACGGCACCGTCACCTGGGTGCTGGACCGTGGGCGTGTCACTGACCGGGACAGCGACGGCAAGCCGTTAAAGGTCACCGGTACCCACATCGACATGACCAAAGAGAAGCAGTATGAAGAGCAACTCGCGGCGCTGGCGAACCACGACCCGCTGACCGGGCTGGCGAACCGCCACGCGCTGATTCATCATTTCGATACGCTCAAGGCGGCTGGCCCGTTGTGCATAGCGTTTATCGATCTGGACGATTTTAAAGTCGTCAACGACACCTTTGGTCACCGTAGTGGTGATGAATTATTGATACAGTTAAGTCGGCGCCTGCGTGAAGCCTGTCCGGAAGGGTCAGTGGTAGGGCGTCTGGGGGGCGATGAGTTTGTCCTGCTGCTACCGTTTGCGCTCAATAGTTTGCTTATCAACAGCACCGCGCATAATTGCCTGCACGCCGCGCTAACGCCCTTCGAGCTGGATAATGGCGAGGCACAGGTGGGAGCATCCATCGGTATTGATGAAGTACAGCGCGGCGACGATTTTGTTAACGCGCTACGCCGCGCAGACCAGTCGATGTATCAGATAAAACATACCGGTAAAAATGGTGCAGCCATTGGTCACACGCTGCTGTCCCTTTCATACCGGCAGGCGGAACCGACATGAAAATGACACGCCAGGCTTCGTTGATTCAGCTACTGGCAGAACATGAGACATTGACCACCGACGCACTCGCCGTGCAGCTTGGCGTCAGCAAAGAGACCATCCGTCGGGATCTAAAAGCGCTACAGACGCAGGGAAAAATTGTGCGCCGCCACGGTCGGGCGCGATTACTTCACACGCCGCAACAGAGTGATGGCGAGCCGTTTTACGCCCGGCGTAAAAGCCATTATGCAGATAAAGCCGATATTGCCCGCCACGCCCTGAACTGGATTGAGCAAGGGATGACGCTGGCGCTGGATGCCAGTTCGACCTGTTTTCATCTGGCGCGCCAGTTGCCGGATATCCCCCTGACAGTCTTTACCAACAGCCTGCCCGTTTGCCAGGAGATGGCGCGCCGCCAGCATATCAATCTCATCTGCTCCGGCGGGCGGCTGGAGCGGCAAAATCGCTGCTACGTGAACCCGGCGCTGGTCACAATGCTGAAATCGCTTGAGGTCGACCTGTTTATTTTTTCCTGCGAAGGGGTGGATGCCAGCGGGGAGATGTGGGATTCAACGAAATATAACGCCACCTATAAAGCGCACCTTCTGCGTCGTGCAAATCAGTCTTTATTGCTGATTGATAAAAGTAAATTTTACCGGGCCAGCGAGGCGAAAATCGGTAATCTGGCGCTGGTCACCCAGATGATTACCGATGCCAAACCCGGTCTGGTTCATCTTTGAGGTTCGGTGAAATCCATATCCAGTTCGCGCAGGGCTTCCAGCGTCGCCAGGGCTTCTTCCTCATCAATCACGCTCATGGCAAACCCCACGTGCACCAGCACCCACTGACCAAGCAGCGCGGCGGGTTCGCTTTCACACACCAGCATAATATTCACGTCGCGGCGAACGCCGCAGACATCGACCTGCGCCAGATGATGAGCGCTTTCACCGACGCTCACCACCTGGCCGGGCACACCAATACACATAGTTACTCCTGATCGACTTCGATACTTTTGATTTGCATGCCGCTGTCGTTTTCCCGCTGCAAGCCGGGGCTGTGGCAATGCGGGCACACCTCATCCCCGCTCACCTCAACGCTTTCGTTGCAGTTCCAGCACCAGGCCAGCGAAGGACGCTGTGAAAGATGCAACTGACACCCTTCAGCCACCGTTCCCCGGCAGGTTATCTCAAAGCCAAAACGCAGGGCGCTCTCCTCGATACAGGCAAACGCCCCCAGTTCCAGCCAGACGCCCGTTACCCGCTTTGCCCCATGCTGCTGAGCCTGTTGTTCAAGGATCTCAACCAGGTTCTGGCACAGGGAAAGCTCATGCATACTCGCCGCCTTTAAGGCCAGCAAACAGGGCTCGGCGGCTGAGCTGCGGGTCACGCACCGGCAGAGAAAGCACCATACGCAGGCAATCCTGGGCCAGCGTTTTCCCCTGCCCGACGGAGAGATCGTGCGCCAACGGCGACATCAGTGAACAGGCGCAGTACTGGGATATCCCATCCAGTTCGCCGACGGTAAACATCATCTCGCCAAAGGGAAGTTGCAGGCCGATCTTCTCCCCCACTTTTCGCGGGGGCCAGCACTGATCCGGGCCGGGAAAGATAGCCAGGCTCAGCATCCAGGGCGTCAATACGCAGCCGATCCATTGCCCTTCAAACAACGTAAAGCCGGGGACAAAAACCGGCATAGTCGGATGTAAAAAGGGCAAATCCTGCATCTCATCTGTGGCAATGCGCGCAAACGCTGCTTCCACCAGTTCATGCGGGGAATGTTGAAAACCGAGGAAATCAGACATACGCGCGCTCCCGTAATGCCGGTGTTACGCCGGATTCCTGTAGCGCCATAAGTACCGCCTGTAACGCAGGCTCCAGGCTTGCCTCAACGATTGGCGTCAGCCCGATGTTCGGCTCCAGCGAGTGGGGAATCACCCCCACCAGGGTAATGTTATCCGGGAATTCGCCGGTAAAGCGCAGGGCGGAAAGGACATCAGATAGCCCCAACTGATGGGGCGAGATTTTATTGTTGAACAGCACCGGCACCTCTTCATCACGCAGGATAAGCAGCGCGCCCGGCTCGCTTTTGCGCGACACAATCGCATCAACGATGATCAGGTGGGTGCGATTCGCCATGGCTTCCAGCAACTCCATGCCCGCAGTGCCGCCGTCCAGCACCTCTACGCCTTCTGGCATGACATAACGCTGCTCCAGCGCTTCAATAACGCGAACGCCAATACCTTCGTCGCTCAATAAAATGTTACCGACCCCCAGTACCAAAATACGCATCACAGCACCTTCACCGAGACAACATCGTTACCGTCCGCGTCGACAACATGCACCGCGCAGGCCATGCAAGGGTCAAACGAGTGGATGGTACGCACCACTTCCAGTGGTTTATTCGCATCCGCAATCGGAGTGCCAATCAGCGACTGCTCATACGGCCCGATATCGCCATTAGCATTACGCGGACCGGCATTCCAGGTCGACGGCACTACCGCCTGGTAGTTGCTGATTTTGCCGTCCTTGATAACCATCCAGTGCGACAACATACCGCGTGGCGCTTCCAGGAAACCCACCCCTTTAAACTCGCCCGTCGCCGGAATATCCGGTTTCACGAACGTCACGTGGTCGCCTTTACCGATATTGGTAATCAGCGCCTTGTATTGATGCTGCAGGATATGCTGTAGCTCGCAGGCGTGAACGGTACGGCCAATCACGCGGCCAAGTGTGGAGTGCAACTGCTCGACGCCAAGGGTTTTCCCGGTAAGTTTCTGGTAGATAGCAATGATATCGTTAAGTTTTTCCCAGGTCGTTTCCCGTTTCGCGGCCAGCTTATTGAGCATGTTCGCCAGCGGGCCAACTTCCACGGTTTTGCCATAGAAGGTGGGGGATTTCACCCAACTGTATTTGCCCTCGTCCTGCCAGCCCGTATAGGCAGGCACGGTCGTCCCTTCCCACGGCGCCTGCGGTTCCTCATCTTTATACCAGGCGTGTTTCGCGCTCTCCTGAATCCCCTTGATCAGGTATTCGTCACTGTGGGAAGTGATTTCACGACGGGTAGCGAGGTCCCCGTTGGCAATGTAGCCGCCGGGGAAAAGGAAGCTGCCATTCTGGGCATCAGTAGGGAATTCCGGCGCGCTCAGATAGTTAATCGCGCCTTTGCCCATCGTCAGCCATTCCGGGTAGAACGCCGCGATCACCGCCGTATCGACCTTGTAAACCTGCTCGACAAAGTCTTCCAGCCGGTCAATAAAGGTTTTGATGTACATCAGGCGCTCAAGATTGAGCACGCCCAGCCCATCGAGGTTAATCGGGTTAGCCACGCCGCCAACCGCCAGGTTCTGGATATGCGGGCTTTTGCCACCAAGCAACGCCACCACGCGGTTGGCATCACGCTGACACTCGAGCGCCTGCAGATAGTGCGCCACGGCAATCAGGTTAATTTCCGGCGGCAGTTTCATTGCCGGATGTCCCCAATAACCGTTGGCGAAAATACCTAACTGCCCGCTGGCAACCAGCGCTTTGATTTTCTGCTGCACTTTGGCGAACTCTTCGGCGCTGTTTAGCGACCAGTTCGAGATGCCTTTTAACAATGCCGACGCTTTTTGCGGATCGGCCTGCAAAGCCGAGGTGATATCTACCCAGTCGAGTGCGGAAAGCTGGTAGAAATGCACGATATGGTCGTGGGTGGTGTGCGCCGCCAGAATAATATTACGGATGTACTGAGCGTTTAGCGGCACATTGATTTTCAACGCGCTTTCCGCCGCACGCACCGAGGAAATCGCATGGGTGGTGGTGCAAACGCCGCAAATGCGCTGCACGATCATCCACGCGTCGCGCGGATCCCGCCCCTTCACAATCTCTTCCATTCCGCGCCACATGGTTCCCGATGCCCAGGCACGGGAAACCACGCCGTTTTCAATTTCGCAATCAATGCGTAAATGACCCTCAATACGGGTCACCGGATCGATGGTGATACGTTGACTCATGCTTTACTCGCCTCATGGCTTTCTGATTGTTTTAACGGAGGAATTATGGGTAACAGGCGGATAAGTAGGATGTACGCGCAAATCTCCGTTGCCACAAAACCAATGGAAATGATCAGCTCTTCAGCCGTTGGGAAGTAGTGGTAGCCGTCACCGGGGTTGAATGCCAGTAAAGAGTAGGACAGACGCCACAGCGCACAACCCAGCAGCATACTCACCGCACCGGTAAACAGGAACCGGGCGTCGTTGCGCAGGCGTGGCACACGAAACACCACCAGCGGGAAAGCCAGCAGCAGTATTTCGGCCCAGAACATCAGGCTGTAACCATCCCCGGCAAAAGCGAACGACAGTTTGTTACGCCAGATAAGCTCGCCAAAGCGCGCCACCAGAAACAGCGCCAACAGCACACTCAACGTACCGGTAAGTTTACTGAACAGGTGCCGTTCATCCGGCCCGTTTCCTTTTAACCCCGCCTGTAGCAAAGAACCTTCAAAAATGAGGATGGAGAAGCCCATAATAAACGCCGTCAGCAACGAGAAAAGCGGCAGCATTTCATAGCTTTGCCATAGCGGATGCACTTTGTGTCCGGCGGCAATCATCAGCGATCCCATTGACGACTGGTGCATGGTGGGCAGTAACGCACCCAGCGCAATGATGAAAAACATCACTTTATTGAGCCGTTTTAGTGACACCTTCCAGCCCAGACGCTCCAGCAAAGCAGGGGCAAACTCCAGCGCCATCACGCCGATATAAATCGTCATGCACACCGCAGTCTCGAACAGCACCGAGTTGACGTTAAAATGGCCCGGAATGTAGAAATACGGCAGGTTCCAGTAACGACCAACGTCGACGGTAATGGATAAGCCCCCCAGCGAATAACCGAACAGGCTGGCCAGCAGTGCCGGGCGCACCAGCGGATGATATTCGCCACGATTAAAGGCATAGACCATCCAGGCGAGCGCCCAGCCGCCACAGGCGAAACCGGTGCCGATGAGCAAGTCGAAGGCGATCCAAATCCCCCACGGATACCCACCATTCAGGTCGGAAACGGATCCCAGACCGAAAACCAGGCGCTTGAGGATAAACAGCCCGCACAAGACGATCAGCGGCCCAAACATATAGATCGGTTTACTGAGTAACTTTCCGCCAAGCGGCTGCGGATCATGATGCATCGTCATCCCCTCCCTTATGGTCATCGCTTCGGGTATGGCGATACACCAGCGCGGTCAAACCCGCAAGAACGGCCAGCGGCAACATCATCCCCTTGTACACCGTATGCTGAATGTTTTCTGAACGCGCACCGGTCGAAATATCATCCAGCTCCGGCAAGCCCAGACAGGTATAAGGCACGCCCGTCAGTACCATGACCTGCGTGCCTCCCCCTTCATGCTCGCCATAAAGGTGCGGATGATATTTCGGGACTTCGCGAACGTTAGGATCGTTGGCATCCAGCGTCTGGCGCGGGTAAGAATATTCACTGCCGGGTTGCAGTTTCAGACGCTTTTGCGCCTCGGCCAGCAACGCTTCGCGCGTACCGAAAATCACCGCGCCGGTTGGGCAGACTTCGACACACCCCGGCAGCCCCCCTTTGTTGAGCCGCTCCACGCCCGCCTGATTACAGAGCTCACATTTATGCAGCGCGCCGAAGGGGTTGTTGTAATCGTACTTCGGCACGTTGTAGGGACAGGCAACCATGCAATAGCGGCAACCGGTACAGACGCTGGCGTCGTAATGGACGATGCCGGTTTTGGGATCTTTTTTCAGGGCCGAAACCGGACAGACAGAAACACAGTTCGGGTCAACGCAGTGCATGCACTGTTTTTTGATGTAGGCATAACCGTCTGTCGGCTGATCTTTATGCTGCGCCGTACCGCTACGCCACACCTGGATAATATTGTTGGTATAGGGGGTGAGTTTGGCATTATTCGACCAGGTCTGTTCGCCCTGTGGGTTACGTGCCGGGAAGTTGATATCCTGACAGCGGGTGACGCACGCCTGGCAACCGACACACAGGGTGGAGTCGTAGAGCATTCCCCACGCGCCCGGTATCGCCGGGCGGTTATGCACAGCGGCGGAAACGGGTAGTGCTCCCCCCGCCAGTAGCGCTCCGCCGGAGGCCACCTTCAGAAAGTTACGTCTGTTCACGGTCACTCTCCCTGTGAGTCAGCGTTGTTTTTCTTTTGCTGGCGGCCCAGCTCGCGCACCGTCATTACCCCTACGCCTGCCAGTAATCCCACCACACCACCCAGCAGACCGACAGCGGAAGCCGACATCACGCCGCCTTCTTTGCTGTTCACCTGTGGCTTATCAACGCGAGGCGTGGTGTTTTCAACATGCGCCAGTTGGTGGATGCCTTTGTGGAAGCCAACGCCCTCTTCGTTACAGCCATAGCAAGGGTGACCAATGGAAACCGGCCAGACACCGCCCACGTCGCAGAATTGCAGCGTTGAACAGTTGCCCCAGGTTTCAGGACCTTTACATCCCAAATGGTAGAGGCACCAGCCTTCACGATGCCCGTCATCGCCAAACTCTTTGGCGAAGCGTCCGGCGTCGAAATGGGGACGCCGCTCGCAATGCTCGTGAATCAGGCGGCCATAGGCAAAGAGCGGACGGTTTTTCGCATCAAGCTTCGGCGGTTTGCCAAAGGTAATAATGTGCGCCACCGTGGCGAGGAAATTGTGTGGGTTTGGCGGGCAGCCTGGAATGTTAATCACCGTTTTGCCTGGGAGCACCTCTTGCAGGCCCACCGCCCCGGTGGGGTTAACCCCGGCTGCGGCCACACCGCCCCATGCAGAACAGGAACCAATCGCGATAATCGCCGCGGCATTTTCTGCCGCTTTACGGATATGGTCGATAATCGGTTCGCCCGCCACCATGCAATAAATGCCGTTATCTTTAAGCGGAATCGAACCGTCTACCACCAGAACGTACTGTCCTTTATAGGTTTCCAGAGCGTGGTGTTTATTCTCTTCGACCTGGTGACCAAACGCGGCGCTCAGTACTTCGTGGTACTCCAGCGAGATGGTTTCCAGCACGAGGTTTTCAACGGTGGGATGCGTTGCGCGAAGCAGCGATTCAGTACACCCAGTACACTCCTGTGCGCCAATCCAGACCACGGGCGGGCGCCTGCTCTGGGTGACGGCTTGCGCCATCTTTGCAGCAGCAGTGCTGCTAAGCCCCATCGTGGCTGCCAGTGCGGTACAAAGCTTCATAAAATCGCGACGATTAATGCCGCAGGAGGTAAAAGAAGTCAGTTGAGGAATTTCGTCGGCCATGCATTGTCATTCCTTTGCCAAAAATTAGCCCTGTTTTTACACTGGATTTAAGCAATGGGTGTGCGCGTGCGATCAAGTAATCATACAAAAAGTGTGTCTATACGAACGAAACATTCAATATCAGCGTGGTATGTCACAAAGTACAGGGTGTTTACACAGGGCATAAAAACGAAGAAAGCCACGCAGAAGAGTGGCTTTCTAAAAGGGTAAAAACGGTTCCGGTATGCTTAGCGTTCGGCCCGGTAGCCAGCCATAAAAAAACGCATCGCCGTGCCGGAATGGCTCTCACGGAAAAAATCCATGATCATCTCTTTATCCAGCCCATAGCGGCGCGTCAGCACGCCAGCCTCCCAGGCACTCAATTGCCTGTCACCGGTTTTTTCGAACATACGATGCGAAAAACCGAGCACAAAACCGCGTTTATAGTCAGAACAAAAACGCGCGACCCTACTGGCTTCATCCGCCTGTGTTGCCTTAAGCCCTGCCATCAACCCTTTGCCAAAATGGTTTTCCATTCTTACTGCCCTCAACCGATATATACATAACTATATAGCGATATTTTGAGCAGTAACAGTGTTATTTAAAACGCGACCCATTCATCTGACGAAGAAGCGGCTTTCTTAGCCGTACCGCGCAAGGCAGGTGTTTTCACTGCTGTCGGCGCCGCGACATTGACCTGCTCATTAGCAGACAAACGGAACTGTTGTACAGAACGCTGCAACTCTTCTGTTTGTACCTCAAGCGCCGCCGCTGCAGCAGAAATTTCTTCTACCAGCGAGGCGTTCTGCTGGGTGACGCTATCCATCTGAGTAATCGCGACGCCTACCTGCGAAATGCCTTTGCTCTGCTCCGCGGATGCGGCAGCAATCTGTTTCATGATGGTGGTCACTTCGGTAACCGCACGCAGAATGCCTTCCATCGTAGTGCCGGTGTCATTGACCAGTTTGGCGCCTTTCTCCACGCGGGTAACGGAGTCCGCGATAAGCGATTCGATCTCTTTCGCCGCGCCCGCGCTTCGGCTGGCCAGGTTACGCACTTCGCCTGCAACAACCGCAAAGCCACGCCCCTGCTCACCCGCACGAGCAGCTTCAACAGCGGCGTTAAGTGCCAGGATATTGGTCTGGAAGGCGATGCTATTAATGACCGTAGTGATTTCCGCAATTTTCTTCGAGCTTTGAGAGATGCCATCCATTGTGCTGATGACCTCCTCTACCAGCGCGCCGCCCTTACTCGCCGTTGAGGAGGCGACATCGGCCAATTCACTTGCCTGGCTGGCGTTATCGGCGTTCAGTTTCACCGTTGCCGTCAGTTGTTCCATGCTGGCTGCTGTCTGTTCCAGCGCTGCCGCCTGCTCTTCGGTACGGGAAGAGAGATCATTGTTGCCGCTGGAAATCTCGGTCGCGCCGCGCCAGATATTCTCACTACCGTTACGGATAGAGCTGACCGCATCTCGCAGGCTATCCTGAGTCGCACGCAGCAAGGGCACGACACGTCCTACGCAATTGCGGCCAAAATCCGGGATTGGCTGGCTAAGGTCACCCTGCGCCATTTTCGTGAAGTGATCACGAATGGCATCCAACGGTCTCACCAGCATCGTCACCAGGTAGCGGTCGGTGAATAGCAGAATCAGTAACCCCAGCACCATTGCCACGATAATAATCGCACGGGTGATGTGGGTCTGGCTGTCAACCATCACACGGGTTTCGTCAAGACTAACACCTGCCGCTTTATTAAAGCTGTCAGTGGTTGCGCCAAATGCCCGACTCAATGCAGGGGTCACGGTGTTTGCCTGCTGACGATAGGCTTCAACCGACCCTTGTTGGGCCGCCTGCATCTGCGGTGTGATGCCCTGATCAAGCAGTGCCTGCCAGGCAGCGATTACCTGCTCTGATACCTTGGGATCCATAGGTCCTGGAGAGATAGCTTTAAACTCGGTGAGTTTTTTCGCCATGCTCTCAAGCGACTGCTGTGCAGGACCAAAATCGACTGCACCGCCTGCGCTTTTTGCCTCCATCGCACGACTAAGGCGCGTAACAAAACGGAAATACTGGTCATTGCCCTGGCTAAGCAACGTCATCTGTGACACAAGCTGGCGATCAACTTCATTGCCATCAGCCACTTTTGAAAGAGAGAAAACGCTATACAAACCGACGCCGGACCACAACAGGCCAAAAATGCCCAGGATCACCAGCATGACGATTCGGATAGTAAAGTTTTGAAGCATACGCATAATTATTTCCTTGCAGTGAAAGGACATGCTTACTCGGAATTGAGAGTTAATTCCTTTATCGGCAACATTTAGGGAATTTGTATGGTTCAAAGTAAAAAATTGATCACAAAATGGGCAATATTTGTCCATATCCCATCGTGGTTTACCTTCACTTATGGATGTTATTTTTTGAAAACAAGGCGCGGTTTATCATTCGATTTTTAAGGTTAGCAACCTAACTAAACTATATGTAACTGCTTTATATTATGAGAGAAATTTATTGATGAGTTATTACATCCGTAATTAAAGTAAAAATACAAAACGTTTTTTATAAATAAAACAAAAATTAAAAAAGATCTGAGAAAAACATTATAAATAAACAAAAAAAGACACCCAATAAATGAAATAACAACATACCGACACCGCATTCAAATTTAAAACAAAGATGTAAGAATCATAATAAAATACAAAAATAAATATTAACCATGCTGCCATAAATAAAATCAAAGAAACAATAACCATGCCATTTGTAATGTTAATGCGTTTTTTGTTACCCGTAATGGTGACAAAAGGCGGTCTCCACCGTGACGTCCAGAGAGAATGGTAACCTTCTGATTAAAATGCGATAAATGGAACAGCGCATTGCTTTGAAAGTGACACTGCGCAGGCAGGATGACGGGAAGCGTGGAAAGCCAACTGTTATTTCGATCATATTCAATAAATATAATTTATCGTTTTTCCGTCTCATAGCAACAACGGTGCACGAACGTCATAACCTAAGAATTTTCTCAGAAAATTTGCGCATCTTCCGGAAAAGCTCGCATGCCGCATCGCCGACAGCACTGTCGATATGAAGCATTTGCGCAAGCCTATTTTACCTTGCCGTAACGTCTTAAACACAATATAACCTCAACGCCCAGAGCCCCTTCGTCGGAGTTCAGTGTCGACAATCTATTTCAGCACCTGATAACCCCATAAAGCGAATAATCGCGCGATGTTATCATTAGAGAGAAGAACGCTAGCGAAGAGATTTTTTTATCCCGCCGAGAGCACGCCACCAGAACCGTTATAGAATAAAAACACTGTTTTGACCCTACATCTACAAGAAAGGAGACATCATGCCCTGGTTTGCCAACCCTGCTCGCTATGAGCAGATGCAGTATCGTTACTGCGGTAAAAGCGGCCTGCGCCTGCCCGCACTGTCGCTGGGTTTGTGGCATAGCTTCGGCCATGTTCAAGCCCTTGATTCCCAGCGTGCTCTGTTACGTAAAGCCTTCGATTTAGGCATCACCCATTTTGATTTAGCCAATAACTACGGTCCGCCTCCGGGTAGCGCGGAAGAAAACTTTGGGCGTTTGCTGCGTGAAGATTTCACCGCTTACCGCGATGAGTTGATCATATCCACCAAAGCAGGATATGACATGTGGCCCGGCCCTTACGGTTCCGGCGGCTCCCGTAAGTACTTACTCGCCAGCCTCGATCAAAGCCTGAAACGCATGGGGCTGGACTACGTCGATATCTTCTATTCGCACCGTGTCGATGAGAATACGCCGATGGAAGAGACCGCCGCTGCGCTGGCCCAGGCCGTACAGAGCGGCAAAGCGCTCTATGTCGGTATCTCCTCTTATTCAACGCCGCGAACCCAGACAATGGTAGCGCTGCTGCGCGAGTGGAAGATTCCCCTGTTGATCCATCAGCCTTCTTACAACTTGCTTAACCGCTGGGTCGATAAAACCGGCTTACTGGATACGCTCGACGCCAACGGCGTTGGCTGCATCGCCTTTACCCCGCTGGCACAGGGATTGCTGACCGGAAAATACCTTAACGGGATCCCGGAAGGTTCGCGGATGCAGAAAGAAGGGAAGAAGGTTCGCGGCCTGTCGGAAAAAATGCTGACCGAAGCCAACCTCAGCAGCCTGCGGCTGCTCAATGAGATGGCCACCGCTCGTGGGCAATCCATGGCGCAGATGGCGCTGAGCTGGCTGCTGAAAGACGACCGTGTCACCTCCGTGTTGATCGGCGCAAGCCGTCCGGAGCAACTGGAAGAAAACGTGCTGGCGCTAAACAATCTGACATTCAGTGAACACGAACTGGCGCAGATCGATAAGCATGTTGCCGACGGTGAACTCAACCTCTGGCACGCCTCCTCCGATAAGTAAAAATGATGGGGGCGCAGTTCCCCCTTCTTTTATTACCATTCAGGTGGTTTATCGGCATTTCATAGAAAAATTCGCACTATTTACCCCAGCAATGACGCACTTTCCGAGGGTAACTCCCGTTATCCCGCTTTTTATCCCCGCTAATCACCGCATTGCCATCTGGTCATTTATAGCATCATAAGTCATATCGACTGTATAACCAGAGGCACTCAGTATGTCGTTAACGTCAGAGCCGGAAGCTCAATCGTTGCCATTCCTGGGAATGGCGCCGTTTTTACGTATGAGCATCGCAGGTATTGACTTCTCCTCTATGGCACAAGAAATGATCGCCCTTGCGGAAAAAGCACCGGAAGATGCGACCCTGTGGATGAACCTTGCCACGGCCATGATGAGCCTGAAACATGAAGAGTTAGGTCTGCAAATTCAAAACCAGGCGCTGCAGATGCAACGCGTTTACCACTGGCATGCGCGTCAGCCAACGAAACTGCGTGTACTGATGCTGATGGTGCCGGGTAATCTTTCGGCCAATATTCCGCTCGACTGCCTGCTTGAAGATAGCGACATCGATCTCATCAATTACTATGTCGATCCCACTGCGCCGCATCCGTTGACGTCACCCGTGCCGGAACACGATCTGGTGATGGTGGCGATTGGTGCCAGCGACGAACAAAGTGCCGTTTTGCAGCGCCTGGAGAATGTTCTGCGCGACTGGCCTACGCCGGTCCTGAATCCACCTCAAAACGTCCCCAATTCTGAACGCCACAACGCCAGTATCCTGCTGCAAAATGTGCCCGGTCTGGTGATCTGTCCGGCGCTGCATATCAGCCGCCAGTCTCTGCAGTCTGTGGCAGCGGGAGAGAAGTCCGTCTCCGATATCGCCGACGATCACGCCTTCCCGATTATTCTGCGCCCGGTCGGCAGCCATGGTGGTCACGGTCTACAAAAAGTGGATAACCGTGAGGCCGTCGCGTCCTATCTGCAGCAGAACGACGAGGATACGTTTTTCTTGTCCCGTTTCGTGGATTACAGCGGTGACGACGGTCTGTTTCGCAAAATGCGCCTGGTGCTAATCGACGGCAAAGCGTATGCCTGCCATATGGGCGTGTCGTCCAACTGGATGATCCATTACGTCAACGCAGGGATGTACGAAGACGAAAACAAACGCGCTCAGGAAGCCCGCTTCCTGAACGAATTCGCTGATTTTGCCGCACGCCACCATGATGCGCTGGACGCAATTAGCCAGCGCACAGGCCTTGAGTACATCGGTATCGATTGTGCCGAGACGCAGAACGGCGAACTGCTGATTTTTGAAATCGATCCGGCGATGGTCGTGCACGCCATGGACGACGAAGTGATGTTTCCCAACAAGCAGATTCATATGCATAAAGTCAAAACTGCTATGCGGGAAATGTTGTTACAACGGGCCGGTAAAACGCTCTAACCCATTTATGCTACACAGGTATGAACATGTCATTGAATCCGAATAACGCACTGAACTTCTCCGGCGGCCCGGGCGCGCTGCCCGAGGTGGTATTAAACCAGGTCCAACAGGCGATCATTAATGTCCCTGAGGCGGGGCTGTCCATTCTTGGTATCAGCCACCGTTCAGACTGGTTTGAAAATGTGGTGCGTGAAACCGAAAACAATATCCGCACGCTGTTGGGCCTGCCTTCCAACTACCATATCCTGTTCCTGCAGGGTGGTGCGACACAGCAGTTCTCTATGGTCCCGATGACCATGCTGCGGGGGAAAAAACACCCGGCAGAATATTTTGATACCGGCTACTGGAGCCGTAAAGTGGTGACCGAGGCCATGCGTGAAGGCCCGGTTCGCGTCATCTGGAGCGGTGAGGAACATGGGTATCGTCGTTTGCCGACCGATGAAGAGTTAGATTTTTCGCCGGACGCTCCGTACATTCACTATGTCTCCAACGAGACGGTAGAAGGTCTGCAGTTCAATCGTATTCTGGGCCGCGACGACGTGCCGCGCGTCTGTGACATGTCTTCTGACTTTTTGTCTAAGCCGTGTGAGGCCGATAAATTCTCGCTGATTTACGCCCATGCGCAGAAAAACATTGGTCCGGCAGGCGTTACCATCGTACTGGTTCGTGACAGCGTGGTACAAAACGCCCCGGATAACCTGCCGTCATTCCTGGACTATCGCCGTCAGGTTGAGTCACACTCGAACTTCAACACCCCGCCGGTCTTCGCAATTTATGTTGTACTGCTGGTCACACGCTGGCTGCTCAATGACGTCGGTGGGCTGGAAAACATGGCTCAAATCAACCAGCAAAAAGCGAAATTGCTGTATGGCCTGATTGACGGCAGCAATGATTTCTTCCGCCCATGGGGTGAAGCGGCTTTCCGTTCTGATATGAATGTTGCGTTCAATTTGCCGACGAAAGAGCTGGAAGCGTTGTTCCTGAATGAAGCGACAGCCGCTGGATTCTCCGGCCTTGGCGGTCACCGCGCGATTGGCGGCGTACGCGCCTCAATCTATAACGCGCTGACGCTCGGTGCGGTAGAAAAACTGACCGGTTTTATGGAAGATTTCCGCTTTAAACACCACGCGAAATATTGATTCGCCTGCTCCACTGCTGCTCCGGCAGCAGTGGAGCGTCACGACAGGTTACACCTGTGCCGGGTCTATCTCCGGGCGCTGATATTCCGGCCATACCAGCACGACCAGTTCCGGGTAGGCCTCCATGCTGAACTCGCGAAAACACTGGCGCAGGTTCAACACATCAAGGTCAGAGTGCATCACTTTTTCGCCGTTTAAACAGCGCTTTTTAATATTGTCATAATACTTGTAGACGGCAGAATTGAGATCGCTGCAACGGCGCTGCGCCTCAAATAACCCGGGAACGCTATTTATCTCCGCCATGTTCATGCGTTTAATCGTCGCATGAAGAAAATCGATATATTCATGATTTACACGCCAGTACCACACCGGGGTAATGGCATTCATTAGCATTGCGAAATGGTCTTCGCCCTCCTCTTTGGACAGAGGCTTAGCTTGCGGCGCCAACGTTTCAGTTTCAGCTATGGACGGCTTTTTATTGTTCTCGCGCATCAATAAAAGTACGCCGCCCGTTAACAGCAATAAAATGACAACAGAATAATAAATACTGTTCATATGCAGGCTCCATTTTTTTTGATTTTAAAAGTGCGCCATGATATTGTCAACGAACCTCACGCCTGAACTTCTCCTACCTTATTGATATTAAAGGATATTAGAAATGCTCCCCGAGAATCTTGTCCCGGCTCGATTTCACATTTCTGTTACGGAAACAGAACCGGGAGAAGCAGAAAAAGACACTAATTTAACTCAGGGAAAAAGAACGCTCTCTGATTACGCCAGCGATATATTAGCGAATGCCAATCGTACCGGTCAGTCACGGAATATGTTGCTTGAGGAGCGCGATCGTCATATAAAAGATCGATTATATCGTGTGGTAAAAATCGAAACTTTTGCCCGCCTGCTGAACGATTTGCAAGCCGAAGGCGAGATTGATGCCCAGACATTAAGCCAAATAATTTCCGAAAAGACCAAACAAATTAATGAAGCAGGAAATGAAATTTGGCTTAATCTCATTACCCGCGAAAAAGATACGCCTTTGTTTTATAAGCTAGGGGATGAATGACGTGGAGAAAATAGATAATAACGACGTTTATTTGACTTTAGACAATCAACCCAGCGACGAATTTATCTTAAAGCAAAATATTGATGCACTGATTCAAAGTAAGAACGCCACCATACAGCGCATTGCCCATGAGCTCATCTCTATCCCTGCAGCCCTTGTACGACTAAAGTGGCAAAATCGCCGGGAAATCTATGCCTTTCAGGTAAAAGAAGAGATCTATGGTGCGACCATAAACGCTATCGTGGAGGAGCGCCCTGAACTGCTGGAAAAGATAATGGCCAGGCTGGAAGCCAATTACCAGCATATCCTTGCCAGAGAGACAGCAACCCTGCGCATCAGCCGTAAGCTTGCCGATGAAGAATACCGCACCGCGGTTGTGACGACCGTTGCGCCTGAGGAAAAACCTGCGCCAGAAGACGCTGCAACGCCCCTCACGTCAGAGCCTGCGCAAGCACTGAAATAACCTTATTATCCCTCCCCTTATTATCAATAATTATTCACCCGATTTGACTATTCACTGAATCATTCCCACTGTATTGGTTTACGCATTCTCAGGTTAACATCCCCTAAAATAAGGTGTTATATCGTCGGCTGAGCGGGCCCTGAAAACAAAAAGGCCGACCCGCAGGCCAGCCTTAATAAGCAAACGCGAAGGTTACTTCGCGGCTGCAACCTCTTCGCCGACCAGGCCAATTTTGAGATAGCCCGCGCGATGCAGAGTATCCATCACCTTCATGATGGTTTCGTAATCAACAGTCTTATCCGCACGGAAGAAGACCGTCGTGTCTTTCTTCCCTTCGGTGAGGGCATCAAGCTGAGTCACCATCGTTTCGTCAGTCACCGGATCGTTACCAATGAACATGCTGTTATCCGCTTTGACGGACAGGTAAATGGGTTTTTCCGGACGCGGCTGCGGCTGACTGGTGGAAGCCGGCAGATTAACTTTCACATCTACCGTTGCAAGCGGCGCAGCCACCATGAAGATAATCAGCAGAACCAGCATAACGTCGATAAACGGCGTTACGTTGATTTCGTGCATTTCGCCGTTATCGTCGAGGTTTTCGTTAAGACGCATTGCCATGGGGCATCAACCTACTCGTAGTTTCTGGGCGGCGTGAACGGGTTTTGCTGCGGCGCTGGCAGCCAGATCCAGATCGCGGCTTTGCAGCAGCAGAACCTGTGCGGCAACATCACCCAGCGTCGCTTTATAACCGCCGATCATGCGGGCGAAGATGTTATAGATAACCACGGCAGGAATTGCCGCCACCAGACCGATCGCTGTGGCCAGCAACGCTTCCGCGATACCCGGTGCAACCACGGCAAGGTTAGTGGTCTGCGTCTGGGCAATACCAATGAAGCTGTTCATGATGCCCCATACGGTGCCAAACAGCCCCACGAACGGGGAAATAGCGCCAATCGTCGCAAGATAACCATTACCACGGCCCATATGACGGCCCGTAGCGGCAACGCGACGCTCAAGGCGGAAACCCGTGCGCTCTTTAATACCTTCGTTATCTTCGCTACCCGCGGACAACTCCAGCTCATTTTGGGCTTCGTTAATTAACTGCGTGCTGAGGCTTCTGGCATGGAAAGCGGAGGCGATGTCACTGGCCTGATCCAGCGAACGGGCATCAGCCAGCAATTGCTGTTCACGTTTAAGACGGCGTTTATGCGCAATCATCTCAGCACTTTTACTAAAGAAGATTGCCCAGGTGACCACTGATGCCAGAATCAACCCGATCATCACAATTTTTACTACGATGTCGGCATGTTGATACATACCCCAAACGGAAAGATCCGCCTGCATCAAATTATTACCCACTGTGTATCTCCACGACGCATATCACAAAATCTGAGCATAATAATATCAAAACATCGTCGAATTGATAGTAGTTCTCATTAGTATTTACATACTGCCGCAATATTCCCGCTTTTTCCTTGCGCTCACGCAGTAAAAAAGTTTCATCGCCGAATATTCATAAAATTTTATGCTTTATCAGAACAGGCACCGATGCATCGTCTGGCATTCATGGTAGTCTGGACATCCAGACGTATAAAAACAGGTTAGGCGAACATGACGGCGAAGCATATTGATACCGCTCTGGTGAACGCGGGGCGCAGCAAGAAATACACGCAGGGTTCGGTGAATAGTGTCATTCAACGGGCTTCCTCCCTGGTTTTCGACACTGTCGAAGCGAAAAAGCAGGCCACGCGTAATCGCGCAAAAGGCGAGCTTTTTTACGGGCGTCGCGGCACGCTGACCCATTTCTCGTTACAGGACGCCATGTGTGAGCTGGAAGGCGGCGCGGGATGTGCCCTTTTCCCGTGTGGCGCCGCGGCAGTGGCAAATACCATTCTGGCGTTTGTAGAACAGGGCGACCATATCCTGATGACCAATAGCGCCTATGAACCAAGCCAGGATTTTTGTACGAAGATCCTCACCAAGCTCGGCGTGACCACCAGTTGGTTTGACCCGATGATCGGCTCAAGCATTGTGCGTCTGATTCAGCCCAATACGAAAATCGTGTTCCTCGAATCCCCTGGCTCCATCACCATGGAAGTTCATGACGTACCGGCAATTGTGCAGGCGGTCCGAAGCGTTGCGCCAGAGGCGATCATTATGATCGACAATACCTGGGCGGCAGGCATTCTCTTTAAAGCCCTTGAATTCGATATCGATATTTCTATTCAGGCCGCCACCAAATACCTGATTGGCCACTCTGATGGGATGATCGGCACCGCGGTTTCCAACGCCCGTTGTTGGGATCAACTGCGTGAGAATGCCTATCTGATGGGGCAAATGGTCGATGCGGATACGGCGTATATGACCAGCCGTGGCCTGCGTACCCTTGGCGTACGTCTGCGTCAGCATCATGAAAGCAGTCTGAAAATCGCGAAGTGGCTGGCTTCACACCCGCAAGTCGCGCAGGTTAACCATCCGGCGCTGCCCGGGAGCAAAGGTCATGAGTTCTGGAAGCGCGATTTTAGCGGTAGCAGCGGCCTGTTTTCCTTCATTCTGAACAAGCGTCTTAACATTGAAGAGCTGGCGGCCTATCTCGATAATTTCTCATTGTTCAGCATGGCCTACTCCTGGGGTGGGTATGAATCATTAATTCTGGCAAATCAACCGGAACAGATCGCGGCTATTCGTCCTGATGGCGGCGTGGATTTTAGCGGTACTCTGATTCGTGTTCATATTGGTCTGGAAGATGTTGATGATTTAATTGAAGATTTGGCCGCAGGTTTCCAGCGTATCGTTTAAATTGTTAACTGCTGGTTGAAAATTCTGATTACGCTAGCAGAATACTCTGTATTAATTGCGTCTGGGATCAAGGTGTTTCGGGCGATAAGCAGGTACAATAGCCTTCTCTAAGCGGTACCACAGGAAAGTCCATGGCTGTAATTCAAGACATTATCGCTGCGCTCTGGCACCACGACTTTGCAGCGCTGGCGAACCCACATATTGTTGGCGTCGTCTATTTCGTGATGTTTGCCACACTCTTTTTAGAAAACGGATTGCTTCCGGCCTCGTTTTTACCTGGGGACAGTTTGCTTTTATTGGCTGGCGCACTGGTGGCGCGTGGTTGCATGGACTACCTGTCGACACTCCTGATCCTGACGTCTGCCGCTAGTCTGGGCTGCTGGTTAAGCTATCTGCAGGGACGTTGGCTGGGGAATACGCGAGTGGTGAAGAGCTGGCTGGCGCAGTTGCCGGAGAAATATCACCAGCGCGCAACCTGCATGTTTGACCGTCACGGTTTGCTGGCGCTGCTGGCCGGGCGTTTCCTGGCTTTCGTGCGTACTCTGTTGCCAACCATGGCCGGCATTTCAGGCTTGTCCAGCCGCCGCTTTCAGCTTTTCAACTGGCTCAGTGGCCTGCTGTGGGTCGGCATGATCACCACGCTGGGCTATGCCATTAGCATGATCCCCTTCGTTAAGCGCCATGAAGATCAGGTGATGACATTCCTGATGATTCTGCCGCTTTTCCTGCTGGTCGCCGGGCTGGTGGGTACGCTGGCCGTCGTGATTAAGAAAAAATACTGCAGCGCCTGATACCTTTCCTTTTTCCTTCTCTCAAAAGGAGAAGGAAAATCATCCTGCTTGCATCATGCGAATTCTCGCAGCATCTTCCCCCGGCGTGACGCCAAAATAGCGTTTAAACTCGCGGCTGAATTGCGACGGGCTCTCATACCCCACACGAATGGCCGCAGCACTGGCTTTCATACCATCATGGATCATCATCATTCGCGCTTTGTGCAGACGGTAGCTTTTAAGGTACTGCAACGGCGAGGTGCTGGTCACCGACTTAAAGTTATGGTGAAACGCAGAGACGCTCATATTGGCTTCCGCCGCCAGTTCGTCGACGCTCAGGTTTTCCGTGTATTGGCTCTCAATGCGTTTCAGCACCCGGCTGATTAAGCTGAAATGGGTCTGGCGGCTAACCAGCGCCAGCAGTGCGCCGCCACGCGGTCCAGTGAGCACGTGATAGAGCAGCTCGCGAATGATCTGTTTTCCCAGAATACGGGCATCCAGCGGGCGTTCCATCACGTCGAGTAAACGCTCCGCCGCACACAGGATCTCTTCGGACAGCGTGGCAGAGTTGATGCCGCTTGCCGCCATCGCAGGCTGGAAAGATTCATCTTCGCCAATATCCATCAGCAGTTCCTGTAGCTGCAGAATGTCGACGTTAAGGCGTAACCCCGCCAGCGGAACCTCCGGCGTTGCATAGGTCTCACACTCAAAGGGTAAGGGTACGGTAAGCAGTAAATATTCATTGGTATCATAGCGAAATACACGCTCGTTGATATAACCAATCTTATGGCCGGAGAAGAGAAAAACGATCCCCGGTTGATACATCACCGGCGTGCGGGTTCCCGGTTCAGTACCGTAAAGTAAACGGATATCCGGAAGCAGCGTACTGAGATAGTTTTCATTATTTTTCAGTAGTTTTACTTTATGCGTTAGCGCCTGGCAAATCTCGTCACGGTTCATAGCTCGCCGCTCCTTCACTGTTTTTCGACCGCTACAGTGTGCAATCTTTTGTGCGGTTTCTCCAGCAAGCTGGAGAAACAGGCAAGACATCGGCAGAAATGTGCATTGAGAGGTAAGCCCACCACGGCCACAATTATTGCCATCGGGCAGCATACTGCCTGCTCATCTATCACCCACATAAAGGGAACGAGCAATGAACAACTTTAATCTCCATACCCCTACCCGCATCCTGTTTGGTAAAGGCGCGATTGCCAATTTGCGTGAACAAATCCCGGCAGACGCTCGCGTCCTGATTACCTACGGTGGCGGTAGCGTGAAGAAAAACGGTGTGCTGGATCAGGTGTATAGCGCGCTGGAAGGTCTGGATGTGCGGGAATTCAGCGGTATCGAACCCAATCCGTCTTACGAAACTCTGATGAAAGCCGTCAAAATCGCGCAGGATGAAAAAATTACCTTCCTGCTGGCGGTCGGCGGCGGCTCAGTGCTGGATGGCACCAAATTCATCGCTGCAGCGGCGCATTACGCAGAAGGCGTAGATCCGTGGGAAATTCTGCAAACCTACGGCAGCAAAATCACCAGCGCAATCCCGATGGGTTCCGTGCTGACGCTGCCGGCAACCGGCTCCGAATCCAACAAAGGCGCGGTTATCTCCCGTAAAACCACTGGCGATAAACAAGCGTTTATGTCTGAACACGTTCAGCCGATTTTTGCCGTGCTGGATCCGGTTTACACCTACACTCTGCCACCGCGCCAGGTCGCTAACGGTGTTGTGGACGCCTTCGTGCATACCGTCGAGCAATATGTCACGTACCCGGTAAACGGCAAAATCCAGGATCGTTTCGCTGAAGGCATTCTGTTGACGCTGATTGAAGAAGGTCCGAAGGCGCTGAAAGAACCGGAAAACTATGATGTCCGCGCCAACGTCATGTGGGCGGCCACCCAGGCGCTAAACGGCCTGATTGGTGCGGGGGTGCCGCAAGACTGGGCGACCCATATGCTCGGCCATGAGCTGACGGCAATGCACGGTCTTGATCATGCCCAGACGCTGGCGATAGTGCTCCCTGCCCTGTGGAATGAGAAACGCGACACCAAGCGCGCCAAACTGCTGCAATATGCAGAACGTGTCTGGAATATCACGGAAGGTTCTGAAGACAGTCGTATCGATGCCGCTATCGAAGCAACCCGTGGTTTCTTTGAGCAGATGGGTGTGCCGACGCGTCTGTCCGGTTACGGTCTGGACGGCAGTTCTATCCCTGCATTGCTGGCAAAACTGGAAGAACATGGCATGACAAAACTCGGTGAACATCAGGATATTACTCTTGAAGTCAGCCGTCGCATTTACGAAGCGGCACGCTAAGCTTTTTACTCCGCTGCCTTTCGTTTTTGGACTTTTCGTCCAGACTTAATGCACACAACCTTACCGGGACTTGTCCCGGTAAGCTCATACAGGAGGAATGCATGACACATCCAACCGTGATTAAGCTTTCGGACGGCAACCTGATGCCGCAGCTGGGTCTTGGCGTGTGGAAAGCGGGCAATGAGGAAGTGGTTTCCGCCATTCACAAGGCGCTGGAAGTGGGCTATCGCTCTATTGATACCGCTGCCGCGTATAAAAATGAAGACGGCGTCGGCACGGCATTAAAAAGTGCAGGCGTTGCGCGTGAAGACCTGTTTATTACCACAAAACTGTGGAATGACGATCAGAAACGCCCACAGGAAGCATTGCAAGAAAGCCTCGATAAACTGCAGCTCGATTATGTTGATCTCTACCTGATGCACTGGCCGGTTCCGGCTATCGATCACTATGTTGAAGCCTGGAAAGGAATGATCAAACTCCAGGAACAGGGGCTGGTGAAGAGCATTGGGGTATGTAATTTCCAGATTCATCATCTGCAAAAGCTAATTGATGAGACGAACGTGACCCCGGTTATCAACCAGATTGAACTGCACCCTCTTTTGCAGCAGCGCCAGTTGCATGCCTGGAACGCCACGCACAAAATCCAGACCGAATCCTGGAGCCCTCTGGCACAGGGCGGCGAAGGGGTATTTGACCAGAAAATTATCCGCGAGCTGGCGGATAAATACGGCAAGACCCCCGCACAGATTGTGATTCGCTGGCATCTGGACTGCGGTCTGGTTGTGATCCCGAAATCCGTCACTCCG
This sequence comes from Phytobacter sp. SCO41, assembly GCF_003073275.1. Lineage (NCBI taxonomy): Bacteria > Pseudomonadati > Pseudomonadota > Gammaproteobacteria > Enterobacterales > Enterobacteriaceae > Phytobacter > Phytobacter sp. SCO41. The sequence continues at coordinate 808,605 of NZ_CP027225.1, read as the reverse complement.
GCGCGCATTGCCGAAAACTTTGACGTCTGGGATTTCCGTCTCGATAAAGACGAGCTGGCCGAGATCGCTAAACTCGATCAGGGTAAACGTCTTGGCCCTGACCCGGATCAGTTCGGCGGCTAATGCCTTTTACTCTCCACCCGCCCGGCCTCCATGCCGGGCTTTTTTTTCTCTGAAATCAGAAACATCAAGAAACAATTTAACCCTATTCTTATTGTGTATTTGTTCACATTTGTAGCGCAGCATAATTTATGCTGAAACCACATAATCACTTGTAATGATTATTTATTCGCGATGTTTTATTTACACCATGAATAGGGATGACTTTATGGCCGAAAAAACCACGTCAGGAGTCCGATGGCTCCCTTTAATTATTATCGTTGCTATCGCCACCGGCCTCTGGCAAATAGCCCCTCCGGAAGGACTCAGCGCCCAGGCCTGGCATTCAGCTATTGTCTTTGTCGCAACCATTGCCTCGATCGTCGCGAAAGTGCTGCCTATTGGCGCTGTCGGCATCATCGGTATTACCGTGTTCGCCCTCACCTACGCTGCGGGTGATAAAACCGCTAATGGCGCTATCCTCACGGCATTAAGCGAGCTGAACAGTTCACTTATCTGGCTTATCGTCGTCGCCTTTATGATCGCTCGTGGTTTTATCAAAACCGGGCTTGGTCGACGCATCGCACTACAAATGATCCGCCTGCTCGGTAAGCGCACGCTTGGGCTGGCATATGGTCTGGCGTTTGCCGATCTGATCCTCTCCCCCGCCATGCCAAGTAATACCGCGCGTTGCGGTGGGGTCATCTACCCGATTGCCGACTCACTGGCCCGCAGCTTTGACTCTCGTCCGGAAGATGAATCGCGTAGCAAAATCGGTACCTTTCTTATTACCTGTATCGGCAACGTTAACGATGTCACCGCCGCGCTGTTTATGACCGGCTATACCGGTAACCTGCTGGCGGTGAAGCTGGCGGCAAACGCAGGCGTCACGCTGACCTGGGGCGGCTGGTTTATCGCCGCGCTGGCCCCCTGCGTTGTCTCCTTGCTTATCGTGCCGGTGCTGGTTTACTGGATAACGCGTCCCGAAATCAAACATACCCCGGACGCCCCCGTCCTGGCGCAGCGTGAGCTGGCATTGATGGGGAAAATGAGCCGCGGCGAATGGCTGATGCTCGGCACCGTCCTGCTTCTGCTAATACTGTGGATCTTCGGCGATGCGCTGGGGGTGGACCCGACAACCGCATCTTTTGTTGGCCTGTCGGTACTGTTACTTTCCGGAGTACTGAGCTGGGAAGATGTGAAAAGCGAGAAAGGGGCCTGGGATACGCTGATCTGGTTTGCGGCGCTGCTGATGATGGCGAACCAGTTGAAAAAACTGGGCTTCACCACCTGGTTTGGCGGCGTGATTGGTGAAAGCATCGGAAACGCAATGGGCGGCACCAGTTGGGTGATTGTACTGTTGCTGCTGAATGCCGCCTATTTCTATACCCACTACTTTTTCGCCAGCGGTAATGCGCAAATCGCCGCACTGTACGCCGTCTTCCTCGGCGTGGGTATTCACCTGAATATTCCCGCCGCGCCAATGGCGCTGATGCTGGCGTTTACCAGTAGCCTCTATTGCTCACTGACGCAGTACACCCACGCACGCGGTCCTATTCTGTTTGGCGCCGGTTACGTGCCAACAGGCACCTGGTGGCGAACAGGGTTCTTGATTAGCCTGTTCAATCAGGCTGTGTTTATGACCATCGGCCTTGTCTGGTGGAAAATGCTGGGGCTGTACTAATTAGTCCTTTTAGCCCGGCCTGAGTGCCGGGCTGATTTCCACCGACTCACTCAGCCGTGCGGGATGCCTGTATTTCTTTATACGGCACCCGCTGGCAGATATCCGGCGTTGTGCCCTCTTTATCCGTTGGCAGTTGCGTTTCAGGTAGCGTACACAGTACACCCACTTCCGATGGACCCGAGCCGTAAGGTCCACTCAACCCATATGAGAGCAACACATCGTATTGCTGCCCCTGCGCACTGATAAGCAAGCGGGAAAGGTTAATCTTGTCGATTGGCCCAACGGGTAAAAAGAACGACCATTCATGCTCGCCTGCAAAAGCGAAGAAGCCCTTGCTATCGGTTACGGTGCTGGCCCCTGGACGATAGCTTTTCAGCGTAATAGTGGCCGCAGGTATAGGTTTTCCGCTGCTATCCACCAGGCGGCCTTCCAGTGCGGGTTGAGACTGGGTGTATGCCACACACCCGCTTTGCAATAGCGCTAAAAGCGCGATACCCGGCCAGAATCGTGTTGCCATCACTCGCTCCTTGAATTCAGATAAACATCTCTTCGTATATGAAGACTTACGCCTGCACAAAGGCAATGCTACTCTGGGTACAGTGCCCCACAAGAAGAATCGACTATGCGAAAACTATTGGTATTGCTTTTTATTTGCAGCTTTTCCGCGTTTGGTGAATCTCCTCAGCGTAGCGTGGAATTGCTTTATCAGCACTATAAGGATAATCAAGCCGGGGTCATTTTTGATGCTTCCGGCAAGGATCAGGTGATTTCCAGCCGGCTCATGAAAGAGGTCGCAGAGGATCAGAGGCTGACGGCGGAGGGAGATGTAGGCTATTTGAATTACGATCCTATCTGCGGTTGCCAGGATTATGACAACCTGGTGCTGGAGCAGGTCGATATCGTGCCCCATGATAGTCAGCACGTTGACGCGGTGGTCCGCTTCCGCCCATTCAGCGATGGGCCGGAGACCGTTACACAGACGCTCTCTCTGGTGGATGAAAACGGCCGCTGGCTGATTGACGACATCGTCAATGAAACCCAGAGCTTATACCAGGGGATTAAAGAGTATAACCGCGAGCGACAGCAGGAAGCGCTGAGCGATAAAGCGGACGAAAAACATGTCACCAGCACACCTTCTTCCCAGCCTTCTCCCTAGCAGAGTGGCAGACACGTTGGCGCGTTCCCGGATGCGGCGCAAGCGCCTTATCCGGGCTACAGCCCCTCTCCCGAAGAGTAAGGGGTAGGTGAATCGTTAGCTCGCCTTACGCTTCACCGCTTTTTTTGCGTTATCGTTTTTCATTACGCCGCTTTTCACCGCGCCACTCTTCACAGCACCCGTTTTCACAGCATCACTTTTCACTGCGCCGTTTTTCGCAACGCCACGCTTTGCGGTTTCGCTGCGTGTGGAACCGTTCTGACGCTGATGAACAATCGGGGTGTGTTTGGTCAGCGCCGGACGGGTATTACGATTCTGGCGACGCGCTTCACGCATTTCATCCAGCGTCGGGGCCGGTACCAGACAATCGCGACGTGAACCAATCAGGTGCTTTTTACCCATCTCTTCCAGCGCCTGACGGATCATCGGCCAGTTCGCCGGATCGTGGTAACGCAGCAGCGCTTTATGCAGACGACGCTGTTTGTCGCCCTTCGGCACCACCACATCTTCACTCTTATAACCAATCTTACCGAGCGGGTTTTTCCCGGTGTAATACATGGTCGTTGAGTTAGCGAGCGGTGACGGATAGAAGTTCTGCACCTGGTCGAGGCGGAAACGGTGGCGCTTGAGCCACAGCGCCAGATTGACCATATCCTCATCGCGCGTACCAGGGTGAGCAGAGATAAAGTACGGGATCAAATACTGCTCTTTACCGGCCTGCTTCGAGAAGGTATCAAATAGCTCTTTGAAACGGTCATAGCTCCCCATGCCCGGTTTCATCATCTTCGACAGCGGCCCTTCTTCGGTATGTTCCGGGGCAATCTTCAGATAGCCACCCACGTGGTGCGTCGCCAGCTCTTTGATATAACGCGGATCTTCTACGGCGATGTCGTAACGTACCCCGGAGGCGATCAGGATCTTTTTGATGCCTTTCAGATCGCGTGCGCGGCGGTACAAATTGATCGTCGGCTCATGGTTGGTATCCATGTGCTGGCAAATATCCGGGTACACACAGGACAAACGGCGACAGGTTTGTTCCGCGCGCGGCGACTTACAGCGCAGCATGTACATGTTGGCCGTTGGGCCACCCAGATCGGAGATGACGCCGGTAAAACCCGGAACCGTGTCGCGAATTGCTTCGATCTCGTTAATGATCGAATCTTCCGAACGGCTCTGAATAATGCGCCCTTCGTGTTCGGTGATCGAACAGAAGGAGCAGCCACCAAAGCAGCCGCGCATAATATTGATGGAGAAACGGATCATTTCGTACGCCGGAATACGGCTGTTACCGTAGGCCGGATGCGGAACACGCTTGTACGGCAGGGCAAAAACACTGTCCATCTCTTCGGTAGAAAGCGGGATAGCCGGCGGGTTAATCCAGATGTAGCGATCGCCATGTTTTTGCATCAGTGCACGAGCACAGCCGGGGTTGGTTTCATGATGCAAAATACGCGAAGCGTGGGCATACAGCACTTTGTCGCTTTTGACCTTCTCAAAGGAGGGCAGCAGCACGTAGGTTTTTTCCCACGGTTTCGGACGCGGTGGCTGAACAACGACAGCTTTCGCTTCGGCTTTTTTCGGCTCGACAGGTTTGTTGTCCGCACACGGCAAATCTTCGCCGTAGGGATGCGGAATCGGGTCGATTTTACCCGGCATATCAATAATACGTGAATCCACGCCGCTCCAGCCCGGCAGCGCTTCTTTCACCATGATCGCGGTGTTACGGACATCGCGAATCTCTGAGATAGGCTCGCCCTGTGCCAGACGGTGCGCCACTTCCACCAGCGGACGTTCACCGTTACCGAACATCAGCATGTCGGCTTTGGAGTCCACCAGCACCGAACGGCGCACGGTATCGGACCAGTAATCGTAATGGGCGGTACGGCGCAGGCTCGCTTCAATGCCACCGAGGATCACCGGCACATCTCTCCAAGCCTCTTTGCAACGCTGGGTATACGCAAGCGTCGCGCGATCCGGACGTTTACCCGCCACGTTATCCGGGGTGTAGGCATCGTCATGGCGCAGCTTACGATCCGCCGTATAGCGGTTGATCATCGAGTCCATGTTGCCTGCGGTCACGCCGAAGAACAGGTTTGGTTTACCCAAACGCATAAAGTCGTCTTTGCTGTTCCAGTCCGGCTGGGCAATGATGCCAACGCGAAAGCCCTGGGCTTCGAGCATACGACCACAGATAGCCATACCGAAGCTCGGGTGATCGACATACGCATCGCCGGTAACCAGAATGATGTCGCAGCTATCCCAGCCGAGTTGATCCATTTCATCGCGGGACATAGGTAAAAACGGAGCCGGACCAAAGCAGGCCGCCCAGTACTGGGGCCATGAAAAAAGGTCACGATCCGGCTGGATCAGGGATATTGCGCTCATCTTGCTTCCAAAAAAGTGGCAAAAAAATAAACAAAGGGCGTGGATTATACGCTGGATCAATACATGAAATGAAGGAATATGTGTGGGGTTTTCGCCTCAGAACCCTAAGAGGATATAGCCCGGATAAGGCGTTTACGCCGTCATCCGGGAACGCCGTCGGGCGACAGAGTAGCATCCATATCGACTAGGCCGCCGGATTCACCAGCAACTGCCCGATCGAGCCGCGATCCGCCATCTCCAGGGTCTGACTGCCATACTGGAACGGGAAATGCGGCCATGACGGTTGCCCGTAATAGACCAGCAACTCCACCTGGCCATCAACCCACACGGTATCTTTCCAGCCACGATCTTCCGGGAACGGCATTGCGCCATTGACGTTACGCACCTGGAACTGTACGCCTTCCATATGGAATGATTGCGGCATGTCCGCACGCACTGTCCAGCGCTCCCAGGAGCCCTGCTGAGCGGTAATGTCGATACGTTGCGGATCCCACAGTTGCCCGTTGATCCCCGGATCGCTGCCCAGTGTAATATCGCGGCTGCGCACAGGCGTACCGGTCATGATGTCCGATGGCAAAAGCCGCATCGGTAAAGTATCGGTGACCAGTGGCAGCAGCCCGGTAGGCCGCAGCGTCAGTACCAGGGTGGAAATCAAAATACTGGAGGGCTCAAAAAAGCCGCGCAGACGATCCATAATGCCAGCCGCTTCACCGCAGGTGACAGAAACCTCATCACCGTTGGTCATATCAACCAGCACCTCACGACGTTCACCCGGCGCCAGCGCCAGTTGCTTGATCGACACAGGAACAGGCAAAAACCCCTGATCGCCGGAGATCACATGCAGGGGACGTCCGTCACTCATCTGCAACTGATAACGACGAGAATTTGAGGCATTGAGCAGACGTAAACGCACCCAACCGCGCGACACCTCGACAAACGGGCTTTGCGCACCGTTGACCATCAGGGTATCGCCGACAAAGCCGCCGCTGCCTGGCTCGCTGTATTCCGGCGTACCAAAATTATCCAGTCGTTTATCCTGGATAATAATCGGGAAATCATCCACACCGTAGTGGTTCGGAATGGGCAGCGATTTACTGACGTCATCTTCCACCAGCCACATTCCGGCGAGGCCATTATAAACCTGCTGTGCGGTACGGTTCGGCGTGTTGGCGTGATACCAGAGCGTGGCGGCACTTTGGCGAATCGGCAGCACTGGCGCCCAGTCATTATTCGCAGTCATCATCCGCGCGGCGCCGCCAATTAATGGCCCAGGCACTTGCAGCCCGCTCACCGTCATAGAGACATTTTCTGCCAGACGGTTGCTGTAAATCATTTTGACGTCATCACCGCTCCAGACCCGGATAGTCGGCCCAAGATAACGCCCGTTAACCCCCCAGACCTGCGCGCGCGTTCCGGTGGCAAATGACCAGTGCGTACGCTGAAGAGTCAGGAAAAGCGGCTGCCCGCGACGGGATTCAATTAACGGAGGTATCGGCAGCGGCGGTTGCTGCCCGGCGGCGTTCGCCCTCAGCGGTATCGCGCCTGCGCAGAATGCAGCCCCGGATACCTGAATAAATTGACGCCGACTGAGTGACATAGTTGCTCCGTGTAAAAACTGAATAAACCGCGCGGGAAATCATTTCCCGGCATCAATATAGCAAAAGGATTAGACCCTTCCTGTGGCCTCGCGCTCAGCCACTTCTTTGTCCAGCTCATCGATTTTCGTTTTCATCAGCTCATGGCAATGCGCGGCCAGTTCACGAATCTGATCTTTACCGTAACCAGTGGTATCGATGGGGGGCAGCATTTCGACAATCACCAACCCGTTTTTCAGGCGGTTAAGATTGATTTTATTCGACGTACCAGAGACACAAACCGGAATAATCGGCACGCCAGCGGCGATGGCTGCGTGGAACGCCCCTGTTTTGAACGGCAGCAACCCACGCCCACGGCTTCGGGTACCTTCCGGGAACATCCAGACAGAAATATTGCGCTTCTGAATATGTTTCACCACCTGTGCAATGGTGCCGTGCGCCTTTGCCCGGTTATTACGATCGATCAGCAGGTTGCCCGTTAACCAGTAAAGCAAACCAAAAAACGGCACCCACAGCAGACTCTTTTTGCCGACGGTGACGGTTGGCGGTTGAACGATGTTAGACGCGGTGACCATATCGTAGTTGTTCTGGTGATTCGCGATATAGATAGCCTTGCCATGCTGCTCGTAACCCTGCGGGAAACGCTTTTCGACCTTTAAACCAAATACCGGAGCCAGGCGGCCAAACATATGCCCGAAGGTAGCAACATGCTTCGGATTACGTGGGCTGAACAGGCAGTAAAGAGAACCAAAGACACACACCAGAATGGAATAAATAACAACGATGATGAAGCGAACAATAAATAGCATAGCTACCTCGAAAACCCATCCCTATGTGCATAAACACTAGCCTGCAACACTCAGGCCTGGTTAGATGCGGGGTCGTAAAAACGTATTGTTAATCGCAACTCTGGAATAAACAACGCTTTTACGGGAAAAATTAGTCATTCCCCCAACGATGTGTGGGGGATGAATGCAGAACAATTACTCTTCGCTGTTTCCGACGCTGGGGCGGGACGGTGAATCAATCTCAACGCGATCGATACGCTGCAAGCCGCGCATCAGCGTCCCGCGACGGCCACGTTCTCCCTGCACTTTCTGCAGTTCTTCCGGGCGCAGTTTGATTTTACGTTTACCCACATGAATCGTCAGCGTGCTCTGCGGCGGCAGCAGGTAGAGATGCGCCAGGCCGTCTTCGCCTTTGGCGGCTTCCGCCGACGGAATGCCGATTATCTTGTTGCCTTTGCCTTTTGACAACTGCGGCAGATCGCCCACCGGGAACATCAGCATGCGGCCTGCCGTGGTGATCGCGAGCAGCATATCCGCGTCGTTTTCAATTTCCAGCGGCGGCATCACACGGGCGTTATCCGGCAGACTGATCAGCGTCTTACCCGCACGGTTGCGCGCCACCAAATCGTTGAATGTGCAGACAAAACCGTAACCGGCATCGCTCGCCATCAGCAGTTTCTGGTCTTCGTTGGTCATGACCATATGCTCAACAACGGCACCCGGCGGCAGGGTCAGTTTACCGGTTAACGGCTCCCCTTGCCCACGCGCGGAAGGTAACGTGATCGGGTCAATGGCATAGCTGCGCCCGGTCGAGTCGATAAAGACCACCGGTTGATTGCTCTTGCCCTTCGCCGACGCTTTCCAGCTATCGCCCGCTTTGTAGCTTAAGCCCTGTGCATCAATGTCATGGCCTTTAGCGCTACGTACCCAGCCCATTTGCGACAGTACGATAGTCACTGGCTCAGACGGTTGCATATCGTGTTCGTTCATCGCTTTCGCTTCTTCGCGTTCATGCAGCGGTGAACGGCGGTCGTCGCCAAAGGCATCGGAATCCGCCTGCAGCTCTTTCTTGAGCAGATTATTCATCTTGCGCTCAGAGGCAAGGATAGCCTGCAGTTGATCGCGCTCTTTTGCCAGCTCGTCCTGCTCGCCGCGAATTTTCATCTCTTCGAGTTTGGCGAGGTGGCGTAATTTCAGTTCGAGAATGGCTTCGGCCTGGGTCTCGCTGATGCCAAACCGCGACATCAGAACCGGCTTCGGCTCATCTTCGGTGCGAATAATATGAATCACTTCGTCAATATTGAGGAATGCTACCAGCAGGCCTTCAAGTATATGCAGGCGCTTGAGTACTTTCTCCAGACGATAATTCAGGCGACGACGTACCGTATCGCGACGGAAAGTCAGCCATTCGGTGAGGATCTCCAGCAGGTTTTTCACCGCCGGACGTCCGTCCAGACCGATCATGTTGAGGTTAATACGGTAGCTTTTTTCCAGATCGGTGGTGGCGAACAGGTGGTTCATAACCTGCTCCATATCCACGCGGTTGGAGCGCGGCACAATCACCAGACGGGTCGGGTTTTCGTGGTCGGACTCATCGCGCAGGTCATCCACCATCGGCAGCTTTTTGTTGCGCATCTGGGCGGCAATCTGCTCCAGTACGCGCGCGCCGGAAACCTGGTGCGGCAACGCGGTAATCACCACGGCGCCGTCTTCTTTTTTCCACACCGCACGCATACGTACGGAGCCGCGACCGTTCTCGTAGATTTTACGGATTTCAGTTCGCGACGTGATGATTTCTGCTTCGGTCGGGTAATCCGGCCCCTGAACGATATCCAGAATCTGGTCGAGGGTGGTTTTCGGCTGTTCAATCAGGGTGATCGCCGCTTTTGCCACTTCACGCAGGTTATGCGGCGGGATATCGGTCGCCATCCCGACTGCAATCCCGGTGGTGCCGTTTAGCAGAATGTTCGGCAGGCGCGCCGGCAGCATCTTCGGCTCCTGCAGCGTACCATCAAAGTTTGGAACCCAATCCGCCGTCCCCTGCCCCAGTTCACCCAGCAGCACTTCCGCGTATTTGGACAAACGGGATTCGGTATAACGCATTGCGGCGAAGGATTTCGGGTCGTCCGGCGCCCCCCAGTTCCCTTGTCCGTCAACCAGCGGGTAACGATAGGAGAACGGCTGTGCCATTAAGACCATGGCTTCGTAACAGGCGCTGTCGCCGTGCGGGTGATATTTACCCAGTACGTCGCCCACGGTACGGGCGGATTTTTTGAATTTGGCGCTGGCGCTCAGCCCCAATTCAGACATAGCGTAAACAATGCGACGCTGAACAGGTTTCAGGCCATCACCGATAAACGGCAACGCACGGTCCATGATGACGTACATGGAATAGTTCAGATACGCGTTTTCCGTAAATTCATGTAGCGCAAGGCGCTCTGCCATATCGCTCATTAAGTGTGGTTCCTCAACATATGCGTCCGCCTTTTCGGCGGCAATATTGCCGCAGATACTACCCTATCTGTGACGTCAAGGCATAGTGATGCGCGTACAAAACCTATCGCGCCGGGGGACTTTCGCCTGTTCAGGCATCTGGCGGCCACCGAAGGCTGGTGGCCGCGTCAGGCTTACACGAGGGGAAGGTAAATATCGGTCTTGAGTTCGTGCTCAGGCACCTGATGCACAAAATTCAGATAGTGGAAAAAGACCGGAAAATCGCGCACGGTTTCGCCACTCTCCGGCAGCCAGTGCCGAAAGAGGTGATACACGCTCTCTCCCACGGAGTCGAGCGAGCCATGATGACGGATGACCGCGCAGCGCCCGCCGGGGATTTCGCCATTTTCGACGCCAAACGTATTTGCCGGTACTGCCTGCTCCACGGCCGCACAAATATCAAAGCGGAACGCGTCGGCAGGCACTGACTCGGGATCGTCCCATGCAATACCGTATGTCGGATAACGCTCAACCGGCGAAAGACCGCTACTTCGCCGCCACTCAATAAATGTCGCGGCGCTGGCATTCACCTGCGCCGGGTCGCCCCGGTGTTTTAGCATCGCCACTGGCGTGGTCGGAAACAGGACTATGTTGATCTCTTTCATCGTTCGCTCCTGAGAAACGTTTTTCGGTACGCGTCGGTGCCAGTTCACCCAGTCCGGTTCACGACGAAACTGACGGGGACTGGCGCCTAACGCCGTTTTGAAGGCGCGACTGAACGACTCCGGATTTTGAAAACCCGCATCCAGGGCGATATCGATAATTTTATCGTGCGGATTAAACGCCAGCCGCCATGAGGCGTGACGCAGCCGCAGCCACTGGATATAGCGATAAAGCGGCATTCCGCTCCAGGCTGTAAACATCCGGTGAAAGTGAAAAGGCGAGCAGTGCGCAATCGCACTCAATGCCTCCAGTAATAAGGGCTCATCCAGATGACGTTCAATGTAGTGACAAACCATTCTGAAACGTGCTGAATAAACCGCCTTACGCGTGTCATTCATCGCATCCTCCTGAGGCGCTACTTTGGCGGTTCGACGAAGGTTAATCCTGACCGATCTTGCGCAATACGCGCAGTCGTTTCAGTCCCACTCCGAAAGCGATTATTGCTTTAAATGCAAAAGTCTTTGCACGCTTTGCCAGTTTTGTCATTGACGCATGCGGGATAAAATTACCGGCATTAACGTTTCGCTAAGGACAAAAAATGAGCAATATCCTGATTATCAACGGCGCAAAAAAATTCGCCCACTCTAAAGGTCAACTCAATGACACCCTCACCTCTGTCGCCGAAAGTTTTCTGCGCGATAACGGACACGCAGTAAAAAGCGTACGTACCGACGGTGATTATGATGTTAAAGAAGAAGTGCAGAATTTTCTCTGGGCCGATGTGGTTATCTGGCAGATGCCAGGCTGGTGGATGGGTGCTCCCTGGACCGTAAAAAAATACATGGACGATGTGTTTACCGAAGGCCACGGCTCGCTGTATGCCAGCGATGGGCGAACCCGTTCTGACGGCGCGAAAAAGTACGGTTCCGGTGGTCTGATTCAGGGGAAAAAATACATGCTTTCTCTGACCTGGAACGCACCGCTTGATGCCTTTACCGATGAAGAGCAGTTCTTCCATGGCGTCGGCGTTGACGGTGTTTATCTGCCGTTCCACAAAGCGAATCAGTTCCTTGGGATGGAAGCTCTGCCGAGCTTTATCGCGAATGACGTGATCAAAATGCCAGATGTGCCGCGTTATATTGAGGAATATCGCAAGCATCTTGCGGAGATTTTTGCTTAACTGTGAAGCTGGACTTAGAAGGAGTTAACCATGTTGACAGTGATTGCTGAAATTCGTACCCGTCCTGGCCAGCACCATCGCCAGGCGGTCCTTGATCAATTCGCAAAAATTATCCCGACTGTATTGCAGGAAGAGGGTTGCCATGGCTATGCGCCGTGGGTTGACCATGCCGCAGGCGTCAGTTTCCAGACGAGCGCACCAGACTCCATTATCATGGTGGAAAACTGGGAGAGCGTGGCGCATTTAGAAGCGCATCTGCAAACGCCACATATGAAAGCCTGGAGCGAAGCCGTGAAAGGCGATGTGCTGGAAACGCATATCCGCATTCTGGAACAAGGGGTCTAATCCCCTCGTTGTCCCCCGATCTTGTCTCAGGGTTTCCCGGATGCGGCGTAAGCGTCTTGTCCGGGCTATACAAGGGATCGGCGATACGCGTTGCCATTAACCCTGTGAGATAAAGGCTATAAATTTTCATCTCACAGGGGTAAATCACGATGACAGCATCCTTCATGCGACATCAAAAGCGATTCACCATCCGCAGACGTTGGTCTCTTCATCAGACTCATAGCCACGCACGATGTTGATCAGATCTTTGACCGCATCCGCCGCCACAGTGGCATCTTGCAGCTCTGCCAGCGCAGAGAAATCTTTATCCACTGACACGCCGTTGTTGTTATTGGTCACCGTCAGGATAAAACCCTTCTCGCTTGCGCTCTTATCCGCCAATTTTTCAACCAGCTCAGCCACCGCCGCGACGGCGATATCCGGCACATAGAGCGCCATCGGTTTCAGATACACTTTTTCTGCCGTTGTTTTGCTGCCACGGTTTGTGACGGCCAGCGAATAGCCTTTGTTTTCCGTTGTCATGACATCCCCCTCAACCTTCAATCAGTACTTTGGGATCGACCCAAAAATCGACGTTGAATACCGTATCGTCTGATAGCGCTTCAATGCGGTGCCACTTTTCTGCCGGAAATACGCCAAACTGTCCGGCTTCGATGGTCATCGTTTCCACCGGTTGCGGGCTGGTTTCATCGGCATAGCCGTAATAGCGAATCGCCCCCTGCATAACGCACAAGCGTGGATTTACCCCCTGGCGCGTACCGGCATCCAGATGCCGCTGCCAGATAGAGGCGGGGGCAGTCTCTTTAGTCCATAACGGTGTTGAGCGCACGTGCACATAATGTGTTGGTATAACAATGCGTTGCATGTTTCATCCTTAATAAAATATGCGTCGGTTGAAACGATATATTGCAAATAAAATACACCTTTAAAGTGAGAATAAAAGCGTTGAAGCGGCGTTGTACGCCATGAGGAGTAGAGGGGGAGTAGACCGGGAAGGAGAGAGATAACGGTTATGAAAAAGCGCAGCCGGGACATCCGGTTGCGCCGTAAAACGCCTTATTCAGGCGTGCCTGATTTCAGAACCGCAGGGATCTGGCGAGGCAATACCGCCAGTTTCAGAACATTACGCCGACTGTTTTTGCAACGCTTCCCACAGGCCCACAAGGTAAGTGACACCCAGCGCGCGATCGTATAATCCGTAGCCCGGACGACCGGTTTCCCCCCAGATAAAACGGCCATGATCCGGGCGAATATAACCCTCGAAACCATTGTCGTGCAGCGCTTGCATCACTTTGTACATATCCAGAGAGCCGTACTGTGACGGATGTGCGCACTCATAAAAGTCTTTATCCTTAATAAGTTTAATATTACGCACATGGGCAAAATGAATACGCTTGCGACGGGTAAATTCAGCCAGAATCTCGTAGACATTATTTTCAGGGTCTTCGGCAATTGAGCCCGTACACAGGGTGATACCATTGGCTTCTGAATCGACGGCGTTACAGAGCCAATCCAGATCCTGACGATTTTTGACAACGCGCGGCAGGCCGAAAATAGAGTACGGCGGATCGTCCGGATGAATTGCCATTTTGACACCAACGTCTTCACAAACCGGAATGACTGCCTTGAGAAAATAAACTAAATTTTCCCGTAATTTTTCGTCGTCGACACCTTTATAACTGGCGAATAATTTCTGTACCTGCGCCAGACGTTCAGGTTCCCACCCAGGCAGTGCAAAGCCGTTTGAATTACTGAGCACCTCACTCACCACCTCTTCCAGGCTTTTATCAATATCCTTTTTCTCAAAGGCCATGGTCAGGGAGCCGTCTGGCAGAACATAGTTCATGTCAGTCTTCATCCAGTCAAAAACAGGCATAAAGTTGTAGCAAATGACCTTCACACCAAACCGCGCCAGATTGCGAATGGTTTGCTTGTAATTTTCAATGTAACGGTCGCGGCTCGGTAGGCCAATTTTGATGTCATCATGAATATTAACGCTCTCGATGACTTCCATTTTCAGGCCGGCGGCAGTGGCCTGGCCGACCAGCGCTTCAATCTTATCTTCGGGCCATATTTCCCCCACCGGGATGTCGTACAACGCACCGACAACCCCTTCGACGCCCGGAACCTGACGAATATATTCCAGAGAAACTTTGTCCTCTGTTGACCCAAACCACCGCATTGTCATCTGCATAGAACAACCTCAACCCGAATGAGCAAAAATATCTACCATACTAGTAGCTGATGAGCAGTACAGTAAAACGATGGGCTTTAATAATCAATAGATTTTCTGAATCAATAAACGAGGTTAAATATATTGAACAATATGTTAAGCGCCCGTTAACAATCTAACTACAAGCACAGTTAAAACACTATTTCAAAATTTGACCCCCTTCACATAATTAAAAACTTATCTGGTATGGTAGTAGACTGTGCGGTTTTTAGGTATACCGTAAATACAGCTCAGTTATTGCATTTATAAAAAAACCTTAGGTAAAAATTTCAGGAGCAAGTCGATCATGACGTTGATTAACGACGATTTTATGATTAACAGTAGAGCAGGAAAAATACTATATACGCGCTATGCGAAGAAACAGCCGATACTGGATTATCATTGTCATCTTGAAGCCCGGGACATTTTCGAAAACAAACCTTTTCGCGATATCACCCAGCTCTGGCTTGAAGGTGATCACTACAAATGGCGAGCCATGCGCGCCAATGGCATTCAGGAAAAATATATTACAGGCAATGCTTCTGCTGAGGAGAAGTTTGAAGCCTGGGCTAAAACGGTTGAATCCAGCTTTGGCAATCCGTTATATCACTGGACACATCTTGAACTCGCCACCTATTTTGATATTCACACCCCGCTAAACCGTAACAACTGGCGTGAAGTGATGAATGAATGTAACAATAAACTAAAAAATAGTGATTTTTCACCTCGCGCACTTATTTCGCGGTCAAATGTTGAAATTATTTGCACGACGGATAAGCCCCTGGATGATTTGAAATATCACCAGCTTCTTAAAAATGAGAAAGGGTTCGCTACGCGCGTATTACCGACATTTCGCCCCGATGAGTTATTCGAAACGGATCCTATCCGGTTTAGCCAATTTGTCACTCAACTCGCTGAAATAAGCTCAGTCAATATTACGCATTTTTCATCATTCATTGCTGCGATTGCCGCGCGTATCGATTTCTTCCATGAGGTTGGCTGTCGTATTTCCGATCATGGCCCGGTAGAAGTGAGCTATCAGCGCGTCAGCGATGAACAAGCAGAGGCGCTTTTTGCGGCCAGAATAGCGCAACAAACACTTTCCGCCGAAGGGATGCAGGCATGGAACAGCATTATCTTTGTGAAACTCGCTGCTCTCTATAAGCAAAAAGAGTGGGCAATGCAGATTCATTTCGGTGCTATCCGAAATAATAATATACCGCAATATCACGCTATTGGTATTAATAGTGGTTTTGATTCAATTGCCGACCAACAGAACCTGGCTGCGAATTTAAATGCCCTGCTTAACGCAATGGCGGAAAATAATGGTCTGCCTAAAACCATTCTCTATAATTTAAACGCTGGTTATAACGATATTGTAGCCTCGGCATTGGCTAATTTTCAAAGTGGCGAAGAAGGGATTAAATCACCCATGCAGTTCGGTTCTGGATGGTGGTTTAACGATACCCAACGCGGCATGAACAATCAATTAATGACTCTGGCCGACCAGGGATTACTTGCCAATTTTATTGGCATGCTTACGGATTCCCGTAGTTTTGTGTCTTATACCCGCCATGATTATTTCAGACGTATTCTTTGCAATCTTATAGGCGGTTGGGTGGATCGGGGCGAAGTACCAGAAGATATGGATATTTTATCCAGTATGATCAAAGGGATTTGCGCTGACAACGCCCGTTCTTATTTCAATTTCTGATTTTATAATCGAGATAAAACATGAAGAACTCAGAAAGAAAAATTACCATACCTGTCAGTATCGGTTATGGCCTTACCGATATTATGGGTGGTGGTGCTTTTACCGTCATTGGCGCATGGCTATTATTTTATTACACAACGTTTGTGGGCCTCTCGCCATTAGAAGCCGCTTCCATCGTAGCTATAGCGCGAATTGTCGATGCTATTATCAGTTTGTTCATGGGAACATTCACAGACCATTTTTATAAAAATAGACTGGGTAAGAAATTTGGTCGTCGCCGATTTTTCCTGCTGATTGGTTCACCGTTAATGCTGGTTTATGCTCTTCTTTGGCTTAATGGCATGAACTACTGGTTCTATCTCAGCGTATATCTTGCCTTTGAAATTATCGCTGCCATGGTGCTTATCCCGTGGGAAACGCTGCCCTCTGAAATGACCAAAGATTTCAACGCCAGGACAAAACTATCCACCGGGCGTATGTTTCTTTCTGCAACGGGAACCTTTCTCGCCACATTTATTCCGGGGCTGCTGATTGGCTACCTCGGCGAAAAGAGTGCGGAAGCCTATCTGATAAACGGCATCGTATTTGCCGTGGCTTTTATGGTTTGCGTATTTATCTCGTGGAAAGTGACCTGGGAGCGCGAATTAACGCCGGAAATGCTTGCCGAACTGGAAAGCGATCGCTCAGCTTCACGGGTCAATATTCTGGGCCTTTTTAAGGACTACTTGTCAACGCTGAAAGTGAGAGCCTTCCGTAAACATCTGGCCATCTATCTGCTCTCGTTTACCGCCAAAGACATTTACAATACCGTTTTCGTCTTTTTCTGCGTCTATTGCCTGCAAGTTTCCTCCGCGTTTGCGGGAAGCCTGCTGTCGATGAGTATCATCGGTCTGCCCGTTACGCTGGTGGCCGGTTTCGCTATCATCAAATTTGGCCCATCAAAACTTTATGTTTTTGCCTACAGTACGATGATGCTTTGCCTTGGCGGTATTCTGCTGATTTATCTCTTCCCGACGGAGCAAAAAGCCCTGTTGCTGATTATCCTGGCCGGTTTGTACCAGGTCGGTCGCTGTGTTCTGGAATTTACCCCGTGGAATGTCTTCCCGTTTATTCCGGATATTGATGAGATGATTACGCGTCAGCGCCGTGAAGGTCTGTTTGCAGCGGTGATGACCTTCTCTCGCAAAACTACCGTCGCTATTGCGACCTTTGTTGTCGGTTTTATTTTGCAGGAGGGCGGTTTTGTAAAAGGCAGCCAGGTCCAGCCAGAACAAGCAGTGCATACCATTGCCATGACACTGTTTATTGGTACCGCAGGTTTGCTGGTTCTCGCCTTATGGCAGGCTCTGACCTTCCATTTGAATAAACAGACCCACAAAGTGTTTGTTGATGAAGTAGATAGACTGAAAAAGAATGGTTCACGTGCCGCAGTAACACCTGAAACACGCAGCATTGTGGAAGATCTGACTGGGGTAAAATATGAAAAACTCTGGCCGGAAATTGCCCCTGAAACACAGCCCCTCTCGCCGAAACAGAAAGCGATAATGGACTAACTGAGGCAAGCACTCTTCAGGCCATCAGGCCTGAAGAGTCTCAGTGGCTTAAACTTCAATATCCGCCATATCACCTTTTTCCTGCAGCCAGTTGCGACGATCTTCCGAACGTTTCTTGGCCAACAGCATATCCATCATTGCATTCGTCCGCTGATCATCGTCATCACTGATGACGAGCTGCACCAGTCGGCGAGTGTTAGGATCAAGCGTCGTCTCGCGCAACTGCATCGGGTTCATTTCACCCAGGCCTTTAAAGCGCTGCACGTTTGGCTTGCCTTTCTTACGCTTAAGCTGCTCCAGCACACCCGTTTTCTCTTCTTCGGTCAGGGCATAGTAAACTTCTTTGCCCAGATCGATACGATACAACGGCGGTAGAGCAACGTAGACATGGCCGTTCTTCACCAGCGTGCGGAAATGTTTCACAAACAGCGCGCACAGCAGCGTCGCAATGTGCAGACCATCCGAGTCAGCATCCGCCAGAATACAGATCTTGCCGTAACGCAACTGGCTCAGATCGTCACTGTCCGGATCGATACCGATCGCCACAGAGATATCATGCACTTCCTGCGAAGCCAGCACCTCATCAGAGGAGACTTCCCAGGTATTCAGGATCTTACCTTTCAGCGGCATGATCGCCTGATATTCACGATCGCGCGCCTGCTTGGCAGAACCGCCCGCCGAATCACCTTCCACCAGGAACAGCTCGGTACGGTTGAGATCCTGAGCGGTACAGTCAGCGAGTTTGCCTGGCAGCGCCGGGCCACTGGTGAGCTTTTTACGCACCACTTTCTTCGCGGCACGCAGGCGACGCTGGGCGCTGGAAATCGCCATTTCCGCCAGCATTTCTGCGGCCTGCACGTTCTGGTTCAGCCACAGGCTAAAGGCATCTTTCACTACGCCGGAAACAAAGGCCGCACACTGGCGCGATGACAGACGCTCTTTGGTCTGCCCGGCGAACTGCGGATCCTGCATCTTCACCGACAACACATATGCACAGCGTTCCCAGATATCTTCCGCCGAGAGCTTCACGCCGCGCGGCAGAATATTGCGGTATTCGCAAAACTCACGCATCGCGTCGAGCAACCCTTGACGCAAACCGTTTACATGAGTACCGCCCTGCATGGTAGGGATCAGGTTGACGTAGCTTTCCGTCAATAACTCACCGCCTTCCGGCAGCCAGAGCAGTGCCCAATCCACGGCTTCGGTTTCAGCCGCAAAGTTGCCAATAAACGGTTTTTCCGGCAGCGTCGGCAGGCCATTTACCGCTTCGGCAAGATAATCATTCAGACCGTCCTGATAGCACCAGCGCTGCTCGGCGTTGTTCACCTCATCTTTAAAGGTGATTTCCACGCCAGGGCACAGCACGGCTTTCGCTTTCAACAGATGGCTCAGGCGGGAGACGGAAAAACGCGGGCTGTCGAAGAACTTCTCGTCCGGCCAGAAGTGGACGCTGGTACCGGTCGCGCGTTTCGCGCAGGTCCCGACAACCTTGAGGTCGCTGACCTTCTCGCCATTTTCGAAAGCGATATTGTAAATCTGACCGTCACGCTTCACGTTCACTTCCACGCGACGAGACAGGGCGTTGACCACAGAAATCCCTACGCCGTGCAAGCCACCGGAGAACTGATAGTTCTTGTTGGAAAACTTGCCGCCAGCGTGCAGACGGCAAAGAATCAGCTCGACCGCAGGCACCCCCTCTTCCGGGTGAATATCCACCGGCATACCGCGACCATCATCAATGACCTCGAGAGATTGATCGGCGTGCAGAATGACATCCACGCGCTTCGCGTGGCCTGCCAGCGCTTCGTCCACGCTGTTATCAATAACTTCCTGACCAAGATGGTTGGGACGGGTGGTATCGGTATACATCCCCGGACGGCGGCGAACCGGCTCAAGCCCGGTGAGTACCTCTATGGCATCAGCGTTATAGGATTGCGTCATGGTGTGTTCGTAGATAGTGACCGCTTCGTTTCCCGGCGGGCTCAATGGAGCCCAAGGAAATCGACAATCTGTGTGAAATGATTCTCAAAGCCCACAAATGCATGGTTACCGCCCTCTTCTACCGTCTGACGACATGCGTCGTAATACGCCACGGCCTGGCGGTAATCCAGCACTTCGTCCCCTGTCTGTTGCAGCAACCAGATTAAATCCGGCGCGTCCAGCGGGTCGACCTGCATCACTTTGAGCTCGTAAATATGGCGAGACTCTAGCACATATTGCTCCCCGGTGTAGGGGTTCTCGTTGTTACCGAGGAACTCTGCCAGCAATTCAAACGGGCGAACAGCAGGATTCACCACTACCGCTGGCAGCGTAAAGCACTGAGAGAGCCAGGTTGCGTAGTAGCCCCCAAGGGACGAACCGACAATACCCAGCGGCTGCCCGCCATGTTGCATCACCAACGATTCCAGCAGTTCCGCAGCCTGCGCCGGGTAAGCGGGCAACTGGGGAACGACAACGTTGATATCAGGGTAATGTTCAGCCAGCCAATGACGCAACTGCGTCGCTTTCGCAGAACGCGGCGAGCTGTTAAAACCATGCAAATAAAGGAGCGTGGCCATCAGTATCCTTCTGACGCGGTATCCGGGTTGAACCGCGTGCATTGCAAACGACAGACCTCAGTTTGCAGGCTTCCGTCCGGGTACAGATCCAACCAGCGCCAGCCCGGCGCGATTGTGTCGAGCGTGAAATTGGCACAATGCGGTTTAAACTGCACGCAGGTCGATGGCGTCGCTAACAGGCGGCGGCCATTCCAGTTGAGGTCCAGCTCCTGGTGAATATGCCCGCATAACAGGTAGCGAACATGTGGGAAACGCGCCAGCACGTTATCCAGCTCTGCGGCATTGCGCAGGCTGTGTTGATCCAACCAGCTACATCCCGAAGGCAACGGGTGATGATGTAACAATAGCAGCGTATGACGTTCAGGACTGGCACTCAGTTTTTTTTCCAGCCAGTCGAGCTGGAATTCACTCAACTCACCGTGCGGAACGCCAAATACCTGGCTATCAAGCAGGAGAATTTGCCAGTTATCGCCAGTGATTACCCGTTTGGATGAGGATATTCCTGCTTCCTGCAGTGCGGTATACATCGCCGGTTGAAAGTCATGATTGCCTGGCAGCCAGACACAAGGCGCGCCAAATCTTGCGATGCCCTCAGCAAAATGCTGATAAGCCGCAGCGGTCTGATCCTGCGCCAGGTCGCCCGTGGCGACAATCAAATCACACTCACGCTGCTGGGCCTGAATGGCATCCAGTACGGCCTGATAGCTTTCCCAGGTATTCACACCTAACAACGTTTCATGTTTTTCGGCAAACAGGTGAGTGTCTGTAATTTGTAATATCCTGACTCTGGCCCCACCAGCCAGAGGAAGGTTTAACAGGCTTTCCAAATGGTGTCCTTAGGTTTCACTACGCTAACAAACCGGAATCGCCATTGCTCCATGTGCTAAACAGTAACGTAGCCAGTCGGCCAGAAACTGATTAATTTGATGCTTTTCGTCGCGTTGATGCAACTTTTTATTCGGATAATCATAACGCGCTTTAAAACGAAAGATCTGCTGACTCGAACACACTTCGGCTACCATCGCGTCGTGATACAGGCGCACTGTCATTGATGGCAGGCTCCAGTAGCTGACTGCGGGCAGGGTCTGTTCGATTTCCACAAGCGTAGTGTAGCGGGTGGACTCGACAATCGTTAACCGGTATTGCGCATTCGCCACCTGATAGCTCACTGTTTCGCCTGCCTCGTCGTTACGCGGCAACAGGCGGCGGAGCTGCGCGAAATTGGTCTCGCACAGGCGCATCATTTCAGGGAAGTCAGGTGTATAACGCTTCATTTTTTCCACTCGTTTCGTAAGCTCTCATAATGCAGTTGCAGCCATTGCAGGGCGATGACAGACGCTGCGTTGTCGATTTTCCCCTCTTCTACCAACTGGTAAGCCTGTTCCCGGCTCACCACATGAACACGAATATCTTCGTTTTCATCCACCAGACCGTGAATACCTTCGGCCTGCGTGGCGTCCACTTCGCCAACCAATATGGATAAGCGCTCGCTGGTGCCCCCAGGGCTTGCCAGATAGCTCAACATCTTTTTCACCCGCCCCACGGTCAGCCCGGCTTCCTCTACCGCCTCACGTCGAACGACATCTTCAACAGACTCGCCCTCTTCGATCATGCCGGCCACCATCTCCAGCAACCATGGGCTTTCGCTGGTATCAAACGCAGCAATGCGAATCTGTTCGACTAACACCACTTCATCCCTTACTGGGTCAAAGGGTAGCAAGACTGCAGCGTGGCCGCGTTCAAAAATTTCGCGCCGTACCTCACCGCTCATCTCACCATTGAACAAACGATGACGAAAACGGTAGAGTTCGAGCGAAAAAAAACCGCTATAGAGCGTTTCCCGTGCAATAATTTCTACATCGTTTTTTGTGAAAGTCACAGCAGAGGTTTCTGGCTTACTCATGCGGATATCCTGTTATTAATTAATGTTGATTTTGTGGTTTTCAAGCCTGTTTGACTGCCGTTTAAAGCGCCATGTGATAGATTGGGGCAAATTTACGTCGGATGGCACTTTACGCCAACCTTCAGCGGTGGCGCTCTCTGTTAGAATCGGCGAATATTTCTGAATTTAGATCAGCGCTATTCATGCTTCACAACAAGGAATGCAAATGAAGAAATTGCTCCCCATTCTTATCGGCCTGAGCCTGACAGGTTTCAGTGCTATGAGCCAGGCAGAAAACCTGTTGCAGGTTTATCAGCAGGCGCGTTTAAGCAACCCCGATCTGCGTAAATCCGCCGCCGATCGTGATGCAGCTTTCGAGAAAATTAACGAAGCGCGCAGCCCGTTACTGCCACAGCTGGGTTTGGGTGCGGATTACACCTACAGCAATGGCTATCGCGACAGCAATGGTGTGAACTCCAACGCCACCAGCGGCTCCCTGCAGCTTACGCAAACCTTGTTTGATATGTCCAAATGGCGTGCGTTGACGTTACAGGAAAAATCCGCAGGCATCCAGGATGTGACGTACCAGACCGATCAGCAAACGCTCATTTTGAATACTGCCACCGCTTATTTTAACGTATTAAGCGCGATTGACTCGCTCTCTTATACCGAAGCGCAGAAACAAGCTATCTACCGTCAGTTAGACCAAACTACCCAGCGTTTTAATGTGGGTCTGGTTGCGATTACCGACGTACAGAACGCCCGTTCACAGTATGACACCGTACTGGCTAACGAAGTGACCGCCCGTAACAATCTCGACAATGCCGTCGAGTCACTGCGTCAGGTCACCGGTAATTACTATCCGCAGTTGGCATCACTGAACGTTGATGGCTTCAAAACAGACAAACCTCAGGCGGTTAACACACTGCTGAAGGACGCAGAAAGCCGCAACCTGACGTTGCTGCAGGCACGTCTGAGCCAGGATCTGGCGCGTGAGCAGATTCGCCAGGCGCAAGATGGTCACCTGCCGACGCTCGATTTGACCGCGTCTACTGCGGTATCGAATACTTCTTACAGCGGCTCCCGTACCAACAGCGCCCAGTATGACGACAGCAAAATTGGTCAGAATAAAGTGGGCCTGAGCTTCTCCCTGCCGCTGTATCAGGGCGGGATGGTGAATTCGCAGGTGAAACAGGCACAGTACAACTTTGTTGGCGCAAGCGAGCAACTGGAAAGCGCACACCGCAGCGTTGTACAGACCGTTCGTTCCTCCTTCAACAACGTGAATGCCTCCATCAGTAGCATCAACGCGTATAAACAAGCCGTTGTTTCTGCGCAAAGTTCTCTGGATGCGATGGAAGCAGGTTACTCCGTGGGTACACGTACCATTGTGGACGTACTGGACGCAACCACCACGCTGTATAACGCGAAGCAGCAACTTTCCAGTGCGCGTTATAACTATCTGATTAACCAGTTGAATATTAAATCTGCTCTCGGCACCCTGAATGAACAGGATCTCCTGGCGCTGAACAATACACTGGGTAAACCTATCTCTACCTCGCCAGAAAATGTGGCGCCGGAAAACCCAGAGCAAGAAGCTCGCGTTGAGAAGATGGCAAACGGACAGGCTCCTCAGACACAGCCGGCCAGCGTGCGCAAAACAACGCATTAATTCTTTTTTCCCATTATTATCGTACGGGGGCATACAGCCCCCGTTTTTACGTAAGGCAACGTAAAGATCCCCCCTGCTGACCCGCCTCCTGCTTCATTTTCAGACACTCATCCACTATCCTGACCTTTTATTAATACCTGTGGGTCTCGGAAGACAAATATGAAACGGACAAAAAATATTAATCATGCGATGTTTCGCAAAAGCTGGGGCGCGCGTCACCTGACGCCCGTAGCGCTGGCCGTGACTGCCGTCTTTATGTTGGCAGGGTGCGAACAAAACGATGAAACAGTAAAAATGTATCAAAATGCCGATGACTGTGCTTCGGCGAACCCGGACAAAAGCGCCGAATGTAAAACCACCTATGACAATGCGCTGAAAGAAGCAGCGCGTACCGCGCCGAAATATGCATCGCGCGAGGATTGCGTCGCTGAGTTTGGCGAAGGTCAGTGTCAGCAAGCTCCTGCTCAGGCAGGTATGGCGACGGAAAACCAGGCGCAGGCACAACAGTCTGGTGGCAGTTTCTGGATGCCGCTGATGGCGGGTTACATGATGGGTCGCCTGATGGGCGGCGGCGCGGGTTATGCCCAGCAGCCGTTGTTCAGCTCCAAAAACCCGGCCAGCCCGGCCTATGGTCAATACACCGATGCCAGCGGCAAAAGCTATGGTGCAGCCCAGCCTGGCCGTAGCGCAACGGTTTCGAAAACCGCGATGGCACCAAAACCTGCAACGACCTCCACCATCACGCGTGGCGGTTTTGGTCAGTCCGTGTCCAAACAAGCCGCCTCTATGCAGCGTAGCGCCAGCGGCACCTCAACCCGTTCAATGGGCGGCTGATGACCATGGAAAGAATCAACATTGTCGAACGTCCCGACTGGCGCGAGAAAGCCACCGAGTATGGTTTCAACTTTCACACCATGTATGGCGAGCCATACTGGTGTGAAGATGCCTACTACAAACTGACGCTCGCCCAGGTGGAGAAACTGGAAGAGGTCACCGCCGAGCTCCATCAGATGTGTCTGCAGGTTGTGGATAAGGTTATCGCCAGTGATGAACTGCTGGCGAAATTCCGCATTCCAAAGCACACCTGGGGCTTTGTACGTCAGTCCTGGAAAACCGGGCAGCCGTCGCTTTATTCACGCCTTGACCTGGCGTGGGATGGTACCGGCGAACCGAAGCTGCTGGAAAATAATGCCGATACACCAACCTCATTGTATGAAGCGGCATTTTTTCAATGGATTTGGCTGGAAGATCAGATAACCGCCGGCAAGCTGCCGGAAGGCTGCGATCAATTCAACAGCCTGCAGGAAAAACTTATTGAGCGTTTTGCAGAGCTACGTGAACAGCATGGCTTTAACCTGCTGCATTTCGCTTGCTGTCGCGATACCGTTGAAGATCGAGGTACCGTGCAATATCTGCAAGACTGCGCCGCAGAAGCGGATGTGGCCAGCGAGTTTCTCTATATTGAAGATATTGGCCTGGGGGAAAAAGGGCAGTTTACCGATCTGCAGGATCAGGTGATCAGTAATCTGTTTAAGCTGTACCCCTGGGAGTATATGCTGCGCGAAGACTTCTCGACCAAGCTGGAAGATGCAGGCGTTCGCTGGCTGGAACCGGCATGGAAGAGCATTATTTCGAACAAAGCGCTCCTGCCAATGCTGTGGGAGATGTTCCCCAACCATCCGAACTTGTTACCCGCCTGGTTTGCTGAAGATGCTCACCCGGAAATGGAAAAATACGTCATTAAGCCTATCTTCTCTCGCGAAGGGGCAAATGTGTCCATTATCGAAAATGGCAAAACGATCGAAGAAGTCGAAGGCCCATACGGCGAAGAAGGGATGATCGTCCAGCAGTTCTGTCAGTTACCCAGGTTTGGCGACAGCTACACGCTGATTGGCAGTTGGCTTATCAACGATCAACCTGCGGGTATTGGTATTCGTGAAGACCGGGCGTTGATCACCCAGGATCTGTCACGTTTCTATCCGCATATTTTTGTTGAGTAACGTGCGACAAGGAGCCCTGGGTGCGCATACGCTTCCCGGGGCTACAAAGCCTTAGCCTACCTGCACCGACAGCATACTCAGGCTGCCCATTTCCAGACCGTCTACCGGAATCGAGATATTCTCCACCCCATCCCACGCCCCCAAAACATAGAGCAGCGGCAGGAAATGGTCCGGTGTAGGGTTAGAAAGCGAACCACCTTCATGCTCCATATAATTGACCAGCGGATGCTGTTCGGTTGGCCCTTTCCATGTCAGGTTATTCTTCACAAATTCGTTGAAAGCGGTCGCCCACGGATAAGGCGAGCTATCGCCATGCCAGCGTGCCGTACGCAGGTTATGCACCACGTTACCGCTCGCCACCAGCATTATGCCTTCATCGCGCAGTGCCGCCAGCTTACGCCCTACTTCCATATGCCATGCCGCTGGTTTGGTACTGTCGATACTCAATTGCACCATCGGGATATCGGCATTCGGATACATTTTGATCAACACGCCCCAGGAGCCGTGGTCAAAACCCCAGGCTTCTTTATCTAAAGTGACCGACACGGGCGACAGCAGTTCAACCAGATGCTGGGCCAGCGCAGGCGAGCCCGGTGCCGGGTAATGGGTGTCGTACAATGCCTGAGGAAATCCCCCAAAGTCATGGATTGTCTGCGGCGCTTCCATCGCGGTTACCCCGGTGCCACGCGTAAACCAGTGTGCTGAGACAACCACAATAGCTTTAGGACGCGGCAGTGTTTCGCCAAGCTGAGCCCAGGCGCGGGTATAAACGTTATCTTCCAGAACATTCATCGGGCTGCCGTGGCCCAAAAACAGTGCTGGCATGCGAGGTGCAGACATGATGATATCCTTACTGAGTGTGTCATATTTAATGAACACACATTACGCTTATTCATCGGGTGATGAACTCAGATAAGCATGATGAAGATATTCAGAATTTTTGAATGTAAGAATTGCGTAAAGGTGATGCGGCGGCCTCGCTTTGGAACCCATTAATATTTAACATTAATGAGAATCATTATCATAAGGAGTGATACATGTCAGCCCCACTGATTCTGACGTTACTTGCTGGCGCTGCTACCTTTATCGGCGCCTTTCTGGGGGTTCTTGGCCAGAAACCGTCAAACCGTGTACTGGCATTTTCGCTGGGATTTGCCGCCGGTATTATGCTGCTTATCTCCCTTATGGAGATGCTGCCAGCCGCACTGGCTACCGAAGGCATGTCACCCATGCTGGGCTATGGCATGTTCGTCATCGGCCTGTTGGGCTACTTTGCCCTTGACCGTATGCTCCCCCATGCACACCCGCAGGATTTAATGCAGGGTTCGTGCTCGCAGCACCCGGCCCCCCGCAAGATCCAACGTACGGCGATCTTATTGACGCTGGGCATCAGCCTGCATAACTTTCCGGAGGGGATCGCCACTTTTGTGACGGCCAGTAACGATCTTGAACTCGGTTTCGGTATTGCCCTGGCGGTAGCCTTGCACAATATTCCAGAAGGTCTTGCAGTTGCCGGACCGGTTTATGCGGCAACGGGTTCAAAACGAACGGCAATTTTTTGGGCGGGGATATCCGGCTTTGCCGAGATTCTCGGTGGGGTTCTAGCCTGGCTGATTCTGGGAAGCCTGGTCTCACCGATGGTGATGGCGGCGGTCATGGCAGCGGTTGCCGGCATTATGGTCGCGCTCTCTGTTGATGAACTGATGCCGCTGGCTAAAGAGATAGACCCCAACAACAACCCAAGCTATGGCGTGCTTTGCGGGATGTCAGTAATGGGCCTTAGCCTGGTTGCGCTGCAAACGATGGGATTTGGTTAATACAATCAGGCGTTGCTCGCGCCTATTGAGCAACGCCGCTTTCAGAAGCCGCTTCGGGTTTCGCCTGCCCTTGCTCATTTGCTTGCATGGACTGGATGATCTTTAACGCGCGCTGATAGCCTTCCTGTTGTGCATCACGATCCTGGCGAAATGCCCTGCAATTCCGGCGCAGGCACATGATATGCGCGAACATCACGAGCACAACGACAAAAAAACCGCACCAATAAATCAGCATACCCCTTCCTTATCACGCTCCACATGAGGTTGCGCGAGCCATTACGTCATGGGTACCACTTTATAAGTAGCAAGCCGTTGTCGCCATTAGCGAGATCAACAAAGCGGATAAATGAGGTATTTTCAGTAAGGTACTCACGGGGAAATAAAAAAATCCGAAGTCGGTGCCCGGCTTCGGATTTTTTTCATTGTGCGGCTATCACTTAGCTGGCTTTACGCTCATGCTCCAGACGATAAGCCACCAGATCTTCGATGGTGACAACAGCCATGTTGTGCTCGCGAGCGAACTGGATACACTCCGGCGCGCGCGCCATGGAGCCATCATCTTTCGTCAGTTCACACAGCACACCGGCCGGTTTGAACCCTGCCAGGGTCACCAGATCAATCGTCGCTTCGGTATGACCACCGCGCGTCAATACACCGCCCTGCTGCGCACGCAGCGGGAACACGTGGCCCGGACGATTCAGGTCAGAAGGTTTAGCGCCATCGGCAATGGCAGCACGCACGGTAGTAACACGATCGGCAGCCGAAACACCGGTAGTAACCCCCGTAGCCGCTTCGATGGTAACGGTAAAGCCGGTACCGTAAGCGCTGGTGTTGTTTTCAACCATCATCGGCAGATCAAGTTGTTTACGACGATCTTCGGTGATGCACAGGCAAACAATGCCGCTACCGTGACGGATGGTCAGCGCCATCTGCTCAACGGTCATGGTTTCAGCGGCAAAGATCATGTCGCCTTCATTCTCGCGATCTTCATCGTCGAGAACCATTACACCGCGACCTTCGCGCAGTGCAGTTATAGCATTTTCAATACGTTCGAATGGCGTGCCAAAAGAAGAAAGCAGCGTCTGATTCATGGTAAAAGACCTCAATAAAGTTATGGTTACCAGAATCAGGGCAGTCTTAGGAGTATAAAAAAATAACGCGAGCAGGCCTCCAGGCCCAACTGAATCGTTACTCTCTCCCATCCGGACTTTAACCGTCGGCCCCGGAATTACACCGGATCTGCTGACCTTTCGATTTGCATCGAAAGCGCTCGCGGGCTTTCAACTTGTCCTTCATCTTTCACGCCGCTGCTGCGTTGCTTCCTTCACTCATCCCAGTCACATAGTTGACTATGTTCCTGGAATTCGCTCAGTTGCCGCCTTGCCGCTACGCGAAATCTATTGGACATCGCTGATTTACCGCCGGTGGGGAATTTCGCCCCGCCCTGAGAATAAGCGGGATAACTATAACGCTATTGATTACCTTCGGCAACGCGTAACCTTCAAACAAATCTGGTTTATCGTTATGGCATATCACACTACAATAATTGTCAGAACCTATCCGAACAGGGAACATACAAATGATTGACCCGAAAAAAATTGAACAGATTGCGCGTCAGGTCCACGAATCGATGCCAAAAGGGATTCGCGAGTTCGGGGAAGATGTTGAGAAAAAAATCCGCCAGTCTCTGCAGGCGCAACTGACTCGCCTTGACCTCGTCAGCCGCGAGGAGTTTGACGTACAGACACAGGTACTGCTCCGTACACGCGAAAAACTAGCGCTGCTCGAGCAACGTCTGAACGAACTGGAAAATCGCAATGCGTCAGCAGAGGTGAAACCAGCTCCGGCAATTCCTCCGGTTGATTCGCCAGATACAGGCGTTTAAGCCAATTCTGACATCCCCCGCATAGCCAACCGCAAAGGGGTAATCGATAAGGTTTTCATCGATTACCCTACGATATTCCGGGAGTCCATCTGTCTTTTTGTTACTTCTCCATTTATGATAATATCACCTTCAATACTAACGAAAATATGCGTCTGATTTAAAAAAATAACCCAAGGAGAATATATGGATATTTTTCCTGAATACTACTCGCCCTACTTTTTCGCCCTCGCATTTGTGGCGCTTATAGGTATTGTGGAAATTGTCTCACTGTTCTTTGGGAATGTTATTTCTGGTGTTATTGATTCACATCTGGGTGATTATGACGGCGTCGCCTCAGGCCATTTGAACCAGTTTTTCCATTACCTTAATTTTGGTCGCGTTCCCGCACTGGTTGTCCTTTGCCTTATCGCCGGTTGCTTCGGCTTGTCTGGCATTTTTTTACAGCACATGAGCGTGACACTGCTGCAAACCCCGCTTCCCAATATAGTCCTGACCCCTTTCTGCCTTATATTTTCAGGTATTTGCACACACTATACCGGTAAACTTTTAGGGCGCTGGCTACCGGGAGATGAAACCAGTGCGATCACAGAAGATGATTTTATTGGCGCTATGGCCATTATCACGGGTCACAGTGCGGAGCCTCAACGCCCTTGCGAAGGAAAATTTAAAGATAAGTTTGGGCAGGTACATTATTTACTTCTGGAACCCGAAGAAGGAAAGACGTTTAAACGAGGCGATAAGGTCCTCATTATTTGTCGGTTGTCCGCCAGCCGTTATTTGGCGGAACTGAACCCCTGGCCGAATGAATTGTAAAAACAAAAGGAAGTATTATGGAAAATCTCTTGAATCTATTTCCCTCATGGATGAGTTATGCCCTGATAGCCGTTTTTATCTTATTGGTCATCGGGATTATTTTTGCCCGGTTATACCGTCGGGCCTCGGCTGAGCAGGCGTTTGTACGAACAGGTTTAGGTGGGCAGAAAGTGGTAATGAGTGGCGGCGCGATTGTGATGCCTATCTTCCACGAAATTATTCCGATTAACATGAACACCCTTAAACTTGAGGTGAGCCGTTCTACGGTTGACAGCCTGATCACTAAAGATCGTATGCGCGTTGATGTCGTTGTTGCCTTTTTCGTACGCGTAAAACCGTCGATTGAGGGGATTGCCACTGCCGCACAGACATTGGGGCAGCGTACATTGTCACCAGAAGATCTCCGCGTGCTGATTGAAGATAAATTCGTTGATGCCCTGCGTGCTACGGCCTCCCAGATGACCATGCATGAGTTACAGGACACTCGCGAGAACTTCGTTCAGGGTGTGCAAAACACCGTTGCGGAAGATCTGTCGAAGAACGGTCTGGAGCTGGAAAGCGTCTCGTTAACCAACTTCAACCAGACGGAAAAAGTGCATTTCAACCCGAACAACGCCTTTGATGCCGAAGGTCTCACCAAACTGACTCAGGAAACTGAGCGCCGTCGCCGTGAACGTAACGAAGTCGAGCAGGACGTTGAAGTCGCAGTCCGTGAGAAGAACCGCGATGCCCTGGCGCGTAAACTTGAGATTGAACAGCAAGAGGCATTTATGACGCTTGAGCAGGAGCAGCAGGTGAAAACCCGCACCGCCGAGCAGAATGCCAAAATCGCCGCCTTCGAAGCAGAGCGCCATCGTGAAGCCGAGCAAACACGTATCCTGGCGGAACGGCAAATTCAGGAAAGTGAAATCGAACGTGAACAGGCAGTACGTTCCAGAAAAGTTGAGGCTGAGCGTGAAGTTCGCATTAAAGAGATCGAGCAACAGCAGGTGACGGAGATTGCCAACCAGACGAAATCCATCGCCATCGCGGCGAAGTCAGAGCAACAGTCACAGGCGGAAGCAAAAGCCAACGACGCGCTGGCGGAAGCCGTTCGTGCCCAGCAAAACGTAGAAACCACGCGCCAGACCGCAGAAGCCGATCGTGCAAAACAGGTTGCGCTGATTGCCGCAGCTCAGGATGCGGAAACCAAAGCGGTTGAGCTGACGGTACGCGCCAAAGCCGAGAAAGAAGCGGCAGAATTGCAGGCTGCAGCCATCGTCGAACTGGCGGAAGCAACGCGGAAAAAAGGGCTGGCGGAAGCCGAAGCGCAGCGCGCGCTGAACGATGCGATCAACGTGCTTTCCAACGAACAAACCAGCCTCAAATTCAAACTGGCACTTCTGCAGTCTCTGCCTGCGGTTATCGAGAAATCCGTTGAGCCAATGAAGTCCATCGAAGGTATTAAGATCATTCAGGTAGATGGGCTGAACCGCGGCGGAGCAGCAGGCGAAGTGACCACAGGTACGGTTAACGGTGGCAATCTGGCGGAGCAGGCACTCTCTGCCGCCCTCGCCTACCGAACCCAGGCGCCGCTGATTGATTCGCTGCTTAATGAAATTGGGATTTCCGGCGGCTCGCTGGCAGCCATGGCAACACCGTTAAATTCATCGCCTGCGGTCGGGCCAAATGAAGAAATCGCGATCACAACGGTAAAAGAGGAATAGTTTCTTCCCACCTTATGTAACCCCATCCCTGGCCCATAAAGCCGGGGATTTTTTTATTCTGAACACGCCTTTTCAGTACGTAACGTTCGGAACGGAAGCCGTTTTGCGTGAACGATCCAGTAATAAAACATCCGAGGGGAAAAGCTCTTGTCCCTGTCGAGGCACTCACCAACAATCGCTGGGTCAGCAAGGGGCTGAAACGGGAAAGCCCCTCCCGAGGAAGGGGCTTTAATAAGGAAAGGGTTATGATGAAGCACATCATCATACTGATTGTTCTGTTAACGATAAGTTTCGCAGCTTACTAACAGCCAATCAGAGGGGGGAGAAATCCCCTCTCACCCTTGTTCCTTTAATTTAGGTCGAAAAAGCAGCACCGTCAACAGCGAGGAGAGCCTCATAACGAGATGTTCGATGCATCTCCCGCATTGCTTACTTCTCTCTGTCTTTCTGGATTTTCCTGATGATGTTGGTGGTCGAACAGCCATCTTCAAAGTTGAGCACCAGCACTTCACCGCCGTTGGCCCACACCTCTTCGCTCCCGGCGATCTCCTCCGGCTTGTAGTCACCCCCTTTCACCAGCTTATCCGGCAGAACGGAGGCAATCAGACGCTGCGGCGTATCTTCTTCAAACGGGACCACCCAGTCCACGGCTTCCAGCGCGCTGAGAACAATCATACGTTGCTCAAGCGGGTTAACCGGGCGCGAATCCCCTTTCAGCCGTTTAGTGGAAGCATCGCTGTTCACCGCAACGATCAGACGATCGCCGAGCTTACGGGCATTCGCCAGATATGACACATGGCCCGCGTGCAGGATGTCGAACACGCCGTTGGTCATGACCACTTTTTCGCCACGTTTGCGTGCTGCCGCCACGGCGTCGCGCAGTTCTTCTTCGGTCATCACACCAAAACCCGTCTCCGAACGCCCGCGCACCGCGTTTTCCAGCTCGACAGGCGAAACCGTTGAAGTCCCGAGTTTACCCACCACAACGCCAGCAGCAGCGTTCGCGAAGAAGCAGGCTTCTTCCAGCGAATTACCTGCGGCAAGCGTAGCAGCCAACACACCAATCACTGTGTCACCCGCACCGGTCACGTCATACACTTCCTGCGCCTGCGTCGGCAGATGCAGTGGTGCTTTGCCCGGCTGTAGCAGCGTCATTCCCTGTTCAGAACGGGTGACCAGCAGCGCAGTCAGGTCGAAATCGGCAATCAGCTTCATGCCACGTTCAACAATATCGTCTTCGTCTTTGCATTTGCCGACCACGGCTTCAAATTCGGAGAGATTCGGCGTCAACAGGGTGGCACCACGGTAGCGTTCAAAGTCGGTCCCTTTCGGGTCGATCAGTACAGGCACGCCTGCACCGCGCGCCAGCGTGATCATCTGCTGAATGCTCGTCAGCGCCCCTTTGGCGTAATCGGAGAGCACCAGCGCGCCGATGCTGCTCAGCGCCTGATTAATCCGTTCATGCAGCGGCTCAGGATCCACACCATCAAAGCCCTCTTCGAAATCGAGACGAATCAGTTGCTGATTGCGCGACAGTACGCGCAGCTTAGTGATGGTGGGGTGAGTTGGAACAGAAACGAAGTCGCATTTCACGTTGACGTCCGCCAGCGCTTTGCTCAGTGCACGCGCCGCATCGTCAATACCGGTCAACCCAACCAGACGCGCGCCCGCGCCCAGAGAAGCGATGTTCATTGCTACGTTCGCCGCACCACCCGGACGCTCTTCAATGGTTTCGACCTTCACCACTGGCACCGGCGCTTCCGGTGAAATACGGCTGGTTGGACCGTACCAGTAGCGATCCAGCATCACATCGCCTACGACCAGCACTCCCGCTTGATTAAACTCTGGCAGCGTTACTTTCATTCCTGTCTCCTGAGAGATACAAAATTTGCGCGCGATAATAGCACACTTACGCGTCCTCGCACGGCTCCACCAACCACTTGTTCCAGCAGGCTCGCACCATCGCGCGTTCAGCGACAAAACATGCCTCCGGAACATGCCCTGGCAGCTCCTGTAGCGCCAGGTGATGCAGCTCATCACGCAACGTTGTATAGGCGGTGGTAAGTGCCTGCGCTTCCTGCTCTTCCATAATGCCGTTTTGCGCCAGCCCTTCCAGAATGCGGACATTGTCCGACCAGCGCGTCAGTTTCGGTTTTGCATGGGCATAACGCAGCACCAGATACTGGGTGATAAATTCGATATCGGTAATTCCACCCTCATCGGCTTTAATATCAAAGCGATCCTTGTGCTTATTGCTCAAGTGGGCGCGCATTTTTTCGCGCATCTCGCGCACCTCGGTTTGTAACGTTGCACCATCACGCACGGTCATGGTGATATCGCGGCGGATGGCATCAAATTGCGCGTTTAATTGTGGATCGCCATAGACAACGCGGGCGCGAACCAGCGCCTGATGTTCCCACGTCCAGGCTTCGGTGCGCTGGTAGTCGGCAAAGGATTCGGTTGAGGTCACCAGCATTCCCGCCGCACCGGACGGTCGCAAGCGCGCGTCCACTTCATACAGGATCCCGGATGAGGTGCGCGTACTGAACAGGTGCATCACGCGCTGGGCAAGGCGCAGATAAAATTGGCGGCCATCGATTTCCCGCTCGCCGTCAGTCATCACGTCCACCGGACAGTCATGAAGGAAAATCAAATCCAGATCGGAACTATAGCCCAGCTCCCAACCGCCCAGTTTGCCGTAACCGACCACTGCAAACCCACGGCCTTCACGGTCGCGTAAGTGTTTCGGTTGCCCATAACGCGATACCATCAGGCTCCACGCCTGTTGTACCACGGCTTCAATGATGGCTTCGGCAAGCCATGTTAAGTGATCGCTCACTTTCATCACGGGGAGTGTGCCTGCCAGATCTGCTGCCGCCACACGCAACAATTGAGCCTGTTTAAACTGGCGTAACGCCTCCAGTTGCTGCTCTTCATCGTCATCCGGCACTCGCAGCAGATACTGACGTAGCTCATCCCGGTAGGCATTCATCGCCGTGGGCTGATAAAGGGTATTCGGATCAAGCAACTCATCCAGCAATAACGGATAACGCGCCAGCTTACTGGCCACCATCGGCGAGGCGGCACATAGTGAAATCAGATGCTTACGCGCACCGGGAAATTCGCTGAGCAGCTCAAGATACGTCGTACGCGTGACAATTCCCGTTAACAACGGCGTCACGCGAGACAGCGGTACAGGGGCATCCTCACGGGAGCAGACATCACTCAACAGATGCGGCATCAGGTGGTCGAGCACCTGGCGGCCGCGTGGGCCAATGGTGCGCTTATCCAGCTCTTTGCGAAAATCAGCAATCATCGCGACCACGCGGCAGCGATCATCGTCAGAAAGGTGCGCCAGCACAGGCGTGCTGTCATCTTCCTGAAACGCATCCTGCCACAACTCACTCCATTGCCCGCAGAGCGCATCCCCCTGCTCTTCGGCTTCGTCATCGCCAATCAGGGTGTTGAATACCCCTCGTACGGCAGACATCTGCTTTTCAAGCTCAGCGGTCAGGGTTTCCCAGTCAGCGACCCGCATCCCCCAGGCCAGACGCGCGCGATTGAGTTCATCTGTCGGCAGCGTCTGCGTTTGTTCGTCGTTAATGCTTTGCAGCAGGTTTTCCAGACGGCGCAGATACAAATAGGCCTGGCGTAACGCCGGTGCATCGCCAGGCGGCAGCAAACCCAGCTTATCGATAGCGTCCAGCGTCGGTAACAGTGAACGGGACTGCAACGACGGCTCGCGCCCACCGCGTATCAACTGGAACACCTGAACGATAAACTCAATCTCACGGATGCCGCCCGCGCCCAGCTTAATGTTATCTTTCAGACCACGGCGGCGCACTTCGCGGGCAATCATCCCTTTCATGTTACGCAGAGACTGAATAACGCTGAAATCGATATAGCGACGGAAGACGAACGGCCGCAGCATGGCCCGTAATTCGCCAGCGTAAACATCGTCCTTATCGCCCATAATGCGGGCTTTCACCATCGCATAACGTTCCCAGTCGCGCCCCTGCTCCTGATAATAATCTTCCAGCGCGGCAAAACTCAGCACCAGCGGACCGCTGTCGCCAAACGGGCGCAGCCGCATATCCACGCGATAGACAAAGCCATCCTGCGTCGGCTGGTCGAGCACTTTGATCAGGCGCTGCCCCAAGCGAGTAAAAAACTGGGCGTTATCAAGTTCGCGTCGCCCACCGCGCGTTGAACCGTTTTCCGGCCAGGCAAAAATCAGATCGATATCGGACGAAAAGTTAAGCTCCCCGCCACCCAGCTTGCCCATGCCAAGGATCAGCAACGGCTGCGGTTCCCCCTGCTGATTGCACGGCGTTCCCCACTCGCGACAGCAGGCATCGTAAAGCCAGTCGCGTGCAGCGACGATCAGGGTCTCCGCCAGTACGCTCAACTGCTGCAACGTCTCCTCTTCTGCCACCAGCGCCAGCGACTGCGCCCAGGCAATGCGCACCATCATATGGCGACGGAACAGGCGCAGCGCACGCATTAATGATGCCTCATCTCCCACACCTTCCAGCGATTCGCGAAGGGTTTGCGCATACTGCTTCCACTCGTCCGCCTGTGGCGGTGCGCTTTCCAGCTCAGTCAGCCAGTCAGGATGCGCGGCAAGGCTATCCTGCACAAAATCACTGAAAGTAAGCACTAACTGCGCTTGTTCACTAAGCGGTGTTTCACTGAATGACTCAGGCAAGCGGGCCAGTACAGTTTGCCAGTGCTGCTGTAGCTGTGGAGAGTGCGGCATCATCGGGGGGTTCCTTGACCGGGTTAGCGTTGTCCACTGTGCAGCCAGAAGGGCTGCTGACAGATTGCTTCGTTACGGAAATGTTCGATTTCAATACGCTGGCGTGTCTCAATGGCGTGGAGCAAGCCTTGCCAGTTTTCCAGCCAGGCATTTGCCTGCGCCGCATCGTAATAGCCAGCAAGCAACAGCACATTGTCAATTTCTCGTGCCAGACGTGGCAACTGGTCGCGATAACTGTCTCCCAACGGATGCGCGAACGTACTTTTGAGTTCAGCGGCGCAGCGGGACAAATGGGTATCGGCAAAACGTTTGAAGGAGTCGGCAAATTTCGCCTGCGCTTTGTCATCGAGGAAGGTGCGCCAGCCCTGGGAAACCAGCCACTCTGTCAACAGCAGTTTCGCCGTTGCCGCCTCTGCGCTCCATGCGGCCGTCGCTGCGGAGACATCTGACGTCAACGTTGTGTCCGCCTGAGTCAGCAAATCGCGCAGGCGTGCGCTCGCTTTACGCGGCACAATGCCGCCGAACAACATAAGAGTATGGCGAATGAGCGTAATCGCAGACTGTACGTCCGCTTTGGCCCGGGTATCGCCGCGAACCCACAGTTCTTCATGGTACTGCCACTGCGAAAGTCCCAGCTCCAGCGCGGCGGTAAAAGCCTGCTCCGTTGTGGCTTTCGGTTGAACTTTGAGTATGGGCGTCGGGCGGCGATGACGTTCGGCATTACCCTGCGCCAGATGATAGCCGCGTGCGGCCTTACTCAGGCTTCCCTGACGCAGCCCTGACTGGGTCACGAGCTGACGGGCAAGTTTGAGGATATCCGCCGGATCGCCGCTTAGCAGTTCAAGCTCAAGCTCACAGATAGGCTCAGCCAGCTCGCCGGCTTTAACTTCACCCAGGTCCAGCCCAATCTCAATACGGCTTTCACCGACGTTAACCAGCCATTTCTCCCGGTAGAAATCGGTGCTAAAGAGCGGCTGTGTCTGCGCCTGGAGATCTTCTGGCAGCGCGCCATCCGGCCAGACTTCCTGCGGAAAGCGAGCCAGATCCAGCTCCGGTTTATCCAGCGCGATATTATATTCAGGACGTTGATGTAACCCGCCGACAACGCGTCCGGCGATTTTCATCGTCATTTCGTACTGACCGTCGAAGCCGCGGATACGCAGCCCCATATCATGACGACGCAGCCAGTTATCTGCCGTTTCGTAATAGATGTTGAGTAACTGGGTGGGCGCTACGCGATCGTCGGTGAGCGAATGAAGATGGTTACGAAGCGTTTCAACGCTGTCGGGATGTACGTAAAATTTTAATTCGATTTCCTGAGCCATGGCTTTGCACTTATGGTTATGTCACATCAGTCAAAATTTCGGCGAACTAACGCGCCCGATGTTTGTCAGTAGATAGTATTTTGTGTCAGATTGCCATGCAATGCGCGATATCATGGGTGTAAAAGTTCACTTATGCGCTTTGTTCGACCCGGATGATTCCGATTGATGCCGCCTGCCAGCTATCGTCAGACTGTTGGCACTGTTTTTATTCACGCTTAAAGATAATAACGACGCCTGATGCTTAAATTACGCCTGATTGGAATGACCTTATTTGCGCTTAGCGTTTCCACATTGGCCCATGCCGAAGAAAAACGTTACGTCTCTGATGAATTGAACACCTGGGTTCGCAGTGGCCCGGGAGATAACTACCGCCTCGTGGGCACGGTAAACGCCGGCGAGGAAGTGGTGCTGTTGCAAACCAATGAAGCGTCTAACTACGCACAGGTACGCGACAGCAGTGGCCGTACGGCCTGGATCCCTCTTAAAGAACTCAATACTCAGCCCAGCCTGCGCACGCGCGTGCCGGAACTGGAAAACCAGGTGAAGACCCTGACCGATAAGCTCAACAATATCGACAATACCTGGAACCAGCGCACGGCGGATATGCAGCAAAAAGTGGCCGGTAGCGATGGGGTCATTAACAGCCTGAAAGAAGAAAATCAGAAGCTTAAGAACGAGCTTATTGTCGCACAGAAGAAAGTGAACGCCGCTAACCTGCAACTCGACGACAAACAACGCACCATTATCATGCAGTGGTTTATGTATGGCGGCGGCGTATTGGGTGCGGGTCTCTTCCTGGGCCTTGTGCTGCCGCATTTAATCCCGCGCCGTAAACGCAAAGATCGCTGGATGAACTAAGCTGATTAGCCATCTTCTCTACACTTACGTATTATCTGTCGGCAAAAATAAGAACCTGTCTCAATTTCCGATAAGGCAGGTTAATGAAAAGTCACAGATGTGAGGAGTCAGGCGGCGTGAAGAGTTATCTGGTCGGTGGCGCAGTTCGCGATGCGTTACTGGGCCTGTCGGTCAAAGACAAAGATTGGGTGGTGGTTGGCGCCACGCCAGCAGAGATGCTCGACGCGGGCTACCAGCAGGTAGGCCGCGATTTTCCCGTGTTTCTCCATCCACAAAGTCACGAAGAGTACGCTCTTGCCCGTACTGAACGAAAATCAGGCTTCGGTTATACCGGTTTTTCCTGCTATGCCGCGCCGGATGTAACGCTTGAGCAAGATCTGTTACGCCGCGACTTAACCGTCAATGCACTTGCGCAGGATGATAACGGCAACATAATCGATCCCTATGGCGGTCAGAACGATTTGCACCGCCGCCTGCTGCGCCATGTTTCCCCCGCGTTTGCCGAAGATCCCTTGCGTGTTCTGCGTGTGGCGCGTTTTGCCGCCCGCTATGCGCATTTAAGTTTTCGCATTGCTGACGAAACCATGGCGCTCATGCGCGATATGACCACCGCAGGTGAGTTGGCGCATCTGACGCCTGAACGCGTCTGGAAAGAGACGGAGAACGCCCTCAAGACCCGTAATCCACAGGTCTTTTTCCAGGTGTTGCGTGACTGCGGGGCGCTAAAAGTGCTATTCCCGGAAGTGGACGCGCTGTTTGGCGTACCCGCGCCGGCAAAATGGCATCCTGAAATCGATACCGGTCTTCATACCCTGATGACCGTGAGCATGGCTGCGATGCTCAGCCCTGAGGTCGATGTGCGTTTTGCCACTCTCTGCCACGACCTGGGAAAAGGGTTAACCCCACCGGAACTTTGGCCACGCCATCACGGGCATGGCCCGGCGGGCGTCAAACTTGTCGAGGGCGTCTGCCAGCGATTGCGCGTACCGAACGATATCCGCGATCTGGCCAAACTGGTGGCGGAATTCCATGATCTGATCCATACCTTCCCAATCCTGCAGCCAAAGACCATCGTTAAATTGTTCGATTCGATTGACGCCTGGCGCAAGCCGCAGCGGGTTGAGCAAATCGCCCTGACCAGCGAGGCCGACGTGCGCGGACGTGCGGGGTTTGAGGCGTGCGACTACCCGCAGGGACGTTTGCTGCGTGAGGCCTGGGATGTCGCAAAAGCGGTCTCCAGCAAAGCGGTTGTTGAGGCAGGTTTCAAAGGCATTGAAGTGCGTGAAGAGTTAACGCGCCGTCGCATTCAGGCCGTGGCCGACTGGAAAGAACAACGTTG
This sequence comes from Phytobacter sp. SCO41, assembly GCF_003073275.1. NCBI lineage: Bacteria > Pseudomonadati > Pseudomonadota > Gammaproteobacteria > Enterobacterales > Enterobacteriaceae > Phytobacter > Phytobacter sp. SCO41. The sequence continues at coordinate 768,184 of NZ_CP027225.1, read as the reverse complement.
CCCTCAGCCAAAAGACTGAGGGCATGTTATTTAGATAAAGATGAAGTAGACCGCGGCAGCGACAATAAAGCGATAGATCGCAAACGGGATAAACGAGATACGTTTGATCAACTCCAGGAAGGTTTTGATCGCGATAAGAGCGACGATAAACGCCGTCACGAAGCCGACGGCAAACATCGGAATGTCACCCACGGTCAAGAACTTAAGACTCTTATACAAATCCAGTACGGTGGCGCCCATCATCATTGGCACCGCCAACAGGAACGAGAACTCCGAAGCCGCATAACGGCTCACGCCCATGAGCATGCCACCTGAAATTGTTGCTCCAGAACGGGAGAACCCCGGCCATAGCGCCAGACACTGGAAGCAGCCAATCATAAATGCCTGACGCAAGGTGATATCGTCCACCCCTTCGGCGCGCGGCACTTTTGGTTTGAGGCATTCCGCCGCAATCAGCAGTACCCCACCCACCACCAGCGCATACATCACGTTAATGGGGTTAAAGAGAGATTTAATGGCATCGTGGAAAACAAGGCCGAGAACAACGGCGGGAACCATGCCCAGCAGGATATGAATGAGCGTCAGGCGACCTGTGCCTGTGCCTTCATGGGGGGTACGACCAAAGTGAATACCAATCAATCCAAACAGGCGACGCCAGAACATCACCACCACAGCCAAAATCGACCCTAACTGAATCACAACTTCAAACGTTTTTGCGGTATCTCCCTCAAAACCCAGTAAATGCCCCACAAGAATCATGTGGCCCGTACTGGAAACCGGTAAAAACTCCGTCAATCCTTCGACAACACCCAAAATTGCTGCCACCAGCAGCGAGTGCATATCGCTCATCAAATAAACCCCTAAACAGACATAAAAAACGGCTTACCACAAGGGAAGCCGCGTATGGCCATGACGTATGACCAGAAGACTAGCGCTTGGTTTAATAATTATGAATTTAAATAATTTTTTTCAGATTATTGCCACGCTCAATGATGACGCCAACGTTGGCGGCCCGGGCGACAGCCCCTGGCTTGCTCAATTTGATGCGCACCCATGGAGAGTTAAAACGGCTCAGCAGTAAATCAGCGACCTCTTCGGCGACCCGTTCCACCAGCGCAAAACGGCTTCCTTCGACATGCGCAATCACGGTTTCTGCTATGTCTGCATAGCTCAGACAATCATTAACATCGTCGCTCTTTGCCGCCTGGCGGTTATCCCATGCCATTTCGATATCGAACACCAGCTTTTGCTCAATCGTCTGCTCCCAGTCATACACACCGATAGTGGTGATTACCGAAAGTTGCTCTATAAATACAATGTCCATCACGCCCCACCTGCTTTTTGGCTAACCTGGATACCACTTTCCATAATTTATGCGTATTATCCACTGATGCAGATAATAAAACGACATTTTCACAATGGAACAGCGTTATGAGTGCAATCGCGCCTGGAATGATCATCCTCGCGTATCTTTGCGGCTCAATATCCAGCGCCATTCTGGTCTGCCGCATCGCAGGTCTGCCTGACCCACGTGAGAGTGGCTCTGGCAACCCAGGGGCGACCAACGTATTACGAATTGGCGGCAAAGGAGCAGCCGTAACGGTACTGATTTTTGACGTGCTAAAAGGCATGCTGCCGGTATGGGGAGCCTATGCGCTTGGCATCACCCCCTTCTGGCTTGGCCTTATTGCTATCGCCGCCTGCCTTGGGCATATCTGGCCTGTTTTTTTCCATTTTCAGGGCGGAAAGGGCGTAGCTACTGCCTTTGGTGCGATTGCGCCCATTGGCTGGGACTTAACGGGCGTGATGGCGGGAACCTGGCTGCTGACCGTCCTGCTTAGCGGTTACTCTTCGTTAGGTGCGATTGTCAGCGCGCTGATTGCGCCCTTCTATGTCTGGTGGTTTAAACCCCAGTTTACCTTTCCGGTTGCCATGCTCTCCTGCCTGATCCTGATACGTCACCACGACAACATTCAGCGGTTATGGCGTCGTCAGGAGACAAAAATCTGGCACAAACTGAAGAAAAAAAAGTAGACGGATCCCCTCCCGGATAAAAAGTATCATATCCGGGAAAATGCCCTGTTCATCCCTTTCATTGCCTGAATGGACTGAATTCTGCCGTTACGCCTGTATCGCATCAGGCGTAACGGCGCGCTAAGCCACGTCCCGTGCCCCTCCCCCATATCCTGATGATGTCGTCTATCCTTAACGCTCGATTAACTTTTTGAGCCAGGGGGCAACACAGTGACAAAAATGACCAGTGATTTTTTCATTGAGAGCCTGAAAGCCTGGGGTGTCAGCCGAATTTATGGCTACCCCGGTGATGGCATCAACGGTGTGCTCGGTGCGCTGCAACGCGCGAATAAAGCGGGCAATGGCATTGAGTTTATCCAGGTACGCCATGAAGAAATGGCGGCGTTTATGGCAGCAGGACATGCCAAATTCACCGGCGAGTTGGGCGTGTGTCTCTCAACCGGAGGCCCAGGCGCCACCCATCTGCTGACCGGCCTGTATGACGCGAAAATGGACCATGCTCCGGTGCTGGCCATCGCCGGTCAGGCAGAGGCCACCGCACGCGGCGCCAGCTATCAGCAAGAATTAAACCTCGATCGTGTTTTCGCCGACGTGGCGAACTTTGTACAAGAAGCCGCCTCCCCCAGCCAGGTACGCCACCTTGTCGATCGCGGCGTACGTATCGCAGTGGCGCAAAACGGTGTAACGGTCCTGATATTGCCGAAGGATATTCAGGACGAACCCTGGCAGGCGCCGCCGCATACCCATGGTTTCACCCACTCAGGAGCGGGCTATCAACGTCCGAAAATCGTGCCTTATGAGGCCGATCTGCAACGTGCCGCGGATATTCTTAATAGCGGAAAGAAAGTGGCGATACTGGTTGGGGCGGGTGCCCGTAGCGCAGCACTGGAAGTGGTGCAACTGGCCAATCTGCTTGGTGCTGGCGTGGCAAAAGCGCTGCTCGGCAAAGATGTACTACCGGATGACGCGCCTTTTATCACCGGCGCGATCGGTTTGCTGGGTACGAAACCGTCTTACGACATGATGATGAATTGCGACACGCTGCTGATGATTGGTACCGGTTTTCCATGGACAGAATTCCTGCCGAAAGAGGGGCAGGCCCGAGCGGTGCAGGTCGATATCGATCCGGCAATGCTGGGGCTACGCTACCCGGTCGAAGTTAATCTTCATGGCGATGCAGCGGAAACCCTTCGCGCACTGCTGCCGCTGCTGACGCATAAAACTGACCGTAGCTGGCAAGAGGAAATTGCCAGAGGGGTGAAATCATGGTGGGAGACCCTTGAGGAACGAGCGATGGCCGACGCCAAACCGGTTAACCCGCAACGCGTCGTCTGGGAAATGTCACCGCTGCTGCCGGACGATGCCATCGTCACGTCCGATTCCGGCTCGTGTGCCAACTGGTTTGCACGCGATTATAAAGTGAAGCAGGGCCAACGCGCCTCACTGTCTGGCGGCCTTGCCTGTATGGGTGCCGCTGTACCTTACGCCATCGCCGCAAAATTTGCCTACCCGCAGAAAGTGGTGGTCGCGCTGGTCGGGGATGGTGCCATGCAAATGAACAACATGGCAGAACTGATCACCATTCAGAAATACTGGCAAAGCTGGAGCGATCCGCGCCTGATCATTTGTGTCTTCAATAATCAGGATCTTAACCAGGTGACCTGGGAGCAGCGCGTAATGGAGGGCAATCCGCGATTTGAGGCAACCCAGGACATTCCCGATGTGGGTTATGCCCGCTTCGCCCAGTCGCTGGGCCTCAAAGGGATTTTCGTGAATGATCCACAACAGTTACCGATTGCCTGGCAGCAAGCCTTGTCAGCAGCGCGCCCCGTTGTACTGGAAGTGAAAACCGATCCGGAAGTGGCGCCGCTACCGCCGCATATCACCCTGAAACAGGCAAAAGCCTTTATGGCCTCAATGGCCAAAGGGGATCGCTCTGCCGGGAAGATTTTCGCCGACACGGCAAACCAGTTGATGAGTGAAATATTGCCGGGCAAAAAATCGTAGCGACAAAAAACAGGCCGGGCGTGTCAGAAGCCCGGCCTGCCGGGGAGTTAGTGCGAAGGCAGCAATTCCGTTTTAATCCACCCGGTCTCACGCTTATCAAAATGTTGATAAGCGGATACCACATCTGACAATGGCTCCACCTGAGTCAGCACCTGGGTGGGGTCGATAGCCCCCACGCGCACCAGTTCCAGCAGGTGCGGAATAATCGCGTGGTGATTACAGTTACCCATTTTCATGGTCAGATTCTTATTCATCGCCATCCCAATGGGAAAGGTCTGCGCGGCGGGAGGGTAAACGCCGATAATGCTCAGTGTCCCCGCTTTTTTCAGCCCCTGAATCGCCCATTCCAGCGACTGGCTCGGCGCATCGCCCGGAACCCAGTTTCCGTTCTGGACATGCTGATGCTCCGCATTGTCCGGCGCCACCTGTTGCACTTCCTGACGGTATTGCTCTGCTTTCTGTTCGGCTTGCTGAGCCGCCGGGCCATGGTGAGCGTGCTCGCTATCAACACCAACGGCGTCAATAGCAATATCAACACCCAGCCCACCGGTGAGTAATGCAATGGCTTCCAGCGGATCTTCTTTATCGAAATTAACGGTAAAGGCCCCCTGTCGGCGCGCCATCGCCAGTCTGTCATCATGTGAATCGACGGCAATGACGCGTCCGGCGCCCATCAACAGTGCGCTGGCAATCGTAAACTGACCAACTGGCCCGCAGCCAAACACCGCCACCGTGTCGCCGCGCGTAATGTCTGCTATCTCCGCGCCAAACCAGCCCGTCGGAAAGATATCGCTGACAAGAATCGCCTGTTCATCACTGACCTCCTGCGGGACTTTTACCAGCGTATTAGAGGCAAAGGGTATACGCGCCTTTTCTGCCTGTAAGCCGTTGACAGGACCGGTCGCTTGCGGGCCGCCAAAGAAACAGGTACCGGCCTGTGGGCCGTTCGGATTGGCATTATCACACTGCGCGGTGTTACCGCTGCGACAGGGAGGGCAGTAGCCACAAGAGAGCGTCGAGCAAACCACCACCCGATCGCCGACATCAAAATTACGCACCTGGTCGCCCAGTTGCTCAATAATGCCGACGCCTTCATGGCCGAGGATGGTGCCCGCTTTCATATCGCTAAAGGTGCCACGGATAAAGTGCAGATCGGTACCGCAAATGGCCGAGGCTGTAAGACGAATAACCGCATCAGTGGGTTGTTCAATCTGTGGTTCGGCGACGTCATCAAGACGAATATCGCCAGTAGCGTGCCAGACGAGAGCTTTCATAATGTCTCCTCTTTCGGTGATGTAGAAGAGGCGTCATAACTGAACATCCCTGCCGGCTATGGCAGCCGATTTTGACTCGCAAAGGGGAAAGTATAGTCAGTGATCTGTGGAGATGCGGACGATAGCGGCAAGGAAATGGGAAGATAAAAAGAGGGAAACCAAACGATAACCCCGGTAAGCGTAGCCACCGGGGGAGTAGATTACGCAGCGGGTAATTCCGCCAGCGGCCAGCGCGGGCGCACAGTTACGCCAAGTCCGGCAACGCCACCGGCTTTCAGACGCACCATTCCGGCATAGGCAATCATTGCACCATTATCGGTACAAAATTCCGGGCGAGCATAGAACACCTCACCACGGCGTTTTTTCATCATCTCAGCCAGTTTTGCGCGAAGCGTACGGTTTGCGCTAACGCCACCCGCCATAACCAGACGGGTAAAACCTGTTTGGTCCAGCGCACGTTTACATTTGATCATCAGCGTATCGACCACCGCGTCTTCAAATGCACGGGCGATATCGGCACGCGTTTGCTCATCCGGTTCATTTTCACGAATGGTATTCGCCGCGAAGGTTTTCAGGCCAGAGAAACTGAAATCAAGACCGGGCCTGTCCGTCATAGGACGCGGGAAGACAAAGCGCCCTTCCGTCCCCTGCGACGCCAGTTTCGATAACATGGGTCCACCAGGGTAATCAAGACCGAGCAATTTGGCCGTTTTGTCAAACGCCTCACCGGCAGCATCATCAATGGATTCGCCAAGCAACTGGTACTCGCCAATCCCCGTCACGCTAATCAGTTGCGTGTGTCCGCCGGAGACCAGCAGCGCCACAAACGGGTATTGTGGTGGATTATCTTCCAGCATGGGCGCCAGCAGGTGGCCTTCCATATGGTGAACCGGAATGGCCGGAACATCCCATGCAAATGCCAGCGCCCGGCCGACCGTTGCGCCGACCAGCAACGCGCCGACAAGACCCGGACCTGCGGTATAGGCAACCGCATCGATATCTTTTGCCGCCAGCCCTGCCTCTTTGAGCGCCGCCTGAATCAACGGTACGGTTTTACGTACATGATCGCGGGAGGCCAGTTCAGGCACAACGCCGCCGTAGTCGGCATGCAGTTTTACCTGACTATACAATTGGTTGGCTAAAAGGCCGTTCTTGTCGTCATAAATAGCGATGCCGGTTTCATCGCAGGATGTTTCAATTCCCAGTACACGCATGGCTGTTTTTTACCTCGCTTCAATGCCGCGCAGTGTAGGATCAATGCCCCTTGTTGTAAACTTTACTCACCCCCTTGAAGGACTTCGTGTATACTCCCCACCCTTACAAAAGTCCCTTTCAAAAAAGGCAGCGGTGCTTTACAAAGCAGCAACTGTTGAAGTAAAATTCCGCACCATTTTGAAATAAGCTGGCGTTGACGCCAGCGGCAAACCGAATTTATCAAAGGTGAGAGGCACATGCCGGTAATTAAAGTACGTGAAAACGAGCCGTTCGACGTAGCACTGCGTCGCTTCAAGCGTTCCTGCGAAAAAGCAGGTGTTCTGGCGGAAGTTCGTCGTCGTGAGTTCTATGAAAAACCGACTACCGAACGTAAGCGCGCTAAAGCTTCTGCTGTGAAACGTCACGCGAAGAAACTGGCTCGCGAAAACGCACGCCGCACTCGTCTGTACTAAGTCTTCTGAGAGTTTAGCTCTCAGTTTCAGACCGAGTTGTAGTTGTAAGGCCGTGCTTCCGAAAGGAATGCGCGGCTTATTTTCGTTTATGCATTAGCAAGTACACAAAATCATTCAGGATGCATCAAGGCGGCAAGAGCGTGAATTCCCTGAGCTTACTGTAGTCAGTCAGTGACAGGAGTGAACGATCGTAGCCAACGCAGAGGCAGTTCGACTGACAAAGTGTAATTATGGGGCATATGGCTGGACGAATTCCACGCGTTTTCATCAATGACCTGCTGGCTCGCACCGACATCATCGATCTGATCGATGCGCGTGTGAAACTGAAAAAGCAGGGCAAGAACTGGCACGCATGCTGTCCATTCCATAACGAAAAAAGTCCTTCCTTCACCGTAAACGGTGAAAAACAGTTTTATCACTGCTTCGGCTGTGGGGCGCACGGCAACGCGATCGACTTTCTCATGAACTACGACAAGCTCGAGTTTGTGGAAACCGTCGAAGAGCTGGCCGCCATGCATAACCTGGAAGTGCCCTATGAAGCAGGCAACGGGCCAAGTCAGATAGAGCGCCACCAGCGGCAAAGTCTCTATCAGTTGATGGATGGCCTGAATGCGTTTTATCAGCAATCCCTGATGCAACCTGCCGCTGAACCGGCGCGCCAGTATCTGGAAAGGCGCGGTTTAAGCAGCGATGTCATCGCCCGTTTTGCGATTGGTTACGCCCCTCCCGGCTGGGACAACGTTTTAAAGCGTTTTGGTGCAAATCAGGAAAATCGTCAATCTTTGATTGATGCGGGCATGCTAGTCACTAACGATCAGGGACGCAGTTACGATCGTTTTCGCGAACGGGTGATGTTCCCCATCCGCGACAAGCGTGGTCGGGTAATGGGATTTGGTGGCCGAGTGCTGGGTAACGATACTCCCAAATATCTCAACTCACCAGAGACCGATATTTTCCATAAAGGCCGCCAGTTATACGGGCTTTATGAAGCGCAGCAGGACAATGATGAACCGCAGCGGCTTTTAGTCGTGGAAGGTTACATGGATGTGGTTGCGCTGGCGCAATATGGCATTAACTACGCCGTTGCGTCACTCGGAACGTCGACCACAGCAGACCATATTCAACTGTTGTTTCGGGTAACGAAAAACGTCATTTGCTGTTATGACGGCGACCGTGCAGGCCGCGATGCCGCATGGCGGGCGCTGGAAACCGCATTGCCGTACATGAGCGACGGACGTCAGCTACGCTTTATGTTCCTGCCGGACGGTGAAGACCCGGATACGCTGGTACGTAAGGAAGGTAAAGCAGCATTTGAAGCGCGGATGGAGCAGGCGATGCCGCTCTCCACGTTTTTGTTTAACAGCTTACTGCCGCAGGCGGACTTAACCACGCCGGACGGGACAACGCAACTTGCCGCGCTGGCGCTGCCGTTGATTTCTCAGGTTCCGGGTGAAACGCTACGTATCCAGCTCAGGCAGTTACTGGGTAACAAAATTGGCATCTTTGACGACGCGCAGCTTGATCGTTTAATGCCAAAACAGGCGGAAAATGCCACGGCCCGCCCGGCGCCTCAGCTAAAACGCACAACCATGCGTATACTGATAGGATTGCTGGTCCAGAGCCCGGAACTCGCGCCGTTAGTGCCTCCGCTGGAGGGGCTGGATAAATCCAGAATGGCTGGACTTGGCTTATTTACAGAACTGGTCAACACTTGTTTGTCACAGCCTGGATTAACCACAGGGCAGCTTCTGGAACAGTATCGCGGAACAAAAGAAGCCGCAACCCTTGAAAAACTGGCGATGTGGGACGATATAGCAGATAAAGACATTGCAGAAAAAACGTTCAACGACGCGCTCAATCATATGTTTGATTCGATGCTTGTACAGCGGCAAGAAGAGTTGATAGCTCGTGACCGCACACATGGTTTAAGCAGCGAAGAACGCCGGGAGCTCTGGCAACTAAACCAGGAACTGGCGAAAAAGTAAATTCAACGGCTTAAGTGCCGATAATCGTTCGGGAAGCGCCCGACAGCCGCATTGAGAGGCAGCGGCAAAAATATAAGTAAGCCCTCGTTACACCAAGTTGGCGGTTTTATTTCGCTGACCGACACCAACCCTCTTGAATTAAGTGTGGATACCGTCTTATGGAGCAAAACCCGCAGTCACAGCTGAAACTTCTTGTCCAACGTGGTAAGGAGCAAGGCTATCTGACCTATGCCGAGGTCAATGACCATCTGCCGGAAGATATCGTCGACTCCGATCAGATCGAAGACATCATCCAAATGATCAACGACATGGGCATTCAGGTGATGGAAGAAGCACCGGATGCCGATGATCTACTGCTTGCCGAAACCGCCAACAACACTGATGAAGATGCAGAAGAAGCGGCTGCACAGGTTCTTTCCAGTGTTGAATCTGAAATCGGTCGTACAACCGATCCGGTGCGCATGTACATGCGCGAAATGGGTACCGTTGAACTGTTGACCCGCGAAGGCGAAATTGACATCGCTAAGCGTATCGAAGACGGGATCAACCAGGTTCAGTGCTCCGTTGCCGAGTACCCGGAAGCCATTACCTATCTGCTGGAACAATATGATCGTGTTGAAGCGGAGCAGGCTCGCCTGTCTGATTTGATCACTGGCTTCGTCGATCCGAACGCGGAAGAAGATCTGGCACCTACGGCGACTCACGTCGGTTCTGAGCTCTCTCAGGAAGAGCTGGACGACGATGAAGACGAAGATGAAGACGAAGATGGCGATGACAGCAGCGACGATGACAACAGCATCGATCCTGAGCTGGCGCGCGAAAAATTTGCCGAGCTGCGTACACAGTACGAAAAAACCCGTGACACCATCAAAGCGAAAGGCCGTAGCCACGCTGATGCCGCAGCCGAAATCCTGCAGTTGTCCGAAGTCTTCAAACAGTTCCGTCTGGTACCGAAACAGTTCGATTACCTGGTAAACAGCATGCGCACCATGATGGATCGCGTGCGTACCCAGGAACGCATTATCATGAAGCTGTGCGTTGAACAGTGCAAAATGCCGAAGAAAAACTTCATTACGCTGTTTACTGGCAACGAAACCAACGAGACCTGGTTCAATGCAGCCCTGGCGATGAACAAGCCGTGGTCTGAAAAACTGCATGAAGTGTCTGAGGACGTTCAGCGCGGCCTGCAGAAACTGCAGCAGATTGAAGAAGAGACCGGCCTGACCATCGAGCAGGTGAAAGACATTAACCGTCGTATGTCCATCGGTGAAGCGAAAGCGCGCCGTGCGAAGAAAGAGATGGTTGAAGCGAACCTGCGTCTGGTTATCTCTATCGCCAAGAAATACACCAACCGTGGTCTGCAATTCCTCGATCTGATTCAGGAAGGCAACATCGGTCTGATGAAAGCGGTAGATAAGTTTGAATACCGTCGCGGTTACAAGTTCTCCACCTATGCAACCTGGTGGATCCGTCAGGCAATCACCCGTTCTATCGCGGATCAGGCGCGCACCATCCGTATTCCGGTGCATATGATTGAGACCATTAACAAGCTCAACCGTATCTCCCGCCAGATGCTGCAAGAGATGGGCCGCGAGCCGACGCCGGAAGAGCTGGCCGAGCGTATGCTGATGCCGGAAGACAAGATCCGTAAAGTGCTGAAAATCGCCAAAGAGCCGATCTCCATGGAAACGCCGATTGGCGACGATGAAGATTCGCATCTGGGTGATTTCATCGAGGACACCACCCTCGAGCTGCCGCTGGACTCTGCGACCACCGAGAGCCTGCGTGCCGCTACGCACGACGTTCTGGCTGGCCTGACCGCCCGTGAAGCAAAAGTGCTGCGTATGCGTTTCGGTATCGATATGAATACCGACCACACGCTGGAAGAAGTGGGTAAACAGTTCGACGTTACCCGCGAACGTATCCGTCAGATCGAAGCGAAGGCGCTGCGTAAACTGCGCCACCCAAGCCGCTCTGAGGTTCTGCGTAGCTTCCTCGACGATTAATTCGTCCGCATTTTCTGCCTTATCAGACGCCATCCTTCGGGGTGGCGTTTTTTTATCCGTATTAATTGAAAAATAAATCCAGATATCAATGCCAGACTATTTCACATTATTTTAAATATATTTCCAATATGAATATTTTGGGAAAAATGCTTGATAAAATAAATATAACCCTGCGAGCCACCATTAATTTATTACGCTTTTAAAATTTATAAACAGGCAATAAAAAGAATTACAACCCACATTAAAAACAACAAAAAACCAAAAATTACAAATAGTTAATCTTAAAAGAACAATAGTAAAAGCTATTATACTCAGCATTATTAAATTCGTTGCAGTTGTATATAAGAGCTGCTTGTGCTAAAAAACGGGAAAATAAAAGATAGTCCCCGAACTCGCAAGTTTCAAATGTACCTGGTAAACGTCACCACCATGGCGACTGGGTATTTTTTTGCATTTCAAGAAACAGGATGATAACTGAGTGGTATGTCCTAAATCGGTTGCTGTGACGGTGCGCCTGTTAACTATGGCCTGGACACCGACCGTCACGTAGAGATTACCAACAGGAAACAAAATGGATTTTAACGTGAACACGGAAACAGAAGAGCAAGCGCTGATTAACAGCGTACGCAGCACATTGACGGAGCAAGGTGATGCACTCCGCCATCTGGCAGAAGTCATCAATGCGGAAGAGAAGATGACTAAACACCGCATCTCCACCCTACTCATCACCGATAATTCACAGGATGTGATTGGTTCAGTCAGGATTTTCGACTGACACCTCACCTGTTTATACCGACATAAAAAGTCTTCCCCTCAGCAAATTTTTGCCGGGGAGAATAACGTTGAAAGTGACATGTCTACACATAAAGTAAAGTTGCTGGCGTCCTCGTTACGCGCACGTACGGCCAAATTTAATCTTGCCTGGATCCAGCAGCATCTTGCCTGGATTGTTATTGCCGCCCCGATGGCGCTGCTCGTCATCTATTTGGTGATTTTCAGCCAGCCGCGATATATGAGCGAATCAAAGGTCGCGGTAAAACGTCCCAGTGATATTGAAGGCGCCAGCCTGAATGTCGGCTTGCTGCTGGGTGCATCCAACCCCAGTTCCACCGAAGACGCGTTGTATCTCAAGGAGTACATCAACTCAGCAGATATGCTGAAAGTACTCGATAAACAACTCGATTTTCACGATGCATGGAGCCATAGCGGGCTGGACTTCATTCATCATCTCTCTAAAGATACAACGGCAGAACAGTTCCTCAATTACTACCGCGACCGAATCTCTGTGGTCTTTGATGACAAAACCGGTCTTTTGACGATTCAGACCCAGGGTTTTACGCCGGAATTCTCACAGCAGTTCAATAAAGCAGTCCTGAAAGAGTCAGAGCGTTTTATTAACGAGCTCTCCCATAAAATCGCGCGAGAGCAGTTGAACTTCGCCCAGGAAGAACTACAGCAGGCCCGTATTCGCCTTGATAAAAGTAAAGCAGAATTACTGGCTTACCAGAATCAGAACAATATCCTCGATCCCGAAGCCTCCGCCACTGCTGCCACCTCTCTGGTGATGACCTTACAAGGTAAAAAAGTTGAGCTGGAAGCCGAGCTGCGTAATTTATTGAGTTACTTGCGTGAAGATGCGCCCCAGGTCATTAGCCTTCGTAATTCAATAAAAGCCCTGCAGGCACAGATCGACGCAGAGCAGAGCAAAATCACCGCGCCAGGCGATAAGAAACTCAACAGCATGGCGGCTGACTTTGACGAGATTAAAGCACGCGTCACCTTCGATACCGAAATCTACACGATGGCGATCAAAGCCATTGAAAAAACACGCCTGGAAGCGGCACGTAAACTCAAAGTGTTGTCGGTCATCAGTTCACCGCAACAACCGGAAGAGTCCAGTTTCCCCAATAGCGGCTACCTGCTGGCAAGCTGGTTGTTAGTCTGCTGCCTACTCTTCGGCACCATCAAATTGCTGCTGGCCGTGATTGAAGATCACAAAGACTAATTTTGGACGCACAGTGAATTTTACAGAGTTGAACATGAAATTATTAAAATCGGCACTGCTCCTTCTGGTCTGCCATGCGGCCTGGGCGGCAGGTCCGACAGGTATTACAGCCGATCCAAATCTGACAGGGGCGGCGCCGTTGCCGTCGATTATCTCCGGCAAGACAGAAGAAACTCAGAACGCAACCGGGTTTGACAACACACCGCCACCCGTGGCTGCTGCACTGCCCAGCCGCATGTTCGGCGCACAGTTGTTTACCTCTATCAGCGCAGCTTCAGGCGCAGGTCTGGGGTTCAACCCAGGCTATGTGATTGGTCTCGGTGATACCATCCAGATTCGACTGTGGGGCGCATTCCAGTATGACGGGGCGCTCACCGTTGACCCGAAAGGCAATATTTTCCTGCCTAATATTGGCCCGCTGAAAGTCTCGGGCATGACCAATGCGCAGTTGAACAATACCGTCACCAGTAAGATCAAAGAAGTTTATACGTCGAACGTTAACGTCTATGCCTCCCTGCTGCAGGCTCAGCCGGTGAAAGTTTTCGTGACCGGCTATGTGCGAAGCCCAGGCCTATATGGTGGCGTGGCATCTGACTCCCTGCTCTCTTATCTGAGCAAAGCTGGCGGCGTCGACAGTGAGCGCGGCAGCTACGTTAATATCATCGTCAAACGTGGCAAATCGGTTATCTCACGCGTGAACCTGTACGATTTTCTGCTGAACGGTAAGCTGAGCCTATCGCAGTTTGTCGATGGCGATACCATCGTCGTTGGTCCACGTCAGCATACATTCAGCGTAGAAGGCGATGTGTTTAACAGTTACGACTTTGAGTTCGCCAACAGTACGATTCCGGTCACAGAGGCACTCAATTGGGCGCGTCCGAAACCCGGCGCCACCCACATGACCATTATCCGTCAGCAAGGTACCGTAAAACGTAGCGAATACTATCCTCTCGGCTCCGCAGCGGGCCGCTCTCTGCAGGATGGCGACCGTCTTATCGTGAGTTCAGACCGCTATGCAGGCACCATTCAGGTACGTGTTGACGGCGCCCATTCCGGCGAACATGCGATAGTTCTGCCATACGGTTCGACCATGCGTCAGGTGCTATCGCAGATCCGCCCGAATAGCATGTCGCAGATGAAGGCCATCCAGTTGTACAGAACATCTGTTGCGGAGCGTCAGAAAGAGATGCTGAACCTGTCGTTGCAGAAACTGGAAGAGGCCTCTCTTTCAGCACAATCCTCAACGCAGGAAGAGGCCCGTTTGCGCATGCAGGAAGCACAACTGGTTAGCCGGTTCGTCAATAAAGCGCGTGCTGTCGTTCCGAAAGGGCAAGTCGTGCTTAGCGAAAGCAACATCGACTCGGTGCTGCTGGAAGATGGTGACGTCATCATGATTCCGGAAAAAACGTCGCTGGTTATGGTGCACGGGGAAGTGCTGTTCCCGAACGCCGTCTCCTGGCAGGACGGAATGGATGTGGACGATTACATCAAAAAATGCGGTGGGCTGACGCAGAAATCCGGCAATTCAAAAATCATTGTGATTCACCAGAACGGCGAGTCGGTTGATGCTGACGATGCAGGAAAACTGCAACCCGGTGACGAAATCATGGTTCTGCCGAAATACGAATCGAAAAACATTGAAGTTACGCGTGGTATTTCGACCATTCTTTATCAGCTTGCCGTTGCCGCCAGGGTTGTGCTGACAATCTAATCAGCTCTGTCGCAGATGCTTTTCCCGGCATGCCGGGGAAAGCGAAACAAGCAGCGGTAAAAACGTTTTCTTCTTTAATCAACGGATTGATATTGATGGAACGAACGAGAAACAGACTGGGTATTTATTCCGGGGGGATCTGGCGCATTCCGCATCTGGCCAGTTTTCTGCCTGGAGAACCAGTGCGGCTTTCGCCTTATAAAACCATTCCCGAGCAGGTGAATGCTATCGCCGTCTGGGGCCACCGCCCCAGCGCGCAAAAGCCTGTTGCCCTGGCACAATCCGTTGGTCTCCCGGTTATTCGCCTGGAAGATGGCTTTATTCGTTCTCTCGGGTTAGGCGTTCAGGGTTGCCCGCCTCTCTCCATCGTCGTTGATCATTTAGGCATCTATTACGACGCTTCGGTTCCGAGCTCGCTTGAATGCCTGGTAAAAGATAATGACGGCAATAAGCCGCTCGCTGCTGAAGCGCAGGCAATGATGCGCGCCATCGTTGACAATGATTTGTCGAAATACAACCAGGCGCCGCCGTTTGTCGCACCGGATATTATGCCAGAGGCCGTGCTGGTGATTGACCAGACGTTTGGCGATATGTCTGTCACCAAAGGCAACGCCGGCCCGGAAAGTTTCCAGCAGATGCTTGAGGCAGCAAAGCAGGAAAATCCGAGCGCAGAGGTTTGGGTGAAGGTGCATCCGGATGTGCTATGCGGCAAAAAGGCGGGGTACTTTGCGAACCTGAAATCCGACGACCGTGTGCGCGTATTTGCCGAAGATATCAGCCCGCAATCGCTACTGCGGCACATGCAAAAGGTGTATGTGGTCACCTCGCAGTATGGTTTTGAAGCGTTGCTGGCAGGCAAACCCGTCGTCTGCTTTGGGCAGCCATGGTATGCGGGCTGGGGACTAACAGATGACCGTCACCCAAAGGCCCGTGAGCTTGCCGCACGCCGACAACCGACCACACTGAGCAATCTGTTTACCGCCGCCTATTTGCGCTACTGCCGTTACCGACACCCGATAAGCGGAAAATCTGCAACGCTGGCCTGCGTTGTCGACTGGCTGGTATTACAGCGTAACCACAACCAGTCACGCCGCGGCACGCTATGGGCGCCGGGATTAAGCCTGTGGAAAACAGCAATACTGAGGCCGTTTCTGAAAACAGCGGAGAACCAGGTACGCTTTGCGAAGCAGTGTCGACAAGCCAGCGCGCTTATCGCCTGGGGGACAAGGGGAGAGAAAAAATGGCAGGCGCAGGCAGATGCACAGCGCATTCCACTGTGGCGGATGGAAGACGGGTTTATCCGCTCCTCCGGCCTGGGTTCCGATTTGCTCGCCCCCCTGTCTTTAGTGCTGGATAAAACCGGTATCTACTACGACGCATCCCGTCCAAGCGATCTGGAAAACCTGCTGAACGCCAGCAGCCTGAGCGAACATCAGCGGGAGCGTGCGCAAGCCCTTCTGCAACAACTTGTGCGCAACAAAGTCAGTAAATACAACCTTGGACAGGAGTGGCACTTACCGCCCGAGGCTACCGGTAAAAAAATCATTCTGGTACCCGGTCAGGTGGAGGATGACGCCTCGATTCTGACAGGGGCGAGATCTGTTAACACCAACCGGGATTTATTGCGTACGGTACGCGAGCGCAATCCTGACGCGTTTGTTGTCTTTAAACCGCACCCGGATGTGCTGGTTGGCAACCGTAAAGGACAAGTCGTGGCGGAAGATATCGCCCGCTGGGCCGACTGCCAGGCGCTGGATGCCGATATCATTCAGTGCATTCAACTCGCTGATGAGTTACACACCATGACCTCTCTTTCCGGCTTCGAAGCCTTAATGCACGGTAAGCGAGTATTTTGCTATGGCCTGCCTTTTTATGCCGGCTGGGGACTCACTCAGGATGAGCACAATATTCCCCGGCGCGCCCGACAGCTCAGTCTTACGGATTTAGTGTGGCAAACGCTTATCGCGTACCCAACTTATATCCATCCACAGCGACTGGAGCCAATGCAGGCAGAAGAGGCCGTAATGTGGCTGAGCACCGCGCCACGCGGTGAAATGAAAATCACGAAAAAAAGTATCGGCCGATTAGCCAGACAGTACCGCAAGTTATTGATGTTTTACAAAGTTCGTTTTGGTTAGTGTTAATTTGAGACTCATGGACGATGATGCAAAATAATACCGTTAAGACATTACTCGCTGGGAAAAAATATCTGCTGTTGCAAGGACCAATGGGGCCTTTCTTCAATGATGTCGCCAACTGGCTGGAGACGCTGGAACGCGAAGCGGTAAATGTTGTATTTAATGGTGGCGATCGTTTTTATTGTCGACATCGTCAGCACCTTACTTATACACAAACGCCGAAGGAATTCCCGACCTGGCTGAAAGAGACCTGGAAGGTTTATCCATTCGACACCATCTTGTGCTTCGGTGACTGCCGTCCATTGCATAGGGCGGCGCATGCCTGGGCGAAAGCGAAAGGTATTCGTTTCCTGGCTTTCGAAGAGGGCTATCTGCGGCCTCATTTTATTACGCTTGAAGAAGGCGGAGTGAATGCTTTCTCCCCCCTGCCCCGTGATCCTGATTTTTACCGGAGCTTGCCAGATTTCCCGCCCTCAGAACCCCAGCCACTGAAACCGTCCTCAGGCCGCCGTTACATCCACGCGACATGGTATTATCTTGTCGGCTGGCGTTATAGACACGAGTTCATGCATTATCGCCATCACAAATCTTTTTCACCATGGTACGAGGCAAAATGCTGGGTGCGCGCGTGGTGGCGTAAGCAATGGTATGGCTGGAAACAACGTGGCGTAATGGAGACGCTGCAGACGACATTCGATCAACGCTATTACCTTGCGATTTTGCAGGTCTATAACGATAGTCAGATCCGCAACCATAGCCCATACGCTGATGTCCGGGATTATATTAACGATGTGATCTTCTCGTTTGCACGCAAAGCGCCGAAAGACGATGTGCTGATCATTAAGCACCACCCTATGGATCGCGGGCATCGTCTGTATGGCCCGTTGATTAAGCGGCTGAGTAAAAAGTATGGCGTGACCAATCGCATAATTTATGTCCACGATTTACCGATGCCGGAATTACTGACGCATGCCAAAGCCGTGGTGACTATTAACAGTACGGCGGGAATTTCAGCGTTAGTGCATAACAAACCGTTGAAGGTGATGGGCAACGCCCTGTATGACATCAAAGGGATGACATATCAGGGACACTTGCACCAGTTCTGGACGGCAAATTTCAAGCCGGACATGAAGTTGTTTAAGAAATTTCGTGAGTATTTGCTGGAGAATACGCAGATAAATGCGGTGTATTATACTAATAGCTTAAACTATAAACACATCCACTTATTTTACAAAACAGAAATTGGAAATAATCAATCCTCTTTTTTTTGTTCACGCGAGCATTCAAAATTGGACATAAAATAAAACCCGACGAAGGTAATAATTGAACAATCACTATTGAATCATTTTCTTCTTAACCTTCACGGCTTTTTATGCCAGGAAAGTTTTTGTACCCTCCGTTTAAAAAAGCTATTCTGTAGTAAGCGTTATGAAATAAACTACAAAGGGAATAATAAAATTAAAAATGGGTACAATGACATGTCATTTTTTTAAAACTTTAGCATTACTCTTTCTGTTTTTGATGGCATCTTTAAAAAACCCACCTGGAGTTCTTATCAATTTCCTCACTTTCTTGCTAAATTTTCCAGTCTTTTTCTTCTCTTCCTTTAGATTATTTACTTTAAGCTCGGCACTATTTCCCGAATGACTTTCAATATGTAATTTGGAGTCTTTAACGATACTATTTTCGACCAATACCTTTGTTCCATTGGATTTTGCATTAGATGATTTGAGTGTTTCCTTAATTTTCTCACGACCACCAAAAGAGTAAAAAAGCGGCGCATCCAGACTGATCCCTTCCGCAGAGGATCCTAAAATAATCGTTTTATTATTATAGTTAATTTTATTAAATAAAATTTCATTAATAATTTTCCGTTCTGTACCATCACTTGCTTTTGTTTTCTTGTAATTTGATTGGCCAAATGAGTAGACTCTATTAAGCATATGCCAATAGAATTGCAATACTTTTCTTTTATCAACTAGCAAATCTTGATTAATGAGTTCTTGAGCGTGCATGGCATCAAATGCAGGAATAGCTAAACCTTCGTGTGCATAAAAAGCGTCAGACGCACAAATAACCGGTTTCATAAAAGCGAGGGAAATTAAACCAACCCCAGAATTCATTAATAATACTTTATCTGCCAAATCTATTAGGTCATGTATATGCGTATCATCTTCTGCATATAAGACACCATTTATTCTAGGAAGATCTTTTTCTAGAGGATGATTCTTACAAATTACAACCCATTCTTCTTTGGGAAGGTTTTCAGCTATATATTCAACCCAACTCTGAAATCCACCAACTGATCCAGCAGCACCTGCAAAATAGGTTGTAACGGTATCCGTTGGTCTTTGAAACGGCACGAATAACACTTTCCGATCACCAATCTGGTATAATTCTTTTAAAAATCCAGATGTTTTTCTCGGTGAATTATGTTCTAATGTGTGCTCGCCATTCCTTAAATTGAAAAGATAATTTTCAACTTCATCTTCTTGTTCTTGAGTTAATTTTCGTTGCCAGGCCTCTGGCGAATAACTTTTACTGTCGTAATTAAACCCATTATGATCTAAGAACCACGAATCTGGCAGAGCACCACGATCAAAAACAACAAACGGAATATTTCTTTCTTTAACACCTGCATATAATGCCAAACGGTGCTCATTTCCATAAGGATTTAGGAAGAATACTCTATCAATTTCATTTTTACTAATGTAACGAAACAATGAATCAATATTAGAAAATAAGTTCTCAGACATAAAAACCAAACTACCAAAAAGTGGAGTTAAATGTCTTATTGCTTTGAAAGTACGAGATTTTGTATCAATTAAAAATAACGTTTTACTCTTAACATTAGTGTTACTTAAAGGAAAAGGTTGTTCTTTATCCTGATCAAATTTCTTCATTAGATTTTCTAATAAAGAAAAATTCCTTTGCGTTTGATGATAACCCGGAATTGATCTCGTAGGGTGCCACAGATGCTGAAAGAAGATCCCCCGATTAAAAACATCTATCCCATATAAAGCAAAATAAGCTCTAAAACCACGATAATTATCAATGCTATTTGATTTGGTATTATTGTAATAATCGGCAGTCTTGGGGCCTTTAGCATAATAACTGCTAAGCCTATGTAATACATCATAATCTTCTGCACCATGACCATAAAATTCTCTACTATGCCCTCCAATAGCTAAATAGTGATGTTTATTAACCACCATCGCAGAACTGCCATAAGCGGGAAACGCTACAAAATCTTTATGTGATTCATAAATTTTTCTATGTATATAGCTATTTTCACTACATTCTGAATTATGAGAAGAAGATAAAGTCTCTTTAGTCCCATTCTCAGTCAGGAAAAAGACAGGAACGCAAAAGAAATCGTATATTGAATTAACCATATCTCTTGCCAGGACCTCAGTATGGATACGTTCATACATATCTTTGTTTCCAAAGAAATCAATATCGTTAAATAAAACGACATTATCTTCTGAATATTGAACCCCTAAATCTCTAGCATGGCCTATGCTAAAAATTTGAGAGCCCGCATCAATATCTAATATTTTCAAATGAGAATGAGAACCCAATCCCTTTAAAATATTAGAGAATTTTTTAGGGGTTCCGTAATTAACAATGAGAATATTAAATTTTTCAGATGGAATGTTTCCGATAATACGACTTAGCCTCTCTTCAGCCTGGTAAAGCCCTTCGGTAATTCTTAATGGTATTATAACAGTAACTTTCATATTCATTTTACCTAACTGTACTTACTAACATCTTTTGTATATGTATCAATCGCATCACCAACATCTTCGAAGTAAGTTACTTCATTGCTTCTTCCTATATAGATTGCTATATCGCAATATTGTTTTAATAAATTTAAACTATGTGTTACCATTAAAAAATTGGAATATCTCCGCTTTGAGTTAAATATATCCAGGCATTTTTTCTTAAATCTTGCATCACCAACAGCTGTAATTTCATCAACCAGATAATAATCAAATTTGAAAGCCATACTTAACCCAAACCCAAGACGAGAACGCATTCCTGATGAGTACGTTTTTATTGGCATATCGAAATATTTACCCAACTCGGCAAATTCTTCTACAAAGGTGACTTTCTCTTTTAGCTCTTC
The DNA here is from genome assembly GCF_003073275.1 of Phytobacter sp. SCO41. Lineage (NCBI taxonomy): Bacteria > Pseudomonadati > Pseudomonadota > Gammaproteobacteria > Enterobacterales > Enterobacteriaceae > Phytobacter > Phytobacter sp. SCO41. The sequence goes on along the minus strand of NZ_CP027225.1, from coordinate 747,228 downwards.
TTTTTTTGCATATAACCGGGCAACGAATTTCACATTTTCTCGCCCCGTTAAGCTTCCCTGAAAACCACCAGAGAGCCCTACAGGCCATGAGATTGAGCTGTCAGTAACAATTTTTCCACTATCGGGACGATCTATACCACCGATCATTCTTAATAACGTCGATTTACCTGCACCATTACGCCCTATCAACGCAATACTTTTCCCCGATGGCAATTCGATGTTTAAGTCTTTAAAAACGTAGTGCCTTCCTTTAGGAGTTCGATATGATTTAGTCAGGTTTTCTATTTTGATCATGAGGTTAACATTGCCTCTTCGCGTTTATGATAAACTGCCAGACCTAAAAAGAGAGCAACCAGAGCGCAAAGAGCCAAATAGTTCAAACTTACGCCTTCGCTAACGTAGCCTGCAACGACAGATTCCCGGCTTAACTCAACAGCATGAATAATGGGGTTCCAAAGTAGATACGGCCAAAACTCCTTCGGAATGGCATGAAGTGGAAACATGACGCAAGATATAAAGTAAAGAGGTTTGAGAACGATTGGTAAGAATTTTTCGGCCTCGGGAAACGTTTTTCCAAGGACCATAAAAATCAGGCCAAAACCGAAAGCGAAAAGAATAAGTAGACTCCAGGTAAGAATTAGAGTGAGGATACTAGTAATTGTAATTTTTTCACCAAACACTCCTACAATACACATAAGAACAATATATACACCGCTGTATATAAGTGTTTCGAGTAATGTACGAGCAATAATTGTATCAACGGGCTTTACTGGTCTATAATTAAATAACCCTTGGTTAGCCTCAATAGCACCAATAGATCTCGTAGAGATATTACTAAATAAAAAATAAGGAATTAACCCATTCAGTAAAAATACTGGAAACGAAATATCAGGCATAGTGCGATGCATAATATACCCAAAGACTGCTAATAAAATAAGCAAATGTGCCGCTGGCTCCAGTATCGCCCACAGATACCCCAAACGGTACTTACCAAATCGCGTTTTAATCTCGCGTAAAAACAGCGCTTTCACAGCCGCTTGCTGAACTTCTAACCCACTTCTGACCATTAGTGATGCAACCTTCATGTCATGAGACACGCTACCGCCCCTGGCTTTAGCTACCAGCATGCTCGGGGGATGCGTATAAATAAAAACTAAAAATTTATCTTGCTAATTTTTTAACCTGCCGAATTTTCGCATTTTGGGAATGAAATTCCTGACAGGAAGGTAAAGACAAAAGGATAAAAATTGCGGGTATCTTCCTGATACAAACTTACTGAACTTCCAAATCAGCTATAAATGTAGCGAGGTATCCGGATAGATCCTATAAGTTATAATCTATTAATATAACGATATTAATTAATAAGTTCTATAACTATAAAAGCTCGTTCGAAAAATTAATAAAATCTTTTAATATCAGTTAGTTAAAAACATTTAAAATTCACAAAACGAATAACTCCTAAATATTTCATAATTTCATGAATAATATTGATGTGAAAAATATTTCATGATATTTATTTCGCCTGCCAAACTTATACATTTTTACAACCAAAATATATTGCACTTAACATTGAATATGCACTGAGCTAACGTATTACGATAAAGGATAATTAAAAATCTCATTAGTCAACTAACTTGAAAAAACGACAAGTTGATGGTTATTTAAAATAGATTTCATTCATTAGTTGTAGTGATGCTTTAGTGCAAAAATTAGTTTTATAGCGCCTCACCAATCACGTGGCGGGTGGTTCATGATAAATCTTGTATGTTGTTCTGTTTAGGCTGCTGAGCTTTCGAAGCTCCCAAATTTGAGACGCATCGATAGCAAAATGTTGTCGTCTTCGGGAGTCTACCTGCGCGGCATTCTCTTCAAAATTTCCAGTGTACGGAGCAATGAGTACCGCGAGTTAAGAGTCATCATTATGTTTAAGCAGACTTAACCCGTTTGAACGTCGCTCATACAACCCACTGCCATCGGCTTTTAAAGCCGAACCTAAGCCACACAGGATCAGTTGATCTTCCACCGCTCGTTGTAAGTGTTCCCCGAAGGTTTGCCGGAATTCATGCCGTAGAAAAAAACACGCAACCATGGCACAAGTATATCGAGGCTATCTATTTTCCCGATGTTGGATGCGGAACTTAAGTATAAAGGATTGATAATGCGTTGTTTATAAAACAGCCAGATGGAATGTTGATGCTGGATCGCCTGGAGAAGTTACTTTATAATTGCCCGCCACGGCCCCTTAGCTCAGTGGTTAGAGCAGGCGACTCATAATCGCTTGGTCGCTGGTTCAAACCCAGCAGGGGCCACCAAATTCAAGGACTTACGTTAATAGCGTAAGTCCTTTCTTTTTGGGGGTCCCGTGGGGGTCCGATGAGGAAGTAATCTCAGGTATGAGATCGTTTGGTCCTTTTCATCTACAAAACGCTGATAACGGATTATCGATGTTCTGTTCAGTTGTGTGAGCCAACGGCGCAGTGAGTTGCAAATTAGCAACACGGTTATTTGAGCGCCCCGATTCAGGGGAGCGCAAAATTGCGCCGGGTGCGATACCCAATATCCGGGTGACGGTAGGCATAACCCCGCCCTTGGGTAATATTCAATCGGCCGAAATCTCAGCCGATTGTTGAAACGAGGGTTTTACAAAAATCTTGTAAATATGGAAGTTGACCTGGATTGATAGCCAAATCCTTGGCAGAGGTGGGAAGTATTTTGCCCTCGGGTTTTCCCCAGAAATGGTGAGAACTAAGACGCGGGGAGGTTAAAGGGCTTATCGCCGGGGTGATGGTTTGCGCCAGTGATATTCAGGTGCGGTCATTCGCTGGCGGCACCTTTCTTTAGCAGACAGAGCGCTGTTAAGACGGGTACGGATGATGAGCTTATCCTGTCCGTTCAGTTCATGGCCCTGCTGACGGGCCATTTCCTTTATTGTTTCTTCGAGGTTATTCCGATCAAGCATACTCACCTCAGTTGATGGAGTTTGTACCCTGAGCAAATACAGCCAGGCTTACAGCAAGCCGTTCTTTCATATGCTCGGCCCAACCATTAAAAATTGCTTTGTCTGTGCCGGGAAACGTCACCAAAAAAGATATCAGAATGTCATCAGTGAGCTTGTCCTGCTGATCCCAGTCAACGATGAATTGCCGAAATAGTGAGTACGCCTTTTCCGGGTCTGTGTTCTGCCACGTCGCCACTACAGCATCGAATGGAGGCACGATGTAAGTCACCAAAACGGGTAAAGGCTCATATTTTGTTGGTATCAGCACCTCACGAATGAAAGTCTCACCTTCCGGCCATAACTGAGGGGTCTTTATCACTGCTGATCCTCCACATAGATACCAGCAGAAATAATTGCCCCCCCGATACGGCGTTTACCATAGCAAAGCGGTACAGGGAGCCCCTGAGCTGTTGTGTTTACAGGGCTACCAAATGCATAGGAGGGTTTATTATCGGCGTCCTGTTTACTGGCTAATCCCGCAGCCTGCGGGGAAAGCATCTGGACAATTCCCCCAGCCATCATTCCGGCACCACCAGCTACTAAGGCTGCGCCGCCGTAAGCATATGTCAATGCTCCAACGACGACTAAAACAGCACCGAGGATGGTCTGGAGTAGTCCTCCCCGTTTACTGCCAATAACTACAGGCACAATTCGGATTTCACGTCCCGCGTTTGGGTAATCAAGATCATCTTTTCCAATGTTGTCTTTCCCACGGAATACGGCATATGTTAGCCCGCGCGCACGACTTGAGCGCATGTAAGCTTCAAAGCCTGGAATAGTTGCGGCAAGGGCTCTTCCGGCCTCCCCTGTTGTTCGGATAAGCCGGTGATGGAGCTTGCCAAAAAGCTTACCCAGTTGGCCCCCAAGGCGAATCGTTGTCATTACTTCCTGGTTCATTGTGGGCATGATTTTTTGCTCCTGCTGTAGATGACGTTCAGAACTGTTTTTAAATCGAATAACTTTCTTCTTGAGGTGCTACCGGATAGTGGAGGCGTGCCCGCCAGGTGTTTCGCAACTGTTTGACGATGTAATCCAGTGACCTCAGCCACATCACTTATCGTTAGAACCCACTGCTTTTTCTTCATGATTGAATGCCAATGATGTCGAACAAAAAACATACAAACCATCATCTTTGCCACTTTTTGTAATTTCGCGCCCTTTTAAATCAGCAGGTTGCCGGATGATGATGATGACCACGAATATAGAAAACCAGCCGTTTCCCGCGATGCCGCCGACCCGTGGCGGGTCGTATGTCCAGGAGTACCTTTTCAAATGAGAGCTATTCTCAAATGAGCAAAGGCGACCGAAGCCGCCCTTTTTCCTGTCACGCCGCGCCATTCGATTTGACCAGCCCGCGATAGTCCAAAGCGGCCACACCCGCATCAATGCGCACCTTCCAGGCCACACCATCGACCGTGAAGCCGTCCATCTGCTCCAGATATGGCGTATCCATACCATCGAGATAAGCCACCTCGATGGTGTCAGTGCCCTGCGCGGCGGCTACATACCACTGTTTGTTATTGGCCTTATCCAGACGTGGTTCAACAATAACCTGAGCCATATCCTTCACCATGTTGATGATGCCGGGGTTCTGGTTCAATGTGCCGTTCTGATCCACAGGGAACAAAGAAGAGGAAGAGAGCACAGCACGATTTGCTGCACCTTCCAGCGCGGCAGGCACGAGGATATAGGCCGGGATGACATTAATCGGATCACCGTTCGCATCCTCCTGCAGGCGCATAGTCTTGCGGGCCTCGTTCAGTCCGTCCGTATCCATCCCCTTTGAAATGAGGTTGTTGTGGTCCGCATGGAACAGCGCCTTACCATCGGTGAAGCTGGCGTTTGCAGTGAGTTGCAGATAGACAAGATTACCGACCGTTCGCGCTGCTGCTCGTCCCATAGCCTGGGGAATGGTGGAAAGCTGACTCAGGTCGTCATTGATGATGGCCTGACGGGTAACAGAGAAAATATTGCCATACGTCGCCAGCGCGATAGGGACGCCGTTGTCACTGGTAGTGACGTATTTGTATTCAGCCCCCTCTGGCACCTTTTCCAGTTCAGAGAAACCATTCAGGCCCACACGTTTTGCTTCATGGAAGTTAGACAGGGAGCCTGTTTTAGTCCACTGCTGGAAAGTCTCACCACTGTTCTGCCAGCCTGTGAGTACAGACTTTTCAGCGCCACCAGCAAGGATATGGGAAAAGTCGCTGGTACTGTGCGTAAAGGCCAGATTCACAATCTGCGAGCGGTTGCCAAATCCGCTGATGCTGATGCCACGATCCACCAGCGAAGCCTGAGCCATTTCAAACAGACTCATCATTGCATAGGGGTTTCCACGCTCCGCGCGTTCATGCCCCAGACGGGCATTAAGCCCCTGTCTAATGCCGTCGCCAACGATGTTACCGTTGCCCGCATAAACATGGGAAAAAGCGTTTTTGTTAGATGGTGTGGCAGTGCGCCCCATTTCGGCCAGCAGCAGGTCTTTTGCTTTGTCCGGTGTACAGTCGGCATCTTCCAGGCACTGCATTTTCAGCGCATCATGCTTGCCACCAAACATAGCAAACAAATCTTTAATACCGTTGATGCGGTTCTGTTCCGGCACAATGGAACCAGTAGAGCATTTAGGATGGGTGATCATCCCTTTGATGTTGTCGGGCATATGTTCAAAATCCTCAATTCGTTTTGATTCGATTCGGGCCATCGCACTGACAGCCGGCAGTAACTCATCTGCAAATCCCTGCGCTACACATTCGCGGCCATCCATCCAGGTTTCCTCCTCCAGCAGGGACGCCAGCACCTCAGCAGACTTACCTGTTTTACGTGCATAAGCGGGGATCAGGACGTTTTCCACCTTGTCCAGCAGCTCGGCATAGTCGCGCATGTCGTTGGCGTTTCCGCCAGAAATACCCCACGGCTTGTGAATCATCATGAGCGCGTTCTCAGGCATGACGATACGATCACCAGCCATCGCAATGACTGACGCCATAGAGGCGGCCAGACCATCGATATGCACCGTGATTTTTGCCGGGTGTTTATTCAGAAGGTTGTAAATAGCGATGCCGTCAAAGACATCGCCACCGGGTGAATGAATGTTCAGATTGATATGAGAAATATCGCCCAGGGCTTTCAGGTCTTCGGAGAACTGCTGTGCCGTAATCCCCCAGCCACCTATCTCTTCGTAAATCTGAATGGTTGCACTTGCGCCATCGCTGGCAGCTTTGATGTTGTACCAGCTTGTCATACCCATGCCCCCAGCGTGTGGTGATGCCAGTAGTTCACACTGCTGCGCACAATCTGGCCTTTAGTGGGGACAGGCATTTCAGGGTGATTCTTTTTAATGAACGCCTGGTACTCCTCGATTTTCTTCATGGTATCGGCGTCGATATGGACGGTACCGCCCTTATCGTGCGTCGATTTGTTCTTATCAGCCATCTTCTTACCTTTATCGTGATTAATGGTACAAGTCACATCATTGATCACTAAAAGTGGTAAGTAAAATGATTTTAATCAGAAAAAAAGGTTAACACATTGAATTATTCCCAATTCTCAATTGTTATTTCGTTAGAGGGAAAACTCCGTGCATGGTAAATGGTTCGTTGACTCCATCGCTCATTGTGAAAAATCCAAGGCGAACAGCTTCATCCGTGAGATTAAACATAGCAAGATGATGTTCTTTAGGAGTTACCAGTGAGGAAAAGAGATTAATCCCCAAGGCAGATGTATCAACCTCAACAGAGACACCCGAAAAGTCGAGTTCTAAGCATTCATCAAGAATTTTTTGATCAGCCGCCGGGAAACTATTTTTATATACCTCATTATATTTTGGCTGAAAATATCTTATCAAACCAGCCTCTGCCAAACATATTATCTGCTTTACAGATAATATGTTTTCCCTTACGCTTAAAAATCTTGCTTCATCTTCATCACCTCTAATACTACCTTTATCCAATCCGTTGAAAATAGCACCAAGATAGTAATCATCATACTCAAAGATAAAAATGATTATCTGGTCATCAGGATGATGGTATGTAGAATCTGCTAATATTTTTTGTAATGTAGAATGACTCTTTAATCTGTCTATAGCTGTTCTTTTGCCATCAGCATAGGCTTGACCGACATACAGCACATCGTAAGAATAAAAAACCTTCTCCATAGTAAATAGTGCTAGCTGAGTGCTAGGCCAAAAACGAATGACATCATCATTTTCATTTAAAGTTTGAATTTGATTATGAGGATAATCAGAAACAACTAATCGAACCTCATCCTCAATAAATTCAAATGGAAATTTATAACTATATTTAACTTCCTTTCCCTTCTCTTTACTTATTATATATCCAGAAACCATTCCATCATCAAGGCACGGGTTTTCTGGTGCGCAAAAAGCTTTCAGACTTTTACATACCATATAAATATGGCTGTTATCAGCTATTTCCCGATGTTCTTGCCTCATTACTCCTTGCGAATGCAATTGCTCAGGAGTAAACATCAACCAGCCTTTAGAAGTTATAATGACCGAAAACTCAGATAAAAATTTACGAACACCCTTCATGATATATCTCCACCAATTCAGTATGACGTTTATTATTTTCCCACTTGTTACCCACTTTACACCCTCCCCCACTTGCTCCCCACCCGTATTTTAGTAACCTCCTCTCAAAGCCAGTAATGGCAAGGGTTTAAGCAGTTTTCCCCACTTGGTCCGTGTATATGGGCGCAAAGTGGGGAATTAGGGGTATCACTCCCCACCTCCCCCACCAGCGCTCCACTTAGTTACCCACTTCTCTCAGGGATTTCACGGTCAGCACATCGCCGTCCTGAATAACCCGGCCATCATCAATCAGTTTCTGCAGCCAGCGAGCGTAATGCTTGGTATTAATGCCAGTGGCTTTCAGATCGTCACGAATGACCGCCCTGTTACATGGCTCCCCCCGCGCTATCCGGCTTCTGATTGCCTGCCACAGCGCCATGTGGTTATCGGTGAGTTTCTCCACCCCGGCCAGTTCAGGATCAACCTCTTTAGCCTCACGAGGCACATCACGAACCACCAGCGAGCACACCATTTCCCCGTCTTCATCCGTGTACAGTTCGGCGGTACGAAGGTCATAGGCTTTACGTTCTGGCTCCTCAGCATCCTTCATCTTGGTGCATGACAGGATCAGCGCCTGTCCTTCTCCTTCTCGCTTCACATTGAACTCAGCATCAAGCGCCGCCCGGAACGAACTGGAACCACGCGCCCCCTTTGCCTCATCCTTGCCGGAGTGATGAACCACCAGCACTGTTGCGCCCGTTTTCTGCTTGATAACGTCACAGCCTTCGATAAACGCCCCCATGTCACGAGCATCGTTTTCATCATTACCGCCAAAGCAACGCGCCAGCGTGTCGATCACTACCAGCCGCACAGGCATAGCGCATTCCGCTGTGATCTGCCTGGCTGCCAGAATGACTTCTGATACCTCGGATTCACGCACAGGGAAGACGGGACGGTTAACCAGCCAGAGGTTATCAACCTGCTGGCCATGTACCTGCTCCCACGCTTTAATACGGCGGGGAACGCCTACACCTCCCTCACCAACCACATACAGCACAGCGCCGCGCTCAACCTTCTTACCTGACCATGAAGCACCAGCAGCAATATGGCAGGCCCATGAAACAGCCAGGAAGCTTTTATACGAACCACTGGGGCCGTATATGCTGCACAGTGACTGTGCCGGGAGCATATGCTTAATCACATAGTCCTGGCGGACGTTATAGCCCTCGGAGCCGCGTGTAAGTGGTAGCTTTGAGCGCTTTTTATCAATGGTGGCATCCGGGAATGCTCGCTGTATGCGCTGCGTGTCGGACAGCCAGAGATTCATTTCCTCTTCGCCTATTTCATCCACCAGCACAGAACGGCGGGCAATAATCATCTGTTTGCGATCAGTGTCGAGATAACCGGCATCGCACAGAGCCTCATAGGGCATTTCAACAATCTGTTTTAAGCGTACCGCCAGTTTGCCATAGCGCGTGGTCGGGTCTTTATGCTGGTGGATTGCCTTTTCCAGATCGGTGCGGCTGTAGTGCTTACCATGTGCCCAGAGATAAGAGCACGTAAACAGGGCATCCGATACTGTCTCTACTGCTGTCAATTGTACTGTCATTTAGGAATGCCTCCGCTCATCTGGAACTTACCGAGCAAGGGATGGAACCAGTACGCCGAACCGTATTTACGCTTGGCGCTGCGGAGAACAAGTCGGGCCGCTTCCCTGAATTTCTCGTCAGGGGCAACAAAACCACCGGATTTCAATTTCACCAGCATCACACCTGTGTTTTTCGCCAGTTCCTCGGCCTTCTTGGTAGAAATGCCATACTCAGCCGCCAGCGTTGCGACAGGAGTCATACCCGGAGGTATTTCTCCACCCTGGCTATCTGTGAGCACTCTGACCTTCTCTTCCAGTACAGTGACTTTATCCACCAGCAGATCGAAGCGTTTTTCCAGTTCGTTGAATTTGACGTTGCTGATCATGGGCACACCTCACTATTTCTATCAAAACGCTCACGTTCGGCTTTAAGAAACTCATCGACGTTGTAGGCCAGGCTCTCAAATAGTTGTCCCAGCGCGGATATTTCTTCGTTTTCTATCTGATTCGGATAACACACCAGCAGCGTAGAAATGAATTTCGCCTGTGCTGCGCTTAATGCTGCGATACGTAAAGCCTCTTCATGATGTTCAATGGTTTTGTTGTCCCCGATGTACCGGATTGCGTACTTAGCCATGACGCACCTCCTGATGGACAGCACTGTCGAACTCCCATCCACGACGGGAGTTGTAATCGAAGAACACAACACGGCAAGGAGCATGAGCGCGGATTTTGGCGGCAAAGACCAAGTTCCAGCCGGGAAATGCATCACGGGCGGCATCTTCGGTGTCAGCATCAAAACGCAAGACGATAGGGGAGCACTCCGGGTAGTGCTTAGGAGTGGCAAGGAATAGCCATGTAAATTCAGGGCGAGTTTGGATAGACTGATTGTCAGCCATAACTGTTACCTCACTTAACGGTTTGGTCAGAAACCCGGTTAGTGGTGGTACACTGCCGGGTTTCGCACTTACAAGGTGAATCGCACCTTTGCTTTTAAAGCTACATTCAAGTGAATCGCACTTCAAGTCTTTTATTGTCATTTTTTTTGCGTATACTGAATCGCACCTAGCACAAGGAGATTCAGGAATGGCAACGGGTTCAACTAACAATAAATCACAGCAGCTTAATGCTCGCTTTCCACATGATGTTGTCGCAGACTTAGAAAGCAATCTTGAAGATGGAGAGACAAAAGCACAATTCATTGTCACGGCGGTAAAAGGTGAGATCAAACGCCGCCAGCGTAAACAAGCCAAGGAAGCCGCTAAAGAGTGATGCTTAATATTTGCGCATCGCTTAAAGATACTCGCACCTGACATCACAGGAACGCTCATCCTTTGACCACCAGCACAAGGCCTGGTATGCTGATCATGTTTCGTTGTAATGCACTGGCGGCCATGCGAGGCCGCCTTTGTTTTATCTGACATACCCCACCCTTACGCCGTCTGAGTACGACGAGTAGATGCCAGAAAACTATCAAGATCAGACTTGAGGTAAATGACCTTGCGGCCAACTTTATGGAATGGAATCTTTACCCGACCAGTATGAGCCCAATTAGCTAGGGTTTGAGTGGTTACACCAAGTTCAGCAGCAGCCTCGCTGCGAGTATATTTTTCTTTATGACTGACGTTAGAGAAATTCATAAGTATCACCGTGTATTATCAGTTAATCACGGAGTTACTTTATTATTGCCGTTTATATTTCGACAGACAGCGTAACTAGTTACCCAATGGCATAACTAGTTCACTGTGTTGACATCGAGTAAAAAGGGGGTAAATCGAGATTTACTCCCCCTCTGAAATAACTATTTTGAACATCCTATTTTTTGGCTTTACATCAGGATTTAAACCAGATTCTTTAAGCCATTTTTCGATTGTGCCAACAACAGGAACATCATTCCATTTAGCTCGGAGATATGAATATATTTCCTGCGACAATCCAGCGAGACTAGCATTTGGATATTTATTCCATGTATTTGAGGCAATCAACAGTGCGGATGATTGATGTCTATTAGTTTTCCCCTTTTTCGCTTTACTTCTATCTGCACTTATTATCTTCTTTGCACTTGCCTCAAGCCTAACCTCTTTCATCATTGTTTCAATTAACATTTCAGCATAAAAGCGACGCATGTTTGTAGCTAGTTGTTCGAACCCTAGCACCTCAAATATGCATGCAGCTTTAATTAATTCACTAGATTCTTCTGTTTGTAATAAAACGGGGTCGCCTGGATGCACAGTTTCATTTTCGAATTGAGAGCCGAACTTCATATCATTAATATTATTCACAAGCTCTACTTTTCCAACATCATCTAAGTTTGAAAATTCAATCCCCAGCATTTCACATATGCTTCGCTGCTTGAATAAAGAAGACACACCGCTTCTGATTCGGTCAACCAAAGCGTCAAGATCTTTAAAATCCTCTTCACCAATAGAAAACTCAGCCCTAATTCCTGACATTTATATCTCCAATATGACCAGAATTTAACAGTTCAAATAAAAGTCTCCGCTTATCTTCATCATTCAAACCCTCCAACACCTGATGAAGTTGGGAATCCAGAGCCTTACGGCTTTCCACCAACCCCGCCTTTTCCAAGAGAAAGCGCTCTACCTTTTCGGCTGATTCCTGTAGCTCGTCTGCACCGAAGTGCAAATAACCTTGCGTCACATCAGCACTTCTTGCCGTTCTGTGGTTCATCAGGCGCTTAATGATGTACTGGTCAAGACCTGCCAGCGCTGCCGCTGATCCATATGTCCGGCGGGCATCATGAAATTTAAACTCCACCAGCGGGAGATTATCGGGATTTGGCTCCGGCACCGTTGCAGCCACGATACGCTTAATCACCTTGCGAGGCTCACCAATGACACCACCAGAGCGACCAGGGAACACCAGTTGCTCGCCATCCTTTCTGATACTCAATCGACGCCGGAAGAGCCTCAGAATTGAATCGGTGATCGGTAATTCGAGGGGATCGCCGTTTTTTGTCTCGTCTATCCAGAAATAGCGACCGCCAAGATTCACCCTTTCCCAGGTTAACTCGGTAATTTCAGATTTACGCAGGCCAGTGAACATAGCCAGATACACGGCATCGCATACGGAATGGGCAAAATCGTCTCTCGCTTCTTCCGCTTGCTGTCTCACCTTCTCGATAGCGCTAAACCACCTGCCAAGATCGTTATTTCTGACACGCTCTGTTTTTCGAACCAATCCATGCCATTGACGTTTTGTACTGAGTACCATCGTTGGCGGTTCAGGTAACAGGCTATGCCCTTCTTCGTCCCGGTAATGGTCCCAGGCAAAACGGCATACGGCCCGAAGTGCCCGCCCCCATGAATCAGCCTGTGCCCTGCTGCCTGTGCCAACGCCAGCGCGATAAAGGCTCTTATCCTTACCAAACCATGCCGTACCATCAGTAATGGCCCTGTGGCGGCGTTCTACGCGCTCTCGCGTGATATTCATAATCGGTTGATTCAGCCAGTCACCGGAATAGTTAGTCAGCAATGACCGGTACTGTTCTGCTGTGGTTTCTTTCACCCGGTACCCCCTGACACGAAGACGCTCATCAAAGGCCATAAGCAGGGTGATCTGCTTTTTCTGCTCTTGCCGCCGCTTATCGTTCGGGTTCGCATTCGATTTAGCTATTTCAGCCAGGGCAGCAATAGCCATTTCACGCGCACTATCGACAGAAAGATCCGGGAAGCGGCCAAGCGTCACCCGGAAGTGCTCTCCTTGCCTTTTGCGCGACACACTGAATGTCTTCACCCCACCAGCAGTGACACGCAGCAGAAGCCCAGAGACATCGCTATCTCTGTACTCAGCACGACTGCCTTTAGTCGCGGCTGGCAGGGCTTCAATTTTCGCTTTGGTAAACCTGAATGTTTTATCGGTCATTTTGTTGCGCAAAAAAGATCGCTTGGTCGCAAACTCCCGTATGGGGGTGCCATGGGGGTCTTATAAGTGGGTAAAACAGAGTATTTCTGGTTATTTATACAGTGTCAATGATTTTGGTAAATTATTGATTTTATATGAATAAGTATAAACAGTTAGAGGGGGAAATCCATTCTCATAATCGCTTGGTCGCTGGTTCAAACCCAGCAGGGGCCACCACTTTTTGTCTTTAAAATCATAAGCATAGACATTTTAAATAGAGGTGGTTGTCAAACTTACCTTGGCTGATGTTCCTTTTTTGTCCCCCTATCTTTAAACCTGTCGAGCACTCAGGTTGATTCTTGCCTAATTTTTAGGCTGAAAAATGCTCGTAAAGCATTCTTCCAAAACTGTCCCTAGCAGGATTGAAGCTATCATGGAAAAATTTTACTCACTGATTCATAGCCCCCTGGATTCTCTTATAGCACTGCTTGGCGCTGCTCTCTTGTCAATATTAGGGGCATTCATCAAAGATTGGTTGCTGAGACTCTTTAGCCTCTTCTCTACAAAAGTTAAGAAGCGAAAAACTGCCAATTCGCGCCTTCTATATAGGCAAGCGCATTTTCTTCTAGCAGATCCTGCATTTTTATCACTCTATTCATTCAGAGCCTTAAAAGTGACTTTTGTCTGGGTAGTTGCAAATATATTATGTATCCTTTTAACACTGTATTTGCAGGAGAAATCGGAAGCATTACTTATGAACCATAGATTGAACTTAACGCTGGTTGAGATGTTTAAATCAACAGATCCAGGGATCTTCTCAATTGTTATGTATATGATCATAGTGGCATTTTTGTTAATTTACAGCACGCTATGCGGATACAAAGTAACAGTACGCAGTCGCATTCTTTTCAAAGCATACAATATGCGTAAGCGACAATTAGCCATCAAAGTAAAATTTCCTTGAATAAACTAGACAACATGCATGACAATCCCTCGAAAGACATTACCTGACAAATATAGAAAATATGTGAATTATTTAGATCAATTTATCAACTTCGTTTCAACCTTATATACCCCTCGAAGAGCCTGTACGACTCTTTTTATGATTTTTGGGGGCATTATTTCTTTGTGTCTTTTGTTACCTCTATTACATCTCTGGTTGAGCCCAGTATTAAAACCTATTGCACAAAATTATGAGATTTATATTTTATCAATCTCCCTCATAATTGGCATTTCATTAGGAATTGTGATTTTCAGCATAATAGATTTCCTTATTTTAGAAATTTATGGGTACTTTGTTTATAGAAAGAGAAAAACTCAATGCCAGTTGAAAGAAATTGAAGATGCTAATATTCGCAATGAAGAAATCTCAACTAAATTTCATACAGCCTACTATCATCTAAGCAAAAATAAAATTGAAATTATTAGAAGCTTGATAACATTCTCTACTCGCAGTTATGCCAGTGAAAATGAGGATGTAAAACTCCTCGAGGAATCAGGGTGGATAGAAGCACTGACATATATTAGCAACGATGAAAAGGTCTATCAACTTAATCAAGCAATTAGATTATTCGCTGATGAAAAATGGAATGAAGAAATAAAAACAAACACTGAACACTTCCTTAATTTTGACTTAGAAACTTCAACGAAGATCATTAATGCAATGTCGAACGTTAAGCTTAAGGCTGAATTAGATGACTTTAATTTTTCTTTTTATAAAAAAGACATTGAAAAGTGCTTCATACTAAATGAGTTTACACCGAATATGTATGCATTCAGGTTCAAGGAAAGATATGAAGAAAAATTTAAAGAGCTGTATGATAAACCTTTCAGAAGTGAACGCTTATTTTCCATAAAAAAAATAGAAAGCGATGACTATGATGAATCCATACCTTTTTAAGGAAGATGGGTGTGAAATAGGCAGGTGAGCAATTTCATTTTTTCAGTAACAAACTTTTCCCACCTCCTATTTGAGCCTTGCGGAGGAAGATTGTAGCAAAACAATCGTTCTTATTTTAATCACAACAAGCGATCCATCCAACTCGCATAAAATAATATTTATCGTTATTAATCTTATAGTTATGAAGTTACAGAGTTACTCTTTCGATCCTCAAAACTGGAAAATACTGAAATCTTTTTCAATCTTTTCAGTTTGTGAACTCCAGCAAGCCGCCAGCCCTGGCGCGCCCTAGCGGTCTGGTTTGAAGAAAAATAAAACTGAAAAAATTATGCGATCCAAAACCCGCGGGCGGGTGCGGTGTAGCGCCGTTTTTGTCTACGGCGCCTTTATTTTGTTGGGGTATGGCTGCGCCAGCCTGCCGGGATGCGTTTGATCGTTTCGGGGTATTACTCGCGGATGTTCTGTCGGGAGATGCGCTCACAGCGCGTTGCAGCGCGACTGACGAAGGGGCATAAAAAAGCCCGCACACTGGCGGGCTAAGATGATTTCATTCAGGCAATGATAGTGGCGTATTTTCCCCTGGTTGTTCCTGCTTTTGTCGCCGTCTGTGTGAACGCGCCAGACTGAACAGGCGCGCCCGTTCCGGGGTGTGTATGGCTGGCACACTGACTGGCCAGCTCCGCTAGCAGGTCGATAGTCTCCAGTAACATGGTCAGGGCATTGGTCTTTTCAGTGCCAATATGCACGGTCCGTCAGCCCGCGGGGGTATGGAATGAAGTGGAAGCAAGATTATTAGGTATTGATTAACGGCTGGATAGGGATAAACGCCGGTAAATTTTTGTTATTAAGAAAACGGTAAGCACACCGAGCAACGCAGACATCAATCCAAGAAAAATCAGCACCGAGAGAGTATGACTGAAAAGCCCACCGAGGCTTGTGAAATCGCTCAGCCGTGCGAATTGCTTAGGCGTCATTACACGTATCACTATTTCCGGGATAGTTAGAAAGAAAATAATCACGACCAAAAAACTAATTACCGCGTTTCCATGTTTTTTCATAGCGTTCCCTGCCTGGCCCGTATATTGTGATCGATTATCAACTGACTGTTTCACTCATGCTTAACCTGAGTTAAAGCACAATAAACTTTTCCAACGACATACACGCCAATAATTCCGATAAAGATGGATGACAGACCAATGAAAATCATCGCCGAGAGGAATGGACTGAATAAACCATCCAAACTTGTAAAATCGCTAAGTCTGGCAAGTATGTCATTCGGAACCTTCCTTAAGATGACCTCAGGAATTATTAGAAAAGAAATAATTGCCGCTAAAATATAAATAAGAATTTTTCGATTTTTTTTCATTCGTAACGTTGCCCATGTTAGCGACTATGATCAATCATTAAATATTAATGTTACAACAATGCAAATGGAAATGGAAATGGAAATGGCAGAAAACTATCTTAAATTGGAAACTCCGTCAGATAGAAGGATGGCGATTGCTTTAACTAAATCGTTACGGGAGATCCATGCCAGTCATATGGAGACCGTCGCAAACGTTAAACTTGGCAGTCAACGGCTTATTAACTATGGCTCCTGCTTAGTGCCTGACGAGTACTACGGGAGTACGTGCCATGAGCAATGGAGTGAAGATAAACGCTTGTATTTATCTTTGTTAGAAATATACAAAAGAAATGATGTCGTTCTTGATATGGTTCAACTCTATTTCCAAAAAACATTCAAGCGTCTGGGAGATGAGAAAAGTAATACGCTGGTGTCCTATATAAAGCAGAAAATCGGAGAGAAAGCATATGAAGCTGCTGATCGTTCAAGCAAACTAGCTCTTTCTCTGACAATTGCTAAATTGATTGTAAGTAGCACTGATTTTCAGGAATCTTATATTAAGAAAGTAAATGAAATGTCCACTTGGTTTGTGAAAGCCACGGCATTGTATGCTAAAGCTCAGATAGCCGCATTAGCAGCAAATAAACTGAAATTTCAGGATGTAGAATATTACCAATTACTTTATCGAGAAAAGCTGGAAATGCTATACTTTCTTATTGAACTTCAAATGTCTAAAATAATCTATGAAGTAGAGTCTGGAAGGAACAACGAGGAAGTCATTGGCGACGCTTTATATGAAATATTGAAAAGATGAAGAAATTATTATTATTCTTGTGGGGAGCCCACTCTCACTTAGTACCCATCGCACTCATTCTTGCTGGGGCTTTTTTGTTTATTCAATTCATTCCTAGCTATTCAGGGATACTTACTTTTTTATGGTTTATTATCGTCTCTTATTTTTATATCAAATATAATCGCTGGTATTAGCACCGCATTTATTACAGCTAAAATGCTCCTTCGTTGGCAGATTGAGTATGCCGGAAGATCTCTAAATGTGAATGGCACGATTATGCGGATACTTACACCAGCAGGGGCCACCAAATTCAAGGGCCTAAGTGAAAACAGAGGCCCTTTGCCGTATTAAAATCCATGTGAGAAGCGAACTGAGATGCGCTTAACTTGCCGGGTCAAACTCGACGTTCACCCGCGCGCGCAGCTCTTCCTTCATATACGAAGTAAAGTATTCAGGGTTTTTAATCACCACGCGGTCAGCGGACTCGATTTTATCCGCCCATCCCGCCACTTTTTTTGTGAACTCCGGGTGCCACCCTTCCCGCTCCCCTCGCGCGATAATCTCCTCGGCGTGAGCTGGAACACCAAGCTCTTTCAGATACTTAAACATCCCCTTCACTGTACTCTCATCCATGGAATGTGGTGTTGAGGCTGATGTGTTCATACCGCCAATAAAGTCCAATGCTTTCTCAATTACTGTTGGCATATTCGTATCCTTAAATTAACCATCTAATAATCACCTCTTCACTATGACCTGAAATGGCGAAGAGTCTGCAATTGATGGTCAAATCTGTTACCTGGCCCCAAAATCAGCTTCACATGTGACGTTTTTCTGCGCGATGACGCCCCACACAAGCGCAAAGACTTTTCCTCATTGACCAGGGGCCGGGACTTTAGCGCGTTAGCCCACGCCAGTCATTGTGGTAACGGCCAGTACAGTCCTCAGGAAGGGTACATACAACACAATGCTCTTATAAGGCTTACAAGTATGCTGAAATATCAGGTAAGTTAGTCCTCCACCTGACTATCGCCAGGCGGGTATGAAGTAGAGGGACTATCATGATCGGTAAAGCTTTATATGAGTTATTAAAAAAATGAAGCAGGCAATTTTATGGTTTTTACAGTCATATATCTATTTAATCCCTTTGGCCCTTATTGTGGCAGGGGCATATATCTTCGCGAGATTTATACCTGATTATTTTGGGATACTGACCTTTTTGTGGCTTATTATCGTCTCATTTTTGTATATCAAGTATAACCGCTGGTATTAGTGTAGCTGGCTCTGGTTGCGATCACGATTTGAGTCGATATTCGTCTGGTATAAGATGTTCAATGGCTCGTGCGGGGGTTCACGGTTATATTCTGACAGCCCTCTTTCCGTGATAACCCACACTTCATTCAATGTGCTCTTCATTGCCCCTTATGTGCTCACATAAACGCCGTATCATGCTCCCGGCTGTACGCGTCCCGCACGAACTCAACCCATGATGAATCTGCCGTTGGCTTACACAGCGCCTTCCAGAATACCTCGTCAAAACAGCCCGTCAGGAAAAGATAGCGACATACATTCATGACCTCATCGGGACGCCATTCACGCGAACTGCCAATGCCCATCAGGGCAGACTCCAGTCTGCTATACGTTAAATTATCCTCTTCATCTGCCCATGCCCGGTTAAGACGTTCATAAATGGATGCGCCCTTCTGTGCGCTGACCTCAAAAAAGTCGCCATATAATTCATGGGGAAGATACTGATGTTCGCCACCCAAATCATGCAAAAACGGATAAACACCGGACTCCCAGGCAAAGATGTACGCGTCGGTATATTCCTCGTGATGCTTACCCAAATGCATGATCTGAATTCGCTGCTGCGTGAACATGGCTTTCATTATGTGTTGATCAGACATCGAACCTGACTCCTTTTCAAATGCGAGAATAATTTTCGGCTCTAAGGTAATGCACAATGCACCAGGCCGCCAGCGGTGAAAACGTGGCGGCGTGAGCGTTTTGTCTATTTTGAGAATTAGCCCCCAATCCCGCCCGGAATAGGCTTACTGCGCATCTGCATTTGCAGTTATGTTAATGCCGCTAAAAAAGTGTTTTTCCGTTGCTAAATAGATTGCCGCATCTTAATTTCACCTCGAAATTATTCATATAGAAAATACCCCATCTCATCACGCTGAAAGGATAAAAGCCCATTTTTTGGCGGGGTGAACTTTGCCTGTTCGCTGTCTAAAATAAGGAATCTCAAGGTTTCCTTTACCATTCGCCAGCAAAAACGGCAAGATAAAAACCAGAAAGAGAACAATTAAATCAGAAGGTTATGAAAAATCTGCATGTTTTCAGTTGCGCCAGACAGTACATGATATTTAGCTATTTTCTTCGTCTGGCCTGAATAGTGTGCGGCGAAATAAACCTGTACACCGGAAAAAACATCTGTTTGTTAGCCCTGGGAGTCTAGGAAAAATCCTGGATTAATACTTCTGTACTCATCATTACAAGGAATGAAAAATGACGCTGCCCGGACTCAACCCCGAAGCAAATATGCCTGGCTATGATTTTGCGCGCTTTAGCGGTAAAGGTGCGACAGATTTCAATTTCGATGCGCTTGGCGCAGCGATGGACTGTACACGTGATTTTGCGCAGGCTGGAATTATCTATGCCGATGGCACGGAGCGGTACTTGGTGCGCCCCAGCAAACGTCACCCGAATGGACAAAGCGGCATCGTAACGCATGTGGTTGTGACAAAGCCTCCCGCACAAGGGTCAAAAACCACGGTGGGTAAATCGTTGACCGACGCCGTCTCCGCAACCTCTCTCGGTCCGGAAATCGCCTCCACCGTCCTATCCTGCGGCGCAATGATCATTACCGCCGGGGTGATGGCCACCGCGGGCGCCGCCGTCCCGCTCACTGCAGGAGCCAGCGGCGCGCTGGTCGCCCTGGGCTATGCCGGCGCCGCTGCCACGGGTCTGCAATGCATCAACGGCCTCTACCGTTTATATGACCTGGTGGAGAATGGCGGCGAAGATGTGGCCTGGCTGGATTCGCAAGGCTGGTATAACGCCACCTCTACCGCGCTCGATCTTATCTCGCTGGCAAGCGCAGGTGGCGTACTGAAAGAGGTGGTCACGACGTGGCGCGCAATGAAATCCGTTTCGTCGTTAAAAGCGTCTCAGTGGCTGAAAGAGTACCCCCGCCAGGATCGCAAACGCCTGACGGAGCTCATCATCAAGCTGCAAAACCCTGGCATCAGTAATAAAGAAATCAAAGCCCTTATCCGCGCAGGCATTTATCCTAAACGCTTCCCGGTCGAGCCGGTGCAGGTGGAGCTCGCCCGGCAACTGGGTAACCTGGTGACCAGTGCGGCGGCGCTGGCGGGAAGCGCAGTGAGCGGTGTCGTCGCCTCGCCGGGCAATATTCCCAAAACAGGCCGCTATATTGTGGGCACCATTCAGTCACTGGCGGTACTGTAATGCGCCTGGCCACGCTCATTTCCGGATGGCTTTTTTGTGATCTGCTGGCCCATGGAAGGGAGATGGAACAGGTTATTGCCCGTGGCGATAATAGCCTGTTGCAACATTCAACGCCCGAACTGGAGCGCTGGTTTGATAAACCGCCATCTGAACTGCCCCGGCAGAACGGATTTCCTTTGGCGTTTGTGCTGTTGTTGTTCCTGTTAGCCTTCGCCTGTAATTTACTGACGCTGATGGCGATACTGCCAAAACAGACACCGCCAGTCCGGGCGCTTATCTTCTTCCTGCCCGCTATCCTGTTTATTTTCAGCAATCTGACCGCCACCTATATGATCGCACGCGGTAAAACATCCGGGCTGGCCTGGTATGGCCTGGTGCATGGCGTCCTTACCGTGCTGAGTGCGCTACTGCTGGTATTTACCGTGCTGGATGGGCAGACGCATCATGCGGTCATCATGCTGGTGGCTCTGCTCATCATGCTGGCCTGCCGCTATGTGCTTAATGGACGCGGATTTATTTTATTCGTGCTCTACGGTCGCACGCAGCGTATCGCAACACTATCTCGCGGAATGCGCATACGATCGGGCCAATAAGGACAAAAAAGCCGCCGGTGCGTAACGCATGGCGGCTTTTTTAAGCTGATGGCTATAAGCCAGTGCTAAAGGTAATCAGTCCGAGCACAATACCGGGCGAATTGGCTATCACAATCGGCCAGTTTTTCCTTTCACTCAGTAAACCGTACGTCACCCACAACACGCAGTTCACGGCGGCGGCCAGCGGTTGTAGCGGGTTAGTTTTCACCCCGTGCAGATTATCCAGAATCAACGGTATATACGAGATATACATAAAACAGCAGGCAATGGTCGCCACCCAGCCCACAACAGCATGCGCTCTTGCGTACAACATCACGCTTCGCCTTATGACGTGTGAATGTTCACTCCGCGTCAACGCGTCGGGCAACTGAATCCCGGCTCACCAGGGTTCCCTGATGGGAAAACACGGTTTTTTCGTCGGGATGCAGTAAAATTTCGACCGCATCGCGGATCATTTCGTCCATCGGGACGTGGATAGTTGTCAAAGAAGGCGTGTAGTACTTACCAATCACCGAATCATCGAACCCGGCCAACGAGATCTCTCCCGGCACCGATTTCCCCGCATCCTGAAACGCTTTCGCCAGACCAATGGCCATATCGTCATTGGCGGCCAGCACGCAGGTGAACGGGATATTGAGCGCCAGCAACTGGCGTCCCGCCTCATAACCGCTTTCTGTGCTCCAGGCGCCCCGCACCACCAGTTGCGGATCGGGGCTGATACCCGCTTTTCGCAACGCATCGCGGTAGCCGCGTAAACGGCGTTCACCTGTCGGCGAACCACATACGCCCGCCACAAATGCAATCCGGGTATGCCCCTGCGCCAGCAAATGTTCCACCATCTCCTCGCTGCTGCGGCGATGATCGGTAAATACGCAGCGGTTTCGGTTTCTGATAAGTTCACGATTGATGACAACTATCGGAGTCTGGTTGCCGTCAATGATGTCATCCAACTCACTGACCGACAGATATTTGGGGTAGATCATGATGGCTTCACAGCGAAGCTCAAGGAGCAAACCAATCGCATCGCGCTCGTCCTGAGCGCTGTGTTTCCCGTCTGCAAGCACCAGTTGACGGCTGTGACCTTCACTGCGCGTCGCCGCCTGATAAACCATGCTTGAGAAGAACGGGCCGTTGTACAACCCGTTGGTGATAACCAGCCCAATCGAATTCGTTTTGTTATTAGCAAGATTGCGCGCCAGTTGGTTTGGCCGATAACCGGTATCAGCAACGGCCTGTAAAATTCTGGCCTTCACCTCTTCCCGGACAAATACCTTACCGTTTAGCGCGCGCGATACCGTCGCCTTTGACACTCCTGCCATTCTGGCGACGTCCAGTATCGTTACCATAAGAAAACCTCAATCAATGGGTGGCTCACACTGAGCCAGAAACATCCGGCTCAGAAACATGCTGCAAAAGAGTGCGACTCGCGAAGCCCGACGGGTTACGTCGTGACGCCGTTGACACCATGTTCGTGCGCCCGTGCCTCCTTATGCGAGAGACATCAGCGGCGCCCCCATACCAATCGCGCCATCAAGCTGGTGCTTTGTCAGCGTGAAATCCTCACTGTTAACCACCAGAACCGGGGTTGTCAGATCATAGCCTTCGCGTTCGATGCTGGCTTTGTCGAATTCAAGAAGAGGCGTACCCGCTTTGACCACATCCCCCTCTTTCACCAACGGACGGAAATGCTGCCCCTGCAGGTTGACGGTATTTAACCCAACATGGATCAATAACTCTGCTCCATTATCGCACAATAACCCAATGGCATGATGTGATGCGATCACGGTCGCCACCGTCGCGTCACACGGTGCCACAACTTTGCCTTCTTCGGGCTTGATGGCAATACCATCGCCAAGCGCTTTACCGGCAAAGGCTTCATCTGCCAGGCTCTCCAACGCCACCACTTCCCCTTTTAAGGGGCTAAGCATCTTCACTGCACTGGCCGCAGCGGTATTTGACGTCGCTTGCGCTTTGACAGGTGTTGCCGGTTTCGTCTCCTCTTCGTTTGCCGGATCTTCAAAGCCCACGAACTGCACCATCACAATCGTCAGCACGATACAGGTTCCGGCCCCTACCAGTTCGCCGATAAACGACATCGGCGCATTCGGACTGATAGCATTGACCAGGGTAAACAAGCCAGGCAACGCGGCATACGCGTAGTACAGGCTACCGAAGAGACTGGCGACGACCGCACCCATCGCCCCGCCGATACAGCCGCAAATAAACGGCTTTTTAAAACGCAGCGTCACACCGTAAATCGCCGGTTCGGTGATACCAAAAATCGCCGTGATCCCGGCAGACATTGAGGTCGCTTTTAACTGGGTATTGCGGGTTTTCAGGAACACGCCAAACACCGCCGCCATCTGACCAATAACCGCAATAGTCTGGTAAGCCTGGAAGGAGTCGTAACCCTGGGTGTCAAAATTGGCCATGATTACCGGCGTAATCCCCCAGTGAACCCCGAAGATAACAATAATCTGCCACACGCCGCCAATCACCGCCGCCGCAACGGCCGGTGCTGCGTGGAAGAGCGCGTTATAGCCATTTGCCACCCCCATTGCCGCCCAGGTGGTAATGGGGCCAATCACAATCAGGGTCAGCGGCACGATGACAACGAAACAGATCAACGGCGTAAAGAGCGGGCTGACCACGTCCGGGATCCACTTTTCTACCCGGCGTTCAAACCAGGAGAGCGCCCACACCAGGAACAGCGGTGGCAAAACCGAGGAGGTATACACCGTTTTAGAAAGCGGGAAGAAAAGGAAATTGATGCTCTCCCCGCCAGCAATACGCCCCGCCAGCGCAGCCCAGTCAGGGCTAATCAGCGCACAACAGCAGAGAACCGCGATAAACGGGTTACATTTGAAATGGCGCGCCGCCGTAATGGCGATAAACACCGGCAGGAAGGCAAACGGCGTCCAGGACATAAAGTTGAGCACGGCGAAAGTGCCGGTGGTTTTGATATCGGCATCCATCAGACTGACAACAATCAGCAGCCCTTGCAGAATACCTGCCGCCGCCAGAATGTAGACAATCGGCGCGAACACTGCCGACATGGTGGCAATCACCGCGTCAAGCTTACGCGTTTTTTTCGGGGCGCTGCTTATGGAACCATTCTCTTTTACCAGACCTGACATCGCGTTGAAGACGTCTGCCACGTGGGTACCGATCACCACCTGAAACTGTCCGCCGCTTTCCACCACCGCAATGACCCCAGGCAGGCTTTGCACCAGACGTTTCGCATCAGCGGGCGTTTCATTAAGGACCAGACGTAAACGCGTGGCGCAACGGGTAAAGCTGTTGATGTTCTCTTCCCCTCCGACTTCCCGGAGGATATCACTTGCTAACTTATTGTAATCCCGAATAACAGCCATCTTTTTTCTACCTTTTATTTTCGGTAACTGAGTCATGCAATGAATGAAACCGGTTTCATGCTAACCTGGACAACCAGCCATGCAACCGGTTTCATGGAAATATGAGAGCTAAATCACTTGATGAGGTGAATATGAAACAGCCGGGAAGTGGGGAAAAAACGTACCGGGAAAGTATTTCTTTCAGGAATGCTAACGCCTGTAACTTGTGACCTGTATTATGATTTCAACCATATCTGCTTAGCTGAACTGATGCTAATCTTTCAGGGTTGAACGCAGCGGCTGCGGGTACGACAATGAGCTTATTTCGTGTTTGATCATTACCAACTACCATTAACTCAATCTTTAAGCGCCTTAGCGAAAGACCATGAACAAACCCATAAAACGGCTTGAGATCATTAAGTACGCCATTGAACTGGAAGACGAAGGCATTATTCAGAGCCAGCTTCCTTTTCTAAAAAACGAAGTCACCGACAGTGAACTGGCGTTCATCGTATGGGCGCTTGAAGAGAAAAACTTTTCCGATGCGTTGCGCACTATCAATGCCTGGCTGCAGAGCCAGCGTTCAGTGGTGCAGTGGCAGGATCCCCAGGTTGCCGCCAGCAAACTGGAACTGAAAGCGCTGGAAGAGCAATTGCGTGAGTTAATCGATAAACGTAACACCCGCATTCAGTTGCTGGATGATTTCAACGATCTGTACCTCACCCGTCTTGGGCCACTGATGTCACAGATCCTGCGCCTGCGTAAGATCCTCGCCGAAGCCGCCGTGCGTCGCCAGGAAGCCGAAGCGCATCGTCGTGAGGCCGATTATCTTCGCTGCCAGAAATATCTGTCGCAGGCGGTGGAGGTGCTGGTCACCCTTACCCGCCGCTGGCAAAGTTTTCCGCCCCAGTCCCCGCAGGCTGCGGAAGCGCGTAAGCATTTGCAGCAGCAGAATGCGCTGATCGCCTCTTTGCTGGCCGAAGCGCAGGAGCTGGAGCAAGGCTTAACGCGTGAAGATGAACCGGCGCGTCAGGCGCGGGATGAAGCGCGCCAGGAGTATGAAGATTACCAGGAACAACAGCACGATGCCGAGCAGCGTTTTGGCTTCGAGCAGAAAATGTCACCGGATGAGCGCGTTGAGCTGAAACGCTTGTGGCGCCAGGCCAGTAAACTTTGCCACCCGGATTTGGTGGACGATGCCTTTAAAGAAGAGGCGCATGCCATGATGGTTCAGTTGAATCAGGCCAGGCAGCGCGGCGATCTGGGGGCAATTCGCCTTTTGTTAACCCGCCTGCAAAAAGGGCTGGAGCCGTTAATGGCCAGCGATCGTCTTAACGATCTTGCCCGCCTGCGCCAGCGTATTCATGAGGTGAAGCAGCATATTGCCAGCCTGATCGATGAGCTGAATGCGCTGGAGAAAGAGGAGTCGTGGCAACTGGTGTCGTCACTGACCGATCAGGAAGGGTATTTCCGCCAGCAAGAGAAAGCCCTTGCCGAGATTCGTCAATCTCTGGAGCAGCAGGTGAGCGAAGCCGAATACGACGAAGTGGCGTAATCTGCAACCTCCCGGATGCGGCGCAGGCGCCTTATCCGTGCTACAACCGGTTTTCTCCCTCTTCCCTGGGCCTGAGGAATCCCCACAAAAATGCGAGCACGAACGGTCCCCTCTCCTCTTTGGGGAGAGGGCCAGGGTGAGGGGAATATGCAGCTCAGGAGGTGGGTTCCGTTCACCTTATGTTCATGGCGAAATGGAACCTCCGAACACGTGAACGGGTAAAGGGGAACACCGCGTTCCCCTTTACAATCCCCGCGGCCCCGCAAAGAAATCGGTGCTTCGCACTGCGTTCGCCTCCCGCCCCGCTGCCTGCGGTCGGTTTGACTCGACGTCCTGTCTCGACAAACCTCAGTCCGCCATCCCTGGCGGCCTGCCCTTGTCATCGGGTCTTCGTCTCACCGATTTCAGCGGGGACTCAACCCCCTCGCTGCACGCTCCGCGCCAAGGGGTTACAAAGTTGTCGCAGTGGTTGTCATGCGGCAAAAAGAGTCAGTCGTGGCTAACAAGGTTGAAGACGTTTACAGTATCTACGACCGGTTTTCTCCCCCTCCCTCTGGCCTGAGGAATCCCCACAAAAATGCGAGCACGAACGGTCCCCTCTCCTCTTTGGGGAGAGGGCCAGGGTGAGGGGAATATGCAGCTCAGGAGGTGGGTTCCGTTCACCTTATGTTCATGGCGAAATGGAACCTCCGAACACGTGAACGGGTAAAGGGGAACTGCAGCGAACTACTTCTTATGCCAGTAAGCCTGACCACGAACCCGTTGCTGGTCGATAGCGTCAGTCGCATAGTGATCCAGCAACGCTTTCACGACCGCACCCTCGCCCGTCAGCCAGATAAAATAGTCTTCCGACGGCACAGCAACCGGCGTCAGCTTTTCCACCACCGTCTGCCCGTCATGGCCAATCACCCAATCAATGTTGTAATCACTCAAATGGGCGAAATAATCTTTGTACGAGGCGTCCCCTACGGTGACCACCGCTTTGACTTCCGGGCGCACCGTCAGGCGGTTTAACCCTTCCAGCCGACGACGCAACGCCGGCATCCCGGACTCATCGCACACATACAACTGCCAGGCATAATCTTCCGGCACCACCAGCGATCCACGCGGTCCGCCGATGGTCAGCTTGTCGCCTGCCCGGGCCTGCATCGCCCAGGTGCTTGCCACACCACCTTCATGAATAAAGAAATCGATCGCCAGCTCCTGGCGGCGCTCATCATACAGCGGTGTGTAATCACGCGTTGCAGGGCGTGGACCCTCAGCCCAAACGATGCCCTCATCGGTTACCTGTGGAGGCGTAAACGCGCTACCCGGCTGTGGGAAAAAGACTTTGGTATGGTCGTCGAACCCGCGAGAGATAAACCCCTCCAGCGCCTCGCCGCCCAGCACAATGCGCTGAAATCCGGCCCCCACACGCTCGACGCGTAACACAGTCAACTCGCGAAAACGCAACTCATTGCGTACACGCTGCGGATAACGTTGTTGTTTGATTGTCATAATCGGCCTTCGTGAAATTGAATACGATATATCTAAATTGATTTTTAAATGATAATGATTGCTGTTTATTGAGATGGCAAGCCTTTTTTAGATACATAAAATCAGAAGCGCACAACCTGCAAAAAAGAAAATTAAAAACCATTAAAATCAATAAACTATAAAAATAAACAGAACCAGACTTGTCATATTTTTAATTTTAGATATAAATTAGATATATCAAATTAACCAGGGAGCAGAACATGCGACATCATCACAATGCATTCGATGAAGAATGCCAGCAGGGTCACGACAGCGAGTGTCACGCCGGGCGTCGCGGGGAACATCATCGCGGCCACCACGGCGAAGCCCATCATGGGCGCGGCGGCGGACGGCGTCAGCGCTTTTTCGGCCACGGCGAATTACGCCTGGTTATCCTGGATATCCTGACCCGTAATGCCAGCCATGGTTATGAGTTGATTAAAGAGATCGAAACCCTGACCCAGGGAAATTACACACCCAGTCCGGGTGTGATTTACCCGACGCTGGATCTCTTGCAGGATCAGCAGTTTATTATTATTCACGAGGAAGACGGTGGTCGTAAAAAGATAGCCATTACCTCGCAAGGTCAGGCGTGGCTTGCCGAAAATAGCGAGCACCTGCAGCATATTCAGGCGCGAATCAAGGCGCGAAGCGTGGGTTATCAGTTACGAAAAGATCCGCAAATGAAGCGCGCGCTGGAAAACTTCAAGGCGGTGCTGGATTTGAAAGTTAACCAGTCAGAAATCAGCGCCGCCCAGTTAAAACAAATTATCGGTATTATCGACCGGGCGGCGCTGGATATCTCTCAACTGGATTAAGCCATCGCCCCGTCTTCACGCAGGCGGAAAACTTGCACCAGCTCGCGCAGGTGCGTCGCCTGCTCATTAAGCGCCGCCGCCGCCGCAACGGACTCTTCCACCAAGCTTGAGTTCTGTTGCGTGGTGGAATCAATCAGCCCGATAGCGCTGTTGATTTGTGAAATACCGTCGGTCTGCTCGCGGCTTGCCTGGCCTATCTCGCGCAGGATCACATCCATCTCCTGAACGTTGCTCACCATGCCGTTGATCAAACTGCTGGCTTTTTCCACCAGCGCCATGCCCTCACGGGTCTGGCTGGTGGAGTTTTCAATAAGCTGGCGGATTTCATTGGCAGATGCGGCACTTTTTTGCGCCAGTTGACGCACTTCACCGGCCACAACCGCAAAGCCACGACCATGCTCGCCTGCACGTGCCGCTTCCACTGCCGCATTTAGCGCCAGGATATTGGTCTGGAAGGCGATGGCGTCAATCAGGTTGATGATGTCAGACATACGGTTGGAGGTCTCATTGATCACACGCATCTTCTCGGTGACCTGTTTCATCATCTCGCCATTGTTTTTAACCACATTGGCCGCATCCGCAGACAGGCTGGTGGCTTCGGTGGTGTGATCGGCCGTGTTTTTCACGGTCGCGGTAATCTGCTCCATCGACGATGCAGTCTGTTCGACAGAGCTGGCCTGCTCCTCTGTGCGGGCCGCCAGATCCTGGTTTCCGGCCACAATTTGCGCCGCGGCGCTTGAGATGCTGGCCGAGCCAAACTGCACTTCCTGAACAATGTCCACCAGGCGGGTTTTCATCTCCATCAAAGCACGCAGCAGGATACCGGTCTCATCACGATAGTCGGAGTGGATAGTGCGGGTTAAATCACCGCTGGCAATCGCCTCGGCGAACGTCACCGCTTCACGCAGCGGGCGAGTAATGGCGCGCACTATCACCCATCCCAAAAGCGTACCCACGCCGATACTGATAATCGCCAGGGCAATCAGCAGTAAACGGTTGGTGCTGAAATCGCTTTGAACCTGCTCACTACCATGACGCATCTGCGCATCCTGGATAGCAATCAGGGCCAGCACTTTCTCTTTGTAGGCTTTTTGGATTGGCACCATTTTGGTCATCATTTCAGTGATAGCCGCCGAATGATCATCCTTCTTCACGTCTTCCAGAATACGAAAACGCGAGTCCAGAAATTGCTGACGGATATCTTTAATCTCGGCGAGGATTTTTTGCGATTCGCTGTCATGGAGGTTTTTTGTCAGATCGTCCAGAAGAACCGTTACGCGGGAACTAATTTCGCCGAGCTGCTTCTCGGTCTCTGCCTGCCATTTACCATCCGTGTCCAGTAACATAAGTTGCTGCGTACTGACAAAGCTCTGGAAGTTATCGATGAGTTGATTGGCTTTTACGGTGGTCGGATAATCATTGTGAATAATATCCTGCATTCCATTATTAGCACGATTCAGACTGAACAGTGAAAGAGCGGAGCTGGCTACCATCAAGACAATAAAAAATCCGAACGCGAAAAATAATTTCGCACCAATTTTTACATCATGTAAAAACATATATTCCCCCATGCACATGATTATAATTTTGCGAAAAAACCCTTTTCAACAAAGAGTTAGATGCGTTTCTTTAAAAGAGACGCCAGAAATAATATCTCCACTGCATGTTATCGGTAACCGCTGCGCTAACTTTATGAGATTGATCGTTTTTTTATTTCAGTTGTGATTATTCTGATAGTTATCAGCTATTAATTGAGATCTATCGATCGTTATATGTTCTGAGGGAAGAAGTTGCGCAACGTATATTAACGCCACTTAATTCTTTTTTAATAGGAATAACAAGTTAAATTAAATGGAATATAATTGTTCAAAAAAGAAACTATATTTAATATTAATTTAACATTTTATAAATATAAATAGAACAAATTAAAAGATGCAATATAACCATATAAAAAACAAGGTTAAATAAATACAAAGAGAAAATTCCCTCTCTATAAATAGAGAGGGAGAGGAATTAATGCAGCACGGAAACGGCGTCCTGCAAACGGCTGGCGCGGTGTTTTACCATTGAGGAAACATTGGCGTTTTCGGCTACCAGCCCGGCATTTTTTTGCGCGATGGTATCCAGCTCTGCCACGGCATGGGTCAGCTCTGACAGCCCTTGCGCCTGTTCAGAAGTCGACTGGCTAATCTGGCCAATCAGGGAGGTCACGTTTTGAACCTGGGTGACGATATTATCCATTGTCCTGCCTGCCGCATGGACCTGTTCATAGCCCGATTGCACTTTGCTGGCGCTGGCATCAATCAACTTGCGAATATCATTTGCCGCACTGGCGCTACGGCTGGCAAGGTGGCGAACTTCCCCGGCCACCACCGCAAAACCTTTGCCCTGCTCACCGGCACGGGCGGCCTCCACTGCGGCATTGAGCGCCAGGATGTTGGTCTGAAAAGCGATGTCATTAATCAATGCGGTGATTGAACCGATGCGCTGCGTACTGTCAGCAATTTCGTCCATCGTTTTCACCACCGTTTCCATCGCTTTTCCTCCATTCGCCGCCGCGCTGCTGGCGGAGCTGGAGAGCTTGTCAGCCTCTGTCGCGGTATGGGAATTATTTTGCACCGAGGCGGCCATCTGGCTCATCGTGGCAACGGTCTGCTGCACATTGACGACGGTCTGGCGAGTACGCTCGTTCAGATCGTCGTTACCTTTTGCCAGCGTTTCGCTACCGCTGCGTACGCTACTCACCTGACCGGAAACATCGTGAATCAGCCAGCGACACATTAACCCCAACTGCCCAACGGACCGCAGAGTAAGACCCAGTTCGTCGCTACGTTTCAGATGCGTCACGCTGTTACGTTCACCGGTCGCCACGCTGAGGGCCTGACGGGCGACTTCCTCAACCGGGCGCACAATTTGCCATTCAAGGCAGGCACAGCCCAATAGCAAGATCGCGGCACTCAACAAAATCGTCGCCGGACCATTCCCGGAAAGCCACAGACCAGCCGCCAGCACCATCCACAAGAGCGCCATCACCCCGCGTGTCCGCCAGCGTAATGGCAGAGAGGGCAGTTTACCCGGCCAGCCCCGGCTAACCACCAGCCCTTTATGGATCCGCTTTTTAGCTCGCCCTTCCTGAATGGCTTTATATAAAGGTGTGACAGCGGCAATTTCTTCCTGGGTGGCGCGGGTACGAATGGACATATAGCCCGTCACTTTTCCGTTACGCACCATTGGTGCAGCGTTAGCCCGTACCCAGTAATGATCGCCATTCCGACGGCGGTTTTTAACAATACCGCTCCAGGGTTCGCCCTGTTTCAGGGTGTACCACATGTCCGCAAAGGCGGCTTTCGGCATATCCGGGTGGCGTACCAGGTTGTGCGGCTGGCCGATCAGTTCGTCCAGCTCAAAGCCGCTTACCTGAGAGAAGGTGTCATTGGCGTGGGTGATATAGCTTTGCAAATCGGTGGTCGACATCAGGGTGGTGTCAGCATCAAGGGTGTATTCCCGTTGCGTGACAAACGGCGGAGCAGACATGATAAGCATCCTTTGCAAGTTATTCGGCTGTTAAAAATTTTATCGAATGTTATTTCGGCGATAATGAATTTATCTTTAGTTGTTAAATTTGATTTAGATCGCAATTTGCGATTAAACCGCACTATTTGTATGATTTTAAGCTGCTGATTTATATAGTAACGTTTTGAAACTACCAAGTTTTCCTGATTTATCGCTGCGCGAAAATGAGGCAATAATCGCACCACCACGGTGCATTTCGCTTAAAAAACGCGCACTGCGCGTTTTCTTTTCCTCTATTTCAGAGCGTAACAAAGGGTAAGATCCGGGATCTAATCTCGTACAAATGCATTTTTCCCTGGTGTTTATCCCGATTTTCATTTACGGCTTCGATGTGGCGCAATCCCTGCAATACTTAAATCAGTATCATGTGATACGCGAGCCCCGGGAGCATATTTTGAACAGATTACCTTCCAGCGCATCGGCTCTTGCCTGCAGCGCACACGCACTGAACCTCATAGAGAAACGAAAGCTTGATCATGAGGAGATGAAAGAATTAAACCGAGAGGTACGAGAATACTTTAAAGAGCATGTCAATCCGGGGTTTTTAGAGTATCGAAAATCTGTTACTGCCGGCGGGGATTACGGAGCCGTAGAGTGGCAAGCGGGAAGTTTGAATACGCTTGTCGACACCCAGGGACAGGAGTTTTTAGATTGTCTGGGTGGGTTTGGTATCTTCAATGTGGGGCACCGTAATCCAGTAGTGGTTTCCGCCGTACAGAATCAACTCGCAAAACAACCTCTGCATAGCCAGGAGCTTCTCGACCCACTGCGGGCGATGCTGGCAAAAACGCTGGCGGCATTAGCCCCTGGCAAACTCAAATACAGCTTCTTTAGCAACAGCGGCACGGAATCCGTCGAAGCGGCATTAAAGCTCGCTAAAGCGTATCAGTCGCCACGGGGCAAATTTACCTTTGTCGCGACCAGCGGCGCGTTCCACGGTAAATCCCTGGGTGCGTTGTCTGCGACGGCGAAATCGACCTTCCGTAAACCGTTTATGCCGTTGCTGCCGGGCTTCCGTCATGTGCCGTTTGGCGATATCGAGGCCATGCGTACCCTGCTCAGTGAATGTCATAAAACCGGCGATGATGTCGCTGCGGTGATCCTTGAGCCCATTCAGGGCGAAGGCGGCGTTATCCTGCCACCGCAGGGTTATCTGCCGGCCGTACGTAAGCTGTGTGATGAGTTTGGCGCGCTGCTTATCTTTGATGAAGTGCAGACCGGGATGGGCCGTACGGGCAAGATGTTCGCCTGCGAGCATGAGAACGTCCAGCCGGACATTTTATGTCTTGCGAAAGCGCTCGGCGGCGGCGTGATGCCGATCGGCGCGACTATCGCGACCGAAGAGGTCTTCTCCGTCCTGTTCGATAATCCTTTCCTGCATACCACTACGTTTGGCGGTAACCCGCTGGCCTGTGCGGCCGCGCTGGCGACCATCAACGTGCTGTTGGAAGAGAACTTACCGGCACAGGCAGAGCAGAAAGGTGACATGCTGCTAGACGGCTTCCGCCTGCTGGCGCGTGAATACCCGGACCTGGTGCAGGATGCACGCGGCAGAGGGATGCTGATGGCTATCGAGTTTGTGGATAACGAAATCGGCTATACGTTTGCGAGCGAAATGTTCCGCCAGCGTGTACTGGTTGCCGGGACACTCAACAATTCGAAAACTATTCGTATTGAACCGCCGTTAACACTGACGATTGAACAGTGTGAACAGGTACTCAAAGCGGCACGCACCGCGCTGGCAGCAATGCGCGTGGCGGTGGAAGAAGCGTAAAGACGGTGCGCCCTTCTCCCCCTCACCCCTGCCCTCTCCCTCAAGGGAGAGGGTGAAAAACAGCCCCCCACCCGCTCGATCGGTCCCCTCTCCTCTTTGGGGAGAGGGTCAGGGTGAGGTAAACACCGCGCACCACTCCAAACCGCTATTCCGGCATCAGCCCCACAAACGCCCTTTTCTTACGCGGCTCCGACATCAGATCTTCCAGCTTCGCCACGCAGGCCAGATAGTGTGGCGTCTCCTTGTGCGCCAGCACAGCAGCCTCATCCTTATACGCCTCGTAGATAAAAAACCGCGTCTTCACTTTCGGATCCTGCAACACATCAAAACGCAGATTTCCCGGCTCCTTCACTGCCCCCTCGTGATTGGCGCGAAACACCTCAAGAAACTCATCGATCTTGTCCGGCTTGATGTTAATTTCCACCAGCGTCACATTCATTGTTGCTCTCCCTGTTTCTCTTCCTGCCAGAACTGATACGCCTCACGGGCGCTCATATTCTCGTGTACCACTTTTTTTACTGCTTTGAGCATGGCGAGCGGCGCGCTGGACTGGAAGATATTGCGCCCCATGTCCACGCCGGACGCCCCCTGGTCGATGGCGCGAAAACACATCTCTAATGCCTCCAGCTCAGGCAATTTCTTGCCCCCGGCAATCACAATCGGCACCGGGCAACTGGCGGTGACTTTCTCAAACCCCTCTTCGACAAAGTAGGTTTTGACAAACTGCGCCCCCATCTCGGCGGCGATACGGCTGGCCAGCGAAAAATAGCGTGCATCCCGCGCCATCTCTTTGCCGACGCCGGTGACCGCAAGCGTAGGGACACCGTAACGGTTCCCGGCATCCACCAGCTTGATAATGTTATTGATCGACTGATGCTCATGCTCGCTGCCGATATAAACCTGGGCCGCCACCGCACAGACGTTCAGCCGCAGGGCATCCTCCATCGCTACCGCCACACACTCGTTCGACAGTTCGGTCAGAATAGAGTTACCTCCCGACGCCCGCAGCACCACCGGTTTATTGGTAGCGGGCGGCACCTGGCTTCGCAGCACCCCACGGGTACACATCAGCACGTCCGTTTCGCCAAACAGCGGGGCGATGGATAAATCGATACGCTCAAGGCCAGTAGTCGGCCCCTGAAAATAGCCGTGGTCAAACGCCAGCATCACCGTGCGGTTGCTTTTCGGGTTGAAGATGCGCGACAGGCGCGACTGCATCCCCCAGTCCAGCGCCCCGCAGCCTTTAAGCGTAAACGGCACATTCTGTTGCGGCCGGTCGAGGCCAAAATCTTTGCCATCTTTAATGTCATCTAAATCCGCCATCGTTTCCTCCCATCAGAAGTCGTATTTGCCAATGTTCTCTTTGGTGAACACCACGCGTTCCGGCAGCAGCACAATCCCGTTGCCTTTCGCTTCATACTGATAGCCCTGCACGCTGTTTGGCTCGACTTTAAGCGTGCCGATATCTTTCACGTCGACGCTGTCGCCCACGTTAAGATCGCCTTTTTTCAGCAGATGTTCGGCGACATTCACCGAAATTTTCCCCTGTTGCACCACATCCCACAGGCCAAAGGCTTTCACCGTACCGCGCTCTACATATGGGCGCATGACGTTCGGGGTACTAAAGCCGACAATCGCCACTCCTTCCCGTTTCAGGTTCTCCGCAGCCTGCGCTGCCGCTGGCAGAGCATTGGCATCCGGCGCAATGATCGCGTCCAGATCCGGATACGCTTTTAAGATCCCTTCTGCGGTTTGCAGCGATTTGGTCGCATCGTTATAGCCAAACTGGGTGGTGACGATTTGCCACTGGGGATGATCTTTCTCGATTTTGGCTTTCGCCTCTTTTACCCACTGGTTCTGGTCGGTCACCGTTGGGCTTGAATAGAAGAAAGCGACTTTGGCATTCGGTTTGGTTACCTGTTTTGAAGCCATCTCCACCAGCAGACCACCCAGTTGCTCTGGCGTCCCCTGGTTGATGTAGATGCTGCGACACTCAGGCTTGGTATCGGAGTCCCAGGTCAGCACTTTCACACCGCGCTGCATCGCCCGTTTCAGCGCCGGGCACAGCCCATCCGGCGAAACGGCGGAGACAATAATGGCCTTGTAGCCCTGGTTGACGAAGTTGTTGATGAGCTGAACCTGGCCGGAAACGCTCGGTTCGGTCGGGCCGTCATAGGTCACATCCACACCCAGGTCTTTTCCCGCCTCTTTCGCGCCGTTGCCGCCGCTGGTGAAGAAGCCCACCCCAACCAGTTTGGGAATAAAGGCGATACGGTCAGCCGCCTGGGCAGCCATGACGCTACCCGCCAGCGCCAGCGCGCTCAGTTGCACTATCAGTTTTGTCTTCATCTCATGCTCCAAAAAATTAACGCGAGAGAACCCGATGCCAGGTCATACGCACCCATTCCCGGTGCAGACTCAGCGAACGTCCCATCACCACCACCACCAACAGCGCCCCTGACAACGCGCTCGACACCTGGTTGGGGATGCCGACCATCTGTAACCCCTGCTGTAAATACCCCACCAGCAACGCTGCCAGCGCAGTACCCAGCACCGAACCTGAACCACCATAAATATTGGCCCCGCCCAACACTGCGGCAGTAAGTGCAGGCATCAGCAAATCGCGCCCCAGATCGGAACGCGCTGAACCGAAATAAGAGACCAGCACCACGGCGGCAATGGCCGATGCCACCCCGACCAGCCCGTAAAGTGCGTAAGGCATACCGTTCACCGACAGCGCCGCATAGCGCGCCGCACGCGGGTTCTGCCCGAGTAAAAAGAGGTGACGGCCAAAACGCGCCCGGTGCGTGATCAGCCAGAAAAACAGCGTGATCACCGCAAACAGCACCAGCGGTACGGGCAGGCCCAGCAAAGTGAGATTGGCAAAGGCGGTAAAGCTATCCGGGAAACCGCTGATACCTTCATAACCCGTCGCGCCCGCCATGCCGGAGAGCAACAGCGCGCCACCGCCATAGAGATAAAGCGTGCCGAGGGTAATGACCAACGGACTGATGCCGGTGTAGTGAATCAACGCCGCGTTGACCAGCCCGCATAGCAGCCCAAGCGCCAGCGTCAGCACTATGGCCACGCTCATCGGCCAGCCCGCCTGCATCATCACTCCCAGCGCGATGGCGCACAGGCCAATAGTCGAGCCAAGCGAGATATCGATACCGCCGCTGATGATCACCAGCGTCAACGGCAGCGCCACAATGCCAATACAGATAAAGTCACTGGTGCTGAACAGCAGCATATTGACGTCCAGCATGCGCGGGTTCAGCGCGCCAAAAAGCAGGATCTCCAGCACCAGTAACAGCAGCAGCGCAAATTCCCAGTTGAGCTTCATTTACGCCACCTCTTTGTTTTTACGTTTGGGAAAAGGGGCCACGTTTTTGCTCCCCTTATTGCCGGGCACAAAGCGGCTGTATTTCAGTTGCCGTTGATGGCGGGCCAGCGCCTGGCGTAAACGTCCGTCCAGCACCAGCACGCCGAGCAACACCAGACCCGCGATAAAGTCATTCCACCAGGCCGGGAGCTTAAAGAGCACCAGCACGGTGTCGATTTGGGTGAGGAAAAAGGCACCGAGAAACGCGCCGACAAGCGTTCCCGTCCCGCCAAGCAGCGAGATACCGCCGAGCACGCAGGCGGCGATGGCTTTCATCTCCAGCCCGCTGCCGGTCTGATTCGGTACAAAGCCAATCTGCGAGGCAAAGACAATCCCGGCGCAGGCCGCCAGCACGCCATTCAGGGTAAAGGCCAGCATCCGCGTGCGGTTCACACCGACACCGAGCTGGCGGGCGGCGGCGAGATTATCCCCCACCGCATAAAAGTCGCGGCCAAACGCCGTGCGCGCCAGCACCCAGGTCCCTGCGCCGAGCATCAGCAGCACCAGCCAGCCCAGAGGGGAAACCCCGGTCGCCCCCGCCACAGAGAGTGATTTCAGACTGGCAGGCAGCCCTTCAATCCACTTACCGCCTGTCCACAGCAACATTGCCCCGCGATACAGCCCGAGCGTACCCAGCGTTGCCACAATCGCCGGAATTTTCAGTCCCACCACCAGCAGGCCGTTAAAGGCCCCGGCCAGGGCGCCAATCGCCAGGGAGAAAAGCATGGCGACAGGCAGACTGTAGCCACTGTTCAGCGCCACCCCGACGGCAATGGCGCACAGCCCCACTGTAGAGCCCACCGACACATCAATATTGCGGGTCAGCATCACCAGCGTTGCGCCGAGCGCCAGCAACATCAGGATCTGGCTACTGGCGAAAATCATGCCCACGGTTTGCAGGCTGAAAAAGGAAGGGTTCAGCGCCACCAGCACCACAAACAGCGCCAGGATAGCCAGAAACGCGCTGAGCTCACGGTTTTTCAGTAATGTTTTCATGGCTGTCCCCCGCCGAAAGCCAGTGTCATCATGCGATCCACACTCACCGCATGGCGCGGCAGTTCCCCGCTCAGTCGGCCCTGATGCATAACCAGCACCCGGTCGGCCAGCCCTGGAAACTCATCCAGATCGCTTGAGATCATCAGCACCGCCACGTTTTGCGCCGCCACGCTTTTGATCAATTGATAAATATCCGCCCGCGCCGCCACGTCCACCCCGCGCGTCGGTTCATCGACAATCAGCAACAGCGGGTTGGCCTCCATGCAGCGCGCCAGCAACACCTTTTGCTGGTTCCCGCCGGAGAGGGTGCGGACAATTTGATCCGCATGATTCAGCTTGATCCCCAACGCCCGGTGATAGCGCTCCACCACCGCTGCTTCACGTTTGCGCTGCTGCCAGAGAGAGGGTTCATTCAGGGCAACCGTGTTCCAGCGTACCGGGGCATCAAGAAACAACCCCGACACCTGGCGGTCTTCCGGCAGATAAACCAGCCCGCGCGCCAGGCGTGCGCGGGTGGAATCGCCACTGATCTCACGGTTCTCCAGCCAGATACGCCCCGCGCGCACCGGGCGCAGGCCATAAAGGGTTTCAGCAAACTCGGTACGCCCGGATCCCACCAGCCCTGCCAGACCAACGATCTCCCCGGCGTGGATCTCAAGGCTGAGATCGATAAACCCCTCCCCCGTCAGATCATCCACCCGCAGCACCGGGAAATCCTGCGGCTGGGTACGGCGATTGCCCGGCAGCGCCAGCCACAGTTTTTGGGTATCGCTTAAGCTTTTTTCGCGGCTCGCGGGCGTCATGGCGGTAATCAGGGCGTTGTCGTCGAGGCTGGCGATTTCACCGCTCAGCACTACAGCCCCGTCGCGCATCACCGAGACATGGCTTGCGAGCGCGCGGATTTCCGGCAATTTATGAGAGATAAAAACAATCCCAACACCCAGCTCTTGCAGGGCGCGGATCTGGCGGAAAAGTCGGTCAGTTTCGCCGGGCGTAAGAGAGGCGGTGGGTTCGTCGAGGATCAGGATCTTCGCGTCGCGCATCAGGCCGCGTAAGATCTCAACCATTTGCTGATCGGCCACTTCCAGCGTACTGGCGGCAGCCTGCAGGTTAAGCTGGCAGTTAAGCTGCTGCAGTTTCTCAGTGAGCAACGCGTCATGTTGTGCGCTGCGCGGCAGGCGAAACAGGATATTTTCCCGCACGCTCAGGTTGGGAAACAGCATCGGTTCCTGCGGGACCAGATAGATACCAAGCTGATGCGCCTGATTCGGCTTAAGGCGCGCAAACGCCTTGCCGCAAACGAAAAGTTCACCGCTGTCTGGCGTTTCCACCCCGGCGATAATTTTCATTAGCGTCGATTTTCCCGCGCCGTTACCGCCCATCAGCGCATGGACCTGGCCTGAATACAGCGTGAAATCAATGCCTTTCAGGACCGTGACGCCTGAAAATTGCTTATTGATACCTCGCGCTTCAATCAGTGGATTCATTGCAGCCCCGCTATTGAACAAATGATTTTTTATTTCAATAATGTTCAAAAGCGTAGACGGTGAACTATATTTACAACCGTGCAGTGATCACACTTTTATGTATTTGGATCTCTCTATTCCAACAGCGACATCAAAAGATCTGTTTTGCCAGGCGGCTCACATTTTCACCGCAGGCAAGCACGAACATATGATCTAAATTTTTATAAGAGTTCAGATATGAGCGAAAAAAGAACATTAGAAGAAGGACGCTTTGCAGGTCTGGCGCTGGCAGAAGAAGAGCTGGTGGCCCGTGTGGCCTGGTGTTACTACCACGACGGCCTGACACAAAACGATATCGGCGAGCGGCTGGGTTTACCGCGCCTCAAGATTTCGCGCCTGCTGGAGAAGGGGCGGCAGTCCGGGGTGATCCGCGTACAGATTAACTCCCGCTATGAAGGGTGTCTGGCGCTGGAAACGGAGCTGCAACGCCAGTTTGGCTTACGCCTGACCCGCGTGCTGCCAGCCCTGAATACCCCGCCCATGAGCGTGCGGCTCGGGATTGGCGCCGCACAGTCGTTAATGGGAGTGCTGGAGCCGGGTCAGCTTCTGGCGGTGGGATTTGGCGAAACCACTATGAGTTGTCTGCAGCACCTGAGCGGGTTTATCAGTTCGCAGCAAATTCGCCTGGTGACGCTCTCCGGCGGGGTCGGCCCCTACATGACCGGGATTGGCCAACTGGATGCCGCCTGTAGCGTCAGCATGATCCCCGCGCCATTGCGCGTATCGTCGCCGGAGGTGGCAGAGATCCTGAAACGGGAATCGAGCGTGCGGGATGTGATCCTCGCCGCCACCGCCGCCGATGTTGCCGTGGTGGGTATTGGATCAGTGAATCAGAAGCGCGATGCCACGATCCTGCGCTCGGGCTATATCAGCGAAGGCGAACAACTGATGTATGCGCGCAAAGGGGCCGTCGGCGACATCCTGGGCTTCTTTTTGCAGGCCGATGGTGAACGGGTCGAAGGGCTGGAGATTCATCGGGAATTACTCGGCGTCACCCTGGATGAGCTGGCGCAATTGCCGACCATCATCGGTGCCGCCGGGGGCGTGGAAAAGGCAGACGCGATTTATGCCGCACTCAAAGGCCGCCGTATCAATGGCCTGGTGACGGAAGAAACAACAGCACGCGCGGTCCTGGCGTTGGCGCAATAACGCGCCGCTTGCCGCGCTGCGCTGATAACAGCGAGGCAAGCCCATGAGTTACCTTTTAGCGTTAGATGCAGGGACCGGCAGCATTCGTGCAGTGATCTTCGATTTAACCGGGAGACAGGTTGCCGTCGGCCAGGCGGAATGGAAACACCTGAGCGTGGAAAATGTGCCGGGCTCAATGGAGTTCGATCTCGCCACCAACTGGCAACTGGCCTGCCAGTGCATTCGCCAGGCGCTGGCGAACGCGGGTCTTTCCGGTGCGGATATCAAGTCCATCGCCTGCTGTTCCATGCGCGAAGGCATTGTGCTGTATGACCAGTACGGTGATGCCATCTGGGCCTGCGCCAACGTCGACGCGCGCGCCAGCCGGGAAGTGGCCGAACTCAAAGAGATCCACAACGATCGCTTCGAATCCGAAGTCTATGAGGTCTCCGGGCAGACGCTGGCCCTGAGCGCGATGCCACGCCTGCTCTGGCTGGCTCACCATCGCCCGGATATCTATCGCAACGCGGTCACGATCACCATGATCAGCGACTGGCTGGCGGCGCGCCTTTCCGGCTGGCTGGCGGTCGATCCTTCCAACGCGGGCACCACCGGCATGCTCGATCTGTTTACCCGTGACTGGCGGCCTTCCCTGCTGGATATGGCCGGACTGCGCGCCGATATTCTTTCGCCTGTAAAAGAGACCGGCAGCGTGCTGGGCGAAGTGACCAGAGAGGCGGCACAGGAGAGCGGTTTGCGCGAAGGCACGCCGGTAATCATGGGCGGCGGCGATGTCCAACTGGGTTGTCTGGGGCTGGGGGTGGTACGCCCCGGACAGACGGCAGTGCTGGGGGGGACATTCTGGCAACAGGTGGTCAACTTGCCGCAGGTGCGGACCGACCCGGAGATGAATATTCGCGTAAACCCGCATGTGATCCCAGGCATGGCGCAGGCGGAGTCGATCAGTTTCTTTACCGGCTTAACCATGCGCTGGTTCCGTGACGCCTTCTGCGCGGAAGAAAAATTGATTGCCGAGCGTATGGGAATGGACACCTATAGCCTGCTGGAAGAGATGGCTGCTCGCGTTCCGGCGGGCTCCCACGGCGTGATGCCGATCTTCTCCGATGCGATGCATTTCAAGCAGTGGTACCACGCGGCGCCGTCGTTTATTAACCTCTCCATCGACCCGGAAAAATGCAATAAAGCGACGCTGTTCCGCGCGCTGGAAGAGAATGCCGCCATCGTCTCAGCCTGTAACCTGGCACAGATTTCCCGCTTTTCCGGCGTGAAGTTCGACAGCCTGGTGTTTGCGGGCGGCGGTTCAAAAGGGGCGCTGTGGAGCCAGATTTTAAGTGACGTCACAGGCCTTCCTGTACGCGTGCCGGAAGTCAAAGAGGCCACCGCGCTGGGCTGCGCCATTGCCGCAGGCGTCGGGGCGGGTCTGTATGACGATATGGCGGCAACCGGTGAACGACTGGTGAAATGGAGCCGGGAGTTCACGCCGAACCCGCAGCATCGCGAGTTATATAACGAGATGATGCAGAAGTGGCAGGCGGTGTATGCCGATCAGCTTGGTCTGGTGGATAGCGGGCTGACAACATCCATGTGGCAGGCACCGGGCCTGGTACGCGCATCATCCCCCCGTCTTTCTGTCTGAGGGCCCAGGCCGCAACCCCTGATGCGCTACGGCGAGGCAGAAACGCTCGATCGGTCCCCTCTCCCCGTGGGAGAGGGCCAGGGTGAGGGCATCAGGCCTTGCCAATCTTTGAATCCCATCACAATCACCGCATTCCCCTTTTCCCTTTTCTCCGCCAAACGCTAAATTACAACTCATCCGACCACATAACAAAAAATTAACACTGGAAGCGATATGAGCCATTACCCGTCGTTATTTGCCCCACTGGATTTGGGTTTTACTACGTTAAAG
Organism: Phytobacter sp. SCO41; assembly: GCF_003073275.1. Classification (NCBI taxonomy): domain Bacteria; kingdom Pseudomonadati; phylum Pseudomonadota; class Gammaproteobacteria; order Enterobacterales; family Enterobacteriaceae; genus Phytobacter; species Phytobacter sp. SCO41. Next base: position 704,601 of record NZ_CP027225.1, on the reverse strand, counting down.
AACCGCGTATTAATGGGGTCAATGCACACCGGTCTGGAAGAGCGCCCTGACGGCGCGGCCCGGCTGGCGGCCTTCTATGCCGAACGAGCACGCCATGGTGTGGCGCTGATTGTCACCGGCGGTGTGGCGCCGGCGCTTTCGGGCGTAACGATGCAGGGTGGTGCGGTACTTAACGATGAACATCAGCTTCCGCATCATCGCCTGATAACCGATGCCGTACATCAGGAAGGCGGCAAAATCGCCCTGCAAATTTTGCATACCGGGCGTTACAGCTTTCAGCCAAACCTGGTGGCGCCGTCCGCCATTCAGGCGCCGATTAACCGTTTTACCCCGCACGCTCTGCGTCATGACGAAATCCTGGCGCTGATCGACGACTTTGCCCGCTGTGCACATCTGGCACAGCAGGCCGGTTATGACGGCGTGGAAGTGATGGGCTCAGAAGGCTATTTGATTAACGAGTTTCTCGCCGCACGCACCAACCAGCGGGAAGACGAATGGGGCGGCGATTACGCCCGGCGAATGCGCTTTGCCGTGGAAGTGGTCAGGGCGGTGCGTGAACGGGTAGGCCGTGATTTTATTGTTATCTACCGCCTGTCGATGCTCGACCTGGTGGAAGGCGGCGGCGTCTTTGAGGAAACCGTCCAACTGGCGAACGCCGTTGAAGCGGCGGGCGCGACCATCATCAACACCGGTATCGGCTGGCACGAAGCCCGTATCCCGACCATTGCCACCCCGGTGCCGCGCGCGGCATTCAGTTGGGTTACCCGCAAGCTGAAAGGCAAAGTGGGCATCCCGCTGGTCACCACCAACCGCATTAACGATCCGCAGGTGGCAGACGATATTCTCTCTCGCGGCGATGCCGATATGGTGTCGATGGCGCGCCCGTTCCTTGCCGATGCCGGGATCCTTTCCAAAGCGCAAAGCGGTCGCGCTGATGAGATCAACACCTGCATCGGCTGCAACCAGGCCTGCCTCGATCAGATCTTCGTGGGCAAAGTGACCTCGTGCCTGGTCAACCCGCGCGCCTGCCACGAAACCAAAATGCCGCTCACACCAGCCACCCGCCAGAAAACGCTGGCCGTGATTGGCGCAGGTCCCGCCGGTCTGGCCTTTGCCGTCAACGCCGCTGCCCGTGGACATAGCGTGACGTTGTTTGATGCGGCTGCCGAGATTGGCGGTCAGTTCAATATCGCCAAACAGATCCCCGGCAAAGAGGAGTTCTACGAAACCCTGCGCTACTACCGCAAAATGATCGACATCACCGGCGTAACGTTACGGCTCAATCAGTTTGTGCAGCCTACCATGCTGGAAGCCTTTGACGAGGTGATCCTCGCCAGCGGCATTGTGCCGCGCACGCCGGAGATCGAGGGGATCACCCATCCTAAGGTGCTGAGTTACCTTGACGTTTTGCGCGATAAAGTGCCGGTCGGCGAGAAGGTGGCGATTATCGGCTGCGGGGGAATTGGTTTTGATACCGCGATGTATCTTAGCCAGCCGGGCGAACCCACCAGCCAGAATATCGCAGAATTTTGTGTGGAATGGGGCATCGATACCAGCCTCAACCATGTGGGCGGTTTGCGCCCGGAAGGCCCACAGTTGCCGAAAAGTCCGCGTAAGATCGTGATGCTCCAGCGTAAAGCCAGCAAACCGGGTGAAGGTCTGGGGAAAACCACCGGCTGGATCCACCGTACCACCCTGCTGTCGCGCGGGGTGAAAATGATCCCGGCGGTCAGTTATCAGAAGATCGACGACGAGGGGCTGCATGTCTTGATCGGCGGCGAACCGCAGTTGCTGGCGGTAGACAATGTGATCCTGTGTGCAGGCCAGGAGCCGCGCCGCGAGCTGGCAGAGCCGTTACAGGCAGCGGGAAAAACGGTGCATTTGATTGGCGGCTGCGATGTGGCAATGGAGCTTGATGCCCGCCGGGCGATAGCCCAGGGCACGACGTTAGCGCTGACGATTTGATGTGTTATGACGACCCGGATGGCGGCGCAAGCGCCTTATCCGGGCCAGGGGTTGTTTCCGGTATTCGGGCGCGCTTTTGTAGCCCCGGTAAGCGCAGCGCCACCGGGGGAAAATCAGCGCTGTCTGCGCAATTTCACCGCTTTTAGCACCACAAACTTACCGTTAGACGCCACGTTGCTGCAGTTACTAAAAATCTTCTTAAGCTTACGGAAATAATCAAGATGACGGTTGCCCACCACAATTAATTCACCGCCATATTTCAGGCTGCGGCGAGCATCGTGGAACATCTGCCAGGCAATATGATCGGTGATGGCGCTTTGCTGATGGAACGGCGGATTGCACAGCACCACATCAAAACGGTCCGGTTCAATACCCGACAGCCCGTTATTGACCATAAACTCGCTACGCTCCAGCGCGTCCGGCATGTTACGTTCCACATTCAGGCGGCTGGAGGCCACGGCCATATGGGATTCGTCGGTAAAGAGCACACGCGCCTGCGGGTTCTGCGCCAGCAGTTGCAGACCAATCACGCCGTTACCACAGCCGAGATCGACCATCTCCCCTTCCACGTTTTCCGGCAAATGCTTGAGGAAAAGACGCGCACCAATGTCCAGCCCGCTGCGTGAAAATACATTCGCATGGTTATGGATGGTCCAGTCCGTTCCCTCTAATTGCCAGTCATAGGTCTGCGGCGCATCAGCTACCGCCGGAGCAGTAAAAGTACAGTGGATCAGACGCGCTTTTTTCCACGCCAGCGACGTAGTGGTCGGGCCGAGGTATTTTTCAAACAACGCCATGGTGGAGTTGTGAATATCACGCGCTTTGGCACCGGCGATAATCTGCGTTTGTGGGGTCACGACGCGACGCAACGCACAAAGCTGTTGCTCCAGCAGCGCAAGCTGTTTGGGTACTTTAATCAGCACGCGCGCAGGGGCAGCCGGCAGTTCGCTCAGACTATCCAGGAAAGTTACGGCGTCTTCGTCCATCCCGTTCAGACGCAGGTTATGGCGGGTAGCCTGCTCCGCGATAAACGAGTCATTCACGCTGACAGGACGATATTCCGCCAGGGCACAGGCCAACGCGCCGAAGCTATCGTTAAAGATGAGCGTCGTGCCTTCGGTCTCATTTACCTGATTTAGCAGATATTCATCTGCCGCATCCCACGCCTGTAACGACGCTTCTTCGGCATTGGGTGGGAAACGCTCTAATGCAAATGACTGTCCAATTAACTCAACCTGGCCCATCGACCCTCCGGGGTGCTAGAATTCGCGCGTTTTATCGCTTAATTATCCGGAGTTGTAAACCCCTTAAACATGACAACACTCACTTATTTGCAGGGTTACCCCGAATCACTGCTGGCACAGGTACAAACGCTGATCGCGCAAAATCGGCTGAGCGAGGTTTTACTCAAGCGTTACCCCGATACGCACGACATCACGACCGATAAAGCGCTCTATGTTTATACGCAGGATTTTAAAAATCAGTTTTTGCGTAACGCGCCGCAAATCAACAAAGTCGCTTATGACAGCAAAATCCATGTGCTCAAAAACGCGTTAGGGCTGCATACCGCGGTGTCGCGCGTGCAGGGCGGTAAGCTCAAAGCGAAAGCAGAAATCCGCGTCGCCACCGTTTTTCGCCAGGCACCGGAAGCCTTTCTGCGTATGATCGTGGTGCATGAACTGGCGCACCTGAAAGAGAAAGAGCACAACAAAGCGTTTTATCAATTATGTTGCCATATGGAGCCTCAGTATCATCAACTGGAATTTGATATGCGTTTGTGGCTTTTATGTAAAGACGAAGGGTGGCTTTGATATGAAATTAAATAAAACATCAACGACCCAAAAATAATTAAAGTCATTTATTCTGCATTTATTAATATGCGATCCCTGTCACTAATAATGCAACGAGTTAACCTTTACACGATGACATAAAAAACCCGTAACTCTCTGTAAATAATAAGTTATTTAAAAAATCCCGTATCACTATCTACCAAAGTGGATTCAGATAAACATCCAGAGCGTTATTTATCTTATTTTTGAATCATATGATTCAAGATTTGAATTTGACGCAGAGGGACAATAAAATCATTATGTAGAAATACTTTTACAGCTTGTTGTAGAAGTATTCTCGAAGCATTTAGATGATTGGTTTTAATACCTGTTCGCACTCGGGCACATTTATGTCAGCGAATAGGGATATAAACCCTTTACTCACCATGTATCCCTGATGGGATACATGGTTTTTTTATGTCTGAACTTATTCAAGAGAGGCTTTGAGGCGGGCGACGGCTTTTCTGAGATTTTCATCCGCCACTGACACATAAGACATACGCAGCGTCGATGCATCCGGGTTATCCGCATAGAAGAACTCGCCCGGCACATAGACCACGCCATTCGCCAGCGTCTTTTTCAGCCAGTCGGTGGTGTTCTTCTCGTACTTAAATTTGGCCCACAGGAACATGCCCCCTTGCGGACGGTGAAAGGTCAGATGCTCGCCCAGTTCACGTTCGATCTCTTCGCATAACACCTGACATTTATCTTTATAAGAAGCGCGGATAATTTTTAACTGCTCAGGCAGGCGGCCCGTCTGCAAATAGTGATAGGCCAGCGACTGCGACAGGGAGCTGGTATGCAAATCCGTGGCCTGTTTCAGGGTCACAATCTGCTTTTTAATCCACTCCGGCGCAACAACCCAGCCGACGCGCGCACCCGGCGCCAGAATTTTGGAAAACGTCGAGGTGTAAATAACGTTCTCGCTGTTGTCTATCTCTTTTGCCCAGGCAGTTAATGGCTTGAACAGTTTGTCGGTAAAATTAATTTCGCTATAGGGATCATCTTCGATAATGACAAAGTTATAGCGCTTAGAGAGCGCCACCAGCTTTTTGCGGCGCTCATCAGAGAGTGTGACCCCGCCAGGGTTGCCGAAGGTCGGCACAATATAAACGGCTTTGATGGTGGTGGTTTTGACCAGCTCTTCCAGCTCATCAACCTTCATGCCTTCTCCGTCTGTACCAACAGATGCAAGCTGAGCTTCCGCCAGATGGAAAACCTGCAACGCGGCCAGATAGGTGGGTCTCTCCACAACAATGACATCGCCAGGGTTAATCAGCACGCGGGCGAGCATATCCAGAGACTGCTGAGAACCGGAGGTAATCACGACTTCATCAGGGTTACAGGTAATCAGACGCTGTTCCAGAAGCTGGCAAATTGCCTCACGCAAATCCGGGCTGCCTTCGCTCAGGCCATATTGAAAAGCATCTTTCCAGGAAACGGATAACACTTTATCCATCGCCATCTGGAGCCCTTCGCGATCAAAGAGATCAGGATTAGGAATGCCCCCGCCAAGAGAGATAACCCCTTCCATTTTGCTGTGTTTTAATAATTCGCGGATGGCAGATGACTGCACATTTTTGACTTTATCGGAGATTCTCTCGTCTGACATTACCTTAACCTTACCCTTTGTTTTGCCGTTCGATCTTATTATGTTGCGATAGTTTTCATGCTAAGCATTTCCGTTATACAGCAATAAAAAGAGGCCGTAAACGGAGCCGCCCGCCCACTCATTTTATTTATACTATGCCAATATTTTTATTTTTTCTGGTTTAATATTCCGCGGATGGCGCTCAATATTAATTAAATAGATATCTATAACCGGCAAGTGTCCGGGATTTCTTCTGATCATCGTCCGATCATTTTAAAACAATGCAGAAGGCTTATCTGCGCTCAACCATCCAGCCAGCATTATTATTTGAATTGCGGCCCGTCTCTTATGTGTGTTCAGTAACTGTATTTATACACAGTCAATGTACATACAAGGTCGAGGCAAATGAAAAGAGAAAGATACTGCCTTTCTGTTGCGGTTTTATCCTGCTCAGGAAAGGCAATCAGATATGTATGTTCAAACGCACGGGCACAGGATGGATGGCTTTTACAGCCTGCCGCCAGGGGCTTGAGGATGGTGAAACAGTGACCGCCGCCGCAATGTGTGCGGCCACACACCACCATTTCTTATGTCAGGCAGGCTATCGACAACATCCTGATCTCACAGGTTTATTCCGAATAGGGCTGGTGACGTTCCCCACCCGTTTTCCACTTTGATGCCGGAGCATCGCTCCGGCATCATCACCTTTAGCCTTGATTCACTTCCGCTACCAGAACGGCGGCGGCGCGTTTTTTCTTCAACATATAGCCCGCCCCCAGCACCAGCAGCCATGCCGGGATCAGACATACAGAGATACGGATCCCCGGCGTCATAAACATCACCACCAGGATCCCTGCCAGGAAAAGCAGGCAAATGATGTTAGTCAGCGGATAACCGAGGCTTTGAAAAGCGGTGGTTTTTCCGGCTTTTTGCATGGCGAGACGGAATTTCAGGTGGGTGATACAAATCATCGCCCAGTTGATCACCAGGGCCGCCACCACGAGCGCCATCAGCAATTCAAAGGCTTTGCCCGGCATTACATAGTTGATCAGCACGCACAGCGCCGTGGCCAAAGCCGATACCCCCAGCGCGGTCAGCGGGATCCCCCGGCGGTTCACCTTGAGCAGCGAACGCGGCGCGTTACCCTGCTGCGCCAGGCCAAACAGCATGCGGCTATTGCAGTAAACACAACTGTTATAGACCGACAGCGCGGCGGAGAGCACCACCAGATTGAGGGCGTTCGCGACGATGTTGCTGTCCAGCGCATGGAAAATCAGGACGAACGGGCTGCCGCCTTCCACCACGTTTTTCCACGGATAGAGCGACAGCAAAACGGCCAGTGAACCCACATAAAACAGCAGAATACGGTAGATAACCTGATTAGTGGCTTTGGGAATGCTCTTTTGCGGATCGTCGGCCTCTGCCGCCGTGATCCCCACCAGCTCCAGACCGCCAAAGGAGAACATGATCACCGCCATCGCCATGACCAGGCCACTGATGCCATTCGGGAAGAATCCACCGTCCTGCCACAAGTTCGCCACCGATGCATCCGGACCACCGCTGCCGCTAAACAAAAGATAGCCGCCAAAAGCAATCATGCTGATGATGGCCGCAACTTTGATAATGGAGAACCAGAACTCCATCTCGCCGTACACTTTGACGTTCGTCAGGTTGATGGCGTTAATTGCCACAAAGAAAATGGCCGCTGAGACCCACGTTGGCACGTCGGGCCACCAGTATTGAATATAAATCCCAACCGCCGTCAGTTCCGCCATACTCACCAGCACATAGAGCACCCAGTAGTTCCAGCCGGACATAAACCCGGCAAAAGGTCCCCAGTAGCGGTTGGCAAAATGGCTGAAAGAGCCCGCCACTGGCTCTTCAACCACCATTTCACCGAGCTGGCGCATAATGAAAAAAGCAATCACCCCGGCGATGGCGTACCCCAACAGTACCGACGGCCCGGCCATGCGAATGGTCTGCGCAATGCCTAAAAAAAGTCCGGTGCCTACGGCCCCACCGAGCGCAATCAACTGGATATGACGGTTTTTTAACCCGCGTTTTAATTCGTTAGTGTGTTGTGCTGCCACCTCTGACCTCTCCCCTGTCTGTAAACGTCACCTTCGGCCAGAGCAACTTTCAGGCCAGCCAGCGGGGAGAACACGACAATGGTAGGCTAACTATCTGAATAAGCTGGAGATATAAATTTCCAGTCGCATCCACAGCTTGAGCGCGGCGATTGAATTTTCAGCAACTTCGCGCAATAAGTACGCTTAAATCGCACGATGTATGAGAAAAACAGCCTCTGCATGCATGAAAACGAACCGTTTTGGTGCAGCGGAAAAAAGCGCAGCGCCGTCAGACTTCTCGTCATCAAAAAAGCTGTTAGTCTGGTAGCCACTCTTTCGTTCCGGTATTGGCGCACATGTATAACATCGACGACTTTGATCTGAAAATCCTCACCTTGTTGCAGGCCAATGGCCGTTTAACTAACCAGGAGCTGAGCGATCTCATCGGCCTTTCTGCTTCCCAGTGTTCACGGCGTCGTATCGCGCTGGAGCAGGCGCAACTGATTCTGGGCTACCATGCGCGGCTTGCACCGGATGCCGCCGGGCGCGAGATGCTGGGTCTGATTGAGGTACGTCTTTTAAACCACACGCAGGAGTATGTGGAAAGTTTCCACCAGATGGTGAGCGAAGTGGACGCGATTCTGGATGCCTGGAAAACCACGGGCGATGCCGATTACCTGCTCAGGGTAGCCGTGCCGGATTTGCCAGGTCTGAGCCATTTAATCAGCCATATTCTGGCGCAAAATAAAGGGGTCGCTCATTTGAAAACTTCAGTTGTCCTTAACCGCCTGAAAGAGAATGGCCAGTTGATGCCGGGCAGTGGTCTTGCGCCCTAATACAGGGCGACACGCCTTATTTTGGTGCAATCAATCGGTTAATTAATGTATCCGGTGAGACAAAAATACACACCTCAACCGAATAACAGCGTGAAAACGCACAAAACACGCAATCTTCTCTTTTTGCCATATCAATACGTTAGCGATATGGCCGCCTGTTTTTCCTCCATTCAGTCGCATCAGGAAGCGGATCTGGTGCGTTTTTTGCAGGATATTTCTTATCTTTAGCAATTGTTGAATCGTACTTTCTTATGGATAACGTCCTGACTCCCAATAAACTTGCTCATACCTGGCTGGAAGATGCGCTGGCGCTGCTGTTCGGTACGCTAATGATCTCTTTTGGCGTGATAATGTTTCGCCAGGCGGGCGCGCTCACTGGCGGTACGGCGGGTATCGCTTTTCTGATCCATTACGCGACTCACCTGCCGTTTGGCGTGGCGTTCTTTTTGATCAACCTGCCCTTTTACTGGCTCTCTGTTCGCCGGATGGGCATGCAGTTCACGCTGAAAACGTTCTGCGCCGTGGCGCTGGTATCGTTGTTCTCCGATCTGCACGGGCGCTTTATCCATTTCGATCAGCTTAACCCCTACTACGCCACGCTGTTTGGCAACATCATGGTCGGCATTGGTTTTGTGGTGCTGTTCCGTCATAAAGCGAGTCTCGGCGGCGTGAATATTCTGGCGCTCTATCTGCAGGATAAAAGCGGTATCCGCGCCGGTAAATTCCAGATGGTGGTCGATGCCTGTATCGTGACCGCATCGCTGTTCTTCGTGAGCCTGCCGATGCTGGCGGCCTCCATTGTGGGCGCCGTGATTCTGAATTCCATTATTGCCATGAACCACCGCCCGGGACGCTATGCGGTGTAATGGATTGACCTCTGACAGTAATATCAGGAGTAGTGACTGTGTTCCAGAACGTTGACGCCTACGCGGGCGACCCTATCCTGTCGTTGATGGAGACTTTCCATCAGGACACCCGTACTGACAAAGTGAACCTTAGCATCGGGCTGTATTATGACGAGCAGGCTATCATTCCTTGCCTTAAGGCAGTACAACAGGCCGAAACCCGCCTGCAGAGCCAGCCGCAAAAAGCCAGCCTCTATCTGCCGATGGAAGGTTTCGCCCCTTATCGCAGCGCCATTCAGACGCTGCTGTTTGGCGACAACCATCCGGCACTGAACGCCGGGCGTATCGCCACCATCCAGACGCTGGGCGGTTCCGGCGCGCTGAAAGTGGGTGCCGATTTCCTGAAACGCTACTTCCCGGACTCCGGGGTGTGGGTCAGCGATCCGACCTGGGAAAACCATATCGCTATTTTTGCCGGTGCCGGGTTTAAGGTTCACACCTACCCGTACTTCGATAACGCCACGCGCGGTGTCGATTTCAGCGGCATGCTCAACAGCTTAAAACAACTGCCGCCGCGCAGTATCGTGCTGCTCCACCCGTGCTGCCACAACCCGACGGGCGCGGATCTGACGAATGCGCAGTGGGATGAAGTGATTGAGGTGCTGATTTCCCGCGATCTGATCCCGTTCCTCGACATTGCCTATCAGGGCTTTGGCGCGGGTCTGGAAGATGATGCCTACGCCATTCGCGCTATCGCCAGCACCGGCCTGCCTGCGCTGGTCAGCAACTCCTTCTCCAAAATATTCTCGCTGTATGGCGAGCGCGTGGGTGGGCTGTCCGTGGTGTGTGAAGATGCTGACGCCGCCGGACGCGTGCTGGGCCAGTTGAAAGCCACCGTACGTCGCAACTACTCCAGCCCGCCGAATTTTGGCGCGCAGGTCGTCTCCACGGTGCTCAATGACCCGGAGCTTAACGCCCTGTGGCGTGCCGAAGTGGACGCCATGCGCACCCGTATCAGCGAAATGCGCATGGCGCTGGTGGATGTCCTCAAAGATGCCCTGCCGACGCACGACTTTACCTACCTGCTGACCCAGCGCGGGATGTTCAGTTACACCGGGTTCAGCGCTGAACAGGTGGATAAACTGCGCGAAGCCTTTGGGGTCTACCTGATTGCCAGCGGCCGCGTCTGCGTGGCGGGCCTTAACCACAGCAATATCGGTCGCGTGGCCTCAGCCTTCGCCGCCGTTCAGTAAGGCATCAGGCCTGTTTTTGTTGCGCGAGCGTGACAAAAACAGGCGGTTCCCAGGCCGTTATCGCCGGTAACGGCCCTTCAAACTTCACCACGTCCACCCGACAACTCTGCGCGCTGCATCCTTGTCCCAGACGCGAACTGCCGCGATCTTCTGTTAAAACGTTGGGATTGCCATGTTTATCGAGTGGCTGCGCATCTTCTGTATTCTGCGGATCATACCAGGCGCCGGTGGACATCTGCACCACGCCGGGCCGGATGGCCTCGCTCAGTTTCACCCCAGCCAGTAACGCACCTCGCGTATTGAACACTTTCACCACTTCGCCGTCGTGAATGTCGCGCTCAGCGGCATCATGCGGATGCATCCACAGAGGTTCACGCCCGGCAATTTTGGTCTCCCGACTTACGCTGCCGTGGTCGTACTGGCTGTGCAGGCGGGTACGCGGTTGGCTGGAGAGCAAATGCAGCGGCCATTCGCGGGCGACCGCCTGCTGATATTGCGCCTCCGGCTCGTGCCAGTACGGATGCCCCGGACACTCTTCGTAGCCAAAATCGGCAATGGTCTGCGAAAAAAGCTCAATTTTGCCGGAAGGGGTGGTAAGGGGCGCGTTCAGCGGGTCGTCGCGAAAATCTTTAAGCAAGATCTGCGGCCGGGCGGGGCGTGAAAATTCCAGAACACCCTGCTGCCAAAACGCATCGAAGGCCGGGAGCGCGATCCCGTCGGCCTCGGCACGGGGGCGCGACTGTTCATACATCTCCTCCAGCCATGCTCTGGCGTCCCGCCCTTCGGTGTAAGCCTCACCAAACCCGAGACGGGCCGCCAGCCCGCTGAAAATGGCATAGTCGTCACGCGCATCGGCAAACGGCGCAATATGCTGGCGCATGGCAATCATAAAACCGTCGTTGCTGGCGCTACCGATATCCTCCCGCTCAAGCGAAGTGGTGGCGGGCAGGACGATATCGGCGAATTTAGCCTGTGCGGTCCAGTACTGCTCGTGGACCAAAATGGTTTCCGGGCGCCGCCAGGCGCGTACCAGCTTGTTCAGATCCTGATGGTGATGAAAGACATTGCCGCCCGCCCAGTAGACAAAGCGAATATCGGGGTAAAGGTGGGTCTGCCCGTCAAATTCATAGGGTTCGCCGGGGTGCAGCAACATGTCGGAAAAACGAGCGACCGGGATTTTGCCCTCAACCGGATTGCGCCCCTGGGGCAAACGCGGGCCGGAAAAGACGCGACGGTCGGCCCCCGCCAGGTTGGTTGAGGCGTAGCCGAAGCCCAGCCCACCGCCGGGAGTGCCAATCTGCCCCAACAGTGCGGTTAACGCCACTGTCGCCCAGAAAGCCTGTTCCCCCTGACGGGCTCGCTGAACCGACCAGGCAATGTTGATCATCGTGCGATGCTGTGCCATCTCATGTGCCAACTGGCGAATCACCCCGGCAGCGAGTCCGGTTCTGGACTCGGCCCATTCCGGGCTTTTTACTACGCCGTCGCCCCGGCCAAAGAGATAATCCCGGTATGGCGCGAACCCGACCGTGTGGCTGTCGACAAAGGCCTGGTCGTATAACGCGTCGGCAATCAGCACCTGGCAGAGCGCCAGCAGCAACGCCGTATCGCTGCCGGGTTTGACCACCAGCCAGTCGGCATCCGGCACGGCCGAAAGATCGTTTTGTACCGGGCTGATATTGATGAAACGGGTGCCGTTGCGGCGCAATGTCTGCAACCAGTGCTGTAGCGCGTGGTCGTTGGCCCCGCCGCCGTTAACCTGCGCATTACGTAGCGGCAAACCGCCGATGGCGACAAACAGTTGGCAGTGTTCCGCCAGTACCGGCCAGTGGGTGTGCTGGCGTTGTAAGGTGTCGAGATCGCCAAGAATATGCGGCAAAATGCGCTCCCCGGCGGCGATACTGTAGGTGTTGGTGCTGCCGGTGTAGCCGCCAAAGAGATTGAGAAAACGGTGAAGCTGGCTCTGCGCATGATGAAAACGGCCGGCGCTGGACCAGCCATAAGAGCCGCCATAAATCGCCGCATTGCCCTGCTCGCCTTTAACCCTGGTGAGTTCATCGGCCACCAGCGTCAACGCCTGCTCCCAGCTCACTTCGACAAAGGGTTCACGCCCGCGCCCCTCCCGGCTGGCGGCGCCCCCTTTCAGAAACCCTTCCCGCACTGCCGGGCGACGAACGCGTGATGTCCCCTGCACCGCGCCCGGCAACGACTGCCCAATCCGTGACGGGTTGCTGTCCCACGCAACCGGGCTGACCGCGGTCAGTTTGCCGTCATCGGTGGTCACCCGATAGGTTCCCCAGTGCATTACCGCAAGTTGCTCGGGTTTCATGGTGATACCTCGATATAAAACCTGTTAATCAGGCAGTTATTGTTGCAGGCAGCCTGGACCCGGACAGCGCGCAACAACCAGAACGTACATGAAGTACGTGAGGATTGTGAGCACTGCCCTGCGCCAAAATGGCAAATGAGATAGCCTGATGGGCAGGTTTTTAATGCATCGTCATCCCACCGGTCACGTTAATCGCCTGCCCGGTCATATAGGCCGCAAGCGGGCTGGCCAAAAACGCCACCACACCAGCTACATCGGCTGGCTGCGCCGTGCGGCCCAGTAACACCTGCGAGCAGTCTTCGGCATAGATGGCTTCCGGCGTCATGCCGCGCAGCTCTGCGCCTTCCCGACGCTCGCGCCACTTCATCTCCGTCTCGACAATGCCGGGGCAGACCGCGTTCACCAGAATATTGTCACGGGCAAGCTCAATGGCCATCACTTTGGTCAGGCCGAGCACCGCATGTTTAGAGGCCACGTACTGACCCATTAGCCGGTAGCCATTTTTGCCAGCCTGCGAGGCGATGTTGATGATACGTCCCGCCTTTCTGGCCCGCATCAGCGGAATGGCCGCCTCAGAGAGCCAGCCAATCGCTTTGACGTTCACATCCAGGATGCGCTGCCAGTCCGCCTCGCTCATGGCATCGACCGCGCTCATCGCCGAGATGCCGCAACTGTTGACCAGGATGTCCACGCCGCCGAAAGTCTCCACGGCAGCGCCAATGAGCTGATGGGCCTGTTCACGCGAGGCAACATCGGTACGTAGCACCAACTGGCGCAGGCTCTGCTCCCGCGCTCTGGCGGCGATATCACCGATCACTACGTTCGCGCCGCCCCGATGCAACAGTTGCGCAATGGCTTTACCGATGCCCTGTAGACCGCCCGTCACCACCGCGGTCTGGCCGCTAAAATCAAGGGCAATCATCGCTTATTCCCGAAACGGGTCGTCACTGATACCGGCTTCCAGCACCAGCTTCGCGTACTCCTGAGCGGAGAACAGCGAGTGATCGCGATAGTTGCCGCAGGCAAGCGGTGTGACCGCAGGCACATCCGTTGCGGTAAGCACACGCTGCAAGACACGGGTCAGCGCCGCGGCGATGTGTTTCGGATCGTGCTCATCCCACAGGATCAGATAGAAACCGGTGCGGCAGCCCATCGGCGAAATGTCGATAACCCCTTCCAGCTCTTCACGCAGGCCAAATGCCAGCAGGTGCTCCAGGGTGTGCAGCGCCGCAGTGGGAATGGCATCCACATTAGGTTGCAGGAAACGTAAATCAAACTTCTGCACCACGCTGCCAAGCCGGTGACGTTCATAACCTGCCACGCGGACATACGGGGCTTTGACTTTGGTATGGTCGAGGGTAAAGCTCTCTACAACTGGCATGTTTATCTCCTGAATAGATGAAATAGCGGCCTTACTCGCGACGAATACGGCGGGCAAAGCGGGTTCCGAGGGTCTGGATAAGCTGGACAATGACAATCAGCACCAGCGCGGTGACCAGCGTGGCGAAGGCATCAAAGCGCTGGTAACCATAGGTAATGGCCAAATCGCCGATACCGCCGCCGCCCACGGTGCCGGCCATGGCGGTCGCCCCCAGCAGGCCAATGGTGGCGGTCGTGAGGGCCAGGATCAGAGATGACGCGGCTTCCGGCAGCATAAAGTGCCAGATGGTCTGTAAAGCGGTGGCGCCCATGGCATCGGCGGCTTCGAGGATCCCCTCGTCCACCTCCAGCAGCGAGCTTTCCACCAGCCGGGAAATATAGGGGGCAATAAAGACAATCAGCGGCACAATCGCACCCGCCGTACCAATAGTGGTGCCCACCACCAGACGGGTGAAGGGCAGAATGGTAATCAGCAAAATAATAAACGGCAGCGAGCGGACAACGTTGATTGTTGGGTTCAGCACCTGGTGCACAAATCGGTTGGGCAGAATGCCGCCTGGGCGGCAAACCACCAGCACAATACCCAGCGGAATACCGAGCAGCGAACCGAAACCTAGCGAAACAGCGATCATCACCAGGGTGTCATGCAATGCCAGCAGGAATTGATCGCCGGTGACAGCGGTGTCAATAAAATCAAACATGGGTGATTTTCACTCCTGCGTCGCGAAGATGGGCAATGGCGCGCCCGGTTTGCTCAGGCTCGCCAAGAATCTGTACGATCATGAACCCCAGAATGCGGCTCTGGACTTCGGACATGCTGGCAAAGAGGATATTCACCTCGATGGCATAGTCCTTGATGATGCGGTTGATAATGGGCTGTTGCGCCGTTGCGCCCACAAACTCAAGACGCAGGGCCTGCGCGCCGTTATCCCGTTGCAGCACAGCGGAGACGCGCTCCGGCAGCTTGTCGTGAATCACCGACTGCACGAAACTGGCGGTGACCGGATGCAGCGGCTGGGCAAACAGGTTAAAAACGTCGCCCTGCTCCACAATGCTGCCGTTTTGCATCACCGCGACCTTGTTACAGATTTTCTGGATTACCGACATTTCGTGAGTAATCAGCACGATAGTGATGCCATAGCGGCGGTTGATCTCCTGCAACAGTAGTAAGATCTGCACTGTGGTATGGGGATCCAGCGCCGATGTCGCCTCATCACACAACAGGACTGACGGGTTGGTCGCCAGCGCACGGGCGATACCGACACGCTGTTTTTGCCCGCCTGACAACTCGTTCGGGAAGCTATGCACCTTATCGCTGAGATTGACGAACTCCAGCAGCTCCGTCACGCGTGCCTGAATAAACGCCTTATCACGCCCCTGTAAAATGAGCGGAATGGCCACATTGTGAAAAACCGTTTTTGAATTCAGCAAATTAAAGTTCTGAAAGATCATGCCAATATCTTTCTTGATGGCACGCAGACGCTTACCGCTAAATTCCTGCAACACTTCGCCATTAATGACCACCTCTCCCTGGCCTGGCGATTCGAGACGATTGATTAAACGTAGCAAGGTACTTTTCCCTGCACCGCTATAACCAATAATCCCGAAAATATCGCCCTTAGCAATACTAAGGTTAATGTCCTTTAATGCCAGAACCGGGTTTCCTTTTCTGGAGAATGTTTTACTGACATGGCGAAACTCAATCATTGCATCGTTCATTTCAAATAATCAGGTTGCAGATAACCGTTATATTGCTCGTGAGTCAGAATGTAATTTTTGAAATCGGCTGAGTGATATCCGGCGACAATATCTTTAGCAAACTGCGCGTCTTTATTTTTCCCGGCGATGGTGACAACGTTTATAAACTGGCTCACCGGGGTTTCAAGCTGTAATGCCGAATTAAGTTTCAGGCCGCTGGAGACGGCAAAATTCCCCTGAATCAAACCGTAATCCACATCTGGCAGCGCACGTACCTGCTGGGCGTTATCCATCTCTTTGAGGACAATTTTATACGGATTTTCGAGGATATTACGCTGCGAGAAGGTGGCCGGGTCGCTGTCTGGTTTGAGTTTTACCCAACCAAGGCTTTGCAGCACTAACAGGGCACGATATTCATTAGGTGGCTGATTAGGAACAGAAATCACTGTGCCTGCCGCCGGGGTTTTCAGCGTTTTGATTTTACCGCCATACAGCCCCATTGGCGGTGTGGGCACCTGCACGATACCGATGTTGTCGATCCCCAGACGTTCATTCACCGATTTTAAATACACCGGGTGCTGCATGATATTAGCTTCGATGTTGCCACGGGCAACCGCATCGTTTACCTGAATACCATCGCTGAAATCTTTATATTCGACTTTATAGCCTTTCTTAATCAGAAAAGGTGCGACACCTTTTTCAAACTGTTCTTTATAGGGTCCTGGATTAAAGCCAACACGAATAATATTATCCTGCGCCGCAGCCAGAAAAGAAGATGATGACAACAAAGCAAAGACAAAACCTAATACAACTGGCTTTTTCATAACGCAATTTCCCTGTTGGTGTGCAATTAAAAGTGATTAAATCACAGCCGACTGTGCGTTGTAAGTCACATTACCGGATTTCATTTTGCTTTTTTAGCATAAATATAATCAGGAAATTCATATCTAAAAATCGCCAATGAATAGCTAATTTTGTTGCTTAGACAATCCACAAAAATAAATTAAAGATGGAAACATATTGATAAATCAATTCGAGAACACCATGCCTGATTTTAATGCCTCACCGCTGGTTGATGCGCTGGAAGAGAATTTATTCAGTGTACTGGAAAAACTGGCCGCCCAGGTGAACACCCCCGATTTACCGCTGATCGATCTTTCGAGCGGCAGCCCGGATCAACCTACGCCGCCGGAAATCATCGCCTCTCTGCAAGCGGCGATCCAGCGGCGTGAAAACCACGGTTATCCCTCATTCTGGGGCAAACCACAGGTCCGCCAGGCGATAGCCGACTTTTATCAGCGTCATTATGGCGTGACCCTGGATCCCGACAGTGAAGTGGCGGTCTTTCAGGGCTCGCATATCGGCGTGGGTGGGATCCCTCGTGCGGTACTCAGTCCAGGGCAATACCTGATTTCTACCGACCCCTGCTACCCCATTTACCGCTCGGCGGCGTTGCAGTCGCAGGCACATTTTTACGGCCTGCCGCTTCACGCTGAAAATCAGTTCCTGCCCAATTTCAATGACGTGCCAGATGACGTTGCCGACCATGCCGGGTTGGTTGTCCTCAACTATCCGCATAACCCGACGGGTGCGCTGGCAACACCGGCGCTGTTCGCCAGCGCACTGCAATTTGCACAGCGTTACCACGTGCCCATCCTGCATGATTTTGCCTATGCCGCTATTGGCAGCGATGCCGCAGACACTCCGCTGAGCCTCTTTTCTCAGCCTGATGCGAAAGCGTGGGGAGTAGAGACGTATACCTTCTCGAAGACCTTTAATATGGCGGGCTGGCGCTTTGGTTTTGCGGTCGGTAACGCCTCGATAATCAAGGCATTTAAAAAACTGCATACCCACAGCTACAGCACTGTGTTTGGCGCGATTCAGGATGCGGCAGTCACGGCGCTCGCCCTCCCCACTGCGCGTTTAGCGCAACTGGTATCGGTCTATCATCAGCGCCGCGAGCGTGTGTTACACCGCCTGGCGGCGCTGCGCTGGCCGGTAGGCGAAAAGCAGGGCACCTTTTTTCTGTGGCTTGCGGTACCGCCCGCGTTTAGCTCACAGCAATTTGCCCAGTTGTTATTGCAGGAATCGCATGTGCTGGTCGCGCCTGGCGCTGGCTTTGGGCCAGGGGGAGAAGGGTTTATTCGCATTAGCCTGACGGCGGGGGATGATGCATTGCAAAGCGCGCTGGATCGCATTGCCGGGCTGCATCTTTTTTAACAAAAAGAGTGACGTGCGAGACGTTTTCCATAACCGGGAGATGAACCTTTTTTCATCTCTGCGCATCATGTTACAGTGCCAGACAGTGCTCAGTTAAAGGAACTCGCTTAATGATACGTTTTGCTGTCATTGGCACAAACTGGATCACCCGCCAGTTTGTCGATGCCGCCCATGAAACGGGCAAATATAAACTCACGGCGGTGTACTCCCGTAGCCTCGAGCAGGCGCAGGATTTCTCCAGGGATTACCCCGTCGAACATCTTTTTACTTCGCTGGAGGCCATGGCGCAAAGCGATGAGATTGATGCGGTCTATATTGCCAGCCCTAACTCGCTGCATTTCCCGCAAACCCGCCTCTTTCTCAGCCACAAAAAGCATGTGATTTGCGAAAAACCGCTGGCGTCGAATCTGCGCGAAGTGGAAGAGGCAATTGCCTGCGCCAGAGAGAACCAGGTGGTGTTGTTCGAGGCGTTTAAAACCGCCAGCCTGCCCAATTTTGTGCTGCTGAAACAGTCGCTGGCGAAAGCGGGCAAACTGCGCAAAGCGTTTCTCAACTACTGCCAGTACTCTTCGCGCTACCAGCGCTATCTGGATGGCGAAAACCCGAACACCTTTAACCCGACCTTCTCTAACGGCTCGATTATGGATATCGGCTTCTATGTTCTGGCGGCGTCTGTTGCGCTTTGGGGCGAACCGAAAGGCCTCCAGGCCACCGCCAGCCTGCTGGAAAGTGGCGTTGATGCCCATGGCGTGGTGGTACTCGACTACGGCGATTTCAGCGTCACGCTGCAACATTCCAAAGTCAGCGACTCGGTGCTGCCAAGCGAAATTCAGGGCGAAGCGGGTGCACTGCTAATCGAGAAGATCTCAGAATGCCAGAAGCTCTCTTTCGTGCCACGTGGCGGTAAAGCCCAGGATCTGACGCAGCCGCAACATATCAACACCATGCTGTACGAGGCGGAAACCTTCGCCAGCCTGGTCGAGCAGAATGAAGTCAACCATGCAGGCCTGGCCGTCAGCCGTATTACCGCGAAGCTATCGACTGAAATCCGCCGTCAAACGGGGGTGGTTTTCCCGGCAGACGACGTGAGCGTGGAACTGCCTGCGTAAAGGTATGTAAAACAGATGTTACAGATCATTGACGGGAGGAATAGCCTGTCATATTTTGTTACGAGCAAAGGGGAGTAACTTCGTTGCCGGTGGGTCGTCATTACGATGCGTCTACCCTAAAGATTTCGAGTTGCAGCCACACAACGGCGGTTCGAAATATAACGGGTATAAGCATCCGGTCGCCGGGCGTCATTCATGTGACGTAAGTGAGACCTTGCCGAAAGGCGAGGACCCAATTGCACCTAAAGCATGCGGCTGACGTCTTTCGACGTTAGCCGTTTTTGTTTATACACATAATCATTCTGGATGCGTCGCGGCGGCAAGACTGAGAATCACCAGGAGCTTACTCAAGTAAGTGCCTGGCGTGAGCAGTCGAAGCCAACAAAGAGGCAGCCAGAAGGATGAAGTGTAAGGTGCTGAGGAACCTCACATGAATACTGTCGGTACACCGCTACTCTGGGGCGGATTCGCCGTTGTTGTCGTTATCATGCTGGCTATCGACCTCCTGCTTCAGGGGCGACGTGGCGTGCACACGATGTCCATGAAACAGGCGGCCGTCTGGTCGCTGGTCTGGGTTAGTCTTTCTCTCTTATTTAACGCTGCCTTCTGGTGGTACCTGGTACAAAACGAGGGCCGCGCCGTTGCCGACACCCAGGCACTGGCATTCCTGACCGGTTACCTGATTGAAAAAGCGCTGGCGGTGGATAACGTCTTTGTCTGGCTAATGCTGTTCAGCTACTTCTCGGTACCTGCTGCGCTGCAACGTCGCGTACTGATCTACGGCGTGCTCGGCGCGATCGTCCTGCGTACCATCATGATCTTCGCCGGAAGCTGGCTTATCTCCCAGTTCGAATGGCTGCTGTATGTCTTTGGTGCCTTCCTGCTGTTCACGGGTGTGAAAATGGCGCTGGCAAAAGAAGATGAAGGCGGCATTGGCGATAAACCCCTGGTCCGCTGGCTACGCAGCCATCTGCGCATGACGGACAAGATCGAAAACGAGCATTTCTTCGTGCGTAAGAACGGCCTGCTGTTTGCCACGCCGTTGCTGCTGGTGCTGATTCTGGTTGAACTGAGCGATGTGATATTTGCAGTCGACAGCATCCCGGCTATTTTTGCCGTCACCACCGACCCGTTTATCGTGCTGACGTCTAACCTGTTTGCCATCCTGGGTCTGCGCGCGATGTACTTCCTGCTGGCGGGTGTGGCAGAGCGTTTCTCCATGCTGAAATATGGCCTGTCGGTGATCCTGGTATTTATCGGTATCAAGATGCTGATTGTCGATTTCTTCCATATCCCGATTGCCATCTCGCTTGGCATCGTGGGTGGCATTCTTATGGTAACGCTGCTGATTAACGCATGGGTTAATCACCGCAACGACAAACGCAAGCTTGCTGAATAAGCAGCTCTAAGGGGCTGAGGTCACAACGTCCCTGGTACGCCCTCTTTTCGGAGAGGGCGTTTTTCTGATTTTTTCCCCCGCCAGTACCTGAAACAGCCTCCTGAGCAGCGAATTCTTTATACTCAATCCGTTACGCCTGCTGGCGCAGCACCGATGGAACACCAATAAAACCAAGGAAAAGGTATGCAAACACAACCTGCTACGACATGGTTGCAACGCGTGATGCGCGGCAATATCGTCAAACAAATTCTCGCCGGACTGATACTCGGCATCCTGTTGAGCTGGCTTTCACCTGACTCAGCGCGCGCCGTTGGCCTGTTGGGCACGCTGTTTGTCGGCGCGCTAAAATCGGTAGCCCCGATTCTGGTGCTGGTACTTGTAATGGCCTCGGTGGCTAATCACCAACAGGGGCAAAAAATCAGTATTCGCCCTATCCTGCTGCTCTACTTAATCGGCACTTTCTCTGCGGCATTAACGGCCGTGATCGTCAGCTTCCTGTTCCCTTCCCGGCTACATCTGGTGGCGGCCGCGACCGATGTCATTGCGCCTTCCGGTATTGTCGGCGTACTGGAAGGGTTACTAATGAATATCGTGGCAAACCCTGTCGATTCGCTGGTCAAAGGGAATTACATCGGCATCCTGGTCTGGGCGGTTGGTCTCGGCTTTGCCCTGCGCCACAGTAGCGATACCAGTAAGAAGCTGATTAACGATATGTCGCAAGCGGTGACCTTTATGGTCACGCTAGTGATTCGCTTTGCGCCGCTGGGGATTTTTGGCCTTGTGGCATCCACCCTCGCGACAACGGGCGTTGGCGCGCTCTGGGATTACGCGCAACTGCTGATGGTCCTGGTCGGCTGTATGTTACTGGTTGCGCTGGTGATCAATCCACTACTGGTCTGGGTGAAGATGCGCCGGAATCCGTACCCACTTGTTTTTATCTGCTTGCGTGAAAGCGGCGTGACCGCTTTTTTCACCCGCAGCTCGGCGGCGAATATTCCGGTAAATATGGCGTTGTGCGAAAAGCTCGGGCTTGATAAAGACACCTATTCCGTCTCGATCCCATTGGGGGCGACGGTCAATATGGCAGGCGCGGCAATCACCATCACCGTGCTTTCGCTGGCCGCGGTGCATACGCTTGGGGTGGCCGTAGATTTGCCCACGGCGGTGCTGTTAAGCATAGTGGCTTCGCTCTGTGCCTGCGGTGCATCCGGAGTGGCGGGCGGCTCGCTGCTGCTGATTCCACTGGCCTGTAACCTGTTTGGTATTTCAGCCGATGTTGCCATGCAGGTCGTCGCCGTCGGCTTTATTATTGGCGTTGTGCAGGACTCTTGCGAGACCGCCATCAACTCCTCAACCGATGTGCTGTTTACCGCCGCCGCCTGTCTGACAGACGGCGAGCGCGCGTCGTTAGTGCCTCAGCGCGATTAACGCGCAGACGTACTCTCTTTTTGCAGCGCGGTTTCGACTTTAAACGGGTCGATGCCGCGTTTTTGCATCCGCCAGAAACGGATAATGTTCAGCCCGTTTACCACAAGGAAGCTGCCTTCAATCAGGGTGCCGCCAATCGATCCCAGCCACAGGTTATGGGTGACCCAGCAGGCGGTTGAACACCACATGACGCAACGCACGGAAAGCCCTTTGCAGCGAAACAGCGCCCAGGTACTGGCAACCGTACCGATAATCGGCAGCAGTTCGACCGGGTGGTGTAATTTTATCAAACCAAAAAACAGCGTCAGCGCAATAAATACAGCCATAACCCACAGCTTGCGGGTATGCATGGAGATAATTGTGCGTATGGCGTTGAGTTCTGCGCTCATACCGGCAGGCAGTGCGCCCATCAGAAAGAAATGCGCGCCGATGGTGGCGCTGTAAAGGGAAAGCTGGAGTTTGAAGCGTTTTTCGTCGCGGTTAATAAACGTGGTAATACCAATAAGAAAAGCAAGTACACCAACGCCCTGGGCTAACCAATACGCGCTCATGGAGGATCCTTGTTAATGACACCAAAAAAGAAACGACGCTTCATAATATGAAACGTCGTTTTTTAATTCTACTGCTGTGTTACCCAAAAGATGTCGTGCTACAGCCAGGCGGCAAGTCCGGAACCCCTGGAAGCTTACATAAGTAAGTGACCGGGGTGAGTGGATGTAGCCAACACCGCTGTAGCGCGAAAGATGAAGGGTAACTTATAACGTTACGCCGCTCTTGAAGATAGCCAGCTCGCGGAACTCGTTGCGTTCATTGCAGGTCTGCTTACCGTTGGCAAAATCCACGATCACATCCACGAACTCGCTCAGAAGCTGCGGCATGGTTTTTCCGTGAATAAGCTGGCCCGCATCGAAATCGATCCAGTGTTTCTTCTTCGCCGCCAGTTCGCTGTTCGTCGCGATTTTCACTGTCGGAACAAAGCCGCCGTAAGGGGTGCCGCGTCCGGTACTGAACAGCACCATGTGGCAACCCGCCCCTGCCAGTGCGCTGGTTGCAACCGCATCGTTACCCGGCGCGCTCAACAGGTTGAGTCCGTGGGTTTTCAGGCGTTCGCCGTAACGCAGCACGTCGACCACCTGGCTGGCCCCCGCTTTTTGTGTACAGCCAAGCGATTTTTCTTCCAGCGTCGTGATGCCGCCTGCTTTGTTACCCGGCGATGGGTTTTCGTAGATCGGCTGGTTATGCGCGATAAAATACTGTTTGAAGTCGTTCACCATGGTGACCGTCTTCTCGAAGGTCTCTTCGTCGCGGCAATGGCTCATCAGAATCTGTTCTGCACCGAACATTTCCGGCACTTCGGTTAATACCGTGGTGCCGCCGTTACCGATAATGTAGTCAGAAAAACGTCCCAGCATCGGGTTCGCTGTGATACCGGAAAGCCCGTCTGATCCGCCACACTCCAGACCAAATTTCAGCTCGCCCAGTTTGCCGGGCTCGCGCTTGTCGTGGCGCATGGCTTCGTACAATTCGTACAGATGCTCAATGCCCGCTTCCACTTCGTCGTCCTGGTGTTGGCAGATCATAAAGTGGACGCGGGACGGATCGTATTCGCCCAGCGTTTCGCGAAACGCATCAACCTGGTTGTTTTCGCAGCCCAGACCAATGACCAGCACCGCCCCCGCGTTCGGGTGACGCACCATATTTTGCAGCATGGTACGGGTGTTAATATGGTCATCGCCCAGTTGTGAGCAACCGTAGGTATGGCTAAACAGGTGCACGCCGTCGATATCTTCAGCGTTGTGCGTCTCTTTCAGAAAACGGGTCTGGATTTGACGGGCGATGCCGTTAACACAGCCTACTGTCGGCAGGATCCACAATTCGTTGCGAACCCCAACCTCCCCGTTTGCACGGCGGTAGATCTGAACGTCGCGATCGGCCGCCGGTGCATTTTCACCAATGAGATCAGGTTGATAGCTATACTCATCCAAATCGCTCAGATTGGTACGCACATTGTGAGAATGTATGTGTTCACCTGCGGCGATATCTGTTGTGGCATGGCCGATAGGAAGACCATATTTAACAACATTCTCGCCCGTCGGGATGGCCTGCAGGGCAAATTTATGTCCGCGTACCACTGCCTGACGAAGCAGAATCTCATGACCGTCAACCACAACCTCTGTGCCTTCGGCGAGATCCGCCAGCGCTACCGCGACATTATCCAGCGAGTGGATCTTGATGTATTGCATATCAACCTCAAACGGCCTTAGTTCAGTTCAATCGCGAAGTAGTCACGCGCATTGTTAAAGCAGATATTTTTCACCATCTCGCCCAGCAGCTGGATATCAGCCGGAGCTTCACCCGCGTGCACCCAGCGGCCAATCATCTGGCACAGAATGCGACGGAAATATTCGTGACGGGTATAAGACAGGAAGCTGCGGCTATCAGTCAGCATGCCCACAAAGCGGCTCAGCAGACCGAGCTGCGCCAGTTGGGTCATCTGACGTTCCATACCGTCTTTCTGGTCGTTGAACCACCAGCCGGAACCAAACTGCATCTTGCCTGGCATACCTTCGCCCTGGAAGTTGCCGATCATGGTGCCCAGCACTTCGTTATCACGCGGGTTCAGGCAATACAGGATGGTTTTCGGCAGCAGATTTTCTTCGTTCTGCTTGCTGAGTAATTTTGACAGTTCTTCCGCCAGCGGACGGTCGTTAATGGAATCGAAGCCCACATCTGGCCCCAGCAGTTTGAACTGGCGCAGGTTGTTATTACGCAGCGCGCCAATGTGATACTGCTGTACCCAACCGCGACGGGCATATTCCGCGCCGAGGAATACCAGAACGGCCGTTTTGAACTGCGCGACTTCATGCTGGCTTAATGCTTCACCCGCCAGACGGCGTGCGAGGATGCTGTCCAGTTCCGCGTCGCTTGCTTCGGCGAAGAGCACAACGTCAAGCGCGTGGTCCGATACTTTACAACCGTGTGCTTCAAAGTGATCCAGACGTTTAGTCAGCGCCGTTTGCAGATCGGCAAAGCGACGGATATCGGTGTCAGACACTTCACCCAGCTTGCTCATGTAATCGTTAAACGTAGCCAGTTCAATATTGAAGGCTTTGTCCGGACGCCAGCTTGGCAGCACTTTGATGGTGAAGGTGGTGTCTTTGGCAACGGCAGCGTGGTGTTCCAGAGAATCGATCGGATCGTCAGTGGTACCGACCATCTTCACATTCATCTGCTGCATGATACCGCGGGCAGTAAATTTATCCTGCGCCAGCAATTCATTGCCCAGATTCCAGATTTCATCCGCCGTAGACGGAGAAAGCAGCTTACCTGTAATACCAAATGGGCGACGAAGCTCTAAATGGGTCCAGTGGTATAACGGGTTGCCAATCGTATGCGGTACGGTTGCAGCCCAGGCGTCAAACTTCTCACGATCGCTGGCATCGCCGGTACACAGGCGTTCCGGCACACCATTGGTACGCATTGCACGCCACTTGTAGTGATCACCTTTTAACCAGATGTCATACAGGTTTTTAAAGCGGTAGTTATCTGCGATCTGCTGCGGCGGCAGGTGGCAATGGAAGTCAAAAATCGGCTGATCTTTCGCGTAGTCATGGTACAGGCGGCGCGCAAATTCGGTATCTAACAGAAAATCTTCAGTCATAAATGGGGTCATTATCGTCTTCCTCTCAACGAGTGCGTCTGATGCTTACCTTAATGCTGACAAAGTTATCACACCAATTTCCAGTGGCCGAAGACTTTTTCGTGAGTTAGATCAATAAACGATGACAAATATTTACAAGAATGCGCGTCAAAATCACCGCCAGGCCGCGCCAGTACTGGTCTGGTGCCGCAAAGTTAAAAACCACACAAAGAAAAACGCTTTTGTGATGTCACTCACCTTTTGAAGTTGTATGACAAGTTATCTTTCTGCCGTCGAATACATCAGCCGACGGAATGCATTGCCGGTGATTAATCATCGGTCTTTACGGTACGGATACCGAATTGAGCACGTTGAATAGCAAGGTTCGGGTCGTTCCGGTGTTTACCGGTTACGCCCTCCGTTTTCACCTCCCGACCGCAACCGGCAGGTGACCGCGCTAGCGGAATTAACATAACGATGAGGTTTACATGCGTAAAATTAAAGGGTTACGTTGGTACATGATAGCGCTGGTGACGATCGGCACCGTGCTGGGTTACTTGACGCGTAACACGATTGCTGCGGCAGCGCCCACGCTGATGCAAGAGTTGAATATCTCCACACAGCAATACTCTTACATTATTGCGGCTTACTCGGCGGCTTATACCATCATGCAGCCGGTCGCAGGTTATGTACTGGACATCCTGGGCACCAAGATCGGCTACGCAGTGTTCGCCGTGACCTGGGCCATCTTCTGTGGCGCTACTGCGCTGGCAGGCAGTTGGGGTGGTCTGGCGCTGGCGCGCGGTGCCGTTGGTGCTGCCGAAGCGGCAATGATTCCGGCGGGCCTGAAAGCGGCTTCTGAGTGGTTCCCGGCGAAAGAACGTTCTATCGCAGTGGGCTACTTCAACGTCGGTTCTTCTATTGGTGCGATGATTGCACCGCCGCTGGTCGTGTGGGCAATCGTCATGCATAGCTGGCAGCTCGCGTTCATTATCTCTGGCGTACTGAGCTTCGCCTGGGCAATGGCATGGTTGGTTTTCTACAAACACCCGCGCGATCAGAAAAAACTGACCGAAGAAGAACGCGAATACATCATTGGCGGTCAGGAAGCACAACACCAGACTTTCAACGGTAAGAAAATGTCCGTCCTGCAGATTCTGGGCACCCGTCAGTTCTGGGGTATTGCACTGCCGCGTTTCCTGGCAGAACCGGCATGGGGTACGTTCAACGCCTGGATCCCGCTGTTCATGTTCAAAGTCTACGGCTTTAACCTGAAAGAAATCGCCATGTTCGCCTGGATGCCAATGCTGTTCGCTGACCTGGGCTGTATCGTCGGTGGTTACCTGCCGCCGCTGTTCCAGCGCTGGTTCGGTGTGAACCTGATTGTTTCCCGTAAAATGGTAGTGACCATGGGTGCGCTGCTGATGATCGGCCCAGGCATGATCGGTCTGTTCACCAGCCCGTATGTTGCAATCGGCCTGCTGTGTATTGGTGGCTTTGCTCACCAGTCTCTGTCCGGTGCATTGATTACCCTGTCTTCCGACGTGTTTGGTCGTAACGAAGTGGCAACCGCGAACGGTCTGACCGGTATGGCGGCGTGGACAGCAAGTACCATGTTCGCTCTGGTGGTAGGTGCGCTGGCTGACACCATCGGCTTTAGCCCGCTGTTCGCCGTGCTGGCCCTGTTCGACCTGCTCGGTGCGGTAGTTATCTGGACGGTGCTGAAAAGTAAATCCGCCAGTGAATTAGCGCAGGAAAGTGCGGTCGGCGGTACCGCAACACAAAGCTAGTACACGCCTTCTTCGTACTACTGTTTCCCAAAAGCCGCCCACCGTTTCGGGCGGCTTTTTCTTGCCTTGTTGTGGTGAGAATGGCGTAAAAGTGGTATAACAAATCTACTAATGCCTTATCTTGCCTGGAGCGCATATGGAAATCACTGAATCACGTCGTTTGTACCAACAACTTGCCGCCGAGCTGAAAAGCCGGATCGAGCAGGGCGTCTATCTTGTGGGTGACAAACTTCCCGCCGAGCGCTTTATTGCAGACGAAAAAAGCGTCAGCCGGACCGTGGTTCGTGAAGCCATCATCATGCTGGAAGTTGAAGGTTATGTTGAAGTCCGTAAAGGCTCAGGCATTCATGTTATTTCCAATCAGCCTCGTCATACCCAGGCCCCTGACGAATCGCTGGAATTTGCTAATTACGGTCCGTTTGAGCTGCTACAGGCACGTCAATTGATTGAAAGCAACATTGCTGAATTTGCCGCGACCCAGGTGACCAAGCAGGACATCATGAAACTGATGGAAATCCAGGAAAGCGCGCGCAAAGAGAAGTGCTTCCGCGATTCCGAATGGGATTTACAGTTTCATGTGCAGGTAGCTCTGGCGACACAAAACAGCGCGCTGGCGGCGATCGTCGAAAAAATGTGGACCCAGCGTGTTCACAACCCGTACTGGAAAAAACTGCACGACCATATCGACTTGCGCACCGTGGATAACTGGTGTGACGATCATGACCAAATTCTCAAGGCGTTGATTCGCAAAGACCCGCACGCGGCTAAAGTCGCGATGTGGCAGCATCTGGAAAACACCAAACAGATGTTGTTTAACGAAACCAGCGATGATTTCGAATTCAATGCTGACCGCTATTTGTTTGCGGAAAACCCCGTGGTTCACCTTGATACCGTAGCAAGTGGCGTAAAATAATGCTTTTCTCTGTCAGGCGCACAGCTCCTCTGCGCCTGGCCACTTAAGGGTCAGTAAAAAGTATAGAGTGTCAGCCTTTGTAAATACCCTCGCCACCCCTCCTTTCGACAAGCAAAATCATTTTCTGACAAAGCGTAATTTCTCTGCCGCAGAACTATGGCATTTGTTACAATTGGACGCACTTTGCCACTGCGTGAGTTAGCGCTTGCTCACAGCGTTGTTACCGGAATAGTCAGGCTGCTGAATGCGCCACGAGCGACCATAATGTCACTATCAATAATGTCGCCGTGCTGTTTTACAGGTAATCGACGTGCCGTAAACCGATGTACCAGGAACATTGAATGGAACTTTTAAGCCAACTGCTGCATGCCCTCTGGAGCCAGGATTTCGAAACGCTGGCCAATCCATCCATGATTGGCATGCTCTACTTTGTGTTATTTGTCATCTTATTTCTTGAGAATGGCCTGCTTCCGGCCGCTTTCCTTCCTGGCGACAGTCTCCTGGTGCTGGTGGGTGTTTTGATTGCCAAAGGGGCGATGGGCTATCCACAGACCATTTTGTTATTAACAGCGGCCGCCAGTCTGGGCTGTTGGCTGAGCTATATTCAGGGCCGATGGCTGGGGAACACGCGAACCGTGCAAAACTGGTTATCGCACCTTCCGGCGCATTATCACCAACGTGCACATCATCTTTTTCATAAACATGGCCTCTCAGCGTTGCTGATTGGGCGTTTTATTGCATTTGTTCGCACACTGTTACCAACTATTGCCGGAATTTCGGGTCTTAGTAGCGCTCGCTTCCAGTTTTTCAACTGGATGAGCGGTTTGTTGTGGGTGCTGATTCTAACGACACTGGGGTATTTGTTGGGTATAACGCCAGTGTTTCGTAAATATGAAGACGCGTTGATGTCTTGTTTGATGCTCCTTCCCGTTGTGCTGCTGGTGATTGGCCTGGTTGGCACACTGGTAGTGTTGTGGAAGAAAAAATACGGTAATCGGGGTCAATAATGGAATCGCAACGTCCCTTCCTGCGCTGGTTTTTTATGGGCATCGCCGCAATGGCGCTGTTCAGCGTACTCTTTTTGGGTTGGGTGACACTGCAAAACCGTGAGTCTACGCTGGCGATACGCCCAATCGCACAAAACACAAGCGTGCCGGATGGTTTTTCCATTTGGCATCATCTGGACGCAAACGGCATCCATTTCAAAAGCATTACGCCGCAAAACGACACGCTGTTAATCAAATTTGAGTCCAGTGCCCAGAGCGCTGCCGCCAAGGAAGTGCTGGACAGAACACTGCCCCACGGCTACATCGTCGCGTTACAGGATGACGAAAGCCAGACCTCCGCCTGGCTTTCACGTTTACGCGATACCACCCATCGATTTGGCTGATCCTCCAGGATTCTGAATCTTTTCACCTACTTTGGTGCTTTAGCCGTTAACGTTCTATGCTTGAGTTAATGGAACCAAAGTCCACGTTATGTCACTGGATGCTGGCGAGCCTTATTTCGCCAGCCAACAATGGAAGGTTTCGACCATGAAATACCGCATCGCACTGGCGCTAACCCTATTATCTGTAAGCGCGATGTCTCAGGCCGCTTCCCCCTGTCAGGAGAAAGAGCAGGAGATTACGCGTGAAATCAGCTATGCCGAAAAGCACAACAATCAGAGTCGGGTTGAAGGGCTGAATAAGGCGCTGCACGAGGTTCGCACCACCTGTTCCGACAGTAAATTGCGTGCGGAGCACCAGCGCAAAATTGCCAGACAGAAAGACGAGGTTACCGAACGTCGCGAAGATCTCGCCAAAGCGAAACAAAAAGGCGATGCGGACAAAATAAGTAAACGCGAGCACAAGCTGAAAGAGGCCGAGGCAGAACTTAAGGCGCTTGAAGCGCGTGACTACTGATTTTGATGGAAGTTAACACTCACTCACCTGGAGAGAATTATGTCTAAAGAGGCAAATACTGAACATCTGCGCGCTGAGTTGAAATCCCTGGCGGATACCCTTGAGGAAGTACTGAGCACCTCCGGGGACAAATCAAAAGAAGAGTTGAGCAAACTGCGCAGCAAAGCCGAAAAAGCCTTGCAGGAAAGCCGTTATCGTCTGGGCGAAACGGGGGATGCCATTGCCCGCCAGACCCGCGAAGCCGCTGCAAGAACTGACGAATATGTACGTGAAAACCCATGGGCCAGCGTGGGCATTGGCGCGGCGATTGGCGTCGTGTTAGGCGTGCTCCTGACGCGTCGCTGATTATGGCGGATTCACGACACGCGCAAGGACCGGGCAAAAGCGTACTGGGTATCGGGCAACGCATTGTTTCCATCATGGTTGAAATGGTGGAAACGCGGCTCCGGCTGGCAGTGGTCGAACTGGAAGAGGAAAAAGCAAACCTCTTCCAGTTGCTCATGATGTTAGGGCTGACCATGCTGTTCGCTGCATTTGGCCTGATGAGTCTGATGGTGCTGGTTATCTGGGCCATCGACCCGCAATACCGACTCAACGCCATGATCGCCACCACGGTGGTGCTCCTGGTGATGGCGTTGATTGGCGGTATCTGGACCCTACGTAAAGCCCGCGAATCCACAATTCTGCGCCACACGCGGCAGGAACTGGCCAATGATCGTCAGTTACTGGAAGAGGATAAACCATGAGTCACAAGGCCGAGCGTCTCAAGCGTAAAGCCCTTTTGCTCAGCCAAATTCAGCAGCAACGGCTGGATTTGACCGCCGCCCGCCGTGACTGGGTGGACGCCACCGGTGTCTATGATCGCGGGTGGAACACCTTCCTTAGCCTGCGTTCCTGGGCGCTGGTCGGCAGCAGCTTCATGGCCGTATGGTCGGTGCGCCATCCCAGCATGCTGATGCGCTGGGCGAAACGCGGGCTTGGGCTGTGGAGCGTCTGGCGGCTGGTAAAATCCACGTTTGATCAACAGCGTTAACAGACTCCCCGGCGGTGCCATACTGGCCGGGGTAGCAGCCTTTTTTTACACCAACTTCATCAGTATCTTTGAAAAATTTCGACAGTTTTCCTTGCTAACAATCTTTTCCCGCCCCGTTTAATATCCTCTCCATCGACAGCAATCATGCGGCCAGCGCCCGTGATTGCCGAACTTTTCACTAAAAAAGACATTGTGGTTCCCTGGAGAGAAAGATGAAAAAATTAGAAGATGTTGGTGTACTGGTAGCGCGTATCCTGATGCCAATCCTGTTCATTACCGCAGGCTGGGGCAAAATCACCGGTTATGCCGGCACTCAGCAATATATGGAAGCCATGGGTGTCCCGGGCTTTATGTTGCCGCTGGTTATCCTGCTTGAGTTCGGCGGCGGTCTGGCCATTCTGTTCGGTTTTCTGACACGCACCACCGCGCTGTTCACCGCAGGCTTCACCCTGCTGACCGCGTTTATCTTCCACAGTAACTTTGCGGAAGGCATGAACTCCCTGATGTTTATGAAAAACCTGAGCATCACTGGTGGCTTCCTGCTGCTGGCTATCACCGGTCCGGGCGCATTCAGCATCGACCGCGTACTGAATAAAAAGTGGTAAGCGCTCTATACTGATAAAGACATGAAGCGAGGAGACATCTCCTCGCTTTTGCCATCTAAAGGAGAATGCATCATGGGACAACTCATTGACGGCGTCTGGCATGATACCTGGTATGATACCAAGTCAACCGGTGGCCGCTTCCAGCGCTCAGTGTCCGCATTTCGTAACTGGCTCACCGCCGATGGCGCACCGGGTCCATCCGGCGAAGGCGGCTTTGCAGCGGAAAAAGACAGATATCACCTGTATGTTTCTCTCGCCTGTCCCTGGGCGCACCGCACGCTCATCATGCGCACGCTAAAAGGGCTGGACGATTTTTTACCGGTTTCGGTGGTGAATCCGCTGATGCTGGAAAACGGCTGGACGTTTGATGATAACTTTCCGGCAGCGACAGGCGACGCGCTTTATCAGCATGAATTCCTCTATCAGCTTTATCTTCATGCCGACCCGCAATACACCGGACGCGTAACGGTCCCGGTACTGTGGGACAAAAAGAACCATACGATTGTCAGCAATGAATCGGCTGAAATCATTCGCATGTTCAACACTGCGTTTGACGCGCAGGGGGCGCGTGCTGGCGACTATTACCCACCAGAATTGCGCACGCAAATTGACGAACTGAATAGCTGGATCTACGACAACGTCAATAACGGTGTCTATAAGGCCGGTTTCGCCACC
Source organism: Phytobacter sp. SCO41 (assembly GCF_003073275.1). Taxonomy (NCBI): domain Bacteria; kingdom Pseudomonadati; phylum Pseudomonadota; class Gammaproteobacteria; order Enterobacterales; family Enterobacteriaceae; genus Phytobacter; species Phytobacter sp. SCO41. The sequence continues at coordinate 672,090 of NZ_CP027225.1, read as the reverse complement.
AGCCAGCAGGCTTACGATGAAGCCGTCGAAAAGGTCTTCGAATCCCTCGCCCGGCTGGAACAAATCCTGGGGCAACATCGCTACCTGACAGGCGATCGGTTAACCGAGGCGGATATTCGCCTGTGGACAACGCTTATACGTTTCGATCCGGTGTATGTGACTCACTTTAAGTGCGATAAGCATCGCATTAGCGACTATCTCAACCTCTATGGCTTCCTGCGGGATATCTACCAGATGCCAGGCATCGCGGAAACGGTCAATTTTGACCATATTCGTACCCACTACTACCGCAGCCACAAAACCATCAATCCGACGGGGATTATCTCCATCGGCCCGTGGCAGGATCTTAACGAGCCTCACGGTCGGGACCTTCGTTTCGCATAATATTTTCGGGCGCAGCCGTTGCGCCCGAAAATATTTCACGCATCCTTTTATCCCCGTCTATTCTTACAGTGATCGCTGAGAAAACAACGTATTGAACGTCTTTCGAGGTAGAGAATGGATTGGTATTTCAAAGTGCTGAGCAACTACGTCCTCTTTCATGGCCGTGCGCATCGCCGGGAGTTCTGGATGTTTATGCTGGTCAACCTCATTCTCTTTGGCGTACTTGTCGTGGTGGATGAAATTTTAGGCTGGCGCACGGGTGGCATTGGCCTGTTAAGCCTGATCTACGCCCTGCTGGTTTTCCTGCCTTCCCTTGCCGTTCAGTCCCGCCGGTTGCACGATACCGATCGCACCGCCAAATGGCTGTGGTTGTGGTGTGTTCCTGTCCTGGGTTGGTTGATGCTGCTGGCCTTCTGGAGCCAGCACGGTACCCCCGAAGAAAATCGCTTCGGCCCTGAGCCAAAAGCGTTTCCTTAAGGGGCCGGGGGAATTATTTTCCGGAGAAGAGTTTCGGTATTTCGCGCAGACACCAGGCTTTCGCTTCGCCCATGCTGTCGCGCCGCCAGGCCATGATGATGTCGACTTCGCTGGTATATTCAGGACTGACGACGCGCAAACGCCCTTCTGCAATGTCCTGCTCAACCAACGGATAAGGCATCGTCGCCACACCCAACCCCGCCAGTAAAGCCTGACGTTTATCCTCAATGGTACTGACCGTCAGACGCGGCTGTTTGTCCAGCAACTGCACCGTCAGCACCGGGCGCTCGCGCGCGGTATCCGCAACCGCCACGCCGCGATATTTCACGCGAGTCACCTCAGACAACGGCTCCGGTTCGTGGTGAATCGGATGGTCTGGTGCCGCGACATAAACGTTCAGTACCTTGTACAGCTTGCGAGAGTTGATTTCCGACGAAGAGCGGAAATGCATATCCGGCGCGATCACGATATCCGCACGCCCCTGCTCCAGCCGCTCCCAGGCGCCTGCCAGCACCTCGGTAATGATCGAGAGTTGCGTGTTGGCTTTTGCCGCCAGTTTATCGACAAGCGGGAAAAGCTCGGGCGTCGGCACCAGTGCTTCGGTAACCAGCGTCAGGTGCGTTTCCCAACCGCGCGCCAGCGCTTCGGCATCGGTAGTGAGTTTGTCAGCCGCTTCGAGCAAAACACGGCCACGTTCCAGCAGCATGCGACCAACGTTGGTAAACTTCGTTCTATGGCCAGAGCGGTCAAACAGAACAACGTCCAGCTCTTCTTCCAGTTTCTGCATTGTATAGCTGAGCGCAGAGGGTACCCGCCCCAGTTCATCTGCCGCGGCGGCAAAGCTACCGCGACGGTCAATTGCGTCCATGACGCGTAACGCTTCCAGCGTAAGTGCCCTATCTTTCGCCATTTTTGTTCTCATTCAGGAAATTTGAACATACCGGGCAGAATATCTGGCTAACAATGCAGCGTCCATACCTTTACCATTGTTTTAGTGTAAAGAGAGGTCAAGAATTATGATTACTACCAGAACAGCCAAACAATGTGGACAAGCGGACTTCGGCTGGCTGCAGGCCCGCTACACCTTTTCCTTTGGACATTACTTTGACCCGAAACTTTTGGGCTACGCCTCCCTGCGCGTACTGAACCAGGAAGTACTGGCACCCGGTGCCTCATTCCAGCCGCGTACCTACCCGAAAGTCGATATTCTGAACCTGATTCTGGAAGGCGAAGCCGAGTATCGCGACAGCGAAGGTAACCATATTCAGGCGAAAACGGGCGAAGCGTTGCTCATTGCGACTCAGCCGGGTATTAGCTATAGCGAACATAATCTGAGCAAAGACAAGCCGCTGACGCGTATGCAGTTGTGGCTGGATGCCTGCCCGGAACGGGAAAATCCGACGGTGCAGAAAGTGATGATTGCCGATCAGGCTCGCCAGTTGCTGGCATCCCCAGACGGAAGCCAGGACAGCCTGCAATTACGCCAGCAGGTCTGGTTGCACCATATCGAACTGGAAAAAGGTGAAGAGCTGACGTTTCAACTGCATGGGCCTCGCGCCTATTTGCAGTCGATTCACGGTACAGTACACGCCGTCATGCCGTGCGAATCGCGGGAAGCGCTCACCTGTGGTGACGGTGCGTTTATTCGTGATGAGGCTAACATAACGTTAGTCGCCGATACGCCGTTGCGCGCTTTACTGATAGATTTACCCGTGTAAGCGCAAGAGTTTTACGGAGTACCAAGGTGAAAAAAAAGAGTGTTCAAAACAGAACGTCAAAACCCATTTCTACAGAGCAAACGACACCGGAAGCATCGCCGCAATCTTTTGATTACGACGATATGTTGACCGAACTGGAAGCTATCGTCGCCGATGCAGAGCAGCGGCTGGCGCAAGAAGACGAAGCAGCGTAACAAAAGCCCTGGTATAAAAACCGGGGCTTTTTTTGTGGGGCTTGCGGAAAAATTAGCCTGACGGCAACGCGCTATCCAGCAAATCGGTGCCGTAAGAATTATCGATAGTGCATAACCAGCCCTGCGAAGCAGTGTGGCGAAAAACATATGTCGCACGACGGATTGTCTTAACAGTGCCGCCTTTGCCGTCCGGGTAACGCAGCAGGGTTTCCATGATGACCAGCGCGTTATCGGCGCCTTCAATGACCTGCATCTCCCCTTGTTCTACCACCAGATTCCCCTGGAAATAGTCAGCGATGGCCATAAAAGCGTTGCGAATATTGTCTTTTCCTTTGGCAATCATTCCCGGCTTTATGACCAGCGCGGCATCGTCCGCGTAAAACGTCATCAGGGTATCGTAATCTTTTGCTGGTATCGCCTTGTCGCAGGCTTCGATGATTTTCCGTATTGGGTGTGAGCGCATGTCAGATGCGTCCTGTGAGTATGTTCCGGTACTCAGTAGAGCATTGTCAGCGGAAAATGTAACGGCGAGACGCGGATAGCTACCGGAAATAGGAGTATGGCGAGACCGTCGTCCCGGTAAACGCAGCGCCACCGGGGAATGTTCAGGCTTCCCCTCGCCCCACTGGAGCCAGAGGGAAGATCGTGCAGAAATTTGAAACCACAGAAAAGCAAAAACCCGCCGAAGCGGGTTTTTACCTGAAAAGATCGAAACTGACCGATAAGCCGGGTTCTGTCGTGGACAGTCATTCATCTAGGCCAGCAATCGCTCACTGGCTCAAGCAGCCTACCCGGGTTCAGTACGGGCCGTACCTTATGAACCCCTATTTGGCCTTGCTCCGGGTGGAGTTTACCGTGCCGCGAACTGTTACCAGCCGCGCGGTGCGCTCTTACCGCACCCTTTCACCCTTACCTGATCCCACTTGCGCGGGCCATCGGCGGTTTGCTCTCTGTTGCACTGGTCGTAGGCTGTTACACCCCCCAGGCGTTACCTGGCACCCTGCCCTATGGAGCCCGGACTTTCCTCCCCTTCGCCTGTCTCCCCCGAAGGAGGACAACGACGAAGCGGCGACTGTCTGGTCAGCTTCGGCGCGCAGTATAGAGGGTTTGCGCGCCGATGTCACCCCTCAGCAGACATGCCAACCTGTAAGGTGGCCGCAATGTTGCGGGATGCATGATAAATATTGTCAAACGCACCACGGAACGCCTCTTCCAGCGTACCAATGCTGGTCAGAACGCTGAATACCGCGTCAATACCATACTGATGCACAATGCCAACATCACGCGTCAGGCTTCCGGCAATACCGATAACTGGCTTGTGGTATTTTTTTGCCACGTTCGCCACGCCCACCGGCACTTTACCGTGGATACTCTGGCTGTCGATACGGCCTTCGCCGGTGACCACCAGGGTACAATCATGAATATGTTCTTCCAGATTCAAGGCCTGGGTTACGATTTCGATACCGCTACGCAGCTCCGCGCCGAGGAATGCCATCAACGCGGCGCCCATCCCACCCGCCGCACCGGCTCCTGGCACATTTTTCACATCAATATGCAGCGATTTTTTAATCACATCGGCGTAATGGGCAAGATTACGGTCCAGCTCAACGATCAGCGCTTCCGTCGCGCCTTTTTGCGGCCCAAAGATACGCGATGCGCCTTTTTCGCCGGTCAGCGGGTTTGTCACATCACAGGCAACACGAATGGTGCAGCCTTCAAGACGCGGATCGAGCCCGGAAACATCAATAGCATTCAGGCTTATCAGGCTACCGCCGCCGTTGCCGATGTCGGTACCATTGGCATCGCACAGCTTCGCGCCAAGCGCCTGTACCATACCCGCTCCGCCGTCGTTCGTTGCGCTACCGCCGATGCCGATAATAATGTTTTTCGCCCCATGATCCAGCGCGTGCAAAATAAGTTCCCCGGTGCCGCGTGAAGTGGTGATCAGAGGGTTTCGTAATTCAGGGGGCACAAGTGCCAGACCGCTGGCGGCGGCCATTTCTATAAAGGCTGTTTTACCGTCGCCGGACATCCCCCAACGCGCATCGACATTTTCACCTAAAGGGCCGGTGACGCATGCGCTGTGCACAGAACCTTTTGTCGCGGCAATCATGGCTTCAACCGTTCCCTCACCGCCATCTGCGACCGGAACTGAAACGTATTGAGCATTCGGGAAAATTTCCCGAAATCCTTTTTCTATCGCCTGCGCTACTTCGGTAGCAGAAAGGCTTTCTTTATAAGAGTCTGGGGCGATTACGATTTTCATAGTTGATTAGCCTGACATTGCCGCGCAAGGCATTCATTTCACCTCACAGGCCATTCACGTCACCGCGATTTTCGACCTGCAAGGTGTTGATGCTTAAGAAATTCAGGGTGCGCTCCCGCACCCTTCTTATTAGCGAGAGATTTCTACTTTCGCCAGTTTTTCGTAGTAGCACGCGAGAGCGCTGTGGTCGTCGCTACCGTGACCATCAGCACGCAATGCCTGCATCATTTCCATGACTGCGGCAGTCAGCGGCAACTGCGCACCTACACCATGAGAGGTATCGAGTGCGTTGGAGAGATCTTTGATATGCAGGTCGATACGGAAACCCGGTTTAAAGTTGCGGTTGAGTACCATCGGTGCTTTTGCTTCCAGCACGGTGCTGCCAGCCAGACCGCCGCGGATTGCCTGGAATACCAGCTCAGGATTCACACCCGCTTTCGTTGCCAGAGACAGCGCTTCAGACATTGCAGCAATGTTCAGCGCTACGATGACCTGGTTAGCCAGTTTGGTCACGTTACCCGCGCCAATATCGCCGGTATGAACAACGGAACCGGCCATGGCTTTCAGCAGATCGTAGTATTTGTCGAACAGCGCTTTGTCACCGCCAACCATTACGGACAGGGTACCGTCGATCGCTTTCGGTTCACCGCCGCTTACCGGCGCGTCCAGCATCTCGATGCCTTTTGCTTTCAGACCTTCGCTGATTTCACGGCTGGCCAGCGGAGCGATGGAGCTCATATCGATCAGAACAGTACCTGGTTTAGCGCCTTCAATGATGCCGCCTTCGCCCAGCGCAACTTCTTTTACGTGCGGGGAGTTTGGCAGCATGGTGATGATCACATCACACTGCTCTGCGATGGCTTTAGCGCTGCTTGCGGCTTCTGCGCCAGCGGCGATCAGTTCTGCGACCACATCGCTATTGCGGTCGGAGACCACCAGTGAGTAACCTGCTTTAATGAGGTTTTTACTCATTGGTTTACCCATGATGCCCAGGCCAATGAAACCAACTTTCATCGTCATAATTGCGTCTCTCTCTTTATTCAGTGGTGGTTTGGTTATTTTTTAAAGGCATCAGCCAGTTTCTGCGTACCCGCACGGAACACCCCCAGGTCGCTGCCAACAGCAACGATGGTCGCACCCCATTCCAGATAGCGGCGGGCATCTGCCTCAACAGGCGCCAGGATACCGCTCGGTTTACCATGTGCTTTTGCACGCGCAAAAATATGCTGGATGGTGCGCTGTACTTCCGGGTGCGCAGCATTGCCGATATAACCCAGGGTTGCCGCCAGGTCGCTCGGACCGACGAATACACCGTCAACGCCGTCGGTTTTGAGGATAGCGTCGAGGTTATCCACGCCTTCCTGGCTTTCGATCTGCACGATGATGGTGATGTTTTTGTTCGACTGCGCGAAGTAATCCGGTACGGTGCCAAACATATTGGCGCGGTGAGACACGGACACGCCGCGGATACCTTCAGGCGGATAACGGGTTGCCGCCACGGCGTTTGCCGCTTCTTCTGCCGTTTCAACAAACGGGACGAGGAAGTTATAGAAACCGATATCCAGCAGACGCTTGATCACAACCGGATCGTTCGTCGGAATACGTACCACCGGTGCGCTGACGCTGCCTTTCAGCGCCATCAACTGCGGTACAAAAGAGAGCACGTCATTCGGGGCGTGTTCACCGTCCAACAGCAGCCAGTCAAACCCTGCCAGGCCCAGAACCTCAGTGCTGATATGACTACCCAGCGCCGACCAACAACCGATCTGAACCTGATTTGCCGCCAGCGCAGCTTTAAATTTGTTCGGGAAGATATCGTTACTCATCTTTTGCACCTTAATTTTTTAAGCCGTTGCTTACTTTTTCAATTCCATACGTTTGATGTCGCCTACCACAAACAGGTAGCACACCATCATCATCAGGGCCGAGCATCCGACAAAAATCAGCGCCCCGTTGAACGAATGCAACTCTTTGACCATGTACCCAATTACCAGCGGGGTCACAATCGATGCCACATTACCGAACACGTTAAACACGCCGCCGCACAGACCGACAATTTCTTTCGGTGCGATATCGGAGATAACCGGCCAGCCCAACGCGCCGAAACCTTTACCGAAGAATGCCAGTGCCATCAACGCGATAACCAGCAGAGTGTTGTCGGTGTAGTTACACAGAATGATGCTGGAAGCCAACAACATCCCGACTACGATGGGGAATTTACGCGCCATGGTCAAAGTACAACCACGTTTAATCAGGTAGTCAGAGAACAGACCGCCCAGCACACCGCCCCCAAAACCACACAGGGCCGGAATGGACGCGACAAAACCCACTTTCAAAATTGACATGCCTTTATCCTGCACCAGGTAAATCGGGAACCAGGTCAGGAAAAACCATGTGATCGTGTTCAGGAAGTACTGACCGAAGAACACGCCGAGCATCATACGGCTGGATAACAGTTGCTTGATGTAATCCAGTTTCGGGCCAGATTGCTTATCGCTGTCGGTTTTTTTGTGGTCCATATCAACCACCGCGCCGTTAGCAGAAATGTAATCCAGCTCTTCGCGAGTCATACGTGGATGGTCAGTTGGGTTATGAATGTATTTAACCCAGGCCGCCGTCAGCACAAAACCAATCACGCCCATCACGGTGAAAACATGTTCCCAGCCCCACGCGAAGGTCAGCCAACCCAGCAACGGAGAAAATAGTGCGAGTGAAAAATACTGCGCCGCGTTAAAGATCGCCGAAGCGGTACCGCGCTCTTTTGCCGGGAACCAGGCCGCCACAATACGGGCGTTTGCCGGGAAAGAAGGCGCTTCCGAGAAGCCCAGCATAAAGCGCATGATAAACATCGAGACCCCGGCCCATGCGAGCGGGAATACGTCGACAAAGCCTTGCAAGAAGGTAAAGAGCGACCAGAAGAACAGGCTCCAGGTGTACACTTTTTTCGAGCCATAGCGGTCAAGTAACCAGCCACCTGGGATCTGCATCAGCAGATACGCCCAGCCAAACGCAGAAAAAATGTAACCCATCGATACCGAGTCAAGGTGCAACTCTTTCGCGACATCGGTCCCCGCAATAGAGAGCGTGGCGCGGTCCGCATAGTTAACTGCTGTAACAATAAATATAATGAGCAGAATTAAATAGCGAGTTGGTATTCCCCTTTTTACCTCAACTGAACTTTGCACAGACATATGGTTTCCCCTGGTGCAGCTTAATTTAAAGATATAATTTTCTTGATATGTAATTTACCCGATATATAAAAAGAAACTCACGAAAAGTAATATCAGGTAATAGCATGTTTGTATTTTATTACCGCACAGTATAATCACCGCCAGCCAGCCACGCACTGGTGGTTTGCTCAATTTTAATATGAACCATTAAGATTATTTTGAGCATATGCACACATGGCTGGGCGCTGATGCACAGATCTGGTAATTCACATCCTTACAGGACGGGTAATCACGAAAATAAGTGATTTAGATCACATTTTAATATTGAGACTCCTGACATTCTTATTTCATCAAACGAGGTTTTAACTTCTGATAATTACAGAATATCCTCCCTTTCTTTTTTTGAGTAATGCATCGTATCGTTAGCTGGAGATTACTTGATAATGGCCGACATTGAAATTAGACAGCAGTCGCCTACGGCGTTTTATATTAAAGTACACGACACCGATAATGTCGCTATCATCGTTAATGACAATGGATTAAAAGCGGGTACCCGTTTTCCGGATGGTCTCGAATTAATCGAACATATCCCGCAAGGTCATAAAGTTGCGCTGGTAGATATTCCTCATCATGGGGAAATTATCCGTTACGGTGAAGTTATCGGTTATGCGGTGCGTGATATTGCACGCGGAAGCTGGATTGACGAATCCACCGTTGAATTACCGAAAGCGCCGCCGTTGAACACACTGCCACTGGCGACTAAAGTGCCCGAGCCGTTGCCGCCGCTGGAGGGTTACACCTTCGAAGGCTATCGCAACGCAGATGGCAGCGTCGGTACCAAGAATCTCCTTGGCATCACCACCAGCGTGCATTGTGTGGCGGGTGTGGTCGACTATGTGGTGAAAATTATTGAACGCGACCTGCTGCCGAAATATCCGAATGTGGATGGCGTGGTCGGTCTGAACCATCTGTACGGTTGTGGCGTGGCGATTAACGCACCGGCAGCCGTTGTGCCTATCCGCACTATTCACAACATCGCGCTGAACCCGAACTTTGGCGGTGAAGTGATGGTCATCGGCCTGGGCTGTGAAAAACTGCAGCCTGAACGCCTGCTTAAGGGTACAGAAGATGTGAAAGCGATTCCGGTAGACGATGCCAGTATTGTCCGTCTGCAGGATGAACATCATGTCGGTTTCAAATCCATGGTTGACGATATTTTGCAAGTTGCGGTTCGTCATCTGGAAAAACTCAACCAGCGCCAGCGCGAAACCTGCCCGGCTTCTGAACTGGTTGTCGGCATGCAGTGTGGTGGTAGTGACGCCTTCTCCGGCGTGACCGCAAACCCGGCTGTCGGTTACGCCTCTGACCTGCTTATACGTTGCGGTGGCACGGTCATGTTCTCCGAAGTGACCGAAGTGCGTGATGCTATCCATCTGCTTACGCCGCGTGCAATCAATGAAGAAGTGGGCAAACGCCTGCTGGAAGAGATGGCCTGGTACGATAACTACCTGGACATGGGGCAAACTGACCGTAGCGCTAACCCGTCGCCGGGTAACAAGAAAGGCGGTCTGGCAAACGTGGTGGAAAAAGCGCTGGGCTCGATCGCGAAATCAGGTAAGAGCGCCATCTCCGAAGTGCTTTCTCCGGGCCAGCGTCCGACCAAACGTGGTCTGATTTACGCGGCAACGCCGGCCAGTGACTTTGTCTGCGGCACGCAGCAGGTTGCGTCGGGTATCACCGTGCAGGTCTTTACCACTGGTCGTGGTACGCCGTACGGTCTGATGGCGGTGCCGGTTATCAAGATGGCAACCCGCACTGAACTGGCCAATCGTTGGTATGACCTGATGGATATCAACGCAGGGACTATCGCAACGGGCGAAGAGACTATCGAGGAGGTGGGCTGGAAGCTGTTCCACTTTATCCTTGATGTCGCAAGCGGTCGTAAGAAAACCTTTTCTGATCAATGGGGCCTGCACAACCAACTGGCTGTCTTTAACCCGGCTCCGGTGACTTGATTCATCAATAAACCTCATCGTTTAGCATGGCTTCGGCCATGCTTTTTTTTTTGCTTTTTTGCCGCCCTTAACTTTCGAAAACCTCCTTTCGCTTTCGTATCTTTCATTTTTCTGACTTAACTCACAAAAAAACGTTACGAAACCCTATATCTTCTTTCGAAGAAAACAAACGAAAGGTTTCGGAGGCAGGATGTACATCATTTCGACGAAAGCGATGCTTAACAAAGCGCAGCAAGAAGGCTACGCCGTCCCGGCATTCAATATCCACAATCTTGAAACGTTACAGGTAGTAGTAGAGACCGCCGCAGAGCTGCGTTCTCCCCTGATTGTTGCGGGCACGCCGGGTACATTCAGTTATGCCGGAACAGGCAACATCGTCGCCATCGCTGGCGATCTGGCAAAAACCTTTAATCAACCACTGGCCATACATCTCGATCATCATGGACAACTTGCTGATATACAAAGCAAAGTCCTCAGCGGCGTGCGTTCCGTTATGATCGACGGCTCCCATCATCCTTTCGCCACAAATATTGAACTGGTGAAAAAAGTCACTGATTACTGCCACCGCTATGACGTCAGTGTTGAAGCGGAACTGGGCCGTCTGGGTGGACAAGAGGACGATCTGGTCGTGGAGGGTAAGGACGCCCTTTATACCAACCCCGAACAAGCATTTGAATTCGTACGTCAGACGGGAATCGACTCGCTGGCTGTTGCTATCGGAACCGCTCATGGCCTGTATACCGCTGAACCCAAACTCGATTTTGACCGCCTTGAAGAGATTCGCCAGCGCGTAAATGTACCGTTGGTGCTGCACGGCGCCTCAGGTTTGTCTGCCGATGATATCCGCCGGGCCATTAGCCTTGGCATTTGTAAGGTCAACGTCGCGACAGAGCTGAAAATCGCCTTCTCGGGCGCGCTCAAGTCATATCTGGCTTCACATCCGGACGCCAGCGATCCGCGGCATTACATGGTGCCAGCAAAGGTTGCCATGAAAGAGGTGGTACGGAAAGTTATCGCCGACTGCGGCTGCGAAGGAAAATTGTGAAAGCAGTTAACTAATTATTGAAAGAATTCAGAAATAACCCGGAGGATATAGTGAAAGATATTATTGCCCGCCATAAGGCAGGGGAGCACCTCGGCATCTGCTCAGTCTGTTCAGCGCACCCGATGGTTATAGAAGCTGCGCTTCGCTTTGATGCTCATAGCGATAACAAAGTGCTGATTGAAGCGACATCGAACCAGGTGAATCAGTTTGGCGGCTATACCGGGATGAGACCGGCAGATTTTCGGGATTTTGTTTTTACGATTGCAAAAGAGGTGGGGTTCCCACTGGAGCGGTTAATTTTAGGCGGCGACCATCTCGGGCCCAACTGTTGGCAGAACGAAACCGCAGAAACGGCAATGGAAAAATCCGTCGACCTTATTAAGGCCTATGTCGCTGCAGGTTTCACGAAGATCCATCTTGATGCGTCAATGTCCTGCGCAGACGATCCCGTTCCTTTGGATCCGAAGGTCGTCGCCGAGCGTGCCGCACGTTTGTGCAAGGCCGCAGAAGAAACTGCCAGCGATGAGCTGAAAAAATCGCTGACCTATGTGATTGGGACCGAAGTCCCGGTTCCTGGCGGCGAAGCAAGCAGCATTGATACGGTTCACGTGACCCGAGTAGAAGATGCCGCCAGCACGCTTGAAACCCACCGGGCTGCCTTCCATGCGCTTGGGCTGGATGAAGCGATGAGCCGAGTTATCGGCATTGTCGTGCAACCGGGCGTCGAGTTTGATCACACCCAGATTATTCACTATCAACCTCACGAAGCCGAAGCACTCTCCGCCTGGATTCGCCAGACACCAATGGTGTACGAAGCTCATTCGACAGACTATCAGTCCCGCCAGGCTTACCGTGCGCTGGTACGCGATCACTTTGCCATCCTGAAAGTTGGCCCTGCCCTCACCTTCGCCCTGCGCGAAGCCATTTTTGCTCTGGCGCAAATGGAAAACGAGCTGGTTATCCCGGAAAACCGCAGTCGTGTGCTGGAGGTGATTGACGAGGTGATGCTCAACGAGCCGGGCTACTGGAAAAAGTATTATCACCCGACATGGAGCCAGGCGATGGTGGACATCCATTTCAGCCTGTCTGATCGCATTCGCTACTATTGGCCACATCCACGCATCCGCCAGGGCGTAGAGAAACTTATCGCCAACCTGAGTGCCATCCCGCTACCGCTGGGGCTAATCAGCCAGTACTTGCCCGTTCAGTTTGAACGTCTATTGCATAACGAGATCGTCGCGACGCCGCAGAATCTTATCAATGACAAAATACAAGATGTATTACGCGCCTACCGTTATGGATGCGCCGAAGAAGCAGCCTGATTTCTGGAGAATGTATGAGTCAACTATTTGTCCGAACCGGAATTGAATTTAGCTCGTGTCAGCAGGCGTTGACACACATAGGTGAAGAGATGCTGGCGAAAGGCGTCGTGCATGATTCTTATCCTGCGGCATTGCTGGAACGTGAAGCGATTTACCCGACAGGGATCGCCCTTGAACGCCATGCCGTTGCAATCCCGCACTGCGAGGCGACTCATGCAAAGTCAGCGGCAATTTATCTTATTCGACCGGATAAACCAGTGAATTTTCAACAGGCTGATGATGACGGCGACATTGCAGTTTCGCTGATCATCGCACTGATTGTTGAGAACCCTGCGGCACAGCTTAAACTCCTGCGCCGCCTTTTTAGTGAGCTACAAAACCCGAATGCACTTGAGGCGTTGATGACGACGCCTTCCGATCGCCTGGCAACGCTTTTTCGGGAAACGATCCTTGAGCCTGAGAATTGCGAACAGGCTTCATAAGATACTGATAATAAAAGGAGTACCCTATGAAACGTAAAATCATCGTCGCCTGCGGCGGCGCGGTCGCCACCTCCACAATGGCGGCAGAAGAGATCAAAGAACTCTGCGAAGCGAATAACATCAGCGTCGAACTGGTGCAGTGCAGAGTTAATGAGATCGAAACCTATATGGATGGCGTCGATCTTATCTGCACAACGGCAAAAGTGGATCGTACCTTCGGCGATATTCCGGTGGTACACGGTATGCCGTTCATTTCTGGTGTCGGCATTGAGGCACTCCAGCAAAAAATCCTGACCATTCTTGTGGGGTGAAGCCATGTTTAGCGAAATCATGCGCTATATCCTCGACCTGGGCCCCACCGTCATGCTGCCGGTGGTGATCATCATCTTCTCAAAATTATTGGGGATGAAGCTCGGGGACTGCTTTAAATCCGGTCTGCATATCGGGATTGGTTTTGTTGGCATCGGGCTGGTTATTGGCCTGATGCTGGACTCTATTGGTCCGGCGGCAAAAGCCATGGCAGAACAGTTTCAAATAAATCTGCATGTCATTGATGTCGGCTGGCCTGGCTCATCCCCAATGACCTGGGCCTCGCAGATTGCGCTCATTGCTATTCCTGTCGCGATTGCCGTGAACGTACTGATGCTGGTCACCAGGATGACCCGCGTGGTGAACGTTGATATCTGGAATATCTGGCATATGACTTTTACCGGCGCGATGCTGCATATCGCAACGGGTTCCTACTGGATCGGGATTTTGGGTGTCGTCGTGCATGCCGCCTTCGTCTACAAACTGGGGGACTGGTTTGCGAAGGATACCCGCGATTTCTTCGGCCTTGAGGGTATCGCCATCCCACACGGCAGCTCAGCTTATCTCGGCCCGATTGCCGTGCTGGTCGACACTATCATTGAGAAAATCCCCGGACTCAACCGCGTTCACTTTAGCGCGGATGATATCCAGAAACGCTTTGGTCCGTTTGGTGAACCGGTAACCGTCGGCTTTGTTATGGGTATTGTTATCGGCCTGCTGGCAGGCTATGACGCTAAAGGCGTACTGCAACTGGCCGTCAAAACAGCCGCCGTTATGCTGCTGATGCCACGTGTCATTAAGCCCATCATGGACGGTCTGACGCCGATTGCAAAACATGCCCGTAAACGTCTGCAGGCTAAATTTGGTAGCCAGGAGTTCCTGATCGGTCTCGATCCGGCACTGCTGCTGGGCCATACATCGGTTGTCTCTGCCAGCTTGATCTTTATTCCGCTGACGATCCTCATCGCAGTGCTGGTGCCGGGCAATCAGGTGTTGCCGTTCGGTGACCTGGCAACGATCGGTTTCTTTGTGGCGATGGCGGTTGCCGTGCATCAGGGGAATCTGTTCCGCACGCTGATTTCCGGGACAATTATCATGGGCATCACCCTGTGGATTGCCACCCAAACTATTGGCTTCCATACACAGCTTGCTGCGAATGCAGGCGCGCTGAAAGCCGGAGGGATGGTTGCCTCAATGGACCAGGGCGGTTCTCCAATAACCTGGCTGCTTATTCAGCTCCTCACCTGGCAGAACATCGTCGGCTTCACCGTCATTGGTGTGATTTATCTCGCCGGCGTACTGCTCACCTGGCGCAGAGCGCGCAACTTCGCAGCCGCGGAAAAGGCCGCCGCCGCGATACAACAAACGCACGTCACATCTTGATATTCAGGGGAGCCACCGCTCCCCTTTTCATTCCTGGAGAGAGTTATGAAATCAGTGGTTATTCACGCTGAGGGGAACATCTGCGTTGAAGAACGTCCTGAACCTCAGTTAAAGCATGACGATGACGTCAAAGTCAGAGTAGTCAGTTCCGGGTTATGCGGTTCTGATATCCCGCGGATTTTCGCAAAAGGAGCCCATTTTTACCCTATTACCCTGGGGCATGAATTCAGCGGCTATATCCAAGAAATGGGGAAAAGCGTTACCGACCTCGCAACGGGCGACGCGGTAGCCTGCGTGCCACTCCTTCCCTGCTTTGACTGCCCGGAATGCCGCAAGCAGTACTTTTCTTTGTGCAAACGCTACCAGTTTGTCGGGTCACGGAGCGACGGCGGCAATGCGGAGTACGTTGTGGTCAGACGGGCAAATCTGATTCGTCTGCCAGAAAAAATGGCCATTGAGGATGGCGCTTTTATCGAACCTATCACGGTCGGTCTGCACGCGTTTCATCTGGCGGGCGGGTGTGCCGATAAAAACGTGGTAATTGTCGGTGCCGGGACGATTGGTCTGCTGGCCATGCAGTGCGCACTGGCGCTGGGGGCGAAAAGCGTAACGGCAATTGACATCAACCCGGACAAATTAGCGCTGGCAAAAAGCCTCGGGGCGACGCACGCCTTTAATAGCCGCGAACTGAGCGCCGCGCAAATTCTCGAAAATCTGACCGACAACCGCTTTGACCAGCTTATTCTGGAGACCGCAGGCGCTCCACAAACCGTTTCACTGGCCATTGAGATTGCCGGTCCACGTGCCCAACTGGCACTGGTCGGCACGCTGCATAATGACCTGACGCTGACCGCAACCGTCTTCGGACAAATTCTGCGTAAGGAGCTAACAATTCTGGGGAGTTGGATGAATTACTCCGGCCCGTGGCCGGGGGAAGAGTGGGTGACCGCCACCCGCCTGCTTACGGAAAAACGCCTTACACTGGAACCCCTTATCGCCCATCGAGGTGGACCAGAGAGCTATGCCCAGGCCGTTCAGGCATTAAACGGCACGCCAATGCAGGGAAAAATCCTACTGAAGCTGGATTAAATGCAGGAGCCAGCAACCTGAGCTGGCTCACATTTACTTTCGAAAGTTAGCGTTCAACTTTCACAATCCTTCGATTACACTATCCAGAGTTAATTCTCAGGCAAATCAACATGAACTCATTTGAACGAAGGAACAAAATCGTCGATCTGGTTAACGCCCAGGGAAGCGTACTGGTTATCGATCTTTCGAATACCTTTGGTATTTCAGAGGTGACGATCCGCGCAGACCTGCGTTTACTGGAAGAAAAAGGTCTGGTTACCCGTTTTCATGGCGGTGCCGCTAAACCAGGCACGCATATGATGGAAAGCGACAATCAGGAAGTGACGCTGGAAGACCGCTATAAACTTGCCAGCGATCCGAAAAAGCGTATCGCCCAGGCGGCAACCGGCATGATTGAAGAAGGGATGACCGTTATTCTGGATAGCGGAAGTACCACAATGCTCATCGCCGAAGCGCTGGCGAAAAAATCCAACATCACCGTCATCACCAATAGCCTTCCTGCTGCGTTTACCCTCTCTGACAACAAAGACATCACGCTGGTGGTCTGCGGCGGCACCGTGCGCCATAAAACGCATTCAATGCACGGCACCATCGCTGAGCGCTCTTTGCAGGGCATCAGCGCTGACCTGATGTTTGTGGGGGCGGATGGCATTGACACCACCAATGGCATCACCACGTTCAACGAAGGCTATTCGATTAGCGGCGTGATGGCGGCTGCGGCACATAAAGTGGTGGCGGTACTGGACGCCAGCAAGTTCAATCGCCGCGGGTTTAATCAGGTGTTACCGATGGACAAAATCGACTGCGTGATTACCGATGAGGGCATCAGCGAGAGGGACAAAGTAGCGCTGAACAAGATGGGTAAAGACGTGATGATTGTTTAACGCGTCCACTGCGATGACCGTAACGAAAACAGCCATGGTATGAATCACATGGCTGTTTTGGTCGAAAGCCCGGAGTTCGTAAACAGGAAATCGCCTGGATATAACCTGTTATGCTCAGGCAGAAAGGTTAGGCATCGCCCTGCTGTTCCAGCGCGTATTTATAGAGCGCGTTTTTCTTCACGCCGTGGATTTCCGCAGCCAGCGCAGCGGCTTTTTTCAGAGGGAGTTCAGCCTGTAACAGGGCCAGCGTACGCAGCGCATCGGCGGGTAAGGCATCTTCCTGCGCCTTATGGCCTTCGACAATCAGCACCATCTCACCTTTGCGGCGGTTTTCGTCCTCTTTCACCCATGCCAGCAATTCCCCTACCGGTGCGCCATAAATCGACTCCCAGGTTTTGGTCAGCTCTCGGGCCAGCACCACGTAACGTGCTTCGCCCAGCACGGCAACGATATCCTCCAGGCTTTCCAGCAGGCGATGCGTTGACTCATAAAAAATCAGCGTGCGTGGTTCTGTCTCCAGCGATTTTAAGGTGTCGCGACGCCCTTTCGATTTGGCGGGCAGAAACCCCTCGTAACAAAAACGATCGGACGGTAACCCCGCCGCACTTAATGCTGCTATTGCAGCACAGGGCCCCGGCAGTGGAACGACACGGATGCCCGCTTCACGGCAGGTGCGTACAAGATGGTAGCCAGGGTCGTTAATCAGCGGCGTGCCAGCATCGGAGACCAGCGCGATGTTTTGCCCTTCTTTTAGCTTCGCCACCAGCGTGTCGGCCTTTTGTTGCTCATTATGGTCGTGCAGGGCAAACAGACGGGCGTTAATGGCGAAATGTGAAAGCAGCAGTCCGGTGTGGCGCGTGTCCTCAGCAGCGATAAGATCGACATCCTGCAATACGGTGAGCGCACGCTGGGTAATATCACCCAAATTGCCGATGGGCGTAGGGACAATGTAGAGCTGGCCCTGATAATTGTCCGCAGATTCGTGTTGTTTCATTGTTCTATCCGTATTGCCGATTTAATATTGAGCATTGCGTAAAAAATATCACTGGATACAGTATGCTACCGTCAACATTTCTACGTTCGAAAGCCATGCGCTGCCTGCCTGTCGTGCTGGCCGCTCTGCTGTTCGCAGGCTGCGGCACACACCCGGTCGATCAAAGCACCGGGCACCTGGAGGGCAAGGCTGAGGCTGATTCGGGTTTTTATCTGCACCAGATGCAGCAAAGCTCAGATGATAGCAAGACCAACTGGCAATTACTCGCCATTCGTGCACTGCTGAAAGAAGGCAGAACCCAGCAGGCCAGTGAATTGTTGGGCCAATTACCTCAAGAGTTGAATGACGAGCAGCGCGCTGAGCAAACCTTGCTGAGTGCTGAGCTCAAACTCACGCAACAAGACTACGCCGGTGCGCAGGCACTGCTGAGCAAGGTCGATCTGAAAGGGTTTAGTCAAAATCAGCAAGCCCGTTACTGGCAGGATGTGATCACCGCAAGCCAGAACAAACCGTCGCCGACACTGCTGCGTGCCCTTATCGCACAGCAACCGCTGCTGACTGCGGCACAGGACAAACAAAAGAATATTGATGCGACCTGGCAGACGCTCTCTTCCCTGACGCCCGATCAGGCCAACGCCATTCAGGTGAGTCAGGACGAAACGGTGCTGCAAGGATGGCTGGATTTACAACGCGTATGGTCCAATAACCGCAACGATCCGAACATGCTAAAAGCGGGTATTGCGGACTGGCAGAAACGCTTCCCGCAAAATCCTGGCGCGGTTCTGTTACCGAGCCAACTGGCGAATGTACAAAATTTCCGTCCGGCATCGGTCAATCAAATCGCGTTGCTGCTGCCGTTAAATGGCCAGGCAGCCGTCTTTAGCCGCGCGATCCAGCAGGGTTTTGAAGCGGCGAAAAACGGCACCACTACTGTTTCTGGCCCGGCCGTGCCTGTTCAGGTAGCCCAGGCCGCGACAATGGCGACCACAGCAGACGTTGTCAGCCCCGCCCAAACCAATGTCAGCGACCTGACCACGCCGCAGTCCGCGCCTGCGGCTAGCGCACCGGTAACGCCGCCGGTACAGGCTCCGGCAGACCAGACGCAACAAACGTCACCTGCTGAGCAAACCACACAGGCTCCTGCTGAACAAACCGATCCGGCCGCCCCGGCAGGACAACCGGTGAATACTCCTGCCGTTGCCAGCACCCCGGCCAATCCGACCGCCGTGCTGAAAGTCTATGACACCAGCTCACAGCCGCTTGACCAGGTGTTGAGCCAGGTACAGAAAGATGGTGCGAGCATTGTTGTTGGGCCATTGCTGAAAAATCACGTCGAAGAGCTAATGCGTAGCCAGACACCGCTGAACGTGCTGGCGTTAAACCAGCCAGAGAAAGTCGAAAACCGTCCGAATATCTGTTACTTCGCCCTCTCCCCGGAAGATGAAGCCCGCGATGCGGCACGCCATATTCACCAGCAAGGCCGTCATACGCCGCTGTTGCTGTTGCCGCGTAGCTCACTTGGCGATCGCGTCGCCAGCGCTTTCGCCCAGGAGTGGCAAAAACTGGGCGGCGGTATCGTGCTGCAGCAAAAATTCGGCTCGACGGCAGAATTACGCATGGGTATTAACAGCGGTTCCGGTATTGCAATGACGGGTAGCCCTGTCACGGCCAGTCTGCCGCAGCAGCAGGGCGTAACCATTGGCGGGTTGAATATTCCGGCTCCGCCAACTGAAGCGCAGATCACCGGCGGCGGCAATATTGATTCTGTCTATATCGTCGCGACACAGGATGAAATCGCCCTTATCAAGCCGATGATTGCGATGCGTACCGGTAGCCAGAGCGGCATTGTTCTGTATGCCAGCTCCCGTAGCGCTCAGGGCGGTTCAGGCCCGGACTTCCGTCTGGAGATGGAAGGGTTGCAGTTTAGCGAAATACCGATGCTCGCTGGTAGCAACCCGGCACTGATGCAACAGGCGTTGATGCATACCAATAATGACTACTCCCTGGCGCGCCTGTATGCGATGGGCGCGGATGCCTGGACGCTGGCGAACCACTTCTCGCAAATGCGTCAGGTGCCAGGGTTTGAAATTAACGGTAACACGGGCGATTTGACCGCCACTCAGGAATGCGTGATTAACAGGAAGTTGTCATGGCTCAAATACCAGCAGGGGCAAATCGTCCCCGCCAGTTGACCCGTAAGCAGACCGGTGATGCGTGGGAGTTACAGGCGCGTCACTGGCTTGAGCGCAAGGGAATGCGCTTTCTTGCCGCTAACGTGCGCGAGCGCGGCGGTGAGATAGACTTGATTATGCAGGACAAGTCGACAACGGTGTTTGTGGAAGTGCGCTATCGCAAGTCGTCACTTTTCGGCGGCGCCGCGGCCAGTGTCACCGCCAGCAAGCAACGTAAATTACTGCATGCCGCCCGTTTGTGGCTGGCCCGGCACAATGGGAGTTTTGATACTGTGGATTGCCGGTTCGATGTGGTAGCCTTCACCGAAAATGAAGTTGAGTGGATACAAAACGCCTTTAACGACCACTCATAATGACTGAATGATAGGGATCACCCGTGCTCGATAGAATTAAAGTTTGCTTTACAGAAAGCATTCAAACCCAGATTGCGGCGGCAGAAGCGCTGCCAGACGCAATTTCACGCGCGGCCATGACCATGGTCCATTCCCTGCTTAATGGCAACAAAATCCTCTGTTGTGGCAATGGGACTTCCGCCGCCAACGCACAGCATTTTGCTGCCAGTATGATTAATCGTTTTGAAACGGAACGCCCAAGTTTACCTGCCATTGCACTTAATACCGATAATGTGGTCTTAACGGCAATCGCAAACGATCGTCTGCATGACGAAATTTATGCCAAGCAGGTTCGGGCACTCGGACACGCAGGCGACATATTGCTGGCGATTTCCACGCGTGGAAACAGCCGCGATATTGTTAAAGCCGTTGAAGCCGCAGTAACGCGCGACATGAGTATCGTGGCGCTTACGGGGTATGACGGTGGTGAACTGGCCGGATTGTTGGGGCCGCAGGATGTCGAGATACGTATTCCTTCCCACCGCAGCGCACGCATACAGGAAATGCATATGCTGACGGTAAATTGTTTATGCGATCTGATAGATAACACGCTTTTCCCTCACCAGGATGATTAAGGAGTACATATGAAGGCATTTACGCCCCTCGCAGTCCTTATTTCCGCACTGCTGCTACAAGGCTGTGTAGGCGCAGTGGTGGTCGGTTCAGCTGCTGTCGGTACCAAAGCGGCAACCGATCCACGTACGGTTGGCACTCAGGTGGATGACGGTACTCTTGAACTTCGCGTTAACAGCGCGCTGTCTAAAGACGAACAGATTAAAAAACAGGCTCGCATAAACGTCACGGCGTATCAGGGAAAAGTCCTGCTGGTGGGTCAGG
Source organism: Phytobacter sp. SCO41 (assembly GCF_003073275.1). Classification (NCBI taxonomy): domain Bacteria; kingdom Pseudomonadati; phylum Pseudomonadota; class Gammaproteobacteria; order Enterobacterales; family Enterobacteriaceae; genus Phytobacter; species Phytobacter sp. SCO41. The sequence goes on along the minus strand of NZ_CP027225.1, from coordinate 650,937 downwards.
CGCCAACCACCGATCTCTCGTCACGTGCTAAGCAAATCGCCATGGGCGTAGACGGTGCAACAGAGGTCTACAACGAAATTCGCCAGGGCCAGCCAATTGGTATGGGAACGGCCGCCAGCGATACCTGGATCACCTCAAAAGTGCGTACGCAACTGCTCAGTAGCGACCAGGTGAAATCGTCCAATGTGAAAGTCACCACTGAGAATGGCGAAGTGTTCTTGCTGGGCCTGGTGACCGATCGTGAAGGCAGAGCCGCAGCGGATATCGCCAGCCGCGTCAGCGGTGTGAAACATGTCACCACCGCATTTACAATGATTAAATAGCGTTGACTCTTCTCCCCGGCGGGCATAGCACCACCGGGGAGAATCAGTTAAAACAATGCCAGCGTTCCGGTAATCACCCCGCCTAATGCCACCAGCCCCCCTGTTAGCCACAGTGCTTTGGCCGGAAAGGATTTGCGCAGCATAATCAGCGACGGCAGGCTGACCGCAGGCAGCGTCATCAGTAGCGCCATTGCCGGGGCTGTCCCCATCCCCGCCAGCATCATTGTCTGGACAATCGGAATCTCCGCCGCCGTTGGGATCACGAACAGGCAACCGGCTATCGCCATCGCAACCACCCACATCAGGGAATTATCAATTGCACCATCGGCATGCGGGAACAGCCAGACACGGGCGGCGCCCAGTACCAGCACGGCAAGGATATAAACCGGGATTGTGCTCCAGAACAGAACCCACAGCGCCTTTCCCCAGCGGGCAAAAAAGTGCCCTTCCGGTTCCGGCAACGAAAGATCGACCGGTGCCGTCTGCTGGATATCATCCTTGACCAGATACTGCACCAGTGTCGCCACGCCAATAACCATCACTAACCCGGCAATCAGTCGCATAGCGACAAAATGCCAGCCCAGCACAAAACCCATAAAAACCAGGGTTGCCGGGTTAAGCAGCGGGTTGCCCATCCAGAATGCCAGCGCGCCGCCCATCGAGACCTGCTGACGACGCATTCCCGCCGCAACGGGCGCTGCACAGCAGGAGCACATCATGCCCGGCAGGGAAAACAGCGTGCCAAAGAGTGTCCCGCTCAGTCGCTTTTGCCCAAGAGTACGAATCAGCCAGTTTCGCGGAATAAGCACCTGAATTAACGAACCCAGCAACACCCCCAGCACCGCCGCTTTCCAGACGGCAAGAAAATAGACCATGGCATAGTCAAGAGCCGCCTGGAATGGGCTGGCATCGGCCTGAGCGAGAATAGATTTACCAATACTGTGAGTTTCAGCGGCGGTGAAGGCTTTTCCGTAATAGGGCTGCCACTTCACATACCAGAGACCCACGATCACGACGAGAAAAAAGAGAGCGGGTTTCCACCATTGCACCGGTGTCGCCGCCCGAGATGAAGACTGACCAGTCATACCATTCTCCGGGGGATAAATGCAGAAATAATTACCCGGCGAATAGTACTCCTGGGCTATTTATTTGAAAATGATTAATCACTTGCCATCGCGCGCAGTCGGGCAGATGAGAGGATCTCCACACGTTGCGAAGAAGGAGAAAAGGCCGCTTTCAGCATCGCGCTGGCCACATCCTGTGCAGCAATCGATTTCAAGTTCCCCGGCATGATGCGAAACAGCGGGGCAAACAGTGACTCGTTAACACGATGCTTTTCACGGTTCCCCAGTAGCATCGACGGGCGCGCAATGGTCAAACGCTCCCACTCTTGCTCCATCAGCGCGTTTTCCATCTCGCCTTTCACCCGATTATAGAAAAACGGCGAACGTGCATTAGCGCCCAACGCACTCACCACCAGCATGTGCCGTGCCCCCAGGCGTAGCCCTGTTAATGCCGTGTCGACTACCAGTGTGTAATCGGCATGTATAAAGGCCTCTTTGCTACCCGCTTCACGTCGTGTCGTTCCCAGGCAGCAAAAAACAGTATCAACGGGCTCCGTCACCATGGCGAGTGCATCGGTTAACTGGGGATCATGAGGATTGAACACACCAGAGATCGGTTCTAATGGCCGACGCGTGGGGGCTGCAATGGCATCAACGCGAGCATCATTCGCCAGCATCCGCAGTAAGATCCCGCCAACCAACCCGGTTGCGCCCGTTATCAATACCCGACTCATATCCTCTCCTTTTGCAGAATAGTCTGCCTTGCAATGTCATCGCCCTGAACCAGGCTTAATAATCCTGATAGTCATTATTGTTGAAAATGACCAGCCTGAGCTGAATAACGGAGGATACATGAGCAAGAAAATTGCAGTCTTGATCACCGACGAATTTGAAGATTCAGAATTTACGTCTCCGGCAGAGGAGTTTCGTAAGGCAGGCCACGAAGTGGTTACGATAGAGAAGCAGGCGGGTAAGACAGTGAAAGGTAAGCAAGGCGATGCCAGCGTGACCATCGACGAAGCGATTGATGACGTCCGGCCCGCCGACTTCGATGCCCTGCTTCTGCCAGGCGGACATTCGCCAGACTCTCTGCGTGGCGACAACCGTTTCGTCACCTTTACCCGCGATTTTATTAACAGCGGTAAACCTGTGTTTGCGATTTGCCACGGACCGCAGCTTTTGATTAGTGCCGATGTTCTGCGCGGCAGAAAACTGACGGCGGTGAAACCGATCGTGGTGGATGTGAAAAACGCGGGAGGCGAATTCTACGACCAGGAAGTGGTGGTTGATAATAACCAACTGGTCACCAGCCGTACGCCTGATGATCTCCCCGCGTTTAACCGCGAAGCATTACGGCTGCTGGGTGCCTGAGTCACGTATCCAGTGAAGCTTTTTACCAAAACCCAGCGTGTTATCGGTGAATTTCAGCTCGGTGAGGCGAATTTCCCACATCGGCGCCGATAAAACGCGGGCAACAGGAAAGCGTCGGTTGTACTGCGCACGCGGGCCGACGCTTTCCGCCTCCTCAAGACGCCGAATCTCCCCGGTGAATTGCACGCCGCGAATAAGTGCGACCGTCTTTGGTTGCCCATTCACGGTTCCGGCAATGTTCGCCTGCAGGCCGGTCATCTGCGAATGACGCGTATGGTCCTCACTCAGAAGATAAAATGCGACTTTTTGCGGATCATAGATATAAAAGGCATTCGCACACCACAACTCCCCCCTGTTGGCCACACACCAGGTCACAACATGCTGCTTCGCCAGCCAGCGACTAATGGCCGCAAGAGTTTCCATTTCTCTTCATCCTCGTGTTATTTTTCTTTCACATTAGCACAATGAATGACGTTATGACGCTCTGGTCTCTTTATCTCATCCGCACGGCGGACAACAGCCTTTATACCGGTATTACTACCGATGTGGCGCGTCGCCTTATGCAGCATCAAAGCGGCAAAGGCGCAAAAGCACTGCGGGGAAAGGGGGAACTCACGCTGGCATTCTCCGCGCCAGTGGGAGAGCGCTCGCTGGCGCTGCGTATGGAGTATCGCATCAAGCAACTGACAAAACGCCAGAAGGAGCGCCTCGTTGCCGGAGATGGCATCTTTGAAGCGCTATTAGAAGGCCTGGTTACCGCAGCCGATTAGAAGCGATTAAAGTGCTCGTGGTATTCCACCAGCCCCTTCACATGATTTAACGCATCGTCTGCCAAAGGGTGGAGCTGGAAAGCGCTTTCGGTATCCGGCCAACGGCAATGCAGACCGAACTTCGCCGCAGGCTCAAAGCCCAGATGGCCGAAAAAGTCAGGGTTACCCAGCGTCACCACGGCGGCATAGCCAAACTCATTGAGTGAGTCCAACCCTTCGTATACCAACTGGCGAGCAAGGCCCTGGCTACGATACGCCTCATCGACGGCCAATGGCGCAAGGCCAACCCACTGTAAATCTTCGCCCTGCACGGCAACCGGACTGAATGCGACATAACCGATGACCTGCCCTTCATCATCCGTTGCGACAAGCCCAAGTGTAATTAAGCCGTCTTCGCGCAGATCGTGCACCAGCGTCGCTTCGCGCTCATCCGCAAAAGTGCGGCGCAAAAGCGCGTCGATTCCCGGTGCATCAATCCCAATTTCTACTCGAATCAGCATGGTTCACCTACAGAAGATTGTGGCGTTGAGTCCGGCGCTTGCAGGCCGGCTTCAACAAAATCCGCCAGTTGCAGTAGCATGATGCGAAGTGCTTTCGGCATCTGCTCCAGCTCAATGGCGTCCATCAGGTTTTTCACATACAACCCAAGCTCCGTGTCACCTTCAATGACCAGTCGGCGTTGAAAGAACAGCGTATCCGGATCCTGTTTGCGCGCGGCGATCATCAACAGGTCGCTGGCATCTGCGCTGAAACTGACATCAGCCACGGCAGACTCACGCACGATTAATCGTGAATTTTCAACCGAGGTATACCACGTCAGGCCAATATCGCGAACCTGGATACTTAACCAGCGGCCTTCAAGAAACTCTAGCTCCCCGTCTGCCAGCGCCTGTTGGAACTGCCAGCATAAGACCTGCTCCAGAACCTGCCGTTTAATGGCGAAAGGCGTCAGCTTAACCGGCACGCTCAACAAAGACGGGCCAACGTGAACGAGACGTGAGCGCAGTTTTTCCAACACGAGCATTACTCCCTGAAATGAAAATTCCTTCTATTTTGCCATATCAGATAAACGACATGGCGGCGTAAATCAACAATTACGTAAGAAGAATGCCTCGATTATTGATGTCACCAATACACAATTAACTGCCTCAAATCAAAAATTGTCGCTACCAGGTTAACTAAAATCCCAGTTCATTAACAATTTAGCGCCCCACGTGGGTTGCCAGGGCCAATACAGCCCCTGATTTCAGGATAAATTATGGAGTTGCTCTGCCCTGCCGGAAACCTTCCGGCACTCAAAGCGGCCATCGAAAACGGTGCCGACGCCGTCTATATCGGCCTGAAAGATGATACCAACGCCCGCCACTTTGCCGGTCTCAATTTTACAGAAAAGAAACTGCAGGAAGCGGTCAGTTTTGTGCATCAGCACCGACGCAAACTGCATATCGCGATTAACACCTTCGCGCATCCTGATGGTTATCAACGCTGGGAGCGCGCTGTGGATATGGCCGCGCAAATTGGTGCGGATGCGTTGATTCTCGCCGATCTGGCTATGCTGGAATATGCTGCAACGCGTTATCCCCATATCGAACGCCATGTTTCTGTGCAGGCATCGGCAACCAATGAAGAGGCCATTCGCTTCTATCATCGCCATTTTGACGTCGCCCGCGTTGTCCTGCCTCGCGTTTTATCTATTCATCAGGTTAAACAGTTAGCCCGCGTCACCCCTGTGCCGCTGGAAGTCTTTGCTTTTGGCAGCCTGTGCATCATGGCTGAAGGGCGCTGCTATCTCTCCTCTTACCTGACGGGTGAGTCGCCAAATACCGTGGGCGCCTGCTCTCCGGCACGTTTTGTGCGCTGGCAGCAAACCCCGCAGGGGCTGGAATCACGCCTCAATGAAGTGCTGATCGACCGCTACCAGGATGGTGAAAACGCAGGCTATCCGACGCTGTGTAAAGGCCGCTATCTGGTCGATGGCGAGCGCTACCACGCGCTGGAAGAGCCCACCAGCCTGAATACGCTGGAATTATTGCCTGAACTGCTGGCGGCCAATATTGCCTCGGTGAAAATTGAGGGCCGTCAGCGCAGCCCGGCCTATGTGAGTCAGGTGGCCAAAGTCTGGCGACAGGCCATTGACCGCTGCATTGCCGATCCGCAGAACTTCGTGCCGCAATCCGCCTGGATGAACACGCTGGGTGCGATGTCAGAAGGCACGCAGACCACGCTTGGCGCTTACCATCGCAAATGGCAGTAGGAAACACGATGAAATATTCACTCGGACCCGTGCTCTGGTACTGGTCAAAAGAGACGTTAGAGGCGTTTTACCAGCAAGCCGCAAACAGCAGCGCAGATGTGATTTATCTTGGCGAAGCGGTGTGCAGCAAGCGTCGCGCCACTAAAGTGGGCGACTGGCTGGATATGGCGAAACAACTTGCCGACAGCGGCAAACAGGTCGTGCTCTCGACTCTTGCGCTGGTGCAAGCCTCGTCAGAGCTTAACGAACTCAAACGCTATGTCGATAACGGCGATTTCCTGCTGGAGGCCAGCGATCTCGGCGTGGTGAACCTGTGTGCCGAGCGCAAATTGCCCTTCGTCGCGGGACACGCGCTAAACTGCTACAACGCCGTTACGCTGCGTCTGCTGCTTAAGCAAGGAATGATGCGCTGGTGCATGCCGGTAGAACTTTCGCGCGACTGGCTCATTAACTTGCTCGATCAGTGCGAAACGCTGGGTATTCGCGATCAGTTCGAAGTGGAAGTGCTGAGTTACGGGCATTTGCCGCTGGCCTATTCCGCGCGCTGCTTTACCGCACGCTCGGAAGACAGGCCGAAAGATGAGTGCGAAACCTGCTGCATTAAATATCCAAATGGACGCCGTATGCTGTCGCAGGAAAATCAGCAGGTGTTCGTGCTTAATGGCATCCAGACCATGAGTGGTTACGTCTACAACCTGGGCAATGAACTCAAGTCGATGGCGGGTATCGTGGACATGGTACGGTTGTCACCCATGGGGGAAGAGACGTTTGCCATGCTCGACGCCTTTCGCGGCAATGAAAATGGACAAGCGCCTTTGCCGCTGACAGCAAACAGTGACTGTAACGGCTACTGGCGACGTCTGCCGGGTCTGGAACTCCAGGCTTAAAAAACCGCTCACTTTGTTAACAACAGTCATCAGATTTTAATGCACTATTAAAGATGCAGCTTTTCTGGCCGACGCATCCTGGATGCGCCAGGCTGGAAGAAGACCTTCAATCTGATGACTATGCTGTAGCAAAGTGAGCCGTTATGACCGACAAAACGATTGCCTTCTCGGTGTTGGATCTTGCACCGATCCCACAGGGCGCTTCTGCTAAAGAGGCCTTCGCCCATTCTCTTGATCTCGCAAGGCTTGCTGAAAAGCGCGGATACCATCGCTTCTGGCTGGCTGAGCACCACAATATGGTGGGTATCGCCAGTGCGGCGACATCCGTCTTGATTGGCTATCTGGCGGCCAATACCACCTCTCTGCATCTGGGTTCCGGCGGTGTCATGCTGCCAAACCATGCTCCGCTGGTGATTGCCGAACAATTCGGTACGCTTAACACGCTCTATCCGGGCCGTATCGATCTGGGTCTTGGGCGCGCGCCAGGTAGCGATCAACCAACCATGCGGGCACTGCGTCGCCATATGAGCGGCGATGTGGATAATTTCCCGCGCGATGTTGCCGAACTGGTGGACTGGTTTGATGCCAACGACCCGAATCCGCACGTTCGCCCGGTGCCGGGTTATGGCGAGAAAATTCCGGTATGGCTACTCGGTTCCAGTCTTTATAGTGCTCAACTGGCGGCACAGCTTGGTCTGCCGTTTGCGTTTGCTTCGCACTTTGCACCGGACATGCTGTTCCAGGCGTTGCATCTGTATCGCACCCAATTCAAGCCTTCCGCGCGACAGGAAAAACCGTATGCCATGGTGTGTATCAATATCGTTGCGGCAGACAGTAACCGCGATGCGGAATTCCTGTTTACCTCCATGCAGCAGGCTTTCGTGAAATTGCGCCGTGGGGAAACCGGCCAGTTGCCACCACCGATCCAAAATATGGATCAGTTCTGGTCGCCGTCAGAGCAATATGGCGTACAGCAGGCGCTGGGGATGTCACTGGTGGGCGATAAGGCGAAAGTGCGTCACGGGCTGGAGTCTGTACTGCGCGAAACCCAGGCTGATGAGATTATGGTTAACGGACAAATCTTTGATCACCAGGCGCGTTTGCATTCGTTTGATTTGGCGATGCAGGTGAAAGAGGAACTGCTGGGTTAGGTTTTTCCCGGATGCAGCGCGCTGTGCTTTATCCGGGTTACCCCACCCGTAGCCCGGCTAAGCAGAGCGCCAGCCGGGACAGGAACATTAACGGTAAACCGGCAAAAGATCAAAGCTCGACAGCACATGCACCAGCGCATTGCCCACGCCAAACACAAGGATCAGCGCAATCATCGGCTTGCCGCCCCAGACGCGAAAACGCGGGCTGCCAAAGCGTTTACGCGATGCGTTAGCCAGTAAAGCTGGCACAATTGCCGCCCAGATTGTCGCCGCCAGCCCCGCATAGCCAATTGCGTAGAGAAAGCCATTTGGCCACAACAAACCACCGACAATCGGAGGCAGAAACGTCAGCAGCGCAGTTTTAAAGCGCCCCTGTGCCGAATCATCAAAACCGAACAGATCGGCCAGATAGTCAAACAGGCCCAGGGTCACGCCAAGGAAAGAACTCGCCACCGCAAAGTTGGAGAAGACCACCAGCAGCAGATCCAGACTGCGGCTGTTCAGCACGCCGCTTAACGCCTGCACCAGCACATCAATATTGCCGCCCTTCTGGGCAATGCCGATAAACTCCGGACGTGGAATATTCCCCATCGTGCCCAGCAGCCACACCATATACAGGGCCAGCGCCAGCAACGTGCCATATACCAGGCAACGCGCGATAGTGCGCGGATCTTTACCGTAGAACTTCATCAGGCTCGGCACATTACCGTGGTAACCAAACGACGCCAGACAAAACGGCAGTGTCATCAGCAAGTACGGCGTATAGGACGCATTGCTTTCCGCCACATTGAATAATGTCGCGGGTTGAACATGCCCCAGCAAACTGCCGAAGGTGAGGAAAAAAGTGATAACTTTCGCCCCCAGCACAATCGCCGTCATCCGGCTCACTGCGCGGGTAGATAGCCAGACGATAAAGGCGACCAGCAGCGCAAACCCAAGGCCTGCAATACGAGGCGGGACGTTTAACGACAGCTCAGCAAAGGTGTGATGCAGAATAGAACCGCTCGCTGAAATATAAGCGTAGGTCAGGATATAGAGCACAAAAGCGATGGAGAGACCGTTAATCACATTCCAGCCGTTGCCCAGCAAATCTTTGGTAATGGTATCGAAGCTCGCACCAATGCGGTAATTGAGGTTCGCTTCCAGAATCATTAGCCCGGAATGCAGCATACAAAACCAGGTGAACACCAGGGCCGCTATCGACCAAAAGAACCACGCGCCTGACATGACCACTGGCAGTGAAAACATCCCCGCACCAATCACCGTTCCGCCAATAATCACCACACCGGCAAGCAACGAAGGGGTCGCTTGTGTGGTTGTCAGTGTTGCCATGCTATCTTCTCCAGTAAGGTAAAATACCGATGCATTGTACCAGTACAAGAGTACATAACAGATAAAAGAAACCCCGATGTTTTGCACCGGGGTTGTATCAATTACTTTACGAAGTGTAAAGCTGGCTTACTGCGCGATTATGCGTCACCGAAACGACGACGGCTGGAGCCTTCTTCGCGGTCACGACGCGGAGCGCGACGTTCGCCACTGAAGTTACGACCTTCGCTACGACCGCCTTCACGACGCTCACCACCGAAGCTGCGACCACCTTCACGGCGTTCACCACCACCGAAGCTGCGGCCACCTTCACGACGCTCACCACCGCCACGACGCTCAGGACGCGGCTGTGCATCACCCAGAAGCTGCATGTTCATCGGCTTGTTCAGGATGCGGGTGCGAGTAAAGTGCTGCAGAACTTCGCCCGGCATGCCTTTCGGCAGTTCGATGGTAGAGTGGGTACCGAACAGCTTGATGTTACCGATATAACGGCTGCTGATGTCGCCTTCGTTAGCAATCGCGCCAACGATATGACGAACTTCAACACCATCATCACGGCCAACTTCAATACGGTACAATTCCATTTCACCAGCATCACGACGTTCACGACGCGGACGATCTTCACCACCACGCTCAGGACGGTCGCCACGCGGACCACGGTCGTTACGATCGCCACGGCGTTCAAAGCGGTCGTCGCGCTCACGGAATTCACGCTTAGGACGCATCGGCGCGTCTGGCGGAACGATCAGCGCACGTTCACCCTGTGCCATTTTCAGCAGAGCAGCGGCCAGCGTTTCGAGATCCAGCTCTTCACCTTCCGCAGACGGCTGGATTTTCGCCAGCAGAGCACGGTACTGATCCAGATCGCTGCTTTCCAGCTGCTGCTGTACTTTCGCGGCGAATTTTTCCAGACGGCGTTTGCCCAGCAGTTCTGCGTTCGGCAGTTCTACTTCTGGAATAGTCAGCTTCATGGTGCGTTCGATGTTACGCAGCAGACGACGTTCGCGGTTCTCAACAAACAGCAACGCACGACCAGCGCGACCTGCACGACCGGTACGGCCGATACGGTGAACGTAAGACTCGGAATCCATCGGGATGTCATAGTTAACAACCAGGCTGATACGCTCAACGTCCAGACCACGTGCTGCCACGTCGGTTGCAATCAGGATATCCAGACGACCGTCTTTCAGACGCTCCAGAGTCTGCTCACGCAGGGCCTGGTTCATGTCGCCATTCAGCGCGGCGCTGTTATAGCCACTACGCTCCAGCGCTTCTGCCACTTCCAGGGTCGCGTTTTTGGTACGAACGAAGATGATCGCCGCATCAAAATCTTCTGCTTCCAGGAAACGTACCAGCGCTTCGTTTTTACGCATGCCGTACACAGACCAGTAGCTCTGGCTGATGTCCGGGCGAGTAGTCACGCTGGACTGAATGCGCACTTCCTGCGGCTCTTTCATAAAGCGGCGGGTAATGCGGCGAATCGCTTCCGGCATGGTTGCAGAGAACAGTGCGGTCTGATGACCGTCCGGGATCTCTGCCATGATGGTTTCAACGTCTTCGATGAAGCCCATACGCAACATTTCATCGGCTTCGTCCAGCACCAGACCGCTCAGTTTAGAGAGATCCAGCGTACCGCGTTTCAGGTGGTCAAGCAGACGACCCGGGGTACCGACAACAATCTGAGGCCCCTGACGCAGGGCGCGTAACTGCACGTCATAACGCTGGCCGCCATAAAGGGCAACCACGTTCACGCCGCGCATGTGTTTAGAGAAATCTGTCATGGCTTCGGCAACCTGAACCGCCAGTTCGCGGGTCGGCGCCAGCACCAGGATTTGCGGTGCTTTCAGCTCAGGATCAAGATTGTTCAGCAGCGGTAATGAAAACGCTGCGGTTTTGCCGCTACCCGTCTGGGCCATACCCAGTACGTCGCGACCGCCCAGCAGATGCGGAATGCACTCTGCCTGGATTGGAGATGGTTTTTCGTAACCCAGATCGTTAAGGGCTTCAAGGATAGGAGCCTTCAGGCCCAGATCTGCAAAAGTGGTTTCGAATTCAGCCATGTAGTACGTGTGCCTCGATATTAATGGCGGCCAGTCTACATAACTCATCGTGAAAATTTTCGGTAATTTTCATTAAAAGTGTGAACCGGCTCAAAGTAGGTGTATTAACGAACAACAACGCCCTCACCCGCGAAGGTGATGGCAATCAAAGTAATGATTACGGGCTGATGTGTACGTCAGCTATTGCTGGTCCGATTCTGCCAGGTCATCTTGCTCCTGGCCCAAGAGCGCTAATTCCAACAATGCATAACGGTGCTCAACAAAATTATGAACGTTGTTAGCCACCGCTAATTTGAACAGTGCCGCAGCGCTGTCCTTTTCCCCCAGACTTAGGTAGTACTTACCTAAATAGAAGTTGGTTTCACTGAGATGCTCAGCGAGCGAGGTGTTATCCGTTGCGTCTGCCTTCAGGCGGTTCATTAGCTCTTGTTCGCTAATATCGCCAAGGTAGAACTCGACAATGTTCCATCCCCATTGCTCTTTGCCCGATTTTTCGAAGCGTTGTTTCAGCGCTTCTTTAGCCTGCTTCTCATCGAGCTTCCGCTCAACGATGTAAAGCCACAGACTCCGGAAAGGGTCATTGGGATCGTCTTGATAAAACGCCAGCAGATCATCTTGCGCTAACTTATCGCGACCGCCGTAATATAATGCGATACCGCGATTCAAGTGCGCGTAGTTGTAAGTTGGATCAAGCTCAAGTACAGAATCAAACGCTTCATAGGCAGCATCAAAATTGCCTGCCTGCGTTAAATAAATGCCTAAGTAATTGAATACTTCCGGCATATCCGGTCGGATGGCCAGCGCTTGTGAAAAATCATTTCGCGCCAGTGCTCTCAAACCAAGACTATCATACAATACTCCGCGCTCATATAAAAGCTGTGCGCGTTCATCATCGGATAAAGCCCGACTGGCAAGAATTTGTTCCATGCGCGCCAGAATCACTTCTTGCTGCAAAGTCGGTTGCAATGGCACCGCGAGGACTTCGCTCTTACGCCAGGCAGAGTTGCTGCATCCTGCCAGCGTTAAAGCTGTCGCAACGAAACACCAGCGCAAAAAAGGCTTCATTTCCCACTCCCGAAGACAACAATTGGATGAACGTCCTGTCCCCCGGCTGCAAACACGGCGTCCTGCCAGTTAAATAACCCTCCGCTTTCGCGGAGGGCAAACACCATTTTACTCGCCCTGCTCTGCTTGCGGCGCTTCCGGCGCTGCTTCAGGCTGAGTTTGTTCAGTGGCTTCTTTAATGCTAAGACGAATACGGCCCTGGCGATCAACTTCCAGAACTTTCACCGGTACTTCCTGACCCATCTGCAGATAGTCAGTCACTTTCTCAACGCGCTTGTCAGCGATCTGAGAGATGTGAACCAGACCTTCTTTACCGCCGCCGATGGCAACGAACGCGCCAAAGTCAACAATGCGGGTCACTTTACCGTTGTAGATACGACCTACTTCGATTTCTGCAGTGATCTCTTCGATACGACGAATAGCGAATTTCGCTTTCTCGCCATCGGTCGCTGCAATTTTCACGGTGCCGTCATCTTCGATTTCGATGGTAGTGCCGGTTTCTTCGGTCAGCGCACGAATCACAGAGCCACCTTTACCGATGACGTCTTTGATTTTGTCCGGGTTGATCTTGATGGTGTGGATACGCGGTGCGAATTCAGAGATATCGCCGCGCGGCGCATTGATCGCCTGCTCCATCACGCTCAGGATGTGCAAACGAGCACCTTTAGCCTGGTTCAGCGCAACCTGCATGATCTCTTTGGTGATGCCTTCAATTTTGATATCCATCTGCAGTGCAGAGATACCGTCGCGGGAGCCCGCTACTTTGAAGTCCATATCGCCAAGGTGATCTTCATCGCCCAGGATGTCAGAAAGAACAACAAAGTTGTCGCCTTCTTTCACCAGGCCCATTGCGATACCCGCAACGGCTGCTTTGATCGGTACGCCTGCGTCCATCAGCGCCAGAGAAGCGCCACACACGGAAGCCATGGAAGAAGAACCGTTGGATTCGGTGATTTCAGACACCACACGAACGGTGTACGGGAATTTATCCGCTTCCGGCATTACAGCCAGTACACCGCGCTTCGCCAGACGACCGTGACCAATTTCACGACGCTTCGGCGAGCCAACCATACCGGTTTCACCTACGGAGTACGGAGGGAAGTTGTAATGGAACAGGAAGCTGTCAGTGCGCTCACCCATCAGTTCATCAATGATCTGCGCATCACGGGCAGTACCCAGTGTTGCGGTAACCAGAGCCTGAGTTTCACCACGGGTAAACAGCGCGGAACCGTGAGTACGCGGCAATACGCCAGTGCGCACGTCCAGACCACGGATCATGTCTTTTTCACGACCATCGATACGCGGTTCGCCTGCCAGTACGCGGCTACGAACAACATTTTTCTCGATAGCGTGCAGGATGTCGCCCAGCTCGTTGGCATCCAGGGTTTCATCTTCTGCAACCAGCGCAGCTACAACGTCAGATTTAATGACATCAACCTGAGCATAACGCTCTTGTTTGTCAGTGATGCGGTAAGCATCGCTCAGACGCGCTTCTGCCAGAGCAGCAACACGTGCGTTCAGCGCTTCGTTGACGGCTTCTGGCTGCCAGTCCCAACGCGGTTTGCCCGCTTCTTTTACCAGGTCGTTAATGGCCTGGATAACAACCTGCTGCTGTTCATGGCCAAATACGACTGCGCCCAGCATCTGGTCTTCGCTCAGCAATTCTGCTTCGGATTCCACCATCAATACCGCACCTTCGGTACCCGCTACCACCAGGTCCAGTTTGCTGGACTTCAGTTCTTCCTGGGTCGGGTTCAGTACATATTGATCGTTAATGTAACCCACGCGCGCTGCGCCAATCGGGCCATTGAACGGAATACCTGACAGAGACAGTGCTGCGGAAGCACCAATCATAGAAACGATATCCGGGTTAACCTGCGGGTTAACGGAAACCACGGTTGCAATAACCTGAACTTCGTTAACGAAGCCTTCCGGGAACAGCGGACGAACCGGGCGGTCAATCAGACGCGCAATCAGGGTTTCGCCTTCGCTTGGACGGCCTTCACGACGGAAGAAACCACCCGGGATTTTACCAGCAGCGTAGGTACGCTCTTGATAGTTAACAGTTAACGGGAAGAAATCCTGGCCCGGTTTAGCTTTTTTAGCGCCCACAACGGTAACGAATACCGCAGTGTCATCCATGCTAACCATAACGGCTGCCGTCGCCTGACGTGCCATCATGCCGGTTTCCAGCGTAACGGTATGTTGGCCGTACTGGAATTTACGAACGATCGGATTAAGCAAAATATTATCCTTTCTTAATCTTAATGAATGACAGCAACCCCCAGGGATGCTGTCGTTTAAACCCGATCTTCCTGCATCCTCGCGACTAATGACAACCCTAACCCCGCTCTCGTGGGTAAAGCCTCTCATTAGCCGCGCGAACCTCTGCAACGAAGATCATTCATAGCAACAATACATTATTGTACTGTTAATTACTGCCGTCTGGTTGAAAAAAGGGGCCTTACGGCCCCTTTCTTGAAACTCGCAAGAATTAGCGACGCAGACCCAGACGCTCGATCAGCGCGGTGTAGCGTGCAACATCTTTACGTTTCAGGTAGTCGAGCAGTTTACGACGCTGAGAAACCATACGCAGCAGACCACGACGGCTGTGGTGATCTTTTTTGTGCTCTGCAAAGTGGCCCTGCAGGTGGTTGATCTGTGCAGTCAGCAGTGCAACCTGAACTTCGGTAGAACCGCTGTCGTTTTCGCCACGACCAAACTCAGAAACGATTTTTGCTTTAGCTTCAACGCTTAGAGACATTTTGTACTCCAGTGATAAAAAAATGAGAGGGTGCCGATCTCTAATTCAGCAACCCCGGAATTAATACCAGATATTGTTAAACAATTGACCCGGCATTAAGCGCCAATATTCTACTCTCAGTGACTGGTTATCGCAAGACGAGGCTTAGACTGGCGGGTACTCAACCACCAGACGACGCGGAGCAACACGCCCTTCGTCATCCATTTCGCCCATACCGATAAATTTCGCCTCTTCACCTTCAGTGACACGCACCAGACCTTCATGCGGCACACCGGTGGTTCGCACAGGATTACCGTTGCGGAAGTAAACCGACGAAATCAACGGAAGGTTAACAACAGGGTAATCAGCTGCCGGGCTATCCATGGGCATTAACAACGAATCGAGTAATTGAGCCGCCGGGATATCACGCTGCTCAGCTTGCGCGACCAGCTCATGCAATTGTTCCAGCGTCACCATTCGCTCAGCAGGATATTTACTCACCGCCAGACGGCGCAGATAAATCACATGTGCGCCACAGCCCAGTTTCTCACCCAGATCGTCAACAATCGTACGAATATAGGTGCCTTTCGAGCAGTGAACTTCCAGTTCCAGTTCATCGCCTTCGTGGCGGATGAACAACAGTTCATACACCGTAATAGGTCGGGCTTCACGTGGAACTTCGATACCCTGGCGCGCGTATTCATACAGCTTTTTGCCCTGATATTTCAGTGCAGAATACATTGAGGGTATTTGTTCGATATCGCCACGAAAGGTCTCCAGCGCGGCGGCCAGTTGCTCAGCGCTAAAATCGACCGGACGCTCTTCGACGATTTGACCATCAGCATCAGAAGTATCGGTGCGCTGGCCCAGCTTCGCAATCACACGGTAACGCTTGTCAGAATCCAGCAGATACTGGGAGAACTTTGTCGCCTCTCCCAGACAAACCGGTAGCATACCTGTTGCCAGAGGATCCAACGCGCCAGTATGCCCGGCGCGATTGGCATTAAAGAGACGTTTAACTTTTTGCAGTACATCATTGCTGGATGCGCCTTGCGGTTTATCCAGCAACAGCACGCCGTGCACATCGCGACCGCGACGACGAGGACGACTCATCAGTCCTCCTTGCTGTCGTCCGTTGGGTTCACACGACGTTCATCGTCATGTTTCACCACGCTGGTGACGAGGTTAGACATACGCATCCCTTCCACCAGTGAGTTGTCGTAGAAGAAAGTCAGTTCTGGCACGATACGCAGGCGCATAGCTTTGCCGAGCAGCGTACGGATGAAACCGGATGCTTCCTGCAGCGCTTTGATGCCCGCTTTAACGGCGGCTTCATCTTTGTCGTTCAGGAAGGTCACAAACACTTTGGCATAGGCCAGATCGCGAGAGACTTCAACGCCCGATACAGTCGTCATCATGCCAACACGCGGGTCTTTAATTTCGCGCTGCAGGATGATGGCGATTTCTTTCTGCATCTCCTGGGCTACGCGCTGTGGGCGACCAAATTCTTTCGCCATAATAAATTCTCCAGACAAAAAAGGGGCTTATAGCCCCTTTTGAAATTCATACCGGGTGGCGCTGCGCTTCCCCGGTCTACGCTAATCAATTTTCTAAGCTTTTGGGATTCCGGCAAGGCGGCACGCTCATCAATCCCCGGGAGCATAGATAACTATGTGACCGGGGTGAGTGAACGTAACCAACACAGTGGCGGCCCAAAAGCCGACGAAAATTAATCGATGCTACGTTGGATCTCGATAATTTCGAACACTTCGATCATATCGCCAACGCGAACGTCGTTGTAGTTCTTAACGCCGATACCACATTCCATGCCGTTACGGACTTCGTTAACGTCATCTTTGAAGCGGCGCAGGGATTCCAGCTCGCCTTCATAGATAACCACGTTGTCACGCAGGACGCGGATTGGGTTATGACGTTTAATCGTGCCTTCGGTAACCATACAGCCCGCGATCGCACCGAATTTCGGTGATTTGAACACGTCACGAACCTCAGCCAGACCAATGATCTGCTGTTTCAGTTCCGGAGACAGCATGCCGCTCATCGCTGCTTTCACTTCGTCGATCAGGTTATAGATGACGGAGTAGTAACGCAGATCCAGACCTTCGGCTTCGATCACGCGGCGCGCAGAGGCGTCGGCACGAACGTTAAAGCCAACCAGAATGGCATTCGAAGCCGTTGCAAGGGTAGCATCGGTTTCGGTGATACCACCAACACCGGAACCTACGATCTTCACTTTCACTTCGTCAGTAGACAGTTTCAGCAGAGAATCGGTGATAGCTTCCACAGAACCCTGAACGTCCGCTTTCAGAACGACGTTCACTTCGTGGACTTCGCCTTCGGTCATGTTGGCGAACATATTTTCCAGTTTGGATTTCTGCTGACGCGCCAGTTTGACTTCGCGGAATTTACCCTGACGATACAGGGCAACTTCACGTGCTTTCTTCTCGTCGCGAACAACCGTCGCTTCATCACCCGCTGCCGGAACACCAGACAGGCCGAGGATTTCAACCGGAATAGACGGACCCGCTTCGCTAACTTCACGACCAAGCTCATCACGCATCGCACGTACGCGGCCATATTCAAAGCCACACAGAACGATATCGCCTTTATGCAGAGTACCTTCGCGTACCAGAACGGAAGCAACCGGACCACGACCTTTATCCAGGAAGGATTCGATCACAACACCGCTCGCCATACCGGTACGGATAGCTTTCAGCTCAAGAACCTCAGCCTGCAGCAGGATAGCGTCGAGCAGCTCGTCGATACCGGTACCCGCTTTTGCAGATACATGAACGAACTGGCTTTCGCCGCCCCACTCTTCCGGCATAATGCCGTACTGGGACAATTCATTCTTAACGCGATCCGGATCCGCTTCTGGCTTATCGATTTTGTTCACTGCAACAACAACCGGTACCTGCGCCGCTTTTGCGTGCTGGATAGCTTCGATTGTTTGCGGCATCACGCCATCGTCAGCAGCCACAACCAGAACCACGATATCCGTTGCCTGCGCACCACGTGCACGCATCGCGGTAAACGCGGCGTGGCCCGGGGTATCCAGGAAGGTGATCATGCCGTTTTCGGTTTCGACGTGGTATGCACCGATGTGCTGGGTAATGCCGCCCGCTTCACCTGAGGCTACTTTCGTTGAACGAATGTAGTCCAGCAGAGAGGTTTTACCGTGGTCAACGTGCCCCATGATGGTCACGACTGGTGCACGCGGTTCAGCCGCAGCACCCGTATCACGGTCGCTCATTACCGCTTCTTCCAGTTCGTTTTCACGACGGAGGATAACTTTGTGGCCCATTTCTTCGGCTACAAGCTGCGCGGTTTCCTGGTCGATAACCTGGTTGATGGTGGCCATTGCGCCCAGTTTCATCATCGCTTTGATGACCTGAGAGCCTTTCACCGCCATTTTGTTAGCCAGCTCGCCAACGGTCAGCGTTTCACCGATCACAACGTCACGGTTAACTGCCTGCGCAGGCTTCTGGAAGCTCTGTTGCAGCGCAGAACCTTTACGCTGTTTGCCGCCTTTACCACCGCGAATGGCCGCACGGGCTTCTTCACGATCGGCTTTGCTTTCGGCATGCTTGTTGCCTTTTTTCGCTGGGCGTGCCGCTTTCGCGTTACGACCACGACCACGACCACCTTCGACTTCACGGTCGCTATCGTCCTCAGCCTGGCGTGCATGGTGAGAAGTGGTTACATGATAGTCGCTGCTTTCTTCTTCTTTATCGCTGCTGGCATTCCAACGGGATTCGTTTTCCTCAGCCATGCGACGAGCTTCTTCCGCTACGCGACGCGCATTTTCTTCCAGCTTACGACGAGCCTCCTCTTCCGCTTTGCGCTTAAGATCTTGCGCTTCAGCTTCACGACGGGCTTTTTCACCCTGGGCTGTCCTGGTCATTTCGTCAGATTGTTGGTTGCTCACTTTGCTATTTTCCGCAGCTTCACGTTTTGCTTTATCAGCAGACTCGCGTTTGGCTTTTTCATCCGCTTCACGCTTCGCTCTTTCTTCGGCATCACGTTTGGCTTTTTCCTCGGCTTCGCGCTTAGCAGCTTCCTCTGCTTCACGACGGGCCTTATCCTCCGCTTCACGCTTCGCCTCTTCTTCCGCTGCGAGACGTTCCGCCTCTTGTGGATCGCGTTTTACAAAGGTGCGTTTTTTACGGACTTCGATCTGCACCGATTTACTTTTCCCACCGGTGCCCTGAATGCTTAATGTGCTACGCGTCTTGCGCTGCAACGTCAGCTTGTCAGGACCTGAGCCGTGTTCACGGTTCAGATGCGCTAACAGCGTCTGTTTTTCTTGTGCCGTCACTGAGTCTTCAGCGGACTTACGGATCCCTGCATCAGCAAATTGCTGTACCAGGCGGTCCACAGAGGTCTGAATCTCAGCGGCCAGCGTTTTTACGGTTACATCTGTCATGCTGTTCCTTCCTGCTACAGTTTATTACGCTTCGCCACCAAACCAGCAAATATTACGTGCGGCCATGATGAGCTCCCCGGCTTTCTCGTCGGTCAAACCGTCGATATCGCTCAGGTCATCTACGCCCTGGTCGGCGAGATCTTCCAGCGTACAAACACCGCGGGCTGCCAGTTTAAACGCCAACGCACGATCCAAACCTTCCAGGTTCAGCAGGTCTTCAGCCGGTTCTTTATTACCGATGCTTTCTTCCTGCGCCAGAGCCAGGGTGGTCAGGGCATTTTTCGCGCGTTCACGCAGGGCTTCAACGGTATCTTCATCCAGACCGTCGATTTCCAGCAGCTCTTTCATTGGCACATAGGCCAGTTCTTCCAGCGTGGAGAAACCTTCTTCAACCAGAACAGTGGCGAAGTCTTCGTCAATGTCGAGGTAGCGAGTGAAGGTGTCGATCGCTGCATGGGCTTCTGCCTGATGCTTCGCCTGCAGGTCTTCAACGGTCATCACGTTGAGTTCCCAGCCGCTCAGCTGTGAAGCCAGACGAACGTTCTGGCCATTACGGCCAATCGCCTGAGCCAGGTTACCGGCTTCAACGGCGATATCCATGGTGTGCTTGTCTTCATCAACAACGATAGAAGCCACATCAGCAGGTGCCATGGCGTTAATAACGAACTGCGCCGGGTTATCATCCCACAGGACGATATCGATTCGCTCGCCGCCCAGTTCGGTTGATACTGCCTGAACACGTGCGCCACGCATCCCTACACACGCACCGACCGGGTCGATACGTTTGTCGTTGGTTTTCACAGCAATTTTTGCACGAGAACCAGGATCGCGAGCAGCCGCTTTGATTTCGATAACTTCTTCGCCGATTTCCGGTACTTCAATGCGGAACAGTTCGATCAGCATCTCAGGTTTGGAACGCGTCACGAACAACTGCGCGCCACGCGCTTCGGGACGTACAGCATAGAGCACACCGCGAATACGGTCGCCCGGACGGAAGTTTTCACGCGGCAGCATGTCTTCACGCAGAATGACTGCTTCGGCATTGCTACCCAGATCAAGCGTGATGTTGTCGCGGTTCACTTTCTTCACCACACCCGTGATGATCTCGCCTTCATGCTCACGGAACTGGTCAACAACCATTGCACGTTCAGCTTCGCGCACTTTCTGCACGATAACCTGTTTTGCCGTTTGGGTGGTAATACGGTCAAAGGTGACAGATTCAATCTGGTCTTCAACAAAATCACCAAC
This sequence comes from Phytobacter sp. SCO41, assembly GCF_003073275.1. Classification (NCBI taxonomy): domain Bacteria; kingdom Pseudomonadati; phylum Pseudomonadota; class Gammaproteobacteria; order Enterobacterales; family Enterobacteriaceae; genus Phytobacter; species Phytobacter sp. SCO41. Next base: position 630,228 of record NZ_CP027225.1, on the reverse strand, counting down.
ATTCATGCTTTCGTCTTCGAAGCGAGCCGCTTCCAGCGTAATTTCGCGCGTCGGCTGGGTAACTTCTTCGACCACAACCCAACGGCGGAACGTATCGAAATCACCGCTCTTACGATCGATCTCTACGCGGACATCAATCTCTTGCTCGTATTTTTTCTTGGTTGCTGTAGCCAGAGCACTTTCCAGCGCTTCGAAGATTTTTTCACGCGGCAGCGCTTTTTCGTTAGAAACAGCTTCAACAACAGCCAAAATTTCTTTATTCATCGGGGGCCTTTCACCTCAATCCAGACTGTTAAAAGTGGGGGACCAGGTTCGCTTTCTGAATGTTGCTCAATGCGAACACTTCATCTTTACCTTCGACCGTAACGGTGATCATCTCGCCATCGACACCTTTGATAACGCCTTGCCATTTGCGACGGTTCTGTACCGCCATACGCAAGACCAGCGACACCTCTTCACCCGTAAAACGCGCGTAGTGTTCCGCTGTAAATAAGGGACGATCAAGGCCTGGTGAGGACACTTCCAGGTTATAAGCAACGGTAATAGGATCTTCAACATCCATCACCGCGCTGACCTGGTGGCTGACATCGGCACAATCATCAACATTGATGCCATCTTCACTATCAATATAGATGCGCAGTGTAGATGTGCGACCACGCACAAATTCAATACCAACCAGCTCGTAGCCCAGTGCTTCAACCGGTGCTGTGATCATCTCTGTTAATTTTTGCTCTAATGTGGACAAGCCCACCCCCAAGACATAAAAAAAGGGCGTAAAGCCCAGTTATTCCGTAGTCAGATAACAAAAAACCCCGATAAATCGGGGCTTTAAATAACTGAACCCTATAGCCGCAACTGCGGCCTGGAGAACCTTCCGGGAGTATTTTTTTCAAATCCAGCGACGAAGGCGTTAAGTCTTCATAGTATATTTGAAAAAGAACACTTAGGGAAAGTGGTTGCGGGGGCCGGATTTGAACCGACGACCTTCGGGTTATGAGCCCGACGAGCTACCAGGCTGCTCCACCCCGCGCCTGAAACGTGGCAAATTCTACTCGGTTAGCAGAAGATTTGCAAATAATGCTGGGATTTGGTACCGAAGACGGGACGTATAATCTGCGTACATTATATTGATAAACATAACTATCTGTCAACCCTGACAGGTTTGCCTTTTATGCGCCCGGACTTGTACTATCATGCGCAATGGCGGATGCATTTTCAGAGGGCATTATCAGCCATTATTGCGATGAAAATTGCACTCTTCTCTTCCTGTCATCGCCAAAAGATGTTTAAATGAAAACTCATTTATTTTGCATAACCATTCATTATCGCAACAACAGTGAATGGTATTAAACATCATGGCGTGGCTGTTAAGTCTCTCACCATAGGTATATTAAGCAGGGATTTATTTTATGACGACGATTCTCAAGCATCTTCCGGTTGGTCAACGTATTGGTATCGCCTTCTCCGGGGGCCTGGATACCAGCGCGGCATTGCTGTGGATGCGCAAAAAAGGTGCCGTTCCTTACGCATACACTGCGAATCTGGGTCAACCGGACGAGGACGACTATGACGCAATTCCTCGTCGTGCAAAGGAATATGGCGCGGAGAATGCCCGCCTGATCGACTGCCGTAAGCAACTGGTTGCCGAAGGCATTGCCGCAATTCAGTGCGGCGCGTTTCATAACACAACAGGCGGCCTGACCTACTTCAACACCACCCCGCTCGGTCGTGCGGTAACCGGTACCATGCTCGTTGCAGCAATGAAAGAAGATGGCGTTAACATCTGGGGCGATGGCAGTACCTATAAAGGTAATGATATTGAGCGTTTCTATCGTTATGGCCTGTTGACCAACGCCGAGCTGAAAATCTATAAGCCGTGGCTGGATACCGATTTTATTGATGAGCTGGGCGGCCGTCAGGAAATGTCCGAATTCATGATCGCCTGTGGTTTCGACTACAAAATGTCCGTGGAAAAAGCGTATTCCACCGACTCGAACATGCTCGGCGCAACGCATGAAGCGAAGGACCTCGAATTCCTGAACTCCAGTGTGAAGATCGTAAACCCGATTATGGGCGTTAAGTTCTGGGATGAAAATGTAAAAATCCCGGCAGAAGAAGTGACCGTACGTTTTGAGCAAGGCCATCCGGTTGCCCTGAACGGTAAAACGTTTAGCGATGACGTTGAGCTAATGATGGAAGCTAACCGGATCGGTGGCCGTCACGGTCTGGGCATGAGCGACCAGATTGAAAACCGTATCATCGAAGCGAAAAGCCGCGGCATCTATGAAGCGCCGGGGATGGCGTTGCTGCATATCGCCTATGAGCGTCTGCTGACCGGTATTCACAACGAAGACACTATTGAGCAGTATCATGCGCATGGCCGTCAGTTGGGTCGCTTGCTGTATCAGGGCCGCTGGTTCGACTCTCAGGCACTGATGCTGCGTGATGGTCTGCAACGCTGGGTGGCGAGCCAGATTACGGGTGAAGTGACGCTGGAACTGCGTCGCGGTAACGACTACTCCATCCTGAATACTGTGTCTGATAACCTGACTTATAAGCCAGAACGTCTGACCATGGAGAAAGGCGATTCCGTATTCTCTCCGGATGATCGTATTGGTCAGTTGACGATGCGTAACCTGGACATTACCGATACACGTGAAAAACTGTTCGGTTATGCGCAGTCCGGTCTTCTTTCCGCCTCTTCTGCGACAGGTCTGCCGCAGGTAGAAAATCTGGAAAACAAAGCTAAATAAGCGCTGATCAAAAATGAGAAAAGCCGCGAAAGCGGCTTTTTTTATGCCATACATTTATGCAGTAACATCACGCCGTGGAGACGATAGCCATCAACCCATATCCGAGTCACATACATTCAGGCGCATGGCCTTTTCTAGAGACGAAAAAAAAGACGCTTATTAGCGTCTTCTTTTCGGAATATTGGTACCGAGGATGGGACTCGAACCCACAAGCCCGTTAGGGCACTACCACCTCAAGGTAGCGTGTCTACCAATTCCACCACCTCGGTACGACGACTTCTTATTTCGGGATATCGCTGCTCGGCTGCGCCGGAGCTGCTGGCTGAGTCTGCTCAGTTTGAGCCGGAGCACTCAGTCTTTCCCATTCACTTCCTTTATTGGTTTTGTTGGTATTAATGTTACCCAGCACCAGACTGATGATGAAGAACAGTGTCGCCAACACAGCGGTCATACGGGTCATGAAGTTACCAGAACCACTTGAACCGAACAACGTTGCAGAAGCGCCTGCGCCAAATGAGGCTCCCATATCAGCGCCTTTACCTTGCTGCAGCATGATTAAACCAACAAGGCCAATTGCCACAATAAGGAAAACAACTAAAAGAGCTTCGTACATAATCAACCTGTTCCTTGCGGGGTTGCCGCATGCCAATGCTTCAAACCAATAAAAGTGGGGTTGTTAATGTTTCCCACTGAAGCGGGTGTGAATACTAACCAAAGCGAATCACCTTCGCAAGGCCATTTTAATCGCATTTTATCAAGTGAGGAAAAAAACAGCAAAAACGGGGATGTCGCGCATTAAAAAGGCAGCAAACGCCGCCTTTTTAGACACTTAATGACCGTTAAACCGCTTTAACCGCATCGGCGATACGGTTGGCAAATGCGACAACGTGCTCTTCAACCTCGCCTTCCACCATGACGCGAATCAGTGGTTCAGTACCGGATTTACGCAACAGCACACGGCCACGATTCCCCAGTGCCGCTTCAACCTCAGCGGTCACGCTTTTAACCTGCTCATCTTCAAGCGGATCAATATCACTGGAGGTGTAACGCACATTCACCAGTACCTGAGGGAACATTGTCATCCCGCTGCACAAATCATGCAGGCTCATATGATTACGCACCATCGCCGCCACAACCTGCAAGCCCGCGACAATGCCATCGCCTGTCGTGGTTTTGTCCAGCAGAATGACGTGGCCCGAGTTCTCCGCACCAAGGCGCCAGCCTTTCTCCTGCAATTTCTCCAGCACATAGCGGTCACCCACTTTCGCACGTGCAAACGGAATGCCGAGCTGTTTGAGCGCCAGCTCCAGCCCCATATTGCTCATCAGTGTACCGACAGCACCGCCGCGCAGTTGGCCCTGACGCAGGGCTTCGCGAGCGATGATATAGAGAATTTGGTCACCATCGACTTTGTTGCCTTCGTGGTCAACCATGATCACACGGTCACCGTCGCCATCAAAAGCGATACCTAAATCTGCTTTTTCACTCAGAACGCGTTGCTGCAATGCCCGGACATCCGTTGCGCCGCAGTTTTCATTGATGTTGACGCCATCAGGCTCGCAACCCATTGCGATCACTTTCGCACCCAGCTCACGGAAGACACTCGGGGCAATGTGGTAGGTAGCGCCATTCGCGCAGTCCACAACGATTTTAAGCGTGTTCAGGCTGAGCTCATTCGGGAATGTGGCTTTGCAAAATTCGATATAGCGGCCAGCGGCATCCACGATACGGCTGGCTTTCCCCAGCTCTGCTGAATCCACGCAGGTCAGCTCTTTTTCCATCTCAGCTTCAATGGCTTCCTCTACCGCGTCCGGCAGCTTGGTACCGTCGATAGAAAAGAACTTAATGCCGTTGTCATAAAAAGGGTTATGTGATGCGGAGATGACAATACCCGCTTCCGCACGAAACGTACGGGTCAGGTATGCCACTGCGGGAGTGGGCATCGGCCCGGTAAAAGAGGCAGATAACCCCGCAGCAGCGAGACCCGCTTCGAGTGCGGATTCCAGCATATAGCCGGAAATTCGGGTGTCTTTGCCAATAATAATTTTGCGTGAGCCATGACGGGCCAGCACCTTACCAGCCGCCCAGCCCAGCTTAAGCACAAAGTCAGGGGTAATTGGCGCATCACCAACGCGACCACGGATGCCATCGGTGCCAAAATATTTACGATTACTCATAGCGTTTGTTTTCCTTCGCTGACGCTGACAGTGTGGCTTCCACCACCCGCATGGCTTCAACCGTTTCTTTTACATCGTGGACACGAATAATGTGCGCACCTTGCATGGCGGCAATCACCGCACATGCCAGGCTACCACTCAACCTTTCGTTCGGGCCAACATTCAGTAACTGGCCAACCATCGATTTACGCGACATTCCTACCAACAGGGGCAGATTAAAATGATGAAACTCCGCCAGGCGGGCGAGGAGCGCGTAGTTGTGTGAGAGATTTTTACCGAAACCAAATCCAGGGTCGAGTAACAATTTCTCTTTTGAGATACCTGCCCGCTCGCACCGGGCAATATGATTTATAAAGAAGCTATTCACATCCGTAAATACGTCATCATACTTAGGCGCTTCCTGCATCGTTTTTGGCTGGCCCTGCATATGCATCAGGCAAACAGGCAAACCTGTTTCTGCAGCGGCCTCCAGCGCGCCAGGTTCAGTCAGCGAACGGATATCATTGATGATATGCGCCCCTACTCTTGCCGACTCACGGATAACGTCGGGTTTAGAGGTATCGACAGAAATCCACACTTCAAAGCGCTGCGCTATCGCTTCGACAACCGGAATAACGCGCTCCAGCTCTTCCTCTACACTGACCTCTGCCGCCCCCGGACGCGTAGATTCGCCACCGACATCCACAATCGTTGCGCCAGCATTAATCATCAGATTGGCATGCCTGACCGCCTCGACCAACGTGTTATGCGTTCCGCCATCGGAAAAAGAATCCGGCGTTACATTGAGAATTCCCATCACATGCGGATGAGAAAGATCGAGGGTGGTGCCCTGGGCATGCAATTTCATGACGTAAAACCTTTTTGAATATTTGGTTGTGCAAAAAAGAAAAACCCCGGAGCAAGCCCCAGGGTTTCAGCAAAAGAACACATTATCGACAATAAAAAACTTACTTGTCGCCCAACTGTTCAGACATCGTGTTACCCGGGTTCGGCGTACGCGGTTCATCTACCGGACGCGGTGCACGCGGAGTGCCATTGCTGTCAGAATTGTTGGTGCCTGGTTCTTCCCAGCCAGCAGGCGGGCGAACATCACGGCGAGCCATCAGATCATCAATCTGCGGCGCGTCGATGGTCTCATATTTCATGAGCGCATCTTTCATCGCGTGCAGGATGTCCATGTTTTCATTCAGGAGCTGACGCGCACGATTGTAATTACGTTCAATCAGCGATTTCACTTCCTGGTCGATGATACGCGCGGTCTCATCGGACATATGTTTGGCTTTCGCGACGCTACGGCCGAGGAATACTTCACCCTCTTCTTCGGCGTACAGCAACGGACCGAGTTTGTCAGAGAAGCCCCACTGCGTCACCATGTTGCGCGCCAGGTTGGTCGCGACTTTGATGTCGTTCGACGCGCCGGTAGAAACATGTTCAACGCCGTAGATGATCTCTTCCGCCAGACGGCCGCCGTACAGCGTGGAGATCTGGCTTTCCAGCTTCTGACGGCTGGCGCTGATTGCGTCACCTTCAGGCAGGAAGAAGGTCACACCCAGCGCACGGCCGCGCGGAATAATCGTCACTTTATGCACCGGATCGTGTTCCGGCACCAGACGACCAATAATCGCATGGCCCGCCTCGTGGTAAGCGGTAGATTCTTTCTGCGCTTCCGTCATCACCATGGAGCGGCGTTCCGCACCCATCATGATTTTGTCTTTCGCTTTTTCGAACTCAACCATTGAAACGACGCGCTTGTTGCCACGAGCAGCAAACAGCGCTGCCTCATTCACCAGGTTCGCCAGATCCGCACCGGAGAAGCCAGGCGTACCACGCGCGATAATTGCCGCATCAATATCCGGAGAGAGCGGTACGCGACGCATATGCACTTTCAGGATTTGCTCACGACCGCGAACATCCGGCAGACCCACAACGACCTGGCGGTCAAAGCGGCCCGGACGCAACAGCGCAGGGTCAAGAACGTCCGGACGGTTAGTCGCAGCAATAACGATGATACCTTCGTTACCTTCGAAACCATCCATCTCAACCAGCATCTGGTTAAGCGTCTGCTCGCGTTCATCGTGACCACCGCCTAAGCCAGCGCCACGCTGGCGACCGACGGCGTCGATTTCATCGATGAAGATAATGCATGGTGCTGCTTTTTTGGCTTGTTCGAACATGTCACGCACACGGGATGCACCGACACCAACGAACATTTCCACAAAGTCAGAACCAGAAATGGTAAAGAATGGAACCTTCGCTTCACCCGCGATAGCTTTTGCGAGCAGCGTTTTACCGGTACCCGGAGGGCCGACCATCAGAACGCCTTTCGGGATTTTACCGCCCAGTTTCTGGAAGCGGCTCGGCTCACGCAGGTACTCAACCAGTTCACCCACTTCTTCTTTCGCTTCGTCACAGCCTGCGACATCGGCAAAAGTGGTTTTGATCTGGTCTTCCGTCAACATTCGCGCTTTGCTTTTACCGAACGACATGGCGCCTTTGCCACCGCCGCCCTGCATTTGGCGCATAAAGAATATCCAGACCCCAATCAGCAACAGCATCGGGAACCAGGAAATAAAGATCGAAGCCAGCAGGCTCGGTTCTTCCGGCGGCTCGCCAACCACTTTGACATTTTTAGTCAGCAGGTTATCAAGCAGTTTCGGATCGTTCACCGGGATGTAAGTCGTGTAACGGTTACTATCTTTCTTGGTAACGTTGATCTCACGTCCGTTGATACGCGCTTCGCGAACCTGGTCCTGGTTGACCTCCTGCAGGAAGGTAGAATAATCCACCTTACGGCCATTAGACTCGCTGGGCCCAAAGCTCTGGAATACTGACATCAGCACAACGGCAATGACCAGCCAGAGTATTAGGTTTTTCGCCATGTCACTCAAGGGATTAACCTCATATTACAACTGTGTTAAAAACAGCGTCAGGTTACTATAGTTTTCGCCCGGTCGCTACAATGTACACTTCTCGTGAACGGGCACGGGAAGAGTCCGGCTTACGAACTTTCACTTTCGTAAACAGAGAGCGAATTTCCCTAAGGTACTCATCGAAACCTTCGCCCTGAAAGACTTTCACAACAAAACCACCACCAGGCGCTAACACATCCCGGCACATCTGCAGCGCCAGTTCCACCAGGTACATAGAGCGGGGAATATCAACTGCTGGGGTTCCGCTCATGTTTGGTGCCATATCTGACATGACAACTTGTACTTTACTGTCCCCGACTCGATCCAGTAATGCTTTCAGGACTAATTCATCACGAAAGTCACCCTGAAGAAAGTCCACACCAACGATTGGATCCATAGGTAAAAGATCACACGCGATGATACGGCCTGTGCCCCCGATTTGCGTGACCGCATATTGCGACCAGCCACCAGGAGCAGCACCGAGATCGACAACCGTCATTCCCGGCTTAAAAAGTTTGTCACTTTGCTGTATTTCATCAAGTTTAAACCAGGCACGGGAACGCAACCCTTTTTTCTGCGCCTGTTGAACATATTTATCGCTAAAGTGTTCCTGTAGCCAGCGACTCGAGCTGGCAGAACGCTTCTTACCTGTCATTTCACATTCCGTCTGGGTTCATCGTATACAGCAACGTAAAATTACACGCGGCGATTTGGTGATATATGGGAGATGGCGGTAGAATGACCCGTTTTCAATCCCAACGTAAGCAAAATATACGATGAATCTGAGTACTAAACAAAAACAGCACCTGAAAGGTCTGGCACATCCGCTCAAGCCTGTAGTTATGCTTGGCAATAATGGTTTGACCGAAGGGGTACTGGCCGAGATCGAACAAGCGTTAGAGCACCATGAACTTATCAAGGTCAAAATCGCTACCGAAGACCGCGAGACTAAAACCTTGATCGTGGAAGCTATTGTACGCGAAACCGGCGCCTGTAACGTACAGGTCATCGGTAAAACGCTGGTGCTTTATCGTCCTGCTAAAGAGCGCAAAATCTCGCTGCCGCGCTAAGAATATCCTTAATTGAACACAAAATCTGTGTAAAACGAGGGGTTTTCGCTAACAGACGAGCAAAATGCCATGCTCACTGAGTTGTTAAAAGGCCGCAATGCGGCCTTTTTCTTTTCTTTACAATACGTCAACAACTGCGGTTAACGAAATTATTCACAGGTATTCCACTTTGATAATTTCGAATTCGACATCACCGCCCGGGGTACGAATGACAACGACATCGTCTTGTTCTTTACCGATCAGGCCACGCGCGATCGGTGAATTTACGGAGATCAGATTCTGCTTAAAGTCAGCTTCGTCGTCACCCACGATGCGATAAGTCTGCTCTTCCTCGGTATCCAGATTAAGCACACTTACCGTACTGCCAAAAATCACACGCCCATTGTTCGGCATTTTAGTGATATCGATAACCTGTGCGTTGGACAGTTTCGCTTCGATATCTTTGATACGCCCTTCGCAGAAGCCTTGCTGTTCGCGGGCCGCATGGTATTCCGCATTTTCTTTCAGGTCACCATGCTCACGCGCTTCCGCGATCGCGGCAATAATCTCAGGACGGCGCACAGATTTCAAAAAATCCAGCTCTTCGCGCAGTTTTTCGGCACCACGTAAGGTCATCGGAATAGCTTGCATTTGTTATACCTCTTAAACATTCCTGTAAGGAGCAGTCTCCCGCCCCGGCTGCTATGTCTGCCCGGATTCAGGCGCATAACCCCCGACCAGAAGCAAAAGAAAACTGACCCGGAGACAAAGCCCCAGGTCAGCAGTAATTTTTCAATTTGATACGCATTTTACCCGGAAGTTCACTATGGGTCATCGTTTACTTTCCGGGTCGATGCGCCGTAGTATGACGGTTTGTTTCCAGGTTGTTAGCGCGAGATTATGCGATTTTCCAGATTTTTCATCGGATTGACCACAAGTATAGCCCTGAATGCCCAGGCCGCGAATGTCGACGAGTACATTAACCAATTACCGGACGGCGCGAACCTTGCCCTCATGGTGCAAAAGGTAGGTGCACAAGAACCGGACATCGATTATCACGGCAAGCAAATGGCTTTACCGGCGAGTACGCAAAAAGTCATTACCGCGCTGGCTGCTTTATTACAGCTTGGCCCTGATTTCCGTTTCACCACCACGCTGGAGAGTAAAGGTACGGTTACCGATGGTGTATTGAAAGGGGACTTAGTAGCGAGATTTGGCGGCGATCCGACGTTAAAACGTCAGAATATCCGCAATATGGTCGCTATCCTGAAAAAATCCGGTGTGCAAAAAATCGAGGGTAATGTTCTCATCGATACATCGATTTTTGCCAGCCATGACAAAGCCCCCGGCTGGCCCTGGAACGACATGACCCAGTGTTTCAGCGCCCCACCCGCCGCCGCTATTGTCGACCGCAACTGTTTCTCTGTTTCGTTATACAGCGCGCAGAAACCCGGAGACCTCGCCTATATCCGCGTCGCATCGTACTACCCCGTGAACATGTTCAGCCAGGTTCGTACACTGGCACGCGGCTCATCCGAAGGGCAATACTGCGAACTGGATGTTGTACCAGGCGATTTAAACCGCTTCACGCTCACCGGCTGCCTGCCACAACGTACTGACCCGCTTCCGCTGGCTTTTGCTATTCAGGACGGCGCCAGTTATGCGGGGGCCATAATCAAGGCAGAACTCAAAGATGCAGGCATTACCTATACGGGGACCCTGCTGCGCCAGACCCAAGTCAACGAACCTGGTACAGTTATCGCCAGCACGCAATCAGCCCCTTTGCACGATTTGCTGAAAATCATGCTGAAAAAATCGGACAATATGATTGCCGATACCGTTTTCCGCATGATTGGTCATGCCCACTTTGGCGTACCGGGAACCTGGCGCGCTGGTTCTGATGCTGTTCGTCAAATTCTGCGTCAGCAAGCCGGTGTGGATATCGGAAACACGATCATTGCGGATGGCTCCGGCCTGTCGCGCCATAATCTGATTGCCCCTGCCACTATGATGCAGGTACTCCAGTATATTGCCCAGCATGACAGCGAGCTTAACTACATCTCTATGCTACCGCTTGCGGGCTATGATGGCTCATTGCAGTATCGCGCGGGCCTGCATGAGGCTGGTGTGGACGGCAAGGTTTCCGCTAAAACAGGTTCACTGCAAGGCGTTTACAATCTGGCAGGCTTTATTACTACCGCCAGTGGGCAGCGAATGGCCTTCGTGCAATATCTGTCAGGTTATGCGGTAGAACCCGCCGATCAGCGTAACCGCCGTATTCCACTGGTTCGCTTTGAAAGCCGTCTGTACAAAGATATCTACCAGAACAATTAATAAAAAAGCCGGGTAGCGTTAACGCTTTCCCGGCTCAGAGTGCCTGTAACCCCGTCAGGCTTGCGCCTGTGGGGAAGTAGCAGAATCAATGCTTATAGATGAACTCAACGCCTTCTTCGTCATCTTCGTCCCAGTCATCATCGTCCAGGTCGTCTTCTTCATTTTCTTCAAGCTGCTGACGGTGGTAATCGTCCCACATAAACTCGACTTTCTCTGGCTGCTTCTCTTCCTGCGCCTGAGTGATCGGATTTTCGATGATAAAGGTCATCACATCCCAGCAGAGATCCTTAACACCTTGCTGGCTGGCCGCAGAGATAAGGTAATATTTATCTTCCCAGCCCAATGCTTCGGCGATCTCTTTGGCTTTGGCTTCTGCTGTGGCTTTGTCCATCAGGTCAATTTTATTGAAGACCAGCCAACGCGGTTTAGCCGCCAGTTTTTCGCTGTATTTTTCCAGCTCGCCAATGATGATCCGCGCGTTATCAACCGGATCAGAGCCATCAATCGGATCGATATCGATCAGATGCAGCAATACGCGGCAGCGCTCAAGATGCTTGAGGAAGCGAATGCCCAGACCGGCACCTTCGGATGCCCCTTCAATCAGCCCCGGGATGTCCGCGACAACAAAGCTTTTTTCGTTATCCATACGCACGACGCCAAGGCTTGGCACCAGCGTGGTAAACGGATAGTCAGCCACTTTAGGTTTTGCCGCAGAGACCGCACGGATGAAAGTCGATTTGCCCGCATTCGGCATACCCAGCATCCCCACATCCGCCAGCAACATCAGCTCCAGCATGAGGTCGCGTTTATCACCCGGCGTACCCATCGTCTTCTGACGCGGCGTACGGTTAACGGATGATTTGAAACGGGTATTACCCAGACCGTGCCAGCCGCCTTTCGCCACCATCAGACGCTGACCGTGTTTGGTCATATCGCCCATGGTTTCGCCAGTGCCCTGGTCAATCACACGCGTGCCCACGGGTACTTTCACCGTCACATCTTTACCGCGTTTACCCGTGCAGTCACGGCTTTGACCGTTCTGCCCACGTTCAGCGCGAAAAGATTTTTCAAAGCGGTAGTCAATCAGGGTGTTCAGGTTCTCGTCTGCTTCCAGCCAGACGTCGCCACCATCACCACCGTCACCGCCATCCGGGCCACCGTTAGGAATGTATTTTTCGCGACGGAAGCTCACACAACCGTTACCACCGTCACCCGCCACGACCAGGATGACCGCTTCATCAACAAACTTCATTTTACTCTCCGTAACTCATTCGCCTGAGCGGGGCAAAGTGACAATCACTTCGCGCTTGCGCCAGCGTCCCCAAAGACGATGGCCAATGGCGGAATACATTGCTCCCGCAACCACGACAAACGCACCGAGATAACCGATAAGGTTTAACATCGGTCTGGCGAAAACATCGGGCCAGGCCATTGATAATAAATCTGAAAAAAACAGCGTAAACAGCGGCGTCAGGGTGATGAGCGCGCTTACCTGCGCGGCCTGCCAGCGCGCCATTGCTTCCGCCAGCGCGCCATAGCCAACCAGTGTATTCAGGCCACAAAAAAACAGACACGCAAGTTGCCAGTTGCTGAGCTGGGAAATCACTCCGGGCCTGGCTAACGGCAGTAACGCTATCGTACATAAAGTGTACAGCAAAAAGAGTATCTGTTGTGAAGCCAGACGCCTCAATAATACTTTTTGCGCGACACCATAACTGACCCAAACCGTTGCCGCCCCGACACCGAAAATAACGCCCCAGGTGTAGTCAGTCAGTTTGGTAAAAATCTCTATCAGGCTGGTATTGAAAAACATGACCAGACCGCAAAGCAACATAATTGCGCCTATCACCTGCGTCCCGCGCATCTTCTCTTTCAGGATAAAGACGCTGGCTACCATCATGCCGACCGGTGAAAGCTGACCAATCACCTGGGACGCCGTGGGGCTAAGATATTGCAGGGAAGAACTAAACAGGATGAAGTTACCGAACAGACCGCCCGTCGCAATAGCCAGCATTACCAGCCAGCGCGGCTTACGAAAGATACGCAGCGGTGGAAGCTTGCCTTTAACGGCCAGAATGGCCCCCAGGCCAATGCTCGCCATTAGAAAGCGATAAAACACCACCGTCGGGGGTTCCATCACTGTCAGCACCTGTTTCATTGCAATTGGCAGTGCACCCCAACACATTGCGGTGGTGAGCGCCAAAAGAATACCAATGCCAGCCTGCTGCTTCATGCCCGTTTTCCCTACAGAAACTTTTCCGGACTTCTAATGTAAAAAGCCCCGCAACGTGTTGCGGGGCTTTCATCCGTTACCGGACCACGAAAAACTTACTCAGCAACGATGCTGATGTATTTACGGTTGTTCGGGCCTTTAACTTCAAATTTCACTTTACCGTCTGCTTTAGCAAACAGAGTGTGGTCACGACCGCAACCTACGTTAGTACCAGCGTGGAATTTGGTGCCACGTTGACGAACGATGATGCTACCCGCCAGAACGGATTCGCCACCGAAACGCTTAACGCCGAGGCGTTTAGCTTCTGAATCGCGACCGTTACGAGTTGAGCCGCCAGCCTTTTTATGTGCCATTTAAATCTACTCCTCAGGTCTTAGGCGCTGATGCCAGTGATTTTCACATCAGTGAACCACTGACGATGGCCCTGTTGCTTACGATAGTGTTTACGACGACGAAACTTAACGATTTTAACTTTCTCGCCACGACCGTGAGCAACAACTTCAGCTTTGATTACGCCGCCATCAACGAAAGGAACGCCGATTTTGACTTCTTCACCGTTTGCGATCATCAGAACTTCAGCGAATTCAACAGATTCGCCAGTTGCGATGTCCAGCTTTTCCAGGCGAACGGTCTGACCTTCGCTTACTCGGTGTTGTTTACCACCACTTTGGAAAACCGCGTACATAAAAAACTCCGCTTCCGCGCACATCATCGTGTGATTCAGAGTGCGCTATAAATATTCACAATAGGGCGCGAATATTACGCAAAACGCGAGCCTTTGACAAGAGCGATCGTCAATCCATGCAGAAAAAAAACACAATGCGTAGGGTAACGTTTATCTGGCGCGTTTTTTCAGTACAATCAACAATACTATTCTAACCCGTAACCCTTCGTTATCCCATTTTGATATGTGGTAAACAGGACTGAAAGCCCGGCTTTTGCGATGAATTTAGAAAAAATCAATGAGTTAACCGCGCAAGATATGGCGGGTGTTAATGCGACAATCCTGCAACAGCTCAACTCTGATGTTCAGCTAATCAACCAGTTGGGTTATTACATTGTTAGCGGCGGCGGTAAACGTATCCGTCCAATGATTGCCGTACTGGCAGCGCGTGCCGTTGGCTACGAAGGCAACGCGCATGTGACCATCGCCGCGTTAATCGAATTTATCCACACGGCGACGCTGCTTCACGACGATGTTGTGGATGAATCAGATATGCGCCGCGGCAAAGCTACCGCTAACGCTGCGTTTGGTAACGCGGCCAGCGTACTGGTCGGTGATTTTATTTACACCCGCGCCTTTCAGATGATGACCAGCCTTGGCTCGCTAAAAGTACTGGAAGTCATGTCCGAAGCGGTGAATGTAATAGCCGAAGGTGAAGTTCTGCAGTTGATGAATGTCAATGACCCGAACATCACCGAAGAGAACTACATGCGCGTAATTTACAGCAAGACCGCGCGTCTGTTTGAAGCGGCAGCCCAGTGTTCTGGTTTACTGGCGGGTTGCAGTGACGCACAAGAAAAAGCGTTGCAGGATTATGGCCGCTATCTGGGTACTGCCTTCCAGCTCATCGATGATTTGCTGGACTACAGTGCAGATGGTGAAACGCTGGGTAAAAACACCGGCGATGACCTCAACGAAGGTAAACCGACTCTCCCCTTGCTGCATGCGATGCACAATGGCACTGCAGAGCAGGCACAAATGATTCGTGAAGCCATTGAGCAGGGCAACGGACGACATCTTCTGGAACCTGTTCTGGAAGCTATGGCAGCCTGTGGTTCGCTGGAATGGACGCGTCGTCGCGCGGAGGAAGAGGCGGATAAAGCTATCGCTGCTCTACAGATTCTTCCGGACTCCCCATGGCGTGAAGCCCTCATTGGCCTGGCCCATATCGCGGTCCAACGCGATCACTGATCACCTCGCTTTCCCGCTGGAAACGGGAAAGCGCCAATAAGTTCCTATAAAAATCAACTTAGATTCAAAAACCCATGTTTTTCAGCCTTGATGGATTCTTAAAGCTATCACTCTTACTTGAACTTTTTAGAGCAAAAGCTCTTATATAGGCATGTTAAGCAATAGAATATTGCCATAGCGTTTTAATGGCTTTCACCAGGGAGAGAAAATGGAAAGTAAATTCATTGACTGGCACCCGGCGGATATCATTGCCGGACTGCACAAAAAAGGGACATCACTGGCCGCAGAATCACGCAAGTGTGGTTTGAGTTCATCGACATTGGCGAACGCGCTAACACGCTCCTGGCCAAAAGGAGAGCTCATCATTGCCCGCGCGCTGGATACCGATCCCTGGGTGATATGGCCATCGCGCTATCACGATCCCGTAACCCATGAATTTATCGACAGAACCAGCATGATGCGGCAAAGGAAGCCAAAATAAACAGGATAACCCCCTTCCCGAAACGGGTTGGGGGTTTTAGTGCAAAGAGAGATTATTCGCCTTTTACGCGCTCAATATGGGCGCCCAGCGCACTCAGCTTGTCTTCAATGCGTTCGTAACCGCGATCGATATGGTAAATACGATCCACGATTGTCGTCCCTTCCGCGATACAACCCGCCAGCACGAGGCTTGCAGACGCGCGCAGGTCGGTCGCCATCACTTGCGCGCCGGAGAGTTTTTCAACGCCGTGACAAATCGCGGTGTTGCTTTCGATTTCCGCATGCGCGCCCATACGAATCAGTTCCGGGATGTGCATAAAACGGTTTTCGAAGATCGTCTCGGTGATCACACCCGTGCCTTCCGCAACCAGGTTCAGCAATGTGAACTGTGCCTGCATGTCTGTCGGGAACGCCGGGTGCGGCGCAGTGCGCACGTTGACGGCCTTCGGACGCTTACCATGCATATCCAGGCTTACCCAGTCGTCGCCCACTTCGATTTCCGCACCGGCTTCGCGCAGCTTAGCCAGCACGGCGTCAAGGGTATCGGGTTTCGCGTTACGGCAGACGATTTTGCCACCAGAGATTGCGGCAGCTACCAGGAAGGTGCCTGTTTCAATGCGGTCCGGCAGCACACGATAGACACCGCCGCCCAGACGCTCAACGCCTTCAATGGTGACACGGTCAGTGCCCTGACCACTGATTTTCGCACCCAGCGCATTGAGGAAGTTTGCAGTATCAACGATTTCCGGCTCACGCGCGGCGTTTTCGATGATAGTTGTCCCCTCAGCCAGGGTTGCCGCCGTCATGATGGTGACGGTCGCGCCAACGCTGACCTTATCCATGACGATATGCGCGCCTTTCAGACGACCATTAACGCTCGCTTTGACATAACCTTCTTCCAGCTTAATTTCTGCACCAAGCTGTTCCAGACCCGTGATATGCAGATCTACCGGACGCGCGCCAATGGCACAGCCCCCCGGTAAGGAAACCTGTCCCTGACCAAAACGCGCGACCAGTGGTCCCAGCGCCCAGATAGAGGCACGCATGGTTTTGACCAGATCGTAAGGTGCGCAGAATACGTTAACCTTGCTTGCATCGATCCAGACTGAACCGTTGCGTTCAACTTTGGTACCCAGCTGGCTCAGCAGCTTCATGGTGGTATCAATGTCTTTCAGTTTCGGAACGTTGCGGATCTCTACCGGTTCTTCTGCCAGCAGTGCGGCAAAAAGGATCGGTAACGCGGCGTTTTTAGCACCTGAAATTGTGACTTCGCCCTGGAGCCGGGTTGGCCCCTGTACACGAAACTTATCCATTCATCTGATCTCTGTTAAGAATTCACACGCGCTGCGGGCGTAATACCCGTAGCTCAAAAACCGTTTAGTTTGCGATCGCGTGCCCACTCTTGCGGGGTATACGCTTTGATCGAGAGTGCGTGAATGCGGTTGTCCGCTATATATTCCGCTAATGGGCCATACACGGCCTGCTGTTTTTTGACCCGGCTCATGCCGTCAAAAATCTCACCCACAGCAATAACCTGAAAGTGACTGCCGTCGCCAGTGACGTGGGCTTCCTGGAGAGAGAGTGCGTTCATCAGCACTGTCTGAATTTCATGATTTTCCATGGGCGTTAATTTCATCTGATAGTGAAAACAGCCCCACATCTTAGAGGAAAGTGAGGCGGTCTTAAATAAGCAAAAAGCCCCGTTGGTATACCAAACGAGGCTTTAAAGAGTAACGTACTGAAAAAATTAGCGAGGCAATACGTCCGCAGGCAAATTATATAATGCTGCAAGCGTCTGCAAATTCTCGCTGATCCCTTCGAGTGAAACCTGGTGACCCTGAATTTTCCCCTGAGCAATCAGGTGAATTAATAGCGCTACACCAGCAGTATCAACGCGCGATACGGCGTGAAGATCGATGCAGGTTGTCCCTTTCATTGCCTCCTGACGAGCATTCCACAGAGGATTCAGCACATCCTGATCGAGCTCGCCCTGCAACACCAGCCGTTCACCTTCACGCACCCAGCTTAATTGCGGCGTCATTATTTCTTCTGGTCCAGAGTAATTTTCTGGTGAGAAATGGACTGCAACTGCGCGGTCAGACCATCGATACCTTTGGTGCGCAACAGGTCGCTCCATTCATTTTGCTTGGTGGTGATCATACTCACCCCTTCGGCAATCATGTCATACGCCTGCCAGTTACCGGACTGCGTGTTTTTGCGCCATTGAAAGTCCAGACGCACTGGCGGACGACCGTTAGGATCGATAATAGTCACACGGATCGGCACGATCGTGGCATCACCCAGCGGTTGCTCCGGGGCAATCTCATATGTCTGACCGTGGTACATTGCCAGCGCCTGGCCATAGGCCTGTTTCAGATATTCACGGAAAGCAGCGAAGTAGGCTTCGCGCTGCGCAGGCGTTGCGTCTTTATAGTAACGTCCCAGTACCAGAGCACCGGCATATTTAATCTGGACGTATGGCAGTAATTCCTGGTCAACCACATCACGTAAATAATCAGGATTCGCGCGAATCTTCGGCTGCTCATTTTTGAGGCGATCAAATGTTTTCTTTGCCGCTTCCTGCATTGCTTTGTATGGATTAGCTTGCTCCGCCGCGTTGGCGAGCCCAAGTGGCGCGATAACCAGCATGGCAACCATTAATAGACGTTTAAACATGCGTCAACTCTCCTCGTTAATTCGTCTTACCAGCAGACGGTGCGCTGGAAGTATCATCCTGCGGTTTTGACTGCGCATCGCCAGAATTCTTATTGTCACTGCCTTTACTGTTGTAAAGGAATTGTCCGATCAGGTCCTCAAGCACCATGGCGGATTTCGTATCCTGGATTGTGCTGCCTTCTTTAAGCATAGAAGTTCCCAGCTCAGGATCCTCAAAACCTATGTTCAAAGCCAAATATTGCTCACCCAGCAAACCTGACGTGCGAATAGCCAGCGAACTTGTATCCGGAATCTGGTTATAACGTTCTTCGATATCCATCGCGACGCGCGGCAGATAGGTTTTCGGATCAAGTTCAATATCCGCAACACGGCCAACCACTACGCCACCAATACGGACCGGCGAGCGTGCTTTCAGACCGCCAATGTTGTCGAAGGTTGCGTACACGCGATACGTCGGTTCGGTGCGCATAGAGGCGACATCGGCCGCTTTCAGGCAGATAAACAGCCCCGCCAGCAGCGCCAGTAACAGAAAAATGCCTACCCAAATTTCACTTTTTTTCGTTTGCATGAACTCAATTCCCAAACATCAATGCGGTGAGCACAAAATCCAGACCAAGAACGGCCAGTGAAGAGTGCACAACGGTACGCGTCGTTGCCCGACTGATCCCAGCAGAAGTCGGGATCGCGTCGTAACCATTAAATAAAGCAATCCAGGTTACAGTGATAGCAAAGACGACGCTCTTAATCAGACAGTTCACCAGATCCAGTCGCCAGTCGACGGCATTTTGCATCGCCGACCAGAAGAACCCTGAGTCGATTCCTTTCCAGTTCACACCCACCAGCGAGCCGCCCCAGATACCAACTGCAACGAAGATAATCGTCAGCAATGGCAAGGAGATAACACCCGCCCAAAAGCGAGGGGAAATCACGCGCCGCAGTGGGTCAACAGCCATCATTTCAAGGCTTGAAAGTTGCTCAGTCGCGCGCATCAGGCCAATTTCCGCAGTCAGTGCAGACCCCGCACGCCCTGCATATAGCAGCGCAGCGACAACGGGCCCCAGCTCACGCAACAAGGAGAGTGCCACCAGCATTCCCAGACTGGTTTCCGCGCTGTAGGTCGTCAGCACCAGATAACCCTGCAAGCCAAGCACCATGCCGATAAAGACGCCGGACACGATAATAATGAGCATCGACAGGACACCCACATTATAGAGTTGGCGCACCAGCAACGGCGCGTGTTTGCCAAATTCCGGCTTACCGACCAGCGCGTTGAAGAGCATTAAACCAGCGCGGCCAAACGTCGCGATCGTCTTAATCCCGCGATGTCCAAGCGACGCCAGTGCATGTAACAACATGAGTGGCTTAACTCCCTGTCTCAAATAAATCGGATTGATATTGACCTGCGGGATAGCGGAACGGCACGGGTCCGTCAGCAATGCCGTCGAGGAACTGACGGACACGAGGGTCGGCGTTTTCTTGCAAGCCTTGCGCGCTGCCCTGCGCCACAATTTTCCGGTCTGCAACTATATACGCATAGTCGGCGATGCTCAGCACTTCCGGCACGTCATGCGAGACGACAACACAGGTTACGCCCAGCGCGCTATTCAGTTCAGAGATAAGCTTCACCAGCACACCCATGGTAATAGGATCCTGGCCGACAAAAGGTTCGTCGAACATGATTAAATCAGGTTCCAGCGCGATAGCCCTTGCCAGCGCCGCACGACGCGCCATCCCGCCAGAAAGTTCAGAAGGCATGAGTTTTGCCGCACCGCGCAGCCCTACCGCCTCCAGTTTCATCATGACCGTACTTTTCAGCAACGCAGCCGGTAAATTCGTATGTTCGCGCAGCGGATAGGCGACATTATCGAACACGGTCATATCAGTAAATAATGCGCCGGACTGGAACAACATGCTCATCCGTTTACGCACGGTAAACAGCCGGGAGCGACTCATCTCGGGGATATTCTCGCCGTCAAAGAGGATCTCACCCGCGTCTGGCGGTATCTGTCCACCAATAAGACGAAGCAACGTTGTTTTACCAATCCCGGACGGCCCCATGATGGCGGTAATTTTACCGCGCGGCACCGTCAGCGAGATATTGTCGAAAATACGCCGACTTCCACGGGAGAAACTCACGCCACGGATATCGACCAGATTCGCCACAGTCTGGCTCATTCTTTCTTCCTTATAAGCCTTGATTGGGTCTAAGCATGATGCCGGATAACAGCAAGAACCCACCATTTTTACAGAATATTACCCGTATGAGTTAGCGAAAGCTGGCATTTGTTTTACTTTTGAGCCGCATAAAGTCAAAATTAAGAATTCTCTACGCCGCTTAAAATTCCCGGTTTTCCCCGGCAATCGCAGCCTGCGGACCGGCAGATTATACCTCAAGAAAGGACTTTAGATGCTTTTAGCGACGGCGCTGTTAATTATTGGTTTACTGTTAGTGGTATACAGCGCTGACCGATTGGTATTCGCCGCCTCGATTTTATGCCGCAGTCTGGGCGTTCCACCGTTACTCATTGGGATGACAGTGGTGAGTATCGGCACCTCTCTTCCGGAGATGATTGTCTCCGTTGCTGCCGCCATGCATGGTCAGCTTGATCTGGCGCTGGGTACGGCCCTTGGCTCTAATATCACCAATATTCTGTTGATTCTTGGGCTCGCTGCGCTTCTGCACCCATTTACCGTCCATTCCGATATCCTGCGCCGTGAATTGCCGCTAATGTTAATAACCAGCATGCTGGCAGGGTTCGTCCTGTTTGACGGGCAACTTACCCGGCTGGACGGCCTGTTTTTACTTCTGCTGGCCGTGCTATGGCTGGTATACATTGTTAAAATCGCCCGTCTGGCTGAACTGCAAGGTAGCGATACGCTAACACGTGAACAAGTTGCAGAGTTGCCCCGTGGCGGCAGCCTGTCAGTGGCATTCTTGTGGCTTGGCGTTGCACTCATCATTATGCCGATGTCAACGCGTATGGTCGTAGACAATGCCACGGTGGTCGCAAACTATTTCGCGATGAGCGAATTAACCATCGGCCTGACGGTGATTGCCATTGTGACCGGGCTGCCGGAACTGGCGACAGCTATTGCCGGGGCACGTAAAGGAGAAGACGATATTGCGATCGGTAATATCATCGGCTCGAATATTTTCAACATCACGCTGGTGCTGGGTTTACCCGCACTGATAGCGCCGGGTCATTTTAACAGCCTGGCTTTTACGCGAGATTACGGCGTGATGTTACTGGTGAGCGTCATTTTTGCCCTCACCTGCTGGCGGCGTAAGCAGCAGACAGGCAAAGGAACTGGCGCATTATTATTAGGCGGTTTTATCACCTGGTTGGCACTACTGTACTGGGTTACGCCGCGTTTGACAGGATAACTGGACACACATTTATGTCGCATATCGATCTGCAACCGGGCTTCGACTTTCAGCAGGCTGGCCGGGACGTTTTGCAAATTGAACGTGAAGGCCTGGCTCAGCTTGATCAATACATCAATCAGGATTTTGCACAGGCCTGCGAGAAAATTTTCTATTGCAGCGGCAAAGTCGTCGTAATGGGAATGGGAAAATCCGGTCACATCGGCCGCAAAATGGCCGCAACATTCGCCAGTACCGGGACCTCTTCTTTCTTTGTTCATCCGGGAGAAGCGGCGCATGGCGATCTGGGTATGGTCGGTTCGCAGGATGTGGTGATCGCGCTGTCGAACTCCGGTGAGTCGAATGAGATCCTGGCGTTGATCCCGGTGCTCAAACGACTCAAAGTCTTTCTGATCTGTATGACAAGCCGTCCGGACAGCAGTATGGGCCGCGCGGCTGACATTCATCTGTGCGTGAAGGTGCCGCAAGAAGCCTGTCCATTAGGGCTGGCACCGACATCCAGTACTACCGCCGCACTGGTCATGGGAGATGCCCTGGCCGTCGCGCTGTTGAAAGCCCGGGGTTTTACAGCAGAGGATTTTGCGCTTTCCCACCCTGGCGGTGCGCTTGGGCGTAAGCTCCTGCTGCGGGTCAATGACATCATGCATACCGGGGATGAAATTCCGCATGTGAGTAAAGAGGCAACGCTGCGTGACGCCCTGCTCGAAATCACGCGCAAGAATTTAGGCCTGACGGTTATTTGCGACGATCTGATGAAAATCGAAGGCATTTTTACTGATGGCGATTTACGCCGTGTATTTGATATGGGCGTAGATGTGCGAAATTTAGGCATTGCTGAGGTCATGACGCCAGGCGGTATTCGCGTACGTCCTGGCACACTGGCGGTGGACGCGCTCAATTTGATGCAGTCCCGCCATATCACCTCTGTTTTGGTTGCCGATGGCGACCAATTGCTGGGTGTGTTACATATGCATGATTTGCTGCGCGCGGGCGTGGTGTGAAAAAGGATCGAAGAATGAGTAAGGTTGGAGCGTCGCTTGCGACATGCTACGGACCCGTCAGTACGCAGGTAATGGCGAAGGCAGAAAAAATTAAGCTGTTAATTCTTGATGTAGATGGTGTTTTATCTGATGGATCTATCTACATGGGTAATAATGGAGAAGAGTTGAAAGCGTTCAACGTCCGCGATGGTTACGGTATCCGTTGTGCATTAACGTCCGACATTGAGGTTGCCATTATTACTGGCCGAAAAGCTAAACTGATGGAAGACCGCTGCGAAACGCTGGGCATTACGCACCTCTATCAAGGGCAATCAGATAAGTTGTTGGCTTATCGCGAGTTATTGAGCAAACTTTCGCTGACGCCGGAACACGTTGCGTATGTGGGAGACGACCTCATCGACTGGCCTGTGATGGCTGAAATCGGTTTAAGCGTGGCGGTGGCGGATGCGCATCCGTTGCTCATTCCTCGGGCGAATTATGTCACCCGTACAGCAGGCGGGCGTGGTGCGGTTCGTGAAGTGTGTGATTTGTTATTGCTGGCGCAAGGCAAGCTTGATGAGGCCAAAGGGCAATCAATATGAGTAAAACCAGACGTTGGGTCATCATTGTGCTGTCACTGGTCGCACTGATACTGATTGGGGTGAATCTGGCCGATCGCGAACAGCCAGAACAAGTGACCGTTAACAATACTGACCCAACGTATAAAAGCGAGCATACCGATACGGTAGTCTACAGTCCGGAAGGTGCCTTGAACTATCGGCTGATAGCACAGCATGTTGAATATTATTCCGCTGATGCAATCACCTGGTTTACCCAGCCGGTGCTAACAACTTTCGACAAAGATAAAATTCCCGAGTGGTCCATTAAGGCGGATAAAGCGAAGCTGACCAATGACCGGATGCTTTACCTTTACGGACATGTTGAGGTCAACGCCCTGACCGCGGATGCTCAACTGCGAAAAATTACGACGGATAATGCACAGATAAACCTGATCACGCAGGATGTCGCCTCTGATGATCAAGTTACGTTATACGGAACAACATTTAATTCCACCGGCCTGAAAATGCGCGGCAATTTACGCAGCAAAAACGCCGAGCTTATTGAAAAGGTTAGAAGCTCCTATGAAATTCAGAACAAACAAACTCAGCCTTAATTTTGCCCTGGCCAGTGTCCTTTTTGCCGCCAGTCTTCCGGCGCTTGCGGTGACCGGCGATACCGAGCAACCGATCCATATCGACTCCGATCAGCAGGCGCTGGATATGCAGGGGAATGTGGTGACCTTCACCGGTAATGTTGTCGTGACCCAGGGCACCATCAAAATCAATGCCGACAAGGTTGTGGTAACACGCCCCGGCGGCCAACAAGGTAAAGAAATCATTGATGGTTACGGTAATCCTGCCACCTTTTATCAGATGCAGGATAACGGCAAACCTGTGAAAGGCCACGCCTCCCAGATGCACTATGAGCTGGAAAAAGATTTCGTGGTCCTGACAGGCAATGCTTACCTTGAACAGCTTGATAGCAACATCACGGGCGACAAAATTACCTATCTGGTGAAAGAGCAGAAAATGCAGGCTTTCAGCGATAAAGGCAAACGCGTGACGACGGTTCTGGTGCCGTCGCAGTTGCAGGATAAGAGCAACAATAAAACCCCGGCTCCGGCTCCGGCGCAAAAAAAGAGTAACTAATTCGTTATGGCAACATTAACTGCAAAGAATCTCGCCAAGGCCTACAAAGGTCGTCGTGTGGTGGAAGATGTCAGTCTGACAGTCAATTCAGGCGAAATTGTCGGGCTGCTCGGTCCTAACGGTGCAGGTAAAACCACGACGTTCTACATGGTCGTTGGCATCGTGTCGCGTGATGCGGGCAATATCATCATTGATGATGAAGATATCAGTCTGCTGCCGCTACATGCCCGGGCACGTCGCGGTATCGGCTATTTGCCGCAGGAAGCCTCTATTTTCCGGCGCCTGAGCGTATTTGACAATCTCATGGCGGTACTGCAAATTCGCGACGATCTCACAGCCGAACAGCGTGTGGATCGGGCGAACGAGCTGATGGAAGAGTTCCATATTGAACATCTGCGCGACAATATGGGGCAGGCGCTTTCTGGTGGTGAACGTCGTCGTGTCGAAATTGCTCGCGCGCTGGCCGCAAACCCGAAATTTATCCTGCTGGATGAACCGTTTGCTGGCGTTGACCCGATATCGGTTATTGATATCAAGCGCATTATTGAGCACCTGCGTGATAGCGGACTTGGCGTGTTGATTACCGACCACAACGTTCGCGAAACGTTGGCGGTGTGTGAGCGGGCTTATATTGTCAGCCAGGGGCATTTGATCGCGCACGGTACGCCTCAGCAAATCCTTGAAGACGAACATGTTAAGCGCGTATATCTTGGGGAAGACTTCAGACTCTGATAGGGTAGGGTTTATTGACGTGTTTAGTCGGAGAGTACTGCTCTGAATATGAAGCAAGGTTTGCAATTAAGGCTCAGCCAACAGCTAGCCATGACGCCACAGTTGCAACAGGCTATTCGCCTGCTGCAACTGTCCACGTTGGAACTTCAGCAAGAACTCCAGCAAGCTCTGGAAAGTAATCCATTGCTTGAGCAAACCGATCTTCACGAAGAAGTGGATGCACAACAATCCCAGGACAATGAAGGGCTGGACACGGTTGACGCTCTCGAGCAAAAAGAGATGCCCGAAGAGTTGCCCCTGGATGCCAGTTGGGACGAAATCTATACCGCTGGCACCCCTTCCGGTAGCAGCACCGATTACCTTGACGATGAACTGCCTATTTACCAGGGAGAGACCACCCAGTCGCTACAGGATTACCTGATGTGGCAGGTGGAACTCACCCCCTTCTCGGATACCGATCGCGCCATTGCGACCTCCATTGTCGACGCTGTTGATGACACGGGTTATCTCACCGTTCCCCTGGAAGACATCCTGGAAAGCATGGGTGATGAAGAGATCGGTCTGGATGAAGTCGAAGCGGTACTGAAACGTATTCAGCGTTTCGATCCGGTCGGTGTTGCGGCCAGGGATCTGCGCGATTGCCTGTTGATCCAACTCTCTCAATTTGCCAAAGAGACCCCCTGGTGCGATGAAGCGCGTTTAATCATCAGCGATCACCTGGATCTGCTCGCTAACCATGACTTCCGTACGCTGATGCGCGTCACACGTCTGAAAGAAGATGTGCTAAAAGAGGCGGTCAATTTAATCCAGTCTCTTGATCCACGCCCTGGCCAGTCAATCCAGACCGGCGAGCCCGAATATGTCATTCCTGACGTGCTGGTGCGCAAGCACAATGGGCGCTGGACGGTCGAGCTGAACTCCGACAGCATTCCACGTTTGCAAATCAACCAGCACTACGCCGCTATGTGCGGTGGGGCGCGTAACGATGCCGACAGCCAGTTTATCCGCAGCAATCTGCAGGAAGCGAAATGGCTGATCAAAAGCCTTGAGAGCCGGAATGACACCCTGTTAAGGGTAAGCCGCTGCATTGTTGAACAGCAGCAGGCGTTTTTCGAGCAAGGCGAAGAGTTTATGAAACCGATGGTTCTGGCCGATATCGCTCAGGCCGTCGAGATGCATGAATCAACGATTTCCCGTGTCACGACCCAAAAATATCTGCACAGTCCGCGTGGCATCTTTGAGCTTAAATATTTCTTCTCCAGTCATGTGAATACCGAAGGCGGCGGCGAAGCCTCGTCAACGGCTATCCGTGCACTGGTGAAGAAATTAATTGCCGCAGAGAATCCTGCGAAGCCGTTGAGTGACAGTAAGCTGACTACCATGCTCTCAGATCAGGGTATTATGGTAGCGCGGCGAACCGTTGCGAAGTATCGAGAGTCTTTATCCATTCCGCCGTCTAATCAGCGCAAACAGCTGGTGTGACCTAACCGATAAGGAAGACACTATGCAGCTTAATATCACTGGACATAACGTCGAGATAACCGAGGCCCTGCGCGAATTCGTCACCGCGAAATTTGCCAAACTCGAACAATATTTCGAAAGGATCAATCAGGTCTATGTTGTGTTGAAAGTGGAGAAAGTGACTCATATCTCGGACGCGACCCTGCACGTAAACGGAGGGGAGATTCATGCAAGTGCGGAAGGACAAGACATGTATGCTGCTATCGACGGTTTAATTGATAAACTGGCGCGGCAGCTCACGAAACATAAAGATAAACTGAAACAACACTAATTGTCCGGGCACTCGTCTGGCGCGTATCACCCTGCCGCAACCCGGCAGGGTGTCTGCACTGGCGACGCTTAGGTGAAATTATGATGAACAACGATTCCGCTCTTCAATTGAGCAATGTCCTTAACCAGGAATGTACCCGTAGTGGCGTTCACTGCCAGAGCAAGAAACGTGCCCTGGAAATTATCAGTGAACTGGCTGCAAAGCAGTTGAGCCTGCCACCACAAGTGGTCTTCGAAGCGATCCTGACGCGTGAGAAAATGGGCAGTACCGGCATTGGTAACGGTATCGCCATCCCTCACGGAAAACTCGAAGAAGATACTCTTCGTGCCGTTGGTGTTTTTGTACAACTGGAAACACCTATCGCCTTCGATGCCATTGATAACCAGCCAGTCGATCTGCTCTTCGCGCTTCTGGTTCCCGCCGATCAGACCAAAACCCACCTGCATACGCTTTCGTTGGTGGCCAAGCGTCTGGCGGACAAAACCATCTGCCGCCGCCTGCGCTCAGCGCAAAGCGATGAGGAGTTGTATCAGATCATCACGCTGACAGAAGGCGAAAATGACGATGCGTAACGCAACAGCCGCCTTTCTGTCATTGGTTCTGAGGAGAATTGGCTCATGGTCCTGATGATCGTTAGTGGTCGTTCGGGCTCTGGTAAGTCAGTGGCCCTGCGCGCCCTGGAAGACATGGGATTTTACTGCGTCGATAACCTGCCAGTCGTCCTGTTGCCAGAGCTGGCAAGAACGCTGGCTGACCGCCAGACGTCAGCCGCCGTCAGCATCGATGTGCGTAATATGCCGGAATCCCCGGAAATTTTTGAGCAGGCGATGAGCAGCCTGCCGGACTATTTCTCACCGCAACTGCTGTTCCTGGATGCCGATCGTAACACCTTGATCCGCCGCTACAGCGACACGCGTCGTCTGCACCCTCTTTCCAGCAAAAACCTGTCTCTGGAAAGCGCCATCGATGAAGAGAGCAATCTGCTGGAGCCACTGCGCTCACGCGCGGATCTCATCGTCGATACATCGGAAATGTCTGTTCATGAGCTCGCCGAGATGCTCCGCACCCGCCTGTTGGGTAAACGCGAGCGCGAGCTGACGATGGTGTTCGAGTCCTTTGGCTTTAAGCACGGTATCCCTATCGATGCCGACTATGTGTTTGACGTACGCTTCTTGCCTAACCCGCACTGGGACCCGAAATTACGCCCAATGACCGGGCTGGATAAACCGGTTGCCGCCTTCCTTGACAGACATACGGAAGTGCACAATTTTATCTACCAGACCCGCAGTTATCTCGAACTGTGGCTACCAATGCTGGAAACCAATAATCGCAGCTATTTAACGGTGGCGATTGGGTGTACCGGCGGTAAACACCGTTCCGTCTATGTGGCTGAACAGCTTGCGGACTATTTTCGCTCGCGCGGTAAAAACGTTCAGTCTCGTCATCGTACGCTGGAAAAACGGAAAACATGACCGTAAAACAAACTGTGGAAATCACCAATAAGCTGGGTATGCACGCCCGCCCGGCGATGAAACTGTTTGAACTGGTTCAGGGCTTTGATGCTGAGGTGCTGCTGCGTAACGACGAAGGAACCGAAGCCGAGGCCAATAGCGTGATTGCGCTACTCATGCTGGACTCCGCCAAGGGCCGGCAGATAGAGATAGAAGCGACAGGCCCCCAGGAAGAAGAAGCGCTGGCGGCCGTCATTGCGCTTTTTATTGCCGGGTTTGATGAAGACTGACTGCACGGGTTTTCCCTCTCCCAATGGAGAGGGTATCGTCAATGCAGTTTATTGCGTTCCAGGAACTCTTCTCCGCCAAGCTGACGCATCTGGCGCATAATCCACGCCTGACGGCTGCGCACATACCCTGAGGGCGCATCCGCGCGAAAACGTACCGGGTTTGGCAATACCGCCGCCAGCAATGCCGCCTCAGCCATCGTCAACTTGCTGGCGGGTTTATGAAAGTAACGCTGCGAAGCGGCTTCCACACCAAAGATGCCATCGCCAAATTCAGCAATATTCAAATAGACCGTCAGAATACGCCGCTTGGTCCAGACAGCCTCCGTGACCAGCGTTAATCCCGCTTCAAAGCCTTTACGCACCCAGCTTTTACCGTCCCAGAGCAGCAGGTTTTTAATGGTCTGCTGGGAAATGGTTGACGCACCACGAATACGATTTTCATGCTGTTCATTGTGCGATAAGGCTTTTTCAATCGCGCCAAAATCCAGCCCCCAATGGTCCGGGAAACGCTGATCTTCGGCGGCAATCACCGCCAGCGCCGCCCAGGGTGAGATCTCATCCATGCCGACCCAGTCCGAGTGAGCGACATAGCCGAAATCCCCGGTAAGCCACGCCCCAAACTGCCGTTCGACCATCACGGCTGAAAACGGCACCGGCAAAAAACTGAACAGAAGAATACCGCCGCCCCAGAAAATGCCCAGCGCCAGCACCACCCGGAGTAATAGCTTTTTGATTTTCGCCATTAGCGGGCCACGCGCCCCTCTCATTCAGTGAGCACCAGAACGCGAGAGACCAGTTTTTCGATCCCGGCGGCCGCCTCCGCAATATTCTGCGCCAGCATATACGCCGGCGTGGTCACCACTTTGTTGTCCTCATCGACCACAATGTCGTCGACAGGGCAAGGCACGTGTTCAGCCCCCATATCTTCCAGTACTTCAGCGGTATCGATATCCGTGCCAATCGTCAGACGCAGCGGGAAAGCAAAGATTTTTGGCAGCATCGCAGGTGCAATGCACATAAAGCCGAGCGGTTTCCCCGCCTGGTGCATCTCCAGAGCCAGTCGTTTCAGATCCGGATCGACCACGCTTTCACTACCGAGACTGGCAAAGCTGCTCAGGTTTTTCGCTGCGCCAAATCCGCCAGGAACGATCAGCGCATCCAGATCGTTTATTGATGCCTGCGCGATAGGAAGGATCGCACCGCGAGCAATTCGGGCCGCTTCGATCAGCACGTTCCTGCTTTCCCCCATCGGTTCACCCGTAAGATGATTAATGACATCGGTCTGGGGCTTGTCCGGTGCAAAACATACAGCCTCAGCGCCTTCGCGAGCGATCGCCAGTAGGGTGATGACCGCTTCATGGATCTCCGATCCGTCATAAACGCCTGATCCGCTGAGAACAACACCGATTTTTTTCATTTTGCTCATCCTCTATGCAACGTACTCGGGATAATTAAAAATTTTGATAAGGGCGCTACGCTTCACACATTTCGCTGATTCATGTAACAAATACTTTAAGATTTGCTATCTTATGTGCGTGCAGTTCAAATTTTCCCGACTGCGCCCTTGATAAAAAATAGATAACTTTACGGCGCAGCCACGATTTCCCTGGTGTTGGCGCAGTATTCGCGCACCCCGGTTAATCCGGGGTCATTTTTTTCCAGCGTTTGCCACCCACGCTTTCAAGACGTCAACATCGTGCTGCCATTCCTGCTTCATCTCTTCAACCCATTCACCGACGTTATCCCACCAGGCAGGCAGGTCGGGTGACTGAATTTGTTGACCCAGTTGTTGCAGGTGGCGAAGACCGACCGATCCCGCGGCACCTTTGATCTTATGCCCCTCTTCGACGATCCCTTTTTGATCCCGCGCGGTAAGGTTAGACTCCAGTACACTCAGATAGCCCGGCATCATTTTCTCGAATACCGCCAGCCCATCGGTGATCAGCTTCGGCCCGACCAGCTCGATATACTGTTCAAGCATCGGGATATCCAGCAGGTTTTGTGATTTTTGACCCTCGGTAACAGACATTGCGTCTTTCTCCTCTTCTTCGCCCGCATCCCAGAATTTCTTAATCATGGCAGTTAATGCCGGGACCGCCAGCGGCTTGCTTAAGACGTCGTCCATCCCTGCATCCAGATACTCTTTTTTATCTTTCAGTACGTTGGCGGTAAGCGCCACCAGCGGCGGTAAATCGTCGCGGGCAAACTGGCTGGTGAGGATGCGCGAAATGTCCAGCCCGGTCATATCCGGCAACTGAATATCCAGCAGTACCAGGTCATATTCTCCAGGTTTGAACATCTCCAGTGCGGCTTTACCGGTCATCGCCACATCCACACTGTTGCCCAGCTTTTCCAGTACGGAACGGGCAACGATCACGTTAAGCTCAATGTCTTCCACCAACAGCACATGCAGCGCTGGCAGCGGCATATCATCGTCTTCAAACGCATCTTCCACTTCCTCTGCCACCGCAGGCGCGTGAACGGTCAGGGTGAAGATCGAACCTTTGCCCGGCTGGCTGGTAACAACAATGTCACCGCCCATGTTTTTCGCCAGGCGACGCGATACCGCAAGACCAATCCCGGTACCGGTAGCAGGCTTGCCGCCATGGCTATCTTTCACCTGATAATACATGGCGAAAATTTTATCCAACTCTTCGCGAGGAATACCAATCCCGGAATCTTCGACCTCGAAGTGCAGCATATCGCCTTCGTCATAGCGCACACGGACGGTGACTTGCCCCTCACGGGTAAATTTGACGGCGTTGCTGATAAGGTTCCACAGGATCTGCCGCAACCGCGTGCCGTCAGTGACCACCTTATGCGGTAACGGCAGGGCAGGCTCCATGACAAAGCGCAGACCTTTCTGGTGCGCCTGCAGGCCGGAAAGGTTTTCCAGGTCGGCGAGGAAGCTGGTGAAATCCACCGGCTGGTTATCGAGCTGGACTTTACGACGCTCCATTTTATCCATATCAATAATATCGTTGAAGATATTGCCCAGAGTGACGGCAGAGACATGGATGGTTTTCAGGTATTTTTCCTGCTCGGCCGTTAAATCGGTATCCAGCAGAATACGGCTCAGCCCGACGATGCCATTAAGCGGCGTGCGCAGTTCGTGGCTGATAGTAGAGATAAAGGTGGTTTTATCGCGGCTGGCACGCTCCAGGGCGTCCTGATAGCGCTTACGCTCGGTGATATCACGCCCGAAGCCCATCAAGCCGTGGCGCTTACCTACGCGGTCATAATAGGGCACCTTGCGAATTTCAAAACAGGCTTTGCGTCCATCCGGATAATCCAGCCACTGCTCATAGGTCAGCGAAACATTGTGGCGAAACACCTTCTCATCGGTCTCAATGACCTTCTCCGCCGCTTCCGGCGCGTAGACATCCTGTGGTTTAAGGTTAATCAGTTGCTTCTCGCTTTTGCCCGTCAGCAGTTCCATTGCCCGGTTACAGCCGGAAAACTCTTTGTCTTCGTTGCGATAGAAAACCAGGTCCGGGGAGGCATCAAGGAAAGAGCGTAAAAAGGTGGATTGCTGTTCAAGCTGAATCTGCGTCTGCTCGCGCTCCTGCATCTCCACTTTAAGCTGCTCAAATGTCGCCTGACGTTCAGCTTCGGCTTTCTCGCGATCCGCCATCTCCTGGTTGAGCCGGGTGATGTTGTCTTTAAGCTGGATATTCAGTTTGAGGTCGCGGTCGCGCATCTCTTCCAACTTGTCCACCAGCCGCGACAGGCGCTGACGTGACTCTTCAAGCTGCTCAACGACAACCGATAAGAAATAGACCGCCCAGGGGGTAATTAACAAGCCAAAAAAGATAGAGCGAATGACGTCGATGCTCGCCACCTGCCCCTGTAAGACCATCGTCACCGCCATTTGTACGACGATAGCCAGTACCACCAGCGCCAGGGCAAGTAACAGGGAGAAACGAACCAACCCGAGCTTCATCATCAGGTCGACGTAATATTGCGCCAGTAAACGGATTTGCTTCATAGCGATTTCCTTAAACAATTCCGTTCAATAATACCCAATTCTGAGCAACACGTTGAAGGTTGTGCGAAAAATGCGGAGCCAGGCAACCGTCACGGTTGGATCCAGGGGCGACCCACTGCGGAACCTTGCACACCATGTTCAGTAAGATAGCGATCCAGCTCAACCATTCCCGTCCAGCGATTTTCGCACCACAACGGCGCCAGAAGCGTCGGGCGACGGGCGCTGGCAGAGACGCGATGGTAAATCACCTCCGCTGGCGTGGCGCGAATCATCTCCCCGGCGGTGACAGTGTAGTCTTCCAGTTCAATACCCTGCAGACGGCCCGCCTCCCAGGCTTTGGCCATAATGCTGCCCTTCACAATATGCAGGGGATGCAGCTTGATACCGTCTACGCCAGTCTCTACCACGCGATGGAGCGTTTGCAGGCATTCCGACTGCCCTTCCCCCGGCAAACCGACAATAAGGTGGCTACAGACTTTCAGCCCGCGCTCGCGGGCCAGACGGGTGGTTCGCTGGTAACAGGCGAAATCATGCCCACGGTTAATACGGTGCAGCGTTTTATCGTGCGCGGTTTGCAGACCCAGCTCCAGCCAGACTTCATACCCCTGATCTTTGTATTCGCTTAGCAAATCCAGCACCGCCTCGGGTACGCAGTCCGGGCGTGTACCGACACACAGGCCAACAATGCTGGCCTGGCTTATTGCCTGTTGATACATGGAACGCAGCACCTGTACTTCGGCCCAGGTGCTGGTGTAAGCCTGGAAATAGGCGAGGTAGCGTTTAGCGCGATTCACCAGGTTCGCCTGATGTGCCAGTTGTTCGGCAATCGAACGATGCTGCTGCTCTTCATCGGCAAAAGAAGCGACATTGCAGAACGTACAGCCGCCCCGGCCGATGGTGCCATCCCGATTCGGACAGCTAAAACCGCCGTGAAGCGTCAATTTATGAACCTTTTGTCCATGACGACGGGCAAGATCCCCACCAAACATATTGACTAATTTTTGTAACTGCATAATCTGACAGGCCGTGCCTTTGAAAAGAGGCCAAGCCTGCCATTTTTAGCTTTCGACGGCGATGATGTGGATCAATCGCCCGGCAAGGCTTTTATTCATTGCATAACCAGTCAAGATTACCGCAATTTCATGCACTCCTCGGGCAATTACTTTTCCTTATGTTCAGACGATATTTTGCAGAAATAGTGTCACAAGTGAAAAACAGTGCGTTCATGTGCTCATAAGAACATTCTCAGAATAATATTCTGAAATCCACATTTCCCTTAGTAGGGTAACGCATTAACAACGCTTCCCGATAGTGAGTCAGATCACATTACTCTGCCGCTCCGCGCTGGGCTTATTGATTGTAAATAAGGTTAAATTCATTTACATATCAATTAATTAAACATCCTTTGGCACATTATTAGATAAATAAGCCTGGCATTTGACCTGTGTACGGATTCCCGATAAGTTGGGAATCCGCTGGAAGCTTTCTGGATGAGTGGTCTGCTCATCATATTTATGCAGTTATTGAGATTCCCTCTTAAGCAAGTCCTCAACACTTGTGTACCGATGCGAAAAGGAAATTAAAGAGGGCGACATGCGAGGCTTTATTTAGCCCCGTCGCCATGCTCTTGCTGTGCCCGCGCGCAATCGGTATCGGATGGGAGTCCCGCAGAGCCTGGGGAGGTTCACTGATATGTTGTACGATAAATCCCTTGAGAGGGATAACTGTGGTTTCGGCCTGATCGCCCACATAGAAGGCGAACCTAGCCACAAGGTAGTGCGTACCGCTATTCACGCACTGGCCCGCATGCAGCACCGTGGCGCAATCCTCGCTGATGGTAAAACCGGCGACGGTTGCGGTCTGCTGCTGCAAAAACCCGATCGTTTCTTCCGTATCGTTGCGGAAGAGCGCGGCTGGCGTTTAGCCAAAAACTATGCTGTTGGTATGCTATTCCTGAATAAGGATCCAGAAAAAGCCAGCACATCTCGCCGTATTGTAGAAGAAGAACTTCAACGTGAGACCCTGTCTATTGTCGGCTGGCGCGATGTGCCAACCAACGAAGGGGTACTCGGTGAAATCGCCCTCTCCTCGCTGCCTCGTATTGAGCAAATTTTTGTTAACGCCCCTGCTGGCTGGCGCCCGCGTGATATGGAGCGCCGTCTGTTTATTGCCCGCCGTCGCATTGAAAAGCGTCTGCAGGAAGATAAAGAGTTCTACGTTTGTAGCCTCTCTAACCTGGTGAACATCTATAAAGGTCTGTGTATGCCGGCTGACCTGCCGCGCTTCTACCTGGACCTGGCGGATCTGCGTCTGGAATCGGCCATTTGCCTGTTCCACCAGCGCTTCTCCACCAACACCGTACCGCGCTGGCCGCTGGCACAGCCGTTCCGCTATCTGGCGCATAACGGTGAAATCAACACCATCACCGGTAACCGTCAGTGGGCACGCGCGCGTACCTACAAATTCCAGACCCCGCTAATCCCGGATCTGCATGATGCCGCGCCGTTCGTCAACGAAACCGGCTCTGACTCCAGCTCCATGGATAACATGCTCGAACTGCTGCTGGCCGGCGGGATGGATATCGTGCGCGCCATGCGCCTGCTGGTACCACCAGCCTGGCAGAACAACCCGGATATGGACCCGGACCTGCGCGCCTTCTTCGATTTTAACTCCATGCATATGGAACCCTGGGATGGCCCGGCGGGCATCGTCATGTCCGATGGCCGTTTCGCGGCCTGTAACCTGGACCGTAACGGCCTGCGTCCGGCACGCTATGTCATCACCAAAGATAAGCTGATCACCTGTGCCTCCGAAGTGGGCATCTGGGATTATCAGCCTGACGAAGTGGTCGAAAAAGGCCGCGTCGGTCCGGGCGAGCTGATGGTTATCGATACCCGTGGCGGTCGCATTCTGCACTCCGCAGAGACCGATGACGATCTGAAAAGCCGCCATCCTTATAAAGAATGGATGGAGAAAAACGTTCGCCGTCTGGTGCCGTTTGAAGATCTGGCCGATGACCAGGTTGGCATCCGCGAAATGGATGACGACCTGCTGACAAGCTATCAGAAGCAGTTTAACTACAGCTTCGAAGAGCTGGATTCTGTTATCCGCGTACTCGGTGAAAACGGCCAGGAAGCGGTCGGCTCAATGGGTGACGATACCCCGTTTGCTGTGCTCTCCAGCCAGCCGCGTATCATTTACGACTACTTCCGCCAGCAGTTCGCACAGGTGACGAACCCACCGATTGACCCGCTGCGTGAAGCCCATGTGATGTCGCTGGCCACCAGTATCGGTCGTGAGATGAATGTCTTCTGTGAAGCAGAAGGCCAGGCACACCGTCTGAGCTTCAAATCGCCGATCCTGCTGTACTCCGATTTCACGCAGCTCACCACCATGAAAGAGGAGCACTACCGCGCAGATGTGCTGGACATCACTTTCGATGTGACCGAAACCTCGCTGGAAGAGACAGTGAGAGCGCTGTGCGATAAAGCAGAACAGATGGTGCGTAACGGCACCGTGCTGCTGGTGCTGTCTGACCGTAACATCGCTAAAAACCGTCTGCCGGTACCGGCCCCGATGGCGGTTGGCGCGGTGCAGACCCGTCTGGTTGAGAAAAGCCTGCGCTGCGATGCCAACATCATCGTAGAAACCGCCAGTGCCCGTGACCCGCACCATTTTGCAGTGCTGCTGGGCTTCGGCGCCACCGCGATTTATCCGTACCTGGCGTACGAAACGCTGGCAAAACTGGTCGATACCAAAGCCATTGAGAAGAATTACCGCACGGTGATGCTGAACTACCGCAACGGCATCAACAAAGGGCTGTACAAGATCATGTCCAAAATGGGCATCTCGACGATTGCCTCTTACCGTTGCTCAAAACTGTTCGAAGCCGTTGGTCTGCACGAAGAGGTTTCCGAACTCTGCTTCCAGGGCGTGGTCAGCCGTATCAGCGGCGCAGGTTTTGCTGACTTCCAGCAGGATCTGCTGAACCTCTCCAAACGCGCCTGGCTGGCACGTAAACCGCTCGAAGCGGGCGGTCTGCTGAAATACGTTCACGGCGGTGAATACCACGCCTATAACCCGGATGTGGTGCGCACCCTGCAGCAAGCCGTCCAGAGTGGCGAGTACAGCGACTATCAGCAGTACGCCAAACTGGTGAATGAGCGTCCGGCAGCGACCCTTCGCGACCTGCTGGCTATCACGCCGAACGGCGAAACCGTCAGCATCAACGACGTTGAACCGGCAAGCGAACTGTTCAAACGCTTTGATACCGCTGCAATGTCCATCGGCGCATTGAGCCCGGAAGCGCATGAAGCGCTGGCAGAAGCCATGAACAGCCTCGGCGGCTTCTCCAACTCCGGTGAAGGCGGCGAAGACCCGGCGCGCTATGGCACCAACAAAGTTTCACGCATTAAACAGGTCGCTTCCGGTCGCTTCGGCGTCACCCCGGCGTATCTGGTCAATGCTGACGTGATTCAGATTAAAGTCGCTCAGGGTGCGAAACCGGGTGAAGGCGGTCAGTTACCGGGCGATAAAGTGACCCCGTACATCGCTAAACTGCGCTATTCCGTACCGGGCGTGACGCTGATTTCTCCGCCGCCGCACCACGATATCTACTCTATCGAGGATCTGGCGCAACTGATTTTCGACCTGAAACAGGTCAACCCGAAAGCGATGATCTCCGTGAAGCTGGTTTCCGAACCGGGCGTCGGCACCATCGCGACCGGCGTGGCGAAAGCCTATGCGGATCTCATCACCATCGCCGGTTACGATGGCGGTACCGGTGCGAGCCCGCTGTCATCGGTGAAATATGCGGGCTGTCCGTGGGAACTGGGCCTGGTGGAAACCCAACAGGCACTGGTGGCCAACGGTCTGCGCCACAAAATTCGTTTACAGACAGATGGCGGTCTGAAAACCGGCCAGGACATCATCAAAGCGGCAATCCTTGGTGCGGAAAGCTTCGGCTTTGGTACCGGCCCGATGGTGGCGCTGGGCTGTAAATACCTGCGTATTTGCCACCTGAACAACTGCGCAACCGGCGTAGCAACTCAGGATGAAAAACTGCGTAAAAACCACTACCACGGTCTGCCGTTCAAAGTGACCAATTACTTTGAATTTATCGCCCGCGAAGTGCGTGAGTTAATGGCGCAGCTCGGCGTGAAACGCCTGGTGGATTTGATTGGCCGCACCGATCTGCTCAAAGAGCTGGACGGTTTCACCGCCAAACAACAGAAGCTGGATTTGTCGAAACTGCTGGAAACCGCCGAGCCGCATCCTGGCAAAGCGCTCTACTGCACCGAAAACAACCCGCCGTTCGACAACGGCGTGTTGAACGCGCAGTTGCTGCAGCAGGCCAAACCGTTTGTCGACGAACGTCAGAGCAAAACGTTCTGGTTTGATATCCGCAACACGGACCGTTCTGTCGGTGCGTCTTTGTCTGGCTACATCGCGCAAACGCATGGCGATCAGGGGCTGGCGGCGGATCCGATTACCGTGCACTTTAGCGGTACCGCAGGCCAGAGCTTTGGCGTCTGGAACGCCGGTGGCGTTGAGCTGTATCTGACTGGCGATGCCAACGACTACGTAGGCAAGGGCATGGCAGGCGGTTTAGTCGCGGTACGTCCGCCGGTAGGTTCTGCTTATCGTAGCCACGAGGCCAGCATTATCGGTAACACCTGCCTGTATGGCGCAACCGGTGGTCGTCTGTATGCCGCAGGCCGCGCGGGTGAACGTTTCGGCGTGCGTAACTCCGGCGCGATTACTGTCGTGGAAGGCATCGGCGATAACGGTTGTGAATACATGACCGGCGGTATCGTCTGTATCCTCGGTAAAACAGGCGTGAACTTTGGCGCAGGGATGACCGGCGGCTTCGCCTATGTCCTGGATGAAGACGGCGAGTTCCGCAAACGTGTGAACCCGGAACTGGTGGAAGTGTTGAGCGTCGATGACCTCGCCATCCACGAAGAGCATCTGCGCGGTCTGATTACCGAGCATGTGCACCATACCGGTTCATCTCGCGGCGAAGAGATTCTGGCTAACTGGCCAGCCTTCGCGGAGAAATTCGCACTGGTTAAACCGAAGTCCAGTGATGTGAAAGCACTGTTGGGTCATCGTAGTCGTAGCGCAGCAGAGCTGCGTGTGCAGGCGCAGTAAGGGGCAGCAATGAGTCAGAACGTATACCAGTTTATCGACTTACAGCGCGTGGATCCGCCAAAGAAACCGCTGAAGATCCGTAAGATTGAATTTATTGAAATCTACGAGCCATTTTCGGAAGGCCAGGCCAAGGCGCAGGCAGATCGCTGCCTCTCCTGTGGTAACCCGTACTGCGAATGGAAATGTCCGGTCCATAACTACATCCCGAACTGGCTGAAACTGGCCAACGAAGGGCGTATTTTTGAGGCCGCTGAACTGTCTCACCAGACTAACACCTTGCCGGAAGTCTGCGGGCGCGTTTGCCCGCAGGACCGCCTGTGTGAAGGTTCCTGTACGCTGAATGATGAGTTCGGCGCGGTCACCATCGGTAACATCGAGCGCTACATCAATGATAAAGCGTTCGAGATGGGCTGGCGCCCGGATATGACCGGCGTGAAGCAGACGGACAAACGCGTGGCGATTATCGGTGCAGGTCCGGCAGGTCTGGCATGCGCCGATGTGCTGACCCGTAATGGCGTCAAAGCAGTGGTGTTTGACCGCCATCCGGAAATCGGTGGTCTGCTCACCTTCGGCATCCCGGCATTCAAGTTGGAAAAAGAGGTGATGACCCGCCGTCGCGAAATCTTCACTGGCATGGGGATTGAATTCAAGCTGAATACCGAAGTCGGTCGTGACGTACAGCTTGATGACTTGCTGAAAGATTATGACGCGGTATTCCTTGGCGTCGGCACCTATCAGTCGATGCGTGGCGGTCTGGAAAACGAAGATGCCGATGGCGTATTCGACGCGCTGCCATTCCTCATCGCGAATACCAAACAACTGATGGGCTTTGGTGAATCGACTGACGAACCCTTCATCAGCATGGAAGGCAAACGCGTTGTTGTTCTGGGTGGTGGCGACACCGCAATGGACTGCGTGCGTACTTCTGTTCGTCAGGGTGCCACCAATGTGATTTGTGCTTACCGCCGTGATGAAGAAAATATGCCGGGTTCAAAACGCGAAGTGAAAAACGCGCGCGAAGAGGGTGTGGAATTCCAGTTCAACGTGCAGCCGCTGGGTGTCGAAGTGAATGCCAACGGAAAAGTCTGCGGCGTGAAAATGGCGCGTACCGAAATGGGTGCGCCAGATGCCAAAGGCCGTCGTCGTGCGGAGATCGTTGCGGGTTCCGAACATGTGGTACCGGCTGATGCGGTCGTGATGGCGTTTGGTTTCCGCCCACACAGCATGGAATGGCTGGCGAAACACAGCGTCGAGCTGGACTCTCAGGGCCGCATCATCGCCCCGGAAGGCAGCGAGAACGCGTTCCAGACCAGCAACCCGAAAATCTTTGCCGGTGGTGATATCGTTCGCGGCTCCGATCTGGTGGTCACCGCCATCGCCGAAGGCCGTAAAGCGGCAGACGGCATCCTCAACTGGCTTGAAGTATAAGGGTTTTCCCGGAAATCCAGGGCAGGCAAGAAAAAGCCGGATGGTACACCATCCGGCTTTTTTTATGCCGTAAGCAGGCTGGCACAGACCTTAATTACCACCTTTTTAATCTCTTGCGCAGTACCCACCATACACCCCGACTTATGTGGCTCACCCGGCATAAAAATCGCGAACATGCCAGGCGTTAGCGTGACAACCTGCCCGGCACAAATCGCGGCGCAAAGCTGATAATCGTCCTCAACATGCCAGTCATCGCACTGTCGTGCAGACCCTGGAATGCCATACAAAATGCGCTCTTCACCCGCCAGCAATAGCTGGATATCAATGTAATGCGCATGCAGCTCGGCCTTCTTCTGTTCCGCGGGTTGTGTGGAAAATTGCATGATGTTCATAAAGATAGCGTCACCCTGTAGCGGGTAACTGCCCGGCGGCTTTTCCTGCACGCGCGCATCCAGTGCCAGCGTCAAGGCATTCAGCAGCACCGGATGCAACCCCGAGTGGGCGAGCGACGCCACTTCACCTGTCATCATTTTTTCACTCCTTGCGCCAGCAGCGCGGCACCCAGTAATCCTGCGTCATGGCGATAGTGCGCCTCACTTAACACCACCCGATAGACTGATGGCTCCAGGGCCAGACACGCACGCACTAGCGTCAGATACCCCGGTGCAAGGCCAATACTGCCGCCCACCACCACACGTTGGCAGTCCGTGGTCGCCTTCACATCGGCAACGAGGCGCGCCAGCGTCTGCGCCGAGCGCTGAACCAGTTCGCGCGCCTGCGCATGCCCATTCGCC
This sequence comes from Phytobacter sp. SCO41, assembly GCF_003073275.1. Taxonomy (NCBI): domain Bacteria; kingdom Pseudomonadati; phylum Pseudomonadota; class Gammaproteobacteria; order Enterobacterales; family Enterobacteriaceae; genus Phytobacter; species Phytobacter sp. SCO41. The sequence continues at coordinate 589,000 of NZ_CP027225.1, read as the reverse complement.
GCATGGGCAAAAATGGCTTTCGCATCGCAGCCTGCCAGATCACCCTGCGCCGCTGCCGCGATACCGCGTCCGGAGGCGATCGCTTCAACGCATCCCACTCGCCCACAGCCGCAGCGCGGACCGCCAGGATCGGCAAGCGTATGGCCCAAATGGCCTGCCAGCCCCTCATGGCCCATACGCAGCACACCATCGCTCACTACACCGCCGCCTACGCCAGTGGAAACCGTGATAAACACCATATCGTCGATGCTCTCGCCCAATGCGTGGTACTCCGCCCAGGCAGCGGCCTGCGCATCATTCACCGCCAGCGCAGGCAAGCCCGTTATCTCCGTCAGGGTCGAAACCAACGGGAAATGCAGCAGACCACCCAGATTTTGTGGATTGATCGCCTGCAAGGTACCTTCACGAATAATTCCGGTTGAGGCAACCGCCACCTGCCGGGCCTGAGAGGCAAGTGGGGCGACCAACGCCAGGAGTGCCGCCCGCAGGGCATCCGGGGTTTTACTGGCGGGCGTGGGCAACTCACGGCGTTGGTGAATCTGCAGGTCACCGTCCACCAGCGCGGCAGCAAGCTTGGTGCCACCGATATCAATCGCCAGCGTGGTCATGTCGCTGCCTCCTGGAGTGCATCGCAATACCACTGGCAAATGTACTCCAGCCGCGTAATGGCTGAGCCGACGGTCACCGCCCATGCTCCATGGCGCTTCGCCTGCGCCGCCAGTTCGGGCGAGTTATAGCGCCCTTCCGCCATCACCCGGCATCCGGCCTGACTGAGCGTGGTGACCAGCGCCAGGTCCGGTTCTGCGGGGGTGTGTTCGCTGGTGTAGCCAGACAGCGTGGTGCCAATCAACTCCGCTCCTGTTTGCTGGCAATACAAACCATCCTGCTCGCAGGAACAATCGGCCATCGCGATAAGCCCGTGGTGATGAATACGCGCCAGCAGGTCACGCACCGCAACCGGGCGAATACGATCGGTACCATCAATGGCGATAATATCTGCCCCCGCCTGTGCCAGCGCATCGATATCCTCAGCGTAAGGGGTAATGCGCACCGGGGAGTCCGTTAAGTCGCGTTTAATGATGCCGATGATGGGTAGTGATACAGCCTGACGGACGGCACGCAGGTTGTTAATGCCTTCAATACGTACCGCCACCGCCCCGGCCTGCTGGGCGGCCAGTGCCATCGCCGCCACGATGTCCGGCTTATCCAGCGGGCTATCCGGAACAGGCTGGCAGGAGACCACCAGCCCACCCTGGCGGCCAATTTGTGCATCCATTTTCGCTATCAGAGACATGTCTGGTTATCCTTTCGTTTTTAATAACCCGTTCTTACCATCGCTGTGGCTGACCGCGCCGCTGAATGGCTTACCATCGATCGCATCATGGGTACGCAGCGCTTCGGGGCGTAGCCAACGCTGTACGCGCGACGGCATATCCAGCCCAATCAACAGGATCACCACAAATGTCAGGCTAAAGGAGAGCGATCCCAGTGCGGTACCCAGATCCAGACGCTGAGCGATCAGCGCCCCCAGGATTGGTGCCAGTGCGCCGCCCAGGGCCCCAACGTTGTAGGTAAATCCCAAACCTGCCGCACGCTGGTCGGTATCGAAGTAGCCGCCGATCAGTTTAGGCAGAATGCCTGAGATCCCCTGCCCCAGCATTTGCTGGAAGAAGAGCAGAAAACCGAGAACCCATACGTTGGTGCCACCAATGGCAAACACCGGGATGATCAGAATTTGGGAGGCGAGAAGACTGTAGACGTAGGCTTTGCGCGTCCCCAACCAGTCGCCCAGAAAACCGCCAACACAACAGCCCACCGCAGCGCCAAAGCCGCTAAAGAACAGCACCTTAGCTACCGTCGCAGGCGAATAGGCCAGTTCGGTTTTGAGGTAAGTCGGCAGCAGCGACTGGATGGGCCACGAGTAGAGAAACGCAAAGAGCACTACCACCATCAGCATTACGCCGGTTGGCCAGCGTTTTCCGCTGCTTTGCACCATAAAGCTGATAAAGATAAACGCGCACACCAGGCCAAGAATCGCCACCAGCGCGGCATTCTTCATTTCACCGGCAAAGCAGTACCACAATGAGGTCGCGGCAATGAGTGTCATCGCCACGTTAATCACGCGATGTTTGCCGCGATACAGAATATCCACCATCGTGCGTACCGGCGCTTTACCCGCATGTCTCTCTTTCCAGTCTTCCGCTTCCGGAATGTTTTTCCTCAGCCACAGGGCAAAGACGATGGGCAAAATGCCGATGAAAAACAGCGCGCGCCAACCCCAGACGGGTACCACCAGGCTGTAGACCTGCGCCGCGATAACGGCCCCGACGGAGAAGCCGGAAATCAAAAAGCCGCTGGCTTTGTTTCGCAACTGTCGGGGCCAGCTTTCAATCACATACGTCGCGCTGGAGCCATACTCTCCGGCCATCCCCATACCGATCACCAGCCGGGCGATAAACATGGTGGTGAAGCCGGGGGCCAACCCGCAGGCCAGCGTACCGCATGAGAACAGAAGGATACTGGTGACCATCGCCAACCGTCGGCCGTAGCGGTCACCCATTGCGCCCAACATCAGCCCTCCAAACCAACGGGAGATAAAGGCTGCGGAGATGAGGCTTGCCGCCTGTACCGTCGTCAGACCAAATTCGCTCTGAATTTCGGTTAACACCAACGCGATAAGGACAAAATCAAAACCGTCGAGCAGATAGCCCAGCCAGGCGGCGCAGAAAGCCCGCCATTGCGCCCGATCAAGATGGCGATACCACGGGATATTTTGCATAGCAGTACTCATGTGATACTCCCGCGATGGGCGTTGCCCATCGCTTATGTAGACCGACAGAGTTAAGAGCGGCTCCGTCTGTCCGGCCAGCGCAGCGCCTCCGGACAGACAGATCCGGATCACTGTTGTTGTTCTTTCTCTTGTTGCAGTGCTGCCGCCAGCGCTTTAAGTTCTGGCAAATATTTTTCCGCCACCGGCGCGAACGGCTTACGACACAGCGGTACCGCCAGGACATCCATGTAGTGCAGCACCGTTTTCAGGCCGCGGAAAACACCGACTTTGATCAGTAGCTCGATAACCTCATTGCATTGCGCCTGCAGGCGCTGCGCGGTGGCAATGTCGCCCGTTTGCAGCGCGCGAACGATACCCAGATAGCGCCAACCCATGATGTTGTAAGTACTGCCGATACCACCATCCGCGCCCGCCATCAGCCCGGATGCAAAGATCTCGTCATAACCGTTATAGAGCACCAGATCCGGATTCGCCCGGCGGATCTGCTCCATCTGGAAGAGATCGCCCGATGTTTGTTTCAGCGCGCCCACGCCCGGCAGGGTAACCAGCGTGTCGATTTGATCCAGCGTGAGTTTCACCCCACTCAGCGCCGGAATGTTGTAAACCACCATCGGCAGACCATTAGCGGCGTCGATCACTGCACGATAGTGGTCGCAGTGCTCTTCAAAGCTGAACGGATAGTAGAACGGAGTAACGGCAGAGACGGCGTCAAAACCATAGCGGCTGGCCGCCTGCGCAAGCTGCCGGGTTTCGTGGGTGCTGACGGTGCCGACATGGGCAATCAGCGTCAGTTTGCCTTTCGCCTCTTCGGCGACGATCTCCAGCACCTGTTCACGCTCAGCAATGCTTTGTACGAACGCTTCCCCGGTGGATCCCCCCACGTACAGCCCATCGATCCCCTGATTGATATTAAAACGCACCAGACGGCGCAGGCTCTCGGTATCCAGCTTTTCGCTGGCATCAAACGGGGTCAACAGCGCGGCCATCACCCCTCTTAACTGAGCAGTCATCATCTTCTCCTGTTGCATGAGTGCGTTTTGACTATATACCTTTATACCTATTATACCAGTTCAAATGATCGCCATCGGGGAGAGAAAACGCTAAATGGGATCTAACGCACTAAACGATCGCTAGCGCGCAAAAGGGATCGGTCAATCAGTTGCTGGATTTTTGCTGTTTATCGAACGCGTGCCAGGTGGCGAAAACGCTGTTGAGGTGAACATGCAATGCGCGATCGGCGGCATCGGGATCGTGCTGGCGAATGGCATTGACGATCTCAATATGCTGCTGATAACTGAGGTTATTGTGCTGATGCAGCTCTTTTTCAGGCACCGTGGGGCGAGCGGCAATCAGCCAGTCCAGCAGGGCAACATGGATCGTCAGAAAGATAGGATTACCGGGGATTTCAGCCAGTACGCGATGGAATTCAACATCGGAGCGAATAAATAGCGCGTTGTCGTCCAGCGACTGACTGTTCAGCTCCAGCGCCTTACCGAGACGTTCAATTTGCTCATCCGTGGCATGTTCCGCCGCATGGCGCACCAGGCTGGATTCGAAAAACAGGCGTAGCTGCTCAAAATGGGCAATACCACCGGGACGGGAGAGAAAATCTTTCGCCATGCCGGAAAGCTCGCCAATGATGGTATCGGCAGATGGGCGGGAAACGCGGGCGCGTTCACCGTTGCTGATTTGCACTAATCCTTTACGCTTGAGCGCCGCCAGCGCTTCGCGTACCGAGGGGCGGCCCACATTGAAAAACGCCATCAGCTCACGCTCGGAGGGCAGCACATCGCCTTCGGCAAACTCCCGGCGGCGGATCATCTGCTCGAGCTCTTCTTCCACCATCTCGGATAATTTTTTGCGCGCCAACGGACGGCGACGCAGCGTGCGCCCGATATTTTCAGCAGTGTTTTCAGCGTGCGAATCTGATGATTTCATAGCGCTCATGACAGTGGAGTGTGACAAATGTGATAGCAACTTCATCATATCACAGGAATATCTGGCTGGCGAAGTTAGCACCAGAGGGGGAAGTTGGCGAGTGATGAGTGGGAATATTCCCGGGTGGCGCTTCGCTTACCCAGGCTACTCGCACTAGCGTAGCCTGAGTAAAGTACTAACGTCGGTAGATCTCCTCCGTCAGATAATCCGGCCAGTTCTTTTCAAAGAAGATCGTCGAGAGGTCATCAAGCGTACGTAATGGCCGCTGCTCGACAACAAACTCGCCGTTGCGCCATGTCACCTGTATTTGCTCCTGTCGGTGCTCCGCCTTTTCAGAGATGAAACGAAACTCAGACAATACCCCTTCACGTGTTTGCGGTGCGACGTCTCCCTGTGCAGAGCACAACATCCGTGCGCCACGGCTACCGCCGCCACGGGCAATATAGCTTTCCAGCGCCACCAGTAACGCTTCCGATGCCAGCGCCATCTGACGCCACTGGAGGCTAAACGCCGTCTGGTTTGGATGGGTTATTGCCACCCCATTTTGCGCAATACGTTGATTGAGTCGACGGGCCGCCTGAACAGCGCCAGGTACCTGCCCGGCATCACAGACAAACCCGGCACGCTCACTCATGCGCTGCTGGATTTCGTCACGAATATCGTCAATCCGCAACGCCTGAGGATGGCTGCTGTCACGCTGGATCTGCTGCAAAAGCTCAGCCGTTTCACGGGCAAAAAGAGACTCTGATGCGGACCGTGGCGTCGCCGCGATATGCTTCGCGCAGCGTAGCCCAAAGACCTGTCCGGCATTGAGCGCCGCACCGCCGGGGCGCGTTACTCCGTGCGTGCCCGCCGCTTCGCCAATCGCATAGCAGCCACTTAACGTCGAATGGCCCCATGTATCTACCGCAATCCCGCCATTCATATGCTGGTGATTGACGTTAAACGGCAGCGGCTGTGTTGTCAGGTCATGACCATGATGTTTATAAAGCTCAATGGCCAGCGGGTTCATCCGCTGCAGGCGCGCAATCGGTAGCTCCAGACAGGCATCGTTATTGCGCAGATAGTGGTAAACATCCTCGTCCAGATTGCCAAGGGCAAAGGGTTCATCACCCGGTACCGGCAGCGGATTGCGGTTAAAATCCATATAGATCGTGCGCCCGGCCTGCGACTCATTATAGATAGCCAAATCCACCAGGCTGGAGCCAAAATCCAGCATTCGCGTGGCGTGAATCGGCCACTGATATCCCTTACGGAAGATATTCGAGGCCAGCTCCCGCGTGGTGCGATAGTAGCGGGCAAGAAAGTTATGCTCCTGGCCCTGCGCATCTATCGAGTAGATATAAGGCATGCTCTGCACGTAGGTGCCGGAGAGGTTCCAGGGGAACTCATCGCGCCGCGTACCGATACCAAACTGATGTTCCGTCAGGTTGACCGTCGCAATCCCCGCCTCCAGTGCCAGCCCCAGCGAACCAAAACAGCGCTTCGGGTAGACGCTGTCGCGGAACAGTTCACCCGGTCCACCGGCCGCCAGGACTACAGTCGCGCTACGCATCAGACATAGCCCCCACGGGTTATCCTCTTGCCGTGCGCCTTTCACAATGGCCAGCACTCCGGCGACCCGGCGCTGCTCTCCTTCCCCTTCGGTGAGCAGACGTACGGCTGTCGCGTGATCGACAAACGGCACACCCAGCAGTACCGCCTCTTCCGCCAGCACTTTGACCATCAGGCGGGAAGTACGTGGCCCACAACTGGTTGCGCGGCCCACTTCATCGTGATCGGTCTGGTAGCGCAATACGGCGCCGTAGCGGTCCTCCGGCAAGGGAAGCCCCATGCTTTTCAGGCCGATAAAAGCCTCTACCGAGCCGACCGCTTCAACATACGCCGTGTCGGCATCCATCGCTCCACCCGCGCCAATTGCACTGGCGAGGGCTGTAAAATTATCGCCACGAAAACTGGTCGAGGCGGTATGCAGGGTCTGTTTATCCGATCCGGAGCAGGCCGATGTTCCCCAAAACAAGGTTTGGGTCGCCACCAGTACATCCACTTTGCGGCGACGCAACTCCACCGCCGCGCGCAGCCCGGCGGCGCCGCTGCCAATCACTAACGCCTCGCTGTGGTAGAGCGGAATACGGTATCCCGCCACGTCCAGCGTCTGTTGCGGCTGCGCCATCGTGACATGGCGCGGCATGGAGACATTCGTAAGCGCTTCCAGGATCGATTGCGGGATCGCTGTGGTCATGTTTTACCTCGTTAAACGCGTGATGACAGCCCGGATATTTCCATCTCTTTCACTGGCCTGGGTGCTTTACGCACCCCCAGCAGCAGTACCGAACTGACGACCATCACGCAGGCTGCGACAAACCAGACGGCAGACATGGAATATTTATCCGCGAAATAGCCCGCCAGGACGGGTGAAATCCCACCGGCCGTCATGCCGACATTCATCACAAAGCCAATGGCGGAGCCGCGAAGCTGTGGCGGTACCAGTTCGGCGGTAAATGAGAGGACCAGCGGTGTGATGGGATAACCAAGCAGCCCGAGGAACAACACCAGAATCACCACGGCGAAGACCGGCAGTTGCAGCACCATCGCGGCCATCAGCAGACTGCTGGCGAGCGTGATGCCTATCAACACCGCACGCTTACGCGAGAAGTCGCCACGGTCACATAAACGCCCAAGCAGGAAGCCCCCCAGCGCGCCGGTCAGCCCCAGCAGGCTGGCAATGGTTCCTGCGGTACTGATTGGCAGTTGTTTTACATTCATCAGAAAGGTCGGCGCCCACAGCAACACAATCCACCAGCCGCTCAGCAGCAGGAAGTAATAGAACGCCATCAGCATGACGGACTGGTTACGAAACAGTTGTTTTAACGGCACTTTTTCTTTTGTCGTGGCGACAACCACTTTTTTCGGCTCGTTTTTCACCATGAAGGCGTACGCCAGCGCTACCAGCAGACCCAGCGCCCCGGCGACATAGAACACGACGCGCCAGCCGTACACCGGGCCGAGCATTGCGCCGAGCCAGGTACCGAAGAAGCCGCCAATCGGATAACCCATCCAGTAAAGGGACATCACTGTGGTGCGCTGTTTCTCGGTGGTAACGTTGGCCACTTCCAGCGATGCGGCGGGCCAGAAGACCCCCTCGCCGATACCGGTCATCACGCGGTAAAAGATAAGCGATGTCAGACTACCGGCCACCCCCGTCAGGATAGTCGCGAGCGAGAACATCACTAAACCAAGAATAAGCACCGGTTTGCCGCTGAGTTTGTCGGCGATAATCCCGGAGATAAATAAGAAACCAATAAAGCCATAGAAGAATGAACTCATCAGGATCCCGGACTGGGCTCTACCGAGCCCAAAATCCGTCGCGATAAGTCCAATGGCGGAGGAGACAGTCATACGGTCGACGGAGTACATCATGTAGCCAAGGCCACACAGCACCGACACCAGTATCATCTTTTTTGTATCTGTATTCATAATTCCCTCGACTAACCTGGTAAGACTGACGAGACATCAGATACAGCCAAAATCTGATTAACAATGCGTTAAATGACGCGCTTTGCAGGTAGCGAGCACCGTATCCGGGTCACGTTGCCACCAGTCGTGTTCGGAGAAAATCTCCACTTCATGCGCCCCCTGATACCCCAGCGCCTCCACCGCCTGACGGGCCGCGCGAATGTCGATCACCCCATCGCCCATCATGCCGCGATCGAGCAGCAGATGCTGTGTCGGCACCAGCCAGTCGCAGATGTGAAAACCCAGGATACGTTTCCGTCCGGCGCGTTCGATCTGCTGGAAAAACTTTGGATCCCACCAGGTGTGATAGAGATCGACGGCCATTCCTAACCCATCATCACCGAGCTCATCACACAGATCGTTGGCCTGCTCAAGGGTGTTTATGCAGGCGCGGTCCGCGGCATACATCGGGTGTAGCGGCTCAATCGCCAGCGGCATTCCCACCTTGCGCGAATACTCCAGCAGGCGGCCCAGACCATCCCGTACCTGGCTACGTGCGCCGGCAATATCTTTCGAATCACCCGGCAGGCCGCCCACCACCAGCACCAGACAGGCGGCATTCACTGCCAGTGCTTCATCTACCGCCCGGCGGTTATCGTCATCCGCCGCACGGCGTGCCGCCTCATCGATGCCGGGAAACATCCCGCCGCGGCAATAGCCGCTGACGGTCAGTTCGTTACTGCGGATCATCTGCGCGGTACGTTCTAACCCCAGCGCCTGAACCTGATCGCGCCACGGCGAGATGCCGCGAATTTCATGACGGGCGCAGCCGTCGATGATCTTATCCAGCGTCCACTGCTTACGGACGGTGGCGGTATTCATCGATAAACGACGTGGATCGGGCTGTTGCATACGGCCTCCTTAGCGCACCAGTGACGGAACATCGACCCAGCGGCGTTCTTTCCAGCTTTGCAGCGCCAGTTCAACCAATTGCACCCCTTTTGCCCCTTCCAGCAGGTTCCAGCGGAAGTCGATTTCACCATGAACATGGCGCAGAAAGAGTTCCCATTGCACTTTGAAGGCGTTGTCATAGGTGGTGGTATCAGGTACTGGCGCCCAGTCTTCGAAGAAGTCATGTGTCTGGCGAACATCCGGGTTCCAGACAGGTTTCGGGGTGTTCACACGTGATTGCGTCAGACAATCAGTCAGCCCCGCGACCGCAGAACCGTTCACGCCATCCACCTGGAAAGTCACCAGGTCATCGCGGCGCACCCGGACACACCAGGAGCTGTTGATCTGCACGATAGTGCCATTGTGCAGTTCAAATGTGGCGTAGGCGGCGTCATCAGCGGTGGCTTTGTAGGCGTTCCCCTGCTCATCAAAACGTTCCGGAATATGGGTCGCGCCCAGGCAACTGATGCTTTTGATTTCGCCAAACAGGTTGTCGACGACATAACGCCAGTGGCAGATCATATCGAGGATGATGCCGCCGCCATCTTCCTGACGGTAGTTCCATGACGGGCGCTGGGTCGGCTGCAAATCACCTTCAAACACCCAGTAACCAAACTCGCCGCGAACCGACAGCACTTTACCGAAGAAGCCCGCCTGATTGAGCATTTGCAGTTTACGCAGCCCCGGCAGCCACAGTTTGTCCTGTACCACGCCGTGGCAAACGCCCTGCTGCTCTGCATAGTGATATAACTCGACGGCTTCTGACAGGCTGACCGCTACCGGTTTTTCGCAGTAAATATGTTTACCGGCGGCAATGGCTTTTTTCAGTAAACCGGGGCGCGCCTGCGTCGTGGCGGCATCAAAGAAGATCGTATCGTTTGGGTTGGCCAGCGCCGCATCCAAATCCGTGCCCCAACGACTGATACCGGTTTGTTTCGCCAGTGCGGCAATTTTTTCTTCATTACGACCAATCAGGATCGGGTCCGGCATGAGCCTGTCGCCGTTTGCCAGCTCAACGCCGCCCTGTTCACGAATTGCCACGATGGAGCGGATCAGATGCTGATTTTTGCCCATCCGCCCGGTTACGCCATGCATGATGATGCCAACGGAAATTGTCGCCATTGCTGTGCCTCGCAATTAAAAGTGGGATTTGTTCAGGCCGCCGTCGACATCAATAATTTGGCCGACAGTGAAAGGTAAGTTGCCGTTTGCCAGCGCATCGACGACCACGGCAATGTCCGTCGGCTGGCCCCAGCGTTTCATCGGCACCAGACCGCCGCCGATCAACTGGTCATACTTCGGTTTCACACCGCTGGTCATGTCAGTTTCGATGATACCAGGGCGAATTTCATAAACACCGATGCCTTCTTCCGCCAGGCGCAGCGCAAAAAGTTGCGTCACCATGCTGGCGGCTGCTTTCGATACGCAATATTCCCCGCGAGAAATCGATAAGCTGTGGGCGCTACAGGAAGTGATGTTGATAATAGAGCGGTGCTGATTATTAAGCTCACCCTGCGAAAGCATGGCGCGCGCCGCTTTTTGGCAAAAGAAGAACATTGCCCTGGTGTTGACGTCCTGACAGTATTGGTAATTATCCGGCGTGACCTCAAGCAGATCGCCACGCTGCTTTGCCGCCGTCCCGGCGTTGTTGACAAGGCAGTCCAGTCGCCCCCAGCGTTGCAAAACGGTGTCCAGCATCCCTTGCTGGAGAATTAAATCTGAAACATCACCCGGTAACGCCAGAGCTTCGATGCCAAATTGTTCTAATTCCGCTACCATGGCTTGTTGTCGGGCGCGACCTTCTTCGTTATCGCGTCCGTTGATTGCGACGTGAAACCCGGCTCTGGCAAGCGCCAACGCGCACGCTTTACCAATTCCCCGTGTCGAGCCTGTCACTAATGCTACCGGACGTTGCGAATGGATCATGAGCATACTCCCTGATGAGTGCCAAACATTTCAACTAAACAGTTGAAACTGTAAAAGCAGTATAGAAAGAGAGAAAAATTAAATTCATGATCGACTTCTCAAAATCAACCAACTGGTTGATTTATTTAAAACTACAATTAAAACAATAAATTGAATGGAGGATCTATGAAAGGGGAAGCCAGAACAAAGCGCAGGCATGATCCAGATCTCACAAAAAGCCTGATCCTTGATGCAGCCAAAAAGGAGTTCGCTGAAAAGGGTTTTGACGGGGCGAGGATTGATCAGATCGCCGCGACGGCGAACGTGAACAAACAGCTGATTTACTATTATTTCGACAACAAAGATACGCTGTTTACCCATGTTTTGCAGGCCGCGTACCAGGATATCCGTACCAAAGAGGCCGCACTGGAACTCGATCATCTGCCTGCCCGCGACGCGGTACTTGAACTGATGGATTTTACCTGGCACTACTACCTTGAGAACCCGGAATTTATCCAGTTGCTCAACAGTGAAAACCAGCTTAAGGCGCGCCATCTTAAGGAAGTGGATACGATTGTCCCCATCAACAGTAGCTGGCTTTCGATAACCCAGCGCATTCTTGAACGCGGTCAGCAGGATGGGACGATCCGCCCAGGTATTGATGCGATGCAGCTAAACATCACAATGTCGGCTTTGGGATTTTTCTATCTAATTAACCAGTCGACGCTGTCGATCATCTATCAGCAGGATCTTAAGCGTCCGGAAGCGCTGGTAACAAGGCGGAAGGTAATGCGCGAAACGATCGCGTGTTGGCTGGCGCCGGGGTTGCTGCCGTAAAAAAAGCAGGGTCGATTGACCCTGCCTTTGTGTTACTTCACGACACGCAGCGATGGACGCCCGCCGCGTGGTGGGGGATCATCATCCGGATCGTTATCGTCCGCATGATCGGGTTTGTCGCCATCGATCACCGACATCACCGTCTCGCCATCCGGCAGAGAGGTTTCGTCGTCGTCGTTCACCGTGACCACGTCTTCATCGTATGCCGTTTCAGGTTCGAACATCGTACCCGCGCCGTTTTCACGTGCGTAGATAGCAAGAACAGCGGCCAGCGGCACAGCAACCTGACGCGGGACGCCGCCAAAGCGCGCGTTAAAACGCACTTCATCATTCGCCAGTTCAAGATTACCCACGGCTCGCGGCGCAATGTTCAACACGATCTGCCCGTCACGCGCATACTCCATGGGCACGCGCACACCCGGCAACGTTACGTCGACGACCAGATGCGGGGTGAGCTGGTTATCGAGCAACCACTCATAAAAAGCCCGCAACAGGTAAGGACGGCGCGGTGTCAGTTGCGACAAGTCCATTCGATTAACCCCGGCCCAGGCGCATTTCGCGCTCGGCTTCTGTCAGAGACGCGAGGAATGAATCGCGTTCGAAAACACGTGTCATGTAGCCTTTCAGCTCTTTAGAGCCTGCGCCGCTGAGTTCAATACCCAGAATCGGCAAACGCCACAACAACGGCGCCAGGTAGCAATCCACCAGGCTGAATTCATCACTCAGGAAATACGGCTTCTGGCCGAACACCGGAGCAATCTGCATCAGTTCTTCACGCAGTTGACGGCGGGCGTTATCGGCCTGCGCGCCACTGCTGGACATGATCACTTCCATCAGCGAGTACCAGTCTTTCTCAATGCGATGCATGTAAAGACGGCTTTCACCACGCGCAACCGGATAAACCGGCATTAGCGGCGGATGAGGGAAACGCTCATCCAGGTATTCCATGATAATGCGTGATTCCCACAGAGTGAGTTCACGATCGACAAGAGTCGGTACGCTTTGATTCGGGTTGAGGTCAATCAGATCCTGAGGAGGATTATCCTTTTCCACGTGCTCAATTTCGAAGCTGACACCTTTTTCTGCCAGCACGATACGGACCTGATGGCTATAGATGTCAACAGGACCAGAAAACAGCGTCATTACCGAACGTTTGTTGGCAGCGACAGCCATGAAAACCTCCAGGTATATTCAGTATTTTTACTGCTACCAGTCTTACTTTGACCGGCGAGATGTTGGTAACCCACCCACGCGCACAGTCACTCTCGTTTAAACATCAAACAAAAAATGAACAATCCCAGGCATTTGGGCAGAAAATTGGATGATAGTTTACCAGATTTTGCGGGCTTTGTGGTGAGGGGATTCTGGAAATGCTGAAAAAGAAGAGAGAATCAACTCATTACTGTGGATAACGTGATTTTTATCCATAAAAAAACCCGGTAGAAACCGGGTTTTTTCGCCAATCGTTCTGCTTTCGCAGAAAGCAATTAACGTTTGGAGTACTGCGGACGGCGACGTGCTTTACGCAGGCCGACTTTCTTACGTTCAACCTGACGAGCGTCACGAGTGACGAAGCCAGCTTTACGCAGTTCAGAACGCAGGGACTCGTCGTACTCCATCAGAGCGCGGGTGATACCGTGACGGATCGCACCAGCCTGACCAGAGATACCACCACCTTTAACAGTGATGTACAGATCGAGTTTCTCAACCATGTCGACCAGTTCCAGCGGCTGACGAACTACCATGCGGGCAGTTTCACGACCGAAGTACTGTTCCAGAGAACGCTGGTTGATTACGATTTTACCGTTGCCCGGTTTGATGAACACGCGAGCAGCAGAGCTTTTGCGGCGACCAGTGCCGTAGTATTGATTTTCAGCCATTGCCTATAATCCCGATTAGATGTCAAGAACTTGCGGTTGCTGTGCCGCGTGGTTGTGCTCGTTGCCAGCGTAAACTTTCAGTTTACGGTACATAGCACGACCCAGCGGGCCTTTTGGCAGCATGCCTTTAACCGCGATTTCAATCACACGCTCAGGACGGCGGGCAATCATCTCTTCAAAGGTCGCTTCTTTGATACCACCGATGTGGCCAGTGTGGTGGTAGTACATTTTGTCTTCACGCTTGTTGCCGGTTACAGCAACTTTTTCTGCGTTCAGAACGATGATGTAGTCACCAGTATCAACGTGCGGAGTGTATTCCGCTTTATGCTTACCGCGCAGGCGACGTGCCAGTTCAGTAGCCAGACGGCCCAGAGTTTTACCTGTCGCGTCAACAACATACCAGTCGCGTTGTACGGTTTCTGGTTTAGCTGTAAAAGTTTTCATTAAAAGCTTACCCAAATAATAAGTTACACGTTGGTGAACACCCAAACGTTTAGTCAGTTGAGGTTCACACGACATTGTCCAGCAAACCTACCCCTTCGAATAGCCTATGCCGGCGCAGAGAAAGTTTTGGGAAAAAAACCTTCTTGTAACGTGGGGTCGCAGGATTATAGAGAAGTCGGGGTCAAAGATCGACCCCTATTTGTGATTTGAAGAGGCTTTTTCGGTGTTGGGGCTGTGCGGTCTGATGCCCTCCCCCCCCCCCCCAGCCCCTCTCCCACAGAGAAGCGGGCAGTTATGGCATATGTTGCCGCTTGAGGTACTCCTCGCTCTGCATCTCCTGCAGACGAGACAGACAGCGCTGGAACTCGAATTTCAGTCGCTCGCCCTGATAAATCTCGTACAGCGGAACCGCCGCGCTCACCACCAGCTTCACATGCCGTTCGTAGAATTCATCCACCAGTGCGATAAAACGCCGCGCCTCACTCTCCATTAACGGTGTCATGACGGGGACATCAAATAGCATGACGGTGTGATACAGACGAGAGAGGGCAATATAGTCGTGCTGACTGCGGGCATCCACACACAGCGTGGCGAACGATACCGCCAGCGTCTGATTTTCCACCCCCAGCGTCGCCAGCGGACGGTGATTGACCTCTAATACTGGAGAATGAGCCCGTTTTGCCCCTGCCAGCGCTTGCCAGAGTTTATCCATCTGCTGCTGCGTCTCTTCATTTAATGGCGAAAGCCACAGATGGGCCTGGGTCAATGTACGCAGACGATAATCCACACCCGCATCGACATTCATCACATCGCAGTACTGTTTGATGGCATCAATGGCCGGTAAAAAACGCGCCCGTTGCAACCCGTTACGATAAAGTTCGTCTGGCGGAATATTCGAAGTGGCGACCAGCGTAATCCCTCTGGCGAAGAGTGCCTTCATTAGCCCGCCGAGCAACATGGCGTCGGTGATATCCGATACGAAAAACTCATCAAAACAGAGCACATCGGTTTCGGCTTTGAAATGGTCGGCGACAATCTCCAGCGGATCGCTATGCCCCTGTAGTTGCGTTAATTCCTCATGCACACGCAGCATAAAACGGTGGAAATGCAGACGCTGTTTCCGTTCCCCAGGCAGGCTTTGATAAAAGAGGTCCATTAACCAGGTTTTACCGCGCCCGACGCCCCCCCACATATAAAGGCCGCGTACGGGGGTAAGCGTCGTGGGCTCACGCTTACCTAACAATTTGCCAAATTTCGCCATCAAGCCACCGCTTTGCGGGGCGGATTGTTCTTTGGTCACAATTTGCTGGTAAATGAGATCAAGACGGCTAACAGCTTCTTTTTGCACATCATCCGGCTGATGGCTACCCTCGTTGAGGGCATTGAGGTAACGCGATGTCGGGGTAAGGCTCTGCATGGTGTTATCGTTATTCCTTGAAAATCGATCCTGCCCACAGGGTTGGCGAAAAAAAGGTCGTTCTACCCTACGCGATGCCGCGTCGGGATTCCACTTCTGCGCGAATAGCGGTTATAGTGGCATAATCAGGCGCAGGCAAGGAGCTTGCAGCTATTACCCTACGGAACCATAAGACAATGGGAGAAGTACATGACCTGGGAATACGCGCTAATTGGGTTAGTCGTCGGCGTCATCATTGGTGCTGTGGCCATGCGTTTTGGAAACCGGAAATTACGCCAGCAACAGGCAATGCAGTACGAGCTGGAAAAAAATAAAGCAGAACTTGAAGAGTACCGTGAAGAGCTGGTCAATCACTTCGCTCGCAGCGCAGAACTCCTCGACAATATGGCGCATGATTACCGCCAGCTTTATCAGCACATGGCAAAAAGTTCCAGCAGCTTACTGCCGGAAATGTCTGCTGAGGAAAACCCATTCCGTAACCGTCTGGCGGAGTCCGAAGCGGGCAACGATCAGGCACCGGTACAGATTCCTCGCGACTATTCCGAAGGTGCCTCCGGCTTGCTGCGCGGCAACGCAAACCGCAAATAATCACTTTATTACCGCATTTTTAACGGGCGCACAGGTTGCGCCCGTCTTGTCTTTATAATCACAGCTATCATTTAGTCATTAACCTCATTGTTACCCGATTGAAATTTCAATAACATCAAACTGTTTTGCATCGTTTTCCCTTTCACTTCAGGTTACGAGAGCCAGCATCAATGAAGAAACAAACCCAGCTGTTGAGTGCGTTAGCGTTAAGTGTCGGGTTATCTCTCTCGGCACCCATCCAGACTATGGCAGCGATGCCATCGCAGGTTCCAGGCCAGGGAGCGCTTCCCAGCCTCGCGCCAGTGCTGGAGAAAGTTTTACCTGCCGTGGTGAGCGTGCAGGTGGAAGGAACGGCGGTACAAGGACAGAAAGTCCCTGATGAACTGAAAAAATATTTTGGCGACGAGTTGCCCGAACAGCAGCAGGCTCAGCCTTTTGAAGGGTTGGGTTCCGGGGTCATCATTGATGCAGCAAAAGGCTACGTGTTGACGAACAACCACGTCATTAACCAGGCGCAAAAAATCAATGTCCAGCTCAACGATGGTCGCGAGTTCGAGGCCAAATTGATTGGCGGCGACGATCAAAGCGACATTGCGCTGTTGCAGCTACAAAACCCCAGCAACCTCACGCAAATCGCGATCGCCGATTCCGATAAGTTAAGAGTGGGTGACTTTGTCGTTGCCGTGGGGAACCCGTTCGGGCTGGGGCAAACAGCGACATCCGGGATTGTTTCTGCTCTGGGCCGAAGCGGACTTAACCTCGAAGGACTGGAAAACTTTATCCAGACCGATGCCTCGATTAACCGCGGTAACTCCGGCGGCGCATTGCTGAACCTGAACGGTGAGCTTATTGGCATCAACACAGCAATCCTTGCGCCGAGCGGCGGCAGCGTCGGTATCGGTTTTGCGATTCCCAGTAATATGGCACAGACACTGTCTCGCCAGTTGATTCAGTTCGGCGAAATCAAACGCGGCCTGCTGGGTATTAAAGGGACCGAGATGAGTGCTGATATCGCCAAAGCCTTTAACCTGAATGTGCAGCGTGGCGCCTTTGTCAGCGAAGTGTTGCCGAACTCCGGCTCAGCGAAAGCGGGCATTAAATCTGGCGACGTGATTGTCAGCCTTAATGACAAGCCGCTGAATAGCTTTGCCGAACTGCGTTCACGCATTGCAACGACGGAACCAGGCGCAAAAGTGAAGTTAGGCATCCTGCGTGATGGCAAACCGCAGGATATTGAAGTCACACTGGATAAGAGCACTTCGTCTTCCGCCAGCGCTGAACTGATCTCCCCGGCGCTGCAGGGCGCCTCGTTGAGTGATGGTCAACTCAAAGACGGTACGAAAGGTATCAATATTGAGAACGTAGAAAAAGGCAGTGCGGCTGCTCAGGCAGGCCTGCATAAAGACGATGTCATTATTGGCATTAACCGTACGCAGGTGCAGTCCATTGCCGAGCTGCGTAAGGTTCTTGAAACCAAACCGTCGGTAATTGCTCTGCAAATCATCCGCGGCAATGAAACACTCTATTTATTGCTACGTTAAGCAAATACGATCCCGGACATCACCGCTGCATGTGATGTCCGGAAAACTCGTGCTATGCTGCTGCGACTCCCTAATGACGACGCCTGCATCATGTTTTTGAAGCTCTTACGCTCGGTTGCAATTGGTTTAATGGTTGGTGGCATTATCCTCGCCGCCCTGCCTTCGCTACGCCAGCATAACCCGCTAACCGCAACGCAATTTGACAGTACCGATGAAACGCCCGCCAGCTACAACCCGGCGGTTCGCCGCGCCGCGCCCGCGGTAGTCTATGTCTATAACCGTAGTATGAATACGTCATCCCATAATCGTCTGGAAATTCGTACCTTGGGTTCCGGTGTGATTATGGATCAGCGTGGCTATATCGTTACGAATAAACATGTTATCAACGATGCAGACCAGATAATCGTTGCCTTGCAGGATGGCCGCGTTTTTGAGGCGCTTCTGGTGGGGTCAGACTCCCTTACCGACCTGGCGGTACTGAAAATTAACGCCACTGGCGGCCTGCCGGTGATTCCGATCAATCCGCGTCGTGTACCGCACATTGGTGATGTGGTATTGGCGATTGGTAACCCCTATAACCTGGGGCAAACCATTACTCAGGGGATCATCAGTGCCACCGGGCGTATCGGCCTGAACCCAACCGGTCGCCAGAATTTCCTGCAAACGGATGCCTCCATCAACCACGGCAACTCCGGCGGCGCGCTGGTGAACTCGCTGGGTGAGTTAATGGGTATCAATACTCTCTCTTTCGACAAGAGCAATGATGGCGAGACACCGGAAGGTATTGGTTTCGCTATCCCCTTCCAGCTCGCAACGAAAATCATGGATAAGTTGATTCGCGATGGTCGGGTGATCCGTGGCTATATCGGTATCGGCGGAAGAGAAATCGCCCCTATGCATACCCAGAACGGCGGTATCGATCAAATTCAGGGGATCGTGGTTAATGAAGTCTCGCCAGATGGTCCGGCAGCCCGGGCAGGCATTCAGGTGAATGATGTTATTGTCAGCGTGAATGGTAAGCCTGCGATCTCGGCACTGGAAACCATGGACCAGGTCGCGGAAATTCGTCCCGGGTCAGAAATACCGGTTGAAGTGATGCGTGATGACAAGAAACTGAAACTACAAGTCACGATCCAGGAATATCCAGCGACCAACTAAAAGCGATAAAAAAACCGGAGCCCAATGAACTCCGGTTTTTTTGCGCGTCTCTGGAGGCAAACGGCGTACCAGACGGCGGCAGCTATTTATTTGTTAACAAAATCTTCGCCGAGCTGGATATCTTTTTTCAGGGTTTCCAGCATCCCTTCCAGCGCCTGCTGTTCAAAGGCGCTTAATTTGCCAATCGACTGGCGTTCTTCAATACCATTTTTACCTAACAGCAGCGGCTGAGAGAAGAAGCGGGCATACTGGCCATCGCCTTCAACATAGGCACATTCAACAACACCTTTTTCGCCCTGCAACGCACGCACCAGCGACAGGCCAAAGCGCGCGGCTGCCTGGCCCATAGAGAGTGTTGCAGACCCGCCACCCGCTTTTGCTTCGACCACCTCAGTGCCCGCGTTCTGAATACGTTTTGTCAGATCGGCAATTTCCTGCTCAGAGAAGCTGACACCCGGAATTTGCGACAGCAGCGGCAGAATGGTGACGCCTGAATGTCCGCCCACGACCGGCACTTCAACCTCGCCTGGCTGCTTACCTTTCAGCTCAGCCACAAAGGTATTGGAGCGAATGATATCCAGCGTTGTCACGCCGAACAGTTTGTTTTTGTCATACACACCGGCTTTTTTCAGCACCTCTGCGGCAATCGCCACTGTAGTGTTAACCGGGTTAGTGATCACGCCAATACAGGCTTTGGGGCAGGTTTTGGCAATTTGCGCGACCAGGTTTTTCACAATACCGGCATTCACATTAAAGAGATCGGAACGATCCATACCCGGTTTACGCGCGACGCCCGCGGAAATCAGCACCACATCCGCACCGTGCAGGGCAGGCGTTGCGTCTTCTCCAGAAAAACCTTTAATTTTCACTGCGGTAGGAATATGGCTGAGGTCAACAGCAACCCCAGGGGTTACAGGAGCAATATCATAGAGCGAGAGTTCTGAACCTGAAGGCAGTTGTGTTTTAAGTAGTAGAGCTAACGCCTGGCCGATGCCACCAGCTGCGCCGAGGACTGCAACTTTCATCATAAACTCCTTATTATGGTTAGCTAAATATTTTGTTACTCCATTGCGGCGACCTTAATTCACCCTGATAATTATGGCAACGAACCAGCCAAAATTCTGCGGCATGGCGCGCTTTTAAAATATTATAATGGGCTTTCACGACCGTCGGACCGGCAAACCAAGCAACTAAGATTGAGAGTTTACAATATAGCGCTGATATCCATCTAAACAATATCATTTCAGTAACATTTATTTTACTTTTGCTTGAATTTGCGACACATGACACAGTAGGTTCCATAACGTAATTTGATAAAATTTACGTGAACTATAAGAAAATTTGAGTTATTTCCACAGTAGATTATTTGCATAAAAATTCATCCATGTGCATAATAATGTAGTTTTCACGGCCTTAATACGGGTGACTTATGCGAAGCTCGACAAAACAAGAAGAATTAGTTAAAGCGTTTAAAGCGCTACTTAAAGAAGAGAAATTTAGTTCTCAGGGAGAGATTGTTCTGGCGTTACAAGAACAGGGCTTTGACAATATCAATCAGTCTAAAGTGTCCCGCATGTTGACTAAATTCGGCGCGGTGCGTACGCGCAACGCCAAAATGGAGATGGTGTACTGTTTGCCTGTCGAAATGGGTGTTCCAACCACCTCCAGCCCGCTCAAAAATCTGGTGCTTGATATCGATTACAACGACGCCGTTGTTGTTATTCATACCAGCCCAGGCGCTGCACAACTGATTGCGCGCTTACTGGACTCGCTGGGCAAAGCGGAAGGTATTCTGGGTACTATTGCCGGTGACGATACCATTTTCACTACCCCGGCAAGCGGCTTTACGGTCAAAGAACTTTACGAAGCCATCCTCGTTCTCTTCGAACAAGAGCTTTAATTCCTTCCCCCGGTTTCGTGCCGGGGAAGTGCCTCTGTTAGGGTCACACCTCTTTCTGATCCCCTTTGCTTTAACACAATGTGCGAATTTCTGTCGCATTTCATTCACGCAATGAATGTTTTCGCACAAAAAATCAAAATCACACATCCCCTTGATTTTAAATATTAAAAAATAAAACCCCGCTCAAAATCACCCGTTTTTTATGCCTTTTTGACTATAAAAAAAGGTTTCTTTACCACTTACTTACAATAGTAATAATTAGCTCAGTATTAATTTTACACGTTATTAGTGTATACTTGATTTTGTGATGAGGGTCACGAAACAAAGCCCTCAGGAATTAAGATTCGACGAGGTAAGCATTATGAAAATCAAATCAACTGTAGCAACACTCAGCATCCTTTCTGTTCTGTCATTTGGCGCATTTGCAGCAAGCTCTATCGATGCTGGCCAGGCGCAAAATCGCCAATCATTAGGCACCGTCTCCGTCGGTGGCATTGCATCATCCCCGATGGATATGCGTGCGGAACTGAACAAAAAAGCTGAAGAACAGGGTGCGTCTTCTTATCGCATCATCGAAGCACGTACCGGCGATAGCTGGCATGCCACTGCTGAACTGTATAAATAATTAACCGACAACCCTATGTCATCATCACTCAGCGGCACCAGGCATAAAAATAGCGGTATAAACCTTCTCGCCGTTGAGTATTGAGGAGAAAGACAATGAAACGTAACGCAATCATCGCAGCCCTTGGTTTAGCTTCACTGATCTCTTTTGGTGCCAGCGCAGCCACCCAACTGTCCGATAACCAAACACAAAACATGCAGGCCATTGGGACCATTTCTGTTTCCCAAACCGCAAGTTCTCCAATGAGCATCCGTGACGAATTATCTGCTAAAGCGGACGCGGCAGGCGCGAAAGCCTACCACGTGACCGAACTCCAGGAAGGTGATACCTGGCACGCAACGGCGGAACTCTACAAATAAACCCTCGTCGTCTACTCCGACGACTTGCCCCCGCCTGTCGGGGGCTTTTTTTGTGCTGCATTAGCGCACGTTAAAACGCAACTGCCCTTCCAGCTCTTCCTCCGCTTCATCAAACAGCAGAATGAGCGCGCCGAAACGCCGCCGCAGTGTTTCGCTAAGATGAATGAACTCAATTTCAACCGGTAACGGCAACTTTTCCGTCACCACTACCCATAATGAATCCAGATCGGTAATGCTTGCCCCATTGAGAGCAAACCGGCGGGAAAATTCGCGATAGAACTTACTTTGCGTGTCGATCTCAGCAAAATCGAAGGTATAGGTATTCATTGTCCGCCATCCAGCCCTGTCGGGCGGCTTACGCCACCCGTTTCACTATAATCCCCCGAGATGCAGGGTTTTGACTTCCATAAACTCTTCCAGCCCCAGAACGGAGCCTTCCCGCCCCAGGCCGGACTCTTTTACACCGCCAAAGGGGCCCAGCTCGGTAGATACCGCGCATTCATTGATACCAATCATCCCACTTTCAATCGCCTGGGAGACGCGAAATACGCGGGATAAGTTTTGGGTGTAGAAATAGGCTGCAAGACCAAACGGCGTTGCGTTAGCGCGCTGGATAACTTCATCCTCGGTCGTAAAGCGAAAACAGGCGGCGACCGGGCCAAACGTCTCTTCGTTCGCCAGCTTCATGCCATCGCTGCAATCCCCCAGGACTGTGGGTTGCCAGAAATTCCCCCCCAACGCGTGCGCTTTACCCCCAGCCAGAACTTTCGCCCCTTTTGCGACGGCGTCTTCCACGTGTTCACGTACTTTATCCACCGCAGAAGATTCAATAAGCGGGCCAACCACCACACCGTCGTCAAGACCATTCCCGACTTTAAGGGCATTGACCGCCTCTGCCAGTTTCTGCGTGAAGGTGTCATACACCGACTCATGAATATAAAAACGGTTAACGCTCACGCATACTTGCCCGGCATTACGGAATTTATTGGCAACCGCCCCTTTTACCGCCGCATCAATATCTGCGTCTTCAAAGACGATGTAAGGCGCGTTGCCCCCGAGTTCCATGGAGACTTTCTTCATGGTTTCAGCCGCGTTACGCACCAGCGTTTTACCGACGGCGGTAGATCCGGTAAAGGAAATTTTGCGTACATCATGGCTCGCCATGATCGCATCGCTAATTTCCGATGTATTCCCGGCAACTGCATTTAGCACACCATCCGGCACGCCCGCTTTTTTCGCCAGCGCCAGCAGCGCAAAGGCACTGAGCGGTGTGTTATTGGCGGGTTTAATCACGCCCGTACACCCTGCGGCTAACGCGGGTCCCAGCTTACGGGTCAGCATCGCCATCGGGAAATTCCATGGGGTTATCGCTGCCACAACGCCAATGGGTTCGCGGGTAGCAAAAATACGCGATCCGGGTTTTATCGGCGGGATAATTTCGCCATTAGCACGCTTCGCTTGCTCGGCGAACCATTGAATAAAGCTTGCAGCATAGTCCACCTCACCTTCGGCTTCTTTTAAGGGCTTGCCCTGTTCGGTGGTCATCAACCTTCCCAACCAGCTTTTGTTTTCAATGATCAATTCGTACCAGCGATAAAGGATAGCGGAACGCTCTTTTGCCGTTTTCGCACGCCAGGCGGGAAAAGCCCTGGTGGCTGCGGCGATAGCGGCTTCCGTCTCTTTTTTCCCGGCTTTTGCTACCTTTGCGACAACCTCGCCGGTCGCCGGGTTCAGTACGTCAAATGTCGTGTCCAACGATTTCCAGACGCCATCGACAAGATAGCCCGTCTGGAAAAGTTCGCTGTCCTGCAATGCCTGCGTTGTCATTTGTCCTCCTGATCTGTGATTTACAAAAGCTCCCGTAAAGTATAGCCATAAAAAAACCGACGCTTCTGGCGTCGGTTTCGGGTCTAGCTGCTGGTTAGGGCATGCTGATATTTGTGTAACATTCCGGTAAGTCGTTTTACCGGCTCGGTCACCTGCGGCGGCGCATCCCAGTGCTGCAATTTCGCCTGATAGACTTCCAGCTCCTCCAGCAACTGCGAGAAATAGTGCCGTCGTCTGCTGTCAGATCGGGCGGAGATGACGCTGTCAGCCGTACGGCGAAGCTGTCGATGGAACGCCGAAAGCTCATCATTCACCGGTACAGGCGCATCACGTAAACGCTGATGAGCAATGATCAATGTCAGCGCCAGGCGGAATTTCGCCACATCGCCAGGGAATTTATTCAACAGTAAAAAAAGCTGCTGATAGAGCGCAGGAAGATGGTTCTCTTTACGTCGCGCGCTGTTGGTTGTCATCGCCGAAACGGCCGCCGAGACAAACTGATTGAGCAACATCCGTCCGGTACGTGCCTGCGAATTATCCCGCACAAGCAAAATGACGATCAGCGCCAGCCCGCAGCCGATAATTTGCCCGAGCGCGCTATCAAGAAATTGGCTGAACTTAAACGTCATCGGGTTATCAAGCACGATAATGTTGATGGTACTTGCCAGCGCCCCCAGCGAACCCAGCCGCCGTTTCTGCACCTCGACACCGGCAAAAAAAGCCAGTACAGCCAGGCTGATGCAGAGCAATAGCATGCTCTGCTGCGTCGAAGGGATGATAAACAGAAAATAGAGCGCACCGACCGGCAGGGCGACCAACGTCCCTATCAGAAAATCAATGGCTACCATTTTCGGATTTGGCAGACGCATTGCCAGCGACGTCACCACCGCGATCATCACCATGGTTCCACTGCCGGAAGTCCAGCCGCTCCACAACCAGAATAAGGTTCCTAATCCGCAGGATAGAGTGGTACGCCAGAAGTTGACCATCGCATGATGGCGTTCCGCCGATGCCGGTTTGATAACCACTTCGCCGCGCAGGACTTCTTCTTCCGTCGCACTGATTTTGGTGTTGCTCACCACGCCGCGTTTGAGCAGCAAATACCGTGTTGCCGCCCCCACCCAGCTATAGATGGTGACTGGTGTTTCACGTTCACCGGTCCAGGCAATCACCCGGCGCATCCGCTTCATTTGTCTATGCACATCCTGAACGGTTTCTACGGGCTCATCGAACAGTTCGCGGAACGTGTCGGTAATCAATTCGGGTCGCGTATTCTGGATCAGATACGTTTCACACGCCTGGGTAATCAGCGTAAGCGACAACGTATTGATCGCTGTCAGACGGCGGTTGGCGCGCCCCCAGCGGGAAGATTCAATTTTCAGGTTGCTGCGCATCCCTTCCAGGGCAGTCGTGCGCCGCACCAGTGTTCCCCAGGCTTTATCCACATCTTCAGGGTCGCCATGTTTAATGCACAACTGCATTAGTTGGTATTGGGCCACCAGCAAACTGTCCAGCTCGCGGTCAATCTCGCGTTTAATCGAACGGGGCGAAAACAGCAAATCTGCCGCAATGGCGCAGACAATACCGATAACGATTTCACTGCAACGCTCAACGGCAAACTGAGGGGCCAGCAGCGGTTCGCTCTGGATCGTCACAACAATAATCAGCGCCGTATAGCCTGCCAGTCCCCAGGCATAAGAGTTCTCCACCCGGACGAGCGAAGAAACCCAGGTACAAAACCCCGCCCAGATACAGCAGACCGTCAGCATCAGGAATGGAGCGCGGATCATGGCGATGATGATGGTCAGACCGGCGATAGAGCCAATAAAAGTACCGACAATACGCAGCATACCGCGGTAACGAATCGCGCCCGACCAGGGTTCTCCCCCGGCAGCAAAAGCCGGACCTGCCGCCACAATCGCCGCCGTCAATACTGCCCAGCGCGGTGTTTCCAGTTGGAAATGAAAACCGACAAACAGCGCCAGTACGATAGCGCATGCGAGTTTGAGGGCGAAGCGAACGTGGTAGCTGGCGATGGAAAACATAGCCATAGGGATTAACCAAATTCACGCAGGCGATGAGCCAGTTTGCGGAAAAATGAGTCGTGGCTCTCATCGCGATCGGTTTGCCCCGTTACCACAACCGTTGCCGTCGTGCCTGCTGGCCAGAGGTTCCCCTGCTGCTCATCCAGGCGAATACGTACCGGCACGCGTTGCGCCAGACGTACCCACTCAAGATTCGAATCAATGGTCGCCATCCCTTTGCTGTCATTGCTGCTGCTGGCATTGGTCACCCCGGCGGCCACGCTCTCTACCGTGCCTTTCAGAACCCGGTTACTGCCCAGCGGAGTGATTTCGGCCCGGAAGCCAGGATGAACGCCCTCCAGTTTGGTCTCTTCCATATAAGCCTGAACATAGAAGGAGTTCTGTTTGACCAGCGCGACGGCCGTTGAACCACGGGTAATAAACTCCCCGGCGTAGACATTGAGGTTGGTAACCCAGCCGTCTGCCGGTGCGCGAATCACCGTGCGTTCCAGATCCAGTTTTGCCAGGTCGCGTGTGGCCTGCGCTTTCGCCAGTTGATGTAATACTGTCTGCAGGACGTTGTTGGCCTGATCGATTTCTTCGCGGGACATCGCCTGAACGCCAAGCTGGTTACGGCGGCCTGCTTCACGGCGCTTTTCACTTTCCAGCGCCTGGTAGTAAGCGACATCCGCTTCGGCCTCTTCCAGCGCTTTCTGATAACGCGGCTGATCGATGGTAAACAGCACCTGGTCTTTTTTAACCAGTTGGTTATCGTGAACGCTGACGTCGGTAATTAATCCGGCGACGTCAGGCGCGATAGCGACCACGTCGGCGCTAAAGCGCGCATCGCGGGTCCAGGGGGATTCTGTGTAGTACACCCATGCGCGGAAAATAGCGATGAAAGCGAGGATAACCAGCGCCAGGGTGATGGCGGTACGAAAGAAATTTCTTGTTAGTGTTTTCACTTCTACCTCAAACAAACAGACGCGACAGCAGGTAAAACAAGCAGCAGTAGAGCGCAGTATTGAACAACGCCGGATGCCAGACAAAATCATAGATCCCGGTTGGGATCAGCATGCGGCGCACCAGCCAGAAGATCGCCAGTGACAAAAGCAATTCAAAAAAAATCGGTGGGAACGACAGACCGAACACCACGATAACGGGAAACAGACTCATGTTGACCTTGATTAGAGAGAATGCAGGCGACAATATTTCTTATACGCACCGCAGCGGAGCAGGAAGCAAGGCGAGATCGGCACGTTAATTATTCAGCGAATAGTATATTAACGTAACTGTTATGCTGTTATCTATATTATGTGATCTAAATCACTTTTAAGCCAGAGTGAATAATGGAACGACTTAAACGCATGTCGGTATTCGCCAAAGTGGTGGAACAAGGCTCGTTTACTGCCGCGGCCCGGCAGTTGCAAATGAGCGTATCTTCCATCAGTCAAACGGTGGCGAAGCTGGAAGATGAGCTACAGGTTAAGCTGTTAAACCGCAGTACACGCAGCCTTGGGCTCACCGAAGCCGGGAAAATTTATTATCAGGGTTGCCGACGCATGCTGCATGAAGTGCAGGATGTCCATGAACAGCTTTACGCCTTCAATAACACGCCCATCGGTACGCTGCGCATTGGTTGTTCTTCAACCATGGCGCACAATGTTCTGGCGCAGATGACCGCCGCGATGCTGAAAGAGTACCCCGGTTTATCGGTGAATCTGGTGACGGGCATTCCCGCACCGGATCTGATTGCCGACGGGTTGGATGTCGTCATCCGGGTGGGCGCGTTGCAGGATTCCAGCCTGTTTTCACGTCGTCTGGGCGCGATGCCGATGGTCGTCTGCGCGGCTAAAAGTTATCTGGCCCAGTACGGTATTCCGGAAAAACCCACGGATCTTGTTAATCATTCATGGCTGGAATACAGCGTCAGACCAGATAATGAGTTTGAGCTGATCGCACCAGAGGGCATTTCCACTCGCCTGATCCCCCAGGGCCGCTTTGTCACCAACGATCCGATGACCATGACACGCTGGCTTACCGCCGGGGCCGGGATCGCCTATGTACCGTTGATGTGGGCGATCAACGAGATCAATAACGGGACGCTGGAGATCTTGTTCAGCCGCTATCAGTCCGATCCGCGTCCGGTATGGGCTCTGTATACGGAAAAAGACAAACTGCCGCTAAAGGTGCAGGTGTGTAT
The DNA here is from genome assembly GCF_003073275.1 of Phytobacter sp. SCO41. Classification (NCBI taxonomy): domain Bacteria; kingdom Pseudomonadati; phylum Pseudomonadota; class Gammaproteobacteria; order Enterobacterales; family Enterobacteriaceae; genus Phytobacter; species Phytobacter sp. SCO41. Next base: position 561,156 of record NZ_CP027225.1, on the reverse strand, counting down.
TAACTATTTGACGGATTATTTTAACGAGGTCGCGAAGCTGTATCAGGGCGTACAGGGGCGGAGATTGTAGGATGCGATCCCGGATGACGGCACTGCGCCATCCGGGAATAAACCGAACTTACGCCGTCCCACCGACGGTCAGGTTGTCCACTTTCAGCGTCGGCTGACCGACACCCACCGGCAGGCTCTGGCCTTCTTTGCCGCAGACACCGACGCCGTTATCCAGTTTCAGGTCATTACCCACCATGGAGATCTGCTGCATGGCTTCAATGCCCGAGCCAATCAGGGTTGCCCCTTTCACCGGCTTCGTCACCTTGCCTTTTTCAATCAGATAGGCCTCTGAGGTAGAGAACACGAACTTACCGGAGGTGATATCCACCTGGCCACCGCCAAAGTTCGGCGCATAAATACCAAACTCGACCGACTCGATGATCTCCTGCGGCGTTGATTTCCCTGCCAGCATGTAGGTGTTGGTCATACGCGGCATCGGCAGATGCGCATAGGATTCGCGACGACCGTTACCGGTTGGCGCAACGCCCATCAGACGGGCATTCAACTTATCCTGCATGTAGCCTTTCAACACACCGTTCTCAATCAGCACATTGTACTGGCCCGGCGTACCTTCGTCGTCGATAGAGACGGAACCTCGGCGATCGGCAATGGTGCCATCATCAACAACAGTACAAAGCTCAGAGGCTACCAGCTCGCCCATGTGACCACTGAATACTGATGTGCCCCGGCGGTTAAAGTCGCCTTCCAGACCGTGCCCGACCGCCTCGTGCAGCAATACGCCCGGCCAGCCAGCGCCCAGCACCACAGGCAGTGTTCCGGCAGGCGCCGCCACAGCAGAGAGATTCACCAGTGCCATCCGCACGGCTTCTTTTGCCCAGGCATCGGCACGGACATCGCCATCGACATCTTTCAGGAACCAGTCATAGCCAAAACGACCGCCGCCACCGCTGGAGCCGCGTTCGCGTTTGCCGTCATCTTCCACCTGCACACTCACAGAGAGGCGTACCAGCGGGCGAACATCCGCCGCCAGCGTACCGTCCGTCGCGGCAACCAGAATTAATTCATACACACCGGTCAGGCTGGCGGACACTTCCTGTACACGCTTATCCGCTGCACGGGCCACTTTGTCGACGCGGCGCAGAATATCCAGCTTCTCTTCCCGGCTCATGCTTTGCAGCGGGTCAATGCTGGCATAGAGTCCCTGATGCTCAACGGCGCCGAGCGTTTGCACTCGCCCATCGCCCGACTCACGCACGATGGTACGTGCCGCCTGCGCGCTCTGCTCCAGCGCCAGCAGACTAATTTGGTCAGCGTAGGCAAAACCGGTTTTCTCGCCGCTTACCGCACGCACACCAACGCCTTGGTCGATGTTGTATGACCCGTCTTTGATGATACTGTCTTCCAGCACCCAGGATTCGTGATAGCTCGACTGAAAATAGAGGTCACCGTAGTCGAGTCGGCGCTCGGTCAATTGACAAAGGATGGAAAATAGATCCTGATGATTCAGGCCATTCGCTGCGAGCAATTGTTCACTTACCAGGTTCAGACTCATCGTTTGCTACTCGTCGTTGCCGCCACATCGGGCAATAAAAAAAGTGTGATATAAGGAGCTTGAGGCAATTCGCCGACGCCGTCAAATCATTGCTTTTTATCTGTACGCGGCTGGCGTAAGACTTCATTGATTTGTGGTTTGTCTACCGGACCGGTGATGTGATAACGCAAAATGGAGACTTTATTCCACAGCGGCCCCAAAACTTTACTGGCGGCGAACACCGCAGCACCGATAATCGGGTTAACGGCAAAGGCAGCCGCAACGCCTACCGTTGCTGAGATTTCCGGTGCGACAACTGCCTCGACATCTAACTGGCGCTGTACCAGATCCACCGACCCTTTCATCGCAATATCAGCTTCCAGGCCGTCCACCAGCGTATCGTCAGTATGCAGAATACCATCTTTGATCCAGGCGGCGCTGCGGATAGAGTCAAAATAGAACCCTTCACTGCTGAACGTGTCGCTGAAATCGAAACGAAGCTTGCGCAGCAACGCATCGACGCTAAACAGGCGCAACAGTTGCCCGGCGTGCCCGGTACTGATATCGGTAATATCCCCTTTGCCGAGGCGGGTGCGCAGAATACCGTTAAGCGACTCTTCCTGCGGCTGCCATGGCGCGCTACGCCAGTGTAAATCATAGTTCACATCAAACGGCGCATTGCGCACAGGCGTTGAAATCCCGAAGAAATTCATCGCCGAATCGATTTTGTCACCGTGCAGTGTACCTTTCAGTGAGGTACGTTCCCCGCCGATTTTGTTGACCCACTCGCCATCGGCAGTGAGGCGGGCAAAGCCGCTGTCGATGAGACCATTTGCCAGCGACAGGGTATCTCCGTTGATCGCGAAATCGCCCTCAATACGGCCATATTTTTGTCCCCACAGCCAGCACTCAGCACAACGCAGTTGCAGATCCGGCCAGCCGGTGAAGTCCACCTGCGTCTTGCCGCGCAGCAACGTCGACGGCGAAGAGATATCGTTGTCATCCGACGCTGTCGCTGACGGGTTGTAGTAAAGGTAGCGAATCGCAGCCTGCCACGGTGCGTTATCGCGCAGCGTAAACGTCCCGTTAATTTCACGCCCTTGTGCTTCGACAACCGACCCTGACGCCTGTGGCTGCGAGACAATGCTCAGGTTGTTCCACTGCTGACCTGCCAGGGTGAGCGCCGGAGTGCGCAGCGTGACACTGGCCGGGAAAGCCGTCGCGTTGCTGACGTTACTGGCAACGCCCTGGCGCAGCAGACCCAGCCACTGCGCACCATTCATTGGCGGCAGATTCAATTCAAGACCGGCCTGCTCAGGCAGTGGCGGCAGCGTGCGGCTATCAGATGTCCAGATTGCCCTGTCGAGGGTGAGTTTCTGGTTGAGTAACCAGCGACTGTTAAAATGGTTGCTATTGCCTGCGCTGCCGGTCAGATCGAAACTGCGCAGATTGCCTTCAACATTCACCTTCACCGGTAATGCTTTGCCCGCAGGTTTATCAAGCGGCGGCGGCAGGCGACTGGCGATATCCGTCAAGTCACCGTCGATACTGACGTTATATTTCGCCCCGGCGCTGTGCGGCAGTTCGATGTCCACTTTACCTTTCCAGCCCACACTGCCGCTCACCGCATCACTGAGCTGCTGCGGCATGACGCCCGTTTTCGCCGGTTGCCAGTTGCCATTCAGATTGACCGCCACCTGATAGGCTTTCGCCCCTTCGGTGGTCGTGAAATCAATGTTCACAGGCTGGTTAAACCACATCGCCTGCAGTGGCTCGCTTTTCAGATTACCGTTAACAAAGCTGAACGAGCCCCGCAAATCTTTCACCGTGCTGTTAAGCGGTTTAATGAACAGATTATTGTGGTTGAGGACGACATCGCCTTTCGCGGTCGTTATCTCGCCGTCCAGCGGAATATCAAGATGTAAGCGAGCACTCACATCACCATCCAACTGGAGCTCATCAAGGGCTGTTGAAAGCGTATCTTTTAGCGGCGTATCTTTAAAATAGGGCCCAACCGCTTTCCCTGGCCCGTTGATATCGGCATCAATGAGCAGTTTCTCTTTAATATAATCCGGAATGACAGCCGTCAGGTTTGTGGCTTTAACACCGCCTAATGCCACTTCATCCGTCTTCATCCACAGGCCGTCATTGATGAAATCGAGTTGAATATCGAAATTTTTCAGCGCAGGCCAGTCTGGCTGAAAGGCAAAGGTGGCGTTACGTAACGGCACCAGCACCTCAAACTGCCCTTCATTATGCTTATAAGGAAATAGCCGTGGGTTGCCGCCATAGACCAGCGTCGCGTTATCAGCCTGCCCGCCCTGAATCGCCGCGCTCAGGTAATCCACCAGCGCTTTGCCCATCAGGTTTTCCGGGAAGTAGCGCCATGCCTGGCCGCCATCGGTAACATTAATGCCTGCCAGAATACCCAGCCACGGCTCGTCGTCTTTAGGCTGCAAGTAGCGGAAATCGCCCCTGGCGTGAATCGCATTCGCCTGCACGTCGATATCATGTCCATCAATCTGCAGACCACGCTCATCGTTTTGCCAGGCGAGGGTCGCTACCCCTTTTTCAATCTCCAGCGGCGCACGGAAAACCGTGGCATAAGGCATTTTTGCCTTTGCCATGTCGACAGTCACGCGCCCATTTTCAACGCTACCAGACAACGTACCGGAAAGGTTCTCGACGCCGGGCAGCAGCTCCCACTGCTTCCAGGAGATGTCTTTCCAGTTTGCCTGGAAGCGCGTTTTTTCCGTCGCCTGTAGCGGAATATCCAGCGCCAGGTTTTCCAGCAGCCCTTCCGGGGCCATTGTTCGCCAGACTTTTCCCAGTTGTGGTGAAATTTTTTCGGCAATCGGCAACATACCATCAAGCGCACCCAGATCGAGGCGACTGGCGCGGACGCGTAATTCATCGCTACGCTGATCTTTTTCCCCACCCGCTTCCTGGGCCGGCACCCACGCAAAGGCCAGCGAGCCTTGCGGCCACGGGTGTCCATCCATTGTGATGCGCGTAGTGGGAATATCAAACTGCCAGCCCTGCTGCTGACGCGAGACGTGTGCCGTCAGGTTATCAACCAACAGTTGGTGATTATCTTTGTCCCCAGGCCAGCTTGCGCCGCCTTTTTTAAGCCAGACATCACCACTTTCCACCACACCTTTATTGAGGGTCATCCAGCCTTCGAGACTGAATTGGGCGCTCTCCAGGGCAACGTTGTCCTGCATCCATTTATTAAGCCAGGGCTTAACGTCGATGTCGTCCGCCTGTAGCCACAGCCGACCGTTATTGAGGATGCCCCGGTCATCGCGAAGATCCATTCTCACTTGCATAATGCCATGCTGTCCGGTCAGGCTGGACAGGCTCACCTGGCCTTCTGCACGGTGTCGGTCATCGCTATTAAGCCAGGTCAATTGAGGGATCGCGAGTTCGGCACGCTGGCCGGAGAGGGTCAAAAAGCTAAGGCGACTGTCGCGCAGAACGAAGTGATCGAACTGGCGAAGGAAAAGATCGCGGATACGGTCAGTTTCTATCGCTTTACCATCATCATTGCGCTGTAACGGGGTATTCGTGCGCACAGCCAACTGATAAAACGTGAGATCGCGGAACTGCCAGCGCATTTGTAGCAGGCTTTGCCAGACGTCCAGCGCCAGGGTGACGCGTTTAACGGACAGATCGCCGCCGTCATTGAGGGTGGCTTTAACGTCACGAACGTCGAGGATGGGGCCGAAATTTTCCCAACTGGCGTTCAACTGACTGGCATCGGCCACAATACCGGTGTGTGCCTGAATTTTCGCCAGGATTTCAGGGCGCCAGTTATCCAGATGGGGCAGGATGAGGCGCAAGCTACTTACCAGCAGCGCCACTATCACCACCAGCGTCGCACCTGTAAGCAGCAATATCCCCGGCAATCGCCTCACGCACCTCTCCTTGTTAACAAACGTCTGGACGTAATCGTCTTTTACATCATCACCACATCAAACTGCTCCTGATTATAGAGCGGCTCAATTTGCACTTTAACTTGCTTACCGACAAAGATTTCGACCTCAGCCAGCGCATGAGACTCTTCCCCTTTCAGGGTTTCCGCCACAGCAGGAGAAGCATAGACCAGGAAACGATCCGAGTCGTAAGCATGGTGTACGCGAACGATCTCGCGCATGATTTCGTAGCAGACGGTTTCCACCGTTTTTACTGTGCCTCGTCCATGGCAGGTTGGGCATTCATTACAGAGAACATGTTCCACGCTTTCACGTGTACGTTTACGGGTCATCTCAACCAGGCCGAGCTGAGAGAAACCGTTTATGCTGGTCTTCACACGGTCCTTGCTCAAGGCTTGTTCCAGTGAATGCAGGACACGGCGGCGATGGTCATCGTTATTCATATCAATGAAATCAATGATGATAATGCCGCCAAGGTTACGTAAACGCAGTTGGCGAGCGATAGCCTGCGTGGCTTCGATATTGGTATTGAAAATGGTGTCATCGAGATTACGGTGGCCAACGAACGCCCCGGTGTTGATATCCACCGTCGTCATCGCTTCGGTCTGGTCAATAACCAAATAGCCACCGGATTTCAACTCCACTTTTCTTTCCAGCGCGCGCTGGATTTCATTCTCAACGTCATAGAGATCGAATATCGGCTGGCGACCGCTGTAATGTTCAATCATGCTGGTCATTTCCGGCATGTACTCAGCGGTGAACTCCAGCAGCATCTCATAGGTCAGACGTGAGTCAACGCGGATCCGGTCAAGTTGAGCATCGGCAAAATCACGCAGCACACGCTGCGCCAGCGCCAGTTCGCCGTAGAGCTTGCACCGGGTCTGCTGACGCTTTTTGCGCTCCATGACTTTCGTCCATACCCGCTTGAGGTAGGCTGCATCGGAGGCGAGATCCTCATTGCACACCCCTTCTGCCGCTGTACGAATGATGAATCCGCCCTGCTCATCGCAATACTCAGAGACGACCTGCTTGAGTCGCTCACGTTCAGCCTCGCTTTCAATACGCTGAGAAACCCCAACGTGTGATGCGCCAGGCATGAAGACCAGATAGCGAGAAGGTAGAGTGATGTCTGTGGTCAGGCGAGCACCTTTGGTACCCAGCGGATCTTTCACCACCTGCACCATCAGGTCCTGCCCCTGACGCACCAGCTCAGAGATATCGCGAACGGTGAAGTTCTTCTGCTCTTCCCCCGCCACACATTCGGTGTGAGGCATAATGTCAGAGGCATGAAGAAACGCGGCCTTATCCAGACCAATATCTACAAAAGCCGCCTGCATACCAGGCAGTACGCGACTGACCCGACCCTTGTAGATATTGCCTACTATCCCGCGCCGCGCTTCACGTTCAATGTGAATCTCTTGCAGGATACCGCCATCGATATAGGCCACGCGTGTTTCCGATGGCGTAATGTTGACTAACAATTCAGCCGTCATGATTGTCTCTTCCCTCGCGCAATGCGTTAAAGTTGCTCAACAGTTCCCAGGTCTCTACCAGCGGCAAACCCACCACAGCGTGATAACTCCCGTTTATTTTCCTGACAAAACAGCCGCCCAGCCCCTGAATTCCGTACGCACCGGCTTTGTCCATCGGCTCACCGCTGGCAACATAGGTAGCAATATCATCATCAGAAAGGGTTCGGAACGTCACCTCGGTTGTCACCAGACAATCCAGCAGGTGTTGGTTGTCCGCCAGCGCGACGGCCGTCATCACCTGATGGGTCTGACCAGAGAGCTGTCGCAGCATTTTAGCAGCATGCGAGGAGTCTTTCGGTTTTTCAAGCACTTCACCATTAAATATGACAATCGTGTCAGCCCCCAGCACGGGCAAATCGCGAGAAACCATCGCCACACCTGCGAGCGCCTTTTCCCTTGCCAGCCGCACAACATAATGTTGGGCGCTTTCTTGCGCCCGACGTTGCTCTTCAATACCGGGAATAATTCGCTCGAAGGTCACGCCCAGTTGAGTGAGCAGTTCCTGACGACGCGGGGAACCAGAGGCAAGCCAAATCGATGTCATAAAAACCTTTATTGCACGGCAAACTGCTGGCGAATTTTACGCATAAGCAGGAAAAGCCACGGCCAAAGCACGCCATTAACGAAGCTACTCCAGAAAATTTCTGGTTTGAAGGAGACATTAATGACCAAAAACTCTGCCCAGAAGACGATGACTTCGGTTGCCAGCGACAAGACCATCACCACCAGCGCCTGTTGCCATAGTGCCAGGTTACGGAACAGTTGAAATTTAAGCGCGACCAGATAGGCGATGATGCTCAGAGACAACGCACGTACACCAAGCGTGGATCCGCTAATGAGATCCAGTATGGCACCCATAACGAAACCTGTGCCGACATTTACGCGGTGCGGTAGCGCCAGAATCCAGTAAAGCAGGATAAGTAACACCCAGTTTGGCCGGTAGACAAGAATGTCATCCGGCCAGGGCATAATTTGAAGCAACAATGCGATAAGAAACGAGAGCCAGATAACCCATCGCCCCTGGCTACGGTAACTTGCCACTATTGGCCTCCCCGGGAGCCTTGAGACGGTGACGGCGGCCCGGCAATACCGGTTGCAGGTGCAGGGATCGGCGCAGGCGGCCCCATCGCATCCGGGGCAGGCAATACTTGCGGCATCATCTGCATCAAACGTTCGTTAGCCACGCGGTGTACTTCTTCCGGCGTCATCGGATTCGTGCCGTTACGATCGGCACCCCACAGCAAAAGCAAGTAGCGCAAACGCTGCAAGCCTGCGGTAGGACGCGCCTGGATAACGGTATACGCCCGCTGCGTGTCGAGTTTTACGGAAGAGACCACCCCAACAGGATAACCTTCCGGGAAGCGCCCACCGAGACCGGACGTCACCAGCACATCCCCTACCCGAATATCGGTATTGGCTGGCAGATGTTCCAGTTGCAGATCGTCAGTACAGCCATTGCCTGCGGCAATAACGCGAATATCGTTACGCAGCACCTGAATCGGCAGTGCATGGGTCGCATCACAAATCAACAGGACCCGGCTGGTCAGTTTGGCTACTGCGACAACCTGGCCTACCACGCCTTTATCGCTGATCACCGGCTGGCCTTCATAGACACCGTTAGCGCTGCCCTTGTCGATAACAACCTGGTCGCTATACGGATCGTTGACCGTTGAAATAACCTGAGTGACCATTTTCTGTTCGTCCTGACGCAGCGGCGAACCCAGCAGCTCACGCAGTCGCGCGTTCTCCTGTTTATATTGCCCTAACATCAGCAGCTCGCTGTTTTTCAACAACAGTTCCTGACGCAATGCCCGATTTTCAAGCTCAAGTTGATCGCGCGACGAGATCGTTTGTGAAACGCTATCTAATAATTCGCGAGGACCATTGGAAATAAAGTAGAAAGGACTGACGGCAGTATCCATGTACGTTCGAATTTGACTGAACGTACCGAGGCGGCTGTCGGCAATAATAACTCCGAGCGCCACTACCACCGCCAGGAAAAGGCGAATCTGTAGCGACGGGCCACGGCTAAAAATTGGCTTCATAGGCTTTGCGTATTCTCAGGCCAGACAAATCCGGGGCGATATCTTCGCCCCGAATCTGAATCAGACTATTCTTCGCTGAACAAATCGCCGCCGTGCATATCGATCATTTCCAGCGCCTTGCCGCCGCCACGCGCTACGCAAGTCAGTGGATCTTCTGCAACTACGACAGGAATACCTGTCTCTTCCATTAACAGGCGGTCAAGGTTGCGCAGCAGCGCGCCACCACCGGTCAGAACCATACCGCGCTCAGAAATATCGGACGCCAGTTCTGGTGGGCACTGTTCCAGTGCGACCATCACCGCGCTAACAATACCGGTCAGAGGTTCCTGCAGTGCTTCCAGAATTTCGTTAGAGTTCAGTGTGAAGCCACGCGGAACACCTTCTGCCAGGTTACGGCCACGAACTTCGATTTCGCGGACTTCGTCACCCGGGTAAGCAGAACCGATCTCGTGCTTAATACGCTCAGCGGTTGCTTCACCGATCAGAGAGCCGTAGTTACGGCGAACGTAATTAATGATCGCTTCATCGAAACGGTCACCACCGATACGTACAGAGGAGGAGTAGACCACGCCGTTCAGAGAGATAACGGCCACTTCTGTGGTACCACCACCGATATCGACAACCATAGAACCGGTTGCCTCAGAAACCGGCAGGCCTGCACCAATTGCGGCAGCCATAGGTTCTTCAATCAGGAAAACTTCACGCGCACCAGCACCCTGAGCGGATTCACGGATCGCACGACGCTCTACCTGGGTCGCGCCAACCGGCACACAAACCAACACGCGCGGGCTCGGACGCATAAAACTGTTGCTGTGCACCTGCTTGATGAAGTGCTGGAGCATCTTTTCTGTCACGAAGAAATCGGCGATCACGCCATCTTTCATCGGGCGGATAGCAGCAATGTTGCCCGGCGTACGGCCCAGCATCTGCTTAGCTTCATGACCTACCGCGGCTACACTTTTCGGTGAACCGGCACGATCCTGGCGAATGGCTACCACGGAAGGCTCATTCAATACGATGCCTTGTCCTTTTACATAAATCAGGGTATTCGCGGTACCCAGGTCAATGGACAGGTCATTGGAAAACATGCCACGAAATTTTTTCAACATACTAAGGGATAATCCTGAAAGCTGGGGCGGAAAACAAAATCCGCTTACTTTACCAACCACACGCAGCAGCGACAAGGCGCAAAAATCATCTGCTACGGTGAAAATTAGTGCAGTTTGTTTCCTTTGTTACAAACAACCTGACTCCTTCAGGAATGAACCATGGCGGGAGCAATCCTTGCCCTGCGTTTGTAACCTGTCAAAGGTTAAAACTAGCGTTCGCGCTGTGGCAATCTGGCGGGCAGGCAAGCACACCCCCATACGTACGATACAGCGCGCGTTATTCTACGTGAAAACGGCTTAAACGGCAGTTCAAACCGAGTATCTTTGCGAATATTTTTTCACATTGGTGTCAAGCGGCTGGGAGGAAGCAAAAAAATCCCCCTGACCACCCGAAACGCCACGTTCAATCAGCGTCTGCCATTCGCCACGGGAACGAACGCCAGTGGCGAAAACGCGCGTATGCGTACCTTTGCAGGCTTCCACGAGACTTTGCACCAGTAGCTGATTTTCCGTGCGTTTCTCAATGTTCCTGACAATCCCAGGATGAAGTTTTAGCAATTCGACATCCAGCGCTTTAATCCAGCTGGTACTGACCAGGGTGAGACCCGCCTGCGTGACAGCAACTCGCGAGCCTAACGCATTAATCAACCGCACCACCGGTTGTAACCGGCTGATATGTTGACAAACATCAGCCTCGGCAAGTTCAAAAATAATCCGTCGACGCTGTGATTTTTCACATTGCATCAAGGTATCGCGCAGCCAGCGCTGAAAACGTGGTCGAATAAGCGACTCCACGGTCACCTGCATGGCGAGGGTTTCTTCCGGCCAGTACCCCAGATAAGGAATGAGGCGTCCAATTTGCAGTCGGTCATACTCCTCAGACAGACCAAACTGCAGCACCATGGGCATATATTCCGCAGAAATAACTTCCTGGTCGCCATCATAGATGCGGCACATCAGTTCGCGATGGTGAACAATCCCTTCGCGATTAACTGCTGGCTTCTGGTAGACCCGCGGGCCGCCACGGCTAAGCATTTGCTCAATGAGCGTACGCCAGCGAACGTTGCCGCGCCCCTGCTCCGGCAGCGTATCGTCGTAAACCGACCAGCTATTCCCCCCTTGCAATACCGCATTGCGGGTCGCCGCTTCGGCATGCTCCATGACCTGCTCTGTCGACTGTCCACTGCGCCAGGCGCAAATGCCAATGTGCATCATATCTTCACGATCGAGCATTTTGCTGGGCTGCAGGCCATCCACGGCCTTTAAAATCTGCCCGGCGATACTTTCCGCTTCTTTTAATGTGCGGTGCGGTAACAGCACGGTAAAGTCGCTGCGGTGGTAGCGCGCCAGCAGCGCGCCGGGATAACGCATAATAAATGTTGATAACAGGTTGATGAGCATAAACAGATGCTCTTCGACGGCCGGGCGCCCCCAGCTATCGCGCAGTAATTCAAAATCGGGTAACCGGATCATCATGACAACGCCGTGCGCGCCGACTTTCTCCTGATCCTCAAGCAATGTGGCCAGTTGATTATCAAAGAACAGACGGTTATTGAGCCCGGTTTTGGTATCCTGGGCGGCGTAGGAGCGGATCAGCGTATCGATATGGCTGCGCTGATCGCTGGCAAACTGGATCTCTGAGAGCAGAACATCCAGCGCGCTACTGGCGCGGGATGGCCATTCATAAATAGAACCGCGCGCCTGGGCCCCGCGCTCCCCATTAAGAATGCGGGTGGAGCGAAGTTCGAGTAATTCCTGCCCCGAGAGCTGTCGGCGCAGCCAGCGTACAGAGAGGAAAATAATCAGGACCATAAAACCGATCGCCAGCGTCAGCGGTACGGTGGTTAAGAGAGAACGGAAATAGTTAGCCATCGGGTCCTGATAGACCAGCGTGATGGTCATGCCCGGATTTTTAAGGGAGTTAATCTCTAATTCACGATACTGGTAATTACTCCCGGCGGGGCGATAACTGCTTTTGCGGGTGTGCTGCAGAACGGTTTGCTTTCCCTGACGTACCTCAATCCCCACAATGTCCACTGGCACCATAAGTTCATCCAGATGGGATGAGATGGCCGAAGGAGACATAAAAATCAAACGGGTATCGACCACCGCCGCAACCGATTCAACGCGGTTAATCACCTTCGACTGAATGGCGTTGTAAAAGCTCAGTGAGCAGCCAAACAGGGTGACAAATATTGCCAGGCCCGTTAGTAGCGTCACAAAAGCTGAGAATTTCGTCGTTAATCGCATCCTTGTGTTAACTCCGTAGTGTAAAAGAACGAGACGCGGCAAACCCTGAAAACAAAGTAAGCGCTAACTTGAAAAACGAGCCCGGCATACTAGCAGGCCTGACGCTTCTGGCAATCAGTATTGCATACAACTATGCGAGTATAGCCCTCAGAATTTATTTGCCAATCATCCAGGGGAGCAAAGGCCACCTGCAGGCAGTAAACGGCCAGATTTCAATTTTTCGTGATAATCCCCCGCCCCCATATTCGCCGTGCTACAAGTAATAAAAAGGGGGAAATTTATGCACAAGAAAAAACTTACTGAATCCGATGTCACCGCCGAATCCGTTTTTATGCTGCGACGTCGCCAGATCCTGAAAACGCTGGGCATTAGCGCCGCTGCCCTGAGCCTGTCTCCCACTGCGCGCGCCGATCTGCTTGACTGGTTTAAAGGAAATGATCGGCCTAAAGCCCAGCCCGGCAAACCACTCCAGTTCAGTAAACCGGCTCAGTGGCAAAACACGCTGACATTAACGCCCGAAGATAAAGTGACGGGCTATAACAATTTTTATGAGTTTGGGCTGGATAAAGCCGATCCCGCGGCTAACGCGGGAAGCATGAAAACCAATCCATGGACGCTCAAAATTGACGGTGAAGTAGCCAAACCTCTTACGCTTGATTATGACGCGCTTACCACGCGTTTCCCGCTGGAAGAGCGCATCTACCGCATGCGTTGTGTTGAAGCCTGGTCGATGGTGATTCCATGGACCGGCTTTCCGCTGCATAAGCTGCTGTCGCTGGTCGAGCCCACCAGCAACGCTAAATATGTGGCTTTTCAAACCCTCTATGCCCCCGATGAGATGCCCGGTCAGAAGGATCGCTTCATTGGCGGCGGTCTGGAATATCCTTACGTAGAAGGGTTACGTATAGATGAAGCGATGCATCCCCTCACATTATTGTCGGTTGGCGTTTATGGTAAAGCGCTGCCGCCACAAAATGGCGCGCCGATCCGCCTGACCGTCCCGTGGAAATACGGCTTTAAAGGCATTAAGTCGATAGTCAGTATTAAGCTAACGAAAGAGCGTCCCCCCACCACCTGGAACCTTGCGGCGCCAAATGAGTACGGTTTTTTTGCCAATGTAAATCCGCATGTCGACCATCCTCGCTGGTCACAGGCAACCGAGCGCTTTATCGGATCCGGCGGCGTGCTGGATGTAAAACGCCAGCCTACGCTTCTCTTTAACGGCTATGCGGATGAAGTGGCGTCCCTTTATCGTGGTTTGGATCTGCGGGAGAATTTTTGAGTGCGTTTAACAGCAAAACAGATTGTCTGGCTTAAAGTATTGCTGCACCTGGCAGGTTTTCTGCCGTTTGTCTGGTTGTTCTGGGCATCGTCGCAGGGGTATTTTAGTGCCGACCCGGCAAAAGACATTCAGCATTTTACCGGCAGAATGGCGCTGAAATTTTTACTGGCAGGCTTGCTGGTTGCGCCACTGGCGCGTTACGCTAAACAACCGTTGCTTATTCGCACCCGTCGTTTACTGGGATTATGGTGTTTTGCATGGGCAACATTGCATCTGACCAGTTACGCGCTGCTGGAACTGGGGATCAACAATCTGGTTCTGCTTGGCCGGGAGCTGACAACGCGCCCCTATTTAATGTTAGGAATTGTGAGCTGGCTTATCCTGCTGGCCCTGGCAGCGACATCTACCCAGTGGGCACAGCGAAAAATGGGTAAACGATGGCAACAATTGCATAACTTCGTCTATCTCGTCGCGATCCTGGCCCCTATCCATTACCTGTGGTCAGTGAAGATATTATCGCCGTTGCCGCTCCTTTATGCAGCCGCTGCATTCGGGCTATTAGCGTGGCGATACAAGAAGTTCCGCCAGTGGTGGCGCTAAAGTTTCGATATGTGCACTCCTCCGCAGTTCCATTATCAATCGCAGGGATAAAACCAAATGCGGTTGATAATCTTCCCTGATAAGACCAGTATTTAGCTGCGAAATGCTACGAAATAGTTATAATGTGCGACTTTGGTTTTGCCTGGCGGGCTTTTTAAGGTCCAAAAAGGTGACAACCACGCAATGAAGGTATATTTTGTTTTTTACCGGAAAATTGCAGGAGATAGCAGCACGATGGCTGGCAAGTTGCGCATTTTGCTTTTAAACGGCCCCAATCTTAACATGCCGGGAGCACGCAAGTCGGAAACCTATGGCACCCTTCGACTTTACTGAGTTCACTCTGAGCAATATGCATGCGCACGAACCATCTCGCCATCATTCCTGGCTCTCCGAAATCGCTACTGGCGTGGTCTTCGGACCTTATGCTGGCAGTTGTACATACGCTTTACAGACGGCGGTAACACGCCTGTCACAATCAAACTAAACAAGAGTACGGAACCCACTCATGGATATTCGTAAGATTAAAAAACTGATCGAACTGGTTGAAGAATCAGGCATCGCTGAACTGGAAATTTCTGAAGGCGAAGAGTCTGTACGCATCAGCCGCGCACCGGTGAACACGGGCTTCCCGGTGATGCAGCAAGCTTATGCGGCTCCGGTTATGCAGCAGCCAGCCCCTGCGCTTTCTGGCGCAGTCGCTCCCGCAGCTCCGGCTACGGCAGCAGAACCTGCGGCTGCGCAAATCAGTGGTCACATCGTACGTTCCCCGATGGTCGGGACCTTCTACCGCACGCCGAGCCCGGACGCTAAAGCGTTCTGTGAAGTCGGCCAGAAAGTCAATGTCGGCGATACCCTGTGCATCGTTGAAGCCATGAAAATGATGAACCAGATCGAAGCCGACAAAGCGGGCGTAGTGAAAGCCATTCTGGTTGAAAGTGGCCAGCCGGTAGAGTTTGACGAGCCGCTGGTCGTCATCGAATAACGAGGCGCACATGCTGGATAAAATTGTCATCGCCAACCGCGGCGAGATTGCACTGCGTATTCTTCGTGCCTGTAAAGAACTGGGTATCAAGACTGTCGCCGTGCATTCGACTGCGGACCGCGATTTAAAACACGTACTCCTGGCGGATGAGACGGTCTGTATTGGCCCGGCTCCGTCCGTAAAAAGCTACCTGAACATCCCGGCTATCATCAGCGCGGCGGAAATCACTGGCGCGGTGGCGATTCACCCCGGTTATGGTTTCCTTTCAGAGAACGCCAACTTTGCCGAGCAGGTTGAGCAGTCCGGCTTTATCTTCATCGGCCCGAAAGCCGATACTATTCGCCTGATGGGCGACAAAGTGTCTGCCATTACCGCGATGAAGAAAGCGGGCGTACCGACCGTACCGGGCTCCGACGGCCCGCTGGGCGACGATATGGATGTCAACCGCGCGCATGCCAAACGCATTGGCTACCCGGTTATCATCAAGGCGTCCGGCGGCGGCGGCGGTCGCGGTATGCGTGTCGTTCGCGGTGACGCTGAACTGGCACAGTCCATTGCCATGACCAAAGCTGAGGCCAAAGCGGCGTTCAACAATGACATGGTGTACATGGAAAAATACCTGGAAAATCCTCGTCATATCGAGATCCAGGTACTGGCTGATGGCCAGGGTAACGCCATTTATCTGGCTGAACGTGACTGCTCCATGCAGCGTCGTCACCAGAAGGTTGTCGAAGAAGCACCGGCTCCGGGCATCACCCCGGAACTGCGCCGCTATATCGGTGAGCGTTGCTCCAAAGCCTGTGTGGATATCGGTTACCGTGGAGCAGGTACGTTTGAGTTCCTGTTCGAAAATGGCGAGTTCTATTTCATCGAAATGAACACCCGTATCCAGGTGGAACATCCGGTGACCGAAATGATCACTGGCGTGGACCTGATCAAAGAGCAGTTGCGTATCGCTGCCGGTCAGCCACTTTCCATCAAACAGGAAGAAGTTGTGGTGAAAGGCCATGCGGTAGAGTGCCGTATCAACGCCGAAGATCCGAACACCTTCCTGCCGAGCCCGGGTAAAATTACCCGTTTCCATGCGCCAGGCGGTTTTGGCGTGCGCTGGGAATCACATATCTACGCCGGTTACACCGTACCGCCGTACTATGACTCAATGATCGGCAAGCTGATTTGCTTTGGTGAGAACCGTGATGTGGCAATTGCGCGTATGAAAAATGCGTTGCAGGAGCTGATCATTGACGGTATCAAAACCAACGTGGATCTGCAGATGCGCATCATGAGCGATGAAAAATTCCAGCAGGGTGGCACTAACATCCACTACCTGGAGAAGAAACTCGGTCTGAACGAAAAGTAAGACTGGGTGACTTGTCATGTAAAAGGCCGGATTTTCCGGCCTTTTTTATTTCAGGGGATCGCTGACTATCCATAAGGTACAATCCCCGCTTTCTTTATCCACATGGGACACAAAATGGACAAACGTTTTGTTCAGGCCCACAAAGAAGCGCGCTGGGCGCTGTGGCTGACCCTCCTCTACCTCGCCGCATGGTTGGTGACTGCTTACTTACCAGATTCAACGGTCGGGTTTACCGGATTACCTCACTGGTTTGAAATGGCCTGCCTGTTAACGCCGCTGGTTTTTATTCTGCTGTGCTGGGCGATGGTGAAGTTTATTTATCGCGATATTCCCCTGGAGGACGATGATGCAGCCTGAAGTCATTCTTCCCCTTGTCGCTTATCTGTTAGTGGTGTTTGGCCTGTCTGTGTACGCCATGCGCAAAAGGACTAACGGCACCTTTCTGAACGAGTATTTTCTCGGCAGCCGTTCGATGGGCGGCATAGTACTGGCAATGACGTTAACCGCGACCTACATCAGCGCCAGTTCCTTTATCGGCGGCCCAGGCGCTGCCTATAAATACGGGCTGGGTTGGGTGCTGCTGGCGATGATCCAGTTGCCCGCTGTCTGGCTTTCGCTGGGTATTCTTGGCAAGAAATTCGCCATTCTGGCGCGGCGCTACAATGCAGTGACGCTCAACGATATGCTGTTCGCCCGCTACCAGAGTCGTCTGCTGGTCTGGCTGGCAAGCCTGAGCCTGCTGGTGGCGTTCATCGGCGC
Source organism: Phytobacter sp. SCO41 (assembly GCF_003073275.1). NCBI lineage: Bacteria > Pseudomonadati > Pseudomonadota > Gammaproteobacteria > Enterobacterales > Enterobacteriaceae > Phytobacter > Phytobacter sp. SCO41. The sequence continues at coordinate 543,759 of NZ_CP027225.1, read as the reverse complement.
AATGACCGTGCAGTTTATTGGCGGCGCACGTTTGCTGGAAACCGCAGCGGGCATCCCTTACGAAACCGGTCTGCTGATTTTTGGCATCAGCATTGCGCTGTATACCGCGTTTGGCGGTTTTCGCGCAAGCGTACTGAACGACACAATGCAGGGCATGGTAATGCTGATTGGCACCATCGTCCTATTGGTGGGCGTGGTGCATGCGGCGGGTGGTTTAGGTCATGCGGTGGAGACATTGCAGACGATCGATCCGAAACTGGTCACGCCGCAAGGGGCCAACGATATTCTGTCGCCAACCTTTATGACCTCATTCTGGGTGCTGGTCTGTTTTGGCGTGATCGGTTTACCGCACACGGCGGTACGCTGCATCTCCTATAAAGATAGCAAAGCGGTGCATCGCGGAATTATCATCGGCACGATTGTGGTGGCGATCCTGATGTTCGGCATGCATCTGGCTGGCGCGCTGGGCCGCGCGGTGATCCCTGACCTGACCGTACCGGATTTGGTGATCCCCACGTTAATGGTTAAAGTGCTGCCGCCGTTTGCCGCCGGGATCTTCCTGGCAGCGCCGATGGCGGCGATCATGTCGACGATCAACGCCCAGTTGCTGCAAAGTTCCGCTACGATCATTAAAGACCTCTATCTCAACCTCCGCCCGGAACAGCTAAAAAACGAGACGCGTCTGAAACGGATGTCGGCAGTCATCACGCTGATGTTAGGCGCTCTGCTGCTGCTTGCCGCCTGGCGACCACCGGAGATGATCATCTGGCTGAACCTGCTGGCGTTTGGTGGGCTGGAGGCCGTATTCCTGTGGCCGCTGGTGCTGGGGCTTTACTGGGAACGTGCAAACGCGGCAGGCGCGCTGAGCGCCATGATCGTCGGCGGCGTGCTGTATGCCGTGCTTGCTACGTTTAAGATCCAGTACCTGGGCTTCCATCCGATTGTGCCTTCGTTACTGTTAAGTTTACTGGCGTTTGTGGTCGGCAACCGTTTCGGTGAGCCTGTTTCACAACCCGCTACGATTTCTACTGATAAATAAAGAGTTTTGCCATGCCGTGGATCCAACTAAAACTGAATACAACTGGCGCTAACGCCGAAGACCTGAGCGACGCGCTGATGGAGGCTGGCTCGGTCTCCATTACCTTTCAGGACACGCATGACACGCCGGTCTTTGAGCCGCTGCCGGGCGAGACGCGCCTGTGGGGTGATACCGACGTTATTGGCCTGTTCGATGCCGAAACCGACATGAAAGAGGTTGTGGCGATGCTTGAGCAACATCCGCTGCTCGGTGCGGGTTTCGCACATAAAATTGAACAGCTCGAAGATAAAGACTGGGAGCGCGAGTGGATGGACAACTTCCATCCGATGCGCTTTGGTGAACGTCTGTGGATCTGCCCGAGCTGGCGCGATGTGCCGGACAAAAACGCGGTAAATGTGATGCTCGATCCGGGCCTGGCGTTCGGTACCGGCACGCACCCAACCACCTCATTATGTCTACAGTGGCTTGATGGTCTGGATTTAGCGGGTAAAACAGTGATCGACTTTGGCTGCGGCTCCGGCATTCTGGCGATTGCCGCGCTGAAACTGGGGGCGGCAAAGGCGATCGGTATCGATATCGACCCGCAGGCGATTCAGGCCAGCCGCGACAATGCCGAGCGTAACGGCGTTTCTGAGCGCCTGGAACTGTATCTGCCGCAAGACCAGCCTGACGCGATGCAGGCGGACGTGGTGGTCGCCAACATTCTGGCAGGCCCTTTGCGTGAGCTTGCCCCGCTTATCAGCGTACTGCCGATCTCAGGCGGCCTGCTCGGCCTTTCCGGGATTCTCGCCAGCCAGGCTGAAAGTGTCTGTGAAGCCTATCGCGATACCTTCGCACTCGACGCTGTGGTGGAAAAAGAAGAATGGTGCCGCATCACCGGCCAGAAAAAGTAAGTCGTCGACCAGGCAATAAGGCCACGAAGCATTCAGCAACATAATGCTCCATAGGGTGAAAATGGGAGTCTGATCTCATTTTCACCCTCTTTTTTGACGATTAAAACAGCAAGATATGCCGCTGAATCAGGGTTATGGTGAAGAAAAACAGAGAAGTTTGACGAATTTATATTTGTTCACAAATTCGCCATTTTAATATAACTCAATGATTTTAAATCATTAATATTTTCACCTATCGCCTTTCGCTGTGATTCATTGATCTGCGACAGTGGATTGGTCAAAGTTTGGCCTTTCATCTCGTGCGAAAAATGCGTAATATACGCCGCCTTGCAGTCACAGTATGGTCATTTCTTAACTCATGCGCATCGGACACCACCAGCTCAGAAATCGACTGATCGCAGCGCCAATGGCTGGCATTACTGACAGACCGTTTCGGACGTTGTGTTACGAGATGGGAGCCGGATTAACGGTATCCGAGATGATGTCCTCCAACCCTCAGGTTTGGGAGAGTGACAAATCAAGGCTGCGGATGGTGCATATCGATGAGCCCGGTATTCGTACCGTGCAAATTGCCGGTAGTGACCCGGAAGAAATGGCGGAAGCCGCACGTATCAACGTGGAAAGCGGCGCCCAGATTATTGATATCAATATGGGCTGCCCGGCAAAGAAAGTGAATCGCAAGCTTGCGGGCTCTGCCCTGCTGCAATACCCGGATCTGGTGAAGTCTATCCTGAACGCGGTAGTGAAAGCAGTGGATGTGCCCGTCACGCTTAAGACTCGCACTGGCTGGGCTCCGGAACACCGTAACTGCGTAGAAATTGCCCAACTGGCTGAAGACTGTGGCATTCAGGCTCTGACCATTCATGGACGCACCCGCGCCTGTTTGTTCAATGGAGACGCTGAGTACGACAGTATTCGGGCAGTTAAGCAGAAGGTTTCCATTCCGATTATCGCGAATGGTGACATCACTGACCCGCTTAAAGCCAGAGCTGTACTCGACTATACGGGGGCTGATGCCCTGATGATAGGACGTGCAGCTCAGGGAAGACCCTGGATCTTTCGGGAAATCCAGCATTATCTGGACACTGGGGAGCTGCTCGCCCCACTGCCTTTGGCAGAGGTAAAGCGCTTGCTTTGCGCGCATGTTCGGGAATTGCATGACTTTTATGGTCAGGCAAAAGGGTACCGAATTGCACGTAAACACGTCTCCTGGTATCTCCAGGAGCACGCTCCAAATGACCAGTTTCGGCGCACATTCAACGCCATAGAGGACGCCAGCGAACAGCTGGAGGCGTTGGAGGCATACTTCGAAAATCTTGCGTAATGAAATAAAGAGCTGACAGAACTATGTTCGAACAACGCGTAAATTCTGACGTACTGACCGTTTCTACCGTTAACTCTCAGGATCAGGTAACTCAAAAGCCCCTGCGTGACTCGGTTAAACAGGCACTGAAGAACTATTTTGCTCAACTGAATGGTCAGGATGTTAATGATCTGTATGAGCTGGTACTGGCTGAAGTTGAACAGCCACTGTTGGACATGGTGATGCAATACACCCGCGGCAATCAAACCCGCGCTGCCCTGATGATGGGTATCAACCGTGGTACGCTGCGTAAGAAACTGAAAAAATACGGCATGAACTGATAATTATCAGCTAAGTGACTGTTTAAAAAGGCGCTACTCGGCATGGGATAGCGCCTTTTTTATTGCTTGTGATACACCTTGTGATACACAGTTGAGCGAACCTTATTGAACGAAGTTGAACACCTTCCATATTTGGCATTACAGTCATAAAAGCCGGAAAAAAATGGAAGGTATGATGGACGATTTTTTAAATGAATTTGCATCGGATGAGGAAAGAGCAAGGCATCTTGAGAATCTTTTAATCGAGGTTGCCAGAGGAGGACCGCGAGAAAACAGCGATAACTTCAATGCTCTTCGGTCCCATTTCATAAAAAATGGAGTTTTAAAAGATCTTCTGCCTGCATTTGTCCGAGAGTGCAGAAGCCTTAAGCAATTTTGGGGCTTTATTCAACCCGCATACTCTTCTTACAGAGAACGTGAAAATTTCATTGCGTCCGAGTTCACCCCCTTAATTGATTATTTTGAAGGGGCAAACACCATCCCTTCTGATTTTCATATCACTGATGGACTGAAAAGTTACGATGAGCGCGGCGTAAATGAAGCGTGGACAAAAGCATTAGACCGCAGAAGCACAGACCCAGAAGGTGCTATAACCGCAGCACGCACGTTAGTAGAAACAGTTTGCAAACATATCTTGGATGATTTGAAAATTCCTTATGATCGAAACCTTGATATGAGTGAGTTGTACAAGCTAACGTCAAAAGAACTAAATCTTGCCCCTGATCAGCATGGTGAACAGATATTTAAACAGATACTCAAAGGCTGCTCATCAGTGGTTAATGGTCTCGGTACGCTGCGAAATAAATATGGTGATGCTCATGGGATAGGAAAAAAACCGCCCAAGCCAACTGACCGGCACGCTCTATTAGCCGTAAATCTCGCTGGTAGCATGGCTGTTTTCCTAATCCAAACCTGGCAAAAAAAATCGAAAGGCTAGCGTCGTGGCGGTGTAACTTTTTGCCATTGGTACGGTTTGACCTCCATCCTCTGACGGCGCCGCTCTTTAGCAGCTAAAGCCATAGCAACCCTTGTACGAATAATTAGCCTATCCTGCCCGTTTAGTTCATGGCCCTGCTGACGGGCCATTTCCTTTATTACTTCTTCGTATTTATCCAGATCAAGCATGTTCGCCTCAGTTGATGGAGTTTGTGCTGTGAGCGAATACAGCCAGGCTGGCAGCAAGCAGTTCTTTCATGTGCTCGGCCCAACCATTAAAAATTGCTTTGTCTGTGCCGGGAAACGTCACCAAAAAAGATATCAGAATGTCATCAGTGAGCTTGTCCTGCTGATCCCAGTCAACAATGAACTGTCGAAATAGTGAGTACGCCTTTTCCGGGTCTGTGTTCTGCCACGTCGCGACAACAACATCGAAGGGAGGGACGGTGTAAGTCACCAAAACTGGCAAAGGCTCATACTTTGTTGGTATCAGCACCTCACGGATGAATGTCTCACCTTCCGGCCATAACTGAGGATGATTTGTCATTGCTGATCCTCCACGTAGATTCCTGCGGAAATAATGGCGCCGCCGATGCGACGCTTTCCATAGCCCAATGGAACTGGATATCCCTGTGCTGCCGTATTCGTGACGCTGCCAAAAGCGTAAGACGCTTTGTTATCGGCGTCCTGCTTACTGGCGAGACCTGCGGTCTGTGGCGAAAGCATCTGAATTACGCCACCAGCCATCATTGCCGCCCCCATTTGCATGGTATATGGCCCCCAGGTGGCACCGCCAAGAGCTTGGCCAAAATATGTAAATGTCCCAATGGCACCTACCACAACCAACACAGCGCCAAGAATAGTTTGAAGGACACCGCCACGTTTACTGCCCATAACTACAGGCACAATACGAATTTCACGCCCCGAGTTTGGGTAGTCGAGTTCATCTTTTCCAATATTGTCTTTTCCGCGAAATACGGCATATGTCAGCCCACGCTCACGACTTGACCTCATATAATCTTCGAAGCCTGGAATTGTGGCAGCAAGTGCCCTACCGGCCTCCCCTGTGGTTCGAATAAGCCTATGGTGTACTTTTCCGAAAAGCTTACCAAGTTGCCCCCCGAGGCGAATGGTCGTCATTACTTCCTGATTTGCTTCACGCATAAATAATCTCCTGTCAGATACCGTTAAATGTCGCCAGTCGTTGTTTGTGAATATCACTCATGTCGAAAGCAAAATCCTCGTGCTCAGCCTGGAAGGTGCCGAAAGCCATCAGCGCTGATACCGCAGGATCTATCTTGTTAGAGGATTTCTTTTTGTTGGGCTTAATGTTGGCGTTAGCGTCGGACTCCATCACCACGTTACCAATCGCCCAGGCCAGAACCGGATCGCCGCGATGGCGCACTACCTTACGGTTAACGAACACCTCAAAGGATTTCGCTACCGGGCTGAACTTGAGATAGGTTTGCGGGAACGGCTCCACATCGAGGCCAGCCCCCTGCAACTGGGTGCGCAAGTGTGTGGCGTTCCACGTATCAAAGCCCACCAGCCGGATATTGAATGTTTCAGCGTCGCGCAGGATATCGTCACGGATGCGGTCATAGTCGATACAGTCGCCGGGGGTGGTTCGTATCCAGCCCGCTTTTACCCACTGGCGATAGATGGCGCGGTTTTTGTTAGCAACGTTAAGTAGCTGCGCTTCGGGCAGATAGTGCCGGGTAAGAAGCCTAATCTCGCGTTCAAACGGGAAAGCGTAACTCACACTGGTAATATCGCTGGTCGAGGACAGGTCAAATCCGGCGTAACACTCCATCCCTGCCAGATCTTCTTCGGCATAATCGAGTGCACAGGCATCCCATGCACCAGCCCCCATCCACGGTGTGGAACCCTGACACCAGATATTGAAACGCTTGGTCAGCATCTCCACCCATTGTGACGGTATACCCCGCGCTTTCTGGATGGTGGATTCCAGCTTCGCGGCATCAACGGAAACATGAAGGTTAGGGTTAGCCTTGATCCACATTTCCGGCTGCTCAACCTCGCTTTCGTCGTCAAGCTCGTAGATGAGGACAAACAGCGAATCGTTGCTCTCTTCCCCGGCCAGAATCTGACAGCAGTAGTCATAATGCTGCTTACAGGCCGAGACAACGTTACTCCCGGCGGTGGTGATGGCGAACAAAATCGCCTCCGGACGAGCGCCCATACCCAGCTCAAGCGCGGAATAAACGCCGTTATCCGGGTGAAGGTGGTACTCATCGACAATCGCCAGGCTTGGGTTAGTCCCTTCAATGGTGGCCGCTTTCGCCGCCAGCGGCTTTAACAGGCTGTTGCTCTTCGGGAAAATGACCTTATGCGCCTGGATATTGACGCGCTTTTTCAGCGGTTTTGACAGCAGGCACATCTGGCGGGCATCGTCGAACACGATTCGGGCCTGATCCCGGCTCACCGCCGCCGTGTAGATATCCTGCTGGCCCCTCTCCATTACCAAAAACCAGTTAGCCAGCATGGCGGCCACGGTGGATTTGGCGTTCTTACGCGGCACCTCAATAAATGCGCTGCTGTACTTGCGACGGCCTGACTCCCTGACCTTAAAGCCCAGCAGGTTAGCAAAGGCGAACTGTTGCCACGGCTCCAGCTCTATAGGCTGGCCGCGCAGCGGGCCTTTGACGTGTGGACAGAGCCGGGAGAACGCAATAAATCGCTCTACGGTCGCCGTATCGAACTCATAACGAGGGTCATTCAGGTCTGAAAAGTATCTTTCCACGGCCTGTTTCACGCGCTTACAGGCCAGAATTTCGCCCGTTTTTATCGCGTTTGCGTACTCATTCCAGACGGTCAAGCTCGTCTTCCTCTTCCGTTTCTACCGGGTTACGGCGGCGGCTTACCGGATCAAAGCCCAGCAGCGACGACATTTTAATCATGATTTTTTCAGCGTCGGCCTTTGCGCTCAGCGCCGGATTTCGGCTCTCGCCGCCCTGGCTGTTCACAATGCTGAAACCACGGCTGGCAAGGTCTTCCACGGCTTTGCGGTACATCGAATAGTTAACGCAAAAAAGCTCAAGGTTGTTCCAGTCGGCGGGAGTCAGATCCCCGCGCTCGGCCAGTTGCTTTGCCTTCGCCTTCCACTGCTGCGCGGCTAACTCATCAAGGTAAGCGGGTGGTTTTGGTGGTCTTGCCATAAAAATTTCTCGTTTCCATCGCGTTTTATTTTCAAAAAAATCACCGTGCGTAAAAATTTGAGGGGGCGGTCGGTGCCTGGCACCCTGAGGTTTGTCCTGAAAACCTCCCCCACCCCGTCCATGCGGCCTGTCAGCGGTTGCGGAAGCATTCCATCACCTCCCGTTCACGCTCACTCATGCGCTTTGCTGGCTGGCGTTCATTGCGTCTGGTGCGGGCCTGCATGAAGCCATCACGGCATCGGGCCAGCGACTGATAAAGATTTACCACCTCTTTTTCATTCATGATCGGCCTCATACATCCAGTCATTACGCTGTGCTGCCCGCTCTTCCTGCTCGCTGTACATCCCCGCTTTGCGGTTGGCTTTAGTGATGGGGTCTTGCTGCGTGGTCTTCTGGTTATGATGTGTCTGGCATAACGGCTGGTGATTCCATTCAGGCCAGAACAGGACATCATCACCGCCGTTGACAGGGATGATGTGATCGACAATCTTGGCGGGAACATAGAAGCCCAGCTTCTGGCACTCAACGCACAGGGGATGACGTTTCAGATACTGAGCGCGGTACTTCTCCCACGAAGCAGAGTAGCCACGGGCGCGACGGTGGCCGCGTCTGGCATCCTCGGCTCTCCACGCTTCCCGCTTATGCTCATCACATTTACCGGACTTGACGCGTCTGTTACATCCCGGCTCGGTGCAACGACGTAACGGTTGCCACGGCATCAGTACACCCCCACATCACGATAGACAGACCACAGCGCAGAGATAGCCAGAGGAACTGCTTTCGCCTCCACATCGCTAATCATTGAGCGGTACTCGTACAACTGAGAGACGTACATCAGGCAGCCAATTTTGATAGCCGGTGTGAATGCCAGCCCACTCTCAAATCGTTTACCGATATGCTCCTGGCAAACTTCCAGCGCCGCATCGATATACGCCTGAATCAGTACATCTTCCTCGTTACCGTCAATGCGACAATGCAGCTTCGCCTCAGCTAGGGTGATTTCACTCATTTCTCTGTCCCCTGTTTGCAAAGGATTTCCAGGCGCGTCATACCCGTGTCAGGGACAGGCGGCCCGATGATGTTGAGCGTGGAGCCAGCAAACGCGCCAGTTAAGACTTTCAGACGGGAAGCGGCCGTGATATCGCGACGAAAACGCACCCATACCCGGACAGTGGCCTCAGCCGTTACAGCCCCGGAGGCCACCAGCTCACGCCCGCTGATACCTTTTACTTCTGCCCAGATGGTTGCGCCGTCTTCCCACTTCTCAATAACCTGCCCGGAAGGTGAACGCGACGTGGTGAACTTACGGATGGTTACACGGTTTTTTAAGCCTCCGGCTCTCATGGTTTGTCCTCCGTTTTTCCGTTTCCGGTATTGACGGCGATTTCCTGTTTCCATGCCTGGCTGTATTCGTCACCCCCTTCACGTGGTGGCATCCCCTCTTTTTCTCTCGCTTCGTTCGGGTTAATAATCCCGTTCTTGATCCCACGCTCGTAAGTGGCGTAACGGTCGGTAGGGGTTGCACGAAGGAGATCGGCAGAGTCGAATTCAACCTGGTAGCGAATACCCGGCACTGGTGAAGCCACCAGCAGCGCAGATTTGATCTGCTGCTCAAAGTTCGTCAGCCAGGGGCGCATCGTCATGGTGAGAAAGGCACGGCTCGCTTCACTAAAGTTGCTGTAGGTGCTGTTGCTGTATTCCTGCAGAAAGATAGGCGACACGTTGAACATGCGGGCAATGTCTTCAATGGTGAAGCGACGGGAGGCCAGCCATTCGGCATCCTGATTGCTCATGCCAAGCTGCTTGTAGTCCATGCCGCCTTCAAGGATTGGCGTTTTACCGGCATTCTTCGCACCTTTGTAGCGTTCCAGTGCGTCCAGAGCCTGCTTACCCTTTACGCTGTCGAGCCATTCAGCAGTAGTAACCACGCCCGCCGCCATCATGCCGTCTTTCATAATGCTGGCGCCGTGGCGCTGCTGGGCCAGACCTAACCCCAGCGCTTCACGGCAGATGGTGATCGGCGAGCGCCCCAGAAAACCATCATCGGAGGAGTAACGCAGGTGCAGGATCTCCTCCTGCAAATAGGTGCGTACTACTCCGGTAAACGGTTCAGTAATGGTGTATTTGTACTTATGCTCGCCGATACGCTCAGGCACCACCGCCCCCGGCGCATACGGATGCAGGGATTGCGGCTGGCCGTCGCGGTTCCACTCGATCACCGCATAGGCGTTACCGTTCAGCAGACAGTGACGCATCATCGTGCGCTTGAACTGGTAAGGTGTCTGGCAGGCGTTAGGCTGTTCATTCAGCAGAAAATCCACAGGGTGATTACTCAGCCATTCCCGCGCCTCACGACCGTTATCATTGCGTACCCGGTACAGATAGCAGGGCATTGTTGCCACCGCTTCACTGATAACTGACACAGCATTCATCACCGCTGGCAGAGATTCCGCAGTACCAGCAGACACATACTCACCTGATCCGGTATTTGGGATACCTGCCATCGCCAAAACTTATCAATGGTCAGGCTGCGCTGATCTGTTTTGCGGCCAAAAGGCCAGATATTCCACATATCACAGCCCCGCCAGGTCAGCCCAGCGGCGACGGTTATCACCAGTGCGCATAAGTTCAGGATGCTGGGAGAAAAGCGAACGGTGCGCAATTTCCACACCAGACTCAGGATAGGCGGGCATTGATGTTACGGTAATTTCCCGTAGTTCGGCAGCGGTCACGGTGCGCAGGTAAGGCGACTGACCGATATCCCACGCCTCTTTCAGCGCCCGGAAGCCAAAGCTCATGCCGGAAATATCGCCACGCTCCACCAGCTCCAGCACATCATTACCAAGCTGGGTATTCGGTGGCGTCAGTTCGAAGCGCAGCCCGGTATCATCTTCTGACAAAAACCAGTGTGCCGGATTTGGTACGCCCCAGCAGTTGGGTATATTATGCTCATACAGCGCACGCACATCACTACCGGATGCCAGGCTTTCTTTAAACGCACCCGGCGCGAACTGCTCCCGGAATTCATCCCAGATAATTTCTGACAGGCTGTTCCAGCGCACCGCATACCCCACCAGCTTTTTGTTGCTGGCACTCAGGTCGGAAGTGCGGATTTCAAAATCGATTGTTTTCATTGTCTGGACTCCACTGAGGGCAAAAGGGGCCGCAGCCCCTTACACGTCAAATCAGGAACCGGAGCCGGAAAGCTCAAGCACCTTGATGGCACGGGAGTCCACCACGCCACCGCCCAGATATTTATCGGTATGTACTTTGTAGAAACCCTGCTCGGTAATGTTGTCGGACGGGTACGCACTCCAGTGGTGTGATCCACGATGAAGTAACCGCGCTTGAAGTCACCCACAGCCAGGAACGCTTCACCCGCAGCTGCATCAGGCATGGTTTCCAGATACTGAACCGGACGGCCCAGCAAAGTATCAGGGGAATCAGCAACCAGACGATCGCGCCAGATGTAATCCCCGTTGCCGTTTTTCAACTTTTGCAGCGTAGCGGCGGTGTTTGAGTTCATCACCATACGGCATTTTTGCGGTATTTGGCTCGCAGTTTGTAGAGCAGATCGATCAGACCATCTGAGGTAACAGCGGCAGTGACCATTTTCTCCAGCGTTCCAAACGGACGGGCTCTGTCACCAGTGGCAGCGCGGGATAGGCCAAAAAGCCTTTGGATTTTTTATCCCCGTCACCGTTAACAAGGTCGTTTTCTTCCGTCTCAGTAAAGGTGTCGGAGATTTCGGAGGACAACCAGCCGAGAATATCCACTTCGGAGAAGTCGAGAATCTCCTGGGTTGTTTTCGGGTAGGCATAGATCGGGTTGAGTTTGATATCAACGCGTTCCATTTTCGGGGTGCTGGTTTCGGTGCGGGCTTCGCCCTCAGTACCACGCTTAACGGTAGCGCCGCCAACAGAGACCAGTTTCTGGTATTCATTGGTTTAGTGGTTTTAACCGTACAGATGGAGCGCATAACGCTGTCATCCTGCAACTGGCGCATGATCTCTCTGTCCAGCTCAGGGATAACGGTATAGCCGCCATCACCCTGCACCATCGTAGAAAGGGAGCGGGTATCACCCGTCATGATGTAATGGCGCAATTCATCGTTGCTTACGGGCTTACCTTCAACTGAGGTACCAGGCAGATTGCGCTGATCGTCAGTAACGGCTTCGAGGCGAGTGATATCAATTTCAAGAGCATCAGCCTGGGCGCGGAGTTCGTCGAACTGCTTACCTTCTTCTTCATTCAGGCTGCGTTTTTCAGTGTCGGCTTTCTCCAGCATGTTGCGCATCTGCGTTTTAAGCGCGGCCTTCTGCTGGCGTAATTCGAGTAATTTTTTCATGGAGTGGTTCCGTATCAATTAACGTTGAGACGTGAAACCAGCGCAGGAGGGATGGCCGTTTAACCTTTTTCTGCATCTCGCAGGCTACTTCCCGCAGCTTGATTAAACGGCCAGAGTGGCGGCTCACGTCTGAGGGCCACTCTTAAAGGTATATATATAAATCAGTTAGTAAACAGCTAGTTATTAGCGCAAACGGTAATGAAAACAAGCGAACAAATAATTTACAAATTATGAAAGAGAATTTAGCCTGATGTTTTCTCTAATCAATCAGGAAGGAATTGAAATGGAAAATAAACAGATCATGTTGGCTCTATTTGCACAACAGCGCATTCAAGTTATGCACATTGCTAAACATCACGATGAATTTACCGATGCTTATCTCTATGCGTGGGAGTCGGGTGTTTATCCGCTCCTCAGCGATACCGATGGCAGCGTTCCAACAATGCCACATGAAGCCTTTGCAGAATTATTTATTACTGACCGTTCAAAAGGTGAATTTCTTCTGAAGCGATTAGATGACGCATGGATGGCGAAGGAAGAGTTAACTTTTTACAAACTTGAAGATGAGCTCAATGTTCATGGTGGATATGCAACGGAATGGACGCGATCTGATTTACTCCACTTGTGCAGATACTTTTATCTAGATAATCGATTTGATGACGCTTTGTGGAAAAACATTTGCAAAAACATGGAGTGCCCAACTGAGGCTCACTTCATCATGGATGACTTTAATCGTCTGGAAGATATTTACTTTATGTAATCTTGTTTTTGCAGGCCTGGAATAGGCCAGGCCCTTTAATTTAGTCTTCCACTACTTCTTTAAGTTCAGACAACTGTCCAATTAAAGCATCAATCTGTCCTTTTGATGCCGCAAGTACTTCACCAGAAAACTGGCTACGCAGAAATCCGTTATGATCCACAAAGAAGAATGCCTCCGGTTGACCATGGTTTTGTATTCGCTCAAAGGCATGATTTGCAGATCTCGCTTGTCATCAGGAATGCCGAACATCTCCTTATGTTCTTTTATTTTTTTAAGTAACACAATGGCATACACAACTTCTTCATTCTGATTTCCCATCTTTCAGATCCCTGCAATGTTATAAAATTAAAAATATACGTTTAAGTGTTCACCTGTTCACCTTATGAATATTTATCAATTAATTCATTGTGTTAGATGGTGAATACTAACCTTTCAAGTGTTCACAAGTGTTCACCCTACCCTTCACCTTTTTGGTAAAACTAAACATTGTGAACAGGTGAACACTTGGTGAATACTTAACAATTAAGTGTTCACCCTTTAACCTACTGTTAGTAATAGTTTTTTTAACAGGGTGAATACTGGTGAACACTTCGTCTATAAGTATTACTACGGCACCTCGCTATTTGATGTGCCGCCACATGATGGCATCCAGTCATCAGAGTCATCGCTGAGGGTTACGTTAGACCTGATACCGGCCTTTGTTTTCCGCTTCTGGTATTCCTTACCGTATTCCGCCATAGCACCAGGCATATCAGTGCCAAACCGCATCAACGATACTGGTTTACTCAGGCCATTGGCCCTCATGTACGCCAGATACGCGTGATACAGGTAGCGCCGTGGGCTGAATGGAACTATTTCGGCGTTTCCGATAAACATGCCATCACAGACAACTGACGCCATCAGATAGCCGCAGAAGTCCACCAGCGAATCCCCCTCACGCTTAATTGCCAGCGCCTCCTCTGACTTCTGCTGCTCATGCAGCATCTGTTTTGCCACGCTCTGATCGGCGAACCGGGTAAGAAGGTGGCGAATAACTACCGCCAGTTCCCCCTCTATTTTCTCTGCGAGCAAAGGATCCCGCTCGTTTTCGGGCACAACTTCCGAGAAATTGAAAATAACCCGGCGTCGAGAAATACCACCGCTACGGTCGCTGAACGTCATGGCATTGTTGTTTACGGCCAGTACCACTGCGGGGATACGTGTCGAATAAGGAGCTTTGTGTTTCGGGTCGATAGACACCTTATCACCGCCAGTGATCGCCTTAATTCCTGCGCCATCCCCGGCATAACGGGTCATATCGGGCATGATGATAAGTGAGTAACCAACCACCAGCGCCCTGTCTCGCGGGTCTTCCAGCGCTCTCATGCTGGCCGATACCGTGTTGGCCTTTCCTGCCAGCATGGTGCAAATCTCAGCCATCACGCTCTTACCACTTCCCCCCGGCCCCGTAACTTCAAGGAACAACTGCCAGTCGTACCGGTTCGCCAGCACCAGAAAGAGCGCAGCCAGTACACGATCAGACTTCCGGTCATTGTCGGCGACCGAGCGGCGTAACCATTTCCAGAAGTTGGGCGCATGACTGGCCAGCGTCTCCCCCTCTGCTGGTGGGCTGAATGGCAAATCGCTCGCAATGAGTAACCAGTCGTCTTTCTTGTGCTCTCTGAATAGCCCTGCGCGGGTATCAAATACCCCGTTGCTGAACCCGATCAGGTTTCGGGCCGTTACTCCCATTACAGGGAGGCTTAACTTCATGGTTTCAACAGCCGATTTAATAGCGTTCTGCGAGTAGGCCACCTCAGCCTCAATAAAGATTTGGGCCATATCCCGCTGTAACTCTTTATCCGGCAGCGGAACCCACACAACCCCGTTGTAGTAGTGAACAGTGTCAGAGTCAGCATGAATAGCTAAGTTGCCATTATAGTGAGCCAGTAAAACCTCACCCCGCTGGCTGGCCCCCATCTGATTAAGTGCAGGAGCTACCCACTCCCGCATGGGCTCCTTCTTGCTGACAGGCAGATTAACTACGACATTATCACCACGCTCAGATTCTTCACGTAACCCAGGCAAACGTGGCGACCAGTCCTCCACGGGCTTTGGCTCATACATGCCATTGAAGAGACGGGCCTCCTTTACACCAGCGAGAGCCAGCTTGCGGGCAATAAGGGTAAGGTAAGCTTCTCCAATTTCCCCGGCGCGAATTACTCGCACACACTGGCGTCCACCATCAACGATTTTTAGGCTCTCAAGCTCCACCAGTTGCTTTTTACCAAGGTAAACAGGCGGTATATCATCACCTGCTTTTTTACCCTCACTCTCGATCCAGTGTTGTGCATGGGCAAATGCATCTGCACCAGCAAAAATAATCGCCTCTGTGAATTTATCCTTTGGCAGGCACTTAACATTTGGCGCGTTTTTGCTTCTCATTTAGGGATCCCTCCGCTCATCTGGAACTTGCCAAGCAAGGGATGAAACCAGTACGCCGAACCGTATTTACGCTTGGCGCTGCGGAGCACCAGTCGGGCCGCTTCCCTGAATTTCTCATCAGGCGCAACAAAACCACCTGATTTAAGTTTGACCAGCATCACGCCCGTGTTTTTCGCCAGTTCCTCGGCCTTTTTGGTAGAAATGCCATACTCAGCCGCCAGCGTTGCGACAGGAGTCATACCCGGAGGGATTTCACCGCCCTGGGTATCGGTGAGCACCCTTACTTTTTCTTCAAGAACAGTGACTTTCTCCACCAGCAGATCAAAGCGCTTTTCCAGTTCATTGAATTTAACGTTGCTGATCATGGGCGCACCTCGCTATTGCTATCAAAACGCTCACGTTCGGCTTTTAGAAACTCATCGACGTTGTAGGCCAGGCTTTCAAACAGTTGCCCCAGAGCCGATAGTTCATCGTTTTCAATCTGATTTGGATAGCAAACCAACAGCGTCGAAATAAACTTCGCCTGCGCTGCACTCAATGCAGCAACACGTAAAGCCTCTTCATGGTCTGCCAGTGTTTTGTTATCACCGATATAACGTATTACTGACTTAGCCATGATGCACCCCCACACCGTCCAGTTGCTGGCGCAGGTTGCGGCAGCGCATTAACGCCTTATCAATGAGCTCAAAGGCGATCTCGTTCTCATCCTCCTTGCTGCAATCCATTTCCATAGCTGCAGCCAGCAGTACTTCAAGGGAGCGGAACTTATCTCCCATATCCAGCATGGTTAATTTAGCCATGGCTAACCTCCTGAACTGGCAGGCGGGCGGCTAATGAGAGGATGAAATGCGGGGCCAGAATACGGCGGGCTTCGCGTTCGGTTGCTGCCTCAACAGATAGGCGGCATAGCCTGGCCTTTTTGTCGTGGCGGTTCAGAGCCAAAAAACGCCAGATGTAGATGTGCCGCCCTTTCGGGTGTGTGATAAGATCTTTCATAGCTGCCTCGTTACTTGCGATAACGTTGGTGGTAAGAGGCCCGGTTAGTGTTGACGCACTGCCGGGCTTCGCGCTCTCAAGGTGTATTTCACCTTCGCTTTTAAAATTATCCCAAAGTGAAATACACCTCAAGCCTTTTCTTCTCATTTCTTTTGCGTATACTGACATACACCTAACACATGGAGTTTCAGCAATGGCAACTGGTGCGAAGAACGCAAAATCACAAATGACCACCGTAAGAATCCCCCACGAAGTCATGGAAGACATTGAACGGCTCAGGGAAGAGGGCGAGAGCACTGCTGGTTTTTTAGTCACTGCAGCTAAGGGCGAGATCAAACGCCGCCAGCGTAAACAGAGTAAACAATCAGCCGGCGAGGAGCCTAAGTAATGACGAAAAATCGATATACCAGAGAGCAAGCTATCGACCAAATGAAGCTGGAGCTTTCTCCATTCATTGTTGGGACAGACAGGGCATACGACACTGATCCAATCAGTTATAGAATATTCGCTTCTGGTGATGATGATGTGCATATCGAGCACGGCGAATTTGGTTATAAAGACTACTCGAAACCAGATGTCTTGCTGCCCCGTCTCAAACGGATAAAAGAATTGCTCAACGACCGTTAACAAAAAGCGATACCCAATAACCGGGTAATGGTAAGCGTAATCCCGCCCTTGGGTTTTCCCCAGAACTGGGGAGATGGGGGGGTGCGCCAACGGCGCAGTGAGTTGCGAATTAGCAACACGATTATTGGTCACCTCAACCAACACAACGATATTGGGTAGGCATCCAACTAGCTTTGAGATAGTCGGATTTGCACAACTCTTAAAGAGTTGCGCTCCTGTCATTCTGCGAGCGGTCAGGCTTTGACCACCAGTACAAGGCCTAGTATGCTGATCCTGTTTAGCTTTGATGTGATGACTTGGGCGGCCCTGCATGGCCGCCTTTGTTTTATCTGACATACCCCACCCCTTACGCCGCTTTGCGGCTCTGCTGCCAGGCAGAAACCTCTGAAAGAAGCCAGCCAACAGCACGGCCACCCAATTTGCGACGAGCGGGAAACTGCCCTTCCTTTTCCATCATGTAGCGAGTTGTACGGCAAATTCCGGTTAACTGACGGCACTCAGCCTCACGGATAACACGCTCTGCGGGTGGGAATGGTTGTTTGAGATGATTCATATAAAAATGCCCTCGTTCATTAACATTCATTCGACGAGGGCATTAAAAAGCTTAATAAAGTTATTCTTCGGTAGATTCCAAAAAAACCTTGGAACTTCCACTACCTTTTATCTATGTCAATGTCCTTTAACCATGATTCAATTGCCTTTCCACTTGGTAAAACAATTCCTTCCTTATCGAAATCTTTCTTTATCTTGCTTCTGGCGTTCTCAAAAAATTTCCGAGGATTATTTGCAGCCTCCTCCCCATAACAAACATGTAATAATGATTTTATAAATGCAGCTCTATAATTTCTAGTTTTGGAACTGATATCTTCAACCATTACCCTTGGCTTACTTTCATTTTCAAAATTATCCAAAGACAATAAAACCCTTTGTTTTACTCCTGAAATTATCTCAATATTTTCTCTTGAAATATATAAATCTGACACAAGTATTTCACTACCTTCCCAATATTGAGCATCTTTTATCCATTCGTGTTTACTTCCAAACGGATTTAAAAGCGTAAAGTTAACCCTTTCGCCATCAAGAGAAAAATTGCATAGTTCCCAGAAACCAGAGAGTATGCATTCTAGCTCATACTCTATCATATTATGAATAGGGTTTATTTTACCCTCAAATTCATAATCACTATAATCGTCTGGTGAAAGTGAAAAGTAGCAAAATTGTGAAGGATAGAAATTCCCATCACCGGGGTCAATATCATTGAGTGATTTATATAAATCAACTTTATCGCTAAATGTTATTCTCGCATCTCGCCCATCTAGATTAGTGAAATTTACCATCAATGTAATGGCCTTTATTTCAGCCCAATGTAAAATATCACCTAGCTCACATCCAAGTAACCGGCATGCCCTATCCAAGGTACAGAATTCTAATGCAGGCAAATCAAAATCTTTCATTTAGCCATCTCCAGAATAGTAACGTTAGGATAGTCAGAGGAAATAACCTCTAAGCGTTCCATCCATTTATTCAGCGCGTCCAGTTTTTCGGGTAAATACTGGCTACGGTTATATACCGCCATAACGCCGCCCAGCGTGTGGCCCAGCAGTTGTTCAACCACATGAGGCGCAATACCCATATTGTTAAGTGTGGTGGCGAACGTGCGGCGCAGGTCGTGAAGCGTCCAGGAATCCGCATGGCCCAGGCGTTTATAGATTCCCCTTCCCCACTGGCTGACGGCTTCCGGTTTCTTCATCTCGCCCAGCAGCAGGCCTGTTTGATTATTTTGCTCGTACAGATCCGACACGAACTGGCGCATAGCAACGGGAATAGGACGTAATATCTTCTCGCCCCCTTTGCTATGCTCTTTCGGCACGGTCCAGACCCAGTTTTTCAGATCCCATTCAGCCCAAGTAGAAAGACGAACCTCCTGGGAACGGCAACCAAAGACCACCAGCAGACGTAACAGAGTGGCATAGTAGGGTTTAAACAGCTTACCCGAACACGAGCGCCAGACTTGCGCCAGTTCGTCCATATCATGAACCCTGTCGCCTTTGTCCTGCTTTTTACCCACATCCTGTATTGTCAGGTCATCAAGCGCATTACTGACGGCATAGCGACGCACGCGGCAGAATTTAAGCGCCTGTTTACACATCTGAAAGACGTAACCGGCTGCAACGGGGGTTTTACCTTTAGCCCTATCAAAGCACTCGAGCCAGTGACGTGTTTCGCATAGTGATAGGGGGAGATCACCAATGTAGGGATAGATGTGTTTGTCGAGCTGGGCTTCGTGGCGATTAACGTTTACACGGTGATGAGTCGCATACTCGCGTATCCAGTAAGACATTGCGTCTCTTACCGTCACCGGGCGAAGAACCTCTTCCGTTCTTTTATCGAGCTGAAATTTTGGGTTTTTCCCTTCGGCCAGCCAGGCTCGACATTCTTCACGCCGCTCACGCGCCAGCTTAAGAGACATGTCCGGGTAATTTCCCAACGTTAACCTTTCCAGTCTGGAATCCCGGCCACCGAGACGATACGAGAAAATCCAACTGATGGATCCGGACCGAAGTAAGCGAACGCTTAATCCGTCGCCGTCGGCCATCATTTCCTCTTTTTCCCTCACAGAACCGAGCAACGCCTTTAGCTTTTTGTCGCTTAGTTTGTTGGTTGAGCCAGCCATAAAACCTCAGTTCATAAGAAGTTTGTGATACACCTTGTGATACACCTTGTGATACACGGCTCAGTGTAAGCCCCCAAACGGCAATGAACAAGAATAAACGAAATTGGTAATAAATACATTTAAAATCATGTTGTTATTCACAATACAATCAACCATGACGAACGGTAATAAACAATGCTTGTGAACATACGGCATGAACTGATAGTTATCAGAGACTGCTTGTTAAAAGGCGCGGACCGGCATGGGGACGCGCTTTTTTTTCGCTGGAATTCCGCCAAAAAACTTATCTTTCCTCAACGCCTGCCGATAACATTTTCGTGTATATTCCCAACGAATGGTTGCACGAAAAGGATATGCGGGATGATTCGAAAGTATTTTTGGCTGGTTATTTTTGCCCTTTCTGTCCTGTTGCTGGATGCATTGATCATGCAGTGGATCGAATTCCTGACAACAGAGGTAGATAAATGCCGAAACATGGATTCCGTCAATCCTCTCAAGCTGGTGAACTGTGCTGATTTAAATTAGCTGTTTTCCCGCCCGGCCTCTTGCTTCGTGCAAGCAGAGAAACCGTTTTGAGTCATCCACTTGCAATGATAATGTCACCACCTTTTTTGTCTTCTCAAGTGTAGTTACGCATAATACTTTTGTGAATGAGTTGATGACATCATGCTGGTTAGCCAATACGACCAAATCCTGGTTGTTGTTTCTTTTATTGTTGCCATTCTGGCTTCCTATACTGCGCTAAATATGGCAGGTCGTGTGTCCACCAGCTCAGGGTCTTCATCATGGGTGTGGCTGACCGGCGGCGGTGTAGCAATGGGCATTGGTATCTGGGCCATGCATTTTATCGGCATGCTGGCGATGGATATCTCAATGCACCTGAGCTATGACCCGTTATTGACGGCGATCTCCATGCTCATTGCCATCGGCGCCTCATTGTTCGCACTCTGGTTAGTCAGCGGTAATGAACTGACCATGCTGCATCTTCTCCCCGGTTCCTTTGTGATGGGGATGGGGATCGTTGCCATGCACTATACCGGCATGGCAGCGCTGAAAGTGGAGCCCGCCATTGTCTGGGATATGTTCTGGGTCGCCATCTCGGTCATCATTGCATTAACCGCTTCTTTTGCCGCGCTATGGCTGACGTTCCGTCTTCGTCATGAAGCCGCTCAGGTGGCCTTAATGCGCTTTGGCGCGGCCATCCTGATGGGGATCGCTATTGCCGGTATGCACTACAGCGGCATGATGGCCGCGCGATTCCCAAACCAGGAGCCAATGAGTCACCATGGCGTTAACGGCAACTGGCTGGCAGTGCTGGTAAGCGTCGTGGCATTTTCCATCCTCGGCATCACTCTACTCGTTTCCATGCTGGATGCACGCCTGCAGGCACGGACATCTCAGTTGGCCTCGTCACTGGCAGAAGCGAACCGCGAGCTGGCCCAACTGGCGCTACACGATACCCTAACGCGCCTGCCTAACCGCGTGCTGCTGGAAGACCGTCTGGATCAGGCGATAAATAAAGCCAGACGTGAAGGTTCTTTCTTCGCGCTGATGTTTATGGACCTGGACGGCTTTAAAACCGTTAACGACGCCTATGGGCACGACGTGGGCGATAAATTGCTGGTTGCAGTGGCTGATCGTCTCAAGCAGCAACTCAAAGGGCAATTTACGCTGGCTCGTATGGGGGGTGACGAATTCGTCCTGCTGACAGAGGTAAGTGCCCCGGATGAAGCAGCGACGCTTGCAGGCTCGCTGGTGCGCGTTATCGACAAGCCGTTTAATATCGACCCGTATGACATGATGGTCACCCTGAGCGTGGGCATCGCACTCTATCCGCACGATGGTAAAAATGAGCGCGAGCTGATGTTTAACGCCGACGCGGCGATGTATCACACCAAGCATATGGGGCGAAACGGCTATCACTTCTTCCAGCCGTCCATGAATACCCTGGCGCAGACGCAGTTACAACTGATGAACGACCTGTGGCTGGCAATGGAACGTAAAGAGTTCCGCCTGGTTTATCAACCGAAATTCCAGGCGCCAGCCGGACCAATCATTGGCTTTGAAGCCCTGCTCCGCTGGCAGCATCCAAAACGAGGGATGCTCTCTCCGGATGTCTTTTTACCGTTAGCCGAGAAGACGGGCCTGATTGTCCCGCTCGGAAACTGGGTCATTGACGAAGCATGCCGCCAGTTAAGCGAATGGCGTGCGCAGGGTAATATTGGCTGGTCGGTAGCAGTCAACTTATCAACACTGCAATTTGAACAACCGTCGCTGGTTCAGACCATCATGGATAGCCTGCAAAAGCATGAGGTGCCACCTGACACGCTAATACTTGAGGTCACCGAGACCACCGCGATGACGAACCCTGACGAGAGCGTTCGCGTCTTGACGGAACTTACCGATGCAGGCGTTCAGGCATCCATTGATGACTTTGGTACGGGCTATTCCAGCTTGCTTTATCTTAAGCGACTTCCCGCGTGTGAACTGAAAATTGATCGCGCTTTTGTCAGAGAACTCAACAGTGATGGCGATGATGCAACCATCGTCTCGGCTATCATCGCGCTGGCGAAAACGTTAAATCTGAAAGTGGTGGCGGAAGGGGTTGAAACCACAGAACAGCAGGCCTTTTTGACTGAGCTGGGGTGCAATACGCTACAAGGTTATCTGTTAGGTCGCCCGGTCACGCCTGAGGTTATCAGCGCTCAGGGAAATACATTGTGCCAACAGGAACCTGTTTGTTAAATATCAATAGAGTAGATAAAAGGGGGGGTTAATTTTGCACCCTTTTATCTATTAGCCAGTCGGCGTTTTTAACCTACCTTGTTATTGCCATTTCCATTATTTTTATTAAAATCATTGGCTCACAATAGATAACGAACTTTAAATTTTTATATTTCCTTATTCCCCTGCATACTCTCTTCATCCCCTCCATTTTTTCTGCATTATTCGATGAAATATCGTTATTCTCTTCACGATGTTTACACTGCTCATACTTTGAGATTATTGAACGGGGCATTCTTAATCTTCGCGATGTTAAAATAGCGTATCGATTCTGCGCTGGTGTCGTTATTTGATACCGGGGATCGGGACTATTTAGAGGTAACATCATGAAAAGATTAATTTCCGTTGTTCTGCTTACCGCTACCCTGGCAGGTTGTGCGCACGACTCACCTTGCGTCCCTACGTATGATGATCAAGGGCGTCTGGTCCATACCAATACCTGTGTAAAAGGAACGACTCAGGACAACTGGGAAACCGCAGGTGCGATTGCGGGAGGGGCTGCGGCTCTGGCAGGCTTAACGCTGGGTATCGTCGCGTTAACTAAGTAATTTATCCAAAGCGCGGTTATGCCGCGCTTTGCTTTATTACAGTGCATTTCTTTTTATCGGCGTAAATTTTTAGCATCAAAAATGAGCAACTCATTTAAATAATTCTGCACTCCTGCCTGATTTCCCACCACATTTTAAATTATTTCATCTCTGCTCGTGACGCGTTTCACAAAGTAATGCGTTTAGCTTTCTTGCTTATATTACCCCCTGAAACTTATTTGTTAGCAGAATCGGCTATGTGAAAGTTTTTTGCTCTGTTTTGTGGCGCAGGTTGGAATTTTGCACCATAGCAGGGCGTTGAGGTTATTTTTTCCTGTCTACACTCTCCATATTGTGCTCGCGGCTCGCATTTTTCCGCGTTCGCAAAAACTGGCACTACCTTTGCTTTAAAGAGTATGGCCAAAGCCACAGACAGGTTTAAGGCGTTTCCCGGACGCCTTCATATAACGATAATTTTTCGCCACACAGGATGCATTATGAAAAAGATGATGATTGCCAGCCTGGCAGCTGCCGGCGTGCTGTTTGCCGTTGCAAATCAAGCCCATGCTGGCACAACTCTGGATGCCGTTAAGAAGAAAGGCTTCGTACAGTGCGGTATCAGTGACGGTCTTCCTGGCTTCTCTTACGCGGATGCTAACGGTAAATTCACCGGTATTGATGTAGATGTTTGCCGTGGCGTTGCCGCTGCCGTATTTGGCGATGACACGAAAGTAAAATACACCCCGCTGACCGCAAAAGAGCGTTTCACCGCACTGCAATCCGGCGAGGTAGACATCCTTTCCCGTAACACAACCTGGACCTCTTCACGCGACGCCGGTATGGGGATGTCCTTTACTGGCGTAACCTATTACGACGGTATCGGCTTCCTGACCCATAACAAAGCTGGCCTGAAAAGCGCCAAAGAGCTGGACGGCGCAACCGTATGTATTCAGGCGGGTACCGATACCGAGCTCAACGTGGCGGATTACTTTAAATCCAACAATATGAAATACACGCCGGTGACCTTTGACCGCTCTGATGAATCCGCAAAAGCGCTGGAGTCAGGCCGTTGCGATACGCTGGCATCGGACCAGTCTCAGTTGTACGCACTGCGTATCAAGCTGAGCAATCCGGCTGAATGGATCGTCCTGCCGGAAGTGATCTCCAAAGAGCCGCTGGGCCCGGTCGTTCGTCGCGGTGATGAAGATTGGTTCTCCATCGTTCGCTGGACCCTGTTTGCCATGCTGAACGCAGAAGAAATGGGCATCAACTCGAAAAACGTTGACGAGAAAGCGGCTAAACCAGCAACGCCAGACATGGCGCACCTGCTGGGTACCGAAGGTGATTTTGGTAAAGACCTGAAACTCGACAACAAATGGGCCTACAACATCATCAAGAAAGTGGGCAACTACTCTGAAATCTTCGAGCGTAACGTCGGTGCTGACAGTGCGCTGAAAATCAAACGCGGCCAGAATAATCTCTGGAACAACGGCGGTATTCAATACGCTCCGCCAGTACGTTAAGACGTAAGTGCTGTAACGGGCGCCGCCTATGCGGTGCCCACTCCAGAGTCATGGTTACCGAGGTTTTCTTATGTCCCAACGCCGCCCAACCGTTAAAGGATCACTCTCCTTTTCAAACCCTGCGGTTCGTGCCTGGCTGTTTCAAATTATCGCTATTCTTGCTGTTGTCGGCATCGCGATCTATTTGATACACAATACCGTTACTAACCTGAACAGCCGCGGTATTATTTCTGGTTTTGCATTTCTTGATCGTGCTGCCGGATTTGGCATTGTTCAGCACCTTATCGACTACGAACAGGGTGACACTTATGGCCGCGTCTTCTTCGTTGGCCTGCTCAATACCTTGCTGGTATCAGCGCTGTGTATTGTTTTCGCGTCATTTATCGGCTTCTTTCTGGGGCTTTGCCGTCTTTCAGAAAACTGGCTGTTACGTAAGCTCTCTACGATTTATATCGAGACGTTCCGTAATATTCCCCCGCTGCTGCAAATCTTCTTCTGGTATTTCGCCGTATTGCGTAATTTACCTGGCCCACGTCAGGCTATTGGCGCTATGGATTTGCTGTTCCTCAGTAACAGGGGGCTCTATATCCCATCACCCCAACTGGGGGAAGGGCTATGGGCGTTTATTGGCACGATTGTTATCGCACTGGCCATCAGCATCGGTCTGTACCGCTTTAACAAAGCTCACCAGATTAAAACCGGACAATTGCGCCGCACATGGCCAACGGCACTGGGGTTGATTATTGTGCTCCCATTGCTGGCTCATTGGGTATTTGGCGCGGCGCTTCACTGGGACATCCCGCACTTGCGCGGTTTCAACTTCCAGGGCGGTATGGTGTTGATTCCGGAACTGGCGGCACTCACGATTGCACTGTCGGTTTACACCTCGGCATTCATTGCTGAGATTATCCGCTCAGGCATTCAATCTGTTCCCTACGGTCAACATGAAGCGGCACGTTCGCTTGGCTTGCCCAACCCGGTGACGTTGCGTCAGGTCATCATTCCGCAGGCACTGCGTGTCATTATTCCACCGCTGACCAGCCAGTATTTAAATATTGCAAAAAACTCGTCTCTGGCGGCCGCGATTGGTTATCCGGATATGGTGTCGTTGTTCGCCGGTACGGTGTTGAACCAGACAGGCCAGGCCATCGAAACGATCGCGATTACCATGTCGGTTTACCTGATTATCAGTCTGTCGATTTCGTTGCTTATGAATATCTATAACCGCCGCATCGCATTAATTGAGCGCTAAGGACATCTGATGACAAAAGCTATTCTGTCTCAATCTACGCGCCAGACCCGTGCAGGAAGCAGCGGTATTGTGCTGTGGATAAAGAAAAATTTATTTTCAAGCTGGTTGAACGCACTGCTGACGCTCTTCTGCCTGTGGCTGATGTGGGAACTGATTCCACCGCTGCTGAACTGGGCTCTTTTTCAGGCGAACTGGATAGGATCGACGCGCGCAGACTGCACCAAAGCGGGTGCGTGCTGGGTGTTTATTCATGAGCGTTTTGGTCAGTTCATGTATGGCCTCTATCCGCATGAGCAACGCTGGCGCATTAACCTCGCCCTGATTGTCGGACTCCTTTCTATTGCACCGATGTTCTGGAAAAAGCTACCGAGCCGTGGTCGCTATATCGCTTGCTGGGCTGTGGCTTATCCGCTCGTGGTGTGGTGGCTGATGTACGGTGGTTTTTTGGGACTCGATCGCGTGGAAACGCGCCAGTGGGGTGGGTTAACGCTGACGTTGATCATCGCCTCTGTGGGTATCGCTGGCGCTTTGCCTCTGGGCATATTGCTGGCGCTCGGGCGTCGCTCAAAAATGCCGGTCGTGCGGGTATTGTCAGTGATTTTTATCGAGTTCTGGCGTGGCGTACCGCTGATCACTGTACTGTTCATGTCCTCGGTCATGCTGCCGCTGTTTATGGCGGAAGGCACAAGTATCGATAAGCTGATCCGTGCGCTGGTCGGGGTGATTCTGTTTCAGTCCGCCTACGTCGCCGAAGTCGTGCGTGGCGGCTTGCAGGCTCTGCCAAAAGGGCAATACGAAGCTGCCGAGTCACTGGCGCTGGGATACTGGAAAACACAAGGGCTGGTGATTTTACCGCAGGCACTGAAACTGGTTATTCCGGGTCTGGTGAATACCATTATCGCGCTGTTTAAAGATACCAGCCTCGTTATCATCATCGGCCTGTTCGATCTTTTCAGTAGCGTCCAGCAGGCAACGGTTGACCCCGCCTGGCTCGGTATGTCGACCGAAGGTTATGTATTTGCCGCGTTAGTTTACTGGATTTTCTGTTTTAGCATGTCGCGCTATAGCCAACATCTGGAGAAGCGCTTCCATACCGGGCGTTCAGCGCATTGAGGAAATTATGAGTCAAATTACTATGCAACCTGCCGATGCGATGATTACGCTCGAAGATGTGAATAAATGGTACGGGCAATTTCACGTACTTAAAGATATTAACCTTAAGGTAAAGCAAGGGGAACGCATCGTTCTGTGCGGCCCTTCCGGCTCAGGGAAATCCACGACTATTCGTTGCATTAATCATCTGGAAGAGCATCAGCAGGGTCGTATCGTAGTGGATGGCATCGAGTTAAACGAAGATATTCGTAATATCGAGAAGGTTCGCCAGGAAGTGGGGATGGTATTTCAGCACTTCAACCTTTTCCCGCATCTGACGGTATTACAGAACTGTACGCTGGCACCGATCTGGGTGCGGAAGATGCCGAAGAAGGAAGCCGAAGCGCTGGCCATGCATTATTTAGAGCGCGTCCGTATTGCTGAGCACGCCCATAAATTCCCGGGGCAAATTTCTGGTGGACAGCAGCAGCGTGTGGCTATCGCCCGCTCACTCTGTATGAAACCGAAAATTATGCTCTTTGATGAACCAACCTCTGCGCTTGACCCTGAGATGGTGAAAGAAGTGCTGGATACTATGATTGGTCTTGCTGAATCGGGAATGACAATGCTGTGTGTGACTCACGAAATGGGCTTTGCACGTACCGTTGCTGACCGGGTGATCTTTATGGATCGTGGTGAAATCGTTGAGCAGGCGCCGCCGCAGGAGTTTTTCGCTAATCCTAAGTCCGAACGCACCCGAGCTTTTCTGTCTCAGGTTATCCACTGATAGTTGTTATAGAAATGCAACAGGCCATCCCTACGGATGGCCTTTTTTATTGATTCAGTTCCCGCAGGTTGTACTGGAAAAGAAGCTGCAAACGCGCTGATAAACCTATATCAAAAACAAAAGGCCCAGTCTTTCGACTGAGCCTTTTGTTTTAATTGATGTCTGGCAGTTCCCTACTCTCACATGGGGAGACCCCACACTACCATCGGCGCTACGGCGTTTCACTTCTGAGTTCGGCATGGGGTCAGGTGGGACCACCGCGCTAAAGCCGCCAGACAAATTCTTTCTAAGCGCCGAACTTTAACCTTAAAACTGGTGCTGATACCCAGAGTCGAACTGGGGACCTCACCCTTACCAAGGGTGCGCTCTACCAACTGAGCCATATCAGCACGCTTAATTTGATGCCTGGCAGTTCCCTACTCTCACATGGGGAGACCCCACACTACCATCGGCGCTACGGCGTTTCACTTCTGAGTTCGGCATGGGGTCAGGTGGGACCACCGCGCTAAAGCCGCCAGGCAAATTCTGTTAATCTGTATCTAAGCTGAAAATCTTCTCAATCCGCCAAAACATCTTCGGCGTTGTAAGGTTAAGCCTCACGGTTCATTAGTACCGGTTAGCTCAACGCATCGCTGCGCTTACACACCCGGCCTATCAACGTCGTCGTCTTCAACGTTCCTTTAGTGTCCTTAAAGGACAAGGGAGAACTCATCTCGGGGCAAGTTTCGTGCTTAGATGCTTTCAGCACTTATCTCTTCCGCATGTAGCTACCGGGCAGTGCCATTGGCATGACAACCCGAACACCAGTGATGCGTCCACTCCGGTCCTCTCGTACTAGGAGCAGCCCCCCTCAATTCTCCAGCGCCCACGGCAGATAGGGACCGAACTGTCTCACGACGTTCTAAACCCAGCTCGCGTACCACTTTAAATGGCGAACAGCCATACCCTTGGGACCTACTTCAGCCCCAGGATGTGATGAGCCGACATCGAGGTGCCAAACACCGCCGTCGATATGAACTCTTGGGCGGTATCAGCCTGTTATCCCCGGAGTACCTTTTATCCGTTGAGCGATGGCCCTTCCATTCAGAACCACCGGATCACTATGACCTGCTTTCGCACCTGCTCGCGCCGTCACGCTCGCAGTCAAGCTGGCTTATGCCATTGCACTAACCTCCTGATGTCCGACCAGGATTAGCCAACCTTCGTGCTCCTCCGTTACTCTTTGGGAGGAGACCGCCCCAGTCAAACTACCCACCAGACACTGTCCGCAACCCGGATTACGGGTCCACGTTAGAACATCAAACATTAAAGGGTGGTATTTCAAGGTTGGCTCCACGCAGACTGGCGTCCACGCTTCAAAGCCTCCCACCTATCCTACACATCAAGGCTCAATGTTCAGTGTCAAGCTATAGTAAAGGTTCACGGGGTCTTTCCGTCTTGCCGCGGGTACACTGCATCTTCACAGCGAGTTCAATTTCACTGAGTCTCGGGTGGAGACAGCCTGGCCATCATTACGCCATTCGTGCAGGTCGGAACTTACCCGACAAGGAATTTCGCTACCTTAGGACCGTTATAGTTACGGCCGCCGTTTACCGGGGCTTCGATCAAGAGCTTCTCCTTACGGATAACCCCATCAATTAACCTTCCGGCACCGGGCAGGCGTCACACCGTATACGTCCACTTTCGTGTTTGCACAGTGCTGTGTTTTTAATAAACAGTTGCAGCCAGCTGGTATCTTCGACTGATTTCAGCTCCACCCGCAGGGGCTTCACCTACATATCAGCGTGCCTTCTCCCGAAGTTACGGCACCATTTTGCCTAGTTCCTTCACCCGAGTTCTCTCAAGCGCCTTGGTATTCTCTACCTGACCACCTGTGTCGGTTTGGGGTACGATTTCGTGTTACCTGATGCTTAGAGGCTTTTCCTGGAAGCAGGGCATTTGTTACTTCATCACCGTAGTGACTCGTCATCACACCTCAGCCTTGATTATCCGGATTTGCCTGGATAACCAGCCTACATGCTTAAACCGGGACAACCGTCGCCCGGCTAACATAGCCTTCTCCGTCCCCCCTTCGCAGTAACACCAAGTACAGGAATATTAACCTGTTTCCCATCGACTACGCCTTTCGGCCTCGCCTTAGGGGTCGACTCACCCTGCCCCGATTAACGTTGGACAGGAACCCTTGGTCTTCCGGCGAGCGGGCTTTTCACCCGCTTTATCGTTACTTATGTCAGCATTCGCACTTCTGATACCTCCAGCATGCCTCACAGCACACCTTCACAGGCTTACAGAACGCTCCCCTACCCAACAACACTTAGTGTCGCTGCCGCAGCTTCGGTGCATGGTTTAGCCCCGTTACATCTTCCGCGCAGGCCGACTCGACCAGTGAGCTATTACGCTTTCTTTAAATGATGGCTGCTTCTAAGCCAACATCCTGGCTGTCTGTGCCTTCCCACATCGTTTCCCACTTAACCATGACTTTGGGACCTTAGCTGGCGGTCTGGGTTGTTTCCCTCTTCACGACGGACGTTAGCACCCGCCGTGTGTCTCCCGTGATAACATTCTCCGGTATTCGTAGTTTGCATCGGGTTGGTAAGCCGGGATGGCCCCCTAGCCGAAACAGTGCTCTACCCCCGGAGATGAATTCACGAGGCGCTACCTAAATAGCTTTCGGGGAGAACCAGCTATCTCCCGGTTTGATTGGCCTTTCACCCCCAGCCACAAGTCATCCGCTAATTTTTCAACATTAGTCGGTTCGGTCCTCCAGTTAGTGTTACCCAACCTTCAACCTGCCCATGGCTAGATCACCGGGTTTCGGGTCTATACCCTGCAACTTAACGCCCAGTTAAGACTCGGTTTCCCTTCGGCTCCCCTATTCGGTTAACCTTGCTACAGAATATAAGTCGCTGACCCATTATACAAAAGGTACGCAGTCACCCCATTAAGAGGCTCCCACTGCTTGTACGTACACGGTTTCAGGTTCTTTTTCACTCCCCTCGCCGGGGTTCTTTTCGCCTTTCCCTCACGGTACTGGTTCACTATCGGTCAGTCAGGAGTATTTAGCCTTGGAGGATGGTCCCCCCATATTCAGACAGGATACCACGTGTCCCGCCCTACTCATCGAGCTCACAACCTGTGTGCTTTCGTGTACGGGGCTGTCACCCTGTATCGCGCGACTTTCCAGACGCTTCCACTAACACACAAGCTGATTCAGGCTCTGGGCTGCTCCCCGTTCGCTCGCCGCTACTGGGGGAATCTCGGTTGATTTCTTTTCCTCGGGGTACTTAGATGTTTCAGTTCCCCCGGTTCGCCTCGTTTGACTATGTATTCATCAAACGATAGTGCAACGAATTGCACTGGGTTTCCCCATTCGGACATCGCCGGGTCAAAGGTTCATATCACCTCGCCGGCGCTTTTCGCAGATTAGCACGTCCTTCATCGCCTCTGACTGCCAGGGCATCCACCGTGTACGCTTAGTCGCTTAACCTCACAACCCGAAGATGTTTCGTAAAACATCATCGTGTCGCGAAAATTTGAGAGACTCGAACACACTTTCGTGTGTCGTTTCAATTTTCAGCTTGATCCAGATTTTTAAAGAGCAAATATCTCAAACATGACTCGAAAGTCAGTTTTGAGATATCGGTGGCAACGCCTTTCACACATTACCGCGCAAGTGGCGTCCCCTAGGGGATTCGAACCCCTGTTACCGCCGTGAAAGGGCGGTGTCCTGGGCCTCTAGACGAAGGGGACACTTAAGTCTCGCTCGCAAGACGCCTTGCTTTTTACTTTTCATCAGACAATCTGTGTGAGCACTACAAAGGCAGGTTCTTTAAGGTAAGGAGGTGATCCAACCGCAGGTTCCCCTACGGTTACCTTGTTACGACTTCACCCCAGTCATGAATCACAAAGTGGTAAGCGCCCTCCCGAAGGTTAAGCTACCTACTTCTTTTGCAACCCACTCCCATGGTGTGACGGGCGGTGTGTACAAGGCCCGGGAACGTATTCACCGTGGCATTCTGATCCACGATTACTAGCGATTCCGACTTCATGGAGTCGAGTTGCAGACTCCAATCCGGACTACGACATACTTTATGAGGTCCGCTTGCTCTCGCGAGGTCGCTTCTCTTTGTATATGCCATTGTAGCACGTGTGTAGCCCTGGTCGTAAGGGCCATGATGACTTGACGTCATCCCCACCTTCCTCCAGTTTATCACTGGCAGTCTCCTTTGAGTTCCCGGCCGGACCGCTGGCAACAAAGGATAAGGGTTGCGCTCGTTGCGGGACTTAACCCAACATTTCACAACACGAGCTGACGACAGCCATGCAGCACCTGTCTCACGGTTCCCGAAGGCACTAAGGCATCTCTGCCAAATTCCGTGGATGTCAAGACCAGGTAAGGTTCTTCGCGTTGCATCGAATTAAACCACATGCTCCACCGCTTGTGCGGGCCCCCGTCAATTCATTTGAGTTTTAACCTTGCGGCCGTACTCCCCAGGCGGTCGACTTAACGCGTTAGCTCCGGAAGCCACGCCTCAAGGGCACAACCTCCAAGTCGACATCGTTTACGGCGTGGACTACCAGGGTATCTAATCCTGTTTGCTCCCCACGCTTTCGCACCTGAGCGTCAGTCTTTGTCCAGGGGGCCGCCTTCGCCACCGGTATTCCTCCAGATCTCTACGCATTTCACCGCTACACCTGGAATTCTACCCCCCTCTACAAGACTCAAGCCTGCCAGTTTCGAATGCAGTTCCCAGGTTGAGCCCGGGGATTTCACATCCGACTTGACAGACCGCCTGCGTGCGCTTTACGCCCAGTAATTCCGATTAACGCTTGCACCCTCCGTATTACCGCGGCTGCTGGCACGGAGTTAGCCGGTGCTTCTTCTGCGGGTAACGTCAATCAACACGGTTATTAACCGTATTGCCTTCCTCCCCGCTGAAAGTGCTTTACAACCCGAAGGCCTTCTTCACACACGCGGCATGGCTGCATCAGGCTTGCGCCCATTGTGCAATATTCCCCACTGCTGCCTCCCGTAGGAGTCTGGACCGTGTCTCAGTTCCAGTGTGGCTGGTCATCCTCTCAGACCAGCTAGGGATCGTCGCCTTGGTGAGCCATTACCTCACCAACTAGCTAATCCCATCTGGGCACATCCGATGGCAAGAGGCCCGAAGGTCCCCCTCTTTGGTCTTGCGACATTATGCGGTATTAGCTACCGTTTCCAGTAGTTATCCCCCTCCATCGGGCAGTTTCCCAGACATTACTCACCCGTCCGCCACTCGTCACCCGAGAGCAAGCTCTCTGTGCTACCGTTCGACTTGCATGTGTTAGGCCTGCCGCCAGCGTTCAATCTGAGCCATGATCAAACTCTTCAATTTAAAAGTTTGATGCTCGTAGAATTAAACTTCGTAATGAATTACGTGTTCACTCTATGAGACTTGGTATTCATTTAGTGTCCGAAGACATTAAGAATCCATGTCACTTTGAGTGCCCACACAGATTGTCTGATAAATTGTTAAAGAGCAGTGCAACGCGGCTTTCGCTCACCGTTGCGAGGTGGCGTATATTACGCTTTCCTCTTTCAGAGTCAACCCGTTATTTCAGGATTTTTCTCTTCGTTGTTCCGACCATCTCGTGAAGTGTTTCACATTGTCGTCTCAACGGAGGCGCATTATAGGGATCCCATTTTTTTGCACAAGCCTTTTTTCGATCTTTTTTACTGATTGTTGTTTTTTCGCCCTTTTCGATGAGATCCCGTACGATCTGCTCGAATTATGACAAGTAAAAGGCTTGCACAAGGCCGTTATTGCCACCAAAGTCTACTTCACAACCTGTTTTTGATGAGGTAGCTATGTCCGCAGTTTTACGTCCTTATAGAAATTTGTATCCTCAAGTCGGTGAAAAAGTGATGGTCGATGCCACCAGCGTCGTGATCGGCGATGTACGAATTGCTGATGATGTCGGCATCTGGCCACTGGTCGTTATCCGCGGTGATGTCAACTATGTAGAGATAGGGGCACGCAGTAATATCCAGGACGGTAGCGTATTACACGTTACGCATAAGTCTTCTTATAACCCGGAAGGTAACCCGCTTATCATTGGCGAAGATGTGACGGTGGGACATAAAGTCATGCTGCATGGCTGCATTATCGGTAACCGCGTTCTGGTCGGAATGGGGTCCATTTTATTAGATGGCGCGGTTATAGAGGATGACGTGATGATTGGCGCGGGCAGCCTGGTTCCGCAAAATAAACGCCTCGAGAGCGGTTACCTATACCTTGGCAGCCCGGTGAAACAGATCCGCCCGCTAAAAGAAGAAGAGATCGCAGGGTTAAAATACTCAGCGAACAACTACGTGAAATGGAAGGATGAGTATCTGGCTCAGGATAACCAGATATAACCCTGCTCGTCTTCCTGCTGCTCACGGATCAACTGTTCGGCCTCGTCTTCCAGATCCCAGCGGTTTTCCCGGAATAACGCCAGCCACAGCGCTGGCGAATCGCCTCCAAAACGTTCCGCCAGGACCTCAGCACGCATAATGCAGGTAAGTTGTAAGCCATTAACCAGGGCAGGAAAACACACCGCCTGCTGTGCATCATTCCACTCTTCCCTGTCGGGAAATTGGATAGCCTGGTTCATTCCGCCAGTTCCCTCTGGAGCTGTTTAATAACAGATTCGATATCTGGCAATACGCCATGCCATAACAGCACGGAATGCGCAGCTTGCCCCACCAGCATCCCTAAACCATCGGCGCATCGCTGCGCCCCATTTTGCTGGCACCAGGCAAGGAAAGGTGTACTGCCTTTTTGATAGAACATGTCGTAGCAAAAAAGCTCTGCATGGATGAGAGATTCGGGTAACTCGGGCACGCCTCCATCAATACCACTGGAGGTAGCATTAATGATGAGGTCGAATTCATGACCTGCCAGCTCGGATAACGCAAGCGCATTCACGCTGCCGGTATGAGCAAAAAGCGTTGCCAGTTCCTGTGCTCGAGCCAACGTCCGATTGGTTATTGTCACTGCGCAATCCAGCGAAAGCAGCGGGAGCAGTACGCCTCGTGCAGCGCCACCCGCACCAATTAGCAGGATGCGAAAGCCGGGTTTGATAAATGACAAGCGCTCCAGATCGCTCAATAACCCGATCCCGTCAGTGTTGTCACCCAGCAAGCGCCCATCATCAAGACGCTTTAATGTATTTACCGCCCCCGCAAGCGCAGCGCGTTCCGTAAGTTCATCTGCCCGACTGAAAGCTTCTTCTTTAAAAGGCACGGTAATATTGGCGCCTTTTCCTCCCGCAATAAAGAAAGCCTCAAGCGTATTGACGAAATCATCCACTGGCGCCAGTACGCGACCATAAGGATGTTCAATCTTTAACTGAGCCGCAAATTGCGCGTGAATAAACGGCGATTTGCTGTGTGCGACGGGGTTACCAAATACAGCGTAGGATTCCATAGCGTTAACCTTGACGAAATAATTCACCGGTAAGGGCGTCGCGAATTTCAGAAGGATTCTGGCGGCCACCCGTTTTCCCTTCCACGACAGGGAAGTCGGCACCAAATTGCTGGCGTACTTCGTCATCCGTTCTGCAAGGAGGTAAACCGGTCAAGTTTGCACTGGTTGATACCAGTGGTTTGCCGTACGCCTCGCACAGCGCGATCACCAGCGGGTGATCGGTAACGCGCACTGCCAAAGAGTCGAAACGCCCGGTCAGCCAGCGCGGCGTGGTAGCTTTGGCAGGAAAGACGAATGTTACCGGTCCTGGCCAGCAGGCGAAAACAGCCTGCCGCTGAGTCTCATTCAGCATGCTGTCGTCTATATAGGGCTTTAACTGCTCGAAACTGGCGGCGATCAGTATCAGTCCTTTCTCGACCGGGCGCTGTTTCAATTCAAGCAGACGATTTACGGCAATCTCACTGTCCGGGTCACACCCAACACCGAAAACCGCTTCTGTGGGATATGCGATGACTTTTTTATTTTTCAGGACCGCCACCGCAGCAGCAATGGGATCCAAATGCAGGTTATTCTTCACGAGTCTGTTCCGCCGTTACCGGCTTTCCACATTGTTTACTGGCGCAGAAACATCTGATGCCTTGCGCCGTTTTTTTCTCAATCAGTAGCGGGTAGTGGCATGTTGGACACTCCCCTGCCACGGGTTTGAAATTGATGACGAACTGACAATCGGGATAACGATCGCAGGAATGGAAGGTTTTGCCAAATCGCGACCGTCGCTGGATCAAGTGCCCGGTCTGACACTGTGGACATGTGATCGCGGTGTCATCGGGTTTGTCGATTTGTTCGGTATGTTCACACTCAGGATAGTGGCTACAGCCAATGAACATCCCAAACCGCCCCTGTCGCAGTACCAGTACGGCACCACAGACGGGGCAGTCTTGTCCATCCAGAATTTTAACGACGTGCCCATCCGCCTGACTTTTCAGCGGACGAACATAATCGCATTCCGGATAATGAGAACATCCGAGAAACGGACCATGCTTGCCGGAACGAATAACGAGTTCAGCCCCGCACTGTGGGCAGGGCTCGTTGTTACGCACCGTAAACAGTGCTGATTTGGCCATAAGGACTCTGGAAGCTGCAAAAATGATTAATGCAGCATACCTTCATTCACTTCAAAGAGTAATTCTTCCATTTGCTGGTAGGCGTTTTCACACCCTGGAATGTTAAACAGAACCATCAGAATGACCCATTTAAGGTCTTCCAGTTCGAATTCTGCCGTATCCAGCGCCAGCACACGTTCAATCACCATTTCACGTGTTTCGAGGTTTAGCACCTGAATCTGCTCCAGGAATAATAAAAATCCCCGGCAACTGGCATCCAGCCGTTCACACTCTTCTGGCGTATAAATACGCACGGAGAGCGGGTCAGAAGCGAGCTGCATCGGTTCGGCAAGGCCTTCCTGATAATCAGCCAGCTTTTCAAGCCACAGAAGCGCGTTATAGATATCTTCACGATCAAAACCAGCGTCGGTAAGGTCCCGTTCCAGTTTGTCCTGATCCACCCGCATTTCAGCTTCGTTATGGATGTAAGTCTCAAACAAATACATTAGTACGTCGAACATGGCTTGCCCTCCTTAATCGGACATAGCCGCCGGGTACAGCTGCGATCCACCCTGCTAACTCCAGTTCAAGTAGCTGAGCCACAGTTACTGGCACAGGTTGGCCGGCACGTTCAGCGACGACGTCAACAGGTGTTACCTCATCTCCTACGTTAGCCAGGAGCTCGGGAAATGGCAATGCCACCTCTTCTTGATCTGGCGAATAAATTGAATTTTCGTTACCTGGCTGCAACCAATGTAGCCCGTATTGCAAACTTTCCAGAATCTCTTCTGGCGAGACAACCAGGAGCGCGCCCTGCTGTATCAACCAGTGCGGCCCCTCACTGCCGGGATTTCCTACCGGACCGGGGAGCGCAAAAACTTCACGCCCCTGTTCCACCGCACAGCGCGCAGTCACTAATGAGCCGCTGCGTAAAGCAGCTTCAATAACCAGCACCCCACGACTAAGCCCACTAATGATGCGATTACGTCGAGGGAAATTGCCCGGATTAGGTGTAGTCTTGAGGGAAAATTCGGAGACGAGCGCCCCACCATTGGCAACGATGTCAGCAGCCAGGGAGATATGACGCCGTGGATACACGGTAAAAAGGCCATGCCCCAATACACCAATGGTTTTACCCTGCGCGTTAAGCGCTGCGCGATGCGCAACACTGTCGATCCCAAGCGCCAGTCCACTGGTAATGGTTAAACCGCTCCGTGCCAGAGCTTCACAAAACTGAGTCCCCCAACGCTCGCCGTACCATGAATGTGCTCGACTGCCAACGACAGCAATCTGCTGGCTCGCCAGCACATCTGGATCCCCTTTAATAAAAAGCGCCCCAGGATAATCAGCAAGCGCCCGTAACTGCGGAGGATATTGCTTCTCGCAGGCCAGAATAAGATGATGCTGTGGCTGCTCAAGCCATAGCAAACTCTCTTCAATTTCCTGCGAGCTCATGGCCAGAAACCGTCTGGCCTGTTTTGCCGTCAGGCCGCTTGAGGTTAACGTCTCAGCATCAATCACAGCGCTATTTGCCAGGCTTTGCGCCGCCCTGAGCATCCCCTCACCGAACAGATCGCCTGTATATATCAGGCGCAACCATATTTCTGTAGAAGTCATCTGCATCCCTGCCATAAATACCTCGCCCAATCCTTGCGATTGGTCACCGATGCTGTCAATCGGAGGGGGATTTGTCTAGAATAGAGGGAATAATCTTTCTTACTCTTGAACACGACTCTGGATATTTATGGCAGTTTTGCAAGTGTTACATATTCCGGACGAGCGTCTTCGCAAAGTCGCCGCGCCGGTAAAAGAAGTTAATGCAGAAATTCAGCGTATCGTCGACGATATGTTTGAGACGATGTACGCCGAAGAAGGTATCGGTCTGGCTGCAACCCAGGTAGATATTCATCAACGTATTATCGTTATTGATGTCTCTGAAAACCGCGATGAGCAACTGGTGTTAATTAACCCGGAACTGCTGGAAAAAAGCGGCGAGACGGGAATTGAAGAGGGTTGCCTCTCTATTCCAGAACAGCGTGCGCTTGTTCCGCGTGCCGAAAAAGTGAAAATCCGCGCGCTGAACCGCGAAGGTCAAACCTATGAGCTGGAAGCGGATGGCCTGTTGGCTATTTGCATTCAGCATGAGATGGATCATCTGGTCGGAAAATTGTTTATTGACTATCTGTCACCACTCAAGCAACAACGTATTCGCCAGAAAGTTGAAAAACTTGATCGCATGAAAGCGCGAGCTTAAGGATAAGAATCCACGTGTCAGATTCACTACGCATTATATTTGCCGGCACACCTGATTTTGCAGCGCGTCACCTCGACGCGCTGCTCTCTTCTGAGCATCAGATCGTTGGCGTATTCACTCAGCCTGATCGTCCTGCCGGACGCGGCAAAAAATTGATGCCGAGCCCGGTCAAAGTACTGGCTGAAGAGAAAGGGATTCCAGTATTTCAGCCAGTGTCTCTTCGCCCACAGGAAAATCAACAGCTCGTTGCCGATTTGCAGGCCGATGTCATGGTGGTTGTCGCCTACGGCCTCATCCTGCCGAAAGCTGTTCTGGAGATGCCTCGTCTCGGCTGCCTGAACGTACACGGTTCTTTGCTCCCACGCTGGCGTGGTGCGGCACCGATCCAACGTTCCCTCTGGGCGGGTGACACGGAAACTGGCGTCACCATCATGCAAATGGATGTCGGGCTGGACACGGGGGATATGCTTTATAAGCTCTCCTGCCCAATCACTGCCGAAGACACCAGTGCGACACTCTACGATAAGCTGGCACAACTTGGCCCGCAGGGTTTGCTCGCAACGCTGACGCAAATTGCAACCGGTACGGCAACGCCCGAGATTCAGGATGAAACGCAGGTTACCTATGCTGAAAAACTTAGCAAAGAAGAAGCGCTTCTTGACTGGTCTTTGCCTGCTGAACAGCTTGAGCGTTGTATTCGAGCCTTCAATCCCTGGCCAATGAGCTATTTCGTCATTGAGGATCAGCCCGTTAAGGTCTGGAAGGCGTCGGTGATAAATAGCCAGGCTAAAGCCGAACCCGGCACCATTATTGAAGCTAATAAGCAAGGTATTCAGGTTGCAACGGCTGAGGGCATTTTGAATCTTGAATCGCTCCAACCCGCCGGTAAAAAAGCGATGAATGCCCAGGATTTACTAAACTCCCGGCGGGAGTGGTTTACGCCGGGCAATCGTCTGGTCTGACAATTATCTTTAAGCCCGGTACTACCGGGCGTTTTTATTTTCGTGGCTATGAAAAAAAATATTAATTTACGCAGCATGGCGGCACAGGCTATCGAGCAGGTCGTTGAACAAGGGCAATCCCTGAGTAATGTTCTTCCGCCGCTACAGCAAAAAGTCTCCGATAAAGACAAAGCACTGCTGCAGGAGCTCTGCTTTGGCGCACTGCGAACGCTCCCGCAACTGGACTGGCTTATCAACAAGCTGATGTCCCGCCCAATGACGGGTAAACAGCGTACCGTGCATTATCTGATTATGATTGGCCTGTATCAGCTACTGCATACCCGTATTCCGGCTCACGCCGCGCTGGCAGAGACCGTTGAAGGTGCCGTTGCTATCAAGCGTCCACAGCTTAAGGGCCTGATTAATGGTGTACTGCGTCAGTTCCAGCGCCAGCAAGAAGCCTTACAGGCTGAGTTTGAACAGAGTGAACAACGCTTCCTGCACCCAACATGGTTGCTAAAACGCCTGCAAAAAGCGTATCCGCAACAGTGGCAACATATTGTCGAGGCCAATAATCTGCGTCCACCTATGTGGTTGCGCGTCAATCGTAACCATCACTCCCGTGACGCCTGGCTGGCGCTGCTGGCCGAAAGCGGAATGGAAGGATTCTCACATCCGGATTATCCCGATGCTGTACGCATGGCATCCGCGGTTCCTGTAAGCGCATTACCCGGTTTTGATGAGGGCTGGGTCACTGTCCAGGATGCGTCCGCACAGGGCTGCATAACTTTCCTTGAACCGCAAAATGGTGAACGCATCCTGGATTTGTGTGCCGCCCCAGGCGGTAAAACCACACATATCCTTGAAGCCGCTCCGCAAGCCCGCGTTCTGGCTATCGACATTGACGAGCAACGTCTTTCCCGCGTCTATGACAACCTTAAACGTCTGGGAATGAAGGCTGAGGTGAAG
Organism: Phytobacter sp. SCO41; assembly: GCF_003073275.1. NCBI lineage: Bacteria > Pseudomonadati > Pseudomonadota > Gammaproteobacteria > Enterobacterales > Enterobacteriaceae > Phytobacter > Phytobacter sp. SCO41. Next base: position 503,556 of record NZ_CP027225.1, on the reverse strand, counting down.
CAAGGCGATGGACGTCACCCTGCACAATGGTGCGGCGATGAGAAATTCGACCGTATTTTGCTGGATGCGCCCTGCTCAGCAACGGGGGTTATCCGTCGCCATCCGGATATCAAATGGTTGCGCCGGGATCGTGACATCAGCGAACTTGTACAATTACAGGCTGAGATTCTTGATGCTGTCTGGCCACATCTTAAACCTGGCGGGACGCTGGTGTATGCCACGTGCTCAGTTTTGCCGGAAGAGAACAGCCAACAAATTGCCGCATTCCTTTCACGTACGCCTGATGCTCGCTTAAACGTAACGGGAACACCAGAACGGCCAGGTCAGCAGAATCTGCCTGGAGCCGAAGAGGGTGACGGCTTCTTTTACGCTAAGCTTTCCAAACAATAAGTAGGATAACGGGTCGCAGCTGATGAAAATCATAATACTGGGTGCGGGGCAAGTCGGCGGAACGCTGGCGGAAAACCTGGTCGGTGAAAATAATGACATCACCGTCGTGGATACTAACGGCGATCGTCTGCGTAGTCTGCAGGACAAATTTGATTTACGCGTCGTCCAGGGGCATGGTTCACATCCACGCGTGCTGCGCGAGGCTGGTGCTGACGACGCAGATATGCTGGTTGCGGTAACCAGTTCTGACGAAACGAATATGGTTGCCTGCCAGGTGGCCTATTCATTGTTTAATACGCCAAACCGTATTGCACGCATCCGCTCTCCGGACTATGTGCGTGACGCAGACAAGTTGTTCCATTCTGAAGCTGTGCCTATTGACCACCTCATTGCCCCGGAGCAATTGGTCATCGACAGTCTTTATCGATTGATTGAATACCCGGGGGCGCTTCAGGTTGTGAATTTCGCCGAGGGGAAAGTTAGCCTCGCTGTCGTAAAAGCCTATTACGGTGGTCCCCTGGTAGGAAACGCGTTATCAACCATGCGCGAGCATATGCCGCATATTGATACTCGCGTCGCCGCTATTTTCCGTCATGACCGCCCAATTCGCCCGCAGGGTTCAACGATTGTCGAAGCCGGTGATGAAGTCTTTTTCATCGCCGCGTCTCAACATATTCGCGCCGTGATGAGCGAGTTACAGCGTCTTGAAAAACCCTATAAGCGCATCATGCTGGTTGGCGGCGGGAATATCGGCGCTGGCCTGGCAATGCGCCTGGAAAAAGATTACAGCGTTAAATTGATCGAGCGCGATCAACAACGCGCGGCGGAACTGGCGGAAAAACTACAAAACACCATTGTATTTTATGGTGATGCGTCGGATCAGGAACTGCTCGCAGAAGAACATATTGATCAAATGGATCTCTTCATTGCCGTTACCAACGATGATGAGGCGAATATCATGTCCGCCATGTTGGCCAAGCGAATGGGCGCCAAGAAAGTCATGGTGCTCATTCAACGCCGTGCCTACGTCGATCTGGTGCAGGGCAGCGTGATCGATATTGCGATTTCACCACAGCAGGCCACTATTTCTGCGTTGCTAAGCCATGTGCGCAAAGCAGATATCGTCGGTGTGTCATCGCTGCGCCGCGGTGTTGCCGAAGCGATAGAGGCTGTGGCACATGGCGATGAGAGTACCTCGCGTGTCGTCGGACGTGTTATTGATGAGATTAAGCTGCCACCAGGCACAATTATCGGTGCCGTCGTGCGCGGTAATGATGTGATGATCGCCAACGATAATTTACGTATCGAACAGGGTGACCACGTCATCATGTTCCTTACCGACAAAAAATATATTACCGACGTTGAGCGCCTGTTCCAGCCCAGCCCTTTCTTCCTGTAATTATCGGGCGCCAGACCGGCGCCTTTTATTTAACCCTGGTTTTATCAATGTTAAAAAAATTCAGCAAATTTTTACCCTCAATGGAAAACGAGAATACATTTGTTAGACTTAACTTGTCTGACAGCACAAGGAGAAGAGCATGAGCTTGCTAAAAGAATTTCGCGAATTTGCGATGCGGGGAAATGTAGTTGATTTGGCAGTAGGTGTGATCATTGGGGCAGCATTCGGCAAGATTGTGTCGTCACTGGTTGCTGATATTATCATGCCGCCATTAGGGTTACTGATTGGTGGAATAGACTTTAAGCAATTTGCCCTAACTTTACGCGAAGCACAAGGCGATGTCCCGGCAGTCGTAATGCATTACGGTGTCTTCATCCAGAATATTTTCGACTTTATTATTGTCGCGTTTGCTATTTTCATGGCGATTAAATTGATTAACCGTCTCAAACGTAAACAGGAAGATGAACCCAAAGCACCGCCGGCTCCTGGCAAAGAGGAATTGCTGTTAACAGAAATCCGCGATCTGTTGAAAGAACAAAATAAACGCTCCTGATTAAACTGTTTTAAGCAGAAGGCCAGTGGTAAATAAGCGATTCGCTTGCTTGCCACTGGCCTCCCAGTTCCCTTTCTTACCATGTTTGTCTTTGCGTAAATAACTCCCTTTCCCCTTCTTATTCTTCTCAACTCGCTGTCTGAACAAAGGATCATGAAGCAATGCCTCGATGGCGTTATTGTTAATTTGCCCTTTCTTATGCTGATAGTGGCTCATAATTTCTCCAGATTGTAGTTTAAAACGGCGCAAGTGTAGGCTTGCTGGCAACAAAAAGCAATGTCCCTAAGGAGCGCTGCTGGCACCTTGCTCCAGGGCCTCGAGTATTGAGCAATAGACGCTACTGTGCGCACTCCCACAGCAAGCATCATTCAATTTCTGTAGAGAGCGTTGCATAATCTGCAATTCCTGAATTCTCGCTTCAACCTCGCTCAATCGCGCCTGAACAATGCTCTTGGATTCCTGGCAAGTGTGATGCTCAGGATCGATACGGATAGAGAGCAATTCACGAATAGACTCAAGCGTAAAACCAAGCTGGCGTGCATGTCGGATAAATTTCAGACGCTGTAAGTCATTGTCCGAATAAAGGCGAAAGCCACCCTCCGTTCTGATCTCGTGATCCATCATCTGCTGTTTTTCATAGTAGCGAATGGTGTCCGGGGTAACGTCAGCCAGCTTGGCTAATTCTCCAATGCGAAACATCTCTACTCCTCATCTAATTTCAGCATTAATTTTTCCGCATATTCGCCGCGAAGGAATTCCGTACTTAGTCCAGCTTGCTTCAATTTCAGCTCCAGAAGCGTCAATCTCCGACTTACTTCATGATAATCCGGATGATCCTGGTGTATATGAGCCAGTAACTCTGACAAAGCGAGTGCTTCTTTACGATATTCAAGTTCAGGCGGAAGACAGCCCGCATTTTTGAGTAAACGAAACCCTGCGCGTAGTTCAGGCGGGACATGCGAATCATCGTCCAGGACAAGCGGTTTACCGTTACCAGGCAAATGCTCAAATTCACCTTTTTTCTGCGCATCGAGGATATGTCGTTCTGCCCACTGGTCAAGTAACCACATACCACCTCCAGGAGAGGAACGAAAAACTTATAGACATTTTAGAGAATATGGAGGTTTTGCGGATATAAAAAAACCCGCCGAAGCGGGTTTTCTTACGTTACTGCAGATTACTCTGCAGCAGCTTCTGCTTTCGATTCAGAACGATCAACCAGCTCGATGTATGCCATCGGCGCATTGTCGCCTGCACGGAAGCCACACTTCAGAATGCGAGTGTAACCACCGGCACGGCTCGCGAAACGCGGGCCCAGTTCGTTAAACAGTTTTGCCACGATCTCGTTATCACGAGTGCGGGCGAATGCCAGACGACGATTAGCAACGCTATCAGTCTTGGCAAGAGTAATCAGCGGCTCAACTACGCGACGCAGTTCTTTCGCTTTCGGCAGGGTCGTCTTGATGATTTCATGACGAACCAGCGAACCTGCCATGTTGCGGAACATAGCCTGGCGATGGCTGCTGTTGCGGTTCAGTTGACGACCACTCTTACGATGGCGCATGACCTTATCCTTCTCAGTAAAACCTTAACCTGTGATCCGGTTACTCGTCAGCAATGCTTGCCGGCGGCCAGTTTTCCAGGCGCATGCCCAGAGACAGACCACGTGAGGCCAGCACATCTTTAATCTCGGTGAGAGATTTTTTACCCAGGTTCGGCGTTTTCAGCAACTCAACCTCGGTACGCTGTACCAGATCACCGATATAGTGGATAGCTTCTGCCTTGAGGCAGTTAGCAGAGCGGACAGTCAATTCCAGATCGTCAACAGGGCGCAGCAGGATCGGATCGAATTCTGGTTTCTCTTCTTTCACTTCCGGCTGACGTACATCACGTAAATCAACGAAAGCTTCCAGTTGTTCAGCCAGAATGGTGGCCGCACGACGAATCGCCTCTTCAGGATCGATTGTGCCGTTGGTTTCCATTTCGATGACCAGCTTGTCCAGGTCGGTACGCTGTTCTACACGCGCTGCTTCAACATTGTAGGCAATACGCTCTACAGGGCTGTAGCATGCGTCGACCAGCAGACGGCCGATTGGGCGCTCATCTTCTTCCGAATGAATTCGGGCAGAAGCCGGCACATAACCACGACCGCGCTGAACTTTGATACGCATGCTAATAGACGCGTTCTCATCGGTCAGGTGGCAGATCACGTGCTGCGGCTTGACGATTTCGACATCACCGTCGTGGGTAATGTCGGCTGCAGTCACAGGGCCAATGCCAGATTTATTCAGAGTAAGAATAACATCATCTTTACCCTGAACTCTCACCGCCAGCCCTTTCAGGTTGAGCAGGATTTCAAGGATATCTTCCTGAACGCCTTCTTTGGTGCTGTACTCATGAAGTACACCATCAATCTCAACCTCGGTCACCGCGCAACCCGGCATCGATGAGAGCAGAATACGGCGCAGTGCGTTACCCAGAGTATGGCCAAAGCCACGCTCTAAAGGCTCAAGGGTCACCTTGGCGTGCGTCGAACTCACTTGCTCGATATCTACCAGGCGCGGTTTTAGAAACTCTGTCACAGAACCCTGCATTGTGTCCTCTCTTTGGTACTAAGCTTTACTTGGAGTAAAGCTCGACGATCAGGTGTTCGTTAATGTCCGCAGACAGATCAGAACGCTCCGGCTTACGCTTGAACGTGCCTTCCATCTTGCCAGCATCAACTTCCAGCCAAGTTGGCTTTTCACGCTGCTCAGCCAGCTCCAGAGCGGCTTTCACGCGAGACTGCTTTTTCGCTTTCTCACGAATGCTAACAACGTCATTCGGACTAACCTGATAAGAAGCGATGTTAACAACACGACCGTTTACCATGATAGCCTTGTGGCTAACCAGCTGGCGTGCTTCTGCACGAGTGGCGCCGAAGCCCATACGGTATACAACGTTGTCCAGACGACCTTCCAGCAGAGCCAACAGGTTTTCACCGGTGTTGCCTTTCAGACGTGCTGCTTCTTTATAGTAGTTACGGAACTGACGCTCCAGCACACCGTAGATACGGCGAACTTTTTGCTTTTCACGCAACTGCACACCATAGTCAGACAGACGCGGTTTACGCGCACCGTGCTGGCCAGGAGCTTGTTCAATTTTACACTTGGTATCGATCGCGCGAACGCCAGACTTAAGGAATAAGTCGGTGCCCTCACGACGGCTCAGCTTGAGCTTAGGACCCAAATATCTTGCCATTTTCTTTCTCCAACAATCCTAGAAAACGAGCGCGTTATACGCGACGTTTTTTCGGCGGACGACAACCGTTATGAGGGATCGGAGTCACATCAGTAATATTAGTGATGCGGAAACCAGCGGCGTTCAGAGCACGAATAGTAGATTCGCGACCCGGACCCGGACCTTTGACCATAACTTCCAGATTCTTGATGCCGTATTCTTTAACGGCTTCTGCACAACGCTCTGCTGCAACCTGAGCTGCGAACGGAGTGGATTTGCGAGAACCACGGAAACCGGAACCACCGGCTGTTGCCCAACCCAATGCGTTACCCTGACGATCAGTAATAGTAACGATGGTGTTGTTGAAAGAAGCATGGATATGAGCCACGCCGTCAGAGACTTGTTTTCTTACACGTTTACGTGCACGAATTGGTGCCTTTGCCATTATTCAATCACCCCGATTATTTCTTGATCGGTTTGCGCGGACCCTTACGGGTACGTGCGTTGGTCTTAGTACGCTGACCGCGCACTGGCAGACCACGACGATGACGCAAACCGCGATAGCAACCAAGATCCATCAGGCGCTTGATGCTCATGCTGATTTCACGGCGCAGATCACCTTCAACGACAAATTTGGCAACTTCGTCACGCAGCGTGTCGATTTGTTCTTCAGACAGCTCACTGATCTTAACATCTTCAGCGATACCCGCTGCAGCCAGGATGGCTTTGGAACGGGTCTTGCCGACGCCGTAGATCGAAGTTAATGCGATCACGGCATGTTTCTGATCAGGAATGTTAATGCCTGCTATACGGGCCACTATGCACTCCTATAATTTTACTTGTACGCACCATGCTGAAAAGCCCGTTTTCAGGATACTCAAATGGAAACGCACAGACATACAAAAGATTGGCTGGCTAATCTAGCCAGCTCAACCCAACTTTGCAAGAAAAATATGCGAAATAATCAGCCTTGGCGCTGTTTATGTTTCGGCTCGGCACTGCAAATCACGCGGATGACGCCATCACGCTTAACGATTTTGCAGTTACGGCATAATTTCTTGACGGAAGCACGAACTTTCATTTTTACTCTCCGTAACTTCTCGGGCGACCATTAACGGCCATAGCCTTTCAGGTTCGCCTTCTTCAATGCAGACTCGTACTGACTTGACATCATCAGAGTTTGCACTTGAGCCATAAAGTCCATAATCACGACAACAACGATAAGCAGCGAGGTCCCACCGAAGTAGAACGGCACTTTCATCGCATCACGCATGAACTCCGGGATCAGGCAGATAAAAGTAATATACAACGCACCAATCAAAGTCAGGCGTGTCATTACCTTATCGATATACTTCGCCGTTTGCTCTCCCGGACGAATTCCTGGTACAAATGCACCGGACTTCTTCAGGTTATCTGCTGTTTCACGCGGATTGAAAACCAACGCCGTGTAGAAGAAACAGAAGAAGATGATTGCAGACGCATAGAGTAACACATAAAGCGGTTGCCCAGGCTGCAAATACAGCGAAATTGTTGTCAGCCAGTTCCAACCAGTACCGCCCCCGAACCATGACGCGATGGTTGCCGGGAACAGAATAATACTGGAAGCGAAAATTGCCGGGATTACCCCCGCCATATTCACTTTCAGCGGCAAATGTGTGCTCTGAGCAGCATAGACACGACGGCCCTGCTGACGTTTCGCGTAGTTTACCACAATGCGGCGTTGACCACGTTCAACGAATACAACAAAGAACGTCACTGCAAATACTAATACTGCAACCAACAGCAACAGGAGGAAGTGCAGGTCGCCTTGACGCGCTTGCTCGATAGTATGGGCAATGGCTGGCGGGAGTCCCGCAACGATACCGGCGAAGATAATGATTGAGATACCGTTACCGATACCACGCTCAGTAATCTGTTCGCCGAGCCACATCAGGAACATTGTCCCTGTAACCAGACTCACAACAGCGGTGAAATAGAATGCAAAGCCCGGGTTAATAACCAGGCCCTGCATACCAGGCATATTCGGCAAACCGGTAGCAATACCGGTTGCCTGAAATATTGCCAGCACCAGAGTGCCGTAACGGGTGTACTGGCTAATCTTACGACGACCAGATTCCCCTTCTTTCTTCAGCTCTGCCAGGGCCGGATGAACGACCGTCAGCAGCTGGATAATAATTGATGCCGAGATGTACGGCATAATACCCAGAGCGAAGATAGAAGCACGGCTGAGAGCACCACCAGAGAACATGTTAAACATTTCAATGATGGTGCCTCGCTGTTGCTCAAGCAGTTTGGCAAGTACAGCGGCATCAATACCAGGGATCGGAATAAAAGAGCCAATACGGAACACAATAAGCGCACCGATAACAAACAGCAGTCTGCGTTTCAGCTCGCCTAAGCCACCTTTGGCACTTTGAAAATCTAATCCCGGTTGTTTAGCCATCTGCTACTTATTCCTCGATTTTACCGCCAGCAGCTTCGATAGCAGCACGAGCGCCTTTAGTAACACGCAGGCCACGAACAGTTACCGGAGTAGAAACTTCACCAGACAGGATCACTTTCGCGAACTCGATCTGAATACCGATAATGTTTGCTGCTTTCAGCGTGTTCAGGTCAACTACGTCGCCTTCTACTTTAGCCAGATCAGAGAGGCGGACCTCTGCAGTGATCATTGCTTTACGAGAAGTGAAACCGAATTTCGGCAGACGACGGTACAGAGGCATCTGACCACCCTCGAAACCGCGACGTACGCCACCGCCAGAACGAGAGTTCTGACCTTTGTGACCACGACCACCGGTTTTACCGAGGCCAGAACCGATACCACGACCCAGGCGTTTACCCGCCTTTTTGGAGCCTTCGGCCGGAGACAGAGTATTTAAACGCATCTCTTACTCCTCAACTTTAACCATGAAGGAAACCGCGTTGACCATACCACGAACAGCAGGAGTATCCTCGCGCTCTACGGTGTGACCAATACGACGCAGACCCAGGCCAAGCAGCGTTGCCTTGTGTTTCGGCAGACGACCGATTGCACTGCGGGTTTGAGTAATTTTAATAGTCTTTGCCATGGTTTATTTCCCCAGAATTTCTTCAACGGATTTACCACGCTTGGCAGCGACCATTTCTGGAGAATTCATATTTTCCAGGCCATCAATAGTTGCACGAACCACGTTGATCGGGTTGGTGGAACCATATGCTTTAGCCAGAACGTTATGAACCCCAGCGACTTCCAGAACGGCGCGCATTGCACCACCGGCGATGATACCGGTACCTTCGGAAGCCGGCTGCATGAATACACGAGAACCCGTGTGAGTACCCTTAACCGGGTGCTGCAGGGTGCCGTGGTTCAGCGCGACGTTAATCATATTGCGACGGGCTTTTTCCATCGCTTTCTGGATCGCTGCTGGAACTTCACGCGCTTTACCGTAACCAAAACCTACGCGACCGTTACCGTCACCTACCACAGTCAGAGCTGTGAAGGAGAAAATACGACCACCTTTAACGGTTTTAGATACGCGGTTTACCGCGATCAGCTTTTCCTGCAGTTCGCCAGCTTGTTTTTCGATGTGAGCCATCTTACACCTCTACCTTAGAACTGAAGGCCAGCTTCACGGGCAGCATCTGCCAGTGCCTGGACACGACCATGATATTGGAACCCGGAACGGTCAAAGGACACATCTTTGATGCCTTTTTCCAGAGCGCGTTCAGCGACAGCTTTACCCACAGCTGCAGCCGCGTCTTTGTTACCGGTGTACTTCAGTTGTTCAGAGATAGCTTTTTCTACAGTAGAAGCAGCTACCAGAACTTCAGAACCGTTCGGTGCAATTACCTGTGCGTAAATATGACGCGGGGTACGATGTACCACCAGGCGAGTTGCGCCCAGCTCTTTGAGCTTGCGGCGTGCGCGGGTCGCACGACGGATACGAGCAGATTTCTTATCCATAGTGTTACCTTACTTCTTCTTAGCCTCTTTGGTACGCACGACTTCGTCGGCGTAACGAACACCCTTGCCTTTGTAAGGCTCAGGACGACGGTAGGCGCGCAGATCAGCTGCAACCTGACCGATCAACTGTTTATCAGCGCCTTTCAGCACGATTTCAGTTTGAGTCGGGCACTCTGCAGTGATGCCAGCCGGCAGTTGATGGTCAACAGGATGAGAGAAACCTAAAGCCAGGTTTACTGCATTCCCTTTAACCGCTGCACGGTAACCTACACCAACCAGCTGCAGCTTCTTAGTGAAGCCTTCGGTAACACCGATAACCATTGAGTTCAGCAGGGCACGCGCGGTACCAGCCTGAGCCCAACCGTCTGCGTAACCATCACGCGGACCGAAAGTCAGAGCGTTATCTGCATGTTTCACTTCAACAGCATCGTTGAGAGTACGAGTCAGCTCGCCGTTTTTACCTTTGATCGTGATAACCTGACCGTTGAGTTTTACATCAACGCCGGCAGGAATAACGACCGGTGCTTTAGCAACACGAGACATTTTTTCCTCCGATTAGGCTACGTAGCAGATAATTTCGCCACCAAGACCAGCCTGGCGCGCTGCACGATCAGTCATAACACCTTTAGAGGTAGAAACAACTGCAATACCCAGACCACCCATAACTTTCGGCAGCTCATCTTTTTTCTTATAGATGCGCAGACCTGGGCGGCTGACACGCTGAATGCTTTCTACAACAGCTTTGCCCTGGAAGTATTTAAGAGCTACTTCCAGTTCAGGCTTGGTGTCGCCTTCGATTTTGAAATCTTCAATAAAACCTTCTTCCTTCAGCACGTTGGCAATTGCCACTTTCAGCTTGGAGGAAGGCATGGTGACCGCAGCTTTGTTCGCGGCCTGACCGTTACGGATACGGGTCAGCATATCCGCGATCGGATCTTGCATGCTCATCTGTCTTTACTCCCGTGATTCAATTGGTGACAATTACCAGCTAGCCTTTTTCAGACCCGGGATTTCACCGCGCATAGCGGCTTCACGGACCTTAATACGGCTCAACCCGAACTTCCGCAGGAAAGCGTGCGGACGACCAGTTTGACGGCAGCGATTACGCTGACGAGACGGGCTGGAATCACGCGGCAGAGTCTGCAGCTTGAGAACGGCATTCCAACGATCTTCGTCGGTTGCGTTCACATCAGAGATGATAGCTTTCAGTTCAGCGCGTTTAGCGAAGAATTTATCAGCTAAAGCTACGCGCTTTACTTCGCGTGCTTTCATTGATTGCTTAGCCATTAAGTAACCCTACCTTACTTGCGGAACGGGAAGTCAAAGGCAGCCAGCAGAGCACGGCCTTCTTCATCAGATTTCGCAGTAGTGGTAATGGTAATATCCAAACCACGCACGCGGTCGACTTTATCGTAGTCGATTTCTGGGAAGATGATCTGCTCACGGACACCCATGCTGTAGTTACCACGACCGTCGAAAGACTTAGCGGACAAGCCACGGAAGTCACGGATACGCGGTACAGCAATAGTGATCAGGCGCTCAAAGAACTCCCACATGCGTTCGCCACGCAGAGTTACTTTACAGCCGATCGGATAGCCCTGACGGATTTTGAAGCCTGCAACAGATTTGCGTGCTTTGGTGATCAACGGTTTTTGACCGGAGATTGCTGCCAGGTCAGCTGCTGCGTTATCCAGCAGTTTCTTGTCAGCGATCGCTTCACCAACACCCATGTTCAGGGTGATCTTCTCGACCCGAGGGACTTGCATGACAGAATTGTAGTTAAACTCAGTCATGAGTTTGTTAACTACTTCGTCTTTGTAGTAATCATGCAGTTTCGCCATCGTACTACTCCAAATTACTTGATAGTTTCGCTGTTAGACTTGAAGAAACGGACTTTTTTGCCGTCTTCGAATCTAAAGCCTACACGGTCAGCCTTGCCGGTTGCCGCATTGAAGAGTGCAATGTTAGAGATCTGAATAGCTGCTTCTTTCTCAACAATGCCGCCTGGTTGGTTCAGGGCCGGAACCGGCTTCTGATGTTTCTTAACCAGGTTGATACCTTCAACAATGACCTTGCCGGAAGACAGGACATTCTTAACTTTACCGCGTTTACCTTTATCTTTACCGGTTAACACGATAACTTCGTCATCACGACGGATTTTCGCTGCCATGATTCGCTCCTTAGAGTACTTCTGGTGCCAGAGAGATAATTTTCATGAACTTCTCGTTGCGAAGTTCACGAGTTACCGGCCCAAAAATACGCGTACCGATAGGCTGCTCGCTGTTATTGTTTAAAATAACGCATGCATTACCATCGAAGCGAATGACAGAACCGTCCGGGCGACGAACACCCTTCTTGGTGCGCACCACTACCGCCTTCAGCACATCACCTTTTTTGACCTTACCACGCGGAATTGCTTCTTTGATGGTGATCTTGATGATGTCGCCTACGCCTGCGTAGCGACGGTGCGAGCCACCCAGAACCTTGATACACATTACGCGACGTGCACCGGAGTTGTCGGCGACGGTCAGCATAGTCTGTTCTTGGATCATTTTAGTGCTCCGCTAATGTCAACTACTACTGAGACCCTAAAAACGGGTCGTTAAAAAAGCCCCATATCGGGGGCGCGGCATTATAACACCGCTTCTTAGATATGGGTAGAAAAAATAAACGGCCCATCGCTGGACCGTTTATTATTGAGAATGCGTACTGTATTACAGAACCGCTTTCTCTACAACGCGAACCAGCGTCCAGGACTTAGTCTTGGACAGCGGACGGCATTCGCGGATTTCAACCACGTCGCCAATACCGCATTCGTTGTTCTCGTCATGTACGTGCAGTTTGGTCGTACGCTTGATGAATTTACCGTAGATCGGGTGTTTCACAAAACGTTCGATAGCAACAACAATGGATTTCTCCATTTTGTCGCTAACTACGCGACCTTGCAGAGTACGGATTTTATCGGTCATTACGCACCCGCCTTCTGAGTCAGTAAAGTCTTAACGCGTGCAACATCACGACGAACCTGCTTCAGCAGGTGAGTCTGTTGCAGCTGGCCACTTGCAGCCTGCATACGCAGGTTGAACTGCTCACGCAGCAGGTTCAGCAGCTCAGCGTTCAGCTCTTCAACGCTTTTTTCACGCAGCTCATTTGCTTTCATTACATCACCGTCTTAGTTACAAAGGTGGTTTTAATCGGCAGTTTTGCTGCTGCCAGCTCGAAGGCTTCACGGGCCAGCTCTTCCGGAACGCCGTCCATTTCATACAGGACTTTACCCGGCTGAATCAAGGCAACCCAATACTCCACGTTACCTTTACCTTTACCCATACGAACTTCCAGCGGCTTCTCGGTGATCGGTTTGTCCGGGAATACACGGATCCAGATCTTACCCTGACGCTTAACTGCACGTGTCATGGCACGACGTGCTGCTTCAATCTGACGAGCGGTCAGACGACCACGGCCAACAGCTTTCAGACCGTAAGTGCCGAAGCTCACATCCGTGCCCTGCGCCAGACCACGGTTGCGGCCTTTGTGCACCTTACGGAATTTTGTACGCTTTGGTTGTAACATCAGCGACGCTCCTTATTTACGGCCTTTACGCTGCTGCTTTTTCGGTTGAGCAGCCGGTTTTTCCGGTTGTTCAACAGCAGCCATACCACCAAGGATCTCACCTTTGAAGATCCACACTTTAACGCCGATTACACCATAAGTGGTGTGCGCTTCAGAGGTGTTGTAGTCAATGTCAGCACGCAGAGTGTGCAGCGGAACACGACCTTCGCGGTACCATTCAGTACGTGCGATTTCCGCGCCGCCCAGACGGCCGCTAACTTCAACTTTGATACCTTTAGCGCCCAGACGCATTGCGTTCTGTACAGCACGCTTCATAGCACGACGGAACATTACACGACGTTCCAGCTGAGAAGTGATGCTGTCAGCAACCAGTTTTGCGTCCAGTTCAGGTTTACGAACTTCGGCGATATTGATCTGAGCAGGAACGCCAGCGATATCCGCTACGACCTTGCGCAGTTTTTCTACGTCTTCGCCTTTCTTACCGATAACGATACCCGGGCGAGCGGTGTGAATGGTCACACGGATGCTCTTAGCCGGACGCTCGATAACGATACGAGATACGGACGCTTTAGCCAGTTCCTTAGTCAGGTACTGGCGTACTTTAAAATCGCTGTCCAGGTTGTCAGCGAATTCTTTGGTGTTCGCGAACCAGGTAGAGTTCCAAGGTTTGACAATACCCAGGCGAATACCATTAGGATGTACTTTCTGACCCATTGCTAGTCTCCAGAGTCTCAGCGATCGGACACAACCACAGTAATGTGGCTGGTGCGCTTCAGGATGCGATCTGCACGACCTTTTGCACGCGGCATAATGCGCTTCATGCTCGGGCCTTCGTCTACGAAAATTTTCGCAACTTTCAGATCGTCAATGTCAGCGCCATCGTTGTGTTCAGCGTTAGCAATGGCAGATTCCAGAACTTTCTTGACCAGTACAGCCGCTTTCTTATTGGTGTAGGTCAGAATATCCAGGGCCTGCGACACTTTCTTACCGCGAATCAGGTCAGCAACAAGGCGTACCTTCTGAGCAGAAGAACGAGCATGGCGATGTTGAGCTAAAGTTTCCATCTCTTCCTCCTACCTTATTTCTTCTTCGCTTTTTTATCAGCAGCGTGGCCGCGATAAGTACGAGTCGGTGCGAATTCACCCAGTTTGTGACCGACCATTTCGTCGGAAACAAATACCGGAACGTGCTGACGACCATTATGGACAGCGATGGTCAAACCGATCATGTTAGGAAAGATCGTTGAACGACGGGACCAAGTGCGCAGGGGCTTCTTGTCTCCGCTTTCCACCGCTTTCTCTACCTTCTTCAGCAAGTGCAGGTCAATAAAAGGACCTTTCTTGAGAGAACGTGGCATGGCTTATCCTCTAATATTATTTGCTACGGCGACGTACGATAAATTTATCAGTACGCTTGTTGCTGCGGGTCTTCTTACCTTTGGTCTGAACGCCCCACGGAGTTACCGGGTGCTTACCAAAGTTACGACCTTCACCACCACCATGTGGGTGATCGACTGGGTTCATCGCAGTACCGCGAACGGTAGGACGAACACCACGCCAGCGTGCAGCACCTGCTTTACCCAGAACGCGCAGCATATGCTCAGCATTGCCAACTTCGCCCAGAGTAGCGCGGCAGTCTGCTTCGACTTTACGCATTTCACCAGAACGCAGACGCAGGGTGACATAAGCACCATCACGAGCAACGATCTGAACGTAAGTACCAGCGGAACGTGCCAGCTGACCGCCTTTACCTGGTTTCATTTCTACGTTATGAACGGTAGAACCAACCGGGATATTGCGCATCGGCAGGGTGTTGCCTGCTTTGATTGCAGCATCAACGCCAGACTGAATCTGGTCGCCAGCTTTCAGGCCTTTAGGGGCCAGGATGTAACGGCGTTCGCCATCTTTGTACAGAACCAGCGCGATGTTCGCGGAACGGTTCGGATCGTACTCAAGACGCTCAACAACTGCCGGGATACCGTCTTTGTTGCGTTTGAAGTCAACCAGACGATAAGCCTGCTTGTGGCCACCACCGATGTGACGAGTGGTGATACGGCCATTGTTGTTACGACCACCGGATTTGCTGTTTTTTTCCAGCAGCGGAGCAAAAGGTTTGCCCTTGTGCAGCTCAGGGTTAACCACTTTAACTACGTGGCGACGACCCGGAGATGTCGGTTTACATTTAACAACTGCCATTGTATTACTCCTCCGACTTACTCAGCGCCGCCAACGAAGTCCAGATTCTGGCCTTCTTTCAGGGTGACGTAAGCTTTTTTCCAGTCGCTACGACGACCGATACGCTGTCCGTGACGTTTAACTTTCCCTTTAACAACCAGGGTGTTAACGACTTCGACTTCGACTTCAAACAGTTTCTGCACAGCAGCTTTGATTTCTGCTTTGGTCGCGTCTTTAGCAACTTTGAGAACGATGGTGTTAGTTTTTTCCATCGCAGTAGACGCTTTTTCAGAAACGTGCGGTGCGCGCAGCACCTTCAGCAGACGTTCTTCACGAATCATGCCAGCATCTCCTCAACTTGCTTAACAGCATCAGCAGTCATTACGACTTTGTCGAAGGCGATCAGGCTAACCGGGTCGATACCAGTTGCATCGCGTACGTCAACCTTGTGCAGGTTGCGCGCAGCCAGGAACAGGTTTTCGTCCAGCTCACCGGTGATGATCAGCACATCTTCCAGAGCCATGTCTTTCAGTTTCTGTGCCAGCAGCTTAGTTTTAGGCGCTTCTACAGAGAAAGATTCGACAACGATCAGACGATCCTGACGTACCAGTTCGGACAGAATGCTTTTCAGCGCGCCGCGGTACATCTTTTTGTTAACTTTTTGACTGTGGTCCTGCGGACGCGCAGCGAAAGTTACGCCACCAGAACGCCAGATCGGGCTCTTGATAGAACCAGAACGCGCACGGCCGGTACCTTTCTGGCGCCACGGTTTTTTACCGGAACCAGTTACTTCAGCACGAGTCTTCTGAGCACGAGAACCCTGACGTGCACCAGCTGCATAAGCAACAACAACCTGGTGTACCAGCGCTTCGTTAAAATCACGACCGAAGGTAGTTTCGGAAACAGTCAGCGCGCTCTGCGCGTCTTTCAATACTAATTCCATTGCTATCTCCTCACGCCTTCACAGCTGGTTTAACGATCAGGTCGCTACCGGTTGCACCCGGGACCGCACCTTTAACCAGCAGCAGGTTGCGCTCAGCGTCAACACGTACTACGTCCAGGCTCTGAACAGTGACACGTTCGTTACCCAGCTGACCTGCCATTTTCTTGCCTTTGAACACTTTGCCCGGAGTCTGGTTCTGACCGATAGAACCCGGAACGCGGTGAGACAAGGAGTTACCGTGGGTAGCGTCCTGGGTACGGAAGTTCCAGCGCTTAACGGTACCTGCGAAACCTTTACCTTTAGAGGTGCCAGTTACGTCAACTTTTTTAACTTCGGCAAACAGCTCAACGCTAATGCTCTGACCTACGGTGAACTCTTCGCCGTCAGCAAGACGGAATTCCCACAGACCACGGCCAGCTTCTACGCCAGCTTTAGCGAAGTGACCCGCTTCCGGCTTGGTTACACGGTTAGCTTTTTTAGCACCAGTGGTAACCTGAACAGCGCGGTAGCCATCGTTAGCCAGATCTTTAACCTGAGTAACGCGGTTTGCTTCAACTTCGATTACGGTTACTGGGATAGATACGCCATCTTCAGTGAAGATGCGGGTCATACCCACTTTTTTACCGACTAAACCAATCATTGTTTCAACCTCTCAATCGCTCGATGACCTGATTAACCCAGGCTGATCTGCACGTCTACACCGGCAGCCAGGTCCAGACGCATCAGAGCATCAACGGTTTTCTCGGTTGGCTCAACGATGTCAACCAGACGCTTGTGAGTGCGGATTTCGTACTGATCGCGCGCGTCTTTGTTGACGTGCGGGGAGATCAGAACGGTGAAGCGCTCTTTGCGGGTCGGCAGCGGGATCGGACCACGGACTTGCGCACCAGTGCGCTTAGCAGTCTCGACGATTTCCGCGGTTGATTGATCGATCAGACGATGATCAAACGCTTTCAGGCGGATACGGATTCTTTGGTTCTGCATGAGACCAGAGCTCCAATTATTTTATAGACGAAATGATTACTCCTCATACCCATTACGATTGATGGGAGAGTGTAACCGTTCTTACATAGCCCCCCGATTGGGAGCATTGTTTGATAGCCAAATGCGCTATCAGGGTTCATATCGAACCAGCCGTCAATTACGACAAGCCCGCGCATTATACGTAAATCTCGCATTTACGCAAGGGGCGTTTATAAATTAAACGCCTGTGCGTGAAGCGTCGCACATTGCTTGCCGCGCTATGCAAGGCAGTTATCTTTTTCTGGAGCTTGTACGCAAGAGCGCGCTTGCCCCTCTTTTGCCGTTTATCTCTGTCGCTGATGCTTAATCGCCAGCGAACATGCGGAGGTTATATGGCAGGTACAATTCTCTTTATATGTATTTATCTTGTACTTAATACATTGCTGGTTTGGTATGACGTCCGGCAGGGCCTTCTACCCGATCGCTTCACCTGCCCTCTTCTCTGGAGTGGGCTGTTTTATTGTGGCTGGTTCAATCCCATGCAGTTACAGGAAAAGGTATTAGGGGCTATTGCGGGCTACGTCGGATTCGCGGCACTTTATTGGGGGTATCGCTTCCTACGTAATAAGGAAGGACTCGGCTATGGTGATGTGAAATTTCTGGCGGCCCTGGGTGCCTGGCATGGCTGGGAAGCCTTACCCATGCTTGTCTTTGTTGCCGCATCACTTGCGTCCGGCGCCGCTTGCCTTATGTCCATAAGACGCAGAAGCATGCAGATAATAAAAAACCCGCTGCCTTTTGGTCCATTCCTGGCGGGCGCGGGTTTGTTCATGGCTTACCAAAGCATCTTTAGGTCGATGGTTAATCTTGAACCTTGATTTGCGACTGGAGATAGTTCTGCAAACCAATCTTGCCGATAAGGTCCAGCTCGGTTTCCAGCCAGTCAATATGGCCTTCTTCATCAGCCAGGATTTCAATCATCATGTCCCGGCTGACATAATCATGCACGCTGTCAGCGTAGGCAATGGCTTCACGCAAATCTCTGGCGCCTTCCAACTCCAGTCGTAAATCGGACTGTAGCATCTCTTCAACGTCTTCACCGATACCGAGTTTGCCCAGATCTTGCAGATTTGGAATGCCTTCAAGAAACAAAATACGCTCGATGTATTTATCGGCGTGTTTCATTTCATCGATGGATTCATGATATTCAACATCATTAAGGCGCATCAGGCCCCAGTTCTTGAACATTCTCGCATGGAGAAAATACTGGTTGATTGCGACAAGCTCGTTTCCCAATAACTTATTGAGATAATTTATAACTTTGACATCACCTTTCATTATAGTCCCTCCGCTTCCACTCATTGAAGCGTAGATCGGGCTACAGGGAAGTCAAAAAAAAGCAGAAGACTCAGGCAGTTTCTTTATATTCCGGGATCTGCAGCAACTCATCCTGCATGATTTCGCGAGCAGCGCGTACGCACTTACCACACTGATTTCCCACAGGAATAAACTTGCGCAATTGCTGGAATGATTGAGGATGGAACTGGCGTACAGCCTGGCGAATTTTTTTATCACTTACACCATTACACAAACAAACGTACATAATCACTCCCGTTCAATTTATGCGCAAAGTGTAAATGAGAATAGTTATGATTACAATAGCACAGCGACCTTTGTATGGTGGGATAATGAGAAAAAATGCGAACAAATATGATGGCAGACAGCAAGAAGGCAGGCAGCAAAAAGGGCGCCTTAGCGCCCTTTTCAATTCAAAACTAATTAACGAGTAATTAGCCCAGAACTTTTGCTACAACGCCCGCGCCTACAGTACGGCCGCCTTCACGGATTGCGAAACGCAGACCGTCGTCCATCGCGATCGGGTGGATCAGGGTAACAACCATTTTGATGTTGTCGCCCGGCATTACCATCTCTACGCCTTCCGGCAGTTCGATGGTGCCAGTCACGTCAGTTGTACGGAAGTAGAACTGCGGACGGTAGCCTTTGAAGAACGGAGTATGACGGCCGCCTTCGTCTTTGGACAGAATGTACACTTCGGATTCGAACTTGGTGTGCGGCTTGATGGTGCCCGGCTTAGCCAGTACCTGACCACGTTCGATTTCTTCACGTTTGATACCACGCAGCAGAACACCAACGTTCTCACCAGCACGGCCTTCGTCCAGCAGTTTGCGGAACATTTCAACGCCTGTACAGGTAGATTTCGCAGTATCTTTGATACCAACGATTTCAACTTCTTCACCAACTTTGATGATACCGCGCTCTACACGACCGGTAACAACGGTACCACGACCGGAGATGGAGAATACGTCTTCGATCGGCAGCAGGAACGGCTTGTCAATCGCACGCTCTGGTTCCGGGATATAGGTATCCAGGTGGCCAGCCAGTTCGATGATTTTCGCTTCCCACTCAGCTTCGCCTTCCAGCGCTTTCAGAGCAGAACCACGAACGATCGGAGTGTCGTCGCCCGGGAAATCGTACTGAGACAGAAGTTCACGAACTTCCATTTCAACCAGTTCCAGCAGCTCTTCGTCATCAACCATGTCGCATTTGTTCAGGAACACGATGATGTACGGAACGCCTACCTGACGACCCAGCAGGATGTGCTCACGAGTCTGCGGCATCGGGCCGTCAGTCGCAGCAACAACCAGGATCGCGCCGTCCATCTGCGCAGCACCGGTGATCATGTTTTTAACATAGTCGGCGTGGCCCGGGCAGTCTACGTGTGCGTAGTGACGGATCGCAGTATCGTACTCAACGTGAGAGGTGTTGATGGTGATACCACGTGCTTTTTCTTCCGGCGCGTTATCGATCTGGTCGAATGCACGAGCCTGGCCACCGTAAGTTTTGGACAGAACGGTAGTGATTGCAGCAGTCAGAGTAGTTTTACCGTGGTCAACGTGGCCGATGGTGCCGACGTTAACGTGCGGTTTTGTACGTTCAAATTTTTCTTTAGACACGGCTATATTCCTTACTATAGTGCTCCCCCCTTATGGAGAGAGCACGGGACTTTGGTTTTAACCCTGCGGCTTATTTACCACGGGCTTCGATTACGGCCTGAGCAACGTTGTTCGGGGCATCATCATACTTCAGGAATTCCATAGTGTACGATGCGCGACCTTTGGTCAGAGAACGCAGCTGAGTTGCGTATCCGAACATTTCAGACAGCGGTACTTCAGCGTGGATCTTAACGCCAGTCACTTCGGATTCCTGACCGCGCAGCATACCGCGACGACGGCTCAAGTCACCAATAACGTCACCAGTGTTCTCTTCCGGAGTCTCTACTTCAACCTTCATGATCGGCTCAAGCAGAACTGGTTTTGCTTTCTTAAAGCCTTCTTTAAAGGCAATAGACGCAGCCAGTTTAAACGCCAGTTCAGAGGAGTCAACGTCATGGTAAGAACCGAAGTGCAGACGCACGCCCATGTCAACTACCGGGTAACCAGCCAGCGGACCAGATTTCAGCTGCTCCTGGATGCCTTTATCAACGGCCGGGATGTATTCGCCAGGAATTACACCACCTTTAATGTCGTTGATGAACTCGTAACCTTTCGGATTTGAGCCCGGCTCCAGCGGGTACATGTCGATAACAACATGACCATACTGACCACGACCACCAGACTGTTTCGCGTGTTTACCTTCAACATCGGTAACTTTCTGACGAATCGCTTCACGGTAAGCAACCTGAGGTTTACCTACGTTAGCTTCAACGTTGAATTCACGTTTCATACGGTCAACGATGATATCGAGGTGCAGTTCACCCATACCAGCGATGATGGTCTGGTTAGATTCTTCGTCAGTCCATACACGGAAAGACGGGTCTTCTTTAGCCAGACGGCCCAGAGCCAGACCCATTTTTTCCTGGTCAGCTTTGGTTTTCGGTTCTACTGCGATGGAGATTACCGGTTCCGGGAATTCCATACGCTCCAGAATGATCGGGTGATCCGGGTTACACAGGGTGTCACCGGTGGTCACGTCTTTCAGACCGATAGCTGCAGCGATATCGCCCGCGCGAACTTCTTTGATCTCTTCACGTTTGTTCGCGTGCATCTGCACGATACGACCAAAACGTTCACGAGCCGCTTTCACGGAGTTCAGTACGGTATCACCAGAGTTAACCACGCCAGAGTACACGCGGAAGAACGTCAGGTTACCTACGAACGGGTCGGTAGCGATTTTGAATGCCAGCGCAGAGAACGGCTCGTCATCACTTGCGTGACGTTCAGCCGGGGTATCTTTACCGTCGTCCAGAATACCGTTGATTGCCGGTACGTCAGTCGGTGCAGGCAGGTAATCAATTACCGCATCCAGCATCGCCTGAACACCTTTGTTCTTAAATGCAGAACCACAGGTTACCAGGATGATTTCGTTGTTCAGAACACGCTGACGCAGCGCTTTCTTGATCTCTTCCTCGGTCAGCTCTTCGCCGCCCAGGTATTTTTCCATCAGCTCTTCAGACGCTTCAGCTGCGGACTCGATCAGGTTCTGGTGCCATTCGTCAGCCAGGTCCTGCATGTCAGCCGGGATATCTTCGTAAACGAAGGTAACGCCCTGGTCTGCATCATTCCAGTTGATGGCTTTCATTTTCACCAGGTCAACAACACCGGTGAAACCTTCTTCAGCACCAATCGCCAGCTGCAGCGGAACAGGGTTCGCGCCCAGACGGGTTTTGATCTGACCAACAACTTTCAGGAAGTTCGCGCCCATACGGTCCATTTTGTTAACGAACGCGATACGCGGAACTTTATATTTGTTTGCCTGACGCCATACGGTTTCAGACTGCGGCTGAACACCACCAACTGCGCAGTAAACCATTACCGCGCCATCAAGAACACGCATGGAACGTTCTACTTCGATGGTGAAGTCAACGTGCCCCGGGGTGTCGATGATGTTTACGCGATGCGGTTCATACTGTTTGGCCATACCAGACCAGAATGCAGTAGTTGCAGCGGAAGTGATGGTGATACCACGTTCCTGCTCCTGCTCCATCCAGTCCATGGTAGCGGCGCCGTCGTGAACTTCACCGATTTTGTGGTTTACACCGGTGTAGAACAGAATACGTTCGGTAGTCGTGGTTTTACCGGCGTCGATGTGCGCACTGATACCGATGTTACGGTAGCGTGCGATGGGTGTTGTACGAGCCATTTGATTCCTCGTTTATTGCTTTAGACGTTCAGATTAAGTGAGCCAGAGCGGGCACCGAAGCGCCCGCCTGGTGACTAAACCGAAGGGATTACCAACGGTAGTGTGCGAACGCCTTGTTGGCTTCTGCCATACGGTGAACGTCTTCACGTTTCTTAACTGCAGTACCTTTGTTGTCTGCAGCATCAGAAAGTTCGTTCGCCAGGCGCAGAGCCATGGATTTATCACCGCGTTTACGAGCAGCTTCAACGATCCAACGCATTGCCAGAGCATTGCGACGAACCGGACGGACTTCAACTGGAACCTGATAAGTAGAACCACCAACGCGGCGAGACTTAACTTCTACAGTCGGGCGCACGTTTTCGAGAGCGACTTCGAATGCTTCCAGTTCGTTTTTACCAGAACGCTGAGCCAGGGTCTCAAGCGCGCTGTATACGATAGATTCGGCAGTAGATTTTTTACCATCTACCATCAGGATATTTACAAATTTAGCCAGCAGTTCTGATCCGAACTTCGGATCCGGCAGAATTTTACGCTGACCAATGACGCGACGACGTGGCATGGAAATACTCCGTTGTTAATTCAGGATTGTCCAAAACTCAAAGAGTTTAGTTTGACATTAATTTAAAACGTTTGGCCTTACTTAACGGAGAACCATTAAGCCTTAGGACGTTTCACGCCATACTTGGAGCGTGCTTGCTTACGGTCTTTAACACCGGAGCAGTCAAGCGCACCACGAACGGTGTGGTAACGAACACCCGGGAGGTCTTTTACACGACCGCCACGGATCAGGATCACGGAGTGCTCCTGCAGGTTGTGACCTTCACCACCGATGTAGGAAGTCACTTCAAAACCGTTAGTCAGACGAACACGACATACTTTACGCAGTGCGGAGTTCGGTTTTTTAGGAGTGGTAGTATATACACGAGTACATACGCCACGTTTTTGCGGGCATGCTTCCAGCGCAGGCACGTTGCTTTTCGCAACTTTGCGTGCACGTGGTTTGCGTACCAGCTGGTTAACTGTTGCCATTAAATAGCTCCTGGTTTTAGCTTTTGCTTCGTAAACACGTAATAAATCGACCTCATATAATATGAGGACGCAGAATTTTATGGCTGTGCTGAAAAGGTGTCAAGAAATATACAACGATCCCGTGTCACCAACGCATCTGAGTCTCGTGTTTTACCGCCAGGCTAACGAAATCATTATAGCCAACCCTGACGACACTGCTCGAAATTTGACCAGACAGACCCCGCGCATCAATGTCTTCATTCAGCGCATGCACCGTTATGGGGGCATTTAGCAGCAACTCAAGGTACTGCCCGCCTTCCAGAGCCGCAATCACACCATCGGAAAGCAATAAAAGATCGTCCCCACTGCGCACGGTTCGCAGTAACGTTGCCATATCACATTGCCAGGGAGAGTGAGTCAAAGTGTGCAACATAAATGCCTCAAAACGTCATGACAACATCGTACCCATCTAATTGATCGCGAAGCGCATCCGGCTCCAGCAGTTGCGCTGGTAACACAAATTGCGTCGCATCACTCAGGCCACGCTCGCGAAGCGATGCCTGGCAAACCCAACAGGTTTCGATGTCATAAAGAGGAAGAACTTTAAAGGTCGCGATGTAATCTCGTGCCAGGATAGCGTTCGGCTGCTGATTCACCAGCAACTGGAAGACACCGTCACCGATAAAAAACACGCCGATATCATCGGTAAAAGCGGACGCGGCCATTAATGCATCAAGGCCTTCACGTCCGGCAGCAGATCCATGCGGCGCAGAGCTAAAGATAAAAGCGATACGTTTCATTAAAATTGCACCACACGATCGCACGTTAATGCCGCTTCGGCCAGCGCCCCCAGGCCCGATAGCGTGAACCCCGGCTGGAGATTAGCGCAAGGCAAGCCCTGTTGACTGGCCTCGTTTTCATCAACAACGCCCCGACGCAGCGCCGCCGCAACGCAGATATGCAATGCAACCTGATGCTGCTCATGCAGACGTTGCCATGCGCGAACGAGATCAAACTCGTCCGAGGCGGGAGAGGTCAACACGTTCGCATTGCTGACCCCATCCTGGTAGAAAAAGACACAATCCAGCTCATGCCCACTGGCGAGCAGCGCGCAGGCAAACTGCCAGGCACTGCTCGCCTGCTGGGAACCATAAGCCGGGCCGGTGACCATTAAGGCAAAACGCATTACCGATCCTGCCCGGAGAAGTCGCCGCTTTTGAATTGACGGATATACAGATAAACGGTGTGCTTGGAGATATTCAAACGATCCGCCACCTGGTTGATGGCATCTTTGATATCGAAGATACCTTTTTCGTAGAGGTTCAGAACGATTTGGCGATTCTTGGCGTTATTGGAAACGTTACGATCGGCATTCACTTCTTCAATCGTGAACTCAAGGGTCTGAGTTACCAGATCCTCTACCGAAGAGGCAAAGTTGACAGACGAACCTGCATCCGGTGTTTCTGGCGGGATAAAGGTGTTCATGATTTGCGAGAACGGCACGTCAAGGTTCATGTTGATGCACAACAGACCAATGACCCGATGATCGCGATTACGAATAGCAATAGTCACCGATTTCATTAAAACGCCGCTTTTCGCGCGCGTGAAGTAGCACTTGGACACGCTACTGTCCGCACCGGTCATATCATGCAGCATACGCAATGCAAGGTCAGTAATCGGCGAACCGATTTTACGCCCGGTGTGCTCGCCGTTAGCGATACGAATGGCGGAACATTTCAGATCCTGCAGGGAGTGCAAAACAATTTCGCAGTGAGAACCAATGAGCATCGCTAACCCGTCCACAACGGCTTCGTATGACTTAAGAATATCGAAGTCTGTTTGATCGAAAGGACGTTGATCCAGTAAATCAAGTTCACTGGTTTCGTTGGTTAAAAGCGACCTGGACATGAAAAAAAGCACTCCTTTTCAGGAGCCTGTCGTTATGTTTTCAGGGCAGGCTCGACATTTACACAGAGGATTAAATTAATACAGCGTGGGTGACGCTTTCCAGAATTATATACATTTTATGCTTCAAACTGCTTCTTTGTTGGCGGCATCAGCGCTGTCTGGTCACAGATTTGAGTATGCGTGGGAAATACTGGTATTCCCGCCCCGAAGCAATATGAATGATGTGTATCTCTGTGCTGCAATAAAAAAACCGCCGCTCAAAAGGCGGCGGCGTTTACATCATTATTTTTTGCTTGCGTCAGAGGGCTTATCGCCCGTAGCGGCTGGCGCATCAGGCGCAGCTGCTGCATCTGGCGCGGCAGATGCGTCTGCTTTCGGTGCTGGTTTGATATCCAGCAGTTCTACGTTAAAGACCAGCGTAGAGTTAGCCGGAATACCCGGAACGCCGTTTTTACCGTAAGCCAGTTCTGGCGGAATCACGAGTTTGATTTTGCCGCCTTTCTTGATGTTTTTCAGCCCTTCGGTCCAGCCAGGGATAACACCATCAAGACGGAAAGAGAGCGGCTCGCCACGGGTATAAGAGTTGTCGAACTCTTTACCGTCAATCAGCGTCCCTTTGTAGTTAACAACTACGGTATCGCTGTCTTTCGGCGCATCACCCGTACCTTCTTTCTCTACCTGATAGAGCAGGCCAGTAGAAGAGGTTTTAACGCCTTTCTCTTTAGCGAACGCATCACGGAAAGCTTTGCCCTTGGTTTCGTTTTCCAGAGCGTCTTTTTCCATTTTTTCCTGCGCGGCTGTCTTCACGCGGGTTTCAAACGCCTGCAGAGTCTGTTCGATCTCCTGGTCGGTCAGTTTGCTCTTATCAGCAAACGCATCCTGAACACCTGCGATCAGCTGATCTTTGTCCAGTTTGATGCCCAGTTTTTCTTGCTCTTTCAGGGAGTTTTCCATGTAGCGGCCCAGTGACGCACCCAGCGCATACGCGGATTTCTGGTCGTCATTTTTAAATGCCGCTTTGCTGTCAGCTGCTGCTGCAGTTGCATCTTTCGTTGCGGTTTCAGCAGCGAAGGTCAGCGGCGCATTCAGTGCAACGGCCATCGTGGTCGCCAGCAGCGTGACTTTAAACAGTGATTTCATCCATATCTCCAGGGCCGGGGCATCTCACCCCAGGGTTAAACGTAAATGAGAAACGTACTATAAAACGTTGTGGGCGAAATCAACATAAGGTCTCCCCCTGAAATCGCCTGTTTTCAGACTATTTTTGTTTAAATTAGTTTCGCGTCGCCAGTCGGATGCTGCAGACGGGGTGAAAGTTCAGTAAAATCCGTCATCCTGGCGATAACCGTGCAGAACATTGATACGAGGTACACCATGAACGATTTAACAATGGAAGCGCGGCTGGCAGAACTGGAAAGCAAACTGGCCTTCCAGGAGATGACCATTGAAGAGCTCAACCAGACGGTCATTGCCCATGAACTGGAAATGACGAAGCTGCGCGAACATATGCGCTTAATGGCAGAAAAACTCAAAGCCAGCCAGCCCTCACACATCGCTTCACAGTCCGAAGAGACACCTCCGCCCCATTATTGAGACGTAAAAAAAGCGGGAATCTCCCGCTTTTTTTGTGCCCGAACATTTACCGAGTCACCGCAACACATAAAGCTACTGGACTCCCCGGAGCATAGATCACTCTGTGACCGGGGTTCGCAAGCGTAGCCCATGCCGCTGTGGCTGGAAAGACGACGGGTATTAGTGGCAGCCGCAACCGCCATTACCGCCGCAACCACCTTTGCCATGCTCATGACCGTGGTCATGATCGTGGCCGTGGCCGCCGCAGCAACCGTCGTGACCATGGTCGTGATCGTGATCATGACCGTGAGCACCGTGAACGTGACCATGAGCCAGTTCTTCTTCGGTTGCTTCGCGAATAGCAACAACTTCAACGTTGAATTTCAGGTTCTGGCCAGCCAGCATGTGGTTACCGTCAACCACCACGTGATCGTCTTCCACTTCGGTAATTTCTACCGGTACCGGGCCCTGGTCTGTTTCAGCCAGGAAACGCATGCCAACCTGCAGCTCGTCAACGCCCATGAAGACATCTTTAGGAACGCGCTGAACCAGATTTTCGTCGTATTGACCGTAAGCGTCATTCGCGCCTACAGCAACATCAAATTTGTCGCCGACGTCGTGACCTTCCAGCGCTGTTTCCAGGCCAGAGATCAGGGAACCATGACCATGCAGGTAGTCCAGCGGCGCACTCACCGGAGACTCATCAACCAATACACCGTCTTCTGTACGTACCTGATAGGCCAGGCTGACCACCAGGTCTTTTGCTACTTTCATGATATCTCCTGAGCGTGGGAAAATTGCTGGCGCAGATTGTAACGGAAATCCGCCCCTGTGTACCCTTTAGCTTAAAAAAACTCTGGGTATATCGCTAGTCCGGATGAAAGATCCCGATAACTTGCTCATCTTTGCGGACATGTTCACGGGCTTCTTTATCCGCCTCACGCATCTGGTGACCGCACTTAACGCATTCAACTATATCGACATTATTCTCGCGCCACATTGCCATCGAATCCTGCGCCTGGCAGGACGGGCATACGGCCCCGGCAATAAAACGTTTACGTACTGCCATGGGTTCCCCCTTATTCAAACTCGTCCCAGCCATCCAGTTGGCGAAGCTCTTGCTGCATTTCACGCTGAAAAATCTCTTCCAGCTCTCGTCTCGCTTCCCGCACACGGGAAATTTGCATTGTGTCGGTATGCACTGGCATCAGCTCACGCAGCATACGCATATCGAGACGCTTAAAGTGCAACTGCGCACGGTGGGCCTGATGCGGGTGCATCCCCACCGAGATAAGCGTCTTACGGCCTAATTCAAGCGCACTGGAAAACGTCTCACGGGAAAATTGTGTCACGCCCACCTGCAAGAGCTCATGTGCTTCCACACGGCCCCGCGCACGCGCCATGATCTTAAGCTGCGGGAAATGTTGCTGACACAGTTCCACCAGCTTCATCGTATCTTCCGGATCGTTACAGGTGATGACGATGGACTGGGCCTCTTCTGCCCCCGCAGAACGCAACAATTCAAGCTGCGTGGCGTCACCGTAATACACTTTATAGCCATATTTACGCATCAGGTTAACGGCGCTGATATCCCGCTCCAGTACCGTTATGCGCATTTTATTGGCCATCAGCAGACGACCAATCACCTGACCGAAACGCCCGAATCCCACCACAATCACCTGCGGTTTATCATCGTCCACCCACGGCATTTCGTCTTCATCTTCTGGCTGGTTAAAGCGCCGGGACAGCAATTTATCGATGAGCTTCATCAGCGCTGGCGTGGTCATCATGGATAAGGTGACCGTCACCAGTAGCAACGCCATTTGATCATTGTGGAACAGGCGTTGCGAGGATGCCGAGGAAAAAAGCACAAAAGCAAATTCTCCCCCCTGGCTCAACACCCCGGCAAACTGCATTCGCTCGGAACTGCGCAGACCATAGATACGCGCCAGGGAATAGAGCACTCCCGTCTTCACCGCCACCAGCACGGCAACACTCGCCAGTACCCAAAGCAGATGGGTATAGAGCACGCCAAGGTTGAGCGCCATGCCGACGGAAATAAAGAACAACCCTAACAGCAGTCCTTTAAACGGATCGATGGCTATTTCCAGCTCATGACGGTATTCACTTTCCGCCAGCAGCACACCCGCAATGAAGGTGCCCAACGCCATCGATAGCCCCAGCGCATCCATAAACAGCGCCGATCCGAGGACCAGTAACAATGTAGCGGCTGTAAAAACTTCCCGTACGCCGGATGCGGCAATAAAGCGAAACACCGGGCGCAACAGATAGCGCCCGCCAACCAGCACACCCGCAAACACCAGCACCTTGATGCCTATTTTTACCCAGTCAGGATGGTCATCACCGTTACCCGCCAACAGCGGTACCAGCGCCAGCGCCGGGATCACCGCTAAGTCCTGAAACAGGAGCACCGAAAAGCCAAGCTGGCCGGATTCGCTACGGTTCATCCCTTTTTCACGCATCAACTGGAGCGCCATCGCGGTAGAGGACATCGCCAGACCAATCCCGCCAATCACCGCCGCCTGCCAGGAGAATTGTGTCAGCATCAGTAATCCGGCCAGCACGGCCGCGCTCATCAGCACCTGCGCGGCGCCTACGCCAAAGATAGAGCGACGCAGCGCCCAAAGTTTTGACGGATTTAACTCCAGTCCAATGATGAACATCAGGAAGACGACACCAAGTTCCGAAAAGTGCAGGATCTCATCGACATCGCTGATGAAACCGAGCCCCCAGGGGCCAATGGCAATCCCCGCCAGCAAGTAACCGAGCACTGCGCCAATTCCTAACCTGGCAGCAAGCGGAACCGCCACCACCGCAGCGAAAAGAAACAGAACGCCAGCCAGCAATAAATCCGAACCTTCCATTACAGGCCTCCCGTCATGATTGGCGAGGCCAGCCAGTCGCCGTAGGCTTTCGCATGGTTTGCCAGCGCCTCTGGCGGCTGCCTGCGCGCCCAGTAAATAATGATGGGATTCATCCAGTGCATGCGGCACATGGCCGCCGTTAACTCAAAAGGGCGCAGAATATCGCTTATGGGATAACGGTTGAGCCCGTCATGGCGATAGGCCGCCTCCGGCTCACCGGTGGTGATGACACTACGCCAGTACTTTCCCGCAAGCTGACTCCCTCCCGGGCCGCTGGCGAATTCGCGCGTAAGCACGCGATCAAACCACTCTTTCAGCAACGCCGGGCAACTGTAGGTATAAAGCGGATGTTGGAAAACAATAACCTCATGCTCGCGCAACAGCGCCTGCTCCCGGGGAATATCAATAAAAAAGTCTGGATAGTGTGCATAGAGGTCATGCACGGTGACATTGTGCAGTTGCTTTGCCGGCTTGAGCAAAACTCGATTTGCCACCGAGTCCTGTGATTCCGGATGGGCATACAGCAGCAGTACTTTCGCTGTCTGGGACATCATCCCCCTCCCGGGCGTAAAACCTGTCATTTTTATTACCGCATTCAGCGGTCAGAATGATTTTGTCTAAATTCTTTGTTTTGGGCTACCATTGCGGGCCTGGTGAGGCGAAACCGCTCACTACTTACATTATCATAATGACAAATTAACATAGTCTGAACATACGGCGCCTTATGATTGTTTTCTCCTCGTTACAAATTCGTCGCGGCGTGCGTGTCCTGCTGGATAACGCCACAGCTACCATCAACCCGGGTCAGAAAGTCGGCCTGGTGGGCAAAAACGGCTGCGGCAAATCTACGTTGCTGGCGCTTTTGAAAAACGAGCTCAGCGCTGATGGCGGTAGTTTTACCTTTCCCAATAACTGGCAACTGGCGTGGGTAAATCAGGAAACCCCTGCCCTGCCGATGCCTGCACTCGACTATGTGATTGATGGCGATCGCGAATACCGTCGTCTCGAAGCAGAGCTGAACGCCGCCAACGAACGCAATGACGGACACGCCATCGCCACCGTCCACGGCAAGCTCGACGCTATCGACGCCTGGACTATCCGTTCGCGCGCCTCCAGTTTGCTACACGGTCTGGGTTTTTCTAACGAGCAGCTCGAACGTCCGGTCAGCGATTTCTCAGGCGGCTGGCGTATGCGTCTTAACCTCGCGCAGGCGCTGATTTGCCGCTCCGACCTGCTGCTGCTCGATGAACCGACCAACCACCTCGATCTCGATGCGGTAATCTGGCTGGAAAAGTGGCTAAAGAGCTATCAGGGCACTCTGATTCTTATCTCCCACGATCGTGACTTTCTCGATCCGGTGGTCGATAAAATTATTCATATCGAACAGCAAACCATGTTCGAATACACCGGCAACTACAGCTCCTTCGAGCGTCAGCGCGCAACCCGTCTGGCGCAGCAGCAGGCAATGTACGAAAGCCAGCAGGAGCGCGTGGCGCATCTGCAAAGTTTCATCGATCGCTTCAAGGCCAAAGCCAGCAAAGCGAAGCAGGCGCAAAGCCGCATCAAAATGCTTGAGCGTATGGAGCTTATCGCCCCGGCCCACGTGGATAACCCGTTCCACTTTAGCTTCCGTGCGCCAGAAAGCCTGCCCAATCCGCTGCTGAAAATGGAAAAAATCAGCGCTGGCTATGGCGACCGCGTCATCCTCGACTCTATTAAGCTCAACCTGGTGCCAGGGTCGCGTATCGGGTTGCTGGGCCGCAACGGTGCGGGTAAATCGACGCTTATTAAACTGCTGGCCGGTGAACTGACGCCGTTTAGCGGCGACATTGGTCTGGCGAAGGGCATCAAGCTTGGCTATTTCGCCCAGCATCAGTTGGAGTTCTTGCGTGCCGACGAATCGCCGTTACAGCATCTGGCGCGTATGGCCCCGCAGGAGCTGGAGCAAAAGCTGCGTGATTATCTCGGCGGTTTTGGTTTCCAGGGTGACAAAGTCAGCGAAGAGACTCGCCGCTTCTCCGGGGGCGAAAAAGCACGCCTGGTACTGGCGCTGATCGTCTGGCAGCGCCCGAACCTGCTGCTGCTCGATGAACCCACCAACCACCTTGATCTCGACATGCGTCAGGCGCTGACCGAAGCGTTAATCGAATTTGAAGGCGCGTTGGTGGTGGTGTCGCATGACCGTCATCTGCTGCGCTCCACTACGGACGATTTATACCTGGTGCACGACGGGAAAGTCGAACCGTTCGATGGCGATCTGGAGGATTATCAGCAGTGGCTGAGCGACATTCAGAAACAGGAAAGCCAGCCGACCGACGCACCGAAAGACAATGCCAACAGTGCGCAGGCCCGCAAAGACCAGAAACGCCGTGAAGCCGAATTGCGAACCCAAACGCAACCACTGCGCAAAGAGATCACCCGCCTCGAAAAAGAGATGGAAAAACTCAATGCCCAGCTAGCGCAGGCGGAAGAGAAGCTCGGAGACAGCGGCCTGTATGACCAAAGCCGTAAAGCAGAACTTACCGAGTGTCTGCAGCAACAGGCGAAGGCAAAAGCGGGTCTTGAAGAGTGCGAAATGGCGTGGCTGGAGGCGCACGAGCAGCTCGAGGCCATGCTGCAAACCGATTAATCACGCAGGCAGGCTGAGATGAACCCCGACATCACCAGTGATCTCACCTTTCGCAAGCTGGCCATTTTTATGGCCTTCATGGAGAAAGGCAATATCGCCCGAGCCGCCGAGGCGCTGAACCTTAGCGGTGTGAGCGTGCATCGCGCGCTGCATACGCTGGAGGAGAACGTACGCTGCCCGCTGTTTGTCCACAAGGGGCGTAACTTATTGCCCCTCCCGGCGGCCTGGACATTACTGGAGTATTGCCAGGAGGCCACGCAAATCATGGAGCGCGGTCTGGCAGAAGCCCGCAAGATGGCGGGTATCGGCCAGAATCGTTTGCGCGTCGGCACCCTCTATTCACTCACGCTGGAAACCGTCCCCCAGTTGATCATGGGGATGAAGCTGCGCCGCCCGGAACTTGAGATGGATTTGACGATGGGGTCGAACGAGACCCTGTTGCATAAACTGGAGGAAGGATCGCTGGACGCGATACTGATCTCGATTTCTGAATCGGAACTGGATTCAGCCAACCTCGAAATGCTGCCGCTCTTCCACGATGAAATCTTTCTGGCTGCACCGGCGGCCGCGAAACTGAATACCTCCGCTCCAGCCGATTTACGCGACTATCGCCAGCAAAAATTCGTCGCTCTCGCCGAAGGGTTTGCCACCTACGCCGGGTTTCAGGAAGCCTTCCATATCGCCGGGTTTGAGCCAGAGATTGTGACGCGGGTGAATGATATCTTTTCTATGCTGAGCCTGGTGCAGGCGGGCGTGGGCTTCACATTGATGCCGGGGCGAATGAAGAAGGTGTATGAGAATTCCGTGCAGCTACTCAAACTCGCACAGCCCTACCAGATGCAGCAGCAAATAGCCATTGTCTTTGCCCGCAACCGCGAGCATGACCCGAACTTACTGGCGCTGGCGGCGGAAGGCCGTATGTACGCCAGAAACCGGCAGGCCAACGCCTGAACCGAACACGGCTTATTCCTGCGATCTGAGCCGTTTTGCGAGGTGTTCTGCGACCGACACGCCGCTGCGATCTAATGAAATCGTCTCTCCCGTCCATGCGGCCTGACGGGTTAAGCAGGTCAGTATGCCGCCGGGCGGCATCTCAATCGCCAGCCGGGCTTCACGTTCGTTTGCCGCAATCATCGCCTCCTGCCAGCGCACGGTGCGCGCCATGTTCATCGCCAGATCGTCGGCAATTTTATCAGCCTGCCACAATACGCGCCCGGTGCTACCGCTAAGGTAAGCACAGCTCGGGCGAGCAAGTGTCACCTTGCGAAATGCCTCCGCCAGTTTTTGGGCCGGTTCAGCCAGCAGCGCACAGTGTGACGGTACGCTGACATCAAGACGTCGGACTTTATTTGCGCCTTTGGCGAGCGCTTTCTGCCCCGCACTCGCCATCGCCGCGTCGCTACCGGCAATCACAATCTGGGTCTCGGCATTCAGATTGGCAATATACGCCCCGCTCCCTTCCACCAGTGCTTCCACCTGCGGTAGCGTCAGGCCCATGATCGCCGTCAGACCATAACCGTGGGGCCAGGCTTGTTCCATTAAATCACCGCGTAATGCCACAAGCCGCAGAGCGTCTGCGTAGTCCAGTGCTCCGGCGATGACCGCGGCCGGATAGGCGCCAATCGAAAGGCCGCTGACAATATCGGGCGAAACGTCCCGGCGCATAAGTTCACGCGCCCAGGCAACCCCGGCTATCAACAAACAAAGCTGAACGGCGCGCGTATGCTGTAAGGCTTCTGCAGTATCCAGCGTATCGATTTCTGCGCCCAGCACCTCACGTGCCTGCGCCAGTTCCGTTCCCGGAAGTGCGCGCAACATCCCCGGATGCTGCGTCCCCTGCCCGGGAAAGGTGAACAGAATTTTCATTTAATTTCCCTCAAACCAGGGATCGCTGACCAACTGCGGCCCACGATTCGTTTTCAGAAGCACCCGGCCATCACGCAGCCACTCACTCAGCGCAAAGCCGCCCTGCGGAACATTGACCTGCGTATCAACACGGCATAAGGCGCCTGAAATCTGCTGCTGCCAGCGAAGCAACGCCTCGTGTGCCAGCGGTTGCGGCGCACGGATCATCAGGTCAAGGTCGCTGGCCGCATGCAAAACCGGGATCCCGGTTGCCAGGCTATAACCGCTACTGCCCGTAATTCCCCAGACCCACGGCCAGCGCTGCTGAGCCAACTGGAACGCAACCTGCACGGGCGGCTGAGTGATAAACGGCGAACGGACCAGCGTCTGCGTATCAACGAGTTCTTCCGGAGAGACAACGCGGACAACGTGCTCCGGGGCAACCCAGGCCGCTGCGCGTTGCTCACGTTTGAGGCCGCGTATCCCGACAGGTACGCGTCCATTAGGATTCACATCACGCCGCACCACCACCGGCAAACCGGGGTGCCATATCTCTTCAACCCAGGCTTCGGTAACGCCTTCCAGGGCGCTACGCTCGGCCAGCCAGACAAGATCGTGCGGTCGTAATGTTTTCATGGTTTAGATTCCTGAGGTCAGCGAGATAAACAGCGGCAACGACAGAATACACAGTACTGAGCTTAACAGCAGCACGGCTTCTGCATCCGGCGATTGCACGCCAAATCGGTTACCGAATACCACACCGAAGAAACCGGCAGACAGCGCAATCATCAGGATTGCGGTGATCGCCACCGAACCGTGCAGGCCAAAAATCAGCACGATGCCCCAGGCGATAAAGGGCTGAATCAGCAGCTTGGCAATGGTCGATGTGATGACCATCGTGTTGATCTGCAGTTTACGGGCAGAGAGGATCACCCCGGTCAGGAATAACGCCGCTGCGGTTGCAGACAGGCCCAGCGGTTTAATCGCCGCCAGCAGGAGTTCCGGCATTTTGATACCAATCGCAGAGAGGATCACACCCAACAGCGGCCCCATCACGATCGGTTTTTTCAGCGAGCGCCACATCAAAACCGGCAGCATTGCCAGCGTGGAACCGGAGTTACCTCCCTGCGCACGGGCCTTTTCACGCTCCAGAATCAGCAGGCAGAACGGGGTCATCAATACTGAGCCACAGGCAATCGACACCGCGACAGAAAGCGACGTAGAAGAACCTTCGCCCAGCACGCTACCCAGAATAGGCAGCCCCAGCGCCGCATAGTTCGGCAGCGCGACGGTCAGGGTCAGCACGGCGGCATCCTGCGGCGATTTTTTAAAGACACGGGTCGCCAGGAAGTAGATAACCGCGTAAGTAACCCACATCGCCAGCGTCAGGACCAGAATCAGTGGAGACTGGGCAACGATACCTGTCCACGGAGTTTGTACCGTGGCACTGAACAGGGCTGCGGGGAGTGCAAAATCCATGACGAAAATATTGAGTAGGGAAACATTCTTGTTATCCACCATTTTGGCCTTGCCCGCCCAGAAGCCCAGCAACATGATGATAAAAATCGGTGCGAGGGCATGAACAATTACATAAGTCATAAATCACCTGTAATAAATAAAGAAACGTTTAGCACTGGTGCGATGATTATTATTTTCAGGATGCACGTTCCCGCGTGGGCACAGTGGCTGTGCCCACGGAGTTAATGCATCTGGCAGGTCTCTTTTTTACTTACCAGCTCGCTTTCATGCGTTCACGCACAAGCGCAGAGCTGCGGCGATTGTCAGCGCCCAGACGGTTTTTCAGGGTGGCATCCTGACGAGCGGCGTTGATAGCCTCTTGCAGCGTGGTTTTCACCAGCGCCAGATCGGACGACGATGGCGCATCCGGATTGCTGATATCCAGCAGATTTTCCAGCAGCCCCAGGGTGGCGTAGTTACTGATGTCATACGCCATCGGTGGGATGGTTGCCGCCAGTTTTTCCAGCGCCTCTACGGTACGCAAGGTGATACGCGCGGCGGACTCTTTACCCATCGCGTGAATCAAAACGCCTTTGTCGTTGAAGGCAATCAGCCGGTTAGCCTGATAACCGTGCGCCAGAAACGCGCCGGACATCGCTTTACCAACAATGAGACCAATCACCGGATGGCCCGCCAGGCGCGCATTGGCATAGGCCGCAGCGGCACCGGCCAGCGCCTGGTGAATACCAAAACCTTCTTCACGGCGACCGTACGCCTGGCTTGGCACATCAATTACCGCCACAATCGGGCGTTTCACGGCTTTATCCGCATCAGCGGCGACCGTTTCGCTGATAACTTTCGCCAGCGTCCAGCCTTCCAGCAGGCCCACCTCGCCTTTGGCGGCGCGCGGGAAATGGTTATTCGCATCAGGGACAACGGCAACAAAGCGCACCGTTTCACCGTTCAGTTCACCATCGGCTACCTGTACGGACGGGCATAAGCCTGCCAGGCGCTGGGCGTTTGGGGCGAGAGTTTCCAGCCAGAGTTCGCCACGGCTTATTGCAGTACTCATCATTTCACCTCCCGGGCAAAAAGGGCTTTAATCTGTTCGGCATCAGCCTGTTTGCGGGTGTCGAAATTGGTCAGACGGGCAAGGTAGTCGTCGTAGTTATCGGTGCGATGTTTTGCCGGTACGCCTTTGGCAATCGCCTCGTTCATGGCTTGCTTCACCGCGTTTACACCATCGCCCACCAGCGCATCCACCAGCCCGCTTTGATAGCGCACTTCCCCACCGGTCATGCTCCAGATAAACGGACGGTCGCGGGAGTCGTACTCTTCAATACCCGCTTCCTGTTCGATGACCTGCGGACCGTTCAGCCCCAGGCGGGCTTCGCGGGTAACAATCAGATAACTGCACAACGCTGCGGCAATGGACATCCCACCGAAGCAGCCCACGGTCCCGGCCACAATACCGATCACCGGGGTATAGCGGCGCAGGTCAACAATCGCGGCATGAATATCAGCAATCGCCGCCAGGCCAAGGTTGGCCTCCTGCAGACGAACGCCACCGGTTTCCAGACTCAGCACCGCCTGAGTCGGGATACCGTTGCGGTTATCTTCTGCCGCCAGTTCCAGCGCCGCTGCCATTTTGGCACCGGAGACTTCGCCCATGCTGCCGCCCTGGAAGGCGCCCTCAATGGCGACGACCACGGCAGGTTTGCCGTTGATGGTGCCTTTCGCCACCACCATGCCGTCATCGGCCTGCGGCACGATGCCCTGCGCGCCCAGCCACGGGGAGACAATCCCTTCAAACGGGTCGAGCAGTTCACGGTAGCTGCCTTCATCCAGCAATGCATGCGCACGCTGGCGTGCTTTTAGTTCGATAAAACTGCGATCATCACGCATAGCTCACCTCTTCAAAGACCTGTTCAATACGAATGCGCGCGACGCCAGGCGTGGCGCCGAAATCATGAATGATCAGTTTGCCCGCAGGCAGGCTGCTGACGGTTTGCAGACGGTTGAACAAGGCTTCCCAGCGGCCACGGCTGTTGTCGACGGAAGTCGTGATATCTATAGTGAGTGTCTGGCTCTGGTCGGCGGTGAATAACACCTCCATATCCCCTGAACCAACAACCCCTGCCAGCGCTTTGCCATTTAAGGTACGGCTGGCGGGCACGGTTAATGTGATTTTTTCCATAACATCCTCTTAATGCTTGAAATAGGGCGTCCCGATACGGTCAAGAAACAGAGTGGCAGCCAGTAAGTCTGCCGCACCACCCGGAGAGGCGTTCAGCGCCAGCATTTGACGATCCAGGAGGTGGAGCGCCTGCTGTCCTTCCGGGGTCGCACTGCCCCCCGCGGTTAAAACGGCACGCGCGCCGTGCTGCATGGCCTCAAGCCCTTCCATCCCGGCACGGGAGAGCACGCAGGTATCGGTAAGCGAGGTCATGATGGCCATCAGGGCATCAATCCGGGCGTGAGATTCACTGCCACAGTTATTCCGGCTCAAACGCAACTGCGGTAAGGCGAGCTGCAAAATATGCGGGAAGGCCTGCTGTGCCTCTTCTCTGGCACCGGGTACGCGATAGCGATGTGTAGCGCGAAGCCCTTTACTGAAAATTTTGGGCGCGGCGGCGTCCGGCAGTTTCGCCAGTGTGGCGGCGGTCGCTGCAATAACAGAAGCGCTCGCATCGCCACCACGCATCGCCACCGCGCTGACCAGCAGCCCCAGCGCCCAAATCGCACCACGGTGGGTATTCACGCCACCTGTTGCCGCCATCATCTGCTGTTCGCCAACACGTCCGAGTCGTCCAATGGTTTGTCGTAGCGCAATGTCCGCCGGACGTTGCCAGCTTTGTTGCGCCAGCACCTGAAACGTGGGGGTCAGGCTATGGGCAGAGCGTTCCATCAGCGCAAGCGTTAAGTCGTGGTGCGCGCCGTTCCCCCGACTGTCCACCAGACCGGGTTTCGGGCTTAATCGTGCTTCGTCAATCAGACACTGCGTGGCGGTTCGCGCCAGCCATTCGGCACCGCCTTCAACCTGAATCTGTGGCAGAAGTTTCATTACCAGCTCCGGAATTTCGCAGGCGGGTTATAAAGACCACCGGACCATTCCACCAGGTCTGCCACGCTGCTTGCCGCCAGTAACGAACGGGTGGCCTCGGTGCGGCGAATACCCATATCTTCCGGGTAAACCACTTTGCCACTGCGGCGCAGTTCGGCGACGCGTTTGGCGTCTACGCCCAGGCCAATATCGGTGATACCCGCCACGGCGGCGACCATCGCACGGCGCTCTTCAAGGCTTTCAGCACGATAGAGGTAAGCAATGCCTTCTTCGGTCAGCACATGGGTGACGTCATCGCCATAAATCATGACCGGCGCCAGCGGCATACCGGACGTTTTGGCCACTTCTACAGCATCAAGCGTTTCCACAAAGGTGGGTTTTGCACCAGCCTGGAAGGTCTCAACCATCTGCACCACCAGCTTTTTACCGCGCTGCATGGGGTCAGGTTCGGTGATCATATTCAGCCAGGCAGGCGTCGCATGACGACGACCATGCGGGTCATGGCCCATATTTGGCGCACCGCCGAAACCAGCCAGACGCCCACGGGTCACCGTCGACGAGTTTGCCAGGCCATCCACCTGCAGGGTCGAGCCGATAAACATATCCACCGCGTACTGCCCCG
The DNA here is from genome assembly GCF_003073275.1 of Phytobacter sp. SCO41. Classification (NCBI taxonomy): domain Bacteria; kingdom Pseudomonadati; phylum Pseudomonadota; class Gammaproteobacteria; order Enterobacterales; family Enterobacteriaceae; genus Phytobacter; species Phytobacter sp. SCO41. The sequence continues at coordinate 464,251 of NZ_CP027225.1, read as the reverse complement.
CCAGTTGACAGAAGGCGCGGTTGGAGCGCATAGAACCGTCTGCGCCGGTAAAGAACACGTCCGGGCGGGCGCGGATGTACTCTTCCATCCCCAGTTCGCCGCCGAAGCAGTGCACGCTCTCCACCCAGCCGCTTTCAATGGCCGGGATCAGCGTCGGATGCGGGTTCAGCGTCCAGTGCTTACAGATTTTGCCTTTCAGACCAAGCTGTTCTCCGTAAGTCGGCAGCAACAGTTCAATCGCCGCGGTGTTAAAGCCGATACCGTGATTCAGCGACTGCACCTGATGCTCGGCGTAGATACCTTTGATGGCCATCATCGCCATCAGAATGTGTTCCTGTTTGATCAGGCGCGGGTCGCGGGTAAACAGCGGTTCAATAAAGAAAGGTTTATCAGCCACGACCACGTAGTCAATCCACGAGCCAGGGATATCCACACGCGGTAAATCGCATTCGTCATCCACCAGTTCATTGACCTGGGCGATAACAATACCGTCGCGGAAGGCGGCCGCTTCCACCAGCGCCGGGGTGTCTTCGGTACTCGGCCCGGTGTAGAGATTGCCTTTACGGTCCGCTTTGTAACCGGCAATCAGTGCCACGTTTGGCGAGAGGTCAACATACAGGCGGGAATACAGCTCGATGTAGGTATGAATAGCGCCGATTTCCAGCAGGCCATCTTCCAGCAACTGTGAGATACGCAGGCTTTGGGTACCCGAGAAAGAAAAGTCCAGCTTGTGGGCGATGCCTTTTTCGAAAATGTCGAGATGTTCACTGCGTCCGACGCTTGGCATGATCATATGCAGGTCATGGACTTTTTGCGGGTTGACCGACGCCAGCGCGCGGGAGAGAAAATCGGCCTGTTTTTGGTTATTCCCTTCCAGTACCACTTTGTCGCCCGGCGCGATCAATTTTTCCAGCATGGCGACCAGGTCGTCGGTCGGCAGCACCTTGCCCTGTACAGGTACGGATGCCAGGCGCCGCTGTTTTTCCGTGCGCCGCGTATTCCACACCCGTTCTGGTGTTTGTCCAGATAACATTATTAACCTCCTGATTCAGCGAATCATTTTGATTTGCTTAACACTGAGTAAAGTGTGCGCGCTGGTGAGAAAGGCATCAATTAAGGATAAAAGGCGATTGTTAGCCTGAGAGTAATAATCAAAGTGATGATTTGTGACGACGATCATTTTAAGAGGGGAAAATCTGTAGCAAGTAGGGGGCACAATGCGCCCCCGGAATGGAGTAGAGCGGTTAGCGCTGGGCGGTCAGGCGCTGGCGAATCTGTTCAAAATGGTCAACGTTATACAGTTTGCCGTCCAGGAAACGCGTTTTCAGTTCACCGGTTTTTTCCTGCTCCCAGGTTTGTTCATCATGCAGTTGCAGTTCACCCTGCGCGTCTCTTTCTACCCGTAACAGCCCGCGCGCTGAACGTTTCAGGCCGCTGTCAGTTTTCGGCTCTTTGAAGATCATCCGCCCTTCGCCGTTAACCGCGCCCCATGTCGCTTTCATCGCAAAACCAAACGTATCGCGTGTGTTGTACTGATAGGTAAATGATCCCACCCCGAAGACAACGTTTGAGCTGGCAAAACCTTTGGCTTCCAGGCGACGCAGGATTTCATCTGCCCGCGCAAGAGTAATGGAGTCGCCATAAATCAGGCCAACATGCGGGTCGAGTACCTTGTAGCCCTTCTCATTCACGGTGCCGCCGAAGATCTCCCATAACACTTCCACAGAACCTTTCTCCTCCGGGGTGCGCGTGTTGCGGGTATCATCATCCGCCACGGTGCCACACAGGATCTCAACCGGGTCACCGCTGTCCGGGCGGAACACGACGCGCCCTTCACGATTAAGGATTATCTGTTTCAGTTCACGGGTGTATTCCGTCATCACCCGCCAGTAATCCCAGGTATCCGAGACGATTGAGACAAAGCCCTGCGGATAGAGATCGACTATCAAACGACGGAAGGTTTCAATTTCTTTTTCCTTCTCGCCCATGCACATCACGCTATGCTCGGTGGCCGGAATGCTCGCGCCGATAAAATAGTCCTCGCCAGCGGTGTAGTGATCACGGGCGTAGAGCAGTGACGGAATGCTGTCGGTACCTTTAAAACTCAGCAGGTGCCCGGCACCGGCCTGCATTGTGTCCTGGAGACCCGCCATGCCACGGAAGGAAAAGTCGTGGCACTGGAAATCAAGATGTGACATATCGCTGCAGGTTTTTACCGCCCACTGTTCACAGACTTTACGGTAGTGGTGCGCAATGGTGGCGTTGGTAGAGGCTTTCCACAATTCAGCGGAGAGCACCGTCTCAAGATAATTCACCAGCCAGAAGAACTCGTCACGGGTATTGGTGATGGTCAGCACCGGCACTTTCATCGGCACTTTGCTGCCCTCATCAAGAGATTTAATGTGCAGAGGCAGATAACCCAAATTGTGCAGTGCGCGAATGTGGTCAACCGGCACGGCGTCTTTGCCCAGGTAGCTGTCCATCACCGCTTTGTATTCATTCACCACGTCTTCTTGTGGGCGGGCAAAAAAGGCATCATTGAACAAATCGACCATAAACCACTGCAAAAACCCCTGCAGGCCAAAGAACACCAGCTTACCGTCCGCCACGGGAGAGGAGAAAAAGCGATCGCTGCGCGGCGTAAAGTTGGAGTACACCTGCGTGGTCCCTTGCGGGTACTGCGCACGGTGGGAAACTTTGTAACCGTCGATAGCCAGGATGGGGTTCATTTTCATGGTGTTATCTCCCTTAAGCGCAAAAAATAGTGTCGATATCGATAAGCTCAACGCGAGGGTCGCGAAGCTCAGAAGAGGCAAAAGAAGTAGTGGTATAAATGGCGTCAATACCATTGTTCAGCAGGTTCTCCACTCCTTTAGAAAACACGCCGTGGGTTACATATAAACTCACGCTGCGCGCGCCGGCATCACGTAGTACCTGAGCAGAGCCGATAAAGGTACCGCCCGCGTCGCAAAGGTCATCCACAATGAGCACGTCTTTGCCTGCCACATTGCCGGAGACGAGGGAAAAACCGGTCAGGTTACCCGTTGCAACATCACGCTCTTTCGTGAGGATGGCATAGTCCCGCGCCCCACTGGCTTTGGCTACGTTATGAATTTTCTTCAATGCCCCGGCATCGGGTGCTACAAGCATCAATTTGCCTGTGCTTATCGCCTGACGCAGATTTTCGCTTTTCATCAGGCAGGTTTCCTGTGCAATCACCACGCTATTGTTGATGGCCGCCGCTGCCGCATCACTGTGGGGATCCAGCAGAAGAACTTTATTGAAGTTCAGTGTGTTCAACTGGTTAGCGAATACTTTAAGCGCAAAACTGTCGCCGTTAACCATGTGTCGGTCCTGGCGCGCCCAGGGCAGCCATGCCAGTTCAAGATGGCTTACGGAGATGTCGGTAACGTGACGCACGGCATCAACCAGTTGGGCTAACAACATGAAATCGTTCATATCGCGCATGGCGGCAACGCGAACCCGCATGACCTGAGCAAAACGTGGCAGTTCACCGATGACTTTCAGCCATACCGCGCCGTCGGGAAAGACACCCCGTTCGATTTCAACGGGTTGATTATCAAGTGTTAACGCGATTCTGCTGGTCATGATTCACCTCACCATTAATTAGTGTCATTAAGACACTTATAATATTGTCCATGGGACACTTATTGGCAAGAGATTTTTTCCCTACCGCGCAAATAAAAAGTTAACAAATTGATATTTAAGGAGTTAAAAGTTAGCTTGCCGCCATTGGGTGGGCTGATAAACTTGTGGCGTGTTTAATAAGCCGAGTAAGCGATGATCAGCGAAGCAGAGTATCTGGATTCTTATGATGCCAGCCGGTTCCCTTCCCCCCTGGTGACGGTAGACAGTGTGCTGTTCACGCTGCACGAGCAGGCGCTTCGCGTTTTGCTGGTGAAACGAGCGAGTCACCCTCAACAGGGGCGTTGGGGCCTGCCTGGCGGATTTATCGATATGGAAAAAGATGAATCCACGCGAGCCACGGCATTACGTAAACTGACAGAAAAAACGGGCGTCTCCCCTTCCTGGCTGGAGCAACTGGATACGTTTTCCGGGGCAAAACGCGATCCCCGTGGCTGGAGTCTGACCATCGCCTGGTATGCGTTAATCTCCTGGGTAGCCTGCGCGCCGCATATCGCGAGCGTCAGCGATGCCAAATGGATGCCCGTAACCGGGCTGGATGATATCGACCTGGCCTTCGATCACCGGGAGATAATTCAGACGGCGCTACAACGGTTACGACAGAAAACCATGTACTCTTTACTGCCAGTGTATTGTCTGCCTGATACCTTTACCCAGACACAATTGCAGGAGGCGACGGAGATTATCCTCGGCCAGCCTATCCAGCGAAAAAGCCTGATTCGCCGATTTGAGGCCTCAGGCATGTTTGAAGAGACAGGCGAGAGCGTAGCGACAGGTGCGCGAAAAGCACGCTTGTGGCGACGAAAGCCGGGTGTCGATATTCATCTCTTTTCCCGAAATTTACTGACGGACTAGTATGGCCTGCACGATGTCCCGCGAAATGAAAAAACGGCGCAACATCGAGCAGCTATAGTTGTCCCATTCTTGATTCTATTGTTCTTTACTATGGCTGAAATTACACCTTCACGACTCTCGGAAATGGCTGCTGATAGCTCTGCGTTCCGCCCACTGCGCGGCGGAAGCAATCCGCATTTCCAGACCATGCTCCCGCGATTGATCCGCCGGAAACTGGGCTTTACGCCGACCTGGCAGCGCCTGGAACTGCCCGATGGCGATTTTGTGGATCTCGCCTGGAGCGAAGACCCTGTGCTGGCAAGACATAAACCACGGCTGGTGGTCTTTCACGGGCTGGAAGGCAGCCTGCACAGTCCCTATGCTCATGGACTGATAGAAGCAGCAAAAGCGCGCGGCTGGCTGGGCGTGGTGATGCATTTCCGTGGCTGCAGCGGTGAACCTAACCGCCTTAACCGCATTTATCACTCTGGCGAAACCGAAGATGGCACCTGGTTTTTGCACTGGCTACAACGGGAGTTTGGCCAGGTCCCTACCGCGGCGGTGGGCTATTCGCTGGGCGGCAATATGCTGGCCTGCCTGCTGGCTAAAGAGGAAAATCGCGTACCCCTGGATGCTGCGGTCATTGTCTCTGCTCCCTTTGTACTGGAAGCGTGCAGCGCCCATATCGAAACCGGCTTTTCACGGGTGTATCAGCACTATCTGCTCAACCTGCTGAAAGCCAATGCGTCGCGCAAATTAAAAGCCTATCCGGGTTCCTTACCCATTGATTTACGGCAGTTGAAACGTCTGCGTCGTCTGCGCGATTTTGATGATGCGATTACGGCGCGCATCCATGGTTTTGCCGATGCGATTGACTATTACCGCCAGTGCAGCGCCATGCCGTTGCTGAATAAAATCAGCAAACCGACGCTGATCATCCATGCTAAAGATGACCCCTTTATGGATCAAAATGTGATCCCCGATACGCAGACATTACCGCCGTCGGTAGAATATCAACTCACCGAACATGGCGGTCACGTGGGGTTTGTGGGCGGCACGTTACTTCACCCGGAAATGTGGCTGGAAAAACGTATCCCCGACTGGCTGCAAACTTATCTGGAAAGCTAAATGATTATTCCCTGGCAGGACCTGGCGCCTGAGACGCTCGACAGCCTGATTGAAAGCTTTGTCTTGCGTGAAGGCACCGATTATGGTGAACATGAGCGCTCACTCGAACAAAAGGTCGCCGATGTGAGACGGCAACTTAAAAACGGTGAGGCCGTACTGGTGTGGTCAGAACTGCACGAAACCGTCAACATTATGCCGCGCTCGCAGTTTCGCGAGTAACTCACTGGCGGCTGGCTTCGTCTACAACAATGGTTTACTCAGGGAGCTGCTATGTCCGCTAAACATCCGGTTATTGCCGTAACAGGTTCCAGCGGTGCGGGAACCACCACCACCAGCCTCGCGTTTCGCAAAATCTTTGCTCAACTGAATTTGCATGCCGCCGAGGTTGAAGGTGACAGTTTTCATCGCTATACCCGCCCTGAAATGGACATGGCAATTCGTAAAGCCCGCGATTTAGGTCGACATATCAGCTATTTTGGCCCGGAAGCGAATGACTTCGGCCTGCTGGAACAAACGTTTATTGAGTACGGACAAACCGGCACAGGCCAGGCACGAAAATATCTGCACACCTACGATGAAGCCGTTCCCTGGAACCAGGTTCCCGGTACGTTCACCCCCTGGCAGCCCCTGCCGGAGCCAACAGATGTGCTGTTTTATGAAGGGTTGCACGGCGGCGTGGTAACGCCCCAGCACGATGTCGCCCGCCACGTCGATCTGCTGGTAGGCGTGGTGCCCATCGTCAACCTCGAGTGGATGCAAAAGTTGGTACGCGATACCAGCGAGCGCGGTCATTCCCGTGAGGCAGTGATGGACTCGGTGGTTCGATCGATGGAAGACTACATCAATTTCATCACCCCACAATTTTCCCGCACCCATATTAATTTCCAGCGCGTGCCGACGGTGGATACCTCCAACCCGTTCGCCGCCAAAGTGATCCCATCGCTCGATGAGAGCTTTGTGGTGATTCATTTTCGAAATCTTGAAGGGATCGACTATCCCTGGTTGCTGGCGATGTTGCAGGGTTCGTTCATTTCACACATGAATACGCTTGTGGTGCCTGGCGGCAAAATGGGGTTAGCAATGGAGCTGATCATGACACCGCTGGTCCAACGGCTGATGGAAGGGAAGAAGATTCAATAGGCCTCCAGCCGACACAAGCGCTGTAGCCCCGGTAAGCGCGGCGCCACCGGGGAATGTGTCGGATACGCGACGCTTATCCGACCTATGTTCTCAGGCCTCAATCACCTCATATGAATGCGTGATTTTCACCGCTTTCTCCAGCATTAATGCCACGGAGCAATACTTCTCGGCAGAGAGATCCACCGCGCGCGATACCGCCGCCTCTTTCAGCTCTTTGCCGGTCACGATAAAGTGCAAATTGATATGCGTGAACAGACGCGGAGCCTCTTCACGACGCTCTGAGGTCAGCTTCACTTCGCAATCTTTCACATCGTGGCGGCCTTTCTGCAAAATAGATACAACATCGATAGCGCTGCATCCGCCTGCTGCCATCAGCACCATTTCCATCGGGCTTGGGGCTTTGTCGCCTGAGTTACCATCCATCAGGATCTGGTGCCCGGACGCAGACTCGCCAAGGAACGTTAAACCTTCTACCCATTTCACACGAGCTTGCATTTTTAATTCACTCCGGAGTTACAGTTTTCTTTACAGATTACGCGCACATAAGAAAACTCGCAACGGAAGGCGACCTGCGTCAAGCTGAAGCGAGACACCAGGAGACACGCGACAAAAGCTATGCTAAAACAATCACGATGCTACAGTGATACATTGACGTTATGCATGTATGCAGAGGACATCACATATTACAGGCCGCAGGCATGTCTGACGGTCCACTTCCCAGGTATGGGGAAGATAGATTGCAACCCCGGACGCGATATGTGAATCCAGCGTCTGGAGCCAGCTTATAACAGAGGATAACCGCGCATGGTGCTTGGCAAACCGCAAACAGACCCGACTCTCGAATGGTTCTTGTCTCATTGCCACATTCATAAGTACCCGTCGAAGAGCACGCTGATTCACCAGGGTGAAAAAGCGGAAACGTTGTATTACATCGTCAAAGGCTCAGTGGCTGTGCTAATCAAGGATGAAGAAGGTAAAGAGATGATCCTCTCTTACCTTAACCAGGGAGATTTTATCGGTGAACTGGGTCTGTTCGAAGAGGGTCAGGAGCGCAGTGCATGGGTACGCGCTAAAACCGCTTGTGAAGTGGCCGAAATCTCCTACAAAAAATTCCGCCAGTTAATTCAGGTGAACCCGGATATCCTGATGCGCTTATCTTCCCAGATGGCGCGTCGCCTGCAGGTCACCTCGGAAAAAGTCGGTAACCTCGCCTTCCTTGATGTGACGGGCCGTATCGCACAGACGCTGCTGAATCTGGCGAAACAACCGGATGCAATGACCCACCCGGACGGTATGCAAATTAAAATTACCCGCCAGGAAATTGGTCAGATCGTTGGCTGTTCCCGCGAAACCGTCGGCCGTATCCTGAAAATGCTGGAAGATCAAAACCTGATCTCCGCGCACGGTAAAACCATTGTCGTGTACGGTACACGTTAATTCTCAAGCGGCGCATCGCCCTTAACGATGCGCCGTTTTTGTCTCTCTTCCCCATGTGGCGCAGGCTGATTTATCACCCCGAAATCAACTATGCACTGCGACAAACGCTGGTGTTATGCCTCCCTGTGACCGTGGGTCTGATCGCAGGTCGTCTCGATCTTGGTCTGCTGTTTTCTCTCGTTCCCGCCTGCTGCAATATTGCCGGTCTGGATACTCTGCATAAACGTTTCTTCAAACGCGTCATTATCGGCGGCACACTCTTTGCTGGCAGTAGCCTCACCGTACAGCTATTACTGACGCAAAATATTCCGCTGCCGCTGATTCTGACCGGATTAACGCTCTTGCTCGGCGTCACAGCAGAAATCAGCGCATTACACGGGCGGCTTCTACCCGCCTCGCTCATTGCCGCCATCTTTACTCTCAGCCTCGCCGGTAACATGCCCATCTGGGAGCCGTTGCTGATTTATGGGCTGGGTACCCTGTGGTACGGCGCGTTTAACGCCTTCTGGTTCTGGTTGTGGCGAGAGCAACCGCTGCGTGAATCCTTGAGCCTGCTGTATCGCCAACTGGCGGGCTATTGCGAAGCAAAATACAGTTTACTGACGCAGCACGTCGATCCAGAAAAAGCCCTTCCGCCACTCCTGGCACGCCAGCAAAAGGCGGTGGATATGATTAGCCAGTGTTACCAACAACTGCATATGCTGGCGGCAAATAACAACAACGACTACAAGCGGTTACGCCGCGTCTTCCAGGTGGCGCTGGACTTACAGGAACATATTGCCGTCAGCCTCCACCAACCGCAGGAAGTGCAGGAGCTGGTCGAACGCAGCCATGCCGAGGAAGTTATCCGCTGGAATGCGCAAACCGTTGCCGCGCGGTTACGGGTCATAGCCGATGATATTCTTTATCACCGCTACCCCAAACGCTTCAATATGGATAAACAGATTGGCGCGCTGGAGAAAATTGCCCGCCAGCACCCGGATAACCCGGTTGGGCAGTTTTGCGCCTGGCATTTCAGCCAGATAGCCCGGGTTCTGCGTACCCAGCGCCCGCTCTATGTCCGTGATCTGATGGCGGAGAAGCAGCGCCGTTTGCCCCTGATCCCGGCCCTCAAAAGTTATCTGTCGTTGAAATCCTCCGCCTTACGTAATGCGGCACGCATTAGCGTCATGCTCAGTATTGCCAGCCTGATGGGCAGCGCGCTCCATCTGCCTAAACCTTACTGGATCATGATGACGGTGATGTTTGTTACGCAAAACGGTTATGGGGCGACACGCGTGCGCATCCTGCACCGGGCGGCAGGCACCATGGCCGGGCTGATCATTGCCGGCGCGACGCTGCACTACCACGTACCCGAAGGCTTCACGCTCACCGCGATGCTGATCGTCACCCTGGTGAGCTATCTGATTATCCGCAAAAGCTACGGCTGGGCGATGGTCGGTTTTACCCTCACCGCGGTCTATACGCTCCAGTTGCTTACACTGAATGGCGACCAGTTTATTGTTGCCCGTCTTATCGATACGTTGATCGGCTGCCTGATAGCTTTTGGTGGCATGGTCTGGCTGTGGCCTCAATGGCAAAGTGGCCTGCTGCGAAAAAATGCTCATGACGCGCTGGAAACTTACCAGGATGCCATTCGGCTGATCCTGAGCGATGATCCCCAGGCGACGCCGCTGGCCTGGCAGCGCATGCGGGTAAACCAGGCGCATAATGCGCTCTTTAACTCGCTGAATCAGGCCATGCTGGAGCCGGGTTTTGATACGCGTTACCTGGCAGACATGAAACTGTGGGTCACGCACAGTCAATTTATTGTCGAACATATTAATGCAATGACCACGCTGGCGCGGGAGCACACCATGCTCACGCCGGAACTGGCTCAGCGCTATCTGCAGTCCTGCGAAATTGCCCTGCAACGTTGTCAGCAGCGGCTGGAGTATGATGGTCCGGGAAGTTCAGGAGATGTGAATATTCTGGAGGCGCCAGAGAGCATGACGCATGGCCCAATGAGCACGCTGGAGCAACATCTGCAACGGATCCTGGGGCATCTGAACACCATGCACACCATTTCGTCGGTGGCATGGCGTCAGCGCCCACATCACGGCATTTGGTTAAATCGCCGCTTGCGCTCTTAAGCGTTAACCACGTTGGCTACAGCTTTAGCGAAGCGCAGCATACCTTCTGCGATATCGTTCTCTTCAATGATAAGCGACGGCGCAAAACGCATTACGTCAGGACCGGCATTAAGCACCATCAGCCCTTCATTTGCCGCCGCGTTGAGGAAATCACGCGCACGGCCTTTGTACTGCGGTTTCAGTTCCGCGCCAACCAGCAGCCCCATGCCGCGAATTTCGCTGAACAGGTCATACTGCGCATTGATGTCTTCAAGATGCTTAACGAACAGTTCGCGTTTCGCATTGACGCCATTTAAGACCTCTGGCGTATTAATGATGTCGAATGCCGCACCGGCAACAGCACAGGCCAGCGGATTACCGCCGTAGGTTGAACCGTGGGAACCCGGATGGAACGCGCTGGCGATCTCCTGAGTGGTGAGCATGGCGCTTACCGGGAAACCACCGCCGAGCGCTTTGGCGCTGGTCAGGATATCCGGGGTGATACCATAGTGCATGTAGGCGAAGAGATCGCCGCTGCGCCCCATTCCACACTGCACTTCATCAAACACCAGCAGCGCTTTGTGTTCATCGCACAGCTCACGCAAACCCTGTAAAAACTCTGGCGTTGCCGCCGTCACCCCGCCTTCCCCCTGAATCGGTTCAACCACGACTGCACAAGTATGATCGTCCATGACCGCTTTTACGGCATGCAGGTCGTTATAGGGCACATGAATGATATCCGCCGGTTTCGGACCGAATCCGTCCGAGTATTTCGGCTGACCGCCCACGGTCACGGTGAACAGCGAACGGCCATGGAACGCGTTGTGGAAAGCGATGATTTTGGTTTTATGCGGACTGTGTCGGGTAGATGCATAATAACGCGCCAGTTTGAATGCCGTTTCGTTGGCCTCGGTGCCGGAGTTCATAAACACCACGCGCTCGGCGAAGGTGGCGTCGATCAGCTTACGCGCCAGGCGCAATGCGGGTTCATTCGTAAACACGTTGCTGATATGCCACAGCGTTTCGCCCTGTGTTTTTAACGCTTCCACCAGCGCCGGATGGCAATGCCCCAGCGCGGTAACGGCGATACCACCCGCAAAATCAACGTACTCTTTACCCTGCTGATCCCACACGCGGCTACCTTTTCCTTTCACCGGAATAAATTCGGCCGGTGCGAAAATTGGTAGAATGACTTCGTCAAATGTTGCGCGCGTGATTGCACCCTGCTGAGTTGCCATGTAACCCCACCCTTTTTAAACAAGAAGTAGAAGTGAAAATATAATCACGAAATATGCATAAAAAATCACTCAATGGCAACTAAAAATCGGCGCGATGCAAAAAGTTATTCAATAACGCATGTCCCTGCTCGCTCAGAATACTTTCCGGGTGAAACTGCACGCCTTCCAGATCCCACTGACGATGGCGAATCCCCATGATCTCTTGCGTCTCGCTCCAGGCGGTCACCTCAAAGCAGTCCGGTAATGAAGGCGGATCGATCAACAAAGAGTGGTAGCGCGTGACGGTTAATGGATTATTCAGGCCGCGAAAAACGCCCTGCCCGGTATGGGTTATCGGAGAGGTTTTCCCGTGCATAACCTGTTGCGCCCGGACAATGCGAGCGCCAAAAACCTGGGCGATGGCCTGATGACCGAGGCAGACGCCGAGAATCGGCAACGTGCCAGCATAGTGGCGAATAACCTCCAGCGAGATACCCGATTCATCCGGCGTGCAGGGGCCTGGGGATATCACGATCTTTTTGGGGGCCATAATCGCAATATCCGCCAGGGTGATCTCATCATTACGCCTGACCTCGACCTGCGCCCCCAGTTCGCAAAAGTACTGATACAGGTTCCAGGTAAAAGAGTCGTAATTATCAATAAGCAGGATCATGGCGGCCTCATCATTTTAAGCCGCCCTATTCTACTCAGTTTCGACGGCTTCGCTTACCACTTTGCCGAAGATCTCGCACAGCGGTTTTAGGTCACCCATCGCCCCGGTCTGGTTCGCTTTACTCCAGTTTTCCGGGTCGACGCCACGCCAGTCCAGCCGGTATCCGGCATGCAGCGCAAGCTGCTCAAAGAAAATCCGCTGGGCAATGCCATTGCCAATACGAAATGGGTGCAGCACATTGATTTCACAGTAGTAATGCGCCAGTCGCTCAATAAATTCTTCCTTCCCAAGCCCCTGTAGCCACTCTTCGTCTTCCAGCGACTGCATTAACGCATTACCCTCTTTTTCGATGTATTCGAAATGGCAGAAACGCGTATCTCCCTGATAGATATCTACTTCGCGCACCTGTCCCGCCCAGTCGAAGACATCCTGGTAAATATGACGGTGAATGGCGCACAGATGGGGCAGCCCTCGGGCCAGCGGACCCAGTTCCAGCGTGGCGGCACGTAACGCGGTGAGCTCCCATGCCGCCTGTTCCAGCCGTTGCGCCTCGCGAATACCCAGCCTGTTGCGCATAACATTGATGCCAGAGTAGAAGTAAGGATCGCGACCGTCGCCGAATTTATCGCTCATAGTGCCTCCTTAGCTCTTCAATACGCGCCAGCGCTTCATCGGCTGTAAGCGTTACCAGCGGGCTTTCAACGCCTTCAAGACGCCTGCTGGCCTGAAAATTGACATTACGGTCTTGCTCCCAGAGACGGGATTTTTGTCGGTCGGTGAGTTTTTTGGTCATAACGCCTCCCTGATGTCTCGCTCATGTGCCACAAGTATAAGCAGCAATTTCGCGTCACGCAGGGAGGAGAACACGCACAGGCCGGGCGGCCCGTGCGAAAAAAAGATTATGGCAGGACTTTAGCAGAGAGGATAACAACCGGTTTTGTCGGCACATTCTGGTAAGGACCGACGTCGTGGGTTGGAACCTGAGAAATCTTGTCGGCGACATCCATCCCTTTGACAACTTTACCAAATACCGCATAGCCAAAATCACGTTGACCATGGTCCAGGAAGGCGTTGTCAGCGACGTTAATGAAGAATTGACTGGTGGCGCTGTCTTTATCTGCGGTACGGGCCATGGAGATGGTGCCGCGCGTATTGCGTAAACCGTTATCGGCTTCGTTTTTAATGGGCGGGTTAGGCTGTTTTTGCTGCATTTGCTCAGTAAAACCGCCACCCTGAACCATAAAACCCGGGATCACGCGGTGAAACGTGGTGTTGTTATAAAAACCGTTATTCACATAATCCACAAAGTTTTTCACCGACACGGGGGCTTTCTGACTGTTCAGCTCCAGTTCGATGTTGCCGGCTGACGTGGTGAGCAGAACATGGGGATCACCTTTTGCCGCCAGTGCGGAAGAGGAGATTGCAGAAAGGGCACAAACAGCCGCAATTGCCGCCAGAGTCGATTTAACCATGAGGTTTCCTTAACGAAATACAGGTAAGAAAGCGAGTGGCTTGATTCTAAAGAGCACTCCGCCACCAGGCCAGCCTTTTACTTAATTTTACGCAATTGAAACATATGTTACGCAGGCTGACCACGCATTGTGTGGTCATTCTGCTATCAGCTTCACTCACTCTTGCGATGAAACGCCACTTCTTCACCGCCACTGTCCGTCTGAATCCAGGTTTGCGCAGGTTGCGTGGTAGCAATCACCCGCCCCTGGCGAATGGACCAGCGCACCGGCGACTGACATCGCACCGCGTCAAAACCGCTCTCAACCGGCAAAATGATCATATTCGCCGGGTTACCCGTCTCAATACCGTAATCATCCAGACCAAAGGTTCTGGCGCTATTATCGGTAATCAACCGCAGGCCATCGTCGATTTGCTGATACCCCATCAACTGGCAAACATGCAAACCCATATGCAGCACCTGCAACATATTGCCCGTGCCGAGTGGATACCAGGGATCAAAGACATCATCATGGCCGAAGCAGACGTTAATCCCGGCGGTCAGCATCTCCTTCACGCGGGTGATCCCACGCCGCTTCGGATAATCATCAAAACGCCCCTGCAGATGGATATTCACCAGCGGATTGGCGACAAAGTTGATACCGGAGAGTTTCAGCAAGCGGAAAAGGCGAGAAGTATAGGCGCCGTTATAGGAGTGCATCGCCGTTGTGTGGCTGGCGGTAACGCGCGGCCCCATTTCCATTTTCAGCGCCAGCGCGGCGACCGTTTCGACAAACCTCGACTGTTCGTCGTCGATCTCGTCACAGTGAATATCCAGTGGTCGGTCATATTTCTGCGCCAGTTCAAAGGCGATATGCAGTGATTCCACCCCATACTCGCGGGTAAATTCAAAATGGGGAATCGCCCCTACCACATCCGCGCCAAGCTGTAAGGCCTCTTCCAGCAACGCTGCGCCGTTGGGGTAAGACAAGATCCCCTCTTGCGGGAAGGCGACGATTTGCAGGTCTATCCAGGGGGCGACTTCCTGTTTCACTTCCAGCATTGCTTTGAGCGCTGTCAGCGTCGGGTCGGAGACATCGACATGGGTGCGTACATGCTGAATACCGTTCGCCATTTGCCATTTTAACGTCTGCCAGGCGCGCTTTTTCACATCATCATGGCTGAGTAACGCTTTGCGTTCCGCCCAGCGTTCAATCCCCTCAAATAGCGTTCCCGACTGATTCCAGTTTGGCTCGCCTGCGGTTTGGGTGGTATCCAGGTGAATGTGCGGTTCAATGAACGGCGGCAGCGCCAGCCCGCCCCTGGCGTTTAAGACTTCGTAACTTTCATGTTGTGGGGCGCTCATCGGGGTGATGTCACCGAAGTGGCCCTTCTCAATCGCGATTTGCCATAGCCCTTTTCGCCCAGGTAAATGAACGTTCTGAACCAGCCAAAGTGGTGTTGCCGTCATGCTTCTACCCCCTGGTTATCACTGAAACGTTGTTTCAGGCAATTGCCATAAATTCACATCTTTTTTTGTACACAATTTCCACAATTCTGAAAAGCCTGACAGATCCGCGACTTATAAAAAACCATCAAAATCAATTATCTACCCATTAAGTGGTAGGTGAAGATGTATTTGACCTGCATCAATAAGTGCCGGGGCTGAATCGTTAAGGTAGGCAGTAATAGAAAAGAAATCGAGGCAAAAATGAGCAAAGTCAAACTCGCTATAATCGGTAACGGCATGGTCGGCCACCGTTTTATTGAGGATCTCCTCGATAAAGCAGATGCCAGCCAGTTCGATATTACCGTTTTTTGTGAAGAACCCCGTAAAGCCTACGATCGCGTTCACCTGTCTTCCTACTTTTCGCATCATACTGCGGAAGAACTGTCGCTGGTACGTGAAGGTTACTACGAAAAGCACGGCGTTAACGTTCTCGTTGGCGAACGTGCGATTACCATCAACCGCCAGGAGAAAGTAATCCACTCCAGCGCCGGTCGTACCGTCTATTACGACAAACTGATCATGGCGACTGGCTCTTACCCGTGGATCCCGCCTATTAAAGGCTCCGAAACCCAGGATTGCTTTGTTTACCGCACCATTGAAGACCTCAACGCCATTGAATCCTGCGCTCGTCGCAGCAAACGTGGTGCGGTGGTCGGCGGTGGCCTGCTCGGTCTGGAAGCCGCCGGCGCACTGAAAAACCTCGGCGTTGAAACGCACGTTATTGAATTTGCTCCCATGCTGATGGCTGAACAGCTCGATCAGATGGGCGGTGAACAGCTTAAACGCAAGATCGAAAGCATGGGTGTGCGTGTGCACACCAGCAAAAACACCAAAGAGATCGTCCAGGAAGGAACAAGCGCGCGTAAAACCATGCGCTTTGCCGACGGTACCGAGCTGGAAGTCGACTTTATCGTCTTCTCAACCGGTATTCGCCCGCGCGACAAACTGGCGACCCAATGTGGGCTGGATGTCGCGCAGCGTGGCGGTATCGTGATTAACGACACCTGTCAGACCTCTGATCCGGATATCTACGCGATTGGCGAATGTGCGAGCTGGAATAGCCATGTGTACGGTCTGGTCGCACCGGGCTACAAAATGGCGCAGGTCGCCGTGGACCATATCCTCGGCAATGCTAACGCCTTTGCGGGTGCAGACATGAGCGCCAAGCTGAAACTGCTGGGCGTGGACGTTGGCGGTATCGGCGATGCACATGGTCGCACGCCGGGCGCACGTAGCTACGTTTACCTCGACGAAAGCAAAGAAGTCTACAAACGCCTTATCGTTAGCCCTGACAACAAAACCCTGCTCGGCGCGGTACTGGTGGGTGACACCAGCGACTTCGGCAACCTGTTGCAACTGGTGCTGAATGCTATCGAACTACCGGAAAACCCGGATGCCTTGATCCTGCCTGCACACGCCAGCAGCGGCAAACCGTCTATCGGCGTGGATAAACTGCCGGACAGCGCACAAATCTGTTCCTGCTTCGACGTCACCAAAGGCATGCTGGTCGCCGCCATCAACAAAGGCTGCCACACCGTTGCCGCACTGAAAGCAGAAACCAAAGCCGGTACTGGCTGCGGCGGCTGTATTCCGCTGGTCACCCAGGTGCTGAACGCCGAGCTGGCGAAACAGGGCATCGAAGTCACCAATAACCTGTGTGAACACTTCGCCTACTCCCGTCAGGAGCTCTATCACCTGATTCGCGTTGAAGGCATTAAATCTTTCGACGAGTTGCTGGCGAAATATGGCAAAGGCTACGGTTGTGAAGTGTGTAAACCAACCGTGGGTTCTCTGCTGGCCTCCTGCTGGAACGAATACATTCTGAAACCGCAGCACACGCCGCTGCAGGATACCAACGACAACTTCCTGGCAAACATCCAGAAAGACGGCACCTACTCCGTGATCCCGCGCTCTGCCGGAGGCGAAATCACCCCGGAAGGGCTGATGGAAGTGGGCCGTATCGCCCGCAAATTTAATCTCTACACCAAAATCACCGGCTCACAGCGTATTGGCCTGTTTGGTGCGCAGAAAGACGATCTGCCGGAAATCTGGCGTCAGTTGATTGAAGCAGGCTTCGAAACGGGTCACGCGTATGCTAAAGCGCTGCGAATGGCGAAAACCTGCGTGGGCAGCACCTGGTGCCGCTACGGCGTGGGGGACAGCGTGGGCTTCGGCGTTGAGCTGGAAAACCGCTACAAAGGCATCCGCACTCCGCACAAAATGAAGTTTGGCGTTTCCGGCTGTACCCGTGAATGTGCCGAAGCACAGGGTAAAGATGTAGGCATTATCGCTACTGAAAAAGGCTGGAACCTGTATGTTTGCGGCAACGGCGGGATGAAACCACGCCATGCGGATTTGCTGGCGGCGGATCTCGACCGTGAAACCCTGCTCAAATACCTCGACCGTTTCATGATGTTCTATATCCGCACGGCCGACAAACTGACCCGTACGGCCTCCTGGCTGGATAATCTGGAAGGCGGCATCGCTTACCTCAAAAGCGTCATCATCGACAACAAACTGGGTCTGAACGACCAGCTTGAAGCCGAAATGGCGCGCCTGCGCGACGCTGTTATCTGCGAATGGACAGAAACCGTCAACAACCCGCAGGCACAGGTTCGCTTCAAACACTTTATCAACAGCGACAAACGCGACCCGAACGTTCAGGTTGTGGCAGAACGCGAGCAACATCGTCCGGCAACGCCATATGAACGCATCCCGGTCAAAATGGTGGAGGAAACCGTATGAGCCAGTGGAACACTATCTGCAAAATTGACGATATCGTCCCGGCAACCGGCGTCTGTGCCCTGCTGAATGGCAAACAGGTGGCCATTTTCCGCCCGCGTCACGATGACCAGGTTTACGCGATCAGCAATATCGACCCGTTCTTTCAGGCAAGCGTGCTGTCGCGCGGCCTGATTGCCGAGCACAACGGGGAGTTGTGGGTCGCCAGCCCGCTGAAAAAACAGCGTTTCCGCCTGCGTGACGGCATGTGCCTTGAAGATGAAAGCCGTTCTGTCGACCATTTCGACGCCCGTGTAAAAGACGGTGTGGTGCAACTTAAAGCGTAATTTCCAGTGGGGGTGCAATGCCCCCGCTTTTTAAACCTTTTTCTTTTTTAACTTTGGGTAATCAACACTATGTTTACAGACACTATTAATAAGTGTGCGGCTAACGCTGCGCGCATTTCACGCCTCTCGACAAATAATCCTGTGGGTTTCTGGATAAGCTCCGCTATGGCTGGCGCTTATGTGGGCTTAGGGATTATTTTGATTTTTACCCTCGGTAACTTACTTGACCCGTCAGTGCGTCCGCTGGTGATGGGCGCAACCTTCGGTATCGCCTTAACACTGGTTATCATCGCAGGGTCCGAACTCTTTACCGGCCATACCATGTTCCTGACTCTCGGTGTGAAAGCAGGCACCATCACTCAGGGCCAGATGTGGACCATTCTGCCGCAAACCTGGCTGGGTAATCTGTTAGGTTCCGTTCTGGTTGCGCTGCTGTATAACTGGGGTGGTGGTAGCTTACTGCCGCTGGATACCAGCCTTGTGCATACCGTTGCACTGGCCAAAACCAACGCGCCCGCAGGCGTGCTGTTCTTTAAAGGCGCGCTGTGTAACTGGCTGGTTTGCCTGGCAATCTGGATGGCGATTCGTACCGAAGGCGCCGCAAAGTTCCTCGCCATCTGGTGGTGTCTGCTGGCCTTTATCGCCTCTGGCTACGAGCACTCCGTTGCCAACATGACGCTGTTTGCCCTCTCGTGGTTTGGTCACCACAGCGAATCGTATACCCTCTCTGGAATTGGTCATAACCTGTTGTGGGTAACCCTGGGCAATACTTTCTCCGGTGCCGTGTTTATGGGCCTGGGTTACTGGTATGCTACGCCGAAAGCGGAGCGTCCGTCTGCAACCCAGACAGCGAAGAGCCAACCAATAACAACCCATTAATAAAGACACAAATAATTCGAGCCGCAGGCAACGCACCTGCGGCTCGCAGAATGATGTGTATTTGAGGTGATGTCGTGGACCATTTACCCATTTTTTGTCAATTACGCGACCGCGCCTGCCTGCTGGTAGGCGGCGGGGATGTTGCCGAACGTAAAGCCCGACTTTTGATGGATGCTGGTGCACGGCTTACCGTTAACTCACTCACCTTCGTTCCCCAGTTTCATGTGTGGGCTAACGAAGGGATGCTGACGCTGGTAGAAGGCGGTTTCGACGAGCGCCTGCTCGACCCTTGCTGGCTGGTGATTGCCGCGACCGATGATGAAGCGGTTAACCAACAGGTCAGCGACGCGGCGGAATCCCGCCGTATCTTCTGTAACGTGGTGGATGCGCCGAAGCAGGCGAGTTTTATCATGCCCTCCATTATTGACCGTTCTCCATTGATGGTTGCCGTCTCTTCCGGCGGTACCTCTCCGGTGCTGGCGCGTCTGTTGCGTGAAAAACTTGAATCGGTTCTTCCCCAGCATCTTGGGTACGTTGCCAGCTATGCTGGCAAACTGCGTCGCCGCGTAAAAGAGCACTTTGCCAGCGTTGCCGAACGCCGCCGCTTCTGGGAAAAACTGTTTGTTAACGACCGTCTCGCACAGTCGCTGGCAAATCAGGATTCTCCGGCTGTTGAAGCCATTACCGGGCAACTGCTTGCCGAGCCGCTGGATCATCGTGGCGAAGTGGTGCTGGTCGGCGCAGGCCCGGGCGACGCCGGTTTGTTGACGCTCAAAGGGTTGCAACAAATCCAGCAGGCCGACGTGGTGGTGTATGACCGCCTGGTCTCAGATGAAATCATGAATCTGGTACGTCGCGATGCCGACCGGGTGTTTGTTGGCAAACGCGCGGGTTATCACTGTGTGCCGCAGGAAGAGATTAATCAGATTCTGCTGCACGAAGCGCAACAGGGCAAACGTGTAGTGCGCCTGAAAGGGGGCGATCCGTTTATCTTCGGACGCGGCGGTGAAGAGCTGGAAACCCTGTGCCATGCAGGCATTCCCTTTTCGGTTGTCCCAGGCATTACCGCAGCCTCAGGGTGTTCTGCTTACTCAGGCATTCCGTTAACCCACAGGGATTATGCCCAGAGCGTACGCCTGGTCACGGGGCATTTAAAAACTGGCGGCGAACTGGACTGGGCAAATCTGGCGGCAGAAAAACAGACGCTGGTCTTCTATATGGGGCTGAACCAGGCGGCGACCATTCAGGAAAAATTGATTGAGCACGGCATGCAGGCAGATATGCCCGTCGCGCTGGTAGAAAACGGCACCTCGGTAAAACAGCGTGTCGTCAGCGGAGCTTTGACGGAGCTGGGTGAACTGGCCCGGCAGGTAGATAGCCCGGCGCTTATCATCGTTGGCCGCGTCGTCGGCCTGCGCGACAAGCTAAAGTGGTTTTAACATTTCCTTCCACAGGTTAGTCATTTCGCAGAGGTAACCCGGATAGGCGCTTGCGCCGCATCCGGGAGTCCCGGCAGCCCGACTCCATAATTCCGGAACCCACCCGGATTATTTAAATATTAAAATCAATAACTTAAACATCATATAGCGTCACAATTGCTCTCTCGTCGCAAATTTGTGATCTCTCTCGCCAATACAATTCATCATGTGTTGTTATATTGATTATGTGTCGTCATATACTGAAATAAGCCGTTGGCTGTCGGCGGATTTCAGGCGACACCCTTTTGACCCTACATACAACATTCTAAGAAAGGTATTGATATGGAAAGCCAGGAACTTCAACGCAAGCTCGGCTTCTGGGCCGTGCTCGCTATCGCCGTCGGGACAACCGTCGGTTCCGGTATTTTCGTTTCAGTGGGAGAAGTTGCAAAAGCGGCAGGATCGCCGTGGTTAACCGTACTCGCCTTTGTGATTGGCGGTCTGATCGTCATTCCACAAATGTGTGTCTACGCCGAACTCTCAACCGCCTACCCTGAAAACGGCGCGGATTATATTTATCTGAAAAATGCGGGCAGCCGTCCGCTGGCCTTTCTCTCCGGCTGGGCCAGCTTCTGGGCCAACGATGCCCCCTCATTATCGATTATGGCGCTGGCGGTGGTCAGTAATCTCGGCTTCCTGATGCCGCTCGATCCGCTCACCGGCAAGCTGGTGGCAACGGCGTTAATCATCATGTTTATGCTGCTGCATCTGCGCTCCGTCGAAGGCGGCGCCGCCTTCCAGACGCTGATCACCATCGCCAAGATTATTCCCTTCACCATCGTTATCGGCATTGGCATTTTCTGGTTCAAAACCGACAACTTCGCCGCGCCAGCAACTACGGCCACCGTTACTGCGGCCTCCGGCATTATGGCACTGCTGGCGGGCGTATCGGCCACCAGTTGGTCTTATACCGGTATGGCCTCCATCTGCTATATGACCGGCGAAATCAAAAACCCCGGCAAGACCATGCCGCGCGCATTGATTGGCTCCTGCCTGCTGGTTCTGGTGCTCTACTCCCTGCTGGCGCTGGTTATTTCCGGTCTGATGCCTTTTGAAAAACTGGCGGCCTCCGAAACGCCCATCTCCGACGCCCTGACCTATATTCCGGCGCTGGGCAGCATGGCGGGCATCTTCGTGGCGATCACTGCGATGATCGTTATTCTTGGCTCGCTTTCCAGTTGCGTGATGTACCAACCGCGCCTGGAGTATGCGATGGCGAAGGACAAGCTGTTTTTCAAATGCTTCGCCCATGTTCACCCGAAATACAACACCCCGGATGTATCAATTATTTTGCAGGGAGCGCTCGGGATCTTCTTCATCTTCGTCTCCGATCTGACCAGCCTGCTCGGCTACTTCACGCTGGTGATGTGCTTCAAAAACACCCTCACCTTCGGCTCGATTATCTGGTGTCGCAAACGCGACGACTACAAACCGCTCTGGCGCACGCCCCTGTTTGGCCTGATGACATTCCTTGCCATCTGCTCAAGCCTGATCCTCGTCGCCTCTACCTTTGTCTGGGCGCCTATTCCTGGTCTGATCTGCGCCCTGATCGTTATCGCCACCGGTCTGCCCGCTTATGCCTTCTGGGAAAAGCGCAATCGTCGGCTGGCCGCACTTTCGTAAACCCGTCTGGAGAAACGTTACATGTTGGATATTGATAAAAGCACCGTGGATTTCCTGGTTACCGAAAATATGGTGTCGGAAGTGGAGAAAGTTCTGCAACAGGATGTTCCCCGCGTTCACGGCATCGTTGATGAAATGTTGCGTCGCGGCATTGACCGGATCTATTTCGTGGCCTGTGGCTCGCCGCTCAACGCTGCGCAAACGGCGAAGCATCTTGCGGATCGTTATTCCGATTTACAGGTTTACGCGATGTCTGGCTGGGAGTTTTGCGATAACACCCCGCACCGCCTGGACAACCGCTGCGCGGTGATAGGGGTATCGGATTACGGCAAAACCGAAGAGGTCATTAAAGCGCTGGAACTAGGCCGTGCCTGTGGCGCACTGACCGCTGCCTTTACTAAAAAACCGGACAGCCCGATCACCGTCCCGGTGGAGTATGTTGTGGACTACCAGGCCGACTGCATCTGGGAAATCCATCTGCTGCTCTGCTACAGCGTGGTACTGGAGATGGTGACCCGCCTCGCGCCGAATGCGGAAATTGGCAAAATCAAAACCGATCTGCAGAAACTGCCGCAGGCACTGGGCTACCTGGTGCGTAACTGGGAAGAGAAAGGTCGTCAGCTTGGCGAGCAGGCAAGCTCATGGCCGATGATCTACACCGTTTCCGCCGGCCCGCTGCGCCCGCTGGGCTACAAGGAAGGGATTGTTACCCTGATGGAGTTTACCTGGACACACGGCTCGGTTATTGAGAGCGGGGAATTCCGCCACGGCCCGCTTGAAGTGGTGGAGCCTGGCGTCCCCTTCCTGTTCCTGCTCGGCAATGACGAAAGCCGCCACACCACTGAGCGTGCCATCCGCTTCGTCAAAGAGCGTACCGATAACGTCATCGTGATTGATTACGCCGACATTGCCCAGGGCCTGCACCCATGGCTGGCACCCTTCTTGATGTTCGTGCCGATGGAGTGGCTCTGCTACTACCTGTCGATTTACAAAGATCACAACCCGGATGATCGTCGCTATTACGGCGGCCTTGTGGAGTATTGATTTCGCTATCCGGCCCGACCGGGCCGGTTTTCCTTAAAAGGAGCAGAGCAATGAAAACAGGCATGTTTACCTGCGGTCACCAGCGTTTACCGGTGGAAGAGGCGTTTCGCGACGCGCATGAACTGGGCTATGACGGTATCGAATTGTGGGGCGGGCGTCCCCACGCTTTCGCCCCCGATTTGAAAGCGGGAGGGATTAAGCAAATCAAAGCACTCGCCCGCACATACCAGTTGCCCATTATCGGCTACACGCCAGAGACCAACGGCTACCCGTGGAATATGATGCTGGGCGATGAACGGATGCGCCGCGAAAGCCTGGATATGATCAAACTGGCGATGGATATGGCCAAAGAGATGGGCGCAGGCTTCACATTGATTTCCGCTGCCCATGCCGGCTATCTGACCACACCGGATGTAATCTGGCAGCGTCTGGCCGATAACCTGCATGAACTGTGCGAGTATGCGCAGGACATTGAGATGGATCTGGTGCTCGAACCACTTACGCCCTATGAGTCCAACGTGGTCTGCAATGCCAATGACGTGCTACGCGCTTTCTCGCTTGTCCCCTCGCCACGTCTGTACAGCATGATTGATATCTGCGCCCCCTGGGTGCAAGGCGAACCGGTGATGAGTTACTTCAATAAGTTGGGGAATAAACTTCGCCATTTGCATATCGTCGACAGCGACGGCGCAAGCGACAGCCACTATATCCCCGGTGAAGGCAAAATGCCGCTGCGGGAGCTGATGCGCGATGTTATCGCCAGCGGCTACAACGGTTATTGCACGATCGAGCTGGTGACCATGTACATGAACGAGCCGCGTCTCTTTGCCCGTCAGGCACTGGAGCGCTTTCGCGCGTTGCTGCCGGAGGAAAGCGCATGAAACGGCTGGCGACCATTGGCGATAACTGTGTCGACATCTATCCGCATCTCGGTAAAGCCTTTTCCGGCGGCAATGCGGTGAATGTTGCGGTTTACAGCACCCGTTACGGCATGCAGCCTGGCTGTGTGACATGGGTTGGTGAAGACGAATATGGTCGGATGTTAAAGGACGACCTGGCAAAGATGGGGGTCGACACCAGCCATGTGCATGTCAAACGCGGCGTCACCGCGCAAACGCAGGTAGAGCTGAAAGGTAATGATCGGGTGCTGGGCGACTATACCGAAGGTGTCATGGCAGAATTCACTCTGCAGGAGAGTGATTTTGCCTGGCTTGATGGCTATGACATTATTCACTCCGCTATCTGGGGACACGCTGAAAGCGCCTTTCCCCGGCTGCATGCGGCGGGCAAGCTGACGGCTTTTGACTTTGCCGATAAATGGGACAGCCCGCTCTGGCAAACCCTGCCGCCGCATCTCGATTTTGCCTTCGCCTCGGCGCCGCAGGAGGACACGGCGTTAAGGGAGCGAATGCAGGCGATAGTTGCGCACGGCGCAGGCATCGCTGTCGTCACGTTGGGTGAAAATGGCAGCATCGCCTGGGATGGCGAGCAGTTTTACCGCCAGGCCGCGGCTTGCGTTGATGTCATCGATACCATGGGCGCAGGGGACTCGTTTATTGCAGGCTTCCTCTGCGCTGTGGCCTGCGGCAGGCCGCTGACTGTGGCAATGGAGCAGGGTACATTCAGCGCGGCGCGTACCATTCAATACCATGGCGCATGGTAATACTGTGCTGGCATGAGCCGCATCATGCCAGCGCTCTGTTACTCGCTGATAAACAACCCTATAATTCCCCTATTCCATTCTTTTCAGGGTTGAGCCATGCCAGCTACGGACCGCTATTCTCACCAACTGCTCTACGCCACGGTTCGCCAGCGCCTGCTGGATGACATTGCCCAGGGCGTCTACAAAGCCGGACAACAGATCCCCACCGAAAGTGAACTGTGCGCGCAGTACAACGTCAGCAGGATCACGATCCGCAAGGCCATAAGCGATCTGGTGGCAGATGGGGTGTTGATTCGCTGGCAGGGGAAAGGAACGTTTGTACAAAGCCAGAAGGTGGAAAATGCCTTGCTGACCGTCAGCGGCTTTACCGATTTTGGCGTCTCGCAGGGCAAACCGACGAAAGAAAAGGTGATTGAACAGGCGCGTATCTCTGCCGCGCCGTTTTGCGAAAAGCTTAACATTCCGGGTAACAGTGAAGTTTTCCACTTAAGCCGGGTGATGTATCTGGACAAGGAACCGCTATTTATCGACAGTTCATGGATCCCGCTGTCACGCTATCCGCAATTTGACGCGTATTACAGCGAGGGAGAATCAACCTATCAGCTATTTCAAAAACATTTTGACACGCGGGTAGTGAGCGACAAAAAGACGATCGATATTTTCGCCGCCACCCGTTCACAGGTGCAGTGGCTTAAGTGCGAACTGGGCGAGCCGCTGTTTCGCATCAGCAAAATCGCCTTCGATCAAAACAGTAAACCGGTCCATGTTTCCGAACTTTTCTGCCGCGCGAACCGTATTACGCTAACGATTGATAACCAGCACGCGTAGGTAAGAGATCCCGGATGCGGCGTAAACGTCTTATTCGGACAACCATCCGGATCCATCCTGCACAGTCGATCCCCTCACCCCATTGGGGAGAGGGGAACATACGCACCGGCGGACTTACGGCTTCGCCACGAACCCAATAGCTTCGTAGACTTTTTTCAGCGTTTCAGACGCACGGGCGCTGGCTTTTTCAGCGCCCTCTTTCATGATCTTCTGCAAAAACGCTTCGTCATCACGATAGCGGTGATAACGCGCCTGCAGCTCAGTCAACATACCGGACACGGCGTCCGCGACTTCGCCTTTCAGATGACCATACATTTTACCTTCGAAGTGCTGCTCCAGTTCCGGAATGCTCTGGCCGGTTACGGCAGAGAGAATATCCAGCAGGTTAGAAACGCCCGCTTTGTTCTGGATGTCGTAACGCACGACCGGTGGCTCGTCACCGTCGGTCATCGCACGTTTGATTTTCTTCACCACCGATTTCGGATCTTCCAGCAGGCCGATAACGTTATTGCGGTTATCGTCAGACTTGGACATTTTCTTCGTTGGTTCCAGCAGGGACATCACGCGCGCGCCGGATTTCGGAATGAACGGCTCCGGCACTTTAAAGACGTCGCCGTAGATCGCGTTAAAACGCTGGGCGATGTCGCGGCTCAGCTCCAGGTGCTGTTTCTGGTCTTCGCCGACCGGAACCTGATTGGTCTGGTACAACAGAATATCCGCAGCCATCAGTACCGGATAATCGAACAGACCGGCGTTAATGTTTTCGGAGTAACGCGCTGATTTATCCTTGAACTGGGTCATACGGCTCAGTTCGCCGAAATAGGTGTAGCAGTTCAGCGCCCATCCCAACTGTGCATGTTCCGGCACGTGTGACTGAACGAAAATGGTACTTTTCTCAGGATCGATACCGCATGCCAGATAGAGCGCCAGCGTGTCCAGGGTCGCTTTGCGCAGTTTTTCAGGATCCTGACGCGCGGTGATGGCATGCAGGTCAACGATGCAATAGATGCAATGGTAGTCATCCTGCATGTTTACCCACTGACGCAGCGCACCCATGTAGTTACCAATGGTCAATTCACCTGAAGGCTGTGCGCCACTAAATACGATGGGTTTAGTCATGTTTCACGTCCTGATTTTCACTGTGCGGGAGCCCGAGTGCGGGCAGTAGTTCGTTGAAGCGGTCGTACACGTAGTCCGGCTCACTCAATGTAATGGCTTCGCCGTAATTGTAACCATAGGTCATGCCGACAGAGCAACAGCCGGCAGCCTGGGCGGCGAGAATATCATTACGAGAATCGCCAACGAACAGCAATTCGTTCGGCGCCAGACCCAGCTTTTCCGCCACCAACAGCAGCGGTTCCGGATGCGGCTTTTTGTTTTTCACGTCATCACCACCGATGACCACGCTGAAATAGTGCGCAATACCCAGCGTTTCAAGGAGCGGGGCAACAAATGGCGTAGGCTTGTTGGTGACCAGCGCCAGCGGGAAACCTTTTTCGTGCAGTGCAGCCAGCGTATGGGCCACATCAGGGAACAGAAAACTGCCCTCTTCCACCGACTCAGCGTAGTAGCGGTCAAACAGCTTACGCAGCATCACGGCCTGCTCTTCCTGTGGAATATCCGCATGGTTAATCGCCGGTTTACCGGACGCAGCGCGTTGCGCGTTGCGCTCCTGCAGCGACCAGGTCAGAGCGCGTGACATCAGCACATCTGCGCCATTACCAATCCAGGTGATGACCCGATCTTCACCCGCCTGAGGCAGTTCCAGCGCATATAATGCGTTATCTACCGCTGCCGCCAGCCCCGGCGCGCTGTCTACCAGCGTACCGTCGAGGTCAAAGGCTATTCCACGAATTACCTGCATTTTATCCATGACTTACCTTTGCCAATTCACTGCGCATTTCATCAATGACTTTTTTGTAATCCGGCTGATCAAAAATCGCCGAGCCCGCCACAAACATATCTGCACCTGCGGCGGCTATTTCAGCGATGTTGCTGACCTTCACACCGCCATCCACTTCCAGGCGAATATCCAAACCGGATTCATCAATCCGACGGCGCACTTCGCGCAGTTTATCAAGCGTATGTGGAATGAAGGATTGACCGCCGAAGCCAGGGTTCACTGACATCAGCAAAATGACATCCAGCTTATCCATGACATAGTCCAGATAACTCAGCGGCGTGGCAGGGTTAAAGACCAGACCGGCTTTACAGCCGTTCTCTTTGATCAATTGCAGCGTACGATCAACATGCTCAGAAGCTTCCGGATGGAACGTAATAATGCTTGCCCCGGCGGCGGCGAAATCCGGCACCAGACGATCAACCGGTTTCACCATCAGATGCACGTCAATCGGCGCCGTAATACCGTACTTACGCAGCGATTTCAGTACCATCGGTCCAATGGTCAGGTTCGGCACATAGTGGTTGTCCATTACATCGAAGTGAACCACATCGGCACCGGCAGCCAGCGCACTGGCAGTGTCTTCACCCAAACGGGCAAAATCAGCCGACAGAATCGAGGGGGCGATCAAATACTGTGTCATCCGCATCTCCTTGAGAAGAATCTACATTCATTTTACAGGGTGTAGACAAACGCATTTCTGACGGCGAAGCCGCTCTGGCTCAGACAGTTGCCGGGCGATAGAGCGCCAGCAGTTCATCCACCTTTTTACGTGTCCCACCGTTGCTGCTGATACTGCGTCGTACTTTCACAACGTGCAGTTTCGCCTGGCTATACCACTCACGCGTCAGCGCGGTGTCGTGGTTGGAAATCAGTACCGGGATCCGGTTATTCACAAGGCTCTCGGCAATGGCCGCCAGATGGGCCTGTTGCTCCAGGGTAAAGCTATTCGTATGGTACGCCGTAAAGTTCGCCGTGGCTGAGAGCGGAGCATAAGGCGGATCGCAATAGACCACCGAATTCGCATCCGCACGCGCCATGCTCTCGGCATAGGATTCGCAATAGAAGAAGGCATTTTGCGCCTTTTCCGCGAAATGGTACAACTCAGCTTCCGGGAAGTACGGTTTTTTGTAGCGGCCAAAGGGTACGTTAAATTCGCCGCGCAGATTGTAACGACACAGGCCGTTATAGCCGTGGCGGTTAAGGTACAAGAATAACAGCGCGCGCCGGAAAAGATCCTGGCTCTGGTTAAACTCAGTGCGCAACTGATAATAAGTTTCCGACTGGTTCGTCGCAGGCGTAAAGAGCTCCCGCGCGCCCTGAACATATTCATCCGCGCGTTCTTTGACGATGTTATAAAGGCCAATCAGATCGCTGTTGATATCCGCAAGAATGTAACGGGAAAATGAAGTATTGAGAAATACCGAGCCAGCACCAACGAAGGGTTCGATCAGGCATTCGCCTTTTGGCAAATGTCGTTCAATATCGGCAAGCAGAGGGTACTTTCCCCCTGCCCATTTCAGAAAAGCGCGATTTTTTTTCATGCTGGATGATTGATTACACTCTCTCCGGCTGTGGAGACAGCTCCGACAGCATCCTGCGCTTTATACACGTTATCATTCAGGCAAGGCCTGGGTGTGGCCTGCCTGAATGATGTTGTGACGTGAAATTATTTCAGGTCGGCCTGTACCTGATGAATAGGCTTGGCCCACGGGTTCTTAGCCTGAACATCTGATGGCAGTGCAGCAACAGCGCGTTTTGCATCATCCTTAGAGGCATACACACCGCTGACCAATACATACCACGGCTGGCCATTACGTGTTGTCTGATAAACCACAAAGTTTTTCAGATTTTCTTTTTTGGCCCAGGCATTCAGGTTGTTGTAATTAGAAGAACTGCTCAACTGCAGTGTGTAATGGTCGGCTGGCGCAGATTTCAGTGAGCCCACGTTACCCGTCGCCACGCTCGCACTGGCTGCAGGTGCAGCAGCAGTAGCTGCCGGTGCCGCAGGTGCAGTCGTGCTGGTTGTCGCTTTCGGCGTCGTCGCGGCCACGGTCGGCGCTTTGACCGGTTCAGAGGCCACAACTTTCGGTTGCGCTGCCGGAGCCTGAACAACAGCTTTCGGCTCTGCCTTCACCACCGGCGGTTTAACCTGCTGCTGTGGTTTCGGTTCGACAACCGCTTGTTTGTGTTCCGGGCGAGTCGTTGCCGTATGGTTTTCTGCGGTTGCTGCGGTATGAGTCGCATTCCCGCCGCCGTTACGTACTGGCGCAACGGTTGCAGGTTCCGTCGGCAGCGTGCTGTTTGCCACCGCGTTGTTGATCTGCGCCTGGTTTTGCGGCGAAGTGAGCGCGTTGTTCAAATCACCCTGCACTTCAAGACGCTGCTGGGCACCCGTGGTTGCAGGTGCCTGGCTTTGAGAAGGCGTAGAGGAGATGGGCGGCAGGGAAATATCCTGCGCTCCATTGCCATTGCCCGTCGTCGGCTGTGCAGCACCCGCAGTTTGTTCTGCAGAGGTGGTGCCCGGCGCGGGCTGAGTAGCATTAGCCTGATCGGCAGTACCACCGTTCCCCGAAAGGTCGATGTTTTTACTGCCAGATGAACTCTGTTGGGCCGTACTGTTGCTGGAAGGGGCTTTCAATGCGGAACCGATGCCGACAATCAGCAGCAGCAGCACCAGAACACCGACCCCCATCATCACGTACTGACGTGATGCAGGTTTTGCGGCGGCGGCTTTTTTACGCTTACGTGGGCGACGCTCTGCGCGCTCCTCGTCCAGTGAGTTTTCTTCCGCTTCATAATCTTCTTCTGCGTATTCTTCGCGATCATCGCGCGTCTTACGTGTTCTCGAAGGGCGACGCTCGTCAGCATCAAGTTCAACATCATCAAAATTGATCTGCGGCTCATCAACACGTTCAGAAGATTGACGAGAACGACCAGTACGACGATCGCTGGGATCGGGTTTCAGCTCGTCTTCTGGTTTGAATTCATCCATTTAACACCCCACTCAAAGGCTCATGCTAACAACAATTGCATTCGCCCGAAGTTAAACGCCACGCACGCGCAGCAAGACCTTTCTAATAAATTACGCCTGCTGACAATCAGCAATAGCGCCAAGTACAACGTCTTGTGACACTCCGCCACGAACTTCGCTTTTCCCTATTGCCAGCGGGAGCACCAAACGTAGCTCGCCGGCCAGAACTTTTTTGTCACGCAGCATGTGCGGGATATATGCCTGTGCGGTCATTTCCTTCGGTCCATGAACCGGCAGACCTGCACGCTCAAGCAGGGTAATAATGCGTTGGGTATCATCTTTACTGAACTGCCCAAGACGCTCGGAGGCACGTGCTGCCATCACCATTCCAGCAGCGACAGCTTCACCATGCAACCAGTTGCCGTAACCCATCTCGGCTTCAATGGCATGCCCAAAGGTATGCCCCAAATTCAGTAAAGCACGTAAGCCTGTTTCCCGCTCGTCAGCCGCCACAACTTCGGCTTTCAGCTCACAACAACGGCGAATACAGTACGCCATTGCCGGGCCATCCAGACGCAACAGCGCGTCCAGATTTTGCTCAAGCCAGTCAAAAAAAGCGCCATCAAGGATGATGCCGTATTTGATAACTTCGGCGAGACCAGAGGAAAGTTCACGCGCAGGCAGCGTTTTCAGGCAGTCGAGATCCACCACCACCGAGGCTGGCTGATAGAACGCGCCAATCATGTTTTTGCCCAGTGGATGGTTTACCGCCGTTTTGCCGCCAACAGAAGAGTCGACCTGCGAAAGCAACGTTGTGGGGACCTGAATGAAACGCACGCCACGCTGATAGCTGGCTGCGGCAAAACCGGTCAGATCGCCCACTACACCGCCACCCAGCGCGACAAGTGTTGTGTCACGACCGTGAGGTTTTTGCAAAAGCGCAGTGAAAACCGAGTCCAGCACCGTCAGGCTTTTATACTGCTCACCATCGGGTAAAACCACGCTATCGACTTTGATACCGGCCTTTTCAAGGACATGGCGAATCTTGTCGAGATAGAGTGGAGCCAGCGTTTCATTAGTGACCAGCATGACCTGGTCACCGGATTTCAGGGGCGAGAAGGAAGCTGGATCGTCGAACAAACCAGCCGCGATGGTGATAGGGTAACTACGATCCCCGAGAGTGACTGTGATCCTCTCCATGACGCGACATCCACCTTATTTGCTTAAACCCGCAGGCCTGTGTATTACGCCAGAATTAGTTGCTTTCCAGCATGTGAATAATCTGGTTTGCGACGACTTTCGCGCTCTGATCGTCTGTGCGAATGGTAACGTCGGCAATCTCTTCATACAGCGGATTGCGTTCATCAGCCAGCGCTTCCAGCACTTCACGCGGCGGCGTTTCCACCTGTAAAAGCGGACGTTTTTTGTCACGTTGAGTACGAGCCAGCTGCTTCTCGATAGTGGTTTCCAGATAAACCACTACGCCACGGGCGGAGAGACGATTACGGGTTTCGCGAGACTTCACAGAGCCACCACCGGTTGCCAGTACAATTCCCTGTTTTTCCGTTAGCTCGTTAATGATTTTTTCTTCGCGATCGCGGAAACCTTCTTCACCTTCTACATCGAAGACCCAGCCCACATCAGCTCCGGTTCGTTTCTCAATCTCTTGATCAGAATCGTAAAATTCCATATTGAGTTGTTGAGCTAACTGACGCCCAATAGTGCTTTTGCCGGCACCCATAGGCCCAACCAGAAAGATATTGCGTTTCTCTGCCATTTTTTCGGTACTACTAAGACTATTCGTTGATGATAAATCCGCTCCGTAGACACCGTGCGAAGCCGGACATGAACTGAAACCTCATATGCGATAGTGCGAGAGTCAGACCAAAAATTATCTCAGTACTGAGACTGGTTTGGCAACTGAATAAATTGCCGACCAGACGTTAACACTACTTATGGTAAGACGGAGATAGCTGACGCTCAAATCGGTACTCCTTGTAAGCTAAATCATCTCTCACGTCAAACACCTGTAGCGAGTTAGGCAGAAAAAGCGATACAGAATATGTATCGATCAACGAACTGGCACGAGCCTTGGTGTAATAAAGACCACCAGTTCACGGCGCTCATTATCTTTACCATCATGACGAAACAGTCGGCCAAACCAGGGTATCCCCCCTAAAATTGGTACACTGTCGGAACCGAGCTTGTTCTTTTGTGAGAAAATGCCTCCCAGCGCCAGGGTATCACCGCTTTTTATTTCGACCTGGGTTTCAATCTCCTGTTTATCAATCGCCAGTACCTCGCCATCAGCCTGCTGGAGCACCTGGCCCGGCATGTTCTGGGTAATACGCAACTTGAGACGCACACGGCTATCAGGCAGCACGGTCGGCGTCACCTCCATACCCAGCACCGCTTCTTTAAACTCTACCGACGTTGCGCCGCTTTCGCCGCTGGAGACCTGGTATGGGATTTCACTGCCTTGTTTAATGCTGGCAGGCTGCATGTGAGAGGCCAGTAATCGTGGGCTGGCGATGATCTCCAGTTGCTGTTTTTGTTCCAGTGCGGATAACTCAATATCCAACAACCGCCCGTTAATACTGCCGATATTAAAACCAACCCGGGTGCTGGCACTTTCAACCGACAGATCGCTAGAAAGCGATGACACCTGCCCGCGTTTTCCGGGCTTTGTCGCCTCCCCCAGCCCCCACTTCACGCCAAGTTCACGCAGGCTCTTTTCATTTATGGTGACAATGTGTGCGGCCAGTTCAACCTGTTCAACGGGCAAATCCATCTGCGCAACCCACTTTTCCAGTACGTTAAGCGAGGCCTTATGATCGCGAAGCAACAGCCGGTTGAGCCGATTGTCTACCGTGATCGTTCCTTTTGGCCCAAGGAGTTTTTCGCCAGCCTTTGCCAACTCACTGGTCTGCGCATAACGCAGCGTCAGGCTACGCTCTTCCAGCGGCAGACTCTGTTTTTGCTTTTCCAGCGCCGCCTCACGCGCATCGTACTGTTGCTGTTGCCAGCTTGCGGAATGCACATACAGGATGTTGCCCTCTCTGCGTAGTGTCAGCCCTGCGCTGGCAATCACCGTGTTCAGTGCCTGCTTCCAGGGAACATCGACAAGATGCAAGGAGAGTGTCCCGCTGACGTCCGGCGAGATCACCAGATTATGTTTTTCCTGCCCGGCAAGCGCCTGTAGGACCTGGGTGACGGGAACATCATCCACCATTAATGTCACGGGTGCAGGTGTTGCCGCGCTCGCCGCCAGGCTACTGAGGCAAAGGGCCACTACTGCTGTTCTTTTCATGCTGAGATCCTTCTCGTTTCCAGCGCCAGTGCGCGGGTTCACAACCTTCCCCTGTCGCGATGCGCATCTCTTCTTTATTAAATTCCAACACGCGCCAGCCTCCCGCAAGCGTTTCCCCCTTCTGCACGCGTCGCCATCTGCCGGCGGGATCGCGCACAATCCCTGTCGCGGCCTGAGACCTGCTTACCACGCCCTGGTAATGCCAAAGCGCAAGCTGGCTGACCATGCAGCGATCGGGAGGCGGCTTGAAAGGATCACGCATACCCGCCAGCATTAGCACCAGCAAACATGACGCTGCGATGCGTTTAGCCGCCATCATCGCTCTCCACCTGGAGCACAAAACGCAGCGCCTTGTCCTGCGCGGTGATGGAAAAAGCAGGTGCGAGCATTTGCCGTTCGGCAAGCCAGGAAAACGTCCGGGGAATCGATACCCACTGCGCCTCCAGCACCATCTCGCCCCCCCGATGGGCAGGACTCCAGCCAATCAGTTGGGCATCAGGAGTATGAAAATCCAGCGGTGAAAAGGCCTTTGGGATATCTGCTTGAGCATGCGCTATCTCCGGTGGTTTAAGGGCCAGGATCTCTCGCCAGCTTTCCTGCAATGCCGCCTGCTGCACAAGATATTGTTGCTCCCGTGCCGTTTGTTCACGCGTTATGGGCTGAATCTGCCACCACCACACCGCAAGCAGGAGAAGCACCATAAGCAATAATCCGTACCCGGCACGGGTTACGGGCGAGAGGGCGTACCAGAGATCAAGGCTGCGCGGCATGCTCATCTTCCTTATTAAGCTGATAGTGAAACTGCCAGCGCCCTTGCGCATCTCGCCCGGTCGAACCGGTTTGGCGAAGACGAAAACCGGCGGTCGTGTCCAGCGCCTGCTCCAGTTCGCTTAATGACTGAAACGTTCTGGCAATCCCCGACACGCTGAGTTGCCCTTGCTGAAAATGCACCTCCGTAAGCCAGGCACTGTCGGGCATTTTTTCCGCCAGTTCTGCCAGCCGCTGCTGCCATTGACGGGTCTGGTTGTGCCGCTGCATTCTGGCCTGCTGTTTTAACCACAACTGGTGTTGCGCCTGGAAATGCGGCTGTTTTGCCTTAAGCGCTGACAGCATTTGCGCGTCAGATTGCAGCCACAACGTAGCGATCTGCTTGTCCTGGCCTGCCTTTACCTGAAACACCAGGGTAATCAGCGCCATCAGGCCCACAGCATACGCCAGCAGTTGCCCCCAAAAGCGCCGACATGCCTGTTGCCGCTGCTCTCGCCAGGGCAGCAGGTTGATCATCTGTTCCATTAGCGAACCGCTCCCAGGGCCAGGCCAATCGCTACCGCGAAACGCATGCCATTTGGCGGTAAAGGCGGTTGCCGCTGCACAAGGACGCTCCAGGGGTCAAACTCGGGCGTTGCCGCTGTGCATAGCGCAACGTCGGCAATGTCCAGCCCGAGGCTTGCGCTTAGCGCGTTTACGGTGGGCTGATCTTCGTGCGACCGACGCCCCCATCCGGTGCGCGTTGCCCACAGCCATTGCGCGTCGCCTTCCCAAATAAGACAACGTGCCGGAGGCGGTAAAAAAGGGACAAGATGCTGTAACGCGCAGGCATCAGGCGTCAGGGAGGTCAAATTCAGGTGCAGAGAGGTTGCCAGTTCCAGCATTTCGGCCACGTCTTTATGCTGCGCCGCCGTCACGCTATAGGCCTGCGCCAGTGAATCTTCGGTATAGTCGAAACGCAAATCTGCCGCTGCCATTTCAAGTTCACGCGCCATGGCGTGAGAAACCCAGCTTGCCAGTTCGTTTTCCCGCAAGGCCATTGCCGGGCGGGGGAGCTTACGCTGCAATGTGCGCGCTGCCGGAAATGCCAGCCGTACCCGGTGGCGCTGCGGTAACGATTTTCGCCACGGTAAGAGCGTGGTCAACAACTGTTGTGGAGCCTTAAGCTGCCCGTTTTCAACTGTGCCCAATGGTAACGGGATGTGCCACCAACGGCGTAGCGCCAACCCTGTTCTGCCTGGGGTTAATGCGACGATGAAAACACTATCTTGCTGAATATGCAGTCCAATCTGCCAGTGCCCGAATGCCATAAATCGCGACCTCCTTATCGCCAGGAAAGATGACGGCTATATCAATGCATCAGGCTTGCATTTATACTACCGCGCGGTTGTTTATAAACTGCCCAAATGAAACTAAATGGGAATCCTCCGGTGAAGTTCGTAAAGTATTTATTGATCCTTGCAGTGTGTTGCATTCTGCTGGGAGCAGGCTCGATTTATGGGTTGTACAAATTCATTGAGCCACAGCTACCTGACGTCGCGACGCTGAAAGACGTGCGACTACAAATCCCGATGCAGGTCTATAGCGCCGACGGCGAATTGATTGCGCAGTACGGTGAAAAACGTCGTATTCCGCTGACGCTGAATCAGATTCCGCCAGAAATGGTGAAAGCGTTTGTCGCCACAGAAGACAGCCGCTTCTATGAACACCATGGCGTTGATCCGGTGGGGATTTTCCGTGCGGCCAGCGTAGCGCTTTTCTCTGGTCACGCCTCACAGGGTGCCAGCACCATCACGCAACAGCTCGCACGTAACTTCTTCCTGAGTCCGGAACGCACGCTGATGCGTAAAATCAAGGAAGTGTTCCTGGCTATCCGCATCGAGCAGTTATTGAATAAAGACGAGATCCTCGAGCTTTACCTCAATAAGATTTACCTCGGTTATCGTGCTTATGGCGTGGGTGCGGCGGCACAGGTCTACTTTGGCAAACCCGTCGACCAGCTCACCCTGAGTGAGATGGCGGTCATTGCCGGGTTGCCCAAAGCGCCATCCACCTTTAACCCGCTCTATTCGCTTGACCGCGCAACGGCTCGCCGTAATGTGGTGCTGTCCCGTATGCTGAGCGAGGGCTACATCAGCCAGACGCAGTATGACCAGGCGCGCGGCGAAGCCATTGATGCGGATTACCATGCGCCGGAAATTGCCTTCTCGGCGCCGTACCTCTCAGAAATGGTGCGTCAGGAGATGGTGAATCGCTACGGCGATAAAGCATACGAAGACGGTTATCGTGTTTACACCACCATCACCCGTAAAGTGCAGTTGGCGGCGCAGGATGCCGTGCGCAATAACGTGATGGACTACGATATGCGCCACGGTTATCGCGGCCCGTCGAATGTGCTGTGGAAACCGGGCGAAAGCGCGTGGGACAGTAAAAAAATCACCGACACCCTAAAAGCGTTGCCGACCTACGGGCCGCTGGAGCCTGCTGTCGTGACGGCCGCCAATGCGCAAGAAGCCACCGCGATGCTGGGCGACGGGACCTCCGTATCACTGCATATGGACGGAATGCGCTGGGCACGCCCTTATCGTTCCGACACCGCACAGGGCCCAACCCCACGCAAAGTGACCGATGTGGTGCTGGCAGGTCAGCAGATTTGGGTGCGCATGGTAAATGAAGGCTGGTGGCTGGCCCAGGTGCCGGATGTTAACTCTGCCCTGGTCTCCATCAACCCGCACGACGGTGCCGTGCTGGCGCTGGTTGGCGGCTTTGATTTCAATCAGAGCAAATTTAACCGCGCCACCCAGGCGCTGCGTCAGGTTGGCTCTAACATCAAACCATTCCTTTATACCGCGGCGATGGACAAAGGCCTGACGCTGGCCAGTATTCTGAACGATGTGCCTATCTCCCGTTGGGATGCAGGGGCGGGTTCCGACTGGCGTCCGAAAAACTCGCCAGATGAGTATGCCGGGCCAATTCGCCTGCGTCAGGGGCTGGGGCAGTCGAAGAACGTGGTGATGGTACGCGCTATGCGTGCAATGGGGGTAGATTACGCCGCCGAGTATTTACAGCGATTCGGTTTCCCGGCACAAAACATCGTGCACACGGAGTCGCTGGCGCTGGGTTCCGCGTCGTTCACGCCCATGCAGGTAGCACGCGGCTATTCAGTCATGGCGAACGGCGGTTTCCTCATCGATCCGTACTTCATTACCAAAATTGAAAACGATC
This sequence comes from Phytobacter sp. SCO41, assembly GCF_003073275.1. Taxonomy (NCBI): domain Bacteria; kingdom Pseudomonadati; phylum Pseudomonadota; class Gammaproteobacteria; order Enterobacterales; family Enterobacteriaceae; genus Phytobacter; species Phytobacter sp. SCO41. Next base: position 426,326 of record NZ_CP027225.1, on the reverse strand, counting down.
AGGGTAATGTTCTGTTCGAAGCCCGGCCAAAGGTCGCCTGCGCGGAGTGTAATATCCCGGTAATTTATGGGGACACACCGAAATCAGACGTGCTGGAAAACAAAGATATGGAAAACGTCGCTATCTCTCAGGAGCAGCAGAATCCTTCCATACCGATGCCGCAACTGGAGCAAGCCAATCAGGATCTGGTGGTGAAGAGCGGTGGTCAGGAGTATGCACCGCACGTGATCAGTACGCCGCTATCGTTTTTAATCAAGAGCGCGCTTAACAGTAACATCTTCGGTGAACCAGGCTGGCAAGGCACAGGCTGGCGCGCAGGTCGCGATCTCAAACGTAATGATATCGGTGGGAAAACCGGGACCACCAACAGCTCGAAAGATGCCTGGTTCTCCGGTTATGGTCCGGGCGTAGTGACGTCGGTCTGGATCGGTTTTGATGATCACCGTCGCGATCTGGGACGCACCTCCGCGTCGGGCGCTATCAAAGATCAGATCTCGGGTTACGAAGGCGGCGCGAAGAGTGCGCAGCCAGCATGGGATGCTTACATGCAGGTTGTTCTCAATGGCGTACCGGAGCAACCGCTCACGCCACCGCCAGGAATAGTGACGGTAAATATCGACCGGAGCACAGGGCAACTGGCAAGTGGAGGCAGCAGCCGTCAGGAGTATTTTATTGACGGGACGCAGCCGACACAGCAGGCCGTGCACGAAGTGGGAACCACCATTATTGATAATGGCGAGACGCACGAATTGTTCTGATAAAAGCCTGCCAGGGCTCCCCGGATGGAACGCAAAAATGTTTTATCCGGGCGGGCCGCAGTTCTGTCAGACATAAAAAAAGCGCTTACGCGCTTTTTTATAACCTGCCCTGCCCTTTAAGCCACTCTCTTAATAAGAACAGCGCGCTTACATTGCGGGCCTCATTGAAATCAGGCTCTTCCAGCAAGTCCATTAAATGGGCCAGTGGCCAACGCACCTGCGGTAACGGCTCTGGCTCATCACCGGGCAGCGACTCCGGGTATAAATCCTCAGCGACCATGATATTCATTTTGCTGGAGAAATAAGACGGAGCCATGCTGAGTTTTTTCAGGAATGTTAATTCCTTCGCGCCAAAACCCACCTCTTCTTTAAGCTCGCGGTTGGCCGCCTCATACATATTTTCACCGGGATCGATCAATCCCTTGGAAAACCCCAGCTCATAAGATTCGGTACCCACAGCATATTCGCGAATGAGAATGATATGATCGTCTACAATAGGCACAATCATCACCGCTTCGCGTGACGAGGGACGCATACGTTCATAGACACGACGTACGCCGTTGCTGAATTCCAGGTCCACACTTTCGACGTTAAAAAGTCGTGAAGACGCGACGGTTTCAACGTTAAGAATGGTGGGTTTTTGCAATGATTCGCTCATTATTATCGGTCTTTCCAGAGATTACTGGCATTATTGTGCGACATGCGACACTGTTTCGGCAATGTTCTTCGCGCCTCATTTACATTCCTGTAACTTAGCAGAAGCTATTTCCCAAATAAACCTAAAAGTCAAGAGGTTGAAATAAAACTAAGAATTTGCTGATATTCGCTCTATTGCGGCTTTGCTACTATTTTGCATGTTGTCAGGCGCTCACCTATTAGACTAACGATTTGCCCGATAACGCTCCAGCCATATTCATTGAATTTACGGGAAAGGGTGCAACTGACTACACCTGCTAGTAAAAGTAAGATGGGGAAAGCATGAGCACCATTTTGATTTATTTCGCTGCTATGCTGGCCTGCGTATGCCTTGTTGGGTGGTTTTACAGAGCGCGATCGCAAAGACGATACCGCCTGCCACATCTGCAAGCTTTCGCTGGCGCGACAACCCGCAAATTAACTCCTGATGAGCGCAGCGCTGTTGAAAGCTATCTGGAATCGCTCTCCCGTACCCGTCAGGTACCGGGCCCGACCGGTGCGACGGCTGCCCCGATCTCCCTCACCCTCAACGCGCAAAGTAATACCGTCATCAGCGTCACCCGTGCGATCACTCGTTACGGGATTACGACCGATGCCCCGAACAAATGGCGCTACTATCTCGATTCTGTTGAAGTCCATCTGCCGCCGTTCTGGGAGCAGTATATCAATGACGAAAACAGCGTTGAGCTTATCCGTACCGACACTCTTCCGCTGGTCATTTCGCTAAATGGCCACGCCCTGAATGAATTCCGTCCGGAAGAACACAGCCTGGTGCCAGAACAGGTTCCCTCGTCCCACTCAGCTATCCGCGGCGAAGAGACGGAGCAAATTGAGCTACTTAATATTCGCCATGAAACGGTGGAAGAGTATGCGCTGAGCCGCCCGGACGGCATGCGTGAAGCCTTACTGGTTTCAACATCGTTTTTACTGTTCTTTTTCTGCCTGGTCACCCCGGACGTGTTTGTCCCGTGGCTTGCTGGTGGCGGAATTATGCTGCTTGCGGCCGGGCTCTGGGGCATCTTCGCACCGCCCGCGCAAACTGCGTTGCGCGAAATCCACTGCCTGCGCGGCACGCCCAAACGGTGGGGGCTTTTTGGTGAGAACAATCAGGAACAGATCAACAATATCTCGTTAGGCATTATTGATCTTATCTACCCAAAACACTGGCAACCTTTTATCGCCCAGGACCTGGGGCAACAAAGCGATATTGATATCTATCTCGATCGTCACGTGGTTCGACAGGGGCGCTTTTTATCGCTGCATGATGAGGTCAAGAACTTCCCCCTCCAGCATTGGGTGCGCAGCGCCGTGATTTCAGCCGGAGCGCTGCTGGTTCTGATTATGCTGCTGATGTGGGTTCCGCTGGATATGCCCATCAAGTTTACCCTTTCATGGATTAAAGGGGCGCAGACCATCGAAGCCACGAAAGTTAGTCAACTTGAAGAAGCAGGGCTGCGTATTGGTGACTCGCTAAAGATTCACGGCACCGGCATGTGTAGCATCCATTCGTCAAGCAACTGGAGCGCGCGCCAAAGCTCGCCTTTTGCGCCGTTCGACTGTTCACAAATTATCTGGAACGATGCGCCGCCGCTGCCCTTGCCGGAATCAGAAACCGTCACCAAAGCGACGGCACTGGTGGAAGCCGTCAACCGCCAGTTGCATCCGAAACAGGATGACGGCTCTCGCGTGAGCCCGGCGCTGCGTACGGCAATCCAAAAATCAGGCATGGTCTTACTGGATGATTTTTCTGAGATTGTGCTGAAAACGCAGGATCTCTGTTCAGCAGAGGATGACTGCCTGCGGCTTAAAAACGCGCTGGTCAACCTGGGGAACAGTAAAGACTGGGATACACTGACGTCACGCGCCAGCGCGGGCAAACTCACCGGCGTGAATGTGTTGCTGCGCCCGGTCAGCGCAGAATCGCTGGACAACCTGGTCACCACCTCCACCGCACCCTTTATTTTGCGCGAAACGACCCGCGCGGCACAGGCGCTTAACAGCCCGGCACCAGGCGGCTTCCTGATTGTGAGTGAAGAAGGAAGCGAGCTGGTAGATCAGCCCTACCCTGGTGTCGCGTTGTATGACTATCCTGCCGCCGAACAGTGGGCAGAGTTCCAACGCCTGGCGGGAATGCTGATGCAAACCCCTTTTACCGCCGAGGGCATCATCACCAATATTTCGACTGACGCCAACGGTACTCGTCATATCAGCCTGCACCGTATGCCAAATAGCACAACCGGGCTCTGGCGCTACGTCAGCACCGCGCTTCTGCTTCTGGCAATGATTGTCTGCTGCGTTTATAACGGCGTCCAGGCGCTGCGCCGCTACCATCGAAACCGCACGCGTCTGGCTGAAATTCAGCAATACTACGAAAACTGCCTGAACCCCGGGCTTATCCCCGCACCCGATAGCCTGACCTGATAAATGTCATGCGCGCCGGGTATGCTAACCTGTCGCGCATCGTTATTTCTGGCTGGAGTTTCTTATGCATTTTGATATCGACTGGCAGAACGTGGATACCGTTCTGCTGGACATGGACGGTACGCTGCTCGATCTCGCCTTTGATAATTATTTCTGGCAAAAACTGGTGCCGGAGACGTTTGGCGCAAAGCAGGGCATTTCACCCGCAGAGGCTCAGGCCATTCTTCGTCAGGAATATCATGCCGTTCAGCATACGCTAAACTGGTATTGTCTGGATTACTGGAGCGAACGCTTAGGGCTGGATATCTGCGCCATGACAACACAGCAGGGGCCGCGCGCCGTACTGCGTGAAGATACAGTCCCTTTTCTTGATGCGCTGCAAAAAAGTGGTAAGCGGCGCATTCTGTTGACCAATGCGCATCCGCATAATCTCGCGGTGAAACTTGAGCACACCGGTCTGGCATCACACCTTGATTTATTACTTTCCACCCACACATTTGGTTATCCGAAAGAGGATCAGCGTTTGTGGCAAGCCGTGGCGCAAGAGACCGGCTTAAACGCCGAAAGAACGCTGTTCATTGATGACAGTGAACCCATTCTGGATGCCGCCGCAAAATTTGGCATTCGTTACTGCCTGGGCGTAACCAACCCGGATTCAGGTCTGGCGGAGAAAAGCTATTTACGTCATCCTGGCATGAACGATTATCGCCACCTGATTCCCTCGCTGAGCGTGAAGGAGGGGTAATGAAAGAACAGTCAGCACCTGATGTTCGCCTCGATAAATGGCTGTGGGCCGCGCGTTTCTATAAAACACGCGCCTTAGCCCGCGAGATGATCGAAGGCGGCAAAGTGCATTACAACGGTCAGCGCAGCAAGCCGAGTAAAATCGTCGAACTGAATGCCACGCTGACGCTCAGGCAGGGCAATGACGAACGTACGGTGATTATTAAAGCTATTACCGAACAACGCCGCCCCGCCGCAGAAGCCGTCGAAATGTATGAAGAGACTGCGGAAAGCGTAGCGAAGCGCGAAAAAATGGCGCTGGCACGGAAGATGAATGCGCTTACAATGCCGCACCCCGATCGCCGTCCGGATAAAAAAGAACGCCGCGACCTGATGAAATTTAAATACGGTGACAGCGAGTAACGCGCACCCGCAAGAGAGAAAACTATGGCTCAACATGACCAATTACACCGTTACCTGTTCGAGAACTATGCCGTACGCGGTGAACTGGTAACCGTCTCCGAAACCTGGAAGCAGATCCTGGAAAACCATAGCTATCCGCAGCCAGTGAAAAACATTCTCGGCGAGTTGCTGGTCGCGACCAGCCTGCTGACTGCCACCCTGAAATTTGCGGGCGATATTACCGTTCAGCTACAGGGCGATGGCCCAATGAGCCTGGCCGTCATCAACGGTAACAACCGTCAACAGATGCGTGGTGTCGCGCGCGTACAGGGCGACATTGCTGACGATGCCGATCTGAAAACGCTGGTTGGCAATGGCTATCTGGTCATTACCATTACGCCAGAAGAAGGTGAACGTTATCAGGGCGTCGTCGGTCTGGAAGGCGATACGCTGGCAGCGTGTCTGGAAGATTACTTCCTGCGTTCCGAACAACTGCCGACCCGCTTGTTCATCCGTACAGGCGATGTGGAGGGTGCACCGGCTGCAGGCGGTATGCTGCTGCAGGTTTTACCCGCTCAGGATACCCAGGCTGTGGATTTTGAACACCTGGCAACCCTGACTGAAACGATCAAAGCAGAAGAGCTGCTTACGCTTCCGGCGCAGGATGTTCTGTGGCGTTTGTACCACGAAGAAGAAGTCACCCTGTACGACCCGCAGGATGTGGAATTCAAATGCACCTGCTCTCGTGAGCGCTGTGCTGGCGCATTAAAAACCCTGCCAGATGAAGAAGTTGACAGCATTATTGCCGAAGAGGGCGAGATCGACATGCATTGCGATTACTGCGGTAATCACTATCTGTTTAACGCCATGGATATCGCTGAAATCCGTAACAACGCCTCGCCTGCCGATCCGCAGGTCCACTAAGACCTTCCTTAATCGTCAGCAAAAGCGCCACCTGAACGGTGGCGCTTTTGCATAGCACGTCACGTTTCCGTTAAAATGTTTTCTGAAAGTCTTACGTAATTTACTTTCATGAAAGCGATTACAGTCACAAAGCTGCCGTTAAAAATATCGCTTTACGTCGCTTTAGTGACATTTTCTCGATTATTCTGGCTATTATTGCCAGAAACTGTGTCGCCACGTGACCCATGTCACAGCGTTTTCCGCGTTCCAGGGCTTGTCGAGATACGTAAATCTATGAGCCCCGTCGCGGTCAGGGAATGAGCAATAACCCTACAATTTCAGGCAGTACATATTGGCTAAGGAGTAGTGACATGCGCGTTAACGTTTTAACCCCGCAAGATCTCAAGGCTTATGGTATCAACGATGTTCAGGATATCGTCTATAACCCCGACTACGATACGCTGTATCAGGAAGAGCTCCGTCCAGACCTGGAAGGATACGAGCGCGGAGTATTGACGAATTCTGGTGCTGTCGCCGTCGACACCGGTATTTTCACCGGCCGTTCGCCGAAAGATAAGTATATTGTCCGTGATGACACCACCCGAGACACCGTCTGGTGGTCTGATAAAGGCAAAGGCAAGAACGACAACAAACCGCTCTCGCCCGAAGTCTGGCAACACTTGAAAGGGCTGGTGACGCAACAACTCTCCGGTAAACGTCTGTTTATTATCGACGCCTTTTGTGGCGCCAACGCGGATACCCGTCTCTCCGTTCGTTTCATCACAGAAGTCGCCTGGCAGGCGCACTTTGTGAAGAACATGTTTATCCGTCCGACAAACGAAGAACTCGCTGAGTTTAAACCTGATTTTATTGTCATGAACGGGGCGAAATGCACAAACCCGTTATGGAAAGAACAGGGATTGAATTCAGAAAACTTCGTTGCGTTCAACCTGACCGAACGCATTCAGTTGATTGGTGGTACCTGGTACGGCGGCGAAATGAAAAAAGGGATGTTCTCGATGATGAACTACCTGCTGCCGCTGAAAGGCATCGCATCGATGCACTGCTCGGCAAACGTCGGCGAGAAAGGCGATGTCGCCGTTTTCTTTGGCCTGTCAGGCACCGGGAAAACCACCCTTTCTACCGATCCAAAACGCCGCCTGATTGGCGATGACGAGCATGGCTGGGACGACGACGGCGTCTTCAACTTCGAAGGGGGTTGCTACGCCAAAACCATCCGACTGTCAGAGGAAGCGGAACCGGATATTTTCCACGCCATCCGTCGGGATGCTCTGCTGGAAAACGTGAGCGTACGCGCTGACGGCAGCATCGATTATGACGATGCCTCGAAAACAGAAAATACCCGAGTGTCGTACCCGATCTACCACATCGACAACATCGTTAAGCCCGTTTCAAAAGCCGGGCATGCAACAAAAGTTATCTTCCTGACCGCAGACGCATTCGGCGTGCTGCCGCCTGTTTCCCGCCTTACCGCAAGCCAGACGCAGTATCACTTCTTGTCAGGCTTTACGGCTAAACTGGCGGGCACGGAACGTGGCGTAACGGAGCCTACGCCCACCTTCTCCGCCTGCTTTGGCGCAGCATTCCTGTCGCTGCACCCTACGCAGTACGCAGAGGTGCTGGTGAAACGTATGCAGGCCGTCGGTGCGCAGGCATACCTGGTGAACACTGGCTGGAACGGGACCGGCAAACGCATCTCCATTAAAGATACGCGCGCGATTATCGATGCGATTCTGAATGGTGAACTGGATAACGCCGAGACCTTCACCCTGCCGATGTTTAACCTGGCTATCCCCACAACATTGCCCGGCGTGGAGACAAAAATCCTCGACCCACGTAATACTTACGCATCGCCGGAACAGTGGCAGGAGAAAGCAACGCAACTGGCTAAACTGTTCGTCAGTAACTTTGAGAAGTATACGGATACCCCTGCGGGCGCCGCACTGGTGAGCGCCGGACCGAAGCTGTAACTTTCCAACGCAAGCCAAACAAAACCCGTCTTCAATTCACTGAAGGCGGGTTTCTGTTAGTTCTCTTTGCCCGGCGTGTTCAGGCGAGTAATGGGAATCGGCAGCCAAGCACGGATCGACAAGCCTCCCCGCTCACTGGTACCAAGCTCAAGCAAACCGTTGTGGTTATCGACAATACGCTGAACAATCGCCAGCCCAAGACCCGTACCGCTGGTGCTACGCGCACTGTCGCCACGGACAAACGGCTGGAACAGATGTTTGCGCTGCTCCGGCTTGATGCCAGGGCCGTCATCCTCCACCTGGAACCAGGCGCGATTAAGCTCCGTACCGCTACTGACCTTGATCCAGCCATTACCGTAACGGGCAGCGTTCACCACCATATTGGCAACGGCACGCTTAATCGAAAGCGGGTGCATACGAACCAGAATTTCGCTGTCATTAAGCGCCGTATCAATTTCACGCTCATAGCCACTCTCGGCCGCTACCACTTCGCCCAGGACCGCGTTTAATTCGGCAATTTCCATCGGCATCTCCTGCCCGGTTCGCAGGTAGTCGATAAACTGCTCGATGATGGCGTTGCACTCTTCGATATCTTTATTGATCGATTCCGCAAGGTAGCCATCTTCTTCGGCCATCATCTCTGTGGCCAGACGAATACGCGTCAACGGCGTACGCAAATCGTGGCTCACCCCGGCCATCAGCAGGGTACGGTCATCCGCCAGTTGCTTGACCCCTGACGCCATCTGGTTAAACGCGCGTGTCACAGAACGCACTTCGGAGGCACCGTATTCACGCAGCGGCGGCGGAATATGTCCTTTGCCCACTTTTAGCGCGGCATGTTCCAGGTCGACCAGCGGTCGGTTCTGTATTCGGATAAACAGCCATGCGCCCCCTATCGCCAAAAGCATAATAGCCAGCGTGTAGCGGAACAGCGGGGAGAAATCGCCCTGATGAATTTCCGTCAACGGCACGCGTACCCAAATATTGGGTGACAGCCACGTTTTCAACCAGACAACCGGCGAGCTCTTGTTAACCTCAACGCGCACTTCCGTTGGGCCACCCAATTGCTGCGCCATCTGCTGGCTTAAAAATTCATAGTGCTGTGCCCAACGCAGGCCTGCGTCTTCTGCGGCTTCATTGGAATAGAGTGAGATACCGAGTTCGCGATAAATTTCACGACGAAATGCCGGAGGAACCACCAGTTGTGTACCGTCCTCCAGTTGCAGTTTATCGGTCATCAACATACGAACTTCGTAGGCGAGAACCTTATTAAACTGCTGGAGGCTGGGCAAAATCGCGAAATTCAGCACCACGAGGTAGGTCGTCACAAGGCTGACGAACAGCAATGTGACGATCAACAACAGCGTGCGGGCAAAAGAACTGCGCGGTGAGAAGCGCATTCGCCTCATGCTTTAGAACCGTCCGGCACAAAGACGTAGCCCAGACCCCAAACGGTCTGAATGTAACGTGGGTGAGCCGGATCCTCTTCCACCATGCGACGCAGGCGGGAGATTTGCACGTCGATAGAACGCTCCATCGCGGAGTATTCACGTCCACGCGCCAGGTTCATCAGCTTATCGCGCGACAGCGGCTCACGCGGATGGCTCACCAGCGCTTTCAGCACGGCGAACTCACCGCTGGTCAGCGGCATCGGCTCATCTTCGCGGAACATCTCGCGGGTACCGAGGTTCAGCTTGAACTTACCAAATGCGATAACCGCTTCTTCCTGCGAAGGCGCACCAGGCAGTTCATTTGCCTGACGACGCAGTACCGCACGGATACGCGCCAGCAGTTCACGCGGGTTAAACGGTTTTGGAATGTAGTCATCAGCACCGATTTCGAGGCCAACGATACGGTCAACTTCTTCCCCTTTCGCCGTCACCATAATGATCGGCATCGGGTTACTCTGGCTACGCAGGCGGCGACAGATGGACAGGCCATCTTCACCCGGCAGCATTAAGTCGAGAACCATCAAGTGGAATGATTCGCGGGTCAACAGGCGGTCCATTTGCTCCGCGTTAGCGACGCTACGAACCTGGAAGCCCTGCTCGGTAAGATAACGCTCAAGCAGCGCGCGCAGGCGCATATCGTCATCCACTACCAGAATCTTATAATTCTCTTGCATTGTTTTTACTCCCAAAGGTTCCGACAATTATGAATACGTATTCTAAAAAAGTGCGCGTCGAGGACCAGCTAAATCTGGTATAAATTCTAGTCGAAATTGTTACAAAGCATATTTAACAGTAGCTTATATGCACATTGCATCACAGAAATGATGATTAATCCGCACCTTAAGGGGCGGTGATTTGTAAAGAAATCAGAGAAAAAAGAAGGCCACGAAATGAAAACGCCCCTGATCACCCGAGAAGGCTACGACAAGCTGAAACAGGAACTGGATTTTCTCTGGCGTCAGGAGCGCCCGGAAGTCACCAAAAAAGTCACCTGGGCGGCGAGCCTCGGCGATCGCAGTGAAAATGCCGACTACCAGTACAATAAAAAGCGCCTGCGTGAAATAGACCGCCGCGTTCGCTATCTGACAAAGTGCCTGGAAAACCTGAAAATTGTCGATTACTCACCGCAACAGGAAGGCAAAGTCTTCTTCGGCGCGTGGGTGGAAATCGAAAATGACGATGGCAACACATTACGTTTTCGCATTGTCGGTTACGACGAAATTTTTGGTCGCAAAGACTACATCTCTATCGACTCGCCAATGGCGCGCGCGCTGCTGAAAAAAGAGGTCGGCGATGTCGCAGTGGTGCAAACGCCCGCCGGGGAAGCCACCTGGTACGTTAATGAAATCGAGTATGTAAAGTAACGCACCAGGAACTATCCGGTAGCCCCCGGCGCGACTGGCATTTTTCTGTCTCAGTCCGTATAACTATCCCCTGATTTTGTTCAGAAGATGATATTGAAATGATGAATGATTCGCTCTGCCGCATTATTGCGGGTGAACTTCAGGCCAGATCCGAACAGGTAGAAGCTGCCGTTCGCCTGCTTGATGAAGGGAACACCGTGCCGTTTATCGCGCGTTATCGTAAAGAAGTCACCGGCGGTCTGGATGACACGCAGCTGCGTAATCTGGAAACCCGCCTGGGATATTTGCGCGAACTCGAAGAACGCCGCCAGGCCATCCTGAAGTCGATTGGCGAGCAGGGTAAGCTCACCGATGAATTGAGCAAAGCCATCAACGGTACGCTCAGTAAAACCGAACTCGAAGATTTGTATTTACCGTACAAACCCAAGCGCCGCACCCGTGGACAAATCGCCATTGAAGCAGGCCTTGAGCCGCTGGCGGATTTGCTGTGGAACGAGCCTTCACACGACCCGGAAAACGAAGCTGCAAAATACGTCGATGCCGACAAAGGCGTTGCCGACACCAAAGCAGCGCTGGATGGCGCACGCTACATCCTGATGGAGCGCTTTGCCGAAGATGCGCAGTTGCTGGCGAAAGTGCGTGATTACCTGTGGAAAAACGCCCATCTGGTCGCCACCGTAGTGAGCGGCAAAGAAGAGGAAGGCGCAAAATTCCGCGATTATTTCGATCACCATGAGCCGATTTCCACCGTGCCGTCACACCGCGCGCTGGCCATGTTCCGTGGCCGCAACGAAGGGGTATTGCAGCTCTCACTGAATGCCGATCCGCAGTTTGATGAGCCGCCAAAAGAGAGCCATTGCGAGCAAATTATTCAGGATCACCTTGGCCTGCGGCTGAATAATGCGCCGGCAGATAGCTGGCGCAAAGGCGTTGTCAGTTGGACATGGCGTATTAAGGTGCTGATGCACCTGGAAACCGAACTGATGGGTACCGTGCGTGAACGTGCGGAAGATGAAGCGATCAACGTCTTCGCCCGTAACCTGCATGACCTGCTGATGGCCGCACCCGCTGGCCTGCGCGCAACGATGGGTCTCGATCCGGGTCTGCGTACCGGTGTGAAAGTCGCCGTTGTCGACGGCACGGGTAAGCTGGTTGCCACTGACACCATTTACCCACACACCGGCCAGGCAGCAAAAGCCGCCGTGGTGGTCGCCGCGCTATGCGAAAAACACAACGTTGAACTGGTCGCTATCGGCAACGGAACGGCATCGCGTGAAACCGAACGTTTCTTCCTGGACGTGCAGAAACAATTCCCGAAAGTCACCGCACAGAAAGTGATCGTCAGCGAGGCCGGAGCGTCGGTCTATTCCGCCTCTGAGCTGGCGGCGCTGGAATTCCCCGATCTGGACGTTTCCCTGCGTGGCGCGGTGTCAATCGCCCGTCGTCTGCAGGACCCGCTGGCCGAACTGGTGAAAATCGATCCGAAATCTATCGGGGTTGGTCAGTATCAGCATGACGTCAGCCAGACCCAGCTTGCCCGTAAACTGGACGCGGTCGTCGAAGATTGCGTAAACGCCGTCGGCGTGGACCTGAACACCGCGTCTGTTCCTCTGCTGACTCGCGTAGCCGGTTTAACCCGCATGATGGCGCAGAATATCGTCGCCTGGCGCGATGAGAATGGTCAGTTCCAGAATCGCCAGCAACTATTAAAAGTCAGCCGACTGGGGCCAAAAGCCTTTGAGCAGTGCGCGGGCTTCCTGCGTATCAACCATGGTGATAACCCGCTGGATGCCTCTACCGTGCACCCGGAAGCGTACCCGGTTGTGGAACGTATTCTGGCGGCGACAGAGCAGTCTCTGCGCGATCTGATGGGCAACAGTAGCGGCCTTAAATCACTGAAAGCGTCCGACTTTACCGACGAGCGCTTCGGGGTACCGACCGTTACTGACATCATCAAAGAGCTGGAAAAACCAGGCCGTGACCCGCGCCCGGAGTTCAAAACCGCCCAGTTTGCTGACGGTGTTGAAACGATGAATGACCTGCTGCCTGGCATGGTGCTTGAAGGTGCGGTGACCAACGTTACCAACTTCGGTGCGTTTGTGGATATCGGTGTGCATCAGGATGGCCTGGTACATATCTCTTCGCTTGCCGATAAATTTGTTGAAGATCCGCATACCGTCGTGAAAGCGGGGGATATCGTCAAAGTAAAAGTGCTGGAAGTGGACCTGCAACGCAAACGTATTGCGCTGACCATGCGCCTTGATGAGCAGCCGGGAGACAGCAATTCACGGCGTGGTAATGGTGGCGCTCGCGAGGCAGGCAACCGCCCTGCCGCCCGTCCGGCGAAACCACGCGGGCGCGAGTCGCAGCCTGCTGGCAACAGCGCCATGATGGATGCGCTGGCGGCAGCCATGGGCAAAAAACGTTAAACCCTTCGCCCTCTCCTTCGGGAGAGGGTACTCCCTCTTCCAGATGTTCAAATCTAAACAAACAGGTGTACTGCGTTATTTCTTACTTGCCAGTAACTCTTTGAATAATCTCTGGATTAATTTTCAAAATTATTAACTAATTTTATATTAGTTATATTTTAGTTAATAAACCCGCCTCATAACTCTTTATTATTTAAACTTTATTCTTATTATTAATTTAACCTTAAGTCCGGGTAATAAATTAAATATCCCTTCACTGTTTCTTATTTGTTATTGCAAACGGGAAAGGCAAAACAACATAAATTTTGAGCCATATCAACAATGGCTCGGATTGTGGTTCCGCTTTGCGCAATATCGCGGTTTAATAGTGATGATAAAAACTATTCTCATTATCATTGTATGAGTGGAGTGACACTCATTGCTGTGCTGGCTAACTAACTGGTTTCATGCGCTTTACTGGCGCATGGTGGGAATGTTGTTTGCGATACAGATAAGTAGGTCCTATGCAATTCTCTCCTGACAGTGCGTGGAAAATAACGGGGTTCTCTCGCGAAATTAGCCCTGCGTGGCGCCAGAAACTCCTCTCATTAGGCATGTTGCCCGGTTCATCATTTAATGTCGTGCGCGTAGCCCCCCTTGGTGATCCTATTCACATTGAAACCCGACGCGTTAATCTGGTCTTGCGTAAGAAAGATCTCGCGTTTCTGGAACTGGAAGCCGTTTCCCGCTAATGGCCCGGCCATGAAAGAGAGAGAAGAACAATGAAAAAATTGACCGTGGGATTAATTGGTAATCCTAATTCCGGCAAGACCACATTATTCAATCAGTTAACTGGTGCGCGCCAGCGCGTGGGGAACTGGGCGGGTGTCACGGTTGAGCGCAAAGAGGGGCAATTCTCTACGACCGACCATCAGGTTACGCTGGTCGATTTGCCCGGTACCTACTCCCTGACCACTATCTCGTCACAGACCTCACTGGATGAGCAAATTGCCTGTCACTACATTCTGAGCGGCGATGCGCACATCCTGATTAACGTCGTGGATGCCTCAAACCTCGAGCGCAACCTCTATCTCACGTTGCAGTTGCTGGAACTTGGCATTCCCTGCGTGGTGGCGCTGAATATGCTGGATATTGCCGAGAAGCAAAAAGTCCGCATTGATATCGACGCCCTCTCCGCTCGCCTCGGCTGCCCGGTTGTTCCGCTGGTGTCCACCCGAGGTCGCGGTATCGACGCGTTAAAAATCGCGCTTGATCGCCATCAGAAAAATAAACAAATCGAGCTTGTTCACTATGCCCAGCCGCTGTCGCGTGAAGCCGATGAGCTGGCGCAAGGCATGGCCGCGGACATGCCCATCCAACAACGTCGCTGGCTGGGCCTGCAAATGCTGGAAGGCGATATCTACAGCCGCGCTTACGCTGGTGATGCCGCCCACAAGCTGGATATTTCACTGGCACGCCTTCAGGACGAAATCGACGATCCCGCACTGCACATTGCCGATGCCCGTTATCAAACCATTGCCGCCATTTGCGAGGCGGTCAGTAACACCCTGACGGCGGAATCCAGCCAGTTTACGGCAGCCGTTGACCGAATCATTCTGAACCGCTTCCTTGGCTTACCGATTTTCCTGTTTGTGATGTACCTGATGTTCCTGCTCGCCATTAACATCGGTGGTGCGTTACAGCCGATTTTTGATGCGGGTTCAGTGGCGATTTTCGTCCACGGTATCCAGTGGCTGGGCTATACGCTGCATTTCCCGGAATGGCTGACCGTTTTCCTGGCTCAGGGGCTGGGCGGTGGTATCAACACGGTGCTACCGCTCGTACCGCAAATCGGCATGATGTACCTGTTTCTCTCATTCCTTGAAGACTCCGGCTATATGGCACGTGCGGCCTTCGTCATGGACCGTTTGATGCAGGCGCTGGGGCTGCCGGGTAAATCCTTCGTGCCGCTGATTGTCGGCTTTGGCTGCAATGTTCCCTCGGTGATGGGGGCCAGGACCCTGGATGCGCCGCGTGAACGTCTGATGACCATGATGATGGCACCGTTTATGTCCTGCGGCGCGCGTCTGGCCATTTTCGCTGTCTTCGCATCGGCCTTCTTCGGCCAGCAGGGGGCGTTACTGGTCTTTTCGCTATACGTGCTGGGCATTGTGATGGCAATCCTTACCGGCCTGATGCTTAAACACACCATCATGCGTGGCGAAGCGTCACCATTCATTATGGAACTACCGGTCTACCACGTGCCGCACCTGAAAAGTCTGGTCTTGCAGACCTGGCAGCGTCTGAAAGGCTTTGTGCTGCGGGCCGGTAAAGTCATTGTGATCGTGAGCATTTTCCTCAGTGCTCTCAATAGTTTCTCCTTGAGCGGTAAAACGGTCGATAACATTAACGATTCTGCGCTGGCGTCAGTAAGCCGCGTCTTTACCCCCATACTGGAACCGATTGGCGTGCACGGTGACCACTGGCAGGCGACCGTTGGCCTGGTGACGGGGGCAATGGCGAAAGAAGTGGTGGTCGGGACGCTCAACTCACTCTATACCGCCGAACACATTCAGAAAGCGGAATTCAATCCCGCAGAATACAATCTCGGCAATGAACTGATCGCCGCACTCGACGAGACCTGGAGCAGCCTGAAAAACACCTTCAGTCTGAGCGTACTGGCCAACCCTATTGAAGCCAGCAAGGGCGACGGTGAGATGGCAGAAGGCACTATGGGCGTGATGAGTGAGAAATTCGGCAGCGCCGCTGCGGCCTACAGCTACCTGATTTTCGTTCTGCTCTATACGCCGTGCATATCCGTAATGGGCGCCATTGCCCGTGAATCGAGCCGTGGCTGGATGGGGTTCTCCGTGCTGTGGGGGCTGAATATCGCCTATTCACTTGCCACGCTGTTCTATCAGGCCGTGAGTTTTGAGGAGCACCCGGTTTACAGCCTCACCTGTATTCTCGCGGTGATCTTGTTCAATGTCATCGTGATTGGCGGTCTGCGTCGCGCCAGAAGTCGCGTGGATGTGAATCTCCTGGCCAGCCGCAAAACCGTCGCCAGTTGTTGTGAAAGCCCGGCGGGCGACTGCCACTAAGGACACGAAACATGGCATCGTTAATTGAGGTTCGCGATATGCTTGCTTTACAGGGCCGGATGGAAATCAACCAGCTCTGTAACGCGCTGCATCTCTCCCGACCAATGGCCGATGCCATGCTGACGCGCATGGAAGCCATGGGCAAAGCAGTACGGATTCAGGAAGAGGCGGACGGCTGTCTGAGCGGCGAGTGCAAACAATGCCCGGAAGGAAAATCGGCCTGCCAGCGTGAATGGTGGTCACTGACAGGATGCTGATAGCGGGTCAGGCGACCCGCTCATAACATTACTTATAGACATCCGCCGTGGCATGGATGTCTTTTTCATTCTTCTCGCCGCTGGTCACAACGAAATATTTGCCGCCCAGTTCATCCGCTTTTTTCGACAGCTCTTTTTTCGCGTCCATGGGTGCCGAGGTATCAGACGTGGTAATCGTCCCCACTTTTGTCAGATTCATACCCGCGACCTTATCTTTTTCGAGTTCCTGCGCCGCCATAACGCCAAACGACAGGGAGCCAATCACCAGAGATGCAACAATACCTGTAACAAGTTTCATGGACTTGATTCTCCTCGGTTTTTTAGATTGTGATGCTGTGGTAAAGAAAGATAAGCCAACCGCAGCAACGCTCTGAGTATTGTCGTGAAACGGCATTTTTTCCAGGTGGCACAATAATTACACCGTGAAACTATTAAATTCTGTCAATGCTCTGCAGAAATCGTCCGGGTGAGAAATAAAAGGCGCATGGGCAGCTTTAGGAAATATCAGCGACTGGCTTTGTGGCCAGCGCGCATCCAGCGTGGCAACAATTTTGCGCGGCACCAGCCCATCTAATCGCCCGTAAAGCCGCAAGAAGGGAATCTCCAGCCCTGACAGCGCGTCGCGCAGATCTTCTGTTTTGAGGATCTCCAGCCCACCGTTCAGCACCTCTGTTGAGGGCATCGGTAACGACAATACCGCCTGCTTGAGCTGACGTGCATCCTGACGGGCTGTCTCCGTACCCATCGTCTGCAGAGCGAGAAAGCGCTCGACCGTACGTTGAAAATCCTCGCTGAGCTGTCGCTGGAAACCGGCCAGCACATCCGGTTTGATGCCAGGCCATTCATCCTGCGCGCCAAAACAAGGGGATGATGCAACCGTCACCAGGCCGCTGACGCGCTCAGGAGCAAGAAGCGCAACCTTGCTTGCGACAAGCCCGCCGAGGCTCCAGCCCAGCCAGACGGCGCGCTGCGGCGCCTGCGCCAACACACACTCCGCCATCTCCTGCAATGTCATTGCCGAAAATCCGCTACTGCGCCCATAACCCGGCAGGTCCACCAGATGCAGTGTAAATTGCGAGCGTAGTTGCGGCACAATGCAATCCCAAACCTGCGCGTTCAGCCCCCATCCGTGCAGCAGCACAAGATGGCAATTTCCTTCGCCTTTGGTTTCCCACCAGATGTTGTTCATCAGTTATCGTTCTCTTTCTTAAAACAGGGAGGGTGAACATGCTAACAGCGCCGGGCTTGTGCTGGCTATGTCGAATGCCGCTGGCGGTAGCGCACTGGGGCTTGTGTTCCTGCTGTACTCGGGCGGTGGTAGCTCCCCTGTCCGTTTGTCCAGCCTGTGGTTTGCCTGCCAGGAGTCGGATACTGCCTTGCGGCAGATGCCTGCAAAAACCGCCGCCGTGGCAACATCTGGTGGCGGTCAGCGACTACGCATTGCCATTGAGTATGCTGGTGCATCAGTTCAAATTCGTGCGACGACCCGAAATGGCAAATGCGCTGGCCCGGCTGCTGGTACTGGCAGTCATCAACGCACGCAGAACAACACAGTGGCAGAAACCCGATATGCTTATCAGCGTACCGCTTTATCGGCATCGCCAGTGGCGCAGAGGATATAACCAAAGTGATCTGCTCTGTCGTGCGCTTGCCCACTGGTTATGCTGTCGCTATGAACCGGGCGCCATTGTCCGCATTCGGGCAACGTCCATTCAGCATCATCTCAGCGCCCGGCTACGCAAACGCAACCTGAAAAATGCCTTTCGCCTTGAATTGCCCGTCCAGGGACTCCATATGGTTATCGTGGATGATGTCGTTACGACCGGCAGCACCGTCGCGGAAATAAGTCGGTTGCTCCTGCGCAACGGCGCGGCGTCTGTTCAGGTATGGTGCCTTTGTCGAACCTTGTAGACCCTCGATGATGGGCGTATTATAACCAAGTAAAATAGTCAACTATTAGGCCATTGCTATGATCCGTATCTCTGATGCTGCGCAAGCGCATTTTGCTAAACTGCTGGCAAATCAGGAAGAAGGGACACAAATCCGTGTATTTGTGATTAACCCAGGCACGCCAAACGCTGAATGCGGCGTCTCTTATTGTCCGCCAGATGCAGTGGAAGCAACTGACACCGCCCTGAAATTTGAACAACTGACCGCCTATGTCGATGAGTTAAGTGCACCGTACCTGGAAGATGCGGAAATTGATTTTGTCACCGATCAGTTGGGTTCCCAGCTCACCCTGAAAGCACCAAACGCGAAGATGCGTAAGGTGTCCGAAGACGCACCGCTGATGGAACGTGTTGAGTATCTGCTGCAATCGCAGATCAACCCGCAACTGGCAGGCCACGGCGGCCGCGTCACGCTGATGGAAATTACGGATGAAGGCTATGCCATCCTCCAGTTTGGCGGTGGTTGTAATGGCTGTTCAATGGTGGATGTAACGCTGAAAGAAGGGATCGAAAAGCAGTTGCTTAACGAATTCCCGGAACTGAAAGGTGTACGCGATCTTACCGAACACCAGCGCGGCGAGCACTCCTACTACTAAGCCGACTTTTATCTGATGCTCTCCCGATGCGGGAGAGCATGTTACCTGTATCTTTCCCCGCTATCTCGCGCCTCTTTTTTGCACTCATTTCCAGCCTGGAATATGACAGGCATCTCACTTCGTAAATTTTGACCCGCCGGGTGATTCTCTTTTCATAAATGTTACCCGTATCATCTGTGCCAGTACCAAAAATATAAAAACATCCAGCTATCCTTTTAAAAAGTGGATGTAAGGCATATCGGTACTCCAGCGCTTCGTTTTTACAGGGCTAAAACCTGCAATAACCGCTGAAAAACTGACGTTACCCATAACAAATTAAGGCCAGGTAAATCATGCCATTAGTCATCGTTGCTATCGGTGTAGTCTTGTTGTTGTTATTAATGATCCGCTTCAAATTGAACGGATTTATCGCTCTGATCCTGGTGGCACTCGCCGTCGGTATGATGCAGGGCATGCCTCTGGACGCAGTTATCAAATCTATCAAAGCCGGTGTGGGCGGAACGCTGGGCAGCCTTGCGCTGATCATGGGCTTCGGCGCCATGTTGGGTAAACTGCTGGCGGACTGCGGCGGCGCACAACGCATCGCCACAACGCTGATTGCAAAATTTGGCGAAAAACATATTCAGTGGGCCGTCGTACTGACCGGCTTTACCGTGGGTTTTGCGCTGTTCTATGAAGTGGGCTTCGTCCTGTTGCTGCCGCTGGTTTTCACTATCGCTGCCGCAGCCCGTATCCCGCTGCTGTATGTGGGTGTCCCGATGGCGGCCGCGCTTTCCGTTACTCACGGTTTCCTGCCTCCACACCCTGGCCCGACCGCAATCGCTACCATTTTCCATGCGGACATGGGTAAAACGCTGCTCTACGGTACACTGCTCGGTATCCCGACAGTGATTCTGGCCGGCCCGGTCTATGCACGCTTCCTGAAAGGCATCGACAAGCCGATTCCTGAAGGGCTGTACAACAAGAAAACCTTTACCGAAGAAGAAATGCCGGGCTTTGGCGTCAGCGTCTGGACCTCTCTGGTACCGGTGGTACTGATGGCGCTGCGTGCGGTTGCAGAGATGCTGCTGCCGAAAGGCCATGCGATTCTGCCTTACGCTGAGTTCTTCGGCGATCCGGTGATGGCGACCCTCATTGCGGTACTGATTGCCGTTTTCACCTTCGGCCTGAACCGTGGTCGTTCCATGGACGACATCAACGAAACGCTGACCAGCTCAATCAAAATCATTGCCATGATGCTGTTGATCATCGGCGGTGGCGGCGCATTCAAACAGGTTCTGGTTGATAGCGGCGTGGATAAATACATCGCTTCGCTGATGCATGAAACCAACATCTCGCCAATCTTTATGGCGTGGTCAATTGCCGCCGTACTGCGTATCGCGCTGGGTTCTGCAACCGTTGCAGCCATTACCGCAGGCGGGATTGTTGCGCCGCTGATTGCCACCACTGGCGTGAGCCCTGAACTGATGGTTATCGCGGTTGGTTCCGGTAGCGTAATTTTCTCTCACGTGAACGATCCAGGCTTCTGGCTGTTCAAGGAGTACTTCAACCTGACCATCGGGGAAACCATGAAGTCCTGGTCCGCACTGGAGACCATTATCTCTGTCTGCGGTCTGGTTGGCTGTCTGCTGCTGGGAATGGTGGTGTAAGTTCTACCGTCCAACTGGTTGTTAAAAAGAGAACCCGCCGAGTGGCGGGTTCTTTGTATTTACTTATTTACTTCTTCCCTGCCGCTTTCCGGCGTTTATCCAGGTCTTTAATCAGCTTGTTGACATTCTCATCGGCAAACATTTTTTCCAGTGACACGGCGAGCTTACGCCGCCAGTTTTTGTACTGGTAGCTGGTGCCCGGAATGTTCACCGGTCCGGCCATATCCAGCCAGTCTTCCGGCTGCAGCCCCAGCAACGCACTATTGCTGTCAGCGATATAGCGTTGCATACCACGATTAAGTACCGCACTCATTGGCATACGTGAGGCTTTATGCCCTACCCGTTTTGGCAAACAACCATGGGCGTGGAGCGCATCCAGCAGCCCCTGTTTTGCCAGTTCGCGATCGAGATACAACCCACGCAGCACCACTTCATCCGGGTACAGACCCAGCGTTTTACCGAGCGTCAGGTCACCACTTTCCCAGTATCCCCGCAGCGTCGGCAAATCATGAGTGGTCGCCACCGCCATTGACTGTGCCGGGTAAGCTTTAGGAGCACGGTAGCGCTTCTCGTGGTCATTTTCAAAATAGAGGACTTTGTAGGAGTAAACGCCGCTGTCGCGCAGCTTGCTGACGATCTCCACCGGCACCGTCCCCAAATCTTCGCCAATGACCATGCACTGATGACGCTGACTTTCCAGTGCAAGGATCGACAACAGGTCGTCCACCGGGTACTGCACATACGCCCCGTGATCTGCCGTTTCGCCATACGGGATCCACCACAGGCGCAGCATCGACATCACATGATCGATACGCAGCGCGCCACAGCTTTTCATATTGGCGCGCAGCAGCTCAATAAAGGGTTCGTAAGCGCGCGCGGCAATAATGTGCGGGTCCATCGGCGGCAATCCCCAGTTTTGCCCCAGCGGGCCGAGAATATCCGGCGGTGCCCCCACAGAGGCTTTCAGGCAGTACAACTCACGATCGCACCAGGTTTCCGAACCGCCTTCGGCAACGCCCACGGCGAGATCCCGGTACAACCCAATAGGCATATTGTGGCCCTGGCTCTCCTGCCAGCACTCGGCAAATTGCGTATACGCCAGCCACTGCAACCACAGGTAAAAGTTCACTTCATCGGCATGGCTTTCGCAAAAGGCTTTAACCGCCGGGCTGTCGGTTGACTGAAAATCTTCCGGCCAGGCAGGCCAGCCCCAACGTAGCGGATCTTCTTTCACCTGGTTGGCATGTAGCGCATCAAATGCCGCCTGCCAGTACAGACTTTCCCCCTCTTCCTTCACGAAGGCGTGAAACGCAGCGCGCAAATCGTCATCATCTTTACGCTGTGAAAACTGCACCCAGGCCAGGCGTAATGCCGCCAGTTTGAGGGCGGTCACACCTGCGTAATCGACAAACTCCGCGTCGCGAGCGGCATCCAGCGCCTTGCGCGTCGTAGGGAGTTTCCACCACGCCTGCGCCTCTTTGCTCAACTGAAAATCTTCTACCGCATTAACATCGATATAAATGATATTCAGCCAGCGGCGAGATGAAGGGCTGTAGGGGCTGGCGCTTTCCGGGTTGGCCGGATAGAGGGCGTGAATAGGGTTCAGGCCGATGAACGCGCCACCGCGCTGCCCCACCTCGCCCAGCATGACTTTCAGATCGCCAAAATCGCCGATCCCCCAGTTACGCTCAGAACGCAAGGTATAAAGCTGTACACACGCCCCCCAGAGTTTTTTCCCTTCCAGCAGCGCCTGCGGTTCATAGCAGCGCTTTGGGGTAACAATTAAGCGACAATGCCAGCTCTGCTCACTTTGCCGCAGCGTCAGGGTGTGATACCCCTGCGGTAACTTCGTTGGCAGGGTGAGGTTTTTCCCTGCGTCGACCAGGCCTTTATGCTGCTGACCGTCTTCGGTGGTGATTATCCAATTGAAAGTACCGTTTCCCTCAATCGGCAATGACTTCTTCTTTCCCTGGGTATGCACCAGCACATTCGGGACCGGCGTTACCGCGACAGGTGTCGCGGTAACAGCGTGCATAGCGTCAAGCAAACGTCGTTTGGTTTCCGCACCAATAGACTGTGGTTTGCCATGCGCATTGATGTAATCCGGGCTAATTCCCGCCGCCAGTGCGGCATTATCAAGACGTTTGCTCACTATGGCGTTTCCTTAGCGTTTTGCCTGCCAGATACGGGTTTGGTAATCACGGATCGAACGATCCGAACTGAACATGCCGCAACGTGCGGTATTCAATATTGTAGCCCTCGTCCAGGCTTCTTCATCGCGATAGAGCGTATCAACCCGTTTTTGCGCTTCAACGTAGGCGGCGAAATCCGCCAGAACCAGATAGGGATCGCCGCCCTGCTTACCGATGCTGTGCAGCATCTGGTCGAACGCATGCTTGTCGCCCTCGCTGTATTTGCCGCTCTCAAGTTCTTTGAGCACCGCATCCAACAGCTTGTCTTTCTTACGCCATTTCACCGGATCGTAGCCTTTGGCTTTCAACGCCTTCACCTCTTCCACGGTATGACCGAAGATGAAGATGTTTTCATCGCCAACCTGCTCGGCAATCTCCACGTTGGCACCGTCAAGGGTACCGACGGTGAGCGCACCGTTCAGCGCCAGCTTCATATTGCCGGTACCCGAGGCTTCTTTACCTGCGGTAGAAATTTGTTCAGACACATCTGCCGCCGGGATAAGACGTTCCGCCGCCGAAACGCAATAATCCGGCAGGAAAACCACTTTCAGCTTATCGCCCACCGTCTTATCGTTATTGATTACAGCAGCCACTTTATTGATGGCGTAAATGATATTTTTCGCAAGGTAGTAGCCCGGCGCGGCTTTCGCACCGAAGAGGAATACGCGTGGTACGCGGTCTGCCTGCGGATTTTCACGAATCTCTTTATACAGCGCCACAATATGCAGCAGGTTCAGATGCTGGCGTTTATATTCATGCAGACGTTTGATTTGAATATCAAACAGCGCATGCGGATTGATCTCAATGCCGGTACGCGCTTTGACAAACGCCGCAAGCTGCACCTTATTTTCCTGTTTGATAGCGCGATATTGCGCGCGGAATTTCGCGTCGTCGGCAAATTTTTCCAGATTCAGAAGCTGGTCGAGATCGTTCGCCCACTCATTTTTCAGCGACTTATCCAGTAATGCCGCCAGCGCCGGGTTGCACTGTTTAATCCAGCGACGCGGCGTAATACCATTAGTGACATTGTGGAATTTCGTCGGCCACAGTTGGTGATATTCCGGGAACAGATCTTTGACGACTAAATCTGAGTGCAGTGCCGCAACGCCGTTCACCGCAAAGCCGCCGACGACACACATATTGGCCATCCGCACCTGTTTGTTGTGCACCACCGCCAGTTTCGCCCACACGTCCTCATCGCCAGGCCAGGTTTGCTCAACCAGTACCTTAAAGCGATCGTTAATCTGTTTGATGATTTGCATATGGCGAGGCAGCAGCGCTTTTACCAGTTTTTCATCCCAGCACTCCAGCGCTTCCGGCATCAGCGTATGGTTGGTGTAGGCGAAGGTTTTGCTGGTAATAGCCCAGGCATCATCCCAGCTCAATTGATGTTCATCAATCAGCACGCGCAACATTTCCGGGATCGCAATGGTCGGATGCGTATCGTTAAGCTGGATAACTTCAAAGTCCGGCAACTGGGCAATTTTGCGCCCGGCCAGGTGATGACGACGCAAAATGTCCGCCACGGAGCAGGCACACTGGAAATATTGCTGCATCAGACGCAGCTTCTTGCCCGCCTGGTGGTTGTCATTCGGGTAGAGCACCTTGGTCAGTTTTTCTGCATCGATACCCTGCTGCTCGGCACGCAGGAAATCACCGTCGTTGAATTTGGTCAGATCGAACGGGTGCGCATGGGTCGCCTGCCACAATCGCAGCGGCTGCGCTACGCCGTTACGATAACCCAGTACCGGTAAATCCCAGGCTTCGCCGACAATCGTAAATTCCGGCGTCCAGTGACCGTCTTTACTCACTTTACCGCCAATGCCCACCTGCACGTTCAATTGCGCATTATGGCTAAACCAGGGGTAGCTGCGACGCTGCCAGTCATCCGGCGCCTCTTTCTGCTGACCATCGTCAAAAGACTGACGGAACAAGCCATACTGATAGTTCAGGCCATAGCCGGTGGCAGACTGGCCTACCGTTGCCATCGAGTCCAGGAAGCACGCCGCCAGACGCCCTAACCCACCGTTACCCAGCGCAGGGTCGGTCTCTTCTTCCAGCAGATCGCTCAGATTGATACCGCTTTCCTGCAGAATATCGCTCACCTCTTGATACCAACCAAGGTTGAGCAAGTTGTTACCTGTCAGGCGGCCAATCAGAAATTCCATTGAAATGTAGTTTACATGACGCTGGTTTTTCGCCGGTTTAGCCAGCGGTTGTGCCACCAGCAATTCTGCCAGCGCGCCGCTAACGGCCTGCCACCACTGGCGAGATGTCATCTCCTGGGCTGTGTGCAAACCAAAATGTTGCCACTGACGCGTCAGGGCCGCCTCAAATTGCGCTTTGTTAAACGTGGGCTTTGACATAGAGAATTCGGATCCTGTAATTGAAAAAACAACGTTAGCGCTAGTGTGCCAGGCTCATGAAACGACTTCCTCATCCTGCCAGGGATTCAACGGGGAGGAGCAGCAGGGATGAGCGAAAAGTGTGATCTCTGCCACCTAAAGTTAGCTGTTTTTTTAAGCATTCTTCAAGCATTTACTGTTTCAAGCGGGAGGAAAAAACACGGCGATGCGTCGTTCACTTACCGTGGGGATAACGGGGGGAGAATGTCAAAGAATTGAAATATTGTTTCAGGGAAATTATCACTCGCGGCATCAACATAATTTGAGTAAATAATATTTTCTTAAATGATAATTTCGCCTTTTGCTATTTGTGCGATTACCTCGCCGTTTTGGGAAATATTTCACCAAAGCCCCCAAAAGATGCAAAACTATTTCGCCTTATTTTGACGCGTTTTGCTGCAAATCGGGCTGCATACCCTTTCGCCACGGGTGCTGTCTCTTTTTTCGCAACTCAAATAGAAATGTGACATAGTGCAAATTCACAATCGTCAGATCCGGACATAACTTGCAATAATTCGGAATTTATCCGACCTTATTTATATTAATTACGAAGCGCAAAAAAAATCGTTTTTCCCCTTTGTCCTCACAGTGAAGTGATAACTATGTTGATTCCGTCTAAATTAAGTCGCCCGGTACGCCTCGACCATACTGTCGTTCGTGAGCGTCTGTTGGCTAAACTTTCCGGCGCGAACAATTTTCGGCTTGCGCTGATCACTAGCCCTGCTGGGTACGGAAAAACAACGCTCATTTCCCAATGGGCTTCCGGTAAAAATGACGTGGGCTGGTTTTCGCTGGATGAAGGCGACAACCAGCAGGAACGTTTTGCCAGCTATTTCATTGCTGCTATTCAACAGGCCACGGGTGGGCATTGCGTCACCAGTGAGGCAATGGCGCAAAAACGCCAGTACGCCAGCCTCTCCTCCCTCTTTGCTCAGTTGTTTATTGAGCTGGCAGAGTGGCAACGCGCGCTCTATCTGGTGATAGATGACTACCACCTCATCACCAACCCGGTGATTCATGAAGCCATGCGTTTCTTCTTGCGCCATCAGCCGGAAAACCTGACGCTGATTGTGCTGTCGCGCAATTTACCGCAGTTAGGCATTGCCAATCTGCGCGTACGTGAACAACTGCTGGAGATCGGCAGCCACCAACTGGCCTTTAATCATCAGGAAGCGAAGCAATTTTTTGATTGCCGCCTGACTTCCCCCATCGAAGCGGCAGAGAGCAGCCGTCTGTGTGATGACGTTGCCGGCTGGGCCACCGCGCTCCAACTCATTGCCCTTTCCGTACGCCAGAATCACAGTGCCGCGCAGCAATCCGCTCGTCGTCTGGCGGGGATCAACGCCAGCCATCTGTCCGATTATCTGGTGGATGAGGTGCTGGATAATGTCGATGCCAGCACGCGTCTGTTCTTACTGAAAAGCTCGCTATTGCGCTCGATGAACGATGCGCTGATTGTCCGTGTCACCGGCGAAGAAAATGGTCAGATGCGGCTGGAAGAAATTGAGCGCCAGGGGTTATTCCTGCAGCGCATGGATGACTCCGGCGAATGGTTCAGCTACCACCCGCTGTTCGGCAATTTCCTGCGCCAGCGCTGCCAGTGGGAACTGGCGACTGAACTACCGGAAATTCATCGCGCGGCGGCGGAAAGCTGGATGGCACAGGGATTCCCCAGCGAAGCCATCCACCACGCGCTGGCGGCGGGCGACGGCATTATGTTACGTGACATTCTGCTGCATCACGCCTGGGGCTTATTCAACCATAGCGAACTCAGCCTGCTGGAAGCCTCGCTGAAAGCGCTACCGTGGGAGAGCCTCCTGGAGAACCCGCGCCTGGTGCTGCTACAGGCCTGGCTGATGCAAAGCCAGCATCGCTACAGCGAAGTGAATACCTTGCTGGCCCGTGCCGAACAGGAGATGACCACCCAAATGGACGCCTCCCTGCACGGTGATTTCAACGCATTGCGCGCGCAGGTCGCGATCAATGATGGCGACGCCGCCGAAGCGGAACGCCTGGCGATGGTGGCGCTCGATGAACTGCCGCTTGCCAATTACTACAGCCGTATTGTCGCCACGTCGGTACACGGTGAAGTGCTGCACTGCAAAGGGCAACTGACCAACTCGCTGGCGTTGATGCAGCAAACCGAGCAGATGGCGCGCCGCCATGACGTGTGGCATTACGCCTTGTGGAGCCTGATTCAGCAGAGCGAAATTCTGTTTGCACAAGGGTTCTTGCAGGCTGCCTGGGAGACTCAGGAAAAAGGCTTTGTTCTGGTGCGCGAACAGCATCTTGAGCAGTTGCCGATGCACGAGTTCTTACTGCGCATTCGTTCGCAATTACTCTGGGCCTGGGCGCGTCTTGACGAATCTGAAGCCGCCGCTCGCCAGGGGATGGAGGTTCTCGCCTCCTTCCAGCCGCAGCAACAGTTACAGTGTCTGGCGCTGGTGATTCAAAATTCGCTGGCTCGCGGTGACCTGGATAATGCTCGCGCGCATTTACACCGTCTGGAGAACTTGCTGGGTAACGGCCAGTATCACAGCGACTGGGTGTCGAACGCCGATAAAGTCCGGGTGATTTACTGGAACATGACGGGCGATCGTAAATCAGCAGAGCAGTGGCTTCGCCAGACGCCTAAACCCGAATTCGCCAATAACCACTTCCTGCAAGGGCAGTGGCGCAATATCGCCAGAGCGCAAATTCTGCTTGGCGATTTCGACCCGGCTGAAATGGTGCTTGAAGAGCTCAACGAGAATGCCCGCAGCTTGCGCCTGATGAGTGATTTGAACCGCAACCTGCTGTTACTGAATCAGTTGTACTGGCAGTCCGGGCGTAAAAACGACGCACAGCGCGTGCTGCTTGAGGCACTGCAACTGGCCAACCGCACCGGGTTTATCAGCCACTTTGTTATTGAGGGCGAGGCCATGGCGCAGCAACTGCGTCAGCTTATTCAACTCAATACACTGCCGGAACTGGACCAGCACCGCGCGCAGCGTATTCTGCGTGACATCAACCAGCATCACCGGCATAAGTTCGCCCATTTTGACGAGAGCTTCGTTGAACGCTTGCTGAACCATCCGGAAGTGCCGGAGTTGATCCGCACCAGTCCGCTAACCCAGCGAGAGTGGCAGGTATTAGGGCTTATCTACTCAGGCTACAGCAATGAGCAGATCGCCGGTGAACTCGCCGTGGCGGCGACCACCATTAAAACGCATATCCGTAATTTGTATCAGAAGCTGGGGGTTGCCCACCGTCAGGATGCCGTATTGCATGCCCAGCGGCTGCTGAAAATGATGGGGTACGGTGTCTGAGTATCAGGTCGGGCTGCGCAACGCCGCCCGACGCGACTGCTTAGCATAACTCTAACTGGACGTTATTACTGGTGATCACCTGCATGACGCCAGCGGGTGGCATGATGTCGGTGTAAACGGCATTGACCATACTGATACTGCCCATGTTGACCATCGCGTTGCGTCCAAACTTCGAGTGATCCACCACCAACATCGCATGGCGCGAGTTTTCAATGATCGCCCGTTTGGTGCGCACTTCATGATAGTCAAACTCCAGCAGCGAACCATCAGCGTCAATGCCGCTGATGCCAAGAATGCCGAAGTCCAGACGGAACTGAGAAATAAAGTCCAGCGTGGCTTCGCCAACAATCCCACCGTCACGGCTACGCAACTCACCGCCAGCGAGGATGACGCGAAAATCTTCTTTTTTCAGCAGCGTGTTCGCCACGTTGAGGTTGTTCGTCACCACGCGTAAATCGCTGTGATCGAGCAGCGCGTGCGCCACGGCTTCCGGGGTGGTGCCAATATCAATAAACAACGTTGCGCCGTTTGGGATCTGACTGGCCACTTTACGGGCAATGCGTTCTTTCTCTGCCGTTTGCGTCGCCTTACGATCGTGCCAGGAGGTATTGACGGAGCTGGAAGGTAGCGCGGCCCCCCCATGGTGGCGCAGGATTTTGTTTTGATCGGCCAGATCGTTCAGATCGCGGCGAATAGTCTGCGGACTTACCGAGAATTGCTCTACCAGTTCTTCCGTGCTGACATATCCCTGCTGTTTAACCAGTTCAATGATCGCGTCATGACGTTGTGTTTGTTTCATGAAATGTCTCTGGATAATTATGTTCGTTTTCGCGCATTCAATGTATCTACCAGCGCCATCGCAAGGCCAATCAACAGCCCGCCGGTGTGTGCGCCGATAGCCGTATCCACTGCTGAGATGCCAAACCAGTCAGCAATCAGTAACACGACCGTAAAAATAGCCAGTCCACGAGGTAGCCAGACCGGGCGTTGCGGGTCCAGCTCACCACGTAGCCACACATAACCAATCAATGCATAGACCACACCTGACAAACCGCCAAACCACGGGCCAGCCAGTTTGTACTGTAAAAAGCCGCTCAGTAACGCGCTGATAAGGGTGATTACCACCAGCTTGCCGCTTCCCAGGCGTTTTTCCACCGCTCCGCCAAGATACCACCACCAGAACAGGTTAAAGATGATATGAACCAGCGAAAAGTGCATTAGCGCATGGCTAAAATAACGCCAGGCTTCAAATTGCACCGAAGCATCGTAGGGCCAGGCAAGCCAGACCATCACATCCTGATCGCTATACAGATTCATCAGAATAAAGACCAGGACGCAGGCCGCGAAGACAGAGAGAGTCATTGGCCCACCCCGTTCCCTCAGCGCCGCGCGCAGGGTAAAACCACGGTACTGCAGACCACTACCCGTCTCGCCGGATTGCCAGCTTGCGGCGAGATAACGCGGATCGGTGGGGTTTTCCAGAAAACGCGCCAGTTCAGCTTTCACGCGCTCTGCCTGGCTTTCGTCCGCCAGCCAGATATCGCATTGTGAGTGGCGTTGAATGGTAAGAATGACGCCCTGGGTTTGCATGTAATCAACAAACGCCTGGGCGATACGCGGATTGGTAAATGATGTAATCATCAACATGGCAGGCGGTCGCTTTGTCCCTGGAAAAGAGCACAGTATAGCGGCAGAGTCTTCACTCTCTAAAGGGATCCCTGCTCGACTTCCGCTGGAAAGTGACGGTGCCAGGCATCAAAGCCGCCATCAACACTGAATACCGCATCATAGCCTTGCTGGAGCAGGTATTGCGCCGCGCCTTTACTGCTATTGCCGTGATAGCACATCACCATCACCGGGGTATCGAAGTCGGTTTCGCGCATAAACGCACCGAGGGTGTCGTTTGTTAAATGAAAAGCGCCCGGCGTGTGGCCAATCGCATAGCTTTGTGGGTCACGAATATCAACCATTACCGCCTGCTTAAGCTGCAGTTTCTGGTGGGCCTCTTCAACATTAATACAGACAAATTGATCCATTCTGATCTCTTTTCTTTTTCGTATGGCAGGTGGTACGCCTGCTTCCTTTCCACACGTTCAGGGAGGAAAAAACAGGCAACATAAGTTTACCGCTTAGTGTACGTCCTCCAGGCGGAGAAACACCATTATGTTATGTATATCACTCTAAATTGTTTTTCTGATGTTACCAAAAGCGCGATCTTTTGCTATTATGAGCGATATCGAACATTTGTGAGCTTTAACGAAAGCGCGTGAGGGCAGCATGGAAACCAAAGATCTGATCGTTATTGGCGGGGGCATCAACGGTGCCGGTATCGCGGCAGACGCCGCCGGGCGAGGTTTATCCGTGCTGATGCTGGAAGCCCAGGACTTAGCTTGCGCAACTTCCAGCGCCAGCTCAAAATTGATTCACGGTGGCCTGCGCTACCTTGAACACTATGAGTTTCGGCTGGTTAGCGAGGCGCTGGCCGAGCGCGAAGTGCTGTTAAAAATGGCACCGCACATCGCCTTTCCGATGCGTTTCCGCTTACCGCATCGCCCGCACTTACGTCCGGCATGGATGATCCGTATCGGTCTTTTTATGTACGACAACCTGGGTAAACGCACCAGTTTACCCGGATCGCAAAGTTTGCGTTTTGGCTCAGAATCGGTCCTCAAACCTGAAATCGTGCGCGGTTTCGAATATTCTGACTGTTGGGTCGATGATGCCCGTATGGTCCTGGCGAATGCGCAGATGGTTGTGAAAAAAGGCGGCGAAGTGCGTACCCGTACGCGCGCTGTCTCAGCAAAACGTGAAAACGGTTTGTGGATTGTTGAAGCGGAAGATATCGACACCGGGGAAAAATTTAGCTGGCAAGCACGCGGTCTGGTCAATGCCACCGGCCCATGGGTTAAACAGTTCTTTGATGACGGGATGCATTTGCCGTCTCCGTATGGCATTCGTCTGATCAAAGGCAGCCATATCGTGGTGCCACGCGTTCATTCACAGAAACAGGCCTATATTCTGCAAAACGAAGATAAACGTATCGTCTTCGTGATCCCGTGGATGGATGAGTTTTCCATCATTGGTACAACCGATGTGGAATATAAAGGCGACCCGAAAAACGTCGAAATCGACGAAAGTGAAGTGAATTACCTGTTGAAGGTCTATAACGCGCACTTTAAAAAGCAACTGACGCGCAATGACATTGTCTGGACTTACTCCGGCGTGCGCCCGCTGTGTGACGATGAGTCCGACTCTCCACAGGCAATCACTCGCGACTACACGCTGGATATTCACGATCAGGACGGTAAAGCGCCGCTGCTGTCCGTCTTTGGCGGCAAGCTTACGACCTACCGCAAGCTGGCTGAACATGCGATGGAAAAATTGGCCTCCTACTATGAAGGTATCGGCCCGGCCTGGACCAAAAACTGTGTATTGCCTGGCGGGGATCTGGGGGGCGATCGCGATGACTATGCCGCGAAACTGCGTCGTCGTTACCCGTTCATTACCGAGTCGCTGGCCCGCCATTATGCCCGGACTTACGGCAGCAACAGCGAGCTGATTCTGGGGCAGGCAGGCTCAATTGAAGACCTGGGCGAGCATTTCGGCCATGAGCTTTACGAAGCCGAACTGCGTTACCTTGTTGAGCACGAATGGGTGCGCCGTCTGGACGATGCTATCTGGCGTCGTACCAAACTGGGCATGTGGCTCAATGCCGAGGAGCAATCCCGTGTGGCGCAGTGGCTGACCCGCCACAGCAAAGCGGAATTATCGCTGGCCTCTTAATCTTGAATGCCCCCGCTGACGCGCTTTCAGCGGGGGCCTTTTAGAGATGCTAGTTTGCCGGACTGTGCAACGGCACGTACCCCACATCCTCCACCAGCGCCTGCCCCTGCGGGCTTAAAAACCACGCCACCAGCTTTTGCGTTTCCGCCGTTGGGTTTTCACGCGTCACCATGTAAACATCCACAACGAAAGGGTATGTCTCGTTACGAATGTTCTCTTTCGTCGGCGCGACGCCATTGATGGCTAATAACTTGATACCCGCATTGGCATTCATCTTCGTGGCATAGTAGCGGAAGGTGTAACCGATTGCCCCTTTGTTGTTTTGGTACTCAGCCACTTTACGGATCACGCCCCCCATTCCCCTCGCCACTTCGGTCTCTTTTGGCGGCAGCATGGGCGTCTCTTTCATCACTTTCGCCAGCATCGTGGACTGACTTCCGGAATCTTCCGGCCGTTGCCAGACTTCGATATCACGCGCGTCACCGCCCACGTCGCTCCAGCGTGTCGTTTTGCCACTGAAAATGTCGCGCACCTGCTGCTGAGTCAGACTGTCGACAGGGTTATCGGCATGTGTAATGAACACAAAGGCTTCACGAGCAAACGGCGTGTAGGTCAGATTGACGTTCGCCGCCTGTGCCCGCTTTTTCTGCCCCTCAGAAGGTTGGGCGACAAAGATGATATCGGCTTTATCGGCAATAATATTTTTATAGGCGTCTGGCGTGCGTGACAGGGACAGGCAGCAGGCCTGAATACCATAAGAGGTCATGTCGTCCGGGAAACGGTTCAGCGCAAAGAAGGCCGAGGCGTATAGCGGGTAGGCTGCGGTCGCACCATCAAGGCGTGGGTGTTTGTCCGCGAAGGTAAAAGGAGCGGCACCGCGCAACGCCGTGAGTTTGTTATTGGGCCTGTCGGGGTAATAATCCCAGCGATCAAGAGATTCACTGACGGCATGCTCACTTGTTACCCGAGGGAATTTTTTCTGTCGTAACGCCGCCTGCCAGCAGGCCACCAGACTCAATATAATCAGCGCTAACACCAGCAGATTTCGCAAGCAAAGCGAGGCGCGAGAATCGGGCGCGTAGCGATGACGCCAGTAACAGCCGAGGGTAAAGCAGGCCTGGGTACCCACCGGGATAATCACCATCGCCCAAAACCAGCCGGTTAACAGCGCAATAAGGTTAATGCCCATCCAGGGTAGACCGAGTTTAAACATTATCCCGAACCAGCGGCTGCTAAAGCCCAGGCCAGACCGCTGCATAATGACTATCCAGCACAGCAATACGAGCAGCGCAGGCAGCAGTAACAAACTCTGGCGTAAGGCATTGTTCTCTTTCGGTTGGGTAAAGCGCGCCCACAGCCAACCCATAAGAAACATCATGACGCCACCCAATGCGTAAAACACGCATGTGGCGATATCACCGTTCGCAAATGAGCGTGAAAGATCCAGCGCAATAAGTGCTTTTTTAAGTAACTCCTGGACAAATAAGCACGCCGCCGCCGCGCCATGTGCTAACAACGGAACGCCAATAAACATCAATAAAAGCGATCTTACCCACCATCCGAATCCCATATCCTGCCACCTCATCCTTGTTTGTCGGCCAATTATAAAGGCGCGGCCTGGCAGCTCATCCCCCTGCATATTCTGAAAAAAAACGGAGCCCTGGGGCTCCGTGAGATATTTATGGCGAAAACGAAGGTGACTTACAGGCGTACCGGATCGATATGCCAGATCTGCTCGGCATACTCCTGAATCGTTCGGTCAGATGAGAAGTAGCCCATATTAGCGATGTTGTGCATCGCCTTCATGGTCCACTCTTCCGGGTTACGATAGAGCTCGTCTACTTTGTCCTGACAGTCAACGTAGCTGCGGAAATCGGCCAGTACCTGATAATGGTCGCCAAAGTTAATCAGCGAATCCACGAGATCGCGATAACGACCCGGCTCATTCGGGCTGAACAGGCCGGTCGCAATTTGCGTCAGTACCTGATGCAGCTCCTCATCTTTTTCGTAGTATTCACGCGGCGAATAGCCTTTACGGCGCAGCTCTTCAACTTCTTCGGCGGTATTACCAAAAATGAAGATGTTATCCGCCCCCACATGCTCAAGCATTTCTACGTTCGCACCGTCCAGCGTACCGATGGTCAACGCGCCATTGAGGGCAAACTTCATGTTACTGGTGCCGGACGCTTCCGTCCCTGCCAGCGAGATCTGCTCAGAAAGATCCGCCGCCGGAATGATCACCTGCGCGAGACTTACGCTGTAGTTGGGAATAAAGACCACTTTCAGCTTATCGCCAATCTGCGGATCGTTATTGATCACCGCCGCCACATCATTGATAAGGTGAATGATGTGCTTCGCCATGTAGTACGCCGACGCCGCTTTACCGGCGAAGATATTGACGCGTGGTACCCACTCTGCGGTTGGATCTGCTTTGATACGGTTGTAGCGGGTGATCACGTGCAGCACATTCATCAACTGACGCTTATATTCGTGGATACGTTTGATCTGCACATCGAAGAGCGCTTTCGGGTTGACCACCACATTAAGCTGCTGGCCTATTACCGCTGCCAGACGCTTTTTGTTCTCCAGCTTGGCATGGCGAATCGCCTGGTTCACCGTCGGGTAGTCGATATGCTGTTCCAGCTCGCTGAGCTGGCTCAGATCGGTACGCCAGGTGCGGCCAATATTCTCATCCAGCACGCCTGACAACGGCGGGTTCGCCAGCGCCAGCCAGCGACGCGGTGTGACACCGTTGGTCACGTTCGTAAAGCGCATCGGGAAAATGTTGGCGAAATCGGCAAACAGGGACTGCACCATCAGGTTGGAGTGCAATTCAGACACGCCATTCACTTTATGGCTCACCACCACGGCCAGCCACGCCATGCGCACGCGACGCCCGTTCGACTCATCGATAATCGACACACGACTCAGCAGGCCAATATCGTTAGGGTACTGTTCCTGAATGGTTTTCAGGAAGTAGTCATTAATTTCAAAGATGATTTGCAGGTGGCGCGGCAGGATCTTACCAAGCATATCAATCGGCCAGGTTTCCAGCGCTTCGCTCATCAGCGTGTGGTTGGTGTAGGAGAACACCTGGCAGGTCACCTCGAACGCTTCATCCCATGAGAATTTATGCTCATCAATCAGCAGACGCATCAACTCAGGGATCGACAATACCGGGTGGGTATCGTTCAGGTGAATCGCGGTTTTCTCCGCCAGATTGGCGTAGGTTTTGTGGAGCTGGTAATGGCGGCTCAAAATATCCTGAACGGTTGCCGACACCAGGAAGTACTCCTGACGCAGGCGCAACTCCCGGCCAGAATAGGTCGAGTCATCCGGATAGAGCACGCGAGATACGTTTTCGGAGTGGTTTTTATCTTCCACCGCCGCAAAATAGTCACCCTGGTTAAATTTACCCAGGTTGATTTCGCTACTCGCCTGCGCATTCCACAACCGCAGGGTGTTGGTCGCATCGGTATCGTAGCCAGGAATAATTTGGTCGTAGGCCACGGCCAAAATCTCTTCGGTCTCCAGCCAGTTAGACTTTTTGCCTTCCTGCTGGACGCGCCCGCCAAAACGCACTTTGTAGCGGGTGTTATGGCGTTTGAATTCCCATGGGTTACCGTATTCCAGCCAGTAATCCGGGGACTCTTTTTGCCGGCCATCAACAATGTTCTGCTTGAACATGCCGTAGTCGTAGCGAATACCATAACCGCGTCCAGGCAGCGCCAGCGTTGCCAGAGAATCCAGGAAGCAGGCCGCAAGACGCCCTAACCCCCCGTTACCCAATCCTGGGTCGTTTTCTTCGTCAATCAGCTCTTCCAGATCCAGCCCCATCTCTTCCAGAGCGTTTTTGACATCGTCATAAATACCTAATGACAACAAAGCGTTGGAAAGGGTGCGGCCAATCAAAAATTCCATCGACAGGTAGTAAACCTGGCGCATTTCCTGAGAGAGCTGTGCACGGTTGGAACGTAACCAGCGTTCTACCAGGCGGTCACGCACCGCAAACAGCGTGGCGTTCAGCCACTCATGTTTGTTGGCGATGACCGGATCTTTACCAATGGTAAACATCAGCTTGTAGGCGATCGAATGTTTTAGCGCTTCGATGCTCAATGTGGGTGATGCATATGTAAAAGGTGCATTCATACAAGTGATTCCTGGAAAACTATTTCAACCGATAGTAAAGATCGCGATAGGATTGCGCGGCGACCTGCCAGCTAAAATCCATGCCCATCGCCTGGCGCTGAACAAAACGCCAGAGAGAGGGACGGGACCACAACACGAAAGCACGCCGAATCGCGCGAAGCAGCGACCAGGCATTACTGTCTTCAAATACAAAACCACTGGCGATTCCATCTGCCAAATTCTCCAATGAGCTATCGGTCACGGTATCCGCCAGCCCGCCCGTGCGACGAACTAACGGCAACGTGCCGTACTTCAATCCATAAAGTTGCGTTAACCCACACGGCTCAAAACGGCTCGGAACCAGGATGACATCCGCCCCGCCCATAATGCGATGTGAAAACGCCTCGTGATACCCAATTTGCACGCCGACTTGCCCAGGATGTTCCGCCGCCGCCGCAAGGAAACCTTCCTGCAGAACCGGATCGCCCGCGCCAAGTAGCGCCAGTTGCCCGCCTTGCTCCAGCAAACCGGGTAATGCCTCCAGCACCAAATCCAATCCTTTCTGGCTGGTTAAGCGACTCACTACCGCAAAAAGCGGCGCTTTGTCGTTCACTTTCAGCCCCATGGCGATCTGTAGCTGGCGTTTGTTCTCCGCTTTTTCCTCCAGCGTATCCCGCGTATAACGCGATGAAAGCAGCAGGTCTGTTGCCGGATCCCAAATTTTTTCATCCACGCCGTTCAGAATACCGGACAGGCGCCCTTCAACTTGCCGCTGACGCAGCAGCCCCTCCATGCCGTAGGCAAACTGCGGCTCGGTAATTTCGCGAGCGTAGGTTGGGCTGACCGCCGTAATATGATCGGCGTAATAGAGACCGGCTTTCAGGAAAGAGATCTGTCCGTTGAATTCCAGCCCATGCATATTAAAGAACGACGATGGCAACTGTATTTCACTCATATGTTGCGCGTAATACATCCCCTGATAAGCCAGGTTATGTACCGTGAACACAGACTTCGCCGGTCTCCCCTTCGCCGCCAGATAAGCGGGCGCCAGCCCTGCATGCCAGTCGTGGGCATGGACGATATCGGGCCGCCAGAACGGGTCCAGCCCGCTGGCCATCTCTGCGCCGACCCAGCCAAGCAAGGCAAAACGCAGAACGTTATCGGTATAAGCAAAAAGATTGGTATCGTGATACGGGCTCCCGGGACGATCGTAAAGATGCGGCGCATCAATTAAGTAGATCCCCACCCCGTTGAAATGTCCGAACAGCAATGAAATACGACCAGCAAATGTATCCCGCCGCGAGACCACTTGAGCATCAGTCACGCCGCGACGAACATCCGGGAATGCAGGCAGCAAAACGCGCGTATCAACGCCATCGGCAATTTGCGCCGCAGGCAATGCGCCAATAACATCAGCCAGACCACCGGTCTTCAGCAACGGAAACATCTCAGAACATACATGTAAAACCTGCATTATCGCTCCTGTCAAAACCGCTAACACTTAGCGGGCGCTAGCGGGAAAAACAGCGCGCGGACCCCTTCCGCGCAAGGTTATCTCGATGCTGTTACTCTTGTTGCAATTTACGCAGCATTTCGCGCGTCACCAGTACGATGCCCTCTTCGGAGCGGTAGAACCGACGGGCATCCTCTTCTGCGTTTTCACCAATGATCGTCCCTTCCGGGATGACACAGGCCCGGTCAATAACGCAACGCCGCAAGCGACAGGAGCGTCCGACCCAGACCTCCGGTAAAAGAACAGCAGAGTCGATATTGCAGAACGAATTCACACGTACCCGTGAGAACAATACCGATTGCACCACTACCGATCCGGATATCACACATCCACCAGAAACCAGTGAGTTCAGTGTCATACCGTGACTTCCCGATCTGTCCTGAACAAATTTCGCCGGTGGTAAAGATTCATTATAGGTACGTATTGGCCAGTTACGGTCATACATGTCCAGTTCAGGTACAACTGATGCGAGATCGAGGTTTGCTTTCCAGTACGCTTCGAGGGTTCCTACGTCACGCCAGTAGGGTTCTGAGTCAGGGTCCGAATGCACACAGGATAATGGGAAGGGATGTGCATAAGCCATGCCAGACTTGGTTATCAGCGGGATGATATCTTTGCCGAAATCGTGACTGGAGTTTTCATTCTTGTCGTCTTGTTCAAGCAACTCGTAAAGGTACTCAGCATCGAAAACATATATCCCCATGCTGGCGAGCGATTTCGTGCTGTCATTAGGCATAGAAGGCGGGCTGGCGGGTTTTTCAACGAACTCGATAACTTTGTCGTTTTCATCCACAGCCATAACGCCAAACGCGCTTGCCTCTTCGATGGGCACCGGCAGACAGGCCACGGTGCAACGCGCACCTTTTTCGACATGATCAATAAGCATGCGTGAATAGTCCTGCTTATAGATATGGTCACCGGCCAGAATGACGATGTATTCCGCACCATAGCGGCGAATGATGTCGAGGTTCTGCGTGACCGCATCGGCGGTGCCGCGATACCAGCTCTCGCCATGCACACGCTGCTGCGCAGGTAGCAGATCGACAAATTCGTTCATCTCTTCGTTGAAGAAGGACCAGCCACGCTGAATATGCTGCACCAGCGTGTGGGATTGATACTGCGTGATCACACCAATACGACGAATACCGGAGTTAATGCAGTTGGATAATGCGAAATCGATAATACGGAACTTACCGCCGAAGTGAACCGCGGGTTTGGCGCGTTTTTTTGTCAAATCTTTAAGGCGGGTCCCGCGCCCTCCCGCAAGTATCAGGGCTACAGATTTTAATGGCAGCTGGCGCGCTAACATTAAGGGATCGTTCTTATCTAATCTAACCATGACTAACTCCTTTTTTATGACCTTTCAAAGACGCACACTCCGTGCGCGGGCCCATGCCAGACAGCCATCACTACCGGATTATCCTCACCGGCAAACGGAGGAACAGCACGCCATTCCCCTTCTGGTAGCACAATCTCAGCAACGTCATGCGTGCCGTTAATCGCCAGCAGTACACGATCGGACAGCAGGATTTGCAGGCGGTGGACACCGCTTTGCCACTCCGCAACGCTGAGAGGTTGCGCTTCCTGATTAAGCCAACGCACGTTGCCATCGCCCTCTTCCCACCATGCATCCCGGGTTAAGGCGGGAATGCGCTGGCGAAGGTGAATCAACGCGGCGGTAAATGCCATTAGCCCACTGTTTGCGTTTTGCCAGTCAAGCCAGGTCAACGCATTGTCCTGACAGTAAGCGTTGTTATTACCGTGCTGGCTATGACCATGTTCGTCACCGGCCAACAACATTGGTGTTCCCTGGGAAAGTAGCAGTGTTGTTAACAGGGCATGGACGCTTGCTCGCCTCCTTTCTGTCACGTCAAGACTGCTACTTAACCCTTCTATACCATGATTATTACTGTGGTTATTGTTAGTACCGTCGCGATTTTCCTCGCCATTCGCTTCGTTATGCTTATGGTTGAAACTCACGCAGTCACGCAACGTAAACCCGTCATGCGCCGTCACCAGATTGACCGACGCATGGGGCAGACGCCCTTCGCGACGGAACATATCGCTGGATGCGGCAAAACGCCCGGCAAATTCCCCAGGCGAGAGTGACTGCTCCAGCCAGAAGCGGCGGGCAGCATCACGAAAATGATCATTCCATTCGGCAAATAAGGGCGGGAAATTGCCCACCTGGTAACCGCCTTCGCCAATGTCCCACGGCTCCGCAATAAGCTTCACCAGTGAGAGTAACGGACAGTTTTTAATTGCCTCGAACAAGGGCGCCTGCTGGCTGAATCCCGGCGTGCGCCCCATAACCGTCGCCAAATCAAAGCGAAAGCCGTCGATATGGAACGTCTCAACCCAATATTTCAGGCAGGCCAGGGCATAGGCCACGCCGCTTGGGTTGTTCAAATTCAGGGTGTTACCGCAACCGGTCCAGTTTTCATAATCACCGTCGCCCCTTATCCAATAATAGCTACGGTTATCAATTCCGCGCAGGGAGAGCGTCGGACCATGCAGGTCAATTTCAGCGCTGTGGTTAAGCACAATATCGAGGATGACCTCAATACCGTTTTGATGCAGGGACTTAACTGCCTCACGAAACTCATTGATGGCTAACTCAGGAGAGGTGGCATAACGCGGGTCAAGTGCAAACAGCGCCAACGGGTTATAGCCCCAGTAGTTGCTTAACCCCAGACGTTGCAGACGCGGCTCGCTGATAAAATGCGCCACCGGCATCAGTTCCAGCGCGGTGATACCCAGCGTCTTGAAGTGATTGATCATGACCGGATGACCAAGGGCTTTATAGGTACCGCGGATCTCTTCTGGCAAATCCGGGTGCAGCCAGGTCAATCCTTTGACATGGGCTTCATAGATGACCGTATTGCCCCATGGCGTGCGTGGCGCGGCATCATTCCCCCAGTCAAACGCGTCATCCACGACCACGCTTTTCGGCGCGATTGCCGCGCTGTCATGCGGATCAGGAGCGTCATAGCCGCCGTGCAGCAATGGGCTGTCTTTCACGTCACCGTCGACACGGCGCGCACAGGGATCGAGCAGTAACTTCGCCGGGTTAAAGCGATGCCCCTGCCCCGGTTCCCACGGACCGTGTACGCGATAGCCATAACGCGTACCAGGCCGCGCATCTGCCAGGAAACCGTGCCAGACATCGCCGCTGCGGGCGGGCAAGTCATAACGTTGTTCGTTGCCTTCGTCATCAAAAATGCACAGTTCGACTCGCTCCGCATGTGCTGAAAATAGCGTGAAATTCACGCCATTTCTCTCTACATGGGCCCCAAGTGGCGTCGCGTTGCCTGCGGTCAGTTTGGTCATCACCCCTCCCGCACAAACCAGACAGTTGCCAGCGGCGGGATCGTCACAGAGAGAGAGTGCGCCCTGCCGTTCACCGGGATCTCATCACTCTGTACACCACCGCCATTGCCGGCATTGCTGCCGTGGTAGTGCATCGAGTCCGTGTTCAGCTCTTCACGCCAGCGCCCCGGCTGGTTGATACCAAAGCGGTAGTTATGGCGCGGAACCGGTGTGAAATTGCTGACGACAATGATCTCGTTGCCGGCTTTATCGCGACGTACAAAGACAAACACCGAGTTCTCATGGTCATCCACCACCAGCCATTCAAAGCCATACGGGTCGAAATCCAGCTCATGCAACGCTTTGTGATGACGGTAGACGTGGTTCATATCCCGCACCAGACGCTGCACGCCGTGGTGCCAGTTATCGCCCCCTTCAAGCAGATGCCAGTCGAGGCTACTGTCATGGTTCCACTCACGCCCTTGCGCAAACTCGTTACCCATAAACAGCAGTTTTTTACCGGGGAAGGCCCACATCCAGGCGTAGTACGCGCGCAGGTTGGCAAACTTCTGCCATGCATCGCCGGGCATACGGTCAAGAATGGATTTCTTGCCGTGTACCACTTCGTCATGGGAGAGCGGCAACACGAAATTTTCCGTGTAGTTGTAGAGCATGCCGAAGGTGAGTTTGTCGTGATGGTGTTTGCGATAGACCGGATCGAGCTTCATGTAATCCAGGGTGTCATGCATCCAGCCAAGGTTCCACTTGTACCAGAAACCCAGGCCGCCCAGTGATGGCGGACGCGAGACGCCGGCAAAGTCGGTGGACTCTTCTGCCATACTCACTGCGCCAGGAACCTGCTCGCCGAGGATACGGTTGGTGCTACGCAAAAATTCGATGGCCTCAAGGTTTTCCCGACCACCAAATTCGTTGGGGATCCACTCGCCTTGTTTACGGCTGTAATCGCGGTAAATCATGGAGGCGACCGCGTCCACGCGCAGAGCGTCGATACCAAAACGCTCAACCCAATAGAGCGCATTGCCCACCAGATAGTTGCTGACTTCGCGGCGACCATAGTTATAAATCAGGGTATTCCAGTCCTGATGGTAACCTTCACGCGGATCGCTGTGTTCATAGAGCGCGGTTCCGTCAAACTCGGCCAGGCCAAAGTCATCGGACGGGAAATGACCGGGCACCCAGTCCAGAATCACGTTCAACCCGGCAGCGTGTGCCGCTTTGATAAAGTAGATAAAGTCGTCGCGGGTGCCAAAGCGGCGCGTCGGGGCATAGAGACCCGTCGGCTGATAGCCCCAGCTTCCGTCAAACGGGTGCTCATTAACAGGCAGCAGCTCCAGATGGGTGAACCCCATCCATTTTGCATACGGCACCAGTTGGTCCGCCAGCTCGCGGTAGCTCAGCCAGAAATTATTGTCCGTGTGGCGACGCCATGACCCCAAATGCACCTCATAGATGGAGATGGGCGCATCAAACTCGTTGGCCTTTTTACGCGCCTCTGTCTGCTCTACCTTTTCCGGCAGATCGCAAATCATGGAGGCCGTTTCCGGGCGCATCTGGGCTTCAAAGGCATACGGGTCAGATTTGATCCGCAGATTGCCATGCGCATCAATCATCTCAAACTTATAGAGCTGGCCGTTGTGCGCCCCCGGAATGAAAAGCTCCCAGATACCGCTTTCACGACGCAGGCGCATCGGATGGCGGCGACCATCCCAGTAATTGAATTGCCCGACCACGGAAACACGGCGGGCGTTTGGCGCCCAGACAGAGAAGCGAGTCCCGGTCACGCCGTCCATCGTATCGGCATGTGCGCCCAGCGTTTCGTAAGGCCTGAGGTGGGTACCTTCGGAAAGCAGCCAGGCGTCCATATCCTGAATCAATGGACCAAAGCGGTAAGGATCGTCGATAAGATTTTGCTGGCCATGCCAGATAACGGCTAACTGGTAGCGAAAGGGGTTTTTGCGGCGCGGCATAACGCCACTAAAGAAACCACGTGAATCAAGGCAATCCAGATTGCCCACTTTGCGCCCGGTTTTGGGTTCGATTACCCAGACCTCGGTCGCATCAGGTAATAATGCGCGAACTTCCAGCCCGGCTTCCGTCTGGTGCATGCCGAGTACGGAAAAGGGGTCTGCAAAATGGCCTTCAATTAGCGCATTAATCACGTCTCTATCTACAAAAACAGACATGGTTTAATCCTTGTTGTCTCTGTCACACCTTCCCGGCAAGGTTATACGCCCAGCTGTGACATTCTTTTTGACCTGAACGGCGCAAGCACATAATGTGCATCCTCTCTGCTCCGTCCCACCTTCAGGCAAGATGCGTAAACACCCCACTTAAAGCATAGCCAACGCTTTATCTGACTCCCGAGAAAAATATCAACATCTGCGTACACTCCGTTAATACGCAAAAAAAAGGGGTGACAAGCACCCCTTTTTAAATAAATTTTTGATTACGCCAGTTGGCGTAGTATGCGGCGTAGCGGCTCCGCTGCGCCCCACAGGAGCTGGTCCCCTACGGTGAATGCGGAGAGGAAGTCCGACCCCATATTCAGCTTACGCAGACGCCCTACAGGGGTCGTCAGCGTGCCGGTTACCGCCGCAGGCGTCAGTTCGCGCATGGTGATTTCACGGTCGTTCGGCACCACTTTCGCCCATGGGTTATGGGCCGCCAGCAGCTCTTCGATGGTCGGGATAGACACATCTTTTTTCAATTTAATGGTAAATGCCTGGCTGTGGCAGCGCAGTGCGCCAACGCGGACACACAGGCCATCAACCGGAATCGTGGTGGTTGTGCCCAGAATCTTGTTGGTTTCAGCCTGGCCTTTCCACTCTTCGCGGCTTTGGCCGTTATCGAGCTGTTTGTCGATCCACGGAATCAGGCTGCCTGCCAACGGCACGCCGAAGTTGTCGACAGGCAGTTCGCCGCTGCGGGAAAGCTGGGTGACTTTGCGTTCGATATCGAGGATGGCAGACG
Organism: Phytobacter sp. SCO41; assembly: GCF_003073275.1. Classification (NCBI taxonomy): domain Bacteria; kingdom Pseudomonadati; phylum Pseudomonadota; class Gammaproteobacteria; order Enterobacterales; family Enterobacteriaceae; genus Phytobacter; species Phytobacter sp. SCO41. The sequence continues at coordinate 382,028 of NZ_CP027225.1, read as the reverse complement.
CCGGATCTGCCAGTTCAGCAGCCACGAGGCCGTGCAGTTGCCCCATTTGCGCCAGCAGTTCACGCATATGACGCGCACCACCGCCGGAAGCCGCCTGATACGTCGCCACAGAAACCCATTCAACCAGATCATTGGAGAACAGACCGCCCAGTGACATCAGCATCAGGCTGACAGTACAGTTGCCGCCAACGAAGGTTTTGATGCCTTTGTTCAGACCGTCGGTGATGACAGCCTGGTTCACCGGGTCAAGAATGATGATGGCGTCATCTTTCATACGCAGAGAAGAGGCAGCATCGATCCAGTAACCCTGCCAGCCGCTTTCACGAAGCTTTGGATAAATTTCGTTGGTATAATCGCCGCCCTGGCAGGTGACAATGATGTCGAGGGCCTTCAGCGCTTCCAGATCGAATGCGTCCTGCAACGTACCGGTAGACTTACCGCCGAACGTCGGGGCTGCCTGACCAAGCTGGGAAGTTGAAAAGAAGACCGGGCGAATGGCGTCGAAGTCGCGCTCTTCTACCATGCGTTGCATGAGTACGGAGCCGACCATTCCGCGCCAACCGATAAAACCAACATTTTTCATAGCGTATTTCCTGCGAAGGTGTGTGCTGTTAGTGCGAGCCAGTATCCAACTGGCGCTAATAGTCCACCTTACAAAATGCACGCAAAGTCGCAAGTGAAATTAATCAATGATGGGCAAGCCATCAGAAATACCGCTAATCAGCGGCAAAATGGGTAATTGATAATGAGCGAAATCATTTCGGTGGCAGTGTTGTTGATCCTGATTATGGACCCTCTCGGGAACCTGCCGATATTTATGTCAGTACTCAAGCATACTGAGCCGAAGCGCCGCCGAAAAATCATGATTCGCGAGCTGCTCATCGCACTGGTGCTGATGCTGGTTTTCCTCTTCGCGGGCGAAAATATTCTGGCGTTTCTCAACCTACGTGCCGAAACGGTTTCGATTTCCGGCGGCATCATCCTGTTTCTGATCGCCATTAAGATGATTTTCCCCAGCGAGTCCGGCAGCAGCATGGGGCTGCCGGCGGGTGAAGAACCGTTTATCGTACCGCTGGCGGTTCCGCTGGTGGCCGGGCCAACGCTGCTTGCCACCCTGATGCTGCTTTCACACCAGTACCCTAATCAGATGGGCCATCTGGTGATTGCCCTGTTGATAGCCTGGGGCGGTACCGTGGCGATCTTGCTGCAATCATCGCTGTTCCTGCGTTTGCTCGGCGAGAAAGGGGTGAACGCGCTGGAGCGTTTAATGGGGCTGGTTCTGGTGATGCTCGCAACCCAGATGTTCCTGGACGGCATCCGCCTGTGGATGAAGGGCTAGGTAAAAGCAAAACGGCAACGGGAACAAAAGCAAAACGGCAACCTGAGTTGCCGTTTTTGGTGTTTGCTCCCTCTCCCCGTGGGAGAGGGCCGGGGTGAGGGCATCAGACCGCACCGTCTCCCTGCAATTCTTAACTCAACAACGTAAACGCAATCATCCCGACAATCGCCCCTGTGGTGCCCAGAATCGTTTCCATTAACGTCCAGGTTTTCAGCGTCTGTGCTTCGGTGGCGCCGGTAAACTTACCGAACAACCAGAAACCCGCATCATTCACATGGCTCACCACAATGGAACCACCCGCGATACAAATCGACAAGGCCGCCAGTTGCGCACCGGAAAAATGCAGTTGCTCAATCACCGGCATCACCAGACCCACCGCCGTCAAACAGGCAACGGTCGCCGACCCCTGAATAATGCGCACGGCGGCTGCCAGCACGAAACAGGTCACGGCAATCGGCAGCCCCATACCAGTCAGCGCTTCGCCCAGCGCCGGGCCAACACCGGAATCCACCAGCACCTGCTTGAATACACCGCCCGCACCAATCACCAGCAGGATAATCCCGGCAGGCTGCAATGCCTGACCGCAGATCTCCATGACCCGGTCTTTCGCCATGCCCTGGCGAATCGCCAGACCGTAGATTGCCACCAGGCAAGCCACCAGAATCGCGGTGAACGGGTGACCGATAAACTCCAGCCAGTTGTAAAGGTCCGAACCCTCTGCCACAAAACGTGCAGCGATAGTTTTCAGCCCCACCAGTACCAGCGGCAGCAGAATCAGCGACAGGCTAAAGCCGAATGAGGGCATTTTACCCTCGCCCAGATGCGGCTCAGTGATGTCGTCGGGGATATGCAGCGCGACATAGCGGCTGATAAAGTTGCCCCACAGCGGCCCGGCGATCAGCATTCCAGGAACGGCAGCGCACAGCCCAATCAGGATCATCCAGCCAAAGTCGGCGTGCATCTGGGAAGCCAGCAGCATCGGCGCAGGCCCAGGCAGCAGAAACGCTGCGGCTGCCGCCACGCCCGCAAACAGCGGAATCACCAGCTTCACAAGGTTAGTGCCGGTATGGCGCGCCATAGAGAAGGCAACGCTTATCAGCAACACCACCGCCACTTCAAAGAACAGCGGCAGCGCGCAAATCAACCCCGCCAGGCCAATCGCGAAATGCGCGCGATTGTGACCAAAAGATTTGAGCATCTTCACGGCAATCTGATCGACCGCGCCGGTCTCATGCAGAATTTTGCCGAACATCGCCCCTAAAGCCACCACGATGGCGAGGAAGCCCAGCGTCCCGCCCATCCCTTTTTCCATGGTCGCCGCAATCTTGATCAACGGCATACCGGAAAAAAGCCCTGCACCAATAGAAACCACCATCAAAGCAACGAAAGCATGCATACGCGCTTTCATGACTAAAAACAGCAGCAGCAACACAGAGCCAACTGCTGTTAAAACAAGCGTCAATGTACTCACAACAAACTGCCTTTATTTGTTAATCACTTCAATTGTGCTGGCGACAACACCTTCCAGGGGCTGGTCAATGTCAACGATCAGTACGTCGCGCTCATCCGCACCCGGCTCTTCCAGGGCTTCAAACTGGGTCACCAGCATTTGCGTTTTAAAGAAGTGGCCTTTACGCGCTTTCAGGCGGCTTTCGATAACATCGAAGTCCCCTTTCAGGTAGATAAAGGAGAGATTAGGGTTGCCGTCACGCAGCAGGTCGCGGTAACGCTTTTTCAGCGCCGAACAGACAATCAGCGACACTTTGTTGGTGCGCTGCATTGCAAAGGCCGCATCGTTGAGCGCCTGCAACCAGGGTTTACGGTCATCGTCATTCAACGGCTCGCCTGCGGCCATTTTCATGATGTTGGCGCGTGGATGAAGGAAGTCGCCGTCAAGAAACGCGGCATGGAGTTGATGCGCCACTTCACTGGCGACAGCGGATTTACCACTGCCAGATACGCCCATCAGGACATAGACGTGGTGATCATGGTTAGTCGTGCTCAAAGCGTAGCTCCCACAGGTACAAAGTGAATTGTTACGGGTAACAGTTATCGGTAACATTGTCCTGCCGGGGTAATGGATAAGCAATAACCATTCGTGCCAGAAGTGAATAAGTGTGAGCTACTTCAAATTTGTCAGACTAAATAGATCCACCCGGTGACAATGTGAAACCTAAATCTAACAATTTTGGCGTAACAGATTCACCACGAATGCGCGCCAGCAGGCGTTCTGCGCCAATACGCCCCATACGTTCACGCGGCGTAAGGACGCTCGCCAGACGCGGCTCCATTACCTGGCCAATGTCGTGACCGTGGAACCCGGCGATCGCCATATCATCAGGAACTTTCAGCCCCAAACGCTGGCATTCGAACGCCGCGCCGACCGCAAGGTCATCGTTGGTGCAAAAAATTCCGTCCAGTTGCGAGTATTCGCGACGCGCCTGCCGCATAAGCTCAATGCCCGCGGTATAGGACGAGGACTGTTCTACCATCACGCTGTATGGCGTCAGACCCGCATCAAGCATCGCCTGCTCATACCCCTTCTGTTTGATGATAGTACGTTCGTCGAGACGTGCGCCCAGGTAGGCCACCCGGCGATGACCACGTTCAATAATGGCCGCCGTCATCTGCCGCGCCGCTTCAAAGTTGTCGAAGCCAACGGCGATGTCCAGGCAAGGCGACTTGCTGTCCATCAGTTCAACAACAGGGATACCCGCCACTTCAATCATTTTCAGCGTGCGAGGCGTATGGGTACGTTCAGTGAGGATAAGGCCGTCAATATTCCACGACAGCATCGATTCAAGCCGCTCTTCTTCCAGCTCAGGCTTATAGCCGAAGTGCGCCAGCATGGTTTGATAGCCAAACGCATCCGTCACGCTTTCGATGCCGCGCAGGACTTCTGCGAACACCTGGTTGGTTAAAGAGGGAAGCAGCACGCCAACCGCACGGCTGGTGGCATTGGAGAGAATATCCGGAGCCCGATTCGGAATGTAGCCCAGTTCATCAAGTGCAGCCGCTATTTTAGACCGAAGCGCCACGGAGACTTGCTCCGGGTTGCGTAAAAATCGGCTGACCGTCATTTTGGTCACGCCAACGCGATCGGCCACATCCTGAAGTACGGGTCTTTTCTTTTTCATCGTCCTGAATTGATAAACGGGGAAACATCAGGCCAGTTTATCACGGACAGCACGCAACCTTCTGGTGTTAACCAGAAGGTTGCGTCATTTATTTAAGCCCGATCAAACTGGCGGCAGGTCGAAAAGTAAAATTTCGCTGTCGCTATCAGCATGAATGGACAGAGCCTGCTCGTCCCAGATGGCCAGGCCATCGCTGGTGGTCGCTTTCGTGCCGTTAATGGATACCTCACCTTTCACCACCTGAATCCAGATTTTGCGGTCTGCGGAAACCTGATACACAGACTGCTCATCTTTCAACAGCGCCCAGCGATAAAGCTCCATGTCCTGATGCACTTTCAGCGAACCGTCGCGAGCATCCGGCGACAGCACCAGTTGGCGGCCCTGCGTTGCATCAAAGCGGCGTTGTTCGTAACGCGGCGTGATGCCATTTTCTTCTGGAATAATCCAGATCTGGTACAGACGCAGCGGTTCAGTGGCGCTGGGGTTGTACTCAGAGTGCCGCACGCCGGTGCCAGCGCTCATGATCTGGAACTCACCCGCCGGAACCTGTTCTTTATTGCCCATGCTGTCCTGATGTTCGACCGCGCCTTGCAGTACATACGTCAGGATTTCCATATCTTTATGGGGATGGGTGCCAAACCCCTGCCCGGCATCGATCACGTCGTCGTTAATCACGCGCAGTGCAGAAAAACCCATAAAGTTTGCATCGTAATAGTTGGCAAACGAAAAGGTATGCCAGGAGTCAAGCCAGCCATGATTTGCGTGGCCACGGTCGTTTGCTTTGCGTAAATAAATCATGTTTTCACCCTCATGTTCGTTTCGATGGAGTAAGTGTGGACCCGATCGCTGACCAATCATAGAGGGTGAAAATTGACTCCTCTGTTCAAAAAAAATGAACGACTTTTTTAACCTTAAGACCACTTATTTTGCGAGGGTTACCGTAGAGGGAGAGGCCTGTTCGAAGGCGCGCTCCAGGATCTCCAGGTTGGTCAGAACATCAGATTCCTTGACGTAATTATCCGCCCCGGTGGTCAACGTGGCATAGAGCGCATCATAGACCCGGCCATAGTCACCAATTTCCGGTTTCAGCTCCTCACGCACCGTTTCACCCGCGTCATTCACATACTCCAGCACGCCGATACTGTCATCTGCCGCAAATCCCGCTTCACCAGGCATGATATTGGCCTTCAGGCTGGTCTCCTGCTGGTCGATGCCGTACTTGATAAATGATCCTCTGGTCCCGTGGACAATAAACTTCGGATAGTCGATTTTGACCAGATAGCTGGTTTTTACGATGGCTTTCAGATCGCCATAAAAGAGCTGCGCTTCAAAGGTGTCATCCGGGTTGGCCTTGTTGCGCAGGCTACGAATGTCATACGCCACATGGTCCGGGCGACCAAACAGTGAAATAATTTGATCCATCGTATGCACGCCAAGCCCGTAGAAGGATCCGTCCTGCGGCAGGCCAGGTTTCGTTTCTGCAACCGAGCGGTAGTAATCGAAGTGGCTCTCCACTTCAACAATTTCACCTAACTTGCCGCTCTCAATGGCTTTTTTGGCCATCAAAAAACAGGTGTCAAAGCGGCGATTCTGATACGGCGTGACGGTCAGGCCTTTGCTTTTTGCCAGTTCAAAGAGGGTGACGGCTTCGGCAATCGTTGGCGTGAATGGCTTTTCTACCAGCACGTTTTTCCCGGCTTCCAGCGCCCGTTTCGCGTACTCAAAATGGCTGTCCGCGTGGGTACAAACGATGACCAGCCTGACCTGCGGATCATTGAGCACCTCATCAAGATCGCTGGTGAAGTGAATATGCTGATACTGCGGATGCTGTTCTTCCGGTTTCGCATGGCGGCGAAAGATATGCGCCACATGCCAGGTATCTTTGCGATTCAGAACGTAAGGGAGGTGGTAGCGGGTGGTGCTTTTACCAAAGCCGATAAATGCGCAATGCAGAGTCATAATGCTGTCCTTGTTTAGCGTCGCAGCCTTAAACCTTAGCGCAAGACGCCCACCGATAAAAACCACTGTCATCAACGAACAAGACATACAGCCAAATCATTCTGAACTTACGATGCATTTACCGTGATTATAAAAGCAGAATAAACAACCACTTCCATTCTTAAAATCCTCTGACACGTCTTGATCTCATTGACCAAATTGCCGATAAAAGTGCCGCGAAAAGCAGGATGTTTCTCACAATAACGGGTCAGCCACGCATCGGGCTGGCTGCCATGGAAAGCGGCTCAGGGAAGTATGCATGGACAGAAAATATCTCCTGCTAAACCTCACCCTTCTGGTCTGGCTGTTTGCGCTTTTGGCCTGGTGCGTCGGCGCATCCTCGCTGGCGCGTTACGCAGGACTGCTGGCCTTTGCCACCTTTAGCGCTTTTATCCTGAGAGGATTCATAACAGGCATGTTCAAAAAACATAAAAACAGCGAAAACCCCGGCGCGATAGCTGCCACCCCTTCTACCGTTAATCAACACCAGGCCGAGACGGAAACATCTACGGTGATTGCCCGTGATGTTCATCTTGAAGGCAATATTGCTTCATCCAGCCCGGTGTACGTTTACGGCAGCGTACGGGGTGATATCGACGTGAAAGAGAGTCTGGTCAACGTCATGCGTGAAGGACGGGTCGAAGGCAACATTAACTGCCAGCAATTGATTATCGACGGCGCCGTGACAGGCCAGTGTACGGGCGATGCGGTAGATATTGCCGAAAACGGTACGCTAACCGGCACGCTGGTTTATCGCACGCTGAGCATAAAACAGGGCGGCACCTTTACAGGCCAGGCGGAACTGCGTGCCCCACGACAGGAGCAGACGAACGTTGTGGGGCTGGTGCTCGACACCACCACGGAGGGCGCAAGCAAAAAGGCTGAGGGAAAACGCAGTTAAAAAAAAGCCAGCACCCGGCTGGCTAAGAAATACTGGAAGCAATGTGAGCAATGTCGTGCTTTCAGGATTACCGCATCGGTTTCCCTGAACGCATGGCAATAATAATCATTATCATTCGCACTTGTCTACCCTTTTTTGCAAAAAATGGCAGTTGACGCACTTTGTAAACTTCGTGATGTTGAAGAGGATATTTCACTAAAAGAGGAAAAAGGAATGAGTGACATTGTGATACGCCATATTGAAGCCAGCGATGCAGAAGCATTACGCCACATCAATTCACATCCTGGGGTGTATCACGACACGCTACAAATTCCTCATCCTTCCATGGCGATGTGGCAAGAAAGGGCCGCCGTCAAACCAGGCCGACGCCACCTCGTTGCCTGTCTTGACGAAGAGGTCGTCGGACACCTGGCTCTGGATATCATGGAAAATCCCCGGCGCGGCCACGTTGCCACCTTTGGAATTGGCGTTTCAGCGGAAAAGCATGGGCGTGGCGTAGGCAGCGCGTTAATGCGCGAAATGGTGAACCTGTGCGACAACTGGCTGCGAATAGAACGTATTGAATTGACCGTCTTCGTTGATAATGCGCCGGCGCTGACGTTGTATCAGAAGTTTGGTTTTGAAATTGAAGGAACCGGAAAGCGCTTCGCCCTGCGCAACGGCGAATACGTGGATGCCTATTTTATGGCACGGATAAAACAGTAAGCCTCCACGATTAACAAACCGCTCAACCCATCCCCTCTCCCTTTCAGGAAGAGGGGATTGAGAAAGTTAATATCCCGCCGTTAAATCATCCACCGTACGCGGGTCAGACGCACCGTACAGCGTGCCGTCCGGGCCAACCATAATGCTCTGCGTACTGCCCATCGCCTCTTTCACAACAACCTTCTGCCCTTTCTGCTCAAGCAGCTTGAGGGTGTCCGGGCTAAAGCCTTTTTCGACGCGCAGCTCATCCGGCAGCCACTGATGATGAAAGCGCGGGGCGTTGGTCGCCTCGGCGACGTTCATCCCAAAATCGATGCTGTTTACCACGATTTGCAGCACAGTTGTGATGATTCGGCTACCGCCAGGACTCCCCGTAACCAGCCAGGTTTTCCCGTCTTTGACCACGATAGTCGGCGACATGGAAGAGAGCGGACGCTTGCCCGGCCCCACCGCATTCGCATCGCCCCCCACCAGCCCATAGACATTCGGCACGCCAGGTTTGGCCGAGAAATCATCCATTTCGTTGTTCATCAGGATGCCAGTATTTCCCGCCACAATCCCACTACCAAAGGTTGTGTTGAGGGTGTAGGTCACCGCGACGGCATTACCGTCTTTATCCACCACCGAATAGTGCGTTGTTTGGTTACTCTCGTAGGGCTCAAGCTTGCCCGGACGAATCTGGCTCGATGGCTTCGCTTTATTGACGTCGATTTGCTGAGCCAGCGATTTTGCATAATCCTTGTTGGTCAGCGCCTGCCAGGGCACCTTCACAAAATCCGGATCGCCAAGATATTCAGACCTGTCGGCATAGGCGTATTTTTCCGCCTCCGCCATTACCTGCAAAGTATCCGCGCTGCCGAAGCCATATTTTGCGAGGTCAAAGTTCTCAAGAATATTGAGGATCTGCACGATATGGATCCCCCCGGAAGAGGGCGGCGGCATGGAGAAAACCTGGTAGCCGCGATAGTCGCCGCTGATGGGGGTGCGCTCGACGGCTTTGTAATTGGCCAAATCTTCTTTCGTGATCAGCCCGCCGTTTTTACTCATCTCCTGAGCAATCTGATCGGCAATCGAGCCTTTATAGAATGCGTCCGGCCCTTTTTCAGCAATCATCTCCAGGCTCTTTGCCAGGTTCGCCTGAACCAGTTTGTCGCCCTTTTTCAGCGGCTCGCCGTCTTTCCAGAAAATGGCTTTACTGTTTTCATGGTTTGGCAGCACTTCACTGCCATAGGTTTTGAGATCGTCAGCCAGGGCGTCATTCACCACGAAGCCCTGCTTTGCCAGCTTAATGGCCGGCTGTACGACTTTATTCAGGGGCAATGTGCCATATTTTTCCAGCGCCAGCGAAAAGCCCGCCACTGTGCCCGGCGTACCGGAAGCTAAGTGTGAGGTGAGAGACTTTTTGCTGTCCGGGTTGCCCTGGTCGTCAAGAAACATATCGCGCGTTGCTGCTGCCGGGGCCATTTCACGAAAATCAATTGCGGTCGTTTTGCCATCTTTGGTACGGATCATCATAAACCCGCCGCCACCGAGATTACCGGCCTGCGGGTGCGTTACGGCCAGCGCATAGCCAACCGCCACGGCGGCATCCACGGCGTTGCCCCCCTGTTTGAGGATATCGACGCCAACACGGGTTGCGGTTTCGTCAACGGACGCCACCATCCCCTGTTTCGCACGAACCGGATGAAAGACATCCGCCTCAACGCCATACGACACCGGGGCCGGTGCCGCAACGGGCGGAGGTGCCGCCGCAACGCTAAAACATCCTCCCGCCATCAGAGCGGCTATTGCCACCCAACGCGCAAACTTCTGTTTCATCATCGTCGTTCTCCTGAGAAGGGGCTACAGTCCCCGCTTAAGTCTGGTTCAGAACTCCTAAAAGATCATCGTAGTGCGTGAAACGGAGTAAACTTAGAAGAACCTTCAGAAGGAGGAGAAGATGATGAAACGACTATTTATTCTGGCCGCGTTCTTGCCATTGGCCGCTTTCGCACAGCCGCTCAATACCACCAATAACCCGAACCAACCGGGTTATCAGATACCGAGTCAGCAGCGAATGCAGACGCAAATGCTTAATCAGCAACAGCAGCAAAAAGGGATGTTAAATCAGAATTTGCAGACGCAAACGCGCCTGCAACAGCAGCATCTGGAAGCGCAGATTAATAATAATTCCCAGCGGGTAAGGCAGGCGCAGCCGGGGGAGCTCGATCCGGGTACCCAGCAGATGCTCCCCAATACAAACGGCGGCATGTTGAACCAAAGCGTTAACAACGATGCGACACTGGGTCAGCAGCAACATATGCTGCCCGCTAACCAGGCCGGCAGCAGCATGCTGAATCAAAACCATACCAGCACGCCGCAAGCGAATATCCCGCTAAAAACCGTTACGCCTTAAGGCTGAAAATCTGGCCCGATGACTTCAATGTTGTCGGTACAGATGCAATCAACGCCCCAGCGTAGCAGTTGAGACGCACGCTGCGGGCGATTGACGGTATAAACCAGAATATGTAACCCGGCATCCCGCAGCATATCCACGCGTTCTTCATCAAGAAGCGTGTGATTAAGATGGATGGAGAAACATTCCAGACGGGTGGTCAGCTCCCGCCAGTCATCGCGCCATTCATCCAGCAGCAACCCCCGCGGTAGTTCCGGTGCCGCCGCTTTCGCCGCCTCCAGCGCATCAATTTCAAACGACGACAGCAGCGGTGTCGGCATATCAGCCCAGAGTTCGCGCGCCGCCAGTGCCACCACTTTGCCCGTCAGCGAGCCAGTGCCGGTCGTCGGTTTAATCTCGATATTCGCCATCATGCCGTACTGACGACAGCGGTCGGCAACCTGCGACAGCAGCGGCAGCGGTTCACCTTTGAATTCGCCGCCAAACCAGCCGCCTGCGTCTACTTTCAGCAGATCGTTCCATTCCAGATGCCCGGCAACACCCCAGCCATTGCTGGTGCGCTCGAGATTATCGTCATGCAGCAGAAAAATATGCCCGTCTTTCGACAACTTCGCATCGAACTCGATCATCGTGTGACCGTAGCGAGCGCCCACATCAATTGCCGCCAGCGTATTTTCCGGGGCGAGTTTACCACCGCCACGATGGGCGGCGACGTGGGGGTAAGGCCAGTTGCTCATACACGTTGTCCTGTTTCACCGTCAAAAAGGTGCAGGTGATTCTCCGGCAAATGCAGCCATAGCGTACTGCCCTGCTTCGGTCTGTCCTGATGTGCAAGGCGCACCACCAGCTTATGGTCGCCCCAGCGACCGTGGGCCAGGTTGTCTGCGCCAAGCATCTCAAGCGTATCCATCACCAGCGGTACGCCACCTGCGGACTGTGAGCTTAACGCAATATGTTCCGGGCGGATACCCAATGTCATTTTACGCCCGGCATAGCCCCGGTAGTACCAGTTAATGGGCAGGGCCATGCCGCTATCCAATTCAAAATGGGTACCGGTGTGACTGATACGCCCATCCAGCAAGTTCATCGCCGGGCTACCGATAAAACTCGCCACAAAGCGGCTGGCCGGTTTTTCGTACACCTCTACAGGTGTGCCGATCTGTTCCGCCACCCCTTTATTCATCACCATCACGCGCTGCGCCAGCGTCATTGCCTCTACCTGGTCGTGGGTTACGTAGAGCGACGTCGTTTTCAGGCGACGATGTAAATGCTGCAGTTCCAGCCGCATCTGGACGCGTAGTTTCGCATCAAGGTTTGATAGCGGTTCATCAAAGAGAAACACCGCCGGATCGCGCACAATGGCACGCCCCATCGCCACACGCTGACGCTGGCCGCCGGATAATTCGCGCGGACGGCGCTTTAACAGACCATCCAACTCCAGAATACGGGCCGCCTCTTTTACGCGCTCGGCAATGTGCTCTTTACCCATGCCGCGAATTTTTAGCCCCCAGGCCATGTTCTCTTCCACGCTCATATGCGGGTAGAGCGCATAGTTCTGGAACACCATCGCAATACCGCGATCTTTCGGCTCCGTTTCCGTCACGCGCTGGCTATCAATCCAGATATCGCCCGTGCTGACGCGCTCAAGGCCAGCGACCATGCGGAGCAGCGTCGACTTTCCGCAACCGGATGGCCCCACCATTACAATAAATTCGCCGTCCGCCACGTCCAGCGTCAGCGGCTGGATAACCTGCGTTTTGCCGTTATCCCAGCTTTTGGTTACGGCCTGTAATTTTAATCCTGCCATCTTATTTCTCACTGTCGACGAGGCCACGCACAAAGGCACGCTGCATGGCAAAAACGATAACCACCGGGGGAATCAGCGTGAGCAGCATTGCCGCCATCACCTGGTTCCATTGTGTTGAGCCCTCACCTACGGCAATCATGCCTTTAATGCCCGCAACAGCCGTGCCCAGATTGACGTCGCTGATGATAAGCAGAGGCCACAAATATTGGTTCCAGCCGTATATAAAGGTAATGACAAACAGCGCCGCCAGATTGGTTTTTGATAGCGGCAGCACGATGTCCCAGAAAAAGCGCATCGGCGAGGCACCATCAATACGTGCCGCTTCCATCAGTTCATCGGGAAGCGTCATAAAGAACTGGCGAAACAGAAATGTCGCCGTAGCGGAAGCCATCAGCGGTAGCGTTAACCCGGTGTAGCTGTCGAGCATTTTCAGGTTCGCAATCACTTCCACCGTCGGGAAGATACGCACTTCAACCGGCAGCATCAGGGTGATAAAAATCATCCAGAAGAAGAGGTTACGCAGCGGGAAACGAAACCAGACGATGGCAAAAGCGGATAGCATCGAAACGGCGATTTTCCCCACGGTAATGGAGAACGCCATGATGAAGCTGTTAAGCATCATCAGCCAGAACGGCGCACTGTTAGCCCCCACGCCGTTAATCCAAATCGCTTTCATGTTTTCCAGCAGGTGCGTGCCGGGAATCAGGGTCATTGGCGTTTCAAAAACGGCTTTGTTATCCAGCGTTGCCGCCACAAAGGCGACATACAGGGGAAACAGGATCGTCACAATGCCCAGGATAAGCAGAAGGTGGCTGAAAAAAGTCAGCCCTGGACGATTCTCAATCATTGGTAGCGTACCTTGCTTTCAACATAACGGAACTGAACGACCGTCAGCACGATCACCAGGAACATCAATACCACGGACTGTGCAGCGGATGCGGACAGATCCAGACCGGCAAAGCCCTCACGGTAAATCTTATAAATCAGCGTGGTCGTTGCCTGTACCGGGCCGCCCGCCGTCGCGGCATCAATCACCGGGAAGGTATCGAAGAAGGCGTACACCAGGTTGACCACCAGCAGGAAGAAACTCACCGGGGCAATCAGCGGCAGCGACAGCTTAAAGAAGCGGCGAATCGGCCCTGCGCCATCAATCGCCGCGGCTTCCACCAGGGAACGGGGGATAGATTGCAGCGCTGCGAAGAAGAATAAAAAGTTGTAACTAATCTGCTTCCAGATAGAAGCAAAAACCACCAGGAACATGGCCTGCCCACTATTTTGCGCGTGGTTCCAGTTATAGCCAAATTGTTCAAGAACGTGGGTTATCAAACCGCGACCGGGATTGAAGAGAAAGATCCACAACACAGCGGCGACCGCCGGGGCGACGGCATACGGGAGCAGCATCAATGTCTGGTATACACGGCTGCCGCGTACCACGTTGTCGACCAGCGCGGCAAAGAACAGGGAGGAGAACAGACCAAAAAAAGTGACCAGCGCGCTAAAACGCATCGTCGTCCAGAAGGACTCGAGGTAATAGCTGTCATGGAACAGGGCTACAAAGTTATCCAGGCCAACAAACTGGCTCGACAGGCCGAACGGATCAACGCTTTGAACCGAATACCACAGCGCTTCGCCCGCAGGCCAGATAAAGAAAATAATGGTGATAACCAGTTGAGGCGCGACCAGCAGGTAAGGCAGCCAGCGCGAACGAAACACCGGACGGGATGAGGACATAGTTATGCTCTGAGTTGTATTTTCCCCTCACCCTAACCCTCTTCCCACAGGGGCGAGGGGTGGGTTTGCGCCCTCTCCCTTTAAGGAAGAGGGCCGGGGTGAGGGGGTAAGCTATTAAGACTTAGTCGACTGTTCGAAGCGGCGAAGTAGCTGATTACCACGCTCTACGGCCGAATCCAGGGCCTGCTGCGGCGTTTTCTTACCGGTCCAGACGCTTTCCAGCTCTTCATCCACAATGGTACGAATCTGCGGCATGTTGCCCAGACGCAGACCTTTAGTGAACGGCAACGGCGGCTTGTTCAACATCTGACGCGTTGCGATGTCCGCACCCGGGTTCTTGTCATAGAAACCTTCTTTACGGGTCAGATCATATGCAGCGGTAGTAATCGGCAGATAGCCGGTTTTCTGGTGCCATTCAGCAGCGATTTCCGGTTTAGCCAGGAACTCAAGGAACTGCGCAACACCCGTATAGGTCGGCTTATCTTTGCCCTGCATAACCCACAGGCTGGCCCCGCCGATGATGGCGTTCTGCGGTGCGCCTTTCACGTCAGCGTCGTAAGGCATCATGCCTACACCGTAGTTAAATTTGGCGTAATGACGGATATCCGCCAGCGAGCCAGAGGAGGCAGTAGTAATCGCGCAGTCACCGTTATAGAACTTCTCGGTAGACTCGTCTTTACGACCGAAGTAGCTGAAATCCCCTTTCTTGTTCAGCTCTTCGAGCATGGCGATGTGTTTCACCTGCTCCGGTTTGTTGAACTCCAGAACCGCATCCGTACCGTCGAAACCGTTGTTTTTGGTCGCAACCGGCAGGCCGTGCCAGGCGCTGAAGTTTTCAATCTGAATCCAGCCCTGCCAACCGCTGGCGTAACCGCACTTCATCCCTGTGGCTTTCAGTTTGGCCGTGTACGCAGCCAGATCCTGCCAGGTTTTTGGTGGCTGCTCCGGATCTAAGCCCGCTTTTTTGAAGGCATCTTTGTTGTAATACAGCACCGGCGT
The DNA here is from genome assembly GCF_003073275.1 of Phytobacter sp. SCO41. NCBI lineage: Bacteria > Pseudomonadati > Pseudomonadota > Gammaproteobacteria > Enterobacterales > Enterobacteriaceae > Phytobacter > Phytobacter sp. SCO41. The sequence goes on along the minus strand of NZ_CP027225.1, from coordinate 367,016 downwards.
GGAACTGTTGAACGGCTGAGACAGCAGGTGACCCGTTTTAGAATCGGTGTAGTAGCCGGCAACGGTCGGCACAAACTGAGACTCATCAAAGTTGATACCCGCGTCTTTAAATACTTCATAGACCGGCTTAATGGCTTTCGATGCCATCATGGTCGCCGTACCCACTTCGTAAACCTGCAGCAGAGCGGGCGCATTACCGGTACGGAACGCAGCGATACCCGCACTCAGGCTCTGCTCGTAGTTACCTTTGTACACCGGCACAATTTTGTAATCCGGGTGGGTATCGTTAAAACGTTGCGCCAGGGAGTCGACTTCTTTGCCTAACTCGCCTTCCATGGAATGCCAGAATGGGATTGTCGTGACAGCCATTGCGTTGCCTGCAAAGATCAACCCAAGAGCCAGTCCTAAAGCTGTGTGTCGTAACGGTGTCATTCGGTTTTCTCTCTTGTTGTGCCGGATGCGCGATATCACGCGTTTTATGCTCGCGAGGTAACATGACATGCTCGAATGACAGAAAAATAACCTTTTAATTACAATAAAGTGACAGCCAGACGTCAGAGAGATGATGGATTCATGAAAGCAGAGGGGAAAATATATTAGGATGTGCGGCCTGATGCCCTCACCCCGATCCTCTCCCACGGGGAGAGGGAGGAAACACTAAAAACGACAGCCTGATGGCTGCCGTTTCGCTTTTATTAACCGCCCAGATAGGCGCTACGCACCGCTTCGTTCGCCAGCAGCGCATCGCCGGTATCTTCCAGCACGACATGACCGTTTTCCAGCACGTAGCCGCGATCGGCGAGTTTCAGCGCCTGGTTGGCGTTCTGCTCGACGAGGAAGATGGTCATCCCTTCTTTACGCAGTTGTTCGATAGTATCGAAAATCTGCTGAATGATGATCGGCGCAAGACCCAGAGAAGGTTCGTCCAGCAGCAGCAGGCGCGGCTGACTCATCAGCGCACGGCCAATTGCTAGCATCTGCTGTTCACCGCCGGACATCGTGCCCGCACGCTGAATACGACGCTCATGCAGACGCGGGAACAGCTCGTAGACCCACTTGATGCGATCCTGGAACTGGTCGCGATCGGCAAAGAAGCCGCCCATCGCCAGGTTCTCTTCCACGGTCATACGGGAGAAGACGCGACGCCCTTCCGGGACAATCGCCACCGCTTCGCGCATAATTTTCGCCGTCTGCCAGTCGGTAATGTCTTTGCCATCAAACACAATACGACCGCTGGTTGCGCGCGGATCGCCACACAGGGTTCCCAGCAACGTGGTTTTACCCGCGCCGTTGGCACCGATCAGGGTGACAATCTCTCCCTGATTGATATGCAGGCTGACATCATGCAGCGCCTGGATTTTGCCGTAGTGGGCGCTAACTTTGTCAAAGGACAACATGACTTTTTCCATCTTATGCCTCACCAAGGTATGCGCGGATCACGTCCGGGTTATTACGAATTTCTTCCGGCGTACCGTTAGCCAGTGGCGTGCCCTGGTTGACGACATAAATACGATCGGAGATCCCCATCACCAGCTTCATATCATGCTCGATGAGCAGGATGGTGGTGTTGTGGTTGTTACGCAGCTCAACGATTAACTCGTCCAGCTCTTTGGTCTCTTTCGGGTTCAGCCCTGCCGCCGGTTCGTCCAGCATCAGGATTTCCGGCTGCGTCACCATGCAACGGGCAATCTCCAGACGACGCTGGTCGCCATAGGCCAGGTTACTTGCCTGACGGTTGGCATGCTCAAGCAGACCAATACGCTCAAGCCAGATGGCAGCACGATCCAGTGCTTCACTCTGCGCGCGGCGGAAAGATGGCGTTTTCAGCAGACCGGAGAAGACACCGGTTTTCAGTTGCTGATGCTGTGCCACCAGCAGGTTTTCAATCACCGTCATTTCACGGAACAGACGTACGTGCTGGAAAGTACGCACTACGCCCATGCGGGCAATTTGCTGGCCCGGCAGCCCTTCCAGATGCTGGTCACGCAGCATAATGGTGCCGCCCGTCGGTTTGTAGAAACCGGTCAGGCAGTTAAAGACGGTGGTTTTTCCCGCACCGTTAGGACCAATCAGCGAGACGATTTCCTGCGGATGTAAATCCAGCGCCACATTGTTGACGGCCAGCAGGCCGCCAAAGCGCATCATCAGGCCGTTTACGGATAACAATGGCTGACTCATGCCTGTTCTCCCTTTGCCTGACCGTTTTTCAGTTTCAGTTGCGGACGGGTCATCGGCAGTAAGCCTTGAGGACGCCAAATCATCATCAGTACCATCAATCCACCCAGCATCAACATGCTGTATTCATTGAAATCGCGCATCAGCTCGCGGGAAACCACCAGCAGAATCGCTGCCAGGATAACCGCAAACTGCGAACCCATACCGCCCAGCACCACAATGGCCAGCACAAAGGCAGACTCGGCAAAGGTGAAGGATTCCGGGCTGACAAAACCCTGGCGCGCGGCAAACAGCGTACCGGCAAAACCAGCAAACGCGGCGCTGATAGTGAAGGCAGTCAGTTTGATGCGAGTCGGGTTGAGGCCCAGAGAGCGGCAGGCAATTTCGTCTTCACGCAGCGCTTCCCAGGCACGGCCGAGCGGCATACGCAGCAGACGGTTAATCACAAACAGGGTGAGTACGACCAGCAGCAGCGCAACCATATAGAGGAAGACGACACGGTCGCTGGGGTCATAAGGCACGCCAAAGAAGTTGCTGAATGTATCCCAACCGCCCTCGCGCGCGGTACGGCTAAACTCCAGACCGAACAGCGTCGGCTTCGGAATCTGGCTGATCCCGTTCGGGCCACCGGTAATTTCGGTATTGTTCAGCAGCAGGATACGGACGATTTCGCCGAAACCGAGGGTGACAATCGCCAGGTAATCTCCGCGCAGACGCAGTACCGGGAAGCCAAGCAGGAAGCCTGCCGCCGCCGACACCAGGCCCGCCAGCGGCAGACATGTCCAGAAACCGAGACCATAATAGTGGTTAAGCAGCGCGAAGGTATAGGCGCCGATAGCGTAGAAACCGCCATAACCCAGCACCAGCAGACCGGACAGCCCCACCACCACATTCAGCCCAAGGCCGAGGATGATGTAAATCATGGTCATGGTGGCGATATCCACCGTACCGCGCGACACCACAAACGGCCATGCCACGGCAGCCACCAGCAGGGCCACCAGGAAGAGTTTCTGTTTAACGGTCGAACCGTCGATCGCCGGCAGAATGAATTTCGGCCCTGAGACGTTTTTCAGCGTCTTCTGGTAAACAGGACGCAGCAACTGGAAGAAAAAGACCACAGCCGTGCCAATGAACACCCATTCCCAACGAATGCTCGCTGCGGTGTTAACCACCAGCTTCGTACCATCCAGCTCTAACTGCACGCCCATAAAGACGCCCGCCAGCACGAAAAACATGGCGGCGGAGAGCAATGCCATCGCAAAATGCATCGGTTTCATACTTTTTCAACCTCCGGGCGACCCAGGATACCGGTCGGCATCACCAGCAGCACGACGATCAGCAGGGCAAAGGCCACAACGTCTTTATATTCCGTACTCAGGTACGCCGAGGAGAGTGCTTCGGTGATGCCCAGAATCAGGCCGCCGATCATTGCACCCGGAATGCTACCGATCCCGCCCAACACCGCTGCGGTAAAGGCCTTCATCCCCGCCATAAAGCCGATATAGGGGTTGATTACGCCATAGAACTGACCGAGCAACACGCCCGCCACTGCCGCCATCGCTGCACCAATCACAAAGGTCAGAGCAATCACGCGGTCAGTATTGATGCCAAGCAGGCTCGCCATTTTCAGGTCTTCTGAACAGGCGCGACAGGCGCGGCCCATGCGGGAATAACGGATAAACACCGTCAGGGCCAGCATCGAAACAAAGGTCACGATCCAGATAACCAGTTGCATGGTGGTGATGGTGGCCGCGAAATTATCACTGCTACCGACCGTCCACTGGCCGTTAAACAGGCTCGGCAACGCCACGTCACGTGAACCTTCGGTCAGGCTGACATAGTTTTGCAGGAAGATTGACATCCCGATGGCGGAAATCAGTGCAATCAGGCGTTTGGAGTTGCGCACCGGGCGGTAAGCCACGCGCTCAATACTCCAGCCATAAGCACTGGCAATGACGATAGCGCCGACAAAGCCTGCGGTAATCAACAGCCAACTGGCGTCGATTCCCATCATCATCAAAGCGGCAATAATCATAAAGGAGACATAACTGCCGATCATATAGACCTCGCCGTGGGCGAAGTTGATCATGCCGATAATGCCATACACCATGGTGTAACCGATGGCGATCAATGCATAGGTGCTTCCCAGCGTCACGCCGTTAAACATCTGCTGCAAGAAGTAGAGAAACTGCTCGGACATAACGTAACCTTTCTAAACCCGACAAGCCGGGATGTTGAACCCCCACTCTAAATAATTCGAGTTGCAGGAAGGCGGCAAGTTTGTTCATCCCCGGAAGCGTACAAATCGTACGTGACCGGGGATGGATAAACGCAGCCAACGCATCTGCGGCGCGAAGTATGATGAGTGGTTGCCTTATTTGGCTACCGTGGACGAACCATCGGCGTGCCACTGGAAGACTCCGAAATCAAATCCTTTCAAATCGCCTTTCTCATCCCAGTTCAGCGGCCCAATCACGGTTTTAGCTCCGTTAGCTTTTAAATCTTTCACCAGCGCGAGCGGTTCATTACTGCCAGAACGCTCCATTGCCTGCGCCAGAGACTGCACTGCGGCATAGGTGATCCAGACATACGGACCACTCGGGTCTTTCTTCTCGGCTTTTAACGCATCGACGATGGCCTGGTTAGCCGGATCCTGATCGTAGCGCTTCGGCATCGTTACCAGCATGCCTTCCGCCGCATCGCCCGCGATGTTGGAAAGGGATGCGTTACCTACGCCTTCCGGCCCCATAAACTGAGTCTGCAGGCCATTCGCACGCGCCTGACGCAGAATTTGTCCCATTTCCGGGTAATAACCACCGTAGTAGACAAAATCGATATTTTCTTTCTTAAGGCGAGCAACCAGCGCGGAGAAGTCTTTCTCACCGGCGGTGATACCGTCAAAGAAAACGATGTTCGCACCGCCAGCTTTCAGCCCTTCCTGAACGGAACGCGCCAGACCTTCACCGTACTGCTGCTTGTCGTGAATGATGGCAATACGCTGCGGCTTCACCGTGCCGAGGATATATTTCGCGGCGGTCGGCCCCTGAGAGGAGTCCAGCCCTGCGGTACGCATAATGTGCTGATAACCGCGCTGGGTGAGTTCCGGATTGGTCGCGCCGGGGGAGATCATCAAAATGCCTTCGTCTTCGTAGATGTCAGACGCAGGCTGCGTTGACGATGAGCAGAGATGTCCAATAACGTATTTGATGCCGTCGTTAACGACTTTATTCGCCACCGCAACGGCTTGTTTCGGGTCACAGGCGTCGTCGTATTCCACAGCGACCAGTTTGTCGCCCTTAACGCCGCCTTTAGCGTTGATATCTTTGATGGCCTGGCGCGCACCGTTGAACTCCATATCGCCCCATTGAGCAATCGGCCCGGACATCGCCCCCACAACCGCAACTTTTATATCCTTCGCCATGGCCGCGTGAGACATCGCAAGTGCAACCATCCCCGCGATTAATGTCTTCGCGTTCCTTCTCATTCTAAAATCCTCGTTCGTGATGTCGTGTGTAAATATATTGTTTTTTTATGGTTAAAAAGCATTCTGTACTTTTTATAGACAACGCTATTTTTACCAGTGCCATGAATGGTTTAGCGCAGTTTTTTGGCAAAAACCAGACTAAATACTCTATTTTTCAGGCGATTAAGCAGAGATAATATTCTGAATTCCGCTGGAGATAAACCAAAAAAGTTCAGTTTACAGCATAAAATAATGGCACAATGAGCGGAATAAAACGCTACCTTTCAGGGGAAAATGCTGCCTGTTTTTCAATCCCTAATGTTTAAATCTGCCGCAACGCCAGCCTCAAAAGTAATCGCCTGCAAACCGAAAAATGAAAAAGTAACAGCCCACGTCAGAGGAAATTGTTTACACTGCAGTTATCTTTTGAGACATGGACAAGCTGTGAATGAAATTGACCATTATCCGTCTGGTAAGTTTTACCGAGCAGGATCTTATTGATTTAGCTAAAGTCTGGCCGGAATACTCCCCTGCATCGCTGGAAGTTGACGAAACGCACCTTATTTATGCGGCGCGTTTTAACGACCGATTATTAGGCGCTGTTCGCGTAACCCTGAGTGGTACCCAGGCGGCACTGGATTCCCTGCGCGTACGTGACGTCACCCGTCGCCGCGGTGTTGGCCAATATTTGCTCGAAGAAGTGATCCGCGATAATCCATCGGTCACCACCTGGTGGATTACCGAAGCCGGCGTAGAAGATCGTAGCGTGATGGCCGCATTCGCTCAGGCGACGGGCTTTACCGCGCAGAATGATGGCTGGGTGAAGCATATAGACGCGTAACCGGATAAGCGCAGCGCATCCGGGAAAGCGCAAAGATGTAAAAACGGCAACCTTCGGGTTGCCGTTTGCATTTATCTCCGTGCGGCCTGATGCCCTCACCCCGCCCCTCTCCCACGGGGAGAGGGAGATGGGTAGGTGACCGGGGTTAACGGACGCGGCCAACACACTTGCGGTGCGAAAGGCGACGGTCAGGGTTTATTTCGCGTCAGTCGCGGTACCATTCGCATGCCAGGTAAACACGCCAAACTCAAAGCCTTTCAGGTCACCCTTCTGATCCCAGGACAATGGTCCCATAACGGTCTCAACAGTGTTGCCTTTCAGCCAGGTTGCGATAGCCGCCGGGTCGGAGGACTGGTTCAGGCCAGCCGCCAGAGACTGCAGCGCAGCGTAGGTGGTCCACACGAAGGCGCCGCTCGGATCCTGTTTCTTCGCTTTGATCGCGTCTACGATAGGTTTGTTCGCCGGAACCTGATCGTAGTTTTTCGGTTTGGTTACTAACATGCCTTCGGCAGAATCGCCCGCGATGTTAGACAGGGAAACGTTCGCTACGCCTTCCGGCCCCATGAATTTGGTTTGCAGACCGGCAGCACGAGACTGACGCAGGATCTGGCCCATTTCCGGGTGGTAGCCACCGTAGTAAACGAAGTCGATGTTCTCTTTTTTCAGACGCGCAACCAGCGTGGAGAAGTCTTTCTCGCCAGCGGTGATACCGTCAAAGAACACCACGTTCGCGCCGCCTTTTTTCAGGCCATCCTGCACAGCACGCGCCAGACCTTCGCCGTACTGCTGTTTATCGTGAATAACAGCAATGCGCTGCGGTTTAACGTGTTCCAGAATGTATTTTGCAGCCGTCGGGCCCTGATCAGAGTCCAGACCGGTGGTACGCAGAGTCAGTTTATAACCGCGAGCGGTCAGCTCAGGTGCGGTCGCTGCTGGCGTAATCATCAGAATACCTTCGTCTTCATAAATATCGGACGCAGGCTGAGTGGAAGAGGAGCACAGGTGACCAATAACGTATTTGATGCCGTCGTTAACCACTTTGTTCGCTACTGCAACGGCTTGTTTCGGGTCGCACGCATCATCATATTTGGTAATAACCAGCTTGTCGCCTTTGATACCGCCTTTGGCATTGATATCAGCAACAGCCTGCTCAGCGCCAGTAAACTCCTGATCACCGTATTGCGCAACCGGGCCAGACATCGCACCCACGACAGCAACTTTAATATCTTTCGCGAATGCCATGTTGCTCATCGCTAACGCGACACATCCTGCCAGTAACGCTTTACCCTTCATATTCATCCTGAGATTCCCCATTGTTTATGGTGATTGCATTTGTTGTGATGTTGTTGTTCGACACATTATTTTGCTGACGGTCATAAGCAAAGAATATGATAGTAGCCAGCACGGATGCCGCCCGTGTCTTGGCAGCATTCTCTGCTAAAACATACCCCATTTTCTAAAATTTGGAACAACAATTTTGAAGGTTATATAACAGGCGGATGACAGTGAGTAAGAAAGCCGCCAGGCGGCGGCTTTCATTGATCAGGTCAATTAGTGGGTCAGTGACTGGTAGATAATATCCAGCGCTTTACGGAACTGAACTTCCGGAATAGTCAGCGGATAGAGGAAGCGAATCACGTTACCGTAGACACCGCAACTCAACAGCAACAGCCCGGCGGCCAGAGCTTTATCCTGCACCTGCTTAGTGAATTCCGCCGACGGTTCACCGCTTTGCGGATCGTTAAACTCCACGGCCACCATAGAACCCTGGGCGCGAATATCCGCAATGTACGGACAGTCCGCTTTCGCTTTGGTCAGCACTTCAACCAGATGCTTACCCAGGTGGTTCGCGCGTTCGCAGAGATTCTCCTCTTCAATCACATCCATCACGGCATGCGCAGCGGCAACAGCCAGAGGGTTACCGGCATAAGTACCGCCTAACCCCCCCGGCGCGGGTGCGTCCATCACTTCCGCACGCCCCGCCACTGCTGACAGCGGCAGGCCGCCCGCCAGGCTTTTCGCCATGGTGATCAAGTCAGGTTTAACGCTGTAATGTTCCACCGCGAAGAGTTTACCGGTACGCGCAAAGCCGGACTGCACTTCATCGGTAATCAACAAAATCCCATGGGTATCACACAACTTACGCAACGCCTGCATAAAGTCGTCTGGCGCGATATTAAAGCCGCCTTCGCCCTGTACCGGCTCGAGTAAAATGGCTGCAACCTGATCGGGGGCGATATCCGCTTTAAAAATACGATCCAGGCTTTTCATAGCGTCTTCAGTACTGACGCCGTGCAGCGCATTCGGGAATTGCGCATGGAAAATGGAACCAGGGAACGGGCCAAAACCGATTTTGTACGGTGCCACTTTGCCGGTCAGCGCCATGGTCATATAGGTACGTCCGTGGAAACCGCCGCCGAAAGTAATCACACCAGGACGTTTGGTATAGGCGCGGGCGATTTTGACCGCGTTTTCCAGCGCTTCTGCCCCGGTTGAGAAAAAGGCTGTTTTGGCCGGGCCTTCTACCGGTACGCGTTCGTTAATGCGTTCCGCCAGCGAGACGTAGCTTTCGTAAGGGACAATCTGATAAGCCGTATGGGTAAAGGCCTGCAACTGTTTTTCCACTGCTGCGACAATTTTAGGATGGCGATGGCCGGTATTAAGCACCGCAATCCCGGCGGCGAAATCGATGACTTCGTTGCCTTCCACATCCCACAGAGTGGCATTTTCTGCTTTCTCGGCATAGAAGCCGCACATCACGCCAATACCACGCGGTGTCGCCTGTAAACGGCGTTGATGTAATTCGTTATTCTTCACCTTAAACTCCCCCGTCATTGATTCATTTCGCAGCAACCCTGTTTTGCAACAATGACACAAGCGGTCCTATAATCGAGTACCAGTTTTGAATAATTAAGGGATCCAATTTGCGTTCGCTCGTGTGTGATTTGCTGCAGTTGCGTCTGGACGAACAAACCGAAGGCAAACTGCATAAGAAATTATATAACGCGATTCGCCTGTCGATCCTCGAAGGGAGCCTGCCCCCGCAAAGCCGCCTGCCGCCGAGCCGGGATTTAGCCGCAGAACTCCACCTTTCGCGCAACACGGTCCTGACGGTTTACGAACAGCTTGTGGCGGAAGGATATGTCGTTTCCCGTGCCGGAAGCGGCACCTTTGTGGCACAGACGGTGCCGGACAGCCTGCTCACGGCGCCGCTGTCGCCAGCCGGACACAGTGCGGGCGATCTTCCTTCTCATCTTTCCTCACGCGGTCAGGCGTTATTGCAAAAAAGCAGCGCCAGCTCACGCCAGTGGGGGGCATTTTTACCCGGCGTGCCCGATGTCAGCGCCTTTCCACATGCCCTGTTTCGTAAAATCCAGGCACGTATCAGCCGCAAACCGCAGGCCAGCCAACTCTCCTACAGCGATGCAGGCGGTAGCCAGGCATTGCAGCAGGCGCTGGTGGAATATCTGCGCGTTACCCGCTCCGTGCGCTGTAGCGCCGGGCAAATCCTGATAACTGAGGGTATTCACCAGGCCATCGATCTGGTATCGCGCATGTTGTGTAACCCCGGCGATAGCGCATGGATTGAAGAGCCAGCCTACTGGGGCATTCGTAACGTTTTGAAGATGAACGGTGTAGAACTCCAGGCTATCGACGTCGATCTTTCCGGCATGCAGCCACCGGAGAGCGGAAACACGCCACCCAGGCTGATATTTGTAACCCCCTCTCATCAGTACCCGCTGGGCTGCGTCATGAGCCTGGAGCGACGCCAGCGCCTGCTGACGCTCGCCCGGCAAACGGGAAGCTGGATTGTTGAGGATGATTACGACAGCGAATTTCGCTTTTCCGGTCAGCCGATCCCCGCGCTCCAGGGACTGGTTGATGACGCGCCGGTTATCTACACCGGGACATTCAGCAAAACGCTCTACCCCGGTCTGCGTCTGGGTTATCTGGTGTTGCCGCGTCCCCTGATGCAGGCGTTAAAGACGGCGCATGCAGAACTGTATCGCGGCGGCCGGTTGCTGGACCAGGAGGCGCTGGCGCAGTTTATTACCGAGGGGCATTACACGGCACATATCCGACGGATGCGTCTGCTCTATGCCCGCCGACGCGCCCGACTGGCAAGCCTGATTGTCGAGGCGCTGGGTAAAGAGGCGCTGAGCGAATATAACGACAATGCCGGGCTGCATCTGGTGCTTTCACTGCCCGCAGAGTGTGATGATGTTGCCCTTGCCAGGCGCGCGAATGAACGAGGTGTTCTGGTGCGGGCACTGTCGCGGTACTACTCTGGCGATAAGCCGTTGAAAGGGTTGTTGATGGGGTTTGCCGCCATGGAGGAAGAAGAGATGGAATCGGCGTTCCAGATCTTGCTGGCCTGCCTGACTCCGGAGGTGGCGTCGCCTTATCCGGACTATATAACCCCGGCCCTGAAAGCAAAAAACTGAACGCCAGAAAACAAAAAGCCGGGTAGCTCTCGCTGACCCGGCCCATTCTTTAACGCACAGCGTTACGCTTCGATCGCGGCACGCAGTTTCTTCATCGCGTTCTTTTCCAACTGACGCACACGCTCAGCGGAAACACCGTAACGATCTGCCAGTTCCTGCAGCGTTGTTTTGTTCTCTTCATCCAACCAGCGAGCACGAATAATGGCCTGGCTACGCTCGTCGAGACCCTGCATCGCATCCGTCAGCTTATTAGCAGCCTGCTCTTCCCAGTTGTCGTCTTCAATGCCATCCGCAAAGTTAGACGATTTATCCTGCAGATAGAGTACCGGTGCCATAGGCTGGCTATCGGAAGATTCATCATCTGGCGACATATCGAAAGTCATGTCCTGCGCCGCCATACGTGATTCCATTTCACGCACGTCTTTGCTGGTCACGCCCAGTTCACGGGCAACCATTTCCACTTCGTCCTGGTTAAACCAGCCCAGACGCTGCTTGGTTTTACGCAGGTTAAAGAACAACTTACGCTGTGCTTTCGTGGTCGCGACTTTCACAATACGCCAGTTACGCAGCACGTATTCGTGAATCTCAGCTTTAATCCAGTGCACGGCGAAAGAGACGAGGCGCACACCCACTTCCGGGTTGAAGCGACGTACGGCTTTCATCAGGCCGATATTACCTTCCTGGATCAGATCCGCCTGCGGCAGACCATAGCCCGAATAGTTACGAGCAATATGAACAACAAAGCGCAGGTGTGACAGGATCAGCTTCTTAGCTGCTTCCAGATCGCCCTGGTAATGCAGCTTTTCAGCCAGTGCCCTTTCTTCATCAGCCGTCAACATCGGCCATGCGTTAGCGGCCCGGATATAAGATTCCAGGTTACCAACAGGGGCTAAAGCTAAAGTTTGCATTTCTTTGGTCATTCAAATCCTCTCAAATTACATTCGACTGGCGGCGGTCTGTCCCCATCAGGCAACACACATGCCAGCGTTAATGAGCAACGAGAATAGCATCCACTCTTGTATCAGACAGTGATTTTATCCACAAGTTCCAGGCTGGATTGTGAATAAATTAGGCACAAAATGTGACATAAGAATGAAAAACCGCGGCAAAGGAAAGGAGATATGCGCTATACGCTTTCCCTGCGACGGGAATACTGCATTGCAGGGAAAGAGTATATCAGACTTTTTTTACTGCGGAGTAAAGTGACGTAAATGTTGCACAGTTGCCAGCCAGGCAGCAACCCAGCCAATCATTGAGCACACCAGCAGCAACAGCAGGCATTCATCGAACGACAGGCCGTTCAGATCGAACTTCGTTCCGAATACCTGCGCCACCTCGCTCACCGCAGAGGAGAGCCGTAGCACCAGAATCTCAGAAAGAATCAGTGACAGGAAGGCGCCACTAAAGCCCAACAGCGCTCCACCGTACAGGAAAGGACGCAGAATAAAACCGTCCGTTGCGCCAATCAGTTTTTGCACGTTGATCGTATCGCGGCGGGCAAAAATGCTAAGACGCACACTGTTGCCGATAACGAGGAACACCGCCGCTACCATCAGCACACCAATCATTGCCGATACCCGACCAACCAGCCCGGTTAGCGCCGCAAGACGGGCAAACCAGCTGTCGTCCATCCGCACTTCATCAATACCGTGCAGTTTCGAAATACGGTCACGCAGCGTGTTTAGCGCATTCGTGCTCTGGAAGTCGAGCTTGGGGATCACCACCGCCACCGCAGGCAGCGGGTTCTCTTCCAGCATATCCAGCGCGCCGCCAAAACCAGACCAGTTGCGGAACTCGCCGAGCGCATCCTCACGGGACAGGTAGTTGACCTTCTCCACACCCTGCTCCGCCTGAAGCTGCCCTACCACCTGAGCCGCAGCGTCGTCATCCAGCGCCTTATCGAAATAGACTGTAATTTGCGGTGACGGATAATACTGCGAGGCGGCCTGGTTAACGTTTTTGTACACCATATAGCAGACACTCGGCAGCGTCAGGGAAATGGCAATCACCATTACCGTCAGGAACGTGGCAAAAGGTTTGCTTTTCAGGTCCTGTAACGCGCCCTGGAAGGCATAACGCACCTGTTCGTTAAAAACGTTGGTTTTACGCGAACTGACTTTCGGCGCACCTTTACCACGGCGCGGCGCGTTACGGCCCGCATCACCGGTACCGCTCGCCGATTTACGAAAACGATCCAGTTTGCTGCCAAATTGCCGCATTTGATTCAATGCATCACGCTTATTCACCCGCCAGGCCTCCATGCAAATGGCCATCGCTTAAAGTCAGCATGCGGTACGAACGCCGGGAAATCAGCCCCAGATCGTGCGTCGCCATTAACACGGTGACCCCAACACGATTGAACTCCTCAAACAGACGTAAAATCCCTTCGGAAAGGGCGTCGTCCAGGTTACCGGTCGGTTCGTCCGCCAGCAGTACCGCAGGTTTGTTCACTACCGCGCGGGCAATACCCACGCGCTGTTGTTCACCACCGGAAAGCTGAATCGGAAAACTCTTCGCTTTGTCGAGCAGACCTACCTTGTCCAGCGCTGCGGAAACACGGCGACGAATGTCGTCACCGCTGGCCCCGGCAATGATCAACGGGATAGCCACGTTGTCATAAACCGTCCTGTCCATCAGCAAATGGTGATCCTGGAAAATCATCCCGATCTGCCGACGCAGAAACGGCACTTCCCGGTTTTTCAGGCGCGTAATATCGTGCCCGCCAAAGACGATTTTCCCGGCGCTTGGCCGCTCAATGCCACAGATAAGCTTGAGCAGGGTACTCTTCCCTGCGCCGGAGTGGCCGGTCAGAAAGGCCATCTCGCCCGGTTGCAGATGGAATGTCACCCCCTGCAACGCTTGTCTCCCACCGAGATAGGCTTTGCTGACGTGTTCAAAGCGAATCATTGTTAATCCTCTCGGGCAAAAAGTGCCTCTATAAAATCGCCCGCGTTAAACGGACGTAGATCCTCAATACGTTCGCCGACCCCAATGTAGCGGATAGGAATGCCAAACTGATCCGCTACCGAGAAAATCACACCGCCCTTCGCCGTACCGTCCAGCTTGGTAAGGGTGATACCCGTCAGGCCAACGGCTTCATGGAACAGTTTGGCCTGGCTTATCGCATTCTGCCCGGTGCTGGCATCGATGGTCAGCATCACCTCATGCGGTGCGTCTTCGTCCAGCTTTTTCATCACGCGGACGATCTTTTTCAGCTCTTCCATCAGGTGCGCTTTATTCTGCAAGCGCCCGGCGGTATCGGCGATGAGTACATCCACATGACGCGCTTTGGCGGCCTGGATGGCATCGAAAATCACCGAGGCGGAGTCGGCCCCCGTATGTTGGGCGATAACCGGAATATTGTTACGCTGCCCCCACACCTGCAACTGCTCAACCGCCGCAGCACGGAAGGTGTCGCCAGCCGCCAGCATCACCGATTTACCCTGTTGTTCAAACTGACGCGCCAGTTTACCAATGGTGGTCGTTTTACCCACCCCATTGACGCCAACCATCAGAATAACAAACGGTGTTTTGCCTTCAACATTCAGCGGTTCATCAACTTTGGCAAGGATGTCACCCATCTCTTCTTTGAGCAAACCATACAGTGCCTCGGCATCACGCAGTTGTTTGCGCGACGCGCCTTCCGTCAGACTCGTAATGATTTTACGGGTGGTTTCTACCCCGACGTCGGCAATCAGTAACTGCTCTTCCAGCTCTTCAAAGAGATCATCGTCGATTTTTTTACCCCGGAACAGACTGATAAATCCGGAACCGAGATTCTCTTTGGTTTTCAGAAGGCTGCGTTTGAGTCGCGCGAAGAAACCCTCTTTGGTCGGCTTCTCTTGTTCAACAACGGTCTCTTCAACAACCCCTTCTGCAGGTTCGTCAACCGGCACCACCACCAGCGCTTCCTCAGCCGCGTCCGCAGCCAGAGCCTGGGCTTCCAGCTCTTCATCGCTGATCGGCGCGTCTTCGTCGACGGGCTCCTGCTCCGGCTGCCACTCTTGCGCGGCACTTTCCGGTTCGCTCACCTCTTCCGGCAGCGGCAGTTCTTCGCGCGCCACGACCTCAGGTTGTGGTTCCTCTTCTACTGGCTGTGGCTTTTCGCTTTCAACCAGTTTTTCAGTAACCTCAACGACCTCTTCTGCAAAGGTTTCGCTCTCTTCCTGGGTATGCGGCGGCTGCGTTTCGGCTGCCTGCTCCGCTTCTTTTTCTTTTACCTGATCTTTTTGCCCAAAGCCCAGCCAGGAAAAAAAGCCACGTTTCTTCTCATCTGCCATTTGCGACTACACTCCTCGCGGTTTATTCATGGCGCAGCCCGTACTGGCGCAACAGGGCTGAAAAATAGGGTTAATTAGATAGATAGTCTATCACTTTCCTTAACTCGCATCACCGCCTGCGGATTAAGGTTTCGCGCCGCGCCGGGCGCCGCTAGAATAGCAGGCCGAAATGATGAGCTAAGCGATGACCATGAAGAAACCCAATCGGGCCGCCACCGGCCAGATACGTATTATTGGTGGGCAATGGCGGGGACGCAAACTCCCGGTGCCGGACAGCCCCGGATTGCGCCCGACAACTGACCGTGTGCGCGAAACCCTATTTAACTGGCTGGCGCCGTCCATGGTCGACGCGCGTTGTCTCGACTGCTTTGCCGGCAGCGGCGCGCTGGGCTTAGAGGCCTTGTCACGCTACGCCGCCAGCGCCACGCTGCTCGAAATGGAACGCGGGGTCGCCCAGCAATTGCAGCAAAACCTGGCGACATTAAAAGCCGCCAACGGCAAAGTGATCACCGGGAATACCCTGGCCTGGCTGGCCCAAAGCGGCACGCCGCATGATATCGTGTTTGTCGACCCGCCGTTTCGCAAAGGGATGCTCGAAGAGACCTTAACCCTGCTGGAAAACAACGGCTGGCTGGCCAATGGCGCGCTAATCTACGTCGAAAGCGAAGTAGAGAATGGCCTGCCGCTGGTGCCTGCAAGCTGGAGTTTGCACCGGGAGAAAGTCGCGGGGCAGGTCGCCTACCGCTTATATCAGCGTGAATCACAAGGAGAGGAAAATGAGCATACTGATTAATCTGGGACGGCTGTTAATGCTCTTTGTCTGGGCATTTTTACTGCTGAACCTGTTTTCCCCGTTTCCTAAACCGCTCAATATTTTCGTCAACGTGGCGCTGTTTTTCACCGTGTTTATGCACGCCATTCAGGCGACGATGATGAAAAAAACGCTGCCGAAAGACGGTCCGCAAATGACACGGTTCGAAGAGTTTCGCATCTTTGTCTTTGGCGTTTTTGAGCTGCTTATCTGGCTGAAAAAACTGAAAGCAAAAAAATAAATGGCACATTTTTAAGATTCCCCTGTCTTCCGTAACATTGTCATTCACCTGCTACGACCACTAAACTCATTAGTAGAGCCGTGGGCATGGTGCTCGCGATACAATAACGGATTCAGGGACTTATTATGCTTTGGTCATTTATTGCTGTCTGTTTTTCCGCCTGGCTGTATGTTGACTCTTCCTACCGTGGGCCTGTCTGGCAGCGTTGGGTATTTAAACCTGTCACGCTGCTGCTGCTGTTATTACTGGCCTGGCAAGCCCCGATGTTTGATGCCATCAGCTACCTTGTGCTTGCCGGGCTGTGCGCCTCGCTGATTGGCGATGCGCTAACCCTACTGCCGCGCCAGCAACTGCTCTACGCCATTGGCGCCTTCTTCCTCGCCCACCTGCTTTACACCATCTATTTTGCCACGCAGATGTCGCTCTCCTTCTTCTGGCCGTTGCCGGTGGTGCTGCTGATCGTTGGCGCCCTGCTGATTGCGGTGATTTGGTCGCGCCTGGAAGAGCTGCGTTTGCCCGTTTGCACATTTATCGCCATGACGCTGGTGATGGTCTGGCTGGCCGGTGAGCTGTGGTTCTTCCGTCCCACCAGCCCGGCGCTCTCTGCCTTTGTTGGCGCGGCGCTGCTGCTAATCAGCAACGTCGTCTGGCTGGGTAGCCATTACCGTCGCCGCTTCCGTGCCGATAACGCGATTTCCGCAGCCTGCTACTTTGCCGGGCACTTCCTGATCGTGCGTTCGCTGTACATTTAAAACGCTTGACTCTGGAGTCGACTCCAGAGTGTATCCTCCGGTTAATGAGAAAATTATCATTCACCGGAGGATGCCATGACGCCCCTCGATAATAAAAAACCCCCGCAGTTTGCGGCCATGAAACTTCGTCCATTGGTGGAGAAAACCGCGCCCTGCACGTGCGACATCCCCTGTGAAATGCCTGATGCGCCCCTCGAAAGCGCCAACGGCGAACGTTATAGCTGGCTGGTGACAGGGATGGACTGCGCAGCCTGCGCCCGTAAGGTGGAAAATGCCGTCCGCCAGATAGCCGGGGTTAATCAGGTGCAGGTCGCCTTTGCCACCGAAAAACTCACGGTGATTGCCGATAACGATATCCGCAAGCAGGTAGAAAAAGCCGTGCAACAGGCCGGGTACGCCGTGCAGGATGAAAACGCCCCCAAAGCGGCTGCGCCGTCGCGCTGGCAGGAAAATATGCCGCTTCTGATCCTGATTGTGCTGATGGGTATCAGTTGGCTGCTGGAGCAGTTTAACCATCCGCTGGGCCAGACGGCCTTTATCGTGACGACCCTTGTGGGGCTCTTTCCCATTGCGCGCCAGGCATTGCGCCTGATGCGCAGCGGTAGCTGGTTTGCTATCGAAACCCTGATGAGCGTTGCCGCTATCGGTGCGCTGTTTATCGGTGCGACGGCAGAAGCCGCCATGGTGCTGCTGCTGTTCCTGGTGGGCGAACGGCTTGAAGGTTGGGCGGCCAGTCGCGCACGAAAAGGGGTGAGCGCGCTGATGGCGCTAAAACCCGATACCGCCACGCGCATCCACAAGGGGGAGCGGCAGACCGTTAGCGCCCAGGAATTGCGCCCCGGCGATGTTATCGAGGTCCCGGCTGGCGGGCGTTTACCGGCTGATGGCAAGCTTTTAACGCCGTTCGCCAGCTTTGATGAGAGCGCATTAACCGGTGAATCCCTGCCCGTCGAGCACAGCAACGGCGAGAGTATTCCTGCAGGGGCGACAAGCGTTGACAGACTGGTGACGCTGGAAGTGGTTTCCCGCCCCGGTGAAAGTGCCATTGACCGTATCCTCAAGCTGATAGAAGAAGCCGAAGAGCGCCGCGCGCCTATTGAGCGCTTTATCGATCGCTTTAGCCGGATTTATACCCCGGTGATTATGGTCATCGCCCTGCTGGTCGCCGTGCTGCCGCCGTTGCTGTTCGCGGCAAACTGGCTGGCGTGGATCTACAAAGGGCTGACGTTGCTGCTGATCGGTTGCCCGTGCGCGCTGGTTATCTCAACGCCTGCCGCCATTACCTCAGGCCTGGCAGCGGCGGCACGTCGTGGGGCGCTGATTAAAGGCGGCGCAGCGCTGGAGCAACTCGGTCGTATTCAGCATGTGGCGTTTGATAAAACCGGCACATTGACCGTCGGTAAACCGCAGGTTGTCGGCGTATATCCACTTGCCGGGGTTAAGGAAGAGACACTGCTGACATTGAGCGCTGCCGTGGAGCAGGGGTCGACCCATCCACTGGCGCAGGCTATTGTGCAGGAAGCCCGGACGCGCAAACGGGTGCTGCCGCAGGCTACCGAACAGCGCACCCTGACAGGTAAAGGTATTGAAGCGCAGGTGGAGGGCCAGCACATCCGCCTGAGCGCGCCGGATAAGCTGCCGCCAGAGACGCTGGATGGCGCGCTATTGGCGGATATCAATGCCCGCGAAAGCCAGGGGGAAACGGTTATCATCGCCCTGCGTGATGGCGTCGCTATTGGCTCCCTGTCGCTGCGCGATACCCTGCGAGAGGATGCGCGGGAAGCCATCGCCGCACTGCGTAATCTGGGCGTGGAGGGGGTGATGTTAACGGGCGATAACCCGCGTGCCGCTGCCGCCATTGCCGGAGAGTTGCAGATGGACTTCCGCGCCGGGCTATTACCCGAAGATAAAGTGAGCGCAGTCACCTTGCTCAATAAGGATGCTCCGCTGGCGATGATTGGCGACGGCATTAACGATGCCCCGGCGATGAAAGCCGCGACGATAGGCATTGCGATGGGCAGCGGGACGGACGTGGCGCTGGAAACCGCCGATGCGGCGTTAACCCATAACCGCCTCACCGGACTGGCGCAGATGATTCATCTTGCCCGCGCCACACAGGCCAATATCCGGCAGAACATTGCTATCGCTCTGGGGCTGAAAGCGATTTTCCTGGTAACAACATTGCTGGGGATAACGGGCCTGTGGCTGGCGGTACTGGCAGATACCGGCGCGACGGTATTGGTAACCGCCAACGCACTGCGTTTATTACGCAAATAAAAAAATCCCGGATGTCGCTTCGCTAACCCGGGATACCACCGGTTTTCTCCCTCTCCCCCAGGGAGAGGGTTGGGGTGAGGAGAATATGCGGCTCGGAAGGTGGGTTCCGTTCACCTTATGTTCATGGCGAAATGTCACCTCCGGACACGTGAACGGGTAAAGGGGAACACCGCGTTCCCCTTTACAATCCCCGCGGCCCCGCAAAAAATCGGTGCTTCGCACTGCGTTCGCCTCCCGCCCCGCTGCCTGCGGTCGGTTTGACTCGACGTCCTGTCTCGACAAACCTCAGTCCGCCATCCCTGGCGGCCTGACCTTGCCATCGGGTCTTCGTCTCACCGATTTCAGCGGGGACTCAACCCCCTCGCTGCACGCTCTGCGCCAGGGGGGCACAAAGATGTCGCTGTGGTTGTCATGCGGGAAAACGAGTCAGCCATGGCTAACAAGGTTGAAGATGTTCACAGTATCTACTCTTTTACCGTAGCCCGGGTAAGGCATCAGCCGCACCCGGGAAGTTTTTACTGCATTCCCAGCACTCCTGGCAGCCAGAGAGATATCGCCGGAATATAGGTCACCATCCCCAGCACAATCAGCAACATCGCGTAAAACGGCAGCATCGCCTTCACCACCGTTTCAATCTTCTGCTTACTCACCGCACTGGCGACGAACAACACCGATCCCACCGGTGGGGTAATCAATCCGATCCCGAGGTTGACCATCATGATCATGCCAAAATGTACCGGATGGATCCCCAGCGCATTCGTTACCGGCAGCAGCACTGGCGTCAGGATCAAAATGATCGGCGCCATATCCATCAAGGTGCCAATCAGTAGCAGCATGATATTGAGATACATCAGAATGACGTATTTATTGTCCGATAACGACGTGAAAAATTCGGTGATGCGCATCGGAAGCTGCATATAGGTCATCACGGCGCCAAAAGCGGCCGCAAAGCCGATAAGAATCATCACAATGGTGACCGTCTTCACGGTACGGCACATCAGCTTCGGCAGCTCATTCCATTTGTAATCACGGTAGATAAACATGGTGACGAAGAAGGCCCACAGGCAGGCGACAGCGGCAGATTCTGTGGCGGTAAAAATCCCGGAAAGAATGCCGCCGAGAATAATCACTACCGTCATTAGTCCCCATAGTGCATCAACGAACATCCTGATTGCCTGCTTAAAGGGAATCCGCTCCCCTTTCGGGTAACCGCGTTTGTGGGCAAAACCCAGACACAGAATCATCAGGCTCACGCCCAACAGCAAACCCGGCAGAACGCCCGCAATAAACAGCGTCGCAATGGATACCGTGCCTCCCGCCGCCAGCGAGTAAATGACCGAGTTATGACTGGGCGGGATCAGGATAGCCTGCACCGATCCGCTGGCCGTTACCGCCGCCGCATATTCACGCGGGTAGCCCTTCTTTTCCATTTCCGGGATCATCACGCTACCGATGGATGCCGTATCGGCGACCGACGAGCCGGAAATCGCGCCAAAAAAGGTCGATGCGACAATGTTCACCAGAGACAACCCGCCGCGAATGAACCCGACAAACAGATAGGCAAAATTGACCAGCCGCCGCGCGATGCCACCCTCCGCCATGATCGCGCCCGCCAGAATAAAAAACGGAATCGCCAGCAGCGTGAATTTGTTCACCCCGCTGGTTATCTGGATCATCAGCGCTTCCAGCGGAAGATCTATCCACAGCGCGCCGGCAACGGCACTCAACCCGACGGCAAACGCCACCGGCATACCCAGCGCCAGCAGAATGGCGAGGGTGAATAACAATACAAATGCGTCCATTGTTCACCCCTTACCCATGGTTGCCAATCAGTACGACCGGGCGGTTTTCCTGCGAGCCGAACAACAACCGTTCGAGCACAAACAGGATCAGAATGGCCGAACCTATCGGCAGCGGCAGATAACTTTCGCCTGAGGTCAGCAGGGGAAACTCCGCCACAGGTTGTTCCCACAGCTCAACGCACAGCCAGTAGCTGTACCAGCACATGATGAGAGAGATGAGCAGCATCAGCAGATCGACAAGCCGCGCGCATACCATCTTTAGCGTGTCAGGCAGACGATCCGTGAGCATGTTAACCGCAATGTGGGAACCGGCGCGGTACCCCACCGCCGCGCCAATGAACGTAAAAGTGACCATGCAGATGATGGCAATAGGTTCCGGCCATGACTCTCCGCGATTCAATACGTAACGCGAGAAAATGCCAATCGGAATAACAATCGTCATCACCAGCAGTGATATGCCGGCCACCGTCATAGCAAGCAGGTACAGGCGATCCATCCACTTTAAGTAGAGTTCTGACATACGTTCTCCGCAGAAAAGTGGGGTTATTTGACGTCAGCGATAGCTTTCATCAGATCCTGATGCTTATCGCCATACTGGGCGCGCACCGGCTCTGTCGCTTTGATAAACACCGATTTATCAATGTCATGAAATTGCACGCCGCCCGCTTTCATTTTATCCAGCGCCTGCTGGGTATAGGCTTCCCAGAGTTTGCGCTGTTCGAACTGTGCTTCACGCGCCAGGGTGAGGATTTTTTTCTGATCATCGGCGCTGAGTTTGTCCCATTTCACTTTGGAGTAGAGCAGCATTTCAGGGGTGATAAAGTGACCGCTGAGGGTATAGTTTTTGGCAACCGGCATATAGTTATGGGCGATAAACGTCGGCGGGTTATTTTCCGCGCCATCAATCACCCCCGTTTGCATGCCGCTATAGACCTCGCTCACCCCCATCGCCACCGAGTTAGCGCCCATCTGTTTTAACGTTGCCAGAGCGACGGGGCTGCCCTGCACGCGAATTTTCATGCCGTTCAGATCTTCGGGCTTAACCACCGGTTTTTTAGTGATGAGATTGCGCGTGCCGGAGTCCATCCAGCCCAGAAATACCAGCCGGGATTTCGGATTGGCCGTCAGCTTATCGCCAATCTGTTTACCGATATCGCCATCAATGACCTTGTGCATATGGTCTTCATCCCGGAAGACATACGGCAGGGTGAAAACTTCAATATCCGGGAGAATAGCGGCAACAGGGGCCATCGAGACGCGAATCATGTCGATAGCGCCCATTTGCGCCTGCTCGATCATCTGTTTTTCATCGCCCAGAACGCCGCCGGGAAAGACTTTAATCTCCAGCTTGCCGTCCGTTTGTTGTTTGAGTTTTTCACCCATGTTCTGCACAGCAACAATATTGGGATAGCCTTCCGGATGCACATCGGCAGCTTTAATCGTCTGCGCATTAACGGCGGATACAGATAACAGTGACACGGTGGACAGGCACAACGCGGCCAGCAACGGCTTGAAAGTCGTTTTCATCGGGTCTTCTCCAGGGTAGTGAAAGGTAAATGTTAAAACAATGTTTTATTTTTACGCTTAAAAACTAGACTACCGCTGGAAAAGGGAGGGTGAAGCGCCTCACAAAAAGCGCTAAAAAATGAAACGGCGGTTTAAATTGGTGGCAAGGATCGCAAACTGCGTAAAAACGCGGCCTGTAATGGGGAGTTATTGCCCTTTACGCACCAGATAGCGATACGGCAGCGATTGCGTCTCATGGGCCACCAGTTCGTGTTCCATAAAGCGGCAGAACCCCGGAATGTCACGGGTGGTCGCCGGATCGTCAGCAATCACCAGCAGGGTTTCACCCGGCAGCATATTGCGTACGGTTTTGCGCACCATCATCACCGGCTCAGGGCAACGCAGGCCCAGCGCGTCAAGAGTATGGTCGGCGGTAGTAAAGAGGTCGGTCATTTTCGTCTCACACGGGAAAAAACGGCATTAGTTTACGCTGCCCATTTTGTGACGCAAGCCAGGTTAACGATTGCGTTAAAAATAACCATTGCATCGGCGTAATGTTGCAGTATCATTCTGCGGCTTTGCACAGTATCAACACGCGCTATTGGCGCAGCCGTTTTATTAAGGCCAGCGCACAGGCACCCCGGCGTACACCGAGTACGTGAGGATGACAAGCACTGCCGATGTGAAAATGGCAAGAAAAATAGCGTGTTACATGTTTATTGGGTTCCCTCACCCCAAACACTAAAAAGGTCACAATATGACGCAGTTTTCACAAACTCAGCGCATGAAAGCGCTGTTCTGGCTATCCCTTTTTCACCTGCTGGTGATCACCTCCAGTAACTATCTGGTACAGCTACCGGTTAACATTTTCGGCTTCCATACCACCTGGGGCGCATTCAGTTTCCCGTTTATTTTCCTGGCGACAGATTTAACCGTGCGTATTTTTGGCGCGCCGCTCGCCCGACGGATTATTTTCGCCGTGATGGTACCTGCGCTGGTTATCTCCTACGGCATCTCTTCCCTGTTTTACATGGGAAGCTGGCAAGGCTTTGAAGCACTGACCCATTTCAACCTGTTCGTCGCCCGTATCGCCACCGCCAGCTTTATGGCTTACGCGCTGGGGCAGATCCTCGACGTGCATGTCTTTAACCGCCTGCGTCAGAACAAACGCTGGTGGCTGGCGCCTGCGGCCTCAACGGTGTTCGGTAACGCCAGCGACACCCTCGCCTTTTTCTTCATCGCCTTCTGGCACAGCCCGGACCCGTTTATGGCCGAACACTGGATGGAAATCGCCCTGGTGGATTACGCCTTTAAGGTCATTATCAGCATCGCCTTCTTCCTGCCGATGTACGGTGTGTTGTTGAATATGCTGTTGAAAAGACTGGCAGACAAATCTGAAATATCAGCGTTACAGGCCAGTTAAGAGTACGCGATGCCAGTTGTGGTAAGATGGCCCGCATGAGCCGTTATGGCTGTTTATCGAAAGGAAGAAGTCAATGCGCAATCTGGTTAAATATGTCGGTATTGGCCTGCTGGTAATGGGTCTGGCGGCCTGCGACAACAGCGACAGCAAAAAAACACCCGCTCAGGGGGCATCTGCAGAAAGCAACGCGACCGGGCAACCGGTAACGCTGCTTGATGGCAAACTCAGCTTCTCGCTGCCCGCAGACATGACCGATCAGAGCGGTAAACTGGGTACGCAGTCTAATAACATGCACGTTTACTCTGACTCAACCGGTCAGAAAGCGGTGATTGTGATTGTAGGCGACGACACTCAGGAAGGGCTGGATACGCTGGCAAAACGTCTGGAAGACCAACAGCGCAACCGCGACCCGCAGTTGCAGGTCGTGACCAACAAATCTATCGAGCTGAAAGGCCAGAAAATGCAGCAGCTCGACAGCATCATCTCTGCCAAAGGTCAAACGGCCTGGTCTACCGTAGTGCTGGGTAAAGTGGATAACAAACTGCTGACTTTGCAGGTGACGCTGCCGGCAGATAACCAGCAGCAGGCACAGACCGCAGCGGAAAACATCGTTAACACCCTGGTCATCAAGTAATCAGGAAGCGGCCTCCAGCGGAGGCCGTTTTTTTAGCCGCCACGTCAGCACGAACGCTCCCGCTACCAGCACCGCCGTCAGCAGATACACCATCGATACTCCCGACCAGGCCATCAACAGCCCGGCAAGCGGCCCGGTAATTCCCAGCGACATATCCATAAACACCGTGTAGGTGCCCAGCGCCGCGCCCTGATTGTGCTGCGGGACCGCTTTGACCGCCACCACCCCCAGCGCCGGGAAGACCAGCGAGAAGCCTGCCCCGGTCAGGAATACCCCGATTTTTGCCACCAGCGGAGCATCGGCGATGCCAACCAGAATCAGGCCGACCACCTCCACCGCCAGGCTTATCATCGCCACATTCAGGCCGCCCAGGCGGTTGATGCTGTTCGGAAACACCAGCCGCGAACCCACGAACGCCAGGCTAAACAGCGTCAGGGCGAAGGCCGCGCCATCCCACCCTTTCGCGTCATAAAAGAAGGTGATAAAGGTGGCAATAACCCCAAAACCAGCCGTACCCAACGCCAGCCCCATCCCATAAACCCAGACATAGCCGAGCACCGCACGAAATGGCAGTGGTTTACCTTTGCTGGCTTTTACTGCCGCACGCGGCAACGCGCAGGCAATCGCAATAAACGCCACCACCATAATGAACCCGCCCAGCCCGCTCAGTCCGGCGTAGTTGTAGCAAATGACGCCAAGCGGCGCCCCCAGCGCCATTGCGCCATAGGTCGCGATACCATTCCAGGAAATAACACGGGCAATATGCAGTGAACCGACAACCCCCACGCCCCAGAGCATCGACCCGGTTCCGGCGAAGCTTTGCCCGACACCGAGAATAATGCGCCCGACGCAGAGCAGCACCAGGCTGACCAGCGGCGAGCCGCTTTGCAGATCCGCCAGCAGATACCCCAGCCCACAAATGAACGCGCCGCAGAGACCAAACACCACCACTTTTTTCGGGCCGAGCATATCGGCATAGCGTCCGGCGTGTGGACGACTGATAAGGGTCGCGAAGTATTGCAGGCTAATGACCAGCCCTGCCCAGAAGGCGCTATAGCCCAGCGTTTCATGGACATAGCCGGGCAAAACTGCCAGCGGTAAACCTATCGTGAGGTAACTTGCGAAGTTGAAGATAACGACGGAGAGAATCCGCAGATTAAGACGTAATCCGCTTAGCGCCGGTTCAGCGGCTTGTTCGGGCATGGGGGTTCACCAGATTTTCACAACGATGTTTCACTATTACCACGTCATGGCCTGGAAATCAGCATGGAGATTAAGAATATGTGCCTCGGGCGAAGCGTCCGCCAGTGGCTACACTTATCGGGCGGTATAGAAAAGGAATTGCCCATGACACAGCCCCAACCCGATCGTGCGGGTTTACATATTCTGCTTAAACTGGCCTCACTGGTCATTATTCTGGCCGGTATTCATGCCGCTGCCGATATCATTGTTCAACTGTTACTGGCGCTCTTTTTCGCCATTGTGCTTAATCCGCTGGTCACCTGGTTTATTCGCCGGGGCGTGAAACGGCCTGTCGCCATCGCCATTGTGGTACTGGTGATGCTTGTCTTCCTGACCGCGCTGATTGGCGTGCTGGCCGCCTCGGTGAATGAGTTCATGACGATGCTGCCGAAATACAATCGGGAGTTCACGCGCAAATTCCTCCAGCTTCAGGATGCGCTCCCTTTCCTGCACCTGCATGTTTCGCCAGAACGGATGCTGCAACGAATGGATTCCGAGCGCGTAATGAGTTTTGCCACGACAATGATGACGCAACTGTCTAACGCAATGGCGAGCATCGTTTTACTGGTAATGACCATGGTATTCATGCTTTTTGAAGTGCGTCATGTGCCCTATAAAATGCGTTTCGCGCTGAATAACCCTCAGATTCATATCGCCGGTTTGCACCGCGCGCTTAAAGGTGTGTCTCACTATCTGGCGTTAAAAACGCTGCTCAGCCTGTGGACGGGGGTGATCGTCTGGGCGGGGCTGGCCATTATGGACATCCAGTTTGCGCTCATGTGGGGGGTACTGGCGTTTCTGCTTAATTACGTGCCGAATATCGGATCGGTGCTTTCGGCTATCCCACCGATGGTGCAGGCGCTGCTCTTTAACGGCCCGTATGAGTGGCTGCTGGTCGGCGGCCTGTTTCTCGTCGTGCACATGGTTATCGGCAATATTCTGGAACCACGCATGATGGGTCACCGACTCGGTATGTCGACACTGGTGGTCTTTCTTTCGTTACTGATTTGGGGTTGGTTGCTCGGTCCGGTGGGGATGCTGCTCTCTGTGCCGCTCACCAGCGTCTGTAAAATATGGATGGAAACCACTACCGGCGGGAGCAAGCTGGCGATTATGCTTGGCCCAGGCAGGCCGAAAAACCGCCTGCCCGGCTAACCCTGCGTTAGCGCAGGTTGTTAGGGAAATCCGCCGGAAGCTCACTGGCCGCGCAGGCGATGACGCTGTCATTGTCTGCGCCGCAGTCGCGCACAAAGGTAATAGTCGCAAACTCATCAATCACCTCGGTCGGATAGGCCGGGCCCGCCGCACGATAGGATTCCATCAGCGGAATATGATCGTTCTGGAAGCACACGGTTTTTTCCGGATTGTTGATCACCCAGCGAGGGAAGAAGATCGTGCCATGGAACAGGCGATCGCCGAGGTTGACGATCAAACTCACGTCAGTACCGGTCGGCTCGGTCCAGGAGATTTTATAAATGCTCTCACCAACGCGTACAATGTAAGCCTGCTGGTTTTTCACCCAACGGTTTGCCACGATACCGCTATGAATACGGTAGTCCAGCGTGGTCTCGTTTTTGACATAAATCTCGTAGTTCCAGCCGTTATCGTAGGTATAAACCAGATGTTTGCCGACGAAACCGCTCAGATCATGTTTATCAAAGCTGCTCATAATTGTTCTCCTCTTAATTGATGAGAAGATCGTACCGCTTCAAAAAATGAATGAATAACGCTATGTTTGAATTAAATTCATTCATTTTTTAGATGAGTCATGCATAAAACCACCCTCGAACAATGGTCGCTGCTGCAAAAAGTGGTGGAGCTGGGCAGTTTTGCGAAGGCCGCCGAAGAGACCCACCGCAGTCAGTCATCCGTGAGCTACAACCTGGCGCTCTTGCAGGAGCGTCTGGGCGTGGCGCTGCTGGTACAGGAAGGCCGCCGTGCGGTGCTCACCCCCTCCGGCGAACTGTTGCTTAACCAGGTAAAACCGCTGCTGAAAGCGTTCGACTACGTTGAAACCCGGGCGGCCACACTGCGCAACGGCCAGCGTACCCGGCTCGACCTGGTCGTAGACAGCATCTTTCCCCGCTCACGGCTGTTTGCCATTTTGCGCCAGTTCCAGCAGCGCTATCCGCAAACTCAGGTGCATCTGACCGAAGTCCTCGAAAACGCCTCCGTGGAGCGCCCCGCCTATGCCGAAGCCGACGTGATGGTGCTGACCCGTCGCCAGGACCTGACCGGGCGCGGCGAATGGCTGATGAATATTGATTTTGTCGCTGTCGCCCACCGGGATCATCCGTTGTGCGCCGAAACCGCGATCACTGAGGATGCTCTCGCCGCCTGGCCATTAATTCGCATCGCCGACCGGGAGAATCGCCTGCCGCAGGAGAGCGGTGAGTCATGGACTTTTTCTACCATCGATGCTGCCGTGGAAGCGGTGCAGTATCAGGTGGGTTACGGCTGGCTGCCGGAGGAGCGCATCGGGTCTCTGCTAGCCAGCGGCGTGCTGAAAATTCTGCCGCTCAGCCACGGTTCACGCCGCGCCACGCCGCTGCATTTGATTGTGAAAAAGGATCTGATGCCGCTCGATGAGCAGGTGGACACGCTGCTGCAACTGTTTAAGGGGCAGTAGTTAAAGATGGGGAGTTTACTGTCGGGGGAGGGGTTCCGCTGACCAGTCCCCTTCGCTCGCTTCACGATCTCCACACTTTTATCATGCCTTTTTGATCCCGCGCACCGCATTCGTATGATGAATCAATAAAATCGTCATACTCCTTTTGTGGCAGATTTTCAGGGAAAACCATGTCGTCCTTTCGCTCTCTTAGTGCGTTACTGCTGGCCTGTACTGCGTTTTTTGCCCAGGCTTCATCCCCTCAGGAATTGACCACCGCATGGCCGGTCAACGTAGGACCGCTTAATCCGCATCTCTATACGCCAAACCAAATGTTCGCCCAAAGCATGGTCTACGAGCCGCTGGTAAAATATCAGGCCGATGGCACGGTAAAACCCTGGCTGGCTAAAAGCTGGACCTCCTCTGAGGATGGTAAAACCTGGGTCTTTACGCTGCGTACGGATGTCACGTTCTCCAACGGCGAGCCATTTAACGCCCAGGCCGCGGTGGAAAACTTCCGTGCGGTGCTCGATAACCGCCAGCGTCATGCCTGGCTTGAGCTCGCCAACCAGATAACTGATGTGAAAGCGCTTAGCGACAACCAACTGCAAATCACCCTGAAAAGCGCCTATTACCCGTTCCTGCAGGAGCTTGCCCTGCCCCGCCCGTTCCGCTTTATCGCCCCCTCTCAGTTTAAAAACCACGAGACCATGAACGGCATCGAAGCCCCGATTGGCACGGGGCCGTGGGTATTGCAGACGTCGCGCCTGAATCAGTACGACGTGATGGTGCGTAACGAACACTACTGGGGCGAAAAACCGGCATTGAGCAAAATCACCATCAAAGTGATCCCGGACCCCACCAGCCGCGCGGTGGCCTTTGAAACTGGCGATCTCGATCTGTTATACGGCAACGAAGGGCTGCTGCCGCTCGATACCTTCTCCCGGTTTAGCCAAAACCCGGCGTTACGCACCCAGCTTTCCGCCCCGGTCGAAACGGTGATGCTGGCGCTGAACTCCGCCAAAGCGCCGACCAATGAGCAGTCCATCCGTGAGGCGCTCAACTACGCGGTCGATAAAAAGACGCTGATTGATAGCGCGCTGTATGGCACCCAAAAAGTAGCCGACACGCTGTTCGCCCCCACCGTGCCATACGCCAATATTGGTCTGAAAGCGCGTGAATACTCCCCGGCAAAAGCTCGCGCGCTGCTGGACGCTGACGGCTGGAAACTGCCGGATGGCAAAACGATCCGTGAGAAAGCGGGGCAGCCGCTGCATGTCGAACTTGCGTTTATCGGCACCGACGCGATGAGCAAATCAATGGCCGAAATTATCCAGGCTAACCTGCGCGATATCGGCGTGGACACGGCACTTGTGGGCGAGGAAGAGAGCAGTATTTATGCCCGCCAGCGCGATGGTCGTTTCGGCATGATTTTCAACCGCACCTGGGGCGCGCCTTATGATCCGCACGCCTTCTTAAGCTCCATGCGCGTCCCCTCTCACGCCGATTACCAGGCGCAGCTTGGCCTGCCGGATAAGGCGCAGATCGACAAAGAAATTGGCGAGGTGCTGACGACACGCGATGAAACCGAGCGCCAGGCGCTTTATCGCGACATCCTGACCCGCCTGCACGACGAAGCGGTCTATCTGCCCATCAGCTACGTCTCAACGCTGGTGGTGGCGAAGCCTGAACTGGGCGTCATTCCTTTCGCCCCTATCGCCAGCGATATTCCTTTTGAACACATTACCCCGGTGAAACCCTGATGCTGCGCTATGTCATTCGCCGTTTGTTACTGCTTATCCCGATGATCTTCGCCGCGTCGGTGGTCATCTTCCTGTTGCTACGCATGGGGGCGGGCGACCCGGCGCTGGATTATCTGCGCCTGTCGAACCTGCCGCCTACGCAGGAGATGGTGGCCTCAACGCGCATCATGCTGGGGCTGGATAAACCCCTGCCGCAGCAGTATCTGCACTGGCTATGGCAGGCGCTGCATCTCGATTTCGGTATCTCGTATGCGACCCAGCGCCCGGTGCTGGAGGATGTTCTGCACTTCCTGCCCGCCACATTACAACTGGCGGGCGCCGCGCTGATATTGATTTTGCTCACCTCCGTACCGCTGGGCATTTGGGCTGCACGCCACCGCAACAGCCTGCCGGACTATATCGTGCGTCTGATTGCCTTTCTTGGCGTCTCGATGCCCAATTTCTGGCTGGCCTTTTTGCTGGTGATGTTCTTTTCTGTCTATCTGCAATGGCTACCGGCAATGGGTTACGGCGGCTGGCAACATATCCTGCTGCCCGCCGTGTCGATTGCCTTTATGTCACTGGCGATCAACGCGCGCCTGTTGCGCGCCAGTATGCTGGAGGCCGCCGGACAGCGGCACGTCATCTGGGCGCGGCTGCGCGGATTGAGTGAAAAGCAGACCGAGCGTCAGCATATTTTGCGTAACGCGTCGCTGCCGGTGATCACCGCCCTCGGTATGCACGTGGGTGAACTGATTGGCGGTACGATGATTATCGAAAGCATCTTTGCCTGGCCGGGCATTGGCCGCTATGCCGTGTCGGCCATCTTCAACCGTGACTACCCGGTGATCCAGTGTTTTACGCTGGTGATGGTCATCGTATTCGCTCTGTGTAACCTGTTGGTAGATGTGCTCAGCGCCGCGCTCGACCCACGGATTCGTCACCATGAAGGAGCGCACGCATGAATTTTCTGCGTTCTGCCCGCTGGTCGGTGCGCTTTGCCGTACTGATTCTGGCGCTGTTGTTGGTCATCGCGGTGACCTGCCAGTGGTGGCTACCCTATGATCCGCAGGCGATTAACTTGCCCGCCCGCCTGTTACCCCCCGGTAGCGAACACTGGCTGGGTACCGACCATCTGGGGCGCGATATTTTCTCCCGGCTGCTGAGCGCCACCCGCGTCTCCTTAGGATCGGTCATGGCCTGTCTTCTGCTGGTGCTGACGCTGGGGTTGACGCTCGGCGGCTGCGCGGGGCTGGCCGGTGGCCGCATCGACCAGGCGATCATGCGCGTCGCAGATGTCTTTATGACTTTCCCCACCTCTATCCTGTCGTTCTTTATGGTCGGCGTATTGGGAACCGGGCTGACGAATGTGATTATCGCCATCGCCCTCTCCCACTGGGCCTGGTACGCCCGCATGGTGCGCAGCCTGGTTCTCTCTCTGCGCAGCCGCGAGTACATTCTGGCCGCCCGCCTGAGCGGGGCGAGCTATACGCAGGTGTTTATCGATCATCTGGCAGGCGCCGTGGTGCCTCCGCTGCTGGTGCTGGCGACGCTGGATATCGGCCATATGATGCTGCACGTGGCGGGGATGTCGTTCCTGGGGCTGGGCGTCAGCGCCCCCACCGCCGAATGGGGGGTAATGATTAACGATGCCCGTCAGTATATCTGGACGCAACCGCTGCAAATGCTGTGGCCGGGTCTGGCGCTGTTTGTCAGCGTGATGGCCTTTAATATGGTGGGCGATGCCCTGCGCGACCGCCTCGATCCACATCTGGAAACGGAGCATGCCCACTGATGCCTGCGCAACTTGAACTGCGAAATTTCACCCTTGAGGCGCAGCGTCCCCTCACCCATGACGTCTCACTCACCCTTCAGCGCGGGCGCGTGCTGGCGCTGGTCGGCGGAAGCGGCAGCGGGAAATCGCTGACCTGTGCCGCCGCGCTCGGCGTATTGCCTGCGGGTGTGCGGCAAACGGCGGGCACGCTGCTGGCAGATGGTCAGCCCATCTCGCCGCAGGCGCTGCGTGGGCTTAAGGTGGCGACCATTATGCAAAACCCGCGCAGTGCCTTTAACCCACTGCGGACCATGGCGGCGCACGCCAGGGAAACCTGCCGGGCGCTGGGCAAACCGGCGGATGACGCCACGCTTATCGCCGCCCTGAGCGACGTTGGGCTGGAGGCGCCGGAACGGGTACTGACGCTCTACCCGTTTGAGATGAGTGGCGGCATGTTGCAGCGCATGATGATCGCAATGGCGCTGCTCAGCGATGCGGCCTTTATTGTCGCCGATGAACCCACAACCGACCTCGACGCCGTGGCGCAGGCCAAAATTCTCGATCTGCTCGAACGTCTCTTACAAACCCGCCACTGCGGCATGTTGCTGGTTACCCATGATATGGGCGTAGTGGCGCGGCTCGCCGACGACGTGGCGGTGATGGAGGCAGGGCGTATTGTCGAGCAGGGCAGTGTCGATGTGCTGTTTCGCACCCCGCGACATCCGGTGACACGCAATCTGGTGGCGGCACATCTGGCGCTGTACGGGATGGAACTTAACCAATGAATTTACTCACCATGTCTAACGTCACCCACCGCTATCACGCCCACCCGGTGCTGGAGAATATCTCCCTTTCGATCAACAGTGGGGAAAGCCTTGCGCTGTTAGGGCGTAGCGGGTGTGGCAAAAGCACGCTGGCACGCCTGCTGGTTGGGCTGGAAAGGCCCGTCAGCGGTGAAATCAGTTGGCAGGGAACCCCGCTTTCCCGCATGTCCGGGGCGATGAAAAAAGACTTCCGCCGGGATATTCAACTGGTCTTTCAGGACGCCATCAGCGCCGCCAACCCCCGCAAAACGGTGCGCGACATTCTTGCCGAACCGTTGCGCCATCTGTTCAGCTTAAGCAAAACGGAACAGCACGCCCGCATCGAACAGTTGATGCGTGATGTGGAACTGGAAATCAGCCTGCTTGACCAGCGCCCACCGCAACTGAGCGGCGGGCAGTTACAGCGCGTCTGCCTGGCCCGCGCGCTGGCGACCCGCCCGACGCTGCTCATCCTTGATGAGGCCGTGTCCAGCCTGGATCTGGTCTTGCAGGCAGGCATCATTCGCCTGCTGAAAAAACTGCAACAGCACTCGGGCATCGCCTGCCTGTTTATCACCCACGATTTACGCCTGGTGGAGCGTTTTTGCCAGCGCGTGGTGGTGATGGAGAACGGCCATATCAGCGAAGACATTGCCGTCACCCACCCCTTACGCTTTACCTCTCTGGCCGGACAGGCGCTGCAACAGGCCGTCTTGCCCGCCTATCCCAAAACCCGAACGCCAGGAACACTGCCATGCAACGCGTAACCGTTACTCTTGATGATGACCTGCTTGCTACTCTCGACGATCTGAGCCAGCGCCGTGGCTATCACAATCGCTCCGAAGCGCTACGGGATATTTTACGCGACGCACTCACCCAGCAAGCGGCCTGCGAGCAGGACACACGGGGCTATGCGGTGCTGTCCTATGTGTATGAACATGAAAAGCGCGATCTGGCGAGCCGCATTGTCGCCACGCAGCACCACCATCATGACCTCTCCATCGCCACGTTACATGTGCACATCAACCATGACGACTGCCTGGAGATCGCCGTCCTGAAAGGTAAAATGGGCGATGTGCAGCAATTTGCCGATAGCGTCATCGCCCAGCGCGGTGTGCGCCATGGCCACCTTCAGTGCGTTACGGATGACACTACCCCGCCAGATCACGGGCATACGCACGGGTTGAAACATATTGTTCTGTAAGACGCAGCGCCTGCTCAATACGCGTGGGTTCGAGTGTGAACGGTAAATGCTCCAGAGCATCACGCGGGAAGGGAATACTGCGCGCCACCGCCTGGATGACCGCCAGGCGGATCTCTTTCAGCGGTGCCAGGGTTAGCGGCATCTCATACTGACGCAGCAGCGCCAGTAACACCGGATCGGGCTGGCTATTTTCATTTTCCAGAATGGATTGCACCAGCAGACTGAATCCCACACGTTCACCGTGTAGCCATTGACGCAAAGCCGGCTCCTGGGTGAGCCGGTTATGGATCGCATGCGCCACACCCGGCGTGGGGATTTCGCCGCGCACGCTGTTTGCCATACCGGCCACGGCAATATTGGCGTCAATAACGTTGATCAGCGCATCCGACACCACCTGAGCTTTATTATCGCGAATAGCCTGTTGACCATGTTTTTCATAAATTTCGACGGCCAGACGCGCGTTTTGCACTTTTAATTGCAGCCCCAGATTATCGGGGTTTTTCTGCAAATAAGGACGAAACTCGTACCATTTCGCCAGCGCATCGACGATGCCCGCTTTTAAATAACGCACATCGCTGCGGGCAATGACTTCGCTGTCCACCAGCACCAGGCGCGGCAGAGTGCGTAAAGCCTGGCTACTGATCTGCGCGCCTTCGTCCGTATAGAACACCGATAAAGGCGACCAGGCCGCACAGGTCGCTGCCAGCGTCGGAATGGTGATGGATTCGCCGCCCTCAAGGGTATCGGCGACGGCTTTGGCGGTATCCAGAACGCGCCCGCCGCCCACGCCGACAATAAACTGCACCCCCAGTTTTTTTGCCCGCTGCACATAGCGGGCAACGCTATCTTCGGTACAGTAGCCGGTCATGATCTCCGTCTGCCAGCGGATACCGCTGGCGCGTAAGCTCTCTTCAAGCCCAGGGTTGACCTGCGCCCATGCCTTTACGCTGGTAATTATCAAAATATGCTGGGTAAGCGGCGCAATATATTTTCCTGCGTCATGACGAATACCAGACTGGTGAAACCAGGTCTGCGGAGTTTTTATCGCAAGCATTGGCATGTCCATGTGTGCGCGAATTATTTCGCTTTATCTCACCATGCTACAAAAATAAAAATTAAAAACAATAATCTCTATTTCTTCTATTTTCATATCGATATCAAAATATCAGCTAAGCAATATTGGCGTTATTTGTGAATGTATTCTTTTGTATAACCCAGGATGTTCGTCCCAACGTCGCTGTTCAGGCTAAGTGCTACGCTTATTCCATCGTATTCACATAAAGATGAAGGAGCAGAGGATGAAAATTGATCTGAGTGGGAAAGTCGCACTGGTCACCGCCTCGACCGGTGGCATTGGTTTCGCCATAGCCACGGGGCTTGCCGAAAGCGGTGCGGAAGTGATCCTCAACGGACGTAGCGAGGCGTCAGTGAATAAAGCGCTCCAGGCGCTGAATGAGCGTGTACCGGGCGCAAAAGTGCGTACCGCCATTGCCGATCTGAGTTCGGCAGAGGGGGTCGAAACCTTATTAAGCGCGGCAACGGATGCCGATATCCTGGTCAATAATGCCGGGATTTACGGGCCGCAGGATTTTTATGCCACCGACGATGCGACCTGGGAAAATTACTGGCAAACCAATGTGATGTCGGGCGTGCGTCTTTCCCGTGCGTTGCTGCCAGCGATGGTGAAAAAAGGTTGGGGCCGCGTGGTCTTTATCTCCTCGGAATCGGCGCGCAACATTCCTGCCGATATGATTCATTACGGCGTGACCAAAACGGCCCAGCTCTCGCTGGCGCGCGGGCTGGCGAAGTTTGTCGCCGGTAGTGGCGTGACGGTCAACAGCGTGTTACCCGGCCCGACCCTTTCCGATGGCTTTGCCGCCATGATGCAGGACGAAGTGGCAAGGACTGGCAAGTCACTGGAAACGCTGGCGAAAGAGTTTGTGATGGCTCACCGTCCCAGCTCCGTTATTCAGCGGGCAGCGACGGTTGAAGAAGTGGCGAACATGGTGGTCTATGTTTGCTCGACTCAGGCATCGGCAACCTCAGGCGCGGCGCTGTGCGTTGACGGCGGCGTGGTGGATGACATTCTTTAACGCGTTTCTGGCAGGGCACGCGGTGTGCCCTGCCGGGAGAATTTACGGCCATGCCGGATAGAAGCGGCTCATCAGGATCATCAGCATTGGCGTAGTCAGGGTAGAAAGCAGAGTGGAAATCAACATGCTGGTTGCCGTCGCCCCTTGCAGCACTTTGAATTTCTGCGCCATCAGATAGACGTTTATCCCCACCGCCATTGACCCCAGTAAAACCACCACCTGGCTCTCCTGCTGCGGCAGATGCAGTGCGTAAGCGAGCGCCCAAATCAGCGCAGGCATCAACACCAGTTTAATCAGGCAGATAGCCGCGCTTTCCCGCAGCCCCTGGCTGATGTTGTAATGCGAGAGGCTCATGCCCAGCGTGACCAGGGTTAACGGCGCGGCAATCTGCCCTAACATGCTGACGGGGCCATCAATAAATTGCGGCAAGGTATGGTGAGTTGCGCTCCAGGCAAAGCCAGAAAAAATGCCGATAATCAGCGGATTACGCAGCACGTTGACCAGCGTTTTGCCAATGCCTTTCCAGGAAAAATTGCCGCTCTGCGCCCACTCCACCGAGACAGTTACCAGCGTCCACAGAATCAGGCTGTTAAACACCAGTACCAGCGCGACCGAGGCGAGGCTGGCCTGCCCCAGCAGAATCACCGCGACCGGGATCCCGAGCATTACGTTATTGGAAAAAATACCCCCAAGGCCAAATACCGATGCCGAGATGGCATCAAGGCCAAACACGCTTTTTGCGACAATGCGCCCGACAATATAGATCAACAGGCAACTGCCGAAATAGGCGATCAGCAAGCGCATATCCACCGGCGGGCTTTGGTAGAACTTGCTCATGACCTTAAATAACATGCAGGGCAAGGCAATCGAAAAACAGAAGCGGTTAAATACCCCACTGGCGGCTTCCGGCCAGCCGGCAAAACGCCCAAGACAATAACCCAACGCAATTAAGGAAAATAAAGGCGCAGACAGGATCATCTGCTGCGTAAGCTGCCCCAGAAAATTCGTCGTTTCCATCCGTTACCCTGCCCGTATCACCGTAAAAATGAATGATTTTTTATGTTTTTTGGCAGTATAGGGGTTTTGCCATGAAGAGTCAGTCTGGCTGAAACGGTGTTAGTGCCTTATTACAACATTTACGCTTTCTAATGCGGCATTTGCACATCATTGTGCGCAGAGCCTTGCCAGCGCGTTTTCAATCCTGCCGGAGTGGTGATTTAATATTTTCCACCTCATAGAGTACGGCCATAATCTTCGCCGATAACGCATAAAACTGTTTACCCTTTTCGGTTAATATCACCGATCGAATACTCCTTCCGCGTTGAATAAGCGTAAAACCAATATTATTTTCCAGCATTTGCAAACGTTCAGATAAACAGACCTGGCTAATACCTAAAAAACCGGCGGCGGCGGGTATGTTTCCAATACGCACCGCAGAAAGAAATGCATTCATTAATTCGAGAGTCATGATTTATTGCCATTACTGTTTACTCAATGAGCGAACCTGTTAGCCAGTATAATTATCACGCAAAGCTTCCTTGTCAATAAAATTAGCGCATAAAAGACGTCATAAAAAATAGTGTGATAACGCCGCGATCTGACATTTAAAAATGAAATTCATGCATTTCAAAATGAAATAGATGTGTTTTCCACTGGCTTTAAATATGTGATTAGCATCACCAATAAGAATATCACACAAAAATAACAAAAAATAAAAAAGACATAAATATCATATTGTTAAAAATAATTTAACTCATCAGGAACGCCCCTGGCACGCCATCTGCAATTATCAGTGCAAAACAACAATGGAGAGCGTCAGATGACTTATAAAATTTTACTTCCACAAGAAATCATGCAGGAAGGGAGAGAATATCTTGAGAGCCGGGGTTATGAACTTATTACAGGTTCCGGGATGGAAGAAGAAGATATCATCCGTGATATTCCGGAGTGCGACGGTATTATTGTTCGCCTTTCAAAAATGTCCGATCGCGTATTTGAAGCCGCGAAAAAACTGAAAGTTGTTGCCCGCCATGGTGCCGGTTATGACACAGTTGATCTGGAGTCGGCCAAACGCCACGGTGTGACCGTATTAAACGCGCCGATTGCTAACAGTATGTCTGTTGCCGAGCTGGCCATTTTTTACATGCTGCATTGTTCACGTAATTTCAAGCTGGTCGAAGAGAAAATGCTTGAGGATTACTACTGGGCAAAACTGCGCACGCCAAAAGTAGAGCTGGACGGTAAAACCGTAGGCCTGGTCGGCGTGGGCAACATTGGTTCCCGTGTCGCCATCAAAGCCCTGCATGGCTTCAACATGAAAGTCATCGCGTATGACCCGTACAAAACGCAGGACCAGGTGCCGGAAGGCGTTGAGTTAACCAGCGACTTTGAGCGAATTTTCAAAGAGAGCGATTTTGTCTCCCTGCATTGTCCTACCACGGCGGAAACCACCGATTTTGTTGGCGAAAAGCAGTTCTCGCTGATGAAACCGACCGCGTATTTCATTAATACCGCACGCGGCAAACTGGTCGATGAAAAAGCGCTATACCACGCACTTTCAACGCACGCCATCGCCGGTGCGGGTGTCGATGTGCTGAAAAAAGAGCCGTTCGACCCCGCCGATCCGATTTTCACCCTCAGCAATATTGTTATTGGTCCGCATATCGGCGCGGCCACAAAAGAAGCGACCGACCGCGCCTCTTTGCACTCCGCTATTGGTATCGATGAAGTGTTATCAGGTAAAAAACCGTCCTGGCCGGTGCCGGGTTTTTAAGGAGAAAATCATGTCTATCGGTAATCGCATTTTCACCAAACGTCCGGCATTCGACGTTGAGTTATTAAAACATTACGAGAAACTGCCCGCCGCGAATATCGCCGACACCATGAACCGTATTGCGGTCCTCGGCAATGGTATTAAACGTATTTCATCACCGAAGAAGCCGGTCATGGCGGGCTATGCCATTACGGTGAAAGCACGCGCTGGCGACAACCTGATGCTGCACGCCGCGCTGGATATGGCAACGGAAAATGATGTCATCGTGGTCTCTAACGAAGGCGATCGCTCCCGTGCGTTGATGGGCGAAATCATGGTGGCCTATGCCCACTACACCAAAAAAATCGCCGGTATCGTGCTTGATGGTCCGATCCGCGATATCGATGCCCTGTCCGTACTGGACTTCCCTCTCTTCGCCACCGGTTCGAACCCGGCGGGTCCGTTTAAAGAAGGGCCGGGTGAAGTGAACACCCCCATCGCCGTAGGCGGCGTGGCGGTCTGTCCGGGTGATTTAATTGTGGGTGATGCTGACGGTGTGATCGTCATACCGCTGAACGATGCAGCAGCCCTGCTCGACAAAGCCACCGACTACGCCAAATTTGATGCGGGCAAAGTGGAAGCGGCGAAGAGCGGCACCGCCAACCGCGCATGGGTAAGAAAATCATTAGACGAAAAAGGCGTTGAGTTTATTGACGACGTCTACCGCTAATTCGTGCAAATAATGAAATGCTGCACGTCGTGTGACGGCGTGCGGCTATTAAATACAGGTAATGTAAAATGCTTTATCTTAAACTCTTACCCATTATCTTTTTTCCCATTCTGTTTTGGGTTATTCCTCACCCGGAAGGCGTTTCTGCCCAGACCTGGGAAATGGTCGGTATCTATCTGGCGATGCTGTGCGGGCTGGTCCTGCGCCCGTTTACCGACGCTGTCATCATGCTCATCATCCTCGGTTTCGCCTCGCTGGTGATTGAACCAGGCCCGCTGTTCGCCGGATTCGGTAGCCCGATGGTGTGGTTTATCATCAGCGCTTTTATTATCTGTAAGGCTTTCGTGATCACGGGGTTAGGCAAACGTATCGCCTACCTGCTGCTTCAGCGCTATGGCAAAAATACCCTGACGCTGGGCTACCTGATGATGGTGACAGACACCGTGCTCGCTCCGGCAACCGGCTCGAACATGTCGCGTTCCGGCGGCATCACCTACCCCATTTTCCGTAATATCGCCGAAGCGCTGGGTTCAAAGCCGGATGATGGCAGCCGCAAGATTGGCGCCTATCTCACGATCCTGATGTATGTGGTGTCGATGGGTACCTCCAGCCTGTTTCTGACCGGGATGGCGACCAACTCCATTACCGTCTCGCTTGCAAACGAGATAATGCACGTCAATCTCGAGTGGATGGTGTGGTTCAAAGCCGCCATCGTACCGGCGGGCATTGTGCTGTTAGCCGCGCCCTGGATCCTCTATAAGCTCTACGCGCCTGAGCTGAAAACCATTACCAATGTTAACGAAATCGCGACCAAAGGATTGCAGGAGCTCGGCCCGGTCAAGCGCGAAGAGAAGCTACTGATCGTCTTCTTTTTGCTGGGCATTATCGGCTGGATGACCGGCTCCCTTACCGGGATTGAGTTTATTCCAGTCGGTCTCGCCTTCCTCGCCTGCTTGTTGCTGTTCGGCGTATTGAGCTGGAACGATGTGGTCAGCGAAAAATCGGCCTGGCAGACCTTCGTCTGGTACGGCGCGTTTTACGGGTGTGCGGTCGCGCTCTCCAAAGGCGGTTTCTACGTCTACCTGGTGGATGTGATCAAAAACTACCTCGATCTGTCGCAACTGAGTGAAATAAGTGCCCTGGGTGTGCTGGTGTTTATCAGCCTCGCGGTACGTTACTTCTTCGTGTCGAACAGCGCCTTCGTTGTGTCGTTCTATCCTGTGCTCTTTACCCTTGGGATGACCACTCAGGCACATCCGATGTATGTCGCGCTGTCCCTGGCCTTCTCTGCGGGGTACGGGGCGCTGCTCACCCACTACGGCAACGGTGCGGGGGTGTTTACCTTCTCCAGCGGTTATGTTCCGCAAAAAACCTTCTGGCTACTCGGCACCATCATGGTGCTGGTTAACGTCCTGGTCTTCTTCCTGATTGGTATTCCTTACTGGAAAATGATCGGTATCTGATTAAGGAGCGCGCGAAATGAAATTGGATATTCTGATTAAAAATGGTCTGGTGGCTGACCTGGATAGCGGCAGTTACATCAACCAGAACATCGGTATTGTCGGCAATCGTATTGTGGATTTACATACCGCCGACAGCCAGGCGGAAACCGTCATCGATGCGGCAGGCTGTATTGTTCTTCCTGGGCTGATTGATTTCCATGCCCACGTTTTTCACGGCGGCACCGCCATCAGCGTTAACCCGGATGTGCTATGCCTGCCCAACGGCGTAACCAGTGTGGTGGACGCCGGGAGTAGCGGCTGGGTTAACTATAAACTGTTTCGCAACAGCGTCATTCATACGGCGCAGACGCGCATCAAAAGCTACCTGAACGTGGTGAATGTAGGGCTCTCCACGCTGGGTGGTGGGCCGACGGGGTATCTGGAAAATACCAACCCGGCGAACTACAACGTCGAGAAAATCAGCCAGACGCTGAATGAGAACCGCGACAACATTCTTGGATTAAAACTGCGTTACAGCCAGGATATCGCGACCGGGCGCAATTTTAGTAGCGATCCATTTTATGCCGCCGTGGCGCTGGCACGAGAGCTTAAAACAACCCTCTGTGTCCATGTGACCGACTCCCGGTTGCCCGCCGATGAGCTGATCGGCCATTTCCAGACCGATGATATTTATGCCCACTGTTTCCACGGCACGGGTAATGCCATCCTCAAGGAAAGCGGAGAGGTGTTCCCTGCCATCAAGGAGGCCAAAGCACGCGGCGTGATTTTCGACTGTTCTAACGGCGTGGCCCATTTTGACTTCACGGTAGCCCGCAACGCCATGGAACAGGGCTTTAACCCGGATATCATTAGTACCGACCTGACGCTACGTAATAGCCTGCGCACGGACAAGGTATTCAGCCTG
The DNA here is from genome assembly GCF_003073275.1 of Phytobacter sp. SCO41. NCBI lineage: Bacteria > Pseudomonadati > Pseudomonadota > Gammaproteobacteria > Enterobacterales > Enterobacteriaceae > Phytobacter > Phytobacter sp. SCO41. The sequence continues at coordinate 325,051 of NZ_CP027225.1, read as the reverse complement.
CTGTTTATTATGTCGAAATATCTCAACATGGGGATGTCGTTCTTCGATGTGGTTCGCGCGGTGACCCGCACCCCCGCACGCCTGATGAAAATGGAAGGGCAGATCGGCACGCTTGCGCCGGGGGCCTTTGCCGATATCGCCATCGTGAAATTGCGTAAAGAAAAGATCGTGTTTGAAGATACCAAAGGCACACAACTGGAAGGTGACCGTTATATCGATAACTGCGCCACCATCAGTAATGGGCAAATAGTCTATCGCCGACAGCGTTTTTAAAAGAGAAGGCAGTGTGTCTGTCTTTTGCCTGCGCACCGCAAATGCGCAGGCTTTTTTCGTTTTGCCAGGCAGCGCTTTGTGGCGTAAAGAGCGTGAGGATATGATGACTCCCGCATAAATCGATCACTCTGGATAACCAATGAAAAATAACGAAATTGCGATTTTCTCGGTGTCAAAAACTATCACCCAGCGCATATCCAACGTGCTTATCGAAAGAAAGATCGACATCCCCGTTTACGAGTTTCACTATTTTGACGTGGTGGAAAAAGCGCAGCAGCTTGTTGCGGGTGGCACCAAAATCATCATTAGCCGGGGTGGTACGGCAGCGCTATTACGCAACAGTCTTTCTATTCCGGTTATCGAAATCACCCACGAGCTGCACGGTATTTATCGCATTCTGCAGGAGGCGCGGAAAAAATCGCAGAAGATTGCCGCCGTAGGCTTTCCGCAGTTTTGTAATGTGCTGCGTCGTTATCAAAATATGACGAACGAAGACTTCAAAATCTGTCAGGTTTACAACCACTATGATATCGAGAATGTCGTAAAAAACCTGGCGGATAACGATTACCAGTTAGTAATTGGCGGCCTGACCGTCGCAGAGATGGCGAAGAAGTATGATTTGAATGTCATCATGGGCGATACCGATAATATTTCTATTGAACAGGCGCTGGATGTCGCTGAAAGCCTGTTGAAGTACATTAACAATGAAAACATGAAATTAACCATGTCCTGGTCTGCGCTGAATCAGTCGCACGAGGGCATTATGTGTCTGGACCAGTCAGGGGAAATTATCCATATCAATGCCCGTGGCTTTGCGTTATTCCAGTGCAATATTGGGGATAAGATCTTTAAAAAAGAGGCCTTCAAAAGCATTTATGGCAGCATCATCAATGAAATAGATATCAAAGAGCATGCTATCGAGATTGACGGCGAGACGGTCAATATTGCGGTGAAGCACTTTTCCAATAAGCACGGCTTTTATACCGTCATCACTGGTAGCAAGCAGGAACATAACGGCTGGTCCTCTTCCCGCACCAGCAAAAAGAGTGACCACAAAGGCTTTACCACCACGTATTCATTTGCCGACATTATCGGGCAATCCCCGGTGATGGAAGCCGCGATAGCACGGGCCAAAATCTACGCCGCTCACGATCTTCCCATTAATATTCTGGGTGATACCGGCACCGGTAAGGAGCTGTTTGCCCAGAGTATTCATCACGCCAGTCCACGTAGCGCTGAACCCTTTATTGCCATTAACTGTGCCGCCATTCCTGAAAGTCTGTTAGAGAGCGAGCTGTTTGGCTATGCCGATGGCGCCTTCACCAATGCGCGTCGGGGCGGTAAGCCGGGTATTTTCGAGATGGCGATGAATGGCACTGTCTTTATTGACGAAATCAGCGAAGCGCCGCTCCCGGTGCAAATCAAGCTACTGCGCATTTTGCAGGAAAAGCGGTTCAGTCGGGTGGGCGGCGACTCCCTCATCAGCGCCAGGTTCCGCTTAATTACCGCCAGTAATAAAGAGTTGGGCGCACAGGTGGCGGCCGGTGAGTTTCGCCAGGACCTCTGGTATCGCATTAATGTCCTTACGCTACAGTTGCCTGCACTCAGAGAGCGAACCGGCGATGTGATGCTGATTATTGAAGACCTGCTGGCAAAACATAACAAAGCACTGAGCTTCACTGATGAAGCGGTGGATTTTCTCAACAGCTACGCGTGGCCTGGCAATATCCGGGAGCTACAGGCGGTGATTTTACGGTTGATTGTATTGTTTGATATGCACGTTGTGGATGTCGATGCGCTGCAGTCGCTATGCCATATGTCAGTGTCTGTTGATGATGAAGATATCGTCCCGCAACCCGGTGATGTGGATTTGCTGAAAAAGCAGGAGCAGAAGCTGATTGGTGCGGTGATGAAACGTACCGGCGGCGATAAATCACAAGCCGCGGTGATGTTGGGGATAAGCCCGACAACGCTGTGGCGTAAGATGAAGGAATATGGAGTGGAAGGGGTTTGACATACTCCATACCGAGGGTAATTCCCAGATGGCGGCGCAAGCGCCTTGTCCGGGCTACGACCGGTTTTCTCCCTCTCCTCCGGGGAGAGGGTTGGGGTGAGGGGAATATGCGGCTCAGGTGGAGGGTTCCGTTCCCCTTTACAATCCCCGCGGCGTCACAAAGATGTCGCTATGGTTATCATGCGGGAAAACGAATCAGCCATGGCTAAAAAAATTGAAGACGTTCACAGTATCTTCGATTGGTAGCCCCGGTTAGCGCAGCGCCACCGGGGACAAAATCATAACCCATTCATTACGAATAGCTCTTCCGCGCATCCGAGAAAAACGCCAGCGTCTCCTCCAGACTCTTCGCCTGCTCCTCCAGCGACATGGCCGCCGCAGAGATCTGCTGCACCAGAGACGCATTCTGCTGGGTGGCGCTATCCATCTGATTGACCGCCTCGCTCACCTGACTCACGCCTTTCGTTTGCTCATCCAGCGCCTGCACAATCTCGGCAATCACCTGATGCACACTGGAAACCGAGGTAATGATTTGCTTCATCATCGCCCCCGTCTCATTCACCAGCGTAACCCCTTTACTGACGCGCCCGGACGACTCCTCAATCAGCGCTGAAATCTCTTTGGCCGCACTGGCGCTGCGCTGTGCAAGGCTGCGCACTTCACCGGCCACCACCGCGAAGCCTCTGCCCTGCTCACCGGCGCGGGCCGCTTCAACCGCCGCGTTCAATGCCAGAATATTGGTCTGAAAAGCGATGCTGTCGATGATGCTGTTAATATCGCCAATCTTGCCGGCGCTCTCATCAATCTTGCCGATGATATCCACCACTTGTGCCACCAGCGATTCACCCTGCCCGGCAATTTGCGCCGCGTTCTGCGTCAGTGATGTTGCCTTGTGCGCATTCTCCGCGTTGTTTTTGACGGTCACGGAAATCTGCTCCATGCTCGCCGCCGTCTGTACAATCGCCGCCGCCTGCTCTTCGGTCCGCGAAGCTAAATCGAGGTTGCCTGCCGCGATTTCACTGCTTCCCGCCCGCACGGAATGGCTGGCATCGCTGATGCTGCCCACAATACGCCGGAGCTGGGCTTGCATGGTGTGCAGGGCATAAAAGATGCTGCTGCTATCGCCGTTACGTACCGCAATCTGATGACTCAAATCCCCTTGCGCCACGGACAGCGCAATCTCTGAGGCTTCCGTCGGCTCGCCGCCTACCGGGCGCGCAACCTTGCGGGTAAACACCATCGCTACCACCACGCTGACAATGATAATACTCAGGATCATCAGCAAGATGGCGTTACGCAGGTAGTGCCACGCTTCGGCCATGACGACGCTGACTGGCGTCACAATCGCCAGCTTCCATGGCGTCTGACTGTTACCAATGTCGATGGTGCGCCAGGTCACAAACGCCGGTTCTTTTAGCAGGGCATCGTCGGTGCGCACCACCGCTTCCGCGCCGATTGTCCCCGACCAGGGTTTACCCGTTGCCGCCTTATCAGGGCTGGAAACCACTTTGTTATCCGCCGAGAGCAACAGCGCGTAACCCGTCCCTTCCCACGGCTTGATGGCGCCAATCATTTTTTGCAGCGTTTCCAGCGAGAAATCCGAAGTCACAGAGCCCTGAAACTTACCGTCGCGGATAATCGGCGCCGCGATGGAGGTCAGCATCACATCTACACCGTTATAGGGGTAGATGTACGGCTCGATAATCACCTCTTTCTGGCGCTGACGCGGCAAAAGGTAGTAGTCGCCGCTGCCCGGTGTTTCATAATCCACCAGGTTGTGTAGCGCCGGGTTACCACTGTTATCACGGTCAACATAGCGGGCGTAGCGGCCAGCCGGATCCTGATCCGCTTTTCCCGCAAACTCCGCGTCTTTGCCGTCAAACGTATTGGCTTCAAAGGCCAGTGACATCGACAAAAAATCAGGGTGCTGATGCAGATAATCGGCCAATAGCTGGTCCAGGCCACGCCGTTCTGTCAGCCCGGCCTGATGTAATGCCCAGGCGCTGTTGCCTAAATCGCGCGCGGCGTTCAGCGCAGAGTCGAGCTGTTGCTGAACACGCAATGATTCAGTGAGCGCAATTTGCTGGAGATGTCTTTTGGCGACCGCTTCTTGCTGGCCCATAGATTGCCAGAGCAACAGGCCAATGGTGACCAGGAACCCGGTGGTGATGGTGACAAAAATAGACGCCAGCATGAGTGTTCTGGCTGTGAGTTTTTTACGTGTGCTCATGTTTCCCCGCTCGGGCAATCGCCCTGTGGCAAATAACCCAATTAACTCATGCTTCATATATCGGTAAAGCCTGCTTAACACTTCACAGAAATTTGCATGAAATTTTTTTTACCCGGAAGGAGGTTCATTGAGGGCGCTGAGGAAATCAGAGGGTCTTTCCCTGATAGATTTGATAACCCAAATCGACAGTGTTGTGGTTGAGCGCGTCATTTTTTAGCTTATTCAATAACATCTGTGCTGCCATTCTGCCGATATCGAAGCGCGGCGTGATCACGCTCGCCAGGCTTGGGATCATCTGTTTCCCCATTTCCAGGCCATGAAAACCGGCGATGGAAATGCGCTCCGGGACGGCAAGGTCGTGCTCGCGGCAGTAAAACAGCGCGCCCATCGCAATATCGTCATTCGTGCAAAAAACACCATCAAGATCCGGGTGGGTTTTAAAGGCTTCGGCCATAAGCTGCGACCCAAGGTAGATAGACGAGCTCGCGCGGGGGTTGATACGGTAAGCCTCCAGTTGATGCTGGTTCATGGCATCGCAATAACCGCAAAAGCGCTGCTCATCACGCATATCGTCTTTCGAACCCAGATAGATAATTTTACGCCGCTGACGCTTAGCCAGCATGGTGCTCACCATGTCAAAGGCGGCCTGACGATTATCAAACCCCACTTCCATATCCATTTTGGCGCCCTGCACATCCATCAGTTCAACAATCGGGATTTTGGCGGAGCGCAGAAACTTAACGGTACGAACGGTATGGTGCTTTTCGGAAAGAATAATGCCGTCGATATTGTAGGAGAGCAGATTGATCACCGACTCCTCTTCGGACTCTTTGTTGTAATTATAGTTAGCGATAAGTGTCTGATAATTATGGTCAGATGTCACAGACTCAATGCCCGCGAGAATGTCAGCAAACAACTGATTCTGGAACGAGGGGATCAGCACACCCAGCGTATAGCTTTGCGCATTGAGCAACATGCCGGGCGCACGATTGGGTATGTAGTTGATCTCTTCCATGATCATCGCGATGCGCTCGCCGGTGGCCCTGGATACGGTTTTAGGCGAGCGGATATAGCGGCTGACGGTCATTTTGGTGACCCCCGCCAGCGTGGCGATATCCTGAAGTGAAATTCTGTGATTTCTCATCGTCTCTCCCTCCTCAGGGGAAGCGGTTTATCCACTTCCCCCGGGAATACCGTCATTGCGAAAAATGAAGTTAATGCAGGATGGCGTTAAGCGTCAGCACACCCAGTAAACCCATAAACGAAATTAGCGTTTCCATTACTGTCCATGTACGCAGTGTCTCACCAACGCTGAGATTAAAGTAGCCTTTGAACAGCCAGAATCCAGGATCGTTGACGTGTGACGCAATTACGCTACCCGCACCGGTAGCCAGCACCATCAGCGCCGGATCGGCATGGGTGACATTAATTATCGGCAGCACAACGCCAGCGGTCGTGATGGCCGCCACGGTGGCAGAGCCCAGCGCGATACGCAGCACGGCGGCAACGGTCCAGCACATCAGCAGCGGCGAGAGGGTTGTGCCCGTCATCAATTGTGAGATGTATTTGCCTACTCCGCTATCAACCAGCACCTGTTTGAACGCCCCACCGCCCGCAATAATGAAGACAATCATTGCGATAGCACCGATGGAGGCGCCGACCATTTCCATCACTTTTTCGAGATTACGGCCATTGCGCAACCCGAGAGTGAAAATGGCGATCACGATGGCGATAAACAGGGCCACCGCCGGGTTACCGACAAACTCAAAGAAGAGACGCGCGCTATTACCTTTTGGCAGGGTAATTTCACAAACCGCGGCAATTGCCATCAGGATCACGGGCATTACCGCCGCGAAAATACTGTTCCAGAAGCCCGGCATTTCATGATCGGCAAAAATATGCGGGTTGAATAACCCCTCCGGCGGCGCTTTTTCAAAACGCGTCAGCAGTTTCGAAAACAGCGGCCCGGCGACAATCACCGTCGGAATAGTGATGATCATGCCATACAGCAGGGTTGTCCCCAGATTGGCTTCGAAAATGGTGGCGATAGCGGTCGGCCCCGGATGCGGCGGCAGAAAACAGTGGGTGACGGACAGCGCGGTCACCATAGGTACACCGACATAGAGCAGCGGCAGGCCAGACGACGCCACCACGGTAAACACCAGCGGCAACAGCAGGACAAAGCCCACTTCGAAAAACATCGCCAGCCCCACGACCAGACCGGTAATCACCAGCGCCCATTGCACCCGCTCTTTACCGAATGTCGCAATCAGCGTCGTGGCAATACGCTGAGCGGCACCGGTGTCAGAAATCAGCTTCCCCAGCATGGCGCCAAAGCCAAGAATCATCGCCAGGCCGCCTAACGTTCCGCCAATTCCCCCCTGAATGGAGTGCAGCACGGCCTGCGCATCCATACCTTCGGCAAATCCCACAACGGCGGCAACCAGCACCAGGGCGATAAACCCATTAACTTTAAAACCAATCATTAAGACCAGCAGCAGCGCTACGCCTGCCGCGATAATCAGTAATGGCATAATCTTGTCTCTTGTTATGTGCCGAACCAGCAGCGCCGCAGCGCTGCATCTTAGTACTAACGAGTCACACAGCGACCAGCATGCCGCCGTCAACAAACAGAAGATGACCGTTAACAAAATCAGAGGCTTTAGAGGAGAGGAACACCGCAGCGCCAATCAGCTCTTCCGGGTTACCCCAACGCGCAGCAGGCGTACGTTTGCAGAGCCAGCCGGTGAAGGCTTCGTCTTCGACCAGCGCTTTGGTCATCTCGGTTTTGAAATAACCCGGAGCAATACCATTCACCTGAATGTTGTGTCGTGCCAGCTCAACGCACATGCCACGGGTCAGCATTTTTACCGCGCCTTTGGACGCGGCGTACGGCGTGATGGTGTCGCGGCCCAGTTCACTCTGCATGGAACAGATGTTGATCACTTTCCCGGCCTGACGCTCAACCATGCGACGGGTCACCGCTTGCGATACCAGGAAAACCGCCGTCTGGTTAACCGCGATCACGTCATTCCACTCTTGTTCCGGGAAGTCATTAAACGGGTGGCGGCGCTGGATACCGGCATTATTGACCAGAACATCAATCGGCCCGGTTTGTTCTTCGATACGTGCAATAGCGGCATCGATTTCTGCTTTTTTTGTCACGTTAAACGGAGCGGCCACAGCGCGGATATCCGCTGCGCGCAGTTTTTCAACAGCGGCATCAGCCCGCTCCTGATTAATATCGTTAACGATGATTTGTGCGCCGTATTTCCCAAGGCCGGTTGCTAATAAGTAGCCAATACCCTGTGCGGAACCGGTAATCAGGACATTCTTGCCCGCCAGTGAAAAAAGGTCGTTCATGGTCTTATTCCTTATCACGATGCATTAAAAAACGAGTTGAACTTTGGCGGCCTGGGTTTTATCGCCCGCGAATTTCAGCGCCTGCTCCAGCTCGGTGAAGGGGTATTCGCCGCTTAATAACGGCAGGGGATCCACCACACCATTCGCCAGCCAGGAGACAGCGGTATTAAATTCAGTGGTGAAACGGAAGGAGCCTTTCAGGGCAATCTCTTTGGCGATGAGCATCATCATCGGGAAATCCGCTACCGCGCCGCCCATCCCTACCTGAACCATCGCCCCTCTGGCGCGCGTCACTTCCAGGCAAGTGGTAATGGATGTTGGATTCCCCGACACTTCGAAGCTGACATCGAAGTAACCTTTTTCCGCTTTCCACGGCGTCAGATCGGCGCTACGCGGATCGAGGAGCGTGTCGGCCCCCATTTTTTGCGCCAGTTCCAGCGAGCGAGGGCTGATATCCGCGCAGACGATTTCTGCCGCGCCCAGCGTTTTCACCGCGCTGACAATCAGGCAGCCAATCGGACCTACGCCTGAGATAAAGACACGTTTGCCTTGTAAGTCACCGGCCTGATGAGCAGCGTGAATAGCAACAGCCAGCGGTTCGGCAAAAGCCATGATTTTGGCATCGGCATTACTGGAGAAAGGAACGCATTGCGCGGTATCCACCACTTTAAAGCGGGTAAAACCACCATCAACATGTGGAAAATACATGGCGCTACCAAAGAAACGCATTTCCGTACACTGATTTTCTTCTTTCGCCAGGCAATATTTACAATGACCACAAGGTTTCGATGGATTTACTGCTACAGTCTGGCCTTCCTGTAATTTTTCTGAATCTGAATGAACAATTTTGCCAATAACTTCATGGCCTAATACCATCGGTGCTTTAACAGAAAAATTACCGACCTTGCCTTCCTGATAATAATGTAAATCGGATCCACAAATCCCCCCACGGGTTATTTGTACCAATGTACCTTTATTATTCCATTCAATTTCCTGGTCGGTAACGTCAACAGTTTGCTTTCCCGCTACAACGCAGGATTGGGTTTTAATCTTCATGTTTCCTCTCTGGTCAGGACGTGGCCTGGTGGGCATTTAAACGGTTTTCCCTGACCTGAATTGTGACGAATATCACGCTCAAAAATTGTTACACTGCAATGTTACGCATAACGTGACGCGCTTTATAATTCTGCTTTTCATGTGCAGAAAAACATAAACGCATCGCTATTTGCACGGTAATATCCGCGTCATCAAAATGAGACAGGAGTAATTAAATGCGCGGTGAGAGTTATATTTTAATGGGGGTATCGGGAAGCGGAAAAACACTGATTGGAGCCAAAGCCGCCGCCGTACTTGGTGCGAAATTTATTGATGGGGACGATCTCCATCCGGCAAAGAATATCGATAAAATGTCAGCCAGCATTCCCTTAACCGATGAAGACAGATTACCATGGCTGGAACGATTAAATGACGCGTCTTATAGTCTGTATAAAAAGAATGAAACCGGTTTAATTGTTTGTTCGGCATTAAAAAAACGCTACCGCGATATTCTGCGTAAAGGCAGTCCGAATGTGCATTTTCTGTGGCTGGACGGCGATTATGAAACCATTCTGGCGAGGATGGCGAAACGGCAGGGGCACTTTATGCCAGTAGAATTACTGAAAAGTCAGTTCGCCGCGCTGGAACGCCCGGAACAGCAAGAAGATGACGTCATGCGCATAGACATCAACCATGAGGTCGATAACGTGGTGGAGCAGTGCGTGCAGGCAGTTGCTACACTGCGGGCCAAAAAGGGATAACCCACTACAGCGTTATCAATAGTGATAGCGGCAAGCCGCCGCCACACGACTGCCTCCATTTCAACGCGTCGTGGATGCCGCTGAGTGCAGAATTAGCTCGGTAATTTCAGAAGGTCGGCCAAGCCGTAGCGGAAAACCGTTCCACAGCCCGGCACCGTTACTGACATAGAGCGTCATTGGGCCGACCGCGTAACGACCAGAGATATAGCCGTTGTTGAGGGGTTTCACCAGTTGGTCAAGCCCCAACACCATCCCACCGTGAGTGTGACCGGAGAGCTGCAACTTCACCCCCGCGGCGGCGTTATCATCGGCGGTACCTGGCCGGTGGTCGAGCAGGATAACGGTGTCATCGGGGCGAGTGCCTTCCAGCGCACGTTTCAGGTCCGGCCCATCAAAACCGTAATTTTCCGCCACTTTATCCGGCACGCCGGCCAACACAAACGAGGCGTCACCGCGCACAATACGTACATGCTGGTTGGTCAAAAAGGGAATGCTCAGCGTCTGCCAGGCTGGCACCCAGCTTGCGTAGTCGAAATAGTATTCATGATTGCCGGTGATGGCATAGACGCCATCCGCCGCCCGCAGTTGTGTCAGCGGTTCGACATCCGGCAGGCGATCCTCTACGGAACCGTCTGACATATCGCCGGTAATCGCGATGAGATCCGGCTGCAGGGCGTTGGTTCTGGCAACAATCTGCTGCACCCACTGGCGGGGCAACAGGCGCGTGGCATGAATATCAGCCAGTTGTACCAGCCGGTAGCCATCAAAAGCAGGCGGCAGTCCGGGAATCGTCACATGGACGGTACGAACGTCAGGCACGCGCGTGGCCTGCCAAACGCCAATCCCTGCCAGCACCACAGACAGGACCAGCAGAGGTAGCGTGATGGGCAAGCCGGGGAGGGTTTTACGGGTCAGTAGCCCGACAAGTAAAGCGAGCATATCGCGCAGCAGAAGGAAACTGGCGAACAGCACCACGGCGCCGAACAATCCGCCAGCCAGCATCACAAGCGGGCGCGGCCATTCTGGTGAAAATGAACTCCCCCACAGCCAGCGGCTAAAAAAGCGGAACTCACAAATACCCACCAGCACAAGGAACAGGCCAAAGCGGAGAACAGGAGACAGTGGAAGCCACCAGATAAAACGAGAACCAATATAGAGTGCCGGTAACAACATCCAGATAAAAAACATCGTTATCTCCCTACCTGCGTTTGCATCACAAAGCGCGCGTAAATGAACCCTTTTAAAATTAGCACGTTGTTGTAATGCGCCGGTTGCTGTTTTCTTACGCGCTGCGGTGGTTGATTGGGGGGTTTTAGTAAGGGGGGCAAATAAAAAACGCTCTGATAATCCGCAAGAAACCTTATCAGAGCGTAGGGCGAAATGAACAGAGCCCTCAATGAACCGCGGAGATATCCACTTTTTTCGGTTTTGGCGCGAGCCAGATAATCATTGCGGCCACGGCGAAAATCACCGCAATTGCCATAAAGATTTGATTCGTTGCGACCATTACGCTCTGCCCCTGCAATAGCCAGTCAATCGAACCACGCACTTCCCCCATCTGCATTCCACTGTTGGTCATCGCCTGGGTCGCGACTGCGCCTCTGTCTGTCAACCCCGCCAGTTCCGCATGCACGTAGCGGGTCCGGTTTTCCCACGAGGTGTTGACCATCGAGGTGGCAAACGCGCCCGAAAGAGTACGGATAAAATTCATCAGCCCGGCGGCGGAATCCATCTCGCGATCCAGCACGCACCCCAGTGCAATGGCGGTAAGCGGCACGAAGAACAGCGGCATACCAATTCCCTGGAATAACATTGGCAAACTGATCTGTGAGAAGGTCATGCTCATGTCCGCCTGGCTGCGAAATAGCGTCCACAATCCCAGCCACAGTACCCCGGCAAAGACCAGCGGACGCGGGTCCATTTTGGTTGCCAGGTTGGCGATCAGCGGCGCGAGGAATACCGCCAGCACCCCCATTGTCGCCGTCGAATAGCCTGCAATGGTGGCGGTGTAGCCCATATAAATTTGCAGCCATAGCGGCGTAAGTACGGTAATGCCAAAGAACGCGCCAAACGCCAGCGACAGCGTCACCATGCTGGTTGTGAACCCCCGATGGCGGAAGACTTTCAGATCGACCACCGGGTTACGCTCCGTCAGTTCCCAAATCAGGAACGAGATAAAGCCAATCAGCGCGATAATGGCCAGCACGATAATGCGGGTCGAGGCAAACCAGTCATGGTCTTTACCTTCATCGAGCATGATCTGCAGGGCCGACACCCATACCACCAGCAGAACCAGCCCCACCACGTCGATAGGCGATTTCGCGGTTTGCGTTTCATAGCGTTGCAACATCTTCCAACACATCAGCCCCGCCAGGATGGCGAACGGCGTCTTGCAGATAAAGATGTAGTGCCAGCTAAACTGGTCGCAAATGACACCGCCAAGAATCGGCCCCATGATGGGCGCAACCAGCGTGGTCATACTCCAGATGCCAATGGCCACATGACCTTTGTTTCTGGGGAAGATTCGCATCATCAGCGTCTGAGACAGTGGCATCAGCGGGCCGCCGGAGAAGCCCAGAAAGACGCGGAACAGCACCAGCATATTCATACTGCTCGCCATGCCGCACAGAGTAGAGAAGACGCCAAACATCAGCAGGCAGATAACAAATACCCGCAGTGCGCCAAACCGTGAGGCCAGCCAGCCGGTGAGCGGGACCGAGATCGCCTCCGCTACCGCGTAGGAGGTGATGACGTAAGTGCCCTGGCTGGTCGACGTGCCCAGGCTACCGGCGATGTTCGACACCGAAACGTTGGCGATGGTGGTGTCCAGGATAGCCAGAAAATTGGCCATCGCCAGGCAGAGCGTCCCAAGCACCAACGCCCCGCCCGTCAGCGGCTGCGGGAATGTCTTTTGCGAAGTGTCACTCATTCTGGCGCCTTAATCCTGACGAGCCGTCGCCAGCCCTTCGCTGTCAGACGTGTTCAGTTTTTTGATTTTGCGGGTATCGATAGTGGCAATCATCGACAAACCAACCTGCAGCGGGTGTTTTGCCAGCTCGTTTTTATCCAGCGTGATACGCAGCGGCAGACGCTGAACCACCTTGATCCAGTTACCGGTAGCGTTTTGCGCCGGTATCATGGAAAACGCCGAGCCGGTACCGCCGGACACGCCGCTCACCACGCCGTGATACACCACTTTGTCGCCATAGATATCGGCGGTCACTTCCACCGGCTGACCAATTTTCACATGGCGTAGCTCCACCTCTTTGAAGTTGGCATCCACGTGAACATCATGCAGCGGCACCACGCTCATCAGCCGTTCGCCGTTCTGTACGCGCTGGCCGACCTGCACCTGACGGCGAGCAATAACGCCATCCACAGGCGCTTTAATGACAGTACGCGCCAGATCCACCTGCGCCTGTTCAACCTTCGCCTTTGCCAGCATCACTTCCGGGTTGGTTTCGACGGTAGCATTGATGGTCAGCGCGGCATTGGCTTTTTTCGCCCCGATGGTGGACAAGCGGTTAGCTGTGGCCTGCGCCGCAGCCGCTTTGGCGACATTGAGGCTGGACTCGGCCTGCGCCATCGCGTTACGCGCGTTGGTCAGCTCCTCGCCGGAAACCGCCCCGGATTTTGCCAGTGCCTCACGCCGTTTTAAGTCCACCTGTGCTTTGGTGAAATCCGACTGTGCGGCAACAAGCCGGGCCTGTGCCTGGGTTTCATCGGCTTCACGTGCCTTCACTTGTGCGGCAAGGCCTTCGTCGGTCGCCATATAGCTGCTGACCCGGCGGCGCGATTGCCCCAGATTAGCCTCAGCCTGCGCCAGCGCCAGACGGGCGTCGGTGTCGTCCAGTTGCACCAGTACATCCCCCTGCTTCACCGCCTGGGTATCGACGACGTTGACGGTTTGCACAATCCCGGTAACCGACGGCGTAACCTCAGCCACTTCGGCGGCGCTGTAGGCGTTGTCGGTAGAGACATAGCGCGAGCCAACAAAGTAGTACCAGAGACCATATCCCACAGCGGCAATCACAATTGCCGCCGCCAGCCCCATAAAGCCCTTTTTACGTGATGATGTGGCGCGCGACGCATCAAAGTTGTCGTCAGTCGCCGCGATTTTTGCCTGTGCCATAGAAAAACTTCCTGCCATTCAAATTAGGATTTGGATGCGACAAACCCACCGCCCAGCGCGTGGATCAATGAAACGTCGAGAGAAAATGCCTGAGATTGCAAATTCACCAGCGCGCGCTGGGTATCCAGCATGGCGTCTTCCGTTGTCAGGACATCCAGATAGGTCGCCAGACCGCCGCGATAGCGCTTATCGGCGATGTCATACGCCGCCCGTGCGTTATCAAAGGCGCTTTCGGTCTTCGCCAGACGTTCTTTTAGCGCTTTCGAACGGGTCACCACATTGGCGACATCGTGCAAGGCCTGCGTCAGCGTATTGTTGTAGGTCGCTACCGACTCTTCGTAATTCGCCTCCGCCGACGTTAACTGCCCGGAGAGCCGCCCGCCGGTAAAGATCGGCAGATACAGCGCCGGGCCAATGCTGCCCGCATCATTACCTGAACGGGTTAAGTTATTGAGACCAAAGGACTGATAACCAATAAACCCGGTAATACTGATATCGGGATAGTACGCCGCTTTAGCGACATGAATACGTTTGGCGGCTGCCTCCACGCGCCAGCGCGCGGCGCTGATATCCGGGCGGTGGCCGAGGATATTGATGCCGGTATTGGCAGGCAGGTTGAATGATTCATCAAGGTGAATAGCGGGACGCTGAATGGACAAGGCGCGGTCCGGGCCGTCACCGAGCAGGGCGGCAATGGCGTTTTTCTGCAACTGAATAGATTCATCGGCGGCAATCAACTCCGCTTCAGCCCGCTCTTTCAGCGCCTGCATTTGCCTGACGACTCCGTCGGTTTCCAGGCCGTTGCTGTTACGCTCGGCCATCAACTCCACGGTTTTGCTGCGGATTTCCAGCGCATTTTGCGTAGTGTCCCGGTTCAGATACAAGCGAGCCAGTTCCGCATATGCCTGTACCAGCGAGGTCTGAATCAGCAGTTTTGCCGACTGCATTTCCGCTTCTGCAGCCGCGTAATCTGAGGTGGCCGCTGCCACCGCCGCACGGTTTTTCCCCCAGAAATCGAGGCTGAAGCTGAGATTTACCGTCACCGAACCGTAATCGTTCCAGCCGTGTGGCGGCATATAGGATTGGTAAGCATAACTGACTTTGTCTTTCGAGGCCGATGCCGCCGCGCCGAGCTGAACGGAGCGTATCGCACCAATCTGTTCGGCAATACCCGCCGCATTACGCAGGCGGGCTTCCGCCACTTTTAGCGTGGGTGCCGAAGCCAGCGCGTTGGTCATCAGGCTGTCCAGTTGGCTGTCGTGATAGCGCAGCCACCACTGGGTATCGGGCCACTGCCCCTCTTTTGCGGTAGTCAACGACTGCGAAGAGGCCAGCTCCCCGGCGCCTTTTATATGGCCGAGTCGACTGTCCGGCGCGGTGGAACACCCCGCCAGCAGGAGCATTACAGTAAGAAGAGTTAACCGGGTGCCTGGAGGTAACAGAGTGCGGCGTAAATGTAAGTTATTAATTTTCAAGACACATCCTTTTTTGTACCGTACTGTACGGTTTTGTTATAAATTGACATAACTTCACAGTCAAGCGAAACTTGCGGGATGGACGAAGAGAGAAGAGAAGCGTATGCGGGTTAAGAGTGAAACAAAGCGACAAACCATACTGGACGTTGCCACCAAAGCCTTTATTGAGCTCGGTTTTAACAACACATCAATGTCAGAAATTGCCAGCCGTGTCGGTGGGTCAAAATCGACGCTCTATAACTATTTCAGTTCCAAGGAAGAGATCTTCTCGGCCGTCATGGAAACCTCAGCGAAAAGGGAAATCGCCGATGCGTTTGAATCCTTAGATTTCAAACAAGATATTGAAATCACATTAAATAAATTTGGCCGCCAGTATCTCGCCTCCATCATGCGTGGCAACATTCTGGCTATCTGGCGCATGGCCGTCAGCGAGTCGGAGCGCAGCGACATTGGCCAACGCTTTTACACGCAGGGGCCGCAGCGTGGCTGGAAGCTGTTAAGCGATTATCTGGGCAAAAAAATCGAAGAAGGCGTTCTGCGTAAATCCGACAGCGGGGTTTGCGCCATGCATCTAAAAGGATTGATTGAAGCCGAACTGTACCTCAGCGTGGTTCTCGGGGTCGAGGCCGCGCCGGATAGTAAGAAAATCGAAGAAGTGACCGCCCGCGCAGTGACGGTTTTTCTGCTCGCCTATCGGGCCTGATTCAGGGCAAAAAAAAGCGTATGTCGCCATACGCTTTTGTTCCTGTCACTCTGAATATCAGGCACCGTAATAGGCGCTGGAATAGAGTGTTTTCACATCTTGTACCGTTGGCTGATTGGGATTGGTCAGGGTGCACGGATCATCCACCGCGTTGTGACTCATCCGGTCGAGAACCTGCATAAATGCGGCCTCTTTAATTTCAACCTCGCCACATTGCCCAAGGGTTTCTGGAATATTCAGACGCTTATTCAGGCCCTTAATGGCGGTAATCAGGTTGCCAATGCCCAGCGCTTTCTCCAGCTTCTGGTATTTATTGGTATAGATAGAATTATATTGAATGATATACGGCAGCATAATGGCGTTCGCCAGACCATGCGTAATACCAAACTCCCCGCCAATCTTATGCGCCATAGAATGCACCAGCCCCAGAGACGCATTGGTGAACGCAATGCCCGCCAGTGCAGAGGCATTATGCATGTGCATACGCGCATTCAGGTCATTTGGCGACAAATAGGCGATTTCCAGATATTCGAACACCAGGCGAATGGCTTCGACCGCATAGGGATCGGTAAAGGAGTTGGCGGCAGTCGAGACATAGGCCTCAAGCGCGTGTGTCATCACATCCATCCCGGTATGCACGGTGACATGCGGCGGCATTTTTGCCGGAATGGTCGGGTCCAGAATGGCGATATCCGGCACCAGATCTGCCGCCACAATCGGGTATTTGATGTGATGAGCCGTATCGGTGATAACCGAGAACGCGGTGATTTCAGAGGCGCTGCCACTGGTGGACGGAATGGCGACAAAACGGGCTTTATTACGCAGTGCGGGCATGGAGCCGACGGGAATAATGTCTTCAAACGTCAGGTGCGGATGCTCGTAGAAACACCACATCACTTTTGCCGCATCCAGCGCGGAACCGCCGCCGAGTGCCACAATCCAGTCCGGTTCAAACGCCAGCATGGCTTTCGCCCCACGCCAGACCGTTTCAACAGAGGGGTTGGGTTCGACATTATCAATGACGGTGCACTCCATCCCGGCTTTCTTTAGCTCGCAGATGGCCCTGTCCAAAAAACCAAAGCGCTTCATTGAACTGCCGCCCGTAACCAGCGCGGCTTTTTTCCCTTTAAGGGTTGCCAGATGTTCTAATGCGTTTTCGCCATAAATAATACTGCGCGGAATAGAGAATGAAAGTGTCATAGAAGACTCCATAAATTTAAGATAAAAGATTGGGTTTTATTTTGCGCGCAGGCAGAAAAAGGAACGGGAAATAAGATGTGCGCAGAGTAAAAGCAAATCTTTGGCAGGACACCGGACGATTGTGGCAGCAATGCCCGAAGGAATTTGTGATGAAAGCGGAGGAATTAGACCGTACCGTTCTGGGCGTCTTTTTTCGCGTGCGCAAGAAGAAGATGGGCGTTAAGCAAAGTGCGCTAAAGCGCGGGCAGGCGGTTCAGCGATTGTCTGCCCCGCCTGAAAAAAAGTGGCAATTACAGCCCCGAATACTCGTGTGAAGGATCCGGCCAGGGTGTTAACAAATCAAAACCGCTGTCGGTAACCGCCACCATATGTTCCCACTGCGCCGAAAGAGAACGGTCTTTGGTGACCACCGTCCAACCGTCGGACAGCACGCTTGTCGCGGCTTTACCGGCGTTGATCATCGGCTCAATGGTAAAAATCATCCCTTTTTTCAGTACCAGCCCTGTCCCCGGGCGACCATAGTGCAGGATCTGCGGTTCTGCGTGATATTCCTGTCCCACGCCGTGACCACAGTACTCTTTCACCACTGAAAAACCGGCAGACTCCGCCACCTGCTGAATAGCCGCGCCGATATCGCCAAGCGTCGCGCCGGGGCGTACGGCTTTAATCCCGGCAACCATCGATTCATAGGTGATATGGGTCAGTCTCCTGGCACGCACGGAGGGCTCACCCACAAAATACATGCGGCTGGTATCGCCGTACCAACCATCCTTGATGATCGCCACGTCAATATTGATGATGTCACCCTCTTTGAGACGTTTCTCTGACGGAATGCCGTGACACACCACATGGTTGACCGACGTGCAGACGGTGCGGGTATAGCCGTTGTAACCAATGTTCGCCGGGATCACCTTTAATTCGTGGCGAATGAAATCGTGGCACAGTTTGTCGATCTCATCGGTTGTCACACCCGCGCGAACGTGGGGTTTGATCATCTCCAGCACTTTTGCCGCAGCGTGTCCCGCCGCGCGGGCCATTTCAATCTCTTCCTGAGAGTGCAGTTTGATGTTCGTCATCTGGCTTCATGCTCCATTTGCAATGACAGCAGCTCATCGTCAACCAGCTTGTTGATATCCACGCTGCCCTTAAGCTCCGCCCGAACCAGCAGGCGGGTGAGTTCCTGATGCGTCAAATGCGGATACAGCTCTGAAAGCATGCCGATTTTCAGCCAGTGCTCTGCCTGTGCATTGATTGAACGGCTCAGTGCGTTACTGGCAAGACGCAGGTTTTCGTGCATCAGGTCCGAGATTTTAACGATACCCATGGTCCATGCTTCACCTTATACGAATCATATATGAAACATATAATACATACTCTAAACCTGAAGGGGAATTTATTAATTCGCCTGCTAAAGACGGAAAAACCCGCTTTTCGCTATGCAATTTGCCAAAAGCAGCCTAGATTTTGTGAACAAGGGGATTTTTCCGATTTACCGCTACAGTCGCAAAAGGAAGAGAGCACACATGGCCCTTCACCCGGCAACACAGTTTCTGAATTCGTCACAAACCATTCGGCTACCGGTTTTCAGCGCCGAGCTTGCTTTTATTAAAAACGTTGAAGAAAAGCTGGCTTCGTTAAATTTACCGGTCAGTAACAAAGCGGTGATTCTGGCGATTATTCACCATCTTGAAGAGGAGAGTGACCCGGAAAAAACAAGGATGTACCGTAGTGCTCTGGAAATGGTTGTCAGTAGAACGCCGGACGATCTTTGAAAAGCGTGACGACAAAATCCTCACTTTGAAAAGTGAAAAACAACAACTTATCTGCTCAGGTATTTTTATCTGCAATCGTCACGGTTCAGCGGAAGCTGAAAAAGCCATAATAATTCGATAGTTAATGTTTTTTATCACCAATACCTGGCGAAACACTATTCATTTTTAGCAGTTTGCTATTTTTTACGGTTTGCTGATTCCAGCCAGTCCCCTTGTCTGCCGTATGGTCAACAAGTTTGATACTTTCCTGAACCTCTTTAATAGCAGCCAGAATGGCTTCCCGCCGTGATTCCCGCGGTTCCTGTTCGAGATTACGGGCAAGTTGAGCAATGAGTGCCTCGTGGGAAATAGGGGCATCCGCTTCAAGCAGCTCGAGAATGGCATCACCCATAACCAGTTCCACCAGACTCTCTTTGACATTTTTAATCATGCTGACTCCAGAATGCATTTCATGCGAATTCGCGATGACGGCAGCCGCAGATAATTAATCAGCCTCGCGGCTCAGTAATACTCGCAAGATATCAGCATAATGCGCTTCAAGTTCGGGGCGAGTATTTTTTTCAATACAGCCAGCAACGGCAATGCAGAGACTATGGCGAGTAATATACCGCCCTTCACGTAACATTTGGATAACAATAGCGCCTAATGTCTGCTCCAGACTAAGCTTCCCATTACCCGAGTCGCCCGCCGTCTCCTGCGGGCCGTCACTGTGTGAGTTATTCATATTTCACCTTACTTATGCATTCAGGAAAATACCTTACGGACAGTAACCATTAACAATGCTAAACAATAAGCATGGCGGGCATTGTGGCATTAGCCGCACATAATTGAAAGGATATCCGATCCTGTTAGCAAAGATAACTGCCCCGGAACAGTGACATTAAAAGCATGATACGTTAAAAAACAGTGTGTCTCACAATGTCAGGCGTTTAAGATTTTACTTATCTAATTAATATTAAAGCCAAATAACTTACTGAAACAACAACAATAAAAAAGCCGAAGGTGGTTATTCACCTTCGGGGTGGTTTAATGAATCTGATAGCTGCTGTGGTAAATTCCGCAGTGAGATTGCGGTGAAAAATGCTGGTGCGTTCGCACCTCATCAATCGCCCTTGAATAGCTCATTCGCAGGTTCCGGTCAGTTACATTAACCCGGTTATCATCCAGAGTGTGAATTAGTGTGTCATGCGTTATTTCCGCGCCACACTCAAGTAATTGAACCAACGCCTCACTAATAAGAATTTCTGTGGCTTTGTCGGTCGTTTTTACTGTCATCATCGCCTCCTCATGATTTGAATGTCAGGCTGCGGATATCGTCAATTCGCACAGCCTGGTACATTTATTTACTGCATTTTACGCAAAACCATTTTTCTGGCTTCCTGATAAATAGCCTTACGCTCTGCAATATTTGTTTTCTCCTCTTCCATCAGAAGAGTCAGGCTTAACCCGCGCGTGGTCACGGGTAAATTGTTTTTAATTAAATATGCTGCTGCGAAGCCTATCGCTTCACGAATCAGTTCATCTCGGGTCAAATTTACGTTACCGGATGGTTTAGTCATATAAACGAAAAAGTCTCCTGTTTCTTTTAGAAAGAAAAATTTACATATGTCAGATACAAGCAATCAGACCTGAATAATTAATGACATTGGATGCGTAAATATCTCGCCACCCGTATTACATAAAGAATCGGGGTATCCGGAAAATCATTATGAGCCCGATAAATAAAGGCAAAGCGTCCTCTTCCCTGTGCCAGTTAGCAGGGCAGAGTGTCAGGATATAAATGAAATCCAAACGCGAGTAGCAGCCCGATTAACGTGCCTGAACAAGACCCGTAAAAGAGTGCTTAGCCTTTCCCCGGGCTGTTTTAAAGCCGATTTTTACGGCACGGGTACGTTACTGAAAACTAATTTTCAGTAAGTGAGCTATGGTCATGGCGGGCATTTTTGAGCAGCGAATGCCCCAGCCAGATTTGAGATAATTGGTATTCATTCGTCACCTCCTCAGCGTGTTGCGTTAACATCAGCATTAGTGACTCACGTGATATTGCCTTGTTACTGGCTATATGAGAAAGTACTGCTTCACCGATCGCGATATAACCTAATTCATGTTTATCAATGGTTTTTACCAAACCCACCTCCTTTATTTTCAGCCATAAATAATGGCTTGCATTTTTATTATAGCCAGGCGGTTATTCGCCAAATAATATTCAGGGGATTCTTAACAAGGTAATAGAATGGATGAAAGGCTTGAACAGGCTGTGATCAGGGGGAATTATGCTGCGGGATATAAAGCGAGGAACGGAACAGAGTGAAAGGATTATCACGCAGCGGTGGCTGAACAATGCGAGAAGAATAAACGGAGGGCGGAAGTGAGCGACTCACCTTCAGTACAGGAGACAGAACAGCGTGCGCGTTACATTTCCGCTCTATGCCCCATGCAACGCGATGGCGAATCCCTGCTCCCGCCAGTGGGTAAACTGTTCTTGCTGATGACGCGATAACGCTTTACCGGTCCAGACAAAAATGTGCAGGCCTGGAAAAAGCTCCGGACGAAGAGTTTCCAACGGCTCCGCGAGGACGTCAATATTCCAGTCATGCTGAGACAACCGCCAGGCTTCCAGCCACATACGGGTGCGATCATCATTGCCCCAACCAATAAACAGCGCATCTTTTCCCATCTTCTTACGAGAACGGGTAAGGCACAGGACGGCGTAATCAATTAACACGCCATCTAATAAGCTACACATGGCGCGAGCCGTACTCTGATCGAGCGAAAGCCGTTGGCGTACAGGGACAAAGACATGATCGATAAGAACATCGGCGGTATGCTCCCGTCCCATCGCCATAATCAAGGCACGTAATTTTGCAGGGCGAACTTGCCTTAATACAGACATGACCTCTTCCTGAAGCGACTCCCAGCCATCATGGGAATCTACTTTTTTATCTTCAAGAAGCGCTTTGACTTTGCCGACCGGGACGCCGCTTTCTATCCAACGTTTAATTTCCTCAATCCGTTGAATATCTTCTTCGTCAAATTGTCGATGGCCCCCTTCACTACGCTGAGGTTTCAACAATCCATAGCGACGCTGCCACGCACGCAGCGTGACAGGATTTATTCCACATCGTTCAGCGACATCGCCAATACTGTAAAAGGTCATTGCTTCCCTCAATTCAAACCCAATACGTTACACTTCACATTCACTCTTCTGTACAGATTGTACAATTTTCATAACTTGTACAAACCAGAAAGTGCTTATGAGCAAGCATAACCGGAAACGGGCCATGTGCAAAAATGGATTTTATTTCACCGAAGCCAGCGCACGCAGAGAAAAGGCTGGCTTCCCCATACTGCCGAAAACACGTTGCGGCAAGGGAAAGCCAGTTGCTCACAGCAGATGGAATTTAAAGGCCACCTCTTTTTTCCGGCCACGCAATGGCAGGAATAGCCCCGGATGCAGGAGGGGCAAAAAGATAACCCTGGAATTGAGAGATACCCGCAGACTCCAGCCACATCCACTCTTCTGCCTTCTCCACCCCCACAGCCGAAACCATGATTTCCAGAGAAACGCAGCATTTGATGATGGCCTGAATAATGGCCTGCCGGGGGCCGCTTTTATGGACATCTTTGATCAGGTCGCGGTTAATTTTGATCCGCTCAGGCTGAAATTGCGCCAGCAACAGCAGGCCTGCAAATCCGGCACCAAAGTGATCGATGGCCACCCGAAACCCGGCTGCTTTCAATAACCTAACGGCATTCGTAAACTCATCCAGGCGGGAAATAATTTCATTTTCGGTGAACTCCACAATGACCTGTTCAGGCACCAGACCGTTGGTTTTAATGGCATCTAAAAGAAAACTAACCGCTCCGGGAACATTCACCAGCGTCATTGGCAGCAGGTTCACGGAGAGTGTCTGAGTCCCCAGATTCAGTGCGGCCGCCATCGCAAACGCCACCTGTTTACTTTTGAGATCGGCCTCATAGATTTCATCACGGCTAAGCCCTTCAAACCAGGCTTGCGCCGAGCGGCCCTCAGGGGTACGGATCAGGGCCTCAACTGAAACCACTCGCCGGGCGAAGGGATCGATAATGGGCTGGAAGGCAAAATAACAGCCGGCCTCGCGGTCAGGGGGCAAGATTTGAGAGAATGAATCGTTTTCATCCGTCACAAACTCCCAGGCATCACCCGGTGGAATCTCAAAATAATTCTCTTTTTCCAGGTCTTCTACAAACGTGCGAAAGAACTGAAGTGCGCGATCTTCATAGGTCAGTTGGTATCTGGAGGTGCCTTTATCAAGCACATGCTGCAGAACTTCCTCTCTGTCATATTCACGTAAATCAAAGAGTTCCATTCCTGACTTACCAAATCGCCGCAAGGGCGCGTAGTCGCGCAACAACTCAACCAGGTTGTAGTGCCGCTTATCGTTACAAATATGCTGATAAATAGCAGAAACACTTTCCTCAGGGCCTTCAAGCAACTGGAAAAAGTGGGTGCCGTTGAAAAGCAAAATCCCGGTGATATCTGCCTCACCATTTTTGAGATTCGCCGCAGCAACCATCTCCTCCAGCACGCTAAAGGAGACGTTATCGCAGATATGGCTACGGTAAATAAGAGTTGTGAGCATGAGCTATCCAAGAGAAAGCGTTGTAATTACCACAATGACAGAGGCTTACGCAGGGGACCTTGTAAACAACCATGACCAACGGCGGGTATACAACAGGTGAATGTGGAGACGACAGTCCCAACATCCATGTGGTTTTTTATGTCATCGCAGATAAACGCATCCCAAAAGTGTAGCCTGGAACAGTGAAATGTGCTGATTTTCTGCTTCCTATCTTATTGAAAATAAAGATATAGCATTTATTGCTTAAAATCATTGTTAAATTTGTACAATTTTTATGTACAGCTTTTCTATAGTTGTATAGCTTAACGACTTCAATTATTGACAACGGGTTATACAGGAGTGATGTATGCATCAGAACGGCTATCTTCCGGACACAGCGAATGCCATCGCTCGCTATTTCAGCGCTGCGGATCTTCCGTCACAACAAGAGACGTTAGGGCAGATTGTAGTGGACATCCTGCGGGATGGTCGGCATCTGAACCGTAAATCACTTTGTACAAAGTTACTGAGCCGTCTTGAGCAGGCGTCAACGCCAGAAGAGGAACGCCATTATCAGGGGCTTATCAGCCTGCTTTTTGGTAATGATTAAGCCAAATGCAGTAAAAGTATCCTGATAAATCAAGTCACTTCTGAGGGTTAAGGTGTCAGCCTGATTCCTGTCCAGAGATGACTTCATGCCGCGTTTCATTCATGAACAGAGCGGCAAGCAGAGATGCAGTTATGAATAGTAGTGATAATGAACAACTGACAGATGAATTGATTGGAGAGGCGCTACTTTTTCTTCTTAAAGAAAATGGCCCGATAAACACCCTGGCCCTCATTGCCCGGCTGCAAGAGATGGAGAGCCGCGAGCAGGATAGCCAGAGACGGGCGGTGCTTATGCGTCTGATCGAGGAAATCAGCAGTAATAAATTTGCCTCATCCCGTGTTCAGAATGGGAATGAGCAAGACGAGAACATCAGAGACGCCGGAGATAATGTCTATCCATTATTCGGCAATCGCCAACGGCAGGGCCGCAGTAAAAAGCAGTGATAGCTGATGGCCCCATTACGGAAAACTATACTAAGGCGTGAAAATGAACCAGGTGATGATTGAAAAATCAGAGCTTTATAAGAATTTGCCCAACAAGACATTGTCTGATTATTTTCGTAACGCTGGCGATTTATTGGCCGAAGAGGCGATTATTCTCGGGGGCGTGATCCGCAGCATTCTGGCTTACGATGGTCAAGTGACCAACAAAGCCATCATCCTGCGGCTGATTAACCTGATGGAAAATACAGAAGATGTCGTCAGAAAGGACATTCTTCGCAAAACCCTGGAGATCGTGGTCGATCATACGATGGACGATATCTGATCTTCGCAGGATCGGAAGGCACAACGGATCATGACCATCCAAAGACCACTTATTCTTCAACCAGCGCCTGCGCACACGCCCAGGCGCTGGCCCATGCCCACTGAAAGTTATAGCCGCCCAGCCAGCCGGTAACATCCATCACTTCACCAATAAAATAGAGTCCCGGTACCTTGCGGGCTTCCATCGTGCGTGAAGAGAGTTCGTTGGTATCGACACCGCCGAGCGTCACTTCCGCCGTGCGATAGCCTTCGGTGCCGTTAGGCTGCACGCGCCAGTTCGTCAGGGTGTCGATCAACGTTTCCTGGTCGCGGCTATTGAGCTGCTTAAGCGTGACATCCGGGATCTGCCCCAGTTGTTGCAGACACTCCACCAGCCGTTTCGGCAGTTGCATCGCAAGCGTGTTTTTCAGGCTTTGATTCGGGTGCGCCTGGCGCTGCTCGTTAAGCAGACTGTCGAGATCGCACTCCGGCAGCAGGTTGATAGTGACAAACTCCCCCGCCTGCCAGTAGCTGGAAATTTGCAGCACCGCTGGCCCGGAAAGGCCGCGATGGGTGAAAAGCAGGTTCTCTTTAAATACCGTGCCGTCTTCTGCGGTAATCACAGACGGCACCGAGACGCCGGAAAGCACCTGAAATTGTTCCAGCAAGGGTTTATGCAATGTAAACGGCACCAGTCCGGCACGCGTCGGCAGCACGTTCAGGCCAAACTGTTCAGCGAGCTTATAGCCAAACGGCGATGCGCCCAGACCTGGCATAGAAAGCCCGCCGGAAGCGACCACCAGTTTTTTCGCCGCCACCGTGTCACCATTCAATTGCAACGTGTAGCCATCGTCATCACGGGAAACACTCAGGACTTCACTACGCAAACGCAGCGTCACCTTGCCTTTTTCACACTCCGCCACCAGCATGTCGACAATCTGTTCAGCAGAGTCATCACAAAAGAGCTGGCCCAGCGTCTTTTCATGCCAGGCGATCCCGTACTTGCCCACCAGGTCAATAAAGTCCCATTGGGTATAACGGGCAAGGGCAGATTTGCAGAAATGGGGGTTCTGGCTGAGATAAGCCGCAGGCTCGACATAAAGGTTAGTAAAGTTGCAGCGACCGCCGCCGGACATCAGGATCTTGCGGCCAGGTTTCTTGCCATTATCCAGTAATAGCACGCGTAACCCCGCCTGCCCCGCCTGAGCTGCACAAAACATTCCCGCCGCACCGGCACCGATAACAATGGCATCAAACCGTTCCACACTAAAATCCTCTTCATTAGGTCGCGGCGGATTGTAAATAGTTCAGGGTGGTCACACCAGCACGAATACGCAGACAAATATCCATTACATTGAAAAATATAAGAATATGCTTAAAGCAGAGGAGGCTAACCAGAAAGAATGTCAAAAAAAGTCCATTTTTCACTTTGCCGATGCTGCCAAACTCCCTGATAATGCGCCGCGTTCATGTCCTCAAAATGGCGTAACGTCCTATGCTACATTTATTTGCCGGTCTGGATCTCCATACCGGGCTGTTACTTTTGCTTGCTCTGGGTTTTGTTCTGTTCTACGAAGCGATCAATGGCTTCCACGACACGGCGAACGCAGTGGCAACGGTTATCTATACCCGCGCTATGCGCTCACAGTTGGCTGTTGTTATGGCAGCGGTATTTAACTTCTTCGGCGTACTGCTGGGTGGGTTAAGCGTGGCCTATGCGATTGTGCATATGCTGCCGACCGATTTGCTGCTTAACGTCAGTTCAGCACATGGCCTTGCGATGGTCTTCTCTATGTTGCTGGCCGCGATCATCTGGAACCTCGGTACCTGGTATCTCGGCTTACCTGCATCCAGCTCCCACACCCTGATTGGCGCGATTATCGGTATTGGTTTAACCAATGCCCTGATGTCCGGCACCTCGGTAGTGGATGCGCTTAACATTCCAAAAGTGCTGAACATTTTTGCCTCCCTGATTGTCTCGCCAATTGTTGGCCTGATTTTCGCGGGCGGGCTGGTGTTCCTGCTGCGTCGGTTCTGGAGCGGCAGTAAAAAGCGCGCGCGTATCCACCTGACGCCCGCGGAGCGTGAAAAGCAAGACGGCAAAAGAAAGCCGCCTTTCTGGACGCGTATCGCGCTGATTCTTTCTGCTATTGGCGTGAGCTTCTCTCACGGCGCGAACGATGGTCAGAAAGGTATTGGTCTGATCATGCTGGTACTGATTGGCGTCGCACCTGCGGGCTTCGTGGTTAACATGAATGCCTCAGGTTATGACATCACCCGTACCCGTGACGCGGTGAACAACGTGGAAGTGTACTTCCAGCAGCATCCGGAACTTCTGCAGAAGGCAACAGGCGTAGCGCAACAACCGCTGACACCTGCGGAAACAGCGGCAACACCGGCACAGTTCCACTGTCATCCGAGCCGCGCCATTATCGCGCTGGATCGTGCTAAAGAGATGCTGACCGGGATTGAAAGCTACGACAAACTCGGCGTGGAGCAGCGCAGTCAGTTGCGTCGCATCATGCTTTGTCTGTCGGATATCACCGACCAGGTCGCGAAGCAGCCTGACGTCAATGCCGACGACCAGCGTCTGCTTAAGAAGCTGAAAAGCGACATGCTGAGCACCATCGAATACGCGCCAATCTGGATTATCATGGCCGTCGCGCTGGCGTTAGGTGTGGGTACGATGATTGGCTGGCGTCGTGTGGCGACCACCATCGGCGAAAAAATCGGTAAAAAAGGCATGACTTACGCGCAGGGCATGTCCGCACAGATGACTGCCGCAGTCTCCATCGGTCTGGCAAGCTATACCGGTATGCCCGTCTCCACCACGCACGTACTCTCGTCCTCAGTAGCAGGGACGATGATCGTCGATGGCGGCGGTCTGCAACGCAAAACCGTCACCAGCATTTTGATGGCCTGGGTCTTTACCCTACCGGCGTCAATCATCCTTTCGGGCGTGCTTTACTGGTTAGCCCTCAAGCTGATTTAACAACGAAACGGGTCAGGAAACTGGCCCGTTTTTTTTGCTCAGTGCCAAATCATCAGAGCAATCAGGCTCACCAGAATCAGCCCACAGAGCGCGCTGGTTAAGATGAACTGCCCGCGTACTCGCTCACAGCGGCGAATAAACTCTTCATCATGATGGTCGCGATAGCGCTGGCCATAAATGTACCAGACTAAACGCATCTGCTTGCTGGGTTGTCCATGGGAGGTAAAAAAGCCTCCGCCATCAACGTACTGGTAAAGCAAGGGGTCACAACCACGAAGTACCACTAACAATGCGCGCAATGACGAAAAATAACGCGCCATGTTAACCACACAAACGATGCACAAAGCCCAAAACAGCGCGACGGTGCTGATCATATCTCCTCCCCCGGCGAACCGCCCACGGAAACGTGATCCGGGATTACCGCTCCCAGATAATCAACCAAGTCATTCAGTGAAGAGTATTACCAATAGCCGATCGAGATCACAAACTGAAATCCAAACGGCTCATTAAATAGTGTAGGAGATTTGTTTATTTTTTTGCCACAACGTTAATCAATCTTGTGCATCTGGTTGTAAATATTGGTTAAGTGAATCGTGATCCAGGCAGATTGACGATAACTTCACAGAGTTATAAGGTAGAAATATTCCCATACTCTACGTAATTCGGGTTGCAGGAAGGCGGCAAGAGAATGAATCCCCTGAGCATAGAAGACCGTGCGATGGGATAAACGAACGTAGCCAACGCATCTGCGGCGTAAAGTACGAAGAGTATAAAATGAAATGCTTAAGGCCGGGCGCTACCCGTGCAGGTGGTACGCAGGACGCGGGAAACAGTGCTGTGTCAGGGGTGAGTAACCCTATGGTCATCGACAACTTATGGAAGGAGTAACACTATGGCTTACAAACACATTCTCATCGCAGTCGATCTTTCTCCTGAAAGCAAATTGCTGGTCGAAAAAGCAGTATCCATGGCGCGGCCTTATAACGCGAAGGTGTCACTGATTCATGTCGATGTAAATTATTCTGATCTCTACACCGGTCTTATCGACGTTAACCTCGGCGATATGCAAAAACGTATCTCTGATGAGACACACCATGCGCTGACCGAACTGTCTACCAACGCGGGCTATCCGATCACGGAGACCTTAAGCGGTAGCGGTGATTTGGGGCAGGTACTGGTAGATGCCATTAAGAAATACGATATGGATCTGGTGGTTTGCGGGCATCATCAGGACTTCTGGAGCAAACTGATGTCCTCCGCACGTCAGCTCATCAATACTGTCCATGTGGACATGCTGATTGTTCCGCTGAAAGATGAAGACGAAGAATAACCGTCCCTCTTTTCTTGCCTGCTAACGCCCGCTGCTGCGGGCGTTTTATTTTCTGGCGCTGATTTCCCCGCCAAAGGCCGATAAAACCGCCTTGTGCAATTACATGTAGCCCCGGTACGCGCACCACCAGGGAGGGGTCCCGGACGGCGGCTGTCGCCTTGTCCGGGCTACAAAACCCCAGACCGCTAAGCACTAAACTGTTCCCTCTCCCTGTGAGAAAGGGCCAGGGTGAGGGCAGCAGACCGCACTGCCCTCACCAATTCACTCCGGCGTCCCGGAATAAATATCAAACCGATGCCCCTTGGTGACCACCGCATTGGTAGTCGCCACATCGGCGAGCTGTGGCGCATAATCCGGGCGCTTCACCACCACACGTTTCGTCGCCAGTTGACGCGCGGGCTCCAGCAGGCCATCCGCGTCCAGATCCGGCCCCACCAACGACTGGAACACCCGCATCTCTTTCTTCACCAGCGCGCTTTTTTGCTTATGCGGAAACATCGGATCGAGATAAACCACCTGCGGACGCGGAGTAATATCCGCCAGCCCGGTCAGGCTGGAGGCATGAATCAACTGCAACCGCTCCTGTAACCAGGCGCCAATTTCCGGGTCCGCGTAGCCACGCGCCAGGCCATCATCCAGCAGTGCGGCAACCACCGGGTTGCGCTCTAACATCCGCACCCGGCAGCCGACTGACGCCAGCACAAAGGCATCACGCCCCAGCCCCGCCGTCGCGTCCACCACATCAGGCAGATAATCGCCCTTGATGCCAACGGCCTTCGCCACAGCCTCGCCGCGCCCACCGCCAAACTTACGTCGATGGGCCATCGCCCCACCCACGAAATCGACAAAAATACCGCCGAGCTTCGGCTCATCGCGTTTGCGCAGTTCCAGATGCGACGGTGTAAGCACCAGCGCCATCAGGTTATTTTCGTCATGTTCCAGGCCCCTGCGGGACGCAAGAACAGATAAGGCGCCGTCTCCGGCGCCTGTTTCATCTATCAAACAGATTTTCACTACATAAACCCTAAATAATTCAAGCGGCAGGAAGGCGGCAAGTGCGTGAATCCCCAGGAGCTTACAAGAGTAAGTGACTGGGGTGAGCAAACGTCGCCAACGCACATGCAGCTTGAAGTATGACGGGGATTAGCCTTCGATACCATAATGCTCCAGCATCGCATCCAGTTGCGGCTCACGGCCACGGAAACGCTTGAACAGCTCCATCGGCTCTTCGGAACCACCACGGGTCAGAATATTGTCGAGGAACGACTGTCCGGTTTCGCGGTTGAAAATCCCCTCTTCTTCAAAGCGTGAGTAGGCATCTGCCGCCAGCACATCCGCCCACAGGTAGCTGTAATACCCTGCGGCGTAGCCCCCTGCAAAGATATGGCTGAACGCGTGCGGGAAGCGGCCCCATGACGGGCTTGGCACCACGGCAACCTGTTTTTTAATTTCAAACAGCGTGTCGAGGATTTTGGCCCCCTGCTCCGGGCTAAACTCGGCGTGCAGGCGGAAATCGAACAGGCCGAACTCTAGCTGGCGCAGGATAAACAGCGCCGCCTGGTAGTTTTTCGCGGCCAGCATTTTATCCAGCAGATCCTGTGGCAGCGGCTCGCCCGTTTCATAATGACCCGAGATAAATGCCAGCGCTTCCGGCTCCCAGCACCAGTTTTCCATAAACTGGCTCGGCAGTTCGACCGCATCCCATGGCACACCGCTAATACCAGCAACCCCCGGCGTTTCGATACGGGTCAGCATATGATGCAGACCGTGACCAAATTCATGGAACAGCGTGATCACTTCATCATGGGTGAACAGCGCCGGTTTGCCGCTGACCGGACGGTTGAAGTTACAGGTAAGGTAGGCCACTGGTTTTTGCAGCGAACCGTCCGCCAGGCGCATTTGCCCAACACAGTCATCCATCCACGCGCCGCCGCGTTTGTGCTCACGGGCGTAGAGGTCAAGATAGAAACTACCGCGCAGTTCATTGCTTTCGTCATACAGCTCAAAGAAACGCACATCCGGATGCCAGACATCGACATCATGACGCTCTTTCGCGGTAATACCGTAAATCCGTTTCACCACTTCAAACAGGCCGCTTACCGCTTTGTTTTCCGGGAAGTACGGGCGCAACTGTTCGTCGCTAATGCTGTACAGATGCTGCTTCTGTTTTTCGCTGTAGTAAGCGATATCCCACGGTTGCAGCTCATCCACACCAAACTCTTTTTTGGCGAACGCACGCAGTTGCGCCAGCTCTCTTTCACCCTGCGGACGGGCGCGTTTGGCGAGATCGGTCAGGAAGTCGAGTACCTGCGCCGGGTTTTCCGCCATTTTGGTCGCCAGCGATTTATAGGCATAGCTTTCAAAACCGAGCAGTTGCGCCAGCTCGTGACGCAGGGCGAGAATTTCCGCCATCACCGGGCTGTTATCCCATTTACCTGCATTCGGCCCCTGGTCAGAGGCGCGGGTGCTATAAGCGCGGTACATCTCTTCGCGCAGCGGTTGGTTGTCGCAATAGGTCATCACCGGCAGATAGCTCGGGATATCCAGCGTCAGCAGGTAACCCTCTTGCTCTTTCGCTTCGGCCTGCGCTTTTGCAGCGGCCAGCGCGCTTTCCGGCATACCGGCCAGCTCGGCTTCATCGGTCACCAGCTTTGTCCAGCCCATGGTCGCATCGAGCACGTTGTTGCTGTACTGATTGCCCAGCTCAGACAGGCGCGCGGCAATTTCGCCGTAGCGTTTTTGTTTCTCTTTTTCGAGGCCGATACCGGACAGTTCGAAATCACGCAGGGCGTTATCGACAGATTTCTTCTGCGCAATGCTCAGGGTGGCGTAGTGATCGCCATTGCGTAAGTCGCGGTAGGCGTTGTACAGCCCTTCATGTTGCCCAACCCAGGTGCTGTATTCCGACAGTAACGGCAGCGTCTGCTCATAGGCTTCACGCAGTTCCGGGCTGTTTTTCACAGAATTCAAATGGCTCACCGGGGAGAACAGACGCCCCAGCACATCGTCCACTTCCGCCAGCGGCTGGCACAGATTTTCCCAGGTGTACGGCGCACCATGGGCTACCACGCTTTCCACCGCGGTACGGCAATCATCCAGCGCTTTCGTCACGGCAGGCACGACGTGTTCAGGCAGGATTTTTGAAAACGGCGGTAATTCGAAACGCGTGAGTAATGGATTGGTCATAAGCGCAGTCCTGTCCTGTTAAAGAGAGTGAGTGAAGCGCACGATCCGGCGCTCTGCATAACGTTGTAGCATGGGGTTAAGTGTAGAGGATTTCAATGGCAGGCGTTGCGCTGAACTGCTTATCGCTGCAATACCCATTTGCACATACGATGTCGTTTCCGCTATGAAATCAAAGTAATAAGAACCGTCGTACAGGGCGTATACTCATCACAACGGCGAAAAGGAGACCGCATGTTGAATTTCATTATGACAATACTGCCGCTACTGGCGCTTATCGGGCTGATACTTGTGTTTCCAAAATGGCGACATCGAAAAAACGACACACAAGCCAATCATGGGTTACGAAAGATATCCATCACCACCAAAACCTTTCGGCCAGGCAAAGGGGGACAGTTATTACCCACGGATTATTATTTCGATGAAGGGTACTTCTATGAAGTTCAGCTTGATGTGAAAAAATCTGTTCCACTGAGCGCGATAACCAAGATCGAGCGCGACAATATCAAAGTGAATAATCGTTCTTTCTGGATAGTGACTTACATGACTGACGGGCAGATGAAGCAGGCAAGATTCCGCCATAACTACACCCTGTTTAACACCGACTTTGCCGATTTCCTGGAGGCGGTTAAACGTGCTAACCCTGCCGCCAGCGTGCGCGAGCTGACCGCTTTTAGCCTCTGATTACCAATACGGTGCAGGCAACGCCCGCACCGTTGTCAAAACTTACTTCGCTTTATGCGCCATCGCATAGGCCGCAGGCAGATTCAGGCGCTGCCAGAAGTTCTGATCGGCAGTTTCGCCAGAGAGCGGGTAACCGTCTGGCAGCGCGGTTTTCACCATCAACTCGCGCCGCGCTGTCGCTGACAGTTTTGGCAGCGCCGCCTCCAGCAGCACTTCCGCCCCTTCCGGTACTTTCACTGCCTGCGTTTTCCCTTTTTGCTGCGGCAGGTCGTAGGTCATGGTAAAGCGGTAAAATTCTTTCATCGCCGGATCGCGGTACGGATCGTCTTTTCCCGCCGTTTTCGCACACTCCGCAAGCGACGCACCGCACTCTTTCTCCAGCGCCGTACGCAACTGATCGCGCGCTTCGTTGAACAGCTTGCGGTACGCCGGATCGTTGAGGTAATGCGCCACGTTACGCTGGGCCACTATTCTTGAACCCATCACATCCAGCGGATAGTGTACGCCCAGCACAATGCGCGAGTAACCATAGCGGGCACCGCGCTCCACCAGCGAATCAAAGCGCTCCGGGATCATCTCCGCCATCAACAGCGCATCGGTATAGCCGGTATTGGTATGGCCGCTTGGGAAGGAACCGCCATCGGCGGAGTACGGTTTGTTGTCTTTCACCACCACATCATCCGGGACCTGGTGAATGGTGTTGCCCTGAATAAGGAACGGACGCTTGTAGTCGAAGTGCTTCTTCGCCGCGCCGGTGCTGACTTCGCTGGCTTTAATTAACGCAGCCGCTTTGCCCAGCTCTCCCTTGTCATAGGCGTCAAGAAACGCTTTACCCAGACGCGGACCGAGCGCGTCGGACAGGAAGTACAAGTAGCTGATACCTTCTGCGTCCGCCAGCGCCTGATGGCGCAGCCCCTGGGTGGCATCGAGATTAATCGTCTCAACGGTTTTCAGGTTGGCATCCAGTACAGGAGCAGGCAGCTTGTTGAACGAGGAGAGCAATTCAATGCCGGCCTGCTGGTTATCTTTTACTTTGAAATCATAGCCGCTGGCTTTCAACCAGGCGGTGTCGGCCTGTTTTGCACTTTGCGACGCTTTTTCCAGGTGCTCACGCTCCACCTTTGCGCCGTCCCCTTTTAGCGCAGCACGCAGCGCGGCCAGAGACTGGTTTTCCAGGCTATCAAACACCTGGCTTTCCGAGGCCGGCGTGGTGGTATTGGCAATGTCGTGCGCAGTAGAGAGTGGCACATCTTTCGCCATCGCCTGATGAGCAAGCAGCAGTGAGACAGTTAACAGCGTTAAACGGATTTTCATTTTTTATCCTTTTATTCAAACGATTACCTTGCCTGCGCTCGACGCTAGCCCTGTAAGTTGACGCTTTTGTGACAGGGATAAATTTTGAAACGTTTTACGACTGCCTGAAACAACCGCAGGGTTCAACGACATTCCCGCGCAATCTACGGTAAACTGTGGCTAATCTCGTTCATATTCTGGAATTTCTATCTCCATGCTCAGTTATCGCCACAGCTTCCACGCAGGCAACCATGCCGACGTTCTCAAACACACCGTTCAGAGCCTGATCATTGAAGCGCTCAAAGAAAAAGAGAAACCGTTTCTCTATCTCGATACCCACGCGGGCGCGGGCCGCTATCAGCTTTCCGGCGAACATGCCGAACGCACCGGGGAGTATCTGGAAGGGATTGGACGCATCTGGCAACAAGACGATATTCCGGCTGAGCTGGAGCCGTACATGAGCGTGCTGCGCCACTTTAACCGCAACGAGACGCTGCGTTACTACCCAGGCTCGCCGCTGATTGCCCGTCAGTTGTTGCGCGAGCAGGACAGCCTGTTCCTGACAGAGTTGCATCCGAGCGACTATCCATTGCTGCGTCAGGAGTTCCAGAAAGACGAACGTGCCCGCGTTGAGCGTGCCGATGGCTACCAGCAGTTGAAAGCCAAACTGCCGCCAGTTTCCCGTCGCGGCCTGGTGCTGATAGACCCGCCGTATGAAATAAAAACCGATTATCAGGCGGTGGTATCCGGCATTAGCGAGGGCTACAAGCGCTTTGCAACCGGCACCTATGCTCTGTGGTACCCGGTGGTGCTGCGCCAGCAAATCAAACGTATGGTGCATGACCTGGAAGCAACGGGCATTCGTAAAATTCTGCAGATTGAGCTGGCGGTACGCCCGGACAGCGACCAGCGCGGGATGACCGCCTCCGGTATGATCGTGGTTAACCCGCCGTGGAAATTAGAAGCACAGATGAATAACGTGCTGCCGTGGCTGCACAGTAAACTGGTGCCCGCCGGAACAGGCCACACCCTCGTTAACTGGATTGTTCCCGAGTAATCGCAGCAATCGAAGGAACCTTGCTGGCTGCGCGTTACAATCGCGACACTTTCGACCTCGTTCAGGATTAAGAGCCTACCCAGTAGGCGTACATTGTTGCAGCGAGTTTGGACACGGACAACGCGGAACAACCGGAGCGTACACGCTGTACGTGAGGATTGTGAGCACTGCCCAGGTCCAAAATGGCCAATAAAATAGCCTAATTGGATAGGCTCTAAGGAATTAACCATGAGCAAACATTACGACTATATCGCCATTGGCGGTGGCAGCGGTGGCATTGCCTCGATTAACCGTGCCGCCATGTACGGCCAGAAGTGCGCGCTGATTGAAGCCAAAGAGCTTGGCGGCACCTGTGTGAATGTGGGTTGTGTTCCGAAAAAAGTGATGTGGCACGCGGCGCAAATCCGCGAGGCTATTGATCTGTACGGGCCGGACTACGGCTTCGACACCACCGTCAATCATTTTGACTGGAATAAACTGGTTGCCAGCCGCACGGCCTACATTGACCGTATCCACACCTCGTATGACAACGTGCTGGGTAAAAACAATGTCGATGTGATTCGTGGTTTCGCCCGCTTTATTGACGCGAAGACTGTCGAGGTTAATGGCGAGACGATCACCGCCGATCACATCCTGATCGCAACCGGTGGTCGCCCGAGCCATCCGAAAATTCCGGGAGCGGAATACGGTATCGACTCCGACGGTTTCTTTGCCCTGCCCGCGCTGCCTAAACGCGTGGCGGTGGTCGGTGCCGGCTATATCGCCGTTGAACTGGCCGGGGTGATTAACGGGCTGGGCGCAGAAGCGCATCTGTTCGTGCGTAAGCACTCTCCGCTGCGCAGTTTCGATCCGATGATCAGTGAAACGCTGGTTGAGGTGATGGCCGCCGAAGGCCCGACGCTACATACCCAGGCAGTCCCCAAAGCCGTGGTGAAAAACGCCGACGGCAGCCTGACGCTGGAGCTGGACGATGGACGCAGCCAGACAGTGGATTGCTTGATTTGGGCGATTGGTCGTGAACCGGCGAACGACACCTTCAATCTGGACATCACCGGGGTGAAAACCGACGAGAAAGGTTTCATCGTGGTGGATAAATTCCAGAATACCTCCGTGCCGGGTATTTACGCTGTCGGCGATAACACGGGTGCGGTTGAGCTGACCCCTGTCGCCGTGGCCGCAGGCCGTCGCCTGTCTGAACGCCTGTTTAATAACAAGCCGGACGAGCATCTGGATTACAGCAATATCCCGACCGTGGTGTTCAGCCATCCGCCGATCGGCACCGTGGGTTTAACCGAACCGCAGGCGCGCGAGCAGTATGGCGATAGCGAAGTCAAAGTGTATAAATCGTCGTTTACCGCGATGTATACCGCCGTGACCTCTCACCGCCAGCCGTGCCGCATGAAGTTAGTCTGCGTTGGCCCGGAAGAGAAAATCGTCGGTATCCACGGCATCGGTTTCGGGATGGATGAAATTCTGCAAGGCTTCGCGGTCGCCCTGAAAATGGGTGCCACCAAGAAGGACTTCGACAATACCGTGGCGATTCACCCAACGGCGGCAGAAGAGTTTGTCACCATGCGGTAAGCCCCACCCCGGGTGGCGGCTGACGCCTTACCCGGGCTACGACCTGTTTTCTCCCTCTCCCCCAGGGAGAGGGTTGGGGTGAGGGGAATATGCGGCTCGGAAGGTGGGTTCCGTTCCTCTTTACAATCCCCGCAGCACCGCCTCCAGGAATTTCTCTCCCTCGCCGATCACTCCTGACACTATGCTGTCAGGAGGGGGGTGCCATTATCTCGTTGTCGAAAACACAACGAGGGCAAGAAAATGAGCAACGTTATCAACTGGTTTGAGATTCCGGTTCAGGACCTGCAACGGGCAACCGCGTTTTATGAACATTGCATCGACGCGCAATTTCGTCAGGAGCATGTCGCCGGTATGTCGATGGCGGTCTTTCATTATCAGGAGCCTGCAATCGGCGGGGCGCTGGTAAAATCTGAGGCATTACAACCTTCCGCAAACGGCACCGTGGTCTATCTCTACACCGCAGATATCGCCGCGTCCCTCAAAAAAGTGGCGGAAAAAGGCGGCACCTGCTGCTTCGGGCCAGAAATTTTACCGGATGATATTGGCACCATTGCGCTTATCATTGACAGTGAAGGGAATAAAGTCGGGCTGCATCAACCGGCCTGACAACATTAACCGACCACTGACAGGAAATTTGCCATGAGCCGCCGTGCCGATCGTCTGTTCCAGATAGTCCAGATCCTGCGTACACGCCGTCGGGTCACGGCCGCTCTGCTGGCGGAGAGGCTGGAGGTGTCAGAGCGTACCGTTTATCGGGACATTCGCGATCTGTCGCTCTCCGGTGTGCCCATTCAGGGCGAGGCAGGGAGCGGCTATCGCCTGATGCCGGGGTTTGATATTCCCCCGCTGATGTTCACCGGTATGGAAGTGGAAGCGCTGATTGCCGCGATTGGCATGCTACAAACCTGGAGCGGCGACACACTGGCTAAAGCGGCGGGTTCGGCGCAGGAAAAGCTGCTGGCGGTACTGCCGACAGACCGGCACATCCTGGCCGAACGAAACCGCATCCTGACCCCGGACTTTGGCAAGTACCCACAGACGCGGCGCTGGTTTGATGTTTTCCATCAGGCCATGCGCCAGCGCGATGAGGTCTGGATCCGATATGAGAACGAGCAGGGTGAAGGTTCTGAGCGGGCGGTTCATCCGCTGGGCCTGTCGTTCTGGGGAGAAGTATGGGTACTGGTGGCCTGGTGCACGTTGCGTCAGGATTATCGCTGCTTCCGCCTCGATCGCTGCCAGGCCGTGACCTTAACCGGGAAACAGTTTGCCGAACGGCCCGACCGCTCCCTTGAGGATTTTATCCACCAGCAGAAGGCGAGAGCTAAGCGATACAGTGAAAAGCAGTAATAACAGTCGCACCGCCTGACATGACACTCTCAGTCCGCCATCTCCCGGAATTCCCGCGCCGGAAAATTACCCTATTTTCCCGGCTCTGATGTTAATCGGCCATGTAAAGGTCCGCGTTTGTACCGGGTCGCCCCAGAGGTCGCGTACGTCGTCGTAAAAGCGGGTTAACAGCCCCTCCTGCCCGGCGTCACGTGCGCGCTTCACCGCAGACCAGGTGGAGAGATAGCCCATCAAGGCGTCGAGATCCCACTGCAAACGAATCGCCATTTCCGGGACGGGAATTTCCGTAAAGGGGAAGGCGATGTCCGCATAACCGTTATCCACCAGTTGCCTTTCCGGGGGCCAGTAGGGGCCAATTTCGTCATAGTAGAACTGACGAACGCGCGCCCGGAGGGTCTCGTCAGGGTTGAGCACACCGTAGCTGATAATCGCAATCACCGCATTCGGCGCCGCAACCCGCCGGACTTCCCGGTAAAAGGCCGGTAAATCAAACCAGTGCGCCGCCTGGGCGACGGTAATCAGATTGATATCGCGTAGCGCTTGCGCAAGCTGTTCCGCCGGGCCTTGCAGATACGTAATGCGGGCATGAGGTGTGGCGTTGTCGATTTGCGTCTGGCTGGGATCAATCCCCGTCACTTTATCGAAGGCTGAGGCCAGTAACGTAGTCAACTGGCCCGTACCGCAACCGACATCCAGCGCATGGTGATGTTCCGGCGTTATTGAAAGCAGGTAATCCAGCAAGACTGCGGGATATTCCGGGCGATAGCGGGCGTAATCGGCGCCGCCGCTTGCAAACCAGTTCGGCATGGGGTGTCCTCTGTTTAGTAAAAATACAGTAGTGCGAATGGCTTTTTGCGACAAGGGGAATACACAGCGGGCATTAACGGGAAGGGTAAGTGGCGGACGCCAGAGAGAAGAAAGCCGACTCCGCAGAGTCGGCTATGTTGTCTGTCAGAGCTTGAAGCTGCCGACGACGTTTTCGAGTTGTACGGTTTGTTCTTCCATCGACTGCGCAGCCGCCGCCACCTCTTCGACCAGCGCCGCATTCTGCTGCGTGGCGCTATCGAGCTGGTTAATGGCGATATTGATCTGGGCAATCCCGCGACTTTGTTCATCGCTGGAAGAGCTGATTTCTGAGATCAGCACGCCCACACCTTCCACTTTTTCCATCAGGCCATCCATCGTCGTACCCGCCTGACGAACCAGCCCGCTACCCTGCTCAATGCTGCTCACCGACTCTTCAATCAATTTCTTGATCTCCTGAGCTGAGCGGGCGCTGCGCTGCGCCAGTGAACGAACTTCGCCAGCGACCACGGCGAAACCACGCCCATGCTCGCCCGCCCTTGCCGCTTCCACCGCGGCGTTAAGCGCCAGGATGTTGGTCTGGAAGGCGATGCCGTCAATCACACTGATGATTTCCACCACTTTCGAGGAGGACTCATTGATGTTATTCATCGTGGAGACGACTTTGTTAACCACATTGGCCCCTTGTTTTGCCGCAACGGAGGCCTCTTCCGCCAGCTTGTTCGCCTGCAACGCGTTCTCTGCGTTCAGGCGCACGGTACTGGTCAGCTCTTCCATTGATGCCGCCGTTTCCACAATCGATGCCGATTGATCTTCGGTGCGCGAGGAGAGGTTCAGGTTGCCACTGGCAATCTGGCGCGAAGCCGAAGAGATCGCCATCGAGCTACTCCCTACCTGCTGCATCAATTCATTAAGGAACGAAATGAACTTATTGAAGTTGTTGATAATGGCGTTAAATTCCGGGCTCTTACTTTGCGCAAGACGCTGCGTTAAATCCGCACCGCCGCTGGACAGCGCTTCAATATTACGATTGAGCAGCGTCACATTATGGAAAATATTGCGCACGATGATCATCATGATAAGGACGATAAGTATGCCAATAATCGCCTGTACGATGGTCAGCTTGGTCATAATAGCGTCAGACATACTTACCAGGTGGCTGCTCGGAATGTCGACCGCCATAAACCACGGGCTGCCGCTGATTGGCAGAACGAACAGGGAATGCGCCCCGTCTTCACCGTCATAGCTGCCACGCACTTCTGTTGTTTTCCCCTGGCCTAACAGGCTAACTAACGGTGCCGCCGCCGGAATGCCCAGATCGCGAACGTTTGACAGGGCCGGTTTATCCTGTACGGAGGAACCGTTACCGACGATTTTACCGTCCGCCTCAACAATCAGTACGCTGCCGTTTACCGCTTTACCCATGTCGACAGCAAGCTGGTTAAAGAAGCCCAGCGTCACATCGATGGTCGCCACGCCCCACGCTTTGCCATCTTTCCAGATCGCCATTGCACAGTTAGTTCGCGGCTGCGGGCTGGCTGCGTCCTGATAGGCTTTCGCCCACGCACACTCGCCTTTTGGCGCATTCATACCGTCTTTATACCAGGGCTGCTCCCAGTATTTTGCCGACTCTGGTTGGTTCCAGACGGTGTTGACCTGCAAATTGCCGCCCCCGTCGCGGGCATAGAAGGTACTGAATTTATCCCGAGCCGGATCGCGCTGCCCAGGCAGAGGCCAAATCCCGCCGCCGAAGACGTTTAAATCGCCGTATTGGTTTACCAGGCGCGGCAGTAATTCGTCAATTTGCTCGCTTTGCAGCCCAACAACCAGTTCAGTGATGGAGCGTTGCTGCGCCTTAACGCGGTTCATCTGCTCTTTTATCGCGTTACTTTGTAATTCAACCGTCGCCTGAATATTTTTGGTCTCCGTTTCGATAATCTGCGGAGAAACGAATAGCTTGATAACAATATAGGTAACTATCAATAAGATAACGAAAAAGCTTATAAGCAACAGGCCTATTCGGCCCTGGGTATTTTTCCATGTCATAATGGCAGCACTCGATCTGGTTGAATTAGGGGTTATAACGACATTTATTTGAAATTCTTTAATCTAAATCGTGCTACGGTTTCATATAAAACGAATTTCATATTACAAAATGACGTTTTAAAAAAAACGTTCTGCCGTTCACAATTTTTAAGTGCGATGCCTTGTTTCTATAAAAGATAATATGCCCGTATAAATCATTTCCCGTGAATGAACATACATCGATGATATCAATATCATTTTCATCAATATGCGAACATTCTCATGAAACAGAATAGTACGGGCAGCAATATGCGCGTTCGTACACTTTTCAAGCAGAAGAGGTGTTTACGCTCTGGCACAGCAAAGCAACGTCTCTATGCGGTTCTGGCAGGGAGAAACGCAACCATATGTGAGCCAGTCGCATGCTTTTACTGCGCTTTTGCGCGCGATGATACGCCGCCTGCCGGGCTATGGATTTCGGTACCGTTTTAAATGCCAATGCATGGCGATCATCCCATCAAGCAAGATATAAAAGCATTTTGATTGCCGTGAGTAACCTTATATTTCGTCGGGCAATATACTTAAATTAAATATTCGCCATGATATCCGAAACGAATACCATTCCCATCCAGGCATCCACATCTTTAAAAAGATGTCCGCATCAAACTAATATTTACGGGTCGTCAGATTAAATATTGCCAGGTGAGGCATCGACGGTCAGAAATTCATAGAATAGTTGCCGGGTTGATAACACGTACAAAATAACGGCTGTTTATCGGGATGGGCAATTTTTCAGACACTCGCAATATTCGTTTCATATGCGCTTGCGGGTAAACTGCTGTTCCAGCATCTCATTGCCCCACTGCTCCCCCTGCCACTCTTTTGTCAGCCGGAAGCCGAAGGATTCGTAGAGTCGCCGCGCCGCATCAAGCCCGCTAAATGTCCACAGTTGCACAGCCGCGAAGTTCTGGCTGTCGCAGAAATTCATCGCCTCAGTTAGCAACCGACGACCCACGCCACCGCCACGGCAATCGTCATCGAGGATAAACCAGCGAAGATGCGCCTCGTTGTCGCCCAGATCCTGCCCATCAATCGCGAGCGACCCCACAATCCGTCCATGATGAATGGCAAGCCAGATACGATTGCACGCAACATCCAGACGCCCGGCGAAGTCAGCCAGCCCGGCCGCCACTTTGCTTTCAAAAAAGTACCCGAAGCCATAATGGCGAGAGTAGTAGCTGGCATGCATTTCGCTGATTCGGCCAATCATGCCGGGACGATAGCCAGCAACAATCTCAATCTCATCTTGTTGTAACGGCGCTTCACCGTTCCGGCAGGCCGCCAGCGCATGTGCATAAGCTGAAAGGCCCTCGGCAACCGCGTGCTGCCGGGAAGGGGTGAGATGCGCCAGCGCCTCGATCACCCGCATACTGCCGTACTGATTAATGCGAGCGACGCTCTCTTTTCCCTGCGCGGTCAGTTGCAGCTCTTTAAAACGCGCATCATCTTTGGACGGAACTTCCTGAATTTCACCTGCGCGGACGAGCTTACCGAGCATACGACTTACGCTGGATTTCTCCAGCCCCAGCATCTGTACCAGTTGTGCGGCGGTCATGGCTCCCTGGCTTTCAATCTCCAAAAGGGTATGCACCGCTGAGGGAGAATAGTCTGTGGCGGCAAGGGTGGCATTCATAAACCCGAGTTCACGGACCATAAGACGGGAGGCAACACGGATTTCGTTAATCAGACTGGCGTTTTGCATGCATATGACCCTTCGCATCAATAGTTGTACAATACAACCATCTAAGGGCATAGCTGTCAATATGAACTGACGTACTCACCCCCGCGAGCGTAAAAAAGCTAAAAATAGCCAAAAAAAGCATAAGCCGTGCTGTGTTTGTTTTTTCACCACTAAAACAAACGAATAGCCCCGGCACGGGCCTGTAAAGCGCCCCGCTCGCCGCTTCGCCTTTACAATCCCCTTCCCGCTAAGCCCTTCACAGGCCGAATTTTTCGGCGCATAGTTGAACAAATGTTCAGCAGAGGAAGAGAGTGGTTGTAATGACAGACCGTCCGTTAATTATCCTGCAAGTAGGTTTTCCTTCAGAGTCTATTCGTGAAGTCCACGGCGATATCCCCTCCTGGTTCTGTCGTGCCATTCAGCACCCTCTTGAGAAAACAGAAGTTATCCGCGTGTTTGAAGGCGAAGCGCTTCCGCCGCCGGATGCCAACCGTGTGGCCGTGATTACCGGTTCATGGGCGATGGTGACGGATCGTCTCCCCTGGAGTGAAGCCGCTGCCGGGTGGGTACGCGAAGCCATGTCGATTGGCATGTCGCTGTTCGGTGTCTGCTACGGCCACCAGTTGATGGCACATGCGTTGGGCGGCGAAGTGGAGTGGCATCCGCAGGGGCGTGAGGTCGGCAGCCAGGCGATTCAACTTCATCCGCATGCCAGTAACGATGTGCTGCTGAGCACCTTGCCGCGTGAATTTCCCGCGCATCTGACTCATATGCAGACCGTCTCTCGCCTGCCGGAAGGGGCGCTGGCGCTGGCATCATCCGCCCATGACCAGCACCAGATTGTCCGCTACGGACCCAACGCCATGTCGACACAATTCCACCCGGAGTTCACTCCGGAGATCGCCGCTGACATGATTCGCCAGCGCGAAACCGTGCTGACCGAAGAAGGCTTTGACCCGCTGGCACTGCTATCAGGTGTTTTGCCCTCGCCGGAAGCCACAGAATTATTGCGCCGCTTTGTACATCAGGCGTTTAATCGTGAGGCACCGCAGCAGGAAGTGCTGGCGCAGAGTGCATAACCAATAAAGAGGCACCTACGATGCCTCTTTAAATATTTTATTCATAGGTAATAACAAACTCACTTTTAGCCCTTATCGTTCCGGGATTGATACTCCCATTCTTGGTAAAATAATGGGCTTTAAATTTTAGCTTCGTATTTTGAGAAGGCCACCATTTGACTAATACTTCTTTTCCAATTTCGAGAGGCGTGTCATCAAACATGATCTGAACGCCAACATTTTCGTTCCCCGAATTCATATTTTTCAGCACATCGTTACTTGCCACGCCAGGCATTTTATCACCATTAAAGGTGATCTTCGCTTTAGAGACATTATTTATGCAATCTATATTGATGGTAAATTCCTTGTTTGCGCCCTGATAACGCCAAAGTGATCTCATTAAATCGCTACGCCTTACCTCCGGTAATTCCACAGTACTATCATACGTTTTGACATCACAGGTAGGAACGAGGGGTACAATATCTCCATTGAAGACATAGTGAAGATTCCCCATCGT
Organism: Phytobacter sp. SCO41; assembly: GCF_003073275.1. Classification (NCBI taxonomy): domain Bacteria; kingdom Pseudomonadati; phylum Pseudomonadota; class Gammaproteobacteria; order Enterobacterales; family Enterobacteriaceae; genus Phytobacter; species Phytobacter sp. SCO41. The sequence goes on along the minus strand of NZ_CP027225.1, from coordinate 280,527 downwards.
TATGCCCGTTGGTACCAGACCCGTATAATGCCTCATAGTAATTGAGGCTATATTTGTTCCCTGTGGGATAGGGTCATAGGGAGTTGTACTGTTTCTTAATAATCTGACTGAAATGGGTACTGTTGGATAGTCGACATATTGCACTGTGGGCCCCGGAAAAAGCTTGCAATCTCCATCAACCCAGACACACACATCCTTAGCGGCATTTCCTTCGATCCATCCTGAATTATTAATATTTACCTGTAATGTAAACCCCCGAATGGCTAATTCAGGATTGAAGTTGACCCACCAAATTCTAACGCTGTCTTTCATTGCTTCAGTTGGTCTACCTGTCGCTTTCAAGGAAGCCGTAGGACTCGCTGGAGAAGTGATGTTCCCGAGCGTTTTAGGAAATGTTGAAGCGTTCATATACACCGTGGTTTCCGTATTCGTCCACGTAAAATCCGTCCATTCCTCTGCACCGGCATACTGACTGATTGAACCAATGAAAAGGCCGGATATGAGACAACGCATTAAGCTATTTATTTTAATCACTCTCTCCATCCTTGAAATCACAAATAAAACAATAAAAAACCACTTTTATCAAAATAATATAAAACAGAAAGATGCAGAGAATATTGTTTAAGGAAATTACGTAGAAGCTCACAATCTGTCAACAATCTACCGTTATTCGAAAATAAAATAAGAATATGCACACATAATTTACTAACATTAATGAGAACACGGGCTTTTTACCATTTACATGGTGAATATTTTGATTAAAACAGATAAATTTAATACAGGGATGATTTGAATTTATGGCTCCTCTGCTCAAACTCCTCAATCAACCATTGCAATACCGACTGATCATCAAATAAACGATACGCTAACAGGATTGAGTCATAAGACGGCGAGCCATTTCACGATACGGCAGGCAGATCAGATCCCCCGCAGACACGCATCTACCCGCCAGCAGTTCTGCACCAGAGCGATAAAGGTGTCGGGCCCGCAGCCAGCATCAATATGGTCCGCGCCGGAGTTGGCCGCAGGGGATGAGTTTGTGATTCGGTGTTCAGGTGGTTGAAAAGGCAGGTATGCAGGCAGTGCGGTAATCGTTACGGCTCGTGCGGCGCCACAGCAGGCAGTGATGATAAACCACAGGGGGCATGGCAATGCCCCCTGAAAAGGAAAAGATTATTGGTAGGTAAAGGTAAATTCACTGTTAGCTTTGATGGAGCCGCTCTGTACGGTGCCGCCCTTATAGTAATAATAAGCGTTAAATTTCAAATTCTCGCTGTCAGCCGCCGCGCTTAGTAATTCAATATTCTCACCAATTTTCATCGCATTGCTTTTATAGAAAAGTTGAATGCCTATATTATCGTTGCCACTGAGCTTATTCACCAGAACATCTTCGCTGGCAATACCGGGCATTTTATCACCGTTAAATTTGACGGTCACCCTGGGCATATTTCCACAGGCGAGATTGATATTAAATTCTTTGCTCACCCCGGTGTATCGTCCCGCGCCCTGCCTCACCAGATCGCTACGCCTGACGTCGGGCATTATCACATTACTATCAAAGTTTTTAACATCGCATGTTGGTACAATTGCACTGATCTCACCACTAAGTTTATAACTTAGGGTAATACCCATCCGACCATTTGAATTGCCCCAGATACCGCTTGATCGCTGGTACGTGACGATAGTAGCTATAGTTGTATTATCAGGTATGGAAGTCATAATGGCTGCGTTAGAAGTTCGGCGAACCCTTATTCGTATGCTCCTTGTATTACCGCTATTGCTACCAGCAACAGGGCTACAATTATAATTCGTATTTCCGCCAGGCCAAATACAAGCATACTTAACCGCCGAAGGCGTTTGCCAGGCACCTCCTCCTAACGATACTTCAACAGTGTAATCTGCATTCATGAATGCAGGATCGATTGTGATACTTTGTATGCGCAAAGCATCCAACTCATCTGTGGTTGCGTGCCCAAAACATGATGATATAAACGAACTACTGATTAGTGGGGTATCTGATGAATTTTTCGGCATACCTGTAGCGGCCATCGTATAGGTTTCTTCTAACGGACGGCAACCAAACGCCATTGCAACTCTTGGCATGAATAGCATAGCCACCCATACTGTGCTAATAAAAATCACAATATATCTTTTCATTTTCCTTAATCCTTTTCCATTTTGAACATTCATTAAATTTATACATAAGCCACAACGCATACCTCAAAAAAATGGCTGCATTAAACATTAAAAAAACCAAAAGCACTTACAACAGGTAAAAAACAAGGCAAATATAATATTAGAAAGAACAAAAGTTACATCATCGAGACCACACAAGCAAAGTGTCATTCCAGTCAAATATAACTTCCAGATAATTAAAACAAAAAAATCACCCTCTTATAAATTGAATGATAATTTAAATAAATACTACCTAATTAGTTATTTGGCGCGTAAATGAATTGCCGTATTTTATCTTTTAACCAACCCTCACCACTTTCAATTCTTTTATCAGCCACTGCAATACCGACTGATCATCAAATAAACGATGCGCTAACAGGATTAAGTCATAAGACGGCGAGCCATTTCGCGATACAGCAGGCAGATCAGATCCCCCGCAGACACGCATCTACCCGCCAGCAGTTCTGCACCAGAGCGATAAAGGTGTCGGGCCCGCAGCCAGCATCAATATGGTCCGCGCCGGGGTTGACCGCAGGGGATGGGTTTGTGATTCGGGGGTCAGGTGGTTGAAAAGGCAGGTATGCAGGCAGTTCGGTATGTTACAGTGCGGTAATCGTTACGGCTCGTGCGGCGCCACAGCAGAAAGCGCCGGGGCATGATAATGCCCCAGAAAAGGAACAGGTTATTCGTAGGTAAAGGTGAACTCGGTCTGGGATTTAATGGGGCCGCTCTGTACTGCACCGCCTTTATAGTAATAATAGGCGTTAAATTTCAAATTCTCGCTGTCAGCCGCCGCGCTTAATAATTCAATATTCTCACCAATTTTCATCGCATTGCTTTTATAGAAAAGTTGAATGCCTATATTATCGTTGCCACTGAGCTTATTCACCAGAACATCTTCGCTGGCAATACCGGGCATTTTATCACCGTTAAATTTAACGGTCACCCTGGGCATATTTCCACAGGCGAGATTGATATTAAATTCTTTGGTCACCCCGGTGTATCGTCCCGCACCCTGCCTCACCAGATCGCTACGCCTGACGTCGGGCATTATCACATTACTATCAAAGTTTGTTATATCGCAGGTGGGGATAATAGGGGTAACAGCACCGTCAAATTTAAAATATAAAGTGGCTACAGGACTCGACCGCCCCGAGGGATACGCGCTTGAAAAATGCCATAAAATGACAGTCGCAATATCTGTACCGGCAGGTATTGGGTCATAAGCAGCCGTACTGTTTCTTAATAACCTCACCGATATGGCTTGCGTCGCCCTATTATTTACAGGCGTTGAGGTAGATCCATTGATGCTGCAATTGGCATCCACCCAAACACATTTTCCTACGGCAGCACTGGCCGACATCCATGATGAGTTAGCCACCTTGACCTGAAGAGTGAACCCGCGAGCAGTGAGATCAGGGTTTATTGTCACAGACTTAATTTTTGCTGAATCCTTGGAATTACTATTTGGCCAGCCACTGGCCAACACCGTCGCAGAAGCACTGGCTGCAGAGGTGATGTTTCCTAATGTCGCAGGAAAGGCAGACGCATTCATATACGCAGTCGTTGTTGCATTGTCCGGAACAAAATCAAACCCTATTGCAACCTGCGGCAATAGCCCATATAGCAAAAATGGCACAATCAGGAAGCAACGCATTGTTTTATTCATAAATTGCCTAAAGAGACCTGGCATTCACCACGGAAATTAATAATATTGAATTATTTTTACAATCTATATATGCTCGACATTTAAAGCACACCCTAACAATAATATTGCTTTCTGAGAAAGTTACCTATTCCAGACACTGTCTGTCAAGTATTTTGGCTGGGAAGATATGTAAATAAGAAATGGATTGTTATTTTAAAAAACACATTCGATGAATCAATATTAGAAATAAATACATTCACACAAATAATACGGAATACTATAATAATTACCTCATGTAAATTTTCAGTCCGATTAATCCATCCGCACCGTCTTTAGCTCCTCAATCAACCACTGCAATGCCGACTGATAATCAAATAAACGATGCGTTAACAGGATTAAGTCATAGGACGGCGCCCCCTCGGGTAATGCCATAATCCGTAGCGGCATCATCGCGGCAAGCTCCTTCGCAATGCGATACGGCACACACATCAGATAACCCGACGCCACCGCCACTCGACCTCCCACCGCGTAACTCTGCACTACCGTCGTGAGAGGGCGATAAAGGTGCTGCGTCAGCAGCCAGCTATCAATATGGTCCGCACCAGAGCTTACCGCCGGAAGATGAATTTGCGCTTCCGTGACCAGGTGTTTGAGGGTCAATTGTTCTGGCAGATCGCTACGCTCCAGCGAGGCAATCGCCACATAATGGTCGGAAATTAGCGGGTGTTTATTAAAATACTGCGGGATGTATTGCAGGTTATCCACGCCAATAAAGGCATCCAATTGCCCGCGCTCCACCCGTTCAAACTTAATGGTTTCGGAGAGAATATCGACGGACAGACGGACATTCGGCGCAGTGTGTTTAAATTTCGCCGTCAGGGCGGGCATGTACATAAACTCGAAGTAATCCACCGCGCCAATATAGAAAGTGTGCGGATCTTTGGCCGGGTTGAAATTGCCTTTCCCCCGCGTGGCCGCCTCCAGTTTGCTCAGGGCATTTTCAATCACCGGGATCATCGACGCCGCATAAGGGGTCGGTTCCATACCATTGCGGGTACGGACAAACATCTCATCATTAAGCTGCTCGCGCAGGCGATTGAGCGCATGGCTGAATGCCGATTGCGTAATATTGGCTTTGCGCGCGGCCCGCGTGACGTTTTTTTCTTTAGCCAGAATCGGCACCAGGCGCAACAAATTCAGATCCATCATGACTATGCATCCTGTTCATTATTTCATGCAAATAATACATTTTATGCATAACGCTGGAGATTGCTATAGTCATTGCAACGTAAAGTAAGCACGCCTGGTGTTTATAAACTGCACACTTCAACATCTGTTTTTATGGAGACGCTCATGAGAAATGTAACGGTTGCCGCTACTCAAATGGCCTGCACCTGGGAACTGGAAAAAAACGTTGCCAACGCTGAGCGTCTGGTACGTGAAGCACACAGCAAAGGCGCGCAGGTTATCCTGATTCAGGAGCTGTTCGCTGCTCCCTATTTCTGTATTGATCAGAGCCCGGAACACTATGCGCTGGCGCAAGAAGTGGCCACCAGTCCGCTGATCAAACATTTCTCTGCCCTGGCAAAAGAGCTGGAAGTTGTGCTGCCGTTAAGCCTGTTCGAAAAACACAACAACGCGTACTACAACTCGCTGGTGATGATCGATGCCGATGGCACCGTGATGGAAACCTACCGTAAAACGCATATTCCGAACGGCCCGGCTTATCAGGAAAAACAGTTCTTCATCCCAGGCGACACCGGCTTCAAAGTGTGGAATACCCGCTACGCGAAAATCGGCGTGGGCATCTGTTGGGATCAGTGGTTCCCGGAAACCGCACGCTGCCTGGCACTGAACGGCGCGGAGATCATTTTCTACCCAACGGCGATTGGTTCTGAACCCGCTTATCCGGACATCGACAGCCAGCCGCACTGGACGCGTGTTCAGCAGGGTCACGCGGCGGCAAACCTGGTGCCGGTTATCGCCTCTAACCGTATCGGTACCGAAGCGAGCAAATACATCGAAGGTCTGGAAATGACCTTCTACGGCTCATCGTTCATCGCCGATCAGACCGGTGAACTGGTCGCGCAGGCCAACAAAACTGACGAAGCCGTGCTGGTACACACCTTTGACCTGGACGCGATTGCCGCACAGCGCGCATCATGGGGCCTGTTCCGCGACCGTCGCCCGAACATGTACGGCACCATCGCCACCTCTGACGGCAGCGAAAGGAGCAAATAATGTCCGCGCTGACAACTCCACGTCAGGATGGCTTCGCCATGCCTGCAGAATGGGCACCGCATCAGGCAGTGTGGATGTGCTGGCCTTATCGTACTGACAACTGGCGCGCCAACGGTGCGCCAGCGCAAAAGGCGTTCGCCGCCGTGGCTGAGGCTATTTCCCGCAGGACGCCTGTCATTATGGCAGTGCCGCGTGCCGAAATGGAAAAAGCACGCAGTACCATGCCAGCCAGCGTGACGCTGGTGGAGATGGAAAGCGACGATGCCTGGATGCGCGACACCGGCCCAACCGTGGTGCGTAACCCGGCGGGAGAGATTCGTGCCATAAGCTGGACGTTTAACGCGTGGGGCGGTCTTCTCGGCGGCCTTTATGAAAGCTGGGATAAAGACCAACAAGTAGCAGGCCAGGTGGCGCAGTATCACCAGATGCCGTGCTACAACACCGACCTGATTCTGGAAGGCGGCTCCATTCATGTGGATGGTGAAGGTACGCTGATGACCACCGCAGAGTGTCTGCTCAACCCGAACCGCAACCCGCACCTGTCGCAGGCGGAGATTGAGCAGCAGTTGCGTGAGTATCTGGGCGTTGAGACCTTTATCTGGCTGCCAGAAGGGGTATTTAACGACGAGACCGACGGTCACATCGATAACATGTGCTGTTTTGTCCGCCCCGGTGAAGTGGCGTTGCACTGGACCGATGACGAGAACGATCCGCAGTACGCCCGTTCCGTTGCGGCACTCAACGTCCTGGAAAACACCACGGATGCGCGTGGCCGCAAGCTGAAAGTCTGGAAAGTGCCATCACCGCAGCCGATGTATGCCAGCGCAGAAGAGACCTGTGACGTTGAGAAAGGGACGGCGATTGAGCGCACCGAAGGTAATCGTCTGGCGGGCTCCTACGTGAATTATCTGGTCAGCAACGACCATATTATTTACCCGCTGCTGGACCCGGCCACCGATGCGCAGGCCGAAGTGCTGTTCCGTCAGATGTTCCCGGATTTCCTGATTACCGGCATTCCGGCTCGTGAAATTCTGCTCGGCGGTGGCAATATTCACTGCATTACGCAGCAGATCCCGCGTTAATTCCGTAGACCCTCACCCCAGCCCTCTCCCTAAAAGGGAGAGGGTGAAAAGCCAGCCCGCAGCCCGCATGATCGATCCCCTCTCCCTGCTCGATCGGTCCCTTACCCCCGCACCATCCGCACGTACTCCACCCCTTTTTTGAAGAAGTGTTCGCCTTCGGGACGGAAACCGAACCTGTTGTAGAAGTTGACGGCCCCGATACGTGCATCCAGACACACGTCATGTACGTCGGCTGCCGCCATCTTTTCCAGTACAGAATGCAACAAAAAGCCGCCAAAACCCTGCCCCTGATACGCTTCCAGCGTGGCGAACTTACGAATCTGGCAAACCGAGGCATCCAGCATAAAGACCGACAGGCAGCTCACCAGTTTACCGTTATGCAGCACGCCAAAATGCAGCGCATCATCGTCACCTTCCACCCGTGATGCATCGCGCGGAAGGTGCGGCCATAAAACCGGATGGCGGATATCAAGGCAGTTGTCGAGGGTCGTCGTCACGAATTCCATTATCGTCTCACGCAAATATGGCGAAAACACAGACGATAACACGCAACGATATCAGCCGATCATTCGATAACCTGATGTACCGTTAATGCAGCGTCTCCCATAACAGCTTTATCAACAGCGTTGCGGCAAGAATCAGAAAAAGACGGCGAATCCACAGGTTTCCGCCGCGCAGGGCAACTCGTACGCCCACCAGCGAACCACAAATAGCGGAAATCCCTAACGGTATCGCAATATCGTAATGAATAAGCCCGTTAGGAATTAAAAAGAACAGCGTGGAAAAATTGGTGCCGAAATTCACTACCTTTGCGCAGGCTGTTGCCCGTAAAAAATCAAAATGGAAAAAACGGATAAACAAAAAGAGCAGAAAACTGCCGGTACCCGGACCGATAAAACCGTCATAAAAGCCAATCGCAAAACCTAACAGCACGCCCTTCGCCAAATCACCTCGGGTGGGTTCCCGGCTGGTATCACTATGACCAAACTGCGGTTTAAACCAGGTGTACGCCAGCATGATCGCCAGCACCACAATCACTATCGGACGCATCCAGTCGGATGGCATAAAATCCAGCAATCTAATGCCCGTGTACGCGCCGATAACCGCACTTATTGCGGTCGGCAAAATCAATGACCACGGCAATCGCAGGCGCGCGGTGAATTGCTTGATAGACATCAGGTGCCCCATCACGGAGGAGCACTTGTCGATTCCCATTATTTCGGCAGGTGTGAACTGCGGCAGGGTAGAATAAAACGTCGGCATGGTAATCAGCCCGCCCCCGCCCACCGCCGCATTAATAATCCCGGCAATAAACGCCACGGGTATTAATACCAATAACTCACTGCTCATCTGTTTTCCCTGGTATCAGCGCTCAGGCCGCACGCGCGGTGCAGCCTTTAAAGAGTGGAATAGCGTTTTATTTATAATCTGGCGGCAATGGTAAGGTTGCGATGTATACCTGTCCAATATATAAATCTCTATGTATTTATATATCTGGAAATATAAATGGAATTCCGTCACCTTCGCTATTTCCTGGCCGTGGCTGAGGAGCTGCACTTTACCCGTGCCGCAGAAAAGCTCAATATCGGCCAGCCGCCATTATCACAGCAGATTCAGGCCCTTGAAGAAGAGCTGGGCGTTCTGTTATTCAATCGCACCCGACGCAAAGTCGCGTTGACAGAAGCGGGCGAGCATTTCGTGATTAAAGCCAGAGAGATGCTGCGACTCAGCAGCGACCTTCCCGCCGAGCTACGGGCCATCGCGCAGGGTAAAAGCGGCGAGTTACGTATTGGGTTTACCACCACCGGGCTGCTGGTCGATGAACTCAGTGCGCCGCTCAAAGCTTTCCGCCGTCACTATCCCGAGGTTCGGGTCACGCTCAGTGAGATGTACTCACAGCAGCAATTCACCGCTCTGCTCAATGAGGATATCGACGTGGGATACATTCGCGTCACGCCAGGAACCACCCGCGATGGCCTGAATATCCGGGTGCTCAGGCGCGACCAGCTCTGCGTCGTGCTGCCTGATGATCACCCCAAAGCCGCCTGTGAAACCCTGACCATTACTGATGTGAAAGATGAGCCTTTCATCTTTTATCCCGACACGGCCGGCGCATCCGTGCCGGATAAAGTCAGGCGTATGTGCCAGAAATCGGGCTTCACTCCCTATGTCGTCCAGGAGGCGGCGGAAGTGTTGACGCATATTGGACTTGTCGGCGCAGGCGTGGGCGTTTCCGTCTTACCCAGACCCATTGATCAGCTCAAGCCGAAGGGAGTGAAATTTATCCCGCTTGCCGAAGATGACGCAGAGTTATGCATGGCGATCGTCACCCGAGAGAGTGAAAATAACCCGCGAACGCTAAATTTTTTGCGGTTACTGACTGGCGTGAATGCGGGAAAGTTACCAGGCTAAAGGGATTGCCCTGAATATTCATAACCTGTTGCATTTTGAATGTTCTGAATTCTGTCGTTTCGCTTTCGGAGGAGCGGCAATTAAGCGATTGAAATTATAAAAATTAATTGATTTCGCTCTTTTTCCACCCGCGCCTAAACGTGATCTAGCGCACGCTTTGCACCCCAAAGATCGAAGCGAATGTCTAAGCTTATAGATATGCCGGGAAACACCCGTAAACTCTTACGACGACCTCCGGAGGCCAGTATTATTATGTTCAACCAGAAACTTCACAGCGCTGAATCCGTAGAATTTGGGATCGCACAAGAACCCCGCTACGAAATCGATCCCTGCGAGTTAAAACTGGCTGAAATGATCGACGCGGAGCCGGAACCGGAAATGATCGAGGGGCTGCCCGCTTCGGACGCCCTGACCCCATCCGATCGTTATCTTGAACTGTTTGAACACGTGCAGTCATCGCGTATTTTTGCCGATAGCAAAACATTCCCGGACTGTGCGCCGAAAATGGATCCGCTCGATATTTTAATCCGCTATCGCAAAATTAAGCGCAAACCCGATTTTGACCTGCGGCTGTTTGTTCAGGCGCACTTCTGGATGCCGGAAACCTATGGCAGTGAATACGTTTCGGACCCGGAAAACTCCCTCAAAGAGCATATAGACCAGCTATGGCCGGTGCTGACGCGTGAGCCGCAGGACCATATCCCGTGGTCATCACTGCTTGCTCTGCCACAGGCCTATATCGTCCCCGGTGGGCGATTTAGCGAGACCTACTATTGGGACTCCTACTTCACTATGCTGGGGCTGGCGGAAAGTGGTCGCCACGACATGCTGAAATGTATGGCGGACAACTTCGCGTGGATGATTGAACGCTACGGGCATATTCCAAACGGCAACCGCACCTACTATCTCAGCCGTTCGCAGCCGCCGGTGTTCGCCCTGATGGTAGAACTGTTTGAAGAGGATGGCGTGCGCGGCGCGCGACGCTACCTGGACCATCTGCTGATGGAGTATGACTTCTGGATGGATGGCGCGGAGTCGCTGCTGCCGAACCAGGCCTATCGCCACGCGGTACGTATGCCTGACGGATCCCTGCTCAACCGTTACTGGGATGACAGGGACACACCGCGTGATGAATCCTGGCTGGAGGATGTGGAAACCGCGAAGCACTCTTCTCGCCCGGCTAACGAGGTCTACCGGGATCTCCGTGCGGGTGCGGCTTCCGGTTGGGACTATTCGTCACGCTGGCTGCGAGACGCCAATCGCCTGGCGAGTATTCGCACCACCCAGTTCATCCCCATCGACCTGAACGCCTTCCTGTTCAAACTGGAAAGCGCTATCGCCAATATTGCCGGCTTAAAAGGTGAACGGGAGCAGGAGGCGGAATTCCGTCTTAAAGCCAGCGACAGACGGGCGGCGGTCAATCGCTACTTGTGGGATGAGGAGAAAGGCTGTTATCGCGACTATGACTGGCGTCGTGGCGAAATGGCGCTCTTTTCCGCTGCCAGCCTGGTCCCGCTGTATGTCGGCATGGCTACGCATGAGCAGGCAGATAAACTGGCTGAGGCCACGCGCACGCGCCTGATGACGCCTGGCGGTATTCTGGCGACGGAGTATGAAACCGGTGAACAGTGGGATAAACCCAACGGCTGGGCGCCTTTACAGTGGATGGCGATTCAGGGCTTCAAACTGTACGGCAACGACGCGTTGGGTGACGAGATTGCCCATAACTGGCTGCGCACCGTTAACCATTTCTACCAGCGCCACCACAAGCTGATTGAGAAATACCATATCGCCAGCAGCACGCCGCGCGAAGGGGGTGGGGGTGAATATCCGCTCCAGGATGGCTTTGGCTGGACAAACGGTGTGGTTCGTCGCCTCATCGGGTTATACGGGGAGCCGTAGCTCCCCCGTTGATTCAGTCGATAGCATCATAAATTGCCGACTGAATATCCGCCCATTTCTTCGTGTTATCGTCAGGCGCAGCCTCATAACGCAGTTGCGCCTGTTCCATTTCATAACGCTGACGTCTCACGACGGGTTCCGATGTACAGAACGCCTGCAGGTAATTCTTACGCAGCGATGTCAGTTTCGTGCCGGAAGCCATCTCATGCCCCATGTTTTCGATAAACCGGCGGCATGGGCGGTTTTCTTCCATTTGTAGCCGATAACGCAGCAACATCTCCAGCACATCCGTGTAATCGTTCGCCATCGCCTGCTCGGTCCACGACAGTTTCCAGCTCATGCCCGTACGGAGAAACAGCGACACGACGCGGGTATCGTTGCGGTCGATTGCGGAACGGAAGTTGCTCTCATCGCGGGGGATCCCCATTTTGGTCAACTCTTCTTTGGGCGTCGCTTTTTCCTTATCCTGAGAGATAGGCACCGTAATCCGCCCCTGCCCTGACGCCGGCACCGATACTGATGAGTCGCTAAACAACCAGAATGCTCCCGCCACGATGACCAGCACCGCAACGCCGACTGCGCCCCACAGTGCTTTGGAAAGCATCTGTTCACGCTCCTCGCGGGTACGCGCGGCGCGTTTTTCCGGCCTTTCAATTCCATCGCGAATTTGCATAGCATCACCTCCCGCCGCCCGATCTTTCTTGCGCGCCTGTTCCCAGAATGTATCTAAATCATCTTCCGCCTCTCGCAGCAAGCTTGCGGGATTAACCTGTATGCGCCCGTCTTCCCATGCCCGCTGCACTGGCCCGGCAATCTGCGGGTAATAGTTCTCCAGTAGCATCAACTGGTTCGAGGTTAACGGTTGCCCCGCGACGACAGCGCTGCGTATTTGCCGAATATCGTCCAGAAAGGTTTGCAATGTTTTGCGCGGCTCAAGAAACAGACTCAATACGGGTGAATCGTTAAAAAGCCGGGCATAATGCTGGCTAAATTCTTTCTTATCAATTAATAACAGCGCCAGTTCGCTAAATAACATACCACTGAGTACATCGTTGCGATCGCCGACTTTCAACCAGCGCCGAACGCAATCGGCGCCAAATCGCGTTTTCAGGTGGTTACTCAGCCGCAACGCATCCGGCCAGGCATTTGTTACCAGCGATTTGAGCATCAACTCCAGCGCCCGTAACTGTTTTAACCCCTGCTGCTGCCCTTCTTTGTCTGCATTGAGGGTTGTCGCATAGGTCAGCAATGGCTGCTTCGCCCGCAGATGTTCCAGCGTGCGCACGAAACGCAGCGCGACAATAAGCTGGTTCTCTGTAACGTTCTGCCCCTTTTCATAATACGGCACCAGTTGTTGCAAATGGCGTAGCTGTAAGGTGAACTGAGTTAATTCCGCATCATTAAGCCTTAACCGTTTTGCGACAGCGCCCCATCCGCCGAGGCTCAAACGTGCAATATCGAGTTGTTCAAGAAACCAGCGAGGATCCTTCCCTTCGTCAAAATGCACATTAAGCAGCATTAATATTTCTTTCGATGCCTGACGAATAATTCCTGTGCATTGCTCGAATTGTTCCCCCAGGTTCTGCGAGGATGTATGGGTCATTCTTTTCCTTTAAGTACAACCGGTGAAATAATTAACTGGAAAAAAAGAAACGTTAATTTTTCTTTATTTATGGATACTTAAAACATAGACCAGTTAATGATTATTATCAGTGATAGCGGTTTTAACACGAAAAAAACAATGGAGCTATTTTTATGCCGACGCTGGTCACGCCACGGCTCATTTGCACGCCGATAACATCGCAAGACTGGTCTTTTTTCCTCGCATTGCAGCAGGATCAGCAGGTCATGCGTTATGTTGCCGAAGACCGCCCTCAGGAAGCCATCCGCGAGGCGTTTGAATCCCGCCTGCCTGCCTGGTCTCCCGGCAGTGAGCACTGGTTATGTCTTGTGGTGCGCGACAACGCCACGCAAACCCCGCTTGGGGTGACGGGCTACCGCCATCACGAAGCAGACTGCGCCGAAGTCGGGTTTCTGTTTGCCCCCCAGGCACAGGGAAAAGGTTACGGGCTGGAGTCATTACAAGCGGTTTGCCGCTATGCCTTCACCGAAGGGGGCATTCGTCGCCTTGTCGCGACCGTAACGGCAGGAAACGACGCCTCTAAACGTTTACTGGAAAAAGCAGGATTTGTGCAGGAAGGTGAACTACGCGAAGCCTTCTGGCTGGCGGGGCGCTGGCATAACGACTGGCTGTTTGGTCTGCTGCACCATGAATACCGTGAAAGCAGATAATTCACCTGTCATCTTCCTCTCTCTGTGCCAGGCTTAGGCAGTGTTTTGGCAATAAAGAGGAGAGCATATGAAGAAGATTCTGCTGATAACAAGTTTTACAGCATTATTCTCCATGGCGGCATTCGCGCAGGATGCACCAGGTTTAAAGACGGACAAGGCGCCGCCGCCGCCGCATAAAATGGAAGATGGCTATCGCGGTATGGAAGATGCCCGTAGCATGACCATTAAACAGGCGAAAACCATGCATGACGGCGCTTCCGTTTCGCTCAAAGGGAACCTCGTGAAGAAAACGGGGGAGGATCTCTACCAGTTCCGCGACAAAACCGGGCAAATTGACGTGTATATCCCAATGGCCGTTTTCGATGGCAAAAATGTTTCCCCGGACGAACTGGTGGGCATTAGCGGGTCGTTAGATGCTAAACAGAAACCAGCCCGAATCAAAGTCACCCACTTTCAGAAGCAGTAAGTCTCACCGCCCGGTGGCATAACGCCGCCGGGCAAATGGTAATGCATACGTCTGAGACCGATAGCTAAACCACGTTAAACGATGACCTTTACAGGAACATCCCGCCCGAGACTTCCACGCGTTGAGCATTCATCCACGCCAGATCGTCGCTCAGCAGAGCCGCCATCGCGCCGCCAATATCATCCGGTTTACCGACGCGCCCCAGCGCCGTTTGCCCGGCAATATGTTTATTAATTTGCGGATTATCACGGACTTCACCGCCGCGGAAATCGGTCTCAATCGCGCCAGGGGCAATGATATTGACGGAAATCCCGCGCGGGCCCAGCTCTTTAGCCTGATAGCGGGTCAGCACTTCCATTGCCCCTTTCATCGCGCCATAGGTCGCGTATCCTGGCAGCGCAAAACGCGCCAGCCCGCTTGAGACATTGAGGATGCGCCCGCCATCTGCCAGCAATGGCAATAGGCGCTGTGTCAGGAAGAATGGCCCTTTAAAATGAATGTTCATTAATTCATCAAATTGCGCTTCACTGGCCTCAGCAAAGGGAACCGCGATGCCAACACCGGCATTGTTTAATAAATAATCAAATGTATCCCGATTCCAGACGTTTTTTAGCTGATGCTGTACGTCCAGGGCGAAAGCCTCGAAACTTGCAACATCGCCGACATTCAATTGTAAAGCCACCGCTTTCACGCCTTTTCCCTCAATTTCCGCCACAACTTCATCAGCCGCCTGCTGGTTGCTGTTGTAGGTCAGGATGACGGCGGTTCCGCGTTCTGCCAGCATCAGCGCTGCGTTTTTCCCCAGTCCACGGCTGCCGCCTGTTACTAATGCGATACGTTGTGTCATAAGAAACCTCGTTTTGTTGGGTGTTGACTGTGGAAAAAGCTTATTAGCTGGTGATAAAACAATAAAGGCGCTGAATTACACTTCACTGTTTCATTTACAACAACAATGGATGCGTTCGATGGATAAAATTTATGCAATGCAATTGTTCATCCGCGTGGCAGAACTGGAGAGTTTTTCCCGCGCGGCAGACTCATTAGGCCTCCCTAAAGGCAGCGTTTCGCGGCAGGTTCAGGCGCTGGAAAACCACCTTGGTACACAGTTGCTGCATCGCACAACGCGACGGGTGCAGCTTACCCAGGACGGGATGGTCTATTACGAGCGGGCGAAAGATTTGCTCGCCAATATGGACGAACTTGACGGACTTTTTCTGCACGATCCGTCGAGCATCAGTGGGCGGTTGCGAGTTGATATGCCCGTGGCCGTGGCGAAAAACCTGGTGATTCCACGGCTACCGGCGTTTTTGCAGCAATATCCCGGTATTGAACTGGAGCTAAGCAGCAGCGACCGGCTGGTGGATATTATTCGCGAGGGGTTTGACTGCGTGGTGCGCGTCGGCACGCTGAAAGATTCCGGCCTGATTGCCCGCCCGCTGGGTAAGCTTTCCATTATTAATTGCGCCAGCCCCGACTACCTGGCGCGTTTCGGCTACCCGGAAAGTCTGGACGATCTCTCTTCGCATGCGGTTGTGCATTACGCCCTTAACCTCGGCGCGCGTCCGCAAGGCTTTGAAGTCTGCCTCGATAAGCAGACCACGTGGGTGAAAACCGGCGGCATTTTGACAG
Organism: Phytobacter sp. SCO41; assembly: GCF_003073275.1. Lineage (NCBI taxonomy): Bacteria > Pseudomonadati > Pseudomonadota > Gammaproteobacteria > Enterobacterales > Enterobacteriaceae > Phytobacter > Phytobacter sp. SCO41. The sequence continues at coordinate 264,680 of NZ_CP027225.1, read as the reverse complement.
TCAACAGTACCGAGACCTACCACGCCGCCTGCCTCGCAGGGCTTGGCATTATCCAGGTGCCGCGCGTCGGCGTGCGGGAAGCGCTACGCGCAGGAAAGCTGGTGGAGATCCTGCCGCAATATCGTGCAGAACCTATGCCGGTATCACTTATTTATCCCCATCGTCGTAATTTGTCGCGCCGCGTGCATCTGTTTATGGAATGGCTGGCCGGAGTGATGAAAGATTACGTTGATTAGACGCAGTCTATAATTTTATTCACTGCGAGTTAAAAAGAAGGAAAATTGCCCTGATGACGCCGGAAAACAGCGAAAAACGTCCGACCCAGGATCTGGATTACGAGCCAGTCAGAAAAATGGATACATCGGGAACATCAACGAAAGACACCCCTCCCAGCGCGGGTGACAACAAGGCGCCCTCACCGCTGGAAACGGTCACCCAGGTGGCGAAAAAAGTGCAGCGCCGTCCAATGATTGCGCACCTGATCCGCGCCACTGAACGCTTCAATGATCGTATGGGAAACCAGTTTGGCGCGGCCATCACCTATTTCTCATTTTTGTCGATGATCCCCATCCTGATGGTCTCCTTTGCCGCTGCCGGGTTTGTGCTGGCCTCACATCCCACGCTATTGCAGGACATTTTCAATAAGATCCTGACCAACGTCAGCGACCCGACGCTGGCGACAACCCTGAAAAGCACCATCAATACCGCCGTGCAGCAGCGTACCACGGTGGGGATTGTCGGGCTGGCGATTGCGCTTTACTCCGGCGTTAACTGGATGGGCAACCTGCGCGAGGCGATACGCGCCCAGTCGCGGGATGTCTGGGAGCGTAACCCACAGGATCAGGAAAAAATCTGGGTGAAGTACTTCCGCGATTTTATTTCGCTGATTGGCCTGCTGGTGGCGCTGATTGTCACGCTTTCCATCACCTCGATTGCCGGTTCGGCGCAGCAGATGATTATCTCCGCCCTCTATCTTGATAATATTGAGTGGCTGAAACCTGCATGGCGACTGATTGGTCTGGCGATCTCTATATTCGCCAACTACTTGTTGTTCTTCTGGATTTTCTGGCGGCTACCGCGCCACCGTCCACGGAAAAAGGCGTTGATTCGCGGTACGTTTATTGCGGCGATCGGCTTTGAGGTGATCAAAATTGTGATGACCTACATGCTGCCATCGCTGGTGAAATCTCCCTCTGGCGCCGCCTTTGGTTCTGTACTGGGTTTGATGGCGTTCTTCTACTTCTTTGCCCGGCTGACGCTGTTTTGCGCCGCCTGGATTGCCACTGCGCACTACAAAGACGATCCACGGATGCCAGGCAAAACACACCGCTAAATCCCTAACTGGGCTGAATATTTCAGCCCAATTCATCATTTCAGCATTAATATCCAAGCCGTAACTTTTATTTAACCTAAAACCAGTTTTAAATTCTATTATTGAAATTATGTGAAGCATTTCATAGAAGCGAAATCGCAGGTCTGAAAATTATCCGCTTTTTGCCTGGTTTTTGTACGTTTCCGCACTTTGTTACAGATTGAAATGTCGCTTTTGCTGTGGCTAATATGGTCGTTCGTTCGCCAAAAAATAAGAAAATTTTATGCAAGCCACAGCCACAACCTTAGACAACGAGCAGGAAATCACGCCGGTAAACTCACGCAGTAAAGTCGTTATCGCTTCACTGATTGGCACCGCTATCGAGTTCTTCGATTTCTATATCTATGCCACTGCGGCGGTTATCGTTTTCCCGCATATCTTCTTCCCGCAGGGTGACCCGACCGCCGCAACGTTGCAGTCGCTCGCCACCTTTGCGATTGCTTTCGTCGCGCGTCCCATTGGTTCCGCCGTGTTTGGTCACTTCGGCGACCGCGTAGGGCGTAAAGTCACCCTGGTGGCGTCGTTGCTGACGATGGGGATCTCCACCGTATTAATTGGCCTGCTGCCAGGCTATGAAACCATCGGCGTGATGGCTCCGTTGCTGCTGGCGCTGGCACGTTTTGGCCAGGGTCTGGGGCTGGGTGGTGAATGGGGCGGCGCGGCGCTTCTGGCAACCGAAAACGCACCGCCACGCAAACGCGCGTTGTATGGCTCTTTCCCACAACTGGGCGCGCCGATTGGTTTCTTCTTTGCGAACGGCACCTTCCTGCTGCTCTCCTGGTTACTGACCGACGAACAGTTTATGAGCTGGGGCTGGCGCGTACCCTTTATCTTCTCTGCCGTGCTGGTGTTGATTGGCCTGTATGTTCGCGTGTCTCTGCATGAAACGCCGGTATTTGCGAAAATCGCCGCCGCGAAAAAACAGGTGAAAATCCCGCTGGGCACCCTGCTGACCAAACATGTCCGTGTGACCGTGCTGGGCACCTTCATCATGTTGGCCACCTACACGCTGTTTTACATCATGACCGTCTATTCCATGACATTCAGCACCTCGCCTGTCGGGCTGGGTATGCCGCGAAACGAAGTGCTGTGGATGCTGATGATGGCGGTCATTGGTTTTGGTGTGATGGTGCCGGTTGCCGGGCTGCTGGCCGATAAATATGGCCGTCGCAAAAGCATGATCGCCATTACAACACTGATCATTCTGTTTGCGCTGTTCGTCTTCCCGCCGCTGTTAGGCTCCGGCAACCCGGCGCTGGTAATGGCTTACCTGCTGATCGGTCTGAGCCTGATGGGGCTGACTTTTGGCCCGATGGGTGCGCTGCTGCCGGAGCTGTTCCCGACCGAAGTGCGCTACACCGGTGCATCGTTCTCGTATAACGTGTCATCAATTCTGGGGGCGTCCGTTGCGCCTTATATCGCCACCTGGCTGCAGGCGAACTACGGTCTGATGTATGTGGGGATTTATCTGGCGGCGATGGCAGCCCTGACGCTGACCGCGCTGTTGTTGACTCACGAGACCAAACACCAGTCGCTGTAATGATCATTACGTCTTTCCCGGATGCGGCGTCAACGCCTTATCCGGGCTACCGCCCCGTCATCTGATGCTCACTCGATCGGTCCCCTCTCCCTTTGAGGGAGAGGGTTAGGGTGAGGGGCAACCACCGCACCAATCTCTTACTTTTTCATCTGTGCCAGAATCGCCCGGCACTGGTTGGCTTCGCCTTCTGATGGCGAAATCAATGCCAGCAGTGCAGCCGCAGGTGTCACCAGCGTTGCCAGCGCTGCGGCCACCGCACCACGGGCAATCAGCGGTCCCGGTTTTACCCCCGCCTGCGGATTTTTAAATGTTCCGCGCACATACAAAGGTGAACGCAGCGTAACGATACGCACCCCTTTACTTTCCGGGTTAATGGTCAGGTCCAGTTGCTCCGAGGCGAAACTCGCCGTACCCGTCACATTCACCAGCGCGTTTTCGGTATCAAAAGCGAAGATTTGCGGACGCGCCACGCCATTAACCAGATCGAGATTCGCCGCCGCGCAGTTCACCCGCACCTCATCGTCGCCAAAGATCTTGCCGATAACGTAGTTACCCACATTCAGCCCGGCAATCTCCATCAGATTACGGCTGATAAGCCCGTCATTCATCAACAGCTTAAGGTTACCGTTGCTGGTGCCCAGCAACGCCGCTACGGAGTTCCCTGTCCCCCGGAAATCCGCATCGCCATTCATCTCACCGAGGGTTTTCTGCATCAGCTCGACATTTGGCATCAGTTGTTTCAGTTTTAACCGTCGCGCCTGGATTTCCGCACGCCCCTGCATCGGCTTTTTATCCCCTTCAAGGCGAATATTGGATGAGATCGTCCCGCCCGCTAAGCCGAATTTCAACGGCTGCAGTTTCAGATCCGCATTCTGTAAAATGATATGGGTTGTGAGGTCGCTTATCGGCAATGTGCTGCCATGCTCAATGCGCTTCCCTTTAAAACGCACGTCGGCATCCATCGTGTTCCATTTGTCGGTTTCAAAGCGATCGTAAGGCAACACCTTCCCGGCAGGCTGGATATTTTTTTCACCCTTCTTCTGCTCTGCCTGTTTCGCTTTATCTCCCCCTTTACCGGAGTCCACGCCGATCAAGGGGCCAAGGTCGGCCAAACGAAGCTGCCGAGACTCCAAATCGCCTTCCAGTTTCGGACGTGGTTTACCGGTGGTATAGGTGAGTGAGCCATGTATGTCGCTTTCGCCGATACGCCCGTTAAAATCGCGATAATCATAGACACTGCTTTTTTCGCTATCTATCTTCGCCACCAGATGACCATCCGTTTCAAACGGCGGGGTATCCGGCAGCAGCACGCCTGTCAGTTCGTAGAGATCCCCCAGGGTATCGCCAGCGAATTTCAACTGGAGGTCGACGCCGCCCATTTTCATCGGGTCGTTAACCTTGCCGACAAAGGCCACACGGGTGTTGCCGGAGCGGAAATCTGCCTGCACCGGGAAAGGCGTGTCTTCGCTGCGTAGCGCCAGCATGCCACCGATTTTCCCCGTGCCTGTCAGCGGTTGGCCGTTATAATGCCCCTGGGCTTTCAGCCCGAAAACATAATCTGCCACGCGCGTTTTATCTTTACTGTTGCCCGTGACTTCATTGAAAGGGAGCGGTTTTCCTAACGGATCGACGAGGATCTCGATATCCGCTTTGCTCACCTTGTCGTTAACAGCGATACGCCCTTGATCGAAGAGAATATTATCTAGGCGGAACGACCAGCCGGAAGGCTGCGCATTGGGATCGTTGTTTTCTGCACTGGCGAGCTTAAAGGTCCAGTTGTTGTTCTTTTCAGACAGGCGGATCAGGCGCGCATCCGGCTTTTGCAGTTTGATCCACGGCAGGTAAACGGTTTTCGTTAATAGCGCCAGCGGTGCGAGAGTGGCTTCGACGCGCGGTAGGTGCACCATGGTGACTTCGGGGATCTCAGGTGGGTTACCGAGGACAATATCGTCGGCATGAATGTGCGGCCAGGGTATCCAGCTACGCCAGCCCGTCTCCTCTTTTTGTCGCTCCCACACCACGCCCAAATCACCGCGAATCGCAAAGGGGCGATTAAGTTCGGTAGAGACTTTCTGATTAATGGTCGGTTTGATGCGATTCCAGTCAAAGGTGGCAATGATAATGATGGCCACCACAATCAATAAAACCAGTGTTCCAGTGACAGCAATAATCGCTTTGCTTGTTTTTGTCATGCGGGCACCCTTTCTTTATTGCCTTGCCTGTCATAAAGATAGCCGAGGCTGGCAGAAAGGGGTGCCCTGCGATCAGAGCTCCAGCAGTACGTTTTCCAGCGTATTCAGTGGAACCGGGCGCGAAAGGAAGTAGCCTTGTGCGGCAAAAGCCGGAGAATTCTGAACGTCACGCCACTCGTCAAGGGTTTCAACACCTTCAACAATCACCCCCTGGCAGTAGCGATTCATTAACTGAATGAGCAGCGCGAACAGGTTGCGTCCTTCGGGCGTCTTGCGCAGCATAATAAACAGGTCGCGCGACACTTTGATGTAGTCATAATGCATTTCGCTAAGCGCCGAGAAGTTGGCCATTCCGGTACCAAAATCATCCAGCCACAGCGGTCCCATTTCACTGATCGTGGCGAACGTGGAGTCTTGCGGCAGGCGGATATGTTCCACCAGTTCAAAACGGATCCACGGCACGGTGTCGATGAGGGCTTTTAATGCTTTATTCGAGCGCATGGCTATCAGCGTGGGCCCATCGACATTTACGGATGCCAGCACGCCGTGCTGCTCGAAAAAGTCTTTCTGTTTGGCCAGCAGAGCGATCTGTTCGTGTACCACGTCGACACGATGGCGCACCGCGACCTCGGAAAAATAGCGGTCCGGTGGGATACGCTGATCGGGCTGGCTCGGATGCGTCACAATGGTCAGCACCTCAACCGCCATCAGGCGACCATCAGTTTTGTAAATTGGCTGATAAGTATAAGCACGCTCACACTGCAGCCAAAAACGACGTTCCTGTAGGCTTTCTATGCTCGCCTCGGAGTAGTTCAGCCGCTGGATAACCTGCTTTAACTTCATTTCTTCTTCCTGTTGAAAATGAGTAGCCCCGGAGCTCTCGTCATTGGGTTATCGGCCCCTGAGGTGAGAACTTTACCTTCATGACCCACGCAAAATGAAAAAGCACTTTGCGGAATCAGCAGAGAATACGTTCTGTGTCAAAAAAATAATGGAACGTCGTTTTAATATAGTTGACCACGAAACGCGCACAACGCACACTACCGTTAATTCATCTGATTCAGGTTCCGGACTATGTCAAAGAAAATTGCCGTCATCGGCGAATGCATGATTGAACTGTCACAAAAAGGCGCGGAAGTGAATCGCGGTTTCGGTGGCGACACACTCAATACGTCGGTTTACATCGCTCGTCAGGTAGACGCTGCGGCGTTATCCGTGCATTACGTTACTGCGCTGGGTACCGACAGTTTCAGCCAACAGATGCTGGAATCCTGGCAGGCAGAAAACGTCGATACCACCCTGACTCAGCGCATGGAAAATCGACTGCCCGGCCTGTATTACATCGAGACCGATGACACCGGCGAGCGCACCTTTTACTACTGGCGTAACGAAGCCGCGGCAAAATTCTGGCTGGAAAGCGAGCAGTCTGCCGCCATTTGTGAAGAGCTGGCGACCTTTGATTATTTGTATCTCAGCGGTATCAGCCTGGCGATTTTAAGCCCGGCAAGCCGTACTAAGCTGCTGTCACTGCTGCAGGAATGTCGCGCAAACGGCGGTCAGGTGATTTTCGATAACAACTACCGTCCGCGTTTGTGGGCCAGCAAAGAAGAGACCCGTCAGGTCTATCAGCAAATGCTCGCTTGTACTGACATCGCTTTCCTGACGCTCGATGACGAAGATCTGCTGTGGGGCGCACAGCCGGTGGAAGACGTTATCGCACGCACTCAGCAGGCGGGCGTAAAAGAGGTGGTGATTAAACGCGGTGCGGACTCCTGCCTGGTCGCAATCCAGGGAGAAGCCCTGAAAGAAGTGCCAGCGGTGAAATTGCCAAAAGAGAAAGTGGTGGATACTACCGCAGCGGGTGATTCATTCAGCGCCGGGTATCTGGCCGTGCGCCTGACCGGTGGCGATGCCGAAGCTGCTGCCAGACGCGGCCACTTAACGGCCAGCACGGTAATTCAATACCGTGGCGCGATCATTCCACGCGACGCCATGCCGAACTAAGGATTTTCCCTGCCTCCTGTCCGGGGCAGGTCTTTTTCCCCTCACCCTAACCCTCTCCCCAAAGAGGAGAGGGGACCGATCGTGCTCGCATTTTTGTGGGGATTCCTCAGCCTACAGGGAAAGGGGACTATTTCGTGCGGTCTGAACGTTTGGTAGCCCGGAGCAGGCGTTTATGCCGCATCCGGGAACACCCACAACGCTTACTGCTGCGGCGGAATATCCGACACATCCTGATGGGCATCATCCACGTTGGCTGGCGCGGCATTCTGCTCACCAGAAGACATCAACTCTTCCCAGCTCGCCTGCAGATCCTTCATGTTGTACTCCGGCTCGCCTTTCGGCTGCAGCAATACCAACGCCATATCCTGCGAAAGCTGCTGACGTAAATCCTGATTCAGCATTTCTTTCGTCAGGCTACTCAGGAAGTTCTGGCGCAATTTTTGGTACTGCTCGGGCGCGATATCCACCACCTGGTTTTGCAGCGAACGCATCCGCTGGCTAATCAGGATGTCGGTATCCGTGCGGGCATAAGTGGCAAACAGCTTCTGAAGCTCAAGATTTTTTTGCGCCACCAGCGCATCAAACTCTTCTTGCGGCAGGCCGCGATCGCGCACTTTCGCCAGCTCGCGGGCCACGATATCCAGATTGCTGTTGAGCCTATCGTTTGGCGAGTCAAGATTGATGGCACACTGCGCACGCTGGAACAACACCCGACAGTCGAAGCTCAGACCAATGTCTTTCACGTTGGTCTTCGCCAGATACTGCTGCACGTGCCAGAACAGCGCCTCGCGGGCTAAATCAGCACGCCAGTAGCGTTGCAAGGCCGCAGATTCACGAATCGGCTGCCAGGCGGTATCCCACATGATGGAAAGACGATCCTGACGCACAGAATCCGTCATGATACTGACTGGCTGACGCGGCAGTGGCGATAAGGTTGGCACCGGGGCCGGTGTTTCGCGCTTGCCTTTAAGATCGCCAAACGCTTTGTTAATCTGCTCGGCAACCGCGCGGCTATCAACGTTACCCACCACAATCAGCGTCATCGCGTCCGGGGTGTACCATTTCTGATGGAAGGCCTGAAGCTGTTTCGCATCCAGCGGTTGTTTGAGCGTTTCAGCCGGATCATGGCCGAGCAATGACGACCCTTTCAGGCGATAGCGCCACCAGTTGTCTTTGGTGTTACCCGGCCAGGTCGCCACCATATCTTCGCTCGCCAGCGCATGGTTAATCGTTTCTGGCGTAATGGTGAGGCGCCCGGTGCTGTCTGACAGCCAGACCAGCGCTTCTTTGAGCAAATCGTTGCGGTTATTCGGCAGGCTCAGATTGAACATCGTGTATTCATACGAGACCAGCGCGGGAGGTAACGGACGCTTCGGGTCGATACCCTGCTGCCACAGTGAACGTACCTGTGCAGGTTGCAGGCTACCGCTTTGGGTCAGCGCAATACGTGGAAGAAAATGGCTAAAGCCGCTCTGTTGCGTACTCTCGGTGAGCGAACCGGTATTAATAGACAGACGTACTTCGATGCGATCGCTGGGGCGTTGTGGTGTGGCCAGGACTTGCCATTGCAAACCATTTGCCAGTGTCCCCTGTTGCCAGGCCGGGTCGGGCTGGAGCGCATCTGCCTGCACATAACCGACGGCTGCCATCATGAGCAAACCGCCTGTTAACAATCGAATTTTTGTGCCCTGCATGAGAACCCCTGATCAACGTTCCTGGTTAAAAAGTCAGCCCCGACATGTCTGGAGGCTAAAGATACTTTAACACTTCGCTGTTAGACCTCACGAATCGCAAAATGTCACACAGCGAAGTGAAAAATCCCGGGCAATTCGTTTTGAATTGTGACGGGCCAGGGGGTAATTATGCGCAGGCACCCGTAGCCCGACAAGGACTACGGGGCTAAGTAGCGAAATTAAGAGGAAATTTCGCCGGTTTTGCTGCTTGATGCACGATTATTCAGCGTATCCGTTAGCTTTTTCTGATCGAGCTCTTTTACCCATTTCGCCACGACCACGGTCGCCACGCCATTACCGACCAGGTTAGTCAGCGCACGCGCTTCTGACATAAAGCGGTCGATACCCAGAATCAGCGCCAGCCCTGCTACCGGTAAATGGCCCACCGCGGAAATGGTTGCCGCCAGTACGATAAAACCGCTCCCGGTCACCCCCGCTGCGCCTTTTGACGAGAGCAACAGGACCACCAGCAAGGTTATCTGATGGAAAATATCCATATGGCTGTTCGTTGCCTGGGCGATAAAGACGGCCGCCATCGTCAGGTAAATAGAGGTTCCGTCGAGGTTAAACGAGTAGCCGGTAGGGATAACCAGCCCCACGACGGACTTGCGACAACCGAGGCGTTCCATCTTCTCAAGCATACGCGGCAGCGCAGACTCGGACGAAGAGGTCCCCAGCACGATCAGCAGTTCTTCGCGGATATAACGGATAAATTTGAAAATGTTAAAGCCCGTTGCGCGGGCAATCGAACCCAGCACCACCACCACGAACAGAATACAGGTGATATAGAAGCAGATAATGAGCTGCCCCAACTGGATCAGCGTGCCAACACCGTACTTACCGATGGTAAAGGCCATCGCGCCAAACGCACCAATCGGTGCAAGACGCATAATAAAGTTGATGATGCCGAAAATGACCTGCGAGAAACTTTCAATCACGTTGAAAATTAGCTGGCCCTTGTTGCCCAGACGGTGCAGCGCGAAACCAAACAGCACGGCAAACAGCAGCACCTGCAAAATGTTGCCGCTGGCAAACGCGCCAATCACACTGCCCGGGATAACGTCCATGAGGAAGGCGACGATACCCTGCTCTTTGGCCTGTTCTGCATACACCGCAACCGCTTTAGCATCCAGCGTGGAGGGGTCAACATTCATCCCCGCCCCGGGCTGCACAACGTTGACGATAATCAGGCCGATAATCAGTGCCAGCGTACTGACCACTTCAAAATAGAGCAACGCCACCGCACCTGTGCGGCCTACCGCCTTCATGCTTTCCATACCGGCGATACCTGTCACTACCGTACAGAAGATGACAGGGGCGATAATCATTTTAATCAGCTTAACGAAGGCATCACCAAGCGGTTTCATTTGCGCGCCCAGTTCCGGGTAGAAATGGCCGAGCAAAATACCGATAGCGATTGCCGTCAGTACCTGGAAATACAGACTTTTAAACAGAGAGGTTTTCATAGGGTGTCCTTGAGGTATAAACCACAGGCTTTTTGGGGATTTCTCGCGCCTGCGGGTTAAAAATAACACCCAGAAAACATGACAGAAATATACTCACATCAAATTTGAAACAATGATGTTAAAAAGTTAGAGCTGACTCGTACAAGCCAGCAACATTTCAACCATTTTCAGCATTGTCTGGCATCGAAAAATAACGCGCTTCAAATGCTTCCGGCGTCATGGCGCGATCAAACAAAAATCCCTGTACGATTTCCACACCCGCATTTTGCAGCCATTCGCGCTGCGCTTCGGTTTCGACCCCTTCGGCGATAATGTGTAAATCCAGGCTTCGCGCCATGTGGATAATCGACGCCACCATGCTGCTGTCGTCGGGCAAGCCTTCAACAAAAATTTTGTCGATTTTAAGTACATCTACCGGCAGTGACTTCATATGGTGTAATTGACGTAACCCGGCATAGCCCATGCCGAAATCGTCCAGCGCAATACGCACCCCCGCATTCCGCAGCGGGCGCAGAATGGTCACCGCCGCCTGTGGGTCATCAATGCGACGGCTCTCAGTCACTTCAAGAATCAAGGTGTTGGGTTTAATTCGATAGCGATTGAGCAGTTCCAGCATGTCCGGCACCATATCGTGGTGCATCAGTTGCAACGCCGAGAGATTCACCGACAGCGGCATCATCAGCCCGCGCTCTTGCCAGGCAGACAACAGACGGCACGACTCTTCCAGCACCCAATAACCCACGGTAACCATTAGCCCGCACGACTCGATACGTTCGATTAACCCTTCCGGCAGCTCCCAACTGCCATCCGGTTGCTCCATACGCAGCAATGTTTCGGCGCTCACCACCGCATTCGTGGCGAGGTCCACCTGCGGCTGAAGCCAGATGGCAAACTTGCGATTTTCAAGCGCGGTCAGGATATTGCTCTCTTCCGTCAGCCGTTTTTGCGCCTCTTCCATCTCTTTTGGATCGAAGAATTGAATCTGATTTTTCCCTTTGCGTCGCGATGTAAACGCCGCTGAAGCCGCACGTCGATAAAGCTGTTCTGCGGTCTGGTCGCCATGGAACATCGCCACACCGATGCTGGCACTCGGGCGCAACTGAATGCCGTGAATGGGCACGCGTTCATTAATAACAGTGAGTACTTGCTGACCTAATGTTATGGCGTGCCATGGCTCTTTCACCCCGTGGGCGATAATGGCGAAGTCATAGGCACTGACCTGGGCGAGCACCATCCGCGGTGAAATGACAGATTTCAGCTTCTCCACCAGCGTCAATAGCAGCATCTCGCGCTGTGACTCTTTCAGCACACCCGCCGTATCCTGCAACGTTTCACAGGCGATAAACATCAGCGCGGTAGTCTTCTGCCGTGCCACCACCTGATCCAGCAGCGCCATCAGGAAAGCTTTGTTTGGCAGTTCCGATACCGGGAAGAGGGTCGACTGGGTGTTCAGCTCATCATGCTGACGCAACAGGTTTTGCTGATTACGGTTATAGCTGCGAACCAGGCTGCCAATCTCATCATCCTGATGGTGACGCGGCAACGCCAGTTGGTGCCCGACCTGGTCCTGCTGCGGTACATCGCTCAGTTCGCGGGCGATTTTGCGCAGCGGATGGACGATCAATCGGTTAATACACCAGGTGATCGCCACCGTCATAATCAACGTCAAAAGTAAGTAAGCAGTTACCAACGTCGAAAGGGTGCTCATCACGAATTTATAGACGCGATAAGAGTCCGCTTCGAGCACCAGATAGGCAATCGGCTGTGGATTGGCGGGGCGCTGCAGGGAGTAAATGGGCAATGAAATCTGGATAGGCAGTTCAAACACCCGCGCGATCATCATAGGCACCGGGCGCTCGGGAATAAATCGCAGGCGCAACGCCTGAAACTGATTGGGCAGCACCACATCCGCGCGGATAACCACCCCGGCAGGCTTAATTTGCTTAAGCACCGATTCCGCTTCCGGGAAATCGGCCTTTAATATGGCTTCGGACAGCGGTTCACGTACCGAACGGGCAATACTTTCCAGTTGCGTAGCCGTGTTGTAGCGATTCTGCTGCACAAAATGAAACAGCAAAATGACGCAAAAAATGAAAATAAACACCATCGCCACGGAAAAAACCGCAGTCATCTGTTTAATCGTTAAAGAACGGCTGACACGCAAAATCACTCTCCAGAGATACACAAGCGCAGGGCAATAAAATACAACTCCGCCGCCAGAGTATACCCTATCGTGACAGTTTGAGATAAAGAGGCGTCAAGATTGCCTCAGCGCCAACGCTATGAGGAAAAAGCGTCAGCAATACACGGAATAATAAGCACAAATTTCATGTGGCGGGCCATATTGCCCGCCACGCTTCCCCCAGGAATTATCCTCATTATTACCAGTCAGCGTATGGCGTCAGCGTCTGCGGCGGCATGTCCATATCGCCCTGCCATCCTGCGGCGGAATAACGGATAAAGAGCATTCCCTGGCTTGGCGTGTAATCTTTCGCCTGCTGAATATTCACGCCAAGGCCAACGGACCAGTTCGCGTTAATACGCCGTTCAACCAACGCCTGGGCGGTATAACCCACGCCGCTCGATGAACTCCCTTCCTCCAGCGCGGTTCTGGCGTCGGTACGATAATCCGCCGGGATCAAATTCAGTAACGGATAGCTTCGTTCCGTTTTCTTACGCGAATGTGACCAGGAGGCAGACCCACCCAACTCCCAGGACCAGTTCTCCGTACGTTGACGCCAGGTCACGGGCACCGAAAATGACAAATATTCTTGCGGGCTATAATAGCCCCCTTGCCCCAGGGTGTAGTGGCTCAGATCTTTGTCGTAGTGCCAAATCATATTATTAAGGCCAATGGTCAGACGGCGGTTATTCTCATTGATAAGCTTGTAGTAATACCCCGCCATCCAGCGCACTCGCCAGTTGTCAGCCACATTTTTCCCGGTCAACTGATCGGCGCCTAAAGAGGCCCAGACGCCGTGCGCCTCGCCACGGTCATAGCTCATGCTGGCGGTGGCGCCGTTCGCCCGCACGCCGCCCCATGTGGTACCGGGATGATCGCCATTGCCGTTATCTTTCTGCCCGCCAAACGCCAGTAAGGAGCTGGAGATCGGACGACGATGCACATTCAGCGTGTAGCCAATCGCCCCGATATCATTGCTGTAGCTCAGGCCGCCGACGATATCCACCACGTTAAAACCAATCGGCGTGGTGCCAATATCCATATCCCAGGTCTTATTGCGCCAGCCTACCGCAACGCTCACGCCGTTAGCCGTCTGGGTGCGGTCACCGCCCTCACAGGCCACTTCATTACAGGTTCCCCAGTGCGGCGAATATGTCCCGTCATCTTTAAGCGAGAACTTTCCGGCATCCATATTCACCATATCGGTACGAAAGAACATCCTGCCGTCAGCCAGCGGCGCATCGGCCTGCAGCATAGTGGTGTGGGCTTTTAAATCAGAGTAGCCGCCCGTACCGCTCGACCCCCAGTAGTTATGCTCCAGCGTGACATTCACATCCTGCTGACGATAAAGTTCTGCGGCATCGCCGCGCACGCCGCGTTTCAGCCAGTCATCTTTCTCATTGTTACGGGTTTTATAGGTGAATTCGTCATTAGTGGCGGGACGGGTTGCCGCCACGCCCGATGCAACCATCGCGTCTTTATAGGTTTCCAGCGCCGCCTGCGGTTGCCCCTCCTGCACCTGGAAACGCGCCGCATCACGCAGCACCAGCGCGCTTTCCATCGAAGGCGGTAGCCCCTTCGCCTGCGGCACAATCTCGCTGAAAGTCTGACGGGCGGCGTCATTATCGCCCACCGCCGCCTGCACCATTGCTACCCGGCGTTGGGTATTGATCGTCCGTGGCGCAGTCGGGGTAGCGGCCGGTAATTTCGCCAGCAGTCCACGCGAAGCCATGCGGTTGCCGTCGGCGGCATAAATTTCTGCCAGCCCCAGTACCGCATCTTCATTGGTCGGCTCGCGATTCAACACGCGCTGATAGGTCGATATCGCCGTGGGATTATCGCCCCGCTGTTGCGCCCAGTCGGCGAGCGTCAAATCAATACGCGTCGACGCAGGCTGCTGTTGAAGAAAAGCGATTGCCTCCGCCTCATGGCCCGTATCGCGCAACTGATTAGCCCGCTCCAGGCGTTGATTAGCTTCCAGCCTGTCGGAGAGTTCCTGAATATTGCTGTTCCACTTGTCGCGCGACAGCGTGTTGAGGTGCGCCAGCGCCGCGCTCTCCTGGTTATTGCCGGAAAGATAGAGGCCGTAAGCGTAAACCTGCTCAGGGTCTGTGGGCTTATTGCGCGCCAGCGCGCGCATCTGCGCGTCGGCTTCAATCTGTTGACCGGCGGAGCGCAAATCACTGGCCAGACGGTAGGTCACCCACACACTATCCGGGTCCAGCGCCAGACGACGTTTTTGCAATACGGCAGCCTGCGCCCAGTTGCCCTGATTTTCCAGCCGCTCCGCCTCTTGCGCGAGTCGGTCGTTGGTCAGGCTGCGTTCAATATCGTTAATGCTGCGCCGCTGGCTGGCGCTCAGTGACTGAATAAAGGCATCGGCTTTTTCCGGCGACTGCGCGCGGTAAATATTCGCCAGACCGCGTACCGCGTTGCTGTTGCCGCTATCCATACGCAGTGCCTGGTAATAGAAACGCTCGGCGGCGGCGGTATCCTTGCGGGCCATTGCCGCATCGCCCAGCCCCAGCACCGCGTAGCTGTCGGTATTATCAATCGCACGCGCCTGCTGGTAGAGGCGTTCCGCCTGGGCAGGATTTTTCGCCGCCAGTTGCGCATCGCCTTGTTGGATCAGCAACCAGTAACGGTTCACCTTGAGCAGGCTGTCCCATTTGCCGCGATTATCGCTATTGGGATCGAGGGCGATGGCCCGCTCAAACTGCGCCACCGCCCGGGCACGATCGCCCTTCTGGGAATAGGCCTGCCCCAGCGCCCCGACGGCTTCGCTGTCCTGATGATTTTTGCTTACGGCATCCTGCAATGCGCCAATCGCCGTGCCGCCCTTGCCCGCTTCCACGGCCGCCAGCCCGCTGGCACGCTCCCGAAATGCCGGGTCAGCCAACTGTTTCTGTTGTGCATCAAGCTGCTGGCGCGCCGTCACAACCGTATCCCCTTCACTGAACACGCTCAGGAAACGCTTGAGAGCCGCCACGCTTTTTTCGCTGACGGCCATGCCCTGAATCTGCTGATACCAGAGATTGGCTGCGGCATCGCGCCCGGTGTTGTTTTTCGCCATTTGCTCAAGAACGGCATAGCCTTCTTCGTTGCGCCCGTCGGCGATTAACAGCCGTGCCAGCGTACTTTGCAAATCGGCATTTCCCGGATTGCTGGCATTAAGGGCTTTCAACTGAGTAATGGCTTCGTTGTGTCGCGCCGGAACTTTCGCCACCTGAATCCAGTATTCCGCCGCCAGATCGCCTGCTGGCGCACTGCCGTTAAACATCTTCTCGTAAGCGGCAACGGCCTCCTGCGGATGCCCCGTGGCAGCCTGTAAACGCGCTTCCTGCAAGGCCTGTCGCCCTTCGGGTGTCGACAGCGCCATCGTGATACGCGACGCTTTGGTCGCGCTGGCGTTTGGTGCGAGAGCGTTCAGCCGCGCCATCTGCTTTTGCGCTCCGGCATTATCACCCTGACGCAGCAGATAGCGCAGACGCGCGGCAATCACATCCGGGTCGTCGGGGGCCATTAATTCAAGGCGATATAACGACTGGCGTACTAAATCTTCACGTTTGGTGGTTTCGCCCAGGCGTACCTGTTCAAGCAGTTGTTGTTGCGCGCCCGGTGCCGCCTGCGCGAAAGTCATCACTGAGATGCCGAGCGTGAAAGACAATAAACTTAATGTGAGCTTGCGCATTGCTGGCCCCAGTCAGGTTGTAACTCACCGCGAGGGGTGAAGCGGAAACGATGCTCGTCCCAACCTTGTCCGAAAAGGGTCAGAACATAACTGTAATACGCGTCTTCGCCGGGGAAGCGATCCGCCACCCGCTGACGCTGCGCCGCCTGAGCATCACGATCCTGTAAAAACGGCAGGAGTGCCGCCGAGAAACCCACAGGGCCATTACCCTGTACCTTGCCGGTCGCCACGTTGACTCTTTCTGGCGGCACACCCTGTTTCGCCGTCATGGTTTCCATGGGTTTGAGGCGCGCCAGCATACGCGCCTTTTGCGGGTCGCTGTCATGCATCATGCCTACCCATGCATACACGCGAATCGCATCGTAACCCCCGATAACCGGCTTATCGGCGGTAAGCTGCCAGCCCTTATTTTTCTGATAACTCACCCAGTCAGGCGAGAACCCTTTCGGCGCGCTTTCCATAATTAACCGCAGGTTGGTCTCCCGTAGCGTCGTCCAGGGCGCGCCATAACGGGTAAAGTACTGGGCCAGTTGGGGCGGCAGATAGCCGGGGTTGAAGCGCCAGGTATCGTTATCAGCAAACCCGATCTTGCCGGGAAGCAGCATGGAGCCAAGGCCGGGCACCGTGGTCACCTCTTCTTTGGCAATGCGCGAGAGCAGCGCTTTTCCGATCCCGGTATAGTCCGGCATGTTCCACAGCCGTCCGGCTTCCAGCAGAGACCAGGCAATCCAGA
This sequence comes from Phytobacter sp. SCO41, assembly GCF_003073275.1. Classification (NCBI taxonomy): domain Bacteria; kingdom Pseudomonadati; phylum Pseudomonadota; class Gammaproteobacteria; order Enterobacterales; family Enterobacteriaceae; genus Phytobacter; species Phytobacter sp. SCO41. Next base: position 247,767 of record NZ_CP027225.1, on the reverse strand, counting down.
TATCCGCATCCGACGCGGAGTTGGTATCCAGTACCGTCCATTCGGTTTCATTTTTCCGCCCCCACAGCCATGCAGGAAGCCGCGCGCTTAAATCCCCTTCCGCCAGGTTATTTTGCGTCCAGCTCAGCACCGTTTTAAAGGCATCGCGATCGTTCGCCGCAAGGGCAAAGAACAGGGCATAGCTTTGCCCTTCGGAGGTGGTTATCTGGCGGGCATCACTTGGGTCGATGACGCGTCCGCCATCGCTAATATAGTCCTGTTTAAAGCGCTCCCATGCGGGCCAGTTACAGGCGGCGCTTACCTGCGCCGCCGCCAGCATAAGCGCCGCCATGACCATCCAGCGTAGCGCTTTCATCACCGCTTACTCGTGATCCGGGTCGAGACGACGACGGCTAATAATACGCAGCAGACGCCACAGCACCCATGCCAGCAATACCACGCTCACCGCGGCCAGAATCGCCAGCAGTACCGGATGGTTCGCCAGCGCATACCAGATACGTTCGAACCACGGCAGGTGGCCCACGTAGTAGATGTCACCCACACGCAGACCGTTCACCCCCGATTCGCGAATCACCGACACGGAGCCGAAAATCGAGGCACGTTTACCGCTGTCATTCATCGCGTCGTTTAACAACTCGTAGCCGCGCGGGCTATCCGCCAGCAGTGCAACCACGCTGCGCTGATCGTTATAAGGCGACTGGAAGCCGATAATGGCCGCCATCGGGCCGCTGGACGACACCGAGGTCTGCGCATCCGCCTGACGATCAACATCATCAGGCGTCACACCAGGGAACGGCGTCTGGCGCAGCGGCGTTTTCACCCAGCTTTGCGCCGCGTGAACCAGCAGGTCGATACGCTTGTCGTCTTTCAGTTTTTCCGGGAGCGCGCCGATGATCATGATGTCGGCGTCTTTCCCCTGAATCTGCGTACCGTCATTGGTCAATGTCACGTTAATTGCCGGGAAGCCCGTTTGCGCACCGACGGTAGCCAGCGAGTCCAGCAGCGTGGTCAGTTGCCCCTCCGTCGGAGTTGGCGGCACCACAACAATGGTTTCAGACAGGTCAGCCATTCGGGTGAACGGGAAGCCTGCATTGGCAAACGCGCGCAGATCCGGCATCGCCAGGAAATGGTAGTACTTCGAGAAGTCGATGGTGGAATCGTCGCCAATCACCACACGGTTTTGCACCGGCTGGAAGGTGACGCAGTTGTCGATAGTGCCCCCCGGCATGGGATTCATATACTGGAAGTCAAAGCGCAGTTGGTTCACCGCCCCCAGTTTCAGCGCCGGAATAGAAACATCGGTTTTACCATCCAGCAGCCCCTGTAACACCGGCAGGCGCAGCAGTAGTCGGTTGGTATCCTGATTACTGACCAGACTGAAATATTGCAGGAACTGGTTGTTCAGGCTGATATCCATGCGCGAATTGTCTTTGGTCGGCGGCGCGGTATAACGATAGTTCAGGTGCATATCGATACCGTTACTGCGCAAGAGATAGAGATCCGGCGGCAGGTTCAACGCGACATTGATCGACGCCGGTTGCAGGCCCGTGGACTGCAACTGCTCTTCATAGGTTTTCAGTTCACCAAAGGTGACCGCACGGTCAGTGCGTATCCAGTTCGGCGCATCATAGGGTTTGCGCGCCAGCAGTGGTTTCACTTCATCAACGGTGACACTGCTGCCACGGAACAACACGTTCCCCTGAGCGATACCTTTTGCCGCCTGTAACAGGTCTTTGTCATCGCGCCCAAATACCACCAGTAATTTCACATAAGGATTGTTCGGGTGGCTCATCATGGTGATGGTTGGGGCGTTCACCGCCGGTGCGTCACGCAGGAAATCCGGACGCTTGTCGTTGGTGGCGAAAATAATCGCATTACGATCCGGCAGACCGTTGTACATGACCGGGAAATTCTGCCCCCGCCAGCCGGTACGCGAACCAAACCAGGAGGCAATGACCGCCGCCGCCTGCTGCTCAGCCAGATCCGGCGCACCGGCGAAGACCATCGGCAGCGTTAACGGACGGGTGTCACGCGGGTCGAAGAACGGGATCGGGAAGTGCGACAGGTCGTTTTGCACGGCCAGCGTCTGGTAAGAAAGTTCCAGCGAGCTACTGCGGCCAATATCCATCCACAGCGTCGTGCTGGCCGGGTTTTCACAGACATCGCGATAGTGACCGACAAACTCCAGCCGCACGCGGTTGAAGTCGGTAATGTAAAGCGGGTCGATGGGCACCTGCGCAAAGGTCTTTTTACCCAGTTGTTCTTTGGTGACCGGCAGCACGCCCATCAGTTCGTCATTCAGGTAGACCTTTAGCTGCGACTGGACCGGCAGCAGTGACGGTGATGGGGTATATTCGAGATTGAGCAGCGCTTTCGACACCACTTCATCGCTGCGCGTGCCGAACTCAATGCCATTGTTCGGGTTGACACCGCGCAGCACCATACTGCCTGGCGGCGGCGCAATCTCAGCAAACGTCAGCTTGACCTCGCGCGATGGCGCATTTGAAAGCGTCACGGCCGGCGTCACCTGCCCTGTGGCATGGCTTCCGGTCGGGGGTGCCGGTTGCGTTTGTCCCTCTGTCGGGGTGGTAGGGACCAGCGTTTCCGATTGTGTTGGCGCAGGCGTCGCGACCGGCTGGGTCGCAGGCGCGACGGCAGGCACGGTGGGGGCCGCTTGCGCCGCCGGGTTACCGGGTGCCGCATACGTCATCAGGGAGGGTATAGCGCTCATCCCCACAGCCACTGCACAAATCCAGGAAAGTTTTCTTTTCATCGCGTTTTCATCATTGTTGAGCCAATCACGTCACGGGGTGCTGTATTACCGCTTCACGTTCCGGGCGACGCGGTATAAACGACACAATCCAGGCAACCAGTATGGTTAGCGACCGGAAAATCATTTTCACAGACGGTGGAGCAAATTCCGCGAGATGGCGATAACCACGGAAGCCCAGTTTTAAAATATCCATTAAGCTTTCCAGTGGCTTATCTTCCGGGAAGCTGTCCTGCCACAACGCCCATGTATCCGCACGGGCAAATGTACACTGCACAAAATCGATATGCTGTTTCGTGGTCAGCGGCATTAATTGCAGCCCCACCTCATTGCCGGAAACGCGCACGACCATTGTCGGGAAGACATACTCTTGTTGGCCGCGTTTTAACAGCAGGCTGACTTTCTGCCCTTCCAGTACCTGGGCCTGGCCGTTGATTTTGATCCCCAGGCCGCCGTCGGAGAAATCATGCACGGTACAGGAGAACAGATGACCGTCTTCGCGGGCGATAGCCGCAGGCATGGCTATCTCCACGCGGTGCGCGCGACGAACCTGCTTGCTTTCCACCGATACCGCCACCGCGCCACCGAGGATAATCAGGTTGTAGAACACCCATGCGATACTGACGAAGACCGTTAAAATCTCGTTTTGCGGGCCGTAGAAATAACGCCAGATGCCCACCAGCACGCCGACGATGTTCAGCAAAACAAGGAAGATATAGGGCCGGGAGATAACCCAGTCGACATACTCTTCTTCGACCAGTCCCCCTTTTGCGGTGACGTTGAATTTGCCCTTGTGCGGGTTAAAGAGCGCCACCAGAGTCGGCGGTGCGATATACCAGGCCAGTACGGTTTCGTAGATTTCACTCCAGAACGAATGGCGATATTTACCCTGAATTTTGGAGTTGGTCAGGCTGGCGTGGATCATGTGCGGCAAAACAAACAGCGCAATCATGATGGCTGGCGCATAGATGATGTAGGCATGCAGCAGCAGGAACGCCAGCGGCGCGGTGAGAAACACCAGGCGCGGGATCCCGGAGAGGAAGTGCAGCATGGCGTTGACGTAACACAGACGCTGCGCCAGTTTCAGCCCTTTGCCGAGCAGGGGATTATCGAGACGGAAAATCTGAATCATCCCGCGCGCCCAGCGGATACGCTGGCCGATGTGCGCCGACAGACTCTCCGTTGCCAGACCGGCGGCCTGAGGAATACGCATATAGGCAGAAGTATGTCCTCTGCGATGCAGGCGCAGCGAGGTATGGGCATCTTCGGTGACCGTTTCCACCGCGATACCGCCAATCTCATCCAGCGGACCACGACGAATGACCGCACACGAGCCGCAGAAGAAGGTGGCATCCCACATATCGTTGCCGTCCTGAACCAGCCCGTAGAACAGAGTTCCTTCGTTTGGCGTTTTACGGAAACGGCCAAGGTTGCGCTCGAACGGGTCCGGCGAGAAAAAGTGGTGCGGCGTCTGCATCATCGCCAGATCTTTTTCTTTGATAAACCAGCCCATGGTCATTTGCAGGAAAGAGCGCGTCGGCACGTGGTCGCAGTCAAAAATCGAAACGAAATCGCCTTTGGCATATTTCAGCGCGTTATTGATGTTCCCGGCTTTCGCGTGCTCATGGGTGGTACGGGCGATGTATTCCACGCCCACGGTCTGGGCAAACTGACGAAACTCTTCCCGACCGCCGTCATCAAGGATCCAGATTTTGAGTTTATCTTTCGGCCAGTCGATACCCATCGCCGCATAAATGGTGTTTTTCACCACATTTAAATCTTCGTTATAGGTGGGCACAAAAATATCGACCGACGGCCAGAGAGCCATATCTTTTGGCAGCGGCACCGGCTGACGATTAAGCGGCCAGGCCACCTGGAAATAGCCGAGAATGAGCACAATCCACGCATAGGTTTCAGCGAACAGCAACACGATACCGCACACCAGGCTGACCGGGTCATCCCAGTTCAGGGTCGAGGTATAGCGCCACCAGATGTAGCGGCAGGAGACCGTTAGCGACAGGACGATCAGCATCAGCGCGGAGAAACGCCCCGGAATACGACGAACCAACAGGGCCACGCCCCATAACAGCAGCAGGAAAATGAGCTGCGACAGTGGGTTAAACGGCTGGGTAATGCAGACGATCGCCAGAATCAGCGAGAAGGTGATGATGATCCCCAGAATGAAACGTCGCGTTCTCCGGCTGAGATGCCCCAGTTCTTTTTGGTTATCCAGGTGGCGGGTCTGGTCAGAAACGCGGGTGGGCAGAGAATCCAGCCAGCGATGGTAACGTTCGCGCAGCTTATGGACGCGTTCAGGTTTCTGCGCCTGCGCTGCCACATGCTGTGGCAAAGTTGCCAGCAGCCAGAGGACCTGCAACAGATAACGTGCCGGGTCAAGCGGACGCGGTTTGTCCGGATTAATGTGTGGAAACAGCGCCTGATGCTGCTCACGCACCCGCTGCCAGCGATCATTTTCCAGCGGCAGAAACAGCCATGCCAGTGCTACCCAGAAACAGCCGCATGCCGCACTGAACCCCGACGCCTTATTCCGGCGATAAAAGCGGTAACGCTCGCTTAAGCGGGTATATACCGGGGGGGTCAGAAACAAGGCGGCCAGACGACTCATTCAGGCACCCTCGCGTGTTGTTCCCCTGGCGTGGCTGCGGGCGAACAGTGCAGCAAACACCAGTTTGCCAGCGTCAGGATCTCTTCTGCCGCCAGTGAATCACTCCGGTATTCTCCCAACGGCTGTTTGGCTGCCAGACATTCCACCATCGCTTCATCACGGTGGATGAGAACAGGCATCAGGTTGCGCTGGCTTTGAAGCCACACCTGATACAGGTCATCCTGCAATTGGCTGCCAATACGTAAATCATTAATCAGGATGTGCGCGCCTGTCGGCAGCCGCTGTTGGTGCAGGCGCACGTGGCAGTTGGTATCCGGTTTCACCACCGCCAGCGTGTGGTCGCAATATTCAAGAAACTGGCGCGCCAGCGGCGAGCAGCCGTGCGGTAAGTCAACCAGCACCCATTGGTAGCGCTGCTGTGCTTTCAGCGCCTGTAATAGCGTCGTTAGCTGGCCCGGGGGCTGATATAAGAGGTGCTGGTTTTCCCATTCGGCATCCGTCAGGCGGCCAAAGGGCAGGATGTCGATGCTGGAGGTATAACGCAGGCCCGCGTCGCGCCAGTCTTTGCCGTCCAGAAGCGCGCGCGCCCAACCGTCGGCGTGGTCGAAATCAACATTAAATGAGAGGCGCAGGAGGTTATCGGGGCAGGCGTCAATAACAAGTACCGATTCCCCTAAAAGTTGTAATGCCCAGCCAAGCGCCGCGGTAATTGATGTGGTGCCCACACCGCCGCGTACCCCTTGTAACCCCAATACAGCCATCCACGGCTTCCTTATTGTTGACGAGCAAATTCTGCCAGCAGGGGCCAACGTTTAATAGCCGCCGCCAACTGTTCTCGTTGGGAAATATCGGCATAATCTATTTCGGGCAGAGAAAACACCTTACTGAGCGCCAAAAAATCATTTTGAAACGTATAACCCAGCGTCGAATCCATCTGAGTTTTAGGTTCATCGTTATGCATTCAGACACGACCCTTATAATCAGGAAAAGATTGCGTACATTCTTAGTAAGGTATTTGCGACGAAATTCGTTTACATGCTAAATCTGATGTTCTTTAATTTCAATGTTAGGTTTATTTCTCTGCTTTCGCTAGTAAACTGAGATACAGATAAATTACGCGTAGAGGGACACCGTGGACCCCATATTTTCTATTGGCATCCAGTCGCTATGGGACGAATTACGTCACATGCCTGCCGGCGGCGTCTGGTGGATTAACGCCGATCGTGAAGAAGACGCAATTAGCCTTGTTAATCAAACAATTGCATCGCAATCTGAAAACGCGAAAGTCGCGGTTGCGGGTATGGGTTATGATTTGCAGAACATCCTCAGATTAGAATCCGATCGCGGCCCCAAAAAAATACAACTTTTTTCCATGCCAAGTCACGAAAAAGGTCTATACTTTTTCTCCCGCGATTTACTTTGTTCTATTGAACCTGAGAATTATTTACTCATTTTGCTGTGTGCAAATAACGCCTGGCAGAATATTTCGGCAGAGAAATTACACCACTGGCTAATACGAATTCATGAGTGGACGAAATATCATAACTGCGCATTGCTGGTAATAAACCCTGCAAACAATAGCGACAGGCAATCATCAGTATTGATAGGTAAATACCGTTCATTGTTCGGTTTGGCTAGTTTGCGTTATACAAGCGGAACGCATCTTTATGATGTGGCCTGGTGGTGTAACGACAGAGGCGTGAGTGCCCAGCAACAACTTATTCTTGAACATCACGATGGTCACTGGCAATTAGCGAACCAGGAAGAGGCCTCCGTCCAGCCGCGCAGTGATGAAAAACGGGTGCTCAGTAATGTCGATGTGCTGGAAGGGGCGCCCGCGCTTTCTGAACACTGGACGCTATTTAAAACCAACGAAGGAATGTTTGACGAGGCGCGAACCAGCCAGGCCGCGACCCTTATTTTCGCCCTGAGTCAGAATAACCAAATCGAAACCATTGCCCGCCAGATTCATACTCTGCGCCGCCAGCGCGGTAGCGCACTGAAGATTATCGTTCGTGAAACCAGGGCCAGCCTGCGCGCCACCGATGAACGTTTGCTGTTGCGGTGTGGCGCAAACATGGTCATCCCCTGGAACGCCCCACTCTCCCGCTGCCTGACGCTTATCGAAAGCGTACAGGGGCAACAATTTAAACGCATTGTGCCGGAAGATATCTCTACGCTGCTCTCAATGACACTGCCGCTCAAGCTGCGCGGCTTCCAGCCGTGGACCACGTTCTGTGAAGCGGTAGCCAATATGGTGAATAACACGCTGTTACCGCCAGACGGCAAGGGGGTGCTGGTGGCGCTGCGCCCGGTGCCCGGTATTCGCGTAGAACAAGCGCTAACGCTCTGCCGCCCGAACCGTGCCGGGGATATTGTCACCATCGGCGATAATCGCCTGTTGATGTTTTTGTCGTTCTGTCGTGTGAACGATCTCGACACCGCCCTTAACCACATTTTCCCGTTACCTACAGCCGACATCTTCTCTAACCGCATGGTGTGGTTCGAAGACAACCAGATTGCGGCCGAGCTGGTGCTATTGCGGGAAGTCGGGCCGGAAAAATGGGGCAGTCCGCTGGCGGGTACAAGCGATGAGCCGAAAATCATGAATGCCGAGCATGACGGGCAAGTCTGGCGACGTATCCCCCAACCCCTGCGACTGTTAAGTGAAGAGACGGGGAGCGCATCATGATGTCCATCGCCGATATTATTGAACTCGTTATCCTTTGCGCGCTGATTTTCTTCCCGCTGGGCTATCTGGCACGCCACTGGCTGTACCGCATTCGTCTTATTGCAAGAATAATGTTTATTAAACCTCGCTACGTTAAACCGGCCGGCATATTGCGTCGGGAATCGTTCGTCAAGGCAGACCGAAAACATGACTAATCAAACGCTGACGCCTTCCAGGCCCTCGACGCTGTGGCAACACTGGCGCGGTTTATCCGGCTGGAATTTCTATTTTTTGGTGAAATTTGGTTTGCTGTGGGCGGGCTACCTTAATTTTCATCCATTGCTGAACCTGGTGTTTATGGCCTTTTTGTTGATGCCATTGCCAGGTCCGGGCCTGCACCGCCTGCGCCACTGGATTGCCCTCCCGATTGGTTTCGGCCTGTTCTGGCATGATACCTGGCTACCGGGTATCGATAGCATTATGAGCCAGGGCTCCCAGGTGGCAGGCTTTAGCGCCGATTACCTGCTCGATCTGGTAACGCGTTTTATTAACTGGCAGATGATTGGCGCGCTGTTCGTGTTGCTGATCGCCTGGCTGTTCCTGGCGCAGTGGATACGCGTCACGGTATTTGTTGTCGCTATTATGATCTGGCTGAATGTGCTGACGATTGTCGGCCCGGCCTTCACCCTGTGGCCGCAAAGCACCCAACAAAACACCCTTGCCACAACGGGCGGTACGGTGGCGCCGACCGTCGCGAATACCGCGGCAACACCCGTGGTGGGCGATATTCCGGCACAAACCGCGCCGCCAACCTCTGAGAACCTGAATGCCTGGCTCGCCAGTTTCTATGCCTCCGAAGAGAAACGCCAGACGCCGTTCCCGACCCAGTTGCCGACAGATGCACAGCCTTTTGATCTGCTGGTTATCAACATCTGTTCGCTCTCCTGGTCAGATATTGAAGCCGCAGGTTTGTCATCGCACCCACTGTGGTCACATTTCGATATCGTCTTTAAGCAGTTTAATTCGGCCACTGCCTATAGCGGCCCGGCGGCCATTCGTCTGCTACGCGCGAGCTGCGGTCAGACATCGCATAAAAATCTCTACCAGACAGCCGGCGCCCAGTGCTACCTGTTTGATAACCTGGCCAAACTGGGCTTCACCCAACAGTTGATGATGGATCACAACGGCGTGTTTGGTGATTTCCTCAAAGAGATCCGCGACAACGGCGGCGTGCAGGTGCCGTTGATGAATCAGGCAGGCTTGCCGCCGGTTCTGTTGTCGTTTGATGGCTCCCCGGTCTATGACGATACCGCCGTGTTGAACCGCTGGATGGAGAACGAGGCGAACAATAATGGTCAGCGTACCGCGACCTTCTATAACCTGCTGCCACTGCACGACGGTAACCATTTCCCCGGCGTGCGCCAGACGGCGGATTATAAAATTCGCGCCCAGAAATTGTTTGATGAGCTGGATGCCTTCTTCACGCAACTGGAGAAATCCGGGCGTAAGGTGATGGTGGTGATGGTGCCGGAACATGGCGCGGCGCTGCAGGGCGACAAGATGCAGGTTTCCGGCCTGCGTGATATTCCAAGCCCATCAATTACCCACGTCCCAACGGCAATCAAGTTCTTTGGTATGAAGGCGCCGCATGAAGGGCCTGCAATTGAGATCAATCAACCGAGCAGCTTCCTGGCGATATCAGAACTGGTAACGCGCGTGCTGGATGGCAAGATATTCACCGAAGATCGTGTGAACTGGGATCAGTTGACCAGCGGCCTGCCGCAGACAGCGCCGGTTTCAGAAAATGCTAACGCCGTGGTGATTCAGTACCAGAATAAGCCGTATGTTCGGCTGAACGGCGGCGACTGGGTGCCCTATCCGCAGTAGGTTATTTCCCCTCGCCCTGGCCCTCTCCCCAAAGAGGAGAGGGGACCGTTCGTGCTCGCATTTTTGTGGGGACTCCTCACCCCTCAAGGGAGAGGGTGAGGAGACATCACCAGGAAAAGCGGAAAATTACTGTTGCTGCTGTGCCAGCCAGACCAACATTTTCAGACTGGCAGAATAATAATCATCCTGTGCGTTGATTTGCGGCTCGCCAGACGTTTGACCCATCGTCAAATCACGTACCGCCAGCAAACCGCCATTCATATTGTACGGGGCGGTATCGTTGGTTGTAACGTTCACCCAGGCCGGGGTGCGGCTACGATCATAACCCTGCCACCAGTTGCGCCACGGCGTCAGCAGCGAACTTTGCGGGTTCCACCATGAGATATACAACGGAATACGAATGGCGTCGAAACTCATGCGCGGCGGCCACTCTTTAGCAGGGCTCAGTTTGCCATCCGCCGACAGTGATACCCAGTCGGTAGGCAAATGCGATTGACCCCAGCCCATTTTGCCAAGCAGCGTAGTGCTATCACGGATCAGATCATTCCAGACCACCAGATGACTACGGTTGGCGAACGCTTTCCATGCCGGGAAGATAAAATAGGACGGGTTCAGGTTCACATAACTGTTGAGATTGAACCCCTTCGCCCCCGGCAGCATCACCCGATAACCCGCATAATTGATCACCGTATGTTTAATCATCGCCTGGGTAATGGCATCCGATGCGGTGGCATAGCTGTTATCATTCCAGCGCTGACTGGCTTTTAACAATGCCCATGCAATTAACGCATCGCCATCCGTTGCGTCATTCTTATCGGCAATCGGATCCGGCTCGACGGGATTAAAACGCCAGTAGAACAGACCATTGTCCTTGTTCCTGAGCGTCTTATCTGTCCATCCCCAGATGCGGTCAAACGCCGCTTTATCATTGCTGGCCACCGCCATCAGCATGGCGAAACCCTGGCCTTCCGTGTGAGAGACGTTTTTATTGCCGGTATCAACAATACGGCCATCCGTCATCAGAAAGCGCGCTTTGTACGCTTCCCAGGCCTGTCCCGCCTGTGAAAACGAGGAAAAAAGCACACTCACCATCATCACCATCATGGCGAAAACGCGTTTAAACATACTCAGACTCATTGTGGGTTAGCGTAGCGGAACACAACGTCCGATACGGAGTAAAGCCGTTCGCGGCTAAAAGCGAGATGCGATTGCCCGCCCTGTCCCTGCAGCCAACGGGAATAAAGCCCTTCCAGTATGGCGCAAAATGCGTAACACCAACGCGTCTGGCTGTTCTCATCCCGGGAAACCGGTAACCCCTGATGGCGGAACGATAATCCCTCTTCGCTGGCATCAATATCAATATAGCCCCAATTAAACTCCGCAAGCAGCGCGTTGATGTTGGTTTCGAGTTCGCCGATGGTTTGTGAGGCAGGCAGAGGAAAACGTTCCGCCAGCGATGCCCCCATCTGGCGCAAGAAGGGTTGGCTTTCCGCTTCCCCCACGTTTCTCACCATGCCATCAACCATTACCGACAGCAGGTCAAACCAACCGGCCGGCGTTTGCTGCCGTTGAAAATAAGACAGCAGTAAAGGATTAGCCGTACTCGACGTCATTATTTATCTCCCAACATATAGCGGAACCAGATCCCGGCAGTACTTTCGTTATAGTCGCCAAAGGTGTCGTAACCGACCCTACCGCCGACGGTCATGTTCTTGTTCAGGTTGTAATCAATCCCTGCCCGGAAGGTATAGCCAATCCCGTTTTGCGATTTGCTGCCATACTGCGCTTCTTTGGTAAAGCCCATATCAGCCAGTTGCTGCAACATTCTCTGTGCTTCGGGATCGTTCGGGAAATAATCGCTCTTATCTTGGGTGTAGGACTGGTATCCCACCGATCCGCCCAGGCTCAGCTTCCAGTTATCGATTTTTTGTGAGAAATCGACAGGTAACGACACGCTGACATAGTTCTGTGGGCTAAAGTAGCCCCCCTGCCCATAGGTGAAGTAGCTGAGGTTTTTCGAGAAATTCATCCAACTGACGCTTAAGCCCGTCTGCAACTGACGGAAATCATCATGCCACGGACGCAGGTACACGCCGGCGTTGGCGTTGGCGCTGGTGTTGCTCGCCACGTTGTTGCCAATGTAGCTGTAACCACCGCCCCCCACGAAGAAGCCCGCATCACCGTCGTCGTAGCTCAGTTGTACGCTACCGCCGTTTTTCGTCACCTGGCCCCAACTGTCTCCTGAATATTTATCTTTCAGGCCAACATAGGAGAGCAGGCTATCGGTCACCGCGCGGCGTTCGCCGGTCAGAATTAACGTCAGGTAATTGGAAAGCTTCGGCGACCATTTCACTCCGCCCACCAGCGTACTCATGTCCTGACCGAGCGGCGTACTGCCAATATCCACACGGTAGCTATCGCCACTGAGCGCCATATTCAGCTCAACGCCGTTGCCGTTTTGCGAATCCGTTGATGAGTTAATCGGATCGCTGGAACTCGCTTTATAGCTGGAAGTACTGAGCGCTTTAAGACGGCCTAAATCGGTACCTAACAATCTGTCCAGACGTTCCAGGCCAGTATCAGTAAACGGCGACAATTTGTTCGCATCCGCATACCCGGACAGGTCGGTAAACTTGTCCGTCGCATTGGTATCGGTCGTGGTATTGGCATTGGTGACAGACTGACTGATATTGGTCACCGCATTCGCCAGTGGGTTCGAGCCATAACGGCGCCAGGCATCGCCCGAAGCGGTTCCTGAACTCAAACTGATTGGCGTGGCGGTAAACTCGAAGCGCGACTCACCAAACGGCGAACTTGACCAGGTCAGCGGCGTTTTGGCTTCGGTCAGTTTACTGGTGCCCGACTCACCGTCACGGCCACGGATATCGACCTCGCCCTGCAACCACATCCCTTTCTTCTCATCAAGCTCCTGCATCATGTTATCAACCTGACGCAGCGTGCGGCTTTGCGCGGTCTCGACCGGCAAATCGGTACGGGTTGTGCCCGGTAAACTGCTCCCCGGTTCACGGGCCACTTGCGCGACCTGCCACGGCAGAATAGTGCCGTACAACGCCAGTGGAGAACTCGACTGCGGCGGCGTTTTACTGGTAGTGGTAAACGGATTATCTGCCAACAGTATGCCGCCAATCGTCGGCGTAGCCGCGCTGTTAGACGACTCCAGCCCCACCAGTTTGCCGCGTGCGCTACGTAAGTAGGTCATCGCCTGCTGGTGGTTGCCTTTTGCCTCTTCCAGACGCGCCAGCAACAGCATACGTTCTGGTGAGCTGTCTCTACGCAGACCGCTGGCAAGGGTGGTGGCCTTTTGCACGTTATTCTCAGACAACGCAACGTCGATAGCCCCCACACGCGCCGCCTGATCCTCGGTATCACGGGTCATCAGATAGTCGTAGAGTACGCCCGCTTCTTTGTTCATTTTGCCTGTCTGGTACAGACGGCCCATGGCGAACATCAAATCGGTGTTTTGCGGGTCGCTTTGCAGCGCACGGATCAGCTTGTCATACGCCGCGGCGTAGTTGCCCTCTTCACGCAGTTTGTCGGCTTCATTAATCACGTAGCCATTGCGGATCCCCGCAAGCTGAGCAGGCGTACTGCGCGCCTGTAGCTCCGGGTTCGACATCAGGGTTTGCGCTTCCTGAGTAAGCCCCGCCTGGTTCAGTACCGCTATCTGATCGGCATAATCCCCGGCGTTGCCTTCTACGCCATCTTTAATACTATTGCGCACCAGCGATACGGCGGTGGTGATGTCACCCGAACGGGCAAGCATCCGCGCCAGTTTCCCTGCATCGACCGGGCTTTTCGGCGGCTGACTGGCCAGCGCTTTCAGCGTATTGGACGCCGCGGTCATGTTCCCTTGTGAAAGGTAACGTTCTGCCGTCGCCATTTGCAGGTTGTAATTCACACTTTCCGACAGATCGCGCATCTGGCTATTACGGCTGGACGGCGGAATACGCGCCAGCAGAGAGTTGGCCTGCTGCCAGGCCCCGCTTTCGCTGGCATAGAGCGCAGCGGCGTACAGTGAATTGCTGTTAGCACCATCGCGACCCGCCGGGATCATCACCGTGGCCGCTTCACCTTCCTGCCCGGATTTTTGCAGCAGGCGGGCAAGGTCAAGACGCAACCACGGATCATCCGGCACGCGGGCAACGCCCTGGCGCAGTACCGAAATCGCCTGGTCAGTATTACCGGCCTGGACCAGTTGCTGTGCCTGACGGCGAATCGGATCGCCAGGCGCCCCCGCGACCACACGCGGCTGCAGTTTTTCCTGCAGGCTGGCGGGTAAAGTGCGCAGCATCGCCTGCGCTTCTTCCGTTTTATTCTGGTCGCGCAGGACGTAATAGAGGTTTTCCCGTGCCGGGGCGTTCTGCGGCTGCTCGTTGAGAAGTCCCCGCAGGGTCTGTTCGGCCTGCGAAAAGTCTTTGTTCTGCCGCAGTACAGAAGCACGGAACAGTTTTCCTGCCGTGCCACGCTCCCCGCTCTCTTGTGCCAGCGGGGCCGAAAGCGCCAGCGCCTGGCTAATATTGCCCTCTTTCAATGCCTGCTGCGCCTGGGCGAGCTGGCCGTAAAACGCCGCATCTGCGGCCTGATTTTTACGCTCATCAGAAGCATCCCCGCCCTGACTGGCTGCCCGATTCAGGTACTGTGCCGCCGCTTTGTAATCACCGCTACGCTGGGCGATGTAGCCCATCCCGGCAAGGGCGTCAGCATCGTTAGGGTTGGTTTGCAGCACCTGCTCAAATTTGTTTTTTGCCGCACTGTTATCACCGCTGTTCAGTGCGGTATAGCCCGCGCCTTTCGCCGCGCCGCCGACATTTTTACGGTAATAGTTCTGGACATCAGTATCCTGAGGATGCCGCTGTAGCCAGGTGTCGTAGAAGCGCTCATCGCCTGCCTGCGGCCCCAGCCATAACAGCGCCTGACGCAACCCGTCATCGGCCTCTTTACTGCCGCTGGCCATCGGTTCGAGCAACAAAATGCCGTCGCGGCGTGTCTCTTCACGCCAGGTCAGGATTTTGCCGAGTGCAATGCGCGCCGAGGTATCCTGCGGGTTATGCATCACGAAATTTTTCAGTTGCGACACGGCCTGCGGATAAAGGGTTTTATCTCCCGCCATCGTCTGGTAGTACTCAGGGGCGAGGCTGGGTGGCGGCGTATCGCCGTTAAACATGCTGCGCCAGGTCGCCAGCGCCGCCGGTACGTTACCGCTGCGCGCCTGCTGGCGGGCAAGGCTCAATTGCCCCTGCGGAACCTGCGTCAGTTGTTTGGCATTATCCAGCGCCTGCAACCCCGGATCGTCAGGAGAAACCTGCGCCAGCCGCGTACGCCACTGGGACGAGACTTGCAGATCGCCATTTTGCTGCGCCCATAACGCCATCAGGTACATCGCCTGGGTGTTATTGGCATCCACCATCAATACTTTACGCAGCGACTCCATCGCCAGGTCATCGTGGGATTTCTCATGCCAGTAATTCGCCTGGTCAAATAAGGCTTTGAGCGCGGCATCATTCGCGGCGGCATGAGCCAGCCCTGGTATACCGAAAGTGAGCGCGCTGGACAGGCACAGCGTCGTCAAACGGCGGGCGGTTTTTATCATCATTCTTGTCACCCTCTTATTTGCGGTTGTCCAAATCCAGACGTCGTTTTGCGCGATTTCTCAGCAAGACAAAGATCGCCGAGCCAACAATGCAACCAAATAGCAGTCCTAAAATCGCCAACAGCGCCGAGTGCTGATTCGCATACCAAATTACCCGCATCTGCGTTGGCATCTCGCCACTCGGGAACTGCTCACCCACGCGGAAGCTGCGCACGCCGTTCTCATTGGTGATCACCGCTGCGTCGCCACGGATCCCGGCGTTAATTTTCGCTGAGGCGAGGTCACCGTGCAGGCGTGAGAGCTGCTCGTCATTGCTGCCGATAGCCAGTACCACCAGACGATCGTTATTCCACGGTGAACGGAAGCTGACAAACCCGCGCCAGGCTTCGTTGGAGGAGAAGTAGCGGTCGGCTTCCAGCCCGTCTGATGCCCAGTCCCCTGCTATCCACCGTTTGATACGCTCCCAGGTCGTCGGCTCACGTACACCCAACGTCGAGTCGTGCATCACAAACGGCGAGGTATTGAGGATCGCGCGGTTAAAGTCATGCTGATCCAGGCCCGTGACCGCCAGCACATCGCGGTCGTTCAGCAGTTCAACACCCGCCCCGCCAGTGGGTACGCCGAGCAACACGCGGTTGCGGCCCAGCGCCGTTCCCGTCGCGTTACCGGAACGTGCCGTCATATCTAAAAGCGTGGCAATCTGCGTTTCAGTCGGTTTTTCCGGCAGCATCAGCACCGTTTCCGAATAATCCGCAAGCCGGGTGAACGGGAAGGACGCGCCCACAAAATAAGAGAGGTTCGGCAACAGCGCGAAGTGACGCGTATGGCTGAGATCAATCCACGAGTCGTCTTCGATACGGCTCTTAATGTTATTGTTCAGCAGCACACTACACGGGGCGCTCGCCTTGGGTTGAATGTTGAAGTACAGCGAGAGCTGGTTGTCGCCATAGATCATGTACGGCTCCAGCGGCATATCAAACTTCTCCTGGCGCGCATCACCGCCAAGCTTATGCCACAACGTTTCCAGCGCCCCCTGCTTATTCACCGGCAGGTTATGCAGGAAAGTATCGTTCATGGTCATGCTGAGCCACGAACGGTCTTCGTCAATCCAGCTTTCCGTCGGGAAACGGTAACCAATATGCAGAGGTATCGTTTCGCCATCCCACAGGAACAGATCCGGTGCCGCACGGAATGCTACGCGCAACGCATCGTGCCACAGACCCGTGGTGGTCAGGCTCTGATCTTTACGGATCAGTTCTGACAGTTTTACCGGACGATCGGTAGGGATCCAGCGCGGCGCATCGTAAGGCTTACTCGCCGGGATCGTTTGGGTGGTGACATCCACCGACGGCGTCTGCATGCCGAAATTGCCGCGGGTTAAACGCCATGCCGCCGCGCGCAGGCTGGCATCATCTTTACCCACCACCAGCAGCAGCTTATAAACCGGGTTTGCCGGGTTATCGACCACTTTGAGTAGCGGCTGCTCGGTGGCCGGCAGCGTCAGGCCACCAATTTGCTCGCCCGGATGACCAATCAGGATGCCGTTCTTTTCCGGCAAGCGGTCATGATAGGCGGCAAACGACACGCCACGGTAGTCTGCCTGGATCCCCATCCACGATGAGATCAGCGCACTGGCGCTTAAGGTATCGCCACTGAGCTTCGCCGGGAAAGCCATGGCGATCGCCGCCGGGGTCATTTGCATGCTGTCAAAGAACGGGCGCGGGAAGTGGCTTAAATCGGCGCCAATGTCCAGTTGCTGCCCTTCCAGCTCGAAACGGGAATCCGCCATGATGGTGACGCGATATTTATCGCTCAGGTCGCGCTGGCACTGCATGGCATCGCCATCGTTGATTTTAAAGCTCAGGTTGTTGCTCGACACCATCAGCGCCGAGGGAATATCCAACTGATAACGCGCGGTGTCGCTGTCGGTCACGGTCAGCGGTACCGTCCCCAGCGGCTGACCATTGAGCATCAACTGCATGGTGGCATTGCGCGCCACCATCGCGGGCGACACTTTCAGGTTCAATTCAAGGCGCGCCGTGGTAATCACCTGGTCCACGGGCAGGGTAAAGGAGGCGCCCCCCTGGAACTGACCACCCGTCAGGGAAATCCCTTCCGGGAAACCCATCTGCGCGAGACTGATGCTGTTAACCACCGAAGGAATAAATACCGGTGCGCCCGGCGGCGGCACGGGTGGCGTCTCCGCCGGCTCGTTTAATTTCAGTAGCGACTCGATGGAGGTGTCTTCGGCATGCAGCGGCATAATAAAGAGTGCGCCGACCAGCACAGCCAGTGTTGTCAGACGTTTCATGCGTTGCCCTCCTCCTGGGAAGCGGCCTGGTCCTGGCCGGCGCGCAAACGGCGGTTTTCGCGACGGTCTTTCCAGGTCAGCCAGAAGAGGTCAAACACACAACGCATAATGGTCCCCAACGAACGGAACGGGTTGTCCTGAGGTTTCGGTGGGTGAATCCATGCATCCGCACGGGAGAGCACCACGCGCACCAGTTCACGACGGCGGGCCAGCGGGATGTCTTCAAACATCAGACGAATCGATTCTTCATCCGTGGCGATGGTTTTTACCGGAATGAGGATCGCGCCGGATTGCAGCAGCAGCTCAATCTCTTCAATCTCATCATCGAGATGGCGATCATCCGGTGCCACAATACGGCAGCCGCCCATCGACAGGTCAGCGGTATGGCTGCGCGACACCACGCCGCTGGCATGGTGGAGCAGTACCGGGATTTCCGCATCAATACGAATGGTTTTGCGCGTCTGTCGGGTTTCGCGCGCAACGGCAATCGCGGCCAACAGAAAGATCAGACTGTACAACCCCCAACCGACGTTTAGGGCGATAACGCGCGGATCCACGCCAAAGTAGTCATGAGCACAGGCGCGAACGATACCGGCAATCACTCCGGCCGCCAGCAGCAGGGCGATAATCAAATGCGGGCGCACCACGCTAAAATCAAAGTACCCCACGTCCAGCAGCGCACCCTTGTCGGTCACGTTGAATTTGCCGCGTTTCGGGAAAAACATCGTCACCACAGTCGGCAATGCAATGTGGAAGGCCAGCACCAGGTCGTAGATCTCCCCCCAGAAGCTATAGCGATGCCGCCCGTTCATGCGCGAGTTGACGTAAATCGCGAGGAACAGATGCGGGAGCGCATAGGCGAAAACCAGGCTCGCTGAGGAGTGAATGATGTTCAGGTTAAACAACAGATAGGCCAGCGGCGCGGTCAAAAACGCAATACGCGGCAGCGCGAACTGGTAGTAAAGCATGGCGCTCAGATAGCACAGGCGCTGTTGGATAGTCAGGCCGCGACCAAACAGCGGGTTATCCAGACGGAAAATCTGCGTCATTCCACGCGCCCAGCGGGTACGCTGGATAACGTGCAGCACCAGACGTTCAGTCGCCAGACCGGCAGCCAGTGGGATATCCAGGAATGCCGAGCTCCAACCACGGCGCTGCAACTTGAGTGCGGTGTGAGCATCTTCGGTAACGGTCTCTACGGCAAAACCGCCAATCTCTTCCAGCGCGCTACGGCGAATCACCGCACAGGAACCGCAAAAGAAGGTGGCGTTCCAGTTGTCGTTGCCCTGCTGAATCGGCCCGTAGAACAGCGACCCTTCGTTAGGGATGTTACGTCCAACGGAGAGGTTACGCTCGAACGGGTCCGGCGAGTAGAAATAGTGCGGTGTCTGCACCAGCGCCAGTTTAGGATCTTTCAGGAAACCGCCGACTGTCGCCTGCAGGAAGATGCGTGTCGCAACGTGGTCGCAGTCGAATACGGTAATCAACTCACCCTGCGTCAGCTTCATGGCGTGGTTGAGGTTACCGGCTTTGGCGTGATTGTTGTCGTTACGCGTGATGTACCCGACGCCAACGTCTGCGGCAAAAACAGCAAACTCGCGGCGTTTGCCGTCATCCAGCAGGTAGATATTCATCTTATCACGAGGATAATCAATGCATTGCGCCGCCAGCACCGTATCACGCACCACATCCAGTGGCTCGTTATAGGTAGGAATATAGACATCCACCGTCGGCCACTGGCTCATATCATCCGGCAGCGGCACAATTTCGCGTTTTAACGGCCAGACCGTCTGCAGATAGCTCAGCAGCAACATGACCCAGACGTAGACCTCCGCCAGAAACAGTCCCATTCCAAGAATGGTTTCAATTTCGGAATTAAAATGCAGGGTTTGCGTCAGGCGGAAATACATATAGCGCGTCGATAAGAGCACCGACATGACCACCATAATGACCGACACGCTGCGTTTTTTGCTAAACCCCATCAAAAACAGCACACCGATGCTGAGCAGACCAAAAATATACTGTTTCTGGCTGTCCATAGGCGTAATGATGACCAGCAGCGCAACAGGTAGCATTGCCAGTACCAGCAAAACATAAAGGAACTTTTTCATAGGTTGCCCTGCGCGAATTAGAAGCCAGACATTTTCGGTTTACTGTGAACCGTGCCGTCTCCGATTTTTACGCCTAAGATTCCGGCGACTCTTTTTGCAATGAGTTCGATATCGAATGCAGCGGCGGATGCAGGACTAAAGTCGAAAACCGACTGCTGCGAGGCATTCGCTTCTATGACGCTTTCATCACGATGAATAACGCCTAAAAGTTGATTACCTAATTTCTGTTCCATAAATGCGGTGACATCCCGGCTGACCTGACGACGGTTGTCGCTCTGGTTGAGCACGAAGTAATGGCCCGCTTTTCGATTGAGGACATCCCCGGTCAGACGGTGATTTTCAACGTGAGGCAACAGGGAAAGAGAGGCGGTATCTGCCTGCATGATGACCAGATGCAGATCGGCCAGGCGCGACATGGCTTTCAGTGCAGCAGAGGGACCAGGAGGAAAATCGGCCACAATGATCAGGCCCGGATAATTCAGCAACGTGTTGAGGCCACGAATCAGAAAATGTTCGTCATTCGTCAGACGTTCTTCAAATACCAGGCGTTGATCTTCGCTGGCTTCGCCATAAGGCAACACAAAGATATTCCCGCCTGCGGTCAATACGAACTGACTCCAGTCCGAGGACTCGGCTGATTTGGCGACATAACCACGCTCGTCAGACAGCGGCACGCCAAAGTGCAGACGCAGTGCGTTCTGCACGTCAAAATCCAGCGCCAGGACCTTACTGCCAGAACGCGCAAGGGCGTAAGCCAGATTAGCCGTGAGCGTCGTTTTCCCAACACCACCCTTCGGTGAACAAACACAAATCAACGGCATGAAGCGATCCTTTCTAGCAAAGATTGTAAAGGTTGGTTTTTTTCTACGGTGGGTTTTGCTTCTGGCGCTTTCGTTGCAAACAGCCGGGAATAATCAGCAGGCGCTGTCGCAGACGGAGCAGGTGCGGTGGTGGTCGTTGGTACAACCGGGTTAGCCGCCGGTTGGGCAGAAGGCGCAACGGGTGCCGCCGATTGCGATGCAAGTTGTCCGGCAACTTCACGGAAAATAGACGGGGCGGTCACCGCCGGTAAGTCTGTGTCGACAGGGGGAAGAACGCTTTCGGTGCTGTTTTCGGTGGTTTCGGTGCTTTCAATACTGTTGATAGTATCGATACTTTCGACGCGCTCATGACGTTGGTCGCTCGCGAAGACATCCGGGGCGACAGCCTGCGGTTGCGGCAGCGAAACGTGACCACCCATCGCCAGTTTAGACTCCTCTGTTGCAGGAGCTAGCTGATTCATGATCGCCCAACTTCCATGGTCAGGAGAGAGGTTCTGCGCCGACAGATCCTTGAATTCGTATTTTTGGTTGCGGGTCTTATCCTTAAACCTCTGCAAATCATCATAATGGTTCATAGCTATACTCATGATTTACAAAATAAACTATATACCCACCACCTACATAACCTGAGCGATCAGTTATTGGTAGATTCGTTTTATAATTAGGCTGCTCGCCTGTTGTGTGGGTACGTAGATGCTTTGGCTATTAACAATTCGCCTTATTATCGCGTGATTAAATTACACCAGTGCTAACACGCTGTTTATTTCTAGCAAATATATAAATTTCACCTGTACACATGCTATCTTTTTTTTCCCTAAAAATCATTAAAGTAGTTAATAGCAACTCATTACGTTGAACATCAACCTAAGAATCAACTTAATGTGGATAACTAACACAAAAAACCAAATAATACACGGCATGCAGGGTTTTACACCAGTATGAATAGTGAGCGATTTAATTATTGGTTACCTACTGAAATATATAGAAATACTTATTTCATTTAGAACCGGGATAAAAAACGGCAACTCACGATAACTGTGAGAATTAGCGCAACACGCCTGTTTTTAGTAGGGACCGGATGAGCAAGCTGGTCTGAATGCAGGTAATGCGTTAAAAAATAACAACGCGCTATCCGGCAAGGGAGACGGCATGTTGATTAGTGCACAAGCATTGAATGTAATCATCACCATTGCACGCTGCGGTAGTTTTGCCGCAGCCGCAGAGGAACTGCATAAAGTACCGACGGCGCTTAGCTATACGGTTCACAAGCTGGAAAGTGAATTGGGACTCAAGTTATTCAAACGCCTCGGGAAACAGCTCGAATTAACGGAAGCTGGCCGTTATTTCATTAGTAAAGGCCAGATTATCCTGACTCAACTGGATGATCTCCAGTTTGCCACCCAGCGTATTGCCGCTGGTGTCGAGACTCGTCTCAATATTACCCTTAATAATATTGTCAGCCTGCGACCGGTTTACACCCTACTCTCAGAAAGCGAATTACTGTTCCCACAAACCGAAATTCATATCGCGATTGATGTACATGATGGCGTCTGGGACGCCTTACTGGAAAAACGGGCGGATATCGCCATTGCCGCGCCCAACCAGGTCGCCTTACCCGGTGAAATATGCTGCCTGGAAATTGGCACGGTCGAATGGCTATTCGCCATCGCGCCCGATCACCCTCTTACCGCCATTCATCGTCCGCTGCGTGCCGACGACCTGCGTCCTTATCCTGCGGTGTGCATCCCGGATACCTCGGTAAAACTTGAACCCAAAGTTGCCTGGCAGCTACGGGGACAAAAAGCGGTGGTCGTGCCTGACTATCATGCGAAAATCTCTATGCATCTCAAAGGGCTGGGCATTGGTTTTCTGCCACGCCATATTTGCCAGCCCTATATTGATGATGGCCGACTCGTACATCTGCATGTTGAAGAGAGCAAACAACCGACGCCGCTGTTTCTGGCCTGGCAAAGCCGCCCGCCGCGCCCCTGTTTTAACTGGTGGCTGCAGCAGTTAAAACAGACGGAGGTGCAGAAAGCGTTATTTACGCCGTTAAGCTAAGACGTGCGCTGCCGTGAGGACGCCCGCCAGCATGTCGTGACCAGAAGAGTGCCCGTAGTCGGCGACGCGCGCGATGGCCTGCGGCCCTGTCTCGCTTTCGCCTCTCGCCAGCGTCAGCAGTTGGGCGCTGTAATGATGATTACAGCCCTGCTCCAGCATGGCGCGGCTGATATCGGTCGTACGGTCGAGTAAGGGGAGCAGCGCCGCGTTAAATGCCGCTGCACGCGCAAAGCGCCAGTTATGAAGAACCAGCGACACACCCAGCAGGAAATCATCTCCGGCGGGGGTAAGCCCCTCCCCCCGACCAATAAAGCCCATAAGGAATTCATTGAGATCCCCTTCACCCGTGCGCAGCCAGTGGGCCAAAGAGGTCTGTGCGCGTATTAACGTCGCGTCCGTACGCAGCGCGAGGCGAATGCCTTTTTCCGGCTGATGGCTGAAAAAGGCGGCGATCTGTGCTGCCAGGCGCGCCAGCATTTGCGCTTCGCCGCAGGGTATTAGCCGCGTGGAAACCGGCATGGCTGAGCCCAGTTCGATACGCGCTTTTGTGCCGTACAGGCAGGTTTCATCACGCCAGCGTAGCCGTTCCCCCACGGTAAAAAAGGGGCGCAGGTCAACGCAGTCAGTCACCATTCCCGCCGGGGCCAGCGGCATATCGCTCGCCTGCACCACCCATAGCCTCCCTTGTGGCGTTTGCACGTTACAGGCGCGCTGAAAAATCGAATGGACCCGAAGCCAGGGAACCATCGGGCGCCATGGGGGTAAAGCGTCGCAGAGTTGTATCGCCGCAATATCTCTTCCTGAGGTCATGATTACGCCTGTCAATAGGTGCGAGGTCACAAATCCGCTATCTTGTTTTGGGTGCTTTTTTTACCCAAATCCGACGCTTGTACGCCTAAAGCCTCGCCAGTTCACGATTTACGCATTATGGCGTTTTCGCGTACAGAGATGCCTCATATTTTTTGAGGTTCAGGCAGAAAAGCTTTTTGCGCACACGGCGTTATCACTCCGTACACTCCAATGAAAGGCGAATTAACAAAGGAACGTTTATGCGCACGATTAAAGCTCAACCTTTTGACTTTCAGTTCGATCCCGCCACCACCGCCCTCGTGGTGATTGATATGCAGCGCGACTTTGTTGAACGCGGTGGTTTTGGCGAAGCTCTTGGCAATGATGTCTCCCTTGTTCGCCGTGCGATCGAACCCTGTGCCGCATTGCTGAAAAGCGCTCGCGAGGCGGGTCTGCTGGTTATTCATACCCGGGAAGGACACCGTGATGACCTCAGCGACTGCCTGCCCGCCAAACGCACCCGTGGCGGTAAAACCTTTATTGGCGAGCCCGGTCCGATGGGCCGCATTCTGGTGCGAGGCCAGCCCGGCCACGACATCATTCCCGAACTCGCGCCACAGCCCGGCGAGCCGGTGATTGATAAGCCAGGCAAAGGGGCGTTTTACGCCACTGACCTGCATCTCATCCTGCAATCTCACCGCATCGCCTCGCTCATTATCTGCGGCGTCACCACCGAGGTGTGTGTGCAGAGTACCGCCCGTGAAGCCAACGATCGTGGCTATGAGTTGGTGATTCCGGAAGATTGCTGCGCCTCCTACTTTCCGGAATTTCATCAGGCGGCGCTGGCGATGATCAAAGCCCAGGGCGCCATTGTCGGCTGGGTGAGCCATTCAGCGGAGGTCATTGCGGCGCTACGCCCATGACGCTCCGGCAGACCGATACAACGTAGTAAGCAGCAAAATGAGTACCGTTTTTGCTCAAGGATAAAAGATGACACTGCACTATCAATGTTTCCCGAACCTGTATAAGGACTCCGTTTCCCTTATGCAGATCTCCGCCAAACTCAACGCGCTGGATGGGGTAGAGCAAGCATCTGTCGCCATGGCGACCCCGGCTAATATTGAACGCATGCGTGACGCGGGCATGGACATTGTCATCGACGCGCGCCCTAACGATCTGTTAATTGCGCTGGAAGCCAGCGAAGCCGCTGCGCAAGCGGCGCTGGAACTCGCGGCCTCCTTGCTGCGCCCGTCGGCAGTCGAGCCCGCTTCCGGCGCGACACAGCGTGTACCTGTCAGTATCGCTATGGGTCTGCACGACGCGCTGGAGGCCAATTTTGCCCTGATTTCTGTGCCAGGCCGCTATGCCGCTGCCGAAGCCTTGAAAGCGCTGAGCAACGGTCTGCACGTAATGATATTCAGCGATAACGTTCCGGAAGATCAAGAAGCCGCCATCAAGCGTTATGCCAGTCAGAACCAGTTGTTAGTCATGGGGCCTGATTGCGGTACCGCCATTATCAACGGTCTGCCGCTGGGCTTTGCCAATGTGGTACGACGCGGCGCTATTGGCCTGGTGGCAGCATCCGGGACCGGACTACAAGAGGTCAGTTGCCATATTCACCATCTTGGCGCTGGCGTGTCGCAAGCCATTGGCACGGGCGGGCGCGATCTGCACGAAGCCATCGGCGGTCTGAGCATGATTCAGGGCATCACCCTGTTAGCAGAAGACCCTGAAACACAACTTATTGTTCTTATTTCTAAACCACCAGCACCAGGGATTATGCAAAAAGTACTGGCCTGCGCACGCCAGTGTGAAAAACCCGTCGTCGTCCATTTTCTGGGCGCCGACGAGCACAGTTTGCAATATGAAGGCGTCATACCCGCGCTCAGTCTGCGTCACGCAGCGGAGATCGCGGTAGCCACGTTAGAGGGTAAAAAGGCGCCCAAAGAGACCAGCACCAGGGAATCTCTCCTCGCCAAAGCCCGGGACAGCATTGGGGCAATGGCGGCAAAACAAAAAGACATTCGCGGCGTGTTCGCCGGCGGCACATTCTGTTACGAAGCACAACTCGCCCTGCTGGCGGCGGGGCTGCCATGTGAATCCAACGCCCCTGTTCGTGGGGCCACGGAATTACGCAGCCGTCAGCAGGGTACCGGACATAGTCTGGTCGATATGGGGGATGACGAATTCACCCAGGGCCGACCGCATCCCATGATTGACCCCAAACTGCGCAACGCACGCCTGTTGTCGGAAGGTCGCGATCCCACCACGGCAGTCCTGTTGTTTGACATTGTTCTGGGCTACGGCGCCAGCGCAGATCCTTGCGCCACGTTATTGCCTGTGCTGGATACGCTGCGGCAAGAAGCCGCACAAACGCAGCGACACCTTTTGCTGATTGCGCACGTTTGCGGGACCGAAGACGATCCTCAGGATCGTCAGCAGCAAATTGAATGTTTAGAACAGGCTGGCGTTCTGGTGGCGGACAGCAATATCGAGGCCGCGCGACTGGCGGCTTTTGTAGCCCTTCAACGGAAATAGATTATGACGACGTTATTTCAACAACCGCTCAGCGTGCTCAACCTGGGTCTGGAGAGTTTCGCCAATAATCTGCGGGATGCAGGAGGGGATGTGTTGCATCTGCAATGGCAGCCCGCCGCATTCGGCGATGAAGAGGCTAACTGGATGTTGGCGAAATTAATGGCGGATACCCGCGTGGATGCGGCAAATGACATCGCGTTGCAGCGCTACCTGGATGCGCAACCGGTGCTGATCGGAATCAGTACAGCGCAGGAAGCCATTCCGGCGCTGGCAGCAGAACGCAAAATTTTGCACGCAGGTCCGCCCATCGCCTGGGCAGACATGTGTGGCCCAATGCAAGGGGCGATTGCCGGCGCGATTGTGCTCGAAGGGTGGGCCGACAGTGTTGAGCAGGCCATGCTAATGGCGGCAAATAGCGAGGTCGCGCTGGAACCCTGCCATCACCACCACGCCACCGGGCCAATGGCGGGGATTATCAGTCCTTCCATGCCTGTCTGGATAGTAGAGAACAAAACGCATGGCAACCGGGCCTACTGTAATTTCAACGAAGGGCTCGGGAAAGTGCTGCGCTTTGGGGCCAATCACGAAGAGGTCCTGACCCGCCTGCGCTGGATGGCCGATGTGCTGGCGCCGGTGCTCAAGAAAGCCCTCGCCATGAGCGGCGATATTGAACTTAAGCCAATGATTGCCCAGGCGCTACATATGGGTGATGAATGCCATAACCGCAACGTTGCGGCCAGCGGGTTATTCTTTCGCCGCCTGGCCTCCCATCTGGCCCGCATTGAAAAGGGCCCGGAAGTGCTGGAGTTTATCGCGGCCAACGATCACTTCTTCCTGAATCTCTCCATGGCGGCCTGTAAATCGATGCTCGATGCCGCCAGCAATGTCCCGCACAGTTCCATGGTCACGGTGATGGCACGCAACGGCGTCAACTTCGGTATCCGTCTTTCCGGGACCGGCGATCGCTGGTTTCAGGCTCCGGCTAACCCGGTTGATGGCCTGTTCTTCCCCGGTTTTGGCGTTAATGATGCGGCGGCGGATCTGGGCGACTCGGCCATTACGGAAACCGCAGGCATTGGCGGTTTTGCCATGGCGGCGTCACCGGCTATCGTGAAATTTGTTGGCGGCACCCCGGCCGATGCGGTGAGACACAGCCAGGCCATGCATGAAATTACCTTAACCACCCAGCCGGCATTTACCCTGCCCGCCCTCAATTTTGTGGGCAGCGGCTGCGGCATTGATGCGCGGCGCGTTGTCGATAGCAATATTCTGCCCATTATCAATACCGGTATCGCCCATAAGCTGGCAGGGGTCGGACAAATTGGCGCGGGTATTACCACCGCACCGCTGGCCTGCTTCATTGCCGGGCTGACGGCTCTGGCGCAAGGGAACGATCGTGTGTAGCGGTAAGGTCGCTGTCGTCGCTGTCGGCGGCAACGCAGCGCTGGCTTAGCCAGCTTTCACTCGCCGAAGCAGAAGCGCTGCTGCAAAGCCGCGAATTTGGCGCAGGCAGCATGGCCCCGAAAATTGAAGCCATGCTGACTTATTTACGCGCTCAGCCGCAGGGGCTGGGCCTGATTACCACGCCGCAGGGCATTTCCCGCGCGCTAAGCGGCAAGGGTGGCACCCGTTTTACCCGCTAACGCTGCACACTTTTCTGAGCAAAAAACCATGATAAGTAATAAGATTTTACTGGCCGTTAATGGCACATTAATGCGTGGCCTTGTGCTTAATCCTAATATGATTGCCGCACAGGCTGAGTTTGTTCGTGAAGACACTACCGCCGCCTGCTACCGCTGCTGGAGCATTAATGATAATCACCCAGGCATGATTCGCACACCCGGAGAGGGCGGGCAGATTGCGCTGGAAATTTGGGCGGTGCCGCCTGCCGGGCTTGGCGAGATCCTGCTAAAAGAACCTGCCGGATTATGTGTCGGTAAGGTCGAGTTGAGTGACGGTAGTGAAGTACTGGGTGTGCTGGCCGAACCCTGGCTGGTAGAAGGACAAAAAGAAATTACCTCTTTGGGAGGCTGGAGAGCTTATACCGGCCACTTTATGACAGCTTGATAACGTCAGGAGTAGGATCATGGCGCAAGGAAATCTCGCTCATCGGCCACAGCTTTGGGTCGCGGGCGATTTAAATGCTTTTTTTGGTCTGTTCACGAATGTGTTATTGAATGTGCTGGTGCTCTCCGGGCTGGCACTGTACGTCGCGCAAATCCCGGCAACAACGGTTTATGGTCGTATCCTGCCTGCTCTGGGCATTGCACTTCCCCTCGGAAATCTCTTCTATGCCTGGCTTGCCTGGAAATTAGCCCAGCGCGAAGGCCGCAATGATGTTACCGCCCTGCCTTATGGCCCCAGCGTGCCGCATATGTTTATCGTGGTCTTTGTGGTGATGCTGCCTACGCTGCTGATTCATAAAGACTGGATGCTGGCGTGGAAGCTGGGTCTTATCTGGGCGATGTTCGTCGGCGTTATTGTCCTGCTCGGCGTTGTCGTTGGCCCGACCATCCGTAAATACACCCCGCGTGCCGCTATGCTGGGGACGCTGGCCGGGATCGCGATTGCTTTTATCGCGATGCGCCCGGCTTATCAGATGTTTGATACCGCATGGATTGGCGTCATCTGCTTCGCCATTATCCTGCTCAACTGGGTCGGGAATGTCCGCCTGCCGTTCGGTTTACCGGGTGGGCTGGCCGTGGTCATCGTTGGCTGCGTGCTCGGCTGGGGGGCTACGCTGCTGGGTCTGAGCGACATCATGAACCCGGCTGCCGTAAAAGAAGCAACCGGCAATTTTGCGCTCCATCTGCCTTCCATTACCGGCGATGTGTTCAGCGTGCCGTCGGAGCTGATCTGGCCGCTGCTGGTGACGGCTATCCCGCTGGGTATCTTCAACTTTACTGAAATCCTCAATAACGTGGAGTCTGCCGCCGTAGGTGGCGACAGTTATAACCTGCGTGCGGTGCTGGCGGCAGATGGCGTGGGGGCGATTGTCGGTGCGCTGCTGGGCTCGCCGTTCCCGCCTGCGGTCTATATCGGCCACCCCGGCTGGAAAGCGATGGGCGGGCGTATCGGTTATTCGCTGGCGACCGGTATTGCGATGGCGATTGTCTGTTTCCTGGGGCTTACCGCACTGCTGCTGTCGATCATTCCGCTGGTCGCGATAGTGCCGATTCTGCTGTTTATCGGGCTGGTGATTGGCGCACAGGCGTTCCAGGTGTCGCCGAAACGTCATGCGCCCGCCATTATTCTGGCGCTGGTGCCGAATATTGCGGAGTGGGCGAAAACGCAGGTCGATGGCGCACTGAATGCGGCTGGGGCCAACACGGTTAATCTGCCTGCTGAGGTGATGACCAATATGGCTAATAACGGCGTGCTCTATAACGGTATGGCCACCACCGGTGGGGGTGCCGTGCTGGCAGGGCTGATGATGGGGGCGATTGCCGCGTTTATCATTGACCGCCGTTTTAACTGGGCCGCGGTCTATGCCGCAGCCGCCACGGTGCTTTCCTTTTTTGGTTTTATTCATGGACACCAGATGGCGGTTAACGCCTCGCCAACGGTGACTTTCGCCTATGCGGTGGTGACGGTGATGCTAACCTTCCTCGCCTGGCGTCAGGTGCGCGAGCAGGGCAAGCTGGACTGGTCACCGATTGATAACGACAGTGAGCCGATGAGCTAAACCCGCAGTCCCCGGTGGCGCTGCGCTTACCGGGGCTACGAACGGTAACCCGGATAAGCAATTCGCGCATTCGGGGAGGCATAAAAAAAACCGGAGCACATGGCTCCGGTTTTTTATTTCAGCGCGTTACGCCTGTGGTTTCTCGCCGTTTTCATCCTGATCGACCGCGAAGCAGGCAACCAGTTGACCGCCGTAGTCTTTGAGCTGCGGCTGCAACTGGGTGCAGGGACCGAAGCGGCGGCGGCAGCGGGCGTTAAACGCACAACCCGGCGGCGGACTCAGCGGGCTCGGCAGCTCGCCGGTCAACTTGATACGCTCGCGGCGATCGTCCGGGTTCAGGCGCGGCGTCGCAGAGAGCAACGCCTGGGTGTACGGATGACGCGGATTAGAGAAGATCTGGTCCTTGGTACCCTTCTCGACGCAGCGGCCCAGATACATCACCATCACTTCATCGGCAATGTGTTCCACCACGGACAGGTCGTGGGAGATAAACACATAGGACAGCCCCAAATCCTGCTGCAAGTCCATCATCAGGTTCAGCACCTGCGCGCGAACAGAAACGTCCAGCGCGGAGACCGGTTCGTCGGCGATCACCACGTCCGGGTCCAGCATCAGACCACGGGCAATAGCGATACGCTGACGCTGACCGCCGGAGAACATGTGCGGGTAACGGTCGTAATGCTCGGTTTTCAGGCCGACTTTCGCCATCATCGCCAGCGCTTTCTCACGACGCTCCGCCTTGCTCAGGGAGGAGTTAATCAGCAGCGGTTCTTCCAGAATCTGTCCCACTTTTTTGCGCGGGTTCAGCGAACCGTATGGGTTCTGGAACACGATCTGGATTTTCTGGCGACGCAGTTTCTGCGCATGCGGATCGTGTTTCAGCAGATCCTGCCCCTGGTAGTACAGCTCACCACCGGTCGGGGTTTCGATCATTGTCAGCAGACGGCCCAGCGTGGATTTACCACAACCGGATTCACCAACCACAGCCAGCGTTTTGCCACGTTCCAGGGTGAACGATACGCCGTCCAGCGCTTTTACCAGGCGTTCCGGGGCAAACAGCCCCTTCTTCACCGGGTAGTGTTTTTTCAGGTCGATAGCCTGCAACAGCGGTTGCGTGGCGGCCTCGTGCGTACTCATAGTGTGGGCCTCCCGGCATCATCGAGTGGGTAGTGACATTTCGACTGGCGCCCACCGTCAACGGTGTTCAGCGCAGGCTCTTCGGCGCGGCATCGGTCCGTTGCGTAGGGGCAACGCGGGTTCAGCAGACAGCCATTCGGACGGTCATACTTACCGGGTACGACGCCTGGCAGCGACGCCAGACGCGCTTTATCCTGCGCAAATTCCGGCAATGCCCGCAGCAGTGCCTGGGTATACGGATGACGCGGTGCGCGGAAGATATCTTTCGCCGCCCCGGTTTCCACCACCTGGCCTGCATACATCACGATGATTTTGTGTGCCGCTTCGGCCACCAGCGCCAGGTCATGGGTGATCAGGATCAGCGCCATGTTCTCTTTTTGCTGTAGCTCCAGCAGCAGCTCAATAATCTGCGCCTGAATAGTCACGTCCAGCGCAGTCGTTGGCTCATCGGCAATCAGCAGTTTCGGCTGACACGCGATCGCCATCGCAATCATGACACGCTGGCTCATCCCACCGGAGAGCTGATGAGGATAAACGTCCAGCCTTGATGCCGGATCGGGAATACCGACCTGGTTGAGCAGATCAATTGCGCGCTGGCGGCGGGTGTGCTTGTTGCCCCCCTGATGCACTTTGATCGCTTCCATAATCTGGAAACCGACGGTATAGCAGGGGTTCAGGCTGGTCATCGGATCCTGGAAGATCATCGCTACTTCGGAACCCACCAGACTGCGGCGCTCTTTTTCCGAAATGCGTTTCAAATCCTGACCGTTAAACTCCAGATTTTCCGCCATTACGCGGCCTGGGAAGTCAATCAACCCCATGATCGCCAGCGAACTGACCGATTTACCAGAGCCAGACTCCCCCACGATGCCAACCACTTCACCCTGATTCACACTGTAGCTTACGCGGTCTACTGCGCGAAACTCGCTGCCTTCGTCGCCGAAATGCACCGATAATTTATTAACATTTAATAACGCCATCTCGAACCTCTTACTGCTTCAGTTTGGGGTCGAGCGCATCACGCAGGCCGTCACCCATCAGGTTAAATGCCAGCACCGTCAGCAGGATCGCCAGACCAGGGAAGGTCACGACCCACCAGGCACTTTGCGCGAACTGCAACACGTCGGAGAGCATAGTGCCCCACTCCGGTGTTGGCGGCTGCGCACCCATGCCAAGGAAGCCGAGGGCGGCCATGTCGAGAATGGCGTTCGAGAAACCGAGCGACGCCTGAACAATCAGCGGCGCAAGGCAGTTAGGGAA
This sequence comes from Phytobacter sp. SCO41, assembly GCF_003073275.1. Classification (NCBI taxonomy): domain Bacteria; kingdom Pseudomonadati; phylum Pseudomonadota; class Gammaproteobacteria; order Enterobacterales; family Enterobacteriaceae; genus Phytobacter; species Phytobacter sp. SCO41. The sequence continues at coordinate 215,489 of NZ_CP027225.1, read as the reverse complement.
AATATTGACGAACATCTGACGCATCGCGCCAGCCCCCGCTACGCGGGAAGCCGTCACGTAATCGCGGTTAACTTCCACCAGCACCGCGGCACGGGTAAGACGTACATAATGCGGCAAGGCGACGAAAGTGAGCGCTAACGATGCGTTGACTATCGAAGGACCAAATATCGCCACCAGGACCAGCGCCAGCAACAGGCTCGGCAGGGCCAGCATGATGTCGACAACACGCATGATGATGCTATCGATAACGCCGCCAAAGTAGCCCGCCACCAGACCGAGGATAATCCCCATGATCAGTGACAGCACCACCACCAGACAGCCGACCAGCAGCGACAGACGCGCGCCAAACATCAGACGCGACAAGGTATCGCGGCCTACGTCATCAGTACCCAGAATATGCGACCATGTGCCGCCATCCTGCCAGACCGGCGGCGCCAGCAGCGCATCGCGGAACTGATCCGCCGGGTTATGCGGCGCCAGCACGTTCGCGAAGATAGCGATAAGCAGCATCACGATCACGTAAACCAGACCAACAACCGCGCCTTTATTACGCTTGAAATAGTGCCAGAACTCCTGCAGCGGGGTCATCGGGACCGGTGCAGAGATAACTTTATTTTCAGTAACTTGTGACATGATGGCCCCTTACTTCTTGTGACGAATACGCGGGTTCACCACGCCGTAGAGCAGGTCGACCAACAGGTTGACGAGAATGATCATCGTCGCGACCAGCAATACCCCACCCTGCACAACCGGATAATCGCGGCGTTGCAGCGCGTCAATCAACCAGCGGCCCAGGCCCGGCCAGGAGAAAATGGTTTCCGTCAGGATCGCGCCTGCCAGCAATGTCCCGACCTGCAGACCGATAACGGTCACCACCGGCAGCATCGCATTACGCAGCGCATGGACGATGATAACGCGCATACGGGTTAACCCTTTGGCGCGCGCGGTACGGATATAGTCTTCGCCCAGCACTTCCAGCATCGAGGAGCGGGTCATACGGACGATAACCGCCAGCGGGATTGTCCCCAGCACGATGGCAGGCAGAATCATGTGCGCCAGGGCATCGATAAAGTTACCCTGCTCGCCCCAGATAGCCGTGTCGATCAGCATAAAACCGGTAAGCGGGTTACTGTCATCAAGGAACACCATGTCACTGACGCGCCCGGATACCGGCGTCAGGTTCCAGTGTACCGACACCAGCATGATCAGCATCATGCCCCACCAGAAGATAGGCATGGAGTAACCGGTCAGCGCGAGGCTCACGGCGGTATGATCAAAAATGGAACCACGCTTCACCGCGGCCATTACGCCCACAGGGATACCGACAGCCACCGCGAAAATCATGGCGCAGACGCCGAGTTCCAGCGTCGCTTTAAAACGCGGTACGAACTCGTCCCACACCGGAAGACGGCTCTTAAGAGAGATCCCTAAATCACCATGCAACACGCCCCACACATAGTTGACGTATTGCTGCCACAGCGGCTTGTTGAGACCAAGCTCTGCCAGCAACTGGGCATGACGCTCAGGAGAGATACCACGCTCACCTGCCATGATCATCACCGGGTCACCGGGAATCATATGAACGAAGGCAAAGGTGAGAAGGGTGATACCGATAAACGTCGGGATAACTAGCCCCAGACGTCGGAGGATGAACTGCAACATAACCCGGATTCTCTGTAGTGACGCATGCACCTGGCGGTAGTGCGTCTGTATTGCTCACAAATGTTTGGATAAACGGGAAAATCCCACTCTATCCAGGCCTTTTCCCGGAGGAATAAGGAACAAAAACCCTCCCCCCGGAAAGGGAGGAGGGACTCAGGCATCGTGCCTATTATTCAACTGACACGTTTTCGAAGTGGTGTTTGCCCAGCGGATCAACCACGTAGCCTTTGACTTCTTTACGCACCGGCTCATACACGGTGGAGTGCGCGACGATCAGTGCCGGAGCCTGGTCATGCATCACTACCTGAGCCTGTTTGTACAGTTCAATACGCTTGTTGTGGTCGTCAGTTGCGCGAGCCGGCTGAATCAAGTCTTCAAACGGCTTGTAGCACCAGCGAGAGTAGTTGGAACCGTCTTTCGCCGCAGCGCAGCTAAACAGGGTTGCGAAGAAGTTATCCGGATCCCCATTGTCGCCGGTCCAGCCCATCATTACAGCCTGGTGCTCACCCGCTTTGGCGCGTTTCAGGTACTCGCCCCACTCGTAGGTAACGATCTTGGCCTGAACACCGATTTTCGCCCAGTCAGCCTGAATCATCTCAGCCATACGGCGAGCGTTCGGGTTGTACGGACGCTGTACCGGCATCGCCCACAGTTCAACGGTGAAGCCCTGCTCGTGGCCGGATTCTTTCAGCAACTGTTTCGCTTTCTCAACGTCGTAGGTGTAATCCTTAACGTCGTCGTTATAGCCCCACATTGTCGGCGGAATCAGGTTTTTCGCGGCTACGCCAGCACCCTGGTAAACGGCTTTGATGATCGCTTCTTTATTTACCGCGTAAGTCAGCGCCTGACGCACTTTCACGTCATCAAACGGTTTCTTCTCGGTGTTGAAAGACATGTAACCGACGTTCAGGCCAGCCTGCTCCATCAGGTTAATGTTTTTGTCTTGTTTCATACGAGCGATGTCAGCCGGGTTCGGGTACGGCATAACCTGGCACTCGTTTTTCTGCAGTTTGGCATAACGTACGGAAGCGTCAGGCGTGATGGAGAAGACCAGACGGTCAATCTGCGGCTTGGTGCCCCAGTAACCTTCAAACGCTTTGTACAGAATACGGGAATCTTTCTGGTACTGTTGCAGTTGGAACGGACCGGTACCGATCGGATCCAGGTCAACTTTGTCCGGCGTACCGGCTTTCAGCATGTTGTCGGCATATTCTTTGGACAGAATAGACGCGAAGTCCATTGCCAGGTCAGCCAGGAACGGAGATTCCGGACGGGTCAGCACGAATTGAACGGTGTTGTCGTCGACTTTCTTCACTTCGCTAATCAGGTCTGGCAGGCCCATACCTTCAAAGTATTCGTAGCTGCCGCCAGAGACTTTATGGTACGGGTTCTGGGCGTTTTTCTGACGATCAAAGGAGAATACGACGTCGTCCGCGTTGAATTCACGCGTCGGTTTGAAATCTTTGTTGTCCTGCCACTTCACGCCTTTACGCAGGTGGAAAGTGTAGGTTTTGCCATCGGCGCTGATATCCCACTTCTCAGCAAGACCCGGAATGACCTCAGTAGTACCGGTTTTGAACTCAACCAGACGGTTATAAATCGGCACAGAGCTGGCATCGTAAGTAGTACCAGAAGTGAAAAGCTGTGGGTTAAAGCCTTCAGGCGAGCCTTCTGAACAATAAACCAGGGTTTTTGCCTGCACGCTGGCCGCCACAGTCATAGCCACCAGGCTAAGACCAAGCTTCAGCATCCCTGACTTCTTCAAGGAAATACTCATTATTCTGCTCCAATGTGATATGTGTTGTTACCCTTGCGCTGGGTTATCCGACAGGCCGTTATTAGATTTTTGCCTGGACTTATCGGAAGCTATGAGAGACGGGAAATCCTTTCACGAGATTGACTGAGTTGCAGTGCAGATTCTCCATGAAATGCCCCTCATGCCCTACAATCTGTCAATAGAATGTCAAAACGTCAATACAGGTAACGGGGATTTACATCGTTGATGAGAATCAACAAACAAAGTTAAAAAAAACTTCAAGCTGCTATTTTCAGCAGGTAAATTTGTGCTATGCCGTTATGGGCAGAATAATAAGCTTGAGAATCATCTCAGGTTGGTGTTTAACGTTTGAGCAGATTATGAAAAATTTCTTGCGGAATGATGAATATCTGAGCGATTAATACCGCGAACGTTAAAACGCACAGCGTAAAATGCTAACTCTATCCATAAGCAACGCGAAAAAAGATCGAACTATATATAAAAAAATACAATGGATTATGTCACAAAACCGTGACGCGGCAGGGTGAAATAAGGTGATGGAACGGTAACAGAAGCGGATGATTTTCTCCTAACCTTCTCGCCAGGGAGCCAGAAGATAGGTTCCGTGGGCGCCAGCATAAAATGGTGGATATCTGCCACCCTCCAAGACATCAGGCAAACAGGCCGCATTGGTTTTCCCCCTCTCCCTTGAGGGCTGAGGAATCCCCACAAAAATGCGAGCACGATCGGTCCCCTCTCCTCTTTGGGGAGAGGGTTAGGGTGAGGGGGAGATGCGGTTCAATATCACCACCCCGGCGGCGCTTTGCTTGCCAGGGCTACAAAACCACAGATGCAAAAAAGCCTGCTCATTGAGCAGGCTTTTCAAATTTGGTCGGTGATAGCGATTACTCGCCACTGCGTGGCTCGCCCTGCGGGCCGTTGCTGACGCAACGTTCTCTCGCTTCGCTCGGGTCGAACCTCCCTGCCCCCGGAGGTTCTCATCCTCATTGAAACAGATGCAAAAAAGCCTGCTCGTTGAGCAGGCTTTTCGAATTTGGTCGGTGATAGCGATTACTCGCCACTGCGTGGCTCGCCCTGCGGGCCGTTGCTGACGCAACGTTCTCTCGCTTCGCTCGGGTCGAACCTCCCTGCCCCCGGAGGTTCTCATCCTCATTGGCACAGATGCAAAAAAGCCTGCTCATTGAGCAGGCTTTTCAAATTTGGTCGGTGATAGAGATTACTCGCCACTGCGTGGCTCGCCCTGCGGGCCGTTGCTGACGCAACGTTCTCTCGCTTCGCTCGGGTCGAACCTCCCTGCCCCCGGAGGTTCTCATCCTCTTTGGTACAGATGCAAAAAAGCCTGCTCGTTGAGCAGGCTTTTCAAATTTGGTCGGTGATAGAGGATTCGAACCTCCGACCCCTTCGTCCCGAACGAAGTGCGCTACCAGGCTGCGCCAATCACCGAATGCGGGGCGCATCTTACTGCCACACACCCCGACCGTCAATCCCTTAATGTAAAAAAGCCAACTGACTGGCGAGAAAGCCGCCAGCGCCTCAATTTACCTTGTTAGCAGGCACATGGCACCAGTTGTTATTTTCATTAATCCCGCCGTTTGGCGAGGTATATCCCAGGCAGCCCATGATGGTGTCGTACAGTTCAACATGGCGGCGCGGTACCTTGATCGCCGCCTGCTGTTTGAGCTGTGCAAACATCTTCGCCTTGTCCGGGTTTTGCAGATATTTGTCCGACATCCATACCATCATCGGTACGCGGAACTGCTCCGGTGGCGCCATCTTACGCGGCGTACCGTGCAGATGTTCCTTCTCATTAATCGACTCACCGTGGTCCGCCGCATAGAAGATAATCGCTTTCTTATCACGCAGCTTGTCGATTACGTTGTCGATAAAATAGTCCACATAGGTGACGGAGTTATCGTACGAATTGATCAACTCTTCTTTGCTGCATTTATCGTCTACCCCCACACACTCCGGCGTCCATTGTGCGAAGCTACGGGGATAGCGCTGGGTATAATTGAAGTGCGAACCTTTGGTATGCAGAATAATCAGATGTTTACCCTGCTTGTTGTTATTTAGCGATTGCTGCAACTCATCAATTAACAGCATATCGTCAACGCTCTTGCCCCGATTACGCGGCTCCGCGCCAATCTGTTCACGATAGGCAATGTTGTCTGCCATTGTGTTGCTGTAAAACCACATCTCGCTTTGCATCGCATACAGGTCGGAAGAGAAGCCCATCTGTTTCAACACGGAAAAGACGTTTTGCTCTTTTAACGTGCGCTGGGGATTATCCTCAGCCCCACCTTCACGTACGAACATACATCGCAGCGATAGCTTGGTGGCGGTATCACACGAGTAGCCACGGAAAGCGACCAGGTTCTTCTCCTGCGCCAGCTTTGGCGTGGTGTTACGCGAGTAACCGAGTAAGCCCATGTGATCCCAGCGCGTCGTTTCACCAATGATAAACACGACATAGGTGTCATTGATGTCGTCCGGCGCGACATAACTGAATTTCGCCGCCGGGTTGATCAAGGAACGATGATCCGACGACTCGTCTACCTGCGCCCAGGCGTACAGCCCAAGTGCTGAAAGCCAGTTGGAAGGGAGATAGGAGTTCGCCACCACGCCGCCATAGCTCGGCATGTCCACGCCCGATGTCCGTTCTTCTTCCTTCTGCTGCAAATCCAGAAGGCGAATGGGACCCCATACCAGCAGCGCGGCCAGGACTACCAGGGTCACGCTCTGCACACGGTGGCCGCGCGTACGCAACTGGCGCAACAGGGTGTAGCGACAGCGGTTATTCCAGATAGACAACAGCGGCATAACACTGACAATCGCCACCCAGGCAATGAGCTGCCAGCCCACTACCTCTTTGGAGAGATCGATGTCTGTGGTCATCACCGAAGCGATAATGCCATAGCCAATAACCACATTCAGGAAGGTCATGTAATAGCTGGCTGCTGCTGAAAACAGCACCACCAGCGATGCCAGTACACGCCAGGCCCGGCGCCCGAACAATGAGAGCACACGTAATAAAAAGAAAGTCACCAGGACAGTGGCAACCAGTTCAACAACCGCAGAGAGTCCTTTCCAGACGGTGAACGCTTGCGCATAACCATCAAACCGACGGTAGAAAACTGCGCTATTCATAAACAAGCCAATATACAACGCCAGCAGAAAACTCAATTTCTGCTGAGTCATTGCTTTTAAATAACTCATGCAAGCAACCCTGGAAAAAGGGAAAACAAAGCCGCTCAGCGCTTGTAGCAGCACCGATCGGGCATTAAACGCAAGGGAAGTTAATTGAGGAACTTCTTAAGCGCGGATAAGTAGACCACAAGGAAAGGAAAAAGTGTCTGTCCGGAGTGTGATCCGGTCATACATTTACAAAATTATATAACCGGAAACACACTATCTGACACCTGAATAGTATTCAGGCAGTGATTACGTTCAGCTTAACGTCAATATTGCCGCGAGTCGCATTGGAATAAGGGCACACTATATGGGCTTTTTTCACCAATTCCTGTGCTACCTGATGATCCATTCCCGGCAGGTGAATATCCAGTTGCGCTTCAATACCAAACCCGGTCGGCAAAGGGCCAATGCCCACGGTGCCTTCAATATAAGCCTCTTGCGGTAGGCGCTGTTTTTCTACCGACGCGACATGTTTTAACGCTCCGAGAAAACAGGCCGAATACCCGGCGGCGAAAAGTTGTTCCGGGTTCGTCACCTCCCCACCGGCTCCCCCCATCTCTTTTGGCACGCCCAGTTTCACATCCAGAACGCCATCGGAAGAGATGGCTCTGCCGTCACGGCCTCCGGTGGCTTTCGCCTTCGCCCGATACACCACTTTTTCTAACGACATGTGCAACTCCTTCTGTTGGAAGACCTGCCATTAAGAATAGTCGTTGTCAGGGGAGCCTCAGAAAAGCCCGCACGTAAGGGTAATAAAAAACCGCCGACAGTCTATGTCGGCGGTTTTTTGTAAAGCAGAGGGGGAATCAGGCATGCGCTGGTTTATACACGCTGCGCTGCGGCTGACGGATGGTCGTGGAAAGTGCCAGGGAGACAATCAGGAGCGCGAAGATGACGCAGAAAGTGACATAGAAACCGCCAAACAGCGAAGCGATAATCGAACCACAAATACTGCCAATACCAAAACCTAAGTAAATCACACCGTAGTTTTTCGCGAGGTTGTTCAGACCAAAGAACTCGCTGACCAGCGACGGGAACACGGTAATGGTGCCGCCGAAATTGAAAGCTACGCAGGCTATCGCCGCGAAAAAGGAAACCGCATTCAGTGGCGCAAACAGCAGGGCTGCCATGCCAACCAGTGAAATCACCTGGCCAATGGTAATAACGCGGATGCGGGCGATTTTATCGGACAGAATGCCCAGCACCAGGCGACCGGTGAGGTTCGCAATAGAGATAACGGTGACCGCATTGGCGGCGGTTGCCACATCAAGATGCACCATGCCCTGCGCAATATCTTTCGCTACGCCAATCACATACAGGCCACTCATGCAGGCAGTCAGGAACATCACGGCTAACATCCAGTATTGCGGTTTACGCATGGACTGCGCCAGCGTGAAGTCGTTTTCCACCACACCATTGACCGCACCCACTTTTTGTTGCGGAGCGTCAGTCATCAGCATCGCGCCGCAAACAATCATCACCAGCACCATCGCCCCCCAGATCATGAAGGTCTGTTCCAGGCCAACGGTGGCCAACAGGTGGCTGTCGATAAATTTAAACCCCAGGCTGCCCAGGCCATAAGCCCCGATGGCGAAGGCGGAAATCAGCCCTTTACGTTCCGGGAACCATTTCACGCAGTTGGAAAGGGTCAGCAGGTAACCGGCACCATCCGCCAGCCCCACAAGCACACCCGCACTTAGCCACAGCATCGTCAGGTTGTTGGAGTGGGCGGTCAGGAAAAAGCCGATACCCAACAGCACGCCAGACGCTATGGTCACCCGTTTTACGCCAAAACGTTCCTGCAGTTTCCCGGCGATGGAGGAAGATAACGCCAGCCCCAGGCTTAACAAACCAAATGAAAACGCAACCTGGCTTACCGGCTCGCCCAGCTTGTCTGCCAGCGCGCTATTAAACAGGCTCCAGGTATAAACAGATCCCAACGCAAATTGTGTGATGATGGTGCCAGCCAGCGTCAGCCAGCGTGTGCGATTCAAGGATGATGTATTCATGGCAGTTGTCCTGCAAAGAAAATTAAGGGAATTCACTGCGGACAACAATAACGAAGCGCATTTCATGCCAGGGCTAAAAAGGCATGAAATGCAGTAAGCGGGGAATGAAATGCATATATGCAGGAATGAATGACATTTCGAAAAACAGACTCACCTCATTTTCTCAGGTGAGTTAGTACATACTATCGACACAGAGCGCGTGTTTATTGTTTCTTAATTGTGATCACTTTGTATTAAATGATCTTTAAAAACGGGCGCTGACGCCCATGCTGTAGAGATAATTCGGCCCGGTGAGCGAGTTTTCCGACTGCGACATTGAGGCATAAGCGGCGAAATGTTGATTAAGCAGCATATCGGCACCGACAGACACATCCAGCCAGTTGCCGTACTGGTTCGCCGCGGTCAGGCGACTCAGCCCGGATTGTGATTTCCAGACGTTTTCACCGAACTGTTGGTTGTAACTAATTTGCGCCCATGGACGAAAGTCACCAATGTGGCTATCCACGCGCCATCCCAGGGAACTGACGGTCGCGTGCCAGAGCGGATCGCTGTATTGCGACGTGGTCGCGCTGTCGCCATATTCATTGTACATTGACGTCGTAGAGCCATCGTAATGCCAGACGGCCACCGGCCCGGTCATCACATTGCCTGTGAGTGGAATATTCAGGCCAATACTCATGGTGCTGACGGCATCCATCGGCGTTTTATCGGGCAGATTAAAGGCAACGCCAGGCCCACTCTGCGCCGAGCGAATGCGTTCTTCCAGGATATCGTTATAACGTGGCTGGTGATCGCTATCCCATGTATAGCGTTGCGGCATATTATTTTGCGAATCGATCGCGATATATTCTTGTTGCCAGGCATATGCAGCATGGCTAAAAAGCAGACAAGCAGGCACTACCGCTATCAAACGGCCACTGTTTTTAATTTTCATCAATGCGACTCCACAAAAGAGCCAAAACGGCGTATTTGTTATCGTTTTTGTTGGGCAAAAGGCGAGGGTAGATATCCCTTACCTAACTATTGTCTTTTTAGCAGTCGCGTCAAGTCTGCAACTTACATAATTTTGATCAACATCAGCAACGGAGAAGGATATGCAGCGTTGTGGTTGGGTGACTCAAGACCCCCTTTATCTTGCTTATCACGATAAAGAATGGGGCGTACCGCAAACAGACGGTAAAAAATTGTTTGAGATGATTTGCCTTGAAGGACAACAGGCAGGTTTATCATGGATTACGGTACTCAAGAAACGCGAAAATTACCGTAATGCCTTTCATCAGTTCGATCCTGAAAAAGTGGCCGCGATGGGGCCAGAGGATGTCGAACGCCTGATGCTGGATGCCGGAATTATTCGCCATCGCGGCAAAATTGAGGCGATTATCGGCAATGCCCGCGCCTTGCTTGCCATGGAACAAAATGGCGAGCCTTTCGCCCCGTTTGTCTGGTCGTTTGTTGAAAACGAGCCGCAGGTTACCCAGGCCGCCACACTCGGCGACATTCCCACCTCAACGCCCGCGTCAGACGCCCTGTCAAAGGCGCTAAAAAAACGCGGCTTCAAATTTGTCGGCACCACCATCTGCTACTCCTTTATGCAAGCTTGCGGTCTGGTTAATGACCATATTACGGACTGTTTCTGTCATCCCGGAGGTCGGCATGATCCGAGAGTGGCACAGTAAAGATTTGTCTCCTCTGTTGAGCCTGTGGCTTGAAAGCACCACCTATGCGCACCCGTTTATTGCGGCAACCTACTGGCAAGACAGCGAGATGCTGGTGCGGGAAGTTTATCTCCCGTCGGCCCGCACCTGGGTCTGGGAGGAAGAAGGCAAACTGTACGGCTTTATAAGCGTAATGGACTCGCAGTATATCGGGGCGTTGTTCGTCTGCCCGAAGGCGCTGCGCAAAGGGATCGGCACCGCACTGCTTGATCACGTCAAGCAGCGCTTTAATGCCTTAAGCCTTGAGGTGTACCAGAAAAACGAGCGGGCGGTGAATTTCTATCACGCGCAGGGCTTTCGCATAGAGGACAGCGCCTGGCAGGAAGAGACGCAGCACCCGACCTGGATTATGAACTGGCAGGCGGATCAAACGCCGTCAGCGTAAGCGCCGGACCGCTGTATTTTTCCATCCATACCAGTGCGGTATTCCCCGCACAGCCATTCCCCAGCTTTGAGCTGGGGAGATCTTTTGTCAGCACGTTAACCGCGCCGTTTTTACAGATCCCCCCTTCGGCACGCTCAAGGTCCGGCCAGGCGCCCTGGTGAATACAGATCACTCCGGGCTTGATCCCTTCGCTGACCACGGCGCCTGCCAGCACCTGTCCGCGTTGGTTCCAGACACGCACCAGATCGCCATCAGCGATGCCGCGCGCTTTTGCGTCACTCGGATGCAACGTCACCGGTTCGCGCCCCGCCACCGCATACTGCTCGCGAAGTGATGAATAGTTAAGCTGGCTGTGCAGACGATGCGCCGGGTGAGCAGAAAGAAGCTGCAACTGCTCTGGTCGGGCATTACCGTGCCATTCATCCGGCTCAAGCCACATCGGATGCGGCGGGCAGTCGGCATAACCAAAACCGGCAATGCGCGCCGAGTAAATTTCGATTTTACCACTGTCGGTTTTAAGCGGATGCGCCTGCGGGTCACGCCGGAAATCAGCGAAGCGTACAAAGCGGGCATTCTCTTCGCTTTCTGGCATTTCAATCAGGGCATTCGCTTCCCAGAACTCGGCAAACGGCGGCAGGGTAACGCCCTGCGGGGCACCACGCTGCGCCGCGATGTTGTAGAAGATTTCCAGCCATTCGAGGTCGCTTTTACCTTCGGTAAAGCGCTCACGTCCGCCCGCTTCCCAACGCTCGCTGAGATCGGCGAACACCTCGAAATCGTCACGCGCTTCATCCCGCGGGGGCACCACGCGCTTCATCGGCACCAGATGCTGGTTGCTGTAGTCGCCCGTCATGGTCATATCGTTACGTTCAAACGATGTGGTGGCAGGCAGGACAATATCCGCGTGTTTTGCCGCTGCGGTCCAGAAACACTCGGAAATGACGACCAGTTCCGGCTTCTGCCAGGCGCGAATCAGCCGGTTCGTGTCCTGATGGTGGGTAAAGTTGGCGCCACCCGCCCACCAGATAAATTTAATATCCGGGAAGTGCCGGTCCATACCATTGTGCTGGTAGAAGGCTCCCGGTTTTTCCAGCGCTTCAATAATGCGCGCCACGGGGATTTTTTCGACCGCCTCAATGCCGCCTTTAACGCACCCCTGCATGGAGGCCAGTACTGCCGCCCGGCGCGTAGGGTTACCGCCGTTGGCAAAATGATACGACAGGCCAAAGCCGCCGCCGGGGATCCCAATCTGGCCCAGCATCGCCGCCAGGGTCACCAGCATCCAGTGTTTCTGCTCGCCAAACTGCTGGCGCTGCATTCCCCAGCCGGACATCAACATCGTGGTGTTTTCGTGGAAAAGTTTTGCCAGTTCACGAATTTTCGCCGCCGGAATACCGCAAATATCCGCCGCCCACTCTGCCGTTTTCGCCACGCCGTCGCTTTTCCCGGTCAGGTAATCTGCAAAGACGCTATAGCCTTGCGTACAACGCGCCAGGAATGCCTCATCCTGCCAGCCGTTTTCTACCAGCGTATGGGCGATACCGAGCATCATCGCCACATCGGTCCCCATGTGCGGCGCTAACCATTCCATACTGTCGCCAAAGAAATCGACGGTCTCCGATCGCATCGGATCGATGCAGATCAGCCGTTTGCCGCTTTTGCGTAAGGCATCGAAATAGCCGATACCCTGCTCATCCGAGGCATTCCAGGCAATTTTCAGCGTATTCAGCGGGTTGGCGCTCCACAGCACCACCACATCGCTATGTTCCAGCACCAGCGGCCAGCTAGTTTGCTGCTGATACACCTCGTTGCCGCCGACCACGTACGGCATGATCGCCTGCGCAGCACCGGTGGAGTAGTCCCCCAGATGGCCGGTATAGCCACCAGCAAGGCTCATATAACGCTGCAACAGGGTTGCCGCTTTGTGCAACACACCGTTCGAGCGCCAGCCATACGATCCGGCGAAAATGGATGCCGGGCCATGTTCTTCGCGAATGCGTTTGTGCTGCTGATGGATGAGGGCAAGCGCATCATCCCAGGAGACACGGACGAATTCATCCTCGCCGCGAACGCCCTGCGGGCTGTCCGGAGATGCCAGAAAGCCTTTACGAACCATAGGAAAGCGGACACGAGTTTTACTATGGACCTGGTCGCGGACCACCGTTTGCAGCGAGTTAGGGTGGTTCGTGGGAAGCGCCCCGCGTGATGACAGCACCGTTTCGCCGTCGGTTTCGACCAACATCGGCCCCCAGTGGGCTGCCGTAAGAACTGTTTTAACTGCAGAGTTTGCCAAAGCGCGCTCCTGATGCATGCAGGTGGCGACAGTGTCGTTTCGCTGTCTTATGAAATAATGGATGTCGCGCTCTATCATCCACACGCGCGGCAAATTGGCAAAGAATTAAACGGCATGATGGCCACGCAGAAGGCGATAAGCGGGATGTTCCCCCTTGCCAGTGCGGATTTTCGCGCTATCGTGTGGTCTCACAACTACCGCGAGGGAAGCATTTATGGCGAAAACGACGCGCCCGACCATCAGCGATGTCGCGAAAGCGGCAAAAACGGGCAAAACCAGCATTTCACGCTATCTGAATGGTGAAAAACATCTCCTGTCGGATGCCTTGCTGGCGCGAATTGAACATGCCATTGCCGAACTCGATTATCGCCCCAGCCTGATGGCGCGCAACCTCAAGCACGGGCGCACTCGCCTGATTGGTCTCATTATTGCCGATATCACGAACCCCTATTCCGTACATGTGCTGAGCGGAATCGAAGCGGCCTGCCGGGAAAAAGGCTTCACCCCGCTGGTCTGTAATACCAACAACGAAGTCGATCAGGAGCTGCACTACCTGGACCTGCTGCGTAGCTATCAGGTGGAAGGCATCGTGGTGAACGCGGTGGGGATGCGCGAAGAGGGGCTAAACCGCCTGCAGCAATCGTCCCTGCCCATGGTGTTGATTGACCGTAAGATCCCCGATTTCGCCTGTGACGTCGTGGGGTTAGATAACACCCAGGCTGCCACCACCGCAACTGAACACCTGATTGAACAAGGCTTTGAAGCCTTGCTGTTCCTCAGCGAACCGCTGGGCACGGTGAATACGCGGCGGGAACGCCTGGATGCCTTTCGAACCACGCTCGCCCGCTACCCCGGCGTGGTGGCAGAAAACGCCGAAACGCCGTTACACGAAGCCAGCCAGATCGATAACGCCCTGCGCCAGTTCCACTCTCGCCACCGTGGGATGCGCAAAGCGGTGATCTCTGCCAATGGCGCATTGACGCTGCAAGTTGCCCGCTCGCTGAAACGCATTGGTCTGCACTGGGGCAGTGATATCGGCCTGCTCGGCTTTGATGAGCTGGAATGGGCTGAGCTGGCAGGGGTCGGTATCACTACCCTCAAACAACCGACCTGGCAAATTGGTTATGCCGCGGTAGAACAAGTGGTTGAGCGTATCGAAGGCAACAGTGATACCGTCCGCGAGCGGGTCTTTTCCGGGGAGCTCATCGTGCGCGGTTCAACTGCACGATAATTAACCTTCGTGATGACGATCATAAATTCGATGCACTGTGCTTTTCTTTGGAACCGGTTCCATCTAGCGTTACAGACAAGCAAATTGTCTTTAACTCCTGGGAAGCCGGAAGATGAAAAGAAAAATCATCGTTGTCACCGCCGCCTATGGCAGCGAACAAATTAAGGCGATGGGCGGCCAGCAGGCCGTCCTGCCGCTGATTGCCAACGCAGGCGCAGACGGCGTGGAAATACGCCGCGAACTGTTAAGCGATCAGGAATTGAACAGCCTCTCTACCCTGGCCGCCACCATTGAAGACCACCGTTTACTGGCCTGTTACTCCGCGCCATACGCGCTGTGCCTGCAAGATGGTTCGCTGAACCCGCACTTGCCTGCCCTGCTTGAAGAAGCGCGCACGCTCAAGGCACTGTGGCTCAAGGTCTCTCTCGGCCATTATCAGCGTAAAGACGTGCTGGAAACCCTACGCGGCTGGCTTGCAGAGAGCGGCATGGCGCTGGTGGTAGAAAACGATCAGACCGAATGCGGACAACTGGCGCCGATGCAGCGCTTTAAAGCTGCCTGCAATGTACTGGCGCTGCCGGTGACGCTCACCTTCGATACCGGCAACTGGGTATGGGTCGGCGAGTCGCCGGAAGCGGCAGCGCATCTTCTGGCCCCCGCAGTGAGCTATATTCATGTGAAGGCTGCCATTCCACACCATGAGAATTATCGCGCCGTCGCACCCGATAAAGCCGATGAACGCTGGCTTGCCCTGTTAAACCAGCTACCGCCCGATGCCCCACGTGGGATTGAATTTCCACTTGAAGGCGACGACCTGACCGCCGTCACCCGTCACTACGTCGAATTGTTACGTGAGGAGTAACGCCATGCATAACTCGCTTGATGTCATCACGATTGGCGAAGCCATGGCCATGTTTGTCGCCACCGAAAACGGCGATCTTGCCGATGCAGAACATTTTGTGAAGCGCGTTGCGGGCGCGGAACTGAACGTGGCGACGGGCCTGGCGCGTCTGGGAATGAATGTCTGCTGGATCAGCCGCGTAGGCGATGACAGTTTTGGACGTTTTGTTCTTAACTCGCTGAAAAAAGAGAATATTGACACCCGCGGCGTCACCGTTGATGGACGCTTCGCAACGGGCTATCAGCTAAAATCGAAAGCCGAAAATGGAACCGATCCCATTGTGGAGTATTTCCGTAAAGGATCGGCGGCAAGCCACCTTTCAACAGATGATTTTCACGCCGCAGCCTTCAACGAAGCGCGCCACCTGCATCTGAGTGGCGTGGCGGCAGCGCTCTCTTCGACATCCTATGAACTGCTGGAACATGCGGCGGCGGCCATGAAAGCTCAGGGCAAGACCATCTCTTTCGACCCGAATCTGCGCCCGGTGCTGTGGAAAAGCGAAGCAGAGATGGTAGAGAAACTGAACCGCCTCGCTTTCCAGGCCGACTGGGTGTTACCGGGGCTGAAAGAGGGCGTGATCCTGACCGGACAGCAATCGCCAGAAGGCATCGCTGATTTTTACCTGCAACGCGGCGTTAAAGCCGTAGTGATTAAAACTGGCCCGGATGGCGCCTGGTATAAAACCGCCAGCGGCGAGCAAGGCGCGGTCGCTCCCGTGAAAGTGGATAACGTGGTCGATACCGTCGGCGCCGGGGATGGTTTCGCCGTCGGTGTGATTAGCGCCCTGCTGGAAGGCAAGACGCTGCAACAGGCCGTTCAGCGCGGCAACAAGATTGGCTCGCTTGCCATCCAGGTGCTTGGGGATAGCGAGGGGCTGCCCACACGTGAAGGGCTGGGTGAATGATTCCCCTCACCCCTGCCCTCTCCCACGGGGAGAGGGAGAAGAACATCGCAGCGGACTTATCCCCTCTCCCTTGAGGGAGAGGGTTAGGGTGAGGGGGTAAACCCATCACTAAAAGTAACAAAGCCACCCTGGACCCTACAAACAGGCGGCGCAAACCTCAACCATAGAGGCAACATTATGAAAAGCT
Source organism: Phytobacter sp. SCO41 (assembly GCF_003073275.1). Lineage (NCBI taxonomy): Bacteria > Pseudomonadati > Pseudomonadota > Gammaproteobacteria > Enterobacterales > Enterobacteriaceae > Phytobacter > Phytobacter sp. SCO41. The sequence continues at coordinate 199,233 of NZ_CP027225.1, read as the reverse complement.
CGACAAATGCAGCAAAACGCTGGCTTTACATCATGCCGATTGTTTTCATCACTTACAGTCTGGCCTACCTCGACCGGGCGAACTTTAGCTTCGCCTCCGCCGCCGGGATCAACGACGACTTAGGTATTACCAAAGGGGTCTCTTCCCTGCTTGGCGCACTGTTCTTTCTGGGCTATTTCTTCTTCCAGATCCCCGGTGCGATTTATGCGGAACGCCGCAGTGTTCGTAAACTGATTTTTGTCTGCCTGATCCTGTGGGGCGGCTGCGCGTCACTGACCGGGATGGTCACCAATATCCCGATGCTCGCCGCCATTCGTTTTATTCTCGGCGTAGTAGAAGCCGCAGTCATGCCCGCCATGCTGATTTATATCAGCAGTTGGTTTACCAAATCGGAACGTTCACGTGCCAACACCTTCCTGATCCTCGGTAACCCGGTCACCGTGTTGTGGATGTCTGTGGTCTCTGGTTACTTGATTCAGGCGCTCGGCTGGCGCGAGATGTTCATCATTGAAGGGGTTCCTGCCATCATCTGGGCTTTTGCCTGGTGGATGCTGGTCCGCGACAAACCCGCTCAGGTTGGCTGGCTGTCAGAGGACGAAAAATCTGCCCTGCAAACACAGTTGGATCAGGAACAGCAAGGCATCAAAGCTGTGCGTAATTACGGCGAAGCCTTCCGCTCCCGTAACGTTATCCTGCTGTGTATGCAATATTTTGCCTGGAGTATTGGTGTTTACGGTTTCGTACTGTGGCTGCCGTCCATCATCCGTAACGGCGGGGCCAATCTCGGTATGGTCGAAGTGGGCTGGCTCTCCTCCGTTCCGTACCTGGCTGCGACCATAGCGATGATTCTGGCCTCCTGGGCATCGGATAAGCTGCAAAACCGTAAGCTGTTCGTCTGGCCACTGTTGCTGATTGGCGGCTTCGCGTTTATTGGCTCCTGGGCAGTTGGAGCAAACCATTTCTGGGCCTCTTACACCCTACTGGTGATCGCCGGTGCTGCCATGTACGCCCCCTACGGCCCGTTCTTTGCGATCATCCCCGAAATGCTGCCGCGTAACGTTGCGGGCGGTGCCATGGCGCTTATCAACAGCATGGGCGCGCTCGGCTCCTTCTTCGGTTCCTGGTTCGTTGGTTACCTTAATGGCGCAACGGGCAGTCCGGCAGCCTCGTACATTTTTATGGGGGTGGCACTTTTTGCATCTGTATGGCTTACTTTAATTGTGAAGCCTGCTAACGATAAAACAATTCCAGCGGGCGCTCGTCACGCCTGAACCTTAACGAGGGAGAAGCCATGAAGCCGTCCATCATCCTGTATAAAGCATTGCCTGATGACCTGAAACGCCGTCTGGAAGAACATTTCACCGTCACGCAGGTGGCTAACCTGCGCCCGGAAACGGTGGAGCAACATGCCGACGCGTTCGCCAGTGCCGAAGGCCTGCTGGGTTCCAGTGAAAAGGTGGACGCCGCATTGCTGGCAAAGATGCCGAAACTGCGCGCCGCATCGACCATTTCAGTGGGTTACGACACCTTTGATGTGGACGCGCTGAATGCAAAAAATATTCTGCTGATGCACACCCCGACCGTGCTGACCGAAACTGTGGCCGATACCATCATGGCGCTGGTGCTGAGTTCCGCACGTCGGGTGGTGGAAGTGGCGGAGCGAGTGAAGAAAGGCGAATGGACCAGGGGCATTGGTCCGGACTGGTTTGGCGTTGACGTCCACCACAAAACGCTTGGCATCGTGGGGATGGGGCGCATTGGCCTGGCGCTGGCGCAACGTGCGCACTTTGGTTTCGGTATGCCGATTCTCTATAACGCACGCCGCCAGCATCAGGAAGCGGAAAGCCGTTTCCAGGCCCGCTACTGCGATCTGGATACGCTGCTTAAAGAGTCTGACTATGTGGTTCTCGTCCTGCCGTACACCCAGGAAACACATCATCTGATCAACGCAGAGAAATTCGCCATCATGAAATCATCGGCGATTTTCGTCAACGCGGGTCGCGGTTCGGTTGTTGATGAGAAAGCCCTCATTGAGGCGCTGAAAAAAGGCGAGATTCATGCAGCCGGTCTGGATGTGTTTGAGAAGGAACCTTTACCGGTGGACTCCCCTCTGCTGACGTTACCCAACGTAGTGGCACTGCCGCATATTGGTTCTGCCACTCACGAAACACGCTACGGTATGGCCGCCTGCGCGGTGGATAACCTCATTGATGCGCTGAATGGCAACGTCGAGAAAAACTGCGTTAACCCGCAGGTTTTAAAATAAGCTTTCTCCGGCAGAAACAAAAAAGAGGCGATTATCTCGCCTCTTTTTTATTTATTATGGGTTCCACGCTTACTGCGTCGCATTCACCGTGGCAGTCCAGGCTTGCATAAACGCCTGATGCTGAGCCGCCAGCGGCCCAATCAGTGAATTATACTGGCTGGCCTGCTGTGAGGTCGGGAACTGGATGCCATTGGCAACAAAGCTCACCTGCGTACCCTGCTGAGCAATAAAATCACCCACCTGCACCAGTTGCTGCGTGAAAGTCTGTGCCGCCGGGATCAGCGGTTGCAGCGCGTTAGCCGGAGCAGTGACCACTTTCGAATACACCTGCTCGAAGACCGGTTTCAGGTCATCCGCCTGTTTCAGCCCCGCGTGAGCTGTATCAGCCTGCACTTTCGCATTCTGCAATTGTTGACTCAGCACGCCGAGAGAACCATTGGCCTGACGCAGCGGTTCACGCTGAGTCATATAATCCTGCGGTACGCGAATCGCGTTCACGCTATCCACCACTGGACGCAGACCGGAATCCATCGCCTGGTTCACCTGCTGAGAATAACCATACAGAATGGCGTAATCAGAGACGAACGGTCCAAACTGTTTTTTCTGGTCGGCCGTCAGCGCGGGAAGACGTTCACTGCTACGCATCGCCGTATTTTGCAGGAAATCGATAAAAGCCTTGCGCTGATCGCCTTCTTTATCAAAACACCCACTCAGGCCAACTACCATTAACAACGCCGCAAGAGGCGCAAACCAGCGAGAGCAGGACTTACCTGTCGCCATTTTAATACTCCTTTCACCCAAAAATGCGCACAACGAAACACGCGTGCCTGACGGCTTACAAGGATAGTCCAGGTCGGCGTCTCAGGATACCCTTTTCCATGCTTTCTTATGCACGTCGGGACACACTCAGGTCAGACCTCGCGCCGTTTCGTCATGCGATTTTTTGCTAACGATTTACAAAAAAATACGTATTTATTCCTGGGCTTGCGTAATCAAGTAATTAACGTTTAGCGAAACGTTTGAATATGCATTTCAAAAGCATTAAAAGCCCTTTTATCCACGATATATCCTGGTCACGCCCTCCCGCCCGCGTTTTTAACGACTATTCTTATTAGTGCTGTATCACTATCCGCTGTGTGTTTTTAGAGGAGTTCTCAATGGAATATAAAGATCCGATGTTTGAGCTGCTGAGCAGTCTGGAACAGATTGTCTTTAAAAAAGATGTAGCGCAAGCGGTTACCCTGACCCAAAAGCCTAATTCTTTTAATGAGTTTGAACAATTACGACGTGGCACTGGGTTAAAGATTGATGATTTTGCACGCGCAATGGGTGTTAGCGTAGCAATGGTTCAGGAATGGGAATCAAAACGAGTTCGTCCTTCCGCGACCGAAATGAAACTGATGCGCCTGATCCATTCAAATCCGATGCTCAGTAAACAGTTAATGGAATAAATCTGGCTGTAAAACCCCCGCCATGACGGGGGTCAATACCCTCTTACTTCCTTTCACAGTGCCATCTTTCTTCTCGCCACTCAATCTGGTGCGTTAAGTTTAGCGCCTGAAGAAATGCCTCATCATGTGAAACCACCACTATTGCGCCCGGAAATGCCGACAATGCCAACTCAATCGCCTGCGTCGAAGCCAAATCCAGGTGGTTCGTGGGTTCATCAAGCAAAAGCAGTTGTGTCGCCTCACGACGCCAGAGTACACAGGCCAGCGCCGCTTTCAGGCGTTCTCCACCGCTTAAAGCCGCCAGCGGAAGCGTCACTTTCTCTGCCCCCAGTTGCAGTTGCGCCAGTCGGGTTCGCAGTATACCTTCGTCGAGTGGCGTCTCACTGGCGTGAAGGTGTGCCAGCACCGGGAGGGAAAGATCCAGTTGCGACAGATGCTGGTCGAGGTACGCCGTCGCGACCGAGACCTGACACGTGCCTGATAGCGGCTTTTCTTCTCCGAGCATGACGCGCAACAGAGTCGATTTTCCACAACCGTTTGGCCCGCGTAGCGCTACACGCATCGGCCCGTCCATTCGCCAGCTCAGGGGAGATGAATTGCCATAAGGCAAGATGAGGTTGTCCATCACCAGCACCTGTTTACCCTCAGCCACCTGGCTGCCCGGCAGGGTAAACAAGACTGGCGCATCGTCTTCAACTCGCTCGCGGGCCTGTGCAACTGCGGCATTCAGCGCCTCGTTCTGCTCACGGTGCTGCCGACGCAGCGTGCCTGTCCGCTCCTTTGCGGCTCCTTTGTATTTCACCCGCTCGAACGAGGCAATGTTGAGTGTATCGACAGTTCGCAGAGTCTGGGCTGAACGCCGTTGGCTGGCATCATGCTCCTTTTGCTGGCGGTTACGTACCCGACGACGCTCGGTAGCCGCATGCGCAAGCGCCGCGTGGGCTGCCTGCTGCTCGGCTTCGCGTTGACGCTGATAATCACCATAATGGCCGCCATAGCTGCGTAATCCGGCGGGAGATAATTCAAGGATGCGCGGCATCAAGGCCAGCAGTTCACGATCGTGGCTCGCCACCAGCGTTCCGCCCTGCCGACGGGCAAGCCGCGTATAAAGCCATTCTCGTCCTTGTCTGTCGAGATGGTTGGTCGGTTCATCAAGCAGCAGGTAATCGGCGTCTGCCATCAATGCCGCGCACAGCAGGGCACGAACCCGCTCGCCGCCGCTCAGCGCTGCGGCAGGTCGCTCGGGGGTGAACGGAGGCAGACTGGCATCCATAAAGGCCGCAGTCAGGCGCTCCTCAAGATCCCAAAAGCCTTCCATACGTTCGAGATCTTCTGGCAGGTAATCACCCGATTCGATACGCCGACGTGCAGCAAACACAGCGTCATAATCCAGCAATTCGGCAAGCGTAGTCGACGGGGAAACCGCGTGTTGTTGAGCGACGTAAGCCACAGTACCAAAACGTTCGATATGTCCGGATGCGGGGAGGTCCAGCCCCGCCAGCAGGCGCAATAAGCGGGTTTTACCGCAACCGTTGCGCCCGACCAGGCCACACAACGCGGGTTCGAGCGAAAGAGAAATTGGGCTAAAAAGTGTCACGCCTGTCGCAAACTGACAGGTGACCTGATGCAAAATAAATAAGGGGGATTGGGCGCACTGAGCCATAAGCACTCCTGAGTGAAATCAATACATCCCCTGCTCGCCATAAGCGCGAAGCAAGGATTCGAAGTCAGCAGGTGTGTTTATCCATTTTCAGTGGGCCTCAGTGAGACGAGGGATTCGTCGGGGCAAAGGATAGCCGCAGACCGGACAGGATTTCAAGGTTAAATTTCATCTTTTTAATTAGCCCGTTTTTAATTCGCATCAATAGTTATTATCTGATTCAAAATAAAAGACCCTAAAATTGTGCAACAAATGTTTTATATAAATTACACCCAATACTTTAAATAGCTCCAATTACAGGAGCGCGGCAAGCGGGCCTCACTTTTTGCTGCCGCCAAACGTTGGAGAGGTTAACCGAAGCACCTGATAAAGAATTTATGGAATACATAGACTCTTTTTTCCTGTTAAAGATAAATAAAGTTGTCCGCAACCGAATTATTCATTCCACTACTTTCTGACATCGCGCGCTTTCCCCTTTCATCTATAATGCATTTACAATCTGTTTCGTGAAAATGTTCTACTGAATCAGCCATGGATATACCATCCCATTATCGCTTATAGCGATTTGGGCGTAACGGTCTTCGCATTCTATTGAGGAAGTTTAAGGAATAACGTCCGCTGCTGAGTTTGTGATGGCTTGAAACCATGGTGAATATAGAAATTTTTGGCTTCTTCCGTCAGCGCGTGAACCATGATTGCACGCACACCAATATTTTCAGCAACTCGATAACAACGAAGCACCGCATCGTGGAGTAAATCAGCGCCAAGCCCTTTTCCACGAAATGAGACGTCGACAGCAAGCCGGGCGAGTATAATCACAGGAATAGGGTCTGGCATGTTACGCCGAAGGTTGCCTGTAGTTTCTGTATGGTTGACGCTACCGGTGGCCAAAGAGTAAAAACCGACTATTTGTTTCGTGTCTTTCTTACATACAACAAAAGTTCGGGCAGCTCCGAGAGCCTGATTTTTGAGGCCTCTCTGCTTTAGCCAATCATCGAGCACAGCTTCACCGCTAACAAACGCCGCCACCTGATGGAAATTGGATAAAGGCTCTGGCGCTGTTACACGTCCCACTGAGGTTTCCTTGCCAGCAGTTTGTCGATAACGGGATCATCCGCAACCGGTGCATCGAGCATATCGATGAACTCTGCATATTGCTCATCGTTAAAATTAAAGGCACGTCGCTCAAGAATCACATTTTCAGCAGCCTGACAGGCCATTTCCAGAATGAAATCTGTACGTGATTTGTGCAGGATCTCAGCGGCGGCATCAATGAGTGCTCGCTGTGATTCCTTGGCTCTAAGGTTAAGTTGAACATCTGATTTCATGAGATCCCCCTGTATAGCATTTGCTTTACAAGCATAACACAATGTTTATGTATAGCAAACGCTATACATAAACATTTCCTCTCTGATATAAATAATTTTGATGTCCACTTTGTGCTGTGAGTTCAACCGATGGATGCAACAGATTGGTTAAAACGCTCTGCTGGCTGTGAATCGATAAGTCAGTTCCTTTTGGCAAATGCGGCCTGAGCAATCTGTTCGTATTTTCATTTGAGCCAGGTTGCCGGAGGGGTTGAGGGTCGCAGACGTAAACCTGAATATCTGTGGCTACATTAGAGCGGGTGTTGTTGGTCATTTCAGCGCCCCGGTCCCATAGTAGAGTTTTATAAAGCTCAACAGGTAATTCACTGACTTGTTTGATGAGTGCAGATATAATCGTTATGGTCTTCTCATAAAACAAATGAAATAAAAATTTAATTCGTCTGAATATTCTTACCTGTTCCTTTTTATTTACTCAGGCGTAAAAAAACCCGCCCGCAGGCAGGTTTTTATTTATCGACCACGCAATTACTGCAGCAGGGAAATATCCGCAACTTGCAGGAACAACTCGCGCAGTTTGGACAGTAGCGTCAGACGGTTCAGACGAACGTCTTTATCTTCCGCATTCACCATCACGTTTTCGAAGAACTCATCAACCGGCTCACGCAGGGATGCCAGTTCGACCAGCGCTTCCTGGTAACGGCCTGCGGCAAAGTACGGCTGCAGCTTGTCGCGCAGAACGACCAGATTGCCCGCCAGTTTGATCTCTGCCGCTTCTTTCAGCACGGAAGCATGCACGATGTCGTTCAGCGTCTCGTCTGATTTCGCCAGAATATTAGAGACACGCTTGTTGGCCGCAGCCAGCGCAGAGGCCTCTTCCAGCGTGCGGAAGTGAGATACCGCTTTCATGCGCGCATCGAAATCCGCCGGACGGGTTGGACGACGCGCCAGTACCGCCTGGATGGTGTCGACGGTATAGCCTTCGTCCTGATACCAGGCGCGGAAACGGCCCAGCATAAAGTCGATAACGTCGTCGACCACTTTGGCATTCGTCAGCTTGTCGCCATACAGACGCACCGCTTCTTCGGTCAGCGTTTGCAGATCCAGGTTGAGGTTCTTCTCAACGATGATACGCAGCACGCCCAGCGCGGCACGACGCAGCGCAAACGGGTCTTTGTCCCCTTTCGGGTGCTGACCGATACCAAAGATACCCGCAAGGGTGTCCATCTTATCGGCAATCGCCAGCGCACAGGCAATCGGGTTAGACGGCAGGTCATCGCCCGCAAAGCGCGGCTGATACTGCTCATTCAGCGCAACCGCAACATCTTCCGCTTCGCCGTCATGGCGCGCGTAATGCATACCCATCACGCCCTGGGTGTCGGTGAACTCAAAGACCATATTGGTCATCAGGTCGCACTTAGACAGCAGGCCCGCGCGGGTCGCGTGATTCACATCAGCGCCAATCTGCCCGGCAATCCAGCCCGCCAGCGCCTGAATACGATCGGTCTTGTCGCGCAGCGTACCCAGTTGTTGCTGGAACAGCACGGTTTGCAGGCGCGGCAGATGGTCTTCCAGACGTTTTTTACGGTCGGTATTGAAGAAGAACTCGGCATCCGCCAGACGCGGACGAACCACCTTCTCGTTACCGGAGATGATTTGTACCGGATCTTTGGACTCAATGTTGGCCACAAAGATAAAGTTCGGCAGCAGCTTGCCTGCATTGTCATAAACCGGGAAGTACTTCTGGTCACCCTTCATGGTGTACACCAGCGCTTCGGCAGGCACCGCGAGGAATTTCTCTTCGAATTTCGCCGTCAGCACCACCGGCCATTCCACCAGCGAGGTCACTTCTTCGAGCAGGCTGTCGCTCAGGTCAGCGTTGCCGCCAATCTTACGCGCCGCTTCTTCTGCGTCTGCTTTAATTTTGGCTTTACGCGCTTCGTAATCAGCCACAACTTTGCCGCGCTCCAGCAGGATTTCAGGATACTGGTCGGCATTGTCGATGGTGAACTCCGGCTCGCCCATAAAGCGGTGACCGCGAATCACGCGATCGGACTGGACGCCCAGAATAGTTGCCGGGATGACGTCATCGCCCAGCAGCAGGGTCACGGTATGAACCGGACGCACGAAGTGGACGTCAGACGCGCCCCAGCGCATCAGTTTCGGAATCGGCAGCTTCGCCAGCGAGGTGGCGATCATATTCGGCAGCAGCGCTTCGGTGCTCTCGCCTTTCACGTGCGCACGATACAGCAGCCATTCACCTTTGTCGGTGGTCAGACGTTCGGCCTGGTCAACGGTGATACCGCAGCCGCGCGCCCAGCCTTCTGCCGCTTTGCTCGGATTGCCGCTGGCGTCAAACGCCTGAGCAATCGCCGGGCCGCGTTTCTCAACTTCACGGTCAGGCTGAGAAGCCGCCAGATTCGCCACTTTCAGCGCCAGACGGCGCGGTGCGGCAAACCATTCGATTTTACCGTGCGCCAGGCCAGCGTTATCCAGCTCAGCGGTCACGTTCGCAGCAAAAGATTCAGCCAGGCTGCGCAGGGCTTTTGGTGGCAGCTCTTCGGTGCCAATTTCCACCAGGAAAGTTTTCTCAGACATGGCCGCCTCTTATTTATTCTTGTTGCACATCGGGAAGCCAAGGGCTTCACGGGAAGCGTAATAGGCTTCTGCTACCGCTTTGGTCAGCGTGCGAATGCGCAGAATGTAGCGCTGACGCTCGGTGACGGAGATGGCTTTACGCGCATCCAGCAGGTTGAAGCTGTGAGCGGCTTTCAGAATACGTTCGTACGCAGGCAGCGGCAGCGGATTTTCCAGCGCCAGAAGCTGCTGGGCTTCTTTCTCGTACTGCTCGAAGCAGGAGAACAGGAAGTCGACGTCGGCGTATTCGAAGTTGTAGGTGGACTGTTCCACTTCGTTCTGATGGAACACGTCGCCGTAGGTGGTTTTACCCAGCGGGCCATCGCTCCAGACCAGGTCGTAAACACTGTCCACGCCCTGAATGTACATCGCCAGACGTTCTAAGCCGTACGTAATCTCACCGGTAACCGGCTTACATTCCAGACCGCCAACCTGCTGGAAGTAAGTGAACTGGGTCACTTCCATACCGTTCAGCCACACTTCCCACCCCAGACCCCAGGCACCCAGCGTCGGGTTTTCCCAGTTGTCTTCCACGAAACGGATGTCGTGGATGGTCGGATCCATACCCAGCTCTTTCAGAGACCCGAGGTACAGCTCCTGGATATTGTCCGGAGACGGTTTAATCACGACCTGGAACTGATAGTAGTGCTGTAAACGGTTCGGGTTTTCGCCATAGCGGCCATCGGTTGGACGACGGGAAGGCTGCACGTAGGCAGTCGCCATCGGTTCTGGCCCCAATGCACGCAGGCAGGTCATTGGGTGAGATGTGCCGGCGCCAACTTCCATGTCCAGAGGTTGAACAATGGTGCAGCCCTGACGAGCCCAGTAATCCTGTAAGGTCAGGATCAGGCCCTGGAAGGTCCTGGTATCAAACTTTTGCATATGATTTCGTGCTGGATACGTGTGGATTTAAAGGAAGGGGCCAGTATACCCGCTGACCGGAAGATATACAGTACGAAACGGGTCTGTTTGTGGAAAATTGAAGAACTAGCGCATCGAGAGATGCAAAAACTGGCCTTCCTGGTCAAAAGAGCAGACAAAACCCTCCTTCCGGGGGGTAACACCACGCATTTCATAGCTACTCTGAAACTGTTCGAAGCTGGTAACCGCGATGGCTTGCGAGTCGGTATTATAGCGATGCGCCGCAGATTGCTTGCAGAGCTGTTCCATTTCGAGGGAGTGCGCCGGGCTCACTTTCGCTTTTTGCGCGCGTTGCGCAGGCGTTTCTGGTGGCGCGCTGCATCCTGCCACCAGCAAGACTAACAAGGCTGACGCCATACTTTTGATCATCATTTTTTTACCGTCAGGCTAAGCTGCTGTTATTTTTAGAAGTCAGGAGTGCTAAGCAGTGAATTTTGCAAAACTGCCGTAACATCACAAGTATGGGCAGGAAAACTCAGAATTATCCAGAAAGAAAGTGCGTTAAATCGTAAGTCAGAGGGTATTTAACGGGAAAATTGAGGAACAGATGTCGTCGAAAATTTACTGGATTGATAATCTGCGAGGGATCGCCTGTTTGATGGTTGTGATGATCCATACCACCGCCTGGTACGTGACTAACGCGGCCAGCGTGAGCACTCTCGACTGGGGTGTCGCCAATCTCCTCAATTCTGCTTCTCGCGTCAGCGTGCCGCTCTTTTTTATGATCTCAGGTTATCTCTTTTTTGGCGAACGCAGCGCCCAGCCGCGCCATTTTTTGCGTATCGGTTTATGCCTGCTGTTCTACAGCACGATCGCCTTTCTCTACATCGTCTTATTTACCTCAATTAACAGCGAGTTATCACTACGAAACCTGCTACAAAAACCGGTGTTTTATCATCTGTGGTTTTTCTTTGCGATTATCGTTATCTATCTCGTCTCGCCGCTTATTCAGGTAAAGCAGGTGAGCGGGAAGATGCTGCTGGCGCTGATGGTCGTCATTGGCATTGTTGCCAATCCCAATACGGTGGCGCAAAAAATAGGCCATTTCGAATGGCTGCCCGTCAATCTGTATATCAATGGCGACACGTTCTATTACGTGTTGTACGGCATGCTGGGCCGTGCGTTAGGGATGATGGATACGCAGAAAAAGTCACTCACTGTGCTGAGCGCGACTGTTTTTGTCGTCGCCGCATTCGCTATTTCTCGCGGCACCCTGCATGAACTGAAATGGCGGGGTAATTTCGCCGACACCTGGTATGTCTATTGTGGCCCGCTGGTGTTTATCTGCGCCATGTCGCTGTTCACCCTCGTCAAAAACACCCTTAGCGCGCGGGCGCTGCCGGGGCTGGCGATCATCTCCCGCCACTCGCTGGGAATCTATGGTTTTCATGCCCTTATCATTCATGCGCTACGCACCCGTGGCGCTGAAATTCAGACCTGGCCCGTGCTCGATATCCTGTGGATTTTTACCGCAACGCTGCTCATCAGCCTGGGCTTGTCGATGCTGTTGCAGCGTATTGATACGCGGCGCTATGTGAGCTAAACGAGCAGCCCGGCCAGCAACGCCGGGCGATTGAACTTACTCCTCCGCCTCAGCGGGTACGACTTCCGGCTCGGTTTGATCCCAGCCATCACGGACATTTTTTTGCACGGCGACAATGCCAAACAGACTAAGAAAGAAGGCCAGTCCGTAAAACCCTTTCTCACTGAGCAGCAGTGTCGCATTCCACAATCCGACAAGCAGCAAGCCGATAGAAAGAATAAACGTTATCAGGCACATAAAGTAATACATCTGGGTGGTGGGAATACCTTCGTAGCGGTCTCTGACCGTTTTTTGATAGGAGGCTGCGGCAAAAAGTCCAAGAAGCAGCACCGCAAAGTAATAACCCCGCTCATTCAGTTGCATCTCGGCATTCCACAGACCTACCAGATAAGATGCGACGCCCCCCATCAGGGCAACCCACGACACGATATTGAACGCGGGAGAAACATGTACTGCGTTTTTTTCCATAAATAACACCCTCCGTTTTTGGTAACCCATAGTAAAGGCACGGGGGCGAAGCGGGAGAGGGAGAGCAGTTTTTCAGAAAACACCAATAGTGACGTTACCCGGCGGCACGCTGACGCGCGCGGTGCAACTGGCGGGGTGAGGAAAACCCGGCGGCCATCGCAGCCTGCTCCGTACCCCGCCCCTGTAATAGCCACTGTTCGGCCACCGCCAGACGTAGTTGTTCCAGATAATCACGCACGCTGATGCCCAGATGTTGCTGAAACAGACGTGTTAAATGCCGTGGACTCACGTGCGCCTGCTCAGCAATATCCGCCAGTTGCCAGGGTTTTTGCGGCTCGGCGGTAAGCACATCCTGCGCGCGGTGAACCGCCGGGTGGAGATGATTGCGATAGCGCAGCCACGGTGAGAGCTGTGGGTCATCGCCGGAACGACGGAACCAGACCACCATCTCGCGAGCCACCGCCAGCGCCGTTTCCGGCCCGCACAGTCGGTGAATAATGTGCAGCGTCAGGTCAATACCGGAGGTGATCCCCGCACTGGTCCAGATCCCTCTGTCTTCAATGAAAATCCGGTTCTCTTTGACCAGCGCGGCGGGTGCCGCCGCCCTCAGACGAGCAATCACATCGTGGTGCGTGGTGCACTGAATCCCCGTCATCAGCCCTGCTTTTGCCGCTAATAGCGAGCCGGAACAGACACACATCAGCAGCACCTTCTGGCTGTGGATCAGCGGTTGCATACGCATCAGCCAGTGGCGGACGGTATCAGCCTGGGGCGTGGCAAAATAGCGTGCGGACTGATGAACGCCGGGCAATACCAGCAGACTGCCTTCCGGCAGGCTGTCCGGCAGCGGCGCAATATTGCCCATCGTCAGGCCGATAGAGGTCGGCACCTCTGCGTCCGGTCCAATGTAATGCAAGCGAAAGGCCTCACCCGCCAGGGAGAAGGTTTCTGCCGGGCCGGTCATATCCAGCGCCAGCACGCCCGGCAACATCACGAACCAGACATCGGTGGTCATAGGGATCCCAGAGTTTCACTGACAGTTTTCACTGTGGCGAAACGGCCTTCAAGCACCGTTTCTGTACGATGACGCAGCGCGTCGCAGTCCAGCGTAATCCCTTTATGCGTCATCGGGAAGGTTAACGTCGCTTCACTGACAAAGGTCACTCTGTAGCCAAGATCTGACGCCACGCGGGCCGTCGTTTCGCAGCACTGTTCGGTGCGCATCCCGCAAATAATGACATGATTAATATCCTGTTTACGCAGCCAGTGATCCAGCCCGGTATCGGTAAAGGCATTATGCACATGCTTGTAGAAAGTCACCGCAGGCTGATGTTGCAAAAAGGCCATTGGCGCGACATAACCACTTTCCAGCGCGAACAGCCCGCCGTCAGCGACATGAAAAATGTCTACCACCGGCACATCCCGCGCAATACAGCCGGCTATCAGGTTCAACATGGCGTCGCGAAAAGCGGGAAAATTGTCCTCCTGCCAGCTATCGCGATGCAGGAAAGAGTTCTGAGTATCAATATTGATAAGGGCGGTACGTGACATTTTGGGACTCCTTACGCAGTGGGTGTAGGGCTATTCTGGCAAGGAACGGGCAAGGTGCTAAGACCAAAAAAGGACATCATCAGGTGGATTACAGACGAACATCCTCCCCGCGCAAACGGGGAGGACACAGACGTTACGACATCAGCGGTAAAAGCTGCTGATAAATACGACGGAAGGTTTCGCGACGCGGTTGATACAACGCATGGCGCGCGGCATCCGGCTGGTGCTGCTGTTCAATCGGCAGTTGTGGCAACAGGCGGGTCACCGGGACATCCGGGTTGGCGGCAATTTGCGCCAGACGTGCCGCGCCTAAAGCCGGGCCGACATCGCCCCCCGTGCGGTAATCAAGCTGCTGCCCGCTGATGTCCGCCAGCATCTGTCGCCAGTAGCTGCTGCGCGCCCCACCGCCGATAAGCGTGATGCTTTGCGGCTTCACGCCGCAGGCGTGCACCACATCCATCCCGTCTGCCAGCGCATAGCCCACCCCTTCGAGCACCGATTTCGCCAGCTCATTCGGCCCGTGCTGATGGGTCAGGCCAAAGAACACGCCTTTGGCTTCCGGGTTGTTATGCGGCGTACGCTCGCCGGAAAGATAGGGTAAGAACCAGAGATCGCCCGCGCTGTCATCCGCCTGTTCCGCTGCGGCAATCAGCGCCTGTACAGAATCCAGCCGGGTCAGCTTCGCGGCCCAGTCCAGGCAGGAGGCGGCGCTGAGCATGACCGACATCAGATGCCAGCGTCCCGGTAGCGCATGGCAGAAACTGTGCACCGCGCTTTCGGGATTACTGAGGAAACCTTCGCTGACCGCAAAATAGACGCCGGACGTTCCCAGGGAGAGCATCGCCTGCCCGGCGTCCGCCATGCCAACGCCGACGGCACCCGCCGCGTTATCGCCACCACCTGCGACGACGGCAACCTGTGCCATGCCCCAGCGCGCTGCCACCTCCGGCAGCAAGGTGCCTGTGATGTCGCTGCCTTCGAACAAGGCAGGCATATGGTCGCGGGTCAGCGCGCAGGCGGCAAGCATCTCGTCGCTCCAGTCGCGTTTTGCCACATCCAGCCACATCGTTCCTGCGGAGTCCGACATATCGCTGGCGTACTGTCCGGTCATTTGCCAGCGCAAATAATCTTTCGGCAGCAGGACTTTCGCCACGCGGGCAAACACGTCAGGTTCGTGGCGCTTCACCCATAGTAATTTTGGCGCGGTGAACCCCGGCATCATCAGGTTGCCGGTTATCGCCCGTGCGTTTTTTACCTGCGCTTCCAGCAGCGCACACTCTTCGGCGCAGCGCCCGTCATTCCACAAAATAGCCGGACGAAGTACCTGATTTTCGTTATCAAGCAGCGTGGCGCCGTGCATCTGCCCGGCCAGGCCAATGGCCTTCACCTGCTGTAATGAATGCTGTTCGCCGAGGGCGCGAATCGCCCGGTCCGTGGCCTGCCACCAGTGCAACGGGTCCTGCTCCGACCACAAAGGGCGCGGGCGCGACACCGTTAACTTTTCCGTTTGTGAGGCCAGTACGGTGCCCTGCTCACTGAGCAAAATTGCTTTTACCCCTGATGTGCCAAGATCAACCCCGATATACATAGATGGCTCCTTAAAAAAACTGCCCGGTAACGCAACGCGTTCCGGGCCTGGTCGGTGTGCAGGCCCGAATGCAGGCCAGCGCCGGTTACTTGTCGAACAGGTAATGGTTTACCAGATTTTCCAACAGTTCCTGATGCCCGCTCTGATGGCGCGGCGCCAGGTTTTGCTGTTCAGCGTACTTCGCCAGTTCAGCAAGCGTTAGCTGGCCCTGCAGAATTTGCTGGCCAAGTTCACCATTCCAGCCGGCATAGCGTTTCGCGACGCGTTTATCCAGCTCACCGTCTTCACTCATCCGCGCGGCCACTTTCAGCGCCAGCGCCATGGTGTCCATTGCGCCAATGTGGCCATAGAACAGATCGTATTTGTCGGTGCTCTGACGACGCACTTTGGCGTCAAAGTTCAGGCCGCCAGTGGTAAAGCCGCCCGCTTTGATGATTTCATACATCACCAGCGCGTTCTCTTCCACGCTGTTCGGGAACTGATCTGTATCCCAACCCAGTTGCGCATCGCCGCGGTTAGCATCGACCGAACCGAAGATACCCAGCGCGATGGCAGAGGCAATTTCATGGTGGAAAGAGTGGCCGGCCAGCGTGGCGTGGTTCGCCTCGATGTTCACTTTAATCTCTTTTTCCAGACCGAACTGTTTGAGGAAGCCGTACACCGTTGCCACATCATAATCATATTGATGTTTGGTCGGTTCCTGCGGTTTTGGCTCAATCAGCAGCGTGCCACGGAAGCCGATTTTATGTTTGTGTTCGACAACCATCTGCATGAAGCGGCCAATCTGCTCACGCTCCTGACGCAGATCGGTATTGAGCAAGGTTTCATAGCCTTCACGACCGCCCCACAGCACGTAGTTTTCGCCGCCCAACTGATGAGTTGCGTTCATCGCGGTGACGACCTGGGTCGCAGCCCAGCTAAATACTTCGGGATCCGGGTTAGTGGCAGCCCCTGCGCCATAGCGCGGGTTAGTAAAGCAGTTAGCGGTACCCCAGAGCAGTTTCACGCCGCTCTGCTGCTGTTTTTGCGCCAGCACATCCACCATGTGGGCAAAGTTATTCAGGTACTCTTTCAGCGAAGCCCCTTCCGGCGAGACATCGACATCGTGGAAGCAGTAGTAAGGCACATTCAGTTTGTGGAAGAACTCAAACGCTACATCCGCTTTGCGCTCCGCCAGCGCCAGCGCGTCGCCCGGCTGTTGCCACGGTCTGTCGAATGATCCCACACCAAACATATCCGCACCGTTCCAGCAGAATGTATGCCAGTAGCAGGCGGCAAAGCGCAGGTGATCTTCCATTCGCTTACCCAGCACTAACTCGTCCGGGTTGTAATGACGAAACGCTAAAGGGTTGGTTGTTTTCGGGCCTTCATAACGAACACGTTCGAGCTGGTCGAAATAAGCATGCATAATGAGCTCCATAATCAGGTGTCGGCAAAGATTCATTTTCCAGGTAATACTGGATTCTCTCCTCGCCTTGCTCAATTACGTTATTTCACACTGACATTAAGAGAATACGCAAATGTGCACCACCTCGCAAAATAAGCCATAACCAGGCCGTTTGCTTAATTGTTGCCGCCTGCAAAACCGTTTCCGCTTATTTTAAAATCAGATCACCGTCAAACTTCCACAAATAAACCAAAAAACATAACGCCGGGATAAAAACCAGGAATTGCCAGCCACCGTTTACGCGTTAAAAATTTGCAACGTTCATCGCAGTGCATGTTTCTTTTATCTCGCTTCGTCACCCTACAAAAAGGTATTACTATTATGAAGATAAAGAACCTTTGCCTTACTTTGTGTGCTTCTTTGCTGCTCGCCAGCATGGCGGGTCACGCAAAAGAAGTAAAAATCGGTATGGCGATTGATGACTTACGCCTCGAACGTTGGCAGAAAGACCGTGATATTTTTGTTAAAAAAGCCGAATCGCTGGGTGCCACGGTTTTTGTCCAGTCGGCTAACGGTAATGAAGAAACCCAGATGTCGCAAATCGAAAATATGATCAACCGCGGCGTTGATGTTCTGGTTATTATTCCCTACAACGGTCAGGTATTAAGTAATGTTGTAAAAGAGGCCAAACAAGAAGGGATTAAAGTGTTGGCTTATGACCGTATGATCAATAATGCCGACATTGATTTTTATATTTCCTTCGACAATGAAAAGGTTGGTGAATTGCAGGCGCAAAGCCTGGTCAGCAAAGTGCCTCAGGGCAATTACTTTTTGATGGGCGGTTCGCCCGTTGATAATAACGCTAAGTTGTTCCGCGCAGGCCAAATGAAAGTATTAAAACCGTACATTGATAGCGGCAAGATTAAAATTGTCGGCGATCAGTGGGTCGACGGCTGGCTGCCTGAAAATGCGCTGAAAATCATGGAAAACGCCCTCACGGCGAACAACAACAAAATCGACGCGGTCGTGGCGTCTAACGATGCGACCGCAGGCGGCGCAATTCAGGCGCTGAGCGCTCAAGGCCTGGCAGGCAAGGTCGTCATTTCAGGCCAGGATGCCGACCTCGCCGGGATTAAACGCCTGATCAACGGCAGCCAGACCATGACGGTCTATAAGCCCATCACCCAACTGGCTAACACGGCCGCAGAAATCGCCGTTGAGCTCGGTAATGACAAACAGCCAAAAGCGGACTCCACCCTCAATAACGGTCTGAAAGACGTCCCCGCCCGTCTGCTGACGCCGATTGAAGTCACCAAAGACAACATCGACGCCACGGTTATCAAAGATGGGTTCCATCAGAAAGATCAGCTCTAAGCCTCGCGGCGTGTCTCCCGACAGGAGGCACGCCGGAACATGTCTTCAGGCACTGTGAATACCTCGAATTACGTGGAGCAGTTATGCCTTATTTACTTGAAATGAAGAACATCACCAAGGCCTTTGGCGCGGTCAAGGCCGTTGATAACGTGAGTCTGCGGCTCAATGCAGGCGAGGTGTTATCCCTTTGCGGTGAAAACGGCTCCGGCAAATCCACGCTGATGAAAGTACTGTGCGGCATCTATCCCTGGGGCAGCTATGACGGCGAAATTGTTTTTGCTGGCGAAACCCTACAGGCCGGGCATATCCGTGATACCGAGCGTAAAGGCATTGCGATAATCCATCAGGAACTGGCGCTGGTTAAGCACCTGACGGTGCTGGAAAACATCTTTCTTGGCACCGAGATCACCCATCACGGCGTGATGGACTACGACACCATGACGCTGCGCTGCGAAAAGCTGCTCGCCCAGGTCAGTCTGACGATTTCCCCCAATACCCGTGTCGGCGATCTCGGGCTTGGGCAACAGCAACTGGTAGAAATCGCCAAAGCGCTGAATAAACAGGTCCGTCTGCTTATTCTTGATGAACCGACCGCCTCACTCACCGAGCAGGAAACCGCCGTCTTACTGGATATCATTCGCGATCTGCAAAACCACGGTATCGCCTGTATTTATATCTCGCACAAACTCAACGAGGTGAAGGCTATTTCTGACGTCATCTGCGTGATCCGCGATGGTCAGCATATCGGCACGCGCGATGCCACCGGGATGAGCGAAGACGACATCATCACCATGATGGTGGGCCGCGAACTCACCGCCCTCTACCCCAACGAACCGCACACCACCGGCGATGAGATCTTACGTGTTGAGCATTTAACCGCCTGGCATCCAGTCAATAAACACATCAAGCGAGTCAATGACGTCTCTTTCTCCCTTAAACGTGGCGAAATTTTGGGTATTGCCGGGCTGGTGGGCGCCGGGCGAACCG
Source organism: Phytobacter sp. SCO41 (assembly GCF_003073275.1). NCBI lineage: Bacteria > Pseudomonadati > Pseudomonadota > Gammaproteobacteria > Enterobacterales > Enterobacteriaceae > Phytobacter > Phytobacter sp. SCO41. The sequence goes on along the minus strand of NZ_CP027225.1, from coordinate 180,075 downwards.
AAGCGGTACAGTGCCTGTTTGGCGTCTGGCCGGGACGTTGGGAAGGCAATATTTTCCTTGATGGCAAACAGGTGCACATCCATAACTGCCAGCAGGCGATTGCCAGTGGTATCGCGATGGTGCCAGAAGACCGCAAAAAAGATGGCATCGTCCCCGTGATGGCCGTCGGTAAAAACATCACCCTCGCGGCGCTGGACCAGTTTTCCGGCACGCTGAGTAGCCTGGACGATGCAGCAGAGCAGCATTGCATTTTGCAGTCGCTGCAACGTCTAAAAGTGAAAACCTCCTCCCCCGACCTGGCGATTGGTCGCCTGAGCGGTGGGAATCAGCAAAAAGCCATTCTTGCCCGCTGCCTGCTGCTCAACCCGCGCATTCTGATCCTCGACGAACCGACGCGCGGGATTGATATCGGCGCGAAATACGAAATTTATAAATTAATCAATCAACTGGTACAGCAGGGGATTGCCGTTATTGTCATCTCTTCCGAATTGCCCGAAGTGCTGGGGCTCAGCGATCGGGTACTGGTGATGCATGAAGGCAAGCTAAAAGCCGACCTAATTAATCATCAACTGACCCAGGAGCAGGTCATGGAAGCGGCGCTGAGGAGCGAACATCATGTCGAAAAGCAACCCGTCTGAAATGAAACTATCCGCCCCGGTACCGGGTGCCTTCAAAGGATTGAAGTCTCTGAATTTCCAGGTCTTTGTCATGATTGCAGCCATCGCTGTGATCATGCTGTTCTTTACCTGGATGACCGACGGCGCTTACCTGAGCGCGCGTAACGTCTCAAACCTGCTGCGCCAGACGGCCATTACTGGCATCCTGGCGGTGGGCATGGTGTTCGTCATTATCTCGGCGGAAATCGACCTCTCCGTGGGCTCGATGATGGGTCTGCTGGGCGGCGCGGCGGCGATTTTCGACGTCTGGCTGGGCTGGCCTTTACCGCTGACCATTGTGGTCACGCTGGTACTGGGATTACTGTTAGGTGCCTGGAACGGCTGGTGGGTCGCCTACCGTAAGGTGCCGTCGTTTATCGTCACCCTTGCGGGGATGCTGGCGTTTCGCGGCGTGCTGATTGGCATCACCAATGGCACAACCGTCTCACCCACCAGCGCTGCCATGTCGCAAATCGGGCAAAGTTATCTGCCTGATGGTGTCGGTTTCGGCGTGGGTGCGCTGGGGCTTGTCGCCTTCATTCTGTGGCAGTGGCGTGGACGACTGCGCCGCCAGGCGATGGGGCTGACCACCACCGCGTCCACCTCCGTCGTGGGTCGCCAGTCGCTCATCGCCGTGCTGGTGCTCGGTGCCATTTGGCTGCTCAATGATTATCGCGGTGTTCCGACGCCGGTATTGCTGCTCGTCTTCCTGCTGCTGGCGGGGATGTTTATGGCTACGCGTACCGCGTTTGGTCGTCGTATCTACGCTATCGGTGGTAACCTGGAGGCCGCACGCCTGTCCGGGATCAACGTGGAACGCACCAAGCTGGCGGTGTTCGCCATAAACGGCTTGATGGTAGCGATTGCCGGGCTAATTCTCAGCTCACGTCTGGGGGCGGGTTCACCCTCGGCGGGCAACATTGCTGAACTGGACGCTATCGCCGCCTGCGTTATCGGCGGCACCAGCCTCGCGGGCGGGATTGGTAGCGTGGCGGGCGCGGTGATGGGGGCATTTATCATGGCGTCACTGGATAACGGCATGAGCATGATGGATGTGCCCACGTTCTGGCAGTACATCGTGAAAGGAGCCATTTTGCTGTTGGCGGTATGGATGGACTCCGCCACCAAACGTCGGGCGTGAAACCAGGAGCGATCACACTGCCGGAAGATTTTTCTCCGGCAGTGTGCCGAATATGATAATCAGAATTAATGATTAACCAGCGACGGAACCGATATGTTCGAGAAACGCCACCGCATTACGTTGTTATTCAATGCCAACAAAGCCTATGACCGCCAGGTGGTTGAAGGGGTTGGTGAATATTTGCAGGCGTCACAATCTGAGTGGGATATCTTCATCGAGGAAGATTTCCGTACCCGCATCGAAAACATCAAAGAGTGGCTCGGCGATGGCGTCATTGCCGACTATGACGATCCTGAAATTGAGCGCCTGCTGGCCGATGTCGACGTACCGATTGTCGGCGTCGGCGGCTCCTATCACGCACCGGAAAACTACCCTCCGGTGCACTACATCGCCACCGATAACTTTGCCCTGGTCGAGCAGGCCTTTTTGCATCTCAAAGAGAAAGGGGTGCACCGTTTTGCGTTCTATGGTCTGCCCACCTCCAGCGGTAAACGTTGGGCCGTTGAGCGAGAGCATGCGTTTTGTCAGTTGGTCGCACAGGAGAAATACCGCGGGGTGGTCTATCAGGGGCTGACTACCGCGCCTGAGAACTGGCAGCACGCCCAAAATCGGCTGGCGGACTGGCTACAAACGCTGCCACCGCAGACGGGCATTATTGCCGTTACCGATGCCCGCGCCCGTCACGTGCTCCAGGTGTGCGACCATCTGCATATTCCGGTGCCGGAGAAACTCTGCGTGATTGGCATCGACAACGAAGAGCTGACTCGCTACCTGTCACGCGTGGCGCTCTCGTCGGTTGCGCAGGGAACCCGGCAGATGGGCTATCAGGCGGCGAAACTGCTGCATCGCCTGCTGGACAATGAGCCGATGCCACTGCAGCGTCTGCTGGTTCCACCGGTACGTGTGGTGGCGCGACGCTCAACGGATTACCGCTCCCTGAATGACCCGGCGGTCATTCAGGCGATGCATTACATCCGTAATCACGCCTGTAAGGGTATCAAAGTAGAGCAAGTGCTGGATGCCGTCGGGATTTCACGTTCGAATCTGGAAAAGCGCTTTAAAGAGGAAGTGGGCGAAACCATCCATGCGGTGATCCACGCGGAAAAACTGGAAAAAGCACGCAGCCTGCTGGTTTCCACCTCCCTTTCCATCAACGAAATTTCGCAGATGTGTGGCTATCCGTCACTGCAATATTTCTATTCGGTGTTTCGCAAAGAGTACGACAGCACGCCGAAGGATTACCGTGAACGCTACGGTGAGACACTGATTTAACGGGGCATTCAGGAACAGAGTATTCAGGAAAGAAAAACGCCTTCCGGGTGGAAGGCGTTATGCGATGACATGTGACTATTACATGTGCGAGGCGATGAGCTGCTGGTTGTCCTGATACATGGCAAACAGATAGTTGTTATAGCTCGCGCCCTTCGTTGAGTAGCCTTTCAGCTTATGAATCATGTTGCTGGCTGTTACTTCCTGGTCCGCTTTACGCAACTGCGCACGGGACTTACGGAAAGAAGCATAAGCCGGGTGAGTGTTCAGATTCACCACATAAGCATCCACGGACTCTTTCACCGATTCAAAGTGCGAATAACCTTTCACTTTGCCTGGACCGTTTTTACAACTGCCTTTCCCGCATTTCATGCCGAACAGGTTGTTGTTGGTACGCGCCAGTTTTGAAGTACCCCAGCCGCTTTCCGCCGCCGCCATGGTCGCGACCATACTGTCCGGGATAATATCCACGCGTTCCATCAACGCATTCCACGGAATACGGCGGGTATTGCCAGACCAGCTCACCTTGTAGCGTTTGGCGATATCCTTCAAGCGTGTACGGTCCGCCGTCGACCATTGTTGGCTATATTGACGTGACATCAGCCAGTTACGGTCAGCGGTAATCGCTGCATTTTGACTGGTAATATAAGGCATGACCGTCCGGAGAAACGCTTTCTTTCTTGGTGCTCCGGAAGGGTATTTTCGCAAGTCAGGAAGTGAACTGCTATTTACACTATTGCGAGAATACTCTTGTTTACTGCTTGCCTGTTTTGTACCGGTCGTCTTTGAGATTGGGGCTTTGTGACTCGCTGTTTTGCTGTGCGTCTGCGCAAGCACCTCACCTGAAAATGCGATGGTGAGTAACATGAGTATCGTGGCCCCTAGTCGTCGCAAGGGAGTCGATATCATTAAGTCTCCTGGTCGGATATAAACATTCCAACACCTTATTTTTTACACAATTTTGAGAGCTGAATCTCAAATCATATCAAAAATAGCGCTTCAGGGCACGTACAGAAATAATCCAATTCCGAAAGCCTGTCATCTCAAACCTGCTACGTCGCGAAAACAACAGCATAGATTTGTGGCGGTTATCGCAAATTCTGCGCAAAATTTGCGCACGATCACTCACCCGGCGCTCTCCACCCTGGCGATTGCGCTCACGGGATGAGTTGCCCGCGCCGGGCTAATGACACAATGGTAAAAACGGATGCCTCGGGAAGGATCAGATGAAATACAGTGCCCTTTTTCTCCTGCTTATACCGGCCTTCGCCAGCGCTAACTGGTCAGCTCCCGGTCTCTCTGCCTTTTCCGATGATGGTACTGGAGTCTGGCGTAGCAACAGCACATTACAGAAAGGGTCATACCCGCTGACGCTGCACCTTGATCAACAATGCTGGCAGCCTGCCGCCGACATCAAACTCAACCAGATGCTCTCCCTTAAACCCTGCACAGGCGATGCCCCCCAGTGGCGCGTTTTTCGTGAAGGGAATTATCAGATTCAACTTGATACCCGCTCCGGCACGCCAACGCTAATGCTGTCGGTAAAAAGCAAAGCCGTCACCCAGGCCGTTAATGTCGTGCGCCAGTGCCCCACCTGGGACGGTAAAGCCCTGACGCTGGACGTCAGCAAGACATTCCCGGAAGGGAGCATGGTGCGCGATTTCTACAGCCAGAAAACAGTGATGGTGCAAAACGGAAAGATAACGCTGCAACCGGCTAACGGTAGCGGCGGCCTGCTGCTGCTCGAACGCGCTGAAACCACCGCCCCTGCCCCCTTTAGCTGGCAAAACGCGACGGTCTATTTCGTGCTGACTGACCGCTTCGTCAACGGCGATCCGTCGAATGACAACAGCTACGGACGCCACAAAGACGGGATGCAGGAGATTGGCACCTTTCACGGCGGCGATCTGAAGGGGCTTACCAGCAAACTCGACTACCTGCAGCAGCTTGGTGTCAACGCCCTGTGGATCAGCTCACCGCTTGAGCAAATCCACGGCTGGGTAGGCGGTGGAACAAAAGGCGATTTTCCGCATTACGCCTACCATGGCTACTACACGCAGGACTGGACCCGTCTGGACGCCAACATGGGCAGCGAAGCGGATTTACGTACTCTGGTCGATGAAGCCCATAAGCGCGGTATCCGTATCCTTTTTGACGTGGTGATGAACCACACCGGCTACGCGACGCTGGCAGATATGCAGGAATTTCAGTTCGGCGCGCTCTATGTTCAGGGTGAAGAGCGCAAAAAAGTGCTCGGCGAGCGCTGGACAGACTGGCGGCCAGGCCCGGGGCAAAGCTGGCATAGCTTTAACGACTTTATCAATTTCAGCGACAAAGCGGCCTGGGAGAACTGGTGGGGCAAAAAGTGGATCCGCACCGATATTGGCGACTACGACAACCCCGGCTTCGATGACCTGACCATGTCGCTGGCCTTTCTGCCGGATCTGAAAACCGAATCCACCACGCCGTCAGGATTACCGAACTTTTATCGTCATAAACCCGATACCGCCGCACGAGAGATCCCTGGCTACACGCCGCGAGATTACCTGACCCACTGGCTAAGTCAGTGGGTGCGTGACTACGGCATCGACGGTTTCAGGGTCGATACCGCCAAACATGTCGAACTCGCGGCCTGGCAGCAGTTAAAAACCCAGGCCACCGACGCGCTGGCCGAATGGAAAAAAGCGAACCCGCAGAAAAAACTCGACGACGCGCCGTTCTGGATGACCGGAGAATCCTGGGGGCACGGTGTCATGCGCAGCGATTATTACAACCATGGCTTCGACGCGATGATCAATTTTGATTACCAGGAACAGGCCGCGGGTGCGGTGAAATGCCTGGCGAATATGGATCTCGTCTGGCAGCAGATGGCAGAAAAGCTGCAGGGCTTTAATGCGCTGAGTTATCTCTCTTCCCATGACACGCGTCTGTTCCGCGACGGCGGTCAGGAAGCGGCAGAGTTGCTGATGCTGGCGCCAGGGGCAGTACAGATTTTTTATGGCGATGAAACCAGCCGGCCTTTCGGGCCGACCGGCTCCGACCCGCTACAGGGGACACGTTCGGACATGAACTGGCAGGACATCAACGGCAAGGCGGCGCCAACCCTGCAACACTGGCAAACGCTGGGGCAATTCCGCGCGCGTCACCCGGCACTGGGGGCGGGTAAGCAGACAACGCTTAGCCTGCCACAAGGATACGGCTTCGTGCGCGAGCACAACGGCGACAAAGTGATGGTGGTCTGGGCGGGGAATCGCTAATTCTCTTCCTGCGTAGCGTTTACGCCGCCTTCCAGTATATTCCCCGGCGGCGCTGCGCTGACCGGGGCAACCAGACCGTGGACATCCATAATCTTTTTAGCCATGACTGACCCGTTTACCGCACGGCAACCACAGCGACATCTTTGTGCCCCCCCTGGCGCAGAGCGTACAGCGAGGGGGTTGAGTCCCCGCTGAAATCGGTGAGACGAAGACCCGATGACAAGGGCAGGCCGCCAGGGATGGCGGACTGAGGTTTGTCGAGACACGACAAAATCGTCCGGAACGATTTTGAACAACGCAACGCGTTGGCCCGAAGGGCGAGCCCCAGGGATAGGGCGAGTAACTCGAGTCAAACCGACCGCAGGCAGCGGGGCGGGAGGCGAACGCAGTGCGAAGCACCGATTTCTTTGCGGGGCCGCGGGGATTGTAAAGGGGAACGCGGTGTTCCCCTTTACCCGTTCACGTGTTCAGGAGGTCCATTTCGCCATGAACATAAGGTGAACGGAACCCACCACCTGAGCCGCATATTCCCCTCACCCCAACCCTCTCCCTGAGGGAGAGGGAGAAAACCGGTCATAGCCCGGAGAAGGCGTTTACGCCGCCTTCCAGTATATTCCCCGGCGGCGCTGCGCTGACCGGGACGACAAACTCATCGGCATCACAATATAAAAACCCACCAAACCATAAATTCACAAAATAAAACGTCACCACACCCCATCTCATCCGATTTGCACAGCAGGGTATGTAGCGCTATGGTTAGCCATTTTTAAAATCGGCCCGACAGAACAGCAGCTATGACATTTTCACTTTTCGGCGACAAATTTACCCGTCACGCTGGCATCACCCGCCTGATGGAAGACCTTAACGATGGCCTGCGCACACCGGGCGCCATCATGCTCGGCGGCGGTAACCCGGCGCAGATTCCGGCGATGACCGACTACTTCCATAATCTGCTGGCAGAAATGGTCGAAAACGGCAAAGCCACTGATGCGCTGTGTAATTACGATGGCCCACAAGGGAAGACCGAACTGCTGACGGCGCTGGCAAGCATGCTGCGCGATGAACTGGGCTGGGACATTGAACCACAAAATATTGCACTGACAAACGGCAGCCAAAGCGCGTTTTTCTACTTATTCAATCTGTTTGCTGGTCGCCGTGCCGACGGAACCACCAGTAAGGTGCTGTTTCCATTAGCGCCTGAGTACATCGGCTACGCCGATTCCGGGCTGGAAGAAGATCTGTTTGTCTCCGCACGCCCGAATATCGAACTGCTGCCGGACGGCCAGTTCAAATACCATGTCGATTTCGAACACCTGCACATCGGTGAAGAGACCGGGATGATCTGCGTATCGCGCCCGACCAACCCAACCGGTAACGTCATTACCGATGAAGAGCTGATCAAACTGGATGCGCTGGCCAATCAACACGGCATTCCGCTGGTTATTGATAACGCCTATGGCGTCCCCTTCCCGGGCATTATTTTTAGCGAAGCGCGGCCTTTATGGAATCCGAATATTATCCTCTGCATGAGCCTGTCGAAGCTGGGTCTGCCGGGAAGCCGTTGCGGTATTATCATCGCCAACGACAAGGTGATATCCGCCATCCGTAATATGAACGGCATTATCAGTCTCGCACCGGGCGGTATTGGCCCGGCCATGATGTGCGAAATGATTAAGCGCAACGATCTGCTGCGCCTGTCGGAAACCGTGATTAAGCCGTTTTACTACCAGCGTGTGCAGGAAACGATCGCGATTATTCGCCGCTACCTGCCGGAAGAGCGCTGCCTGATCCACAAGCCAGAAGGGGCCATCTTCCTCTGGTTGTGGTTTAAAGACCTGCCGATCACGACCGAGCTGCTGTACCAGCGTCTGAAAAAGCGCGGCGTATTAATGGTCCCCGGCGACTATTTCTTTCCTGGGCTGGATAAGCCATGGCCGCACACGCACCAGTGTATGCGCATGAACTATGTGCCAGACCCGGAAAAAATCGAAGCCGGCGTGAAAATCCTCGCCGAGGAAATTGAAATCGCCTGGCGTGAGCACGCGTAATCAGCAATCCGGCCCTCTTGATGAGGGCCTCCTCTTCGCATCTCTTAACCAGAAACGTCAATACGTTACGCTAAATGACTGTTGAGGCGGCTTTGTCGCAGCCTGATGGGATCGATGCATGCTAATGCGCTGGTCGGGCAGGCTTCCACACAGGCAGGTCCGGTTTCACGGTGCAGACACAGATCGCATTTTTGCGCCTGTACCTGGTCATTTTCCATCGTCACCTGCATGGCGCCGAACGGGCAGGCCAGCATGCAACTCTTACAACCGATGCACAGCGTCTGCTCCACATACACCGCGCCATTGACCCGGCTGATGGCCCCTACCGGGCAAACATTGGCGCATGGGGCGTCTTCACAGTGACGACAGGTGACCGCCGTGGAAAAAGAGCCGGTTTTTACCACGCGAATCCGTGCGCTGAAGGTTTGCGGGGAGATAGCCGCGCAGTCCTGATCCTGCTGGTGTGAGACCACACAGGCGACTTCACAGGTACGACAGCCGATACATTTGGTCGAATCCGCAAGTATAAAACGGTTCATTCTCCACACCCCTGATACAGAAAAATTCCGTTCAGAGTGCCAGAGAATGAACCGTCTTCGCTTTGATCCCGATGGGGAAAGCGGGTAAATCGTTCATTTGCCTGATCACATCTGGCCTTCTGCCTACACGCGCAGCGTAAATCCCAGCTCGTTAGAGATAGCCTGCGCCGTATCACGCAGCGGTTTGAGCAGGTTTTTCTCGCCAATCTGTTTCAGGCGTGATGTAGAAAGCGAAATAGAGATGGCGTACGGCACGCGGTGGTGAATATCAAACACCGGGACAGCAATGCAAGAGACGCCCAGCTCATTCTCTTCACGATCCATCGCCATACTGGTTTCGCGGATCTGCGCCAGCTCATCGTACATCGCGGGCAGGCCGGTAATGGTATTACGCGTCAACGGTTGAATCTGTTCCTGATGCGTCTCCCAGTACTCTTTCACATAATCGGGCTGACCGAAGGCCATATAGATTTTACCCATCGCCGAGCAGTACAGCGGCATATGCTGACCAATATAGGCGCGCGTACGCAGCATACCCGTCGTCGGTTCCAGTTTGTAAATCAGAATGGCGTGATCGTCTTCGCGGCTGGAGAAATTGATGGTTTCCCCGGTCGCCAGGTTCAGCGCTTCCAGATGCGGCGCGGCAACATGGATAATATTCAGCGACGTGAGCGCCTTTTGTCCGACAGCGATAAATTTTGTGGTTAAGCGATAACTCCCGGCAGCGGGCGCGGGGGTCACGTAGCCACAGGATTGCAGCCCTTGCAGCAATCGGTGCACGGTACTTTTATTCAGCCCCGCCAGTTCGGACAAATGCGCCAGCGGACAACCGTTCGGGTAATTGCTCAGTATCTCTATCAACATCAAACCGCGAAACAAGCTCTGGCTTCCTGCCGGCCTCTCTTTCTCCTGCGTGTTTTCACTCTCTTTGGTGTTCATCGCTTTCGCCTCCTTTTTGTGGCGACCTGATGGTAGCGCAAAGTGTGTTTCACTTCACGATCTGAACAGAAAATTTGTAATTTATTGATTTTATTACATTTCAAAAATATATCCAGCAATTGCTTTGTCAAATTATGATCGCTATATTTGAAATCAGATTTCGCATAGTGAAATCTACAGGTCGCACAACGTTCTCATTCCCTCGGTGGGAGGTCATCTTAAATGGCAGAAGCAGCAGTGTTATCTCCTTTGTTATCCATGCGCCATATCGTTAAGCGCTTTGGGGGAAATGTGGCGGTCAACAACGTCAGCCTGGATATCTATCCGGGCAAGGTTGTGGCACTGCTGGGGGAGAACGGTGCGGGCAAATCCACGCTGATCAAAGTGCTGGCCGGTGTCTATTCCCGCGACGGTGGCGAAATCCTGTTTCGCGGTGAGCCGGTGGATTCTGCCGCCGCGCTGCGCCGGGGCAACGAGCAGCCAATTGCCTTTATCCATCAGGACTTAGGTCTGGTGGAGTGGATGACTGTCGCGGAAAACATGGCGCTGGTGATGGGTTTTCCCCGTCGCTTTGGGCTGATTGACTGGGCGGCAACACGCCGTCAGGCGCAAAAAGCGCTGGAAGATATCGGCATTCAGCTTGATCCGGATGACCGCGTGTTCGACCTCTCCCGCACTGAAAAATCGCTGCTGGCAATAGCCCGTGCGGTAGCGGTTGATGCCTCGGTGCTGGTGCTTGATGAGCCGACGGCCTCCCTTCCCGCGGACGATGTTCGCCACCTGTTTCGGGTAATGAACATCCTGCGGGAAAAACAGGTCGGCATGATTTATATCACCCATCGTCTGGATGAGGTGATGGAGATGGCCGATTCCGTCTGCGCCATGCGCGATGGTTGCTATGCAGGTGGTGGTGACATCGACCACTACACCCTGCGTGGTCTGGTCGAACTGATTGTTGGCGAAAGTCTGCGTGACGACCAGCGCCAGGCGTTACCCGACGGTGATGCGCCGGTGCTGTTAAAGATGGACAACGTCAAAGTGGGTGATACCGGCCCCGTCTCTTTCGAGCTTCGTGCCGGTGAGATGGTGGCGCTCGCCGGTCTGCGCGGCGCCGGACAGGAAGAGATTGGACGTTTGCTGTTTGCCTGCCGTACGCAGGAAAGCGGGCAAATCACATTAAATGGCGTGCCGTTTACGGCGACAACACCAGGGGAGGCGATGTCTGCGGGCGTCTCTTTTGTCGCAGGCGATCGCCTTCATGAAAGTCTGATTCCGGGCATGATGGTGCGTGAAAACTTGTTTATGAATCCGTGTAAACACGGTCACGCCCCGCTGTCCCGCTATAACGAAAAAAGCGAAGCGCCGATGAGCTGGGAGAAAATCCGCCAGTTCGATGTCCGGCCAGCGCAGATCAACATTGAAATCAGCGCGTTGTCCGGCGGCAACCAACAAAAAGTCGTGATGGCGCGCTGGCTTTCACTCAATGCTCCACTGCTCATTCTGGAAGACCCGTCCGCGGGCGTTGATGTCGGCGCGCGTGCGGAAATCTATGACCTGCTCAATCAGGCGCTGCAAAACGGCGTCGCCATTCTGGTCATCTCCAATGACCTGGAAGAGGTGGCGCATATCTGCAACCGGGCGCTGGTATTTAACCGTGGGCAGATTGTCGGCGAGCTTCTCAACCAGGATGTCACCTTCGCCAGGTTGCTCGAACTGGCGTCAGGCAGCGGCACACTACATTAAGTCGGAGTGCGTTAGTTATGGCTAAAACATCAATGAAATCGACGGCCCTGGAATCACGCGTATCGCTTCATGAACACGGTGCCGCCGCCTGGCTTGGACAATTAACCACCCGTTACGGCCTGCCCGTGATCTGCGTGGTACTGGTTATCGTTTTTTCGCTGACGACGCCCTCATTCGCTTCACTGCTGACCTTACAGGCCATTCTCGACAGTAAATCGAAAATCGCCCTGCTGGCGCTGGCGGCGACCATCCCGATGATTGTCGGGAAAATTGATCTTAACGTCGGCTTTGGCATCGTGCTCTGGCACATCCTCGCCATCACGTTGCAGGTGGAATATGGCTTTTCCTGGCCGGTGGCCGTGGCCATCGTGCTGGCGCTCTCCGCGCTGTATGGCCTGCTGAACGGCATTCTGGTGGCGCTGGCCGACATCGATAGCTTCGTGGCTACGCTCGGCTCCGGCACCGTGCTCTACGCCATCGCGCTCTGGCACTCCGGCGGACGGCAGATTGTCGGCGACTTACCGGACGCCTTTATTGCCCTGCATCATTCAGACCTGTTTGGCATTCCGGTGGTGGCTTTTTATGTCCTGTTTGCCGCCGTGGTGCTGTGGATCATCACCGAACACACCCCGATTGGTCGCTGCATGTATGCGGTGGGCGGTAACCCGGTCGCGGCTGCGCTCAACGGCATCGCCGTTAACCGTTACACCATCGGCGCCTTTATCGCCTCCAGCACCTTAACCGGGTTTACCGGGGTGATCATTGCCGCCGAGCAGGGCGTGGGCCAGGCCAGCGTCGGCATGGACTATCTGCTGCCTGCCCTTGTGGGGGCGTTCCTTGGCAGTACCACTATTCGTCCGGGGCGCGTGAACGTCTGGGGCACGGTGGTCGGAATTGCGGTACTGGCGATCGGTATCGCCGGGATTCAGCAGTTTGGCGGCGCATTCTGGGTCGAACCGCTGTTTAACGGTGCGACGCTACTGTTGTCGATTACCCTGGCCGGTTATGCACAGCGCCGCCGGGCATTAAATAAAAAACTGGTGCAGCGTGCTCAAACGACCGCACCGGGCTCCTCTGTTACCCAATGACTCTCGCGTAAGGAACTGAAAATGTATAACAAAATAGTTCAATGCTGTCTGGCTGCCGGGTTGATGATGGCAAGCGGTTTCGCCCTGGCCGATGACAGCTATGTTCAGCAGGCGCAGGCGGCGATTGCCAAAGCGACCGCGCCTGTCACCGTGTGGGATGGCCCAACACAGGGCCCGGCGTTACAGCCGAACAAAAAGATTATCTTCATCGCGTCTGACATGAAAAACGGCGGCGTGCTGGGCGTTAAAGAGGGGCTTGAAGAAGCGGCAAAAATCGCGGGCTGGCAACTCGACGTGCTGGACGGTGCGGGTTCGGTAAAAGACCAACTGGCGGCGCTGAACCAGGCGATTGCCCGCAAACCGGACGGTATCGTGATTGGTGGCTGGAACCCGAACGTCGCCAAAATCCCGCTCAAAAAAGCGGTGAAAGAGGGCATTGTACTGACCGCATGGCACGCTGTTCCGGCACCGGGTCCGGTTCCGGCCTACAACATTTTCTACAACGTGACCTCCGACTCTAACGAAGTGTCACGCATGGCGGCACTCTACGCCGTCGCGAAATCCAACGGCACGGCAAAGGTGCTGATTTTCACCGACTCGCTCTACCAAATCGCTCTGGATAAAGCCAACGCGATGAAGAAAGTGATTGAGCAATGCAGCGGCTGCCAGGTGGTTGAATTTATCGATACCCCGCTTGCCGACACCTCTAACCGCATGCCGGGCATGACCTACAGCCTGATGCAAAAATATGGTGATAAGTTCGAATACTCTTTGGCCATCAACGACCTGTACTTCGACTTTATGGCCCCGGCCCTGCAAACCGCGGGTAAAGGCACGGATGGCAAGCCGCCGTACAACATTTCGGCTGGCGACGGTTCCGTTACCGCCTACCAGCGCGTACGCGATGGCAAAGCGCAAGTCGCGACCGTGCCAGAGCCGCTGAAACTGCACGGCTGGCAGTTACTGGATGAGTTCAACCGCGCCTTCGCCGGTAAACAACCTTCTGGCTATGTTACCCCGGCGCACCTGGTCACCAAAGAAAACATCAGCGCCGACGGCGGCCAGAACAATGAATTCGACCCGGGTAACCAGTATCGCGATCACTACAAAGCCATCTGGGGAGTGAAGTGAGATGTTAGCCGTCGCGGGCAGTTTTGAACGCCTGTGTTCTCCGGCCATCTGGGCGGAAGGCCCGGTGTGGCTGGCAGAACAGCAGAGCGTGATTTTCAGCGATGTAAAGGGCAACAAGATGTACCGCTGGAGTGCGCAAAACGGCGTCAGCGTGTTTCGCGCTGAGTCCCACTTTGCCAACGGCAACGCGCTGGATAACGAAGGGCGTTTGTTAACCTGCGAACATGGCCGTCGCGGTATCAGCCGGACAGATAAGCAGGGAAATCACACCCTGCTGGTGGACAAAATCGACGGGCTGCGTTTCAACTCGCCCAACGATATCGCAGTGCGCCAGGACGGGTCGATTTGGTTTACCGACCCACCCTACGGCATCGTCGGCGACGAAGAGGGTTATCGCGCGGCAAGCCAGGTCATCGGCTGCTACGTCTATCGTTTTGATGAAGCGAACAACCGGGCGACGATCGCCATCAGCGATACTCAGCGCCCTAACGGGCTGGCCTTCTCGCCGGATGATAAATGGCTCTACGTGGCGGATATGTCGATTATTGATTTTCCGACGCAGGGCCGCCGGGAAATTCGCGCCTACCGTCTCGACGGCGATAGTGCGGTATTTTCTCATGTGGTCACCCAGGTTGCGCCGGGTATTCCGGATGGCTTTTGCGTTGACCCGGCGGGGAATATTTTCTGTAGTTGCGAGACCGGCGTTTTGATTTTCTCGCCGCAGGGGACGCTGCTGGAAACGATTCCCGTCCCTGAGCGCGTCTCTAATTGCACGTTTGGTGGGCCTGACGGAAATACGCTGTTTATTACCGCGACCACATCGCTTTACCGGGTGACCATCGCCCCCTCCCGTATTCAGGGATAAACAGGATTAATACCGAAGCGCACCGGCCCTGCCGGCGCGTTTTCACAACCCAACATAGTTTAGTGGAATGCAATTCCACTATGTAAAACGAAGATGTGATGGAGAAAGCGTATGTTATTGAGTTTTTCTGATCTTAAAAATGAGTTTAACCGTGTCCTGCTGGCACGCGGTGTGGCGGCAGAAACCGCCGATGCCTGTGCGGAGATGTTTGCCCGCACCACCGAGTCAGGGGTCTATTCACACGGCGTAAACCGTTTCCCGCGCTTTATCCAGCAACTGGAAAATGGCGACATCATTCCGGATGCGCTGCCAAAACGCATCACGTCGCTGGGGGCGATTGAACAGTGGGATGCCCAGCGTTCTATCGGCAACCTGACCGCGAAAAAGATGATGGACCGCGCGATTGAACTGGCCTCCGACCACGGTATCGGCCTGGTGGCGGTACGTAACGCTAACCACTGGATGCGCGGCGGCAGCTACGGCTGGCAGGCAGCGGAGAAAGGCTACATCGGTATTTGCTGGACCAACTCCATCGCCGTTATGCCGCCGTGGGGCGCGAAAGAGTGCCGTATCGGGACTAACCCGCTGATCGTTGCCATTCCGTCCACGCCGATCACCATGGTGGATATGTCCATGTCGATGTTCTCCTACGGCATGCTGGAAGTGAACCGCCTGGCGGGCCGCCAGTTGCCGGTTGAGGGTGGCTTCGACGACGAAGGTAAGCTGACCAAAGACCCGGCGCCGATTGAGAAAAACCGCCGCATTCTGCCGATGGGCTACTGGAAAGGTTCTGGCCTCTCTATCGTGCTGGATATGATTGCCACCCTGCTGTCCGATGGTTCTTCCGTGGCCGCCGTCACCGAAGACAACAGCGACGAGTTCAACATTTCGCAGGTCTTTATCGCCATCGAAGTGGACAAACTGATCGACGGTGCCACCCGTGATGCCAAGCTGCAACGCATTATGGATTACATCACGACCGCTGAACGTGCCGATGAAAATGTCCCTGTGCGTCTGCCGGGCCATGAATTTACGCGTCTGCTGGAAGAAAACCGCCGCAACGGTATCACCGTTGACGACAGCGTGTGGGCGAAAATCAAGTCGCTGTAAGGATTATCATCATGATTTATGGACATATTTCTCAACCCAACGCCTGCCGGTATCCGGCAGCGATTGAAAAGGCACTGGAATTCCTGCGCACCACGGATTTCAGCAAGCTGGAGCCGGGCGTGGTGGAAATTGAGGGGCGCACGATTTACGCGCAGATCCTCGACCTGACCACTCGCCCTCACGATGAGCTGCGCCCGGAAGTGCATCGCCGTTATCTGGATATTCAGTATTTATATTCCGGCGAAGAACAAATCGGTGTCGCCATTGATACCGGCAATAACGTGGTGAGCGAAGAATTACTTGAGCAGCGCGATATTATTTTCTATCACGACAGTGAAAACGAATCGTTGATTGAAATGGTGCCAGGGAATTACGCCATATTTTTTCCGCAGGATGTCCATCGTCCTGCCTGTAATAAACACAGAGAAACAGCGATCAGAAAAATAGTCGTTAAAGTTGCGGTTTCCGCATTGAATTAATCCGTTATTTATTTATCGATACCTGATAAATAAAAGGAGCGAAACATGAAAACGAATGACGCCGGTTATATTATCGGCGCATACCCCTGTGCGCCTTCGTTTCACCAAAAAAGCGAACAGGAAGAGAAGGAATTCTGGCGTTTACTCGCGGATACGCCGCACATTCGCGGTCTGGAGCAGCCGTGCCACGAAAACCTGCACGCTTATGGCGATGAGTGGCTGTTCCGGCACACGCCGGGCGAATGGCAGATTGTGGTCACCGCGATCCCGGAGACCATGCGTCGTCGCAGCGGCGGCAATCTGGCCTTCGGTCTGGCCTCCAGCGATGAAGAACAACGTCGGGCATGCGTCGAGTTCCATCGTCATTTGCTGAACAAAATCAATGCAGTAAACCAGCGCTTCGCCAATAAAGTGATATCGCTGGAACTGCAGGCTGCCCCGCAGGGCGGTAACGCTGATGTGGCACAGGCAACCGATGCGTTTATCCGCTCCATCAAAGAAATCGCCAGTTGGGACTGGTCATGCTCGCTCGTACTGGAACACTGCGACGCCATGAACAAGCCCGCACCGCGCAAAGGTTTCCTGCCGTTGGAAAACGTGCTGGATACCCTCGCCGGCTACAACATTGATGTATGCATTAACTGGGCGCGTTCCGCGATTGAAGGGCGTAATACCACCCTGCCGCTGGAACATACTCAGGCGGTGAAAGCCGCAGGAAAACTGGGGGCGCTGATGTTCTCCGGCACCGCCACCGAAGGGCCGTATGGTGAATGGACTGACCTGCATACGCCTTTCGCCCCTTTCTGCCCGGAAAGCCTGCTCACGGTAGAAAGTGCTAAAGAATTATTTAATGTGGCTGACACAGCAAAATTACAGTTTGCCGGTATTAAGTTGCTGGAAATTGATGCTAATGCTGATGCGAATCATCGCATAGCCATATTACGCGATGGCATTACCGCGTTAAACAAAGCCAGACAATAAATATAAAGCGTCAATTTAATCGCAAGGCCTGTTACTTTTAACGAGAGATTAATATGAACACTTCCTCTTACGCTACATCTGCGGATATTCCGCGCCAACGCTGGTTAAGAATTATTCCCCCTATTCTTATCGCGTGTATTATTTCTTATATGGACCGCGTGAATATCGCATTCGCAATGCCTGGCGGGATGGACAAGGATTTAGGCATTACCGCCACCATGGCAGGTTTGGCTGGCGGTATTTTCTTCCTCGGTTACCTCTTCTTGCAGGTACCGGGCGGGAAAATCGCCGTGCACGGCAGCGGTAAAAAATTCATCGGCTGGTCACTGGTCGCCTGGGCGGTCATCTCTGTGCTTACCGGTATTGTCACCAACCAATATCAACTGTTAGCACTGCGTTTCCTGCTCGGTGTGGCGGAAGGCGGCATGCTGCCTGTGGTGCTCACCATGATCAGCAACTGGTTCCCGGATGCCGAACGTGGTCGCGCAAATGCCATCGTCATTATGTTTGTCCCGATTGCCGGGATCATCACCGCCCCGCTCTCCGGCTGGATCATTACCGCACTCGACTGGCGCTGGCTGTTCATCATCGAAGGTCTGCTGTCACTGGTTGTTCTGGTGCTGTGGGCGCTGACCGTGTATGACCGTCCGCAGGAAGCCCGTTGGATTAGCGAAGCCGAGAAGAAATATCTGGTGGAAACCCTGGCCGCTGAGCAGCGTGCCATTGCGGGTAAAACCGTGGTCAATGCCTCGCTGGGCGCGGTGTTGTCTGACCGTACCATGTGGCAGTTAATTGCCCTGAACTTCTTCTATCAAACCGGGATTTACGGCTACACCCTGTGGTTGCCCACCATCCTCAAAGAGTTGACCCACACCAGCATGGGCCAGGTCGGAATGCTTGCCATTCTGCCTTACGTTGGCGCTATCGCCGGGATGTTCCTGTTCTCTTCTCTGTCCGACCGTACCGGTAAACGCAAGCTGTTCGTCTCCCTGCCGCTGATTGGCTTCGCCACCTGCATGTTCCTCTCCGTCACCCTGAAAGAGAGCATCTGGCTGTCGTATGCCGCACTGGTTGGCTGTGGCTTCTTCCTGCAGTCCGCTGCCGGGGTGTTCTGGACCATTCCTGCTCGTCTGTTCAGCGCGGAAATGGCCGGTGGCGCACGCGGCGTGATTAACGCCCTGGGTAACCTGGGTGGCTTCTGCGGTCCGTATGCCGTGGGTGTGCTGATCACCATGTACAGCAAGGATGCGGGCGTCTACTGCCTGGCGGTGTCTCTGGCGATTGCCGCGCTGATGGCGCTGCTGCTGCCGGCGAAGTGTGATGCCAACAGCTCAAGCGTGGGCGCGACGAATACGGCCAAACGTGCGGTCTGATGCCCTCACCCCAGCCCTCTCCCACGGGGAGAGGGTGAAAAAACAGGACAAAAAGATGAGTGAAAAAGAGACCTTCTGGCTGGGTATCGATTGTGGCGGTACTTATCTGAAAGCAGGACTGTACAACAGCCAGGGTAAAGAATTTGCTATTGAACGCCAGTCCGTCCGCACTCTTAGCCCGTATCCGGGCTGGGCGGAGCGCGACATGGCGGAACTGTGGCAACACTGCGCGGCGACCATCTCCCGCCTGTTGCGACGTACCGGCATTGGCGGCGAAAACGTTAAGGGCGTGGGCATCTCCGCTCAGGGTAAAGGACTGTTTTTACTTGATAAAAATGACCAGCCGCTGGGCGCCGCGATCCTCTCTTCCGACCGCCGTGCCATGGAAATCGTCAAGCGCTGGCAGCAGGACGGCATTCCGCAAAAACTCTACCCGTTAACGCGCCAGACCCTGTGGACCGGGCACCCGGCCCCGCTGCTGCGCTGGGTAAAAGAAAACGAGCCGCAACGTTACGCACAGATTGGCTGCGTGATGATGGGCCACGACTACCTGCGCTGGTGTCTGACCGGCGTAAAGGGGTGTGAAGAGAGCAATATCTCTGAATCCAACCTCTACCATATGACCACCGGGCAGTATGACCCCTGCCTGACACAATGGCTGGGCATTAGCGAGATAGACCCCGCGTTGCCGCCGATTGTGGGTTCTGCAGAAATCAGCGGGGAAATCACCGCTCAGGCAGCCGCCATTACCGGTCTCGCAGCGGGAACACCCGTTGTGGGCGGTCTGTTTGATGTGGTTTCCACCGCGATCTGCGCCGGTCTGAAAGACGAATACACGCTCAATGCCGTGATGGGCACCTGGGCTGTCACCAGCGGTATTGCCGAAGGCCTGCGCGACAACGAAGCGCATCCCTATGTGTATGGCCGCTACGTCAATGACGGGCAATACATCGTGCACGAAGCCAGCCCCACCTCGTCCGGCAACCTGGAATGGCTGACCGCGCAGTGGGGCGATATCAGCTTTTCTGAGATCAATCAGCTCGTCGACAGCCTGCCGAAAGCCGCCAGCGATGTCTTCTTCTTACCTTTCCTGTATGGCAGTAACGCCGGGCTGGATATGACCAGCGGCTTTTATGGCATGCAGGCGCTACATACCCGCGCGCACTTGTTGCAGGCGGTCTACGAAGGGGTGGTGTTCAGCCATATGACGCACCTCAACCGCATGCGCGAGCGCTTTACCGACGTGCGCGCCCTGCGCGTCACCGGCGGCCCGGCCCATTCCAGAGTCTGGATGCAGATGCTCGCGGATGTCAGCGGCCTGCCCGTTGAGTTGCCGCAGGTGGAAGAGACCGGCTGCTTTGGCGCGGCCATCGCCGCACTGGTCGGCACCGGCGTCTATCAGAAATTTAGCGATGCCCAGCAGACGCTCAACTACGAGATGCACACCCTGACGCCGGACATGAACGTCCATGCGGCCTACCAGCGCAAATATCACCGTTACCAGATTTTAATTGAAGCACTTCAGGGCTTTCATGCCCGTATTAAGGAGCACTCTTTATGAGCCGACCACTACTGCAACTGGCGCTCGACCACACCAGCCTTGTCGCCGCCCAGCGCGACGTTGCGTTGCTAAAAGATCACGTCGATATCGTGGAAGCGGGCACCATCCTCTGCCTCAGTGAAGGGTTAAATGCCGTGCGCGCCTTACGCGCCCAGTGCCCGGAGAAAATCATCGTTGCCGACTGGAAGGTGGCCGATGCCGGTGAAACTCTGGCCCAGCAGGCGCTGGACGCAGGTACAAACTGGATGACTATTATCTGTGCCGCACCGCTGGCTACCATCGAAAAAGGCCATGCCGTTGCCGCAGCACGCGGGGGAGAAATTCAGATTGAGTTGTTTGGTAACTGGACCTTCGACGATGCCCGCGACTGGTACAACACCGGGGTGCGTCAGGCCATTTACCACCGTGGTCGTGACGCGCAGGCGAGCGGCCAGCAGTGGGGTGAAGCGGACCTGGCACGCATGAAAGCGCTGTCCGATATTGGCCTCGAACTCTCCATTACCGGCGGCATCACCCCTGCCGATTTGCCGTTATTTAAAGAGATCAATGTGAAGGCGTTCATTGCCGGACGCGCGCTGTCTGGTGCGGCGAATCCGCAGCAGGTCGCCGAAGAATTCCACGCCCGCATCCACGACATCTGGGGAGCGTAAACATGCGCAACCATCCGTTAGGTATTTATGAAAAAGCGTTACCGAAAGACTTATCCTGGCCGGAGCGTCTGGTTCTGGCTAAAAGCTGCGGATTCGACTTCGTGGAAATGTCCGTCGACGAAACCGACGAGCGCCTCTCGCGACTCGAATGGACCACCGCCCAGCGCGCCTCGTTAGTGGAAGCGATGCTGGAAACCAATGTGTCGATTCCGTCGATGTGCCTTTCCGCCCATCGTCGCTTCCCGTTCGGCAGCCGCGATGAAACCGTGCGCGAACGTGCCCGCGACATCATGACCAAAGCCATCAAACTGGCGCGTGACTTAGGTATCCGCACCATTCAGCTTGCGGGCTACGACGTCTATTACGAAGAGCATGACGCGGGCACTCAGCAGCGTTTCGCCGAAGGGCTGGCATGGGCCGTTGAGCAGGCCGCAGGCGCACAGGTCATGCTGGCCGTGGAGATCATGGATACCGCGTTTATGAACTCTATTACCAAATGGAAAAAATGGGACGAGATGCTCGCTTCACCGTGGTTCACCGTCTACCCGGACGTGGGCAACCTCAGCGCCTGGGGTAACGACGTACCGGCAGAGCTGGCGCTCGGTATCGACCGTATCGCAGCTATTCACCTGAAAGACACGCAGCCCGTCACCGAAACCAGCCCAGGTCAGTTCCGTGATGTGCCGTTTGGCGAAGGCTGTGTGGATTTCGTCAATGTGTTCAGCACGTTGCAGAACCTGAATTATCGCGGCGCATTTCTGATTGAGATGTGGACCGAAAAAGCCAAAGAGCCGGTGCTGGAGATCATCCAGGCCCGTCGCTGGATTGAAGCCCGTATGCAGGAAGGAGGATTCGTATGTTAGAGCAACTGAAAGCCGAGGTGCTGGCGGCAAACCTGGCGCTACCCGCACACGGGCTTGTCACCTTTACCTGGGGAAACGTCAGCGCCGTCGATGAAACCCGCAAACTGATGGTGATTAAACCGTCCGGCGTGGAGTACGACGTGATGAAAGCCGAGGATATGGTGGTGGTGGATATCGCCACTGGCAACGTGGTCGACGGCAGTAAAAAGCCCTCTTCTGATACGCCAACGCACCTGGCGCTGTATCGTCGCTTCCCAGAGATTGGCGGCATTGTGCATACCCACTCCCGCCACGCGACGATCTGGTCGCAGGCGGGTCTGGATCTGCCCGCCTGGGGTACCACGCACGCGGACTACTTCTACGGCACCATTCCCTGCACGCGCCTGATGACGACCGAGGAAATCAACGGCGAGTACGAATACGAAACCGGCGAAGTGATCATCAAGACCTTTGAAGCGCGCGACCTGAACCCGATGCAGGTTCCGGCCGTGCTGGTGCACTCCCACGGCCCGTTCGCCTGGGGCAAAAACGCGGCGGATGCGGTGCACAACGCGGTGGTGCTGGAAGAGTGCGCCTATATGGGCCTGTTCTCCCGTCAACTGGCGCCGCAGTTGCCGGATATGCAGTCTGAATTGTTGGATAAGCACTATCTGCGTAAGCACGGCGCGAACGCCTACTACGGGCAGTAAGTTTTCTGCGGTCTGGGCCCCTCACCCTAACCCTCTCCCCAGAGGAGAGGGAATCGATCGAGCCCGGCTGCACCTTAGCACCGGTTTACTGGGCCAGGGTGAGGGTTACGGTTTCTCCCTCTCCCTGTGGGAGAGGGAACCGATCGAGCCCGGTTGCACCTTAGCACCGGTTTACTGGGCCGGGGTGAGGGCTCCGGTTTCTCCCTCTCCCTGTGGGAGAGGGAACCGATCGAGCCCGGTTGCACCTTAGCACCGGTTTGCTGGGCCGGGGTGAGCGCTCCGGTTTCTCCCTCTCCCTGTGGGAGAGGGCCGGGGTGAGGGCATCAGACCGCACCACATCAAAACATTCACCCCGAATTAATATGCTCCTTACAATACCGCCGCTTCCATGCGGCGGGCGTCAGCCCGGTGTGTTTGCGAAAAATCTGCCGGAAATAGCCCACATCATGAAACCCACACTGCCCCGCCACCTCTTTTAACGATAACGAGTCGCTGATCAGTAATTTTTCCGCCGCCCGTACTCGCTGGCGATGAATGGCTTCGGTCAGCGGCAGACGAAAGGCGCGCCGGTACACCCGCCCCAGGTAGTCGGCGTTGCAGTGCAGCTCTTTTGCCAGCGTCGAGGCCGAAATCGGCAGATGAAATTGCGTACCAATCATTTGCCGGGCTTTCCAGGCGAGCGCCATTCCTGGATTATCCACGGCACGCTCGCTGAGCGCAGAGGCTGATATTTGTTGCAGAATCAGCAGTAAAATACATTCCATTGCCACGCTGCGATGGACATTTTCCTGCTCATGTAAAAACTGGCGAAATAACGCCGTCATATATTGCGGATCATTTAAAGCTGTATGTTGCGGCAACATAAGCACACTGTTTTGTCCTGTTTTTTCCACCGCAGCCGTTAATTCAAAATGCAGCCAGTAGAATTTAAGATCTGCCGGAAATTCCCCTACGCCAACATGTCGTCGTTGCGGCCAGAGTAAAAGTGTTTCGCCGGCATTAACCGTAAAGAGTTTCTCTTCTTCGCGGATCGTTAATGTCCCCTTTTCGACGAAAATCACCTCCCAGGAATGCAGAGTCCGTGACGGATGGCTTCCCACACCGCGCGAGATAAATAAGCCGCCATTTTGCACACGAAGCGGAAATATTATGGATAATTCAAGCATAAATATGTCAATTCTCGCTACAGGAGAGCCATTACACTGCATCTTGTTTTTGATTATTAACGAAATATAAGCCCCGCGCCGGATCAAAATCACACTTTGCGCATCAGGTCGGAATCGTCATCTTTTTGTACTTTTCCCTTCCCTTGTTGTGTGGTCAATTCAATGCAAAATAAATAACGTACTTTGCAAACTACACAACAAAATCTGCAAATAAGCGGGTTACTTTTGGAATATCCGTGAGGCGTTTTCCATGACTTCAACATTAATTTCCAATACCGATTCAGCGCAAAAAGCGCTGGACGATAAATTATCCGTACGTGAAAAAATAGGCTATGGGTTGGGTGACGCAGGCGGAACGGTAATTACCTGCTTAATCATGAATTTCCTGACCTTTTTTTATACCGATATTTTTGGCTTAACCCCGGCGCTGGTCGGCACACTGTTTATGGCATTACGTGTATTCGATGCCATATCCGACCCGGTAATGGGGATCATCGCTGACCGCACCCAAAGTCGCTGGGGCCGTTTTCGCCCCTGGCAGCTATGGATTGCCCTGCCTATTGGCATTATCGGCGTGCTGACCTTCACCGTCCCCGATGCCAGCATGAACGTGAAAATTGCCTGGGCGTTTGGCACTTATCTTCTGCTTTCTGTGGGTTATACCGCCATCAACGTGCCCTACTGCGCGCTGATCAATACGATGACCACGCGTCATAGCGAAGTGATCTCCTGTCAGTCCTGGCGTTTTGTGCTCTGTGGCGTGGCGGGTTTTCTGGTCTCAGTTGGCCTGCCGTGGCTGGTCTCCTCCTTGGGTAAAGGGAATGCCGCGCAGGGTTATCAGCTCGGTGTCGGCGTGCTGTGCGCCATCGCCGTGGTGATGTTCCTGTGCTGTTTCTTCTGGGTGCGCGAACGGGTGCCGCTGTCGACGATGGGTAAATTCACCCTGCGTGAACATCTGGCGGGGCTGCGTAGAAACGACCAGTTGTTACTGATGCTGCTGATGTCTTTCCTGCTGATCAATGTGTTCAACATTCGCGGCGGCGGCTACATGTACTTCATCACCTATGTACTGCAAGGCAGCACCGGTTATACCTCGCTATTTTTCACCATGGTGACCTTTGCCTCGATTCTTGGCTCGGTGCTGGTTAACCCGCTGTCAAAACGCTTCGACACGGTGAAATTCTACTACTACACCAACCTCGTGCTGGCCGCGCTGTCGGTGATGATGTGGCTCCTGCCTACCGGACCGGCCTGGCAGACCCTGTGGCTGGCGGTCATTCTGGGCAATGGCGTGATCCTCGGCTTTACCCTGCCGCTGCATTTCTCACTGATGGCCTTCGCCGATGATTACGGCGAGTGGAAGACCGGCGTGCGTTCGTCCGGTATGAACTTCGCCTTCAACCTCTTCTGCATCAAGCTCGCGTGGGCGTCCAGCGCCGTCATCATCAGCCTGGTGTTCGTTTTCGTCGCCTATCAGCCCGGCGCAGGAAATCAGACACCCGCTTCGTTACAAGGCATCACCGCAATGGAGACGCTGCTGCCTGCCCTGTTCCACCTGCTGCTGGCGTTCGCTATCCGCGCCTGCAAGCTCAACAATCCCATGATGGCGCGTATTGCCACCGATCTGCGCCAGCGTCATGTTCAGTCTTAAGGAGTCTGTAATGGAAGTCGATCTGCACAAACTGAAAGTCAGCGATGCTTTTCTCGGCCAGTATCAACAACTGGTGCGCGAGGTTGTTATTCCCTACCAGTGGGATGCGCTGAATGACCGTATCGCCGAAGCCGACCCCAGCCATGCGATTGAAAACTTTCGTATCGCCGCCGGGCTGCAGGAGGGGGAGTTTTACGGCATGGTCTTTCAGGACAGCGACGTCGCCAAGTGGCTGGAAGCGGTGGCCTGGTCACTGTGCCAGAAGCCGGATGCGGAACTGGAGAAGACCGCCGATGAGGTGATCGAGCTGGTCGCCGCAGCCCAGTGTGACGATGGTTACCTCAACACCTATTTCACGGTCAAAGCGCCGCAGGACCGTTGGACCAACCTGGCCGAATGCCATGAGCTCTATTGCGCCGGGCATATGATTGAGGCGGGGGTGGCTTATTTTCAGGGCACCGGGAAACGCCGTCTGCTGGAGGTGGTCTGCCGCCTGGCGGATCATATCGATTCGGTCTTCGGCCCCGGTGAACAGCAGTTGCACGGCTACCCAGGGCATCCGGAGATCGAACTGGCGCTGATGCGTTTGTACGAAGTTACTCAGGAGCCGCGCTATCTGGCGCTGGTGAATTACTTTGTTGAGCAGCGTGGCACGCAGCCGCATTTCTACGATGTCGAATATGAAAAGCGCGGGCGGACCTCTTACTGGCATACCTACGGCCCGGCGTGGATGGTCAAAGACAAAGCCTACAGTCAGGCACACCAGCCGTTAGCCGAACAGCAAACGGCTATCGGCCACGCGGTACGCTTCGTCTACCTGATGACCGGCGTGGCCCACCTGGCGCGCTTAAGCCAGGACGAAGGGAAGCGTCAGGATTGCCTGCGGCTATGGAACAATATGGCGCAGCGCCAGCTTTACATCACCGGCGGCATCGGCTCGCAGAGCAGCGGCGAGGCGTTCAGCAGCGATTACGATCTACCCAACGATACGGTGTATGCCGAAAGCTGTGCCTCCATTGGGCTGATGATGTTCGCCCGCAGAATGCTGGAGATGGAGGCCGACAGCCAGTACGCCGATGTGATGGAGCGTGCGCTCTACAATACGGTGCTCGGCGGCATGGCACTGGACGGGAAGCACTTCTTCTACGTTAACCCGCTGGAAGTGCACCCGAAGTCACTGAAATTCAACCATATCTATGACCATGTGAAACCGGTTCGTCAGCGCTGGTTTGGCTGTGCCTGCTGCCCCCCGAATATCGCCCGCGTGCTCACCTCGCTCGGCCATTATCTCTACACTCCGCGCGAAGATGCGCTTTATATCAACCTCTACGTTGGCAATAGCGTGGAGATCCCGGTGGGCGGCCAGGCGCTGCGGCTGCGGATCAGCGGCAACTATCCGTGGCAGGAGCAGGTCACCATTACCATCGAGTCGCCGCAGGCGGTTGACCACACGCTGGCGCTGCGTCTGCCGGACTGGTGCGCCGATCCGCACATCACGCTGAACGGCGCGGAGGTGGCCAGCGATATCCGTAAAGGCTATTTGCATATTCAGCGCCGCTGGCAGGAGGGCGATACCCTGACGCTCACCCTGCCAATGCCGGTACGCCGGGTTTATGGCAATCCGCTGCTGCGTCATGTGGCGGGTAAAGTGGCGATTCAGCGCGGGCCGCTGGTTTACTGTCTGGAGCAGGCGGACAACGGGGAAGAGCTGCATAATCTGTGGCTCTCACCGCAGGCGACATTCAGCGTTTTTGAGGGTAAGGGGATTTTCGCCCATAAAATGCTGATTCAGGCGCAGGGCTATAAACAAACAGCGGCTGACGCGGGGCAGCAGGCTCTGTGGCGTTATGACAAAACGCCAGGCGAACGTCAGGCGCAGACGCTGACCTTTATTCCGTGGTTCTCCTGGGCAAATCGCGGCGAAGGGGAGATGCGGATTTGGGTTAACGAGGAAAGGTAACCGGATGCCGTAATCGCCGGAATGTCCCGGATGTCGGCGTAACGCCTTATCCGGGTTACCGTTCACCGTCTTACTTGAGCAGACGCACCCGGCAGGCTTTGCCTTTGATTTTGCCCTGCTGGAGTTGCTTCCAGGCCTGTTTTGCCACGGACTGACGCACGGCAACATAGGCATGCATCGGGTGCATATCAATCTTGCCGATATCCGCGCCATCCAGGCCAATATCACCGGTCAGTGCGCCCAGAATATCACCGGGGCGCATTTTGGCTTTCTTACCGCCATCGATGCACAGGGTCGCCATCTCCGCTTCCAGCGGCTTGATGTTGTTGCTGATAACCGGGGATTGCCAGTCGAGCGAAATAGCCAGCATTTCACCGAGAATAGCCGCACGCTGCGCTTCTTCCGGTGCGCACAGGCTAAGCGCCATACCGCTCTGCCCGGCACGCGCGGTACGGCCAATGCGGTGTACGTGCACTTCCGGGTCCCAGGACAGCTCGTAGTTGATGACCATTTCCAGCGCTTTGATATCCAGCCCGCGCGCGGCGACGTCGGTAGCCACCAGAACACGGCTACTGCCGTTGGCAAAGCGCACCAGCGTCTGGTCGCGGTCACGCTGTTCCATATCGCCATGCAGCGCCAGCGCGCTCTGATTACGCTCATTCAGCGCATCGCACACTTCCTGGCAATCTTTTTTGGTGTTGCAGAACACCACACAGGAAGCTGGCTGATGCTTGCTTAACAGACTCAGCAGCAGCGGGATTTTTTCCCGGCGCGAGACTTCATAGAAGTGCTGTTCCACCGCCGGTAAGGCTTCGACCGAGTCGATTTCAATGGTTTGCGGATCGCGCTGGAAACGGGTACTGATGGCCGCAATAGCCGCAGGCCAGGTGGCGGAAAAGAGCAGCGTCTGACGACGTTCCGGCGCATGACGCAGGATGGCGTCAATGGCGTCGCTAAAGCCCATATCGAGCATGCGATCGGCTTCATCCAGGACCAGCGTTTTCAGGGCGTCCAGGGTGACGGTGGCTTTTTCCAGATGATCCAGCAGACGACCCGGCGTGGCGACGATGATATGCGGCGCATGCTGGAGCGAATCGCGCTGTGCACCAAAGGGCACACCGCCGCACAAGGTCAGAATTTTAATGTTGGGCAGATAACGCGCCAGACGACGAAGCTCTTTGGCGACCTGGTCGGCCAGCTCACGCGTTGGGCATAGCACCAGAGATTGGGTCACAAACTGGCTGGCATCGATGTGCTGCAGCAATCCTAAGCCAAAAGCGGCGGTTTTGCCGCTGCCGGTCTGCGCCTGTACGCGCACGTCTTTCCCTTCAAGGATCGCCGGCAATGCCGCCGCCTGGACCGGGGTCATGGAGTGATAACCCAGCTCATCAAGGTTGGCGAGGAGTTCAGCGGGCAAAGCATTTAAGGTTGAAAAGGCGGTCACGGTGTTATCTCTGAGTAGTTGCAGGCCGCTATGCTAGCAGACTCTGTGTGTCCGGTCATTGCGGCTACATATGTTTGCCTTTAGCTCGCTTTAAAAGGGTCTTTCTGGTCGTCCTTGCTGTCATCGCGCTTACGAGGGATTTCTCCCTGTTTGTTTGGCGCGTCTTTAACATCTTTGGTGTGTTGGTCATCGGACTGGTGATGTGTGGCCATATTTTCCTCCCGTGTTGTTTTATCGAGTATAGACAATCGGGATCGTGGACCGGAGGAATGGCGAATATTCCCTGTCATTCAGTCTGTTCCCCACCCGGTCGTAACCCCGGATGGCGGCGCAAACGCCTTATCTTGGCTACACCCGGTTTTCTCCCTCTCCCCCGGGGAGAGGGTTGGGGTGAGGGGAATATGCGGCTCGGAAGGTGGGTTCCGTTCACCTTATGTTCATGGCGAAATGTCACCTCCGGACACGTGAACGGGTAAAGGGGAACACCGCGTTCCCCTTTACAATCCCCGTAGCCCCGGTAAGCGCAAGCGCCACCGGGGGGCAGGCTATTTCGTAAACAGCGCTTTATCGCGCAGCACGTGGTCATTGCCGCGACGGCGGGTAAAACCGATGCGGTCGAAGTATTCCAGGATCTGAATCGCCAGCTTACGCCCGACGTTAAGGGTGTCGCGGAAATCCGCTGCGCTGGTCGAACCGTGAATCGGATCGCGGTCGCGGATCATACTCGCGAAAGCGACAATCCGATCGTTGCGGTAATAACGATCTTTGACGATCGCCGTTATCAGCCCTTGTTGTGCCGCCTGGCGCAACACGCTGCGCATCGCCTGCTCATCCGCGCCCGTCTCACGCGCTAAATCACGCACCCACCAGGGTTCGTCGCCGAACAACGGCTCGGCACGCTGCCAGATGGCGGCCTGCTCGTCGGTAAAGCCCGCTTTATGATCCGGCAGATGCAGCCAGCCGTGGTGGCTGTGGATCTCGCCGCTGTCGCGCATCTGCTCAATCAGCGTCAGCACCAGCGCTTCATCTTCCATCGGCAGCGCCATACGCCGTAAACGCTCGCGTCCAGGGCCGGGTTCATCCGCATGCTGATCGTGATATTGGGCAAGCGTCGCCAGCAATTTACGCTGCCAGCCTGCGGCCACGGGCGCACTGAGCAGGTTGTCTCCCGCACGAATAAACCCAGGTTCGTTCACCAACGCCTCAAGCCCGGCATCGTTCAACTGCCGCGCCCAGGCAAAGGCCGGAAGGTTCACCGCCCCGCGTTGCAGATGCACGGCCAGCGCCTGCGCATCGCTTTCTGTTGCCGCCAGTGCGCCAAGCCACTGCTGATACTCCGGTTTGCGCTTGCCGCGACGCGGTGGGTGCAACGCCACCACGCGCGCGCCTGCCAGCGTTTCACGCGCGGAAATGTCCCGCAGCACCAGTCTGTCGTTGTCTGCCAGCCATAACGGCGTATCGAGCACCAGCTCCGCCAGGTTGTTATCCAGCAATGATACGCGCCCGGTGATATGACTCGCAGCGTGGTGAATATGCAGCGGTTGCCACTGGGTCAACGGCGTATGGGTTTGCAGCGCCACAATGACACGCTCCGAAGGTTCGGGCGGCGTGACGGAAAGCAGCCAGTCCCCACGGGTCAGGGCCTCTTTTTCCGCATCACCGGCGATATTCAGGGCGATGCGTTGCCCGGCATACGCCCGCTCGGTCGGCTGATTTTGGGCATGCAATCCGCGCACGCGCATCGGCTTATTCACCCCGGTCAGCCACAGCGTATCGCCCACACGCACTTCACCCGACAGCGCGGTTCCGGTCACCACCAGCCCCGCCCCTTTCACCGTAAACGCCCGGTCGAGCGCCAGGCGAAAACGTTGATGCTGCGGATGCGCACGTGCAGGCAGTTGCAGCAGGTGCGCGCGCAGTTCGTCAATGCCACGCGCTTCGGTTGCCGCCGTCACAAACAGCGCCGCCTCTTTCCAGCCAAAGTCATTTAACGTCGCCAGTACCTCGTGGCGGACGGCATCAATACGCGCCTCATCCACGCGATCGGCTTTGGTCAGCGCAACAGTCAGCGCCGGGTTACCGGTGAGTTGCAAAATAGCCAGATGCTCGCGGGTTTGCGCCATCACGCCATCGTCGCAGGCCACCACCAGCAGCGCATGGTCGATACCGCCCACACCTGCGAGCATATTGGACAGAAACTTCTCGTGGCCCGGCACATCAATAAAGCCTGGCACGCTGCCATCCGGCTGCGGCCAGTAGGCATAGCCAAGATCGATGGTCATACCGCGCGCTTTCTCTTCCGGCAAACGGTCAGCATTCACGCCGGTAATGGCCTGTAGTAATGTCGTTTTGCCGTGGTCGACGTGCCCGGCGGTGGCAATAATCATTTCAACAACATCTCCAGAAATCGGGGTTCATTCTCAAGACAGCGTAAATCCAGCCATAAGCGGCCATCAGAGATCCGCCCCAGCACCGGCTCTGGCAGGTTACGCCAGGATGCCGCAAGCGCTTCCAGGCGACGCCCGCTGCCGTCACGCGGGGTAAAAGTCAGCGCGGCGCTGGGCAGCCTGTCCACTGGCAGGGAACCGCTGCCGATTTGCGATAAACACGCTTCCACACGCAGGTCAAACGCATCGTAATGGTCGGCAAGCACCCCGGCAAGGCGCAACGCTTGCTGGCGAATCTCGTCTGGTTTTCGCGTCAGCAAACGCAGGGTGGGTAAATTGTCCCGCAGCTTTTCCGGGTGCAGATACAGACGCAGCGTCGCTTCCAGTGCCGCCAGCGTCATTTTATCTGCCCGCAGCGCACGCTTGAGCGGGTGGCGCTGCAACTGCGCGATCAGCGCTTTTTTTCCCACAATGATGCCCGCCTGCGGGCCGCCAAGCAGTTTATCGCCGGAAAAACTCACCAGACTCACGCCTGCGGCAATCAGTTCCTGCGGCATCGGCTCTTTTGGCAAACCATAGAGACTTAAATCCACCAGCGAGCCGCTGCCTAAATCCGCAATCACCGGCACATTTAACTCATCACCGAGCGTCACCAGCTCCGCTTCGTCTACCGTTTTGGTAAAGCCTTCAATGTGATAGTTGCTGGTATGAACCTTCATCAGCAGCGCGGTATTGTCGTTGACCGCCTCACGATAATCTTTCGCATGGGTGCGATTGGTGGTGCCGACTTCATGCAGAAAGCAGCCCGCCTGGCGCATGACATCCGGAATGCGAAACGCGCCGCCGATCTCCACCAGCTCGCCACGGGAGACCACCACTTCTTTACCACTGGCCGTTGCCGCCAGCATCAGAAGAACCGCCGCTGCATTGTTATTGACGATGCAGGCATCCTCCGCGCCCGTCAGGCGGCAGAGCATATCGGCGAGCGCCTGGTCGCGGTGCCCGCGCCCGGCGTCATCCAGCGAATACTCCAGCGTCACGGGTGAACGCATCACCTGCGCGACGGCGTCGATCGCCGCTTGCGCCTGCAACGCGCGCCCAAGATTGGTGTGTAACACGGTGCCCGTCAGGTTGATAACCGGGCGCAGCGCGCTGGCATTTTCATCCCACAAGCGCTGGTACGTTGCCTGTGCCCAGTCATTACACCAGGCGGGCAGTGCCTGGCGCAGGCGGATGTCATCACGGGCTTCGTCCTGCAACTGACGCAGCGTCTGCGCCACACGGTTGTGCCCAAATTCGGTCAGTAACAGAGTGAACGCCTCATCACGTAACAGGCGATCGGTTGAGGGGATCTGGCTGTAAAGCGAGTGATTTTCCGTTGTCATGAAATGGCCTGGCTGAGGGTTGCCCTCTCCCGATGGGAGAGGGATTCGACATGAGGGGGATTGTACAGCGACTTGGTTCAGCCTGACATAACGGGCGTCAATCCTTTGGCGGTTCTGTGCGCGCAAAGCTTTCACGCTGAAAGAGATTTTCCACCATTTTAACCAATTGCGGACGATCCACACACCAGCCAGGGGAGACACGGCGGAAATTGAGATAGCTAATGGCGCAGGCAATGGCGATAGTGGCGAGGTTCATCTCATCAACGCGTAATGCCCCTTCGTTGATATAGCTCTCCAGGGTGTCGAGGCCGCGATTGATTTTTTCGCGCTGGCGTGAGAGCTCCGTTTCCGATTGCTGGGCCACCGGACGCGCCTGCTCACGCACGGAAACCAGCGCCGCATCCATGATACCGTCCGCCAGCGCTTCAATCTGACGAATTTTCAGCGCGGCTTTGGGATCGGCAGGCAGCATGGCCGGAGCGATACCCAACAGGTCGATATATTCGGCAATGATCGGCGAGTCGTACCACACTTCACCGTCATCGGTTACCAGGGCCGGTACTTTTCCCAACGGGTTGTAATGCGCCACGCCGTTAATAGCGTTGTAGGGTTGTTCATTCACAAATTCGAAGGTGATGCCCTTCTCAAGCAGGATGACCGATATTTTTCGTACAAAAGGGCTGGTATAGCTGCCGATAAGTTTCATTGCCTTCTCCTCTTCGCCAACAAAACAGTAAGTATGTACTACCCGACCAAAGCGCGCGCTGACCATTTCATAAATGTGAAAACTGCTCTGACTATAGTGCGTTACGTCTTGCCTTCGCAGCCACGCGAAAAGTGAAAGGGAATTACAGTGGCTCAGGCCAGGAAAAACCACAGTTTGCGACCGATCACACTCGGAAAACTCCTGGCAAAAATATCTTGTGATTTAGATCACAAACAAACAACAAACTCACCGCTAACAATTGTGATTAACATCACATTAACAGGCGCATGGCGGTGAAATTTTAGCCTTTGTTCTTTTTTTACACATAATTTTTGTGACTAAGATCACTTCATTGGATGGTATACCCCCTGCATTAACGTGATCTTTATCACACAAATTAGCACCATCTGGACAGTTCATCGATTCGGTGCGAGATTTCGCAGCACAGATCATGGGTCCGGCTACCTCTGCCGCCACGTTAACAACAAAACCTCGGGCTTCCGGCCTGTGAGATAGCAAACATAAGAAGGGGTGTTTTATGTCATCCGATATCAAGATCAGAGTGCAAAGCTTTGGTCGCTTCCTCAGCAACATGGTAATGCCCAATATCGGCGCGTTTATCGCGTGGGGTATTATTACCGCATTGTTTATTCCTACAGGATGGTTACCAAACGAAACGCTGGCGAAACTCGTCGGCCCAATGATTACTTTCCTGCTGCCGCTGCTGATCGGTTTTACCGGTGGTCGTCTGGTGGGTGGCGATCGTGGTGGTGTGGTAGGTGCAATCACCACCATGGGTGTTATCGTCGGTGCTGATATGCCGATGTTCCTTGGTGCAATGGTTGCCGGTCCTCTGGGCGGTCTGTGCATCAAGAAATTCGACGCCGCTGTAGACGGTAAGATCAAATCCGGTTTCGAAATGCTGGTGAATAACTTCTCCGCTGGCATCATCGGTATGATTCTGGCACTGCTGGCGTTTAAAGGCATCGGCCCTGCGGTTGAAGTTCTGTCCAAAGGCCTGGCTGCTGGCGTTAACTTCATGGTGGCGCACGACATGCTGCCGCTGGCGTCTATCTTTGTTGAACCGGCGAAAATCCTGTTCCTCAACAACGCCATCAACCACGGTATCTTCTCGCCGCTGGGTATTCAGCAGTCTCATGACCTCGGCAAGTCTATCTTCTTCCTGATCGAAGCCAACCCGGGTCCGGGGATGGGCGTTCTGCTGGCGTACATGTTCTTTGGTCGTGGTAGTGCTCGTCAGTCTGCTGGCGGCGCGGCTATCATCCACTTCCTGGGCGGTATCCACGAAATTTACTTCCCGTACGTGCTGATGAACCCACGTCTGCTGCTGGCGGTAATCCTCGGCGGTATGACTGGCGTGTTCACGCTGAGCGTGCTGAACGGCGGCCTGGTTTCTCCGGCTTCTCCGGGGTCCATCCTGGCCGTACTGGCAATGACACCGAAAGGCACTTACTTCGCGAACCTCGTGGCTATCTTTGCTGCGCTGATCGTCTCCTTCGTTATCTCCGCGATTCTGCTGAAAACCAGCAAAGTGAAAGAAGAAGATGACGATATCGAAGCGGCTACCCGTCGTGTACAGGACATGAAAGCACAGTCTAAAGGCGCTACCCCGCTGGCCGCTGGCGACGTGACCAACGACCTGAGCCACGTTCGTAAAATCATCGTTGCGTGTGATGCCGGTATGGGCTCCAGCGCAATGGGTGCCGGTGTGCTGCGTAAGAAAGTTCAGGATGCCGGTCTGACCAACATCTCTGTGACCAACAGCGCTATCAACAGCCTGCCGTCTGACGTTGACCTGGTGATTACGCACCGTGACCTGACCGAGCGCGCTATGCGTCAGGCTCCTCAGGCACAGCATATTTCGCTGACCAACTTC
Organism: Phytobacter sp. SCO41; assembly: GCF_003073275.1. Classification (NCBI taxonomy): domain Bacteria; kingdom Pseudomonadati; phylum Pseudomonadota; class Gammaproteobacteria; order Enterobacterales; family Enterobacteriaceae; genus Phytobacter; species Phytobacter sp. SCO41. The sequence goes on along the minus strand of NZ_CP027225.1, from coordinate 145,097 downwards.
CTGGACAGCGGCCTGTACACCAACCTGACTGAACGCCTGGTTGCCGCACAGCGCCACGTGGACAATAGCGTAAAGGTTCAGACCAGCTTGCAGGATAGTTTTGACGCTGGCGACAGCAACCTGTTCAAGCTGGGCGCAGACAATGTGTTCCTGGGTCGTACAGCCAGTAACAAAGAAGAAGCTATCCGTTTTGCCGGCGAACAACTGGTGAAAGGCGGTTATGTTCAGCCGGAATACGTTGAAGCGATGCTGGAACGCGAAAAACTGACCCCGACTTACCTGGGTGAGTCCATCGCGGTACCGCACGGCACCGTTGAAGCGAAAGATCGCGTGCTGAAAACCGGCGTAGTATTCTGCCAGTACCCGCAAGGCGTGCGCTTCGGTGAAGAAGAGGATGACATCGCCCGTCTGGTTATCGGTATCGCTGCGCGCAATAACGAGCACATTCAGGTGATTACCAGCCTGACCAACGCACTGGATGATGAAACCGTTATCGAGCGTCTGGCAAATACCAACAGCGTTGAAGAAGTGCTGGCGCTGCTGAAAGCGTAACCCTGGTCCCGGATAAGCGAAGCGCATCCGGGAGACACCTCCCCTCTCCCTCAGGGAGAGGGTTAGGGTGAGGATAATTTCACGTGGTTCCTCACCCCAGCCCTCTCGGGTAAAAACATTGATTAAGGTTAATTCTATGAAAGCATTACATTTTGGCGCAGGTAATATCGGACGTGGCTTCATCGGCAAACTGCTGGCTGACGCGGGGATTACGCTGACATTCGCCGATGTTAATCAGGTGGTTCTCGACGCCCTTAATGCCCGTCATAGCTATCAGGTTCACGTTGTTGGTGAAAAAGAGCAGGTAGACACCGTTTCCGGCGTCAATGCGGTGAGCAGCATCGGCGACGATGTGGTTGATCTGATTGCCTCTGTTGATCTGGTGACAACCGCCGTTGGTCCGGTGGTTCTGGAGCGTATCGCCCCGGCCATCGCCAAAGGCCTGGCAAAACGTAAAGCGCAGGGCGTAGAAGCCCCGCTGAATATCATCGCCTGTGAGAACATGGTGCGCGGCACCTCTCAGTTAAAAGGCCATGTGTTCAATGCGCTGGCAGCAGAAGATAAAGCGTGGGTTGAAGCCCATGTCGGCTTCGTTGATTCCGCAGTGGACCGCATTGTTCCGCCTTCTGAATCTGCAACTAACGATCCGCTGGAAGTAACCGTAGAAACCTTTAGCGAGTGGATTGTTGATAAAACCCAATTTGTTGGCGACCTGCCAAACATTCCAGGCATGGAATTAACCGACAATCTGATGGCGTTTGTTGAGCGCAAGCTCTTCACGTTGAACACCGGGCATGCTATAACCGCGTACCTTGGACAACAGACCGGTCATCAGACCATTCGCGACGCCATTCTGGATGACAGCATCCGTGCAGTGGTGAAAGGCGCAATGGAAGAGAGTGGCGCGGTTCTGATCAAGCGCTACGGCTTCGATGCTGCCAAACACGCCGCGTATATCGAAAAAATCCTTGGTCGTTTTGAGAACCCATACCTGAAAGATGATGTTGAGCGCGTAGGTCGTCAGCCGCTGCGTAAACTGAGCGCAGGCGATCGTCTGATCAAACCGCTGCTCGGCACGCTGGAATATGGTTTACCGCACGCGAACCTGGTAAAAGGTATCGCCGCTGCCATGCATTACCGCAGTGAACAGGATCCACAGGCGCAGGAATTAGCGACCTTAATTGAAGAAAAAGGCCCACAGGCCGCGCTGGTGCAGATCTCCGGTCTGGACGCAGCAAGCGACGTGGTAGCCGAAGCTGTTAACGCATACAACGCAAAGGCATGATGCCGAGTTTGGCGCGGGACATCCCGCGCCTGTTAACAAGATTGTCAGATATGCAGGCAATAATGGAACTAACACAGGCTTTCGAAAACCGTGTGCTCGAGCGTCTGAATGCTGGCAAAACCGTACGAAGCTTTCTGATTGCCGCCGTCGAGTTATTGACCGAGGCGGTGAATATCCTGGTGCTTCAGGTCTTCCGCAAAGACGACTATGCAGTGAAATATGCTGTAGAGCCGTTGCTTGACGGAGATGGACCGCTGGGCAATTTGTCCGTGCGCTTAAAACTGATTTATGGGCTTGGCGTAATCAGTCGGCATGAGTATGAAGATGCGGAATTGTTGATGGCGTTACGTGAAGAACTGAATCACGACGGCACTGAATACGCCTTCACGGATGATGAAATCCTGGGGCCGTTTGGCGAACTGCACTGCGTGGCGGCGCTGCCTGCAACACCGCCCTTTGATACCAGCGACCCCGACCTGTTTGCTATGCAAAAACAGCGTTACCAGCAGGTCGTTCGTTCAACCATGGTGCTTTCCCTGACGGAGTTGATTTCCCGAATCAGCCTGAAAAAAGCATTCCAGAAATAAGCTTACTCTGTCTCTTCTTCATGAACACATGCAGGCCGATAAAGCTGGCGATAATATTCCAGCCTTTCACGGTACATATCGACCTTATCTGTGGGAATATCATCAGGAACACGGTCTTTCTTATGCTGATGCGCCAGGTACTCACGGAACGCCTGGCTTGAAGCCATAAAATCGATCGCTTTATCGATGATTTGTGGGGTGTAGTCACCTAATTTAGCCATTTTCTCCTCTCCTTTTTGCCCAACCGTAAAACAAAGATGGACCTGCATGCGGGATACTTTTAGTGTTTCCGTGCTTTTCTGGGGTTGTTCGCCGCAATGCGGTATCCTTATATTTTAATCTGCAGAAATACATTCCTATGAAAGAAGTTGAAAAGAACGAAATTAAACGCCTGAGTGACCGTCTGGACGCTATCCGTCACCAGCAGGCCGGTTTGTCGCTGGTGGAATCCGCCGAAAAATATGCGGAGCTGGAGAAAGAAAAAGCGACTATCGAAACTGAAATTGAACGTCTGCGTGGCCAGTACAGCCAGAAACTCAGTAAAGAAGCACAAAAGCTGGTAAGCATGCCGTTCAAGCGCGCCATCACCAAAAAAGAGCAGGCCGATCTGGGCAAGCTGAAAAAAAGCGTGCGGGGTATTATTGTTGTGCACCCGATGACCGCGCTGGGCCGCGAAATGGGCCTCAAAGAGATGACAGGCTTCTCGAAAACCGATTTCTGATCCCGCTTCCCCTTCTTCATCGAAGGGGAGCCCTTTTTCTGCATAAAAATCCATCCTATCAGGCGTAATCGGCGCAGGAAGTTTAAGCCTGGACTGCGCGGAAAAACCGGAGCGTACACGGAGCACGTGAGGATTCTGCGCTTCGCTTATCCCTACGGGACCGCCTGAGGGCGTTCAAAACGCTCTGCGTTTTGTTTGAGCACTACCCAGGTTCAAACTGACAAGCAAGAGAGCCTGATGGAATGGATTTCAAGTGGCCCTACCACTTCACGCATTTATGCGCGTCACTTCACACCCCGCAAAATCACATAAAATTAACATTGCCATTACAAAACAGCCAATTAACCTTGTGCTAATGGCATTGTGCTGCCGCTAACTGGCAGTACCACTTTCCCCCGAATTTGACTGACACGGAGCAGACCATGACCGCGATTGCTGAACGGCTTTCTGAGGATGTTGCCCGGCGAATCAGAACGCTTATTCGTGAAAAAGGGCTTGAGGCGGGCATGCGTTTGCCCTCTGAGCGCCAGCTCGCCCTGCAACTCGGCGTGTCGCGCAACTCTCTGCGCGAAGCCATCGCAAAACTGATCAGCGAAGGCGTTTTGCTGAGTCGCCACGGCGGCGGCACGTTCGTGCGCTGGCAGCATGAGGCATGGTCGGAACAGAACATTGTGCAGCCGTTAAAAACGCTGCTTGAAGATGACCCGGATTACAGCTTCGATATCCTTGAAGCGCGCCATGCCATTGAAGGCAGCACCGCCTGGCATGCAGCCTTACGCGCCACACCCATCGAGAAAGAAAAAATTCGTCTGTGCTTTGAGGCCACCCTGGCCGAGGACCCGGATCTTGCGTCACAAGCGGACGTCCGCTTTCACCTGGCAATTGCCGAAGCGTCGCACAATATCGTACTGCTGCAAACCATGCGCGGCTTTTTCGACCTGCTGCAAAGCTCGGTGAAACAGAGCCGCCAGCGCATGTACCAGGTTCCCCCGGTCTTTACGCAGCTCACCGTGCAGCACCGTGAAATTATGGACGCCATTTTTGCCGGAGATGCCGATGGCGCCCGCGAAGCGATGATGGCGCACCTTGGTTTTGTTCACACCACGATTCGTCAGTTTGATGAAGACCAGGCGCGCAGCGCGCGCATCACTCGCCTGCCCAATGAACGGCATCCGCATTCTTTTGGAGACCCAGCATGATCATTTCCGCCGCCAGCGACTACCGCGCTGCCGCCCAACGCATACTGCCCCCCTTCCTGTTCCACTACATTGACGGTGGTGCCTATGCAGAATACACGCTGCGTCGGAACGTGGAGGATTTGGGTCAGGTTGCTCTACGCCAGCGGGTGCTGAAAAACATGTCAGCGCTGAGCACGGAGACCACCCTCTTTGGCGAGAAACTGTCTATGCCAGTTGCGCTCGCCCCGGTGGGATTATGCGGCATGTACGCGCGGCGGGGGGAAGTCCAGGCGGCAGGCGCGGCGGATGCGAAAGGCATACCGTTTACCTTATCGACCGTATCTGTTTGTCCGATTGAAGAGGTAGCACCGACCATTAAGCGCCCGATGTGGTTTCAGTTGTATGTTCTGCGCGACCGTGGATTTATGCGCAACGCCCTGGAGCGCGCCAAAGCGGCGGGGTGTTCCACGCTGGTCTTTACTGTTGATATGCCCACACCCGGGGCGCGATACCGCGATGCCCATTCCGGCATGAGTGGACAAAACGCCGCATTGCGCCGCTACTGGCAGGCAGTAACGCATCCACAATGGGCGTGGGATGTGGGTCTGCATGGCAGACCGCACGATTTAGGCAATATCTCGACCTACCTGGGTAAACCCACCGGGCTTGAAGATTATATCGGCTGGCTGGCCAACAATTTCGATCCCTCTATATCCTGGAAAGACCTTGAATGGATCCGCGAGTTTTGGGATGGCCCGATGGTGATCAAGGGGATCCTCGATCCCGAAGATGCGCGGGACGCGGTGCGCTTTGGCGCAGACGGGATTGTGGTGTCGAACCACGGCGGGCGTCAGCTTGATGGCGTGCTCTCTTCCGCGCGAGCATTGCCCGCCATTGCCGATGCGGTGAAAGGCGATATCGCAATTCTGGCGGACAGCGGTATTCGCAACGGGCTGGACGTGGTGCGGATGATTGCGCTTGGCGCAGATACGGTGCTGCTGGGCCGCGCTTATCTTTACGCGCTGGCGACACATGGCCGCGCCGGGGTGACAAACCTGCTGAATCTGATCGAAAAAGAGATGCGGGTGGCGATGACCCTGACCGGCGCGAAATCCATCAGCGAAATCAGCAAAGACTCGCTGGTGCAGGAGCTGAATAAGATCCCGGCGGCGCTGGCACCGTTGTCGCAGGGGGATGCGGCTTAAATAAGAGCTGCCTGATGCCCTCACCCCGGCCCTCTCCCACAGGGAGAGGGAGAAAAAAGCACCCAGTCTCACACCGGGCAGAGGGAAAGTTCCCTCTGCCACAGGGAGAGGGTTAGGGTGAGGGCAAAATTCTGCTATGCTCCCCCCGCTATCAAGGGGGCAGCATGTTAAATATCGTTTTATTCGAGCCAGAAATACCACCGAATACCGGGAACATCATCCGCTTATGCGCTAACACCGGCTTTCGCCTGCACATTATCGAGCCCATGGGATTTACCTGGGATGATAAGCGCCTGCGCCGTGCCGGGCTGGATTACCATGAGTTTGCCGCCGTGAAGCGTCACCATGATTATGCCGCGTTTGTTGAGGCCGAAAAGCCGGAACGTCTGTTTGCTCTCACCACCAAAGGAACGCCAGCACACAGCGCGGTGAGTTATCAGGACGGCGATTATCTGATGTTTGGCCCGGAAACGCGCGGATTACCGATGTCGATTCTGGACGCGCTACCTTCAGGACAAAAAATCCGTATTCCGATGATGCCGGACAGCCGCAGCATGAACCTGTCTAACGCGGTGTCGGTAGTGGTGTATGAAGCCTGGCGCCAGTTAGGATATGCTGGCGCGGTATTGCGAAGCTGAATCAGCGCTCTCCCGGAGGCGGCGCGTAGCATCGCCTCCGGGCACTCAATCAAATCCCGTCGCCGTACTCAAACCCGTGGTTAATCCCATTAAAATGCTGATCCATATCCATCGCGGGTTTGTCTGATTCCGGCTTGCCGACAATGCGCGCCGGAACGCCTGCGGCGGTGGTGTGCGGCGGTACAGGTTGCAACACCACGGAGCCTGCGCCGATTTTCGCACCGCGGCCAACTTCGATATTGCCGAGGATTTTCGCCCCGGCGCCAATCATTACCCCTTCACGGATTTTCGGGTGACGGTCGCCGCTGGTTTTGCCAGTCCCGCCCAGCGTCACCGACTGCAGAATCGACACGTCATCTTCAATCACCGCGGTTTCACCCACCACAATGCCTGTAGCATGGTCGAGCATGATGCCACGCCCGATTTTAGCCGCCGGGTGGATATCAACCTGGAACGATACGGAGACCTGATTTTGCAGGAAAATGGCCAACGCGCGGCGTCCCTGGTTCCACAGCCAGTGGCCGATGCGGTACGCCTGTAGCGCGTGAAAACCTTTCAGATACAAAAGCGGCGTAGAGTATTTATCCACCGCCGGATCGCGGGTGCGCACCGCCTGAATGTCGCAGGCCGCTGAGGCGATCATCTCCGGGTCAGCCGCATAGGCTTCCTCGACCACTTCACGAATGGCGATGGCAGGCATAATCGGTGATGCCAGCTTATTTGCCAGCATATAGCTTAGCGCGCTGCCCAGGTTTTCATGCTTGAGTAACGTTGCGTGGTAAAAACTGGCCAGCATTGGCTCACAGTCCGCCAGCGCCCGGGCTTCGGCTTTAATATTATTCCAGACGATATCCAGTTCTTCACACGGCATTGCTTACTCCAGACGTAATAAGTTCAGCCAGTCACTGCTTAACTGGCTGAGGACATAAACACAAAATCATTCTTACTGTGTCGCGACGACGAGGCTGGAAACCCCAGACGCTTACATAAGTAAATGACTGAGGTACGCAGCCGAAGCCAACAACCAGGCAGCATGAAGGATGACGTATGTGCTAAATACTACTGCGCTCGTCCTTGCGCGCACGACCTAATAAGGTCAATGCTGCCTCGCGCGCATTTTTTCCGCAATACAATACCTGATAAATTTCCTCGGTTATTGGCATTTCGACACCAAACCGATGCGCCAGAGCGCGAACTTCTTTGGTATTGCGGTAGCCCTCGACAACCTGACCAATCTGGTCCTGCGCCGTTTGCACGTCCATCCCCTGCCCCAGCGCCATACCAAAACGACGGTTGCGCGACTGATTATCGGTACAGGTCAGCACCAAATCCCCTAAACCCGCCATGCCCATAAAGGTGGCAGGATCGGCACCCAGCGCCGCGCCCAGACGTGACATTTCGGTCAAACCACGGGTGATAAGCGCTGTTCGGGCGTTAGCGCCAAAACCGATGCCGTCCGACATGCCTGCGCCAATCGCAATGACGTTTTTCACCGCGCCGCCAAGCTGCACGCCAATGAAATCCGGATTGCTGTAGACACGGAAGCTTTTACCACAGTGCAGCAATTGCTGGAGATCATCGGCAAACACCGGGTCAGTCGACGCCAGAGAAATCGCCGTTGGCAACCCTGCCGCCAGCTCCTTCGCAAAGGTCGGCCCGGAGATAACCGCCAGAGGAATCTCATCGCCCAGCACTTCACGCGCCACGTCCTGCAACAGGCGCCCCGTCTCAGCTTCCAGACCTTTGGTGGCCCAGACAATGCGCGCATCGCTGCGCATCAGCGGTTTAATCTGCTGTAAAACAGTGCCAAACACGTGGCTTGGCACAACCACGAGAATGTTACGGCTGGCCGCCAGAGCACAAGCGAGATCGCTTTCCAGCGCAAGCGTATCAGGAAAAGGGACATCAGGAAGGAAAGCGGCGTTACAACGGTCATGCTGTAAGGTCGCAATATGTTTCGGGTCATGGCCCCAAAGAACAACCTGGTGGCCATTTCTTGCCAGTGTGATGGCAAGAGCGGTGCCGTAAGAGCCGGCACCGATCACAGTCATTTCAGCATTGCGTGCGTTCATCAGGCATCCTGATGTTGTTCAGCACCTTCGCCAGCCTGCTGCTGCAGATAGTTCATGAACAGCGCATCAAAGTTCACCGGCGCAAGGTTCAGTTGCGGGAAAGTACCGCGGGAAACCAGGCTGGTGATGCACTCACGCGCGTAAGGGAACAGAATGTTCGGGCAATACGCACCGAGGCAATGCGCCAGTTGGTTACCATCGATACCGTCAATGGAGAAGATACCGCCTTGCTGTACTTCGCACAGGAAGCCCGTTTCTTCACCCAGGGAAGCGGTAACGGTAACACGCAGTACCACTTCATAAACGCCTTCAGCCAGCTGAGTGGATGCAGTATCCAGATCCAGTTTCACTTCCGGCTGCCAGTCTTTCTGAAACACATGCGGAGCATTCGGTGCTTCGAAAGAGATATCTTTAGTGTAGATGCGTTGAATCTGGAAAGTCATTTCCGTGTTGTTTTGTTCAGACATGTCTAAAACCCTTAAGTGTTGTCCTTAATACGCTTTATTCTTCAGGCTGCCTCTGTTTGTCGGCCTTGACGCAACGTGAATCACTTCTTCTATGCATTAACGCAACAGGGGATCGAGCCCACCGCGCGCGTCCAGCGCATATAAATCATCACAGCCGCCAATGTGCTGTGCATCAATAAAAATCTGCGGTACCGTCGTACGGCCACTACGCTTAATCATCTCTTCGCGTTTCACCGCGTCGCCATCGATCGGCAGTTCTTCAAAAGAAACGCCTTTGCTGCTCAGTAGCGCTTTTGCGCGATGGCAAAACGGGCAGGTTGCTTTGGTGTAGATCTCAATATTGGCCATGACTTTGCTCCAGTTGTTTCACCCAATGGATTTCATATTGCAGGAAGGCGGCAAAATTATGAATCCCAGGAGCTTACCTCAGTAAGTGACCAGGTTGAATAATTGCAGCCAACGCCCCTGCGGCATGAAAGACGACGGGTAAATTACTTACCGCGTACCAGCGGAAGATTCTCACCGCTCCAGCCTGCGATGCCTTCTTTGAGCACGAAAACTTGCTCGAAACCGGCTTTGATCAGTGCGTTTGCAGGTTCCTGAGCCTGCATCCCGGAGCCGTCCACGACGATAACCGGTTTGCTTTTATGTTTCTCAAGCTCACCTACATTATTGGCCTTGATTTCGGTTGGCAGCAAATTCACTGAGCCTGCGATGTGACCTTTTCGGAAATCATCGCGCTGGCGCAAGTCCACGATAACAGCATCTTCTTTGTTGATCAGACGCGTCGCTTCACCACGAGTGATCACTTTCACTTTCGATGCGAGGCCTTTGAACGTCATGAACAGCACCGCCCCCAGTAATACAACCCAGGCGAGGCAAAGTACGGGGTGGCGACTAACAAATTGCATAATTTCTTGCATGGGGGGTAACAGCTCCCGAATCAGTGAGTAAAAACCAGGAAAGGAGTATACCTGTGCGGTGTAGCAAATACAGCCAGCGAGCGTAATGGAATGCATTTTCTGCGGACTGTTACGAAAAAAATTCATCAACGCCGTGAAATCCTCACCTCCTGCGGCGGTATTCTTTGATCTTCTGCGGCTATTTTATCGATTCAGCTGTAGTAAAATTACGCAAATTTTTCGTCTTTGAGCATGAGGTTGTCGCAATGTTGGTTTCTAAAAAACCTATGGTACTGGTGATCCTGGATGGCTATGGCTACCGTGAAGAGCAGCAGGATAACGCAATTTACAGCGCAAAAACTCCCGTTATGGACGCATTGTGGGCCAAACGTCCACATACTCTGATTGACGCTTCTGGTCTGGAAGTCGGCCTGCCGGATCGCCAGATGGGTAACTCCGAAGTGGGTCACGTCAACCTTGGTGCTGGCCGCATCGTGTATCAGGATTTGACCCGTCTGGATGTTGAAATCAAAGAGCGTACCTTCTTCACCAACCCGGTACTGGCGGGCGCGGTGGATAAAGCCGTTGCTGCGGGCAAAGCCGTTCATATCATGGGTCTGCTGTCTGCCGGTGGCGTTCACAGCCATGAAGATCACATCCTGGCCATGGTAGAGCTGGCCGCTGAGCGCGGTGCGGAAAAAATCTACCTGCATGCATTCCTGGATGGTCGCGATACGCCGCCGCGTAGCGCTGACTCCTCACTGAAACGTTTTGAAGACAAGTTTGCCGCCCTGGGCAAAGGCCGGGTGGCATCTATCATTGGCCGTTACTACGCCATGGACCGCGATAACCGCTGGGACCGTGTTGAACAAGCCTATGACCTGATGACGCTGGCAAAAGGTGAATTCCAGTTCGCGACCGCGGTTGAAGGCCTGGCTGCTGCCTATGCACGTGACGAAAACGACGAATTCGTGAAAGCCACCGTGATCCGCGCCGAAGGCCAGCCCGATGCGGCAATGGAAGACGGCGACGCGCTGATTTTCATGAACTTCCGCGCAGACCGCGCCCGTGAAATCACCCGTGCATTTGTTAACAGCGATTTCGACGGTTTCGCCCGTAAGAAAGTAGTGAACCTCGATTTTGTCATGCTGACCGAATATGCCGCAGACATCAAAACCGCCGTTGCATACCCGCCTGCCTCCCTGGCGAACACCTTCGGCGAATGGATGGCGAAGAAAGACAAAACGCAGTTGCGTATCTCTGAAACGGAAAAATATGCTCACGTGACGTTCTTCTTCAACGGCGGCGTTGAAGAGCCGTTCCCGGGCGAAGATCGTATTCTGATTAACTCTCCGAAAGTGGCGACCTACGATCTGCAGCCGGAAATGAGCTCCGCAGAGCTGACAGAAAAACTGGTTGGCGCTATCACCAGCGGTAAGTACGACACCATCATCTGTAACTACCCGAACGGCGACATGGTCGGCCATACCGGTGTGATGGAAGCGGCAATCAAGGCAGTTGAAGTGCTGGACCACTGTGTTGAGCAGGTAACCAAAGCGGTGGAATCCGTTGGCGGTCAGTTGCTGATCACCGCTGACCACGGTAACGCTGAGCAGATGCGTGACCCGGCAACCGGCCAGGCGCACACTGCCCATACCAACCTGCCAGTCCCGCTGATTTACGTTGGCGATAAAGCGCTGAAAGCGGTCGAAGGTGGCAAACTTTCCGATATCGCACCGACCATGCTGACCCTGATGGGCATGGAAATCCCGAAAGAGATGACTGGTAAGCCGCTGTTCATCGTGGAATAATCGCTCCCCATGAGGGGAAAGGCGATTTTTTCTGTCACATTGGCCGCAGTCAGGCCTTTGCTTTGCGCCAGCGCTTTTAGCGCTGGCGCATTGTTGTGCGCCTTTTCTGCCCACGCGGATGACCGCGACCAGTTAAAATCCATTCAGGCGGATATCGCCGCAAAAGAACGCGACGTACGCCAGCAGCAACAGCAGCGTTCCGGCCTGCTTGCGCAACTCAAAGAGCAAGAAGTCGCCATCTCCGCAGCCACACGTCAGTTGCGCGAAACGCAGAACACTCTCGCCCAGCTCAATAAGCAAATCGATGCCATGAACGCATCTATCGCCAAACTGGAAAAACAGAAGGCGACACAAGAGCATAACCTGGCCGCCCAGTTGGATGCCGCGTTCCGCCAGGGTCAACATACTGGGGTTCAGTTGATTCTCAGCGGGGAAGAAACCCAACGCGGGCAACGTCTGCAGGCCTACTTCGGCTATCTCAACCAGGCCAGGCAGGAGACCATCGCGCAACTCAAGCAAACGCGCGAAGAGGTTGCCACGCAAAAAGCGGAGCTGGAAGAGAAGCAGAGTCAGCAGCAAACGCTGATGTACGAACAAAAAGCACAGCAGGCGAAGCTTGAACAAGCACGCAACGAGCGTAAGAAAACGCTCGCCGGGCTGGAGTCATCTATTCAGGAAGGGCAGCAGCAGTTAGGCGAACTGCGGGCGAACGAATCCCGTTTGCGCGATCGTCTGGCCCGTGCCGAAGCCGCAGCCAAAGCCCGCGCCGAGCGTGAAGCTCGCGAAGCGCAGGCCGTGCGTGAAAAACAGCAGGATGCATCCCGTAAAGGCACCACCTACAAACCGACCGAAGGCGAACGTTCACTGATGTCCCGTACAGGTGGGCTGGGCGCGCCATCCGGCCAGGCTTACTGGCCTGTTCGCGGTCCGTTGCTACATCGTTATGGCGAACAACTGCAGGGTGAGCTACGTTGGAAAGGGATTGTTATCGGTGCGTCTGAGGGTAGCGAAGTCAAAGCCGTGGCCGACGGGCGGGTGATCCTCGCCGACTGGCTGCAGGGATATGGCCTGGTGGTCGTGGTTGAACACGGCAAAGGCGATATGAGTTTGTACGGCTACAACCAGAGCGCGCTGGTGAGCGTAGGCGCGCAAGTCCGCGCCGGTCAGCCGATAGCCCTTGTCGGGAGCAGTGGCGGTCAGGGTAGACCTTCACTTTATTTCGAAATTCGCCGCCAGGGTCAGGCGGTCAATCCACAGCCGTGGTTGGGAAGATAAGTTTTGCTTCAATTTCGTCGCGTTGTTGTTGTCGCTGCCAGCATGCTGGCTTTTTCTGTGCCAGCGTTTGCCGGCAAACTCGCCATTGTTATTGATGATTTCGGTTATCGTCCACAGACCGAAAATCAGGTTATTGCCATGCCTGCGGCGGTCACCGTTGCCGTGCTGCCAAACGCGCCACACGCAAAAGAGATGGCCACCAAAGCCCATAATGCCGGGCATGAGGTGCTGATCCATCTGCCCATGGCGCCGCTCAGCAAACAGCCACTGGAAAAAGATACCCTGCGCCCGGATATGAGCAGCGCGGAGATTGAGCGCATCATCAGCGATGCGGTCAGCAAAGTGCCGTATGCCACCGGGTTAAACAACCATATGGGCAGTGCCATGACCTCCAGCCTGTTTGGCATGCAGAAGGTGATGCAGGTTCTGGGGCATTACGATCTCTACTTTCTGGACAGCATGACCATCGGCAACAGCCAGGCGATGCGCGCCGCAAGCGGTACGGGCGTGAAGGTCATCAAACGTAAAGTGTTTCTTGATGACACGCAAAACGAGAGCGATATTCGCTTTCAGTTTAATCGTGCCGTCGATCAGGCACGTCGTAGCGGTTCAGCCATCGCTATCGGCCACCCGCACCCAACCACAGTACGTGTGCTGCAACAGATGCTTTACAACCTGCCTGCGGATATCACCCTGGTTCGCGCAGGAAGCCTGCTGAATGAACCGCAAACGGATACCTCAACGCCGGGCCAGGTGCCGCCACGCAATCAGCCACCGCGTAACCCGTTCCGGGGCGTGAAGTTGTGCAAAGCGCCGCATAAACCGCAGCCCGTTTATGCCAGCTATTTCTTTACGGTCGTGAAGGACAGCATCAGTGAGAGTACGCTGGTGAAATATGTCACGAATGAGTGGCAAGGCTGGGGTAAAAAACACCCCTAAACCGTACGGGTGTTTTTCTTTTCTTCTGCCACAGCGTTTTTTTCATCGTTGTGGCCATTGTGGGCATACCAGGCTTTGAAATATTTAAGAAAACTGTACAAGGTGGCATATAAACCTGTCACCGCGCCCACTTTGCCGTTACGCCATGCGCCGCTAAATAAATACCATTTAAAGAACGCACCGATGGCGCTAATAATTCCACGGCCAATGGAGGGGCGGACTTTCTGATATTTCACCAGTCGCGTGGTGTAACTATTAAGTTTACTGAATACTTCATGCAGCGAATAAAACGTATCGTGACGCACATGTCCTGGTATTTTTGTCGATGCCGAATAACCTTCCACCTGATCATCAACTGCACGATTGTTAAAACGCGCCGTGCGGCGGTTATATAAACGCACGGGGAAATCAGGGGAGGAGACAGGATATATCGTGCGGGTTTGTTCACCCAGCACATACCAGTAACGCGGCAAACGCCATGCCTGGTCAGCACCTGGCTCTTCACCTGCTTTTAGCTGCAAAATAAAGTTTACCGTCTGCTCATCAAGGATTTCATCGCTATCCATACAGAGCACCCAGTCATGCGCAGCCAGGCTGGTTGCGTGATTCATCTGCGCGCCATGCATCGCATAGGGATGATAATGAACATGAAGATCATATTCCCGACAAATATCCAGCGTCTCGTCTGTACTACCGGAATCCAGAACCACAAAATCATCCGCGATTTTAAGCAGTGGCGGGAGAACGTCCCGTAATAAGCGAGCGGAATTGCAGGTTAACAGACACACCGAAAGTTTGAACATAATTAGCCGCACTGAAAAGGTTAAACGGATCGTCAACGAACTCTACTTTCTAATGTAGAACACTGTTACGGAAATTGTGCCTTTAGTGCGATGTAAGGTTGAAAACAGGAAAAGGATAAGAGAAAGACGCCCGCAGGCGTCTTTATTTTTAGTTCCAGCTAAGGATTACCTTACCTGACTGACCAGAACGCATAGCATCAAAACCTTTCTGGAAGTCATCAATGCCGAAACGGTGGGTGATAATAGGCGACAAATCCAGTCCGGACTGGATTAATGCCGCCATTTTGTACCAGGTTTCAAACATTTCACGGCCATAGATACCTTTAATAAAGAGGCCCTTGAAGATCACTTTATTCCAGTCGATAGCCATATCAGACGGCGGAATGCCCAGCATCGCAATACGACCGCCGTGGTTCATGGTATCAAGCATGGTACGGAAGGCTGGCGGCGCGCCGGACATTTCCAGACCGACATCAAAACCTTCGGTCATTCCCAGCTCTGCCATCACATCGGAGAGGTTCTCTTTCGCTACGTTGACCGCACGGGTAACACCCATTTTACGCGCCAGATCCAGACGGTATTCATTCACGTCAGTGATAACCACATGGCGCGCGCCAACGTGTTTTGCCACCTCTGCCGCCATAATACCAATCGGGCCAGCGCCGGAAACCAGCACATCTTCCCCAACCAGGTCGAAGGAGAGCGCGGTGTGGACCGCGTTGCCGAACGGATCGAAAATAGAGGCCAGGTCGTCGGAAATGTTGTCCGGGATTTTGAAAGCGTTAAAGGCAGGAATAACCAGGTATTCTGCAAAACAACCCGGACGGTTGACGCCAACACCCACGGTGTTGCGGCATAAGTGCGTGCGGCCAGCGCGGCAGTTACGGCAATGGCCGCAGGTAATGTGGCCTTCACCGGAAACGCGGTCGCCGATGTTAAAGCCTTTCACTTCCTGGCCGATGCCAACCACTTCACCCACGTACTCGTGCCCAACCACCATCGGTACCGGGATCGTTTTTTGCGACCATTCGTCCCAGTTATAGATATGCACATCAGTACCGCAAATAGCCGTTTTGCGAATTTTAATCAGCAGGTCGTTATGTCCGACTTCCGGGGCCGGAACATCGTTCATCCAGATGCCTTCTTCCGCTTTCAGCTTAGATAGCGCTTTCATCTTACGTCCTCAGGCGATGACGCCCAGTTGTTTACCGATGCGGGTAAAGGCAGCCACCGCACGTTCGATTTGCTCAGGGGTATGAGCAGCAGACATTTGGGTGCGAATACGCGCCTGGCCTTTTGGCACAACCGGGAAGAAGAAGCCCGTCACGTAAATCCCCTCTTTTTGCAGCTCGCGGGCAAAGTTCTGCGCCACTACCGCATCACCGAGCATTACCGGAATGATGGCGTGATCGGCGCCCGCCAGGGTAAAGCCTGCGGCACTCATCTTTTCACGGAACAGACGCGCGTTAGACCACAGACGGTCACGCAGCTCGCTTCCCGCTTCAACCATCTCCAGCACCTTAATGGAGGCAGCGACGATCGCCGGGGCCAGAGAGTTGGAGAACAGATACGGGCGTGAGCGCTGACGCAGCCACTCAACGACCTCTTTACGCGCTGCGGTATAACCGCCAGACGCGCCGCCGAGCGCTTTACCCAGCGTACCGGTAATGATGTCCACACGGCCCATGACGTCGCAGTACTCGTGCGAGCCACGACCGTTATCACCAACAAACCCCACCGCGTGGGAGTCATCAACCATTACCAGCGCATCGTACTTATCTGCCAGGTCGCAGACACCTTTCAGGTTGGCAATCACGCCGTCCATCGAGAAGACGCCGTCGGTGGCAATCAGCACATGGCGGGCACCGGCTTCGCGGGCCTCTTTCAGACGCGCTTCCAGCTCCTGCATATCGTTGTTGGCGTAGCGGAAACGCTTCGCTTTACACAGACGCACGCCGTCGATGATCGAGGCATGGTTCAGGGCATCAGAGATAATGGCGTCTTCTGCGCCCAGCAGGGTTTCGAACAGACCGCCGTTTGCATCGAAGCAGGAGGAATAGAGGATCGCATCTTCCATACCGAGGAACTCAGCGAGTTTCTTTTCAAGCTCTTTGTGGCTGTCCTGCGTACCGCAAATAAAACGTACAGAAGCCATGCCAAAGCCGTGGCTGTCCATCCCCGCTTTCGCGGCGGCAATCAATTCAGGATGGTTGGCCAGACCGAGGTAGTTGTTGGCGCAGAAGTTAATGACGTGGCTTCCATTCGCCACGGTGATATCAGCTTGCTGGGCCGACGTGATAATGCGTTCTTCTTTAAACAACCCTTCCGCACGTGCGGTCTCCAGGTCGCTCGTTAACTGCTTGTAAAAATCCCCACGCATCGCAATTCTCCAGACTGGGCAAATTTCGGCACATATTACCCAAAGCTATACGTTGATACGAGATGACGCATCACCTGTTGCGCATTTTGTAGCATAAATCACGTGTAAGATTATGGCCTGTCCGTGAATGGCTGTCGGGCTGGCAATGAGATGGTATGATAAGAATCATTAGTGTCTGAGATAGTCTCGGAGCTCCACAATTCAAAGGTCATAGTTATGATTATCGTTACCGGCGGCGCGGGTTTTATCGGCAGCAATATCGTTAAAGCCCTGAATGATAAAGGCATCACCGACATTCTGGTGGTGGACAATCTGAAAGACGGCACCAAGTTTGTGAACCTGGTGGATCTGGATATTGCCGACTACATGGACAAAGAAGACTTCCTTATCCAGATTATGGCGGGTGAAGAATTCGGCGATATCGAGGCTATTTTCCACGAAGGCGCCTGCTCCTCTACCACTGAGTGGGACGGTAAGTACATGATGGATAATAACTATCAGTACTCCAAAGAGGTTCTGCACTACTGTCTGGAACGTGAAATTCCGTTCCTGTACGCCTCTTCTGCGGCGACCTACGGCGGGCGCACCAGCGACTTTATCGAATCCCGTGAATATGAAAAACCGCTGAATGTCTATGGTTACTCTAAATTCCTGTTCGATGAGTATGTGCGCCAGATCCTGCCGGAAGCCAACTCTCCGGTTGTCGGTTTCCGCTATTTCAACGTTTACGGGCCGCGCGAAGGGCACAAAGGCAGCATGGCGAGCGTAGCGTTCCACCTCAACACCCAGTTGAATAATGGCGAAAGCCCGAAACTGTTTGAAGGCAGCGACAGCTTCAAACGCGACTTCGTCTATGTAGGCGACGTGGCTGCCGTCAACCTGTGGTTCTGGGAAAATGGCGTATCCGGTATTTTCAACCTCGGGACCGGCCGTGCGGAATCTTTCCAGGCCGTGGCCGATGCCACGCTGGCGTTCCACAAAAAAGGCAGCATCGAATACATTCCGTTCCCGGATAAACTGAAAGGCCGCTATCAGGCATTCACCCAGGCTGACTTAACCAACCTGCGTGCCGCGGGCTATGACAAGCCATTCAAAACCGTTGCCGAAGGCGTAACGGAATATATGGCCTGGCTGAACCGCGATAACGGCACCCATTCATAAAATCATTAAAGCGGTATCAAGACGGCAACTGAGTGAGTCCCCAGGAGCATAGAATAACGATGTGACTGGGGTGAACAAAGGCAGCCAACGCAGAGACAGCTTGAAGGATGAAGTGAATGAAAATATTGGTGATCGGCCCGTCCTGGGTGGGCGACATGATGATGTCGCAAAGTCTCTATCGCACGCTCAAAGCGCGCTACCCCCAGGCGATTATCGACGTGATGGCACCCGCATGGTGCCGTCCGCTGTTATCGCGGATGCCGGAAGTCAACGAGGCGATTCCGATGCCGCTGGGCCACGGCGCGCTGGAACTTGGCGAACGCCGTAAGTTGGGTCACAGCCTGCGGGAAAAACGCTATGACCGGGCATACGTCCTGCCAAACTCCTTTAAATCGGCGCTGGTGCCGTTCTTTGCCAACGTGCCTCACCGTACCGGCTGGCGCGGCGAAATGCGCTACGGCTTACTGAACGATGTGCGTGTTTTGGACAAGCAGGCCTGGCCGCTAATGGTCGAACGCTATGTTGCATTGGCCTACGATAAAGGCGTGATGGCATCGGCGAAAGATTTGCCGCAACCGCTGTTGTGGCCGCAGTTACAGGTGACTGAAAGCGAAAAAGGCCAGACCTGTGCTGCCTTTAGCCTCTCAGCAGAACGTCCGCTAATCGGTTTTTGCCCCGGCGCTGAGTTTGGTCCGGCCAAGCGCTGGCCACACTATCACTATGCGGAACTGGCAAAACAGCTAATTGATGAAGGCTTCCAAATTGTGCTGTTTGGTTCGGCGAAAGATCATGAAGCAGGCAATCAGATTCTCGCGACGCTAAGCGTTGAACAGCAGGCCTGGTGCCGTAATCTGGCTGGAGAAACCCAACTGGAACAGGCGGTCATTCTGCTCGCGTCCTGTAAAGCGGTCGTCAGCAATGACTCTGGCCTGATGCATGTTGCCGCAGCACTCAATCGCCCGCTGGTCGCACTTTATGGGCCAAGCAGCCCGGATTTCACGCCACCGCTGTCGCACAAAGCGCGGGTGATTCGCCTGATTACCGGCTACCACAAAGTACGCAAAGGCGATGCCGCCGAAGGCTATCATCAGAGCCTGATCGACATTACCCCGCAGCAGGTATTGAGCGAGCTAAACACGCTGTTGCTGAATGAAGAAGGATAACGCATGCGGGTTCTTATCGTTAAAACCTCTTCAATGGGTGATGTACTGCATACCCTGCCCGCGTTAACTGACGCGGTGCGGGCCATTCCCGGTATTCGCTTTGACTGGGTGGTAGAAGAAAACTTTGCGCAAATCCCGTCGTGGCATGATGCGGTCGACAGGGTTATTCCCGTGGCGATTCGCCGCTGGCGTAAAGCGTGGTTTTCTGCGCCTGTAAAAGCAGAGCGTCGCGCATTTCGTCACGCCGTGCAGGCCGAATATTACGACGTTATCATCGATGCTCAAGGGCTGGTAAAAAGCGCCGCGCTGGTGACACGTCTGGCCCACGGCATCAAACATGGGATGGACTGGCAAACCGCGCGTGAACCGCTGGCGAGCCTGTTCTATAACCGTCGTCACCACATTGCAAAGCAGCAGCATGCGGTGGAACGCACCCGTGAACTGTTCGCGAAAAGCCTGGGCTACGACAAACCGCAAACTCAGGGTGATTACGCCATTGCCCGCCATTTTCCCAATAGCAGCAGCCTGAAAGCGCCGTATGCTGTCTTTTTACATGCCACAACGCGTGATGATAAACACTGGCCTGAGAGCCACTGGCGCGAGCTGATTGGCCTGCTGGCTAACAGCGGTCTGCGTATTAAGCTTCCGTGGGGCGCGCCGCATGAAGAGGCACGGGCAAAACGCCTTGCCGAGGGCTATGATTTCGTTGATGTCCTGCCACGCATGAGCCTGGAGAATGTTGCTCAGGTACTGGCCGGGGCAAAGTTTGTGGTTTCCGTCGATACCGGTCTGAGTCATTTAACGGCGGCACTGGATCGCCCAAATTTGACGCTCTACGGGCCAACAGACCCAGGGTTGATCGGCGGTTACGGTAAAAACCAGCGCGAGATGACTAGCGCAACACGAAGTATGGATGCAATCACGGCAGATCGTATTTTTGAAATTCTAAAAAACGATCACTATATCGACTCCCTTTAGAAAAATACGCATGCTTATTCCTCTTTTATCACCACCTGCATCTGTGCATAAGATTGTCGTGGTCTGCTGGCCCGGTATCACATCAGACATCACAGTAAATCCTGCACCTAAGGAACATTGCTCAAATCCAGGAATAAATAATGAAACCGCATAAGCAGAAAAAATTTGCGACCCTACGCGCATGGAACCGGAAACGTAACTATTTCATGAAAGCATTGCGCATGCGAATGGCAAAATGGATATGGGATGAACCGGTCAGAAGACCCTTTGATTTGCGGGCGATCAGTAAAGTACTGCTTCTGCGCAACGACGGTAAGATTGGCGATATGATTGTCTCAACATCGCTGATCAGAGAGCTTAAGACCAACGGCTATACGGTTGATATTCTGGCAACGCGCAGTAATGTTGTGGTGATTGAGCACAATCCGCACATCCGAAAAATACACTTCGATGATAACCCAAACATCACGACTGAACTGGCGGCTGAGGATTACGATCTGGTGATCGATATGGGTGATAAGATATCGCCCGCCAGTTTCCATTTTTTAAAGAAAATTAAAGCGAAAAACGTTCTCGGTTTTAATAAAGAACAATATAACCTCTACAATAAAACCATCGCCTTTCTGGGTTATCAGGAACACATCACTCATCGCTACGCCTTGCTCATGGATGAGCTAAATTTTAGCCACTCCAGTACAGCTTACGAACTGTTCTATCCGGATGTTATCAATACCGAAACAACGGCTTTCCTACAAACCTTGCCTAATGCAAAAAATATTATCGTTAACCCTTTTGCTGCCGATGCTAAAAGAGAAATGTCTGTCACACAGGTGCGGCAACTTTTTTCTGAACTACGTAAAAAACACCCTGATTATAATATAGTCTACTTTGATCCTAATAAGCGATTTGATATCGAGTTACCCGATGGGGTTTACAAAAATCCACACCCGACTTTATACAGCGCAATGGCTC
Source organism: Phytobacter sp. SCO41 (assembly GCF_003073275.1). NCBI lineage: Bacteria > Pseudomonadati > Pseudomonadota > Gammaproteobacteria > Enterobacterales > Enterobacteriaceae > Phytobacter > Phytobacter sp. SCO41. The sequence goes on along the minus strand of NZ_CP027225.1, from coordinate 124,008 downwards.
TGATTGCCCATGCTGATCTGATCATATCGCCGGATACCGCTATCGTACATATTGCTGCGACCTATAATAAACCGCTTGTTGCATTATATGGTAACGAGATGCATGGTAAATATCATAACAATGATATTTGGGGTCCGGGATATGATGCAGCCGTTCAGATCATGACTAAGGACAAATATCACCCCATTTCAACCATTAAAGTCAGTGACATTATCGATGCCGTTGGACATATGCTTCATAAGCATACGACGAATAGTCATGCATAATTAAGGGGGGATGGTTCCCCCCTCATACTATCGTTGCTTGTTAAAAGAAATAGCGCATAACGTTAGCGAAATCAGGAAAAGCATAGCCGTCTGAGCATTAATCAATACGGAATCCGCCAGACCGCAGACAAACATAACGGATAGTGGGAGCGCCGCTGACGTAAATACTCTTTTGGTTATCGCAACTCGCAGATAGGAAAGATAAATCAAAGCAAAAAATAGCAACCCCAAAACACCCTGCAAGGTTAATATTTCAAGGAATTCATTGTGCATGTTGTATCTGACATTGGTATATCCCTCCAGATTACCTGGATGGTGTTCCTTAATATATGACTGCGCAAATGTCGTCCTTTGATATGGCGTACTGAAAAGAAAATGATGGCTGGCAAAGTGAATGCCACTGTCCCAAATTGCTACCCTTGCCCCCAACGATGTTGAGCTATTTGTTTGATAATCTTCAATATTTTTTATCCCTTCGGCCCAGCGCTGATTTGTAACACCAATAATGAAGAGAGCTAAAACAAAGCTAGCAATAATAATTGTTCGACCCTTTACATACCTTTTTAAATCGCCATTCATTAAGAGATACAGTACTGTCACGACAATAAATGCCAGAACGGAAATCCGGGTTTCACAAAGTATTAATAACGCGAAAATGATCGCGGCATAAAACAGGTCAAAGAGATGCTCTAAGGCTTGTGATGTTTGCCTCGATAGCGCTAAATAAGAAGCATAAGCCATCAGAATCATATACGATGAACTGCTTGCTGCATCCGCCGTTAATTTTATCCGCTCATGAGTTACATAAAAATATTCGTAGCAGCCAACACCCGCAGTTATAACAATAGCCACAAAAAGAATGACTTTACAAATTGTAATGGTTTTTGCTGTAATAAACTTAGATAAAACCAATGCAGCACCGATCATAAACGCTGACAAAATAAAGCGTTTACCACTGAGATCATAATTCCTTAGATTATTAAGGTCATACTCACTAAAATTTGAGGTATCTGACTTAGAATAAACAAACCAGCAATATCGAATGACACCAGTTATCAGTAAGGCCAAAATCAAGGGAAATACTGGCGTAACGACTGCAAACAGTTCACGGCGTTTAAAATACGCATAGCAAACAATGAAAAAAGAGACATAACCTAACGTATAAAATATTTTTTGAGAAAATCCAATAGTAAAAAGGGTAGTAGATAATGACAGTACCAGCATGATAAAAAACAGATTAGCACTTAATTCTGGGTAATTCTTTCTTGTTGATACATTCTTCATAATGTACCTTGCTTACGTTGCTGCAATATATTTTTGAAATTCGTCATATAGGCATCTTCATAAAAATCATGGATACTGTCTTTCACAATCTCCTGATCCGGCAGTGTCTTACAAAAATCAGGCGCATCAAGGATACTCACTAACTCATCGACATTGTACGTCTCATAGAGTTGCCCATTGATGCCGTCTTTAATGATATCCGAAGGACCACTGACACAATCAGAAGATACACAATAAATACCACGAGCAATGGCCTCTAACAGAACCAGTGGCAATCCTTCCATTGAGGAGGTCAGCACCAGGCAGGTAACCTCTTTAATATTTTTCTCAATGTAATCCCAACTGTTGTCCTGCCAGCCATGCCAGGTAATGTGCTGTGCAATTCCCAGGCTGTCGGCATAGGCCAGGCATCGAGCATAATCCTCACCGTCCCCCAGAATATCGAGAGACCAGGTGGTTGTTAATTTGCTCGCAGCATCAAGCAGGTCTTTAAGATTCTTTTGCCCGGTGAAATGGATGCGGCCGAGGTATAACATCTTCAAACTCTCGGGCCGCTTAATCACAGTCGCCACCTTTCTGACGGGGTTAAATACCACGTCGATAGACTCTGGCGCCGCCCCTAATGCGACCAGTTGATTTGCAATGTCCCTACTGATGGCGAAATGGTGGTCAGCACGCATCAGGTAACGAGGCCGATATCTGCCATTGGGCGGCAAATGCATCCAGGTGGATAAAACTGTCTTTACACGAGAAAGCGTAATTGCGCGCCTGGCAATGAGACATGGAATGGTGTTCATCGCAATGACATGATCTGGTTTATGTTTCGCAATAAATAACGCCAGCATGACAGCATGCATCAAGCGTGTAATTTTTGGGTTACGAGTGATCCTTTTGCTTTGTCCCCAAACAATACCTTCACGCCAGGACGAAGCGGAAAATTCGCAATCGCTATCAAGAAGAAAAAGACCTGCCGAATACTCAGGATCGGCGTTTAATTGCAATATGACCTGCCGAGTAACATTTTCCATACCTCCTCTTCCTGCCAGCATTTCAGCGATAAAGAGGATTTTTTTCTTTTCGATCATGAGTATTCTTCTGAGTAATTACTATCATCATAAACATGGTGACTTAACGTAAATCAGTCAAATCCCATGAGTGTCCCACAACGCGGCAGTGGGGCATAAGTCTTATATTTTTGATGTTTTCTGCTGATAATAGTCCGCCAGAGTCATTCCCTGAACGCGCGGCTGCAGCCATGTAAAGAAGGACTCAAGGTCATCGTACAGACGCTCAATATCCTGTTCATTCTTAAACGTCGGGCTCCCGCCCGGCATATATTCAGACGAGTGCAGCATGTACTCAACGTAGTCGTTGCCCTGCGCCAGCGTCTGCTCCACAACCCGCTGCATCGTCTCAACATTGCCGCCCATCGGGCGTAGCCAATGGACAGAAGGCGAACGCAATTTACCGCGCAGTTTGTCGTAGCCCTGTTTGATACTGTTCATCAGCGCCGAGTGCTTGAACTGAATGCTCATTGGCACCTCAAGCAGCGGCGAATTGCCGGGCTTACTGATGTCGTTTTCATCAAGAAAATAGGCCTGCAACGGGAACTGGCGATAATCCGTGCCCCCGGTTCCCTGGGGTGCCCCTTTCGCGGTTTTCCAGTTCACTTTTGGTGTGACGGAACAGTCCACCTCGTAGCCATATTCGATCAGCAGACGCGCATAACGTTCATCAAAGGCCCAGCGACCGGCACGATGGCTGCGCATTTTGGTCTGGAAGGTGTCCTGCAGGAGTTTGGTCATAAAATCGACCTTTTCCCGCATCAGTGCGTCGGAATATTCAATGAGGTAGGGTTTGTAGCGCCAGTCGTTATCGGTCAGCGGCGTCTCTGGCGGGCTATTCCAGGCATGTAAATGCATGCCGATTTCTGCCGTCCCCCGGGCAATCACGTCCTGGCCAAACTCAATAAAAAACGGGTCGATGGCCATTTCGTAGTTAGTCAGATAGACCGGTTTAAAACCATACTTTTCGCACACAGCCTGAAAACGCGGCAAATATTTCGCATTTTCCGTAGTGATACTGTCATTTTTTTGCCAGAGGTTGTCACCCTCTGTATCGATCGTGATAAGAAATGCCGGTTTCTGCACGTCTTTGTCCTCAGGCTTAGTTATCCGGTCATGGTAGAGCAATACAACGCTTCTCTCAATGCATCTGATAACCTAGAATCAGAGGCTTGTGATCGGATTAAGAAGACCGTATGACGCCCGAAACCCGCCCTTTCGACAGCAAAATGCCTGCGCGCATTTTAGTGATAAAGCTACGCCATCATGGCGATATGCTGCTGATTACACCCGTGATTCAGACACTTCGCCAGCGCTATCCTGACGCTAAAATCGACGTTTTGCTGTATGAAGAGACACGGGATATGCTCGCCGCCAACACCGATATCCATCACATTTACGGCATTGACCGAAAATGGAAAAAACAGGGGCAGCGGCACCTGATCGCGATGGAATGGGGGCTTCTGCGCACTTTACGCAAGCAACATTACGGCCTGGTACTGAACCTGGCCGACCAATGGCGCAGCGCTATCGTCACCCGCTTTACCGGCGCCCCACAGCGCATCGGCTTTGATTTCCCGAAACGCCGTCACCCCATTTGGCGTTTTTGCCATACCGTTCTGGCTTCCACACAGGCCCATAACAGCCTGCATACGGTCCAGCAAAATCTCTCCATTCTGGCGCCGCTGGGCATAGAGGTACAAAATGCCCCGGCCAAAATGGGCTATAGCGAGGCGGACTGGCAGACCTGCAAAGCATTGTTACCAGAAGGATTAACCGGGGGCTATATCGTCGTGCAACCCACCTCACGCTGGTTCTTTAAATGCTGGCGAGAGGATCGGATGAGCGCGGTGATTAACGCGCTCTCGGCTGACGGATACACCGTTGTGCTCACCTCTGGCCCGGACGCCAAAGAAAAACAGATGGTCGATACCATTATCGCAGGCTGCCCGGATGCACGCCTGGTCTCGCTGGCCGGTAAACTGACGCTACGCCAGCTCGGTGCGCTGATTGACCACGCCCGCCTGTTTATTGGCGTCGATTCCGTACCGATGCACATGGCCGCCGCGCTGAATACGCCGCTGGTTGCCTTGTTTGGCCCCTCTAAACTGACCTTCTGGCGTCCCTGGCAGGCTCAGGGCGAAGTCATTTGGGCTGGCGATTACGGCCCGCTTCCCGATCCGGATGCGATTGATACCCGCACTGATGAACGCTACCTGGATTTAATTCCTGAGGAAGAGGTTATCGCCGCGGCAAGAAGGGTTTTAGCATGAGTAAATTTCGCCTGGCGCTGGTCAGACAGAAATACCGCCCTGATGGCGGCGCGGAACGTTTTGTCTCCCGCGCGCTGGAAGCGCTCGATAGTAGCAATCTCGAACTGAATGTCATCACCCGCGAGTGGCAGGGGCCGGTAAAACCGGACTGGCACATTCATATCTGTAACCCCAGAAAATGGGGACGCATCAGCCGCGAACGCGGGTTCGCCAATACCGCCAGAGCGCTTTGGGAAAGCAAACAGTTCGATCTTGTGCAAAGCCATGAGCGCATCCCAGGGTGCGACCTGTATCGCGCTGGTGATGGCGTGCACCGCCGCTGGCTGGAGCAACGCGCGCGAATTCTCCCCGGCTGGAAACAAGCCTTGTTGTTCGCTGACCGCTATCACCGCTATGTGATGAATGCCGAACGCGAGATGTACCTGCATGACCATCTGCGTGGCGTCATTTGCAACGCTGAGATGATAAAGCAGGAGATCATTGCGGATTTCGGCCTGCCGGCAGAAAAAATCCACGTGATTTACAACGCTATCGATAATCAGCGTTTCACGCCGCCGGATGAAGAGACGTTTGCAGCCCTGCGACAAGCGCGCGGGATCCCGCTACAGGCAACCTGCCTGGTCTATGTCGGCTCGGGCTTTGAACGTAAGGGACTGGATGCGGCCATTCGCGCTATTGCCCCTACGGATCGCCATCTTTTCGTCGTTGGCAAAGATAAAGACCAGCGTCGCTACGAATCTCTGGCGGCATCGCTCAATTGCGCCAGTCGGGTGCATTTCTTTGGCATGCAAACAGAGACGCTACCGTTCTATCAAATGGCGGATGGTCTGCTGCTGCCAACCCTTTACGATCCGTTCCCCAATGTGATTCTGGAAGCAATGGCCTGCGGTTTACCGGTCATCACCACGACCGGCTGCGGCGGCCAGGAATTCATAGTGCAGGGGCAGAATGGCTACGTATGCGATGCGCTGGATATTCCCGCATTGCAGGACGCCGTTATGGCGCTCCCCGCACGCGCGTTAGGCTCCAGCGAAGGCCTGCATGCCCGGGAGCGTATTTTGTCCTGCACCGCCGGGCGTCTGTCGACGCAATTACTTGCCCTTTACCAGAAGCTGGTGAAATGACCATGCGCATACTGTTTATCATTGATGGATTACCGGGCGGCGGCGCCGAGAAAGTCGTTTTGACGCTCGCAGAGACTTTTTTACGCCAGGGCGATGAGGTATCACTCTTTTCCCTGCGCGACGTCTGCGAATACCCTCTGCCTGAGGGGCTGGATTACCGGGTTATCGCCGATAAATGTCGTAAGCCCTGGCGTAAGCTGACGGAGATTTCACGTCGTGCGCGCCAGCTTGACGATGCGGTCGTTGATGCCGAACGGTCTGGTCGTTTCGACCTGGTGTTATCTAACCTGCATAAAACCGATCGTATTGTGTCGCGCAGTAAAACGCTGCGCTCGCACAACCTCTGGTTCTGTCTGCATGGCGTGTTTTCAACCTCTTATCTTGGCCACCGGACAGGCTTTGACCGCTGGCTAAAACAGCAGAAAATTAAACGCGTTTACCAGGGGCGTAATATCGTTAGCGTCTCCAGCGCCGTAGGGCAGGACCTGGTCGAACAATTCGCCATTCAGCCTGCACAACTGAAAACCATCTATAACCCTTTTGATATTGCCGCGATCCGCGCAAGCGCCGAGGCTCCCTTTGAGATGGCCGGGCAGGATTACATTATCCACGTCGGGCGCCTGCATCCCGGAAAACGTCAGGACCGCCTGATTGAAGCCTATGCGCTGAGTCACATCACCGCGCCGTTAGTGATGCTCGGCCAGGGCAAACCAGAGCAAGAAGAGCGTTTGCGCGCCTTGGCTGAAAAGCTGGGTGTGGCCGACCGCGTGCTGTTTAAAGGTTTTCAGAGCAACCCACATTCATGGATGAAACAGGCACGGATGCTGGTACTCAGCTCCGATAGCGAAGGCCTGGGCAATGTGGTCATTGAAGCGCTGATTCTGGGCACTCCCGTTGCCAGTACCCGTTGTCCGGGCGGCATCCCGGAGATCCTGACGGGCCCGCTGGCGCAAGGGCTTGCAGACCTCAATAGCCCTGCGCTGGCTCAGGCGATGCAAAGCATTTACACTAATCCGCCGATTATTGAGCAGGCTGCGCTGGAAAAATTCAGCGTGGAGACAATCTGTCAGCAATATCGCCAGTTGGGCAAAGAGTAACAGGCCCCTTACCGATACCGGATCTTTTATGAGTCAAAACCCTTTACTGAGCATCGTGGTCGCGGTGTATAACGGCGGGAAATTTCTCGCACAGTTTTTTGAATGCATTGAACAACAGCAGCTTGAAAGCTATGAACTGATCCTGGTAAACGATGGTTCGACCGATGACAGCCTGGCCGTTATCGATGCCTGGCGCGACAGAATGCAAAACGTTACGCTAATTCAGCAGGAAAACCAGGGCGTTTCCGTCGCGCGAAATTCCGGCCTCGCCATTGCGAAAGGTAAATATCTGACCTTCCCGGATATTGACGACAAGCTCTACCCTGGGATGTTCCGCACGCTGCTGGACATGGCTGAAAAAGGCAACCTTGATGTTGCCACCTGTAATGGCCGCTATGTTTACGAAAAGAACCGTGAAAGCCACCCTATTTTCCCACCTGAGCGCTTATCTTCCACACCGGTATTGCCGGGCCACGTCTGGCTGAAAACCGCGCTCGACTCGCGCAAATTTCTGCACGTCACCTGGCTGAATATCTATCGCCGGGAATTTATTACCCGGCACAATTTTCATTTCGAACCGGGGCTGCGTCATCAGGATATTCCCTGGACCACGGAAGTGCTGCTGGCTGCAGAACGCGTGCAGTACACCAGTGAATCCTTTTATGACTACTACATTCATTCGGAATCGGTGTCGCACAAGCCGGACAATGACGATACGCTGATGCGCTCAGCGCGCCATTATATGAAAATTCTTGAGATGCTGGACGCCATCAATAAGCGTTACCCGGATAAGGCGCGTAACATCTCCGCCTGTCGCTGGCAAATCGCCAAAGAGGGACTTGGCATTATTCATACGTTCGATGAAATGAAAGATGAAGCGAAAAAACGTATTATCATCAGTGAGTTTTTCGATCGTGGAATCTGGCGGCTGATTTGGACCAATGCCAGCTCATTGCGTTTACGCTGGCGTCTGGGGCGCCGTTATTTTCGGATTAAAAAATACCGCGATGTCGCATAGCGTGTGCCGCGTTCCCGCTATAGCCCTGGCGCAGTATCAATGCGCCAAAGAGATAGCTTTAAGCGGGCTAAATGCTTAGAATTTGCCCGCCGAAACTCAAAAAACGGATAATCGCTTGGAATTGTTGTATACCATCCTGCTCTACTTAATTCAGCCTCTGGTGTGGCTGCGGCTTCTGCTTCGCAGCCGCAAGGCCCCGGCTTACCGTAAACGCTGGGCTGAACGCTATGGTTTTTGCCGTAATAAAGTGAAGCCGGACGGTATTTTGCTGCATTCCGTCTCCGTTGGCGAAACGCTGGCGGCCATTCCGCTGGTACGTGCATTGCGCCACCGCTATCCCATGCTGCCCATCACCGTCACCACCATGACACCGACGGGCTCAGAGCGGGTGATGTCTGCCTTTGGCAAAGATGTTCATCATGTCTATCTCCCTTACGATCTGCCCGGCGCGATGGGCCGTTTTCTTGATACGGTCCGACCGAAGCTGGTGATCGTGATGGAAACCGAACTGTGGCCCAATATGATTGCCGCGCTGAACCGTCGCAAAATTCCGCTGGTGATCGCCAATGCGCGCCTGTCGGACCGTTCGGCCAAAGGCTACGGCAAACTGGGGCGATTTATGCGTCGTCTGCTCAGCAGAATCACCTTGATTGCCGCGCAAACCCAGGAAGATGGCGATCGTTTTCTGCAGTTGGGCCTGAAACGGGGCCAGCTTGCCGTTACCGGCAGCCTGAAATTTGATATCTCCGTCACCCCGGAATTAGCCGCCAAAGCCATAACACTGCGGCGTCAGTGGGCGCCTCGCCGTAAAGTATGGATTGCGACCAGCACCCACGACGGCGAAGAGACGGTTATCCTGCAGGCACATCGCAAGTTGCTGGAGACGTTCCCTGATTTACTGCTGATCCTGGTGCCGCGTCACCCGGAGCGCTTTCCTGACGCCCGCGAAATGGTGCGCAAAGGCGGCTTTAGTTTCATCATGAGAAGCTCGGGTGAAATTCCTTCCGGCAGTACTCAGGTCGTTATTGGCGATACCATGGGTGAGCTGATGCTGCTTTACGGTATTGCTGATATGGCCTTTGTCGGCGGCAGCCTGGTCGAGCGCGGCGGTCATAACCCGCTGGAGCCGGCGGCACATGCCATTCCTGTGCTGATGGGCCCGCATACCTTCAACTTCAAAGATATCTGCGCGCGTCTGCAAGCCGCTGATGGCCTGATTACCGTCACCGATGCCGACTCGCTGGTCAAAGAGGTCTCGACCTTGCTGACCGACGAAGATTACCGTCTGTGGTGTGGTCGCCACGCCGTTGAAGTCCTGCATCAGAACCAGGGCGCGCTGACGCGTCTGCTGCAACTCCTGCAACCGTATTTGCCTCAGCGGAGCCATTAATGTCTCAACGCCTGTCGGTGGTCATGATCGCCAAAAACGCGGCAGACCTGCTGCCAGATTGCTTAGCGTCAGTCGCATGGGCCGATGAAATTATCCTGCTCGATTCCGGCAGCCAGGATGCAACGTCAGAGGTCGCGCGCGCGGCAGGGGTAAAGGTTTTCACTGATACCAACTGGCAGGGCTATGGTATTCAGCGCCAGAAGGCGCAACGCTTTGCCAGCGGTGACTATGTCCTGATGATTGACACCGATGAACGGGTCACACCGGAACTGGCGCAATCTATTCGCGCGGTACTTGATGCCCCACAGCCGGATGCGGTTTACAGCATCGCCCGTCGTAACTTTTTCCTGGGACGTTTTATGCGTCACAGTGGCTGGTACCCTGACCGGGTGATGCGGCTCTACCCACGCGAGCGTTACCAGTACAACGCCAGTCTCGTACATGAGTCACTGGACACCCAGGGCGCAAAAGTTATCGAACTGAAAGGCGACCTGCTGCATTTAACCTGCCGTGATTTCGCCAGCTTTCAGCGCAAACAGCTCAATTACGCCACAGCCTGGGCGCAAGAACGTCATCAGAAGGACAAGAAGGCATCGCTGGCGGGTATTTTCACCCATACACTGGGGGCGTTCCTGAAAACGCTGCTGCTGCGCGGTGGCGTGCTGGATGGCAAACAAGGCTGGCTGCTCGCGGTGGTCAATGCGCAGTATACTTTCAACAAATACACCGAACTGTGGGCGCTAAACCACGGTTACAGCGAGAAAGCCTAAGCGATGAGCACAAAAGCAATTTATCCCGGTACGTTTGATCCCATCACTAACGGGCATATTGATATCGTGACCCGCGCCGCCACCATGTTCGATGAAGTGGTGATGGCGATTGCCGCCAGCCCAAGCAAAAAACCAATGTTTACGCTCGATGAGCGCGTGGCGCTGGCTCAGGAAGCAACCAAACAGATTCCCAACGTCACGGTGATGGGCTTTAGCGATCTGATGGCCAATTTTGCGCGCGCCCAGCAGGCGAACATTCTGATTCGTGGCCTGCGTGCGGTGGCAGATTTTGAATATGAGATGCAACTGGCGCATATGAATCGCCATCTGATGCCTGACCTGGAAAGCGTATTTCTGATGCCATCAAAAGAGTGGTCGTTTATTTCCTCCACCCTTGTAAAAGAGGTGGCGCGCCATGCCGGTGATGTCACTCATTTCCTGCCAGCGAATGTCCACCAGGCGCTGCTGAAAAAGCTGTAGGGCGTTCTTCCCGGAGGCGGCGCTTAACGCGCCTTGTCCGGGCTACCAGTCCGCAACCTATAGCCCGGTTAAGCGCAGCGCGGGCCGGGATAAACGCAACCACCTCACTTTACTTCTGGCACTGGCGGCAATAAAACGTCGCCCGCTGTGCATGTTTTGACGCAATAATCGGCGTACCACACGCCCGGCACGGCTCTCCTTTACGTCCATAGACCTGCAATTCCTGCGCAAAATATCCGGGCTTACCGTCGCTTTGCAGAAAATCTTTCAGCGTGGTACCGCCCTGCTCAATCGAACGCAGCAGCACGGCTTTAATCACCCGCACCAGCAGCTCACACTCCTCGCGCGACAGTGACGAGGCCAGTCTGTCAGGATGGATCCCGGCGGCAAACAGCGACTCGCTGGCGTAGATATTGCCCACCCCCACCACCAGCTTGTTATCCATCAGCCAGGGTTTGATGGCGATTTTCTTCTTCGCACATTTCTGTTGCAGGTAATCGGCGTTAAACGCCTCGCTTAACGGTTCCGGCCCCAGATGCGCCAGCACATTGTGACCTTCCAGCTCTTTCGTCCACAACCAGGCACCAAAGCGTCGTGGATCGGTGTAACGCAGCACTTTGCCATTGCTCATCACCAGATCGACATGGTCGTGTTTTTCCGCCGGGAGGTCTTCGGTGAGGATACGCAGGCTGCCGGACATCCCCAGATGGATGATTATCCAGCCGTCCGGTAACTCCAGCAGCAGGTATTTGGCACGGCGCTGCACGCTGAGAACCGGTTTGTCGCTCAGGCGATGAATTTCATCCGAGACAGGCCACCGGAGGCGCCCGTTACGGACGACAGCATGAAGAATTTTGGCGCCGACCAGATGCGGTTCAATACCGCGGCGGCTGGTTTCTACCTCGGGTAACTCTGGCATGTTTATTTCTCCTTATTTCCCCAATGTAATTTGAGTCACAGGAAGGCGGCAAGAAGTGAATCCCGGGCGCTTACCTGAGTAGGGGACCAGGGTGAGCGTACACAGCTAACGTATCTGCGGCTCAAACTACGAAGGGCAAAATGCAAAAAACCCCGCCGAAGCGAGGTTTTCGTACAAAGAAAGCGCAAATTATTTAATTTTTGCTTCTTTGTAAAGAACGTGCTGACGGACAACTGGATCGAATTTTTTCAGTTCCAGTTTTTCCGGCTTAGTACGTTTGTTCTTCGTGGTGGTATAGAAGTGACCAGTACCAGCAGAAGAAACCAGCTTGATTTTCTCACGAATACCTTTAGCCATGATTTATTTCCTCTAAGTACTTAGTACTTTTCGCCACGGGCACGCAGTTCAGACAGAACTGTATCGATGCCTTTCTTATCGATTACACGCATACCTTTAGCAGATACGCGCAGGGTGACAAAACGCTTCTCGCTCTCAACCCAGAAACGGTGAGAGTGCAGGTTCGGCAGGAAACGGCGTTTAGTCGCGTTCAGTGCGTGGGAACGGTTGTTACCGGTCACCGGACGCTTGCCAGTAACTTGGCAGACTCGGGACATGTCTATTCTCCAAAAATCAAATTAGCTCGAGCTTCGTATGGGGTATTGGCGCCTCGTCAGGCTTTCACAGCCTGGTCTGACGGTTCTAAGCGAACTCGTGTAGCCAGGCCCAATTGCCAAACCCGAGATTCTCAAAGGTGGCGTAGTATACGCTGAGTCGGCGATGTGCTCAAGTCCCGAACAGACAAAGATCCCGATGGATCGCCCAAAGAGGTCTAAATCCAGCCCCGCTCTGCGAACGAAACGTACTCTCCACGGCCTATCACCAGATGATCGAGCACACGAATATCCATAAACTGACAGCACTTCACCACCCTTTCGGTGATGATTCTATCCGCTTTACTGGGTTCAGCGCTACCCGAAGGATGATTATGCGCAAGGATCACGGCGGCGGCATTCACTTTAATCGCCTCGCGGATAATTTCGCGCGGATGCACTTCCACCTGATTAATGGTGCCGGAAAAAAGACGGCAATGCTTCAACACCCGATTTTGGTTGTCGAGAAAGATCGCCATGAAGATCTCGCGCTCTTCGCCCGTCAACTGGCTTTGCAGAAATTCCCGGGTCAGCTCCGGGCTTAACAATGATGTTTCTTCCAGTAGCCGAACGCTGTAGTAGCGCCGCGCCAGCTCGGCAATGCCTTTTAGTTGCGCGTATTTCGCCACCCCAATGCCATTAACGTTGGCAAAATCTTTATAGTCCGCCGAGAGCAGCCCGTAGAGTGAGCCGAAGTGCTGCAGCAAATCACGGGAAAGCGTCATCACTGATTTCCCCTGTGTGCCAGTGCGTAAAAACAGCGCCAGTAGCTCGACATCCGTCAGCGACTCAATGCCCGCACTCATCATTTTTTCTCTGGGCAATGGGGGTAAATAAACTATATCCATGTCGAATCCTCCCTTTTACGCACCATGCTGCCACAAGCGAAAAGGGCCATCGACACGGGATCGCCACACTTGCGTAATACCTCGCAAAGAGCACGACGGGCAAAAGCACGACAGCACCAGGATTGTGATAAAATGCCCGCCTTCTGGTGAAATCCAACAGGAAAGAGTCATGATGAGTCTGGCGGGTAAAAAAATCGTTCTCGGCATAAGCGGCGGCATCGCGGCTTATAAAGCGCCTGAACTGGTGCGTCGTCTGCGCGATCGCGGCGCCGATGTGCGCGTTGCGATGACCGAAGCAGCGAAAGCCTTTATTACGCCGCTGAGCCTGCAGGCGGTTTCCGGCTACCCGGTTTCCGACAGTCTGCTCGACCCGGCCGCCGAAGCCGCAATGGGCCATATTGAGCTTGGCAAATGGGCCGACCTGGTCATTCTCGCCCCCGCCACCGCCGATTTAATCGCGCGCGTCGCCGCCGGTATGGCCAATGACCTGGTGTCGACGATTTGCCTTGCCACGCCTTCTCCGGTTGCGGTTGTGCCTGCCATGAACCAGCAGATGTATCGCGCCGCCGCCACTCAGCATAATTTAGAGGTGCTGGCCTCGCGCGGCCTGTTATTGTGGGGCCCGGACAGCGGCAGCCAGGCCTGCGGCGACATTGGGCCGGGCCGGATGCTGGATCCGCTAACCATCGTTGATCTCGCCGCCGCGCATTTCTCGCCTGTCAACGATCTGCAACATCTGAACATCATGATTACCGCCGGTCCGACCCGCGAGCCGCTGGACCCGGTGCGTTATATTACAAACCACAGCTCCGGCAAGATGGGCTTTGCCATCGCTGCGGCGGCTGCCCGTCGTGGGGCTAACGTGACGCTGGTGTCAGGCCCGGTGTCGTTGGCAACGCCAGCATGGGTCAAACGGATTGACGTGACCACCGCTCTGGAGATGGAGGCCGCGGTACAGGGTCTCGCTCAGCAGCAACATATTTTTATTGGCTGTGCCGCCGTCGCGGATTATCGCGCCGCCGCCATTGCCGACGAAAAAATCAAAAAGCAAGGCGATGAATTAACAATAAAAATGGTCAAAAACCCGGATATCGTCGCCGGTGTCGCCGCATTGACCGAGCATCGCCCCTATGTCGTTGGGTTTGCCGCCGAAACAAATAATGTGGAAGAATATGCCCGGCAAAAACGTGCCCGCAAAAACCTCGACCTGATCTGCGCTAACGATGTTTCGCAATCAAATCAAGGGTTTAATAGCGACAATAACGCTTTGCATCTTTTCTGGCAGGATGGCGATAAACATTTACCGCTAAAGAGCAAGGAACAGTTAGGCCACTTATTACTGGACGAGATCGTTACCCGTTATGATGAAAAAAATCGACGTTAAGATTCTGGACCCGCGTGTAGGCAAGCAATTCCCACTGCCGACCTACGCCACCGCCGGTTCTGCCGGCCTCGATCTGCGTGCCTGTCTCGACGACGCCGTAGAGCTGGCACCGGGCGCGACCACCCTGCTGCCGACCGGTCTGGCGATTCATATTGCCGATCCGTCGCTTGCCGCAGTGATTCTGCCGCGCTCTGGCCTCGGCCATAAGCATGGTATTGTGCTGGGTAACCTGGTGGGACTTATTGACTCTGACTATCAGGGGCAATTGATGGTGTCCGTCTGGAACCGTGGTCAGGACAGCTTTACCATTGAACCCGGTGAGCGCATCGCGCAAATGGTGTTTGTCCCGGTCGTTCAGGCTGAATTTAATCTGGTTGAAGAGTTTGACGCCACAGATCGTGGTGAAGGTGGCTTCGGTCACTCCGGGCGTAAATAAGCAGCCCATTTAACGCATCCTGCGGCGAAATAACGCCATAACATTTCCGCAAACACCGGTTTGCGGCCGCCGCGTGGATGTTCGCCTGATAAGCGCTTATTTCAGGGGTATTTTGCAACATGGCAGAAAAACAAACCGCGAAAAGGAATCGTCGCGAAGAAATACTTCAGTCTCTGGCACTGATGCTTGAATCCAGCGATGGAAGTCAACGCATCACGACGGCAAAACTGGCGGCGTCTGTTGGCGTCTCCGAGGCCGCTTTGTACCGTCATTTCCCTAGCAAGACACGCATGTTCGATAGCCTCATTGAGTTTATCGAAGATAGCCTGATTACCCGTATCAACCTGATCATGAAAGATGAAAAGGACACCACAGCGCGCCTGCGTCTGATTGTGCAACTGATTCTGGGGTTTGGTGAGCGTAATCCAGGGCTGACCCGCATTCTTACCGGTCATGCGCTGATGTTTGAACAGGATCGCTTACAAGGGCGTATCAATCAGCTTTTCGAGCGTATCGAATCCCAGATTCGCCAGGTGCTGCGCGAAAAGAAGATGCGTGAAGGCGAAGGCTACGTCACTGACGAAACGCTGCTGGCAAGTCAGTTGCTGTCGTTTTGTGAGGGGATGTTGTCGCGCTATGTGCGTAGCGAGTTCAAATACAGTCCGACCGATGAGTTTGAAGCACGCTGGCCCTTGCTGGCTGCACAGTTGCAATAAACGATAAGTTATCCCGGATAGCGGTTAACCGCCTTATCCGGGCAACTCTTTCGATCTATCCGAGGTACGCCGGGAATACTATTAAATCCCGTACTCTTCCCGATATGCCTTCACCGCGGCAAGGTGGTCAGCCATTTCCGGCTTCTCTTCCAGATAAGCAATCAGCTCTTTCAGGGTGATAATTGAAATCACTTTGCAGCCGTAGTCGCGCTCCACTTCCTGGATCGCGGAAATATCCGCGCGTCCACGCTCCTGACGATCAAGGGAGATCAGCACGCCTGCCAGCGTCGCGCCGTTCGCCTGGATTATCTCCATGGATTCGCGAATTGCCGTACCGGCAGTGATCACATCATCCACCAGCATGACGCGGCCCTGCAATGCGCTGCCGACCAGCGTGCCACCTTCACCGTGATCTTTGGCCTCTTTGCGGTTAAAGCAATACGGCACGTCACGCTCGTGGTGCTCAGCCAGCGCGACTGCTGTGGTGGTCGCGATAGGGATACCTTTGTAGGCCGGGCCAAACAACAGGTCGAAATCAATTTTCGAATCCACCAGCGCGGCGGCGTAAAAACGGCCCAGCAACGCCAGGTCACGCCCGGTATTAAACAGGCCGGCGTTAAAGAAATAGGGGCTCTTACGCCCGGATTTCAGGGTGAACTCGCCAAACTTGAGCACCTGTTTGTTAAGCGCAAACTCAATAAACTCACGCTGATACTGTTTCATGGATTCGCTCCTCATCTTAGAACCTATCCCATCAGGCTATCTTACTTGCCAGTTTTAACCCGGGCAGTGCTCGAATCCTCATGTACTTCGTGTACGTTCCGGATTTTCCGCGCTGTCCGCGTTCAAACGGTCTTCGCCGATTACGCTGGCTGGGAAAGGATTTCACTTTTCTATGGACAAAAAAAAGGCGACTTCTCAGTCGCCTTAAAAACTAGTTTGCCAACGCCGCTTTCTGCGTCGCGATAATCGATTCGATTCCCCCTCGGGCCAACGCCAGCAAGGTCAGGAGTTCTTCGTGGGTGAACGGTTCGCCCTCGGCGGTGCCCTGAACTTCAATGATGCGCCCATCTTCGGTCATCACTACGTTCATATCGGTTTCCGCTGCGGAGTCTTCCACGTATTCCAGATCACAAACCGCTTCGCCATTGACGATGCCGACTGAAACCGCCGCCACCAGCCCTTTCATCGGGTTCGCTTTCAGTTTGCCTGCGCTTACCAACGCGTTCAGCGCATCAGCCAGCGCAACGCATGCTCCGGTGATGGAGGCAGTACGGGTACCGCCATCGGCCTGAATCACGTCGCAGTCCAGGGTAATGGTGTATTCACCCAGCGCCGTTAAGTCTACCGCCGCACGCAGCGCACGGGCGATAAGACGCTGAATTTCCATGGTGCGCCCGCCCTGTTTGCCCTTCGCCGCTTCGCGCGCGTTACGGGTGTGGGTGGAACGCGGCAGCATGCCATATTCGGCGGTGATCCAGCCCTGGCCCTGGCCTTTGAGGAAACGCGGCACACCCTCTTCAAGGGTGGCGGTGCACAGCACTTTGGTATCACCAAATTCAACCAGCACGGAGCCTTCTGCGTGTTTTGTGTAATTACGGGTCAGGGTGACGGGACGCACCTCGGTGGTGCTACGGCCTGATGGACGCATGATGATTTCTCCGGCTGTTACGAATGTGGCTGCGCATTATACTGGCTTACCAAGGTTATTCCTATCCTGATAAGCCCATGAAAGCTATAATCCCCGCATCTCTCCTTAAAAAACGGGAACGTCTATGATCCGCAGTATGACCGCCTACGCCCGGCGTGAAATCAAGGGTAGCTGGGGCTCTGCCTCATGGGAACTGCGCTCGGTAAACCAGCGTTATCTTGAAACTTACTTCCGTCTGCCGGAACAATTTCGTAGCCTGGAACCTGTGGTTCGCGAGCGCATCCGTACGCGTCTGACTCGCGGGAAAATCGAATGTAATCTGCGTTTTGAACCTGACGCCAGCGCCCAAAGCGAACTGATTCTCAACGAGAAACTGGCAAAACAACTGGTGAACGCCGCCAACTGGGTCAAAATGCAGAGCGATGAAGGCGAAATCAACCCGGTGGATATTCTGCGTTGGCCGGGCGTTATGGCCGCTCAGGAACAGGATCTGGACGCGATTGCCGCTGAAATTCTGTCTGCCCTTGATGGCGCGCTGGACGATTTTATCATCGCCCGCGAAACCGAAGGCCAGGCGCTGAAAGCCTTAATTGAGCAGCGTCTGGAAGGTGTCAGCACTGAAGTGAAAAACGTGCGTGCACAGATGCCGGAAATCCTGCAATGGCAGCGCGACCGCCTGGTAGCAAAACTGGAAGAGGCGCAGGTCCAGTTGGAAAATAACCGACTGGAACAAGAGCTGGTGCTGATGGCACAGCGTATCGACGTTGCCGAAGAGCTTGACCGTCTGGAAGCGCACGTTAAAGAAACCTACAACATCCTCAAGAAGAAAGAGGCTGTGGGCCGCCGTCTCGACTTTATGATGCAGGAGTTCAACCGTGAGTCGAACACTCTGGCGTCTAAATCTATCAATGCCGATGTCACCAATTCAGCCATTGAGCTGAAAGTGTTGATTGAGCAGATGCGCGAGCAGATTCAGAACATCGAATAATCCCGCGCCAGTACCCTGAAAGCCCGCAACGCTGCGGGCTTTTTTATTTTCTGCTCTCCGCTCCCGGCCATCGCTTTACAGGTTCGTACTGCCCCCGGTATTGTGACTTTCAGGTTTCCACCTGTCCGGACTTTTTATGTCTTCACCCTTGCGACCGCTTCATGTTCGTACGCTAACGGCCATACTGATGCTCTGTGCCGCAGGGGCACAGGCAGGTGATACGCGCACCGTCACCCAACCCGTCACACCGCCGCCTTGTCAGACCCTTTATGCCAGTGGAACAGACGATGCAACGCAGGCAATCCAGACGGCGCTCAATACCTGCGCTCGCGGAAAAACAGTGCATCTGGCCGCATCAGAAAACACGGATACCTTCTACAGTGGCCCACTCAGCCTGCCATCGGGCGTTAGCCTTGCGATTGATAAAGGAGCAACGCTGAGGGCTGTCGCCAACCCGGCCCGCTTCGACACAGGCAAACAGACCTGCGGCACGCTGGATGATTCAGGGAAGGGCTGTAAACCGTTTATCTGGATTAAAGAGGCGGTTGGCAGCGGGATTTATGGACAGGGGACAATTGATGGCCAGGGTGGCACGGTCATGGCTGGGCGAAACCAGACATGGTGGCAGCTGGCAAAAGAGGCGCAAAAAAGCGACAGCAAACAGAATGCGCCTCGCTTAATCCAGATTGATAGCTCCTCAGATATCACGCTGTATCAGATAACCCTCAAAAACGCGCCGAATTTCCACATAGTGGGCAACCGCAGCAACGGGCTGACCCTGTGGGGGATCACTATCGACACCCCCGCTTTCGCGCGCAATACGGATGGTTTTGATCCTATGGGCTCGACGAACGTGACGCTCACCCACAGCGTGATCGACACCGGGGACGATAATGTCGCCATTAAAGCCGGGAATGCCAGCGCATCCCATATCTCCATTGTGGATAACCGCTTTGGCTCCGGGCACGGCATGTCCATTGGTAGCGAGGTCAATAAAGGTGTGAGTGATGTGGACGTCAACCAGCTCACCCTGAACGGCACAACTAACGGGCTGCGCATTAAAAGCGACCGCTCGCGCGGTGGTCTGGTGACCGGGGTTACCTATCGCAATATCTGCATGGAAAACGTGAAAAACCCGATTGTTCTGGACACGCGCTACGAACCTAAAGAAGGGCATCTGCTCCCCATCTTTCGCGATATCACGTTTGAGCATGTGAGAGTGCTTACGGCAGGTATGCTGACATTTCAGGGAGACAGCGACAGCAATCCGATTGTAACCACCCTGAAAAATGTGACGCTTGCCAGGGGTTCGGAAATGCACAAAAAATACGCCATTATCCAGGGCACAATCGCGCCAGGCCCCACGGGATCATGCCCTTGAGATAAACACGTGGGAACATCGCAAAGCAAAATATGGTCGTCATAGCGAAAGACCTCATCGCTGCTGCAAAAGTGACGGCGCTAAAAGCCAGCAATTCCGTGCTCACCCAGCCAGGCCACCAGCGTCTTGACCACCGGCTCCTGAATAAAAGTCATGATCTGGCGGGCTTTCCGGGCACCGATACCCGGCAGGCGCTGCCACGCCTGGTCGCCTCGGTCCTGCATCTGCTGCCAGTGGGTATCCCCGGCGGCCTGAATTGCCGACGTCGTTAACGGCAGACCAAGGGCATAAACCCAGCGCACAAAGGGCCGCTCCCGGGCAAGTTCGAAGCGATGCCAAAGCTGCCGTCCGCGAGCAGGTGTTATCCCGGCTGTTTCCTGTAGCTGCGTTTCTGTTAACGCCAGCCAGGAAAAGAGATGTTCAAACCGATGCGCCTGATGCAATACGCGCCAACCCGCCTCCCCCAGCCCTTCAATATCCAGCGCCTGCTTTGAACTCAGCCACGTCAGCCGGGCCAGAAATTGCTCCTGACATTCTGGCGAGGCATAAAAACAGGTGAGCGGCGTGAAAACCGGGGCAGGCGGCTGCGGTTTAACGCGAACCTGCCCGCGCCAGACCACATCATCAATGCGTGGGATCCCTTGCCCTGCCAGGCTTACCACTACCCGATCGCCAGGCGCAATATCCAGTTCCTGCCAACGCCGCACGGAACCAACATTGACCCGCTGCACACGTTTATCGTCCAGTTGTACCGGCTCCAGATGGGCAACGACGGCAATTTTCCCGGTACGCCCGACGGTAAAGCGGATATTTTTCACCTCGGCGACCTGTTCGACTGGCGGATATTTCCATGCCGCGACCCAGACACCCTGCCCCGGAACCCACTGTTTTCCTTGCGGCTCTTGAGCACTTCGTACCACCACGCCATCTGTCACAAAGGGCAGCGCGGTAGTGAACCAGCGCTCGCGAAGGACCGCAACCTCATTGATATTGCTGACGGGCACACTGTAGCGTTCCACCCAGTCAAACCCTGCCTGCGTTAATAATCGCAGGCGATGCGCTAACGCTTGCGGCCCGTCCGGCCAGCTCCAGACAAAGACGGCAATGTCGCTTAACACATCCGACCCGCCTCGTCTCATCATGGCGCCCGCCACTTTGGCCCGGGCGTTCATGCCACCCATCTGTTTTTGAATATGACCATCGCGCTTTAAAAACAGCTCGCCTTGTAAGACGCTGTTTGCCAGTGCGCCGGTAACAGTTTGCGGCAGTGCGGGAATACGGCGGGCATTCTCCGTCCAGTCTTCGCCTGCCAGTCCATTCCCCCGGCTGATGACCCGCTCCAGTTTGCCGTGGCGATAGACCAGTGTGACCGCCACGCCGTCCACTTTCGGCTGTGCCAAAAGCGCTGCTTTACCCGCCATCCATTTACGCAGCGCGTCTTTATTACGCAGTTTATCAACCCCCGTATGGGCAATCGGATGCCTTACCGTACCGCCCGCTACGGCTGGCGCATCACGGACCGTCTCCTGCCCAAAACAGCGCCGCCAGTTCGCAAGCTGGGCATTGAGATTGTCGTAAACATCGTCGCTCACGGCGCTCGCGCCCTGCAACCAGTAATCCTCATTCCACTGCGCCATCTGTTTTTCCAGTTGTGCAATCTCTTGTTCTGCTCGCGCTGGCGCCCACACGGGGCAGGCCGCGTTACTGCATACGCTCCAGACCACCGCGCCGATCATCATAAATATCCTTATCCACATTTCGCCGTCTCCTTAGCTGAATGCAGCGGGTATATCGCGACGGAAATAGGTTTTCGAGACAGTAAAACAGAGTTTGCGAGGTGGGTTCCGGCGTTTTTCACCGTTTGCAGAAAAAGGGTGGCAAATCAGGGAAAAGGCGCGCAAAACACCATTATCCACAGTAAAAAGTGTGACGAGGGCTACGTCACGTTGCGCCGTTGTGTATAATAGGCACGTATGTAAGTTTCCTTTCGCAATTCACATACAAAAGACTCTCATGGCTCAAGGCACGCTTTATATTGTTTCCGCCCCCAGTGGCGCGGGTAAATCAAGCCTCATTCAGGCTTTATTAAAAACCCAACCGTTGTATGACACCCAGGTTTCTGTTTCACACACCACGCGCGCGCCGCGTCCGGGTGAAGTGCACGGTGAACACTATTTCTTCGTTAATCATGCCGAATTTAAAGCGATGATTGATGATGACGCCTTCCTTGAACACGCCGAGGTATTTGGCAATTATTACGGCACATCGCGCGCTACGATTGAGCAAGTTCTTAAAACCGGCGTAGATGTATTCCTGGATATTGACTGGCAGGGCGCGCAGCAAATCCGCATGAGAATGCCGCAGGCGCGCAGCATCTTTATTTTGCCGCCGTCGAAAATCGAGCTGGACAGACGTCTGCGTGGTCGCGGTCAGGACAGCGAAGATGTTATCGCAAAGCGCATGGCGCAAGCAGTTGCGGAAATGAGCCATTACGCAGAGTATGATTACCTTATTGTGAACGATGATTTCGATACCGCCCTGGGCGACCTCAAAACCATCATTCGCGCCGAACGTCTGCGTATGGGCCGCCAGATGCAGCGACATGACGCTTTAATCAGCAAACTGTTGGCAGACTGAACTCACATTCAGTATCATGCCCAGTCCATCACCATCTGTGGAGCATTTTAAATATGGCACGCGTAACTGTTCAGGACGCTGTAGAGAAAATTGGTAACCGTTTTGACCTGGTACTGGTCGCCGCGCGTCGCGCTCGTCAGATGCAGGTAGGCGGAAAGGATCCGCTGGTACCGGAAGAAAACGATAAAACCACCGTTATCGCGCTGCGCGAAATCGAAGAAGGTCTGATCAACAACCAGATCCTCGACGTACGTGAGCGCCAGGAACAGCAAGAGCAGGAAGCCGCTGAATTACAAGCCGTTACCGCTATTGCTGAAGGTCGTCGTTAATCAATAAGCGGGTCGCCCTTGTATCTGTTTGAAAGTCTGAATCAACTGATTCAAAACTACCTGCCGGAAGACCAGATCAAGCGTCTTCGGCAGGCGTATCTCGTTGCACGTGACGCTCACGAGGGCCAGACACGTTCAAGTGGTGAACCCTATATCACGCACCCGGTTGCCGTAGCCTGTATCCTGGCCGAGATGAAACTCGACTACGAAACGCTGATGGCCGCGCTGCTGCATGACGTGATTGAAGATACCCCCGCAACCTACCAGGACATGGAACAGCTATTTGGCAAAAGCGTTGCCGAACTGGTAGAAGGGGTGTCAAAGCTTGATAAGCTCAAGTTCCGCGATAAGAAAGAGGCGCAGGCCGAAAACTTTCGCAAGATGATTATGGCGATGGTGCAGGATATCCGCGTCATTCTCATCAAACTCGCCGACCGTACCCACAACATGCGCACGCTGGGCTCTCTTCGCCCGGATAAACGTCGCCGCATCGCCCGTGAAACTCTCGAAATTTACAGCCCGCTGGCGCACCGTTTAGGTATTCATCACATCAAAACCGAGCTTGAAGAGCTGGGCTTTGAAGCGTTGTATCCGAACCGTTATCGCGTCATTAAAGAAGTGGTAAAAGCTGCGCGCGGTAACCGTAAAGAGATGATTCAGAAGATCCTTTCTGAAATTGAAGGGCGTCTGCAGGAAGCGGGAATTCCGTGTCGCGTCAGCGGTCGCGAAAAACACCTGTACTCCATCTACTGCAAGATGGTGCTCAAAGAGCAGCGTTTTCATTCGATTATGGATATCTACGCCTTCCGCGTTATCGTCCATGATTCCGACACCTGCTATCGCGTGCTGGGCCAGATGCACAGCCTCTACAAACCGCGTCCAGGTCGTGTTAAAGACTATATCGCCATTCCAAAAGCGAACGGCTATCAGTCTCTGCACACCTCGATGATCGGTCCTCACGGCGTCCCGGTTGAAGTGCAAATTCGCACCGAAGACATGGACCAGATGGCGGAAATGGGGGTCGCGGCGCACTGGGCCTATAAAGAGCACGGCGAAACTAGCACCACCGCGCAAATCCGCGCCCAGCGCTGGATGCAAAGCCTGCTCGAACTGCAACAGAGCGCAGGCAGCTCGTTTGAATTTATTGAGAGCGTTAAATCTGATCTCTTCCCGGATGAGATTTATGTTTTCACCCCGGAAGGCCGCATCGTGGAACTGCCAGCAGGCGCGACCCCAGTCGACTTCGCCTATGCGGTTCACACCGACATCGGCCACGCCTGTGTGGGCGCACGTGTCGACAGGCAGCCGTATCCTCTGTCGCAGTCGCTTTCCAGCGGGCAAACCGTAGAAATCATTACCGCGCCGGGCGCTCGTCCGAACGCGGCATGGCTTAACTTTGTCGTGAGCTCAAAAGCGCGCGCCAAAATTCGCCAGTTGCTGAAAAACCTCAAGCGTGATGATTCGGTGAGCCTTGGCCGCCGTCTGCTCAACCACGCACTGGGTGGAAGCCGTAAGCTGGCGGAAATCCCGCAAGAACATATTCAGCGCGAACTGGACCGCATGAAGCTCGCCTCGCTTGACGATCTGCTGGCGGAAATCGGCCTCGGCAACGCCATGAGCGTGGTAGTGGCGAAGAACCTGCAGCAGGGCGAAGCGACGGCGACAGCGCAAAGCACCGGTACCGCCACGAGTGTCAGCGCAAGTGGCGGACATTTGCCGATCAAAGGTGCGGATGGTGTGCTGATCACCTTCGCGAAGTGCTGTCGTCCGATTCCCGGCGACCCGATTGTAGCGCATGTTAGCCCCGGCAAAGGGCTGGTTATCCACCATGAATCTTGCCGTAACATCCGTGGCTACCAGAAAGAGCCAGAGAAGTTTATGGCCGTTGAGTGGGACAAGGACACCGCGCAGGAATTTATCACCGAAATCAAGGTGGATATGTTCAACCATCAGGGCGCACTGGCGAATCTGACTGCGGCAATCAACACCGCGTCTTCCAATATTCAAAGCCTGAATACGGAAGAAAAAGACGGCCGCGTTTACAGCGCCTTTATCCGTCTGACGTCTCGCGATCGCGTCCATCTGGCGAACATCATGCGCAAAATCCGCGTCATGCCGGATGTGATTAAAGTCACTCGTAACCGAAACTAGTATGTCCTACACCAAAGCATTCGAATTGCATCGAGGCAGCAAGCGAATGAAACCCCAGGCGCGAACAGAAGTACGTAACTGGGGTGAGAGAGTGCAGCTAACGCTGAGGCAATTTGAAGGATGAAGTGTATATGAATGCACAACGTTATGCGCGAATCCGCGAGATGCTAGCCAGACGTCAACCGGACCTGACCGTCTGCATGGAGCAGGTCCACAAACCGCATAACGTTTCTGCCATTATCCGCACCGCAGACGCCGTCGGCGTACATGAAGTTCACGCCGTCTGGCCGAGTCGTCGCATGCATACCATGTTGTCATCCGCTGCGGGCAGCAACAGTTGGGTGGAAGTGAAAACGCACCCGACCATCGGTGACGCCGTTTTCCAACTGAAAGCGGCGGGAATGCAGATCCTGGCGACACACCTCTCAGACAAAGCCGTAGATTTTCGCGAGATCGACTACACCCGTCCCACCTGTATTTTGATGGGGCAGGAGAAAACCGGGATCAGCCAGGAAGCATTAGATCTGGCGGATCAGGACATTATCATCCCGATGATCGGTATGGTGCAGTCGCTGAACGTCTCCGTCGCCTCGGCGCTTATCCTCTACGAAGCCCAGCGCCAACGGCAAAATGCTGGCATGTACCTGCGCGAAAACAGCATGCTGCCGGATGAAGAACAACAGCGTCGGCTGTTTGAAGGTGGTTACCCGGTACTGGCGCGCGTGGCAAAACGCAAAGGTCTGCCTTATCCCCGCGTCAACGAGCATGGCGAAGTGGACGCCGACGACGCCTGGTGGGCCACCATGCAGGCTGCGAGATAACGCCTATGCAAGGTCGCCTGTTGGATGCCGTTCCCCTCAATACCCTTACCGGCGTTGGTGCGGCGCAGGCCAGCAAACTTGCAAAAATCGGCCTGCACACGGTGCAGGATTTACTGCTGCACCTGCCTCTACGCTACGAAGATCGCACCCAACTCTACCCCATTGCCGACCTGCTGCCGGGCATTTATGCCACGGTGGAAGGCGAAGTGCTGAACTGCAACATTACCTTTGGCGGACGTCGGATGATGACCTGCCAGATAAGCGACGGTTCCGGCATTCTGACTATGCGTTTTTTCAACTTCAACGCGGCGATGAAAAACAGCCTCGCGACCGGGCGTCGCGTGCTGGCCTACGGTGAAGCAAAACGCGGGAAGTTCGGCGCAGAGATGATCCACCCGGAATACCGTGTTCAGGGCGATCTCAGTACCCCGGAATTACAGGAAACCTTAACGCCTGTTTATCCGACGACCGAGGGGATAAAACAGGCGACGTTGCGCAAGCTCACCGACCAGGCGCTGGACCTGCTTGCCACTTGCGCGATTGCTGAACTGCTACCGCCAGAGCTGGCACAGGGGCTGATGACACTGCCGGAAGCCTTGCGCACTCTGCATCGTCCGCCGCCGACACTGCAGCTTGCTGAGCTGGAAACCGGGCAACACCCGGCGCAAAGACGTTTAATTCTCGAAGAGTTACTGGCACACAATCTCAGTATGCTGGCGTTGCGTGCCGGGGCGCAGCGTTATCACGCAAAGCCGCTGAATCCTCAGGATAGGCTGAAAAATGCCCTGCTGGCCTCGCTGCCGTTCAAACCTACCGGCGCGCAGGCGCGCGTGGTGGCAGAAATTGAACGCGATATGGCGCTCGATGTGCCGATGATGCGCCTTGTACAGGGCGACGTGGGTTCCGGGAAAACGCTGGTGGCGGCGCTGGCGGCATTGCGGGCGATTGCCAACGGCAATCAGGTGGCCCTGATGGCGCCGACCGAGCTGCTGGCTGAACAACACGCCAACAATTTCCGCAACTGGTTCGCGCCGCTCGGCGTGGAAGTGGGCTGGCTGGCGGGTAAGCAGAAAGGCAAAGCGCGCCAGGTACAGCAAGAGGCCATTGCCAGCGGCCAGGTACAAATGATCGTCGGCACGCACGCCATCTTCCAGGAACAGGTGCAGTTTAACGGCCTTGCGCTGGTGATCATCGACGAACAGCATCGGTTTGGCGTACATCAGCGCCTGGCGCTGTGGGAGAAAGGCCAGCAACAGGGCTTCCATCCCCACCAGTTGATCATGACTGCAACACCCATTCCGCGCACCCTGGCGATGACCGCCTATGCCGATCTCGACACCTCGGTTATCGACGAACTCCCACCGGGCCGAACGCCTGTGACCACTGTTGCCATTCCGGATACCCGACGCAGCGATATTATCGATCGCGTACGCAACGCCTGTACCGGGGAAGGTCGCCAGGCCTATTGGGTCTGTACGTTGATTGAAGAGTCCGATCTGCTGGAAGCCCAGGCAGCGGAAGCCACGTGGGAAGAGTTAAAGCTGGCCTTGCCGGAGCTGAATATCGGCCTGGTCCACGGACGCATGAAGCCTGCGGAAAAACAGACAGTAATGCAGGCTTTTAAACAGGGCGAGATGCATCTTCTGGTGGCGACCACCGTGATCGAAGTGGGCGTGGACGTGCCCAACGCCAGCCTGATGATTATCGAAAACCCGGAGCGTCTGGGTCTTGCGCAACTCCACCAGCTACGCGGTCGTGTCGGACGCGGCGCGGTAGCCTCACACTGCGTGCTGCTCTACAAATCACCGCTGTCGAAAACCGCGCAAAAACGCCTGCAGGTGCTGCGCGACAGTAACGACGGCTTTGTGATTGCGCAAAAAGATCTGGAGATTCGCGGCCCCGGCGAACTGCTCGGCACCCGTCAGACCGGGAATGCCGAGTTCAAAGTGGCTGATTTGCTGCGCGACCAGGCGATGATCCCGGAAGTGCAGCGCATTGCCCGTCATATTCACGAACGCTATCCCCGGCAGGCCGAAGCCCTTATCGAGCGCTGGATGCCGGAAACAGAGCGCTATTCAAACGCCTGATTACTGTTTGTGATAGACGTTATCAAAACTGACGTTCATGCCGCCGCAATAGCCGCTATCACGAACGATTAAGTTGCCATTAACCAGTTGTGCCGCCCCGCTGCACGTGTACTCCTCTTTCGGGTTTCCCCAGTGCAGCGCATTCCCTTGTGGCGTTATTGTCTCATCGAGATCGCCGGTATGGACAATGTCATATCCTTGCGAATCTTTTCCGCCATACCAGGTCGCCTGTCCCTCGACGTTAATCTGCCCTTTCCCCACAGACGTAATATGAATTTCATTGTCACCCAATTCGGCATGCCATTTACCGGTCCATTCGGCGAGCGTCGCGTTGTGAATCGGCTGCTTTTCTAAGGACTTAGTGGGCATCCAGCCGACAAATTCATGCTTTTTCCCTGAGTACCAGACGCAGCTCCAGCCCGGCACTTCTTGTGCTACCAGTACCGTGTCACCCGCCACCAGATACGGTTTTGTTGCGCACACTTCACCCTGCCCCGGACAGCCGTCATCGTCGCGGTAAAAATGCACGTTGGCATTGGTATCGGTTTTCACTTTCGCCTGGTTGAAGACGCCTGGCCAGGTGGGGAAACTGCCATTACGGCAGGTATGCAGATCGTATTCGTCAGCGAGACATCCGGCGGAGAAAAAGGCCAGGGCGAGCAGTATTTTTCCTTTCATATCAATCCCTAATTTTTAATTATCATGCGCGATTGCCGATGATTTTAGCATTGCGCAAATTCTGCGGAACGATAAAAGCGCGAACCACCTAAAATCGGGGGGCCTTAGAACCCAACTTGCCACTCTCAACATTCTTTATAAAAGTACGTTTTATTGTTTAGCAACCGTTTGCTTTTACCAAACAGTCCGATAGAATCTCCGCTTTTCCATCAGGGGATTGTTTGCGATGTCTGTCAACACCATCGAGTCCGAAAATGCGCAAACGGTTGCGCATACCCAGCCCAGTGAGCTGATCTACCGCCTTGAAGACCGCCCACCGCTGGCGCAAACCATTTTTGCCGCGCTACAGCACCTGCTGGCGATGTTTGTTGGTGTTATCACGCCAGGCCTGCTGATTTGCCAGGCGCTGGGTTTACCGGCTCAGGATACGCAGCACATCATCAGCATGTCGCTGTTCGCCTCCGGCGTCGCATCCATCATCCAGATTAAAGCCTGGGGCCCGGTCGGGTCCGGCCTGCTGTCTATTCAGGGCACCAGCTTTAACTTCGTTGCGCCATTAATTATGGGCGGAACCGCACTGAAAACAGGCGGCGCCGATGTGCCGACGATGATGGCCGCCTTGTTCGGCTCCCTGATGTTGGCAAGCTGTACCGAGATGGTCATCTCCCGCATTCTGCCGTTTGCCCGCCGCATCATTACCCCGCTGGTCTCCGGCGTGGTGGTGATGATCATCGGCCTGTCGCTGATTCAGGTCGGCCTGACGTCTGTGGGCGGTGGCTTCGGCGCGATGGCAAACCATACCTTTGGCGCGCCGAAGAACCTGCTGCTGGCAGGTATCGTTCTTGCCATCATCATTCTGCTGAACCGCCAGCGTAACCCGTACCTGCGTATCGCCTCCCTGGTCATTGCGATGGCGGTCGGCTACCTCGTCGCCATGATGATGGGTATGCTCCCGGCTTACAACGCGCCGGGCAGCACCTTTATGATCCCTACGCCGCTGTATTATGGCCTGAGCATCGACTGGAACCTGCTGCTGCCGCTGATGCTGGTATTTATGATCACCTCGCTGGAAACCATCGGTGATATCACCGCAACCTCTGACGTTTCTGAGCAGCCGGTTTCCGGCCCGGCTTATATGAATCGCCTGAAAGGCGGCGTACTGGCAAACGGTCTGAACTCCTTTGTTTCTGCGGTGTTCAATACCTTCCCGAACTCCTGTTTCGGCCAGAACAACGGCGTGATTCAGCTCACCGGCGTCGCCAGCCGTTATGTGGGTTTCTTCGTTGCCGTCATGCTGATGGTGATGGGTCTGTTCCCGGCCGTTGCCGCCTTCGTTCAACAACTGCCTGAGCCGGTACTTGGCGGTGCAACGCTGGTGATGTTCGGTACCATTGCCGCATCTGGCGTACGTATCGTTTCCCGCGAGCCGCTGAACCGCCGCGCAATCATGATCATCGCCCTGTCGCTGGCCGTTGGCCTGGGCGTCTCCCAGCAGCCAATGATTCTGCAATTCGCCCCTGACTGGCTGAAAAACCTGCTCTCTTCCGGCATCGCTGCCGGTGGCATCACCGCTATCGTACTGAACCTGGTTTTCCCTACCGATAAGCAGTAATCCCAACAGAGGCAGCGGATGTTTTCCGTTGCCTCTGTAACGCTCTTTCACCATTCGTGCCTTGAGGAATGCGCATAAATCGTGCATAACTCCTGTACAGGCTTACGAGGGTGGAAGATCATGAAATTTATTGGAAAGCTGCTAATTTTCGTCATTATCGTCCTTCTGCTGGCGATGGTGGCCGGTTATTTCCTGCTGCAGACCCGCTGGGGTGCAACGCAGGTTACTAACTGGGTAAACGAAAAGAGTCAATATCACCTCACCGTTGAGGCCATTGACCACCAGCTTTCCTCGCCTTCCCATGTGCTGTTACGCAACGTCAATTTTGGCCGTAAAGGGCAGCCCGCTACTCTGGTCGCCAAAACCGTTGATATCGGCCTGAGTAGCCGCCAGTTCACCGACCCTCTCCACACCGACACCATTTTGCTGCAGGACGGTACGCTGAATCTGTCCCCGGCCACCGCGCCACTCCCCTTCCAGGCTGACCGTCTGCAACTGAGCAATATGGCCTTTAACAGCCCGGCGACCGGTTGGGATCTGAGTGCGCAACGCGTCACCGGCGGCGTAAGCCCCTGGCAGCCTGTCGAGGGCAATGTGCTCGGCACGCAGGCGCAAATTCAAATGAGCGCAGGTTCGATGACGCTTAACGGCGTGCCCGCCAGCAATGTGTTGATTCAGGGCAGCATTGATAAAGGCACGGTCACATTAACCACCATCGGTGCGGATATGGCGCGGGGTTCGCTGACCGGGAATGCACGACGCGACGCGGATGGCGGCTGGGTGGTGGATAACCTGCGGCTGACTGATATTCGCCTGCAGAGCGACAAATCGCTGAAAGATTTTTTTGCACCGCTCACGACTCTGCCGTCGTTGCAAATCGGGCGGCTGGATGTGACCGATGCCCGTCTGCAGGGGCCAGAATGGGCAATTGCCGATCTGGACCTGACGCTGCGTAACCTGACGCTAACCAAAGGCGATTGGCATACGGATGACGGCCAGTTGTCGATGAATGCCAATGAGTTTATCTACGGTTCGCTGCATTTGTTCGACCCGATTATAAACGCGGAATTTACCCCGGCGGGCATCGCGATGCAGCAGTTTACCACCCGCTGGGAAAACGGAATGGTGCGCACATCCGGCTACTGGACGCGCAGCGGAAAAGCGCTGGTGCTGAACGATGCGGCCATCGTCGGGCTGGAATATACGCTGCCTGCCAACTGGAAGCAGTTGTGGATGGACACCCTGCCCGACTGGCTGAATAGCGTCACGCTGACCAGGTTCAGCGCCAGTCGCAACTTGGTGATTGATATCGACCCGGCTTTCCCGTGGCAGTTGACGTCACTGGATGGCTACGGCACCAACGTGCAACTGGCGCGCGACCACAAGTGGGGCGTGTGGAATGGCGATGTGAAGATCAATGCCGCCGCCGCGACCTTTAACCGGGTGGATGTGCGCAGGCCGTCGCTGGCGTTAAGCGCCAACGGCAGTTCGGTGAACATTACTGAGCTGAGCGCCTTTGTCGAGAAAGGGATGCTGGAAGCCACTGCTGTGGTCGGGCAGACGCCGGACCGCACCGTGCGGGTGAGCCTGAACGGGCGTGGCGTGCCGATGAATGTATTGCAGCAGTGGGGATGGCCCGCGTTGCCGATCGCTGGCGACGGTAATCTGCAGTTGAGCGCCACGGGCCGTATTCAGGCCGATGCGCCGTTAAAACCAACGGTAGATGGTGAGCTTTCCGCCGTAAATGCCCAGCAACAACAGGTGAAACAGACGATGCGCAGCGGCGTGGTGTCAGGTGGTGAAGCGGCTGCGCCCGCGTCGGCACCTGTGCCAGCGCCCACTGAGACACAGCCCACGCCATAACCCTTTTCCCCGGTGGCGCTTCGCTTACCGGGGCTACTGTTCAGGAGGGACGAGTTGTTTACGCCGCCATCCGGGAACCTGGCAACCGTGCCGCCAATGCCCCTCACCCCTGCCCTCTCCCTCAAAGGGAGAGGGAGAAAGGCAAGCAGCATCCGGGAAAATCACGTCACATTCAAACGCCCATACTCATGGCATAACAACCACTTCACGGGCACATCTTCGTCGATGGTTGGGAAACGCCCGCCGGGCTCGAGGAAATGGTTATCGCGCTTATCGTCATTCACCATCGAAACCTCCCAACCGAGCACAAAGGCTTTCTCGGCCCAGAAACGGTGATACAGACGCGGCGGCAGACACACCCCCTGACCCGGTTTTAACACCAGTGTCTCACCGGGCTTAAACGTACGCCGCCGCCCGTCCACACGCACCTCCACCGCACGCCGCTCGTCAAATAGCGCCTCATCCGTCGCCCAGCCGAACTGCATACACAAATCGCCACCGCCCCGGTTCAGAATGTCTTCCATTTTATGGCGATGAAAATGCCACGGCGTCTGCTGCTCCTGCTGGATTTGCAGCATCTTTTCGGCATACGGCTTCGGGTAGGCGGCTGAATTCAGCGCACCGTTACGCAACGTCAACAGCGTCAGGCCGGTTTTGCTAAAATCGCCGCGGCCAAAATCGGTGATATCCCAGCCCAATTGCAGATCCAGCACCTCACTCCATTCATCCAGCCGCTGTTTTCGCCAGGCATCGACGGTGAAAAAGGCAAACTCCGGCAGGCACACCCGGAACGTCTCGGCGATGGCGTGCGCTTTATCAATGGTATAGTTAATCTGTGAACGTTTCATTCTGTTCTCCCGGTTCGAATGGCAAGCCAGGCAGCGCCGCGCATGCCGCTGCTGTCGCCGTGATGGGCTTTCACGATAGGGGTAGAGAAATGATCGGTAAAAACGAAAGGGGCGACGTCAGCTTCAAGATTCGCGATAAGCGACTCTGCATTCGACAACCCACCGCCAATCACAATCACGCCAGGGTCGAGAAGATTCACCACCGTTGCCAGGGTGCGGGCAAGCTGTTGGCGAAACCGCGCCACCTGCCGCACGGCGTTGGGTTCACCCTGCTGCGCCAGCGCCACAATCGCATCACCTGTAAGATGTTGCCCACTGAATAACCTGTAGCGCTCGCTCAACCCCGTCCCGGAGACAAACGACTCCACGCAGTTATCCTTACCGCAATAACAACGTACCGGTGGACCATCGTGCTGCTCGCGGTATCCCGGCAGGGTAATGTGACCGCACTCGGCGGCATTTCCCCACGCGCCAACAAATGGCTGGCGGTGAATGGCTATCCCGCCGCCGCAGCCGGTACCGAGCGTGATACCAAACACCACTTCATGCCGCTGCCCCGCACCGTCACAGGCTTCCGACAAGGCGAAACAGTTGCCGTCGTTCGCCATCACCACTGTCTGCCCCAGTAACTGCTGGAGATCCGCCTGCAACGCGCGGCCATTAATGACCTGAATATTGGAATTTTTAATCAGCCCGCTCAGCGGCGAGACGCTCCCCGGCAGGGCAATCCCCGTCATCATCGGCTGCTGCATGTCATGGTGAATCTGGTTAATAAAGGCGACCACCGATTCCACAAACTGCGGATAGCTCGCTTTTTGCGTCAGGCAGCGGTAGCGCGCCTTTTCCTGCCCTTGCGCATCCATCACCACTGCCGCGATTTTGGTGCCGCCGATGTCCAGCCCCAGGTAGTACATATCCCTTTCCTTATTGCGAAAGAGGCGGGCGAACCCGCCTCCATGGCCTTAGTAGAGTGACGCTTTCCCGGTTGAGCCAAACAGCTTCATTTTGTAGCGGATCACCTCCCGCGCGGCGTTGATCGCGTCCGGGTAGATCACGTTCGGATCCCACCAGGTTTCGCGGGCGAGGATCTCACGCACTTTCTGGAAGTAAGCGTATTTCATGTCGCTGGAGATGTTGATTTTGCCCACCCCCAGGGTCACGGACTCGGCGATTTCCGCATCCGGGTTCGCCGAACCGCCATGCAGCACCAGAGGAATATCCAGACGCCCGGCAATGTCTCGCAGAATGTTCATTTGCAACTTCGGCTGCATGCCTTTCGGGTAGATACCATGCGCCGTACCGATCGCCACCGCCAGAGTGTCTGCCCCGGTGCGGGCAATAAAATCCTCTGCCTGTGCCGGGTCGGTATAGGTGACTTCCGACACACCGCCCTCCACGGACGTGCCCGTCTGCCCGATGGTGCCCAGTTCCCCTTCCACCGAAACGCCCACCGCATGCGCCAGGCGCACCACTTCTTTGGTCAGCGCCACGTTCTCCTCATAGGGCAGTAGCGAGCCGTCAATCATCACCGAGGTGAATCCACACTGGATCGCCCGCAACACATGCTCGACCGACGCGCCGTGATCCAGATGCAGGGTGAACGGCACCGGGCTGCGCATGGTGATATCGCGGACATAGCCGAAAAAGCTATCCCCGACAAAATCGTGTTCGCTGGGGTGGATGGAGATAATCGCAGGCGTGTTGGTGGCTTCCGCTTCTTCCACCACCGCGCGGATGAAGCAGCTATCCGCCACGTTGAACGCACCAATGGCGAAACCGTGTTGGCGGGTGGGTTTCAGTAACTCTTTCATCGAAATTAACATGTTAATTCTCCAGTTTCGGGGTGTAGCAAGCCCTGCCGGTGCGTCGTTGCAGAGGCATAAAAGGCGTAACAGAAAAAAGAATCAGGCTTTGCCGATAGCGCCGCTGGCCTGTAGATACGGGATAATGGCTTCTTCGCTGGCCTGCTCCATGGCGATCAGCACATCCACCAGTTCGCGGGAACTGTCATGACACAGGGTATGCAGCAGCGCGGCCTTTCCAGCTTCGAACACCGCCGCGCCGACATTGATCTTGGCGACGCCAAAGGATGGGCAACGCTGCATCTGGTCAAACGGAGTGCCGCTGCCGCCGTGCAATGCCAGCGGGACCGTCGATTTGCGGGCAACCTCTTCCAGGCGCTGAAAATCGATAGCTGGCGTGATGCCGGGGGCGTACATGCCGTGCGCGGTGCCGACGGAAACCGCCAGCAGATCAATCCCGGTCTGCGCAATAAACGGTTCAACGTCGGCGGCCTGCGTCATGAGATCCGCATTGGTGGCGTGGTCATAGCGCGGCGCATCGGCCAGATGGCCCAACTCCCCTTCCACACACAGCCCGGCGCTGGCGGCCAGCTCAACAACCGCGCGGGTCTGGCGGATGTTCTCTTCCAGCGGGAAGGCAGAGGCGTCAATCATCAGGCCGCTAAACCCGGCGCGAAACGCCTGACGAATGCGCACCGGATCTTTCCCGTGGTCAAGGGCCAGCGTGACCGGCACCGTGGCCTCGTCGGCCAGCGCTTTCACCACCGCCACGGCAACCGGTGGCGGGAAATGCGCCAGATGTCCCTGATACAGGTTCAGGATAATCGGCGCGCGATGTTTCTCGGCAACCCGCACCGCCGCGCGGGCACTTTCGAGGTTCATACAGTTGATGGCCAGAAGCGCATAGTGTTCACGCCAGGCTTTGGTCACCATACTTTTCATGTCGGCAAACATACGGTCTCCGTTTATTCCAGGGTGAAGGTGATCTCTTCGTCTTTCAGTTTCTTATCGCTAAGCTCGTCAAACTCTTCGTCACGTTCGGTCACTGGTTTCTTCCACAGCGAGAGCATCACGCCGCAGATAACCGTGCCTATCCCCAACGCCAGGCAGAACAGCAGCGGATGGGTAAACAGCGGCACCACAAACATGCCACCGTGTGGAACCGGGCTTTCCACGCCCCACACCATGATCAGGCCACCCGCAATCGCCGAGGCCACCACACAGGAGCCGACCACGCGCAGCAGGTCACGCGCCGCAATCGGGATAACCCCTTCGGTAATCATGCAGATCCCCATCGGGAAGGCGGCTTTCAGCGCTTCACGTTCCGCGCGGGTGTATTTGTGGCGCGTCAGCAGGAAAGAGAGGGTGATGCCGAACGGCGGAATAATGGAGCCGACAAATTTCACCGCTTCCGGCCCGTATACACCGCTGACCAGCAGACCATCGGCAAACAGCGACATGGTTTTGTTCACCGGGCCGCCGAAGTCAAACGTTGCCATCGCGCCAAGGATCGCCCCCATCAGGAAGCGAGAACCGCCCTGCATCGACTCCAGCATGTGGATCAGCGCTTCCTGCAGCCAGGCGATGGGTTTGCCAATCAGGGTCATCATCAACAGGCCGCCGATAATGGTGCTCAGGACGGGCAGTACCATGATGGGCATCAGCCCCTGCATGGATTTCGGCAGACGGATGTAGTGTTTAAGCAACAGGACGGTGTAGCCCACCAGGAACCCACCCAGCATCCCGCCGATAAACCCGGTATGAATTTGCCCACAGACAAAGCCGACAATCAGGCCCGGCGCGAATCCGGGACGGTCAGCAATGGAGTAGGCAATGGCAGCGCTGATCAGGGGGACAATCAACCCCATTCCCCAGCCGCCAATCTGATTGAGCATCCAGGGGATGGTGCCCGTTTTTTCTCCAACGTTTGTGCCGCCGAGTACCTGGCCGAGGGCAATACAGATGCCCGCCGCCACAATTAACGGAATCATCCACGAGATGCCCGTCAAAAGATGTCTTTTTATTTCCTGCGAAACAGGAACTTTATTTTCACTCATGTGACCTCCAGATAAGGATCACGCATTAGCTAATGATTTCTCGACCTTTTCAAGAAACTGAACGGGTGATTTAATGACAATTTCGGTTTTAACTCGCACGATGCGCTTATTAATGAAACGTTCTTCTCCTTTTATTTTGACATCGACCGCAAGAATAACGACGTCGGCTGCGGAAATATCTTCCGCCAATAACTCATTTTCAGTACCGATAGTGCCCTGAGTTTCAACTTTAATATTATGCCCAAGCGCTTTTGCGCCTTTAATTAACTTCTCGCGGGCAATATACGTATGTGCAATACCTGCCGTACAGGCAGCGACACAAACAATATTCATAACATGCTCCACTTTTTATTTAGCAAACATCGGATTCGGCATATTGACTAAACAAGTCAATAATCTTTTGTGGACTACGTTCGACCAGTAATTGCTCGATGATCTCTTCATCCGCCAGTGCACCCGCCACCTGAGAAAGCAGGCGAATATGCGTCGTATTTTGATCTTCAAGCCGTACAGCAAATAAAATAATGCAGCGCACATTACTGCCATCCAGGGTTTCCCAGGGAATATCCTGGCGTGTGCGTCCAATCGCCAGGGTGGTATTGACCACCGCTGAAGATTTACCATGGGGTATCGCGATATGGTTTTCGAAGCCGGTCGACCCTTCTGATTCACGTTGCCAGACATCCTGAATAAACGTTTCCCGGCAACTAATAGCGCCATCTTTTTGCAACAGGTCGGTTAATTCCTCAATCGCCTCCGTTTTATTCGTAGCTTTCATATCTAAAATAACGCGATTCGTATTCAGGATTTTTGTTATGTCCATTAAACATACCTCATGGATTCAGATATTAATGTTCGACGACCAGAGACGTCGCACGAAGCAATTTTTCCGTAATAACCGTTTCCGTCACACGCTTAATATCGGCATCATTAAAAAAGGCGGTGACGTATACCACTGGCAGAGCAATGGCCGGCAGATTGATCGTCGAGACAACCAGTTCAATATCGTCCGTCAGTACGGACGGCAGGCTTCCCGCAGAGACCACGCCAACGATGGTCCAGTCCGGGAAGGCGCGTAGAATGCGGCTTTTCAACAGATGTGAGGTTCCGATACCCGTCGAGCAGACCAGCAATACGCGCTTGCGGGCGATCTGTCGCTCCATCGCAGCCTGAAAATGGACGGTCAGATAACCGATTTCATCCTCCGACACCGCCTGTTCCCCCCAGCCGCTGAACACCCGATTCACCGCGCACTGGGTCAAGCGCCAGACGTCCTGCAATTCGCCTTTGATATCATCAAGCAGCGGGTTACGAATGCGAATCTGGTAATTCAGGCGGTTAATCAATGGTTTAATATGAATCAACAGCCCGTCATAGAGCGCGACATCCTGGCTAAAGTCGCTATCGACCATATCGGCGAAGGTCGCGATGAGCCGGTGAGTAATCAGCCGGGCTTCGTCGCTGGAGTGCATATGGCCAATCACGCTGACGTCGTTATGCTCTTCAATCACCACGCCGGACGAGATAATGTACTGATAAATAAACCAGACTTCGTCTTCCGGCAACGGGTGGGCGATGCGCTGTTCAATCCGCTGGATCATACGACTGGCAACGGCAAAGATGTTTTCATCAAAGGTACTGGCGTTGTCGTCTTTTTTTGGCAGCGCATTGCCGCGGGTAATGCGGTACATCATGATCAAAATATGGGTGAAGATATTGACGTAATAGGGTTCACCCAATGACCAGCAAAGATCGTTTTCCATCTCCTGCAATAATGACTGAACGAATAAAACATCTTCTTCACCAAAGTAATGGACCAGTGCGTTATAACTGCCCGGATCGAGGCGGGAATAAATTACGCTTCCCGGTTCGTTATGGTTAATAACACCATTGATCAGCGAAGCCATTGCCTGACGCACGCTACTTTCGCTGCCTTCGATATGCGTTCCGCTCTGGCTGCGAATTAACGTCAATCCCAGCGGGGCAATCCAGGACTCAATCACTTTCAGATCATTCACAATTGAGGCGCTACTGATAAAATAGCGTTCCGATAATTTGCTGATGGACGTTTCATGTGGCGTTTCGCTTAATAATTGCGACGCTATTTTCACGCGCCGGGAATTGTTCATCATGCCGTCTGCGTCATCACCTTCAGTGCCAAGCAACTGATCGAGGTGCAACAGGTCAGTGACATTGTCTGCGCTGAGCATGACCCCGGCACCGGCACGCTTATTAATGCCGATATTCCATTCTGCCAGCCACGGTTCAAGGATGCGTAAATCCCGCTGAATAGTTTTTTCCGATACATTTAAGTATTCAGCGATTTTCAACAATGTAATAAATTCCCTTCGCGGAAGAAGGAATTTCAATAATCTGTTTTGTCGCGAGGTAATCATTTGCATCATTTACCCTT
Source organism: Phytobacter sp. SCO41 (assembly GCF_003073275.1). Classification (NCBI taxonomy): domain Bacteria; kingdom Pseudomonadati; phylum Pseudomonadota; class Gammaproteobacteria; order Enterobacterales; family Enterobacteriaceae; genus Phytobacter; species Phytobacter sp. SCO41. The sequence goes on along the minus strand of NZ_CP027225.1, from coordinate 84,971 downwards.
ACACAGATTAAAAATAATGATGAAGCTCTAAAACAGATAAGCTCCGCTTGCAATCCGTGATGATAAATATAAAAGGGCATTGAAATAACGACAATACTAAATCGTGTCCTGCCTTCCGGACAAAAAATAAGACAACAAGCGGGATCTCAGAGATATTTACAGCGCAGATCACACTTTTCGCGCTAATTAACGTGATAGCGCTCGCAAATATGGAGGAATAAAAAATTTTAAATAAGGTGATTTTTTTCGAGATGCCTGGAAAGACGTGGCGGGGTACGGGAGAAATGCCAGTGATTGTGCTGCTCCCGCCCCGCTGCACGCTCTGCGCCAGGGAAGCAAAGATGTCGCTGTGGTTGTCATGCTGGAAAATGGTCAACCGTGGCTAAAAGAGGTTGAAAACGTTCACAGACTCTACGGTTTGTGCATGGTGTGCACGAATTTAGCTACCGAATTGCGCTTGTTGTTTACTATAACGGCGATTGTGCCGTAAAAGAAAATTTTAGTAACCACATGAATAAGTTAGCATTTAACTTAAACGTATGGAAAAGCGGACAGCAGACCGAGAAAAAAGTGTGATGGGGGATGTGGTAAATGGTTGAAAGTGGCTATAATGCGCCCCGCCTCCATGTAGCAATCGAGGCGCGGAAGATCGTCGTCTCCGGTGAGGCGGCTGGACTTCAAATCCAGATGGGGCCGCCAGCGGTCCCGGGCAGGTTCGACTCCTGTGATCTTCCGCCAAAGTTCCTCATATATATCCCCCCATACGTTAATTTTAAAGAAAAGACGGTAACTCATTTTCTTTTAAACTTAGCGCATGATTTATCATCAGAATCACAATCAAAATGTATAAATAAAGCATTTGAGTTGATAGCTACATCAGAAAAATAGCGATGTGAATCGTTCTTTTGATTCTATTAAAGGTGTGATCTCGAATAACCCAGATGCGGCGCAACGCCTTATCTGGGCTACCGTTCGTAGCCCCGGTAAACGCAGCGCCACCGGGGTTTTGGTGCCCAGAAATACGCTCAAATCATATTCTATTTTTTTGAACGTTATCGGCAAATACTTTAGATTTTCATCACCCAATGGTCGGTCTATTATCTATCACATCAGCGCAACACGCCCTATCCCGAACAAATAACTTAAGGAATACGACCATGAAATCCATCAAAATTTTCGTTGCAGTTGCTGCTCTTTCCGTAATGTCTTTCGGTGCTTTCGCACAAAGCGTAACCGCAAGCTCCTCCACCATCGACGGTGCAGAAGCCAAAATTGCAGCGCAGGCACACCAGGCCGGTGCGTCTTACAAAATTACCGAAGCGACCGTGAACAACGTTGTTCACATGACCGCTGAACTGAGTAAATAAGACCGAATGGTCGCAGAGGGAACTGCCGGACAGGTCGCCGCAAGGCGGCCAGGTTCGCCCTCAAAGAAAACCCTTCAGGCCCCTTCGGGGGCTTTTTTGCGTTTGTGGTTCGGTAAATATTGCTCTGGTGGATCCCCGGATGGCGGCGCAGGTATCTTGTCGGTCAATAGGTGTTATGCCCATATCAGTTGTTCACCTAATGAACCGCAGGCTGTGTTTCTGGCATACTTGATAGATTCGGCTCGCGATTCGGAGGTGGCATGACAAATGGAGAATTAACCCAATCCCCCGCAGGTGAATTCTTAATGTTTACCAGCGGCGACGGGAAAGTGCGTATTGAATGTCGCTTCGAGAACGATACTCTTTGGCTTTCTCAGGCAATGATTTGCGACCTGTATGGCAAAGCCAAATCCACTATCAGTGGGCATATAAAGAATATCTTCGAAGACGCAGAGCTGGACGAAAATTCAGTTGTTCGGTTTTACCGAACAACTGCCGTCGATGGAAAAACATACAATGTTCAATTCTTTAGTTTGCCGCTAATTCTCGCCATCGGCTACCGCGTCCGTTCCATTCGAGGCACGCAATTCCGCCAGTGGGCAACACAAACGCTTCAGGAATACCTTGTTAAAGGTTTCGTGATGGATGATGAGCGTTTGAAAAATCCACCCGTGGGTTCTTCAGCTGTTCCCGATTATTTCGATGAGATGCTCGAACGCATCCGCGATATCCGTGCCAGTGAACGCAGGGTTTATTTACGGGTTCGTGAGATCTTGGCCCTTGCCGCTGACTATCAACCTTCGCTCAAAGAAACCACGCTTTTTTTTCAAACCATCCAGAACAAACTGCATTTTGCCTGCACCGGCCATACTGCGGCGGAGCTCATCAACCAACGCGCTGACGCCAGTAAACCGCATATGGGGTTGACCAGTTACAAAAGTGAAGAAGTGCGCAAAAGCGATGTCACGGTAGCCAAAAATTATCTCAATCCTGAAGAGATCGGCGAACTCAATCGCGTGGTCAATATGTGGCTGGACTTTGCCGAAGACCAGGCCCGCCGACGCAAACAGGTTTTCCTGCATGACTGGCAGATAAAATTGGATCAGTTTCTGCAATTTAACGACCGTGAGGTGTTAAAGGACGCGGGTTCAGTCAGTAAGAAGGCCGCTGTCGAAAAAGCACAGACTGAATATGTTCAATTTGCCGAGCAGCAACGTCGCCTGAAGGAAGCTGAGGGTGAAAAAGATATCGCGGGATTGGTCAAATGGGAAACAAAGGCCGGGAAATAGCATTTAACCTGGCAAGTATCGCGCCGCCAGGTTCCTTCCCGGATGCGGCGTAAAAACCTTATTCGGGCTACAAACACCTTTCATCCAACACTCACAAACACGCTAAAATAATTTTCTATTTTTTTGAACGTTATCGGCAAATAGTTTAGATTTCCATCATCCAATGGTCGGTCTATTATTTATCACATCAGGGCAACACGCCCTATCCCGAACAAATAACTTAAGGAATACGACCATGAAATCCATCAAAACTTTCGTTGCAGTTGCCGCTCTTTCCGTAATGTCTTTCGGTGCGTTCGCTCAGAGCGTGACCGCAAGCTCCTCCACCATCGACGGTGCAGAAGCCAAAATTGCAGCGCAGGCACACCAGACCGGTGCGTCTTACAAAATTACCGAAGCGACTGTGAACAACGTTGTTCACATGACCGCTGAACTGAGCAAATAAGACCGAATGGTCGCAGAGGGACCTGCCGGACAGGTCGCCGCAAGACGGCCGGTTTCGCCCTCAACCAGACAACCGTTCAGGCCCCTTCGGGGGCTTTTTTGCGTTTGCGGTTTGGTGAATATTACGCGGTGGATCCCCGGATGCGGCGCAAGCGCCTTATCCGGGTTATATCTGTTGCCACCAGACTTACAAATATTCATCTAAAGAAGAGGAAAAGTGACCAAATAAAGTGTTGGTATCAGGGACACTAACTCCAAGACCCTTTGCAAAGTCACGCAGCCAGACCAGTTCGTCTTTCAGTGAAGTGACCAGTTCGTTTTCAATAATATCGTTTACCGTCGTGATATTTTTGATAAAACCGTCGCGGGTTAGCTCATGCTGTTTTGCCAGTTCGACTTTTTTATTTTCGAACGCTGCGGCTGCCCTTTTAATCTTCTCAGTCAACTTATCTTTAATTGAGGCGTCATGCTTAATCTGCTGCGTCGCCGTTTCAACCGTGCGGGAGGTACTGGCAGGGTTTTTGATGAGATTCAGCAATACATCCAAGTCAACATTTTGGCTCAGAATGGTCTGTTGAGAAGGCACTAACCCTGTATTCGCAGCGATTGGCGCTAAATACCGGGCATCATCTTTGTTGTTTTCGATAATGATAGATTGCAGTCTTTCCGGTAACCCCGGATTTTCAAGATACTCCGGAACGAAAAATGCACCAAAGATCCTGTTGAACATTAACTTGAATCCCTTATCTATCTTTCCGTAATTAAACTTACCAATTGACGGATTACACAATAAATCGTCGTGGTATTTTGTTGACGCAACCATTTCGTTGAAGAGGTCTTCACTAAGGTTTTCATTTCTGCAAAGCTTATTCTTGACCCGTTCATCGCGGTCGCCCGCCGATGTGTAATAACTTCTGGAATACAATGTCCGCTGTGCTTTTGGTGAAATATTAGGGTTAACGGTCAGACTCTCATCAATTCTGATTCGATTAATTGCCAGCAACATATCGCATACGCTTTCCCCAACGACCGGGTTCCGCGCCATAATCGCCAGCACATCGCTGTCTTTATGCCCGACCGCCATCAACTGTACCTCTTCGCAGAGCGACGCGTTCTGCATCAGGCTTTGCTGGGTGGCCTTCCGGCCATTCTGATACAGATAAACCTGCACGGTCGGCACCAGCGCGGGGTTGATGGCCAGCGCATCGCGCACCGCCGGGTTGCCTTCACTGGCAAGAATTTGCTGAGTCTCTGCCGTTAATTTCGGGTTCACCGCCAGGGTCGCCAGCGCCGCTTCATTCGTCACTTTCTGAGCAAACCGACGTTGCACCAGCGCGGAAAGATTGCGCCGCTCCGCCAGCGCCAGTAAAGCGTGAACATCGCCTTTGTCGAGCTGTGCCAGCAGCGCGCTGTCATCATTGCCGCCGCCAGCGCTCTCCTGCGCCGGTGCGTCGGGTTGCTTCTGCGCCTCTTCCAGGGCATCCACCACCGCGCTGTCATTGTCCTGCGCCAGTTGCTGTTTTACCTCTTCGGCCAGCGCCGGGTTTTTCGCCAGCGCGATACGCACCACGGATTTATTGTCCTTGAGCAACACCGCCTGCTGTGCGGCAGTGAGGGCCGGGTTAAGCGCCACGGCGGCTCTCAGTGCATCATTTTGCTCGTAGAGATACTCTTCACGCTGCGCTTCCGGGCAGTTGGCGTGACGTAACACCGCTTGCTGCAACGCACTGTTTTTACGCGATAACAGCGCATCCAGCACGCTCTCCACGCAGTGCGCTTTCTCTGCCAGTTGCAGCAAAATCTCATCGTTAAGCTTGTTCTTCTGAATCAGCGACAGCAGCAGGTTAGTTGGCGCGTTATGGTGTACGCAGGCCAGCGCCAGCGACGTTTTATCGTGAACCTCGCCAGTTTCCGCCGGGGCAATACAGGCCGACAGGATACGCGCGGTGCAATACGGGTTGCTGTATACCGCGTGGCGCACTTCCGCATAACTGTCTTTCGCCAGTTTTTCGAGCAGGTCTTCGCTGCACTCTTCTGCCTGCGCTACCCGCAAACGCTCGTGCGGGTTGGTGTCATCCGCCAGGCGGATCATCTCCGCCAGGCTGAGCCCATCGATATGCGACGCCGCTTTCAGCTTCATCTTCTCGAACAGCGCTTCATACTGTCCCACCTGGTCACGCAGGGTCTCACGCAGCGGAACCGTGCGCTCCAGCGCCCGGCACAGGCGGGAATAATCGATATTCACCCCGGCCAGAAACGCGCTCTCGCGGGCATCGTTCACCGCGTTTTGAATATCCGCTCCGGCAAAATTACGGCACAGCACCGCCAGTTGCTGTTGCTGTTCTGCCGTGAAGGTGTGCCAGGCTGCTTTCAGGTGGATACTGAGAATGGCTTTACGCTCAGCCAGATACGGGAAGCCGACGTAAAAGACATCGTCGAAACGCCCCTTACGTAGCAGCTCCGGCGGCAGTGCGGTAACGTTATTGGCCGTTGCCACCACAAATACCGCGCTGGTTTTCTCCTGCATCCAGGTCAGAAAATAGCCCAACAGCCGGGATGTCACTTCCGATGCATTAGAAGACCCGATCCCGACGAACGCTTTTTCCAGTTCATCCACCCACAGTACGCAGGGGCTGATGGTCTCAGCCATCGCCAGCGCCCGGCGCATATTGTGCTCACTCTCCCCGACGTATTTACCCAGCAGGGAGCCGATGTCCAGACGCAGCAGCGGCAGCCCGAACAGGTTGGCGACCGCCTTGGCGGTAAGGGATTTACCGCAGCCCGGCATCCCCGCCACCAGCACCCCTTTCGGTGCCTGCAACCCGGCCTCTTCCGCCTCCGGCAGACGCTGCAAAATGGCGGCTTTACGCTCCAGCCATTTTTTCAGGTTCTCCAGCCCGCCGATGTCCGTCAGGTTCTCACGCACCTTGACCATTTCCAGCACGCCGCTTTTACCGATGATCTGCTCTTTTTCCTGGAGCAGCGCGGCGAGCGCTTTCTCGTCAAGCTCACCGTGTTTTTCCACAGCAACGGCCAGAGACTGGCTAATCTGGCTGGCGGTCAGGCCGGTCAGCGTGGTGCTGATCCTGTTAAGCAGCGCGTCAGACACGGTTAACCGACGCTCGCGGGCGAACTGTTCCGCCTGCTGGCGAATGGCCTCGCGGCGCGGAAGCGGCAATTCAACCAGAGTAATCAGCGGTTCAATCAGTGAGGGGATGTCCACGCGGTCATCCACGCAAACCACGCAGCACTCACCGCTGTGGTGACGGCGGATACGCAGCAACAGTTGTTGCAGACGCGCGGCCACCAGTGGCGAGGAGTCCAGCACGGTTCTGATATTGCGAAACACCAGGATGGTATTTTCCAGATCATCATCCAGCAATCCGGCCAGCATCTGATCGGCCTGTGGAGGGGCTGAAACACCGGAAGCCACCAGCGGATGACGATCGTCGAAATCCACCCAGCCCCAGGCTAGGTTCCATTCCCGCAGCCGAAAAGCGGTCTCTTTGGCCACCGCACTTAACAACGTATCAATGCGATCATCTTCACCGCTGTGCAGATAAAAACCCGCGTGTCCGGCGCGGATCCAGGTTACCAGCCGGGTCGTTAACAGACTGTCCATTCTTCCCCCTTACCAAAAACTGCTCAGGAAACTGCCCACGGAACTGACGACGCTCGAGACGCCCCGCCCAATCGCAGACACGCTATCGACAACCGCAGAAACCGCGGCTTTGGCGACCGATTTCCCGGCCTTGTAGACTTTATCCGCCACAGTACTGCCCAGCATCCCGCCAATGACGCCGCCCGCCAGACCACCCAAAAAGGTGCCCACCGGGCCGAAAACAGTACCGATAGCCGCGCCAATTCCGACGCCCGCCTCCGCCGCTGCGATGCCTGCCACAGTTGTAACGGTGGTGTTGGCGACGCGATCCAGCGCCTCTTCTTTGGAGATGTTGCCTTTCGCCAGGTCGTAGAGGTTCTTGAGGTTATCCACCGCCACCGAACCGATCATCGCAATGCGTCCGGCTGGCGTGTTTTTCATCACGCTGCCCAAAAAGCCCCGGCGGGAGGCCACCAGCAACGCCCCTGAGGTGGCAACGGTCAGCATGGTGCTGCCAGCGGTCTTGAGTGAGTCTTCGACAAACTCCTGCACATCTTCTCCCGCCGATGCGTTTTCCTTGCCGGTAAGGCTGTTCCACAGGCGACGAGCCAGAATGCGCCCACCCTGGAAGCAGACCCCGAGGCCAGCCGCCACCAGGGCGGTTTTGCCAATCTGTTTGCCAACGGTGATGGCATCCGCGTTATGCCAGTCCATCTCGCTGATCTGTTTCTCTTTATGCGCCTTCTCGCGCTGGCGGACCGCCTCTTCTTTCGATAACGGCGTGGATTCCACTCCGTCATAATCAATGGTTTCCACCGCTTTACGCTGCATATCCGCCGAGTGCCCTTCCGGCACCAGGGAACCCTGGCCGCGATAATCGCCGTGCTCGAACAGTTTTTCCGTGCTGCCCGCATCCGCGCCATATTTCGCCTGGTAGCGACGCACAACTTTGCCACTGCCATCTTTGATCTGAATATCCACGGAGTTTTTGCCGAACGCCTTGCCCGGTTTCACCACCAGTTCAGCCCGCGCCGAGGAACCTGCTGCCTTCGCGTTGATATTAAAGGTGTTGACGTGGTGCACCTCGGCGATAAACCCGTCGAGATTGCGCGCCATGCTGATCTGCCCGTCGTTGCGGGTGATAGTGTCGCGCAGCAGGTTATTGGCATGCGTCAGCGCATTATCAATTGATTGCCCGTACTCCCCGGTGCTGAGCACGCCATGGCGCTGGGCCGAATGCTGCATCTCTTTGCCCAGCCAGTTGTCGCGGCTTTTGCCCTTCTGCCGTGCGGCTTTCAGGGACGCTTTCAGTTCTTGCTGGCGTTTTACAGTTTCGACGATTTCGCCGGCATCGCGGGTGAGCGCGTCGTCATTCGCCCACAGTTCCGCATGCTGGCGAAACTGCACCTGTAGCCAGATAAGCGGGTCGGCATCCGACGAATGGCTCGCCTGCTGCGTAAACTGTCGCAGCAGTTGCGTCGTCGCCTGCGGATCGCCACCCGCATCGCGCCATGCTGCGTCCATATCCTCCGCCAGTTGTTCCTGATGTGTCTCGTCTAAGAGATCTAACGGTGCTGGCGTCGCGCGATGTTGTTCGCTAATTACGTCATTTTCAGCCATGTGTAACACTCCTTTTTAATGTTTATCTGGCGATGCGAAAGCCGTCAGCGCGTCGGCCAACTGTGTCTGCAGGGTCGCGTGTAACGATGCGGGGGAAAGAATGGTCAGGTTGGGCAGCCAGTAGCGCACCCAGGGTAATAGCTGGCGTTCATCGGCAATTTTGCAGGTAATTTCCAGGCTACCGTCGCTGTTTTGCGTGTCGATGACCTGCCCTGGCAGCACATCACGACGCAGGAAATAGCCCGCCACGGAAGCATTCACATGAAGGCGTACCGGGAATTTGTTGAGGCTGAACCAGACGTCATCTTCTTCGTCGATGCACTGCTCAATGCGTGCTTCCGGCACGAAGGTCTCGTCACACAGTTCCAGCCACTGCAGGCCGCTCAGCAAAAAGCCTTTGAGGTTTTCCTGTTCCATGGCCGCCAGGTACCAGACGTTTTTCACGTTCACCAGGCGGTACGGCTCAACGACGCGCGACTTCTCTTTATAGAAAAATGTGCATTTGCGGCGTTCGCTAATGGCCTGGCGGAGCAGGCTGAAATGACGGGACAGCGCATTTTCACTCTCGTGTTCCGCCGCCGGGTGTTTAATCGAAAATTGTGGGATGCCTTCGGTCTGTAATAGCGCCGACCAGAATGCCGGGTTCTGCCCGGCAAAAAGCGGTGAAACGCCCGCTATGTCCAGCAACTGGCGAATATCGCGGGTACGCAACGCCTGATGATGCGGGGCCAGGCAGTAACTGTCGCCGCTGATGTGTTCAATGATCGCGCTCAGGCGGCTAAGGTCGCGAAAGACAGTGCGCCCGGAAACGTTAAATGTCTCGGCTAACTGTTGTCGCGTCACCTGCTCTTGCTGGTGAAACAGGATGATTGTTTCGGCCAGTCGGTGCGCCAGCTTTTCATATGCTCCGGTTGCTTTCCCCACTTCGAATCCCTCACTCGCAGAAAATAACCGCAGTGTAATGGCAACGGATGACACGTTATGTCAGTGAGCGTGGAATAAAAACACATTTTTTATATTCTGCGACACCCGAAGGAACTTAAGTCAAATTACTCTCAATTATCTTTTCCCGAGGCGAAATTCACACACGAACGCTTACTGTCGTTATCGACGGAAGGAATATTTTACTAAATGGATTTTTAGTCTATTGAGCATCCTGCTCATGTTTAGAAACTAAATTTTCTCTCAAAAAAGTGACGATTACTTTCGAAAAGCAAAAATAACAATAGCATTAGGCGAACTTTTTATTCTGCCTGGCTAAATCATCCACAACGCATCACTCACGCATATATATGCATATTAAATTATTTATCGCATAAATATCACCTACCAAAAATATATATTTAGCCTCGCCTGCACCCTGTAAAAAGGAGGGCCCGATAATTTACGCCCCATTCAGGGAGGTTGGGTATGAAGATACTTATTTCTACCTTATTCACACTTACACTGTTCCTGTCTTCAGCACAGGCAGGCATCCTCATCGACACTACGCGGATTATCTATCCTGCGGACAAGCAGGAAGTAACGCTTAACATGACGAATAATGCAAATTCCCCGCGTCTGATTCAGACCTGGGTAGATGACGGCGGTCCTGATTCCAACACCGATAATGCGAACATGCCTTTTATTGTTACCCCGCCCATTTTTCGCATTGACGCAGCGAAACGTCAGACTTTGCGTATCATGTACACCGGCGGTAAGGTGCCGCAGGATCGCGAATCGGTCTTCTGGCTTAATGTCCTTGAAATACAGCCAAAATTCTCAGCACAAAAAGAAAGTGCGAATGATTATGTGCAGTTTTCCATCCGTTCGCGCCTGAAACTTTTTTATCGTCCCAAAGGACTGTCTGGTTCATCAGAAGAGGCGGTTTCCACACTACGCTGGCGCGTCGCGCATGGCGGAGTGGAATGTATAAACCCTTCTCCATTTAACATTTCTTTCCACAAGATAAGCCTTTCACCGGCATCAGAAAAAGATACTGAATACCAGCATGGAATGTGCCAGGCAAAAGGAACAACCGTCTTCTCATTTCAGGAAAAGGCAAATGAGAAAATCTTTTTTACCACGATAGATGATTATGGCGGTTTAAAGAAACACGAAGCAAGACTGAGCCATTAAAAATCACCGGGATAATATTATGCAGAAATATATCTATTCTATAGCGATTATTTTTTTAGCATTACTGCTTATGCCAGTTAGCTGGGCAGGTTGCACGGTAAGCAACCCAACAAGTTATACAGCAACCATTCCAGCCACAACAATTTCTATCGGGCAAGATAAACCATGGGGGCCGATTGGCGACGTTATAAGTATTCCGACCGGGCCAGATGCAGGCGTCGTTTGTACAAATCCACCCGTACAAGTCATGTTAAAATATGGAACAGCGATGCCGCCTTCACCTTTCTTCCCGGATGTATATAACACGAACGTACCGGGGATCGGCATTAAAGTTTGGGATGACTTTGTCTCGTCGACAGGCTGGGCCTATGGCTTCGATATTGCGGTCAATAATAATCTTCAGTACTGGTATTCCTGGCCACCAGGCTACCTGAATTTACCTAACCGTCTCACGGGTATGAAAATTCAGTTTTATAAAATTGGTGAAGTTACTACCGGGAAAATACAATTACCTTCGCCACTAGTTGAAGGCTGGGTTAATACGAGTGTCAGCGCCGCTGGGGCGGTTCGCTATGGCGTGGTAAATGTAGTCAGTTCTAACATCTCTCTGAAAATTGCGGCCTGCCAGACACCCGATATTTCCGTTGATATGAAAAAAAATTCCTATTCCGATTTCCCTGCTGTCGGCTCTACCAGCAAACCAGTACCCTTTAAATTTCAAATCAATAACTGTGATGCAGGCATGAGTGCGGTAAGTTATACCTTTAAACCCGCATCCGGGGTGACGCTCCAGGGTAGTGGTACCGGGCAGTATCTCACCCTGAAAAATGACTCAACGGCCAGCGGCGTAGGAATTCAGTTGCAGTATGAGAATGGAAACAATGTCCCCTTTAATACCAAAACGAAATTCACGGGCTACAGCGGCGCAGGCAGTTATACCGTCCCGATGCAGGCTCGCTTTATCCGTACCGGGAAGATCAAAGGCGGCACGGCTAATTCAGCCGTACAGTTTGAAATGACCTACGAGTAGGCTTAGCTGTTAAATTTCCCCTCTCTCTCAGGGAGGGGAGACACCGCCTTCCCTTCTTACCCAGGCAATTCCCCCATTATTCAAAACCTCGCTATAGATCACGTTTCCCCGCCCCAACTCGGTTCAGCCTGTTGAACCACATGTATTCTCCCTTACACAGGATGGATAAACTTTTACTCAATCAATAGAGGAGCCGTTATGGGCGGTAAAGGGTGTAATTCACTTATTCGGGCTGAGAAAATACTGACCTACATTGCCTATGTTGGCGCGGCGAGTTTTATGGAGCTGCTACGGGAATTTCAGTATCCGAAGAGCAGCCTGCTGAATTTATTAAATGTCATGGTTGATTGTGGCTTTCTAACGAAAAGCGATCGCAATCAATATTCCCTTGGCATTAAAAATTATGAGCTTGGCTGTCAGGCATTACACCGCAAAAATATTTTTGAGGTGACCAAACGCCCGATGCAGGAACTCTCGCAAAAAAGCGGCCTGGTCTGTCATTTAGGGGCCATTGAAGACTGTTACGCCATTTACCTCGATAAAGTGGAAAGTCCCGGTTCCGTACCCACGAAAAAAAGCTGGATTGGTAAGAAATTAGAATTACACATCACGGCGCTCGGCAAAGCGTTACTCGCCTGGAAGCCCCGTGAAGAGATGGATTATTTTCTGGATGCGTTAGCGCTCACCAAACATACCGAAAATACCTTTACAGATAAGAAGTTATTTCGGGAAGAGTTGCAAAAAACGCGTCTACGCGGATGGGCCATAGACAATGAAGAATCAACCTATGGCGCTGTATGTCTGAGTATGCCGGTATTCAATATGTATAACCGGGTTAATTATGCGATCTCACTGTCGGGCGATCCGGTGGTGTATTCAGGAAATAAGATCGATGGTTATCTCGAATTGCTCCGCCAGTGCGCCGGGCAAATATCATATGGGCTGGGATACCGGAGTGAAAGTGAAAACCTAAGAAAAGGAAACTGATGTAATGAAAAAGTTCAGGGGAATTATTCCGCCGGTCTCCAGCACCTTTGATAACGACGGAAATATCGATAAAACCGCCATGAAAGCGGTCGCAGATTTCCTGATTGAGAAAGGGGTCGACGGACTGTTTTATCTGGGGACCGGCGGGGAATTCAGCCAGATGAACACCAGCCAACGGATGGCGCTCGCCGAAGCGGCGGTCGCCACAGCGGATAAACGCGTTCCTGTGCTGATTGGCGTGGGCTCTCCCTCCACCGACGAAGCGGTAAAACTGGCGCAGCACGCTGAGGTTTGTGGCGCGGATGGCATTGTTGCCATCAACCCCTATTACTGGAAAGTCGCCCCGCGCAACCTCGACGATTATTACCACCGCATCGCGCAAAGCGTAAAGCTGCCGGTGATCATCTATAACTTCCCCGACCTGACCGGCCAGGACTTAACGCCGGAGACCGTCAAACGCCTGGTTTTGCAAAACGACAACATCGTTGGCATTAAAGATACCATCGACAGCGTCGGTCACCTGCGCACAATGATTAACACCGTCAAAGCAGTGCGCCCGGATTTCTCCGTTTTCTGCGGCTATGACGACCACTTACTTAACACGTTGCTGCTGGGCGGTGACGGGTCGATTACCGCCAGCGCCAACTTCGCGCCGGAGTTATCCATCGGCATCTATCGTGCCTGGCAGGAAAACGACCTCGCCACGGCCGCCACGCTCAATAAAAAATTGCTCCAGTTGCCGTCGATTTATGCGCTGGAAACCCCGTTTGTCTCGCTCATCAAATATGCCATGCAGTGCGTGGGGCTCCCGGTGAACACGTATTGCCTGCCGCCGATTCTGGAAGCGTCGGCGGAAGGAAAAGAAAAAGTGAAGGCGATCCTGGCCTCTCAGGGAATTTTAAAACAATAAGGGGAACACCATGTCTGTTCGCGAAATATTTGATAACGACAACCGGGAGATTTACCGCGTCAGGACGCATGCCGCTGGCCCGCAAGGCGAGCTGCCTCTGACCCCGGATATGCTGATCAACCGACCCAGCGGCGATATTTTTGGTATGACGATGAATGCCGGGATGGGCTGGTCGCCAGACGAGCTTAACCGTGATGGCATTCTGCTACTGAGCACGCTGGGCGGGCTTCGCGGGCCAGACGGGAAACCTGTCGCGCTGGCGCTTCACCAGGGCCACTACGAGCTGGATATCCAGATGAAAGCGGCGGCAGACGTTATCAAACACAATAACGCCCTGCCTTACGCGGTCTATGTCTCCGACCCGTGCGATGGCCGCACGCAGGGCACGACCGGGATGTTCGACTCGCTGCCCTACCGCAACGACGCCTCAATGGTGATGCGCCGCCTGATTCGCTCCCTGCCGGATGCCAAAGCGGTGATTGGCGTGGCGACCTGTGACAAAGGGCTGCCCGCCACCATGATGGCGCTCGCCTCTCAGCATGACAAAGCCACGGTGCTGATCCCCGGCGGCGCGACGCTGCCTGCGTTGCACGGCGAAGATAACGGCAAAGTGCAAACCATTGGCGCGCGTTTTGCCAATGGCGAATTGTCATTGCAGGGCGCTCGTCGGGCGGGATGCCAGGCCTGCGCATCATCCGGCGGCGGCTGTCAGTTCCTGGGCACGGCGGGCACCTCGCAGGTGGTTGCCGAAGGGTTAGGGCTGGCAATCCCCCACTCCGCTCTGGCGCCATCAGGCGAACCGGTGTGGCAGGAAATCGCCCGCGCTTCCGCCCGTGCAGCGCTGCAACTGACCCGGAAAGGCATCACCACGAAGGATATTCTCACCGATAAAGCCTTTGAAAACGCCATGATGGTTCACGCGGCCTTTGGTGGTTCCACCAACCTGTTGCTGCACATCCCGGCGATTGCTCATCAGGCGGGTTGTCATATCCCAACCGTGGAAGACTGGATCCGCATTAACAAGCAGGTGCCGCGCTTAGTGAGCGTGCTGCCGAACGGCCCGGTCTATCACCCGACGGTGAATGCCTTTATGGCAGGCGGCGTGCCGGAAGTGATGCTGCATCTGCGCAGCCTGGGTTTACTGCATGAAGATGTCATGACCGTCACCGGCAACACGCTCAAGGAAAACCTCGACTGGTGGGAGCAGTCTGAACGTCGGCAGATTTTCAAAGAGCTGTTATTTAAGCAAGAACAGGTTGCAGCGGACGATGTGATTATGTCGCCGCAACAGGCCGCTAAACGTGGGCTGACGTCTACTATTACTTTCCCTGTGGGCAATATCGCACCGGAAGGATCGGTGATTAAGTCCACGGCTATTGATGCGTCGGTGATTAATGAAGAGGGCGTCTATTACCATAAAGGCGCGGCGAAAGTGTACCTCTCGGAAAAAGCCGCCATTTACGATATCAAACACGACAAAATTAAAGCGGGCGATATTCTGGTGATTATTGGCGCAGGCCCCTCCGGTACGGGAATGGAGGAGACCTATCAGGTCACCAGCGCGCTGAAACATTTGTCATACGGTAAACATGTCTCGTTAATTACCGATGCCCGTTTCTCCGGCGTCTCAACCGGGGCCTGTATTGGTCACGTCGGGCCAGAAGCTCTGGCGGGTGGGCCGATTGGTAAGCTACGTACCGGAGATATTATTGAAATTAAAATCGACTGCAAACAACTTCATGGGGAGGTGAATTTCTTAGGAACCGATGTCGATACTATTTTGCCATCGCGTGAGGAAGCAGCCGCAATATTAAATGCCCGCAATACGCATCCGGATTTAATACCTGACCCGGAATTACCGGATGATACACGTCTCTGGGCAATGCTGCAGGCCGTGAGCGGCGGGACATGGCGCGGCTGTATTTATGACGTTAATAAAATTAGTGAAGCGCTACAGGACTATATTAATAAGCCCTGAGTTAAGACATACCCATTATTAAATTATTTATTATTCGGCTGCCTGATTCAGGCAGTCTGGTAGATCACATCTGTATCCTGGAAAGAGAGGACGTTATGCCACTATTTATCGTCGTGGCAGGTATTGCTGTACTCCTGCTTTTAACTATAAGAATAAAATTAAACACCTTTGTTTCGTTAATTATCGTCTCAATCGGGGTCGCCATCGCCAGTGGAATGAACCTGAATAAAGTTGTCACCTCCGTCGAATCTGGCCTTGGCGGTACGCTGGGCCATATTGGGTTGATATTTGGTTTCGGTGTGATGCTTGGGCGTCTGTTGTCTGACGCGGGTGGCGCACAGCGTATCGCGCTGACCATGCTGAAATATTTCGGTGCGAAGAAACTCGACTGGGCGGTGGTCTGTTCGGCGTTTATCGTCGGGATTGCGCTCTTTTTCGAAGTCGGCCTGATTCTGCTGGTGCCGATTATCTTCGCCATCGCCCGGGAAGCGAAAATATCACCGATGTATATGTGCGTGCCGATGCTCTCCGGTTTGCTGGTTGCTCATGGCTTTCTGCCGCCGCACCCAGGCCCTACCGTGATCGCCCGTGAATATGGCGCAGATGTCGGGATGGTGCTGATTTACGGCATTATCGTGGGTATTCCGACCTTTATTCTCTGCGGTCCGCTGCTGAATAAAGTGTGCCAGCGTTTAATTCCGGATGCCTTTAAAAAAGAGGGCAATATTGCCTCTCTCGGCGCGACGAAAAGTTTTAGCGAGAGCGAAATGCCAGGCTTTGGCATCAGCTTTTTAACCGCCATGCTGCCAGTGATTTTGATGGCGCTGGTGACCATTATGCAAATGGCCCGCCCGAAAGACGCAGGCGACCCTGGCACGCTCTATAACATCTTTCTGTTTTTGGGGAACTCCACTATCGCCATGCTGATTTCGCTGTTGTTCGCGATTTACACCATGGGTGTGGGGCGTGGGAAAACCATTTCGGAACTGATGGATTCTTGTAGCAAAGCGATTGCCGGGATTGCTGGTCTGCTGTTGATTATCGGCGGCGGCGGTGCGTTTAAGCAGGTGCTGATTGACTCCGGTGTGGGTCAGTACATTTCCACGCTGGTGTCGGGGATGGATATCAACCCGATTCTGATGGCCTGGGGTGTGGCGGCGTTCCTGCGAATCTGCCTGGGTTCAGCCACGGTGGCGGCGATCTCCACGGCCGGGCTGGTCATTCCGCTACTGGCGGCGCACCCTCATACCAATCTGGCGCTGATTACGCTGGCAACGGGGGCGGGCTCCTGCATCTGTTCGCACGTGAATGATGCCAGTTTCTGGATGATTAAGGATTTCTTCGGCCTGACCACCAAAGAGACATTGTTGTCCTGGACGCTGATGTCGACCCTGCTCTCCATCTGCGGCCTGCTGTTTATCTTGCTGGCGAGTATGGTGATGTAGGTCTTCCCCCCTCATCCCAACACTCAGAGAGAACAAAGTGTTGCCCGGATAAGCGTCAGCGTATCCGGGCTTTTATATTCCTTTTTTATATTTCATTGCATGAAAACCCAAATAATACAGCTTAAAAATATTGATGCGACATATAAAACAAACCCTATAATCACCCCTTAAAATATTTAAAAAACAAATAAAACAATCTCTAAAAATTCATTAAAAAAATACCATAGCGCTAAATAAAAGCAGCATGTGACAGCGCTCAATAAATTAGTATGGAACACAAACTAAATAAGCAAAAACACTTTACACAAACCTTATTCCTGGCAATAAATACGCAAAAAAGGACATCGAAGTCAGTTAATACTTACGATTAAGTATGGAAAGCAAACTAAAGGGTATTCATTATGACGCCTGTGGTTCCCAATACCTTACGCCAGATGAACGCAACGCTGGTGCTCAATATCATTCGTGAGCAGGGCCCATTATCACGCGCGCAAATCGCTAAAATCAGTGGACTGACCAAAGCGACCGTTTCAGAAATTATTAACGATTTACTGCTGGAGAAAATCATTTTTGAAGGCGGCGTCAGCGAACAAACCGGGCAGGGAAGAAAAGGCATTCTGATTAATTTTGATCCGCACGCCAGGCTGGGGATTGGCATCGATCTGGGCGGAACAAAAATTACCTTTTCGCTGTTTAATCTCGATGCCACGATTTTGTATGAAAAACGCGAAGCGACTTACCAGACCGGCGATCGTAATGCTTTTATTGACCTTTTATCCAACAGCATCGCCAGTTTTATCGTGGAAAGTGGTGTTGAACATCGCCGTATTGGCGTCATTGGTCTTGCGACGCCCGGCATTATCGATATCAGTAATGGCGTAGTACTGGAGGGCTCGCCCAATCTGCCTGACTGGTCCAGTCTTCCCCTGGCGGATGAGCTAACAAAGCGGCTTTCTCTGCCGGTCATCCTGGAGAATGACATTCGTGCCGCGCTGGTGGGCGAGATGTGGTGCGGAAAATGTCGCAACAGCAACAGCGCCGCGCTGATTGGCATCGGGACTGGCTTAGGATCAGCGCTGCTGATGGACGGTAAAATCATTCGTGGTGCCAATAACGCAGCGGGCGAGATTGGTTACATGATTTTTAACCGCGGCCAGCTCTATAAAAACTGGCGCAATAAGGGGTGCTTTGAAAGCTACTGCTCAGGCTCGGGTATCAGCGACAGGTTTAAAGAACTGACAAACCAGACGCTTTCGCTGGAAAAGATAATGTCATACGTACACAAGGGCGACCCACTGGCCTGCGCACTGCTCGATGAGATGGCCGATTATTTAGCCATGGGGATTATTAATCTCGTGGCGATGGCAAACCTGCAAAAAGTGGTGTTAACCGGCGGCGTCACCCACGTGGCGGACTATTTCTTACCCCGTGTGCAGGCCACTCTCGACAGACAGCTTTTCACCAATACCCACGTCACCGTGGAATTATCAGAATTACGCGAAAAAGCCCCACTTTATGGCATCGCCATTCTGGCGCTTTCCGCTATTTATCCCGCAATTCAATTTATGCCAGACGCACAAATTAATTAGTGCCAGTCACCTGACGACAAGGAGAACATAATGGCAGGAATCCATTTGCATCCGCACGATATTCTGGACGAAGGAATGGAGAACATTCTGCAACGCATAGACGGCATGCAGAACGTCGAACATTTATTTGTCGAATTAAATACCATTTTTGAACGTAATCCGTATCCCGTGGGCGTATTACCGCATAACCCGGTACACGAATCGGTAATGGGCAACGGCATGTTGCACGTCAATATCGATAATCCCGATACGCGTCTGCAGCAGAAAATAGACCCCGGCGTGCTGGCGGGCAACGATCCTTTGCGCCGGGTTCAACAGGCGACAGAAGGCACTCGCTATAAAGTGATTCCCTGGGTAAACATCCTGAACGGGGATTTTAGTGGTGATATCGCCAACAACCAGGTCGTTGATTATCGTGGCCGGGTCATCAAGTACTGGCTATGCCCCAATGCGCCGGATGTGGCCGATTACTGGCAAAAAACGTTCAGCCGCATCAAGAGCCTTTACGGTTACGACACCTTCCTGATTGACCGTATCCGCTTTCCTGACTGGGCCGGAAAAGAGGTCAATCCCGCCGGGCTTTTTACCTGTTTCTGCCCGCATTGCCAGCAGGCCATGAAAGCGCAGGGCCTCGCGCCAGAGGAGGTCAAAGACGAGCTGGATAAAATCGCTGCCGCCCTAGCCGAAGGGGACTTCGCTTATCCCGTCGAGGCGTTTCGCGATAACCCCATCATTGCCCGTTGGGTTGCGTTTCGCCAACAAAGCGTTACCGGGCTGGTCGAACGTATCCTGAAAAACGCGAAAGAGAACATTGGCGATATCCATTTCTGGCTCGACCTGTGGCCACCGGCCTACAGTTGGATCCTCGGGCAGGATTATCGCGCGCTGACGCGTCTTTCCGGCACGTTGAAACACTTCCCTTACCACAAACTCGGGGGCGGTGCGGACGTACAGGGGCTGGTCAATTTCTTTGCCTGCGATGAAGCCGCGCATGAACCCGCTTTTGAGGCGTTTAAAAAGTTGTTCAACCTGCCTTACGCGCTCAGCTACGAGGACTTTAAAGCCTCCGGCTTCCCGATCAGTTTCGTCAAAGAGCAAAACGACCGGGTACGCCAGCTCTCGCAGGAAGGTACTTTTATTTTCAGCGGCATCCAGATGTGGAATCTGCCGCCAGAACAGTTGCTGGAAGCGGTACGCGCCGCAGAAGCCAGCGCCTGCGATGACCTGCTCTATTACTGCTACGGATGGGCAGATCAGGCGTTGTTTGACGCCATCGGAGAACATGAACTACGCAAGGAAGCTCAATAATGACGAATGCGCAAAAATGGAAAGTCTTTTTCCTGCTCTTTATGACCATGTTTTTGCTGGGTGGGATTCAGAACACCAAAGGGCTGATTCTTGAACAGGTACAGCACAGCATTGATCTCAATATGGGCCAGGTGGGGACGTTAATTACCCTGTTTCAGATTGGCTTTCTGATTTCCAGCCTGCTGACCGGCTACCTGACCGACAAAAAAGGTCTGAAAATCATGATGCTGGTCGGCTCGCTGCTGATGATTGTCGGCCTGATGGGCACCAGTCTTGCCTATACCGTGGCGCTGTTCTTTGGTTTCTATCTGGTGATTGGTCTGGGCATTGGCTCGATGATGGTCTCCATCGTGACCGTCATTCCGACCTTCTATAAAGACAAAGCCGGGATGATGTTCAATATTTCCAACGCCATGTTTGGCGTCGGGATGATTGTCACCCCGCTGATCCTGCATCAGTTGTTCGCTAACAGTGTCTCCTGGCGCGCCTTCTATGTTGGCATCGCCGTTATCGTCGCCGTGCTGGTGCTGGTTCTGAGCACGTTGAAGCTGGAGAGCAATGCCCAGTCCAGCATGAAGCTGAGCGACTTTATCGAGCTGCTGACCCAGAAACGCATCATGATCGTGATCGCCTTCCTGCTATTCTATGTGGCAGCCGAAGCGGCGTTCCTGAACTTCTTCCCGATCTTCTACGCCGCACTCGATATCGCAGACCTGGACGCCGCCGGTAAGGCTGCGAAAGCCGCTTATGTTATTTCCTCGTTTGCCGGGCTGTTTACCATTGGCCGCGTGATTGGCGGTTTTATCACCCTGAAACTGGGCGAGCGCCGGACGCTGATTTGGTTCTCGATTCTGTCGCTGGTTTCCATCATCGTCAGCCGCATGCTGGTAGTGGAGTTCGTCTACCTGTTCATGCTGTTCGGCTTTGCCATGTCCGTGCTGTTCCCGACGGCGGCAGCCATTGCCACGCGCCTTACCCGCAAAAGCGGTTCGGTGATGGGGCTGATTTATGTCGCCTCTGGCTTCGGCGGCGCGCTGGCCGGGTCGGTCATAGGCCAGGTCTCCGACAGTTACGGTATCTCGACGGGCTTTAACTTCATCATCGCTTTCGTCGCCGTGTTCTTTGTCCTTGCAATGCTAATAAAAGAAAAAGCGCAGTAAACGTTGTACTTTTGGCAGCAGTTTGCCCCTGGCTCTCCCGTGCAACTGCTGCCCTTTTTAAAACCTACAGCGGCGCAATGACCGCTGCGGCTGACCGGTTATTTAGAGACATCGGTCCCGAAGTAGGTATTGGAAATCTTCTGGTAGGTCCCGTCAGCTTTAATGCCGTCCAGGGCTTTATTGATCGCCTGTTGCAGCTCCCCTTCATTCTTACGAATCAGGACACCCACCTGTTCTGCATCATTTTGCGACGCCACAATTTTCACTGGTGCATCCGGCTTGTGTTTCTTGAAGTCGAGGAATGAGAGGTTATCGTTGATGGTGGCATCCGCACGCCCCTGGGCGACTAACGATACCGACTGGTCAAAACCATCGGTCCCCACCACTTCCGCGCCGTATTTACGCGCCAGTTGCGCATAGTTACTGGTCAGCGTATGGGCAGATTTCTTGCCTTTGAGGTCATCGAAGCTCTTGATCGCCGTGTTATTGCTATTAACAATCAGCACCGCTTTGGAGGAAATATAGGGTTCGGAGAAATCAAATTTCGCCTTACGTTCCGGGGTAATCGACACCTGATTGATGACCGCGTCGTAGCGTTTAGCGTCCAGCCCTGCAATCAGGCCATCCCATTTGCCTTCGACAAATTCCGCCTTCACGCCAACACGTTTAGCGATTTCGCGACCAATCTCCACATCAAACCCCACCAGTTTCCCGGAGGCATCATGGTAGGTGAACGGCGGGTAGGTGCCTTCAGTGCCGATTTTTAACACCCCGGCAGATTTGATAGTGGCCAGATCGTCTGCCGCGAAAGCAGCATGGGAAACGCTCAGTTGAATGGCGGTTGCCAGCAATGCAGTGACTAATACTTTCATCATTAGCTCCTTAAAGAGTTGCCGTGTTGTTGTTTTAAATTTCCCAGGAATCGGGAAGGGTGTCGGTCAGGGTGGAAATAAACAGTTGTGTTCGCGTCTTTTTCGCCTGGGTGAAGATGGCTTTCGAGGTGCCGCTCTCCACAATGTGCCCGGACTCCAGGAAGACAACCTGGTTGGCGATATTCGCCGCCAGCCGTAAATCATGTGTCGCCATCAACATGGTTGTCCCCTCCTGGGCGAGCTGGCGCAGGACGGCAACGACTTCCAGCGACAATTCAGGATCGAGCGCCGACGTCGGTTCGTCGCAGAGCAAAACTTTCGGCGACGGAGCCAGCGCTCGGGCAATCGCCACGCGCTGCTGCTGGCCGCCAGAGAGCATGGCAGGCCAGGCGTCGCGTTTATGTAGCATGCCCACTTTAGTGAGTAACTCTTCCGCCCGCGCTTTGGCTTTGGCAACGGGCCATTTCTGCACCACCACCAGCCCGCGCATGATGTTTTCCAGCGCGGTCAAATGTGGGAATAACTGAAAGTTCTGGAAGACCATGCCGGTCTGCTGGCATATGCGCCGGATGTCTTTTTTCTTCGGTTTGGCGTGTCCGTTAAATGAAATATCTTCGCTGCCAATTTTCACCGTTCCGGCCTGCGGAATTTCCAGCAAATTGACACAGCGTAATAATGTACTTTTTCCACTACCGGAGGGACCAATTAATGCCGTGACGCTGCCTTCCGGAAGCGTAAGAGAAATATCGTGCAGTACTTTCTGCGAACCAAAACTTTTCTCAATTCCGGATAGCGTTATCATTATTATTTTCCTTAACCACGGTATTTCTTTCTAATCGGGTTTCCAGGTGCGACTGTAAATACGATAAGACGGAACTGATCAACAGATAGAGGAGCGCTGCTTCGCTATAAAGAATAAGCGGCTGGTAGGTGACGGCAGCAATACGTTGCGCAGCGAGAAACATCTCCGGAACCGTAATCACCGATGCAAGCGAAGTGTCTTTTACCAGCGAAATAAAGGTGTTTGATAATGGCGGAACCGCCACGCGCGCCGCCTGTGGCAAAATGATGTGCCGCAGCGACTGGCTCCAGCTCATGCTGATGGAGTGTGCCGCTTCCCACTGGCCTTTTGGCACCGAGAGCAAGGTCGCCCGGATAACTTCCGAGGTATAGGCGCCAATATTCAGCGTAAAGCCAATCACCGCCGATGGAAACGCATCGAGCGTGATTCCCGCATTCGGTAATGCATAGAAAATAAGGAACAGTTGCACCAGTAAGGGGGTGCCGCGAATAATCCAGACATAAAAGCGCACCAGGCTTTTCAGCGGTGCAGGTCCATATAAACGAATTAACGCCACAACGAACCCCAGAATTAATCCAAGGACGAAGGTAATCAATGTTAATGGAATAGTAAATGTCAGCCCGGCATACAGCATTGGCCAAAATGAATCTATTGCTAACGATAACCAATCAGGCACACTTCACCTTCCCTGAAAATGATTATTTCAGTTGTTATAAATTAGATGACATCAATATATTTTATAAGGCGAGTCTACCACGGGGTTATTGCGGATGTATCGAGATATACCAGGAATGGATAGTTACTTTTAACAATTGCTATTTATGGAAATGCTTTTGTGTTTTAGGCATAAAGGATTTATGCATCAACAATCCAGAGGGAGTCTATTTCTAAGACTCACCTCAGATATCATTGAATCGTCCAGTCAGACAAACGCATTCCAGGGACCCGCTCAAATTCGCGGGTATTGTTGGTATCCAGCATATATTTCAGCATTAAAAATCTTCCCTGTTTTGCTCCCCTGGCTGCGATTACTTTTAAAGAGTGTCGTTTTTTCCATACGATCCTCCACTGGTGAAAATTTACACGATAAGCTCAAATAATGAACGGGATATGTCAATGGGATATACGTCATTGCCCCACACCTTTCCTTCCTGATGCGGGGCAACACTTATACATTAAATCTGCGCCAGGCCACCATCAACAAACAGTTCGATACCGTTGATGTAGCTCGCATCATCCGAGGCGAGGAACGTGATGGCGCTGGCAACCTCAGAAGGCTGGCCAATACGGCCTGACGGTACCTGTTCGGAGAGCCAGGATTTGGTGCCTTCCGCCTGCTCACCACCGCCAAACAGCTCATTCAGTCCGGCGGTATCGGTCAGGCCAGGGCTTACGGCATTGACGCGAATACGGCGCGGTTTAAGATCCAGAATCCAGCTACGGGCAAAGTTACGTACCGCCGCTTTGGTGGCCGAATAAACACTGAATGCCGGCGTACCTTTCACGCTGGTGGTCGAGGCCGTCAACACAATGGAGGCGCCATCGTTGAGCAGCGGTAGCGCTTTTTGCACGGTGAAAAGCACGCCTTTTACGTTGGTGTTAAAGGTCTGCTCGTAATGCTGTTCGGTAATTTCACCAAGGGGCGCAAAGTCGCCGCCGCCCGCATTCGCCACCAGCACATCAATCTGACCATGCTGTTGCTGAATCACATCATAGAGATGGTCGATATCGGCCAGTTGTCCCATATCGCCACGCACGCCGACCACGCTGCCGCTGATGGCTTGTACCGCCTTGTCCAGTGCTTCCTGGCGACGCCCGGTGATGTAAACATGCGCCCCTTCTGCTGCGAAGGCTTTTGCTGTTGCCAGGCCGATGCCGCTGGTACCGCCAGTCACTACCACCACTTTGTTGCTGTATCTGTTCATTTTAAGCTCCGGTTTATTCCGTTGGGTTAGTGATGATGAAGATACCAGTGGAACGATAGTGCAAAAAGATAGCAATTATGCTACCTATCGTTCTATTAAAGGAACGATGAGGCGACAATGCGTACCGATCTGAATGACTATCGCTATTTTGCCGAGGTGGTGCGCCACGGGGGTTTTGCCGCCGCAGGTAGGGCACTACACGAACCAAAATCAAAACTCAGCCGCCGGATTGCCGAGCTGGAATCTCGCCTCGGCGTACGGCTGATTGAGCGAACCAGCCGCCGTTTTCGCGTCACCGAAGTGGGCGAGGCGTTTTATCAGCGCTGCCGGGCCATGTTGCAAGAGGCTGAGCAGGCAGAGGCGTTGATTATCAATGCCCATGCCGAGCCGCATGGCCTGGTGCGTTTTAGCTGCCCGACCGGGATGGTGGAGGTGGTTTCCGACACGCTGATGGCCTATATGCACCGCTACCCGAAGGTCCGGCTGCAAATCCTTGCTCTCGACAGGCCCGTGGATTTGATTAATGAGCGTATTGATGTGGCCCTGCGTGTGCGCACGCAGCTTAATAGCGATGCGGAACTCATCATGCGCACGCTGGGTACTTCGCACCGCATTCTGGTAGCCAGCCCTTCGCTGGCGCGGCGTGCGGGGGAGAATATCGCCACGCTGAATACCCTGCCCACGCTCAGCACTAACGATGGCGACGCCGAAGTGGAATGGCCTCTGGAAAACCGTGATAAGCAAAGCATGATGTTTCGTCACGAGCCGATGATGAGTTGTAGTGATTTTGCGGCGGTGCGTACGGCGGCAAGTCAGGGGCTCGGCGTGGCGTTTTTGCCGGAGCACTTTTGCCATCGCGCATTAGAGAAGGGGGAGCTGGTGCAGGTATTCCCGCAGTGGCGCAGCGTGCCGGGGATAGTTCACCTGGTATTCACTACGCGCAAAGGGTTGCCGCCTGCGGTCAGGGCCCTGATTGACAGTCTCGCCGCCTATTTTGCGACGTTGACGAGGTTGTAGTGCTCATCCGGGGCATCCCCGGCGGCGCTGCGCTTGCCGGGGCCACGGGCGCACCGCATCCGGGATATTCCCTTTCACACCGTGAGCAGCGACGAACGGATAATGCTGCCAGGCATCATCTCCTGCAAACCGGCAGCCAGCTCATCGCCTGCGGCGTGCAAAGCATCAATCGGCATCTCCGGCAGGCTTTCCAGGATAAACCACATCTGGTTGTCGGTCGCACTCAGGCGGGTACGCACCCCCTGCCGCCAGTTCCAGCGGCGGCACGTCACTCCGAGATCGTCACGCCACACCACTTCACCGGGCTCCGGCGACTCTTCCGCCAGTTGCCCGTCTTTCATCATGTCAAAACGCTCTGTTCCTTCGGCGATAACCAGCCTCGGTGCGCCCACATACGCGGCAAGATTCTCGCCGCCCACCGGAATCGCATAGCGCAAACTGATGGCGTTATAGAGATCCACCACCGGATCAATCGCCGCCATCGAACCGTCACGCAACACCCGTTTTCGCAGCGCGTCGGCAGAACATGGCGTGCGTTTTGGCTTCGCACCGAAGCGTTTAAACACCTCGCTCCACGCATCCAGATGCGCCTGCGCCCAATCAGGGCCACCCGCCACCACCTCTGCACAGGCACGCGCCAGCGCCGCTTCTCCCACCTGAGGATGCCTTAACGGTGCGGCCTCCACCAGCATGCTAAGCGCACGAAACTGTGGCGCAATGCGGGCGATACCGGCGTCGATTGACGGCTGAACAGAAAGCATCGGATAATCCTTTTAGTGACTAATTTATCCCATAGTAGTGACCGATGACCAAAAAAGTCAATATACCGACCGACTCAGGTGCCGACCTCCAGACCGTTAGCCAGGCCGTGGCGGTGCGAATTAAAGCGTTTCGCCAGCAACAAAAACTATCGCTGGACGAACTGTCCCGCCGGGCAGGTGTCAGCAAAGGCATGCTGGTCGAGATCGAAAAATGTCTGGCCAACCCCAGCATCGCGATGCTGTGTAAAATCGCCGCGGCGATGGGCGTTTCCGTGGCGGATATTGTCGATGTGGCCAGTAAACCCGCTGTCCACCTGATTGACGCCGGGGATATCCCGGTACTCTGGCACGGGGATAAAGGCGGTTCGGCCCGCTTACTGGCAGGCACCAGTGGGCCCGACATGCTGGAAATGTGGCGCTGGCATCTGTTTCCCGGCGAACGTTTTAGCTCACCGGGCCATCCGACTGGCACCTTTGAACTGCTGCATGTGGAGCAAGGCACATTGACCGTCACCGTCGATGAAACCGTCCTGGCCGTCACGCAGGGCAGCTCCGCCGTAGCGCGAACCGATGCGCCCCATGCCTATGCCAACGACAGTGATGAAGAAGTGTGGTTTACCATGACGGTCAGTGAACGCCATTCATGAGTTAGTCTTTTAACCCCATTTTGCCGCCCGCAATCCGATTCCATCGCTCCGGCTCGCCGTTACTCTGTAGCCGCACAGCCGGGCTCCCCCCTGAGACACTCATGAATGCCTCTCATAAGTCCTTTTCGATTTCCCCGACTAATCAATCCCGGCGGCACTGCGTAAACTTAATCCTGTGGTTTTTACCTTTCAGGAGAAGAAAATGAAAATTATCCGTAGTGGTTCTGTCCCTTCCGCACCCGGCCCGGAGGCCTATTTTACCGGCCGCGTGCGCCTTGACGCCCCGTTCCAGACCGATGCCCCGGCGCGCGTTGGCGGCGCGACTGTCACCTTTGAACCGGGTGCGCGCACGGCATGGCATACCCATCCGCTTGGTCAGACGCTGATCGTCACCCACGGCAAAGGCTGGATCCAGTGTGAAGGGGAACCCATTGAGGAGATGAACCAGGGCGATATCGTCTGGATCCCGCAGGATGTGAAGCACTGGCATGGCGCAACGCCAGACAATGCGATGACCCATATCGCTATCGCCGAATCACAAAACGGCAGCCCGGTTACCTGGCTGGAACAGGTATCGGATGAACAATATCGTCGCTAGCTTCGGCGTAGCGCCGCTGTAAATCTTGCTTAAACGCGTCGCGCAGGGAAGCGGGCGAATGGATGCTGACATCCGGTAGCCAGTAGCGCAGCCAGCGAAACAGCGTGTGCGGGTCGCGAATGTCACATGAAATCGTCATGCCGCCATCGTCGTGCCGTTCCACCAGGCGTTGAGCAGGAAAAAGCGGGCGTCGGCTGACGAACTTCGCCGCATGAGCCGAAATCCGTAACTGCACCTCTGTCTTTTTGCCAAAGCGAATGCCCGAGCCTGCTTCCAGCTCCTCCAGCACCAGTGGATCGGCCGTGAAGCGGTTTGCCCCTGGCGCAAACTGGGAAATCAGCGCCAGTTCGAAGGCCTTGAGCGTGCCCGCATCCACCGCCGCCAGATACCACAAACCATAATGGTTTATCAGGCGATACGGCTGAACGCAGCGGTTTTTCTCACGGTAGCGATACGTGACTTCCTGCCGGGCGGCGATAGCCTGATTGAGCTGACCTATCAGGTCATCCATGGTGTAATTTTCCCGGCTACTGACGCCATGAAAAGCGATGTTATCCCGGTTTTTCATGCTGTTACGTAGCGACTGTCCGTCCCGACGAGGGAACAGATGCGCAACGCCCGCGAAATCAGCAAATTCCGCCAGGTGCCCGGTATGGAGTGTCGGCAGCAGATGCGTGCTCAGGCGATAGCGGCCAGGCGAGACCTGATCCAGCAAGTGGGCAAGCCGCGCCAGGTCCCGGTACGCGGTGCGCGCCGTAATACCAAATTTTGTACATAACCATGCTTTATCGATGGTGTTTCCCTGATAAAGGACCGAGAAAATTTCGCACAGTCGCTCAATCAGCACATCGTGTTTCTTTGCGTGACTTTCCTTCATTGTTCCCTGTCCCGAACGACAAGTCAGAAGGTGCTTACGCGGCGGCAATCACCTGCCGGACTTGTACGGTAATACGTGGCGTTCATCAAAAGGGTTAACGGCAGGGGCGACAAAAACTCCAACCGAACGACGGGAAAAATTGTCTCAGGTCATGCAAAACTACAATTTTTAGGTGGGAAAAGCGTACCGGATGGCGCATAACCATCCGGTTTTGTGCCTTACTGACCGGCGTTATTCAGCGCAGCGATATCCTCACTGGAAAGGGCCAGCGACACCGCCGTCACGAAGCTCTCCACATGGGCGATTTTTGTGGCGCTGGCGATAGGCGCAGTCACACCAGGCTGAGCGATAAGCCAGGCTAGCGCTACCTCAGCGGGTTTCACATTATGTTTCGCCGCCACCTTGTCCACCGCATCCAGAATGGCAA
Organism: Phytobacter sp. SCO41; assembly: GCF_003073275.1. NCBI lineage: Bacteria > Pseudomonadati > Pseudomonadota > Gammaproteobacteria > Enterobacterales > Enterobacteriaceae > Phytobacter > Phytobacter sp. SCO41. The sequence goes on along the minus strand of NZ_CP027225.1, from coordinate 56,199 downwards.
AGCCACGTGCATTCAGGTACTTGTTGATGCCCTGCCCGCGCTGACTCTGGCTGAGATCGTTTTCGCTGCGGTATTTGCCCGACAGAAAACCCGACGCCAGGCTGTAGTAGGTCACCACACCGATATTTTCCCGAACCGTTAACTCCTGCAGTTTTCCTTCAAAACTGTCACGGTCATACAGGTTATATTCCGGTTGCAGTACCTGATAGCGCGGCAAGCCGTTGTCATCCGCCACCTTCAGAGAAGCCTGTAACTGTTCCGCATTGAGGTTTGACGCCCCGACCGCACGGATTTTCCCGGCTTTAAGCAGCTTTTGATATGCCCCCAGGGTTTCGTCATACGGCGTTTCGCTGTCCGGCCAGTGGGAGAAATACAAGTCGATGTAGTCGGTTTGCAGACGGCGCAATGAGTCCTCGACCGCCTGTTCAATCCAGCGTGCGGAAAGGCCTTTTTTGCCTGGAGCGCCCAAATCAGCGCCGACTTTCGTAAAAAGAGTCACTTTTTCACGCACGCCAGGATGGGCGGCAAACCACTTACCAATGATGGTTTCCGATTCGCCGCCTTTGTTACCCGGCGCCCACGCAGAGTAAACGTCCGCGGTGTCGATTGCCGTGAAGCCTCGCTCCAGCAACGCGTCCAGCAAACTAAAACTCTGCTTCTCATCCACGGTCCAGCCAAATACGTTACCGCCAAAAACCAGCCGGGGGATCTGTAAACCCGTGGTACCTAATGAACGTAAAGCCATTCGTACATACCTTTTAGATGACGGACTGAACCCGGCACTCCTCGCGTCGCCAGCCCGGACAACATTAGGCGCTGATATACGCCTTTTCGCCGCATTCCTCACTGAACGCGATCCCTGATTTTTTGTATGGCTTCAACAATAGTCGCCTATCACCACATCAGGGGTTAGCAAAACGTGGCTTTTTGAAAGCTGAATATTGTCTGACGATAGACGCACAGGGCATACCCCACGACGGAGCGTGTGCAAATGCAGGATGAACAAATCAGGGCTGTGGGTGAAACGCCGGGTGGGTATGCAGCAACGCAGTAATCGCGCGCAGAGGCTCGCGTAACACGCTGTGCAACTGGCGAATCGCCGGGGAGAATTGCTTGCGGTGCGGGCAAATCAGGTTGAGGGGCGCCGCTTCGCCAGGGTGCTGCGGTAAGAGTACTTCCAGCCTGCCCGCCTGAACATCCGCGCTGATATCAATCCACGATTTGTAGATGATGCCCATCCCTTCCAGTGCCCAGCGGCGGGCAACATCCGCATCGTCGCACAGCATGCGGCTTTTAACGATAAGCTGGCGGCGCATACCGTCTTCCGGGAAGCTCCATTTGTCATAGACGTGGCTGTTCATGGTAAACAGCAGGCAGTGATGATTGACGATGTCGTCCAGGATTTGCGGTCTGCCGTGTTGTTGCAGATAAGCCGGTGAGGCGGCCAGTACGCGGCGGTTATCTTCTGCCAGCGGTAGTGCGACATAGCTACTGTTATCCAGCACGCCATAGCGAATTGCAATGTCCACCGGGTCGCGAAAGACATCGCTGATTTCATCGGAGAGCGACAGACGCAGCGAGATTTTGGGGTACTGCTGGCAAAACCGGGTGATAAGCGGCAAGAGCACGTTGCGGCCAATATCAGACGGCACGGCCACACGCAGTTCGCCCTGAATGTCGTTGTCACTGCTGTGCAGACTTTCCGCCCCCGCATGCACCACGGCCAACATCTCCTGAGCGAAGGGCAGATATTTTTCGCCCTCTGTGGTCAACCGCAGACTGCGGGTCGAGCGCGCAAACAGGCGCTTGTCGAGGTCGCGCTCCAGACGGTGCACGGCGGCGCTGACCTGCCCCGGCAACAGCCCCGCCTCTCGCGCCGCACTGGAGAAACTGCCCAGCGCAGCAGAGCGAACAAATAAGGTGACATCTTCAAGGCGAATCATGCTTTCTCCTGCCGGGCTTACGGTCAGCCCTCTTTTTGCCAGAAAAAACCACAAGCGCAAAGCGCCATGACATTATTTTCACTCCCGGAGGGAAAGTGCTGCACAGCGGAGATGATTTATCTCGTCACTGTTTGTGTTTATTCTCGACCTACCAGACGGGGCGGCAAGTCCCGTATTTATTTCATTTTCCTGCCGGAGAAAGACGATGACTTTAGATGATGCTGTGCTTGCCCGCCATACCGTTAAAGCCTTTGAAGGGGGTAAGACGCTGCCACAGGAGCAGATTGAGACGCTGCTTAATGTACTACAAAACAGCCCCTCTTCGGTGAACTCTCAGCCGTGGCATTTTGTGGTGGCATCGACGACCGAAGGCCGCGCCGCGATTGCAAAATCCACCACCGGCGCTTTCATTTACAACGAACCTAAAGTGCTGAATGCCTCGCACGTTATTGCACTTTGCATGCGTACAGATCTGGATGATCAGCATCTGCAAAAGGTGCTGGCGCAGGAGAGCGCAGATGGCCGTTTCGTCGCCGAAGGCGCGCAGGCAGGCCAGGATAAGGGCCGTCGCTCTTATGTGGATATGCACCGCTATGAATCCCGTGATATTCCGCAGTGGATGGAGAAACAGGTTTATCTGGCGCTGGGCGGCCTGCTGCTGGGCGCGGCGATGTTAGGTATCGACGCAACGCCGATGGAAGGTTTTGATCAACGTGCGCTGGACCTCTCGCTGGGTCTGCGTGAAAAAGGGTTGACCAGCGTGGTGCTGGTGTCGCTCGGTTACCGCAGCGAAAGTGATTTCAACGCCGCATTGCCGAAATCCCGCCTGCCGCGTGAAGAGATTTTTACCTTTATTTGATGGTGAATCCTGTACGCGTGCAGTTTGCGGCATTTCCCCCTCACCCTAACCCTCTCCCGCAAGGGAGAGGGGACCGTACTGCGTGCGCGATGCATACGGGACACTCCCCGGCGGCGCCTGGCATTTTACAGCCAAACATCATAACTGCAGATATTTGAGCCTTATCACATTCCCCACGATTTCTTTCATTCCGAATTTGTTCAAATTACGTTACCAATTCCGGTTTATTTTGTTAACAATTGACCTGTTTTTGCGATTTAATTGATCATAACCATGCTTTATGCATGGGTTTGTTATTCTCTCCTCGATTATTCTAATTTTTTATACAATCTTCGTTGGATGATCCCCACCATTATTCCCCGCATAGTTGCCCGCGTCAGCAGGTCACTTTTTATTCCATCACGTCACCTGCCATTATTATATTACCGCTGGAAACGATGACATGAATCCATCAATAGAGCAGATTACCCTCAAGAAAATATCGTGGCGAATAGTGCCATTTGTGATGTTTGCTTATTTTATTGCATTTTTCGACCGTATTAATATCGGCTTTGCTGCGCTCACCATGAACCAGGACCTGGGATTCTCTTCCACGGTATTTGGGGTGGGTGCGGGCATGTTTTTTATTGGCTATTTTTTAACTGATGTTCCATCGAACGTTATTTTACAAAAAGTCGGTCCGCGTATTTGGTTAGCACGAATTATGGTGAGCTGGGGCATTATTGCCGCTTGCATGATGTTTGTGCAAACCGTTACTGGTTTTTATATTCTGCGTTTCTTATTAGGTGTCGCAGAAGCGGGCTTTTTCTCTGGCATTATTCTTTATTTAAGCACCTGGTTCCCGATTAAACGCAGGGCGCAGGTTATTGCGTTATTTATGGCAGCTGCGCCGATCTCCTCCATGCTCGGTTCCCCACTGGCGGGCATCATTCTCAGTATGCACGGCGCGTTTGGCATGAAAGGCTGGCAGCTGATGTTCATGCTGGATTCCGTGGCAGCCATTCTGCTCGGCATCTTCACCTTCTTCTACTTGAGTGACCGTCCGGAGAAAAACCGCTGGCTGTCTAAAGATGAAACTCAGTGGTTGATCGACACTCTGGCAGAAGAGAACAAAGGCAAAGCCGGGCAAGCGAAAACCAGCATCTGGAAGGGGCTGACCGATGTACGCGTCCTTACGCTGGCAGTGGTCTATTTCGGTACTTCCGCGGGGCTTTATTCTCTCAACATCTGGTCGCCGCAGTTTATTAAATCCTTCGGCCTGACCACGATGCAGATTGGCTTTATCAACGCCATTCCGGCTGCGCTTTCTATCGTCGCGATGATTCTTTGGGCCAGACATTCTGACAAAACCAAAGAGCGCACCTGGCACGTTGTGGGCGCTTGCCTGTTCGCCTGTCTGGGCTTCATCCTGGCCGGTACTGTGCACAGCCTGCCCCTGGCGGTTGTCGCGCTGGTGATGGCAAGTGTAGGTATCTCGTCGTGCAAACCGCCGCTGTGGAGCATTCCGTCACTGTTCCTCAATGGCCCGGCAGCCGCAGCAGGCCTCGCCGCCATCAACTCAATTGGCAACCTCGGTGGCTTTGCTGGCCCGGCAGTCATTGGCTGGCTGAAAGAGACCACGGGCGACTTCTCCCTCGCACTCTACTGCGTTGCAGCCATGCTGGTGGTTTCCGCCGTACTGACCCTTTCTATTGAAATTAGCCGTAAACGCAAGGCAATGAAAAGCTCATTGGCTTAACGAAAAATGGAGCAAATTGTGAACACTTCAGATGCAATGTCGTCTTTAACTGATGTGATGACCCGCTTTACCGGGTATGTCGGTAAACGTCTGCCAACAGACGTCATGAAAAAACTCGAAGCTTTACGTGCAGAAGAAGATGCACCGCTGGCTGTCGCGATTTATGACTCAATGTTTGAAAACCAGAAACGGGCGGATGAGTTGGACCGCCCATGCTGCCAGGACACCGGGGTGATTCAGTACTTTATCACCTGCGGCGCAAAATTCCCGTACTTAAGCGGCCTGCAGGATGCGCTGCGTACCGCCACGCTGGAAGCCACCAAAAAAGCCCCACTGCGCCATAACGCGGTTGAAACTTTTATCGAGAAAAACACGGGCACCAACACCGGTTCTCGTGTGCCGTGGCTGGACTGGGACATCATCCCGGATGACGACAGTTGCACCATCGAGGTGTATATGGCGGGCGGCGGTTGCTCCCTGCCGGGCGCAGCAAAAGTTCTGATGCCAGGCCAGGGTTATGAAGGCGTGAATCAGTTCGTGTTCGACGTGATCACCTCATACGGCGTTAATGCCTGCCCGCCGCTGCTGGTTGGTGTAGGGATCTCCACCTCCGTTGAAACGGCGGCACGATTATCGAAAAAAGCGATTCTGCGTCCGGTGGATTCCGCTCACCCGAACGCTGATGCGGCGAAAATGGAAGTCTTGCTGGAAGAAGGTCTGAACAAAGTCGGTCTGGGTCCACAAGGGCTGGGCGGTAAAGCGACCGTGATGGGGGTTAATATCGAATCCTCCGCACGTCATCCATCAACTATCGGCGTTGCCGTGTCGACCGGGTGCTGGGCACACCGTCGTGGCGCGATCCGTTTCGCAGCTGACCTGTCTTACGAAATTCTTTCCCATGAAGGCGCCGTATTATGAAAAAAGTACTGACAACCCCTATCAAAGACGAAGACTTACTGGCACTTAAGCCGGGCGACATCGTCTATCTGACCGGTACGCTGGTGACTTGTCGTGACGTGGCGCATCGTCGTCTGATTGAACTGAAGCGTGAGCTGCCGGTAGATCTGAAAGGTCTGGCTATTTTCCATGCGGGTCCGATCGTTGTCGAAAAAGGCGAAAATGAGTTCGAAATGATCTCCATTGGGCCGACAACGAGCATGCGAATGGAGAAGTTCGAGAAAGAGTTTATCGAGCAGACCGGTGTGAAGCTGATTGTTGGTAAAGGAGGTATGGGGCCGAACACCGAAGAAGGTTGCCGTACCCACAAAGCCGTGCATGCAGTCTTCCCCGGCGGATGCGCCGTACTGGCGGCCACCTGCGTGGAAAAAATTGAAGACGCCCAATGGCGCGATCTCGGTATGCCAGAGACCCTATGGGTCAATAAGGTGAAAGAGTTCGGGCCGCTGATTATTTCCATCGACTGCGAAGGCAACAACTTATTTGAAGAGAATAAGAAGGTCTTCAATGCGAGGAAAATGCCGATTATCGAAGAGATTAATCAGCAGATTAAGTTTATTAAATAACTCGCCGTCCAGGCACAGGTATTATCATGAAGTTATTAAGTTTTGTTAATCCGAAATCCGGTGTAAAAACATGGGGCTGTATTGAAGGCGAAATGATTTACGATTTGGGAAAACGCCTGTCAGCGTATTATCCCGATTTAAAATCCGTTATTGCCGCCAAAGCAGTAGACGAATTGTCCAGAGTAAAACCGGAGCAGGCAGATTTTCACGCCAGCGAGATCCGTTTTCTTCCAGTCATCGAAAACCCTAATAAAATTTTCTGTGTGGGCATGAACTACATGGAAAAGCGGATCGAGTTTGAACAAACTATCGATGCGCCAACCCTGTTTGTTCGCTTCCCGGACACCCTCTCCGCCCACGGCGAAGTGGTCTGTAAACCGGATAGCAGCAATGAGTTCGACTATGAAGGCGAGCTGGCGGTGATCATCGGCAAACCGACCGACAACGTAAGTCGCGAAGAAGCGTTAGATCATATTGCGGGTTACAGCTGTTTCATGGATGGGTCGGTGCGCGACATGCAATATACCTGGTTTACGTCTGGCAAAAATTGGCGCAAGACCGGCGCATTCGGTCCGTGGCTGGTCACCAGCGACGAAATCCGCGACCCGCAGGATCTGGCGATCAGCACATGGCTGAACGGCAACCGTGTTCAGCACGACACCACGCAGAATATGGTCAGGTCGGTTGCCGCCCTGGTGGAATACATCTCCCGCTTTAGCCCGCTGGAGGCTGGCGATGTGATTATCACCGGTTCGCCGGGTGGCGTTGGTAAAAAACGCACACCGCCGCTATTCATGAAAGAAGGCGACGTGATTGAAGTGGAAATCGGCAAGATTGGTCGTCTCGTTAACCGCGTGACCGCCCTGTCAAACGCCATGGCACACTGATTGCGATGAAATAAACCCGGCAGTGCATACTTGCCGGGTTTTTCGTTAATATAAACTGGTTATCGTCTTTAATTCATCCATGACGATCTGCATCATATTATCCCGGGTTTCATCCCGCGCCCCTTTTACCCACACGGCAGACATTGGTAATTTATTGCGAATATTTTCGTAACCTCGACCAATGGGGATAAATTTAATATTTAGCGCCGCCATTCGCATGACCCATTTTGGCATAATCGCCGCACCTAATTCCGCCGCGACCATATTAATGATGGTCTGTTTTTCATCAGCAATCTGGATAAGCTGGGGTTTAAACCCGGCGTGCTCAAACAAGCTCAGGGTTAAGTCATAGCTATGCGGCCTGACACGCTTTTCCGGTACAATCAATGAGATATCGCGTAAATCCTCAACATTAATTTCCGTTTTCTGCGCCAGAGGATGATTTTGCGAAATCGCCAGTACCACATCTTCATAAAACAAAAACTGGCTCTGAAATTCACTGTCCATCGCCCCCATCGGGCGAATAAAAATAAGATCCAGGCGTCCGGTTTTTAACTTTGGTAGCAAGCGAGAGGATTTATCTTCCAGAAAATGGATTTCCACGCCCGGCCACTTTTCACGAAAGTGATGCAGCACATGGGGAATGAGACTTATTGCCGCGCTGTCGATGGCGCCTACACGTAATGTACCGGCATTTTGCCTTGCAAGCGTCTGAAAGCGTTTTTGCACGTCATCCGCCCGGGTAACCAGTTCCCGCGCTTCTGGCAGAAAAAGCGCGCCGTGTGCCGTCAACGAAACATTACGCGTGGAGCGCGTGAGTAGCCGCGTGCCAAGGTTCTCTTCGAGAAGTTTAATATAACGACCCAGCGCCGATGGCAGCATATCCAGCTTCTGTGCCGCGTGGCCAAAATGTAATTCGTCGGCAACAGCAATAAAACAGCGAAGCTGATGGAGTTCCACAAACATTCCTCACAGGTAAATTACTTTTTTTTCTTATACTATTAATAATTCGAGTTGCAGGAAGGCGGCAACACAGTGAATCTCCAGGAGCCTACTCCAGTAAGTGACCGGGGTGAGCGAGATAAGCCAACGCACATGCAACTTGCAGTATGACGAATATATAATAATATTTCGGCCTGCATTCGCGCCAGCGTATAAGTTAAAATGTGTGACACTGCTAAATAACAATTGGCTTCTGCAAGTCTAATTATCTACAGGCTCGCTTCCCAACCATTAACATATCAAAAAGCGAGCTTCCTCAGCGAGGTTTAATTTTATTATTTGCAAAACAGCATTGAATGGTATTCTCACTGAAAACGATGTCTAAGGCAGACAATAATGAAAAAAGCACATAATGAAGTCAGTAAGTTTCTGAGCTACGTTCTGCGCCATCAACCTGAAGCCATTGGTCTGGAACTGGATAGCGAAGGGTGGGCGAACATTGATGCACTGATCGCAGGCGCGGCAGACCAGGGGCAATCACTGGACAAACAACTCATTGAGGCTGTCGTGGACGGCAGTGATAAAAAGCGCTTCGCCCTCTCCGAAGACGGGCTGCGTATTCGTGCCGTTCAGGGGCACTCGACGGCGAAAGTCGATATCGCCTTTACTGAAAAAAAACCACCGGACATCTTGTACCACGGCACCGCCAGCCGTTTTCTTTCCGCCATTCTTGCAGAAGGATTAACCGCACAGTCGCGACAATATGTTCATCTCTCCGCCGATCGGGAGGTGGCCATCCAGGTCGGACAGCGTTACGGCACGCCGGTGGTGCTGGAAATTAACGCATTCGCCATGTTTGAACAGGGTTATCCGTTCTATCAGGCAGAGAATGGCGTCTGGCTGACCCGGCAGGTTGCGGTGGAATTTATCAGCCAGTGATCCCGGCGTAAAAAAGCCTCCGGGTGGAGGCTCTCTTTAAACGTTAACGCTTGATCATCTCAGGAATAATTAAATCCCCGCGCACCACACAAGAGCCCAGCGCGCTTTGGGTTTTTTCGTTGAGCCACGCGACAATCCGCGCCGCCATCGAGTCTATGGAGTACTCAATCGCCGGGATTTTTGGAACCCCTGGCAGATGCAGTGACCCCGCCAGGCTAAAGACCATGATGTCGCCCGGTACGGATTTATTGAACGCCTGCAACTGCGGGATCACCCGCTGCGCTTCCTGCTCATCGGCAACCAAAAGGGCGTTGAAATTCAAGGTAGTAGCATTGTTGAGCAATACCTGCAGCGCCACAGATGACGAGGTGTCATCCATAAAAACCAGATTGCGATTAAACGGCAGGAAGTTGTTTTCCAGCGCATGCTTATAACCGAGCAGTACCTGGTCCGCCGGGCCGCTGGTATCGGGGTGGATGAGGGCAATCTGGCGTCTTCCCTGACTTATCAGGAAATTACAGGCCGTTTCCGCCGCGAACGCGTGGTCGAACTGGATACTGTTTGGCGTTTCCGACTCCGCGCAATCCACCAGAATGACATTCTCGTCGTTGATATTCAGCGGGAAACGGGCGCCGATAATCAACACATCGTCGCACAACCCACAGGTAAGTTCTTCCAGCGCGCTCAGCACCCCCGCTTTGCTGTTGGCAAAGCGCAGCAGCAAATGTTTCTGACTTTGGCTGAGGTGTTTTTCCAACGCGTAAAGATATGCGGTGGTCTGGTTGATATTGTCCTGGGCGCAAATCACACCGATGCAGCCTGTCGACTGGCTGAGTAAGGACTGTGCGATAACATTGGGCCGATAATTCAGCTCATCGACCGCTTTCAGTACTGCAAGGCGGCTGGCTTCCTTAACGCCGCGCGAACCACTCAACACCCGTGAGACTGTGGCTTTGGACACCCCAGCTAAACGTGATACATCGTTGATTGTAGACATCTTTCTCCCCTGACAGACGACTAATTTACGCCTGAAAATACCAAGTACAGCAATGGTTCATAATATAACCATTCGCAGTATATCCTTTTCTTTTTTTCATGGAAACCGATTTTCCATTTGGACTCTATTGCTATCAGAATCCATCCAAATTCCGTGACCTGAATCCAGAAAAAAGCGCTTATATCATTGAGACTTTGATACCCATCACACTTCTTTTGCGACGAGATGGAAACCGGTTTCCGTATGATATCCAATCATCCCCGCAATAACTTTTTACATTCGAGGAAGGTCAAGATGTTCAGGATTATGTTGTGTTGCTCCGCCGGTATGTCTACCAGCCTGTTAGTCAGGAAAATGGTTGAAGAGGCGCAGCAACGGAATTTGCCGGTCGAGATCGATGCGTACGGTGTGGCTGAATTTGATATGCAGTTTCCACGATACCAGGTCGTGCTTCTCGGACCGCAAGTGAAATATATGTTAAATACGCTGTCAGAAAAGGCCGCCGCCGCCGGTATCCCCGTGCAGCCCATCAATCCGATGGACTACGGGATGCAGCGTGGCGATAAAGTACTGGACTATGCACTGTCGCTGATTGAAGCGGCGCACTAAAAGGTGAACCCATGAGTTCGTTATATCAGTCTATGATTGGCGTCATTGAGCAGTCCATTACCCCGCTTGCGGGCAAACTCGGACAGCAGAAATACGTTATCGCTATCCGCGATGGCTTTACCGCCGCGCTGCCGTTCATGATCATCGGCTCGTTTATGCTGGTGTTTATTTTCCCACCGTTCTCCCCGGAAACGACCAACGGTTTTGCCCGCGCCTGGCTGGATTTTTCTACCGAATATCGCGCACAGCTAATGTTGCCTTTCAACCTGAGCATGGGGGTCATGACCTTCTTCATTTCTGTCGGTATCGGTGCGAGCCTGGGCCGTCAGTTTAATCTTGACCCGGTGATGACCGGCCTGCTGGCGTTTATGGCGTTCCTGCTGGTAGCGGCCCCCTATCATGAAGGACAGATTTCCACTCAGTACCTCTCCGGTCAGGGCATCTTCACCGCACTGCTGACGTCGATTTACTCCGCTCGCGTTTATGCCTGGCTCAAGCAACACAACATCACTATTCGCCTGCCGAAAGAGGTGCCGACCGGTGTTGCCCGCTCGTTTGAAATCCTGATCCCGGTTCTGGTGATTATCGGTACGCTGCATCCGCTGAACCTGTTTATTGAAGCGCAAACCGGCATGATCCTGCCGCAGGCGATTATGCACCTGCTGGAACCGCTGGTCTCCGCATCAGACTCACTGCCTGCCATTCTGCTCTCTGTGCTGCTGTGCCAGATCTTCTGGTTTGCCGGTATCCACGGTTCGCTTATCGTCACCGGCATCATGAACCCCTTCTGGATGGCAAACCTCTCCGCCAACCAGGCTGCTCTGGCCGCAGGCGCTGCATTGCCGCACGTTTACCTGCAAGGTTTCTGGGACCACTACCTGCTGATCGGCGGCGTGGGTTCAACCTTACCGCTGGCCTTTTTGCTGCTGCGTAGCCGCGTTGCGCACCTGCGGACTATCGGCAAAATGGGCGTTGTGCCAAGCTTCTTTAACATCAATGAACCGATTCTGTTCGGCGCGCCGATCATCATGAACCCGATGCTGTTTATCCCGTTCGTCTGTGTCCCTCTGGTAAACGCCATTCTGGCGTATGCGGCAACCCGCATGGGCTTACTGGCGCAGGTCGTCTCACTGACGCCATGGACAACACCGGCACCGATTGGCGCATCCTGGGCTGCCAACTGGGCATTCAGTCCGGTGGTGATGTGCGTGATTTGTATGGTGATGTCCGCACTGATGTACCTGCCGTTCCTGCGTGCTTACGAACGTTCATTGATGAAGACCGAAGAGCAAAAAGCGCAGAACAGCGCACCGATGGCGGAAACCGTCGGCAGTAACTGAACAAGGAGAGAAAAATGAAATATGCATTTCCCGAAAACTTTTGGTGGGGCAGCGCCAGTTCCGCGCAACAAACCGAAGGGGAAAGCTTACAGGGCGGGAAGAGCGCCACAACATGGGATGCCTGGTACGCCAGCCAACCCTGGCGCTTTCATCAGCAGGTGGGCCCGCAGGATACGTCCACCTTTTACCAGCACTGGCGCGAAGACATCGCCCTGTTAAAACAACTGAACCACAACAGTTTTCGTACCTCAATAAGCTGGAGCCGACTGATTCCTGACGGTACCGGTGAGGTGAATACCCAGGCCGTTGCGTTTTACAGCACCATGCTTAACGAACTGGTGGAACAGGGCATCGAACCGTTTATCACTCTGTTCCACTTCGACATGCCGATGGTGATGCAGGAGAAAGGCGGCTGGGAAAATCGCGAAGTGGTTGAGGCATTCACCCGCTACGCGCAGATCTGTTTCGACCTGTTTGGTCATCAGGTGAAGCACTGGTTTACCTTCAACGAACCCATTGTGCCGGTTGAAGGGGGTTATCTGTATGACTTCCATTACCCGAACGTGGTGGATTTCAAACGGGCAGCCACAGTGGCGTACAACACGGTACTGGCTCATGCCAGCGCGGTGCGGGCGTTTCGCGCCGGGCGTCACCCTGGTGAGATCGGCATTGTGCTCAACCTGACGCCGTCGTATCCGCGTTCACAGCACCCGGCGGATGTAAAAGCTTCGCACCATGCGGATCTGCTGTTTAACCGCAGCTTCCTCGATCCGGTACTGCGGGGTGAATACCCGGCGGACCTGGTGGCTTTGCTGAAAGAGTATGATCAGCTACCTGAGTGCCATCTGGGCGATAAGGAGCTGATTGCCGACGGGAAAATAGACTTACTGGGCATTAACTATTACCAGCCGCGGCGGGTGAAATGCCGGGACAGCGCCGTTAACCCAGAGTCACCGTTTATGCCGGAATGGCTGTTTGATTATTACGAGATGCCGGGGCGAAAAATGAACCCTTATCGCGGCTGGGAAATTTATGAGCCGGGTATTTACGATATTTTGGTTAATCTTCGTGATAATTATGGCAACCCACGCTGCTTTATTTCTGAAAATGGAATGGGTGTCGAGAATGAACAGCGCTTTATTGAAAACGGGCAAATAAACGATCAGTACCGGATTGCATTTATTGCCGATCACCTCAAATGGCTGCATAAAGGAATTAGCGAAGGCTGTAATTGCCTTGGTTATCATATGTGGACCTTTATTGATAATTGGTCATGGTGTAATGCGTATAAAAATCGCTACGGTTTTGTTCAGCTCGATTTAGAAACCCAGAAACGTACCGTTAAGAAAAGCGGAGAATGGTTTGCCGCCACCGCGAAGAATAATGGTTTTGATGAAGAGTAAATAAATATGGTCGCATTAGAAGAAGCGGTAATGGAAATTATCGTTAACGCGGGTCAGTCACGCAGTCTGTGCTTTGAAGCATTGCGTGCCGCAAGAGCGGGCAATTTTGAGGAAGCCCAAACACTGCTGCGTGAAGCCGATGGTTATTCACGTCAGGCCCATCAAATGCAAACCAAATTAATTGAACAGGATGCCGGCGAAGCCCGGCAACCCATGACATTAATTATGGTACATGCCCAGGATCATTTAATGACGTCGTTACTGGCGCGTGAATTATCAGAGGAGATTATTCAGCTTTATCAGCGTTAAAAGCTCATTGTTTATGGAAGATATAACTCTGTACCTGAATTATAAAATATAAATCAGCTTGTTTTGATACTGGCATGTTGTTCTGTCAAATCAGGACAGGATGGTTATTGTTTAAAAACAACCAACGAGACCCTAAATAATTCGAGTTTCAGGAACATGGCAGGCGAAAGAATCCCGATGAGCTTACTGATGTAAGTGATTCGGGTGAATGCGCGCAGCTAATGCCCATGCAACTTGAAATATAAAGGGTATAAATTGAGATAACTATGAAATTAAACAATAAACTTCCAGTGGCACTGGCGGTTGCGGCTGCGCTTTGCTCTGGTTCGGTGATAGCACAAGAATTTACGCAAGAACAAATCGACGCCATCGTGGCAAAAGCGGTGGATAAAGCATTAGCCGAGCGGCAGGCAAAAATGGATGCCGCTATTGATAAAAAAGCGGATGTCATTACCGAGCCGCAAAGCACTGCGCAAACGCCTGACTTAGCCATTCCTTATGGCGTGAAATTTAGCGGTTACGCCCGTTATGGCGCCCATTACCAGAGCGGCGATCAGAAATATGTTGGCGTAGACGGTTCATATAACGGCTCGTCTGCGATTGGCCGTCTGGGTAACGAAGGCAACGGTGGCGAGTTCCAGCTTTCCAAAGCGTTTAAGAGTTCGCATGGAGCAATCTGGGACGTCAACGTGATGTTCGATCACTGGGGCGACGAAGTTAACCTGAAAAAAGCCTACGCCGGTGTGACCAACCTGCTGGAATCCAACCCGAACGCCTATTTCTGGGCAGGTCGTGACTTCCACCAGCGTCCACAACAGGGCATCAACGACTACTTCTGGATGAACCACGATGGCCAGGGTGCCGGGGTGAAAAACTTCGATATCGGTGGCGTACAGTTTGACGTGGCCACTGTAGCTGCCGTGCAGTCCTGTAACCCGGAAGTGGAAGACAACGGGGATAACCCGTCACGCATTACCTGTACCGGCGGCTCCGGCACCGGCGACAAAGGCAACTACGCCGTCACCTCAAAAATCCACGGCATGAAAGTCGGCCCGCTGGATTTGGAAGTTTACGCAAACTACGGTTTTGACTCGAAGGCCGTTGAAAGCGACGCCCGCCTGAAAGCCTGGCAGGGTGGCGTGGTGTTAAGCCATACCAACGACAGCGGTGTGAACAAAGTTATCGCCCGTTACTCCGATAACGCAGATAACAGCGTTTATAACAAAACGGATGATTTAAAGACTATTTATGCCAGCTTCGAAGGGCTGCACAAGTTTAGTCGCCAGATGCAGGTGGAATATCTCCTCGCCTTCCACGATTACGACAACAGCGCAGACAAGTCTGACAACCGTAAGAACTACAACGCCATTGTGCGCCCGATGTACTGGTGGAACGACGTTCATTCTACCTGGCTTGAGCTGGGCTGGCAGAAAGTGGCTTACGACAAAGGCGGTGATAACAACGGCTGGAAAGCGACCCTGTCGCAGAATATCTCCATCGATATGGGGCCAGAGTTCCGTCCGATGCTGCGCTTCTACGTGACTGGTGGCGAAGTTGACAACAAGCGTACCGCGCGTGTTAACGGTACGGATGACACCACGCTGGACTCCTTCAACGTCGGTGCAATGTGGGAAGCCTGGTTCTAATGTAAATCCACGGGCGGCAGGGATGCTGCCTCCGGTTATCCATCACGCCTGTGTTATGATGCAAAATTCATCAATAAGAAAGCAGCATGGCAGGACTGGGTAGAAAATGGGTTTCACAAAAAAAGGGATGCTTTATGTACTGATTGCCGCCATTTTATGGGGCAGTTCCGGGGTTTGCGCTCAGTACATCATGGAGAAAAGTCACATCGCAGCCCCCTGGTTGACGATGGTTCGCCTGCTGTCCGGCGGCGCGGTGTTATTAATTCTGTCGTTTTTCCATGGCGATAAAATTTTCGCGATCGTGAAAAACCGCAAAGACACGCTGAGCCTGCTGTTCTTTTCGCTGTTTGGCGCGCTTATCGTTCAGCTCACCTTCCTGGTGACCATCGAGAAATCGAATGCCGCCACCGCCACGGTACTGCAATTTCTCTCGCCAACAATCATCGTGACGTGGTTTGCCCTGGCACGAAAAGCGAAGCCGACGCTCGCTGTTACGGCGGCGATTGCAACCTCTCTGATTGGCACCCTCTTGCTGGTGACCCACGGAAATATGACATCGCTGTCGATTTCCACCGAAGCGCTGGTATGGGGCATCGCGTCGGCGTTTTCCGCCGCACTCTATTCCACCTATCCGTCGAAGCTTATCGCCCGCTACGGCACGCTGCCGATTGTCGGCTGGAGTATGTTTCTCGCCGGATTAATGCTGACGCCGTTCTATGGCAATAAAGGTGGCGATTTCGTTATCGACGGCAATCTGGTGATGGCGTTTATGTATCTGGTGATGGTGGGTACCGCGCTGACCTTTAGCCTGTATCTGAAAGGGGCACAGATGATTGGCGGCTCACGCGCCAGTATTCTGAGCTGTGCGGAACCGCTGAGTAGCGCGCTGCTCTCGGTTGCCCTGTTGGGTATCGCTTTTACGCTGCCGGACTGGCTGGGTACGCTGATGATTGTGTCGTCGGTGCTGCTGATTTCGCTGGATTCCCGCAAACGCATGCAGGCTGCAGCCTGACATTCCCCCGGTGGCGCTGACGCTTACCGGGGCTACGGTTAGCGCAGCGATAACCCGGATAAGGGTGAGAGGAAAATCACTTCACCTTCACTTTTCCTGCCACCAGCAGCGCGGTAAGCAGCATCAGCGCCCCGGACAGCACCAGCGGTGAAAGCAGGCCCAGGTTGTCCAGCGCATAGCCGCCAACCGCCGCGCCACAGGTATTTGCCAGTTGAATAACCGCCACCTGAATCGACCCCGCCTTTTCCGCCTGATCGGCAAGCGAGCGGGTGATCCACGTCGACCACCCCACCGGCACCAGTGCGAACGATAATCCCCAGACGATGGCAATCCCCGCAGCAACCACTTTATTGCTGCCCCACAAAATCAGCACCAGCGCGCTCACCGCAAGGATCAGCGGCGCACAGGCCAGCGCCAGTTTTACCGAGCGCTTTAAGATATGTGATGAAAGCGAAGTACCCACAAAGCTGGCAACACCAAAGCTCAATAACACCAGCGTCAGGCCATCAACATCAAAGCCGGCGAGGGTCATAAAGATCGGACGAATGTAGGTGAAAAACGAGAACTGCCCGGCGAAAGCCATAAAAATTGCCAGCATCCCGGCCAGGACGCCAGGGCGCTTCAACAAACCAAACATATTCTGATGATGTTCCGTCTGTCCCGGCATCGACGGCAGCGCCATCCACACCCAGCCAATACAGACGAACCCCATTAGCGCTGCACCGTTAAACACATGCCGCCAGCCAATGATCCCGCCGAGAAAACTGCCCAACGGCGCCGCAATCACCAACGCAATGGAGACCGCACCGAAGATGACCGACAGCGCCTTCGGAATGGTGCGGGCAGGCACCAGTCGCATAGTCAGGGAGGCGGACATCGCCCAAAAACCGCCCAGCGCTAACCCAAGGCACGCACGCCCGAGCAACAGCAAGGTAAAATTATTGGCAAACGAGACCAGCAGACACGAGAGCGTCAGCAGCACGGAAAAGGCAATAACCACCAGACGGCGATCCGTTTTGCCGATGATATGGGTGATAAACAGGCTGGCGAACATGGCGACAAATGCCGTTACCGTCACCGATTGACCGGCAACACCTTCCGACACGCCCAAATCCTGCGCCATGGGCGTCAACAGACTCACCGGCAGAAACTCCACGGTGATCAGGCACGCCACACAGAAGGCGACGGCAAATACCGCCGACCAGTTTGGGCGACTTACGCCGCCTGTTGCAGGCTGCGTCCGCTGCATTTCCATCATTTTTACACCCGGCTTCATGTTTTATTGAGAAAGCCGTGTAGTGTAACAAACAACAGTGTGATTCATTTAACATTTACGCAACTATTTACACCGTCGGACAGTAAGATCAGTGTAACCAGTGCACTCCTTCCTCAGGGACAAACAAAGTGTTGTAGCGCATCTGGAAGGCATTAAGCTCAGCAACATCCGGCTCGAGTTCGCGTAAAAAGCCCAGCGCGAGACGGACTTGCGCATCGGTAATGGGCGCGGCCAGCCGGGCCTTTTGCAGAATGCGATGCCAGGATTGCAGATGCTGTTCACTGCCATCGACAATAAAAACCTGCCAGATAAAGAGCATCTGGGCGGCATTTTGCAGATGTGCTTCATCCGGGCGAGCCAGATACTGAATAAACTCCGCCCCTGCGCTTTTCCCCATCTGATCAATCATGGTTTCCACCGGCACCGGCGTGATTGCCAGCCGCTCACTCAACCGGCGGATCGCGCGACGTGAGTCAGACGTTAATACCCTGAAACCAATAATAAAAACCACAACCAGTGTCGTCAGTGTTAACCAAATCATGAAAGCTCCCGCCACATCTCAGGAGGCACATCATAAAGTCAAAATGCACAAAATGGACAGTCGAAGCGTGAGCTTACTGGTTTTTCGTAGTGCACGGGATCACGCAGATGGCTGATTTTATTGATGAGAATACACAACGAAGCCCGGCGAACCGGGCTCAGGTAAGGCCATCAGGCAATGCCCGTGGTGACGCTAAAATGGCGGGTTTGCTGTGGCGCAAGGCTGAGTAAACTGCCGCTACGCTTCGCAGCAAGAAACCCCTCGGGGCGACAGGTTGCCGGAAGGGCAAATGCCGCGACCTGCTGATCGCCGTTGTAAAGGATCCAGCGCGTGACGTAATTAAACTGCTCACTGGAAAAACGCGTCACAAAGGTGGTGCCATCCGGTGCATGCATACAAAACTCAGGCTTATCCGTGTGGCGGTCAAGCCTGTCGGCAAAGAAGACGATTTCCGGATCGTAGAATTCCGGCTCCGTCAGCGCAGTGACCGTCGCTTCGCCCTGCTGTACGCGGCGATTGAATGCCAGCCACTGCTCCGTCGGTTTCACATGCGCCGGGATGGATTCGCGCAGCGTTAACGCTTCATCCGGAATGTTCTGGCTAAATGTCGCCTGCGGAACATAGGCATAGTTCATATGGCACATGTACTGCAGCGGCATCGGCACCGACGCCAGATTGGTGACATCCATGGCGATATCAAACAGCGCGCTCGCTTTATGCAGCGTGACCGACGGTTGTGCAAGGTAGTGATCGCCAAACCCCATCACATACTCATAGCGCCCGCCCAGACGCAGCGCGTCGCCGTCAAGCTCCAGCCACGCCTCATCCATCGTGGCGCAGGCCATTTCGCCGTGCAGCGCGTGAGTATCTTCCGCTGACGGACAGCCGTTCGCCAGCAGCCCGGAATGAAAAGCAAAACAGCCGTATGTTTCAACAATCACATTCGCCGGTTTGGGCTGGCTGAACATGTTACGCATCGTCAGGTCGTGCCCGTCGAAGGTCGCATCCCAGATCATCTGTCCAAGCCAGGGCAGTACGACCAGGTGCCCACGGGCGTTCTCCAGCCGTACAGCCTCCACGTCGCTCGGGTAGCGGAACGCGGTGACGGTAAAATCGCTGTTTTCCAGTAAGGTGCGCGGCTGTTGGGTGAACAGCTCACGCCACAGAGTCAATCGTGTTGCCATCGTCCTTCTCCTCAGGAAGCGGTCGCTTCGGTCAGTTCGCGACGCACTCGACTTTCGCGCCAGAAATAGACGCCAACGTAGACAAAGCACAGCATGGAAACGAGGAACGACAGTTGCAGTGAATGGAGCATATCTGCCACATAGCCCTGAATCGCCGGGACCACCGCCGCGCCAACAATCGCCATCACAATTACCGCGCCTGCCATCTCCGTATGTTCGTTATCCACGGTATCCAGCGTGCCGGCATAGATGGTCGCCCAGCACGGTCCAAACAGGATGCTGACTGCCACCGCCACGTACACCGCGCTAAAGCTGGGGGCCAGCGCCACGTATGCCAGGAACAGGGCGCCAATCACGGAATAGAGGATCAGCACTTTGGCCGGGTTAAACCGCGTCATCAGAATGTTGGCGACGAACTTGCCAATAAAGAAGCAGGCGAAGCTATAGACCATAAAGTTTGACGCATCGCGTTCGTTGATATCGCCCAGTTCCAGTGCCAGACGAATGGTGAACGACCACACCGCCACCTGCATGCCGACATACAAGAATTGCGCGACAATACCACGACGAAAACGGGCATTCTGTGCCAGATAACGCAGCGTTTCCATGGCGGTTGGACGTTTATGGGTCTCCGTTTGCGCCACTTTGCATTTCGGGAAGCGGGTGAACATAAACAGCGCCATGACAACCACCAGCACCATAATCATGTATTTATAGGGCTCAAGGGTGTTTTCGAGCATCAACACTTTAAAATTATGAATCTGCTCGGGTGTCATCCCGGTCATCTGCTTTTGCAGACTCTCACCTTCGGAGAAAACCAGGTACTTACCGAGCAAAATGCCCGCCGCCGCGCCAATCGGGTAGAAGGTCTGGCTGATGTTCAGGCGCAGAGTCGCATGTGATTTTGGCCCCAGCATCGAACTGTACGTATTGGCCGCGGTTTCAAGAAAACTCAGCCCAATGGCGATGGCAAATATCGCCGCCAGGAACATGGTATAGGTCGCCATATGCGAGGCCGGGAAGAACAGTGAACAGCCGACGATATAAAGGGTCAGCCCGATTAATATCGCAATTTTATAGCTGCTCTTTTTAATAACCAGAGAAGCCGGAATCGCAATTAAGAAATAGCCGCCATAAAACGCACTCTGCACTAACGCAGAAGCAAAATTACTTAATGAGAACACGCTTTTAAATTGCGTAATGAGAATATCATTTAACGCAGCGGCGCATCCCCATAACGGGAATAAACAGGATAACAAAATAAACTGGAACAAAGGGGTTTTATTCAAATACCCGTCGGGCATCTGAACGATATTTTTTTCGTTCATAGTGCTACCTTTCAATGTGCAGGGTTTATCACTGTCTTATTCCGAACAGCAGGCAGCAATGATGCGCCCGCTGCAGAATAAACTCAGCGGTTATTATTCATGTAAAGCCAGGTACTCATTAAATTGTTCAATGCTGGGGTAAGACGATTGTGTGCCTTTGCCGGTCACACTAAAAGCAGCGAATAGCGCGGCTTTTTTCATTGCCGCTTCGACATCGCCGCCCTGGACATAGTAGTGGGCAAAACAGCCGATAAAGGCATCGCCAGCGCCACTGGTATCAATAGCGTTGACCTTGTGCGCCGGAACGTGAACTTCGCGCTCGCGGGTCATCCATAGCGCACCCTTTTCACCCATGGTCACGATAATATTATTCAGGCCATTATCAATCAGGCTCCGCGCCGCCGTACGAATATTATCGTAGGTGTCGACCGGCATGCCGGTCAGAATTTCCAGTTCGGTCTCATTGGGAATAAAGAAATCACATTTACAGGCGTAGGTCATATCCAGTTCACGCAGTGCGGGGGCAGGATTTAATAACACCTTAATACCATGCTTTTTACCAAATTCGATGGCGTGATATACCGTTTCTAATTGTACCTCCAGTTGCAGGACAATTAACTGGCATTTTTTCAAATCTTCGGCAGCACGATCGATATCTTCCGGAGAGAGAAATTTGTTTGCGCCTTTAATAATTAAAATACTGTTGCTGGAGTTGGGATTGACAAAAATCGGCGCGACGCCGCTACTGGTACAGGGGACTTTTTCCACATAGGTGGTGTTAATTCCCCAGGACTCCAGATTACGGATGGTATTGTCCGCAAAGATATCATCACCCACTTTGGTCAACATCATCACTTTCGAATTCATTTTAGCGGCGGCCACCGCCTGATTCGCGCCTTTACCACCGCAACCGATTTTGAAGGCAGGGGCTTCAAGGGTTTCTCCCTCTTTCGGCATCTGGTTGGTATAAGTGATGAGATCCACCATATTGGAGCCGATGACTGCGATATCCATTTTGCTACCTCTCAGAAACAATCACATAACAATGATATTTTAGTAACATTAGCATGTTATTTTAGTATCATTTGTGACCATGATCGCGATTAGAGAATCACATTTATTACCCTCCAACACCGCAAAATCCCTGACATACCGCGCCACATCACTTTTATTTGCCAGGTAACAGGATTATAGTGTTGATATCATTACGTGTTCCTGATTGATAGAAAATGTTACTTTAGAAACACAGCAGAGCAAAGCAGAGCGGAGAAAGAGAGTGGAAACGAAGCAAAAAGAACGTATCCGACGTCTGGTGGAGTTACTGAAAAAGACCGACCGGATCCACTTAAAAGATGCCGCGCGTATGCTGGAAGTGTCTGTCATGACCATTCGCAGGGACTTTAGTCAGGACGACGAACCGCTGCCGTTAGCGCTGTTGGGGGGCTATATCGTGATGGTGAACAAACCATCCGCCCCCATCGCCGCACCACAATCTACCCTACGTCCCCACCATCGTGATGATTTACCTGTCGCCATCCTTGCCGCCGGACTGGTGAGCGAGAACGATTTGGTCTTTTTTGATAATGGGCCGGAAATGCCGCTGGTTATCAGCATGATCCCGGATGACATTACCTTTACGGGCATCTGCTATTCCCATCAGGTATTTGTCGCGCTTACCGCCAAGCCTAACGCAACGGCCATGCTCTGCGGTGGCACCTGGCGCGCCAAAAGCGATGCCTTTTACGATCCGAATAATCCCTCGCTGTTAGATTCATTAAACCCGCGAAAAGTGTTTATTTCCGCCAGCGGCGTGCACGAACACCACGGCGTAACCTGGTTTAACCTGGATGATTTGCCCATGAAGCGAAAGGCGATGGAGCACGGCATGCGCAAAATTCTGCTGGCACGCCATGCCCTGTTTGATGAGGTCGCACCGGCGAGCATTGCGCCGCTGTCCGGGTTTGATGTGTTAATTAGCGACCGTCCATTACCGGCGGATTACCCGACCCATTGCCGTAACGGGTTTGTGAAAGTGATTACACCAGACTCAGAAAACGATCAGGCCCGCTAAGCGAGCCTGGTGTCGCCTTACTCGAAGAACACGGCCAGTTTGTTGAACATCCCTGGTGAAGACTGGTTACGCACGACCTGCACTACGTCTTCCAGCTTCTCAATCTGGCTAATCATCTGCTCCAGACGCTGATCGTCATTCACCAGTAGCCAGATGCGACTCTGCTCGCTGTCTTTGATTGGCAAACAAAGTATGCCTTCCACGTTAAACGCGCGGCGGGCAAACAGGCCGCAGACGTGGGTCATCACACCCGGATGGTTACGCACGGTGAGTTCGAGAATTACGTTGTCAGAAACTGTCTGTTGCATGGCTTATTCCCCCACCATCTCAGTATTTGCCGCACCTGGCGGCACCATCGGATACACTTTTTCTTCGGCGTCGATGCGCACGTGGATGAGCGCCGGACCAGGGCGAGCAATGATCTCCTGCAACGCGGCATGCGGGTCAGCCTCGTTGTTGAGATCACAGGTTTGCAGGCCAAAACCGGCGGCAATCTGCATAAAATTAATCATTCCCGGATACGTCGCCGCGAACACGCCCTGCTTGTAAAACAGACTCTGCTGTTGATGCACCAGACCTAACGCTTCGTTGTTCATCAGAATGATTTTCACATCCAGATTATTTTCTGCGGCGGTGGCCATCTCCTGAATGTTCATCATCAGGCTACCGTCCCCGGAGAAGCAAATCACTTTGCGTTGCGGGTTCGCCAGCGCAGCACCTACCGCCGCTGGCAGGCCGAAGCCCATAGTGCCCAGCCCGCCGGAGGTCAGCCACTGACGTGGTCGATTGAGCGGATAGGCCTGTGCGGTCCACATCTGATGCTGGCCCACGTCGGTGGAGATGATCGCCTCGTCATCGACGCAGGCGGCAACGGCATTGATCAGGCCGTAATGGGTCAGCGGGTCACCGCCCTGCGGAATGGCAGACGGGAATTCCTGCTGTAATTGCGCCACCAGACCACGCCACTCCTCACGCGGCTGCGCGTCAATTTGCGGCAGCAATTGTGCCAGCACTTCACCCACATCGCCCTGAATGGCAACGTGCGGTTGTTTGATTTTACCCAGTTCGGCGCGGTCGATATCCACATGAATGATTTTCGCATTCGGACAGAACTGCTCGGTTTTACCAATCGCCCGGTCATCAAAACGCGCACCAAGAACAACTAGCAAATCAGACTCTTGCAGAATAAAGTTGGTACTACGCGCGCCGTGCATACCCAACATCCCCAGCGACAGCGGATGCGCTTTTGGCAACATGCCCAGCGCCATCAAGGTCATGGTGGTCGGCAGATTCGCTTTTTCCGCCAGGGCGCGCACCTGTTCCGGCGCGTTAATCACCCCGCCGCCCAGGTACAGCACCGGACGCTGTGCGGCATTAATCATCGCCGCCGCTTCCTGCACGCTTTTCGCGTCAAACGCCGGGGCTGGCGCTCTGCCGCCCGGCTCCGGCAACTCACTCAGTTCGATGGTCGCGGTCTGAACATCTTTAGGAATATCTATCCACACCGGGCCGGGACGGCCGGATTGCGCAATGCGAAACGCGTCGCTCATCACCTGCGGAAGTTCGGCGATATCCCGAACCAGGTAATTGTGCTTAGTGATGGGGATAGAGATGCCGTAAGTGTCGACTTCCTGGAACGCATCGGTGCCGATCATGGAGGCAGGCACCTGGCCGGTGATACATACCAGCGGAATGGAATCGAGACGCGCATCGGCGATGGCGGTCACCAGGTTGGTGGCGCCTGGCCCGCTACAGGCCATACAGACGGCGGGTTTGCCTTCGGTACGGGCCATGCCCTGGGCGATAAACCCGGCGCCTTGCTCGTGGCGCGCCAGGACGTGGCGAATTTGCGTGCTCTGACTTAATGCGTCATACAGTGGGAGAACGGTCCCGCCAGGAATACCCGCTACCGTGGTAATGCCCTGGCGTTCCAGTAAGTGAACGATCAATTGTGCGCCGGTAAAGCGTGTCGTTTGTGTTGTGCCCGAACTTGCCATGCTCCAGTCCTTTTCTTCTGGGCCGACTTTCCGGGAGGCTTTGAACGAAAAACCCCGCCGGTTTGCGCCGGCGGGGTTTTGGAATCGTGTGTTGTTCCAGTCCCTACGGCGCATTGCCGACGACCACCACCACACGCACGACGACCACCGCGGCGTTATGCGCGGTTTTTAGTAGGTTCATCGTCATAGTGGAAGCGTTCATTGGGGACTCGTGTTTGAATAATTAACAGGATTTATACAAACACAGCTCGCGAAATGAAACAATGGAAAATTATTCATCAGCGCAAAAATGAGCCGAAGATCACGTTTCTATTGGCTGTTCAGTTCCTGCAAAAGGCGTGTATTGAGGTACAGTTTTTCACGCCCGGCAATTTTTTCTTCCAGTACACCTATCTCAACAAGTGACTTAAGGTAAATTGAGGCCGTCTGCCGCTTTGCAATCCCATTATCGACCAGGTTTTCAATGCGACAATAGGGCTGAGAAAATAGCGTTTGGTTAAGCTCCCACGTATAAATTTTTGGCAGCTTTTCACGGATCCATGCTGCTGTTTCTTCTATTAATTTCCGCAGAGCAGCGATTTTTTCAGTCGTCCATTTTGCCGTGTCTTCCACGGCTTCCAGCATAAAGAGAACCCAGGACTCCCAATCATTCTTAGCCGTAACGTTACGAAGCAAGGTGTAGTAATCGCTCCGCCTTTCCAGGATAAAGCGAGACAGATAGAGAATCGGTTGCGACAACACACCACAGTCCATTAAATAGAGGATATTCAGGATGCGGCCCGTACGACCATTTCCGTCGGAGAAGGGGTGAATGCATTCAAACTGATAATGGGCTACGGCCATTTTTATCAAAGGATCTAAATCAATATCTGAATGGATGAAGTGTTCCCAATTAGATAAGAGGTCACGAATTAACGTTTCGCCATCAGGTGGGGTGTATACCACGTTCTTATTTTGATCGCGAAGCACTGTGCCTGGCGTTTTTCTCACGTCAGTTTCAATGGCTCTCAGCGTTGTGCAGATTTCCATAGCTGTGCCAGAACACAGCGGGTAGTCCTGTAAAAGATTAACGCCTTTATACAGCGCAGTGCGATAACGTAACGCTTCTTTTGTTGCAGGGTCAGCACCTTCCATACGATCGGCGTATTGGAAAAGCTGATCGCTGGTTGTGACAATATTTTCAATGCGAGAGGAGTCTTTCGCTTCCAGCATTGGCAGCAAGTTTATCAATAGCCTTTGATCGGGCAGCAGTTCGCCAGATGTATTCAGTTCAGCTAAAGCAGCTCGTGCCTTAATGCAAGCTTTCAGTACCTTACGCGTCTCGACGAGCGCTGTATCAGGTGGGAGTGGCGGAAGCTGGTTATATGAGCGTTCGGGCATCCATGACATGTTTAAAAAAACCCATTTTATCGACATATACTCATAATATGTCGATAGCAACGACATGTCACGACCATATGTTTAAAAAACCGAATTTTATAAGCATATAAACGACCTGTTAAATAACAGAGAAAGGCATGTGCTGATATGAAAAAGGAGCTATCGGAATCGTGTGGAGGGAGGTGCATGGCACAAAATAAAAACGGACAGCAGAGAATGCCGTCCGTTATCCCCCGCCGGAGCGAGGTTTTTAACAGGTTTTTGCGGTTGGTAGCCGCAAGCACACTGTGTTACGTCAACAGTGAAACTATACGATCAATTAATCCTGCGCGCAAATTATGCACACACTACGAGCAGTTTGAGTATGAAACAGGATGCAAATTTCGTCCAGAAATCACTGTATATATTTACAGTATGAATTTATAATGATCTTGCCGACCACGGTGTATGAGGGGACCGCTATGATACGGGCGCACATAAAGTCCTGGCTGAAACGGGTGGTGCCGTCAGTGCCTTAACCCCTTGAGAGCACACTGTGTTACGCCAACAAAACGGCTGGTTACAGGCAGCGGAAAGGTACGCCAGCCGGTCGTGCTCCTTGCCAAAGGAGAAACGTATGGGCGAAATGGATATGGTTATCCTTATCCTGAAACTCATAGTTGCCTTGCTGCAACTGCTTGAAGCTGTCCTGAAATTACTGCGGTAATTCAGGTTCAAGTCGTACCTAAGAGGGGCGGGCAACCGCCCCTCTTTAATAAACGCAGGCTGTCTTCGTCACCGCACAGAATAGTCGCTCCGACCAATGCTTTCATGGTACGTTTTTACGCCGCCCACTGACACTGCATACTCATGACTGTTACTGTTTTTTGTATTCTGCTGTTTGCCGCACTTCTACATGCGAGCTGGAACGCGATTGTTAAAGCGGGCAGCGACAAACTCTATTCCGCCATCTGCGTCAGCGGCTCTGCGGCTTTAATCGCCCTGGTCATGCTGCCCTTCTCACCGCAGCCGTCGCTTGCCAGCGTGCCTTATCTCGCCGTTTCCTGCCTGCTACAGGTTGTCTATACGGTGCTGGTCGCTAAAACGTATCAAGTTTCCGATATGAGTCAGACCTACCCGTTGATGCGCGGTACCGCGCCACTTCTGGTGGCCCTGATCAGCGTACTGTTCCTCGGGGATACATTATCCACCTTTGCCTGGCTCGGTATCGCGGTCATTTGTCTGTCCATTCTTGGCATGGCTTGTAACGGGCGACACAGCTCAACGCGTGGGATCTGGCTTGCGCTGCTGAACTCCTGTTTTATCGCCGGGTACACGCTGGTGGACGGCACAGGTGTACGCCTTGCGGGTAGCGCGTTCGGTTACACCCTCTGGACCTTTTTCATGAACGGTTTTTGCCTGTTGGCCTGGGCGATGATCGCTCGCCGCCGTGAAGTCTCTCACTATCTGGTGAATAACTGGAAAAAAGGGCTGCCTGGCGGCATTGGTACCATGGGCTCGTACGGCCTGGCGCTATGGGCGATGACACAGGCACCGCTGGCGGTGGTCGCCGCACTGCGTGAAACCTCCATTCTCTTTGGCGCGCTGCTCGCCTTTTTAATGCTCAAAGAAAAGGTTGCCGGATTACGCATCGTTGCCGCCTGTGGCATCGCTGCGGGGGCTATTTTGCTGCGCCTGTCCTGATCACGCTGGCAACAAATGTTGCCGATGGTTGTTTACAAATCCTGCCTGGCGGCGGTCACTCTTTCTGACCCCGCATCTTGTTGTGTCACATTACTGTGGTAGATTCCTCTCGCATTTTACGGTTATGGCAGCACAATATTCTTTATTTATCTATTTTTAAAACGTATTCAGCGAAATGAAAAGACAGCGTAATGTCAGTTTACTCTTGATGCTGGTCCTGTTGGTGGCCGTGGGGCAGATGGCGCAAACCATTTATATTCCCGCGATTGCCGGTATGGCGCAGGATCTCAGTGCCCGTGAAGGGGCGGTGCAGAATGTCATGGCCGCCTATCTGCTCACCTATGGCGTATCACAACTCTTTTACGGCCCGTTAGCCGACCGTTTTGGCCGCCGTCCGGCGATCCTCTGCGGCTTAACAGTGTTTATGCTGGCAACACTGGTCGCTGTCACGACCCACAGCCTGACCGTGCTGATAGTCGCCAGCGCCTTTCAGGGCATGGGGACCGGCGTCGGCGGCGTCATGGCACGTACCCTGCCGCGCGATCTCTATTCCGGCACCGAATTACGCCACGCTAACAGTTTGCTGAATATGGGCATTCTGGTAAGCCCGCTGCTTGCGCCGTTGATTGGCGGCTTGCTGACTACCCTCTGGGGCTGGCGCGCCTGTTTTGCTTTCCTGCTGGTGCTCTGTGCTGGCGTCACATACAGCATGGCGCGCTGGATGCCGGAAACGCGCCCGACTGGTACCGTAAAAATGGGCCTGATTGCCCGTTATAAAACCCTGTTGGGTAACGGCATGTTTAACTGCTATTTGCTGATGCTAATTGGCGGGCTGGCGGGTATCGCGGTGTTTGAGGCCTGCTCAGGCGTGCTGATGGGCGCTACGCTTGGGCTTTCGAGTATGGCGGTCAGTATCCTGTTTATTCTGCCCATTCCGGCCGCCTTTTTCGGTGCCTGGTTCGCCGGGCGGCAAAACGCGCGCTTCTCCACACTGATGTGGCAGGCGGTCGCCAGTTGTCTGCTGGCAGGCGTAATGATGTGGATCCCCGGCTGGTTTGGCGTGATGACGGTCTGGACGCTGCTGGTTCCCGCCGCACTGTTCTTCTTCGGGGCGGGCATGCTCTTTCCACTGGCGACCAGTGGCGCAATGGAGCCGTTCCCCTTTCTGGCGGGCACGGCGGGGGCGCTGGTGGGCGGCATGCAAAATATGGGATCAGGCGCCCTTGCGTGGTTTTCCGCTCAACTTCCCCAGACCAGCCAGTTTAGCCTTGGGATGCTGATGACGCTGGCAGGGCTTTTGATTGTGCTGAGCTGGCTGCCGCTGGCGCTGCGCCAGAAGCGCCATGAACATGAACAGGCGGCTTCCCTTCCCGGCGATCCGGCTTCGCATCAGCCTTCTCACAGTCCGGTGAAATAATCGCTTTCAGCAACGGTTCGGTTGTCGGACGCCACGCCCCCTCTTCGCCATCATAAAATTGCGTGTCCGCATTGAGGGCGAAGGGGATCTGCGCCTTATTCAGTTCGCAGGCCATAAACGCGGCGAACGCCAGTTGCGATTCACCTGGCGAGCTTTTAATGGTTTCCCCCACCGACCAGCCGCCAACCCAGGTTGCGTGACCGGTTTTTTGCTGCCAGTGCACCGCGGTGTTAATGCGTGCTCTGATTGCCGCTTTCTCAGCCGCCGTACCCGATGTCCACGGGTACTTGCCATTATTTTTCAGTGGCCCCCACGGGAAGATATGCCACTCTGCCAGCAGGTAGTTCTGGCTACGCCCTGGCAATTTCAACGACATTAAATCCTCAGGCGCGGCCCGCAGACGCGGCGCAATAAAAATCATGCGCTGCGGATCGATGTCGTGGATGGTCTTGATGATATTTTCATACGCACGGTTAAGCGCAGAGAGATCGTGATTGAGCTTATCCGAAGGCTCATAAATCAGGTCGAAACCCAGCATTGGATGTTCGGTGCCAAAGTAGTTCGCCATCGTTGACCACCAGGCGACCAGTTGGGCTTCGTTTTTTGCGACCGGCTCAGCCTTAAAGGTATCTGCCTGGTAGGAGATTATCGGGATCACACCGTATTTTTCGCAGGCCTCCACCAGCTTACGCAGGTGAATGAGGCGGGCTTCGGTTAACGGATCGGCCACCCGGATACGTACGTGGCGAATCCCCTCCGCATAGAAATCACGGACGATAAGCGGATCGAACTCGCGGATACCGCGCTCGGTTCGCGCCCAGTCGACATCCATCCCCACGCCCAGTTCCTGAGCGTAGCGTGTCGCCGTAAGCGGCGTATCAGCAGCAAACGCAGGCATGCCCGCCAGAAGAAGAGCAATCGCTAACAGTGGTTTTAACACAATTGACCTTGCCAAAATCGGTGGTGATTACATGTATTTAGCATGATTTATCGCCGAATACGTAGCGTATAAACGTAATAAATTCGCAGTTATGCGACAGAATATGAAGATTATGCCCGGATATACCGTCGTAAACGTTGTCGATGCTGGCGCTTATAAAAAAAATCGACCACTGTAGAGCATACACCTTTCGTTTATTGTGCAGAAATTAACATGAATCCTGACCAAATACAGACACTCATCGCGACGTTCCCACAGTTACAAGCCTTGATAGATTTGCAGGAAACGACCTGGTTTAACCCGGCCACGACCTCTCTTGAGCAGGGGCTGCCTTATGTCGGCCTCACGCAGGCGGACGTTGAGGACACCCATGCACGTCTCAGCCGTTTCGCGCCCTATCTGGCAAAGGCCTTCCCTGAAACGGCAGCTTCTGGCGGCATCATTGAATCTGAACTGGTTGCCATTCCGTCGATGCAAAAGCGGCTGGAAAAAGTATATGGACAGCGTATCAGTGGTGAAATGCTGCTGAAAAAAGACAGCCATCTGCCGGTCTCGGGCTCCATCAAAGCCCGTGGCGGCATTTATGAAGTGCTGGCCCATGCGGAAAAACTGGCGCTCGAAGCCGGTTTGCTGAGCATCGACGATGACTACAGCGTGCTGCTCTCCCCTGAATTCAAACAGTTCTTTAGCCAGTACAGCATTGCCGTCGGCTCGACCGGTAACCTGGGGCTGTCGATTGGCATTATGAGCGCCCGTATCGGCTTTAAGGTCACGGTACATATGTCTGCCGACGCCCGAGCCTGGAAAAAAGCCAAACTACGCAGCCACGGCGTAATTGTCGTCGAATATGAGGAAGATTACGGCGTGGCGGTGGAGCAGGGGCGCAAGGCAGCACAGTCCGACCCAAACTGTTTCTTTATTGATGATGAAAACTCGCGCACGCTTTTTCTGGGCTATGCAGTTGCCGGGCAGCGTCTGAAAACGCAGCTTAAAGAGCAAGGCCGGGTGGTGGATGCCGAAAACCCGCTGTTTGTCTATCTGCCGTGCGGTGTGGGCGGCGGTCCTGGCGGTGTGGCCTTCGGCCTGAAACTGGCGTTCGGTGATAACGTGCACTGCTTTTTTGCTGAGCCGACCCATTCCCCCTGCATGCTGCTGGGGGTGTATACCGGGCTGCACGATGCTATTTCCGTTCAGGATTTAGGTATTGATAATGTCACTGCGGCAGACGGCCTGGCGGTAGGCAGAGCGTCCGGGTTTGTGGGCCGCGCCATGCAACGTCTGCTGGATGGCTTTTATACGCTCGACGATCAAACGATGTATGACCTGCTCGGTATGCTGGCGCAGGAAGAAAATATCCGCCTTGAGCCCTCCGCACTGGCAGGAATGGCGGGGCCACAGCGCGTTTGCGCGAGCGCGGAATATCACAGTTTACAGGGGCTTACGGCGCAACAGTTAGACAACGCCACCCACATCGTCTGGGCGACCGGAGGGGGCATGGTGCCAGAAGAAGAGATGACGCAGTATCTGGCAAAAGCCCGGCAGCTCTGACGCTTACAGAGAACTCAGGATATGGCGGATATGCGTTAGCCCGAACAGCAGCGAAAGAG
The DNA here is from genome assembly GCF_003073275.1 of Phytobacter sp. SCO41. NCBI lineage: Bacteria > Pseudomonadati > Pseudomonadota > Gammaproteobacteria > Enterobacterales > Enterobacteriaceae > Phytobacter > Phytobacter sp. SCO41. The sequence continues at coordinate 24,628 of NZ_CP027225.1, read as the reverse complement.
AGAGCACAGCCAGCGCAATCAGCAACTTATCGCGGATCGCGCCAGGCTTTGCGAAATCGCTGCTTTCTACATCCATCAGGGTGCGTTTGCGCGTATAACGCCACAGCATACCGCCGACCAACAGCAGCACCACCAGCGAGATCCAGAAGGTGATCCCCGAGTGCTGCCAGTTGTGCTTCACCGCAAAGGCAAGCAGGGCAATATAGCCAAAAAAGGTACGCAGCCAGGCAAGCGAAGTGCGCTCCGGCTGTAGCCCTGGATCTGCCGCGCGGCGCGCCTTGCGGTTATCCGCCATACAGCACCAGTCCCATCACCACGGTAGCCACCGTCAACAGAACGGCGCTTATCACCAGCAGGCTTCGCGTATAGGGCAGGTCTTCTTTCAGGCGCATCGCTTTTTCATTGCGTAGCCAGCGCATATAGCCGTAAACCGCCAGCGCGCCAGCAAACAGACAGAGCAGCAGCGCCAGCACCTGACGAATCAGCGGCGTGGCAAACTCCGGCGCCAGTTGATCAAGCCCGACCCCTGCAGCCAGAAAGCCCAGTGCGGTGCGTATCCACGCCAGGAAAGTGCGCTCATTGGCCAGTGAGAAGCGGTAATCCGGCGCTTCACCGAGGTGGGAAATTTTCATGAAGGCTCCTTGTCATGCTCAGGCTGGCATCAGCATAGCGTAAATCGACAAGGACAAAAAACCGGCATCAGGTGATGCCGGTCGGGAAGATTAGTGTAGTTCTGGCCAATACTCTTTATTGGCTTCAATCAGGTCATCCAGAATCGCTTTCGCAACCGAGGCGCTCGGTACGGTTTTGGACAGCGTGATCGCCTGCCATAATTTCTGATACGAGCGCTGTTCCCAGGCATCCACCACCAGTTTTTCCACCGCCACTTGCTGACTCATCAACCCTTTCTGGAAGTGTGGGATATCCCCCACGGTGAGTGGCTCTGGGCCGTTATGACCGACCAGGCAGGGGATTTCCACCATCGCGTCAGCATCAAAGTTATGAATTGCGCCGTTATTCGGCACAATCAACAACATGCGCTCCTGGGTATTGAACGCAATCGCGGTCGCCAGATCGACGATATACGACGCATGTTCATCGATTTCCAGCTCCCCGGCGGAGGATTTACCGGCTTCAATAATCGCCCGGCAAGCGCTGAAAACATGCTTCTCACGATGATCCATTACTTCATTGGCACGGGTGCGTTCTGGATTGGAGTGCGCCACCACGTAATCCGGAAAGAGATAATATTTCAGGTAAGTGTTTGGCATGGTATCAGGATCGAGCGCCTGCACGTCTTTTGCTTTAGCAAAGGTATCATTCCAACTGGCTTCTGTATGGGCGTTGTCAGATGGCGGCACATAACCGTTTTTCGCCACATATTCCCGCAACTTTGGCATCAAATCATTACCGTTTAGATCTTCAATCGACGTCCACCAGCCAAAGTGATTCAGACCATAGTAACGCACACGCATCTCTTTGCGGTTTTTCAGTCCGACAATCTGAGCCATACGTCCTTCAATGCCGATCGGCATATCACAAATGTTGAGAATTTTGGCGTTCGGGCGCAGACGGCGAGTCGCTTCCGCGACAATAGCCGCCGGGTTGGAGTAGTTCAGCATCCAAGCATTCGGAGAATACTGCTCCATATAGTCCACCAGTTCCAGCACACCGCCGATAGAGCGCATACCGTAGGAAATTCCACCCGGTCCGCAGGTTTCCTGGCCCAGCACGCCATGGCGCAGCGGGATTTTCTCGTCTTTTTCGCGCATCGGGTATTTACCCACGCGGATATGCGCCATCACAAAATCGACATCGGTAAAGGCCGCTTTCGGATCGGTGGTGTAACTAAAGGCAATCTCCGGCGCCTGTTCTTTGAGGATGATTTTGCACGCCTCCGCGATGGTCTCCTGACGTGCGCCATCGTTGTCATAGAATTTCAGAGCGCGCAGCGGGAAGCGATCACGGTTAGCTAATAACATCAGGACAATACCGGGAGTAAAAGTACTACCGCCGCCTGCAATGACAACTGAGAATTTTTTCATGATACAGCCTCCGTCATGGTGGTTTGTTCGTTCGTTAAAGGGGTTTTCATCAGCGATTCAAGCTGGTCGCGCACCTGGGGAACATGCAGACCGACAATCACCTGAATGCCGTTGCCGCGTCGCACCACACCGTGTGCGCCCAGGGCTTTAAAGACTTCATCGCTTTGGGTTTGCGCCATATCAACCAGCGCGATGCGTAAGCGGGTGGCGCAGTTGTTGATGCTTTCGATGTTTGCCGCGCCGCCAAGAGCCTGTAAGAATCCGGCGGCTTGACCGATCTGTTGGCTGGCTGCGGCCGGTGCGGTGGTTTGCCCGCGCGCCGCTTTATAATCAGCCTTGCTGTAGAGTTTGATTTCGCTCTCTTCCCGACCAGGGGTTTTGAGGTTCAGTCGTTCAATCAGCGTTTTGAAAACCACGAAATAGAGACCGGTAAAGCAGACGCCAATACCAATCTGGGTGAAGACCATCGAGGCGTGGTTGTGGAACATCGGAATCCAGTTCTGGGGCAGGAACTGGTCAAGAAGTCCGCCGCCCATATTGCCCACAACGCCAAAAACATACATCGTTGTCGCCATTGATGCCGCCAGCACGGCATGAATGGCAAACAGCAGCGGCGAGATAAACAGGAAAGTGAATTCAAGTGGTTCAGTAATGCCCACCAGCACGGCGGTAAGCGTTGCCGGAATCAGCAGGCCCGCGACCTTAACGCGGTTTTCCGCTGACGCCGTATACCAGATTGCCAGCGCAATCCCGACTGAGCCGAACACCTTTGAGTTGCCGTGCAGCGCAAATCCCCCTTCCGGGAACAGCGTTTTCAGCGGCAAGGTGCTCTGGCTGAATTCTTGCAGGTGCTGCGCCCAGTAGACCTGGATACCGCCTTCTACCGCCGCCGGGCCAAAGATGAACGGACCGTAGACAAAGTGGTGTAATCCGGTGGGGATCAAAATACGTTCCAGGAAGGTGTAAACCCACACGCCCAACGCGCCAGCGGAGCGTAAGAAAGCCTGCAGGGATTCGATGCCCATCTGTACTTTTGGCCAGCCCATCAGGGTGAGCCAGGCGCAGGGGATCATCACGAAAAACGCGAGGATAACGACAAACGAGGTGCCCTGGAAAATCCCCAGGAAAACCGGAAGCGGCTTATCGAAAAAGCGGTTGTGAATAGCGGTAACGATGCCTGAAATGATAATAGCCCCGATGATGCTGGTATCGAGCGTTTTGATACCCGCGATCATCGCCAGCCCGCTTCCGGCTACGGGTTCTGCAGAGAAGTTAACGCCAAAGAAATGCCCCCAGGTCATCCCCATCGCGTTGATGAAGTAATTCCAGGTCAGGAAACTAATCAACACTGCGAGACAGGCTCTGCCCTGCGCCTGTTTCGCCAGGCCAATCGGTAAACCGACGGCAAAAATCAGCGGCATATTGCGAAATACTGCCCAGCCGCCCTCTTCAATGATGTGAACAATTTGAGCGAACAGATTATCCGGGGCGGTTAAGGCCTCGCCGACAAACAGCGGGTTGCTAAGCATGATAGCGATTCCCACCACGATCCCGGCAAACGGAAACAGTAATACCGGGGTAAACATGGCACCGCCAAAACGTTGTATTTGACTGAGCATTTTTAAATCCTCACGTAACAACCTGTAGGGAGTAGAGGCCTTTATGGTTTTTTGCTGGCCTGGAGTGAGCATAAAAATTTATTCATACGCGAACATGGCGTGCCGCTGCGATTCGTGATCACATTCATGGTTTTAATTTGACCTCTCAGGTCTACTTTCGCTTGTAAATATGGACGTGTCATAACCGCATCCCCGGCCTGATAAGGGCAGAGAGGTCTACTGGTGATCTATAAATCCATCGCCGACAGGTTACGGCTGCGGCTGAATTCGTCGGACTACAATATCGGCAGCCCGCTTCCGGGAGAAAAAGCGCTGGCGCAAGAATTTGGCGTGGCGCGAATGACAATTCGCAAGGCGTTAGATCTGCTGGTGGGCTGGGGGCTGGTTGAACGCCGCCATGGCAGCGGGACATTTGTTGCACGCAAGGATGTGCACCATGAAACCACCAATCTGACCGGGCTGGTGGAGGTACTGCGCCAGCAGGGTAAAGAAGTACAGAGTAAGGTTCTGCAGTTCGAGGTGATGCCCGCGCCACCAGCCATTGCCAGCCTGCTACGGATTCAGGTGGATGAGCGGATCTACTTTTCACGCCGGATGCGTTACGTGGAAGGGAAACCCCTGATGCTGGAGGATAGCTTTATGCCCGTGAAGCTGTTTCGCAATCTGTCACTGGCGCATCTCGAGGGGTCGAAATTTGATTACATTGAGAAGGAGTGTGGGATAACCATCAGCGGTAATTATGAGAGTCTGACTCCCGTGCTGGCAGATAAATCGTTGGGAGGATATCTGAATGTTCCGGAACAGACGCCGCTGCTGAGAATCACTTCCCTTTCCTACAGTGACAGCGGCGAGTTCCTGAATTATTCCGTTATGTTCCGTAATACTCGTGATTACCAGGTGGACTACCATCTGCGGCGTATCCACCCGGAAAAGTGCTAACTGACGCCCCAGAACAGTACGGCCAGCAATTGCGGCGTGATGATACGTAAGAACATCACCAGTGGATAAACCGTGGCATACGAGAGCGCGGCGGCCCCGCTGGTGGCATGCAGGCCGTTGGCAAAAGCCAGCGCCGGGGGATCGGTCATCGAACCGGCCAGCATGCCGCACAGGGTCAGATAGTTCATCTTCGCAAACAACCTCGCCAGAATCCCGACGGTCAGCAAGGGAATAGCGGTAATAAAAATCCCGTAGCACATCCAGTTAAACCCATCGCCGTGGGTCAGCGTCGCGATAAAATCACCACCGGATTTCAGTCCAACCACCGCGAGAAACAGCACGATACCCAGCTCACGCAGAGCAAGGTTGGCACTGGGCGGCATGAACCAGTAGAGCTTACCCACACTGCCGATACGCCCAAGGATCAGCGCCATGATAAGCGGCCCGCCCGCGAGCCCCAGTTTTAATGCCACCGGGAAGCCGGGAACAAAGACGGGAATCGACCCCAACAACACCCCCAATCCAATGCCGATAAAGACAGGCAGCATCTGGACTTGCTGGAGTTTATGCTGCGCGTTCCCCACCTCAGAAGCCACCGCATCAATTGCCGCCTGACGCCCGACAAGGTTGAGAATGTCACCGAATTGCAGGCTGGAATCACTGCTGGCTACCAGTTCGACCCCGGCGCGGTTAAGACGGGAAATCACCACGTCATAGCGCTCTTTGAAATGCAGATCGCGAATGCGTTTCCCAAGGACTTTTTCGTTGGTGACGACCACACGCTCAACGCGCAGGTCGGTCCCCCGCGTTGAGAGCGAGGTGTCCACCTCCTGGCCCATCACCAGTTGCGCGCTATGCAGGTCTTTCGGCAGACCAACCAGGTGCAACAGGTCGCCAACCTGAATAATGGTGCCCGGCGAAGGTACCATCAGCAATTCATCGCGTTTCAGGCGCGAACAGATGATTTTATCGCTGTTCAGCATCGGCACATCCTGAATCGCCATATTGTTCAGGTTGGGGTTTTCCACGCGAATATTGATGGTCTTGATCAACGAGTTACCCGAGCTAACGCCCGCATCATGCAGTTGCGCTTCCTGCTCAACGTTGATGCGAAAACCGACGCGAATCAGCCACATGGTCAGTAAAATGCCGCAGATGCCAAACGGGTAGGCCATCGCATAGCTCATCCCCATCTGATCGAGAACGTTAGACGGTGTTCCCAGGTCATGCAGGATCTGCTGCCCGGCCCCAAGAGCCGGGGTGTTGGTGACCGCACCAGAGAAAATGCCCAGAATGACTGGCAGCGGAATATTGAAGAGTTTGTGCAAAATAGCGGTGACCAGGCCGCCAAGTATCACAATCAGAATGGCAAACAGGTTCAGGCGTAGCCCGGAAACGCGCAGCGAGGCAAAAAAGCCAGGCCCGACCTGAATACCGATGGTATAGACGAAGAGGATAAGGCCGAACTCCTGCACGAAATGCAGCATCGGGCTGCTCAGGGTAATCCCTGCCTGATCAACAAAATGGCCGACAATAATACCGCCGAAAAGCACGCCACCGATCCCAAAACCCACGCCGCGTATTTTTACATTGCCGATCCACAAACCGACGACCGCGACCAGCGCCAGCATGCTTACGGTTAACGCTATATCACTCATGATGGCTCCCTGTGAATAACATTGTAATTATCAAGGATTCTCTCAGAGCTATAGCAGGATGTATGGGCTTTGGCGCACAAAAAAGCCCCGCCGAAACGGCAGCAAAGTAAACGCAAAACGGCCACCCTGAGGTGACCGTTTTGGTGTTTCCACCCTCTCGATGTGAAAGAGCGCAGGCGCCCGGTTTGGGCACCTGCCATAACAGGTATTAGCTGTTTAGCGCAGGACGTTCGCTAATGGCGATCCGCTGTGGCGCAATGGCTTCCGGCACGTTACGGGTCAGATCAATATGGAGTAAGCCGTTAGCGAAGGTCGCGCCAGAGACTTCCATATTTTCTGCCAGTGTAAAGCTCAGGGTAAAAGGTTGGATAACCAGCCCCTGGTGCAACCATTTAGGCTCATTGGCCGGTTTTTCCGGCGAACCTTTGATCACTAACCGGGTACCTTCCAGTTGAATATCCAGCTCTTGCTGGTTGAATCCGGCCAGAGCCAGCGTAATGCGGTAATGGTTGTCATCGCCCTTTTCAATGTTATAGGGCGGGAATGTCTGTTGCTCAGTGGTGCTTTGCAGCGCGTTAGCCAGTTTGTCAAAACCGATCCACTGACGCAGCAGCGGGGATAAATCGTAGTTACGCATGATATTTCTCCTTCTAAGAAGCGAGTAAGTTCCTGCAAGCCGATGGCTCGCATATGCTCCCTGACGGCAAGCATTCAGTTCAGGTAATTAGTTAATCTCAATGCGACGCGGTTTCTTTGCTTCCGGAATCACGCGTTCAAGATCAACGTACAGCAGGCCATTCACCAGATTTGCGCCTTTAACATAAATGTTTTCGGCAAGCTGGAATTTGCGCTCGAAGTTACGTTCGGCGATGCCCTGGTAGAGGTAGGTACGTTCTTTCTGTTCGGTCGCGTGCGCGCCTTTCACGATAAGCAGGTTGTCCTGCGCGGTGATGTCCAGTTCGCTTTCCGCGAACCCCGCTACCGCGATCGCGATGCGATAATGGTTTTCGTCAACTAATTCAACGTTGTACGGAGGATAGCCGCCGTTGCTTTGGTTTTGATTGTTTTCCAGCAGGTTGAACAGACGGTCGAAACCAATAGCTGAACGATAAAGCGGAGAAAGATCGAAGTTACGCATAAATAAAGCTCCTGAAATCAGCGAGATTGTCGTTTGCCTTCCACAATGGACAGGCTGCGGTAGCCCAACACCCTTCCGGCGTGTCTTCCGGCTACATTCTTAAAATAGGGGTGACGCTGATGTTTTCAAGGGTCTTTTTCTGACTTTTTTTTGCAGTTTCTCGCGCTTTGCATAGACTGGGATCACAGCACAAAAGGTGAAAGTGCGAATGTCGCCACAGAGCGCAGCATGGAGGCTGTTTATTTCGGCGCAGGACAGATATAACGCCAGCAGCAGTCTTCATACTGCCTATAACGATGATTAATGAATGATGAAAAATACTCTGTTTATTTCGACGCTGCTTAGTGGAATGGTGTTACTCAGTGGTTGCTCCAGCGTGATGTCGCATACCGGGGGCAAGGAAGGCCTGTATCCGGGTATGAAAGCAAGCTCCACGATGTTATCCGACGATGACACCAATATCGGTATGAAATCCCTGGTGGTTCTGGATATGCCTTTTACCGCGGTCATGGACACGATACTGCTGCCGTGGGATATGTTCCGCACCGACAGCTCCGTTAAATCTCGCGTTGAGAAAAGCGAAAAGGCCACCATGGCGACGGACAACGCGATTCCACCCGCCCCCATGGCTAAGCAGTAATTACATACCCGTTTCCGTCATCCAGATCTGGCGGAAACCCGCAATCTCTTCCATCCAGGCGATAGACCGACCGTCCGGCGAGAACACGACGGCGTCGGCAGACGGCGGATTGCCGTGATCGGTTGTCAAAAAGGTGATGTTGCCGCAAGCGGCATCGCACAGCGCGATACGATTATCCAGCACAAAGCCCAACGCCGCCCCCGAAGGATGCCAGTTAAAGGCAGACTGAATGCCCGTTTCCGTGTGGGTTAACTGCTGCGGTTCGCCCCCCTGTGGCGAGATCAGCCAAAGCTGGACAATACCCGCATCATCACGCATTAAAAATGCAATCGCAGTGCCCTGCGGGTTACTGCGCACCCAATGGCGCGGTACGTTAACCAGCCCAGGAAAGGCACGTTGATGGGTAAAGGTCAGGCGCCGTTGCAAAACCCCGGCGGGTGGAGCAGGCAGGCTTGTCGGCGTACCCTGCAGCGGTGTATCGCCTGGTTGTTTCCATCCTTGCGCCGCTTTCGGCAGATCAACGATAAACAGCTCCGGCACTTTCTCGCCTGTTAATGACAGCGTATCGCCAATAAAGGCCAGCTTATCGTTACCCACCCAACCTTCTTCATACGCACGGTTGATCTCATCGCTGCCGGGAGCAGGCGCTGGGGTGGTACGGCTTACCAACACGCACCAGTGGCTTCCCGCATACTCGCGTGGATGTGTGAGTGGGGGGTGTACCGGGCCAAAAGGTACGGCGACACCGACGTTACGCAAATCCTGCGCCGGGTCCAGCTCATGCATAACATGATCGTTATAGGTAAAACTGACGTTCTCACCGTTGGGGCTAAAGACATGCACATGGCTACCGCCGCGCAGCGCGCCCGGCGTAAAGGGGGCGGTGATGTCCATCGCGTCCAGATTGGCGGTTTTGCCGTCGGCGTGGATGACGCCGCGACGATGGTGAAAATCATAATGCCAGTCAGCATCCGGGTTTTCCGGGCCGTGGATAAAAACGTATTTCTCTTCATGAGGATGAACGGTCACTACGCCAACGTGTGCCCCCTCTTTCGCCTGATAGATAACCTCAACGGCGCCCGTATGGATATTGACGCGTTCAATGGTTTCACCGGTAAAAGACGCGCCGGAGGGGCGTACATCAAACACCAGCCACTGACTGTCCGGTGTCCAGGTGTGAATATTGGTGAGTTGATGGTTGCGCTGCGCGCGAGTGATTTGCTTCATGCGGATACCCTGATGCCCTATTTGGCATCAGGGTAGCGCAAGGCGGGGAGATTAACCTACCCGTTTTACGTCGCCGACCAGCAGGATGTAGGAGAGTGCGCCAATCAGCGCCACCACGGAGATATACACCAGCGCCGGGGCAAAACCGTAGCTCTGTGCCAGATAACCAATCACCAGCGGCACGGTGATACCGCCCAGACCGCCGACAAAGTTAAAGACGCCACCCGTCAGCCCGATAAGACGCATCGGCGCAAGGGAGGAGACCAGCGACCAGGTGATAGAGGCGAAGCCGTTGCCAAAGAACGCGATGGCCATCAGCGTCATGATCCACACCGGGTCATTGGTGTAGTTAGCGCCCATAATGCAGGTGGAGATCAGCAGGCCGCAGATAATGGGCGTTTTACGCGCCGCGCCAAGGGAGAAGCCTTTGCGCACAAGCCTGTCCGCCAGCCAGCCAGAGAGCAGCACGCCAAAGAACGCGGCGAGGAACGGTACCGTGGTCATAAACCCGGCTTTCAGCGCGGTGATACCTTTTTCCTGGGTCAGATAGTTCGGAAACCAGGTCAGGAAGAACCACAGCGTAGAGGTGACGGCGAACTGTCCCAGGTAAACGCCGACCAGTTTACGGTGGAACACCAGTTTCCAGTCGGCTTTGGTGAGCGGCTGGCGCGCCTCTTTGGTCACAGGCGCATCGCCGTCTACCAGACCACCGCCTTCGCGAATGTATTCCAGCTCTTCATGGGTGACGCTTTTAGTCAGACGCGGCGGCTGATAGACCTTAAACCAGATTAGCGACCAGATGATGCCAATCCCGCCGGTAACGATAAATACCCAGTGCCAGCTCAACAGTTCCTGAATCCAGATAAGCAGTGGGGTAAGAAATGCCAGGCCGACAAACTGACCGGAGGTATAAAAGCCCACGGCGGAAGCGCGTTCGTGTTCCGGGAACCAGCTTGTCACCATGCGGTTATTGGTCGGAAAGGCGGGCGCTTCAAAAATCCCGGTGATGGCGCGCAGACCAATCAGCGACATTAATCCTGTCGCAAAGCCCTGGAACAGGGTCGCCACCGACCAGCCAAAGATGGCGATAAAATAAGTAAGGCGAGAGCCGACCCGGTCGAGGAACCAACCGCCGGGGATCTGACACAAGGTATAAAGCCAGGCAAAGGCAGAAAAGACATAGCCCATTTCCGCTTTGGTAATACCGAACTCTTGCTGAATATGCGCGGAGGCCACCGCGAGGTTGGCCCTGTCGACATAACAAATAACAACCGTAATAAAGATCATCACTAGCGTCAGATAACGCCGACGACCGACTTTTGCAGCAGTAACTGAAATATCCATCGCAATCTGTCTCCAGATTTTGGGCATAGCGAGGCCGCTCACCATGCCCGGTAATTTACAGAGGGTGTTTGAATTTATTTATTAATTAAAATGCTACACGTAATGCGCTAATTAATTCGTGCTGGGGGAAAACGCAGCCAACGCGCCACCAGTGCAAAGTATGAAGCGCATTTACCATTCGGCGACGGTGCCGTCTTCATTCCGCCAAACCGGATTACGCCAGTCCGGCGCATTCTGACTTAACGCAATGACTTTCTCTTCATCAATATCCACACCCAGCCCTGGTTTCATTAATGGTTTAAAGAAACCACCTTCCATATTGAAATCTTCTTTATTTTTCACGAAGTCGAGCAATTCAGCGCCTTTATTGTAGTGAATGCCCATACTTTGCTCCTGGAATACCGCATTGTGGGAAACGAAATCCACGTGCAGACAGGCCGCCAGCGCCACCGGGCCGAGCGGGCAGTGCGGTGCCAGAGCCACATCATAGGCTTCGGCCATTCCGGCAATTTTATAGCACTCGGTAATCCCGCCAGCGTGGGATAAATCCGGCTGCAATATAGAAATACCACCGCCTTCCAGCACGCGTTTAAATTCAAAACGCGAGAACATACGTTCGCCTGCGGCAATCGGAATATGCGTTTGCGCCGCCAGTCGCGGATAATATTCCGCCTGCTCCGCCAGCACCGGTTCTTCAATAAATAACGGGCGATACTGCTCGAGTTCTTTAATTAATACTTTTGCCATTGGCGCACTGACACGACCATGGAAATCGAGACCGAATTCAATTTGATTGCCAAAGGCTTCACGAATTTGCGCCACGGTATTCACGGCGGCATCTACCGCGCGGGAATTATCAATCACGCCCATCTCTTCGCAACCGTTCAGCTTAAAGGTATCGAAACCGATATTGCGCAGGGTTTTAATGCCGTCGATCACTTCCGCCGGGCGGTCACCGCCGACCCAGCTATACGCTTTGATTTTGTCACGCACCAGGCCGCCCATCAGTTGCCAGACCGGCGCGTTATGGACTTTGCCTTTGATATCCCACAGCGCCTGGTCAATACCGGCAATCGCGCTCATCAGAATCGGACCGCCGCGGTAAAAACCGGCGCGGTACATTACCTGCCATAAGTCATTGATGCGCGCCGGGTCCTGGCCAATCAGATAATCACTCAGTTCATGAACTGCCGCTTCTACCGTGCGGGCACGACCTTCTATGACCGGCTCTCCCCAGCCAACCACCCCTTCGTCGGTCTCGATTTTCAGGAACATCCAGCGCGGGGGTAAACGGTAAGTGGTGAGTTTCGTTATTTTCATTTCACTGCCTCTCGATACGCGTTAACAAATGCGGTTGCCTGCTGCACGGTGCGTTCCACGGGCTGCCCGGCACGATACAAATCGCTGCCCAGCCCTGCCCCCACGCAGCCAGCTTTAATCCATTGCGCCAGGTTGTCTGGCGTCACCCCACCCACGGCAAAGACCGGTACGTCCGATGGCAAGACCGCTTTCAACGCTTTGATATAGTCCGGACCAAAGGCCGAAGAGGGGAAAATTTTCAGCGCCTGCGCACCCGCATCAAGCGCGGTAAAAGCTTCGCTGGCAGTCGCACAGCCCGGGCAGACCGTCATGCCGTAGCTCACCGCGCGGCGAATAACCTCAGGCTGAATATTGGGAGTGACAATCAGTTTGCAGCCCATCTCAGCCAGTTGGTCAACCTGCTCCGGCTTAAGGACGGTACCCGCGCCGATCAGCGCCTTGTCGCCATACGCCGCGACGATGGCCGGAATGCTTTTTTCCCATTGCGGCGAGTTGAGCGGGATCTCTACCGCATCGAATCCCGCGTCAATGACCGCGCCGACATGCGCCAGCGCTTCATCGGGGGTAACGCCACGTAATATTGCGATGAGCGGAAGGTTAGTTTGCCACTGCATGAGCGATGCTCCTTATTCCTGTCTGAAATGCGGTGTCGCCAGAAATGACCACAGCTTTGCGGCCAATCGCCTCCAGCGCCTGTTGATAGCGGCCGGACAGTGCCTTTCCCGCAACGATGGTGACCTGATGATCGATAACGTACTCAGCCATGCTGGCGACTTCGGCGCCAATCAGCAGGCCCGATAAAAACTCGCTAACCTGTTCGCGCGGCAGATTGCCCAGCACATGAGCAGCACGGACCTCGAACAGTTGCGGCAGAATGGCGGGGGTAGCGAGGCCGCGTTCAAGCCCGGATGTAAAAGCCGCCGATGACGGTTCTTGCTCGGGCAAGCCCGCCCCCACCAGCGAATGGCGCAGCAATAGATGGTGCAATTCACCGGTCATCACGGTGCGAAAATCATGGATTTGCTGTGCATCTGCGCGTACCCATTTGCAGTGGGTGCCCGGCATGACATAAACAGAAGAGGGAGAAAGTTCGCGAGCACCCAGCAGTTGCGTCTCTTCGCCACGCATCACGTTGTGGTTATCGTCACGAGAAACGCACAGGCCGGGAATAATCCAGACATTGTCGCCAACGGCAGTCAACTGCTCGCCAATGGCGGAGAAAAAGGCAGGAACGGGTAAGTATGGCGCCACTTTCCAGCCGACATTGCTGCCCACCATGCCTGCCATCACGACGGGCGTTTTTTCATCGCGCCAGCCGTGGGTAATTTCTGCTAACACCGCTTGTGGGGATTTGCCATTCAGGCGCGTAACACCGGCTTCTGATTGCCTGCTCTCCAGGCATTCCGCCCCCTGATAAAGCCAGGCGCGTAAGTTGGTCGACCCCCAGTCAATTGCGATGTAGCGAGATGTCATGTGATTTCCTTAAGCCTTCGGGTAGAGCTGGCGATCATGGTGAGCGCCGCCTGCTCTGCTGCATCGCCGTCCTGATGCCGTATTGCATCGAACAGCGCCTTATGTTCCTGGAGCGTTTTTGGCATGTTGGCTTCATCGCCCATCCAGGTTCGTTCAAATACCGCTCTTTGAAGCGAGCTGATCGCCACGGTCAGTTGCTGTAACACCGGGTTATGTACCGACTCCAGCACCGCTTCGTGATAACGAATATCCGCCTCATTGAAGGCATCGCGATTCTGATTGTTCGCAATCATGTCGTTGAGCGCCGCCTCGATTTGCGCCAGATCGCTTGAGGTAGCGCGCTCCGCCGCCCAGCGGGCAATGGCAGGCTCTACCAGATTTCGCACCTCGCTCATCGCGCTGATGAGCCGCGGGTCATAGTCATTTTCCAGTACCCACTGCAGTACTTCGGTATCGAGGTAATTCCACTGATTACGCGGTGCTACAAACGCACCGCGATAGCGTTTTATCTCGATGAGCCTCTTCGCCATTAAGGAGCGAAAGACTTCGCGAATGATGTTGCGCGAGGTTTCAAACTCCTCGCAGAGTTCTGCTTCTGACGGAAGCGCTGAGCCGGGGACATATTTCCCGCTCACAATCTGGTGCCCTAACGTGATGACGATACGGTCGGTTTTGGTGAGAGTCATGGCATGCCCTTATTCACTGTGTATGCATACCTACTTTACCTCGACCGGCGATTTTCACCTCATCCTTGCAGTACAAACAGAGCGTACTTTTCTTTTGCTTGAGCTGAATGTAGTACAATCATTCATTGTTGTACTACAATTTAGATCGCAAAATGAACGACAGATCACAAAATTAACCCCCTTCACTTCACCGTAACTTCACCCGAGCCGCTTATCGTCCTTATCAACATGAGGAGGGGATATGCAGCATTTTGATGTGGCGATTATTGGTCTGGGGCCTGCGGGAGCGGCGCTGGCGCGGCAGTTAGCAGGCGGGATGAGCGTGCTGGCGTTAGATAAAAAACAGCAGCAGGGTACGGGCGGATTTATGAAGCCGTGTGGCGGATTGCTGGCCCCGGACGCGCAACGTTCGTTTATCCGTGTCGGGATTACGCTGCCGGTGCAGGTGATGGCCGATCCGCAAATTTTCAGCGTACAAACGCTGGATATGCAAACGGGGATAACGCGTAACTATCAACGCAGTTACGTTAATATCGACCGACACGCCTTTGATTTATGGATGAAATCATTAATCCCCGCTTCGGTCACCGTTCACCACGACGCCTTGTGCAAGAAGGTCTGCCGACAGGATAACCGCTGGCATTTGATGTATGCGGTTGACGGTAAAACCCATGAAGCAACGGCAGATTACCTGGTGGGCGGCGATGGTGCGAACTCGATGGTGCGGCGATTGCTATATCCCGATCATGAGATCCGCAAGTACGTCTCGCTGCAGCAGTGGTTCAAAGACCGTCACCCGTCGCCGTTCTATTCCTGCGTGTTTGATAATGAGACAACCGATTGTTATTCATGGAGTATCTGCAAAGACGGTTATTTCATTTTCGGTGGGGCTTTTTCCATGAAGGATGGCAGGGAGAATTTTAGCCGCCTCAAGCAGCGCCTTGAACCGTTCGATTTCCGCTTTGGCGACGCGGTGAAAACAGAGAAATGCACAGTGCTGTGCCCGTCCCGCTGGGCGGATTTTGTCTGCGGAAAAGAGAATGCGTTTCTGATTGGCGAAGCGGCGGGGTTTATCAGCGCCAGTTCGCTGGAAGGCATAAGCTATGCACTGGATAGCGCGGAAATCCTGGCAGGGGTGTTGCGCGAAGAAACAAAAAACCTCAACGCGGCATACTGGAAGAAAACGCGTCGATTACGCATGAAGTTGCTGGGAAAAATCATCAAAAACCGCTGCCTGACGACGCCCTGGATACGCAGTCTGATCATGAAAAGTGGGATTGGTCATATCCCGGTGCAGCAGCAGACGCCTACGCAGGCAAGGGCATAATCGCCCCTGCCTGGCGGCAGATTAATTCAGTACAAACTTCTCAATGGCATACGCTACGCCATCTTCAAGGTTGGATTTGGTGACAAAGTTGGCCACTTCTTTCACCGACGGAATGGCGTTCCCCATTGCCACACCTACACCCGCATACTCGATCATGGCGATGTCGTTTTCCTGATCGCCAAGGGTCATGATCTCTTCGGGTTTGATGCCCAGAACGTCGGCCAGGGATTTCACCCCAGTCCCTTTATTGACGCGCTTATCGAGCATTTCGAGGAAGTACGGCGCGCTTTTCAGCACGGTGTATTTCTCTTTCACTTCTGCCGGGATACGGGCAATGGCTTTATCGAGGATTTCCGGCTCATCAATCATCATCACCTTGAGGAACTGGGTGTTCGGATCCATGTTTTCCGGCTCGCAGAAGACCAGCGGAATAGTGGCGACATAGGATTCGTGAACCGTGTAGTAGCTGATATCGCGGTTGGCGGTGTAGAGCGTATTGCGGTCAAGCGCATGAAAGTGCGAACCAACGTCACGAGACAGTTTTTCCAGATAGCGGTAATCGTCATAGCTCAGCGCCGTTTGCGTCACCGTGCTGCCGTCATGGGCGTTTTGCACCAGCGCGCCGTTATAAGTGATGCAGTAATCACCTTCCCGTTCCATGTGCAGCTCTTTGACGTAGGCATGAACCCCGGCGTAAGGGCGGCCTGTCGTCAGCACCACTTTCACTCCACGTTCGCGTGCAGCCGCAATGGCGTTTTTAACCGCTGGCGAGATGGTGTGGTCCGGCAACAACAGCGTTCCGTCCATGTCGATTGCAATAAGTTTGATAGCCATGAGTTCCCCGGGATAAATGAGTGCTGCCTCATGCTAACGCGATTTAGCCCACAAAAATAGAGCTACATTGCGCAACAAAAGCACCCCTTTTACACCTACCCCAGGGAGCAACGGCTTACTCGCGGGTGAGAACTATTTTGCCAAACGCACCACGGTCAAGGTGTTCAAGCGCCCTTTCAAGCTCGTTAAAGTGGTAACGGTGCTCAATAACAGGTTTCAGTCCGTTGACATCAACAGCGCGCACAAGATCTTCCAGCGCACGACGGTGACCGACACCAATCCCCTGAACCACAGGCGATTTCAGCAACAGCTCGCTGGCAGAGAGCGATATTTCATTTCCGGCCAGCACACCAATGACCGAGATTCGCCCATGAACCGCTACGGCTCGCAGGGAATGCTTCAGATTTTCCCCGCCCACGGTTTCAATAATATGGTCAATACCGCGATCGTCGGTCAGCGTAAGAATCGCCTCTGCCCAGTCACCTTTTAGCCGGTTAACCCCCTGATAAGCCCCCAGCTTTTTGGCCTGCGCCAGTTTTTCATCACTGCCGGACGTGACAAACACGTGCGCACCATGCGCTTTAGCGATTTGCAGCGCGAATATCGCCACACCGCCCGTCCCCTGCACCAACACCGACTGACCGGCCCGTAAATTTCCCCGCTCCACCAGCGCGAACCAGGCCGTTAACCCCGCACAAGGCAAGGTGCTGGCCTCTGCGTCATCCAGAGTTTCCGGGGCGGCAACCAGCCAGTTTTCGTTCATAATCACGTACTCAGCCAGCATGCCCTGGAAGTAACCGCCAAGGGTTCGGTAGGGCAAATGGCGTGCGTCCGCTTTTGGCTTGCCGTCGATCCACTCCGGGAAGAAGCTGGAGATGACGCGTGCCCCGGATTTGAAACGTGTGACACCCTCGCCCGTACTGTCCACGACGCCCGCCATGTCAGAAGCCGGCGTAAAGGGGAAGGAGCGCGAAATTGGCATGTTGCCTTCAATGACCATTTTATCGCGATAGTTGAGCGCAACGGCATTCACCCGTACACGGACTTCACCGGGGCCAGGTTGCGGAAGAGGTACCTCGGTAAGTCTGAGGTTTTCGCGCCCGAGGGCGTCCATTGACCAGCGTTGTATCGTCTCTGTCATCGTATTTCTCCTGCCATCAAATGAGTTTCAGTATCGACAGTCTATCGTTGACTCGGTGTCGCCAGTGGCGATAAGTTTTCTCTTTATTGACGCCATAATGGATACAATTGATGAGCGATACGCTAAAGGACATTCCGGTTTTCGTGGCGGCCGTTGAAGCGGGCAGTTTTGCTCAGGCCGCTGTCCGTCTGCATTTATCGCGCTCGGCAGTGGGAAAAAGTATCGCCCGGCTTGAACAACGGCTGGGGGTGCGTCTGTTTCAGCGCACCACCCGCAGCCAGCGGCTGACCGATAACGGCGCGCTTTTTTATGAGCGTTGCCTGCGCGCACTGGAGGAGATCCGTAGTGCAGAATCGCTACTGGAAACAGGGAAGCAACAGGTGAGTGGCCGCCTGCGCGTAGCGATGCCGGTGCTCTTTGGTCGTCAGTGCGTCGCTCCGCTGCTGATCACGCTGGCGCAAGAGCATCCGGGGCTTGAGCTGGAAATGTCATTCAGCGACAGGGTGGTGGATCTCGTGGAGGAAGGATTCGATATGGCGGTGCGTAACGGCACACTGGCAGACAGCACCGTGCTGGCCGCCAGAAGGCTGGGCGAGCACCAAATGGTTCTGTGCGCCGCGCCGGATTATCTGAGGGAAAAAGGCCATCCTGAAACCGTTGCCGATTTACGTCAGCATACGGCCATTAACTATCTGCAGGCAGGCAGAATTTTACCCTGGCAGCTTGCGGACAACGAAGGAAAACCGCAAACCCTTGTTCTGCGATCATCACTCAATATGGATGATTTACAGGCGATCTGCGACGCAGCAATAGCCGGACACGGTATTGCATGGTTGCCCTGCTGGATGGCAAGCAAAGAGATTCAAAATGGAAAACTCGCCCTGCTTTTCAGGCAGGCGCCGAATGTACGCTTTGACGTTCATGCAGTCTGGCAGAAGACGCCGCACCTGCCGCTGAGGGTGAGAATTGCCATAGACACACTGGTGAGCCGCTTACCGGCGGCGATGTCGCTGGATTTTCCGGATCCTATAAAAAAGCCGCGCTAATAGCGCGGCTCAGATATAGCTGTATAACGATAATTAAATATCGATATTCGCCGCTTTCAGGGCGTTCTCTTCGATAAAGGCACGGCGCGGTTCAACGGCATCACCCATCAGGGTGGTGAACAACTGGTCGGCGGCAATCGCATCTTTAACGGTCACGCGCAGCATGCGGCGGCTTTCCGGATCCATGGTGGTTTCCCACAGCTGATCCGGGTTCATCTCGCCCAGACCTTTATAACGCTGGATAGCAAGACCACGACGGGACTCTTTAACCAGCCAGTCCAGCGCCTGCTCAAAGCTGGCGATCGGCTGCTTACGCTCACCGCGTTCGATAAACGCATCGTCTTCGATCAGACCACGCAGTTTTTCACCGAGCGTGCAGAGACGGCGATATTCGCCCCCGGCGATAAATTCATTATCCAGCGGATAATCCGTATCGACACCGTGGGTACGCACGCGAATAATCGGCTCGAAATGGTTCAGTTCCGCATTTTCGCGAATATCGAACTTCCAGGTGCTACCGTGCTGCTCTTTCTCGTTCAGCTCGGTGACCAGCGCATTTACCCAGCGGGTGACGGCCTGCTCGTTGCCCAGATCGGCTTCGGCCAGCGTCGGCTGATACACCAGCTCTTTCAGCAGTGCGCGCGGGAAGCGACGTTCCATACGGCCAATCATCTTCTGCGCGGCATTGTATTCAGAGACCAGTTTTTCCAGCGCTTCACCGGCCAGAGCTGGTGCGCCTTCGGTCGTGTGCAGAGTTGCACCGTCCAGAGCGATAGCGATTTGATACTGATCCATCGCCTCATCGTCTTTAATGTACTGTTCCTGTTTGCCTTTTTTCACTTTGTACAGCGGTGGCTGGGCAATGTAGACATGGCCACGCTCAATGATTTCCGGCATCTGACGATAGAAGAAGGTCAACAGCAGCGTACGGATGTGCGAGCCGTCGACGTCCGCATCGGTCATGATAATGATGCTGTGATAACGCAATTTGTCCGGGTTGTACTCGTCGCGACCGATACCGCAGCCGAGCGCGGTGATGAGCGTCGCCACTTCCTGAGAAGAGAGCATCTTGTCGAAGCGCGCCTTCTCAACGTTAAGGATTTTACCTTTCAGCGGCAGAATCGCCTGGTTCTTACGGTTACGCCCCTGCTTCGCAGAGCCGCCCGCGGAGTCCCCTTCCACCAGGTACAGCTCAGACAGCGCCGGGTCGCGTTCCTGACAGTCCGCCAGTTTGCCCGGCAGGCCCGCTAAGTCGAGTGCGCCTTTACGGCGGGTCATTTCACGGGCTTTACGCGCCGCTTCACGGGCACGCGCCGCATCAATAATTTTGCCGACCACGATTTTCGCATCGGACGGATTTTCCAGCAGGTATTCAGCCAGCAGTTCGTTCATCTGCTGTTCAACCGCCGATTTCACCTCAGAGGAGACCAGTTTGTCTTTGGTCTGCGAGGAGAACTTCGGATCCGGCACCTTCACGGAAACGACCGCAATCAGGCCTTCACGGGCATCGTCACCGGTGGCGCTGACTTTTGCTTTTTTGCTGTAGCCTTCTTTATCCATATAGGCGTTCAGGGTACGGGTCATCGCCGCACGGAAGCCTGCAAGGTGGGTACCGCCGTCGCGCTGCGGAATGTTGTTGGTAAAGCAGTAGATGTTTTCCTGGAAACCATCGTTCCACTGCAGCGCTACTTCGACGCCGATACCGTCTTTTTCGGTGGAGAAATAGAAGACATTCGGGTGAATTGGCGTTTTGTTCTTATTGAGATACTCAACAAATGCCTTGATACCGCCTTCATAGTGGAAATGGTCTTCTTTGCCGTCGCGCTTGTCTTTCAGGCGGATGGATACGCCAGAGTTCAGGAAGGACAGCTCGCGCAGACGTTTCGCCAGAATTTCATACTCAAATTCGGTGACGTTGGTGAAGGTTTCATAGCTCGGCCAGAAACGCACCATGGTACCGGTTTTTTCTGTATCACCGGTCACGGCCAGCGGCGCCTGCGGCACACCGTGTTCGTAGATCTGACGGTGAACTTTATTATCACGCTGGATAACCAGCTCCAGTTTCTGCGACAGGGCGTTTACAACCGAAACGCCTACGCCGTGCAGACCACCGGACACTTTATAGGAGTTATCATCGAACTTACCGCCCGCGTGCAGCACGGTCATGATGACTTCGGCTGCTGAGACACCCTCTTCCGGGTGAATACCGGTTGGGATCCCACGACCATCATCCTGTACGGAGACGGAGTTATCGCTGTGGATCGTGACAACGATGTCTTTACAGTAACCTGCGAGCGCTTCGTCGATAGCGTTATCTACCACCTCGAATACCATGTGGTGCAGACCGGTGCCGTCATCCGTATCGCCGATATACATACCCGGGCGCTTACGCACCGCATCCAGCCCTTTCAGGACTTTGATACTGGAGGAGTCATAAGAATTCGACATCAACGTTTCTCGCTCATTTTGTCTTGGGTTAATCCGTTATTTTACCCTTTTCCACGGTGAACATCTTCGAATTTTTGTCCGACATGTCCAGTACGTGTTCAGCGCTGATGGCGCTGACGAAAACTTGTGATTGCGTGGCTTTTAAGCGGCTGGCAAGCAGTCCGCGACGCGCATCATCCAGCTCCGAGGCAAAATCATCTATCAGGTACAAACAGCGGCGACCGCTCTCGCGGGTTAAAAACTCCCCCTGCGCCAGACGTAGCGCACACATCAGGAGTTTTAGCTGCCCACGGGAAAGCGTATCTTCCACCGGCGCGCCGTCGGCACGTATACGGAAATCCGCTTTGTGCGGGCCGTGTGCGGTGTAAGTCAGCAGGCGATCGCGTTCGAAGTTCTTCTCCAGCACCTCGGCATAATCCGTCTCTTTCTCCCAGCCGCGCTGGAAAGAAAAGGTCAGAGAGAACTCCGGTAAAAATTGTTTGCAGGTGTCGGCCATATCTTCGGCGATACCGGCACTGTATTCGGCACGCCACAGGCTGATTTGTTCCGCCAGCGGAATCAGTTCTTTATCCCACGGGCGCAACTGGCCGTAGTGGCTTACCTGCCGTAGCGCGGCATTACGCTGTTTGAGCAGCCGCTTAAGGTTGCTCCAGGCGGTAAAGAAACCGGCTTCGTTGTGGAAGCATCCCCAATCAAGGAACGCTCTTCTGTATTTGGGGCCGCCGTTGAGTAATGTAAACCCCTCAGGCGTAATCAACTGCATTGGCATCAGCAGCGCCAGTTCCGCCACCTTGTGGCCATCCGTTCCGTCGATACGCACGGTGCTGTCGCCTTGTTTGTCTTTCGTCAGACCAATGGCGATTTCCCGCTCCGCCTCCTGCAAACGCCCGTGCAGAATAAATGACTCCTGCTCATGGCGAATGACGCGGCCAATTTGCAAACTGCGAAACGCCCGGCCATGACCAAGCGTATAGATAGCTTCCAGCACGCTGGTTTTGCCGCTGCCGTTCGCGCCAACCAGGAAGTTAAAGCCGGGAGATAAGGCGAGATCCGCATTTTCAATATTGCGGAAGTCTTTGATTAGGAGTCGGGATAGCGACATATCAGCTCATAACCAGGGCGTTATCGGCGCAGTTAGTCTGGTTACGGCCAGCGCGCAGCAACCGGAGCGTACTAAGGTACGTGAAGATTGCGAGCACTGCCCGGAGCCAGAATAACAAGCAAGATAGCCCGATATTTTCTACAGCCTCATGGGCATGACGACGTAAGCTGCGGATTGCGAAGCCGCATCCTCAATCTGCACGCTCGAAACGGAATCCGTCAGCATAATACGCACATTTTCGCACTTCAGCGCATTAAGTACGTCCAGCACATAACTAACGTTAAAACCAATCTCCATTTCGCTACCGGAGTAGGTCACATCCAGTATCTCTTCCGCTTCTTCCTGTTCCGGGTTGTTAGCGGTGATTTTCAACTGGTTTTCGCTGACATACAGACGCACGCCGCGGAATTTCTCGTTCGAGAGAATGGCGGCACGGGCAAAAGCCTGCTTAAGAATGTCGCAACCCGCATCCAGATGTTTGTCCGGGTTTTTCGGTAATACGCGGCGATAATCCGGGAAACGACCGTCAACCAGCTTCGATGTGAAGATAAAATCACCAACATGCGCACGGATGTTGTTGCTGCCGATCTGCACGGTCAGCGGGTTGTCCCCGCCGTCGAGCATACGCATCAACTCAATCACCCCTTTACGCGGCACGATCACCGAATGGTTTGGCAAACTCACACCGACAGGCATAGAGCAGACCGCCAGGCGGTGGCCGTCCGTTGCCACGGTACGCAGCTCTTCACCTTCGGTCTCAAACAGCATGCCGTTTAAGTAGTAACGCACATCCTGATGCGCCATCGAGAACTGGGTGGCTTCAATCAGACGTTTCATCGTGGCCTGCGGCAGAGTGAACTCCACCTCGCTTTGCCAGTCATCCAGATTCGGGAAATCGGCGGCAGGCAGCGTGGAAAGGGAGAAGCGGCTGCGACCAGAACGCACCAGCATACGCTCGCCTTCGAGCTGGACGGCGATTTCCGCGCCTTCCGGCAAGCCACGGCAGATATCAAAGAATTTCCGCGCCGGGACGGTAGTCGCGCCGGGCTCATGCGGCTGGACGAGCGCAACACGGGCCACCATTTCCATTTCAAGATCGGTACCGGTCAGCGAAAGCGTACCGTCTGCAACCTGAAGCAGCAGATTACCGAGAATGGGCAACGTCGGGCGACCGCCCAGCGGGCCGCTAACTTGTTGCAGCGGCTTTAAAAGGTGTTCACGTTCAACGGTAAATTTCATAGCGTCACGACGATAATGTTCTGATTAAATTGGAAAAATCTTCTTTGATATCGTGGCTCTCTTCACGCAACTGCTCAATCTTGCGGCAGGCGTGTAGCACGGTAGTATGGTCACGGCCACCAAACGCATCGCCAATTTCCGGCAGACTGTGGTTGGTGAGCTCTTTCGCCAGCGCCATCGCCATCTGGCGCGGACGCGCGACTGAACGGGAGCGACGCTTCGACAGCAGGTCCGCGACCTTAATCTTGTAATACTCTGCCACCGTCTTCTGAATATTGTCGATGGTGACCAGTTTTTCCTGCAGCGCCAGCAAATCACGCAGCGCTTCACGCACGAAATCGATAGTAATCGCCCGGCCCGTAAAGTTGGCATTGGCAATCACGCGGTTCAGTGCCCCTTCCAGTTCACGCACGTTAGAGCGTAAACGCTTGGCAATAAAGAAGGCCACTTCACCCGGCAGACGAATGTCATTCTCGTCGGCCTTTTTCATCAGGATCGCAACGCGGGTTTCCAGTTCAGGCGGCTCGATCGCGACCGTAAGCCCCCAACCGAAGCGGGATTTAAGACGATCTTCAACGCCATTGATCTCTTTAGGATAACGATCCGACGTCAGGATGATCTGTTGATTCCCTTCCAGCAGCGCGTTAAACGTGTGGAAAAACTCTTCCTGCGATCGTTCTTTATTGGCAAAGAACTGGATGTCATCGATAAGCAATGCGTCAACGGATCGGTAGTAGCGTTTAAACTCTTCGATCGCATTGTTTTGCAGGGCTTTTACCATGTCCTGGACAAAACGCTCGGAGTGCATATACACCACTTTGGCGTTGGGTTTACGCGCCATGATGCCATTACCCACCGCGTGCAACAGGTGAGTTTTACCCAAACCCGTTCCACCATAAAGGAATAGTGGATTGTAGGCACCGCCTGGGTTATCCGCCACCTGGCGCGCCGCCGCGCGCGCCAATTGGTTCGACTTACCTTCGACGAAGTTATCAAAGGTGTGTTTAAGGTTAACGTTGGAGCGGTAGGTCGGTTCCGCCGGTGCGGGAACGTTGTCCCAGCCAGGGCGCACTGCCGGCGCAGCGCGCTGCGGCTGAACGTGAGTCGTCTGTACTGGCGCGGCGATATGAGCAGGTTCTCTGTGGACCTGCGTGACGGGCTTCGTACCGACCTCAAAGCGCAGTTGCGGGGCGTCCGCACCGCAGAAATCGTTCAGCAGCCCATTGATATTATTGAGATACTTGTCTCTTACCCAATCGAGCACAAAACGGTTTGGCGCATACAAAGCCAGCGTGTTATCGCTCAGTTCCGCCTGCAACGGGCGGATCCACATGCTGAATTCTGTGGCTGGTAACTCATCCTGCAATCGGGCAAGACACTGCTGCCAAAGCGAAAGTGACAC